>CAVRAQ010000001.1:0-10539 GCA_963718985.1 uncultured Acidobacteriaceae bacterium
AAGGACCTTTCGGCCTGGGCAGAGGAACATTGGGTCCAGCCCCGGCCGGTTGCGCCATCGTCAACGTGGCGCCGATCAGCGTGAGCGCCAGTGCGAGCATAAGTGCAGGATTGATTCTCGTTTTCATGGTTATCCTACTTGCCTTTCCGGGTTTATTCCGGCATCTGGAATTCTCATGGTTCCGGGGATGTAATGCAAGTAAAGCAAAGCTTCCCGACAGGGTTCAGTATAGTCACAATGAAACCCACCCGCGGGAACAGTTCCCCAAAGTGAAGGAAATAATGTTTGAGCGGCTTTTGCAGTTTGCTCAACGGCTGAGCTGGGAATTGCCTCTGGCTTCAGCAATGTCTCGCTACGTCACATTTGTGCTTTCGATCGGTAACGATAAGTCTTAGGGGCTTGGCGCCAAGGCTCGTTCAGAAAAGCTCCTCTGAGCGCTGGGGTCTGTTACGATTTGCGGCGAATCCAAGGCCGGTCATCCAGGAAGCGCGATCTTTCACCCGATTTGAAATAGGCCTGTTTGGCCTGAGCGGAAGATACATGCGAAAAGCGAACGTTCGAATCCCAGTTGCGATATCCGTTCCGTTGTGCGCAGACGGGCTGTGGTCCCGGAGCTCTGACCATGCCGCGTATTTGAACCCCGCGCTCCCCGCAGAGCAACGCGCTGCCGACCTTGTTCACCGCATGACCGTGGAAGAAAAGGTGTCGCAACTTGTGAATCAGTCACGCGCGGCGCCGCGTCATCTTCAACGATTGCATGAACTGCCTCTGGGGCAACCCAACCGAAGAGAGGGAATTGCCGTTGATCGCAGCCGCTGCTAAGGCCGGCTGCGAGTATTTCGTCATCGATGCCGGGTGGTATGCGGACCTGAATGAAGACTGGAGCCAGACCGTTGGCGCATGGCAACCAAGGGCATCAGGGTCTTCCAAGGCACGATCCGCGAGTATACTCCTCAAACCGTACTGTTCTATCCTTTGGGAATGCCGGATATGACGAATCGGAACGCCCCGGTGGCGCTCGGAATGCGCGCTTCCGGTTGGACTGCGTTGGCCGTGCGGCGGTTGGAGGGGGCTGATACTGTCGAACTCCCCGCTGATGCCGCCAAAGCCGAGGTCCTCTATCCGATCGACCTCGGTATCGAGGTTCGCGCGGTTCCGGGCAAGCTGATGGTTCGATTTCCGAGGCCCAAGATGGCCTGCGTCCTTCGCCTGTGACGCTCCAGAACAGCATCCAACGCAGGCCTGGAGTGTCCCCAGTAAACCCAACCCAGATCAACGCAAGGAGAGCTTCAAATGATCGATCATTCCCGCCGCAATTTCCTGAGGACGAGCACTGCCGCTGCCGGCCTCAGTCTCATTCGCTCCCTGGCGCCCACGGACGTTCTGGGTGCGGTTGCGCCCTCTGACGCAAGCGCAAGTCTCGCGCCATTTCCAGCCAGTTCGGTCCGCCTCGCTGCCGGCATCTTCAAGGAGCAGGGGGAGATCAATGCACGTTACCTGGATTCACTTTCCGTTGATCGGCTCCTGCATTCATTTCGGGTCACAGCCGGCATATCTTCGAGTGCGACACCGTACAAAGGTTGGGAAGATCCGACCTGCGAATTACGCGGCCATTTCGCCGGAGGGCACTACCTGTCGGCCGTCGCTCTGGCTTCAGCCACCTCCGGAAACGAAGTTCTCAAGAGGAAGGGAGAGGAGCTGGTCTCCGGCCTGGCCCAATGCCAGAAAAAGACTGGAACCGGATATCTCAGTGCCTTCCCGGCTGATTTGTTCGAACACCTCGTTCAGGGAAAACCGGTATGGGCGCCCTTCTACACCTACCACAAGATCATGGCCGGCCTGCTCGATATGTACGTCCTGGCGGGCAACTCCGATGCGCTTCAGATTGCGGAAGGCATGGCCCAGTGGGTGGGAGAGTACTTTACGGGAATCAGCGCCGAACAGCGTCAACACATGCTGCGTACCGAATACGGAGGCATGAACGAGGTTCTCGTGAATCTGGCGGCGCTGACGAAAAAAAGCAGATATATTGAGACCGCCCGCATCTTCGAGCAGCCAGGCTTTCTCGATCCGCTGGCGGAGCGCCGGGACGAACTCCAGGGCCTCCACGCGAACACTCATGTTCCCAAGATCATCGGCGCTGCCCGCATGTACGAAGTCACCGGCGACCGCCGCTACAGGCAAATTGCCGAGTACTTCCTCGAAGAAGTGCTGACCGCGCGCAATTATGTCATCGGGAACACAAGTCTCGATGAACATTGGAGAACGCCGCCGGGACAACTCAAAGGGAGCCTCGGCTGGAAGAATGCGGAATGCTGCGTGGCCTACAACCTGATGAAGCTCGGGCGGCTCGTCTTCGGCTGGACCGCGGACGCACGCTGGATGGACGAGTACGAACGTTCGCTCTTCAACTGCAGACTGGGAACACAGAACGGCGAAGGCTTGAAACAGTACTTCTTCCCGCTTGCATCCGGATACTGGCGCGCCTATAACTCGCCGGAAGAATCCTTCTGGTGCTGCACGGGAACCGGCGCGGAGGAATTTGCCAAATTCACCGACACCATCTTTTTCCGCCGAGGCAGCGATGTCTACGTGAACCAGTTCATCGCATCAACCCTCGACTGGAAAGAGGAAGGCCTGCTCATCGATCAGATCACACAATTCCCACACCAGCAGGGGACGACTCTCAAGATCAAAACCTCGCGTCCCATCGCCCGCACAATTCACGTGCGGATTCCGGGTTGGACCACGGATGCCGCGGCGGTGAAGATCAATAACCAGGCCCTGGAAGCAGTTGCAGATCCAGGATCGTATCTCGCGATTCGAAGAGTCTGGCAGGACGGCGACACCGTAAGCATCGGCTTGCCCATGGCATTGCGGCAGGAGCCATTGCCCGGTGATGATTCCGTAACGGCTGTCTTGTACGGTCCGCTGGTTCTAGCCGCAGATTTGGGACCCGGTCCGGCTGACGGTCCGAGGACGGTCATCCACAGCGGGTCCACCGCTCCGGATAACATTCCTTCACCGGATCCGTTGCCGAAGACAAATGCAGGTCCAGGCATCGGGCCGGACCAATGGGTCCAGACTGAATCCAAATCGGAGTTGCGTTTCAATGTCGCCGGAGAAGGCGCCAAACATGAGCTTATGCCGATGTATCAGATTCGCGATCAGCGTTACGCGGTTTATTGGCAAATAGGAAATCCCAAAGAGCGGTCATAGCGCGGCTTCCCGCGGGGATTCCAGCAAGAGTGCGAGTTTCCTTATACTGTCCCTCGCCAAAATCCCATCTGCGCGAGTTGTGAGCGATTTTTAACAGTAAAGAGAGTTGGGGAAGCTGCGTGGTCTCCCAAACCCCATTTGGCTGGATTTCCACCATGTTTTCTTTGGTATAACCCATCCATGCTGTGTTTTCCGAGGCTCCTGTTGGCTCTGCTCGTCCGGTCTCTTCGTTCTCGCCGTCATCCCAGCTGGAAAACCTGGCCCTGCGGCAACAGCTTGCGGTCTTGGCGCGCCGGCCGGAATTGCGGATTCCGGTTCGCTCCCCTTTCATGTCAATAGTCGATCCCTGGGATGTAACCGCTCGGCGAGACGGACTGGAAGCGGTTGGGATTGGCATTGATCAGCGCCCCCGCCAGGCCGTCTGAAGTGGTTGCGTGGCCTCCCGTTTGGGTGTCGACGACGACTGTCTGATCCCGCAGCATGTTAGACATGCCTGCGGTCATGCGGTCCGAACTGTCGGTGTATTGCGCCACCATGTTCAAAGCCTGATTGGTCACCGCGATGCTCTGTTGGATCTGGGTGTTTACGATAGCGTTCAGACGATTGTTGTCGCGGCTGTAGCTGGGGAAAATGGCTGCGATGGTGCTCGCTTCCGCGCCCATCACCTGCTCGGGTCCGTACATGACATGCAAGGTCATCTGCCACGTGCCCATCGTCAGCGGCATCGTGTTGATCATCTGCGCCACAAGATACTGCTTGCCCTGGTTGTCGTGGAAATCCATGTGGCCGTAGAGCATGTAGTTCTTGCCCCCCTGCATGGGGATATCCTGCACCTGCGCGATGTCGATGTCCGGCGGCTGCTTGCGCGCCTTCTGCGCCAACTGCGTAAAGGCAGCCTTGTACGCGGTGGCTGGATCGGCGCTATAAGGAATCGCCACAAAATTTCCCGGCGCAGCGCCGCGGCTATTCCCCATCAACGCCCGCGACTGGGGGTTGGTGGGGTCGATCACCGCAATGGTCCAGCCGAAGCGCAGCTTCTCGCCGTTCGGCCCGCTGGCGGAGACGTCTCCCTTTTGCGCCTGCCCCGCCTGCCAGCCCGCGGGCAGTCCAATCACGCCGGTTCCATCCGGAAAGACATCGGGCTGCAACGGCTGTGGCGGCCCCGACTTCACGGGAACGGGCGCCGCAGCGGAAGTCCCCGCATTGGAGGGAGCTCCTGACCCGCCGGCCGCAGACGGCGCCCCGGATGAACTCGGCGGAGCTCCCAGCTCCTGCTTGAGCCTTGTGAACATGGAGTTCACCGTGGTCGGAAACCGGTCGGCGTCATCCATCAGCACCGCGCCGCCCGCGGTTCCGGTTTTGGGCGCATACACAATCGCCAGGCCTTCCATCGGCTTGCCGTCCTGGTTCTTGCCCGTCACGGTAAAGAAACCGGCCAGAATCTCGCCGGTCGTATTCTTATCCAGTTTGCCAAGCTGGGGGCGGTCTCCGCATAAGGCAGTCACGCGCTGCATGACCTTTCCCATCGCATCCTCGGGCGTGGGCTGCCCGGCCAGCGCACCTAGATAGATGGTGCCGCCGTTGGGAATGGCAATGGTCTTGATGCCCGCTTGCGCTCCGGTGCCGCTTGGCGCTGGTGTTTGCGCTACGCTCATCCCGGTCGAAAGCGCTGCCAGCAGCATTGCGCCCGCCGCCCAAATCATGTGTCTCCGAGTCCTGTGTGTCATTGCTGACCTCTTTCTTGATCGCTCTAAAACGAAATTGGGGAAGGCTTGACTTCAGCCGTCTTCTGCCTGTCTCGATTGCTGGATTGGCAAGGAAATTGACTCGCCGCGGCGCATGAGCACTGGATGCGCGCCCCGGTTTTCCGGCCCGGCGATGCTGATCCTGGAAGGCGCCCTCATTGGGGAAGCTCTCACACGACTATCTGGGCGTGCACCAGACCTCGATTGTACGGCCTGAGATCGCACCAATCTCAACAATCGTTCAATCGGCTCTCAATTGGCACGTTCCGAGGCGCTCATCCAAGCCTGTTGCGCACCAGAACCGCGGGTTCCGGTCGGATGGCCGCCTTCCCTAACCGCTTGTGGAGTACATTAGTAGCTATGACAGCCGGCGGCCATTCCGGGGAGACGCATTTCGGGACCAAGCGGAAAGGGCGCCGCCTTCTGTATTTCTCCGCACTTGGCGCCGGCGTCGTGCTCGGGTTGCTGGCGATGATGGTGTTTACGCGCGTGGCGCAGGGCGGATGGTGGGATCGGGTCGCGGAGCTTGTGACGGGCCGCCCGGCCCGGTTCGACGTGTCGTCTCCGACGGTTGTGGAGAAGATTCGGCAGCTCTCCAGGCTGGAGACGGTCGAATACTCGCTGGACAAGATCGTGGAAGGCGAGCGGCAGAGCGCTTACCTGCCTGACTTTCTGGCCGGCGACAAGCTGCTGCTGGTGGCTCACGGCGAGGTGATTGCCGGCATCGACCTGGGCCAGTTCAAGGCGGGCGATGTGCAGGTCAACGGCGATACGGTGCATGTCCATTTGCCGGCAGCGCAGATTCTGACCACGCGGATCGATAACGGCCGGACTCGCGTGTATTCCAGGACGACGGGCTTACTGGTTCCGACCGACCCGAACCTGGAGTCGGAGGTTCGCCAGACTGCCGAACAGCAGATTGCGCAGGCAGCGCTGGATGACGGGATTCTGGAGAAGGCGCGACAGAATGCGCGAACCAGCGTGACGGCTCTGCTGTATGGGCTGGGGTTTCGGACGGTGGATGTGGAGTAAGGCAGGGATCAGGGAACGGACATTCTGTCGGTGGAAGAGGAAGTTCGGCGCCGACCCTCAGGGAATTCCAACTGCCATAGCGACCCTGACAGCTTTGCGCGCTCTATGGGCGCTGTGGATCTGGCGCAGTTGGCAAAAGAAGCGCGCAATGCGAGGAATCGTCCTGAACAACCACTATGAACCTTCAGCTTCGCTTGCTTACATGACGCGTAAGGCTGTGCCAGGGGTCGAGATAGTTGGTGGCCTGACCCTTATTCTGACCGTGGGGGGCATGAATCCTCATGCCGTCGACTATATGGCAGGGTCACGGGAGGTGCGGGGCGGTTTGCCTGGATGGGGTCGTTTGACGCCGAAGCGCAGGCTCGCTACTCGAAACACTCCCGGCCGCTTGTGTCCGTCTCCCGCAATGGAGAACTTCCACCGAAAGTGAAGAATGTGCTCGAAGTCATCGCACGGCATAATCTGATTCTTGAAAACCGGCCATTCAACTTTAGAAGAAGTTCTCACACTTTGCGAAGCTTGCAGACGAGGTGTTCGCCAGATCGTCGTCACCCATGCAATGATTGCCCCAATTCATATGTATCAGGAGCGGATGCATGAATACGATTCTGCGCAAACGGGAATGACATGCAGTTGAAGATGAAAGACAAAGACTAAACACAACCTGTGTGTCAGGCGTTTTATTGCTGAAATTTCGATGCACTTAAAGATGGCGGATCATCCCGTAGTAACGTTGAAGCGGCTGTAATGGACGGGGAGCGAAGAGGATGACACAGCTCGACGGAGGGGCGTGGCCAACTGGGCAACCAGGAGGAGCCTCTGTTTCCAGAGACGGTTTGCTCTCGCAAGAGAGCAACCCAAGGCTACGAAGAGCCGGATGACGCGAGAGTGTCACGTAAGGATCTGTGAGGGCCTCGGAGTGAAATTCCCCGGGGCTACTCGACCAACCGGAACCCTGGATCGCGTCTCCCCGGTGCTCGATGAGCGGGGGTGGTGATAACTCAATCATTGAGTCAGACGAGGCATGATCTTGACTGTCGCGCGGAACAGGCACATCGTTGCAGTGGCAGCGTCGGCGCTATGCGCACCTTCAGGCTGATCTCCACCGGCTGATCACCCGGGTTGTGTCGTTCCGCCTTCATGGTGGCAAGTCAATTCGACAGGCTCACCTGGTTCTCCCATGAGTCCCGAGAGTGCGCAAATCAGCATAGAGGGCAGCGCTTGGGAGCCTTGTCTGTTTGCGGTGTTAGCGTTTTTGCGCGCTGTTCCCTGCTCCCTGTTCCCTGTTCTTTCAGTGCATCGCCAGTTCGGCTGCCGAGACGCCCTTTGGCTGGTCTACGTGGATGAACAACGTGAGGACCGCCGCGCAGTAGTACAGCACTCCGTAGACGACGACCACACCGGCGATTCCCCAGAAAGGCAGAATGAGCGCGGCCAGCACCGGCCCGCCGAAGTTGGCCAAGCCTCCGCCCAGGTTCTGCACGGAGACCGCCGCGCCTTTGTGTTCGGGCTCCATCATGGGGAAGATGGCGCCCATGGGCACAAACGAGGTGACGGTGAACGCGAACAGCAGCGCGGCCACGGTGGCCGCCAGCGTGTTATGCGGAAAATGCAGCGGCAGCCAGTAGAACAAGAGCGACGCCGTGCCGCAGCCCACAAAGCCGAACCAGCGCATCTGCCGCATCCATCCGATGCGGTCGCCGATCAGGCCCCAGACAACGTTGGTGACGGGCTGAACCAGGAAGAACGTTCCCCAGATGCGCGCCCACTCCGGCACGCTGAAGCCGATGCGCGGCGAGGTATAGAAGAGCGGCATGATCACCGGGAATCCAAAGAGCGAGAGGTTGCAGATGATGCGGGTGATCAGGGCCAGGGCAATGTTGCGGCTGTGAAAAATGAGGGTGACGCATTTGCCGATCTCCGCGAATTTTCCGATCTCGCCGCGTTGAACGGCGGCGTTGGGCACGGCCGAAACGCCGCCGGTAAAAAAGTAGATGAGCAGTCCGCCGGCCAGCACCCAGGCCATCGACATCCACAGCGTGCCCATGTAGCCGATCCACTGGATGGTGAAGCTGGGCAGGTAAGAGCCGACGATGCCGTAGCCGATGGTGAACATGCTCCAGGTCCAGCCGATGGCCGAAGCCAGCTCGTGCGGGCGGCTCTTCTGCACCACCCAGACGAAAAATCCATAGAAGAAGAGCGGATAGGCAAAACCGCGGATGCCGTAGAAGAGCAGCGTCAGCGGCAGGTTGGGGTGGGTCAAGCCGAAGAGTAGAAAGAGCACGTGGAAGACCAGCCACCAGACGATGCCAATGAGCATGATGCGGCGCGGCGTGAAGACGTCGGCCAGCACGCCGGAGAGCCAACTGGAGAGCGCGGCGGTTGCGCCGTAGACGGTGAATACCAGCGCTGCGTCGCCGGCGCTGAAACCAAGATTGACGAGGTACTTCGACAGGAATGCCTGCTCGATGCCATCGCCGGTCATGCAGAAGACAATGGCAATGTAGCCACCGAGCAGTGCGAGGGGCATGCCGAGAAAATGGCGGTCGGGACGGCTCTCAGGCGCCGCCTCAGGTTCGAGATTGGCAGCGCTCACGCGACGGATTCCTCAACAACGATCTGTAGCTTGATGTCGGCGGGACGGCCTTCCGCAGCGCGCTCGAAGGCGGCGATGCTCTGCTGGAACGAAAAGTTCGCCGAAATGAGCGGCTTGAGATCGACTTTTCCGGAAGCCAGCAAGGCAACGGCCTTGGGGTAGACATTCGCGTAACGGAAGATGGTTTCGATGCGAGCTTCCTTTGCCTGCGCGGCTACGACGTTGAAAGCGACCGCGCCGGGCGGCATGCCCACCAGCACCAGGGTTCCTGCGGGGGCGAGCAGATCGAAGATTCCGTCGAAGGCCTTCGTGGCTCCGCTAGCTTCGAAGACAACGTCCGCTCCCCAGCCGGCGGTGAGCTCGGCTACACGCTCGGCCAACGAGCCGGAGCGAATGTCGAAGGGAACAATTCCCGCATACTGCCCGGCGATGGCCAACTTCTCCGCGGACAAGTCGGAGACGACCACCTGGCCCGCGCCGGCAGCCAAAGCCGAGAGCGCCACCATGATGCCGATGGGGCCTGCGCCGATGACGACCGCCGTTGCGCCCGGCTTGATCTGGGCTTTGGTAGCCGCGTGCATGCCTACGGCGAAGGGCTCAACCATGGCGCCCTCGGCAAGCGAGACGTGCGCGGGCAGCTTGAAGGTGAAGGCGGCCGGATGAACGACTTCGCCGGTCAGGCAGCCGTGAATGGGTGGAGTGGCCCAGAAGCGCACCGCGGGATCGAGGTTGTAGTGGCCCTCGCGGCTGGCGCGGGAGCTCATGTCGGGAATGCCCGGCTCCATGCAGACACGGTCTCCGGGGGCAAGATCGCGCACCTCGTCTCCAACCGCAACCACGACGCCTGCGGCCTCGTGCCCCAACACCATGGGCGCGTTGACCACGAAGGGGCCGATGCGGCCGTGCTTGTAATAGTGCACATCGCTGCCGCAGATGCCCACGCGGCCGATGCGTATACGCACATCGCGCGGTCCCATTTTGAGCGGCAGCGCGATATCGCGCAACGAAAGGCGGAGTTTCTCTTCCAGAACGAGGGCTTTCATGATGTACCCCATAATAACCGGAACTTCCGTTTGGCCTTTCGGCTGCGAACCAATATACCCCATTTGCCTCCGCTCGCGATCTCTTTTGCATCCGTCTCCATCCCAAAGCCCTGCTGGAGACGAGCTTTTGGCGGACGCGAGATTATCTGAGTGAGCGAATGCCGGGAACACGCAGCGTATAGCTGATGACCGCAGCCGCCAGATACATGAACGCAAAGATCCAGATGACGCCGGAGACGCCAAGCAAGGGCAGAAAGACGCCCGCGATTGCGGGCCCGATCCAGGTACTCATGCCGGAGCCGAGATTCATGATCGACATGGCGGCGCCTTTTGACTCAGGCGCCAGGACGGCCATGATTGCGGCGATGGCATATAAATTCCTTCAGCAAGAGAAAAATCTTTAGCAAGTTTTTCTGCTTCCTGAATTCCATGCAATGCATCGCGCATAAAATGACCGTTGCCAATAAATCCTGCAAAATCATAAGAAGGAACAACCGTCTTCCTCAGATTTTTTGCAAACATTAAAGCAAATTCTTCAAGTTCCGGAAGAGTTGTTTTTGCTTTGATCATCTCAACGAGTTTTTGCACAGCAGGTGGATTATAGAAATGCACGCCAAGAACTCTGCCACCAAGTTTTGCTTTTGAATCAATTTCATGGATTGGAATAGAAGAGGTATTGGTAAAGAACCAAGGTGATTTTTTATTGTTTTGATTGACCTGTGAAAATACTTTTACTTTTAACTCAGGTGCTTTTGCTTTAATAACTTTCGAAGATTAGCGTTGAATTATAAGCAACTTCAAGGTTTGTAGAAGGCCTGATTAAAAGCATTACATCATCAACATATTGATTGATGACATCACTGTTTTTCAATAAGATCAGCGCGATTTTCATAAACTTTGCAAA
>CAVRAQ010000002.1:0-48899 GCA_963718985.1 uncultured Acidobacteriaceae bacterium
TGTCCTGAGTCTGAAGTTCGCTTCTTAAATCCAGGCAGCAAGACTTGCGGTGCCGCGTTGCCGCGGGAATGAATGGAGACTGAGGCCTCTTCCCGTCGCACAATTCCGCTAACCTGCTCACTTGCTATCCCCGCGAAGCGGGGGGCTAACTCGCCGCCGTTATCAAAAGACTCTAACAAAGTTATGCAATGAACTTCAGATTCACCGCACTAGCTTCTGGTTCGCGGCCAAAGACCTGGGTCATGGGGTTCGCGTTTTCTTTGTGTCGGCACGCGGACTCTTGCGAAATGATAGAAATAGCTGTTTATCTAAATTAGCTATATTGACTGGCTCCCTGACCGCTTGAAGTTGTACCAATGATGGGTGCCAATGATGGGTGCCCCACCCTCGCGACGCTTTTGTTTTTGTCGCTAGGGTGGGAGACCGCGGCACTCGACCGCAAGCAACGTAATCACGCGGTCAGGGCACCGGGTCCATACCCGATCAGGTTCTGTCAAAAGCTTTGGAATCCTTCGACCTGTGCGCGGGCGTTGAGACGCTGGGATATCGGTATCTACGGTCTTTTATGGTTCCTGGCTGTCATCTTGAGCGAAGCGTAGCGAAGTCGAAAGATCTGCGGTTGCCTTTCACCCACCCAACCCCCGCCTCCCGAAAAAGACAACCGCCAACACAACCCGCCGCCCGCCGTCAAAGCAACAAAACGCTCCAGGCTTTGTGTCAGGGCATGACCGGGGTACCCTCTGGGTCGCGTGCCGCAAATGCTGCAAAAATAGTCGTGGGCTCCACAGGCTGCGGAAAAATTCGATACGGAGGGAGGCGGGGGTTGAATCCTTCCGCAAATAGACGTGCTCCTTTGGCGCCCAAACGTCGCTGAATTGACGAATTCCTGGTTTGTCGCCCACCCGTCAGTAACTGGTTGAGTAATAGCCCGCCAAGGTCTGTGAAGCTGACAGCGCCGCGTTCCTTGGAGGTTCCGCTCACCTCCGCCCAAAATCGACCGTTTCAGTCCAGCGAGCAGGATCACTCCTCGAAAACGTTAGCTCCCTATCGGGACCGCCCCGGTGGTTGAGGGGGATTCGGCACAGGTTCAAACGTTAGCTACTTTTTACTGCTTGATGCCTCCAGCGCCTTTTGGTTGAGTTTCTCAAGCCTGTCGAATGCAAGCTCAATCGTCTCGCCCGTGGGATGCACATACCGCTGTGAGATCGTGACGCTGGAGTGCCCAGCCAGTTTCATTATTGTAAACGCGTCGGCTCCGGCTTCCCCCAGGCGCGTCAGGCAGGTGTGGCGAAGCGAATGCGGTCAAAATCCTTCCGGAAAAAGAAATTCCGTTTCTTCCGGTTGCCAGGGCGGCAAACCTTCGCGTGCATGTGTGCCAAGCTGGTGCCGAGCAGAGGCCTGTCGAGAGAATCACCAGGGGAACACCCATTCAGATGTTGCCGCCTTACGCTTCTCCGCGAACAATTGGCCCACGCGGGCCGCAAGGGGTACAGTGCGGTGCGCGTTCTTCGTCTTGCCGTCCCGCACCTGAAGCCAGCCATAGCGGGCTTTCCCCACAGGCTCGGGATGCACATCGGACCATTGCAGAGCCAGCGCCTCACCTAAACGCAGACCTGAATCAGGTAATACAATCGCAACGTCATGCAGCAAAGGAGGGCAGGCTTCCAAGTACCTCCGCTCTGTTGCGTGGTCCAGCACAAAGTCCCGCGACTGTTCGCCGGGGAGCAGACGCACCTTGGGTACGCTTCGAATCACCTTCCATTCATGGGCAATATGCAGAGCACGCCGCAACACCGCCAACTCCCGATTGACCGTAACAATTCCTACGTCTTTACGGCGCACACCGATGTACTTGGAAATCAGGGACTCATCGATCCGGTCCAAGCACGTCTCGCGCAATGTCTCCCACTCCAACAGGCGCTTCAATCGATTTGAGTAGAACTTTACAGTCTCCGGCTTGTTCGCGTGTCGGGTCTGTACAAAGTCGATGAACTGTTGCGCGAATTCGCGCAGGGTGGGCGCGGGCTTCAAATCTTCGATGGACACTTCGCCCTTGGCAAGCTGAGTCCGGAAGGCTGCTTCGATGGATTCTGCCTCCCGCTTATTCTTCACTCTTGCCGGGCGCTGATATAGTCTTCCCTTGAACTTGAATTTGAACCAGTAGTAGTCAGAGTCCTGCCGCTTATAAAGGCTCACAGTCTTCCACCTTTCCCCCTGAAAAGGAGAGGATCGCGCCGAATCCAGGTGCAGGAATCAAACTCGACCTCAATCCTGGAAATCGAATTCACGATCTACAACCGCAGATTTCAAGCCGGCCAAGACCAGGCAAGTATTCTTGATGAATGAACTCTCCGACAATGCACAAGCCATCATCTTTGCATCCCTCATATGAACACCGATACCCGCGGGCATTGGAATTCCGTGTAACCAACTCCGATCGAGGTGAAGCATATGCACTGGTTGCGCAATCGCTTTGGACAGCACGTCGCGGTGTGGAGGTACGATCCTGTCGTATTCACGTCGCTAACAAATATGGACTTTCATCGGGGAACTTCGCCCGGCTAGCAGGCGCGCTGGAAGGGGCTACAAATGAGGTCGTGATCTCATTTGCACAGGTTTACCGAAAGACTGAACGGAACATGAATTGGGCAGCCCACCGATTCGGCTTCACGTGGGAGGATCCAATTGATGTAGTCAAGGCGGACCTCGCGGGGGAGTTCGGCGGGATTGCAGCGCAGCACGGTATGAAGGCGGGCATGTGCTCGCAACGCCGGTTCGCAGTTGACGGCGTCGGTGAAGCAAGTTGCATAAACTCGCACAGGCTTTCGCTCGTCGCTGGCAAACCCATCCAGGCCGAACATCGTGGGAATCGGTCAGAGTGTGAGTGCGATGTCAGTCGGGACATCGGCGCCTACGATACGTGCCCCCACGGGTGTGTGTACTGCTACGCGGTTCAGAATCGAGGCCGTGCAGTGCAACTCTATCGTAGACATAATCCCGAGAGTGAGTTTCTAATTGAACCTGATCCGGGAATTGTCGCTCAAGATCCGGCAAATAGCCAACTCCGTATCCTCCTCGACTAGGCACACCAAACGTTGTGGTGAATTCAAACCCCGCTGGATTCGGTCGCAGAGATTCTTAAGATCCGCATTCAGCGGATCAGCGTTTGAGTTTGCCAATTCCTTGGGTTTCTCCCGGGGCCTGAGCGGCCTCAAGTAGTTCTCCGATGAGTGACCGCAGGGCAGTAAAGTGCAAACGTGAAGACTTGAACAGGTCAGCCCAGCCGCACGGAGCGAACGAGGCGAGGTTCCGAAGCTTCATCAATCAATGCCTCACCAACAGGTTCAATACTCTTTACGCGAAGTGGAGAAGTCGCCCGCTCTCAAATCCCAGAAACCTCCGCTTCGAGGTCGATCCGGAATTCGGAGCTTCCGACGAGTTCTGTCACTCAAACTCAACCGACCTTCGGCAAGCCGGATGCCGGCGCCGAGACCAGGATGAGCGGCGGATGCGGATTGATGAGTTTCTGCGCCTTGGCGAGGCCAGGATTCCTGGCCTTCAGCCTGCCATGGAAACATTTCAGAGCACTGGCAACTGGGGACAGACGACCACGACTTTGAGAGTCGCTCGCAGACGATGTGATTCCCTGAGGCGTAGGATTCGGGAGTTCGGTAAGGCGTTAGCGCGATCCCAACCTTTGTGACGCCTGCCTAGTGCTACCGGATGTGTCGTCGTAACGGGTCTGGCTTAGCTTCCAGTCAAATGATGGCTAGGCCTGACCCGCCCTGAAACCTCGATACAACTTGGGGCAAATTGAAACCAAAACCGGGCTTTTCTGCCCACTCCTTGCGGTGAGAGTTGACCGACTCCGCCGCGCGTTTTGGAACGTTTTGGAACGTAACCGTTGGCTGGAGGGCTTGTAACTTGTTGAAAATGTGGTGGCCAGAGACGGGATTGAACCGCCGACGCCGGCCTTTTCAGGGCCGCGCTCTACCACTGAGCTATCTGGCCTCAGTGCAAACTTCGGTTGCATGTCTACGCGTGGAATCCGGCGCTGCCGGAGAGGTGGGCGGGTCCACGTACAGTGCTCTGCAACAACAGTGACAGTATACCAACTACCATTCTCCTCAGACAAACCGGGGAGCCGGGCCGATCTGGCGGTGAATCTGAATGTGCGGCTTCCCAGGCCTCAGAGCTTGTATGAAAACTCGCTCATGTGAAGAACTCATCTGCTTTGAAAGGGCGCAGCTTTAGCCCCTGAGGGAATGTGTTTTCAACAGCTTGCATTCCTTCGGCGGCTATTGGTTCCTGCGTAAATAATGTTTTTGCGCCGTCCCTACGGGACTCCGTAACAAACTTGTGGAATCCCTTTTCCCCACGCTGAAGCGCGGGGCTAACCAACTCTGCACCTCCGGCGCGTTTGTCAGGACATTACTTATGCAGTCCTCAATAAAGCCGAACCCCTTTTGGGCTCTCTCACGGCGCGGCACCCAAAGGGTACCCGGCCGTGCCCTTTCAAGGCCGCGAGCTTTAAACAGATTCTCAGAAGCGAGAGATGGGGCACCCAGGCGTTTGTGTGGTCGATCAGGCGGCACATTTACGTCATTCGCTTCCCATGTCTCAGAAGCGAGACATGGGGCACCCGACATTTTTCACGGCGATTCCGCGTTGCTCCGGTCCTGCTCTACACTGGAAGGCAATCATGCGCCGCCTCGCCTGCTTTTTCGCCTGCGTTGCCCTCGCCGCCGCCACCCTTGCGCCGTATGCACAGACTCCCGCCCCGGAGGCCCGCGGGGCTGAGAACCGCACCGAACGCGCCTACCAGGCTGCCGTGCACGAGGGACCGCCGGCGTTGCGGGCGTTTCTTGTCGGATTCCCCAAAGGGGCCGATCTGCACGTTCATCTCTCCGGGGCGGTATACGCGGAGACGTTTATCCGCGACGCCGGCGAGGACGGGCTGTGCGTGGACCCGGCGGCGCTGAGCTTTGCCAAACCTCCTTGCGCGGGGCAGCTGGTTCCTGCGACCCAACTATCAGGCAATCTGACCGCGGCCAGCCAGACCCTGTACGACCGGCTGATCGACGCTTTCTCGATGCGCAGCTTCGTGGCCACTTCGGGCTGGAGCGGGCACGACCAGTTTTTCTCCACCTTTGGCCGGTTTGGAGGGCTCGACAAGCGGCATACGGGCGAGTGGGTTGACGAGGTGGCGAGCCGGGCCGCGGCCGAGAATCAGCAATATCTTGAGCTGATGGAGACGCCGTCCTTTGGGCACGCAGCCCAGATTGCGCACGCGATCGGCTGGAACCCCGACTTCGCGAAGTTTCGCCAGCAACTGCTGGACCACGGGTTGCGCGACGAGGTAGCCGCGGATCGCGAGGATGTGCGCACGTCGGAAGCCGACCGGCTGCGGCTGGAACGTTGCGCAACGCCGCAGGCCACGGCAGCCTGCGCGGTGGAGATTCGTTATATCTACCAGGTGCTGCGCGGCAACCCGCCGGAGCAGGTGTTTGCGCAGACGCTGCTGGGGTTCGAGACCATCCAGGCGAGCATGGACGCGCATGAGGATACGTGGGTGGGGATCAATTTTGTGATGCCGGAGGACGGCTACATCTCCATGCGTGATTACACGCTGCACATGAAGATGCTGGACTACCTGCACTCGATTTATCCGGGCGTTCACATCAGCCTGCATGCCGGCGAGCTGGCGCCGGGGCTGGCGCCGCCGGAGGGTCTGCGCTTCCACATCCGGCAGGCGGTGGAACTGGGCCACGCGGAACGCATTGGGCACGGCGTGGACCTGATGTATGAGGACGACGCGCCGGGGCTGCTGAAGGAGCTGGCGCAGAAGCACGTGATGATCGAGATCAACCTGAGCTCGAACGAAGGCATTCTGGGCATCGAGGGGGACGAACATCCGTTCCCCAACTACCGCCTGGCGCACGTGCCGGTGGCGCTTTCGACCGACGACGAAGGGGTGAGCCGCATCGACATTACACATGAGTACGAGCGGGCGGCGATGGACTACCACCTGAGCTACGCGGACCTGAAGACGCTGGCGCGGACGGGGCTGGAACATGACTTTCTGCCGGGGGCGAGCCTGTGGGCACGACCGGATGCATTTACCGAGCCGACGAGCGCGTGCAAGGGAGAGACGCCGGGAGCGGAGAATCCGCCGACGGGGTGCAAGGTGTTTCTGGACGGGAGCGAAAAGGCAGCCGCGCAATGGGAACTGGAACGGCGCTTCAGGGCCTTCGAGGCGAAGTGGTGAGCTTTGGGGATTGCTCCGCAATCCAGTATCTACTGAAAACTGCAAGAGAAATGTCCTAACGGTGTAGCCGATGGAGCGTTCGCTTGGCGACCATTTGAGACAGTTCGCCTTTGCAGTCGGAATTCCCTCAGGGGCTAAAGCCCGCGGTTTTATTGCTCGATTTGACGTACGGGCTAAAGCCCGTACCCTTCAAAACAACGACAAATTCGAGAGCCCTTCCGGGCCCACTCGGAGTATCGATGCGGACATTACTTATGTAGAGATCATTAGCCGGCCGGGATGGGCGTGGGCAATCGGCATTCCGATGCGGTCTTCTCATGGAGGCAATTCCGCCTTACACTAAGCGCCATGGATAACGAACGCATCCGCGAGATTTGCCTGGGGCTGCCGCACGCGGTGGAGACTCTGAACTGGGGCCATCACCTGGTGTATTGGGCGGGGGACCGCGACATCGGCGGCAAGATGTTCGCGATGACCGACCTGGATGGGACCGGGTTCGGGGTACTGTGGTTCCACTGCGGGGCGGAGCGGTTTCACGAGCTGCTGGAGAACGAGGGCATCTCCGCTGCGCCGCACCTGGCGAAGGCGCACTGGGTGGCCGTGGAGCGATGGGATGTGCTGCGACCGAGGGAGCTAGAGGAGGAGTTGAGGCGGGCACATGCGCTGATCTACGAGAAGCTGCCGAAACGGACCAAGGAGGTGCTGGCGTTGCCGGAGAAGGAGCGCGCCAAGGTGATCCGGGAGAGAAAGAAGCTGGTGGCGGAGCGGGAAAAGGCGAAGAAGGGGTGAGTGGGAATCCCATGTCTCAAAGGCGAGACATGGGGCACCCGGCGAAAAGGCGAAAGAGCAGAGGGGCTGATTGAGGGTCGTGGATTCCCATGTCTCAAAATCGAGACATGGGGCACCCGGTCGTTGCTGCTGGAACCGGCGCCGTTGCGCACTCGTATTGGCGGATGAGGCGATAAAGCTATGGTGAAGTTTCTGCTGTGGTGCATTTTGCTGGTGTTTTGTTGGCCGCTGGCGCTGTTAGCGCTGGTGCTTTACCCCATTGTGTGGCTGCTGCTGTTGCCGTTTCGCCTGGTTGGGATCGCCGTGGAGGGGGTGCTTGAGCTCGTCAGGGCCATCATCTTCCTGCCGGCCCGGCTCTTTCAGGGCATCTGAGATTTGGCGGTTGTTCCCGACGATTGAATGAACATGATTCGGCCTCGGTGAGGAGATTCGAGCGGCCCTCCGGGGCGCGACTACCTGATTGGCATGCGATCCCAAGGTTGCGCTTCGCTTCACCCTGGGCTATTCTCACGTCTTCCCTCCGGGAAGAAGCTGGTTGCGTCAGGAGTTTTTGGCGAGGGACGGAAACGGCTCCGGGGACGAAGATCGTTCATGCAATTGCCCATCCAATTTGGCGTCTCTCCTGGCGAGAGCCGGCTATCTTTCCCACCAGGTCCACCTGCAATGAAGCTGGCTCGGCCTTGGGCAGGGCGCAGGAGTCAGGGAGCAGAAGTTCACTCATGATCACGACGAAGCGGATGATGATCGGCGCGGTGGTTGCGTGGCTTTCGCTGGGGTTCGCTTGCCCGCTCCGCGCACAGGTGGAGAGAACTCCCGCTGCGCCGGAAGCCGCGATGGACCATGACCTGCTCGAGGTGACAATTCCGCGGCTGGAGCAGATGTACCGCGATCACAAGTACACCGTCACCCAGGTCGCGAACTGGTACATCGGCCGTATCCGGAGATACAACGGGGTCTATGGAGCGATCGAGAATCTGGACGTGAAGGGAGCGCTGGAGACCGCTGCCCGGGAGGATGGCGAAACCAAGGCCGACGGAAGCGGATTGGTGCGCGGGCCGCTGTGGGGCGTTCCCATCGTGATCAAGGAAAACACCAGCGTGCGGGGATTGGTGACCAGCGACGGATGGCAGGGGTATGTGATTCCGGGGCACGAGCTGATTGCGCCGCGGGATGCAACCATTGTGGCCAGGTTTCGCGCGGCGGGGGCGGTGATTCTGGGCAAGACCAATATGCCGGACTTTGCGGCCAGCGACACCAACCGCAGCAGCGCCTACGGGCGCACCGGCAATGCTTACGATGTGCGATTCAGCCCCGGCGGCTCTTCGGGCGGCACGGTCACGGCGGTCACGGCCAACTTGGCTGTGCTGGGCAACGGGACGGATACAGGCAACTCGATCCGCATGCCGGCCGCAACCAGCGCGGTGGTGGGCGTGTTCCCGACGCGCGGATTGGTGAGCATCGCGGGCATTGCGCCGCTGGACTGGCTGCTGGATAACACCGGGCCGATTGCGAGAGATGTGACCGATGCCGCGATTGCGCTGACGGTGATGGCTGGTCCCACGGTGGCGGCCAGCGAAGATCCGATGGATGGGGCGACCGCAGGGTCGGCAGCCAAGGCGCAGCCCGGGCCCTACACGCGGTACTTGAAGCCGGATGCGCTCAAGGGCAAGCGCTTTGGGGTTCCCGCGTTCATTCTTGCGGGCGCGGGCATTCCGTTCCAGGGCATTGCGGCAACGGAGACTGCAAGCCAGGCCGCGGCCGACCGGGAAGCCGTGCGCGTTCCCCTGCAGCCGGAGACACGGGCGGCCTTCATGCGGGCGATTGAAGCGTTGCGGGCGGCGGGAGCGACGGTGGTCTTCGACGATTCGGTTTTGCCCGACAGCTTTGCCGAAACCGTGTCGCGGGTGGGCACGCTGCCTTACGTAAAGGAAGGGACAGAGGATTTCCTGGCCAACTATGGGCCGGCGGAGTATCACTCGGCTGAGGAGTACGAGAAAGCGGTTGGGTCTCCTCTTCCGGAGACGATTGTCGGCGGCGCGAAGGTTTATCCGAACGATCCTCGCATTCCGGTCACCCAGACGCGATTTGAGAACAACCCACAGGCCATTGCGGACGTTCTGACTCCGCGGCAACGGGCACTTGACCTGTACAATCAGACGCTGGACCGGATGCACCTGGACGGCTACGTTTACCCCGCCATTCAGATGCCGCCGGTGGACGAGACCATGGCGCAGGACGGCCAAGTGAGCACCGGCCCCCACAGCGACACCGGTTGGGTGAACATGATCGGCGTGCCCGCGGTGGTGGTTCCGGCTGGTTGGTATAAGAACGGATTGCCGTTTGGACTGGAGATTTCAGCGCGGCGATGGAAGGATGGCGATCTGCTCGGCTGGGCCTACGCGTTCGAGCAGGCTACGCACTTGAGAAGGCCTCCGGTGCTGGTGGGCAAAGGGCTGCTTTCGATTGAGCGGTAGGGGGCGGGTTTCCGTTCGAGTGTTCTGATTGAATGCTGTCGTATCCCAGGTCTCAGAATCGAATCCTCACCCCAGCGACGAAAGCCTGTCGCCGGGGACCCCGAGACCTGGGGCACCCGCCGAATTGTGAGAGGAAATGATTTCGATATCGGCTGCAGGTTACGCAATCCAAAATGGAGTGGTTTTGAGTAAATGCGGCAAGTTAGCCCCCGCTTCGCGGGGGTAGCGAGTTAGCAAGTTAGCGGGCTTTGCGAGACGATGAGGTTTCATTGCGGCGCGGGTGGGGATCGCCAGGTTGCCGATTCTCTCGACATTCAATCTGGCAATGGATTAGCGTGGCCTTATGGCAGGTGTTTCTCTGGTTCTGGACGGGAAGGTTGCGCTGATTACGGGCGGGTCGCGCGGAATCGGCGCGGAGACGGTGCGGATGTTTGTGGAAGCCGGAGCGCGGGTGGCTTTCAGCTACCGGCAGGTGCGGGAACGAGCCGAGGCGCTGCAAGGCGAGTACGGAGGGCCGCAACGCTGCCTGGCGATCAAGCAGGAACTGAGCACGCCGGCGGATGGGCGGGCGCTGGTGGCAGCAACCGTGGCGGCCTTTGGGCGGCTGGACATGCTGGTGGTGAATCACGGGATCTGGGTGGCGGAGGATGTGCCGATTGCCCAGATGAGCGATGAGCAGTGGCGGCGGACGCTGGCGGTGAATCTGGACGCGGTGTTCGGGCTGGTGCAGGCGGCGGTGGCGCAGATGGACAGGCAGGGCGGCGCAGGGAAGGCCGGTAGCGGCGAGGCTACGGGCCATATTGTACTGATCAGTTCCACGGCGGGGCAGCGCGGCGAGGCCAACCACGCCGACTATGCCGTGACCAAAGGCGCCCTGATTAGTCTCACAAAGAGCCTGTCGAGCGAGCTGGCGCCCCGGGGGATCATGGTGAATTGCGTGGCGCCGGGGTGGGTGGCGACGGACATGTCGGCAGCCGCGGTGGGCGACGCAGAGAGGGGCGCGAAGATCAGGGCGGGCATTCCGGTGGGCCGGGTGGCGAGCACGCGGGAGATTGCCGGGCCGGTGCTCTTCCTATGCACGCCGCTGGCCGGATTCATCTCCGGCGAGGTGCTGAACGTGAACGGCGGCTCGGTTCTGATGGGATAAAGCAAGCTATAAGAGGAAGCGATGAAGACAAGCAGATTATTGGCGGTGGCGGCGGCGGTGCTGATGCTGGCCTGGCCGCACGCCATCCGGACGCAGGCGGCGACGACGACGCGGCCAAGAACGCGCAGCAGGCGCGCGCGGCGCTGGACGCGATGGTGCAGGCGCTGGGCGGGCAGGCCTGGCTGAACATGAAGAACCAGATGCGGCAGGGGCTCATGGCGGCGTTTTTCCACGGCAAGCCCGACCGGCGGCACCACCGAGTACTTGGGAGTACCACCCCTGGCCGGACCAGGACCGCATCGAGTTGACCAAACACCGCGACGTGGTGGAGTTTTACGTTGGCCGCGAGGGCTGGGAGGTGACGTATCGCGGCAAGAAGGCGATTGCCCAGGAGATATGTGGACGACTTTCTGCGCCGCCGCGACCACTCGATCGAGACCGCCGTGAAGGTGTGGCTCAAGGATCCCAACACGATTCTGGTTTACGAGGGGCAGCACCTGGCGGAACGGCACCTGGCCGAACAGGTGACGCTGATCTCGGCCGAGAACGAGGCCATTACGATTCTGATGGACGCGCAGACCCACCTGCCGCTGCGACGCGTCTTCCAGTGGCGCGACCCGGTCTACAAGGACAAGAACACCGACGCCGAGGAGTACGACGACTACCACACCATCGACGGCTTCCCCACGCCACTTTCGATCACGCGCTTCAAGAACGACGAGATGTTCCGGCAGTACTACATCAGGAAAGTGTCGTTTAACCAGCAGTTACCCGCCAATTTCTGGGATGTGGACGCGGCTGACCGGCGGATCAAGAAGTAGCGGCGGCCCGCGAGCCGGAGCGGCAGGAGCAGTAAGGCCGGCACCGGCTTGTTTATAATCCAGACGAGCGCAAAGCGGCCTACCTGCCCGCTCTCTGGAGCCAGAGAATGACGTTTGACATCCAGGAGATCCTGGGTTTCCTGCCCCATCGCTACCCGTTTCTGCTGATCGACAGGATCGTCGAGTTCGAGCCGACAAAGCGCCTGGTAGCGATCAAGAATGTCACCATCAACGAGCCCTTTTTCCAGGGGCACTTTCCCGACTATCCGATCATGCCCGGGGTGCTGGTGGTGGAGGCGATGGCCCAGGCCGGCGGCGATCATCATGATGGCCGAGATTCCGGACCGGGAGAAGAAGCTGGTGGTGTTTACCGGCATCGAGCGGGCCAAGTTCCGCCGCCCGGTGACGCCGGGCGACCAACTGCGCATCGAGGTGGACGTGCTGTCGTTCAGAACCCGGGCGGGGCGCATCGAGGGCCATGCGTACGTGGACGGCAAGCTGGCCTGCCAGGCCACGCTGACCTGCCAGGTGGTAACGCGGGAACGCGAACAGCGCGCCCACGGAGATACGCCGGCAGCGGAGAACCAGGCGGGACCGGAAGCGGAGACGGAGTGAGCGTACATCCGAGCGCCGTGATTGCCGAGGGGGCGCAGGTTCCAGCCTCCTGCACCATCGGCCCTTTCTGCACTATCGGCCCGGAAGTGGTGCTGGGCGAGGATTGCACCCTGATTTCCCACGTGGTGCTGGACGGGCGCACCCGCATCGGCGCGCGCAATATTTTTTATCCCTTCTCCTCCATTGGCGTGCCTCCGCAGGACCTGAAATACGACGGCGAGCCGACCGAGACCGTGATCGGCGACGACAACACGATCCGCGAAAGCGTAACCATCAGCCGGGGCACGGCGGGCGGCGGAGGCGTGACGCGGCTGGGTTCGAATTGTCTATTGATGACCTGCGCGCACATCGGCCACGATTGCCAGGTGGGCAACCACTGCATCCTGGCCAATGCGGCCACCCTGGCAGGCCACGTGGTGATCGAGGATTACGCGACTCTGGGCGCCTTCTGCCCGGTTCACCAGCACTGCATTGTGGGCAAGTATGCGTTTGTGGGCGGCGGCACGATTGTGACCCAGGACGTGCTGCCGTTTTCGCTGACCTCGTCGCGGCGTGAGAACAAGGCTTTTGGAATCAATAAGATCGGGCTGGCGCGGCGGGGATTCTCGGCGGAGAGGCTGCGAGTGCTGCAAAAGGCCTTCAGGCTGCTGCTGGCGGCGAAGTTGAACACCACGCAGGCACTGGAGAAGCTGAAGGCGATGGAAGGCGAAGACGTGGCTCTGTTGGTCGCATTCCTGGAGCGCAGCGAGCGCGGGGTGATCAAGTAGAAACTATGACCCGTCAACAAAACGGTAACCCGCTCAAGATCGGTGATCGGGTTGAATTTGCGCCCAAAGAGCACGCCGCCCAAACACCTGCCCCGTCCCGGAGGGACGGCCGAAACTCACCCCCACACGTAGCGCGGATCGTATTCGATGCGATGCTTCTTCAGAATTGCAAGGAACTCCGCCTGGAAATCGCGCTTCCGATGATGTTCCTGCTGTCGAGCAATGTATGCGAGCGTGGAACTCACCTGAGCCCACCCAATGGAGAACGCCCCGTAACCTTCCTGCCATTCGAATCCCTCTGCACCGCACGCTTGGTGCATCCAGTGCGAGGACGCGCTCTTGATTACCTGCATTGCATTGGCAACCGGCGGGGACGCCGACAGCGAAAGCAGGATATGGACGTGGTCGTCCATCCCACCGATGGCCAGGGCTTTCATATCGTGTTCGCGGGCAACGCCGCCCATGTAGGCCCACAACCGCGCCTGGACATCCGGCACAATGGTTTTGCGGCGGTCTTTGGTGGAGAAGACACAATGGAACAGGGAGCAACAATAGGTGTGTGACATGGCAGAATCGTATCGTACCGCAACTGACGTGGAAGAGGTCGGCCGCCCCTACGGGGCTTTGGGATTGTTGTGGCCACCTACCCAGGGTTTCGTCCGCTGGAGCGGACTTCACCCTGGGCTATTATCGTTGCTCCCTCCGGGAGCGGATGCCCTGGCCTGTGGCGGACCATTGCACGTGTTGCCCGCGCGGTGGACCGCATGAAGCTAGGTCTTATCGCCGGGAACGGGCGGTTTCCGTTTCTTCTATTGGATGCGGCGCGGGCGCAGGGGCTCGACGTGGTGGTGGCGGCGATCCGCGAGGAGACAGACGCGGAGATGGACCAGCGCGCGGCTACGGACCAGGGCGTCTCAGTCTACTGGCTCTCGCTGGGCGAGTTGTCGCGGCTGATCGAGACTTTCCAGAAGGAAGGCGTCGAGAAGGCCGTGATGGCGGGCCAAGTGAAGCACAAACAGATTTTTTCAAGCATCCGGCCGGACTGGAGGCTGGCCAAACTGCTGCTGAACCTGCGCACGCGGTCGACCGATGCGCTGCTGGGCGCGGTGGCCAAGGTGCTGGGCGATGAGGGAATCGAGCTGATCAGCTCGACGGAGTTTCTGGAGCCGCTGCTGGCGCAGGAGGGGGTGCTGACCGAGCGCGCGCCGGACGAGGACGAGCGCAGAAACATCGAATACGGGCTGGGCGTGGCACGGGCCCTGGCCGGCTTCGACATCGGCCAGACGGTGGTGGTGGCGGCGCAGGCCTGCGTGGCCGTGGAGGCCATGGAAGGCACGGACGCGACCATCGAGCGGGCGGGACGACTGATGGAATCGCTGGCCGGGGACGCCTCGACTCTCGACCGGCGGCTGACCGTGGTGAAGGTGGCCAAGCCCAACCAGGATATGCGCTTCGACGTGCCGGTTATCGGCATGGCGACGGTGGAGACGATGATCCGCGCCGGCGCCAGTTGCCTTTCCATCGAGGCCGGGCGTACCCTTTTATTCGACCGCGACTCGCTGCTCGAGCGCGCCAGCCAGGCTGGAATTGCCATTGTGGCGGCTCCGCGCCGATACTGAAAGGCGCAAGGTCTTTCGGGCTCGGATTCAACCCCTCTTCCCTAATTCAACCATCTGGAGGTTTTTGGTGAGAAAGCCATTACTTTTTGTCCTCGCCGCAGCGCTTTTGGCAGCGGTTGTCTCAGTTCCGGTAAATGCGGCCGACGATGCCACGCCCGCCATGCCCGCGGTGGGCCAGGCAGCGCCCACTTTTACGCTTCCGTCGCAGGACGGCACCCCGATTTCGCTCAAGAGCTTTCACGGCAAGTGGGTGGTTCTCTACTTCTATCCCAGGGACATGACCACCGGCTGCACCATCGAGGCGCACAAGTTTCAGGACAGCCTTTCGCAGTTCGAGGCCAAACATGCGGTGATCCTGGGCGTGAGCGTGGACTCGACCGCGAGCCATCAGCAGTTCTGCACCAAGGACGGCCTCACCTTCCGCCTGTTGTCCGATACGGACCACACGGTGGTGAGCGCCTACGGCTCGCTGGGCGGCCTTAACGGGGTGAGCATGGCCAACCGCAACACCTTCCTCATCAACCCCAAGGGCAAGATCGCGAAGGTGTGGACCAAGGTGAACCCGGCGACCAGCGCGTCGGATGTGCTGGCCGTTCTCCCCGACAAAGGAAACTCGATCAAGGAAGCGCAGTAAGAACACCTTCAGAAAGCGCCGGAGCCTTGCCGGTCGAGGCATCGGACCGCTTGTACCAGACGCAGAAAAGCCCGGCCATGAGCCGGGCTCTTCTGCATGCGTTGAATTGGCCGTTGCCGGTGCTACTTCTTGCCCTTTTTGCCCTTGGCCTTCTTGGCCTTGACTTTCTTCGCCGGGGCCTTCTTTGCAACTACCTTCTTTGCGGCCTTCTTGGCCACGACCTTTTTCTTGGCAGCCTTCTTCGCCGGGGCCTTCTTTGCGACTGCCTTCTTGGCAGCCTTTTTGGCCACGACCTTCTTCTTTGCGGCCTTCTTCGCCGGAGCTTTCTTGGCGGCCTTCTTGGCAGGCGTCTTCTTGGCCACGGCCTTCTTTGGCGGGGCCTTGCTGGCAGCCTTTTTCGCAGGAGCCTTCTTCTTGGCGGGTTTCTTTACCGCCGGCTTTGGTGCGGGTACTGCCGCAACCACGATCACTTCGCCGGCTACCTCATCGTCATCCGAGGAGGTAAGTATACTGGCGGTCTCGACTTCTTCCTCTTCTTCGTCCGCAAAGTCTTCGACGCGATCGGGGTCCAGCTCTTTCGGCTCCCCAGTGGGTTTGCCGTCACTCATCGCATACATCCTGAATACATCTTCCATCCCAATGCCTCCAGCGGCTCGCCGCTGCCATAAATTTGTTTGTCACTTCGCGCAAGAGAGAATTCTGTTCCGCTTGCGGAAATCATTGTAGCAATAGCTTGCACGGAAACACTAGTAAAACACAAGTGCGTAATCATATCGGCGATGCATTTTTTACTTTTGAGCGGGAGATTTTCGTTTTACGGTGGGTTTCGCGGCGGACTTGTGCGCGGTGCTCCTGTTTGCGCCGGGAGCCTTAGGCGTGGAGGTTGAATGCCCTGTTGGATGCGTTTTTGCGCCGGCAGGCGAATTGGCTCCGGCAGCGGAGGTCCTGCGCCGATGCCCGCTCGAGGCGCGCTGTACAACCACAGGCTCGGCCACATGGATGCGGCGGCCGGGCTCGACTTTGATGCCGGTAATCTTGTTCCATCGCCGCAACTGATTGAGGGAGACGCCGAAGCGATCCGCGATGGTGACCAGGGTATCGCCCCTGCGCACGGTGTAGAGCCGGGTGTGCGCGGAGGGAGCCGCGGCCGGGGGCACCGGGACCACCAGAGCCGCGACGCCCTCGAGAGTGTCGCTGGGCGGAGTTGGTTGGCGGTGGCCAGTGCCGCGGGCAAACGCGATACTCGCGCGCCACCGAGGCCAGCGTGTCCTCCGCGGCCACCGGATGGTAGCGCCAGGAATTGCGCCTGGCTTCGGGGACCAGGGCGATGCGCTCATCGAACAGGGTGGCCGTTCCGGCGGGCAGGTGCAGATCGAAGGAGGTGTCGGGCGGCGTGACCAGCCGCAGCAGGCTGGGATTGAGCGCCTCCAACTCATCGACCGGCGCGCCCACCAGGTCCGACACCAGGCGCAGATTCAGGGAATAGTTGACCGTGACGGTGTCGGTGAGCACCGGCGGATCGAGCGTGACATCGTCGAAGCCATACTGCTTGGGGTTGTTGGCGATGATGATGGCGGCCAGAATCTCCGGCACGTAGTTTCTGGTCTCGCCGGGCAGTTCGTTGCGCTTGTAGAGCTCCCAGAAGTCGGCGTAGCCGGTCTTCTCGACGGCGCGCTGCACATTGCCCGCGCCCCAGTCGTAGGCGGCCATGGCCAGGTACCAGTCGCCCAACTGGTCGTAGAGGAACTTCATGTAGCGGGCGTAGGCGCGGGTGGACTTCTCCGGATCGAAGCGCTCGTCCATGTAGGCGTTGCGGGCCAGGCCGTAGTTTCCGTGGGGCATGAACTGCCACATGCCGCCGGCCCTGGAGCGGCGATTGACGGCCTGGGGCTGAAAGCCGGACTCGGCGACGGCCAGGTAGATCAGGTCCTGGGGCACGCCCTCTTCGGCCATGACGCGCTGGATCATCGCCTTGTAGCGGCCGGAGCGCTCAAAGGAGTGCAGCAGCGTGTTGTGGCCGCGCTGGGAGTTGGCGAAGAAGTTGATGAAGCCGGCCACGTAGTCGTTGACCACCAGGGGCAGGTCGGACTTGGTGGTGGCCAGGTCGGCCCTGGCCTTGGCCACGATGTTGGGATCGACGGCAAAGGTCACGTCGCTCGGCCACGTCGGCGGGCGTGGGCTCTTCCTTGGGGACAAAGCCGTTGCCCTGCTTGAGCGCCTCCATCTCCAGCGCGTTGACCTGGTCCACAATGCGGTCGAACTCGTCCTGCAACTGCGGCATTGCTTTTGATGTCGATGCCGCTGGTGAGCATCAGGTCCACGGCGCGATCGAACTCGACCTTGGCCTCGGGCAATTGCCCTTGCGATAGTCGGCCTCGCCGCGGGCGTAGGCGTCCTCCACCTGCTGGATGAGCAGGCGCACGCGCTGCTGCTCCATGGTAGGGGGGGCGGGGGCAGCGGCAGCCGGGGCTTGCGGCGCGGCGACGGGCAGGGCCGGCGCGGTGGCCTGCGGCTGCTGGGGAGCGGCTTTGGGCTGCGAGGGGACACAGCCCGCCAGCGACAAGCTCAGCAGGACGGCAGGGCAGACCGGAGTAAACGATAGCGGTTCAACTTCATTGCGCATGAGAAACTGCGGCAGCCTCCGGCCGCGATGTGACGCGAAGAAGACACTATGCCGATGATAAGCTATGCCATGGAGGCAACGCGCGCAGGAAGGCGCCAAAGCGGTTCTCTGGACTGCTCTCTGCTAGAAACCACAACTCTTGAGTGGCTTTTCCCTCAAGAAAAAACCACCTCGCACAATGCCAGAAAGGTGATAGAGGCCGGAGAACCGCCAGAAGGCCCTCTTACGCAAGCCCCGCATGGACGCCCGCTTCCTTCGCAACTTCGCCATCATCGCCCACATCGACCACGGCAAGTCGACGCTGAGCGACCGTCTGCTGGAGCTGACCGGCTCGGTGACCGGGCGGGAGATGCAGGCGCAGATCCTGGACGACATGGATCTGGAGCGGGAGCGCGGCATCACCATCAAGGCCCACGCCGTGCGCATGATGTACAAGGCGCACGACGGCAACACCTACCAGCTGAACCTGATCGACACGCCGGGCCACGTGGACTTCAGCTACGAGGTTTCGCGCTCGCTGGCCTCGTGCGAGGGCGCGCTGCTGGTGGTGGACGCCAGCCAGGGCGTGGAGGCGCAGACGCTGGCCAACGCCTACCTGGCCATCAACCACGGCCTGGAAATCATTCCCGTCATCAACAAGATCGATCTGCCCTCGGCCGACATCCTGCGGCACCCAGGAGGCCATCGAGAAGGCCGTCGGGCTGGACGCCACCGACGCCATCCCGGTGAGCGCCAAGACCGGCCAGGGCGTGGACGAGGTGCTGGAGGCGATCGTGCACCGGCTGCCCGCCGCCCACCGGCGACCCCGACGCGCCGCTGCAGGCGCTGATCTTCGACTCCTGGTTCGATGCCTATCGCGGCGTGATCGTGCTGGTGCGCGTGATGCAGGGAACGATGCGCAAGGGCCAGCGCATCCGGCTGATGTCGAATGGCAAGTCGTTTGAAGTGGAGTCGATGGGCGTGCTGATGCCCAAGCCGGTGGAGATCGGCGCAGCTCACGGCCGGCGAGGTGGGCTTTTTCGCGGCCACCATCAAGACCGTGGGCGACACCAAGATCGGCGACACCGTCACCGACGACGCGCGGCCCGCCGCGGCCCAGTTGCCCGGCTTTGAAGACATCAAGCCGATGGTCTTTGCCGGCCTCTACACGGTGGACTCGCACGAACACACGCTGCTGCGCGACGCCCTGGAGAAGCTGCGGCTCAACGATTCGTCGTTCTTCTTCGAGCCGGAGAGCTCGGTGGCGCTGGGCTTCGGCTTCCGCTGCGGCTTTCTCGGCCTGCTGCACATGGAGATCATCCAGGAGCGGCTGGAGCGCGAGTACGAGCTGGACCTGATCACCACCGCGCCCGGCGTGCGCTACCACATCACGCTGACCGACGGCAGCGTGATGGAGGTGGACAATCCCTCGCGCTGGCCCGAGCCCACCAACATCGAGGCATCCGCGAGCCGGTGATCACCGCCAAGATCCTGACCAACGAGGAATACGTGGGCGGCATCTTCAAGCTGGTGGAGGAGAAGCGCGGCAGGCAGGTGAACTTCGAATACGTGACGCCGACCCGCGTGATGCTGACCTACGAGCTGCCGCTGAACGAGATCGTGCTCGACTTCTACGACCGGCTCAAGTCCATCTCGCGCGGCTATGCGTCGCTGGATTATCAACTGGCCGGCGAGTGGGAGTCGCCGATGGTGAAGCTGGACATCCTGGTCTCCGGCGAGCCGGTGGATGCGCTCTCGATCATCGTGCACCGCGACTTCGCCTACGAGCGCGGCCGGGCGCTGGTGTCGAAGATGCGCGAGCTGATTCCGCGCCAGCAGTTCGAGGTGGCCATCCAGGCGGCCATCGGCGCCAAGATCATCTCCCGCGAGACGGTGAGCCCGCTGCGCAAGAACGTGCTGGCCAAGTGCTACGGCGGCGACATCACCCGCAAGCGCAAGCTGCTGGAAAAACAGAAGGAAGGCAAGAAGCGCATGAAGCGGATCGGCAAGGTGGACATCCCCCAGGAGGCCTTCCTGGCGGTGCTGCGGGTAGGCGAAGATCAGCAGAAGTAGGGGTTTGCTATTGACTGAATAGATACTTGAGTCACTCTGTATTCATCAGGAATTGTGGAAAGCTCAGGAATCGAAGCAGCTTGGACCGGATTGGCGACGGAGCTGCCTTGCAGAGGCAATTTCTCAAATTGCTTCTAATTGATAAATAAGGGGTTGTCATGTCTACCAGAATGGAAGAGGGTTGGCAAGAGGGGAAAATGTGATTTTTGAGCCCGGTTTCCGAAAGTAATCCACAAATTTTTCCACAAGAAGGACGTAGAGATAGAAATATTTTCCGGTCTACGCAGGCAACTGCTTTTCTGGTACGGTGAAAAACGACTTTCATGACAGCACAAAAGCCCCGGCATGGCGGGGCTTTTGTGCGCGGTCAGGCCCGATTTCTAGTGGGCAGCAGCCGGGGGTCTTGCGGCGGCAGGCCGGGGAGCCGGCTTGGGCGCGTCTACGCCCGCGGCAGGTTGCGGCCGGCGGAGCGGGAATGCCCGACTTCAGCGTTGTAGGCGTCGATGATGTCCTTGGTGATGTTGGTGGCCGTGGCGGCATAGAGCACCGGAGACTGCTGCTGGGAAACGTCCAGCACCAGCGTGTATCCGTGCTGCTCGGCGTAGGCCTGCATCACGTCATAGACCTTGGAGGCCAGAGCGTTGTAGACGTCCTGCATCTCCTGCTGAGAAGTCGTTCTGGGCGTCCTGGGCGTCGCGATCCAACTGCTTCTTTTTGTCGTCGATGGCGGTGGCCTTGCTCTGCTGCTCGGCGGGAGTCAGCTTGTCGCCCTGGGCCTGCAACTGCTTGGTCAGGTTATCGATCTCGTCGCTCAGGGCCTTGAGCTGCTGACGCCTGGGCTCGTACTTCTTCTGCAGGTCGGCGAAGTTGCGCTGGCCCTCGTTGGTTTGGGCCACGGCCACCTGAAAGGCGATGACGGCGATCTTGGCGGGTCCGGCGTGTAGCGGGAGCGGCCGGAGTTTGGGCGGCGGCGCTCAGGACAAAGCCAGAGGCCAGCATAACGATGAGTGCAAGCGAACGCTTCATGTGATTCAAAAGCTCCTTCGGAATTCCTGTGTGGCTGTCCGCGCGGAGGCGCGAATGCAGGCCTGTGCCTCCTGAGCAACCTCACGGTCTTTTAACCCCACCCCAGCGACGAAGACCTGTCGCCGGGGCCCCGGCTTTTTCAGAAACTCTGCGCCGGCTGGCGGCAGAGAAAGGAAAAGACACGGATGGAGACGTCAGCAGGAACTAGATGGATTATAGGAGTCCGGGGTAGGAGCGTCAAACGGGCGGCTCATGAATTGCGGCACATCCTGGCCGCGGCCCCCCGAGTGCTGTCAGACCTTAGAGGGTTTAAGGCCCATCCCTCCGGGGGCTAAAGCCGATTTCATTTTGTGGCATTTGCGGCACCCTTCGGCAGGCTCGGGACAGGCTTTGAAGCCGAGCCCCGATACAAGGCAGGCGCACTTCGGCAGCCTGAGAGGCGTTGACGAGGGCGTGCCTGGGGTCCGATTTCCGCGTGCCTTTCGCTATTACCAGAGACTTGCTTTCTATCGTAAAAAGCGCAAAGGCCCGGGCCTGAAGGCCCCGCAGATTCGCAATCTCTTCCGGGGGCTGAAGCCCCCGGCTCCCTCCGGAATCTTCGATCTACACATCGCTCCGGAATCTTCCATTCACAACTTCACTTCGGACCCGGAGATCAACAACTGCGGCTAGAAGGTGGTGGAGACGGTGAGGCGGAAGGTCTTGCGCGGCTCCCGGAAGAGGTAACGCGCGCCGTAGGCCTGGATGGCCTCGTTATAGGAGTAGTCGCCGGCGCCGCCCGGCGGGAACATGGCGCGGGTAATCAGCTGCGCGGAGCAGCTTCCCTGTTTGCCCCCGACGATGACGTCGTTGCAGTAGGGCGTCTCGTAGAGCCGCAGCGGGTTGTAAGCATAGTAGAGGCGGAAGGGCGCATTGACGATCGGCATGATGACCGACAACTCGCCGCCCAGGGACATGCGGGGAACGAAGTTGGTGCCCGAGATGGGGCGGATGTTCTGCTGGAATCCGACCTGCGAGCCGGGAATGCCGCCCTGGCAGGAGCCGTTGTTGTAGACCGGGCAGCCATAGAGCGGCGCGGTGAGCGAGGCAAAGCCCTCGGGGCTCTGCTTCAACTGCCCGTGGTTGAGGGCCACGTCGATGCCGAAGTCGTCGAAGAAGGAGAACGTGAGCGGTACCGACGATGGGAATGCGGTACTCGGCATTGGTGGTCAGGTTGGTATCGCCGCCGATGGAGGCCATGCCGTAGACCGGGAGCGGCACCTGGATGCACTGGTTGTCCTGCGGGATTGGTGGGGTCGCGCGGAACGCAAGTGCCGTCCGGATTGGTGAGCTGGAAGTTGATGCGGGTGGGGACATAGCCGTAGGGCGTGGCGCCGCGAACGTCGAAGCCGCGCAAGCTCGCTCTCGCCGCCGGCGTAGAAGCGGTTGTTGGGCGGAGCCACGTCGCCGCCGAAGCCCTGCACATAGCCCAACTGCGCGCGCAGGCCGAGCACGTTGTGGCCGTTGGTCGAGGGGATCAGGTAGTGCATGGGCATGAAGCGCTTGTAAGCCACCAGCGGCGAAATGTAGCGCACGTTGCCCCAGATGCCGGCCGCCTGGAAGACCGCCGTGTATTCCTTGCCGGTGCGCGGACGCACCGGGTTGTTGATGGTGTTGTAGGATGTAGCTGAGCGAGACCTAGCTGTTGACGATGCCGGCCAGCGCATTCGAACCCTGAATGCCGGAGCGGAAGCTGATGGTCTGGAAGAAGGTCTGCGAGGCGGTGCTGAAGGCGGTAATCGACGACTTGCTCCAGCGAATAGGTGAAGCCCACGCGCTGGAAGGCGTGCCGCTTGAGCGGATAGCTGACGGAGAAGTTCAGGCCGTTCGAGGCCTGGTTGTAGTTCTGGGTCAGCGACTGCTGCGCCGCGGTCAGGTTGGCCGACTTGCCGGTGGTGGCCTGGTAGTTCTTGGCGGCGTTGAAGTCCTGCTTGTTGTTGTAGATCTGGAAGCCGAGATTGATGGGGCGGTTGCGGACGTAAGGCTGCGTGAAGCCGAACAGGAACTGGCGGCTGACGTTGCCCAGGTTGCCCTGCAGGCTGAGGGTTTCGCCCAGGCCGAGGAAGTTGTTGGTCTGGTAGTTGACGCCGAGGAAGGCGCCCGACAGGCCGCTGATGCCGCCGTTCATGCCGATGGAGTTCTTGCCCTTTTCCTTGACCTTGAGCAGCAGCTCCACGGTGCCGGCCTCGGGATCCTGGTGGGCCTCGGAGTCCTGATCCACCTTGAGCGGCTCGAAGTACTCCAACTGGTTGAGGCGGAGCAGGCTGTACTCCCACAGCTGGGAGTTGTAGACCGAGCCTTCGTCGAGCATCAGTTCGCGGCGAATGACCTGGTCGCGGGTGATGGTGTTGCCCTGGAACTCGATGCGCGAGACGTAGAAGGGCTTGCCCTCGTCGATATCGATGTTCAGCGAGACGGTCTTCTTCTGGTCGTCGAAGATGGGCTTGGGGATGGCGCCGAAGTTGATGTAGCCCAAGCTGCCCGTAGGCCTTCTTCAGGTTCTCCAGGCCCTTGCCGATCAGCCGTGGCGTTGAACCAGTCGCCGTCCTTGACGGCGAAGGTGGCGCGCAGGGCCTTCACGTTGTTGACCGCCTTGTTGCCGGTGAAGGTGATGCGTTCCCAGCCGGTAGCGCCCGCCCTCTTCAATGGGCATCAGGATGTCGATGCGCTTGCCCTTGTTGGGGCGGAAGGTGAACCAGTTCAGGCCGCCCTCGTCGCGAATCTGCGTCTTCGGCTCCTCGACCGCGGCGTTGTCGTAGCCCTTGTCGCGGTAGGCCTGGCGCACCCGCTCGGTGTCTTCCTCGAGCTTGGAGGCGTCGAAGGTCTGGGGAAACAGATCCTCGAAGATGATCGAATAGGGAATGCCGATGGGCTTCAGGTTCTTCATCGAGCGGCGCAGCACCAGCGCGCTGATGTGCTGGTTGCCGGTGAACTTGATCTGGCCCACCTTCACCGTGGGGCCTTCCTTGATGTTGAAGTTGACCTGCACCGAGGCCGGAGGAATGGTCTTGACCTCGGTCTTGATGGTGGCGAACTGGTGGCCGTGCTCGGACAGGATGTCCTTGAGCACGGTCTCGGCCCGCTTGATCTTGGTCGGGTCGTACTGGCTCTCCACCGAGAGGCCGACCTTCTCCTTCTTGAAGCGGTCGAGCACGTCGGACGACGGAGACGGAGTTCAGGCCCTTGTAGTTGATCTCGCGGATGGTGGGCTTTTCCCGGACAAAGATGTCCAGGATGATGCCCTTTTCCGAGTCCTCGCGCTCGATGCGCAGGTCGTCGAAGTACGCCGGTGTTCCACAGCGAGTTGAAGTCGCGCTCGATGGAGATCGGGTCGTAGGTGTCGCCGGGGTGGGTAAAGAGCCGCGCCAGGATGGTCTCCTTGGGGATGCGCCGGTTGCCGATGACCCGAATCTGATTCGATGGTCTGCGGCTGCTGGGCCAGGGCTAGCGCGCAGGCCAGGCCAGCGACGAGCGGCCAGCAAGGCGAGCACAGAGGCGCCAGGCAGCGCGCGAGACGGCTCGTAGTCCGCACGGCGCGGGAGATGGAAGTGTGCTTGATCTTCACCGGGCTGGAGCCCTGCGGCGAGCACAAGTACTGGTGCGGTCCATAGATCATCGGCTTCACGGGAAGAATATGCACACCCTCATTGCTGAAAATCTGATCCTGCCTCAAGGAAAGAATGATTTTACCACCCCAGCGACGAAGACCTGTCGCCGGGGACCCCGTCATATTTGACCGCAGCGGGCCCGCCCAAACTGCCGGGCTGCAATCGGCTCGGAAATCGTGTCTTTCCCGGAATTTCCCCGCCGCGTCTAGGCCCCCGCGGACATGGGCCGGGGCTTCAATACTACCCATCACACAGTCTACCGGAACGAAGTGGGTCGGGTCCTACCTGCATCTTCTCCCGGCATGGCAGCATCCTTGTTAGACGCGGAGAAAACGGACAGGACACCGCTCCGCATCGAGGTTTTTCCCGACATGGATCGAGCATTGCAGACCGTTTATGAGTTCTCCGCACCGCTTCTGGATGGACGGCCGATAAGCCTGGCCCAATTCCGCGGCCGCGTGCTGTTGATCGTCAATACTGCCAGCCGGTGCGGGTTTACGCCTCAATACGCCGGCCTTGAAGCGCTCTACCGCAGCTACCGGGAGCAGGGCTTTGAAGTTCTGGGCTTCCCCTCGAACCAGTTCGGCGCCCAAGAACCGGGCACGGAAGCCGAGATTGGGGCGTTCTGTGAAAAGAACTACGGCGTGAGCTTCCCGCTGTTCGCCAAGATCGATGTAAACGGCCCCAACGCTCACCCCCTCTATCGCTTCCTGAGGAAGGAAAAGCCTGGGGCCTTAGGCATGTTCGGCTCCGGAGCCATCCGCTGGAACTTCACCAAGTTTCTGGTCGATCGCAAAGGCAAGGTGGTGGGGCGGTACGGATCAGCAAATGGACCGAAGAGCCTGGCGGGGGCCATCGAACGCCTGCTGGGGGATGAATAGGCGTTGCGGGACGCCGGCCCTTCAGCATACAACCTGCCTTTCCGATGGGCCATCCAAGAAAGGGATGAATCGCCCTTTTTCGCGCGCGCGTTCTATTCACCCGCGTCTTCGACTACCATAGTAGTTTCAACTGTTAGTTGGAGCCGGTCCTGTCGGCGATGCCGCCGGGCCGGGAAATCCTGTGAGCCGGTGATGACCGGAGGGGAAGCGCTGCCGGCCAGCTTTTCGATGGTATTGGGCGGCGGCAAACCGGTCAGGGACAACACCATCACCAGCAACCCGGCTCGGGAGCGAGTAGCAGCTTTATGTGGATTGTCCGGCTTGCGCTGCGGCGGCCTTATACCTTTGTCGTCTTTGCGCTTTTGATTCTTATTCTTGGCGCTTACAGCATCCTCTCGATGCCGACGGATATCTTTCCCAATATCGATATTCCGGTGGTGACGGTGGTGTGGAATTACACCGGCCTGTCAGCAGAGCAGATGGCCGACCGCCTGGTTTACAGCAGCGAGCGGGGCATGACCACCACGGTCAACGACATCGAACACATCGAGTCGCAGTCGCTGAACGGGGTTGGGCTGATCAAGATCTTCTTTCATCCGCACGTGGACATCGGCGAAGCGGTGGCCCAGGTGAGCGCGATCAGCGAAGTGCAGTTGCGCTCGCTTCCGCCGGGGACGCTGCCGCCGTTCATCATCCAGTACAACGCCTCGAGCGTGCCGATTCTGATGCTGGGCATGTCAGGACAGGGCTACAACGAGCAGCAGTTGAACGACCTTTCCACGAACGCCGTGCGGACCCAGTTGGCCACCATTGAAGGCGCGCAGGCGCCCTTTCCCTACGGCGGCAAAGCGCGCGAGATTATGGTCGACCTGGACCTGCACGCGCTGCAGGCGAGGGGATTGTCGCCGGGCGACGTGGTGAACGCCATAGGCGCTCAAAACCTGATCGTGCCCTCGGGCACCATGAAGATCCAGAAGTTCGAGTATGACGTGGAAACCAACTCCGCGCCCGACGTGATCAACGACCTGAACGATCTGCCCGTAAAGATGGTGAACGGCGCGGTGATTTACGTCCACGACGTGGCCCACGTCCGCGACGGCAATCCGCCGCAATCCAACATTGTGCGAGTTGACGGCCGGCGCGCGATCCTGATGGCGATCATGAAGACCGGCTCGGCATCGACGCTGGACATCATCCGCGATGTGCAGGCAAAACTCCAACTGGCGAGGGAGCAACTGCCGCCGGAAGTGAAGATAAGCGCCCTGGCCGACCAGTCGATCTTCGTGAAGGGCGCCATCGACGGGGTGGTTCGCGAAGCCATCGTGGCCGCCTGCCTGACCGCCATCATGATCCTGATCTTCCTGGGCAGTTGGCGTTCGACGATCATCATTGCGGTGTCGATTCCGCTCTCGATTCTTTGCTCGCTGGTGACGCTGGACGCGCTGCACGAGACCATCAACATCATGACCCTGGGGGGCATGGCGCTGGCGGTCGGCATCCTGGTGGACGATGCCACGGTGGCCATCGAAAACATCAACCGCTACCTGGAATCGGGCAAGGAACTGGAGCAATCGATTCTTGACGGCTCGGCACAGATCGCGGTTCCGGCATTTGTGTCCACGCTTTCGATCTGCATCGTCTTTGTGCCTATGTTCTTTCTGAGCGGCGTGGCGCGCTACCTTTTTGTACCGATGGCCGAGGCGGTGGTGTTTGCAATGCTGGCCAGCTACCTGCTTTCTCGCACGCTGGTGCCCACGATGGCCAAATACCTGCTGCAGGAGCACGATGACGCGCAAACGGCCAGGAAGCGCGTCAGCCGCAATCCTTTTACCCGGTTTCAGCTTGCCTTCGAGTCGGGTTTTGCGAATTTCCGCAGCGGATACCTGCGGCTGCTCACCCTTTGCGTAGACCACGCCGGCGTTTTCCTGATTCTCTTCCTGGTGTTCACGCTGGGCTCAGTGGGACTTCTATTGCCCTGGCTGGGCCAGGATTTCTTTCCCTCGGTGGACGCCGGGCAATTCAAGATTCACCTGCGCGCCCGGACCGGAACCCGCATTGAAGAGGTGGCCGCGCTGTGCGATCACGTCGATTCGACAATTCGGGAGGAGATCCCAGCCAAGGAGCTGGTGAATATCGTCGACAACATCGGCCTGCCCAACTCGCGCCTGAACCTTTCCTACTCGACCTCAGCGCCGGTGGGCGCGGCCGACGCGGATATCCAGGTGCAGCTGACCAAGGATCACCATCCCACGGCGGTTTACGTGGCGCGGCTGCGCCGGGTGCTGGCCGAGAAGTATCCGGGGGTGATGTTTTACGCATTGCCGGTGGACATTGTGACCCAGATTTTGAACTTCGGCCTGTCGGCGCCCATCGACATCCAGATTGTGGGTCCGAATCTGTACGGGAACCGCGCCCTGGCCGAGCGCATGCTCGACCAGGTGCGCTACGTTCCCGGCGCGGCCGATGCGCGCATTCAGCAGCCCTTCGACGAACCCAATCTGACGGTGAATGTGGACCGCACCCGGGCCCAGGAGATCGGGCTGACCCAGCAGAATGTGGCGCAAAGCCTGCTGGTCGCCCTGAGCGGGAGTTTCCAGACCACTCCGAGCTTCTATCTCGACCCTCGCAACGGGGTTACGTACAGCGTGGCGGTGCAGGCGCCGGAGTACAGGATGGACTCGCTGGCGGCGCTGAAAAGCCTGCCCGTGAACAGTCCGGGCGCTGCGCAACAGGCCGCCACCGCTGCTCAATCGGGCGTGTCCTCGACCGCAGTGCCTGGCGTGCCTGCGCCGGTGAATGTGCTGGGCAACCTGGCCACCGTCACTCCGGGCACGGAGCTGGGCTTTGTGAGCCACTACGACGTGGAGCCGGTGATCGACATCTACGCCAACGTGGATGGAACCGACCTGGGAACGGTGACCCGCGCGATGGAGAAGATCGTGGCCCGCCACCAGAAGGATCTGCCTCGGGGTTCGCGCTTCATTCTGCGCGGCCAGAGCGAGACCATGTACACGTCGTACGCCGGGCTGCTGATCGGGCTGGTGTTTTCAGTGTTGCTGGTTTACCTGCTGATCGTGGTCAACTTCCAGTCCTGGCTGGATCCATTTTTGATCATTTCGGCGCTGCCGGCGGCGCTGGCCGGCATCGTCTGGTTCCTGTTCCTCACCAACACCAGGTTGAGCGTGCCGGCCCTGACCGGCGCCATCATGTGCATGGGCGTGGCCACGGCCAACTCCATCCTGGTGGTGAGCTTTGCCCGCGAGCAACTGGATGTGCTGGTGGGCGACGCGCGCCGGGCCGCTCTGAATGCCGGCTTTGTGCGCTTGCGCCCGGTGCTGATGACGGCGCTGGCCATGATCATAGGCATGCTGCCCATGGCGCTGGGCTTGGGCGACGGCGGGGAGCAGAACGCCCCGCTGGGCCGCGCCGTGATTGGCGGGCTGCTGCTGGCCACCGTGGCCACGCTGTTCTTTGTGCCCGCCTTCTTCTCTCTCATACACGGCCGCATCGAGCGTCGCCGCAAAGCCGCTCACGGCGCGGCGCGCGCAATAGCCTTTGATGAATTCGACGAGATTTCGGAGTAACTCCTGATGAGCAACGCATCCGATCACAACCCGCAACCGCACCAGAGCCGGGAGACCAGCCCAGAGCAGAAGCCGATTTCGCCGCGCCTGGCGCTTATCGGCGTAGCCTTGCTGCTGGTGGTGGCCCTGCTGCTGGGAGGGATAGGCATTTTGCGCCGTACCCGCGCCGAGAGTGTGCTGGCCGAGCGCACCCAGGAGCTTGCCCCGCCCACGGTCACGGTTGCGGTACCCCCCAAAGGCGCGCCTGTGGACAGCTTTGTATTGCCCGGCAACGTGACCGCCTGGACGGATTCGCCGATCTACGCGCGCACCAACGGCTACCTGACCCACTGGTACTTCGACATCGGCGCAAAGGTGAAGAAGGGCGCCCTGCTGGCCGAGATCGCGACCCCCGAAGTGGATCAGCAACTTTCCCAGGCACAGGCCGACCTGGCTACCGCAGAGGCCAACGCCAACAACGCCCGCATGCAGGCCGAACGCTATACAGGGCTGGTCAAGTCCAACGCCGTCTCGCGCCAGGATACCGACACGTTTGTGAACCAGGCGGCGGCCACCGCGGCAGCCGTCCGCTCCGCCCAGGCCAACGTGCAGCGGCTGAGCGAGCTGCAGTCCTTCGAGAAGGTCTATGCGCCGTTCGATGGTGTGGTGACGGCGCGCAACATCGACATCGGCCAGTTGATAGACCAGGGTGCGGCCAAGGAACTGTTCCACATGCAGGCCATCCAGACCCTGCGCGTCTACGCCAACTTGCCGCAGAACTACTCGCAGACGGTGAAGCAGGGGATGAAAGTGGACCTCACCTTTGCCGAACACGCGGGTAAGGTCTTCCAAGGCACACTGACGCGGACGGCCGACGCCATCGATCCTGTCAGCCGCACGCTGCTGGTGGAGATTGACGTGGATAATCGCGGTGGCGAGCTGCTGCCCGGTTCGCTGGCCCAGGTTCACTTCAAGACGCCTGCCGGCGGGCCGGTCTTCGTGGTGCCCTCCGCGGCGCTTATCTTCCGCAAGGAGGGCATGCGAGTGGGGATAGTGGCCGAAGGGAACGTGGCGCGGCTGGTTCCGGTGGTGATCGGCGAGGACGACGGGGCAAGCGTGCAGATCGTGAACGGCCTAAACGCCACGGACCGGGTGATCCAGGATCCGCCCGACGCCCTCATCGACGGCGAAAAGCTCACGGTGGTCACTCCCGGCAAACCCCCCGAAGCGGGAGGCAAGTAGCGATGCAGGCGCGTCAGGCTACGGAAGATCGAATGCCCGTGAAGGGTACGGGCTTTAGCCCGTGCATAGGCCGCGCAAAATCAGCGCGGGCTTTACAGGCTGCGGAAAAAGGCCGGATTTTGCGCGAAAGGCCCGAAAAGCATGCCGCAGGGGCTAAAGCCCTCGCTGATTTTGCAGCGCTTGCGGCACGACTGAAGTCGTGCCCTGACACTTCTTGCCTGCTCCGGCTGAGTTTTTCCGCAGCCTGTAAAGCCCAGGTCATTTTGCTGCACTTGCGGCACGCGACCCAGAGGGTGCCCCGGTCGTGCCCTGATACAAAGCTATCGAGGATCTCCGCCGGATCGAGTTTTCCCGCAGCTTTTAGAGCCCGTACCCTTCAAATGCCTCGACTGAGCGGCCAGCCCAGACTTTGGGGCCTCGCGGCGCTTGGCGTGCTTCTTGCTTTGGTTTTTCTTGCCGGCTGCAAGCCCGTCGGTCCCGACTACAATCGCCCCGGCTACCAGGCTCCCGCAGCTTATAAGGAGGCCGGCGCGTCCACGGTTGTGGCTCCGCCGCCCAATCCAGCCGGAGGCGGCTGGCAGCCGGCCAATCCCTCAGATGGCATGCTGCGCGGAAAATGGTGGGAGATTTACCAGGACCCGCAACTGAATCGACTTGAGGACCGCATCGCCGATAACAACCAGAGTTTGCGACAGGCGCTGGAAACTTATCTGGCCGCACGCGACCAGGTGAGCGCGGCGCGCGCCAATCTCTTTCCCACGCTCTCAGCCAGCGCCTCGGCCAGCCGCAACCGGGTTTCAGCCAACCGGCCCATGGCTAGCGCAACCACCGACTATAGCGACCTGGTGATCGGCGGGCAGGCGAGCTGGGAGCCGGACTTCTGGGGCCGCATCCGGCGGACCGTCGAGGCCGCCCGGGAGAGCGCGCAGGCCAGCGCGGCGGACATGGCCAACGTGGACTTGAGCCTGCACGCCGAGATGGCTTCAGACTACTTTGAGCTGCGCGGCCTGGATGCGCAGACCAAGCTGCTGACGGCTACGGTCGCCGATCTGGAAAGCCAGCTCGACCTGACCCAGCGCCGCTTGGCCGGCGGAGTGGCCACCGAAGCCGACGTGGCCCAGGCCCGCACCCAGCTCGAAACTGTCCGCGCTCAACTGGTGGACATCGGCGTGGCGCGCGCCCAGTTTGAACACGCCATCGGCACCATCGCCAACTACAGCCTCTCCGACTTCAGCATTCCGCCTTCGCCGCTCGATATTCAATTGCCCAAGGTTCCCGTCGGCGTGCCTTCGCAACTGCTGGAGCGGCGACCCGACATTGCCGCCGCCGAGCGCCTTGCCGCCGCTGCCAACGCCCAGATCGGCATTGCCGTCAGCGCCTTCTATCCCACCATCAACCTGGGCGGAACCGGCGGCTTTGAAAGCGCCAACCCCGGAACCTGGATTCAGGGGCCAAGCTCGCTGTGGAGCTTAGGAGCGCAAGCAGCGGAGTTGCTGTTCGACGCCGGGCAGCGCCACGCGCTCACCGACCAGGCCCGCCACAACTACGAGGCCCAGGTTGCCGGCTACCGGAACACCGTTTTCCTAGCCTTCAACGACGTGGAAGACCAGCTCTCCGGGCTGAGAATTCTGGAGCAGGAGTCGGGCGACGAACAGCGCGCAGTCGCATCCGCGCGGCAGTCTTTCGATCTTTCAAACCAGCGCTACAAGGGCGGCGTGACGAGCTATCTGGAAGTGCTGACGGCGGAGGCTACGCTGCTCGGCAATCAGCGCACGGCCATTGACCTGGAGACGCGGCAGTTTGTGGCCAGCGTAGGCCTGGTGCGGGCGCTCGGCGGCGGCTGGGATGTGAGCCAGTTGCCGAAGTAGCGGAGCGTAGCGCCCCCCCAGCCTGCTCTTACCGTCCTGCCCGCGGCAAGGAAGGTAGCTTCCATCGCCTTTTCAGCTTCTTGTACTGTTTGCGCGGCAACTGCAAAAGCAGGGGCGTTTTTGCTGGATCGAGCCACGCCAGCAGGGCTTCAATATTTTCCTGCGCCATGGCCGTGCAGCCCACGGTTCCTTCGCCTGTTCCCAGCCAGATGTGCATGAAGATGCAGGATCCCGCGCCGGGAATCACCGGGTCAGAATTGTCATCCACCACCAGTCCCCACTGGTACTGCCCGTTGGTGTAGAGCATGTGCTCGGAGCTGTTCCAGTCAGGCGAAACCGTGGCCCGGTCCACGACGCGGTTGTAGTACTTTGAGTGAATGTCATCCACGCATTCGACCGATGGCGTCAGGCTCACATAGGGCATCTTCCACTCTGCCGGCTGGGCGGCGGCGTAGCCGAAGGCAGTGCCCAGGCGGAAGAGCCCGGCCGGCGCCCTGGTGTCCCCTTCATGCTTGACTGGATCGAGCGGGAGGCGGAGCCGGAGATCGGCGTCCGGCGCCAATCCAGCGCCCCATCCAAGACCTTTTTTGGCAACGACCACGGGAATGGGCAGGCCGACCTTTTTCCACTTCTTGCGCGCATTCAGCCGCTCGTAACGCTGCAGCGTGCCTGGCACCGCGTTCCAATCCGCTGTGGTCACCACGAGAATCTGCGTTGAAGGGCGCATCGCCGCCGGCTGCTCGGCTGGAGCCGGCGCAACCCAAGCCAGGCATAATATTGCGGTACAAATGGGAACCCATCGAAGCTTCATCGTTCGCTGTACTCCGATTCCAGATTGGAGTTCTCACAGCCTAGCAAGGAAGGCAACCGTTGTCGACGCCCTAGCGCGGTGAATCCGAAGTTCATCGCATAATTTTGCTTAGGTTTTTCGATAACGACAGCAAGTTAGCCCCGCTTCGCGGGATAGCAAGTCAGCAGGTTAGCGGAATTGTGCGATGGGATGAGACCTCGGCCGCCATTCACTTCCGTGACGGCGCGACGTCGCTGGTTCGATTTATGAAGCTCGTCGCATAGGTTTGCCGAGGTTTTCGATAACGACAGCGAGTTAGCCCCGCTTCGCGGGATAGCAAGTCAGCAAGTCAGCGGAATCGTGCGATGGGATGAGGCCTCGGCCGGCATTCACTTCCGTGACGGCGCGACGTCGCTGGTTCGATTTATGAAGCTCGTCGCATAGGTTTACCGAGGTTTTCGATAACGACAGCGAGTTAGCCCCGCTTCGCGGGATAGCGAGTCAGCAAGTCAGCGGAATTGTGCGATGGGGTGAGGCCTCGGCCGCCATTCACTTCCGTGACGGCGCGACGTCGCTGGTTCGATTTATGAAGCTCATCGCATAGGTTTGCCGAGGTTTTCGATAACGACAGCGAGTTAGCCCCGCTTCGCGGGATAGCAAGTCAGCAAGTCAGCGGAATTGTGCGATGGGGTGAGGCCTCAGCCGGCATTCACTTCCGTGACGGCGCGACGCCACGAGTCTTGCTGGTTCGATTTGTGATGCGAACTTTTTGACTCAGGACACTAACGCGTAAGCACATCCTGCCTTGGATGACTGAATGCCGCAGGGGGCACGTCGGTGAGCGGCAACGCGGGGCCTTCCCAGAGCAGCCGCGGCGAGCCCTGACTATCGGAGTGCAGGCCCTCCAGATGAAATGCATGTTCGCCGGCACGCAGGCCCAGCGAGCCGCGGTCGTAGCGGAGCGCATTGCCGGGAGAGCCGCAGACCTGCGCAAAGGGCGGACCGGTCTTCGCCACTTCAATGCCGTCGATTAGAAGCCGGGCGCCGTCGCGGTCAATGAGATGAAACGTGTAACCGCCGTCGGCGGGAATGTCGATGAAGCCGTCCCAGGCGGCAGCGTAGCGCGTGAAACCCTGGGGCTCGGCGTGCAGGTTGGGCGCTTCGCCGATGAAGACCGCTGACTCTTTGGTCAGATCGGGCAGCTCGATCCAGGTGCCGGGGTAGATCTTCCAGGCCAGGCCGGGCACCGTGGGGACGGCAGCGTTTGCGGCGTCGCGCCACTTGGCCACGGCCACCACGCCCTGCGCGGCCCAGTCTTCACTGCTTGAGCCGGGCTGGCCGGCTCTACTTTCCACGTGGAGCAAAACCCTGAAGCGGCCCGCGCCGTTTCTGCCATCGTACTCAGTACCGTCCGCGTCGGGAAAGCGGTGGTGGACGCTGCGGCCGTGTCCGATTGTTCCGTCGCCAAAGAGCCAGGTGTAGCGCGCCCCCGGCGAGGCTTTTGCGCTAAAGGCGACGCGCTGCCCGGGCGCAAAGACCGGCGTGTCGACGGTAAATGCGGCCACCGGGCCGTGCGCCGCCGTAAAGCGCGCCGGCTGCGCTCCGGCATTCACGGCCAGCGGCAGATCGGCATCGCCGGCCGCGCGGGTCTGCCCATACTTCACATTGTCGAAGGTGATGCCGGCCACGTCGCCGGTCATGGTGGAGACTTCCAGCGGCGGCTGGTCAAGCGCCCAGATGTTGTGGAAGGTGAATCCGTGCAGGCCGGGATACTCCTGCTCCATCTGCAGGAGCGAATACCAGTTGTCGAGGAAGATGTTTTCGAAGGTGTAGTTGGTGTGGTCGCCGCTGGCGCCCTTTGCTCCCCACATGCCGAGCAGGGCAAAGGTCTGCCCACATGCGCCGATGCCGCCGTGGAGAACATCGCTATCGCGCAGGGTAAAGTTGCGCGAGTTGAAGATTTTCTGCGGCCAAGCCGAGCGCACGATGTTCGAAATACTGGTGGAGAGCTCGCTGTGCTCGATGAGGATGTTCTGAACGTCGTTGCCGGGGCGGACGAGATCCGCGTCGCTGTAGCCGTCCCAGTTGCCCTCCATGGCAAACACATCGTCCGACGAGCGGATAAAGGCGTCGCGCACCACGGCGTCGCCGCCGCCCAGCCAGTCCATCCCGTCCTGGTTGGCGTTGCCGGGGTTGCCGCCGACCACGCGCAGATCGTCGTATGTGAAGCCGGTGGAGTCCTTCATCTGGATGGACCAGGTTCTTGATCGCACGATGCAGGTGAGGCCGTCGACCTCAACATTGCGGGCCTGGAGCGCGCCGATACAGTGCCAATCGGGTTTCTGCATCCAGCCTTCGTCGGTATTGGGGTCCTGCGGGCCGTCGTAAACAATGGTTCCGCGGCCCAGCACCTTGACGTTCTGCACGTTGAAAAGGTTCAGGCTGCCGAAGATGTATGCGCCGGGAGCCAGGTAGTAAGTGTCGCCGCTTTTGGGGTTCAGGTTCTCGCGAAGCACACCCGCGGGTACGATGTGAACGTCAGGACCGGTGGGCGGCGGCGGGGGCGGCGTGCCGGCAAAGAGAAAAAGCATGGCGGCGTGGTTGAGAAAGTCGCCGGGGCGGGAGATGGAGAGCTTGGCCGGAGCGGCGAGCCTGAAGCGGATGGTGGGCCCCTGACGGATAGGACGCAGCCCCAGCCGCCAGGGCTGAATATCGACGCCATTGTCCCAGAAGTCCGGCTCGGAGGCGGTGATCTCCACGGTCACCGGGCCGGTAATGTCGAAGCTGACAAATTCATAGCTGGCCGCGGCGTGGGCCACGTCTACAGGAAGTCCGTCGACCGTGACCGTAAACGTGGTGGAGCGCATCTCCGGCGGCACCGACGCGGCCTGCACGCGAACGGCGGCATGGGCGGCGGCAGGAAGAGTAAGAGCGGCCACGAGCAGCGTGCGAAAGGTCAACAAGCGAAACCCCGGCCAGAAGAATGCGGACGGAACCACTGTAGCATTGCGGCCTGCCGCACCGGCGCGCTTCAGGAAACTCGCGAACAATCTCAGGACTGGATCACCCGACGCCCGGAGACTGCCCATTGGCGGCTCCGGGCTCAATGCGGGCAACTTTACGACTGCAGCCTGGCCACCAGGCGCTGCGAAACGCCAAGGAACTTTTGGATCGCAAAGGTGGCGACCAGGAGCGTGAGGCTGCCCAGAATGAGCATGATGGGGATGTACCACCAGCCGAGAACTTCATGCGCGGGGGGAGCGGGCGGAGGAAACGGGATTTTCAGATTCCCTCGCCCATCGAAACATAGACGCGGAGGCGTTCGAGTTCCAGATGGTAGGCGGTACGGTCGGCTTCCTCGGCCGCAAAGGGATCGGGCGGGCAGGGCTCCGCGCCGAGACGCTCTTCGAGCTCCTCAACGCGGGCCGAGAGGGCGATGAGCGCATCGGAGAGCGGGTCCTTGACGTCGTGCGGATCGGTAATGAGCACGCGCTCGCCATTGCGATAGACGATGTGCGCGGGGACGCCGACCACGGTGGAGTTGGGCGGCACATCGGAGAGCACCACCGAGCCCGCGCCTACGCGCGAGTTTTCGCCCACGGTGATGTTGCCCAGCAGGTTGGCGTTGTTGCCGATGAAAACGCCGTCGCAGACCGTAGGATGGCGTTTGCCGTGGCCCTTGCCGGTGCCGCCCAGGGTGACGCCCTGGTACATGGTCACGTCGCTGCCGACGATTGCGGTTTCGCCGATGACCACGCCGGTGGCGTGATCGATAAACAGCCGCCGGCCCAACAGCGCGCCGGGGTGAATATCGACGCCGGTGAAGAAGCGGCCAACCTGGGAGAGAATGCGCGCCGGCAGCCGCAGATGGGCGCGCCACAGCCAGTGCGAGACGCGGTGAATCCACACCGCCCACAGGCCCGGATAGCAGAGCAGGACTTCCAGCCGGGAGCGCGCGGCCGGGTCGCGCTCCAGCACGGAGTTGATGTCTTCGCGGATGCGGCCGAACAGAGGCATGACGAGTAAATAAATCGCGGAAGCTATTGGATGGGTACGGGCTTGGGCCCGTACAGTGACAGCACGAAAAGAGGGTTGGGCTCTAGCCGCTGAAGGAGTGCTTCACTGAGCATCGTACTCCTTCAGCAGCTAGAGCCGAACCATCGCTGCTTCGAACGACCATTCTCAGGCCAGAACCGCAATCGGCTCAGCCTGGAGCGCCAGGGCCTGCTGGCGCAGCGGCTCAAAGAGCACTGTGGACAGGTAACGCTCGCCGAAGTCGGGCAGCACCACCACGATCAGCTTGCCCTTGTTCTCAGGCCGCGCGGCCACCTTGAGCGCCGCTGCCGCTGCTGCTCCCGAACTGATGCCGACAAAAAGGCCTTCCTCTTTCGCCAGCCGCCGGGCCATCTCGACCGACTCGTCGTTGGTCACCTGGACCACCTCGTCGACCAGCCTGGTATCCAGCACGCTGGGCACAAAACCCGCGCCGATGCCCTGAATCTTGTGCGGTCCGGGCTTGCCGCCGGAGAGCACCGGGCTATCGGTCGGCTCGACGGCGATGGCCTTGAACTCCGGCTTGCGCGGCTTGATGTAGTTGGCCACGCCGGTGATGGTGCCGCCGGTGCCGACGCCGGAGATGAGAATGTCCACTTTGCCGTCGGTGTCGTTCCAGATCTCGGGGCCGGTGGTGGCTAGATGGATCGCGGGGTTGGCGGGGTTGTCGAACTGCTGCAGGATGTAGCCGTTGGGCGTCCTGGCCAGGATCTCGTTGGCCTTGGCGATGGCGCCCTTCATGCCGTTGGGGCCGGGGGTGAGCACGATCTCCGCGCCGAAGGCGAGCAGCGTCACGCGCCGCTCGAGGCTCATGGTCTCAGGCATGGTGAGGATGATGCGGTAGCCCTTGACGGCGGCGACAAAGGCCAGCGCGATGCCGGTATTGCCGCTGGTGGGCTCGATGAGCATGGTTTTGCCGGGCGTAATCTTGCCGGCTTTTTCCGCGGCATCGATCATTGCGAAGCCGATGCGGTCCTTTACGCTCGAAACCGGGTTCTGGCTCTCCAGCTTGGCGACAACGGTCGCGGGCAGGCCGGCGGCCACACGATTCAGCCGTACCAGCGGGGTGCGGCCAATCAATTCAGTTACATTCGCGGCAATGCGCGCCATGATGATCTCCTTTTTTCCGGGGCCATTTCGCCCAGGTTTTCTTTTGAGTGGGTTTTTGGGAATGGTGGAGCAATCATGCGGGGAAAAGCGCACGCGATCAGGGCGCGCGTCTGCATCGGAACTCTCACCAGGACGGAGTTAGCGACATCGATGCATACAAATAAGGTAGACCTTGAGCGCGAGATTGACAAGCGGAAGTTAGGTAGTGGGTCAGTTTGAAGGAGCGTTCCCTCAGGGGCTGAAGCCCGCATTCGTGTTGCCTGGTTTATGTACGGGCTAAAGCCCGTACCCTTCAAACTGACCCGCTACCGGAAGTTACAGCAAATTCATGGGCTCCGCAGTCCTGGGCACGAAGGCGGCACAGGAAGCTACGGAATCAGAGTGGGGCCCTGACTTTCAGAGAGAATCTTTTCGCCAGCCATTCTCATCCCGTATTCCTCAGCCCCGCCGAGATTCCGCTGATGGTGGCCGCGATGGCCCGGTTGACCGCAGGAGTGTCTTCGCCGGCGCGCTTGCGGCGCAGCATGTCCACCTGGATCAAATGCATGGGATCGACATAGGGATTACGCAGCTTGATAGAGTGAGCCAGCACCTGGTTCGACTCCAGCAGTTCGCTCTGGCAGGTGACTGCGAGAACCGCGCGCACGGTGCGATGGAACTCGGCATCGAACATGTCGTAGACGCGCTCGCGGAGGTTCGCGTCCTCAACCAGCTCGGAGTAAAGGCGAGCCGTGGCCAGGTCCACTTTGCCAAGCGCCAACTCGACGTTGCGCAGCAGATCGATAAAGAGCGGAAACTCGCGGGCCATGATTTGCAGCAGTTCAAGAGAGCCTGACTTCGCCAGATATTCCTCGATTGCGAAGCCCACGCCGAACCACGCCGGCACCAGCAGCCGCGATTGTGTCCAGCCGAAGACCCAGGGGATGGCGCGCAGGTCAGTGAGACGCGGTGAGGAATTGCGCCGCGAAGGCCGCGAGCCGATCTTGGCGTTCTCCAGCTCGCCCACCGGCGTGGACTGCCCGAAATAAACGACCACGCCGGGGTCATCAAGAATGTGCTTCCTGTAAAAGCCGAAGGAAAGACCAGAGAGCTCGTCGAGCGCGGCCTCCCACTCCGGCTTGAGCACGCCGGTGAAGTGGCCCTCGGGGTCGCGCGCGTTGGGCCGGGCAAGGGCGTCAAGAGACGCCGCAATCATCAGTTCGAGATTGCGCTCGGCGAGAACCTCGTCTGCGTATTTGAAGTTGAGCACCTCGCCCTGCTCGGTGATGCGCAACTGGCCGTCGAAGGAGTCCATGGGCTGGGCGAAGATGGCGCGATGCGTGGGTCCGCCGCCGCGGCCCACCGTGCCGCCGCGCCCGTGGAAGAGGCGCAGCTTGACGCCGGCCTCGCGCGCTGCCACGTGCAGGTCGCGATGGGCGCGGAAGATCTCCCAGGTCGAGGTCAACATGCCGCCGTCCTTGTTGGAATCCGAGTAGCCCAGCATGACCTCCTGCCAGTTATCCCAGGAGGCAATCAGCTTGCGGTAGTCGGGCCGGCTCCAGAGCTCGCGGCAGACGGCCGGGGCGTTGCGCAGGGCTTCAATGGATTCAAAGAGCGGAACCGGCATCAGGCCCGGGTCGCGTCCGGAGCCCTCGACCCGCACGCCGCCCAACCGGGCCAGGCGGACCACGGCCAGCACGTCGTCAACCGTGGCCGCGCCCGAAATGACGTACTGGCGAATCGCCTCGGGCGAGCAACCGTCCTTGACCTCGGCAACCACGCGGAAGGTTTCAAGCACGCTCGAAGTTTCAGCCGACATACCGCTGGGCAGCGAGGAGGCCATGGTGTCGCTGATCGTCTCTTGCAGCGCGGTCTGGAGCACACGAGCGTGCTGGCGGATATCGAGCGTGTGCAGATGGAGACCGAAGGTGCGCACCTGCAGGATGAGCGGATCGACGAGCGTGCGCGCAATTCGGATTCCGTTGTGAGAGGCCAACGAGTCCCGGAGAGCTTTAAGATCTTCGAGAAAACCTTCGACGGAGCCGTAAGCCGGCAGCACCTGGGCCAACCTTTCGTGTCCGCGCGACAAAGTGAAGGGCGTCACCGGCACTGCTGCCCCGAGGAAGCCCGGATGCTCCCCCGTCAGTTCCATGGTGCGCTGAATGCGCGCCTTGACGCAGATGATGAAACGCCGATAGTACTCAAACTCGTACTGCGCGCCGAATACCTGCGCCTCAGGCGTGTGCACCTGCGCGACATAAGCCTTGAGGCGCTCCATCAGCGCCTGACTCACCGGCCGCTGCTGGGCGCTGGTGGTGAGCAGGTCGATGATCTCGTTTAGTCGCCGCTGGTAGTAGAGCAGCAGATGGCCGCGGGCCAATTGAATGGCGTCGCGCGTGACGTCGGGCGTGACAAAGGGATTGCCGTCGCGGTCGCCGCCGATCCAGGAGCCGAAGCGCAGCACCTGGGGCAGCGCGTGGGCCTCGATCTCCAGGCCGTAAGAGGCTCGCAGCGCCTCAGAGATCTCGCGGTAGAGCCCGGGCAGGGTCTCGAAGATGGAGACGTCGTAGTAGTCGAGGCCCATCTTGATCTCGTCGTAGACCGTGGGCCGCCGCGAGCGCACCTCGTCGGTCTGCCACAGGCCGGTGATCTCGGCAAGGACCAGTTGCTCGAGGCGGGCGAGATCCTGCTCGGGAATGGGGATGCGATCGAGGGAGGCGAGGAATTCGCCAATGCGGCGGCGCTTGAACATGACGGTGCGGCGCGCCACCTCAGTGGGGTGCGCGGTAAACACAGGGACAATGAGCACGCGCTTGAGCCAATCCAGAGCCTCATCCGCACTGATGCCCACGCGACGCATCTCCGACAAAGTCCCAGCCAAAGACCCGCGCTGACGGCCGGCCCCGCCGCTCAGCCGAAGGGCAATGCGGCGGCGCTTGCGATGGTTGGTTTCAGCCAGGTTGATGAGTTCGAAGTAGAAGGCAAAGGCGCGGGTGAGCAGGATGGCCCGCTCCGGGGGCAAGCGGTGAACCCGCGCCAGCGCGCCGGCGGCGTTGCGGGCAGCTTCTTCAGCGTGGCCGTGCGCCTCAGCGTCGCGGCGGCGGATGGTGCCCTGGCGCAGCGCCTCCACTTCGGCAAAGAGCTGGTCTCCGGCCTGCTCGCGCAACACCTCGCCGAGCAGCATGCCCAGGGAACGGACATCGCGCCGCAGCGGCGCCTCCTTGAGGTCGCCGGATTGGGCTTCCAACTCCGCCAGCCTTTGCGGCCAGCTTTCGGGATTCCACAAAAGGGCCATCGTCTTTTGATTATGCACGATGGGATGCGGCGGCGAGGACAATAGGGAGTTGGGAGATGCAATTGGCTCTGGCCCCGGCACAGACCCAATTTCGACCGGTTATTCCACAGATTCGAGCCCTTCCGATCATCCATCCATGCGCGATAATGACGCCATCATGCGCTCCAGTCCACGCGAGAAAATCGGCAGAAACGATCCTTGCCCATGCGGCAGCGGCAAGAAATACAAGCATTGCTGTCTAACCAGCGAGCATGTGTCCGATGACAGCCCTTGGAGCAGGCAGCACGATGCCTCAGAGCGTCTTACCGGCGAGATGATGAAATTCGCCGGCCAAAGATTCGCCGACCAGATTCCCGAGGCATGGGCGGACTTCAACCAGGCCATCCTTCCCGTCCCGCTCGACGATCATCCGGGGGAGCACCAGATATTCCTTCCGTATTTTCTGTTTGACTGGGACCCGAAGCAACCCCCGGCCCGGCGCGGCCGGCGGCCGAAGCCAGGCGTTGTGGCGCAAGAGTATCTGTTGAAGAAGGCAAGCCGGTTGCCCGAGCTGGAACGCCTGATTCTGGAGCAGAGCATCGCCCAGCCGATCGGCTTCTATGAGGTAATACGGTGCTACCCTGGGCACGGAATGGTGTTGCGGGACACCCTGATTGGTGGCGAAACTGAGGTGGAGGAGCACGGCGGATCACAGAGCTTGCGGCCGGGAGACCTGATTTATGCGCAACTATGCAGGCTTCCCGGTGTGACAACGCTAAGCAGAATGGCGCCGATCTCCATTCCACCTGGCCACAAGGTGGAGATAGTGGGATTGCGGGCGGAGTTGCGCCAGAAGATCGCGAAACAGAACCGCGATCTTGCCGCGGAGGACCTAATTCAATACAGAGAAATGATTCGCGCCGTGTACCTGGACGTCCGCGATGCCCTCCGTACGCCGCCGCGGCTTTGCAATACCGATGGCGATCCGCTTCTCTTTCACACGCTGACCTTCCGCGTCGGGTCCGCGCAGGTTGCCTTCGACGCGCTCGCTTCGCTGGCCTGGGGAGAGTCGAAGGAAGACCTTCTGGAGACCGTCGAAATGGCCGCCGACGGCACACTGCGCAGCGCGGATTTCGACTGGAGAACGAAGGGCAACCCGATGCACAAGACCTGGGACAACACCATCCTTGGTCACATCAAGATTTCCGGGCGAACCCTGGTCGCGGACGTGAATTCGGCCAATCGCGCAACAAGAATCCGCAAAGAGATTGAGCGGCGGCTCGGTATGTTGGCTGTGCATGAAAGGACGCGTGTTGAAACCCCGGAACAGATGCTCAAGGATGCGAAGCACAGAAAAGCCGCGCGCGCGGCATCTCCGGACACAGAGACGGACAATCCGAATTTCGATCCAGAAGCGTGGCAGGAAGCACAGGCCATGATCCAAGAGCATATGCAGGCCTGGGTTCACCAGAAGATACCGGCCCTCGGTGGGCGAACACCGATGGAAGCCGTTACGGACACGGACGGTAGAGAAATCGTTGAAGCCTTGATTCTGGAATGGGAGCGCAACCTCGAGAAGCAGGCGGGCTCGCGGATGATCAGCAGTGGCGTCGCTCCACTGAGGCGGTTGCTCAATCTCTGAATCGCAACGGTCATAGAGGAAGTTGCGGAAGGCAGGAGATTCTTGCGTCGCACACGAATCAGTTGAGGGCCGCCTGGCCGTCCAACTGCACCATCAGCTCTTCCCATTCGGCGGTAAGCGCGGCCAACTGCTGGCGCAACTCCCCGGCCAGCGTGGTGAGGCGCTGGGTTTCGGCGGCAGAGACGTAGATGCCCAACTGCTCTTCGGTGTGAGCGATCGACGCCTCGATGCGCGGGACTTCCTCTTCGAGAAAGGCACAGCGGTCTTCCATCTGCTTTTGCCGGATGGGATTCAGGCGGCGGGGGCGATCGGCGGCTTCGTTCGCATCGCTTGCTCCGTTCGATGGAGGCGCGTCAGACTCCGGTTGAAACGCAGGTCCTTCGACTCGCTGCGCTCGCTCAGGATGACAAGCTATTTGGGAAGGGGCGCCGGCGGCCTGCGCCTCTTTCCAGCGCAGATAGTCCTCGTAGTTGCCCTCGTGGCTGGTGACCGCGCCGGCTTCCACTTCCAATACCCGCGTAGCCAGGCGGTCGATAAAGTAACGGTCGTGGGAGACGAAGACCACCGTACCCGAGAAGGCCGCCAGCGCCTCAAGCAATACATCCTTGGCGTGCATGTCGAGGTGGTTGGTGGGCTCGTCGAGGAGAAGGAAATTCGAGGGCGAGACCAGGATCCGCGCCAATGCGTAGCGATTTCGCTCGCCGCCCGAGAGCACGCCAAGCGGCTTGAAGACATCGTCGCCACTGAACAGGAAGCAGCCGAGCAGCGATCGCAACTCGACCTCCGGCACCTTGAACGCGGCGCGGCTTATGTCGTCCAACATGCGCGCGTCGCCGTCCAGCACCTTGTACTGGTCCTGCGCAAAATACTCGCTTACCACGTTGTGGCCCAGGCGCACGGCGCCCGCGGTGGGCGCTTCAACCCCGGTGAGCAGGCGAATGAGCGTAGACTTGCCGGCGCCGTTGACGCCCACCAGCGCCACGCGGTCGCCGCGCTCGATTCTGAAACGCACGCCCTGAAACACCTGCTTGGGCCCATAACTCTTGGCGAGACTTTCAGCCTCGGCCACCATGCGTCCCGAGGGCGCGGGCTGGGGAAAGCGGAAATGAATTACCGGTTCTTCTTCCGGTATCTCGATGCGCTCAATCTTATCCAGCTCCTTGATGCGGGACTGCACCTGCTTGGCCTTGGTGGCCTGGGCGCGGAAGCGATTGATAAATGCCTCGAGATGCTCGATCTGCTCGCGCTGATTGCGGTAGGCGGCCAGCAATTGAGTTCGCCGCTCGTCTTTTTGACTAAGATACTTGCTGTAATTGCCCTGATAGATGGTGAGCCGCTTGTTCCATATCTCCACGGTGCGGCCGATCGTAACATCGAGAAAATAGCGGTCGTGGGAGATAAGAATGTAACCGAAGGGATAAGTGTGGAGATAGTCTTCGAGCCAGTTACGAGTTTCCAGGTCAAGGTGATTGGTCGGCTCATCGAGAAGGAGAAGGTTGGGCTTGGCCAGCAGCAGCTTGGCCAGCGCGATGCGCATCTGCCAGCCGCCGCTGAATTCGTCCGTCTGCCGCCCCCAATCCTGCTTGCCGAAGCCGAGGCCGGTGAGGACGCCGCCAACCTGGGCATCGAGGGCGTAGCCGTCCAGCGCGTGAAAACGCTCCTGCAGCATGGAGTAGCGCTCGGCCGCGGCCTCGTATTCGGGCCCGGCATGATCGAGCTCCGCCAGTTGCCCGCTTAGCCGCTCGATCTCCCGCTCCATCTCGCGCAGTTCGTCGAAGACCGAGAGGCATTCTTCGAAGACCGTCCGCCCGGTGAGCCGCAAACCCTCCTGCGGCAGGTAGCCGATGCTCATGCCCCGGGTCTGCTGCAGGCCGCCGTAGTCGAGCGTTTCGAGGCCGGCCAGCACCCTCATCAATGTCGATTTGCCAGTGCCATTGGCGCCCACCAGCGCGGTCTTTTCCCTGCTTCGGATGAGCCAATTGGCTTCAAGAAACAGGACCCGCGGCCCAAACCGCTTGCCGGCATTTTGCAAAGAAAGCATCTGCCCTTATTCTCGCAGAGAGAGGCCGATGGAGCGTTCTGGTTTCAGGACGAACCTGGGTCGGCGCGGCCACCGGGGCCGATCAATCTTCAGACCCGAAGATAAGCGCGATCCTGTAGGCTGGTTGCGAAAGAACGCGGGGCCGCAGCGCGCCGCGAGATGCGGAGGGCTCGAAGATGTTTTGTTGTGGACGACGGATTTTATTTTTTGCGCTGGGCGCTCTGCTGGCCGGATCGGTTGCGGCCATCGAGTGCCAGACGCCGGGCAGCGGTGGCGCGCTGAAGTTGAATCAGATTCAGGTGATCGGGACCCACAACAGCTATCATGCCGGCATTGCGCCAAGCGAAAGCAAGCTTTGGCAAAGCAAGGATGCTTGAAGACTTCAAGGCCTGGACTACAAGCATCGACCCGCTCACGCGCAGCTCGACAGCGGCGTTCGGCAGATCGAGCTGGATATCTTTGCCGACAGCAAAGGGGGCCGTTACGCGCATCCCGCGGGGCCGCAGATGGTGGCCGCGGCGCATCTTCCACCCGATCCTGAGTTCGACCCTGACGGGGTGATGATGAAGCCCGGCTTCAAGGTGATGCACGTGCAGGACATCGACTATCGCAGCGTGTGCCAGCCTTTTGCCGCGTGCCTCAACGAAGTGTGGCAATGGTCGCATACGCATCCGAACCATATTCCGATTTTCATTCTCGTGGAAACCAAACAGGAATCGACGCAGGGCCCGATGCGCCTGACGGAAGCAGAGCCGTTCACAGCGAGCACCTTCGACGCTCTCGACGCCGAGATTCGCTCAGTGTTTCTGCCTGAAGAAATCATTACTCCCGACAACGTCCGGGGCCGCTACGATACGCTCAACCAGGCGGTGCTGGCGGGCAACTGGCCGACACTCGCAAGCGCGCGCGGCAAAGTAATCTTTCTCATGGATCAGCGCCCGGTTGGCCCGGTGTACCTGGACGGCCATCCATCGCTGCGCGGCCGCGTGCTGTTCACGAATGCTACGCCGGGGCAGCCGGACGCCGCGTTTACGGAGTGCAACGACGGCCCCGCGAGCGAAATCTCCGATCTCGTACGCCAGGGCTATCTTGTCCGCGCAAGAACCGACTCCGACACCAGGGAGGCCCGCGCCGACGATACGTCAAAGCGCGACGCCATGATGACCAGCGGCGCTCAGATCCTGAGCACCGATTATCCGGCGAGCGAACCCGCCCGCTGGCCCGGGCACTTCTCCGTGGAACTTCCCGGCAACGTGGCGGCGCGTTGCAACCCGATCAATGCTCCAGCAGGGTGCGGCATTGAAGAGGGCACAACCGCATCTGCGAAGCATCTACGCTTGCCTTCGCAGAGCGATGCGCGCTGAGGGATTGAAGAGCCTTATGGACGAATCTCGACCGGCGTTCCCACCGGAACCAGATTCCAGATTTCTTCGATTTCCGGGTTGGTTACGGCAACGCACCCCAAGGTCCAGTCGTAGAGCCGATGAGCCGATCCTATCCAGCCCATGCCGTTGGGCAGGCCGTGAATCATGATGCCCCCGCCTGGCGGGACGCCCAGCTTGGCTGCTCGGTTGCGATCTTCAGCATTCGGATATGAGATGTGGAAAGCACGGTGGTAGGCGCTGGATGCGTTCCGCGAGTCGATGATGTAATGGCCTTCCGGCGTGCGTGCGTCCCCCTCTCGCTCCTTTGGTGCCAGTCCGCCCCGTCCAAGCGCCACCTTATAAGTGCGAATAACCTTGCCCTTGGTCAACAGTTCCAGCGTGTGGTCCTTCTTCAAGATCAGAATCGAGTCGGCCTTCTGCGCAGGCGCTGGCTGTTGAGCAGGCAGAAGCCGGGCGATGGTGCAAAGAGAAAGGCAAAGGCCTGTGCAAACGATCCAACCCGCCGCGCCTCCCTTGCGTTGGCAGAATTTCATGCTCTCCTCGCACTCGCCGGAATACCGCCGAGGGGATTCTACTCCTTCGCCGGAGCTCTCAATCCACGTGGAAGACCTCTTCCATGCCTGCCCACCACTCGCCCTCCTTGCGCGTAGGCAACGGGCTTTGCATAGGCTCCATGATGGCCCACCACTCCCGCGTCGTCTTATCGGCCGCCATCTTTGCCATGTCGGCGGCATAATCGGTTCCATGGTATTCGAAGTAGGCGAATAGAGTGTGGTCTTTCAGGTAGATCGAATAATTGCGGATGTTGCACTTGCGAATCATTTCGAGCACGCCCGGCCACACGGCGGCGTGGTGTTGCTTATACTTTTCCTCGGCCTCGGGCTTGAGGCCAAGCACCATTCCGTAGCGAATCATCTTATCTCCTTGAAGAAACACGGCGGCGCATCCGCAGCGCGCCACGAATCGGGCCTGCGCGCTGCTTCCACTTATTTAACCATCATCGCGCATCGGCCCCATTTGTCCCAGTCCCCGGCAATTCACACTGGACGACTCGCCTCACCCGGCAAACGCGGTTATCATCGATTCGGACCGAAGTTGGGAAGCGATCAGTCCGGAGATTCGGCGCGGCGGGTTGTGTTCCATCCGGAAGGTCGCGGTTGCGGCTTGATTCAACCATGCTGTTGCAGAGACGGAGGAGAGATGAACAGGATTTCTACGGGCCGGCGTGACTTTTTGAAGCAAGCCGGATTGATTGCGCCGGTAGCCATGATGGCCGGCATGCCGGAAGGCGCGATGGCTTTCGGGGGCGGACGCGGCCGGGTTGTCGAAGATGCGGTGCTGCCGGCCGCGCAGGCTGAAGAGGCGCCCAAGTATCACATCAAATTTGCCGTGTGCGGCATGAGCCACGACCATATTTACGGCATGATCGGCGCCGTCCAGCGCGGCGGCGGCGAGCTGGTGGCGGCCTGGGCCGGCGAGGACGACAAGATTGCCGGTTTCAAAAAGCGGTTTCCAAACGTAAAGATGGCCGCGACGCAAGATGAGATTCTGAACGACCCGTCGGTGCAACTGGTACTCAGCTCGCAGATAGCCAACGAGCGGGCGCCGCTGGCGGTGCGCGCCATGAAGCACGGCAAGGATTTTCTCTCGGACAAGCCGGGCATGACGACGCTCGGGCAACTGGCCGAGGTGCGCAAGACAATCGCCGAGACCAAGCGGATCTACGCCATCCTCTACAGCGAACTGCTGGAGGTAAAAGCGGCCGTGTACGCGGGGGAGCTGGTTCGGCAGGGGGCTATCGGCAAGGTGATTCAGACCATCAACATCGCGCCCCACCAGATTATTCAGCGTGGCGGCGACGCCGGCGGCGGAGCGCAGCGCCCGAATGGTTCTGGAACCCGGACCAGTTCGGCGGAATTCTCTGCGACATCGGCTCGCACCAAGTGGATCAGTTCCTCTATTACACAGGATCGAAGCAGGCGGAAGTTGTGGAGTCGCAGATTGCCAATGTGCGCCATAACGATCACCCGCGCTTTCAGGACTTCGGCGATATGGTGTTGCGCGGCGACCGCGGCCTGGGCTACGTGCGCCTGGACTGGTTCACACCCAACGGGCTGGGAACCTGGGGCGATGGACGGCTGTTCATCCTGGGCACCGACGGTTACATCGAAATCCGCAAGTATGCCGACATGGGGGTGAAGCGCCAGGGGAACAATCTGTTTATTGTGGACAACAAGCAGGCCCGGTACATCGACTGCAACAAGATGCCGCTGCCGTTCGGCCCGCAGTTTGTGGCGGACATCGTGAACCGCACCCATCTGGCTCAGAACGAAGATGAATGCCTGCTGGCGGCGCAACTGGTGATCGAGGCGCAGAACAAAGCAAAGCTGGTAACGCTGAAAGGCTAGCAACGGCGTGAAGGCTGCGAGGCGAATCGCATTCAGGCGCATTCGCCTCGCAGGTTTCGAAGACAGTCCCGCATGAAGAGCGAATCAATCCCGGAAATGCCTGCTCCATTTTCACCCTGCACGCATGGCATCCTACAATGCTCTTGAAGGGCCTGTAGCTCAACGGTTAGAGCAGGGGACT
>CAVRAQ010000003.1:0-43649 GCA_963718985.1 uncultured Acidobacteriaceae bacterium
CATAATTCCTTGGTTGGGGGTTCAAATCCCTCCGGGCCCACCAGAGAATCAACAATTTACGGCTTGAGGCAATGCCTCGGTTTTGGTGCATGTGACGCGATTGTGACGTACCAGAAACGGTTGCGCTTTCTGGCTTGCGGCCAATGGATTTTCATTCACCACAGCGCGCACCCGTTCCAGACTTGGATGCTGGTAGATCATGGCCGTCTGCGCGTTTGTATGGCCCAAGGCGCGCATGACAAGCGACAGGTCAGTCTCGCTCGCGGGAGGGGGCCTGAACCCCAAAACGGCCTCAGCGCCGGGTGCGCGACGGCGAAAAGGGCCTTCCTTTGCTCCTAGCAATGTCCCCAGGCGCGCGCTCAGGGCTGCATCTTGATCAAAAGTCTCCTAGTTGCATTAGACTGGGTCATCGATTTCTCAGACCCTTGTCCGGCGCTGGGGCAAGAGGAGAGGGGAGAGGAACATGATCCTAGTTACAGGCGATGTGGTTCTGGACCATAACATCTACGCGGGGAGCCGATCCACACCCGATTCAGAAGCTTCTTTGGGAATGCAACACCGAAAACAGCCTGGGGGAGCCACCTTAACATATGGCCTCCTTGAAGCCATGGAGAACGTTGGCGCTTCAGGATCCGAAGCCGGCAAACCTTCAAAGAACTTGCTCTTCGGGCTCAAGGAAATGACGGTCGAGTCTCTCAAAACCTGGCCAAGCGACTTTCAAGTGGGCGCTGTTTGGGATGCATATGAGGGCCTCAAGAAGGACCAGTTGCAGTGGCGGGTTTCCAAGACCCTGGGATACGGCAAACGGAGCTTCTCACCATACCCTGCCACGGCCGCGCCCGGATTGGCCGAGGCCAAGCCGCAGGTGGTGGTCATCGATGACGGAGGTCTAGGCTTCCGCCTGAAGACGGCGGACAGGTGCTGGCCACCGTTCTTGAAGTCTGCCGCCACGGCTCCGGAACTACAGTGGATCATTCTCAAGATGTCGCGCCCGCTGGCTCGCGGAGATCTTTGGAGAGTGTTGGCTGAGAAATGGCGCGAGCGGCTGATTGTCGTGGTGAGCGCCGACAACCTGCGCAGCGAGGATGTTCGCGTCAGCCGCGGATTGTCGTGGGAGAGCACTGTGGACGATCTGGTGGCGGAGATCAAGTCGAACCCCTCCATCAGTGAGCTCAAATCCTGCCGTCATCTGGTGGTCGCGCTGCGCGGCGATGCTGCGCTGTGGCTCGATGGGCCAGGTAAAGATAAGCACGGCCCCTGCCGGCTTGTCTTCGATCCTGAGCGTGGTGAAGGCGAATGGGAGGATTCCCATAAGAACGGCAACGCCTTTGGATTCCTATCGGCGATGACTGCTGCGCTGGCGTGGAATCTGAAAGAGGCGAAGACCGCGGATGAAGTCAACCTTGTTCCCGCTCTCAAAGCGGGCCTTTCCACGACGCGCTTCCTCCGCGAACACGGTCACGGGCCCGTCAAGGGCGGTGAGCCCGGATTCCCCTTTAAGGAGGCCGCCGCTCAACTTCTGGCTCCAACACAGAAGTACGCCACCTCCGAAGTGCGTTGCTCCGGCGCCTGCTGCAAGAAGGAGAATGCCCAGCGTGCGGCCAATTGGACGATGCTAAGCCGGGCGGCTCACGCCGACGCCTTTCCAGGCCCACTATACGGCCCGGCCCGGCGATTGGCTCTGCTTGGGCCGGTCGCGCTCGAGAATGTTCCCTGCGCACGGTTTGAGAAGTTGCTGACCATGGATCGGCGAGAGATCGAGGCGCTGCGATCCATGCGGCGATTGATGTTGAGCTATAGCGACGGCGGCAAGCAAAAGCAGCCCTTGTCGCTCGCGGTCTTCGGGGCGCCGGGATCGGGCAAATCATTCGGCCTGAAACAGATTGCTGGCGGCGTATTCGGAAAAGACAACCCCATCCTGGAATTCAACCTGTCGCAGTTCAAAGGACCAGAGGACCTGATCGGCGCCTATCACCTGGTGCGCGACCAGGCCCTTGCGGGATACACGCCCGTCGTCTTCTGGGACGAGTTCGACTCCGCTGAATACAAGTGGTTGCAGTTCTTGTTGGCGCCCATGCAGGACGGCGCCTTTCAGGATGGTCAACTCTCCCACTCCATCGGCAAGAGTGTCTTTGTCTTTGCCGGCGGCACCAGTCGCGACTTCGCTCACTTCGGTCCGCCCGAGAAGCCAGAACCTGGCGAGTCCGACGAACAGCGAGACGCTCGTCATGATTTCGTGATGAAGAAGGGACCGGACTTCAAGAGCCGCCTGGCCGGATTCTTCGATGTGCTCGGCCCCAACCCCGGTCAAAACTACGACATCGAATCTGCCCAGAAGAAACTTGACCCGTGGGTGGACGACTCAACAGATGTGGGCTTTCCAGTCCGGCGCGCCATCTTGCTCCGGTCCCTGCTGGGGTTAGTAAAGGAAAAGGAGAACGAGGTACTCCAAATCGATCGTGGACTGCTGACGGCGCTGCTGGAGATCAGTCACTACCGCAACGGGGCGCGGTCGATGGAGAAGCTGATCGGTTCCATTCGCGACCGCGGCGGCCTGCCGCTGCGCCGCGCCCACCTTCCTCCAGACAACCTGCTGGCGTTGTATGTGGATAGTGTCGAGGACTTCCACAAGCTGACCCAACGTTCCAATGCATTCCTGGCCCAGGCGGAAAGGCTGGCTCCGGCGCTGCATGAAGACTGGCTCGCTAATCTAACAGCAGAAGAGAAGGCGAAAGGAGGACCGTACGTCAAGCCATACGATGACCTCGATCAGGAAGGCAAGGCGGCTAACATAGCTGCTGCCAGCCGCATTCCCGAGGTCCTGGCCCTGGTTGGCTTTGTCCTGGAGGAGGGGACAGCTTCGGGCGAAAAGGAAGAAGCAGTCAAGGCAGTCCTTGAATCGAACATCGAATTCCTTGCTGAAGCCGAGCACCAGGGGTGGGACGAGCAGAAGCGCATGGAGGGCTGGACTTACGGCCCTCCGCCCAAGGACAACGAGAAGAGAACCCACCCGCTCCTCTGTGCATACTCCGATTTGCCCGAAGCGGAAAAGGATAAGGACCGACGTACGATCAGGAATTACCCAAAGTACACACGGATTGCCAAATTCAAAATCGTGACACGCCGGAGTGGAGGCTCATGAGCACAGGCCGGTAAGGGAGCGTTGGAACAATACTCCCTTTTCCAACACTCGATTTGAGGCAAGGACATTGGACAGCAAGTGATTATCCACAAACTGCCTCCACGCGTAAGCAAACAACAAGGCAAAGCGATATGCCCGACACTTTACGAGTCTTTGTCAGTGCAACCACGTCAGATCTTGGCGCCTGCCGTGAGGCTGCTGCAGCCGTTTTGCGAAAGTCCCAGATATTTCCCGTCATCCAGGAGGAGTTGCCAGCCAGCTGCGATGAACTCAAAGATGTACTCATCCGCACCATCGCATCCTGCGATGCGGTGATTTGTCTGGTAGGAAAGGTATTTGGGGCAAAGCCAACTGATCAGTCCGGTCCGGCGCAATCTTACACGCAACTGGAGTATTTCACCGCCCGGGAGCTGGGCAAGCCAGCCTTCATCTTTCTCACTCATGACAGTTTCCTTGCAGCGAGCCAAATTGACGAACCGGAGGAGTGGAAAACATCCCAGAGGGATCAGCGCAGGCGCTTGCTGGACGCACACAAGTGCGAGTGGTTCAACAGCGTCGATGACCTCCGCCTTCAGGTGTCTCAACTCGTTCCTACTCTTCTCGACCTCGTCGTCCAACCAATTCACTACCTGCATCCGCCGGAACGGCCTGCATTCTTCGTCGGCCGCCGATTTGAATTTGAGCAGCTCGATGCAGGGCTGCGCAGTTCGAGTCCCAGCATTCTCGTTGTGACTGGGATGGGAGGACAGGGCAAGACGACACTGGTTTCCGAATTCCTCCGTACTCGTCCCGGATTGCGCTTTGGCGCCGGATTCTGGTGCACCGCTTACCGCACTTCGTTTACATTCGACATGTTTCTGGATGAGGCCCTCCGCTACCTTTCTCGTGGGGCTTTCGTTAAGCAGAACTGTCAGGGCACGCCTGCCCGGATTCATGCCCTAATCGAACTGCTCCAATCGCGCCGTGTATTGCTGATCGTAGATGGCATAGAGCGGTGGCTTTTGGGCTGGATGCAGGGAGACGCAATATCCGCAATGACTGCGAACGCCGACCAGCGCGCTTCAGGCCAAGACGGCCTCGATGACTTCTTGCGCCAGGTCTCTGGCTTTACCAATGGGACGCACTTGATTTTGACTACTCGCGCAATGCCAAGCGCACTCGACCGCGTATCTGTAAAGCTCGTGCCTGTTTATCCCGAGGAGCAGGAATCCAGGCTTCGGGGTATGGAACCGGAGGATGCCGTGGAGTTCATGCGGCGTCAGAGAGTGAACGGGACAGATAGCCAACTGGCCGCAATCGGGGCGCGCTGGAATTGGCATCCCCTCGCACTCGCAGTGTTTTCTGGATTAGTTCTGAAGCGCTACGGCGGTAATGTCGAGCGTATGCCTACCCTGAATGTTCTGGATCCGCGGCTCCCCTTGAACTCGCTGCTCGATGAAACGCGCCGCCACCTTCCCGACTCCGCGTTGAGCGACCAGATCATGATGGCAGCTTCATTGGTGGAGGAGAATCCGACCATCAGGTTGATTGCGGTCGGCCTACAAACACTGCTCCCGGATAAGTCCATCTCAAAGGATCGGTTAGTGGACAATGTGATCTCTCTTGCCGAATGGCAGCTTCTGGATTGGGATGGCAAGACCGACTCAGCGGCAATCCACCCATTGGTCCGGGAGTACTTCGGATCGCTTTTCAGCCCTGGTGAGCGAAAAGCGCTGCACTCAGCTTTCGCCGAGTTCTATGCCCGTGAGGATCCTGGAGTTGCTCCATCCAGCCTGGCGGACGTTCGAACTCGGATCCTCGCCATCATCCATCACTCCCATGCCGGGAACGGCCTTGCAGCGGAATCGCTGCTGTTCAATGAGTTCAATCAGGGGATTTCGTTCCTGGATTGGCTTGCCGGCTCCGGCCATCACGTGACAGGAATCGATCTTCTTAGCCGGCTAATTGACTTGTCGGTGAACTCGGAGAAAGCCCGCCTGTTGTCACTTCGGGGCGGGCTCCGAACGGAATTGAGGGACTTCGCACGAGCGCTTGCCGATCTTGACGAAGCGGTTCGGATGCTTGGAGAGATGTCTGTGCCAAGCAAGCCAGAGCTGGTGCTCGATCTCGTAGGTGCCCTAATCAACAGGGGTAATGCCAAGCGCGAGCAGTCTGATATCAGCTCGCTCGCGGATTTGGACCTGGCGCTCACCACCTTGGCTGGAGTCTCCGGGCTACGCTGGATAGTCACTGTCGATTGGCTTTCTGCGCAAATTCGCCTGAATCGGAGCAATGTCCTTTCCGATCGGGGCCAGCTATCTGAAGCCGTTTCTGACATAACCCTGAGCATCGATAAACTGCGCATTCTTGCCCGGCAGAATCCCGACGGTGTTGACCCGCTGCTGGCCACGGCCATCTCGAATCGAGGCCTGCTGCATATGGACCTTGGTAGATATCAGGAGGCGATCAACGACATCCAAGAGGCATGCCACCTGCACGCCTCTCTGGCCCAGCATGGGAGGGCAGACTTGCGAGCAAAGTATGCGGACCTTCGGACTACTCATGGCGTCATTCTTGATGTCGCTGGGCGAGGGGGCGAAGCACTTTCCTATTTCAATGAATCCATCACCGAACTCCAGCAACTCGCGGAAGCAGGAAGACATGATGCGGAACTCAGTTTGGCGCAAGCTCTGATGAATCGCGGATTCACGCTCCTGAGTCAAGGCGATATCGACCTAGCCATACGGGATGAAGAGAGGGCGCTGGCGATATTCCGCCGGCGTGTCCACGATGACCGGGGCGTCAAAGGGCTGACAGCGCATGCACTTCTAAATCTCGCCGAGGCTCGTTTTCGCGAGGGTCGAAGAGCGGAGAGCCTCGAACTGCAACATCAGGGGCAGACTCTTTTCCAAGAGCTCGTGGCGGTTGGGGTCCCCTGTCAGGCTATCCTCCTGCGGAAGGCTGCTCGAGCCGCAATGTTCTGGGCGCAAGCCGATCTCGAAGTTGCCTGCAGTTTTCTAACTTGCGCAATCGATGTCCTCACGGATACGATTGCCAAATCAAATAAGTGTGAGGGTCTGGCATTAGAAGCAACAAGGGTGTGGAAACACGTGGAACAAGGCAGTCAGCACTTCAATGGTTCCCCGTCGGGACGGGAAACTCTGGACAGATTTGGCGACCTGGTCAGGAAGCTTCAAGTCGTCAACTCAACGGCGATCGGCTCACCAGTAGGTTGACGAGGTTGAAAGTGTATCTCGTCCCTGGAAAGGAGACCTGCTCATGGCGATGATGGCGGGGGATCGTAGAGGAGGGGGCGGAGGATATTCAACCTATGTGACCCGCGTACCCTACGAACTAAGCTCATTCACAAAGAAGGTCCTGGATATGCTCGCGAAAGGTACGACAGGCGAGAAACTGAGTAAGCTTTTGAGCCCATCCTCAGATTCCGATCTTTTGACTTTTCAAAAGGATATAACTGTATTAAAGGATCAGGACTCCGTCAAGAGCGATTCCGGCACCGTTGAGACCCTGAACGCTCTGTTCCAGATGGCTTCGACGGAATTGGAGAGTCGACAACCAGGCCCCAGGCTGTTCGCGCAGTTCGCCGGCCTCCTCGCCAAGGGAACAACGTTGACCGAGATACAGACTTTGCTGCTTGGCGCGAGCACGGATGCTCTTCGTGAGTTGCCAAAGTACCTGGATCGGATGATGTTGGGCCTCCGCTCCAACCAGCCTGAACAGGGTGAGGAGATGGACGGTCTTGTGAGCGTTGTAAAGCGGGTATCACAACAGATCCTCGATCACCGCAGCTCTCCAATGATAAGTCCAGAATTCATTGACTTTCCGATGAAATCGGAGGATAAGCCGATTGAAAGGAAGGCGAATCATCGCAACTCTGCGGCGCAGTTCCTGAGTAGGCTATTCCACCGCTGAGGAGATACCGCAGGTTTATGAACAAAAGCCCAATGTCGTGAGCAGGATTTGCACTCTCAAGCGTTCCGTTTATGACAAACAGCAGCGCAAAGGCCCGGCTCAACTAGCCTTGATCTCCACGTAGCGCATCAGCATCAGCCAGTCCTGGGTTTCGCGCAGCATGATCTCATCCACCTGCTGCAACAAGCTCTCAAACCGCTCCGGATCGCTGGCCGACTTCAATTGCCAGTTCAATCGCTGCAGTTGCGGCCCCATGTTGGCGCTGCGCTTTTCCAGCCGCAGGTATTCGCGATGCGCCTCCATGCCGGCCAGCGATGCGGCAATGGCAGGGAACAGCAGTGCAATGAACGCCAGTCCCTGGTGCAACCCATGATGCAGCCAGTACAAAGGCTCTTCCATCCCGGCCATTGGCCACCCAACGGATAGCAAAATGTGCAGGGCCGCGGCGGCAATCGTAATGGGAAGCACGACGGCGCCAATCCTTTCGAGCCGCTGCCGTGCCCGCCCTTCCTTCACCGTCTTGCCTTTGTGGAAGTCCACCTGGTCCTCGATCCACGCCTCGCGAATGTACTCATTCAGCATCACGCACTCCGTCTCGCTGCAACGCCGCAGCCGTGGCAGCCGGTCCCATATCTCTTGAAACACCCGTATGGTCCAGTCGTTCACGGTCTGCGAATGGCCCATATACGGAAGCACTTCGATGGGTCTTGGCTCAACGCCGCAGATGGCCATGAAGATTCCGCAGCGGATGCGTTCGGTCAGAAACCGGTTCTCGATCCAGTCCCGATGAGAATGCTGTCGATGCGCTTCCCATAAGGTCAGCAAGAGAATGGTCAGCAGCACAAGTTCTACGCCGAAACCGGCCAAAGCAAGCGCAGGGAAGAGGACACCGATTGCAGCAAATCCGACTGCTGCCGCGGAGAGAACGTAAATATACTTACCTGCCCGGTAAAACCGCTTCTGACTCTGCTTGGCCACAATCGAAGCTTGGGCGTAATAAGGCAGGAGGCCGGTCTTTACAAGCTCTCGCACACCGGCGGGGATGCCGCCTGCGTTCTTTGGCTTCTCAAAATGCTCCCTGTCGAGGTTCGTCACGTAACTCGCTCTCTGATCGGGCGTGATCGGCTGGCGGTTGAACCTGTCGATGGCGTCGAGGGCAGAGGCATCGAGACCGTTATTCTGGTCGCGGTTCCAAACCTCAAATGAGCCCTCCCAAACCCGGAGGATCGGGCGCCTCTGCTCCTTGGCATACTGGACAATCTCCGCCGTTCCACCGCGGCCGCGGGACGGCTGGCCATCCCAAATGGCAATGAGCACGTCGCAGTGATCCACCACGTATCGCCCCACTTCGGCGTAGGCATCGCGACGAAGCTCAGCCTGGGCCTCCGGGCTGTGGCGGTCGTCCCGGATACGCCGCGTCCGCAGATAGACCGGCTTCCTGCACCGATCCAGAAGCTCTGTAAACTCCGTTCGGGACTCCTCGGTCGCAAAGTCTTCAAGGTAGTCATCAAGCGTTAGGGGAAGGACCGCATCAAGACGCGCGTCAGGCTCGGCGAGCACGGCCCGCGCCACCACGCGGTCCGCCCCTTCCGCCAGCGGACTTAGAACGCTGAACAAGATCGCCGTCGTCCCCGCCTGCCGGACCCGCTCGATCTTCTGCCGCGACTCCTCCGGAAACATGTTCTCAACCTCTGTGTCGATGGCCTTCTTGACCAGCGCCTGCATTGCCGCCGGATCTTCCAGCTTCCGATGGCCCGTTACGCCAATTCGAATGCGATACGGAATCGCTTCAAAGTCAGCCATCTCTGCCCCCATGAGTTACATTGTTTACCACATCGATCTTGACACTGGCGGTTATTTCGGCCTGACCGCCGATTGCCCTTGTTCCGCCGCACGGCCGGCACTAGACTTATCGCGATTTCCAACGCAAGGGTTGCGGTGTTATTTGCTCGACTGCGGGCGGCCGTTCTGGCTGGCGGCGGCCGGCGAAAGCGAGTCTCTATGCCTGAGGGCGTCAAGAGGAATCGGCCCATCGCTGACCGGCGCGAGATACGCGTGTTCATCTCTTCGATCTTTCGCGATATGCAGGAGGAGCGGGAGGAACCCCTCACGGTGCCCGAGCGCGAGGAACTGATTGACAAGTATTTGAAACGGTATGCCAAGGAGCTTGACGCGCCTCGCCGTCGCTGCATCGCTGCCGCGTCGCAAGCCAGCAATGGGCTCTACCTGAGCACGCTGCTGAATGAACTGCGACAGTTTGGCAGCCATGAGAAGTTGAACGAACGTGTCGAGTGGTATCTGCAAGCGGCTAGCCCATTCTCGGCGAGACCAGCAGGTTCACCTCGCGCGATGCGCTCGATCTGGAGATTGAGGCGCATGAGCGATCTCGCCCAGATCCCATGCCGCATCTGCATCGGCGTCACTGGCCATGTCCACCTTTTCGCCTGGGAGGAGTGAAGGCCGGAGTTGCGCGAGAGGAAGGCCGCGAGCGTCATACCCAAAGCCCAGTCCCAAGATTCGCCGAGGCTTTGGTCGACCGCGCGAGCAGCAGACCTTTCTTCACAGTCGCGAGCCGAATCCAGGAGCCTTCATAAATCCAGTCATTTGCACCAATGGGCTGATAAGCTATTCGACATCACACCAGTGAGGTTGCCCGGTATGCCGATTGAAGGTGCGTTGTTTTGCCGTGACAAGGCGGCGGTGAGGTTGGAGATTGACGCGCCGCCGGGGCTGCGGGAGGCGGTTGGTAGGAACCGGCTGCCGGCTGCGGTTGTGGTGCGCGCTGCGGATCTGGGGTTGTTTGGCGAATGCGCCGATCTGTTCAAGGATCGGCACGAGAAAGACGGGCGCAAGGGCTTGTCGGCCGTGCTACTGGGGCAGGGGGAGCGGATTCCGTTTATCGATTCGGATTTTGCCACGGACGGACGACTGAAACAAGGCGTCGACAAGCTGCTCGAGAATGCCGGGAAGGCCGGGGAGTATGGCATCTATGTTGTCGGGGTGAATGAAGAGGTTTTCAGGGATATCTGGAAGAATGCTGTGGCTGAGGATGAGGCTATCCAGCAGGCCTCGTCTGAGAAGCCGCTTTTGCAGCTGCTGAAGCCGCTGCCGGGGGAGGCGCAGCTCGAGCAGGACGTTCTGGGGCGACTCGGCAGATTACCACCTGGTGCGGCAACTGATTTTGCGGGCGGCGCAGATCGACGATCCGGTGCTGATCCTGGGGGAGACGGGCACGGGGAAAGGCGTGGCGGCGCGGGCGATCCATGACCTGGGGCGGCGGGACAAGCCCTTTGTGGAGGTGAATTGCGCCGCCGTCCCGAGCGAACTGTTTGAGTCGGAGCTGTTCGGCTATGTGCCGGGCGCGTTTACCAACGCTCTGAGAACCGGAAAAAGAGGCCTATGGGAGTTGGCTGGCGACGGTACGCTGTTTCTGGATGAGATAGGCGACTTGAGCCTGGACCACCAGGCCAAGATTCTGCATACCCTGGACACTCCGAAGATCAGACGTTTGGGAGCGGTAACGACCACCAATGTTTCTGCCCGGGTGATTGCCGCAACCAATCGCAACCTTTGGAGCATGGTGCAGAGCGGCGAATTTCGCGAGGACCTGTATTACCGGTTGCGGAATTTTGTCATCTTTACGCCGGACCTGCGGGACGATGCCCACAATCTGGAGCTGATTGCCCAGGAGGTGTGGCAGGAGATCACCAAGTCGAACTGCCAGGCTGCCCAGGGAGATCCTGGACGATTTGTGCCGTCATCGCTGGCCGGGTAACGTGCGTGAACTGCGGTCGGTGCTGGGTTCGCTGAACAACTTCTTTGGGACGAACGATCTGAAACGCGAGCATCTGAACGCGGTATTCCAGCACTTCGGGCTGGTGGCGGGTTACGAGCGGCGCGAAGCCGAGGCCGAGGAACCTGCTCTGTTGCAGGTGGAGTGCCTCAAGAAGATTCGCCGCGCCGACGACACGATCCATGCCTGCGAACAGGAGTTGAAGCCCCTGGCGGATGGGCTCCCGTTGGGTGCGGCAGCGCGGGAATCGCTGCTGCGGCTCCGCGTGGAGATGCAGGCACTGATGCGGAACCGGCTTTACTTCGGCAGCCAGGAGACCTATCAGTCCGTGGAGCGCGTGGAGGAGAATCTCGGGCAGTTGCTGGGGATGCCGCCGGGCGACGCGCGGACGCTTGCGCGCTTCTGGAGGAGCACGCTGGAGCCGGATATCAAGCAGGCGGTCGTACAGCTCTTTGCGGAGCTCGAGAAGTTGCGCGAAGAGACGGGAAGAAGCGACTTTGGGAAGTCCTCTTCCAGTTAGGAGGCTTTGGAGGCTTTCCGCGGAGTGGCCGGAGCCAAACGTTCGAGCAATTGGCTGGCGGCCGTTTTCGGCCGGATATGCAGCCTACCCTTTCCAGACTAGCTCGCCGGCGGTACAATTCGTGCAAATCAATGCTGACCAATGAAACTCGCGCTGGGCGCGTTGCTTCCCTGGGAGTCATGATCGGAGATTGGGATGCCAGTCAGAAGGCCATTTCTGTCGTACAAATTCGTTGACGAGGACGTCGTATTTGCGGACCAGAAGTTCGTCGACTGGGTTTATTTCATGCTGTCTAAGCAAGGGATCAGCCCTTTCTACTGGCCGCTGCACGGTCGAGCCGGAAACCTACACGAGGAGCTTGCGGAATCGATCAATGGATGCGACGGAATGGTGGCTCTTCTTGGCGCCACCTGGGGTGGAACTCAGGCGCTGGAGATTGAGCATTTTCTGAAGCACCGACAGGGACGCCCCTTTGTGCCTATACAACTGGTGGAGAATCTGCCGAAAGAAACGCTTTCCAGACTGGCGGGACAGACTGTTGTCCCCGCCGTTGCTCTTGAGCATAGTTACATATTCGCGCGGGAACGTGCGGAACAGATCGTCCGGCTGTTGGGATTGGATTGGGTTCCCGAAGATGGCCTGCCGAGCTGCTATGTCGTGGATTACGAGAAGGAGTTCCTGGAGAAATACCGCAAAGATGATGAAGCCTTACTGCTCAAGCTACGAAGCGAGTGCGGATGGACGGAATGGCCAGCCGTGGTCAAAGAGCCGGCCCCCCAGTTGAATCCCATCACCGACAAGAGCATCGGCACGCTTTCCGATGACACCCCAAGAGTGCTGCTGGATTCGCGCAAGAACGCCCAGACGGAGGGGACCAAGGAGCTGACTTTGCCCGAGGCCAGGCCGCGGACACACCTGCGCTACCCTCTGCAGAAAGAGAAAGCCTTGCGGGTTGGCATTCTGGTTTCCGGGGGCATCGCCCCTGGAATCAACGCAGTCATCGATGGCATCGTTTCGCGGCATTCCCTGTACCATGAGCGACAGAGTGAGGCGGGCAGGAAGCATTTTCTTGAAATTCTAGGGTACCGCGAAGGGTTCAAGGGGCTCCTACGACCGGGAGTGCATCCACAGACGCTGAATTCCGAAGCAATGAGAGGGGTTGTAGAGGTTGGAGGATCCTATCTTGGGACATCGCGTGCCGATGAGCTGCTGCCGGGCACCGTTCAGTGCGACGACGTCTTGCCAGCAGACCCGCTGGATAGAGTACCCACGCCCGGCACCGCGCAATATCGGGACATGAAACTGAGTGACGCGGTTACGAGATTGAAGGATCATGGAATCGACATTTTGTATGTCATCGGGGGAGACGGGAGCATGAGTTGCGCTCACGCCCTGTGGCGCTATGCGAGGCGCGTGGGCTACAGACTGTCGGTGGTGGGAATCCCCAAGGCCATGGACAATGACATTTTATGGGTGTGGCAGTCCTTTGGCTTTCTCTCCGCGGTGGAAGAGGCGCGGCAAGTGATTCTGCATATGCATACCGAGGTCTCGTCAAACCCGCGCGTCGGCATCATCCAGTTGTTCGGCTCGGACTCGGGATTCATTGCGAGCCATGCCGGATACAGCACAGCTTGTGATCTGGTGCTGATCCCCGAAGACCCGATGACCATGAACGAGATTGTTGCTCACGTCAGCAAGAGATTGACGGACAGATTTGGCAACGGACAAAACAGCGCGGGGCCCTATGCGATAGTCGTAATGGCGGAGACTGCTCTGCCTGCAGATGCCGAGGCTTATGTCAACGACCCGCGCGCGGGCCTTTCCGACAAGGAAAAGAAGGCTCTAGAAGATTTTCTGTGCAACGGCCGGCGGGTTCGCGGGCAAACGCCTGACGAATTACGCAGAGCCGGATTGAAGATCGTGTCGAGAGTTCTGCAGGACCGGATTCAAAAGGAGCTCGAACCTCCGGAGTATTGGAAGGATTTCCGCGTGATCACAAACGAGCCGCGGCACCTTATCCGCTCCATTCCACCCAGCGTCACGGATGTGATCTTCGGGGAGCGACTGGGGGCTTTGGCCGTTGACAATGCCATGGCGGGTTATACCGATTTCATGGTCAGCCAATGGCTGACCGAGTTCGTGCTGGTTCCTCTGCCCCTGGTGGTACTGGGACGCAAGAGGGTTCCCACGAATGGAATCTTTTGGAAATCGGTCTTATCCAAGACTGGCCAGCGGAGCTGAACTGAGCAAGCAACTTCATGGCTCGATCGCCGGTTCAAAGGGGTCGAGGTCGAGAGATAGCTGTGTCTCGATCCTATCGGCGCGCAGAGCTGCGCACTTTCGTCGGGAGTCCCTTGCATCGTAGCTGTGGATATGAATTTTCATTGGTGTGACTGATGGCGCGGATTCGTGTAAGTGCTTTGGAATTTCGAGCCGATCTGACAGTAAGTCGCTGGTGCGATTCTCTTTCGTTGAAAAACTAACTTACTCGAATAACTCAACTCGATAACTCAACTCATCCGGAAGCGGCATTCCGCAACTTACTGATTCAAATATGTGGATAATTCTGGCGCGCGAATTGCACTTATATCTCGCGGGGTGGCCGGCGTTGCTTGCGCGCGGCGCGGGCGGCCCCAAGGGGGAGCCATGGCTGGGGGAGTGCCCTCGCCGTCGCCACGATTCAATGTTGCTGCGTCCATCCGTGACGCGTTGCATGAGCTAAGGCTGGTGCGAAGCTGCCTTGAGGGACAGATCGACAGGCTCGATCGCCTGGAGCGGGAGTTGGTGGCTCTTCTGGGTGGCTGTGCAGATGTCCCAGGCGTGCGCCTCACTCCGGGCGCGGGGCAAGTGGCGCACAACCTGGAGATACTGCCGCGCGCCGATGGCTCTGCTGTAGTTGCCATCGACGGTGGTCGCAAATTCGTTCTGGCTCGGCAGTTGGCCGAGGTCTTTCAGTTCATCGCGACGGGCGACAAGGACCGCAGCGGGATTGACCCTCTGGTTGGCTGGCGGTCGCGCAGTGAGATTCTCGATTTCTTGGCAGTTTCCGCGGGGCGGAGTTTTCACCCGCGTTATGTCAACAACTTGGTTCACCGCCTCAAACAAGCCCTTCGAAAAGCCGGATACGACTGCAATTTGATCCAGACTCATCGGCAGAAGGGCGTGCGATTCGCCTTCAAGCGCGGAGCGCGAACTCTGCCTGAGGCCTCGCCTCTCGATGCTGGTAAACCGGTAGCCCGGGAGGGCGAGGAGGCCCCGGGAATCTTACCGGCTGCCACATCCTCCGTTCGTTGAATCATTTATGTTTCATGGTGGGGAATTCGGCAGGGCCACCATCCCCTCGCGAGCAGGTTTTGTTCTTCTTCTGTGCTAGGCGCTCTCTCCCAGCATTCTCGAGGCGGTGACGTACACATCCAGCAGAGAGACTTTGGCGCTCCCTGTGTGGCTCGCTCGCGCGGCGGCGACGTCGAGCAGCTTTACGGCCTTGCCGGGCAATGAGCCTTCCATTGAGAGAGAACGCTCAACCACAGCCTGCTCCACCTCCGCATCGATCTCGACGCCATGGTGCGTGGCGAGGGACGGGCGCAGCGTCTCAAGGACGCAGCGCGTGTCGCTTGCGCAAAGCTCATTGAGGCGGACGAATTCCAGTCTCGAGTCAAGCGGGTGCGCGACGAATCGCCGCTCATGATCCGTAGTGGAAGTGGCGATCAACCGGACGCCATGGTCCAATGCGTCGCGCAATAGAACCAGGCTGCGGGGCACGCCGATCAACGCCCACTCGGCCTGTTCCAGCACCAGCACGGCACCGGAATCTCGCGCCGCGCCCAGCAAAGATGCGAGCAGCGCCTCGCGCTCGCTCTCGAAGAGCGTGCCTGACATGATCGAGCCCATATTCACAGCCAGGACTTGCTTTTGGCGGTGAGCCAACAAGCCTGCGACCCCATGTACGAGGTTGGTTTTGCCTGCGCCGCCGGCGCCCAGGATGAGAGGCAAACGGCCTTGCCAGCTTAGCGTGCAGGCTGCAACCTGTTCGATCTCTTCGCCGCGAAATAACGTAGCGCTCACTCGACCGGCGACCACTTCATCCGTGAGATTCTCCGCCCAGGCTGTGAGCAGTTTCCTGACCGGCGAAGTGGGAGCAGTGGAATCGTTGCCGGACTCGTCGTCGGCGCCCAGAATGCCGAGAGCATACTCAAGCGCCGCGGATAGATCTCCGTGCAGAGAGCCTCCAAAAGCGAGGATTCGCCAGCCCTGCTGCGTGGGCCCGGCTGCGAAGGCCTGGGCCAGCGCCTGGTCAGTGCCCATGTAGTGCAGATCCTCATCCACGCAAACCACGCACGGCATCCCTTCGGTCGAGCGCTTGATCAGCAGGTTGGTTCTGGCCTTGCTGAAAGACTGCTGGTCCGCCGGGACGCGTTTGACGGTCAAGGTATCCTCGTCTGCCAATTCCACCCGCAAGCGCATGCGCTTCAGCTTCGCCTCAAGCGCCGGTTCGATTCTGGATTCACTCGTCATCGGTATTCCTATCCTCTCGCATTTGTGCATTGGACCCAGTACTGCGCACTGGACCGATCGGGCCGGATTGCCTGGCTAGAATGGATGTTCTTCCCTTTCGCTGGTTGGTATGTTGTGCCAGTCCTCCGCTTCTGTGAACGGGTCCGATAGATCGAGAAACCGACCGTGCCTGGTGCTGAGAATTCGATCCCAGCAGCAGTACCAATCTCCTTCCAAATCTCCGGCAAGGCGCCTCACGACAGCACCCCGAACTCTGGCGCGCCCTTTATTGGGCGGGTTCCGCATGGCGTGCTCGATATTGTCGATGCCGCTTACCCGGTGATCGAGAACTCCGTTCGCATCCAGCATGGAGAAGATTCCATGCGGGCCAAGTTGTCCGAAGCGCATGTCGATCTCAAAGAACTCGTCGCGCAAGGCCAGGATCTGCCGGAGTTCGTCCCATTCCAGACCCTTCCTGCGCAGCAATGTATCGATTCTGTAAACCAGGCGAGGGATCGGTGTTTGCGGTGAAATCGCGACTTCCAGGGGAAACGGCCGTCCGTCCGCCGCCAATCCCATATCCTGCCGCATCCGTTCGATGACGGAATTCCAGAAAGTCAGGCGGGACCAGTCGAGACCGCGGCGGGCAGCGTGGCTGGAAAACAGCGCCAGCTTCATCTGCCAGTCGAGCATCTTCGCGGCTGCTCCGGGGCCGGCATCGACCAGCTCGAGCGCACGCCTCCACTGCTCTGCAGACCTCGGGCGCCCACAGCGGCATGAAGGCGTCGCGACAATGGGCTTCGGCCATCGCCAGATAGTGTCTCTGGATCTCGATGGCGGTCATTCTTCGCGACGGATCTTTCACCTTCAAGGGGCTCGTCAAGGTCCCATCGCCGGCGACGGTGCGCAAGGCGGAAAGGGGCGAATCCAACTGGACAGCGCCTCCCGGGGCAAGGCCGGCCTCCGCCATGGCGACCACAAGGCACGTTGCGCCGAATTTGACGAACATGGCGAGCTGAGAGCAGAGGCTCTCGCCGCAAAGGACGTGCAGCCGGTTGTATCCGGAGCACAAGGGCTCGTTCTTGGAGTGGTATATCCCACGGTCGCTTGTGGAGTCCGATGAGATGGCGCACTCAATATGTGCGGTACGAGGACTCAAGGTAAACCTCAAACCGCTGGAAAATGGATCGAATCCACCCGCGCCCGCGTAAATCATACGCGTGACAAGATGGGGGATCAGATCCCGCGGCAATCCGGCTGGGTTCATGCGATGCTGATACGACTCATGGCAGCCCCAGGTGGCGCCTGAGCCCGAGTAGTCGACGTTCACGCGATAGCAACTGGTCTGAACATCCGGGGTACGCTCATCGGTCATCTTTTGAATCAGATTGAACAGGATTTGATTCCCGGCCTCGACATAACGCACGGCGTCCCAGGGATTGGCGCACTCGGGCGTGGAATACTCCACGTGCATGCCGCTGTCCAGATAGAGTCGAGCCGCATTCTCAATGAACAACCCGGACGAACTTCCGTCCTGAAGATTGCGCAGCGTGGTATGCGCGAGATCCAGGAGGTGGTGGATGATCACGCGGTGCTCGGCCGCCTCCAGTCCCTGCATTCCGCCTATGGCGTACTCCGTCTCGACCCCAAGAAGGCGATCCGCCATGGCTATTGGCCGCCCTGCTGCCTGCCCGCACGCAAGAACGCTTCTGAATTGCTTCCAGCCAGCGCGCGTTGAATGGCCTCGTCTCCGGCGGCAAGCAGCCGGTCTCCCTCCGTGCGTGCCTGTTGCAGACGGTCATCGGCGCCTGGGTCGTCATCCCCGCCTCCGTGGTTTTGCTGTTGAACGTTCGAATCTCTCAAGAAACCGCATTTTGATGTTCTCCTTATCTCTGGTTAGTTAACCGCAACTGCTTCCAAGGGAAGCGCGATGCTGGTGGAGAGTGACTCAAGCCCGTCCAGCAGATCCCCGAATTCTCCGCAGCTGTCAAAGATGGGCTGAGCCAGGTCCTGTGTAAAGCCGAGCGGGTCAGCCATGTCGAAAGCGCGATAAGACGGCCATGCATGACGGCCACGAATCTTGAACGTGATTCGATCCCAATCCACGCTCTCAACCTCCACGTTGTCGCTCGATGCCCGCCTGAGCAGCATGGCCCTTGTCCAGGCGCGCGTGTCCGCGGGTGGATTGGCGGTGAAGTGAGTAATTTGCTCTGGGGTAACAAGTTGCTCGGCAAATCCGCACCCTTCGTAGGCCCAATACAAGCCATCGTCATCGAGGCTTGAGTAGAGGTGATCGATGACTTTGACTTCAGGCGAGTCCCAGTCGAGTTCGGGGTGCTGCTCCATGGCCCGCTCTATGGCCATCAACTTCTGGATCCAATCGAGGCGTGGCGCCAGGGCCATCAGGTCGCCCTGGATGAACTTGTTCAACGTGTCTTCCCAGAGAGCGATGATTTCTTCAAAGCGAGGCACAATTCCCTCGAAGACGCCCTGGGCGGCGTGACGCTTTACTTCGTCGAGATATGCGCACTGCAACTGCAAGGCAGTCAGACGTTCTCCGGAGATGAGCTCGGCGCTTGCCTTGAGTGTTGGATCGTGGCTGTAGGAATGCAACGCCGCGAGCGGTTCGTCGAGAATAAGGCGCGGGTTGATCAGGCCAAGTTCAAGCAAGGTCAGAATCAGTTGCATCGGACCCACTCTGAACAGGCAGGAACCGTGCGCCAGAGCGCTGTCGAAGAAGATGACGTGCAGGCGCGCGGGCGCCATCGGGCCATTGACTCTGCTCCATCCGCACAGCGCTTCATCGCGTGCGTTGACGATCGGCCTGTTGTAGGTGGTTTGTATGCCCTGCAGAGTTTCAAAGAAGTCGGCGCGCTGGCTGATCTGGTAGGGCGTCGAGGGACGGCCATTCTCCGAGCCAACCTTGCCTTGCCCAGTCAGAAGAATGCTCGAGACCTGAAACGAAGCCAGAAACGGAAGATAGTGCGTCTTCCGCCAGAAGATGTTGTCGAACGTCCGCCTGCTGATTGCATAGTTGGTGTGGCTTCCGTATGAGTTTCCCTGGCCATCGCTGTTGTTGACCAGCACTTGTATCCGGCGGTCGCGGGGCCGGCCTTGGTTGGCGCGATCGAGAGCGCCTCTCATGATGCGCAGCATTCCATGCCAGGCAGCTACGTGATCGAATGCGCTCATCACTTCCGGGAGGCACAGCTCAGCGTGATTCAGGTCGATGTAGGCAGATCCTCCATTGCTCGCAAGAAAGCGGCGACTCACGTCCTGTGGGTTGTAGGCCCAGTCGCTGGTGGTGGCGCAGGTTCCCGCAAGATTGTTGACACCCGTGCGCGGGAGCCGTGGAAGCCGTCGACCACCAGTTGTCCACGTAGCTGCTCTGGCGGATGGGCAGGCCTTCGATCTCAGCCAGCAATGCCCGCGAGGCTTCGTAGCCGGTGCCGCCGGCCTTGTCCGTCCCGGCGATGAAGTTGCCCAACTCAATATCCGCGCCGCACAGCTTGGGCAGGGCGCGGGCAGTGGCGTTCTGTGATGGATGTTTGCCCATGGTTACGCCGCCTCCACGCGGTAGCGGTGGGGATGACTCACTTTGCGCTCGACAAGATCGACGCGAACCACATCGACGTCCTGCGGCAGATCGCGCAGGTAATTGCGCGCGTTGCGCGGAGTGAGTGCGCGCGGGGCCGTGAGGAAGAAGTCGGAGATGGCGGCGTTCATGTCCGCTGTGCGTGACACCCCCAGGCCCGCCCTCCGCTTCGCGAACGCAGGCGCGTTCAAGTGTGGCCTGCGCGATGGCTTCCAGTTGCGCGCCACTCACCAGATCGGCGGCACGCACCAGGCGCTGCTTGCCATCGCGCAGTGTGAGGTTCGCCAGCTCCGTGTCGGTGCTCTGCGCGAACAACTGCGCAACTGCCCCATCCAGCAGCGCTTCGCGCGCCGCTGCCGGACCTTCGCCGTTCGACGGCGTAGGGAATATCAGCCGGCATGTGCCGCCCCAGAATGGCGCGCGCCGCCTTGCCTCTTGGCTGAGGGAAGTGCAACACCAGGTCGCCCAGCCTTCCCGGCCTCAGCAGCGCCGGATCGATCGAGTCCAGGCGATTGGTTGCGGCCAGAATGACGATGTTGCCACGATCTTCCAGGCCATTCAACTCGGCCATGAAGGCGTTCAACATGCGGTCATCGATACGATGTACCGATTCGCCCCTGCTTCCATCCGATAGCGTCCACCTCATCCCAGAACATGACCACTGGCACCTCGGGTTCCGCCGCTGCGGCTTCCCGCGCGACGCGGAAGATCTCGCGATAGCGCTGTTCGGTGGCGCCATACCACATGGAGTTGAGTCCGCCCGGCTTCACGTTGATGAAGTGGGAGCGGCCACTCCGCGATAAGCCTGCCAGCCAGTTGCAGGTGGCTCGAGCCACCTTGGTCTTTCCGTTGCCCGGCGGGCCCTCAATCAGTACGGATTTCTTGCGCGGCAGTTTGTACCTGCCGGCCGTGCTGGGGTGGAACATGTGCAGGGTCAGCACCCGCTTCAGAGATTCGATCTCGCGATCCAGTCCGCCAATCTCATGGAACGTATCGCTGGGAGTTGCTTCGAGGAAAAACTCTTCGCCCTTCGAGGGTTCGATCTTCTCGAAAGCCAGGCCCGCTGAGCGGCTGAAGCGCACGCTGTCGCCCGCTTTCAAACCCGCGTCGCGCAGTGCGGCCTTCGCCAGCACCACGAATTCCTCGTCCCTGGACCGCAGCACCAGCCGGCCATCGCCGGTGCCGCGGCTGTAGGCGGCTACTTCGCCCGTAAGGAAACTCGGGTTCGGAGATTTGGCGATCACGAAGTTGCGCTTCTGGCTCGAGGAACACCTCGTCGCCCGGCGCCAGTTGCTCCGGCGCGATTCCTTCTCCCAATTGCACAACCCGCCGCTCATTGTCGATCTGCACCAGCGCCCCCTGCACCTCGGGGCGTATTCGCGGCGGCGAGGAATACGGCTGGGAAATAGGGAGGCGCGGTCAGGCTCTCGATCAGTTCGCGCAGCTCTCCGTGTTGCTCCTGCACCGTGGACAGCGCCCCGTGCAGGCGCGTGATCCGCTCCACCAGGAAGCGGTCGATTGCCGCGGCGTTCTCCAGGCCGCTCTCGCGCAGGCGCGCCAGGACCGCCAACCGCTCATCAAGCGGCAGCGAGCCCTCTTCGGCATTCGCGATCTCTTCCAACATGCTGCCGGCTACGCTCATCTGCTCTGCTGCTTTACGCGCCATGCGTCTTCTCCTCCAGAACATAGAATCCTCGGGGTTGCGTGATTCCCTCCCGATTGCCGAACATGCTGAACGTCAGATCGGTGAAGGCCGTGTCATTGGCGACGATGGCAATGCTGTACGCACGCGGAAAAGCCGCACGCATCACCGCTTCGTCGTCGGCGGAGAAGAAATCCTTGGCGAGGCGGCAGGTCTTCTGTGCTTCGGGAGTACACGTCTTGCCCTTGCACCACTCGCGAACCGGATGGGAATGCCAGTATCCGAGGAAGACTTCTCCACGCTTGCGCAGTCGCAGGGCAGCGTCCGCTGCGGCCCAGGTTTGCGGGGTAAACGTCAGCTTCACGTTGCTGCCGCTGGTATGTTCGGCGGGGATTTGGGCTGTTATTTCGGCAAAGATCTCTGCCGCGGCCTGGTCGCGCCACAGCGTGCCGATAAGGACCCCGCCCGTCTCCGTTCCTTCTTCGGCGCGGGTTCGCTCTGCGGCTTCCTCAAGAACCTGTTGGGAAACGAACACTGGCATATCGTCGATGTCGATTACTCCGCTGGGCTTTGCCCGGGCGAGAAAGGTCGCCAGGGAAGCGTCTCGCGCCGGCACGCTCGGCGACGCATTTGTGACCGAGAGTCCGCCGGCCTTCGGCGCCTCCGGCGGTGCGGGGTGCGCCACCACCATGTACGAGTAGAACTCTCCCTCGCGCAGCTTCTTCTGCTCCACATAGCGGGAAGCAACCGCGGCAGCGAAATCGCGAAAATGGGTATTGGGGAAGTCCGACGCAACCGGACGGCCTTCCGGCTGCGCTATCTGCACGCGGTAGCCGCGGCAGTACGGTTCTCCCAGCGTGTGCTCCCACAGCGGAATGACAGGTGGACGCGCATCCATTGCCATTGAGCGCCAACTGGCCTCTTCGCTGGAAATAGAAGCGCGTCCACTCTTCCGCCCGCTGCCAGTCGCGCTTCGCCGGCACGGTGCCAAGGTTGGTCCCGTCCTCGCCGTACATGACGATCGCAAAGCGATATGGAAACGTCAACGTCATTGGGTGTCCTCGCTGCGGGCCCGGTCAGTAGCTCAGTCCCGCATCGATGTTCGGTTGCAGCGTGAATTTGTCGCCGCGTTCCAGCGCGTCGCCGATGCGCTCGGAGGCGTTGAGGTGGCGCCCTTCTCTCTCCAGACCTTGCCTGGTACGTCAAAGGCGCGCCGCTGGCGTCGTTGCGCGGGAGGTTCATTTTGCCCAGCATTTCGTGGACCAGTTCGCCGACCGTGTTGCCGGTAGGCGCATTCGCCACGGAGAATACTTTCTGTCCGGAGACGTCGCTGATCTCCAGTGGAATCTCCAGTAAGGTTTCGGGGTTTCCCATATTCAGTTCTCCTCTTGTTCAGATTGGTAATCGTTCGTTGTTGGGGTATCGCGGGCAGTCAGGTAAAACCGGGCCACCGCGTCATTCAGAAGCACATTCGTTTCCCGCGCACACATCCGATGCGCAATGGAGAGCGCCGCCAGTGCATGATCGATCTCTTCGCTGGCCGGCGCGGCCGGAAGGTTGACCTGCACCCCGAAGGCGAATCCGCCATCCACCTCCGTCGCATAGGCGCGCACAAGACGCAGCGTGCTGCTGGTCGTCAGCAGGAACACAGCCAGCGCTTTTCGCGCCGCATCCGCCATCGCGTTCGCGCGAACCAGCTCCACTCCCAACACCACCCCGCTTTCACTCATCCGAATGCTGGCCGGAGGCGCGGAGTCCGCGGCGAGGTCCGCCGAGAAATCATTTGGGCCGCGCTCCGTCGACGGCCACGAGATCTCGCGCAGCAGCTCGCCGAGACCGGTCCCGGAGGCGGCTGCTTGCGCAACCGCGCGGCTGCCGCGGGAAGCAGTGGACTTCAACAGGCGATGGCCGTCATGGAAACCGTCCAGCGCCCACCGAAGCCGATCCAGCAATTGCTTCTCCTCAAGAATCACAATGTCGGTGTGCAGGTGGAGACTGCCGCTTGAGACGTTCAGCGCCAGTTTCACACCCCCGGCCAGCGTGTTGTTTCCCAGCAGGGCGCGCTCCAGGGCGCATGCGCTTTGGCGAATCGAGTCGGGGCGGCACGCGAGGTGAAGAAAGTCATCTTCGAGCGACGCCGCAATGGGCAGCCGCGTGCCGTTCTGCACCGCGCACCGCCAGCGCCACGGTCCATCCGGTTCCAGCTCGGTGGAGAACTTGTTGAGTGCGCGGTATACGATCGCGGCAGTCTCGCTGACAAGCCTCATAAAGACTTCACCTCGAGATTCAGCGGCCGGCGTTTCAGGGGCCGGCGGTCGATGGGAAAGCGGTGCTGGTTCTCACGCGCCCAGGCGCAGGCCGTCTTGTTCAGCGAATCGTTCTCCCTGGGGTTGTACTTCTGGAATGTAAGGATGTCGAAGAGCTGGTAAAGAATGTCAACCAGGGTCGTGCCCGGAGTAAGCCGCCCGATGCAGATCAGCGGAAGTTCGCGGCTGACATTGGGGTGCCACACATTCGGCGTGAACAGGCGCAACATCTCGAATGGGTCAGCTCTGCGCAGGTAATCGGGCGGAAACCAGATTTCTACCTGAAACTCGCTGGCCTCCTTGATTTCGCCTGCATCTTCTCGGATCAGTCCCTTGCACAGAAACTCCGCAACGAAATGAGGCGGGGCCAGCGGAGGAACATGCAGCCGCAGCAGATCGCTTTGGCGCGCCAGCTCCATGCCTTCTCCCAACTGGCGTTGCATGAACCGCTCGTAGATTGGATCGTTGACTGGATCGTCGCTGCTGAACTGTTTTTCGCTCATGCTGCCTCCTGGGCCGGGTGATAGATCTGGCGATGCCGGTCTCCGCCGCTCACGATGTCTCCATTACGCAGCCCTATCCGTTCCAGGGTGAGGTTCGCGTATTCTCCGGCCAACGCGGAGTCGATCCGCTCCAGCGAACCGAAGCCTGTAGACACCATCCGGCGGCCGCATTTTGGGCAACGCGCCAGAGGCCTGTTCAGCCGCAGCGACTTCTCCTCATAGCCGCAGCCAGGGCACGTCAGTTCGCAGGCAAAGCGATGTCCTTCCACCTGCAGGCTGCCGAGTGCATTTATGGCCGTGCCGAGGGTCGTGGCTTCAAGAGGGCAAACCCACGGCTCAACGTGTTGCCAGTTGCGGCGATGATTGAAGCGGCACCATGGGTTGCGCCGAAGAGCAGTCATTTGCATCTTGTGGTGTTCGGCATCCAGGATCAGCTGCCGCCCGGCCACCGAATGAGCCAGGTCGCCGTGCAACAGCTTGGCGATTTCGATGGCCATCAAAGAAGCGGCCAGTGCGCCCAGCGCCGACGACGCAATGGTTGGATAGGCTGCGCCGCTGCCCGCGCCGCAGAGATACTCCTGTTCAACCACCGAGTACTCGTCGTGCCCCCAGGCACACTCCAGGCACGGTGCATCCTGCGCGGGGATATAGGCATTTACCCGCACTAGTTTCTGGCTACCCAGCACCCCGCAATCAATCCATGGCGTGTCAAGGTACCAGGCAATTTCATTCAAATACTGGCGGGAGATTTTGCTATCCAGGCAGCTCACGATCAGATCACACTTCAGCAGCCCGCGGGGAACGTCTTCAATCCGGTCTTGCAGCGCAATGACTTCGAGACCCGAATCGCCGAGATTCGGCCTGATTCGCCGCAGCTTTTCAGCCTGAACCTCAACCTTGGACCGGCCCACGTCAATACGATCGATGTTCTGAACCGCGAGGTTCGCGGGCTCATAGAACTCAGGATCGACGAGCGTAAGCCGCGCGATCCGGGGCATGCGCGCCAGATGCGGCAACAGATGAGAGCCGGTGTTTCCTCCGGCTCCGGCCACGACAACATGACGGGCTTCCATTTGCATCAGTCCTCCTCCGGTGTCCATGCGAAGCCGGCATCGAGCGCAGTGGGGGTTGGGCAGAAGACGCATGTCTCGGTATAGGTCCAGCAGGGAAGGTCGGCGGACTGGTTGTACCAGACGCCACAACCTGGGCAGCATACAGACGGCGAGCCAACCTCAATCTGCTGGCGGCATCGACCGCAGAACACAGCCCGGTCCGTACCCGGAAACGCCTCCACGGCCGCCAGCGTCTCAGTTGAGAAGTACTGGACCTCGCCGCCGTTCCGAATCTCGTCGCGATCCGCCAGAACGCACAGACCCGCGGGTGCCGCGCGGCCGTTCACGCGAACGTCGGAGTTCTGTGACGCTATCAGCGCCCACACCCGCGATCCGCCTGCATCCACGCGGACGAGCCGGGTTACCTTCCCGCATTTGGCGGCTGGCCGGGCGTCTCCTTCAACGTTTGGCCGAGTGTCTCTCGCCTTGATGTTGGGCATGGCAGCAAGGTCGAATTGCGCGCCATCGAGCTTCTGTGCGCCCCACCCGCCCGCGCCAAGGATCCAGAGATGAGCCATTTGCAGTTCTCAGCCTCTGAAAGCAGTTTCCGTCCGGTACGGCCGTGCCGAATAATCACCACATCCTTTGCATTTCACCATTCGGCCAAGAAGCTGAGAATGCGAGAGATAAGCGGGAAACCCGGCAGAAACCCGTCAATTGCGAACACCTCGGGTCACATCACCGGGATCGAGCGCGGATGTAACTTCGCCTTATCTGTCGATTGCCCTTGTCCCGATGCCAAGGTGACACTAGACTTATCGCTTGTTTCGCTTCATCGGTTGCGGTGTTAACGAATCGGCTCCGGCGGCCTCTGTGGCTTGCAGTTGCTGGCGAAAGCAGGCTCCATGACTTCCATGTTTCTGTCCTATGCACGGGATGACGATGAGGCGTTTGTCGGCCGGCTTCATGCCGACCTGACCAACGCCGGGTTCGACGTGTGGTTTGACCGCGTTTCCATGCCCTCGCGGCAGCTTACCTTTCATCAGGAGATTCGCGATGCGATTGCGGCGCACGACCGGCTGCTGCTAGTCGTGGGTCCCGGCGTGCTCGCGTCCGACTACGTCGCGCAGGAGTGGCGCTTTGCTTACTTTGAGGCAGGCACGTGCGTGAATCCGATCGTGCGGCTTAACGGCCGCGCCGCCGACGGCGCAGTCATCGACGGCTACGAGCTGATCCCCGAGGACCTCAAGACGCTTCATGCCGAGGATTTCCGCGACGACGCACACTACGACCAGCACCTCGCGAACCTGATCCGGCAGCTCTCCGAGGCGATTCCGCCGGTGGGCAAGCTGGTGGCAGTTCCCGAGCTGCCGCCGTTCTTTATCGCGCAGCCTGACCGCATCAAGGCTCTGCGCGATCTGCTGCTGGTCGACCTGCAGAAGCCGGTGGTGGGCTAGGGGGGCACAGTCTAGACGAGTGCCAAACTTGATCATTTGAAAGGCTCTCCTGCTATTGTTATCACTGCCCATTTGGAATCTTGGCAGCAGTGGCGCCATTCGTTTCTTCCGCCACGGTTGATCTTACGGACAAGGAACTTTCAGGTCGGAACGGAACAACCATGAGCGACAAGAGCATATGGATCGTGCATACGGAAGCAGACTCATCTGAGGCGGACAAGATAGCCGCACTATTGGACCGTCAGATGTTTGACGTTCGCAATGATTACATTGGCCATGAGATCTCCAAGGGGCGCGACAGGGCCGAGGTAGTGAAGGAGTTCATTTCGCAGTCGGATATCGTCATTGCGCTCTTGTCTAAGGAAATGGATGAGTCCGAAATCGATTCGGATCTCAGATTCGCAGGTGTGACCGGGAAGTCACGAGTTGTGGTCTGCTTATCCCATGAGCAATATGAAATCGCAGAAAGCAATAGCTCTGCGCTCGCGCCCCTCTTGGCGGGATGCGATCGAGTGGACTGGTCGAGACCCAACGCCTTTGTCACGCTGCTTAGCTGCATCAGAGATTTGACCGCTCCTCTGCCTGAGCCGTCCATTGAAGCCTATGCAGGAAAGGAGCCGTTCATTTTTATTAGTTACAGTCATAAGGACAGTTCTGTTGTATACCCAGCGATTGAACATCTGCATCGCCTTGGATACCGCATTTGGTACGACGAAGGCATTGACCCAGGAAATGAGTGGCCCGACGAAGTCGCAAACGCTCTTGACCGCAGTTCGTTCTTTATTGTCTTTATCTCGCCCAGATCGGTTGAGTCCCAAAATGTCAGAAACGAGATCAATTTTGCCCTGAATAACCGAAAGCCCTTCTTGGCAATTCATTTAGAGGAAACTGCTTTGAAAAAGGGACTTGCTCTTCGTATGGGAGATATACAGGCCGTATTTAAATATCGGATGCCCGATGAACGCTATTGGAGAAAGTTGCAAAAAGCCTTGCCGAGCACCTTACTTGAGAGTCGGCCAGTGTCGGCGGGACGAGCGACCGAGACATTAGATGTTTTTGTCTGTTTTGGCCAAGGAGATGAAGAAATGGCTGAGCAGGTGGCGAATTTCATCAAGGAACGCAGTGGGAAGAGCGTGTTCTATTCGAGCGCTCGAACTGACGATGAAGCAAGCACAATCGACAGAATGCTGGAATCGGCACAATGCTTTGTAGCGGTAGGGAGCCGCCTCGAGCATTTGACCGCTCGGTGGCCCGAATACGAGTACCGAACTTTCCACATTGACATGCATAGCGGCCGCAAGCCGAACGGGAGACTACTCTCGTTCGTATTGGGCATTGACCCAGTCGATCTCCCACTCCCATTGCGCCGATACCCAGTCATCACATGCCGAAATGAGTCGGAAATCCCTGAGGCACTTCTGAGTTTGCTGGCTTATCTCAACGATGACTCGGCGCGGAAAATCAAACCAACGGTGTGAAGGATTCCACCTTTTCAAGGCTAGCAAGCTTATCCAATTCGACCTGCATAGGTGACCTGAAGCAGCCCCCTGCAAGCCAGATGATGTTGCGAACCGTTCAGCACCGCAAACCGGAAGCCCGCTGGAGCAAGCCCAATGCCGACCGCAACGCGCACATTCCGGGAATTTGTCAGTTCGATCTTTGAAGACTTGAAGGCCGAGCGCAACGTCTTCCCCAAACTGCGCAAGCTGTGCGAGGAGAACAACGCGCGCTTCCAGGCCCTCAACCTCCGAGCAAGTTTGAGCGCGGCCAACTGAACACTTGTATTGCAGAGTGATTGGCGGTGTTCGCGGTTGACATTCTTCCCTTCTATCTCTCGATTTCTCAGCGCCATGGCCTGATGCGATAATGCGGATCACTCGGTGATTGATCGCCGGTCTCGCGTGCATGCAAGCATTGGAACAGCGAAACAACTTTGCGCGCATTTGGTGGGCGAGTTAGCAGGGAGCCGTGGCTGAGCTGCTGTTCGGGGTGGAAACCGAGTATGCCATCGCCGGCGTGTCTCCTGGGGGAGATACGGCCCGCGAGGGAATTCTACGAAGCCTTATGGAACGCGCCCGCGCGCAGCTCATCCACTTGCCCGGCCTGCACCCCGCGGGTGGGGTCTTCCTTCAGAACGCTTCCCGATTCTATTTCGACTGCGGCCTTCATCCGGAGATTTGCACGCCAGAGTGCACCAGTCCGCTGGATGCTGTTCGCTACATCGAGGCAGGACACAGGATTCTTGGCCGACTCGCCGCAGAGGTGGAATCCGCAGGCGCGCCGGGGACAGAGATCATGTGCTTTCGCTGCAACGTCGACTACAGCGGCAGCCAATCAACATGGGGATGCCATGAATCCTACCTTCACCGCATTCCCCAAGAAGAGTTGCAGCCCCAGATCGTTCCTCACCTTGTATCGCGGTTGATTTATGCGGGAGCGGGAGGCTTTAATCCTCTCTCGCGCGGACTGGAGTTCACGCTTTCTCCGCGGATGGCCTATTTCCGGCGGGTCATCACAGAGAGTTCGACCAGCGAGCGCGGAATCTGGCATGCAAAGTCTGAGTCGCTCAGCGCAGGATACAGCCGCCTTCATGTTCTTTGCGGGGAGAGCCTATGCTCTGAGACTGCGACCTTCCTGAAGATAGGCGCCACCGCGCTGATCGTCGCCATGGCGGACGCGGGCCTCGCTCCGGGAAGCGCGGTGCAACTGGCCGATTCGCTTGAGGCTCTGCACCATGTGGCCGGGGATGTGACCTGCAGGAAGCCGCTCAGGATGGCTGACGCGAGCTACCTGACGGCCGTTGCCATCCAGCGCCACTACCTGGAAATGGCCGAGGCCCACGTGGGCGACAGTTTCATGCCAGAGTGGGTCGCCCAGGTTTGCCACTGCTGGCGCGCGGTACTCGATCAACTCGAAAATGCGCCAGGCGCCGTCGCACAGACGCTGGACTGGGGGATCAAGCTGGCGCTCTATGCCAATCATGCGCGGAGCCTCGGCATTCGTTGGGATGAGTTGCCTTTCTTGAATCAGGTGATAGACCAGGTGGTTGCCGCGCTCGATGGCCGCGAAGGCCGCAGAAAAGCTGTGCCCCTGGAGCGAGCGATCGGGTCGAAGCGCACGATGCCCAAGGTGGTTGCGGCGCTGGAACCGCTGTTGCAATCGCGGGGCCTCGAGTGGGATGACCTGAGGACGGTACTGAATAACCGGCTGAAGTTCCTCGAGATCGACACACGCTTTGGCCAACTCGGTCCCAAAGGCATTTTCGAGACGCTCGACCTGGCTGATGCACTGAATCACCGAGTCAGCGGAGTGGACAACATTGAGCAAGCGATGACGGAGCCGCCGCCGAGCGGCCGGGCGCGAATTCGGGGACAGGTCATTCAGCGCCTCGCCGGCGCCGGCCACGCGCAATGCGACTGGCAAAGCATTGTCGATCGCCAGCAAGCGCAGGTGCTGGACCTCTCCGATCCATTCACGAGCGAGGAATCGTGGCGCCCGCTGGGTCGTGCGGAAGTTCGCGATGTAGGAGGATATCCCGGGGGTGGTGAAGAACGGGACCCCTTTTCACGAAGGCAGGACGCCGCGGATCGAATCCTCAGTGGCGACTACGCCGGCGCCGAAACGCTGCTTCGCGGGTTACTGGAAGAGAGATTCATATTGCCGAGCACCCACTGCCACCTTGCCCGCGTTCTGCTTATGACAGATCGGGAGGCGGAGGCCTGGGAGCAGATCAACTTTGCCTGGGCCATTCGCGAAGAGGCATCCGCGTATGTCGTGCCGCGCATTCTGTTCTTTCAATGTGTGTTCTCCATGTTAGACGGGGCCGGCATCGACACCCTGGTCGGGCAGATCAGGGTTGCGCTGCGTGCTCCTTGTCCCCACATGGATTGGACCATCCGGCCGATGCTCGATCACCTGCGCTCGCGATTGGGCGAAACGAACTACAACTTTTTGAAAGCGCTGGCGGCGGCGCTCAGTGACGCCGAAGGCATGACCCACCTCGACGATTTCCCCCAGTGGCGCGGCGAGGCTATCACTAGCGAAGTTACTGCCTAGACCCCGCACCTGAGCGGCGGAACGTTCCTCTAGGAATGTGTCGCTGATAGCAGTGCAGCTCGTGGGCTCTGACAGAACCGACGATGCGCGAGCTGTACACGCCCGTCGCGTAGCCATACAGAAGCACCCGCACCATCATCGCCGGCGCCTACGCCGACTGGCCGCGGCCATCCTTCTCTTCATACGAAGCATAGATCGCGCTCAGATCCAGCGCCGACACCACGTCCACCAAAAAACGCGCCACATAACCTTCCGGGAGCCAATCGTGAAGCGATGGAGGGAATAGCAAGGACTGGTTCACATCGTCAGAAAGAAAGATCTTGCCCATAGGCAACATCGTAAATTGACCCGCCAGCTTCAATCTTGAAATCAACCGCAGAGGAAGTCCATCTCCGACGCACTCCTAACCACTTCGTCAAGATCATTGGAACCTATCCATTTGAATTCTGCACAATTTGCGCAGAAAGTTTTCTGCGCTATGTGTAATCGCTGGTGTTTATGGGCCTCCGGAGGCACTTCAGAGAGGGGGCAAACTTTTTGAAGTTACCCCTCTTTGGTTCCGGCTACGCCGGGTTAGGATTGAATAGGTGAACGCTGCGGAAGTCCCATTCACAATCGGGATCGTCCATTTGCTTCAGGATGCACTCAATCCCGCCCATCTCGGGATCGAATGGTCTCGTCAAGACAAGATCGGAACTTGTCGGATCAGTTCTGCCGACTCTTGCGTGCCATGCGGAGGAAACAAGCCAGGGATCGATCGGCTTGATGGCAGTCAAGGCGGAATGGATATGAAGTGGAACTCTCTCGCCACGATCCTTCGACTTGCTCTCCAGAACGTAAACGGAACAAACCATGGAACGCAGATCGCGTTCCATTGTGTCGATGAATTCACCAAACTTCGCTGTAGCAATCTCGGGGCGAGCTCCCCGAGGGAACTCAAGAGTGGTGAACAATTGCCAGGGCACAGGTCTCAACCAGTCGGCCGCGGCACTAATAACGTGATGTGATTGTTCGAGATGTGACATTCAACAATACTCCTCAACCATCTGCGATGCAGACGTTTGAGGAGATACAGAACAAAGGGGACTTGCAATTGATGTTTGGCATAACCACCCGAAACAGGTACTCGCAGTGCTTCCAGGCAATACTGGGTTTGACTCCATGAGTCGGAGCACCATCGCCATTCGGTGACGGTGCGCTATCGTTTGATGGCCTATACCATGGATCTGGCATCGGCCTGACAACTACTCGACGGGCATTACTCGATTGTGTTGAACGGTCAGGCTGTCATCAACGGCAAGCTCTACGGCCGCCGCTTTCACCGGAAGGCAGCCTAAACCTGACTTGCATTAGCCATTAGTCTGGCGCCTGTTCTGGTGCATGTTCGAACTGGAATTTGATGCTTCTCAGTGCAGCTCGATGCGGAGGTGACGTCACTTTTATGTGTTGTAACTAACGGAGATATTCGACATTACGCAACACCATGTAACATCCTGCAAAGTAGCTAGAATCTGACTCATAATCCCTTGGTTGGGGGTTCAAATCCCTCCGGGCTCACCAGGATAAAGTAAATATTTTAAATAGTTTATGACGATTCTATTGCCCGGTTCTGTGGGGACTCATGCAGGATGGAATAAAGGCGAGGAGGCTTGCTTGGAAGGAAAGCTATAGTGTGCGCGATGCCGGGGCTGGCGCATTTCGGCGGGCTCCAAGCCGGGCCGCAAGCTGGAGCAGGGGCTCGTCGCAGCCGCGGGCGGCGGCCAGTTGCATTCCGCCGTTGGCGCAGGGGATGGTCACCACAGGCACTCCCGCCAGGCTGAAGGGCGTGGTGTAACGCAGCAGACGGCTGCGCGTGCCGCTATGATCCGCTCCGGCGACGAGGCGCGCAACCGGGGCGCAGGGCAGCAGGAGCAGTTGATGCGCGGCGAACAACTCGTTCATGCGCGCGTTGAAAGCGGCGTGACGTGACGCAGCGCGGCAATTTCATCTGCAGCGATGCGCGCGCCCCATTCCAGCCGCTCGCGGATGGCGGGCTGGATGCGGTCGAAGTGGCCGGCGTGCAGGCGCGCGGCTTCCCATGCCTGAATGGGCGCAAAGATTTCAGTCGACTCGGCCCACCAGCCGGGATCGATGGAACGGAGTTCGAGGCCGAGTGCTTCCAGCTCACGGATAGCGGCGCGGAAACTGGCGACAATCTCCAGGTTCGCAATCGTGGAGAAAGCTCTCGCTCACAACGGCGCATCGGGTGAGGGCGGGAGTGGCGTGGTGAAATCGATGCGGCCTCGGCAGGCGCGAAGGGAGCGGCGAGGAGCGGCGCGTCTTCGAGGTCTCGAAAGAGCCAGCCCATCGTGTCGAAGGATTCTGCCAGGTGCGCGCCGCCGCGCCAGTCGCCACGGCCAATGGTGGATCGATAGCCGGCCAGCCCGCAGAGCGCAGCCGGGACGCGAACCGACCCACCCGTGTCAGTGCCGATGGCGGCTACGGCGGAGCCTTCAAGCACACTGGCCACGGCTCCGCTTGAGGAACCACCGGTAAGTGCGTTGGGATTGCCGGGTTGCAGGCAGTCGCCGAATTCCGGATTCTCGCCGGTGATGCCGTAGGCCAACGGGTGCAGGTGGGTTTTGCCGGTGATCACGGCTCCGGAAGCACGAAGTTGCGCGACGAGCCAGGAATCGCGCGCGGCATTTCCGTTCAGTTCGCGATAGAAATGGACGCCGCAACTGGTGGGTGCGCCGGCCAGGTCAAAACAATCCTTCACTGAGACGGGCAGGCCCCATAACGCACTGCGTCCATCGCCGAACGGGCCGCCGGCGGCGCGCGGCATGGCTTCAACGCGCGCCGCTTCAGAGCGGGTCCATAGCGCGTCCTGCCAAAGATAAGTATTGCGGCCGGGATTCCGGTTGGATTGAGCCAGGGCCTGGTCGGCCAAAACTGTGGGCCGCGAAGCTCCGGTTGCGAGTGCGTGGCGGAGGCCGCGGATGGTCCACGGGACAATGGTCATAAAAGGATTGTAGGGGGTGCAAACAGAGCCGGCCGGGATGATTTTTGGGGGGCGCGGGAGGCGCGCGCCAATTGCATTCGGCTTTATTGAAAAAACTGCATAAGAAATGTCCTGAGGGTGCAACCGATGGGGCATGTACTTGGCGGCCATTTGAGGAGGTTCACCTTTGCAGCCGGAATTCCCTCAGGGGCTAAAGCCCGCGGTTTTATTGCTCAATTTGACGTACGGGCTGAAGCCCGTACCCTTCAAAACAGCGACAGATTCAAGAGCCCTGCCGAACCCACTCGGAGTATTGATATGGTCATTACTTATGCAGCAATCAATAGCTCCTTAAAGCTGGCTTTTTCAAACTTGCCGATCGCCAAACGTCCTTGGCTGCGTGACAGGAAAGTCCCCGCACAACATATAATCGTGTTGAGGCCGGCCACCGGCCCGATCTTCCCTGCAAAGCGAGAAACGCCTTGGCACGAGAGCTTTACACCGCACGACTTGCGCGCAAAGACTGCATCTCAGAAGTAGCCCAGTGCTACCACTTCGAATGGGTCCTCGACCAACTGGAGAGCTTTGCCTACGCACCGGGCCAGTTTGTCTCGGCCGTAGCAGAGGACCAGAACGGCAAGATGCAAACCCGTGCCTACTCGATTGCCTCGGCCGCCAACGGCAACCGCTTTGAGTTGTGCGTCAACCGGGTGGAGGAAGGCTTCTTCTCAAATCACCTGGCCGACCTGCCCGATTTGCCGGTCGGCGCCACCATTCAGATTCACGGGCCTCACGGCCACTTCGTCCTCCAGGAGCCCATCACCGACTCCATCCTGGTGGCTACCGGAACCGGCATCGCACCCATGCGCGCCTATACGCAGTGGCTGTTTCCCGCAGATGGGCCGGACCGCAGCAATGGCAAGCAGATCTGGCTGGTCTACGGTACCCGGTACGAGACCGACATTTATTATCGCGAGGAGTTCGAGGCGCTGGCGGCGAGCAAGCCGAACTTCCACTACCTGCCCACGCTCAGCCGCGCAGAGGATAGCTGGGGCGGGCTGCGCGGGCACGTGCAGGGTCACGTTGCCAAAATCGTGGAAGAGCGCGCCGCGAGGCTGGGCCTTTCGCTGCCGATGCCAGCGGTCGACCCGACGATTCCGACCAAAGATCTCAGCTTCGACATCTACGCGTACATCTGCGGCCTGAACTTCATGGTCTCAGGGGTGCGGGAGCTGCTGGCCGGCTACCGCTGGCACAAAAAGCAGATTGTGTTTGAACGGTACGATTAGAGCAGGCTCCGCCCACTACAGATTGAACAGTTCCCTTAGCCGCCTGGTCTGGGTGCGGCTGACCGGAATCTCTGTCTGCGCTTTGTCGTTCATGCGCAACTGGTAGCTTGACTTGAACCACGGCACCACCTCACGGATGTGGTCGATGTTGACCACAAAGCCGCGGTGGGCGCGCCAAAAGTGCGCCGGATCAAGCTGCTCGAGCAGCTCCTCGAGGGTGCGGCATTTCGAGTTGCCCTCGAAGGTGCGGGTGACGATGCGAATGACGCCTTCGTCGATGGCCGCGAAGCAAATCTCCGCCTGGCTGACCAGCAGCAGCCGGTTCTGCGCCTGCACAATGACCTTGGCCGGCTGGGGCGTGCGGTCGGCGCCCTGCGGACGCTTGAGCAGCCGCAGCAGAGCTTCAAGCTGGGACTCGATGGGGGAATCGGCCTGCGAGCCCGTGCCCGCTCCCGAGCCGCCTCCAGCTATCCTGCCCCTTACACGTTCCACTGCCTCAACCACGCGGCCGCGGTCGAAAGGCTTGAGCAGGTAATCCACGGCGTTCACGTCAAAGGCGCGCACTGCGTACTGGTCGTAGGCGGTGGCGAAAACGATCTGCGGCAAGGGCTCGGCATCCTTGCCAGCGCCGGCTTTTGTGCGGCCGCGGTCCATCAGCCGCTGGATCACCGCAAATCCGTCCAGACCCGGCATCTGCACGTCAAGAAACACCAGATCGGGATGGTGCTCCTCAATCAGCTCCACGGCTTCGATTCCGTTGGCGCCCTGCCCCACCACCTCCACGCCGCCTACCGAGTCGAGCAGGTACTTGAGCTCCTCGCGGGCCAGTTGTTCGTCGTCGATGATGAGCGCGGAGATAGACATGCGGAAGTTCGATTGTAGGAAGGGAATCGGGCAGGGTCAATGCCGGGCTGAAACGAAGAACTGGGTGCCCCACCCTCGCCACGTCGTTGTTCTTGCGGCTGGGGTGGGAAGCCACGATACTTAACCAGCCCAATTCAACATGTCCGCCCGGCTGGAATCAATCGCCCAGCACGTGCAGCCGGGTGGGCATCTGGTCCTTGGCCAGCTCATGGCCGCAGCGGGTGCAGTACTGGTCTGTGGCGCGCACGGTGCGGAAGCAGTTGCCGCAATTTGCCGTGAGCTGGTAGTTGCACTGGGGGCAGAAGTGGAAGTCGCTCTGCACGTGGGTGGAGCAGGCAGGGCAGCGGGTGACCTGAGGCTGGCGGAGCAGGAAGTAAAGCACCGCGCCAATGCCGCCCGGCATCACGAAGCAAACCAGCATCCAGAACCGCGTGCTCATCCCCCGGCGCGGCGAGTCCTTGCTGATGTAGCCCACCATAAGAAAGTAAAGCGCGGCCACTATGCCCCAGGAGAGATTGAAGTAGATGCGGAAACCGAGGGGCGGCGGCGCGTGGTGGCGCTGCTCCGGCGCAACGACCCAGAAGTAATACTCGACCAGCGCAAACGCCAGGCTGGCAACAATGATCGACCACACCGGAATCATGCGCTCGTCTTCGTTCACGGTGATGGATTGTGGATCGCGCATAGGCAATCCCTCCCCAGGAGGGCGTTTCTGAAGCTTAGAATCAGTTTTACCCTTGTTTAAATGGACGGGGAAGGATGGAAGGAAGTTGCCTTTACCTGGATATCTGCTGCATTTTGGTGGTTTTTAAGGGTGTTAAGACTTATCGCGCGACGAGCCGGCCACCAGCGCGGCTGCCAGCAGGGCCGGGCAAAGGATACATACCCAGAGGCTGAACTGGGTGGCAATATCGCTGATATGTTCGCCACCGATGAGGTCGTCGGCAACGCGCCAGAAGAACGGACCCAGGGCAAGAATGACGAGCAGAATCGAGGCCAGAGCCACGGCCCGGCTGCGTTTGCGGCCCGCCTTCTGGTCCTGCATCACGCCCAGCGAGGCTAACACCACGCGGCGGGTTCTGTAGGCCACATCGCGCTCGCGCCCAGCCTGATTTCCGGCCAGCGCGGAGAGCAGGTCGCGGTTGGCGTCCGCGCCTGGTGTTGCATTGCCGGCCGCGTCCTGGGCCAGCCCGCCGGCTTTCACACTGCCTCCTGGAAGCGCGAACGGGTGCGCTCGAGCTTTGGCTTGATCATCGCCATGCCCCGGTAAAGTCTTGATTTTACAGTGGAAAGTGGCGCACGCGTCACCTTGGCAATCTCTTCAAGCGACAGCTCCTCGTGGAAGCGGAGCACCAGCACTTCGCGATGCAGCGTATCCAGATCCAGCAGCGCCGCTGCGATCCGTTCGCGGTCTTCAAGGTTGGCAAAATGGTCGAACGGGGTCGGCTCGCCATCGGCAATCTCGAACGCCATGGGCCGGTCGTCGTCGCCCCCGCCCTCGAAAAGCTCGTCGAGGCTGCTCATGGTCCGCTTGCGGCGCAGGTCAATGAGCAGGTTGCGGGCAATCGTAAACAGCCAGGTCTCAAACCGCGCCTGACCGTTGTACTGCGCCCCGCGCACCAGCACCCGCATCCAGACTTCCTGGAACAGGTCTTCAGCCTGCTCGCGGTTTCCGGCCAGATAGAGCAGGTAGCGCAACAACCGGTGCTGGTAGCGGACGATCAACTCATCCAGCAGCCCGGCATCCTGGCGCTTGAGTCCGGCAGAAACGGCCAGACTCTCCTGGCGCACCTGTTCACCTGCCGCGGCAGCGGCGCCCGGTACCAGGAATGTCGATAATGGGGATAGGGATTTACTGCTCATCTCTTTTCAATTAGACGATAAAAACCCGGGCCAGGACCAGCCCAAACGCCTTCTGGAAGCAAAAACGGCACTGATTTTGGTGCAGAATAGGCGCCAGGCGTCCCATTTTCCCGCTTTTCTCCTGGTGAATGGGTGGGGAGACCGCCCATGCTCATTTCCCGGCTGCCGCACCCCTTGCCGCCGCCCGCAGGGCGTCTTCAACCGCCTTGGCTGCCCTGCGCTCCCGCGCCTCAACATTGTCGTAGTAGAAGATGCCCAGCAGATGATTGCGGCGCTGCGTGGGCGTGAGCTTATTCCACCCCTCGAGCGCGCGCGGCTGGCGTAGAAATGCGGCCCGCAGTACCGGCGGCGGTTCCTGCTCGCCTTCCATTGCCAGCAGCAGGCGCTCCGCCATCTTTTCCGCCCGTTTCCGCCGTGTCTCCGCGCCCTTCGGCTCGTCAACCCACTTGCCGATCTCTCTTCGCATCGACGGGCTCATGGCATCGAACCACTTGCGCAATTGGCGGTCGCCCTTCAGCGCCGCTGCCAGTTCCGGCGGAAACAGCGCCGGACGCTCTTCGAGATCCGGCTCCAGCCTGATCCGGACCCTTGCGCCGGTCCCAGCCCTCGCACCAGCCTGCATCTTCTTGTTCACCAGCAAAAAATGTCCTCCACCCCTCGACTGGGCAAACAGTGAAGTGCGAAACGCAAAACCCTCAATCACTCCCCGTACCCGCAATCTGTTGCGCACCGGCCATGTCTTCGGAACGTCGAAGGGAATCCGAGCAATCACCCATCCCAGCCCGGACTGGAGCGGTTCCAGCACGGCAGTAAAGGATTTGACGTTGGACGTGCTCATAACCCTCCAGGCAGCCCCAGTATGCATCAGCCGACAGTGCTGCATCTACTTTCCGGCGATCAGTTGCTGCAGCGCGCTCCAGTCCATCAGCTTGATCACCTGCTGCGCCAGCGCCGTTCCTCCCTGAATGCGAATCCTGACATTCTGTACGGCCATGAGCCGGGAGGGATTCAGATTGCCTTTCACCTGGATATTCTCAGGCCCGCTTGTCTGCGTGCTGCTGCCGGGCGGGGCCCATGCGCCGAGAAGCAGATACGTGGCCCGCACGGCTGCGTCGGGGCCACCACCGGTTGCGGGCTGCGCATACGGCACCTCAATCGAGTAGCCGCCGCCGGCCAGCGGCGTCACCGTGTGGCCGCCCTTGAAGTCAGTAATCCCCGCACTCGCCTGGTTGATGACGATGGCGATGTCGATCGACGTATTCTCCTGTAAGGCCCGCGCCGCATTCTGCGCCACATCCATGGATCCACCCGCGCCGCCAGCCTTCATGGCCGTCTGCATGGCATCCATGGCGGCCTGGTTGTACTGCTGATACACAGGCGAATCCTGGCGCAACGAGAAGGCCATGGCAAACGCGCCGCCGCCGCGATTCACAAGCTGGTAGGGAGCCTTCTCCGAGTGGCGCGGAATGGAATCAATGGGGTCCAGATCCGGCTTCTTGTTTTCGACCCAGCCAGCCTGGGTGAGATTAGCCTCAACCGGCGCGATCACGGGCGCCAGACCCTGCCGGACATAGGTGTCGAACTTCACCTCGCATTCCGACGGCGACCTCCACTCCGCACCGGCCAGCTTGTCGCGGATATGCGGATCGCAGTCGCCAAAGCTGCCCGAAACCAGGCCAGGAGCAACATCGCGGTGGATCTTGATGGTTCCCGCGATTTGCAACGGTCCGCTTCCGGTGACGCTGCCGGAGATGGCCGCATCGAGCGTCAGGTCGTCCATACTGGTGATGGTCACGGTGATCGCATCCGCGCCGCGCGGCATCGCATCCTGGTTGTTTGCGCCGCTCCCGGACAGATGCAGGCTGAAGCCGAAGCGGTTGTTGCCCCCAACGCCGCTGTTGTTGGCCTCTCGAATTGTCTGGGTCAGGGATTTGCCGTCCCACTCGATGCTCAACTGGGCCTGATGCGCGCCGGCCGGCGCAGTTTGCAGCGTCAATGAGGCGTGCGCATCCGCGGGCGTCGCGAACCAGTCGCCATAGATTCGCGGCAGGTTGAAGGTTTCTGCCGGAATGCCGTCTCCGGTGACGGTGATCTGGCTTTCACTCGCGATTGCGGGGGCGGAAGCGGTAAGGGCAAGGGCGGAGAGCGGGGCGAGCAGCAAAAATGCGGCGATTGCTACGAGGTTGCGCATAGAAATGGATTCTATCCATGTGTGAAATGAACTGCCAAGAGGCAAACACTTCTCCATCTGCTTCGATCTTCTACACTATCCCTCATGGAAGTCTTGTATGGGCTGCACGCGGTGGAAGAGGCGGTGAAGGCCGGACGGCGCCGGTTTGACCAGGTGCTGGTGGCCCACGAGCGCCACGACGCCCGCCTGGAACAGCTTGTGGCCCTGTGCCGCGAGGCCGGCGTCCGGGTTCGCCAGGAGCCGCGAGAGCAATTGACGCAGATGGCCCAGACGCCCGCCCATCAAGGCGTGGTGGCCCTGGTGCGCCCGCAGGAGTTTCTATCGATCGAGGATCTCTTCGAGCCGGACCCGGCGATGAAAACCGCCGGAGCCCGCCTGCTGCTGGCTCTCGACGGCGTGGAAGACCCACAAAATCTCGGTGCGCTGCTGCGCGTAGCCGACGGCGCAGGGGTGGACGGTGTAGTGCTGACCGAGCGCCGCTCTGCCCCGCTCAGCCCGGTCGCCGTGAAAGCCAGCGCCGGCGCAGCCGAACACCTGCGCATCGCCCGCGTAGTCAACCTGGTCCGCGCGCTCGAAGAGCTGAAGCGCCAGAACCTCTGGATCATCGGACTCGACGAACGCGGGAGCACGGATTACGATCGGTTCGACCTGACCGGCGACTGCGTTCTCGTGCTTGGCCGCGAAGGCGCAGGCCTCCACGACCTGGTGCGGCGAACCTGCGACCACCTGCTCCGCATTCCCATGGCCGGCGGCGTCAGCTCCCTCAACGTCTCGGCCGCCGGAGCTGTGGTGCTCTTTGAAGCCTTCCGGCAGCGCCGCAACGCCGCGGGCAGCGCTCTCCCGGTCGCCGCATCCGCGTCTAAACCACGCAAACAGAAAGGCTTGGGCTCATGAAGTTCTCCTTTGCACGGACCGTGATTCTCTCCGTGTCGGCTCTAATCTTCGCAGTGTTGTCCGCTTCGGCGCAGAGCCATGATCTGGGGCCCCCACCACCGCAATCAGCGCCCCAGCCGACACAACAACCGCGCGGCCAGGTCATCTTTTCCCGCTCCACGGATGAAGCCGGCGAGCCCACTACGCAGCCTGGCCTGGCCACGCCCCAAATTGCCAGCGCGCCAACCGCCAGCGACGCCGAGCGCCAGGCTGTTACGTTTGTCGGCTTCGACATGGACGTTCACCTGCGCACCGCCGAGGAGCAAATCGCCGTCCGCGCGCTGGTAACGGTGCGCAACGACGGCAAATCCCCGCTCGCCCACATCCCGCTGCAAATCTCGTCTTCGCTCAACTGGGAGCGCATCCGCGTTCTCGGCCGAGACGTGGCCTTTCCCGTGGCCACGCTCAACTCCGACGCCGACCACACGGGGCAGTTGCACGAGGCCGCCGTTCCTCTCAACGTCCCGCTCGGCCCCGGCCAGAGCATCCAGCTCAACGTCACCTATTCCGGCGCCGTCGCCAAATCCGCCCAGCGCCTGCTGGTCATCGGGACTCCCAACGATGTGGCCCTCCACTCGGACTGGGACGGAATCAGCGTCGCCTTCACGGGTCTGCGCGGCTTCGGAAATGTGGTTTGGTATCCAGTCTCCAGCGTGCCCGCGATTCTGGGCGACGGCGCCCGGGTTTTCGACGAGATGGGCGAGCACAAGCTGCGCATCGCCGGCGCGCAGTTCCGCCTGCGCCTAACCGTCGAATTCCCCCGCGGCCACGCACCCAACGTAGCTCTTATCAACGGCCATCCGGCTGCTCTTACGGTGACCAGTGTGGACAGCGTCGGTCCGGAGATAAACGGCGTCGCCACGGCCACGCTCGACAACTCGGTTCTCGGATTTGAGGCTCCCAGCCTCTTTGTTGCCGCGCGCGCGCCGCACGCCGCTGCCAACACTACCCTCTGGACCCTGCCCATCGACGAGGCTGCGGTGGAGTCCTGGAGTGCGGCCGCCGCAACGGTCACGCCGTTTCTGCAGAGCTGGCTGGGCCAGCGCCCGCGCTCCAGCTTGTCGTTCTTGACCTTCCCGACCCCGAAGACGCGCCGTTCGAGACCGGCGCAATGCTGGCCACTTCCATCCGCGAAGCTACGCCCGAGCAGTTGGACGGCGTCCTGGCCCACGCCCTCACCCATGCGTGGATGCAATCTCCGCGCGCATGGCTCAGTGAAGGCGTTGCTCACTTCATGGGAACTCTGTGGGTGGAAAAGCAGCTTGGACGCACCCGGGCTCTCGAAGAACTTGAGGCCTCCCGGCCCGCGCTGGCGCTGGCCGAGCCGCCGAGTCCCGGCATAAGCTCAGGACAACCTCTGGCCCTTGCCATCTCGCCCATCTATTACCGCACCAAGGCTACGTATGCCTTCTGGATGCTCCGCGACATTGCCGGCGACGCTACGCTCTCCGCCGCTCTGCGCGCCTACAATCCCGCTGACGACACAAGCCTCGGCTATCTTCGCGACCAGGGCCCGAGCAGCTTTGAAAAGCTGCTTGAACAGGCCAGCGTCCGCCGCGATCTCTCCTGGTTTTTCGCCGACTGGGTGGATGCCGATAAGGGACTGCCCGACCTGACCATCGACAGCATCTTTCCCGCCCCCGCGCAGGCCGGTAACTGGCTGGTCGCCGTCAACATCTCCAACTCCGGCTACGCCTCAGCCGAAGTGCCCGTCACCGTCCGCTCCGACACCAACTCCGTTACACAGCGCGTGGTTGTTCCCGGGCGCGGCAAAGCCGTGCAGCGAATCCTCATCCTGGGCAAACCTACGTCAGTTCAGGTCAACGACGGAACGGTTCCCGAAACCCAGGCCAGCGTTCACGTGACCCGCCTCGACGGCGGAGAAGACAGTCGCCGTTACCTACATTGCCCGGCCGGCCGCAGTGATGGAGCGCAGAGATAATTGGACTGTGAACATTCAGCACTTGCGGCTTGCGGTTGAAGCACCGTTTGCCGCAACGGGATTGATTTTTTGCTCGTGGTGTCTCAGAAGTTCATTGCATTTCTTTGAAGCTCGGTGTCATGCCTGAAGCGCCCTAAACGCAGATCCTTCGACTCCCTGCGGTTCGCTACGGTCGCTCAGGATGAAGCATTATGAGATGAGCTTTAGAGACAGAACACTAGATCTTTTGTAGATTCGCGAATTGTTCCATCAGCTTCTTCATCCCATGGCAATTAAACAGCACGGTGAGCTTGGCGCCTTCGCCATCGCCTTCGCGCATGAGCACCGTGCCTTCGCCATACTTCGAGCGACGGAACGCGCCTGCCCTTTCTCGAGGCCGGCGGCGCCACCGGGCGCTTCGGGCGGTTCTCGTTCTGGTTCAGATTCGCCGTGGGTTTGAGCTTCAACCCCGGGCGCCCCTCGATTGACCGGACGCGCCAATGCTCCGGGCTTGCCTATTCGCCGACCCGCCCCGAAGAATCGCGAATGTTGTCGATCGAGTTCGGCGGCGCTTGCGGCGCTGACGCGCTTTCACTCTTTGGACTAAATTCGCGGCTCGAATAGGGGGTCTTCGCGGTCATCCACGAAGCCACAAAGGGCTTGGAGGTTGAGCTCCTCTCCACCATATCCAAATTCCTTGTTACCGGCTGCGGCCGGGTTGTAGGCTTCCTGGCTCTCGTCCTCGTAGTTGAATATGCGCTGGCCGTCGAAATGGGCCCGAGTGGGAGTGAGCTCGGCGACGCCCTGCGCCGTAGGCGGGCGTGGACCATGCGGGGACGCGACTGCCCAGGTTCTCAATCAGCTGGCTGGGGACTCTTCAAGAAAGCGCGAGGGAACGCTTTTCTCCCGAGCGTCGTTTCCGTAGCGGCGCGGTAGTGTGCGCGGGTAAGGATCAGCGTGTTCATGGCGCGGGTCATGCCCACTAGCAGAGGCGGCGTTCTTCTTCGAGCTCTGGGCTGGTTCGAGAGTGTGCGAGTGCGGAAGCAGGCCCTCCTCAAGGCCGGCGAGAAAAACCAGCGGAAACTCCAGGCCCTTGGCGGCGTGCAGGGTCATGAGCGTAACGCGGGCCTCGGGAT
>CAVRAQ010000004.1:0-72528 GCA_963718985.1 uncultured Acidobacteriaceae bacterium
TGCGTGGGCTGGTAGTAGCTGCGCCCCTTGAGCGAGTCGGGCAGGCAATCCATGTCGGCCACGCGGCCCTCTTCGTCGTGCGCGTAGCGGTAGCCCTTGCCGTAGTCGAGTTCCTTCATCAGCCGCGTGGGCGCGTTGCGCAGGTGCAGCGGCACCGGCTCCTGGCGCGTCTGCTCGATCTCCTCCTGCACCGCGCCGTAGGCCGTGTAGACCGAGTTCGACTTGGGCGCGAGGCAGAGATAGACGACCGCCTCGGCCAGCGCCAGGTCGCCTTCGGGCGAGCCGAGAAAATCGATGGCCTCCTTGGCGGAGAGGCACAGATTCAGCGCCTCCGGCGCGGCCAGGCCGATGTCTTCGACGGCCATGCGCACCACGCGGCGGGCGAGATAGAGCGGGTCTTCGCCGGCGGCGAACATGCGCGCCAGCCAGTAGAGCGCGGCGTCGGGGTCGCTGTTGCGCACGCTCTTGTGCAGCGCGGAGATCAGGTTGTAGTGCTCCTCGCCGGACTTGTCGTACATCAGCACGCGCTGCTGCACGGCCTCGGCGGCCAGCGCGCGGTCGATGTGTTTTGCCTCCGCCCTGTCGGCCTCCAGCGCCAGTTGCGCCGCCACTTCCAGCGTGTTGTAGGCGTTGCGGCAGTCGCCGCTGGAGTAGCTCGGCGATCAGTTCCAGCGCATCGTCGTCGGCGGTCAGTTCCAGCGCGCCCAGGCCGCGCTCGCTATCTGCCAGGGCGCTTCGCAAGCAGCGCCGCGATCTGCTCCTCGGTCAGCGGCTCCAGCACGTAGACGCGGCAGCGCGAGAGCAGCGCGGAGATGATCTCGAAGGAAGGATTCTCAGTGGTCGCGCCGATCAGCCGGATGGTGCCGCGCTCCACGTAGGGCAGGAAAGGCGTCCTGCTGCGCCTTGTTGAAGCGGTGAATCTCATCGACGAAGAGAATGGTGCGCGAGTGCATCTCCGAGGCCTGCGCGGCCGCGGCCATCACCTGCTTGATCTCCTTGATGCCGCTCATCACGGCGGAGAACTCGATGAAGCTGGCCTTGGTGGTTTCGGCGATGATCTTGGCCAGGGTGGTTTTGCCCACGCCCGGCGGACCCCAGAAGATCATGGAGCCGGCGTCGTCGCGCTCGATCTGCACGCGCAGCGGCTTGCCGGGGCCGACCAGGTGCTCCTGGCCGAGCAACTCCTCCAGGCTGCGCGGCCGCATGCGCTCGGCCAGCGGCGCCATTGCGGAGCGGGCCTTTGGAGGAGCGCAGTGGACCTTCGGGCTCGTCGTCGAAGAGGCTCATCGCGCCCTCCTCGAAGGTCCTTGCGCCCGCCGCTTCTTTTCCCCGTTGCCGCGAAGCCTCGTAGAGCAGCACGCTGGCGGCGACGGCTGCGTTCAGGCTCTCCACCGGGCCGGGGCAGGGAATCGTGACTGCGCCGTCGGCCTGGGCAGCCAGGTCCGCGGGCACGCCGTTGCCTTCATTGCCGATAAGCAGCGCCACCGGCCCGGCCAGATCCACCACGAGTCGGCCGCTTCGGCCCGCATGCACGGTGGTGGTCCAGATCTTCACTCCGGCCTTCCGCAGGTGCGCAAAGCACTCTTCGACGCTCACAGCCAGCAGCGGAACCCGGAAGACGCTGCCGGCCGAGGCGCGCACCGCCTTGGGGTTCCAGGCGCTCACGGTTCCCGGCAGGCTGAGGACGCCATCGGCGCCGAAGGCCTCGGCGGAGCGCAGAATGGTGCCCAGGTTGCCTGGATCCTGCAATCCGGCCAGCACCACGAGCAGCGGAGCAGCTTTGCCGTGGCCGCCCAGCAGGTGCGCCCAGGTCCAATCCGGCGGCTCGACCAGGGCGGCAACGGGCTGCGGCGTCTCGGTGGCCAGGGCGCTGTCCAGCAGATCGCGCGGCATGAGCAGAATCTCGGTCTCCGCGGCAGAGGCAGGGCTTCCAGCAGGTGCTCGGAGCCCTGCGCGGCAAAGACGCAATGGACACGCGCAAGCCGGCGCGCAGCGCCTCCTCGAGCAGGTTCGGCCCCTCGATTCCGGCCAGCCCCGTCCTTCGCCGCCGCACTCGCGGCGGCCCGGATTGGGCCAGCGCCCGGCGCAATTCCTTCAGGCGCGCATTCTGCTTACTCTGTACAATGCGAACAGGCATCGGTCGGAAACCATTCAGTGCTGTAGCCGATTCTAAGCCGTTTTGCGCGAGCGGCGAGCAGGCAAGTACTGCGGCTGAACTTGCACCACGGCTGGTGCTGTGATAGTTTCCGTCTTTACAGCGTCTTCAATTCAGGAACCAAGGCAGGCCTGCTTGTCCGCGGAAATTTTGCGCGTCCATCCCGACGAACCCCAACCGGACCGGATCGACTACATCGTCTCCTGCCTGCGCAAGGGCGATGTCATCGCGTTGCCGACCGACACCTTCTACGGCCTGGCCGTGGACCCGGTCAATCTGCATGCCGTGGAGCAGATTTACAGGATCAAGACCCGCCAGAAGCACAAGCCGCTATCGCTGCTGATTTCCGGTTTATCCCAGGCCTACGAGCTGGCGCGCGACACCGACCCGCAGCTGGACAAGCTGGCGGATCGCTTCTGGCCCGGTCCGCTCACCATCATCGTGCGCGCCGGCACCAAGCTGCCGCTGCGTTCCACGGCCAACACCGGCAACGTGGCCCTGCGCGTGCCGGACGCCGCCATTCCGCGCGCCGTCGTGGAGCGATTCGGCCTGCCCATCACGGCCACCTCGGCCAACCTGCAGGGAGCGCAGGAGTGCACCAACGCAGCCTGCGTCCGCGACCAGATCGGCGACCGCATTCCGCTCATCATCGACGGCGGTCCCACCGGCCACGCGCAGCCCACCACCATCGTCGATCTCTCGCTGGGTCCCGGACGCTGGGAGATTCTGCGCGAGGGCGCCATTCCCACTCACGAAATCGTCATGGTCCTGCAGCGGTAAGCGAGTGTTGGAGAATAAGATTGCCCGCATGAAGCGCAAGCCCAGGACGAAGCCCCGCAACTGGATGTTGCATGCCGTGCTGCTGCTGATTCTCGTCCTGGTTGTAGGCGCGTTCGGCTGGTGCCGCTGGGTCTACGTGCAGATTGAGACCTATGCCGGCCAGGACCAGGCTGCGCCGTCGGATGCGATCGGCGTCTTTGGCGCGGCGGAGTACGACGGCCGGCCCTCCCCGGTCTACCGCGCCCGCCTGGACCACGCTCTCGACCTCTACCATCGCGGCATCGCCCCGCTCATCATCACCCTGGGCGGAGCGGGCGGCGACCAGTACACCGAGGGCGCCGTGGGCCGCGAGTACCTGATGGGCATGGGCGTTCCCGAACAAGCCATCATCGCCGAGACTCACAGCCGCAATACCGAGGAATCGGCGCGCCGCATCGCCGTAATCGCCCGCGCCAACGGGCTGCACCGGCTGGTGATCGTCAGCGACGGCACTCATCTTTTCAGGATTCATGCCATCTGCGCCGCCGACGGCCTCGATGTGCTCACCTCGCCCCGGCCGCGTGTACCCATCGAGGGCAGCTCTGGAGAGTTCGAGCGCGTCGCCCACGAAATCCTCAGCTATACGCTCTGGCGAATGGGTCTGCACTGAAGCGGGGTTACCAAGTCAGCGAGTTAGCACGTGGGTGGAAGTACAGGAAGCCGGTCAGCGATAAACTTCCCGCCGATTTCCGATCCGCAAAACCAGCACCGTTAGAACCCGGCCCTGAATATCGCAGAGAATCCTGTAGTCGCCCACGCGATAGCACCAGAGATCACCCAGCGGCCCCTTCAACGTCTTGCCCAATTCGCGGGGATCATCGCCGGCGGCGATGCGTTCCTCCATGAAATCGGCAATGCGCCGCGCAACCGCTTTGTCGAGTTTGCGGAGTTGCTTTATTGCAGTTTCCGCGTATTCAATCGTCCAGGCCAAGGTCGTTCCTTACCGAAGCGGAGGAGTGAACCTTCTCCTGCCCCTTGCGGACCCGCTTGAGCGTGTCGGCGGCCAGGTAATAGTCCTCCATCTCGGAAAGACCTGCCTCGATGATCTGGCGAAGATAAAAGGCCTTCGTCCGCGCTGTTTTTGCGGCAAGGCGATCCAATCGAGTTGAGAGTTCCGGCGAGAGTCTGATCGAGGTTGGCATAGGTTACACTCCTGCTGAATACAAGTATTCATTGTATTCCACAAGCTCGAAAACTGCGAACTTACCCTCTCCGGAGCTAAGGAACGACCGCCAACAGCCCCAATGCAAACCCCGCCGCGCTCATCGTCGACAGAAAGTTCACCCCGTCGTTGTTCAGCCAGCCGTGCTCTTCCAGGGTCGCTCCCAGTAGGCTGTCGAAGAGCAGTCCAAACACGCCGCCCGCGCAACTGATCCAGAACATGGCAAGGCCGCCCTGGAACGCCAGAGTTCCGGCAGCGGCGACGATGCCCGCCGCAACCACACCGACCAGCGTACCGGCCAGGCTTACTGCTCCATCCCTGCCCGGTTCCACCTGGCGCAGGGTCGTAATCATGCGCGGACGGCCGCCGAATACCTGCCCGATCTCCGACGAAGCCGTGTCCGCGGCAGCTTCAGCCAGCGCCGCCAGCCCCGCGGCGAACATCAGCATCGGAGAGAGGGTCGCCCGCGCGAACCAGTGGGAATCGATGAACCACGACTGAACGAATTCGCTTGACATGATGGCGGCCACGCCCAGGTTGGCCGCTACCTGCGACGCAGACCGGCCACGTCGACTCTCCGCCGTGCCGAGGCGCTCTTTTTTCCCTCTTCCCAGCACCGTGGAAAGAAAGGCGAGTACCGCGACGGCCAGCACCGGCATCAGCGCCGTGTGCCATGGCTCATAGGGAAAGGCAACGGTGGAAAACATGAGGCTGGCGGTGATGGCCGTTCCGGCTGCCGCCGCCCACGGAGTGGCAGCCCGCAGCTTCCAGGTCACCAGCCCCAGCAGCACGCTCAAACCCGCCGTCCAGATGGCTACAGGAGCCGCCTGCGCTGCCCACCAGTGAGTCTCCAACACCACATCCGCGCCCGCAAAGGGCATCACGACGAGCAGCACCAGCTTCGATTGCCAGACCAGCTTCTTTTCGACCACGCTCCATCGTAACCTCTGGCCATTCTCCCGGGAAGTCGTGCAGCCCATCTCGCTGGGCCGTATCCGAAAGCCGGATCGTGGAGGTGGCCGGGCAATGAACCAGGGCAGTCCTCCATCCTCTCGAGAAGGAGACTAACTTGAGGCTTCGATCTGAAGTCCAAGGATGGTACGGGGATGCTGTTCCCCCGGCTCTCTGATTTACAATCACGAGGTAAGCAGGAAAGATCTGAATGAGGCTTTTTCCCATGAGTTCAGGCCGGGCGCGCGTGCGTTTGGTTCAGGCGGGCGTGGCCATTGTGGCTGCTGCCCTGATTGCCGGTTGCGGCAACGCATACCGGCCGGTTGTTACCCCGGTTAACCCCAGCGGGCCGGCTGCGCAGCCTACATCCTATGCGGTGGTGGTTTCGGCGCCTGCGCCCACTACGGCCGGTATCGTCACGATTATCGACTACGCCGGCGATACGGTAATGGCCATTGCGCCCATCGGTCCCGGACCCAGCAACTTCACCCTCGACGAACTCGGCGCCACCGGTTACACACTCGACAGCGATGGCACTTTGACCAACTTCCCGGTTACTACTTCTCTGCAGGCCAAGAACGTCACTTACTCCACGCTGTCAGCCTCCGCGCAGCCCGTCAACCTCATGGCGCCATCCTCAGGACTTTGGGCTACCGATCTCAACGGGAACGTCGCCGACGTCTTCGCCTCGAGCCCCCAGCTGTTCAAACTTGCCATTTCGGTTGCGCCTACGCCGATAACCATCGTTGGCAGCCCCACACTCCAGGGGCAGCGCGAATACGTTATCAGCCAGAACTTTATCGATCCCACCGGCGTTACCTGCAACACTTCGCCCACTACGGCGCCCACCGGCGTAGCCACTCCGATCGAGATCTCCACCTATTCGGCCGACACGCCGATTCCACTGGGCAGGTGCCCCGTCTTCGGCGTGCAGAGCTCCGATCAGAAGCGTCTGTTTGTCATGAACCGGGGCGACGACACGATTACCGTGATCAACAGCCAGAACAACACGCTGGACCAGTGCACTCCGTTTACCGATCCCGAGACCGGCCGGACAGTGACCTGCCATCCCACGCTGCCGCTTTCCACTACCGCTGTTACCGCCACCCACATTACGCCGCCTAACGGAACCAGCGGCATGCGCGCCATTGCCGGCCCGGTATATGCCGAGTACAACTCGGCGACAAACCAGTTGGTCGTAGCCGATTATGACGGCGGAACCATCAGCATGATCGACGTCACCCTCGATGAGTATGGCAACGACAGCGCCACCTTCGGAACTACCTACACGATTCCGGTCGGCAACAATCCCGCCAGCGTGACCGTTCTGGCCGACGGCAGCCGCGCTTATACAGCCAACCAGGCCGATGGCACTGTGACCATCGCCAACCTGACCAGCCACACCGTGGAGAAGACGCTGACTGTAGTCGGCCACCCGCGCACTGTGGTCTCCACTGAAAATTCGCTGTTTGGCAAGGTCTATGTGGCCTCGCCCGACAGCCCCTACCTCACCATCCTCGCCACCTTGACTGACCTGGTTGATACCACCATCCTGGTCGAGGGCAATATCGTGGATGTCCGCGTGAGCACTCAGAACGGATCAAGCGGTAACAACAACACGGCTACTCGCAGCGCCGGTCTCGGCCAGCCCTGCAACCTGCCGCCGGCGCTGATGGTTTCAACGTATGGCGCGAGCTACTCGCTCAAGCAGTGCCGGGCAATCCCGTAGAGCGTTCAGGAAACTTCGCATACAGAAAGCAGCCAAAGGGTCATATCCCACAGTGGGAATGACCCTTTGATCATTTCTGCAAGGAGTTTGGGGCAACCATGGCGGCTGGAACAAAAACTCGCGCGGATCTCTTGCTGGTCGAGCGTGGTCTTGTGCCCAGCCGCGAGCGGGCGCGGGCCTATATCCTTGCCGGCCGGGTCCTTGTCGACGAACAAAAGGTGGATAAGCCGGGAACGATGGTCCCCGGCGATGCGCCGGTCAGGCTGCTGGGCGACGACCCGCCCTATGTGAGCCGCGGCGGGGTCAAGCTGGCCGCCGCGCTGGACCACTGGAGAATCGCGGTCCAGGACCGGGCCTGTCTCGATGTGGGCGCCTCGACCGGCGGCTTCACTGACTGCCTGCTCCAGCACGGCGCGGCCCACGTGACCGCCGTCGATACCGGCTTCGGTCAGATCGCCATGAAGCTGCGCAACGATCCCCGCGTCCGCCTGCTGGAACGCACCAACGCGCGCCTGCTTGAGCCCGGAGCCCTGGCCGCGGCGAAGCCAAGCTCCGAACTCACTCTGCTGGTGATGGATGTGTCGTTCATCTCAGCCACGCTCTTGCTGGGGCCGGTTCTGGCGGCTGCGTCCTCGCTCGCTGAGGCCGTAATCCTGGTCAAGCCGCAGTTTGAGGCCGGACGCGAGCATGTGGGCAAGGGAGGCATCGTCCGCGATCCCGATGCGCACCAGTTGGCCATCGACAGGGTCGCCGAGTGTGCGCGCTCGTTGGGCTGGGAAGTGGTTGAGACCATTCCATCGCCGATTACCGGCGCGGAAGGCAATCGGGAATTTCTGCTTTATGCGCGGCGCGGGACTTCAGTCTCCGCAACTCCGTCCGAAGGCGGAGCTGCGGAGTAACCAAAGCGCTTTAGTTGGCCATTCGCCGAGGATGGTCAGGCTGACTTCGGATTTGGGCCGTATTTGTTGGTCTCTGTATCGCTGTCGGTCACCATGAACACGAGCAAAACCAGATCGCAGACGACGGAAGCCCAAGAAATCAGTGCACCAAAAGAATCCTTTCTGCGTGGTCAAGCCCGCTACCGGTGAGAAAAGGCTCCACAGAGGCATTGACGAGAGTCAGAAAAGCGAGGACATGGGGAACCAGACCAATCAGCAGCCACCAACCACTCCTGTCGATGTCGTGGAGCCTGCGCACGCTGACCGAAAAAATGGGACGGCGGAGGCCAGAGTGTAAATGCCAAATGTGCCGATACATATATTTTCGTTAAGCTCGTTGCTAACGATCCCAATTCCCTCCGGTCCTAAAAGAAACAGCACTACGCTGAGCAGGTAAACCGCCGGAATGCCCAGGAGACTGAAGAGCAGAAACATCCAATACTCCTTGCGGCGCGACCGTCCTTTGAACTGGGCGAATTTCTTCCACGCCATCAGATACCACTTCATCTTCGCCCTCCATTCCAGTTTGCTGGTCAAATTCACACGCATGGCGCTTTATCTATAACGCCGATTTGCCCGCACAGCCGGCAATTCGCACTTGGCTTTCCGGCGCGCAGCCAATATATACCCTGTCGCCTTGGATAAGCATCCACATTTATTACCTCGCTTTGCGCGCGGTCGCGTGAGCGATGTCCGTCTGCTTGCAGAACAGTTCTTTAGCCCGATCCGTTACACTGGACCGCATGGTTCGCGTCGCGATCGTTTGCAAACCGAACAAGGAAGAACTCAACCGGCTTCTGCCGGAGTTGATCGGGTGGCTGCGTCAGCACGGCTATGAGCCGCTGCTGGACCTCGAGGGCGGCCAGTACACCGGTGCTGCGCCCGCGCTCGATCGAGCGGATATGCCTTCCCGGACGCCGGAACTGGTGATCGTCCTCGGCGGAGACGGGACGTTGCTGGCTGCCGCGCGCGTATTTGCGTCCACAGGCACGCCGATTCTGAGCGTGAATCTGGGCTATCTCGGATTTCTCACCGAGGTTCGTCTCGCCGACCTCTATTCGACCCTGGAGAGCTGGTGCAAGGGCTGCCACGATCTCGACGAGCGGGCCATGCTCCATGCCGCACTCTGGCGCCAGGACGCTGAGCACTCCAGCTATGAGGCGCTGAATGAGATCGTGGTGTCAAAGGGCGACATTGCCCGCATGGGCGATTTTGCCGTCGAGCTGGACGGCAAGAGCGTGGCCCGCTTCCGCGCCGATGGCGTGATTGTCTCCACTCCCACCGGCTCAACGGCTTACACGCTGGCGGCCAATGGCCCCATCCTTACCCCGGATGTAGATGCCATGGTGGTGACCCCCATCTGTCCCCACCTGCTCACTTTGCGGCCAATTGTCGTGCGTGGCGACGCGCGGCTCGTGGTCAGGGTAGAGGGCGTTCCCGACCTCGCGCTGCTCACCGTGGACGGTCAGCAGGCGGTCGAGCTGCATCGCGGCGACGAGCTGCGCTGCCACCGTTCCAGCTATACGGTCAAGCTGGTCCGGCTCGCCGAGAGCGGCTTCTTTGAGGCCTTGCGCAGCAAGCTCAGTTGGGGCGAACAGTAGAGAAGCAGGGAACAGGGATGCTGTCAGCGTTGCAGCTCGCCCAGCAGAACTTTGGCTTTGGCGGCCAGGGTGCTGGCGCCGTCTACGTCTCCTGAGGCCAGAGCTTCTTTGGCCCGCTTGAGGAACTCGCGAATGTGGGCCGCGGTCTTCTGTTCCTGGTCGTTCAGGCTCCGGTTGATTCCGTTAAGGCCCCGCTCTGTGGCAGCGATTGAAGCCTCGGTCTGGCGGCGAAAATCGCCGGGATCGCCCGAGGAGAGCTGGCCGATGGCGCTCACCGCCGGGGTTCCGCTCGAGGCCTGCTGGGTCTCGGGAGTGGGATTGGCCGGCGGTTTCTTGTGCTTTGCGGGGGGTTTGGGCGTCTGCGCAGGCAGCGTGGTCTCGGAAACCTCAGGCTTGGTGGGTATCGTCACCTCAGGAGGCGGCAGCTGGGTTGGAGGCGGCACGGTCGAAGACTGCGTTGTGTCAATGGGCGGCGGAGGCGGCGGGACCTTTTTCTTGAGGGGCCAGTGGATGCAGGCCGTCAGGAACAACGGCAGCACCCACGCAACGCTCCTGGCAGGCAACTTCATCCCGCAAGCCCCTCCTCGATTTCAACTCTTGCCGGCTGAAGATGCCGGCGTCCCCAGTCCGTGGCGGAGAGTGGAATTCGTAGCCAGAACTCCGTGCCGCGGCCTGTCTTCGATTGTACTTCGATGCTGCCATGGTGTAACTGGAGAATGCGGTAAGTCATCGCCAGCCCGATGCCGCTGCCGTCGCTCTTGGTGGTGAAGTAGAGGTCGAAGATCTTCTCCCGGATGTCGTCGGGAATGCCGGAGCCTTCATCGGCGATGCGGAGAATTCCGGTCTTCCGGTCATCCTCCAGAACCACTTCCAGGTTGCCCCCTTCGGGCATGGCCTGGGCGCCGTTCAAAATTACGTTCAGGACCGCCTGTTTGAGCAGGTCGGCATCGACATTGGCTACCAGCGGGTTGGACGGCATTTGGCTGACAAGGGTGACATTGCGTGTGGAAAGCTCGGCCGTGGCCAGGGTGAGGACGTCGCCGATAACCGTGCGCAGGTCGTGTTCGCGGAGATCCAGCTCCACGGGGCGCGAGAAATCCACGAGCATCTGGACCACCCGGTCGAGGCGATGGATCTCGGTGTCGATGACTTCGAGGTGCCGCACCGCGGGGGCGCTGGCGTCGCCGAGCTTGGTCTTGAGCAACTCCAGGTGAACCACGATGGCGTTGATGGGGTTCTTCACCTCGTGGCCGACGCCGGAGGTGAGCCTGCCGATGGCGGCCATGCGCCGCGAAAGCTCCAGCTCCGATTCGATCGCTTCAGCCGATTCCAGATCGTGCAGCATCACCAGCGCGCCCAACCCCTGCTGGGTATCTGCGTCGTGGATAAACTCCAAGGAGGCCTGAATGCGGCGTCCGGTTTCAGTGCGAATCTCCTCCTTGACCAGGGTTGCGCCGGCATCGAATGCCTCGCCCAGGATCCGGCCCAGGACCGTCGAGCGGTCAAAGATTTCGTGTGCGTGGGAACCAAGGATGGTTTCGCGCGGAATCTCGAGAAAGCGCCGCGCCGCCTCCGACACCAGCACCGCGCGCCCGTCGCCGGTGAACAGAAGGATGCCGTCCTGGAGATTGCCGAGAATCTGGTCGAGATTCTCCTTCAACGCCGAGAAGACCTCTTCAACATTGCGCATACGCTGGCCGATGCGCTCGATCTTGGTTGACACCTGGGCGGCCGTGTCCTGTTTGGGCGCGGCCTTAAGCTCGCTTGCCGTTTCGCCGGCCGCGGTCCAGCGGTCGAGCTGCCGGCTGATCTGCTCCATGGGACGCAGGGCCAGGTTGCTCAGCAGGAAGGCCGCTAACAGGGCCGTCAGCAAGGCAATGCCCATCAGTGTGAGCGACTCGGTTCGCCAAGGTGCATAAAAGGCAAGCAGCAGCGTGGTCCTCACGCCTACGTGTACGGTGGCAAACAGCGCCCCATTGTTGTTAAGCGGCACCACTACGTCATAGACCTTGGGCGGGCCGAAGACCTCGCGCATCAACTGGATGGAATTGGCATCGAGGAGCTGTTTGTAGTCCGGCCGCACGATCAGCGGCTTGTCTTCGTTTTCCGGGTTGGTGCTGAGAAGCGTGATGGAATGGCTGTCGCCGATGTTGATGTCATACACCGTGAGCGAGTAGCGGTTCACTGACTCGACCACCGCCTGCAGTTCCGCGTTGTCGCGCACCGCCGCGGTCATCAGGGCCCGTAATTGGCCCGGATCGTTGGGATCGACCGTCTGGTCCCGGAGTCCGGTCTCCAGTGCATTCTGCAAGGCAAACCGGATCTGTTCCGCCACCATGTGGTTGCTGTCGTAGGACTGCTTCACAGCGGTGTGCAGCAGTTGGCTCGCGTAGACCAGCGAAACCGCCGCGGCGATGAGGAACACCAGAGCCGTGATGGCCAGAACGAGTTTGGTCTTGAGGCGCATGGCTCAGTCGTCCGTGTCCTTGCGGGCGCGGCTGTACTCCTTGAGTTTGTTGTGGAGGGTCTTCAGGCTGACGCCCAGGATTTCGGCCGCGCGGGTCTTGTTTTGCCCGGTGGCTTCAAGGGTGCGCAGGATGAGGAGCCGTTCGGCCTCATCCACCGTGGTGCCCACGTGCACCGGAACCATGCTGGCATCGGAGGCAAGGGTCGCCTGAGGTTGCGACTTGGCGAAGCCTGGAGGCAGGTGGCCCACATCCAACGGCGCGCCATCGGGGCAGAGAATCACCGCGCGTTCGATGGTGTTGCGCAGCTCGCGGACATTGCCGGGCCAGTTGTAGGCCATCAAGCGGTCGAGCATTGACGAGGCTACGCCGGAGACGCGCCGGCTATGCTTCTGGTTCATCTGGCCCAGCATGGCTTCGGCCATGGCGGGCAGGTCCTCCATGTGATCGCGAAGCGGCGGCATGTGGATGTTGAAGACGTTCAGCCGGTAAAAGAGGTCGGCGCGCAGGTGGCCCAGGGCGACCGCGGTGTTGGGGTCGCGGTTGGTGGCCGCCAGAACCCTTACATCCACATCCTGCTCAGTGCGGGAGCCGAGACGGCGCAGCTTGCACTCCTCGATCACGCGCAGCAGCTTGGCCTGGGTGGCATTGGGCATCTCGCCCACCTCGTCCAGCAGCAGGCTGCCGCCGGTGGCCAGCTCGAAGCAACCGGCGCGCCGCTCGACCGCGCCGGTGAATGCGCCCTTCTCGTGGCCGAAGATCTCGCTCTCGATCAGGGTTTCAGGAATGGCGGCGCAGTTGACGGCGACAAAGGGCTTCGCCTTGCGGGGACTCAGTTCGTGCAAGGTGCGGGCCACTAATTCCTTTCCAGTCCCGCTCTCGCCGGTGATCAGCACGTGAACGTTGGAAGGCGCAATCTGTTCGATGAGGCCGAAGATCTCGCGCATGGCGCGGGAGCTGCCGACCAGGGAGCCGAGGACGCCGCTTTCGCGCAGGCGGCGGCGGGCCACCTCAAGCTCGATTTCGGTCGCGCGCTGGCGGGTGGCATTGGCCAGGATGGTGCGCAGGCGCGTGGCGTCGACCGGCTTCTGAAGAAAGTCGTATGCGCCCAGCTTCATGGCGTCGACGGCGAGCTGGATGGAACCCATCGCGGTGAGGACAATAACCGCCAGATTGGGGTTGAGCCCGGCGCTCTCTTCGCCGAGTTTGGTGAGCAGGCCGATGCCGTCCAGCCGGGGCATCTTCAGGTCCGTGACCACGATGGCCGGATCCCAGGCGAGAACCTTTTCCCAGGCCTCCAGGCCGTCGCGCGCGGTTTCAGTGCGATACCCCCAGCCGGAGATCAGCTCCGCCAGGCCCATCAGCGCGTTTGGCTCGTCTTCGGCAATCAGGACTTTTACGGCGTTCTGCATAAAGGCTTTCGATTCTGCATCTTGCTGCCGTGCACGACCAGAGAGGCGGCAGGAGTTTGAGACTTAGCCGCAACTTACCTTTCTATCATGCGGGAGATATGTTTCCCTTGAGGGCAAAAGGACACGGAGCGCGTTTGGGACAATGGAGACCTGCATGGGAATACGCCCAAGCCATTCTCCATCGGCCTGGAAGTGTACGGCAAGGGGTGAAGTTGGACGGCAGGAGAAGGTGGTTACGTCTGCAAAACTGAGAAAGGGGTTAATCCTGTTGAGATTGAGCCACCCCAGGGCGAACCAGAGCGGCAGCGAAAGCGCGGCCGGCGCGCGCAGGATCAGGAGTCTTAAATGGGCATCGTTGATAGTGGCCTGACCGCCCGTGAGCTTACTGAATAGGCCGCCAAGATCGTCCACGCGTATTGTCATCGCACTCACGGCCTGCCCGATGCTGGTGGCGTTCGATGTAGCTCTGGTGAATTCGATTTCAAACGGGTGAAAGCGGCGAGTAGCGAACAGACGTGCGGCGTGAATGTAATACGCCATGCGGCCGAGATTCGATTTCCGGGCTGTGAGCAGATTGTAGACAAGAGCGCCGTCGGGACCTGCTCCTGCCATGACGGCGAAATAGCGGATTTGGTCTCCGTACGTTACTTTGCCAATCGGAATCGTTTGTGCTGCTCCGTGGATCTCCTGGAGTGCGGCTTGCATCGGGTCGAGCGAGAGGCGCAGGTGACGGGCAAGAGCGTTTGCGCTGCCGAGCGGAATAATGCCGAGGGCGGTGGTGGGTTCGCATTTTTCAGAGACGAGCCCCTGGAGAACCTCATGGATAGTGCCGTCGCCTCCGCACGCGAAGATGATCTCTGCGCCGCTGAGGAGAGCTTCCCGGGCTTGAATAGTGGCGGAACCGGGGGCGGTCGTGGGTGTGAGTTCGACGCCATGGCCAAGATCGGAAAGAGCCTCACTGATTTGGCAAAGTTTCGCTGTGCGAAGATGCCTGTTGCGGCCCGAGGCAAGGTTATAGATGAGGAAACAGCGCACCTGATCATTCTACGGCGGAGCTTCCAAAACAATGCGCGGCGCTGCGAATGATTGGTGTTTCAGCCGGTCTTTTCAGTGAGCTCGGCCCAGCGAGCATAAAGGGCGTCGTTTTCCTGCTGCGCGGCATCCAGCTCGAGGAGGGCCTCCTGGAGGGCGGCGGCATTGGTTGCGATTTCAGGATGCTCGACGCGGGCGCGGGCGGCGGCGAGGCGGAAGTCGGACTGCTCGACGCGTGGCTCGATGGCCGCAAGCTCGCGGGCCTCGAGGTAGGAAAGCCTCTTTCTGGTGCCTGCGGCGGCGGCGGATTCGTCGCTTAAGCGCTGCGCCGGGCTTGAGCCGTCTGGCCGGCGGCGGGGCTGGCCCGGCTTGGTAGCTTCCTGGGCTCGATCTTCCTGTTCTGCGAGCCAGTCTTCCCACTGCGCATAATCGGCAAACCGGCCGGTGTGTCCGCGGCCGTCGAGGCCCAGAACGGTGGAAGCGACGCGGTTGAGTAAATAGCGGTCGTGGGTGACCAGAACCAGCGCGCCGGGAAACTCGAGAAGATTTTCTTCGAGGATTTCGAGCGTAGGAATATCGAGGTCGTTGGTCGGCTCGTCGAGCAGCAGAACGTCCGCCGGCTCCAGCATGAGTTTCGCAATCAAAACCCGCGCCCGCTCGCCGCCGGAAAGGTTGCGGACCGGCTGATTGAGCTGTTCGCCCGTGAACAGGAACCGGGCCGCCCAACTGGCCACATGAACGGTGCGGCCCTGATAGATGACGCCGTCGCCTTCGGGAGCAAGAGCACGGCGGAGGGTCTGGTCTTCGTCCAGTTCGCGCATCTGGCTGAAGTAGACCACGCGCAGAGCTTCAGCGCGGCGAATGGAGCCTTCGGCAGGCTCAAGTTCACCACGCAGCAGGCGCAACAGCGTGGTTTTACCGCTGCCGTTAGGCCCGACCAGCCCCACTTTCATGCCCGCTGTGAGAATGAAATTCATCCCGCTAAAGAGGAGCCGGGGGCTCTTTATCTCTTTTGGACTGGCGTCTGCGGAATCTACGCTAGTTGGAACTTCGCACGCGACATTGTCGAACTCAACCAGCCGCTTGGTCTTGCGCATACTGGCTTCAAAGTCGATGCCGGCGAGGCTGACGGCGGTGCGTTCGTCCATCGCCGCCAACTGGCCAATCATCGCGTTGGCGGTGTCGATGCGCGCCTTTGACTTGGAGGTGCGCGCCTTGGGGCCGCGGCGCAGCCATTCGATTTCGGTTCTCACGCGGTTGCGAAGGCTCTCCTGCTGGCGGCTTTGCGATTCGAGATAGGCCTGCTTTTCCTCGAGAAAGCGGCTGAAGTTGCCCTTCACGCGCAACAGGCCGTCGGCAAAGACGCGATTCAACTCGACGATCTGGCTGGAGGTGCTTTCGAGAAAGTAGCGATCGTGGCTGACCGTCACGGCGGCGAAAGAAGAGATGGCCAGCAACTCCTCAAGCCATTCGATGCCTGCCAGGTCAAGGTGGTTTGTGGGTTCGTCCAGGAGCATCACGTCAGGATCGCCCACCAGGGCTTCAATGATTGCCAGCCGCTTGCGCCAGCCGCCGGAGAGGGATGCGGCCTGGGCGCTGAGATCGGCGAAGCCGGCGCGTCCTGCCAGCTCGCGCAGCCGGCCCTCGCGCTCGTCTTCGTTCATGTGTGCGGCTGCCAGCGCCTGCTCCAGCACCTGCCGGACGGTCAGCCCGGGAGCAAAACGCGAGTCCTGAGGCACGTACGCGGCGCGGGCGCGCTTGCGAACGGCTAACTCCCCCGAGTCAGGCTCAACCTGGCCGGCCAACAGCGCCAACAACGTGGACTTGCCCGCGCCGTTGGGACCGATCAGGCCGATGCGGTCGCCGTCCTCGACAGTCAGCGAGATATTGCGAAACAGGGGCATGGCGCCGAATTGTTTGGTCACCGACTGCGCGTTCAGGATCGGGGGCATCTCTCTAAGATTACTGTGCCTTGCCGCGACGGCACTGAGGGCTCGGATCTGCCGCACAGCCATCACTCTGCGAACTGCTATAAAATGTCGGCGGATGCAGGAGCATACGCAGTCATGTATAAAATCCATTCGTATTGGACGAAGACTCTTTTGTCGCAAATCTCCACTTTGATTACCGCCGGCGCAATCGCGCTCGCACCGGGCGTCACTGGCGCCCAGTCTGCCTTTGGCCCATCCAACCCGTTCTACGCGCCCAGCACCCTGCCTTTCCATGCGCCGCCCTTCGACAAGATCAAGGATGGCGACTACCAGCCGGCGATCGAGGCCGGCATCGCGCAGAATCTCGAGGAGATCCGCGCCATCGCCGACAATCCGGCGGAGCCGACATTTGAGAACACCTTCGTCGCCATGGAGAAGAGCGGCCGGCTGATCGACCGCGTGATGGAGGTCTTTAACGGCGTAACCGCCGCGAATATGAACCCGGTGCTGCAGAAGGTCCAGGACACTGAGGCGCCCAAGCTGGCCGCGTTGCAGGATGCGATCTACCTGAACCCCAAGCTGTTTCAGCGCGTGTCGAAGATCTACGAGCAACGCCATTCGCTCCATCTCGATGCGGAATCGCTGCGCCTGGTCGAATACGACTATCAGCAATTCGTGCTTGCCGGCGCCCGGCTTTCAGATGCCGACAAGGCAGAGCTGAAAAAGCTCAATGAAGAGGAAGCGAATCTTACCACCGCATTCATCTCCAAGCTGCTGGCCGCCGCCAAGGATGGTGCGTATGCGACCAAAGACAAGGCGGCGCTGGCGGGGTTGAGCGATGCGGAGCTGGCTGCGGCTGCCGATGCCGCCAAAGAGCGCAAGATTGACGGCTGGGTGCTCGCACTGCAGAACACAACCCAGCAGCCTGACCTGCAATCGCTCACCAATCGCGATACGCGGCATGCGCTCTTTGAGAGCGGCTGGAATCGCGCCGAGCGCGGCGGCGACAACGACACCCGCGCCACCATCGCGCGGCTGGCGCAGTTGCGCGCGCAGAAGGCCAAGCTGCTCGGCTGCAAGAACTATGCGGCGTGGAGGCTGACAGACCAGATGGCCAAAACGCCGGAAGCGGCGCTCAAGTTCATGGATGCGATGGTGCCCGCGGCGACCGCCAAGGCCGAGGGCGAGGGCAGGGACATTCAGGAGCTCATCGATAGGCAGCATGGCGGATTCAAGCTGCAGCCGTGGGATTGGAACTTCTATGCCGAGCAGGTGCGCAAGGCGAAATACGATCTGGACGAGGCCCAGACCAAGCCCTACTTCGAGCTGAACAACGTGCTCCAAAATGGCGTGTTCTACGCGGCCCACATGCTCTACGGCATCACCTTCCAGCAGCGCACCGACATTCCTGTCTACAACCCCGACGTGCAGGTGTACGAAGTCTTCGACGCCGACGGCAAGCCGCTGGCCCTCTGGTATTGCGACTACTTCCAACGCGACAACAAGAACGGCGGAGCGTGGATGGACGAGTTTGTCGGCCAGTCGAAACTGCTGGGCACGCTGCCCGTGGTTTACAACGTCGCCAACTTCGCCAAGCCGGCGGCGGGCGAGCCGGCGCTGATCAGCTTTTCCGACGTGACCGCGATGTTCCACGAATTCGGCCACGCCCTGCACGGCATGTTTGCTGACACCGTGTACCCCGGTCTTTCCGGAACTCAGGTGCCCCGCGATTTTGTTGAATTCCCATCGCAGTTCAATGAGCATTGGGCCAGTTATCCGGCGGTCTTCGAACATTATGCAAAGCACTACAAAACCGGGGAGCCTATGCCCGCTGAGTTGGCCGCGAAGATCAGGAAGGCGGAAACGTTCAACCAGGGATACATGCTCACCGAGTTGCTGGCCGCCGCGGAACTCGACATGCAGTGGCACATCCTCCCACCCGACGCGCCCCTCGAAAATCCCGACACGTTCGAGGCCGCCGCGCTCAGCCGGACCCACCTTGCGCTCAGCACCGTGCCGCCGCGCTACCGCTCCAGCTACTTCATGCACATCTGGGGCAATGGCTATCAGGCCGGCTACTACGCCTATCTCTGGTGCGAGATGCTTGATGACGATGCCTTCCAGTGGTTTGAAGATCATGGCGGGCTGACCCGCGCCAACGGCGATCGCTTCCGCCGGATGGTGCTCTCGCGCGGCAATACTGAAGACCTGGCCAAGGCATATGCGGCATGGCTGGGCAGGGAGCCCGATACCGGACCCATGCTTAAAGCCCGCGGCCTGGAGCCGGCAGCGCCTGCCAAATAACCACTTCCATATCGCGGGCGGGCAGGCCCTACACTGGAACCATGCTGGACTACGAGATCTCCGCGGCCGAGGCTGCGGCGTTGCTGAAGGAAAACCAAGCAAGACTCGTCGACGTGCGCGAGCCGTGGGAGTTTGCAACGGCGCACATCGAGGGCAGCCTGCCCATGCCCATGGATGAAGTGCCGGCCCGCGCCCATCAGGAACTGGACCCCGAGGAACGGGTGCTGGTGGTGTGTCACCACGGCATCCGCTCGATGAACGTGACCGTGTGGCTGCGCAACCAGGGATTCGAACAGGCCCAGTCGCTGCGCGGCGGGATTGATGCCTGGTCGGCTGAGGTCGATCCCGCGGTTGGCCGTTACTAGGTCCCTGACCGCTTGAATCTGTACCAATGATAGGTGCCCCACCCTCGCGACGCTTTTGTTTTTGTCGCTAGGGTGGGAAGCACAAATCGAACGGTCAGAGACCTGGCGCCAATATTCATCGCGCATTTCACCGCTCCGCATTTGACCGCCCCGGCAGCGGGTGATTATATTCGCCTCGTCCTTCTTCGCTGCGGAAAGTATTCGTCTATAGGATTTGCGGGCCCCCGTCCCGCCGCGGAGGGAGCCCGTTGAAGATGGGAGCGATCATGCAAAAACGCGTCGGTGTAATGGCATCGTGCCTTTTCCTGCTGTTTGCGGTGGCTGTTTCTGCCGAAGTGAAGCCTTCGGCGCTTTTCAGCGACCACATGGTTCTCCAGAGAGGCATGTCTGTGCCCGTGTGGGGCACGGCGGACCCCGGCGAAGCGGTAAAGGTTACGCTCAACGGGCAGAACCGGTCCACGACCGCGGGAGCGGATGGCAAATGGATGGTGCGCCTGCACAATCTCAAGGCCGGCGGGCCATTCGAGATGCACATTCAAGGCAAAAATTCGCTCACCATCAAGGATGTGCTGGTCGGAGAGGTTTGGGTCGGCTCGGGACAGTCGAACATGGAGTTCACGGTCTCAAGCAAGGTAGCTCGGTTTGCCGGGATGCTGGATGAAGACAAGGAGATCGCGGCCGCCAATTACCCGACCATCCGCATGTTTACCGCGAAACAGAAAAAGGCTTATGAGCCCGCGGACGAAGTGAGCGGCGAGTGGAAGGTGTGCAGCCCTGAAACCGTTCCCGGCTTCTCCGCCGTGGGTTACCTTTTTGCGCGCGACTTGCAACAGCGGCTTAAGATGCCGGTGGGGATTTTGACGGTGGCCTACGGAGCGAGCACGGTAGAGGCGTGGGTGCCGCGCCCGGCCATCGCCGCCGACCCCGAACTGAAGCCGATGCTGGACCGCTTCGATGCCCAGGAGAACTTCTACAAGACGCATCCGGGCGCCATGGCGGCCGATGCGCCGCCGGGCCCGCAGACCATCAACGCACGTCCTCCCAGGCCAGGACCGCTGCGTGACCCGGTTCAGGACCAGCATGAGCCCACCGTGCTTTTCAACGGCATGGTGCATCCCGTGATCCCGTACGCCATTCGCGGCGCCATCTGGTACCAGGGTGAATCCATTACCGGCGGCAAGGCCGGCGTATTGCTGTATCCGCATGTGATGGAAACCTTGGTAACCCAGTGGCGCCAATTGTGGGGCGAGGGAGATTTCCCGTTCTATGCGGTGCAACTGCCGGCGCTGAAGAACGTGAGCAACAATCCCATGGTGCGCGAGGGCCAGGCGCAGATTCTTACCCTGCCCAAGACGGGACTGGCCGTGACCATCGATATCGGCGATCCCGATAATGTGCATCCGAAGAACAAGGCGCCTTTGGGCGAACGGCTGACGCTGATCGCGATGGCCAACGCCTATGGACGCAAGCTCGAATACTCGGGGCCGCGCTATAGCTCGATGAAGGTGGAAGGCAACTCCGTCCGGATCCGCTTCACGCACCTCGGCGGAGGGCTAATGGCGAAGGACGGTCCATTGAAGTGGTTCCAGATTGCCGGCGCCGATCAGCAGTTTTACGACGCGGAGGCAACCATCGAAGGCAAATCGGTGGTCGTGAAGAGTGACAAGGTGGCCGCGCCCGTCGCTGTGCGTTATGCGTGGGATAACTATCCCTTCGGCTGCAACCTGTTCAATGCCGCCGGCCTGCCCGCCGCTCCTTTTCGCACCGATTCGTGGGACGCGCTGGCCAAGATCGCCCAGGAGTTCACGGCCCGGTAGAAACGATCGAGGACATCGGGCCGCGCTTGCGTTCAATGCGGCCCAGGGCCTCTCCGGTCTATACTCTCTTCTGTCTGTTTTGGAAGGGAGTTTTATCTATGTCTTCGTCCGCGGTTGATTTTGCACGTCAGAACTACCCTCGTTTCCTCGATGAGTTGAAGGCGCTGTTGCGCATTCCATCCATTTCCACGTTGCCCGAGAACAAGGGCGACTGCCGTCATGGCCGCCGAGGTGCTGGCGGCGGAACTCAAGCGCATCGGCATGGAGAACGTGCGCCTGATTGAGACTGAAGGCCACCCGCTGGTCTATGCCGACTGGCTGCATGCGGCGGGCAAGCCCACAGTCCTGGTCTACGGCCACTATGACGTGCAGCCGCCCGATCCGCTGGACGAGTGGCTCTCGCCGCCATTCGAACCCACTGTGCGGGACGGCAACATCTATGCCCGCGGCGCTGTCGACGACAAGGGGCAGGTGATGGCGCAAGTGAAAGCGCTTGAATCGTTGCTGGCCGCAACCGGCAAACTGCCCTTGAATGTGCGCGTGCTGCTGGAAGGCGAGGAAGAAGTGGGCGGGGAGGGAATTGCGAGCTTTGTGGCCTCAAAGCCGCCGGAGCTGAAAGCCGACTTTGCCCTGGTCTCCGATACGGAATTGTTCGCGCCCGGGCTGCCCACTTTGTGCGTCGGCCTGCGGGGCATGATCTACACCGAGCTTGAGGTGCGCAGCGCCCGCTCCGATCTGCACTCCGGCATGTACGGCGGCGCGGCTCCCAACTCCTTCGTCTCCCTGGTGCAGATTCTGGCCAAGCTCAAGGACGAAAACGGCCACATCCTCATCCCCGGCTTCTACGACGACATCATTCCTCCCAGTGCCGAGGAGCTTGCCGCGTGGAAGCAGCCTGCCCTTCGACGAGGAGCAGTACCGCATCTCCGAGGTGGGCTCCAAGCAATTGGTAGGCGAAAAAGGGTACAGCGTGCTGGAGCGTACATGGGCGCGGCCGACAGTGGATATGCACGGAATTCCCGGAGGCTTTATCGGCGCGGGCGCCAAGACGGTGATTCCGGCCAAAGCAACGGCCAAAGTCTCCATGCGCCTGGTTCCCGGCATGACCCCGGCCAAAGCCTTTGCCCTCTACAAGAGCTACGTTGAGAAGATTGCGCCCGACTGCGTGGATGTGGACGTAAGGCTGATTCATGCCGGCGACCCTTGCCTGATCCCGGTCAACAATCACTATATCCAGGCGGCTACGCGGGCGCTGCACGAGGTGTGGGGCAAGGACACGGTGTTTATCCGCTCCGGCGGGTCGATCCCCATCGTCGGCGACTTTGACCGTCACCTGGGGCTGCCCAGCGTGATGATGGGCTTCGGTCTGCCCGACGACAACCTGCACGCTCCCAACGAGAAGTTTCACCTGAAGAACTTCTCTCTGGGGATCGAATCGCTGATCCGGTTCATGGAGGAGGCGGCAAGCTGAGCGGGCCCCAGCGCCAGCGGGAGACGGAGCCGGACGCCGCGGGCTTTGTGCTCGCCGGGGGACGGTCCAGCCGCATGGGCTCAGACAAGACTCTGATCGAGTTTCGCGGACAGCCGCTGGTGCTGCATGCGCTCGGAGTTCTGCGCGGCGCAGGGTTGGTTGCGTCCATCGCCGGCGGCCGGTTGACCCTGAACTCGTTTGCGCCTGTGGTTGAGGACTCCAAACCCGGCCTGGGGCCATTGGCCGGCATCTGCGCGGCATTGGCATTCACCGCGGCGCGCTGGGCGGTCTTTGTGCCCGTGGATATGCCTATGTTGCCTGCGTCTCTGGTTCGATTTCTGCTGAATCGTGCGCGGATTAGCGGCAGGGCAGTAACTCTGGCCTCGGTTGCCGGGTTTGCTCAGACCTTTCCAGCGGTGCTGGACCGAGCCATTCTGCCCGGTCTCCAATCCGAACTCGATGCCGGGCGTGGCGGGTGCTTTGCCGCGTTTCAGGCTGCCGCGGCGGGCCTGGGCCAGCCGGTCTGCGTGGTTGCGGCTGAGTTGCTGGTCCAGGCCGGACAGGTTGCCCATCCGCGCGGCCTGCCTGCTGCCCGCTGGTTTTTCAACGTCAACTCCGCTGGGGATCTGCGCCGGGCCCATGCGCACCTGGCCAGGTCGTGTTAGCGGGCCCTGGTTTCATCGCGTAATCTGAATTCACCAGGATGTTCGATTCTTCATCCAATCCGGAGGTCCCGCAGGCTCTTGCGGAAGCGCCTGCGGGGCAAGGCAAACAGCCCGCCGCGTCTGCTGCCGAGCCCTTCATCTCGTTCAGCCATGTGAACATCTCCTTCGATGGCCGGCCGGTTCTTGAGGACGTGAGCTTCTCGGTGCAGCGCGGTCAGACGCTGTGCATTCTGGGCCGAAGCGGCGTAGGCAAATCAGTGGCGCTGCGCATGCTGATGGGCTTCTTGAAGCCGGACTCGGGGTCCATTCGCGTCGGAGGCGAGGAGATTACGGACCTCGACGAAGAGGGAATGCGCGCGATCCGCAAGCGCGTCACGATGGTCTTCCAGAACGGCGCGCTCTTCGATTCGCTGAGCGTGCGCGAGAATGTCGCCTTTCCGCTGCGCGAGCGCGGCGGGCTGGCCGAGGACCAGGTGGTTCAGCTTGTAGAGCGGCTGATTGGCATGGTGGGCGCTGAAGACGTGGAGGACGCCCTTCCGGCCAGCCTCTCCACCGGACGCAAGCGCGCCGTCGCCATTGCCCGCGCCCTTGCCGCACAGCCGGAAGTGGTGCTCTACGACGAGCCGACCACGATGGTGGACCCCATCATTGCCCGCCGTCTTGGAGACCTGATCCAGCGGCTCAAGCGCCAGCTCGGATTCACCAGCATTGTGGTGACCCATGATATGCGCTTTGCCGAGAGGCTTGCGGACTCGGTTCTCTTTCTTCATCAGGGCCGGGTGAGTTATTTTGGGCCCTTGAGCGGGTTTATGGCCTCGACAGATCCCAATATTCGACAGTTCCTAACCCTTGACGCTTATTTGTTACCTTCGGAATGAGAGGATTATCATCTCGTAACCAAAGTTGTAGACGATTTTCCTTGCGATGACCCGGCAGCCCGCGTCATGCTGATGAGGAAAGCGCATCCCGTCCAGATTCAAAGAAAAGAGAGCGGGAAGCACCTCTCAGGGCCCGGTAAATAACCGTGGGTGAGATTTGTTGTAATTGCTTTTTTTGTCACTTGTTTATGCTCTCGGCCGCTTTGGGGGGCAGGCACGAACTTACTCGCTTTTATAGGTCAGGTCGCGTACACTTACTGCCGCATTCGTTCGCTGCAAGCTGGTGACGCCAGTACCCTTGGCTGAATATCCAGTTAACTGCAAAAAGCAATGCGGAGTGAGAGTTGTGTGTCGGCAAGGCCAGGCCGGCTGGACCCAGGGCGAATTATGGGGCGGGTTCCATCTGAAATGGCAACTCAGAGTCAAGAAAGCATCGTCGAAATCGAGGTTTCTGATTGACACAAACAGCTTTAGGCTTATTGCAATTCTTTCGCGGGGAGTGATCCCTGCTCTATCCCATGGTTGTTTGAACATTCGAGGTCTGCGATACGCAAATGGCGACTTCTGAATTCTGGCAAAGGCTATCGGCGTCGATGGCTTCTTCCCATGAATGGGAGGGAGGCCTGGCGGGAGAGCCCGCGCGTGGGGCGCGGGGCACGGCCAGGCTGTGGATGGTGCTGGATGTAATTTCCATTGTGAGTGCGGCGATGGTTGCCACGATGTACAAGTTTCACACCGGGCTGGTTGAAGGGGCGAAGGGTTTCTGGCAGGGAACGCTGATTCATGGCCGCCCGATGTGGATTCTGCTGGCGCTTTTGTGCGGATTTACGATGGTGCTGATGGTTACCAGCAAGCGGCTGCAGTTGTATTCTCCGACGCGGCTGACCAATATCTTGCACGAGCAGCGGCTGAGCCTGCAGGCCTGCTTCACTTCCGGCCTGTTGCTTACCGGGGCGCTCTACGTGCTTCATGCCGACGACATTCCGCGCAGCATTGTGCTGATTACGGTGGGGCTGGTAGCCATTCTGCTGGGCCTGCGCAGGTTTGTATATCGGGTTGTTCTCTATCATCGCTACGAGCGCGGGGTGGGCACGCGCAATGTGCTGATCGTGGGCACCGGGCCGGAGGCGCACGCTCTGCGCCATCATCTGGAGAGTATCCGTCATCTGGGTTACACCTTCAAGGGATTCATTGAATTTCCCGGATCGAATCCGCGCTTTACGGCGGTCTCCGGCGAGATTGTGGGCACGCTTGAGACGCTTTTCCAGCACGCCCGCAAGCAGTTTGTGGACGAGATCTTCTTTACCTCGCCGTGCGAGCGCGGGCAGGTGCAGAACGTGCTTGAGCAGGCCCGCGTCCACGGCGTGGATCTGCGCCTGGTTCCTGACATGTACGACGGGCTGGCCTGGAACAGCCCCATCGAGTACATCGGGCAGTTTCCGACCATCCCTTTGCACTGCGGCCAGGTTCCCGAGTTGGGGCTGCTGTTCAAGCGGGTGTTTGATTTTGTGTTTTCCGGCCTGTTGTTGATGGTTCTTTCGCCGTTTCTGTTGATCATCGCGATTGCGGTGAAGCTGGATTCACCGGGTCCGGTTCTGTACAAGTCGGAGCGCATCGGCAAGAAGGGCCGGGTATTCCGCTGCATCAAGTTCCGCACCATGGTGCGTGACGCGGACCAGCGGCGGGCCGACGTGCTGCACATGAACGAGCGCGACGGGGTGCTGTTCAAGATATCCAACGATCCCCGCATCACCCGGCTGGGCCGTTTTCTGCGCAAGTATTCACTGGACGAGTTGCCGCAGTTCTTTAACGTGTTGAAGGGTGAGATGAGCATCGTGGGCCCGCGTCCGCCGATCGCCAGCGAGGTGAAGGAGTATAAGCTCAGCCACCTGCGGCGGCTGGACGTGACGCCGGGGATCACCGGCCTGTGGCAGGTACAGGGGCGCCAGGATCCCTCCTTCGCCAGTTATGTATCGCTGGATGTGACCTACATCGACAACTGGAGCATCTGGCTGGACTTCAATATCATTCTGCGCACCATCGGCGTGATCTTTGAGGGGACGGGGACGTAGAGACAGCTTTCAACTCTTAGCTTTCAGCTTGATCGCGGCGCTGCGATGAAGCTGGGAAATTCTCTGTGAAGCTTCGGCCGGGAACAGGGCCAGTGAGGTAAGAGTCTGCTCGGCCTTGTCCTGCTGACGGCGCAGCTGAAGCCACATCCTCGCAAAACCTCAAATCGTCACAGGGTTTCCAGCCAGCAACTGGAAGCTAAAAGCTAAAAGCTAAAAGCTGAAAGCTGCCTCCCGCCTTTACACTGAGAGTGTGAAGATCGCATTAGCCCAGATCGATCCTACGATCGGAGATTTCACCGGGAATCTGGAAAAGATCGTTGCCGCCAGCCGCCGCGGAGCCACTTTGGGCGCTCGCCTTACCGTGTTTTCAGAGCTGGCCATCTGCGGCTATCCCCCCGCCGATTTCCTTGAAAAACCAAGCTTTCTGGCCCGCTGCCGCTCGGCCGTCGATGAGCTTGCCGCCGCTACGAGCGGGCTGTCCACCGCGGTGCTGGCAGGGGTGGCGCTGCCGGCCGGCAGTGAGACCGGCAAACCGGCGGTGAATGCGGCAGTTCTGCTGGATGGCGGCCGGCTGCTGCTCGAGCAGCACAAGCGGTTGCTGCCGTTTTACGACGTCTTCGATGAACAGCGCTACTTTTCGCCGTCGCGGCCGCAGCAGGTTGTGGAGCTGGACGGCATCCGCCTGGCCATCACCATTTGCGAAGACGCCTGGAACGACAAGAACTTCTGGCCGCGCCGGCTGTACACAGTGGATCCGATGGAAGTGTTGATGCGCCAGCATCCCGCCGTGCACATCAATCTGTCGTCGTCGCCGTTCTGGCACTCGAAGCGCGCCATCCGGCGCGAGATGCTGGCTGCGATTGCGCGCCGGGACAGCATACCGGTGCTGATGTCGAACCAGGTAGGCGGAAACGACAGCCTCATCTTCGACGGCTCCTCGCTGGCCCTCAACGCGCGCGGAGAACTGATTGCCCAGGCTGCCTCGTTCGAGGAGGACTTGGTGGTGCTGGATCCCTTTAGCGCGCCGCCAGTGCCGAATGCCGAGGAGGATGATACCGAGGCGGCCTACCGTGCGCTGGTCCTGGGAACGCGCGATTACGTGCGCAAGTGCGGCTTCAGAAGGGCGCTCGTGGGCCTCAGCGGCGGCATCGATTCCGCGCTGGTTGCGGCCATCGCCAAAGATGCACTGGGCGCTGAGAATGTGATCGGCGTGGGCATGCCCAGCCCCTATTCTTCGGCGGGGTCGATCGGCGACAGCCGGCAGTTGGCCGCCAACCTGGGCATCAGGTTTGAAACGATTGCAATCAGCGGCCTTTTCGGGGAGTACACGCGAGCGCTGGAGCCGCTGTTTGCCGGAATGAAGGTGGATACCACGGAGGAAAACATCCAGTCGCGGATTCGCGGCTGCCTGCTGATGGCGCTCTCCAACAAATTCTCGGCGTTGGTGCTCACCACGGGCAACAAATCGGAGATGGCGGTAGGCTACTGCACGCTCTACGGGGATATGGTGGGTGCGCTGGCGGTGATCGGAGACCTGGTGAAAACGCGGGTGTACGCGGTTTGCCGCTGGCTCAACCGCGACCGGCAACTGATTCCGTCGCCGATCCTGGAAAAGCCGCCCTCCGCGGAACTGCGCCCGGACCAGAAGGATACCGACTCGCTGCCCCCCTACGAGGTGCTGGACCCGATTCTGGAAGCGTACGTTGAACGCTACGAAACCCCGGAGCAAATTGCCGAGGCAAACGGATTTCCGCTGGAGCTCGTCCAACAGGTGGTGCACCTGGTGGAGCGTTCCGAGTACAAGCGCCAGCAGGCTGCCCCGGTACTGAAGGTCACGCCCAAGTCGTTTGGCATGGGGCGCAGATTCCCCATCGCCGTCAAAGTCGAGGTATAAGGAACAGTCAAAGTCGGGGTATAAGCTAGAATCTAGGAAGATTCCCGGGAAATAAGGAGAAACAGCTTGATTCGTCCGTCCGTCCGTTTTTTGAGCGCTGCCGCGCTGGTCGCTTTGTCCTTGTCTATAATTCAGGCTTCTGCGCAGACCGAGGTTCCGGCCGCGCCGGCGCAACAGCCCTCCGCTCCGGCTCCTGCCGCCGCGCCCGTGTTCCCCAAGCCGGATCCGCAGAACTTCACCGCTCCACTGCCCACCAAGGAAACCATCAATGCCTTCCTGACGGCCAGTTGGGGCTACGAAGACAGCCGCGTCTGGCAAGTGCAGGCCATCCTCAAAACTCCGGTCGAAGGGGTCAGCAAGGTGATCGTTTTCGTCGGCGACAAGACTGGCAAGGAAAAGCCCGCCGCGCTTGAGTTCTTTGCCATGCCCGACGGCAAACACGTCATCGCCGGCGACCAGCTCGCCATTGTTGCCTTTGGGGATCACCCGTTTGCCGACTTTCGCGCCCAGTTGCAGCAGCAGGCGAACGGCCCATATCGGGGTTCGCCGTCCAAGGACCTGGAGCTGGTCGAGTTCGCCGATTTCCAGTGCCCCCATTGCAAGGAGGCGCAGGCCAACATGGACAAGCTGGCAGTGGACTTTCCCAAGGCCCGCATTGTCTTTGAGAACGATCCGATTGCCGCGATTCATCCCCAGTCCGTGACCGCCGCTTCCTATGGAGTTTGCGTGGCCAAGCTGGGCGGCAGCACCGCATTCTTCCAGTTCGCCGCGGATGTGTTTGATGGCCAGGACGGACTGGCGACAGCCGATGGCACCACCCTGACTCTGAACAGCGCCATCACCAAGGCCGGATTGGATCCGGCGAAGATTGCTGCCTGCGCCGCAACTCCAGAGACCAAGGCGGCGGTGGATGCCTCGGTCAAGCTGGCCGCCGATCTCGGTATTGCTCAGGTCCCCACGCTGGTGATCAACGGCCGCGAGATTCCCGCCAACATCCCGTACGACACTCTCAAGAAGATCGTCGCGTACCAGGTTAAAACGGACGGCTTGACCATGTAGAGCCCCGGTGTTCGCGTGCCCCATCCTTCTCATTTCTTGCGAAGGGTGGGGTTGGGTCGAACCCTGCTCCGCGCCGCACTACGATGCGGCATCTTGAATTCGTCTACCGTGTCGGCACGCTCTGTTCCACCCGCATCATCGGCGAGTGGCCGCTGGCCTGCGTGCCGCGAATCACGTGGGGCGTGATGATGATCAGCAGGGTGGCGTAGTTCTTCTGCACATCTTTATCGGTCAGGTTGTTCAGGCCCGGAATCTCGCTGATTCCCGGAGTTCCGCTGATGTTGCGGCTCTGGGATTTATCCAGCTCGCTGGCCACCACCACGGCCTCGCCCTGCTTGATGGTGACCACCCCGGAATAGGCGCGGCTGTTGAGAATCGGATTGCCGTTGATTGCGGCGCCGGAGAGCGCTGTAATCTGCATGTCGATGTTGAGCGCGACGTCGTTGTTGCGCATCACGCTGGGGGTTGTCTTCAGGGTCAGGCCCAGGTCCTGGTATTGCACCTGCGGAACCGAGGGTACCGCTCCCTGAAGAGATGAGAGCAGCGAAGACAGGCTGCCGGAGGCTCCCGCGCCGGTCAGCCCCGGAATACTGGGAATACTGCCCGACAAACTCGAGAAGGAGGAGGTCTGGATGGGATAACGCTCGCCCTCCTTCAGCGTTCCCGCCTCGCCGTCCTGCAGGCGCAACTGAATCTCATCCAGTTCGCGCGAGTCGGAGGAGTTCAGGTTGAAGTTCGCCTTGGCTCCGCCCGGAGCCAGCGCGGACTGCGTGAGCCCGCCGCCAAACAGCGCGATCCCATCTGAGAACAGGGAACTGGATACCTGGCCCGAGGCGAGCAGAATGCCCAGAATCGCCAGCGTGTCGCCGGGCGCGGCGAGGCCCGAGGAGATAATCTGCTGGACCAGGCTCTGATTCGCGTTCAGGATGGACTGCTCCTCGGCATAGACGTTGAACGCTGAGAAGCTCTGTGGCGGCTGGACGCCGGTGTTGCGCTCGTTCGTGTGAGCGATCTGAATCAGGCGTACATCGAGCAGCACCTGGCTGTGCCCCTCAATAAGGTCGCGGATGGTGGAGTTGAAGGCTTCCACCGTATCCGCGGGAGCGCGGATGGTGATGGCGCCCGCGGTCGGCGCCAGTTGCACCTGCTGCACATCGAAGACCTGCTTGGCCAGGTTGCTCACCTCGGTCATCTCATTCGCGTTCAGACCGGAGAGATACACGGTCTCCAACTCCTCACGGGTGAACTCCTGGCGGTTTGCCCGGGTGTCGCTTGCCACCAGCACGCGGTGTGCATCGAGGGGAACGTAGAAGCTGTTGGTGATCAGCCCCAGGGCCCGCATGACCTCTTCGAAACTGGCATTGTCAATATCCAGCCGGACCCGCGCGGAGTGGATGCTGTCGTCGGTTGTGGCATTGATCCCGTAGGCTTTGAAGACCTGCTGGATGATCTGGCGCGCGTCCGCATTGAGGTGGAAGCTCTGCAGTCCAGCGACGGGAGTAAGCGGCGTTGCTTCGCCGGCCGTGCCCGCCGCCTGTTCGTAGAGCGGCCTTGACTGCTCGCGAGCCGCATCGTCGCCCAGTTCGTACAGATGCTGGGTGGCTTCGATGCTCTTGGGGTCCAGTTCCAAGGCACGAGCCAGGTCGGCGCGGGCGGCAGCCGCGTCGCCGCGCAGGCGGTCCTTGGCCGCGGACTGAATCAGCGCCGTTACCGCGTGGCTGCGGGCCACATCGGCCGCCAGCCGGTAATTCGCATTGGAGGGGTCGAGCTTGGCGGCCTGTTCATAATCCTGCATCGCTTCTTCAAAGTGCTCGTCCATGAAGAGCTTGCTGGCAGCAAGGTAAAGCCTGGCCGCGTGCCTGCGTTCACTGTCGCGCGGCTGTTTGGCCTCACTGGCTGGAGCCAAGACAGGCTGGGCATTCTGCACCGGCGATGACTGCGCAGGCGCGGGAGGATTAGCTGCTTGTGCATGGAGGCCGCTGGGAAAGGCGGCTAGAAGCAGGGGCGCAGCAAGCAGGTTCATCGCGGAAATCATTGGACTGCGCGTCCCTGGGCAGGTTTGCGGCGGTCGCGGCGTCACGGCGTGGTCCGCGTGAGCGCCAGCAGGTCGGCCAGCGAGGAGGCACAAACCTCCGGCTGCAGCCTGTGCAGCTCATCAAAGCTGTAGTTACCGGTGGCGACAGCAATTACCGACAAAAAGTTGGCCCGCGCGGCCTCAATGTCACGCGGCGTGTCGCCGACTATGCAGATGCCGACTCCCTTTCCAGCCATCTCTCGTGCCTTCAATGCCGCCTGGCCGATAAGTTCCGGACGGACGGAAAAGTGATCGCTGAAGCCGCCGAATCGGAACCACTCCCGCAATCCGGCCTGCTCGATCTTGATCCAGCCGATGGCTTCCAGGTTGCCGCGTGGCCACGCCCAGCAGCGCGCCCTTCCGCGCCAGGTGATCCAGCACCTGCTCCACGCCCGGCATGCGGATCAGGTCCATCTCTTGGCGCTGTTCGGCAACCGCATGGCGCATAGCTTCCAGGATGGTCTCCATGCGCTGTTCCATCACTTCGGCGGGAATGCCCGCCTGTTGGCAGGCTTCGCGCAGAATGGCGGTGTCGGTGGCGCCGTGAAGCAGGATGCCGGCCAATGTAATCTCAAATCCTGTCACCCGCTGAACCGAGGCTGCGAAGGAATTGAAGTGGATGCGGTCGCGGCTGCGCAACAGCGTGCCGTCGATATCGAACAGATAGGCATCCTGCCCATCCCAGGCAAAACCCGGCTCGATGGCAACACGCGCTTCCTGGCTCGGTGGAGTTGTCAGCATGTTTGGTTGAACTGCGCCGTCAACCCTGGCGGTAACCCTGGCGGAAGGCGCTGAATACAGGACGTTCGCTGCGGGGCGGACGCTTGAGCCCGGTGCGCACCTCGGCCAATTCAAGGCCCAGTTCCGCCATGGCGCGGCTCAGCGTATTGCGGTGCATCCCCAGCTCTTCGGCCGCCTTGCACTGGTTTCCCCGGTGCGCCACCAGCACTTCGCGCAGGTATTGTCTCTTAAACTCGCGCACGGCCTCCTCGTAGGGGATGCCGCTGGAGTGCATTTGCGTTACCAGGCTGTCCAGTTCTCGTCTCACGTCCACCTCTTGTATCTTCACATGCCTGGATCTTTTCTTTTCCGCCGCGCCATTGTTTATATCAGAATCAGCCGGCTGGCGGGTGCATCCATTCGGGCGCGTGCTGTTCCATCATCCAGCAAACCGTGCGCGCACACGGTCGGCCAACTCTGCCGGGCTCACGTGCGTGCTCAGGTGACAGACCCCGAAAAACAACTTCGGCAGCCTGCGCATCCGCGAGCCAGTGAGCCTTCGGAAAGAAGGCCAGAACCACCAGCATGACAAGAGTCACCAGCACGCTCCCTGCAGCAATCCGAAGGCCCCGCCGGCCAGCCTGTCCAGGCAGCCCAATCCCATCCGGTGCAGTGTCTTTGAAATCGTTGCGCCAACAACATTTGCAACCGCCATCACCAGCAGTGCGATCAGCAGAAATCCGATGGCGTCGGCAACCGCCTCGATGCGCACCAGGGGCAACAGAAAATCAGCGACGCGGCCGTAGTTCCAGGCGGCCAGCACCAGGCCCAGGAGCAGGCCGCCCAGCGAGCAGGCGGAGCGAAAGAACCCTGCGAGAGCCCTCCCAGCACCGACACCGCCAGCACGATCACGATGGCCCAATCCACCCACGTCATAGCTGCACTCCGGCTTTCTCTCTACAAACTGAGTTCCCGCCCCGTCAAGCGGCGGAAGGCTTCAAGATACTTGCCCTGTGTCCGCTCCACCACTTCGTCAGGCAGCCCGGGCGCGGGCGCCTGCTTGTTCCAGTGGATTGATTCAAGATAATCGCGCACGTACTGCTTGTCGAAGAAGGCTGCGCGCCTCCCGGCTTCCATGCCGAACCCTCCCAGAAACGCGAGGAGTCCGGCGTCAATACCTCATCGGCAAGGATAATGCCTTCCGCGGTTCTTCCAAACTCAAATTTTGTGTCGGCCAGAATCAGCCCGCAGGAAGCGGCGTGTTCGTGGGCCTTGCCGTAGAGCGCCAGCGTCAGGCGGCGCAGCTCGCGCGGCATCGGCTTCGCCCAGCAGCGCCTCGGTCGCGGCAAAGGAGATGTTCTCGTCGTGTGCGCCGTCCTGGCTCTTGGTGGCGGGCGTAAACACCGGCTCCGGCAGCCGCGAGCCTTCCAGCAGCCCGCCGGGAAGCGCAATGCCGCAGACGGTTCCGGCGGCCTGGTACTCCTTCCATCCCGAACCGGCCAGGTAGCCGCGCGCGACGCACTCCACCGGGAACATCCTGGCGCGCCTCACCAGCATCGAGCGGCCTTCCAGTTGATCGGCATACGGCTGCAGGGCCGCGGGAAACTCGCTCACCTGGGCGGTGATCAGGTGGTTGGGCACCAGATTCCTGAGCAGGTCAAACCAGAACAGCGAAATCTGGGTCAGAATCTTGCCTTTGCCCGGAATGCCCGTGCCGAGCACATGGTCGAAGGCCGAAATGCGGTCCGTGGCCACCAGCAGCAAGGCGTCGCCGACCGCGTAAAGATCGCGCACCTTGCCCCGCCCAAGCAGGGGCGTCGCGCCCAGATTCGTGGTGAGCAGTGCGGTCATGGGAAGGTCCTTGCCTCGGATGGAACTGAATCTCCGATTGTCCAGCGAGGCACGGGCTTTGTCAATGTGCGAATCTGCAGCGTCGCACCGGCTTCGAGGAGGGTGTGCCCTTGGCCGCCCGGGAGCGGTAAAGACCGGGAACTGGGTCAGCCAAATGACCGGCCTGAAACAATACACAGACCTGGTGTGACGGCCGTCACGGAACGCCTTCCCGACATGGGAGACACTGCGATTGTCAACATGGTTCGGAGAGTGAGTAAGAAAGCCCTCTTAGAGCCGGGCGACACGAGGCAGCAGTGGAAAGGGGAAGCCGCGGCTAGCTTCGTTTTTGTGCAGGGATCACCAGTAGCCGCGCGCTACCGACCTCCAGCGCCGGCTACTGGTCCCCGTCTTTATCTTGTTCATACAAGCGCCTCCGAAGAGACGTGTTCCTTCGGGGGCGATTTTCTGTCTATGCGTAGACCGCTACGGCCACCGAAGTCGAAAGCCTCTCCTGAGCAAATGTGAAGGAAGCCTGCCTTTTCCGCGGCTCACCGAGCAAAACCCGCCCCAGCAACCAGAAGACCTTTCCAGGCCTGCGGCTACGCCGTAGCCCGCTGCTGTTCGCGGCCGCCCAGGCGCACGCTTACCATCTTCGAGACGCCGGGCTCCTGCATGGTCACGCCGTAGATCATGTCGGCGGCCTGCATCATGCGCTTGGAGTGGGTGACCACCAGGAACTGGGTATCCCTGGCCAGAGCGTGCATCAGGTCGGCAAAGCGGCCCACGTTGGTTTCGTCCAGCGCCGCGTCCACTTCGTCGAGCGCGCAGAAGGGGCTGGGCTGGAACTGGAAGATGGCCACCAGCAGGGCCAGCGCGGTGAGAGATTTTTCGCCGCCCGAGAGCAGCAACACGTTCTGCAGCTTCTTGCCCGGCGGCGAGGCCACGATATCCAGGCCGCTCTCAGCCTGGTTTTCCTCGTCGGTGACGCGCAGGAAGGCCTGCCCGCCCTGGAACAGCCGGCGAAGACCCGGGCGAAGTTCTCGTTGATCCGGGTAAAGGCCTCGTCGAATTTGGTGCGCGAAATCTGATCGATCTCCTTGATGGTCTCCTGGGTGTTTTCGATGGACTCCATCAGGTCCTTGCGCTGCGTTTCGAGGAACCCGTGGCGCTCCGCGGTTTCCTTGTACTCATCCAGCGCCATCATGTTCACCGGGCCCATCTGCTCGAGGCGCTGGCGCAGCATGCGGCAGGTCTCCTCCTCGGCGGCCAGTTCCTCGTCGAGAAGCCGCGCCATCTCCGCGTCGGCGCGCAGTACCTGGGCCTCGACGTTGACCTCGGCCAGGCAGCTTGCTTCAAGATACTCAAGATCGGAGTGCAGCTTGGCCAGTTCGCTGGATCGGCCGGCGCGGTCCTCGCGCAGTTGATCCAGCGCGGCCCGTCCGGTCTTGAGCTGCGTCTCCATTTCCGCCAACTGCTGGCGCAGCGCCTGCGACTCGGCGGCGATGGTCTGCGTAAGGGCCAGCGCTTCAGCGCGCGCGAGGGCCAACTCCTTCTGCCGTCCGGCCAGCGCGGCATTCTCGGCGATGCGTTCCTCACGCTCCGCCGCGGCGGCGGCCCGCTGCTGCTCGATGGCCTGTACCCGGCGCTCCAGGTCGGCATGGAGCCGGTCGATGCGTTGGAAGGCGGCTTCGGCGCCGCGCCGCCGCTCTTCCAGGCCGGCCAGTTCCGCCGTCACCTGCGCGGCTTCCTGCTGCGAGACTTCGCGCTTCTGGCGCAGCAGGGCAAGTTGGGCCTGCAGCTGCATCCAGGCCCGCCTCGGCCTGCGCGTGCTCGGCCTCCAGGCGTGCAGCCTCTTCACGCTTCTGAGCGATTGACTGGCGCTTGGCCTCGCAGGCGTCCTTATTGCGCGCAGCCTGCGCCTCCCAATCCTGCAGCCTTCGTTCGATGCGCTGCGCCTCGCCCTCCATCTGCTTGAGTGCCGCGCCCAGGTTGGCCGTGTCGGTCTCGGCCGCCGCCGCTGCTCGCTGCGCGCCTCCAGTTGCGCGGTCAGCTCGTCGATCGCCCGGGTCAGCGTTGCCGCTTCTATCTCCGCCTGCGCCAGGTCGGTCTCCAGCTTGGCAAACCGGCTTTCGGCTTCGCGCAACTCGCGCTTCAACGCCAGCGGGCCTTCGCTGGCCGGTTTGCCGCCGGTCACCGTGGCATTGTGAAAGCACTCGCCCTCGGGAGTAAGAAAATAGGCGTGTGCGTAGCGCGAGGCCAGCCGCACCGCTTCGTCGGAGTTCTCCACCAGGTAACTGTGCCTGAGCTTGGGCAGGATCGATTCCAGCGACCGACCAAAGCCGTTCAGCACCTTGATCGCGTCTCTCAGGGGAGTCAGGCCAGGTTCGTTCACCGCGCCCGCATCTACGTCGAAGAGCACCCCCTGCGCATCGGAGTGGATGAGGAACGTCGCCCGCCCATCTCCCGTTTTCAGCAGGCGTACGCCTTCTTCAGCAGCGCCCCAGCTCTCCACCACCACATAATTCAGTTCCTCGCGCAGAAACTCGTCGACCACGCCCTCGTGCGCGCCGCTCACTTCAAGAAAATCCGCAAGCGTTCCCACCGGCGAGCTGCCCGGCCCGAGAGCGCCGGGCTGCAGCAGCTTGCGTACCGAGTCGCTGGAGTAGCCGTGGTTGCGGATCAGGGCCTCGAGGGAGTCGCGGCGGCCGGCCAGCGCGGCCTGTTCGCTGCGCAACTGGTTGGCGCGCGTGCGTTGCGCGCTCTCTTCGGCTGCGGTTGGTCTGCACGGTTTCGCGCAGAGCGGCAATCTCACCTTCCAGGCGCTTGAGCGCCTCGGCCGCGGACTCGAAGCGCAGGCGCGCCTGTCCGCTCTCGACGCCCAGGTTCTCCTGTTCGTTGCGAGCCTGGCCCATCTCTTTATCGAGCCGCTCCGCCTCGCGCTCCAGCGCAGCAAGGCTCTCCTCGCCCTGCGCGGTATAGTTGCGGGCGTTGCCGGCCAGGGTGAGCAGGTGCATGGCGTGGCGGCGGCCCGCTTCCAATTCCCGCTCGGCGCTGAACACCTCTTCGGCTGCCGTGCGGGCTTCCTGCTGGCGCGCCTCCACCTTCTGGCGAAACTCCCTGGCTTCTCCGGCGGCGGACTCAAGAAAACTGCGCTGCTGCGCGCGCTCCTCGGCAATGCCGGCCAACTCCGTGCGCGTCTTTTCAAGCTCCGCTCCGGCCGCGGCAATGCGCGCCTCCAGCTCGCCCACGCGCTCCGTGTTGCCGCGCTCGCGCGCCGTCGCGCGTTCCAGCTCGACGGCGGCTTCATTGGCGCGGTTTTGCGCATCGTGTCCGTCGCGGTCCAGCTCATAGCCGCGCTCGGTGAGTGCGTGCTGGCTGGCCTCCTGCTGGGCGATCAACTCCACCGAATCGTTCACCCGCCCGGTAAGTGAGGCGATCTCCTGCTCCAGCCGGGCCTGATCCGCGTCCATCAGCGCCATGCGGCTGGCCAGCACCACGCGCAGCCGTCCGCGCAACTCCTCGCGCACCGCGGCAAACCGCTCCGCCTTGGCCGCCTGCCGCTTCAGCGAGTTCATCTGCCGCGTGACTTCTTCAAAAATGTCATCGACGCGGGCCAGGTTCTGCTTCGCGCTTTCCAGACGCAGCTCAGCCAGCCGCTTTCTGGTTTTGAAGCGCGTAATGCCCGCGGCTTCCTCGATGATGGCGCGGCGGTCGTGGGGCTTGGAGCTGAGCAGTTGTCCGATGCGCTCCTGGCCGATGATGGCGTAGCTCTCCGGTCCCAGCCCGGTGCCCATGAAGATGTCCTGAATGTCGCGCAGCCTGCACAGCTTGCCGTTCAGCAGGTATTCGCTCTCCCCGGTCCTGAACAGCCGCCGGGTGATGACGATCTCGCCTTTCTGCGGCGCGCGCTGGAATCTGCGCCGGCGAATCTTGAGGACCACCCCCTGTGGGCCTTCACCTGCTGCCTGCGCTGGGGCAGACTCCTGGTCAATCTCTTCCCCAATTGCTTGCCCGGGCTGCTCGTTGGCGATGATCTCCTCGGCCTCGACTGCGCGCTGGCGCCGGACTTCCTCTTCGTCCCAGTCCGCGGGTCCGCCATGATCGACTACCACCTCCGGCTCCACGGCCACCGGCCCCTCGTAGGCCTCGGGATCGATCATGGTCAGGGTCACTTCCGCCATGCCCAGGGCCTTGCGATCGCGGGTTCCAGAGAAGATGACGTCCTGCATGTGCGTGCCACGCAAGCTCTTGGCGCTCTGTTCGCCCAAAACCCAACTCACCCCGTCCAGGATGTTCGACTTGCCGCACCCGTTTGGCCCCACCACCACGGCAATGCCTGTGCCCGACACGGTCAGTTCCGTGCGGTCGCAAAAGCTTTTAAAGCCGAGGATGTGGATCTTTTTTAATTTCAGCATTTTTACTCCCGGATCATGGGCCTGTGCTCAACTTCGGTTTAATGGACGGCTGCTGCTTTCGTGCGCCGTTCGGACGGGAGAATTTACCACCCGTGTCTTGACTCTACGGAGCCTGAGAGGCAGGGTCAACGGCGGGTGCAGGGGTTTTTGTGGATAAGGGAGGCCGGAATTCCAGTTCTTGAAAAATCCTCAAAATGAGGCGCCGAATTGCGACTACCGGGGTGGTGCTGACTCGATTATCGATGTAGTTCCGGCGAAGTTGACCCCATGCCTCCCTGATGCCTTCCGATTTGATTTCCCCAACAGGGAAGCCTATTTTTAGGGCGGGACTGAACTGTTCCTTTGCCTGAAGCATCCAAATAGACGCAATCGGAACAAGCCGTCATGTTCACAAGGTTTATTTGATCGACCGGTGCCCGGACTCTACACTGGTTCGGGTGTCAGGTTGTAAGCAGCCGAAGGAGAAAATTATGTCAGACGAAGCAAAATGCCCTTTTCCGAGCGGTGCTCCGAAATCCACAGTGGCTGGAACCCGAACGAACGCAGACTGGTGGCCCAATCAACTGAACCTGAAGATCTTGCGCCAGCACTCGCAACTCAACAATCCCATGGGCGAGGCATTCAATTACGCCGAGGAGTTCAAGAGCCTCGACTTGAATGCCGTGATCAAGGACCTCCATGCCTTGATGACCACCTCGCAGGACTGGTGGCCTGCGGACTACGGCCACTATGGGCCGTTCTTCATTCGTATGGCGTGGCATAGCGCAGGCACCTACCGTATCGCCGATGGCCGCGGCGGCGCGGGCGCCGGAGCGCAGCGATTTGCTCCTCTCAACAGTTGGCCGGACAACGTGAGCCTCGACAAGGCGCGCCGGTTGATCTGGCCGATCAAGCAGAAGTACGGCCGGAAAATCTCCTGGGCCGACCTGATCGTTCTCGCTGGTAACGTGGCGCTCGAGTCGATGGGACTCAAGACCTTCGGTTTCGGCGGCGGGCGCGAGGACATCTGGGAACCGGAAGAGAGCATTTACTGGGGACCTGAGGGCAAGTGGCTGGGAGACGAACGCTACAGCGGCGATCGTGAGCTTGAAAATCCTCTCGCCGCTGTTCAGATGGGCCTGATCTATGTGAATCCGGAAGGACCCAATGGCAAGCCGGATCCAGTCGCTGGGGCACGGGATATTCGGGAGACGTTCGCGCGCATGGCGATGAATGACGAGGAGACAGTTGCCCTCATCGCCGGCGGACACACGTTCGGCAAAGCTCATGGCGCTGCCGATCCGAACAAGTATGTCGGTCCAGTGCCCGAGGCTGCCGACATCGAAGAGCAAGGCCTGGGCTGGAAAAACAGCTTTGGCAGCGGCAAAGGCGACGATACGATCAGCAGCGGGTTGGAGGGCGCATGGACCGCGAACCCGGTGAAGTGGGACAACAACTATCTCGAAAACCTGTTCGGCTATGAATGGGAACTCACCAAGAGCCCTGCCGGTGCTTACCAATGGACGCCCAAGGACGCTTCTGCGGCGGGCACCGTGCCGGATGCTCACGACCCCAAGAAGAAGCACGCCCCCATGATGTTCACGACGGATCTGTCTTTGAGAGTTGACCCGATCTACGAGAAGATTTCCAGGCGGTACCTCGAGAATCCGCAGGAGTTCGCAGACGCTTTCGCCAAGGCCTGGTTCAAGCTGACACATCGCGACATGGGGCCACTCTCGCGCTATCTTGGCCCGCTCGTTCCTGCGGAACCGCTGTTGTGGCAGGACCCCATTCCCGCAGTGGATCATGAATTGATCGGGGAGCAGGATATTGCTGCCCTGAAGGCGAAGATCCTCGCATCCTCGCTTTCCATCTCCCAACTGGTCACCACGGCCTGGGCGTCGGCTGCAACCTTCCGCGGCAGCGACAAGCGCGGCGGGGCTAACGGGGCGCGCATTCGCCTGGCGCCGCAAAAGGATTGGGAAGTCAACCAGCCGGCCGAACTGGCGAAGGTCCTTGAGACGCTGGAAGCGATCCGGAAGGATTTCAATGGCGCGCAATCCGGTGGCCAGTCCCGTGGGAAGCAGGTTTCGCTGGCTGACCTGATCGTTCTGGGCGGAAGCGCAGCCGTCGAGGAAGCTGCGAAGAAGGCCGGCCACGACGTGAAGGTTCCCTTCTCGCCAGGGCGCGCGGACGCGTCGCAGGAGCAGACCGATGTGCACTCGTTTGCCGTACTGGAGCCGACCGCAGACGGGTTCCGCAACTTCATCCGGAAGGGACACGAGGGATCGGCGGCTGAGCTGCTGGTGGATCGGGCGAACCTGCTGACTCTGACCGCTCCCGAGATGACGGTTCTGATCGGTGGCCTGCGCGCGCTGAATGCAAACTTCGGGCAGTCCAAACATGGCGTTTTCACCAAGCGGCCCGAAACACTGACCAATGATTTCTTCGTGAATCTCCTCGACATGAACACGAAATGGCAGAAGTCCGCTACGTCGGAAGGGGTGTTGGAGGGGCGCGATCGGGCGACCGGCGATCTCAAGTGGACGGGCACCGTAGTCGATCTTGTCTTCGGTTCGAACTCTCAGCTCCGAGCCCTCGCGGAATTCTATGCGTGCGGCGACTCGCAGCAGGAGTTCGTGCGTGACTTTGTGGCGGCCTGGAGCAAGGTGATGAATCTTGACCGCTACGACCTCGCGTGATCTGAGGGGAAAGGTGCTGAAGGTTGTATAAAGCGCAGCCTCGACGGGTCATCGGGTTATCCCGGACCGGGAAGAGGCTGCGCGAATCCTACAGGTTCCACCTTCTAGTTTTTTCCGCGGCGATTCCAACACCTGGATCAAAACCCACTACCGTTCGCTCCCGCACTCCTCAGCTAGGAGCTAGAAGCTAGCAGCTAGAAGCTGATTCAGTTCGCCAGCACCGCCCGGTAGCGCACCTTGCTCTTCTTCACCTTCTCGATGGCTTCATTGGCCTTGGCCATCGGGAACAGCTCGGTTATAGCCTTGACGCCGTGGCGGGCGGCCACTTCAAGCATCTCGCGGAGCCGGAAGGGGCTGCCGACTGGGCTTCCGCTGATCGTCCGCTGGCCGGAAATGAGCGGAAAAGCCTGTATGCACACCGGCGACGGGGGCACGCCCACGAAGCACAGCGATCCGGTTGGACGAAGGGCGTGCATGTAGGTTCCCCAGTCCTGGTCGGCGTTTGCGGTAGTCAAAATAAAGTCCAGCGCTCCCGCCACTTCCTTCATAGCCTTCGATTCGCGGCTGTTGACGAAGTTGTGCGCACCCAGTTCGCGAGCTTCCTTTTCCTTGCCGGCCGAGGTGGAAAAGGCCGTCACCTCCGCGCCAAACACCCGGGCGAACTGGATGGCGAGGTGTCCCAGGCCCCCGATTCCCACGATGCCGACTCGCGATGAGGGATTGACGCCATGGGTGCGCATCGGGTTATAGACCGTGATGCCGCCGCACAGCAGCGGCGCCGCCTGTTCGCTGTCCAGGGCCTCGGGAATCGGAAACACGAAACGGGCATTGGCCCGGACGCGGTCGGCGTAGCCGCCGTTGCGATGTACGCACGTCCCCTCGGCTGCGGGGCAGAGGTTTTCTAGCCCCCTCAGGCACCACTCGCACTGCCCGCAGGAATTCGATTGCCAGCCCAGGCCCACGCGCTGGCCCACCTGGAGCGACCGTGCCTCGTTGCCCACGGCCGCAACCGTCCCAATAATTTCATGGCCCGGAATGAATGGATAATTGCTGATGCCCCAATCGTTTGAGATCAGGTGGAGATCGCTGTGGCAGATGCCGCAGTGGGTAATGGCAATCTCGACCTCCTGTGACCCCAACTTCCCCGGGTCATAGTGGTAAGGCAGAAGTTCTGCCCCTGCTGCATGAACCGCAAGTCCTTGAATTTGTGCCATGGCCTCTCTGAATTCCTCACTGGGGGTGGCTTAGGTGTGGGCTTGTTTAACCAAGGCGCCCGAATTGAAAAAACTGACAGCATGATTACTTCTAAGTTTAGTTTAAACCGCCGCCCGGCTCAATGTGCAGGTTGATAACCTGAAAACCGTTCAGCACACCCCCAGCCGGAGCCTCGCCGGCAACTACGGCCGATTCTCCATTCAGCCCGGCCTCCTGCGCGGAACGCAACGGCTCAAGTGCATTGGCTACGGAAAGAGGCAGGCTGGTAAGGGTTTCGCCGGAGATTCCAGCCTGGGTTTCGGGCACCAGCAGGCTCACATAAATGCGGTCTGCCTGGTGCAGGCGCCGGTCCTGTGCCAGCACCGATTCGAGATCGGGCCGGCGTCCAGGTAAGCGCGGCTGGTTCAGCGCACGGTCCAGCGTACCGGCATCCGAGACCAGCAGGCGCAGGTTCCCCGTGTCCAGCCTGGCCGGCAGAGTGACGGGAATGCGCACATTACGCACTGCCTGCTGCCAGGGACGGATGGTTGCCTCCACTAGAACCGTGTCTCCGGCGTGAACTGCGTTGTTTGAAACCAGCCGGGCGGCCTCCAGTTCCACTTGCACGCGCCGGGGAAAAGCCTCGACGTGCAGGTCGATGGCGCGCACGGTGCTTTGCCGGGCGCCGTTCGAGTAGAGCTGCGTGAAGTGCTCGCCGGCCAGCAAGGCCGCCTGCATCGGCGCGGGCATGGCATCGCCGGGCGCGGCCCACAGGTTGATCGGCGAGGGGGCATAGCCCTCGATATCGATGCTGCCGGTCAGGTGATAGCTCGAGTCGGCGGTGCTGTCGTTGGCTTCAAGCAGCGAGTCGTAGAGAACCACCTCCATGGCCTGCGGCGTAAGCGACGGCAGGTCGAGAATCTCCACGTTGACCTCTCGTTTGCCTTCCGGACCCTCGACCTCAATGTGCATGGGGATCATGCGCGCGCGAGCGCCGAGAACGCCGCGTATGGCCGCGCCGCGATCCTCGGTAAAGGCGCCGATGGTAGCGCCGGTATTGACGATCTTGAAGGCGTTCAGCGGCGAGGCCAGCGTAGCCACCACGTCGGCGGCGGTCATGGGCAGCGAAACCGGCCCGGCCTGGAGGATGGGATGGCCGCAGGCCAGCAGTTGCTTCGGATCGATATAGGTGACCGTGCATGTGGCCGAGATCTCCACATCGCCGCGGACCAGTTGCGCACTGACCGTCGATCCCGGCTCCATGCCCGCTTCCGCGGCTGCCGAAGGCTCGGCGTTTGCCAGGCCCGAGTTGGGCTTGCCTGCATCTCCCCGGCCCGCTCCGGCCTCACTCGACCCGCCCATTCCGCCGGCAGCCACCTGCTCCAGGCTGGTTCCCGCCATCTGCTGCTGCCACAATCGGATCGCTTCGGGACGAAACCCGCTCATCACCAGCGGCGTTTCCATCAGCTGAAAATTCATGCCAGGCGTGGCTTGGACGCCGCCGGACAATATCGACAAGGCAGCCTCGCTCGCCGGGGGAGCCGGCTCTTGGGCCTTGTCGTTCCTGTGCGAGTCCTGGCCGGAGTCATTGATCGGAAGATCCCTCACCTCCAGCATCTGCTCGATCGGCGTAATGCCCGCAATGGGTTCCTTGCTGAACTGGCCGATGCGGTAGGAGAGCGCACCCAGCAGCTTGTCGCCGATGTACACCGGGCTCCCGCTCATACCCTCCACCACGCCGGTGTACTCCGGCCGCGCGCCGTGGAGCTGGGCGATGATCATGTCCTGGCCGGGGCCGCGCGCCCCGCGCAGCACGCCCAGAATCTCCACTTCCATCGCCTCCGGCTGGCTGCCTGAGAAGACCGTCCATGCCGTGCCCGTCATGCCCCGGCGCACCTGGCTGAGAGGAAAGAATCCACCGCTTGACGGAGGCGGCACTGCGTCCATGTGGACGGGTTCCTGTTTGTCAGGTCCTTGTCCGCGGGGTAGTGAATCGGCGGCCGCGGCCGCACCCTGCGCCTGGAGCGGGGCTGGGGACCAGAAAGCGGCCTGGGAAACGGCCAGCACAATGGCAACCCAGGCCGGACGCAAAATCGTTTGCTTCAGACGGAATTCCACGTCTATAAGAGTACAGCCGCAGGGCTAGCCGCCAGCCAGCAGCCATAAGCCGGAAGCTGAAAGCTGAAAGCTAAGAGCTAGGAGGTAGAAGCTGGAAGCTGTTCTTGCCTTCGCTCAATCCCGTATGCTGTTCATCACAGAGGTTGCCATGTCTACGCCGCGTCGATCCGCTTCAGTTGCACGCCGTCTTCTCCTTGCCATGCTGTTCCTTGCCGTGGCAGCTTTGGCAATCAACCCGTTGATCCGGGCCCAGTCCCAGCCTCAGCCAGCCCCCCAGCAGCCTCAGCAACCAGACCAGACTGCGCCGGACGCGGGCGGTCCGGCGGGAGACACCGGGGTCATCGCCGTGCCCAAGAAGAAGGAGGCGCCCGAGGAAGCGCCTCCACCCGCTCCGGCCGCGCCCAAAATCAAGAACCCTGAGGGATTGGGCAATGTCTCCCTGCGCCTCGATGTTCCCGAGGTCGCCGTCGATGTGGGCGTGCTCCTGGAAAAGACTCACCAGTTCGTGCCCGGCCTCAGGCCTGAGAACTTCCGCGTCTATGAAGATGGCGTCGAGCAGAAAGTCATCGGCTTCAAGCGTGTCGAAGCTCCCATTACGGCCCTGATGTTGTGTGAATTTGCTTCCAACGGTTACTGGTGGATCAAGGGCTCTGACATGCTCAACGCCGCGTATGCATTTACGCGGCAGTTACGCCCCCAGGATTACGTCGCGCTGATGACCTTCGACATGCACACCCAGATCATCACCGACTTTACCCAGGACAAGCAGCAGATCATCCAGGGCATCAACATGCTGCGGATCCCCGGTTTCTCCGAGACCAATGTCTTCGACGCGCTTTATGAGTCCCTTGACCGCCTGGAGCGGATCGACGGCCAAAAGTACCTCATTCTCATCGCCAGCGGCCGCGACACATTCTCAAAGCTGACCTTTGACAAGATCCTGGCCAGGGTCAAGGCCAGCCGCAACGTCACCATCTTCACCGTCTCTACAGGCGGCCTGTTGCGGGCGGAGACTGAAGGCCGGGGCGGCATGGGGGGAGCCATACGGGATATGGACTACCTGCAGGCCGACAACGAGATGAAGACCTTTTCCGGCGCCACCGGCGGCATGAGCTTCTTCCCCCGCTTTGCAGGGGAGATGCCGGATATATTCGGCAACATCAACAACACCATCCGCTCAAAATACGAACTGGTCTACCGTCCTACCAACTCCAAGCAGGATGGCACCTACCGCAAGTTGCGCGTGGAACTGGTGGACGCGGAAGGCCAGCCGTTGCGCTTCCAGGACGAGAAGAAAAAGCCGCTGAAGTACGACATCATCGCCAGGGATGGCTACCGGGCCAAGCAGGAAGTGGAGTAGCCGCGGCCTTCAGCCCTTGCGGGGTTGCTCCTTCAAACTGACTCGCCACTCGATTTCAGGGCTGTTCCCTATGTCCGCCTTATAGTCGGCCCGACAGCGCTGATTGCAGGCCGGCCACGCTGGCGACTGTCCGAAATCGAACAGTCGGGAGCTGGAAACGGTCACATTCCTGCCCGTTATGCCTCCACCTGCGGTCGCCAAGCTGTTTGTTTTCAACGCCCATGGGCCGCGCTTCTGTGGTATACCACGTGCTCTCACCGGGGCGATGGATATCGCACGCCCGGACTTGATGAAGAAGAAGAAGCGCCAGTTGATCATATGGACTGGCGTCGCGGTGGTGGTTTTGGCATTGCTGGGTCTGGCGGTCGCGCGGCTCAAGCCCGCCGCACCCACGGTCGATCGCTCCACTATCTGGACGGACACGGTCAAGAGGGGTCCGCTGGTCCGCCAGGTGCGGGCCTCGACCGGAAGCCTGGTTCCCCGGGAGGACTCGATCGAGCTGATTCCCGCGCAGACCGACGCCACCGTGGTTCGCATACGCGTCTTGCCCGGCGCCGATGTCACTCCGGATACCATCCTTCTTGACCTGGCCGATCCGCAGCTTGAGCAGGAGCTGCTGAATGCCCAGTTGGCGCTCAAGGCCGCACAGGCCGACTACAAGAGCCTTCAGGCCACCTTGCAAAGTACCTTGATGGACAAGAAAACCGCCGCCGCGCAGGTGAACTCCGACTACACCCAGGACCAGTTGCAGGCCCAGACTGACAAGGCGCTCTACGATCTGGGCGTGATCTCCGGTCTTGCCTACAGCAAGTCGAAGAGCACCGCCGACCAGTTGGCCGCGCAGCACACGCTCAGCGGCCAGCAACTGGACGTGAACCAGAAGGCGATCGAGGTGCAGCTTGCCTCGCAGCAAACCAAGATCGATCAGGCCAAAGCACTGCTCGATCTTTATCAGAAGCAGTCGCAGGCGCTGCAGGTGCGGGCCGGAATCTCCGGATCGCTCGCGCCCCTGGCTGTTCCGCTGCAGGTGGGTCAGCATGTCACCGCGGGAACCTCGGTGGCCGAGGTGATTCAGCTCGACAAGCTCAAAGCCGCTCTCCAGATCGCCGAAACCCAGGCGCGCGACATTCAGATCGGCCAGCCGGCCTCCATCGACACCCATAACGGCATCATTCCCGGCCACGTAACCAGAATCGATCCTTCGGTCGTGAACGGAACCCGCACGGTTGACGTAAATCTGGATGGGCCGCTGCCTGCTGGCGCAGTCCCCCAGCTGAGCGTGGATGGGACCATCGACCTGGAACGCATGACCGATGTGATTTACGTCGGCCGCCCCGCGCTGGGCAATGAAAACTCCACGCTGAGCCTGTTCAAGATCGATCCCGACGGCAAGGGCGCAACCCGCGTCCCGGTCAAAGTGGGCCGCGCCTCGGTCAACGACATCCAGGTCCTGGAAGGCCTGAAGGAAGGCGACACGGTGATTCTGTCCGATATGTCGCGCTGGGACAACGTGGACCGGATACGGCTGGAGTAGAGAGGCAGCTCCTGGCCTGGCCTTCAGCTAAAGGCCAAGAGCTGGAAGCTAGAGGCTGGAAGCTCGGTAACAAGAAACGAGGGAACGAATGGCAACGAACGGCACATTGATTGAAATCGAGGATCTGACCAAGATCTTCTACACCGACGAAGTGGAGACGCATGCGCTCTCCGGGATTCATCTGACCATCTCGCGCGGCGAATATGTGGCCATGTCGGGACCCTCGGGCTGCGGCAAGTCCACGCTGCTCTCCATCCTCGGCCTGCTCGACACGCCCACTGCGGGCAGGTATCTGCTCAACGGCAGTCCGGTCGAGAACCTGAGCTTCGCCGACCGCTCGCGCATCCGCAACCAGGAGATCGGTTTCATCTTTCAGAGCTTCAATCTGATCGGCGACCTCACGGTTGAGGAAAATGTCGAGCTGCCGCTCACCTATCGCGCCGGCATGCCTTCCGCGGAGCGCAAGAAGCGGGTCAAGGAAGCTCTGGAGCGCGTGAACATGGCTCACCGCATGAGGCACTATCCAGCCCAGCTCTCCGGAGGCCAGCAGCAGCGCGTGGCCGTGGCGCGCGCGCTGGCCGGTTCGCCCTCCATCCTGCTTGCCGACGAGCCCACCGGAAACCTGGACTCGAAGAACGGCGAAGCGGTGATGCACCTGCTCGCCGATCTTCACCGCGAGGGTTCCACCATCTGCATGGTTACGCACGATCCGCGCTTTGCCCGTCACGCCGAGCGCGAAGTGCACCTCTTCGACGGAAAGGTGGTTTCTGAAGACGAACGCAAGAAGCTCGAAGCAGAGGCGGAGGCGTAGGAATGCAGTTTCAGAGTACGTTGCAGGACATCCGCTACGCGCTGCGCCAGCTGCGCCGCGCACCCGGGTTCGCATTCACCCTGGTGTTCACGCTGGCCCTCAGTGTAGGCGTAGCCACGGCGGTCTTTTGCGTCATCGACGCGGTGATTCTGCGTCCGCTGCCCTTTGCGAGTCCGGACAAAATCGTCGCTATCGAGAGCCAAAGCCGCAGCGGCTATACGCAGCCGGCATCGTGGCCGTCGTATCAGGACGAGCGCGCGCAGGCGCACGCCTTCACGGCTTTGGCCGGCTATTCGAGTTACAGCAAGGTCACCATGGAGACTCCGGCCAGTGGCCCGGTATCGCTCAGCAATGTCAGGGGAACGGATAACTTCTTCCAGGTCTTCGGCGTTCAGCCGTTGCTGGGGCGCTCGTTTCTGCCCGGCGAGGAGAAAGAAGGCAAGAACGACATTGTGGTGCTGAGTTATGAGGTCTGGCAGAAATACTTCGGCGGCGATCGAAACGTTTTGAATCAGGCAGTCAAGCTCGATGGGCATACCTACACGGTGGTTGGCGTGATGCCCGCCGGCTTCCGCTTCCCGCTCAGCATGCGCGACGCGGTCTATGTTCCGATGCACCTGGATCAGTGGTGGATGAATGGGCGCGGCAACCACTGGCTGCAGACGATCGGCCGCATCAAGGACGGCCTGACCATGGGCCAGGCGCAGGCGGATCTAACGCAGGTCTTCACCAACCTGGGCAGGGCGTACCCGACCGACGAAGGCCGGACGGTGCGGATCGAATCGTTGGCTGACTTTGTCGGCGGCCAGACTAGAGGTCCGCTGTGGACCCTGCTGGGCGCGGTTCTGGCGGTGCTTGCTATTGGCTGCGTGAATATCGCGGGCCTGCTGCTAGCGCGTGGAGTGAAGCGCGAGCGCGAGATGGCCATGCGCGTGGCCATCGGCGCGAGCCGCCGCAGGTTGCTTGGCCAGGTTCTGACCGAAGGAATTCTTTCGGCGCTTCTTGGCGCTGCCGGTGCAGTGCTGCTGGCGTCGGCCATGCTCGACCTGATGCGCGCTTTTCTGGTCCAAGCCCTGGCGCGCGGCGCGGACGTTCAAATGAACTGGAAGGTGTTGGGCGCTGCCGTTGCGGTTGCCGTTATTGCCAGCCTCGCCGCTTCGCTTTATCCGGCGCTGCGGCTTTCCGGCATCGACCCCAACCGCGCATTGAAGAGCGGTGGAAGCGCAGGCACGCAGCGCGGACAGCACCGTCTGCGCTCCGGATTTGTGGTCACGCAAGTGGCGCTTACGCTGGTTTTGCTGGTTGTCTCCGGCCTGTTGATTCGCGTCGTGACGCGCTATCGCCATGTCGATCTCGGCTTTGACCCCGCGCACATTCTTGCCGTGCATCTCGATCTCTCCCAGGGCAGGTATCAGGGCCGCGACATGCAAACCGCATTCTACCGACCGCTTGAGGAGCGGGTCGACCGTCTTCCCGGAGTGCGGGCCGCAGGCTTGATCAATCTTCTTCCGATCGAGGATTACGGCAGCAACTCCGACATTCACATCGCCGGCCAGCCCGCTTATCCGCCCAACCAGGTGATGCTAGCGGAAAACCGCATTGTGAGCTCCGGCTATTTCGACGTGATGGGCATACCGCTGCACTACGGACGCAAGCTTTCGCCCGGCCTGGATCGGCCCGAGAACACTGCGCCGACGGTGGTGGTCAACGACGCCTTCGTGCAGAAGTTCATTCCCGCCGGGCTTGATGCGACGGCGCAACGGATTGACGACGCGGACAAGCAGGAGAACTGGACCCGGATCGTCGGTGTAACCGGCAATGTACGCCAGAATATCTACCAACCTTCGCTGGCCGAGCGCGACTGGATCATGGACGAGATCGATCCGAAGGTTCGGGGAGGCATTTTCTCAAGCATGTTTCTGGTCGTGCGCACCGCCGGCGATCCCAGGCAGATCATCGCAGGCGTGCGCTCCATCGTTCACGAGCTCGACCCTACCGTTGCCTTCGATGAGCCTCAAACCATGACTGAAGTCGTCTCGGATGTGCTGGTTTTCCGGCGCATGGAAGGCTGGCTCTTCGGCATCTTTGCCGGCCTTGCGCTAGCGCTGGCCATGGTGGGCCTTTACGGCCTGGTCAGCCACGAGGTCGAGCAGGCAACGCGGGATATCGGCGTGCGCATGGCGCTGGGCGCCGCGCGCAGCCGCATCCTGGCCATGGTGATGCGCCGCGTTGCGTGGATGCTAGGAGCCGGGGCCGCTGTTGGCCTGGTGCTCATAGGCATCGCTCGCAAGCTGATTGGAGTGGTCATCTATTTCGACGCGCAAAAGGAGGCAGGAGGCTTCCTGCTGCTGGCCTTGCTGCTGGCGGCCGCGGGCCTGATTGCGGCGTTGATTCCGGCTGTCCGCGCCGCATCCATAGAGCCTATGCAGGCACTTCGAAATGAGTAATTGAGCCGCCGGAGACGGCAACGGAGCAAACACGCGATGAACACTTTGTGGCTCGACATCCGCTACGCGCTGCGCCAGTTGCGCAAATCGCCCGGCTTCACCATCACCGTGGTGTTACGCTGGCGCTGGGTATCGGCGCCAACGCCGCCGTCTTCACGCTCTTTGACCAGGTGCTGCTGCGCATGTTGCCCGTTCAGCAGCCCAAAGAACTGGTGCGCTTCCAGTGGAGCGGCGGTTTCTCCGGCTCGATGAGCAGCTTTGGCGGCGATTCGAACAACTATTTCTCCTATCCCATGTACAAGGACCTGCGCGATCATAACCAGGTTTTTCAAGGCATGATTGCCGCCGACAAGACCAGCGTCGGCGTCTCCTGGCACAACCAGGCTGAGGATAAGGACGCCGAAGTGGTCACCGGCAATTATTTTCAGCTGCTCGGGACTCAGGCCCGCGCTCGGCCGCCTGCTCACCCCCCAGGACGATACCGCCAAGAACGCCAATCCTGTGGCGGTGCTCAGTTACACCTACTGGAAGTCGCGGTTCGCTGCATCGCGCGATGTGGTGGGCCAAACGGTGCTCATCAACGGCCATCCCTTTACCATCCTCGGCGTCGCGCCGGAGAATTTCGACTCCGCCATCGGCGGCTACAAGCCCGGCTTCTTCATCCCCGTCAGCATGGTCGAGGTGGCCATGCCGTGGATGGCGCCCCGCGATAACCTGAACAGCCATCAGTCCATATGGCTCACGCTGGTTGCCCGCCTCAAGCCCGGTGTTATCCATCTCCCAGGCCGAGGCCAGCCTGGGGCCGCTCTGGCACGCACTCCGTGCCAATGAGTTCGCTCTCTACAAGTCGCGGTCCGAACACTTCAGGAAGAGTTTCATCGACAACTCGCGCCTCAAGGTTCTCGACGATTCCACCGGATTTTCGCCGGGCCGCATGGAATTGAAGACTCCGCTCATCATTCTGATGAGCATGGCCGGACTGCTGGTGGCCATGTGCGCTATCAATGTGGCTACTCTGCTGCTGCTGCGCGCCGCGGGCAGAGCGCGAGAGATGTCCATGCGCTATGCTCTGGGCGCAAAGCGCAGCCGCATCGTTTCGCAGTTGCTTGTTGAAGGCGGTCTGCTGGGTGCGGCCGGAGGCGCAGCCGGCCTGGCGCTCGCGCCCGTTGTGGCCGTCGCCCTGGTGCGCCTCATGACCAGCTCCGATCCCGGCAGCGAGCCCTACTCAACCTCCATCGACGGGCGCGTGTTGCTGTTCACCCTCGCGGTCTCATTTGTCACCAGCCTGCTGTTCAGCATCGCGCCGGTCTTTCATTTTCTGCGCCCCGACCTGGCCCAGGCGCTGCGCCAGAATGCCGGAACCGCCACCAAAGGCTCGCAACGCTTTCGCAAGCTGGCCGTGGGCGCGCAGATCGCGCTTAGTGTCCTGCTGCTCGGCGGCGCTGGCCTGTTCGTGCGCACCCTCGACAACCTGCGCCATCAGCCGGTTGGCTTCCAGACCGCGAATCTCGCCGCTTTCTCGCTTGACCCCACCAGCTCCGGCTACGGTGAAGATCGCACGCCGCAGATTGTAACCAGCGCGCTTGAAGCTCTGCGCCGCATCCCCGGCGTTGTGACCGTTGCCGCAACCACTGACCCGGAACTCTACGGCGACACAGAGTCATCCAGTTTTTCTGTGCAGGGTCACAAGCCGGCGGAAGATGAGAACATGAACTTCGAGCAGCCGCTTATTTCGCCCGACTACTTTGCCACGCTGCGTCAACCGCTTCTGGCGGGAAGGGAATTGACCTCGTCGGATGTGAAGGGTCAGCCCAGTGTTGCCGTCGTCAACCTGGCCTTCGTCAAGCGATTCTTCGGTTCGCCTCAGAATGCGCTTGGCCGCGCGCTCTCCCAACGGGATAGCGACAATGTGAAGTGGGACATCACCATCGTCGGTGTCGTGGGCGACGTCAAGCATGCTGATCTCCGGACAGATATGGGGCCGGCCGTTTACATGCCCTACATGCAGCAGAATCACCCCACCGGAGTCTTCGTTTACCTACACACCGCGCAGCCGCCGGAGACGGTCGAGCCCGCCATTCGCCAGGCCATTCATCAGCTCGATCCCACCCTGGTTGTGGACGGGCTGCGCACCATGGACGAACAGGTCGACCGGAGCGCCTCCGACGAGCGCGCGTTGGCCTTCCTCGCCATCGGCTTCTCCTTGCTCGCCATGATTCTGGCCGCCGTGGGACTCTACGGCGTGCTTGCCTATTCCACTGAACAGCGCACTCGCGAGATCGGCGTCCGTCTGGCTCTGGGCGCGCAGCGCCGCGGCGTGGTCATTCTCGTGGTGCGCGAGATGGCCATTCATCGCCGCAATTGCCACCGTGATTGCGCTGCCGTCCGTTGTGGTCCTGGCGCGCCTCTTCAGCAGCCAGCTCTATGGCGTTACCACTTTCGATCCCATCACGCTGGCGGGCGCGGTACTGCTGACCGCGGCCATGGTCACCCTGGCAGCGGCTTTGCCCGCGCGTCGCGCGGCTTCTGTCGAACCCATGCAGGCGCTCAGAACCGAATAAGGGCAGTGCCGGAAAGGACTGATCTCATGCGATCGATCTTGCAAGACTTGCGTTACGCGCTGCGCCAGTTGCGCCACTCGCCGGGATTCACATTCACGGCCGTGGCCGTGCTTGCGCTGGGCATCGGCGCCAACATCGCGGTGTTTACGATTCTCAGCGGCATCCTGCTGCGTCCGCTGCCCTATGCGCAGCCGGACCGCGTAGTGACGGTCGAGCTTTCCGGCGGGCGGCCGTATTACGGTCTGAGCTATGCGAACATGCTGCAGTTGCGCGACTCAATCGGCCCCCAGTTGCAGATTGGAGCCACATTTGGGAGCAGGATGGCCAGCGTTGTGGGGCCCGGCGGACGTTTCCAGGTGCTTCAAACAAATGTCGATGGGAACTCACTTCCTATGCTCGGTGTGCATCCGCTTTTAGGCCGTGCATTTCGCGGCGATGACAACGAGCCGGGGCGCAATCGCGTGGTGGTTCTTGGTGAGGACGTCTGGCGCAAACTCTTTTCCGCCGATCCGCAGATTGTAGGCAAGACGCTCACCATCAGGAGCCAGGCGTACGCCATTGTCGGTGTCATGCCGCGTGGCTTCTCCTTCCCTGTGAACGAGCTGATGCAAATCTGGACACCACTTGCGCTGACGGCAGCCAACCGCTCGGCGATGAGCGGCGAGGAAGAGAGGGTTTGCGACATGTACGCGCGGCTGCCGGAAGGGATGACGGCGGCGCAGTTGACCGCGGCTCTCAGCCGGGCGCAAGCCATCATCGCCAAAGAAGTGACCGGCGACGATGCCCCCACTCGCGTCACAGTCACCGGCTATCAGCAGTCGCTTAGCAACGATGCGCGCAAGCCGCTCTTGCTGCTCTATGCGGTGGTGTTCGGCATCTGGGCGCTTGCTTGCCTTAACGTCACCAGCCTCATGCTGGCGCGGGCCGTCACCCGCACCAGGGAACACGCCGTCCGCGCCGCGCTCGGAGCCAGCCGCCTTCGGTTGCTGCAACAAGCCGTCGTCGAAAGCCTGGTTCTCAGCACCATGGGCGGTGTCCTTGGGTCGCTGATCGGGCAAGCCGCCATCAAACTTCTGTGGCGGCAAATTCGCAGACAAGCTGCCAGCTCGCCGGCGCCATTCATGTGGATTGGCGGGTGGTGGCTTGCCTGGTTGCGCTCACGCTCTTGACGGCGCTTGCGGCCGGCGTGTTTCCGGCGCTGCGCGCAATGCGCCGCAATGTTCAGGGAGGGCTTCAGGGCGTAACCGCTACTGCATCGGGCAGCCAGAGGCGAACGCGCGAGGCGCTGGTCGTCGCACAGCTTGCGCTCACGCTTGTGTTCCTGGTGGGCGCCGGACTCTTTCTCCGCACTATCTACGCGCTGCGCCACGTGCCGCTGGGGTTTACCCGGCAGAATGTTCTTACCGGCGGAGTCATTCTCAACGCCGGGTCGCATCAACTCGAGGAAATGGAAGGCACGGCCGGACAGCAAACGAATATCGTGCGCACGGACTATCTGCCGCTGCTGGAGCGCCTGCAGGCCATTCCGGGAGTGCAGGTGGCCGCTCTCAGTTCGGTGCTGCCCATGCGCGCGGAGTTTGGCGCATTGGTCTCGGGGAGTCTCGATCACCAGGAAATTGCGCCAGGCAAGTCGCCGATGGTCGACGCGCGCCTGGCCTCGGCCGGTCTCGTCGAGGCCGTGGGAATCCCCATGGTGCGCGGCCGGTTCTTTACAGAAGACGACACCGCCGCGTCGCCGCCCGTAGTTGTCGTCAATCAGGCGTTCGTAAATCGCTTCCTCCCCGGCCAGGACCCGATCGGCCATACCTTCGGAATGGGCAAGGGGCGGTTTGCGGAGATGCACATCGTGGGCGTGATCGGCGATGTCAAACAGATCAAGGTCACCGATGCCACCAAGCCGGAGATGTATTTCTGCCTGGTCCAGATAGAGCCTGGGACACCTCTCTACGGCATTGCAGCAGCCTTCATCGAGGTCGCGATTCGCGGTGCGGTTCCCGCCGACCAGTTGCGTGCGCAGTTCGACAAGGCACTGCACGAAGTCGCTCCCGACGCCACCACCACCGATGTTAAAACCCTTCACGAAGCTGTCGAAGATTCCTTCGGCAGCCAGACCCTGAGCGCGCGCCTGCTCGGTTCCTTTGCCGGGCTCGCCCTGCTCATCGCCTCTGTCGGGTTGTACGGTCTGCTTTCCTTCGCCGTGGCGCAGCGCACCCGCGAAATTGGCCTGCGCATCGCTCTCGGTGCGCCACAGACAAACATCTATAGATTGATTCTCGGCCACGCGCTTCTTCTGGTCACAGCCGGCTTGGCTGCCGGCGGCATGCTGGCCTGGTTTGCCGCGCGGTTTGCCGGCAGCTACATCTACGGAGTACAGGTGCACGATGGCCTCACATTTGCCGCCGTGGTTCTTCTTCTTGGCCTCGCGTCTCTGCTTGCGGCCTGGCTGCCTGCGCGCCGCGCCGCCGCGGTCGATCCAATCCTCGCTTTGAGAGCGGAGTAAATGATGATTGAACTGAAAAACGTAGAACGCAGTTACAAGACCGGCCACACCGAAACATGGGTGTTGCGCCGCATCGGCCTCACCATCCGCGAAGGTGAATTCGTTACCGTGATGGGACCTTCCGGGGCGGGGAAGTCGTCGCTGCTCAACGTGCTGGCGCTGCTCGACGACGGCTGGCTCGGCGAGTACTGGTTCGGCGAAACGCCCGCGCACGCGCTCAACCGCAAGCAGCGCGCCGATCTCGCCCGCCAGCGCATCGGCATGGTCTTCCAGAGCTATCACCTGCTCGACGATCTCACCGTGGCCGAAAATATCGATCTGCCGCTTTCTTACAAGAACCTGCCTGCGAAGGAACGCCAGGGGATGGTAGCCGACATTCTCGATCGCTTCCAGATTGTGGCCAAGAAGGACCTGTTTCCCTCGCAGCTTTCGGGCGGGCAGCAGCAACTGGTGGGCATTGCGCGCGCCGTGGTGCATGCGCCCGCGCTGCTGCTGGCCGATGAGCCCACCGGCAACCTGCACTCCACGCAGGCCCGCGAGATCATGGATCTCTTCTGCCAGCTCAACCGCGCCGGCACCACCATCGTGCAGGTCACGCACTCTGAGGAAAATGCGCGCTACGGCAAACGCATTGTGGAGCTGCGCGACGGCTGGCTCACGCGCGATGAAACTCTGCCCGCAAAACCAACGGAGGTTGACTCCAAGTGAACCGTTCCCAGATCAGTTTTCATAAATCAAGTTCGGCCCGGCGCATTCAGGCCATGGCGGCGGTTCTTTTGTTGCACGTGAACCTGGCTCTTGCCGCGGAGCCTTTGCCCCCTTCCGGTACCTCTGCTCCGTCGGTCCAATCGGCTCCGCCGGCCGCGCAGCAAGTGCCGGCTGCAGCCGTACCCTTGCAGCCTCGTCAGGACAGCATCCCCTTTGATCAGTTGCAGCACCCCTCGCAGAAATCCCTTCGACGCCTATCGCGGCAAGATTGTGCCTCCGCCCAGCTTGGCAAACTCCGCGCGCATCGACTCTCTGATCCGGGACGGCAAGCTCTACCTGTCCTTGCGCAATGCCATCGATCTGGCGCTTGAGAACAATCTCGATCTGGTCATTGCGCGCTACAACCTGCCCATTGCGCAGATGGATGTGCTGCGCACTGAGGCTGGCGGTTCGGTGCGCGGCGTGAACACGGGCGTCGTCTCGGGCACGCCCGGCGGCGCAGGCGTCTCTTTCGGGGGCAGCTCGGGCGAGGGTGCCGGCGGTACCTCGGGTGGCGCAGGCGGTGCGGGCGCGGGTGCTTCGGGCTTGGTGCAGTCCACCCTGGGCACCGGCGCCGCGGTCAATTCCTACGATCCGAACATCAGTGCCAAAGCTTATGTCGATCACACCACACAGCTTTTGCCCAACCAGGTTATCTATGGCGTGCCTGTCATTCACCAGAACACAATTCTCGGCGATCTTACCTACTCCCAGGCGTTCCCTACTGGAGGCGCTATCCAGGTGGCATGGGATAACAATCGCCAAACCACCAACAGTCCCAACAACACGCTCAATCCGCAGCTCAACTCCTCTTTCGAGTTCTATGCGAATCAGCAGTTGCTGGCCGGTTTCGGTTTGGGGCCGAACCTGCGCTACCTGCGCATCGCCAAGACCAACCAGAGAGTCTCCGACATTGCGTTTCGCGCCCAGCTCATCGCTACCGTAGTCCAGATTTGCGACCTGTACTGGGACCTGGTGAACGCCTATGATAACGAGCAAGTAGGGGAGCGGTCGGTGGCCTTTTCCAATGAGACCCTTGACACCAGCCGCAAGCAGCTTGCGCTGCAGGCGATTCCGGAGATGGATGTGCTGAAAGCGGAGGCGGATCTGGCTGCGCGCCAGCAGGACCTGACCATAGCCCGCACCAATCTGGAGCTGCAAGAGCTTTACATGAAGAACGCCATCACCCGCTCGCTCGACGATCCCGTTTTGCAGGAGATGCCGGTTGTGCCTGTCGACCACATCGGTGCCCAGGCGGAGCCGGATACCAAGCCGGTGCAGGATATGATTGCCGATGCGCTCAAGAATCGCACCGAGCTGCTGGAGTCGAGCCTGGTTCTTGAAAACAGCGAACTCAGCCGCAAGACCGCGCGCAACGCCCTGTTGCCTTCGCTTTCGGTCTACGGCTTCTATGCCGGAACCGGATACGGAGGCACTCCCAATCCGCTCGACCGCATCGGCACGAATGTGCCCGCGGGTTTCACCGGGGCGGTGGACAACGCCTTCAACTACTCCTCTCCCGAATATCAGGTGGGTTTTCAGTTGAGCGTCCCGCTGCGCAACCGCATCGCCAAGGCCGACCAGTACCGGACCGAGCTCGAATACCGCCAATCGCAGGTTTATCTTGAAGAAATGAAGAAGCGCATTCGCATTGAAGTGCGCAATGCGCGTTTCGCCTTGGAACAGGGGGCCAGCCGCGTGGATGCCGCGCGCCAGGCCCGCGACCTGGCGCAGAAGACGCTCGATATCACGCAGCAGGAGCAGAAGCTGGGAGCGGGATCGAACCAGCAGACCCTCTCAGCCGAGCACGACCTGGCCGTGGCGGAGTCCGCGCTGGTGGCCGCCGAGACCGATTACGAAAAGGCGCGCATCGAGGTGCGGCGCGCCACCGGCTCGGTGCTTGAGGATTATGGCATCTCGATCGCCGATGCAAAGACCGGCATCGTGGAGGCAGAAAATTCCCGCTAAGGAAGAACGAATTCGCGTTTTGGCCGCCGACGATCAGCCTTCCATCCTGGAGGCCGTCGAGCTGCTCCTGGCCCCGCACGGGATCGATGTGGACTGCGTGCGCTCGCCGCAGTTGCTCATGGAGGCGCTGGGCCAGCGCGACTACGATGTGCTGCTCATCGACCTGAATTACACCCGCGACACCACCTCCGGCCAGGAGGGCCTGGATCTGCTGGCCCGCATTCAGGAGTTCGACTCGCGCCTGCCCGTAATCGTCATGACCGCCTGGGGCAACATCGGCCTCGCCGTCGAATCCATCAAGCGCGGCGCGCGCGACTTTCTCCAGAAGCCGTGGGAGAACGAGCGCCTGCTCTCCCTCATCCGCGTCCACGCGGAGCTGCGCCAGGCGCTGCGCCGCGCCCGCCAACTGGAACTCGAAAACCGGCTGCTGCGCGCTGAAGGAATGCCGGAATTTATCGCCTCTGCCCCCTGCATGCAGCCGGTGCTCGAACTCATTGCCCAGGTCGGACCCTCCGACGCCAACGTGCTGATCACCGGTGAACACGGTACCGGCAAGGAGATCGTCGCCAGGCTGCTGCACGCCGCATCGCCGCGCGCGCGCATGGCGCTGGTCACCGTGAATGCCGGCGGACTGCCGGAGGGAACCTTCGAGAGCGAAATCTTTGGCCACGTCAAGGGCGCTTTCACCGACGCCCGCGCCGACCGCATCGGCCGCTTCGAACTGGCCAACAGCGGCACCCTCTTCCTCGACGAAATCGCTAACGTCCCGCTGCGCCAGCAGGCCAAGCTGCTGCGCGTGCTTGAGACCGGCGAGCTGGAGCGCGTGGGCTCTTCGCAGACCCGCCGCGTCGACGTGCGCGTCCTGTGCGCCACCAACGCCCGGCTCGACGAGGAGGCCAAGGCCGGCAACTTCCGCGAGGACCTGCTCTTCCGCATCAACACCGTCGAGATTCACCTGCCCGCGCTGCGCGACCGGCGCGAAGATATTCCGTTGCTCGCCGCGCATTTTCTCAATCGCAACCGCGCCCGCTATCGCAAGCAGGTGATTGGCTTCTCGCCCGCGGCCATGCAGCAGTTGATGCAGTATCCCTGGCCTGGCAATGTGCGCGAACTCGAGCACACCGTGGAGCGCGCGGTGCTGCTCTGCCGCGGTGAGCAGATTGAGCCGGCCAATCTGGCCATTGCGGCCTCGCGTTCTGCCGCCTCGTCTGAGAATATGAGCGAAAACATGAGTATCGACGAGGTTGAATCCCTGCTCATCAAGAAGGTCCTTCGCCGCTGCGACGGCAATATCTCGCAAGCCGCCGAGGCCCTCGGACTCAGCCGCGCCGCGCTCTACCGCCGCATTGAGAAATACGGAATCTGACAAATACGGAATTTGACAAATATGGGATCTGACGAAAATGGAACCTGACCAGCAGCAGCGCCGGCGTCGGCGCTCGGCTATCCGCCGGGCGTGGTTCCATTGCCTGCTCCTGGCGCTGCCCGCGCTGGTCCTGGCCGCCCTTGTTCTCTATCGGAGTGCCGTCGGTCTGGCGCCAGCGCTGCTGCTGGTCGCCTGCTTGCTCCTGTATCTGGTGCTGGCGGCCGCCGCTCTGATTGAGGGCCTGATCCGGCCGCTGCAGACGCTCTCCAACGTGGTCTCGTCGCTGCGCGAGGGCGACTACTCCTTCCGCGCCCGCGGAGCCGGCTCCCATGACGCGCTCGGCGAGCTGGCCGCGGAGGTGAACGCACTCGCCGACCTGCTGCAAAAACAGCGCGTGCGCTCCCTTGAGGCCACCGCCCTGCTGGCCCGCATCCTGGAAGTGATGCACGCGCCCCTGTTTGCCTTTGACCGCGAAGACACGCTGCAACTGGTGAACAACGCCGGGCTCAAGCTGCTGGGCCTGCCCCATGCCCGCTGCTTCGGCCGCGGCGCGCGCGAACTCGGCCTGGAAGACCTGCTTCGCGCGCCCGATCAGACCATTCACTCTTTCAACGCCGATCAAAAGCCGATCGCGGGTCCTGCGCGCTGGCTGCTGCGCAAAGCAGCCGTTCCGCCAGGACGGCGTGCCGCACACGCTGCTCCTGCTGGCGGATGTAAGCCTGCCCTTGCAGGAAGAGGAACAGATCGCATGGAAGCGGCTGATTCGGGTTCTGGGGCACGAGCTTTCGAACTCGCTGGCGCCGATCAAGTCGATCGCCGGCAGCCTGCTGGAGCGCGTGGACAGCTTGCAGGGGGAAGACGGCACGCTGCGCGATTTCCGCCGCGGTCTTGGCGTGGTGGAGAGCCGCGCCGACGCGCTGCACCGCTTCGTGCAGTCTTACCGGCAGCTCGCCCAGTTGCCTCCGCCGCGGCTCAGGCCGGTTCCGCTGGCGCCGCTGCTGGAGCGCGTCGTGCTTCTCGAGCAGCGGCTGCCCGTCCAGCTCGATCCCGGACCCTCGGCCGTTGCTGAATGCCGATCCCGACCAGTTGGAGCAGATGTTCATCAACCTGCTTGCCAACGCCGTGGATGCTTCGCTGGCCAGGGGCGCGCAGCCGGTGCGCGCCAGCTGGCAACTGGCCGGCTCGTCCGTGCTGGTCACCATTGAAGACCGCGGCCTGGGCATCGCCAACGCCGAAAACCTCTTCGTTCCCTTCTACACCACCAAGCCTTCGGGCAGCGGCGTGGGCCTGGCGCTGGCCCAGCAGATCGCCCGCGCCCACGGCGGCGAAATTCAGCTTGTCAACCGCGAAGACGGCGAAGGCGCGCGCGCCACCGTTCGCCTGCCGCTGATTGAGGCTTAGCTAAAGCCCTCGCCTCGCCGGACCGGCGACATTTGGCGGCGGCTCGATCTCCATTCCAACCACGCAGTTGCGCCCATTGGCCTTGGCCCGATAAAGAGCCGTGTCAGCGGCATGAAGAAGAGATTCATAGTGAGAGGGCAGGCCCGAGACCACGCCGAAGCTGGCGGTCACCTTGATTACCGCCTTGTCGCTGACGATGTGCGCCACCTGCACTGCCACCCGCAGGTGCTCGGCGCGGATGCGCGCGCTGGCCAGGCTCGTGCCCGGCAGAATAAGCAGAAACTCCTCGCCGCCATAGCGGCCCACCCAATCGTAGGAGCGCACCGATCGCTGGAACACCGCGCTGATCTCCTTCAACGCCAGATCTCCCGAGGGATGGCCAAAGGTATCGTTGATCTGCTTGAAGTGATCCAGATCGACCAGAATCAGGCTCAGCGGCGCTTTTAATCGCAGAGCAGCGCGGCTTCAGTGAAGGCCTGCGCCTGCTCTTCGGGAGCGGTGTCCCCATCCTGCGGCAGATCCTCGCCTCCTTCAAGCCGAGGTGCAAAGAAGCGCTCCACCTCGGCCAGAACTTCGGCTCCGGTGCGCGCCTGGTAGATGGCTGCCCGCAGCTTTGCGCCGCCCGGCACGCCGTGCGTAAACCAGGTGGCAAACTGCTTCATCTTGCCGGCGGGATCGCCCATGCGCGCGTCGCGCGGCAGATCCTTGGTCGCTTCCGCCTCGTCCAGCAGCATCTCAAAATAGGCGCGGATCATCCGGTAGCGGTCCTCCATGCGTGGGCCGCTCGTAGCTGCCGGTCGCGGTGTACTGGGCAATCTGCCGGAAGATCCACGGGTTCGCCGGCGCGGCGCGGCCGATCATCACCGCGTCGCAGCCGGTCTCGGCCACCATGGCCGCCGCGTCTTCCGGGGTGCGAATGTCGCCATTGCCGATGACCGGAATCCCCACCGCCTGCTTGATTGCGCAATCCACTCCCACTGCGCCTGGCCGCTATAGCCCTGTTCGCGTGTCCGGGCGTGCAGCGCCACGGCGTTCAGCCCTTCGGCTTCGGCCATCCGCGCCAGCTCCACGCACACAATCTGCTGCGTCGTTCCAGCCCATGCGGAACTTGACGGTGAAGGGAATCGTCACCGCCTTGCGCACGGCGCGAAAGATCTCGCCGATCTTGGGCAGGTCGCGCAGCAGCCCCGAGCCGCCGTTGCAGCCCACCACCCGCTTGGCCGGGCAGCCCAGGTTCAGGTCGACCAGGTCGAAGCCGGTCTCCTCCACAATGCGCGCCGCCTCGGCCAGCGTCTCCGGGTTCGACCCGAAAAGCTGCGCGCCGATGGGGTGCTCGTCGTCGTAGAAGGTCAGATAGCGCCGGCGCTTGGTCTCCCGCATCCGCGCCAGGCCGTCGGCCGAAGTGAACTCGGTCATCAGCAGCCCGCAGCCGGACTGCGCATTGGTCACTGCGGCGTCAATGTCCGGGTGCCCCATCCTCGCCGCGTCTTTGTCCTTGCGGCTAGGGTGGGTCTCAGAGCCCTCCTGAGCGGGTGCCCCAGGTCCCGCTGTTGGGACCTGGGAAAGCACGGCAGCCGGGCGTTTGCATTAGCTGCCGCGGTAAACAAACTGGCGTGGCGAATGAAGCGCCGGAAGACCGTGTCGGTGACCCCGGCCATGGGCGCCAGCACGGTGGCTGGAGCCACCACCACCGAGCCCAGGCGCACCTCCGCCGGTACCCGCGCCTCGTCGGGCATCGCGTGCTCGATGGGGTTGTCCCAGTCCTTCTTCACGGTAAAGCCCTTGCCAGCCATAAAAACCTTTGAGCTCTTAGCCACTAGCATTTAGCTTCTAGCTTTTGCCCTTTGCTGCCGACTTTGTCCGCGAACCAAGGCCTCAAACACCGGCATAAAAGAGCTAAAAGCTAAAAGCTGCTCTCAAAACGAAATTGGGCCTCCGCCGTGGCGGAGGCCCAATCGCGCTAACCGATTGCTGCGGCGCCGTTTACTTGGCTGCCGTCGCCTCGCCGGCCTTGGCATACTTGCGGCGGAAGCGCTCCACGCGGCCTGCTGTGTCCACCAGCCGCTGCTTGCCGGTAAAGAACGGGTGGCAAACCGAGCAGATTTCCACGTGAATGTCGCCCTTGTGGGTCGACCGGGTCTCAAAATGGTTCCCGCAGGCGCACTTGACCTGCACTGCGGCGTAATTGGGATGAATTTTTTCCTTGGGCATCGCTTGAAGACAGACCTTTCCTGCAATCTTTCTATTCCATTGTAGGGGGATTCGAGCGGTTTAGCAATTGGAGCCGGGCACGACTAGGTCCCTGACCGCTTGAAGTTGTACCAATGATGGGTGCCCCACCCTCGCGACGCTTTTGTTTTTGTCGCTAGGGTGGGAAGCACAAAATCAAACGGTCAGAGACCTGGTCCCTCAGTCCCTGGTCCCTGTCTTCAACGCCTTCTCAATCCCCGCCTCCGCCAGCGGCGCCATGATCGCGTACCCGGCTGGCAGCGGATGAACCCCATCCCTGCTCAACGAGGGCGGCAGGCCGCCGCGCTCGTCCTTCATCGCCGAGTAGTAGTCCACGTAGACGTAGCCTTTCTCCTCGGCGTAGGCCTTGATCCACGCGTTCATGGCCACAATCTTGGGCGCGGGCGTCATGCCCGGGCTGCCAGGGAAAATCGAAGGCCGGCAGCACCGAGCAAAGCACGACGCGGATATGGTTGGCCGTCGCCATCTCCGCCATCGCGGCCAGGTTGTCTTCCGTCTGCTTCCAGCGTCATCGGGTCCCGTGTTTCCGGCGATGTCGTTGATGCCGGCCAGAATGACCACTGCCTTCGGCTTCAGTCCGATCACGTCCTGGCGAAAGCGCAGCACCATCTGCGGCGTGGTCTGCCCGCTGATGCCGCGGTTGATGTAGGGCTTGCCCGGAAATGAGCCGGTCAAGGTGCCAGCCCTCGGTAATCGAGTCGCCCATGAAAACCACGCGGTCTTCGCCCGCGGCTGGCGGACCGAGCGCCAAATCGTCCGCTTTGAATTTGGCCAGCCAGGGAAAATCCGTCAGCAGGAGCTGGTCGTGCTTCCGCCAGTATTCGTTGTTGGGATGCCCCGAAGGGGTTGTCGCAGGCGTTGCCGGGGCGGACTGGGCTGGAGCCTGCGCGGCCTGCGCGGCAGCCGGCGGAGTTTGCGCACTTGCAGCCGTTGCTGCAGGCGCTTGGGTTTCGGGCAGATTTCCCGTTTCCCTACCTGTACCCTGAGCCGTGACCAGGGCCGGAGCCAGTAGCCAGGCCAAAGCCATTGCAAAAAAGGCAGTATGCAGCTTCATTCGATTCACGTGAACCTCGCCATCTTCCGTGCGGACACAGAATAAACAGGGCCGGATCACCCCACCCATCCGCGCATCCGATTGTAGGCAATCGCGCCCCGTCCCTGCCCAGGCTTTTCCACAGAAACGTACCGGACCTGCACCGGCGCGCCTGCGATGCCGGGTGCGCTAGGCTTGATTGGAGATGAGCAATTGCCCGATCTGCGATGGAGTCGGACTGGTGCGGGTGGTCGACGACGCCGGAAACTGGGTTTCCCGCCCCTGCGAGTGCCAGGAGATGGAACGCGAGCAGCGCGGCATGGCGGCGGCGCAGATTCCCGAGCGCTACCGGCACTGCTCGCTGGATACATTCGAGACCGCATTCAACGGGGCCAATCCGTCCCTTTCCCACGCCCTTTGGAACGCGCGCAAGTTCGCTGAGACCTATCCGGTTGATACCGCCGGCAATGGCCTGCTCTTCGTTGGCACGGCTGGTTTGGGCAAGACCCACCTGGCCGTGGGCGTGCTACAGCGGCTGGTGCAGGAGCGAGGCGTAAAAGGCCTCTTCTGCGACTACCGCGAGCTGCTCAAGAGCATCCAGAACAGCTACAATCCGCAGGTTCAAACCACCGAAATCGAACTGCTGAAGCCGGTCTTCGCCGCCGAAGTGCTGGTGCTGGACGACCTGGGCGCGCAAAAGCCCAACGAGTGGGTCTGGGACACGGTCGCCCTCATCCTGAACACCCGCTACAACGACAAGCTGTCCACCATCATCACCACCAATTATCTCGACCTGCCGGCCGGCGCTGGTTTCAAGACCGACAAAGAAGGAGCCAAGCCGGCGAGGAGCGAAGACACTCTCGGCGACCGCATCGGCGACCGCATGCGCTCCCGCCTTGCCGAAATGTGCGTCCGCGTCGAAATGGTCGGCGAGGACTTTCGGCAGACCGTTAAACGCGCCCGCTTCGGCTAGAACATTTTCAGGGATAGCGTAAGGTTTATGTGCCCCACCCTTTCGCCTTTTTCCTGCCCGGAGCGTGGGAAGCCGCGAACCCGCCGCGCCGCCACTCGCATGCAGGGAATGCCCACTTCGATGCAACTTCGGCGTATACTGGCGCGTGCCGTCGCAGGGTTCTGGTAACGCGGCCCCGCATCCCGCCGATAAGATGAAGGGGCGGATGCCGGCACAAACCGGGTGCACAGATTCTGCACGGCTCCCGTAGGGTGGCAGAGTTCCTAACTCGGGAATCGACATACACAGGAAACCAACATCGCCGGAGGAAGACACATGGCGAACAAGAGCAAAAAAAAGCACCACCAACCCAAGCGGGAACGCCCGGAAGCAGAAAAGAAGGGAACGCCGCCTGAAATGAGCAATCAAGTCTCGGCGCAGCCTCCGTCAGGCAGCGGCAAAGTCCTTCGTCTTGGCAAGGACTGCGACTACGACCGCGAGCTTCGCCGCCTGCAGGTCGAGCTCGTCAAGCTCCAGGAATGGATCCGTCACGAAGGCCTTCGTGTCGTAGTGCTCTTTGAAGGCCGCGACGCTGCCGGCAAGGGCGGCGCAATCAAGCGCATCACTGAGTCGCTGAACCCGCGCGTCTGCCGCGTCGTCGCCCTGGCCACGCCTACTGAACGCGAAAAGACCCAATGGTACTTCCAGCGCTACGTCGCCCATCTGCCCGCCGCCGGCGAAATGGTTCTCTTCGACCGCAGTTGGTACAACCGCGCCGGCGTCGAGCGCGTCATGGGTTTCTGCACCGAGCGCGAGTATCAGGAATTCATGCAAAGCTGCCCGGAGTTCGAGCGCATGTTGATCCGCTCCGGCATCGTCCTTCTCAAATATTGGTTCTCGGTCAGCGACGCCGAGCAGGAGCGCCGCTTTCAGGACCGCATGGACAAGCCCACCAAGCGCTGGAAGATCAGTCCCATGGATCTGGAATCGCGCAAGCACTGGGCCGACTACTCGCGCGCCAAGGATGAGATGTTCGCCATTACCGACACCAAGCAGGCGCCCTGGTTCGTGGTCAACGCCGAAAACAAGGAGTGCGCCCGCCTCAACGTCATTCGCCACCTCCTCTCCCTGATCCCCTATCGCGACCTGACACCCGAGCCGCTCAAACTGCCGGCGCTGGGTAAATCAAAATATGTCCGCCCTCCCATCCAGGAGCAGAACTTTATCCCGGAGGTCTACCGCTAACGGCTGGCAACTGATGTCTGAACGCTGTGGGCTGTAAGCCGGGTGCCCCAGGTCTCGCTTCTGAGACCTGGGATTCCGAGCTTCCCTGATCTCTGATCTCTGACCCCTGATCTCTGATCCCTGATCTCTGATTTATCGTTGTACCCAGCCCATGAAGCAGATTCTCACCCGCCTCGTGCTCACCCTTCCCGTCGTCTGGCTGGTGGTCTCGCTGGTCTTTCTGCTCATCCACCTGGTCCCCGGCGACCCCATCCAGCAGATGCTTGGCGAGGGCGCAACCCCGGCGGACATAGGCGCTCTTCGCCACCAGTACTACCTAGACCTGCCCCTCCACACCCAGTACATCCGCTACTGGGCGGGCGTCCTCCACGGCGACCTGGGCACGTCCATCCGGTTGCACGACACGGTCGCCCACCTCATCTCCCAGCGCTACCCTTACACCCTCGCCCTTACGCTCGCGGCCCTGGCATTCGCGCTCGTTCTGGCGCTGCCCGCCGGCATTCTCGCCGCGGTGCGCCGCGGCCGCTGGCTCGATCAACTGCTCTCCGTGGTCTCGCTCTTCGGCCTCTCCGTTCCCGGCATCGCCCTCGGCCCGGTGCTCATCCTGGTCTTTTCCATTGCTCTCGGATGGCTTCCGGTATCCGGCGCAAACTCCGGAGGCAGCAACTCGATCGACTGGCGCTATCTCGTTCTTCCCTCGATCGCCATGGGCGCGTCTCTGGCCGCCATCCTTACCCGGATGGTGCGCACGGCCATGCTTGAAGAGCTGGGCCAGGACTACATCCGCACCGCCCGCGCCAAGGGCCTCAGCGAGACCGCCGTCGTCTGCCGCCACGCCCTGCCCAACGCGCTTGTGCCTATCGTCACCGTCGTCGGCCTGCAGTTCGGCGCGCTGCTGGCCGGCGCCATCGTCACTGAAACCATCTTCAGTTGGCCCGGCCTCGGCCGCCTCACCGTCAGCGCCATCTCCAATCGCGACTACGCGCTCGTCCAGGGCTGCCTGCTGTCCATCGGACTGACTTATGTTCTCGTCAACCTGCTCACCGACGTCGTCTACCGCTGGATCAACCCGAGAATGCGAGGATAGTCAAGCCACGTTAATCGTCACAATCTCCGGCTTCAGCTCCCCATCCGCGCTCACCGTCAGCAGCCCCACCGTCACCGGCAATTCAAACCGCCGTGGCCCGCATGACCCCGGATTGAAATACAGCACGCCCTTCTTCGTGAAGTAATTCGGCACATGCGTATGCCCGTGCAGCACGGCCGCAAACTTCCCCGCCGCCGGGTCCAGGTGCAGCGCCTTCAGGTCGTGGAGCATGTAAATATAACGCCCCTCGATCAGGACTACATCCGTCTCCGGCAATCTGCTGCAAGCGCCTTCGCGGTCCACATTGCCGCGCACGGCTATGACTGGAGCAATCTCCTCCAAGGCCTTGAGGACCGAAGGTCTACCAACATCGCCCAGGTGCAGAATGCGTTCGACGCCCTTGAGCGCCGGCTTCACCTCGGGCCGCAGCAACCCGTGCGTATCGCTGACTACGCCGATCTTCATTCCTACAATCCCAGTTCCAGCCGCGTGCGCGGGTCGAGCTGGTCGCGCAGCGCATCGCCCAGGAAATTGAAGCCCAGCACCGCGCCGGCCACAGCCGCGGCAGGAAAGAGCACCAGGTGCGGCGAATCGAACAGGTGCAGGCGTGCGTCGTTCAGCATCGATCCCCAACTGGGCGCGGGCGCCGGAATCCCCAGCCCCAGAAACGACAGCGTAGCCTCGGCCAGAATCACGCCCGCCATGCCGATGGCCGCCTGCACCAGAATGGGTTGGACAATATTGGGAAGAATGTGGCGGAAAAAAATGCGCAGCCCGCTCGCGCCCAGCGCCCGCGCCGCGTCGACATACTCGCGTTCGCGCACCGCCATCACCTGCGCGCGCACCAGCCGCGCATAGCCGGCCCAGCCGCCGATGGCCAGCGCCAGCACCAGGTTCGTAAATCCTGGCCCCAGAAACGCGGCAAACGCAATGGCCAGCAGAATTCCCGGCAGCGCCAGGAACGTGTTCATCGCAAATGTGGTCAGTGCCGTGTCGATCCAGCCGCCCAGGTAACCGGCCAGGCCTCCCACGGCCAGCCCCAGCGCCAGAGAAACCGTTACCACGGTGACTGAAATGGTCAGCGAGAGCCGCGCGCCCCACATCAGCCGCGACAGCGTATCGCGGCCCAGCTCGTCGGTTCCTGCCGGGTGCGCGGCAGAGGGGCCTTCCAGCCTGTGTACCAGGTCGATAGCCGCCGGGTTATAGGGCGCCAGCCACGGCGCAGCCAGCCCGCACAGCACAAAGCCGGCGAGCAACACCACGCCCGCAACCGCCAGCGGCTGGCGGCGCATGCGGTTGCGCAGGGCGCTGCGCGTGGCTGCGGAGAGAAAAGACATCGGCACAGCAAGAATACAGCGACACGCGCGCCGAACCGGGGTTTAATCAGGTATGCGATATTTCAGCCTGGGTTTGCTCTTGTCTCTTACGCTCGCAGTGCCCTTGTTTGCGGCGCAGCCCCAGGAGTACTGGCAGGACCGAAACTCCGGCAACCTTCAGTCCGTGGACGAGCAGTTGTTTGAGCTGGCCAATCAGGCGCGGGCGCGGGCCGGAGCTAGCGCCCCTGCAATGGGATCCGGCTCTGGCAGCCGCCGCTCTCTACCACTGCCTGCGCATGGCCGCCGAGGGACCCATCGCTCACCAGTACGACGGCGAACCGGACCTGGCCTCCCGCGCCGGCCAGGCAGGCGCGCGCTTCAGCCTGATTGAAGAGAATGTGGCTCTCGGCTCTTCACCGGATCTCGATTCACGACGGGTGGATGCACTCCCCCGGACATCGCGCCAACCTGCTGAATCCCAGAATCGACCGCATCGGGGTGGCGGTGGTGGCCAGCCGCGGCGTGCTCTATGCCGTGGCTGACTATGAGCGCACCGTGCAATCGCTCACTACACCCCAGGTCGAAGCCCGCGTCGACGCGCTGATCCGCGAGAGCGGAGTCTCAGTTCTTGGCGACCCATCGCTGGCGCGGGCTGCCTGCGCCACCGACGAGGGAGTGCCGCATTCCAGAGCCGGCCTGCAGCCGAGCTTTGTCATGCGCTGGCAGGGTTCCGAGCTCACGCGCCTGCCCCAGGTCGCTGCTCGATCGGCTGGCCTCCGGCCGGTATCGCCGCGCCTGCCGTGGGAAGCTGCCCCGCTCAGGGACTTGAAGGCACGTTCTCGGCTTACCGCGTGGCCGTGCTGCTCTATTGATTTCGTTCGCTCCGGATAATTTCAACCGAATGCCTGGTAATCGTTCCAGAACTCAGGCCATGGCTTGCGCGGCCGCCGCACGACGAAAATATCAGGATGATACTCGCTCTCTTCGTTCTTCACGCCTTCCGAATTGACGTTATGTCCTGCCAGGCGGCAGCCGGTGAAAGGCGCGTTCGGCCTTCTCACGCGAGTATCCAAGCACGATCAGCGTAGTCGGAGGCGACGTTGGATAGCCGCGCAGCCACGCGGAATTGGTCATGCTGATGGGCGGCGGCAGATGGTAGGCCGGGCCAAGGATCTCGATTGCGCCCTGCTCTCCATAGTTGCCCGTCAGCACGCCTACGCTGGCCCGTTGATCAGCGGGAAGGGAATCGCGAATGTCCGCGACCGTCTTTACCATCTGGCCCCAGCCGAATTCCTCGCGCAGATCGCCGTTTCTCTCGAGCGCAAAATCGCGCAGCGGCCCGCTTGACTGCAAGGGAACGATCAACGCAATAAAGTAGGCCCCGACTAGAGCGAGTCCGGCGAAAAAGATCGCCTCGACCGTGCGCCGGCCCCACGCAGGAAGGGATGCAACCCAGCGTTCGCCCATCACCGTACCCATTGCCAGCAGCATGGGATAGGCTGCGGCCATGTAGTAGCCGCGTCCCTTGCCGAAGAAGAAGAAAATTAGTGGAATCAAATACATACATGCCAGCATCCGGTAGCGCCGGTAGCGCAGAAACCCAACCAGCCCGGCCAGCCACAGCGGCGCGGCAAACACATTCATGCAGATGCGAAACTGGTCGATCAGAAACCCATTGGCCCGGCCCTCGCCCACATCGCGCACGTGAATGTGCTGGAGAAAGCGGTAGGAGATGAAGTCGTGGCGCACCAGCCACAGAAAGTTGGGCAGAAAGATCAGCCAGGGCCAGGGCAATGCCGCCCCAGAACCAGCCGCTCTTGAGATACCGGCGCGCGGGCGTGAGCACGACTCCGACCAGAATCCCGGCGATGTAAAACACGATCGCGTACTTGGTCAGCAGCCCGAGTCCCACGGTCGCGCCAATCGCCAGCCACCAGCGCGGATTCTCCGTCTTCAGCAGTCGAATCGTGAAGTACGCGATCAGCACCCACCACAGGAAATCGAAGGAGGTGTATTGGAACTCCGTTCCATTGAAGAGCGGCAACGGCGACAGCGCAACTGCCAGTGCCGCCGTCAATTGCGCCAGCCGTCCGCCGCCGAGCTCTTTCGCCATCAGGCCGGTGACAACGATGGCCGCTGCCTGCACCAAGACCGAGAACAGCCGCAGCCCCACCATCGAAACGCCGAAGAGCCCAAGCCCGATGCGTTCCAGAAACGGCGTCAGGGGCGGATAGGCGACAAATCCCCAGTCAAGATGACGCGCATCGCTCAGAAACTGGAGTTCATCGCGGTGAAAGCCGTAGCGGCCGTTGGTCAGCATGTGCAGCAGCGCGACCGCGGCCGCAACGCCCATCAAGATCGCCCATTCGGGCCGGCTTTGGGCGCCGTTCAAGTCTGAATGTTCGTCTCTTGCGATTGCAGGCAAGGCGCCCTCACACACGCTGGAGCTTTCAACGCAAGCAATTCTACGCTGCAAGCGAGCCTTCGGTTCCTCTCAGCTTCTTTCCAGGCTTCTCTCCAGAGGTGAAGGCACCTTGACCGAGGCCATTCCGGCGGCGGTTGCCGCCTGAATGCCCAGATCGGTGTCTTCAAAGACCAGGCAATCCCGCGGCGGCAACGCCCAGCCGGTCGGCGGCAATCAGAAATGCATCGGGGGCGGGCTTGCCGTTCTTGTAGTCTTCCGCGCCCACGATGGTGTCGAATTTGTCCAGCAGGCCGAGCGTCGTCAGCGAGCTCACAACTGAGATGCGCCTGCCGCCTGAAACCACGGCGAAGGGAATGCGGCCGTGCTGGGCCTCGATGTGCTCCAGCACCTCCGGGATGGCCTTGAGCTGCGGGAGCAGTTCGAAGTAGAGGCTCTTCCTTCCGCTCGGCGACGGCCTCGACGGGCATGTTCAGGCCGTGCATCTGGTTGAGCGTGGCGATGATCTCGGCGGCGGGCTTGCCGCCCCAGGAATAGAACAGCTCTTCGTCGAATGTGCAGCCCCATTCTGCCAGCGCCTTCTTCCAGGCAATGTAGTGCAGCGGCATCGAGTCGGCGATGGTGCCGTCGCAGTCGAAGAGATAGGCGCGGAATGTGCCTGCGGGCAGTTTCAGTTTCATGCGAAAGAGCAGCTCCTTTTGTCTGTTGCGTCGAACATTTCTGTGTTGCAAATGTCGACAGGTCCAGTCCATGATCCCAGGTGATCCGTGCAAACCGGGCAAGACGCGATCGCCCGGTCCGGCCGATGGGTCAGATTAGGACGCAATGGATCCTTCGAGAAATCTCGAATCACCGGCCGCCGCGGTTTTGGCCGGCTCGGGCGCGCAGCCGCCCTCGCCGGGTTTGGTCGGCTCCATTTGGAGGGCGTTGTTGAAGCGGTTGAAGTAGTTGAACAGGCCGATGGCGCAGAGCAGCTCCACAATCTCGCCTTCGGAGTAGAAGCTGCGCAACTCGGCAAACTGCTCGTCGGTCACGGCGTGGGCGTCGCGGGTGACGGTCTCGGCCAGCCGCAGGGCGGCCTTTTCGGCGGGGGTAAAGTCCTCGCGCTGGGGCCAGTCGGCCAGGTGGGCGAGTTGGTCGTCGGTCCAGCCCAGCCCCCTGGCCAGAATGGTGTGGCTGGCCAGGCAGTAGGGCGTCTCGTTCACCTGGCTGGTGCGGACGATGATCAGCTCCTTCAGCTTGGTCGGGACCGTGCCGGTATTGAGCACCGCGCCGAAGTGCGCCTGCATGGTGGCGAAGATCTCCGGCCGGTGCGCCATCACGCGGAACATGTTGGGCACGTTGCCGCGCTGGGCAAAGGCCTTGTCGTAGAGCGCGGCCATATCGGGGGTTACTTCGCTGCGGTCAAGCCGGGAAATCCGGGACATCGGGCCTCCTCCCTTGTTCACATCCTGGCTCATAATCTTGGCACATATCTTGATCCAGCCTATCCTGATTCAGCCTATCGTATCCGCGCCACCGGCTCCCTGCGTCCATGTTTCCGCGCTTCCGCCCTTTCTTACCTCCGCCCAGTACCCGGAATTCCCTTTCTTGCAACCGCCGTCCACTCCCCGGAAGCCAACCGGGAAATCCTGCCTTTTACCGCGCCTGTTCTTTTGACGCGCCACTCGCTCTCTGCTACCTTGGTAGTGGACATTTCAACGCCAAACACTCCTCAGTAGCTCAATGGCAGAGCATTCGGCTGTTAACCGAAGGGTTGTAGGTTCGAGTCCT
>CAVRAQ010000005.1:0-66300 GCA_963718985.1 uncultured Acidobacteriaceae bacterium
CATAAAGCTTGTTGGGCTGCGCGTTCAGACAGGCTTCGATGTCGCGCAGGCTCTCGCGATAGGTCAGTTGCGCGAACGCCATGGCGCGATATTGCTCGGTCGAGGTCAGCGAACGCACACGGAAATCGCCGCCGTAGCGGTCCACGCTGCGTGCGAACGAAGTCCAAGGAACGAAGTCCATCAACTGCGCAAACAGCAGCTTGCCGGCATTCATGACTGCCTCCAGAACCGATCTCTGGAATCAGCATCGCGGCAATTTCAAATCGACACCACCCCAAAACCACCTGCAACCTGCCGTACACCAGCAGCTTGCAGAACGAAACGCATCAGTTAACCGGACAGTAGTGACCCGATACTGTTGGTCTTAGTCTTGCCAGTTTTCAAGGTGTGTACCTTCAAGAACGTTGCCGAGTTAACCTCTGCTGGCCGGGAAGGTGAAGGGGGCGGCGCTGCTGGGGTAACCTCGTACCACGGATGATCGTCGGAGCAAGATTCCCGCTTTATTCTGGCCATTTTTGCCCACTGACCCTTTGAAAGAAGTAAAGGAGCAAATCCCTCAACCTGGGCAGGATCGGGAACGCGCCCGTAATGCCCGGGATGAAGGCAAAGCAAATAGACCCTCGCCGTTCCCCTCCGGAAATGATAGGACCTCACATGGGCATTTGAAAGGCCTTTAAGTTGCCCCTTCAAATCCCTGATTGCATTCTCAGCAAAGTCATGTAGCGGGAGATGATGGTAAATCAGAAGGGACTGGCCACGCTTCCAGTATCGTCTCAAGTCAGAGAGATAAACATGCTTGGGTGATCGGCCTTCATCACCGGCGATACCGTTGTCCGGGTCGAAAAAGACTAAATCAGCCATATCCGGCCCAAGCCTTTCGAAAGCCCTATCATCACAGTCGCGCCGGACCACATCTCCGTCGAAATACTCGGAGTAAAACACAGCGTTCGCCGAGAACCCACGGATAAGGCTCTCCAGATCGCTAATCGTGCGTTTGGGCCTCTTCCTCCGGGCAAGGGGTGCAATGCCTTCAAGCAGGATCTTATCGCAGCAGCAAAGGCAGTCTATTCCGCGATAGTCGACATAATCTCTGTGCTCCCCGGCGTTTGATTCGTCATTTTCTGTCAGCACCCAATTGACACCGATTTTAAAGCCGAGGCCGGCGAGATGCTTCAGCAAGAGCACCTTGCCAAAATCGCCGATGTCGCCAACATACTGTTCTTTCATGTGCGATTGGCCACTTAGGCCTCGACTGCCGAGACCGCGCTTTCCGCCGCGAGCCGCAACTGCCGGTTCCTGTAACTCGCCGCAATAAACTCGCGGAAGAGCGGATGCGGCTCCAGCGGCTTGGACTTGAACTCGGGATGGAACTGGCAGCCGAGAAAGAATGGATGGCCGGGGATCTCGACGATCTCCACATAGGTCGAGTCGGGGGTGGTGCCGCTGATGCGCAGGCCGGCGCCGGTCAAGCAGCGCTTCGTACTCGCGATTGAACTCGTAGCGATGGCGGTGGCGCTCGCTGATCTCGGTTGCGCCGCCATAAGCCCTGGCGGCCAGCGAATCCTCCTGCAGAATGCAGGTCCACGCGCCCAGGCGCATGGTCCCGCCCATCTCTTCCACGCCCAGCAGCTCGCGCAGCTTGTAGATGATGCGGTGCGGGCTGGCGGGGTCGAACTCGCTGGAATTGGCGTCCTTCAATCCGCAGACGTTGCGCGCAAACTCGATGCACGCCGTCTGCATGCCCAGGCAAATTCCAAAGATAAGGCACCTGCTTCTCGCGGGCATAGCGGATGGCGTTCAACATGCCCTCGATGCCGCGCTTGCCGAAGCCGCCGGGAACCAGGATGCCGTCGAATCCTTCTAACTGCGACTCATAACTCCGGTCCTCGGGAGTCTTCGACTCCAGCCCCTCGGCTTCGATCCAGGTGACGTTGAGTTTCAGGTTCTGCGAGACCGCTCCGTGCGTCAGAGCCTCCTTGAGCGACTTGTAACTGTCCTCGTACTCCACATACTTGCCCACGATGGCGATGGAGACTTCATCTTTGGGGTGGTAGCAGCGGTCGACCAGGTCCTTCCACTTGCTCAGGTCGGCCTCCGGCGCTTCCTTGTGCAGGTACTTGAGGATGAGCGCGTCCACGCCCTCCTCGGCAAAGCAGAGCGGCACCTCGTAGATGGAGGGCACGGTGGTGGCGCCGATGACGGCGCTTCTCCTCGACGTTGCAGAAAGCGGCGATCTTCTGCTTCATCTCACGGCTCAGGTTGCGGTCCGAGCGGCAGAGCAGCACGTCGGCCTGAATGCCGATGGAGAGCAGTTCCTTTACCGAGTGCTGTGTCGGCTTGGTCTTCAGTTCCTGTGCGGCGGCAATCCACGGCACCAGCGTGAGGTGCACAAAGACCGTGTTTTCGCGGCCCAGTTCCTGGCGCATCTGGCGGATGGCCTCAAGAAACGGCAGCGACTCAATGTCGCCTACCGTGCCGCCGATCTCGACGATGGTCACGTCCGCGCCATTCGCCGAAACCTTGCGCATCGCGTTCTTGATCTCGTTGGTCACGTGCGGAATCACCTGCACGGTCTTGCCCAGGTAGTCGCCGCGCCGTTCCTTGAGGATGATCTGCTCGTAGATGCGGCCGGTGGTCAGGTTGTTGTCGCGCGAAAGCGGCGCATGCGTAAAGCGCTCGTAGTGGCCCAGGTCCAGGTCGGTCTCGGCGCCGTCGTCGGTGACAAAAACCTCGCCATGCTGGAAGGGCGACATGGTTCCCGGATCGACGTTGAGGTAGGGGTCGAACTTCATCATGTTCACGCGCAGCCCGCGGCTTTCGAGCAAACAGCCGATCGAAGCTGCCGCCAGCCCCTTGCCTAAACTGGACACAACTCCGCCCGTCACAAAGACATACTTTGCAGACATCGATGCAACCTCAAAATTGGATTGTTGGGTTTGGACGTACCTGGTGGGCACAATCAAGTATGGCAGAGTTGGAATCGGGAATAAAGTGGAAAATTCGGCGTGAGCAGGCGCGAGCGTGCGGCAGTCATCAGCAAGTTCTATTCAATGAATGGTTTAGCGACAGAGAAGACGGCGTTGATTTGAGGGTTCCCCACCCTTCCCGCTGAAAAATGCGGAAAGAATGGGGCGCCCAACTTCTCTCGCCCCGGCCGGCTGGAGCTTCCGGTCAAAAGTTCAACGTAAGCTTCGCCGTCAGCGCCCGCGGAGTTACATAGTGCGTTCCGCTGAAGGTGGAAAGAAAGTTATACAGCGCGTACTTGTTGGTCACGTTGATTGCCGTCAGATCGAGATCCAGTTTGTACTTGTCGGCGTGGAAGAGGTTGTTCTTGCCGAGAGACGCGTCGAACAGGCTGCGCGGTTGAATGCGCTGCGGGTTACGGTCGTTGTCGCCGGTACCGGGCGCGGGAATGCTGACCAGATTTGAAGAATACTGCGATGCCAGGCACGTATCGGGCAATGCGGCGGTGGGTGTCGCCTTGACGCCATTGCACATCAGCCCGGCCTGGAACTGTTCATCCGCGGTTAGCCCGCTCAGATCGACTGCCGGCTGACCGCCGAGTGTGGTCGACGTTGAGTCGCAGGGGGTGTTTGGATTGTTTGAAGCGAGCCCGTAGCAGGGCACTGCCCCGGCCACAAGGCCCGAGTCGTAGCGCCAGTTGAAGCCGCCCCAAATGCCGTTCAGCACCTTGCCGTTGGAAAGCGTGTACTGGAGGTGCGTGGTCTGGTTGTACTTCTCGTCGTGATCGATGCGAAAGGGTAGACCGGTCTGGCCCACAGTTGCGCCCGCTCCGGCCACCTGCGGCGGGAAGAAGCGTGCCGCCACCGAAGAGGTAACAAAATAAGCGCTGAAGTGGTGGAACTCGGGGAACTCCGCATTGAGCGCATAACCCGGAATCTTCGAGTTATGCCAATCGATGGGGAAAAAGATGGGCGTGTTGCCCAGGATGCTGAAGTCGAAGGCATTGTGCGTGTATTTCCAAATATACTCGCCGCTGACTACGACCCTCTTGCCGACGCCTTGCTGGAATCCGGCATGAAACTCGTTGCGAAAACCTGGGTGCAGGACTCCGGAAACGCCGGGCGAGCAGTTGAGCAGCGGCGATAGAACCTGGTTCGAGCAGCCACTGCTGGAGAGGACCAGGTTTTCGTTAAACGGCGTTTCCAGGGTACGCGCGTAGGAGATGCGCAGCACGGTAGTGGACGGCTTGATGTTGTAGGCAATGCCCACGCGAGGCTGAGCCTGATTGGCATCCGTCAGGCCGCTGTAAACGTCCTCGCGCAGGCCCAGATTGAATAGCCAATTGCCGACCTTGAGCTGGTCTTCGATGAAGAGAGCCAGCTCTTTTACGTCAGTGTGGCCGAAGTATCTGTAATAGCTACCGCCGCGAGTCAGGTCATAGTGTCCGAGGACCGAGAGGTAATTCGGATTCTGACCCGCCGCGCCGCCGGGACACTGGGATTGATTCGAGTATCCCGGCAGAGTATTGCCGTTGATGTCGACGCAGGGCGCACTGAGCGTATAGATGGGATCGACCACGCCCAGGCTGTCGTTTTCGCGCAAAAATGTCTGCCCGTACTGCGCGCCTATCTTGAGGTTGTTGATTCCCTTGGCGTAGGAGTAGTCGGCATGGACCGCGGTATTGGTGAGGGTGCGGTTCTGGGCGATGGATGAGGTTTGCAGGTTCTCAGGACCCAGATCTGCCAGCGGATTGGTGCTGGGATAGTAGTTGTAGTCATCCCGCCGCACAAAGGCGCCCAGGTTCAACACCGATTCGTTGCTGATGATGCGGGTGTAAGTCGGCGAGATATTGAAAGTTCCGATCTTGGATAGCTGGTCGGTGTTGCCGACGTTGCCAAAGGCGGGGTTGGCGCTGGTATCGCCGCTCACCACGTTCTGCACATTCAGGTTCTCAAAAGCGTTGGGCGTCTGGAACCAGGAGCGGCTGTAGTTCAGATCCAGATGGATCGAATCGACTGGCGAAAAGCTGTAATCCACTCGGTCAAACACGTTCTGCTCATTGCCCTTGTCGTGGAATACCGTGAACTCCGGCGGATCGAGAAAGCGGCCAGTGTTCAGGCCGTCGGCCTCGATGAAGTTACCCCATTTCTTGCCCCCGTAGGAGAGGTCGAATCCGCCCGATGCCGACCCGAAGGAACCATAGGAGGCGTTGATGCTACCCGTCGGCTTGGTTTCGCCTTGTCCAGAGCGGGTGGTGGCCACGATGACCAGGCTGGTCTTGCCGCCGTACTCGGCCGGCGGTGCGCCAGAGATAACCTGGATGGATTGGATTGAGTCTGACGGAATCTGGTTGGAGAAGATCTTGCTCTGCTGATCCGTGATGGACTGGCCATCGATCGAGAATGAATTCGATGCGTGGTCGCCGAGGCCGTGAAAGAGGCCGTTCGAGTCGGCCGCCACGCCGGGAGTGGTGAGCGTGACAAGTGAGCTGAGCGTGGAAGACTGGCTCTCCAGCGGCACCTTATTGAACAGGTCGCGGTCCACATCGACGTGAAAGGTCGGATCGTTCTCAATCAGGTCGCCGCTGGATTCCACCGTAACCGTCTGGTTGGCGCCGGCAATTTGAAGACTCAGTTTGAGGTTCGTTCCGACTACCGAGTTGATTGCCATTTTCCGGCTCAACGGGGCAAATCCCTGGGCGGAGATATCGATCCGGTAGAGATTGAAGGGGACGTTGGAAATTGCGAACTGGCCGGTGGCATCGGTAATCACAGTCCGGTCGAACTGGCTGACCTCGTTGGTCAGGTGGACTGTAGCGTTGGGAACCACGGCGCCACTCGGGTCGGTGACTGTGCCGCGCACGATGCCTGCGTTGCCGCTTTGCGCGGGCGCGCAAAGCGCCGCAAAGATAACGGCGGCAAGGGGAAGGGTACGAAGAATCGTGCCGCGAATGAACGGCATAGGTAAGTCTCCTCATGATGGCTGAAAAATGGGGAAGGCAGGCCGCGCTTTACGACAACGCGGCATCTTCTGTGCATGGGGAGCACGCTCTGAAATCCCATCAAGCCTGCAAGTTTGAATCCACGGCAACTTCGCCCTCTTCATAGGGCGAGACGCTGTGCGAACCAGGCAGAGTTGGGGAAAACGGAGAGATGCCCCTAGCAGCCGGCGGGAGGGGGGCGCGTGAAGAGCTTCTGATGCCAGTGCCGGACCGCCGCGCGCACTTTAAAGACCGGCGCTGGAACCCTGACCGGGACCAGCACCACCACGGCGGTAGCCACCGCAACCGGAGCCGCGGAGTGCATGGAAATGCACAGCGGGCAACGGTCGGCGGCGTTTTCGTCGGAATGGATGTGCGCTACCTGGACAACGGCCAGCAGCGCCAGCAGGACGAGGCACAAAACCGTTACGGCCGGCAAAGTACCTGACTTTGCGCGGCCTTCCCTGCGGAATTGTGACTGGAATCCTGTCAAATAATCATCCCTTCACTCAAGGATACACAAGATTGGACGCGCCGGCCCCGGAGAAGGTTGCGTTTCTTCGCGGGTCCCTTGCCGCAGCCTGACCGCCAACCCCAGCCCCGCCGGTTCGTCTAAACTGTGTGCGATGAACCAATTCCCAAATCTGCGCCGCGTCCCAGTGCGCCGGGCCCCTCTGTGCCAGATATTGCCTGCTTCGCTGGCATTCCTGCTGCTGGCGGCGGCGGTTGCGGCGGCGCAGACAGCCCCCAGCGCCCCGGCGCAGACGCCGCTTGTTTTGAAGCCCGACGCGCCCGGCCTGGCCAGAAACCATCGCCTCATCCTCAAGGACGGCACCTACCAGTTGGTCCGCCAGTACACGATCGCGGGCGACCGCGTGCGCTATCTTTCACTCGAGCGTGGCGACTGGGAGGAGCTGCCCGTCGACCTGGTGGACTGGGACGCCACGCGCAAGTGGGAACGGGATCATGCCGTCCCAACCGGCGAAGAGCCTTCACCGGCGATGAAAGAGGCCGAGGACATCGACAAAGAAGAGGCCGACGAGCGCAACGAGCAGAAAGCCCGTATGCCCGAAGTTGCCGCGGGCCTGGAGCTGCCCGATGAAGACGGCGTCTTTGCGCTCGACACCTTTCAGGGCACGCCGGAGCTGGTTGAGCTGACGCCCACCGACCTCGACATGAACGCGAGGACCCGCCACGGAATCAGTACGCTGAACCCGCTGGCCGCCTCCAAAGCCAGCCTTGAACTGGATGGCGCGCACGCCAAAGTCCACCTGCACGTCAACGATCCGGCAATCTATCTCTCCCTCAACGTCAATGATGCTACCGAGCCGGTCCTCACCCACGCCGTCACCATCAACACCGGGGGCGCCAAGGAAGCCAGAAACACCAAGCACGGCGCGCACTCAGACAAGTCGGGCTTTGCCATTGTCCGCGTGGACGAGCGCAAGGCGGTGCGCATCGTTGGCGCCATCCAGGTGAGCCCCACCGGCCAGGTGACTCAGGACGAAAACGTAATTCCCACCAAGGTTGAGGTAATGCCCGGCAAGCACTGGCTCCGCATCCAGCCCGAGCAACAACTGACCATCGGCGAATATGCGCTGGTTGAGATTATTTCCGCCTCCGACATCAACCAGTCGGTCTGGGACTTCTGCGTCAATCCACAGCTGGGCGACAACCCCGGCTCGCTGGGACCGATTCTCAAGCAGGCCGGCGAGCGCTGAATGAACGGGACGATCGAAAGGAAGGGCTCCTCATGGATCATCGGGATTCCAGGGATCCTATCTGGTCGCTCACTCCCTCACAATTGGCAGCGCAATGCCGTTTGATCGCGGAAGGTAACTTCACGGGCGCCGACAAGACACTGCAGGAAGAGGCCCGGCGGTTATATGCCGTGTGGCAGGATGCCCTCGAGAAGCCCGGCGATGACGATGACGTTCGCGAACGCAAGGCCGTCTTGCAGGCGGGGCTGAGAAAACGCACCATCGAGATACTTGTCAAGGTAAGCGGGCCATCGTAAGTAAACAAGCCTGGCGCGACGCGAAACCGGCTATGTGCTCTACCACGCCTCCGGCGCCTGCGCACGCGCGAACCGCTGCCGCCGCTTCTCCCATTCCTCGGACGAGAAAAACCGCGGCCCGACTTCGATAAGGCGCGGAATCATGTTGAAGACGGCAACCCGGCTCCAGGGCCGGCCGTCGCGCTGACGAAAGCCCTTCTCATTGAGGCTGCTGACAATACTTGAATAGGAGAAGTCCTGCACCAGCAGCTCCATGATCTCCATCAGCACCTGGTGCTCTGCGGGATCGTCCTCCAGCCTTTTGCTGTCGTCGGAGATGCGCAGGCCGTAGGGAATGTCTTCGCCGAAGACCCCCTCAAAGGGGGCTTCAGCATCGGGCAGCTCGCGCCGCCATTCGATCGAAACCATCTGCCACCCGGCCGCCGTCCGCTGCCGGATCACCTCGGGACTGAAAGGCCCCGAAATCACATCGCGCATCCGCTCGAAGTAGGCCATGGAGGACCTCCGTCGACAGTTCTTCCAGCCGGTTTATAGGCAATTCAGAGGCCAGAGGCCCGCCGAATTGCAATTCCATCAAGTCGCTCACCGGCAAGAGGATAGCAAATGGCCCTGATCAAAAGATGAGGTCTCTGCCTGTCCGTTTTCGCAAGGAATTGTTCGCTAATGGACAGCGTGAATGTGAGTCCCAGGTCTCAAAGGCGATATCTCCATCTCATGGACAAACACCCGTCCATGGGCCCCCGGATCAGGAGCACCTAAATGACCCGCTGACTCGCTACTCCCGCACGCTAATCCCCAGCGCCTTCATCTTGCGGTAAAGGTGGCTGCGCTCCAGGCCCAGCAGCTCGGCGGCGTGGCTGATGTTGTTGCGGGCTTCTTCGATCTTCTTGAGGATGTATTCGCGCTCGTAGGCGTCGCGCGCCTGTTGCAGACTGGAAAACTCCTCAGTCGAGCGCGTGCCGGCCTTGTGCGTGAGCGGCGGCAGGTGCTTGCGCTCGATGCGCAGCACGCGGGGATTGAGAATCATCACCCGCTCGATCACATTCTTCAGTTCGCGCACGTTGCCGGGCCAGTGGTACTGGGCCAGCGTCTCCAGCGCCTCTTCGCCGATCTCCATGCGCGGGCGGCCGTACTGGCGGCCGAACTCGGCCAGAAACTCGCGCGCCAGCAGCGGTATGTCCTGCTTGCGCTCGCGCAGCGGCGGCACAAAGAACGGGACCACATTGAGCCGGTAGAAGAGGTCCTCGCGGAAGTTGCCCTTGGCGATCTCCTCTTCAAGATCCTTGTTGGTGGAGGCGATCAGGCGCACGTCCACGCGCAGGGGCTGCGTGCCGCCCACCGGCGTAAACATCTGGTCGTCAAGAGCGCTGAGCACCTTGGCCTGGGTCTTCAGGCTCATGTCGCCCACTTCGTCGAGAAAGAGCGTGCCGCCGTCGGCGCGCTCCAGGGTGCCGCGCTGCTCGGGCGGGCCGCCCGGCTGCGCGCCGTGCCGGTAGCCGAAGAGCTCGGCCTCGATGTGCGCCTCGGGAATGGCCGCGCAGTTCAGCTCCACAAAGACGCGGTCGCGGCGCAGGCTCTCGGCGTGAATGGAGCGGGCGATCAGCTCCTTGCCGGTGCCCGACTCGCCGTAGATGAGCACGCGGCCGTTGGTGGGCGCCATCAGCCGGATCTGCTGGCGCAGCGCCTTCACCGGCACGCTTTCGCCGGTGAGCACCGAGCCCACGCTGAACTGGCGCTTGAATTCCTGGTTCTCCGTGCGCAGCCGCCGCGCCTCCACCGCGTTCTTGACCACGATGAGCGTGCGCTCCAGCGAGAGCGGCTTCTCAAGAAAGTCGTAGGCGCCCAGCTTGGTGGCCTTGACGGCGGCCTCGATGGTGCCGTGGCCGCTGATGATGACCACTTCCGGCCGCGTCTCGGCAGCCAGCTGGCGCATATCGGCCAGCACGTCGAGCCCGTCGCGGTCGGGCAGCCAGATGTCGAGCAGCACCACGTCGTAGGGCGCGTCCTGGAGCAGCACCAGGGCCTCGGCCGCGGTGGCCGCGCAGCCACGCCGTAGCCCTCTTCGCGCAGAATCTCTTCGAGCGAGGTGCGAATCTCCGCCTCGTCGTCCACCACCAGAATGTGATTCATGAAGGCAGTCCCTTCAGCGTCGCGTCTCGATGCTGCCCTCGAGCACCGCCCGCGCCCGCCTGCATGCCCGGCTCCATCAGCGGCAACCGCAGCAGAAAGCGCGCGCCCTTGGGGCTGTTGGCCTCGGCGCGGATGCGAGCCGCCGTGCTCCTGCACGATCTTGGCCGCGATCGAAAGGCCCAGCCCGGTGCCGCGATGCTTGGTGGAGTAGAAGGGCAGAAACAGCCGCTCGCGAATTTCATCGGTCAGCCCGTGGCCGGTGTCGGAGACTGCAACCTCAACCGCGCGCCATCTTCGCTGAGCGCGGTGCGAACGCCGAGCACGCGCAGCAGGCTGCCCTGCATGGCCTCGGCGGCATTGTCGATCAGGTTGGCCAGCGCGCGCGCGAATGGCCTCGGGATCGGCCAGCACCGTCGGCAGGCCCGGCTCCAGATCGCCTCTGCACCGTGATGCCGTCCAGCCGGCCGGCAAACAGCGCCAGCGCCTCTTCGGCGACTTTATTCATGTCGCAGGCGCGCGGCTGCGGCGCGGGAAACTGCGCCAGCGCGGAGAACTGGTCCACCAGCGTGCGCAAGCGTGCCCACGCAGCCCAGAATCACCTCGCTGCACTTGCGGATCACGTTCGGGCGAGTCCGGCTGGCCGCGCTCCAGATGCCTGCCGATGCGCTCGGCGGAGAGCGCGATGGGCGTAAGCGGATTCTTGATCTCGTGCGCCACCCGCTGCGCCACCTCCTTCCACGCCAACTGCCGCTGCGCGCGCAACAGCTCGGTCGTGTCCTCCACCACCAGCACAGTTCCTGTCTGGCCGCGGGTCAGCTCAAGCCGCGCGCTGGTAATGGCCAGATGAATGGTGCGGCCGCGGGCATGAAATTCGATCTCGGTGGACGCCGCGCCCATGCGGTGCCCGCGCCGGATCACGCCGGCCAGGTCCTCGGCGCAGTCGGCGGGCAGCAGCGTTTCGATCTTCTCCCCGGCCAGGCCGAGACATCCTCGCGCAGTCCCATCAGCGCGGCAAAGGCGCGATTGGATTGCAGCACCACGCCCGCGCCATCCAGCGTGACCACGCCGCTGGGAATCGTCTCCACGATCGTCTCCAGCTCGCGGCGCCGCTCCTCGATGGCCTGGTTGGCCGCGGTCAGTTGCGCCGAGGAGCTCTCCGCCAACTGCCGGCTGGCCTCCAGATCCGCCGCCATGTGATTGAACGAGCGCACCAGGTCGCCCATCTCGCCGGTGGCAATCGCCGCGACGCGGTGGTCGTACTTGCCGGCCGCGATCTCGTCCATGGCGTCGGCCAGCGCCTCCACCGGCCGCGTGATCTGCTTGGACAGAAACAGGGCCAGCCAGACGCTGGAGAAGAACACAAACACCGTAATCAGCAACAGCATCAGGAAGAAGGTGGTGCGGATCTGGTTGCGCGAGCGGAACAGTTGCCAGTAGGCCGCCGCGCCGGAGCGGATGCGCGCCGCGGTCTGGCTGAGCCCCTGCGGCATGGGCAGCGCCGCCACCACCACCTTGCCCGAGGCGGTGGCCGACATGCCCAGCGCGTATTCCTGGCCGGCCACTTTGATCACCGGCTCGTCGCTGCGCTGCGCCGCCGTCAAACAGAACTGTCAGAGAGCGGCCCGTGGAGCACTATCGGGCGCTCCCCGCTCGCCTTCTTCCAGCCAGGGCATGCAGGACTGGCTGGGCTCGACTCCGGCGGAGCTTGAAAGCTGGCCAGCACATTCCGATTCTTGTCGTAAACCAACGACAAAACCGCCGTCGAGCGTGATGCGGTGCGAACCCAGCACATCCTGGAGTTCCGGCAGGGCGCGGTCCGGCGCGCCCGAAGCTGCAATCGACTCCGCCTCTCCCCGCGCATTGCTGGTCACGTATTGCGCCAGTTCCAGCACCACCCGCGTTGAGTCTTCGCGCAGCTCCGACGTGTTGGGCGAAAACCAGCGGTCGATGGAGCGGTTCATCAGCTGAAAGCTGAACAGGAACATGAACACCGCGGGAGTAAGCGCGATCAGCGCCGCGCCCAGCACCATGCGCGTCCGCAACCGCGCGCCCAGCGCGCTGCTGCTCTGGTCCGCGTAGAGCTTCAGGATGTTCCTGAGCAGCAGCATCAGCAGCACCATCAGCAGCAGGAACACCAACACGGTCAGCCCGGTAAAGACCAGCGTCTCCCCGGAGGTCTCAGGATTGAGAAAGCGGACGTTGGAGGTGTTGAACGCCTGCAGCGCGCCCAGCAAGGCAAAAAACAACAACACCCCGCCCGCAAGAAGGGCAACGGAACGCCGCCGTGGATCGCTCAGAAAACGCATGCGGCGATTATAGTGCGGACCGCGGACAGTGGACAGTCTTCAGTCGAACGCTCAGCCTCTGCGGCTCAAATCTGCGAGCAGGCCAGGGGGCTCAGCATCAGGTTCGAGATGTTGGTCACAATCTGGTCGAAGGCGAACCGCGGGCTGGAGGAGAGCTTCTTCCATGCCGGATCGTTGCGGAAGACATCCCACTTGGCCTCCTGCTCGGCGGTGTCCGCAAAGCTCAGCATGTAAGTCAGGTTCGGCAGCCGCGAGCCGAACAGAGCATCGCCGAAGAACACCGGATGGAATCCGGCTTTGAGGAAGATTTCAAACTCGCCGGAGTGGAACATCTCCACTTTGCGCACGTGGTCGCCGTTGCTCGGGCTCTCGTAGGTACGCAGTTGAAAGATGCGCTTGCCTTTGCCGGGCGAGGACGCCGGGGGCGTCAGCTTAGGCCAGCCTTCAAAGGCCTCCAACAGCGAGATCTCAACGCGCTGAAATGCGGGCGCAGTCGCAGTCGCATTCCAGAACGGGGCCGCGACTTTCAGAAAGTCCTCATCCTTGCCGAGATGCAGATCCAGTTCCGCGAGCGCGCCGGCCGAGGGTCCCGGAATCAGCACGTAGTACGCGGGCGTATCCTGCCCGATGTCGAGCTTGAACGCGCCAACAGGCCCCATCCCCATGCGCGTCAGCGCCGGAATCAGCGCATCGCCGAGGTAGTTTTCGGTGAGTTTCAACTGCGGGCCGCTCATCAGGTTGTAGCGGCGCATCTGGTAGAACTCGCGCGCGCCGGGCGCAGGCGCCTGGGCGGCAGCGCTGCCCGCAAAGGCAGCGGCTGTGGTGGCAATCGATGCAGCAAGAAATTGACGGCGTTCCATGGTGTCCTCCAAACGAAGGATCATTCTACTGTAACGGGCACAGCAGCCGGGGCCGGCAAGCCGGCTGAACAGGGAATCGCCGGCGACAGCGGAGTGACTCCCCTGCAACTTTCGACTGTGCCAAGGGTTGGAACTTATCGTAGCCTACAAAAAAGTTTGCAGCAGCTCTGGCTGAATCTGCCTGACCCGCGTCAAACAACTGTTCATACCAAGACATATTGGAGAAAGCGATGAAGAAAGTTCTTTTTGCACTCTTGTTGCTAGCCCCGCGCTGGTCTGGGCGACGAAGCCAACGCCGAGCCCGGCCGACTACGCCATTGCCGTTCATGTGCAGTCTTCGCAGCTCATCCTCAACTGCGGCGGCGGCCTTTGCAACTCGGCGCAGCAGTTGGCCGTCCTCATCGATGGGAAGAAGTACGAGCTCCTTGCTAGCGGCATCCAAATGGATCTGCTGCGGGTGGGTGACTACAACGCGAAGATCGTCAAAGACGAGACCGCACGATCCTATGAGTATGCGCGGACTTATGAGTTTCTGTTTGCGGACGGGAAGACGCGCCAGTACCAAGTGGTGGGCGAGTCGGAATAGGCGTTCCCGCAGTTGCGCGGGGACTCAATTCCAGGGTCGTAAAGCAAAAGGCTCAAGTCGCTACTGACAACTTACCACTGATCGCTGACCACTGTACTTACGCGAGCAGGCTCGCCGCCGCCGTCCATGGCCGCTGCTGGCTCTCGGCCACGCCGCGATAGGTCAGCGTGCCCAGCCATGTATTCAGCCCCTCGGCCAACCCCGCATCCTGCCGGAGCGCCTCACGCGCGCCCAGGTTCGCAATCCGCAGCACATATTGAAACGTCGAGTTGGTGAGCGCCAGGGTTGAAGTGTGCGGCACCGCGCCCGGCATGTTGGTCACGCAGTAGTGCACCACGCCGTCCACCTTGTAACTCGGGTCGGAGTGCGAGGTAGGCCGCGCGGTCTCCACGCAGCCACCCTGGTCGATGGCCACATCTACAATCACCGCGCCCTTCTTCATCCCGGCCACCATGGCGCGGGTCACGATCTTCGGCGCCGTCGCACCGGGAATCAATACCCCGCCGATGACCAGATCCGCTTCACTGGTAGCCTGGGCCACGTTGTAGCTGTTCGAGGCCAGCGTGGAAAGCCGCCCGCCAAAGATATCGTCCAGCTCCCTGAGCCGGTTCAGGTTCACGTCGATGAGGGTTGTCTTGGCGCCGAAGCCAAGCGCGATCTTGGCTGCGTTGGTGCCTACCACTCCGCCGCCCAGGATGCATACATGAGCCGGCGGCACGCCCGGCACGCCGCCCAGCAGAATCCCCCGCCCGCCGCGTTCCTTTTCAAGATAGCTCGCGCCCACCTGCACGCTCATCCGTCCCGCCACCTCGCTCATCGGCGTCAGCAGCGGCAGCGTGCCCTGGCGGTCGCGCACCGTCTCGTAGGCGATGCCGATCACCTTCGACTCCAGCAGCTTTGCAGTCAAATCCGGTACTGGCGCCAGGTGCAGATAGGTAAACAGAACCAGCCCCTCGCGGAAGAAGGCATACTCCCTCTCGATCGGCTCCTTCACCTTGACCACCATCTCCGACTTGCCCCAGACGTAGCCAGCCTCGCCGACCATCTCGGCGCCGGCATTCTGGTACTCCTGGTCGGGAAAGCCGGACTGCGCGCCCGCCTGCGTCTCAACCAGTACCTTATGGCCGGCCTCGGTCAGCGCCTTCACTCCAGCCGGAGTTACACCCACGCGCGCCTCGTTGTCCTTGATTTCCTTGGGAACGCCGATAATCATGACTTTCTCCTGTCCTGGCCTTCGCCCCTGCCTGGTTTGGATGCCCGCTGGGAGCAAACTGCCCCGCGCAAGCCCGGCGCTTGTACTGCGATCTGGGGAGGGCTGCCTGACGCCGGGCGCGCGTCCACATCCAACTGCCATGAATCCTACGGCGCAAGGCACTTCCAATGTGTGCAAACTTCGTGGTAAAAATGCTGTATGGGAACAAAGCGTGACAAAAGCGACCCCATAACGCAAGAATCAACCGACCTCTGGCCGAAAACAGGCACAGAAGCCGCGGTCATCGGCCTCGACGAGCTCGACGCCGCCATTCTCCGCCACCTGGAGCGCAACGGCCGCGCCACAAACTACGAGGTGGGCGAGGCGGTAGGCTTGTCCGCCTCGGCGGCCTCGCGGCGCATCCAGGCTCTGGAACTCTCGGGTGCTATCCGCGGTTACCGCGCCCTGGTCGACGATCGTCTGCTCGGCAAGCGCATGACTGTCTACATTCGCGTCACCCTCGAACGCCAATCCGCCGACGTCCTCAGCGCCTTCGAAACCGCCATCCGCCGCATCAAGGGGATCGTAAGCTGCCATCTCATGGCGGGCCAGTACGATTACATGCTGGTGGCGCGCGTTGCCGGCATCGACGACTACGGCCGCCTGCACCAGAACGAGCTCTCCCGGTTGCCCGGCGTGACACGACTCGAGACCAGCTTTGCGCTCAGGGATGTGCTGGACGGGGCGAAGTCACAGCGGCAAACATAAAAGGCGCGGCCTCACTGTTCTGGAGGCCGCGCTATCTGCAGCTTTCTGCCTTAACTCCGCCTGCTTTCCCTACGCCATCTTCTCCCGCGCGTCCTTCCACAGATCGATAGCCCCGTCCTGCGCATAACTATCTATCTTTTTCAACTCGGCCTCAGTGAACTCCAGTTTCTTCAACGCATCGAGCGAGTTATCCAGTTGTTCCACATTCCGCGCGCCGACCAGCGCGGTTGTTACACGCTTGTCGCGCAGCACCCAGGCAATCGCCATCTGCGCCAGTGTTTGCCCGCGTCCTTTAGCAATCTGGTTCAGCGCTCTTACCCGCTTCAGGTTCTTTTCGCTCAGAAACTGACTGAGCAGCGACGAGTTCTCCGCTGTTGCCCGCGAGTTCTCCGGCACGCCCTTCAGATACTTGTTGGTCAGCAATCCCTGGGCCAGCGGAGAGAATGCAATGCAGCCCGCGCCCAGTTCCTCCAGCGTTGCCAGCAGTCCCTTCTCCACCCAGCGGTTCAGCATGGAATACGAGGGTTGATGAATGAGCAGGGAAACGCCCATGGATCTGAGGATCGCCGCCGCCACGCGGGTCCGTTCCGGGCTGTAACTGGAAATGCCCACGTACAACGCCTTGCCCTGCTGGACGGCGGACACCAGCGCGCCCATGGTCTCTTCCAGCGGACAGTTATCCCACGGCCGGTGCGCGTAGAAGATATCCACGTAGTCCAGGCCCATGCGCCGCAAGCTGTCGTCCAGCGAAGCCAGCAGATATTTGCGCGACCCGCCAATGCCGTACGGCCCCGGCCACATATCCCATCCCGCCTTGGTCGAAATCACCAGCTCATTGCGCAGCCCGCGAAAATCCTTGCGCAGAATCTCGCCGAAATTCTCCTCCGCCGAGCCGTACGGCGGCCCATAGTTATTGGCCAGGTCGAAATGCGTCACACCGCGGTCGAAGGCCCGCCGGATTACCGCCCGCCCGGTCTCGAAGACATCCGCACCGCCGAAGTTCTGCCACAGACCCAGCGACACCAAGGGAAGAACCAGGCCCGATTGGCCGCAGCGGCGAAACTGCGCCCTGTCATATCGCTTTGCATCCGGTACATAAGTCATTTGCTCTTATCTCCTCTTGCCCGCTGAAAGGCGCACCGCTGTTCCGGTTGCATCACAACGGCCTTCGCAAAAAGTATGTCACACCGGGAAGGACGGGGGAATGGGAAGCTGCCTCCAGACGGCCAATCTCCGGAACTACATGTTTGCCGTGCGCGCAGCCTGCATCGAAGGCCACGCGCGGTCACCTGGCTCCTGCTCCTGCCAGTGACGGAGTATATCCGATGTGACACTTTTGGGGGTTTTCACGGAAGGCAATGCGTGGTCCAATGTTATTGATTTGAAAGACCGGGGTTGCGGACGACCGGGAAAAGGGGATGCATGATGATCGACTCAGACATGCACGATTCCAACGGCGACCAGGGGGAATGGGAAGGACCGCGGCCCGGCTACGAGATCATTGCGCCGGCAAAGAAGGATCACGACGACAATTTCATTGCCGAGGGCCACCTTCATGCCTCCGATTTAAGCCCGCACCCTAAAGGACAAAATGCCGCCGGTGAACCTGCAACTCCCGATCCAACATTGCTAGAGGCGGGGGTTCAACCGATTAAGAAGTTCGCGGCCAGCCCAGCGAGGGTCGTTGCCGCGACAGGCGTGGGACTTGGGCTGCTGGTTGGGATTGTTTTGGCGGCTATCTTCTGGCATCCGGCAGGCAAAGGCGGGCAAAACGACCTGGGATCGGTCAACTCCAGCGCGTATGGATTGAAGGGTCATCTCACCGTGAAATGGGGTGACAGGCTGGAATACCATCTGACCGTTGAGCCTGGCGACCCAGGGCGCCGTGCGGCGTTTGCATTTGCGGTGATCAATTCGCCGCGTCCACTTGCTCTCGACGTCCAGTTGAAGGATCCCTTCGGCGCCGTGCTTTGCGGCAATACCATCGTGGTGCCCTACGATCCCCGCAAGGCTACCCCCGTCGCTGCATCCGATCCGGAATCGAAAACCGGAAACGCTGATGGAAGCAATGGTGATGATAACCAGGTAGAGCAAGGAGTGAATCTTGCCCGGCTTGAAAGCCAGGAGATCGGGCGGGAGCATGGCAAAGACATCTTTCAGAACGACGTTGGGCCGGATGGGCAGGTCGCATCGATAAGCGCTCAGGGAACTCTGCCCTGCACCAAGAGGCAATATGACAATACGGCTTCCTGGAGCTTCACGCCCGATTTTCCAACCGTTGCCGAGCAGGACGAATTACTGAATCCCGGATCGGGCTTAAACGCAAATGGGAATCCATCGGCTGGCGACGATTCTTCCAGCAAAACTGCGGACGCCCTCAAGCCGCCTGCCTCAAAGAAGATAAGGCGAGTCTCTTTGCCGCCGCCCTCACCTATCTATATCGAAGGAGATGACGCCATCGTCGGGTATGACGCATCCATGGGGATCCTCGAAACCAGCGCGGGAAAAGCCTTTGCCGTCGACAGAACCGACGCCATAGCCATTGCGCTCAAAGGGCGAGACTTTCCTCTCGATATCCATTACCGGTGCGACCAGACGGGAGCCTGCACATTCGCCGGCTCGGGCTTGGGAGTACAGCACGCGAAGTTGAGGAGATAGAGCCCATCGCGGCTCGCACTATTGTCCCTAACAGGCTCCGGATAAACTACTCCGCATTATCGATCTGCGCCCGCTGCAGCTTATCGGAGTAATCCACATACACCGCCTTCCACGTGGTAAAGAAGTCGATGGCTCCGTTGCCTTCGCGATGGCCGTTGCCGGTATGCTTGACACCGCCGAAGGGCAGGTGAACTTCCGCGCCGATGGTGGGAGCGTTGATGTAAGTAATGCCGGCTTCCAGGTCGCGGATGGCCGCAAACGCCCGGTTCACATCCTTCGTATACAGTGCCGCCGAAAGCCCGTATTCGATGGAGTTCGCTATTTCGATGGCTTCCTCGAAGCTCTCAAATTCGATCAGGCTCACCACCGGGCCGAAGACTTCTTCGCGGGCGATGCGCATCGCGGGAGTTACCGAGCCCAGAATTGTCGGCTCAAAGTAAGTACCGTGCGCATAAGCTCCCTCGGTCAGCGCGTGGCCGCCGGCGAGTAACTTTGCTCCTTCGCCCAGAGCTATCTCAACGTATCTCGCCGAAGTCTCAATCTGGTTCGGATTGATCTGCGGACCCACTTCGACCGACTCATCCAATCCGTTTCCAACCTTCAGCTTCCTGGCGCGCTCCACAAACTTCGCGGTGAATTCGGCCGCAATCCCCTTCTGCAGAAGGATGCGGCTGGTGGCCGTGCAGCGCTGTCCAGTTGTGCCGAAAGCCCCCCACAGCGCGCCGTCGAGCGCCAGATCGAGGTTGGCGTCGTCCATCACAATCTGCGCGTTCTTGCCGCCCATTTCGAGCGAAACCTGCTTGAACCCGGCTGCCGCCCGCTGCGCCACCAGCGAGCCCACTGCGCTTGACCCTGTAAAGCTGATGGCGCGAACATCCGGGTGCCCCACCAACGATGCTCCCACCGCCGTTCCGCTTCCCGTTACAATGTTCACCACTCCCGCCGGCAGCCCGGCATCCATAAGCGTCTGTACCAGGTTGTAAGTGGAAAGCGGCGTATCCGTGGCCGGCTTGATCACGCATGTATTGCCCGATACCAGTGCCGGGAACAGCTTCCAGCTCGGAATTGCCATGGGGAAGTTCCACGGAGTTATCAAGCCGACTACGCCCACCGGCATGCGCACGCTCATGGCAAACTTGTCCTGTAACTCGCTCGGCGTGGTCTGCCCGAACAGCCGCCTTCCTTCGCCGGCTACATAGAACGCCTCATCGATCGCCTCCTGCACGTCGCCCCGGGTCTCGACCAGCACCTTGCCCATCTCGCGCGTCATCTCGCGCGCATATTGCTCTTTGCGCTGCTGCAGCAGGATCCCCGTGCGCACCAGGATCTCAGCGCGCTTGGGCGCCGGTACCAGCCGCCATGACGCGAAGGCCTTCTTCGCAGCCGCCACGGCCAGCGATACGTCTTCGGCGTGCGAGCTGGGAAACGCCCCCACCACGTCCGAGTGGTCGGCCGGATTCAGGTTCAGGATCGTTTTGCAGCTAATCGCAGGCAGCCACTCGCCGCCAATCAGATTGTGATACGTGGGATAAGTCATGAGAACCTCTAAAAACAGGGATCGGGGGTCAGGCCCGGCATCCGGAACCCGGCTGAAATACTACTCCAAAACCCTCCGCGGGCGCTGGAACGCTTTGTCCCGCCGCGATCCCAGGCAGATGAGTTTGCCGCGCTGTTTACCCGGCGGGAGCGTCTTTTCGCCCCTTTTAGGCTCTCCGATGCAGCCACGGCCCGTTGGCCGTACAATAAGCCTTGAGGTAAAGCCAGTTTCCCAATGTCATTGAACGGTTATCCTTCGCGCTCTTCGCGGTCGCACGGCCTGCGTTCGCTCTTCAGCATGTTCTCCAGCGACCTGGCCATCGATCTGGGCACCGCCAACACCCTGGTCTACGCGGCCGGAAAGGGCATCGTTGTCAACGAGCCCTCCATTGTCGCCATCAACAAGAACACCGGCGAAGTAGAAGCCGTCGGCAAGGAAGCCAAGGAGATGCTGGGCCGCACACCCGGCAACATCGTGGCCATCAAGCCCATGAAGGACGGCGTCATCGCCGACTTCAAGGTCACTGAGAAGATGCTCAACTACTTCATCCAGAAGGCGCACAACCGCAAGATGCTGGTCCATCCCCGGATCGTGATCGGCGTGCCTTCAGAGATCACGCAGGTCGAAAAGCGCGCTGTCGAGGACTCCGCCTACCGGGCCAAGGCCAGCGAAGTCTATCTCGTGGAGCAGGCCATGGTGGCGGCCATCGGAGCCGGGTTGCCCATTACTGAACCTTCGGGAAATATGGTGGTCGACATCGGCGGCGGGACCACGGATATTGCGGTGATCTCGCTCTCCGGCATCGTCTACTCCCGCTCCGTACGCATGGCCGGAAACCAGATGGACGAGGCCATCACCAACTACCTCAAGCGCAAGTACAACCTGCTCATCGGCGAACGCACGGCCGAGCATATCAAGATCGAGATCGGCTCGGCGTTTCCGCTGGACAAGCCTCTATCGATGGAGATCAAGGGACGAAACCTCATTGAAGGCGTGCCCAAAACCATCACCGTGGACGACAGCGAGATTCGCGAGGCCCTGGGCGAGTGCATCGCCGTCATCATGAACGCCATCCGCGTCGCCCTGGAGCGCACACCGCCCGAGCTTTCCGCCGACATCAGCGACCGCGGCATCGTGCTCACCGGCGGAGGCGCACTCCTCAAGAACCTTGACAAGCGCATTCGCGAGGAAACCGGCTTGCCCGTCTCAGTGGCCGACGACCCGCTCGCCTCCGTTGTGCTGGGAACCGGGAAAATGCTCTCCGATTTCCGGCTTCTGCGCAAGATCAAGATCGAGTAACGAAGGGACCAGGGACTCAGGGACTAGGGACTGAGGGACTTGGCTGGCAAAAGGGGAAGACTCAGACCGTACCCGTAATTCCTAGGCAGACTAAGCTGCGGTGCAAGCGCATTTAAGAGGCTCAAGCAATATGCAGACTGTCAACCTCATCTCATCGCTAGTCCCTGAGTCCCTAGTCCCTTAGTCCCTGCTCCTCCGCCGCTATGGAATCCTTCTTCACCCGCTACCGGAACCTCATCGTACTGGCGGCCATCCTGATGGCGCAGATCGTCGGGCTTGCCGTGCAGGTGCGCCGCAACAGCGAAGGTCGCAGCACCATTGATTACAAGGACGCGGCCGGTGTGCGCTTGATCAGGCTTTGGGCTGAAGCTCTGGTCGCTCCGCCGGAACGTGCAATCCACGGCTCGAAAATGACCGCGATCCACCTCTGGCAGAACTACATTGACCTCCGCCAGGTTCGCGAGCAGAACCAGGAATTGCAGAAGACCATCGACCGGCTGCGCCTGGAACAGGCCTCGCTTCTTGAAGATGCCCGCCAGGGCGAGCGCCTTCAGGCTCTTCTCGACTTCCAGCACCGGTATATCTATACCACCCTGCCGGCGCAGGCCATCGGCTCCAGCGGCAGCGAGCAGTCGCGGGTCTTCTATCTCGACAAGGGCTCGAGCGACGGCCTCAAGCCCGACATGGCGGTCATCACGGCGGACGGCATCGTGGGCAAGGTGCGCGACGTCTTTTCCCACACCGCCCAGGTGCTGGTCATCAACGATCAGACCAGCGGCGCGGGAGTGATTCTTGAAACCACGCGCATCCGCGGCATCCTGACCGGTAATGCCGGCGGCCAGCTTGAGATTGTCGGTATCCTCGCCGACGATCGCATCAAGCCCGGAGAAACCGTCCTCACCGCCGGCGGCGATCTCGTCTTTCCGCGGGGGCTGCCGGTGGGCGTGGTCGAAAAAGTGGTGCGCGATCCTGAGCGCGATTCCTTCATCGACGTCATCGTGAAACCTGCCGCCCATCTTGATCGCCTCGACGAGGTGCTGGTCATTACCAACACCCAGCCTCGCTTTTCGCCTGAGCAGCAGCAGGACCTGGCCACCAGCGAAGCCGTCAAGGGCGTCGAAGCCGCGGCCATCAAAGACCAGTTGAAGGCCTCGCAGATCATGGCCGAGCGGCTTCCCGGCCTCATCGATCCCAACCTTCCGCCGGATCAGCAACCGCTGATGGACAACTCGAATCCCAATCCCGTCGCACACCCACCCCAGGCTCTGCATCCTGACCGCTTCACGCCGGGAGCCGCGAAAGATGGGACTGACAGCGCAAAGCCGGACGCGACCACCGGGCCCGCGCGGGACCAGCAGAGCTCAACGCCCGGTGGTGCGAAAAGCAAACCCGCTCCCGGGCCCAATGTAAAGACCGGATCGAAGCCCGGCCAGCCCTCCACTTCGCCGCCCGCCCATTCCCAGACCGGCAAGCCGCAGAGGAATCCATAGCCATGTCCGTCCTGGGCGCCAACTTCCGCCGCGATCTGGAGATTCGCCGCTATCCGCTGCTGGTCTACGTCCTGGTGCCGCTGGCCGCGCTGGTGTTGCAGGCCTGGCTGCCGCGCGTCCTCGGCCCCTATGCCTGGTTCGATCTGCCCCTGGTGGTCACTGTCTATTTCGCGCTGGGCCGCCGCAGCCCCATCCAGGGCACCATCATGGGCGCCGCCATGGGCCTCTTCGAGGATGCGCTCTCTCACCACGCCATCGGCGTCAATGGCATCGCCAAAACCGTGGTCGGCTTTGTGGCCGCGTCGGTGGGTGTCCGCATCGACGTGGAAAACCACACCATCCGCCTGATGCTCAACTTCCTGCTTTCCCTGCTGTCGAGCGCCATCTTTGTCTTCACCTACCGCGTCCTGCTCGGCCTCGATCTGGAATGGCAATGGTTCACTGAACTCTTCCGCGCCATAGGCAACTCGCTCTTCGCCATGGTGCTCTTTCCCCTGCTCGACCGTCTGCAGATCAGGGAGTAATTAAGAACCGGGGCCAGGGAATAGGAAAGACAACGAAACTCACGGTATTCTAAGGCGTAGAAGCATGGTTTCCATCCACAGCAACCGCGAAAAGCTCTCCACCCTCAAGTTGACGGTGGTGCAGTACGGCATTCTGTTCATGATGCTGGCCCTGGTGGCGCAGCTCTGGCGCCTGCAGGTGCTGGGCGCGGAAAACTTCAGGCAGCTTGCCGAGCAGAACCGCATCCGCAAGGAGCCGATACTGGCCCCGCGCGGCAAGCTGTTTGATCGCGAGAACCGCCTGCTGGTGGACAACTACCCCTCCGTCTCCTGCTTTCTGGTCCGCGAACAGAATCGCAACGTGGACGCCGATCTGCCCCTGATCGCCCGCGGGCTCGACCTGGACCTGGAGCAGTTGCGCGCCACCCTGCGCCGCTATCGCACCGCGCCCGGCTATCAGCCCATCCCCATCAAGCAGGACATCACCGCCGACGAGCAGGCCTTCATCGAGGCTCACCGCAACGAGCTGCCCGAACTGGAAACCATCGACGAGGAACGCCGGCTTTATCCCCGCGACGGTTTTGCCGCCCATCTGATCGGCTACGTGGGCGAAGTGAGCGAAGACGATCTTAACAACCCGCGCTTTGCCTATTACGAACCCGGCGACGTGGTGGGCAAGGCCGGCGTGGAGGAGACCTACGACCAGTTGCTGAGGGGCCAGGACGGCTCCCGCGAAGTGATTGTAGACAGCCACGGCCGCGAGGTGGGCTATCTGGGAATCCAGCACGCCACCCCGGGGCAGGACCTGAAGCTGACCATCGACAAAGACTTGCAGCGCGCTGCGGAGCTGGCCCTCGGCAGCCGCAACGGCGCCATCGTGGCCATGGACCCCCGCAACGGCGAGATTCTCGCCATGGTCTCCCGGCCCAGCTTTGACCCCAATGCCTTCGCCGTCCGCATCAACCGCGCCGACTGGAACAAACTCGTCAACGATCCCGACCATCCGCTGATGAATAAGGCCATTCAGGCGCAACTGGCGCCGGGGTCGACCTTCAAGATCCTCATGTCAGTGGCCGGCCTGCAGGAAGGCATCGCACAGACCATGAAGATCAACTGCGCCGGTGGCTGGGGCCCCTACGGATTCTTCCACCACTGCGACGAACATCACGGCGCGGTAGATATCCACAATGCGATTCCCTTCTCCTGCGACACGTTTTATTACATGCTGGGCGACAAGTTGGGAATCGACAGAATTGCAAAATACGCCACCGAATTCGGCTACGGCCAGAAGACCGGCATCGATCTGCCCGGCGAGCAGGCCGGGCTGATGCCGTCGGCGCAGTGGAAGCTGAAAAACTACCACGCCCGCTGGTATCCCGACGAGACGCTCGACGTCGCCATCGGACAGGGCGCCGTGGAGGCAACGCCGATCCAACTGGCCCGGATTATCGGCGGCATCGCCTCCGGCGGACACCTGGTCCGCCCCCACGTGGTCTTTCCCGGTCAGCTTCCCGAGGATTTTCGCAAGGGTCTACTGGAGAGCTATCCGGGCAGCGGAGATGTTGATGTTCCCATCGACCCCGACAACTGGACCACCATCACCGACGGCATGGCCCAGGTGACCCAGCCCGGCTACTTCCACACCGCGGGCTCGGCACACCTTGAGGGCATCGACTTCGGAGGCAAGACCGGCACAGCCCAGCTGATGAGCCACGAGGCTCTGGACAAAACAACGAAGGGGAAAGCTACCTATCCAAACGTCTGGTTTGTAGGCGTGACTCCAAGCCACAATCCCGAGCTGGTGGTGGCCGTGCTTTGGGAAAACGGCGAGTTCAGCTATTACCCCGCCCGCATCGGCGCCAAGGTTGTGGCGGCGTATGTTGAGAAGCAGCGTCGCCTCGCGCATAACCTCGTGCCGGGCAAAGAGGCGGCCCCGGTGGAGATGGGCGCAATTTGGACCGCCCCGAACACTGACCGCAATCCCGGCGATCGGGGTGGCAGCCCGGCCCGGATGCAAGGCGGCCGCTACCTCGTTGAGAACGGCCGGATCGTCGCCCAGGCCACGCAGCAGAATACGCCGGAGACTGGGGTTTTGAAAGGGCACGGCTTTAGCCGTGCTGAAAGCAAGCCTAATAAGGACGCGGCTTTAGCCGCTGAGGGAATGCACATTGGCGGAAACACATCCCTTCAGGGGCTAAAGCCCGGTCTTTCTCTTTCGGCGTCTGGTGGCGCGGCTAAAGCCGCGCCCTTTCAAAGCCAAAATATTACGCGCTCAACAGCCCTGAGTGCCCCAGCCTTGCGACATCCTGCTTCTGCAAGGATTGGAATCCGCGAACCCCATTCCGGACCAGACCTGGAATCCACCATCGCGAGTTCCCGGAAGCCACAATGACCGCGATGCGCCGCATCCTCAGCTTTCGCGACTTCGACTGGACGCTGCTCGCCCAGGTGCTGCTGCTCTGCGCCCTCTCGGTGTTTGAAATCTACTCCGCCACGCTGCACACCAAATACGTCGGCTTCCACACCAAACAGATGTTCTGGATCGCCGGCGGGCTGGTGGCCATGTTCATCTTCGCCAAGATCGACTATCACCGCCTGCTCGATTGGGCTCCCTGGGCTTACGGCGTTTGCCTGGTGGCGCTTGCGGCAGTGCTGGTGCCGGGGATTGGACACAAGGTGCTGGGCGCTCGGCGCTGGATCAAGGCCGGTCCCATGCACTTTCAGCCCTCGGAGTGGGTCAAGCTGATACTGATTCTGGTGGTGGCCCGCTACTTTGCCAACCTGGGCGGCCGCAGCCTGACATGGAAAGATATCTTCAAGGCCTTTGTCCTGGTGGGCATCCCCATGTTGCTGGTGATTCGCGAGCCCGACCTGGGAACCACACTCACCTACACGCCCATCCTGATTGCCGGACTCTTCCTGGGCGGCATCAATATCCGCCAGAGCATCATTCTCGCCACCGCTGCCGCCGTTTTCGTGTGCGGCGCATGGTCCAGCGGCAAGATCCTCAAGCCCTACCAGAAGGCCCGCCTCACCAGCTTCGTGAACCCCGACAACGACCCCAGGGGCGCCGGCTACCAGCTTCTGCAATCGCAAAATCGCCGTCGGCTCCGGCGGCGTATGGGGCAAGGGCGCGGCCAAAGGCACCCAGACCCAGGGCGACTTCCTCCCCATTCCCCACGCCGACTTCATCTTTGCCGCCTTCGGCGAGGAGCACGGCTTCGTCGGCGCGCTTTTCGTGCTGCTGCTATACTTTTCCATATTGATGCGTTTGATTCAGAACGCTCAAACAGCCGCGGACCTGTCCGGTTCCCTGATTATCATGGGAGTAGTGGCTGTGTTGACCTTTCAGATCGCGGTCAACGTCGGCATGGTCATCGGGTTTATGCCCGTCACCGGAATCCCTTTGCCGTTAATGAGTTACGGCGGATCTTCGGTGTTGTTTACGTTCCTGGCGCTGGGCGTGGCGATGAATGTCCGCATGCGCCGGTTCGTCAACTGAGGCGTTCCGGCCTGAGAACCCGGACGCCGATTCTCAAGTTTGCCTCTTGTGTCCCCCCGGAACTGTCCGGACCGCAAGAGAAGAATTTTCAAGTATTTCGCCGGCACAGGTCCGGATGGATCCGCGCCCGGCAGGACAAGGGTTCATGAGCACGCAGAGACGGGAAAACCGTTGGCGGCGTACAACAGTTGCATCGGAATCGGCGCAGGATGACAGTGCTGGGGCATCTCAAGCTCCGCTCCCATCGCGCGGCACGGCCGTGCAAACGCCAGCGGTGGAACGGCCCCGCCGGAAGTCTCCGGCAGTGGTTGGCCACAAACTCTCTGCAATCGGATTACCGCAACACTCAACTCGTTGGCTTGTTCGTCATGGATATCCGCCGTGGTTCGCCGCCCTCTGGGGCTGGCGACCAGCGCTCGGCAGCCGCCACGCTAGCGACTTGACGGGTTATCCCTTCCGCACCATCCCCTCCCCTTCCGGCTTCGTGCGTCTCCATCCCGCCTTGCCGCGGGTACCAGCAGCCATAAGCCGCCGGACGGAAAGGTACGATGGCAAAAGAGATTTGCATCTCCAGCACGCCGCATGAGACGCGGCTGGCAATTCTTGAAGACGATCAGCTCGCGGAAATCTATTACGAACGCGAAAACGAGTACACCCTGGCCGGGTCCATTTACAACGGACGCGTCACCCGCGTCCTGCCCGGCATGCAGTCCGCCTTTGTGGACGTGGGCCTGGAGCGCGACGCCTTCCTCTATGTAACCGACTTCCTGGAACTTGAAGACTCGGAAGAGACCGACGAGCTGGAAAAAGCCGCGGCCAGCGGCGCCAACCAGCCTCCCCGCGAGGTCCGGCACTCCACCCAGCCAGACAGAGACGGCGCCCGTGCAGGAAGATCGCCAGGCCCGCCCCGGTCCGAAGCCGGGCCAGAAACAGGAACAGCGGCAGGACCGCCAGCCCAGAGAGCGCCGTCCGGCGGAAGAAGCCGTCCAGGAAGCTCCCGAGGCCGCTGCGCCCGCTGCTGAACCTCCAGTCATCTCCGAGCAGGCCGGCGACGACCAGGAGAGTTCCGGCGCGCCCGGCGCCCGCCGCTGGCGCGGACGCCGCCACCGCCGCGGTGCCGCGGCGCGGCCGGCCTTCTCCGAAGGCCGGTCAGAATCCGAACCATCCCTCGAAGATCACTCCAGAGCCGGCTGCCGAACCCGAGGTGGCTCCTGACATTCAGGCCTCGGGATTCCACCCCGGCGACAAGCGCCTCTTCGTGGTCCGGCGCCACGCCCCGCGCCTCCCGCGAGCCGTCTTCCGCCCCGGTTCCCTTTGTTCTGCCCGGCGAGTCGCTCTCCAAGTACGGCGGCGCACCGGCAGACGATGCTCCCAGATCCGCGCCGGAGCCTGCCGCTCCTGCCCGTCCGTCCGGCTTCTCCAAGCCTTCAACGCTGATTGAGGCGCCCATCGCAGTGGGACGGCAGCGGCCTGCTTCCCGGCGAGTCGATCTCCAAGCATCGCTCCCGCCAGCCCGAGCCTGCCGCGAGATTCCGAGCCGTTGAGACAGCGACTCCGCGCCGGATGAGATCGAAGAGGAAGAACTCGTCTCGAGCAGAGAATCGGATACTTCGACCCGGAGCTTGATCCCCGAAGAGCCTCCAGCCCGAGGAGCAGTTCGAGGACCGATAGTATTCGAGGAGTCCAGCGAAGCCGCACCCAAGCCATCCAATCCGGAAGACTATGTCGGTGGAGACGGTTTTGGAAGAGCCATCGGCCGATGAGTCTCTGGCAGTCCCAATCACCAGGCAGGATGAGGTGAGTCGCGGAGCCTGAGCCGGAGTCCGACGCTTCCGCCTCCCACCACGTTGATCCCGTGCCTCCCACCGGCTTTCGGCTCTTCGGCTTCGGCAAGAAGAAGAAGGAAGAGGAAGCCGCGGCCAAAGCGGCAAGCGCTTCAGTGCCTCCGTCTCGTCCTATGCCCCCGGCAGCGGCCTCATCGAGGAAGAGATCATCGAGGGCGAGGAGTTCGACGCGCCCCGCCATCATCGCCACGACAAAACCGAAGAACACGACCTGGACGATTTTGAAGAGGAGACGCTGCCTACCCAGATTCGCTCCGGCGACCTGGGCGAGATGCTCCAGGAGGCCCACCTCGACCACCGCATCCAGTTGAACTTCGACGAAAAGAACGGCGACGACGAAGCCTTCGACGAAGAAGAGGACGAAGACGAGGCTACGGCCGAAGGCCAGCCTGCCAGGCGGAACTGCCAGCCAGCAGCGCCGCGATCGCGGCGGCCGCGGCGGAGCCGCGTGGCCGCGGTGCGCGCCGCCCAGGGCAACCGCCGCGGAGGACCCTCGCGCCGCTCCATGCAGACCTCCGATCTGCCCATCATCAGCGACCTGCTTGAAGCCCGGCCAGGAGATTCTGGTCCAGATCGCCAAGGAGCCCATCGCCAAGAAGGGCGCGCGCATCACCTCGCACATCGCCCTGCCCGGCCGCTTCCTGGTCTTCATGCCCACCGTCACCCACATCGGCGTCAGCCGCAAAATCGCCTCCGACGAGGAGCGCCATCGCCTCAAGCGGATTCTGGTGCACGAGCGCGGCGAGGCCTCCGGCGGATTCATCGTCCGCACCGCCGCCGAGGGCGCGTCGGAAGAAGAGCTGCGCGCCGACCTGCGTTTCCTCCTCAATCTCTGGAACGAGATCAAGCAGCGCTCGGACTCGTCCAAGTCGCCGGCGCTGATCTATCACGACCTGTCGCTGATCGAGCGCATTCTGCGCGACCAGGTCAGCTCGCAACTTCTCCTCCATCTGGGTCGATTCCGAGGCGACTACGAGCGCATCGTCCGCTTCCTCAACCGCTTCTCGCCCTCGCTGGTTCGCCGCGTCAAGCTCTACACCAAGGAGACTCCGCTCTTCGAGCACTTCGGCATTCAGGACGAAATCTCCAAGGCCCTGCGCTCCAAGGTCTGGCTCAAGAGCGGCGGCTCCATCGTCATCAACCAGACTGAGGCGCTGGTGGCCATCGACATCAACACCGGCAAGTACGTCGGCAAGTCGGCCCGCCTTGAGGACACCATCGTCAAGACCAACCTCGACGCGGTTCCCGAGATCGTCCGCCAGATTCGGCTGCGCGACCTGGGCGGCATCATCGTGATCGACTTCATCGACATGGACGAGCGCAAGAACCGCTACAAGGTCATGGCCGCCCTCGAAGAAGCTCTCAAGAGCGACCGCGCTCCCACCAAGGTTCTGCAGTTCAACGACTTTGGCCTGGTCGCCATCACCCGCAAGCGCGTCAAGCAATCCCTGGAGCGGACCCTCTCGGTCCCCTGCCCCACCTGCCAGGCCACCGGCATGGTCAAGAGCCCGACCACCGTCTGCAACGAGATCTACACCGAGCTGCGCAAGATGAAGAAGCACTTCGAGAGCGCCGACATACTGCTGCGCGTCAACCCCGAAACCGTCAAGGTGCTCAAATCCAACAACGCCAGTTGGCTGGCCGAGTTCGAGGAGCTGACCGGCAAGAACATCCTGGTCAAGAGCGACGCCACCCTCCATCCCGAGCAGTTCGACATCCAGGGCTGAGCGCGCAACCTACAGCAAACAGCAAAGGCCGGAGCCCCGCTCCGGCCTTTGCTGTTTGCTGCCTGATGAAACGCCATCCAATTCACCGGATCACATGAATCGGAACCCCAACCTTGAGGTTCTTCCATAGCTGTTCGGTGGTATACACCGGAGCCTTGAGCGCAATCGCCAGCGCCAGGCAGGATCGGTCGCCCAACGACAATCCATACTTCTCGGTCGTTGTAATCAGATCGCCGGCGATCCTGGCTTGGTCGCTGGTGAAGGGCTCAGGGTCCGTCTCCAGCAAATTGGCGTCCGACCAGGCATCCTCCGGTGGATGACCCATCTTTACGAGTTTGCTTTGAACCTCGGCCAGATTGACCGTGCTGACAATCGCGGAATTCATGATCTCGTCCGTCATCTTCTCTGCGCCGGGTTCCTGAAAAAGTACCGCCAGGATGACGGATGCATCGAGCACGGCCCTATTCATTCTTCGCAGCCTCGCGCCTCTCCGCGCTCAACTCATCGGAAACCAGCGTCCCCGGCGGAACGAGGTGCCGTACATTGCGCTGAGCGCGCCTGATCCTGCCCCTTATAGTCGAAATGCGCAGTTCGTCTTCCTTCACGCGAAGTACCACAGAGTCGCCCACACCAATTCCGAGCGCCTCGCGCATTGCCGCTGGAATGACAATCCGGCCCTTCTCGCCGATTTGGCCACGAGCCTGAAGTTCCATATGTCCCCTTCTTTCTTTAGTGACACCAATATAACATAGTGGCATAAATAGGGAAAGTGGGAATCTTGTGCTGCGTTCCGCAAGCCCCCACTCCCTGCCGCAACCTTCCACCCAAAATCGGTGTCTAACCCTTTGTTGGGTGAACTATGCCCGGACGCTTTTAACTTAATTCCTTCTTCGAGGTTCACGCATGTCATTCCCCCGTTGGATGCCGCTCATGCGGCGTGTCAGTCTTCTTGGATCCGTGCTCATCCTTGCCGCAGGCCTCTGGAGTGCGCAGTCCGCGGTTTCCCAGAATCAGTCCAATTCAGCCGGCTACTCTTCCGGCAACGATTCCAGTTCGCTCCAGCTTGCCGAAGCGGTCACTCCCGATGGCCTACCCTCCGCGCCCAGGCCGGCAGCCTCCGCCGCGGGCCAGGAAAGGGGCGGCTGGAAGCAAACCCTGGCCAGCAAATATGCCCTCGAGCTTGGCGGCGGATTCAACGCCCCCTCCGGGGACTCGGCGTACATTACCTGGGGTGGGCAAATCGTCGCCGGCGGCGGAATCAACTTCTCCAAGCGCTTTGCCCTGCTGGCCGAGTACCAGTTCATCGACGATAAGCTGCCCGGCGCACTGATCGCTGAAACCGGCGCCAACGGCGGACACGCCCACATCTGGTCCCTCACCCTGGATCCGGTCGTCAGCCTCTTTCCCAAGTCCAGCAACGATTTCTATGTCACCGGCGGTGGAGGCTTCTATCGCAAAGTGACCAGCTTCACCAACCCTGAAGAGGAGGAATACTGCGATTACTATTACTGCGGAATCGCCACCGTGAACGCCGTCGTCGGCCACTTCTCCTCGAACCAGGGAGGCTTCAACATTGGCGGCGGATATCAGCACCGCATGGGCGGCATGTACCTTGACAGCAAGACGAAGCTCTTCGCCGAAGTCCGCTACCTGGACGTGATGACGCCCGCCGTGACAACTCAACCCAATGGCCTGGGAACAACCACCGTCGCGGCCGGCACAAAGGTGATTCCCGTTACCGTCGGCGTCCGTTTTTAAGGCCGCCAAAGCATAGTGAAGCGTATCGGGCGTCTCAGGTCTCCTTTCTGAAACCGGGCGCCCAAAGTCGCCAATCAGCCCCGCCGCTGACTTGCTGGTTCGCTCGCTTGCTGACCCGCTGGCTCAGAGAATCCCCATCACCCTGAGCCGCACCAGCCCTCCGGCCAGGACTCCCAGCGGCGTCAGTGCCACCAGCGTCAACTGGTACCAGACCGGCTGCTTCCCCTTCGATTGCAGCGCGCTCAGCGCCGCCAGCGCCAGCACAATAATCCCCAGCGCCAGCACGTGGTACAGCGGGTTCGCGGCCGCCAGCCACGCCGTCACGTACCCGCCTGCCGCGGCGGCCAGAAATGAGTAGCCCAGATTGACGAAAACATACCCCGGCTGAGGCTTCCCCTGCTCGCCCACCCAGCTCGGCGTCAACCGCGCCAGCAGCGCCGTCAGCGCAGCCACCAGAACCGCCATGGTCAAAAACCCCGCTGCCAGCGCCAGAAATGCATGAAGCGTCACCACGGCTTTTTCTCCTCCTGGGTCGGAGTCCCCACATCGCCCCGCTCAATCCGCTCCAGAAACGTCCGCGCCAGTTTGCGCTCGCCGGGATGGCTCTCGCCGTGAATCGTGCACAGGTCAAGAAACTCGTCGCACAGCGCGTTGCGCTGTTCCAGTTGCGCAAGAATCCCCTGCAGTGCGACTGCCAGTTCCCGCAGCCGCGCCGCCTCCGGCCAGCCGCCGCCCTCATCCTCATCGCCCACGAATTCTGAGAACAGCCCCCTGCGCCCGCGCGCACACTCGTCCAGGCACGCCAGCAGTTGCTCGCTGAAAGCCTGCGCCAGCATCTCCAACTGGTTGGGATCCACTTCGTCGCGCGGGTCCATCGCCATTCCTCTACTTGCCGCGCATCGCGGCTTCCACGTCGTCGGCCGTGTGTGGCAGCTCCGCGTCTAAATCAATCAGCTTCCCATCCGCGCCCACCAGGAAGTCGCACTCGATGCGCACCCCCAGCTTCTCCTCGGGGATGTAAACGCCCGGCTCGATGGTAAACACCATCCCCGGCTTCAACACCTCGGGATAGATGGCGGGGTCGTGCACGTCGATGCCCAGCATGTGTCCCAGCCCGTGCAGCCAGTACTGTCCCAGCGGCTGCCCGTGCAGGTCTTTGCCGTGGGTATTGATGTAGTTGTACGCCGCCTTGTCGAGCGAGTTCGGATCGTGCCGGTCGCGGTCGTTGATGGTCGATTTGCCGGCCACAAACGCGTCGATCGCCGCCTGCTGCGCCCCCAGCACAATGTCGTAGATTTCGCGCTGCCGCGGGGTGAAGTGCCCGTTCGCCGGCACGGTCCGCGTAATGTCCGCGGCGTACATCGAGTACTCGCAGGCCGCATCCACCACCACGATGTCGCCGTCCTCGATGGTGCGCGAGTTTTCAGCGTAGTGCAGCGTCGTCGAGTTGATGCCCGATCCCACAATCGCCGCATAGCTCGCCCGCTCGCACCCATTCTCCATCCACGCCGCCGTCATCTTTCCGGCCACCGCCCGCTCCGTCGCGCCCGGCTTCACGGCCCGCATCATCACTCGCTGCCCGGCAATCGAGGCTGCCGAAGCCTTCTTCATCAGCTCGATTTCGCCCGCGTCCTTCTTGAGCCGCAACTCGGCCGTCAGGCCGGTCACGTCGTGGGAGAGCACGGCATTCGCATCCATCCCCAGAGTAGCCGCGGTAAAGTCCACCAGCGCCGTGGCCCGCGGAGCCAGCGGCTGCGTCCATAGGTTGTACGCCAGCCTGCGGTTTTTGTCGATTAGCCCGTTCAGCGCCGCCGGCAACTCCGTCATCTGCTCCACCGCGTCCACGCCGGTGGCCTGCGCTACCCCCGGCGAAGCCGCATCCAGCTTCGCCCCGGTGTATTTCTCCATGTGCAGGTCGCGTGTAGGCAGAAACAGAATTTCCTTGTATCCGCGCGGTGTCGCCTCCTGCTGCGCCTCGCTCACCACCAGCAGCGCCGCACCCGGCTCTGTCCACCCGGTGAGATAGTAGAAATCCTCATCCTGCCGGTAGGGCGTCAAATCCAGCAACGGCTCTTCGGCGGCAAACAGCACCGCTACCCCTCCGTGGAGTTTGGCAGCCAACGCAACGCGCCGCGCGTGATAATCGCTGGCGGGCTGCTTTTCGAGCGCGCGCAGCGCAGGCGCCGCCGTCGAAACGGCCAGCAGAAAGAGGGCAATCATCCGGAAAAATTTCATTCCGCTATTGTCGTCCCTGATTGTCCTTCGTGCAAAATGGAATTCCCGGCAAACGGCAGCAGCGGCTGCCCAATCCAGATACGTGAAGACCTACTCCGAAACGCCGAGACTTGCAAGATTCTCAAAACTTAGCTAAGATAAATTAGCAGGATAGAGACAGGCATGATCACCGCAACCATCTTCGAGGCCAAATCCAATCTTTCCAGCTTGCTCAAGCAGGCGCAAAAGGGTGAAGTTGTCACCATTACCTCCGGGCGGGCAAAGACCCCTGTTGCACGGCTGGAAGCGATTCAGCCGGTCGCGAGGAAGCGGCTTGGCGCCCTGGAGACCCCTGGATTCGTCCTTTCCGGGCAGTTCTTTGAACCGCTTCCAGAGCAGGAACTTGAGCTTTGGGATGGGGGCGGTGAGTGAAGGTCCTGCTCGACACCTGCACCGTAATCTGGGCCACCCTCTCACCTTCCTTCCTCAGCCGGCAAGCCCGGGATACGATTGCCGACGAAGACAACGTGGTTCTCGTCTCTGCCGCATCCGCATGGGAGATTGCCACCAAGGTCCGCGCCGGCAAGCTGCCCGGCGCGGAGAAGCTGGAGCGCGATTATCTCGACGTGATGGAAGAGGCAGGCTACACACAACTCGCAATCGATACGGAGTCCGCGCTGCGAGCCGGCAGGCTGGTCGTCGAGCACCGCGACCCCTTCGACCGCATGATCGCCGCCCAGGCGCTGGCTCTGGACATCCCGATTCTCAGCCCCGATCCGCAACTCGACCAGTTCGGTGTGCGGCGCATGTGGTGAGTGGATGTTACGCGCTCTTCAGTTGCGCCTCCGCGATGGCGGCGGAGATGACCTGATCGGCGATTCCGTGCTTGCGCAGGCTCTCGGCAAGTACCTGCACCTGCGAGTTTTCCATCCGGGCCTGATCCTTGCGCAGGCCCTGGCCGATATAGGCGCGGATCAGCGGTTGATAGCCGGAGAAGCCGAGCGACGGCGCGATTTCTTTCAACTCCTCGATCACGTCCTCTGGCATACGGAGGCTGATCACCGTCATCGGACGATCCTTCCTCAAACGTTCCTGCATTCGTTCACTCGCTGTCTTCATAAGACCTCCGCTCCTGCGCAGTTGCAGGCCGCGCTGAAATGATGCGAATCGTCTCGCCTTCAAGCAACATATGTACGACGAAGAGCGATGTCCAATCCTCAGTAAGTCCGATCGCTGCGTCCCTTTGTTCCTCGGCACCGCTCGCATCATCGATTCGAATAAATGGATCGAAGAATATCTGGCAAGCGACCTCAAAGCTGACTCCGTGCCTGCTCGCATTGCTGGACGCCTTCTCCGAATCCCACACAAAGCGCTGCCCGTGGTAAAGGAAATGGATATCCATTGCCCCAATGTATATACATTGTATATGCTTTTGTCAATCCATAGCGTGCAAGAGGCTACATAGCCGAAGAAGTGGGAAGATTCTGCGTCTCGAGCGGAACCGCCCGGTCTTGTGCTGCTGCCTTCCGTTCCGGTTCATTTCAAGCGGCTAATTTCAGCACACAGGCCCCTTCCCCCATTGAATTTCCCGGCAGTTTCGCCTATGCTAAGGATGCAGACGAATTTGTCCGCCAGAGAACTACCGTGTGCGCACCGGCTGGCGGAGAGAGGAGTGGGCTCATAGCCCACTTTTTATTTGCGGCAAATTTACCGGGGTAAACCCCCGAAAACAGCCGCTTAAGGGCGGCGTGGGCTGGGGTCCCCGACGAGCGATTTTTGCTCGTTGGGTTGAAGAAACGATGGCAGTCAAGCTGGACGAAATCCGATCGGCGGCGGCAAGGGTGGCCGCTTCGCATGGGCTGGACGTGGTGGACATCGAGTTCATAGGCCCCGCGAAGGAACGCACCCTGCGAGTGTATCTCGAGAAGAACGCCGCGGGACGCGCGCAGTTGAAGGCAGCCATCGAGGCGGCCGCAAAGGGAGATGGCGCGGAGCGCCTTCCGGAGCGGCTCGTCGAGGGCAGGTTGAGCGTCGAGCAGTTGTCCGGCGTTACGCACCAGGATTGCGCCGCTTTCAGCCGCGACTTCGGCGTCCTGTTGGACGTGGAAGATCTGGTTCCCGGTGCGGAATACACGCTCGAGGCCAGCTCGCCGGGTTTGGACCGCAAGCTGACCCGGCCTGAGGATTTCGAGCGGTTTCAAGGCTGCCTGGTCAAGGTGCAGACCTTTGAGGCGCTCCGCAACAACCGCCATTGGCAGGGGCGCCTGGTAGCCGGCGCTCAGCCCAGTGCGGAGAAGACCATCACGCTCGACCTGAACGCGGTCAAGCAGAACAGCAAGAGCCGGAAGACCGGCGTCAGCACCGTTGAAATCGCCCTCGGCAACATCGAGAAGGCGCAACTGGTGCCGGAGATTTGAAAAACTGGCTGCCAGCTTTTAGCTTCTGGCTTCCAGCTTGACCGTGGGTAGGTTGAGGGTTCTGACCCTCCAGCCTATCCGCAATACCAACCTAACCGGCTCGGCCCGCAGTTGGCCCGGCCGCAAATGATCAATGGATCAATGAGAGAGTAAGCAGAGTATGGCCAGCGTTTTGTATCAAAGCATCGAGCTCCTAAGCCAGGAAAAGGGCATTGACCCCGGCATCGTTGTCGGCGCAGTCGAGGAGGCCATTGCCCTGGCCACGCGCAAGTACTACAAGACCCAGGAAAACATGCGCGGGGAACTCAACAAGGAGACCGGCGAAATCACGGCTTACATCTACAAGACAGTTGTCGCGGACGAGGACCAGGTCGAGGATCCGCTCAACCAGATCACGCTGGCTGAGGCCAATGAGCTGGCCCCGGGCGTCGAAGTCGGCTCTGAAATCCGCATGTACCGCGACACCAGTCCACTGGGCCGCATCGCCGCGCAGCTCGCCAAGCAAGTCATCTTCCAGAAGGTCCGCGAAGCCGAGCGGGACACCGTCTTCCAGGAATACGCGCACCGCGAAAAAGAAGTCCTGAACGCCACCGTCAAGCGCATCGAGGGCCAGGACATCATCTACGACCTGGGCAAGGCTGAAGCCCGTTGCCCCAAGCGTGAGCAGTCGCGTCTGGAGCAGTTCTCCATCGGCGAGCGCGTCCGCGTGGTGCTGCTCAAGGTAGACCGCGCCGCCAAGGGGCCGCAGGTCATCGTCTCCCGCGCCGCACCCGAGCTGGTGCAGAACCTGTTTCAGTCCGAGGTTCCCGAGATCTACGACAACACTGTCGTCATTCGCGCCATTGCCCGCGAGGCCGGCGAGCGCACCAAGATTGCCGTGCAGAGCCGCGACAAGGACGTTGACCCCGTGGGCGCTTGCGTCGGCATGAAGGGCATGCGAGTTCAGTCAATCATCCGCGAGCTGCGCGGCGAAAAAATCGACATCATCGAATTCTCCGACGAGATCACCACCTTCGCTGAAAAAGCCCTGCAGCCGGCCAAGGTCAGCCGCGTCTCCATCACCGACCTCACCGACAAGCAGTTGGAAGTCATCGTCGATGACACCCAGCTCTCGCTCGCCATCGGCAAGAAAGGGCAGAATGTCCGCCTGGCCGCCAAGCTGCTGGGCTGGAAGATCGATATCAAGAGCGAAGAGGAGAAGCGCCAGGAGGTCGAGCAGCAGATGCAGGCCTTCTCTGGCGGGCCCACCACGCCCATCGAGCAGGTTACAGAGCTCGGCGACGGCATCATCCAGAAGCTGGTCACCGCGGGCATCACCACCGTCGAGGCCCTCGCCGACATGACGCCCGAGCAGCTCGAGGAGATCCCCGGCATCGGCGAAAAGACCCTGGAAAAGATCTCGGTCGCCGTTCGCCACTACTTCGGTCATTTTGAAGAAGGTGAAGAAGGCCACGTGCCCCAGACCGAGGAAACTGGCGCTGCCGAACCGGCGGCCTCAGAAGAAGCCGGTGAAGCCGAAGTCGAGAACGCGCCGGCCGTTGTGGCTGATGCGGAAGCCGAAGCGGAAAACGCTGCTGTGGTCCTTGAAGAAGCTGAAAGTACCGCTGCGGTTGAAGCGGATGCGGAGCCCGTCAGCGCCGTTGAAGCGGCAATCGAAAACGTGCCTGAAGCCGGCGAAGCGCCGGAACAGACAGGAACCGAAAGCGCAACCACTGAAGAGCAGGCGGCCAAAGAGGAAGGCGCGTAATATGCGCCCCAGCCTCCCCAGCCAATCGAAGCATCATGGAAGTTTGAAAAGCAGCCATTGCCACGAGGTAGCTATGAGCGACTAAGTGGTTTGGAATCGAATTCTGAAAAGAGGCGGATGAGCAAGGTTCGTATCAACGATCTCGCGCGCGAGATGGAAGTCAAGAGCAGGCAGATTCTTGACGTTTTGGCGGAGCTCGGCCTGGGTGCCGGCAAGACCCACTCCAGCTCCCTGGAGGCGGACGAGGCAGAGAAGGTGCGCGCGCATTTTGAGCACGCAACCCGCTCTGCCGGCCACGCAAGCGCCGCGGCCGCACGCGCTCCTCAAGTCATAACGCCAAAAATCGACCTCTCGCATATCTCCAAGCCCGGCGACGTGCTCAAGGCCGTTCTGGCCAAGAAAAAGGAAGAAGAGGAAGAAGCGCGCCACGCGCATGCGCCGGCAAAGCCCGCCGCTGTGCCTGCTGCCAAGCCCGCAGCCCGTCCCGCGGCCCCTGCGCCAGTCGCTGCCGCGCCAGCTCCGACTCCAGCCCCGGCCCGCCCCGAACCGCGCAAAATCGTTCCCCAACCGCGTTCCGCTCCGCCCATCGTCACGCCCTCGGCGCCCCCGGCTATAGCCTCCCGGCCGCCCGCCGGTCCGGTGGTCGCCAAGGCTCCCGCGGGCGCTGCTGCCGTCACGCGCCCTGTCGTCGTGGTCGCGCCGCCTCCGGGCGCCGTCGTCAAGCCGCCCGCTGCCCCTCAAAAGGAAGAACAACCGCGCGCCGCTGAAAAGCCGGCCACCTCCGCCAAGCGTCCGGCCAAAGCTCCCGTCGCCGTCCCTGAAGCCGCCGTGACCGCGCCGCCCACTGCCCCGGCGCCCAAAGAAGAACCGCTCGCAGCCGCGCCGGCCGGCGTTGAGCTTGAGCCCGCCGCCGTCCTTGAAGCTACGGAAGCTCCCGCGGAAACACCGGAACCTGAAGCACCGGTTCCCTCCATTGCAGCCGAGTCCGCTCCTGCTCCCGTGCATGCCGCCCGCGGCAAGGCGGCTGCAGCTCCCGTACCGCCTGCGCGCCGCATGGTCATGCCCCAGACCGGCCCCCGGCCGGTCTACAAGGCCCCAATTTTGCCGCCTTCTGAAGTCGGCACAGGCAACCTCGCTCCCGGCGCTGGAATCCAGCGCGGCAAGCCCATCTTCGATCGCCGTCCCTCGGGTGGCACCGGAGGCTATCCGCAGCGCACCCCTGGCGGAGCTCCAGCCCCAGGGCAGTTCCCTGGCGGGCCGCGGCCCAAGCATCCTACCCGCACCCCCATGGGCGCCTCTGCTGGCCCGGGTGCCCCCGGAGCCCGGCCCGGATTTGGCGCTCGTCCTGGATTTGGCGGTCCACCCCGTCCCGGCTTCGGAGCCCGGCCAGGCGCCGGCGGAGCTCCCCCGGCCGGCGAATCGCCTCGCCCGCAACGCGCTCCCTCTCGTGGCCGCGGCGGCAGACCCCAGTACCCAAAGACCAAAGAAGGCCCGATGAAGGGCTTTGTGCCGCCGCCCCGCTATAGCGGAATGCAAATCGGCGGCGAGCCGCTGCCCATCACCCGGGAAATCACCGTCACTGAAGGCATCAGCGTCAAGGATCTGGCTGAGAAGCTCGAAATCCGCGCCAAGGATCTGATCGCCACCCTGCTCATGGGCGGCGTCTTCGTCACCGTCAATCAGTCCCTCGACGCTGAAATGGTCAAGGACGTTGCCGCCAAGTTCGGCGCTGCCGCCACCGTCATCAGCTACGAAGAAGAGATAGCCAACCAGGCCATCGAAGAAGTCCTCGAAGCCGAAAACACCGGCGAGCTCGAAGTTCCGCGCTCGCCCGTCGTCACCGTCATGGGCCATGTCGATCACGGCAAGACTTCGCTGCTCGACGCCATCCGCGAGACCGACGTTGCCGCCGGCGAAGCTGGCGGCATCACTCAGCACATCGGCGCCTACAAGGTTAAGTTCGCCAAGGAAGGCTCGCCCGCCTCCGGCCGCGAAATCGTCTTCCTCGACACCCCCGGCCACGAGGCCTTCACCCGCATGCGCGCTCGCGGAGCCAAGGTCACCGACATTGTCGTCATCGTGGTCGCCGCCGACGACGGCGTCATGCCTCAGACTCTCGAAGCCATCGACCACGCCAAGGCTGCCGGCGTTCCCATCATCGTCGCCGTCAACAAGATCGACAAGCCTGAAGCCAATCCCGATCGCGTCAAAAAGCAGCTTGCCGATCGCGGCCTCATCCCTGAAGAGTGGGCCGGCGCGGGCCAGGAAGGCACCGTGTTCGTCGAAGTCTCCGCCAAGAAGCGCATCCACCTCGACCTGCTGCTTGAGATGATCTGCCTGGTCTCCGACATCCGCGCTCCCAAGGCAACTCCCGGCCGCAAGGCCGTCGGCTCGGTCATTGAAGCCAAGCTCGACCGCGGGCGCGGCGCTGTCGCCACGGTCCTGGTCCAGGACGGAACTCTGCGCTTGAACGACAGCTACATTGTCGGCAACACCTTCGGCAAGGTTCGCGCCATGTTCGACGACCGCGGGCGCGCCCTCGACGAAGCCGGCCCATCCACCCCGGTCGAAGTGCTGGGCCTGGAATCCATGCCCGACTCCGGCGACACCTTCCTCGTCGTAGCCGACCGCGACAAGGCCAAGGGCATCGCCCAGTACCGCAAGATGAAGGAGCGCGACGCACAACTCGCCAAGAGTTCCCGCGTCTCTCTCGAAGGTCTTGCCGAGCAGATTCGCACCGCCGGGGTCAAGGACCTGCCCCTGATCATCAAGGGCGACGTCACCGGATCGGTTGAAGTCCTGGCCGACTCGCTCACCAGGATGTCCACCGAGAAGGTGCGCATCAAGGTGATCCACTCCGGCGTCGGCTCCATCACGGAGAGTGATGTGCTGCTGGCCACGGCCTCCAACACCATCATCATCGGCTTCAACGTCCGCCCCGAGCGCAAGGCCGCCGAGCTGGCCCAGCAGGAAGGCATCGAGATCCGCCTGCACTCCATCATCTACGAGTTGCAGGATGAAATCCGTCTGGCCATGATGGGCCTGCTCGAACCTACCTTCAAGGAAAACTACCTGGGCCGCGCCGAAGTCCTCAAGGTCTTCAAGATTCCGAAGATCGGCACCATCGCCGGCTCGCGCGTGCAGGACGGCATCATTCGCCGCGATGCCGAGATCAAGGTCATGCGCGACGGCGAGCAGGTCTTCAAGGGCAAGATCGGCTCCCTCAAGCGTGTCAAAGACGACGTTCGCGAAGTAACCAGCGGCATGGAGTGCGGCATCGGCCTCGGCTTCACCGACATCAAGGAAGGCGACTTGATCGAAGCCTTCTCCACAGAAAAGCTGGCCGCCGATCTGGGCGCGCTGACGTCGGCCAAGGCATAACTCCAGTCCGGAACCAAGAAAACCGGCCCGCTCCTCATCAGGAGAAGCGGGCCGGTTTTCATTGCTGGCCGGATCCCCATCCTTCCGCGGCCTCATCGCGGTAGAGTGGGAGCCCACACATCTCAACCCGCTCCCACCACCCCCGCCTTGCCCCCTACGGCAGCCGCCAGTTAAACTGGACGCCTCCCAATTACAGGGAACACGAGATGCTGAATTTCCTTCGTCGCCGCTTCGACGAACTGGTGACCGGGTCTTTTCTGTTCCTGGTCCTGGTACTGACGCTGCTCTATCCCGTCGACTTTGCGACGCCGGGCGGCCGGGTCTTCGCGCGATGGGTACTTAGCTCCGCCGGCGCGCTGGTCGCACTGCTCCTGATCGCTGTGCGTTTTACCCCCCGCGTCCGGCCCCTGCTGCGCATCGTCCTGGAAATCGGCCCCATGGTCGTTGGTGTAGTGGGCTATGTGAGCCTCAAGCTGTTGCACGCCTCCGCCATAACCGACTGGCTCCATATCTCATCCAAAGACCGGTGGATGATGGCCGCCGACGTCGCCCTCTTCGGCAAAACGCCCTATCTGTGGCTCACCCAGTGGGGACTCGATTCCCGCCCCTTCATCCAGGTCATGAGCTTCTTCTACGGCCTTTATCCCTTCACCCCCATAATTGTCCTGTCCTGGTTCATGTACAAGGGCAACATGGAGCAGTTTCACCTCATCCGGCGCGCCGTCCTCATCTCGCTCTATTGCGGCTACTGCTGCTACATCCTCTTTCCCGTCTCCGGCCCCCTCTCCCTCACCACCCCGTCCGCACCACTATGGGTCGAGTCCACGGTCGGCTACAGGTTCCTCGTGGACAACTTCCGCTACGCCGGCGACTGTTTCCCCAGCCTACACACGGCCGACCCCTGGCTCATGGTTTGGCTATGCCGGGGCAAGCTGTCGCCCTGGCTGATGGCCGTGGCCATTGTCACCTGCACCTGCATCACCCTCTCCACCGTCGCCCTCCGCCTCCACTACGGCATCGACGATCTCGCCGGGCTGGTCTGGATTTTCCCTATCGCGCTCCTGGCTCGCGCCTCCCTCCCCCGCAAAATAGCGCCCATCGCTGTTGCCGCATAATTCATAACAAACTCGAACCGCCTCCGCTCCCAGGCCGGTTGCCGCATGCTCCGAAACTCGCTTTTGGTACCGCAATTGCGCGCCGGCCTACCCACCCCCCTCAAAAAATCCGAACACCCCGCCGTTGCTCGCCGTCTTTGCATGTGTACAGGGAGTGAAGTTGCCTTGCACCCGGCGCGCATCGTCCGCGGGCAGCCTGAGGGAGTAAGCAGATCTTGACCATTGGCGAAGACGCGGAGTTCACCACACTCGTCCAACGCCAGTCACGCTTCGTCTTCCGCGTCGCCTACGCCGTCCTGCTCAACTCCCACGACGCCGAAGACGCAGTCCAGGAGACCTTTTTGAAGCTCTATCGCAATCGCGGCTGGCAGAACCTCTCCAACGAACGCGCCTTCCTGGCCCGCGTTGCCTGGCGCATCGCCGTCGACCGCCGTCCCCGTTTCCCGCAGGCAACTGCCCCAAGATGCGATCGCGACCATGATTCCGCACCCGCTGCCGACGCGCCGTCCCCCGATCCCGGCCCCGAGCAAACCCTGATCCTCGCCAATCAGCACGCCGTCATTCACTCCATGATCGACGCGCTCCCCGAGGAACTCCGCGTGCCCCTGGTCCTCTCCGCCTCCGACGAACTTAACTCCCGCGAGATCGGCCGCATCCTCGGCGTCCCCGAGGGCACCGTCCGCACCCGCCTGCAGCGCGCCCGCCAGCTTCTCCGCCAAAAGCTCACCGCGCTTCACAAAGCTCCCCTTCATGAACCTTGCGCGCAGGAGGCTCCCTATGCCTGATCACGACGAGCTTGACCTGCTGCTCCGCTCCGCCCTCAACACCTACGCAGACCCCGGCCCTGAGTCCGATCTCACTCGGCGCATTCTTGCCCGCATCTCTGCTGAAGCCGCTCCCGCGCCGCCGCGCCGCTGGCTGTCCTGGGCCATCGCACTGCCCATCGCCGCCTGCCTGCTTGCTTTGATCGTCCTTTCCGGTCCCCGGCCGGCTCACCGGCCGTCCGGCCACGCGGGCCAAACCCCCACATCCAGGCAGTCTCTCATCGCAACCGCTCACCCCGGGCTGTCATCAACACCCCACCACATCCCGTCTCGAAATTCCAGAAACCTCAAACCTCAATCGCACCGCGCGGTCTTCGCAGCCAAAGCCGCCCCGCTTCCCAAACTCAACGTCTTTCCCACCCCTCGGCCACTCACACCTGAGGAGCAGGCGCTAGCCGTCTTCGCCGCCCACGCCCCGGAATCAGAACGCCAATCCCTCATCGAGGCGCAAGCAAATGCTGACGCGCCTCTCAGCATCGCCGCCATCCAGATTCAGCCACTCGAACCGCCCGATCAGGGCGCCAACTAAGGAGAACTTCATGCGCAAGCTCACCATCCTCTGCTGCCTTCTGCTCCTCGCCCTGTCAACCGGGCGCAGGACCTTCGCCCAGGACACATCCAACGCCCAGCAAGCTCCAAAGGCCCAGGACACCGCGAAGCCCGCGCCGCCGCCCATTCACTACTACCACCTCGACTTCGTGATCGAGGAACTCGGTTCCGACGGCAAACCCGTCAACAGCCGCACCTACTCAACCACCGTCAACACCGACATCCACAGCACCATGTCCATCCGCATAGGCTCCAGGATTCCGATTTCTACCGGATCGACCTTCAACGACGGAAAAACCGTAAGTACGCAATATCAATACGAGGATGTAGGCGTAAACATTGACGTGCTGGACGCCCATGAAGTCGGTCGCCTGCTTGCACTCAATCTGTCAGCGGATCTGACCAGCCTGGGCGAGTCCACCGACCCAAGCATCCGCCAGCCCGTCATTCGCCAGAACAGGTGGCATGCCGGGGTTCTCATTCCCGTTGAAAAGCCCACTGTCGTCTTCACCTCGGACGCGATCGACAACAAAGGCAGCACGCGACTCGTGGTTACCGCCACGCAGTTGCAATAACTGCCGCGCCACCAATGCCCCGTACCCCATCCTTTCTGTCCTACTGAGGGAAGCCGAAAGCCTGCCCTGAGCCTGTCGAAGGGGGGTTCAGCGGTTGCTCTTCCTGCGGAAAGGGTGGGACACCACGTGCCTCAATCCGTTTCTATCCACGCCGGTACATGTGCGAGATGCAATTCAGCTCCTCCCGGTCTTTCTTCGACTCTTGCCTGAGGGATGATGGCCACGGATCGCGAGACACATTCATGCCGCCTCCCGGTGCTACAATTCCAGCGAATTCACCTGGAAAGAGCAGGCGGAGTTTGGAGCAGTCAATGAAAATGTCGAGCTTTCGTATTCCAGCAAATGGCAGGTACAACATTCACAGCAGGCTTCCCGGCAGATTCTCCGTTCCGCGGCGCACTCTGCTCAGCCTCGCCCTGCTGGCCGCGGCACTGCCTGCAGCGGCGCAAACCGTCAACCTGTTTCCTGCCGATTATCAGGCTCAGTGGACCCGCATCGCCATTCCGCCTGGAAATCCCGCAAGCCAGGTTGCGCAATGGCATATCGATGCGTCGAAGCATCAAATCCTGTGCGATGGAAACGCGGGCCACGAGTGGCTCCGCTTCAACCGCGAACTCCGCAACTTCACCTTTCACGTCAAGTGGCGCTTCACGCTGGTCGCCGGCACGCCCAAGTACAACAGCGGCGTTTTCTTCCGCAATGACGCAGACGGAAACATCTGGTATCAGGCGCAGACTACGCTCGATGGCGGTTATGTCTTTGGCCTAACGCCCGTCGACGGGAAGCCGACTTCATTCAATGAACGCAAGAACATGACGGAAAACCGCGTCAAGCCCGCGGGACAATGGAACGCATACGACATCCGCTGCGTGGCTGACACCTGTACGCTGGCCGTCAATGGTAAAGTCGTCAACACCATTCACAACGTCGTTGAAAAGGGCTATATCGGCCTCGAAGCCGAGGGCTATCGAATCGAATTCAAGGATTTCAAAGTCAGGCAACTGCCCTGACGCCTGTCCGCGGACGGTGTCTCCTTAACAGACGCCGGGTGCCCCAGGTCTCGCTTTTGAGACCTGGGAGGGCGTGACCGTCAACCGAAAAGCCCTTCTATTCCCTCAACAAATCGGGGCGCGCTCGTTTGAGCAGCGCCCCGAGTGTTCCACGGTTCGTTTAAGGAACATTTACTGCTGAGGAGGCCCGATCGGGATCCCCGGTCCGTCGGCCTGCACCGCGGCCAGCATTACCAGCGACCCGTTGATCTTGAAAAGGAACCCGTTGAAGCGAGCGGTCGTACCCACCCCCACAGGATTACTGTTGATCGCCTGCATGTTGCCGTTGAAGTAGACGTTCACCGTCGTCTGTCCTGTCAGTGTGGCCAGCCAGCTTCCCGAGGGCAATGTGAGAATATAAAGGCCCGGGCATGAGGAACAGGTCGGCGCGGCGAGAGTAATGGTTCCGTCAATCGTTTGCGGAGCCATCGCCACGCTGGTTGCCGTCGCTGCGTTGTTGGTCACGCCGTTGGTAGCCACGGCCACTGCCTGTCCGGCAAACAGCGTCGCCGCTGAGAAGATCGGCGTGAACGGCGTCCCGCCCAAGGCCAGATTGCTGAACCTCCCAGGCATCAGGAACGTCGTCGACCCATTGATGGTAATCGTGTCCGTCTCCACCGGAGTGGCTGTCGGCGGCGGGCCGATCTTCTGCCGCACCATCATTGTGAAAGCGGTCGCCGGCGAACCGGTCACCGAGGTCACCGGCCCCACCAGCATTGCAGCCGTCGCGTTCGGGGGAACCTGTTCCTCCACGCGCAGCGCCAGCAGGCCTCCGCCGCTCTGGGTCTCCACGTCCACTTCCACCAGCGCGTTTACGGCCAGAGCCGAAAATCCGCTCAAACCCTGGTACTGCGTGTTCGTATTCACGGCGATCACCAGGGCCATGCCCTCAGGATTGGTCAGCGTAAAGCTGTTCGTTCCCAGGGCCGTCACCTTGCCCTTGATGCCGCACTGCAAGCCTGTAGTCCCGGTCGTCGGCTGCGGCGGAATCGGCGCCGGCCCGATGTGGAAGTCCGGCGTCACCGTAACCGTCGTGCCGGAGATCGCAACCGAGTTCGCCACCAGGAAGTCCACAAGCAGCGATGTCGTCGTATTGTTCACTACCACCGGCGTGGGAAACGTGAAGGTTTGCGACGTATTGGCCAGCGTCGCCGCCGTCAGCACCACCTGCTTCGTCGTCGGATCGATATAGGCCACCTGCGCATTCGAGTAGGTCAGCGCCACGCTCCCGTACGTGTCTTCGGGAATCGAAGGCGTAAACAGGGGCTCCTGCACCGCGTCAAGGTGCGCCGCCTCAAACGTAAACGGCGCGCTCAGAATGCTCACGGTATTCTTGTTCGAGTCGGTCAGCACGATCGAGTTCAGCGTCAGACTGGCCGCAATCACCTGGTCGCCCGGCGCATCGGTGATTGACACCGGTACCGCCGTCGAAGCGGTGCCCTGGGTCACAATGTTGTTGGCGATTGTGCTCGACACCGAGCATCCAGCCAGGATCAGCGCAGCCACAACCAAAACACCCACAAATATTATAAAAATGCCATCGAAGTTTTCCTGCGTTCTCGCTTGCATTTCGTTCTCCTTGCAAATGTACAGAAGAAGAAGATATCTGTTGCTCAAGCTGGATGGGCGGCAAGAGCATTCCAGCTTCCCGGGGGCCGAACACACATCGGCCTATGCTGCAACGCCAGCTTAGACGAGCCGGCGGCTTACGAGTTTACCCGGCTTTCGAGAAAACCCGCCTGTCTTTCCAAATTCGCCTCCGCTAAGGGCCCCATGCCGCCATCGGTACAAAAAGGCCGCCGTTCCGGAGAACGGCGGCCCAGGTTTCGGCGGGAGTTGCCGAAAGAAAACCCCTTATATGGCTGATGGCGTGTGAGTGTAGTAGAACAGCACGTACGCCTTGATGCTTCCGTTCACCTGCGGTACACCGAACACCTTCACCGGTACGCCTGCTAACAGGTTTCCGCCCACCGTCGCCAGCGTGGTTGGGTTGCTGATGTCCTGCGGAGTGATGGTAATCACATTGCCCTGCCGGTCTACCTGGTACACCAGCGTGGCGCTGCCGCTGGCCGTGGCCAGGTCCACCGTCACCGCTGTCGCTGCCGGAGTGTTTGCGGGAGCCGCGGTTGGCAGCGGCACCGAATAGGTAAAGCTGTCGGTGCTCGAAGAGAATGCCGAGGCGATGGTCCCAAGCGGCGCAGGTACAGGCATCAGCACCGTCCAAAGAGCGGACCAGGTGCCGGTCGCCGCCGGGTCGTTCCAGGTTGCGTTGCTAAGCCCGTACGGCTGCAGCATGCCTACCACTCCCCCAAACTTCGCCGCGCCGCCGGTCGCGCTCACAAAGTCGCTCACCGCGTTCGAGCCCGAGTCAATCACGGTCGGGAATCCGAAGTCCCACCAGTAGAAGCCGTTCACCGCCGCGCCCGCCGGAGTTGTGTTGGCGCTCGTCGATTCGATGTACCCCAGCGTACCGTTGTAGCTGTCCTTGCCGCCGCGCGCGTCCGCCATCGCGAACACCCGCGTGTAGTCCCAGTCCGTTGTGGTCGGCGAAGTAATCATCCCGTCATAGCGCGCTACGTCGATCTCCACCGACAGCGCCACCGCCGGCGTCGCCGTTGACAGCGGATCGACGGTCACGTTCACCTTGAAGCCGCGAGCCACGTTGGGCAGCCCGCCCGGTGTCTTGCCGTCGAAGAACGACGTGCCGGTCCCGATCGCTGTATTGTCTGACCGGAAGTAGAACGACGTATTCGGCCCGATCCCGATCGCCTTGGCGTTGCCGTCCTCGGTCGTCACGTGCATCACGTTGGTTGTCGTGTTCACGTGCAGCACATGGCCCTCGGGATTCTCCCACACCTTGTCGAAACTGCTGCTGGCCAGAATGCGGGTTGCCACCAGCGTTCCATCGACCTGGTAGCGCGCCGCAATGCGCACATACAGGCCGGGCAGCGTCTTCGCCACCGTCGAGAAATCCTTAATCGTCGTCGGCGCACTGCTCGTATCCAGATCGAAGAAGATGGTGCCGTTGACCGAGTCGGCCAGAATCGGAAGCGTATCCGCGGTCACTACCGTCGCCGTCTCTGGAGTAGTAATCGGATGCACCGGGAAGGCCTTCTCGATGGTGAGCGTGGTGTTGTCGGTAGAAACCGAGGCTGCCTGCCCGTAGGTGTGCCGCAGCAGCAGCTTGGTCAGGTCGGGCCGCGGATGGTGCCGCACCGGCCCGTTGAAGTTCACCACCCAAGTCGGAGTGGTGGCGCCCACAGGCTGATGTTCCACGATCAAAGCCGGATGCCTCAGGTCAAACTCCAGGTCCAGCGCGCTGCTGGCCGTGCTGGTCACCGCCAGCGGAGTGGCCAGGTTGATGGTCAGCGGAACCGTCATGTTCGGCGACGTTCCCTGCGCGCCCGCAATCACAATCTGGCTGCAGGGTACGGTTGTCCCCGCCGGCACGCCGAATCCGCTCTCCGGATCGCCCGAAGCAACCAGCAGGACATCGCACGACGTCCCGGTGTTATTCGCGGCCAGCGTCAATGTCGCCGATGTGTAGGTGCCCACCGGAACCGTCGCATTGCCCAGAATCTCGCCAAGCTGGTCCAGTTGCACCAGGTTGATCATCGGGGGAGCCGAAGCCGCCGGATACACCGTCACCGCTGTCCCGCCCCCCTGGGGCGTCAGTGTGACGCTCAATACCTTCACGCCGATGGTCGCCCAGTCTTCAGTGGGGTCATCGCTCACAATCATATTCACAGTGCCCGTCTGTGCCTGGGTCGCTACGGTGTTCGATACCAGCGAGCCGCTATTGCAACCCGCCAAAGGCAAAAATGCCGCGACAACTGCTGCTGCAATGATTAATCGAATCTTCGGGTTCATTCCATACTCCTGGCTCATGGCAGCGGCGGCCGGCGCGCGAAACGCCTACTTGCCCCACCTGTTTTCGGCGTTCAACGCAATCCGCGATGCGCCTCTGGTTTGATTTGCACCCGGGCGCTGGCTGTCTTGGCCGCGTACGTCACGGCAGTCGGCTCGGGCAAAAAGGGGTTCCTGTACCGAGATAACACAGCAAGTGGAGGGAAGTTGCGGATTGTCCTGAAAAAGATTGGAGGGGGCGCGGGCCGGAGTCGGCAAGCCCAAATCGGGAGTCGCGTAAACACACGATCACCATCCCCGCGAAAATGGCCCAACCTATCAGGAGGATGTGCATACCATCTCCTCGCGTTCGCTGCAACGCGATGACTCTTCAGGAACGCACTGTCGGCAGAATGAGACTACCCGCAGAATGAGAAGGGCCTGAATACCACAAAAGTGGCATCCCGCGGCCAAAGCACGACCCTCAACCAATAAGTCTGTCTATTCCCTATTCCCTGGTCCCTGTCTTTAAACCGGATACCGTTCCAGCGCAATCGCAGCCCGAGCCACCGTCCGGCTCTCTCCCACCGCATCGCCGGGCGTAAACCGCGCCAGCCGCCGCAGAATCGCCAGTTGCGTGCGCAGCATGTCTCCCTCGGCACATGCCGCCAGCACTCGCCGGGCAGCCTGTTCGGCCAGCCCCATCGTCTCGTCCGCCAGCAGCCCCGTCATCGCCGCTGCAGCTTCCGCTGAGCTGCGGCCGGCATCCGCCAGCTTCCGCGCCCGCAGCAGCGCCGACTCCAACGCGTAGACCTGGCTGATCGTATCGGCCAGGTCCGCCATCACTTCCTGCTCCTCCTGTAACCCCGTCATGAACCGCTGGCTGGCCACGCCCGCCGCAAACAGCGCCATCTTCTTCACCGCCGCCAGCACCGCGCTCTCCCGGCCCAGCGTCTCCTCCGCATCCGCCCCGGCGTCGAAGGAAGGCGGCTCCATCACCTCATCCATCACCCGCTTGATGGCTCCCATCAGCGGCAGTTTTCCGCTCATCGCCCGCTTCATCAGCCACCCGGTAATGATCAGCCGGTTGATCTCGTTGGTCCCCTCGAAGATCCGGTTGATGCGCGCATCCCGGTAGTACCGCTCTGCCGGATACTCCTCCATATACCCGTATCCGCCCATCGTGGCCACCAGCTCGTCCGCAATCACGCTCAGCATCTCCGATCCGTATACCTTCAGGATGGAGCACTCGACCGCGTACTCCTCGATTCTTCGCTGCACCTCGCGAGGCGCGTGCGGCTGCTCTCCACTTGCCTGCGCCAGACCAGCATCGATCATGCCCGCAGTCCGGTAGGCCATGCTCTCGGCTGCATAAAGCCGCGTGGCCGAGGCGGAAATCTTGCGCTGAATCATCCCGAACTCCGCGATCGACTTGCCGAACGCATGCCGCTCCTTGGCATAGCGAACCATGTGCCCCAGCGCATGCCGGGCTCCGCCGATGCACGCCACCCCCAGCTTGAACCGCCCTACGTTCAATACGTTGAAGGCGATGTGGTGTCCCTTGCCGGCTTCGCCCAGCAGATTGGCCGCTGGTACCTTGCAATCCTGCAACACCAGCGGGCAGGTGGACGAGCCGTGAATTCCAAGCTTGTGTTCCTCGGCGCCCACGGTCAACCCCGGCGTGTCCCGCTCAATCAGGAATGCGGAGAACTTCTCGCTTCCCGCCTGTGCATCCACAATCTTCGCGAACACCGTATAAAGCCCCGCGATTCCGCAGTTGGTAATCCACTGCTTCTCGCCGTTCAATATGTAGTGCGCGCCGTCGGCCGAGAGTGTCGCACGGGTGCGGATGTTCATGGCGTCCGACCCCGAGCTGGACTCCGACAATCCGTACGAGCCGATCCATTCGCAGCTTGACAGCTTAGGCAGGTAGCGCTGCTTCTGCTCCTCGGTCCCGTACCACACCAGCGGCAGCGTCGAGATCCCGATGTGCGCCCCAAACGCCGTGGAAAAGCTCCCCAGCACCGATATATGGTCTGTAATCAGCGTCGAGCTGACCTTGTCCATCCCCATCCCGCCGTACTCCTCGGGAACATCCACGGCCGCGAACCCCAATTCGGCGGCCTTTCTCATCAGCCCTGCCAGAACCCCCGGCTCCTTGGCCTCGATGGCCGGGATCGCGGGCAAGATCTCCTCGCGCGCAAACCGCGCCGCAGTCGCCGCAATCTGGCGCTGTTCCTCATTCAGGTCTTCGGGGGTAAAAATCTCAGCCGGGGTGCGAGTCTCCAGCAGAAAACTGCCGCCCGGGGCGGCAACGATGGGCGATACGGTAGATGTGCTCATTGGGAACTTTCTCCGACTGTCAGATGACACTACGACAACAGGCTAGAGACGATCAACTGCCTGCAGCGGAACCAGGGATGCTGCATCTAGGAACCACAATCCTCAAGTTGACGCGACCATCGGGGAGCGGCGACCTTCCACGCAACTTGAAAGGACTCAGTAACCATGGTTCCGCTCTAAACCCGGTGCAATCCGAGTGTATGTGGAGATGGACAGATTCTAGCCGTTCTCGGACAAGATCCGGCGATCCGGGCTGTGTCTTAACAGAAAATGAACGCCGGCGCATCCACTCATTTCTTCTCGAGCCACCCAAGGAACTCCGGCAGGGAATGAAGCTGATCCACGTGATCGGGCGCCGAGTTGCCGGCAAAGCCCACCACCAGCAATCCTCCCCTCTTCGCCTCGCTCAGGATCTGGGTTTTCATAGGCCCCCACCGCACCACCGGATGCGCGGCCAGCCCCCAGGCGCGCAGCAGATAATCAGCGGTTTCCGTGGTGCTGGCAAAGGTGCCCGGAAAGATCTCCGTATGGGTGACGATCAGGCGCTTCTTCCCCGCAATGGCGTCGCGTCCCAGGCGAAGCCAGATCTGCAGATTGTCTGTCTCGATCTCGGATTCCTCCGGGCCCGGCTTTCCGTTCACATAGCCGGTATGCACCCCATCGATACAGAGAACGCGGCTGACCCGGTCGTAAGACGGCGGATCGTTGAGGATCTTGCGCAGCGCGCCGCAACCCGCGCTCCAGCCGCCGAGATCGATTTCGCCAAACTTCAGGCCGCTTTTGCCTTCCGCTTCGGCAATCAGCCGCGGCAGCCGCGCCGGGTCGGCAAACAGCTTCTCATAGCTGCTCAAACCTGTGCCGGCCTGAACGCTGATCACGGCCATATTCCGCTGCTGCGCTACGGCAAACTCGGGAAGCCAGTCCCCGCCATGAAAGAACAGAAGCAGCTTCACCTGCCGCTTTTGTTTCACACTTTCCGGAACGAACAAGGTTCCCAGTTCAAGCTGGTTCCGCTGCCCGGGCGGCGCCGTCTTCTGGAGCCGCGGGTGCTCCCTGGTGTGCTCCACCATCGGAGACGGATTCTGCTGCGCCCGCGCCATGACACTGGCAGCAAGAAGAAAGGAAGCAAGAATCAGCATGAGCGGCTTGGCGAGCTGCTGGACGTTTGAGCGACTTGCTGTTCGCTTGATCTGCTTTGGCACGCTCGGTTGCTAACCTCCTAAGTTCTCCTGAGCTTGGAAATGTCGGCACGATGGCGCCCTTCTGCACATTTCCAGTTCCAGGTCCAGTGCGCCGGCGATTGGCCCAGCAACAGCAAGTCAGGCCGCTGCATTCCGCGCATGGACTTCCAGCACCGTGCCTTCGACCTTCTGAAGGTATGCAACCATTTCGAAGAGGTTCCGCGCCTGCGGGTTTCCGGTCGGGCTCAGCATCCGCATCAGGCTCTTCGGTGAGCGGCCCAGGGCAGCCCCCAGTCGAGGAAAGCCGACCGTTCCGTTCACGTATTCGCGCAGCACGATCTTCCCCGTCTCCACATCCCCCGAAGCCATGCAGGATAGAGCTTCGCTCAAAAGCGCGCGGCGAAACCCTGCGCTTTCTTCCAGGTCCGCCTTTACCGTCTCGCTAAATTTTCTTGTCAGGGCCATCATCCTTCCTCTTCACTTTTCTGCGCTTGTACTCCAGCCAGAGCGCCTGCGCGGTTTCAATATCAGTCTGCTGTCTTTTCTTTGTGCCACCGCTGAGCAGGACCACCAATTGTTCCTCGTCCTTGCCGAAATACACCCGATAGCCTGGCCCAAAGTCCAGGCGCAACTCAAAAATCCCTGCTCCCGCGCCCTTCACTGCCGAAAAGTTGCCGGCCTCGAGGCGGTAGACCGCCAGAGTAACGCGCGCCCTCACCGTCGCATCGAGCTTCCCGCGCCACTCGGCAAAAGGAGAAACACCAGCGGCGTCCACGTACTCAAGGATTTGAGGCACAATCTATAGTAACACATGTGTTACCGTATTGTCGAACTGGCGCGCAACTGCTTTCCCGTCCGGCGGGTTGCGTGTACGCTCACCTGTCCTTTGCGCTTACCCTCCATCGCATACAATGAACACTATCCAGACTGTGGAGGTCCGCCCTGTTCGCCGCCCTTTTGACCCGCCTGAGTTCTGCCGCCGGCCCGCTCCACATGAGGCTTGGGGGGCTGTGCGCCCAGGCGGCCGCGCATCTGGCCTTTGCGTCCCAGAACACCTTCCGCCACTACCTCAAAACGCAGTACGGCGATCAGACCTTCAGGGGCCTTTACCACTGGAATCTCTTTGATGCGGCGGTGCTGCTGCCTTACTTCGCGGTAATGATCATTCTTTCCCTCTACGGCATTCACCGCTACACCATGTGTTACCTCTATTTCAAGTACCGCAAGAACTACAATCCCAACCCGCCCGGCCACTTCCAGGAGCTGCCCAGGGTGACCGTGCAACTGCCTATCTTCAACGAGCAGTTCGTCATCGACCGGCTCATCGAGGCAGTCTGCGCCATGGATTATCCGCGCGAAAAGCTTGAAATCCAGGTGCTGGATGACTCCACCGACGAGACCCGGGAGGTGGCCTTCGGCATTGTCGCGCGTTATGCGGCCCTCGGCCATCCCATCGTCTACATTCACCGCACCAACCGCCATGGCTACAAGGCCGGAGCCCTCGATGCCGGCCTCAAAGTGGCCAAGGGCGAGTTCGTGGCCATCTTCGACGCCGACTTCGTGCCCCCAACCGATTGGCTCATGAAGGTCATCCACCACTTTGCCGAGCCCGGGATCGGCATGGTCCAGACCCGCTGGTCCCACCTCAACCGAAACTACAGCATGTTGACCCAGATCGAGGCCATCCTGCTCGACGGCCACTTCGTCATGGAGCACGGCGCCCGCGTTCGCTCCGGCGACTACTTCAACTTCAACGGCACTGCCGGCATGTGGCGCATCCAGGCCATTGCCGACGGCGGCGGCTGGCAGCACGACACCCTCACTGAAGACACCGACCTGAGCTACCGTTCCCAGCTCGCCGGATGGAAGTTCAAGTACCTGCCCGAAGTCGAGTGCCCCTCCGAGCTGCCCATCGAAATGACCGCCTTCAAAACCCAGCAAGCCCGTTGGGCCAAGGGACTCATCCAAACCTCCATCAAAGTTCTGCCCATGATGTTCAGGGCGGATGTGCCGCGCCGCATCAAAGTCGAGGCCGTCTACCACCTCACCGCCAACCTCAGCTATCCGCTCATGGTCATCATGTCCGCGGCTCTCATTCCCGCCATGATCTGCCGCTTCTACCAGGGCTGGTTCCAGATGCTGCTCATCGACGTGCCCCTGTTCACCGCCTCCAGCTTCTCTATTGCCTTCTTTTACGTCATGAGCGAGCGCGAACTCTTCCCCAAAACCTGGAAAAAGACCTTCTACTATCTCCCTTTCCTCATGGCCCTGGGGATCGGCCTCACCGTCACCAATACCAAGGCGGTGATGGAAGCCCTGTTCGGCATCAAGAGCGCCTTTGTCCGCACTCCCAAGTACCGCGTCGCCAAAAAGGGCGAAAAGTCCCAGGCCGCCAAGTACCGTAAGCGCCTGGTGCTCGCCCCATGGATCGAGCTCCTTCTCGGCGGCTACTTCTTCCTGGCTATCCTCTATACCTTCTCCAACCAGAACTACTTCACCGCCCCGTTCCTGATCCTCTTCGTCATCGGCTACTGGTACACCGGCCTGATGAGCCTGTTGCAAGGCCGCTTCGAGCGTTGGCGCACCGGCACCGGCGCCAACACCGACGAGTCCAGCCCCAAGCCATTCCCGGTGGGCGTGTGACGAACATATCCTGTTGACGTGACCGTTTTGCTATTGCGGCCCGAAACCCCTCCAACCGCCGCAATCGTCGCATCAGGAGCGCTTCCCTTTGTCGCCGTTCAGGTGCCTCAGTAATCCGTCCCCGGAATGTAATTCGGCGTGTCCACGTACGAGTATTTGCTCGGATTGGACTTCACTAGCCCATCGGCGGCCGAGTTCCAGGCTGTAGCGTGAGCACCCGTGTAGTTGTTCTGGACCACCGACTGATCGAGCACGTAGTTGCTGAAGCCCTGCGCGTTCCGGGCATTCGCGTTCTGGCCGGCCTCCCAGGAGGACTGCTCGGCGCTGTTCGCGGCCTCGGTCGCGTTCATGCGGGCCGTGGCCTGCGCGCCGATCTGGTGAATCTGATTAATATACTGCTGCGCGCTGGCCGTGATCTGCTGATCGCTCTGCTGCTTCTGCTGCAGCTGTTTCGCGTTCTCCGCGTTTATCACCTGCACGTTCGGTTCATAGGTCCTGATGATCGAGTTCAACATTGGCTTCTCCTTGTCGGCGACCGCAAGGGGCAGCATCGCAGTGCAGAGAGTCACGGAATATGAGCCGTAGTCGCGCGTCGGAGTGCTCACCGTCATCATGTCGCTGAAGAACTGCATTCCTTTGCCGTCAGGATCCATCTGCCCGGTGGCCATCACACCGTGGCTGCCTTGAGACCCGGGCATCTCCTGGATTGTGTCCACCTGGATCTTCGCCGGGCCCAGGCCGCCTGCCTTTCGCCATGCCTGGAAGATGGGAACGAACTCCTTGGTCAGATCGCCGCGGAAGGCATAGACCACGGTTCCGGGTCCTTCGAGTTGGCCGCGCGCATCACTCCTGGCCCGGAAGGGGTTGGTGGGATCGATACCGCCGCGGTTCATCTCCATGGCCATCAGCTCGCCGTTCGGCCCGTGCACGATGATGGCGCCATGGTTGCTTTGGGGATCCACCGTCCACCCAGCGGGGACTGAGAGGCTTGCCGAGTTGTCTGGCGCGGTGACTGGATGCAGGGGTATATTTGACCCTCCCTGCGATGCGGGAAGGGAACTCCCGCCATTCCCTGCCGAAGCAGGCGCGGTTCCCGTAGCGGGTGAGCTCGCGCCCGGATGCCAGGCGCCGGACAGTTGCTCGAGCATCGGGTTTACCGTCTGCCCGAAGCGCGACGCAAGGTCATAGACCATTGCCGCCTCAACCTGGTTGGGCCCGGTTGCGTTGGCAATTACCATGCCCGCCAGCGGCAGGTTTCCGTCCGGGTGGTCCGTCACCGTAAAGAACACCCCGACTGAATTGGTTCCGGTGAACTGGAAGACTCTTCCAATCTGCGGTTTCTCGCCGCTGTTGTTATGCACGGTGCTCAGCATCTTGGCCATGGCCGCCCCCTGGGTGGTGGCTCCGTTCACAGGGCCGTAGACGATCTTGCCCCCCTGGGGCGCATTGATGGTTGTAAGTGGGGTTGGTGTTTGCGTTGGCGAATTGATGGTTGTAAGTGGGGTTGGTGCTTGCGTTCCCGCCTTGCAGGCGCAGAGGCAAACCATGGACAACGAGAGGACTGCGGAAAATCGCCCCCATGCGTACATAACGACAGCGACCCTTCCTGAATCAGATCTACATCCTACTTAAGATAGCGGAATTCGAGCGTAAAGTGCGTCACGTAGATAATTGGCAGGGAATTGCTGGTGCTTGTGCCGGGAACGGCGCTTCCCTTCGTCGCCGTCCAGGCGCCTCAGTAATCCGTCCCCGGAATGTAATTGGGCGTGTTCACATACGAGTACTTGTTTGGATCGGCTTTCACCAGCCCCTCCGCGGCCGAGTTCCAGGTCGTAGCGTGAGCACCCGTGTAGTTGTTCTGGACCACCGACTGATCGAGCAGGTAGTTGCTGAAGCCCTGCGCGTTCCGGGCATTCGCGTTCTGGCCAGCCTCCCAGGAGGATTGTTCGGTGCTGTTGGCGGCCTCGGTGGCGTTCATGCGGGCCGTCGCCTGTGCGCCGATCTGGTGAATCCTATCCACCGCGGCCTGGCTCTGGGCCATGATTTGCTGGTCAGACTGCTGCTTCTGCGCCATCATCTGCTGCCCCTGTTGCTGCATGACCTGACTGTTTTGTTTGTATGTGTTGGTGATCGCAGAAATCAGTGCGCTATCTTTTTGGGCAACCGCCATGGGCTCGTAGTTGAGCTGATAGAACGTGATGACATAGTTGCCCCACTGTTTGAACGTGGTCTGATCGTTGTAGATGCAGAGCAGGGCGCCAAGTTTCTGCATTCCAGTTCCATCTTGAAGATCCACCTGTCCGTCGGCAGTCACGCATTGATTGGTATTGGGGTTGGGAATGTTGGTTACGATCTGGGTCTTCAGCCCCTGGAGCTTCACCGGTCCCTTGCTATTCGACGTGCGCCATGCCTGGAGGATCCCTTCGAACTCCTTGGCGGGGTCCCCTCGATAGGGATAAATCACCACGGCTCCGGGGGGTCCTTCAAGTTGGCCGTGCGCATCACTCCTGGCCCGGAAGGGGTGGGTCGGGTCAATCGCGCCTTTCATCAGCTCCAGGCCGATCTGCTCGCCGTTCGGCCCATGGACGACTATTGCGCCATGGCCGCTGTTGGGGTCCAGCGTCCAGCCGTCGGGAATGCCGACGCTGGCCGAGTTGTCTGGCGCGCTGACTGGATGCAGGGGTATATTTGACCCTCCCTGCGATGCGGGAACGGAACCCCCGCCATTCCCTGCCGAAGCAGGCGCGGTTCCCGCAGCGGGTGAGCTCGCGCCCGGATGCCAGACGCCGGATAGTTGCTGCAGCATCGGGTTTACCGTCTGTCCGAAGCGGGAGGCGAGGTCATAGACCATAGCCGCCTCAACCTGGTTGGGTCCGGTTGCAGCGGCAATCACCATGCCCGCCAGCGGAAGGTTACCGTCCGGGTGGTCCGTCACCGTAAAGAACACCCCGACTAAATTGGTTCCGGTGAACTGGAACACTCTTCCAATCTGCGGCTTCTCCCCGCTGTTGTTATGCACGGTGCTGAGCATCTTGGCCATGGCCGCCCCCTGGGTGGTGGCTCCATTCACAGGGCCGTAGACGATCTTGCCCCCCTGGGGCGCATTGATGGTTGTAAGTGGGGTTGGTGTTTGCGTTGGCGCATTGACGGTTGTAAGTGGGGTTGGTGCTTGCGTTCCCGCCTTGCAGGCGCAGAGGCAAACCATGGACAACGAAAGAATTGCGGAAATTCGCCCCCATGCGTACATAACGGCCACCGCCTTTCATGAATCGAAGCCGCATCTTATTGGAGACAGCGAATTGTGCAAATAAAATGCGTCGCCAAGATCATATACCCGATTTTGCCGGCATTTGAGACGGAAACAGCGCTTTTTCGAGGCCCCCAGGCTCCCTCCGCTACAATAGTCCTCAAGCGCCTGCCGCGCCGGGGACTCGAGCCTCCCGGCCGCCAGGCGCATCAGAGCATTATGCTGGCAAAAAATCTACCTGAAGCCCTTACTTTCGACGATGTGCTGCTGGTTCCCGCCTACAGCGAGGTGGTGCCCGTTTCGGTGAGCACCCAAACCCAGTTGACCCGCGACATCAGCCTCAACACTCCGCTCATCTCCTCGGCCATGGACACCGTCACCGAGTCGCGCATGGCCATCGCCATGGCCCAGCAAGGCGGCATCGGCATCGTGCACCGCAATCTCACCATCGCCGACCAGGCCGGCGAAATCGACAAGGTCAAGCGCTCAGAAAGCGGCATGATCGTCGACCCGGTCACCATCGGGCCCGACCAGATGATCGCCGACGCCCTTGACGTCATGCGCCGTTACAAGATCTCCGGCGTGCCCGTCACCCAGGGCAAGCGCCTGGTCGGCATTCTCACCAACCGCGATCTCCGCTTCGAGACCCGCACCGACATCCCCGTCGGCGACGTGATGACCAAAGAGGATCTGATCACCGTGCCCGTCGGCACTACTCTTGAAGAAGCCGAACTTATCCTGCACAAGCACCGCGTGGAAAAGCTGCTCGTCGTCAACGATCAGTATGAGCTCAAGGGCCTCATCACGGTCAAGGACATCCAGAAGAAGCTCAAGTATCCCAACGCCAGCAAGGACGATCAGGGCCGGTTGCGCGTAGGCGGCGCCATCGGCGCCACGGGCGATTATCTTGAGCGAGCAGCCGAGCTGGTGCGCGCCCGCGCCGACGTACTCGCCATCGACTCCGCGCACGGACACTCCTCGCGAGTGCTCGAGGCGGTCCGCGAGGTAAAAAAGATGTTTCCTCATGTCGACGTGCTGGCCGGCAACATCGCCACCTACGAGGGCGCACTGGCGCTTATCGACGCCGGCGCCGACGCCGTCAAAGTAGGCATCGGTCCCGGCTCCATCTGCACCACCCGCATGGTTACCGGCGCGGGCATGCCCCAGATCACGGCCATCGCCGAGGCCTCTCGCGCCGCCCGCGAGCGCGCCATCCCCGTCATCGCCGATGGAGGCATCAAGTACTCCGGCGAAATTACCAAGGCCATCGCCGCCGGCGCCAGCTCGGTCATGATCGGCTCCCTCTTTGCCGGAGTCGACGAGAGCCCCGGCGAAACCATCCTCTATCAGGGACGCAGTTTCAAGAGCTATCGCGGCATGGGTTCACTGACCGCCATGAGCCAGGGTTCGGGTGAACGTTATTTCCAAAGCACCTCCGACCTGGCCAGCGCGGAGTTGGGCAGCGAGGGCGTGGTGCAGCGCGAGCGCGCCAGCCAGAACCGCCTCGCAAAATTTGTTCCCGAGGGCATCGAGGGCCGCGTCCCTTATCGCGGCCCGCTCGAATCCATGGTCTTCCAGCTCGTCGGCGGCCTTCGCTCCGGCATGGGCTACCTGGGTTGCGGCAGCATTGCGGAGCTGCAGGAGAAGGCGCAATTCGTTCGCATCTCCGGCGCCGGCCTGCGCGAGAGTCACGTCCACGACGTGATCATCACCCGTGAGGCGCCCAACTATCATGTCGAGTAGCCGCGGCGGCCTCAAGTTCTGGATCGGCGTCTGGTGGCCGGTGGCCGTTGGCATCGCCATCATCATGTTGGAATCTACCGAGTATCTCGGCTCCGACCATACCTCCAGCCCGATGCGCTTGATCTTCCAGGCAATCTTCGGGCCCGTCAGCGACGCCCGCTGGGAGATCATCCATCACCTCATCCGCAAGTCCGGCCACTTCATTGGCTATGGATTGCTCGGGCTGGCATGGCTGCGCGCCTGGTGGATGACACTGCCCCACTCTGTTTTCGTGCAAGACGCCATGCTCGCTCTGCTGGGAACCGCAACCACCGCCAGCGCCGATGAGTACCACCAATCCTTCCTGCCCAACCGATCAGGAACCCCATGGGACGTCCTGCTGGACTGCTGCGGCGCCATCACGCTCCAATTCATCGTCTACGTCTTCATGCGCATCTTCAAGCCCAAGCGCCTGCGACGAGCAGAATGACGGCCCCAGGCAATCTGCTTTTAATTTTGCAACGATTGGTTCCACCAGGACCGCCGCACCACTAAGACATCTGTCCCCCTGAGCGCAGCAAAGCGAAGTCGAAAGCCTGTCCAGGGCCAGCCGAAGGGGACCTGCGGTTGCTCTTGCTTTTCTCAGTTCAAACTCATTCGTGCCCGGAAGACCGCATTACCTATTGCATGCAAGCCCAAAAACCAACACGGGCGCATCCCGCGAAGGGATGCGCCCGTGTGACCTACTCAATCGAAAAGCGAAACCGCTACAAGGAGCCGCTTTAGGGAGCATCTTCCTTGCTGTCTTCCTTCTTCTGCTCTTCCAACTGTTTCTCGAGCTCGGCGCGCTTCTTGGCCTTGATGTCGGCGCGCTTCTGGCGCTTGACTTCGAGCTGCTTCTCGGCGCCCAGCAGTTCGATGAACGCCTTCTCGGCCCCGTCGCCCTGCTGGAAACCGGTGCGAACGATGCGCAGATAGCCGCCCTGCCGGTCGCCGTATCGTGGCGCCACGGTATCGAACAACCGCGTCACCGCCTTGTCGGTCATCAGAAAGCTGAGTGCCTGGCGGCGCGAGTGCAGATCGCCCTTCTTGCCCAGGGTGATCATCTTTTCCACGTGCGGACGCACCGCTTTGGCCTTGGCCACGGTGGTCTCCACGCGGTCTTCCACTATGACGGACGTGACCAGGTTGCGCAACAGCGCGCGACGATGGCTGGTATTGCGTCCGAGCTTGAATCCTGCATTGCGATGGCGCATTTTACTACTCTCTTTCGGAAGTCTCTTTTACGGGATCCCAGGTCTCAAATGCGAGACCTGGGGCACCCGAATCTCTGTAACAGCTCGCGGCTCAGCGACGCTAAAAGTTCTCCGTCTCGGTGGGCAACTGCAGGTCCACTGAATCCAGAGGCTCGTCCTCGTCGTCGTAGCGGCCATAGCTGGCGGCCAGGGCGGTGGCGGGTGGAATGCTGGTGGGCCCGGGAACCGCGTTGCCGTTTTCGTCGATCTTCATGCCCAGCGAAAGACCCATCTGGGCAAGAATCTCCTTGATCTCGTTCAGGCTCTTGCGGCCGAAGTTCTTGGTCTTCAGCATCTCGGCTTCGGTCTTCTGCACCAGCTCGCCGATGGACTGAATGTTGGCGTTCTTCAGGCAGTTGTAGCTGCGCACCGAAAGCTCCAGCTCTTCCACCGAGCGGTTGAGGTTGTCGTTGCGAAGCAGGATGCGGCCTTCTTCGCCGCGCGCTTCCGCTTCGATTTCCTCCTCGAAGTTGATGAAGATGTTCATGTGGTCCTTGAGCAGCTTGGCGGCCAGGCCGACGGCATCTGCGGGCAGCACGGCTCCGTTGGTCCACACTTCGAGCGTCAGCTTGTCGTAGTCGGTGATCTGGCCCAGGCGAGCGGCTTCCACCACGTAGTTCACGCGCCGCACCGGCGAGTGGACCGAGTCCACGGGAATGAAGCCCAGGCCCAGGTCGGCGTCGAAGTTCTTGTCGGCGGAGATGTAGCCGCGCCCGCGCTTGAGGCGCATCTCCATGTCGAGCTTGCCGCCCTCAGAAAGCGTGGCCAGATAGATGTTCTTGTCCAGAATCTCCACGTCGCCGTCGGCCTCGATCATGCCGGAGGTGACAACGCCGGGCTGGTCGGCGCGCAGATAAAGCGCCTTGGGGCCTTCGCCCGCCAGCTTGAAGGGAACCTGTTTCAGGTTCAGGATGATGTCGGTCGCGTCTTCGACTACGCCGCCAATGGACTGGAACTCGTGCAGCACGCCCTCGATGCGAATCGCGGTGACCGCGGCGCCCTCGATCGAGCTGAGCAGCGTGCGCCGCAAGGCGTTGCCGATGGTGGTGCCGAACCCGCGCTCAAACGGCTGCGCGCTGAACTTGCCAAATGTGTCGGTGAGCGTCTCGGCATCCACTGCCAGCCGCTTCGGTTTCTGAAATCCTCTCCACAACATATATGTCTCTCGTTTCCCGCGCGGCATGTACGTCGCGATGCATTTTGCGGCGGCCGCGCAAGTTCTCCTTCGGTTGGAATTCAGTGGTCAAGCTGGACTCAGCTGACTAGCTAGTCGTGCAAGACCATGCTGCGCCGGCTTTCTACTCCCTGGATCCACTAGTCACTAGTCCCTGTACTGTTACTTCGAGTACAGTTCGACAATCAGCTGCTCGTTGATGGGCAGGTTGACGTCGACACGCTTGGGCAGGTGCAGGATGCGGCCGGAGAGGTTTTCAAAGTTCGCTTCCAGCCAAACCGGCACGGGGTTCTGCGCGGCGTACTGCGCGCCCTGCTCCACAATCAACAACTTCTTGGCGGTGTCGCGGATGGCGATTTCGTCGCCCGCGTTCACCTGGTAAGAAGGAATGTTCACCTTGCGGCCGTTGACCGTTACGTGGCCGTGACGCACCACCTGGCGGGCCTGGCGGCGCGAGATGGCAAAGCCCAGCCGGAAAGCCACGTTGTCCAGGCGGCGCTCCAGTTGCTGGATGAGCAATTCGCCGGTAACGCCGGCGGCGCGGTTGGCCTTCTCGTAGTACTCGCGGAACTGGCCCTCGAGCGTGAAGTACATGCGCTTGGCCTTCTGCTTTTCGTGCAGTTGCAGGCCGTAGCCCACGATCTTGGCCTTGCGGTCCTTGCCGTGCTGGCCGGGGGGAAAGTTGCGCTTCTCCAGCGGGCAACGGTCGGAGAGGCACTTGGTGCCCTTCAAAAAAAGCTTGGTGCCTTCGCGACGGCAAAGGCGGCAGACTGCTCCGGTATAACGTGCCATTTCTTCTCCTGACTTCGGATGACGGCCGGTTTACGTGTCCGGAGGACATTTCCTCCCGGCCCAGTGTTAGCTTCTAGCTGCTAGCTCCTAGCTTCTAGTCTTGCTTGCGTCATCGGAGGCTGTCGAACTTGCCAGCGCAAAATGAGCTAGAAGCTAGCGGCTAGAAGCTGGTAGCTGCTTCTTAAACGCGGCGCCGCTTGGGCGGACGGCAGCCGTTGTGCGGCACCGGCGTCACGTCGCGGATGGAGCGTACTTCGATTCCGGCCGCGGCCAGGGCGCGAATCGCCGACTCGCGGCCCGAACCCGGTCCGGCGACCCGAACATCGACCGCGCGCAGGCCGTGATCGCGGGCCATGCTGGCTGCATTGGAGGCCGCCTGCTGCGCCGCGAAGGGCGTGCCCTTGCGCGATCCCCTGAAGCCCAGCGAGCCCGAGCTCTTCCAGCTCAGCGTGTTGCCCACCTGGTCGGTGATGGTGACGATGGTGTTGTTGAACGAGGCCTGAATGTGCGCAATGCCGAACGGAACATTCTTGCGCTCGCGCTTCTTGAATTTCTTGTTCTTGCCCGCCTTGCCGGCTGCCGGCTTTCTGCTCTGGTTTCGCCATTAGGTTTTACCCGTCGCTTTCTTTTTGCCGGCAATTGTGCCCTTGCGCGGGCCCTTGCGAGTGCGGGCATTGGTGTGGGTGCGCTGGCCGCGCACCGGCAGCGACCGCCGATGACGGTTGCCGCGATAGCTTTGAATGTCGATCAGGCGCTTGATGTGCATCTGGACGTCCTTGCGCAGGTCGCCCTCGACTTCTCCCTCGTCCTCGATCACCTGACGGATGCGGTTGACCTCGTCCTCGCCCAGGTCCTGGATTTTCTTGAAGGCGTCAACGTTCGCCTTCTCCAGAATCTTGAGCGCGCGCGGGTTGCCGATCCCGAAGATGTATGTGAGCGCGATCCGTGCCTGCTTGTTGCGGGGCAGATCGACGCCAGCAATGCGTGCCATTTGAATTCCTTTGCTGCTTCAGGTTGTGTGCCCCCGGCCTCAACCGGTTCGCACGGGTTATGCGTTCCGCCTCCCGGGGTTCATCGCAAGCCTTGACTCAGGCTAACTAGCCCCTTTCCAGTGGTCAGCGGACAGTGATTAGGGTAGTTCTTCCGCTGGTTCAGCGCTTTTACTGTCACTGTAAGCTGTGCACTGTTCACTGCGTTGGAGGTTTCCGCGTCTGCCAGGCTCGCTTAGCCCTGGCGCTGCTTGTGCTTTGCGTTCTCGCAGATCACCCTCACCACACCGCGGCGGGTAATGACCTTGCACTTCACGCAAATCTTCTTTACCGATGCACGGACCTTCATTGTCTTATTGCCCTTCTCCGCGCTCCAAAATCCAGGCGCGGAGGCTTCAAAAAAGCTTATTTGTAGCGGTACACGATCCGGCCGCGATTCAGGTCGTAGGGGCTCAACTCCACGGCCACGCGGTCGCCGGGCAGGATGCGGATGAAGTTCTTGCGCATCCGTCCCGAGACATGGGTCAGCACCTCGTGATTGTTCTCGAGTTTGACCTTGAACATGGCATTGGGCAGCGTCTCAACGACCACCGCCATGACCTCAATCGCGTCTTCCTTCGACAAACCGCATCCCGCTTCTGGCGGCGCTTGCGCGCTGCCTTGCTTTTGGACTGAGTGTCGCTACTCGGTCAAGAATTCTCGCCCCGGTGGCCGTCACCGCAACCGTGTGCTCAAAATGAGCGCTCATGCTTCCGTCTTTGGCCACTGCCGTCCAGCCGTCGTCCAAAACCATCACGTCCGGCCTGCCGGCATTCACCATGGGCTCGATGGCGATGACCATCCCCGCCCGCAGCTTCATGCCCCGGCCTGCTTCGCCAAAGTTCGGCACCTGCGGATCCTCGTGCATGTGAACCCCGATGCCGTGGCCCACAAAATCCCTTACTACCGAAAACCCTTCGCCTTCCACCACTCCTTGCACCGCGGCGCCTACGTCGCCCAGGGTCGCCCCCGGTTTAACCGCCGCGATGCCCGCCTGCAGCGACGCTTCAGTCACTTTCAGCAGCCGTGCCGCGTCC
>CAVRAQ010000006.1:0-569792 GCA_963718985.1 uncultured Acidobacteriaceae bacterium
CCACGTCGGAGGCAAAGCTACGATGGATAGTTGAACGGCCGGTACGAACGGCAAGAGGCACCAACAGTGAAGCTACAAACGAATACACGCAGGAATGTTGGTGCCTACGGGGACGCGGATTCGTACTCCGCGTCCCCGCTCTGTATCAGGCACCACGATGGCTCTCCGCTGTGAGATTCTAAAGTCCGGCGGCTATGCAAGCGTGCCGTCTTGCATCCTCTCGTCCAAGCTGTTGCAGCCAAGCGACAAACTGGTCTATGCCTCCATCCTGAGCCATCTTGGCAAGAACAAGGCATCGTGGCCGAATGATTGAGACCATTATGAAGGAGACGGCTCTGTCCAGGCGCACCGTTTTGTACTCCATCAAGCGGCTCAAAGAGATCGGCCTAATCAAGGTCCAGAGCGGGTTCACGGGAATAGCGAACACATACACTTTCGAGAATCCAGAGAGGGTTTTGGAGAGCGTCAGAGACGTTGAAAACATAGACCCCCGATTAGGAGTGATGGGCAGTGCAACGCTTGCACCCTAACTACGTCAACGTTTGTACGTTCTACAGGTTTAACCTCAACAAGAGAAATTGTTAATAGTTGAACAGTTGTAGCGGCGCAGCCGCTAAAACCGTTCAGCCGAACTTGTTCGGCTGATAAACATGTTTCCCTTTCAGGCCAGTGTACAGTACACACGCACGCGAAAACGCAGGAAGGCTAAACCTCTCTGTCAGCGGCTGCTTCGCTGATTCGCAGCCGCTGAGCGGTTTTTAGCGGCTGCGCCGCTCACAACCGCTCGGTTTATTAACATCTTCTCTGGTCAAGGTGTGGGATGGATTCAACCGGGCTGAAAGCTGAGTGAAACCGTCGCCACCAGAAATAGCAGAGAAGGATTAATTCCGCATCCAACCGTGAGAACAGTATTGGCGGGAGCAGTATGTGCGGTCCATCGTCATTGCTTCGGCAACCTGCGGGTTGGCGAAGTCTGACTGCGATTGCCAAGAGGTTGAACGCGGCTGGGCATCGTCTGACAAACGGCAGGGAGTTGCGTTCCGTCGCCGTGTATCGCATCCTGCCAGCACAGAGAAAAGAAGGCGTCTGCCGCCGTACACAGAGATACAATCTACTTCCAAGATATTCTCCGGTCAAACCATCTATCCCTGGGGGACTATCCCCAGAGAGGGTATATGGGGGTAATTATGCCCCAGGCTTTTCAAGTTTCCTCACGGCAGTCAATTGACCCCCTGGCGAGATATATTTCTCCGCGTGACGCAGACCTTCTGCGTTGCTCTCTGGCGGATGATCGCCACAACGGGCTTTTTCCTTCTGCCTCGTCGTTGCGGCGATGCTCGATGGCTTCTGATACATCGGGACGGGTCGCAGTTTAAGGACAACAAAAAGAAAAGCACGGAATGGTCCGTCGGCTCTGTCTCACTGCAAGCGGTCCACAAGACGCTTGACCTGCGACTTGTTCCAGGCTTTTCCTGTTCGGGTCCGATGGTCTTGCCGATTGAGTTCGTCGGCGATTGCTTGGAACGACAACCCCTGCCCGCGAAGCGACAGGATGATTGGCCTGACCTCCTCGTAAGCGGCCGCCGCAATCTCGGCATTCTGCAGCGTGGCGAGTTTGCGAGACTGTTCCTGCTTCGGTTTCCAGGACAGCCGATCCTTGAATGTCGCCGGCCCCAAGATACCGCCACGGCCTTATGGGCGGCGAGGGCGTTACAGTCCGTTCGCTAATCAATCTGGCTTCCTCTTCGGCGACGGCGGCAAGGATGTGGATCGTCAGCCTTGATGCCGTCGGGTTGTCGCAAGCTACGAAGTCGATGCCTGATTCCATCAAGCGTGATTGTGAGCCAGACATTCCGGGCGAGTCGATCCAATTTGGCGATGACCGAGCGTTGCCCACGAGCGGTTCGCGTGCAAGATGGCCTTCATGATCTCAGGCCGCTTGCAGTCCTTGCCGGTCTCGACCTCTTGATATTCGCCGATGATTTCACCGCCTCGCTCTTTCACGTAGGCTTCGGCCGCCGCCTTTTGTGCATCCAGTCCAAGGCCCGATTCGCCTTGCTGCCGCGTGGAGACGCGATAGTAGACGACGAAGCGATTGTTGCTTTGCTTCCGTCTCCGACTTTTTCCGGAGCGGTTCGTGACAAGGGCACAGAGTTTTTGTAAACCGGTCATGTTCTCCGATGTTCGTTGCATGTTGGAAATGGATGGCTTGGAAGGACGCGAGAAGCTGCTGGCCCAGCGGATGGAGGAAATCCGACGGATCAGGGCAGGCAAGCGCGGCGGAGATTGAGCGTGCGCCGCGTGTTTCAAGCGCGATTCCCGGGGCCTGAAATGGCCGCTTTTGAGCAGCGCCGTAAACGTTAACGGTTGGCTTATAGGGTTACGAAACAGGGCCAAAGGTTCGCTCAAGTGGTTGCGCTTTTTTGAGGACTTAACTATGCAGGGTTGCGAAACAGGCGGTCTGGCTGCTGAGAATTTTACCTTTCAGAGCAAAGGGTTGCTGAGAACTACCCTCAAAACCTCAAAAAGGGGGGTTTATTGAGGTTAATTGGGGGTTTTCGGTAGGTTTACAGAGGTTTTCGGGAGGTTTTCTGCACCGTGGACGGTGCACAGTGGACGGAGGGATCAGCCGCTAGCTGCTAGCTTCTAGCTTCTAGCTTTTGGCCGGGTGCGCCAAGGCCGAACCCGGCCCCGGCGCGGGGATTCGGGCCGAGAATTGTCTTTAAGTTTTTATAAATAAAGACTATATGGGCCGGTCATGGGGTTTTGGGGCTGACGCGGGCTTTTCGACGCAGATAAAGCCCCATCCGCTACTTCAAGGGCCACGCTACGGGGCTCGCGGAAAGAATCGTGGAGAGGCGCGGGCCGATCTTCATTACCCGGATTGGCGATGCAAGGCGGCGGCTTGAGGTCTTTGTGGTCTCCAAGCCCTTCGCCCAGCTACCCCGCGGACGAAGACCTGACCCTTCACCCCAGTGACGAAGACCTGTCGCCGGGGACCCCGAGTCCGCGGGGACCCCGGGTGCGCGAAGGATGGGGCACCCGGCCAATCGCTTAAGTTGAGAAGGTCATCTTCCGTCAGAGCCAGAGGTTCTTTATTGCGGAGCAGGGAGTGAACCGAGCCAATCACCCCAACTCAGGCCCCCTCGGGAACAACTGGAGTGATCAGTGAGAACCGCTGGCGGCTCACCCGGAGCGAATGACCGATACGCGGTCAATTTGCCACTATCTTTGCCGAGCACGAAAACTCTATCTGTGCAGCAAACCAGAACCGACCCAAACTCATACTCGGTGCCGTGGCAGTCACCTTCGATATCGATTACAAAGCTTCTAACGCTACGGACATCAACGCTGGGGTATTCCGCGAATGGATCTGAAGTCTTAAGGAAATCGCCGTCTTCTCCGAGATAGACCTCAGAGTGACCTGCATCCGCCGTTAGGTATCTGGGTTCAGACTGTTTATGATCACGATCAATACTGTAAACCAATGCGGGGTATTCAATTGTCTGCGGGAGACCCTCCGGTGTCGGCGCATTTTCCAGGGATTTCGCAATTTCCGCTGCACGGATTCCCATTCCCGGGAGAAGCTGTAGCGCTGTTTTAACCTCTCTTTGCCGCTTTTCGTATTTATAGTCTTGGTACTTAAGAAGGCAAAATCCAAGTAAACAAAAAGTCAGTATCCCGCACAGCACCCACTTGGTCATCTTGCCTCCGAACCGCCTCTCGCATCGGGGTTCCACATCGTCCCTTGATTCCTACTTCAAATAATAGCCGTATTAAAAGCTTCCTCAGTCCGGAAAATCCTCGTCGTAATCTGGACGGAGATATTTCCAGCCGCCATCTGGGACGCGCACCTATTTGTATAGTCTGGCGTCTTGGGTAAGTGTGGGTAGCCCTGCCCGGCACAAACACACGCCGAAGTAGGCCGCGACCTCAGAGCGAGTGGACGAGGATTTCGCTTCCCGAACTCGCCATCGTGTGCCTTGAACTTTGGGATGCTGCGCAAACTCGGCTTCAGTTGGTTCGGCATAACGGAGGGAATCGCACGCGGCTTGGCTTGCTCCCAAGAGGCTTGACCAGCCGTTATCTGTTTAGCAATTTGTTGAAGTGCCGGGTGCCGCAGGTCCTGCCTTTGAGCTGGGGTCAGTCCCGTCTCTCTGTGGTAATCTCTAGCCAAACCTGTGGCCACTCAGAAGAATCGGCTGTATTACGGCGATAACCTCGAAGTCCTTCAGCGCTACATCAAGGACGAGTCGGTCGATCTTGTCTATCTCGACCCGCCCTTCAACTCCCGCCAGGATTACAACGTCCTGTTTGCCGAGAAAGACGGCTCGCAGTCCAGCTCCCAGATTCACGCCTTTGAAGACACCTGGGAGTGGAACCTCGAAGCCCAGCGCGCCTATGAGCAGATCGTGGAGCAGGGCGGCCGCGTGGCCGATGCCCTGCGGGCCTTCAAGACCTTCCTCTTCAACTCCGACATGATGGCCTATCTCGCCATGATGGCCCCGCGGCTCATCGAATTGCGCCGCGTCCTCAAGGAAACCGGATCGATCTATCTCCACTGCGACCCCACCGCCAGTCACTATTTGAAGATTTTGATGGACGCTGTGTTTGGGCCGCAGTTCTTCAGGAATGAAATTATCTGGCGCCGCGCCGACCCTAAAGGCCACGCCTATGCGCGATTTCCCTCCACGCATGACGTAATCCTGTTCTATGGGAGGGGTGCCGAGGCGACTTGGAATACCCAGTACAGGGGCTACGACGAGGACTATATCCAGAGTCACTATTCGAGCGTGGAGGAACGCACAGGTAGACACTACACTCTGAGCGACTGCACGAACCCAAACAGAAATCGTCCCAACCTGACTTACGAGTGGAAAGGCGTCAGGAAGGTTTGGCGATGGACTAGGGATAGGATGCAGCGCGCCCACGACGAAGGCCGCCTGGTCTACACAAAGTCTGGCGCTCCGCGCTACAAGCGCTATCTAGACGAGATGAAGGGTGCGCTCGTTACAACAGTTTGGGAAGATATTCCGTTCATCAACTCTCAAGCCGCTGAACGCCTCGGCTATCCCACCCAAAAGCCCGAAGCCCTCCTCGAACGCATCATCAAGGCCAGCTCCAACGAAGGCGACGTGGTCCTCGACCCCTTCTGCGGCTGCGGCACCACCGTCCAGGTGGCCCAGCGCCTCAACCGCCGCTGGATCGGCATCGACATCACCCATCTGGCCATCGGCCTGATCAAGAAGCGCCTCTCCGATGCCTTCGGCCCGGAGATCAAGCAGACCTACGACGTAATCGGCGAGCCCACCGACTACGAAGGCGCCGCTGAGTTGGCGGCCGAAGACAAGTACCAGTTCCAGTGGTGGGCGCTGGGGCAGGTGGGCGCGCGGCCCGCAGAACAGAAAAAGGGCGCCGACCGCGGCATCGACGGGCGTCTCTACTTCCACGACGACGATTCAGGGAAATCGAAGCAGATCGTCTTTTCAGTCAAGGCAGGGGGCGTGACCGTCTCGCAGATTCGCGACCTGGCCGGGGTGCTGGGCCGCGAGAAGGCCGAGATCGGGGTCTTTCTCTGTTTCGAGGAACCGACCAAACCGATGCTCCGCGAGGCCGCCGAGGCCGGGTTCTACAAATCAACCGACGGCACGACTTACCCGAAGCTGCAAATTCTGACCATCCAGCAGATCCTGGACGGCAAACAGCCGGAGTACCCGCTGCACCGGCGCGACGCGACCTTCAAGAAGGCTCCGCGCAGCCGTCCCGCTGCGGCCGAAAACCTGACTCTTCCGCTGCTCCCGCCGGAGTAGAGCGGCGCGGCGGTCTGGTTGGGTGCGGATTATTTGCCGTCATTCCCTCGGGGGCTGAAGCCCACGTTTATTTTTGGGCGCATGCGGCGCGGCTAAAGCCGCGCCCTTTCAAGGCGGGCGGAAATGCGGGGTTGTGGTATCCCAGCCTAGCGGCAAAAACAAGAGCGCCGGACCCGGAGGGTTCCCCGATGGGGCACCCGGCAAAGGAACAGGGACTGAGGGACTAGGGACTGAGGGACTAGGCCTGCCAGGGATTCACGACCGAAGCCGCGATGTCCTCGAAGCGCTTCACGTTCCGGGTGGCAAGGGTCGCATGAGAAGCGAGGACGATGCCGGCGATCATGGTGTCGCGGGGGTCTCCGGGACGGCCCCTGGCCATGCGCGCGGCGGCCAGGTCCGCCGCCTGCTGGGCAGCCTCCAGGTCGAATGCAGCGATCCGCCCCTGGATGGTCTCAGTCAGCAGGTGCTCGAATGCGAGTGCGAGCGATTTGCGGCGCTTTCCCGCCGGCATTGAATGGAGGCCCAAGCGGATCTCGTATACGTTGATCGATGTCGTCCAGATCGAGGCGCGCGGCTGGCCATCCAGCCATAGGATCACCGCGGGGTCTGGCGCCTCCCGCATAAACTCTGAAATCACGTTGGTATCAAGAATAATCACGGCTCGAACTTCGGCACTTGCATGCGGAGACCGCGAATCTCGGGAATCTCTTCCCCGTCCTTGAGGCCGATCCCCTGTCCGCTAAAGAGCGCCACCATCTCCGACCCTAGTCCAAGCTTTGGAGATTCATCATCCCGCAGGGCGTTGCGCAGAATCTCCCTGGCTTCCTCTTCCATGCTTCGGCCGTGGCGTTTGGCGCGACGCTGCAAACGGCCTTTGAGCCGGTCTTCCAGGTTGCGGACCAGAATCTGCGCCATCGTCGCCTCCACTGCTATCATGATAGCACGGTTCTGAAGCGCGTGCCGGGCGCCCGTTCTTGCGGTCATTCCGAGAGAGGCGCAGCTGAGTCGAAGAATCCGCTGCGGCCGCTGTAGAGGGGCGTCCATTTACGGCTGGCAGAAGCAAGCGGGCGGCGTAGCAGCAAGGCGGGGGAGCTGGGTGGGCGGAAAACAACCGCAGATCTTTCGACTACGCTTCGCTTCGCTCAAGATGACAGAAAAAACAGGCCCAGCTTCCCACACTTGCGACAGAAAGAATCGCAAGGATGGGGCACCCATCAAGTGCGGGAGGCCACAAACCTCATTGGCCGGTTTTCGGCAGCTTGGCGAGCGCATCGGTGACAATGCCCGGGGTGAGGACCTCGGGCAACATCTGGGGATCGCTTTGGCCTGGGGTGTAAAGGGCGTATGCGGGGACGCCGCTGCGGTCAAGGGCGGTGAGGGCCTGGGTGATGGCTTGGTCGTGGCGGGTCCAGTCGGCCTTGAGGAGGGCGACGTTGGCGGCCTGGAAGGCTTGCTGGACGGCGGGCTGGGTGAGGGCTACGCGCTCATTGACCTGGCAACTCAGGCACCAACTGGCGGTAAAGTCCACAAAGACCGGGCGGCCCTGGGCCTGGTAGCGGCTGACAGCATCGGCGGACCATGGCTCCCACTGGCCAGCGATTGGGGACTGAACCGTGGTGCGGCTCACCGGCGGCGGGGCGATTGCCTGACTAAAGACGGCCAGGCCGATGACGCAAAGCAGAATCAATGCGGCGACGATGGCGGCCCAACGCGTGACCGGCCAGCGGCCCAGGAACCAGCCAGCAATCGCCAGCAGGAGAAGGCTGGTGAGGAGTACCGCCAGAGCCCCGGCGCCGTAGGCCTGAGCCAGCACCCAGGCCAGCCAGATGACGGTGAGGAAGATGGGGACGGAGATGGCCTGGCGCAGTATCTCCATCCACGCGCCGGGCCTGGGGAGCAGGCGCGTCCAGGCCGGTTGGAGGGTGAGGGCGACATAGGGCGCGGCCAGGCCCAGCGCCAGGGCCGTAAACACCACAAAGGTGACCGCAGCCGATTGGGCGAGCGCGTAGCCGATAGCCGCGCCCATAAACGGTGCGGTGCAGGGGGTGGCCACCACCACGGCCAACACGCCGGTGAAAAAGCTACCCGTATAACCCTGCCTGGACGCGAGCGCACCGCCGGCGCTGGTGAGCGTGAGGCCGATTTCAAACTGACCGGCCAGCGAGAGGCCCATGAAGAAGAGCAGGCCCGCCATGAGGGCGAGAAAGACGGGCGACTGGAACTGGAATCCCCAGCCGAGATTTGCGCCGGCAGCGCGGAGGCCAAGCAACGCGCCTACCAGCAGCCAGAAGGAGACCAGAATGCCCGCAGCGTAAAAGAACCCATGGGCGCGCAGTTTGTGCCGCTCTTCATTTCCGGAGTTGACCAGGGCCAGGCCCTTGAGGAAGAGGACGGGAAAGACGCAGGGCATGAGGTTGAGGAGCAGGCCGCCCAGAAAAGCCAGGGCGGAGATGCGGAGCAGCGTGAGCCAGGAGAGCGAAGACGAGGGAAGTGCGACCGTGCCGGGCTGGGCTGTGAGGTCAAACGCCCGGCCGCCGGAGAGTTCAAGAACGCCATTCAACTGCGCGGGATTGGCGGCGAGATTGGCGTCTTTCCGGAGATCGAGTACGAAGCCCCGGGCCGCCGGAGTGAGCTTTTGCGGAGCGGGATTGGAGAGAATGTCCTGATCGGCGGGGAAGAACGCGGCGGTGGATTCGCGCCAGCCGGTTTCGACGCCGAGGCGGAATCCATTCTGGGTGGGCTGGAAGAGAGCTTTGAAGGCGGCGGGCAGAGGCTTGGGGAGGGTGGCGGCCAGACGCTTGACGAGTTCCGCATCCACGGCGGACCCGGAGAGGACCGGAGGCTGCCCGGAGACGAGTTGCAGCGTGGTTTTCAACTCCGCCTTGCCGGGAATGCAGACTTCGCGGCAGACCAGCCAGTCGACTTTGGCGTCGATGACGACCTTGCCGTCTTTTGCGGTTGGCGCGACTTGAAGCTGCAATGGAAAGAGAACTTCGTTTTCATAGCCGAAGTCCATGAGTGGCCCGAGCGGCAGCCGCTGCGGCGCGGGGAACTGCATTGGACCGGCGGTTACGCCCGCGGGGAGGGTCCAGTGAATATGGGGCGGCTCGCCGGAGTCGCCAGCATTTTTCCAATAGACATGCCAGCCCGGCTCGAGCTTGAAATAGAGGCCGACCACGTTGCTGCCGGCTGGATAGAGCTGATCTGAAGGGACTACCAGCTGGACATGCAGGTGGGGAGCGTCGGCGGCGCTGGAGCCGGCCAGCGCAGGCAGAGCGGCGGCAAGCAACGGCAGGACGAGGATTAGACGGGAGAGGCGCATCTTATTCCTGACCCCGGCTGCGCGGCGTTTCTTTTCGCACCGGAGTTTGAGTTGGCTTAAGATCGGAAAACCGCGCGCGCCTTGCCTTCGACCAGTCGACGCACTCGACCGAGTCGGACGAAGACCAGAATTCAAACTCCTCTGCCTCGCTCTTGAACCCAGGTATCTCTTTCATGCCGGCATCGCTCCGCGATTTCCCTTTGATTGTACGAAACCGGAAGCGGGTTCGCGGCCCTTTTTCGCCGTTCACCTGATATTGGTTCCTGCATTAATAATGTCCTTGCGCCGTCCCTGCGGGACTCCGTAACGAACTTGTGGAATCCCTTTTCCCCACGCTGAAGCGCGGGGCTAATCAACTCTGCGCCTCCGGCGCGTTTGTCCCGACATTACTTATGCAGTCCTCAGTAAAACGCGCGGCGTGTTCACGGAAGATGCAGTCGTTCTGGACGCATTTGACGCCGGCGGCGCGGGCGCGGGATATGGCTTCATCGTGGATGACTCCATCCTGCAGCCAGAGATAGGGGATGCCGAGGCGGATTACTTCGTCGACGATGGCGGGAACGTGTTCGGAGGCGCGGAAGACGTTGACCAGGTCGATACCGGAGCCGGTTTGCTCGCGGGCGGCAGCCTGGGCCGCGTCGAGGCCGGAATAGCAGGGTTGGCCGAGAATCTGAGTGAGCGCGGGGTTGACGGGGAGGATGCGATAGCCGTTCGCGGCCAGGTAGCGGCCGATGTTGTGGCTGGCGCGGTGGGGCTTGTCGCTCATGCCCACGACGGCGATGGTTTTGGCGGTGCGCAGCATCTCGTCGATTACGGATGGATCGTTGTTCATGGTTTCGTCTCCAGCTTGGGGAGATTCTTGCTTTCCCACCTTTGCCTCCACACGACAGATGCACCGCAACGGCGCGCTCCGGACTTCGGCCGGCCCTACGGGACGGCAGGATGCCTGTTGGCTGCGAACCCAGAGTTCCGTCCGGCGCGGCGGACTCCACTCTGGGCTATTATCGCGCCGCCCCTCCGGGGCGCATGACGCGCACGCAGGGGCTAAACGGGCTGCGGAAAAAGGCTTGAATCTGATCCAGCGCCCACAGGGGAATTCACGCAGGGGCTAAAGCCCTTTTTTATTTTCGGCCACTTGCGGCACGACTGAAGTCGTGCCCTGACACTTCTTGCAGCTCTGAGTGAGTTTTTCCGCAGCCTGTAAAGCCCTCTCTTTATCCTGTAGCGTGCTTTCCCACCCTTGCCGCAAAAAGCGCGTCAAGGATGCGGCACCCAGCGTTTCTTGCAGCTCCGAGTGAGTTTTTCCGCAGTCTGTCAGAACGTTAAGATCGTCGTCCGCTTCGGCGGGGACGGCGGTGCCGCGGCGCTTGGCCAGGAGATAGCCGCGGAGGAATGGTTCCAGGTAGCCGTCGAGGACCTTGTCTACGTCGCCGACTTCGACCTTGGTGCGGTGGTCCTTGGCGATGCGGTAGGGCTGCAGGACATAGGAGCGGATCTGGGAACCGAAGTTGATTTCGAGCTTGGAGTCTTCAAGTTTTTTGCTGACCGCGCGCTTTTTTTCGAGCTCGTATTCATAGAGGCGCGAGCGCAGCATCTTCATGGCTTTTTCGCGGTTCTTGTGCTGGGAGCGCTCGTTCTGGCATTGGACGACGATGCCGGTGGGCAGGTGCGTCATGCGGACGGCAGAGTCAGTGGTGTTGACATGCTGGCCGCCCTTGCCGCCGGAGCGGTAGGTGTCGATACGCAGGTCTTCAAGCTTGAGATCCACATGGATGGACTCGTCGATTTCCGGCGAGACATAGACCGAGGCAAAGGAGGTGTGACGGCGCTTGGCCGCGTCGAAGGGCGAGATGCGGACCAGGCGATGAACGCCGCTTTCGCCGGCCAGTTGGCCGAAGGCGTATTCGCCAATGATGGTGAAGGTGGCGGACTTGATGCCGGCCTCTTCGCCGTCCTGATAGTCGTTGATCTCGGTTTTGAAGCCCTGCTGCTCGGCCCAGCGCAGGTACATGCGCATGAGCATCTCGGCCCAGTCCTGGCTCTCGGTGCCGCCCGCGCCGGGATGCACGGTGACGATGGCGTTGAGCGGATCGGCCTCGCCGGAGAGCATGGTGCGGGCTTCGAGTTCCTCGTTGAATGCGGCCAGGGCTTTGATGTCGCGGGCAAGATCGTCAAGCAGATCGGCGGGCACGACTTCGCCTTCGCGGGCCAGCTCGAAGTAGGCTTCAATGTCGCTGGAGCGGCGGACCAGTTGTTCGTCGTCGGCGACAAGATTTTCGAGGCGCTTGCGGTCGCGCATGAGGGGCTTGGTGGCGGCGGGATCGTTCCAGAGGGCCGGATCGGCCAGTTTTTTTTCTATGTCGGCGAGTTCCCTGCGGATGCGGGCGGGGTCAAAGATACTCCCGCAGGTCGCGAACCTGGTCGCGGACGGGAGCGTAAGCGAATTCGAGATCGTTCAGCGACATGCTTGGCTCTTATGACCTGACTTTGCTTTGAAGTGTGAGGCTGCTTCGTCTTGACTGAACTAGAATATCATTGCACTCTATGCGGGCGGGTTCAGATGTCTTTGAAACGTAACGCGAATTCATCGTCCCGGAAAGAACAAACCTCAATGCCAGCACCTTACTACCGAATTAACCTCAAGAACATCCCGCAAAGATACCAAACGGAGGGTGAGGGGCAAACTAAGTTTCAGGGAGGGATGCAGTTCGTTCAGGGTGGCTTGCCTGAACTTGGTCGTCGTTAGTTCGCGGTCGATCAGGTGGCTCACATCTGAACGTAACAAATGTGCGCACCCCATATCCGTATTCTCGGGCCTGGGATTGCACCTCCATGCTACGCCGCGTATGCGCCGCTACGCCACCTTGATCTCTTCGAGCAGATCGGGATGGCGATCCAGCACTTTGAGCAGCTTCACCAGAGCTAAAGGCGGCTTTGTCTTGCCGTTCTCGTAGCGGGAGAAGGCATTGACGCCGCCGCCGAAGATCTCGGCGGCTTCGCGCTGGTCCAGTGCGAGTTTCTTGCGCACCTTGACAATGAACTCCGGATCAACGATGGCGGAATTGACCTGCCGAGAGAAGGCTCGCATCTCGCGCATGACGCGCTCGGAATCCTCCACATCGTGGATGGATTCGCCACAAGCCGGACAGAAATCGCCTGTCGTCTTCAAAATGGTGGTCTCGCCCCTGTAGGTATAGGGGATCTCACGGGTATCGTGGATCAACTCGGCCGCGCCGCAAAGTGGGCATTTCATGGTCATAACTCCTTGAACGAGACGATCAGCACGTCCTCGATGACGGTCAACTTGAGGTAGACGGAGCCGGCACTGGTCTGCGGATGGTACACGTCCTGCCATATCCGGTGATCGGCATGAGTGGTCATGGACTTGTAAAAATCCTTCATGGTCAATGAAGCAACCACGGCTATCATTCCCTTGAAATCGAAACCAAGGAGGGCGGCGGTCGCACGCGCGGTGTGCGTAGGTCTCACCTTACCTGCCTCGATCAGTGCCTTGACGCGAGACAATTCGCAGTGCGGGGTTCTCTTCTCCATGATTCCCCAGCCCAATACTAACCTAATTGGTTAATTTGCGCAAGCCCTATCGGCGTGCCAACTTTCTTGCGGACCAGACCATGAGCACCAGATCCACGAAGGCACACAGCCAGGCAAACAGGTCGCCGTGCGCGGTGTAGAAGGTGACGTCGTCGCGGAAGGCGAATTGGGCGGGGAGCGCATCGGCCTGGTGGCGGGGAATGCTCTGGCGGACGCGGCCGTAGGGATCGATGGAGGCGGTGATGCCGTTGTTGGTGTCGCGGAGAAGCCAGCGGCGGTTTTCGATGGCCCTCATGCGCGCCATGTTCAGGTGTTGCCAGGGGGCGCTGGTGTCGCCGTACCAACCATCGTCGCTGATGTTGACCAGCACCTCGGCGCCGAGGCGGGAGAACTGGCGGACTTCGTCGGCAAAGACGGCTTCATAGCAGATGAAGACGCCGTAGCGATGCGCTTCACCATTTGCAGTCGGGAGGCGGAAGACTTTGGGCTGGTCTCCGCGATCGAACTTGGAGACCTTGCCGGTGAGCTTGCGGGCAAAAAAGAGCAGACGGCTGAAGGGAACGTACTCGCCAAAGGGAACCAGATGGATTTTGTCGTAGCGGCCGACGCGCGCGCCGTCCGCGCTAACGACCAGGGCGGAGTTGTACTCCCGCCAGGCTCCGGTGGCGGGGGAATAATCCATGCCGACGTTGCCCACGACGAGCGGCGCCTGGACGGCGCGGGAGATTGCCACCAGGGCCTTCTGGAAGCGGTCATCGTACTCGAAGAAGGGCGCGGGCGACTCAGGCCAGGCAACCAAGTCAGGGTGAGTGGGGTAGGGCGGGCAGAGAATTTCGCCCGATGGGGCACCGGTCTGGGGGGTTCCGGCGATGTAGGTTTTACACTGCTCGCCGGCCAGCCTGGTGAAATCGGCAATATGACGATCCCATTCGCCGGGGGCCGACCAGAAGCCGACGCCGGAGACATCGAGATTGGGTTGGATGAGCACCGCGGTGGCCGTGGCCGGGGGGCGGGGCGGGGCGAGGAAGATGCCTGCGGCGCCGGCCAGGGCCAGGACCACGCCGGCGACTGCGCAAAGGCGTTTATGGGCGCAGCGGTCAAGGGCTATGCCGGCGGCGATGAGCGCGTTGACGGCGACCAGGACAAAGCTGATGCCATAGACACCGGTCCACGGGGCAAGCTGATTTACGAGCGCATTGTCTACCTGCGAGTAACCCAGCTGGTCCCAGGGGACAGAGGTGATGCGGGCGGCAGCGAGCTCAAGGCCGGCCCAGAAGAGCGGGGCGGCGGCCAACGCCAGGCCGGTGCTGCCGGTGGCCCTGCGCAGCAATGCCACGGCAAGGCCGAAGAGTGCGAAGTAGAGGCCGAGGACCAGGCTGAAGCCTACCAGCAGCAGCGTGGGCGCCAGGGGCGGCATATCGCCGTACTGCATCATGGTATCGCGGATCCAGTAGCAGTTGCCGGCGTACCACAATACGCCACAGAGATAAGAAAGCAGGAAGGCGCGGCGCAGAGGACGGGGCCGGCCGGATGCCGCCGCGGAGAGGATCGCGCAGAGCAGCGGAACCAATCCAAACCACGCGAAGACCGATCGCCAGGCGGGGAGGGGCCCGGCCAGCGGAAACGGCAATTCGAGCAGGCCGGCAGATAAGCCGGCCGCGGCCCATAGCTTCCAGGACGCCGGTTCTCCACCCCACGGACGAAGACCTGTCCGCGGGGACTCCGGGTGCGATGTTGAGCGCTGCATACAGGGGCGAGTTTATAGCATCCGGCGGCTTGCGCGCCGGAGGCGACTGTGCGTAAGGCTCGCAGAATCACCGTTTGTAAGAAACAAAGGCAGCGAGTCAGCCCCCGCTCCGGCGGGGTTAGCGAGTCAGCAAGTCAGCGGGTGCCTGGGAAGTTTGCGGTGACTGGCAGGTTAGCAGGCGCCTCGAGCGGCGCAAGTTCTTGCACACGCGGGCCGACCTGCTAAACGGGGTACGGTGCGGCTAAAAGCACGTTACAATTGCGGTATGGTCGTGGCTATACTGGCAATGCGTCTGCTTACAGCGATGTTCTTCGTCGGCCTGGTGGGATCGGCCGTGGTGGTGCTCATCAGCTTTGTAGAAGATGGTAAAGAGTTGTTCGGAAAGGATTAATGCGGGCTGTTTCCGGGTGCGGCCGAGCCCGGTCCATTTTGATTGACACTGCTTTAATCCGGACATAAACTCAGCGCAGGGCTGACGGTGGTTCAAGCCCTCTCTACTCCAGAGTCCCGGTTCCAGTGACGGCACCTAAACGATGGCATCTACCCGAACGACCGTAGCTCCTCCGTCCAACCGCGTCCGGCTCATCGTGGCATCGTCGGTGATGCTCACGTTCATCTCCTTTTGGCGCGCCGCCGCCATTGTTCTCTGCGATCTTGGATCTTCAGCGTTCTATGCGGGCGGCATCTCCGAACAGGCGGTGGGCGCGGCGGCGCCCTGGTTCATTCTCGGCATCATGCTGTTCAGCTTTGCGGTGCGCGCGGTCTACGTCGAGAGCTGTTCGATGTTCACGCGCGGCGGCGTCTACCGCGTAGTGAAGGAGGCCCTGGGCGGCACCTTTGCCAAGCTCAGCGTCTCGGCGCTGATGTTCGATTACATCCTGACCGGACCGATCTCAGGCGTATCCGCAGGGCAATATATTACCGGACTGATGAACGAGCTGTTGACGGTTGCGGCCAACAGCAACTGGCTGCCTCCGGCACTGATGGACGCGCATCATCACCCCTCCATCCAGTTCAATATGAATTACACCTCGGCCTTATTCGCGGCCGCAGTGACCATTTATTACTGGTGGCAGAACATCAAGGGCATCGAGGAGTCCAGCGGCAAGGCTTTGCGGGTCATGCAGATCACCACGGTGATGGTGGTGATTCTGCTGATCTGGGGCGTATACTCAGTGTTCGTTCGGGGCGTACACCTGCCTCCCTCGCCGATACCTTCTCAATCTCAAGTTCAGCGACGACGCACTGGGCTTCCTCAAGGGAAGCAGGATTGCCGATCATGGGGCTGTTCGGGATTCTGATGGCCTTCGGCCACTCCGTTCTGGCCATGAGCGGCGAGGAGAGCCTGGCGCAGGTCAATCGCGAGATCGAGCACCCCAAGCTGAAGAACCTGAAGCGGGCGGCCATCGTCATCGCCATCTACAGCCTGATCTTCACGGGCGGCGCCACGCTGCTGGCGTCGATGCTGATTCCCACCTGGGAGCGGACCCACATCTACCAGGACAACCTGATCGCCGGACTGGCCATGTACATGGTGGGGCCGCTGTTCTGGCGCATCGCCTTCCGCATCTTCGTGGTGCTGGTCGGTTTCCTGATTCTTTCCGGAGCCATCAACACCTCGATCATCGGCTCGACGGGCGTACTGATGCGGGTGGCTGAAGACGGCGTACTGACCGACTGGTTCCGCAAGCCGCATGCCAGGTTCGGCACCAGCCATCGCATTGTCAACATGGTTTTCCTTCTCCAGATGTTCACCATCGTCGCCAGCCGGGGCAACATCATCATGTTGGGCGAGGCGTATGCCTTCGGCGTGATCTGGTCGTTCACCTTCAACAACCTGGCCATGCTGGTTCTGCGCTGGAAGTACCATGGCGAGCGAGGCTGGAAGGTACCCCCCAACCTGCGCATCGGAAAGATAGAGATTCCGATCGGTCTGCTCTCTGTGTTCATGGTGCTGCTGAGCACCGCCATCGTGAACCTGTTCACCAAGTCGATTGCCACGGTGAGCGGGATTGTTTTCGCCTTAGCATTCTTTATTATCTTCAGCGTCTCGGAGCGCGAAAACCTGCGCAAACATGCCCTGACTGCCCGGCAGATGAAGGATCACTTTCAGCTCGAGCACCAGGACACGGTGAGCCGGGAGTCGGTGGCAATCCGGCCCGGCGGCATCATGGTGACCATGCACGACGTGGCCAACCCGGTGGCGTTGAAGTGGATCCTGGGGCGCACCAACACCGATGATCGGGACGTGGTGGTGATCAGCGTACGCATGATGGGCGTGGGCGGTCCGGAATATCTGAGCGCCGAGGAACAGAGCTTCAGCGAGCACGAGCAGATGGTCTTTACCAAGGCCGTCTCGGTGGCCGAGAGCTTCGGCAAGAAGGTTTCGCTTCTGGTGGTTCCGGCGGGCGACGTCTTCGCCGCGCTGGCGCAGGGCGCAAACTCGCTGGAGGTGGATTCGGTGGTTTCCGGAGCCTCCAGTTCCATGACGCCGAGGATCAGGCATTCCACCTGGGACAGGCCTGGGAAGCGCTGCCGGAGCCCAAGCGCCAGTTCAACTTCTATGTCATCAGCGCACAACGGCGACACCAAGGTGTTTTACATCGGGCCGCATGCGCCGAGCCTGAGCCCGGACGATGTGCAGCTTGTGCACCGGTTGTGGCTGAATATGCGCCGCGATCCCTCCGTTGCAGACCTGCATCACAGCGACATCATCACTTATGCGCTGACCCGCCTGGCCGGCCAGTACGCGCGGGAAAAGGTGGAGATTCTGCGCGATCTGCGCAACGTTCGCGCCGCCGCGACTCATGGCGCGCCGCGGCTTGGGGCTCCGAATCCAACGGATGACAGCGGGATTCACCCATCGCCTCGGGCGGTGAGGCAGACGCGGGATCAATGAAGGGAATCTTTCAGGCCGAGTATTCTTCGCCGGGCTTCCAGTTCACCACTTGGACGCCTGGATCGACCAATGCGGCCAATTCTTCCGGCGTGCCCTTCAGGGGCGGAAATGTGCCGAAGTGCAGCGGCAGGACCACTTCAGGAGTGAGTAAGCGGACCGCCATCGCGGCTTCCTTGGGTCCCATGGTGTAATGCCCTCCGATGGGGAGCATCGCTACGGTGGGCCGATAGAGCTCGCGAATCAGTTTCATATCTCCGAAGACCGCGGTGTCTCCGGCATGGTAGAGTACGGGGCCGTCTTCAATCGTCAATACAAACCCTGCCGCGACTCCCATATAGTGGGTCCCCTGTTCATCCTGAGCGGCGGACGAGTGTTTGGCATCCACCATGGTGGCCGCTACGTCATCCAGTTGCACGGTGCCGCCCAGATTCATGCCGATGGTGTCGGCAACTCCCTTGGCGGCGACATAGGCCGCCAGCTCATAGATAGCCACCACGGTGGAGGCATGCTTCTGGGCTACCGGCACGACATCGGAGATATGGTCGCCATGGCCATGCGTGAGCAGGATGTATTGGATCTTGGAGGGCAGGACAAAAGCCTGGGGATACTTGGGATTCTGAGCTATGAACGGATCGATGAGGATATTTGTGCCCGCGGCGGTCTGGACGAGAACGGTGGCGTGGCCAAGCCAGGTTATGCGGGTTCTCTTGTGTGCAGTCATGGTTCCTCCTGCTGAGACGGGCCACGCCCCAGCTAGCGCGTAATGATGACCTCGGAAACGCTGTCTTTGGCCAGGAACTGCTTGTGGCCGGACCATCCTGTAAACAGGCGCTCGATGCTGCGGTTGGTAAAAGCCCGCTGAATGGGAAACTGTTGGGTCAGCTGCACATCAACGTCGTCGCCGGGGGTAAGGTGGTAGCGGCAACGCACCGTCTCCTCGCCCTGGCTCCGGGTGTGGAAGAAGGCCAACACCTGGCCATCGGGATTCATGGCCGAAAACAAGCGCGCAACCACCGGCGCGACCAGCGGCTCGGGCAGGTAATCGAGCGCCGTCCACAGCAGGACCACATCGAACATGCGGCCGTCGAATTTGAGGGCGTGCTCCAGAAAAGCTTCCACATCCCAGGCCGGGTTGCCGTCCTCGCCGGCGAGCGTCTGCCAGTTTCCGGTGCAGGCATCGCAGACCAGGTCGGTAAGGAAGATGCTGTGTCCCAGGTTAGTGAGGTAGTTGATATTTGCGGGCGAAGTGTACCCATTGTCAATGACGCGCAGTCCGGGCTCGGCCTGGAGGCGCCTGCGCAAAGCCGCCCACGCGCCGGAATGGCGCGGCACCCTTGGCCCAATGAGTCCCGGAGAGGATGCGATGGGAACGCTATCCTGCTTCTTGTCGAACCAATGGCTTAGCAACCTCAAAATCCCCTTGCGGTCAGGCAGATGACTGTCCGGCAGACCGATCGAAAGCGTTCCCATCAGACTGATGCCGCCGGCAGTTGTGACGCCGGCGCTATCGGAGCCCTTGGAAACGGCCTGGGTCAGGTCTACTTTGCCGCGGAAGACGGCATTGTCCTCCACAGCCAGGCGGAGGGCGCGAATATCGCCTTCCACGACGCATCCGGCGCGCAGTTCGACGCGGCCGCTGGCCACCACGTTGCCCTGAACATGGCCCTGAATCAGCACGTCTTTGGCGCTGAGGTCGGCTGAGACATTTGCATTGGGGCCGATTGTCAGCCGGCTCTCGGAAAGGGTGACGGTCCCCTCGACGCGCCCATCCAGGATCAGATCTTCGCTGCCCTTCACTTCGCCGCAAATCACGATGGTCTTGCCGATGCGCGCGGGAGAATTCTCGACTGCCATGGTCTTAGTCCTTCCAGGGGCCAAACAAGGCCCTGCCCGCACTATACGCAACCCGGGCACATTGCTTCAATCGGAGACTGCTCACGGGACCCTTTAAACTAGTCTCAGTGCGCAGACTTTTCCAGCTGATGTGGCTGCTGCCGTGGGTGGTTCTGTCCCATGGACAGCCGGGCACGTCCGGCCCGGATTGGCTCTCGCCGGCTCAGGCCCAGGCGCTGGTGGGACGGGCGCTCGCGACCGAGTTGCAGACCGCCCAGGACCCTAACCACCCGATGCGCTACCTGCTGCGCAAGACCAGCCCGCGGCTGACCTCGACGAAGGAAATTATTGAGACCAGGGACGGCGGGGTGGCCCGGCTGTTGCGGATCAACGACCAGCCGCTGAGCCCGGCCGACGAACAGAAGGAACAGGCACGGTTGGACGCCCTAGCGGGCGATCCCGGGCTGCAGAGGCACCGCAAACAAAGCGAGGACGAGGACCTGGGGCTGGTGTTGAAACTGCTTCGCATGCTGCCCGACGCATTCACTTACCAGTACGCAGGCTCGGGCGCCGGCGCTTCAGGCAAGGTGGAGAAGTTCAGCTTCAGGCCGAATCCGCGCTTCAACCCGCCGGACCTGGAGACCGAGGCTTTGACGGCGTTGAGCGGCGAACTGTGGATCGATCCCGCGCAGGAGCGCGTGACCCATCTGGAGGGCCATTTGCAGCAGGATACGGACTACGGTTGGGGCATCCTGGGGCGGCTGAACAAGGGCGGCTGGGTGGAAATTGAACAGGCGGACGTGGGCGGGAGGCAGTGGCGGATTGTGCACGTGAAGATGCAGATGAGCCTGCGAATTGTGTTCAAGACCAAGGAGTTCAACACCGAAGAGCAGATGACGCGCTATTTGCCGGTGGCGGCGGGGCTGGACTACCGGCAGGCGATACAGATGCTGCGGGCGGGGGCGGGCGGTGAGGCCGAGGGCGGGCGGTGAGGCGAGATCGCCCGAAGACAAATCGGCCCCATCCGCGACGTATGGGGCCGATTTGATTTGCGGGCTGGAAAACTGGTTACATCTTGATGAGGACGAGGACCAGCGTGAACAGGGTGAGGGACTCGATCAGGGCCAGACCGAGAATCAGGAAGGTGAAGATTGCAGGCCGTGCACCGGGGTTGCGGGCCACAGCTTCGACGGCCGAACCAACCGCCCTGCCCTGGCCGAGGCCGCACATGCCGGCGGCCAGGCCCATGCCAGACCGACGCCGATGGGCACCAGATTGACAGCGGCTGAGCCGCTGTCAGCGAAGGCCGGAACGGCGAAACAGAGCGCCGCCAGGGCCATGAATACATACTGAAGTTTCCGCATAGTTCTCCAGCTTCCCTTGGGATTGGCTGCCAGTGGGTGGTTGAGGCTCACCGAGCTGGCCCCCTCACGCTTGCAGCCTGCCGTTGGTCCGGAGCGGAAGCGCTCTCCGGCGGAATCTTTTTTGAATGCAGCTATTAGCTTTTAGCTATTAGCTTTTAGCTTTTCCTTGCGAGAGCCAAAAGCCGCCGGTTCCCCATCAGACAAGCTAAGAGCTAGAAGCTAGCAGCTAAGAGCTGCTTTTAGTGCTCGTGCGAAACGGCAAGAGTCAAATAAATCATGGTCAGAAGCATGAACACGAAAGCCTGAATGACCGAAATCAAGAGCGTGTAGACCGAGGAAGATCACCGGGACGCCAATCGGAATCAGCGAAAAGAAGGCCAGCGTGACCAGGTCGCCGGCAAACATATTGGCGTAAAGCCGGACGCTGAGCGACATGATGCGGGCCAGATGCGGAGATAATCTCGATGGGGAAGATGAGCCAAGCCATCCACCAGATGGGCCCGGCAAAGTGCTTGAGGTAGCCGACGGGCCCCTGCTCCTTGAGGCCGTGGAAGTTGTAATAAAGGAAGGTGGGAACGGCCAGGCCCAAGGTGACCACGATGGAGGCGGTGGGAGCGGTGATGCCGGGAATGAGGCCGATCAGATTGTTGAGCAGGACGAACAGGAAGATGCAGGTTACGTAGGCCTGGAAGCGCTCGTAGCCGTGGCCGATGACCTGCTCGGCCTGGTCGCCGATGACTTCGTGCAGCATCTCGGCGAGCTGCTGGGCGGGGTTGGGCTTCTCGACCGAAAGGGTGAGGCGCACGACGATGAAAAAGGCGATGAGGCCGGCGACCACAAGGATTTCAAGCGAAAAGGCGCTGAGAATGGCCGATGCCTGAGCCGTTGCCTTATCGGCGGGAATGCCCACGGCATGGATTCCGGAGGCGAGGATGCCGCCGAAGAGCTTAACCAGTAAATTTGTCAAACTATGTGTCAATGCAAACGACTCCGGCATGAAGATTTGAGTCTTTCCGCCCACCCGGCGCGATTCATGGCATTTGCGTCCGGGCCCGTTTCTTGTCTTCTGCTTTCCTGTCCCGCTTTTGTCAGTCCCTCAGCAACCGGATCGCCTCCCAGCCAATGGTCAAAACCGCGAGACACAGGCCGTAGAGGAGGGCTACAACCGAGCCATGGAAACACTTCAGGCTACCATAAATGACCCCGGCAAAAACGGTGAGCCTGAGCACAAAGAAGACGACCACGACGGGAGCGCTGGCGGGAGTCTTCTGCTTGTCCATTCTGGCGTTGATTACGCGGACCAGGCGCTGCCATTCCAGGATGCTGGCAGCGGAGATGAGCGTGCCGGTCGAGGAGCATTGCGCCGCTGCGCCAGCCTGCGCCGATCAGCACAACCAGGGACGATATCGCCCCTATAATCAATGTTTTGTGCAAGGCCCGCCGGAGCATTGAGTCGAGATCCTGATGGGTCAGGTCGACGATCGGGATGGGTTTCCTGGGTCATGATCTGGGGTCGGGAGTTCCCTTTCCCGCTCCGTTCTGGTCCTGGTCTCCCATACTGGTCTTCTTCTCGGCCGCGATCGCCATTTGGATGACGTAGAACAGCCCGGAGATGCACCCGAGGATCACGCCGGCGATTTCGATCCATTTCTGGTGGAGCAGGTGTCCGATCCACCAGCCGGCGACCCAGCCGATGAGCACCGAGGCCGGGCAGCACAAAGGCAATCTGCATCAGCTTTTCGGCCTCGATCAGTGCGCCGAAGCCGCTGGAGAGCCCGGGGCGCGGTTTGAGGCCGGAATGGGGCGGTTGAAGGGCATGGCGGCTTCTGTTCAGCATACAGGGCCAAGCGCGGTGCGGGTATACTTCCCTTTTGGGCATGTTTTAACAAAGCCCAGTTGGGATGGAAGGAATCATGGTGTTCGATTCGGAGTTTGAGCGCAGTCTTTTCGATTTGCGCAAAACAAAACTTGAGGAGATCGAGAAGCTGGGACAGGCCGGCTATCCCAACCAGTTTCCGGCCTCGCACACGGTACCCCAGGTGCGGGCAAAGTGGGGCGGGGCGCAGGCCGAAGAGCTGGAAGCTAGCGCGGGTGACGGTGGCCGTGGCCGGGCGCATCATGGCCATCCGCGCCCAGGGCAAGGCCGGCTTTGCCACGCTGCAACAGGACGGAGAGCGGCTGCAGATTTACGTGCGCCTGGACGCGGTGGGCGAGCAGGGCTTTGCGCTCTACAAGCTGCTCGACCTGGGCGACCACATCGGCGCGACCGGCTACCTGTTCCGCACCCGGACGGGCGAGCTGACGGTGCACGTGGAGCGGCTGACCTTCCTGGCGAAGGCCATGCTGTCGCTGCCGGAGAAGTTTCACGGGCTGGCCGACGTGGAGCTGCGCTACCGGCAGCGGTATGTGGACCTGTTCACGAACCTGGAAAGCCGCGCGGTGTTTGTGAAGCGCGCCAAAGCGCTGAAGGCTCTGCGGCGGTTCTTCGACGAGCGCGGGTACCTGGAAGTGGAGACGCCGATGATGCAGCAGATTGCCGGCGGAGCCAATGGCGCGGCCCTTCAAGACCCACCACAATGCGCTGGATATGGATCTTTTTCTGCGCATTGCGCCGGAGCTTTATTTGAAGCGGCTGGTGGTGGGGGGCCTGGACCGGGTTTATGAGATCAACCGCAACTTCCGCAACGAGGGGGTGAGCACGCAGCACAATCCCGAGTTCACCATGCTGGAGTTTTACCAGGCCTATGCGAACTACCACGACCTGATGCAGATAACCGAGGAGATGATCGCGTTTGTGGCGCGGGAGGTGAACGGGACGACGGTGGTGGAGTTCAACGGAAATACCATCGACCTGGGCAAGTGGCGGCGGCTGACGATGCGGGAGGCGATTCTAGAGTATTGGCCGGAAGAAGCAGGCGCGAAGCCGGCGCCGACGGCCTTTGGGGAAGCCGGGGTGCTGCAGGCGCGGCTGCACGCGGCCATGAGCTCGCTGGAGAGGGCGGCCGGCGAGACCACGCGGCTGAGCCCGGAGCGGATCGCGGAGCTGAAGGCCATTCACGGCGCTATCGCCGCGATCTACTACGAGTCAATGAAGGGAAAAGAAGAGGGCAAGGGCGCGCCGGTGGGCAAGTCGGTCTACAACCTGTTCGAGGCGGTGGTGGAACCGTTTCTGATCGAGCCGACGATCATCTACGACTACCCGGTGGAGGTTTCGCCGCTGTCGAAGGCCAAGCCGGACGATGCGGCGCACGTGGAGCGGTTCGAGTTTTTTGCGGGCGGGTTTGAGCTGGGCAACGCGTTCAGCGAGTTGAACGATCCGGTGGAGCAGCACAAGCGGTTTGCCGAGCAGCTTGCCGAGCGCGACCGGGGCGACGAGGAGGCGCACCAGATGGACGAGGACTACGTGCGGGCGCTGGCCTACGGGTTGCCTCCGACCGGCGGCGAGGGGCTGGGGGTGGATCGGCTGGTGATGCTGCTGACGGGATCGAAGTCGATACGGGATGTGATTCTGTTTCCGCTGATGAGAAACAGGGAATAGGGAATAGGGACTCAGGGACCAGGGACTAAGGGACTAGGGACTAAGGACTAGAAGAACCCGCTGGTTGAGGGTTGTTTTATCCCAGGTCTCAAAGGCGAGACCTGGGGCACCCGGCTAGTAGCTAGGAGCTAGAGGCTAGGAGCTGTTGTTTGAACATTCTTTTTGTGGGCGACATCTTCGGGAGCGCGGGACGGAGGATCGTGCGCGAGCACATTGGGCATGTGTGCGCCGCACATCATGCCGACTTGGTGGTGATCAATGCGGAGAACGCGGCGGGCGGGTTTGGATTGACGCCGCAGCTTGCCGAGGATCTGTTTGAACTGGGCGCGGACGTGCTGACCACGGGCAACCACGTGTGGGACAAGCGGGAGCTGATCGAGTATCTGAATTCCGCGCCCGCGGAGAGCCAGGAACGGCCGCGGCGTGTGCTGCGGCCGGCAAATCTGCAACCGGGCCTTCCCGGCTACGGCGTATTTGAAGGAACCACGCTGGGCGGCGTGGACTATGCAGTGGTGCAACTGATGGGGCGCGTCTTCATGAGCGGGACCAACGATCCCTTCCACGCAGCCGACGACGTGCTGGCGGGGATCAAGGCCAAGGTGATCGTAGTGGACTTCCATGCCGAGGCAACCAGCGAGAAGGTGGCGATGGGTTGGTATCTGGATGGCCGCGTGACGGCGGTTCTGGGGACGCACACCCACGTACCCACCGCCGACGAGCGGGTGTTGCCTGGGGGGACGGCCTACCAGACCGATGTGGGCATGAGCGGGCCCTACGACAGCATCATCGGCGTGGAAAAAGAGCTGGTGCTGCACAGATTTCTTACCGGCATGCCGGGCAAATTCGAGGCAGCCAAGGGCAACCCGAAGATGTGCGCGGCGCTGGTTGGGTGCGATGCGGAGACCGGGCGCGCGGAGCGGATTCAACGCATCATGCTGGGGGAGTGATTCCCTCCGATTGATCGTTGAGCGATTTGAAGGGCTCAACGGGGAGGATGGGGGGAAGTTAAGAACAAATGCAGCGAGTTAGCCCCGCTGCGCGGGATAGCGGGATGGCGGGTTTGCGAGTTGGCAAGATAAAAAGGGCAGCCCGATGGGGGCTGCCCTTGATTTTCCCAGGTAGGTTAGATTTTGCGGTCGGCCTTGGCAGCGGCCGGCGAGTGAATCAATGAGCCGGACGGTGAGCGGCGGCCGGCTTGGCGGTGTGATGCACCGGAGCCGCCTTCTTCTCTGCCTGAATAAATCCGTCACGGAGCACGATCTGCGCGGTTGCCACCCTGGTAGCCGTGGCCGGAATCGCCGAATAGGTGTCGTAAGTGGCGTCCAGCTCATCGGCGGGCTGCAACTTGTATTCGAAGCCGGCAGCCGGAGCCTCCTTGCAAGCCACGGGCTCCTTGAGGTTGACGACAAAGTCCGGGGTCTTGTTGTCCTTTGAATCCTGAGTGACGGCAACCTTGATGACCGCAACCGCGGGCTCAACCGAGAGCTTCTTGATGTGCGCCGGATCGGCGGTGAGGACATCGCCAAGGGCATCGGTATCGGCCTTGACGCCGTTGGCCAGAATGTAGGCCTGCGCATCCTTGACCTTGAGCTCGGTGGGGGCCGGAGGAACGACGCCGCAAGCGGCGGGAGTGGTCAGCTTGACGACAAAATCCTTGGGCTTGACGACAGCGCCAACGGTCGCAGCGATTTTGAGGACGGTTGCGGAAGCGTCAATGACTACGCCGGGAACGGGGGTAGGCTGATTCTGCAGCACCGCCCAGAGTTTCTGGGCATCGGCCGGATTGCCGTTGGCCAGAATGAACTCCTTGTCTTCAAGGTTGAGCTTGGTGAGGTCGGGGGTTGAAGCCAGGACGTTGTGAACGATCTCAGGCGGAGTGGGGGCAGGCGTGACGGTAAACGTGTCGGGCTTGAAGAGGGTGGCCGCCGAGGCGGTCTTGATTGCGTCAAGGCCGTCGATGCCGCCGTGGTAGCGCTTGTACCAGTATTCGAGCTTGGGCTCAATCTGGGTTTTGTAGGCCGGCGGAGCGAAGTTCCAGGCGCGGGCGTAGAACCAGACTGCCTGAACCATATCCCTTGAATCACCGGGCTTGGCATAGGCCTCGGCGAGTTGAAGGGTGTCTACCAGTCCAGGGCCGCTGGTGGTGGCCGGCAGCGGATAAAGCATCAACTCGGTGCGGTACTCGGAGATGGCGCCCTTGAAGTCCTGCTTGGAGGTCAGGTCGTCGAGGGCGATGGCGGAGTGATAGATGGGATAGGTTGCGCCGGTCAGCTTGGTCCAATCGGCATCGGTAACGCCGGCGCTCTTGGCAACCGTGAGGCCTTTCTGGGCAAGCGCGGCGGCATCGTCGCAAGTCTGCGGGTCGCTGGCCTTGAGGCATTGGCCTCTCTTGATGAAGACCGAGAGGTAGATGGCCTTCATGTTGTTGGGATCCACCTGAAGGAGGCGGCTGGCGGCGCTGAGCGCATGGTCGGCGTCGGCCATGCCCTGGTAGGTATCAATCAACTCGTCGAGGGCGGCTTTTTTGGCCACACTCTGCGGATAGGCGGTTAGAAAGCTCTCCAGGGCCCTGGCTTTGGCCGCTGGATCGGTCTGTGTGCTTGCGGTTTGGTATGCATTGAATTCGGCCGGGTTCTGGATGGTGAGCTGGCCGGAATCCTGTGCACGCAGCGTGGGCGCGGAAACGAGACAAATGCTCGCCAATGCCACCATCGATGCCAAGACTAACTTCTTCATGCAGTGCTCCTGGGAATATCCGAAATCGAGATCAATACTCGCGCACTCGCCGGCGGAATGAGCAACCGTTCTGAATGTCGGTTGTTCGCCGGGGTGCCGGAATTAACGATACCACAGCTTCCAATGCGGTGTTGAGAGGATTATAGAAAGCCGTGCCGCCGGTGACAAGCAAAGTTGCGGGGGAAAACAAGCCAGGGACGCGGCTTAAGGGGCGGCGACAGGGCTCCGGCACCAGGCGAGCGGGAGCAGTGGGTGAAAAATGGCAGATTGGTGCTAAGAAACTGCCACTTTCGTGCGGCTGCGCGGTCCGCGGGCTACTGCAGCAGGCGCACCAGGTCGGCCTGCTCGGCAAGGAAGGCATCGTGGCCATGGTCGCTGGTCATCTCGCGGTAGTCGGCACGGACGCCGGCGGCACGGATGGTATTGGCGAAGTCGCGCACCATCTCCGCGGGAAACAGCCAATCCGAGCTGATGCCGACAAAACTGAGCTGGGCGCGGATGCGGCCGAAGGCCTCAGTCGGCGAGGAGTAGCCGCGCAGCGGATCCCAGGTATCCATGGTGCGCAGGATGGCCAGGTAGGCGTTGGCGTCGAAGCGGTCGATGAAGCGCTCGCCCTGATAGTCAAGATAGCCGGCGATGTCGAAGCGGCCGCCGATCAGGCCGCCTCCCTGGTCATCCAGTCCCCATGGGTCTTCGCCGTTGCGATTGGGACCGCGGCCAAACCGCTCTTCGAGGAGGCGCGCGGATTTGTAGCTGATCATGCCGATCTGGCGGGCCAGGGCCAGGCCGCGGCGCGGAGGGCGCTGGGGAAGGTAGCGTCCGTCGGCCCAATCGGGATCGTGGAGGATGGCCAGGCGCTGCAGGTGGTTGAGCGCGAGGCCCATGGCGGAAAGCGGGGTCACGCCGATAATGAGCGCCCGCTGGATGCGATCGGGATTGAGGATGGTCCAATCCAGGGCCTGCATGCCGCCGATGGAGCCGCCCAGGACCAGGCGCAGGCGGCGGATTCCCAGGGAGTCAAGAAGGAGTGCTTGAGCCCGGACATTGTCGCGGATGGAAACCAGGGGAAAATCAGGCCCGTAGGCTGCGCCGGTCTCCGGATCCACCGAACCGGGCCCGGTGGATCCGTAACAGGAGCCGAGCATATTGATACAGATTACGAAGTCGTGTTCCAGCGACAGGACCGCGCCGGGCGCGAAGATCTCAGGCCACCAGGAGCCGACCAGGGCCGAGCCGGAGAGGGCATGACAGACCAGCACGGCGTTGTCCCGGGCGGCATTCAGGCGGCCGTAGACCGCGTAATGCAGGGTGGGATTGGCGAGGGCGCGGCCACACTCCAGCAACAGGTGCTCGCCGAGCACGAAGTCGCCTTCGTAGGTGGGATCCAGAACCTTCGCGCTGGTTCCCCCTACTTCTCTTGATTCGGCAGGCGCGACGCCGGCCGGAATGCGAGCTTCGGTCATATCACTTCTTATTGTGCAGCATGACTCGCGGTTGCAGCCGTGAATGCGTGGCCGTTGGCACCCTCAATGGCACGGTCGAGGTCGGCAATGAGGTCGCGAACGTCCTCGATGCCCACCGAAAGCCGCACCAGCTCGGGAGTAACGCCGGTGGCGGCCTGCTCCTCGACTGAAAGTTGCTGATGAGTTGTCGAGGCAGGATGGATGACCAGCGACTTGACGTCGCCGATGTTGGCCAGCAGGGAGAACAGTTGGAGCGAGTTGATCAGCTTCTTGCCTGCCTCGTAGCCGCCCTTGATGCCGAAGGTGACCAGCGCGCCCTGTCCCGTGGGCAGATACTTTTTGGCCCGCGCGTAATAGGGACTGGACTCGAGACCGGGATAGTTGACCCAATCGACGCCGGGATGCTTTTCGAGGTGCTTGGCCACGGCCAGCGCGTTCTGCGAGTGCCGCTCCATGCGCAGGTGCAGCGTCTCGATGCCCTGCAGCAGCAGGAAGGCGTTGAAGGGCGAAAGCGCCGCGCCGGTGTCGCGCAATCCCTGCACACGCGCCTTCAGGATGAACGCGAGAGGTCCGAAAGCCTGGGTGTAGGAGATTCCGTGGTAGGAGGGATCGGGCTCGGAGAAGTCCTTGAAACGGCCGGAAGCGGCCCAGTCGAACTTGCCCGCATCCACAATGATTCCGCCGATGGAGTTGCCGTGGCCGCCCAGGAACTTGGTGGCGGAGTTCACCACGATGTCAGCGCCCCACTCGATGGGCCGCAGCAGCGCCGGCGAGGCTGAAGTATTGTCAATGACCAGCGGCAGCTTGTTCTCATGGGCGATGGCGGCGAGCTTTTCAACGTCCGCGATGTCGAGCTTGGGATTGCCCAGGGTCTCGGTGTAGACCGCGCGGGTCTTCTTGTTGATGGCGGCGCGCAGGCCGTCGAAGTCGTCGGCATCGACAAACTTGACCGTGATGCCCAGCTTGGGCAGCGTGTAGTGGAAGAGATTATAGGTGCCGCCGTAGAGGGAGGTGGTGGAGACAATCTCGTCTCCGGCGGAGGCCAGGTTGGTGACGATAAGCGTCTCGGCAGCCTGGCCTGAAGCCGTGGCCAGGCCCGCCGCTCCGCCCTCAAGAGCCGCCACGCGCTTCTCAAACACGTCGGTGGTGGGGTTCATGATGCGGGTGTAGATGTTGCCAAACTCCTGGAGCGCAAAGAGCCGCGCGGCGTGGTCCGCATCCTGGAAGAGGTAGGAGGTGGTCTGATAGATGGGCACGGCTCTCGATCCGGTTGCCGGGTCGGGGACCTGGCCTGCGTGGACGGCAAGGGTGGCAAGCTGGTGCGGTTTCGCTTCGGACATGATCGGCTCCTTGAGATTCATGGTATTTGAGTCATTTTTACCGTTATTGAAATGTGGGTGAAGGGTGCGGGGCTTCAGTTCGTACGCCCAAGGCGTCAATCGTGATGGGCTTTCGCCCCAGAGGGCGTCCCTGGGCCAATTCGCATTCCCTCAGCGGCTAAAGCCGGGGCCTAAAATCGGGCTTCAACGTACGGGCTAAAGCCCGTACCCTTCAACGCATTTTTTCGACAGGTTCCAATACAAAACGGCCCGCATCCTGTTGAGGACCCGGGCCGCTTGACTTGAAGATCGGTTGCGCTAACGCATTCGCCGTTCCCAAGCCAGACGGAGGGGTCCGCAGACCATACACATGCACATGGCCATGACCGCAATTCCGTGATTGCTTGAGTTCGGCATTGAAGAGAGTATCGATGGATCAGCAGGCTTATGTCAAATTGCCGATTGATTCATGCGGTTCGACGGTCGTAGAAGGCCTGTACGATATTGTCGTATTCTGTCATAATTATTCCATGAGTCGCTCCGCATCCCGCTCCTCTCGCGTGTTTACGATCAGCTTTCCTGAAAAGCTGGCCAGGGAAGTTGTCGCCGTGGCAAAAGAGGAAGACCGCAACATCAGTGAACTCTTCCGCGAAGCATTTCGCACCTACCGCCTCGACAAAATCCACCGCAAGCTTGAAAGGTTTCGTGCCGAGGCTGCGGCGCGCGGTCCGTCACGTTACACAGAAGCCGACGTGGAATCGCTGGTTGACGAGATTCGTGCCGAAAACTATGCACGCAGGAAAAAGACCGCTTGATCGTTGTTATCGACTCCGGCGTGTGGATTTCCGCCTTTCTACTCTTCCGGCTTCCAGACATAGGCTCCGGGCTGGGGCAGGCCGATGTGCGCGAGCACGCGATAAGCGAACTGACGGGCCATCTCGGTGGAGTCGGCGGGGTGGTTGTAGAAGGCGGGGATGCAGGGAAAGATGGTGGCTCCGGCCTCGGCGGCCAGGGTCATGTTGCGGAGATGGATGCGGTTGAAGGGGGTTTCGCGGACGCAGAGCAGGAGGGGGCGGCGCTCCTTGAGGGTGACGTCGGCGGCGCGGGCGATGAGCGAGTTGGCGAGGCCCTGGGCGATGGCCGCGAGCGTGCCCATGGAACAGGGCAGAATAATCATGCCGTTGGAGGGGTGGCTGCCACTGGCGATGGCCGCGCCGATGTCGGCATCGGAGAGTTGAACGGTTTTTGCGGGTGGGGCGCAGAGGAGTTTTTCGAGCAGGCCGGTGCGGCCGGAGAGGCCGAGTTCCTCGGCGAGGACGCGCAGCGAGTTTTCAGAGGCGACGAAGTGGACGCGGGTTACGCGGGCGTCGGCCTCGAGGGCGCGAAGAAGCTCGCGGCCGAAGATTGCGCCGGATGCGCCGGTGAGAGCGACGGTGAGGTTCATCGAGGTTCCAGCTCCTAGCTGCTAGTTTCTAACTTCCTGACGCCAATGCCAAAGAATAATACTATGGCCTTGAATTCTCCGGTCTCCAACTTGTTTCGCTCTCCCTATTTCCGCGGAGCTTTGCGCCGGGCTGGAGCGCCCGCGCCGCAGGCGCAATGTTGGTAAGCCCCGCGCTTCAGCGTGGGGTTCCCGGCAATTGAAATCGAATCGAGTCCCGTAGGGACGGCGCCATCTCCGTTCACCCGAAGACATAACGCTCGTCGTACACGAACCCGCAGTTGCGCAGGAGGGCGACAAATTCCTGTTCAAAATTGCGTGTGCGGTGATGCTCTTCCTGGTTGTGGATGTATCCTTTCACGACCTCAATCTGCGATGGACTGACGCTGAATGCTCCGTATCCTTCCTGCCAGGAAAAGCCCTTTCCCATCCACCGGGAAGAGCTTCCTTTAAGCTTTTGAACCGCGTGGGCAAGGGAGTGAGACGCCGGCAAGACAAATAACAAATGAATGTGATTCGCAGTTCCGCCCGCGGCGATTAAAGAGAAACCTTCGCCGCGCGCGATGCCGCCCAGGTAAGCGTAGAGTTCGGCTGTGCGGACGACGGGAATCAGGGAGCGGCGATCTTTGGTGCTGAAGATGCAATGAATGAAAATGCTCGCGTACGTGTGAGCCATTTTGCGCCGTCCCTACGGGACTCCCATTTTACAACCCGATTCCTACCCCACGCTGAAGCGCGGGGCTAACCAACATTGCGCCTACGGCGCGCATTTCTGGCCGGCGCGAGGTTACGGCCAAAGATTCTCGCGGGTCGACCTCGCGCGCATGTGACAGCTCGCGGCCGAAGATTGCGCCGGATGCGCCGGTGAGAGCGACGGTGAGGTTTGCGGCTTCCATTACAGCTCTTGGCTCCTAGCTTTTAGCTTTTAGCTCTCTCGTGCTGATGCAAAAGGTTACGACGCTCCTGGTCCTTCCTGTCTTTAGCTAGCAGCTAGAGGCTAGAAGTGAGGAGGTCTCCCACCCTTGCGACAAAAACAAAGACGTTGGACCCGGAGGGTTCCCCGATGGGGCGCCCGGATTTTTCTCCGCGCGTAACTTTTCCTATTCGCCTAGAACACGTTTGAAGATTGCGTCTACGTTGCTTAGCTGGCGGGCGTAATCGAATGTGCGGGCCAGCTTTTTCGGGCTGAGCAGCTTGGTGATTGCCTGGTCGCGCGCAACTTCGTCGCGGAACACGAGATCCTCTTTCCAGGCGCGCATGGCGAGGGCCTGGACCAGCTTGTAAGCGTCCTCGCGCAACATGCCGGCCTCGGCGAGGTCGAGCAGCAACTGGCCGCTGAAGATGAGGCCGCCGGTGCTTTCGAGATTTTTCTTCATCCGCGCCGGATAGACGAGCAGGCGGTCAATGAGGTCGGTGGTTCTGGCCAGCAGATAGTCGACGAGAATGGTTGAGTCCGGGAAAATTACGCGCTCGACCGAGGAGTGGGAGATGTCGCGCTCGTGCCACAGGGGAATATTTTCAAAGGCCGCCTGGGCGTTGCCGCGAAGGACGCGCGCGAGGCCACTGATCTGCTCCGAGGTAATGGGGTTCTTCTTGTGGGGCATGGCCGAGGAGCCCTTCTGCTTCTCGCTGAAGTACTCCTGCGCCTCGCGGACCTCGGTGCGCTGCAGGTGGCGGAGCTCGACGGCAAACTTGTCGAGGGTGCTGCCGATGATCGCCAGGGTGGAGATGTAGGCGGCATGGCGGTCGCGCTGGATGACCTGGGTGGACACCGGCGCCGGTTTGAGGCCGAGACGCGCGCAGATGCGCTCCTCGTGCTCGGGCTTGAGATGGCCGAAGGTTCCGACGGCGCCGGAGAGCTTGCCGACGCGCATGTCCTCGGCAGCGGCGTCGAATCTTGTCGCGTTGCGCTGCATCTCGGCATACCAGTTGAGGAGCTTGAGGCCGAAGGTGGTGGGCTCGGCATGGATGCCGTGGGTGCGGCCGATGGTGGGCGTGTGCTTGAACTCGAGGGCGCGGCGTTTGAGGACGGCCAGCAGCGCGGCGAGGCCGGCGCGGATGAGCGCGGAAGCTTGCTTGACCTGGAGGGCCTGGGCGGTGTCGACGACGTCGTTCGAGGTAAGGCCGTAGTGCAGCCAGCGGGAGTGGGCGGCGAGGCCCTGCGCGTTCAGGCTTTCGGAGGCCGCGGTGGTGAAGGCAATCACGTCGTGCTTGACCTCCGCCTCGATCTCGGCGACGCGGGCGGCGGAGACAGTGGCCTTGGCAATGGCCTGGGCGGCCGCCGTGGGAATGACGCCGTCCTCGGCCAGCACCGCGCTGGCCGCCGCTTCAACTTCGAGCCAGCAGCGGTACTTGTTCTCTTCAGTCCAGATGCGGCCCATCGCCGGGCGTGTGTAGCGTTCGATCAACGGAGATCTCCTTGAAATGCAGCTATTAGCTTTTAGCTATTAGCTCTTAGCTTCATCGTGCTGATGCCGGCGGGGCGGTCAAAAGCCAACAAGCCCGGGCAGCCTGGCAGGCGCAATATTCTGCAATCCCTGCCAACGATTTGATTGTACGAGGGAAACGGCTTCAGGTGCGAGGAATCCCGAGACGTTTGTGGAGCTCATCGAATAGAAGTCCAAGGCCGGGCGTGTAGGGCTGAAACCACTCGCCATCGATGACCAGTTGGGGGATGGCGCGCTTGCCCACGCGGCGAATGACCTCGGCTGAGGCGGCCGGATCGGCGTCTACGTTGATCTCTGTGTAACCGATACCGTGGGAGTCAAGAAACTGCTTGGCGGCGCGGCAGTCCCGGCACCATGAAGCCGTATAAACCTGCACGTTCATAGATACATTTTACTGCGATTGCGCTGGTAACATCGGTGATGATGACCAGCGAAGAGATCAAGGCGCTGCTGAAGCTGGAACCGCATCTGGTGGAGGGCGGATTCTATCGCCGCACCTACACTTCAACGGCTACAGTCGAGCTGGCGCACGGCGCGCGGGCGCAGAGTACGGCGATTTATTACCTGCTGGAGCCGGGGACGTTTTCCGAGATGCACGTGCTCGATTCGGACGAGATTTTTCATTTTTATCTCGGCGACCCGGTGGAGATGCTGCAGCTCTATCCTGATGGCAGCTCCGCGCTCTTCACTCTTGGATCGGATTTGTTGGCTGGGCAGCAGGTGCAAGTTGTGGTTCCCGCCGGAGTCTGGCAGGGAACGCGGCTGATCGGCGAGGGCAAGGTGGCGCTGCTGGGGTGTACGGTGACGCCGGGATTCGATTTTGCGGATTACCGGAGCGGGAGTTATGAAGAACTGGCCGCACAATGGCCGGCGGAGGCGGAGAGAATCAGGAAGCTGACGAGGAGCTAGGGTGGTAAATCCGAAGTTCGTCGCATGTGTTTGCTGAGGTCTTTGGATAACGACAGCAAGTCAGCTCCCGCTTCGCGGGAATAGCGAGTCAGCAAGTCAGCGAAATGGTGCGGTGGGATGAGACCTTGGGCGTCCTTCACTGCAATGGCGACGCGGCGCCGCAAGTCATGGTGATTCGATTTGCGATAGGAACTCTTGACTCATGACACTAGGTCCTGCGTTCGCGGAAAAAATTCTTCAGCAACTCCGATGATTCTTCGCCGAGAGTTCCCTGCTCCACCTGCATCTGGTGGTTGAGCTGGGGGTGGTTGAGGACCGAAAGTACCGAGCCGGCCGCGCCTGCCTTGGGATCGGCGGCGGCGAAGACGAGGCGGTCGAGGCGGGCGTGAATCATGGCTCCGGCACACATGGCGCAGGGCTCGAGCGTGACGTAGAGCGTGCAGCCGGAGAGCCGGTAGTTGCCGAGAAGGGCGGCAGCGGCGCGCATGGCCACAATCTCAGCGTGGGCGGTCGGGTCAAGGTTGCGCAGGACGCGATTCTGGCCGGCGGCTATGACGGCTCCCTGATAGACCACAACGGCGCCAATCGGCACTTCACCTGCTTCGGCGGCCAGGCGGGCTTCGGCGAGTGCGGCTTGCATGGCTTCGAAATCGCCAACCAGATCGGCAACCATGGTCACAATGCTACTGCCGCGGGCTGCTGCTGGGTCATGCAGTGCAGCGTTCCGAGTCCCCAAACCAGGTCGACAGAGTGGATGCCGATAACTTCGCGATCCGGAAAAACTTCGGCAAGAATGTTGAGAGCGATGCGGTCGTTGGGGTCGTGGAAGGTGGGGACCAGCACCAGGCCGTTGGCGATATAGAAGTTGGCGTAACTGGCGGGCAGGCGCTGGCCGTTGAAGACGACCGGGCGCGGCATGGGCAGGGCTACAAGGTCGAACGGTTTGCCGTCAACGGTGCGCGCGGACTTGAGGCGGGCGAGATTCTCGGCGAGCGGCGCATGGTTGGGGTCGCTCGCGCCGGGCTCGACGGCGGTGACGATGGTGGTGGGCGCAACGAAGCGGGAGATGTCGTCGACGTGGCCGTGGGTATCGTCGCCGGCAATGCCGCGATTGAGCCAGATGACCTGATGGATGCCGAGAAAATCGTGGAAGGCCTGCTGCAGTTGGGCGCGGGTGATGCCGGGATTGCGCTGCTGAACCTGGCTGAGCTGGCATTCCTCCGTGGTGAGCAGAATGCCCTGGCCGTTGGTGTCGATGGAACCGCCTTCGAGAACCAGCCGGTAATTCGCGCCGTTCTGGTTTTGGATAGAAGGTTGCCAGACGGGGAGGCCCAGCAGCTCGGATACGCGGCCGGGAAACTGGTCGTCGAGATGGCAGTCGGGATACTTGGCCCAGGCATTGAAGCGCCAGTTGGTGAGGCCTACCTGGCCATCCGCGTTTTGGACGAAGATGGGGCCGGAGTCGCGGGTCCAACTGCGGTCGGTTGGCCAAAGGTGGTAGCTCACCCGATCCAGATTCGCGCCGGCCCGCTCCAGAATCGAGGATGCGCGGTGTTGGGATTTTTCGTCCTCGACGAGGATGTGGACGCGCTCGCGCGCCGAGATCAGGCGCACGACCTCAGCATAGATCCAGGGGATGGCCTGGAACTTTCCCGGCCAGTCGCCGGGATTGTGCGGCCAGGCAAGCCAGGTGGCGTCATGCGGAGCCCACTCGGCGGGCATCCGGTAGCCCAGTTGGTGCGGCGTAGCTGCGTCCATCACTGCTTTGGCTCTCCACGCCTGGAGCGCTTGTTCAGGGGATCAAGAAAGCGCCTGCTGAGAGGCGCGTAGGCATCGACGCGGCGGTCGCGGAGGAAGGGCCAGTTGCGGCGCGTCTCCTCAATCAGCGCCAGGTCGATCTCGCCGAGCAGGATCTCTACCGCATCGTGCGAGGCTTTTGCGATCACGCGGCCAAAGGGATCGGCAAGAAAGCTGCCGCCCCAGAACTCGATACCCGGCCCAGCGGTGCGGGCGCCGAGCACGTCGCCATTTTCATGTCCGACGCGATTGACGGCGGCGACATAGACGCCGTTGGCGATGGCGTGGGAGCGCTGAATGGTCTGCCAGGCGTCGTATTGCGCGGCCCCAAACTCGTCCTTCTCGGCGGGATGCCAGCCAATCGCGGTGGGATAGAAGAGCACCTCCGCGCCCTGCAGCGCGGTCAGGCGGGCGGCTTCGGGATACCACTGGTCCCAGCAGACCAGGGTTCCCACACGGGCAACGCCCAGGTCCACGGCCTGAAAACCCAGATCGCCCGGAGCGAAGTAGTACTTCTCGAAGTAGAGCGGATCGTCCGGGATGTGCATCTTGCGATAGACGCCGGCGAGATTGCCGTCGGCATCGAGAGTGACCGCGGTGTTGTGATAGAGACCCGGCGCGCGGCGTTCAAAGAGCGAGGCGACGATGGAGACGCCGGCCTCGCGAGCTACCTGGGCCAATTTTTCAGTGGATGGTCCGGGAATGGGCTCGGCCAGATCGAAGAGGCGGATATCCTGGCGCTGGCAGAAGTACTGGGTAAGGAAAAGCTCGGGCAGGCAAACGATGTTTGCGCCCAGCCGCGCGGCCTCGCGCATGTGGCGGACGGCGGAGGCGAAGTTAGCCCGCGGGTCGGCCTCCATGCGCATCTGCACGAGGCCTACGCGATATTTGCGTGGTTCCGTCATTTGCCGAAGAGCTTCCTCATCATGACCGGGCGACGGTTGAGATCTGTGGTGTTGCACCCTTTCGCCCTAAAAGCAACCGCGGATCCCCTTCGGCAGGCTCAGGGCAGGCTTTCGACTGCGCTCAGGATGACAGAAAGTGTAGGGCACGGGACAGTTGCGGAACAGACGGAAGAATCCGATGCAAACAATCCTAGTACCACGGCCGCGTAGATATGTGGTTTCCCAGGTCTCAAAAACGAGACCTGGGGCACCCAGGCTACGGAACAGACGGAAGAATCCGATGCAAACAATCCTGTTCAGCCATGCAGCGAGGCCAACCCCGCTGGAGCGGAATTGGCCTCAAACCTTCTTCAAGCGCCATGCCTACTCTTCCAGAATGAGTACCGCGGCGGCAATTGTCGTGGTCCACTTTCCGCGCTTGTCGCCGACCGCCGACTGGGTCACGTTGCTGGTGCGAACGATCTTGTTGGAGATGCGATAGATCTCCTTTTTCTCGTCCCAGCTGGTATCCGGATCGAAGTCCACATCGAGGGTGGTGGCGAGCATCTCGGCGGCCAGTTCCTCGGCATATTCGCCGGCCTGATCCTCGGTTTCGCCGAAGCTGTGGTGCTCGCTCAGGTAGCCGTAGGCGTTGCGGTCGGCAGGGATGGCCACGCCGATGCTGGAGACGATGAGCCGGTGCGGCTCGCGCGTGGAGTTCTCCGCAATGACCGCAAAAACCACCTCGCCGTGATTCAGATAGGTGAGGCCATCCTTGCGCGGGATCACCTTGCACTGCGGCGGAAAGATGGAAGAGACGCGGACGAGATTCTGCGAGGCGATTCCCGCATCGCGAAGGGCGAGCTCAAAGGAGGTGAGACGCTCCTTGTGTTTACCAACGCCCTTGGTGAAGAAAAGCTTCTTCGGGACCATGCTTTTTCCCAATTTCTATGTTGCCTCCGTAGGGTTGAAAATTGCGACTCCCGAACAGGGGTCCCGCATGAGTTTATCGCATCCGGGCGGGTTGGAACGGAATTCCCGGCAATTTCATTTTCTGTTGACAAGGCGCGCCGGGGCGGCGCCGGCCGAAACCCCGAAAGGCCAGGCACCGATGGGGTGGCCGGCAACCTGAGCCGCGTGGACCTGCTCCACCTGCGCGGCCACTTGGACATCCCGCGCTTTAAGGGAGACGGACTGAAGGCGGCACAGAAACTGTAGGTCTCTGACCGCGTGATTTCGGTTTCTGGATCTCAGGCATTCAGATTTTACGATTTTTGCAGCGGGTTGACCCATCGCAGCCCAGGGAATCGGGCAAAGTCGCGATCGGTGGTGTAAAGGACGCCGCCATATTCGATGGTCAGCGCCGCCAGTTGCGCATCGGTGGCCATTGGACCTCTGGCCTGTCCCTCAAGAAGCATTCTGCGCAGTAAGCCCCAGTGGCGTTCTCCCGGCGTCAAGACACGAACATTTGGCAGATCCATCCATTGCTCGACCAAAGCGAGCGCGTGCTCCATCGGCACCTGATTGCCGGAGATTCGGGTGTCTGTAGAGATGCGCAGGAAGCCATAAATCGTCTGCCAGGGCAAACCGATCAGTTCCGGCTTGGAAATCGCCGATTGCCACCAAATCCGCGCCTGTTCATGTGGGATGGATCTACCGTCATACGCGTACAGAAGCAGATTGACATCGAGAACGATCATCGATGGCCGGGTCCTTCCAGTTCCTCCAGCAGCGCCTCGATGTTGTCGTAATTCTGTCCGGGGCGCACTCCCATGAAAAGAGGCGTCACCACAAACGGTTTTCTTTCGGCGTTCCTGTCATCGGCTGTCAGCCCACGACGCAGCAGCCGGTTGATCGTCCCCTTGAAGGAGTCACCGGAACGCCGTACTTCCTTTTCGACCAGCACGGCAATATCGTCGTCAATGGTAAGAGTGGTTCGCACATCATGATGCTATCTGGCAAGGCATCATGATGTCAAGTGGGGAACGCTTAGACTTCGCAAACCTGAAAGGCCGAGCCGGCGTTGCGCTGTCATGAGCCGCTCCTGCCGCCATTGCCACCCCTGATTTGCAGATGGTAGCCTCTACCTTGAAGCTACGCAGGGAAGGAATCCGCAAAGAATCATGCAAACCACCTATAACGGGCTGGAACTGCCGAAAAACGGCCGGGCTATCGGATACAGCAACGGCAAATTCGAAGTTCCCGACAATCCCATCATCCCCTTCATTGAAGGCGACGGCACGGGCCGCGACATCTGGAAGGCGTCGCAGCGGGTGTTCGACGCGGCGGTGGAAAAGGCCTACGGCGGCAAGCGCGCCATTCGCTGGTTTGAGATTTTTGCGGGCGAAAAGGCGTTTCGGCAGTTCTCGACCTGGCTGCCCGACGACTCGGTGGCCGCGGCTCGCGACCTGCGGGTCTCGATCAAGGGACCGCTGACCACGCCGGTGGGCGGCGGCATCCGCTCGTTGAACGTGGCCCTGCGGCAGCTTCTCGATCTTTACGCGTGCGTGCGGCCGGTGCGGTACTACCAGGGCGTGCCCAGCCCGGTGAAGCACCCGGAGAAGGTGGACATCGTGATTTTTCGCGAGAACACCGAGGACGTGTACGCGGGCATCGAGTTCAAGCAGGGTTCGGCGGATGCGGGCCGGCTGATTGATTTTTTGAATAACGATCTGCTCAAAGGCGGCAAGAAAAAAGTGCGCGAAGATTCCGGCGTGGGCATCAAGCCCATTTCGATCTTCGGCACCAAGCGGCTGGTGCGGTACGCCATCCGCCACGCGCTGGAATCGGGGCGCAAGACCGTGACCCTGGTTCACAAGGGCAACATCCAGAAGTTTACCGAGGGGGCATTCCGCGAGTGGGGCTACGAGGTTGCGACCGAGGAGTTCCGCGCGCAGACGGTGACGGAGCGCGAAAGCTGGATTCTGGGCAACGTGGACGCGAATCCGGGCATCACGATTGAAGAGAATGCCGCGCTGATCGAGCCCGGCCTCGAATTCGGCAATCCCGCCTTCCGCGAAGCGCTTTACGCGGAGGTCAAGGGGGTGCTGGACTCGATCGGCAAGAGCCACGGCAAGGGCGCATGGAAGTCGAAAGTTCTGGTCAACGATCGCATCGCCGACTCCATCTTCCAGCAGATCATCATCCGCCCGGCGGACTACAGCGTACTGGCCACTACGAACCTGAACGGCGACTACATTTCAGACGCGGCGGCGGCGCAGGTGGGCGGGCTGGGCATCGCTCCCGGAGCCAACATCGGCGATGGCTACGCGGTGTTCGAGGCCACGCACGGCACCGCTCCCAAGTACGCCGACAAGGACGTCATCAATCCAGGCTCGGTGATTCTTTCGGGAGTGATGCTGCTGGATTTCATCGGCTGGAAAGAGGCGGCAAGGCTGATCGAGAATTCGCTGGAAAAGACGATTCTGCAGAAGTTCGTGACCTACGATTTTGAGCGCCAGACCGCGGGAGCCACCAAGGTGGGCACCAGCGAGTTTGCTACGCGCATCATCGGAAATATGTAACCGCAGTGAACGGTGATCAGTGGACAGGCTGGTGAGCCGGCCGCAAAACATGCGAGGGCGTAGTCCCCGAGGAAGATGGGACAGGAGAATTATGAGGAAGAAAGTTAGCATTGTGGGGGCCGGCAACGTGGGCGCTACCGCCGCGCATTGGATTGCGGCCAAGGAACTTGCCGACGTGGTGCTGATCGACGTGGTGGAAGGGGTTCCGCAGGGCAAGGCGCTGGACCTGCTGCAAGCGCTGCCCATCGAGAAGCGCGACGTGAGCGTGATTGGCTCGAACGACTACGCCGCCACGGCCAATTCAGATATTGTGATCATCACCGCGGGCATTCCCCGCAAGCCCGGCATGAGCCGCGACGACCTGCTGCACACCAACTTCAAGATCATGTCAGACGTGGTGCAGAAGGTGGTGGCGCAGTCGCCGGAGTCGATTCTGATCGTGGTTTCGAATCCTCTGGACGCGATGGCCCAGGCCGCATATCGCCAGGCGGGGTTCAACCGCGAGCGTGTGATCGGCATGGCCGGGGTGCTGGACTCGGCGCGCTTCCGCACCTTCATCGCGGCGGAGCTGAACGTGAGTGTTGAGAATGTGACCGCGTTTGTGCTGGGCGGACACGGAGACACGATGGTGCCGCTGGCGCGCTACTCGACGGTGGCCGGCATACCTATTACCGAACTTATCGCTCCCGACCGCCTGGAAGCGCTTGTGCAGCGGACTCGCGACGGCGGCGCCGAGATCGTGAAGTACCTGAAGACGGGCAGCGCTTACTACGCTCCGTCAGCAGCAGCGGTGGAGATGACCGAGGCCATTCTCAAGGACAAGAAAAAGATTCTTCCCTGCGCCGCATACCTGCAGGGCGAGTACGGCATCGAGGGCTACTACATCGGCGTACCGTGCAAGCTCGGCGCGGCGGGACTGGAGAAGATCATCGAGATCAAGCTGACGCCGGAAGAAGACGCGGCTCTGAAGAGGAGCGCGGCCGCGGTGAAGGAACTCTGCGCGGTGATCGGCGTCTGACGCATTGGCTGGATCCCAGGTCTCAAAATCGAGACCTGGGGGCAACCGGCGACCATTTAAGACAGTTCACCATTGCGCGCTGAATTCCCTCAGGGGCTAAAGCCCGCAGTTTTGTTGCTCGAATTGACGTACGGGCTAAAGCCCGTACCCTTCACCTGAAGCCGGATTATGTGTCGGGGTTAAAGCCCCGACCTACCAGCCCCTACCCTTTCACCTGAAGCCCGTACCCTTCAAAACAGCGACAGATTCAAGAGCCCTGCCGGGCGGGCCCGGAGTATCGAGACGGACATTACTTTTGCAGAGATCAATTGCCGCGCTTCGCGGGATTAGCGAGTTAGCAAGTTAGCGGGCGATGAGCGGCGGCAGAGATCAATCCATCGACATGCTTAACTGGTGGCGCACGTCGGCGCCGCGAATCCAGAAGATCACGTCGGTGGCAATATTCGATGCGTGATCGGCAATCCTCTCAAGATTCTTGGCCACCAGGATGGCCTTCATCGCCTGCTGGGTGAATTGCGGCTTTTCCTGGATGAGTTTGAGCAGGTCGGCGTGGGCGCGGCGGTTCATGCGGTCGATCTCGTCGTCCATTTCACGGACCGAATCAGCGAGCCGGGCGTCGCCGTCGAGCAGGGCCTGCACCGCGGAGCGGATCATGCGGCCGGAAAACTCGCCCATGGCGGCAAAATCCACGGGCAGGTCAACTTCTTCCTGGGCCAGAATCTCCTTGGTGCGGCGGGCGATGCCCATGGACTGGTCGCCGATCCGCTCCAGGTCGCCGTTGATTTTGATGACCGCCAGGATGAAGCGCAGATCGATGGCCATGGGCTGCTCCTTGGCGAGCAGCTCGTAAGCCATTTCGTCCAACTCGCGCTGCGCGGTGTTGATGGCGGTCTCGTTCTGCTTTACGTACTTGCACAGGCCCCTGTCGCGCTGCAGGAAGGCGTCCACCGCAGCCTCGACCGCCTGCTGAGCCAAGGCGGCCATGGCCATGAGCTTGTCTTTGAGCTCGGCCAGTTGCTGATGAAAGTGGATGCGCGGCACGGCGGAATCTCCCTAATCAACTTATTGTGCACCATGCAGTGTTACAGGAACGCAAAAATCGGGCAATGCACCAGAAAGGTCATGCCTGCTGCACCAGAATGGTCAATTCCCGAGGAAACAAATCCTGATACGGAATAGACGCGCAGCAGGACAGGATCACGGAACGTTCCGGCGCAGGTTGTGGAGATGCCGGTCGTGGGTTGGCTCGATTTTGCCGAGCATGAAGATGTATGCCGCGATTCCAATGGCGAGATAGGCCGCCGCTACGCTAAAAACCCATGCGTAGGACCGGAATGCCGTGACCAGGTATCCGGTGATAATGGGCGCGGAGATTCCGGAGAGTTGACCGGAAAAGTTGATGATCCCGCCCACTTTACCGACGTCGTTGCGGCGCGCAATGAGCGACGGGAGCGACCAGGCCACCGGCGCCGCCGCGGCCAGTCCGCCGATCGAGATGCTGATCCAGATCAGGGCTCGCGTGGGTGTGTGCGCATGGGAGGCGCCCAGGATGCCGAGACCGAAGGCGGTGCCGCCAATCAGGATGACTCGGCGCACCAGGCTCGCATTCCAGCCGCGCTGAACCAGGAGATCCACCAGCCAGCCGCCTATGACGATGTCAGTGATGGTGGCAAATACCCAGGGCACGCTGGTATACAGAAATGAATGCAGCAGATCGATGTGCAGCGCAAAGGAGAGATAACTCGGCAGCCAGGTGAGCAACAGATAAAAGACATAGTTATAAGAGCCGAAACCTATGGCGAGACCAAGTACCTTGCGCTGCGTGAGAAGGCGGCCCAGCGAGGTTCGCTGCTCATCCACGGGCTTCAGCGCTTCGGAATTATCAGCCGCTTGCTCTATATAGTTGCGTTCGATCTCGCTCAACCGGGGATCGTCGTCCGGGTCTTTGTACACGCGCCAGAAATATAGGAGATAGGCGAGGCTGATGACGCCGGTGAGGGCAAAGCTCCACCGCCATCCGGCAAGCAGCAATGCGATGCCGATCGCAGGCACGCCGATCGCCGAAGAGAACTTTGCGCCCGAGTCGAAAAAAGCCGTGGCCAGGCTGCGTTCCTGGGCTGGAAACCAGAGCCCAACAGCCTTGGCGTTGGAGGGAAACGTGGGAGCTTCTCCCACCCCCAGCAACAGCCTGGACCCGAACAATGCGCCCAGGTTGGGAGCCACTGCTCCGCCGAACGAAGCAAGGCTCCACAAGAAAATGCCGATCCTTCCAATGCGTTTTACGCCGAACTTATCCAACAAAACGCCAATGGGTAACTGGCACATCGCATAAGTCCAGTTATAGGCGCCCGATAAGTAGCCGAATGTAATATTTGAAATTCCGAAGGCGGCGATAAGCGAGTCGTGGGAAACCGAGAGATTAACGCGGTCAAAGTAGTTGACCAGGACACCGATGCCGAGCAACCAGCCGATGCGCCAGCGACGCCCCGGCACATTTGCCCTTTGAATCCGATAAGCTGCCAACCGCTCCCTCTTTCAGTTGCCTTGAATTACATCGTTTTCGAGCGTGCCGATGGGGTCGATGGCGATGCGAATGCGGTCTCCGGGCGCCAGGGTGAAGGAATCCGGAGGGACGATGCCCGTGCCGGTCATCAGGAATGCTCCGAAGGGAAAACTGTTGTCACGAAACAGGTATTCGACCAGGGTTGCGGGCGCGCGCTTGAGCTCGGTAAGCGTGATGGCAGCAGAAAACTCAGTAACATCACGGCGCACGATCTCGAGGCGAATGGGCGTAGAGGCCGGCAGCGGCTCGGGACTGATGAGGACGCAGGGGCCCAGCGCGCAACTGCGGTCGTAAACCTTTGCCTGGGGAAGATAGAGCGGATTTTCTCCCTCGATGTCGCGCGAGCTCATGTCGTTTCCGACGGTATAACCGACGATCCGGCCGCGATGGTTGATGAGCAGCGTGAGTTCCGGCTCGGGCACCGACCATTTTGCATCGCTGCGAATACGGACGTGGCTTCCCGGGCCGGCAACGCGGCCGGCGGAGGCCTTGAAAAAAAGCTCCGGGCGCTCGGCGGAATAGACGCGATCGTAGAAATCGCCTCCGCCGGCGGATTTCGATTCTTCCATGCGCGCGCTGCGGCTGCGGTAATAAGTGACGCCGGCGGCCCACACTTCCTGATTGCCGATGGGCGCCAGAATCTGCGCAGACGAAAATTCCGCGGCGGCTTCGCCATTGGCGACAATGGACTGAAGATAGGAATGCAGGTCGTCCTGCACGATAAGCGCATCCCACGAGTTCTCGGCAACATTGTAGTAACTGCCGTCGTGTTCGACATAAGCTCCGTTAGTGGTTTTGTAGAGTTTCACTTGGCCTTCTCCAGTTGGGAAACGATCTTGTCAACGTCGTAGACGCAGCCACCCCAGACGCCTCCGCTGGCCTGGACCAGTGCGGCCCAGAGGCGAGTATCTTCAGGCAGCTGAGGATGGGGTTGCAAATCCGCGCGGGGCTTTCGCCGCGCGAGTTGGCGAGTGCCCTGTTCCGCGCCGAAGATTTCGGCGGCGTCTCCGACCAACTGAACGGAGCCGATGAGTGTTTTTCGATCGATGACGATCTCGATCCGGTCGCCCTCAAGGACCTTGCCGATCGGTCCGCCGGCCAGCGCCTCCGGCGAGATATGTCCGATGCATGCTCCGGTGGAGACGCCGCTGAAGCGCGCATCGGTCAACACGGCCACGTGCTTGCAATGAGGAAGCTGCTTGAGCGCGGCGGTGATCTGATAAATCTCCTGCATGCCCGCGCCCGCGGGCCCGCCGCAGATGAGAACAACCACATCGCCCTCGTCAATCCGGCCGGATTTAATCGCCTGGATGGCCGCTTCTTCAGTGACAAAGACCCGTGCCGAACCCAGATGACGAAACACCTGATCCTGGCCAACAAGCGATGGGTCGATGGCGGTGCTCTTGACGACCGATCCCTCCGGCGCCAGATTGCCCATGGGAAAACAAACCGCCGAGGTGAGCCCGCGCGACCGCGCACGATCGGGCGACATAATCACATCCTGGGGATCGATTCCGTCCCGCTCCCGCAAAACGCGCCGCAATTCCTTACGCCTTGGGCTCTGCTTCCACCAGTCCAGGCAGTCGTCGAGCGATTCTCCAGAGACAGTCTTCACGGTTGTATCGAGCAGTCCGGCGTGGCGAAGGTGGAGCATGACCTCAGGCACGCCGCCGGCCAGGAAAACCTGCACCGTGGCAAAATTGCGCGGCCCGTTGGGCAGTGCGTCAACGAGCCGAGGCACCGAACGGTTCACCTCGATCCAATCAGAAGCCGTGGGCCGCGGCAAACCCGCCGCATGGGCAATGGCGGGCAGATGAATGAGAAGGTTTGTGGATCCGCCGAAGGCGGACTTGAGCGCCATGGCGTTGCGGAGGGCCGCAGGCGTGAGGATGTCACGGACGCCGATGCCAAGTTGATGGAGGCGCAGCATAGCGCGGGCCGAGCGGCGCGCGGCGTCGAGCCAGACCGGTTGTCCGGAGGGCGCAAGAGCGGTATGCGGCAGTGACAGTCCCAGCGCTTCAGCGACCACTTGCGAAGTTGCGGCGGTGCCCAGAAACTGGCACCCTCCGCCCGGCGACGCGCAGGCCCGGCAGCCCACCTCGGCCGCATGCTCCAGGGTAATGTGGTCATGCGCGAAACGCGCGCCGATGGTTTGTGCCTTGCCCGCATCCTCGCCCGATTCCGGCAGAAGCGTGACGCCCCCGGGCACCAGCACCGCGGGCTTCTTTCCCGACGATGCCAGCGCCATCATCATCGCGGGCAGCCCCTTGTCGCAGGTGGCGACGCCAATGACGCCTTTGGCAGTGGGCAGGGAGCGCATGAGGCGGCGCAGCACGATTGCGGCATCGTTGCGAAACGGCAACGAGTCCATCATCCCGGTGGTGCCCTGGGTGCGGCCGTCGCAGGGATCGGTGCATGCTCCCGCGAAGGGCGTGGCGCGCAGAGACTTCAACTCACGCGCGGCTTCGGCCACTAACAGGCCCACCTCCCAGTGGCCGGTGTGAAAACCGAGCGCGATGGCCGCGCCGTTCTCCGCGCGCAGGCCGCCATGCGTGCTCAGGATGAGGAACTCGGGGTCGAGCAGGCGAGCGGGATCCCAGCCCATGCCGGCGTTTTGCGACAAGCCGAAGAGGTTGCCGGAGGGCTCGGTGAGCAGCATCTCGGCGGTGAGCGGCAGCGCTCCAGCCGGACCGGGCGCGTGGGTCGCCACTTGAAGCAGGCGAGCGTCGTCCGTCTCGAGTACCGAACTCAGTGGAATGCTTACGATGGGGAAGCCCTTTCCGTAGTCCAGTATAGTGGACGTGGCCCGGCTTCCGGATGGAGGCCCTGCCGATGGGGATGCTCCAAGAATCTGTCCAGGAAGTCTGAAAAGACCTCGGAGATAAGAGAAAAGAACATCCCTCAGGGGCTATTGAAAGCTGCATAAGAGATGTCCTGACGGTGCGGCCGATGGAGCATTCACTTGGCGACCATTTGAGACAGTTCACTATTGCGCCCTGAATTCCCTCAGGGGCTAAAGCCCGCGGTTTTATTGCTCGATTTGATGTACGGGCTGAAGCCCGTACCCTTCACCTAAAGCCGGATTATGTGTCGGGGTTAAAACCCCGACCTACCAGCCCGTACCCTTCACCGAAATCCAGGTTCTTGGAGAAATTCTAAAGCTGATTTGCCCGGCGACGATTGGCCCTGGTCTCGGAGTGAGGCCGGCTAGCCCGCCGTGAGGCCTCCGTCTATAGGAAACGCGACCCCGTTGATGAACGAAGCCTCGTCGCTGGCCAAATAGACCAACGCGTTCGCGACTTCTGTTGCGCCGGCGAGCCTTCCCAGAGGTATTTCGCCGAGTCTCTCTGCCCGGCGCTCGGGGTCCTTGAACATGGCCTGCACGAAGGCGGTCTCTACGGTGCTGGGGTGGACGGAGTTGCAGCGGATATTGTCCTTCGCGTATCTCACGGCCACCGATTTCGTGAGCAGTGGTCAGGGCGCCCTTGGTGGTGGTATAAGTCTCGTTCGTGTACCTATGGCCGACCAGGCCGCATATCGAGGACATGTTGAGGATGACGCCCCCGCCCGCGGCCCTCATGATCGGCAGGGAGTGCTTGATCCCGAGAAACGGTCCTTTGACGTTCACCGCGATCATGGCGTCGAAGGACTCCACCGGCATTTCCTCTATGTTCTTCCTGATGTTGATGCCCGCGTTGTTAACCAGGATGTCGAGGCGTCCGGCGCGCTCGAGCACGGCGGAAAGCGCGGCTTTCCAGCTTTCCTCCGAAGTGACGTCGAGTGGGATGAAGACCGCTCCTATGGACGCGGCCGTCTTTTCCCCCTCCGCGCAGTTGATATCGGCCACGAACACCGAAGCGCCTTCCTCCTGAAACCTTCCGGCGATCTCCGCGCCGATCCCTATTGCGGCGCCCGTGATCAGGGCGGTCTTGCCCGAAAGACGCATCGCGCTCATTTCTTTTTTCCTCTTAAAAGCGTTCTTTACGGCATTGGCTACGGCATCCGAGGTGAGCCCGAAATGCGCGAGTAGGTCGTCATAGTTCTCCGCCGATATGCCGAAACTGTCAGGGATGCCCACGAACTCCACGGGCGCGTGAGTGACTGCCCGAAGCGCCTCCACCACGGCAGAACCGAGCCCGCCGATCACGGAATGCTCTTCGGCCGTAACGATGGCGTCCACTCCGCCCGCATAGCGGATCACCGCCTCCCGGTCGAGCGGCTTGATGGCGCCGATGTCGAGCACCCTCGCCGAGATCCCCTCCGACGCCAGGGCCTCCGCAGCCTGGAGAGCCCTGGACACCATGATCCCCGAGCCGAAGATTGCCGCGTCGCTCCCGTCCCGGAGCATGGTCACCTTGCCGATGTGGTAAGGCTCGCCGGGCGGATACACGAAGGGGAGATCGTTCCTGTTTATCCTGATGTACACCGGTCCCGTCCAATCCAGGAGGCAGTTCATCATCTTCTCAACTTCGATGGAGTCCGCCGGGCAAACCACCGTCATGTTGGGAAGAGCGCCGCATTAGGGCGAACGTCCTCGACGCCCTGGTGGGTCTTTCCATCGCCGAAGTCGGAAAGCCCGGCGCTGGACCCGCAGATCCGGACAGGGAGGTTGGGAATGCAGACGGAATTGCGGAGTTGATCGTACATCCTGCCGGAGGCGAACACGGCAAAGGAATGGATGAAGGGGATCATTCCAGCAAGGGCGAATCCCGCCGCCGTGGAGGCCATGTTCTGTTCCGCAATTCCCATTTGGAAGTAGCGATCGGGGAATTCCGCCTGGAACATGGCGGACTGCGTGGATTTTCCCAGGTCCGCCTCCAGGGCCACGACGCGCTCGTCCTTTCTTCCCAGCCGGACCAGGCTGGCCCCATACGCGCTTCTCAGGTTCGGCGAAGTCATTGCAGCATCCTCCCGGATTCTTCGATTTCATGGAGCGCCTGGTCGTATTGCTCCTGGGTCAAGGCAGCATTGTGGAAGGCCGAGGTGTTCTCGGCGAAAGAGACTCCCTTGCCTTTGATCGTTTCCGCCACGATCACGGTGGGAACCCCCTTTTTCGCGGCCGCCTCATCCAGAACATCGAGGATCGCGCCCACGTCGTGTCCGTCCACGCTCAACACGTTCCATCCGAACGCCCGCCACTTCTCTTGTAAGTTGGGGATGTCGAAGATATCCTTTGTGGCGCCCGTGGCCTGGAACCGGTTTTGATCCACGATGGCGGTAATGGAATCCAATTTATAGCGCGAGGCGGCCATTGCCGCTTCCCACAGCTGGCCTTCAGCAAGCTCGCCGTCCCCCATGATGACGTACACCCGCGAAGGGCTTTTCGCGAGCTGCAGCGCGAGCGCCATGCCCACGCCTATGGAAAGTCCCTGTCCGAGAGAGCCCGTCACCGCCTCCATCCCGGGGGTCATCATGTCGGGATGGCCTTGCAGTTTGCCCGCGAGGGTCTTCAGCTTCCCCATCTCTTCCCTGGGGATAACGCCCAACTCCACCAGAGCCGCGTATTGGATGAGAACGGAATGCCCCTTGCTGACAAGAAAACGGTCTCGGTTTGGATCCCGCAGCGCTTTGGGATCGAAGTGCATCTTGGCGAAGTACAAAGCCGCCACGATCTCGGCGAGCGAGCACGAACCACCGAGGTGGCCCGCCTTGCCGACACCGATCATCCTCACAACGTCAGCCCTGAGGTCCCATGCGATCCTTTTGATTCTCTGAATCTGGTCAGGCTTCGCCATCCATCCTCCTCCCGGCGCAGGACTTCCGATCCCCGCCATGCTTGCTTTTCAACCTCCGGATCGTACGCTCGGCCCCGTCAAAGCCGCTGTCGACTGACATTGAAAGAAGGAGAAGTGTAGTTCCGCGATTCGTCTCGAAGGAGTGATGTGGGTCACACCTGCATTGAAATCTGAAAGTGTCTCCGGGGAATTTAGAAGCTGTTTCATCACCGAATGTTCGTCGTTTTTGGACTTTCCCTCAGGGGCTATTGAACACTGCATAAGAAATGTCCTAACGGTGAGGCCGATGAAGCATTTACCGGGCGACTATTTGAGATAGTTCACCATTGCGATCCGAATTCCCTCAGGGGCTAAAGCCCGCGTTTTTGTTGCTCGATTTGACGTACGGGCTAAAGCCCGTACCCTTCACCTGAAGCCCGTACCCTTCAAAACAGCGACGAATTCGGTAGCCCTGCCGGGCGGGCCCGGAGTATCGATTCGGACTCTAATTATGCAGATATCAATAAAGCTCTCGATTTCAGGCTTTGCGAGCAGCCCGGCAGGACCAGGAGCATGAGTGGCCACGCTATAAAGACCGCGGTCTGTGGTCTCCAGCAGCGAGGTGAGCGAGATGGTTCGGATGGGAGGTCCCTTTCAAGCCCGAGTATAGAGCGGATCGCGCGTGAATGCGCCGTCGACCAGGCGCAGGATGCCAAGCGGATTCTCATCCTTCAATTCGCGGGGCAAAGCGGCCTGGGGAAAATCCTGGTAGCAGACAGGCCGCGCGAAGCGATAGATAGCCTGGGTGCCGACAGAAGTGGCGCGGCTGTCGCTGGTGGCCGGATACGGACCGCCGTGCACCATGGCGTGACAGACTTCAACCCCGGTGGGAAAGCCGTTGACGATGAGCCTGCCCGCCTTGCGCTCAAGAATGGCGATGAGGTCAGCGGCGGCGGCAATGTCGGCATCGGTGCCATGGATGGTCGCGGTGAGTTGTCCATCAAGCGCATGGGCCAAGTCGATCAGCTCCTGGGGGCCGGCATAGCGGACGACAAGCGTGCTGGGGCCGAAGATTTCATCGGCCAGCTGGGGCGAGCGGAGCAGTTCGCCGGCACTGACTTGAAACAGCGCCGGGGCGGCACGAACGGAACCGGCGGGCTCCGGCGAAGCGAGCGCGAGCGTTTCGATCGCGCCGAGCTGTTCGCGCCGCGCCACCAGGGATTTGTAGCTCTTGTAGATTCCCTCGGTGAGCATGGGCGAGGCCGAAGCCTGTTCCACGCGCGCAACGAGGCCCGCGACCAGAGCGTCGGCATTTTCACCCTGGGGCAGAAAGACGAGGCCGGGCTTGGTGCAGAATTGCCCTACGCCCAAGGTGAACGACGCGAAGAGGCCTTCGGCAATTTGCGGGGCGCGCGTACGCAGCGCTTCAGGTAGCACGAAGAATGGATTGGTGCTACTCATCTCCATATAGCAGGGAATGGGTTCGGGCCGCGCCGCGGCCAGTTGCATGAGAGCCTTGCCGGCGTGCAGCGAGCCGGTGAAGCCAACCGCCTTGACGCTGGGATGCTCGACCAACGCCGAGCCCACCAGCGCGCCCGAGCCGAAGAGCAACGCGAAGACACCCGGGGGCAGGCCGCACTCTTTTACGCTGTTGCAGATGACCTGGCCGACCATCTCGCCGGCGCCGGGGTGGGCTGAATGGGCCTTGACGATGACGGGGTTGCCGGCAGCGAGAGCCGAGGCTGTGTCACCGCCGGCAACGGAAAAGGCGAGCGGAAAATTGCTGGAGCCGAAGACCGCAACGGGCCCGATGGGGCGAAGCACGGAGCGGATATCGGCGCGGGCGAGCGGCTTGCGGCCGGGTTGCGCGGGATCGATGCGCGCCATGGCCCAGGAGCCTTCTTCAACCACCTGCGCAAAAAGACGCAACTGACCTACGGTTCGGCCGACCTCTCCCTGCAGGCGCGGCTGCGGCAGAGCCGTTTCGCGGTGCGCCCGCTCAACCAAATCCGCCGCGATGGATTCGATGCCGGCAGCGATGTGGCGCAGGAAGCGGGCCTTGTCAGCGCCGGCAAGTTTGCCGTAGGCCGCGAAAGCATCATCCGCCAGACGGGCCGCGAGGTCGACATCGTCAACGGAGGCGGAATGATAGACGGGATCAAGGTGAGCGCCAACAGCAGGGTCAAAACCCTGAAACGCCGCGCCAGTTCCCATGCGGGGTTGGCCATTGAGAATCGATTGCCCAAGCAACATAATCCACTCCAGTTCAAAAGAAGCCACGACCAGTTGACATTAGAACTGGTTGCATAAACGTTATCCGACCAGCGAGTGAATGTCCCTCAGGGGCTAAAGCCCCAGATGCTTTGCGCATGTTTCGGCGCGGCTAAAGCCGCGCCCTTTCAAAACCCGATTTATGCAACCAGTTCTAGTGTACCGCTCCATTTATTTCAAATGCGCCAATGGTGGAAGGGATTTAAAAAATGAAGCAGACGCAGATCCGCTTCGACAAGCTCAGGGCAGGCTTTCGACTCCCTTCGCACGGCTACGGTCACTCAGGATGACAGCTCTTGCTTTTATCAAGCGCTTACTTGCGGGGGAATTGTCGATGCGCCCAGGCACGATACGCAGAGGAACGGCGCAATGGCGCAGGGAAACTGCGCCACTGCCTTCGCGTTGCACACCAAGCTTATGAGCCTGCCCTTGCTGGAGCAGTCCTCGATAAGATTCGATTATTGGGCCGGCGTTATCTCCCACCTCATGCCGGTTATTCCGGAGTAGACAAGATCGACGTTGTCCCCGGTCTTGTCCTCGGTGAAGCTCTTCATATCCGCAGTAACAGCGACTCGCAATCCGGGAAGGTCCCAGAGCGCGGCGCCGATCTTTGCCTTGTCAACTTTCCTGGCGTGTATGCGGATTCGAACCGTCCCGGTGGCCGAGATGGTCAATCCATGCGCATCGGCGGTGGCATCGATCATTGGGGATTCCGTGAGTTGCACCCAGCCGATCTCTCCCGAAGGCGTTCGCCATTGCACGGTAGCCGGATGAAACTGCGAAGCGGGGCCATCATCTTTGGTCTTACCGGTGGCCTCGCCGCCATAGATCACATGGTTGCCAATCCACGCGGTTGCGATGCGCTGATCGGTGATCTGGGTGCGGACCAGGTGCTCACCTTCAAACTTGTTCATCTTCTTGAACGCGTCGGCTGGAATACGCGTGCCCAAAACCGCCAGGTGGGGCGCAAACCAGATGTCGGGCAGATGATCGGTGGTGGGCGCAAGGTGGGGCAAGGGCGCGCTGGCTGCGTCCAAGACGGTGCGCATCCAGAGGCCGACGACGCTCACATAGCTCTCCATGTCCATGCCGTAGGCGCGGTCGTACGGGCCCGCGACATTGCGCAGTTGGGGTTGATAGAGGGCGGCGATATTCCGCCACAAGCCCGCTTCCATCTCACCTCCAATGGCGCGCATGCGAGGGGTGGATCCATAGCTCCGCCACAGAGCCAGGCCATAGAGATCGACGCCGCAGTAAGTGGGCGAATTGTACTCGAAGACGGCTCCGTACTGCTTGTAAAGCTTGTAGACGCTCTCGGTCCAGTCGCGGGACTGCTGCAGCCAGTCGGCGCGCTGGTCGTGGGCGGCGGCAAAATCCCACAAGGCGCCATACATCATGGCGATGTTGCTGTAGGAAGGCAAAAGCCTTTTTTCAGCAATCTCGCCCTCGATGCCGCGATCGATGGCGGCGTACATGCGCTGGGCGAGTTGAGGGGGAATGCGGTCAGGATATTCGATCAGAATGATTTCAAACGTGGTGCCGATAAACACCCGCCAATTGGGATCGAAGTTCCGCCACATGACGGCATCGGGGGCCGGACCAGGCTCTTCGGGCGCCCTCTTGAAGGTGCCGTACCAGGGTGTTCCCGGGGTCAGATACTGCTGTTTCAAAACCGCGTCGATGATATCGGCGGCTCTTTGCCGGTCGCCCGGTTCGTCGCGCAGCAGAAGCCCGAGAGCGTACCAGCTTGACTCGCGGACCATGTGGTAGCCGGTCCTGGCCGAGCCCGGCCTGGAATAGGGACTCCTGACCAGCTTCAGGTTGTCATCGTAGAACATGGCATCCAAGGCCATCGATTCCTGAAAGACTTCGCGGGTGTTCTTGTTCATGGCCGCGGGATTGACGTGGCGCGGAGTTACCCTGGCATCAACTCTCAAGGCAAAGGTCAGCACTAACACCAGGCCGATCAGATTCCGTATGCTCATTTGTTCTCCGTATCAACGATTCCAGGGGTGTCAGGCATCAGTATTGGCTAAGTGAGCGCAGTTATCCGCACCCGGCCGAATGCGCTTCCCGGGCGCGGCCCGGCCTCCAGGTTCCGTTTCCTGAATTGAGCGCATCCATCCTCCAGAGCTGGGTTTCAGCTCTGATGGACGGACACACTCGATTCAGAAAGGTACGAATTTCCGGCTAGAAGTTGAACTTCACCGCGAACTCCATGGTGCGCGCCTCGTAGCTCGGCGTGCCGGAGATCCCGGTTACAGTGCCGACGTTGGAGTTGGAGATGTTCGCATTCGGAGTGGCGAAGTTGGGATGGTTGAAGAGGTTGAAGGCATCGGCACGGAGCTGGACGTTGTAGTGGTCGCCCCAGGCCGTATTCTTCTTCAGGTTCAAATCCCAGTCCTGGAACCGCGGCCCGTACAACATGTCGTAGCCGCTGGTGCCATAAACGCCGCCGGCTCTACCGCTCGAATCCGTCGGAGCGGTAAACGCCGCCGGATTAAACCACTGAGCCTTGGTCTTGGTGGCCGGATACAGCGCCGCGCCCGCAACACGATTTGCGCGTCCGCTGACGGCGCCGGGATAGACATTCGTGGGGGCTGTATAAGACACGGAGAAGGGCTGGCCGCTCTGATAATCGACAACTCCAGAGAGCTCCCACCCTGCGACGATCTTGCCGGCCAACGGGCCGGCGTTGCCGTACAACATCTGTCCCTTGCCTATCGGCAACGCGTAAGAGTAGCTGAGCTGCAACACCTGCGGGGTGATGCCGGCGATGTTACCGTAGGAGTCCCCCGGATACTTGCCCGAGGGATCTTCGAGGTTCTCGGTACCCAGAACGCGCGTCCATTGATACTCCGCGCCAAAGGCAGAGCCGTGCGCGTACTGCTTGTGCGCGCCCACCTGCAGCGAGTTCATGATGCTGTGGAAGATGGGGTCGAGATTGTAGGGGATGGTACCCAGTAGCGGGTAGGGCGCCTGGGCTGCCGCCGTTTTGGTGATGTCGAACGGATCCGCGTAGTTCAGGTTTGGCGCATAGTTTCCGCTGCCGCCGTAGTTGTTCTGCTTCAGGTTGTGCTGGCCCACATAGCCGACACGCACATCGAAGCTGCGCCCGAACTGGTGCTCGATGGCGAGGTTGTACTCCTCGGTGTAGGGCGTAACCAGCGGGTGCGCGGCATTGACGCCCGGACGACCGCCCGCGGCGCCGGTGCCTGTGAAGGGCGCGCTCATAGTGTAGGTTGTGCCCGCCGTGTAGGGGGTGGTGTTGGTGTAGGTGAGGCTGGCCGTGAAGGGCAGGTTGCCGAACATGCTGCCCATATAGGAGGCCGGCAGCAGGTTGAAATAGAGGCCGAAGGCGCCGCGAATCACGGTGTTCCGCATCAGCTGATAGGCAAAACCCAGACGCGGCGCAATGTTCTTGTCGGGACGTCCCAGGAACGCGAAGGGGTTGCTTGAAAGACCGGCGGAGGAAGAAAGCGTGAGCAGATTGTTGTTGGTCAACAGTGTCTGGTACTGGGGGATGACAGCCGACGGATAAGCGTTTCCGAAGACGACAACCTTGCTCATCGAGGGGACCCAGAGCGCGTTCTCGTTGTAGGGGCCGGGCTCGAACCACTGCAGGTCGTAGCGGATGCCCGCGTTGATGGTCAGCTTGGGCAGCGGCTTCCAGTCGTCCTGGGCGTAGCCTGCCCACTGGCTTGAAATATTGCGCGTCGGCAGGAAGGCCGGCGTCGCCTGCCCGGTGGTGGCCGGAAGGCCGAGCAGAAAATCCGCCAGGGCAAAGCCGGTGTATTGGTTAGTGAAGTTGTATTGGCCGCGCTGCGGACTCTGGGCCGACATGTTCCAGTGATTGTCATAGAGATAGGACCCGCCGAACTTGAGCGTATGCCGCGGTAGGACCTTGGTGACGGAGGCATTGAGCTGGCCGACCTGTTCGAGATCCTTCGAGCCGGCCTCGCTGATCGATTGGAAACCGCCGGTGATGGTGATTTGCGGCGCGCCCTCGATCAACTGCGTGCTCAGGCCGGGAATGATCGACTCCCACTTGGTGCCCACGTTCTGCGGAGTGCGGTAGATGGGCAGGTGGAAGAAGTCGCCGTTCACATCCATGACGAGAGTGGGCGAGAAGGTGTGGGTGTAGCCCAGAATGAACTGCGAGTTATGCTCGCCGTCTCCCGAGTTGCCGCCCTGCAGGCTGTCGGATCCCACGGTCACGTTGGGGCCGTAGAAGGCTCGCAGCCAGGTGAAGCGGATGCTGTTGCTGTCGTTGATGCGGTGGTCCAGGCGCAGAGAAATGCGCTCAACATCGCTGGTGTAGGGCACGTTCTCGAAGGTGTTGGTGCCGATTCCGCTGGTCGTCGGGGTGGGCATCAGCTTGTTCATCAGAGCCAGAGAAACCGTGTTCAGGCGCCCGGTCGGAATCGTATTGTTGGTAAACGGCAATCCGGTGGTCGGATCCTTGATCGTGGTGCTGATCTCAGTAAAGACGCCGGTGCGTTCCAGGACCGTGGGCTGCTGGGTGGACTTGGCGGATGACTGGGTCAGGTGGAATCCCTCGTAGGCGAAGAAGAAGAATGAGCGGTCTTTGCCGTTGTAGACCTTCGGAACCCAGATAGGACCGGTAAGGTTGCCGCCGTATTCGTTGCGCTCATAGGGCGGTCGAGCCGAACTGCCGGAGAAGTAGGACTTGGCCGAGGTGCCCTTGGAGCGGTTGAACTCAAACAACTCGCCATGGAAGGTGTTGGTGCCGCTGGACGAAACCACGATCACCTGGGTGGGCTCATTGAACTCCGCCGGCGCACCCGTGGACAAAACCTTGAACTGCGAGAGGGCGTCGAGCGAGGGAATTTCGGGCTCGCCGCGCTGCAGGGTGACTTCCTTGTTGATGACGCCGTCAAAGGTGACGCCCAGGCCGCCGTAGGCGTTGCGGCTGCCGGTCCCGGCGGCGAAGGTCAAGCCGCGGGTGGCCATCTGATCCTGCGCGCCCACGCCCTGCATGCCAGGGGCAAGGGCGATGAGGCCCATCACGCTCAAACGGCCGTTCAGCGGGGTATTCTCGATCGCCTGCGAGTCAATGACCTGGCCCACCGACGAATCTTCCGTCTGAATCACCGGGCCGGTGCTGGTGACTTCAACGACTTCCTGTTGCGATCCAACCGTCAGTTGCGCATTGATCACCGCTGTCTCGTCGATCGCCAGAGTGATCCCGCTCTGTGTGCTCGCTTTGAACCCGGCCTTCTCCACATTCACGGTGTAGTGACCCGGTTGCAGCTGAGTGATCGTGTACGTGCCTGCATCGGACGTAACGATGGTCTTAACCGCGTTCGTGTCGATCTGTTTCACGGTCACGGTGGCCCCGGCAATAACGGCGCCGCTGGGATCGGTTACAGTGCCGGTGATCGAACCGGTAATGCCCTGCGCGGACAGACTGGACGGCGCGATCAGAGCAAGTAAAAGCACCAAGCCGGCAAAGAGGGCGAAATACCCTATATTGCTCACAGCCTGAAGTATCCCCGACCTCCGGGGGTTTTCTGGCATCTCCGAAACAGTGTTCATGCGTTCTCCCTTTTTCATGGTTGTTGTTGACCTGGGGTCTTGTTGTCTTCTCCGGCGCGTTCAAGGTTCCAACCGGAACGCCCGCCGCTGGGGTCTGTAGGCTACCAAGGAGGGTGCTTGCCTGGCGCTTCAACTGACAAGTCAATTTACGGTAAGAGCCGGCGGTAAGCATTTTCACCATTACAGTGACTCGCGGGCGACGCAAACCCGTATTCAAAAGAGCCATGTATTGAAATTGCGCGGCTTCGCAATTTGGCTTGGCGCGTAACGGAAAGGGATGTCGCTGGCCGGTCATTTGATTGCACTCGTTGACAGAACTCACACGGGACTCACGGCTTGTGGCGGGAGGAGAACAGTCAAGGAGCCAGGCAAGGATGGGCATGGAAAACAAGTTGGAAAGCAGAGATGGAAGTGGTTCAGCCGGATGAATTTTTCATGGAATTCGCAAATGTCCTCGCTGTAAGACGTATAATTTCCTTACTGTAAGAATGCCGGTCGGGGCCTTCATCTATTGAATTTACACGCGAATCATCGCACATAGTAAGGTTCCCGCGGCACAGGGGCTAAATGAACAAGCCTGTACCAGAGCCGGCGTTGCCTGGAGAGGAACTGCCCTACTCCGAGGCTTGCTGGGCTCTGCTTGAACGCATTGTTGCGAGTCCGCAATTGAAGCGTGCCGCCCGGTTGCGCGAATTCCTGCTCTTTGTGGGCCAACGTTCGATCAAGGATGGGCTGGAGCAGATTCACGAGCAGGAGATCGGATCCAAGGTCTTCGGGCGGCCGGCAGATTACGACACCAGCCTGGACAACATTGTGCGCGTGAACGCGTCGGAGTTGCGCAAGCGCATAGAAGATTACTTTGAATCGGATGGCGCCGCCGAGACCCTGGTGATGGAAGTTCCCCGCGGCAGCTACAAGCCGGTTTTCCGGCAGCGTGTTGTGGAACCGCCCATCCAAGCAGGAACCACTGCAGAAGTGAGTCCGGGCGCGGGCACCAGCGCCCTGCCCGCTCGAGACGCACAGGAGACGCATTTGCGTACAGCAGCGACGGTGGAGCGGCGACTGCTGATGCTTGCGGGAGTTCTGATTGTGGCTCTTGCTGCCGGCTGCCTGGTTTTATGGACTGAGAACCACGCCCTGCACCGGTCTCAAAATGCATGGCAGGGTACTCCAGCAGTCGGCTCCCTGTGGTCGGGGATCCTGGGCGCGCGTCCGAGTACCGACATCATCCTGGCCGACACATCTTTCGCGCTGATCGAGGACATTACCAAAAGATCGATACCGCTGAACGACTACCTGAGCCGCAATTATGTGAGCAAGATTCAGTCACCGGATCTGAGCCAGGACCGGCGCGTCGACCTGGGCATGATCATGCAAAGAAATAACGGCAGCCTGGGAGACTTTCGCGCGGCTCAGCGCATCCTGGCGCTCGATCCTCCGGGCAAGAACTTTCACCTGTATTCAGCGCGCGATTACACGCCCGCGTTGGTGAAGCAGGATAACATCATCTTGATTGGAGCCAGGAAGTCAAACCCCTGGGTTGACCTGTTTGCGGGCAGCCTGAACTTCACCGCGGAGTACGATCTGAGCAAGTCGATCGATTACATCAAAAACAAGGCGCCTGCCGCGGGCGAACAGGAGATTTATGCCGCGCAACCTTCTCCTTCGAGCGGCGGTTACTGCGTAGTGGCCTACCTGCCCAATCCTCAACAATCCGGCAAGGTGGTTATTCTCGCAGGCACCGATTCCGCCGCCACCGAGGGGGCGGGAAACTTTATAACCTCGGAAGATCAGTTGTCGCGCTTCGAAAATATGCTGCATGTGAACACGCTTCCCTACTTTGAAGTGGTGCTCAAGACGACCAATCTGAATGGGACGCCGATCGACGAAAAGATCATTGCGTATCGAACCTATCCCGGTTCGCATTAAGGCAGAGTTCGCAGCCGGCGAACTTGCTATGGGTATCCCCAAACGGCGAAAGTAAACACAGAATGGCCCAGGCACTCCGCTCGACCCGCGTACTGACGTCACACGGTCTTGCTCCGGCGACGTTGCTGGTGGAGCATGGGCGGATCGCCGCGGTTTCGGGCTGGAACGAAGCGCCGCCGAACGCCGACCTTTGCGACTTTGGCGAATCGTTGCTGTTGCCGGGCCTAGTGGACTCGCACGTACACATTAACGAGCCGGGGCGCACGGAGTGGGAGGGTTTTCAGACGGCGACGCTTGCCGCTGCCGCCGGCGGAGTGACCACGCTGGTGGACATGCCGCTCAACTGTGTGCCTGAGACCACGAATGAGCATGCGCTGGAAGCCAAGCGGAATGCGGCTCGCGGAGAGGCCTGGGTGGACTGGGCTTCCTGGGGCGGCGTGGTGCGCGGAAACGCAGATGAGCTTTTGCCGATGGCCCGCGCCGGCGTTCCGGGCTTCAAATGCTTTTTGATTCACTCCGGGATCGACGGGTTTGCGTGGGTCGATGAAGCCGATCTGCGGCTGGCGCTCGGTCATCTGCGCGGCAGCGGTCTGCCCCTGCTGGTGCATGCCGAGCTGGCCGGCCCGGTGAACAAAGCCACGGAGAAGTTGAACGCATCGAACGCGGACTGGCGCAAATATTCCATCTACCTGGCTTCGCGGCCGGACGCCGCGGAGGTGGAGGCGATTGCTTTGCTCATCCGCGTTGCCGAGGAGTTTGAATCGCCTATCCATATTGTGCATTTGGCCAGCGCACAGGCTTTGCCGCTGCTCAAGGAGGCGCGCCGGCGCGGCTTGCCGATCACGGTGGAGACCTGCGTGCAATATCTATGGTTCAGCGCCGAAAAGATACCGGACGGCGCGACGGAGTACAAATGCGCTCCGCCGATCAGAAATGCGAAGAATCGCGAATTGCTCTGGGAAGCGCTCGACGAGGGCCTGATCGACATGGTGACGACCGACCACTCGCCGTGCCCGCCGGCGATGAAGCGACGTGAAGAGGGCCGCTGGGATCTGGCCTGGGGCGGAATCGCGAGCCTGGGGTTAGCCTTGCCTGTGCTGTGGACGGCCATGGTCCGGCGCGGATTGGGCATGGAAAAATTGGGCGAGTGGATGGCCACAGCGCCGGCGCGGCTGGCCGGCCTGGCAGGACGAAAAGGCACGCTCGCTGCCGGCGCCGACGCGGACATTGCGGTCTTCGATCCTGACACTGCCTGGACCGTGAAAGAGGAGCACCTGCATTTTCGCCACAAGCTTTCACCCTACGTGGGCGCGGAGTTGCGAGGGCGGGTGCTGGAAACCTGGCTGCGCGGCGAGCCGGTCTACAGCGCGGATGGATTCGTTCGCGAAGCGCGCGGAAGAGAGTTGGTGCGCTTATGAGAGAGAGCGCGTTGCGCGTACTTGAAGAATGCAAACAGATCGCCGCCATGAGCGAAGAGCCGGGACGCATCACGCGCCGTTTTCTGACGCCGCCGGTGCATAAAGTTCATGCGCACGTGCGCGGACGCATGGAGGCGATGGGGATGGCGGTGCGCGTGGATGGAGCGGGCAATCTGCGCGGGTTGTGGCAGCCGCGCGGCACGGCCAGCAGACGGCTGCTGATGGGCTCGCACATCGATACTGTTCCGAATGCCGGCGCATACGACGGCGTGCTGGGCGTGGTAATGGCGCTCGAATGGGTTCAGATTGCGAGGGATCTCGAGCTGCCGCTGGCCGTCGAGGTGATTGCATTTTCCGACGAAGAGGGTGTGCGCTTCGGTGTTCCCTTTATCGGGAGCCGCGCGGTTGCAGGGCGCTTCGATCGAGCGCTTCTCGATTTGAAGGATTCGGAGGGCGTGACTCTGGAAGCCGCGATTCGTGCATTCGGACTCGACCCAGACAGGATTGGCGAGGCCGCGATGGATGGAAGCGCGGCTGGTTTTGCAGAGATTCACATTGAGCAAGGCCCGGAGCTGGATGCCGAAGGGTTGAGCCTCGCAGTGGTGACTGGAATTGTGGGCCAGACGCGGCTGACCCTGGAATTTGCCGGCCAGGCGAATCATGCCGGCACCACGCCCATGCGCCTGCGCCACGATGCGTTGGCCGCTGCCGCGGAATGGATCACCGCGGTAGAGTCGCTTGCGCTGGCCACGGATGGGCTGGTTGCCACGGTGGGCAAGGTGATTGTGGAACCCAATGCGGACAACGTGATTGCGGGAGCGGTGAAGGCGAGTTTAGATGTGCGCCACGCGCACGATGCCGTGCGCGCATCCGCTGTGGAGAAACTGGCCGATGGTGCAAATGCGATTGCCGGGCGTCGCGGACTGGCCCTGCAGCGTACCGGCCAGTTGGACCAGCCGGCCGTGCCCATGGACGAACGGCTGACCTCGTTTCTCGCCGATGCAATCGAGGCGGAGGGAATGCCGGTGAAGCAAATGCCCAGCGGCGCCGGCCATGACGCCATGGTGATGGCCGCCCGCGTGCCGACGGCGATGCTCTTCCTGCGCAGTCCCGGGGGCATCAGCCACCATCCCGCCGAAGCTGTGCTTGAAGAAGACGTGGAGGCCGCGTTGCGCGTGGGGCGCAGATTCTTGCAGCGATTGGCGGCCGATGTTGGTTAGAATCGAACAACGCAATTTGGAGCGAGGTCAAGCATGCACCACCTGGGAGCAACACGAAGCAGCCTGAAGCGCGATCACCTGCTTCAAACCCCGGACACGTTCATCCGCACGCCTCTTCCCGGCGCAGAAGGCGTGGAGTTCGTCATCCATGCCGCGCCGCAACTGGGCGCACGCTTTACGCAGATGACGGCGGAGTTCGCTGCCAAGGGGTCGCTGGGGCCGACGCCGACGCAGCGCTTTCTCTATGTCATCGAGGGCAAGCTGGAGTTGAAGGCGGGCGGCAAAACGCACATTCTCTCTCCGGGCGGATTTGCCTATCTGCCCCAGGGCACGCCGCATTCCGTGCTCGCGCAGGCCGCCTCGCGCGCGGCGGTCATCGGGAAGGCCTATGAGCCGCAGCCAGGCACGGCGGCTGCAAAAATGGTGGTGGGCAACGAAAGCGGCGTTGCGCCCGTGGCGCTGATGGGCGACGCGGCGTTGCGCGTGCGCTCCCTGATGCCCGACGGTCCGGCTTACGACTTTGCCGTGAACACCATGACCTACGATCCCGGCGCGGCGCTGAGCATGGTTGAGATTCACGTGATGGAACACGGCCTGCTGATGCTCGAAGGCGGCGGCATCTACAGGCTCGGCGACTCGTGGTATCCGGTGGAGGCCGGCGATTTCATCTGGATGGGCCCCGTATTGTCCGCAATGGTTCGGCGCGCTGGGCAAACGCCCGGCCAAGTACCTCATCTACAAAGACTGGCGCAGGCATCCACTGGGAGCGTAATCCATGAGCACTCATCCGCAACTCACAATCGACTCGCTCATCCTGGAGCTTTTGTCGCTGGGACAAATCTCCGAGGCCGAACCACCGGTGGTGACGCGCGTGGTGTTCAGCGAAGCGGACATGCGCGGGCGCGCTTATGTAAAAAGCCTGTGCGCAAGCGCGGGGCTGACGGTGCGTGAAGACGCGATCGGCAACACCTTTGCCCGCTGGCAGGGCAGCGATGCGGAGCTTGCGCCCATAGGCACCGGCTCGCACATCGACGCGATTCCCAACGCGGGCTTGTACGACGGATGCGTGGGCGTGCTGGGCGGACTGGAGGCGATTCGCGTTTTGCGGCAACTCGGGTTCAAGCCGCGGCGATCGATCGAGCTGGTGATTTTCACCGCCGAAGAACCGACCCGTTTCGGCATCGGCTGCCTGGGCAGCCGCATGATGGCTTCAGTTCTGACGCCGAAACAGGCTCTCGCCCTGCGCGATAAAGAAGGCCGCGGGCTGGAGGAGTTGCGCGCACAGGCCGGGTTTACCGGCACGCTGGAATCTGTCGCGCTACCCAAGGGACGCTTTCATCAATTTGTGGAGATGCATATCGAGCAGGGGCCGCTGCTGGAACAGGAAGGGATCGATCTAGGACTGGTGACGCATATCGCCGCGCCGGCCAGCCTGCGCATCCTTATCGAGGGCGAGGGCGGTCATGCGGGCGGCGTACTTATGCCGGGACGCAAGGATGCGCTAACAGCCGCGGCGGAGTTGATTCTGGCGCTGGAGGCGGCGGCAAAATCTACCGGCGCAATCGACACCGTGGGCACGGTGGGTGTTTGCGAGGTGTTTCCCGGAGCGGTGAACAGCATTCCCTCGCGGGTGCGCCTGGAAACGGATATCCGCGACATTGACGGCCCGCGCCGCGACCGGGTGCTCGACACGCTGCGCCGCGCATGCGCCGATGTAGCCGCACGCCGCGGCGTAGCGATCAGCACGGAGCTGGTGAACGCCGATCCGCCCACGGTCTGCGACGCGGCGATTCTGGCGGCGCTTGAAGCCTCGGCAATCGAGGCGGGCAAGACATACAAGAAGATGGTGGCCCGCGCTTATCACGATTCATCTTTCGTCTCCTGCATTGCGCCCACGGCCATGCTGTTCATTCCCTGCCGCGGCGGAGTGAGCCACCGGCCCGACGAATATGCTTCGCCGGAGTGGATCGGCAGCGGCGTGCACGTGCTGGCGCGGACACTGGCGCGGCTGGCCCAATAGTGCACACGCTTTCAATCCTGGCCGCGAGGTTGTATGCTATGCCTCAACCCGTACGGCGATTCCGGCTTTCCCACCCATGAGCACGACCGCGAAAACCCGCATCGTTGGCGCTCCCGTTCCCCGCAAGGAGGGAGCGGACAAACTGCTGGGCCAGGCGCGCTATGTGGACGACATCGAGCGCGAGGGCATGTGGCACGGAGCTACGGTCCGCAGCACAATTCCACGCGGGCTGATTCGCTCCATCGAGTTTGACCGCCGCATCGACTGGAGCGAATTTGCCGTGGTTACCGCCGCCGATGTTCCCGGCGAAAATCAAATTCAGCTCGATCGTGGCCGACCAACCTTGCCTGGCCGACGGCATGGTGAACCATTGCGATGAGGCGATATTGCTGCTGGCGCACCCTGACAAACACAAACTGCGCGAAGCCGTTGGAGCCGTACGCATCGAGTACGATCCGCTGCCTCCGATCTTCACCATTGAAGAGAGCGAGCGCCAAGACCAGGTCGTGTGGGGCGCCGACAACCTGCTCAAGAGCTTTGTGCTCGAAAAAGGCAACGTGGATTCAGTGTGGGAGAGCGCCGCGCACATTGTCGAAGGCGAGTACCGCACCGGCGCGCAGGAGCATCTTTACATCGAGAACAACGGGGTCATCGCGGAGTGGAGCGCGGAGAACGGCGTAACCGTGTGGGGTTCGCTGCAGTGCCCCTACTACGTGCACAAGACGCTGATCAAGATTTTCGATCTGCCCGACGAGAAGGTGCGGGTGGTGCAGACCGAGACCGGCGGAGCGTTTGGCGGCAAGGAGGACTATCCTTCAACGCTGGCGTCGCACGCGGCTCTGCTGGCCATGAAGAGCGGCCATCCGGTCAAGATGGTGTACGACCGCATGGAGGACCTGGCAGCAACAACCAAGCGCCATCCATCGAGAACGCGTCATCGCACCGCGCTTGACAAAGACGGAAAGCTGCTGGCCATGGAGATTGACTTTGCGACTGACGGCGGCGCGTACGCAACGCTCTCCTCCACTGTGCTGTCACGCGCCACTCTGCATGCGCCGGGACCGTATTCATGCCCCAACGTGCGCATACGCTCGAAGTCATGGGCTACCAACAAGGTGCCGTACGGCGCGTTTCGCGGCTTTGGAGCGCCGCAGGCGATCTTTGCGCTGGAGCGGCACATGGATGAGATCGCCGCCGCCATGGGCATCGATCCGGTGGAGCTGCGGCGACAAAATTTTCTCCACGACGGCGATACGACGGCGACCGAACAGGTGATGCGCGAGCCGGTGATGATGGATCAGTTACTCGATCGCGCGCTTCGCGAGAGCGACTATTACGCGCGCCGGGCGCAATTTGCGCGCGAGAATCCATCCAGCCCGGTCAAGCGCGGGATGGGCATCGCGGCGTTCTATCACGGTTCCGGTTTCACCGGCTCCGGAGAGCGCACTTTGAATTCGCTGGCGGGAGTGGATGTTACGCCTGAGGGTAAAGTGCGGGTGCTGGTATCGAATACCGAGTTCGGCCAGGGCACAAATACGGTGCTCACGCAGATTGCCGCGGAGTCCATCGGGCTCGATTACGACGACATCACCATGGCCGCGGCGGATACCGGCATGGTGCCCAACAGCGGCCCCACCGTTGCCTCGCGCACGGTGATGGTGGTGGGCCGGCTGATTGAACGCGCCGGTTTGCAACTGCTGAACATGCTCCGCGAACACGGCGGCCTGGGGGCGCACTTCACGCGCGAGGAGTTTTTTGCGGCCTGCGAACGGCACCGCGCCGCGAAGGGCGAAGTTCGATCTTTAGTCCGCTACGAAGCGCCGCCGGGCATCTTCTGGGACGACGAGAAATACCACGGCGAGGCCTATCCTTCTTATGCGTGGTCCGTTCACGTGGCGCAGGTGGCCGTGGACACGGTGACATTTTCAGCCGAGGTAGAAGAATTCTGGGCGGTGCAGGAGGTGGGCCGGGTTCTCCATCCGGTGCTCGCCACCGGGCAGATCGAAGGAGGCATTGCACAGGGCATCGGCTATGCGCTCTACGAAAAAGTCATCCTGCAGAACGGTCACATGGCTAATAACCAGATGACCAACTACATTATTCCTACCGCCGAAGATGTTCCGCCGATTCATGTATTTTTTGAGGAGATTCCATTCCAACACGGCGGCTATGGCGCAAAAGGCATCGGCGAACTGCCCCACGACGGACCGGCGCCGGCAATCGTGAATGCGATCAAGGATGCAACCGGCGTCAGCTTCCATTCAATTCCACTGCTGCCTGAAGATCTGTTCGCGGTATTCGGCGCTGAGCAGACAGTCGAGGAGCCGGCAACCCTATGAGCGCGTCCTGGCCCACCATCCGCTTCACCGTGAACGGCGAAAGCCGTGAAGTTCATGCGCCACCGATGAAGCGGCTGCTGGATGTGCTGCGCGAAGATCTGCATCTTACCGGGACCAAGGAAGGTTGCGGCGAAGGCGAGTGCGGATCGTGCTCGGTGCGCATGAACGGCGAGTTGGTGAACAGTTGCCTGGTGCCTGTGCTGCAGGCGGAGGGCGCCGACGTTCAGACCGTCGAGGGGCTGGCATCGAACGGGAAACTTCATCCCTTGCAGCAGGCGTTTCTGGATTGCGGGGGCGCGCAGTGCGGCATCTGCACGCCGGGGATGTTGATGGCGGCCGCGCAACTGCTGGAGCGCAATCCTCATCCCAGCTTGGCCGAAATTCGCGAGGGGCTGGCGGGCAATCTCTGCCGTTGCACGGGCTTCATGCGCATTTTTGAATCGGTGCTGGCCGCGGCCACCGAAACCGCCGAATCGGTCGCAAAGAAGGCCCACCGTGCGGGGTAATGCTGAAGCACACGAGTTGATCGCGCCCGGCAGCCTGGCCGCGGTGCTGGAGCTGCTGGCCTGTGCGCCGGGCGAATGGACGCCGATCGCCGGAGGCACGGAGTTGATGGTGGCGTTTGCAGCAGGCAGGCTGGATGCGCGCAAACTCGTAAGCCTGTGGGGCATTCCCGATCTGCGTTTTATCGAGACCAAGAAGGAGAGCATCGTTATCGGCGCATGCGCGACGTTTCTCGACCTGCGCGCGCACGCCGGCGTGACCGCGGAGTTGCCGCTGATTGCCAAATCGGCAGGCTGGATCGGCTCGATTGCGAACCAGAGCCGCGCAACTCTGGGCGGCAACCTGGTGAACGGTTCACCGGCCGCGGACTCCGCGCCCGCGCTGCTGGTCTACGATGCGGAGATTGAGATGGTGTCGCAGCGCGGCAGGCGGCGAGTGGCTTACGCCGAATTCCACACCGGCTATAAACGCAATGTGATGGCCGCCGACGAGCTGCTTTACGCGGTCCATCTGCCGCGGCGATTCGCGCATCACAAGCAATACTTCCGCAAGGTGGGAACGCGGCGAGCCATGGCTGTTTCAAAGGTTGCGCTGGCTGCAACGGCGCTTCTGCAAGGTGACATGGTGAGCGAGATTCGCGTTGCGGCGGCGAGCCTGGCTGCCTTTCCCACGCGGCTCTATCAGACGGAAGCGGCGCTGCTTGGCCAGCCGGTCACGCGAAAGACAATTCAAGCGGCGCGCAAGGCATTGCTTGCCGAGGTTCGGCCGATCGACGATATCCGGTCGACCGCCGAGTATAGAAGGCGCGTGGCTGCCAAGTTGCTTGACGAATTTCTGGTTGAGCTTTCTCAGGAGGGCTCGCGGCGATGAATGAGACTCTTGAGGCCTGGAACAAAGCGGACGAAGGCACGGCGTTGGAGGCGATGATGGCCTGCTGCGGCGCGCGGCGCTGGGCGTCGGCGATGGTTGCCCTGCGCCCCATCCATAGCGTGGCGGAGTTGAGCGAAGCGGCAGACCGGGTGTGGAGCACGATGAAGGAGGCCGATTGGATGGAAGCTTTCGCCTGCCATCCGCGCATCGGCGAACGCAAGGCTGCGCACGCCACGGCAAAGTCGGCCGCATGGTCGCGGCAGGAACAGTCGTCCACGAAAAGCGCGGCGGAAAAGGTATGGGCGGAACTTGCCGAGGGAAATGCACGCTACGAAGAGCGCAACGGTTTCACCTATATTGTGTGCGCTACCGGAAAAAGCGCCGACGAAATACTGGAAATCCTGAAGCGGCGGCTGGCCAACGACCGCGCGGCCGAGCTGCTTGAGGCAGCCGAACAACAACGCCAGATCACACAGATTCGTCTGGGAAAGTGGCTCATCGAATGACAGGAATTACGACACACGTGCTGGATGCGGTGCTGGGCAAACCGGCCGCAGGCATTACGGTGCACCTCGAAAGACGGGAGCGCTACTTGTGGAACGCAGTATCGTCCAGCGTGACCGACGGTGACGGACGTTGCCGCGATCTGGCGCAGGATGCGAAGAAGGGCGTTTACCGGCTCACGTTTGAAACTCGCGCATATTTTGCGCGAAACGGGCGCGACAGCATTTATCCGGAGATTTCAGTCACCTTTATCTGCAGCGGCAAGGGACACTACCACCTGCCGCTGCTGTTGAGCGACAACAGCTACACCACCTATCGAGGAAGTTGACTCATGGCTAAACTGGGCGAGAATCGTTACGGAAAATCGCGGGTGCGGCTGTCGCGGATCACGCGGCACGCGGACCGGCACGACTTCAACGAGTGGACCGTGCACGTGCTGCTGGAAGGGGATTTCGAGCGAAGCTATACGGAAGCGGACAACAGCAAGGTGCTACCCACCGACACTATGAAGAACACTGTCTACTTTGTGGCTCGCGGCTCGAAGGCGGAAACCATCGAGGAATTTGCCATGGAGTTGGGCGACTATCTGCTCAACAACCATGCGCAGGTCGCAAAGGTCAGCGTGGAGGTTGAGGAAAAATCGTGGGAGCGGATGATCGTGGACGGGGTTCCGGATGCAACCACATTCAAACTGGACGGGCCGGAGGTGCAGACGACAAATGCAGTGCGGGAGCGTGGCGGCGCATGGCGGATTACATCGGGAGTGGACGGGTTGACGATTCTCAAAACCACCAAGTCGGCATTCACCGGCTATATCAAGGACAAGCTGACCACGCTGAAGCCGGCGACGGACCGCATCTTCGGCACGCGGGCGACGGTGAAATGGGACTACGCATCGGCCGCGCCGGATTTTGCCGAGACACGCGCGCGCATTGCGGCCGCGTTGCTGAGGGAGTTTGCCGCGCACCACAGCATGAGCGTGCAGCACACTTTGTTCGACATGGGAAAAGCCGCGCTGGCAGCGGCGCCGGAGATTGCGCGCATCAAGCTCACCATGCCCAACCTGCATCATCTGCCGGCAGACCTGAGCCCCTTTGGCCAGGACAATCCCAATCATATCTTCGTTCCCATCGATGAACCTCACGGATACATCGAGGCCACGGTTGAGCGATAGGCGCTAGAGGATTCATGAACGAGTCCTAGTTTTCGAGCTCAGATTCCCTCAGGGGCTATTGAAAACTGCATAAGAAATGTCCTAACGGCGTGGTCTATGGAGCCTGTGTTTGGCGACAGTTTGAGGAAGTTCACGTTTGCGGCCGGAGTTCCCACAGGGGCTAAAGCCCGCTGTTCTATTGCTCGATTTGACGTACGGGCTAAACAGGCTGCAGAAAAAGACCTGAATTCGCGCGAAGAGCCCGAAAAGCATGCCTCAGGGGCTAAAGCCCTCGATGATTTTGCTGCACTTGCGGCACGACTGAAGTCGTGTCGTGATACAAGACCTTGCCATTTGCCTGGCAGGACCGAGTTTTTTCGCAGCCTGTTTAGCCGCGCCCTTTCAAAACTAATTTGCGCCACCGGTTCTACTGTTGCCGGGTTCTGCTACTCTTCCCCGATGTCCTCATTCCAGACTTCGGGATGGGCGGCGATGTAGCCTTCGAGCAACTCCCGGCATTCGCGGCTGTCGAGGTCGATGACTTCTACGCCGTTTGCGCGCAGCCAGTCGATTCCTCCGGCGAAGTTACGGCTCTCGCCTACCACAAGAGTGGCAAAGCGAAACTGCCGGACCAGTCCGCTGCAATACCAGCAAGGGGCCAGCGTGGTGACCATGACCAGGTCGCGATGGGTGCGGCGGCGGCCGGCGCGGCGAAAGGCGTCGGTCTCGGCGTGCACGCTGGGATCGCCCTGCTGAACCCTTCGGTTGCGGCCCCGGCTTACCAGTTCCCCGGCGCGCGTGAACAGCGCCGCTCCAATCGGAATGCCTCCCTCATCGAGGCCCAGCCGCGCCTCTTCGAGCGCTACAGCCAACATCCGTTCGTACAAACCGGCTTCGGTCACAGGATCCCTCTTGTTTCAAGCATAATCGTTCGCCCGGGATTGCAGCTTCGCCTCCCGGAGTCGACTGAAATTACTCAAAGGACGGAGATCCTGTCTCGCCATCCCTGGACACGGCAATGGACGGGAGTTTGTCACTGCTGCAGCTTCCAGCCTGGCAATCACACGCGACGAGACAAGAATTGTATACACTCTCTGTATGGTCGTTCGACTGAAAGACATAGCCGAGGAACTCGGCCTATCCATCGTCACCGTATCAAAGGCGCTGCGCGACCGCCCGGATGTAGCCAAGGAGACGAAGGCGAGGATTCTGGAGCGGGTCAAGCGCCTGAACTATCGACCCAACCTGGCAGCCCGGAGTTTGATTACAGGCCGCAGTCTGTTGATCGGGCTGGTGGTACCCGACCTGATTCATCCCTTCTTCTCGGAGATCGCCAAGGCGCTGGCCGCTGCCTTGCGCAAGAAGAATTACTTCCTGCTGGTCTCATCGTCCGAGAGCGATCCGACGCTGGAACAGGACGAGATCGAGCACATGCTGGCGCATCGGCTGGATTGCTTCGTCGTGGCATCCTGCCAGAAGAACGCCGACCATCTACGAAAGATCGGCGAGGCGGGCGTGCCGTTGATTCTGCTTGACCGGAGCTTTCCGGGTTTTTCCTCGAACTTTGTCGGCGTGAATGACTACAAGATCGGGGAGCTTGCCACCGAACACCTGATTGCGCAGGGTTGCAAGCGAATCGCACATATCCGCGGTCCGTTGACCAATGTGGGCAACCGCAGGGCCGAGGGATACCTGGACACACTGAAGAAACATGGTCTCACCACGCCGGAGGGCTACGTAATTGCGTCGGGCGAAGCCGCCGACTCCGACGGCGAGACACGGGGAAAGAGGGCGATGAATGCCGTGCTCGCATTGAGACCGCGGCCGGATGCTGTTTTCTGCTTCAACGACACACTTGCCGTGGGAGCGATGGACCGGGCCTTCGAGGCCGGCTTGCGGATTCCCAGGGACCTGGCCGTGGTCGGCAGCGGAAACTTTCATTACAGCGGCAAGCTGCGAGTGCCTTTGTCCAGTGTTGATCAGGGAGCCGCAGAGATTGGTGAGCGAACCGCGAAGATGATTACCGCCCTGCTGGAAAAGCCGTCGAGCCGCTCGCGCTCAGCGGTGCTGGAGCCAACGCTGGTTGTCCGGGCCTCCTCGAAGTTGAAGTAGGCAATCGATATTGAAGTAATGGACCGATTGTTGGCGGGGCGGGAAGTTCGGCACGCGGCACTTATTGGCTGAGGGATTTTCGCAGCACTTTTCCGGCCAGCTCGTGGCCGTACCTGCCGGCGTTCAACGCCACCTGTCCATTGATCAGGACGTACTCGATGCCTTCAGGAAACTGGATGGGGTCAACAAAAGTTCCCTTGTCGATAATCGTTTCAGGATTGAAGACGACGATGTCGGCAAAGTTGCCGGCCTTCAGCAAGCCTCGCCGCTCGAAGCCAAAGACCTGGGCAGGCTTTGAGGTCATCTTCCGAACCGCGTCCTCAAGCGTGAGCACCCTTTCCTGGCGCACGTACTTTCCCAGCACGCGTGGAAACGATCCGAAGACGCGCGGATGAGGTCTGCCGCCCAACAGTCCATCCGTGCAGACATTCTGTTCCGGCCGGGTGAGGAATCGGGCAACGTGCTCTTCGTTGCCGTAGAAATCGACCATGCCCACTGCGTTTTGTTCGGCGAGCAACAGGTCGAAAGCGGCATCCAGGGGATTCTTGCCGCGAATCTCGCCTATTTCCTCAAGACTTTTTCCAACCAGATCCAGATTGGCCTCAGTCTTCACGCTGGTGACGAAGATCTGGTCAACTCCGGCGAAGTCCACAAAATTGTCCCATCCGGGTATTCCACGCTCGATGTCCTGTTTCATGCGTTCTCGAAGCTCTGAGTTACGCAGCCGCTCCAATAGCTTGTCGGCGCCTCCATCGTGGGCCCAAGGAGGCAGGATCGCGCCCAGCATAGTGCTTCCGGCAACGTATGGGTACTGGTCAAACGAGGTGCGTCTGCCCTCAGCGGCGGCCATGTCGAGCAGCGAGAGCATGCTATCGATGAGGCCCCAGTTCTTGCGGCCGCAGATTTTGAAGTGCGAAAAGTGTATCTTCACCCCGGACTTCCGCCCGATGTCGATAACCTCCTTCATGGAGGTCAGGATAGTGTCCGCTTCGCTTCGTTGATGAACAACGAAGGCGCCATCGAACCCCGCAACCACCTTGCACAGCTCGATCAGCTCCGCGGTTTCAGCATAGGCGCAGGGCATATAGATAAGGCCGGTGGAGAGTCCAAACGCCCCGGCCTCCATCTCGCGCCGCACAATCTCCCGCATCCGCTCGAGTTCCTGCGTGGAAGGTTTGCGATTGTCGAGCCCCATCGCTTCCATGCGGACATTTCCATGCGGGACCAGGTAGCTTTCATTCAGGCCGACGCCTTTCTGCTCAAGCGCTTTCAAGTAGCCGTCAGTAGTCTCGTAATCCCAACCCAGATCGTCGCTGTCGCCGTCCAGTCCGGCAAGATTCTTTCGCCACGGCGAGATGTACCGCTTAGGCAATGGCGCCATCGAGATGCCGTCCTGGCCGAGCAACTCAGTCGTGACACCCTGACGAATCTTGGCCTCAACGTATGGATTGACCATCACCTCAAGATCGGAGTGGCTGTGCGTATCAATAAAGCCCGGAGCCACGATCATGCCCTCTGCATCGATGACCCGATCGAAATTTTCGCCAAGCAGATCCGCTCCTATCAAGGCGATGAGTTCGCCCTCGACAACAAGGCTGGCCTTCGACCGCGGTTGCCCGCTGCCATCCACGACTGAGCCATTCCGGATAAGAGTCCGCATTCGTTCAACCTTTCCGGAGCACTGCCCCGAGGATTCCGTAGTAGCCCTCGACGGCTTTCAGAAGTTGATCGATCTCAATGTACTCATCGACGGTGTGCGCCAGGTTCTCCCGGGAAGGCCCAAACCCGATGGTCCTGATTCCCGCTTCGCCCGCATAATGGCTGCCGTTGGTACAAAACGAGTACTGCGTAATCTCCGGATTCAACCCCGCGCCTCGCAGGCCCATGAGGGCTGCCTGCACAAATTCGTCCTGCTTATCGAAGACCCAGCCGGGAAAGAATCTCTCCCCGCGAATCTCCTCGCCGGTGTAACACCTCTGCACATCGCTGGCGAAATGCACGCCGGCTTCAAACTCTGCATCCTTGCGCTTCATTTCTTCAATCAACGCCCGCAGCGGTTGGAGCACTGACTCCCTGGTTTCACCCACCAGCAAGCGGCGGTCATAGGTGGCGCGGCAATAGTCGGGCACCACCGATGCGCCAGGATAAGGAGAAGACTTGATATCGGTGAGTTCCAGGATTCCCTCGCCGAGAATTTCGTGGATCGGCGCTTTGAGTTTGCCGATCTCGCCAATCAGCGCGGCCATTTTGTAGACGGCATTAATACCCGCGCGGGGATTGGCCGAGTGCGCCGGCTTGCCGAATGTCTCCACGACCACTTCAGCCCGGCCGCGCTGCCCTCGCTTCAAATTCAGCTCGGATGATTCGCCGATGACGACGTAGTCGGGCTTGATGCGCCGGCTTATTTTTCCGGCGGCAATTCCCTCGAAGATCTCCTCGCAGACAACCCCGGAGACATAGATATCTCCGGCGAATTCCCTTTGCGTGTCAGCCGCAAAGAAAGCAGAGGCGGCAATCATGGCGCTGACCGCGCCTTTCATGTCTGAGGCGCCGCGGCCGAAAACCTTTCCATTCTCCACTTCGCCGCCGAAGGGCTTGTGCGTCCACCTGGATTCATCGGGAACAGGAACCACATCAATGTGTCCGTCGAGCAACAGCACTTTACCTGGGCGATTGCCCTTGATGTGCCCCAGCACACTGCCGTATTCGTCTGTGAGCACCTCGTCAAACTTCAACTCCTCGAACGCCTGTCTCATGCGCTCGACGACGCCATTCTCGTGCCCGGAATAGCTTTGCCTTTGAATCAGCGCCTGGCACAAGGCAACCACCAATTCGCTCCGTTCCGATGTCAGCATTGTTTCGATACTCCTTCATCGTTCACCAGCATTGCTTGCGAGCGCGCGCGGCGGCTATATGGAGTTCCCTGGAGCGGAAGACTGTTGCGGAATTTTCCGTCCCGCTGGAAATACGCGCAGGCTATGGCAGGCGCGGTTGGGATCATGACGATCTCGCCAACTCCCTTTGCCCCGTAGGCCAGCGTGGCCTGGTTCTTCTCAATGATGCGGCAATCGATCTGAGGAACTTGAGTGGAGCGCAGCAGGCCGAGCGTGCCCAGCGTGACGACCGGCGCGCCGTTGCGGACTGCAAAATCCTCAGTGAGCGCATAGCTCAATCCCATGACAACGCCGCCTTCGATCTGCCCCTCGACGCCATTCAGATTGATGGCCCTGCCAACATCGTGCGCGGCAACAACCTTCAGGACTCTTCCGCCGTCGTCGAGAATTACGACCTGAGTGGCGTACCCGTAGGCAACGTGGCTGAACCGGTTTGGCTTGTCCGAAGTCATCGGGTCGGTAACGCAATCGTACTCGCGGTAATACTCATTGCCCTCAAGTTCGGCGAGCGAATGACTTTTCAAATCCTCTCTGAGCGCTTCGCCCGCGCGGCGCGCGGCTTCGCCGGTAACGACGGTCTGCCGCGAGGCCGTGCTGGTGCCGCTGTCGGGGGTCACCATCGTATCCGGTGCGTGCACGCTGATTGAGGACCTTGAGATTCCGGCGGACTCAGCCACGATCTGCACCAGCACGGTGGCGATTCCCTGCCCCATGCAGGCTGCGCTGGTCATGATGATGACGCCGCCGTGCTGCACTTTCAGCTTCACCCGGCCAACATCGGTAACGCCTACGCCCTTTCCGGTGTTCTTGAATGCGCAGGCAATGCCGGCGCTGGGATGCGCGTCGATAACGTCCTTTACGGCAAGCAATGTTTCCTTCAGCGCCGTTCCTTCATCGGCGATCTGACCGTTGGAAAGCACGCCGCCCGGTTCGATGGCATTACGATAACGTATCTCCCACGGAGAGATACCAACCAGTTTCGCGAGCAAATTCAGATTGCTCTCCATCGCGAAGCAGGTCTGGGTCACTCCAAAGCCGCGAAATGCGCCGGAAGGAAGATTGTTGGTGTAGACGGCGCGCCCCTCGATATCGACGTTTTCGATTTGGTAGGGGCCGGCCGCATGAGTGCAGGCGCGTTGCAACACCGGCCCGCCCAGCGAGGCGTATGCGCCTGTGTCGGCCACGATGCGCGCTCTGACCGCGGTGACCTTTCCATGCTCATCGCACGCCGTGGTGTACTCCATCTCCATGGGGTGACGCTTGGGGTGGACGCGAAAACTCTCTTCGCGGCTGAGCGTCAGCTTGACCGGCCGCCCGCTATACCAGGCCAGCAATGCGGCGTGATGCTGCACGGAAAGATCCTCTTTGCCGCCGAATCCTCCGCCCACGAATTTGCTGATCACACGAACCTTGTCATCCGCCACGCCGAGCATCTCCACGATGCCGCGATGATCGTCGTATACGCCCTGACCGGCGCTGTAGACCGTAAGCCGGCCCCCTTCAGTGGGAATGGCCAGCGCACTTTCCGGCTCAAGAAATGCGTGCTCCTGGCGCGGCGTTGAATAGCGTTCAGTAACGACAAACTTGGCGCCGGCAATGGCTTTTTCGACATCGCCGCGTTTCATGATGGTTTGCGAGAGCAGATTGCCGTTGGGGTGCAGGCGCGGGGCGCCGTCAGCGAGTGCGGCCTGCGGCGATAACAGTGGAGGACGTTCCTGGTACTCGACACGAATCGAATCAAGAGCCTTTCGAGCCGCTTCTTTCGTGGTTGCGGCCAGCACCACCAGAGCGTCTCCAACGTAACGAGTCTCTTCGCCCTCGGCAATCATCACCGGCCAGTCGTGAACGATATGCCCCAGCAGCCGTTGGCCGGGAACATCTTTTGCGGTGAGGACAGATACAACTCCAGGACAGGAGCGCGCGGCGGAGATGTCGATCTTGTTTACGAGTGCTCGCGGATACTTGGACCGCAGTACCGCGCCATGCAACATGCCCGCGACCTGCATGTCGTCGACGAACTCTCCGGTTCCCAATAGCTTCTCGGCGGAATCCAGCCGCACTGTCCGTGCGCCCACCCTGGCGGTGCTGCCTTCCGCACAGAGGGGCCGCTTCATTGCGGAGCGCCTTCGCGGCCAGATGAATCGCCCGCTCGATCTTCAGGTAGCCTGTGCAACGGCAAAGGTTGTATTTGATGGCGGCCTTGACCTCAGCGGGCGTGGGATCAGGATGCTGGTCGAGTAGTGATTTCGCGCTTATCAGGACACCGGGCATGCAGAAGCCGCACTGCACGGCGCCCACTTCGCCGAAGGCCCATGAATAAATTTCCCGTTCACGAGTCGAGAGGCCTTCAGCAGTGGTGACGGCCTTGCCATGCACTTTGGCCACGGTCAACGTGCAGGCGCGCAAGGCCTTTCCATCGACAAGCACCGAGCAGGAGCCGCACACTCCCTCGGCGCAACCATCCTTGACTGAAGTCAACCGCGCATCTTCACGCAAGTAATCCAGCAGGCTCTTATCCGCTGCTACAGTAACGGCATTCTGGTTCAGAGTGAACTGGAACATAGCTGTTACTCCTTCAAGCCAACCTGCCTTAATGCGGCGATTTTGCGGCTGTACTCGGGCACCTTTGCGTACTGCGCATCCCAGAACGCCTGGCTGCGCATGGAGTCGAGATAAGCCTTGGTGTAGCCGAACTTCAACCAGTCCTTCTCCTTTTGCGCAAAGAGCCGCTCCTTTGCCGCGGGCTTGCGGAAGTCGAATATATGTTCCTCCGCGGCGTTCAGAAAGATGTCCTGTACCCAGCGATCCAATACCTGCGGCGCCAAATCGAGATAGCGGCCGTTCATATCTTCCAGCACCGAGTTATAGCGGTCGAAGCCGTCGGTGGCGACAGTTACCACGTTGTCTCCCGGCCCCAGGCGCAGGAACTTGGCGAGCTTGATGGCGCCCAGCACATTACAAATTCCGGAGGGGCCAAAGGAATCGCGCAGACTCAATGCGAATTCGGGGTCGACGCCCAGCTTGATAAGCGAGTTCATTCCATCGTGAAAGATCTTCACGCCCTGCACCGTTTCTTCATCCTTGATGAGAATGACGAAATCAGTATTCAGCACATTGTGAATGAGCGCGCACATCTTGTCGCCGATTCCTTCAATGCGATGCTGCCCGCAGCCCCCGTTAGCCAGGGTGGAACACTCATATGGCTCCAGCGCGGCAATCTTCGCATCAGGAAAGGCTGTCTTGATCTGGTCGCCGGCCGCCAGCGTGCCAGCCGAGCCCGGTGCTGAAGCATAGCCTGCAATGCGGCCGTTGCCCACATCCTTTACCGCTTCAATGAAGCTGTTACCCGTCACATGACGGTGAAAGCGATAGTTGGGAAAGAGTTCGAATTGAGCCAGCGCCCTGTTTTTCGGATTCTTCATGAGCTCCCTTGTCTTCTCGAGAGTCAGGATCACGTCCGATTCGGAACCGGGCGTCAGTTCCAGTTCGCCGCCATATCTCCTGATGCGCTCATAGCGTTCTTTGCTCATGTTATCGGGCATAATGACGATGGCGCGGAAGCCGAGCAGCTTGGAGACATACGCAGTTCCAATCCCGAAGTTACCCGTTGAAGGACCAAGAATAGTGTGTTCCCCGGGCACGATCTCGCCGTCCACTAGACCTTCAATCAACGTGCTGTAGGCGGGGCCGACCTTATGCGATCCGGAAGGAAATCCGCAGCCCAGCATCACTACAATGTTCGCATCCACGCCGGTCAACGCCGACGGAAACACGATCTTACGAACCCGATTGGCCGCATCCATCCAGGTGATATTGAATAAGTTAATGGGGTCGAGCTCATCCTGTTTGAGCGCACGCAATGCACGGTCGCGAATATCCTTATTGATAAGTCCCGGATCGAGCATCTCATCGTAAGTGGGACCAAAGGGAGTTTTTGCCATCTTGCGCTTCTCTCGCTTTCTTCCTTCTTGAGAAACCTGTTGCACAAACCCGCCGCATCAAACCGGAGCGGCAGCACCTAACGCCCGGCGCACTTCTTCCATGTCGGGCTGAACCTGAATCGTGCTTCCCGCCGCGCGAATTGCGCTCTCGATATCTTTGAGCCCATTGCCGGTGATGACGATCGCGACGCTCTCAGAGCGATCGATAACGCCTAACTCCACCGCCCTGCTGACTCCCGCAACACCGGCCACGCCGGCCGGTTCGCCAAACACGCCCGCTTTCTGCGCCAGCATCGGAATGGACTGAAGAATCTCTTCGTCGGTGACAGAAACAAATGCGCCGCCCGACTCGGTCACGGCGCTCATGCCCTTGCTGAAGTTGCGCGGATATCCAACCGCGATGGAATCCGCAAGAGTGTTCGCGGCGCATGGAACCAGGCTGCTCTTGTCTCTCCAGGCGGTGAGAAACGGCTTGCATCCATCCGCCTGAACGCCAAGGATGCGCGGCAGGCGGGGAATAAAACCGAGAATATGCATCTCCCGCAGGCCCTTCCACACTCCGCCGATCGTGCAGCCATCGCCGACGCTGACCACAACCCAGTCGGGAAAACTACCTGGCGCAATTCGCATGAACTGCTCCGCGAGCTCGAGCGAAACAGTCTTCTTGCCCTCAATCAGGTAGGGGTTGATGGCGCAGTTGCGGTTGTACCAGCCAAACTCCGCGCTGGCCTTCATGCACAGCTCCCATGCTTCGTCGTAAGTGCCCTGCACGGAAAAAACCTGCGCACCATAAACGAGCAACTGTGCCACTTTCGCCTGCGGCGCACGCGCAGGAACGAAGATGGTGGCCGCGATTCTTGCCGCGGCCGAGAATCCAGCCAGGGACGATGCGGCATTGCCAGTGGATGCGCAGGTGATGCGCGAGGCTTTCTTCTCCAATGCCTTTACAACACCCACCGCACTGGCGCGATCCTTGAACGAGCCGGTTGGATTGCGGCCCTCGTCCTTTACCCAGCAGCGCGCCACACCCAATTCGCCTACCAGTCTCGGAACATCATAGAGCGGCGTCCAGCCAAGCTGGAGACGGGGAATCAACGTTCGATCGTTCACCGGCAGCAGCGGCAGATAGCGCCAGATGGAAAAATCGCCGTTCTCAGCCAACGCGGAAGCGTGCAACTCGCTCTTCACCGCTTCGTAGTCGTAGACCACGTCGAGAATGCCATCGACATATCCGCAGACCGGGCAAAAATATTCCACGTCCTCCGCGTGGTAAGTCCGCGTGCAGTGAACGCATCGAAGCCCGGTAACATAGCTCATATCCTGTAACTCCCTAACTCGCCCATCTTTCAGACGGCATAGCAATCTAAAGCGCTATGCTGAGCGCACCCCGCTTGCAGCGGCTTACACAAAGGCCGCAGATGAAGCACTTTTCTTCGTCGATGTTCAGCACTTCATCCTTTGAAATAGCGCCGTAGGGGCAACTGATTTCGCATTGGCCGCAAAGAGAACACCGCTCCATGTTCACGCTCGGAGAGTGCCCCGCCTTGGGCGCGCCTCTTTCCGCCATCCTGCGAATCGTCAGTCCCTTGATCTCTTCCACCGATGAATAGTTGTGTCCGTCGAGGAATGCGTTCAGCTCCTTTGCAATTTTTCCGTAGACCGTGGGACCGCGCAGAATGGCCTCAGTGCAGACCTGCACCGCCGACGCGCCTGCCATGAACATCTCTGCCGCATCGCGGCCGTTCACGACTCCGCCCACGCCAAAGATGGGAATCCCGACCACCCGCGCAGCCTGGTACACGCAGCGCAGAGCCAACGGTTTGATGGCCGCGCCTGACAACCATCCGAAGCCGTCCTTGCTGCCCATCAGCGGCAGGCCGGTCTCAAGATCGATGCTCAGGCAAGGACCGAACGAGTTGATCATCACCAGCCCATCGGCTCCCGCATCTTCCAGCGCAACCGCGATTTCCTGAATATTGGGGTGCGGGCTCAGCTTCATGAACACCGGAACATCCACCGCATCCTTGGCGGCTTTGAGCGCATTCACGATGGGAGAAATATCGTTGCCCACATAATGAGTGGAGAGCTCAAGCGCGTCAGCATAAGGCCTGACCAGCGGCGCCAGTTCCCGAATCTGATCGGCGGAGTATCCGAGGCTCACGATCACCGGCAATCCCGTGGACCTGGCCAGCTTGTATTCCGTCTCCAGCCATTGTTCTTTCGGCAACTCGGACCACAGCTCGGTGTTCAGAAATCCGCCCCGGATCTCGGCCATGCATGGCCGCGGCACCTCTGCCGGTTGCACAGAGATTGTTTTGGTGACCAGCCCGCCAGCGCCGCCTTTCGCGGCAGCCTGCAGCGTGGCTCCATCTTTTGAAGGCGGCCCGGCGGCCGGCAGGATGGGGTTTGAAAAATCGATTCCGCAGATGCGAACACTCAGATTTGCCATTTCATCCCCGCCTCGCCGTTACGTTGAACGGCTTCACGCTCCGCGGAACGATCCGCCAATCCCTTCCGCAGCGGCGCGGCCCCGCTCGATATCGCTGAGTGCTAACCTGGCCGGCTGCAGCGCCTTGGGGAATGCCGGTATCCAGAGGCCCCGTGCTTCAATTGTTGTCCTGCAGTCCATTCTCCGAAGTGATGTACATCACATTGAGGCGCAATAGCGTTCGCTAGAATTTGCCCACAATGCACACCTCTCCAATCCTGTTGGTTGGGAACGGGCGGCTGATTACGCGAGATGCTCAACAGCCGCTTGTAGAGAACGGTTGTGTCGCTATTCGCGATGGGGTGATTGTGGAGGTGGGAACCACTGCTGAGTTACGGGAGAATTATTCCGCTGCGCAATTTGTCGATGCGCGAGGCGGACTCATCATGCCGGGGCTGATCAATGGACACATGCATCTCTACAGCACGTTTGCACGGGGGATGGCGCTGAAGGATTCGGCGCCGGGTAACTTTGTCGAGATTCTGGAACGGCTGTGGTGGAGGTTGGATAAGGTTCTGAGCCTGGAGGATGTTTTTTTGAGCGCCATGGTGGCGATGATCGACTGCATCAAGAACGGGACGACTACGATCTTCGATCATCACTCCAGTCCCGGCGCAATCTTCGGCAGCTTGTTTCGCATCGCGGAAGCCGCGCAGCTAACGGGGTTGCGCAGTTGCCTGTGCTACGAGGTCACGGATCGCGAGGGCGCCGAAGTTACGACACAGAGTATCGATGAGAATAGCGCCTTCCTTGAGTTCTGCAGGAAATCGGGCGACAGCCTGGTCAGCGGACTCTTCGGCCTGCACGCATCCTTTACGTTGAGCGACGCGACTCTGGCTCGCTGCAGCCGCGCGGCCGCGGATCTCGATGCAGGTTTTCATGTTCATGTCGCGGAGGCGGAATCAGATGTTGCGCAGTGCCGGCGCGAATACGGCAAGCGCGTGGTGGAGCGGTTTTACGATCTTGGCATTCTGGGCCCCAGAACAATTGCCGCGCATTGCGTGCACGTGGGCGATCGCGAAATCGATTTACTTGAGAGCACCAAGACCAATGTGATTCACAACCCCGAATCCAACATGGGCAATGCCGTGGGTTGCGCGCCGGTGCTCGATATGGCGAGCCACGGCGTTCGCGTGGGGCTGGGCAGCGATGGCTATACATGCGACATGTTCGAATCGCTCAAGGTTGCCAACCTGATTCATAAACATCAGAGCGGAGAACCGGGCGCGGGCTGGGCCCAGCCTCCGGCAATGCTGTTTGATCGCAATGCCGAAATGGCGAGCGCGTGTTTCAGGCGCAACCTCGGCAAACTCGCTGTTGGCGCGGCTGCCGACGTTATTGTTGTCGACTACGATCCGCCCACGCCTCTCACTCCATCGAACATTAACAGCCATCTGCTCTTCGGCGTCTCGGGACGGTCAGTCAGGACAACCATCATTGGCGGGCGCATCGTGATGCAGGATCGAGAGCTCCCTGACATCGACGAAGCTGAGATTCTGGCCAGGGCTCGAGGCGCGGCAGCGAACCTCTGGCAGCGGTTTTGAAAAGACAGTGAACAGTGGACAGCGAGCAGTGAACAGTGGCCGGCGGGGGGGTGAAATGGTCGCTTATAAGCTGCGACTTAAACGTTAATGGTTGGCTTATAGGATTGCGGTGCGGGGGCGGCGCCGGTTTACGACGCACGGCCAGTCAACCCGGCTGCGAACAGGCGATCATCGACCCGGGCCATGCGGCGGGCGACGCCGTTCGGGAGCAATGGAAGGTGAGGAATGTTGGCCAGGTGGTCGCTGATCGGCCATAGATCATCTTCGGCAGTCATCCAACCCATGCGGTCAAAGCGCGACAGGTTTACCGGACGGGAGTAGTTGCGGAGAGTCTTCTCACGGGAGGCATTAAAGTAGTGCTCGAAATAGGACATGACGAGTTCACGCAGGCTGCGGTAGACCGGCTCGCGGAACCTTAGGCCGCTGTAGTTGGATTTGGCGATCGCGCCCCAATGGCCATGCTGCTTGAAAACAGCGAGCACGTGGTCGTCGTCGCGCACCGCCTCGAGATCGAGCAGTAACGGCGGAAAGCCCTGGACCCGCAGCGCCGCCGCAGCCAGGAGAGCGCCTTCAAGGCAATGGGCCAGCTTATCGCGCAGCACCCGGCGCGGAGAACGAATGGTATCGCCGTCCGGCTCCTTGTTGTATGCGATATCGATATCGAGGAAGCGCTGGATTTTCTCAGGAGTCTTCAGCGCCTTTAGGACACGCGTCTCGCCGGCATCGAAACCGTACCTGGACATTGGAGTCAGTTTACCTTTCCCTTAGTTTATCCGATGAAGAAGCGGGGCCGGAATGTGTGGGGCGAAGTTGTGGCTCTGGATCGACGCATGTGCATACTTGTCGATTCAACTCATAGGGCCGACGGGCCGATCGAGATGAAGGATGCGCTTCGCGTTGCCGGATGCTACTTTGATTCGTTCAGGTTCAGAGATTCTGGCGTCGTGGATGAACTGAGCCGCCAGCTCTGTTTTTTCAAACGGATAGTCGACTGAGAACATCACATTGCTTTCTCCCATGGCGTCGAGTGCGCAGCGCAGCGAGATATCGGAACAGACGCCGGAGGTTGTGATGGCGATGTTTCGCTTGATATAGAAGGAGGGCGGCTGGGCAAGCGTCATGGAGCCGCGATGGGAGATCAGCCATCGGCTGTCGAAGCGCCAGAGATTGAGCGGCAGGGTTTCTCCCATGTGGCCGAGCACCAACCTGACCTTGGGATAGCGCTCGAAAACGCCGGCAAACACCAGGCGCAATGCGTGAGCGGCGGTTTCAAATGCCCAACTGCAGACGGGGCCCCACAGCTCCGGGTGACCGGCATAGACTGCAGGATGATCGACGGGATTGGCGGGGTGAAGATAGATGGGAACTTCAAGGGCGGCGACGCGCTCCCAGAACACGGAGTACTTATCCAGATCGAGGTACTCGCCGTTGGTCTGGCCGTTGATCATGGCTCCCTGAAACCCGAGGCCGCGAATGCAACGCTCAAGTTCGCCGGCTGCTTCAGCGGGATTGTGCATGGCCAAATGAGCGAAGCCGCCGTAGCGGGTGGGACGCTTCTGAATCTCGCGGGCGAGAAAATCATTGACCGATTTTGATTTTTTCAGCGCAACAGCGGCGTCCTTTTCAACCTGAACACCTGGCCCGGCAAGAGACAGGACCACGAAATCGATCTGGTACTGATCCATGATCGCGATTCGTTTGTCGCCCAGATCCTGAAGAGCAAGCAGGCCTAATTTCGCGATTTCAGGGCTGATGTTGGGGTATGTTTCAGCGAAGTACTCGACAAAATCAGGCACCATGAAGTGTTCTTCGAGCGCAATCTTGCCGAGCGGCCTTCCCGGGGCCGGTTGGGGCGCAGACGGGTTGAGCGGAGGCGTTGCAAAAGCCGCGGCGGCATTGGCCGCGGCGACGAGTGTCGCGCCTTTTAGAAGATCTCTTCGTTTCATGGATCGGACCCCCTAAAAATACTATCAAGAGAGGATAGACAGGCGGGGCGCCACGGATCTCGCTTTTGAGATCCTGAAAGTGACAGCCCTTGATGAGAAACGCCTGGCGCGAATCTCCGTTAAGAAAATCAATCCGCGCGGCCTGGAGTGCTCGCTGGGCCGGGCCGGGCATCGGCTCCCACAAACCGCTCCACCTTCATCCCGGTCACATCTTTTGTCTCGACCGCCTGGCCAAAATAATCCGGCGGATTGGTCCCCCAACTCAGCTTGCAGTCTCGGAGCGACACACGATCCGCGTGCTCAATACTGAAGCCCACCGTCTGATGGGGCTCGATCGCCGACATCGCCGCAGTAGGCCGGTTGTCATAAACTCCGCCCTTGTACCTGGTCCACCGATCCAACTTCAGGTCCACGCGGTCCAGCACAATGTCATGCGCGCGGCTGTCTTCGCTTCCACACACTCTTACGCTGTTCTCAGCCCGCCCGGATACATTCTCGACCGTTATATGGTGCAGACTCCCGATCTTCGCACCCGGCTTGCGCGGAATCGCAGTGAAGGAGATTGCTTCTCCCCTTCCCCACCAGGGGTCGGAAAAATACCTCGACTCAAATGTAATGTCTTTGAACGTGATATTGAAGACACTTCCCTCGTCTCTCAATTGGATACAAAGTCCCCGCGAGCTGGTTTTGATGCGGCAGCGCTCAAACGTCACATCATGCACATCCGAAGTGGTCTCGGTTCCAATCTTCAAGCCTGCGTCCTGGGTCTCGATTACGCAATCGCGAACCGTCACGTTGGCCGAGGGTCCGTAGTCCGTGGCCTGGCGGCTGGTCTTGACCACAATCCCGTCGTCTCCGCATGCAATGTGGCAATTCCTGATTTCTACATTCCGGGAGTGGTCAGGATCGATGCCATCGCAGTTTGGAACGTCGAGCAGATTTCGCACCTTGACGTTGTCAACCAAAACCCCGTCGCAGCCGAGCAAATGCAGGCCCCAGTTGGGGGCCTCAGCGAAGGTAATATCCCTGACTTCAAGATCCCGGCACGAGGTGAGCACAAACATCTTCGGGCGCCAGTCCTTCGGCTGCCAGATCTCGTTCACTTTGTCATAGCCTTTCATGAACTCAGTGGCCCGGCCCTGCAGCGTGCCGGTCCCCGAGATCCTGAGCCCCTGCGCGCCGGTGGCCACAATCAATGCACTGGGCACGGCGGCCATGCGGTCCGCATCCGCCGCACTGATGGTTGACCCCTGGTAGTCCTCCGGCCGCAGGCTCGCCAGCAACTCTGCATCGTCGGCCAGATGGAAATCGATTGCGCCCTTCAACTCCAGCGTCCCGACCAGATATTTCTTTCCGCCGCGCAGCAACACCTGCGCCCGTCCGGAGTGAGCGGCAGCCTCGTCGATCGCTTTCTGGATCGCCGGACTATCCAGCGCCTTGCCATCCCCCACCGCACCATACCTGGCTACATCAAACACCCGTACCAACTGGCCGCCGGCTACGATCGGCCGCACTGCAGCGGCCCCGATATACATCGCCGCGGCCCTTAAAATCTCCCGCCTTGAAAGTCCGACTCCAACCCGCTTCCCGTTCATTCGATCTTCTCCTCGTGGAAACAGCCCAAAAGAACATTACACCCCCGAGTCCCGATCCGGCGGGTGACCCGCCACGCGCTGTCCCTGCCGGTTCACACCATTCTAGTCCGCTGGGCTTCCAGAACTGGGACAGCCGGCGTCGGCTTGGTCAGAGGCAAACGGGGAAGACTGGAAAGGGAACGGGCGAGCATTGGGGCCTTTTGCAGAGACATACGGCCGGCACTCCCCATAACCTGGCCCACAGTTTGATGGCCCGTATCTTTCGCGTGTACCTGGCGCGCAACCTTCATCGAGCGGGCCGATAAGTCCGGCGAAATAAAACATAGCACATTCATGCTTTCTTCATGTCAAGTGTTTCATTCTAGGTTCATCATTGCGGGTGCTTGCAATAATTGCGGTAATTCCGTGCTTCTTTGTGCGCGGCGGGTTCCCATCCATTAGTAGCCTGAAGCCAGTTCAATTCCGCATTGTGTGCAGGACGAGCAAGACTGTTTGCAAAGCTCGCCGTGCATCGAGGAGAGCACTATCCTGGTTGACGACTTATCCACAATAAGTGGGTCGAGCGCATGCATAACTTACAAACATTCTCCGATTTTTTTACGGGATACTTATGAGTCGTTGTGTGCAATAAGACCCTGAAGAGGGTGTGATGTTAGGCAGGGCACGGCGGTTGGAACGGGCTTCATAAGTTCCTTAAGGTACGACTCTACGGTTGTGAAATCCGCCAAGAGAGCGGGTTCGCGTAGTGAGCAAGCCGGCAGGAATGGTGTGAGAGACCGTCTCTGAATTTCATTCACTTGGCTCATCAATTGATTTCCCGCGGAAAGCGAGAGGTGAACAATGAAAAGTGTTTTCTGGAAAGCCATAACGCTGGCGGCGGTTACCGCCGGCACGACCTGCGCGGTGCTGGCGCAGACAGCGGCAACCGCACCAACCGCGGCAAAGCTGACGGCTAAATCGGATCCACCGCCGGCGCCGGCATCCACGCCAACGGCGGCGCCTGACACGGGTACGGCACAGGCATCGGCGGCCGCCGCGAAGGCGCAACTGCAGCCGACCGTTGCCGAGGAGATCGAAGCCCTCAAGACTCGTATCGACCAGTTGGAGAGCGAAGTGAAAGAGGCGAAGGCCGCGGCTCTTGCGGACAGCAACGACACGGCGGCGCTGAAGGCGGCGGAGAAGAAACTGGTGGGCGGAAATGCAGCGGCGATGCTGCACTCCGCGATGTCGTCTGCGGTTCCGCCGGCCGCAGTCCCGCTGGCGACGGGCGAATCTTCGTCATTGCAGGGCGCAACGCCAGCACCCGAGGCGGCTCCGGCGCCGCCTGAGATCGACGCGCAAACTACCAAAAAGGGCGAACCTTTCCCCGGCGACTGGACCTGGCTGAACAGCAATGGACACGCGGTGGACAGCCCCATGAGCACCAAGTACTTTACGCCGGAGTTTCGCGCGGACGCAAACTACACTCTCGACCTGAATCACCCCGAAGACGACAGCCTGGGCGGATCAACGGAGACCTTTCGCTCCGATGAGTTTCAGTTGGAGCAGATCAGCGTGGGCGGCGACATCCGGATCAACAATGTGCGCGGACGCATCCTAACCATGGATGGTCTGTTCGCCACAACTACCGTCCGCAACGACGGCAGCCCTAACCGCGGCCAGTGGGATCTAGCCAACGCATACAAGTACGTGTCTGAAGCATGGGGTGGATATCACTGGGATGTTGCCCACGGCCTGAACCTCGACGCCGGGATTTTCGTCTCCTACATCGGCCTGTTCAGTTACTACAACTTTGATAACTGGACTTATCAGCCTTCATTCGTTTCATCCAATACGCCGTGGTTCTTCAACGGGCTTCGGGTTCAGTATTTTCCGACGGCAAAACTGAAGATCGAGCCATGGATCATCAACGGCTGGCAGTCGTATGCGCGCTACAACGGCCACGGGGGTTTGGGCGGACAGATTCTGTGGCGCCCCAAGCCCTATCTCGACTTTGTCTGGAATAACTACGGAATGGGCGAAGATGACGCCGGCTTCCCCGGACGCTCGCGCGTTCACGCCGACTATAGCGCGCAAGTCAAGTTTTACGACAAGCCCAAGCAGATGCTGGACAAGATTGCCATGACAGTTACCGGCGATGCCGGTTGCGAATACGGCGGTGGTCCCGCAGCTGGATACTACAACCCCAAGGGTCTTTCGCCGGAGATGGGCACCGCCGACTCTTACACAGGCGGGGTTAACTGCCACAACAGCCACAACGGCAAACCCAAGCAAATGTTCATCGGATGGATGACTTACCTGCGCTTCTGGTTTGACAAGGATCTTTACGCAGTTACGCTTGGCGGCGGCCAGATGAACAACCCCGGCCGCTACCTGACGCTGCTTCCGCCCATCAACGGAGCCACGGCCATCAGTGGCACCCCGTACTTCACCGAGAACGCCGGCGACCGGGCTCAGATGCACGACGGGACTATTACGTTCGACTACATGCCCAGCCAGTTCATCACCTTCCGCCTGGAGTCAGGCTATCGCTATTCCGACGTTCCCTACTGGACCGGCCGCCGCGGCATCACGCCCCCAGGCGGAAACAACGGCTCGCCTTCGCAGTATGCCTGCTCCAGCGGCGCGCCCTCAGGCTACACCTACGGCACGCCTTTATCGGTGATCAACGTGGCCTGCGGCGGCAGCCCGACCTCGACCACATCAATCTGGTGGCCGGATCTGCGCACTAACCAAACCGTCGTCACGGGCGCTGTCATGGTGAGGTTCTAGGTCAGCGCATAGTTCACGGGCCGCGTAGGGCAAACGCGGCCAGACAACTTAGCAGAGTCAGCACCTGGATCGTTAGCAATTCCGGTGCTGCTTTTTAATATGGATAGACCCGGTGACGCGGCTAACTACGAGTACCTATGTGCTCGAGGATTGGAGTGCGCCGGAACAAACGACACACACAGGCTTTCAGGCTGACTTTTCCGCATCTTTTCGCATAACATCGTTGCGCGCGAGCCGAATCACAGAATAGCCCGACTCACGTGACTCAAGGTGCTCGGATAGGCTGAGCAAGTTAGCCTGGAGCAAAGGTGGAGGCTATCTTTTGATAGCTTATCCGCAGGTATAACAGATAAGTCTCATGTTACCAATTTCGACACTTACTAAGTCACTGTTTCTTCCTTATGACTCTTTTACGAAACCGCAGGTAAAAATATACGAAAGCAACATTCGGAACGGGCCTGAATTCCTTCTCGATCTTACAGCCATAGAGAATGCGGCAAGTGTCTGGAGGGCCGAGCGATGCAAAAAGAGGCGCGGGAAATCATCATGATAATCAAAGCTATGGGATTTGCGGTGCTACCGATGGTGCTGGGCGCGTCTCTCTCCATCAGCGGCTGCAAGAACGATAAGGTGAATGCGGACGCGGAGGCGCCGCCACCGGCCAAGGTGGTTTCCGGAGTGGACGTCACCTTTTTCGCGGTCGAGCATCCGGAGTGGTATCCGATCGTAACAGCGACCGAATACCAAGCCCCGTCGCAATTGTCCGTGACCGGCACTGTATTTCCGGACATCGCGCGAACTGTTCCGGTGATTTCGCTTGCCTCCGGCCGCATTGTGGACATCCGCGCTCGCCTCGGCGACGCAGTAAAGAAGGGCCAGCTCTTGCTGCGTGTTCGCAGCGACGACATTTCGGGAGGCTTTGACGCCTACCGCAAGGCCGTCTCCGATGAGCTTCTTGCGCGCAAGCAATTGGATCGAGCGAAGCTGCTGTACGAGCACGGGGCCATAGCGCAGCAAGACCTGGAGGTCGCGCAAGACACTGAGGACGACGCCAAGACCACCCTCGATACGTCCACTGAGCATCTTCACCTGCTCGGCAGCGATCCCGATAACCCGAAGGGAATTGTCGATATTTTCGCCCCGGTTTCCGGCGTGATCACCGATCAGGAAGTGACGAACTCGGCGTTCGTGCAGGCCTACTCTACGCCAAACCCATTCACTATTTCGGACCTGACCACGGTGTGGATTGTCTGTGACGTCTACGAAAACGACATGGCCAACGTGCGCGTGGGGCAACCCGCCGACATCAAGCTGAACGCCTATCCGGACAAGGTTCTCAAGGGCACGATCAGCAACATCGGCTCGATTCTCGATCCGAATATCCGCACCACGAAGGTCCGTATTGAAGTGGCCAATCCGGGCGAGATGATGCGGCCGGGCATGTTCGCCGCGGCCACATTGTTCGGCAAGGAGAAGCGGGCCTACACGGCTGTCCCGGCGTCCGCGATCGTGCATCTGCACGACCGCGATTGGGTCTTCATCCCCGTGCAAGGAAAGTTCAAGCAGATTGAAGTCGTCAGTGGCGAACAGTTGCCGAACAATATGCAGGAGATTCTATCCGGGTTGCGGCCAGGCGAGCAGGTGGTGACAAACGCGATCAATCTCCAAAATGCGATCGACAATGAATGACGCTCAGCTCCGGGGCTCGAGGAAGAAACCATGATTCGCAATCTTGTAGATTTTGCTCTCAATAATCGGTACGTGGTGCTGGCGATTGGGTTGCTATTGCTGGGCTGGGGGGCGGTGTCGTTTCACAACATGCCCGTCGAGGTCTATCCGGACATCGCCGATAATTACGTGACCATCATCAGCCAGTGGTCCGGGCGTTCCGCCGAAGAAATGGAACAGCAAGTATCGGTTCCCGTCGAAATTCAGATGTTTGGGATTCCGCATCTCACGACGGTGCGGTCGGAATCGATTTTTGGGCTTTCCCTGGTTACGTTGATCTTCGACGACCAATCCGCCAACGAATGGAACCGCCAGAAGGTGCTGGAAAGGCTCACGCAGGTCAGTACGCCGGCGGGCGTGCAGCCTCAAATCGGTACGGACTGGAGTCCCACCGGCCAGATTTACTGGTACACGATCCGGAGCACGAATCCGGCGTATGACCTGATGAATTTGAGGAGCATCGAAGACTGGACTCTGTACAAGGAATTCAGGAAAGTTCCGAACGTTGTGGACGTGAGCGACTTCGGCGGCACCGCGCGCGAATATCAGGTGCGCGTCGACCCGAATAAGCTCATCTCCTACGGCTTGAGCATCAGCCAGGTGGAGAACCAGTTGGCCATCAACAACGTGAACGCCGGCGGGAGCTTCGTCGAAGAGGGCTTGCAGCAACTGAACGTCCGCGCACTCGGACTTTACCGCAGTGTGCAGGATATCGAGAACACCGTGCTGACGACTTCGAATGGGGCTCCAGTTCGGGTAAAGGACGTTGCGGTCGTCGAGTGGGGCCCCAGAATTCGGCTGGGGCACATGGCCAGAGCCGATCATCGTGCGGACGGCGTGATTGTAGATGAACCCGACGTCATCCAGGGCGGCGTGCTGATGCGCAAGGGGGCCGAAGAAAGCCCCACGCTCGAAGGCATTCACCAGAAAGTGGACGAGCTCAACAATCACATCCTGCCCGAGGGTGTGAAGGTCATTCCCATGCTCGACCGCAGCGATCTGCTTCATTACACGTTGCACACGGTGCTGCACAACCTCGGCGAGGGGATGATCCTGGTCACGATCATCCTGCTTCTTTTCCTGGGCAATGTTCGCGCGGCCTTGATCGTTGCGGTGACGATACCGTTTTCCCTGTTGTTCGCCTCAATCTTTCTGAATTTGAGCAATATCCCCGCAAACCTGATTTCACTTGGCGCGCTCGACTTTGGAATGGTTGTGGATGGCGCCGTGGTGATGGTGGAGAACATCATTCGCCATCTCTCGCGCAGGGGTAACGCGAACGCTGCTAACACAACTCTGGGCGCCAAGACGCCCGCGGAGATGATCCGGGAGGCTTGTCACGAGGTCCAACGGCCGGTTTTCTACGCCATCGCCATCATCATCACCGCCTACATGCCGATCTTCACGCTGCAGCGAGTCGAAGGGCGTTTGTTCCGGCCCATGGCCTGGACCGTTGCCTTCGCACTACTCGGCGCCATGACGTTTTCGATCCTGATCGCGCCGGTGCTGTGCGCCATTTTTTTCCGGAATGGCGTCAGGGAGTGGCACAATCCGGCTTTGGTCTTTCTCACCAAACGATACCGGAGCAGCTTGCGCTGGGCTGTCGAACACCGCCTGGTTGTGGTCGGCGTTGGCCTGGCTTCGTTGGCCGTTGCTCTTTACCTGACATTCAGTGGAATCATTGGCTCGGAGTTCCTGCCTCATTTGGACGAAGGCGCCATTTGGGCGCGTGGCGAGATGGCGAACAGCATAGGCGAGACGGAAGGCACGCGCTTCACCCAGCAATCCCGCTATATCTTCGCCTCGTTTCCCGAGGTCACCAAGGTTGTCTCGCAATCCGGGGCGCCCGACGACGGAACCGACACGGGAGGATTCGGCAACACGGAATATTTCGTCGACTTGAAGCCCAAGGACCAATGGAGACCCGTCTTTCATCAGAATAAAGAGGAGCTGATCGCCGCGATGGATCGCGAACTGGAGAAACACCCAGGGGCTTTCTGGAATTTCTCCCAGCCCATCGAGGACAACGTGGATGAATCGCTTACCGGCACGAAAGGCGGACTGGCTGCCAAGCTTTACGGGCCGGACTTGGACGTTCTCGAGGAAAAGGGCGATGAGATCAAAGAAGTCATGGCCAAGATTGACGGGGTACAGGATTTGGGAATTCAGCGCGATACGGGCCAGCCGAATATCGATCTCACCGTTGACCGTCTGGCGGCTGCGCGCTTCGGCATCAATGTGGCCGATATACAAGATGCTATCCAGACCGCCGTCGGCGGTAATCCTGTCAGCCAGGTGTTGCAGGGAGAGGCAGTCTACAACGTGGTTGTGCGCTATCAGAAACCGTATCGCGATACCAAGGAGGCTATACAGAATATTCGACTGCTGTCTCCCTCGGGAGCGCGCGTCTCGCTGGCTCAGTTAACCAAAGCCCAGATTCGCGATGACGCCTACGACATTTTCCGGGAAGACGGTTCCCGCTATGTGGCCATCCGCTTTGAGGTTCGCGGGCGCGATCTGGGCACCACGGTCCGGGAATCCATCGACAAGATCTCAAAGAATGTGCAGATACCGCGTGGCTATCGCCTCGAATGGTCGGGAGAATACGATAGCGAAAAGCGAGCCGAAAGAAGGCTGCTCTTCATCCTGCCCCTGACGGTCTTTTTTATCTTCATCATTCTCTACGCCATGTTTCGTTCCTTTAAATGGGCGCTGTTGATTCTCGCCAACGTGGCTATGGCTCCCGTTGGAGGCTTGCTTGCTCTGCTTGTGACCGGCACATTCTTCAGCGTATCTTCCGGTGTCGGCTTCCTGGCGCTGTTCGGCGTCTCGGTTCAGACGGGCGTCATCATGCTTGAATACATCAACCAATTGAGGGCGCGGGGATATACGGTTGCAGATGCCGCCGTGGAGGGCGCAGTCTTGCGGCTGCGGCCGATCATGATGACGATGCTGGTAGCTACGCTGGGACTTCTTCCGGCGGCGATGTCCCACGCCATTGGTTCTGACTCGCAGCGCCCGTTTGCCATTGTCATTGTGGGAGGACTGGTGGCAGCTCTCCTGTTGAGCATCTTCCTTCTGCCTACGTTGTATGTCTGGTTCGCGCGAGAGAGCGACGATCTGCCGAAGCCGGAAGGGGAGGCGTCCTTTGCACACTAACTTCACTGATGTTCCTTTGACCCCTCGCCTTGCAAGTTACCGGCTGGTGCGCTCTTTGCTCTGCGGACTAAGCATATTGGTTCTGGCGCCTGGAGCGCGCGCGCAACAGGCCCTTACCTGGGATCAGGTGCGAGCAAAGTTTGAAGCGGTCAATCCGGCGATGAAGGCCGATGCCGATAACGTGGACGAGATGAAGGCCGAAGAGATTACGGCTTTTCTCCGTCCCAATCCACAGTTCAGTTTATTGGCGGACGGCACACAGATCGCGCGGCACGATGGAGCCTGGACTCCCTTCAAGGGCACTTACGAACAACCTAACTTCAGTTATCTGCATGAGCGCGAACACAAGCGCGAACTGCGCCTGGAGAGCGCGCAGGAAGGCACGCGCATCACGCAATCGGAGCATGAGGACCTGGACCGTAACATGGTGTTTGCCCTGCGGACAGCGTTTGTGGGGACGCTGCAAGCCAAATTCATTCTCGATCTGGCGAGGGCCGACCTGGATTACTACGACAAGATCATCGACATTAGCCGCACAATGTTCAAGGCCGGCGCCATCGGCCAGATCGATCTTGACCGCATTGAGCTGCTGCGCGTCCAGTACGAGTCGGAAATTGAAACGGCGATTGTCAATCTCCGCACCGCCAAAATCCAGCTTCTGCAAATGTTGAACGATCGCACGCCAGTGGATCAGTTCGACGTAACTGGCCCGTTCGACTTCAGCGATAACTTACAGCCGTTAGATACCTACCGCGACGCTGCTTTGGCGGCCCGGCCGGACCTGCAGGCGGCGCTGCAGACGATTCAGCAATCGCAGACCAATCACAAACTGGCGGTGGCGAACGGCTCTGCCGATCCAACCTTTGCCGGCTGGTACACCTACAACGCCTCGACCAATAACCCCAATGGCCCGCAAACGCTCGGCGCCAGCGTGAGCATTCCTTTGCGCATCTTCGACAAGAACCAGGGCGAGAAGAAACGCACGCTGATCGACATCGATCGCAGCCAGCAGGCCAGTGAAGCTACGCGGGCCCAGGTATTCAGCGACGTTGACACGGCCTATGAGTTGGTGCGCAGCAATATTGCGCTGCTCAAGCCATACAAGGCGAAATACAACGACCAGGCGCTGCGCGTGCGCGATACGGTCACCTTCGCCTACGAGCACGGCGGCGCTTCGCTGATGGACTTTCTCAACGCGCAAAGCGATTACCGCCAGGTGCAACTGGCTTACGCGCAGTTGATCGGCGCCTATCTCACCGCGGCGGGGCAACTGAATCTCGCTGTCGGAAGCGAGGCGATGAAATAAGGGCTCTGCCTTTGGGGTATAAGGGCTGGGCTGGGTACAAATGCAGCAAGTTAGCCCCGCTGAAGCGGGGTTAGCGACTTAGCGGAGTTAGCGGGGTTAGCGGCGTTAGCGGGGTTGGCAGGCGCTGAAGCGCACGCGAGTTTTATTGTCGCTTTTTCAGGTTGACTGAAGCAGATTGAAGTTACTCTCTTCAATACAAGGACGGATTCACACTATGACACGGGAAGAAGTCAAGGCTTGCATCGAGAAGATCGGGATATTCCCCGGCATTCGCGTCAACTCAGCGGACCAGGCGCTCTACGCCGCCAAGACCCTTTACGAAGCCGGGATTCCGGTGGCGGAGATTACCATGACCGTCCCTGGGGCGATGAATGTAATCAGCGAGCTGGCGCAGAAGTTTCCGGACATGGTTGTGGGCGCGGGCACAGTGCTCGACAAGGAAACGGCGGAGCGCTGCCTGGACGCCGGAGCGCGATTCCTTACCAGTACGGGGCTGGTTCCCGAAGTGATTGGTTCCGCGCACCGGAGGGGCATTGTCATCATCCCCGGCGCTCTGACGCCAACAGAGGTGATTATGGCGTGGAAGGCGGGCGCGGATTACGTGAAGATCTATCCTACCGCGGCGATGGCCGGTGAGTTATACATTCGGTCGTTGAAGGTGCCACTGCCGCAGGTACCATTGATCGCCGCGGGCGGAGTGAACCAGCAGAACGCGACCGGCTATATTCTTGCCGGGGCCACCGCTATCGGAGTTGGCTCGGAGTTACTGCCCAGGGAGGCCATTCGCCGCCACCAGGATCATCGCATCCACGAGCTGGCGCGGCGGTTTCTCAACTTTGTGCAAGAGGGACGCGCGAATAGTTAGCTTCCGGCTGCTTTGCAGTTATTGAGACAGCAGTCCGATCTAAAGTCATAATGAAGCCATAAGTTATCGCTGCTTTGCGGCGATTCTATAGCTTTCATTCATGCCTCCTTTATTTCATGAATTCCATACTGTTCATGATGAAGGGAGGTTATCAATGATTCGGAAACTCCAGGTTGTAACTTCAGTGGCAGTGTTAGCCATCGGCATGGCGTACGCGGAGCCGCAGATGGGCACGCAATACAGCCAGACCGAGCTCAAAGTAATGGTCCGCGGGGCGCGCACCACGCAGCAGTATCAGCAACTGGCCACTTACTTCAGAACCCAGCAACAGATCATGGAGCAAAAGGCCCTGGCGGAGAAGGCGGAGTGGGAGCGGCGCAGCCAGGTGACCACTGGAATCGCCCAGAAATACCCCCGTCCGGTGGATTCATCGAAGAACCGCTACGAGTACTTCACTTACCAGGCGGAGCAGATGGGCCAGCAGGCCGCACATTATGAAAGCCTTTCGGCAAGCGCCCCGCAATCGGCCGTGCAGTGAGGAGATGCATTGCGGGCTGGAAATCCGGGCCAGGCCGGGCATGGCTGCCAAGAGCCAGGCCTGCCTGGCCCAATAACTTCTTTGTACATTATTTATGCTTCATTGATGGAAATATGGGTAGCCTCTTTATACGGACCGATGCCGGAACCAGGAATACCTGGGCAACATGAAGATTTCAGAAATTCTCGGAGAACAGAGCCGGAGGAGGCACCTGCGGTTTCTCGGTGAAAGTCTGGCCGGGTGCTGGGTGGCCGGGCTGATTGTCTTCTCAGGGTATGTGCTACACTTCGACTCGGCGTTGGTCGGATTTCTTCTTCTTCTCGATGTAGTAGCGGTGGCCATTCTGTGCGGATTCTGGCAGGCAACAGCAGTGTCGTTGCTGGCCTGTGCCTGCCTGGACTACTTTTTTTATCCTCCGCTTCTGACCTTCACGATCGGGGACCCGCGTGACTGGGTTGCGCTGGGAGCATTCGAGATCAGCGCGCTGGTGGTGAGCCGCGTATCGTCACGGGAGCAGCGAAGCACGCGCGAGGCGACGGTGCAACGCACCGCGATGGAGCAGTTGTACGAGTTGAGCCGCAGCACCCTGCTGATCAACCTTCACCAGCCTCCCGGGCCCCAGTTGACGCAGTTGATTCTTCGTATATTCGCAGTCGAGGCGGTTGCCATCTTCGATGCCAACTCCGGAAAATGCGACCGGGCCGGTGAGTGGTCAAAAGATGAGATGGATTTGGCGAAGGAGTGCTTTCTGCTGCAGTCGGAGGGAGAGGACTCGATAGATCGGACGACGCGAAGACAACTGAGAATCGGCACCGAGACCATCGGCGCACTGGTGATTCGCGGCAATCTCAGTCCCCTGGTTGCCAACGCGCTGGCGTCGCTGGCGGCGATCACGCTGGACCGCTGCGTGTCATTCGAGAAGGAGAGCAGCATTGAAGCAGCCCATCAAAGCGAACGGCTTCGCGCCGCGGTGCTGGACTCGCTGGCTCATGCAGTGAAGACGCCACTTACGGCGATTCAAACGGCCAGCGCCGGTCTTCGCGAAGTGGGCAAGCTCAACGCTCCGCAGAAGGAGCTGGTGAGCCTGATTGAAGAGGAGTCGAGCCAGCTGGGTCAGCTCTGCACGCGGCTGCTGCAGACGGCGAAACTGGAAGCGGGAGAAATGAGAGTTGGACAGGATGAAGTGGTGATCGCGGATCTGGTTTCAAAGACGTTGCAGAAACAGTCCGGGCACATGGGCGGTCACTCGGTTGAGGTAGCGGTGGCGGACCCCAGCCTCACGGTTCGAGGGGATAGCGATCTGCTTTCAATGGCGCTGACGCAATTTCTCGACAATGCAGTGAAGTACTCCTACCGGGGAACCGCGATCAACGTGACGGCACGGGAAAGCCACTCAGAAGTTCTGATCTCAGTTCATAACTACGGACCGGCGATTCCAATCTCCGACAGAGAACGGATCTTTCAGCGGTTCTATCGCGGCGAGGGAGCAAAGCAGCAGGCCGCGGGCACCGGGATCGGCTTATCGACGGTAAAGATGGCTGCCGATGCGCACCGGGGCCACGCGTGGGTTATCAGCGACGCGAACGAGGGCACCACCTTCTTTCTTTCGCTACCTCAAGACGCAAGGAGACGGCAATGAACTCCGATCAGGGCACAGTGCTGATAGTGGATGACGAGCGATCGATCCGGCTTTCCTTGCGGACCATACTTTCCAGCCTCGGCTTTTCGATCATCGAGGCGGGCAGAGGCGAGGAGGCGTTGGCATTGGTTCGCACGGCGCAATTCGACGCGGTGCTTCTCGATATCAATATGCCGGGGATGGGCGGAGTGGAGGTTTGCCGCATCATGCGCAAGAACTCACCGCTTCTTCCCATCGTGATGCTCACCGTTCAAGGCAACGAGGAGCGCAAGGTGGATGCGTTCGAAGCCGGCGCCGACGACTACATCACCAAGCCCTTTCACCTGGGTGAGCTGACGGCGCGATTGCGGGCGGCGGTGCGGCGCGGCAGGGCCGCAGATACGGGAGTTGCCACGCTCGTAGTGGGCGATGTGCATCTGGACCCCGATCGGCACCTGGTGCAGAAGAAGGGGCACCCGGTCCACTTGACTCCCAAGCAATTCGAGTTGCTCCACTACCTGATGGCCAATGCCGGCAGACCGGTTCCTCACGCCAAGCTGCTGAGGTCGGTGTGGGGGCCGGAATATGGAAATGAGCTTGAGTATCTGCGCACCTTTATCAGGCAAATCCGGATGAAGATCGAAGACGATCCCGCAGATCCCAAGTATCTGTTGACGGAATCGCATATCGGTTACCGCTTCAGCGAATCTGTGTAACAGGCGCAGGTCAGCCCCCGCTTAAGCGGGGTTAGCGAGTTAGCAAGTTAGCGGAATTGTGCGATGGGAAGAGGCTTCAGTCTCCATTCATTCCCGCGGCAACGCGGTGCCACGAGTCTTGCTGCTTCGATTTGTGAGTTGATGGCCGCAATCATCTCCGACTCAGATATATCCTTGAGCAGATACCATGATTCCCGGCGCGAATGGCGTGGTGACCTCAACGCAGGCACCTTCTCCAGAGAGGCTTGAAAAGAACGAAACTCCACTCTCTCAAGAGAAAGCCGGCTGGCAGCACAGAATGTTCGGTGGGCTTGCTTTGGTCAACGTCCGGCGGTGACGATCTCTTTCCCTCCATCGGGAGCCCTTGTATAAACTGAACAAACGGCTAGGAGGAGGAATATCTTGTCCCGAATCACGACTTCATTTGTCTTTTTGCTCTGCCTGGGTCTTGTGCAAGCGCATTTCAGCCAGATCCCGGCACAGACGCCGGCGGCTGGCCCTGCGTCAACGGAGACCGCCGAGCATTTTCAATTCGTTTCCGATGGCCCGCTATCCCTGGTCTGGGGGCGTGGCGATGAGGTGCCGCGCGCCTTTTTCCCGGAGCGTTTGCCGGCCTTTTTTTCAAAAACGATCTTGCTGGATAACGAGATTCCGCGGGATGCGAAGCTGAACTGGATCTTTACCGGCAGGGAGGGTGGATTCACCATCGAGATAAGCCATTCCCTGGTGCGGGTGTATCAAAGGTACTACGACTCCTATGGCCTGCTCGACAGCCACACCACCAACCCGGAAAGAATCGTTCAGGAAACGGTGGCCCTGGCGCCGGGCGCAATTCATTCGGTTACCGTAACCCTGGATGCGCATTTATCGCTCAGCGTGCTTGTGAATGGCGCTCCGCTGGTAGAGCAGAACTGCATGCTTGACGTGAGCCGGCACCAGCTTCTGTTTCAGGGGCCGCGCACGCGGCACATTGTGGTTACGGGCGCCCTGCTTCCAACCCAGGCCACTGACACGGCGCTTGCAGTGGACGCGACGCATCGGCATCAGACCATCTTCGGATTCGGCGGAAGTCCAAGCATCCCGGCCTATGAATCCCTGAGCGAAGAGGGCAAGAAGCAGTATTGGCAGATTCTGACGCGGTATAACCTGCTCATCGACCGCGAGTATCCGATGGGAACCAAGCTGCGTCCCGACATGTCGAACCTGGACAACCTGGCCGATGCCAAGCCGCATTACTACGGGGATGACTTCCCCAATGGCGAGGTATCGGACTTTGCCTACAACGCCGAGAGCCTGAAGCTGGGCGGCAAAGTGATCTATGAAATGTGGGCGCTGCCCGCCTGGGCAACCAAGGACTACACCGGTCCCGACGGCAATGTACACAAGGGCGCTGCCGATCCCGGCGAGTGGGCGCGGGCCATGGTGACCTATGCGCGCATGGAGAAAGAGAAGACCGGCCGGGCGCCGGATGTGATCGGAATCCAGAACGAGGTCCAGGAACCGAAGGAGATCAGTTTCGAGATGGTGAAGACGCTGCGCCGCGAGCTTGACGCGGCCGGCTTCAAGGATGTGAAGATCCACATGCCCGACGCCAGCTATGCGGCGCTGGGGACGGAGGTGGCAGATACGCTGAAGTCCGATCCTGAAGTCTGGAGCAAGATCGATATAGCGGCCTCGCACGAATACGACTACCAGGACCACTTTACCGATCCGGATACCTTTGACGATCAGTTCAAGGCATTGCGGCTGGCCAACGGCGACAAGCCGTTTCTGGCCACCGAGATCGCCGTCAACAATGTCCGGTTGCAGAGCGCCTCCTACCGCGTCGCCTTCAATGTGGGACAGCTCTACCACAAGAACATGACGTTGATGGACGCGATCGGGCTGGCCTATTGCTGGCTGATTCTGGATGTGGAGCAGCCCAACTTTGGCGCCACGCGCTCGCTGCTTGTTCCCGATCGCTACCATGGCGACATACCGGTGGCCAGCGGTTACGAACTCCGCGTTCTGGGAGCATACAGCCGGCATCTTCGTGAAGGCATGGTCCGCGTGGATGCGAGCAGCTCCAATCCCGACCTGCTGGTTACCGCTTATGAAGGCAGCGAGAAGGCACGCACGCTGATCGCGACCAATCGCGGCACCGCGCCGCAAACGCTGACCGTGAACTGGCCGGGGACAACATGGAAGGAGATGGAGCGCGTGAGCCAGTATGCCGAGAACCAGCGGGAGGCCATGCCCGCTAAGATCCTGATTCAACCCGGAGAGATTGTCACGCTCAGCACGCTGGTATTGCCGGGGGCCGATTAGCGATGGCTTACGGGACAAAGGGGAGGAGGCGGCAGGCATACAGTAAGTTATTGATTCTAAATGGTAGGCGAGGCGGGAATCGAACCCACAACCCCCGGCTTAGAAGGCCGGTGCTCTATCCAGTTGAGCTACTCGCCCGCGCTTTTTTTATTGTAGCCCCAAGTCTTTTTATTGTAGCTATGCGGCGGGCGTTGCGGGGGGCTGGAGGGGCGGAAGGGCACCAGCAAAGGCAGCCATGGCGAAGGCCAGGGCACCGGCGGTTGTGACGCGGCCCGCGGCTGCTTCGGCCAGGGTAGTGGGCCGGGCGCCGAGGTAGGCGGTGATGCCGAATCCCTCGGCCTGGCCGGCGATGGCCTGGCGGATGACCAGGTCAATACTGGATTCCGGGCTGCTTTCCGGGCTGCTTTCAGGGCTGGACTCCGGGCTGCTATCGGGGCTGGGTTCCGAAGCCGACTCGGTTGCGATTTTCGGCCGCGTGATGGGGGCCAGACGGGCGACATATTCCCGGCAAAAGCTCTCGGCCTGCTGCCTGTGGGCGAAGACCGCGGCCTCGCGCGGGAGCAGGTCAATATAGCAGGCCAGCGCGCCCGGCTCCGGCTCCCAGAGGTCGCATTTGGAGGTCCACACGGGCGACTCCGGCGCATTGAGCGCCACGAGCAGTGCGGCGAGGGGTGGGAAGGCTGCTGCCTCCCTGATCTGGCCGATGCGGTCGGGGTGACGGCGCAGGTCGATATATGCGGAGAATGCTGGATATGCGGGGAATGCGGGAAATGCAGAAGCTCCGGGAGAGGCGGAGGATTCGGGCCAGGGGGCCTCGATGACCGGGGCTCCGGCGCCGATTTCGACTTCCCAGTCAGCTTCCACTGATGCGCCAATCGAATCCGCCGGTGACGGATTGCAGGTAGCGGATCACGGCGGCTTCGGCCCAGTGAACCTGGTTGCCGGAGTCGCGGGAGAGGAAGGCGCAGTGGCCGCCGTGGGGGGTCTCGACAAAGTCGATGTAGGGGTTGGCGAGCAGGCGGGCGCGGGTTGCGGGCAGGATGCGGATGAAGGGATCGTCCTTGGCGCAGAGGATGAAGGTGGGGACGGCGATGTGGTCAATGACGCGGGCGGCGGCGGCGCGGTAGTAGTAGTCGTGGGCATCGCGGAAGCCGCAATAGCGGGCAACGATCTTGTCGTCGAACTCGCGCAACGAGTGCATCGAGCCGATTTCGCGGCTCCGATAGTGGTCAGGATAGAGGGCTGCCTTGCGGCGAAAGCGGCGCATCAATCCGCTCAGGAAGTACCACTCATAAATGCGGTTGGCGAACCTGTGAAGAGCGTCGGAGCTGGGGGCCAGATCGATAACCGGGCAGACCGTGGCCACGGCCGCAAGCGGGGGCCGGTTGCCCCACTCCCCGGCCAGCTTGAGCACCATATTGCCACCCAGCGAGTAGCCCACCAGCGCGACCTTCTGCAGCTCATACTTCTGGGCAAAGTGCCATATCACCGCGCCTACGTCCCCGGACAGCCCGGAGTGATAGAGCGTAGGCGTATAGGTATAGGTCTCGCCGCAATTGCGCATGTTCATGCGCACAACATTCATGCCGGCGGCCCAGGCTCGCGCCGCGAGGCCCAGGATGTAAGGGGATTCAGAGGAGCCTTCGATTCCGTGGACGAGGACGACGGTGAGACGGGTGGCGCGCTGGGGCTCCGGCTGCCAGTGACATTGACAGAGGACGCGGCTGCCATCGGCGGGATCGACCTCGACCGCTTCAGCGACGGCGGGCAGGCGGAAAGGGGGACGGGGAAAGAAGTTGCCCACAATGGTCTGGAGGTGTCCGCTGGCGAGGCCGCGCCGTGGCTCAAAGAAGGTGAGCCACGCCGGGAGATTGGATGGGGGCGAGCCAGGCATTATGTTTTCAACATTTTGAGAGGCTTTCGAGGTCACGGATACCCGGCAAACAATTCAGTTGGGCTGTTGCCGCGAGAGCAAACTGGGGCGGCTGGCGCGGATCGGACCTTTGAACCGCATTAGCCGTCCGTAAGTAACAGAATACACGTTACGACAGTTGGTAACAATGGCACGGCTGCCGGGCCCTCCTCCATTGCACGGCATGGGCAGCCCACAAAGCTGTCGATGTCGATGTGTTTGTGGCGCAGTTATCGCGCACTCGTATTCAGAATGGAACGGTGAGTGCCGCGCGGGAGGGTGAACGGGCAAATCTACACGGCAAAGTCCAACGCGATGACCTCATGCACATGGATGGTCGGCACCTCAACCACGATGACGCCGCGCTCTTCGCTAAATTGAACCTGGTTGCCCGCTCTGAGCAACTGCGCCTTTGTAACCCGGCGATCGCCGGGAACGCGAATGTGTACCTTCTGACTGGAGATGGGAATCACCTCGCGCAACGGCCCTTTCATCATCATTGGATTGGTCAGGTTCACGAGATGCACGGTCATTGAGTTCTTCTGTCCCCAGACGGAGATATCCAGAATACCCTTGCCTTCAACAGTAACTGGCGCAGGCTCGTTGGTGGCCCAGAGGACCGCATTGCGCAACAGCTTTGCATGATCGAAATTGAGCACCTGCCAGAATGTAGAGTCGATGTCCCAGGGGAAGTAGACAACACGGCCCTGGCCCACCTGGCGCGCAAAGACTCCTGCGTCGTGGGTGGTCCGGGGTGGCGGGAAGACCTCTTCCATGGGCAGATCGGGGTAAGTGGGAATGACTTCAAGCGGCGAGTATGCGGCGGCGTCCGCGGGAACGACGTGCAGCCTGTGGATGCCGTTGATAATCCGGCCTGCGTCCTCGAACCCGGCCAGCAACGGATGGTATTGCGCGGTGGCGGGGTCTTTCTCCAATTCGAGATAGGAGTTGAGCATGGGGCCTTCTTTGACGCCGGAGAAGGAGGCTCCAAAAAGAGATGCGAGCCCGAAATCTTTCCGCTGTACGCCCCACTCGTCGTACAAAGAAGTCTCGTAAGTCGCGATCACACTTCCACCGCGCTCAACATACTCCCGGATCTGGTTGCATTGCGCGGTTGAAAGCGCCGCAATGTTGGGAAGAACCAGGGTTCGATATTGGTCGACATGATCACGATCGAGCAATCCATCGTGAACCATTTCAAATGGAATTCTGGCCTCAACCAATGCGTGATAGAAGCCGAGTGCGGGCTCGTTTACTTTGGCTTCGACCTCAGGGCCGCCATAGAATGCCGCGGTTTGCTGCGAGTAAACCATGCCCACGCGCGCAAATGACTTTTCGTTTCGGAAGTAATCCTGGTGCGCGTAGTGCCACTGGAAGATTTCTTCGACAACCGGCAGCCAGCGCCTGTCATAGAGCTTGGCGTTGAATTTTGTGAACATGGGGCGAAAGCCCTGGGCGATTCCATCGGCCATCCAGAGCCGTAGCTCGTCGGCGCTCTGCACTGAATCCTTCCAACGGTACCTGTCTTCGAGCCCCACGCTGGTAAGCCCAGCAATGGCTTTCGTTCCCATGGTGGCGCGGAATTCCTTGGCGCTCTTTCCGGCCGTCCAGGGAGCCGCGAGGCCCGCCCTGCCCTGGCGATCGGCACATGCCGTCGGGGCCAGGGATCCGAAGGTCTTCATGTCCAGGTCGCTGAGCGCCCCGCCCGCATTGGCAAGAAAACTCGCGTTTGGATTGATCGACTGAATTCTGTCATTCCAGACATGCCACAGTTCAAACAAACGTTTCTGATGCCAGACGATGTACTCGCGCCGGGCCGGGTCCTGGGGATCGCTGGTCCGAGGAAGATCGAACCCCGAGAAGGCATGAAAGTTGGTTTGACAGTGTTCGCAGTAGCACATGCCGTTGCCGGCCCAGCGGTTGGTGAAGATGCCGTCGGGCATGTACTTCGTCATGATCTCCTCGTGCACCGAAGTCATGAATTCAAAGTTGTATGGCCCCAGGGCGCAGGTCAACCAGAAGTCGGGATCGGATGCGTGACGGCGCTTATTGCCGTTTTCATCCACAGCGAGCCAGTCGGGGTGCGCTTTGTATACATCCTCATGACAAGCGTGGGGATCGGTGCGCGCAACCACGTTCATGCCCAGGTTGCGGCAACCTTTGAGGATGTCGCCAAATGCGTCCATATCGCCAAGCCACTTGCTGCGATAGTGAAACGGGATCTGAGTAGGATAGAAGGCTACGCAACCTCCCGCGTTGACAAGGGCCGCGTCCGCATGAACACTCTTGAAATAGTCCAGCCAGAATGCGAGATCGTAATTTCCAGGATCGTTCTCGACAAAGCTTAACTGAGCCCAGCGCATGGGCCGGTCGTACCACCCGGCGCTGTTGTTGCCGGAGCCGTCAACTGCGCCCGGAGCTAAGGCAGCGGCTGCGCCTGGTTGAGCCTCGAACCCAGCAAGGCAAGTGGCTGAAAGAGCCGCGGTTTGCTTGAGGAAAGTCCTTCTTGTGCTTTTCATGATGTCTCCCGGGAAATACGATCCAGGTCTCTGAACGCGTGAATTCGCATCTTGGGTTCGCGCTTTCCCAGGTCTCAAAATCGAGACCTGGGGCACCCAGTATCGTACAAAATCAAGCGATCATAGACCTAAAGTGTGTTTCATCAATGGCTGCCGTGTCGTGGTCAGGATGACTGCAATTATGCAGCGGAATTCTGAGACATGACGCTGACAGTCTCGCCGGTAAAGAAGATGGGGCAAACCAGAATATAGGATGCTATAGGAGGGTAGGATGAGGGGTTGAAGGTAAGTCTTTTATTTTCATTGGGGCGGCTAGTGGGGATCGAACCCACGACATCCTGAGCCACAGTCAGGCGTTCTGCCGCTGAACTATAGCCGCCGTGTACCCTATCGATTGTAGCATCGAATGAAGTGCAGCGGCCGGGAGGCCGGTGAGGGGGAAGTGCCGATGAGCGGTCGCGATGAGAACCCGGTAAACGGCGCGGCGGCAGCCGATGCAGGCGGCGAAACGCATTGGAATGCGGCCGGCGGCGATCGCTGGAATCGCGGCGCGTGGCTGTTTCGCGACCAGACCCTGCATCGGCTGGAGATTCTTCTGGACGAGGCCTTTCGCGTGCCCGGCACCCAGATCCGGTTTGGACTGGACGGGATTATCGGGCTGGTTCCGGGGCTGGGCGACGTGCTGGCGGGTCTGCTGTCATTGGCGATTCCGCTGGCCGGGTGGGTTCGCGGGGTTCCTTACGTGACGCTGGTGCGGATGGCCGCGAATCTCGGCATCGGCGTGCTGGTGGGCACGATTCCGATTTTTGGCGACATCTTCGACATTGCCTGGAAGGCGAACCGGCGCAATTACCGGCTGCTGTGCAGACACCTGGACGAGCCGCGGCGACATACCCGGCAGGACTGGCATTTTCTGCTGCTGCTGGCCGCGGGGATGGCGCTGGTTTTTGCCATTCCGGTGGTGCTTGTGGTGTGGGTGACGGTGTGGCTGATCAGCCGCTGAGTGCCGGTTCAGAGCCGGACGGAAATCGAGGCGGGCATCGGGCAGGAAATCGGATCAGCAACCCGAATCCGATCCGGGATACAATCGGAAGTGGACGTTGGGGCGTAGCGCAGCCTGGTAGCGCATCTGCTTTGGGAGCAGAGGGTCGGGGGTTCGAATCCCTCCGCCCCGACCAGCCTAAACTATTGATATTTCAGGTGATATTGTCGATTTTAGCCACGCATCTGCTTTTTACCACTACATCGCTGTAGTTGATTTTGTAGCGGTCCGCGCTTTCAGTAGAATTCAGCGGGGTATCGAACGCAACTTCCGACGGACAACTTTGTGGTTTTCCCTAAGACTCCACCATGAGTCAACCTGGTGCGTTAATCAGACCTGGGGCGTACAAGATTGCCGTTGAGTCCCCGCACGAAAGTCTCTCTGTCCGGCCAACATGAAATCTCTTGAGGGACAATCGGAACTTTCATCGCCCCGGAGTTTCATTTATCCCCGCCGCGGACAGAATGAATTGGCGCAACCTGGCGCGGGGCGCATGCCCGTGATCAATCCCGGTGCGCGTGCACTACAAATCGCTCCGGAGCTGCACCGATAAAGTGGAATGGGTAGCAGGTAACGAGCGTAAGGTCAGACCCCGGTGAGGGGGCGAGGATTCCGGTGTCGCCAGGAGCAACGATCCGCACCCTGTCGACCTCGTAGTGCGAAAGACCGGTTGCGGTCTGAATCTGAATCTCGTCGTTGGCGCGAATGTCCTTGAGAGCGCGGAAGTATGTATCGCGATGTCCCGCGATTGCGGCGTTTCCAGGCTCTCCGGGAAGTGCCGTACCTTCGATGTGTCCAACACCGAGCCGCAGAGTCCGCGATGTGGTCCCCTCGAGAATCGCAACCATCACACCCAGCCGTGGAATCTCAATGCGGCCCAGAACATCGCCTGGTTTGGCCACGGCGCGCGACAGGCTCCCTTTATGTTGCTCTTGCGCATGGATCTGCTTTTGGAGAGCCTTGCCCGCGGCTTTCTGGTAGAGCTTTGCGTCGAGTAGAGTTACCGCAACATAGGAGACCGCAAGTGTGCCCGCGACGAGCAGCAGCGTCCGCGTCCCGCGAAGGAACAGGTGGACTCGGATTGCAAACCTCTGCTTCTCAGTTGCGGCTATCATGGTCGACTGCCTTTGCTGCCAGTGCCGGGAATGTTAAAGGCGACGCAGTATCCGGCGCGGATGCGGCGCATGCGCCGGAACGGACAAAGGAGGCGATACTTGCGTACCGCCCCCTTGGCCCATCGGCTTCGGATCGCGTGAGGTTCCGTGCTATTCACCCCGCAATTGATTCATGCCCTCCGCTTCAAGAGGTTGGTCAGCAGAAAGGCTGCGCCCAACATAAGCAGTCCGACCAATCCAATGAGAGGAAGAACGCTGGCTGTATCAGGCAGTGTGGCCGTGGCCACCTCAGGCGCTGCCGCCACCGTAGGCGCTACGGCCGGAGTTGGCGCTGCTGTGACCGCGGGCGCTGTGGTTGCCGTAGGCGCCACTGCAGCGGTAGGCGCAGGTGCAACAACAGTAGTCTGCACTGTGGCTGCAGGCGCCGTTTCAACCACAGGCGCTGCTGCGACCGTCGGCTCTGGTGTGACGGTTGGGGCTGGTGGGGCCGGAGGCGCTGCTGCAGCAACTGGCGCCGGCGCGGCCGCAGGCGCTGCTGCGGGCGCAGGTGCTACTGCGACCGTAGTCACCGCTGCGGGCGGAGCTACGACTGCCACAGCAGGTCCCGCTGCAACAGCAACTGCGGGAGCAACCGTGGCGGGTGGGTTGATAACCTGGGCTATGGCAACTGTTTCTCCGCCTGGGTTGACTGCCTCAATCGGCGCCGTTTTCAGGGTATCGACGGTCGAAAGCGCCAGAACAGCAGAGGTGGAAAGCACCGGCTCATTGGCTTCCTTGGCCAGTTGGGCGGCCCTGGACTTTTCATAGACAATCTGGTCGCCCCATCCACGGCCCGGACCGTACCAGGTCTCCAGGGCTTGAGAATCTGCGGCGGGACGATTGCCGAACATGGTCACCGTCAAGTCCGAAGCTTTCAAACGGGGATTCGGGACTCCAAGGAAGGTGGCCAGCACCTTGGCGCCGTCCTGGCTGGAAACCTGGATGATGTCCCGATCCGGGGAAGAGTCGACAACCTTGAAGAGGTAAGTGCCGGCCGGCAAGGTCTGGGCGGTAAGGCCCGGAACTTCGACAGGTACGACGAAGGTGACAGCAGTCTTACTGTCAAGCCCGTTGGCCTTTGTTTTCGGGGCCACGAGAAGACAGAGCACGATGAGGCACAGTCCGATTCCTAATCCCTTGAGCAGTTTCATTTGTCTCCGCGATCTTCTCCGACTCATCTGCACGCCGGTTATGATGCACCCTCTTCATGTTGTCGGCTTCACTCGAGGTTGCACGCCGGAAAACCCGGCAGCCTGCGGTGAATGGCGTGCCGATCAGGGGCCAGTGTTACGCACGCGAACCAGGAATTGCTGGCCAATATTGACCGCGGCGCGCTGGCGGGCAGGCTTCATCGGCGGAGTGGTAGGATTTGGCGCCGGGAGAGCGCTCGGATGCTCAAGAACCGGTGCATTTTTGCGCACTCAGCGTGGGCCGGGACGGGTCGGGGGGATCCCTCCGCCCGACCATTACGTTATATTCAGCCGATTGGTTTATCGTGGTTTATCTTCGGTCTTCAATCCTCCCTGGATTCATAGGTTGCAATCGGCTCGTTGGAGATCGGGCCGGAGTGGACGGCGCGGAGACAGGAAGCGAACTAAATGTTGTTGGGGGCGGTCGTGGGTCCCCACCCTTGCGATAGAAAGAATCGCAAGGATGGGGCACCCGCAGTTTTTGGGCTTTGGGAAGAGAGCAAAAACTGGAAGGGTGGGCCACCCGCCCGTAGACACGATCCGACGGAAGCGTACAGTTGCGCGGCGCCCGCTCAAATACAAAAGAGAGTAGTCCGTGAGCCTTCTATTCCGTCATGCGCGCGCCTGCCCATCGCCGGCCTAAAGCATGGAACGGTTCTTCGACGTACCGGTGAAGAAGGGTCGCCATCAAGATACATCCCACTGCCCAGCCCACGAGAGCCAATGACTTCTCGATGGTCGAATACTTCGCGGGGTTTGAAAGGAGGAAGTAGCGAAGCCAAAGGAGAGGCACTACATGGGAGAGGTAGAGGGGAAAAGAGATTTCTCCGAGGAACACCGCAGCGCGGCTGGCCAGCAATCTGTTCACGATTCCCTGTTGAAATGCAAGACCATATAAAAGCGAGGCAAAGAAGAAGTTGTAGAGAAGATCGCCATAAAGCGGCACTATGCCCAGGATCAATATTCCCGCTACGGAAACTGCGGCAAACCAACCCGCCCATTTCCTATGAGATTCAGCCATCAGCGTCCAAAGGCGGAAAATCGCGATTCCAGTTACAAAGCAGGTGATCATCCTCACGAACGCAACCCGGCCGATTGAATTATCGAAGGCTACCCCTCTGATGGCGAGGATTGCAAGAGACCCGAAGAGGCTCAGCAAAGCTACCCCGAAAAGCAGCCATTTTCGCGTGATGCGCAATGCGCAGAAGGCCAGCAGGGGAAACATGAGATAGCCAAGAACCTCGAGGCTGAGAGACCACACAGGCTGGTTCCAATCGCCCCGACCCGGTAAAAACCAGCGGTTTGCCAAGAACAAAGTCCGAGCGAATGCCTGCCATGAATAATCGGATGGCTCGGAGGTTCGCGCCCAGGCGACGAACCCAGGCTGGAATGCCACAAGGATCGCAATGAGTGACAAGACCACCGCATTCAGCGGGTAAACGCGGGCAAAACGCAATCGAGCGAACCGCAAGGTGTTCTCTTTTTGGATCACAATGAAGTCCCGCGCATGGGCATACATGAGAATGAAACCGGACAGCATGAAAAACAGATCCACCCCGTGCCAACCGCTCCTTAAATCCGGAACCTTCGCCAGAAGTGGCAGGTTAAAGGTGGTGCCCGCGCCTTGTTGCGCATGGTAGAGCATCACCCACAATGCCGCAATGCCGCGGATGCCGGTCATGCTTGGGATTCCTCGAGGCTTCGTCATTGGGCCTGGTACCAGGGATAGAGGGCTGTAGGATCAGGTTTCGCTATCGCACGGCGCGGGGAGCGTCATGCCTTGGAGTTTGGGTTTCGAGTCGATTATACACTTGTAGAAGTTCTCCATTGGCCGCCGAGGTCAGCTTCCGAGACATCCAAGGGTGAACGCTCCGTCCACCTCCAGGAAAATCAAGAAAACAGATTCTGCCGATCGGAATGTCCGATACGCCCAATGTGAAATGTCTTGAGAGACAATCGGAACTTTCATCGCCCCGGAGTTTCATTTATCCCCGCCGCGGACAGAATGAGGTGCCGCAACCTGGCGCGGGGCGCATGCCCGCGATCAATCCCGGTGGCGGGTGGCCCACCCTTTGAGTTGGCACAAGAGTTGGGGTGCCCCATCCTTCCTGCGTTTTTTGCGGGAAGGGTGGGATGGATACAGTCGATTCTCCTCCGCTCGGGTGGAGTCAGGTAAGTAGTCTCCCGCCCTTGCGCCAGAAAACCTGAAGGATGGGGGCACCCGGAGTTTTGGGCTTTCGGAAGAGAGCAAAAACTGGAAGGGTGGGGCGATCGCCAGAGGCTCGGGCCTGAAGGCCCCGCAAATTCGCATTCTTTCAGGGGGCTGAAGCCGCCCGCTCCCTCCGAAATCTTGAATTTACAACTGTAGTACTTGATTTCCATTGGAGAGAAGAACGCAAGCGGGCTGCGCTTGAGAAAGTCGCGGGAGGATTGGTTTCCTGCTCCGACGAGGCGGAGCAAGAGTGCCGAGGGCTCAAGCGAAGCGCCAGACGCGCTCGATGGTCTTCGACAGGATCCAGCTTTTGTCTTCGTCATTCAGAAACTTCATGTCATCGCGGACTACGCTGAGGGTCTTGGCGTAGGTGGTCCACTTCTCATGGACCGGCCAATCGGTTCCCCACATGAGCCGTTGCGGACCGTAGACGGCGTAGAGCCGCTTTACGTATTCCTGCGCGTCGAGCCAGGGATAAGGCTGACGGGAGATGGACCAGGTGTGGGAGATTTTGACGAAGACACGCGGGAAGCGGGCCAGGGCGATGAGCTTGTCGAGCTCCTGGGGGCGATCGATGGGGCAGTCGGCCAGGTGGTCGATGACCACGTCGAGATCGGGACACTGCTCGATCAAAGGCATGAGATCGGTCATGCGCGTGACCGGCGCCAGAATGAGCATGGGCACATGAAGGGATTCAGCGCGCTTAAACAAGGGCGGCATGAGAGGGCCCTTGATCCAGTCGCCGCCGGCGTCGCCGGAAGGACTGAGGCGGACGCCGTGAAATCCCTGCGCGGTGAGCTGGGAGAGCTGGTCGGGCGCGGCGGGGTCGGCGGGGTTGACGCGGCAGACGGCCTTGAAGTTGGGCGCGTACTTTTTCACGGAGTCGGCGGCGTAGCGGTTGTCCCAGCGGTAGCCGATGTATTGCACCAGCACGGTTCGCTCGACATGGTTGGCGCGCATCAATTCAAGAAGCATGGCGGGCGTGCGGTCTTCCTTGGGTGCGTCTCTGGTTTCCGGAGCCCATGGGTAATGCGGATCGTTGACCCAGACATGAACGTGCGGGTCGATGATTCTGTACCTGGGGATGGGGTTCGCTGACGCCGATCCCGGCAGCGCCATGGCGATGGCTGCGAAAGAGAACTCCCGGCGGTTCATTTCCCTGCCCTTCATTTTGCTGCCCTTCATTTCCCGGCGGTTCATTTGTAGATGGGCTCCAGTTTCTTGACTATGTAAGCGCCGCAGCGCTCGAAGTCGGCGCGCGGACCGTTGCGGGCGGTGTCGAGATCGACGCAAATCCAGCCGCGATACTTTACGCTCTTCAGAACCCGGTGGCAGGAGGGAAAATCCACCTCGCCGTCGCCCAGGTCGTAGATGCTCGAAAAGAAACGCGCCTGCGATGAATCCTTGGGCAGCACCCTTCCGTTGGGCTGAACCCAGTCGGTAGCGGGGGTGGTCCACTTTGCATCCTTGTAGTCGAGGAAGTGGATTCGATGCTTATAGCGCTCCAGGGTCGCAACCACGTCGCAACCGGCCAGATGAAGATGAGCGGTGTCAGGCGAAAGGCCGAAGAGCTTGGGATCGGTCATGGACATGAAGCGGTCGACCTCTTCCTGGGTCTGGACCATTTCTCCCATGTGATTGTGGAGGCCGGCGGTGAATCCCATTTCGCCGGCCAGCTCACCGATCTGGTTGCAGCGCGCGCACAGCTCCTGAAAGGCGGCAGGGGTATCGGCTCCGGGCCTGGTGCGGTTGGGCGAGAAGACCACCAGGTGATTGGCGCCGAAATCGGCAAGAAACTTGATGGCGTTGCGGGCGCTATCCAGCACCTGCCGGCGCTGAGCCGGATCCTCAAGCGGGCCGCTCCAGGAGATGGTAACCACGTTGAGGTTGCGCTTGGAAACTTCCTGCAGCATCTGGGCCGCGGTCAACCCGTAGGTTTCAAGGATGCGAGGGAAGCCGGTGATGCGAACGCCGATGAAGCCGGTTGCCTTCATGTCATCGAGAATGCTGGTGAACGGACAGGGAGGGAAGTAGTTCCAAAGCGCTGAAGAGAGCGCCCACTTGATATTTCGATTGGCAGGCAAGCGGCTTTCGGCGCTGGTAAGAGCGGCCGACAGCAGTGAAAGCGAGGCTATGAATTGCCTGCGGCTGATCATCATCATCATCATACCAACCGGAATTTCTGATTTGCTTTCCCGCCGAGGAGGCAAGAGCGGGCGGTGGGCTAAAACCCCGCTTCCCTCCGGGGCTAAACGGGCTGCGGAAAAACACGGGGTTTCCGGTGAGGTCCGCAAAAAGCTTCCCTCCGGGGCTAAAGCCCGCGGTTTCGCTGCTCGATGTGATGTACGGGCTGAAGCCCGTACCCTTCACCCGAAGCCTCTACCCTTCACCAAAAGCCCGTACCCTTCAAAACAGCGGATGGGGGCCCGCAGTTCCGGGGCTGAGAGAGGAACTGGCTACTGCGAGGGTTGGCCACTGGCCGGAGATGTCCTGGGACGCAAATCAAGCGTCAATCGTGAGCGCGCAGATATTCGATTGTTTCCTTATGACCCCATGGGGCACATTTCGCGCAATACTCCATTGGAGTACTCAAATCAGATCGATCACCGTCAATTGCCGGTTTTGCTAGCCATCTGTTCCAGGCCCTTGGTCGACACCGGTTGTTCCGGACCCCTGGTCGCCTCGCGTTTTTCCGGAGCCCTGTTTACCTCCGGTTGTTCCGGAGCCCTGGCTATCTCTTTCTCCGACACTATGTTGTAATCAGTCTCAAAATCCTTATTCAACATGCTGTATGGAAATGAAACGCTGTCAGACAGCAATTGCGCGGTGTAAGCGTTGCCGGCATGAAAACGAGCGCAAACGTTGTCACGATGCAACAGAGGACGGCTACTCATATGCTCATCGCAGGTGATAACGTACTCAGTCGTCGTGGCACCCTGTTGGATATCGGCATAACCTTCAACCTTATATCTGACTACGTTGCATTTGCCTGATTTACAGGCAACGGGGTCATCAGCGCGCTGAACGGAAGTCACATGGAAAAGAATCATCTTCGGCTTCCATTCCTGCACCTGCGCGCGAAGCGTTGACAGGCTGCAGGCCATAATCACGACCACGAAAGCGATGATTTTAGACATAATTCTCCTTCCGTTTTGCGGGGGAGGATTACAGGATACTACGGCGTCCTAATGAGTACAAACTTAAAAATCGATTATTTGCAATATCTTAGGTTGACCAACAGGTGAGGCGGGCGCCCGTTCTACGACCGGACACTGAGAGAAGGGCCGCCGCTCTGTCCCCCGACGGGCAGCGGCCCTCCTGCCGCGGCCTGGCTTACATGCCGCTCTCGGCGTTTTCCGCCGGATGCAGAACGCGGTAGGATGCGCCGCCCTTTGACCAGACCAGAAGCAGGATGTCCTTGCCCGCGGGAACGGAGTGAAACTCTCTGACAAAGGAATCGGGGCTCTTGACCGGGTGACGGTTGACTTCAAGGATGACGTTGCCGGGAGCGAGGCCGGCATCGTCCGCAGGACTGGCGGGACGAACGCTCTGGATGGCCGCGCCGTTTACCTGCGCCGGGATGTTCAGTTGCTGGCGCAGGTCGGGGGTAAGCTCGCCGACCGAAACGCCAAGCCTGCCGCGCTGGGGCGAGCCGGAGCCGGAGTTGTCAGCGACTTCGGTTTCGCCGTGAAACTCGCCGACGGTGACCTTGATCGTGTCCGGCTTGCCGTCGCGGAGAATGCCAGGGCGATGGTGTTGCCGGGAGCCATCTCGCTGACCGCGACCTGCAGGGCGCTGCCATTGACGATCTTTTTGCCGTTCGAGTTCGCGCAGCACGTCGCCGGTCTTGAGTCCGGCGCGGCCGGCAGGCGAGTCGGGCGTGACCTGGCTGATGATGGCGCCGGTGGCGTCAGGCAGGTTGAAGAAGCCGGCGTTGTCGGGCGTGACATCGTTCATGCTGATGCCCAGGTAGCCGTGATGTACAGTGCCGTTCTTGATGAGCTCGATCGGCGGAGGCCTTGACGATCTGCGAGGGAATGGCGAATCCCGCGCCGGCAAAGGAGCCGCTGCCGGAGATGATGAAGGTGTTGATGCCCACCAGCTCGCCGTGCGCGTTGACCAGCGGCCCGCCGGAGTTGCCGGGGTTGATGGCGGCGTCGGTCTGGATGAAGTCGCCCGGCTTGCGCGGGTCGTCGGAGTAGGGATTGGGGCGGTTGACGGCCGCTGACGATGCCGCGCGTTACGGAGAACTGAAAGTAGCCGAAGGGGCTGCCGAAGGCGAGCACCGTCTGGCCGGGACGAAGATGGGTGGAGTCGCCCCAGGCAATGCTGGTTAGGTCTTTGGCGTCGATGTGGATGACGGCGAGGTCGTTGAGCTTGTCAACTCCGACCAGCTTGGCGGGAAAGACGCGGCGGTCATTCAGCGTGACGCGGATCTGCGTAGCGTCATCGACGACGTGAGCGTTGGTGACGATGTAGCCGTCGGGGGAGACGATGATGCCGCTGCCGATGCCATGCTCGATCTGCGCGGGCGGCCGTTCATGCCCTGGCCATGACCCTGACCACGACCCGGGCCACGACCTTGGCCGGGGCCCTGGGGACCGAAGAACCACTGGAATTCTGGCGGGAGGGCGCTTTGGGGAATGCCGGAGCCTGGGCCGTCCTGGTCCATTTCATCGGCATGGGCGCGCGAGGTTACTGAGACGTTGACGACGGCGGGCGTGACGCGGGCTGCGACCGCTTCGACCGCATTATCGAGCGCTACCAACGAGGAGACGCTGCTTTCGTCCATGGGAGCAGCGGCTCCGACTGCGGCGTGGGCCACGTTGCGATTGACGGCAAAGGTGAGGGCGACGAGAAGCGCGGCAATCGCGCCGGCGGGGATCAGGATTTTTTTTGCCTTTGCTACTAAAGAATTAGTTGATACGGACATGGTTACCTCTCCATTGGGATTGAATTTGTTGGTTACAGTTGGATCACGAACCAGCCGCTGCGCATGGGCGCGGAGGATGGCTGCGCGGATAAGGAACTTGCGGGAACGATTCTGAAGATCAAGCGGGTGACGATGATCTGGCTGGCCGGCTGACCGGTTGGCTGGGCGCTGGTCGAGTTTGCCGGGTTTGAATTCGCGCCGGTTTCATAGTCCGCGGTCAGGACGGCATTCTGATTTGGAGTTTGGAGCTGCTCCCAGGTGGTGATAACGAGCCATTGCTGTTCCTGATCCTGAGCCTTGGCCTGTTCGGAGCTGGTCAATTCTGCCTTGAGCATTACGGGGCGGGGCGAGCGGGAGGCGGGCTCGGAGTACGACGTCTTCCATTCGAGTGCGGCGTTCTGCTTTGAGGCCGTGGGTTGCAGGGAGGCGTTCATCGCGACGGGGCTTGGCTGGTGGTTCGCAGTACGCGAGGAAGCAACTTCAGCCGTTTGCAATCCGGTGGACGTGCGATGGACGGAGTCATTTCTGACCGGCGTATAGGCTGCGGTTACGAGCTGCGCCGGTGGCTGTGAGGCCGCAACATTCGGTTCGGGGTTCTGTGCGGAAACGAAGGCAACCAATTGGGGAGAACGCGCAAGTTCGACGGATCCGAAGAGGAGACCGCAACCCATCAGGCCGAGCAAGACACGAGTGGCAAGGGGGCTCAATGCGCGGTTTCGGCGCAGAATGCTGTGGACGCGGTGGACCAGCTCGGGGCGGCGCTGCCAGGCTCCCAGCGACAGAGCCTCAGCGCGACGCTCAAATCGGCGCTCGGCGAGGCTGGTGAGACAGGCGGCATAGGCGCGCGGCGCACGCGTAATTCTGATAACGCCGTCGTCGCAGGCCATCTCGCGCTCGCGGCAAAGACGGCGCTCGATCCACGCGAGCGCGGGATTGAGCGGGAAGAGAACCAGGCAGAGTTTTTGGAAAAGATTGGTCCAATCGTCGCGGCGGCGCAGATGTTCGGCTTCGTGGAGCACGATCTGCTCGAGCTCGCCGGGGGTGAGGCGGGCGAAGAGCCAATCGGGAATAAGGATGCGGGGCTTGAAGAACCCAATCACGCTGGGGCGTTGCAAAGTGGCTGTGGTGCAGACCTGGACGGGGCCGCGGGTCCAGATTGAAGCCGGCATGGAGTTGAGGTTGCTGTCGACGGGGACCGGGATCGCGTCCTTCCACAACTTGCGCAGGCGGAAGGAATGAAGGCCGAGATCGACGGCGCGGAAAAGCGCAGCGGCCGCCCAGAGCGCGGCGATCAGGAGGCTCCAGCGAGCGTCAATACTGAGCCACGGCCGGGCAGCGGCTTCATTCGCGGCAGAGGAAAAGCCTGTCACTACGCCGGCCGCAGAGCCTGTGCTGAGCGCAAGGATGGGGAGAGCGACGAGCGTGACGAAGGCCGCGGCCCAGACGGCGAAGCGATGCTCCGCGGAGGTGCGCGGGACGAGGCGAAGACAGATGGCGAGACCGCACGCGACGACCGCGCCTTGCCAAAGGGCGGTGACGGCGACTGCCCCGGCCTGGAGCGAAAATGCACGGCAGGCGGCAAAGAGCGCATCTCCGCTACCCGGAATTGGCCGCTGAGCGGCTGCGGTCAATGCCTGGACGAAAGCCTGGATGAAGGCGGCGAATGGCATCGGCTACACCTCCTCCTCAGCGTCGGGGGCCGCGGCCTGGATGGCATCTTTCAGGCGCTGCAGCTCCTCGGGAGCTATCTCCTCGTCACCCAACAGCGACAGCAGCAGGCGCTCGCGCGAGTTGCCGAAGAAGCGGCTCATGAGGTGGCGAACCTCGGAACGGCTGGCCTCCTGCTCGGCGACACAGGGGCGATAGACAAACGCACGGCCCTCCTGGCGGTGGTCGACGTAGCCCTTCTGCTCGAGGATGCGGATGGTGGTGAGCACCGAGTTGTAGGCCAGGGTTTCGCCGTTGGGCATGGCGGCGACCAGGTCGTTGACCGCCGACTCGCCGCGACGCCACAGGATCTTCATGAGCCTGAGCTCAGCCTCGGTGAGCGTGTTGGATTTCTTTGGCGGCATGTCTATGTTGTTGATTCCATGCGGTCAATGCCCAGAGAGGGATTGACCACACAATGCTTAGACCCGCAACTAAAGAATTAGTTACCAATCCTCATAGGATTTTTCCTAGAGCGGGAGTCCTTTGGGGCCTGTGATCAAATCCAAGCCTTTTGCCTGCGGTCTGTAAACCGTTTTTTATCAGTTGCGCCCACTCAAGTCCTGTCCCGCTTTGGCGGCCTTTCAGCAAATTCAGAGAAACAAAACGCGCTGGTATGATGGCCTAAACGGAAGCGGTAAGAAGCCGATTCGAGGACACGCGATATGACAAGAGGTCTGCGCAAGGGACTGACCAACTACGGCGACGGCGCTTTCTCGCTGTTCCATCGCAAGGTCTTCATCAAGGCGATGGGCTATTCCGACGATGCGCTGGATCGGCCGATCGTCGGCGTGACCAATACCTACAGCGACTTCAATCCCTGCCAGGGCAATGTGCCGGAGCTGATCGAGAGCGTGAAGCGCGGCGTTATGCTGGCGGGCGGATTGCCGATGGTGTTCCCGACCATTTCGATTCACGAGAGTTTCGCGTACCCGACTTCGATGTTCCTGCGCAACCTGATGGCGATGGATACCGAAGAGATGATTCGCGCGCAGGCCATGGATGCGGTGGTGGTGATTGGAGGTTGCGATAAGACGCTGCCGGCGCAGGTGATGGCCGCGGCCAGCACGGATGTGCCGACAGTGGTGTTGCCGACCGGACCGATGGTCGTGGGCCATTGCCGGGGTGAGGTGCTGGGCGCATGCACGGATTGCCGGCGGCTGTGGGCTGAGTATCGCGCGGGCCGAATGGATGAAGGCGAGATGGGGCAGATCAGCGGGCGGCTCGCGCCTTCTGTCGGCTTTTGCGGAGTGATGGGGACGGCGAGCACCATGGCCTGCATCGTAGAGGCGCTGGGCCTGTCGCTGCCCATGAGCGCCACCGCGCCCGCGCCTCATGCCGACCGGCGCCGCATAGCCGAGGAGAGCGGCAAGCGCGCCGCCGAAATGGCGATTGCCGGAGCGCCCACGCCAAGCGAACTGATTACGGAAGCTTCGGTTCGCAATGCGATGATTGTGCTGCAGGCGATTGGCGGATCGACCAACGGGTTGATTCACCTGATTGCGATGGCCGGCCGCGCGGGCGTGGCGATTGACCTTGAGAATTTCGATCGGCTGGGGCGGGAGGTTCCGGTGTTGCTCAACCTGAAGCCTTCCGGCGCGCATTACATGGAGCATTTTCATTATGCCGGCGGGCTGCCCGCGCTGATGCGCGAACTCAAACACGTTCTCGATCTCAAGGCGCGGAGCGTCTCCGGCGGCACTATTGGAGATGCGATTGCGCAGGCCGAAGAGGCGCCGGGACAGGATGTGATTTTGAGCTTTGCCGCACCGTTGAAGAAGGAGGGCGCGATGGCGGTGCTCTATGGAAACCTGGCGCCGCGGAGCGCGGTAATCAAGCAATCGGCAGCTTCGCTTGAGTTGATGCATCATACCGGACGCGCGGTGGTATTCGATTCAGTGGAAGATATGATTGCGCGTATCGACCTTCCGGATCTCGATGTGCATGCCGACGATGTTCTGGTTTTGCGCAATGCCGGGCCGAAGGGCGCGCCGGGGATGCCGGAGGCGGGTTACCTGCCTATCCCGAAGAAGCTTGCGCGGGAGGGCGTGAAAGATATGGTCCGCATCTCGGATGCGCGTATGAGCGGGACTGCTTTCGGGACAATCGTGTTGCACATTGCGCCGGAATCGGCTGTCGGCGGTCCGCTGGCGATTGTTCAAACCGGCGACCGGATCATGCTCGACGTGGCAGCGCGCCGGATTGAATTGCTGATTGACGATGGAGAGTTGCAAAGACGCCTTGCGGCGTGGAAGCTGTTGCCGCCGCACCGGGAGATGGCCACGCGCGGCTACGCAAAGCTGTATGAAGATACCGTGCTGCAGGCGGACCAGGGCTGTGACTTCGACTTTCTATTGCGCACCGGCCGCAGCAAATGAGAGCGGCGATGGATTCAGGAGATAGCCCATTGCGGCCTTGCCAGCGGCGCGGCCAGCAATGCATTGGCGTAGTTATTCCCTTCGAATAATTCCTTTTCAGCATTCCAGCGCAACTTATCGCCGACCTGGCAGGAGATAAGTCCAATTTGCGCGATGGAGATGGCGCGATGGCCGACTTCGATCGGCTCAAGCGGCAGGCGGGCTTCGCGTATCGCGGCAATGAAATCATTCTTATCCCAGAGAGTTTTCGAGAAGTCCAATTCTCCGGCTTCGGGCTCCCGAGTTAGTAACTCCGGCTTGCTGCTCGTCATGGTTCCGGGATAGCCGTCTATCTTGATCCATGCATCGCTTCCAAAGTAGGAGATACTCGGCGTGCTGGTGTTGGTTTGTTCGCAAGTCATGACGACGCCGTTCGCATACTTATAACTAACTTTAAAGTTGATCATGGTGTTCCAGAGGCTAACTGGGAATTCGCCTTTTCCTTCTACCTCAACCGGTCCCGAGTGCTCTGAATTGTTGGCCCACTGGGCAACGTCGAAGTAATGAGCGCCCCAGTTGGCGATCATGCCCTGGGCATAAGTGTTGATGCGCATCCAGTTAGGCCGCAGGTTATGCTGCTTTACATCGTGGACGCGCTTCTGGGTATAAGGAACCATGGCGGTGGGACCGAGCCACATGTCGTAGTTCAACTCCGGCGGAACGGGCATATCGGGTTGCACGCCTACGGGAGTGGGGTCGGATGGAAATACGATCTCGATCCGCTCGAGCTTTCCGAGGTGCCCGTTGCGAATTAACTCGACGGCATGATTCTGGACGCGAAGCGAGCGGAACTCGCTGTCGTTCCGGACGGTGACGCCGGACAGCTTTACCGCATCCGACAACATCCTGCCCTGCTCGACGCTGAGGCTGATGGGCTTTTCCATGGCGAAATGCTTCTTTGCCTTGGCCGCCATGATGCCGATGGGTACGTGCCAATGATCGGGGGTGGAGACCATCAACGCGTCGATATTGGAATCGGCAATCACCTCACGAAAGTCAGACGACTTTGCGCATCCGTTGTAAGACGCGAGCCCGTCGCGCTTGGCATAGAATGCATTCACAAAATTCTGTGCTTCTCCCAATCGCCAGCTATCAACGTCGCATACGGTAACTACTTGAACGCCGGGAACAGCCATCATCTGGGGAAGATTCGCACCGAAGGCCTGGCGTCCGGTGCCGATGAATCCTACGTTGATGCGATTGCTGGGCGCGTTGGCGCCGAACGCCGAGGCGCGGACAATCGATGGCGCCGCAATGCCGGAGAGCGCGCATGCCGATTTAGCTAGAAAACTTCTGCGATTCATGGTGATTCCTGCTCCATATATGAATTGCCCGGTGCAAGTCCGTTCTGAATTACGGTAAGCGCGAGCGGGGCAAAAGCTGCCGGTTGAGGCAACAGAACGAAAAGCAAGAGCGCCTTGAAGCCACGCGGAATCATATACCCTTTCTCTCATCGATGCGAAAGAGGGTCCGCGAGTCGATTCTGAATAAGCTTTCCCTCAGGGGCTAAAGCCCTTGGTTTTATTGCTCGATTTGATGTACGGGCTAAAGCCCGTACCCTTCACCTAAAACCCCTGCCCCTCACTTAAAGCCTGTACCCTTCCGGCTGAGAGACTTCACTTCGCCACGCTCTTATCTAAACAACCGGCTGGGAGTAGACTGGTTGCGCTGATTTGCTCCCGGCTTTCCAGGCCGGAAAGCAGATAGTTCAAAAACACAAAGGAGCCACGATGAAAAACACGATAGCACGCCGCGAGTTTCTGAAGACGGTTGGGGCGGGCGCACTGGCGGGCGCGGGACTGGGCATGAGCGCGCCGCCGGCTCATGCAGCCTCCGCGGACGCAAGCGCAGATACAGCCAAGGCAGATGCAGGCAAGACGGCGCGGCTGCTGGTAAGCTGCTGCGCCTACTCTTACCGAGAGGCGCTGACTCACGGGCAGATGACGCTCGAAGACTTTATCCTGAAGGCCGTGGAGCTGAAGCTCGACGCCGTGGATATGACCGTGTATTACCTCAAGTCCACCGATCCTGGATATCTCGAGAACCTTCGCTATCTGGCCTATAAGAATGCCGTGGCATTTTCAGGCGCGGCCTGCGGCTCCAGCATGGTGCAGGCAGATGCAGCCAAGCGCGAAGACGTTCTGCGCCAGATCAAAAGTTGGATCGATGTTACAGACAGGTTAGGCGCTTCGCACCTGAGGATCTTTGCCGGCACGTTGCCGGACGGCGTGACCATGCAACAGGCTACCGGCTGGGTTGTAGAGACGATGAAAGCGGCCTGCGATTACTCGGCACTCAGGGGCATTATGCTGGGACTGGAGGACCATTCCGGGGTGTCGCAGAGCGCCGATGTTTGCCTGGAGATCATGCAGCGGGTGAATTCACCCTATGCCGGCATCAATCTGGATATAACTCATTTCATCCCCTCGGCGACGCAGGATAGTTATGCGCAGATTGCAGCGTGCATTCCATACGCGACGGTCTCGCATATTCGCGACCACTTCGACGATAAGACTCCGATCGACATGGACCGGGTGTGGAAGATGTACGCGCAGGCCGGGCACAAGGGCTATATGTCACTGGAGTACGAAGGCGACGCGAGTGCAGGCGGGACGGCCGAAGCCGGCGTTCCAAAAGGGATTGCGCAGATTCGCGAGCTTTGCAGGAAGTATTCCAGCGTTTGACTGCGATAGCCGGAAAAGGGTTTGCGGCGATCTCGAGTTTTCCCGGCCACGAGGGGGATGAGTGCGGGGGTTTGCCCGTGATTGACTTACGTTGCGGCAGATCCAATAATCGAGATGGATGGATATCTACGAAGAGATCGTGAAGTTGCAGCGGGATGGCCACAAGGGAGCCGTGGCCACGATCGTGAACGTGCGCGGCTCGATTCCCTCTTTCAAGAGCGCGAAGATGCTGGTGCGCGACGACGGCACAATTGCCGGCACCATTGGCGGCGGCTGCGTTGAGGCCGAAGTATGGCAAGCGGCGCGGGAAGTGATGGCGAGCGAAAAGCCGCGCACGCTCAGCTTCGATCTGAACCAGGATCCGAAGTACGACACCGGCCTGGTGTGCGGAGGCACGTTGGAGATTTTTGTTGAGCCGGTGTTGCCGCCGCCGTTGCTGTATATCTTCGGCGCCGGCCATGTGGGATACGAACTTTACAAGGCCGCGGGGCGCGCCGGTTTCGACGTGATCGTGAGCGACGATCGCGAGGCTTACGCCAACGTGGAGCGGTTTCCCGAGGCCAGAGAAGTGATTGCCGACGATTTCGATCGGGCACTGGCGGGCATGACTCCGAGCGATTCCTCTTACATCGTGATTGTTACGCGCGGGCACCGCGATGACATGCGCGTGCTGCGATGGGCGGTGAAGACGCAGGCGAAATATATCGGGATGGTCGGCTCAAGACGGAAGGCTATCACGGTTTTTCGAGAGCTGACAAAAGAAGGATTGAAACCTGAGTTGTTCGAACGGGTGCATTCGCCCGTGGGCCTGGATATTGGCGCGATCACGCCTGAGGAAATTGCCGTGGCCATCGTGGCGGAGCTGATTGGCATACGCCGCGGGGTGGAGCGTGCGCTGCCGCACATGAGCTGGTTCCACAAGCGCAGTGCGGGCGAGATGGATGGCGTCGGAGATGACGCCGTGATTGAAGATAAAGCTTGCTGCGGCGAGGCCGAATAGCTGAGCTATTGAAAAACTGCATAAGAAATGTCCTGACGGTGCGGTCGATGGAGCGTTCACTTGGCGACCATTTGAGACAGTTCACCATTGCGCCCTGAATTCCCTCAGGGGCTAAAGCCCGCGGTTTTATTGCTCGATTTGACGTACGGGCTAAAGCCCGTACCCTTCAAAACAGCGACAGATTCGAGAACCCTGCCGAGCCCACTCGGAGTATCGATACGGGCATTACTTATGCAGCAATCAATAGCCGTCCTCATAGATTCTGCTATCGTTTTCACATAATGAGAATGTGCGGCGTGATTCTTTCCGCGGGAGCTTCAACGCGTATGGGAAGAGACAAGGCGCTGCTTCCCTGGCCGCCTGCCGCGCCCGGATCAGATGTTTCCAGCGGCGGAACGCTGCTTTCCGCGGCGATTGCCGCGCTGCGGCCGTTTACAGAGGCCATTGTGGTGGTGGCTGGAAGGAATGCGGAAAACATTGGGCCGGTGGTTGCCGCGAACGGCGCGGCGATGGTGCGAAATCCTGACCCGGAGCGGGGACAATTCAGTTCTCTGCAGGTGGGTTTGCGCGAAGTTGCGGCACGCGGCTGCGACGGCGCGATGATCACGCTGGTGGATTGTCCTCCGTTGAGCGCGGCCAGCCTGGAGCGGTTGCGCCTATCGTTCGATGGGGCGCTGGCCGTGGGAAAGTGGGGCGTGGCGCCTGAAAATAGCGGCAGGCATGGGCATCCGCTGCTAGCGAGCCGCGCACTGATCGATACATTCCTGGGGGCTCCGGTCACAAGTAATGCGAGAGAGGTCAAGCGGGCACATGCGCAGCAGATCGAGTACGTGCCCGTGCCCGACTCACTGGTGAGCGTGGATGTAAATACGCCGGAAGAATATGTGGCGCTGTCGGCGTACTTGCCACCCTTCGCCCGACCACCCCACTGACAAGGACCCGTCAGCGGGGACCCCGGCCAAGGCGAAGGATGGGGCACCCGCACTCTGGGAAAAGTAAAGATGGCTATTTAGATCTTTCCGGCCAGTTGGCCGAGTGCAGCCGCGAGGGCGTCCATGGCCAGGTGGCTGGCATGCGCTGAGGCGGGAGGCAATCCGCCGACGGCGAGAAGCAATTCCTCTCTCTTCAGTTCCCTTGCCTTTTCGATGGTCTTGCCCTGAACGAGCTCAGTGAGTGCCGAAGCGCAGGCCATGGAGGAGACACAACCTCTGGCGAGAAAGCGAATCTCTTCGATGCGATCGCCGGAAAGTCTGAGGGTGAATTTCAGGAACGTCGCCGCAGGCTGGATTTTCAATCTGGACAGATGCGTCCGGATTGGCAACGAGTCCGGCGTTGCGCGGATGCTCGAAGTGGTCGAGAACCTGAGGGGAGTACATCCGGCACACCTATCAAATGACCGCGGAAGATGCAATCAATTTTAGGCCATCGCCTTGGGCTGCGATTGGCGCAGCTCGAGAATTTCAGTGACCAGGAACAGATCCGTGAGCAGGGCGCGGAGGTGCATGGATGCGTTGAGATTGTCGATCAACTGAGAGCTGATGGCGGGCTGAGCCAGGACCAGTTCGATGGCGGCCAGGGAGCTCTGCGCGTCGCGCGCCAGGACGACGAAAAACGCCTGGTAGCGGCCGGCGGGAGCGAGCTGTTCCTGCTTTACGGCCGCCGCGCAGCTCTCTTCAATGCCGCGCAACGCTTCGGCGGCACGGGCCAGGTGTTCGCGGACCTGCTTGCCCGAGGGGCTGCCTTCATCGCTGGGAAGTCCCTGCGCAGCATACGAAAGCGTAAATTCGTAGCACGCTTCAATGGTGTTGCAACGTTCCTGAATGTCAGTCGGCATCGCTGGGCGCGTACCCTTTCTGAGGCGGCGATGACTTTTCGGCTGCCCATCGCTGTGGATCGTGTTCTTCGAGATAGAAATCGCGGCTCATCCAACCGAAGATCATCGACTTGGTAATGGGAAGCTTCTCGGGCCGAACTCCGAAGTAGACATGAACCATGATCAATGCGATGAGGCCGACGCCGGCCAGTCCGTGAAGGACGTACATCATGCCCCAGGTCATGTCGCCGAAGATATAGGGATTGCGGGTGAGGATGCCGAAGGTGTTGACGCGCTTCATCATGAACACGCCGGTGCAGATCACGGCCAGGCCCGCCAACAAGATGACCGCGTGATAGAACTTGTTTTCGAGCGGATACTTGGCAAATCGATCGGGCGGCGGCGCTTCTTTTCCCATCGACCGCAGCAGCCTTCTTTTCGCGTCGCGCAGGTCGATCCGGTCAGGCCAGATGGACCAGAAGTCGAGGAAGAACGAGGAGTGGACGACGTGAAAGAGGATGGACGCGGTGAGCACCAGGCCGGCGATCCAATGGTAAGTCACCCAATCGAACTTGACGCCGACCTTGGGAAGGAAGGCGGTAAACAGAAGCGCGAACATGGAGATGGCCATGACCCAGTGGAAGGCGCGCGCAACCAGGGAGTGGCGGGGGACGCGTTCGGGAACAGCGGCGAGGACCGCGGGGGAATCGTTTTTCGCAAACTTCTTGGGCGCGGCAAAGATGCCCACGTAGAGTGCGTGGACGATCATGAAGAGCAATCCCGCAATCACCATGACCCATATCAGGTACCACGCAATATGGATCGGGACCGTTCTTCCCCACGGACTGATTGCCCAGGTAATAGGGTTCATGACGCCTCCTGCGGGCCGGCAGCGACGGCCTGATCGCCGACTATCGCGCGCTTGACCAGATTTCTCATCAACGGAATCTTGTATGCGTTGAACTGCAGTGGAACGGCGCCCTGAATGGCGAGTTTCCCCGCCATTTCGCCGGTGTTTGCGTCGGCGGGCTTACCGCGAACCGCGTCTTCGACGGCCTTGAGGCGCATGGGCTTGGGGGCAACAGCGCTTACCGCGATGCGGATGCGGTCGATGTTGCCTCCCGACAGAACAGTTGCCGAGGCCACGTTCATCAGGGGGAAGTCCCAGACGTTGCGGTCGCGCACTTTCTCGAAATAAAACTTCGCGCCTGACCACGTGGATGGAATGCGAATGGCGGTAAGCAGATCTCCGGGCTGAAGGATATTCAAATGCGTGATGTCGATCTCCGGTCCGAGGAAGTAATCTTCAGCGTCGACAACCTTTTCGCCCTTGGGTGTCTGGATGACGAATTTTGCGTCGAGCGCGATGAGGGCGGGAGCGGAGTCGGAGGGATGGACGGCGACGCAGCGGTTGGCGCCGAAGATGGCGTGCTCGCGGTTGCGGCCCACCGGGGTGTCGGCATAGCAAATGTTGCCGCCGGCGCGGTAGCAGGGCCATCCGCCGCGATAGTACCAGCAGCGGGCGTCCTGCGACACGTTGCCGCCGAGGGTGCCCTGATTGCGGATCTGCGGCGAGGCGACCAACTCAACGGCTTGCGCGAGCACCGAATACTGCGACTTGATTACGGGGTGATTCGCAATTTCGGTGAGCGTGGTCATGGCGCCAATTTCGACGCCGTCGCTGGTGGAGCGAATTCCCTTAAGCTCGTCGATACCGCTCAGGTCGACCAGGACCTTGGGCTTCTTGATGCGGTCCTTGAGCCAGTCGAAGCTGTCGAGCCCGCCTGCCATGGCCCAGGCTTCTTCCCCGTGCTGCTGCAACAGCTTTTGCGCATCCGCGGCCGAGCTGGGCTGAAGCAGATCAAATGCGGGCATTACGTCTCGAATTACTGCCATAGCTCTCTCCGTTCACATCGCAATCAGATGTGTGCCATGAGGGGATGTTGCATGGGACGCCCGGCTTCAAAGGACGTCAGAATGGTGTCGGCATTGACCGGCGCGCGCCGGAAAATCTCGTCGCCAAGAGCGTCTGAAAGGGCGTTGAGGATCGCCGCGCAACCGCCGCCGACGGGCGGTTCGCCGATTCCGCGAGCGCCGACCGGAGTTTCAGGGTCGGGAATGTCGAGCGCTTCCCACTGCATATCGACGGGCACGTCCAAGATGGTGGGGGGCCTGTTCTGGTAGAAGCGCTTGGCCACCGGGAGGCCGTAATGGGGATCGTACACCCACTTCTGGCCGATGGCGTGAGCGATGCCCAATGTGGTCCGGCCAAGAATCTGGCCACCCAGCGCGGCGGGATGGAGCACGGTGCCAACGTCGGCGTAGGCAAGGAAATCGGTGATGTAGTATTTGCCGGTTTCGACATCGACCTCAACCTCAGCGAAGCTGGCGACATAAGAAAACGTGTTGCCGTCGTGAGGGTACTTGTCTTTGGCCGATACCACGAGCCCCTGGCCGGCGAGCCCCGCCACCGCGGCCTTGGTTTGCTTGTTGACGTCGGGAGTAACATCGTGGCCGTCGTAGATGCCGCCCAGTTGAATGGCGCGCTGGGCCGCCTGCGCAAAGGTCAGGCCAGGACCGCCTCCCTTGCGGAAGACACGCTGGTTGGCGACTTCGTAGTCTTCCGGCTTGCCGCCGTGGGTTTTGGCGGCGATCTCCTTGAGCCTCTGCTTGCACTCATCGGCGACCGCATAGGAGGCCCGGGTCATGGTGTGGGTGGTGGTGCTGCCGCCGGAGGCGCATGTATACGGGAAGTGCTTTGAGGTATCGCCCCAGACGACGTCGCAAATCTCCCAGGGCACGCCGAGAGCCTCAGCGCCGGCGCGATGGACATCGATGACCGATTCGGTTCCCAGGTTGCCGATGCCGGACTGAAATTGAACCCGGCCCTGCGGGGTGATGACCAGCAGTCCGTCAAAGCCGGTGGAACCGCCAACGAAGCAACTGAGTGAAACGCCGACGCCGCGCACCTTCGAGCCAACGCGTTTGGGCTGGCGGGCCACACGTTGCTGCCAATTGAACTGCGCAGCGCCGCGGTCCAGCGCGTCTTTAAGGAAGCAACTGGTGGTATAACCGCGCTTGCCGTGTGCGGGAGGGCCGAATTCGGCCTTGCCTTCAGGACAATTGACGCGACGCAGGGCCACCTGGTCGACGCCGAGCCGGCGCGCGGCCTTGGCCAGGATGGGCTCTATGATGGCGATTCCCTGCATGCCGCCGGGCGCGCTCTGCGCGCTGCGCGGAGGCGTGTTGGTCATCACCGAGATTGCGCGCTGGCGCATGGCCGGCGGCTGATACAGCAGAGAGACGATGCGGGCCGCTGAAGCGCCGTCGCCCTGGGCGTCGTATGCGCCGCTGTTGCAGACGGTGAACATGTCAAGGGCCGTGATCCGGCCATCCTTGGCGAATCCAATCTTCATGCGGCCTTCAACGCTGGGCCGCCCGCGTCCGATGAAGTGCTCCTCCTCGCGGCTGATGCGCATCATCACCGGGGCGTTGAGCTTTTTGGAGAGCAGCGCGGGAATGATCATGGTGAGGCCGCCGGTGATCTTGCTGCCAAAACCGCCGCCGGTGTACTCGCTGATGAACACGATCTTGTCCTGGTCGATGTTCATCCATTTCGCAATTGCAGGCCGGGTCTGGTAGGTGCTTTGCGTTCCTGAATGAAGGAAGAGCTTGCCGTTTTGCCAATAAGCCATGGCGGTGCGGGTTTCGAGGCACTGATGGCTCACATCGGGCGTAATAAATGTCTCGTCGAGGATGAGCGCGGCATTCTTGAAGCCGGCGTCGATGTCGCCATAAGACCACTCGTCGGGCGCATGGCCCATGGGCAGATGGCCCTGGTTGTAATCGGCGAAGTCCGCGTCGGTCCACTTGACTTGCTGGAGCTGCGGAATGGGAGGATTGGGGGGATCGGGGCGAACCCAGACGTTGCCGTCCTCGCGGGGATTCGGTCCGCCGGGGCGGAGGCTTTCAAGCGGGTCGATGACAAAGGGCAGGGGCTCGAAGTCAATGCGGATCTTCTCGATGGCCTCGGCGGCTGTGAGCTCATCGACCGCGGCGACGGCAAGGATCGGGTCGCCCTGAAAGACGGGCTCGTTGGTGAGGGCGCGCTCGCCCCACTTGCTGGCTTTGATGATGCGCCCGTTGTCGTCCATGCTGTCGGCCTGAGCGGGGATGTCATCGGCGGTGAGGATAGCCTTGACGCCGGGGATGGCCAGCGCATCATCCATATGGATGCGCTTGATGCGGGCGTGGGGCATGGGGCTGAGCACCAGGCGGCAAAACAGCATGCCTTCGGCGCGGAAGTCCTCAGCATATTTTGACTTGCCGGTAACCTTGGCCAGTAGGTCGTTGGTGGGATAGTTCTTGCCGATGAGCTTGTAGCCGGCGCCATAGACGCGCTGTTTCGGCTGGGCGGGCTTGGCTGGTTTGGTCAGTTCAACGGGTACGCTGTCAGACATGCTCAGGCCCTCCTCATGTACTCTGCGCCGCGCATCATGGAGTCGAGAATCTTGTTGTAGTCCTGGCAACGGCAGAGGTTTCCAGAGATGCCGTGCGCCAGTTCGGTGCGGGTTGGATTGGGATTTGTTTTCAGGAAGCCGACGGCGGACATGATGAATCCCGACATGCAGAAGGCGCACTGGAAGCCCTGCTCGTCGACCACCGCCTGCTGCACGGGGTGGAGCTTGCCGTCGGCGGAGGCCAGGCCTTCGATGGTGGTGACCTTGCGGCCGCGCAGAGTGTGGGTGAGCGTGGAGCAGCTATAGTGGGGCACATCGTCAATGAGCACGGTGCAGGCTCCGCATTCGGCGCGGTCGCATCCCAGCTTGGTCCCGGTGAGGCCGAGCTTGTAGCGCAGCGTCCAGGCCAGGGTTTCCTGCTTCATCACATCGACGCGGCGCTGCATGCCGTTGACGTTGATGGTGATGAGCCGTTCGCCGGCGGAAGACATCTGGCCGTGGACCGCGGAGGAGATGAACCGATAGTTGGCCGCGGCCACGACGCCGCCACTGGCGATGACTCCCAGGATGAACCTGCGCCTGGTGACCGATTTGGGCGTACCGTCGGTCGTCTTCAGCTCTGGAATCTCTGACATAGCCGATTCTCCAGTATTGATTTTTCCTTGCCGGGGTGGGATTGCAGCATTCGGGGATTGCAATGCTGGGGATATATTAGCTCCCTGATCTGAGGTTTGTGAAGCCTGCCAACCTTAAGATTTGTATCGCGGCGCGGCGAGTCCACTGAGAGCCCGTAGAAGAGACCGCGAGGTTACAGGGTAGAATTTCGATTCATAATAGAAAAATGTGCGATTTGCGATAGATCACGCCTCGCTCATCTCCCTGCCTTTTGCCTCGTGGCCCATGAGGGCGAGGGCGGCGAGCGAGAGGGCTACCACGATAACGGTAATGGCCAGCACGGCGGGGTAATTGCCCCAGCGCTCGGCTGCCAGGGCCTGGCCCTTGCCGTTCCACGAAGTGACGAGGCCGCCCAACTGGTAGGCAAGTCCCGGCGCGGTGGCTCGCACCGGAGCGGGCGAAAGCTCGGTGAGATAGGCGGGAACCACTCCCCAGGCGCCCTGCACCATGAACTGCATGAGAACCGCGCCGGCGCCCAGCACCATGGCCGAATGGCCGTAGGCGTAGAGCGGAATGACTGGAATGGACATGAGGGCGGCGGTAACAATGGCGCGCTTGCGGCCCCATTTTTCAGAGAGCACTCCAAACACAAAGCCGCCGGCGATGGAGCCGAAGCCGTAGAGGACGCCAATGAGACCGATGGTTTCCGGCGAGAGCCTGGCCTGCACGGCGAGGAAGGTTGGGTAAACGTCCTGGGTGCCGTGGGAAAAGCTCATGAATGCCGTCATGAGCAGCACCAGGAAGAGAAATGTGGGCAGAAAGGCCATCAGATTACGGGGCACGAGAGGAGCAGCCGATTCGGCAACGGCGCGAGCCAGGCGTTTTTTCTCCCCGGCAAGCCATACCGGCGACTCCGCCACCCTGGTCTGCACATAGAAGACCAGCAAGGCGGGCGAGGCGCCGAGGATAAACAGGCCGCGCCAGCCGATGCGCGCAAAGAAGAACGCGAAGGCCGCCGAAGCCAGAATGGATCCCAGCGCGTAGCCCTCCTGCAAGATGCCGGAGAATGCGCCGCGGCCTTCCTTGGGCAGGGTTTCGAAGGCCAGCGCCGCGCCTACGCCCCACTCGCCGCCCATGGCAATTCCGAACAGGGCGCGCAGGATCAGGAGCACGGTGAGCGAGGGCGCAAAGGCGCAGGCCAGTTCAATCACCGAAAAACTGAGGATGTTGAACATCAGCACCGGGCGGCGGCCATAGCGGTCGGCGAGCATTCCGAAGACCAGAGCGCCGACGGGCCGGAAGGCCTGGGTCGTGAAGACCGCGCCCAGTACCGCCGAGGGCTGGGTATGGAACTCGCCGGCAATCGCGTTGACGCAGAAGATGAGCAGAAAGAAGTCGAGACTATCGAGGGTCCAGCCCAGAAAGGCGGCCAGAAATGTGTGGCGCTGCTGACGGGTGAGTTGGCGGAACTGGATTATCACCGAGGTAGGCACGGACATGGGCGCGGACATTAGCGGGAGGATAACAGAGTGGGAGCGCGGTCCGCGCGGACGCCGAGGCAGGCAGGAATATTTGTTGCAACGAATACCTTGCCTGCAGCGTCATATAAGTGTGGGCAGTTTTTGCGCCGGGCGTGAACGATTCTCCCCGATGATGCGTATTCCTGGCGGAAGTTTCCTGTCTGCTCGGCCCGAGAGCAGCCTCACTACCCTGTATTGAGAGGATTTTTTGATGAAGCGATTGATCATTTCGGCCGGCATTCTGGCGCTGGCGGCACAGATGGCTACAGCGCAAACCTCAACATGGATCTCCGATCCGAACCACAGCGAAGTGGATTTCAGCATTACCCACCTGACCATTTCGAACGTGCATGGGCGGTTCGGCAAGGTTGCTGCCACACTTCAGTTCAACCAGGCCGACGTGACCAAATCCACGGTGACGGCCACCATTGACGTTTCCACGGTGGACACCGGGGTAGACGCTCGCAATACCCACCTCAAGACCCCGGATTTCTTTGACGTTGCCCAGTTCCCCACCGCAACCTTTACCAGCAGCAGCGTGGCGAAGAGCGGCAGCGGGCTGATTGTGAATGGAAACCTGACCCTTCACGGTGTAACCAAGCCGGTGGTGTTGAATGTGGAAGGCCCGACCGGACCTGTTCAGGGCATGGATCACAAGCCACACTCCGGATATTCGGCCACAACGACCGTCAGCCGTTCAGCCTTCGGGATTGGAACCAAGTTCCCGGCAACGGCGGTGGGCGACGAGGTGAAGCTGACGATCGATCTGGACGTGGCAAAACAATAAGCGGGGCAATAGACGGTGCAGGCGGGAAGGCCGGGCGGATGAAAAAGCCGCGCGGCCTTTTGAAAGTTCGCAATGGACCGGATGGGAGAAAGACGATGGCAGGCCTGAAGCTCGAGATCGAGCAGGAACGCCCTTTTTCCAGCGTAGAGGAAGAGGCGCTGCTGAACCTGATGCGCACGTCCGACTCACTGCACCGCGCCTTCCATCGCGAGACCCGCGACTGGGGCGTGACCTCGACGCAGTACAACGTGCTGCGGATTCTGCGTGGCGCCGGGCCGCGCGGGCTTACCTGCGCGGCCATCGGCAGCCGTATGATCACCGCCGAACCGGATATTACGCGGCTGCTGGCCAGGCTGAAGGGGCTCAAACTTATCCGTCAGCACCGCGACCGGCACGACCGCCGCGTGGTATGGACACAGATCTCAGAGGCTGGGCTGGAACTTCTTCGGGCGATGGACCCGGTGATTGAGCGGGTCCCGCGGCAACTGCTGGGAGATATGAACGAAGCTGAACTGACGGAACTGATCCGCCTGCTGGAGTTGGCCCGGAAAAAGAGCGAGGATGTTCTGGCGGCCGATGGCTTGGATGCTGAGTGAATGCGGCCGCCGGAGGGGCGGACCGGCGGATTGTCAGGTTTGGACAACTTTCTTGGCGAGTACTGCTTCCTCCTCATCCGCGTGGATGATCTTGTTATGGAGACAATACAGGGCCAGCTCGAGGCGGTCAGAGACGCCCAGCTTGTCGTAGATTTTGCGCAGATAGTTTTTGATGACCTGCTCGGTGGTTCCCAGTTGAAAGGCGATTTCCTTGTTGCGCTTTCCCTGGGTAATGCAGGTAATGATGGACATCTCCTTGGGCGACAGGCGCGGCTGGTTGCGGGGACTCACCAGCGCGGCGGCCTGGGAGCGATATGCCTCAATGACCCAATTGACCGATTGATTGTCGATCCAGGTTTCGCCGGCGGCGATCCTGCGCACGCACCTGACCAGCAGGTCAGGGGAGATGGAGCGGGAGATGATGCCGCGGACACCGCGGCGATACAGCTCGACGGTGTGGTTCTCGTCGGCCGCCACGGCCTGCACAATCAGCTTGACATCGGGAGCAACGCGCAACAGTTCCGGGATGACGTTGGCGGTTCCGGCCAGCAGCCCCCCCTCCAGCAGCACAATGTCGGTCGGATAGCGTTCGATGGCGGAGCGAAGGTTTTCGAGAGAATCGGCCTGAGCGACAACGCGCAGGTCGTCCTCGATGGCAAAGACCTTGCGAATTCCTACACGGTAGATTGCCTGTGAATCCGCAAGGATGATGCGGATCGCGCCGGGCTTGGCCGGTGTTTCAACAATCTCGCCCTCGGGAGAATCGTCCACGAAGTCCATAGTCGGCTGCCGCCAGATCCATCGGTAACCTCATTGCTCCGCGAATTGGTACTCATCGATGGTAGACGCGGTGAGGTACTGATGTTGGCTTAGAGAGCAGCGTACCACACGTCCGGTGCAATGAACCAGCACATCGTGGTGTGTACCCAGGATCGGGCCGGGCATTCTGAGGGAAAAACGGATGTCGAGGCCCACCTTCAACTCCCGATCCAGCGCGAACAGAACCCCGCTGGCAGAGACGTTACGGGTCAGGGCGGGAAACTCGGCCTTGCCGATCGACAGCACCACCGGGAGCGCAAGGGGGAATCGCACCGCGCAACGTACCTCCTGGCGCGTGCCGTACGGCGCAGGATGGGCAGACTGGACGTTTGCATCCGATTTGAATTCATTCATGGGAAGCACCCGGACCAACATTGGTCTCTCACGTCACTGTAACCAATTTTGCGCGTTCAACCTACGGCACGAAAGTTTGCTGAGAGGTAACTAACCGCAAAGCGTCTCTCCCGGGTTGCCGGGCGCAACCTTGAGAATAAGCCCTCCATGCTCAGGGAAAGCAGCAGGAGAGATCGTTTATGTGTTTACCTGTCAGCTATTTGCAACCAATGACGGGGAATGGACAACGAGCTTCAGGGAGGGGGAGATTCAGGAGACAAATGCAGGAAATCGGGGTTCCAAACGCCTGTTTACTGTTTTGACACCTGAGCTGTGGTGCGGGGATAAAATGCCGCGGATGCTCCCAGCCATTTCCGATTCTTGTTGCGATCCACAGCCATCGTCTTTCCCTGCCCGGGCGCACCAGGGAGAGAACCGGAGCTCGAAATCGAGGTAACACTTTCTCCAAAAGGGTAACCAAGCCGCCCAGGAAAAAAGCCTGGTTGAGGGTGCAGGTTATGCCCTGGCGGCGGCAGGAACGGCCATTTTGGGGGCCAGCCGCCCATCTTCGCCGGCCGGTTGAGTCTCCCAGGCCGCTTTTGCGACAGGCGAATGTAAGACGAAATAAAGGTTTTTAAGGTGAATATAAAGCGAAGATGCGTGTTTTGGCGGGCTAAATGGCATTAAAAAGAGCAAAAAAATGCCACCCACAAAAAAAAGTTCTTGCAATATTACTTTTGTAGTAGCGGAACTGACACTTTTGGGTTACTCTTTCTAGGCATGGGTTTTTCCCCCAGCAAGGAGTGTAGTTCCATGAACTCCAGAACGTTGAAAATTCGCGGCATCGTATTAAGTGCCGCTTTGGCAGCGGTTGCCACTTGCGCGCTTGCCAGCCCCATTACGATTCCGCCGATGCCTCCTGGAAGGCCCGGCGTGACTGCGTTTTTCAGTCCGATCACCATTCCGCCAATGCCTCCCGGCAAGCCCGGCCTTGTTGCGTTCGGCAGTCCGATCACGATTCCGCCAATGCCTCCCGGCAAGCCCGGCCTAGTTGCGTTCGGCAGTCCGATCACGATTCCGCCAATGCCTCCCGGAAAGCCCGGCTTAGTTGCGTTCGGCAGTCCGATCACGATTCCGCCGATGCCTCCCGGCAAGCCCGGCGTGATTGCTTAGATAACCCTAATCCGGTTTTCGCCGCTCCAGCTTGGAATACCTTCCCATCATCCTGCTAAACTTCGAGGATAGTGGGAAGGTTTTCTTTTGGGTCAACAGGAGGCCCGGTTGGACTACGTATTTATTGTATTCGTATGCGGGGTGGCGGCAGAGGCAGCGCTCATCCTGCTACTTATCAAGGGGCGAGCCTACCGTACCCTGCCGGCATTTTTCATTTACATGTGCTGGAGCTTATTCAGCGACGGCCTGCTTTATTACGTAAGAGTCCGCTACCCGGCCGCGTTTTTTCAGACATATCTGATTCAGTTGATCCTGGACTCGGCGATGATCTTCGCGGTTCTCGTGGAAGTAGCCTGGAGTGTGCTGCGCCCGATTCGCAGCTCGCTTCCAAAGTACTCATGGATCGGGATCGCCGCCCTGATCGCCGTGGGCGGCCTTATTCTGTGGCCGATAGCCGGCCTTGTTGCCCCGCAAGGTCTATATGCTTCCGGAATGAACCTCTTCAGGTTGCAGCAAACCCCCGCGATTCTTCGCGCGGTCTTTTTTCTGGCCATGGCCGGATTCAGCCAGGTGCTTTCAATAGGCTGGCGGGACCGCGAACTCCAGATCGCAACCGGGCTCGGCTTTTATTCCATCGTCTCGCTGGCTATCACCATTCTGCACACGCACCAGGCGACAGGGACACAACAGTATCATTGGCTGGATGTGCTGGGCGGAGTGTGTTATCTCGGCAGCCTGATCTATTGGGTTTACTGTTTCGCCACCCAGCCGGCGGAACGGCGGGAGTTCAGCCCGCAGATGCAGAGTATGCTGTTGGCGGTGGCTGGCGCTGCGCGGACTACCCGAGTTGCGTTGACGGATTCCACAGCAAACAAAAGTGGAAAGCAAAGGGATCGCTAACGCTCCCGCTGCGCTGACCTCGCCAGGCCCAAAGCCAATTTACTGGAGACAGCTTGTGACGTTGGACAGCATCGACCTCACGCTGTGGCTGGCGGGCATCATCATGGATGCGGTCCTTCTAGGGTTGGTGGTGTGGAGGCGCGTCTATCGGACGTTGCCGGTGTTTTTCTTCTATCTGGTCTGGTGTCTATCGAGCGAGCCCCTGCTGGCGGTTGCGCGCCAGGCCCCGAACGCCTATCTGCCGGCAACCGATTTGAGCATGACCGTGGTTGCGCTGTTCCAGTTGGCAATCCTGGCCGAGTTGGGAAGAGTAGTGGTGCGCCACAACCACGTTTCGCCGCCGAGCAGGACGGTCATCGTATTGCTTACGGCGCTGGCCTGCGTGATTGCCGGGTCACTGAACAAATGGACATTTCCCGCCGGCCTCTCGATCTTCGAATGGCTCAACGTGGTATTGACGCAGCTCTTTGCAGTGCTGCGGGTCGTCTTTCTGCTTACGCTGGTGTGGTGGAGCAGCCTGCTGGGGCTGAATTGGCCGACCCGCGAACTGCGCATCGTCACCGGCCTGGGCTTTTATATCATGGCTGCATTCAGCATCGCCATCCTGCACACTCATAACATGGCCGGGATGCAATATCACTGGCTTGACCAGTTGCTGGCCGCGGGTTACCTATGGACACTTTCCTACTGGATTCTTGCATCTACAACTAAAGTGGCAGAACAACAGTAGTTAATTCTTATCCACGGGCAAAGGAATCGGTGTTACAAGTAGTAGGTACATGAAAGTCCCGCCGGGGCGCGTGTGATTATGTTTGTAATCGCCGAGCCACGGTTTGAGGAGCACGAATGATTTTGCCCTTGGTTCAAATTGCAGCAATTGCGGCCATAACGCTCTATCTCGTCCGATGGCGGATAGGCGTTCGTCGGCGCAATGCGCAAACCTGGGAGTCTCTACTGGCCCGGCTTCGCCCCGACTGGAGCGCGCGGGAGTTGAGCGATCATTTCCTGTGGAAAGAAGGCCTGAGCGCAACGCCCGAGGATGCCTGGAAGCGCATGGAGGGTCCCAAGGGTCTGTGGGTGATCTACCAGAACGCAAGGGTGATGCTGGAAATGGCAGACTATGCCGCCAGAAACTGCGAAGGCGTGGACCGGTTGCTAGTGGAAACCCTGCACAGCGACGCCATGCAGATTCGAGTATGCGTACTGATGGCGTTGACTCAATATGCTTTTACCCAGGCCAGCGAAGGCGTAAGAGTTAACGCCTTCCGCGCCGCATCAATGTATACCGGCATGGCCGCGCGAATGACTCAGTTGCTGCAGGAACATGCGGCAGTCCTGGTACCGGACTTCGTGGCTGCAATGTAAATCGGCATTTCGCTTCAAGCAGAAACCCCGGCCTCGGCCGGGGTTTTTGTTTGCCTGCCGGCGCCAACCGATCTCAGGCTGAGGTGGAAGCGAGAAACGTATTGATGCGGGCGTACTCTTCGTCACTGAGCCTGAAGTGGAGGGCGGGGGACAGCTCCTCGACTTGTTCGGCGCTTCGCCCGCCAACGATTGCGGCGGTGACGGCGGGGTGGTGCAGCGTCCAGGCCACGGCGACCACGCCGGGGCTCACGCTGTGGCCGTTGCCGATTTCGCGCAGCAACTCCACGAGGCGGAGATTGCGGCTTAGCCGGGGTTCATTGAACTCGACGCCCTTGCGACGCCAGTCGTCGGCGGGCATGGCGGCGACGCGCTCGGCGCTCATCTTTCCAGTGAGCAGGCCGGAGACCATGGGCGAATAGTTGATGACGCCGATGCCGTTCTGCTGGACGAAAGGCAGAATCTCCGCTTCGATCGCAGGTCGAAGCATGGAGTAGGGCGGCTGCAGGCTGGTGATGGGGGCGATCTTCATGATGCGCTTCATCTGCTCGACATTAAAGTTGGAGACGCCCATCCAGCGGATCTTGCCCTGGTCGCGGAAGCGGGTCAGGGTTTCCCAGGCTTCTTCGATCTGCAGCTCGGGCTCGGGCCAGTGAATCTGGTAGAGGTCGATGGTCTCCACGTTGAGCCGCCGCAGTGAGGCGTCCACTTCCTCGGCCAGGGATGCGGGCTTGAGGGTGCGGACGGGCGCGCGGTCCGCGCCCCAGCGAATGCCGCACTTGGTAAAGACATAGGGCCGTTGTGAAACGGACTTCAGCGCGCGCGCGACCACCTCTTCGGAGTGGCCCAGGCCATAGATGGCGGCAGTATCGATCCAGTTGATTCCCAGGTCGAGGGCGCGATGGATGGCGGCGATGGACTGGTTGTCGTCCTGGGGTCCCCAGGCGTAGGCCCAGTCGCCGCCGCCGATGGCCCATGCGCCAAAGCCGATGGGAGAGAGGTGAAGGTCGGAGTTGCCGAGGGTGCGAAGGGGGTGCGAACCGGTAGTAGCCATTTCACCAGCTTAGATGCCGCGGCGGCGTGGAAGGAAGCAGAGTTTATCCGGCTGAGCCAAAAATCGGAGAGGAATGTGCGCGCTGTATTGGAATGGCATCATGACTTCAATTTGATGCTATAATCTAAATTCAGCATCAGATTGAGTAATTGATGTGGAGGTTGGGATGCGAACCACGCTGGATATCCGGGACGATGTTCTGGAGCAGGTGAAGGAGTATGCGGCGGCGCGGGCAATCAGCAACGGAGCAGCGGCTTCGGAGATTCTGGAGCGGGGCTTGACGGCGGAAGTGCCAACCAAGTGGGAGAATGGGATTCTGATTTTTTCGCCTGGACCGGATTCGGAAATGATCACGCTTGAGAAGGCGCTGGCGCTGAAGGACGCTATGGAGGGTGAGCTACCTTGAGTGTCGCCCTGCTCGATGTAAACGCTCTCCTCGCTCTTTTGTGGGAAAACCACAAGTTTCATGCGCGGATGGCGCATTGGTTCGCCCGCAATCAGAATCGAGGATGGGCTACCTGCCCGATCACGCAACAGGGGTTCGTTCGAATTGTCAGCAATGTGGCCTATATGAAGCCCGCGCCGGGAGTTCGATCAGCGCTTGATCTTCTACAGAAAACAACCGAAGCAAGCATAAATCATGAGTTTTGGGCCGATGATCTTCCGCTATACGCGCTTAGCGCATCGGTGCGACAGCACCTGCAGGGCCACAACCAGATCACCGACGCGTACTTGCTGGCTCTTGCAGCGCACCGCCGGGGGCGGCTGGTTACACTCGATTACCGGATGGAGGCGCTGGCTCCTAAAGGGAGCGCGGAGTACGACACACTGGTGATTCTGCGGGCTTGAGGAAGATTGGTTCGTGTACTCCCACGATTTGCAGCCTGGTTGAGAAAGGGCCGCTCGCCCAGAATCAGCGGGCAGATGCTGAGATTTCACTTGTCGCGCTGCCGGCGCCCATCAGGATGAGCGAGCGCTGCGCAAAGGGCGAATAGACGAGAAGCGTGGTGCAGGCCAGCGCCAGTCCGAAGTTGATGTGGTGCAGGAGCAGGAAGGGCGAGAGCGACCATAGCTCATCGAAGGCGAGCAGAAACGGCCAGATCCTGAGAAATTTTCCCCGCGCTCCGGGCGCATGGAAGAGCACGGCAGAGAGCACGAAGGCGCGGACGGGAATCAGGATCGCGGCGGTCACGATGAGGAGAGCCAGAGCCTGAGTTGCCCTGGGCAGTGGCGCAAAGAGATCTTCAATCTCCGCAAGATTGGCCAGCGCTCCGACATAAAAGCCCAGATACATGAACTGCATCAGAACGAAGAGCGTCTGCACAAGCGGAAACGAGGCCTTGGGAAGCTCCTCAGGGGAGGCCAGAATCCGGGCAAAGAATTTGGCCTCAGGCTCCGCCGGGGTTGCCAACTGCTCAGGCGCCGGCCGGCTCCGCGTTGCCGGGGACCCGGAGTCCAGATCGGACCTGGAGGCTGGAGTAGATGGATTTTCGCCGGGGGAGATTCTTTCGACAGGAGCCACGAAACGATAGCCGCGGCGGGCCAGGGTTTGAACGAATCTGGAATTGCCCGCATTGTCTCCGAGGGCCTCGCGGATGCGGTTTACCGCTGAGTTCACTCCGTGTTCGTAATCGACAAACGTGCCGTCGGGCCACAGCTCCCTGCTGATTTCCTCTCGCGTGAGAAGCCGGCCGGGCCGCTCGAGGAGCAACAAGAGCACCTGGAAGGGCTGCGCGTTCAACTTGATGAGGATGCCCTGCCTGCGCAGCTCTCCGGTGGCCGCGTCTGCTTCAAATGCTCCGAAGCGATAGCGCCGGGCTGGCTGTGGGTCTGTCATGTTTTGTTTCCAGTGTATCCGATCGCGAATTCAAGCCAAAGCGATCCGGCAAAGTACAACTTTTCAGAAATCCAATGGCTGCAATCATTTGCAGAGTGAGAAACAATCATGAACAATGGAGCCTCCATGCATTGCCATGGAAACCAGGGCGGCGTAAGGTGCTGATCATTATGCAACGCAAGTCTTCAGATTCGCGAACCTGCTCCGTTAGCTCGGTTGTTCTGGGGCTGTTGTCGCTGCTGCTTGTGGCCGCTCCCGGCTGGGTTGCGGCGGAGGCCCCTCCGGCGGCGGTTTCAGCTTTCAACTCTTATATCAATTCAGTTGAGTCGCGCATCGCTCGGCAACATCGGTCACAATCAGGCTTCCTGGCTCCGGCGGCGCCGGATGCGCAAAGCGAAGCACGCCTGCGGCAGGGGGAGTTGATTATCGAACAGATCACGCCTCCCGCGGGTGCAGATTCGTCCGGAGGAATGCTGCACCACTGGCGCGGCACTGCGTTTGCCGCTGGAGCCAAAGGCGCGGATTTCGATCGGCTGATGAGGAATTTCAACGCCTATCCTCAATACTTTTCACCGGAAGTGCTGCAGGCGAAGGTTTTATCGCAACAGGGCGATCATTTCCAGGCATCGATGCGGGTGCGGCAGCGGCACGTGATTACGGTGGTGATGGATACGGCCTACGACATCACCTTTGGGCGGCTGGATGCACAGCATGGATACAGCATTTCGCGAAGCACAAGAATCTCCGAGATCGACTCGCCCGGCACCGCCAACGAGCGGGTGCTGAAACCTAACGAGGAGCACGGTTTTCTGTGGCGGCAGAATACCTACTGGAGTTACGAGGAGCGGGACGGCGGACTCTACATGCAGGTCGAGTCGATTTCGCTTTCCCGCTCCATTCCAATCGGCATTGGCTGGGCGATTGGACCCTTTGTGGAGAGCGTACCACGCGAATCGCTGGAGTTCACGTTGCGAGCGACATGCAACGCGCTGCGGAGATAGTTTCCGGCAGTATTGTGCAGTATCCCACCCAACAGTCCCTCAGGGGCTAAAGCCCGCGGTTTTATTGCTCGATTTGACGTACGGGCTAAAGCCCGTACCCTTCAAACCAGTGACAGATTCAAGAGCTCTGCCGGACCCACTCGGAGTATCGATATGAACATTACTTTTGTAGCAATCGATAAGGCCCGTACCCTTCAAGAATTCGACTTGCTCAGAGGTTTTCTATGCGCGGCATTTGGAAAGGAGACGAAGATGAATGCGACCTCGGCTAGAACGACGAATGAAATGAGATTTGCATTGGCGCGGCGGGTGAACCAATCGCTGACAGCGGCTGCCGAGAAGCGCGCCTTGCAGTGGATGGCGGAGCGCGCGCCGAAGTGGGTGAGCTCGGACCAGCTCACCGTGCTCGGCCTGAGCGCACAGGTTGGAGCCGGCGTCTTCTATGCGCTGTCGCGATCCAACCGCTACGCGCTGCTCCTGGTAATTCTGTGCATTGTGCTCAATTGGCTCGGAGACAGCATGGATGGGACGCTGGCGAGGGTGCGCCGGCAGCAGCGTCCGCGCTACGGATTCTATGTCGATCACATGGTGGACATCTTCGGATCGGTCGCATTGATGTGCGGACTCGGCTACTCCGGACTGCTGCACTGGCAGACGGCGATCGCCATGCTGATAGCGTTCCTGCTGCTGTCGAGCGAGAGCTACCTGGCCACTTATACTCTGTCGTGTTTTGAACTTTCACAGGGCATCTTCGGACCCACGGAGATTCGCATTCTGCTGATCATCGGCAACCTGGCGCTGCTGCGCAGTCCATACTCGACGTTGTTCGGGCACAGAATTCTGCTCTTCGATCTGGGAGGAACGATTGCGGCTCTGGGCATGTTCGCGATGGCGATTGCAGTGACCGTGCGCCATACGGCAGAACTTTACCGGCAGGAGCCGCTGCCGTGAACACTTTCATCCGCTGGCTAAAGTTCAACCTGGTGGGGGCCATCGGCATGGTCGTGCAGCTTGCCGCGCTGGCTCTCTTCAACCGGTGGTGGGCGGGCCGCTACCTCCGGGCTTCGGCCGCGGCGGTGGAGCTGACGCTGTTGCACAACTTTGTTTGGCACCTGTTCTATACGTGGCGCGACCGCCGCGACCGCTCCGCAATACTGGGCCGATTGTTGCGGTTTCATCTCTCCAACGGGTTGGTTTCGATGCTGGGGAATCTTGCGCTGATGCGGCTGCTGGTGCATGAAGCGCACATGCCTCTGCTGGTCGCGAACAGCATCGCGATTCTGTGCTGCTCGATTGTCAACTTCTGCCTGGGAAATGAATGGGTGTTTGCGATGGAACTTCAAAAGGAGTCCCAGGTCTCAGAGGCTGAACGGACTCCGTCAAAAGAACTCCCGCGCATTTGCCTGGGGTGTCTTGAGATTAGCGGGAAACTCATGGGAATGAAATGAGGGCTGGGCAAGGGCGGCGGGCCGGCTCGCGCCGGGCGAGAGAATTTGCGTGTCAGGGAAGAAATGCGGGGTGTATACTGCCCTCTCCCCGGGCCCCACTTTTCAAACTTCCCTGAAAGGAGCAACACATGCCCAGTTACCTGATTCAAGTGTCGTATACCGCTGAAGCCGTAGCGAGCCTCATCAAGAACCCGCAGAATCGCACCGAGGTGGTGCGCAAGGCTGCCAAGAAACTTGGCGGCAGGGTGACCGGCTTCTGGCTGGCGTTTGGAGACTACGACGTTGTGACCATCATGGAGATGCCGGACAGCGTGAGCGCGGCAGCGATGGCACTGGCCGTTGCCGCAGGCGGCGCGTGCAAAAGCGTGAAGACCACCCCGCTGCTTACTGTTGAAGAAGGGGTAGCGGCGCTGAAGAAGGCAGCCAGCTCCGGCTACAAGACGGTCGGCGCCAAGTAGTAGCGGCGCGAAGATGGTGTGGAGGGCTCTCACGCGGGGCCCTCGCATCCGGTCTGTTTTCGTGGCTTCCCAGGTCTCAAGGGCGAGCCCTCACCGAGGCCTGGGGCGCCGGGCCAGTAAAGGACGGATGAGGAAGATTGGCTCGATTGAATTGGAGCAATGAAGAAAAAAGACAACCGCAGATCCTTCGACTCCCTGCGGTCGCTCAGGATGACAGCTCTTGAGTTGGTTCGATCCTTCGCGGCGAACAGGCGGATGAGTTGCCTCTTCAGTTCAGGAACATGGTGCGGTAGAGCGTGTCGCGCTGGACGGGCTTGAAGCCGGCGTCGCGGATGATTCTGCGCAGCTCTTCTTCGGTGGTGCAGTTACTGGTTCCGGCGGCTTTGACTACATTCTCTTCCAGCATGACCGAGCCTACATCGTTGCCGCCGAAGTGGAGGCCTAACTCGAGGACTTTCAGGCCTTGGGTTACCCAACTGGCCTGCACGTTTTCGATGTTATCGAGATAGAGGCGGGCGATGGCGAGGACCTTCAGATACTCGACGCTGGTGGCTTCGTCCCAGCCGCGGCCGCCGAGAGCGGTGTTTTTGGGCTGGAAGCTCCAGGGGATGAAGGCGGTGAATCCGCCGGTTTCTTCCTGCAGGCGGCGCACGACTTCAAAGTGATTGATGCGCTGGTCGAAGGTCTCGCCGACGCCGAACATCATGGTGGCGGTGGTGCGCATGCCCAAGCTGATGCGCGGTGCGATGGACGCTGACCCAGTCCTCGGTGTTGCACTTGAGGCGGGCGATGCGATGGCGCACCTCGTCGTCGAGAATTTCGGCGCCGCCGCCGGGGATGGAATCGAGGCCGGCGTCGCGGAGGCGGGCGATGGTGTCGCGCAAGGTCAGGTTCGAGTACTCGGCGATGGCCAGAACTTCAGAGGCCGAGAGGCAGTGCAGCCAGATCTGCGGGAAAGCGCTGCTTGATGCCGGTGAAGAGGCGCTCGAACCAGTCGATCTTGAGGTCGGGATGGATGCCGCCCTGCATGAGCACGCCGGTGCCGCCCATCTCCACGGTCTCGGCGATCTTCGCGTAGATGGTCTCGAAGTCGAGGATGTAGCCCTCTTCGGAACGCGGGTCGGTCTTGCCGTTTTTGGGCAGCGGGCGGTAGAAGGCGCAGAAGGTGCAGTACTCGGTGCAGAAGTTGGTGTAGTTGATGTTGCGATCGATGATGTAGGTGACCACGCCCTCGGGGTGCAGGCGGCGGCGCACGGCGTCGGCCTCGAAGCCCAGGCCGATGAGGTCGGGGGAGTGGAAGTGGTCGAGGGCCTGTTGGCGGGTCAGCGGCATGGTTTGATTCTAACAATTCATTTGTTGCGGGGCGAGTTTGCGGATTCCCCCCTTGACGCAAGAAGCGCGTCAAGGATGGGGAACCCGGCTTTGTACTTCCCAGATCTCAAAAGCGAGATCTGGGCACCCAAATTCATTTGCCCGCCGTCTTGCGAAACAGAAACAGGCCGCGGGTACGGAGCGGGCGGCCCTGGGTGCGGGCGAGATTGGACGCCGTGGAGATGCCGCTGAACAGGATGAAGAAGTCAATGAAGGCCCGGAAAAAGCCTTTTTTGTTGTCGATGGCCATCAGGGGAAGAACCTCATGGGTCGAAATGGCGTGCATTCACTCTATTTGAGACAGAACGGCGGGCGCGGGATGCAGTATCGCTGGGAAATTTTTAGGACGCGTATCGCTTCCGTTGCCAGATCCATGCGCTGCGAATGATGTCGTCAAGCTGGGTGTAGCGCGGCTTCCAGGCGAGTTCGCGAATGGCTTTTTCGGAGCTGGCAACCAGAACGGCGGGGTCGCCGGCGCGGCGGGGATGGATTTCAACCGGGATGGGATGACCGGTGACGCGGCGCGCGGATTCGATGACCTGGCGCACGCTGAAGCCATTTCCGTTACCAAGGTTGTAGATGAGCGGACGAAAGTTGCAGGGCGCGGAATGCATCGATTCCGGTGCGTTTTCGAGAGCTTTGAGGGCGAGCAGATGGGCGTCGGCGAGGTCTGAGACGTGAATGTAATCGCGAATGCATGTGCCGTCCGGAGTGGGATAATCGTCGCCGAAGATTCCGATGGACTGGCGGCGGCCGAGGGCGACGTTGAGGACCAGAGGAATGAGATGGGACTCCGGTTCGTGGGCTTCTCCACGGACAATTTCGCCGTTGGGTTGCCGGCGTGCTCCGGCCACATTGAAGTACCGCAGCGAGGCGTAGCGGAGGCCGTGAATGCGATTCAGCCAGGCGAGCATCTGCTCGACCAGGAGTTTGGACTGGCCGTAAGGGTTGGTGGGGAGCAGGCGCGCATCTTCTTTAATTGGAATGGTTTCCGGCTCGCCGTACACGGCGGCGGTGGAAGAGAAGACCAGGCGGCGGGGACCGTGAGCGAGCATGGCCTCAAGCAGAGAAAGGGTTGCCGCGGTGTTGTTGCGGAAGTAGATTTCGGGGCGCACCATGGACTCTCCGGCTTCAATGAGGGCGGCAAAGTGGAGGACGCTGTCGAACGGAGATCCCACATCGTGGGCTGCGATAAAGAGGTTTTCAAGCGCGAGCCGATCAGCGACTTCGCCTTGCACAAACTCGACACCGGGGGGAGCAGGTCGCGCCGCCCATGACTCAGATTGTCAAAAACCAGAGCTTGGTGTCCCTTTTCGGCAAGCAGTCCCGCAACTGTCCCGCCAATGTATCCGGCGCCGCCGGTGACCAATATCCTCACAAAAAAGACTGTCCTTTCCTGAACGGATTGAGTACCCTTGAGTCTATTACAATAGGAAGGGGTTTGAAGGACCGGAGTCATCCGGCCAAAAGACCTCCGGGGCCGGCAGATCGCGGCCCAGAATTGTTGTGCCATTTCTGGATCTTGCCGGCGTGCATTAATTCCGGCACCCAATTTCGAAAAGCGGGCAGCGGACAGGCTGCTGGGAAGATTGGAAGAGCGCGTTTCTTCGGAAGCCTTGGATGGAAAGTGGAGATTCAAAATGTCCGAGGTCTTTGATGTTGGCAATCCAAGTTGCGCGACGGGGTACGCTCTGTGGTTCAGAAAGCATAGAATTCCCACCTTTTCGCCATTCGCTTTCACCCAATTGAGGAGTACAAGAAATCTATCGCCCATGGGACCCTTGTCGCGGCAGAACGAGCCGAGGCAGACGGTCGTGGGCGCTTTGAGCCGTTGCCACGCCGTCTCAAGACGCTGTAACGCTTTTGGAGACGGATCGCGCGAAACCGCCTGTGGCGTGCGCGGGCCGCGGTTTGGCGATGGGCACGAAAACCAGCTTCAGCGTTTTGCTGAAGCCAGAGAGGCGATGGAAGATCGCGGGCTGTACGGAGAAGGCCGGTACGCGGGCACCGGAAATTCCTTCCCGAGTGGATCAATATTGAGCCGTTGCGACGGCCGTAAACGAGGATTGACGACATGGCGCTAAATTACACCAACGGGCAGACCACCTTCGGCTTACTTCCGGAGCCTGAGCGCAGCCCTGGCTCTTTTATCACCAGCGCGACGATCAACGGGATGATTCTAGGCTTGATTCTTTACGTAGGAGCGACGGCCAGGCATGTGATCGAGCAGCACTACGAGGTGACGGAGTTGATCGTGCCCACGACTCCACCACCAGAGAAGGTAAAAGAACCGCCGCCGCCCAAGCTTCCGCCGCCGCCGGAGCGACCCAAGTTACAGATGGAAGCACCGAAGATCGAAATGCCGAAGCCGAAGCCGGAGCCGAAGCCTATCCAGATGGAAGCGAAGGTGGCGCTGCCGGTGGTGAAGGTGGATCCCAAGCCGGCGATCATCCTGGCCCCGCAGCCCAAGGCGGCAATGACCGCAGCTATGCCCGCGCAGGACAACAAGGTAAAGCCGTCGACGGCGCCGGTGCATCTTGGCCAGACCTTCGGCGTGACGCCTAATCCCAACGCCACGCGGCCGGCAACGATCGCCGCCATCGGCAATCCGTATGGCGGGATGCAGGGGCCGGCGATAGCACCGCATGGCGTGGTGGGTTCAACCGGCATAGGAAACGGGCTCAAGTCCGGTTCGAATGCCGGAACCGTGGGCAAAGTAGCCTCGGCTGGTATTCCCGGGGCTACCGGCACGGGGCCGGCGGGAAATTATGGCAAGGTAGCCTCGGCCGGGATTCCCGCCATGACCACCCCTGCCGTCCCGCAGAGATTCGTAGCTGCCCCGGTGTCAACCGACCTCGAGGTAATTTCAAAACCGCCCGTGCAGTACACCAGCGAAGCCCGGCAAATGAAAGTGCAGGGAGATGTGGTGCTGCGCGTAACCTTTCTGGCCAACGGCCAGGTCGTAGTGCAGGGCGTGGTGCATGGACTGGGCCACGGACTGGACGAGGAAGCGCGCCGGGTGGCGCAACAGATACGCTTCCGTCCGGCCACCCGCGACGGCCGGCCGGTGGACTTAACTACCACCATAACCATTACGTTTCAATTGGCGTAGGATCAGACTTTGCAGAGAACAGCAAAAACGGAACTCATCCGCGTGGCGCCAAAGGCGGCGCAAGCGGCTGAAGCAAGAGATGGAAGAAGCCACTTAGGAGCCTGACATGACTTTTCGGAAGATCCCCCTCACCTTCCTGATCATTACTGTGAGTGTGGCCTGCGCGTACGCGAGGAAGCAACCCAAGTACGAACAGGCCCGCCAACTGACCCCTGAACAGGTCGCCCTCGTGGACCGAGCCGTCCAGCAGGAGAAGGTGCTGATCAGGGACATCAAGATGCGCACGCCCCTGGTGGAGACCTACATCCAGAACACGCGTCCAGACGTGAAGCTGTACGAAGTGCCGATTGAAGACCAGTACATTCTGAGCCGGGTGGACTTCGGCAAGGCGTTCTTCGACAGGAACTATGTGCCGAGGTCGGACTCCAAGCATGGCTTCTTCAAGGGCTCTCTTGGAGCGGTCACCGGGCTGACCAAGTTGCTGGGACTGGAGCGGTTCACGTATTCCGATACCGGATTCATGCAGATGATGTTCATCGACCCGACCAACTTCGACCGGCAGCACTACATATTCAGCTTTGTGCGCCGGGAGTTTCTGGGTTCAGTCAGGACCTGGGTATTCGACGTGCATCCCAGGCCCGAAGTCAAGGGGATGGGACGGTTCTATGGGCGGATCTGGATCGAGGACCTGGGCGGCACCGTGGTTCGATTCAACGGCACCTACACCGGCCCCACCTCGGAAGACTCGTCGAAATACTACTTCCACTTTGACAGTTGGCGGATGAACGTGCAGCCCGGAATCTGGCTTCCGGTGGCGGTGTACGTGGAGGAGACGCAGCGGACCGAGGGCTCGAAGTCGGTGGGCCTGAAGGCCCAGACTCACTTCTGGGGATATTCGCTGAAGCTGCCCACGCGGGACAGCGAAAACGTGAGCGTGAAGGTTGACGACGCCGTGGACCGCAGCAACGACTCGCAGGATGTGGGCCCGCTGCAGGCCTCGCGGATGTGGATCACGCAGGCGGAAAACAACGTAATCGACCGGCTGGTGGAGGCGGGGCTGGTGGCGCCTCTCGATCAGGGCGGGTACGAGAACAAGGTTCTGGACCAGATTGTGGTGAACCTGGTGGTACCCAACAATCTGGCGTTTACCGACCAGATTCATACGCGCGTCATGCTTACCGATACCATCGAGGCGACCACGGTGGGCAACACCATCCTGCTGAGCAAGGGACTGATCGACAGCCTGCCCAGCGAGGAGGCGTTCGCGTCGGTGATCGCGATGGAACTAGCCCACATCGCAATGGGCCACCATATCGATACCCGCTACGCCTTCAACGACCGGTTGCTGTTCCCCGACGAGACTTCATTCCAGCGCATCGACATGTACCACTCGGACCACGACAACGGGGAGGCCGCCGCGAAGGCAATGGAGTACCTGCAGGCCTCGATGTACAAGGACCGGCTGACAACCGCCGGGCTCTACTATGAGCAGTTGGTGGACCGGGCCAAGGTTCTGAAGTCGCAGAACACACCCAAGCTGGGCGATTCGCTGCTGAAGCCGGATGGCACGCCGTGGATGGCGGACCTGGAAAAGGCCGCGCCCAAGCTGAACTGGGACGATCTGACCCAGACGGCGGCGCTGCCGCTGGGAAGCTGGCTCAAGGTCGATCCCTGGGACGACACGGTGCACATGCTGGACGCCAAGCGCTATGCGCCGATGAATGCTCGCGACAAGATGCCGTTTGAAGTGACGCCGATCTTCTACAAGCTGCAGCGCTATGAGACGGCCCAAGCGCCGCCGCCGCCGCCAGCCCCGGCAGGGGTTGCGCCTGGGGCGACAGGCACGGGCGGCCAATCGGCTCCGCCACCGGCAACACCGCCTACCGGGGATGCGGCTGCGCCACCGCCGCCGCCACCGACTGCCGGGGATGCCGCGGCCCAGGCACAACCCGCGACCGCACCGGCCGCACAGCCAACCCCGCAGTAGAACAAATCACGGTAAGCCCCTGGCCGACGCAACTCGGCTCCTCGTCATAGCCAGGGACTTGCCGGGTGAACAGGTTAGAATTGCCCGCAGGAGCCCAGATTCAAGAGAACTGGACGAACCTTGCCGCCATGAAAAGAACGATTGATGTCTTCTTATGTATTGTCCTCGCCTCCCTAGCGTTGTCTGCCCGCGGACAAGTGCTCCCTGCAGCTACCCAGCAGGAGCCCAGGGTGACCGCCGGCGCTTTCGGCTCGATGTTTCAACCCGATTACGCAGGAAACGGGATCGCCCAAACCAGCCCCAACCGCCTATATGGCGTGGGCGCTTACGTGGACGTGAAGTTCAGGCGCTGGGTGCAGATTGAGGCCGAAGGCCGCTGGCTGCGCTTCAACCAGTACGATACGGGCAAACCGCCAGTGGGAAATGGCGAAGACAACTACCTGATCGGACCCAAGATTCCCATCCGCACCTGGGGACGCGCCACACCCTATGGCAAGTTCCTGGTGGGTATTGGCAGCGCCAACTTCCTAAATGGGCACGCTACCGCGGTTGCCTACGGCGGCGGCCTGGACTACCGGCTCAGCAAGCACTTTGTCCTGCGCGCCTTCGACTTTGAATACCAGTCGTGGTTCCTGAACCCCACGCTGTATCCCTATGGCGGCAGCGTAGGCATAGGCTACAAAATCTTCTGATACGAATGTCGCACTTGCTTCTCTTCGCGAAAAAAGGCGCAGAGGCCCGGGCCTGAATGCCCCGCAAATTAGAACTCTTTCAGGGGGGCTGAAGCTCCCTCCGGAATCTTCGATCTACAACTGTGCTGCTACGGCTTGACGTTGAGCGGCGCGGCTTTTGCGGTCGGCATGGGCACATTCAGAATCCTGGCCACGGTGGGCGCAATGCGCCGCATATCGATCACTCCAAGATCGCGACGATGGGCAATCCCGGCCCCCATTGCAAAGAAGGATGCACGCATCTCCGGATACTCCGGCGAGAAGCCGTGCGAACCCCTGTTGCCCGGAATCTGGGTGACCAGGCTGCCGCTGGTTGCCGCGCCCAGATAGAAGCCGGGCTTGAGAACCACCAGGAAGGCAGCATCCGGGAAGGCTTCGCGCTTGGCGATTGCGTCGCGATCCAGAATCTCCGCGATGCCGCTGCTGGGATCCGCGGCCAGCTTATCGAGAAGCGCGCGCACCTGGGCCGCAGTCTCACGATCGTTGGGATCGTGGAGCATGATGGCGGCCATGCCGCCCGCTAGCCAGGGCTCGGCTTTCCATGAGCCGACGACGGGAGCGCTGGTTTGCGGATTGAAGGTGGCCTGGATGAGCCCGGCCTGCAAGAAGGGTATATAGAGGTTGACCCAATGCGAGATGTTCATGAATCCGTGGTCGGAGACGACCACCAGCACCGCGGACGGGTCGTTGGCAACGGCCGCCGCTGCCAGGCGCGCCACCATTCCATCGATCGCTTCCAGGGTCCGATCGGCTTCAGGGCTGAAGGGAGCGTGGGCGTGCTGGGCGTCATCGAGCGAGCTGAGATGGATGGTCATGAACGCAGGCTTGTGTCTGCGCAAGATTTCCAGGGCATAGCGGGTCTTGATCTCATCTCCGCCGATGCTGGTGTCGTTGCCCATCATGTAGGGGCCGGCCGCGGGCTCCAACTGCTGGATCAGCGTGTCGGGACGCGAGAGCGCGGCGATTAGCAACCGGTCCTCGGGATTCACGGCGCTGGAGGGATCGGCGCTGCGCCAATATTCCGGAATGAGCCAATCGACATCGGTTGCGCCCACGCTGACCGGCCAGCCGATGCTGGCGGTGCACAAGCCGGCCGCGTGCGCAACCTTCCATAGGGTTGGGGCCTGGATCTCGGACGCATACCAGTGCCATGCTCCCGAATAGCGCATCTGGGGATCGAACTCGAGGTTGCCATAGATGCCATGCCGGGTAGGGGAAACACCGGTCAGCAGCGTGGTGTGGCTGGGATAGGTGAGGGTGGGCCAGACTCCAATCACGCCCTCGGCATAGGCCCCATCGCGAATCAGGGTGCGGAGATAGGGGATCTTCATGCCCCTGGCATCGGCCTGGGTCACATATTCAGGCTTCAATCCATCGATGGAGATCATCAGCACGGGCGCGGCATGAGCGATTGCCGCCAGGGCGGGAATGAGCAGGACAGCCGGCAATAACCAGGCGGAGAAACGGCGTATGACTGAATGCATGCGGAATGCTCCTCTCAAATTTCGGTGGGAACAAACGAAGCCGAACGCGATTCTCTGAATTGGATTCACAAGCGAGCGGCATTCCGTCTGCGAGGGAATTGTATCAGTGGTCAGAGAACAGTGAACAGTGGACAGTGGTCAGTGAACAGTGAACAGAAGAACTCCTTGGTTGGTGGTCTCCCAGGTCTCAAAATCGAGACCTGGGGCACCCGAAGTAGCGATGGACGGGCGAGACGGGACGCCTGTCGCCATCTCCGGACCGATCACTGTCCACTGTCCACTGTTTTTAGTCAAAGACTACGGTCTTGTTGCCGTAGCAGAGGATTCGCCGGTCCAGGTGCCAGCGCACCGCGCGGGACAGGACCATCCGTTCCAGATCCCTTCCCCGCGCCACCAGGTCTTCTACCTGGTCGCGGTGCGAGATGCGGGCCACATCCTGCTCGATGATGGGACCATCGTCGAGCACGTCGGTGACGTAGTGGCTGGTGGCGCCGATCAGCTTTACGCCGCGCGCATGCGCCGCATGGTAGGGCCGGGCACCGGTGAAGGCGGGCAAAAAAGAGTGGTGTACATTGATGATCGCGGCCGGATAGCGCGCCACAAACCGGGGCGAAAGAATCTGCATGAACCGCGCCAGCACCACCAGTTCGATCCGATGCCGCTCAAGCAGTTCCAACTGCCGCGCTTCTGTTTCGGCCTTTGCGGCCGCCGTGACCGGCAGGTATTCAAAAGGTATGCCGTAAAATGCCGCCAGCTTTTCCACATCGCGATGATTCGACACGATCACCGGAATCTCGCACTCGAGCTCGCCCGTCCGCCAGCGGTGCAGCAGGTCGGCCATGCAGTGAAGGTATTGTGAGCAGAACAATGCCATCCTCGGCCGCTGTGCGCTCGAACTCAGCTTCCAGCGCATTCCCAGCTCCGCGGCCAGCGGCGCAAAGGCCGCCTTGAAGCTCTCCAGATCGAATCTTTGCGCTGCCGCCGCGCTTTTCGCCGCGTCGCCGCCATCGCTTCCCGGCGCGCCGAGAGCCCACTCCACGCGCATGAAAAACAGCCCGAGCTCGTGGTCCTGGTGCTGGTCGGCGTGCAGAATATTCGCGCCCCGCTCGTAGAGCAGGCCTGAAACCCGCGCCACCAGTCCCTTGCGGTCCGGGCAATCGATAAGCAAAACAGCAGAATCTTTCATCGTCTTTCCAGATTAACCTGGGTGCGAATCAGAGAGTTCGCGGTAGCCCTGATTGCCCAGTTCTCTCACTCCCGCGCCGAACCTGCAAACAGGAACTTCCAGGAGGGATCGAGAAACAGCCAACGCGGGGTGCTGAACCAACTGGTGGGCAGCGAAGGAACATGGAGCAGCGAATGGCCGCCCATGCACATCAGTTCAATCCCGTTCCATGCCAGGAAGGTTCTGGAGAGTTGGCCTACACGCGCGGGGTGGTCGACGCGCCTGAGACAAACCGGGCAGCGCCGGCGTTGATCGCTGAGCACCCAGCGCATGCCGAAGAGGCAGATGAAAAACGTGGAGACCAGTTCGATATATACCACCTGATTGGTGTTGAGGGCGGTGCAGCCGTAGCCGAGATCGAGCGATACAAAATGAGCGATGGGCAACAGCAGCGCAATCTTGACGCCGAGAAAACCCCAGCGGCATATTCTCCTGGGCCACGATATCTCGTGCAGGCTCACGCTTGACTCACCGAGCGACACGGATGTGACGGCCGGCAGGGCCAGAAATGCCAGGAACACAGCGAATCGAAAGACATCCCATGGTCCCGGCGTTCCGTTGCCGAGAGCGATGCCCAGCAGATCGTCCGGGGAGCGATTGGGCGAGAAGGATTTGATGGGAATGCGCGCGGTCCGCATTCTGGATTTGCCCGAAGCGGTGAGATGCGCGACCACGTATCCTTCGCCTCCCGGAACCATCTGGGAATCGGGCTCAAGTAACCACGCGTCCACTTTGCCGGGCAATTGCCAGGGACCCTGGGGCGCGACGCCGGTAATGGTAGCCCGGCGCAACCCCACGCGCACCACGCTGCCGGCAACGTGCGGATTGGCGCCGAATTCCCTCTTCCACAGACTCTCGCTCAGAATCACGCTGGGCATATCGGCGTCTACGCTTGCATCCGTCTCCCGGAACCGGACCGGCAGCCCGAGCAGCGAAAAGAAGTTCGAGCTGGCCCTCGCCACTCCCCAACCCGCGCTTCCGTGCGAGCCCTCCTGCGCGGTTTCCCGATCGACCGATTCCTGGGTCACGCGGTAGAACGCGAAGCCGTCAAAGAACTCCTGTTTGCGATCTTTCCAGGCCCGGTATTGGCCCGAGGAGATGGTGCGCGGGGAATCCTCATTGTCAGCATCCTCAATCAGCACCAGGCCGGGACGGACCAGGCACTGCGAGAGGCTGCGCTCGGCACGCACCCCCGGCAACAGCAGCGCAATCGCGTAACTCGCGCCCAAAAGTACGCCAAGGAAGAGAAGGCATTGCCAGGCCGATCCCATGAACATTGACCGGGAGGGCATGGCCTGAGGCTCCCTGCTTTGCCGGCCGAGCCGCCACAGGCAAAACGCATCCTGAAATGCACCCATGCAGAAGCCGGCGATCTCTCCTTCCGATGCCCAGCAGAACTCGCCGGTGTACGCGCAGGCGCGGCGCACCTGCCATAGCTCCGCATGCCACTCGCGCCACCACTCCGCGCGCCGGCTGCCCGGCACCAGCAGCGACGCGACGCGCAGCAGGCCCAGGTGAAGAGCGCGAAGAGAAAGGCGCGCAAGGCGGACGGCAAGGCCCATGGCGCCAGCCGCAATATGGAGCGGAGGCTTCATAGGGATCTGGCCTCCTCGATCGGGATCAGCCGCTCGAGCAGCGGATAGCGCTTGCGGGACGATTGCAGCGTGGCCCTTCCGGCCGCTGTGAGCTTGTAGTACTTTCTGGGCGGGCGTTGCTCGTCGTCAGCGATCGATTGCCGCTCCCATTGCGAGCGGATCAGATCGTCGCGCTCCAGCCGGCGCATCGCCGGGTAGACTGTTCCGCTGGGAAGACCGGTCATCTCCATGATGCTGAAGCCGTAAACGAACCCGGCGTCTATCGCCTGCAGGATCATCGCGGCGGTATGGGAAAGTTTCGCTTCCGAATTCCGATCTGGGGCCATGCGGGCATTTTAGCTATGTAGCAATCTACTTGACAAGCCCTTATGACGAATGCTACATAGGGTAAGCAGGTGTTTCATGCTTGAACTCCAAAACCTCTACCGAAGCTTCCGCACCATTCCCGCCATTGAGGACATCAGCTTCAAGGTGGCGCCTGGCGAGATTGTGGGCTTTCTCGGCCCCAACGGCGCCGGCAAATCGACCACGGTAAAGATCATCGCCGGCATGTTGCGGCCCAACGACGGGCGGGTGCTCTTTGAAGGCAAGGATATCCGCAAGGACATGGTTGCCTTCCGCTCCGTGCTCGGTTACGTCCCGGAGGAAGCGCATCTCTACAGCTACCTGTCGGGCCTGGAATATTTGCAACTGGTGGGCCGTTTGCGCGGAATTGACGAGGCCCTGCTGGAAGAGAAAGCGACGCGGCTGCTCAAGCTGCTGCATCTTGAGTCCTGGCAATACTCGCCCATCTCTTCCTATTCCAAGGGAATGCGCCAGCGGGTACTGATTGCGGCGTCCCTGCTCCACGATCCCAAACTGCTGATCTTCGATGAGCCGCTCTCCGGCCTGGACGTGGTCTCCTCGCGGTTGTTCAAGGACCTGCTCGAACTGCTGGCCGCGCAGGGCAAGGCGATTCTTTACATTTCGCATGTGCTGGAGGTGGTGGAGCAGATCTGCAACCGAGTGATTGTCATCGCCAAGGGCAGGATTCTGGCCGACGCGCCGCCCTCGGAGCTCAAAAAGCTGATGAGCCTGCCCAATTTAGAAAGTGTCTTTGCGCAACTGGTCGAGCAGCAGGAAACCAGAACTGTTGCCGAGGAAATGGTTGGGGTGATGCAGCTCTCCCATGTCTGACACCTTCCAGCGTCTCATGACGATGTCGGACCCTCAGCCGCTGGCTTTGAACGCGCAGGCGGCGCTGGGGGCGGTGCGCGAGCCCCGGCGCAGCCAGTTCTCGCTGCTGGTCCGTCATTTTCTGGAGCGCTTCTTCAACCACGAAACGGCTTCGCCGGACGGCGACGCCAAAACGCGCCTGGTACAGATCGCCTTTGCCACCGGCGTTCCCGGCTTCATGGTTGCGTTGTATCTCTGGCCGGTGTATCACCCCATTGCCGGATGGCCTCCAGGTCAACCCTCGCAGGGCGGCGCGCCAACCTATTGGCTGCAGGTCAATCATCACTTCTTCTATGTCCTCTACTCCTTCGTCGCCATGGGGATCATCACGGTCTTCGAATGGGACATGTTCTTTCCCGACCTGCTCGATGTTTGGGTTCTAAGAACGCTGCCGATTTCGGAAGGCCGCGTGTTTCTTGCCCGCGTGGCGGCCATTGCCATCTTCGTCGCCGGCTTTCTCTTCGACGCCAACATCCTCGCCACCCTGGTTCTTCCCTCGGCAATCGATCCGCCCAATCTTCCCCGCTTTCTGGCCGGACATCTTCTCGCCGTGCTCGGAGGCGGCCTGTTCGCCGCGGCCTTCGTTCTGGCTTTGCAGGGGGTGCTGCTTTCCGTTCTCGGCGAGCGCTTGTTTCGCAAGATCTCCCTGCTCATGCAGAGCCTAACCATCACTTTTCTGCTGCTGCTCATGTTCCTGTTTCCGGTATTCTCCGGCGTGGTCCCGGCGCTGCTTAAATCCGGCAGCGGCTATGCGCTCTTCTGTCCTCCGTTCTGGTTTCTGGGCGTCTATCAATTCATCATGGAAGGCTCGGCAGCTTTGCCGATTTTCACCACGCTGGCAAAGATCGCAGGCATGGCGCTGCTTCTGGTCACCGCGGTGGGTGTCTTCGCCTATCCGATTGCCTATCTGCGCCGTGTGCGCCAACTGGTGGAAGGCCCAGGCACGCGCACCACGCGCAACTGGCTTGGCCGCCCGCTCGACAGGTTTTTCCATTCGACAGTGGTGCGGCCGCCGGTGCGCCGCGCCGTCTTCCACTTCATCAGTCAAACGGTGCTGCGCGTCCCGCGTTACCGCATCTACCTCGCCCTCTACGGCGGCGTGGGGCTGTCGGTGGTTGCCGCCAGCATTGTGCGCTTCGCGGTTGTGCAGCAAAGCGTCCGCATGCAGATCTCGGCCGATGGAATACGGGCCGCCCTCGGCATTGTTGCATTCTGGGCGATCGCCGGCATGCGCATGGCCTTTGTTTCTTCAGGCAATCAGCAGGGAAACTGGGCTTTTCGCATCGTGCACGGCAGGCCGCCGGATTTCATTCCCGCCATGCAGCAGTTGCTGGCCGCCAAAGTCTGGGTTCTGCTGTGGGCCTGCGCTGTGACCCTGATGGCCGGCATGGCGCTTCGAACCATTGCCCCGCCGCAACTGCTTACCTGGCAGTCCACGACAGCTCAGATACTGGTTACCGGCGGCATGTGCCTGCTGCTCACCGACGTCCTGTTCCTCAACGTCACCATCGTGGCTTTCACCGGCGAGCCGCCGCGAGGGCAGTCGAACCTGGCATTTACGCTGCTCAAATACTTCACGTTCTTCCCGCTGGTGGCGGCGCTCCCGCTGGGGACTGAACCATGGGTTGAGAAGAGCGTCGAGCACATGGTTATAGCCGCGGCGGTGATTGCCGCCGCGCACCTGGCGCTCGCATTCCAGCATCGCGCCATGGTGAGACAACACTGCAACATGCCCGGCCTGGAGGATGACGAAGAAGATTTCCCGATGAAGCTCGGCCTCCGTTACTGAAGCACTCCGGTGATGGAATTTGAGCGTGGCGTTGAATTTCAATCGGAGATTCCATGGTGATCTCAGCTGGGAGGAAAGCGATGCGGCGGATAAAGGCAATCATCTTCATTGCTCTGGCGTGGTGCTTTTTATCGGCAAATCACCATGCCATGGCTCAACTGCCAAGCTCAACTTTCAGCCTGGAGTTGAAGGTTGCCAATCCGTCGCTGCAGAATGGCGCTGATCTGGTGGTGATCGTCAAGATAGGAACGCACGGAACCAGGACACTGCCTATGGGCGGGTGGAACCTGGCGGCCCTGGCTCAATACTTCAATTCCTGGCGCGAAACGGCCATGGAAATACTGTTAAAGAAACTGCATATGGCATGAGGATGGCGGGTGGAACGAGCTTGGATGTTGAGAGGGAGATTATGAGCTGTGCGATCCCACCCTTGGCCAGAAAACAGGCGAAGGATGGGGCGCCCGCACCCGTAACTGCTGGCCCACATCCCAATTTTCCATCGCGAGAATAGGCACCCCGGAGCCTGCCTGACTGCTCCGCTCACACAGAAACAAAAAAACGCCGGGGCAATTTCAGAGCGGCTCTCCAATTCACGTGCCCTCGCCAAATCTGTGCCGGGTGGCTTTTCCTTAAGGAAAAAGCCACCCGGCGGTCGTGGTTTCGGACTATATCCCTTGGAGAACCGCTCACGCCCCGGCGATGCGCGTGCAATGCAATGAATGCTCTCCCTCGGCCGCCGCTTTCAGGGGGCCGTATTGCCCCGAACTTCGGGCGGCGCGCTCAACTGCTGGCGGAGACTGCCGGCCAGGTCGGCCACGATGCGCAACCGGTCGGCGATGGGCGAAGACACCTCGCTGCCATTGAGAGCCAGTTGGGAGTGCAGCAGCAGCCCGGCTACGGTGGATTTCAGCTCCGTCTCGATGGCCGCCGCCGCCGCCCGGCGGGCCAGCGCCTGTTCCCGCTCCCGGCGGTGCAGCGCGGCGCGAATCTCGCGGATCAACCGCGCCGCCCCGGAGAGCGCGAAGTTGATCTGCAGCGGAATCGCGAGGCCGGAGTGCGCCCAGATGGTTTCGGCCGCGGCCGGATCGCACTCCGCGATGGTCTCGTCCACGACTACCGCGGAAAACTCCTGCCGCCGCAGCGCCGTCAACGCGGCCTTGCGTCCCTCCGCCACTTCCACTTCCATGCCCAGTTGCGCGCCCACTACGGCAGCGCAGTTGCGGGCTCCTTCGACTCCGGTCACCATCAGAATGCTCATCGCGAACTCCTCGTTCAAAAGCTTTTAGCTTTTAGCTTCTAGCTTCTAGCTTCTAGCTTTTAGCTCTTAGCTCTTAGTCCCTTAGTCCCTCAGTCCCTTAGTCCCTAGTCCCTAGTCCCTGTCTCATCCGCAGTTAAATCGAGAGCGTTGCAGCTTGCACCAGCAAGTTGAAGCTAGGAGCTAGCGGCTAGAAGCTAGAAGCTGTCTTTGGTTACTCTTTTCGAAGCGGGTCGGCGATGCCGTACTCCTTCAGCTTGCGGTAGAGGGTGGTCTTGCCGATGCCCAGCAATTTCGCGGCCTGCAGCTTGTCGCCGTTGAGGGTCCGGATCGCGCCCAGAATGGCCTCGCGCTCCAGATCGGCCAGCGTCTTGAGCGCGGGTGCGCCGCCGCCCTCTCTTTCGTTGCCCGGCTCGCCGGCGGCCGCGGCGGTGCGCCGGGCCTCAAGCCCCTGCTGCTGAAGCTGCGTGGGCAGGTCGCCCAGGTGCAGCACCGGTCCGGAAGAGAGCGCGCAGGCCCGCTCCACTGAGTTTTCGAGCTCCCTCACGTTGCCCGGCCAGTCGTGGCGCATCATGGTGCGCAGGGCCTCGTCGCTGAGCGTGAACTTTTTCCCGTGCTCGCGGCTGATGCGGTCCAGAAAGTGCGCCGCCAGCAGCGGTATGTCCTCGCGCCGGTCGCGCAGCGAAGGCAGCCGCAGGTTCACGACATTCAGCCGGTAGAACAGGTCCTTTCTGAAGGTGCCCTTCTCCACCATCGCCGCCAGGTCGCGATTGGTGGCGGCCACGATCCTGGCCTTGATGGGAACGCGGTGCGTGGCCCCCACCGGCCGCACCTCTTTTTCCTGCAAGAGCCCTGAGCAGCTTGGCCTGCAGGTCGAGCGAAAGCTCGCCGATCTCGTCCAGGAACACCGTCCCGCCCTCGGCCGAGACCAGGAGCCCGTCCTTGGAGCGGTTGGCCCCGGTAAAGGCGCCCTTCACGTAGCCGAACAGTTCGCTCTCGATGAGCGTGGGCACCAGCGAACCGCAGTCCACGGGCAGAAACGGCTTTTGCGAATTGGGTCCGTAAGCGTGGATGGTCCTGCGCCACCAGCTCCTTGCCGGTGCCGCTCTCGCCCAGCACCAGGACCGGGTGCGAGCTCTGGGCGACCTTGGAGAGGATGCGGTAGAGCTTCTCCATCTCCCCGGAGCGGCCGATCATCGGCGCCCAGACCCTGCGAGAGCCTGAGCCGCTCCCGCAACTGGCGGGTCGCGGTGTCGGTCAGGTGGCTGGCCGAGGCGCGGTCGAGCACCGTCGAGAGCTCATCCATCGCAAAAGGCTTGGTCAGGTAGTCGGAGGCGCCGCAGCGCATGGCCTCCACCGCCGCGTTCACCGAACCCGAGGCGGTCATGGCGATCACCGAGGTGTCGGGATAGAGCAGCTTCACCTCGGAGACCAGTTCAAGGCCCTGATTGGATCCGGCGGGCAGGTTCACCAGCAGGATGTCGGCGGCGCGGCCCCGCATCTGGCTTCGCGCCTGGCCCAGGTCCCCGGTGCTTTCGACCGCATAGCCGAGGCTGGTGGCGATCTCGGCGCAGGCCGAGCGCACCGCCGCGTCCGCGTCCACCACCAGCAGGTGCAGCCGCACCGCCGGTTCCGCAAGTTGAGGGACAAACTCCATGGCCCGGGTGTTGAAGACTGTTTCCAGCATTGTATTCGCCTCGCGCGGATTCAAAAAGCTCATCCGATCGTTTGTGGGTTCGATGAGACCGGCCGTCAGCTCTTAGCTTTTAGCTCTTAGCTTTTAGCTCTTAGCTTTTAGCTCTCAGCTCTCAGCTTCAGGCTTCCCGTTTTCAGATTGGGCCCTTGGTCTCCAGGCTTGCAGCTTGCCGCCTTTTTTCAAAATGCCGGACAGCGATTCGCCAAGGGGCCGGGGTCCAATCTCGGTTGATTCTTCAAATCTCTTTCACGCTCCGCTCATCCTGTGTCGCCGCGCCAAGATGCTGAAAGCCGTCAGCTGGTCTTTCGCACCGGCAGATCGATCTCGAAGCGTGCTCCCCGGAGGACGCGGTTGGCGGCCAGGATTCGTCCGCCGGCCGCTTCCACGATGGAACGGGTGATCGACAGGCCCAGCCCGCGATGGGTAGCCGGCCAACTTTCCCTGGCCTGGGCATCCTTCGTCCGGGTGGTATAGCCGGACGCAAAGATCTCTTCCAAAACCTCTCCGGGCACGCCCGGCCCGCTGTCTTCGATGGTCAGCGCCAGAGTTTCGCCGGCGCCCGCCGCGGCGGGACGCTCCCGCAGTCCGATCTGGATGTGGCCGCCCGCCGGCATGGCCTCGGCTGCATTCTTCACCAGGTTGACCAGCACCCTGGTGAGGTCCTCGCCCGTCAGCCGCACCCCGCGCGCGCCTCCTTCGGCGTCGACGGTCAGCGCAATCGACGGCCCGGCCAGCGCGGCCAGCAGATTGCGGTTGGCAACGAGCTCCGCGGCCAGGTTCGAAATGGGCGCGGCGGGAATCAGGTCCCAGCGTCCGGGCGCCTGGTGAGGTCTGCTCTGCGGCAGGCCGCGCTCCAGCAGGTTGGCGGGCGCGGCCGTTACGGGAGATCTCCCCGTGGGGGAGCCGACGGAACGCGAAGCGTCGAGACTCGCGTCAACACTCGCACCAAGACTCGTGTCAGGACTCGCGTCAAGACTCGCGCCAAGACTCGCACCAAGACTCGTGTCAGGACTCGCGTCAAGACTCGCGCCAAGACTCGCGCCAGGACCGGCGCGGAGGCTCCGGTCCAGGCTGGCGTCGGCCCTGGCGCCAACTCTCGTGTCGACTCTCGTGTCGACTTTCGTGTCCAGCGCCACCAGCTTTTCCACCAGCCGCCGGCTGGCCGCCGCCACCAGCCGCAGTTCGTTTCCGTAGTGCGTGAACGGGGCCGTCAGCACCCCCGGCTCTTCGAGAAGGTCGCAGTAGAGCCCCAGCGCAGTGACCATGTTTCTGGCGTCATGCGCCACCTCGGCCACGCTTTCGCCCCGGCAGCCCAGAGTGGCCAGCGTTTCCACTACCGCTTCCACCCGCTTCCGCCCTGCTCCATCCATTCCCGCCGTCACATTTGTCTGCTGCATGATTGCTCCTCGGACAGGGGACAGTGGACAGTGACTTGCGGCCTCGCCGCGATGCCTGTCCTCGGTCTCTAGTCCCTAGTCCCTAGTCCCTTAGTCCCTTGTCCCTTGTTCCTTGTTCCTAGTCCCAGTTCCCAGTTCCCTTTTCCCGGTCTTTCTGTCTTCCTCTAGTACACGTTGCGTGCCAAACCAGAACGCTTCCTCTAAGTTCCTGATAAGGGAATGCGTTGGTGTTCGATTCCCGCGTGGAGCGCTGTTCCCGGTCCCTGCCGTCTGTCCCTAAATGGAACAGACCGGCCTCGCCAAATAGCGCTAATCTCCTGCCTGTCTATGGGTTGCGTTGCCTTTCCCGTTCTGGCTCCCCAAAAACCGGTATTCCCGTCCTGGAACCGTCCGTTCTGTTCCCGGTCTCCGATTCCCGATTTCCTCTTCTCAAGGCCTGGCCCCCCGGTCCCCGCTCCCTCGTCCCTCGCCTCCCCCATCCCCGCTCCCGCTCCCGTACAATCCCCCTATGCACGCTGCCAACAGCTTTTTCCGTCCCGGAGGCCGGACCCCGGTCCAGCTTCGCCCCCTCACCCTCATTCCCGGCTTCGTTCAGACCGCCGAAGGCTCGGTCCTGGTCTCGCTCGGCAACACCCGCGTGCTGACCAACGCGACCATCGAGCCGGGCGTCCCCGGCTGGCTGCGCAACGCCGGCCGCGGCTGGGTCACGGCGGAGTACGCCATGTTGCCCCGATCGACGGTGACCCGGACTCCGCGGGAGAGCGAACGCGGCAAGATCAGCGGACGGACGCACGAGATCCAGCGCCTGATCGGCCGGAGCCTGCGCTCGGTGGTCGACATGCAGGCCCTGGGCGAGCGCACCGTGATCCTCGACTGCGACGTGATCCAGGCCGACGGCGGCACGCGCACCGCCGCCATCACCGGCGCCGCCGTGGCCCTGGCCCTGGCCCTCAACGCCCTGGTCGAAGCCGGAACTCTGAAGCACTCCCCGCTCAAACAACTGGTGGCCGCCATCTCGGTGGGCATGGTGGACGGCACCCCGCTGCTCGACCTCTGCTACGAGGAGGATTCGGCGGCCGAGGTGGACATGAACGTGGTGATGACCGAGGACGGCGGCCTGATCGAGACCCAGGCGACGGCCGAAAAGGGCAGCTTTTCCCGCAGCCAGTTGAATGAATTGATCGATATGGCCGCGGCCGGGCTCAAGGAGGTCTTCACGGCGCAGCGGGCGGTGATGAATAAAGACAGGGACTAAGGGACTAGGGACTGAGGGACTAGGGACTAGGGACTGAGGGACTAGGGACTGAGGGACTAGAGGTCGGCTGGGGCGGCTGTCCACTGTTCACTGTCCACTGTTCCCTGCCCGGCGTATACTCGCTGCTTCAGTCCCAATCCAACCCCGGGAGGCTTCATGCCTGCACTCACGCGCCGCGACCTGCTTGCCCTGCTGCTGGCCGCACCGGCCGCCGCTCACGCATTCGCACAAGACAGCCCGGGCGGCTGGATCTCCCTCTTCGACGGCAAATCGCTGCAGGGATGGAAGGCCGGCGAGCATGAAGGCACGTTCAGCGTGGCCGACGGCCAGATTGTGGTCCACGGCAACCGCTCGCACCTCTTCTACGCGGGCCCGGTCCACAGCGCCGACTTCAGGAACTTCGAGTTCTCGGCCGATCTCCTCACCCGCCCCGGCGCGAACTCCGGCGTATACTTCCACACCGCGTTTCAGCCCAGCGGCTGGCCCGCCGCGGGATTCGAAGTGCAGGTGGCCAACAGCTACCCGGGCGACAACAGGAAGACCGGCTCCCTCTACGGCGTCCGCAACGTTTACAAGCAACTGGTCAACGACAACCAGTGGTTCAACCTGAACATCCTGGTGCGCGGCAAGCAGGTCCAGATCCGCCTCAACGAGATGCTGGTGGTGGACTACGTCGAGCCCGGCGAGCCCTTCCGCGCCGACCTGAACTTCGAGCGCGTCCTCAACCACGGCACCTTCGCCCTGCAGGGCCACGACCCCTCGAGCACGACTTACTTCAAAAACATCCGCGTCCGCCCGCTCCCCGACAGCCTTGCGACCCCCTCCGCCGAACAGCCCGCGGTGGACGAACTCTACCGCGAGGTCATTCGACTGGGCACGGAGAACTACCCGGTGGTCGACTATCACGTCCACCTCAAGGGCGGGCTCACCATCGACCAGGCGCTTGCCAACTCCCGCCGCCTGGGAATCTTCTACGGCGTCGCCATCAACTGCGGCCTCGGCTTTCCGGTACACAACGACGACAGCGTTCACGAGTACCTGAAGACCATGCAGGGCCAGCCCTGCTACGTGGCCCTGCAGGGCGAGGGCCGCGAATGGATGACCCTCACCTCGCCCGACTCGGTGGCCCGCTTCGACTACTGCTTCACCGACGCCATGACCTTCCGCGACGACACCGGGCGGCGGGTGCGCATCTGGCTGCCCGAGGAGACGCCCGACATTCCCGATCCCCAGGCTTTCATGGAGATGTACGTCAGGCGCATCGAGGGGGTGATGCAGGAGCCCATCGACATCTATGCCAATCCGACCTTCCTGCCCGACCGGATCGCGGCCGACTACGACGCCCTGTGGACCCCGGAGCGGATGAAGCGGGTGATCGACGCCGCCATCGAGAATGACGTGGCCATCGAGATCAACGCCCGCCGCAACATTCCCAGCCCCCGGTTCATCAAGGCGGCCAAGGCCGCCGGGGCAAGGTTCTCCTTCGGCACCAACAACGCCGAGGCGGAGCTGGGGCGGCTGGAATACCCGATCCGGATGGTGAGGGAATGCGGCCTCAAGTGGCCGGACATCTTCGTACCCAAAGCGGACGGCCGGAAGCCCATCCAGGTGAAGAAGTGGCGCACCACGCCGTCTTGAAAGCGCTAGAGCCGCCCGGCCGCGAGGGCCGGGGTCGACAAAGCCGGGCCCCCATCCGGACTGTGCATCTGGACTGTTCCGGCGCAATCGGGATAGGCTATATTGACTCATTGCGGAATCGGGTTATAAAGTTTCGCCACGGCGGCGCCAGGCGCCGGGGACGAATGGAAAGACTTTTTGAGGAGGACCTGATGAAGATCACAGACACCATCGGAACGGTGCTGAAGAGCAAGGGCGAATCGAAGATCCTGTCGATTGCGCCCGAGCAGTGGGTCTACGAAGCCATCGAGAAGATGGCCGAGTACGACATCGGCGCCCTGCTGGTCCTCTCCAACGACAAGGTGGTCGGCATCTTCTCGGAGCGCGATTTTGCCCGCAGGGGAGTCATCAAGGGCCACCATTCCAGGGAGACCAAGGTCAGTGAGATCATGACCAGCCCGGTGGTCTCCGTAAGCCCGCGGCACACCGTGGATGAGTGCATGACCTTGATGACCCAGCAGCATATCCGCCATCTCCCGGTGCTCGAGGGCGAAACCGTGGTGGGACTGGTCTCGATCGGCGACCTGGTGAAGTGGGTCATCTCCGGCCAGGCGCAGATCATTGAGGAGTTGCAGGGCTACATTACGGGAGCCTATCCAGGCTAGTTTCCGCGAGCGGAATCTGATCTTCAAAAGAACTCCGCGATTGAGTTTGCGCCTTGTTCGTGCTTCGCTTTTGCCTTGGTAACGGGCCGCGCCCGGAAATCAGAGCTTCAGGTCCGAGACAACCGAGAAGAATCAATCTGAACCGGATAGGTTGCGCCTGAACCCATCCATTTGTTGTCCGAAGGAATCCAGGCAGACAAAAGCGACAGCTCAGGAGGCTCCCCCAGATGTTTTCCCCCAGCAGATTTTCTCAGCGCAGGTCTTCGATCGCTCCGCCCCGGATGGGCAGAAACGCACCACCCATGCGCATTGCGCTTGCAGTTTTCATGGTGGCGGTCTGGCCATTGATTTCACCCGTTTGCGGGGCACAGCCGCCGGCCAATGGAGCGCCGGCGCTCGACGCAGCCCCGGCGCCGCTGCCGGTGTCGGGATCGCTGAAGCCCTCGCTCGATAACGTGCAACGAACCCTCGATGGGCTGCGGCTGGAGAAGTGGAAGAGGGGCTCGGTTCGCGAGGAGGCAAACAACAACATCGGCGAAATCGTCAGGGATCTCGCGACCAACCTGCCGGGGCTGCTTCAAGAGGCCGATGCCGCTCCGGGAAGCCTCAGCAAGGTGCTGCCTCTTTCCCGTCATGTGAACGCACTGTACGATGTGCTGCTGCGCGTCGCGGAAGCGGCGCGGGTTGCAGCGCCCGACGACCAGGCCGCTCAGCTCCAGCAGGCGCTCATCGGCCTGGGGAACGCGCGTCTGGCACTCGAGGACCGCATGCAGGGGTCGGCCGATGCGCTGGAGAAGCAGGTCACGGACCTGCACAACGCCTTGCGAACGCAAGCCGCCAGAAACTCCGCGCCGGTTCCCGCGGCGCTTCCCTGCGTGCCGGCAACTACGCATCGGACGACAACCAAGACGCGCAAGCCTGCGGCAGGCACTCCGGCTAAGAAGCCCGCGGCTGCAACCCCGGCAACCGCGAATTCGCCAACAAATACGTCAAAGTGAGCGCGGCTGTGTTGCCTGTCCCGCAACGGGATAGCCCCATCCCCGGACCCCATTCCCTTGCCGTGTTCGCCGGCACGCTTTTTCCTTGCGCCCCTCTGCTACCATAGGGATGATTGCAGCTCCCGCAGCCCGGCAGTCCGTTCTCCTGTTCTTTCGGAGCGCAAGCGCACAGGCCACCGGAGCTAACCCAGGAAGGAGAACAATTATGCCTCTAGTCTCCATGCGGCAGCTCCTCGACGAGGCCGCCAAGGGCGGTTACGGCGTCGGCGCATTCAACGTCAACGATATGGAACAGATCCAGGCCATCATGGGCGCGGCCAAGGAAACCAACTCGCCGGTCATCATCCAGGCCAGCCGCGGCGCTCGCGCCTTTGCCCAGGATCGCTACCTTTTTCACCTCATCCTGGCGGCCAGCGAGCTCTATCCCGACATCCCCATCGCCATGCACCAAGACCACGGCAACAGCTTTGAGACCTGCAAGAGCGCCATCGAGCTGGGCTACACCTCGGTGATGATGGACGGCTCGCTCAAGGAAGACGGCAAGACGCCGTCCTCGTTTGAAGAGAACGTGGCCGTAACCAAGCAGGTGGTGGACTACGCTCATGAACGCGGGGTCACCGTGGAAGGCGAAATCGGCGTGCTGGGCGGCGTTGAAGACGGCCACGGGGCGGGCGGCAGCGGTCTGGAGCACATCACCGACCCCGACCAGGCGGTCGAGTTCGCCGAGCGCACCAGCGTGGACGCCCTGGCGATTGCAATTGGAACCAGCCACGGCGCTTACAAGTTCACCAAGAAGCCCGACGGCTCGGTGCTCAAGATGGACGTGCTGATCGCCATCCACAAGCGCCTGCCCAATACCCACCTGGTGATGCACGGCAGCTCGTCGGTGCCCAAGGACCTGCAGGACATCATCAACGAGTACGGCGGCAAGCTGAAGGAGACCTGGGGCGTGCCGGTGGAGGAGATTCAGCTCGGCATCCGCAACGGCGTGCGCAAGGTCAACGTGGACACGGACAACCGCCTGGCCATCACCGGGGCTATCCGGAAGGTTTTGTGGACCCAGCCTGAGAAGTTCGACCCTCGCGACTACATGAAGCCCGCCCGCGAGGCCATGCAGAAGGTTGTGGCCCAGCGCATGACCCAGTTCGGCCAGGCCGGCCACGCCCACGACTACAGCCCTATCTCCATCGAGACCATCGCCAAGGGCTACAAGGACGGCAGCCTTGTGACCCGCCCGCTGGTCGCGGCCAAGTAATCGCGGCATTCAAGAGCGCACCGGCAAAGGGCCACTCCGTATTCACGGAGTGGCCTTTTTCACATTCTCTGTGCCCTATTCCCTGACCACGGCCCGGGTCCCCAAGCGAGCTAGCCGCTGATCGCCGACGGCTCACGGCTGATCCCTGATCTCTGAGCTCTGATCTCTGTCGTCTGCTCCTGGTCCTTGTACTGCAACTGGTAGAGCTTCCAGTAGAGTCCGCGCTGGGCCAGCAGTTCCTGGTGCGAGCCCATCTCGCGCAACTGGCCCTTGTGCATCACCAGGATCGTCTCCGCGCGCTGCACGGTGGAGAGCCGGTGCGCGATCAGCACAGCGGTCCGCCCCTCGACCATGCGCTCCAGCGCTCCGCGGATGCGCAGCTCGGTATCGGTGTCCACGCTCGAAGTGGCCTCGTCCAGAATCAGAATGCGCGGATTGTAGGCCAGCGCGCGGGCAAAGTTGATCAGCTGCTTCTGCCCCGTTGACAGCGAGTTGCCCCGCTCCCGCACCGGCTCGTTGAATCCTCCCGGCAGGCTCTCGATAAAGTCCAGCACGTTCACGTCGCGCGCCGCCTGGCGCAACTCGCTCGTCGCTGATGGCGCTCGTTGCCGAAGCGGATGTTGTCGGCCAGGGTGCCGGTGAACAGGAACGGGTCCTGCAGCACCACCGCGAAGTGCTGGCGCAGCGCGTTCAAATCCTGCTGGCGCAGGTCCACGCCGTCGAGAAGAATCTGCCCGGCCGTCACGTCGTAGAAGCGCATCATCAGGCTGGTCAGGGTGGTCTTGCCCGCGCCCGGTGTGGCCCACAATCGCCACCGTCTGTCCGGGCTCGACGGTGAAGCACACGTCCTTCAGAATCCACTCGATGCCGTCGATCGCCGCCAGCCGCGCGGCGGGCGAGTCCGACGCCGCAACCGCGGCCACAACCGCTTGCTGCTCCTCAGTCAGCTTCTGATAGGTGAACCACACGTGCCGGAATTCAATCCTGTTGCTGCCGTCGCCTTCGACCGGATGCGCCGGGCTCACGATCTCCGGCTGCGTGTCCAGCAGTTTGAAGATGCGCTCGCAGGCCGCCATGGCCGCCTGCAGGATGTTGTACTTGTCGCTCAAATCCTGAATCGGCCGCCAGAAGCGCTGCGAGTACTGGATAAACATGGCCAGCACGCCGATGGTGACCACCCCGTGGCTGAGCACGCTGAACCCGCCGAACCACACCACCAGCGCGATCGCGACCGATGACAGCAGTTCCACCGCCGGATAGTAGAGCGCGTAGGCAAAGATGGTGTCTTTGAACGCGATCATGTGCTGCCGGTTCACCGCTTCAAAGTCCTGATACGCGCGCTGCTCGCGGTTGAACAGTTGCACCACGCTCATCCCGGAGATATGTTCCTGAGTAAAGCTGTTGATGCGCGCAATCGCGGCCCGCACCCGGCGGTAGCTCTCCCGCACATGGTCGCGGAAGATGCGCGTGACAATCAGAATCAGCGGCAGCACCGCGAAGGCCAGCAGCGCCAGCCACCAGTTGATGGTGAGCATCACGGCGGCCATGATGACGAGCATGAAAAAGTCGTTCACGATGGCCAGAATGCCGTCGGTGAACATGTCGTTGACGGCGTCCACATCCGAGGTCAGCCGGGTGACCAGCCGCCCCACCGCGTTTACGTCGAAGAACCCGATGTGCATGCGCTGCATGTGGCGGAAGATGTCGCGGCGCAGATCGAACATGACCTTCTGACCCATCCACTGCATCAGGTAGGTCTGAATGAACGCGAACATGTACGCGGCCAGGAGCGCCGCCAGATACAACGCCGCCAGCACTGAAATGCCCCGGTAGGGATCGGAGGGCAGCACCCGCGCCAGCGGGCTGTTGGTAGCCAGCCAGTGCGCCAGCGCGCTGTTGGCGTCCCGGCTCTTCAGGTTGGGCGCGAGGTAGCGGTCGATGGCCATCATCACCATGATGGGTCCGGTGACATCGCACACCGATTTGAGCGAGACGGCAAGAGAGGAGACGGTGGCCTGCACCCAGTACGGCCGCACGTAACGGGCGAGCCGCCGCATCAGCCGCGAGTCGTAGACCTTGCCGACCGGGTCTTCGTCGTGCTTCCGGGCCGGCTGCTGGGAGCCGGGTTGGTTGGATTTGGTTTGCTCTGCGTCCGCCATCGGTTGGGTGGTTATGCTTCCCTTCCCATTGTACGGGGCAGCCTTGCCGGGCTCTAACGCGGAACCGGGGATACTGTATTTCGAAGCCACAGCACTCAAGTTGACGCGACCATCAGGGAGCGGCGACCCTGTACAAAGCTCGTCGGGACACGGTTGCCCCGGTTCCGCTCTAGGAGTTGGACTTCGGCCCTGCCGTTGGTTTCGGGGCCGGCTTCTTCCCCGCGGGACTGGAAACGCCCATGCTCATCAGCACATAACCGAATCCCTTGCGCAGCAGATCGAGAACGCTCACGATTGCACTTCCTTTTCCATTCGCATGGTTTCCACTTGCCTGTCTCGCAGCAGAAGCCGGCCCCATCCGCCTCTACGGTTTCTTCGCTACTGCGGCCGGCGCGGAGCTTGGCGCCGGGACCGCCGCAGCCGCCGCCTGTCCGCGCAGAATATCCAGCGCGGCCGGAGGCAGCGGCTTGTCCGCATTGGCCAGCAGCATGGTCACCTGCCACATCCCGGTCTCGGTGAGCACATCCTTATAGGACGGCATTCCGGTCAGCCGGATGCCGTTCGCCACCCGCCAATAGGTCTCGCCCGGCGGATCGTCGCTGACGCCCACCGCGCTGCTGTTGCGGTGCTTCTCCCAAAGCTGGGGCGCCCTGGGAAACATGTGCGCCCCAAAAGAAGATGGCTTGCCGTGAAAGCCGTGGCAGGCCGCGCACTGGTCGCGGTAGATCTGCGCGCCGGCCACGAAGTTGTTCTCATCGGCCTGGATGGGCGGAGTCTTCACCATCTCCCGGTCAATTCGCGCGCGCAGCGGAACGCTGGTAATCCGCCGCTCCTGCGGCAAGGGCGGGTCCGCCACTGCCACCGGCGGATGGCCAAACTGGAACCATGCCAGCACCGCAATGGGAACCAGCATCGACGCCCAGAACTATTCCCAACAGAATCCGGCCCATCTTCTTCCTGCCTCCGTTGCCCTTCATCCTACGTTATCGCGGGTCCTCGATGCGAAGCGCCGATCCTCCGAGTGCATAAGATTCCGGGGATTTCTGTCAACATAGAGATCACCGGACAATGCTGTCCGAATTTGAAACCGTTTGACCGATGCTTCTCAGCAGGCCGCATCCCCCGGCCATTCCGCACGGCAACCAAGGAGCCTCCCCCATGGCAGATCACTCGAAGATGAACCCACCACCCCAAGGCGCAGCAATCACGCCTTGGGGACCCCGGAAGCTACCACCCCAAGGCGCAGCAATCACGCCTTGGGGACCTCGGAAGCTGGGCCGCAAGGCCATCAAGACCGACAGCCGCACGCTGGAGCTGGGCCGCTATCTCACCCCCGCCGTTCCACCGCCTCCTGCGGCCGCCGACTGGACCAAAGGCATCGATTCCTGGGGCATGATGCTCAACGATATGTTGGGCGACTGCACGATCGCCGGGTGCGGACACGCCGTCCAGGTGTGGACCGCCAACACCGGCACCATGGTCACCGTCCCCGACTCCACCATCGAGAGCTACTACGAGCAGTGGGACGGATACGTCCCCGGCAACCCCTCCACCGACAAGGGCGGCGTGGAGCTGGACGTGCTGAACGACTGGCAGAAGCAGGGCTTCGCCGGAAATACGCTGCTGGCCTTCGCCGATCCCAGACTCGCCAACCTGGTCGAGATGCGGCAGTCGATCGCCCTGTTCGGCGGCGTCTATATCGGCCTTTCCCTGCCCCTCACCGCCCAGACCCAGGATGTGTGGGACGTGGTGCCATACGGCGGCGCCAGGGCCAAAGCAGGGCAGTTGGGGCGGCCACTGCGTCTTCGTGCCCAAGTACGACGAGGACGGCTTCACCTGCATCACCTGGGGCCAGCTGAAGACCATGACTCTGGCCTTCTGGAAGAAGTACTGCGACGAGGCCCACACCCTGCTCGCACAGGACTGGATCTCCGCCAAGGGCGCGCCCAGCGGCTTCAATCAGGCCCAGTTGCTGGCCGACCTGAAGGCCATCGTCTGACCGCTTTCCGGCGACCATTCGCTCCACTGCGCGTCCAATCCGGCAGCGGTCATCCCACAAGGCTCCCCCCAAGGTGGTTTAATACCTAATGGGGGGAGCACTGCATCCTGCGGTGGTGTGCTTCCGTACTCGAACCGGTCTCATCCGTGGGCCTGATCAGCTCGCAGGGGGCAGGAGCCCCGCTTTGTTGGCGGGTCTCACAGCCGAAAAAACAAGCTTTGTGGTTGAGGATGTGACCGGTTGTTCCGTGGAGGAAACCCGATACCGATGCGTTCTTTTCGTCGTCTTGCCCTTCTGCTGGCGCTGGTATTCCCAGCCATGCACGCCGTTCTGGCCCAAAGCTCGAGCAGCACTCCTCCAACCCCGGCGTCAGATCAGGACCAGGCCCAGCCGCAACAGCCCCAGAACGAAACCCCGCAGCAGTTGAGCGTCCAGGCGCGCATCCGCGCCCGCCGCGAACAGCGCCGCGCCGCCGCCATCCACGACGCCTACTCCCACCGCTATGAGGCGTTTGCCGACATGGGCTATCTGCGCTTCAAGCCCGGACCCACCCTGCAACGCCTGACCTACTACGCCTGGGACACCGGCGCGACCCGCTACTTCAACGAGCGCCTCGGCATTACCGCCGACGGCCGCGGCTATTACGGCACTGCCTACGTCGGCCTCAACTTCAGCAACATCACCCGCCCGGCCATCAGCCAGTACGACGTGCTTGCCGGGCCCACTTACCGCTTCTACCTTCAGCCCAGGTACTCGATTGCCGGCCGGGTGATGGGCGGCTACGCCAGGGGCAACTTTACCGGCGACACCAACGGCTTTGGCAGCATCTGCACCAGCGCCAGCAGTTGCCTGCTCTACCCGAACAGCGGGACCTATGCCGGCAGCGCCGCCGTGATCGGCGAATTGAACTTCACCCCCAACATCGGCTTCCGGCTGGCGCCGGAGTATTTCGCCACCGGCTTTGGTTCGAGCTTCCAGAACAGCCTTGGATTCACGGGCGGCATCGTGTACCGCTTCGGCAAGCAGTAACCGGAATCGCGCGCGGTGCAGGGTACGGACCGTCTCGCCGCGCGTAGTTTTCTTCTGCCTTCGGTTGCCTGCGCGCCATAGGCGAGGGCAGAGGCCATCGATTCCGCCGTCCAATCCGAAAATCCGTTAAACCGGCAACCGCAGCAAGAAGCACCAGAGGAGTCATCCAGTCATGAAAAACACCTTTTCTCGCCGCAATTTCGTTCAATCCGGGGCTCTTATGGCGGCCGCATGTGTTGCCACCAGCACAAGCCCGTCTTTTGCCGAGGCGCTGCCGGAGACCGGCAAGCCGTCGCCCGTCAAGCTGGGCATCTGCAGCTACACCTTCCGCAACTTCACCCGCGCCCAGATGCTCGGCTACCTGAAAGAGCTCAACCTCACCGATCTCAACGTGAAGGACACCAAGGATCACCTGCCCATGGATCCCGCGCTTGAAGCGCAGGCCCTGGCCGACTATGCGGCCGCGGGCATCAAGCTCCACGCCGCCGGAGCCATCTACTTCCCCACCGCCGATGAAAAAGACATCCGGGGCAAGTTCGAATACTGCAAGCGCGCCGGCATCAATGTGATCGTGGCCGGCGATCCGACGCCGGAATCGCTCAAGTGGATTGAAAAGTTTGTCAAGGAATACGACATCAAGATCGCCATCCACAATCATGGCCCCGAGGACAAGTTCTTCCCTTCTCCGTTCGACGTGCTAAAGGCCATCAAGGGTCTCGATCCGCGCATCGGATGCTGCATCGACGTGGGCCACGCCACCCGCGCCAACGCCAACCTGGTGGATGCGATTCACGCCACCGGCTCGCGACTCTACGATATGCACATCAAGGATCTGACCAGCTTCACGAGCAGGGAGAGCCAGGTGGCCGTGGGCGAGGGCATCATGCCGGTCCGCGAAATCTTTCAGGCTCTGATCGCCATCAAGTACCAGGGCTTCGTGGATCTCGAATACGAAATCCACGGCGATAACCCCATGCCCGGCGTCATCGAGAGCTTTGGCTACATGCGCGGCGTGCTCACCGGCATGGGCTATTTGACCCACGCCTGAGGCGGGTGCAGCTTTCACGCAATAAAACGAGGGGTGAATGGCGATGGAGTCTTCAGCGATTCCAAAGCCATTCACCCCTGTTGTTTTTGAAAGGCCGCAAACCCGGCCTCTGAAAGAATCCGTCGAACTGGCCACTGTTCGCTGTTCACTGCAGGATCGGAATCCCCGCAATCCGCCGTTGCCACTCCGCCGGTCCGGTCTGGTGAACGCTGGTGCCTTTCGAATCCACGGCCACGGTCACCGGCATATCGCGCACGTCAAACTCGTAAATCGCTTCCATGCCCAGATCCGCAAACGCCAGCAGCCGCGAGCCGTGGATGGCCTTCGACACCAGGTAGGCCGCGCCGCCCACCGCCATCAGGTACACCGCGCCGAATTCGCGGATCGCCTCAATCGCCGCCGGGCCGCGCTCGGCCTTGCCCACCATGCCCAGCAAGTCCCGTCTCGGCCAGCATCTGCCGCGTAAACTTGTCCATGCGCGTCGCCGTCGTCGGCCCCGCCGGCCCCACCACCTCGTCGCGCACCGGGTCCACCGGCCCCACGTAGTAGATAAACCGCCCGCGGAAGTCCACCGGCAGCTTTTCGCCGCGGTTCAGCATCTCGCGTCATGCGCTTGTGCGCGGCGTCGCGGCCGGTCAGCAGCTTGCCGGTCAGCAGCAGCACCTCGCCCGGCTTCCACGTCGGCCGCCTCCTCGCGCGTCACCGTGTCCAGGTTCACGCGCCGCGCTGCCGACACGTCATAGGTCAGCTTCGGCCAGTTCTCCAGGCTCGGCGGGTCCAGATACACCGGCCCGCTCCCGTCCAGCACAAAGTGCGCGTGCCGCGTCGCCGCGCAGTTGGGAATCATCGCCACCGGCAGATTGGCCGCGTGGCGTCGGATAGTCCAGCACCTTCACGTCCAGCACCGTGGTCAGCCCGCCCAGCCCCTGCGCGCCAATCCCCAGCCGGTTCACCTTGTCGTAAAGCTCCAGCCGCAGCTCCTCGGCGTGGTTCCGTGCCCGCGCGCAATCAGGTCCTGAATGTCGATCGGGTCCATCAGCGATTGCTTGGCCAGCAGCATCGCCTTCTCCGCCGTGCCGCCGATGCCGATGCCCAGCATCCCCGGCGGACACCATCCCGCGCCCATCGTCGGCACCGTCTTCAGCACCCACTCCACAACCGAATCCGACGGGGTTCAGCATGACGAACTTCGCCTTGGCCTCCGAGCCTCCGCCCTTGGCCGCCACCGTGATCTCAACCGTCGCGCCCTTCACCAGCTCCACATTCACCACGGCCGGCGTATTGTCTTTGGTGTTCGATCCGCTTGCCCGCCGGATCGGCCTGAATCGAAGCCCGCAGCTTGTTGTCCGGGTCCAGATACGCCCGCCGCACGCCTTCGTCAACCATCTCCTGAAGATCGACCAAAGGGCTGCCGCCCGCGGGGCCTTCGAAGCGTCACGTCCATGCCCACTTTCAGAAACGCGTTCACAATCCCCGTGTCCTGGCAGATGGGCCTGTGTCCCTCGGCGCACATCCGGCTGTTGATCAGAATCTGCGCCATCGCATCCTCGCGCCGCCGGCGACTCCTCCTTCTCATACGCCTTGGCCAGGCTGCGTAATGTAATCCACCGGGTGGTAGTAGCTGATGTACTGCAACGCCGCCTGCAACGCTCGAAATAAAATCTTCCTGCCGGATGATCGTCATCGGAAAAACTCTCCTGTAAACAGTCTAAGTGAATGGATGCGTGGAGAGTTTGCGCGCCGGCAGCCGGACAGGTCCCAGGCTAGAAAAGCACAGCCTTATGCGCTGCGAATATCCGTATGCCCGAAGTCGTCACCTTTGAAGAGCATCGGCTCCCGCTTATCGCGCGCAAGGGCGTAGCTGAAGCAGTCTCCGAAGTTCAGCCCCGCCGGGTGCCCGCTGCCCTTGCCGAAGTCCCTATAAGCCTGGCGCGCAATCTTCGCCTGCGCCTCAGTGACCGGTTCGACGACGATTCCCGATCTCTCAATGAGATCATCAAGCAGGCGGCTCATGATCGGTTCCCGTGGGCTGTCGATTACGATGGAAGTCTCGAAATACGTAGCTGCCGAGACCCTCACATCCTGCGTCGCTTCCAGGAGCACAGAAAAGGCCGCATGCTCCGGCTCGCGCTTGAGAATTGCCACCAATGCAGAAGAGTCGACGATCATAATGGCAATCCAGTTTCTTTATCGAAGAGAAGATCGCCGATTTTGTCGGAAGGCGGCAGATCCTTCAGCAGGGGAGCGGTCCGCTTCGTCAATTCATCCAGCCACTCTGCAAGCCCGGCTTTTGGGTTGGGTTTTTGGCGCTCCAGCCGTTCTTTGAGCGCAATCTTGACGGCCATGGTCACAGTCTCACCGTTCCGTTGCGCTACCTCTCGCGCCAGCCGGTCCGTCTCCTCATCCTTGATGCTCAGCGCCATCGCTTTCCACCTTTCTACCTTCTATGTCTACTATTCTACCATGATCCGCTCCTCACGTCGTTCAAAACCCCTCCAGACCCCGCAACTCTTCCCGATAGCCTAATCTAGAACCATGAACGACCCCACTCCGCAACCTCAGCCAACCTCGCAAGACCCCTTCGACCTGCTGGTCGTGGGCGCCGGACCCACCGGCCTGGCCTGCGCCATCGAAGCGCAGAAGGCCGGATTCCGCGCCGTCCTGGTCGACAAGGGCTGCCTGTGCAATTCGCTCTTCCACTATCCCGCCCACATGACTTTTTTCACCACCCCGGAGCGCCTTGAGATCGGCGGCATTCCGTTTCCCAGTCCCAATGCCAAGCCCTCTCGCAACGAAGCGCTCCAGTACTACCGGCTGGTGGCCGCCTACTACAAACTCGAGGTGCGCCAGTACCAGCGCGTCAAGCGGGTGACGGGCGCCGACGGGGCCTTTACGGTGCATACCGAAGACCGCTTCGGCCGCCCCGGAGCGATCGAAGCCCGCAAGCTGGTCATCTCCTCCGGCTACTACGACCTGCCCAACCTGATGAACATTCCCGGCGAGAACCTGAGCAAGGTTCACCACTATTACGTCGATCCCCACCCCTATTTCGAGATGGATGTCGCGGTGATCGGCGGCAAGAACTCCGCCGCCATCGCGGCCCTGGAGTTGTGGCGCAGCGGCGCGCGGGTCACGCTGATCTACCGCGGGCCGGGGATTCCCCCGCACGTGAAGTACTGGATCAAGCCGGACATCGAAAACCGCATTAAAGACGGCGAGATTACAGCCTATTTCCAATCCCAGCCGGTGGAAATCACGCCGGACGCGGTAATCGTCCAGACCCCCGAAGGGCTCGTCACCCTGCGCAACGATTTCGTCTTCGCCATGACCGGCTACCATCCCGACTTCAGCTTCCTGGAGCGATTGGGCGTCCGCTTCGAGGGCCCCGACCGGCTGCCCGTCTGCGATGCGGAGACGCTGGAGAGCAACGTTCCCGGCATCTACCTGGCCGGGGTCATCGTGGCCGGCTCGCGCACCAACGAGATTTTCATTGAAAACGGCCGCTTCCACGGCGTCCAGATTGCCGCCGCTCTGGCATCTAAATTAAAGATCCAGAGCCCGGATGCCGGCCGGGTCACTGGTCCGGTAAACTGAGGCTCGCCATTTTTCCTGAAAGGCAGGCATTCCCCATGCGCTGGTGGCCGCGCACGATTCGATGGCAGATGCTCGCGGGCCTGCTGCTGCTCGAGACCCTTTCGATCAGCCTGTTTGGCCTGCTGCTGGTCCGCCAGCAGACAAACGAGGTCTACCTGCGGGCCCGGACGCGGCTCTCATACGAGGCGTCCTCAGTAGCCTTGCAGGCCAGCGAGGCTCTGCTCCAGAACCGGCCCGGCTGGGTTGGCCTGTCGGTGAAGATGATGGGCGAGGCGCCCACCGTGGCCCTCGCCAAGGTCACCGATCAGGCGGGCAACGTTCTGTTCGTCAGCAAAGGCGAGGCCGACCAGGTCAGGCTCGATCCCGAGGAACTTGCGCAGATCCCGCTGGTCGCTCACCAGGATCCCAGATTCTTCATTCTCGACGGCAACCGCTGGGAGAGCGTGGCGGCCATCTATACCAATAACGACCTGCGCGGCTTTGCCTGGGTCCAGTACGACAAGAGCTGGGCCCGGGAGCAGCTCCATTCCACTCTCCGCGACACCGCCATCTTCGCCATCATCTGGATTCTGGCCTCGGCCGTGCTTGTGCTGTTGATGGCCCGCACCATCTCCCGCCCGCTCGCCATTCTGCAACGCGGAACCCGCGCGCTGATGAACTCGCCGGAGAGCAGCGGCAACTTTCCCATGCCGACCGACGTGCAAAACGAGATCGGCGACCTGATCGAGGCCTTCAACAACATGGTCGCCTCGATTGCCGAGCAACGCTCGGGCCTGAACGACACGCTGTCGCTGCTGGACTCGATGCTCGCCAATGCTCCCATCGGCCTGGCCTTTTTTGACCGCGGCTGCCGGTTTACCCGCGTCAACCAGGTGTTTGCCGACCTGACCGGGGTATCGCTCAGCCGCCACCTGGGCCGCACCCTGCCGGAACTGCTGCCCCAGCCGGCTGCCCAGCATCTTGAGAACGCGGTGCTGCGGGTGTTTGCGGAGCAGGAACCGATGCGCAACTTCGAAATCAGCGGCCAGGGCGGCAAGCTGGGACGGCCATGGACCTGGCTGGTGAGCGCCTACCCGGTGCGGACCACCCCGCAACAGATACGCTGGGCCGGCATCATCGTACTCGACGCCAGCGACCGAAAGCGCAGCGAAGAGGCTCTGCGCAAGGCCGAAAAGCTCGCCGTCACCGGCCGCCTGGCCGCTTCCATCGCCCACGAGATCAACAATCCTCTGGAAGCCATTACCAATCTCCTCTTCCTGCTGCGCAACTACTGCGAGCTGCAGGATCCGGCCATGAATTACGTGACCATGGCCGAATACGAGGTCCGCCGCATTGCCGAAATCACGCAGCAGACGCTGCGCTTCTACCGCCAAACCACGCTGCCCGCGCGGGCCAAAATGGCGGATCTGCTCGATTCCGTCCTCAGCCTTTACCAGGGCCGCTTCAATGCCCTCAACATTCAGGTGGAACGCGATTACGACCCGGAGCTGGACCTGTTCTGCTTTGCCGGAGAAATCCGCCAGGTCTTCGCCAACCTGGTCGGCAACTCCATCGACGCTTCCGCGGCCGGCGGCCGGCTGCTGGTCCGCGCCCGGCGCTCGCGAAGCTGGAAAGACCCCGGCCAGACAGGCGTCCGCTTTACCACGGCCGACACCGGGACAGGTATGGATCCGGAGATAGGCAAGCGCGCCTTCGAGGCCTTCTTTACCACCAAGGAAGTGACCGGAACCGGCCTCGGACTCTGGATCAGCCTGGAAATCATCACCAAGCACCACGGGCTGATTCACCTGCGCAGCCGCACCGGATCTGCCGGCAAGAGCTCCGGAACCGTGTTTCAGTTCTTCATCCCCGACGATCCCAATCTGCAGGCCGGCGCCGAACCGGCCATCAACAGCGCCGCCTGAGAGCCCACAAAAAATATTTTCAACACCTCTTGACGGCTCACCTATTTTGTGTGCTACAGTCAGTAACATTATGGCGAGTAACACTACTGCCGGTCACGATCCCGCGGAACTGGGCGAACTGGAACGGAGCATTCTGCTGATTGTCTGGCGCACCGGCGCCGTGACCGCCGAGCAGGTTAGAGAGCAGCTCGGCCGCCCGCTCAAGGACTCCACCATCCGCACCGTGCTGCGGCGGCTGGAAGAGAAGGGCTACCTGGCTCACTCGGTCGAAAACCGCACTTTTCTCTACCGCCCCGCGGAGTCGCGGCAGCGCGTGGCCGGCCGCGCCGTCAAACGCATCGTGGACTGGTTTTGCGAAGGCTCGGTGGAAGCCTTGCTGGTGGGCATGGTGGACTCGAAAGTCCTCGACCGCGCCGAGTTGCAGCGTCTGGCCGATCGCATTGCGCAGACCCGGAAAGGCGACGCGCCGCCGGAAATCCCCTCTGCCTCGAAAAGGCCCAGGATCAAGGAGAAGCCATGATTTCAGCCCTCGTTCCTCTCATTCTTGAAGCCGCATTGCGGGCGCTGCTGGCAGCGGTCGCGGTATGGGCCGGGCTGCGCCTTTTAGGCGTCGGCAATGTGCTGGTGCAGAAGGCCGCATGGGGCCTGGTCCTGGTCGCCGCGCTGGCCATGCCTCTGCTGCCGCGCTGGCAAGGCATTCCAGCCTCAGCAGAACTCAGGCTGCCGGCGCTTCCCTGGGGCCAGATGCCGGTCTCCGCGGTTGCCTCGCCGTCCGCTCCGGCAGAGCCAGCCGAGCCGATGAACCAGGCTGCCACGGCACCGCAATCAACAACACGGCCAATTCCTTCGGAACTGGACCGTATTCCTGCTGCGGCGATCTCGAGCTCTCACTCTCCCTTCAATCCGCCTGTGAGCTCCGCGCCGCCTGCCCGCTCCGCACCTGATCCGGCGCACTATGCAAGCCGGCCGATCTCCGTCCCGCAACCCGGCGCATCGAATTCGAGCCCAATCCGCCTGGCGGCGCTTGCCTGGCTTCTGTATCTCGGCGTCTTTTCCGCCCTGCTCCTGCGCCTGCTCTTTGGCCTGGCCTCGGCGCTCAGGTTATGGATGACAGCCAAGCCGGTCGCAGGGCCGCCCGCGTCCGGCACAGCGGCCGGCCTCAGCCTGCGCTTCAGCTCCCACGTTGCTTCCCCTGTGAATATCGGCTCAGGCATCGTTTTGCCCGCCGGCTACGCAGCGGTGGGATGAGGAGAAGCTGCGCATCGTTCTGGCCCACGAGCGCTCCCACATCCGGCAGGGCGACTTCTATCTGCAACTGCTCGCCGGACTCTACGCCGCCCTCTTCTGGTTCAGCCCCCTGGGATGGTGGCTCAAACGCAAACTCTGTGAACTGGGCGAAGCCATCAGCGACCGCGCCGGCCTTGAAGAAGCTGCCAGCCGCTCCTCCTATGCCCAGATCCTACTGGAATTCGCAGTTCTCCCGCGCCCAACCCTTACAGGAGTTGCCATGGCCCGCAGCAGTCATCTTTCTCAGCGCATTGAACGCCTTCTGAATGAATCCAGCTTCCGCCAGGCCTTTGCCGCCGCCGGCCGCCGCGCGCTGCTCGGCGTGCTGCTGGTTCCGGCCGCGATTTTTGCGGCTACCGCGCTGGTTCGCGTCGAAGCAGCCGCATCGCCCGCGCCATCAGCCCAGGCCCAGCAAGCCCCCGCTGCCGGCCAATCCACACCCGAACAGGTCACTGACCAGGCGCCAGCCCCCGCCGCCGCGCCCGCCCCAGCCCCGGCTCCCGCTCCGGCCGCCGCGCCCGCTCCACAGGCGCTTCCGGCTCCGCCCATGCCGCCTGCGGATGCAGTCGATTCAGGTCCAACTCCGATGGCCCCGATGCCGCCCAATCCCGCAATCGGAGCCATGCCCCCCATGCCCCCGCTCAACATCCGGATACCCCCAGATGCGATTCGCGTCCAAATCGACCCCGAGATCAAGGCGGAAATTGCCGCCGCGCGGGCACAGGCGGAAATGTATCGCGGCTATGCTCACTCCTACATTGACGGCGATCCCTACGCCATCGTGGGCGACCCGGGATCCCATGTCCGCTTCTCCGGAGACTGGAGCGGCGACCGCGATGCCGATGTCGAGAAGGCGCGCAAGATGGCCCATGGACACTTTCTTCTGTTCCAGCACGAAGGCAAGTCCTACGTCGTCGACGATCCCGCCATCGTTGCCCAGATCGAAGCCATGAACAAACCGATGATTGACCTGGACGCCAAGATGCGCGCCCTGGGCGAACAGATGCGCGCCCTCGGCGAGCAGCAGAGAGAGCTGGGCAAGCAGATGCGCCAGATCACCGTCCCCACTCCCGACCTCTCCAAGGTGATGGCCGATTTGAACGCCGCCATGGCCACCCTCCAGGCCAAACAAGGAGCCGCCATCAGCCAGAAGGATATAGGCGATCTGCAAAGGGAAATTGGGAGAATCCAGGGTGAGTTGGGCGCGTTGCAAGGCAAGATCGGCGCGCAACAAGGCTCGCTTGGCGGCGAAATGGGCAAGTTCGGCGGAGAGCAGGGCAAGCTGGGCGGCGAAATGGGCGGGCTCGGCGCCCAGATGGGCCAGATCGCCAGGGAAAACAACAGCAAGATCAAAAGCATCATCACCGATTCGCTCAGCAACGGCAAAGCGCGGCCCGTCGAGTAGCAGCGAATCGCACCCGCAATCTCAGTCCGGAAACCTGGAGCGAGGCGGGGCAACCCGCTTCGCTCATTTTTTTGCTCATGGGCCGGAAAAGCCCGCATGTCGATTAGGGCATTCATACAAGGACAGGTGTAACTTGGAGATGTTGGCCCGCGTTTGATCCCCGCAGACAGGAGCGTTACAAGAATGCCCATCCCCACCGAGCTAGTCACTGCCGCACAGATCTACAAGCGCAACGAAGCGCTTCTCGCCAAGGCGATCGAGGGGCTCACCGCCGAGCAATGGACGGCCCGCCCGCGCGAATCTTCCAACTCCGCCCTGTGGATCGTCGGGCACATGGTTTGGGCGCGTTCCAGAGGCCTGCAACTGCTTGGCGTCTCGTGGACCGCACCATGGCTCAACCACTTCGAGCGCGGCGCAAAGCCCGTGGACGCCTCGCAATATCCCTCACCCGAGGATGTGCTCGCTGCCTGGAAAGAACTCTCCATCAGCCTGCCGCCCGCGCTGGAAGCAGCCCCGGCCGCAACCCTGGCCGCGGCTGCCCCGCAGCCATCGCCCAGCTTCGATGGGACCATCGGCGGCATGGTCAGCTTCCTCGCCATGCACGAAACCTACCATGTAGGCCAGGTCGTCTATCTGCGCCGCCTGCTGGGCCACGAGAGAGTCGCCGGCTAGTCTGGTGTCTCAGAGGCTCATTGCATTCTCTTGAGGCTTGGTGTCATGCCAGAAGCGCCCTAAACGCAGATCCTTCGACTCCCTGCGCTCCCCCACCCCACGGACGAAGACCTGTCCGCGGGGACCCCGGTTCGCTGCGGTCGCTCAGGATGACAGCTGTTATGGAAGGAACATCAGAGACATCACCCTAGAAAGTACACGAAGAAAGCGCGCGGGGGGGCCCCAGAACCTGTCGAAGAATTTTGATTTTGAGAGCGGGGAGAACGGCGGCGAAGATCAGTGAAGCTCGAGCCCCCGCGGGCGGCTAACATCCAGCAGATCGAAGTTCGCCGCCGGATGCGCCATGCAGTGGCTTCTGGACTGTAGCGGCGTAGCATAGGACCGCGTCACATGCAGCCGGTCCATGACCACGTAGCGCGCGCGCAGGCCGCTTACGGTCGCGGGCAGTTGCGCGGGAACCTTTCTGCGGTCAACGTAGATGACCAGGGCCGCCTCTTTGGGATTGTCCAGGCTCTGGCCCACGCCGACGCCGAAGAACGCGGGATTCTGCTGCATGAGATTCTGCGCCGTCTGCTGCTTGATGGCCACAGCCTGGCTGAAGACCGTGCCCGCCAGCGCCGGAACGGCATTGGCTTCAATGGCGGTCTGCGGCGCCGAGCCGAAGGCCACGGCGTGCGCGGTGGTGGGAATCACAATCGTGCGCACTCCGGCAACCGTGGCGGGCGCGCTTACGTTCATGTTCTGGTCTACATAGAGAATGACCGCGCCTTCGCCGGGGTGGTCGCTGCTCTTGCCGGTTGCCGCACCCAGAATTCCCGTGGCCGGATTCACCAGCATGCGGGCCTCTGCCAGCGCCTGCTGAGCCCGCGCCGTCTCCGCGTCAGTGAGCGCGCGCGCCTGGGCCAGGGTCGCGGTGCTGTTGCCGTAGTTGAGGCAACTCACGGCGTGGTCGGCAGCGCCCACAAAGGTGTACGAGGTCCCGCCGCCCACCTGCGCGCTCAGCTCGTTCAGCACGTCCGCCACCGGGTTCGCCACTCCCTCGCTCACGCCCGACTGGTCGATGCCGCCCGCAAAGAACAGTCCCACCGGCTCGGCGTCAGCGCTGTCTACCACCAGCGAGCCTGAGTCGCCCGCATCGCTGAACTGGTTGCCGGCAATGGCAATCTGGTTGGTATAGACCTTGGTCAGGTAGGGCTTGGTTTCAGCGCAGTCGGTGTAGTAATCCACGCTCACGTCAAGATTGAGCGCGGAGATGCCGGCGCAGGTCAGCCCGGTGGTCCGCCCGCTCTTGGCCACGCTCATATTGAGCGATGGGCTCTCGCCTTTTCCGCCCGTCGAAGAGATTCCCGGAGGAGCGGCCGCCAGCGTGCCGTTGGCTGTGCCGTTGGCTTGCAGGGCACCCAATTCCAGGATGTTGCCCGCGGCGCTGACCGCGCCCGGATCCACGGCGGCAATGGCCGCGTCGGCGTTGGTGGAACTCGATTTGAGGGCAAGAAAGCCGGTGAGCGTGCCTACCGGCGTAATGGCAGCCCCGGTTTGTCCGTAAGGCGTGCAGTTGTCGTCGATCAGTCCCGGCTGCACGATGATTTCGTCGCCTACGGCGGCCTGATCGCTCCGCGCCAGCACGTGGTTGGCGCTGAGCAGGTATTGCGTGCCGTTGCTCGACTGAATCAGCGACCCCAGCGTCCCGCTGCAGCAGTCTACAATCTGGTTGCCGGAGGTGTCGTAGTCGTTATTGTTCCCGCCCGAGCTGCCCAGCGACAGCGGCGTAGCCAGCCGCGCCTGGTGGCTGGCCGGATCGCTCGATACCCCCGCCGTGTTGAGCAGAACTTCGCTGGCCGTCCTCGACGACGACGCGCCCACCGTGGCCACAACATAGGTGACGCCGGTGGCCGAGATGGTGGCCGGCGCCGTGTAGGTGACGGTGCAATAGGTGAAGGCCGAACTGCTGCGCGAGCAACTGGTGGCGCCCAGCGAGCCCTGTCCGCCGCTGGAGCCGCTCGCCGTGCTCGCAAGCGCGTAGGCGATTCCGGTGTGGCCGCCTGCTTCAGCCAGGTAGCCGGTGATGGTCAAGGTTCCGTTGGCGCCCAATGCCGCGTTCTCCGGGGTCAGCGGCTGCAGAAAGCCGGGCGTCACCGTCAGCACCACGGTCGCCGTCGCGCCCGAATTCAGCGTCGCCGAAACCGTCACAGAGACGCTGTCCGCGGTGAGATAGCTGGGCGGCGTGTATTGGCCGCTGGAGGTAATGGCGCCCGGGCCGCTGTTGGCGTCGCCGCCGCTCACCTTCCAGGTCACGGCTGCCGCGCCGCCGCCGGCAAGCGTCGCTGAAAACTGCTCCACCGACGCGCCCGACGAGTTGGTTGCGTTGCAGCCGGTGCAATTGGTGTCAAGCGTAGCGGTACCGGGAGCGATTGAGAAGGCGCCGTTCGAGTTGGCGGTCACGCCCCCGCCTCCGCAACCGGCCAGCACACACAAGGCTGGAATCGCGGCCATCGCCAGCGCCCTCCCTGCCAGGCTGCTCAGGCGCGTAAAACGCGATTGCGCGCCCACGGAGTCCAATCCGCGCACTCGCCGTCCCGTCCTCTGGTGTGGAATTTCGAGCAATCCTTCCGGTTCCTTCCTGTTTCATTCCTTGCAGATTGCCGTTTTTGTAGATAATTGCCGGCTTCCGCGGCCTTCAACGCCCGCAGAACTCTAATGTTAGACCTTCGCAACCCGATAATAGTTGTCTTCGACGGCAACCCGGGGGTTACGAAAGAGGGAGCGGAGTCTCATCCTGGTGTCATCCCGAGTCGAACACGGCGCAGTCGAAAGATCCGCTTTCTGCCAAACTCTCGCACAGGTGGCAGGCCAAAACTCAACCTGCGGGGCTTTTCTGTCCACTGTTCCCTGTTCACTGTTCACTGTCTTTACGACAGCACCCGTCCCAGAAATCCCTTCAACCCCAGCCGTCCCAGCGCCGCCGTGAAAAACACTAACGCCACCAGAATGGCCCACCACGGCATGTGCGATATCTCCGGCGTCACCGCCGCGCGCAGCCCTTCACTCATGTAGACGATGGGATTGACCAGAACACTTACCTGAAGCCAGCGCATCTTTCCCAGATAGGCCCACGGGTAGTAGACGCATCCCAAAAAGGTAATCGGCACCACCAGAATCGAGAACACCAGCCCGATCTGCTTGGGATTGACCGTCGATCCGATCACCAGGCCCAGCGAACCGGCCAGCAAACTGGCCATCACCAGCACCAGGGCAAACAGAAACCAGCTGGAAATGTGCGCCCGCACCGGCACGGCGGGTATGTAATACGCCATGGGAATCACCAGCAGCGCCGCGATGATGCTTTGCAACGCGCTGAAGCAGACCTTTTCAAGAGCCACAGCCCACAGCGGCAGCGGGCACATCACCCGGTCGTCGATCTCGCGCGTCACCCCGAACTCGCTGGTGAGCGGCAGCGCTACCGCCGCAATCCCCGAGAACATGATGGCCACGGCCATCAACCCGGGCAGCAGGATGGTCCCGAAGCTCATCCCCCCGGCCATCGCCATGGGGTTTGCGCCGCCCATCCGGGGGAGAATGAACGTAAACACAAACAGGAACAGGAGCGGCTGCATCCCCACGCGGAGCAAAAACGGGACGAACTCCCGGGTGAGCACCTTCAGGTCGCGCAGCAACAGCCCCGCAAACGCCTTGAAGAAAATCCCCGACCTATGCTGTGCCGTATTCATCAGCTCACCACCAATAGTCCCGATCGCTACAGTTGCACTTGCTTCGTGTCGCAGAAAAAAGGAGCAAAGGCCCGGGCCTGAAGGCCCCGCAAACTCGCGTTCCTTCCCGGGGGCTGAACAGCCTGCGAAAGAAGGCTTGAATCTGATCCAGCGCCACCAAGGGAGTTCCCGCAGGGGCTAAAGCCCTTTTCTAATTTCAGCCACTTGCGGCACGCGACCCAGAGGGTGCCCCGGTCGTGCCCTGACACTTCTTACAGCCCCGAATGAGTTTTTCCGCAGCCTGTGAAGCCCCCGGCTCCCTCCGGAATCGGCAATCTGCGACCGTGGCCCTATTCGCTTAGTCCCTAGTCCCTTAGCCCCTTAGTCCCTTAGTCCCTAGCCCCTTAGTCCCTTAGTCCCTAGTCCCTTAGCCCCTTAGTCCCTACTCACGCAGATCCCTCCCCGTCAGTTGAATGAAGACTGTCTCCAGGCTGGGCTCGGTAATGGTCAGGTCGCGCAGTCCGTAACTCGCCGCCGCCTGCACAAGCTCCGGGAGCAGCCCGTCGGAGCCGGCCGCAAACACCCGCAGCCCATCCGCGGTCGCCTCCGCCCCGCTCACGTCCGCGCGCGCCTTCAGCAGCGCGATCAGCGGCTCCAGCCCCTGGTGCGATTTCAACTTCAGATCGAAGATGGTCTGCGCGCCAAAGGTCTGCTTCAGCTTTTCAGGAGAACCCAGCGCCAGCACCCGCCCGTAGTCGATAATTGCCAGGCGGTCGCTCAACTGATCGGCCTCCTGCATATAGTGGGTGGTCAGCAGCACCGTGATGCCCTCTTTGTGCAAACCCTCCACGGCGCCCCACATCGCCATCCGGCTCTGCGGATCCAGGCCCGCCGAAGGCTCGTCAAGAAACAGCACCGTAGGCCGGTGAGCAATGGCCCGCGCAATCTGCACCCGCTGCGCCAGTCCGCCTGAAAGTTGTGCCGGGTACACGTCCTTGCGCTCGGTCAGCAGGAACTGCTCCAGCAGCTCCAGGCTGCGCGCCCTGGCATTGCCATGGGAGAAGCCGAAGTACCGGCAGTGAAAGTAGAGATTCTCATACACGGTCAGCGAGCGGTCCAGGGTGTTGAACTGCGGCACCACTCCGATGTACCGCCGCGCGTGGGCCGGATGCTTCACCACGTCGATTCCCGCTATCCGCACCGTCCCGCTGGTGGGCAGGGTGCGCGTGGTCGCAATCGAGATGGTGGTGGTTTTGCCGGCCCCATTCGGGCCCCAACAGGCCGAAGATCTCGCCCTGCCGCAACTCCAGGTCGATCCCGTCCACAGCCACCACGCGCAGCTTCGACTCGTAAACCTTGGTCAGCGCTTCTATCTCGACAATCAATGCGGTTCACCCAGTGGGAGGAGGAAGAGTGCGTACATTCTTCAGATTAACGCACCGCAGCTCGGCATTAAACTCTAGACAGGAGCATTCAATGGAATACATCAATCTCGGCAACACCGGACTCAAAGTCTCCCGCATCTGTCTCGGCTGCATGACCTACGGCTCCCCGGCCACCGGAGAGCTTCTGCCCGGCCGGCAGGCGTGGGCTCTGAATGAAGCCGACAGCCGGCCCTTCCTGCGCCAGGCCCTCGATCTCGGCATCAATTTCTTCGATACCGCCAACGTCTACTCGGGCGGCGACAGCGAAGTGGTCGTCGGCCGCTTTCTCAAGGCCAACACCCGGCGCGAAGCCATTGTCCTGGCCACCAAGGTCAATGGCCAAATGCGCGACGACCCCAACGGCCGCGGCCTCTCCCGCAAGGCCATCCTTCACGAACTCGACCAGAGCCTCCAGCGGCTCGAGACCGACTACGTCGACCTCTACCAGATTCATCGCTGGGATTACGAAACCCCGATCGAAGAAACTCTCGAAGCGCTGCACGATGTGGTGAAGGCCGGCAAGGTCCGCTACGTCGGCGCCTCGTCAATGTACGCCTGGCAATTCGCCAAGGCGCTGTATCTCGCCCGGCTGCGCGGATGGACGCGCTTCGTCTCCATGCAGAACCACTACAACCTTCTCTATCGCGAAGAAGAGCGCGAGATGATCGGCCTCTGCCGGTCAGAAGGCATTGCCGTCATTCCCTGGAGCCCTCTGGCCCGCGGCCGCCTGGCCCGTCCCTGGCACGGCGAGAAGACAAAGCGCCTGGAGACCGACGCCTTCGGCAAGTCAATGTACGCCCGCACGGAAGAAGCCGATCACAAAGTTGTCGATGCTCTCGGCCATCTCTCAGAGCAGCGCGGAATCCCGCGCGCCCAGCTGGCCCTGGCCTGGCTGCTCGGCAAACCCGGCGTAACCGCGCCCATCGTCGGCGCCACCAAGCCGCATCATCTTGAAGACGCCGCCGCCGCTCTCAACGTCCGCCTATCGCAGGAGGAAATCGCCGCCCTCGAAGCTCCCTACATTCCTCACCCCGTGCTGGGCTTCAGCTAGACCGTCCTTCAACAATATGGGTGCCCCAGATCTCGCTTCCGAGACCTGGGAAAAGGAGAAGCTCCGGTCAGAAGCACTTTTGCGTTCTTGATGATTGCGTTTTAGTCCACTTCGCTTACACTGGTGGCGACATCCAATGGTTCGCTTCCCGCGCAAGCTCCGGCCTGTGATCCTTCCCCTGTTTCTCGCTGCCCTGTGCCTGCATACGCGCGGCGACAACGATCCGGTCAACCTGCCTGCCGCGATGTCTTTTCCGGCCGCGATGCCGCGCACTGTCCTGTGGGCATGGGAGGAGCCGGAAGACCTCAGCGCCGCGCCGCCTGACTCTATTGGCGTGGCCTATCTGGCCGAAACCCTGCTCCTCCACAAAGCCGGCAACGGCACGCCCGCCGCTCCGGCTCTCGCCATCCGTTTCCGCCGTCAGCCGCTGGCCGTCGCGCCGGGCGCCGCCATCATGGCGGTTGTCCGCATCATCGCCGAGCCCGATTTCCAGGATTCCGCCGAGTTGCGCCGCCAGACCGCGCTCGCCCTCAAGGAAACGGCTCGCCAGCCCGGCTTGCGCGCCCTGCAAATCGACTTCGACGCAACCCGCTCGCAGCGTCCTTTCTACGCCGCCGTCCTCAGCGAGCTTCGCCCTCAAATGCCGGCCGGAATGCCGCTCTCGATCACCGCCCTGCTCAGTTGGTGCGCCGCCGCACCCGGCTCCGGCGACTGGATGGCCAATCTGCCCATCGACGAGGCCGTCCCCATGTTCTTCCGCCTCGGCGGCAACTCCCGGCCCGGAGACAACAAGAGCGGATACCCGATTCGCGATGCACATTGCCGCGGCAGCGCCGGAATCTCGACCGACGAGAGCTGGCCCAAGCTCGACCCGCAGCAACGGGTCTATCTCTTCGCGCCCCGCCCCTGGACCCCGCTCGAACTGGCCGCGGTTCAAATCCTGCCCAACGGCCGCGCCCCCGCGCTCCAACCAGACCCCGCGGCCTTTAACCTCCGCGTCAACGACACCGGGCTGCACAAGCTCAATGACGCCGATGAAAGCGCTGTCGACGAAAGGGAAGATTTGCCATGAAGCATCCGCTGCGCGCCCTCCTTATCCTGCTTTCGGTTGTCATCTTTGTGCGTCCGGGCAACGGCTGCGGACCCTTCTTCGACGAGGATGTCTTCCAGCAGAACGCCGATCCCGACGCCCCTTACGCGAAGTTTGTCGCCGGACGCCTCGGGCTTCTCGAAGGCGCCTACCGCATTCGCCACCTGGTCGTTGCTTACAACACGCTGAGCGGCCGCGGACTCACCGCCGCCGAGCAGAAGGCAGCCATCGCCGCCGACGATCACTACAACGGCAACGACACCGGCACCGGCGTCAACGCGGGCCAAGCCCAATACGGAAAACCCGTCAAAGGGCAGGCCGAGTGGAACGATGTCTACGTAGAACGCAAAGTCCCGGGCCAGGATTACGACACCATCACCAACTGCCTCGACGACGCCTTCGCCAACGCCTCTGCCACCCTCGCCGATCGCCGCGCCCGCTACGGCAAGCCGGGGCAGCCCGACCCTCCTGAGATCGTGGACTGGATCGCCGGCCAACAGGCCGTGTTCTCCAACTGCCCCGGCGCCGGCCAGATGCCGCAACCCGCTCCCGCCAATGCCCCTCTCTGGCTGCGCCAGGACCGCGCCTACCAGACCGCCGCGGCCGCCTTCTACGGCTACGATTACGAGGGCGCCCTCGCCGATTTCCGCGCCATCGCCGCCGATCGCGCCTCTCCGTGGGCTCCGCTGGCCCGCTATCTCGTCGCCCGCACCCTCATCCGCAGGGCCACCGTCTACTATGTCCCGTTCAGTCCCACCCCCTTGACGCCTCAGCAGACTGCGGCCAACAACGCAGAGATGCTCAAAAAGCTTGGTGAAGCGCGCGACCAGCTCGACTCCATCCTCCGCGATCCCGCCATGAAGCCCCTGCATCGGGCCAGCAGTCATCTGCGCGATTTCGTCATGGCCCGCCTCGACCCCACAGCCCAGGCCGATGTCCTCGCCCGCCGTCTCGCCGAGCGCCCGCCCAACTCGACAGATCCCGATTACGTGCAGAACATCATCGACCTGAGCTACATCTACAACTCCCTGCCGGCCTACTCCCCGATGCTCACCCGCAAGGAAGCCCTGGCGCGCGATGCCGTAAACCCGCCCGCCCCGCTCATCCGCTGGCTCAACGATATGGGCCGGCCGCGCCCCAGGGTCGTGCTGCGCGACCCGAGCGAACCCATGTCCGTCATTCCCGCCAACCGCCGCGACGACGCGCTGGCATCCTGGCGCCAGACTCATGGCGCGCAGTGGCTGGTCGCCGCGCTTACGAATGCCCAGCCCGGCGACGACGCCAATACCGATCTGATCGCCGCCGCCCAGGCTGTCCCCGCCAACTCGCCCGCCTGGGCCAGCGTCACCTATCAGCGATTCCGCCTGGCCACAACCCCGAAAACTGCCTCCGAGCAGGTCTCCAGCACCACAAAGCCTGCCTACGCCGAACTCGCGGCGCTGATGGCGAAGATCGAGCAGACCCAGCCTCGCTCTACCATCAACGCCTTCGCCGACCTCGAATCCGCGCTATCGCCCACTCTCAACGACTTCCTCAAAGACTCGACGCGTATCGCCACCGGCTTGAGCGACGAAGAGATGGGCGTGACCGAGCCGATTACGGCGCCTGCCGGCGGACACGCCATCACCCTGTGCAATGTCGAGGTCGACGCGCCGGACGCCCGCCACCTGGACGAGCAGACCGCCGTGATCTTCAACCAGCGCATGCCGCTGCGCGTGCTCAGCGAGGCCGCGCTCTCGCCCGCCTTCCCCGGCAACGTGCGCTTCGAGCTGGCCCACATGGCCTGGACCCGCGCCCTGCTGCTCGACGATCCGGAGCCCGCGCGCGCCCTCACGCCCTATCTCAGCGGTTGTCAGCCCGCCATGAAGCAGTGGCTCGATGAGTACAACGCCGCAAAGACCTCCGATGAGCGCCATGTTCTCGGCCTGCTCGCCCTCATGCGTTTTACCTCGACCGAACCCAGTGTCCGCACCGGCCAGGAACGCGACTTCGCCGCGTACTCGGGCTACCGCGACAACTGGTGGTGCAGCGAACCCGGCTGGAATGTGAAGAATCTGCCGCAGGATAAGCGCCCGGCGCTGCTTTTTACGCAGCCCATCGTTCCGCGCATCCAGCAGCCCGACCCGCCCTTCCTCTCCGACGCGGATCGCGCCGCCGTCGATGGTGAACTGGCCAGGCTCGAAAAAATTCCTTCCGCATCCGACTACTTCGCCAAAGAGGCTCTCGACTGGGTCAATCAACATCCCGCCGATCCCCATGACGCCGACCTGCTCGGCTTTGCCATGCGCGTAGTCCGCAACGCCTGCCGAAGCGACGCCACGGCAGCGCTGAACCATCAGCTTTTCGACCTCCTCCATAGCCGCTTTCCGAAATCCGAGTGGGCCCTCCGCTACACCACCTGGGAGTGACCATCCGGCCATTCCGCGAATGTAACGGTTCCCGCTTCCGCCGCGTTCTTGTGCACTCAATTTCCCTTATTGGCGCCCCTCGGGATTTGTTTCCCGGTATCGAAACGCCCAGCGGCGCGACTATGATCTTTCACTGGGTGGAATTGTCACGCGACTCGATCAGGGGTGCTCAATGAAGCAAATCAATCGCCGGAATTTTCTGCGCAGCTCGGCAATCGCCACAGCGTCGCTGGCTCTGCAATGCAGGAAAACTGCCTGGGCCGAGCCGGCACTGCCCACGCCGCTGGCCACCACTACGGCGGGCAAGGTGAGCGGCTTGCTGATCGATGGCGTCAACGCTTTCAGGGGCATCCCCTACGGAGCAGACACCGCAAAGACGCGCTTCAAAGCACCCGTCCCTCCGGCGCCGTGGAGCGACATTATGGAGTGCGCCCGCTTCACAACCATGGCTCCGCAATTGACCGCGGCGCGGAGTTTCTCGGCGCTGGCCCCGCGTTACGTCCGCAACTACGGCGAGGAAAGCGAAGATTGCCTGCGCCTGAATATCTGGACCGCCGGTTTGCGCGACCACCGCAAGCGCCCCGTGCTGGTCTACTTTCATGGCGGCGCGTACAACAACGGCACCGTGAACAACGATCTCTACGATGGCACGCGCCTGGTGCACCGCGGCGATGTTGTGGTGGTCACGGTGAACCACCGGCTCAACGCTTTCGGGTATCTCTACCTCGGCAATCTGTCGCCCGAGTATGCGGAGTCGGGCAATGCGGGACAGCTTGACCTGGTGCTGGCGCTCAAGTGGGTGCGGGAAAATATCGCCGAGTTTGGCGGCGATCCATCGCGCGTGCTCATCTTCGGCCAATCGGGCGGCGGAGCCAAGTGCGCGGCGCTGATGGCCACTCCCGCGGCTGCCGGCCTGTTCCATCGCGTTATGACCATGAGCGGCCAGCAGGTCAAGGGCGCTTCCATCGAGATTGCCGCCGACCGCGCCAAGACAGTTCTCGAAAAAATGGGCGTCGCGCCGGGAAAGAATCTGGCCGCGCAATTGAATGCGTTGACCATGAAACAGATACAGGACGGAGCGCGAGCGGTAAGCGCGGACTGGCTTCCGGTCGTAGACCACGTCACGCTGCCGCGCAATCCATTTGACCCCGATGCGCCGGCGTTATCCGAGAGAGTCCCGATGATCCTGGGCAACGTCCACGACGAGACTGCCGTCGGAACCCGCGGAACCGCGATCACCTGGGAAACGGCCGCGGCGGTGTTGAAGAGCGCGGCGCCCGAGTACCTGGGACCCTACACGGCGGAAGAGGTGGTAGCAAAGTATCGCGAGATCTACCCGAATTACACTCCCGAGCAGGTGGACACGGCGGCGGCAACGGCGTTTCGCGCCTGGCCTGGGCAGCGCTGGGAAGCCGAGCGCAGGGCCGCAAACCGGAAGAGCCAGCCGCACACCTGGGTCTACCAGATGAATTTCCCAGGCGCGAACGGCAAGGCAATGCACACCATCGACATTCCATTCATGTTCGACAACATCGCCATGGCCGAGGCGCAGATCGGATCGGCGCCGGAGCAGCTCGCGGCGGCCAATGCTCTGGCGGCAACCATGTCTCAGATGCTGATCAACTACGGGAGAACCGGAAATCCGAACTTCGCGGGACTTCCCCACTGGCCGGCATACGATTTGAAGAATCGCAGCACCATGATCTGGGAGCGGACGCCGCACATCGAGAACGATCCGCGCAGCGCCGAACGGGTATTCGCCGACAAGTCGCACTACCACCAGGCGGGAACGCCATTGCCCTAGAGCCCGTTATGAACTATGGAGTGGGCAGCGCTGACTCGCAGACCTCTTCACCCCACGGTCAGCACCAGCTTCCCGAAGTGGCTTTGCTCCTCCATCCGGTGCAGCACTTCCCGCGCCTGGATCCAGTGGAACTCCTCGCCCACCGGCCGCAGTTGCCCCAGCGAGATTGCCTTGTTCATCTCCACAAAGTCCCTGCGGGATCCCACGTAGATGCCATGAATGCGGGCCATCTTGTGCAGGATCATGGGGATTGAAAGGGGCTCGGCAGCTTCGGCCAGCACTCCCACCTGGGCCACCGTGCCGCCGATGCGAAGCGCCTTCACCGAGCGCGGCAGCGTGCCCAATCCGCCCACGTCCACCACCAGGTCAACCCCCTCGCCGCCGGTCTGGTCCAGCGCCCAGCGCTCCCACTCCGGGTTGTCGCGGTAGTTCAGCCCCGCGTCCAGCCCCAGCTCGCCGGCCCGCTCCAGCTTCTCGTAGCTGCCGGAAATGCCCAGCACCCGCGCGCCCCTGAGCCGCGCAAGCTGAAGGGCAAAGATCGAAACCCCGCCGGTTCCCTGGATGAGAACGGTCCCGCCCGGCTTCAGATCGCCGGCAGCCAGCGCATTCCACGCCGTCACCGCCGCGCAGGGCAGCGTGGCCGCCTCCTGATAGCTCAGGTGCTCCGGAATTTCCACCAGCCCGGTCTCCTTGAGAACCACGTGGTCGGTCAGCATCCCGTCCACGTCGCCGCCCAGCGCCCCCCTGGCGCGCACCGGTATAAGCGGGCCGTCCAGCCAGTTCTGCATGAAGATACCCGCCACGCGGTCACCGGGCTTCCACGCGGTAACGCCCTCGCCCACCGCCACCACTTCCCCCGCCCCGTCGGAGCAGGGAATGCGCGGCAGCTTCATTTTGGGGTTGTAGTCCCCCCTGATCATCAGCAGATCGCGAAAATTTAAAGAAATCGCACAAACCCCTACCAGCACCTCACCGGGGCCGGGAGTGGATGTGGGCCTCTCCACAAACTCCAAGGAATCAACGCCAAAGGACGAAATCTGCCAAGCGCGCATCTGAACTTCCTCCACCCTCCACGAGCATCCATCATTATTCCTTGGGATGCAACGCAAAAAACACTCGTAGAATGAAGATATGGCTCGTGGATGGGAAAGTAAATCCGTGGAGGAGCAGATGGCAAATGCCTTGCAGCAGCCGGAGGTCGACCCCGGCACCGGCTTTGAGAGCGAAGACGCGCGGCGATTGGCCGCGCAGCACCGCGCCGTACGCGAACGCGAGAAACAGGCACTCAACCTGCAACGTGAAAACATCCTGTCGCAAAAGACATCTCACCCGGCTCGCCGCGCCGCCCTCGAGGCCGCGCTGGCTCAGATCGAAGGCCAGATCAGCGCCATGGGCTAGACAGGCTGCGGAAAAAGGCCTGAAATCGCACGACAAGCCCGGAAAGCACGCCTCAGGGGCTAAAGCCCTCGTTGATTTTGCAGCGCTGGCAGCACGACTGAAGTCGTGCCCTGACACTTCTTGCAGCACCAAGTGAGTTTTTCCGCAGCCTATAGAGCCATCGGCACTACTGCTCGCGATGAAAGAGCAGCGAGTTGGCCTGATCGACCGAGGTCAGCACGATCCGCGCGATGTTTACATGCGCCGGCCTCTTGACGGCCCATACAATGGCATCGGCTACGTCTTCGGGAGTGAGCGGAGTTACCCCCTTGTACACCCTGGCCGCCCGCTCGGCATCGCCGCGAAACCTGACCAGGCTGAAATCGGTCTCCACCATGCCGGGATCCACGCTGGTTACGCATACCGGGGTTCCCAGCAGGTCCTGGCGCAGACCGTCGTTGATGGAGTGCACGGCCGCCTTGCTGGCGCAGTAGACCGCCCCATTGGGATAGGGCAGATCGCCGGCGGTCGAACCCAGGTTCACCACGTGTCCCCGGCCGCGCACCACCATGCCCGGAACCACCGCGCGCGACACGTAAAGCAGCCCCTTCACGTTGGTGTCGATCATCTCCTCCCAGTCTTCGGTCTTTCCCATGTACAGCTTGTCAAGACCGCGGCTGAGGCCGGCGTTGTTCACCAGCACATCGATCTCCGCCCACTCCGGCGGCAACTCGTCGATGACTCTCTGGACGGCGATGCGGTTGCGCACGTCGAGATGAACGGAATGAACCGCCGCGGCGCCCCGCTCCAGGGCGATTGAAGCCACCTCGGCCAGTTTGCCGGCGCGCCGGGCCGCCAGCAGCAGGCGCGTCCCCTCGGCCGCGAAGGCCAGAGCAGTGGCCGCGCCAATGCCGGAGCTGGCTCCGGTGATGAAGACAATCTTCCCCTTCAGTTCCATTCCTTTATCCTACTCATAAATCTCTACTGGAGAATCCCCCGCCGCTGCGCCATGCGGTACTGGCCCACCGCCCAATCCTCTCCGCCCAGGCCAGCCTGTTGAGCCTGGGCAAAGATCTCAGCCAGCGCGTCGGCCAGGCTCAGGCGCGTCTTGCGGCTCGCGGCTGCCTCGCGCAGCAGGCGCAGATCCTTGGCGCCCAGCTCCATCGTCGCGCCCGGCTGCTCGGGAGGGTGCAGCATCACCTTGCCGTAGGCCGCGTAAAACGGCGACTGAAAGAGCGCGCTGTTGACGGTTTCAAGAAACGTCCCGGGATCGATCCCCTGCCCCGCGGCATACACAAAAGCCTCGCCCAGCGAATGAATCATCGCGCTGATGAGGAAGTTGCCGCCCAGCTTGACCGCATGGGCCTGGCGCGGTTCCCGGCCGACCACCGAAATGCCTCTGGACAGCGATTCGAGCAGCGGCCGCGCCCTGCCCACGGCGCTCTCCGCGCCGGCAACCACAATCCACAGCCGGCCCTCCTCGGCGACGTTGGGCCGCCCAAAGACCGGCGCAGCCACAAAGTCGATGCCTCTGCGCGCGTGCTCGGCGGTCAGCCGCTCGCTGAGCGCAACGCTGATGGTGCTCATGGAAATATGCAGCGCGCCCGGCTCGAGTGCATCCATCAGTCCGTTCGCGCCGAACAGCACCTCTTCATGCGCTGCATCGTCAAAGAGCATGGTGATCACAGCCTCGGCGCCCAGCTCAGCCTCCGCCGGGGTGGCCGCGGCGATTGCGCCTTCGCGGATCAGCGGTTCAGTGCGCGCCTCGCTTCGGTTCCACACCGCCAATTCGTGACCGGCAGCCAGCAGCCGCAGCGCCATCGGCGTCCCCATCTTGCCCAATCCCAGAAATCCAATCTTCATGCCGCAATCCTTCCCTGCTCTTCTCGCTCGATACCACGAAGCCGTAGTGATTGGATGATAAAACCCGCCAAAAGGCGCGCCACAGCCCTCGGGCGCCGGACCGGGCCCCGCGCCCTTCGCGGAAAGAGCGGGAGACCACAGAATTCCATCTCGACCCGCCGAAGATGTGTGGATGTGTTGACAAAAATGTAACTGCCGGTTGGCCGGTTATGCGATCACAACTCACGGACTGGGTGAGGCTCCGGGACGGCGCACGCACAGCGCGCGCTTGTTGGTGTCGAACCAGACTTCGTCGCCGCCGAACGGTCGTCCGTCGTCGAAGTCGAAGCGCCACGCATACCCCGAAGGATGCCCGCGATCATCAGCGATCTGAGGGCTACTCCACTGATTTCCTGTCAGAAATAGGTTCCCCTTCACATGGAAGTCCATCGGTTCAGCCTCGTGCCAGCGGGATCGCGGATTCTCCCCGGGAGATTCAGCGCTCTTGTCGTAAATGCCCTGCAATTCATCGATCGTCGGCAGCCTCCAGTCTGAGTAACCGGCCAATCGCAGATCGCGGCAGTACTTCGTGGCGTTGCGCCAGTTGATGTCCTTGCCATTGTCTTTCCAGGCCCATAGGAGTCCGGTCGATGTATCGACCCAATATCCACGCACCTGAGTCGCCTGCGCCGAAGGTCGGCCCACCATGGAGGATTGAGTGCCGGCGATCGTGGCGACCGCAGGACGCACACAAAGTGCACGCTTGCCATGGATGTAACCGAATTGTTCGTAGAGCCGCTCCCCTCCAATGAAGTTGAAGTACCACGCATTTTCGGGAGCCCGCCCACGATCGTCATTCACGGGGCTGCCACTCCAGGTTTCACCTGTCAGAAACAGGCTCCCCTTCACATGAAAGGTGGATTCATAGGTCCCGTGGTAGGAGGACCGCAAAAACTCCCCGGGGGCTACGGCGCTCGCGTCGTAAATCCCCTGCAACTCATCGATTGTCGCGAGCCTCCAGTCGGTATACCCGGCCAGGCGCATGCCGTGGCAGTAATTCGTCGCCTGGCGCCAGTCCACGTCTTCGCCGTTATCCTTACCGGCCCACATGAGTCCGGTGGAGGGATCAGACCAATGCCCACGCGTCTGCGTCTCCTGCGCCGGCCCTCGGCCATGCGTAGACGATTGAGCGTCAGCGGTCATGGCGACGGGAAGTTGAGGAGGTTTGGGAGTGGATATTACGGGAGAAGTGGTAGGCACTTCGGTGGGTGAGTGTGGAGCTGTATTGGTGGTGTCGAGCTTCCGGTAGCTTCCGGTAAAAATGTGTCCATCGCCATCGATGGAGAATGTGAAATAGCGCCCCTCTCCCCGTGCGTCTAAACGCGCTAACAGCCAAATGCCAGCATCTACCCGCCTGTTCGTGATCGTAACTCGTGTGCCCTTGCGGATATTGAAATTCCCACCGTCTAACTTCACATCGTCAAGAAATCTTCCTTCCACGTGCTGAACGGCGTGGTCCTCCTCGTCAATCCAAATCGTTCCCGAGAAGAATTTGACAAGGGCTTCTGCCGTGCTTGCGGGTTTCACGGCAGGGTTCCATGCAAAATCGAGCAGAATGGCCGGGCGGTCTTCCACGATCTGGCGACGAGGGTTTGAAAAGGCGCACAGCTCAAGCATTCGCGAAAGAAGTATCTGCGGCGGATCATCGGGGAAACTGGCATCCTTTCCTTGCGCGCGGAGTGCCTTGGCCTCGCCTACCTCGCTGTCGACGCGCTGGTTTTCAGCGGCAAATTCGCTCTCGGAGACAGGAATGTTCTCAATATAAGCCTCTGCCGGCCCCGATCCCGATCCGCAGCGGTCGCAGGACGGCAGGACACGAGCGACGCGAACCCCGTCGAGCCAAAAGATCTCGAAATGGCGCTCGGAATAATGGACTACATCAAAGGCGACCCCCTTCACGCCTGGAACGCCGAACGGAGCCGCACACTTTGGCGCCCATGTACATTCCTTCCTGAGCCTGATGTCATTGGTGTCTTCCCGAAAGACATAGTCCTGTTCCTTGGATTCCGCGAATCTCTGCTGGAGAATCGTCTGCCGGACTAGAGCCGTCACCTCCGGCATGGGAACAGAGGATTGAGCGCCGGCGATCGTTGCAACGGAAGACAGAAGAATCAAAACAACCCTGCTCTTTGCCCAACCCTTCGTGGCTTTCATGTCGGTAATTGTAGTGCCTGCCCGATTGGAAATGTGATCGCATTGTGGCACTTCTAAAACTGAAACAACCTCTCGAATCGTGCTCTGGACGGTTGGTCGCCAACTCGTCAGTTACCACGCAGTTAACCCTGGCAAGCGGCAGCTGCCAGAGAGCCCTCCGGGGCCAGGCGACTCGCTGGCGTGACGGAGAACTCTTCATCCGGCGGGCGAAGATCTCGCCTCTGACGCCTGCGGTCCCGCGAAATCCGGTCAACTCCCGAAGGCCCCTGGCCAAAGACTCAATTCGGCTCGCCCCTGGTCTCCGCCGCTGCAAAGGTGCACTCCCCGCACTGGCAAACCCGGCGCAGATACTCCCAGGAATAGATTCCGCCGGAGTGGCCGTCGAGCCAGTTGAACTGAATGGCGTAGCGGCCCACGGCCTGGGCGCTCGCGGGTTTGGCGGGCGGCGTATACATCGGCAACAGGGCAGCGGGCCTGGGTTTGGGCTGGCCCGGCTTGCGGCCCTCCTGTTCGCGCTGATCGATGCAGGTGGCGCAGGGACAGGCCTCGCGCAGCCAGGCAAAGCTCCAGGCGCTGCGATGACCATCGCTCCAGTCGATCTCCAGGCCCTTGCCTTCGGTGAGCAGCACGCGCACCTTCTCCGGCGTCACCGCGATGCGCGGCAGAGGGCGATTCTCAAGGCTCTCGCGCTCCTGCCCGTCTTTCGATGCGAAACGAATGCCTTCGTGGCTCATAAGGACAGTTTACAGTGGACAGTGGTCGGCTTTTAGCTTCTAGCTTCTAGCTTCTAGCTTCTAGCTTCTAGCTTCTAGCTTTCAGCTTTCAGCTCTCAGCTCTCAGTTCTCGCAGGCACAATGCGACGTCGCCGAAGCAGCCGCTTTGAAATGAACAAGAGTGCGTTCTTGCTGCAAGTTGAACAATCCAAATGGAAGGGCGGTAAAGGGTCTTGAAACGAGTACTGCGAATCAGCGAGTTAGCGGGCGACTCTGATCGGCGCAGGATTCATCCCTCCATGGGCCGGCAGCGCCGGTGGGGACTGACACAAAGGAAGCTGGAAGCTAGAAGCTAATAGCTAGAAGCTGCTTTACGGATTCTTCCAGAAGAACCACGCCGCCATCGACAACCCGATCAGCACCACCAGCCCGCGCAGAATCTGCTGCGGTACCATGCGCGCAAAGCGGGCCGAGCTGTAGCCGCCGATGGCGCAGGCGACCATGGTCGGCAGGCAGTAGCGCCACACCACCTGCCCGTCCACGACAAAGATCACAAAGGCGACGCCGTTGGCCATCAGGTTCGCAACCACCTTGAGCGCGTTGATCTCGTGCAGGTCCTGGAAGCCGAAGAGCGAGAGCATGGTGATGAGCAGAAACCCGGCGCCGGCCCCGAAGTAGCCCACGTAAAAGCAGACCGCAACGGTGGACAGGCAGAGAGGCAGCATCCGCGGCGGGCGAGCCTGGCCGGCTGAAGCGCCATTCCGTCCGGCAACGCTGCGCCTTTCAAGCCATCGCGAAACCGGACCGCCGGCGGCGAAGATTGAGGCGGCCACCAGCAGCAGCCAGGGCACCAGGTGCAGGAAGGTCATCTGCGGCGTATTCAGCAGCACGACCGCTCCGAGGGTACCGCCCAGCAGGCTGGCCAGCCCCATGGGCCACACCAGGCGCAGATTCTTCCTCACGTCGTCCCAATATGCGGCAACCGAAGTCAACTGGCCCGGCCAGATGGCCACGGTGTTGGAGGCGTTGGCCTGCACCGGCAGCATCTTCATGCTCAGCAGGGCTGGAAACGATAAAAAGGAACCGCCCCCCGCCACCGCGTTCAGCACCCCGGCCAGAAAGGCCGCCACAGTGAGCCAAATCCAGTGCCAGTCAATGTATGCGGGAAGCGCGAAAGCGGAAAGTCGGATCATCTTTCATCCATTTTAAAGGGCCTGTCAGTCTGCCGGCGGAGTGCGAGAATACCTGACTGCTTTTCCACAGCAACCTACTTGCAAAGGGTGGGTTTTAACAGCACAATAACGGTCTGCTGAACTGGGCTCAGTACGCGTGTGCCACTCTGCTGGGTAGGGTGGAATCAGACTCAGAAGTGAATAGACCGGAGGTGCAGCAATGTCTCAGGTCATGAACGCAGAACCTGAAGATGTGTCAGGAGATTACTCCCAATTTGAGGAAGCCAGGCGCTTTCCGGCCATCGGAACGCGCGAACACACTGCCTTGGTGGAAGCAATCAAGTTGAATTTCCCTGAGATCTACATGAACGCGGATGGCGCGGGGAATGGCGAACAGGCCGGCAAGCCTGCCGGGAGGTCCTTGCGGCTTGATTTTGAAGCCATAGGATGAAGCTGAATAAAGGCTCAACCGGGACTCAAGCTCTTAAATCTGTCCTACACCGTAGCTCACGTTCCTTTGAATAATTCACAAGTTGCTTAATTTCAATTACATACACCTGTATCTAAAATATGAGTGCATGGCGCGCATATTTTATGAATCTTTTATGCTATACTTTCGTCAGATGGATTGAGCGGCAGGCAAAAAACTCCTGCCGCATCATTAACGAATCCATCTGGAGGTAATATCATGGCAATCACCCGTTGGGACCCGTTTCGTGAAGTCGTATCGCTGCAAAACCGCTTCAACTCGCTTTTCCGCGACCTGAACGAAGCGGATAGCCCTCTGACGACCGCAGCCTTTGTGCCGGCTGTCGATGTCTATGAGGACGAAAAAAAGGTCATGCTCAAGCTCGAAGTCCCGGGCATCGACCAGAAAGACCTCGACGTAAGCGTGGAGAACAACACGCTCACCGTCAAGGGCGAGCGCAAGTTCGAGAATGAGGAGAAGGAAGAGAACTTCCATCGCATCGAGCGGCGCTACGGCAGCTTCTTCCGTGCCTTCACCCTTCCGTCCACCGTCGATACGGAGCATGTGCAGGCGAGCTACAATGCAGGCGTGCTCAAGCTGGAGCTGATGAAGAAGCCCGAAGCCCAGCCCAAGCAGATCAAGATCAACGTGGCGGCGTAAGGACAGCTTCCAGTCGTCAGCTTTCAGCTACCAGCTTTTCGTGCTCAGGCTGACGTATTGGGAATGAGAGCGCCGGGTCGGAAGGATGTATGTCGCCGGCCCGGCGCACGTATTTTTGCTTCCATCTGTTCGAGCACAAGATCAAGATTTTGAAGTAGAACTGGGAATACATTTGAAAATGCCGGACCCTGTGTTCCGGCGAGAACAGGCTGAGAGCTAAAAGCTGAAAGCTAGGAGCTAAGGGCATGGCAATTCGTTGGGACAAATTCACCGTCAAGTCGCAGCAGGCAATGGAGCAGGCACAGGCGCGGGCAGCGGAGCTGGGCAACCCCGAGCTCCAACCCGTTCACCTGCTTCTGGCTCTGCTCGAGGACCGCGAGGGCGTGATTCCCGCGGTGCTTGAAAAAATCGGCGTCCCCATCGAACGGCTGGAGCACGATCTGCGCGCCATCGAGGAAAAACTGCCTCGCGTGGCCGGTGCAGCCGCACAGCCCGGCCTTAGCCAGACGCTCAGCAAGGCGCTCGACCAGGCCTTTCGCGAAGCCTCGAACTTCAAGGACGAGTACGTTTCTACCGAGCATTTGCTGCTGGGCGCGGCCCATCTCAAGGGCGATCCGGCGCGGGATGCGCTGGTCGCCCTGGGGGCGACGCACGACGCCATTCTCAAAGCTCTCACCGCGGTGCGTGGGTCGCAACGCGTCACCGATCAGAATCCCGAAGGCAAGTTCCAGGCCCTGGAAAAATACGCCAAGGACCTGACTGAGCTGGCCCGCCGCGGCAAGCTCGATCCGGTAATCGGCCGCGACGAGGAGATTCGCCGCGTCATCCAGGTGCTGAGCCGCCGCACCAAGAACAACCCCGTCCTGATTGGCGAACCCGGCGTTGGAAAAACCGCCATCGTCGAAGGTCTCGCCCGCCGCATCGTCTCCGGCGACGTGCCCGAGAGCCTGCGCGACAAGCGTGTTATCGCTCTCGATCTGGGTTCCATGCTGGCCGGCGCAAAATACCGCGGCGAGTTCGAGGACCGTCTCAAGGCCGTGCTCAAGGAGATTGAAGAATCGAATGGCCAGGTGGTGCTGTTCATCGACGAGCTGCACACGCTGGTAGGCGCCGGCGCGGCCGAAGGCGCCATCGACGCCAGCAACATGCTCAAGCCAGCCCTGGCCAGGGGCGAGCTGCGCGCCATCGGGGCAACAACGTTAAACGAATACCGCAAGTACATTGAGAAGGACGCGGCCCTGGAGCGCCGTTTTCAGATTGTTTATGTCGGCGAGCCCAACGTGGAAGACACCATCGCCATCCTGCGCGGTCTCAAGGATCGCTACGAGGCGCACCACAACGTGCGCATCAAGGACGCTGCCATCGTGGCCGCGGCCACGCTCTCGCATCGCTACATCAGCGACCGCTTCCTGCCCGACAAAGCTATCGACCTGGTGGACGAGGCCGCGGCTTCGCTCGCCATTCAGATCGGCTCAGTGCCCACCGAGATCGACCAGTTGGAGCGCGAGAAAACCTCGCTCGAAATTGAGCGAGAAGCCCTCAAGCGCGAGACCGATTCCAACAGCATCGAGCGCCGCAAGGTTGTGGAGCGCGATGCTGCCGCACTGACCGAGCAAATCACCGCCCTGCGCTCTCGCTGGACCAAAGAGCGCGAAGCCATCAGCCGCATCGGCGACCTGAAGAAGAAGATTGAAGCTCTGCGTTTCGAAGCCGAAGAGCAGACCCGCAAGGGCCAGCTCGACCGCGCCGCGCAGATCCAGTACGGCGAACTGCCGAAGCTCGAAGCCGAGCTGAAGAAGCTGAACGCCGCGCAGGACGGAGCCGGAAAGGATGGCGCCGGCGCGGCCCGCATGTTGAAGGAAGAGGTCGACGAGGAGGACATCGCCAAGATCGTCAGCAAGTGGACCGGCATTCCCGTCTCGCGCATGCTCGAAGGCGAGGTGAAGAAACTCGTCCATATGGAGGAGCGCCTCCGCGAGCGCGTCATCGGCCAGGATGCGGCGTTGACCATTGTCGCCAACGCCATTCGCCGTTCGCGCGCCGGGTTGAGCGATCCCCGCCGCCCCATCGGCTCTTTCATTTTTCTCGGACCCACCGGCGTTGGTAAAACCGAGACCGCGCGCGCTCTCGCCGAGTTTCTCTTTGACGACGAGCAGGCCATGGTCCGCATCGACATGAGCGAGTACATGGAGAAGCACGCCGTCGCGCGGCTCATCGGCGCGCCTCCCGGCTACGTGGGTTACGACGAAGGCGGCCAACTGACCGAGGCCGTGCACCGCCGTCCTTACGCTGTCATCCTCTTCGACGAGATCGAAAAGGCGCACCCGGATGTCTTCAACATCCTGCTGCAGGTGATGGACGACGGCCGATTGACCGACGCCAAGGGCCGCACTGTCGATTTCAAGAACACCGTGCTCATCATGACCTCAAACCTGGGCGCAAACCTGCTCATCGGCGACGCGTTGAAAACCGAACATGACTTCGACATGGCCCGCGAATCCGTGATGCGCGTGCTCCGCGAACACTTCCGTCCGGAGTTTTTGAACCGCGTCGACGACATGGTGATCTTCCGCCCGCTGGGCGCGGCGCAGATGGGCCAGATTCTGGAACTGCGCCTGAACGAAGTCCGCAAGCTGCTCGAAGACCGCGCCATCTCGCTCGAACTCACCGAGCCCGCGCGGCAGCTCGATTCTGGCTGCGGGTTCGGATGCGGCCTACGGCGCGCGTCCGCTCAAGCGCGCCTTGCAGCGCATGGTCCAGGACCCGCTGGCAATCAAGATTCTCAACGGCGAAATTCTCCACGGCGCTCACGTAAGGATCGACGTAGACCGCAAATCGAATCAGTTGCGGTTTGAGCCCATGACTCGCGAGGCCATGGCGTAAGGCAGGCGGAAGAAATCAAAGGGCCGGAGCTCATGCTCCGGCCCTTTTTCATGCGGCACGATTACCTGATCATGAACCAGTGGACCTGCGCCCATGTTCCGCGTTGCGCAGCGCCTCGTGAATGATCATCTTTAAGTAAGTCTGGTAGTGCAAGCCGCGGTCGGCCGCCTGCACACGGGCTTTGGCAATATCGTCGGGATCGAGGCGAATGGTGGTTGTACGCAAAGGCTGTGGCTCTGGGAATCGGATTCCGCGTTCCGCGAAGAGGCGTCTTACGCCGCCACGGCCCAGGCGGCCTTCCTTTGCTGCCTTCTCGAATTCAGCGGCGATCTTATCGTCATTCTCAAACCACCATTTGGCTTCTTCCGCCTCCGTGGCGAAGGTGGGAATCTTCAGATCGCTCTTGGCATTCTTCGCTTCGATCATCGCAGCCCCGCTTTCCGTTCGAGGTAGAAGTTCTTCCGGTATCTGGACGGCTCGAACGCCGTCAGCACCCGGATTCGCTCCCCGCGCATGGTGATAACGACGCGCAGGATCCGGCCTTCATTGGTTTCGCCGAGATAGGACCAGCGTTCCTCGCCATTGACGACATCGAACCCGACATCCAGTGGATCGCCGAGAATGGCCTCTTCTGCTTCTTCCGGAGCCACATCGTGCTCGGCGACGTGCCCGATGTTTGCGCTATCCCAATCAAAAAGTGAATCATCCATGGTCTCTCCAACCTTTCAAGCTATCGCCTTTGGGGGCAACCTATGGTTTTAGAGCCCTTGCCGGTCCTCAAGGAGAGGTGGCGTCGGAATCTTCACTTTCATTTCGAATTGTAGCTACATCGTAGCAATTTTGCAACTACTGCCTCAGCTCCACCAGCGTAGCCCCTTGCCCGCCTTCATTCTGCGGCGCTTCTGCGATGGCGGCCACATGCGGATGGCCCTTTAGAAATTCGCGGACGCCACGGCGCAGGATCCCGGCGCCATGGCCGTGAATCACGCGCACGCGCGGCAGCCCGGCCAGGAAGGCGCGGTCGAGATACTTCTCCAGCTCCTCGGTCGCTTCATCCACGGTGCGGCCGATGAGGTTGATCTCCATGCGCATGTCGTCGGTGTTGGCGCTGGTCACGGAGACATGCACGCTCTTCTGCTTCCGCGCGGCGGCAAGCGGCGTTTCATTCCCCTTCGTAGATTCTCCTCCAGACGGTGAAGGTGCGGAGCACTCGTCGCGCTTGACGCGCATCTTGATGGGCCCCAGCGCAACTTCGAAGAGATCTTTCTCCACCTCGCGCTGCACCACCGCAATCTTGTTCATCGACTTGAGCCGTACCTGGTCGCCGGCGGCAATATGCTTCAGCACGTGCGGCTGCGCGTTCGCGTCGCCCTCATCCGCGCCGGTGCGGTGCGCAACCACCGTCTGGTTGAAGCTCTCCTGGAACTCGCGGCGCAGCCGCTGAATGCGGCGCTCCGCTTCCTTCGATAGTTTCTGCTGCGCGGCGCGATCCTCGATGGCCCGCACCGTCTCGCGCATCTGGAACTCGAAATCCTTGAGCAGCGAGGCCAGTTTGGCTTCCAGCTCGCGTGTCCGGTTGCGCAACTCCACATCGCCCTCGCGCGCCAGCCTGGCCCGCTCCTGGTTCAGTGCGTACTGCTCTGCGCGCGCGGCCTTGCGCTCGGCTTCAAGCTGCGTCAGCTCGTTATGAAGCCGGTCGAGGAAGCGGGCGATGTCCACCTGCTGCGAACCCAGCCGCTCGCGCGCCGCGGCAATGATGCCGGGATTCAGCCCCAGCCGCTCGGCCGTCTGAATGCCCGCCGACGCGCCCGGCACGCCCAGCCGCAGTTGATAATTGGGCGCCAGCGTAACCTCGTCCACGCCCGCCGCGGCATTCAGCACTCCATCCGTATTGGCCGCGTAAACCTTGAGCGAAGTGTGGTGCGTCGAGATCAGCGACCACGCGCCCGCGTTGAGAAAATGACTCGCAATGGCAACCGCCAGCGCCGCGCCTTCCTCAGGATCGGTGGAGGAGCCAAGCTCATCCAGAAGCACAAGCGAGCGCGCATCGGCCAGCCGCGAGAGCCGGTCAAGATTGGTAATGTGCGCGGAAAACGTGGAGAGCGCCGCCTCGATCGATTGCGCGTCGCCGATATCGGCCAGGAACGCGGTGAAAACCGGAAAGCTCGCAGACGCCGCCGGCACCGGCAACCCCGCCTGCGCCATCATCGCCAGCAGCGCCGTGGTCTTCAGCGCCACTGTCTTGCCGCCCGTATTCGGTCCGCTGATAATGATCTGCCGCACGGCCTCGGTCAGCTCCAGCGTAAGAGGGACAATGCGCCCATCCGTCGCGCGCAGCCGCTTTTCCAGCAGCGGATGTCGCGCCTCCTCAAGGTGCAGCCTCTCTACTCCAAAGGTTGGCCCCACGCAGTCGTAGTCGCGCGCAAAGCGGGCACGCGCCTGCAAACTGTCAACCAGCGCCAGAACGCGCGCGCCTTCCACAAGTCCATGCGCATAACCGCCCACCTGCCGCGTCAGCGCCACGAAGATGCGGTGAATCTCCGCCTGCTCTTCCTCGATCAGCCGCACCAGCTCATTGTTCTGCTCGATGGTCTCCAACGGCTCCACATACACCGTCTGTCCCGAAGAACTGGCGCCGTGGATCACGCCCGAGATGCGCCGCTTCAACTCGCTGCGCACCGGAATCACAAAGCGCTCGCCGCGAATGGTGATCAGGTCTTCCTGCGTGGCGCCTTCGCCGGACAATTTCCGCAGCGCCGCGCGCAGGCTCTCTTCAATCAGCCGCTGCTGCTTCTCCTGCTCGCGACGGATGCGCCTCAGTTCCGGCGAAGCACTGTCGGCCAGCGACCCATCCGGCTGAATGGTGCGCTCGATCGATCTCGGCCAGCGGACGCAGGCTCGACGTCAGCGCTGCCGACAGCCCTGAAAGCCCCGGCAGCTTGCCCACCAGCCGCGCCGGCGGCGACTGCAACAGCGCCTGCCACGAGGCCACATCGTTGGCCAGCCGCGCCACGGCCTGCAGCTCGCCTGCTTCAAGAGCCGCGCCTGGAATCTGCGCCTTGGCCGCCAGTTGTGTGGGATCGAACAGCCCGCCGAGTGGAATCGAAACCTGCTCCTCCAGCGCCAGCCGCACTTCGCCGGTCAACTGGTGCTGGCGCGTAATCCAGTCTTCATCGGTTGAAGGCCGCAGATCGAGAATCGCCTGCCGCCCCACCGAGCGACGCCGCAAAACCCGCCACGAGCGCGAGCAGCGGCTCCCACTCGAGAGCGGCAAAGTCGGCGTGCAACACCGGAGACGGAATGGGATCGAGCAGCGGCATGTCCAGCAACTATCTTAGCGGGCGTGGGTCAAGCCGCCTTCTGAGGAAGGGCCTTTTAGATCTCAGAATGAGGGCCTGGACAATCTTCTATCGCAAGGGAAAGGGAAAGTGGCGATTCGCTAACGCGTCGCTGAATAAAATAATCACAAGTATCGTGACATTGAAGAGAAGGCTTGTTATGAAAGCGCCCGGTGACCGGGCCGGTTCGGGCAGAGGGCCAAAATTCGAACGCCCGGGTTCGTAAGGCTCATGGTCACCAGCCTCAATTCCCTCCTGGCCGGACAGTTGCAAATTGATCCTGAGACTAGCGAGTACTAATCCCGCAGCGGCAACAATCTTTCCAATCCTTCCTGGCACTTCAATAACGTGGCTCGACCACTCCTCGCTGTAGCGCTCCCTTTGATCCTCAGGCAGAAGGCGAACGGCGAACGCCACAAGTCGCCGAACCAGCCAAGGGAGCCACGCATTAATCTCGTCAGCAGATACCTTTGCCGCGACCACCGCAGCAAATGACGCAAGAGCCGTCAAGATTGCCATAGTGGTTCCCTCAGGTCTGGCATAAGTTCACGAAAGGCGGCCCGGGTCTCGACCTCGCCCAACGCAGTCACTCGGTACAGCCGTTTTCTTGGCCTCTTCACTTCCGATGGAACGACGTCCTCCCAGTGGCTTTGCAGCCAGCCTGATCTCTCCAGCCTGAACAGAATCGGATAGAGCGTACCCGAGGCGAGACCCGTTGATCGGGCAATCTCCGCCCCGGAAATCCCGCTTGAGGAACGTGACATTAGCTGCTTCAACACCTTTAGTGTCGGGCCCGTCATCCGAGGTGAGTTCGCATCCATATAGGAAGTCTACATAGGTTGGGCCGACTTGTCAACTGGGCTCCTGGGTCACAACAAATCGAGACAGGGCGCCCAGTTTCCTCCTCTCAGGGTAAGATCTCCCTGGCCTTCAGCTCGCCTTCCCAGCGCGCCACCACCGCCGCGGCCATGCAGTTGCCGGTCACGTTCATCGCGGTGCGGCCCATGTCCATCAGCGTGTCCACGCCCAGGATCATCATCACCGCGGTGGTGGGAATGTGCATCGAGCTGGCCGTTCCCAGCAGAATCACCAGCACCGAACGCGGCACGCCGGCCACGCCTTTGCTGGTCAGCAGCAGCGTAGCCAGCATCACAAACTGCTCGCCCATCGAGAGATGAATCCCCGCTGCCTGCGCGGCGAAGATGGCGGCCATGGATAGATAGAGGCTGGAGCCGGTCATGTTGAAGCTGTAACCGGTGGGAATGACGAAGGAGACAATCCAGCGCGGCACTCCGAACTCTTCCATGCGCTCCATGGCCAGCGGCAGCGCGGCCTCCGACGTGGTGGTGGCAAAGCCGATGGCGGCCGGCTCGGCCACCGCCGCCGCAAATCCGCGCAGCGGAATACGCGCGATCAGCAGCGCCGGCAAAAGCACCAGCAGCACGAAGGCGATCAATGCGGCGTAGTAGGTAACCACCAGCTTGACCAGCGGCAGCAGCGTCACGAGTCCCATGCTGCCCACCGTATAGGCCAGCGCCGCGCCCGCCGCCACCGGCGCCATGTACATGACGATGCGCGTGAGGCGAAACATGGCCTCAGTGAGCGACTGCAACACGCTCACCAGCGGCGCGCGCTTTGTCTCTGCCATTGTGGCCAGCGCCGTTCCGAACAGCAGCGCGAAGACGGCCACCTGCAAGATCTGGTTCTGCGCAACCGCCTGGGCGATATTCTCCGGAAAGATGTTGAGCAGCACATCCTGCCAACCGTGGTGAACGGTCGGGGCCACGGCTTCAACGGCCGCGGGCAGCGCCACGCCCACTCCCGCCTGCGACACGTTGATCGCGATCAGGCCCAGGATCAAGCCGGCCGTCGTTACCACCTCAAAAAACACGATCGCCTTGAGCGCGACCCGGCCCACGCCGCGCAGCTCGCCATGTCCGGCAATGCCGGTGACAATGCCGCCGAAGATCAGCGGAGCGACAATCATGCGAATCAGGCGCATGAAGATTTCGGCCAGGAACTGCGTGTGTACCGCGAACTGCGGCGCGTCCACGCCCAGCTCAGCACCGGCCAGCATGGCGAAAAAGGTCCACAGCAGCAGCGAGCGCCGCCGCACGATGAAGGGAAGAAACAGGCCGAAGCCGCACCAGCGCAACGCAACCCCGACTTCAGCTTGCGTGTGGAGAAGTCCGGCCGCGAGGCCTGCGACGAACAGCAACGCAGCTGCCGCCGAGAGAGCGTTGGTAATCTTACGGATAAAGCGCGGACGAGAGGGCATTGAATTCAGCGGCATGGAAGGACCTTGAGGCTTGAAGGTCTCCATTATCTTACGGCCCAAGGGGTCGCCGTATCATTCAAGCTTTGCGAGGCCTGCGTGAGGCGCAAACTCAATCGGCGCCGTGGCTGCTGCGAAAATAGAAGCCGAGAATCAAAGTGGCGATGGGCGGGAGGGTGATTTTGGCAAATTCAAAGATCTCTTTCCCCACCAGGAAATGGTGCTCGTCGCTCCAAAGGTAAACCCAACTGGCTGCGACCAGCAGGCACACGAGAACGGCCAACACGCCGACGCCAAAATGCAGCAAGTGCCTCGGCGTCACCACGCCAACATCGGACTTGTTGTCGCGTTTGCCGATGTTCTCGCTGCCCAGTTGAAATTCCGTCTCGCCCTTCGCCGGGGTATTGCCGTGGTCCGTCATATCGCCTCTCGAAAACAGGGGCGATTATATACCGACAATGCGCGCCACAGCCTCCAGCTTGCCGTCGTCGGCCCGGCGCACCATGCCTAGCATTCCGCCCTTTGAGCGCTCCTCCTGGGCCACCTTCAAGATGGCAAAGGCACGGCGCACAACCTCGGTTTTGGGGATTCCCTGCTCGCTGGCGATGCTCGTAATCAGGTTGTTGATGTCCTCTGGAAGATCTACTGTCATCCTGGCCATAAAAGCCTCTTTTCCGCTTCGATGCTTGATTATCAAGGAGCGAGCAGCGCAAATCGGGAAGATTTGCTCAAGTCGCCTACTACGAATATACACTGAATACGCACTTAATATCCATATATCCAGTGCGTATTTCGCACTAAATATACGATGAAATCTCCAGCCAATGAAGCTTATCGCGCTGATTTAAAAGTCTTAGTTGGAATTTGAGCTAGAGGCAGCGGTAGAAGGTGCTGCAGGAGCTGCAGGGCTGGCCGCACCGGGGCTGCCCGCAGAAGCCGGCTTGGCCTCCTTCGCGGCGGTCCTGGCATCGGATTTGGCGTCGGCCTTGGCTTCAGCTTTCGAATCGGATTCGCTGCCGGACGCACTGCTCGTGGACGCGTAGTCATTCACATACCAGCCCGCGCCTTTGAAGCTCAGGCCCGGGGCGGTAAGCGGCCGCTCCAGAACGCCGTGGCACTCGGGGCACTCGGTCTCCGGTTCGGCGCTGAAGTTCTGGATTTTTTCAAAACGATGGCCGCACTGGGTGCAGCGATACGCATACAACGGCAAGGTTCTTTTACCTCTTCGCGAAGAAAATACACACTCTGCCTATTGTATCGGCAGGGCCGCAATCATCTGCAATTGCCGCCCTGCCGTCCAATGCCGTCCGCTGCCGGTCCTCAATGCATGTGGATGGGAACCGACGCGCTGTGGTCTTCCCAAGCCAGGGTCAGAGTGCCCCGGCCGTCGCCGTTATCGGTGATGGTCCAAACCAGGTTCTCAACCATCGCCGGCGGCTTGCTCATGGTCATCTTCACCTTGCCCAGATCCTTGGTGCTGTCGTAGGCCAGGCCCCATTCGCCGGTATCCTTGCTCACGATCAGCGTCCAATTGTCAGGGTCGGAGATGTCGGCGAACAAAGTGTAGGTGCCGGCAGGGGCGGTGATCCCATCCTGCCTGCCAATGTGCAGGTCGCCATCGGTCTTTAGCGTGGTGGCGGCATTGGCGCCCGCGCGCCACACCGGGTAGTGCGGATTGTGGCTGATGAGCCCATCCTTGGTGAAGATCTTGCCCTCGCGGCCCTTCACGCCGGGCGAGCTGTAAGTAATGGTGATGGCCTTGCCGCCAAGGGTCGCCGTAGCGGTGGCGGGCGGGCTGGGCGGCGGGTTCTTCGGGGCATTCTGAGCAATCAGCGGGGTTGCGGCAATCAATGCCGCGGTCAGAAGAATTCTAGAGTTCATGGGGTGCTCCTTGATCGAGTTGCGTTGTTGGCAAAGTCTCTGCCGGTTGTTGGGCGCCGCTGCTGGAACGACGGGCCAAGCCACAATTCCAGGCCGGTCCCGGCAAACAGTTCGATTTGACTCATCCGCGGCCGACTCTCCGTACCCGGTACGCGCCGCGGCGTTCACGGCCGTTTCTCCGCGGGATTTGCGGCAACGATATGATAGCGCCCCGAGCCCAGCACAAGCTCAAGTGTGTTTTCGCCGGCTTTTTCAGCGTCAACGCCGGGTGCTTTGGCAGCCGCAATGCCATCCACCTTCACCTCATCCGGGGATGCCGTCTGAAGCTCCACCGTGGCTTGCGCATTGGCGGGAATCACAAAGTTGTAAATGGTCTGGGAAGCGCCCCGCCGCCAGTCGCTTTCGATGGGGCCAAGACCCGAAACATACCGGCAGCGGACCCAGGCGAGTTTGCCCGGCAGGCTGGGCGCCAGAATAATCTGCCCCGGCGCCTGGGCGGAAAGATCCACGCTGATTCCGCCCAGTCCGCGATAAAACCACTCCTCGGCGTCACCCAGCATGAAATGATCCTGCGAACTGGCCGGATTCGCATCCCAGGCCTCGGTCAGCGAAGTGGCGCCCTGGGCCAGCTGGTACCCGTAGCTGGGCGTGTCCGTGCGTTCCAGCATGTCAAGCAGCACATCGGAGCGCCCTCCCTGGGTCAGCGCGTCCACCACGTAGTGATAGCCCACATCCCCGGCCGTCACGTGATTGCCATGGGCGCGAATGTCGTCTACCAGCGCCTGCAGCACCTGCCGGCGTTCCCCATCCGGCGCCATGCCCAGCGCCAGGGGCATGGCCTGCGCGGTCTGGCTGCCCTTGTCGTACTGGCGCCGCTCAGGATTGAAGAACCGTGCGTTGAAGTTCGCGCGCGTCGCCACCGCCAGATCCCGGTAGCTTCGGCTTTCATCTTCCATGCCCGCCAGCGCTGTCGCTTTTTCCAGGACGCGAAGGTCCTGGTAGTAGATCGCAGTCGCTGTCAGCCCGGCGCTGGTCAGCTTTGACAGGCCGGGATTGCCGGGACCAATGTCGTACCAGTCGCCAAGCCCGTATGCGACAATGCCCTGCTGCGCCCGTCTGCCCAGGTAGCCGGTGTACCCGCGCATCACATCCAGCTGCGCCTCAAGAAAGCGCCGATCGCCGCCGCGCTGGAACACGTACCACGGCGCCAGCACCGCGGCGCTGCCCCACTCCGGCGAATCGTCGAACGGCCCCTCATTCTTAGGATCGAAAACGACGTACCGGGGCGCAATGTCCGCGACCATGCCCGCCCTGGGCCCATCTTGCTTCTGCGCGTCGGCAATGTTCCGCGCCGTGGCCGCGTACAGCCCCGCAAAATCGAAATCGTAGAGCAGCGAGGGAGCCATCAGGTGCGTCTCTTCAAGCCAGCCCAGCTTTTCGCGATGTGGGCAGTCGGTAAAGATGCTCACGGCGTTGTTCTCGATCGATCGCAGAATCAGCGTGTGGATGCGATTCAGCAAATCATCCGAGGCCAGAAAGCTGCCCACCGGCTGCGAAGAGGAATGCACGGCCTCCCCGCGCAGCGCCAGCAGCCGGGCCTTGCCGGCCTGAGCTGCATCGGAGGCAGTATCGGAAGCGGCTGCCACCGCGCCCTCCACCTGCACATATCTGAATCCGTAGTAGCTGAAGCGCGGATGCCACTCCTCGATGCCGCCGCCCTTGAGCGTGTAGCTGAACCACTGCGGTCTCCCCGAACTGCGCTGCGACACGCTCCCGTCCTTGTCCAGCAGCTCGCCGGGGATCAGCTTCACGGTTGCGCCGGCCGGCCCGCTCACCTCGATCTCCGGCCAGCCCGCAAAGTTCTGCCCCAGGTCATACACCAGCAAGCCCGGCTTCGGCCGCGTCATCTTGATTGGGATGTAGGTGTGAATGATGCGGATCGGAGCCGCAGCCTCGGGCCGCAGCGTTCCGCCGGGGCCTGCGGTCACCATCGCCGGACGCCACTCGGAATCGTCAAAACCTGCGCGATCCCAGTTCTCAGCCGCGCGCCGCGCATCGAAATCCTCGCCGCCATAGGTCGAGGAGAAAACAATCGGGCCGGGCGCGGTCTTCCACGAGCCATCGCTGTCTACCTCGATCATTGCGCCGTCTGCCAGCTCCACTGCGAGCTGCACGATACACATCGGCGGTCCATAGCTTCCCGTAAATTTGCTGTAGCGGCCGGGCGTTTTCAGCACCCGGTACATGCCGTTGCCCACCATCACGCCCACCGCATTGGCGCCCGGATGCAGCAGCGCCGTCACATCGTAGCTGTCGTAGTAGACGGTCTTGCGGTAATCGCTCCACCCCGGCGTCAGCTCATCGCTGCCCACCTTGCGCCCGTTGATGCGCAGCTCATCCTGACCCAGTCCGGAGGCGTACAGCACGGCGCGTTTCACGGGAGCATTTATTTCAAAGCTCTTGCGAAACAGCGGCAGAGGCTTGGCTCCGGCTTCGGCATCCGTCGCATCGGCGGCGATCCACCGGGCACGAAACTCGGGCGCCTGCCGCCAGTGTGCCGGCCGGCTCCATGCGGTGGGCCGCCCGTTTTCGTCCCACACTCTCACTTGCCACACGTATTCGCGCTGCGCTTCAAGCGCTGGTCCTTCATAGGCCACGCCGGTATCCGCGCTTCCCTTCACTGTTCCGCTATCCCACAGAGGCGCCTGGCCCGCCGCCTGACGAGTCGCAACTTGCCCAGCCGCGGTCACGCGCATTTCGTATGCTGTCTGCCCCACCCCTTTGAGCACAGGCGAGGCAGCCTCATCGCTCCAGGAGAACTCCGGCCTGTCATCCGCTACGGCCAGCGGCTCCGTCATTCCATCGCAGCGCAGGCCGGAGGGTGCTGCAAGATGAGGGGTTCCCTGGTGAGAAGTCAACGGCGCAGCCGGCGCAGTCAACGAAAAAAGCGGCAGCGCCAGGGCCAGAATTGGGGAGCAGTATCGCGAAGAATAAAATCCGGATGGAGTCATCATGGTCGGGCAATCCACACACGTTGATATATCAACGGACTGCCCGGCCGCAATATGCAAATAAATTCGGGCCTGTTATGATGACTTCGCAATTTGCCCGCTCTGCCAGTTGACCGACCGGGCTGGAGGAAGAGAATGGCTGAAAATCCTGCGCCGCAAACGCCGGGAGCCCGGTTTCGCCTGGCGGTCGCGGAAGAAACGCCGCTGCAGGTGGCCGGAGCCATCAACGCCTACACCGCGCGCCTGGCCCAGGCCACCGGATTCCGTGCCCTCTATCTCTCCGGCGGGGGCGTGGCCGCAAACTCGCTGGGCATGCCGGACCTCGGAATCAGCACCATGGAAGACGTACTGACCGACGTTCGCCGCATCACCGACGCCGTCTCGCTGCCGCTGCTGGTGGACATCGATACCGGCTGGGGCAGCGCCTTCAACATCGCCCGCACCATCCGCTCCATGATCAATGCAGGCGCGGCCGCGGTGCACATCGAGGACCAGGTCGGCGCCAAGCGCTGCGGCCACCGTCCCGGCAAGGAACTGGTAACCGCCGAGGAAATGACCGACCGCATCAAAGCCGCCGTCGATGCCCGCACCGACGACCAGTTTGTCATCATGGCGCGCACCGATGCCCTGGCCGGCGAGGGTCTGGCAGCGGCCATTCGCCGCGCCCAGGCCTACGTAGCCGCCGGAGCCGACATGATCTTTGCCGAAGCGGTGACGGAGCTGCCCGTGTACACCGAGTTCCGCAAGGCTGCCGGCGTTCCCATCCTCGCCAACATCACGGAGTTCGGCCAGACGCCGCTCTTCACGCGCGACGAGCTTGCCGCCGCCGGCGTCGACATTATTCTTTATTGCTGCGCCGCCTACCGCGCCATGAACGCGGCGGCTCTCAAGGTCTACGAGGCCATCCGCGCCGAAGGAACCCAGAAGAGCGTCATTCCGCTCATGCAAACCCGCGCCGACCTCTACAAATATCTCGACTACCACGCGTACGAGAAGAAACTCGACGAGCTGTTCGCCAAAAACAAAGCCGCGGAGTAGCCTTCCCCACCATCCATCTATTACTCTGATGCTCTCCGGAGGTCAAAATGAGCGAAACCCGGCCCAACCCCACGCCGGCCTTCAAACCCAAGAAGTCGGTAGCCCTGTCCGGCACGCCCGCGGGCGAAACGGCGCTCTGCACGGTCGGCCGCAGCGGTAACGACCTGCACTATCGCGGCTACGACATTGCCGATCTGGCCGCGCACTGCGAGTTTGAGGAAGTGGCGCACCTGCTGGTCCACGGCAAGCTCCCCAACGCCGGGGAGCTGGCAGCCTACAAGGCGAATTTGCGCTCGATGCGCAGTTTGCCGGCGTCGGTCAAGCAGGCGCTGGAACTGCTGCCCCCCTCCACGCACCCCATGGACGTGCTGCGCACCGGAGTTTCGGTGCTGGGCTGCGTGCTGCCCGAAGGCCAGGACCACAGCGAATCAAAGGCGCGCGCCATCGCGGACACGCTGCTCGCCTCGCTCCCCTCCATGCTGCTCTACTGGCACCACTACGCGCGCAACGGACGCCGCATCGAGGTGGAGCGCTTCGAGGATTCCATCGCCGCGCACTTCCTTCACCTGCTGCATGGAACCGCCCCCAGCGCCCAGTGGACGGCGGCCATGCACGCGTCGCTCATCCTCTACGCCGAACACGAGTTCAACGCCTCTACATTCACGGCCCGCGTGATTGCCGGAACCGGCTCGGATATCTACTCCTCCATCGCCGGCGCCATCGGCGGGCTCAAGGGCCCCAAGCACGGCGGCGCCAACGAAGTCGCGCTCGAGATTCAAACCCGCTACGCCGCGCTCGCCGAGGCCGAAGCCGATATCCGCCGCCGCGTCGCCAACCACGAAGTCATCATCGGCTTCGGCCACCCCGTTTACACCGTCGGCGATCCGCGCAGCGACATCGTCAAACAGGTGGCCCGCAAGCTCGCCGTTGCCTCCGGCGACATGCATCTCTTCTCGATCGCGGAACGCATTGAAGACACCATGCGCGACGCCAAGCGCATGTTTCCCAACCTCGACTGGTACAGCGCCGTGGCTTATCACCTGATGGGCATACCCGTCGATCTGTTTACGCCGCTGTTCGTGATCGCCCGCACCGCCGGCTGGTCAGCGCACGTGATCGAACAGCGCCAGGCCGGCAAGATCATTCGCCCCTCGGCCACCTACACCGGCCCCGAGAATCTCAAGTTCGTGCCCATCGCGGGGCGGACCTAAAGGACCCCTGAATGACTCGATGTTTTGAAAGGGCGCGGCTCTAGCCGCGCCGAATGCGGTTGAAAACTAACCTGGGCTTTAGCCCCTGAGGGAATGTTGACTTCGAGTTAGGACCCCACCCCGCCATTCATTAGAATCGAATACATCGCAGTTGCACATAGGAGACCGCGTGCCGTCGCACATCAGCAATGAACGTCCCGCGCCTGACAAAGTCCTCACCGATATCGCCGACTATGCGCTGAGTTACAAGGTCGAGAGCGAGCTGGCATACTCCACGGCGCAGTATTGCCTGATCGACACGCTTGGCTGCGGGCTTGAAGCTCTCGAGTATCCGGCCTGCACTCGCCTGCTCGGCCCCATCGTGCCGGGCACCATCGTTCCCAACGGCGCGCGGGTTCCCGGCACCGGCTTCCAGCTCGACCCCGTGCAGGGGGCCTTCAACATCGGCGCCATGATTCGCTGGCTGGACTTCAACGACACCTGGCTGGCCGCCGAGTGGGGACACCCTTCAGACAATCTGGGCGGCATTCTCGCCGTCGCCGACTGGCTCTCGCGCAGCGGCCCTGCGGGCGGCAGACCTTCGGTGAAGATGCGGGATGTTCTCACCGCCATGATCAAGGCCCACGAGATTCAAGGCTGCATCGCGCTTGAGAACTCGTTCAACAAGGTGGGCCTGGATCACGTGGTGCTGGTGAAGGTCGCATCCACCGCCGTGGTCAGCCAGTTGCTCTCGCTCACGCGCGAACAGACTATCGCTGCGCTTTCGCTGGCCTGGGTCGACGGCCAGAGCCTGCGCACTTATCGCCACGCCCCCAATACCGGCTCGCGCAAGAGCTGGGCCGCGGGCGACGCCACCAGCCGCGCCGTGCGCCTGGCCCTGATGGCGCGCGCCGGAGAAATGGCCTACCCCTCCGCGCTCACCGCAAAAACCTGGGGCTTCTACGACGTTTCTTTCAAAGGCCGCGAGTTCGTCTTCCAGCGCCCCTACGGCTCCTACGTAATGGAGAACGTACTCTTCAAGATCAGCTACCCCGCCGAGTTTCATGCTCAGACCGCAGTCGAAGCCGCCATGGCGCTGCGCGCCAAGCTTGACCAGCGAGGGCTCTCCTCCGAGACCATTAAAAAAATTACCATTCGCACCCACGAGGCCTGCCTGCGCATCATCGACAAGAAAGGCCCGCTCGCGAACCCCGCCGACCGCGACCACTGCGTGCAATACATGGTCGCCATTCCGCTGCTCTTCGGCAGGCTCACCGCCGCGGATTACGAAGACAAAGTTGCCGCTGACCCAACCTTGGGACCGCGCATCGACGCCCTGCGCGCCAAAATCCAGTGTGTCGAAGACCCGGCCTTCACCGCCGATTATCACCACCCGGACAAGCGCTCCATCGCCAATTCACTTCGAGCGGTATTGGACGACGGCAGCGTGCTGGAAGAAACAGTCGAGTACCCCATCGGGCATCGCCGCCGCCGCCAAGAAGGTTTGCCTTTGTTAGTCGAAAAATTCAAGACCAACCTGCGCCGCCGCTTCACGAAAGAGCGGCAGGACCGGATTCTCGACATCTCGCTCGACCGCGAGCGCCTCGAATCAATGCCCGTCAGCGACTATGTGGATCTGTACGTGCCGTAGTGCGCCGGCCCTCAGGAGATTATCTATTTCGGCTGCCCGGGTATATCATCCGGCCACTGCTGGGCGCCGTGCAGCACGCGCAAGACCCGCACGTTATCGCCGGCAATGCGATAGGCGGCGATGTAGGGCGTACGGGAAATGACCAACTCGCGCGTTCCTTCAATGCGGCCTGGCCGCCCCATCTCCGGAAATCGCTTCAGCTTCTACACGCACCTCTGGATGCGATCGTCAACGGAGACAGCGGCCCGAGGACTGTCCGCCTCGATGTAATCGAAGATCGCATCACGATCGGCAAGCGCAAAGACCGACCACTCCAAGACCATGGACTATCTCTTCTTCTTGAGAAGCGCCTTGGCGCGCCGCCCGGCAAAGTGCGCCTCAACCCGCTCGTGGGGAATGCCGGGACGCGGATCGTTCAGGGCTTCCCGCACCTTGGCGCGAAACCAGGCGTCGTGTTCGGCGGCGTTTTGGGCCAGCGCAAACGGCAGAGCACCCTCCTTCGCGGTTCGCGTCAAGAGAATGCGCACCGCGTCCGATACCGTGATCCCCAGTTCGCCCAGAACGGCTGCCGCGCGTTCCTTCACTTCAGGATCGATCCGTGTTTGCACCAATGCGTTTGCCGGCATGACGAAGGTTCCTCGAAATCATTGTAATTCATTTGAATTACAACTTCAAGAAGCGGCAAACTGAAACAACGGCGCACGGCCACGCTGGTGCAATTCAATTAGACGCGGTCCCTGTGCATCAGCGCACAGAAAGCGAAGCCAGCCCTTTCGGACTGGCTTCGGTGTTCTCGGGCTTACGCCATGACAGGCACCGCGGCGCCCAGCCGCTCCTTGATGAGTTCATGGCCGCGCGCGAACAGCTCTTCCAGCGGCAGCTTGCCCGCATCCACATCGGCCAGGATCGCCTTCTGCGCGGCGTATTCCTTGTTCACGATGCCGGCCTTCGATTGCAGCATCCGCCACGCCTTGCGCCGCTCCACGCAGAACATCACCAGTTGCCGGCTCAGCGCGCGGTACTCGGTCTTGCCGCCCTCGTCGAACGTGATGTACACGCCGAAGTCGGGAATGTAGGCGCGGTGTCCCGGCTGCACGTAGCGCCGGTAGACCACGTCCTGCTGCGTGATGCGCACCAGCATATTGTCCAGGTGAATCAGCTTGGCCGCTGCTTCCGGCTTGATCTTCTTCAGGTGGTTGCGGAAGCGCGCCTCGGTCACGCACCAGTGCGCAACCGTGTAACGCGAAGTCTCGCCGGTCACCTTCGACCTGGTCTCGTACCAATCCAGATCGATGGACGGATTGCCCTTCAGGTCCAGCGCCTCCTGGTAGGTCTCGCCCATGCGCGGGTTGAAGACGAACTCCGGCGCGCCGCGCGAGTCGCGCACCCGCTGCGCCTGGAACAGCGCCATGTCGTCGGACACGCCGTGCTCCGGTTGGCAGGTGGTGAACGCCTGCAGGAACATCGTCCCGCGATACTCCAGTCCATCCAGAATCGCGCGGTAGAGCTTGGGCGCATTGGCCATCGAAACCTGCGCCACGAACGGCGATCCGTGCCCGGCCAGGAAGGTTTCCGCCACCGTCTTCTTCTCAGTATTCTTGCCCTGGGTTGCGGAGCCGAAGGTGTTCATATCGCCGCCGCCCAGCATCGGCGTCGAGTCGGAGTTCTGTCCGCCGGTGTTCGAGTACACCTGCGTGTCCAGCATCAGCACCTTCACGTTGGGCCGGTTCTGCAGCACCACCTTTGAGGTGTTCTGGTAGCCGATGTCGCCGATTCCGCCGTCGCCGCCCACCGCCCAAACCTTGGGCAGCTCGACGATCTCCTGGTCGGTCATCAGCGCGTCGGTAAAGTGCGCGAGGTGGTAATACTCTTCCTCACTGATCACGTTCGAATCGCGGGTGAGCAGAATGTCGGCCAGCCGTTCCGGCAGCACCGAGCGCCGCGCATGATCCACGATGAAGCTCTCGCCCATCAGCCAGCCCACCGTCACGCCGTCCTGGAACAGCGAGTTCATCCACGGATACGGATGCGGATTGTTCGGTGCCGTCGATCCGTAGACGGTGTTGCAGCCGGTGTGCGCGGCCATGGCCATCACGCTCATGCCGTTGGCCAGCCGTCCATCCACCGCTTGCAGGTTCTTGTGGTTGAAGGCTTCGGTCAGCAGCACCGCCGCAATCGCCTCCACAAGCTGCGCGTCGGTGACGGCGCCGTGCTCGGCCTCGTACGCCGCAATGCGCTCCCTGGTGTCTTTCACGTCTTCGCCGCCCAGGCCCATCACCAGGTGCATAATGGCCTGGCGCAGCAGCGCGTACTCCTGCGGGTTGCTCTCTTTCAGAGCCGCGAGGCGCTTCGCGCCGTTCTTGTCCAGGCTGGAAGCTTTGGAAACGAAACGGTCGCTCTTGGCGTGGAACACCGGACGCATATAGGCCTCGGTCACCGCGGCAATCGAGCGCAACACGCTCTTTTCGCCGCAGCCCGCGCAGGCGCCGTCGCCCGCCACCAGCGCGTCGTAGTTGGTCCGCACCATCAGCATGTTGCGCAGCGTCGCCGTCTTCGAGTCCGCGGGATTGGCCCCGTTATACAGTCCCAGGTACTTCTGCGATGTATCCGGCAACAGGTCAAGGAAGCCGGTGCCGGTCTCGTGCTCGGCATTCACTTCCTCGGTCTCCGCTACCATCTTGAGCGCGTTATGATCGCCGCACGCCGTTACGCAGGCCGCGCAGCCCTTGCACAGGTCGGAAACGAAAATCGAAAAGATGCCGCCCGAGCCCGGCTGTTTGCGTTCCGGCGACGAGAAGATCGCGTTCACCTTCTGGTAAGCCATCGGCACCTTGTCAAGAATCGCGAAGAACTGTTCCTTGGCCTTCGCCGAGAAGCCATCCACCTGCTCGGTAACCTCGCGCAAAATCGTTTGCAGCGGTGTACCGGTCTTCTGCTCCGCCACCATGCGCGCGCGGGTCTGCTTTTCAATCTCAGGCAATGCGCGCAGCATCCTGGTCCGCTCCACGCCGTCGGCCACGTAATACGAAATTGCCGTCGACAACAGCGTGCTCAGATCCTGCGAGCAGTTGGGCAGCGCCGTATCCGGGCAAACCGAGATGCACTCCATGCACTGCGTGCAGTTCTCGGGAATGTAGAGCGGCGTCTCGCGCCGCGCCACATACTTCGACACAGTGTCGCCGGTGGCTGCCGCAATCACGCCCATCGCCGATAGCGGCGTGGACGGCTGATCGTATCCATAGTGAGAGCGGAACTCCGCATCGAACGTCGCAATGCTGTCGATGGGCGGGCGCTTGCCTTGTCCGGCGGGAACCGGTGTGGAGCGGCAGCCGGTGCCGCACGATCCTCCAGCGGTCGCCAGTTCCAGAATCGGCATCAGCGCCTGGCCGCGCAGAGTCGAGTGGTCCGCCGCGTTCAGCGCGCCGATCTTGATCTCCTTCACCTGGCTGTAGCCCTGCATCATTACTTCCATGTTCGATTGCACAACCGCATCGCCCAGCTTGCCGAACTTTTTCACATACTGCTTGTAGACGACATCGCGGTACTGCTCCTGCGTAATGCCGAACTCCTGCAGCAGGGTGCTGACGGCAAAGAACGCGCCCAGAAATGCATTGCCCTGCATGCGCAGTTGCAGATCGCCGCGGTCTGTCGCCTTCTTCGCAATCGCGAAACCCGGCAGCGTGAACACGCGAATGTTCTTGTCGATAATCTGTTTGCGCGCCCGCAGCGGCAGGCGTTCCCAAGCCTGCTCGCCCTCTTCGTCCGATTCCCAAACCAGGCTGCCGCCCTCGGCCATCCCGTCCAGCGGGTTGGTATGCGTAAACGCCTTGGGATCGCAGCACAGCACCACCGTAACGTGGCGCAGGTCGCAGTTCACGCGAATGCGGTCCTTCGCCGCCACCATGAAGTAGCTGGTCGGCGCGCCCTTCTTCTCCGATCCGTACTTGGGATTGGCGCTGACGTGAATCACTTCCTTGGGATTGCCCAGCTCGTCGCGCTCCCCGTCCCGCTCAAAGATGAGATCGTTCAAGTCGCCCAGGATCGCGCCCAGGTTTTTGCCGGTGGTAATGGCGCCCCATCCGCCGATAGAGTGGAAGCGCACTGCAACCGCGCCCTCCGGCAGCAGCGACGGCGTCTCGTCGCCCACCACCGAATACGGGTGGTCGATGCCCAGCACCATGAATGAAACCCCATCCGCCGCGGTCTTGCCGTCTTTGCGCGCGCGGTTCGCCGTGGCAAACTCGTACGCGCCGATGATGTGCTCGGGACGAAAGTCGCGCGAGCCCAGCCCGTACGTTCCGCCAAAGATTCTCGGTACTTCATTCATGCTGATCGCCGGCAATCCCTCGGTGCCCGGCCGGCCTTCGGTCTTGATGGCCTTCGACAGCGCGGTGCGAATGTCGCGCCCCAGCGGATTGTCGCCGGACAACGCTTCGTCGGTGCGCTCCAGAATAATCACGTTCTTCTTGCCCTTGAGCGCGGTGACAACCGCAGCCTCGGGGAACGGCCGAATCACATTCATATGGATGGATCCGACGCTTGCGGCGCGCGTCTCGCGCAGGTAGTCCACTGCGGCTTCGATGTTTTCGGCCGCCGAGCCCAGCGAGACAAACACCGTGTCAGCGTCCTCGGTCTTGTACTGGCTGATGAGCCCGTAGTTGCGCCCGGTCAGCTCGGCGAAATCCTTGTACGCGGCCTCGAGAAATTCCAGAATCGGCTCGGCAAAGTTGTTTCTCCGCGCCACCACGCCCTGCATGTAGTGTTCCTGGTTCTGCACCGGTCCCAGCAGGATCGGGTTGGCCAGGTCCAACATCTTTGGCACCCTGCGCCGCGTGGGCCCGAACAGAACCCGCTGCGCCGCGGTTGGACAGTCAATGATGTCGTCGGGCGCGCCCAGGTACTCGCGGATCAGCTCCGATTCATGCTTGTAGAAAGTCCGCTCCAGGTGCGTGGTCAGGAAGCCGTCCATGATGTTCATGCCCGGCGTCAGGCTCAGCTCGGTCACGCGGCGCAGAATCAGCGCCTGGTCCGCGGCCTGCTGTGCGTCCTTGCCGAACAGCATGATCCAGCCGGTATCCAGCGCTCCATAAATGTCGTCGTGGCCGCAGTGAACGTTCAGCGCGTGCTTGGTGAGCGCGCGGGCGCCCACTTCCAGCACCATCGTCGATCCCTTGCCGGGCGCGTGGTAGTACTGCTCCACGCCGTAGACCACGCCCTGCCCCGAGGTAAAATTCACCACGCGTTTTCCGCAAACCGAATGGGCAATGGCGCCGCCCTGGGCCGCATGTTCGCCCTCGGCCTCGATAGCGATCGTGTTTTGCCCGAAGACGTTCAGATGGCCTTCAGCATAAGCCTGCTGGAACAGCTCGCCGCCCTCCGTGGAAGGCGTGATCGGATAGAAGACGCCGGCATCGGCGATCCGAGTCTCAGTGTGATACGAGACCAGCTGGTTTCCGTTCGCGGTGACCCTGATGCCCGGAAAACGAGCGTGATTGCGAGCAGCATCTGTCATGAATCCCTCTCCGTGAGCCCTGTTCCTGTAGGTTTCTGTTTCGCCGTTTTCGCGATGCGTCTAAAGCGCTCCTATGGGTAGCGCGACCCCTTCGCATCCGTGCCGCAACCCGCTCAAAAACGGGCCCGGCACAATGGTTCCGGCAGATTCCCTTAGCTGAGCGAACCTGATCGATTGCCCTTGCAAGTGTATTGGCCGGTTCGGAGTGCAGAAAACCCAAGGGGGAGTCGTTCCAGCAAAAGCGGCCTATCTATCAGTATGCACCTGAGGAGGGGAGACGGTGTCCCAAGAGGTGGGATTCGGATCGACCTTCGCAAAATCGGCTTCCCGGCTCCCGGCCAAAGTGGAACAACGTGTTGAAACTTCACATCTTCGCAAGTTACTGCCATGGAACTTCCCCGCGCCCGCCGCGCGGATCACCACGCTTTGTGCGCTACCATGAACACAGGATTGAGGCTTCGTATGTTCGTGGTGGTTTGGCAGTTCGAGATAGCCGAGGACAAGATTGCCGCTTTTGAAGCCGCCTATGGCCCGGAAGGCGCCTGGGCAAAGCTCTTCCGCACCTCGCCCCACTACCTGGGCACCGAGTTGCTGCGCGACGCTTACATTCCCGGCAGCTACCTCACCATCGACCGCTGGGCCAGCGAAGCCGACTTTCGCGCCTTCCGCAAGCAGCACGACCAGGACTACGAAGTTCTCGACCGCGCCTGCGACTCGCTCACCAGCCGCGAAACCCGCATCGGCGCCTACACCGCCTGAGGGCCTGCACCGGGCAGGAATGCAAATTCAAGCCATTGCGCGCCAGGGCCAGACTTTCTCCATATCTTCGCCATTTTTCTCTGTCTTTTATCTATCCGGCCCTGCTACAATCCCTTCGAAATCCAATTCAAGCCCATGCCGTTTCCTGTCAGGAAAGCACGAGATGCGCTGGGCGACATCTTGAGGAGCCCTCCCAATGGCCATTGCAGACGACCGCGCCAAAGCCGTAGAAATTGCCCTTGCACAGATCGAAAAACAGTTTGGGAAAGGGTCGATCGTCCGGCTCGGCTCGAGAGAAGCGCTGCTTCCCATCGCCGTGATCTCCACCGGCTCCATCAGCTTTGACGCGGCCCTCGGCGTAGGCGGAATTCCCCGCGGCCGAGTCTGCGAAGTCTTCGGTCCTGAATCGTCGGGCAAGACAACGATCTGCTTGCAGATGATCGCCGAAGCCCAGCGGGCGGGCGGCCTGGCGGCCTTTGTCGACGCCGAACATGCCCTCGACCCCGGCTACGCAAAAAAGCTCGGCGTCGACGTGGACAACCTGCTCGTCTCGCAGCCCGACTCGGGCGAGCAGGCTCTGGAGATCACCGAGGCCCTGGTCCGTTCCGGCGCCATCGACGTGCTGGTGGTCGACTCCGTTGCCGCGCTGGTGCCCAAGGCCGAGCTCGACGGCGAAATGGGCGAGTCCCACATGGGCCTGCAGGCCCGCCTCATGTCCCAGGCCCTGCGCAAGCTCACCGGCACGGTGTCGAAGTCCCGCACCGCGCTTATTTTCATTAATCAGATTCGCGAGAAAATCGGCGTCATGTTCGGCAATCCCGAAACCACCACCGGCGGGCGCGCTCTCAAGTTCTACTCCTCGGTCCGCGTCGACATCCGGCGCATCTCCGCCATCAAGGAAGGCGACGCCGTCACCGGCAACCGCACCAAGGTGAAGATCGTAAAGAACAAGGTGGCCGCGCCCTTCCGCGAAGCCGAGTTCGACATCCTGTACGGCGAAGGCATCAGCCGCGAGGGCGACGTGCTCGACCTCGCCGTCGCCAACAACATCGTCGAGAAATCCGGCGCCTGGTACAGCTACTCCGGCGAGCGCATCGGCCAGGGCCGCGAAAACACCCGAACCTTCCTCAAGGAAAACAAGGACATCTTCGCCAAGATGGACGCCGAGATCCGCAAGAAGCTCAATATCGGCGCCGTCAAGGCCGATGTCCCCGAAGTCCCGGCTCACGGCCCCGCCGAAGCCAAGGAAGCCGTACGCGGCCGCAAAGGCTAAAGGCTCGGCGTCTTCTCGACACGCGGTTAGTTGTGGTGGGCCGCATCAGTGCGGCGGCTTCGGTTTTTCACAGGCATCGGTGTTGCCGCCGTCGCATGCTTTCCGATAGAAGTAAGCTCCCTGGCTGGCATCCATTTTTACGCCCGAGCCGCTGAAGTACATCATGCCGGCGTATTGGCAGCCCACCATATCCCCGCCATCGCACGCTTTACGGTAGAAGAACACGGCCTGGGAAGCATCCTTATCCACGCCCGCGCCGGTCTCGTACATCACGCCGAGGTTGTTGCACCCGCGCATATAGCCGCCGTCGCACGCGGTGCGAAACAAGCTGACAGCCTGGGCCCCATCCCGCGCCACACCCTGGCCGCTCACAAACTTGACGCCCAGGCTGTAGCAGCCCGCCATCTCTCCGCCGTCGCAGGACCTGCGATACATTGCCACCGCCTGGGCAACATCTTTCCCGACCCCCGCGCCGCTCTCGTACATCAGGCCGAGCTTGTTGCAACCGCGCATCTCGCCGCCGTCGCATGCCTTGCGATACAGGCTCACCGCTTGGGCAGCATCTTTGCCCACGCTCTCGCCGTCCTCATACATCACGCCCAGGTTGTAGCATCCCACTGTCTCCCCGCCATCGCAGGCTTTGCGATAGAAGCTGAACGCTTCGTCGAAGTTCTTGGCCGCGCCCAGGCCATTGGCATCCAGCAGGCCCAGGTTGCTGCAACCCACCATCTCTCCGCCATCGCAGGCTTTTTGGAACAGGCTTCGCGCCTGGGCATAATCCTGGGCTACTCCCTGGCCAACCTGGTAAAGGTTTCCCAGATCGGCGCAGCCGCGCAGATTTCCCTGGGCGCACGCATCGCGATAGAGGCGGGCCGCGGTCTGCTTGTCCGGTTCAATCGTCTGCCCTTTTTCGTAGAGGATTCCGAGAATCACGCACGACGCGGTTACGTTCGCCTGGCAGCCTTTCCTGGCCAGCTCCACAGCCTGCGTGTAATCCACGCCGCCGCCAAGTCCTTTGCGAAAGCTGTCGGCAGCTTGCGCGCATCCCCAGCCGTCTCCGCCGGCGCACAGCTTGACGCTCGCGCTTCTGGCAGCAGGGAAATTCTTGAGCGGGTCGTCATCCTGCCAATAGCGGCGATCATCCTTGCGCAGCTTCGCGATCTCGCTGGTCTCGAGCGGCGTCAGCGCGGCGCCCTGCTTGCCGGCAGAGCCCTTCGCCGCCGTCCCCGCTCCCAGCGGGATGATCAGCTCTCCACCACCGTCCAGATCGAAGCCCCCAAACAGCGGGGTCTGCTTCGATCCCTCCTGCACTCCTACCTCATGCTGCGTGTAAGCTCCCAGTTGCGTTGAAGTGATGAACCCCTGGCTAAAGCTGTCGGCCTTTCCCGTCATCAGCCCCTGCATCATCAGGCCGGTAAACAGCGAGTGGCCACTCAGCGGCCCGGTGTCGGCGGCAAGCTGGTCACCCTGGGCGCTGGTGATCACCTTGCGGCTCACCTTGCGCAACATATCCTGCTGGAAGCGGGTGTCGGCGCGGCTGGTGGTGAACTTGCTCCCCAGCGCCATGCCGCTGTGGCAACTATCGAGAATCACCAGAATATGTTCCGAGGGCAGAGAGCTTACCTTGCGCAGAAACTCCTCGATGTTGAGGTAATCGCTCCAGCGCTCATTTACGCCCGGGGCGTGGGCCTCAAAGGGGACGAGAAATCCGACGGACTGAGTCTCGTCGCCCACCTTGTCGTTGCGCGTGGTGCCGTGGCCCGCGAAAAAGATGACCAGGTCGTCTTCGGGTTTGAGCCTGGCGCGCAGGTTATCGTCAATCAGCGAGTTGATGTTGTCGCGTGTAGCGCTCTGTTCGGTGAGCGGCTCCACGGCGTATTCGAATCCGAACTGGCTGGTGAGCAGCTTGGCAAAGCCGCTCGCATCGCTCACCGCCGTTCCCAGAACCGGCCAGTTCTGGTAGTGGTCAATGCCGATCGCCACAATGTAGTGATGGCCGTGGCGGCTCTGCTCGCTTTCGGGCAGGGTCTGAAAGCCGCGCTGTACGGGCGCCGCGGCTTGCTGCGCCACGGCAGCGGCTGCCATCAAAAGCGGGAGAATTGCGCATGTCTTCAGCAAACGAGTCATCTGCTCAGCTCCTGTGAATGGCTTGGCGCCGCGAATGGGTTGACGCTATCACACCGCTATGAATGTTGGCGATTACCGGCCTGGTCAGCGTCCGGAACTTATGGACCTGCCAGCCTTCTGACGGGCGAAAGCCCCTTGGCAACAAGGGGCTTTCCTTTTCACAGGGAAAGGGGCGGCGTTGGTTTAAATTACACAGACCCGACGGAGAAAGGTGAGCAATTCTGATCACTTTCGCGTTAATTTTTCTAAATGAAAATCGGAACACTTTTCATGCGCACTTTTCCTTGACGCTCCTCGGTTGCAAGCGTAGTATCCGTGCAGGATTAATCCCCGCTTCCCCGGTCAACTTCCATTGCGGCGATTCACCCGACTTAGCCTTTCCCTCCGTGCGCTGTTCGAGGGCTTTCCCATCCTTACCTTCATGAATGCGCCGCCCCTTTGCGGCGTAGGGATTTCAAGCTTTGTCAACAAACTGCGTCCTTGCGGAATCTCCAGTCGACGGCTGCGCCGCGCCCGGGCTCCGCATTTCAATCCACCGGTTTTCCCCAACGCTTCCTCAAGGAGAGTCGATGATGAATCTGAACACATGCGCGCGCCCGCTGGCGTTTGGTTTCCTTGTTTTCACGCTGCTCACACCGCTTGGTTGCAAGAGCGCCGGGGTCGAAGGCGCTGCACAGAGCGGGGCGGCCATTTCCGGACCGCTGACGATGCTGCCCGAGTACGATGCGCGGGCGCCCAGGACCTGCGCGAAGGTGATGAGTCCGCCGTCGGCCGCGCAGGCAGCGGTGATGGTCCAGTGCACCATGGACGGGCTTTCGGCCACCGGTCTCGGACTGGTTCAGGACGTCAAGCTGGAGATGGGCTCGCCGAGGGCGTTCGTGTACTACACCGACGCCGGCCTGGCGGGAATCGATCTGAATGCCCAGGTTTATCCGCTACGCGGCAGCTACACGGGCTACTTCTGCGCTAAAGTCGGCGGCAGCCTGGAACCGGTCGGGCATAATTGCGTGGTGAGCGCGGTGCCGGTGGCCCAGGGGTGGTGCTGGAAGACATCCTTCGGCGACTGGAACTGCAAGATGCAGGGCGGCGCTCCGAAGATGGAGAACGGTGGGGGTCCCAAAACCTTCTAAAGCACTGGGCGGCGGAGTGAAGAATGCCAGATGTCCCGGAGCCCGCATTTGGGCTCTGGGATAGCACGGCTGCCATTGCGCCGGAGATTCCTCCGTGGGGTCGATGCGAATATCCTGAATTCACTTCATGACAACTGGCCCGCATGACGGCGGGATTCGCCAGTGCATGAAGCAGAACAAGGAGATTCGAAGTGAACGATCTGCATGGAAAAGTCGCGGTGGTCACGGGGGCCAGCCGCGGTGTGGGCCGGCGTATTGCAGTGCGGCTGGCGCTTGGGGGAGCGGCGGTAGCGTTGCTGGCGCGCAGCGAGGCAGGGCTTGGAGAAACCCGCCGGCAACTGACAGCCATGGGAGCGCGCACACTGGTTGTGCCCGTGGATCTGGGCAAGCCGGAGGCCGTCAATCAAGTCAAGGGCGTGATCGAACGCGATCTCGGAATGCCCTTAATTCTGGTAAATGCGGCGGGCATCTTCGGCCCCATCGATCTTGTCAAAGACAGCGATCCAGGCGCATGGATCGAGACCCTCATGATCAACACGGTCGCTCCGTACCTGACCTGCAGGGCGTTTGTTGCCGGCATGATCGGTGCGGGATGGGGCCGCATCGTGAACGTGACGTTGGCCGCGGCGTTGCACGAACCGGGTCCCATCAACAGCGCGTATGGCGTCAGCAAGGCGGCGCTCAATCAGTTCACGCGCCACCTGGCGTCGGAGTTGAAAGGAACGGGAGTGACGGCGAACGTCATCCATCCGGGCGATGTGAAGACCGACATGTGGGCTTACATCAAGGCGGAGTCGGAACGACTGGGCAGCGTGGCCGATGCGTACATCAAATGGGTGAACTGGGTGGAGGAGACAGGGGGCGACGATCCCGAAAAGGCAGCCGACCTGGTGGCGAGTTTGATGAGCAATGACTCGGCGGAGATCAACGGTCGGTTCCTGTGGATCAAGGATGGGCTGCAGGCTCCGATCCCAAGCTGGGGCGAGGCTCAAGAGCAGCAGCCATGGCGCAAATGAATGCGATGCGTAGCCCGGAAATGCCGTAGAATCGCTTTTGGAGCCGTCCCGATGACTGTAAAGGCCCTTTATCCCGGTACCTTTGATCCGCCCACCAACGGGCACGTCGATCTCATCACCCGCGGATCAAAGCTGTTTGGGCACCTCACGGTCGCCGTGCTGATCAATCCAGGCAAAAACCCGCTGTTTACCGTGGAAGAGCGCGTGGAGATGCTCAAAGAGGTGACCGGCTCCATCGAAAACGTCTCCATCGCCACGTTCGACGGGCTAATGGTGGAGTTTGCGCGGCAGCAGGGGGCATCGGCGGTGCTGCGCGGGATTCGCGCCATCTCAGACTACGAATACGAGTTTCAGATGGCGCTGATGAATCGGCGGCTGGCTCCGGAAGTGGAGACCGTGTTTCTGCAGCCGGCGGGGCGCTACTCGTTCCTCAGCTCGCGGATGCTGAAAGAAGTGTTCACGCTGGGCGGCGACGTGACCGGGCTGGTGCCGCCCAATGTGCTGAAGCGGCTGCGGGCGCGGATCAACGGCGGCTGACCGGGCCGCGGACGGCCAAGGCCGGCGCATCTTCATGGTTCGAAGGATACGGGCTTTACAGGCTGCGCAAGAACTCGCCTTTCCGGGTGAGCTTTTGGGCAAGACGGCAACTTCTGGGCAGGACTTTTTGAGCAGGTTGAGAGCCTGTTAACCGGGTGGTAACTTCCGGATGGGCGACAATACGTCCGGAACCTGCCCATGAACGCATTGGACTGTACGCTCCCACTTAGCCAAGCCGCCGGTTGATATCAATACGCGCGCCCTTAACGCTTGACCTCTTGTGTCTTCGTTGATGGGGACGGCTTGCTCTCCTCTTGCTTGCTCACTTCGAGCACGGTAATCGACATCTCCCGGTTGCCCGGGACAAGCTCCAACCCCAGAGTCTCTTTGAGGATGGCATTCAGGCTGTCAACGTCTCCTCCGGCAACTTGGAATCGTGCATCGTAAGCGCCGTCGATGCCTGTCTCGTTCAATACGGGGTTCTCCAGCCCGGTTGCCAGCACATAGGCAAGATCGTCCATCGTCCCGTTCATCAGAAGAAAGCCGCCGTGCCAGTAGCCTCGCTTCACCGCGTGTGTCGAAGCCGACGGACTCAGCAGTTTCCTGCTCGCGTCGGTGGCCCGGAGAATATAGGCAGGTTTGGTGATTGTCTTTGACTGGATCTGCAAATGCAAAGCGGCGAGGACGGCTTGCTGAACGACCGGATCGATCACAGTTTGGGGCACGTCAACAGAATTCACGCGCACATCGTAGCGCCCATCCGGCAGCGGATCCTTCAAAACATAGCGATTCCCAAATACGTTGAAAACGTCCGTCATAAGGCCATCAGCGTCCTGTCCAAGCAAGTCCGTTCCGGTCGGCGGATGTTTGGCTATGGCCGTTTTTGCATGGGGCGAAGCCTTGCTGACAGACACGGCAAACAAAGGGCGCTCGGCATCCGGGCTGGATGGAACGCTCGCCTCGGTGATCTCCGGCGCCGGCTTGAATGCTACCTTTTTCCCTTCCGCCACTGCCTGCAGATCGGCGGCGCTCACCGAATCAATCTCAGTGACCGCGACAATTTTTCCGTTTCCATCGACAATGACAGTGGTCGGCCTCGATTTGATTCCATACCATGCGAAAACACTGCCTGACGTATCGACGCCAACCCAACCGGACGTTCTTCTTTCTGGTCAGAAATGTCTCTACGGCCTTCTGTTCTTCATCGTCGATGGAGATGAACTGGAATTTCGCCGGATCGAGCGACTCGACAAGCTGGTTGAGATGCGGAAGGCTGGCCACGCAAGGAGAACACCAGGTGGCCCAGAACTCCAGCACCACCACCTTACCCTTCAGGCTTGCCCAGTCTGCTCTCGCTCCCAAAGGGGCTTGCAGCAGTTTCAGGGAATCCAAAGGAGGAGCAGGCGTGCCGTTTTCTGGATGCGCCCATAGCGAAGCCGTTCCAAGCAAGACCGCAAAAAGAGCGATCAGGCTACCTCGCGAAGCTACGCGCATGTGCACGCGCTCAAATATCCGCTGCATTTCTCCTTCTCCGAATGAATCGCAAAATCCGCATTGCGTCAGAATCAGGAACAGGGAAACCGCAGGCGCAGCCAGAAGCGATCGCAAGCTATAGAGGTTCATGTCTATTTCGACACCGAATTCACCAGGATTGTTCCAAGCTGTGTATTGTATGCCAATTCCGGCCGGTTGACCGCTAGCCAAGATCGGAAACGCCTCGCGCACGAAGCTCAAGAAGGGTAAGGTTCTCACCGCCAAACCGGAAGCAATCCTCAACTGGAGAACAGCCCATCTCGTGAACAGACCGCTGGAGAACGATATGGCGATTCTGCTTTAACTGACTTTCGACTTTGTAAAAGTCCGATTCGCTGGAATCGCGCCGTTCCTGGGCGGTTTTGAAAGACCAATGCTACCTCTGCGGCTGGAAAGCGGAGCGATTCCGTGCCGGCACGAGACCACAATTGACTGGAATTGGAATTCCTTGAAATCCCGCTTGACAATTACGCGCCTTCGGATTTTCCTTATTCCGTTCGAGATTTACGCTCATTCCGCTCATCCGCGAACGGAACCTCCCATTTTTGCTCAGCAGGGTCCGCGCGTGGAGCACCAGATGCAGCAATCCAGTCTCGATCCTGAAAGGAGCTACGGTGTCTGAACCGAACCAGTCTGGCCTCTCTGACAACGTCGCCGGCGGACTTGCCTACGTTACGTTCATCCCGGCGATCATCTTCCTCATCATTGAACCCTTCAACAAGAACGTCTCCGTGCGCTTCCACTCCTGGCAGTCCATCTTCCTGAGCATTGCCTGGATTGTAGCCGATATCATTCTCCACATTATTGGCAGGCTGCCAGGCATCGGTCTGATCAATCTGATCCTGTGGCCGGTGGTGGGTCTCGGGTTCCTCATCCTCTGGCTCATTGTGATGATCAACGCCTTTAACGGTAAACGTGTTAAGCTGCCGATCATTGGCAATCTCGCCGAGAAGCAAGCAGGAGCCTAGCAACTGGACCGTTAGAAGTTGACGACCCGGCGGGGTGGCTGGAGACCTCGCGTCCTGGTGGGTCTTGCCGGTGTTTTGTGCTCCAGCTTGAGCGCCGTCACTTCCGAGTTGGCTTTCAACCGATCGCAACTCGAAAAGGCGGGGCTCGTCCACAACGCCGGGGGACGCTCGCTGAGTGACTCGGCAATTATGGGCTCATCGGCGGCGGCTTTCGCGGCGGCGCAGCCAGGCACTTTTTCCCCTCAGGAAAATCGCTTTTGCTGTTGCTCTTTCGCCTATGAGGAACTAGATTGATTGAGGCGGCAGAGCAGGCAAAGCCGGGGAGCCTTGCGGTTTCGTATCTCCTCGGAGAACATGTACCCGTCCGCTCTTCCGATCCAGGAGTTGTGTCAAGTGGGCACGTCAGATCGACGGTTTGCAGTTTTTCTTCACCGGCCGGCGGGCGGGTGCCTGCCTCATTCGAGCCTGTCCGTCGATTTAGTTCGGTGCAACAACAATTTCTCGGCCGTTTTTTCGCTGCTGCTTTCGCCGCAGCCGGAAATCTCCAGGTTCCGCAGGCCGCCAGGCGGCATTTCCACTATCGCGAACCAGCGTCCCAGGCTAAACTCTCTCTCCACTCAATCACCGCGCATTGTCGCAAGCAGGAACCCCGAGGAATGGATCGCATGAAAAAGCATAAGTCCGCGGCCACCGTGACCGCCCGCAAAGCTGCTCCCGTTTATAAAGACGCCCAACAGCCCTCCGCCAGGCGCGTGAAGGACTTGCTCTCGCGGATGACGCTGGAGGAAAAGGCCGCACAGATGATGTGCATTTGGCAGAAGAAGGCCGAGACGCTGGTGGATGCGGAGGGCAATTTCGATGTCCAGAAGGCGAAGAAGGCCTTTCGCGATCGCCGGGGACTGGGGCAGGTCGGCCGGCCGAGCGATGCCGGCGGCGGCAAGAACGCTCGCGGTATGGCGGAGCTGACCAATGCCATCCAGAAGTTTTTCCTCGAGAACAGCCGCCTGGGCATTCCGGTCATGTTCCACGAGGAGTGCCTGCACGGCCACGCGGCCCCGGATGGGACCAGCTTTCCGCAGCCCATTGCCCTGGGCGCAACGTTCAATCCCGAACTGGTGGAGTCGCTGTTCACCATGACGGCTCTGGAAGCGCGCCTGCGCGGCGCGCATCACGCGCTCACCCCGGTGGTGGATGTGGCGCGCGAGCCCCGGTGGGGCCGCGTGGAGGAGACCTACGGCGAAGATCCTTACCTGGTTTCGCGATTGGGCATCGCGGCAGTGCGCGGCTTCCAGGGAGACGCAACCTTCAAGGATAAGCGGCATGTGCTGGCGACGCTGAAACACTTTGTGGGGCACGGTCAGCCGGAATCCGGCATGAACTGCGCTCCGGCAAATGTGTCCATGCGGGTGCTGCGGGAGACGTTCCTTTACACCTTCAGAGAAGCCCTGCGCGAAGCGGGAGCCGTAACCCTGATGGCGTCTTACAACGAGATCGATGGCGTGCCCTCGCATGCGAACAAGTGGCTGCTGCGGGACTTGCTGCGCAAGGAGTGGGGCTTCAAGGGATTTGTGGTGTCGGATTACTTCGCCATCTGGGAGCTGGGCTACCGGCCGGACACGCACGGTCACTTCGTCGCCAAGGACAAGAAGGAATCGTGCGCGCTGGCGGTGAAGGCCGGCATCAACATCGAGCTGCCCGATCCGGACTGCTACCTGCACCTGGTGGAACTGGTGAAGAAGGGGGTGCTGAAGGAATCCGAGCTCGACGATCTGGTTGCCCCGATGCTCTTCTGGAAATTCGAGATGGGATTGTTCGACGACCCGTTCGTCGATCCCGAAGAGGCGGAGCGCGTGGCCGGCTGCGCCCAGCATCGCGGCCTGGCGCTGACGGCAGCGCATGAAGCGATTACCCTGCTCAAGAACGAAAACAACCTTGCGCCTCTCGATCTGAGCGCGATCAGGACCATCGCGGTGATCGGCCCCAATGCGGACCGCAGCCTGCTGGGCGGATACAGCGGCGTGCCGAAGCACAATGTCACGGTACTGGACGGCATCCGGGAGAAGGCCGGGAAGAAGGTGAAGGTTCTCTCGAGCGAGGGCTGCAAAATCACCGTAGGCGGCTCGTGGAACCAGGATGCGGTAGTGCCGAGCGATCCGGAAGAGGACCGGAAAGCGATTGCCGAAGCGGTGCGCGTGGCGCGGAAGGCCGATGTGATCGTACTGGCGATCGGCGGAAACGAGCAGACCTCGCGCGAGGCATGGTCGCTCGAGCATATGGGCGACCGCACCAGCCTTGACCTGATCGGACGCCAGGAAGAGCTGGTGAAAGCGATGGTGGCGCTGGGCAAGCCGGTCATCGTTTTCCTGTTCAACGGCAGGCCGCTCTCGATCAACTACGTGGCCGGAAATGTACCGGTGATTTACGAATGCTGGTATCTCGGCCAGGAGACCGGACGCGCGGTTGCCGACGTGTTGTTCGGCGATTACAACCCCGGCGGCAAGCTTCCGATTTCGGTGCCTCGCTCCGTGGGCCACCTGCCGGCGTTCTACAATTACAAGCCGTCGGCGCGGCGCGGATACCTGTTCGACGATGTCTCGCCGCTCTATGCGTTCGGGTTCGGGCTCAGCTACACGAGCTTCGCGATCGGGAACCCGAGGCTGACGAGAAAGAAGATTCGGCGGGATGAATCGACGCAGGTCCTGGTGGATGTGACCAACACGGGCCGGCGCGCGGGCGCGGAAGTGGTGCAGCTTTACATCCGCGACCTGGTTAGTTCGGTGACGCGGCCGGTGAAGGAGCTTAAAGGTTTCAGAAAGGTCTGGCTAAAACCCGGCGAGCGCACCACGGTCGCGTTCGACATTACGCCGGCGCTGCTTTCCTTCTACGACGTGAATATGAAGTATGTCGTGGAGCCCGGAGATTTTCAGATTATGGTCGGCAATTCTTCGCGGGACGCGGATCTCACGAAATTGACCCTGCAGGTAACGCGGTAGGCGCGGCCGGGAACGCCGGCGAAAGACGAGGCGGCAATGACCGAGAAACTTTCCTTCGCAGAGAAGTCCGGCTATGCCCTGGGCGACATGGCGGCGAATTTCATCTTCCAAGCCATGCTGGCCCTGCAACTGGACTTCTACACCCACACCTTTGGCCTCACGGCGGCGCAGGCGGGAACGCTGTTCCTGGTCGTCGGCCTGGGCGTGGCTTGCCTCAATCCGGTCATGGGCGTGATCGCCGACCGAACCAGCACGAAATGGGGCAAGTTCCGGCCCTGGCTGCTGTGGACGGCGGTGCCCTTCGGCATCATCGGCGTCCTCACCTTCACCACGCCTGGTTTCAGTCCGGCCGGAAAGATCATCTATGCCTGGACCACCTATATCCTGCTCAGAGTGATCTACACCGTCAACAATGTGCCGTATGCCTCGCTTACGGCGGTCATGACCTCAGACCCCGACGAGCGGACCAGCATCTCGTCGTACCGTCAGATCGCGGCCAACTCCGCCGGCTTCATCGTCGCCAGCCTCGCCATCCCCATGGTCAGGTTCTTTGGACGCGGCAATGACGCGCTCGGTTATCAGGTCACCATGGGTCTCCTGTCGGCACTGAGCATCGTCTTCTTCATCATCGCCTTCCTCGCCACCAAGGAGCGCATCCAACCCGACCCGCGGCAGAAAACCTCGCTCCGGCAGGACCTTTCCGACCTCTTTAGAAATCGTCCCTGGATCGTGCTTTTCCTGGCCACGCTGTTTTACTTCACGGCCATTCTGGTGCGCGGGAATGTGATGCTGCCCTATTTCAGATTTGTTGCCGGCAACGTGAACCTCTACGCCTGGTTCAATGGTTTCGGGCTGGCCTCATTGCTCGTGGGCGTCGCCTGCTCCACCGGCGTGTCGGTCCGCGTGGGCAAACGCCAGCTCTTTATCGCGAGCATGTTGTTGGCGGGCGTCTTCAATACGCTGTTGCTGGTCATTCCGCCCAGCGCTACCGTGGCGATCATCGCAGCGGAAGTGCTTCGCCAGTTCTGCTTCGGATTGTCGGGACCCATCCTGTGGGCGATGATGGGCGACGTTGCGGACTACGGCGAATGGAAGACAGGCCGCCGCGCCAGCGGTACGGTCACGGCCGCCGTCGTCTTTGCCCTGTGGGCGGGTATCGCTCTCGGCGGCGCCATCGCCGGTTGGCTCTTCTCTCTGTACGGGTTCGTGTCCGAGGCTCAGGTGCAGACCTCGCACGCGCAGACGGGTATCCTCTTGACCGCAAGCGTCTACGCGGGACTGGCTTTCTTCGCGACGGCTGCCTGCCTGTTTTTTTATCCCATCACGCGAGAAGTGAACCAACAGATCGCGAACGAACTGGCCGAACGGCGCAAGGCGTTTGGTTCGCAGACGGCGTCGTAGACCTGCCGTCGAATCGGCAGGACTTCAGATAAGGAGGGACGATGTTAAGGAGAATGCGGCCAAAGGCGTGATCGGCAGCGTTACATGCACATCGTGGAGGTTTTCACGCAGAACTTTTCGCTGGGAGTCACGGCGGTGTTGCTGCGGCGGCTCAGGTCGGCCAGCTTGCGCGCAAACGCGCAAACGGCGCCTGGGCCGGCGCCCTAACGGCGATGCGCGCTGCGCCGCTGTCAGTTCATTCGAGCTTCCTGGGAGAAAACGCATGAACGCCGCAACAGATCCGGATCAGGACCGCCTGAGCTCCGATTGGATTGCCCCACGCTGGCATCTATTGGTTGTGTTGCTGGCCGTACTTGGGTTCTCAGCCCTTGCGGCTCTGGGCGCGCATTCGCGTAACGTGACCCCGCACACCCCGCCACAAAGCATGGTTTCGGGTTACACGTTCGCGATGGTGGTGGAATGGCTGATGGTGGTCCTCGTCTTGATCGGCATCCGGCTTCGAAATGTCAGCCTGCGCGACCTGATTGGAGGGCGGTGGAGCAATTGGCAGGCGGTTGTGCGCGACCTCGGAATCGCCGCTCTCTTCTTCATTGCATCCAACATTGTTTCTGCCATTCTTACCAGACTGCTTAAGATCGATCCGGGCCACGCCATACGCGATATGCTTCCGCACTCAGGAACAGAGGTTGCGTTGTTCTTGCTGCTGGCGCTGACAGCCGGCATTTGCGAAGAGATCATCTTCCGCGGCTACCTGCAAAAGCAGTTTACGGCGATGTTGGGAAATGCAGGAGCGGCAGTCGTAACTCAGGGAATCCTGTTCGCTGTGTTCCACGGCAACCAGGGGTTAAGATTCATGGTGATCATTGCCATGTACGGGTGTCTGTTGGGTGCGCTCGCTTATTGGCGCCGCAGCGTCCGGCCCGGCATGATTGCCCATTTCATGCAGGATGGACTGGTTGGCCTTCTCGCCCCTTATCTATTCAGATAGCGTCTCCTGTAAACAGCGGGGCCTCTCCACTTGTTTGTGATCCGCGTGGAGAGGCCCCGGCAGTTATCCAAGTTGAACGAAATGCCCTACTCAAGAATGACTATCAAGGTCGCGCTCGTTGACATCGACCCCGAGGTGGCAGTCACGGTGACCGAGGTTTGCGTAGGTGCAGATTTCGCCGGGCCGGACGAGCCGCCGCACCCTGAGAACAGACCCAGGCCAACCAAGCCGACTGCGAGCAGCAGGAGCAAGTGCAGCCGATTGCGCTTCCTGATGCCAAGGAAGCAGAGCGCGACAGCCAGGGTCGCCGGGAAGAACGGCCTGTAGTCGTGGCGCACAACAGCAGCCGTTGCGGGCGGCGTGACGGTGAGCGTCGTGGTTCCGGTCGCGCCCTCGGCAATCGTGAGCGGGTTGGGGTTGAAGGTACAGGTGTAGCCGGTTGGCAAGCCGGTGCAGGCAAAGGTCACCGTACCGGTGAAGTTGTTCTGTGAAGTGAGTGTCAACTGAGTCAAGCCGACCGTTCCCGGCTCAATCGTCAACGAGGACAGCGAGAGGTTCAAGTTCATGGCCGGAACCTGGCCCGGCGGGTTTACGGTGAAGGATACGGTGACCGGCGCGGCCGCGGCAAAGTAAATGTTGTCGCCAGGCTGCGAAGCGGTGATGGTGCAGGCGCCGGCAGAAGTAACCTTGGCGAACGTGGCTGTTGAACCGGAGACCGTGCAGACCGCCGTGGTGCTTGAGGTGTAAGTGACCGGGAAGCCGGAACTGGCCGTCGCCGTCAGCGCCAACGTTGTGCCCCCAACCTGGGTTTGGGGAACGTTAAAGGTGATGGTTTGCGTGGGCAGCGGCGAGAGGACGTTGATTGTCTCCTGCGTCTGCACGGATGCCGCGTAGTTGGTGTTGCCAGGCTGCGTAGCGTCGACGACGATGGTGCCCGAAGTGGCGGTCTGAGCCGGAATCGTGAGCGTAGCCGTGGAGGTGGCTCCGCTCACCGTGCTGGTGGAGAAGCTCCCTGTCATAGTGCTGGACTTATCCACGGTGAACACAATCGCGCTGTTCGATCCGCCGCCGGTTGCCTGGATGGGCAGCGTAACGCCTCCCGCGATGTAGTGGAAGGGCTGGCTCAACGGAATAAAGGCGATGGTCTGGCTCGCCTTGTTCACTACGAGCGACTGCTGAGCCTGGGCGGCCGCCAGGTAATCGACGTTCCCCGCCTGATTTGCGTCGATTACGATGTTGCCCGCCTGCGTAACGGTGAGCGTATTACCGGAGACAGTTCCGGCGCCGGTGCTGCTGGAGTCCACAGTGAACACCACGGCATTTCCAGAACCTCCGCCCGAGGCGCTCAGCGTGACCGCCAGGCCGGGAGCGTATGTGACAGGCGAGGAAGGCGGCGCGAAGGCAATGGCCTGCGAGGCCTGGCTGATGGTGAGGGTCAACTGAGCCTGGGTTGCCGCCTGATAATAGATGCCTTTCACCAGGCCACCCGCCTGGTTGGCGTCGATTACGATGCTGCCTGCCTGGGTAACCGTGAGCGTGTTGCCGGTGATCGTGCCGGCCCCGGTGCTGCTGGCGTCCACAGTGAAGGTCACGGTGTTGTTTGACGCGCCGCCGGTCGCGCCCAGCGTGATGGTCAAGCTGGGAGCATAGGTGACGGTGGTTGTGGTGGGCGCTGTGAAGGCGATGGTCTGAGGAGTCTCCGCGCCTGTGCCGGACACCGTCGCAGTGCCTTCGCCTCCGTTGGCGGTGTCAGACGCGGTCAGCGTCGCGGATTGTGGGCCTCCGGCGGTCGCAGAGAAGCTGATCGTCGCCGTGTAGCTGGAGGCGGAGACCGGGGTTGAGAAATTGGGAGAAACCGTCGAGCACGCAGTGCCGGCCGTAGCGGAGAACTCCGCGTTGGTGGATGCAAAGGACAGAGTTGCAGGCGATCCGCATCCAAAGGCATTGTCTATAACGGTGGCGGGAGTCGTGGTGGCGGCGCCATTCAGTTGGGCTGTGGGAGCCGTCAGGTCGTTGATCAGAGCTTCACCAAGGTTATCGCCGCCGGAGTGATAGACCACCACCCACTCGTTGCCGTTGGCGTCCAGCTCCATTCCTTTTGCGCCCAGAAGTGACACCACGAATTGATGCGCAGTGTCGGGACCGCCTGTTTGCGTATTGGGGATGCCGAAAGTCCCTTCGTTCTGGGTCGCATAGTACACGGTGCCATTGGAGGTAATGGCCACGCCATCCAACTGATTGTCGTAACTGCTGGGAGAGGAATCGGTGAGGGTCTGCAGAAGGACCGGCGTGGCGGCAAAGCCCTTGCCCGCCGCGTAAGGCAGTTCGTAGAGGTTGGAACTTGTGACTTCATCGTTGCTGAAGTTGCCTGAAGTGCCGTAGACGCCGTCGGTAAAGAAGAGATTGCCCCAGGGATCGAAGGCAATCTGGCTGACCGCGTTGGTATCCGAGTAGATCAGGGTTCCGGTTCCGCCAGTCTGGCAGCTCGGGCCGCACTCGTAAATTGCGTTGGTGCCCGGCGACGCTGGAACTGTGACCATATAGAAGTTACCCGAGGCATCAAAGGCAATCGCCTTGACTCCTCCACTCGGCACGTTGGCAAAAGTGCACAAGGCCGTATCGTTGCCGGTGCAGTTTGCCGGAGACGTATCGGACAGCGTCGCATAAGCGCCATTCACGTAAGGAATTTTCAAAACCGACGGGCCGTAAAGATGCGACATGTACAGGTTATTCTTGCTGTCGATGGTAAACCCGCCCGGCCCGCTGATGGCCACCTGATTGATCAAGGCGCCGGTACTCGCGTTGACGAAGTCGGCCTTGTTGTTATAGCTGGTCCCGACGACAATTTCGCCGTTCTGGGTTACGGCAAAGCTTCCGCCCGCGGGATTCTGCCCGTCGGTGAAGGCGCCGCTCTGGTAACTCCATACGATCTGGCTCATCACCAGGGCAGGCACGGCGGCCGCCGTCGCGTTACTGATGGTGATGGACGCCTGCACCTGCGTCGCCGCCGCATACTGCTTGCCCCCGTTGGTGCCGGCGGCCTGGTTGGCGTCAACCTTGATGGAGCCGGCCGAGACCGCCGTCAGGGTGCTTCCGCTGATGGTTGCGCAGGTCAGACAAGCCGACGAAGAATCGACGGTGAAGGTGACCGGATTGCCCGATCCACCCCCCGTTGCCGACAGTGTGATCTGCTGACCGGCAATTACGGCAGCCGGGGGCGCGAAGTTGGTAATGGTCTGCGCCTGAATCGACGACTGGGTTGCCGTACCGATCAGGGTCACGGTGGCCGAACCGGATGGACTGAAACCGACCGTCGCCGTGCCGGTTTGGAGCCCATTGGCGGTACCAACCGGTGGAGCGAACGCCGCCGTGAATTGGCAGGAAGATCCGGCGGAACCGGAAGATCCGTCTGTGCATCCGTTGGTCGCCGACGCCACCATGCTGAACATGGTGTTGGTGGGCTCTGTGACTGCCGGGCTAGCCAGCGTTACCACCGCATTGCCGGCGTTCATCATGTAGACAGTCCCATCCTCGACAACGCCATTCTGGACGGTGCCGAGGTTAATGGCGGCCGCCGTGCGTTGAATCGCGTCCGCCGACTTGCCGCCGGCGTTGGCCACGTACAGGTCACCCCATGTATCCGCCCACAGCGAGGACGCTTGCGTAGGAACGGTCTCGATGGTGATCGTCTTGGCATTGGTCAGTGTTCCGCTCAAGTTGGGGACGCGCACGATATTTCCGGTCGCCTTGTCCGCGACCAGCACGCTGCCCGAGGGGTCGACCGCTACGCCCACGGCTTCAGCCACACCGGTAGGCGTAATGGTGGAGATGCCGCCCCCGCTGGTGAAGATGAAGACTTCATTGAGGCTCGAGTCCGCGGCGTACAGATCGCCGGAAGCATCCACGGCTATACCGATCGGAGCCTTCAGGCCATTCGTGGCATTCGCATTGGTCAAGCCGGTCAGGCCATTGACAGGGCTATAGGTGACCACCCGCGCATTGCCCATGTCGGAGATGTACAGGGTGCCGTCCGGTCCCACGGCCAGTCCCATCGGGGATTCCAGCACTTTTCCGCCAAACGTAGTGGCAGCGGAAACGACCGTTGCCTGAGTCCCGGCGGCAAATGCGCCGGTGGTGCCCTTATTGAGGATTTCATCGATCGCGGGAACCCCGTCATCGGCGATGAACAGGTCCCCGTTGGCGTCGAAGGCCAGAGCGACTGGAGTGATGAACCCTGAGCCGAGAGCAACCGGCGTGGTGGAACCTACGGCGATCTCAAAGACCTTTCCGGCGCCGGAGTCCGCCACAAACACATCGCCTGCCGCGTCCGCTATCTCGGATGCCGGGCTGGTCAACCCGCTCGTGTAGGCCGTTGTCACGCCGGGATCGAGATTCACCAGCCCGCCCTGGCCCACGCCTGTGACCGTTGCCGCTCCGCTGGCGCTGTTCGTCGAATCCTTAATGGTGAATGCCGCGCTGCGCTCGCCCGCGTACTTGGGGTTGAAGGTAACCGTCGCCGAGGTTACGGCGCCGGTGAGCGATAGCGCCGGGCTAAACGTTCCGTTCGAGGTTCCAAGGGCCGCTGAGCAAGTGGTTCCGGCCGCCACCGTGAATTCGCCCGTGGCCACGCCAAACTGGGTGGTGGCGAGAGTCTGCGTCGGAGTGCAGGCGCCGGCACTGTCGATCACCGTGGCTGTTGCCGTCGTCGCGGCGCCGCCAATCGTGGTGGCGCCGAGGGGCAGGTTGTTGACCAGGTATTGGTCCACTGCATAGTTCGCGTCGCCCGACGGCGGGCTGCCGGCATAGTGCACCAGATACAGGTTGCCTTTGGAGTCCAGAGTGATTCCATATCCTCCACCCGTCCCCACGCCATAGGCGCCGGCGAGATTGGGCCCGCCCGCCTGGGTGTTCGGAATCGCGAAGATGCCGTCGGCGTTGGTGGCGAAGTAGATTGTCCCGGTTGAGCCTATCGCGACGCCGCTGAAGCCGTTGCCGTAGCCGGCCTTGTTGGTGTAGCTCTCCAAAACGGTGGGCGTGGAGGCGTACTTACCCGACTGGAGCGGGATTTCGTTCGGCTGAGTGACTTTGCCGGTGCTGTTGTTGCCATCGGAGAAGAACAGGTTGCCCCACGGGTCGACGGCCAGCGCCCCGATGGGGTTGGTGTCAGCATAGATGAGCGTGGGCGTGCCGGTGGCGCTGGTCTGGCAGGTCGTGTTGCACTCGTAGATGGTGTTTGGATTCGCCGTTGGCACCGTGCTGGTGGCGATAAAGAGGTTTCCCGAGGCGTCGAACGCCAGGTCGGAGTATCCCGATCCGTTGCTGAACACCGATTGGAAATTGGGAGCATACAAGCAAGCGGCCGTGTCCTGCGTCCCTCCAAGGCAGTTGGAGGTCGGAGCCGTGGTGAAGCCCGCATACTTGCCGGTGGCGGCATTGTAGGGAATCTTGAAGATGGAACCGCTGTACCCGTCGGCCGCCACGTAGATGTTCCCATTGCTGTCGATAGTGGCAGGTCCCGCATTGCCAACTGATGCCAACGCGGTCACGTTGCCGCTCACGGTTATATCCAAAAGAGCGCCGCCCCATTCGTCGGTAATGAGGACGTCGCCATTTGCTCCCACCGCAAAAGTCCCGCTCAGAGGGGTTTGACTGGCAGACCATCCGCCGCCGGGAAAATACCCCAGCGTGGAGTTCTGACTCACCACAATCGGCAACTGCGCGTGGGCAACCGCCCCAGACAGGCAAAGGGTCAGCACCGAGAACAGGGCTACCGTTGCTCCCGCCGCGAGGGACCGCACTGGACTCGTCAATCTGTTCAAAGTAGTTTGCATTACTCTTCCTCCGATCTGGTTCTCTCCGAATTCGGGAATCTGTTACGGCCCAAGCTGTCCCGCATAGCCGTTCGCGTTCATCAAACCCATGCCATGCCCGGCCACAAGCGCCCCTGGTGCTGTCACCGAGCCCCACCCCACGCCCCAGGCCGAGCGTCAACCGCCTCTCGAACTGCCGCACCCGCCGAGCATCCCGCCTTCCGGGATGCTTGCGCGGTTCAAAGCCTTTTCAGGTTTGTCGTTCCGAACCAAAACCTTGCTCTTGTTCGAGCAGTTCTCACCGGCGGCCGAAGCGTGATACCGATCCACTTTCTATCCTTCCGTCCCTTCATTGGAAGGTCCGAACAGAATCACCCAGGAAAAAGAATCCTGTAAATGCGTACCTCGCGTCCCGGCAAGCCTCCGCACGCAGGCCGGGCATGTAAGTCTATTTGGAACTCCGCGCGGATTCGTAAACCAATTTGTTGACGATACACCGTACTCGACGAAATTCGCCGCTGTCAAGTAAAAAACGTTTGAGTAAAGCGAATTAGGCTAGTGCAAAGAGCGAACTCCGAGGCCTTGAATCCGGGTGTCTAAGACCGGCAGGAATCTGTTTCCGCCGCTTGGACCGACGCCTGGGGAGCGCCCGCGGGGCTTTCCAGCCGGACAGGCCGGCAGGGGGGATGGTCCGCCGCTTTCCGCAAAAGAATGATACCGTTATCTGGCCCCGCCGGTTCGCACAAAATCGCGAGCCGCTCGGACTGGGGAGGACCCGCGAATGCGCACATGCCGTTGCGCGGCACGGGTTTCGCACAATAGCCGGTGCATTTATGCAAGGCGCAATGCCATCCGCAAAGCTGTTTGATCGGGTCCCCGGCAAACCGATTCGCAAAGCGATCGGCATTGGGCCGGTCGCCGGTCCGATTGGGTCTGGGAATCGATGGACAGGCACTCGACCCATGAAGGCACTCGAGCCCGGCGTTCGGCCATAGAAAAACGTTTGAGCCGGATCAGGCAGCACCCGCCAGGGCGTGACGAAACCAACCTCGGCCGTGTTAGGATGGCTGACGCCTGAGTGACGAGGCGCATGGGGCGGGGAATTCCGCCGGGGATCGGAAGATCGAAACGGATGCCGGTAGAGGGGAGAGGTCGGGCGATGAGCAACAAGGGGCGGCGAGCGGCATTTTGGTTGAGTATCCTGGTGGGCTTTTGGGTGACGGCGTGCGGCGGCGGGGGCGGAGGAGGTTCCACCACTCCGCCCCCACCGTCGAAGACGACACCGACGGTGACCGTGACGCCAGGTTCCAACAGCATCACCGCGGCGCAGGCATTGACGGTAACGGTAGCCGTCAGCGGGACCAGCGGCACGCCCACCGGCACTGTGACGCTGAGCAGCGGAACCTACGCGTCCACGGCCGCCACGCTGAGCAGTGGCAGCGCGTCGATCACCATTCCCGCCGGTTCGCTGGCGGCGGGGACCGACACCCTGACCGCCAGCTATACGCCCGATGCGAACAGTTCCTCCAGCTATTACAGCTCCTCGGGAACAGCTCCCGTGACGGTAACGCTGATCATCCCGGCGGTGACGGTTTCGCCGGCTTCAAACAGTATCACCACGACGCAGTCATTGATGGTGACGATAGGCGTCAGCGGGGGCGCCGGCAGCCCGACTGCCACCGGCTCGATCACGCTGAGCAGCGGAACCTACACCTCTGCCGCGACGGCGCTCGTCGCTGGAAGCGCATCGATTACCGTCCCGGCCGGCGCGCTGGCAAGCGGAAACGACACCCTGACCGCCAGCTATACGCCGGATACGAACGGTTCCTCCACTTACAAGAGCGCCTCAGGCTCGGCCCCCGTGACGGTGACGCTGATTACTCCGACGGTGACCGTCTCGCCAGGCTCCAACAGCATCACCACGGCGCAGGCTTTGACAGTAACGGTAGGCGTCAGCGGGGGTGGCAGCAACCCGACTCCCACCGGCACGGTGACGCTGAGCAGCGGAACCTACACCTCCGCCGCGACGGCGCTCACCGGCGGAAGCGTTCAGATTAACGTCCCCGCCAACTCCCTGGCGCTGGGAACCGACACGTTGACCGCCAGCTATGCGCCCGACGCAAACAGTTCCTCCATCTATAACAGTGCCTCGGGAACAGGTTCGGTGACGGTAACCTCTCCCACGCCGTACACGCTCACAGTCAACTCGGCCGCCCCCTCGAGCGGAATCTCGATCACCGTCTCTCCCAATGACAACAACGGGGCAGGCTCGGGAACGACACCCTTCACGCGCACCTACTATTCCGGCGCCCAGGTTACCCTGAGCGCCGCTCTCTCAGATAATGGATACTCCTTTGTCTCATGGACCGGTTGCACCTCGAATCCAACCGCAAGCAACTGCGACGTGACGATCAGCGGAAACACCACCGTGACAGCGACTTACAATCAGAGTTCGATCACTTCGATCACGGTGACGCCCACCACTCCAGTTACCATTGGAGCCCAGCAGCAGTTCACGGCTACCGTGAACGGCACCGGCAGCTACGTCAAGACGGTCACCTGGTCGGTTTCCGCGCCCTCGGGCAGCAGCCTGAGCCCGGGCGACATCAGTGCGACGGGACTCTACAACACGCCCTATCCGGCGCCACCGACGGTAACCGTAACAGCCACCAGCACCTCCAATACTTCCATCAGCGGCAGCGCGATCGTGACCTTGAATCCGCCGGCCGCGGCGACCGGCCCGGCGCTCACCGTGGACCTGGGCACGCCAGGCAATCCCAGCGAAAATCCGCACACGATCAGCCCGTACGTGTATGGGATGAACGCGTATCTTCTGGATTCGGCCTCGGAGAAGATCGCCAACCCCGGCATCCTGCGCTGGGGCGGCGACGACACGTCGCGGTACAACTACCAATACAACATGACCAACTCCGCCGCCGACTACTACTTTGAGAACTTCCAGGGCGCAGGGGGGCAGTTTCCCAACGCCACCGGCAGCACGAACTTCATTCAATTCGTTCAGTCCACCGATAGCGCCGGCCCGGCGGCGCTGGGCACGGTGCCGGTTCTCGGCTGGGTGGCCAATAATACACAGTATGCCTGCGGTTTTCCGAACTCGCAGTTCCCCGGCCAGCAGTCATACAGCCCCGCCAATTGCGGCAACGGCGTCTACCCGGATGGGACGAATGGCTGCACGGCCTCGGGCGGCTGCGATCTGTACGGGAACAGCACGACCCAGGCAAACACCAGTATTGCGGAGCCCGCGCCCAGCATCACGACGGCGCCCAATCCGGCCACGGCTAGCTGGGCGGATGGCACCTGGCCGGGCGGCTGGGTGAATTCCCTGGTGACTAATTCGAGTTACGGCAACGGCGCCAGCGGCAAAGGCGTTGCGGTCTGGGATCTGGACAACGAGCCGACATGGTGGGATGCGGTGCACCGCGACGTGCATCCCGCTCCCTTCACCTATGACGAGGTGACCAACAACGGCCTCGGCACGGCGCTGGCCATCAAGACCGCCGATCCGACCGCCCTGGTCAGCGGCCCGGTGATCGACAACTGGTGGGCATATTTCTACTCGAAGAAAGACATCGAAGCGGGATGGGTCGAACGGCCCCTGCTACCAGCCGTGGAGCGACCCCACCGACCGCGAGGCGCATGGCGGCGTGCCCATGATCGAGTACTACCTGCAGCAATTCAACAAGTATTCACAGAGCTATGGCTTCCGCCTGCTCGATTACCTGGACATCCACGGCTATTTTGAGCCTGACTACAACGGCAGCTCGGTGGGCTTTACAAGCGCAGGCGATACCGCCGAACAGCAGGCGCGCATGAACGGTACGCGGGTCTTCTGGGATCCGACCTACACCGATCCCAACGATCCGCAACCGAACTACATCACCGACTCGAACTACACCGCGAGTTGCTCGCCGCCGGCGCAGGCTCCGGAGCTGATTCCGATGCTGCAGAAGTGGGTTGCGAACGACTACCCCGGCACCAGGACGGGCATCGATGAGTACAACTTCGGCGGCTTGGAATCCATCAACGGGGCGTTGGTGCAGGCGGATATTCTGGGCATCTTCGGACGCCAGGGACTGAACATGAGCGCGCTGTGGCCGACCCAGGCCTACAACACGCAGGGCCCGGGCAATTATGCCTTCGCGATGTTCCGCAACTACGACCTGGCCAACGACGGAGCAACGTTTGGCGACACCTATCTGTATGCGACCAGCGCGTCCTCCGGCAGCGATGCCGAGGGCCAACTGGCAGTGTATGGCGCGCAGCGCAGCTCCGATAGCGCCACTACGATCATGGTCATCAACAAGACCTACGGCCCGCTGACCTCAACCGTCAGTATCGAGAACTTCAGCGCCGCCGGCGGCGCCACGGCGCAGGTGTACCAGTACAGCAACGCAAATCTGAACGCGATCGTACCGCAAACGGCTGTAAACGTAACCCCGCCCTCCGGAAGCGGCACGACCAGCACCATCAATTACACGTTCCCGGCGCAGTCGATCACGCTTTTTGTGGTTCCCTATTGACGGGAACGCCGCGGTGAGACGCCGAAGCGCGATCGCCTCATGCTGAAACGCGGTGCGACTGCAAGGCAGAGCGCGTCCTCGCCGGACGAGAGGCGCAATGTCGGGTTTTTTCCTGTGCATCAGCCGTCAAGCACGCCATGCCATGGTATCGAAATCATGCCGCAAAAGGCGGCGCGCGGCGCATCTCGAAAAAGCCGCGGCCCGGTGGTCTGGCGGGGACGCGTGCGCCCGAGGCGCTTTGACCGCTACGGCCATGCATGGCGCGTGAATGAAAAGGAGCCATCTTCCGCGCGCGCCGCGTCGTCATGCGTCGTGGGAGAAGGTGGACATACGCGCTCGATACGCCGGCTCCCGGGTTTCAACGGCCTCCCCGAATTCCCGTCCGGGGAGAAAACGAGAATCCCGAGTGAAACGATTTTCCTCTTGCCAAAGAGGAGTTTTTGTGGCCTCATTGCTAGGGCGACAAAGTCGCCTGCTCAACCGGCGGTCCGGAAACGGGAGGCTTGTCCAGCCCCATACAGAGTCATATCCGCAGCCAAGGTTTTCCCCGAGCGCCGCAGATTGCGCTGTCTCGGGTCGAGGTGTCATTAGAGACACCCAGCGAGCGGCCTATTCGCGGGCTTGGAGAGCGAAAATCTCAGTAAACCCGCGATACCGATCCCATCGATGAAAACCTGAAAAGTTTTCACTTGACAGACTCTAACCTCAAGCCTCAGAATTCCCACTCATCAATGCAGAATACTAAATCTGCGTTCGGGCACTCAAAGGCTTAAGTAGGGTGTGGGGACTTCGAACCAGGTGTCGAAGACACGAACGGAACGTAGCCGACGGGGGGACTACTATGAAGTTCTTTTCAGGGATTAGGCCGACAGTCTCGTTGCTGGTGATGCTTACCGCAGTGCTGCTGCTGGCGCCATCGGCGCTTTACGGACAGGCGACAGGCAACGTGACCGGCATCGTCGCGGATACGACAGGCGCCGTCATTCCAAGAGCCGTCGTTGTTTTGATCGACCAGCAAACCGGAGTGAAGCGCACCGCGACCAGCAATGGCGATGGCGCCTTCGCGTTTGCGGGCATCACCCCGGGCACCAGTTACAAGTTCGAGGTCACCGCCACGAACTTTGAACCTTGGGAGTCGCAGACTTTCGCGGTGCGCGCCGGCGATCAACTGAGCTACACGGATATCCGGTTGAAGGTGGGCTCGACGACCGCGGCGGTTACGGTTGAGGCCCAGATCGATACCGGGCTGGCCGCACTTGACACCGGCGAGCGCAGCGACGTGATCACCGCCAAAGACCTGAACACCCTCACGGTGATCGGCCGAGACGCCACGGAGCTGGTCCGCATGTTGCCCGGCTACGCCATGTCCACGGGTAACCAGGGCCTCTACAACCGGCCGGGCTACAACACCGCGGTGGTCGGCCTGAGTGGCCCGACAGGGGCTTTTTCAGCCAATGGCGCCGGCGTCACCGGCATCGCCACGGTTACGGATGGTGTCTCGCTCACCGATATCGCCACCAACTCGGGCTCTGTCCAGCAGATGAATATCGAGATGGTGCAGGAGGTTAAGGCCACCAGTTCTTCTTACGGCGCCGCGACCGCCAAGGGGCCGGCGGTGATCAGTGCCGACAGCAAAACCGGCGGCCACATCTTTCACGGCGAGGCCTACCTGGCCGCCCGGGATACGGATCTGAACTCCAACGACTGGTATGACAACTACCTGCGCCAGTCGCGCCCGGCGGGGCGGTACTTTTATCCCGGCGCCCAGATCGGCGGTCCGCTGCTGCTTCCCTTTACCCATTTCAACCGGGGCAGAAACAAGTTGTTCTTCTTCGCTGGATTCGAATACTACAACCAGAGCTTTGAGGCCAACCAGGAGGCGATCTCGGCCTGGGTGCCGACCATGGCGGAACGGCAGGGGGACTTCAGTCCCGCATCGTTGGATGCCGAGCTCTGCGGGGCGCGTCCGGACGGGGCCTCCAATCCCAATTCCATTCAACCGATGTGCAACTCTGACAACTACCTTCCCAACGGAACCCTGGTCACGAACTATAACGCCACGCCCTATGCCAATTCCGCCGGCGTAGCGCTGGTGAACTGGTTCCCGAAGCCAAACGCCGATCCGTTCACCAATCCCTTCGGCTACAACTACATTCAGCAGATCATTCAGACCCAGAACGGGGAGCAGTTCAAAGGCACCCTGGAATACGACGTAAACGACAACAACAAGCTGTTCCTGGTTTACGGATTGCAGAGGGAAATCGATGAAGATCCGGTGGGGTTGAACCAGTCTTTTCCCTCGGGCGCCATTCCCTATCCCGGCAATGTCACCACCGGCGACATTTCGAATGTTCTTTCGGGGCGCTACACCCGGTACTTTAGCCCCACCGTGACCAACGAATTCATCGCCGCGATGTCATTCGTCAGCCTGCCGGGCAAGATGGGAAACCCGACGGCCGTGGACCGGTTCGACATCCCCGGCAACGGCGGCAACGGCTTTAACTATCTGGGCATGTACAAAAATGGCGGCGACATTTCGGTTCCCGCGATCAGCGGCTATAACGGCGTCGGCTATCCGAATCTGGTCATGCCGGGCGGCTTCTACAACAATCAGATTCACACCAAGAAGGTCGATCCGATCCTTCAGGACAATCTGAGCTGGGGGAAGGGGAATCATTTTCTCCAGTTCGGCGCTTACTGGGAGACGGGGACCTACAACGGCACCGCGGATTCCAACGCCTATCCGCAGGGCGAGTATTCGTTCAACCCGGGGAATGGCTACTTTGAGTACGCGGGCGGGGAGGGGCAGCCCTTCCAGTCGGCGCAGTTTGTTGCCTGCAGGAGCCCCAGTACCTCCGGCACCCTGCGCAACTCGGGAGCCAATTATCTGGGAAGCTGCTTTAATCCCACGGCCATGATGTACGAGGGGTACGCGGATTCCTATACACAGACGAATTTCACGCCCCTGGTCGACATGCGTTACACGACGCTGGCCGGTTTTGCCAACGACACGTGGAAGATACACAATCTCACGCTGATTCTGGGCGCGCGCATCGAGCACCTCGGTCCCTGGACGGACCGTCATAACAACGGCCTGGCCACGTTTTCCGACAGCCTTTACAACACGGAGTGCAGCGGGTACACACGGAACTGCTCCAGCGCCAACATGCCGGGCATTACCTGGTATTCCCAGAAGTCGGGGGTTTCAAACTCCGTGAACTCGTCGCAAACGGCTTACTTCACCCCCCGCGTGGGCGTGTCCTGGGATGTGTTCGGCAAGCGCAACACGGTGCTGCGCGGCGGCTGGGGCATTTACCGGAATGAGGAACAGTTCAACCCCTATGCCCTGGCGGCGGCCACGGCCCAGAATTACAAGACCAGTCAGTTGGTGGGAGCGTTAACCTTCAATCAGATCGATAGCGAGTCGCCGCTGAATCCCCCCGATTTCAGCGCCTATACGCTCTCCCCGTCCGACACCAATCGCCCCATCTACTACCAATTCAACGGCGGAGTCGATCAGGCCATAAACTGGCACATCTTGCGCTCGCACCTGTCGGCGGCATTCGTGGGCAGCCACAACATCGACCTGGGCTCCTATAACAACAGCAGCTACAACAGCGCCTCGGACATCAACATCATTTGCGGCATTGAGACCGGCTGCCCCGCTAATAACAATCCGGCAATGCCCAGCGGCCAGGACAGCCTGTTCCAGGTAGCCCTGGGAGCGCTGCCGTCCTCCATGACTTCCGTTCAGGGCGTATCCAGCGGCATCGGCAGCTTGAACACCCCGGAAACGGACTTCTACCGTCCGTATCCGTTTTACCAGCACGTCTACCGGCTGAAGCACGTCTTTTACTCGAATTACAACAGCTTGCAGGTGGAGTGGGACAAGCCCGCGGGCATGATCACGTATGGAGCCAACTACACGTTCTCCAAGAACCTGGCGACTGCGGCTTCCTGGAACAACAACCTTGTCGATCCGGTGAATCTGCGCAACGATTACAACCCGGTGCCCTATGACCGGACGCAGACCTTCAACATCCACTACCTCCTCAGTTTGGGGAAGCGCTACAAGGGCGGGCGCTGGTGGCTGTCGGAGGCCGCCAATGACTGGATGGTTTCTGGAATCTCCACGGTGGCCAGCGGGTTCCCACTGGCATCGGAAAACGGCCAGAATTTCGGTTTTGGATACGGCGCGGTGCTGCCGGCGCAGGTTACCTTTGCGAATCAGACCGCTCCTTCACAGGAAGCGACTCCATGTCACACGGAATATGGCATCACGGCTGACAAGAACGGCAACACGTACTGCGTGACGAACATGAATCCGGTGGTCTGGCTGGGTACGCCGGACGTGCAACTGATGCCGACTCTTGTGAGTAGTGTCAGTCCCAAGGGAGGGCCGAAGCAACACCAATTCATTAACCCGCTGGCCTTCGGGCTGCCGCTTCCCGGCAGCAACGGCGTGTATCGGCTCCCCTACATCCATGGGCCGGCGTACATGGACCACGACGTGACCTTGCTCAAGGACTTCTCCATGGGCGAAGGAAAGAACCTGCAGCTTCGGATGGCCGCCTTCAACGTGTTCAACCATCCGCTGGTTTCATTCAACAACCAAAACACCAACAACCTGAACCTGGCTTTCCAGAATGCAACGGTGGGACAGGCACTGATATCGAATGTGCTCACTTACCCGAACTTCGGGGTAGCCGATATCAAGGTCGGGAACCGGCTTGTCGAGGTGGAAGGGAAATTTACGTTCTAGCCGGCGGTTTGCCGGCCGGCTGCGGCGCTTTGTGCCGCAGGTTGCCCGGCGCTGGACCGGTCGCCGGCCGGGCGGTTGCCTGCAGGGCCGGTCAGCGATTGAAGAGTGAAGAGAGGGCGGGGCCTGCTGGATTGAAGTGGTGATGAACAACCGGCAGGCAAGCCGCTCGAAAAGGGTAATTCGGATTGAGATTGTTTGGAGGGGGAAGTATGGCCATCGAGTCTGCTGTCGAGTTTCGTCGGATTGCACGGATCGCGTGCCTGGTTGTGGTTGCTGGTCTGCTGCCAGGCGGTGCGGCCATGGCGCAGTTGCCGATTTCGTTTACGCCCGGGAACCCTCCCCCGGTACTGGCCGGCTCGGCCATTCCCTTCAACCACGGCGCCACCGGCCTATGGAGTCAACTCTACTCGATGAAGATTGCGCCCAACGGCAATATCCTCTTTCTGGATTCTGCCATCAGCGAGCTTTTCCAGCTTGCGCCGGGGGCGTCCACGCCAACCCTGGTCGTGGGTCCGGCGTCGGGCAGCAACGCATCGAACTGCTCAACCCTGGAAGCCTCGGGAACGTACTGGAACGCGGGCATCGCTTTCGATAAGTGGAATAATCTTTACGTCACCGACCGGTATGGCTCGGCGGTTCAGTTTTGCCGCGTCCCATACAATGCGAGCTCGGGAACCTGGAACTTCAATTCCAGCGACATCTGGAAGGGTCCTACCTTCCTGTCCAGCGGCGTCGCCACGGCAATCAGTCCGCAGGATCTCACGGTCGCCGACGACGGCGTAACGTTCTATGCCAGCACGTCCGGCGGCTCAGGACCTCCTTCCATCTATAAGTTCGTTGTAGATCAGAATGGCGACGTCACTTCAACCACGGCCATGGTCACGGCACTGGAGGAGTATGCCTTCAGCGTCGCCGTGGACCACGCCGGGAACCTCTTCTTTACTGAGAATATTTACGGCTCTACCCCGGGAACCAGGGTTGCCGGCATCCGTGAAATCCCCGCCACCGCTACCTTGCCGATTACCGGCGATGGCAGCGGAACGGCCGAAAAACAGCAGACGTTGCTGGTAGGCAACTCGGACCAATTCGGGGGCCTGGCGGGACTATACTTCGATGCCCACGGCAACCTCTACGTTAGCAGTACCAATAACACCAACTACGGCGGGAACGTGAGCGGCATCTTCATGATTCCCAATGAGGGCACGCCGACGGCCCCCAACCTGGTTTGGAACGATACGATGATGGTTTCGCCGCTCGAAGCCGCACATCAGCCTCTGGTTGACCCGAGGGGCTTCATCTGGGGCGCGACCGGAGGCAACGGAAACTGGCATCCCACCGGCACGGTGGCCCCAACCTGCGACCAGACAAACATCCAGACCATCGACGCCACATGCCTCTATTCGACGGTCGTGATCTGGAAGCCGGGAGCGGCCAACATTGGCGCATCCACGGCGGGTGGGACGAGCTCGACGTCAATCACCGCATACTCAGTTAATGCAGCGGGCGGCACGCTGACGCTTACTGGGAAGAATTCCTTCACGGAAAACACGGTGGTGACCATCTCGGCAGCCACGACTGACGCCTTGTACCCGCTCAACGGCCTCAGTTTCTATGTGTTGCCGGGCGGCCTGAGCAGCAGCCAGTTCGAGGTTTCCACAAGCCTGATCGCCGGGGGCGCCAGCGGTTCGACTACGGCAACGGCGAAGGCCGCGCCGATACAGACCGTCTACTACACCTTCAACAAGCAGACTACTCCGGCCAAGTTCGCCTACGCCCAGGCAACTGGCAACAGCTTTGTGACGCTTGCCACCAATCCGACTCCGGATACTTCGGTGATTCCTGCAGTGCCGCCGTGCACGGCCGGCACGACCTATCCGGCTTTCAGCCCCACCGAGACGACCAACAACGAATTCAGTTGGTGCCAGGTCTTTGTGCAGCCGAACGCGCAAATGACCGGAAGCTTGGAGAACGAGTTGCAGATGCTCGACTCCAGCAACAACGTCATCTCAGGCAGCAATGTTGACTTGACCGGCATCGGCCAGGGATCGGCGGTTTCCGCCATTGGCTCGCCCGTGGTACAGGCGATCGCTTCGGGTTTGAACCAGCCCAAGCAAGTGGCGGCCGATCCGTGGGGAAATTCTTATGTAGCCGATTCTGCCCTGAAGGCGATTGAAAAGTATCCCGCCGGCACCACCTCGCCGACCTCGGGCACAGTGTTCGGGACAGGGTTATCGGCGCCCACCGGCGTGGCTGTTGACGGCGCCGGCAATCTTTATATCGGCGACTCGGGCAACGTCTACGAGGTTCCTTATGTTAATGGAGCGTTGGCCACCTCGAAACAGGCCGAGATTGCGACCGGTTTAGGCACTGGCAACCTCAACCTTGCCGCCGATGCTTCGGGCGATGTTTTTGTGGCAGATGAGGCTAAGAAGCAGGTGGTCGTGATATCGAATCCGCAGGCTGCGCTTTTGCAGCAGGGATTGCCGCTGCAAACGTTGGGGGCCACTGCCGGCTTCACGGGGCCATCCGCCATCGCCACTGACAATTCCGGGAACGTGTGGGTGGCCGATGGATCGAACCTGTGGGAGATCACGATGCCCTTTGGGGGCGTGACCGAGATTACCAGCAAGCTGCAAGCTCCTGTAACGGGTCTGGCCGTTGACCCCTCGGGTTCCGTCTTTGTCGCGGACGCCTCCGGCGTTGTCTGGATTCCCTATCAGACCACTTCCACCTCTTCCGGCCTGAATATCAATGGCGCGATTCAGGTGACAGGCCTTTTGGGCACAAACAACTCAGCGGCGCCATTCGGCGTGGCGTTGGACGGATCACAGAACGCCTATGTGACCTATGGCTCCGGCTCAGCAGCGGGGTTGGCGCAATTGGGCATCAGCGGCACGCTGAACTTCAACAATTTCGGGGAGGTCGAACCTAATGTTCCGCTTGAAGCCGATGCGCAGTTGTTCAATCTTGGCAACACGCCTTTGACGCTGGCGGCACTTTCAGGCGACACGGTCGCGGGCACCAGCGCTGCCGACTATACGGTGGGTGCGGCCACACTAAACTCTCCGGCATGCGGCCCCTCCACGAATACCCAGCCGGGAACTTCCTGCTATCTCGGTTTGAACATACTAGCGCCGGCCGCGGGCCAGACCAGCGCATCTGTAACCGTGCTGAGCAATGCAGTGAATGCGCCTGCCGGGGTCAACATCGCGCTCTCGGCCAGCGTCGTACCGGATCTTCGGCCTGCCACCAGCCTCTCGATTGGCATCACGCCATCCAGCGGCGCGGTCTACCCGGGCACCGTGCAGATCAAAGTGACGGTCAGCTCAAGCGCGGGTACACCGACGGGATCGGTGATCCTCTCGGTTCCCGGCAGCGGTACTTCCCAATCCTCGCAAACCCAGGCTCTGAACAGTTCCGGGGTGGCTACATTTAACTTCACCAATCTGCTCGGCGGAACCTACAGCGTCAACGCGCTGTACGGAGGCGGCGGCACGGCGGGCGCTACGCAGAACACCTGCTCGCCGGCTGGTTCGGCTTGTTTCGCGGGAAGCGCGGGCAAGACCACGTTCACGGTCAATCCCGCGACCCCGAAGTTTACGGTGGGACCGCCGGGAACCGAGGGTTGCCTGACCTGGACCGCGACCAACTGCACGCCGAACCCGAACTACGTAACCTCCTATCTTGGAAATACCTATGTGTACGTGGCTTCCAACACGTGGATCACGGCTTCAGTGACCTCGAGCGTAGGAACGCCCACGGGCTCTGTGAGTTTCCTTGTAAATGGAAAACCGGCCGATTCGACGCAGGCGCAAAGCTCGCTGAACTCAAGCGGAATCGCCAACTTCTCAACGGTCAATCTTCCTCTAGGCGTGTACACGATCACCGCGGTGTACAACGGCGACCAGAACTTCGCCAGCCAAAGCATCGCGCTGTCCACGTTCGAAGTCATCGTGCCCAGTATTCAGATCACGTCTACTCCGAGCACGCTATCCGTCACGCCGGGAACGCCTGCCCAGGCCACTCTGACCCTGATGCCCTTGGTGGGATTCAGCAAGAACGTGAGCCTTGAATGCATCACTTCCACGTTGCCTCAGTATTCGGAGTGCACGTTTGCCTATCCCAATTCGGGGCAGGGAGTTGTGGCAGTGGGGACCACCGGCGCTGCCGCTTCGTCCATCGTGGTAACCATCAGCACCAACGTGCCAGTGAACGGAGGCATGGCTTCGATAGCGCGGCAGGCGCCGTGGGCTCTGGCCGGGCTGTTTGGGTTCGGCCTGTTGGGACTGATCGCCGGCCGCAGGAGATTCAACCGTTACCTGACCTTGATTTGCGCGGCGCTGATGCTCTGCGGCGTATTCATGGGAATCGCCGCCTGCACCAACTCCGGATATTCAACGCCGCCGGCAGCGCCCAAGGTGAGTTCGCCGGCCGGAACCTATAACGTGCAGATCATTACCTACGATCCAACGACGCAGCAGCAGAACTCGCTGACCACACCGTTGTTCACCTTGCCGACGACGGTTCAGTAGGGCAGACGAAGAGGCAGGGTAACATACTGTGCTCTTCGGGAGTGGGAGGCGGCTCCCGGAGAGCGGAAAGAAAAGGGAAGCCTCAATCCGCAAGTGGAGTAGAGCCGCTGGCGGAAGATCGATACGAGTTCTTTTCGGGAGGAATGCAATGGCGACCTTGTCGTTCACCGCACTGCGCCGGTTAGCCGGCACTACATTTACGCTGATGCTGCTTAGCCTCTGCCTGACTGGAGTGGCCCCAGGCCAGGGTGGTTTGCCGCTGGTGACCGCGAGTGCTCCCGCCGGTTTGAATCATCCCACCGGATGGAAGACGATCCAGCAGACGGCGATCGACTCCAACGGCGACTGGCTGGTGGAGGAATATCCCGATGGCGGGTTGTTCGAGTTTCCCGCCGGCGGAGGTGCGATGATCACGCTCGTCCCTCTTACCGGTCTGGGCAGCACCAACGGCTATCAGAATCCGGCTATCGCCCTTGACCCGAATAACAATCTCTACGTCGGGGGCAACTGGAATAACTGCCTGCTGATGTTCCCTTACGATACCAAGACGCAAACCTGGGACACTCTCAGCACGCTCACTACTTCGAATAATTCGGCCGCTGAATGCGGCGTAGCCCCCTACAGCTTCGCGCAATATAGCATCTTCGGATTCGCACCTTACTATTTCCAGCCCTGGGGAATCGCGATCGGCAACAGCAACAACATGATCGTGGGCAGCCAGAACAGCGGCAACTTCATCTTTAACCTGTACGTGACCGGCGCCTGGAGCAACCCGACGGTCCCCGCGAACTCGAGTTCGACAAGCTCAATCATCTCCGGATTGACCAAGCGGCCGAATTCGGTCGCCCAGGACCCGGAGGGCAATGTTTATTTCGTTGAAGATTCGGGCGGATTGCCCGGCGTCTACCAGATTCCCGCGTCGGTGGTCGCTGCCGGAACCGCAGGGGCGCTCTCCTCGGATGCCGGCCTGACGCGTGTGGATCCGAACCTTCCCAGCGTCTCGGGAGTCATTACCGACCCCGCGGGCAATCTGTACATCAGCGACTCGACGGACGGCGTTTTCATGGTGCCAAATCCGTCGGGGACCCCGCAAACCTCGGCGGCGGTGATGCTGAGTCCCGTGCCTGCCCAGGGCGAGGTCGCGATCGATTGGGCGCGCAAGATTCTCTATGTTCCGACTACCCAGAAGCAATCGAATGGCCAGGCGGATGTGGCCAAGGTCGGAATTGGCTACGCGGAATTCGGATCTTCCGGCGTAGCGGTAACGACATCCACGGCCACACCCGTGGACTTCAGCTTTAACGGCAGCGTCACGCCGGCGAGTTATGTGATCGTGGAAGCCGGCATGACAAAACCCGATTTCGCCATCACTGGCGGAACCTGCACGACTGGAACGGCCTACACGGCCCAGTCCAGTTGCGTTGAGAATCTGACGTTCACTCCGAGCTCAGTTGGCAACATCTCGGCCAAACTGTTGATGCTCGACTCCAAGAGCAACGTTTTGGCCGCCATCATGCTGCATGGCCTGGGGATGGGCGCGAACGTCCAAACGTCTCCGGCGTTGCAGTCCGGCATTGGCGCTAACCTGAAGACGCCAACCCAGGTTGCGACCGACGCGGTGGGCGATGTTTTCGTTGCGGATCCCGGCCAGGGCAAAGTTCTCATGTATGCGGCCGGTTCCGGCACTACCTCCACTGCCGTCTCCATTGGCACCGGATTGACTTCTCCCACCGGCGTCGCGGTCGACGGCGCAGGCGATGTTTTTATCGCGGATAGCGGCGCCGGCAGCGTGTACGAGGTGCCCGTTGGAGCAAGCGGCCGGAACGCGGCGGGCCAAATAACCCTGGTAAGCGGCTTGGGCACCACCGACCTGAACGTGGCCGCGGATGGGTTGGGCAATCTCTATATCGCCGATTCAAGCAAGGGGCGCGTCGTGAAGCTGAGCAACGTCGGCGCGGCCACCTCCACTACCCTGGGGCTGTCGGAAACGATGCTTACGACCGGGTTCACTGCTCCGTCCGCCGTTGCCGTTGACTCAAACAACAATCTCTACGTGATCGACGGCGCGAACCTGTTTGAACTCACAGGCGGATTGGGCGCTCCAACAACTTTGCTGAACACTCTGAGCGGTGCAAGCGGCTTGGCTGTCGATCCTTCCGGGGCTGTCTATATTTCATCGGCGGGCGGGACCACGCGGGTTCCTTACCTTAGCGGCGCCTTGGCTCCCGCCAATGAGACCGCGGTTGCCTCGAGCGTGAGTAATACTTCCTCAGTCGCTCTTGACCGCGCGGGCAACGTGTATCTGACTCAGGCCACCGGCGGCAGCGTGACCCTTGTAAGCACCAACGGCACCCTGACCCTGCCCACTCCCGCTACGCTCACGTCTTCAACATCTGCAACCGCCACCATTACGAACACTGGAAACGCAACGCTGACCATTACCGGCTACACCAGCACCAATGCGGTGGACTTCACGGCCTCAGATACCACCACCGGTGGCTGCCAAGCCGGCAGCCCATTGGCGGCGGGCGGCAGCTGCCTGGTGAACGTCACCTTTACCCCGGGGGCTGGAGAGCAGGGTACGCTTACCAGCCAGATCGGAGTTAAGAGCAATGCGGTGAACGCGCCGGAGACGATCAGCGCGGCTGGCGTGGGCCTGGCATTGGCTAACTCCGTGACCGCAGGCACCGTCGGAAGCACGGCACAGGTGGTCAATACGCCCTTGACGGTGACGGTGGCGGCGAAGAGCGGCACTGGGGCGAACCCCACCGGGACGGTGACGGTGAGCTTTACGTCCTGGAACGTCATCGTTCCCTCCAGCACAAATATCCCGACCATCAACCCGATTACGATGACTGCGACGGCAACTTTGGTGAACGGCGCTGCCAGTTTCAATCTGTCGCCGGTACTGGCCGGGACCCAGACGCTTACCATCAACTACAGTGGCGATAGAGTGTACGGCCGATCGACTGGAACCGTGGCCGCTACAGTGGCAAAGTCCTCGATCGCGGCCTTTGTTGCGGATCCCAATCCCCCATCGTATCTGCCCTTCGTCCTGGAGTCGGGCAGTGTCTCCGGATCCATACCGTACGATGGGTCGCAAACGTACTGGCAATACACCATGCCGGTGACAGTAAGCACTGCGGCCGGCGTTCCCACCGGCACCCTCACTTTTATGGATAACTCCTCGACCTGCCCGCCGGGAACCTCTGCTACCGGCCAGGGCGCGGCATACTGTCTGTTAGCGAATTATTCGGGCGTGGCATGTCCAGAGGCGGCCGGCGCCGCAACCGTGTATGTACAGAACACTGGCGTCGCACCCACCGGCGCCCAGGGTAATTTCTCTACCGGCTGCCTGCAGATGCCCCAGTTCACAACCTACACACCGGTTATCTCTACGCACTACATCACGCCGGTGTTTAGTGGAGATGCAAATTTCATAGGCGCTACTGACACGGTGTCGACCCTCTTCCAGGCCCTTCGCAGTCCCCTCGTGACCATTACTTCCTCCCCGGCAACGCTGAGCGTTCAGTCTGGATCCGCGGCCAGCGCAACTCTCACCCTGACCTCGCTTCTGGGCTATGGGTATGCCGGAAAGGGCTCGCAACTGAACGATTACAACTTCCCGGTGTCGCTGACGTGCGACAACCTCCCGCCCCACACTGTCTGTTCGTTTGCCTATCCCAGCACCGTCAATCCCAACCAGCCGAGCGCCCCCAATTCGGTGCAGATCCCATGCACCGGAACCACTGGAGCCGCGGACAACTGTCTGACGGGAACGGTGACGGTAACCATCAACACCGACGTGTCTGCGGGAACCACCACCAGCAGTCAGAACGCCGCTATTGCGTCGATCACCTTGGCGTCGATTTTTGGCTTCGGGATGATCGGGCTCTTTTTCCGGCGTAAGGTTTTTGAAAAAGGCCGTCTGCTGTTGATGGTGTTCCTGATGATCGTGGGAGGCGCGCTGGCGGCTAGTCTCACCGCCTGCAACACCACAAATCTCACCCCCAATGCGGTATTGAGCACGCCGGCGGGAACCTACGCCGTGACTGTTTCGGCACAGCAGGTCGGCACGCAAACCATCAACCTTGCCACCGGGCCAGTCCAGATCTACGGCAGCGAGAACCAGGTTTCTTTGCCGTTCTACATTAACGTGACGGTGCATTAAGCACCGGCGCAATACAGAACCGCGCAAAGACAACATCGCGCCGCGCAACCGGCGCGATGTTGTCTTTGCGCTTCAGGAAGGCGGACCCGATCCGCGCGCCGGTCGCGGTCACATGTGCGCCGCCTGCTCCCGGCGTCTGCCGGGAACTCGGGGTTGAGACAACGATTTCAACGCGCGTAGATACGATTTGTGTCCTTGCGGGGCTGCTGGGACAAGCTTGTCGTGTAAATGAGTCAAGGAGAATCTGCTTATGCGGTTCCGTACGGCTTGGTGGCTGGTTACCGCGGCTCTCGTGGTTGCGGGATGCGGCGGCGGTGGTTCCGGTTCGGGCACGTCTTCCCCACCGCCAACCGCGCCGACGGTCACCGCGGTTACGCCCCCCAGTGGTAGCACCGGCGTCGCCATCGCTACGACCGTAACGGCCACCTTCAGCCAGGCAATGAATGCGTCGACGATCGGAACCTCGACCTTCACGCTAACGGTACAGGGCGGCGGCGCAGTCAGCGGAACCGTCAGCTATTCCGCCGGCGGAAGCACCGCAACGTTCACGCCATCCGCAAGCCTGGCCTATGGCACGACGTACACAGCCACAATCACAACCGGGGCGCAGAATTCCTCAGGAACCGCGCTGGCCGCTAACTACACCTGGTCGTTCACCACCGCGGCAGCTCCGCCGCCGACGGTCACCGCGGTTACGCCCGCCAGTGGCGCCACCGGCGTCGTCATCGCTGCGCCCGTCACGGCCACCTTCAGCCAGGCGATGAATGCGTCGACGATCAACGCTTCGACCTTCACGCTGACTGTGCAAGGCGGCGCAGCCGTCAGCGGAACCGTCAGCTATTCCGCCGGCGGGAACGTGGCAACGTTCACTCCGAATGCCACTCTGGCCTATAACACGCCGTACACGGCAACAATCACTACCGGGGCGCAGAATTCCTCAGGAACCGCGCTGGCCGCTAACTACACCTGGTCGTTCACCACCGCGGCAGCTCCGCCGCCGACGGTCACCGCGGTTACGCCCGCCAGTGGCGCCACCGGCGTCGTCATCGCTGCGCCCGTCACGGCCACCTTCAGCCAGGCGATGAATGCGTCGACGATCAACGCTTCGACCTTCACGCTGACTGTGCAAGGCGGCGCAGCCGTGCAGGGGACCGTCAACTACAACTCCGCCTCCTCGGTTGCCACGTTTACCCCGGCGGCGAATCTTGCCTACAACACTACGTACACCGCCGCCATCACTACCGGCGCCACAGGTTCGGCGGGAACTGCGCTGGCCGCGAATTACACGTGGAGCTTTACCACGGAGACGGCCCCGATTCCAACCGTTACGTCAACCGTGCCGAATAGCGGCGCCACCAACGTGAACGTGGGCAATGCCTTGACGGCCACCTTTAGCCAGCCGATGAACTCGGCAACCATTACTTCTTCCACCTTCACGTTGTCGGTCACGGGCGGCGCTGCTGTCGCGGGCACGGTCATATACTCCACCGGCACTTCGACGGCAACCTTCACGCCGTCGGCAGCCCTGGCTTACAACACGTCCTACACGGCGACCATCACCACGGGAGCAACCAGCTCCGCCGGCGCAGCGCTGGCCTCCAACTACTTGTGGACCTTCACCACCGGCGCGAATCCAAACCAGGTTACGGTGGACTTTGGCGCCACTTATCAAACGATCCGCGGATTCGGCGGTTCGACTGCGTGGCTGGGTCAGTTAACCACCCAGCAGGCCACCGCCCTGTTCAGCCCAACCAACGGCCTCGGCCTAAGCATCCTGCGCGTGCGCATCGATCCCCAGGGCTCAGCTTCAAGCAACTGGGTCACGGGCCAATGGACCGCGGAGTTGGCCAATGCCACGGAAGCCCAGAGCGCAAACAGCAATGCGATTGTGTTCGCATCGCCCTGGACGCCGCCGGTTTCGATGAAGACCAGCTCCGCGAGCCAGCCATACTATGCCGGCACTTCCGCTTGCAGCCCCGGTCCTGACTACTGCGGCGGCTACCTGAATCCCTCCGACTATGCAGCATACGCAAGCTATCTCGAGGACTTTGTCACCTACTTCGCAAACAACGGCGTGAACCTGCACGGCATTTCCATGCAGAACGAACCGGATTATGCGGACGTGAATTACGAGTCCTGCTACTGGACGCCGCAGCAGATGGATACCTGGGTGGCCTCGCTGACCGCGAACGGCGCAACCAATCCCCTGACCACGAAGCTGATCATGCCGGAGTCGTTTCAGTTCATTCAGGCTCAATCCAATCCAACGCTGGCCGATTCCAGCGCGGTGGGCAATGTCGCGATCATTGGCGGGCACCTTTACGGCGTCACGCCCACCTATTATGCAACTGCGATCAATGACGGGAAAGATCTTTGGATGACCGAGCACGCCCTTACGCCCGCGGGGTCGCAGCCTGCCATCGGCGATGCGCTGGCGCTGGCCGAGGAAATCCACAACTCGATGACGGTCGGCTACTACAACGCCTATGTGTGGTGGTGGATTTGGGACAATCCTGCCGACGGTATCAACTACGGACTGATCAACTCCAGCACCAGCAGTCCGGCGCCAACCTATTACGGTTACGCCATCGGCCAGTTTGCGCACTTCATCCAGCCCGGCTATGTGCGCGTATCGGCGACCGCGAACCCTATCTCCGGAGCGTACCTCTCAGCCTACAACGGGGGGAGTGGACACGAACGTCATCGTGGCGATCAATGCCGGTTCGGCTTCGGCGAACTTGTCCTTCACGCTTCAGAACACGACCGTCACCTCGCTGACGCCTTATCAGACCACCTCAGGCGGCGGAATGGCGCAACAAACCGCGATTAGCGTGTCGAGCGGACAGTTTACCTACACGCTTCCCGCGCAGAGCATCGTCACGTTTAACCAGCAATAAAGCGGGCCTGTTCTGGGACGAATTCAGACCGTGCCGCTGCGCGCGGATTTGGATTCGCCGGCGTCCGGCGAGTCACCCTGGGGCCGGAACGCAGCCACGCCGCACCCCACAAGCGCCGCCCGGTTCTGAAGCTGGGATACCCGCAACTGAATCGAGGAATCGCCGAGCCGGGCTCGCACGGTGGGCAAGAAGAGGCTTGCGGAGCGGGAGATGCCTCCGCCCAGCACGATCACGTCCGCGTGAAAGCCGGCGAGCAGTGAGCGGATGACTTCTCCGAGATGCTGTCCGAATTCCGCGAAAGCCTGTTCCGCGGCCGGATCTTCACAGACAGCAGCCGCCAGGTCAATCACTTCGCGCTTCATGCCCGTGCGGCGCTCGTAATTACCCACGATCGCCCGGGCAGAGACGAAGTCTTCCACGATTCCGCCCTCGTAGGGAAGATTCCAGATCTCGCCACCGCGGGGCACGCCAGGTCCCTCGGTCACCAGGCGGCCCTCCACCGCAAACGCCGATCCAATTCCCGTACCCAGCGTGAGACCCACAGCGCGGCCAAAGCCGCGTGCCGCTCCGGCGCCGATTTCACCCAGCAGAAAAGCATCGGCATCGTTGAGAAAGCGCACCTGGGCCGGCTGCAAGCCGAAGCGCGCGGCCAGCGCCTGGCGCAGATCGATTCCGTAGAGATAAGGCAGCTTGTGGCGCATCAGGCTGATGCTGGCTCGGAGGTCGAAGGGCCCGGGCACGGCGAGCATCGCACCCATCTTCCTGTCGCGGACAGCCCCGGCCTTCACGCCCAGGTCAAACAATAGATCGAGAAAGGCATCGCAGGTTTGCGCGGCAGGATGAGGCGCGCTGACGACCGGCCCCAGGCAGAAATCCTTGTCGCAGCACACTGCGGCGGCGACATGGCTGCCGCCAACATCAAACGCGAGTACACAACTCTCTTGAAGGCCAGCCATCATACACGTCGCAAGACCTCAGTCGATGGGAGCGTTCTCATTGGTGTTGAGACTATGATCATATGTATCACAAGTAGCGGCAGAAAGGTACGCGTTTCTTGGCGCAATTCGTCTAAAAGCCCCAAAAAACGGCGATGATTCTGCTAAAAGATCCTTATCGTGATTTCCAAATTCGGGCGTTCAATGGGCTCGGATTTGAGACCGCTTGTGCAGGAAAATGATAACGGTACCCGCGCGAAAAACGATTTACTTGAGCGAGCGGTTCCGGGCGGCGCAGCGCGTTGGACCGGTCACTCCATTTTGACTAATGAACGACAACGGAAGAGCGGTGTTTGCAGCCGCAAGAGCGGCGCAGCACAATCTCGACCGGCAGAACGATCCGGTTGCCGGTGTGCGGCGTTTCGCCGCGCGCGATGCGGTCGAAGAGCAGGCTTGCCGCCACGCTGCCCATCTCCTGCGCAGGCTGGCGAACAACGGTAAGCGGCGGCGAGGTGAACTCTGCCAGGTCGAAGTCGTCGAATCCGGCAAAGGCCAGATCATTCGGAACTCGCACGCCGAGGCGCGCAATCGCGCCCAGAACATAGCGCGTTGCCAGCGTATTCGACGTAAGGATCGCCGTCGGCGCATTGTTGCCTTCGAGCTTGGCCTTTAGAACCCGCAGAGTAATTTCCTCCGATCCGCAGTCGAAGACCGCATCCACCGCAAGTCTCGCATCCTGCATGGCGCGGCGATAGCCAAGAAATCGGCTGTTGATGGTAAACAGGCTCCTGCTAAGTCCGATGTAGGCGATGCGTTGGTGACCGTGCTCTATCAGATGCTCTACGATGCGGCGCGCTCCGATTGCGTTTTGCACTATCACGACATCGATGGACGGGTCGGGGACCGGCCGGTCAAAGGCCACCACCGGAGTTTTGCCAAAGAGCGCCCGCGTAAGGCGCGTGTGACGGAACCCGGTGGGAATCACAAGCAGCCCGTCTACGTGCCGCTGCAGCATCTGGTCCGCCTCGGCATACTCCGTCTCCGGGTCTTCGTCGGAGGTGGTGATGATCACCGAGTAGCCGTGCTCTTTGGCCATGGTTGTTACCGCGTGCGCGCAGTTGGCGAAGAACGGATCGTAGAGGTAAGGAATAATCAGGCCGATGGAGCGGCTTGGTTGACCGCGAAATGCGCGCGCCAGCACATTAGGACGGTACTTTAGTTGTTCGATCGCGGTTTGAACACGTTGCGTGGTTTCCGCCGAGACACGAACGGTCCCGCTCAAGACCCGGGAGACAGTCATGGTGCCGACGCCGGCCAACCGGGCGACGTCACTCATGGTGGGCTTGCGGTGCACAACCGGCGCGAATGCCTGTTGTCTCGCTTTGCTCGCAGGTTGACTCGCAGGAGGTTTCGCCAATTCGATCTCTCCAGGAACAGCTAGCTTTGTACGCCCTGGCCGAACTCTCGGCGATGAAGATTGACCGGCGCTCCGGCGCTTATAGCGGTGCTCCAATCGATGTGGAACGGAGGCGCAACTCTTACGTCGCGTTTCCCTCAAGGAGACGCCACCTTGCACGCCCCTCAAGACTCCGCGTAAATTGGAGAACCGCCGTAGTTCCGATTGTGCTCCAGTCTCTTGGGCCGGACAACCTCAGTGACACCGTCTGACAACCGCGAGGAAGGCGGTTAAAGCATGAATATAGCAGTGTTCTTGGGTAGCAGGCAATCAAATCCGCCCACCAAGCGGATGGTTTTTTTGAAGTGCGGCGGCAGTTTCTGTTGGGCCTTCAACTGCGCTTCGAGCGATGGGGCCTCTCAGCGGGCGGACAGGTCGACTCGCGAATGACCAATTCCGGCAGGACGGGCAGCATGCGCGGAACCGTAGCTTGTCCACGAACCCGTTGCAGCAGAGTACGCGCGGCAATCATGCCCATCTGATGGAGCGGTTGGCGGATGGTGGTAATGCTGGGATTGTGGAAGGCGGCGCTCTGGATGTCGTTGAATCCCACCACGGAAATATCTTCGGGGACACGCAGCCCATGGTCGCGTATAGCCCGGATGGCGCCAATGGCGGCTATATCGTCGTAGCAGACGATGGCCGTGAAATGGACCTTGCGATTGAGCAGTTCGCAAGCCAGCTCGAACCCCAGTTCCGGCGTGGAGACCAGCAGCTTGAGATGTACGGTCAACTCGGGCCGCACAACGATGCCAAGTTCTTTGGCCACGGCCTTCAGGCAATCCCAGCGGTGGTCGGCGTCGGAGCCGTGGCTGCCGCCGCGCATAAAGGCGATTTTCCGGTGACCGAGCTGATACAGATGCCTCAAAGTGAGCTCCGCTGCCCGCCGCTGGTCCAGCACCACATTGGTAATTCCCGGGATCTCGCGATGACCTGCGATGGCGACTGCGGGAAGCTTGAGACGGTGCTCCAGGACGGTGTCGATCAGGATGAATCCTTCCACTGAGCGCTCCATCAGCATGCGCGGGTATTCTTCAATCAAGTCGGGCTTGCGGTGATGACTCGCGGTCAGGTAGAAGTAACCTTCCTCAATGAGAGACTCCTCCACGCCGGTGAGCACCTGCGCAGTATAACTGTCGCTCAGCTCGGGCACGAGCACGCCGATGGAAAACGTTTGCCGCTTGCGCAATGACCGCGCATAGAAGCTGGGCCGGTAATCGAATTTGGCGGCCGCCGCCTTTACCCGGTCCCGCGTCTGCTGCGGAATGGCACGCACTCCCGGGGCGCTGTTCAGCACCAGGGAGATGGTGGCCGGCGACAGATCGAGGTACTCGCCCAGAATCCGCAGACTGACGGGCTGCCCCGGCTCCGGCTCGCGTCTTGGTTTCGCTCTCTTGACCATTTCTCCTGTTTTAACACTCGTAGGGGCTTTTTGGAGATGTGCTGGACGGCTAATTGGTTCGAGCGGCAGCTTGATCGGTCTCTGTCCCGCGTGATTGCGTTCCTTGCGGTCGAGTGCCGCGATCAGGAAGCGCCTTCGATCAGGGCCGATTCAGGCCCCGATTTTGCGCTTCCCTGAAAATCTGTAAAGATGGAAGAGCTATGACAGTCCTAACCCCCGCAAAAGTCTTTGCCGACCGCATTGGCCGGATCGAGGTCTCCGCAACCATGGCCGTGGCTGCCGAGGCCGCCAAACTGCGCGCCCAGGGCGCCAACCTGGTGGATTTCGGGGCCGGAGAGCCGCACTTCCCTACCCCGCGGCACATCAAGGACGCGGCCATCGCCGCCATTGACGCCAACTTTACCCGCTATACCGTGGTTCCGGGGATTCCCGACGTGCGCAAGGCCATCGTCGAGCGCCATGGCTGCGACTTCGGCTCCGACTACGGGATCGACGAGGCCATCTTCACCACCGGCGGCAAGCTGGCGCTCTTCAATACCATGCAGATTCTGGTTGACCACGGCGACGAGGTGATCCTGCCCGTGCCCTACTGGGTCAGCTTCAAGGACATCATCCAGTACGCCGGCGGCAAGGTGGTGTTTCTTGAAACCAGTGAGGCGGAGAGCTTCCGCATCACCGCCGACGCGATCGAGCAGGCCATTACGCCGCGGACCAAGGCCATCATCCTGAACTCGCCGTCGAACCCGGCCGGCTCGGTGGTGTCGCGCCGAGGATCTGGAGCGGATCGTCCACCTGGCCCACGAGCGCGGGATTTTTCTGCTTCTGGACGAGTGCTACGTCTACCTGAACTATGCCGGCAAGCCGGTCTCCGGCGGCTCGTTTACCTGGGCCAAGGAGCACATCGTGGTGCTCGGCTCGCTGTCAAAGACCTATGCCATGACCGGCTGGCGGGCGGGCTTTGCGCTGGCCGCCAAGCCGGTGGTGGCCAACCTGAGCAAGCTGCAGTCGCAATCCACGTCGAACGCGACCAGCTTTGTGCAGAAGGCCGCCATCGCCGCCCTGGCCGGCTCGCAGGAGTGCGTTTCACGAGTTCCGCGCCGAGTTCATCGACCTGCGGGACTACATGCTGGCCAAGCTCAGGGCCATTCCCGGCGTCACCTGCACCAAACCCGAAGGGCGCGTTCTACGTTTACCCCAACATCGGCGCCTATTTCGGGCAAAGGCGGCATCAAGACGGCGACCGAGCTGGCCACGCGGCTGCTCCACGAGGCCCACGTGGTCACTGTGCCCGGGGAGGCCTTCGGGACGGCGGAGCACATCCGCATCTCCTATCCGGTGACCAAGGCAGAACATCGACGAGGGAACGCGGCGGATGGGCGAGTTCCTGACCGGATTGAAGTAGGCGCGGGGTCGGCAGACTGGCCCGGCTCCGGCCGGATTTGGCACTGCGTAAACAGCTTGAGCCCCGCCGCCTAAGGCCGGCGGGGCTTTTTGTTTCTGAAGAATATGTCTTTCAGGCACTGTGCAAACGTATGCGTTTGTCGGGTAGGATGTGTCTTCGATGCCGAAGCCTATAGATTTTCGCCCTGTGATTCTTGCCGGAGGAAGCGGTACCCGCTTCTGGCCCCGCTCCCGCCGCGCCCGCGCCAAACAGGTTCTCGCCCTGGACGGCGAGCGCTCAATGATTCAGCAGACCGTGGAGCGGCTCAAGCCCCTGGCCGGGCTGGACAAGACCTGGGTTATTACCAACGAGTACCTGGCCCAGGAGATCGCCGACCAGTTGCCGGGCTTGCCCGCCAACCAGATCGTCCAGGAGCCGGTGGCCCGCAACACTGCGCCGGCCTGCGGACTGGCCGCTTTCCTGATCGAGAGAGAAAACCCCAGAGCGGTGCTGGGCGTCTTTCCCTCCGACCATGTGATCGCCGACGAGCCGCGCTTCCTGAAGGCGCTGCAAAAGGGCATCGCCGTGGCCGCTGCCGGCGACAACATCGTGGTGCTGGGCATTGAGCCGGTGCGCGCCGAAACCGGCTACGGCTACATCGAAACCGGCGACTATACCAAGGACGACTCCGCTCTGCACGTCCGCCGCTTTATCGAGAAGCCCAACCAGAACCGCGCCGAGGAGTTTGTGGCCGCGGGAAACTACTACTGGAACTCGGGGATGTTCATCTGGATCGGCGCGTACGCTGGCCGACGCGGTGCGCGAGCATCTGCCTGAGACCGCGCCCCTGCTGGAGAGCATCGCCGCCGCTTACGGCACTCCCGAGTTCGACGAAGTGTTTCGCGCCCTCTATCCCAAGTGCGAGAACATCTCGGTGGACTACGCGGTGCTGGAGCCGCGCTCGGCCAAGGGCGAGCATCTCTCCCACCTCTATTGCCTGCCCGCCGAGTTCAGTTGGAACGACCTGGGCTCGTGGGCTTCGCTCTACGAGTACCAGCTTGAGACGCGCCTGCGCGGCGACGCCGAGGGCAACGTGGCCGATACCGGCGGGCACATGGCGATCGAGGCGAACGACAACTACATCTTCAGCCCCAAGAAGTTTGTGGCGATGGTGGGCGTGGAGAACCTGGTCAGTCGTGGACACCGAGGATGCGCTGCTGATTGCGCACCGCGACCACTCCCAGGACGTGGGCAAGATCGTGAAGGAGCTGAGCGTCACGGGGCGCACCGACCTGATCTGAAACTGCGGCGGATTCGAGAGAGGTTTGGTGGGTCCCAGGTCTCAAAAGTGAGACCTGGGGTGCCCGCGGGCTTTGAGATCGATTCCGCGCTAAAATACCTCCATGAGCCGTACTGCCCAGGAGATTCTCGAAGATGCGCGCCGATTGCCTCCCGGAGAGGTGGACTGGCTCATTGAAAATCTCCTTCACCAGGGCCAGGAATCGAAGGCGGAAATTGAAGCCGCATGGAACGGCGAAATCAAGCGCCGACTTGACGAAATCGACTCCGGGGCCGTGGAGTTGATTCCAGGGGAACAGGTTCGCGCCGAGATGGTTAAAGATCTTTCCCCGCAGGCACGCGCCCGGCTCCGAACTTGAAGCCGTTGAAGTTCCATCCTGCGGCCAGCCGGGAGATCAAGGCCGCTTTTGCGTGGTACGGCCGGCAGAGCGTTCAGGCTGCCGATGGATTCATCGAAGAGCTTCTTCCGGCTCTTGACCATCTACAGGAACGGCCAAGACTCTATCCACCCCACATTTACGGTACCCAGAGGATAGTGCTCAACCGCTATCCGTTTTCTATTGTCTTCAGGGAACTCCTGCACGAGATTCAGATCGTTGCCGTAGTCCACGCCAAGCGACATCCAGGCTACTGGGCTAATCGCCTTTAGTTCTTGCCAGGCGCCCGAACCTCAGCGGGATCGCGAGCAACGCCTGCTTGCGGCGCGCTGTACAATTCTTGCGTGACTCGGCAGGCAGTTCTTGCTGAGTGGGGTGGAAAAATTGCCGGAAACCATCGATTGGCCGCTGCACAAGCAGCCGTACGCGGCCGCACCGCCGCAAGTTTCTTTTGCTTATCGCAATCGTCGCCGTAATCGCCCTGGCAAGCCGCGCCGCGATCGCCTACTGGGTTGACCTGCTCTGGTTCGGCTCGCTCGGCTACGGCGAGGTGTTCTGGAAGACGCTTGGCCTGGAGTGGGGCGTGTTCGCGGCCTTCGCCGCCCTCACATTCCTCTTTCTGCTGGGAGCATTTCTGGCTCTCAAGCGCGCTCATTCCGCTGACCTGCCCGCCACCCATGCGATCCAATTCGGCGGTCAGTCCTTCGATCTGCCGGTGGCCACCGTTCTGCGCGCGGTTGGCGGGATCGGGGCGCTGCTGGTGGCGCTGATCACGGGAGCCGCGATGGAGGGGCAATGGCCGGCCCTGGCGCTCTACTGGTATGCGCCGCGCGCCGGCAGCGTCGCCGATCCCATCTTTGGCAGGCCGCTGGATTTCTACCTGTTCACCCTGCCCGCCTGGCAGATCTTCGCCGGCTGGCTGCTTACGCTGGCCGTGATTTGCTGCCTCATCGCCGCCTTGTTCCTGCTGGTCACCGGCGGAGCGCGCGCACTTGGCGGACGTCTCAGCGGCTCGATTCCACTGCCGTGGCGGGGGCTCTCAGCCAGCGCCGGATTCCTGCTGTTGGTGCTTGCTCTGCGGGTGTATATCGGCCGATTCGAGCTGCTGTTTGAACATCACACCATCTTCGACGGCGTCACATACACCGACGCGCACGTGACCATAACCGGGCTGCTGTTTGTGTGTGCCGCGCTGGTGCTGGGAGCGGCGATCGCCTTTGCCACCGCGGTCGTGAACCCGCGCGGGCGCTGGCTGGCCGCGGCCATTGCCCCGGCCGCGATCTGTTATATCGTGGTCGCCGTGGCTGGCTGGTACGTGACCACCTTCCTGGTCAAGCCCAACCAGCTCGATCGCGAGAAACCCTACATCGCCGATAACATCCAGATGACGCGCCAGGCCTACGGACTTGACCGCTTCGCGCAACACGAGTTTCCCGCCGAGACAACCCCGGGGCAGCCGACCCGGCCAACAACCAGGCCACTCTCCAGAACATCCGGTTGTGGGACTGGCACGCCCTGCAAGACACGCTGCGTCAACTGCAGGAGATTCGCACCTACTACGATTTTCCCGACATCGACATCGACCGCTACCAGATCGACGGCTCTTTGCGCCAGGTGATGCTGGCCGCGCGCGAGCTGAACGTGGACAAGCTGCCGGAGAGCAGCCGCAACTGGATCAACGACAAGCTCATCTACACCCACGGCTACGGAATCACCATGAATCCTGTAAACGGGTTCACGCCGGAGGGCCTGCCCACGCTGCTGCTGTCGAACATGCCGGTGCAGAGCACGACGCCCAGCCTGAGCGTGACGCGGCCGGAGATCTATTTCGGCGAGATGACCAACACCGATGTCTATGTGAAGACCCGCCAGGAGGAGTTCAACTACCCTGAGGGCCAGACCAACAACCTGGCCTCCTACAAGGGCAGCGGCGGAATTGTTGTGGGCGGATTCATGCGCCGCATCCTGCTCGCGTTCGACCGCGGCGACCTGACAAAGTTGCCCTTCAGCGACGATGTGACTGCCGAGAGCCGGCTGATGATGCGGCGTAATGTGCGCGATCGCGCCGCCGCCCTGGCGCCCTTTCTCAGCTTCGACAAGGACCCCTACATCGTGGTCGGCGACGATGGCCGGCTCTCCTGGATCATCGACGCCTTCACCTCCTCCGACACCTATCCTTACTCAGCGGACCACGACCTGGGCGGCGTGTCAGTCGACTACCTCCGCAACAGCGTGAAGGCCGTCGTCGATGCCTACGATGGAACCACTACTTTCTATGTTTTCGACAACGAAGACCCGATCATCGCGGCCTGGCGGAAGATCTTTCCCGGCATGTTCAAGGATGGCTCGGAGATGCCGGCCTGGCTGCGCAAGCATGTCCGTTACCCGGAGCAGCTGCTGAGCCTGCAGGCTGAAGTCTACGGTCTCTATCACATGACCAATCCCGAGGTTTTTTACAACCGCGAAGATCTGTGGACGGTGGCCACGCAGACCGGGATGGGCGACCCAGGTGAGCAGACCGCGCAGGCCATGAAGCCGAACTTTGTGCTCATGACGCTGCCCGGAGAGAGCAACCTGGAATTCGTCGAGATTCTCCCCTTCACCCCGGCCAGCCGCAACAACATGATCGGCTGGATTGCCGCCCGCAGCGACGGCGAACACTACGGCACCGCGGTGGTCTACGACTTTCCCAAGACCAGGCTGGTGGACGGGCCGCAGCAGATTGAGGCGCGCATCGATCAGAACGCGCAGCTTTCAGGGCAACTGACGCTGTGGAATCAGCAGGGCTCGCACGTGCGTCGCGGCGACCTGCTGGTGATTCCCTGCGGAAGGGCTTTGCTCTACGCGGAACCGATCTACCTGCAGGCCGAACGCAGCCCCATGCCTGAATTGCGCGTGGTGGTGCTCGCGCTCCAGGACCGGCTGGCTTATGCACCAACCTTCGCGGCGGCGCTGGCTTCGCTATTCGGCTCAGAGGCTTCGACGCTGAGTTCAGTGGAAGCGCCGCAAGCAGCGCCTGAAGCCGGAGGAGCAACCAAGCCCGCTGAGAGTCTCAATTCGCTCATCGGACAGGCAGGAAAAGATTTCTCCGACTATCAGCGCCTTACCTCGGAAGGCAAGCTGGCCGATGCCGGGCAGAAGCTCGACGATTTGAAGCGCGTGCTCGACAAGCTGAACGCGATGCAGAAATAGTCCCGTTCGCGGAGGAGGGTCCCGCACGGGCTGAAGCTCGCGCTGATTTGGCTGCGTTTTCGGCGTGGTTGAAACCGCGCCCTTTCAAAGCACTGGCGTGTGCAACAAATATTGCCTGCTTAATTTCTCCGGCGACCTGCATCTTTTTGATGACAAGCGCCGTAAGTTCATGTATATAATCTCTGAACGGTTGCACCCGCGACTGCGGAGTTTCATTCTTCCCCAGGCCCTGGCTGTTCGAAGCTTTGCAGGCGGGCAATACTTCAAACGCATTTTCACAAAGTGCGACCTCCCCTTTCCTAGTGGATTCTTTGGCCGTTGAGGCGTTTAGAGAAGATCAGAGAGCATTTGATTCTTCCAGTGCAAAAGCCTTGAACGGATTGGCGTCTTCGACCTTGCCTTGGTACAGAGCTGCCTGCTCTTGTTCGCGGGATCGGCATGGCCGCCGCGCGATGCGGGCAGGCAGATCGGCAATCGAGGGGTGACCTGGCTCGGGAAACGGCCGGTCACCTGACGGAACTTTGCAGCACGGAGATTGGCCAATGATTTGTTGGTTGGGTACGGAGTCTTCGAGAGGTCAATCCAGTTTCTTCGCTTGCGGCGCGGGCGGACGGTTCCGAGCTGTGCTGGTGCTCTCAATGATTGCACTCGGCCCGTATGCATTGGCACAGAACCCAACGATCACCAGCATCAGCCCCAGCACGGTGACGGCAGGCGGTCCGGCATTCACTTTGACCGTGAATGGGACGCTTTTCAATGCAACCTCCACCGTGCATGTGAACGGTACTTCGATCGTTCCGTCGTCGATAAGCGCCAATCAATTGCAGGCAACGGTGCCGGCCTCGCTGATTGCGACCGCGGCGCAGCTGCCGGTTCAGGTGATCGATCTTTCCGCGCCGGGCGGCCCGTTGCCCTCGAATACGGTGACACTGACTGTGAACCCACCCGCTCCCGCGCCGGTTCTCAAGAGTGCGACGCCGGGGTTTCAGGTGCGCGGAGCCGGCCAGGTACAGATGACGCTGGTGGGCTCGAATTTCAGGCCGGGAGCGACGGTGGTGATCTCGCCGCCGCTGGCGACGCTGGGCGCCTCAACAGGCAAGACGCAGGCCGCGGACGTGAGCGTGGTGCGCGTGACGCTGGTGAACCAGGGGCTGATGACGGCGCGGATCGACATAAGCCCCACGGCTGCCCTGGGACTGCGCGCCATCGATGTGCTGAATGCGGATGGCACCAGCACGGCCGCCGGAGTCGGAGTTGCCGCGGGAGGAGGCAGTTCGCAGCCGGTTCGCGTACAGGCTGGCAGCTCGCTGGGCGCGCCGTTGACCGTGGTGAATCTGAGCCTGATGCACCCGCGCGATGGAACCGTGGCGATGCGCAATCAGGAACTGTATGCGGATGCGATCCTGACCGGATCGGGAACCGGAACCGTGATCGGCGAGTGGGTGTGGGATGGGAACGTGGTTGAGCATTTTTCCGCTTCGATCGTGGGCGGAACAAGCACCACGATTACCACACATCAGTCGCTGCCAACTTCGCTGCTGGGCCGGCACCGGCTGCAGTTGCGCATGGTGCAGCCGAACCAGGTGGCCAGCGTTCCCATCACGGTTGTGGTTAATCCGGGGAACTGGCGGCTGGAGCAGTTGGTGCTGCCGGAATATGGAAGAGCATTCAGCGCGGCCGATCCTCCATCGCTGTTGTGGGCTCCTGTTCCCGGCGCCGAAAGATACCAGGTGGGCTTTACGAACCGGCCGTATCTGAGCACGGTCAGCAGATGGTTCGATGTGGATGACAATCGCTGGGACGTTCCCGCTGAGGTATGGCGTGGATTGCCGGCTGGAGGGTTCTACTGGACGGTGCGCACCATCGACTCCAACGGCGTGGCGCGGCGGCCACTGCCGCTGCGCAGCATTTATCGTGTGCCGGATGGAGGATTGAGCGCGACGCATTCGGTTCCGGGGCGCACGCCCGCGGGGCACACACAGCTGGAGTGGACACCGGGGCTGCAAAACGAGTATTACTTTGTGACCATCAGCCGCGACATAGCCGGGACTCAGGTTGTGCGCCAGTATCTGACCAGGGATTCGAAGCTGGATTTGCATGCTGTGGAAGGAAAGCTGTTTACCGGGCTGACCTTTTACTGGCAGGTGGATGCGATTGCGCCGACCGGGCAGTTACTGTTCTCCGGACCGGTTGAGAGTTTTGTGGCGCAGCCGGGGCTCGGACCGCAGTCCGGACTGAGAGTGGCGGAGAAGCCGATTCTGCTGGCTTCATTGGGTGCGCCAGTCGCGCTGCCTGTTGCGCTGCCGAGCGCGGCCGATCTGACCAGCGAGATTTCGGCCGAAACGCCGGCTCCGGGCAGCAGCACCAATCAGCTGCAGCCGGCGATTTCAGTGAGCTTTCAATCTCCGGTAAATCCGGCCGACGTGAGCCTGATGGTGGATGACGTGGACATCACGACACTGGCCCAGGTATCGGAATCGAAGGTAACATTTAAGCCGCCCCTGGCCCTGGCCGGCGGAGACCATACGGTAAATCTGAGCGTGGGCAGCGATGCGACGGCATGGAAGTTTACCGTTCAGGCTCCTGCTGTACCCGCCCCACCGCAAGCTCCATCGGCGCCTGCGCTCGTACCGGGTACGGATGCGGAAGCTCCGCCGGCGGCAGCGCCGAGCGGCGCACCGGCACCTGCGACGGCGGCTGGTGCGATGCCGACACCCGCGGCGGTTGCATCCGCGCACCTATCTGAAGCAAAGACAGCGGCCGAGGCTAAGACAGCGGCGGCCGCGAAAAACACCGCGCGCCCCACACTCGAAGGACAGATCGGCATTAACACGCAGTGGGTCTCAGGATCCAATCCGCCGGATACAAACGTGGTGTCGGCTGCCGAGCATATAACTTACCAGAAGGGACCGTGGCACCTGGAGGCGAACGGCAGCGGCCTGCTCAACTCGGTGCTGAATCCCCCGGTACAGCGCACCAGCAAGGGACAGGTGAACGAATACGTATTCCAGGCCGGTTACAAGGGGGAAAGCTGGGGTACGAACCTGCGCTTCGGAATTGTAACTCCCTCACTCTACACTGATGCGCAGTTTGTAACTGCTGCTACGCCGCGGCAGGGAGCCGAATTGATGCTAAAGACTCCCGTGGGCACGCTGGGAGGATTTGTGAATACCGACGACACGGCGCTGGGCGGCGGCTCGGGAATCAACTTCCATCAAGAGATACAAGGCGCGAGTTACCAGCTTCCATTGCCTAAGTGGGCGGAGTTACGAGGTATGTGGCTGAACGCAAAAGACACGGGAGCCCCGACTACGGTTGGCTATGACTCGATGGGCAATCCGATCATTCTGCCCAACCCGGTAGCGCCGGTTTCCGCCGGGGACGCGATCGGCGCATTGCTCAAATTGCACCTGGGCAAGAATTGGTTGTGGACCTCGGAGTACGCCATCAGTTACTTCAATGCCGACCTTTCCGATCCCACGTCAACGCGGCAGTTTGGACGGGCGTGGCGGAGCGCGATCGCAGGCCAGGCCGACAAGGTGAAGGCGAGCGCCGACTATCGCGAATTGAGCGCTAACTTCGGCACCCCCGCGAACCCCAGCATCACGCAGGCCAGCCAGCCGAATGTTCGCGGCGGCGATGCTTCAATTACCGACACTAACCGGGCCGGAAACTTCGGGCTGACTTATACGCTGCTGGATAACAATGTGAATCCCACCACCAGTGCGGAGCTACTCATGAACAGCTACGACGAGACATGGAGCAAGGCCCTGGGGGTGAAGGCGAATCTGTCGGTGGAGGCGCGCCAGTCGTTTACCGGGACTGGCACGATTCCCGCCGCATTGCAGGGAATGCCGCCTGCACAAACCGGCGCACAGAATCTGCGGGACCTTTACGGGAGCATCACCCTGAGCCGTACCATCGGCACCGTATCAATGAATGCGGGAGCAACGCGCGACTGGAGCCGGAATAACTACATGACCAGCGCGGATACCATTACCTCGTCAATCAACGCGGGTGTGAACCTGGCCGGACGCGGGTTCTTCCAGTTGAATGCGCAGGGAAATGTGAACTGGGTTGCGGCAGATGGGCAGACAACCGGAACGACGCGCAACTATACCGTGAATGTGCAACCGTCCTTTGTATGGAAACGTCCGGGCCTGCAGGTTTCGCCGCTGGTCACGTTGACAAAGGGCCAGACGGTGCTGACCGGCGGTATGGCGACGAGCGATACCTTCACCGGCCAGTACGGAGGTCAGCTCTCCTGGACCATGCCGGGCAAATGTAAGTTCAGCACCTTATCCGCGCAGGGGAGTTACAACCAGAATCACGACAATATAGCAATGGTCGATCAGAATACGACGCAGTTACTGGTGTTGTGGACGTTGACCTGGGGCCATAAGCATACGTTCTGAGATGGAAGTACCGCGATGAAACGGCAGACCGCCAATCCCAGTTCTCGATCGCCAGGCATGATTTGCCGGGAGAGGAGCGTTCGGGCTGCGAGCGCGAAGAATCGATGCGGCGTTTTGAGCTTGAGGAAGATCGCTCCGGTGCTGCTGATGGCGGCGCTCAGCTGCATCCCGAATTCGGCGCAGAACGACAGGCAGGTGCAGCGGACTGTTCAGCGGCCGCAGCCGGCAGCGCAGCAGACAGCACAACCCTCATTTACTTCATTCAGCCCCACGCAGGGAGCCGCGGGTTCAACTGTAACTATTACCTTCAACGGCGCGAACTTTGTTGCGCGGTCATTCAGCCTGTCGTTTTCGCCCTCGCAGGGAATTACGGTGAGCGGCTTAACCGTGACCTCATCCACGCAGATCACGGCACAGTTACAGATCGCCGCCAATGCTCAGTTGGGCAACCGCCAGGCAACTCTTGTCGACGCCGACCACGACCTGCGAATTACTACGCCGTTCACAATTACGGCCGCCGCGCAGAATAACTGTCCTCCGGGAATGCTCGCGCCAGCGGCATGCGCCACGACGCAAAACGCTGTCCCTGCTCTGCGCGGATTTACGCCCGTACAGGGAACGCAGGGGACCATGGTGGCGCTGACGTTTACCGGAACGAATTTCAGATCGCCGGCCACCGTGCAGTTCACGCCCAACAGCGGGCTTACGGTTTTGTCCGCTACGGTGACCAACGGCAATCAGGTTCAGGCGCAGATTTCGATTGCGCCCAGCGCTCCACTTGGGGCGCGCGGCGTGGTCCTCACGATCGGCGGCCAGAATCGGTTGACCGCGTCGAATACTTTCACGGTCATGTCCGCCGCACCCGCGGCACATGCGGCGCCGATGCAGATTCTGCGCGTGATTCCCAATCAGATTGCCGCGGGCAACCAGAATGTGGACCTGACCCTGGAGGGAACCAACTTTGTTCCCGGCACGCAAGTTACTTTCACCATAGGAGCCGGTGTTCCCGCGGCCGTGTTCGCCAACGGTCCCGCGCGCTATGTTAACAGCACCGAGATGCACGTCAGCGTGAACGCGCTGCCCTCCGCGCTGCCCGGAGGCCGCGACATCAATCTGCAGCCACCGGGAGGGACTGCGTTTCCCAGTGCGCTCCGCCAGAACGGTTTGCCTGCTTCATCGGCCCCGCAGCCAGTTATCGGCAAAGGGATGTTGAATGTTACAGCCGCGAAGCCATCCGGGCTGCCGACGGTGCTGAAGATTCCGCCCATCACGCTGCAGAAATTTACCCAGGGAGTTATAAGGCTGGATGCGCCGCTCGGCGCTGTAACTCAGAGCGACCAATACCAGACCTTTGCAGTTCCTTTACTTGACGATAACTCGGTATTCAAGTGGCATGAGCAGAATCCGGGGCTGGCCGATTACTACGTGTTGCGCGTCTACGCCAAGGACGGCAAGACGCTGCTGGCGACACAACAGATCAACGGCAAGAAGACGATTGCGCTGGGCGCGCCGGGCGGATTCATCAACGTGGTGCCAACCTATTACCGGCCGGACCCCACATTTTTGAAAGAGGTGCTGGAGCCAACGCGGCGGCTGGTCTTCGGCGGCGTGCAGATGGGCGGGCTTGGCGGTCATGCCACGGTGCAAGCGAGCGCCGGGTCAGGAAGCAATACCAACCCTCCAGCAGCTCCCGATCAGTTGAACGGTGAACTCAGCCAGGGCGACCTGCAGTGGGAGGTTGCTGGATTTCACACTTACAACAAGAATGGCGTGACGACGCAGCCGCAGGTAAAACCGGCGAGCGCCGGCACGGCGCAAATCGCGAACGCGGTACAGAACGCGGCGAATGCACAGAATTCCGGTGGAACTGTAGATGTGCAGGTGGAGATCTCCGATCGCTGGCCGCTGAAGGCGCCGCTCGCACCCACTGGACTCGCGTGCAGCGGAACGGGAGTTACGACCGGGAACCTGCAGGTGCAGAACCTATCCAAGACCAGTAACGATCCCAACAGTTATGTGGGCGATAAGTGGTCGTTGGGCGGAACCATCGATCTTTCCCGCTCACCCTATCAGCCCGATTACACGCCGCAGACCGCTGTTCCACCGGGCTCGACGTGCGGCAATCAGTGCCTTGTGAAGGATGTTACACAGGTCGATTTCAGCAACGTGTTTGTGGACTGGGGCGATGGAACGGTGGTACCCCTGGCGGCACCGCCGGTCGCAGCGAATGTCACTAACTGGGATCCCAGCCAGCAGCTTGCCCTGCCCACTAACAACACCAGCACGATGCAACATGCTTACCAATCCACGGGCAGTTTCACGGTGCGCGTTTACCAGATTTCGAACGAGGACTTGCAGCATGTAAGTGAGTCGGCGATCTCATCGAGCGTGGATGGACCGACGACGCCTTTTCTGCAGACCGCGCTGCTCTCGAAGATGGCCTCACAGGGAAGCGTAGGCAAGGGTGGCCTCACGCTCACCGGAGTACAGTCCAGCTTTCAGCAGCTTCTGTCGCCGAACAGCAGCAGTTCTCCGGCGTCGCAGGCGGCCGGCGACGCCTACATGCTCTACTGCCAGCCGCTGAATATTACTGTGCCGGAAGACCTGGCCGCGGATGGACCTCTGCATCTGAAGAGCATCGGCGACCCGGACTTTGGCGCTTATGACATCTCGCGATTCAAAACTCCCGTGGCCGATCATTTTCCCGCCGGCGCTCAGAGTGGAAAGACGAATCCATCTGCGAACGTTCATCCGGAACGCGCGCTAACCGGTCCGCCAGCGGGCGCGAGCGCTCCTGCCGCGCATGGCCAGATCGTTTTGGAGCCGATACGCGCATCGGGGCAGCAGCCGGCGGCGATTTGCAGCGCTTGCGACGACGGCGTTGAGGCGACGACTTCGCTGCAATATTACGGCCGCGGCCAGGTGAGAGTAACGTGGATCGTGGATGGTGTCCAGTCGCCGCAGACGCTGTCCCTCGGGCCCTCAGAGGCGCGCAAGAACCTTACTCGCCAGGGGTACATGACGGTTCAGGCTCCGGGAATGGTATTCCAGATTCCCATTCCCGAGCCGCCGATCATTATCTCAAACAGCAGTCCGATCGACTCGCTCGGACTGCAAGTTCAACCGCTTGGCAATCACAACGTGATGGTTGAAGCGGATGTGCTGCCGCAGCCGACCATGCCCAATCTCTCCAACGCCGTGAACAAGGCGCTGGGGTCGCTGATGCCGTCGGGACTGACGGCGGGCGCAGCGACAGGAAGCGGCATTGCCACTCCGCAGGGACCAAATGTGGCCGAGGCACAATCACTGCTGAATACACTGGCACCACCGGCGGGAAGCAATCTGCCGCCGTTGAAGATCGGCCTGCTTTCCGGTTCCAACAAGAGCGTCTCCGGGCTGGGCGCGGTGCAGTACGTCAACGGCCCGTTACAGCAGGCGGTTTCGCAACTGGCTAACTCCATACCCGATCAGCATGTAGCTTCGAATTCAACAATCTACGAGGTTGTCGCCTCCGATCCGAATAAGCCCTGCAAGTTCCTTTTTCCTGTTAAGAGTGGAGGCTCGTTTGAGATAAGTGGAATTCAGAATCATGTTACACAGCAGGGGAGCACTTATAGCGGGACGGGAAACCTGATTCTTCACCTGGCTAACTCCAGCAGCCAGGGATATGACGAATATCCGCCGGTTCCCATACAGATAAGTAACTGGAGCATTCCCGACGGGCTGCACGTGCAAACGGGCAGCATCGATGTATCTCCCAGCCTGACCCTGACTGCGAGCGTACCCGGGTTACAGGGAAGCATTCAGAGGCTGAGCGGACAGGCGGGCGGAGAGCTGGACGCAACGCTCAACCTTTCGCTCAGCGACGACACGCTGCGACTGCCCGGTGAGCTGCCCGTGGTGTGGAACGGCGTGAAGGCGGAGCTGAAATCGAATGGCGATTGGATCAAGGACGGTCTCACGCTGCCGAAAACTCTGATCGGCTGGAGCGCCTTTACCATGCAATCCAGTTCCGTGCGGCTGGACCTGAGCCATCATGACGGCGATGCGGCCGGCGCGCTATGCGGTCCGTTGAGCAGCGCGGATTGGGTAGGCGTGCGCTTTCCCAGCCTGGCCATTACGCCGTACACGATGAACCTGGTTTCGAGCTCATCCCTGCAGCCGACAGTTACCGACTGGGGCGTGATTGGAAGCGGGCTTTGCGGATCGCTTAATACCGGACCTTACACCGCGAGCCTCGGTCAGGGCACCGTGCACTTTCAATCGATCAAAGCTACGGCGTTCAATGGGGCATTCAGCGCCCAGTACAACGGCATGGACGTGTATGTTCCCTGGCTCGATACGCACCTGACAGGGAATGCGACCTTGCAATCGGGCGGCGGAAAGCAGGCTGACATCAGCTTCCCGCTCAGCAGCCCGGCAGTTACAAGGAGTTACAACAACTTCAGCTTCACCGCCAGCAATCTTCAGTTCACCGAGGAGCAAAACGTGGGCTGGGTGGTGCAGGCGAATACTCATTTTGTCTTCTCCGCGCAGAACAAGACCTTTTCGGCATTCGACTCAGTTTTCAATTTTGGAATGGATGGACGCGGCTACTTTGCCCAGGGCAATTCAGGAAAGAATATTTCTTTGGGCGGAAGTTCCACGCTGGGCCAGACACCGGTGGATGTTGCTTCAGTGCAACTGACGGCGCCGTCCTCCGGGCCGCAGGTTCTGGCGGCATTATTCAACACCAATGTGCACCTGTCAGAGGTGATGGCGGCAGCAACGACGCAGGTGAACTACTCCGTCGACAATAGCGGGACCAATTATTCCGCGACCGGGCCGACGTTTGCGCCGTTCACCATCGATGTTCCGTATCCCTCGGGCCAGCCCAGCGCCGACGCCAGGGTTCATCCGGTTTATTCGGGGACTGGAGGAACAGGCGGCGATGAGATCTCAGGCACGGTCGACCTCTCAGAGTTAGGCGGCCCACCAATAACCGGAGAGTTTCGCCTGGGCTATCAGGGAGGGCATGATTACTGGCTGACGCGAGTAACTTATGCGCTTGGCCCTACCGGATTGCCGATCATTTCCGTACCGCCGGTAATGAACCTTTACCGGGTGCAGGGGGGACTCGGTCATAACTTCCCCATCAACGCCTTTGAAGATACAAGCTCGCTGAAGGCAGAGCAGCCGGTCATGGATAACTCATTTCTGTTCATGGCGGGCATTCGGGTAGGGATGCCGGACCAGTTTACTTATACGCTGGATGGCGATCTGGCTATCAAGGCCGGAGGACAGGATGCAGGCGCACGGCTTGACTTTCACGCCTGGCTTTTAAAGGTTGCCGACAGCGGCAGCGGGGATTTCCAGGGCTATCTTCAGTATGCCGGCGGTAACTTCGATGCGCGACTGTGGGGCCATCTGAATTTACTCGGCGGCGCTGCGTCAGTGGATATGGGCAGCAGCGCCAGCAATGCGGCGGTCGACCTGCATTTCGGCCCCAGCGGTCCATGGCACATCGATGCGGGAAAGCAGCAGGGACCGCGGATCAGCGGGCAGTTACTGGATACCACCGCAAACATGTACGTGATGCTTTCCGATGCGGGCCTATCCATCGGAGGCGGCGAAGGCATCAACCTGGACATCGGCGATGACTCGGTTGCGTCGGCGTATGTTCGCGGCGATGTGGATATCGGCCTTACAGTTACTCCGCAGCCGCATATTTCAGGAGATCTTTCGGCTAGCGTCTCGGCCGGAGTATGCGTTGACAACGTGTGCGTAAGCGCGGGAGTTTCAGCGCAGATTCACGCCGAGGCGCTGCCCGTGGAGATGAATGCCAGCGCCAGCATCGGGCTGCCCTGGCCGCTGGGGTCAATCTCGTTCTCGGTACACATGTAACTGGGTGATGGCTAAGTGATGACAGGTCGCATGAAAATCCGGTTGCTGCTGTTGGTTGCAGTGTTGCTCGCGCATCGCGCCATTGTCGCGCAAGCGAATGGCGCAATCTTTGTTGTATCCGACGGCAAGGGGCAGATTTCGCTGCTGTGGTTTCCGCCCGCTTCGCAATGGCCGGCGGGCGGCTGGAAGTTATCCGACTCGACGGGACAGACGCTGGCGACCAAGATCGCGATGGCCGACGAGAGCGCATTGCAGCCGCTGTCCGTGGAGGATGCTGACGCAATCCGGCGTTTGCCGGCGGTGCTGACCAGCCAGGATACCAGCCCAAAGCGCCAGCAGTTGTTCAACATCATCGGGGTGCGCGCGTTGACCGATCCGGCTTACGCACGCGCGCTGGGACTTGCATGGACGCAGCAGAGTGTTTCGCCCGGTAGCCGGACTTATATGGTGACGGGGCTCGACGCAGGCGGAAATCCGGGCGGCCTGCAGTTGACCAGCCCCGCGGTGGATGCGAGTGTGGCCACCGCATTGCCGCCATCGCCGGATGGATTGCAGACGAAATCGGATGAGCGCGGAGTTCTGCTTTCATGGTCGCCGCCCGCTGAGAACCGGCAGTTGCCGGCGATCGCATACGTTGTAGAGCGGGACGGAGGCGGACAGACAGGCGCAGCGGTCACGGCCAAGCCCATCGTTCCCGGCGTGAAGTGGGACGCAAAGATTTCGCTGGTGCTGGATAGCAATGCTCCGCCCAACGAGATGCTCACCTATCGGGTGTACTGCGTGGATGCGTTCGGGCGGCGCAGCGATCCGGCTTCGATACGGATTTTCTTTCCGGATTATCATGCGCTGGAGCCGCCGCAACCGGTGACGGCGGCGAGCAGCGCTGGAAAGATCGTAGTAAGTTGGCCGGCCGCGCAGAAACCGAATCTTGCCGGATATGTTGTGGAGCGCGCGTTGCTTTTCGATGGTCCGTACGAGGCGCTCTCAGCCCAGGCGCTGCCGCCGGCCACCGCGCAGTACGAGGACGACGGGGTGCAGGGAGGCACGACTTACTACTATCGCGTGCGCGCCGTGAACTCGCGCGGAGATTTGGGAAATCCATCGGCCGCAACCACGGCGCAGGCGAAGAATCCTGCCGCGCCGCCCAAGGTGGATGGGCTGGCGGCCGATGCGGGACAGACGCGCGTGCGGTTGACGTGGAAGCCGGTGGATTTTCCCGTGGCCGGATATTTTGTGGAGCGGCGAGTTATGGCCGGGGCCGGGAATGCGGAACAGTGGGTGCGGCTGAATGCGAGCGTAACTCCCGAGCCGTTGTACGACGATTTGTTAGGCCTGGCCTCGGACGTGACCATGCAGTACCAGGTGATCGCGGTGGCCTTCGATAATGCCGAAGGAGCGCCGAGCAACCTGGTGCAGGTAGTGGTGGCGGACAGTTCGATTCCCGAGCCGCCTTCGATCGTTGCGGCGAGCGGCGCGGACGGAAAATCGCAGCTCAGCTTTGCGCCGGCTCTGCCGGCGTCGCGGACGGCGCAGTTCCTGGTGCTGCGCTCCGGCTCGGAGGCGGATCAGGGCGTGGTGATCGGCGACCCGCTCACAGCGGATGCGCGCCAGTTCACCGATTTGTACGTAAGCCCCGGCGAGCGCTACTGGTACCGTCTGGTGGCGGTGGGCGCGAACGGCAATCGCAGCGATCCCACGCGGCCGGTTGCCATCCGCGTCGGATCCCCGCAGATGGCCTCGCCGCCTGCTCCGACGGCGAGTTACAGCAGCGATCCATATCCGCATGTCGCGCTGCAGTTTGCCGCGCCTCCGGCGGGACTGAGCGTGATTGTGGAGCGACAGGATGCGCAGTCGGATAGCTGGATTCGCATCGCCGGACCGATGACGGCGCAGAGTGCCGCCGATAACAGCGCGCCTGCAACGGGGACGGTGAGTTACCGCTTGAGTTATGTTTCGGCGGATGGGAAGGTTGGTCCGGCCGGGGCGGCGGCAACGGTTTCGATTCCGGGGAAATAGGGCGGCGGGCACGCTCTATGAACGCTCAAGGGGTTGCCCGCCAAGTCGTGACTTATATGTTCGGCAATACTAGAGAAGTTACCAAAGAGTTTAATTCCCAACCAACAGACTGCACTTACAGCGCTACCCTCCGCCATACTAGCTGAAGAGGGCGTCGTCCCAGGACTGGGCTTCGTCCCACATGGGTGTCGGCTCGAAGTATCCCGTGCCGGGCTTCAGATGCTGCTTCAACTCATCGTCATTGAGCGCAATCCCAAGGCCGGGCGTATCCGGGACCTTGATGAAACCCTTATCGATGATGGGCTTCTCGATTCCTGTAACCAGGTCCTGCCAGAAAGGCACGTCCAGCGAGTGGTTCTCGAGCGCGAGAAAGTTGCGCGTGGCCGCGGCGCAATGAACGTTTGCCATGCAACTCACCGGCGTGCCCGCAAAGTGCATCGCCATCGGCACCCCGTAGCGGAAGGCCATGTCGCCGATCCGGTGCGTCTGCAGAATCCCGCCGGAGGTGGCCAGGTCGGGATGAATCTTGTCGACCACATGGTTTTTGCAAAGCGTCTCGAAGTCTGAGAATTCGTAGATATCTTCGCCCGTCAGGGTCGGCGTTGGACTAGCATCCGTGATCTCTTTCAGGAGATCGGTGTAGTACCAGGGAATGACATCCTCGATCCATTCCAGATTGAACTTCTCATATGCCTTGCCCAGCCGGATAACAGACTTCACGCCGATGTGGCCGAGGTGATCCATCGACAACGGCATCTCATAACCGATGTTTTCGCGCACCGCCGCAACGTATTCGCAGAGCCGGCCGATGCCTTTGTCGGTAACCTCGGTGGCAATGAATGGATGAGGCTGAGCGCGCTGTTCCCACTTGTCCAGGCCGGCAGGTTGCATAACCGTATCGGGAATCCCGTCCAGCACATTGATGCCCAGGTCCATCTTCATCCAGGTCAGCCCCATCGCCTTGCGCTCCCTGGCGCGGCGGCCGTACTCCTTCGGATCAAGCGACTCCGTTGTGTCTGCGTAGATCCGGATCGAGTCGCGCCATTTGCCGCCAAGCATCTGGTAGACAGGGATGTTGTACACTTTGCCCGCGATGTCCCAGAGCGCCATCTCCACGGCGCAGACGCCGCCTGCCTGGCGGGCGCCGCCTCCAAACTGGGCAATTTTTTGGAAGAGGTAGTCGATGTTCAGAGGATTCTCGCCGACGATGCGGCTCTTCAGCACCATTGCATACTGGGGACCCGCGATATCGCGCACTTCTCCCAGGCCGTAGACGCCCTGGTTGGTGTCGATGCGGATCAGAACGCAGGGGCTCGGCCCCGGCTTGACGATCACCGCATAACGCATGTCGGTAATCTTCAAGGTTGACGGGCTTGAAGCGAGATTCACGTTCTTGATCCCGGGCTCCGCAGCTTCAGCGGTCCGGGCCAGGGCTCCGCCGGCCAGCATCGCCAGTGAAGACTTGAGTACGCTGCGGCGATTCACTTTGGGCCTGTTGTCATCGGACACGATAGTTCTCCCATTCAGGAACTTTTGTCGTCCCATCTTACTCCCGAGATTGCAGATGTCAATCGCTCTGAGAACTGCCGCCTCACCGCCTGAATGCTTCCCATCGCAGGCCGGTCTACGCAGCTTGATTCACGGTTGACGAAGCCGCCCCCGGTAGACGGAGAGCGCCGCTTTGTGGAAGAATTTTTAGCCGCGATACATTTCGATACACGGGAGCTTATGAGCATGACAACCGGCATTTCGCGAAGAGGGATTCTCAAGGGAATGGCGACCACGGCACTCGCACCTGCGTTACTTCCGGTGGGGGCCGCGGCACAGTCCGGCAAGAAGCCATGGTGGCTGGGCGACGGCATGCCGCAAGAAGGCGCCGGCACGCCGAAGATCGCTGGCGCCATCAGCCTCCGCGACGGCGTGACGGATGAGGCAATCCGCGGCGTGGTTCAGATCGGCGTTTATCACGTTCTCAGCAACGGCCCGGCTCTTCCGTGGACGGCAAGCGCGCTGCAACCGATCGTGGACAAGCTCAAGGCGTGCGGCGTCGCGCTGGGTAACCTGATGATCGGCGGCTTTCCCAACACCATCTACGGCCGGCCAGGGCGGGACGAGGAGATTGAGAAGATCAGGCAGTCGATTCAGGCCGCGGGCCAGGCCGGCATTCCCGTTGTCGAATACAACTTCTATGCCCACCGCGCCATGGAAGGCTACTACGAGGAAGCTGGCAGGGGCGGCGCCGGATTGACCGGTGTGGACTATGACCGGATGCAGGGCCTGCAGCCACTCGCCGAGGAAGGCGCGCGCACTCTCGACGAGATGTGGGCCAACATAAGTTACTTTCTGAAAGCTGTCATTCCGGTTGCGGAAAAGGCAAATGTGCGGCTGGCGCTGCATCCCAACGATCCGCCCTTTCCGCTAAGCCGCGGATCGCAGCAGATCATGGCAACCCTCGCGGGATGGAAGCACCTGATCGAAATCGTGAATAGCCCGTCGAACGGCATCACCTTCGACTGCGGCGTCACCAGGGAAATGGGAGAAGATCCGGTCGCGGTCTGCCGTTACTTCGGCTCCCGGGATCGCATCAACCATGTGCATTACCGCAACCCTCGCGTGATGAAACCCTACGTGAAATACGACGAGGGTTTCATCGATGAAGGCGACGTGAACATGTTTGCGGTGATGCGGGAACTGGTACGGCTGAAGTATTCGCGGGAGTTATATCCGGAACATCCACGCGCCCTGGATTACGACCGCGCGCGCGGACCCATCAGAGGCTATCCGGGCGGCGGCGGATATGGAGGCGACCTCTACGATATTGCCTATGCGAAAGCCATGCTGCAGGCAGCCCTGGTCGTGGAGAGAGCGGGATAGGCTTCGCTACGCCGACGGCCGTTGAGACCGCCGGCGGAGCGGCCCAGGTCTCTGACCGCGAGAATTGGTATCCTGAGTCCGCGCTTTCCCAGGTCTCAGAAGCGAGACCTGGGGCACCCGGTATCGTACAAAATCAAGCGGCCATAGACCTAGTGGTCCGCGTGCTCCTTTGACTTGGCCAACAGCGCGTCGAACTCACTGCGAGGCATCTTCAGCTTGTCAGGATGCGCGTCAATCCACTTTGCCAGGCCGTCGTATTTCTCTACCGTCCATCCGCCCTCGAATTGAGCGCCGTTTTTGCCCTCGCGATTCAATTCAAAGTTGTAGTCGTCCTTGAGAGAAGTAAATTCCGCGGTGCTGATCGCCTCTTCGGCCAGGATTGCGGGAATGAACAGGACCCCTTCCGTCTTGGCCAGCACCAGGTCTCCGGGCAGCACCACCGCCCGTCCAATGCGAATCGGCGCATTGATCGACGTCAACTCCATCTGCGCCCATGCGGAGGGATCGTAGCCGCGATAGAATCCGTTGAAGTCGGGAATCTCACGGTTCTCTTCCTGGTCCCTTATGCCGGCGTCGAAAACAAAGCCGGTATGAGTGTGCGCGGCGACTCCGTTGCCGAGATTGGATCCGATCAGCGTTCCCTCGATGATCTTGCCAAAGCCGTCGGCAACATAGACGTCCCCGATCTGAAGTTCATTGATGGGCCACATATTGGTGCCGCCCACCCGGCCCTCCGATTTGCCCTCGGCCATGATTGCCTTGGCCATGTCAGGCCTTGTGGGCATGTATTGCGCGGTAAGCGCGCGGCCCGCAAAGGGCTTCTCAATGTGGAGAGCCTGCCAGCCCGCCTCAAACTGGTTCTGGTAGCCATGCGCGCGCAGAAAGTCCCACAGGTCTTCAATGGAGATGTCCACTGCCCGTTTGAGCAGCGCGTCCGGCAGCCTTGGACGCCCGTCGGGAAATCGATCGCCCTTCCAGTCCGGCGTGTAAAAGAGAATTTGATCGCGCGTCATTTTCACCTGGCTGAATGCAGGCGATGTTCCCAGCAGGGTGCAGGCCAGCAAGGCGGCCGTAATCAGTTTTTTCATGGAACTCTCCGCGTTCAAATCGTATGTTGTCTAAATCGTCTCCAGGACATAGGTTTCATTTGCACGGTTCAATCGGTCTTTCCGGGAAAGCGCGAATTACCTCGGTGCGAGGTCAACGAACAGCCACTTCCCGGCGCCGAGCCGCCCGGCAGCTCCATTGATCAAAAAAACGCTGCGATGGAGCAGGAGACATGCCAAACACGATATACGGTCTTGACCGATTTTCCAATTCACTCTTCAGGAATTCGATGGAACATTATGGTGGGCGCTGCAGGATTTGAACCTGCGACTTCCATCGTGTGAATCTGCCTGCATTTGTATTTTCAACGACTTACAACACCGCTGGCGCTGCCGAAGTACGCGGAAGTCATCGAAGACAGCAGTAGTTGTGGGTTGGGCTGTGGGTTGGAAAACCGTGCGGTCACCCCGAATGTTGTATTTGTGGAGCAAAGCTCTATAATTACATACATGATCTCCCGCCGCCTCACCTCCCGTCTGAATGAACTGCTTCGCCATTCACCGGCGGTCGTCTTGTTGGGGCCGCGCCAAGCCGGCAAGACAACCCTCGCTTTGGAGATTGGCGCGCAGACTGCCTCGATCTACCTGGATCTTGAGGACGAGAACGACCGTGCCAAGCTCGCCAATCCCAGCATGTATCTTGCGGACCACGAAGACGAGCTCGCTATTCTCGATGAGGTTCACCGCGTACCGGGGCTGTTTCAGCAGTTGCGCGGCATCATCGACCGGGGACGGAGGCATGGGAAAGCCAATGGGCGGTTTCTCCTGCTCGGATCAGCCGCCATGGACCTGCTCAAGCAGTCCGGCGAGAGTCTGGCGGGGCGCGTCTCCTATTTGGAACTCGGCCCATTCGATGCCCTGGAGATCGATCCGGCTTCGCTTGAGACGCTCTGGGTCAGGGGCGGATTTCCGCGCAGCTTTCTGGCCGAGTCCGACGATCTCAGTTTGCTCTGGCGGCGCAATTTCGTCCGCACCTATCTGGAGCGCGACATCTCGCAATTCGGACCCCGCATACCGGCCGAGACGCTGCGGCGATTCTGGACGATGCTGGCGCACAATCAGGCTCAGATTCTGAATGCCGCAACCCTGGCGCGTGGCCTGGCCGTCGATGGCAAAACGGTTGCCGGTTATCTTGATCTTCTGGTTGACCTCCTGCTCGTGCGGCGACTGCCGGCCTGGCATCGGAATGCCGGCAAGCGGTTGGTCAAGTCGCCCAAGGTGTATGTGCGCGATAGCGGCATCGCGCACGCGCTGCTCGGCGTTCGCGACAAGGAAGCGCTGCTTGGTCATCCGGTCGTTGGCCAGACCTGGGAGAGCTTTGTCATTGAAACACTGATCACCGCCGCGCCGGACGGGACCGAGGCGCACTACTATCGAACCTCCAACGGAACCGAGGTGGACCTTCTTCTCATGCTTCCTGGCGGAGAACTGTGGGCCATCGAGGTCAAACGCACGATGGCGCCGAAGATCGAGCGCGGCTTTCATTCCGCCTGCGGCGATCTGAATCCGCAGAAGCGATTCTATGTGTATCCGGGTACCGAGAGATTTTCGCTCGACGACAGAACGGATGCCATCGGCGTCGTCGAACTGGCAAAGACACTTCAATCGGTCACATAGGGCAAACTCACAGTGCAAAGGTTGCAGCCGCCAAGGCGCATGAGGCTGAATCGATGCAGCTTGCCAATGATGAAGTTTGAAATCGCTGCGGCGGACTCCCAGGTTTGAGAATCCGGACCTGTGGCACACGGCCTTCGCTCTTAGAATTGGGACTTGGGACATCGCTGATCCGCAGGATGAATCAAATGCTCGAACGTGAAATGGAAGATCTCATTGCCTCCCTCCGGTTCGAGTATTTCCGCAACCGGTTCAGAGCCTCGATTTTCGACAGGAAATGCGGGATTCTGAGGGCACAGGACAGGCCTTTATGGTAAGGTGTTTATTTATAATGGGTTATGGTGGGCGCTGCAGGATTTGAACCTGCGACTTCCACCGTGTGAAGGTGGCACTCTACCGCTGAGTTAAGCGCCCTGGAGAAGGCTTGAAAAGGGTGCGCCAGAGGGGCATCCCGTAGGTTAGAGTAACACCAGCAGGGCTTTACGGCCAACCCTGGAGGGCTACCCGGAAGGGCAGCCGCGGGGGTGGTTTGAGCCCGCGCAGAACCAACCATGCGCTGGAGAATCAGGCCAACACGGCAGGCGGGCGAGTTCCCCACCGAAGGGGAAGCGGCGCTGAAGGCTCCGCTCGGGGCTGGGCTCAGGGCTGGGCCCGGCTTTGGCGGCGTGAGTCCTGCCGGTTCCAAGCCTGCTGAGGGGGCGCAGAAAGGCCCGGGGGCGACGGCCTCAGCGGCCAGGCCAGGCATGGGAGCCGAGGCCGGGCGTAACCCGTCTGGAAACGGGGATTTTGCTCCAAAAACCGGCGAAATAGCGCAACCTTCCGGCGGGGATGGGGTTTCACAGGACATGGCGACCATGGTCCTGGATAACGTGTCCCTGGGAGTTGGCTTGGCGGGACGGCCGGAGTCAAGAGCAGAGGCAGGTTCCAGCCTGCATGCCGGACTGGACCCGGCCAGCGATGCGGCCGTCATGTTGCGGGTGGCGGAAGGCGACGAGTCCAGCTTCAATTACCTGGTGGAAAAACACCACCGGCCGGTGATTCACTTTCTGTTCCGGATGGTGCGCAACCAGGCTATTGCCGAAGAGCTTGCGCAGGAGGTATTTTTACGTGTTTACCGGGCCCGGGACAGCTATCGGGCCGAAGCCAGGTTTACCACCTGGCTTTACCGGATAGCGACCAACCTGGCGGTGAACCACGCACGCGACACCAGGCACGAACGAGCGGCGCAGACCGTTTACCTGGACGCACCGGATGAGGAGACCGGAACAACTCCCGACGTGGCCGACGACGAACCGAGTGTGGAACAGAAACTGGTGGCCAATGAACGCATGGCCGCGATTCGTACCCATGTAATGGCGTTGCCGGAGCGGCAGCGCATGGCAGTGTTGATGCACAAGTACGAGGGCATGGATTACCGGCAGATTGGAGAGGTGCTGAAGCTGAGCGAATCGGCAACCAAGTCGCTGCTCTTCCGCGCCTACCAGACGTTGCGGGAAAAGCTGAAGAGTTTTGTGTGAGTGGAAACACGCCGGACTCGACCGGCGGAAAGCGGGGTGGGACCCATGGAACAGATGAAGAAGAATTGCACCGGGATGGAGTCGAAGCTGGCGGACCTGCTGCTCGATCCATCGGCTGTGCCTGCCAAGGTTCAAGCGCATGTTGCGGAGTGTGAAGGCTGCCAGGCTGAACTGGCCGAACTGAAGGCGACCATGGATCTGCTGGACGCTGGGAAGCTCCGGAGCCAAGCCCCTACTTTGTGACCCGGCTGAATGCGCGGATGCGGGAAGAGCGGGAGGCCGCGCCGCGGGGCTGGCTGGCAAGCAGGATTGCACGGCTTCGCGCGGGCTTTGCCTACGGTCCGGTCTCCCATGTGCGCCCGCTTGCGGCGATGGCGCTGACCGTGATGCTGCTGATCGGCGGCGGCGCCTACCTGGGCGTGACCGACTGGACTCACACCACGCAGCAGCCACCGCAGACCGCCGTGGTTCACGATCTGCAGTTGCTGGACAGCAATGCCCAGCTGCTGGATCAGATGGAGTCCCTTACCAGCAACGAGAATGGGGACTGAGTATTCACACTTTTCGGCCGGGGGCCGGGAGAGGAAATCGTGACCTGGGTATCCAATGCGCGAATGATGCGCCAAGCAGCTTTGGCTGCGGCGCTTCTGGCGGTCTGTGTGCCCATGGTGTGGGCGCGCGGCCAACAGCGCGCTAACCCGCCCCGTTCCGCACCTGCGCCCCGCTACTCCCAACCGCAGAGCAGGCCCCAGTACAGGCCGCAGAACCGGCCCCAGAACAGGCCGGCTCAACCGCAAGCCAGACCGCAGGGGAACACCATGCTGCGTCCTCAGCAGGGTTATCCGCCAAGCGGCGCCCGGCCCGGCTATCCGGGTGGGGCCTACGGCCGGCCGGCTTACAACGGCGGCGCTTATAACGGCGGCCAGCGCCCCACTTACGGCTATCCCGGCGCAGCGCCTCCGGGCCACCTGGAAGACTGGCTCAATCAGCACCAGAATCTTCCCGTCCAGGACCAGGAACGGATGCTGCGCAACGATCCCAGCTTCAAGCGCCTGGCTCCCGGCGAGCAACAGCGGCTGGCGCAACAACTGCGGCAGGTGAATCAGATGCCGGAGCAGCAACGGGAGCGGCGTCTGGCGCGGAACGAGATGCTGGAGCGAATGACGCCCCAGGAGCGGATGAGGACAAACCAGTCCATCCGCCAATGGGCAACCTTGCCGCCTGAACGCCAGGCGCTGATGAGGAATGCCTTCAGGGACCTGCGCGCGGTGCCGCTGGAGCAGCGCCAAATGGTGCTCAACTCCGCCCGCTACCAGAACATGTTTACGCCGGATGAGCGCGGCATCCTCTCCGATGTGCTGCGCGCTGAGCCTTACGAACCGGCGCAGTAACAGCGCAGGCCGAGCAGTTGAATTTCACGGATAACCCTGCAGGTTCAGAGGTGAGGAGTGCGAATCCGGCTCTTGCGCGGGCGCCAACAAGAGCCAGCCCGCACCGGCAGCCACCAGCAAAACGAAGCTCACCGCCCCGCCTTCCATTGCGGCGCGGGAGTGGCGGCAGGATAAGGAAACAGGTCGGGCGCGAGCGAATCCAGAGACCACAGCAGGCAGAGCAGCAGCAATCCGGCCACCGGCCTCCCGCCGCTTCGCGCCCATGCTGACCATCGCGCCGTCGTGCTTTCGATCAGAACACATCGGCCGGGCGCGCAGATTGCCGTAGGCTACAATGGGAGATGGACCAAGACCACAACTCAATGCGCTGCGAGCGCAAATAAAGCAAGGAGTTTCAACTTTTATGGCGATTCCCGCCACTCAAATGCGTCCGGGCATGATCATCAAGCACAACGATCAGCTGCACCTGGTTTTCAAGGTCGAGCATCGCACTCCGGGCAACCTGCGGGCCTTCATCCAGGCCAAGCTGCGCAACCTGAAATCCGGCGCCATGTTCGAGCATCGCTTCCGCTCCGCCGACGCAATTGAAAAAGTGGTGGTAGACGAGGTTGCCATGGAGTTCCTCTACGCCGACGGCGACGACTACTACTTCATGAATCCGGTGGACTACGAGCAGACCGTTCTGAAGGGAACGACGCTGGGCGACGCGGTCGAGTACCTGACGCCCAACCTGCAGATCAAGGTGAGCTACCACGACGGGCAAGCGGTCGGCATCGAACTGCCCTCGGCGGTTGAACTCACAGTTGTAGAGACCGAGCCGGGCCTGAAGTCGGCCACCGCCTCCAGCGTGACCAAGCCGGCGAAGACTGAAACCGGGCTGGTGGTCCAGGTTCCCGCCTTCATCAACGAAGGCGAAAAAATCCGCGTCGACACCAGCGAAGGGGCTTACCTGAGCAGGGCGTAAGAAGGACGAAGCAGGGTTATGAATCGCATTGATTTCCAGCGACTCGCTGAGTTACGGCTCAAAGAATCCAAGGCCTTGCTGGCCGCTGAGTTGCCGAATGGCGCATATTACTTGGCAGGGTACGCGGTCGAGTGCGCATTGAAAGCCTGTATCGCAAAGAGGACGCAACAGCACGATTTCCCCGACAAGAGGCTTGCAGACAAGAGCTACACACATGACGTGGAAAAGCTGCTGGATGCGGCCGGACTCTCCGAATTACTGAAGAAGGATCTCGTTGGGAACGAGGAATTGGAACTTGACTGGGAGACCGTTCGTGAATGGTCGGAGCAGAGCCGTTATGACTTCTTTGACGGCAATCCGACAGGCGGTTTGGCGGTCGCCCAGATGTTGATCGACGCTGTAGAATCGGAAAAGGGCGGGGTGTTGCGATGGATCAGGCAGTCCTGGTGAGCTTTGACATCGAAAACGGACAGAAAGTGATCGATGCGCTCGATAGGGATGGCAAGACTCCCAACGTAGCTCTCTGGGCCAAGCTCCCGGACTACGAGGATTGGAGACTCGTGATCGCTTCGGATCTCCTTGATCAGTCGTCCTCGCGGTTGGGCTACACCGAAATCAATGCGGCGATTCGGAAAGCGGGAATTCCGATCCACAGAAAGCCGTCGATTTTCCTCCGATCGATGGACAATCCCTTCATAAGAGCCTTGCGGCGTAAATTTGCGCAAGCGAGCGACACCTACGGGATGCGTCTGGGCGGACAGAAGTTCGGTGACAAATATCTGGAAGATGCATTCGTCTACCGCATCCGTTGATGCGCGCCACTGGTGGCTGTTGCTCGCGTTGTTCAAGAGCCAGATTGCCGTTCCGCTCAAAGAATGAAAAACCACCGCTGGTTGGCGGTGGTTTTTCATTTGGGCTGCGACTTTTCAGCCGCCTTCGCGAAACTCTCAGAACCCGGCCTCCGGCAACTGCACGAGCCGCGCTTCGAGCAGAGCCTCGATCGTTCCCAGCGCCTCGAGCACCGTCTCCGAGACGGGCGCGTCGACCTGTACAACCGCCAGCGCCTTTACCGGCTTGGCGCCGGCGCGCTCGCGGCCCAGCGCGAAGTTGGCAATGTTGACGCCGTGTTGGCCGAGAATGGTGCCGATTTTTCCGATCACGCCCGGAACGTCGAAGTTGCGGCAGACCAGCAGGTTGCCTTCGAGAGGGGTTTCGATGTCGATGGAGTCGAACTCCAGCAGGCGCGGCTGCTCGCCGTGGATCACCGTGGCGCTGGCGCGGCTGCCGCCACCCGCCGCGTGCAGTTCCACGGTAAGCACACTGGCCGCTCCGCCGCGATGGCTCTCAGTCTTTTCCTCGTGAATGCGAATTCCGCGCTCCTCGGCCACCGCCGCCGCGTTGATGCGGTTCACGTTCTCCGATCCCTGCAGCAGTCCCGCGATGGCCGCATTGCGCACCAGCTCCGTCTTGGCCTCGGCCAGCGTGCCGCCGTAAACCAGATCGATGGACTCGATGCCGGACTTGCCGGCCTGGGCAAGAAATGCGCCCAGCCTTCCCGCCATGTCGATGTAGGGCGCCAGCACCTTGTACTCCTCGTGAGTGAGCGAGGGGAGATTCACGGCATTCTGCACCACTCCGAGTTTCAAATAATCGCGCACCTGGCAGGCGATCTGAACTCCCACCGCCTCCTGCGCCTCGCCCGTCGAGCCGGCCACGTGGGGAGTGAGAATCACGTTGTCCAGCTCAAAATACGGCGACTCCTTGGGCGGTTCCACGGCAAACACATCGAGCGCCGCTCCGGCCACCTGCCCGCTCTTGAGCGCGGCAACCAGCGCCTCGTCCTCAACCAGCTCGCCGCGCGCGCAGTTGATGATGCGCACGCCCTTCTTCATCCTGGCCAGGGTCTTGGCGTTGATCACTCCCGTGGTTTGCGGCGTGAGCCCGACGTGCAGCGTGAGGTAGTCCGATGCGGCGATCAGTTCATCCAGCGTGACCAGCTTGATGTTGTTTTCGCGCGCCACCGCGGCCGAAACAAACGGGTCGCTGCCCAAAATCTCCAGGCCAAAGCCCCGCGCCCGCCTGGCGACTTCCATGCCGATCCGGCCCAGCCCCAGAATCCCCAGCGTCTTGCCGCGCAGCTCCGCCCCTTGCAGATTTTTCTTCTCCCACTTGCCGGCGTGCATGGATGCATTGGCGGCGGGCAGCTTGCGCGCCAGCGCCAGCATCAGGCCGATGGTGAGCTCCGCCACTGCTACCGCGTTCGCGCCCGGCGTATTCATCACCACAATGCCCCGCCGCGTGGCTGCCTCGGCATCGATATTGTCGACGCCTACGCCGGCGCGGCCGATTACCCGCAGTTTGGGCGCCTTCTCCATCAGCGCATCGTCCACCTGCACCGCGGAGCGCACCACCAGCGCGTCGGCGTCGGCCAGAGCAGCCGCCAGGCCCTCCGGCAGTTGATCGTGGGTGCGCACATCCCATCCCGGTTCGGCCGCAAACACGGCCAGCGTTGCCGGAGAAACCTTTTCAGCCAGTACGATCTTCATCGCGTCTCCCTTGCCCTTCTGCGTGGTTTCATACTCGTCAAAACGGATGCCCTGCTGTTCGCAGAGCAGATCGAACATCCGCACCACCGCGGCATGCGGCTTGCCTTCGCCCCGCTCGTACTTGGTAATCGAGTTGGCGTGCACGCCCAGCCGCTCCGCCATCTCGTATTGATAGAGATCGAGCTGCTTGCGAGCGATCAGCAGCTTTTCTCCGAAAGATAGTTCAGACATAAGTAAAGCTCCAAGCTGCTAGCTTCTAGCTTCTAGCTGGAAGCCCGGTGCTCCAGGTCTCGCTTCCGAGACCTGGCAGACCATAAGACCCACGGAAACTTCGACAACCCACGGACAAGCTAGCAGCTAGAAGCTAGAGGCTGGAAGCTGCCTTTGCATACACCTGCTGCGCGGCAGCCACCGCCTGTCCATACTCGACCGGCAGCCCCAGAGTGTCTTTTGCGATGTGCTCCATCGCGCCCAGAAAAGCTACCGTGTCAAGGTAGTCGAAGAAGCCCAGGTGCGCGACGCGGAAGATCTTGCCCTGCATCTCTCCCTGGCCGTTGGCGGTGACCAGAGCGAACCTGGTCTTCAGTGCCTTGACCACACTGCCCGAGTCCATGCCCTCCGGCACGGCAACCGCGGTGGCCGCGGCCGCCGGCGCGGTGGGCGCAAACAGCTTGAACCCCAGAGCCACCAGGCCGGCGCGCGTGGCCGCCGCGTTCACCTGCGCATTGTCGATGAGCGCGATACGGCCTTTTTCCAGATCGCCACCCGCCTGCCCGGCAATGTAATCCAGCGCCGCGCCCAGGCCGGCAATCAGCGCCACCGCGGGCGTGTACGCGCTCTCGCCCTTCACGGCGTTCTTGCGTTCCTTGCGCAGGTCGAAGTAGTAGCGCGGATTCTTCGACTTCTCCATCGCCGCCCAGGCGCGCTCGCTCACGCTCAGATAGGCCAGCCCCGGCGGAATCATGACCGCCTTCTGCGACCCGCCAATGAGCACATCGATTCCCCAGCCGTCCACGTCGAAATGAGTGGTGCCGAGGCCGGTGATTCCATCCACCACCAGCAGCGCGTCGGTGGCCGTAACCAGCTTCGCGATAGCTTCAACATCGTGGCGCACCGCGGTCGAGGTCTCGGTGGCCTGCATGTAGACCACGCGATGCTCCGGCTTGAGAGCCTTGCCCACCTCGGAAAGGTCAAAGGTCTCCCCGTAGGGCGCCTTCAACACATCCACCTGGCAGCCAAAGGCCTCCGCCAGCGCCACCCAGCGCTCGCCGAATTTTCCGGCCGTCAGCACCAGCACGCGGTCGCCCGGCGAGGTGAGATTGGAAACCGAAGCCTCCATGGCCCCGGTTCCTGAGCACGACAGCAACAGCACGTCGTTCTTGGTGCCTATAAAGACCTTCAACTGGGCCAGAACTTTCTGGAACAGGGCGCGAAACTCGGGTGTCCGGTGATGGACGTCAGCAGCCGCCATGGCAAACTGGGCTGCCGGTAACAGCGGCGTCGGACCGGGTGTAAACAAGCGCGTCTTGCGAATCATTTTTGTTCTCCTCCCGCAGAGCTAAACCAAAAGGCTGCAGTACGCAGTATTCACAGAATACACAGTTTTGTGGTTTTTGTGACTTTTATTGTGTGCAAATCTGGTAATAATATCGCTGACTGACTACGCCAAACTTTCGCCGCCACCAACGCGCTATTACCTTCTTCTGAGGATTTCAATAGGGTTGTTGGAGCGGCACTTGCAGAGACATTCTAAAGTTGAGAGTATGATTGGACGACAAGATGAGTGTGATGAACCCAAAATCGGAAGGTATGGACGTCCCTGATTCCCTCAGGAGGAATCTTGAGTGGTACATCGATAATCAGAAAGAGCTTGCAGAGAAGTACAACGGTAAGATTCTATTAATCATAGATCAGAGTCTTGTCAAAGTCTTCAATGACATGACTGAAGCCTACACAGAAGCATCAAAGTCCTATCCGGCTGGAACGTTCACGCTGCAACCATGCTCTCCGGACCCTGAGAGCTATACGCTTATGCTCTACACCCCAACGTACGGCGTTTTTGCATGACCGGCGTTCCCAAACCTATCCCCTTTGTAGCTTTCACAAGTCGCTTTAACGGCAGATCCCTTAGGCTCACCACTGAAGTTGAGATCTTTCCCGCCTTTGATCCCGTAAGCACCCCATCACCGCCTCAGAGCAAGAAATATTCAGCTTTGTATGACACTGGAGCGACGAACAGCGCTATCTCCCCGCAGGTAGTGAAGGACCTCCAGCTTTCTTCAATCGGTGCAAAGACCGTAGGTGTAGGCGGCGGGAGTCTTGTGACCACCAGCCATCTAGTCAACATTGGACTGCCAAACAAAGTGCTGTTTGGAATGGTGCCTGTCTCGAAAATGGCGCTGCTTGGCGGGATTGACGCATTAATAGGAATGGATATTTTGGGCATGGGGGATTTCGCGGTAACGCACAAAGACGGAAACACCACATTTTCTTTTTGCTATCCTTCCCGAAAAGACCTCGACTTCGTGACTGAAATCCAAAATATCCAGAAAAGTGTGTCCACATTTTCTCCCACGGCTGCGAGAAATGCTCCCTGTCCTTGCGGAAGCGGCAAGAAATACAAGGCATGTCACGGTCGCTAGAATCCGCTCTCCGTGAAAATCTCCGATTCCGGCCAATTTCGGTCCGGCTGTCTCAAAATAGGTACAATTCAGCTTTGGGCGGCTTGGTTGGCGCCTGGAAATCCTGAAGAGCAAGGCGGAAACACCCATGACCGATGCAGGCGCACTGGAAACCCTTGTCAGCCAACAGATTGTGACCGCGATGAAGGCCCACGATGCCGTGCGCACCGGCACCCTGCGGCTGATCAAGAACGCACTCAAAAATCAATCCATCGCCAAGCGCGCGCCGCTCTCTCAGCCGGAGTCCGAGCAGGTGCTGGCCACCATGATCAAGCAGCGCCGCGACTCGATCGAGCAGTTCACCAAGGGCAACCGTCCCGAGCTGGCCGCCATCGAGGCCGCGGAGATTGTCGTGATCGAGGAGTTCCTGCCCAAGGCGCTGGACGAAGCCGGCGTGGCCGCACTGGTGGCTGAAGCCGTCACCGAAGTCGCGGCCTCGACCGGCCAAAAGCCTACGCAAAAAGAGATGGGCCTGGTGATGAAGGCTGTGCAGGCCAAACTGCAGGCCGGCGGCCTGCGCGCCGAGGGGCGCGTTGTGAGCGAGCTGGTGAAGAAGCGACTGGCAGGTTAATACCGGATGAATATGCTAAAAGCCAGTAGACGGCCAATCGGGAAATCTCTACTATCTGCAATAGAATGACGAAGCGACCCCGGCCCGCCCTTTGAATCGGCTCGGGATGGCCGCCGAACCAGGAGAACCCTGAACCAGAGGAATTGACGGTTGCGTTCCTTCCCTGGCCAGTTCAAAGGCGTGCAGCTTTTGTCGCGACCACCGCACCCACGGCGCCAGCATCACTTCTGCCGGCAGGTTTTGTTCTCTTTGGATCTTGATCAAGGAGCGTCGATGAAAGTCCCCGGCAACTGCGCAAGGCTGGCTCTGGCCGTGCTCTGCATCCTTGCCGCGCCCCGGCTGTGGGCGCAGGGACCGCCTTACCAGACCGATGATCCGGTTCCCGTCGACCTGCACCACTACGAGTTTTATATCTTCGGCGGCATGGACGGCACTCCCGCCGAGTACGATTCCACTGGCCCGGCCTTCGAGTTCAACTGGGGCGCCATTCCCAGGGTGCAGCTTCACGCCATTCTGCCCTGGGGAGAAATTGCCCCGACCAACAATCCCGTTTATTTGCCCGGCGGCGCCGGCCCCAGCGCTTTTGGACTCACCGATATTGAACTGGGCGTGAAGATCGCCTTCATCAAGGAGACCAGGCACTTTCCACAGATCGGCAGCTTTACCATGTTCGAAATGCCGACCGGAAGTAATACAAAAGGACTTGGCGTAGGCAAAGTCTGGTACAAACTTCCCATCTGGCTGCAGAAGAACGAAGGCAAATGGACATTCGACGGCGGGGGCGGTTACCAGGTGGTCCCGCAAGGCTATTACCGCGACTTTCCTTATACCGGATGGCTGGTGAAAAAGGAGTTGAGCGAGAGGCTGGAGCTGGGGGCCGAGCTTTTTGCCCATGGGCGCGAAGGCTTTGCAGCGGCACAGACGGAAAGGTCGGCGATGATCGACCTGGGCGGTTACTATCAATTCAAGAATCACCCCGGCGAGCAGTTTTTGTTTTGCTACGGGCACTCGGTCGCCGGGCAAACGGAAAACTACGCCTATCTCGGCATGTATTGGACCTGGGGGAAAGACGACCAGAAGAGCGCCAGGAACGCGTTGTTCCCGGCCCAGAGTTACAGGAGCGGCTTGTAAGTCACCGGCTGCGAGTTAGCTTTGCTGCGCGGAGTTGGCGAGTTAGCAACTTGGCGGACACGCTCGACGGCAAGCTTTATTTCTTCAAGGGCCGATGGGACAAATTCAAGCGCACACGAGGTAAGTCAATGGAAATCACTATACGAAGTCTCCTGACGCTCATTCACGGCATGGGATTCGGCGCGCTCTATCTGCTCGCCTGCTCCGGGGCAATCGTCGAGTTATATCGCCGTTACTCACCCGACGCCCAGACGCCCATCAGCACGCGAGACGAAGCATTTCTCCGCCTTTATCTGGTCGTCATGGCCGCGTTTGCCTGGCTGGCTGTGCTTAGCGGCGCTTACATCATTTATCCCTTCTACCGCGCCGTCGCGCCGCCGGGAACCGCTAATCTGGCCGGCTTTCCACAACGGCTGCTCATGTCGAACCCGTCCACCATCGCCTGGCACTCCATCGGCATGGAATGGAAGGAGCACGTGGCCTGGCTGGCGCCCATCTCCATCACCATGGCGGCCGCCGTATTCATCAGGTACGGCCGCAATCTGAGGCGCCATCCGCGGCTCCGCTCCGCGGTCTTGTGTTTTGTCCTGGTTTCTTTCCTTGCCGCCGGCATCGCCGGTTTCTTCGGCGCCATGCTGGATAAATACGCGCCCGTCGAAGGCGGCCAGACGATTCAACTTATTCATGGAGAGTAACTATGATTCCAAAAGTAACTTCTATCTCCGCTAACTCCGCCGACCCGCCCAACGGCTCCGGCGCCGCCGCCATTCTCGCCGCCGGCATCGGCTGTTTCATGGTTGCCATCTTCGCCATCGTGGCCGACAAATCCGCCTCAATCAAGAGCCTGATGATTTTCTACAAGCCCACCGGCCCGCTCTCGGGAGTTACTACGTCCGCCATTCTTGTATGGCTTATCTCATGGGCGATTCTGGAGTTGCGCTGGCGCAGGCGCGCGATTTCGCCGGGCCGCGTAAGCACCGCCGCGCTCGTACTCCTGGTCCTGAGCCTGCTGCTCACATTTCCTCCGATCGCCGATCTTCTCTGAGGGCTGGAATCTTCGATTCACAACTGTGGTACTACCGGCAGAAAACAAAAAAATGCGCCGGAACCGTCCCATCCGGCTCCGGCGCAAAAAATGTAATGCAAACTTCAGGTTCTATTCAAAGGCGGCCGTGGTGAAGTCGGTGAGGTTGAAGCCGTCAACGTGACGGGCCAGCAACACTACCTGGCCTGTGGTTGGATTCTTCAGCAGCAGACCCACCACGCGAATGTTGGCGCCGTCGGCAAGGTCGGTGAATGCGCCCAGACCGTAGCGGAAGTCGCAAGCGTTGCCCAGATAGACCGTGATGGTCTCCGGGATCAGCACCCCGGCAAAGCCGTTGACCTGCATCTGGAAGCTGCCGGTGGAGGCGCTCTGGCTGCCCTTTACGATGGTGCCGTTGAAGCCCCAGTTGCGCAGCGTCACGCGGTCGACCGTGACCGCATTCTCATTGGCCGCGCCGCTGGCCGGACCACCGATGGCAACGGCCTGGCCGGCTACCAGCGCGCTGGAGTTGAAGAGGAATTCAGTGAACGGATTGTGCATCCAGTAGATAGAGAATATCGGGTTGTTGCTCAGATCCACCTGCGCGATATTGCCCAGTTGCACCCCGGTGTTGGTGGGCAGCACCCCGCGCACGTACAGGTCAAAGCTGGAGGCAGCGCCGGTGGCCGGAGTTACATAGGTAACCTGACCGGCGGCGTAGAAGCCCTTGTCGGAAAGAAGCGCAACCTCGTCGGCGTCCAGGGTCTGGTCGGCCGGATCGAGCTGGCCCGAAACCTCCACGATGCTGCTGGAGTTCAACGTGCTCAGGCTGGCGCCGCCGTCCCACTCCGTCTGCCCGTTTACGTCGATGGTGAACTGCTCGCCGTGCGGGCCCTGGACTATGAACGATTGTCCGGTCATATTCACGCTGGTAACGGCCGCGATCAATTCGTCGATGTGACCGCCGGTATCAGTGCGCGCCACGGTATTCACATTGAAGGTGGGCTTTACCGTGCCGGTGATGTTGCCGCTGCCGTCCACCTCGATGGAATCCTTCAGATCGAAGTCGATGCGCAGGCCGACCGGCGCTCCGCCGTTGGTTATCGTCAACGGTTTATCCAGAGTGCCGGTTACCGTTGTCGAGGTCAGCGTGGCTGTCTCAGTGGTGATGACAGGCGGAGGAGGGGTGGTGTTGAGGTAGCCGAGCGTCGCCGTGCCCAGCGTGATGTTATAGCCGGTATAGTCGCCCGCCGGTACATCGTTCATATCGAGCAGCGACTGCAGGCCGTTGTAGCGCGCGAAGTCCACAGTGGGCGTGCCGCTGATCAGGTTTCCGCTGTTTGCGGTGCCGTTGGTCAATTCAACGCTTACGATCTGCACGGCAAACGAGGTTACGCTGGCCATGGGAGCGTCAGTGCCCACCACGAAAGCCGGACCGGTTGTGCTGCTCGACTGAGTCGCGGTGTTAACCATCGAGCCGCCGGTGCAGCCGGTTGCCAGAATTCCGGCAGCGGCCAGTAAAAGGATAGGTAGCCTCAAAGGCGTGTTGAGTGTTTTGGGGGACATATCGGATACTTCGCTTTCTGCGGGCCTCCGCAACTTATGCAGAACGAGCGCCGAGTGGGCAGGCCTGCCTGCCTCTCACCCAAACCGACGAATGCCATCTCGCCGCCGAGGCAGCAAGCCAAATCAGGAGCGCACGAAGGCGCGAACCCGGATGGGCTCTACTCGTCCTCGGCAGAGAAAGGGATAAAGTCGTTCCAGGGCGCGCTCGCGTACGGAGCCATCGCCGGAATTCGCGTGCGACGGCAGGTGTGCCCGTTTTCGAGTCGTCACCTGCCGTCGAACACCATAGACACGAAAGGATTCAGAAAAGTTGCGGACATAGACACAAGAATCTTTGCCCGCGCTCATAACACTTTTGTGTGATATGAAATGCGGGCCGGCGATCCGCTCAAAAGACTTCAGAACGCAGCCCCGCCGGAACAGGCGCGTGCTTCAGCAGTCCCATTTCGCCGGCCAGCCGCTCCAGGCGCGCGCGCGTTCCCGCAGCCGGTGGAACCAAAGGCAGGCGCACATGGTCGGTGCACCGGCCCATCAGGCTCAGCACGGTTTTCACCGGGCCCGGATTGGACTCCCAGAAATTAGCTTCGAAGAGCGGCGCAAGGCGGCGCTCGAGCTCGCGCGCCTCGGCCCAGTTGTCGCTGAGCGCGGCGCGCACCATCCGTGCAACCTCATTCGGAGCCTCGTTGGAGGCCACGCTGATGAGCCCGTGCGCTCCCACGCCAATGGCGGCCAGGGTCAGGTTGTCGTCGCCGGAAAAAATCTTGAAGCCGCGAGGAAGGATGTGAGCCAGCTCGGCAAACTGCGTCAGCTTGCCGCTGGCCTCCTTGATGGCCTGAATGTTTTTTGCCGCCGCGGCCAGCCGCGCCACGGTCTCCGGTTCCAGATTAACGGCCGTACGGCCGGGCACATTGTAGACGCACACCGGAAGCGGATCGACCGCATGGGCGAGCGCGCGAAAGTGCTGGAACTGGCCCTCCTGGGTGGGCTTGTTGTAATAGGGATTTGCCGAAAGCACGGCGCCGAGCCCGGGCACGCGCTTGAGCAGCGCGGCCTGCCGCAGCAGCGTTCTGGTGCAATTGTGGGTGCAACCGCCCCACACCGGCACGCGCCCCGCGGCCGCCTCCACCACGATGCGCACGGTATTCAGCCACTCTTCCTCGTCCAGCGTGGCCGCTTCGCCGGTGGACCCGCAAGCCACCAGAAAGTCGATGCCGGAGTCGATCTGCCAGTTCACCAGCGCCCACAGCGCCGACTCATCAACCGATCCATCCGCCCGAAAAGGCGTAACGATAGCAGTACCGCAACCTCGAGTTTCCATAACAGCCCAAGTTTATAACGAATGGGCAGCAGAGATTCGGTGGGAAACTGGCGCCATACTTTTGCGACAGGGGTTTCATTGATGGCTCGGGACATATGGGCCGAAATCCCACAGGGGCTATTGAGGACTGCATAAGTAATGTCCGGACAAACGCGCCGGCGGCGCAGAGTTGGTTAGCCCCGCGCTTCAGCGTGGGGAAAAGGGATTCCACAAGTTCGTTACGGAGTCCCGTAGGGACGGCGCAAGGACATTATTTATGCAGGAACCAATAAAGCCCTCCTTGAATTTGCTGCACTTGCGGCACGCGACCCGGCCCCGACCCAGGGGGTACCTCGGCTCCCCGGTGCCCCGGTCGCGCCCTGATACAAAGCAAGGATCTTCACCAAGCTGCAAAGCTCGTTCCCCTTCAACATTTGTTGCTTCTAAAAAGACCCGATTTATTCCGCCTTTACCGTGCTGAACGAGAATGTGGTTGTCGAGTGGCGGGTCACGCCGGGACGGAGAACCGTGCTGGGAAAATTGGGCTGGTTCGGCGAATCAGGAAAATGTTGCGTCTCCAGGCAAAATCCCTTGTGCTTGTCGTAGGCGATCCCGTGACGCCCGGTATCGGTTCCGTCAAGAAAGTTGCTGGTGTAGAACTGCACCCCGGGCTCCGTGGTCTCTACTGTCATCCTCCGCCCGCTCTCCGGGTCGGTCATGATGGCCGCCAGCCGCAGCGTTCCGGCATTGCCGTTCAACACAAAGTTGTGATCGTATCCGCCGGCCAGCTTCAGTTGCTCGTTGTCGTCGTTGATCCGCGCGCCCACAACCTCCGGCTTGCGGAAATCCAGCGGAGTGCCGGCCACCGGCGCCAGGATGCCGGTCGGAATCAGATTCGCATTGACCGGCGTGAAGCGGTCCGCGTTCAGTTCCAGCTTCTCATCCAGAATCGTGCCCTGGTCGTCTCCGTGCAGATTGAAGTAGGCGTGATTGGTCAGGTTAATAACCGTCGCCTTGTCGCTGGTGGCGGAGTAGTCGAGGCGCAGCGTGTTGCCGGTGAGCGTGTACTTCACCTTGGCCGTCAGCTTTCCGGGAAAACCCATATCGCCGTCCGGGCTCACGTGCGTGAACTCCACTCCGTTCGGCACTTCCTGCGCATCCCACACATACTGGTCGAAACCCACCGGCCCGCCGTGCAGCGCATTGGTGCCGTTATTCTGAGGAATCTGGTAGCTCTTTCCGTCGATGGAAAACTTGCCCAAGGCAATGCGATTGCCGTAGCGGCCAACCACCGCGCCCAGATACCCCTTGGCGTTCTGGTAGTTCTGGACGGTGTCGAACCCAAGCACGATATCCGCCATTTTGCCGGTGCGGTCCGGAGTCCTGATGCTCACCAGGTGCGCTCCATACGCGGTGACGCGCACTTCAATCTGCGCGCTCTTCAGGGTATAAATCGGCACCGCAACGCCGTCTTTCGTATGTCCCCAGATCGACATTTTCACCTCTCCTTGCGCAACAGCCGTCAGGGCCATTGCCATTAAGAAAACCTTTCCCACAAATCCAGATACTCGGGTCACAATTCTCTACCTTTCGCGGCAGATTGCGGATCAGGAACTGGCCGCAGATCCAGCGGAACCGCCCAAAACCCGCAGGGGCGCATTCCCGGCCCCGCCGAAATCGGTAGTTCCCACCAAAAGAGAGTGTATACCGAGCGGCCGTGCTCAGGTTCAGGCGCTCGGCTTTCGGCGCTGGCGAGGCTTGGGACACCCGGCTATCCCAGCCTGATTGGGGACTCGGCCGGATTCACAACTCGCCGAAGATCTCGCGGAACTCCCAGGTTCCCGATTTTCCTGCCAGCCATTCGGCTCCACGCACGGCGCCCAGCGCGAAACCGCGGCGGCTGGTGGCATCGTGGCGCAGTTCCAGCGTATCGTACTCGCTGCTGGCGGTGACCATGTGCTCGCCCTTGGCGTCGCCCACGCGATGCGACGTGACCGGAATCTCAAGGCCCGGCCGCACCGAGAGAATGATCTCCTTCAAGGTCAGCGCCGTGCCCGACGGCGCGTCGAGCTTGGAGGTGTGGTGGGTTTCGTCGATGGAGAAGCTGTAGCCTTCGAGCCCGGCCAGTTCGGCCGTCAGCCGGAAGAGCTTTTGCACGCCGATGGAAAAATTGGTTCCATACAAAAGCGCCCCGCCGCGTTTGGCGGCCAGTGCTTTCATGTCGTCCAAATGCGCGTACCACCCCGTGGTTCCCACCACGATGCGGCCGCCCAGCGCCAGCACGGCGCGCATGTTTTCAACCGCAGCTTGGGGTGCGGTGAAGTCGACGACCACGTCGACTCCGGCCAGATTGGGCGCGGTGAGCGCGGAGGCGTGCTCGTTCTCATAGATGTCGAGCGCGCGCACGCCGTGGCCGCGTTTGCGCGCGACCTCGGCTACGAGGCTGCCGGTCTTTCCTTTGCCGAGTACGAGGATGAGCATCTTTTGGCTCCTATCTTTTGGCTCCTAGCTTTTAGCTTCTAGCTTCTAGCTTAAAACGGCGCCATGAACTTTTGTGGCGTCCCACCCTTGCCGCTAAGCGCATCAAGGATGGGGCACCCAGGCCCAGGGGAAGATCCCAGAGGCAACCGCAGATCCTTCGACTCGCTCCACTCGCTCAGGATGACAGATTTGTAGAGTAATCCAGAAACTAGAAGCTAGGAGCTGGAAGCTAGAAGCTGCTTTCTCGCTTGCACATCGAAGATTTCGGGATCGGGCTCCTTGAAGAAGGCGGCGTGGAGCGAGCGTACGGCCTCGTCCGCGTCGTCCTCCTCGATCATGAAGCTCATGTTGATCTCGCTTGCGCCCTGCGAAATCATGCGCACGTTCACGTGGCGCACGGCGTTGAACACCTGCGCGGCAATGCCGCTCTGGCCGCGAATATCCTCGCCCACCATGCACACCAGCGCCTTTTTGCCCTCGTATTTCACGTCCGCCAGCTTGCCCAGGTCGGCGGCAATGACGGGCAGCTTGTCGTTCGAATCCACGGTCAACGAGACCGATACCTCGCTGGTGGAAACCATGTCCACCGGGCACTGGTGCTTGTCGAAGATGGCGAAGATCTGGCTGAGGTAGCCGTGCGTCATCAGCATGCGGCTGGCCACCACGTCGATGATGCTCAGCTTTTTCTTCACCGAGATCGACTTGAAGGGGCTCTTGCAGTGCGGCGCCAGGGAGATGATGCGCGTGCCCTCGCAGGCTGCATTGCGGCTGTTGAGCACCAGCACCGGAATGTTCTTCCTGACGGCGGGCAGGATGGTGGCCGGGTGCAGCACCTTGGCGCCGAAGTAGGCCAGCTCGGCCGCTTCTTCAAAGCTGATCACCTTGACGCGCAGCGCATCCGGGCAGACGCGGGGGTCGGCGGTCATAATGCCGTCGACATCGGTCCAGATTTCGATGGCCTCGGCGATGAGCGCGCCGCCGATGAGCGCCCCGGTAAAGTCCGAACCGCCGCGGCCCAGCGTGGTGGTGAGGCCGGCCTCGTTGGCGGCGATGAAGCCGCCCATGACCGGCACCTTGCCCTCGGCGGTGAGCGGAAGCAGCTTCTCCTGCGCGCGCTTGTCGATGATCGCGTCCAGCGGAGTCGCCTTCTGGAACTGCGAGTCGGTGATGACGATCTCGCGCGCATCCACGTGCGCCGCGTCAATGTCCCGCTCCCGAAAAGCCGCCTCCACAATGCGGCTCGAAATGCGCTCGCCGTAGCTCGCAATCAGGTCGGAGATGCGCGGCGTAAGTTCCAGAATCGCCGCCAGGCCGCGCAGAATCTCGTCCAGCGAGTCGAAGCTCTCGTCGATCAGGCTCACCAGCGCGGCAGCTTCAGCCGGATTTTTTACCAGCGCCGCAGCCGTGTCTCGATGCCGCGCGCGCAGCCTGGAGCCGATGGCCAGCGCGCCGGTGCGGTCGCCTTGCGAGGCCGCCGCGGCAGCGCGCAGCAACTGGTCGGTCACCCTGGCCATGGCGCTGACCACCACCACGGGCTGCTTGCCCATGGCCACGCGGCCGGCCACGATGGCCGCGGTACGCTCGATGGCTGCCGGGTCCTCCACCGACGTGCCGCCAAACTTCATCACTACCAGGCTCATGCCAATCTTCCCATCGTTCCTTGCCGGCGTGGCGGCGGTTTCAGGCGCGCGCAGCCTCTGCTTCAACCGGATCCAGTTTGCCCAGGCTGACCAGCAACTCGGCGTTCAGAATGGTGGCTCCGGCCGCGCCGCGCACCGTATTGTGCGAAAGCAGCACGAACTTCCAGTCCAGCAGGTTGCAGGGGCGCAGCCGTCCAACGGTTACGGCCATGCCGTTGCCGCGGTTGCGGTCAAGGCGCGGCTGCGGGCGGTCAGGCTGCGACACCCATTGCACCGGCAGAGCGGGTGCGGTGGGCAAATCGCGGCCGGCCAGCGGCTGAAACTCAGCCCAGGCCTCCAGAATCTCTTCCCTTGTGGCTTTCGTTCGCAGCTTGAGGGAGACGCACTCGGTGTGGCCGTCCACCACCGGAACCCGGTTGCAATGGGCGGTCATGCCCGCGGCCAGCGGCTTGATGACGTGGCCGGCAACACCGCGTTCCAGCTTGCCCAGCAGCTTGAGCGTCTCAGCTTCCATCTTCTCTTCTTCGCCGCCGATGAAGGGCACCACGTTGTCAAGGATGTCCATGGAAGCCACGCCCGGATAGCCGGCCCCGCTCACCGCTTGCATGGTGGTGACAAAAATCTGTTCGATCCCGAAGCGCTCCTCGATTGGCTTGAGCGCCATCACCAGGCCAATGGTCGAACAGTTGGGATTGGTGACCATGTACCCGCCCGACGCCTGCCGCGAAGGCTGTTCCTCGATGAGATGCAGGTGGTCGGCGTTCACTTCAGGAATCACCAGGGGCACATTCGGCGTCATGCGGAAGGCGCTGGAGTTGGAGAGCACCGCGCAGCCGGCGGCGGCGAACCGGGGCTCCATTTCGCGCGCGATGGCGGCGTCGACCGAGGCGAAGATTACCTTGGGCGCGGCCTCCGGCTCGGCAGCGGATACCTCCATCCTCGCAATACGCTCCGGCAGCGGCGTGTCCAGGCGCCACTTGGCCGCCTCGCCGTAAGTCTTTCCACTTGAGCGGTCGCTGGCCGCAAGCCAGGTCACCTCGAACCAGGGATGGTTTTCGAGTAATTGAATATAGCGCTGGCCCACCATTCCGGTGGCGCCCAGGATGCCGACAGGTTGTCTGATTTTTGTACCCATAGACACTCCAGTGTACAGGAGGACGGGTTTGCGTTCACCCATTCCGGGGCGGAATCCGTGCTCGCCTCTATGGGCCTGATGCACTTCGGCCCTGGGGAGACTCACCCAATCCTCCGCTTTCTGAAGCCACCCTCCTGGCCATAGATTTTTCTGCCGGAATGGCGCGCTCCCGCCGATGAGCACTTACAGGAGCTATCAGGGATGAATCTGAAGCAGTTGGCTGCCTGGGGCCAGTCCCGGCCCTCGGGCACAAACGAGCCCGCGCTTCAAAGCGTCGAACGGTGCCTCATTGAGCTGGTGGAAGGCGCCGCGGCCGGCGTGCCCGAAATCGACGCCGAATCCCACCTTGCGTTTCGCTCCAGCGTGGACGAACTCAGGCGCGAGCTGGCCGACCACCATCCCGACGAAGACAAGCTGGAGCTGGTCCGCTCGATCCTCCACGAGTTCGAGAAGCATCGCAATGGAGCGGAAACCGCGCTCCGCGAGCAGCTCGCCGCGTGGCGCAACCTGGTCAAATCCCTGCTCGGCGAACTGCTCGCCAGCCTGGCCGTCGACTCCGCCTCTGCCGATGCCGTCCCGCTGCTGCAACTGGTGAAGCGGCTCAAAACCGGCGGCGAGATCGATGCCTGGAAGGGAAAGCTCGATCTATTTCTCCACCCGCTGGACGGCAAGGGCCCGGCCCACGCATTGGCTGCCCGGCTCAAAGCGGCCGATTGCTCCACCGCCAATGACAATGCCGCCGGCCTGCGCGGCGCAGGCAGCGCCGTGGAACATCTGCGCAAGGTCATGGCCGACGGGGGAGACGGCTTCATCGTCCTGTTTCGGCTCAATTGTCTCGAGGTCGTCAGCAAGCGCTTCGGCCCCGAGGCGGTGGAGGACTGCCTGATGGCCGTCTCCGCCTTTCTGACCGCCGGCCTGGAAGGAGACGACACCGTCTACCACTGGAGCGACTCCGCCCTGCTCGCCATTCTGCGGGGCAGATACAGCGAATACATGGTGACTGCAGAGCTGGACAGAATCATCTCCCGGAATCGCGAAAGCAGCATCAACGTGGCCGGCCGCCCCATCATGCTGCGCATCCCGCTGGCTTTTGAAATGACCCCCATCAGCCGTCTCCGCACCGCCGACGATCTGCTGAAGATCTCGGCGCTGCAGGCGGCAAAGAGGTGAAGCCCGTGAAACCTGTTCCCCCAGCCGCAGCCGGCGCCGAGAATCCGCAGCCAACCGGCTCCGCCGCAATGGTTCCCGCCATACTGGATCCCGCCGCAATGGCTCCCATTGACGAGTTGCCCCTGCCCTATATCGAGATGGACGCCCACGGCATCATCACGCGCGCCAACCGGGCAACCCTCGCGCTCCATCCCCTTGAACGGGGCCAACTGATCGGCAAGATAGCCTGGGACCTGATGGCCGCGGACGAGAAAGATCCCAGCTTCGCCGCCTATTGCTCCATCCTGGAGACGGGCGAGGAGCCGGCGGTGGTGCGCCGCTCACTCTATGACCGCTCCGGACAGTTTCGCAGTTACGATTTGTACCGCGGCCTGGTGCGCGATTCCCAGGGAAATCCGGCCGGCATGCGCATGCTCTGCGTGGATGTGACGGAAGCAACAAGGGCACTGGAAGAGGCGCGCCGCAGCAGCCTGTGGCTGCAGAGCGTGATGAAGTCCATCCGCGAAGCCGTCATCGTGACCGACGCTGTGGGCTTCATCCGCTGGGCCAATCCCGCCGCCGAAGCGCTGTTCGGCTGCGACGCCGCGGAGTTGACCGGCATGTTGATCGAGCAGGGAATGCCGATAGTGTCTTATCTCTGCGGCGATAAAACCGAGCTGACCTTCACGAACTCGCTCGAATGTCCCTTGAAAGGCGTGGCCACCGTTCTCGATCGAAAGGGGAGCGAACTCCACGTAGAACTGGGCACCTCGCCGATCTTCGACAGGGAAAACGGCTCAACCACAGGCGTGGTCCTTGTGCTGCGCAGGCTGGAAGTTCCCGCCTGGACAAGCTAGAGGCTAGAAGCTAGGAGCTAGCAGCTATTTCTTTCCCTTGCCCACGCGGCTGCCCAGCAAGCCTTCCAGCTCTTCCTTGAATTCGCGCACGTCTTTAAAGTCGCGGTACACCGATGCGAAGCGTATGTAAGCCACGGTGTCAAGCCCCTTCAGGTGCTCCATGATCAGCTCGCCTACCTCCGCGGTGGTCCGCTCCCGCTCCGACGCGTCCGTCAGGAAAGCCTCGGTCGCGTCGACAATTCTCTCCAACTGGCTTGAAGAGACGGGGCGCTTCTCGCAGGCGCGCAGCAGCCCGCTGAGCACCTTCTGGCGGTCGAAGCGCTCGCGGCGGCCATCTTTCTTGACCACCATGTAGGGAATCTCGTCGATGCGCTCGTAGGTGGTAAAGCGCCGGTTGCAGCGCTCGCACTCCCGCCGCCGCCGGATCGAGTCGGCCTCCTTGCTCTCCCGCGAGTCGACCACCTTATCCTGCCCGAAACCGCAATATGGACACTTCATGCTATTTGGATTCTATGACATGGATGGCCGGTGCCGCTGGGAAGCGAGATCGGGTTCAGGGCGGGAAGAATAGGACTGCGCCGGGGTTGTTGCGGTGGTATTCTGCTTGCGGAAGCGCCATGGAAAGCCTGATTGAACGCAATCTCGAAGAAATCGCCAGCCTCTGCCGCCAGTACAGGGTGCGCCGGCTTGCGGCTTTCGGGTCAATTCTGCGCGCCGACTTCGATCCGCTCAAAAGCGATGCGGATTTCCTGGTGGAATTTGAGCCGGCCCCGGCCGTGGATCGGATGAAGAGCTTTTTGGCCTTGCGGGAAGCCCTTGGAGCGCTGTTAAGCCGGCCTGTGGACCTGGTTGAGGACGGGGCTATCCGAAACCCCTACATCTTGCAGAACGTCTCCCGGCACCAGCAAGTCCTCTATGCAGCGTGAAGCGAAAGCCTACCTTTGGGACATTGCGAACGCAGCCGCCAGCATTCGCGACTTCACCGCCGGGAAGGACTTGAACGCTTACCTCAGCGACGAGATGTTGCGTGCGGCAGTCGAGCGCAAATTCGGAATCGTTGGCGAGGCGCTCTCGCAACTGCTGCGCTACTTTCCGGATTATCGCGACAAGATTACGCTGGTTGGCGAAATCGTTGCCTTTCGCAATCAGATCGTTCACGGCTATGCCACGGTGCGCGACGACATCGTGTGGGAAATTGTTCGCGTCTACCTGCCCCGGCTGCACAGTGAGGTCGTTAGTTGCTTGCAGAGGACGAGGCGAAGAGCCCAACCAGTTGACCCTTTCGCGCCGTCCGCTCATGGGAATGGGCGACGGAAGCACCGTGCCGATCGCGGACGCAAGACTGCCCGGCGTCCTCGCACCACCCCCAAACGCAACAACGGCCCGAGAATGAAGATTCTCAGGCCGTTGCCGGTGAACTGTTGGGATTGGACTGGAGGCCTTCGCGCTTCAGGCGAGTGCCAGAGCCATGACGGAGAACCCTCCGCCGGGTCTTATCTGGGGCTGGGGCGCAATGGCCTCAGGCCTCAGTCACCTCACGTAAGAAACAACTCGAAGAATCACTTTTCATCAGCTGGATCAACCTCCTTTCCCGTGTATGCAAAAGCTACCGTGAATCCGGCCGCCCCGTCAAGCGCATTTCAGCTTCTAGCTTTCAGCTCTTAGCTCTTAGCTCCTAGCTCTTAGCTCTTAGCTTTCAGCTTTCAGCCTTCAGCTTTCATCCGCCGACTGCACTTGCGGCGCCGGGGTCCCAGGAGCCCGTCCCCTGCACGCTGGACCCGGCGCTTTTTCGAAAACAGCGGCCCCTCAAGAATTTATTCGACCGGCGAATAATCTATGGGATAGAATGCCCATCACCCGGGCCGTGTGCTTTTTCCCCCTTTCGCCAGGCCGAGTTTTTCCCGCGAAGGATGGCATGTTTCCGGCAACCCAAGGTGTGAATCTCAATTGCGTGGACTGTTTTTCCGGCTCCCGAAGAGCCGCAAGGTCCCTTCCCTACCCTTCTGAAGGATTTACGAGGAGAGAAAGATGAAGATACTCCGAATTCTGCTTCTGGTCGTCGCCGTGCCGTTCGCGGCCCAGCTCTGCAATGCGCAAACCAAAGATGCGGACGGCTGCAAGGACACGCCGCTGATCGCCCGCTTTCCCGGCTCCGTCATCGCCGAATGCGATGACAAGGCGGACAACTCCTACACCTTCACCGATCTCGGCCCCACGCACGAGGACAAAGCCATCGAGGGCGAGTATCACTACCTGCAGTACGAAGAACCGGCCAGTACTTCCCCCGCGCAGGTCAACCGCAATCTTGTCACAGCCTTCAAAACCGCCGGATACACCTTCCTCAAGAACAACGGTAATGGCCAGTTCACCGTTCATATGGGGAGGACCTGGATTGAAGGGGATGTGACCAACGGCACCAACTACAAACTGCACATCGTAGTGGAAACCCCGCTCACTCAGGATGTGGTCGCCACCGCGGCCGCACTTTCTTCCGGCATCAGCGGTGCGGGACACGTGGTGGTCAACGGCATCCTCTTCGACACGGCAAAGGCCGACGTCAAGCCCGAATCCGACCCCGCCCTGCAGGAAGTTGCCAAGCTGCTCAAAGGCGACCACTCCCTGAAGGTCTATGTCGTCGGGCATACGGATAATGCCGGCGCTTTCGCCGCCAACATGGACCTGTCCAAGCGCCGCGCCGCCGCCGTGGTGGCCATGCTCACCACCAGGTACGGCGTCTCCGCTGCTCAACTCCAGCCAATTGGCGACGGGCCCACCGCGCCCGTAGCTTCAAACGACTCCGAAGACGGCCGCGCCCTCAATCGGCGCGTCGAGCTGGTCAAGCAATAGCGGGCACGGTCGCGATCCAGCCGCATCGATTCAAAAGGGCCGCCCCAAAGCCGGCCCCGTTATTTGACCCTCAGGCAGCGGCATTACGGGAAACAGGAAACAGGAAAATCGATCGGGAAAGGAGAGAACGAATGAAAATGCGTGAATCAGTATCCTTACTCGCCGGCTTTGCAATGGTGGCGCTGGCCGCGGCTGCGTTGGGCGCTTCGCCCTCAGGCGCGCGCGCGGCAGGGGACGACGATCCCGATGTGATCGAGGTTCGCCACTACGCGCTGACGCTGGACAAGGCAAACAAGACGGCTACGGCCATGCAGAGCATCAACCAGCTGGTCGCGGCCAATCCCAGCCTGAATGCGGCCATGGATGCCTCCAGCGGCACGACCGGCAAGAAGCCGATCACGCAGCAGGCTCATGACATCGATTCGCAGTATCCCCAGGTGGCCGCGATCATTCATGCCAACGGGCTGGCTACGCGGGAGTTCATCGTGATCACCGGCGCAATCCTCAACGACGTGGGCTGGGTGGGGATTAAGAAAGGCGGCACGGTCCAGGCTTACCCGCCGGGCAAGATCACCCCCGAGAATGCTGCTCTGATCGAGGCAAATTGGCCTGCATTCCAGATGATTTTAGCCAAGATGACGCCGCCCAACGTGAGGTAGGAAAGCCGGAAGCCGTCTGCCGCTTACCATTCTTCAAAGCCGACTCTCCCATCGCGGCCCAGCACCGAATGCTTCTTGAAGCGCTGGTCGTCGCGCTTGGGATGGTCATTGCGGAAGTGGGCGCCGCGGCTCTCGGTGCGGGCGAGCGCGGAGTGGAGGATGGCGTGGGCTACGCGGCTCATGGCCAGGGCTTCCGCGAGGCGGCGGCTGGTCTTGCACTGCCCGAGGTTCTGCTGCGCGAGATTCTGGAGCGCGGCGTCAAAGGCGGCCTGGGCGGCAATGCCCTGGCGCAGCGTCGGCTCTTCGCGGAGCAGGCCTGCATAAGCCCACATGTCCGCCTGCAGTTGGGCGATGAGAGCTTCGACCTGCGCTTCTTCGCCTGCCGATAGAGGTTCCGGTTCGGCTTCGGTTGCCTCGACAGGTTCGAGCGGCAGGCCGTCGGAAAGCATGGACTGGGCGGCGCGGGCGCCGAAGACCAGGCCTTCGAGCAGGGAATTGGAGGCCAGGCGATTGGCGCCATGTACGCCGGTGCAGGCGGCTTCTCCGGCGGCGTAAAGGCCGCCCAGGCTGGTGCGGCCGGCCAGATCGGTCCTGATGCCGCCCATCAGGTAGTGGGCCGCGGGGCGAATGGGGATGAGGTCGCGGGCTAGGTCGAGCGAGTAGGGTGCGAGGAAGCGGCTGATTCCAGGAAAACGCCGGTGAAGGTCGAGGTTGCGGGCGATATTGCGGATAGGGCGCATGTCGAGATAGACGGGCCGTGCGCTTCCTGCCTCGCCCATGCCTTCGCGGGCAATTGCGCGGGCAACCACGTCGCGCGGGGCGAGTTCGAGCAGGGGGTGGTAGCGCTCCATGAAGCGCTCGCCCCGGTCGTTGCGCAGATACGCGCCTTCGCCGCGCAGAGCTTCAGAGAGCAGAAAACGTGGAGCGCCGGGCAGCGACAGGGCGGTGGGGTGAAACTGGTAGAACTCCATGTCGGCCAGCTCGGCGCCGGCCTGGGCGGCGAGGGCGATGCCGTCGCCGGTGGCTACCGCCGGATTGGTGGTGTCGGAGTAGACCTGGCCTGCGCCGCCGGCTGCGATAAGAATTGCGCGAGCCCCGACGCGGGTATGGGCCTTGCGTAGATCGGCAGCGGATTCGCCGGCGCCCGCGGGGGCCAGGTCAGCGGCTACGATGCGACCGCCGGAAGAGACGAGGCCGGTGACCATGGTCCACTCGGCAAAGCGGATGCGCTTGTGGACGCGCGCAAAGGCAACCAGGGAGCGGCTGATCTCGGCCCCGGTCGCGTCGCCGCTGGAGTGCAGGATGCGGGCCAGTGAATGAGCGCCTTCGCGGGTGCGGTGGAGTTGGCCCGCTTCTGTGTCGAAGCGGGCGCCCCACTCCATCAGCTCGGCCACCCGGACCGGGCCTTCTAAGACCAGCGCTTCGGCGGCGGGGCGGTAGACAATCCCGTCGCCGGCGTTGACGGTGTCTTCGAGATGGAGGGCAACGTCCTCGTCGCCTTCCGTGGCGACGGCGATTCCGCCTTGTGCGTAGTGGGTGTTGGACTCGCTGAGCGACTCCTTGGTGACCACCAGGACCTCGCCGTGGCGGGCCAGTTCAACGGCGGCGCGGAGCCCGGCAACACCCGCGCCCATAACCAGAAAATCAACCTGCGTGGCTTTTGCCATTAGCTCTGAGGCTAACACCGGAAGAACGGTTGTCAGTGGACGGTGAACAGTGGACAGCGGACAGTGATCGGTTGGCCAGGGGGCGGAAATCAGATTTTAGCGGGCGCTGAATCGGGACTATAATTTGTAGCCATAATTCAGTTGGCTGCTGCGTGGACGCGCGGAAGTGCGCGATCCCTCTCGGCTTGCATTGGAAAGGAGATTGGCAATGCATGGAGGCGTCTGCCGGGTTCTGTCAGGATTTGCGGTGATAGCTTTGGCGATGCCCCTGATGGGGCAGAGCACCGCAGGACAAAAAACGGTTCCCTGCCCTGTCAACCCGCCAAAGCCCAGGGCGTACACGGCGGAGTTGAGGATCACCAGCGCGCAGACGCTGGCCGATGGCACGACGATTACCGGCGAGAGCAAAGAGGTGCGGGCGCGGGACTCGCAAGGCCGGTACATGAACGCGAACAGCGGATTCATGTTTTCAGGAGGCCGGACCGACGTAACGCGAGTGAATGTGAACGATCCGGTGGAGGGAACGCAGACCAACTGGGACTCGCTGAGCCGAAAGGCAACGGTGACCAAGATGCCTCCGGCCGATCAGCGCCAGGGATGCTGGGCGGACGAAGCGGGACATTTCAGAGTCAACTATGGCTCTCGATCGCCGCGGATCCCGGCCCCGCCCAAGGCCGGCTCCGGCGGGGGCGCTTCAGGCGCCATGGCCACCATGCCGCCCGGTCCGATACCGCGGCCCATGCCGCAGAACCAGAACCGGGAAGACCTGGGCACGGCGACGATCATGGGCATCGAGGCGCATGGCTACCGGAACAGCTTCACGACTCCGGTAGGCGAGATCGGCAACGACCGGCCCCTGGTTCGCACCAGCGAGTATTGGGGAGCGGCCGGCTTCGACTTTCCGCTTCGCCAGGTGGATTCCGATCCTCGGACCGGCACCAGAACTACGGAACTGGTGAGCCTGGATCAGAGCGAGCCCGATCCGGCGATCTTTCAACCACCCGAGGGGTACGAGGTTGTGATCGTTGAGTTGCACGAAGTGCCTTGCCAGCAGGGGCCTCAGTAGCAATGGCAGCGGCGGGGCTCGGGTAGTGGGTCAGTTTGAAGGGTACTGGCTTCAGGCGAAGGGTACGGGCTTCACAGACTGCGGAAAAACTCGAACCGGAGGGAGGCGGGGGTTTCAACCCCCGCATGGAGCCTGCGAAATCAACGAGGGCTTTAGCCCCGGAGGCACGCTTTCCGCCAATTTCATTCGAAATCTCGAGTTTTTCCGCAACCTGTTCCGCCCGTACGTAAACCTGGCAATATGAACCCGGGCTTTATCCACTGAGGGAATTCTCCTCCAAACTGCCCCACTACCGGGGTTCGCAGATTGATGCGTTCCTATAAAGAATTGTGGTAATCTTCGGGCAATTGGTCCCCCTTGGCCAATCTCCCCGGAGGTTCAACATGAATCACATTTCCAGAAGACATTTTCTGAAGACCGGCATTGCCGCGGGCGCCCTTGCGGGCCTGGCGCGCCTTCCGCTGTTGGCAGAGAGCGGGAAAGCGACCGATTGGGTGGCGCTGGGAAGATCGGGGATGAAGGTGACCCGGCTGGCGTTTGGGACCGGGACGAATGGCGGCCGCGTGCAGCGAGACCTGGGCCAGGAAGGGTTCTCCAGCCTGGTGCGCTACGCGTACGATAGCGGGATTCGTTTTTTTGAGACTTCAGAGTCTTACTCCGGGATGCACGAGATGCTTGGAATCGCGCTGAAGGGGATTCCGCGCGAAGATTACCGCCTGATGACCAAGGTGACGACCGGAGACGGCAAGGATCCGCAGACCAAGATCGACGAGCTGCGCAGGCTGGCGCAGACCGACTACTTCGACATCATGCTGCTGCACGTGCAGCACACGGCGACCTGGCCCTCGGAGACGGAACGCTGGCAGGACGTGATTCTTGAGGCCGAACACAAGCAGGCGGTTCGAACCCACGGCGCATCGATACACGGGCTGCCGGCGCTACGCCAGGTTCCCGGCGACAAGTGGCTGGAGATCGGCATGATCCGGATGAATCACAAAGGAGTTCACATGGACGCCGAAGATCCGCGCACCCACGAGCTGGGCAATGTGAGCGAAGTGGTGGAGCATGTGCACGAGGCGCGCAAGGCCGGAAAAGGCGTGATCAGCATGAAGCTGGTGGGCGAGGGCACGTTTACCAGCCGCGAGGACCGGCAGGCGTCGATGCGGTTCGCGTTCAGGAATGCGGGCGTGGATTCGGTGACGGTGGGAACCAAGAGCCGGGCCGAGGTGGACGAGGCGATCGAGAACATCAATCTGGCGATGGCTTAAAGACAGGGACTAAGGGACTAGCCACCCCAGCGAGCAAAGATCGCTCGCCGGGGACCCCGGCAGGGACTAAGACATTTGGGTTCTTGCTGGAGGGGTGTGGTAGGATTCGGGGAATTGGATTGAATTGTGCCGGTTGGAGGGCAAATGGGCAAATTATCGAGGCGGAGTTTTCTGAAGGCTGGAGTTGCGGCGGGTGCGCTGGCGGGCGCCGGCAGCCTGCAACTGAAGGCGGAGCGGGCGGCGGCGGCCGAGTGGGTGACGCTGGGGCGCTCGGGCGTGAAGGTGACGCGGCTGGCGCTGGGCGTGGGCACCTTCAGCGGGCACCTCCAGCAGAAGCTTGGACAGGATGGGCTGACCCGGCTGGTGCACTACGCGTATGACCGCGGCGTCCGGTTCTTCGAGACCGCCGAGTCCTATGGCGCGTCGTCGCAGATGCTGGCGGCGGCGCTGAAAGGGATTCCGCGGGAGAGTTATGTACTGATGTCGAAGGTGGAGACGTATGGGCACCCGGAACCGGCGGCCAAGCTGGACGAGCTGCGCAGGAATTCAAGTACCGACTACTTCGACATCATGCTGCTGCACTGGCAGCACACGGGGACGTGGGTGGCGGACACGGCGAAGTGGCAGGACGCAATTCTCGCGGCCGAGCAAAAGCAGCAGATCAAGAGCCACGGCGCCAGTGTGCACGGGCTGCCGGCGCTGCGCCTGATGCCGGGCAACAAGTGGCTGGAGGTGGCCATGATCCGGATGAATCACAAAGGGGTTCGCATGGACGCCGAAGTGCCCGACACCAACGACCTGGGCAACGTGAACGAGGTTGTGGCCCACGTGAAGCAGGTGAAGAAGGACGGAATGGGCGTGATCGGCATGAAGCTGATCGGAGAAGGCACGTTCAACCACGAGGACCGGCAGCGGGCGATGCGTTTCGCGTTCAAGGACGCGAGCGTGGATTGCGTTACGGTGGGATTCAAGAATACCGCCGAGATCGACGAGGCCATCGACAATCTGAACCTGGCGCTGGGGTAAGAACAGGGACTGAGGGACTAAGGGACTGAGGGACTAAGGGACTAGACAGCCGAAACGGCCTTCGATCCCTCAACGCATAGGTTGCCGACCGCGGAAGAGACTGAATCCTAGAACTGGTTGCATAAATCGGGCTTTGAAAGGGCGCGGCTTTAGCCGCGCCGCTGAGAATGCATGGAATCTGGGCTTTAGCCCCCGAGGGAAATCCTAATGTTCGCGAGACGACATTGATGCAACCAGTTTTAGTCCCTTAGTCCCTCAGTCCCTATTCCCTGCTTTATCTCCCTCCACGACGCCAGGGCGCAGACAGCCAGAATTACTCCTATCACTGCCAGCGAAATCGTGATCGGCAACTCCAGCCAGCGGCTGGCGAGCATCTTGAGCGCAGTAAAGGCCAGCAGCGCCCCCAGCCCGTAGTGCAGATAGCGGAAGCGGTCAAGCAGCGCGGCCAGCGCCAGGTAGAGCGAGCGCAGGCCCAGGATGGCGGCGATGTTCGAGGTGTAAACCACAAAGGGATTATGGGAGACGGCCAGCACGGCGGGAATGGAATCGGTGGCGAACAGCAGGTCGGTGAACTCGACGGCCAGAATCACGGGCAGGAGCGAGCCGCGGGCCGGCTGCATTCGCTGAATCCACTTGGGGATGGCCGCCCGTGCCGAGCCGCCGCGCAGCAGCCGCCAGGCCGCATAGAGCAAAAACAGGCCGAAGATCCAGGTTATCCAGTCGAAACGCCGCAGCAGCGTGATGCCGGCAGCAATAAACAGCCCGCGCAGCACCACCGCTCCGGCTACGCCCCACAGCAGGGCGGCGTGTTGGCGTTCGGGGCTGATGCGGAACCCTTGGAATAGGATCATGAAAACAAACAGGTTATCTACGCTGAGCGAGGTCTCGATGGTGTAGCCGGCCACAAATTCCAGGGCCGTCTGCCGGCCCTGAACGATGGCGATCCAGCCCGCAAAGCCGGCCGCGGCCAGCACCAGCGCCGCAGTGATCAGCCATGCAAGAGCCTGCGCGTGCCGGGTCGAGCGGCGGTTAAGCAGCCAGTCCCCCGCCAGCAGCGCCGCCACCACCGCGTGAAACCCCACCCACCAGAGCCAGGAAACGCCCGCGATCATACGTGGATGCTACAGCAAGGCCGCGCTGCTTAGCGCCGATTGCCGCTCTGCCGTCACGCTCTGGGCGGCAGGCGTCGAGGCCTCGCCGCTGGGCGAGATGCTGGGTACGCAGCTCGATCACCGCGGCTGCGTTGTGGTCGACGACCGGCTCAATCCGCCGGGATTGCCGGAGATCTTTGTTCTTGGCGACCTGGCGCACCTGGATCTGGACCTATTTCACGTTGACGCGCGGGGCAAGGCTGATTATCGGGGATCAAAGGCTGCCGGGATGGCTGGACCGGATTGAGGCGGGGCCAGCCGCCCCGCCCACCCCGCCAGAGGGTTCGATGTAGATCTAAGCTGGCTCTCGTCATTGGCCTCCATCTCGCCCAGCTGCGCAGGCACGTCGGAGAGCAGTGTTGGATCGTTCCGCGGGGGTATGAAAAGATGACCTAGATCAGATGCCCCTCTACGCGAACGGCAGAGCCTTAATCCGACGGAACCTGGAGGCACTTCAGGCCGGTCAACGAGTTCCTCGCGTCATAGTCGGCAGGCTCACAAAGGCGCAGATTGAAGCCGTTAATGCACAACAGGCCGCCGAAAACCTGCCGCTAAGCATTGACGAGGTCGTATTCGTTGGCCGCCATATCCACAGGAGGCGCATCTTGGGCGACGGCTATATGATCGACGATGTCATCGAGCAGATAGAAAGTGCCCTGGATGAAAGTTCGGAAGTCATCGCAAATGAATACATGACCGCCATCAAGAATCCTGTCGCACGGAAGGACAGGCTTGGCAACTTTGTGCATGATGAGGCAATCCTGGAATGTTCAAGGTACCGCCCCAATCCGGATATCTTCTCCGTGGTGCCTAAGGGCGACAAAATAAGGCCGCAAAAGCAAAAAGACCGCTGATAGCGGTCTTTTGCTTATAAATTGAGCGATTCGCCCGGTTAACAGGTTCGTCCGGCGCCCCAACCGCTCAATAGGATATTGGCACATATCGCACCACGGTGTCAATTACAAACTCTCTCTCCCTTCCTCCTCACCGGTCTGTTTCATTGGCGCCAGGCGCCCAACCTCTGGAATTTGATAATCCGGAAATCCGAGAGCCGTGAAGCCTGTCGGTTAAACTGGAAGAGCGATGCTCGATCTGGGGTTCGTCAGAGCCAACCTGGAACTTGTGGAAGAAAAACTGCGCGCGCGGGGGGCTGACCCTGCCGCTTTGCTGGGAGATTTTCGCGCCCTCGACCAAAGCCGCCGCCAGGCCATTACCCAGGCAGAGCAGTTCAAAGCCCGTCGCAACGAACTGTCGCAGCAGGTTGGTGCACTGAAAAAGGCGGGTCAGGACGCGACGGCAGTGATGGAAGAAACTCGCTCGCTCAAGGACAAACTTGACGAGCTGGACAAGACGGCTGCTTCGCTGGACGAGCAATTGCGCCTTTCCCTGGCCAGCATTCCCAACCTCACACGGGATGAGGTTCCCGCAGGCACGTCCGAGGCTGACAACGTCACCGTAAAGACCTGGGGTGAGAAGCCTGTCTTCGATTTCGATCCCAAACCCCATTGGGAGCTGGGCGAAGCCCTCGGCATTCTGGACCTCCAACGCGCGGCCAAGCTCTCCGGGGCGCGTTTCGCCGTTTACATGGGCGCGGGGGCGCGGCTGGAGCGGGCGCTGATCAGCTTCATGCTCGACTTGCACACCACTAAGCACGGGTACACCGAAGTGCTGCCGCCGTTCATGGTCAATAGCAAGTCGTTGTTCGGCACCGGGCAGTTGCCCAAGTTTGCCGAGGACCTGTTCCGGTGTTCCGACGCCGACGCCGAGGGCGCCGCGCGCGGCGAATTCAAGGACAACGATCACTGGCTGATCCCCACGGCCGAGGTTCCGGTGACCAATCTTTACCGCGACGAGATTCTTGACGAAGCGCGGCTGCCCATCTGCCTTACTGCCTACACGCCGTGCTTTCGCGCCGAGGCTGGAGCCGCGGGCAAGGACACGCGCGGCATCATCCGCCAGCACCAGTTTCAAAAAGTGGAGCTGGTCAAGTTCACGCGGCCGGAGGAGTCTGACCTGGAGCACGAGCGGCTGACCCGCGACGCGGAGGAGATTCTCGAAGCGCTGAAGCTGCCCTACCGGCGGGTTCTGCTGTGCACCGGAGACACTGGCTTTTCCTCCGCCAAGACCTTCGACCTTGAAGTCTGGCTTCCCGGCCAGCAGCTCTACCGGGAGATTTCGTCCTGCTCGAACTTCGAGGCTTTTCAGGCGCGGCGGGCGAACATACGTTACCGTGCGGCGGCAGGCCAGGGCGCCAAGGCCAAGCCGGAGTTTGTACACACCCTGAACGGCAGCGGCCTGGCCGTGGGCCGCACCTGGCTGGCGATTCTTGAGAACTATCAGCAGGCCGACGGCACGGTGCTGATTCCAGAGGTCCTGCGACCCTATATGGGCGGGCTGGACCGGATTGTGCGCGAGTCTGCATGAGTGAGGATGCGATGGAACCTTTAAACAATGGCGAGCCGGCTCAAACGCCGGCACGCGGCATCAAGGAAATTCTGAAGAGCTATTTTTACTGGACTTATCCCCGCGGATGTTTTCACTACGACGTGATGGTGACGTTGATTCTGCTCTTCATCTTTATTACGCCGCACCTGTGGAACTACGGCGACAAACCGCTCACGGCCGCCGGACTTAAGCATCCCATCCAGGTAATCGGCGACGGCGGACTCGGAATGATCGTGACCGTGCAGGCCTCGGATGTGAGCGTGCCCGCGGGTGCGTCAAATCAGGCGGTAAAAAAAGCTCTCCGCCAGGCCATTTTGCCGGTCACCGGCGACGCCGTCTTTGTGGAGCGTTGGGAAACCGTGACCGATGCGCAGGGAAATGTGGCGTGGAAGGTCTGGGCGCACCGGTAGAGCGTTCTTTGGCTGCATCATCGGGCGCAAATGCGCGTCAAACAGGATAAGGAAATTTATGCATCCAAGAAAGCTGGTATTCGCCGCGTCGATCGCGCTCGCCCTGCTGCCCCTGCGCGCGGCCTGGGCCGCGGATAATCTGGAGAGCGTGCTGCGCAAGCTGGATGCCGCAGCCGCCAATTTCCATACCACCTCGGCGGAAGTCGAGTTCGTCACCGTTACCACCCAGCCGATCTACGACAAGGACGTGCAGAAGGGCGCCACATATTACAAGCGGGAAGGCAGCAGCTTTCAGATGGGCGGCGCACATCAGCGAAGTGAACGGCAAGCCGGTGCCCAAGGTTGTGGTTCTGTCCGGCGGGACCCTCAAGCTTTATGAAAAGCTGATCGACCAGGTAACAACCATCACCAAGCTGAGTCAATATCAAAGCTGGTTCATGCTCGGCTTCGGCGCCAGCGGCAAGGAACTGGAAGAGAAGTGGGACATCAAGTACCTTGGCCCGGAGAAGATTGACGGCGTGACGACGCAGAAGCTGGAGATGGTGGCCAAGGACGCGAACGTCAGAAAGAATATTCCCAAGGTCACCGTCTGGATGGACACCGACCGGGGCGTCAGCCTGCAGCAGGTCTTCGACCAGGGAGGGGGCCAACCAGGACCTGTCATTACACCAACATCAAGGTCAATCAGCGTCTGCCGGGGGATGCCTTCACCTTCAAGACCGACAAGCAGACCCGGTTCGTAACCAGTAGAGCGCGATTCCGCCCAGCGCAAAGAGCATGGGGAAACACTCCAGCGTATAGCGCGTCTCCGGCGCCTCCACGGTGAGCAGCATGGCGCTGCGCAGCAGCATGTAAGCCAGCATCGCCTTCCAGAATCGCGGCCGCAGCATGAGTCCGGCGGCTCCCAGCAGCAGGTAGAGGGCATTCAGCCCGGCGTAGGCCCAACTGAAGCGGGTTTCAGCGCGGTGATGCGCGTAAACCCACCAGTCGAGGTCGATGTTCAGGTTTTCGACGCGCGGACGCAGCCACATGTCGGCCACCCGGCCCAGCGGCAGCCACAGGTAGTAGCGCAGCGGATGGGCGGCGATGCGCTCTTCGGCCAGCCTGCCAAAGCCGGCGTCCACATCGGGTAGAATGTCCTGCGCTCCGTCCCGGTCGTTATATTCGGAGGCCAGCGCGGCGGTCTCGGCGTATTGCGCCGGCGAGTCGAAGGCCCGGCTGGGCAGCTTGCCCAGGTCAAGCGGGCTGCCGGGGATGGGCCAATAGACTTCGTAGGTGGAGACGAAGTCAAGGCACCAGGTTTTGACCCAACGCTGCCAGCCGGGATAGGTTTCCTGGCCCGGATCTTCGGCATAGCGCGGGGCCAGCGGTTCAAAGACGTGAAAAGTCCGCCAGTTGCGCAGGGTCCAGGCGGCAAACGGGGCCAGCGCCAGCAGAACGCAGACCAGGGTGATGCGCAGGAGTTTTTTGGGCGGAATTGGCAGCGTTGCCGCATTCGCGCGCCGCAGGCCAACGAGCAAAGTCGGCGCCAGTGCCGGGGCCAGCGCCAGGGCTGCCAGGGCGCCGTCGGGGCGCAGCAGGGCCGCGTAGGTTACCGCGAAGGTGAAGCAGAGCGCGCTTCCCCACCCCGGCCGGTCATGGAAGCGGGCCATGGCCCACAGCGCCAGGGCGAGCACAAAGAGGGTCAGGGTTTCGGTGAGGAGGAATACCGAGTAGGAGGCCGTGAAGGGACAGAGAACCGCCAGCCAAAGCGTCGCCTGGCGCGCGCCACGCTCCAGCCCCGGCGGGGCAATCCGGCCCGCGAACTGGGCCAGCAGCAGGCACCCCAGCAGCTCCAGCGCAATCTGCAAGAGGGCCGCGGCAAAGTAGTTCTCCATCCCGAAAACCCTGAAGCAGAGGGCCAGAAAGAGCGGGTAGCCGGGCAGCCGGATCAGCGTGGGCTCCGGCGCCCCACCCCCCATGGTCAAGGCGTATTGGCCGTGCAGCAGGGTTTTTCGCCAGCCCCCCATAGATCAGCGAGTCTCCATTCACCAGAAAGAGGCTTTTGAGCAGCCACAGGCGCAGGGCCAGGCCCGCGGCCAGCGCCGGGGCCAGGGCCAACACGGCGCGCAGGCGGGTGGCCGGCCGGGGGCGGCCGGCGCAGCGGCGTCGATTGACTCTGCGGGGCGGCTTCCATACGATTCGTACTGTATAGCGTAGAACGCAAAGGTGCATTTTGTTCACAGGTAATTGAAACCGGCCATGCACGACCGACAGATATTCTTCGACCCGCAACGCAAGCGCTGGAAACGCCTGCGGCGCATCCTCGATGCCGCCGCCGTGATTTCCACGCTGGTGCTGGCCGGCTTCATCTTCAACGTGATGCGCAATCAACACCTGCCGGAGTTGCTGCTGCCCACGCTCAAACACAACTACAAGGCCCTGCCCGACCGTGCTCCATTGCTGCATGGCGCGAAAGGCCAGCGCCCCGCGCGCCGCAAGACCAGCCGCAAACCCTCCGAAATTCCCTTCAACACCGGCGAAGGATTGCGCGCCGCCTATTACGTCCAGGACGACGCCGCCAGCTACTCTTCGTTGAAGGAGCACGTCCACCAGATCGACCTGCTGTTCGCGCAATGGTTCCACGTGACCGCGCCCTCGGGAACCCTGATGGCGATGACCAGCGACAACCTGCACGAGTATCCGGTGGTTGAGGGCGCCACGGTCCACGACCCCGACAGCATGAACCGGGTGAAGCACGTCATCCAGGCCGCCCGGGAAGACACTGAAGTCATTCCCCACCTGAACAACTACAACTCGCGCAACCAGAGCTGGGACGCGGGCGTCGGCGATGTTCTGAAGGACGACGAAAAGAGCGCGGCGCTGCGCCAGCAGATTATCCGCTTCTTTACCGCGTATCCGGGGTACCCCGGCCTTTCGCTGGACATCGAGAGCCTGAACGACGACGCGCAACCGGCTTACCTGAACTTCATCCAGGAACTGTATGCGGAGATGCATTCGCGCAACCTGCGCCTCTATGTCAACGCGGCCGCTTCAACCCCCGACGACGATTTGAAGCGCATCGCCGCCAACTCCGACGGCATTGTGCTGATGAACTACGACGAGCACGAGGCCAACAGCGATCCGGGGCCGGTGGCCAGCCAGGGTTGGTTCGTCGCCAACCTGCAACGGGTGATGAAGATTGTGCCCAAGGAGAAGATCATCTGCGCCGTGGGCAACTACGGCTACGACTGGACGCTCACCATCCCCGACCCGAAAGACCGCAGGCATCCCCAGCCGCGTGTGCTCGATACCGAGGACCTCTCGGTCTCCGATGCCTGGCAGCGCGCCTCCGACGCCGACGCCGACCTCGACCTCGATTACGATTCCCTCAATCCGCACTACGAGTACATCGACGAGGACAACAATCAGCGCCACGTGGTCTGGTTTCTCGATGGCGTTTCGCTGCTGGACGAGATGCGCGCCGCCCGCGGCCTGGGCCTGCAAACCTTCGCCCTGTGGCGGCTGGGTGAGGAAGACAGCTCGCTGTGGAGCATCTGGGACAAGCCCACCAATCCCGACTCGCTGCAGGCCCTGGCCTCGGTGCAGCCCGGGCACGACGTGGACACCGAGGGCGAAGGAGACATTCTGCGCGTTACCGGACTGCCGCAGCCGGGCAGGCGCGCCGTGAGCGTGGACACCGACGAGCCTGACCCGCGCAAGAAGCTGATTGTCGATGAGCACATGGATGTGTACCCGCGCACCTACACCATCGAGCAGTACGGATACCATCCCAATGAAGTTGCGCTATCGTTCGATGACGGGCCCGATCCCAAGTGGACGCCGAAGATTCTCGACATCCTGAAGCAGAACAATGTCAAGGCCACATTCCTGATCATCGGCGCGGAGGCCGCGGAGCATGTGGGCGTGATGCAGCGGGTCTTTCGCGAAGGCCACGAGATCGGCAACCACACCTGGACGCATCCCGACATAAGCGAAATCTCGCCGCGCCAGTTGGACCTGGAGGTGAAGCTTACCGGCCGCCTGTTCGCCAGCAAATTGGGCGTGCAGCCGCTCTACTTCCGTCCTCCTTACGACATCGACGAGGAGCCCGACACCGACGACCAGGCCGCGCCGGTGGTCAGCATCCAGCGGGAAGGCTACACCATCATCGGCAACAAGATCGATACCGACGACTGGAACGAGCATCCCCGCAAGACGCCCGCCGAGATTGCGCAATCGGTGCTGGCCCAGTTGCAGACCATGAAGACCAAGCCGCAATTCCGCGGCTCCATCATCCTGCTGCACGACGGCGGGGGCGACCGCTCGGTGACCGTGGCCGCCTTGCCGGTGCTGATCAAGACCCTCCGCGATCACGGCTACTCCATCGTGCAGGTTTCCGCCCTGATGGGCAAAACCACCGCCGAGGTGATGCCCCCGCTGACCTTCTGGCAGCATCTGCGGGCCATCCCCGATTCCATCGCCTTCTCCGCCGTTGACATCGTCGGCAACTTCATCGTGATGATCTTCTTTGTGGGCGACATTCTGATGAGCGCCCGCCTGCTCATCGTGGGCCTGTTTGCGGTGATCGACCGGGTGCGCAAACCCTACCACCTGGCGACTCCCGGCTTCAATCCGCGGGTCGCGGTTCTCATCCCCGCATTCAACGAAGAGACGGTCATCGTCCGCACCATCCGCTCGGTGCTCAACTCCGACTACAAAAATTTACATGTCATCGTCATCGATGACGGGTCAAGCGACAACACCGCGGAAGTGGCTCGGGAGGCCTACGCGACTGAAATCGCGGCCGGCCGCGTGCAGGTGTTCAGCAAGCCCAACGAAGGAAAGGCCGCTGCGCTCAACTACGCCCTGGAGCGCATGAACGAGGAGATCTACGTGGGCATCGACGCCGACACCGTGATTGCCGCCGATGCCATCTCCATGTTGATTCCCCATTTCGAGGATCCGAAGATCGGCGCCATGGCCGGCAACGCCAAGGTGGGAAACCGGGTGAACCTGTGGACCCGCTGGCAGGCTTTGGAATACATCACCAGCCAGAACTTCGAGCGCCGCGCACTCGACCTCTTCCACGTTGTCACTGTCGTTCCCGGAGCCATCGGAGCGTGGCGCACGGCCCCGGTGAAGGCCGCCGGCGGCTACCCGCTCAACACCGTGGCCGAAGACGCCGACCTGACCATGAACCTGCTCGAACAGGGCCTCAAAGTGGACTACGAAGACCGCTCGCTGGCCTTCACTGAAGCTCCCATCAACGCCAGGGGGCTGATGCGCCAGCGCTTCCGCTGGTCCTTTGGAACCTTGCAGGCGGTCTGGAAACATCGCGCCGCGTTTGTCCGCAACAAGGCCATGGGCCTGTTCGCCCTGCCCAATATTCTTATTTTCCAGATGTTCCTGCCCCTGGTCTCGCCCTTCATCGACATCATGTTCCTGGCCGGAGTCGTGAACTTCTTCATCAATCGCTACTACCACCCCGAGTCGGCTTCCGCGGCCAACCTGGAAAAGCTGGTGGTCTACTTCCTCGGCTTCCTGCTCATCGACTTCATCACTTCCTCGGCTGCCTTCTCGCTGGAACGCCACCACCCCGCCCACAAAGGCGACGGCTGGCTGCTGTTCCACATCTGGCTGCAGCGCTTCGCCTATCGCCAGCTTTTCTCCATCGTGCTCTTCAAGACCCTCAAGCGCGCCATCGACGGCAAGCCCTTCAACTGGGACAAGATCCAGCGCACCGCAAAGATGAGCAAAGCTACGGAGGCGCTCACCGAGCCGGTTGGCTAGAAGCTGTTTCATAACCTTGCTTTGAAAGGGCACGGCTTTAGCCGCGCCGCTCACAAAGCCCAAAATCGAGGGCTTTAGCCCCTGAGGGAAAAATCGAAGACGACGAACATTCGGTTATGAAACAGCTTCAAGACAAAATGCGCCAGAAAGATTCCGGGCGCGGCGCGATCAGCCCACAATTCCCAGCTCGCGCAGCAGAAACGCGTAGTCGAGGGCAATCTCCTTCAGATAGTCGTAACGCCCGCTTGCGCCGCCATGCCCGGCCTTCATATTCGTCACCAGCAGCAGCGCATGGTTATCCGTCTTGAGGGTGCGGAGTTTGGCTACATACTTTGCCGGCTCCCAGTACATGACCTGGCTGTCGTGCAACGAAGTTTTGACTAACATCGCCGGATAACTCGCTGCCCGAAGGTTGTCATAGGGCGAGTAACTCAACATATAGCGGAAGTAACTCTCCTGGTTGGGGTCGCCCCATTCTTCGTATTCGGGAACGGTAAGCGGCAGCGAAGCATCGAGCATGGTGTTCATCACATCCACAAAAGGAACGTGGGAGACGATGGCGCGGAAGAGATCGGGGCGCATGTTGGCAACCGCGCCCATCAGCAGTCCGCCGGCCGAACCGCCCTCGATGGCCACGCGCGACTGGTCGCCGTAGCCCGCTGCCGTCAGGTGCTCCACCGCCGCGATGAAGTCGGTAAAGGTGTTGCGCTTGACCAGCATCTTGCCGGCATCGTGCCAGGGCTCGCCCAGGTCGCCGCCGCCGCGGATGTGCGCATAGGCCATCACCACGCCGCGATCGAGCAGACTGAGCCGGTTGGAACTGAAGCCGATGGGCAGCGAGTAGCCATAAGAGCCGTACCCGTAAACGTACAGCGGATTCGACTGCGTGCGGCAGTCCTTGCGATATACCAGAGAGATGGGGACACGAACGCCGTCCCTCGCCGTGGCGTGAACGCGCTCGCTGGCATAGAGCGCGCGGTCGAAGCCGCCGGGAATCTCAAGTTGCTTGAGCAGCGTGGATGCGCCGCTTGCTGTGTCGTACTCATACACCGAACTGGGCGTGACCAGCGACTGGTAGCCGTAGCGGAACGTGGTTGTCTCAAAGATGCGGTTGATGTGCGGCTGGGCGCTGTAGGCCGGCTCAGGGAAAGCGATCTCGCCGGCCGGTGCGGCTTCGGCAGTGTCGCCGTCGAAGCGCCACAAGCGCAGCCGCGGCAATCCGTCCTCGCGCTCGCAGGCCACAAAGAATCCGGCGAAGAGATCCACCTCCTCGAGCATCACGGCGTCGCGGTGCGGAATGCGTTCGGTCCAGTGTTCACGGCCCGGCGTCTCAACCGGCGCGGTGACCAGGCGGAAGTTGCGGCCGCGATCGTTGCTGCGGATGAACCACAGGCCGTTGCGGTGGTCGATGGAGTATTCGTGCTGGTCGTCGCGCGCGGCGATGAGCGTGAAGCTGCCGCCGGGCTGGTCCGCGGCCAGGACCCACGATTCGGTGGTGGTGTGGCTGGCCGATTCCATCACCAGGAATTTCCCGTCGCGCGTCCGCCCGGCGCCCAGGTTGAAGCGCTCGTCGTTCTCCTGGCGGATCAGAACTGCTCCAGAAAGTTGCTGGCCGCAGGCCCGCCAGAGTTGGAACTGGCGCTTTTGCTGCTCGTCCTCGACGGTATAAAAGAGAGTCTGATTGTCCACCCCAGCGACGGAGACCTGTCGCTCGGGATCCCGGTTGTCGGCGGCCCACACTACGGAGCCCACCCGCTCCACTTCACCGGGCAAGGTCTCGCCGGTTTCAAGATCCTTGATGCGCAGCGTGTACTGGCGAAAGCCGGTGGTGTCAGTGGTGTAGGCCAGCCAGCGGCCGTCGTCGGTGATGTCGGTAGCGCCGATAGAAAAAAAGGCATGGCCCCTGGCCAACTCGTTGCCGTCGAGAATGACTTGTTCAGCCGCATCCTTTTCCGGCCCGGTGGCATCCCCCCGCTTGCGGCAGTGGATTGCGTACTGGAGACCCTCTTCGGTGCGGGTGTAATACCACCAGTCGCCGTCGCGGTAGGGGACGGAGACGTCGGTCTGCTTAATGTGCGAGAGCATCTCCTGGTAGAGCTGTTCGCGCAGGCCGCCCAGCGGCGCCATGATGGCTTCGGCGTAGGCGTTTTCCGCCTCCAGATACGCGGTCACTTCGGGATTCTGCCTGTCGCGCAGCCAGGCGTAGTCGTCGGCCAGGAGCACTCCGTGCAGGCGGGTTTCGGTGTGCTGTTTGCGGGCGATGGGGGGCGAGGGAATCTGATTCTGGCTCATGTCCTTACCAGTGTAGCGGCTCAGTTGACTCCTAAGCCAACAAACTGTACAGTTCAGAGTATTGGAGTGAAGAGTTCATGACGGCATCGGCAACCGGAGGCAGGGTAATGGTAGTCTCTGCCCTGCGTGCGCGCGCAAATTTCGGAAGGCTCCTGAACCATGTGGAAGGCGAGCGCCGGTCGCTGGTGATTGAGAAGCGCGGCACGCCCAGAGCCGTGCTCCTGAGTCTCCGCGACTACGTGAAACTTGCGGCTCCTGAGCCCGAAGTCCTGAGAATCATCGGCGAGGAGTCGGAACGGAAGGGCACAAACAAGCTGACCTCGCGGCAGATCGATCAGGTAATCAGGGCGGCGAGGGCGCAAAAGAAGAAGAGCGCATGCTAGCCTTGCGCCTGGTAGTGGATACTAATGTATTGGTTTCCGCGGCGCTCAAGCCGGAAAGCCTGCAACACACGGTTTTTCTGATTGCCATTACCAGGCCGGCGCGCCTTTATGTTTTGCAGCCCATCCTGGATGAATACTCCGATGTGCTTGCCCGGCCCGAGCTTCGCATCCGCAAGGGCTTGCGCCAGCAACTTCTCCAGCTGATCAGGAATCGCAGCACCCTCATTGTTCCCCGGTACAGCCTTGAGGTGACAAGCGACCCGGACGACAACCGGTTTATCGAATGCGCGGACGCCGCCCGCGCGGATTACCTGATCACGGGCAATCTGCGGCACTTTCCCAGATTCTGGAAAGGGACCAAGGTGATTTCTCCGCGGGAATTCATCGGGATGGCAGCGCCGCATCTGCTTCCCTGAAGATCCCGCTGACGACTCATTGACCGGCGTCCGGCGCCGCTGGGAACCGTCCGCTTGCCAGCCGCGTACAATTGAAAGGGATGAAGGGCTTTCGGCGCGCACAAACGACCGCTTTCCGGCTGCTCCCGGCAGTTCTTTTCCTGTTTTTCGCCCTCCCGTTCCATGCCCAGAGCGTAGACAGCCTGCCCAAACCCACCGACTACGTGAGCGACTACGCGCACGTGCTTTCGCCTGAGGCGATTACACAGTTGGACTCGATCTGCGGGCAGCTCGACCACTCCCAGGCCAATGCGCAGATTGCCGTGGTCACCGTCCAGACCATGAACGGGGACGACGCGGCCGACTACGCCAACCAGCTTGAAGACAAGTGGAAGATTGGCAAGAAGGGCTCGGATAAGGGCGTGCTGGTGCTGCTGGCCGTGGGCGACCACAAGTACCGCATCGATGTGGGATACGGCCTGGAAGGAATCCTGAACGACGCCAAGGTGGGCGACATCGGGCGCGAGATGGTTCCCTATCTGCGCTCCAACGACTACGACTCTGCGGTAACCCTGGCCGTGGGCCAGGTGGCGCAGGTGATCGCCGCCGACGCCGGGGTCACGCTGACCAACACGCCCGCTCCGGCCGCGGAGCCGGAGCCCCAGGAGCGCCACAGCCCGGCGCTGGGCAAGCTGATCCTGCTGATCTTCCTGCTCATCTTCTTTGGCGGCGGGTCCATTTTTCGGATGCTTCTGGGTTATGGCCTGTTTTCCAGCTTGTTCGGCGGCGGTTCCGGCCGCGGCTGGGGCGGGGGTGGCGGGCTCGGCGGCGGCGGGTTTGGCGGAGGTGGAGGATTCGGCGGCGGGGGTGGCGGCTTCGGCGGGTTTGGCGGCGGAGGATTCGGCGGCGGCGGCGCCGGCGGAAGCTGGTAATGTTTCAGCTTTCAGTTTCCAGCCTCCGCGTCGCAGTTTGGATTTGCCCAGGACAAGCTGAAAGCTGAAGGCTAAAAGCTGTTTCAAGAAGTGGCTTCCCACACGCGGAGGCCGGAGGAGAGATACACGGTATGAGCAAGGGACTTGGCATTACACTGGCAGTTTTGGGCGTTCTGGTTTTGGTTGTTCTCATGGTCTTTGGCAGCTATATAAGCGCCAGGAACCAGATGGTGGCCAAAGATCAGAATGTGAAAGCCGCGTGGTCTGAGGTCGATGTGCAGTTGGAGCGGCGCGCCGACCTGATTCCCAACCTGGTGGCGACCGTGAAGGGGTTCACCAAGGAGGAGAGCACCGTATTTGGCGACATCGCCAATGCCCGCGCCGGCATGTTGAACGCGCAGGGCCCGGCAGCGAAGATCGCCGCCAACGGGCAGTTGGACTCCGCGCTGGGCCGCCTGCTGCTGCTCACCGAGAACTATCCGCAACTGCGTTCGAGCGACCAGTTCATGCGCCTGCAGGACGAGCTGGCGGGCACCGAGAACCGCATCAGCGTGGCCCGCAAGCGCTATAACGACGCGTTGCAGGACTACAACACCTTCATACTGCAGTTTCCCAACAGCATCTGGGCGGGCATCGCGGGCTACCACAACAACCCCGCCTACTTCACGGCCAGCCCGGCCGCGCAGAGCGTTCCGGCAGTCAGTTTCTAGACTGTTTTCACTTTTCTTGTCATGTTGGCAACGAGCGATCCCACCCTGGCCGCAAAAGCAGATACGCGGGACCCAGAGGTTCCCCGGCGGGGCGCCCGACGGTCCTTTTCCAGTGCGGACTGTTTCTGGAGGAGATGGATTTTCGTGGCCTCCCACCCTTGAATCAAGAAACGATTCAAGGATGGGGCACCCGGCAGTCCTGGCGGCGGTTCCGGCAGAAAAGCCGCGAGGCTGTACCCTTGGGCGATCCATTTGCGTTCAACATGGGATTCAAAACGTGGAGCACCATTGCGCAACTCGCAGAACTCCTGAGGATGTGCGGCACATACTGGGCAAGCGAATTCCAGAGAGAACTTCTGCATTCTAACCTTATGATTCAGCCGGCCCAAACGAAAATGATGGTCAATTCTGAACATTTGGCCACCATATTATTACCCTAAAAAGGCCGCGCAGACGCAGGAAAGGCCATTCCGCGGGGCGGGATGGCCTCTCTGAATTGCGGTCCGGATGCTGCCGGCTATCGCCTACTTGAATGAAGCGATGGCGCTGGCTTCGTCGTCGCTGATTTCGAAAACTGTGTAGAGCTTGGTCAACTGAAGCAGATCGTGAACCTTCTTGGTCAGCTTGAGCAGCTTGAGCGCGGCGCCCTGATTCCTGGCCGTGGTATAGGCGCTTACCAACTCACCCAACCCCGAGCTATCGATATAGTTCACATCTCCCAGATTGAGCAGGATGTTCTTCTGCCCTTTGCTGATCAGGTCGCGAATGGCATCGCGCAACTGCACACTGCCTTCGCCCAGGGTGATCCGCCCGCTTAGGTCCAGAACGGTGACGCCGTCCACTTCACGGGAAGCAATAGTAAGTGCCACGGAATTTCCTCCTTGTTGGTACTACCGTTATAGCACTTTTGCAGTGCCGATCTGTTGAAAAACCTTGTCAACCGGGCAATCGGAGCAATCGGGTCGATCGCGGGCGGCAGCCGCGGCGCGAAGCTGTTTCCCCAGTTCGTCCGCGCTCCCGTGCCCGCCCATCAGGTTTTTTTGCCCGCCGCCGCCAGGTGCTTCACCAGCGTCAATTCGGTCCCGGGATGCAGTTGACGAAAGTGTACCTCATCCATGAGCGAACGGATAAGGAAGATGCCGCGGCCTGTGCCGCGAAGCAGATTCTCCTTGGCCAGGGGGTCGGGCAGCGTCTCCGGATTGAAGCCTCTGCCCTCGTCCGCGATGGTAAACACGAGGTCCTTGCCGGTGTTCTCAAAGCCCACCGCGATCTTTCTGGCCGGATCGTACTCGTTGCCGTGGAGCACCGCGTTGACCATCGCCTCGCGCACCGCCATGGTCACGTGGAATCGTTCGTCTTCATCCAGGCCCGCGTCGGCGGCCAGCCTGTCGGCGGCCGCCTCGGCTTCGCAGACGCTCTCCATGGTCGAGCTCAGCCGGAAACTTCGCCGTCCTGGACAAGGTGCGTTCACCGGGTTCCTATTCCGCCTTTTCAGGGTCGGGCAGGAGAAACCCACCCCCGCCTTCCCTCGCCGACCTTGCTGGCAGTTTCAGGTTTGATGAGGAATTGTGTCAAGCGGGATGCTCTATTTGATTTCTCCTGTCGGAGATTGCGTCGTCTTGAGATCGTGACAGGCCGCCTCGTAGACCGACCCCATTCCGCCCTGTCCCGGCTTGCGCACAATCCGGTCGGTCCCGCGAATCGCCATTCCCGGCTTCAAATCGCGAATCTCGCTGCGATGGGCGCCGGCGGACGTGATAGCCTTTCTGCGTTTGCAAACCGGCATTGCGCCGTGCGGGCTAATGCCGCGCCGGCGCCACTGCCGAGAAAGCCGATTCGGTGACCGCCATGATGAAAAAGCGCTTTGCCCCTCTCGTCTGTCTTCTGGTCGCAGGGTTCGCCGCGGCGCTCGTTCCGGTTTACGCCCAGCAGCCTCGCTATCCCTTCAACGATCCGGCGCTGCCGACGGAGAAGAGAATCGACAACTTGCTCTCCCTGATGACCGTCGAGGAGAAGGTCAACTGCCTGAGCACCAACACCGGCGTGCCCCGGCTTGGCGTGATGAGCTACGGCAGCTCCGAGGGCATCCATGGAGTCGTCCAGCGCGAGTCCCATGGCAGGCGCCAGGCCATTACGACCACGCAGTTTCCGCAGCCTCCGGGGATGGGTGAATCGTGGGATCCCGACTTGGTTCGGCAGGCGGGGGGCGTGGAGGGCTATGAGGCCAGGTTCATCACCCAAACCGCAAAGTACGACCGCCAGATGCTCATGCTGTGGGGACCGCAATCCGATCTGGCCCGCGATCCCCGCTGGGGCCGCAGCGAAGAAGTTTACGGAGAGGATCCGTTCTTCAACGGAACCATGGTCACCGCATTTATCAAGGGCCTGCAGGGCGACGATCCGAAGTACTGGCAGGCGGCCGCGCTGCTCAAGCACTTTCTGGCCAACAGCAACGAGAATTTTCGCACCAGTTCATCGTCCGATTTCGACCAGCGGCTGTTTTGGGAATACTATTCGGTGCCCTTCCGGATGGGCTTTCTCGATGGCGGCGCCAAGGCCGTCATGGCTTCATACAACGCCTGGAACGGCGCCGCCATGGCCGTCAATCCAATCCTCAGGAGCATTGTCCGCGAGCAATGGGGCGTCGAGGTGATCTCCAGCGATGGAGGCGCCGTCCACCTGCTGGTCAACCCGCGCCATCTATATCCCGATCAGAAGGCCGCGGTGGTTGCCTGCCTCAAAGCCGGCATCAACCAGTTCCTCGACAGGTTCCAGGACGAAGCCAAAGCGGCCCTGAAAGACGGTTCCATCACCGAGGCGGAGATCGATGCACTGCTCCGTCCCAAGTTCCGGATCACCATCCGCCTGGGCTTGCTCGACCCGCCGGAGATGGTTCCCTACGCGAAGATCAAGGATTCTCCTGAGCCCTGGAACACTGAGAAAGATCGCTCCGTCTCGAAACAGATGGCGCTCGAATCGGTGGTGCTGCTCAAGAACGAGAACGCATTTTTGCCCCTGAAAAAGGACGCTATCAAGTCGATCGCCGTTATCGGGCCGCTGGCCGACTCGGTCCACTGGGACTGGTACGGCGGCACGCCGCCCTATGCGGTTACGCCGCTCAAGGCAATTACGGATGCAGTGGGTCCGGGCGTCAAGGTGAACTACGCTGCCGACGAACTTGGCAATGCCGCCATCAATGCGGCCAAGGCTTCAGACGTTGCGGTGGTGGTGATCGGCAACGACCCCACCTGCGGCCCCGACATGGCGCACGATTGGCACGACACAGCGGATGGCGGCGGGACCCTGGCCTGCACCGCGCCCAGCGACGGACGCGAAGGCCGCGACCGCGAAAGCATCGACCTTGCCCAGGAGCAACTGGTGAAGCAGGTCTATGCCCTCAATCCCAAGACCGTTGTCGTCCTGGTCTCCAGCTTCCCCTTCGCCATCAACTGGAGCCAGGCTCACGTTCCCGCCATCCTGCACATGGCCCACTCCTCGCAGGACGAGGGTACGGCGCTGGCCCAGGTTCTTTTTGGCGACTACAACCCCGGCGGCCATTTGGTGGTGACCTGGCCGAAGTCCATCGATCAGTTGCCGCCCATGATGGACTACAACATCCGCGACGGGCGCACCTACACGTACTTCAAAGGCCAGCCGCTCTACCCCTTCGGCTACGGGCTGAGCTATACGACCTTCAAGTACTCCAATCTCCGCGCCGGCTCCTCGAAGCTGGCAAAAGACGGCTCGGTCACGGTCAGCGTCGACGTGACGAATACGGGCAGCCAGGCCGGCGATGCGGTGGTGCAGCTCTACGTAAAGCACCTTGGCTCGAAGGTGGTGCGTCCGCAGGAAGAGCTGAAAGGCTTCAAGAGAGTCAGCGTCAAGCCCGGCGAAACTAGGACCGTCGAGATTCCGCTGCAGGCTTCAAGCCTGGCCTGGTGGGACGAAAAACTGCCGGGATTCCGGGTTGAGGCTGAAGCGGTTCGCGTGATGATCGGCAATTCGTCCGCCGACATCCAACTGACCACCGAGCTGCGGGTTCAGTAGAGCGGTTCTCCGATCCGGCGCAGTGCCCATCCGGATGCGCCCCGGCGCGCAATTTGCCGGCAGGGGGATACACTTTCTTCATGCATCCTCGCACCACAGCCCGGGTCAGCCTCACCGCGCTGCTCGGCACTCCGGTGACCGATTCACAGGGCCACCTGCGCGGCCGCCTCAAGGACGTTGCCGTAGCTACCGGACCCGACGCCGGCAAAGTGGCCGGCCTGGTGCTGAAAACCCGCTCCGGGCTGGCCATCGTCCCCTCCCAGGACGTGATGGAGACCCCGGCCGGCACGCTCGAGCTGCGCTCCTCCGGCGCCATGGTTCCGCTCCAGGACCAGGGCAATTATCTCTATCTCCAACAGGACCTGGTGGACCGCCAGATCATCGACATTAACGGCCGAAAGGTGGTCCGCGTCAACGATGTCGACCTGGAATGGATGGGCCATGGGGGCGGCCCATCTGCTGCGCGTTGCCGAGGTCGAAATCGGATTGCGCGGAGCCTTTCGCCGGGTTTTCAAAGGCGTGTTGCCGCGCGCCACTCTTGAAGCCATCTCGCGCAAATTCCCCGCTCGGGTTATTCCATGGCATTTTGTCGATGTGATCGAGGTCGACCCGGCGCGCCGCGTCAAGCTGCGCATCGCGCACGAGCGCCTGGCCGACATGCACCCCTCTGAACTGGCGGACATCCTGGAAGATCTGGCTCCGGCCGAGCGCGAGGCCGTCTTCGCCTCGCTCGACGAAGAAGTGGCCGCCGACGCCCTGGAAGAGGTCGAGCCCAAACTCCAGAAGGCGCTGCTGGAAAACTGGACGAAGAGAAGATCGCCGACATCGTCGAGGAGATGGACCCCGGCGCCGCCGCCGACCTGCTGGCCGAGCTGCCTGAAGACCAGTCCGACGCCATCCTCGAGGAGATGGAGCCGGAGGAGCGCCAGGAAGTCGAGGAGTTGCTCGAGTTCGACGAGGACTCGGCCGCCGGATGCATGACCACCGACTTCGTTTACCTGGGAATGCAGTCCACGGTAGCCCAGGCCGTGCAGGCCCTGCGCAGCTTCGACGGCGACCCTGAGACGGTAACCGAGATTTACCTGCTGGATGAAAAGCGCGTGTTGCATGGCGCCATCCCGCTGGCCCGCCTGGTGATGGCCCAGCCGGAGGCGCGCTTGAGTGTTCTTACCGAGCCGCGCGTTCTCTCCTGCCCGGCCGACATGAACCAGAATGAACTGGCCGAATTGTTCGACAAATACAACCTGCATGCGCTGCCGGTGGTGGATGCGCAGGGCCGCATGGTGGGCGTGGTCCAGGCCGACCAGGTGATCAGCTTCCTGCGCGAAAAGCTCTAGCGCGGTTCCGATCCCGTTTTGCAAGGCACGTCTAAGTGTCCCATTTTGAGCAAAATTGCTCACATTTTGGGCTTTGAGTTGCCAAATCCCGCATAAAGCCTGTGGATTTATCTGAATCTATGAAACAATTTATAGATGGTGGACTTCCCCAAAATCATCCAGGGCGGTATGGGAGTCGGCGTCTCCAATTGGCGCCTGGCTAACGCTGTCTCAAAACTCGGCCAGTTGGGCGTGGTTTCGGGAACGGCGCTCGATTCCCTGTTTGTGCGCCGCCTCGCCGATGGCGACCAGGGCGGCAACATGCGCCGTGGACTGGACGCATTTCCCTTTCCCGACATGGCGAGGCGCATCTGGCAGGAGTACTTTACCCCCGGCGGCAAGCCCGCTGGGACGCCGTATCCGGCCATACCCGTGCACCAGCGGAACAGCGCGCGCAAGCTGATCGAACTGTGCATGGTGAGCAATTTTGTCGAGGTTTATCTGGCCAGGGAAGGCCACAGGAATCCGGTGGGAATCAACTTCCTCGAGAAGGTGCAGATGCCGCACCTGTCATCGATCTACGGAGCGATGCTGGCGGGCGTGGGCTATGTGCTGATGGGCGCGGGCATTCCGCTGCACATTCCCGGCGTTCTGGACGCTTTTGCGGCCCACCACGCCGCGGAGTACAAGCTGCAGGTGACGGGCGCGCTGCCGGGTCAGGACACGCAGATGGTCCTCAATCCGGCCGACTACGCGGAGGGTCCGTTGCCGGTGCTGCACCGGCCCAGGTTCCTGGCCATCGTCTCCTCAAACACGCTGGCCACAACCATGCTGCGGCGGGCCAGCGGCCGGGTGGATGGATTGGTGATCGAAAGCCCGACGGCGGGCGGACACAACGCGCCCCCGCGCGGCAAGCTTCAGCTCAACGCCGCCGGTGAACCGGTTTATGGCGAGCGGGACCGCGTCAACATAGCGGAACTGCGCGCGCTCGGCGTTCCCTTCTGGCTGGCCGGCGGCTATGGCAACGCCGAAAAGGTGCGCGAGGCCCTGGAGCAGGGCGCGGCCGGCGTGCAGGTTGGAACCGCCTTTGCATTCAGCCGGGAATCCGGCCTGCGCGCAGACCTGAAGAAGACGCTGCTGGCCCAGGCGGTTACCGGCAGCGGAGAAGTGTTTACCGATCCGGTGGCCTCGCCCACGGGATTTCCATTCAAGGTTGCGCTGCTTGAAGGCACCTCTTCGGCCTTCAACATCTACCAGGAGCGCAAACGGGTTTGCGATCTGGGTTATCTTCGCGAGCCGTACGCCGTTGATGAAGGCAAGATTGGTTACCGCTGCTCTGCCGAGCCGGTGGAAAACTACCTGGCCAAGGGCGGAAAGATTGAAGATACGGTGGGCCGCAAGTGCCTTTGCAACGCCCTGATGGCTAACATCGGCCATGCCCAGGCGCGCAAGGACGGGGCCGTCGAGCCGGCGCTGGTAACCGTAGGCGACGACCTGAATACCGTCGCCCAGTACCTGGCGCCGGGACGCGACAGCTACAGCGCCGCCGATGTGGTGGAATCCCTGCTGAGCCTGAGCATGGATATTGAAGAACCGGCCGAACGCGAGCTGGCAGTCTCAGCCTGAGATCCGGGCGCACTGAAGCTCAATGATTCGATCGAGCAAAGGGCGGTCATACTCTCCGAACTCCCCAAAAGGCCTGTCCTGCTGAGCGAAGCCGAAGCATCTGCGGTTGCCTCTCGGTCGCCGCGCATAGACACAAAGGCATTCTGTCCGGTTTGCCTGTGACCCGCCCGGAACCCCAAAACTCGCCCGATCACATTCGGTTTGTAGCTTTCCTGCGCGTGTGCGCCAGCCGCCACGCCGGCGTGGGTTGAACGGCTGATTGAGGCAACCAAAGGAAACATGAACGAGGCTCGCGGCTACGAGGCCGGAAAGATATGGCGACCACCCGGTTTATGTACACGCCCCCGATTTAGCTTGACAAAACGAAATGATGCATGTGGAATCGTAGTTCTTAGCAGCCAGCCTAAGAAGGATGCCTAAGACTTCCCCATAGTTAATAACAAGCTCCAGGTTCAATGACTCGGTACCGCGTGCGGCTGGGAAGGCAAGCGTCGAGCGCGAGACAATCCACGTACATCACTGCAGAGGAAAGTCAGGATCAATGATCACCAGAAAAGCACAAATCGCAACCGTGGTTGCAGCTTTTGCTCTCTTGGGCTGCAAGAGCTCACCGACAACATCAGCGGCAAGCGCTGGAGACGGGGCGGGCAGCACACCGTCTTCGGCAACACAGGTTGCTTACGTTCAGGACCCGACGCTCAATAACATGAACGCCGTCGCGGTCACGATTCCTGCTGGATGGAAGTTCCAGAGCGCGCTCTTTCAGGGCGGCAACTGCGCCACGTATCCATACGCTGTGTGGCGGGCAACCAGTGCAGACGGCCAGAGCCTTTCAGAGCTGATGCCTGCGATGGGGTGGGTGTGGGGCACAGGGCCCATGCTCAGCTTCTGGCCCCAACAGGGCTGCCTGCCGCTCAACGGACCAATGACCGCGCAGCAGTTCCTGGTCTATCTGGCGAAGACAATGAACGTGAACTATGTCGCGGATGCTCCGGTTCCACCGGCATTGAATGCGGCCGCTCAGCAGTACCTGCAACAGTTCGATGCCAATTTGTCAGCGCGCCACGTACAGGCTCCGAAGCAAAGCAGCGAATTGGCCATGGCAACTGTCAGCTACACAAAAGGGGCAACGCCGATGCAGGGGAATCTGCTCGTGGAAGTGGACTGCACTCAGAATCAGGAAGCGGGGATGCAGACGGTATCAGCCGTCTTCGGTCAGGGTCCGCGGATTGTCACCGGCGCTCCAACAACGGTGAATCAATGCGTCGCGGCGGTCGCCTATCTGACTGGCCCGCAAACCCAGTTTGCGGCCCTTCTGCAGCAGTGGATGTCACAGGGACTGGGAATGAACGGAGTTATCACGTGGCGTAACGGACAGGCTGCCTGGATCAACGCATGGAGCAATCGGCAGATTGCGGCCACGCAAAGAATTGCCCAGCAAATGAACGCTGCTGCTGCGGCCCAACGGCAGGCTCAGCAGCAGCAGTTCAACCAGTCCATGGCCATACAGCAGCAGATACATAACCAGTTCCTGGCAGGTATGCAGGCGAGCACGAACGCGTCAATGGCAAACGCCAATGCAGCGATGAATGCCCGCTCGACAGTAACGTCTGACTGGGTAGATTTTGCTCTTGACCAGAAGACGGTCATGAATACAAACAACGGCCAGGTCTTCAAGACTTCAAACCAGACCACGACAGGCGGCGGCTTGCAGCAGGTGCACGGAAACGGGACGCCATAGCTCCGAACTCCCCAAAAGGCCTGTCATGCTGGGCGAAGCCGAAGCATCTGCGGTTGCCTCTCGGTCGCCGCGCATAGGCACAAAGGCATTCTGTCTGATTTGCCGGTTACGCGACCGGAACTCGAAGGTTCGGGCTTCCTTAGGCGTTCGTTGAGCGACACGTGAATTACCGATAGCTACCCCAGATTCTCGTTTGCCGACCGGTGCTGTCCTTCGAGAGAACCGCCGACTACCCCGGCAGCCTCATCGGGAAGACGAGCTGTCATCTCTGGTAAGTTGGACTTGAGCGCACCCACCCTGTTCAATTTGGACATTTCGAGGGTCTTCGTAACTGATATCCGCCCTCCTGAAGGCAAACCCGTCCCCGGTGGCACGGATAACATATCGACCTGTGGGGACGTTCAGTTGGAACTCACCCTTTTCATTTGTCGTGGCCGCGTAACGACCTGTTGCCCCCAGTGCCTCGACGTGCACTCCAGGGATGGGATTCGATAATGCCTGCTCGCTCACTACGCCATTAATAACGCCGCCGCCGCGTGCCGCCTTGATCGCGGCGATTTCGGAAAACGCCATGTCAGCTTTGCTGAGAGGGCCTGAGTTGCCGCAACCATCGAGTTCCCAAACTTCTTCATCCGCAACGTGGAACAGGAACAGTAAGTGCACTCTCCCCGGAACCCAGTCAAACGTGGCCCTTCCACTGTCGTTCCCTTCATACACGTTTATGGTCCGATCCAGCTTGCCGCGCAAGGTCTGATTCACGCGCAGTGTGTAAACGTAGGCTAATACGGTCTCGGGGTCTTCTTTAGCATGAAGCTCGCGGGTTTGGATGAGCGTGGCCTCGACCACGAGTTGGCTGTCAAAATACTCCGCACAAACAAGGCGAGGTTGGGGAACGCGGCAATAGGGCATTGCTGGGAGTGGCAGAAACAGCGCAGTAGCCACACACAGCAGGCAAGGACGACAGCTCATAGGCAAAACATATCATTTTTCGCCTTGCATTTGGTACGGGTGCGAATACAGCCAGCAACAGGGTAATGCAGCTCGATGCGCTGCTCTAGATGTTCTGGACCTGTTTTCTGAGTTCCGAGTGGATAGTCGCCAACTCGGAAGTCACTCTTTCGGCACCGGCGCGGGCGCGGCGCCGCCGCCCGGATCGAAGACTTTGGGAATGCGATCGGCGAGCGCGGGCAGCAGTGAGTCAGGCAGTCTTTGCCGCACATCTGAATGTAACCACTGGAGTGGTTAGCAAATGGGAGCGCGGCGAAAAACAGCCGCGAGAACCGGCGGCTAAACTGCTCACTCTCGCTGCCAAGAACGGCATAGCTGCGATCGCTTAGGCGCAACCTACCATCCCTGCCGCCGTAGCGCCGGTTAGAGACTATCCGGCCGTCTTCCTTGGGTTGCGGGGGCGGTCGCTGAACCTCCCGCAGCCCATCCCGATAGCTTCGAGAGGTTCCGGGAAGGCCTAAGACCAGGTTGGCGACGGTTTGACGGTGACACGCCCGGAATCCGAGAATCCGAGTGCTACGATGCTCGACGAGGGCATTGGCGATGTGACGCCAAGCACTACTCCACACGGTCAAACACAATAGAGTCACAGTATAGCCATTATGGGAAGTCGGAAGGAAAGCAAATCGAGGAGGGAGTTGCGTGATGGATACGACCGGGTTTCCGGCTCAACAACTGGGCGCAGGTATCACTTCCCAGATCGAATTGAATCGGTCAAAGCCGAGGGTTCTGCGCAATAGCAGAACCCTCTGGTGGATGACTATGAGCGGAAGTTTCCTCGGCGCTTTCCTGGCGGTTTGCTCGGTGCCCATGGTACTTTCAACAGTCTTTCCGCTCAGTGACCTTACCGCCGATCGCGGTCGCGGTATTCTCACCTGGATTGCGTGCGCATCGCTTATGAGTAGCCTGTGTATCCATCTTTGGAGCGTTGTGAAGCCCATGGCAGGCTACAAGGTCTATCTCGATGGCCGCGGCGTGACCTTCAGCCTGGGCACAAAGACGAAGCCCGCAGAGCTGTTCATGGCCTGGGATCAGATATCGGCGGTCAAGAGCAAGCGTGCCGGAATGGTGCAACTTTACTGGGTTGAGGACAAGGACGGAAGCGAGGTGAGGTTCTCTTCGTACATATTCTTCCGCCCCAAGAAGGTGGCTCGCATGATTGCGAAGCGAGCCGGCATGGTTATCCAGAAGGTCTGATGATCGCGCGTCAACTCTAAAGGCGTATTGAGGCTGGCGTCGTACGTTCCCGTCCTTCTCAATAAAGCCCCCGACCAGCCCCTTGTTGCTCGGCACGCGGTGAAGCGTCGTGGTTTTACCGTCGGAACTGACCTCGTATTTGTCCGTCCTTCCACCAAAGGGTGTATTCAACTCCATGTCGAATGCCTTCATGCCCTGCCGCGTGACGCGCCATGAATCATTTGTTCCTCTTCCATCCGCGTTAACGGGCTTCACCGTTCCGCCTATCATATCCGTCACGATGTCATACTTCGGGTTGTAGCCATTCGATTGCTTCACGTCGAACGCGAGCTTGTAGGAGCTATCCTGCGTGACGACTGTGATGACCTCACTCTCAGGAACGGCCATCGCATTTTTGCTTTTATCGAGGTTTAGTTTCCAAACTCCCTTTATCGGGTCGGGGGCAGGCACAGCCTGTCCAAATGCTGACGTAGCCCGATTGAAAGAAGAACAACGCAGCAATGTAGAGTTTTTATGATTTCAGCATCATACCTGCAAAGGTCATGATTGGCGATCGGTCAATGCGCTCATTGAGCCCAAGTGATGTGCATTTCTCGAGTTCCGGTTGGATTGTCGCTAGCCTAAACTCGGAAGTCACTCTTTCGGCACCGGCGCCGCTGCGGCGCCGCCGCCGGGATCGAAGACTTTGGGAATGCGATCGGCGGGCGCGGGCAGCGCCGGGAAGGCCGCGTGCGGCTCGGTCTGGTACCAGTAGGCGGTCGTGAAAAAACTGTCGGAGCGGTGGTTGGCGTGGCCGTGCTCGATGGTCACCCGAATCGACTGCTCAAAGGTGATGGGACTTTCGAGGTGCCAGCGGTAGAGGCAATAGCGGCCTCCGATCCGCTCCGGATCGACGATGTAAGGCGCGCCCTGGTGCTGATTTGCGAAGGGCTGTCCGCCAAAGTCCCAGGCCCCGTTGTAGTAGTCCTCGGTTCCGGTCCCGTTGATGGTCGGCAGCGCGTCTCCATCGATAAAAATCATATCGTCGCCTTCGCCGAACCAGCCGTTCTGGTTCTGCAATACGGCCTGGGTCACGCCCACAAAATGCCCTTTGCCGGCAGCCTCGAGAAACACATAGTTGTCCTTGCCGTCGAGATTCTTGCGGTCGTTGATGCCGGGGCTGACGTTGCTGGTCCAGTCGTTGGTCCAGCCCTTGCAGGGCGTCCCCTGCCGGTACTGCGCATGAAAGCGGCCCACCTCGGCGGGAAGGCTGGGCAGCGTGACGTAGTCGATGGCGAAGTACAGGCTGTTGGTGCGCGCCGTGCCCTCGTTGGTGACGGCGATGCGGGCGGAACGGGAAAACGGCATCTGGAAGTAGGCGTTGAGCGCCTTGATGGGCGCCACAGCCAGCAGCGCCGACTGGTAAACGAAGTATTCGCCCAGGCCCAGGCCGAAGAAATCGCCGATGGGGACTTCGACCGATGGCGTGCTCTCGCCGTCCCACCAGGCCCGCAGAACAAGATTTTTCAGGTGCATCGGGTCCGGCGAGTTGATGGTGAACCACAGATGCGTGACCACTCCCGCACCGGTCATATCGAGCAGCGTCAGCGTCTGCCCCGGATCCACGGGCATGGCGTCGGCATTGCCGCCGGTCCGGTCCCAGCTTGAGCTGCGGCGGGTCTTGTAGTTGCGCAGGCGGGCCGGCGCGAGCAGTTCCTCCGGCGCTTCCTGAAGCCCGGTTGGAACGCCGGCCTGGGCGCCTGTAGCATTCAGTCCCAGCAGCGCCGCCGCCCCGGTGGCTGAAACCATGCCGCCCAGCAGCCTGCGCCGGGCGCGAAATCCTTCATTCCCATCTTTGTATTGCATTGGCCGTTCCTCCCAGTGCTGTTTCGCCGTGAAGCCGTATTGTAATGCGGTGCGCCCGAGCCCTGCATAGCCGTTCGCCGGTACCCATCCGAGGATGGGGTTAAGTATTCAACACTCACACGCTTTGGCCACTCGCACATTTTGGCCTTGCCTGTTATGGTCAGTGAGGAAATCAGAATGAATCCGCCATAGGACCCCCCGGGCATGTGGAAGCGCTGGCGAATCCGGATACTGCTGTTTCTGGCCGTTCTCGGCCCCGGATTCATTACCGCCAATGTCGATAACGACTCCGGCGGAATCCTCACCTACTCCCAGGCGGGCGCGCAATTCGGCTACACCCTGCTATGGACCATCATTCCCATCACCATCGCGCTGATCGTGGTGCAGGAGATGTGCGCCCGCATGGGCGTGGTCACCGGCAAGGGCCTCAGCGACCTGATCCGCGAGGAGTTCGGCCTGCGCCTCACCTTTGTGCTCATGGTGCTGCTGGTGGTGGTCAACTACACCAACGTGGTCACCGAGTTCATCGGCATCGCCGGCTCGCATGCACCTGTTCCATGTGACCAAGTTCATCTCCGTGCCCTTTTGCGCGGCCCTGGTCTGGTACATGGTGGTCAAGGGCAGCTACAAGAGCACGGAAAAGATATTCATCGTCGCCTCTTTCGTCTATATCTGCTACATCTTCGCCGGGGTGCTCTCGCAGCCCAGTTGGCACGATGCGATCTAAGGCCACGGTGCTGCTGCCGGCCCGGTCGGTCTGGAGCGACAAGGCTTATATGTACATGGCCATCGGCGTGGTGGGCACCACCATCGCCCCGTGGATGCAGTTCTACCTCCAGTCGTCGATCGTGGAGAAAGGCATTCGCGTGAAAGATTACGCGGCTTCGCGGCTGGACGTGATCGTGGGCAGCCTGTTCACCGACATCGTGGCCTGGTTCATCATCGTGGCCTGCGCGGCCACTCTTTACGTGCATGGCATGGGGGCCATCCAGGTGGCCTCGGACGCGGCTGAGGCCATGCGCCCGCTGGCCGGCGACTACGCCTTCATCCTCTTCGCCTTCGGGCTCTTCAACGCCTCGCATCTTCGCTGCCTCGATCCTGCCCATCTCCACGGCCTACACGGTCTGCGAAGGCATGGGCGTTCGAATCGGGCGTGGACAAGAGCTTCAGGGAAGCGCCGTTTTTCTACTGGCTCTATACGCTGCTGATCGCCGGCGGCGCGCTCACCGTGCTGCTGCTGCCCGACGCGCAACTGATCAACGTCGCCATCCTCTCGCAAGTGCTCAACGGCGTGCTGCTCCCGGTGGTCATCATTCTTATGCTGATGCTCATCAATCGCGACGACCTGATGGGCGAGCACAAGAACTCGCGGCTGTGGAACGTGATCGCCTGGGCAACCAGCATCATCGTCATCGGCATGACGCTGGTGATGCTGTGGGGAATGATCCCGGGGCATTGAGGACTGCGCCGTTCAGCGGTTCGCGGTCTCAAGAGAAGGAACCGAGGCGCCGGCCTCGTAGACTAAGCGTAACAGTACGTGTTACACTCTTGCTGTGATCAGGACATTCCGTCATCGCGGCATCGAGAAGTTCTTCATAACCGGTTCAAAGGCGGGCATTCAGCCAAAACACGCCACCCGATTGCGCATCCTGCTGACCACCTTGAATCTCGCATCGACGCCGCTGGATATGAACCGGGATGGTTGGGACTGGCATCCGCTGAAGGGGGATCTCAAAGGACACTGGTCGGTGAGCGTCAGCGGCAACTGGCGGCTGACCTTCACCTTTGAGGGTGAGGATGCGATTCTCGTGGATTATCAGGATTACCACTAAGGGGGCAATGACCATGACGACGATGCACAACCCGGCCAGTCCGGGCGAACTGCTGCAAGAGTTCCTCGGCAAAAGAACCGCAACCCAGCTCGCCGAGCATATCGGCGTGGCGCGCGCCACGATCTCGCGTATCCTCAATGGCCGCACCTCTGTTTCGATGGACCTCAGCATCCGGCTCGGCGAGGCTCTGGGGCTTTCCCCGGACTTCTTCTCGAAGGCTCAGCTTCAGTACGACCTGTGGATCGAATCGCAGAGGAAGCGGCCGAAGATAAGGCCGCTGGCTGCCTGAGGGACTGCGCGTCCATCGACACACCCGGGTCTCAAAGTCGAGACCCGGGGCCCCCCGTCATTCCCATTTCACGATCGTCCTTCCGCCATGACACGGACTGCTCCAAAAAGCACGAGATTCTCTATGGACGGGGGAACGGTCGATGAGCGTAAAATCAGGCAAATACCATCAGCGAGAGGAGGATTCCGATGAGTATCCAGTCACTATTGAAGCCCGCTATCACGATCGTGGCATTCTGTGCATTGACGGTTTGCCATGCACAGGATAACCGTTTCGCCGGCCAGTGGAAGGGAACCGCCCAGGGTATCGTCTTCAATTACGTTATGGATGCGAATTATAACTACACCGATCGCCTTGTATCCGGTTCATTGCAAACCATGGAATCGGGGAAGTATCACCTGTCCGCCCCAAACCTGATTACCTTCGAAGTCCTGAACTGGTCGCCAAAAACTCAAAGTGTCTATCATCCAACCGGAACGGTGGGCGGATATTACACGCAGGAAGTTCTGGCCAAGCCTCCGGGCGGCACCTTCAGTTATGTTTTCAACTCGGCTAACTCGGTAACCCTGACCGATGTGCGTTTGCACGGCTCGATTACGCTGAACCGGGTTCAGTAGAGCCGGGCGGCTGAGAGCCCGATTCCCGGACCAGGGAAAGATACCCCCGACGCCGATAGATACGGTTCACGCCACGGCCAGACGCTTAAGCTGAATGCGGCCGGCGGGGATTTGCGCAAGCTCGTACTGAGCCTGCTGCGTAATCCAGCTTTGAGCGCTGCCCCCAAAGACCTGGGAGAGCCGGACGGCCATCTCCGGCGAGATGCCGCGTTTGCCGTTGACCAGTTCGGAGAGAGTGGTGCGCGTAACACCCAGGGCTTGCGCCGCTCGCGTGATGGTAAGGCCGAGCGGCTCGATGCATTCGCTAAGAACTACGCTTCCGGGATGAGGCGGATTCTTCATCGGCATGGGGAAACCTCCTTAGTGGTAATCGACATAATCGACTTCAAACGCATGGCCCTCGACAAATCGAAAGATCACTCGCCAATTGGCTCGCACCGTGACCGCCATGAAGCCGCGTAATCGCCCCTTCAACGCGTGCAGGTTGAATCCGGGAAGATTCATATCCTCCACGGAACCGGCTGCATCCAGGCGTGCGAGGATGTTGCGCAATTTGATCAAGTGTTCCGCCGGAACGCCGCGAGTGTCGTCATCCTCATAGAGGCGTTTCAACCCTTTGTGGCGGAACGATCGGATCATTCGCAAGTGTAATGCGTAACGTAACGGATGTCAACTGACTTTAGACCGGCGCTCCGGAATTCGTCCTTGTTTTGTAGCCCAAATGAGCTACAATATCGCTATGGCCACAAATGCCGTTGTCCGCTCCAGAATCAGCCTTGAAGTGAAAGAGAAGGCTACCGCCGTGCTCGAAGAGATGGGCCTTACGGTCTCCGATGTGGTGCGCATTGTTCTTACCAGGGTGGCAAAGGAGAACGCCCTGCCCTTCGACTTGAAACCAAACAAACTTACGCGAGAGACCATGCGCAAAACCGCCCAGGGCGCTGAAGTACATCAGGCCAGGGACGCCGCCGACCTCTTCAAGAAACTGGGAATCTAGTGCGGGCTGGGAATCAGATGCGTTCGCCGACCTATTCAACCCAGTTTCATCGCGACGTGAAGCGGCTTCAGAAGAGAGGCAAAGACCTCGAAAAGCTGAAAACGCTGATCGAACTTCTGCTCGCCGGGCAGCCCTTGCCGCCGCAGTACAAAGATCATCCGTTGAAACTCAATTGGGCCGGATACAGAGACGCACACGTTGAATCGGACTGGGTGTTGATCTACTCCGCTAGCGATGAAAAAGTTCACCTGGAGCGGACCGGAACCCACGAAGAACTCTTCAATGATTATTGACCCTATCTACAGCAGCTTGCCCGCCGCCAAATCGCGGATCAGGCCCCGGTCGGCGGCCAGGAATTCGTAGCCGGTCAGTTCTTCAAGCCGCACCCAGCGCACCTGCTGGTAGATCTGATTGTCGATTTCGCCGCTGAACTCGTGGACCGCGAAGAACTGCAGGTCCACGGCGCCGCCATGGCGGTAGTTGTGCCTGATGCGGGTGACCGGAGGACCGATGGCTGCCCGGATGCCGAGTTCTTCGGCCAGCTCGCGGGCCAGCGCCTGTTCCGGGCTCTCCCCGGCCTCGATCTTGCCGCCCGGAAACTCCCACAACGACGCCATCGGCTGATCCGAACGGCGTTGACCGATGAGCACCTCGCCGCCGCGCACGATCAGGGCAGCCGCCACAAAGCGCAGGGCGGGGCCGGCAGGCCGGGGGCTGGAGTTTGGCTGGGCTCCTTCCACTCCTCTAGTGTAAATGCCAGAAAAGAGATGCCGTACCGGGCCGGCGCTGCCTGTTTTGGCGGGGTGGCAGCGTACCCAAGCACCCGGTTCAAGAAGCGGTTTGAAAGATAGCGCTCTATTCGCCCTCTACTGCCGCATCCAACCCCTCCGCGGCCAGGGGACGGAAGTAGCCCCACCCGTTCTTTGCCGCCGCCTCAAGCAGCGCGGGAGAAGGATTGACCGGGAAGGGACAGCGCGCCATCTCCAGCATGGCAAGGTCGTGAATCGAGTTGCCGAAGACCGCATCGGGGGCCGGCAATCCCACCCGCTTGAGGGCCACAGCCTTGGCCGCATCGGTGGGCACGTCCACAATTTCGCTGGTGATAAGCCCGTCCACGACCCGGACCTCGGCAGCCAGAATATGCTCCTCCGGGATGCCGAAATCGCGCACCCCCTCGGCAATCACCCAGCGGTTGGTGGAGCTGACGGCCCAGAGATCCACGCCGGCCTCGCGCAGCACCGCGACCAGATCGGCCAACTCCTCAAAGACTCGATCATGCACGAATTCCTTCACGTACTGGGCAGCGGCGGCGCGCAGTTCCTGGTCGCGCAAGCCGGCATAAATCTGCACCATCTCTCCGCATATATCCACTTCGCTCACCTGGCCGGCACGGTAGGCCCGGTGGCGGGTGTCGATCCAGTCGCTGGTGGAGCGGGAGACCAGCCCCTGTTCGAGCGACCAGGCCATGAACCCAAAGCCCGCGTCGCCGCCCCAAAGTGTTCCATCGCAATCGAAGACCGCAATCTTTGGTTTGCAATCCAGAACCAGCCGCTTGAACTCCCAGGCGGTCCACTTGTGAATTTCTATCTGCGCTGCCGTCAAGCGTTCCTCAATCCTTCTCGAAAAATTGTCTGCTCGAAGAATTCTTCCAACTCTATTCTCTTCTAAAACGGCCCTGTTTTGCACGTGAAGGTTTGAAGAAGACTCAATCGAGTCATGCGATTTCGGGTTGCGGGCGTGAGGTGGCGATTTTGATTCCTTGATGAACGAGGTTCGGCAAGCCGGCCAACGCCGGCCGGCCGGCGAGGAACGCGCCCATAATCGAAGCAGTGGACAGCACACGCAATCTTGCGCTTTTGAAGGAATACCAGGCGTATCTGCGCGTGGAAAAAGGCCTGCGGCCGCTCACCTGCGAGGCCTATTTGAGCGACCTGAGAATCTTCGCCGAGTTCATCGAAGGCCGAAACGGCGTGCTGCTGACGGCGGTCGAGGAGGATGTGGCCGCATTCCTCGAGCATCTGCGCAAACACGGCATCGATTCGCGTTCGTCGGCGCGCAAGCTCAGTTGCCTGCGCGGCTTTTACAAGTGGCTGCTCCTCGACCGGCGCATCCATCACGATCCCACCGTGAATATCGAGTCGCCCCGGGCGTGGAAGGTGCTGCCCAAGTCGCTGGCCGAGGCTGAGGTTGCGGAGATGCTGGAGCGTGCCGGAATGGCCGCCTCGCATCCGCAGGCGCAGGCCACGGCGCTGCGCGACCGCGCCATTCTCGAACTGCTCTACGCGGGCGGGCTGCGCGTCTCAGAGGTGACGGCGCTCTCCACCGGCGATCTGGCGCTGGACGCGGGCCGCGTGCACGTGCGCGGCAAAGGCGACAAGGAGCGCATTGTTCCGCTGGGGTGCGCCGCACTGCTTGCTTTGGAGGAGTATCTGCGGACCGGCCGGCCGCACCTGGCGCGCATCAGTTCAAGGAGCAAAACCACTGCCGCGCGGGAGGATTCTTCGCGGCAGGACCCGGCGCGCTTGTTTCTTTCGCTGCGCGGCATGCCGCTGACGCGGCAATGGATCTGGCACCTGGTCAAGCTGGCCAACAGCACCGCGAGCCCGCACCGGCTGCGCCACAGTTGCGCCACCCACATGGTGGAGCACGGCGCCGACCTGCGCAGCGTACAGTTGATTCTGGGCCACGCCGACATCTCCACCACGCAGATTTACACACATCTGGCGCTGGGGCGGCTCAAGGCCGTGCATCGCATGCACCATCCCCGCGCTGCCTCAAGGCCGGAGGCCGTGCAATCGAATCCGCGCCCCTTGTTGGTGGAACGGATGAAAGACTCCCCGGCTTCGCCGCCGCAAAAGGCCCCGGTTGATTCAGAACCTGACCAGGAGCCGGCATGAGCACCCCGCCTGTGCCGGCAATTGCCTCTCCGCTCGATGCCCTGGTCAGCGGTTTTCTGAAGGTTCTGGCCAACGAGCGAGGCGCTTCCGTACACACCCTGCGCGCTTACGAGCGCGAGTTGCGCAACTTTGCCGCCTGGATCGGCGAGCGATACGCAGCGGAACAAAATGCGGAGCAGGATGGGGACCAGGGCGTGCAGCGCATCGAGCACACCGACATCCGCGCCTACCTGGGAACGCTCTATGACCGCGGCCTTTCCCGGGCCTCGGCGGCGCGGGCGCTGGCGGCCATTCGCAGTTGGTTCAAGTGGCTGGCGCGCAACGGCCACATCAATCAGAATGCGGCGTCCCTGGTGGCCACGCCGCGCCTGCCCAAACATCTGCCGCGGGTTCCCTCCATCGAACAGATGAACCGGGTGGTGGACTCGGTGGGCGAGGACGCGGCCAGTTGGCCGGCGCGCGACCGGGCCATTCTCGAGCTGCTGTATGGCTGCGGCATTCGCAACGCCGAGTTGACGGGCTTGAATCTCGACGACATTCACTGGGCCAACGAGGCCATCCTGGTGCGCGGCAAGGGTCAGAAGCAGCGCTACGTGCCGCTGGGCGATGCGGCGGCCGAGGCGCTGCGCTCCTATCTCACCGAGCGCGAGGCGCGGCTGAACGCGGCCAGGGGAGCCTCGACACCGGCATTGTTCCTGAATCTGCAACTGCGCGGCCTGGGCAAGGTTGGCGGCAATCCGTCAAGCCAGGCGCGGCTCACCACCCGCAGCGTAGGCCGCATCGTCAAGCGCATCGCCATCCTGCGCGGCCTTTCCGCCGACGTGCATCCGCACACCCTGCGCCACGCCTTCGGGACTCATCTATTGGAAGAGGGCGCCGACCTGCGCGCCATCCAGGAGCTGCTGGGCCACGAACGGCTCTCCACCACCCAGCGCTACACACAGCTGACCACCGCTCAGTTGACGCAGGTCTACGACCGGACCCATCCGCGGGCCCGGTAGAAGCGCTCGAATCCGAAACCGGCATTCCAAGGATCATTTTTGATGTGATAACATTGTTATTACATTGGGAGATTGTATGCTTACAACGATTCGGCGCCTGGGAAACTCGCAGGGAGTGCTGATTCCCAAGCCCCTGCTGCAACAGGTGGGGCTGGTGGACCAGGCAGAGATGCGGGTGGAGGGCGATGCGCTGGTGCTGCGCAGGCCAAAAGCCGCGCCGCGCAGCGATTGGGCCGCGGCCGGTCGGCGGCTGAGATCAACAGGCGATGACGCTCTCGTCCTGCCTGAGTTTGCCAATCAAGGGGATGCGGAGCTTACGTGGTAAAGCGCGGCGAAATCTGGCTGGTGAATCTCGATCCCACGGTCGGCAGCGAGATTCAGAAGACTCGTCCTTGCGTGGTGGTTTCGCCGCCGGAAATGCACGATTACCTGCGCACGGTGATGGTGGCTCCCATGACAACCGGCAGTCACCCGGCTCCGTTTCGCATTGCTGTCCGGCACGCAGGCAAGAATGGGCTGATTCTGCTCGACCAGATCCGCACGATTGACAAATCGCGGCTGGTTAAGCGGGCTGGATCGTTGACCGCCTCAACGCTGAGCGCGACGCTGGCCACGCTGCGCGAGGTGTTTGAAGAGTAGCTGGCAAGTCGCGTGCCGGGCGTGGAATCGCTCCTTGGAAGCTCGCCTTCCGCTCCGGAAATCAACTGATTCGGCTGGCGGCGTCGAGTTCGCGGCGAAAGCTCGCGGCCGCCGTGGATTTGAACTTCCTGTCGAATAGCCCTTTGCGGATCAGGTACGTCTCCAGGTTGAGGATGGGGTTCGCGGTTCGGCGCTGGCCCCGTTTCCGGCCGGAGAGGGGCCAGGGTCTGCACTCGATGAGGGTGGGACCGCTGCCCCGGCGGGCGTGCGCGATGGACTCGGTAGCGACGCGATAAACGGCTACTGCGTCATCGCCGTCGATGGTGATGCCGGGAAAGCCGCAGTCCTGTGCCTGCAGGCAAATCTCCTCGCCGCCCGAGTCGCTGTAACAAACCAGGAGGATGGGCAGGCTTAGTTGGCCGGCACGGCGCATGGCTCCATGCAGAAGGCCTGGCGAAGCGCCGGCGCTGCCGCAGAAAGCTACGGCTATTCCCCTGTTGCCGCCGGCCTTGTTTGCGACGGCCGCGCCGATGGCCCGGTCGAGTTGGGCGGCGAGGCTCAAAAACGGAGAAACAAGCTTGAGCGGAGCATAGGAGGATCGGGCTCGTGGGCTCGCCGTAGAGAGCATTGAGAAGATACGGTCCAGGGGCAAGCCTTTCACGAAGCATGGGATAAATCCGTGGGGCGAAGGGGCAAGGGTATCGCCGGGAAGCAGATCGAGGCCCACGCCGGCGGCGGCAGCCTCCTGGCCCAGTGCTTCCGGGGCTGCGATCAGTCTGCCTTGCTTGCTCAGCATGCGGATGCGCCGGCCGAGCATGCGGCACTTCAGCACCGTCGAGTAGAGCTCCAGCAGCTTTTCATCGGAGATAAGCGAGAAGCCGCTTTGGGGCGGCGCCGGGGGCGCGGAGTTGGCGGCTTGCTTGCTTGCGATCGTCATCGGATGGAGAGACCTCAAGGGGTTGCTGCGATTGTAAACGGAAGAGTAGATGAATGTTCGGCAGGGGGGCAGCTTGTATCCCAGGTCTCAAAAGCGAGACCTCCGCCCCAGCGATGAAGACCTACCGCCGGGGACCCCGGGCGGATCGGCATCCCTGGCGCTCACAAAAAAAGGGTGGTGGATGTCGTGCTTGAAGCACGACATCCACCACCCACAGTTACTGACGCACTCGATCAGAAGGTGTACTTGAGCGAGAATTGCGCGATGCGCGGTCCACCGAAGGTTCCCGTGATGGTTCCAAAGGAAGTGCTGGTGGAGAGAGGCGAAGTAACGCCCGGGTTGCCGAGTTCGGTGTGGTTGAGCAGGTCGAAGTATTCGGCCCGGAACTCCATGTTCGACTCGCGGTAAACCGGGAAGACGCGAATCATGGCGCCATCCCAGTTGGTGTAGCCGGGGCCGCGGAGCGAACCCTTGACCATGTTGCCATAGCCGGTGCCGGCGCCGCTCTGGACGGGTTGCGAGAAAGCGCCGGGATTCAGCCAGGCGATGCAGGACTTGCCCGCCACGCAATCGCCCCCACCCACCGTCTTGAGGTAGGCCGGCTTGGTGAAGTCTTCCTGGTCGCGATCCTGTCCCAGGCCGGTAAGAGAGTTGTCCGATCCATAGTACCCGGTCAGCGCGTCTCCGGAGTGATGCTGGATCAGTCCGCTGGTGCGCCAGCCGTTGGCGATGTATCGGATCACGCTATCCCCATGGTTCAGTTTGGGAAGGGCGTACACATAGGAGAACGAGAGGGCCTGGGGTTTATCGATGTCCGACTTGCCGCGGTCGAGCGACTTGATGTCCGAAACCAATGCCGCCGCCGGTATATTGGTCGCGCCCGCAGGATACAGAGGATAGACATAGGATTCGCCCGCATTCAGGTCCTCGGTGTTTGAGACCCTGGTCGCCTGCGGCATGTCGTCCAGCGACTTGGACCAGGTGTAGTTCAGCATCAGCGACAGGCCATTGGACATCTTCTTTACCAGCGAGGCCTGGAATGAGTTGAAGCCTGCCGCACCGATCATGGCCGCCTCGATGATGTCGGAATAGTTCTGGGCGCAGCCGGCAGCGGCGGTACACGGCCCCACGGTGGGAGCCATGTTATACACCCTTCTGATGTTTGTGCCCCCAATTCCGTTGTTGACTTCCGGGTTGAGTTCGAGATTGACAAACTGATGGCGCGAGCCGGATCCGACATAAGCGAGCCGCATCGCCCAGCTGGAAATGAGTTGATGCTCGACGGTCAGGTTGTAGTCATAGGTGACCGGAACCTGGAAGTTCCCGGAAGGATCGTACTCCACGATGGTGATCGGGCTCGGGAAGGTCTGGGTGGACGGGAAGGGCAGAGTGAATGGGAACGGGTTGGGGACTTTGCCCGCGGCGCAGAAAGCCGTCGTGGTGCAATATGGATCGCTGAACGGTCCACCGAGGTTAACGCCGGGGGTTGGATTGTACATCGCCGCGTTGGTCGTCGAGGCGACCTCGGTATTGGGTGCAAAGCTGGCCTGGCTGAGGTTGAAGAAGCCGGGCATACGATCCTGGAAGAAGATGCCTCCGCCGCCACGAATCACCGTCTTGCCGTCGCCAAGCACGTCATAGGCAAAGCCGACTCGGGGCATGAATTGCTTGTACTTGGACTTGACGCCCCACCTGGGAACGCCGGGGTCGCCGTCCAGCATCATGCCGGCAGGCAGGGTGCTGAACCGCGGGGTGTGAGTGCCGGCAGTGTAGTTGGCCGGCTCGAATTCCTGCTCCGATGAGATCAGGTTGTGCCAGGGAGTGAAATCCTCCCAGCGCAGGCCGTAGTCCACTGTGAGGCGGTGAGTGACCTTCCAGCTATCCTGGGCATAGATGCCGGGGAAGTGGGCGCGGTCGTTGACCAGCTCGAAGTTCCCCTGGGTAAATCCAGTCAGAAATCCCACCAGGAAGTTGGCCATGGCATTGGGATATTCAAATGTCGTTTTCACGCCGCCGATCGTCAAGGTTTGGGTGATGGAACCGCCGGTACTGAGGCCGCCGTACGACTGGTACACGTTGGTCACGTCGTATTTGCTCAGCTCGATGTGCCCGCCGAATGAAATGTTGTGATTCCCTTTTACCCAGTGCAGGTCGTCGTTGAAGGTGTAGTTGTTGCGCCCCCAGCCGGCAAACGCCGACGACCCTTCACCGATATAGCCGCTGACGCTCATGGCCATATACGGGCCGACCGACGGTTGCCAGAGGCCGTTCACTCCAAAGGCGGTGATGTCCTGACTTCCCGGAGGCCCGCCGCGCAGGGCGACCTCGCGCTGGTAGTTGACGATCAGGTTGTTCAGGATGCTGGCCGTGAACTGGTGGGTTTCGGCCAGCAGCGCGCTCTGGTAACGGGTGTTGAAGTACGACGAGTAAGTGTAAAGATTGTGAGAGTTGTATACGGCGTCCTGTATGAAGTAGTTATTGTAGTAGCGGCCAAAGAGGTGGTCCTTGTCGCCGAATTGATGGTCGACGCGGGCAACGTACTCGTTATAGGCATCGGTCGTGGGCTTGAAAACGTTGAGGGTGCTCCCGATCTTCCCGGCGCCCGCGTCCGCGCTCGCCGTGGGAAAAGCCTTTTCGAAATTCAGCGAAGCCGGATTGAAGTCGCTGGCGGGGATTATGTTGTTCGGGTAGGGCACGTTGGTGAACGGATTGGTGACCTGCTGGGTAATGACTTCAGCTCCCGAAGCGTTCACGCAAATTCCGCTTCCGTTGAAGGAATTCGGCGGGCCGCAGAGGTTGCCGTAATTGGCAGAGGCCGCGGTGCTTCCGGTGGACGTGAGTCCCTCTTCCGCCAGGGTTGGGGCCGTCACCACAGAAGCGTTCGAATTCAGGTGATAGAGGGTGTGCTGATATCCGAAGAAGAACTGGGTGCTCTTCCCTTTGGAGAAGCGGGGGATGATGACCGGTCCGCCGATGGTGCCGCCGAACTGGTGCCTGTGCAGCGAGTCGGCCACGGTGGCGAAGTACGGCCGGGCGTCGAAGTAGCCGTTGCGCGCGAATTCGAAGGCGTCGCCGTGGAACTGTTCGGTGCCTGACTTGGTGACGATGTTGACCACCGCGCCCGCGCTCTGGCCGAATTCAGCGTTGTAGTTGCTGGTTTGTACGCTGAACTCCTGCAACGCGTCGGGGAATGGAAACGGCCCGTTTACGTTGGTCATTTCATCCACGTTATTGCCGCCGTCCAGAAGGTAATTCTCCTGGTCGGGCAAAGTTCCGTTCGAGCTGGTGACGACAGCAGCGGGAAATGTCTTTCCGTTGCCCTGGTTCACGCCGTTGCCCTCGTTGGTGGAGTCGGTGACTCCGGCAACCAGCGTGATCAGCGAGGCCGCATTTCTGCCGTTCAGCGGCAGATCGACCACGCGCGACTCGTCGATGACCTGGGACAGCGTGCCGGTGGTGGTGTCCACTTGCGGGGCATCGCCCGAAACGCTCACCGTCTGCGTGGCCGCGCCGACTGTCATGTGGACATTAACGGTCAACGCCTGGTCGGCCTCGAGCACGATCCCGGTCTGGTTGTAACCCTCAAAACCACTGGCCTTGACGGATATCGAATAGTTTGAAGGCAGCAGGGTGGGAAAGACATAGATTCCGTCCCCTCCCGACTTCACTACGATGGCAGCGCCGGTCAGGGTCTGGGTTGCGGTTACGGTGGCCGACGGAATCACAGCGCCGGACGGATCGCTGACCGTCCCGCTGATGGTTCCGTAGCCCTGAGCATTAAGGCGTGCCGTGGCGCAGGCAATGAGCAAGAAAGCGATCAATGCCAACCCGGCAGGACGTTTCCATGAAGATCTTGTTGCGTTCATATGGCTCCCCGATAAGTTCCGTTCCCGGTGCAGAACAAAGCATCCTGAGAACCGAGACACTCAGGATGCAGTTACGAGAAAACGCTTGCCGCGGCCCCAGTCGTTCATGGGGGCCACATCAAGGCACGACGGATGAATGATTGCTCCTAAAAAAATCAAAGCGGCTCGTACAGGCTTCACCGAGTTCCGGCTTTGAAGCACATCTTTCTGTGACGACCCAATCGACATGGGCGCACCACGGCAGGAAACTTATGCCATTAAGCGGACATTTGTCAATAGAAAAATGATTTTTTATTTGATTACCCGGCCGGCTTTGGAAACCGGCTTCCCGGTGGCCGAAGGCGCCAGGGAATCCACCCGCCTGCCCTGACCGGAACCGAATTCCTGGCCCGAGCGAAGCCGAAAGGTTTTTGATTCTTACACTTGGGAAAAGACGGCATTCGACCCAGCTGTTAAAGCCGGGCGCGCGAAGATTTATGTCGAGTAGTCGGCGTTGATGTGGATGTACTGCGTGGTCAGGTCGGTGGTCCAGAAAACGCAGGAGCCTGAGCCCTGGTGTAGCTGGATGGAGATGGAGAACTCGGTCTGGGCGATATAGGCGTGGGCGGTGGCCTCGTCGAACTCGGGGGCGCGGCCGCCGTTGCGGCAGATGGGCAGCTCGCCGAAGCGGATGTCGATGCGGTCGGGATCGATTTGCGCGCCGGAGTAGCCGATGGCGGCGGCCAGCCGTCCCCAGTTGGGATCGCAGCCGGCCCAGGCGGTCTTGACCAGGGGCGAGTGGGCGATGGCCTTGGCCACGCGGAGCGCGTCGGCGTCGTCGGCCGCGCCCTCGATGCGCAGTTCGACAACATGGGTGACGCCTTCGCCGTCGGCCACGATCTGCCGCGCCAGCGAAGTGCAGACCTGGGTGAGCGCGGCGGCAAAGGCCGGCGTTGCCGGCGTCGATTGATGCGCCGCCGGCTCCCGAGGCAAGCAGAAGCACGGTGTCGTTGGTCGAGGTGTCGCCGTCGACCGAGATGCGGTTGAAGCTGACCTCGATGGCCGGGCTGCAGATAGCCGCCAGAGAACCGCGGGCTTGATCGCGGCATCGGTCAGGATGTAGACCAGCATGGTGGCGTGGGGCACCAGCTGGGGATGAATCATGCCCGAGCCTTTGCCGAGCGCGGCGATGCGAATCTCGCGGGCTTCGCCATCGGCGCCCGACACTTCAATGCGGGCGAAGGCGGTCTTCTCCACGGTGTCGGTGGTGAGGATGGCCTGGGCGACCTCAAGAAAGTGATCGGACTCCGCGCCCAGCGAGGCGGCCAGGCTGGGCATGGCGTCAATCAGCTTTTCAGCCGGCAACGGGACGCCGATGACGCCGGTGGAGGAGGGAAAGACCTGCTCCGGGCGGCAGGCGAAGATTCGCGCCGCGGCAGCGCAGGTGGCGCGGGCAGCGTCAAGGCCGGCCTGGCCGGCGGCGCAGTTGGCGTTGCCGGCGTTGATGGCTACCACACGCACCTTGCCCGCCGTGGCGCTCAGATGCTGCTTGTCCACGATCAGCGGAGCGGCAATGACGCGGTTGGAGGTGAAGGCGGCCGCGGCGCTGGCCGGGGCGTCGGCGGCAATGAGGGCAAAGTCGGGGCGCCCGCTGGCTTTGAGGCCGGCTTTGTATGGCGCCAAAGCGGAAACCGCGGGGAATGATCAGTCGGGAAAGGTCAGTCATCTCGGTATTGGGGTCAACCCATTTAATCTAGCAGGTGGAAGTGGCGCTTGTGGACGGGGACTCGATGACGGAAAAGTCGGCGGCAGCAGCGGAGAATCCCCGGACCGAGGGGAATTCAGGGGCGGATTCCGGTTCGGATTCCGGCGCGGACTTTCTTGACCTGCGCCGGGTAAACGTGGCGCGCGGAGACCGCATGGTGCTGCACGACGTGAACCTGACCATTCGCGCCGGGGAGCACGTGGCCATCCTGGGGCCGAACGGATGCGGCAAGTCGACGCTGATCATGGCCATGACCTGCCAGATCTATCCCATCGTCCAGCCGGGGATGCGGGTACGGATCTTGGGGCGCGAGCGCTGGGACCTGACCCAGTTGCGCAGGCACTTTGGCGTGGTTGCGGCCGGCCTGATGGGCGCCGAGCTGCCCGGCGAACGGACTGCCGTTACCACCGGCCTGGATGCGGTGACGGCGGGGTTCTTCTCTGCTTCAACGTTGTGGCCCAATCTGCACGTGACCCCGGAGATGCGCGCGCGGGCCGCTGAAGCCCTGGAGCGCATGGAAGCCACGCACTTGGGATCGCAACTGGTGGGAACCATGTCGGCCGGCGAGAAGCGGCGCATCCTGATTGCGCGGGCGCTGGTGCACCGGCCCAGCCAACTGCTGCTCGACGAGCCCTCCAACGCACTGGACCTGGCCGCGCAACGGGAGCTGCGCGAGACCCTGCGCAGGCTGGCCCGGGAGGGCACGGGACTGGTGCTGGTGACCCACCACCTGGGCGACATCCTGCCCGAGATCGAGCGCATCATCCTCATGCGCGACGGCCGCATCGTAGCCGACGGCCCGCGGGAAGAACTGCTCACCGAGGCGCGCCTGAGCGGGCTCTTCAATGCCCCGGTGCGGATTGGCCGCGATGAGGAGTGGCTGCATAGCTGGTAAAAAGGGCCGCCGCGGCGCGGGCGCATGGTGTGGCCCTTATTGCTCAGACACCGGCAATCGCGGCTTCTAGAGTTAGCAATGTAGGGATAGTTAGAGCTTGGCCCTGTCAGATCGCGGGAAACTCTTGAACGCACCCCATGTCCATTGGAGATCCTTATGGCTGCCGCTGTTGCAGGCTCATTCTTTCCTGCTGCACGGCATCCCACGCAACACCAGGAATCGTTGACACCTTAAAGGGGGGTCACACATGCGCGGACTCAAAGTTCTCTTCGGCAGCACAGTATTGCTCGCGGGCCTGGCCCTGGCGCCAGCGGTTCACGCGCAGGTCTACGTCAGTCTCGGCGTGCAACCGGTTTGCTCGTACGGCTATTACGACTATTCGCCCTACGCCTGCGCCCCTTATGGGTTTTACGGGCCGGGCTACTTCTACAACGGCATCTTCCTGGGCATGGGTCCCTGGGCCGGCTGGGGCTATGGCCACGGCTGGGGCGGACATCGGTTCGTTGAAGGCGGCGGCGGAAGCTACCGCGGCGGCGGCGGGGGCATGGCCAATCGCAGCAGTTATGCCCGCGGTGGCGGTGGCGGCGGCCAAGCTCGCGGCGGCGGAGCACCCGCGTACAATGCCGGAGGAGCAAGACCCAATGCAGGCCATGCCGCGGTAGCGCGTACCAGCGCGCCTCGCGCAACGGCATCGCAGGGTGGATCCCGCGCCTCAGCTCCGCGTAGCAGCGGCGGCGGCGGCCAGGCTCGCGGCGGCGGCGGCGGTGGTGGATCACGCGGCGGCGGTGGCGGTGGTGGATCACGCGGCGGCGGTGGCGGTGGAAGGCACTAGACAGTAGCTGCCGCATCAGGCGGCGGATCGTAGAAGATGGCGGCGGAGCCTACCAGCTCTGCCGCCTTTCTTTTTGCATCATCGCCCCCAGGATAAGCTCCTGGGCCAGTTCCGGAGCGATCGGCCGGCAGTTTCGAATACAATCACTGGCGCTCTCAGCCCTCGCGGAGTGTAAGCTGTCTAGCAGGTTCCCCGGCGACCTGAAAAAGGGCGAGTGAGCCCCGCCGGCGTGCGCCGGAGCCCGGCTTGGCGCCAGGTCCCGCGCACCGCAATCCATACGGAGGCCCGAATCGAATGGCGATCTTTCAGCAGTTACCTCCTGACGTAGTCCAGATGGTTCTGGTGCTGTTTCTGTCGTTCCTGCTGGGGCTGGAACGGGAAGAGCACAAAGCGGCCGGCGGGTACGCCTTCGGCGGAGTGCGCACCTTCCCGCTGATCGGCCTGATCGGCTATTCCATCGCCGTGATTTCCGGCACGCAACTGCTGCCCTTGACCATCGGGTTTCTGGTCATCGCCGGATTTCTGCTCCTGTCCTACTGGCACAAGCTTTCCTCGACTCAGGTTGCCGGCGTCACCACGGAGATGTCGGGCCTGGCCACGTTCCTGGTGGGAGCGCTGGTCTGTTACGGGCATTTCTGGGTTGCCACCGCGCTCGCCGTTGCCAGCCTGATTTTGCTCGACCTGAAAGCGGTTCTCGAAAAGCTGGCCACAACCATCGCTCCCCAGGAGATACTTACCTTCGCCAAGTTCCTGCTTCTAAGTGGAGTTATTCTGCCCGCGCTGCCTAATCAGGAGTTCGGCCAATTTCACATCAACCCTTTCAAGACCTGGCTGGTGGTAGTTGCCATCAGCGCCATCTCCTACGCCAGTTATGTACTGCAAAAAGTAACCAAGGGACAGGGCGGGATCGTGCTGGCCGCATTGCTGGGCGGAGCTTATTCCTCCACTGTAACTACGGTCGTGATGGCCAAGCGGGCCAAGCGCGAGCAGCATCCGCATCTGTTCTCCGGCGGCATTCTCATCGCCTGCGGGGTGATGTATCTGCGCCTGGCCGCGCTGCTCGCGCTCTTCAACCGGCAACTGATGTCCGTCCTGCTGGTTCCCTTTCTTGTATTGGCAGGCGCGGCCCTGGCCTTCGGATGGCTCTGGTCGCGCCGCCCAGACAAGAACACCGGAGAAGTACAGCGGGAGTACGAGCCGAAGAATCCGCTCGAGTTGCTCACCGCCTTCATGTTTGCCGGCCTGTTTCTGGCCATGCTGATCATTACCCAGTTAGCCGTGACTTATCTGGGCAAAGGTGGAGTCGATACTCTGGCAGCTATCATGGGCGTCAGCGATGTTGACCCGTTCATCATGGGACTAACTCAGGCGGCAGGCACACTAACTCCGGTGAACGTGGCTGCCGGCGCAATCCTGATCGCCGCCGCCAGCAATAACATCGTAAAAGGGATTTACGCCTACAGCCTGGCCGATAAGAAGACGGGGCTGCAAAGCCTGCTGTTCCTGATCGGCCTTGCCGCCGCCGGACTTATTCCGCTGTTTTGGCTGGGATGATAGGAAGCAGAAATACGATTTCACTCACGAAAGGCGGGGGCGGATTGCAGCTCCGGAGCCGCAGCAGCGCGGCAAGACGCGCATCACAATCCGCCTGGACGAGGACCTGGTAGATCACTTTCTGAGAGAAGCAGAGGCGTCGGGCAGGGCGGTTGGAAATCAGACATTGATTAACGACGCGCTACGGCAGCACGTGGACAGCCAAGCGGCGAAACTGGAAGACAAGCAGTGGCGGACGCCTTAGCGCGTTGATGGGCCGTAGGGAGCATCCGGGTCTATCGCGCACCGGACCATCAAGACTAATTCCCGCAGTTGCGTGGCGGAGAGAGTACGCGGCAACCGGTCGAAGAGTTTGTTTTTAAGCAAGACTTGAATGAAATGCGCCTTCAGATAAGAGGGTCCGGGCAGGCCTGTTTCGCCGGGGGACATGCGCAACACTGTTGGGCCTTCGGCGCCATAGCTACCGAACGGGACCGCCAGCACCGAGGATGCCCGGTCGCTGAGATTCCTTTGGTCGAGAGAGACGATCGCCACGGCGCGCTTCTTGCCGTCTCCGAGATCGGCGCGCCAGATTTCTCCGCGTTTGGGTTTCGCGTCAGGGCTCAAGATCGAAGTCCACGCTTCCGGCGCTTGCATGGAGCAGGCTGCCAAGCCTCCGCTCCTCCACCTCCGCCTCCGGGCTAAGGCCATCGAAGTATGCGGCGGTCGCGGCCTCCAGGCGGGCGCGGTTTTCCACCCGGCGAAGCCGCGCGATCGCCAGGTCCACGGCCTCCGCAACCGAATCGGTGCGTCCCGAACTGACCATGGTTTCAAGAAACGCAAAATTCTCCGCCGCCACCGTGGTGGAGAGCTTCATTCGATTCCGGGTTCGCGTGGCGATGCGAGAACCTTCCGCCCTTGCGGCTCCCCGAATCGCTTTCTCTCTTGAGGGCATAGCAGCAGCTCCGATTTTATTCTATCACCTGGCTTGTCCTCCATACAAAAGGACAATTTATCTCCTGGATTGGAGGGCGCAGATGACATGACAATTCGGCTGCATGAGGGCTTGGCAGATCACTTTCTCAATTGGGCGGAGGCGTCGGGCGGGGCGACAGGATACCAGACCCTGATTAACCGAGCGCTGCGGCAGCACGTGGAAGGCAAAGCGCCGAAACTCGCGGATACACTGCGGCGAATTGTGCGCGAGGAGATGCGCGCGGCAAGTTCAATCAGCTAGCTCCAAATTTCCCAAGGAACAGCCTTGGTGCTTATTGGAAAACTCCACCGGCCAAAGCCAGCTTGTTACTCAAAGGTGCAACTGGGCCACTCGACAAGGCTATCCGAAAGAAAATGCGGATGGCGAGGGCCTATTCCTGTTCTAGCATGATCGGCGCACCAAACTTCGCTTCGCCATTTGGCTGGTATTCATACGAAGTCGTCACCGTGACTTGGGGCGATTCTGACGGGGTGTAGAACGAGAACGAGGTTGTGTGCGTCTCGGTCGCAATTGGTGTCTCTTTCCGCGGCTCTGCTTTCCGGCTCATTACTCGCCCTCCTCTTGCTGAGCGTACCATAGTACACTTATCGGTCCAGAGTGGTCAGGAGTTTATTAGAAATGTTTGAAAGGGCATGCGAAGAAGGCAGGGGATACACACGGCCTGCGATTTTGCTTTTCCGGGTCGAAGGTGGCGACATCGGAACCGGGGTTGGAACATTTATCGTCGTCAACGCAGAAGGTTGGATTTTGACGGCGGCGCATATCCTGGAACCCATGCTCAAATCGAAGCGAGATGCCGCCGCCCGACTCGAATACGCTCGTCTAAGACAAGAGATTGAGGCAGATTCCACCCTCTCTCCTGGCAAGAAAAAGCGCCGTATAAATGAACTCGTCTACGACCGGACCTGGATTTCGCATATCAACCTCATTCTCGCACCGGGAAGAGACATAGAGGCAAACGCGACAGTTGACCCGATCACAGATCTGGCCCTCGTAAAACTGCCGGATATCTCCACGCTTGCCGTTACCCACTTCCCTGTCTTCGGGAATCCGAGGAAGCCGACAACGCCTGGTGCTTCGCTTTGCCGCATGGGGTTTGCGTTTCACAAGATTGAAGGAGTGACCTTCGACACGTCAACCGGGCGCTTTGCCATGCCGCCAATGCCCCCTTTAGCCATTTTCCCAAATGAGGGAATTCATACTCGAAATCAGATTGTCGTACATACGCCCTCAGGGAGGAGGATTCTCAACCTTGAGACTTCCAGCCCTGGCCTGAAAGGGCAGAGTGGTGGCCCGATATTTGACCGTAGCGGACACATTTGGGCAATTCAGAGCAAGACCCTCAGCTTGCCTCTCGGCATTTCTTGTAAGGTGAAGGATGGTGGGAGAGAGATCACTGAACATCAGTTTATGCACGTAGGAGTCGGGCCGCACGTATCGCACATTCGGGAGTTCATGGACACACATAATGTCCGCTATCAGGCCGCTGAAAACCTCCCCGCTCAATAAACGGAGATCGCGGCGCACGTTGGTCAACGGGCTCTGCTTTAAGATTGAAACGTGCAGACCATACGAGTAGACACACCAACGGCGAAGTACGAAGTGATTGCGGGCAGCGGGCTGCTGGAAACTCTGGCGCCGCGCGTTGATCGAGTAATTGGCAGGCTGCCGCGGCGGGTTTTTGTGCTCACTTCTCCGTCCATCTGGGCGCTGTGGCGCGAGAGCTTCTGTGCCTCATTTCGCGAACCGCCCGTAGCGCTGTTTCTGCCTCCCGGCGAAAAGTACAAAACCATGGCCAGCGTGGAGCGGCTGTGCCGGGAGATGATGCGCGCCGGCGCGGATCGCGGCAGCCTGCTGATCGCTTTTGGCGGCGGCATTGTGGGCGACGTGGGCGGCTTTCTGGCCGCCGTGTTCATGCGCGGAATTCCTTACGTGCAGGTTCCCACCACCTTTCTGGCCCAGGTGGATTCGTCGGTGGGCGGCAAGACCGGCGTCAACCTGCCGGAGGGCAAAAACATGGTGGGCAGCTTCCACCAGCCGCGGGTTGTCTTTGCCGACATCGGGGTGCTGGGCACGCTGCCCGAGCGCGAGTTGAAGGCCGGGCTCATGGAGAGCGTCAAGGCGGGAATTATCCGCGACCGGGCGCTGGTGCGGTTCATGGAAGAAAATGCGCGCCAGATCGTGGGCCGGGACGCGAAGGCCCTGGAAAAGGTGATTGCGGCGTCGATCCGCATGAAGGCCGGGGTGGTGGCGCAGGACGAGCGCGACACCGGCCTGAGAATGATCCTGAACCTGGGCCACACCGTGGGTCACGCCCTGGAACAGGCTACCGCCTACAAAGTCCTGCTCCACGGCGAGGCGGTGGGATGGGGCATGGTGGCCGCACTCTACCTGGCCCGGCAGCGGGGCACGATTTCGGGTTCGCAATTCGATCGGCTGGAGCGCCTGATCCACCTCTATGGACCGCTGCCGGCGCTCAAGCTGCGCCCGGCCAGGGTGGTAGCGGCTACCCGCGCCGACAAGAAAAACGTGGGCGGCGTTCGGCGCTTCGTGCTGCCGCTGGGGATTGGCGACGCGGGCGTGGTGGAAGACGTAACACCGGCGGAGATCGAGGCAGCGGTGCGGTACATGCTGGCACGGGCGGGTGGATAGTCAACAGTGGACAATGGGATCCCAGGTCTCAAAGGCGAAACCTGTGACACCCGGCTTTTGTTTGCAGGGACTTACAGGCTCGCGGGCGGTTCCGGGCTACGGCGGCAAACGGATCGGCTGCTGCTGCGTCCAGTTATCAGACGAATCCGCATCCGGCGAGGTACTCGGACCTAAGGGCGGATCGGGATAGACTGGAAAGGCTCTCGATTGTCCGCACACTCCCCAATGCGCCGGACCTTTATATTCGCTCTTATGCTGCTGGCAGTGTCGGCTGCCTCAAGCGCCGGTTCGCAGGCTCCGCCCGCGCGGGCTCACAGGAAAGCCTCAGCAGACGCCCACCATCCCAGCCTGACGGGCTCCCCAGCAAAAACCCAGGCAAGATCCAAGACGGGCTCCCGCAAGACCACAAGGCATACGGGGCAGCGCACGGAGCTGCACACCAGGCCGCACGCGGCAACGCGCGCCACGGCACACCCAGTCCGGTACACGCCAAAGCTAGCAGATGGACGGGCACATGAGTTCGCCGGCGCCTCTTCCGGCTACGCGGCCGGGTACAGAAGCGGCTACGAGGCAGGCCGCGCGGACGCACTTGAACAACTGGCAAGCGAAAACGCAGACGCCGGGCAGTCGGCCGCGGACCGGACCGCACTGAAGCCGGCTCCTGGCCAGGCCACCGATCGGGCAGCTGCCGCCCGGACCGTCACCCATAAGCTGACCCCTGGAGAAAATCGGCCGGCTCAAGACCAGCCGCCGCCCGCGGACGGGATCTTGCCTGCGCCGGCTTCGACTCAATCCGCCGAAACCACCGAAACACCCCCGGCAGCGCCACCCGCCGAGACTGCATCCTTACGCTTCGGGATGCCGTTGCCGCTGCGTGGGTCGCTCGAATCGCTTGAACGGCAAAACGTGCGCTCTGATGCCGAAGGCCTGGAACGGATCGAGGACGAGGACGATCTCTCCAGCCGCATCGAACACAAGCTGCTGGTTCCCTTGCCCGCCTCGCCAACTCTGACCGTGAATCCCAGCCTGCCCGAGCACCATCGCTACTGCCGGCCCTGGACGGCGCAATTTCTTGCCGACCTGGCCCGCGCCCATGCCGCCGTCTTTCACCGGCCCATCGAGGTGAACTCGGCGGTGCGAACGGTGGAGTACCAGAAGCGTCTGATGGAGACCAACGGAAATGCCGCGCCGGCCGAAGGCGACGTGGTGAGCCCGCATCTGACCGGGGCCACGGTAGACATCGCCAAGGAAGGGCTGAGCCGCCAGGAGATCAGCTGGATGCGGCGTCAACTGAAGGGGCTCCAGGAGGCGGGCAAGATCAACGTCGAAGAGGAGTTCGAGCAGGCCTGCTTTCACATTACCGTGTACAAGAGCTATGCTCCGGCCCGTCCACCGCACCGGACCGTAGACTCGGCGGCGAGCCAGGGCACGGGGGCCCGTCGCAAGGCAGGGCAGCCGGGCGCCCAACAACCGGCAGCCCCCAAACCAGCCGGCCATAAACCAGCCAGCCAGTTGCCCGCGGACATCGCTGTCGGCACATTCGCCGCCCAGGGCCGCTAACGCCGCCTTCACGCGCCCTCCGCTCCCGCTTCCATCGCCGCGCACCGCTCCAAAAAACAGAAATTGATTGCGTATTCTGCGCCCGGCAAGGGTACAATCGCGGGCAAAGCTCAAAAGCGGTTTGCTGAAAGGCGGAATCATGAACGATATGGGAGTACCAGTTGCGGCCGAGCCTGCCCCCGGACTCAACCAGTGGCAGCGCGTCGCGGACATTTTTACAGCGCCGTCGAAGACCTTTGAAGACATCAAGCGCGGCAATAAAAGCTGGTGGCTGCCGTTGATCATCGTCGTGGTGGTCAGCTACATCCTTTTTGCGGCTATTTACACCAAGATAGGCATGCAGCAGGTGGTCGACAACCAGATTCATCTCAACCCCAAGGCGGAAGCGCGCCTGGCGCAGCTCACGCCGGAACAGCGCGAGACGAACAACAAAATCTCCGTGTACGTTACCGAAGGCGCGTTCATCGCGACTCCGGCGCTGGTGCTGGCGGGCATAGCGCTCATGTCGCTCGGGCTCTGGGGCACCATCAACTTCGTCTTTGGCGGCAAGGCTACGTATGGCAGCATCTTTGCCGTGTGGATGTATGCGGGCCTGCCGGGCATCGTCAAATCGCTGCTGGGGACCATCGTCGTCTATTCGGGCATGGCGCCGGAGTCGTTCAACATCAAAAACTTTGCGCCCACCAACCTCGGTGCATTTCTTGATCCCATCGAGACCAACAAGGCGCTTTACGCGTTGGCCACTTCGCTGGACGTGGTCACCATCTGGACGCTGGTGCTGCTGGGGATGGGGACGGCCATCGTGGCCGGAGTCAAGCGCGGTTCCGGCTACATCGCGGTGTTTGGCTGGTGGGCCATCTTCGTGCTCATCGGCGTTGGCGTCTCGGCCATCACCGGCTGAGGGTCGCGACTGGCCGCCGGGTTCCGGGTGCGCGGCACCGGGAAGTGTGGCGCCCCAGGTCTCAAATGCGAGCTCTCCACCCCAACGGGCAAAAGCCGCTCGTTGGGGACCCCGGTCCTGGGGCGCCCGGCATCAGAAGTTGAAAGAGCTGAAAGCTAAAAGCTGGAAGCTGTCTTATTCCGTCCACCGCTTCATGATGAGCGTGGCGTTGATGCCGCCGAAGCCGAACGAATTCGACAGCCCGATATCGAAGCTGTGGGCGATGGCCTTGTTGGGCACGTAATCCAGGCGGCACTCGGGGTCCACGTTATCCAGATTGATGGTGGGCGGCAGCATCTGGTTCTGCAAGGCGAGCACGGTGATGCCGGCCTCCAGGCCGCCGGCGCCGCCAAGCAGGTGCCCGGTCATGGACTTGGTTCCGGAGATCTTGAGTTTGTGGCTGGTGGCGTGCTCGCCAAAGACAACCTCAATCGCCCGCGACTCGTTGCCGTCTCCCGCCGGCGTTGAAGTCGCGTGAGCGTTTACGTAGCCCACCTCGTCCGGTCGAATGCCGGCGTCTTTGAGAGCCGCTCTCATGGAGCGCTGGGCGCCGGCGCCCTCCGGCGCGATGCCGGTCATGTGATAGGCATCGGCGCTCATGCCGTAGCCGATTACTTCAGCCAGAATTTTTGCGCCGCGGGCGCGGGCGAACTCCAGCTCTTCGAGAATCAGGATGCCGGCGCCTTCGCCGATGACGAAGCCGTCGCGGTCCTTGTCAAACGGGCGGCTGGCGCGGGTGGGCTCGTCGTTGCGCGTCGACAGGGCGCGCATGGCCGCGAATCCGCCCACCGCAAGCGCGGTCACCGAGGCTTCGGTTCCGCCGGCGATCATGGCATCGGCATCGCCGTGCAGAATCATGCGCACCGAGTCGCCGATGGAGTTTGCCGAGGTGGCGCAGGCCGTGGCCGTGGCCGAGATGGGACCCTGGGCTCCGTAACGGATGCTGATCTGGCCCGCAGCCATGTTCACGATGACGGAGGGAATAAAGAATGGCGATAACTTGCGCGGACCGCCCGCCAGCAGGTTCGAGTGCTCGCGCTCGATGATCTCGAATCCGCCGATGCCGGAGCCGATGAACACGCCGATCCGCTCGGCGTTCTCCGGAGTGATCTGGAGACCCGACTGGGCCATGGCTTCCTGGGTCGCGGCGAAGGCGAAGTGGATGAATCGCCCCATCTTTCGCGATTCTTTTTTGTCCACAAAGTCCAGCGGGTCAAAGTTCTTGACCTCGGCGGCAAAGGTGACCGGAAAGCCGGTGGTATCGAAGCCGTGAATAGGCCCCATGCCACTGACGCCGGCCAGGAGCTGCCGCCAAACCTCGGGAGCGGTGTTGCCCACACCGCACACCAGCCCCAGGCCGGTGATGACGACTCTGCGCGCCAAGGGCTATTTGCCGCCTTTCGCGTTCTTCTCGATGTAGTCGATGGCGTCCTTGACGGTCTTGATCTTCTCGGCGTCTTCGTCGGGAATCTCGAGGTCGAAGGCCTCTTCGAACTGCATCACCAGTTCAACCACGTCCAGCGAGTCCGCGCCCAGGTCTTCCTGGAAGCTGGCGCCGGGGGTTACCTCGGCTTCGTCCACTTGCAACTGCTCGACGATGATCTGTTTTACCTTGTCTTCAACGGCCATGCTTTGCTTCTCCTCGTCTTATTCGGAACTCAGAATTCTTTCCGGGGCTTGAAAAACCGCTCCCCTTCCGCGTGCCTACAATACCGGCCTGAGGCAGGAAAAGACAACCACCGCGCACAAAAAAAAGCGAATGGCCCCGAGACTTCAAGTCTACCGGGCGGGTGGGGGTGTGTAAAGGACGAGGGACAAGGGACCAGGGAATAGGGAATAGGGAATAGAACGCCAAGGATTGGAGCGAGGGGAAATTGCCGGGAAATGCACAGCCAGGAGGCGTACATTAGGCGAAGGAGATCATTGCCATGGGAAGCTCTTCCATTGTGTTTGCGCTGATTGCCGTCGTCATTTTTCTTTTTGGCCTGTGGCTGGGATTTCGCCAGGGCCGTGCGGGCGCCCAGATCCAACTCGACGAGGCCAAGGACGAAATCAGGGAATTGCGGCCCAAAGCAGAAGAACTGGCCGCGGCCAGGGAGCGCGAAAAGGCGCAGGCGGAGAAGTATGCCGAAATGCAATCCGAGCTGAAAAGCGTCTTTGGAAATCTGGCCGCGGAGGCCCTGCGAGGCAACACCCAGAGTTTTCTTGATATCGCGAAGGAGCAGTTGGGAGCGAAGACGGATGACGCCAGGAACACCCTCGAGGCAAAGGAGCTGGCGATCAAGAACCTGGTCGACCCGCTGAAGGAGACCTTGGGCAGACTGGATGAGCAGACGCGTGCAATGGAGCTGCGGCGCTCGGGGGCATATTCCGAGGTGAGGGTCCTCATCGAGAGCATCCAGAACACCATTCCCGCCTCGCTGGATGCGCTGAAGAACGAGACCGCGCAGTTGATCACGGCGCTGCGGGCTCCGAAAACGCGCGGCAACTGGGGTGAATTGCAACTGAAGCGCTGCGTGGAGTACGCCGGCATGGTGCAGTACTGTTCCTTCTCAGAGCAGGTGACGGCGCGCGACGAGGAAGACAAGATGCTGCGCCCCGACATGACCATTCAACTGCCCAACGGGCGCGAGATCGTGGTGGATGCCAAGACGCCTCTCGATGCCTTTCTCGATGCCTCAGGCAGCGTAGACCCCGCCGCGCAGAAGTTACGTTTTGAGGCTCATGCGCAGCGCGTGAAGGCGCACCTCAAGGAGCTGTCGGGAAAGGCCTACTGGAAGCAGTTCGAGAAAGCCCCGGACTTCGTGGTCTGCTTTTTGCCCAGCGAGGCGTTGTTCAGCGCGGCTCTCGAAGCCGATCCTTCGCTGATTGAATTCAGCGCCCAGAATCATGTGGTGATGGCCACGCCTACCACCCTGATCGCCCTGCTGCGCGCGGTCGAGTTCGGCTGGCAACAGATGGAGATTACCAAGAACGCCAAGGCCATCCACGAGATGGGCAAGAGGATCTACGAGAAGCTGGTCCTCGCGCAGGGACATGTGACGCGTCTCGGCAGCGCCCTTGCCAACGGCGTGGATTACTACAACCGTTTTCTTGGTTCGATCGAGGGCAAGGGCGGCGTCTTCTCCTATGGCCGGCAACTGGGCGAGCTGGCGCACGCGGATGGAGAGCTGGCTGAGGTAGGCAAGCTGCAGCCGGAGGTGCGCGAGATGGAGTCGGCGGAGTGGTCGCAAGCGCTGCTCGGCGGCGGCGACGAGGGACCCGCCGTCACGGAGGGTTAAAGCGGCTGCCCGCGAATTGCTAAGATTGCGGCGCAGGCGGCGCTGCCGGAGGCGCGGTGGCCGGGACCGGCGTCGGCTTATCCCGCTTCAGCGTCATCTCGTTGGCGGGAAAGTCCCCAGAGTCCGACTTGGTGCTCAGCTTGATCTCGTCTCCACCGGCGCTGACCGTCCCGTCGTGCGAGATGGTCATCCCGTTGAACGAAACCTTGAACGAAATCTTGTCGCCATCCACCTTGCCCTCGCTGATCGGGATGGCCTCGCCTTGCGGACCCTGCACCGTTCCGGTCAGCGTGGCGCCGTCCTGCTTGAAGGTGAAGGAGAGCTGGAAGTCGCCGTTGGGGGTGGTCATGGTAGCCGTCCAGGAGCCGGTAAGATCGGCGCCCCGCGCGGTTACGGCGCCCAGCGTCAAAACTAGTGCGGCGCATACACAGAGCAGTGTTTTCATGGTTGTCCCTCGCCGTCATTCGACAGCGCCCAAATGATATACGACAAAGGCAGGGTTTTGGCGTACGCGCCAGTTCCGCAGCACGCGCAAACCGGCGGCTAACTCCCCTCCGCCGCAAAGGCCTCGCGCATCCGCTTCCAGGTGGTTTCCAGGTCTTCAGGCAGCACCCGGGTTTCGCCCACCGTGGTCATGAAGTTGGTGTCGCCGCTCCAGCGCGGCATGGCGTGCAGGTGCAGATGTCCGGCCACGCCTGCCCCGGCCGCCTGGCCCAGGTTCATGCCGAAGTTGAATCCGTGCGGCGCGTAGACACGCTCCAGGGCCCGCTCGGTGCGCTGGGCCAGATCCATCAGCTCATGGGCAGCATCGGACGGCAGCGCGGCCAACCGGTCGAGATGCGCGTAGGGCATCGCCATCACGTGGCCTGAAGTGTAGGGGAAGGCATTGAGGCAGATGAAGCAGTGCTTTCCGCGCAGAATAAGCCCGCCGGAGGCTTCTGCCTGCTCCGCGCTCATTCCATTGGCAATGGCGTAATCGATTGAGGCGATCAGGTTGCAGAAAACGCAGCCCAGGTCGCCGGGCCAGGCCGCCAGGCTCTGCGGAACGCCGGGGCGAACCGCGGTTTCCGCCGTAGTGATGTAGGCAAAGCGCCAAGGAGTCCATAGATGATCCATCGTGGCCGCACCGTTCAAAACAGTATAGAAGGGGCAAGCAGCTTCTAGCTTTTAGCTTCTAGCTGCCAGTGTCCTGTCTCTAACGTTCATCTCATAAATGCTGTCATCCTGAGCGACCGGAGCGAACCGGGGACCCCGAGTGTCCGTGGGGACCCCGGCTCTGGGGCGCCCGATCTTGTCATGGGGATAGAAAGAGCAAAAAAATGGTGGGGCGCCAGGCTTTTGAGGCAGCCGCGCGCCAGCGTTCCCATTGGTGACATTCGTGTGAATTTCCGTTTGCAGCCGCGCATCTATTTTAGGGACAACGGCGTGAGTTTCCTTCTGCAATGCCCGTTTTGGGCCGCTGTGACCAGACGGTTGGATTGACGCTGCATTGCTGAGGTTGGTACACTCGTGAGCGTAGCTTCCTGCGCGAATTCCAGCAGTGAGTTGCGGCCGCCCCCGAGCAAGCCGTAGCCTGCCGGTTGTTTTTCTGGGAGACCAGTGCTTTTTCTGTTCCAGCTTGGGGCTGGGCTGGTACCTCTCTGGAAAGAACTTCCGGTTCGGTCACAGGTCAAGAAGGCGAGGACACGGCCTCATGGCACCCCCGGCTGCGGCAATCGCGGCAGGAAGCCACCCCCGGCCGGCAAGGTTGGCTGAGGGAGCAAGGAATTCCGGAGCTCGCAGCAATGGCAAACGTCCTCAATCCCGAACCCGAAAGCATAACCCTGAACACCACATTGGAACCCACAACGCTAGAGCCTGCGACGGAGCTTGAGCAGCCGCCGTTCGAATCCACGTCCAACCCCGAGACCGCTGAAGTTGTCGAAGTACCCGCGCTGGACGCCGATGCCCCAACCGAGCCTGTAGCCAAGGCCGTACCTGTGGAGGCCGCGCCCGCTGAGGAAATTGCACCCGAAATTGTGGCGCAGGCCGAGCCTGTTGTCGAGGCGAAGGCCGAGCCTGTTGTTGCAGCCGCAGCCGAGCCTGTTGTCGAGGCCAAAGCCGAACCTGTTGTTGCCGCAAAGGCCGAACCCGTTGTCGAGGCCAAGGCCGAACCTGTCGTCGAGGCAAAAGCCGAGCCTGTTGTTGCCGCTGTAGCCGAGACTGCCGCAGAGATTCAAGCCGCGCCGGAAGCTGCCCCACCTGCCACGGCAGCAGCGCCCGTTGCCAGGGCCAAGGCTCCCGAGCATGGACTCGAGTCCATGGACGACTTCTCCGCCGCTCTGGCCGCGTTTGAGCGCGAGCAGGCCGCCGAGGCCGCCGCCGTCGAGGCCTATGGAGACAAGATCGTCTCCGGCACCGTCATCAAGCAGACAGAAAAGCACCTGGTGGTAGATGTAGGCCTGAAGTCAGAGGGCCTGGTGCCCCTCGAACAGGTTCTGGACCACAGCGGAGCGGTCAGATTCAATCCCGGCGACGTGATCGACGTGGTCATCGAGCGCGAGGAGCCCGAAGGCGGCTACCTGGTCAGCTTTGAGCGCGCCCAGCGGCTGCGCATCTGGGACACGATCGAGAAGGCCGCCAACGACAAGACTCCGATGACCGGCACGGTGATCAGCCGCGTCAAGGGCGGGCTTACCGTGGACATCGGCCTCAAGGCGTTCCTGCCCGGTTCGCAGCTTGAGATTCGTCCCGTCCGTAATCTGGACGGCTACCTGGGCCAGCAGATCGAGGTCCGGGTCATCAAGCTCAACAAGAAGCGCGGCAACGTCGTGGTCAGCCGCAAGGAAATCCTCGAGGAAGAGCAGAACGCCAAGCGCTCCACCACCCTGGAGCACCTGGGCGAGGGCGCCATCCTTACCGGCACGGTGAAGAACCTTACCGACTACGGCGCGTTTGTCGACCTGGGCGGAATCGACGGCCTGCTGCACATTACCGACATGAGCTGGGGACGGCTCACCCATCCCCGCGATCTGGTTAACGTGGGCGACGAGATCCAGGTGAAGGTGCTCAAGTTCGACAAGGACAAGCAGCGGGTTTCGCTGGGCTTCAAGCAGTTGACGCCCGACCCGTGGCTGGACGCATCGGAGCGCTACCCGGTGGGCGCGCATGTGAAGGGCCGTGTACTTTCGGTCACCGACTACGGCGCGTTCGTTGAGCTGGAACAGGGCATCGAGGGCCTCGTGCATCTGTCTGAGATGACCTGGTCGAAGCGGCTCAAGCATCCGTCAAAGCTGGTCAAGCCCGGCGACGAAGTGGAAACCGTGGTGCTGAGCGTGAATCCGGCTGACCGCCGCATCTCGCTGGGCATGAAGCAACTGCTCGAGAACCCGTGGGAGAACCTGACCGAGAAGTATCCGACCGGCGCGGTGGTTGAGGGCCGGGTCCGCAACCTTACCGACTTCGGCGCCTTCATCGAGATCGAGGACGGCATCGACGGCCTGGTTCACGTTTCAAACCTGAGCTGGACCAAGCGCGTGAAGCATCCCTCCGAGATCGTGAAGAAGGGCGAAAAGGTGAAGGCCGTGGTTCTCGGTGTCGAGCCGGCAGAACCGGCGTCTCTCGCTGGGCATCAAGCAGTTGCAGCCCGACGTCTGGGAGAGCTTCTTCGCCTCGCATCGGGTGGGCGACGTGGTCCACGGCAAGGTGCTGCGGACGGCGCAATTTGGAGCCTTCGTCGAGATCGCGGAGGGTGTCGAGGGTCTTTGCCACATCTCCGAGGCCGGCGACGACGGCGCATCGAAGCTGGAGACGGGCCTGGAGCACGACTTCAAGATCATCAAGATCAACGTCGAGGAGAAGAAGGTGGGCTTGAGCCTGCGCGCCATCGGCCAGGAGGCCAGCCGCACACAGGTCGAGCACTACAAGGCGGATACTCACAAGCATCCGGTCTCCAGCTCCACCACCACGCTCGGCGACCTGATCAACTGGCGCAAGGGCGAGCGCTAAGCCGCTTCCCTTTCCGGCATCAATGCACAACGGCCGCCCTTCGGGGCGGCCGTTGTTGTCTGGATTTCGTGTTTCACTCCTTCAGCTTGTGTCCGGCGAGCACCCTGGCTTCAGCTACTCCCGGCGTGAGCTTCCAGGTAAAGGAAAGCAGCACAATGCCCAGAAACGTCGACGCCAGGATTCCATACAGCGCGGAATTCCAGCCATAACGGTCCACGAGCGCGCCGATGCCCTTTGACTCGACCACGCGCCCCAGGGAGCCGAGAATGGAGAGCAGGCCGTTGGCGGTGCCGATGGCTTTTTTTGAGGTGACATCGAGCGCGCAGATGCCCAGCAACATGACCGCCGGATAAACAAAAAAGCCGATCACGCCGAACAAGGCAAGGTCCAGCCACAGCTTGTTGTCGGGGCTGTACAGGATGCCGACAAAGGCCAGAAACACGGGAATCATGCAGAGCAGGCAGATCATGCCGCGGCGGCCGCCCACCTTATCCGAGAGCCAGCCCGCCAGAACGGTGCTGAACATGGCGGAAAACTCCAGTGTTGCGGTTCCGATTCCGCCCTCGCCGAGGCTGGCGTGTTTCACTTCTTTCAGGAAGGTGGGTCCCCAATCGAGCATGGCGTAGCGGGCCACGTAGGCAAAAAAGTTGGCGCCGGCAAAGAGCCAGAGATAGCGATTCTTGAGAATGTAATTGACCAGCAGGTCGCGCGTGCCCAGCTCGCTTTCGCGCTCTCTGCTGTCGCCCTCCGGGTAATCGTTGCGGTATTCCTCGATGGGCGGAAGCCCTTCAGACTGCGGCGTGTCTCTAAGCCTGAAGAGCAGATAGATGGCGCAAAGCACCGCCAGTATGCCCGGAACATAGAATGCCGATCGCCAGCCCAGCAGCGCGGTGGAGTAGGCGGCGATGATTCCGACCAGTCCGCCGCCCACATTCTGGGCCAGGTTCCAGAAGGCGAAAATCGTTCCCCGCTCGCGAATGCTGTACCAGTGACTCAGCGAGCGCCCGCAGGGAGCCCATCCCATGCTTTGCGCCAGCCCGTTCATGGCCCAGAGGGCAAGATGCGCCGGGTAACTGCTGGCGGTTGCAAATGCAAAATTGCAGCCGGCGGTCAACAGCAATCCCAAGGGCATGAAGTAGCGCGGATTGCTGCGGTCAGACAGCGAACCCATGATGAACCGGCCAATGCCGTAAACCGCGACCATCAGCGCCAGCATGTTTCCGATCTGGTCTTTGCTGTAACTCAGCGCCTGTCCCATCTCCTTCGAGACCACGGGAAGGTTGTTTCTTACCAGGTAGAAGGTGGCGTATCCGATAAACGTGGATTCAAGAATCCGCCATCGCAACCTGGGATAGATCCGCTTGATCTGCTCATCGGGGACCCTGGCGATATGCGCGGCCGGCCGTAGAAAGCGGAAGTTCCAGGTCATTCATTACCTCATCTGCATCGTGCAGCCGCGATTGGATGAAGACGAATAAAGTGCTGCGGGCAAATTGCAGGCACTGGCTAGAGTCCAACGGGAGTCGCTAACGCAGCGGCAGGAGAGATGGGATCAAGGCCGAGCCGCTTTCTGCATTCTTCGAGGATCGATTCGGTTTGCCTCGCGCCCACCCGGCTCACTCCGATCGCGCGCATGGTCAACAGCGTATCCAGATCGCGAACTCCGCCCGCCGCCTTGATTTGAACCCTCGGCGGAGAATGTTTGCGCATCAGCTCGAGATCGTGAAGAGTCGCCCCGCTGGGCGCGTACCCGGTCGAGGTCTTTACCCAATCGGCTCCAATCTCCGCGCAGATCTTGCACAGGCGAATCTTGGCGGCGTCGTCAAGATAGGCATTCTCGAAGATCACTTTGATCTTTGCTCCGCCCGCATGAGTGGCCTCGGCAAGTACGAGAAGTTCATCGCGGACATACTGCCAATCCCCGCTCCGGGCCTTGCTGATGTTGATCACCGCATCCAGTTCCTGCCCACCGTCTTTCAGCGCCTGACGGACTTCGGCGAGTTTGACGGCTGTGGTATGCCCGCCGTGCGGAAAGCCAATGGTGGTGCTGGTGTGGACCCCGGTTCCGGCAAGCTTTTCTGCGCTGCGGGCCAGGTAATACGGCAAAATGCAGACGCTTGCAACGCTATATCGAACCGCCAGCGCGCAACCTTCTTCGAGTTCCTTGGCGGTCAGCGTGGGGTTGAGCAGCGAGTGATCGATCATCTTGGCAATGGACTTGTAATCGTATGAATCAGTCATGGATCGTCTCCAAAATCATGGCGCATTTGCCGGTATGAATCTCCCCGGTTCTGTTGAGCTACTTCAAAAGTGCGTCGATCTCGGCGCGCGCGGGCATTGAGGGCGCGGTGCCCGGCCGCGTAATCGAGATGCCGGCCGTGGCGCAGCCGAAGCGCGCGGCCGCAACCACGTCCATGCCTTCAGAGAGCGCGACGGTCTCAATCTCATTGGGCGTGATGTAATCGACGCGACCATAAGGGAGCGGCGCACATGCGAAAAACTCAACAGAACACAGTATCCCCGGTTTTGCTGCAAGCAAGCCACTTTAGCCAACCGCAAAGGTTGTGTCAATGCGGCCTGCGGCACTGGCGCGCGCATGGTTCAGACAACGTGATTACAATCGAATCTGATCATGTGCGAGGAGGTTGCCATGAAGATTGTGAGCAGCAGCGATCGAACCAGCCGCAAGGGCGATGCGGCGTGGTTCACCGGAACTGTCTGGATAGACGAAATAGCCGCGGGCGCGGAGCCGTCGCGGGTGCGATTCAACCGCGTCAGCTTTGAGCCCGGCGCGCGCTCCGCGTGGCATACGCACCCCCTGGGCCAGGTGTTGCACGTGCTCACCGGATCGGGCCTGGTGCAATTGGACGGCGAACCGGCAAGGGAGATTCATCCCGGCGACACGGTAACCATTGAGCCCGGCGAACGGCACTGGCATGGCGCTGCGCCCGGCCACACCATGGTCCACCTGGCTCTGCAGGAGGTTGATGCGCAGGGTGTCGACGTGACCTGGCTGGAGAAGGTTACGGATGAGGAATACAACGCCATCTAGTGTCATGAGTCAAAAGTTCCCATCACAAATCGAACCGGCAAGACTTGCGGCGCCGCCTTGCCATTGCAGCGAACGACGACTGAGGTCTCATCCCACCGCACCATTTCGCTGACTTGCTGACTCGCTATTCCCGCGAAGCGGGAGCTGACTTGCTGCCGTCATCCAAAGACTTCAACAAATTTATGCGATGAACTTCAGATTCACCGCATTAGGCCATTCTCTCATTGACCGGGAAAACTGATCTCTGTTCTCCGTTCTCCGTTCTCTGTTCTCTGTTCGCTGTTCACACGCTCTCAGCCGCGTTGCCCTGCATCTGTCGCAGGACGATAACGATGCCCAGTGCAGCCAGAACGCTGATCAACGCGAACAGAAATACGCTGGCGTAACCGTAGACGCCGATGACCGCGCCGGCCAGCGGACCGGTGAGGAAGAAGGAGACGTCGGCAAATGCCGTGTAGACGCCAAGAGCGGTGCCGCGATTGTTCTCCGGGACGCGCTTGACGGCCTCCACACCGATGGCGGGAAAGACCAGCGAGAAGCCGAATCCGCCCAGTGCCGCGCCGGCCATTGCCATCCACGTCGAGTTTGCCTGCCACAGCAGAAACAGTCCCAGCGACTCCACCGTCAGGCAGGCCATGGCCACCGGGAATCCGCCGAACCGGTTGATGGTCTGGATAAACAGCAGGCGGGCCACGATGAACGCCACGCCAAAAGCAGTGAGGCAGAGCGCGGCGCCGCTCCAGTGGCGGCTGGCATAAAACAGCGTGATGAACGTGGCCAGCACGCTGTAGCAGACCCCGCCCAGAGCCAGTCCCATGCCGTGCGGCGCAACCCGGCCCAGAACCTGGCTGAAAGGAAGATGCTCGCCATGAACCACCGGAACCGGCGGTTTGCGAAAGGCCAGGCCCAGGCTGAGGGCGCCAATGAAGATGGTGAGCAGGCCGATCGAGGCCAGGCCCCACTCGGCGTCGAGAACCACGCCCAGCGGCGCGCCCAGCGCCATGGCGCCATAGGTGCTGATGCCGTTGAAGGAGATGACCTTGGCGGTGCTTTCCTGTCCGGCGCTGGTGATGCCCCACAAGGTGGACCCGGTAGAGCCGAGGCTCTCGCCCACGCCCAGAATCAGGCGGCTCAGGATCAGGGCAAAAAAGCTGAGCCAGTGGATCTGGTGGACGAGCGGCCGCGGCCACCAGCATGGCGCCGCTTGCCGTGCAGGCGCCCATGCCCCACAAAACTGAAACCTTGGCGCCGGCGCGGTCGGAGATGCGCCCGGCCCAGGGACGGCTGGCCAGCGTGGCAATGTACTGGATGCTGATCACCAGTCCGGCCAGCATCGCGCTGTAGCCCATGCGCAGGTGAACGTAAGGTGGCAGGACCGCGAGAGGCAGCCCGATGGAGAGGTAGCAGATAAAGGTGAAGTAGACAAAGCTCAGAATGTGGCGCGTCCCAGTCCTGGAATAGCCGGACGGCAAGGCCTCGACGCTGGCTGTGGCAGATGAATGCATGGGGTAAATAGGCGGACCGATTGTGACAAGTGGTCAGTCCACAGTATACCGGAATCCCGATTGCGGAATCGAGCGGCCAGAGCCGACGGCAGCGCCCTGATTTGCTATCGCTATGAAAGTGCGCGGCTTGGTTGCCGAGGAAATGGCTGCATGTGAATTGACAAATTACCAAATCGGCTTGTTTCACATGAGCAGGCTCTAAACTGAGAATATGCCGGAATTCCACGTGGAACACTTCGGATGCAGAGCGGCGCGCGCCGATGGCGAAGCGGTGGGCGGCCGGCTGCGCGCGGCGGGACTCGGCCAGGCGAATCCCGCGGACGCCGATGTGGTGGTCGTGAATACCTGCAGCGTCACCGCCGAGGCAGACCGCGCCGCCCGCGCCTTCATCCGCCGCACCCACCGGCTCAACCCGCAGGCGCGGATTGTGGTCACTGGCTGCTATGCCCAGCGTGCCCCGCGGGAGCTGGCCGCAATGGCCGGAGTAGCCGCCGTGGTGGGCAACAGCCACAAGGCGCTGGCGCCGGAGATTGTGCTGAACCTGGCCGGCTTTCGGAGCCGGACGGAGATTGCGGAAGGCCTCAGTTCCGCGGCGCAGCCCGATCTGGTCAGCCTGCAGTCGCTGCTGCACAGAGGCGCGCCGTCCGGCCCGGCCCATAGGGTTCCCCCGCTCCCCGGCTTCCCGGCCGCGCCCATCTGGGCCGACGACCGCTTTGCCCACTCCTTCATCGAGGAGGCCCAACTCGTGCCGGGAGAGCAGACCCGGCCCAATCTCAAAATTCAGGAGGGATGCGGCAACCGCTGCACCTTCTGCGTCATCCCTCAGACCCGTGGCTCCTCCAAAAGTCTGCCCCCCGCAGGGGTCTTGCGGCAGGTAGAGGGCTTTGTGGCGGCCGGAGGCAACGAGCTGGTGCTTTCCGGGATCAACCTGGGACGCTGGGGACGGGACTTGCCGGCTTCCGAAAGTGGTTCAAGGCCAACCCTTGCCGGGCTGGTGCGGCAGATCTTCCGCGCGACTGAACTGCCCCGGCTGCGGCTCAGCTCCATCGAGCCGATGGACTGGGACGCGGAGCTGATCGGCCTGATGGCGGAGTTTGGCGGAACGCGGCTGGCGCGCCACGCGCATCTGCCGCTGCAGTCGGGCTCGGACGCTGTGCTGCGCCGCATGCACCGCCGCTACCGGCCCTGGCACTACGCGGAGAAGGTCGAGGCGCTCAAGCAGGCCGCCGGGCCGGAGCTGACCCTGGGCGCGGATGTGATGGTGGGCTTCCCGGGCGAAACCGGACGCCGAGTTCGAGGAGACGCTGGAGATGGTGCGGGCATTGCCCTTTGGCTACTTGCACCTGTTTCCGTTTTCGCCCCGGCCGGGAACGCCGGGATGGGCATTGCACGCCGAGCGTCCGGTTGCGCGGCAAGCCGTGGAAGAGCGGATGGCAGCGCTCCGGTCTCTGGCGGCGGAGAAAAGCAGAACGCATCGTAGGCGCTTTGTGGGCCGGAAACTGGAGGCCATCACCCTGCACACTCCCAGTGCCCAGGCGGAGCGGGACCGGACGGCTGCGCTGACCGAAAATTTTCTGCCCCTCGAGATCGACCGCCGGCTGGCCGCGAACCGGCTGCTACGCGTGCGCATCACCGGCTTGGGCGCCGAGGGAATTTTGGCGGGAGTATTGCCGGGCGCACCCGAGGCGGCAGGCTGAAATTGGTGTTAAGCGCTTTGTTCAGCCCTGCCGAGCCAATGCTATACTCAGGGTGCGTTGCTGTGCCCGCGGCGATTCGGAATGCCCCTGAAGGCGGGCAGAAACGACATCTGGAGGAGTACCATCGCACTCGACAAACGTTCGGCAAAGTCCTTTATCCGCATCAACGATAGGATTCGCGCGCGCGAAATCCGCGTCATCGACGAAAACGGCGAACAGCTCGGCATCCTGCCTCCCTTCGAGGCGCTGAAGATTGCCCGTGAGCGGGGCCTGGACCTGGTGGAGGTTTCACCCAACGCGGTTCCCCCGGTCTGCCGCATCCAGGACTACGGGCGCTATCCTCTACGAGAAGGAAAAGAGCGAACGCGCCGCGCGAAAAGAAGCAGAAGGTCATCGTGGTCAAGGAGGTCAAGTTCTCAGTCACCGTGGATGAGCACGACTACCAGACCAAGAAGAACCAGGCGGTGCGGTTCCTGGTGGATGGCGACAAGGTGAAGGCGAGCCTGCGCTTCCGCGGACGGCAGATGGCCCATCGCGAACTGGGCTACAACATCATCAACCGGCTGATCCAGGACATTGGCGATGCGGGGATCGTGGAGTTCATGCCGCGCATGGAAGGAACCATTCTGCACGCGATCCTGGCGCCCGCGAAAAAGCAGGATGCTCCCAAGCCCAAGCCTCCTGCTGCTCCGCAGGCCGGCGCGCCGGCGGCTTCAGCGTAAGCAAGGCCCGACTTTCAGTTGTATGAAGGCCGCCCGCTCGGGCGGCTTTCGCTTTTTGCAGGCTCTAGGCAACTCGATTTGCAAAATCGCCGCCGCGGCTGCGATGATCGCTGCGAAGTTTTTATCGGAGGATCTCCGCATGAGCAGGAATAAGCTTCTTCTCGCCGCTGTGACGGCCTTGTCCACAAGCCTGTTGGCGCAGCCGTCAGTCTGGCCGCCGTCGCCGGATCGTCTCACCATCCCGGTGTGGCCGGGTGTGGCGCCGGGCGCGCCCGCAAATCTGCCGCCCGAAGCCGATACGACCACGGCCAAGGACAACCTGGTGGCAGGCAGGCCTGTGATTCGCCTGGGCAACGTCTCCGCGCCGACGATTACCGTTTACAAACCCAAAGGCGCGAACTCCGGCGCTGCCGTGGTGGTTTTTCCCGGCGGCGGGTACAGGATTCTCGCTATTGACCTGGAAGGCACGGAGGTTTGCGACTGGCTCAACTCCGCGGGCATTACCTGCGTGCTGTTGAAGTACCGCGTGCCCGACACGGGCCCTTATCCCAAGTCCGCGGCGGCCTTGCAGGACGCGCAGCGCGCCATGGGACTGGTGCGGCTGCACGCGAAAGAGTGGGGCATCGATCCCAGTCGCGTCGGCGTGCTGGGCTTTTCGGCGGGCGGACACTTGTCCGCCGCCATCAGCAATCACTTTGACAAGCGTCTCTACGATCCCATCGACGACGCCGACAAGCTGAGTTGCCGGCCGGACTTTTCCGTGGTCATCTATCCCGGCTACCTGGCAAATTCGGACCAGAACTTTGCGCCCAACGCAGAGATTCATCCCACCGCGAACACGCCGCCGACGTTCATCGTGCAGGCCGAGGACGATCCGGTGCATGTGGAGAATGCGGTGGTGTACTTCATGCAGTTGAAAAGCGCGAAGGTGCCGGCCGAACTGCACGTGTATGCGCAGGGCGGACACGGCTACGGGCTGCGCCGCACCGCATTGCCCGTGACCACCTGGCCCCGGGCGGTGGAGACCTGGCTGCATACCATTGGCGTTTTGCCCGGCCGCTCGGAATAGGGCCTGTCAACACTACCTGAGCGGATGGCCCAGGTAGTGTTAACAGGTACTGGTTCGCGAATAGAATGGTCGTTATGCTGCTTGCCGTGCTCACCATCTCCGACCGTTGCTCGCAGGGTCTGCTCGCCGACACAGCAGGCCCGGCCGTGGTTGCGCTGCTGAAACAAGAGTGGCCGGAGGCCGAAATCCGGACCGGGCTGCTGGCGGACGATGAAGATGCGATCGCGCGCAAGCTGGAAGAGCTCAGCAGCGAGGGCGCTGCGCTGGTGCTCACCGTGGGCGGCACGGGCCTGGGCCCGCGCGACCGCACACCGGAGGCGACGCGGCGCGCCATCGACCGCGAGGCGCCCGGACTGGCAGAGGCAATGCGCTTCCATGGCGCGGAGCGCAATCCATACGCATGGCTTTCGCGCGGAGTTGCGGGCCTGAGAGGAAACACGCTGATCGTGAACCTGCCCGGAAGCAGGCGCGGAGCCGAGGAGAGTCTTGCATCCATTGCGGCGCTTCTCCGGCATGGGCTGGAGGTCGCTGGTGGCGGGCAGGTGCATCCGTAGCGGCAAGGCCTGTAGTAGTAAGGCCGCCGATGAATCGGATTTCTGCTGGAATTTCCCGCATCGCTCCCGGTTGCGGAAAACGCTTTCCGGAATCCTCTGTCCTGCCGGATTGCGCTGTCCGCGCGGGCCCGGAACATCCCTGCGAATCGCCATATTCAGGCTGCTCGCGCATCGACCTTCCGGACCATGCATGTTGAGAAACATCCGGAAAAGCGTACAATCGACTTGCCCATGGACTCCACCAGGAAGACTCTCAAAAAGAAACCTTCGAACCGGCGCCGTCTAACCGTCAGCATCCGCGACGTGGCCATGCGAGCCGGTGTCTCCATCGCAACCGTGTCGCGCGCGGTCAACGGCATTACCAGCGTCGGTCCCGAGCTGGCCAAGCGGGTGTGGAAGGCTGTCGAGGAGGTGGGCTACGTGCCCAACCCGCAGGCGCGCGCGCTGGTCTCGGGCCGCAGCCGCATGTTGGGCCTGATCGTCTCTGAGATCACCAATCCGTTTTTCCCGGAACTGGTGCAGGAGTTTGAAAACCTGGCCGTGGCGCAGGGCTACGAGGTGATGATCGGTTCCACCAACTACGATCCGGCGCGCACCGAGTCGTTGATTCGCCGCATGCTGCAGCGCAATGTGGATGGCGTGGCCGTAATGACCTTCGGCATCGAGGAGGACCTGGTAAAAAAACTTGTCGAGAGCGAGTTTCCGCTGGTGTTTGTGGATGCCGGGCCAAAGCTGCCGAATATCCGCGTTCTGAAAGTAAATTACGGCGAAGGGATTCGCGAGGCGGTGCAGCACCTGGCCGCGCTCGGCCATCGCTCCATTGCCTTCATCAGCGGTCCGCTTCGCCTGCGCTCCGCGGTGGCGCGGCGCGACGCATTTCTTACTTCCATGTCTGAACTGGGACTGACCGCGCCGGCTGCGCACATCGTCGAGGGCGATCACACCATGGACGGCGGCAGGGCGGCCATCGAGCGCATCGTCTTGCATGCGGAACTGCCCACGGCCGTGGTGTGCTCCAACGACATGACCGCCATCGGTGTTCTTCATGGACTTTACCGGACCACCCACAAGGTCCCCAACGATATTTCCGTGGTGGGGTTTGACGACATTCACCTGGCCCAGTTCATGCTGCCGCCGCTGACCACGGTCCAGATGTCGTGCAAGCATCTGGCCGCGGCGGCGGTGCAGGCGCTGCGTGCCGGCATTGAGCCGGACCACCCCAGGGCCGCCCAGAAGGAGTGGCAGATTCCCACCCGCCTGGTGGTGCGCCAATCTACCGCCTTCCCGCGCGGCAGCCTTCCGGCGCTCATGAAGAAAGCCGGCAATCGCCGTGGTGTTTAGGTTGAGGAGGGCTTTGTTGGTTGTCTCCCTGATCCTCCAGGCCGTCTTCATTGCGGAACAGACCGAGACTTGATCCCTCGCAGGGGGGCGGGCGGAATCTACCGCTGTTTCGCGGGCGCGACTACGTACACATATTCAAGCGGCTCTTTCCCGGTGTTTGCAACATTGTGGCGCGTGGCGGGTGGGATGTAGACAAGCGCCGGCGCTGCGAACGGTTGCTTTGCATGGCCGTCGATCAGCGCCTCGCCCTGGCCGCGCAGAATGACCAGCGCTTCCTCGTTCTTGCCGGTGGTGTGCCAGCCAACCGTCGCTCCACTCATCAGGCGCACGAAGCCGCTGCGCATACCTGCCGTTTGCGGCGCACCTTTCAACACCGGGCAATCTCCTTGCGCGCATTGAAACGGAATTGTCTGTGGATGCGGTGTTGCTGTCTGCGATGCAATTGCCTTTGCGGCAACCAGCAAGAGCACTATAGCGCTTATAGCATTTTTCGAAAAGACGTGTCCGGTGCCGCAACCCTCTAGCCGACGCGACCCCAAGGAGCGGCGGCCCTGCCCGAAGGCCGGCCGGATACAGTATTTCGAGAAATGCCGTAGGAACTGTGCCGGCGCGGTCAGTCTCATACTCGTTTTCATGACCCCGATCTCTTTCTCAACTTTGACCTAATTCTGTGTTCTTTCAGCGTAAATCTTTCCCAGAGAACGGCTGTCTTAATAGCATTTCAGCCGTCTGACTCCGGAATTGTCCTGGCAGGCAATAGTAACCAGTTGCCTCTGTTCAACGTGCAGCCGGAAAACAGGGCTCGGGCATGGTCGTCCTTCGGGTAGTCGAAAACGAAGTTGAACCTGGCGCCCTCCATGGAGAGGGCGTTGTCCAAAGCTCGGTCAAAAGCTGATTTCCCGGATTCCGCCGCTCCGGCAACGACCGTTGCCTCGTTGCCGATCTCAGCCGCAGTTGGAGCCTTGTTCGAATTCAACGGTAGGATCTGTGCTTTCGTGCAAATGATCATTCATTCCTCACTTTCCCTGATGAATGCGCCAGGAGATGGTGACGCTGACATAGGACGGAATGCGCACGCCGACAACCTCCTGGACCGCGTTGGCGGGGACCAGATTATTGAGCAGCGGGTTCACTCTCGCGGCATTTGTCAAAAGCTTCTTCCTAACGAGAATCGCGCCAGAAACGGTTCGGTGGGGTGGGTAACGCGTCCGAATGCCGGCGCGGCTGTTGGAGTTATTTGGTAGACATAGGCGTAGTCAATGTCGGCATCTTTGCGGTTAAGCATATTCAAGAATTCGGCCGTAACGTGCCATTTCTTTAAGAATTGATAACCGATCTCCCCATTGAGCAATACCGTCTGATTTGACTGATAAAGTCCGTCGGACGTCAAATAGCGCGGACCAAAGTAGCGCAGGCGCAAACTCGACGCAAAGCCTTTCAAATCGTGCAGTGCGGCGCCCGATGAAATCACCACCTTAACCGCTTCCGGCACAAGCTTGCCACCCGGGCCTTGCTGCTGCCAATTCACATAAACGCAGCCAGGTGTGGGTGTGGAAGGGGCTGTGGAAGGGCATCCGGTGCCATCGTAAATCGTGGTGGTGCTGCCGGTCGCGGTAGTAACAGTAGCTGTCAACGGCAAATTCTGGACCCACCATGTCGCATCACCAGGGTCTAATTGGGTGAACTGGGCTCTGGAGTCCGCAATGTCAAAATCGACAGCCAAATGTTCCGTTGGCGTGTAGTAGTTCGCCCATTCGAGGCCATAGCGGTTGCTCGACTGTTCCGAAGGAGACGTGCCTCCGGTGTCGCCATCCTGCGTCAGTTCGGAATTACTGTGGAGATACCAGAGCGAAAGGGTGCTTTGCAAATGGGGCACGGCCACAGTGCGCACGCCGATTTCCCCGCCCTTTTGTTCGACCAGGGGGGAGATTTTCGGCATGATCGTATTGGGGTAAGGATAGTCCGGCGAAACCGGTTCCACCACTTGCGTTGAGCCACGCCCGTCGTTCGAGTGAAAACTGAATCCGCCCTGCAGATAGAACTCCGTATTGGCCCACGGGCCGAAGATCAAACTTGCTTTTGGGCTGGGCAGGAACTTGGTGGCCGAGCCGGAATTGGCCGCGTTAACCGTTTCGGTGGTGCCGTCGGGCAAAGTAACCATATCGGCCGGGTAAGCCAGGCTGGTGACGACAAATTTCTCTTCGTCGCCGCGCAGGGCCAGGACCGAGCGGAATTTGTTCGCCCACTGGATCTTATTCTCCCAAAGAGCACTGCCTATTATGTCGGTAAAGTTATCCCGCTCCGTGGTCGCGGGCAAAGTTGGGCAGGTGGTGTTGGGAACAGTGGAAGTGGCGGCGGTGCTGCCGTTGTTAGTAAAAGCAAGATTGTTGGGCAAAGTAACAGAAAGAGTAATGTTCGAGGTGGGGTCGGCGTTGATGCAGGTGGGAAGAACGCCGGCGTTGGCGAGACCGCTGCCGGCGGCGGGGAAGAAACTGGCGCCGCTGCCGGCCGCGGCGGTGGCGGAATAGTCGGTTTTGGTCGTGCGCGCGCGATTTACCGTCCGGTAAAGACCGTTGTTGATCCAATCGTTGCGGTACTGCACGCCGAAGGTATTTGACATTTTGCGGCCAAGCCATGTGCTGAAAACCGTGTGGTGTGCGTCCAGGTAACCCACCCAGCGCCTGTCCTGCTGATTGAACTGGTCCTCTTTGTTGTAGTCCACCAGGTAGTAAGTGAAATCGGAAAACAAGTCCATATCGTAATAAAACACAGCGCCCATGATCTTCGACTCGGAATTTGCGTCCTGGCGATGCCATTCACCCTGCAAGCTATAACGCTGCGAGTGGCCACCGTCAGACGGGTTCAGTGTGCCGAAGAAACCAACGAGGGGTTGGGCGGCATCGGGGATTTGATCGCTCGAGTTCCATTTTCCGTAGTAAGCGCGGGCTGTGATGCTGGCGCCATTGGTGTCGTCGCCCTGGCTGTAGGTTAGTAAGCCGTTGATTTTGTTAAAACCATCCGGATGCACCCATGGGCCGTCGTAGTAATACTCTTCTCCGCCGTACAGCAAATTGCCCGAACCGAGCTTTTGCGATGCGCCGAAAACGGCCCGCCCATAGGTATGCGTGCCGCCTTCCACCTTGAAGAAGTTCTCGGGCAGCGTCTTGAAAAACGCCACATTGGCATTTGCAGCCGAGCTAAAGTTGCCGACATTCGCGTAATAAGGACCTTTCTCGAAATCCACCCGCTTCACAAATTCCGGGATGACGGTGTTCATGTCCGAGTAGCCCTCGCCATGCGCGTGCGACGGCAGGTTAAGCGGCATATCGTCGAGGAAAATGGCGATATCCGTGCCGTGGTCGAGATTGAAGCCGCGCAGGAAATATTGGTTGGCCTTGCCGCCGCCGGCGTGTTGGGTGATGATGAGACCGGGAACCGTCTCCAAAACTTCTCCCGAACGAAGAATCGGACGATCTTGGATTTCCGTTGCGCCCACCGTCCCCTGGGTGCCGGATTCGGCAATTCCGATGAGTTCATCCTCCCGGCCCTGCACATTGATGGTGGTGCTCACGGCGCCCACTACCAGAGAGATGCGCAGCGGGGCCGGCGCCCCGGCGGTCCCAATGGTGACAAGGATTTCCTTGGTTTCAAAACCGGGATTCGATACCACAAGTCGATAATTGCCTGCCGCAAGTCCAGAAATAATGAAGGAGCCGTTCGTCTCCGCCTGTGTCGTTCTCTCTACGGAACCGTTCGCGCTTCGAACCTGCACGGTAGCCCCGGCAATCACCGCGCCAGACGTGTCAACGACAGTTCCTGATAGCTGAGGCGGATAAGCCTTATCACTCGTGGCGACCGGGTGACCCTGCGGATCGAGCACCGCGCCGGCGACGCGGACAACGGCGGTTTGTGCCGCCGCCGCAAAGGTCCATGCAGAGGTGACGAACATTAGTGCTACGATTTTTATTTTCGTGCTACTAGCAGTCATGATTCTACCCATATCCGCGGATTCCGAATCTATCAGTGCTTATGGTTGTGCTTGTGTTGGTGCTGGTGCTCGATCGCGTGCGCCGGAACGGTCATTACCAGCCGTCCGTGCTGGACTCCCTTGAGCCCGATGAGGCGGTCGGCAAACTGAGCGACGCGCGCCGACTTGCCGTGCACGATGAGCACCTCGAGACAGGAGTCGTGGTCCAGGTGGGCATGGCTGGTGGAAACCACCAGATCGTGGTTCTCGTGCTGCACCTCGGTGAGCTTTTCCGTGACCCCGTGGGCATGATGATCGTAGATGAGGGTGACCGTGCCCACCACGGTCGCGTCGGGCGCGGCAGTCTGCTCGGTGACCAGCCGGTCACGGATCAGATCCCGAAAAGCCTCTGACCGGTTGGTGTATCCACTCCGGCCGATGGAGCGGTCGAACCGCTTGAGAAGGTCCGAATCGAGCGCAATGCCAATCCTACTGAGAACGCCCATGCGCACTCCTGCAACCGCAATCGACTCTCCAGGGGAAAAAACAGGATAGCACGAAATATGAATTCATGCTACGGCGGGGTTTCCCCGGCAGGGCAAGCGCATGAACGGCAAGGCTTTGCATCCAGACAACGACAGGGCGGATCTTCCTTACTTCGCCGGTAAGGAAAATCCGCCCTGTATTTCCGTGCCTCTGAAGTTAAATGCCGACCATGCGGTTGGCCGTCTACTGCGGCGTAACCAGTGTGTGAGCAATGGCAAATAACGCGAGTTCGAGGCGCGTGGAGACGCCGGTCTTGTCAAAGATGTTGGAGAGATGGCGCTTGACGGTTTCTTCACTCAGGTTGAACTGCTTGGCAATGTCGCGGTTGCTGCATCCTTCCACGATGCAGCCCACCACTTCAAGCTCGCGCGGGGTAAGGCCGTAGGTCTTGTGCTGGGGCACGGCGGCCTGCTGCATCAGGTCGTGAAGGGCTGAGACCAGGTTGACCACGCGCTTGCCGCCGATCCAGTAGTCGCCGGCGAAGACAGTGCGGATGGCGGTTTGCAGGTGGCTGGCCAGGGCGTCCTTGAGCACGATGCCGCGCGCCCCGATGTGCAACGCCTCGATGATCTGCTGGGTGGTGATGGTGGAAGTGAGCAGCAGGATCTTGACGGTAGCCGTGCCGTTCATGATGGCGCGCATGGCTTCAAGGCCGGGCAGGCGCGGCATCTGCACGTCGAGCAGTAGAATATCGGGTTGCAACTCGAGGGTCTGGGTGATGGCCTCGTCGCCGTCAGCGGCATCGCCGACCACCTCAAAGCCATCCTTTTCGACCAGCATGTTGCGCACGCCGATGCGAACTACGGGGTGATCGTCTGCCAGCACGATTCTGATAGGTCGTTCCATTTGAGTGGCACGCCTCCTAAAAGCGGTCCAAAATCAGGCCGATAATCCTGCCTCCAGCATACGCTCAAGGTTTCGGGCCGCGGCCCGCAAATCGCTGAGCAAAGCCATGCTGTTATCCAGGTGGTTACTCTCGGGTTCAGCCGAGATCTCCTCAAACAGGGCTCCCACGTGGGCGGCCTGCATGGCGCCGGCCATCCCGCAGCCGCCCTTGATGGCGTGGCCGATGCGGCGAACCTCGGCGTCGTCGCCTTTGCCAATGGCAGCTTCAAGCGCCTGCATGCGCTTGATCAGATCGGCGGCCACGGCGGCATAGATCTCGCGCACCGCGGCCTCGGGCATCATGCCTCGAAACTGGGCCAGGGTATCGGCGCTGATCACCGGTTCGTTGGGATCGAGGCGAGACGGCGTGGAAGGAGCGCCGGGCATCTCGCGGCCCTCGAGCAGCCTTCCCAGCGCCTCGGCGTCAAAGGGTTTTTGCAGGAAGCCGTCGGCGGCCGCGATGACTTCGTCCGGCGGATTGCTGCCGCTGATGGCGTACACAGGAGCCACGGTGCGGGCACGCAGCTCCTTGATCAGCCGGGTTCCGCTCAGCCCGGGCAGTCTGCGCGTCCATCAGAATCGCATCCGGCACGCATGCCCGGCCGTCGAGCATTTCGAGCGCCGCGGTTCCGTCCACCGCGGTGTGAATGGCATAGCCGTTCATGGTAAGCACCGTCGCGGTCACTTCGCGGCTGACCAGGTCGTCGTCGATCAGCAGCAATGTGGGAAGCTTCCGCCGGGCTTCGAACTTGAGCATGAGTCTAGTGTGCATCGCCGGCGATGGGATGCGGCGAAAATTATGAAGGCAGGGTACCAATCTTGCTCATGCGCCCCGCTCATGCGGCTTGGTCATGCGCGACCCGGTCCGATTGGCCGGCGCCCACGGCATCAGTGCCCGCTGTTGCCTTGCTGATCTGTAGCCGAAATACCGGGGGTAGCCGGAAGACCGAGGGCCGAGGCCGTAGGCAGATCCCTGCCGTGTTGCCAGTCGCGCGTGCCCTGCTCAAACATCTCTCCGCGCCGCTGCCACTTTTCGATCTCAAGGTCGTAGCGGACGGTGACGTTATTGAGCCAGTAGGGCCGGTTCTCACTGAGCCAGGCCTGCGCATACTCCGCTTTCAAGGCAGAGAATGCATCGCGCAGATCCTGGCAACGGCCGTTGTTGCCGCCAATCTCACTGAGGATGTTCGCGGTTGCCGCCCGGTGCGCCTTGTCGTGCTGGTTGGCGAGGGCCTGGGCATAGGAAGCGGCGATCTCCTGGGCCAGTTCAAACTTCATGCCGATCAGATCGAGCCGGCGCGCCCCCAGGTCCATGGCGGCCAGGGCATCGGGCTCCTTCAGCCCGGGGTTTGCCTGGCGTACCTGGGCCAGCAGCACCACGGCGCGTTCCGCGTGCAGACGCAGATCCTCTACCACCGGCATCAGCTTTGCCGAAACCTCCTGCCCCTGCGCGCTCCACGGATCGAGCCAGAACAGGCCGTCGCTGCTGAAGCCGGAGTCGGCTTTGCCAAGGGCCTCCTGCGCGGCCATCAGTTCCTTTTCCGCCTCGTCCACCTTGCCGGTCGAATCGCCGTGGAAGACCTGTCCATACGCACTCTGGTAGTCGGGGATGGGGCTCTCGCCCGGCTGCCAGGCCGCCACCGCGCCAAACAGCACTCCGTACCAGTCCATGTTGAAGAGGCCTTCGCCATCGTCGTTCCAGACGGTGTTGATTGCGCCCGTCGATCCCAGCCGCTGGCCGTCGCGAATAAAGCCCTGGATGTTCCAGAGCGCGGTTTTCGCCACCGGGTAGACCTCGTTCCAGTTGGCGTCGCCGGGAGCCACCCAGGTCTCGATGCCCGCCTTGGCAAAGGGCTCGATCATCTTGTCGAAGCCGGTGGTGCTCCAATAGTTCCAGGGCACGGCGATCATGTCCTTGGGCAGGCCGGCCACCGCGGCCGGATCGGCGCCGCCGATATCGCCCCAGAACAGCAGGCGGCGGTGCAGGGGCGCAAGCTCATCGTGAATCTGCTTGAGAAAAGCGACGTAAACCGGCCCATACCCCTGCGTCTGCACCTGTTCGTGGGTGCGCCCCGCGCCCAGGTCCCAGGTCTCGTCGGCGCCGATATGGATGAAGGGCGAAGGAAACTCCTGGGCGATCTGGGTAAACCAGTCCTTGATGAGGGGCAGCGTGGCGGCCTGTCCGGGAGCCAGTACATGGCCATGGGGCGTCTCGGCGGCGTCCTGGTAGAGGTCGTACTTGAGCACATGGTGAAGATGGCCGAAGGCCTCCTGCTCGGGCAGGATGGTGACGTGATACTGACGGGCATAGGCCACCAGTTCCTTTGCTTCGGCTGGAGTGAGCGCGCCGCCTGGGGGCGCGGCCATCGGCTGGTTGGGATAGAGCAGGGTATGTTCGAAGTAGGGCGAGTAGATGTTGGCCTTGAAGGCGGCGAAGACGCGAACCTGGTGCTTCTGGAACTCGAGAGTAGGAACCGGACCGCGGGACAGGTCGTCCTGGATGCCGCGATAGCGCATGGCCGGCCAGTCGCGAACCGTGCCCGTGGGCAGTTCGCGCGCCGCCCCCTTCAGCGGAAGCAACTGTTTGAAGGTTTGTACACCATAAAAGATGCCGGCTCCCGCGGCGGCCACAATGGTAGCCTGGTGGGGCTCGATAGCCATTACATAGCCTTCGGCATCCATGGCCGGATCGAAAACCAGGCCGCTGCGGGCCAGGAATGCCTTGGCCGCGGCCGTGCCGGTGCGCAGCAGAACCACCCTGATAAGCGGCGCTCGCAGGCCCGCTCGCCGCGCCCTGCTTGACTGCATCTTGCAGGTCCCTGGCCGCAAACTCGTCCTCCGCGTCATGGCCGGGCACGCTGACCTCGATCCTTGCCGGCAGGGGTGTGCCGGCGCCAAAATGAGCCTCGCGGGGCGCGGGCAGCAGGCGGACCTGGGCCGCGGCAAGGGTTGACAATGCAAACAGCAAGGTGAGGATTCCGTACCGTGCGTCGCGCAGGAAAGAAGTCGCAGGAAAACGGCTGCGAATCGACATCCCGACCACCTTCAGCTCAAGGAAATGAGCATTTGATTTCAATACGATCATTGTAGACCAGGCCGGCACCCTGTTACCTTGTCTGAAAATGGAATTGACTGTCCGGGGCCGGCCCATCCGTAGATCCGGCTTCAGACAGTATGACCGAAAGGGACTCACGACGATGACCGCAAACGGTGCAACGAGTTTGGCCGATTCCGCCGCAATCAGCAGGTATAACGCCTTTCTTCTTCTGGTTGCGGGGCTGGGCGGCCTGCTCTACGGCATCGACGTAGGCATCATCGGCGGAGCGCTGCCCTACCTGGAAGCGACTTCGAGGCTGACGGCCGCCGAGCTTTCGGTCATCGTGGCGGCGGTGCTGCTGGGCAGCGTCTTCTCCACATTGTTTGCGGGCCTGCTGGCCGACTGGATGGGACGCAAGCCGCTGATGGTGCTGAGCGGCCTGACGTTTGTTCTCAGTATTCCGGTCATCGCGCTCTCGCACGGATATGGGCCGCTGTTTTTCGGCCGGCTGCTGCAGGGCATCAGCGGCGGCCTCATCGGCGTGGTGGTTCCGCTCTACCTGGCCGAGTGCCTGGCGGCATCGAACCGCGGCAAGGGAACAGCCGTCTTCCAGTGGATGCTGACGCTGGGCATCGTGGCCGCGGCCCTGGTGGGGATGTATTTCAGCTATCGCGTCGAGGCGGTGGCCAGGGCCGCCGACGCGGCAGCGCTGTTCGCCTTCAAGGACCAGGCATGGCGGCGCATCTTCTGGGTTTCGCTTCCTCCCGGCGTGCTGTTCATGCTGGGCAGCCTGTTCGTCACCGAGTCGCCGCGCTGGCTCTTCCGGCGCGGCGCAACGCAACGCGCCCATGCGGCCCTGCTTCGCTCCCGGAGCCCCGCAACAGGCCGCTCTTGAAATCGAGGAGATGGAAGCGATTGCGCGCACGGCCAGCGTCAGGCTTGCGCCCGGCGAAAAGGGCCAGAAGATCAGGGAATCTCTTTTGCAGCGGAAGTATGTGATTCCCTTTCTGCTGGCCTGCGTGATCCTGTTCTGCAACACGGCCACGGGCGTCAATTCGCTCATCGGCTACAACACCAGCATCCTGTTGCAGAGCGGGCTCTCCGATCTTCATGCGCACTGGGGCTACGTCATTTTCACGGCCATGAATTTTCTCATGACCACGGTGGGGATGGTGCTGGTGGATCGCAAGGGACGCAGGTTCCTGTTCATCCTGGGCACCAGCGGCATCATTGTCTCGTTGGTCGGCGTGGGCATCCTGTTTCTGCGCACTGAAAAAGTGAGCGTGGACTCGCGCGCGCTGGTTCAGCAAATGGTGGGGCCGAGCCAGGAGCTCACTCTGCGCTTCGACCGCGCCGAAGCGGACAGAATGCTCGCCGCCGCGGGCTACACGGGCAGCGATATCCAAAGCGATCGCGCCTCGCTGGCCATTATTTACTCCTACGGCGATTTCACCGCGGCCACCACTTTTGTGCGTTCCGACGACCCCGCGGCCGCGCCCATTGAGATTACGCGCGAATCTTGCGTTCCCTCGAACTCGGTCGAGGCTCTGCTCAAGAACCCCTTCGCCGATTTCAAGGCCGCGCAGACCGCGCCGCTCAACATCCAGAAGGCCCTGATCGGCCGCGTGCCCGACTCCAGCCACGGCTGGCTGGTGGCGCTGGGACTCTACATGTTCATGGCCTTTTATGCGCTGGGTCCCGGCGTGTGCGTGTGGCTGGCGCTGAGTGAGCTGATGCCCACCCGCATTCGCTCCAATGGGATGAGCATTGCCCTGGTCATCAATCAGCTGGTTTCCACCACCCTGGCCGCCATCTTTCTGCCCTTTGTCAGCAAGCACGGCTACTCGTCGATGTTCTTCCTGTTCGCCGGCTTCACGGTGGTGTACTTCCTGGTGACGGCATTCTTCCTGCCCGAGACCAAGGGCAAGACGCTGGAGGAGATTGAAGCGCACTTCGAAGGTCGCGCTTAGCTTCTGCTCCGCATCTTTGCGAGCAGGCGCAGAATCTCAAGATACAGCCAGACCAGCGTGACCATGATTCCGAAGGCGCCATACCACTCCATGTACCTGGGAGCGCCGAGTTGCACGCCCTGCTCGATGAAGTCGAAATCAAGCACCAGGTTGAGGGCCGCGATCCCCACCACGATCAGGCTGAACCCGATCCCGATCACTCCGGAGCCGTTGATGCTGGTGAACTGAATGCCGAAGAAACTCAGCACCATTTCCAGCAGGTAGAAGAAGAAGATGCCGCCGGTAGCCGCGACCACGCCGAGGCGGAACTTCTGCGTAACTTTGATCCATCCCGAGCGATAGGCGATCAACAGCACGAACAGTGTGCCGAAGGTCAGGCTCACCGCCTGAATGGCGATCCCCGGATAGCGCAGCTCGAGCACAGCCGACAATCCGCCCAGCACCAGTCCTTCAAGCAGCGCGTAAATCGGGGCCGTCACCGGCGACCACTGCTTCTTGAAGACGGTGACGATGGCGCAAATGAATCCGCCGATCAGCCCCAGCATCATCAGTGGCGTCACCGCCGTCATGTCGTGCGTGGGAAGAAAAAGATGCCAGGTCCAGGCCGCGGTCGCGATGGCGCAGATCAGCAGAATGCCGGTCTTGTTCACTGTGCCGGAGAGCGTCATCCGGTCGGCGGCGTCGATTGCGCCCCCATACTGCGCATCGGAAAAACTGCTGAAGGTGTTCGAGCCCAGTGCCGGATTGGATGTCTTGATCAGTGCCATCGTGTTCTCTCTGTTTGAATTACAAGCTGTCGTGTTGCCGGGGAAGTCGCCTGCACTTTCAATCCCTCCCTCAATTCTAGATGATCGGCGTTGCTGTTTCGATGCAACGCGCGGTTGGGCGGCGCCGCCGGATCGGGCGAACGCAGATGTACTGGAACGAAAGCAGCCGTTCAGACGCCGCGGCGGTTATTTGTCGTCGGTGATCCTGCGCCAGGCGCCGTTGGACGGGGAGGAATTCGGCTGCGAGAAATCGATTTTGCTGCGCGGCAGGACGATCAGGTCGACGCGGCGGTTCTGCGCGCGGCCATCGGCGGTATCGTTGCCCGCCACGGGATGGAATTCAGCGTATCCGGCAGCCGAAAGCCGGTCGGGAGGCATGGCTTTCAGGTCGAGCAGTATCCGGGCGATGCCGGTGGCGCGGGCCGTGGAGAGTTCCCAGTTGGAATCGAAGTCGGCGTTGTGGATGGGAATGTTGTCGGTGTGGCCTTCGATGCGCAGGTCGTAGGGAGTGGGGCTGAGCGAAACGGCAATCTGGCGCAGCGTGTCGATTGTCTCCGGCTTGGGCGTGGCGGAACCGGAGGCAAAGAAGCCGGCCTCGCGCAGGCTGATGACCAGCCCGTCGCGGCCCATCTGGATAGAGACGGTGTGCGTGGCGACCTGGTTGGAGAGGGTCTGCTCGAGCTCGCGGCGTATGTGCTCGAGATCGTCTTTGACCCTGGCCGGGGCGAGCACATCCTCTCCCATGACGATGTTCATGGGGATGGCCGGCTTTTCAGTGGCGCCGGAGGAGGTGTTGTCGCCGTCCTGTTTGCGACTGGCGTCGGGAAAAATGCCGAGAGCGCGAAATGCGGAGTCGATGGACTGCGACACCTGCACCTGTTTCTTCTGGTCGGCCTTGGCAAAGGCGTAAAGGACGACAAAGAAGCCGAACAGCAGGGTGATGAAGTCGGCGTAGGAGACCAGCCAGCGATCGTGGCTGACCCGGGCCCGGGGCACGCGCGGATTCATGCGGCGCTCTCCCTCTTTTCGCGGCTGGAATCGTCAACGAAGCCGGCCAGCTTGATCTCCAGCATGCGCGGGTTGATGCCTTCGAGGATGGAGATGACGCCCTCCAGCATCATCTCGCGGCGTCGATGTCCGTCGCGGATGCGGATGCGCATCTTGCCGGCGAAGGGCAGAAAGAAGAGATTGGCGATGCCCACGCCGTAGATGGTGGCGACGAAGGCGACGGCGATGCCGCGTCCCACCTCCTGAATATTGTCGAGATGCTGCATCACCTGGATGAGGCCCAGGATGGCGCCCAGAATTCCGATGGTGGGCGAGAAACCGCCGGCGGATTCAAAGACCGCGGGCAGCCGTTCCTCATCTTCAGTGGTCGAGTCCAGGCTGACGCGCATGATCTTGCGCAGTTCAGCCGGCTCGGTGCCGTCGACGGCCAGCATCAGAGTCTGCTTGAGGAACGGATCTTCAATTCCCTGCAGGTCGGCGTCCAATGAGACGACGCCGTTGCGGCGGGCCTTGTTGGCGAAGCTGACCAACTGGCGGATCACTTGGCTGTCGTGCTTGCGCGGCGCGGCAAAAATGTGGGCCATGCCGCTGAATGCGGCCACCACCGTGGTGAGCGGAAACTGCAGCAGCACCGCGCCCATGGTGCCGCCAAAGACGATGAGGGCGGCGGTGGGCTGCACCACCTGGCCCAGGTTGCCGCCTTCGATGAGCAACCCGGCAACAATGCCGACCAGGGCCAGAATGACTCCGCCGATGCTCGCTTTATCCATTTACAACTCCTCGAGAAATAGGAAGAAAATGCGTCGGCGCTAGGCTTCAAAATTCTGGTCGGGATCGGAGTCGGAACCGCGTCTGGGAGGCGCTGGCGGCGGCCCCGGCTGACTGGTGAGGTCGAGGCTGGCCAATGCGACAACCTGCTGGATATCTCCGAAGGCGGGCAGCCGCCGGGCCACGTTTGCCAGCAGCCGGGCCCGATAGGCGAGCACCCGTTCCACCACCTCGGCGGTATCCTCGCGCACAATCAGCTTTTCTCCATTGATGAGCGTCAGCATGGTGTCGGGAGAGGCCTCGGCGGTCTTGATCAAATCGCTGTTCAGCACCATGGGGGTTCCATTGAGCCGCGTAACTTCGATCATGGCCTTGAAACTCCTTTGCAGGTGTTATCGGCAGGACAGCAGGCGCGGAAGAGTTAAAAAATTAGAACAAAAGTCGTAGAAGTGTCCCCGGACCGGACACAAAGCGAGGGAGCGTAAAGTCCCTAATGGCCCACGCCGAAATAGGGGCCAGATGCGACGGTTCCCGAACCGGAGACAGCCACCCAGGGTAGAACAAAAATGGGGACGCTTCCGGGAAAGGGCCGTAAATCCACGCATCCGACAAGGAGAACCCCATGTCCCTGGGTGTCTTAAACAACCTCTCGGCTATCTACGCAGAAAACAACCTGAACAACACCAACAACAGCCTCAACACCGTGCTGCAGCAGTTGTCTTCAGGTTCGAAGATCAACTCCGGCGCGGACGACGCGGCCGGCCTTTCGCTGGTCGACGGTCTGCAGGCCAACTCCATGGCCCTGGCCCAGTCGCAAACCAACGCCAGTGAAGGCGTGGGCCTGCTCAAGGTGGCCGATGGCGCCCTCTCGCAAGTAACGAACCTCCTCAACCGCGCCGTGACGCTGGCTACCGAAGCCTCCAACGGCACCCTCAACAGCTCGCAGGATACGGCCGCCAACTCAGGAGTACCAGTCGATCCTTTCCGAGATCAATAACATCGGCACCACGACCACCTACAACAATCAGACGGTCTTTGGCGCGGCCAGCCCCGTGAACATCTATACGGGCGATTCTTCCACGGCAGGCTCTTCGATCGACTGCTCTCAACATCCAGTCTCTGTCTTCGTCCAACGTGGGCGATACAGGCGGCGTGATGGCGTACAGCAATGGAGCGAACAACGTCTTCCTCAATCTGTCCAGCAGCACCGCCAACGCCGAAGTTACCGATACGCTGGATTGCGGCTGCACGGCAAGACCAGTCTGGCCGTCAATTATCTGGTCAAGGGCGCAAACGGCGCCTCGACAACCGCATCCGACACCATCACCGTGGGCAGCGGCACCAACTACTCCAACACCGCCAGCGGCTTGATCAGCGCCATCAATAACGCGGGGCTCGGCCTGAACGCCACGTTCACCACCCAGGCCGAGGCCGGCGTGCAGGGCGGCGGAACGCAAACCGGTATTGAAATCTCCGGCGGCCTGGTCTCGGCGGGTCTCGATCCCAACGCATCCAGCACCAGCGGCACCCTCGACCTGACCGGTCTCGCCGCCGGCGCAACGCTGGCTTTGGGAGCTACCGTCACCGTCAATCAGGGCTCGCAGTCCCAGCTCTTCACGATCGGATCGTCCAACAATACGCTTGCTACTCTCAGCCGGCGTCATCAGCGGGGCGGGCATCGGCGTGAACGCCAACGTGGTCACCAATGGCGACGGCACGCAGAGCCTCTCGCTGGCCGATTCCAGCACCACGGGCGCCGGCGGCGCATTGAGCGTCTCCACCACAGCCGGAACCGTGCAGACTCCCACCTTCAGCGCAGGCAGCACGGGCAGCCTGCAAAACGTGCAGACGCAGGGCGCGCAGGTTAACGGCGTTACACTGACTCCCGCGGCGGTTTCGACCATCGTTGTGGGCACCGGCGGCACTGACTCCGCAACCGAGCAGTTGACCGCGGGCACCAGCATCACCATCACCAACAGCATCCCCAGCGATATGCAGACCCAGACATTCGTGATCGGCAACGGAAACAACGTCGGGGGCGCCACCGGCACGCATTACACTCAAAACGCGGGCATGGGCGCCGGCGGCAACACGCTGGCGACTCTGGCCGATACCATCAACGCGCAATCCAGCACGCTCGGCGTGTATGCCACGGTAGGCGCCAGCGGCCTCACCATCACCACCGGAACCTATACATCCGGTACCGCTGAAGCCAACAACATCGTTGCCACCAACACCACCCTTGGCGGCGAGACGGTTGCGGTAACCCAGAACAACCTGACCGCGGCTAACACCGGCGTGGGCGGCACCAAGCTGGCCCTTTACACTCCCACCATCGGCGGCACCACAGCCGGCGGTTCACCAACCATCACGGTGCTCGATACCTCGGGACATGCCGCGGCAATAGGCGACGTGCTGTCCGGATCGTTCACTCTTGACGATGCCCAGAGCGGCACTGCGCAGACCTTCACCATGAACGGCACATCGGACACCTGGACCACGCTGATGCAGGACATCAACGGCAGCAATCTCGGCGTCAGCGCATCCTTTATTACCAATGCGGATGGAACTGCCGGACATGGCGGTCTGCAATTGACCGACGTTACCAACGGCGTCAACACCATCACGGTTGGCGGAGCTGGCATCACCGATGGCGGCAACGCCGTCGGCAAAGACGCAACCGGCACAGGTCATCAAGCCGGCGTCGCCGGCAACTCGTTCGGAACCGCCAGCACGGCGATTCTGCAGCTTACTACCGGCAACCTCACCGACACCGGCGGAAGCGCCTCGGTACTCGGCGGCGCGGTCAACATCGGCTACGGCGGCGTCAACCAGGTCTTCATCATGGGCAGCGATCCGGGACCGGCGAGCAGCCTGCATGTGGGCGGCGCCATCTATACCGGCGGCACCAGCGTCACTAGCCTGATCAATGCCATCAACGCTTCCGCAATCGGCGGCGTGACCAACGCTTTGTACGCCCAGGGCGTCACCGCCTTGGATAACGCGGGCATGGGCGGAACGGGCGGCATCTATCTGCAGGGAGCAATCGGAACCGCTACCCCGTTCGCGCTCACCACTGTTAGCCCGGCCGGCGGCACCGAAACTCCGCTTGCTGTCACCACCGCAATCACGGTGAACGGCGACGGCTCAACCTTAACCCATGCCGGAAGCGCGGCGGCCACAGGCGTTGCAGCCGTCAAGGCAGCCGACAGCATCACCGCCAACGGCACCGCGCTGGCCACCAGCGACACCATGGCCGGCAGCATCACCATCGCCAATGGCGGCGTCACCGATACCTTCAACGTGGGAACCGGAGCGGATGCGTACAGCGGAAGCACCGGCACCTATTACACCAACAACACCAACACGGCGACGGGCACGGGCCTTCCCGGCGCGGTGGAGAACTATGGCAACACCCTGGCCGGGCTGGCCCAGTTGATCGGCGCACAGTCGGCTACGCTTGGTCTGACCGCGGTGGCCAGCACCAACGGCCTGACCGTAACGCAGAGCACCGCGGCCACCGGTTCCATCGCCACCAGCTCCAACAGCCTTACCGATGTGAACCTTGGCACTTACTCGAATGCGACCACCTCGGCCGTCAACGAGATTGCCAACGAAAGCGACACGCTCAGCGGCGCCCTGGTTTTCAAAGTGGGAACACAGGGAGCAACCCAGACTGTAACCATGGCCAATGTGACCGCCAGCGGCGTCTATGCGTCGACGGTCCAGGGGCTGATCGGTTACATCAACGCGAACCAGTCCACTCTCGGTGTCAACGCCCAGTGGAACCCGGCGGGCGGGGGCAGCACCTTTGGCAACATCCAATTGAACTCCGGCACGCAGGGACCTTCGACCACGCTCGCCCAGGTCGATGTCAACTCGACGCTAACCAGCCTTGTTGACACCACCGGCGGCGCGGCGCTCACCTATACCACGAACAGCGCCTACAACACCGGGATCTCCAGCGGCTCGAACACCGTCTACGACTCGACCGCAAAACAAACGGCATCGGTGGGTCAGGCGGCGACCTTTGCTTCCGACAGCAAGGCCTCCAGCGGAGTGGCAACCATCAGCTACACGGACGGCGCAGGCCAGTCCCTGAGCGCAACCAATCTCTCCAACCAGACCAATGCCGAGGCTTCCTTGACCGCGCTCAACGCCGCGATCACCGATGTGGCGGCTCAGGATGGGTACGTTGGAGCCCAGATCAACACGCTGAACGCGGTCAGCTCCGTGCTCAGCACCCAGCAGGAGAACGTAACCTCGGCGCAGAACGCGGTCCAGGCCACCGATTATGCGTCGGCAACCTCTAACATGTCCAAGTACGAAATTCTGAGCCAGACCGGCATCTCCGCACTGGCCCAGGCCAACAGCATGCAGCAGGAAGTGACCAAGCTGCTGCAGTAACAAAGGTCCCCGGCGACAGGTCTTCGTCGCTGGGGTGGAGTGAACCGGCGCAATGCCGCCAGCCAAGGAAGGGCGTCCCTCGGGACGCTCTTCTTTGCGTTGCGCAAAGCAATTGCTTGTGCTTTGAAAGCGTTGAGCCGCTCGTGCCTTGAAAGGGCGCGGCTTAGCCGCGCCATCCGACGAGCAAAAGGGGAAATTGGGCTTTATTGAGGACTGCATAAGGAATGTCCGGACAAACGCGCCGGAGGCGCAGAGTTGGTTAGCCCCGCGCTTCAGCGTGGGGAAAAGGGATTCCACAAGTTCGTTACGGAGTCCCGTAGGGACAGCGCAAGGACCTTATTTATGCAGGAACCATTAGCCCTGGAGGGGATGTATTCTGCAACATTTTGCATCCCCTCGGCGGCTAAACAGGCTGCGGAAAAACTCAATACGGAGGGAGGCGGGGGTTTCAACCCATAGGCGCTAAGTTAAGGCTTCGTGGCGACTTTTTGTCTAGCTTGACACGCAACCGGTGGGGTAACCAAGGTGATAACCGCACAATGAGTAGCGTTACTGATTAGTTATCTTAGCGCTTATGGGGTTTCAACCCCCGCATAAAGCCTGCAAAACCAATGAGGGCTTTAGCCCCGGAGGCACGCTTTTCGCAGATTTCACTCGATACCTCGAGTTTTTCCTCGGCCGCTAAAGCCGAACCCGCGTTGGGCTCTCTCACGGCGCGGTTAATGCCGCGCCCTTTCAAAGCCGATGAAGTGACTGCGCGAGCGAGCCGTTTTGAGAAATTGGAACGCCGCTTCCGTTCACCTGATCCGTTGTCAGGGTTGACGTTAGGGGTTTTCAGATTAATGAGTTTTTTCCAACCCGGTCCTGTTCCGGTTGGTTCTAAGGCTGCTTTGGTTTTCACTTGAGGTTGCAATGGGTGCTGTCGGCTTGAATTTCGGGTCGCCTACCAGCGGGGCTGGATTCGACGTGAGCTCGACGGTGGCCACGATTGTCGGCAATCTGCAGAATGTGGAGACGCCCTGGAAGAGCCAGTTGACGAAGCTGGAGAGCCAGGACACGACCATCTCCAGCCTGGGTACGCTGTTCTCGAACCTCTCCAACGACATGAGCTCGCTGACCGATCTTGAAGGCATCATGGCGCAGAAGGAGGGGTCCAGCTCCGACCAGAATGTGTTGACGCTGACCGCGGCCACCTCGGCGGCGGTGGCGGGCACGCACTCGGTCGAAGTGACCAGCCTGGCCCAGACCTCGAGCGGCTATCTGGCCCCGGTCTCAAGCGCCTCCGCTCCCTTGACCGGCTCCATTACGCTGCACGTGGGCGCCGGCGGCGCGGCAAAGACCATCACGCTGAACTCCTCCGACAACACCCTCTCCGGGCTGGCCTCGGCCGTCAACTCGTCCGGGGTGGGCGTCACCGCAAGCGTCCTGACGGATTCCTCGGGATCGCGGCTGAGCCTGGTCTCAGGAACTTCCGGCGCCAAGGGAAACATCTCTATCGACGCGAATTCCATCAGCGCCTACCTGAATTACACCGCTTCTGGAAGCAGCACCTACTCCACCGGAACTCTGGATTCGATCGTCAATAGCGGCGATGTGCTCTCCGGCTCCCTGTCGATCCAGTTGGGCAACGGCACGGCGGAGAATATTGTCATCGGCGCCGCGCCCAGCTCGCCCCCGGCCCACACCATCTACACCGGCAGCGGCGTCAATACGCTCGCCAGTATCGCCAACTTTATCACCCACGCCGGCATCGGGGTGGGCGCTTCGGTGGTCACCAACAGTGACGGATCGTCGAGCCTGCAACTGGTCTCGGGAACCGCGGGCACGGCCGGAACGCTGACCGTGAACTCAACCCTCCTTGACACCATTACTTCAAAGCTGGGTTATTCCAATCCTGTGGTTGGCGCGGATGCGCAGTTGTCTGTAGATGGGGTCAGCCTGACCAGTTCGTCGAATACGGTGGCCAATCTCATCCCCGGCGTAACCTTCCAGTTGCTGGCTCCCAGCGCCAAGGAGTCTGACAACTCGCTGGAGCAGGTGCAGGTGGTCATCGCCAACGACAACTCCGGGGTTGAGAGCGCGTTCAGCACCATGATCAGCGACTACAATTCGCTGATCAGCGCCGTCAACGCGCAGGAGGGGCTTGACAGCTCGGGCAATGCGGAGCCGCTGTTCGGCTCGCCCACGCTTTCCCTGCTGCAGCAGCAGCTATTGGGGGGCCTGAACACCCAGAACCCGAGCGGCAATCTTGACTCCATTGCCACCAACACCAATACCACCCTGGCCGGCTCCATCAGTATCGCCGTGGGCAACGGCCAGACGCAGACTTTCAACATCGGCAGCGGTGTCAACGATCCGGCAACCAATACCTATTACACCGGCTCGGGCAGCGGCTACAACACGCTTTCCAGCCTGGCTGACGCAATCAACGCCGCCGCGGCCGGCTCCCAGCTCACTTACTCCGGCGTCGACGGCAGCGACACGGTGACTTCGAGCGGCGTCATGGTTGCCAACAGCGCCGCCGTGTTGTCCGGCTCGGTCTCCATCCAGGTGGCGGGTGGACCCGCCGAAACCATCGTCTTTGGCGACGCTCCCACGGCCGGCCCTGCCGCCAATACCTTCTACACCGGCTCAACCGGCAGCGATACCACGCTTGCCGGCCTGGCCGCCGCCATCAATGGCGTAACCGGCAACCCGGTCTCGGCCGGCATCGCGACCACGGACGGCGTGACCACGCTGACATTGACATCCGGAACGCCGGGGACTGCCGGAACCCTGACCGTTACTCCAAATATCCTTGCCACCGGCACTGGGGTCACGGCCAACGTCGTGACTCTCAACGGCGAGTCGAGCCTGGCGTTGCTTTCGCAAACCGCGGGCTCCGGCGGCGCATTGACCGTGGATTCGAGCATCGCAGCCACCAGCGACGCGCCACTCAGCTTCCAGAGCGCGGCCGGCTCAAGCACTCAAACCGCCTCCGGCGCGCTCACCGCGGTCGCCAATGCCAACGATGTCCTCACCGGCTCCGTTTCCATTCAGGTGGGCAGCGGCAAGGCGCAGACTGTCAACCTGCCCTCCTCCGGCGGAACTCTCACCGATCTGAAGAACGCAATCAACCTGGCCAACGTTGGGGTCACGGCTTCGATTGGAACCAGTTCCAGCGGCCTGCCGATCCTGTCGCTGCTCTCCGGAACCGCGGGGAGCGCCGGAACCCTCACCCTGACTTCGAGCATTCTGGATACCACCAACACCAGCACTGCGACTTTGAACTACACCAACTCATCCGACGTTTCGAGCATCGGCAACCTTGGAATCGGCGTCAACAACGACGGGACGATTACGCTCGATGCCACGTCGCTCGATTCGACGCTGAACGCCGACTACAGCGGGGTGATGGGCTTCTTTCAAAATGCCAACAGTTGGGGCCAGACATTTTCAAACATACTCACCAACGCCGGCACCAGTTCGCCGACGGCGATCCTGGCGCTGGCCTCAACCTCCAACAGCAACATCGAATCCACGCTGAATGCCGACATCTCCAAGGAGCAGAGCCTGATCTCGGCGCAGCAGACCAGCCTGACGGCGGAACTGAACAGCGCCAACGAGATCATGCAGCAGTTGCCGTCGGAGTTGCAGGGCGTCAACGAGCTCTACTCGGCGATCACCGGCTATGACCAGAACCTGAACGGATAAGGAGCATTGCGAAAATGGGCAGTTATCGGGAACATGCGCTGGACGGGGCATCGGCCGTCGATCTTGTGGTGGCGCTTTACGACGGAATGATCCGCTTTCTCTATGCGGCAATTGCGGCCGTGGAGCGCGGCGACGCTGACGGCCGGCGCGTAGCCGTCAAGCGGGTGCTGGACATCATCATTCACCTCCAGGCGCGTCTGCGCATGGATGTGGGCGGGCGGCCGGCGCAGGCGCTCAGCGAGTTCTACTCATCGATCTTCGCGCAGATCCTGCAGGCTTCCCAGTCGGCCTCGATCACCAAGTTCGAGCACGCGGTTGAGTGCGTGAAGAATGTGCGCGATGCCTGGCGCCAGGTGGCCAAGGATCCTGAAGTCAATCCGGCCCCGCCCCAGATGGCTGACTATTCATCCGCGCGCAGGCAGCCGGAATTCGAGAATTCGAATTACGGGAGGGAGTCCTCGGCCGGCTCCAGATGGAACGCATGAGCGGCAGTTCCGCTCGAATGGAGTGAAAACCCATTCGATGGAATTTTTTTTTGCGGCTCATCCGGCGACGGTGAGTTCTTCTTCGAGCTGCTGTTTCTGGTAGAGACCGGCATAGTAGCCATCCAGGGCGAGCAACTCGTCGTGCCTTCCCAGCTCCACAATCCTGCCGTGATCGAGCACGGCGATCTGGTCGGCATTGCGCACGGTTGAGACGCGGTGCGAGATGAGGATGGTGGTGGAAGATGCGGTATAGTTGCGCAATCCGCCCAGGATGCGCTCTTCGGTGTAGGTGTCCACGCTGGCCAGCGCATCGTCGAGGATGAGAATGGCCGGTCGGCGCACCAGCGCGCGCGCAATTGCCGAACGCTGCTTCTGTCCGCCCGAAAGCGTAACCCCGCGCTCGCCGACCATGGTTTGAAAGCCCTGCGGAAACTCCTCGAACTCCCGGCGTATGTGGGCGGCCTCGGCGGCCTCGAGCAGTTCCTCCGGGCTGGCGTGGGGCGCGCCGAAGACCAGGTTTTCGCGGATCGTCTCGCTGAACAGGAACGTCTCCTGGCTCACCATGCCCATGTTCCGGCGCAGCACCGCCAGAGGATAGTCGCGCACCGGCCGGCCGTCGATGAGCAGCGACCCCTCGGGAGCCTCGTAAAGGCGCGGAAGCAGGTGGACCAGCGTGGACTTGCCGCAACCGGTGGGGCCGACGATGGCCAGGCTGGAACCAGCGGGGATGCGGAGCGAAATGTCGTCTAGAACCGGAGTGTCGCCATAGCTGAAGTTCAGGTTGCGGAATTCGATCTCGCCCTGCAGCACCGTCTCCGGTCCAATGGATAAATCCGCGCAGCGGTCGTCGATGGCCGGCTCGGCCTTGAGCAACTCGTCGACGCGCTTTACCGAGGCGGTTCCGCGCTGGAAGATGTTGATGACCCAGCCCACGGCGATAATGGGCCAGATGAGCATGATCATGTAAGTGCTGAAAGCCACGAACTGGCCGACATCGATGCGATGGGCTATGACCAGGTGTCCGCCGGCCAGCAGGGTGATGATCATGGAGATGCCGAGAACGAACTCCAGCGTGGGCCACAACATGCCCATCAGTTGGACCAGGCGCAGGGCGCGGCGGATGTATTCGCGGTTAAGCCGCTCGAAGAGGCTTATTTGGGAGTCCTCGCGGGCAAAGGCGCGCACCAGCCTGGCGCCGGAGTAGTTTTCCTGGGCCTGCGCGGAGATGTCGGAGAAGCTGGCCTGGATGCGCTCGAAGCGGGTATGAATGCGGCTCCCGAAGTACTGCACCAGGATGCTGGCCAGCGGCATGGGCGCCAGCGCCACCAGGGTCAGATAGGGGCTGATGCGGAGCATGAAGACCAGCGCGAACACGGTGAGAAAAACCGTGTTGGCGCTGTACATCAGGCCGGGGCCGAGCAACATGCGCACGGCATTCAGGTCGTTGGTCATGCGCGCCATGATGTCGCCGGTGCGGTAGCGCTGATAAAAGCCCGAGTCCTGCTGCTCCAGCTTGCGGAACAGGTCGTTGCGCAGGTCGAACTCGATATCGCGCGAGATGCCGATCAGGATCCAGCGCTGCGCGTAAAGAAAGACGCCCTTGGCGAGCGAGATGGCCACCAGCAGGCCGGCGAAGAGCACGATCTGCCTGTGGGTGGTTCCTTTCTCGATCAGATTGATGGCCCTGCCCAGAACGCCGGGAAACTGCACCCAGATCGCGTTCGTGCAAACGCAGGAGAGCGTGCCCCACAGGTAACTCCAGCGGTAGCGGCGCATGTACCCGAACAGCGGGGCCAGATCCCGAAACATGATTCCATTGTAGCGGGAGGGGCGATGGCGGGCGGGCGGCTTTCCGGCGTGGGCTGATCGTGTACCGAAATGCGAGTTCCCTATCCCAACAGCTCCTTATGCCGGGTGAAAACCGGGAGAAACCCGCGCGCCGGTCAAGTGCCGCAAGACTATGTCGATAAAAAGGTCAGCAGGGATTTGTATGCGGAGCAGGCTTCCGCGGCAAAGAGGTCGTTTTGGGGACTCCAACGGCCATCGGCGATACGGCCGTAGCGCGGGGCGCAGTGGGAAAAGAGCGCCGCCGGAGCCCCCGCTTTCTCTGCAATGGATCCGCTGAGGTCATGATTGTCCATCCCGAGTGCCTGTTTCGCGGGGAGATTCGCGACATCAGCCAGAACGGGTGCTTTGTCATCACCAGGGCCCACGTGCGTGTGGAACGCCTTGCCGAAGCTGAGATTCGTTTCAAATTGAACAATCGCCAGTTCAGGACTCAAGCGCGCGTAATGAATGTCCGGCCGGGAGATGGCGTGGGGTTCGAGTTTTCGCCTGCCAATGCGCAATCGCAGGAGCAGCTCAGGAACCTGATCAAGGAACTGGACGCCAAAGCGCCGAAACAAGACGCCTGAAGGGTCTCGCTCCCTTACGTGGGGGTGCGCAGCAACAGGTAACCGCCTACCACCGCGAAAAGGATGTCGGCAGACCAGGCGGCCAGCGCGGCGGGCAGATAATTCACGTTGCCCATGGCGCCGAACAGGCCATCGACGACCCAGTAAGCCAGGGCCACGGCGATCGCCACTGCAATCGCGGTGAGCGAACCGCGGCGGCCCATGGAAAGCGCGAAGGGAATGGCCAGCACTGCCATCACAATGGCGATCAGCGGGTAGGCCAGCTTGTGCCACAGCGCGACCCGCAGCCGCATGGTGTCAAAGCCGCTCTGGCTCAGATCGCGGATGTAGCTTTCGAGCTGCCCGAAGTTCATCTCCTGCGATTGCCGATTCTCCTTGGTGAAGTAGCCCGGGTCCTCGTGGATCTCGGCAAACTCGGTCTGCCTGAACTCGCGAAAGGCGGTGGTCTCGGCCCCGCTCATGTCGCGTACCCAGCCGTTCTGGAAGCGCCAGTTGCCGCTATCCGTGTCCCTGTAGACGCGGGCGGCGAAGATGCGCCGGGTGAGCGAGAAGGTAGACGGATCGAACTCGAACACCGAGAGATTGGCGAACTCCTTGCGGTCGGGATCGAAGAACTCGTAGTAGAAGATGCGGCCGGGTTCGCCGGGACGCGGCTGGCCGAAGATCCAATTGTGCTCCGGGTGAAGAACCGTCTGCGGCGGTTTGCCCTTGATGATATTGCGCAATGCCTCCTGCCTGCGGTTGGCCTGGGGCAGATAGTACTGGTCGAAGAGAAACAGGCTTAGCGACAAAATGGCGGCGATGGAAACGATGGGCACCACCAGCCGGTAAAGGCTGATGCCGGTGGCCTTCATGGCAATGATTTCGCTGTTGCGGTTGAGCACGCCGAAGGTGACCAGCGCGGCAATCAGCACCGCCAGCGGGGCGATCTGGTAGAGCATATCGGGAGTGAGGTTCACCAGGTAGTCGCCTACGGTGGTGAGCGGAATGTGATTGCGCAGGATGTCGCCCACCAGGTCGAAGAAGGTGAACACCAGCATGAGCAGGACGAACCCGGCCAGCACCAGCAGAAAGGTGTTCAGGAACTCGCGAACCACGTATTCGTCCAGGATGCGCGGAAAGGCGTTGCGGGATTTGGCGCGCTGAGGACGCGGCTGAAGCCTATCCAGGAGGCCGGTAAGCGAGACGCCGTTGCGCCGGGCCTCGCCGTTGGTTTCCGGTTTCCCCTCCCGCGAGAGCCAGGCCGTGAAGGCGCCCAGAACGCGCCCGCCGCTGGCCATCTGCCATAACAGGAAAATCCCGACGCCGGCAAAAAGCAGGTTTGCCGACCAGACCGCAAGGAATGCGGGGAGTTTGTTCTGGCGCCCCAGGGCGATGCCGGTCGAGGAGAGAAAGTAATAGAGAAAGACCAGCAGAATGGTGTAGACAAAGCCGGAGCTCTTGCCGCCGCGCCGCGAGGCCACGCCCAGTGGAACGCCCACCAGCATCAGCACCAGGCAGGCGACGGGAAACGCAAAGCGGTTGTGCAGCTCGATGAGGAACCGCTTCGAATCGGGACCATGAATGCGCTCCAGCAATGCGCTCATGGGCAGAGCGTAGATGGCCGTGTCCATCCTGCCCAGGTGTACGTCGCTCTGCGGGCTCAGCTCCAGGGGGCGATCCGTGGTCGCGAACGCGGATATGTTGTATTGATCGGGCTGGCCCTCGACCGTGTCGTGCTGCGCTCCATTGCGCAGGCGCATCAGCAGCACTTGTGTCGAATCGCTGACCACCGTGGCCGAAGCAGCGGTGGTGATCCGCGGCGCAGAAGGGTCGCTGACATCGGCCATGAAGACCTGGTCCCAGTTGGACGCTCCGGTCCCGGAGCGCACGTTCTGCACATAGAGAACGAAGTTCTTGAAGTCCTCGTAGAAGACGCGGGGCTGAATCTGGTAGGAGGCCTGCGAAGTTTCCAGCTCGTGCTCCATATCCAGAATGGCCTGATTGGCGCGCGGAGCAAGATAAAGGGAGTTGGCCAAGCCCAGCAGCGTGCCCGCGACGGCCACGATGGAGGAGACGCGCACAAAGTAGCCGATGCCCAGGCCGGAGGCGCGCATGGCGATGATTTCGCTGTCGGCCGCCAGCCGGCTCAGTCCCAGCAGCACGCCCACCAGAACCGACATGGGAATCGTTACCCTGAGCAGGTTGGGCAGTGTAAACAGAAAGATCTCCGACGCATTGGAAAACGTGGAGCTGTTGCGGACCACCATCTCCAAAATGTTGGGAAGGTAGGGCATGAACAGAATGAAGGTGAAGAGCGCGCAGCCAATGAGCGTGTGGGAGAGGATTTCACCGAGGATGTAGCGGGTCAGGATGCGCACAAACAGGCTCTTGGATAAGTTTACCGTGCTTGAGCGCCCCAACGGTTGGGTGCCCCGGGACCGGGGTCCCCACGGACAGGCTCTTGTCCGTGGGGTAGAGATCTCGGTTTTTGAGACCTGGGAGTCGTTAAACCTCGGCCGGTTACCCCTGATTACCAAAAGACCAGGTCTCTCACCGGGAAGAGCTATTTTTCTTCGTGCACGATTGCACTACTCTTAGCCAAGCTGATTCGCAGCAAGATTAAGTCCAGCCAAGGCGCGGTGCCCAAGTGGTAAGGGAGAGGTCTGCATAACCTCAATGCGGCGGTTCGATTCCACCCCGCGCCTCCATTCCTTTCAATAAATAATCCCTGACTTCTACCAAGCTCCAGCCGGGTGCCTCAGGTCTCGCTTTTGAGACCTGGGAGCCGGGTGCCGGGTGCCCCAGGTCTCGCTTTTGAGACCTGGGAGACACTACACCCCTCTCGGCGCCGGGTGCCCCATCCTTGCGCGCTCTTTGCGCAAGGGCAGGAAGCCGCAAATTCTAAAGATTCCCCATCGACCACCTGCGCAGCCTCAAACTGTTGCCCAGCACGCAGACTGAGCTGAGGGCCATGGCGGCCGCGGCCAGCCAGGGCGTAAGCAGAATGTGGAATGCCGGATAAAGCAGCCCCGCGGCCAGTGGAATGCCGAGCAGGTTGTAGCCCACGGCCCAGCCGAGGTTCTGGCGCATGATGCGCAGTGTCTGTCGGGCCAGGCCGATGGCCGCGGGAATGCCGGAAGGCTGGGTGCGCAACAGCAGCACGTCGCCGGCCTCCTGGGCCAGGTCCGTGCCGGTGCCCATGGCGATGCCGGCATCGGCCTGGGCCAGCGCGGCAGCGTCGTTGATGCCGTCGCCCACCATGGCCACGCGCAGGCCGGATTGTTGCAGGGCGCGAATGCGGGCCAGCTTGCCGGCCGGATCGAGCCCGGCTTCAAATTCGCCGATTCCCAGCTCGGCCGCAATAGGCGCGGCGGCCGCCGCTGAGTCGCCGGTCAGCATGATGATCCGCAGGCCGGCGTCGCCCGGTCCGGTGCCGCGCAATGCGTTCACAGCCTTGACAGCATCGGGACGAAGCGCGTCGCGGGCGTCGAAATAGCCGGCTGGCGCGCGGTCGAGCGCCATCCACAGCCGTGTGACTCCAGGCTCAGGTGGAGCAATTCCTGCGGGCAGAGGAATCAGGAACTCCTGGAACAGCGCTTCATTGCCGAGCAGGCAATCGTGTTCCTCGACCCGTGCAGTGAGGCCGCGGCCGGGAAAAACCTGCACATCTTCGGCGGGCTTCCAGCTAAGCCCAAGCGCGCGCGTGGGGCGCACGATCGCTTCGGCGAGCGGGTGGTTCGAGCGCTCCTCAGCCGCCGCGGCCATGCGGAGCAACTCGTTCTCCTCCACGCCGCCAAGCGAATGGATTCCCACCAGCATCGGCTTTCCCACGGTCAGGGTTCCGGTCTTGTCCAGAACGATCGCGTCCAGGTGGGCCAGCCGTTCCAGCGCTTCCCCGCCCTTGAACAGAACGCCGAGTTGAGCGCCGCGCCCCACGGCCACGGTGAGCGCGGCGGGCACGGCCAGTCCCATCGCGCAAGGACAGGCAATCACCAGCACGGCGACGGTGTTTGCCAGGGCCAGCGGAAGCGAGTGGGCGGCAATCAGCCAGGCCGCAAAGGTCATCAGCGCCAGCACCAGGACCACGGGAACAAAGATGGCGCTGGCGCGGTCGGCCAGCCGCTCCATGGGCGCGCGCGAGCCCTGCGCCTGCTCCACCATGCGCGTAATCTGCGCCAGCACGGTAGCTTCGCCCAGCGACTGTGCCCGGCAAACCACTGCGCCGTCGTAGTTGAGCGAGCCGGCCAGCACCCGGCCTCCCGGCTCGCGAACCAGCGGCGTGGATTCTCCGGTGAGCATCGATTCGTCCACGGTGGTGCGGCCTTCGAGGATGGTGGCGTCCACCGGGTAGCGCTCGCCGGGCAGAACCAGAACGCTGTCGCCGGGTTGGATCTCGTCCAGCGGCACCACGGCTTGAACGCCGTCCACGATGCGCCGCGCCGTCACCGGACGCAGCCGGGAGAGCGAGTCCAGCGCGGCCAGGGCGCGGCGTTTGGCGCGGCCTTCCAGGCTCTTGCCTAAAAGGAGAAATCCCAGAATGAGCAGGACCGCGTCAAAGTAAACTTCGCGCCCGTTTGCGGGCCACACCGTGGCATAGGCCGAATAAACGAAAGCTACGCTCGTGCCCAGCCCTACCAGCGTGTTCATGTTGGTGGCCCCGTGGCGCAAGGCGCGGATGGCGCTCGAATAGATGCCGCGGCCGGCCCAGCCCACGACCGCCGCCGTTAGAACCAGCAGAAACCAGCGCAACAGGCCGTGCGGCAGCGGCATAGAGCCACGGCAGCAGGCGCATCATGCCGTGGTCAGCAGCGCCCATCTGCATTTCCAGCGGCATGGCCAGCAGCATGGCTACAGCGCCGGCGGCCAGAGTGACCCAGGCCTTCAACGCTGATTCCGCTGAACGCTCCCGGTCCTGTGCACCGGCAGCGGACTCGCCGGGACGGGGAAGAACCGCGTCGTAGCCCGCCCCGCGGATGGCCTCAACCAGTTGCTGGGGAGCTGCCATCGCCGGATCGAAGACCACGCTGGCGCGATGGGCCATCAGATCCACGTGAGCCGACTCCACTCCGGCGGTCGAGCGCAGCGCTTCTTCCACGTGATGCTGGCAGGACGCACACGTCATCCCCAGGACCGGAAGCGTGAGCGATTCTGTTGCGGTGGGCGCCACTTATGGTTCCAGATGCGCTGTGTAGCCGGCTTCGGCGAGAGCAGCGATGGCGCGGTCGACGGGCGCGGGCTCCACAGTGGAAGTCAGCCGCGCGGCTCCCACGCGCACCTCGTTGACGGTAGCTCCTGCAACGGATCCAAGCGCCTGGCTGACCCGGCGCACGCAGGAGCCGCAGTGCATTCCGTCGATTCGCAATGTGAATTCCGTCATTGTTTCTCCTGCCTTCCCTTTTCTGCTTTGTTGGTCCTGTTTTCCCGCTCTTGTTTGTTTGATGATAGCCGGACAGGAGAGATTCGCGCGCCGTGCCGGGTTGCGCGAGGGCTGGTCAGGAACTATCGTAAGAGAGGTTTGCAGGATGGCGAGAAACATGCAGAGAGAGTTTCCCGTGGCGCCGCTGGTGGGAGTGGGCGCGGTGGTTGTTGAAGAGGGCCGGGTGCTGCTGGTGCGGCGCGGGAGCGAGCCGCTGAAGGGCCAATGGTCGCTGCCCGGCGGCCTGCTGGAACTGGGTGAATCGCTCGCCGGCGGGGTGGTTCGCGAGGTGCGCGAAGAGACCGGGCTTGACGTCGAACCTGTTGAACTGATTGAGCTTCTTGACCGGATTCAGCGCGAGGGCGAAAGGGTTCGCTACCATTACGTGATTGCCGATTACCTGTGCCGCGTGACGGGCGGGCACTTGCAGGCCGCCTCTGACGCCGATGCGGTGCGCTGGGTGGAGCGGGCGGAGTGGAACAGCCATCAGCGCGCTGCAGCTGGACCCGGTCACGGTGCGGGTGATCGAGATGGGCTGGCAGAGGGCGCGAGCGCTTCCGCGGAAAGAGAAGTGAGGAAAGATGAAGATGACGAGAAAGGCAGGTCTGGATTGCTGGCGCGCTTTGGGCAGCTGGCGCTGATCGCCGGCAATCGGGTTCTGGCTGCGGCCGGTGAGTTACTTCAACGGCGTCATGTATCTGCGAGAGGCTTTGACCGGGGTCGAAAGCCGGTCGGTGACCGGTCGAGGGCCACCGCATGCACTACGTAGCCGAGGGGCCGGCGGGCGGGCCGGTGGTGGTGCTGGTGCACGGGCTGGGAGGGCGCGCCGAGGACTGGCGCCAACCTGGCGCCCTATTTCGCCAAGGCCGGGTTTCGCGTCTATATGCCCGATCTGTTTGGCTACGGGCGCAGCGACAAGCCGGCGGACTTTTCTTACTCGGTGCGCGACGAGGCCGCGGTTGTGGTGGGCTTTCATGGACGCGCTGGGATTGAAGCAGGTGGACCTGGGCGGATGGTCGATGGGCGGCTGGATCGTGCAGATCGTCGCCAGCACGCATCCTGAAAGGGTGAGGCGGCTGATGCTGTTCGACTCGGCGGGAATCTGACGAGAAGCCGGACTGGAATACCAGCCTGTTCATCCCCAAGACGCCCGCGGAACTGGACCAGCTTGAAGCGCTGCTGATGCCCCATCCGCCCCGCATTCCGGGCTTCGTTGCGCGGGACATTCTGCGCCTCTCCGTCAAACGCGCGTGGGTGATTCAGCGCGCGCTGGACTCCATGCTGACCGGCCAGGACGCGACCGATAGCCTGCTGCCGCGGCTAAAGATGCCGGTGCTGATCGTGTGGGGCGACGCTGGACCGCATCACCCCGCTGGAGCAGGGCCAGAAGATGCACGTGCTGGTTCCGCAGTCGGAGTTCGATGTGTTTGACGGCTGCGGGCACCTGGCGCCGGGGCAGTGCGCCGGCCAGATGGGACCGAAAGTGGTCGAGTTTCTCAGGCAGTAAGGAAAGTGGGGCCGAAGAGAAGCGAGCCGGGAGACGGATTAAGTCTCCCGGCTCGCCTTTTGGGTCCTTGTCTTTTTGGCCTTGGGAGGGCTGGGGTTTAGCGGGTGAGGACGACGGTGAGGTTCATATCCACGGCCGTGGGCGTCTTGTCCACCATTCCGGGACGGAAGTGGGATTTTTCGATTGCTTCAACGACGCGAGCATCCCAGTAGGGGTTGGACGACTTGACCACCTTCACGTTCTCGGGATGGCCGTTGCTGTCGACGGTGAGGGTGAGACCGACCTCGGTATCCATGGGAATGAAGGACTTGGCCAGGCCGTCGGGAAGTGGAATGTCGAGGGACTCGGCAAGCACAGGCGCCGTGACTCCGGTGCTTATGCGGAGGTTAGGGGTTGAGGCAGCCACATCGTCCGGGAACGAGCTTGCATTTGCCACTGCCGGGAAGAGCATTGAGGAAAGCATGATGGTGCTGGCAATGATTTGACGCATTAATTACCTCCTTGGGGATGATTGTTACCGACTTTATTATACCCCGAATTCAATACGATCGTCAATAATTTTTTGTTGCATACAGTTTTTCAATAACTTACAATTTGGTTGTCTGCGGTTTTTTGATTTCCTGTTAATTATTGACTGTTTTTCCACAGAGGAGGGGCAGCGCCGCCGCACTCATCGCTGGCGCCGGCGGTCACCGCAATTTGTTGCCGGCGACGCGGCGGCGTTTCCCGGGGCCGGGGGCAGGACACGCGCCGCAGCCGAGCCAGGTCCGCTCGAACTCCTCCAGAGAAACCGGCCGGCCGAACAGAAAACCCTGGTGCTTATGGCAGCCCAGGCGGTCAAGATGATCCCGCTGCTCGACGGTTTCAACGCCCTCGGCAACCACCGTCAGGCCCAATGCCTTTCCCAGGGAGATGACCGATTGCGCGATGGCGCAGCTGCCGGTATCTTCCAGAATGTCGCGCACGAAGGACCGGTCGATCTTGAGCTGGTCAAGGGGCAGTCGCTTGAGGTAGGCAAGCGAGGAATAGCCGGTGCCGAAATCGTCCAGCGAAAATCGCAGTCCGCAGGATCTGAGGGTGACCATCTTGGCGATGATGTCCTCGACGTTTTCCACCAGCATGCTCTCGGTGAGTTCGAGCTTGAGGTTGCCCGGATTGGCCCCGGTGCGGCCAATGATCGCCAGGGTCTGGTCGACGAAGCCGGGTTGGCGGAACTGCCGGGCGCTGATGTTGACGGCGACCGAAATATTGGCTGCGACCTTGCGCTGCGCCCAGGCCGCAATCTGCCGGCAGGCGGTCTCCAGCACCCAATCTCCCATAGGCAGGATCAGCCCGGTTTCCTCGGCCAGGGAAATGAACTCGCCGGGAGCCAAAAGGCCGCGCCGGGGATGATTCCAGCGAATCAGGGCCTCGGCGCCGATCAGGCGGGCGCGATCCACCTGGGGCTGATAGTAGAGCACGAACTGGTTGGCCATGATGGCATCGCGGAGTTCTTCCTCCAACTCGGCGCGGGCATGCACGGCAGCCTGCAAGGCGGGAGCAAAAAAGCGAATGGTGTTGCGCCCCGCGGCTTTGGCCTGATACATGGCGATATCCGCATGCTGCAGGACCTCGCCGGCGGTTTTCTGCTGGCCCCCGAAGACAGTAATCCCGATGCTGGCGCTGCTGCGGCACTGGTGATCGTCGAGCCTGTATGGCTGTCCCACCGCAGCCAGGATTTTTTTGCCGATAGCCTCGGCCTGGGCAGCGGCGTCCTCGGGAATTTCGCTCAGCTCTTCGAGCATGACCACAAACTCATCTCCTCCCAGCCGCGCCACGGTGTCGGATTCGCGGACGCAGGCGGAAAGCCGGCCGGCGACTTCCAGCAGCAGCAGGTCGCCGGTCTGATGGCCCAGGGTATCGTTCAAGGTCTTGAAGTCATCCAGATCGACGAACAGCAGCGCCTGGTTGCGGTGATTGAGTGCGCTGGCGGCCAGCGCCTGGCCCAACCGCTCCTCAAGCAGGCGGCGGTTGGGCAGGGTGGTCAACGGGTCGTAAAAGGCCAGATTCCTGATCTCCTGCTGCGCGGCTTTGGCAGCGGAGACATCCTGGGTGACGGAAAGAACGCAGGAAACGCCGTCGTGGTCGAACACCGATGCCGACATCAGCCCCCAGTAGATCTCTCCGTTCTTCTTTCTGAACTGCACTTCGCCCCGGAAAACCCCGCTCTCGCGCAGCGTCTCCTCCAGGTTTTGCCAATCTCCGGGATCGGCCCAGATGTTGAGGTCCGGCGAGCTTCGCCCCACCACCTCCTGGCGCCCGAAACCCATGGTCTCGAGGAATGTTGTATTCACGTCGATGTACATCCCATCGTCTAGACGGAAGATGCTGACCGCATTGGGACTGGCCTGGAATGCAATGCGGTGGCGTTCTTCGCTGTTCCGCAACGCCTCCTGAATCTGGCTCAATCGCTCTTCCGCCTTCCTGGCGTCGGAGATATCCCGCATGAAGGAAAGCACGCAGCACACGCCGTCCAGGACGATCAGGGCCGCCGAAACCAGCCCCGGAAAGATCTCGCCGTTCTTCTTTCTGAAGCGAACCTCCAGATTCTCGCAGTGCTCGTTCTGGCGCAGCACCCGGGCAATGTTTTGCCGGTCGCGCGGATACTCCCATAATGGGATTTCGAGCGCCGTATGGCCTATAACCTCGCCGCGATCGAGTCCAAAGGTATCGAGGAACGCCTGGTTGACGTCGACAAATCTTCCGCCGTCCAGATGGCTGATGGAGACGCAATCGAGGCTGGTCTGGAATACGGTGCGGTAGCGTAATTCACTCACCCGCAGCGCTTCGTTGGTTGCGGCCAGCCGTTCTTCCGCGCTCTCGCGCAACATCTTCTCGTTCCGCTTGCGTTCGGAGATGTCCTTGCCGATCACTGAAACGCCGGCGATTTTGCCGTCGATAACGAATGGGTTGAAGGTCAGCTCAAGGGCTTGGCCGTCGAACAGGGAATACTCGGCGTTGAACGTGCCTTCCGCCCGCGCCCGCTCATAGAGCGGGGGCCAAAGGGCCGCTCTCTCCGGCGGGAATGCCTCCTCCAGGCGCTTCCCTGCCGCCACCTGGCGTCCAAAGAACGCCTCGATCTCCAGCCGCAGCGCGCTATTGAAGGTAATCAGCCGGTCATCCGCGTCAACCGACCATACGAGGTCTTCAGTGCTTTCGATCAAGGCGGCTAGATTGGCTTCGGCCTGACTGGGAATCTGGCTGGGAATACCGGCCCTTGCGCAGTCCGGCGATGACTCAATCGAGGGCGAGGAATGGCGCAGCTCCAGCGTGGGCAGAAGCGAGCGAACCGAAGTGGCTTTTTGCCCGGGAGGCCTCAAGGCGCATGTTCCCCAATTCAAACCGATCTACCTTTACCATCGGGAATAAAGAGCCGATCTTTACCTGCCTTTCAAGCACCAATGGGCGTTACCTCCGAGGGCTCCGCATTCGAGTCAGGAGCGTCCTTTTCCTTACAAACGGCCGCCGGCCGCGCAGGCAGGCGTGAATCGTCCTTGACTATTTGGCGTGCAAAGGCTGCGGGAAAACCCGATCCGGAGGGAGGCCGGGGTCCCCACGGACAGGTCTTCGTCCGTGGGGTGGAAGAAGGGGGTTTCAACCCCCGCATAGAGCCAAAATAATCGACGCGGGCTTTAGCCCCGGAGGGATCCTTTTCGGGCTCTTAGCTCAAAATCAGCCTTTTCCCGCGGAACATCCAAACCGGATGAGGCCAAAAGCCTGACCGAATTGAACTTTTTTCTGTAGGTATTTGCGCGTCCCCGGGCAGGCATCTGCTCAGGAGTTCCAAGGGGACAAAAGAGCTGCCACGTCTTCCGGTACCGCGGCCACGGCGTCGGCCTGCGCGCACTCCGCCGGCGAGCCGTAACCCCAGCCGGCGGCGAGGCAGCGCAGTTGGTTGGCGTGGGCCGCGTCGATGTCGAAGCTGCGATCGCCGATCATCCAGGTGGATTCGGGGCTCAGCGAGCGCTCCCTCAGGATTCTGGCCAGCAGGTCAACCTTGCTGTGGCTTGAGTACTCCAGTCTGGTCGCCGTAGATGGCGATGAACAGGCCCGACAACTCGAAGGCATCCAGGATGCGGACGGCGAAGTGCTGCTGTTTTGAGGTACAGACGAAGAGCGGGAATCCCTGCCGGTGAAGCTCGGCCAGCATCTCGCGGACGCCGGGGAAGACGGAGTTGTTCCGCCAGCCTTCCCGGTCGTAGCAGGCGCGGTAGTCGCGGGCCATTGCGGCCTGCGCGTCTTCGCTCCCGTTGGGGAGCAGTTGCACGACCCACTCTTCCACGGGAGGTCCGATGAACCGGTCCAGCGGGCCCTGGTCGCCCATGCCGCGCGCATCCAAAACCTTGCGCAGGCAGCCGAGGATGCCGGGTTTGGAGTCGGTGAGGGTTCCGTCCAGGTCGAAGATGAGGGCCGGCATGGGAGTAGGCACGAGTTCAGTTTCGCATTGCAAGGCCGCGGGCAACAAAGTTGTCGATCAGGCGTCAGCCGGGCGAGTCAGCAGTCGGCGGTGCTGACTCGCCGACCTGCTTTAGGGAAGCTCTGAATCAGTCAATGTTTTGAAAGGGCACGACCGGGGCGCCGGGGTACCCTCTGAGTCGGGCCGGGTCGGGTCGCGTGCCGTTAGTACAGCAAAACCAACGAGGGCTGGCGAGCCTTACGCCACATTTGTCGCCCGGCAGCGCCCGGGCGCACGTGCCTTGGGTCACAAGGCGGGCGGGTGTCTCTCATTATGATGCTCCTTTGCGCGATGCTGAACACGGATTCCATCGCTGAGAGCAACATTCCGCTTTCAATTAGCGTCTTAACCATCGGATACCGCGGGAAAGGGTGGTGGTATCAATGCCCGAAGTTGGGACCAGGGCTAGGCCAGGAGTTGGATCGGCACTTATTTCTGCATTCTTTCTTTTAACTTTGGCGGCAGGCGTGGGGCGCGCCGGTGCTCTTGCCCAGCCGCAAGCAGCCCCGGCGGATGCACCGCTCGCGATCACGATTCCGGCAGGCGCCAGGATTGAGGTAGCGCTGATTCGGCCGGTATTGGCCAGGACCGCAAGTCCGGGAGAATCCATCTATGCGCAGACCACATTCCCGGTGACCGTGGGCAACCGGATTGCTGTTCCGCCCGGCACATTCGTTCAAGGAACGCTCGAAAAGCTGACGCGGCCCACGCGGAAGTCAAACCGGGGCGAGCTTCAAATCCTCTTTACGCGGATCATCTTTGCAAACGGCTACGTGGCCGCGCTTCCGGGCGCAACCATAACGGCCTCCGCTCCGGATGCGGCAATAGCGCCGGGCGGTGGCGCGGAAGACAGCGCCGCGGAGACACTCATTGCGGTGGCCGTGCAGGCCAGCGTGAACAACGACCTGCTCCTGGACAATGGCGCGCAGGTGGAGATAACGCTGGCGGCGCCGCTCGAGCTTGACGCGCAGGCCGTGGCGGCTGCAATTCCGCTTTCGCGCGCGCCCCTGCCTGGGCAATTCAAATCCGCTTCGCTTTGCCGACCGATTCCCGGTTCGCCGGGGACCCCGGGGACGCCGGATACAGTCATCCCAGGCTCTCCAGGAACTCCCGACACCGTGATTCCGGGTGGCCCGGGGATGCCGGATACGGTGATTCCAGGAACGCCGGCGACGCCAAGCACCACCATTCCCGGCTCGCCGGGCACACCGGGGTCACCGGAAATACCCTGCCCCGGCCCGCCTATCGTGATTTCCAGTACGCCCGTACCCAGTCAACCCGTCAACGCTCCGGGCAGGTAAACCTGCGGCCGGCTGTCGCCGCCGTCCATTCGTTTTCAGCGCATCTGCTAACCGGAATCTTGAAAGGAAAAAACTCGATGCGATCCCGCTTGATTGCCTTGCTCTCGATGGCCACGCTTGTGAGTGCTCAAACTCCACACGCCTATTTGCAGAGTGCGGTCCCCGCCGCGGTCGCCGGCCAGGTCGCGGCCCCGGCAACTGCGCACATCCTCACCGTTCCGGCAGGCACGGCCATTCCGCTTACGCTCATCAATCCCATCAAGAAGAAGTCGACCCAGCCGGGCGATGCCGTGCGCGCGACTGTCGCCTTTCCCATCATGGCCGGAGTGCAGGTAGCCATCCCCGCCGGCAGCTATGTTGAGGGCGTGGTGCAGCAGTTGACGGCCCGCGCGTCGGATACGCATCAGCCCCAGGTTGGCATCCACTTTACCCGCCTGGTCTTCGCCAACGGCTACTCGGTGAACCTGGACGCCAACAGCGCGCAGGCGGAGGAAGTTGCTCCCAGCCTGGGGGCCCCGGTAACCGAGCTGGCCTCCATCGCGCCGCCGTTAGCGAGCATGGGGTTGTTTGCGCAGACATCCCAGCCGACTTTGTCCAATCCTGGACCGTCGCCGGCGGTGATTACGGGCGCGATGCTGGGCGGCGGCGCGGCGCTCATGATCCTGATATTCGCCGCGGCGCACCATTCGCAATCCAAAGTCGACTACGTGCTTTTCGACGCCGGATGGCAGTTCCAAATGGTGCTGCAAAGCCCGCTGATGGTCGATGCCGATCGGGTCGCCGCGGCGGCGGCCGCTCCCAGCGCAAACTAGGTCTTAGCGCAGCCGCACCGGAACACTGAAACACTGGATTCTCTCTTCCGCGCTCTTTGCGTCAGGCCGCGTGGACAGCCGTGCGCATCGGGCAGGTAGAATTGCCCTGTTCGGCAAGCAATGACGGGGAGGCAAGCGGGATGAAAACCTATCGGATTGCGCTGGTGCCTGGCGATGGGATTGGGAAAGAAGTTGTGCCGGCGGGACGGCAGGTTCTGGAAGCGCTGGCCGCGGCCCAGAGCGCGTTCAGCTTTGAGTTTGAAAACTTCGACTGGGGTGGCGACTACTATCGCCTGCATGGCGAGATGATGCCGGCGAACGGCCTCGATGCGCTCAAAGGCAAGGACGCGATTCTCTTCGGTTCGGCGGGCGATCCGGATATTCCCGACCACATTACGCTGTGGGGACTGCGCCTGAAGATCTGCCAGGGCCTCGACCAGTACGCCAACGTCCGGCCCACGCGCATTCTGCCCGGGATCGACGCGCCGCTGAAGCGCTGCCGGGCGGAGGATCTGAACTGGGTGATCGTGCGCGAAAATTCCGAGGGCGAGTACTCGGGCGCGGGCGGGCGCGTACATCAGGGATTCCCGATTGAAGTGGCGGTGGATTTGTCGGTGATGACGCGCGCCGGCGTTGAGCGGATTCAGCGCTTCGGATTCAAGCTGGCCCAGTCGCGGCCCCGCAAGCTGCTCACGCTGGTCACCAAGAGCAATGCGCAGCGCCACGCCATGGTGATGTGGGACGAGATTGCCAGCCAGGTTGCGAAGGACTTTCCCGACGTGACCTGGGATAAGGAGATGGTGGACGCGGCTACGGCGCGCATGGTGAACCGGCCGGCCTCGCTCGACACCATTGTAGCCACCAACCTGCATGCCGATATTCTCAGCGATCTGGCCGCGGCTCTGGCCGGGAGCCTGGGCATAGGGCCGACTGCAAACATCAACCCTGAACGTATCTATCCATCCATGTTCGAGCCCATTCACGGCTCCGCCTTCGACATCATGGGCAAGGGCGTGGCCAACCCCGTGGGCACGTTCTGGACCGTGGTGCTGATGCTGGAGCACCTGGGCGAGATGGAGGCGGCGCGGAGGCTGATGCAAGCCATCGAACACGTGACGGCAAACAAGAAGCTGCACACCCGCGACCTGGGCGGAACGGCGATGACGGCCGAGGTCACCGAGGCCGTTTGCGCTCACATTGCAGCTTTGGCCAGGCGTCCGTTGGCGACCGCGTGAATGCACCCGCGGCCATGTCCGAACTCGAAGCTCGCGTTGCGCGCAAGCTGCGCTGGCGCATTCTTCCCTTCGTGATCCTGCTCTACTTCGTCAGTTTTCTTGACCGCGTGAACGTGGGGTTTGCGGCCTTCAGCATGAACCAGGCAATCGGCCTCACGCCGTCGATCTTCGGCTTCGGCGGCGGCGTGTTTTTTCTCGGCTACATCCTCTTCCAGGTGCCCTCGAACCTGATCATGCTGCGGGTGGGCGCGCGGGTGTGGATCGCGCGCGTGGTAGTGGCCTGGGGAGTGGTGTCGGTTGCCTCGGCGTTTGTGATCGGGCCCTACAGTTTTTGCGCGCTCCGCTTTCTGCTCGGCCTTGCGGAATCGGGGTTCTTTCCCGGAACGCTGCTTTATCTGAGCCTCTGGTTCCCTGCCCGGCGCCGGGCCGCGGCCATTGCCGCCTTCATGGCTGCCGCGCCGCTATCCACGGCCGTTGGTTCGCCGATTTCAGGAGCGCTGATGGAGCTGCCCAGGTTCCTCGGCCTGATGAACTGGCAGTGGCTCTACATTATTGAAGCTCTGCCCGCCATCGTGCTGGGATTCATGACCCTGAAGGTGCTGACCGACAGGCCGGAAGAGGCGGCGTGGCTGAACGGCGAGGAACGCGCGTGGCTGGTGGAGACGCTGGAGGCCGAGCGCGCCCAGAGCAGGACGCGCGCCGGGAAAAGCGAAGCCAAAGGCTGGGGCGTGTGGGCGGCGCTCTGCGATCCGCGCGTGCTGGCCCTGGCGCTGGTGTATTCGGGGACCTCGGCGGGACTTTATGTGCTGGGGCTGTGGTCGCCGCTGATCCTTCGCCAGTTCGGCTATTCGGCACTGACCATTGGATGGCTGAATTCTGCGCCCAGCTTTGTGGCCGCGGCGGCCATGATCCTGTGGGCGCGGCACTCCGACCGCGCCCTGGAGCGGACCTGGCATGTGGCTATTCCGTGCTTTGCGGCGTTCCTGGGTTGTGTATGGGCCGGGGCTGCGGCAGCGGCGCTGGGCGTGATTCTGGCGCTGACCCTCGTGAATCTGGGCGTGAACGCAGCCAAGGGACCGGTGTGGGCCATGCCCAGCATGTTCCTTACCGGGGCCGGCGCCGCCACTGGAATTGCGCTGATCAATTCGATGGGCAACCTGGGCGGATTCGTGGGACCGCTGCTGGTGGGCTGGCTCAAGGACAAGTGGGGCAGTTATTCGGGCGGGTTGTACCTGGTGGGAGCAATGTTGGCATTGTCGGCAGTAGTCATTGTGGCGCTGGGCCGGCAGACGGAGCGGAGTCTGGCGACGAAATCATAGAGCCGTTCATCGAACAATGTCCGAGCCGAGTTAATCGCCGCGCGGCATACGGATTGCGGCTATCTCAGGGCTGGCGGCGATTCAGAAACAAACAGATGGAGAATTTGCGAATATCCCGGTGCTCGATATCGCGGCTCCGGGCCTCAGCGCCCGGCATTTCGCTTTTCGCCGGACGCTAAAGATGTTATGCTCTCTGCGCGTGAAAAAGCGATTTATGTAGGGGGAATACGACTATGTGGTTCCTGGGAATGGATGTGGGGACGGGCGGGACGCGGGCCCTGGTGGTGGATGCGGCGGGAAAGCTGATGGGCTCGGCGTCAAGCGCCCATGCGCCGTTTCGGGCCGAGCACCCGGGATGGGCGGAGCAGGACCCCGAAGACTGGTGGCGGGCGGCGCAGGAAGCGATTCGCGGCGCGCTGGCGGCTACGCCGGAGCCCAGGCAGCCGATTGCGGCCATCGCCCTGACCGGGCAGATGCACGGCGCCGTGATGCTGGATGAAAGCGGCGCGGTGCTGCGGCCGTCGCTGATCTGGTGCGACACGCGCACCCAGCCGGAGTGCGACTGGCTCACCCAGCGCATTGGATACGAGCGGCTGATCGAGCTCACTTGCAACCCGGCGCTGCCCAACTTTACGCTCACCAAGCTTTTGTGGGTCAAGAAGCACCAGCCGGAAATCTTCGCCAAGGTGGGCCACGTGATGTGTCCCAAGGACTACGTGCGCTACCGGCTGACGGGCGAGTTTGCCATCGACGTTCAGGAAGCCTCGGGAACGCTGCTGCTGGATGTGACCCACCGCTGCTGGTCGCGCGAGGTGGCTGAGGCGGCGGGAATCAAGGAGAGCTGGCTGCCGCGGGTCTTCGAATCCCCGGAGATTTGCGCGCGCATCAGCGCCGAGGCCGCGGGACTGACGGGGCTCAAAGCGGGCACGCCGGTGGCGGCCGGCGCCGGCGACCAGGGCGCGGGCGCGGTGGGCATGGGCATTCTGCAGCCGGGCTCGGTTTCGGCGACCATCGGGACCTCCGGAGTGGTATTTGCCGCAACCGCCAAGCCGACCAAAGATCCGAAAGGGCGTCTGCACACCTTCTGCCACGCCGTGCCGGGTTTATGGCACGTGATGGGCGTGACCCAGAGCGCGGGCCTGAGCCTGAGCTGGCTGAAGGAAACTTTTTTCAGCGGCCAGAGCTACGACGAGCTGAATGAAGCGGCGGCGAAGATTCCGGCCTGCAGCGAGGGCCTGGAATGGGCGCCGTATCTGCTCGGCGAGCGCACGCCGCATCTCGATCCGGAGGTGCGTGCCGCGTTTGCCGGCATCGGCGCGGGACACACGGCGGCGCATTTTGTGCGCGCGGTGCTGGAGGGCGTTGCCTATTCGCTTGAAGATACGTTCACGCTGTTTGCGGAGCTGGGAATTCCGGTGAGCGGCATCCGGCTGGGCGGCGGCGGCGCGCGCGGCGCGCTGTGGCGGCGGATTCAGGCAGGCATTTACGGGCACACCGTCGAGGTGCTGACGGCCGAAGAGGGCGGAGCGTTTGGCTGCGCGCTGATGGCCGGCGTGGGCGCGGGACACTGGGCCAATCTGGACCAGGCTTGCGGCCAGGCCATCGAGGTGGCGCAGCGCATCGAGCCCGATGCGGCCGATTTGGCCGCTTACAAATCCGGGTACGCCGAGTGGCGCAAGCTGTACCCGGCGCTGCGCAGCCTGCGGCCATAGTTGTTGTAGATCGAGGATTCCGGAGGAAGCCGGGGGCTTCAGCCCCCGGATAGAGCGCGAAATTGCGGGGCCTTTAGGCCCGGGTGGTTGCGCCTTTTCCACGCCGGGAAGCAGGTAAAACTCCAGTCCTGAGACAGCCTGCGAGGAGTTGACGAGCCTGCGCTGAATAGCGATTGACGGATCAGCCACTCCGCGAAGAGGATTCGTCCATGAGCGATCTTGTCGAGCGCGTCGCCGAACTTGAGCAGCGCAACATAGCCGTCGACGCCTATCCTGGCTGATGCTCTATTGGATGTTCAGGAAGAAAGTTTTCCTGCGCACCTGAGCCGCCTGCCGGGCAGAATGCAATTCCCGATACGCTAGAATGGTGACGGCTTTGGAACCAGCCCGCCGCGCGTTCGGAATTTTCCGCCCGGCCGGCAGAAAGCTTGGTATCTCCGATGGGTGCGGGTGAAATGGACAAACTGCAAGGGATTTTCACGCCGCTTCTGGTTCCGCTGGATGAACGGGACCAGATCAACGAGCCGGAATTTCGCCGCTTCGTCTCCTGGTTGATTGAAAGCGGCGTGCACGGCCTGTATCCAAATGGTTCAACCGGCGAGTTCACGCGCTTCACGCCGGAAGAGCGTCGCCGGATTGTGCGCATCGTGACGGAAGAGTCCGCCGGCCGCGTTCCGGTTCTGGCCGGCGCCGCGGAAGCCAACGTGAAGGAGACGCTTGGAGCGTGTGAGGCCTACGCGCAGATGGGCGCCAGGGCGGTCGCCATCGTGGCCCCGTTCTACTACAAGCTCACTCCCGAATCGGTGTACGCGTACTTCGCCGAGATTGCCCGCAACTCGCCCATCGACATCACCTTGTATAACATTCCGAAGTACGCCAGCCCCATCGATGTGCCTACCATCCGCCGCCTGGCCTGCGAATGTCCCCGGGTCATCGGCATCAAGGATTCCTCCGGCGACCTGGCTTTCATGATGCGGATGATTTTGGCGGTGCGCCCGCATCGTCCCGATTTTTCATTCCTCACCGGATGGGAAGCCGTCCTGGTTCCCATGCTTATGATCGGTTGCGACGGCGGTACGCATGCCTCCAGCAACGTGGTGCCTGAGGTAACTCGCCGCATGTACGATCTGTTCCGCTCCGGAGACCATGCCGCGGCTATGCAATGGCAGTTCCGGATTCTGGAACTGTTCGACGCAATGCTCGAGCCGTGGGAGTTCCCTGACGGGTTCCGGGCGGCGGCCGAGCTGCGCGGATTCCACTTCGGCCGCGGACGGCAGCCCCAAACCAGCGCCCAGCGCGCCGATAATGCTCTGCTCAGCTCCACTCTCCAATGCATCCTGGCGGATTTCGACGTTGTTGCCCGGCCGGCAGGCGGCTGCACCCTCCGCACCGGGGATAGCGCCCAGGATGCAGTGAAGCAGGTGGTGATCAACGTCATGCATGAACTCAAGAAGCGGGGTGCCATCTGAACCAGGCGCTTGCCCTGATCGAGATTGGCGGCTGGTCGCCGGCCATGGTGGTGCTCGACGCCATGGAAAAATGCGCCAACGTGCGCGTCCTGCAGACCGAGTTGAACGATGCTCCCGGAGTCTGCATGAAGTTGTTAGGAGCCATCGGCGATATTGAAACCGCGGCGCGCGCCGCCGAGCAGACCGCCAGGGCCATGCAGATCCCGGTCATCGCGCACGTCATTCAGGCTCCATCCGAGCGTTCGCGCGATGCCTATGAAGCAGAACCGGATTTCAACCCACTCATCGAACAGCCGTCAGTCCAAAGACCGGAGAATCCTATGAGCGATCAAGCCAACTTTGCCCTGGGCCTTATCGAAACCCAGGGCTTCACCGCCGTATTCGAGGCGATTGACACAGCACTCAAGACCGCGTCGGTGGAGGTGGTGGCGCGGGAAAAACTCGGCGGCGGGTACATCACGGTGCTCATCAAAGGCGATGTCGCCTCGGTTCGCGCGGCCGTCGAGGCAGGAAAGGCCAAGGTAGAAGGTCTCGGCCGCCTGGTTGCCGCTCATGTCATCCCCAATCCCAGCAAAGGCGTGCTTTCGCTGCTGCCCAAATAGCTCTGCTCCGATTTCGAAGCTAGCCCAAACCCCTCCAAAACGAAGAAGTGCATCCCGTTTTGTAACTACTTGATGTAATTACAGAATGCAGTTACACTATGGTTGTGGGGGCTGCACCATGGGTCAGGCGATCGCCCGTGCCAAGGAATCAACTCTGAATCTCCGTATCGACTCCAAACTCAAGACGGAGTTTACGGCGGTGGTGGAAGCTGAAGACCGCCCGGCGGCCGAGGTGCTGCGCGCCCTGATGCGCGGCTACGTAGAGCAGGCGCGTCGGCGCCGTTTTGCAGCCGAAGCGCGCCGCCAGTCGCAGCTGATTGCCGCTTCGGAAGATGAGGCGGAAGTAATGCGCTGGATTCAGGATGTGAGCGCGGTCAAAGGCAAACGATGAAACGCGGCGACCTGGTCACCGTGGCCGTCTCGGGAGATTACGGCAAGCCGCGCCCGGCTCTGGTAGTGCAGGCGGACGCCTTCGACCAGCACCCTTCGGTGATTGTGCTGCCGCTGACCAGCGAAATCCACGACGCACCGCTGTTCCGGGTGTCGGTCGGCGCGAGCAGGGAGACCGGCCTGCGCGCGCCCTCGCAGATCATGGTGGATAAGCCGACCACCGTGCCCCGCGGCAAGATCGGGCCGCGGATAGGGCGCGTAAACGCGGCAACGATGCAGGCCGTTAACCAGGCGTTGCGCGGATTTCTCGGGCTGTAATGGCCGGTATGGTGGAGATCCATGCTGTACCAAGTCTCAGGGTCGAGACCTGGGACACCCTTCTCACCTGGACCTTGACGCTGTGCGCCGGTGGGCTTCCATGGCGTGGCGCAGCAGTAGGTTCGCCTTTGTTTGATAGCCGCGGCCGTAACTTTTCAGCCAGTCAATCACGTCGTCGTCCAGCCGCATGGTCACCGGGCGCTTTGCCGGCCGGTAGAACCGCCCAACCTCCGCGCCGCTCCAGTCGAGCACCTCGGGCATATCGGAAAAGTCAATCGTAGCGTCGGTTTTGGCGGCGATGGTGGCGATGTCCCGCTTCTGCGCGGCTGCGAGCTTCCTCATAAGACCTCTTTTCCTGGGCGGACGCGCTTCGAGCGGAGATCAGGCGGACCGTTTCCACCCCATCCCGTTCCCGCCACGTAAAGACAACGAACAGAACGGTGCCGGGTGCGATTTCCCCGAGTGCGTTGTACCTCTCTTCCGGGTCGTCGTGGGAAAGGTCCTTACGCGATAGAATCCACGGATCGTCGAATATGAGCAGCGCAGTCTCAAAACGGACGCCGTGCTTGCGAGGGTTTTCGCGGTTCTTCGCTGGATCCCAATCGAACCGGCTGATCGTTTCTTTCATTTTCAGTCTACTTGTTGTACGTACAAATGTCAATACTTGACGGAACTCTCCTCAAGAGAGAAAACGGCCCGCACCATGAAACAGGCGGGCCGGCTGGTTTGTCCATCTCGGACTCTAATTCAGCGTCACCTCCGCCCGCAGCGGCGTATTCTCGCTTGAATCGCCAACCAGGATCTCAAACTTGCCTGGATCGATGGTCCACTTGTGGCCGGCCTCGTCCCAGTAGCTGAAGGCGCGGGCGTCCAGCGAGAGCGTCACATGCCTGGTTTCTCCGGGAGCGAGGCGGACCTTCTCAAATCCCTTCAACTCCCGCTCCGGGCGAATGGCCTTGGCCGATGGGTCGGAAACGTAGACCTGGGCAACTTCAGCTCCGGCTACGCTGCCGGAGTTGGTCACGTCGAAGCTGACCGTAACCGCCGATCCCGAGGCGGTTGTGGCCGGCGCCTGCAGGTTGGCGAAGCTGAAGGTGGTGTAGCTCAGCCCGAAGCCGAACGGGAACAGCGGATGCTTGCCGGTGGTGGTCCAGTAACGGTAGCCCACCATCAGGCGGTCGCCGTACCTGATGTGGGCGATAGTGTAATCGAGCGGCTTGCCGTTTTCTCCGATGGTATGCAGCGTGGTGTCGCCGCCGGTGACGCCGTAGTAGTAAGGCGCGGAGGGGCTGTCTTCCCAGGCGCGGTCGAAACTGACGGGAAGTTTGCCCTCCGGATTGTGCTTGCCGAACAGCACCTCGGCAACAGCGGTGCCGCCTTCCTGTCCGGGATACCAGGTGTGGAGCAGTGCGGGAACTTTGTCGAGCCAGCGGCGGGTATCCATTCCGCCGCCGCCGGTCAGCGTGACGATGGTGTGGGGATTGGCCGCGGCCACGGCTTCGACCAGAGCATCCTGGCCCCACGGCAGCGTGAAGGTACGGTCGTGGCCCTCGCCCTCAGTGGGCGCATTGAAGCCGATGGCTACAACCACCACATCGGCAAGAGACGCGAACTGCTTTGCATCGGCTGAGACCAGCTCGGGCTCATAGACGATGCCCATGCCGAAGCGCGTGCCTGCGGCAAGAGGCGCGTAGTCGGCCTCGATCTTGACGGTCTGGCCGGCAGTGAGGTCAATGGATGTGTATTTGGGTACCTGTCCCTCGGCGCGAACCTGGTCGAGGATCTGCTTGCCATCGGCGCTCACCTTGAAAGCATCTTCGCCTGAGGCGGCGGCAAGCAGCAGATATTTGCCGGCCCGCCCAGCTTTGAAGGCCGCGGTATAACGGATGCTGCGCGGCGTCGGGTCCGCTGCCTCCCACTGGTTCGCTTTCCAGTCGGCTACATTGCGGCGCGTGCCGGTTTCAGGTGTGCCGCTGAAGTCGCGGCTGGGGTAGATCTCCACTTTAACGTCGCCATTCCATTGGGTCTGACGGAAGACATCCACCATCTCGGGCAGGCCGCGGCTATAGAGCACGTGCACATCGGGGCCGAGCAGGTTGGCGATGCCGGTAAGGGTCGAGACGGGCTCGAAGGCCGTCGCCGTCGAGGAACCGCCGCCGCCCGTAACCGCGGGCCATGCGTCGGGGCCGATGATGGCGATGGTCTTCACTTTGGCCGGGTCCAGTGGCAGCAGATGGCCCTCGTTCTTCAGCAGCGTAATGCTCTCCAGGGCCCCGCGAAGCGCGATGGCGCGATCGGCCACCGAGTAAGTGGAATCGGCGGGATCGAACTGCGGGCGATCGGTGAAACCGTAGCGAAGTTCGGTGCGGATCAGGCGCAACACCTTGTCGTCGATGGTGGACTCTTTGACCTGGCCGGCCTGGACCGCCGGAAGCAGATTCTTCGCGTTCATGAATTTAGGGCTGGGCATCTCCAGGTCGAGGCCGTTGTTGGCCGCGGCCACGCCGTCGTAGGTGGCGTCCCAGTCCGACATGAGCACGCCCTTGAAGCCCCATTCGCCCTTGAGAACCTTGAGATTGAGGAACTCGTTCTCGGTGGCGTGGACACCGTTCACCTGGTTGTAAGAGTTCATCACCGCATCCACGTGGCCCTTGGTCACGGCGGCCTCGAAGGCGGGCAGGTAGATTTCGCGCATGGCGCGCTCGTCCACGTCGGAGCTGGCGTTGTGGCGATTGAACTCCTGATCGTTGAGCGCGTAGTGCTTCACCGTGGCGATGACGCCCTGGGACTGAACGCCCTGGATAAACGGAACCACGATCGCCGCGTTGAGGTAAGGATCCTCAGACAAGTATTCGAAGTTGCGGCCCGCGATCGGCGAGCGGGCAATGTTCACTCCGGGGCCGAGCAGAAAATTCACATTGCGGGCGCGGGCATCCTTGCCCAGGCCCTCGCCGAGCGTGCGCGCGAACTCCGTATCCCACGTAGCGGCCAGCGCAACGCCGCCCGCGTAAGCGGTGGTGGGTCCCCAGGTGCGCACGCCCACCGAGGCATCGGACATCTTGAAGCGAGGCAGTCCGATGGCGGGCATGGCATGGGTGTACATGCTGTCGATGCCGCCGATCAGCTCGACCTTCTGGGCAAGGGTCAGCTTCGCCACCATTGCCTGGGCCTTCGCCTCGATGGCGGGCGAATCGGGCGCCGGCGCCTGGGCGCTAGCGTAGCCGGAGAAAACCGGTGAAAGGCATGCGAGGATGAGGGCGAGGAACGATACAGTGCTGGTGTTTTGCAGGTTTTTCATAACCGGCAAGGGTAGCGCATCGAACGGCCGGATGTACACCCGGCGCGCCGGTCGTTAGTGGGTCAGTTTGAAGGGTACGGGCTTTAAGCGAGGGGTACGGGCTTTAGGTGAAGGGTACGGGCTTTAGGTGAAGGGTACGGGCTTTAGGTGAAGGGTACGGGCTTCAGGTGAAGGGTACGGGCTTTAGGTGAAGGGTACGGGCTTCAGGTGAAGGGTACGGGCTTCAGGTGAAGGGTACGGGCTTTAGGTGAAGGGTACGGGCTTTAGGCGAGGGGTACGGGCTTTAGGTGAAGGGTACGGGCTTCAGGTGAAGGGTACGGGCTTCAGGTGAAGGGTACGGGCTTTAGGCGAGGGGTACGGGCTTTAGGTGAAGGGTACGGGCTTCAGGTGAAGGGTACGGGCTTCAGGTGAAGGGTACGGGCTTCAGGTGAAGGGTACGGGCTTCAGGTGAAGGGTACGGGCTTCAGCCCGTACATCAAATCGACCAATAAAATCGCGGGCTTTAGCCCCTGAGGGAATGCTCCTTCAAACTGCACCACTGCGCGCCGGTCCGCTACTCGTAGCGCAGCGCTTCGATGGGGTCGAGGTTGGCGGCGCGGATGGCGGGAATCATGCCGCTGACCAGGCCGGTGATGGCAAGAATCACCGTGGCCACAATCACCGACGTGGGCGAAATAATGAGCCGGATATCGGCATCCCCGGCATTCTTGGCCAGGGCGCTGTAAAACGTGATCCGCCCCACCATCGCGGAGATCAGGTAGGCCAGGGAGATGCCGCATACGCCGCCTACCCCGGTGATGGCCAGGGCCTCGGCGAGGAACTGAACCAGGATGTGGTGCCTGCGCGCGCCCAGCGCCTTTTCCACGCCGATCTCCCGGGTTCGCTGCTGCACGGCCACCAGCATGATGTTCATCAGCCCGATGCCGGCGATGCCCAGCGTGAGCGACCCCACCATGGAGAGCAGCACCTGCAAAGCTATCGCCAGAATGTGGAATTGAGACAGTTGCGTCATCAGGTTGGCCACGAACATGGCCCGGTTGTCCAAGGGGCGGAAGTGGTGGGCCGCGCCCATGGTTTCCCGCAGGCTCTTTTCAACCAATTCGTGGTCGCCGCGATAGTTGAACCAGATGCCGTCAAGGTAATGCGTGTCCTTCAGATCGCTCATGGTGTTGAATGGAACATAGATCTGCCGATTAGTGTCGTCGTTGTCGCCTTCCTGCATCTTGGGCTCCAGCACGCCGACGATGGTAAAGATGACGCCGTTGAGGCGGATGGTCTCGCCCAGCGCCCAGCCGCCGGAGAACAGCTTGGTCTTGGCCTCAGAGGCGATCACGCAGACGTGGGCTCTCTGCTGGTCCTCCGCGCCGTTGAAGAACCGGCCCGCATCGGTATCCAGCTTGAAGATGTCCTGAAAGATAGGGCGGACCCCATTTACGCTCCATGTGTAAGTGTGCAGATCGTTCTGCACCGTTACGCTGTTCGACACTTCGGGCGAAATATGAAAGATGCCGGGAACGCTGTTGGAGATGCGGTCCACGTCGTCCATGGTGAAGCGGACCCTGACGCCGGCCTTGTCGCCGCCCGCCTGCTGGCTGGTGCGGCCGGGAAAACAGCCGATGAGGTTGGTTCCCCACTGGGCAAAGATGTTCTCGATTGCGCGGTTGAACCCGGCGCCGTAGGCCAGCAGCAGCACCACCGTGGCAATGCCCCAGGCCATGCCGATCATGGTGATGGCGGTGCGCCGGCGGTTGTACACCATCGCTTCCCACGCCTGTCCCAGAATGTCCCTCAACATGAAACAGCTCCTAGCCTCTAGCTTCTAGCTCCTAGCTAAAAGCCCGGCGGATAAAAGTTCCGCCTGAATCGACTTTTCTTCAAGACCCGAGGTCCAGTCATTCCTCTTCCGCTGAGAATGAACGCCTTTCTCAATGAAAATGCCCGCTCCGGCAGAAACGAGCTAAAAGCTGGAAGCTAATAGCTGGAAGCTGCTTTTTCACTCCCTCCTCAGCGCCTCGATCGGATCCATTTGCGCTGCTTTGCTGGCCGGATACAGCCCGGCAACCACCCCGCACACCACCAGCGATCCCAGCGCCAGCGCAGCCGACCAGGGAACCAGCCGGGGCGGGTCCCAGCCCGGCATCTTGCCGGTAAGCCCCTGCTGCAGCAACCACATAAAGCCCGCCGAGACCACAATGCCGATCAGCCCGCTGATCCCGGTCAGCAACAGGCCTTCCCAGAAGAACTGGGCCAGGACGCTGCGCCTGGTGGCTCCCACGGCCTTCATCAGACCGATCTCGCTGGTTCGCTCCGTCACTGAGACCAGCATGATGTTGATGATGCCCACCGCGCCCAGGCCGAGGGTCACAATTCCAACTCCGCCCAGAAAAAGATCCATGGCGTCGAAGATAGCCCCGATCATCTTCTCCTCCTGGATGGTGTCCCACTCCTCGAAGGCGTCTTTAAGGGCCGGATCGAAGCCGTGCCGCGCGCCGATCACCCGGTGCACCGCGGCCACCGCTGCCGTGGCGTCGCCTTTGATTGCCGGCTGATACTGGATGGAACTCAGCGCGTCGCGGGCAACGTTGTCGCCTTTCATTGCGAACTGTTCCTGCATGATGCTGAGGGGGATGTAGAGCTTCTGATTGTCGCTGTCGTTGTTGCCGCGGTTGATGGGCGCCACTCGGCCCACCACGGTAAAGGCAACGTCGTTGATGGTGATGGTCTCGCCCAGCATGGGCCGGCCGGGAAACAGCAGCGTGGCGCTCTTTGAGCCCAGCACGGCCACGCGGCGCCGCTCGGCGATGTCCTCCGCGTTAAGAAAGCGGCCTTCGGCCACCGGCACAAAGCGCACTTCAGAGTAGTTCGGCTCCACGCCCAGAACCTGGCCCGAGGTGTTCGAGTAGGCGCTGACCTGGTAAAGATCGTTGCGGCTCAGGAAAGCCGTGACCGCGCGCAACTGCGGCAGGGTGCGCATTTCCGCCTCGTCTCCAAGCGTGAGCTGGTAAGGCCGCATCCCGGTGTGCTGGTTGGCCAGGGCGGGAATGGTACCATTCCACATCATCACCAGATCGTTGCCAAGCGTGGCCAACTGGCGGTGCTGGCCGGAGCGGAAGCCCTCGCCCAGGCCCACCAGGACCAGAAGCGAACCCACCCCCCAGGCAATCCCGAACATGGTCAGGAAGGTGCGCAGCTTGTTCGCCATCATGGCGCGAAAGACCTGGCCGAGCGTGTCGGAAAAGTTCTGCATGGTGATTAGACACCGGCTGGGTGTGCTGGTGAGTAGTACGCGGAGTCCTCGTTTTCAGTTCCCCGGAACCGGGCCGGGAACCATCCGCCGGCCGGTTGCGTAGGAAGCAGAGGGTGACAGCGGTACGCTGGCGCCGTCTTACTATTATCCCTTGCTTCACCGATTTACTGGCGCATTTTGAAGCGTGCGCTTTTCATCTTCTGAGGGAGGTTTTGTGGCCGCGACGCGAAAAAGCAAACGATTCTGGATCTGGCTGAGCATTGCCGCGGCCGTGGTGGTTCTGGTGGCTGCCGTGGGGCTGATGAAGTTGGTAAAAGGCGCCACCATCGATCCCAACAAGCTTGCCAAAGTCACGCGCGGAGATGTGGCGCGGTCGGTGGTTGCCACGGGCAAGATACAGCCGATCACCGAAGTCGAGGTCAAGAGCAAGGCCTCCGGAATCGTGGAAAAGCTCTACGTGGACATCAACTACGTCGTCAAGAAAGGCCAGCAACTGGCGCAGTTGGACCAGGAGGAGATTCAGGCGCAGGTGGCTGCGCAGCGCGCCCAACTGGCGGCGGCCGAGGCCAATGTGTCTACGCTTGAGGCCAATATCGAGCAGGACAAGGTAAACGCGGCGGCGCCCGACCTGCCTATGTACAAGGCCACCCTCGATCGCAACCTGGAGATGGAAAAACAGGGCATCGTGAGCCGCCAGGCGCTGGACGACACCAACAAGGACTACCTGGCCGCGCTCACCCGGCGGGATAGCGCAAAAGCCCAGATCGGCGTGGACGTGGCCAGGCTGAAGCAGGCGCGGGCCCAGGTGCAGCAGAGCCAGGCCAGCCTTAAGCAACTGGAAGAACAGCTCGGATACACGACCATTGTCGCGCCCATGGACGGCGTAATTCTCTCCCGGGATGTGGAGATCGGAGACGCGGTCAGCTCCATCCTGGTGCTGGGCTCCACGGCCACGCTGGTCATGACCGAAGGCGACACCACCGAGGTCTACGTGCAGGGCAAGGTAGACGAGGCCGACATCGCCCACGTTTACATGGGCCAGCCCGCGCGCATCAAGGTGGAGAGCTTCCGCGATCGCCTGTTCTACGGCAAAGTCACCAAGATCGCGCCCATGGGCGTGGAGAAAGACAACGTAACCACGTTTGAGGTGCGGGTCTCCATCAACAACCCCGGCGGGGAGCTGAAGGCCAACATGACCGCCAACGCCGAGATTCTGCTCGACGAGCACAAGGGCGTGCTCACGGTACCGGAAAACGCCGTCACTTACGATAACCAGAAGAACGCATCCGTGCAGATTCCTGACAAGCGCCAGAAGGACGGCACGCGCAAGGTTCCGGTGAAGGTGGGGCTATCCAACGGCGCGGTGACCGAGATTCTAAGCGGCCTGAAGGAAGGCGACCAGGTGGTGTTGCAGCAGTAAAAAACAGGGAATAGGGAATAGCGAACAGGGAACAGGGAACAGGGAATAGGGAATAGGGAATAGAAAAACCTGTCCGGGAGCCCGCGCTTTGAAAGGGCACTGCCGGGGAGCCGGGGAATCCCTCGGTCGGGGCCGGATCGGGTGCCGTGGCGCAGATGGCCCAAATTCAGTGAGGGCTTTACAGTCTGCGGAAAAACTCATTCGGAGCTGCAAGAAGTGTCAGGGCACGACCGGGGACCGGGGAAACGGGGCACCCCCTGGGCCGTGTCGGGGCCGGGTCGGATGCCGTGCCACAAGTGCAGCAAAATGAACTTGGGCTTTATTGATTGCTGCATAAGTAATGTCCATATCGATACTCCGACCCGGCCCGGCAGGGCTCTCGAATCTGTCGCTGTTTTGAAGAGTACGGGCTTCAGGTGAAGAGTACGGGCTTCAGGTGAAGAGTACGGGCTTCAGGTGAAGGGTACGGGCTTTAGGTGAAGGGTACGGGCTTTAGGTGAAGGGTACGGGCTTTAGGTGAAGGGTACGGGCTTTAGGTGAAGGGTACGGGCTTTAGGTGAAGGGTACGGGCTTTAGGTGAAGGGTACGGGCTTTAGGTGAAGGGTACGGGCTTTAGGTGAAGGGTACGGGCTTTAGGTGAAGGGTACGGGCTTTAGGTGAAGGGTACGGGCTTTAGGTGAAGGGTACGGGCTTTAGGTGAAGGGTACGGGCTTTAGGTGAAGGGTACGGGCTTTAGCCCGTACATCAAATCAAGCAATAAAACCGCGGGCTTTAGCCCCTGAGGGAACTCCGGCCGCAATGGTGACCTGTCTCAAATAGTCGCCAAGTAAACGCCCCATCGGCCACGCCGTTAGGACAGCTCTTATGCAGTTTTCAATAGCCCCTGCGGAATTTCTACAACTCCTCAACCACCGCCTTCGCCGCGGCAAGCTCGATATTCATCGAATCAAAAAACGCATCACAAATCTCAACGATCCGCTGCCGTTGATGGCGGCAAATCGCGCTCGCCCCAATGCTCCGGCGTCTTGCCCATGGTCAACACCAGCCTCCCTCCAGCCGCGATCTCTCTGTGCCGCAGCCAGGCGCGGTCGATCGGCTTGCCGTTCAAAGTAGCCGCCACGACGTAGATGTTCTCAGCCGAAAGGTTACGGGCTTCGATCGTAAAGTCCTTGCCTCCGCCCAGGTGAATCGTGGTCTGCGGATAGGCGGGGCTGCCGATCAGATAAACATCCTGGCCAGCATTGGGAAAGATGCCCATTTGCCCAAATGCGTACCAGGAAGACATGGCCCCGGAGTCGTCGTTACCAGGCAACCCGTCCGGCCCGGCGTGATAATTCTTCGCAATGATGGTCCGCACGTGCTCGGCGGTCTTGTCCGGACGCCCTGCCCAGTTGTAAAGGTAGGGAGCCAGAAAGCCCGGCTCGTTGCCCACGTCGTAGCGCAAGGGAACGGCGAAGAATGCGTCGAGCCGGTCGACAAATGTCCGCGGTCCGCCGGATTTTGCGATCAGCGAGGCTACATCCTGGGGCACAAAGGTCGAATAGGTCCAGGAGTTGCCTTCATAGAACGTGTTGTCGTTCCAACTGCCGCTATCCATCGCGGTAAACGGCGTCAGCCAGCTTCCGTCGCGATGCCGTGGGCGAATGAATCCCTTGAAGCCATCCACGGTAAAGTCTGCGTCCCACAGGTTCTTCCAGTTGCCGGAGCGGGCTAGGTACTTCTTATAGTCCGCGGTCTTGCCCAGGCCTTTGGCGAGCAGGGCGATCTCGAAATCGTCGGCGGCGTACTCCATGTGCACTGAGCCGGAGCGATCGGAGCCTTCGATGGAAACGTAGCCCAGGTTGTGCCAGTCGTCGAGCCCGCCGCGGCCTTCCTTGAAGTGGTCTGCGGGCGGCACTTCGGCGTCGTGGACCTCGGCCGCGTAAGCGATTGTCCAGTCGATGCCTTTCAGTCCCTTGATGTAGGCATCGGTGATCATGAACTCGGCGTTGCTGCCGCCCTGGGTGCGGCCGTTGTAGTTGCCGCTGCGCGCGTCGGGCAGCCAGCCCTCGTGACGGTAAATATCCACCAGCGAGCGGACGATGCCGGTCTGGCGTTCCGGTGCGATCAGCGTGAGAAGCGGCCCTGAAGTGCGGAAGATATCCCAGATAGCGTAGTAGTCGTCGTAGTAGGGCTCGCTCGACTTCCAGAGCGGGTTTTCGCCCGTGCGGTCGGTGGGCGCGAGCATGGTGTGATAGAGCGCAGTGTAGAAGATCTGCGCCTGCTCGGCCGTTTCGCCCTTCAGTTCGACGTTGGCGAGAGCGCGATCCCACAGTGCGAGGGCAGCGGCGTGCGTAGCCGCGAAATCGAAGCCGGGAATTTCGGCGGCCACATTGCGGCGCGCCTGCTCCACGCCGATGAATGAAATGCCGATCTTCATCAGCACCGGCCGGCCGTCTTTGTTGGCAAAGGTCAGCCACGCGCCGGCGTTGGTCTTCGCCCCTCCGCTAACGGATTTGCTGCCCGGCTGGAGTTTTCCGTCGAGCCACGTCCCCCACGATGCGGCGGGCGTATCGGTCCTGGCATAGAAGTAAACCGTGTAGGAGTTGGGCTGCTTGTTCCATCCCCCGGTAACGCTGGTGGAACCGGCAACCTCAGTGGTCGAAAGAATCTTTATCTCCGAGCCAGTCAGGGATTGCGATTCGCCGCGCGCCGGTCTGGCCAGCAGGCAGTGCGCGACATCGAAGAGCAGGTTGGCCTGTGCGCCCCGCGGATAGCTGAAACGGTAGATCGCCGAGCGGCGTGCGGCGGTAATCTCGGCGCCGGTCGAGTAGCGGGCCAGCGTGACCGAGTAGAGCCCGGCTGTAGCCTTCTCGTCCGCGCGCGGCGACGTAGCGTCCAGCGGCGTCGGCTCGCCCGTGGTCGGCTGCACCAGGATGTTGCCGTACTTGGCCCCGCCCCCGGCGCCGCTCACATGCGTCTGCGAGAAGCCGCGAATGGCGCCCCTGGCATTCCAGCCGGCGTTGGGATCGTTTTCGCTCGAGGAGACCATGTCGGGGCCCGGCTTGATCATGCCGAAGGGCACTGCGGGACCGGGAAAGACATTCCCGCCGCCGGAAACCCCGAGCAACGGATCGACAAGGCGGGCAAACTGCCCGTGGCTCAAGGGAGCAAGGAAAAGAACAGGCAGAACTGCCAAAGCGAAACGAACCGGCAGCTTCATCTCTTTCTCCTCTCACGCACAATTGCGTTCATTTCAAAACAGCGGGACGCAGGCCATCGGGCTGATCGGCATTGTCATGGGCTGGCTTCCTCAAGACGACCTCATCTTATACGAGCAGACCTTGCCGGAGGGCCGCCGGCAGTCCTCTCTGAAAGGTCAATCTGACCTTGGCCACAGGATTCCTGCCCCGGAAAGCCAGGAGCCGCAAGCGTTTCGTCCCATTAAACACAAGTCCTGTGATACGAGTCACAAGGGGGGGTGAATGGGGTCACTGCCTGCACCCATCCCGGGAGCGCAGACTCAAGGTCCAGTGGGTATGAACCAGAGGGATGCGCCCTTGCGTCGGGAGGCGACAATGAGTTTCGCGACCGGCTTGAAGACCATTGTGGTGGCCACCGACCTGAATGGCCAGTCGGAAGCGGCCTTGGAGTATGCCCGCAAGCTGGCGGCCAGCTATGGGGCGAGGATTGTGCTGGCGCACGGGCTTGACCCGCTGGAATATGCAGCCGTGGATGCGGTTCCGGGCCGGGTGCGGAAGGGCCTGACCGAAGCGGCGCGCGAAGTTCTTGACAAGCTGGCCGGCGACCTGCTCCGGGAGGGCATTCACAGCCATTCTGAGATTCGCCAGGGCGCCGTGGCGCAAATGCTGGTGGATGTGGCCCGGCAGTACGAAGCCGGGCTGATTGTAGTGGGCACCAAGGGAATGCAGGGCGCGGGACCCGTGGTAGTGGGCGCGATTGCCGAGCAGTTGGTGCGGCTGGCGCCGTGTCCGGTGCTGGCCGTGTCCGATGACTGGAATGCAGGTCAGTTCAGGCCCACGCCGGGCGGGCCGGTGCTGTTGGCCATGGAGCGGAACGAGGCCACTCCGGCGGCGGTAGCCACGGCTTATTCGCTGGCCCAGACCTTCAAGCGTCCGCTGCTGGTGATTCACGCGCGCACTGCGGCTGAGGCCTCGGCGTTCTTGAATCCCTGCGCAACCACGCTGGAGGAGTTTGGCATCCGGACCAGCGGAGACGTGCCGGTGCGTTGCATGGTGAAAGACGGCAACCCCGCGGACGCAATGGCGGAAGCGATTGCGCAATTCCACCCCTGCATCCTGGTGGCCGGGGTCAAGCGAGCCAGCGGAACACCGGGACCGCATGGGACTGCCTTCGCGCTGCTGGCCCGCTCCCGGGTACCTGTACTGTGCGTTCCGCCGCAAGTAGCTGCCGGCGGGCTGGAGCGGGAGGCTTCTATTCCCGTGGAAGCAGTTTAACGGCAAAGGCGCGCAGCCCCGCGGCCTGGCTTCTCTTTTGAAGCCCGGTACAGACGGAAGCAAAGCAAACGCGCCGTCTCATTCAATTCCAACCGTCCGCTTTTCTGGATTGATTGCACCAGGAGCGATTGGCCCGAAATGGAACATCGTTCATCGCACGTCCGCAGCGCCAAACGCGCTCACCAGGAATCGGCCGGCAGGAGGTTGGCAGCGGCCGCTCGCCGCAGGACCGGGCGACGGGGAGAAAAAATGGGAGATGTAACCATGCAGGCAGAGGCAATATCCGGACGAATGGACGCCGTCGCGGCGCATCCACTGGCAGAGCTGTTGGAGTGTCCGCCAGAGGCCGGGAATCTGCTGAACAGCTCGGCCCAGTGCATCGATTTCGATGCCGGGGAGGTGGTGTTTCGCCAGCACGGGATCTGCAAGGGGCTGTACGTGGTGGTTTCAGGCCAGTTTCTGCGCAAGGCGGAACGGCTCAAGACGCGGCTGACCCTGGGTCCGGCGCGAGCCGGGGACCTGGTGGAACTGGCTGCGGCGCTGGGAGACGGTCACCACACCTACACGCTCAGCGCGCTCACTCCGGGTAAGTTGCTGCTGCTGCCCGCCGAGTCCCTGATCCCGGTATTTGAAAGCTATCCGCCGTTGCGGATGCGGTTGCTGGAGGAGCTGGCCCGCGAGGTTTCCAGAGCCTATCTCTCCTGCTGCCTGAACCGGACGGTTCATATTCGGCGCCGTAGCAACGGAGCCGAGCCGGCCTAGAGCCTGCCATGGGCTCTCTGCCGGAGTAGAAGCAAGAAAACAGTTTCCGTGCCTGGGAGCCCTCCCGGGCTGCAACGGAGATTGGCGGAAAATCCCTGTCTGGCCCTTGGCGGATGTGCGCTATACTTCATTCAGACCTGTTGGTCCAAGTATGGCCTCTATCCATTCTCATCACCCCCCGGAAGATTGCTTGAATTGCGAGCATCGCCATCTGCGGATGTTCTGCAATCTCACTGCCGAGGCGCTCGAGGATTACGATGGGATTGGCATCATGATGAGCCATGCCCGCGGGGCCAAGCTGTTCTCGGAGGGCGACCCGGCACGAAACGTTTTCGTCATCTGTTTTGGCCAGGTAAAGATCTCCTCCACATCGCGCGACGGCAAAACCATGATCCTCAAGATTGCCGGGCCCGGCGACGTGATGGGACTGAGCGCGGTGCTGGCCAACGTTCCTCACGAAGTCACCGCCGAGGCCATCGAGCCCTGCCAGGTGAAGACGGTGCGCAAGCAGGAGTTTGTTGAGTTCCTGGGCCGCCACGGAATCGCAAGCATGCACGCCGCGCAGTCGCTCTCCGGCGAATACCTGACCGTGTTTCACGATGCCAAGCGGCTGGCGCTCTCCGGCTCCGCCGCGGGACGGCTGGCGCGGCTGCTGCTGGACTGGGGCCGCTCGTCGGCCAACGGCAAGCCTGAGATTCGCTTTACCATGGCCCTCACCCATGAGGAGATCGCCAACATGGCAGGCACCTCGCGGGAGACGGTCACCCGCCTCCTCAACCAGTTCCGCCGCGACCAGTGGATCACCATCAAGGGCACCAGCCTGACCATCGTCAAGCCCGACCAGCTCGAACGCCTTACCGCTTAGCCCCCTCATTCAAAGAAGAATTCCCCCCTTTACTCCTCAGAAAATCTCTCTGCCTGCTTCCCAAACTGGCGCGGAGTTCTGCGGCTCAAGGCCTACTATGACCTTGACGGCATATCACCTGGAGGGTATATTGAAGTCATGACTTGGGAAGTCGAAGTCAGCGACGAGTTCGTCGAGTGGTACGACTCTCTGAATTTGCAGGAGTGGGAGAGCGTCAACGGCGCGGTTGGGAAGTTGGAACTCTACGGGCCCACCTTGGGTCGACCTTATGTGGACACTCTCGTCGGGTCGAGGTACCCGAACATGAAAGAGTTGCGCGTTCAACATCAAGGTAGGCCTTATCGCATTCTTTTCACATTCGACCCGCGCCGGAACGCATATTTGATTCTGGGCGGCGACAAGAGCGGAGATGCGAATTGGTATGTGGTTGCAATACGCCGCGCAGACGCAATCTACGCCCAACACCTCAGAGAGATTGGAGAGTAAACCTGATGGCCACAAAGTGGAGAGATATTCGCAAGACGCTTTCGCCTGAGGACGAGGAGCGGATTCGGCGGGAGGTTGAGAATGCCGCCGCTGTGATGACGCTCTATCAACTCCGGGAGGCGCGGAGCCTGACCCAGGTCAGCCTGGCAAAGGTACTGGACGTCAACCAGGGCGCCGTGTCGAGAATGGAAAAGCGGACCGACATGTACGTTTCCACGCTGCGGAACTTCATTCAGGCCATGGGAGGACGGCTCCAGGTGAAGGCCATCTTCCCGGAGGGTGAGGTCGAAATCGACCAGTTTGGAAACCTGGCGGAGTCGCAGCAGGACCCGCAGGCAACCACAAACGCCTGAACAGCGCGGGAATGTCGGGCGCAAACTTCAGCCGTGAAAGGCGGCAACCCGCTCAGCCTGGGCTTCGGCCTGTGTGCCCTGCGGCTCGCGCAGGGTGAGGACGGGGCAGCGGGCGTGGGCCAGGACCCGGTAAACGGTGCGGTCGCGGGTCAGGTTTTCAAAGGCCGAGCGCTGGGTGGCGCCCAGAACGATGAGGCAGGCCTGGCGCTCTGAGGCCGCGGCCAGAATCTCGATGAAAGGATTGCCGTGGGCCACCACCGGTTCGACAGCCAGGCAGCAGCCGGAGCCGGTTTCCGCGGCCAACACCCGTAATTCGTGCATGGCCGCTGAATCCAGGCCGGTGGGCAGGCCGTCGCGCTCCATTTCGTCCATTGGCGGCAGCACATGGAGCAGCACCAACTTCGCGTTCAGTCCGGCCGCCATTTGGCAGGCAAGCGCCGCGCTCGGGCGAGAGGTCTCTCTGAGAGTGGTGGCATGCAGCACGACACGTTCCTCGAAGCCGCTTTGCACCGGGAGATGAGCCTCGGGTCCCACGGTAATAACCGGGAGGTTGACCGAGCGCAGCACTTGTTCTGCCACGGAACCGAGCACCATCTTGCCTAGCTTGCTCCGGCTCCGGGTACCGAGAAGGATGCGATCCGCCTTGAACTGCCGGGCCGCGGCGGCAATCTGCTGCATGGCGTGGCCCTCGCGCACCAAGCCGTCGCAGCCGATCGAGCGGCGTTGGGCTGCTTCGCACCAGGGCCTAAGCGCCTTTTCAGCAAACTCGAGCGCGGCTGAGGGATCGTAGTAGGGCATTCCCACCGCATCCACTGACATGGCCGCGGCGGTGGCTATGGCGTGGAGCAGAATGAGCCGCGCCCCGGTTTCAGACGCCTGCTCCAGGGCGAACGGCATCAGCCGGTCCAGGTCGGTCAGGTCCGTGGCGACCAGGATGACGGCCGGATGGGTCCATCGGTCGACGCCGGAATCCGCCATCGCATACACCTCGTACGGGAAGGGTGCCACCGTTGCGGACGCGGGGATGTGCCAGTGCGCACCGGCTGATGTGATTTAAATCACTCGCCGAGAATTGGCCCTCATGCCGGATTGAGAATCCTCAAATGACTTCGGAGATCGCCACCTCCGGCCCCCTTGCCTCACATTCCCTTAACGCATTCTGAGAATTACCCGATGAACTGTGAAGAAGCTAAGAATCTGAAAGACCCTTGGAGCAATTCGGCGTTTTGAAAGGGCGTGGCTTTAGCCGCATAGCTACCTCAGTCGTTTTGAAAGGGCGCGGCTTTAGCCGCGCCGCCAGATGCAGAGAAAAGTCTCGGGGCTTTAGCCACCGAGGGAATGTTGGTTTCACGGGAAGGCCTTATTCCCAGATTCCCGGGATGGGAGTGCGAACCATGCGGGCTCAACTCGACGAAGATTCCGTGATCAGCGCTAACTCCCAGTTTTGGGAGCAGATGCTGGCCATGAGGCTGGAGCCGGTACCCATGGCGGAGCAGTTCTGCGTGGGCAATGGGCACTTGCTGGGCAGTGTTGAACTCTCCGGGATGTGGAGGGGCCGCATCGAGGTGCGGATCGACGAAGGCCTGGCCTACAGCGCCACGGCAGCCATGCTCATGCAGCCGATGGACACCGTGGGCAAGGCCGACACCCTGGACGCGGCCAAAGAAATCGCCAACATGATTGCCGGAGTCATCAAGTCTTCCCTGCCCCGGCCCTGCACCATGGCGGTTCCCGAGTCGGTGATCGAGGCAGGCGGGTGTTGCCATCTGCAACGAACTGATAACACGCTGGCGGTCGGCTTCCGCCACGCCGACGGAGACCTGATGGTGCGCGTGTGGGAGCAGGATTGACATCGGGAGAAGCTGCCAGAGAACGACGACGGGCGCTCCGGCCGAATCACTGAAAGCAAAAGGCAAGAAGCCCTTCATGGTGAACAACGACAAACCAATGAGCGGTCTCTGTTGACCTTGGTTAAAAGAGAGGGCTTTCACTCCCCATGAGACAGGATAGGAGCCGCCTTCCTCCCGGAGGGAGGGAGTGATCATAGCCCAGGGTGGAACCCTGGGACAGCATCCCGATCAAATCGTCGCGCCCCGGAGGGCCGCGGCGAAGCCCCCAATCGGCCCTGAACCACCTCCATGCAACTGCCCCTCCCACGGTCCGCCGTCACATTGCGGCGCGTCTCAATCTATGTATAATGCCTGCGGCCAGGAGCCGGATGAGCAGAAAGCAGTCTCATACGCTCACCGCTTTTGGCAGTATTTGAGGAGCGTGAGTCATGATTGCAGAAACTGTTCAGCACGAATTACTTTTGGCGCGGCGCATGGCGCGGCTCGGCACCGAGACCGCCTTTGAAGTCCTCAGCAAGGCGAAGGCGCTGGAGCAGCAGGGCAGGAGCATCATCCATCTGGAGATCGGCGAGCCCGATTTCGATACCCCGGCCAATATTGTGGAAGCGGCCGTGGACGCGCTGCGCAAGGGATGGACCCACTACGGGCCCTCCGCCGGATCTGCCCGAACTGCGCGAGACCATTGCCGAGTACGTAAGCCGCACCCGCGGGGTTAAGGTCTCCGCCGGATGAGGTGGTGGTGGTGCCGGGCGGCAAGCCCATCATATTCTTCACCATGCTGGCGCTGATCGACGAAGGCGATGAGGTCATCTATCCCAACCCCGGCTTTCCCATCTACGAGTCGATGATCAACTACATCGGCGGCAAGGCCGTGCCCATCCAGCTGCGCGAAGAGCGCGATTTCGCGCTGGACGTGCACGAGAGTTGGCGCCGCTCATCACCGATCGCACCAAGCTCATCATTCTCAATTCGCCGCAGAACCCCACCGGCGGCGTGTTGCAGCGCGAGGATATCGAGCAGGTGGCCCGCACCATCGGCGACCGCAACATCATGGTGCTTTCCGACGAAATCTACAGCCGCCTGCAGTTTGAAGGCGAGCCGTTCTCCATCATGTCCATTCCCGGCATGCAGGAGCGCACCATCCTGCTCGACGGCTTCTCGAAAACCTACGCCATGACCGGCTGGCGCATCGGCTACGGCGTCATGCGCGCCGATCTGGCCGCGCAGATCACGCGCCTGATGACCAACTCCAACTCCTGCACGGCCAGCTTTACGCAGATGGCCGGGATCGAGGCGCTGCGCGGCGATCAAAGCCCGGTGGGCCGCATGTGCGCCGAGTTCAAGCAGCGCTCCCAGGTCTTCGTTGCCGGGCTGAACAAGATCAAGGGCTTCAGTTGCCGCATGCCCAAGGGCGCATTCTACGTCTTCCCGAACATCACCGCGACAGGATGGAAATCCAAGCCCCTGGCCGACGCGCTGCTGGAGCAGGCCGGCGTGGCGGCGCTTTCCGGCACCGCCTTCGGCCAGTTCGGCGAAGGCTACCTGCGCTTCAGCGTGGCCAACTCGCTCAAGAATCTCGCAGAAGCGCTGGAGCGCATCGACCACTGGACAAAGCAGAATCTCTAGCTCACGCGCCGTGTGTGTTCGCACGCAACACTGGGTGCCCCAGGTCTCGATTTTGAGACCTGGGAGCGCATGTTGCTTCGCCGATGCACAAAACTCGCGCACCGCTTTTACCGCGCCAAGGAGAAGGCCATGGCACTCAAGGATTCCAAAACCGGGAAAATTATCCGGAATTATTCCATCGAAGAATTGCGCGACGCCGCCAACCTGATGCGCGGCTACGATCTGGTGGCGCTTTGCGCCGCGGGCTCCGGCCACGCCGGCAGCACGCTCTCCATCATGGACATAGCCGCCGCGCTCTACCTCCATGCCGCCGATCACGATCCCAAAAATCCCTCCTGGCCGGATCGCGACCGCATCATCTGGTCCGCCGGACACAAGGCGCCCAGCGCTGTATCTCGGCCTGGGCTTCGCGGGCTTTTGTCCCGCTCGACGACGTGGTCACGCTGCGCAAACTCTACTCGCCCTTTCAGGGTCATCCGCACTGGCTCAAGCTGCCGGGTGTTGAGGTTTCCTCGGGATCGCTGGGCCAGGGCCTGAGCATTGCCGTGGGCATGGCGCTGGCCGCCCGGCATCGACGGCAAGCAGCACAAAATCTTCTGCCTGATGGGCGACGGAGAACAGCAGGAGGGCCAGGTGTGGGAAGCCGCCATGGAGGCCGGGCACTTCCATCTCGACAACATCATCGCCGTCATCGACTGCAATCGCCTGCAGATTGATGGCTGGGTAAAAGACGTGATGCAGGTTGAGCCGCTCGACGAAAAGTACGCGAGCTTCGGCTGGGAGGCTCTGCGCGTCGACGGCCACGACATGCAGCAATTAGTTGCCGCGTTCGACAAGGCCCGCGCCACCGTCGGCAAGCCCACCGTCATCCTCGCCGATACCGTCAAGGGCAAGGGCGTCAGCTTCATGGAAAATCAGCCCGGCTGGCACGGCAAGGCGCCGAACCGCGAAGAGCTTGCCGCCGCGCTCAAGGATCTCGGCCTCACCGATCGCATTCCTGTTGACCAGCTGCTCGACAAGGCAAAGAACTACCAGGCCGAGGTCGATCGCAAGCTCGCGGCCAAGATGCCCAAATTCTCGCGCGACTACTGGTGGAATGCGGGCGACGCCATGAAAGTGAAGATGGAGCCCACGCGCAAGGGCTTCGGCAAGTCGCTGGCCGCGAACGGAGACGATGAGCGCGTGGTTTGCCTGGGACTCGACATCTCCGGCTCCATCACCATCAGCGATTTCTACGCGGGCAAGCCGGAGCGCGCCAGGCGCTGGATCAGCATGGGCATCGCCGAGCAATCGGCCACGGCCGCGGCCGCGGGCCTGGCGCGGGAAGGCAAGCTGCCCGTGCTTGGCTCCTACGCCACGTTTTCAGCGGCGCGCAATCTCGATCAGCTTCGCGTCTCCATCTGCTACGGAAACTTCAACGTCCTGATTGCCGGAGCGCACGCCGGCGTTTCGGTCGGCCCCGATGGCGCCACGCACCAGGCTCTCGAAGACCTGTTCGCCATGCAGGGCCTGCCCAACATGACGGTTGTGGTTCCCTGCGACGCCATTGAGACCCGCAAGGCCACTGACTATCTGCTGCTCCAGCCATGTGGGACCGAAGTATATTCGCTTCGCCCGCGAAGCTACGCCCATCGTCACCAGCGAGACCACGCCCTTCATCTTCGGCCAGGCGAACGTGATTCGGCTGCGCGCGGAGGCCGCCAATTTTGTCGACGCGTTCGAGACCCAATTGGCGAGCGAATACACAAATGAGCACGAAGACCTAGCTATCGTGGCCATCGGACCCATGGTCCCCGAGGCGATGCGCGCGGCCCGCATCCTGAAGCTCGACTACGGCTACGAGACGCGGGTTGTGAACTTGCACACCCTCAAGCCCATCGATGCTGAAGCCGTGATTCGAGCCGCGCGGGAGACCGGCGTGGTGGTCACCGCGGAAGAGCACCAGGTCGGCGCTCTGGCCTGGCGCGTCAGTTCCCTGCTCACTCAAAGCCGCGAGCTCTACGGCCTGCCGGTCATCACCGGCGCCATCGGCGTCAAGGACCGCTTTGGCGATTCGGGCGCGCCCTGGGAGCTGGTCAAAGAGCTCGAGGTGAGTGCCGAGCATATCGCGCAAAAAGCCGTGGAGCTGATGGCGATCAAGAAGACAGGCTCGACAAGGAATGTGGGAGGCGCGTTGGCCAGTTAAGCAGTTGCTCAGTCGAGCCAGCGCAGCCCCGCCGTCTGCCGTGGGGGCAGGGGCAGCACGATGAAGCCCTCGCGCCAATGACCGTCTTCGCGGCGCGGTGGATTGCCGACGATGCGGACTGCCGAGGTGTTGCGCTCCTCCAGGTCCAGGCCGGGCAGTCCTCCCACGATGGCTTGCAACTGGTCGTGGTTGGGCGGGCGATCGCTGGTGAATGGAATCAGATTGCGCAGGGCGCCGTAAGCCTCGGCCAGATCGCTCACCTTGGCGCGGCGTTTGGAGGGCAGCGGCGTAAGTCCCAGCGACTTCCAGGCTGCGTAAGGGTAGCTCTCCACAAGCACCCGGGCAGGCTGCGAATCGGGCCGCGAAGCGGAGCTGTCGCTCGCGTCCAGCCGCCGCCAGCCGCGCCGGCACAGCGCGTCGTAAACATCCAGGCAGAACTCCGCGAAGGCCCGGTAGCTGATAGGTATGACCATGCCGGGCAGGCCGGTCTTGGCCGCGGTGTTGAGCTGGCGCTCGCTCACCCGCGCATGTTCAAAGCCATTTGTCCTGGACTTCCAGGCCTGGGGCCCGTCCAGCATCATCACGTGGATGCCGCGCACGGCGCTCAGGTGGTTCAGGCGGCCGGCCAGGATGTCGGCGTCGACGGGGCCGTCGGCCAGGCCGTCAGCGGCAGAGGGGATGATCTGGCAGGCGATGGGGTGCGAGCCATGGTTGGAGGGAGCCGGGTTGGCGCGGTCGAGCACAACAATGCCCAGATCGGACCAGCGGCGGTAAGCGAGATCGACTGAGAGCACGGCCACTCTTCTACATTAAGTCGGCGGCGAGGCCGGAGACAATTGCGCGGCTTGCGGATCCGGCGGCCGTTGGACCGAATTGAAACAGCGAACCGAAATGGGAAAGCGGGCACATCCCGCCCACCGCGAATCTCTGTGCTAAACTCCCTGTCGTTATGAGAAACCAACTCCGCACGTTGCCAATTCTGCTCCTGTTCCTTGGTCTTGAAACCGCCCCGCTTTCCGCGCAGGCGCCCGCGGCTCCGCATCTCGAAAAACGGGGCGCGGCCACCCAGTTGATCGTGGACGGCAAGCCCTTCCTGATGCTCTCCGGCGAGCTGCACAATTCCTCCTCGTCAAACCTGGATTACATGAAGCCGATCTGGCCCAAACTCAAGGCCATGAACCTGAATTCGGTGGTCACGCCGCTTACCTGGGAGCTGATCGAGCCCAAAGAGGGCAGCTTCGACTTCAAGCTGGTCGACGGGCTGCTCGAGCAGGCGCGCCATGAAAACCAGCGCATCGTATTCCTGTGGCTGGCCTCGTGGAAGAACGGAATGTCGAGCTATCCGCCGGCCTGGGTCAAGCAGGATACGCAGCGCTTCCCCCGGGTCATCGAGCACGGCAATCCGGTGGAAATTCTCAGTCCGCTGGGCGCGGCCACTCAGGAAGCTGACGCGCGCGCGTTTGCGGCGCTGATGAAGCACCTGAAAGAAGTGGACAGCCGCGACCACACCGTATTGATGATGCAGGTGGAGAACGAGGTCGGCGTTCTGGGCGACTCGCGCGACCGTTCCGACGCCGCGAACAAGGCCTTTGCTGCGGCCGTTCCCGCGCAGTTGACCGGGTACCTGCAAGCCCATCGCGAAGCGCTCTATCCCGATCTGAAGCAACTGTGGGACGCGAACGGCGACAGGATGACGGGCACGTGGGCCGAGGTCTTTGGCGACACCGAACGCGCCGACGAAATCTTCATGGCCTGGAACTATGCGCGCTTCATTCATGCCGTCGCCGCCAGGGGCAAGGCCGAATACAACATCCCTATGTACGTGAACACCTGGCTCGAGGGCGAGACCACCCCGCCGGGCGAGTATCCAAGCGGAGGGCCGGAGCCGCGAGTGCTGGACGTGTGGAAGGCTGCCGGGCCGGGACTGGATTTCTATTCGCCCGATCTGTATGCGGCAAATTTCGCCGAATGGTGCAGGCGCTACCATCGCGACGGCAACCCGCTTTACATGCCCGAAACCAGGGGCGGCGAGGCAGGCGCGGCGAATGTCTTTTACGCCCTGGGCGAAGAGGCCGGGTTCGGATTTTCGCCCTTCGGAATTGAGTCTGAAGCCGGCGACAAGGACCCCCTGGCCGATAGCTACGCCGTGATTTCGAGCCTGGCCCCGCTGCTCGCCGAGCACCAGAGCGCGGGCGATGTGCATGGCTTTGTTCTCGATCGCGATCGCGGCGATGTGAATTTCACCATGAACGGCTACACCCTGCACGTGACCCTGGACGAGATCTTCGGCGGCCGCGCGGAGAGCGGCTTTGGGCTCATCATGGCCACCGGGAAGGACGAGTTTTTGGGCGCTGGAAAGGGCTTCAAGGTAACCTTCACGCCGCGTTCCGACAACGGCGCGCGCGTAGGCATCGCCGCGGTTGACGAAGGAACATTCGTAGACGGCAAGTGGGTTCCGGGCCGCCGCCTCAACGGCGACGAGAACGGCCAGGGAGCGAACTGGCGTTTCGATCAGCGCCAGCAGCGGATCGAAAAAGTTACGCTGTACCGGTTCGATTAAAAGTTGGGCTTGGACTGTGAGGACAGATCCCGTTCTGCCCTCACAGCCCGGGCGCTTTCCCCCGCGCTAAAATTCAACTATGCCCGCCGCCGCAGGTCTATCGCCTGAAGTTCTGGCCAAGTACGAGCCCGTCATCGGACTCGAAGTCCACGTGCAACTGCTCACCGCTACCAAGGCCTTCTGCGGTTGCGCCAATCAATTCGGCTCGGCGCCCAACACCAACATCTGCCCGGTGTGCCTGGGGCTGCCCGGCGCGCTGCCGGTGCTCAACGCCAAGGCCGTCGAGTTTGCCACGCTGGCCGCGCTGGCCCTCCACTGCGAGGTGCGCGAGCGCTCCATCTTCGCGCGCAAGAATTACTTCTATCCCGACCTGCCCAAGGGCTACCAGATTTCGCAGTTCGACAAGCCCATCGCCGAGCACGGCTGGATCGAGGTTCCCACCGCCGAACGGCGCAACCAAAGCGCATCGGCATCACCCGCCTGCACATGGAAGAAGACGCGGGCAAGAGCCTGCACGACGGTTTTGCCGACTCCGCCACGCGCACCTATCTCGACCTGAACCGCTGCGGCACGCCGCTGGTCGAGATCGTCAGCGAGCCCGACATCCGCACCCCCGACGAGGCCTTCGAATACCTCACCCGCCTCAAGGAAATCCTGCTCTACACCGGCGTCTCCGACTGCAACATGGAAGAGGGTTCGCTGCGTTGCGATGCCAACGTCAGCGTTCGTCCCAAAGGACAGGAAAAATTCGGCACCAAGGCCGAAGTGAAGAACGTGAACAGCTTCCGCTTTATCCGCGCGGCACTGGAGTACGAGATCGAGCGCCAGATCGAGGTCATCGAATCCGGCGGGCGCGTTATCCAGGAGACGCGGCTGTGGAACTCGAACGAGGGGCGCACCTACTCCATGCGGTCGAAGGAGCAGGCCCACGATTACCGCTATTTCCCGAACCGGATCTGCCGCCGCTGATCGTCTCCGCCGGAATTTCTGGCGGAAACGAAGAAGAAGCTCCCCGAGCTTCCCGAGGCGCGCCGCGCGCGCATGATTGCCGAGTACGACCTGAGCACGCAGGACGCGCACACGCTGACCGCTTCGCGCGAGTTTGCCGACCGCTTTGAAGCCGCTGCCAGAGCAGCGAAGAATCCGCGCCGCGTGGCCAATGTGCTGCTGAGCGAAGTGGGCGGACGCCTGAAGGCGCTGGGCCTGGAACAGGAGCAGTCGCCGGTCTCGATGGCCGGCATAGTGCAGGCCGCCGATCTGCTCGATGAGGGCAAGATCAGCTCCAAAGCAACTGAAGCAGCTCTTCGATGTGTGCTTTGAGAAGGGCGAGGACTTCGGCGCTGTCTATGAGCGCGAAAAGCCCCAGCAGATCACCGATGCCTCGGCCATCGAGAAACTGATCGACGAGGTGATCGCGGCCAACCCCAAGCAGGTGGAGCAGTACCGCGCCGGCAAGAAGACCATGGCCGGCTTCTTTGTGGGCCAGGTGATGAGGGCCTCAAAGGGACAGGCCAACCCGGCGCTGCTCAATGAACTGGTGGCGAAGAAGCTGGATGGCTAAACAAGCTGCGGAAGAATTCGCTTCAGCGGCGGATGCGCCGAAGTTTTGTATCGGGCTACGACTTTACAGCTTGCGGAGAAATCATTCGGAGTTGCAAGAAGTGTCAGGGCACGACCGGGGTACCGGGGCGCCGGGGAGCCCCGAGGGCCGGGCCGGGTCGCGTGCCGAAAGTGGCCGAAAATGGAGGTGGGTTTTACAGGCTGCGGAAAAACTCATTCGGAGTTGCAAGAAGTGTCAGGGCACGACCGGGGTACCCTCTGGGTTGCGTGCCGAAAGTGGCTGAAAATGGAGGCGGGCTTTAACGAGGCCAGCATAAGTAATGTCCTGACAAACGCGCCGGAGGCGCAGAGTTGGTTAGCCCCGCGCTTCAGCGTGGGGAAAAGGGATTCCACAAGTTCGTTACGGAGTCCCGTAGGGACGGCGCAAGGACATTATTTATGCAGGAACCGATAGCCCCTGCGGCAGGCTCTTGAAAGCCGCAGATCAAATTCAAGCCCTTATCCGCAGCCCCTGAATCTTGCGGCCTCCACCGCCTCCAGCAAGAAAGCGCCTGCCGCATTCCCTCGAGGACCTACTTCAGTTTCAGATCGCTGACGAATGCTTTGCGCGAGTCCCAGGAGCTCACCGTCTTGGTCGCGCTTTTTTTGCCGCCCTTCTCCGCCCACAGGTCGTAGTCTTCCGCCATATTGACCTGGGCAAAGTAATAGTGGCCCATGCCGGTAGTGGTATAGCTGCGAATGGCCTTGGTCTTCTCGTTCTTCAGGAACACGGTGGCGCCCACCACGGGGCTCGGAATCCTCGTTCAGCACGGCGCCCGACACGACGCGCTCGCCCATGTTCTGGGCCTGGGCACTGGGCGGCGCAATCAGAGCGCCCCGCGGCCCCGCTGAAACCACCCCCGCCGCCATTGCGGCAAATACCACCCCTGCCGCCAAAATCGTGCGGTCAATCCTCACTCTTCCTCCTCTTCCTCGTCGTACAACTCGTCTTCCTCATCGAGGTCGCTCGTCTACGCGCGCCAACTCCAGCGGCTCAACGCCGACCACCTCGTACTCGGTTCCACATTCGTCGCAGGCGATCACGTCGCCTTCTTCCACTTCGTCCAATTCGATGTCTAATTCATTCTCGCATTCCGGGACAGCTGGGCATGGCAGCCCCTCTCTTTCTGGAGCATTTCGCATTGTAGGATCAACGCATATTGGGGTTCGACAACGCTAGTTTTAGTGACAACCCGCCCTCAGGTCAAGAGCCGGAAGCCGTACACCTCCACGGCGGAGAATACACCAAAAAGTTTCCTCACGCGATACGCTGTTTTGCGCAGCCTCGGCGCCGAGCGCGTCGCCAGGATTGCCCCGCACAAACTTTGGCGATTTTCCGGCCACGCCGATCCGGCCCCGGCGAAATCGTGTGCACACTGGCGCTCGCTATCCGCTCAGCGTCCCATGACACCGGCCCGCCGGACCGTTTACCCTGAGCACAACCATGCGCAGGATTGGCTCCAGCCCGTTTTCCTTCCCCGAATTCCGAGGCGCCACGCGCACGCCTGGTGTTCGTTAACCTGGCCGCCTACTTTGTGTTACTTCTCGTACAGTTGATGTCGGCGGCCACGGCTGACGGCCTTTTCGGCGCTGCTCGCGTTCGATCCCCACTCTTTCCTCCACGGCCGGCTCTGGCAGCCCTTCACCTACAGCTTCATCCACGTCGGCATTCTCGGCACCCTCTTCGAACTGCTTTCGCTGTGGTTTCTGGCCGGATTTCTTGAGCAGATGCACAGCTCCACCTGGGTCAACGGCCTCTATGCCGTATCCGTGCTGGGAACCGCGGCGGCCGCAACGGCGATCTACGCCTGCAGCGGCACTCTCGGCTATGCACTGCCGTTGGTTGCGCTCTATCGGCTGCTTCGGCGGCATCTTTGGCCTGCTGGCGGCCATCGGCTCGCTCTACGGCGACACGGAGTTCCTGCTCTTCTTCGCCATCGGCATCAAGGCCCGGTACATGGTGGCCATCTACGCGCTCATCTCCATCGCCATGCTCTTCGGGCAGCAGCGGATGTACGCCTTTGCCCAACTGGGCGGGGCGCTGGCCGGCTGGTTTTACGTGCGCATGGCGCCGCGGCGCGGGATTTCGTTTACGCTCAGCGAGAGATGGTACGGCCTGCGCAACAGCTACTACCGCTGGAAGCGCCGCCGCGCCGCGCGCAAGTTCGAGGTCTACATGAAATCCCAGGGCCGCACCGTCCGCTTTGACGGCAGCGGCCGCCGCATCGACGACGACCCCGACGACAAGAAGCGCTGGAACTGAATCTCGCATAGTGGCTGCCCGGCTCTGCCGGCGAACCCTCTTCGGCGGCCCAACACGATAAAATCTTCTCTGGAATGACACCTAAAATTGCTTTCCTCTTTCCGGGCCAGGGTTCGCAGGCCGTGGGCATGGGCCGCGAACTCGCCGAGCGCTTTCCCATTGCCGCACAGACCTTTGCCGAGGCCGACGAGGCGCTCGGATTCCCGCTCTCAAAGCTCTGTTTCGAGGGGCCTGAAGCGGATCTCCGGCTCACCGAGAACACCCAGCCGGCAATTCTTACCGTGAGCGTGGCCGCCGCGCGGGTGCTGGCCCGGCATGGCGTGGAACCGGCGCTGGCCGCCGGGCACTCTCTCGGCGAATGGTCCGCGCACGTCATCGCCGGAACGCTCCGGTTTGCCGATGCGGCGCGGGCCGTGAAGGCGCGTGGCCGAGCCATGCAACTGGCGGTTCCGGCCGGCCAGGGCGCCATGGCAGCGGTGCTGTCGCTCGACGCCGCTCAGGTGGCGGAGGCCTGCCGCGAGGCTGAGGCAGAAACCGGACTGACGGTGGCCGCGGCCAACCTGAACTCGCCGGGCCAGACCGTAATCTCCGGTGCGCTGGCCGCGGTCGAAAAGGCCTCGGCGCTGGCCAAGGCCAAAGGCGCGCGGCGCGCCGTCATGCTCCCGGTGAGCGCTCCCTTCCATTGCGCGCTGATGCGGCCTGCTCAGGAAGAGGTCCAGCGCGTGCTCGCCGCGATTCCCTTGGCCGATCCGCGCTTCCCCGTGGCCTCCAACGTCACTGGCGGACTGGTGACCTCTGCCGCGGGCGCGCGAAACGCGCTCATTCACCAGGTCACGGGCGCGGTGCGCTGGGCAGACTGCATGCAGTCGCTCAAGGACGCCGGAGCGGATCTGTTTATTGAAGTCGGTCCGGGAAAAGTGCTCTGCGGCCTGCTCAAGCAGATCGATCCCGCCCTCAAATCTCTGAATGTAGAAGATGTGGCCAGCCTGGAGAAGACCGTGGCGGATCTGGCCGGCGCAGAGGCTTCGGGCTCATAAAAATCTTCGGGCTCGCGCTCTTGGGCTGGTTCCCGCTTACGCTTTGGTGGACTTTTCCGCTTCTTCGACGAGTTGCTCCGAGTGCCTGTGAGCGTTCTGCGAGTGTTCCAGAGCCTGCTTGCTGAGTTCGTGGGCGGTCAAGTGATCTCCCTTTGCGTGAGCGGCAGCGGCGGCGGCGTGAGCGTGCTCTGCCAGGTGGTGCAGCTCTGCCGCTCGATCGTGCGGACTTTGGGGCATCGTATTCTCCTCACGTGTTCGATGCAAACCATCGGCGAAAGTTCATGGGATTGTTTTTCGCGCCCCGGATCATCGTAGGCCGCCCCTACGGTCCCAGGTAAAGTTCCTCGCCCGGCGGCGAGTAGTTCAGCGTGTGCGTCTTGGGGTCGTAAGTCAAATTGAGCGCCCCGCTCTTGCGCCCGTTGATGAGCACCGCCACCAGCAGCACATTGCCGTAAACCCGCGCCGCCGCAATCTTGTGGCTCTGGATGATGCCGTATTCGTTGTCCGGGCTGGTCCGGCTCCAGTCCTGCTGGAAGCGCGAAAAGGGATAGGAGCCATATTGCGCCTGATGCTGCTGCCAGTCCTTGTCGTGCAGCCAGATGCCATAGGCTTTGTTCAGATCGTTCTGCTCCACGGCGCCAAGAAAGTTGTTCACCGCCATGCGGCCAAAGAGATGGGCGTTCCAGTTCCAGGGCCAGTCCACGGGCCGCCCCGCCAACAGCCACCAGGACACGAACAGAACGAAAAACAACCCCACTGACGCGGATAGAATCACACGGTTGCGGCGGTCGCGTACTTCGTCAAACTGGGGAGCGTCGAGCAGGGTCATGGGGCTCAGTCCTCTAGGTTAGGATACGGCAAGACCAAGAACAGGAACAGGGAATAGGGAATAGGGAATAGGGAATAGGAATAGACGGCTCGACCCTCCGAAGCGCCAAACCTGCCTGATCTTCGCGCATCTGTAGTTCTCTCCTAAGTTAGACACCGCCGTCAGGCCGCCTGTTCCCTATTCCCTATTCCCTATTCCCTATTCCCTATTCCCTGGTCCCTAGTCCCCTAGTCCCTCAGTCCCCAGTCCCTCAGTCCCTAGTCCCTTAGTCCCTCGTCCCTTAGTCCCTTAGTCCCTAGTCCCTAGTCCCTTAGTCCCTATCCTTCACGGCTGTACGTCGTCTTGTTCTTCTCCTCCTGCCGTTCCAGCCCCAGTTCGATCAGCCGTGTAATCAAGCTCCTGTAACTCAGCCCCGAGGCCTCCCACAGCTTGGGATACATGCTGATGCGGGTGAACCCCGGCATCGTGTTCACTTCATTCAGAAAAATCCGCCGCTTCCCGTCCGGTTCCATGAGAAAATCCACCCGCGCCAGCCCCGAAAGGTCGCAGGCGCGGAAGGCGGCGACGGCCATCTCGCGAATCTGCTTCGACTGGGCCCGGGTCAGCCGGGCGGGAATCACCGGTACCGAGCCTTCGCAAAGATATTTTGCCTCGTAGTCGTAGAACTCCTTGCCGGGAATGATCTCGCCCACCACGCTGGCCTGGGGCGAGTCGTTGCCGAGCACCGCAACTTCGAACTCGCGGGCCCTGCCCTTGCTGCCGCCAACCCCCTGCTCCACCACCAGCTTGCGGTCGTAGCGGGCGGCCAGCTCCAGCGCCGGACCCAGCTCTCCGCGGTCGTGGACCTTGCTGATGCCCACCGACGAGCCCAGGTTTGCCGGCTTCACAAAAACCGGGTATTTGAGCGCCGCTTCAACCTCCGCCTGAGCCTTGCGCGGAGACTTCTCCCAGTCGGCGCGCAGCAGCGTCACGTGTTTCACGATCGGCAGCCGGGCCTGCGCAAAGAGCCGCTTCATCACGTCCTTGTCCATGCCCGCCGACGAGCCCAGCACCCCGGACCCGACATAGGCAATCCCGGCCAGCTCAAACAGTCCTTGAATGGTCCCGTCCTCGCCGAAGGTCCCATGCAGCACCGGAAAAACCACATCGATAGCCTTCCCTCCCGGGCCTTGAGGGCCGGGCATGGGCGCCAGCAGCGTCGGAATGCCTTCGTGGAGCAGCTTTGCGCCGGGGGTTGTCTCCGGGTCGCCGGCCCGCAATCGCCGCGCAACCGCACTGTCGTTGCCCTCCAGCAGTTGGTGCGCGTCCCCCGCCGCCAGCCAGCGGCCCTCCCTGGTAATGCCGATCGGCACCACCTCAAACTTCTCGCGATCGATGGATTTCAGAACCGAAGCCGCCGACAGCAGCGAAACCTCATGCTCGCCGCTGCGCCCGCCAAAAAGAATGCCTACACGAAGTTTTTTCGCCATTTCGCTCTTCAATCGCCGCCCAGAGTTCGCAAGCTGCAACTCCTTCAGTGTAGAACCCCTCACTCAGGCCTCTTCCCGCTTGCCGGGAAGGCTGGTTCCACGGCCAGGCCGGCGGCGATTGATGCCGCCCCAAAGCTGGTAACTACGCCCCAAAAGTGCTATTTAAACAGATTTTCTTCCGCGTAAGATTGAGCCGTGCCAGTTGACAGCTTTTTGCCGTGTGCGATGGGTTCGCACTCTTCGATTTCGGCTGCTTGTTGATTGCTCCGGACGATGCCGAAAGAGGCTTTCAAGAATTGGGGAGCTCAGCTTCAGTCCCCCGGGGCCAATTGCGATGAAGAATCTCCTTGTTTCGGTTGCCATCGCCCTTGCATCGATCTCGATTGCCCGGGCGAGCGCTCCCGTTCCCCTGAACTCGGTGCGCGCCATACGGTCCCTGACCAATGCCGAGGCCGCCCAGGGGCTCCCCGTCGCCTTTGAGGCCACGGTTACCTTCTTCCGCGCCGACCGGAACAACTTGTTTGTGCAGGACGGCAACGACGCCATCTATGTGCAGGCCACGACCGGCGCAAAGCTGGTTCCAGGGGACCGCGTTCTGGTGAAGGGAACGACGCAGGCCAGTTTCCGCACCATCGTACTCAGCAACGACATCGCCCTGCTGGGTCACGGCGCTTTGCCCAAGCCCGTGCCGGCGACCTTCGACGATCTGATCCGCGGCCGGTATGACGCGATGCTGGTGACCACCCGCGGCGTGGTGCGGTCCGCGGACATGGATATGCCCACGCCCGCCCATGAGTCCAGCGCAACCCTCAGGGTTCTCCTGGACGGCGGGTATGTGGACGTGGAGGTAGACAGCGACGGTCCCAACGCCCTCGACAAGCTGATGGACGCCGACGTTGCGATCACCGGGGTGGCAGGCGGCAAATTCGACGGCAAGATGCAAATGACAGGGATTGAGCTGCATGTTGCAAGTCTTGCCAATATCCGGATTCTGAAGCCCGCCGCCGCCAGTCCCTTGGCCATCCCGGTAACGCCCATGGACCAGGTTCTAAGCGTCTATCACGTGAAGAACCTCACTGACCGGGTCAGGGTGAGTGGAACCGTTACGTACTTTGAGCCAGGCACGGCGCTGGTGCTGGAGAGCGGCGCCAGGAGCATCTGGATCAAGACCCAGAGCCTGGGTCCTATGCGCATCGGCGACCAGGCGACGGCGACCGGCTTCCCCAGCGTAAGTGACGGGTTTCTGATGCTCGATGGAAGCGCGATTCAGGATAGCGGAATTTCGGCGCCGGTGAATCCTGAGCCGGTGACATGGTCGCAGCTCGCCTCGAGCCGCCATATCTTCGATCTGGTTTCGATCGAAGGGCAGGTGGCGATGGAGGCCAGGGAAGCCTCGCAGGACGAGTACCTTCTGGTTTCCGGCGGCCAGATGTTCTCCGCCATTTTCCCCCATTTCAGCACGACCGGGGCGCTCACCCCCATGAAGGAGATTCCGGTAGGCGCGCGGATCCGCGTAACCGGCATCTGCGTAATGGATGACGCCAATCCATTTGGCCACGATGTGCCCTTCAACATCCTGCTCCGCAACTCCGGCGATCTTGTAGTTCTCGATCCGCCTTCGTTGCTGACGGTTCACAATCTCGGCCTGCTGGTGATCTTTCTGCTCCTGGCCATGCTGGTGGTTGGCGCCAGGGCATGGTTCGTTGACCGCACCATGCGCGCCCAGGTGGCTATGTTGGGCTACCTCGTGCAGCGGCGCGGTCTCATCCTTGAAGACATCAACAACGCGCGCCCGCTCGCCGGGATTCTGGAGCGCATCACCGAGCTCGCCTCGGTCAGCCTCAAGGGCGCGCCCTGCTGGTGCCAGATTGCGGATGGGGCCATGCTGGGAAATTGCCCGCCGCAACTGAGCGCCTCCGGCCTGCGCATCGCCGAGCATGCCATTGCCGCTCGTTCAGGACCGGCGCTGGGCTCCATCTTCGCCGCCTTCCACGCCCGCACCTCTCCCCAGCCCGAGGAGGAGAAGGCGCTGTCGACGGCCGCCGGTCTGGCCACGCTGGCTATCGAGACTTCGCGGCTGCACGCCGACCTGGTGCACCGCTCCGAGTTCGATATGCTCACCGATATCCAGAATCGCTTCTCCTTTGAAAAGCATCTCGACTCGCTCATCGATGAATCTCGCCGGACGGCCGGCATCTTCGGCCTGATCTATATCGACGTTGACGACTTCAAGCAGGTGAATGACCTCTATGGGCACCAGGTTGGTGATTTGTATTTACAGCAAATGGCGGAACGCATGATGCGCCAGGTGCGCCCCGGCGACATGCTGGCGCGGTTAGGCGGCGACGAATTCGGCGTCCTGGTTTCCGTGGTTCACAGCCGCTCCGATGTCGAGGAAATCGCCTTGCGCCTGGAACGCTGCTTCGACGAGCCTTTTGCGGTGGAGAATCGACTTTTGCAGGGTTCGGCAAGCGTCGGCATCGCCCTCTATCCGGCCGACGCAGCCGGCAGAGACTACCTGTTAAGCGCCGCGGACGCCGCGATGTACGTGGCAAAAAACATCCGCAAAGCCAACACCAGGATCCCGGCAGGCCGGCCGGACGGCGAGCTCACATCCAAAGCCCGCGCATAGAGAATTCCTCATCCCGGCATTCTCCCTTAGTACTACAGTTGTAAATCGAAGATTCCGGAGGGAGCAGGGGGCTTCAGCCATAGGCGCTAAGTTAAGGCTTCGTGGCGACTTTTTGTCTAGCTTGACACGCAACCGGTGGGGTAACCAAGGTGATAACCGCACAATGAGTAGCGTTACTGATTAGTTATCTTAGCGCTTATGGGGGCTTCAGCCCCCTGAAAGAGTGCTAATTTGCGGGGCCTTCAGGCCCGGGCCTCTGCGCCATTTTCCGCGAAATGAAGCAAGTACAACTGTAGTATTAGAACCTGTATAAAAACTCGCTCAGGTGAAGAATTCATCTGCTTTGAAAGGGCGCGGCTTCAGCCGCGCCACCAGGCGAGCAAAAAGGGCAATTGGGCTTTAGCCCCTGAGGGAATGTATTTTCAACAGCTTGCACTCCCTCGGCGGCTAAGGCCGAACCCGCGTTGGGCCGTCCCACGGCACGGTTAAAGCCTTGTCCTTTCAAAGCCGCGAGTTCTTATACAGGTTCTTGGCAAATCCCGGATTTAGGGCACGGCTTTTCAATGCCGAATTGATTCCTGCGCCGTTTTCTGCCGATACAGATGATCAGGGCCGGAAAAACCGGACACGGCTTACCGGCTGATCTCGATGAAGAGATTCATTCCCGCTATCGCGCTCATTTTCGGCTGTGCCCCGGCCTGCTGGGCCGCGGCGTCCGCCCCGCTCACCACGCTGCGCGCCGTTGCCGCATTGACCAACGACCAGGCGAGCCGGCGGCAGCCAGTCGCCTTTGAAGCCACCGTCACCTACTACGTGCGCACTCTCAAAAACCTCGATGTGCAGGACGGCGATATCGGCATCTATGTGAAGACGACCAACGATGCCGTGCTCGTTCCCGGAGATCGCGTCCTGGTGCAGGGCACGATGCAGCCCAGCTTCCTGCCCTACGTGCTCGCCAATAAAGTTACCGTGCTCGGGCACGGCGCGTTGCCCGAGCCCATCGCTGTAGGCTTTGACGACCTGCTCCGCACCGGGGTCAATTGCAGGTTGGTGCGTGTTCGCGGCGTAGTCCGCGCCGCCGATCTCCAGTTCAGCGCAATAGACCCCAACGGCCACCTGCAATTGCTCATGGAAGGCGGCTACGTCGATCTTGAGGTGGACAGCCAGGATGCGGGCGCGCTCAAAAGCCTGCTCGACGCGGAGGTGGAAGTCAATGGAGTGACCGGAAGATCGTTCGACGGTAAGATGCAGCAGACCGGAGCCAAAATCAAGGTTTCCAGGATTGCGGACATCGAGGTTCTCAAGCGCGCCGCTGCCAGTCCCTGGTCCGTGCCGGTAACGCCGTTGGGCGGCATCATCACCGGCTATCATGTGCGCGATCTCACCCAAAGGCTCCGGGTTCATGGGACCATCACCTATTACCAGCCAGGCACAGCCGTCGTGCTGCAAAGCGGCGCCAGCAGCCTGTGGGTCTCCACCCAGACCAGTGAGCCTCTGCAGATCGGCGATATGGCCGACGCAACCGGCTTTCCCGATGCCCACGACGGCCGATTGACACTGACCCACGCGGAGATTCAGGACAGCCAGATACAGGCGCCAATTCCGCCCCTGCCGGCCAACTGGCGCCAACTCGCTTTCTGGGGAAGAAGCCAGCTTGGCGGCCACCAGTACGATCTGGTCTCAATCGAAGGCCGCGTTGTAACCGAACTCCGCGAGGCAACCCAGGATGAATATGTTCTGGTCGCCGATGGGCAGGAGTTTACGGCGATTTACCGCCACCCGCCTCCGCCCCGGCCGCTTCCCCGCATGTTGCAGGTTCCTCTGGGCTCTACAATCCGGGTGACCGGCATCTGCTCGCCCCTTGACGCCAATCCATTCAACAGTGAAGCGCCCTTCGATATTCTCTTGCGCTCCTTCGACGACATCCAGGTGGTGGCCAGGCCCTCGCTGCTGACGGTCCGCAACATGATGATCGTCATCGGCCTGCTGCTGGTCGTGGTAATCCTGGCGGGCGTCAGGGAATGGAGTCTGGAGCGCAAAGTCCGCCGCCAAACAGCGGTGGTTGCTTACCTCGAGAAGCGGCGCAGGCGCATTCTCGAGGACATCAACGGCGCCCGTCCGCTGGCTGAAGTCATCGAGCAGATCACTGAAGTGGTCTCCCTCAGGCTGCAAGGCGCTCCTTGCTGGTGCGAGGTCGCCGATGGCGCGCGGCTGGGAAACTATCCGCCGAATCTCAGCGCCCTGCGGGTGATTGAGAACAAAATCCCATCCCGTTCCGGAACCACGCTCGGGACCATCTTTGCCGCCTTCGATCGGCTCGCCAGGCCCGGCGCGGACCAGTCTGAGGCGCTCTCCATGGGATCCGGACTGGCCGAGCTGGCTATCGAGACGCGCCGTCTTTACTCCGATCTGCTGCGTCGCTCCGAGTTCGATATGCTCACCGACATCCAAAATCGATTCTCGCTGGAAAAGCATCTCGACGATCTCATTGATCAGGCACGCAGGACCGCCGGCATCTTCGGCCTGATCTATATCGACCTCGACGGCTTCAAACAGGTAAACGACCTTTATGGGCACCAGGTCGGAGATTTGTATCTGCAGCAGGTGGCAGTACGCATGAAGCGGCAATTGCGGCCCGGCGACATTCTGGCGCGCTTGGGTGGAGATGAGTTTGGCGCGCTGGTTCCCGCCGTCCACAGCCGCTCCGACGCCGAGGAGATCGCATTGCGCCTGGAGCGCAGCTTCGACGAGCCCTTTGCGGTGGAGAGTTGCGTAGTGCATGGTTCGGCAAGCGTCGGCATCGCCCTCTACCCCGAGGACGCAGCCACCAGAGACAGCCTGTTGAGCGCCGCCGACGCCGCCATGTACGCGGCAAAAAATGCCCGGAAGGCCCAAGCCGCAATTCCAGCAGCCTAGCCGAACTGCAAACCCACATCTGAAGGCCGCACATGGAAAATCCCCCACCCCGGCATCCCCTTCTGAAGATTGGGATTTGGGACACTGCGTTTTTTGTCCCGGGCTGATTCCCGCGCGGCTTTCTGCCGATACAGACGATCAGGGAGGGAAAAGCCGGTACCAGCTCTACCGGCTAATCTCGATGAAGAGATCCATTCCCGCTATCGCGCTTTTTCTCGGATGCGCCTCGGCCGTCTGGGCCGGCCCGCCCGCCACGCTGACCTCCCTGCATGCCGCTCACGCCCTCACCCATGCCGAAGCCGCCAGGGAGCTTCCCGTGGCCTTCGAGGCCACTGTGACTTACAGGCGTGCAGGTGAAACCACGCTCTTTGTCCAGGATGGGAACGAGGGCATTTACGTCTCGGCCGGCGCTGAGAATAAGCTGGCCGCCGGCGACCGCGTCCTCGTCCGGGGAAAGACGCAGGACAGCTTCCGCCCCATTGTGATCGCCGGCAAGGTCGTCGTGCTCCATCACGGCTCTCTCCCTCGCCCGCTGCCGGCCACCTTCGATCAGCTCGTTCGCTCCCAGCTCGACTGCACATTCGTCTCCATTCGCGGAGTGGTCCAGAGCGCCGACCAGGTAGTGAGCGGGCAGGACCTTACCACCCACATCCAGTTCCTTGCTGACGGGGGCCTCATTCAGGTCTACCTCAATGAATCGGATCCCGGAATCGCCGAAGCGCTGCTCGACGCCGAGGTTGAATTATCGGGCGTCGCCTCGGCCAAATTCGATGGCAAGATGCAGAAAGTCGGTGTCGCAATCGCGGTTCCGGCCTTGAACGACGTAAAAATCCTGAAGCGCGCCAACGCAAGTCCCTGGTCGCTCCCCGTCACGCCAATGGACGACATCCTCGGCGGCTCTCACGTGAAAGACCTCACCCAACGGGTCCGGGTCCACGGCACCATTACCTACTATCAGCCTGGTTCCGCTCTTGTGCTCCAAAGCGGCCCCAGGAGCCTCTGGGTCATGACCCGGTATGAGAGACCCCTGCGTATCGGCGACCAGGCCAACGTCACCGGCTTCCCGAAAAACCGCGACGACTTCCTCGTGCTCACCAACGCCGAAATCCAGGAGACTCAGGTCTACGATCCCATCTCGCCCCTGGCGGCCACTCGCAGCCAGCTCGCCTCAAGCAAGTATCTCTATGACCTCGTCTCCGTCGAGGGCCAGGTCGTCATGGAAGTTCGCGAGAGTTCCCAGGATGAGTACGTCCTGATCTCAGATGGACAGTTGTTCTCCGCCATCTATCGCCACCCGAGTGTGTCTGGCATGATCCCGCTGCCCATGAATCGAATACCGCTCGGCTCCACAGCCCGCGTTGTCGGAATCTGCATTCCCGAAAGCTCCAATCCTTACCATGGCGATGTCCCGTTCGACATCCTCATGCGCTCGCCGCAAAACGTCGCCGTCATTGGCAGCCCCTCCTTGCTCAACGTGCGCAATCTCATCGTCGTCGTCAGCCTGCTGCTCCTCATCGTCATCGCCGGGGGCTACAGGAGCTGGTTCATCGAACGCAGGGTCCGCCTCCAGACTGCGGCTGGCGCCTACATCGAGCGCCGCCGCAGCCGCATCCTCGAGGACATCAACGGCGCGCGTCCCCTTGCCGAGATCGTCGAACAGATCACCGAATTGGTCTCGTTCAGGCTGAAGGGCGCCCCCTGTTGGTGCCAGATCGCCGGTGGAGCACTGCTTGGGCACTGCCCCTCCAAGCCCGCCGGCATGCGCATCGCCCACCACCAGATCACCGCCCGCTCCGGTTTCCCGCTCGGCGAACTCTTTGCCGCCTTCGATCCCCTTGCCAAACCCTCCCCCATCGAGTCCGAAGCCCTCGCCTCCGCTGCGGGACTGGCTACCCTGGCCATCGAAACCCGCCGCCTCTACTCCGATCTCTTGCACCGCTCCGAGTTCGATCTGCTCACCGACATTCAAAATCGCTTCTCGATGGAAAAGCATCTCGACTCGCTCATCGATGAAGTTCGCCTGACGGCCGGCATCTTCGGCCTCATCTACATCGACCTCGACGGCTTCAAGCAGGTGAACGACCGATACGGCCACCATATTGGAGACCTGTACCTGCAGGAAGCCGCCTCGCGCATGAAGCGCCAGCTACGGCCCGGCGACATCCTCGCACGGCTCGGCGGAGATGAGTTTGCCGCACTGGTTCCAACCGTGCGAAGCCGCTCCGATGTCGAGGAGATTGCATTGCGCCTGGAACGGTGCTTCGATGAGCACTTTACCGAGGAGGGTTACGTACTGCATGGCTCCGCCAGCGTGGGGATCGCCCTCTACCCCGAGGACGCATCCACAAGGGACCTTCTTCTTCATGCCGCCGACGCCGCCATGTATGCGGCAAAAAATGCGAAGAAGTCACAGGGAGTGATGCAGATCCTCCTGCCTCACGCCGAACTCACACGGGAAAGCCGCAAATAAGAAGAGGCCCGGCTTGCGCCGGGCCTCCTGGTTAATGAAAAGGACTTGCCCTGGAAGGCGCGTCCTACTCGGCGGCCATCTCTTCGGCTTCGCCTTCCTGGCGCATCAGTTCCAGTTCGCGCTCGGCGGCTTCGATCTCCGCCGTCACTTCCTGCTGCACGCGGGCTGCCGCTTCTTCCAGCTCCGGTGAGAGCTGGACGTTGCGATAGTACTCCAGGCCCGTGCCCGCGGGAATCAGCCGTCCCACGATCACGTTCTCCTTGAGTCCGCGCAGGTTGTCCACCGCCCCGTTGATGCTGGCTTCGGTCAACACCCGCGTCGTCTCCTGGAAGCTGGCCGCGGAGATGAAGCTGTCGGTCGAGAGCGAGGCCTTGGTAATGCCCAGCAGCAGCGGACGCCCGATAGGCGGACGGCCTCCATTGGCCGCAACCCGCTCGATCTCCTCGCGGAAGCGGAAGCGGTCCACCTGCTGTTCCAGCAGGAAGTTGGAATCGCCCACTTCGTCGATTCTCACCCAGCGCAGCATCTGCCGCACGATCACTTCGATGTGCTTGTCGCTGATGGCCACGCCCTGCAGCCGGTACACTTCCTGGATTTCGTTCACCAGGTAGGACTGCAGTTCCTTTTCGCCCAGCACGGCGAGAATGTCGTGCGGGTTCAAGGGGCCATCCATCAGCGGATCGCCGGCGCGCAGCCGCTCGCCTTCCTGCACATTTACGTGGATGCCGCGCGGCACCGAGTATTCCTTCTCGTCGCCGTTGTCCGCGGTCACGTAAATCTTGCGCTGGCCCTTGCTGACTTCGCCGAAGCGAACCACGCCGTCGATTTCAGAAATGATCGCCGTCTCGCGCGGCTTGCGCGCCTCGAACAGCTCCACCACCCGCGGCAGACCGCCGGTAATGTCCTTGGTCCGCGTGCTCTCCTTGGGAATCTTCGCCAGCACGTCGCCGGGACCAACCTCGTCGCCGTCCTGAATCATCAGGTGAGCGCCGCGGGGCAGCAGGTAGCGCTTGTGACCCTTGGAGTTCTTCACGATGAAGGCCGGCTGCCGCTTCTCGTCGGGAGAGTCGGCCACCACCCAGCGCGAGAGGCCGGTCACTTCGTCCACCTCTTCGTTCAGGGTGATGCCTTCCTGCAGATCCTTGAACTGCACCGTGCCGCCGATCTCGGTGAGAATGGCGTAGGTGTAGGGATCCCACTCGGCCAGCAACTGGCCCAGCTTTACGTGCTCGCCGTCCTTGACGCGAAGGCGCGCGCCGTAAACCACCTGGTAGCGCTCCTTCTCGCGGCCGCGTTCGTCCACAATGGCCACCGAGCCGGAGCGATTCATGGCCACCAGCGTGCCGTCTTTGCTTTCGACGTAATTGAGGTTGATGAAGCGCACAAAGCCGTTGTTCTTCGCATCCAGGCGCGACTTGTCCTGCACGCGGCTGGCCGTGCCGCCTACGTGGAAGGTGCGCATGGTCAGCTGCGTTCCCGGCTCGCCGATGGACTGCGCCGCAATCACGCCGCAGGTTTCGCCCAGCTCCACCATCCGGCCCGAGCCCAGGTTGCGCCCGTAGCACAGCGCGCAAACGCCGCGCCGCGACTCGCAGGTGAGTACCGAGCGGATCTTTACCCGCTCCACGCCCGCGCCCTGAATGGCCGACGCAATGTCTTCATCGATGCCCTGGTTCACATCCACGACGATGTTGCCGTCGTAATCCTTGATGCGCTCCAGAGAAACGCGGCCGATGATGCGGTCGCGCAGTTCTTCGATGATCTCGCCCGACTCGACGATCGATCCCACGTAGATGCCTTCCACCGTGCCGCAGTCGTACTCGGTCACGATCACATCCTGGGCCACGTCCACCAGCCGCCGCGTCAGGTAGCCGGAGTCGGCGGTCTTCAGCGCGGTGTCCGCCAGCCCCTTGCGCGCGCCGTGCGTGGAGATGAAGTACTCCAGCACTGTCAGCCCTTCGCGGAAGTTTGCCGTGATGGGCGTCTCGATCACTTCTCCTGACGGCTTGGCCATCAGTCCGCGCATGCCGCTCAGTTGGCGAATCTGCTGCTTCGATCCGCGGGCGCCGGAGTCGGCCATGATGTAAATGGGGTTCATGGCCCCTTCGTCGTCGGCCCGCTTCATGTTGCTGAACATCTCGTCCGCCACCTGGTCGGTGACCGCGGACCACATCTGGATGACCTTGTTGGAACGCTCGCCGTTGGTGATGGCGCCGTCCATGTACTGCTTCTGGACCTCGATCACCTTCTTGTCGGCATCGTCCACAACCTTGTACTTGCTGTCGGGAATGACCATGTCGTCAAGCCCGACGGAAAGACCGGATTTTGTCGCGTACTGGAAGCCCAGCGACTTGATGCGGTCAAGCATGCCCACCGTAACTTCCAGGCCCAGGTTCTGGTTGCAGTAGTTCACCAGTTGCCCAATGCCCTTCTTCTTCAGCAGGCCGTTGACAAAAGGCATCCCCCCGGGAAGCGAGTCGTTCAGAATCACGCGGCCCACGGTGGTGGAGATGTACTGCTTGTTGAAGTCCACCGCCTCGGTGTGTGTCAGGTCCTGGTCGTCGTAGGCGGTGGTCATGTCCAGCACCTTGCCCGTATAGCGCAGGCGAATCGGCGAGAGCGTCTCCACTTCGCCGGCCTCCAGCGCCATCAGGATCTCCTCGGTGTTGGCGAACACGCGCCCTTCGCCCTTGCCGCCCTTCTTGGCCTTGGTCAGGTAATAGAGGCCGAGCACCATGTCCTGCGTGGGCACGGTGATGGGGTGGCCTGAGGCCGGCGAAAGAATGTTGTGCGAGGCCAGCATCAGCACGCTGGCTTCAATCTGCGCCTCCGGCGACAGCGGAATGTGCACGGCCATCTGGTCGCCGTCGAAGTCGGCGTTGAAGGCGGTGCAGACCAGCGGGTGAATCTTGATGGCCTTGCCTTCCACCAGCACCGGCTCAAAGGCCTGAATGCCCAGGCGGTGAAGCGTGGGCGCGCGGTTCAGCAGCACCGGGTGATCCTTGATCACTTCTTCAAGAATGTCCCAGACCACCGGCTCCTGCATCTCCACCATCTCCTTGGCCTGCTTGATGGTGGTGCACTGCCCGGTCTGTTCCAGGCGGTGATAGATGAAGGGCTTGAACAGTTCGAGCGCCATCTTCTTGGGCAACCCGCACTGGTGCAGCTTCAGCTCCGGACCCACCACGATGACCGAACGGCCGGAGTAGTCCACGCGCTTGCCCAGCAGGTTCTGTCGGAAGCGGCCCTGCTTGCCCTTCAGCGTATCGGAGAGAGACTTGAGCGGCCGGTTGTTGGCGCCCCGCAGCACGCGGCCGCGGCGGCCGTTGTCAAACAGCGCGTCCACGGCTTCCTGCAACATGCGCTTCTCGTTGCGCACGATCACTTCCGGCGCGTGCAGGTCCATCAGCTTCTTCAACCGGTTGTTGCGGTTGATCACGCGGCGATAGAGATCGTTCAGATCCGAAGTCGCAAAGCGTCCGCCATCCAGCGGCACCAGGGGCCTCAGCTCCGGAGGAATCACCGGCAGCACATCCAGGATCATCCACTGCGGCTTGTTGCTGCTCTTGCGGAAAGCCTCAACCACCTTCAGCCGCTTGGCGTACTTCAGCTTCTTCTGCGCGGAGGTTTCGGTCTTCATGCGCTCGCGCAGTTCCAGGCCCAGCTCGTCGATCTGCACGCGCTTGAGCAGTTCCTTGATGGCCTCGGCGCCCATCATGGCCTTGAAGCCGGAGGGGCGGAACTGCTGGTCCAGTTCGCGGAACTTCACTTCGTCCTTGATGATCTCGCGCTCCCGCACCGGCGCGTCGCCCGGATCCACCACGACATACGACTCGAAGTAGAGAATGCTCTCCAGATCGCGCAGCGAAATATCCAGCAGGTGGCCGATCCTGCGAAGGCAGTCCCTTGAAGAACCACACGTGCGAGCACGGTGACGCCAGCTCGATGTGGCCCATGCGCTCGCGGCGCACCTTGCTCACCGTCACCTCGACGCCGCACTTGTCGCAGATCACGCCGCGGTGCTTCATGCGCTTGTACTTGCCGCACAGGCACTCCCAGTCGGTCACCGGTCCGAAGATGCGCGCGCAGAACAGCCCATCGCGCTCCGGCTTGAAGGTGCGGTAGTTGATGGTCTCAGGCTTGGTTACTTCGCCATGCGACCAGCTGCGGATCTTCTCTGGCGATGCCAGCATGATGCGGATGGCGTCGAAATCGGTGATGGGGCTGGAAAGCTCAAACGGGTTCGAACGGAACAAGGCGACCCTCCTTGGCGAGCCTTTTGGCGCCCGCCGCGGTAACTCCCGGGATTCTTTTTAGGATCCTTCCTTCCCGGGAAGCGGTGTTTGCCGCTTTCAAGAAGGACCCTGAAAAATCAGCTACTAGCTTCTAGCCTCTAGCTCCTAGCTTTCCTTGCTCGGAGCAGTTTCACGCTTTCAGCTAGAACAAACCTTCGTTTCGCCTCGGCTGCCAGCATCACCTCAACCAAGCTAGAGGCTAAAAGCTAACAGCTAAAAGCTGTCTCTAATCGGCCACTGCCGCCACTTCCGGCGCCGGCGCCTTGCTTACCAGATCCGCGCGCTTGATCAACTCCACGTCCAGGCACAGCGACTGCAATTCGCGAATCAACACGTTGAACGACTCGGGCACGCCCGGCTCGATGGCCGCTTCGCCCTTCACGATGGCCTCGTAGATCTTGGTACGGCCATACACGTCGTCACGACTTCGCGGTCAGCAGTTCCTGCAGAATGTAAGCGGCGCCGTATGCTTCCAGAGCCCACACTTCCATCTCGCCGAAGCGCTGCCCGCCGAACTGCGCCTTGCCGCCCAGCGGCTGTTGCGTGATCAGCGAGTACGGCCCGATCGACCGCGCGTGAATCTTGTCGTCCACCAGGTGCGACAGCTTGAGCATGTAGATGTAGCCCACCGTCACCGGCTGCTCGAACTGCTCGCCCGTCATGCCGTCGTAGAGAGCCGTCTTGCCTGAAGAAGGCAGGCCGGCCGAAGCCAGCAGTGCCTTGATCTCGCTCTCCTGCGCGCCGTCGAAGACCGCGGTCCCGAACCAGATGCCGTGCTCCATGCCGGCCGCCACGCGCAACAGCATCTCGTCGTCCAGTTCCAGCAATTGCCGCAGCGTTGCGGTTCCGGCAAACTCCTTCTTCAGCAGTTCGCGCGTGTACTCGGCCGTCGTGTTCAGCTTGATCAGGTCGGCGATCTTCTTGCCCAGCACATGCGCGGCCCAGCCCAGGTGCGTCTCCAGAATCTGGCCCACGTTCATACGCGAAGGCACGCCCAGCGGATTCAGCACAATCTCCACCGGCGTTCCATCGGGCAGGTACGGCATGTCTTCCTCGGGAAGAATGCGCGCGATCACGCCCTTGTTGCCGTGGCGGCCGGCCATCTTGTCGCCCACTGACAGCTTGCGCTTCATGGCCACGTAAACCTTCACCAGCTTGATCACGCCCGGAGGCAGCTCGTCGCCCTTCTGCAGCTTGGCCACCTTCTCGTTGGTGATCTTGCGCAGCACTTCGATCTGCCGCGAGGTCATCTCCTCGATCTCGTCGATCTGCTCGTTGACCCGCGGGATCCTTGTCGGCGTAGCGGATGCGCTTCAGGTTCTTGGTCGAGATGCGCTCGATGGTGTCGCGGTCGAGAATCGCGCCCTTGGTCAGCAGGCGCTTGTTGGTCCGCTCGTCGTGCAGATCGGCCAGCACTTCCTTGGCGCCCAGGATTCCGTCCAGCCGCTTCAGGCGCTCGTCGGTCAGAATGCGGATTTCGTCGCCCAGGTTCTTTTCGAGCTTGGCCACGTACTCGGCCTCGATCAGCTTGGCGCGCTCGTCCTTCTCCTGGCCCTTGCGGCTGAAGATGCGCACGTCCACCACCGTGCCCTCGATGCCCGGAGGGCAGGTGAGCGAGGCGTCGCGCACATCGCCGGCCTTTTCGCCGAAGATGGCGCGCAGCAGCTTTTCTTCCGGCGTCAGCTGGGTTTCGCCCTTGGGCGTCACCTTGCCCACCAGAATGTCGCCGTGCTCGATCTGGGCGCCGATGCGGATCACGCCGCTCTCGTCCAGATCGCGCAGCGCGTGCTCGCTCACGTTGGGAATGTCGCGCGTGATCTCCTCGGGGCCCAGCTTGGTGTCGCGGGCCTCGATCTCGAACTCCTCGATGTGCACCGAGGTGTAGTAGTCCTCGCGCACCAGCCTTTCGCTGATCAGGATCGCGTCCTCGAAGTTGTAGCCGCGCCAGGGCATGAAGGCCACCAGCACGTTGCGTCCCAGCGCCAGCTCGCCCTGCTCCGTGCACGGCCCGTCGGCGATCACCTGGCCCTTCACCACGCGGTCGCCCTCGCGAACCACCGGCTTCTGATTGATGCAGGTGTTCTGGTTCGAGCGCTTGAACTTGATGAGCTGGTAGATGTCGGAACCCACCTCGCGCGACAACTGCGTGGGATGGTGCTCGCCCTCGACGCGCACGATAATGCGCTCGGAGTCGACCGAATCCACAATGCCGTTGCGCTTGGCCAGAATCACGGCGCCGGAGTCGCGCGCCGTCACGCCTTCCATGCCCGTGCCCACCAGCGGCGCCTCGGCCACCAGCAGCGGAACCGACTGGCGCTGCATGTTGGCGCCCATCAGCGCGCGGTTGGCGTCGTCGTGCTCCAGGAACGGCACCAGCGACGCGGCCACCGACACCAGTTGCTTGGGGCTCACGTCGATGTAGTCCACCTCGGCGCGGTTCACCAGCACAAAGTTCCCCTGCCGGCGCGCGTTCACCAGGTCCTCGGTGATCTCGCCCTTGTCGTTGAACTCGATGTTGGCCTGCGCGATGGTGTGCTTGTCCTCTTCCCACGCCGACAGGTAGAAGCTGTAAGGAATGTGGTCGATGGTGCGCTTGCCCGCCTTCTTCAGCTTGGCGTTCAGCCGCGCGGCTTCTTCCTTCTCGATGTGATCGCCCACGCGCAGGCCGCTTTCGCCGGCGTTGACGATCTCCACAAAGTCGAGAATCCGCGAGTCCTTCACCTTGCGGTAAGGCGACTCGATGAATCCATACTCGTTGATGCGCGCAAAGCAGCTCAGCGAGCTGATCAGTCCGATGTTCGGACCTTCCGGCGTCTCGATCGGGCAGATGCGGCCGTAGTGCGTCGGGTGCACGTCGCGCACTTCGAATCCGGCGCGCTCGCGCGACAGGCCGCCCGGTCCAAGGGCCGAGAGCCGCCGCTTGTGCGTGATCTCCGACAGCGGATTGGTCTGGTCCATGAACTGCGAAAGCTGCGACGAACCGAAGAACTCGCGGATCGCCGCCATCACCGGCTTGGCGTTGATCAGGTCGTGCGGCATGGCCGTCGTAAGCTCCTGATACACGCTCATCTTTTCCTTGATGGCGCGCTCCATGCGCACCAGCCCGATGCGGAACTGGTTCTCCATCAGCTCGCCCACCGCGCGCACGCGGCGGTTGCCCAGGTGATCGATGTCGTCCACCATGCCGATGTTCTTGCGCAGCTTGAGCAGGTAGCGGATGGTCGCGTAGAAATCCTCCGGCGTCAGCGTGCGGTGGTCCAGGTGCGTCGCGTCCTGGCTCTCGTAGAGCTTGATGTTGAACTTCAGCCGGCCCACGCGCGAGAAGTCGTACTTGCGCGCGTCGAAGAACATGCCTTCAAACAGCGCCGTCGCCGTGTCCAGCGTCGGCGGATCGCCCGGCCGCAGCTTGCGGTAGATCTCGATCAGCGCCTCTTCCGGCTTGTGCACCGAGTCGCGCTTCAGCGTATTGGTGATGATGTTGCCCACGTCGTCGCGATCGGGGAAGAAGACCTCGAAGCTCGCGGCGCCGCTCGACAGCACCTTGTGCAGCCGGTCGGCGGTCAACTCCACGTTGGCCTCGACCACCACTTCGCCGGTAGCCAGATCCACCACGTCGGCCGCGGTCAGCGCGCCATCCAGCTCGGCCGCCTCAACTTCGATCTTCTCGATGGCCGCGGCGCGCAGGGCCTTCAGCGTGTGCGGCGTGATCTTGCGTCCCGAGTGCGCGATCTCCTCGCCGTTATGCGTCACCGCGTGCGCCGGCTTGGCGCCCACCAGGTGCGTGCTTGCCTTCACGTCCTGCGGCACCGCCCAGTACAGCTTGCCGTCGGCAATGTGCAGCCGGTCCACGGTATAGAAGGTCTTCAGAATCTCCTCGTCGGAGCGCAGCCCCAGCGCGCGCAGGAAGATCGTGCCCAGGAACTTGCGCTTGCGGTCGATGCGCACATAGAGCGTGTTCTTCTGGTCGTACTCGAACTCCACCCACGAGCCGCGGTAGGGAATGATCTTGCCCAGGAAGTAGGTGCGGTTGTTCGCGGTCTCGAAGAAGACGCCCGGCGACCGGTGCAACTGCGAAACGATCACTCGCTCGGTGCCGTTCACGATGAACGTCCCGTTGGGCGTCATCAGCGGAATGTCGCCGAAGAATACCTCCTGCTCCTTGATGTCCTTGATCGACTTGTTGCCGGTCTCCGCGTCCTTGTCATAAATGGTCAGGCGCACCGTCACCTTCAACGGCGCAGAGAAGGTCATGCCCCGCTCCTCGCACTCCTGCTGGTCGTACTTCAACTGCAGGCTCACCGGGTCGCCGCACTTGTTGCAGAAGTCGGGCGTGTTCTTGTTGTAGGTCCCGCACTTCTGGCAGAGCACATCGCCGGGCAGAAAGGGATCGGTAATCACCATGGCTCCGCAATGCACGCAGGCGGTCCGCAGGTGGTGCAGCCCCTTCAGGTGGCCGCACTTGCACTCCCAGTTGCCGATCGAGAAGTCCACAAAGTCCAACTGCGAGATGCCGCGGAAGTCGGTGATGGGAAAAACCGACACAAACACCGACTGCAACCCCGAGTCGTCCCGCTCGTTGGGCAGCTTGTCCATCTGCAGGAAACGCTCGTAGGACCGGCGCTGCACTTCAATCAGGTTGGGAATCTGGGTTGCGGTGGGAATCTTCGAAAAATCGAGCCGGCTGCGAATCGCGCGCTTCTCGTTGGGCATGTTCACTCCTGAGGCTCGTCATTCCAGCGCCGCCACCGCCTATTGTGGCCGGACCGGGCCAGCGCCCGAGTCTCGTGGCGCCGGCTGATTACGGTAAGAAAGTCTAAAAACCGGACGGACAGCGGAATTCCAGCCCCCATCCATGCGCTACCGGCAAGCTTGGGGGCTGCCCCCAAGGCTTTCCGGAAAAACCAGGCCAGGTTTCTTCCAATGCAGAGTTCGAGTTAATATCGCGTGGCAGGCATTGCCGTACAACCGGCAATTGCGCTAGACTGCGCACAATCGGAGGAAGCATTTAGCGGTTGAACCCGGCAAAACCGGGTGAATCCGCGCGGGAAGATACTGCGTTCAGGGCAGAAGGTTGTTCAAAAATCTTTCGTCTGCTGTGGCCGGGAGACACAAAAGGCCCGTAAGGACACAATGCCTCACGAGCGCGGCCCTATGCCTGTGCTCCCATCCGAATTTGCTTGCCCTGTGCTCGCCGATCCCAAAACTCGCTTCAACCGCTCGCTCGCCAGCCACTCGACCTTCGTCAATAGAGGCCTGGCCTGACTCCAGACATCTTATTGACCCTAAGGCACTTAACTAATGCTGCGTGTCCACTGTCAGCAGGCTTGGCTATGCCTCTGCCCAGGAACGCTTGCGTGCCAATCCACCACTCCCAAAATGCGATCCGAACGCGCCGTCCAGCTCCGCTCCACTCCCCAAGAAACCGGGATGAGCCGAAAAGACGCGCAACGAATATCGTAGCGCGTCCCGGCCGCACTTGCAAGTCCACTTTGGTTACTTGATCTCGATGGTTGCGATTCCTTCGAACTTCTTCCTGATCGCCTCGGCCTCATCCTTGGTCGCGTTTTCCTTGATCGGCTTGGGAGCGCCATCCACCAGGTCCTTGGCTTCCTTCAGGCCCAGCGAGGTAACTTCGCGTACCGCCTTGATGGTATTGATCTTATTGGCGCCGAAGTCCTTCAGAATCACCTGGAACTCCGTCTTTTCCTCAACCACCGGAGCCGCCGCGCCGCCCCCTGCCGCCACCGCTACCGGGGCCGCTGCCGCTGCCGAAACGCCAAGCCGCTCTTCCAGCTTCTTCACCAGAGCCGCCGCTTCCAGCAGGCTCAGGCCCACAATCTGCTCTTCCAACTGCACCAGATCCGCCATTTTCTCTTCTCCATTCAAAACTTGTTTGAATTTGTCTTCCTTGCCAAAGCTCTCGTCCAAAACCCCACCCCAGGCAGTGGAAAGTTTCCGATGCGCCAGACCCGCGCCCTTTCTCGCCTGCCAACCAGCCAAACTCCTAAAAGACAGCTTCCAGCTTCTAGCCTCTAGCTCCTCTGTGGTTCAACCAACCATCCCGGCTTCCGTAAGAAAAAGCTAGAAGCTAGAAGCTAGCGGCTTTTACGCCGCAGCTCCGCCGGCAAACTTTTCCTTCTCCACGCCCTGGCCCAGCACCACCGCCAGATCGCGGCCCGCCGCATTCAGCACCGTAACCAGCCGCTGCGCCGGCGCGTTGATAAGGAACAGCAGCTTGGCAAAGATCTCATCCTTGCCCGGCATGGTCGCCAGCGCCTTCACTTCCTCCACGCCCAGCAGCTTGCCGTCCACAATGCCCAGCTTGAAGTGGAACTCCGCGTTCTCCCCAGCCCACTTCGCGAATACCTTGGCCAGCGCCACCGGGTCGCCCGCGGTAAAGGCCACCGAGTTCACGCCCTTCAGCCCCTGCAGTGCGGCCTCAACCTGCGTGCCCTTCCCCGAAATGGCAGCCAGCTTGTTCTTGATCACCCGGTACTTGCCGCCGGCCTCGCGGATCACCTTGCGCAGCTCATAGTCCTTGGCCACGGTCAGCTTTGAAAAAGTGCCGATAATCGCGGTTGTCGAGGTCTCCAGCTCCTTGGCCAGCACCTTGACCTTCTCCGTCTTCTTCGCTCTAGAAATCGCCATCGTCCTGCTCCCCTCAGTGGATCGCGCCCACCGGCGCACCCTCCACCGGCTATCCTCAATTCCCTGAGCCCAGGTCCGTAGTCCCTAGTCCCTGGTCCCTGGTCCCTAGTCCCTGCCTTTAGTGTTTTCCCGCCGCGTCGGCAACCGCCGAATCCAGCGGAACCCCGGGCCCCATCGTCGAGCTCAGCGTGACGCTCTTGATGTACTTGCCCTTGGCCGCCGAAGGCTTGGCGCGCACGATCGAGGTAATCACGGTGGTCGCATTGTCGATCAGCTTTTGCGGCTCGAAGCTCAGCTTGCCCACCGGCACATGCACCAGGCTGGTCTTGTCGGCCCTGAACTCCACCTTGCCCGCCTTGATCTCTCTCACCGCCGCGGCCACGTCCATGGTCACCGTTCCGGTCTTGGGATTGGGCATCAGCCCTTTCGGGCCCAGCACCTTGCCCAGACGCCCCACCACCTTCATCATGTCCGGCGTCGCGATCAGCGCGTCGAAGGCGGTCCAGTTTTCCTTCTGAATCTTTTCCACCATCTCCTCGCCGCCCACAAAATCGGCGCCGGCTTCGGTGGCTTCCTTCTGGCGGTCGCCGGCGGCAATCACGGCAACGGTCTTGGTCTTGCCCAGCCCATGGGGCAGAACCACGGTCCCTCTGACCATCTGGTCGGCATGGCGCGTATCCACGCCCAGCCGCATCGTCAGGTCCACCGTCTCGTCGAACTTGGCGTACTTCACCCGCTTCAGAAGCCCGACGGCCTCCGGCAGCGGATACGCGGGCTTGGTTACAGCCGCGCGCGCCTTCACAATATTTTTGCTGAGTTTTCTCGCCATTCGTTCCTCGTCTCCCACCGTCCCTGCCGGCCCCGCTTTGCGGAGAACTCCTGGCCCGAGGGGCAACCTTTGTCGTCGCCGCGTCTGGGGCCAGCTTGAGTCCAGAAACCGTGGTGCTGATGACTGTCCAGGGATCTCCCTTGGACACATCTTTGAATCATAACGAAATAGCCGCCGGAATGCAAACCGGAACCGCAAACGTCAATAGAATTTGGGCGTTGCGCCCTTTTCCGCCCAAGCTCTTTTGTGTCACACTTCTACCCATGGGAAACAAAGACAAAGGCAAGAAGGAAGTCAAAAAGGCGCCCAAACCCAAACCCAAGCCGGAGCCCGGCCGCAAGCGCGAAATCTTCACTCCGGCCCCGCCCAAGTAGGGCGCTTCCAGTTCCCACCTCCGACGCGCCTCCACCAGCAGGCGCAAAAGGGCTTTCTCCGCCCCGGAGAGGGCTTTTTCCTTTCTTCCGGCCCAGATTGGCCGCATGGCCGGTTTTGGGGAGAATTCCGCCTGCCGCTGCCTTATCCGTCACAGCAACTTCCAATGGAAAGCGTTAGCTTCATGACAAAACATCTGCCGGGAGAAGCCCCCATGGCCTGGAAACCTGCTGCAATCTTTCTTTCCGCCTTCCTGCTTGCTGCTGCGGCATGGCCCCAGACGCCTGCCGGCCCCGCCCCTGCCGGTCCCGCGGCCGCTGCCGTCTTCAAGCCCGCCCCCCTGCCCGCTGTCGTACCCGCGGGCCGTCCAGTAATCGGGCTGGCGCTCCAGGGCGGAGGTGCGCTGGGCCTGGCGCACGCCGGCGTCATTCAGTGGTTGGAAGAAAACCACATCCCCATCGACCGCATCGCCGGCACCAGCATGGGCGCCCTCGCCGCCGGCTTCTATGCCTCGGGACATACCCCCGCGGAGATGCGCGCGCTGGCCACCAGCGGCGCCTTCACCCAGGTCTTTACCATTCAATCGCCTTATTCCGACCTGAGCTACCGCCGCCGCCAGGATCGCCGCGAGATTCCCGATTCGTTTTTACTCGGCCTCAGGCATGGCCCGGAACTGCGCAACGCCCTGCTCACCGACCGCGGCGTCGACGAGTTCCTGGTCACCAACATGTCCGCCTATAACAGCCGGAATCTGGATTACAACAGCATGCCCATCCCCTTCCGCTGCGTGGCCACTGACCTGAACACCCTGCAAGCGGTGGTCTTCGACCATGGGCCGCTGCCTCAGGCCGTCCGCGCCTCCCTCTCCATTCCCGGCGTCTTTCCTCCCGTCCAGGGCGGCGACGGCCACTACCTCGTTGACGGCGGCATCCTCGACAATCTGCCCACCGATGTGGTCCGCCGCGACCTGCACGCCGACATCGTGATCGCCGTCCAACTGCAGAGCGACACCATCTCCGCCTCTGACACAAGCTCCATCGTCGGCGTCCTCAACCGCGCTTTTTCAGCCGGCATTGCGCAAAATGTCGCTCTGGCCAGGCCGCTGGCCGACCTGGTCATTTCCGTGCCGCTGGAGAGCTTCTCAAGCGCCGATTACGCCAAGGGAGGTCAGCTTATCCAGGCCGGCTATCTGGCCGCGGAGCAGAACCGCGCCGCCCTGCTCCGCTACGCGCTTGACGATAAAGACTGGCAGGCCTACATAGCCGCGCGCCAAAGCCGAGTCCATCCCCAGCCCGGCGTCCTGCGCCGGGTCCGCGTGCAAGGCGGCACGTCCAGCGCCGAGCGCAGCGCTCTCGCCGAAATCAAGCCGCTCCAAGCCAGGCCCATCTCGCCGGCCGCCACCTTTGACGCCCTCAAGCCCATCCAATCCAATGGCGAATATTCCGCCACTTACGAAACCTTTGCGCCTGCGACCGCCGCCGGCTCAACGGCCGTGGCAACTCCGGGCAACGTCGGCGACACCGGAATTCTTGTCCGCCTCAGCAACGATCCCATCGGACCGCCCTATCTGGTCATCGGTCCCGAGCTCACCGCTGCCACCTCCAACATCACCCGCATGGAGATGAATCTGCGCGTGATCGATCAGAACCTGGGCGGATTCGGCTCCGAACTTCGCGGCACCGCCGAACTCGGCTACCAAACCACCCTTTCCGCCGAATACTACCGCCTGCTCACGCCCGGCGGTTACTTTCTCGAACCGCGCGTCGGCATCGTGCGCGAGCCGGTCTACATCTGGGCCAACCAGAAGCGCGTCGCCGATCGCTTCCAGCAAAACCTGGTTGCGGGACTCGAGGCCGGCCGCACCTTCGGCAATTTCATGCAGGTTTCAGCCGAGTGGCGCGCCGAAGACACGCGCTGGAGCCTGATCACGGGCTCCGGCGGGGGGCCGTATCTCTCCGGAACCTCGCAAACTGGCCTGCTCCACTTCAACCTGGATCGAGCTTCCTCCGGCGCCATCTCTCCCACCGGCTTCCGGCTGGCGGCATCGGCGGGAGCGCTCTACCATGCGGCCGGAAGCAGCAATGCTCCCATGGCCCAGTTCTCCTTCAGCCGCACATTGTCTTTCAAAGGCGACAACATCCTGGGAATGGGCGGAGAGGTGAACTCCTACCTGCGCGCCAACGTCGCCCAGCCGTTCCGCTTCACCCTCGGCGGCCCCATGCGGCTTTCCGCATCCTCATTCGACGAGTATCGCGGCACCGACACTTACCTGGCGCGCAGCGGATACATGCACCGCATCGCCGCTCTCCCCACCGGCCTGGGCCAGGGTTTATATCTTCTGGTCGGCTACGAAGCCGGCGAGATCTGGTCGCCCGAGCAGAAAGCGTTTCTGCGCCAGGATGGAAGCGCCGGCCTGGTCGGCAACACGCCCGTCGGCCTGGTCACCTTCGGCGTCGCGGTAGGCGACGCCGGTCACCGCAAAGTCTTCCTGACCGTAGGCCGCTGGTTCTGATTGCTGCCAAGGTCAGCCTTCGCGGGCAATGGGTTAGCCTGAAGGGTACGGGCTTCAGCCTGAAGAGTACGGGCTTCAGCCTGAAGAGTACGGGCTTCAGCCTGAAGAGTACGGGCTTCAGCCTGAAGAGTACGGGCTTCAGCCTGAAGAGTACGGGCTTCAGCCTGAAGAGTACGGGCTTCAGCCTGAAGAGTACGGGCTTCAGCCTGAAGAGTACGGGCTTCAGCCTGAAGGGTACGGGCTTCAGCCCGTACGTAAACCTGGCAACATGAAAGCGGGCTTCAGCCCCTGAGGGAATACTCCTTAAAACTGACCCATTACCTCTTCGCGAAGTCGCTTGACTGCCGAGTAGTGACGCGCTACGCTATACACATGATTAAGAGCTTCCGGCACGCCGGCGTCGAAAGATTCTTCTCGACCGGAAGCAAAGCTGGAATTCAGCCTTCCCATGCCGCCAAACTGGCGGTTCAACTCTTTCAGTTGAATCGCGCCAGGACGGCAGGGGACATGGACGCTCCGGGATGGAAATTGCACCCCTTGCGCGGCGATCTGAAACACCATTGGTCTGTGCAGGTGAACGGCAATTGGCGCTTGACATTCACTTTTGAACGCGAGAACGCGATTCTCGTTGACTATCAGGATTATCACTAGGAGAACCGACATGCGCATGCACAATCCGCCCCACCCCGGCAAAGTGCTTCGGGAATTTCTGGGCGACATTGACGTAACCGCCGCCGCAAAGCACCTGAAGGTCTCTCGCGCAACGCTATCCCGCATCCTCAATGGCAGGGCTGGTATCTCGGCCGATATGTCGCTGCGCCTTTCTGCCGCCTTTGGGACCCACGCTGAAATCTGGTACGAGTTGCAAACCGACTACGATTTGTGGCAAGCATCCCGAAAAAAGCAGCCGAAGATCGCGCCTTTCAGCCGCGCCGCTTAAGACCCAACCGCCGTATACTCCTCCAGCAGCCGCAGATACAGCCGGTAGTCCTCCATCGAAACCGCCGGCGGCGTCTGGTGGTCCACGCTGGGAATGAACCCGCCCGTCCGCATCAACGGCGTCAGCCGCTCGAATTCGCCCCGCATGGCCTGCTCGCCCAGGTGCATTACCAGCTTGTTGTAGTGGCCCACCATTCTCAGCGTCGGATAGGCCTCCCGCAGCACCATCCCGTCCACCTTGGCCTGCCGTTCCAGCGGCAGCACGCCCTCCACCCCCACCGATTGAATCCACGGAATCAGCTTGGTGCAATCCCCGTCCGTATCCATGATGGCCACGGCATTCATCTCCTTCACTCGCTCCAGCAGCCGCAGATAATAGGGAGTCATGAACTCCTCGCAGATCCGCCGCGACACCATCGGCCCGTGGTTGTAAGACATGTCTTCGGCAATCGTCATAAATGTCGGAACGCAGTTTTCGCCGATCTGCTCCAGCAGCCGCAGGTTGAACGCCAGCAGGTCGGCGTTGATGCGGTGCAGCAGCTCCGGCTGATCGTAGTAAGCCAGCATCAGCTTTTCAAATCCCAGCAGCGTGCGCGGAAACCAGAAGAATCCTTCCAGCGTGATCCAGACCACGGCCTCGCCCTCCGCCTGTCTCTTGGCCCAGGGCCGCATTGAGTCGATCGCCGCGCTGTGGTCGGGATAGAGCGTGGGCAGGATGCGCAGGTAGTCGTCCATATTCGAGACGGTGCCCTCCACATGGTGCTGCACGGCCTCGATGGTCGGCGCGGTGGTCGAGAACCAGAATTGTTTATAAGGATCCAGCCCGAAGTATTGCGCGATCTCGAAAACATCGTTCAACTCCGCCGGCAATCCCTCGCCGTGCCAGCGGTCGATCGTCAGGTCCCACCACATCGCCCATTCCCATCGCGGCAGACGGTCCACCGGCTTGAAGTTCATCAGCGCGCGGAAGCGTTCCACATGGTTCATCGTGCCAGCCTCGGCACAATACTACATCGCGGATGGACAGCGAGTGCGGATGGGGAGTAAGTTGTGTCCCGGCGCCTCGCGGTTCCGCATACGCCATTGCTATTCCGCAAAGCCATCAGACCTGCGTCAATCCCTTCCCCCGCTAACCTGCTGACTTGCTATCACCGCGTAAGCGGTGGCTAACTTGCTGCGTTTATTTGAGGACTCTCCCCCGCATCGCCATCTGATTAGCCCCGCGCGAGTCGAAGGCTTTCGCGAAAATTCCCGCTCTCCCCCACACGCAACAAGGCCCTCCCCGAGGGAAGGGCCTTGCCGTTGCAACCGGATTTGTAAAAGCTTACGCCACCACTTCAATCCCCATCGACCGCGCCGTGCCCTTGATGCTCTTGATCGCCGTCTCCACCGAGGCGGCATTCAGGTCGGGCATCTTCTGCGAGGCGATCTCGCGTACCTGCTTCTCCGTCACCTTGCCCACCTTGTCTTTGTTGGGCGTGCCGGAGCCCTTGGCAATGCCGGCTGCTTTCTTCAGCAGAACCGCGGCCGGAGGCGTCTTGGTAATGAAGCTGAAGCTGCGGTCGGCGTAGACCGTGATGACAACCGGTATCGTGAGCCCGGCCATCTCCTTGTTCTGCGTGCGCGCATTGAACTGCTTGCAGAACTCCATGATGTTTACCTGCGCCTGTCCCAGCGCGGGTCCAACCGGCGGCGCGGGCGTGGCCTTCGCGGCCTCGATCTGCAGCTTCACGTAGCCGGTAATTTTCTTCGGAGGTGCCATTGTCTGTTCCTTCGGAACCAGCTTCCAGCTTCTAGCCGCTAGCTACTAGCTCTTTTGTTCCTACTACAGATTTTGAAATCACAGCCTGCTGCTTTGCCCCCAACTGGCGCCCGCTAGAAAGAATCACCAGCTAGAAGCTGGAGGCTAGAAGCTAGAGGCTGTTATTCAATCTTTTCCACCTTGCCAAACTCCAGTTCCACCGGCGTCGATCGTCCGAAGATGGTCACCATCACCTTCAGCGTCTCGCGATCTTCGTTGATCTCGTCCACCACCCCGTTGAAGTTGGCGAACGGCCCGTCCGTAATCCGGACCTGCTCGTTCTTTTCAAACTTGATCTTGAGCCTCGGTTTGTCCTTGGCGGTCTCGCTGCGGAACAGAATCGAGCTCACCTCTTCTTCAGAAAGCGCTACCGGCTTGTCGCCCGTGCCCAGAAAACCCGTCACCTTCGGCGTGTCCTTCAGTACATGCCAAAGATGGTTGTCGAGCTCCATCTCCACCAGCACGTAGCCGGGCAGAAATACCCGCTCCACGGTGCGCTTCTTGCCGTTGACGATCTCCGTCACCGGCTCGGTGGGGATCATCACCCGGCCCACCCTGTCCAAAAGTCCAAAAGCCTGCACGCGGCTCTCGATGGATTCCTTCACCTTGCGCTCAAAGCCCGAGTAGGCGTGAAGGATGTACCACTTGAAGCGCTCGTTCCGCTCCGGCTGTGGCGCCGCAACGGCTTCTTGAACGGCCTCTTGCGGCTCGGCGGGTTGTTCTAGCTCATCTGCCATTCTGCTCTCGTTTCCGGGCTGCGCTTGCTACTGCAATCCACCCAGCTTTAACAGCAACTGGTGTATGCCGATGTTGAAGATCCAGTCCACCACAAAAAAGAACACGCCGAAGATGAAGACCGTGATGATAACTACCGATGTCGTCACCTTCACTTCCTTGCGCGAGGGCACAACCACCTTGCGCATCTCCGCGCGCACATCCGACAGAAAGCGGGTCATGTTGTTCCACGCGCCCAATCGCATTGCCGGAAAACTCTGACAGGGCCCCCGGCTCCTGCCGCTTGGCGGAACGCTCTTCGCCCTTCTCGATTGCCGTCTTCGTTGCCATTCCTTCAATCCTTCGCGCCCGGCGGTCTCACCCGGCGCATCTCCTAAGAACAGCCTTTAGCTCTTAGCCATTAGCTTCCAGCTTCTTCCCGGTGAGCCCAAAAGTCCACCTTCCCGGTCAGAAAAGCTAGGAGCTAAAAGCTGACAGCTAAGAGCTGCTTTGCAATCTGGCAGGGGCGGAGGGATTCGAACCCCCAAGTTCGGTTTTGGAGACCGACAGTTTAACCGTTGAGCTTACGCCCCTAAATGCAGCTTTTAGCTTTTAGCCTCTAGCTTCCAGCTCATTCTTCGGTTCGCAAGCATCTCGACCCTCCGACGAAAAAGCTAGGAGCTGGAAGCTAGCAGCTAGAAGCTGTCTTACTTCGTTTCCTTGTGCACTGGTGCTTGCGGCAGCGGTTACAGAACTTCTTGAACTCCAGACGCCCCGTGGTCGTCTTCTTGTTCTTCGTCGTCGAGTAATTCCGCTCCTTGCACTCGGTGCACTGCAATGTAACAATTTCCCGCATTTCCCAAATCCTTCCAGCTATCCGCTATCAGCCTTCAGCCACAAACCCGTGCCCTAAACTGAGGGCTGAGGGCTGAAAGCTGAAAGCTGTTACTTCACAATCTCCGTAACCGTGCCCGCGCCCACCGTGCGCCCGCCTTCGCGGATCGCAAACCTGAGCCCCTTTTCCAACGCCACCGGCGTGATCAGCTCCACCTCGAGCGCCACGTTGTCGCCCGGCATCACCATCTCCACGCCCGCCGGCAACTCCGCCACTCCCGTCACGTCCGTGGTCCGGAAGTAGAACTGCGGCCGGTAGCCCTTGAAGAACGGCGTATGACGTCCGCCTTCTTCCTTCGAGAGCACGTACACTTCGCTCTTGAATACCGTGTGCGGCGTAATCGACCCCGGCTTGGCCAGAACCATGCCCCGCTCCACATCCTCCTTGGGAATGCCGCGCAGCAGCAGCCCCGCGTTGTCGCCCGCCAGGCCTTCGTCCAACTGCTTCTTGAACATCTCCACGCCGGTCACAACCGTCTTGCGCGTCTCGCGGAAGCCCACAATCTCCGTGTCCTCGCCCACCTTCACCTTGCCGCGCTCGATCCTGCCCGTCACCACCGTGCCGCGGCCGGAGATCGAGAAAATATCCTCGATCGGCATCAGGAAGGGCAGGTCCACCGCCCGGTTCGGCTGCGGTACATACGTGTCCACCGCCTCCATCAGCTCGTCGATCTTGGCTTCCCACTCCGGCTCCCCGTTCAGCGCCCCCAGAGCAGAGCCGCGAATCACCGGCACGTCGTCGCCCGGAAACTGGTACTTCGACAGAAGCTCGCGAACTTCCATCTCCACCAGGTCGATCAGCTCCGTGTCCTCCACCGCGTCGCACTTGTTCAGGTACACCACGATGCACGGAACCCCCACCTGACGCGCCAGCAGAACGTGTTCCTTGGTCTGCGGCATCGGCCCATCGGTCGCCGCCACCACCAGAATCGCCCCGTCCATCTGCGCCGCCCCGGTAATCATGTTCTTGATGTAGTCGGCGTGGCCCGGGCAGTCCACGTGCGCATAATGCCGGTTCTTGGTCTCGTACTCCACGTGCGCGGTCGCAATCGTGATCCCCCGCTCCCGCTCTTCCGGCGCGTTGTCGATCGAGTCGAAGGAACGGAACTGGTTCTTCGGATTGTGCTTCTGCAATACCTTGGTAATTGCCGCCGTCAACGTCGTCTTGCCGTGATCGATGTGTCCGATCGTCCCCACGTTCACGTGCGGCTTCGAACGATCAAATTTTTCCTTCGCCATCTTGCTAATCCTCTCCCACTTAGGCGCTAAAGCCAATTCGTGATTCTGGCGCTTCCTGAGTTGGTTCAATATCCAGGACAGCGGTTGAAAAATAATCCCACTTGAGCAGCATGAGCGGATGCGGCTTACCGGAAACCGGTCGGCCCACTACAATCCACGCGCCCAGATCATCCACCACTTCCACCAATCCGAGGAAAGATTCCTTTTCAAAAGCTCCCGCAAGCGCTTGTTTTCCTTCCGGCGATAATCGAAACCGCACGACCCTTCCCTGCAGCCAGGTCATGATGCCCTGCGCACCGCGGAACTCTCAAGTTTGGTCAACAACAGATTATCGAGCTGCCCTTTACTGAATGCATCCCCTGACTCCACGACATCGTCTACAAGTTCCAGAGGTATCTCAACTTCGCTTGCGCGCCCCGATGCGTCAAAGCGGGCAACCCAGATACGATCGACACCTCTCCGAACAAGCGAACTCAGTTCCCATCCCTTTCCTGCGCGATCGAGGAATCCGTTGATAATCTCGCCCAATCGTCTCCCTTTCTCCTGTTGACGCCTTTCCGCAATATCGTCGGCAAGGATCCCTCGCGCATATTCCGTCTCCGTCATCCCGAGCCTATGAGCCGCCTCCCTCTGAGCTTCGCTCAGCATTGGCAAGTCAGTCTCTGCCGCCTCCATCGCCTGACGCCATGCCTCGAGGGTAACCGTTCCGCCGGAGACATAGATTCGGAAATCCTGTGTGGCCATAACGAGTTCGCTCCCTCAGTAGTACGCGTACGTCTTGTAGTACCTCTGCCGAAATTCCAGCGGCACCGCTTCCACCAGCCGCAGGTAGCGCTCCCGCGTCAGGCCCTGGTCTGAAACCGGCAGCGCCTCGTACAGCCCCACAGCCTCTTTGCCCAGCAGCCCGCGCCGCAGAATCCCCTCGTAGTCGCGAATCCTAAGCCTGGTGCGCGCCACGCGATTCAGAAAGACTTCCACGTCCCGCGGGTCGAACGCGGCATCGATCAGCGCATGAAGCTGCGCGTATCCCCGCTCATCCCGAACCGCGATCGCCGCCTGCTCAAACATCGTCTGCTACCCTCGCTACAGCTTTCAGCCGTCAGCTTTCAGTTTCACTCCGCTCACGCCCGCCGCATCCGTCAAATCCGTCACCGCGCAAGCTGAAAGCTGATAGCTAAAAGCTGATAGCTGAACCCTGGAGCGGGAGACGGGGATCGAACCCGCGACCAACAGCTTGGAAGGCTGTGACTCTACCACTGAGTTACTCCCGCAAAACTGCCGCTAGCTCTCAGCCTTCAGCTCTCGGTTCATTCCTGCCTGTGCAAGTCACAACGGCTTTGTCCACCAATGCACAAGCTAAGAGCTGAAAGCTGATAGCTGATAGCCGATCTTCTGGAGCTGATGACCAGGATTGAACTGGTGACCTCTCCCTTACCAAGGGAGTGCTCTACCAACTGAGCTACATCAGCCCTCGAACCACAACTCTTAGCTATCAGCCATCAGCTTTCAGTTCCGCTCCGAAGGCATTGTCCAAACCGGCTCAATCCGCCACTGCCGAAGCTGAAAGCTGATAGCTGAAAGCTAGGAGCTGCCTTTCTCCCCGCCGCGGCGAATTCTCTCCGCCGAGCGGGCCAAAACCGTGCGCAACGCCAGCCCCCCGATGATAATGAGCGGAACCAGCCTCAACTCCACCGGCTTGCCCATCACCAAAACCTTGCCCGCGTCCATCGTGAACCAAACCAGCGCTGCCAATACGCCATAAAGCGCCAGGGCGATCCAGAACTTCCGTTCCAGTTCCGAACCGGTACTGTGCAACCCCTCTGTCGCGCGCTTGTGGTTAAGATCGTATGCGGAACGTTGCCACAAGTGCATTCCAGTTCCTCAAAATCCGTGGTGCACAGGGGAGGATTCGAACCTCCGTAGCTCGCAAGGAGCGGCAGATTTACAGTCTGCTGCCATTAACCGCTCGGCCACCTGTGCCCATGCACCCCAGCGACGAAGACCTGTCGCCGGGGACCCTGCCCATGCACCCCAGCCACTTAGTCACGTCGCCGGAGACCCAACTTAACCCGCCTGCCGTCCCCCTCTTTTCAAGCCCCTTCTGCGCATTACGCCCCGCCCGGAGAGCCTCCGGCATTTCGGAGCATGCACCTCAGTGGGATCGCCGCGGAGGACAGGCCCGGCGCTACTCAAAATACCCTGCACGCCGGTCAATTCTTGCTGTTCCAGGCTCCATTTTTGGGGTTCCGAAAGTGGAGCTGGCGAAGGGATTTGAACCCCCGACCCTCTGATTACAAATCAGATGCTCTACCAGCTGAGCTACGCCAGCCCGCACCGGCTTCACCATTGCCGAACCTCGAAGCCGCTGTCGCTAAGTGTCTTTTTCCGTTAAGAAAACGACACCCTGCTAAACGCCGACAAGGGCAGGTAAGTTGTGGAGCCGGTTTGCCACATCGAAATCCGTTCACCCCGGAAAACCTGAAACCTCCCGCAGCCGCGCACGGACACACTCCCGCTCCGGGCGCACCACGGCACAAAAATCAAGGTTAGCACACCCCTGCGAGCGGAGCAAACCCCGGGAACAGCGCGCCAACACCATCCGAACACGATATCGACCCATTCCGGAACCCGCACCTGGCCGCAAATCCTGCCTCCCAGGCGCCCGCTCTTCGCCGATTTACCTTGACAGAACGAAGACCGGGGGACAAACCTGTTTTCAGCCCCGGACTTTCCCTTTAAGGACGACCCATGACCCACAAGAGATTCCTTTCGATTCTGGTATTTCTCCTGGCCTTCGTAGCAGGTATTGCTGACCGGCCCGCCAGCGCGCAAAACGCTCCCACCCGCCGGCCTCGCATCGCCGTAATGGATTTTGACTACGCCACCGTGCAAAGCACTTCCGCCGCCATGTTCGGAAATGATGTGGACGTGGGCAAAGGCATCGCCGACCTCCTGGTCACCGATCTCGTCAAAGACGGCTCTTTCTCGATCATCGAGCGCAAGGCCCTTGACAAGATCATGGCCGAGCAGAACTTCTCCAACTCCCAGCGCGCCGATCCCACCAGCGCCGCCAGGATAGGCAAGTTGCTGGGCGTAGACGCAATTCTCGTCGGCAGCATCACCGAGTTCGGCAATGAGACCAAGAAGACCAACCTGGGCGGAGCCGGCGGCAACTGGGGCGGCTTTGGCCTAGGCGGACTCGGCCACTCCAACTCCAAGGCCAACGTCGGCATCAACGCCCGTCTGGTCAACGTGGATACAGGCGAGATTCTGGCCGTGGCTGAGGGCGTTGGCCAGTCCAGCCGTTCCAGCACTTCCATGCTCGGCGGCGGCGGCAACTGGCACGGCTTCGGCAGCGGCAACGCCGACTTCGGCAGCAGCGACTTCCAGAACACCATCATCGGCGAAGCCACCAAGGCCGCCGTTGACAAGCTCACCGCCGATCTGGTCTCCGACGCGTCCAAGGTCTCCGTCCGCACCATCACCGTCGAGGGCCTGGTGGCCGCGGTCGATGGCGGGCAGATCATCCTCAACGTGGGAGCCAAGGCCGGCGTCAAAGTCGGTGACCAGCTCCAGGTCATGCGCGTCGGCAAGGAGATCAAGGACCCGGCTACCGGCGCCGTCATCCGCCGCCTCACCACTTCCATCGGCGTTGTCAAAGCCACCGACGTCGACGACACTTCATCGGTCTGCACTCCCGTTACCGGCACCGGCTTCCAAACCGGCGATATGGTCAAATCCATCACCCAATAGTTCTCCGCTCATTCCAAAGTGTGGGCTCCCGGGTCTCAACAATCTGAGACCCGGGGTTCCACTGAAGCAGATTCACACGGCGCCCGCCCCTTCTCCCGGAGGGAGAACGCGAAAATAGCCCAGGGCCGGGGTCCCCAGCGACAGGTCTTCGTCGCTGGGGTGGAGGGTGAAGCGCAGCGAAACCCTGGGTTAGCACACCCTCCACCCCAACCGTCCCGTAGGGCTGGCCGAAACTCACCCCCACACGTAGCGCGGGGCGTAATCAACGCAGGGTGCTCCATCCTTGCGCTTTTCTCCTCGCACAACCCTCTTGAACGCGGGACCACCACTGGCCGCCGCGCCGAAACAGGCCCCCTTCTTACGCTTTTCCGTTGACTCTGCGCGGCGCCAGCCCTATACTTTTGGCGTCGGACTTATCTTCCCTGCTTAAGAAAATCCATGGCCTCCCTCTGCGAACGTGGTGCGGAAAGAAAGGACTGTCACTTGCCAAGACATCTCACCAGAACCTCACTCGCTCTCCTCCTCTGCCTCGCCTTGCCGGCCCTGTGCTCGGCTCAGCTGGGCGCAATCATCAACAAGAACACCAAGCCCGCGAATGGGACCAATCCCAACCAGACCGCCGCTCCCGTCCAGCACATCGCGGCCGACGAGGCCACCATCGAAAGGGTCATGGACATACCGCAGGTCCGTGACGCCGTGCAGCGCGACTGGGACGCGATAAGGACCAGCGACCTGGAAATGGCCTACACCATCAACCAGACCGCAAACTGGGGCATGGCCGATGACAATCCCGGCAACATCGACTCTGACCGGCAGCGCCTCTACAGCAACCCGGTCGTTCAGGAGTACGTCAACTCGCTCGGCCAGAAGCTGGTTCCGCCGGACTCCACCAACCTCTATTCCTTCCGCGTGCTTTACGATCCCATCCCCAAGACCATCACCCTCTCTACGGGGTCCATCTACGTCTCCACCGGCCTGCTCTCCATGGTCGACAACGAATCGCAACTGGCCTACATCCTCGGCCACGAAATTGCCCACGTTGAAAAGCAGCAGGTCTATCTGCGCATTCGCGACCAGTATGTGGATCAGCAATTGGCCAAGGAGAAAGCCCAGAAGCAGCGCCTGGTAAACGACGTGGCCACTACCGCCCTTGGCGCCTTGGGGGGCGACCTTATCGGCGCCACCAAGTTCGCCACCGCGATCGGCGGCTTTATGGGTGGAACCATCGGCATGACGGCCAGTCACTACTTCATCCACCCCCGCATCCAGCCCACGGTCTGGGACACCAAGGAAGAGGACGACGCCGACCAGTTGAGCGCCGAGTACATGCTCAACGCGGGATACGACCCGCGCCAGATTCCCGCCCTCTATAACACCATCGGTGAATTCGCCGCCAAGGACACCCGCGTGAGCCTGGGAATCATTGGCAACTCGGAACACGTCGAAGAGCGCATCAGCGATATTCAGAATCTTCTCGATGGAGAAATCCACGACGGCATCGCCGCGCGCGTCAAGGGGCCGGGCTTCCTGGCCGAATCGCCCGATTTCCCCGGCGTGCTTTCCTCCATCAGGCGCGACAACGGAGCGCTGGCCATGGAGTACGACCTCTTCGCCGTGGCTAAAAAGAATCTCGAGGACGCCGTCAAGCAACGTCCCAACGATCCCTCCGCGCATTTCTATCTGGCCAAGCTGGGACGCCGCACTGCCCGCACGCCCGAGGAGAAACAGGCCGCCGTCGACCACCTCACCACCGCCATCCGCCTCGATGCGGAGCGCGGTGCCATCCCCGAGCTGCACTGGGAATATGCCGTTGCGCTGATGGAGCAGGACAATCCCGCCAACAAGGACCAGATCCTCACCGAGCTGAAGTCCTACCTGGTTCTCTATGAGCGCGACTGGGGAGGATTGCCCCGCAACCTGTCGGTGGTCTACGACTACTTCAGCCAGCAGGGCGATACCACCTGGTATCTGTCTCCGGAATGGTACGCGTCCACGCAGTTGGTCAACCTGGGTGGGCGCACCGCCGTCTCCGCCGCCGCCGTGATTCGCAGCGCAACCGCCCCGGTGTCAGCGTCGCCGTCCCCGGCCCCCACCGCCCCCGCCCACGTCAAACTCGCGGTGGCGCACAAATAAGCAAACAGATTTAACCGGGTTCTCCCGGAGGAAGATGTTGAAAACAGCCGCGTGTCGGGACCCCCGGCACGCGGCTTCTGTGTGTCGGGGCAGGAGAGTCAAGCGCCGGGTGCCTCATCCTTGCGCGTTTTTCCTCGCGCAAGGGTGGGAACCTCAAATCCCAACCGCCTTCCGCTTTCCGGCGGCTCAAGCAGCCCTGCGCACAACTCTCTTGAGTGCGGCACTCGCTCACCGCCCGCCCCTTCTCCCGGAGGGAGAACGCGAAAATAGCCCAGGGCCGGGGTCCCCAGCGACAGGTCTTCGTCGCTGGGGTGGAGGGTGAAGCGCAGCGAAACCCTGGGTTAGCACACCCTCCACCCGTACCGTCCCGTAGGGCCGGCCGAAACTCACCCCCACAAGTAGCGCGGGGCGTATTCAATGCGCAGCCGGGCGCCTCATCCTTGCGCGTTTCTCCTCGCGCAAGGGCGGGAACCTCAAATCCCAACCGCCTTCCGCTTTTCGCCGCCTCAAGCCGCCCTGCGCACCACTCTCTTGAGTGCGGCATTCGCAGCCGCCCGCCGCAAATCGTACTCGTTCTGAAGATTGAGCCAGAACTGCGCCGGCAAGCCGAAATAAATCCCCAGCCGCAACGCCGTATCGGCCGAGATTGCCCGCTTGCCGCGCACGATATCTCCCACCCGCGGCGCCGGTACTGCCAGGTCCTTGGCCAGACGGTAAGCCGTCAACCCCAGCGGCTCCATGAACTCGGTCAGCAGAATCTCTCCGGGATGAATCAACGCGGCAGTTCCAGGCATCTCAATCTCCTCCACGCCCATAGTTCAGTGATAGTCCGCCACTTCCACATCGTGCGCGTTTCCATCGCGCCACACAAAACAAATCCGGTAGCGATCGTTGATGCGGATACTGTGCTGGCCTTCGCGGTCTTTGCGCAGCTTTTCCAGCCGGTTGCCCGGCGGCACAGTCAGGTTCTCCTGTGCCAGCGCGGCATTCAGCATGTACAGCTTCTTCAATCCTTGCCGGTTCAGTGGGGCCGGCAGCCGCTTGCATCTGCCCGTCCTCCAAAGCCTTTCGGTATCCGCGTCACGGAACCCGGCGATCATGACCTATAGTAACGCGATGCGTACATAAATGCAATGCGTACCTAATCGCAAGTTGCCGGGTGCCCCAGGTCTCGTCTCTGAGACCTGGGATACCACCGGGCGCGAGCGCTCACCGCCCCCCGCACCCGGTTTGCTCCTCCGCCAACAATCCCCTTGCGAGAGGCTGCCTTGGGGTTGGATGATGGTCTCGCCACCTCTACGGGCCCTCAACGGTTCCTGAAACCAAGGAGAATCCTTATGCGCAAGAGCCTTATCGCACTTCTCTTTCTGGCTTTTTGCCCCTTGCTTATTGCACAGCAAGCGCTCAACAACGACTCCATCGTCAAGCTCGTCAAGGCCGGATTGTCCGACGACCTGATCGTTACCACCATCAATGCTTCGCCTGGAACCTTCGACACCTCGGCGAATGGCCTGATCGCGCTCAAGCAGGCCGGCGCCAGCGACAAGGTGATTTCGGCCATCCTGTCGAAGTCCGCGGGCACAACGCCGGCGGCTGCAACTTCGGCTCCCGCCCCGACGCCGGCCCCGGCCTCCGCTCCCGGCCTGCCCGCAGGCATCGACGATGTCGGCGTCTACTACAAGGACTCGACCGGCGCATGGGTACTCATGCTCCCCGAGATCGTCTACTTTGAAAGCTCCGGCAAGCTCAAGAACATCGCCTCGGCGGGCATCGTCAAGGGCGACCTCAATGGCCGCATCGACGGCCCCCGCTCCAGGCTGAACGCCACCTTCCCTGTCACCTTCGCCGTCTACCTGCCTGAAAACGTCGAGATTACCGAATATCAACTCCTGCGCCTGCACACCAGCGTCGACTCGCGCGAGTTCCTCTCCGCATCCGGCGGAGTCCTTCACACCACTGCGGGAGCAACCCGCGACGCCATCGGCTTTCAGCCTCAAAAGCTTGCCCCGCGCCTCTACCAGATCACGTTGACAGCCAGCGCCGGAAGCGGTGAGTACGGCCTCCTGGCTCCCGGCACCAACACCGGCTCAAACAAGGGAGCCAGCGGCAAAATCTACACCGTCAGCGTCTACCAGTAGCTAAAGCGCCGGCGGCAAACTCACATCGTCGCCAACGTAGGCCTTTAGGGAGGTCCCTTTCTTGATGTCGATGTTCTTGCCGTGCTTGATCAATCCGATCGGCCCGAAGAGAACCGTGAGCACGACAGCAGAGGTGGCGCCACTCTCTCCCTCCTTGCCTTTGGTTCCGCGCAGTTTCACCTTTACGTTCCCGACTTTAAGATAGTCGAGGCGGATGCTCAGGTCGCCGGCTTTACCCATCATTCCGGATCTCTCCGCGTGGGTCACCTCGCCAAAGGCCTTGCTGCCCTCCTTGGCGACGACCACATTACCGACCTTGATGTCGTCGGTGAGAACGAAGGCCACCGGATCGCCTTCCGCGGCGGACTTGGAGCTTATATCCTCATCGAATGCCAGAGAAACATCGGTCCCTTCCGGCAAGAACAGCGTACCCTGAGGCGCGTTAGGCGAGGCTGCGGGAGCGGGGGCTGAGTTTTGTCCCGAGGCCTGAGTCGCCTGGGGCGCGGGCTGTTGAACGGCAGGTTGCGCTGCTTGTTGAGCGGCTGGCTGCGCCGTCTGTTGCGCATAAGACAACGGATATCCCTGAATAAGAAGCAAGAATGCGAGAAGGATGGATTTCCAAGTGCCCTTCATTTACACGTTCCTCCGAGAGCCCAGTTGCAGGCTGACCCGCATCATACTCCCCCGCCAGCCAGGCTTCGTGTGCCTGCCGTCAACGAAATGTGTGATAGAGCCGCCAGTAGCCCGGTTCGCGCGCATCCCCGCTCCTGACCCCAGGTGGTACCGTATTCCTGACGGCCCCCAATGAACCGGCGCACCCGCAGAACGCTCCTCATCGTGGCCGCGGTCCTGCTTATCCTGACCGTGGCCGTCTTTCTGCGCTCCAAGGCTCCGCCCGAGGCCGCCCGCCTGCTCCCCGAATCCGACGGAATTGTCTACGTCAATCTCAAGCCCATCCGCACCTTCTTTCAAAAGGACCTGAAGCCGCCTGAGCGCGTGCCCGACTACCAGCAGTTTGTTGACGCCACCGGCATCGACTGGGAGCGCGACCTGGACCAGGTGGCCATCGCGCTGCACCGCATGCCCGACCCCAACGGCCCCAACGGCCCGGTTGCCTATTCCATGGTGCTGGTAGGCAAACTCACCGGCCAGCGGCTCAACAACTGGCTTGAGAGTCACGCCGCCTCCCGCGAGGCTTACGCCGGCCACACCATCTACAACCTTCCCTCTGAAGGCCGCACCGTCCGCGTCACCCAGATCGGCTACGACATGATCGCGGTCTCCAACACCCCCACCCCCGAGCAGATTCACTCCATCGTCGACCGCCATCGCACCGCCGCGCTGCCCTTTTCCGGCTCCTCGCTGCTGGCCCGCCACTACCACGACGTGCCGCTGCTCTCCCTGGCCTGGGGCCTGGGCCAGATCGGCCTGCCCTTCTCTGAGCGCGGCGCCATCAGTATCTTCGGCCTCTCGCTGCCCATCGAGGCCGACTCCACCATCATCGCCAGCCTCCGCTGGACCGGCTCGCTCCACCTGCGCGTTGAAGAGATTGCTCCCAGCGAGGACAAGGCCGCCGGCCAGGCCGCGGCTCTGGCCACGCTGGTCACCCTCGCCCGCGGCTTTACCGCGCCTTTGGGCGACAACTCCGCCAACAACGGACTGAGGGAGTTGCTGAAAACCGCCGAGGTGACCCAGAAGCAGGACCGGGTGGTGGTAACCGCCCAGTTGCCGCCCTCCTTCCTGGCCGGCCTTGAACTGGAAGCCGAGCCCCAGGAGAGCAAGCCGGCCCAGGTTCAAAATTCACCGTCCCCCTCTGCGCCGTGACCGGCCCCCGATGCGTCAGACAAGGAAATGTGATCCGGGGCCCCCACGGACTCGGGGTCTGCGCACTAAGCAGGGGGGACGAGCGTTTTTTGCTCGTTGGGGTGAAGGGGCGGGTCTTTGTCCGTGGGCCGGAGGTCTCGATTCTGCCTCGTGGGATGGTACGCACCCGGTTATCCACATGAAAACTGCATACCCGAGGGGCAACTCGCCACCCTCTTTCCTGCTCTAATCGAATCGAGGAGAAACTATGTCCTATACCAGATTTCTTGCTTTCTCAGTTCTCGTAATTGCCCTGTTGAGCTGTGCCTCCCTGGGGTCGGCCCAGGTGTCCATCGGCATCGGCATTGGGGTCGCGCCTGTATGTCCCTATGGGTATTTCGACTATGCTCCGTACGACTGCGCTCCCTACGGCTACTACGGGCCCGACTGGTTTGTTGGCGGGATGTTTATCGGAGCCGGTCCCTGGTTCCACGGCCCGCGCGGCTTTTACGGCCACGTCGACAACCGCTATGACCCTCACAATGGCTACAGAGGACCGCTGCCGGAGCGCGGGGCGGAGCCATTCAACCATTTCCGCGGAAACGAGGCCAGGGATGGCCAGGGCCACACAGGCAACGCCGGCCATGATGCAGGCAATGAGCACGCCCTCCCCGGATATAGGGGCGGCGGCAGCCATGGCGGCGGCGGCCATGCCGGCGGACACCACTAGAGCGTAATTCCCTTTAAACACGCGACGAATCGGGTGCCCCAGGTCTCGATTCTAAGACCTGGGAAGCCGGGTGCCCCAGGTCTCGATTCTGAGACCTGGGAAGCCACATCCCTGCACCGAGGCACTTATCTAGTCCCTAGTCCCTAGTCCCTGCTCTTCAGCCCCAGCGCCCCCACCACCGAGCCATCCGCCTGCGCCGGCTGCCCGTCCTGCTTGGTCACCACCCCAAACCCGCCGCGATAATCCCACATCGCCCAGCCGATCCCGTCCGCTTCGAGCGCCGTCCTCACATCGTGAATCCAGTTCGCCCGCGATACCGGATCGGTGAAGCTGCGGTAGGCTCCGAACTCGTTGCAGATCAGAGGCGCGTTATTCTCATGAGCCCAGGCCGCGGCCTCGTCGATCAGCATGCGGATGCGCCGCGAGTCCCAGCGGTCGAGCCAGTAATTCTCCAGGGCAAAGCGGTTGGCCGCATCCGGAACCTCCTCGAGCAGCGCCTGCATCGAGCTGTCGGCGGGCGGATAGGGAATCCCATGCGTATAACTCCACCACGCCGACCCCCAGTTGGCGCCCTGGTGCGTAAACTCGTGGGGATCGTAGAAGTGGAAGTTGTAGATCACGTTGCCGTCGGCCAGCGGATGCTGGGTGAGCAGGTCGGGGATATCGGAATAATTGGGCCCGGTGGCGATGATGGTGTTGCGGGGCGCCGCCTCGCGTATGGCCGCCGCAACCCGTGCCTGGATGCCCGCCCAGCGATAGGGATCGTTGACCTCCGGCTCGTTCATGATTTCAAAAAAGACCCGCTCGGGGTCGCGGTTGGCATAGTGCGCCGCCAGCTTGCGCCACAACATGGTCAGCCGGTCCACTTGATCGTTGCTGGTGCGCAACTGCTGCTTGTAGCTGTCCTCGGGATGCAGATCGATCTCCACCGCCAGTCCATCGGCCAGCATGGTGTCCACGGCGTTATCGAGCCGGCCCACGAAGTCGGCATTCAGCCCGTCGGCCCCGCGCGGATACTGCTCCAGCGGAACCGCATCGATGCTCAGCCGAACATTGTCAAAGCCCAGTCGGGCCATCAGCGCGATGTCCCTGGCGTCGGTGTAGCGATTGGTGCGCGCGGCGGAGTAGTCGTTGGCCGACTGCGCAAACCACTGCGACGCGTTGATCCCGTGTTGCAGATGCCGGGCGCGGGCAAAGGCAGTCTGCAACCCCGCGGCGCGATCCTGCGCGGCTGCGCAAAGTACAACGGCAAGCATCGAGGCAAGCACGACGCCCAGGCAGCGAAATCGAAGATGCACGGTAAATCCTCCTCAAAAAATCGATCCGAGCCAACCATACCACGCGCGGACCGCTCATTCGCCTTGCCGAATCCCACCAAAAAGAAGCACAATACCGGAAACCCGCCGAAAGCAGGTATTGGATGAATCGACTTCCATTCGCGCCGCCGCCGCAACTCCTGATCGCCCTGGTTGCAATCTGCCTGGCAGCTTCCGCGGCCGCTGCGCAAGACCCGGCCGCAAGCCAGGCCACGCCCGCGGCTGCCCCTCAGCCGGCGCAACAGGCCCAGCCCGCGCCCAACCCCGACAACGCCTGGCTGGCCAATGCCAACCAGCTCTACTATTCCAGCACCAGGGCCGGTCTCTCTGGTTTCGATTGCACAATACACCCTGACTGGCGCACGGTCTTTGCCGGCGCAAACAAGGGCGAAACCATTGCTGAAGACGATCCGCGCATCGCTCTGCTCAAAACGGTCAATATCACGCTCCATGCCCGCATGAAGGGCGGGTCCACCATCGACTGGGTGGCGCCGTCGAGCCCGGATAAGCCGCTCGACAAAAGTTCCACCGACCTGCTCGATGGAATGCACCAGGGCATCCAGCAGGTGCTGCAAGGCTTCATGCAGTTCTGGACCCCCTTCGTTGACGGTTCCGCCGTTCCCGATTCCGCTGCAGGCCTCGAGATTACCCACACTCCCACCGTGCATACCATTCACGTCAAGCAGGGCGACACGGAAGTGACCGAGATCATGTCCAAGGACCTGGTGCTGGAACAGTTCAACGTCACCGTGAACGGCGCGTCGATCAAACTTGCTCCGGCCTACAAGCCCACGGCGCAGGGCCTGCTGGTAAACGGGTTCGTAGCCCACATTCTGCCCGCGGGAGCCGCGCCCAGCCAGGCCCAGGATATGACGGTGGGCATCGAATACCAGGCGCTCGGCGGGCTCACCATCCCCAGCCAGGTAAATATTGACGTGGTGGGCTCAGGCACTTTCAACCTCGCGTTCGATGCTTGCGCCACGAATCCAAAGCCGAACTAGAGCTTTGATCGCTCGTTGTTCTATCAACTGCGGGTGCCGGGTGCCCCAGAGCCTGCCCTGAGCCGGGTGCCCCAGGTCTCGATTTTGAGACCTGGGATTTGACGGGTACCGGGTGCCCCAGGTCTCGATTTTGAGACCTGGGATTCGACGGGTGCCGGGTGCCCCGGAGCCTGCCCTGAGCTTGTCGAAAGCCTGCCCTGAGCCTGTCGAAGGGGGTCTCGATTTTGAGACCTGGGATTCGACGATCGTAATCCCGCACCCAAAACCAAAGCGGCTCCCATTTCCGGGAGCCGCCTTTTTTGAAAACCTTGAATCACCGCTTAGTTCTACAGTTGTAAATCGAAGATTCCGGAAGGAGCAGGGGGCTTCAGCCCCCTGAAAGAGTGCAAATTCGTGGGGCCTTCAGGCCCGGGCCTCTGCGCCTTTTCCCACGAAAAGAAGCAGGCAGAACTGTAGTATCAGTTCCCTGACGGGGGACCATAACTATCCAGATTCGCAACCTCGTCATACGTGGTGCGGAGATATTTGTGGGGATTCACCGGCACGTTGTGAACGCGCACCTCATAGTGCAGGTGCGGGCCGGTAGCGCGGCCCGACTGGCCCACGTACCCGATCACCTGTCCGCGGTTTACATGCTGGCCGGCCACCACCGCAATGGCGGAGAGATGTCCGTAGACGGTGAGCACGTCGTGGCCGTGATTGAGCACCACCTCGCGGCCGTAGCCCGCGCCCATCGATGCGTCGGAGACGTCTCCGTCGGCAGCCGCACGCACCGGAGTTCCGTAGGGCGCGTCAATATCGATGCCGGTGTGGAAGGCGCCTTCGCCGTTGATCGGATCCTCGCGCTCGCCGAAGCTGGAGGCCACGCGGCCCTCGATCGGCCACATCGAAGGAGCGTCGGCCAGCACCGTCCAGTCGCCCGCAAAGCTGGGCGTCAGACCGCTTTCCAGCGCCCGGGAGATCCGCCCGGAGAGCGCCTCGGCGCGCAATGCATAGAACTGATCGATGGAGCTTGTAATCTGCTGCTGGCTGGGGTTGTCGGTCTGCGCCAGGCTGGCCGGAGTAGGCGCCGCTGCCGCCTCGCTGGCCGCTGCCGCCGGCTTGGCCGAGCTCAGCCGGTTCTCGCGCAAGCCGTAAAGCGCGGTCACTTCATTTGCCAGCGCGCCCAGAGAGGCCACTTGAACATCGCGGTCGTGCGCGATCTGGGCCATCTGCTTGTAGTCTTTGCGCAGCGTCTCCCGCTCCTGCCGCATCTGGTTGAAATTTTCCGTCTTGAGCAGCATGCGGGTGTAGGAGCCAGCCAGCCCCACGATCGTAAACGCCCCTATTAACGCGGCGGCCACAAATCCGTACGCATAGCGCAACGGCAGCGGAATCTTTCGAATCCGGCCGTCTTCATCCCTGGCTACAAAAAGAATGTAATAGCGCTTGCGCAGCATGCTTGCCTTTCATACCTGCGACCCGCAGGACCGCAATTCGCCGCGTACTAAGAATGGCGTAAGATGCCTTGAGCCTTTCGGCCCTCAAGAAAGCTCACTCGCCCCGAGGGGCGCTGATTAGTGAACGTTCGTCAAGCGTATCAAATTGATCACCGCCAGGTCAATGTTGTATCCCCTAAAAGTGCAAACTTTGGTACCTTTCTTCGCCGGCCCTGGTACCTCCGGCCCGATTCTGCACTTGCGGTTCACCTATTGAGCTGCGGTCCACGTATTCCGGAGCGAGCCGGTACCGGAGGAAGCCCATGCCGGAGCGAGCGGTGCCGGAGCGAGCCGGGGGCTTCACGGCCAGCGGAAGAATTCGACACGGAGGGAGCCGGGGGCTTCAGCCCCCGGAAAGAGGGCGGGTTTGCGAGGCCTTCAGGCCCGGGCTTTTGCGCTTTTTTGCCAGGGACATCAAGAAGTCCTGCGGAAACTCATCTCCATGCCGCCTCACCTGGCTATCGGCCCGCAATTGCCTCACTTTAGGAGCACTTGCGACCCACTGCCTCCCTTTTGCCCTATTCTCAAGGAATGAGCATCAAGCGGGGTGAACGGGCGCTGCTCGAGCAGATTCGCGGTCGGGCGGCAAAGGCCTCCTTGGGCGCCGTGCGGCTGGGCATCGGCGACGATTGCGCCCTGCTCCGCTTGCGCGCCGGCGAGGAGCTGGCCGTCACCACCGATCTGTCCATCGCCGGACGCCACTTCCGGCTGGACCTGCATCCGCCGGAATCGGTGGGCCATCGCACTCTGGCGCGGGGCCTCAGCGATCTGGCCGCCATGGGCGCGCGGCCTCTCGCCGCCTTTGTTTCGCTAGGCTTGCCGGCTGAGCTCGTCCAAAGCGCAAAGCGGCGTGAGCCGTGGATTGCCCGGTTCTACGACGGTCTTCTGGCGCTGGCCCAGATCTACAAGACCCCGCTGGCCGGCGGCGATCTGGCCGAATCTCCGCTCGCTGTCGCCGATATTGTGTTGCTTGGCGCGGTTCCCCGCGGAAAAGCGCTGCTGCGCTCCGGCGCACGGGCAGGCGATCTGCTCTATGTGACTGGAAGCCTGGGCGGCGCGGCAGCAGCCCTGGCCCGGCTGGCCCAACTCGCCGCAGCCTCCAAGCCGGCCAAAGCGCAACCGGCCCGCCACCGGCCTTTCACAATCCCCAAAAAGCTGGAAGCGCTTCTGGCTCCGCACCTTTATCCGCGGCCGCGCATTGCCCAGGGCCTTTGGCTCCAGCGGCGCGGGCTCGCCACTTCGGCAATCGACCTGAGCGACGGCCTTTCCACCGATCTCGCCCACCTGTGCGAGGAGTCGGGCGTAGCCGCCGAGCTTGACGCCGCTCTCCTGCCCATCCACCCCGCCGCGAACCTTGCCCAGGCCCTCGACGGCGGCGAAGATTACGAGCTGTTGTTCACTGCCCCGCAAGGCGCTCGCGTGCCGCGCGCGATCGCCGCCGTTCCCGTCACGCGCATCGGACGCATGCTTCGCCTCCGCAAGGGCAGGCCGCTGGTCGCCCTGGTCACAGCGCAGGGCAGCAAGCCCCTCGAACCCCACGGCTGGCAGCATTTTTCCTGATCTTCGTCTGGCATTTCGGACTAAGGAAATCCCTCACTGCCTGCCTACGTCGTCGAGGTCGTCCTCGCGCAGATCTCGGAGCCAAGCGTTGATCTCCTCCCTTGTGGAGAATTCAGGGAGAGCCCCGACGAAGGCATTGAAAGCACTTTCCACCTTAGGAGCAACGCTCGGAATCGGGCTGTCTGGCTCAGAGTCAGGCTTCATTTCGGATTCCTTTCTGACAATTCTATTGCCAGGGCATGTCCTCTGGCTGTTCGCCACTCAAGAAATGCCAATCCATAGTACTGAGGCAACAAGAGCAGCGGAGACCGTCACCGTCTATCATCAATACTGTCATGGCCACAAAGAGAGTCCGCGTCCGCTTTGCCCCTTCCCCCACGGGCATGCTCCATGTGGGCAATGCGCGGACCGCGCTCTACAACTGGCTGTTTGCGCGGCGGATGCGCGGCGATTTCCTGCTCCGCATCGAGGACACTGACGTGGAGCGTTCCGAACTCCGCCACGAGGCGCAGCTCATGGAAGACCTGCGCTGGCTCGGTCTCGACTGGGACGAGGGGCCTCCAGCGGCGAACGGACCGGACCGGGGCAACTATGGCCCCTACCGCCAGTCTGAGCGGCTGGCGATCTATGCCCAGCATACCGAACGGCTGCTGGCCGAGGGTAAGGCCTACCGCTGCTTCTGCACCCCGGAGGAGTTGGAGGCAGAGCGCAATCTGGCCGCGGCTGTGCATGGGCCGCAGGTCTACTCCGGGCGCTGCCGCAATCTATCGGTCGATGAAATCAACCAAAACCTCGCCGCCGGCAAGCCTTTTGCCGTGCGCCTAAGGATTGAAGACCACCCGCTGCGCTTTCACGACCTGGTTCACGGCCCGGTGGAGTTTGCTGCTGAAACGGTCAGCGATCCCATCCTCGTCCGGTCGACAGACTCGTCCAAAGGGCCGCCCGGCGCAGCCGTGCCGGTTTATAACTACGTGGTCACCATCGACGATGCGCTGATGGAGATCACGCACGTGATCCGCGGCGACGACCATCTTTCCAACACGCCCAAGCAGGTGGCCATTTACCAGGCCTTCGGTTGGGCTGTGCCGGAGTTTGCTCACCTGTCCACCATTCTGGGTCCGGATCGCGAGCGGCTCTCCAAGCGCCACGGGGCCACATCGATTGCAACCTTCCGCGAGATGGGCTACCTGCCTGAAGCGCTGGTGAACTACCTGGCGCTGTTGGGCTGGGGCGCTGAGGACGGCAAAACCGAGACCTTCACGCTCCAGCAGTTGACGCGCGCCTTTTCTCTCGAGCGCGTAACCCCCAGCCCCGCCATCTTCGACTTCGACAAGCTCAACTGGCTCAACCGCCATTACCTGAAGCTGGCCTCGCCCGAACGGGTCGCGGCCCTTGCCTGGCGCTATTTTCGGAATCGGCTGCCCGATCGAGACACAGCCGAGGACGGGCTTCACCAGTGGTTTCTGCGCCTCCTGGCGCTTTTCGTCCCCGCCGTCGATCATCTCGATCAGCTTCCGGCCAAGGCTGCCTTTATCTTCGGTTTCGACCCCAAAGCGGCCCGCGCCAACCAGGAGAATGCGGCCGTACTGGCCGCCGACTCCGCGCGCATTGTGCTCGCCGAGCTTGCCGACCGCGTCCGCGTCCATGACGAGCCGGTAACTCCGGAGCTTTTCAAGGCGTGGTTGAACGAGATCAAGATCGCTACCGGGGCGAAGGGCAAGGAGTTGTTTCATCCCGTCCGCATTGCCATTACCGGCGCACATTCCGGCCGGGAGTTTGACAAGCTGCTGCCGCTCATTGAGGATGGCGCGGCGCTCGGCCTTCGCATTCCAACCGTCCGCGAACGGGTCGAGAACTTTGTGGGAGTCTGAAAAACGTGAACGAGATCTTCTGGATCAAAAGCGAACCGAAATTGCCCTTGGCTATCGTGATGCGTCCGCGCGCCGACGAATTGCTCAGGGACGACTTGATCGGATTGAAACGGGGCGGGATTGACACCGTGATCTCGCTGCTCGAAAAGGATGAGGCCGCGTGGCTCGGGCTTGCGGAAGAAGACTCCATAGCCATGCAGGTTGGATTGAATTTTCTCTCCCACCCCATTCCCGATGTTCATGTTCCGGAGAATCCCATCGTCTTCCGGGTTTTCGTTGCGGGACTGGCGGATCGGCTCCTTGACCGGGAGCACATTGGCATACATTGCCGCGGCAGCATTGGCCGCTCCACTGTCACCGCGGCCTGCATTCTCATCCACCTGGGCTGGACGCCGCGCGACGCCCTGGCTGCCGTCGAAGAGGCGCGCGGCTGCGCGGTTCCCGACACCCTCGAACAGGAGCTATGGATTCTCCACTACAACGCGAACTCATCGCTGCCCGGGCCCCGATCATCGACCTGAGCCGGGTGCCCCAGGCCGGGTGCCGGGCGCCCCAGGTCCGGGGTCCCCGCGGGCTCGGGGTCCCCAACGAGCGATCTCTGATCGTTGGGGTGAAGGACAGGTCCTCGTCCGCGGAGTGGTGATCTCGCTTCTGAGACCTGGAAAACCAAATCCCCGCCGCCGCGGCTCCATTCACCCATTCTTCCTGAACACCACATCCGGATAATCCGCATCAATCAAAATGCAATCGTCGCGGTCATAGAGCGGAACTTTTTCGCCGACTTTAACGCTGAGCACAGTCTCGAACCCGGCCGCCGCACGCGTATCGGCAAAGCGGAACATGGCGTGTTGGATCACCAGCAGGCCGCCGGGCTTGAGCGTTCGCGCCAGTTCGGTCACGGACTGTTCGAAGTCGGCGAAGCGGATCAGGTAATCGCACTTCGGCGGCGGCGGTGAAGTGTTCAGATCGCCGTGACGAAAGACAGCCATGGCGAAGATGGCGTCATAGCTGGCGCTTGCCTCCCCGGCAGTCGATCCGGCAACCGCGAACTTCATCCGCTTATCCCCCATCCGCCACCGCCGGAAGCGGCAGACCCTGATGTTGTGCGGATTGATGTCCAGCCCAACGATGATTGCCTCTGGGAAATAGCGGCGCAGCGAGAAGACTTCCTCGCCGGTCGAGCAGCCGAACGAGAGGATGCGCAGATGGTCGCCATCTCCAACCCGCTCGCGCACCTGCCGGAACACCTCCGGATAGCGGTCCTCGGATGTGCTTCCGTAAGGCTGGTACAGACTCTTCGGCGGCCGCAGCAGCATAAGCGTCAGGTTGCGCGACTCCATGCTGTGGACCAGCCTGTAGATGAATCTCGCCACCCGAAACCCTGGAACCTTGCGCAGGCGGGGCTTCCAACGCTCCATGAGTGCTTGCTTATCCAAAATCTTGCGTCCCCTCAATCATCGCGCGCCGACAACCGCACTCTATCGCACCCGGCATCGCAACTCAAAGAGAAAGAAGGGAACAGCCTATCCAGCCGCGCGCTCATCTACGGGAAACAGCGCCTCGTAGGCCTTGTAAACGCCTTCGAAGACCGAATCCCAACTGGCGCTGAGCGCGTGAGCGCGAGCAGCCTCGCGCATGGCGGCGTGTTTCACCGGATCCGCCAGAACTCCGGCGACGGCAGCCGCAAACTCTTCGTCGGGCACAACGCGCCCTGTCTCGCCATCGCGAACGATGGTGCACGGACCGCCGTCGGGGGTCACGATGGCGGGAACCCCGCTGGCCTGCGCCTCCAGCACCACGTTGCCAAAGGTGTCGGTATGCGACGGAAAGACGAACAGATCCATGTTGGCGTAGGCCGTGGCCAGTTCCTCCCCGTGCAACACGCCGGTGAACTCCGCGCGCGGCAGCCGTTCGCGCAGCCGGCCCTCCTCGCCGCCCTGGCCCACGATGAGGAAGTGGAAGCTCTTGTGCCCCATCTTCTCCAACTCCTGCTGCACCTGCGCAAGCAGGGCAACATTCTTCTCCACCGACAGGCGACCCACGAAGCCCAGCACATGATCGCGGTCCTCTGCGTCGCGGCGTCGCTTGTTCGGATTGAAGAGTCCGGCATCCACGCCCCGCTGCATCAGGTGGCAGGGCCGGCCGGTGCTTCGCTCCAGCAGTCGGCAGAGCTGGGGATTGGGCGCAAACAGCACCCGCGCGCCGGAGTAGAAAATCGAGGCCGCGGCCATGGCCAGCTCTTCGATCTTCTGCCCGGTGGCAGCCGACTGGCGCTGCGGCAGCAGGCGTAGAAACCAGTTCGAGCGCCGCGCCGCGTACTCGTGTACGTTAGTGTGCCAACTGGCGGCCAGCGGCAGCTCCAGATGATGTGCCAGTCCCGCGCCCAGCATGCCCACCTCGCTGGGCCCGGTAATGTGGATCAGGTCCGGCTTGAAGCGCTCCAGCACCTCGCCGATGAGCGGGGTGTGGCGAAGAAATGTGGGATCGAAGCGCAGATCTTTTTCCAGAGCGAAGGAGAGCAAGCCGCGCGGCAGCTCCAGCGTCCACACGCTGCCTTCCTCCGTGAAGGCCTGGGCGCGGTCTCCGGCGCGCACGCAAAGAAAAGGGAGATTGCGCCGCCGCGCGAACCCTTCAAAGTGGCGGCTGGTGTGGGCCACCCCGTTCACCTCGTGGAATGAGTCGGGGAAGTAAGCCACGCGCGGCGCTGTCGCGGTCATCCTGTGGCTAGCGGGGTTAGCGGGGCTAGCGGAGTTAGCGGGGTTAGTGGAGTTAGCGGAGTTAGCGGTTATGTCAATGTCAGGCGTTGACGCCACCAACCCGCGCACAGCGCGACTACTGATCTCTGCATGACTAATGTCCATATCGATACTACGAGTGGGTCCGGCAGGGCTCTCGAATCTGTCGCTGTTTTGAAGGGTACGGGCTTCAGGTGAAGGGTTCGGGCTTCAGGTGAAGGGTTCGGGCTTCAGGTGAAGGGTTCGGGCTTCAGGTGAAGAGTATGGGCTTCAGGTGAAGGGTACGGGCTTTAGCCCGTACATCAAATCAAGCAATAAAACCGCGGGCTTTAGCCCCTGAGGGAATTCCGGCCGAGCCATTCGAACCTGATCGGAGATTCCCAAACCCCGCCAACACGCGCACTCTGCGGCTAACCCCGCTAGCTCCGCCTCCACCATTCAGCCCTCGTTCTCGCCCAGTGCCAGCCGCAACTGCTGCGAGTCGCTCCAGGCGATGCGCAGGCCGCCCGCCACCGGGGCCCGGCCCAGCAGTTGAACCATCGCGATCACGCCGCGCATAAACAACGGCGACGATTGCCTCGGCCACAACTCGCTGAGCGGGCGAATCACGCCGTTGGCATCGGGATGATAGACGCGCTCGTCCCAGTTGCGCGAGCCCTGCGGAAACTCGGGATAGTTTCGCACCGCGTCGATGGTCGACTGCAGCAGCCGATGCTTCCACGGCTCGGCGTACTGCGGCATGAACAGCACATTGCTCTTCCGCTGGCGTCGGATCTCGTGGACGAATTCGGTAAAACTCGTCGCATTCGTCAGGTTGATGTTCGCGTTCGGCTCCACGCCGTGCCGGTCGCCGCCGGAGATAAGCACCATGTTCCACTTCTCGGCCAGCCGCCGCACCGTGCGGTTCTCGTCCCAGTTGCGCAGCCCGTTCAACTCCAGCGCGTGGAGATACGCGCCATTCTTCTGCAGAAACTCGTTCACCAGGAACTGGTGCTTCTCCCTGCCGATCAGGTAGAGGTCCCACATGGGGTGATTGAAGACCACCAGCACGTTGGGTTCCTTGTGCAGGGCCTGCAGAATCTCCGTGAGGCGGGCGTCGCTGGGCTGGGCGGTAAACGCCCTCAGCGTCGCCATCCACTCGGGCGCACGGCCGCTGGGCAGGTTGTGTACGCCCAGATGGAACGCCTGCGCGCTGCCGTAAGGCGCGCTCCATTCCACCGAAACCGGAATCTGGCGCGCGCTGGGCACGGTCCGCAGCAGCATCGGAGCGTTGATGTTGTCGTGGTCGCTGATTGAGACCATCGGCTGCAGGCCCAGCTTTTCGATCTGCTTGCTCTCCAGGTCAAAGGCCAGCTTGGGGGTCATGGGGGGGGTCCAGTAGCTGGCCGCATAGTCCACATGTACCCCGTGAATCTCCTCCGCGCGGCGCTCCAGCCGCGACATCAGCGGACGCACCACTGGGAACTGGTTGCCGAAGTTGGCCAGAAAGTCCAGCGTTTCCAGTGACTGGTTGGTGTGGCTGTGCAGGGAGACACCGGTCCTGAAGCTGCCGGGCGCGTCTGTGTCGCGCCACAGATAGGAGATAGTCGCACTGGGCATGGCTGCTCCTTCATCCGCGATTCGATCCCCGATCGATCCCGGACTTCCGTACTCAGTGTCCATGTCGGGCTGTCAAAGGATGGTTAATATCGAGCGAATAACCCTTCAATTGAAGGCAGTACCTATAGGGTAACTGAAGCTACCGATAATTGCCGGAAAGTGGTCGACCTTTCATCCAGCGCCGGCTCGCTTGACAGTTGGGCGCGTAGTGTCTATTGTAACTACATATGTCGTCCGCTCTCGGCACTTCCGAGCCGGAATGGCCCGAGTTTGAATGGGATAAAGCAAAGGCGCGAAGCAATCTTCGCCTGCATGGAGTCAGTTTTCCGGCCGCATCCGGGGTATTCCTCGATCCTTCGCGCCTGGAAGATGCGGACAGTCGCGAAGATTATGGCGAGGAACGCTATTTCACTATTGGATTTGCAAGTCAAGTGCTGCTCGTCGTCGTCTTCACAATTCGCGGCAAGCGCATAAGGCTCATCTCAGCCAGAAAGGCGAATCGAAATGAGGAAGAAGAATACCGAAACCGTCATCTTCCGCCTGGACCCCGGGAATCCGCCTCAAATGACGGCTGATCAAATCCGCGCCCTCAAGCGGATGCCGGACGAGGCGATTGATTATAGCGAGATTCCACCCCTCCAGGGTCATCAGTGGACAACCCCTGGAGCGCTGGTCCCCACAGAGAACAAACAGCAGGTCACACTGCGTCTCGATGCCGAAGTGATCGCATTTTTCCGCGCCACCGGACGGCGCTATCAGAGCCGTATGAACGCCGTCTTGCGCGAGTATGTGCGTTCGAACCAGAGAGCCGGCTAGCCTGACTCTCTCAAAGAACAGCTATTTGCTGGTCTTGGCCATCTCCGGGCTGAGAAAATCCTCCACCGTCCAGCCGGACATCAGGTCCTCGTCGTGGTTCACCGCCGGGCTTTCGGGATGCGTGCCGGAGGCCGCCTCAGCCAGCTCTGCGGCCAGGTAGTTCTCCGTCAGCCCACGCCGCAAAAGCTCGAAGGCCTGCTCCGGCGTGTCGGCAAACTGGATCAGGTCGATGTCCTTGGGCGATATGGCCCCGGTTTCCACCAGCACGTCCAGGTGGAAGACCTTTTTCCAGTACTCTGACCCGTAGATGACGACCGTGATCCTCTTGGCCAGCTTTTGGGTCTGGGCCAGGGTAAGAATCTCGAACATCTCATCCAGCGTGCCGAAACCGCCGGGGAAGATCACCAGCGCCTTCGACAGGTAGGCGAACCACAGCTTGCGCATGAAAAAGTAGTGGAATTCGAAGTTGAGCGAGGGCGTGATGTAGCGGTTGGGAGCCTGCTCGAAGGGCAGCCTGATGTTCAAGCCGATGGTCTTTCCGCCCGCCTCCCATGCGCCCCGGTTGGCCGCTTCCATGATGCCCGGCCCGCCGCCGGAGGTGATCACGAAGCGATGCTTCCGCGAGGGAATCTTGCCCGCCCATTTTGTCAGCAGGAAAGCCAGGCGGCGCGCATCCTCGTAGTAGCGGGCCATCTCCACGGCGGCCACGGCGCGCTTGCGCTGCAGGTCGGTTGCCTTGCCGGCCCTGATGTCGGGAGCGCTGGCAGGTTGCTCGTCGATGGGCGCGGGCTGCCGCGAGCCGGTATTCTCCAGCAGTTCCAGAACGTGATCGGCCTCTTCGCGCCCATGAAAGCGCGCCGACCCGAAGAACACCACCGTGTCCTGAATCTGCTCGTGGCGAAAGCGCGCCAGCGGCTCAAGATACTCTGAGAGGATGCGCATCAGGCGTCCATCGGCGCTATTCAGGAAGGCGGAGTTTTCATAGGCCAGCGGAGCGGGTTCCAGTGGCGGAGGCGCGCCGTTGCCGGGAATCGTAGCCGAGGAGGTTGTTCCCTGCTCGCTGCCGGGGTCCCCGGCGAGCGGCGGTTGCCGGGGAACCCTTTGGGTCGGGCGGCTCGATGGGGTGGCTGTTCCCTGCTTTTCGTCGTTCATGCCTCATCCCTCCGGCGGCGAAGAACGTCGTGAAGCGCAACCCACAGGTTCAACAGGCCCAGTCCCGAAACGATTCCGCGAATTGCGCCATTGCCGGCAAAGCTGCCCAGGGCGGGAAACTGCAGGAAAAGCGGATTCTGGTCCCAGAACACTGGCGACCATGGCGCATAGCACACGGCCAGGCCGATATACATGCGCAGCATCACCCGCAGCAGCAGCTCGATGCGCTCCAGCCAGCGGGGAATCCGCTGCGGCGCGTGCCCGCCGGCCTCCGCCGCCAGGGCGGGCACAGGCTCAGCCGCTTGCCCGGGCATTGGAGCCGGACTTACAGCGAGCGTAGACGATGTCGATTCCGGCTGCTGAGGCATGCTTTTCTGTGCGCCCGCCGCTCCCGGTTCCACCCGGAAAGCGGGCAATCGGCACAGGCCGGAAAACTCCGGCCCGGCTTGGGAGACGCCGTATTGCAACGGTAACACAGCGGGGCGTAGCCAAGCCCCGCAACCAGCCCAAGCCCCGCCGTCCGCTAACCAGCCAACTCGCTATCCCGCTTGAGCGGGGCTATTGATCTCTGCATGACTAATGTCCATATCGATACTACGAGTGGGTCCAGCAGGGCTCTCGAATCTGTCGCTTTTTTGAAGGGTACGGGCTTTAGGTGAAGGGTACGGGCTTTAGGTGAAGGGTACGGGCTTTAGGTGAAGGGTACGGGCTTTAGGTGAAGGGTACGGGCTTTAGGTGAAGGGTACGGGCTTTAGGTGAAGGGTACGGGCTTTAGGTGAAGGGTACGGGCTTTAGGTGAAGGGTACGGGCTTTAGCCCGTACATCAAATCGAGCAATAAAACCGCGGGCTTTAGCCCCTGAGGGAATTCAAGGCGCAATGGTGAACTGTCTCAAGGGGTCGCCAGGTGAACGCTCCATCGGCCGCACCGTCAGGACATTTCTTGCAGTTTTCAATAACTCGCTGCCTTTCTTTAAAAACTCCCCGCTCTCTTGCCATCGGATCTTCCAAAATCACCGGCCCGGCGTCGAATTCGCCGCAATCTGGTAATTCCCGTAGTCGATGGTCAGCACCGCCGCGCCGCCGATCCGTACGCTGGTCTCGCTGCGAACCTCCTCCGGCATCCAGAAGCCATCCGTCTTTCTGCCCGTATAGTGGATCAGCGTCCGCGAAATCCAAAACGATGGGCTCTTTGACGGCTGTGTTTCCATCTTCACCACTCCAAACTCCGCCGCGTCCACCCAGATCCTGCCGCGATAAAGAAACTTGCCCGGAACCAGCGGTTCCAGGTCCAGAATATAAGCCGGCCGGTTGCCGATCATCTCGCTCCCTGCCAGCCGAAACCTGTAATTCGCCGGGGTCAGGACCATCGAACTTCTTTCCTGAAAGGCTTCCTTTTCGCTTTCCACCGCCCGCTTCAGAACCTTCTCCACCAGAAAGTTCGATCCGCTCTGGGAGACGATTTGAAAGCTCTTTCCGGTCGCAATGTCGTAGTTGACTTCAACCGCCATGCTCGCCGCCACGGTTGCGGAGAAGCCATGGTACTCCACCTGGTAATGGCGCAGGGCCTGGTAGTGTTTCAGCTCCCGTGTCCGCGCCTGGTCGCGAAGCTGCATCTGCTCCACAATCTGCGCGGCCGACAATTGAGAGGCCGAGACCGTTGCGTCGTCTTCCGGCCCCGCCGCTGCGGCCATCGCAACGATCGCGGCTGCTACGAAGATGCCTCTGGCCCCGGGGAAGAACATGAAGGCATCATAGCCCCGGCAGCTTAAGTCTGCGTGAATCCCAGGTTCTCAAGTTGCCTTTTTGACGGGACTCTTCGGGCCGCTTCAGCCCCCATGAGCCGACTGGCATCCGCCGAATAGGCAGCCAATCACTCGCAACTCGTCGAGCAAACCGCGCCTGTCATCTTCAGCGCAGCGTAGGTTGTATCGACATATGCCGTGCGTGGATGTAGTTGATAAATAAACGAGCTGTCATCTTGAGCGGAGCGTAGCGGAGTCGAAAGACGACAACGCCTTTGCAGTTGTGTGCGGTTGATCGCCGACCCGCCCCACCCCCACCGAATCGCCGCCAATCCGCGCCGGTCTTGATCCGGAATCCCGCCCGGAGTACCCTGTTTGTGTGCGCCCGCACCAGGCTCGCCAGGGCTATGCAGGCGCTCGAAGTCTTCGAAAGGAGACTCAATATGAAGTCTGCCGCTTTGGCTTCGTTCGCACTCCTTTTCTCATCGATCGCTCTTGCCGGCCAATACACAGTCCAGGTCCAGAAGTCATATGGCGTCGCCGGAATTGAAGGGATAAACGCGGCGAACACGGTCGGCACGCCGATGAGCGTCGGCTGCCCGGTTTCGCTCCGTGCGCAGCACGGAGTAAGCGGAAACATCCTGTCAGTGGATAGGAACCGGCCCAAAGGCATCGCCCAGTTGCTTCACCTTACCCTGACCAATCCGGATTCCAGGCAGATTGTGGCGGCTAAGCTCAGGGTTCACGGCCTCACCGGCAAGGCCCGTGTCACGCAGACGCTGTCCGGCCAGAACGATTCCGACGCGGCCCAGAATCTCAACGTCCGCTTCTCGCCCGGCCCGGGCAACGCGGTCTCCGCCGACCTCTGGGTACCAGGAATGACGGCGGTGCTCTCCATCGACCTGAACTCCGTGACTTTTGCGGATGGTTCCACCCGGAGTTTCTCGGCGCGTGAGGCCTGCCATGTCGCTCCCGATCCGCTGATGCTGATCAACGGCCGCTGAGATTCAGAACCGGTAGTACACGCCCCCCATCGGCTCCAACGATGAGGTAAAGACGCCGGTCGCCGGGTAGATCTGTGAGATGTTGGGAGCCTTGTAGAAGCTGTCGCGGACCTGCAACCGGATACCAAGATGCTGTGAAATGCTCCAATCCACGCCGCCGCCGCCGTCATAGACTGCCCTGATAGAGGTGTTGTTGCCATAGGGAGTAGCGCCGGGAATGGTGATAAAAAAGCCGATACCGCCGAGCAGGAACGGCCTCAAATTCCCGGCTTTGTACGAGGCAACATAATTGAATGAGATCTCGCTCGAGCTGGCCGTGATGCTGGTCGTCGGGTTCTGGCAGACCAGGGCGCAGGCGCCGGTCTTGGGAGCGTACTTCTGGTTGGCACGCGCGTAGGAGTAGGCCATTTCGTAGCCCAGAAGCGGCTTGAGGAACTGCCGCACTTCGAACATGCCGCCTTCGGAGTTCGTCGGAGTCTGCTGTGTGCCGTTACCGCTGGTGGAGCTGGTAAAAGTCTCAAAACCGCTCAACCCTACATCCGTCTGGATGCTCGACACGGCCGCGGTCCGCCCCTTTGCCCCGGTCTGTCCGTTATCTGGCGGCCCGGCCTGGGCCTTTGCCGCGGCGCAGCTCAGCGCAGCCATTCCCATCAAAATAAAAGTAGTCAGCATCCACTTCATTCGCATCATCGTCTCCGTTTTCGATTTCACCCTGGTTTTTTCAAGCGCCTGGCCCCGGATCTGGTCTCGGCGGCTGCCGAGGCTCTGCTCCTTGCCGAAAGTTGGCATAACGTTTGGTGACTTGCTGGAGCGGTACTCCAGAATATGGGTCGTATCCGGCATCGTACAAGGCGGCTCTTGCCTCCACCAAGCCCCAAAGACAGGTCGCCCGGAACTGGAGCGGAAAAGCCACTCCGATTATATCGGCTTTGCTTGAGGGCATCCGGGAACCGGGTTGGCGGCTGCAATAAATTGACCTTTCAGGCTCTATATCATTTTCAGAGAGAGCCTAAGGCTGGGGTGCCCCGCCGGGGTGCCGGGGAGCCGGGGTGCCCTCTGGGCCGGGCCGGGTCCCGCGTCTTTGTTCTTGCGGCTAGTCTCCTGAGTCTAAAGTTCGCTTCTTAAATCGAAGCAGCAAGACCTGCGTTGCCGCGGGAGTTAATGGAGACTGAGGCCTCTTCCCTTCGCACAATTCCGCTAACCTGCTAACTTGCCATCCCCGCGAAGCGGGGGCTAACCCGCCGCCGTTATCAAAAGACCTAAACAAGGTTATGCAATGAACTTCAGATTCACCACACTAGGGTGGGAAGGCATAAGTTCCTCAGTACAGGAACAGTGAAAACGCTCTAGACGTTCGCCCCACAAAATGGAGCCTCCGCTCCCTTCCACGATATTCTGTCTGAGCATTGACGAATTCACGGCCCATGCGCCTCGTCCAGGCCGCACTTTGCGGCGTCGCACTTTCGCTCTCAATCCGCGCCGTTGCCCAGGAGGCCGCGAAGAAGGTGAATCCTCATCCCCGGCCCGATCCGCAGACCAGCCTTCAGCCTTATCTTGACGAGCAGCCGGTGCGCGCGCGGCACGGCATGGTGGTCAGCGTCCACCACCTGGCCTCCGATGCCGGCCTTGAGGTGCTGCGCGCGGGCGGCAACGCCGTGGACGCCGCCGTGGCCACCGGCTTTGCCCTGGCCGTGGTGCATCCGGCGGCCGGCAACCTGGGCGGCGGCGGCTTTCTGCTGCTGCGCACCCACGACGGCAAAACCACCTTCATCGACTTCCGCGAGAAGGCCCCGCTCCAGGCCACCGAAACCATGTACCAGGACGCGCAGGGCAACGTCATTCCCAACTGCCAGCCTTCTCGGCTACCGCTCCATCGCCACGCCGGGCTCGGTGGCCGGCCTGGTCTACGCCGAGCGCAAGTACGGCAAGCTGGGCCTGCAAGCGGCGTCATCGCTCCGGCCATCCGGCTGGCCGCGCAGGGCTTTCAACTTACCGCCGAAGAGGCCCATGAACTCGCCGACCCCGACCTGGCCCGATTCCCGGACTCGAAGCGCATCTTTCAGCGCGACGGGCAACTCTACAAGCAGGGCGAGATCTTTCGCCAGCCGCGAACTGGCGCGAACCCTCCAGCGCATCGCCGCCGATCCCGGCGACTTTTACCACGGCAAGATGGCCCATGAGCTGGTGGACGAACTCAAAAAGGGTGGCGCGCTGCTGACCCTCGAAGACCTGGCCCGCTACACCGTCGTCGAGCGCGCGCCCATCGTCGGCAGTTTTCACGACTACACCATCCTCAGCGCCCCGCCGCCTTCGTCCGGCGGAATCGTGCTGGTCAGCGCGCTCAACATTCTGGAAGGCTACGACCTGGCCAAGCTCGGCGACCGCTCCCCCGCCTCCATCCACCTCATCGCGGAGGCCTTCCGCCGCGCCTACATGGACCGCGCCGAGTACCTCGGCGACCCGGACTACAACCGCATTCCGGTGGCCGAGCTCACTTCAAAGAAGTATGCCGCCGCCTGGCGCGCCGGCATCGACCCGCACGCCGCCACCCCCAGCGCCGCGCTGCGTCCGCCCGCCGGGATTTTTGCCGCCCGCGCCGCAAAACCGCTGGCCGGCCCGCGCCGAATCGCACGACACCACCCACTATTCGGTGGTCGACAGCCAGGGCAACGCCGTCGCCGTCACCACCACCCTCAACGACTCCTTCGGCTCCCGCGTCACCGCCGGCTCGCTGGGCTTTCTGCTCAACGACGAGATGGACGACTTTGCCGTCAAGCTGGGCGTGCCCAATCTCTACGGCCTCATTCAGGGGCCGGCCGACGCCATCGCCCCCGGCAAGCGCCCGCTCAGCGCCATGACCCCCACCATCGTGCTCGAGAACGGCAAGCTGCGCTTCGTTCTCGGCTCGCCCGGCGGCGCGCGCATCATCTCCACCGTCGCCAACATCTTCCTTTCCGCCGCCGAAGGCGGTCTCAACATTCAGCAGGCCGTCGACGCCCCCGCTTCCACCACCAGTACCTGCCCGACAAGCTCTATCTGGAGCCGGGCTTTTCACCCGCAAGCCATTGCCGCCCTGCGCTCCCAGGGATACGAGCTCGACATCAGAACGGCCACTGGTCCAACGGCGAGTGCATCGCCATCGATCCTAAAACCGGCGAGCTTGAAGGCGGACAGGACCATCGCAGCCACTTCGGCAAAGCTGCCGGATATTAGGCCGTATCGGCATTCATCGTGCGTGGATGTAGTTGATAAATAAACGAGCTGTCATCCTGAGCAGCTTGACTCGCGGTGCGAGTTACGTCGGAAAAATGACCCGATACGCCTCCACTGATTCTATTGGGTTTAGGTTGCATGTCATCCTGAGCGACCGTAGCGGAACGAAGGGAGTCGAAGGATCTGCGGTTGCTTCGCTCCGCCGGCGATTGTTAGCCGGCTTCGGGAAGTTTCTTAGCCGCTTCACCTTACCCTATATGCCGATGCGGCCTAAGACGTTCGGTCGCTCCAGACCGGCTGCGGCTGCTCTAGCCCGAATGCCCAGGAAAGGCATTGTGAAAAATAATCCAAGAATGTGCAAAATTGAGCAGACAATTTTTCAAAAATCTGAGTTATCATACTGCTGTGGCTAACTGTCAAGTCTCCAAAGGGGACTGGCAGGGGAAAATCCCGGAGAACTTCAATCTCCGTTGCTCACAATGTAAAACTGCTCGGCCGCGGTTGACTGTGATCTTCGCGACACATGTCCAAGGTCTGTAGTGAAGAACGGCCGATTTAGGGCATTACCGTTTCCCAGTCGTGCGTTGCTTGGATGCAAGCCGGCAATTCCATCAGGGATAGCCGGCTTGCACGCCAGGGCCTTCTTAAGCCATCCTCCAGCTTGACCGCGGTCTCCGCCCATCCCTCAATCACCCTCCAGAACCGCCATCTTTGCGGTCAGAGATCCACCGGCCCAACCCCGGCTCACGGCAGAGTGTTGCAGAAATGCGACAATGACAGTAGCGGCAGGTTCATCGTTGAAGTCGAGCCGGCGCGAGGACCATGTCTACCATGTTGCGCGTCCTGTCTACACATCTGTTCCTGAAACAGCGCCTGCACCCCGGCCTGCTGGAGCTGGCCGGCCGCTCCGGCGCACAGGCGGTTGAGATTTTTGCCGCCCGCCAGCACTTCGATTACACCAGCCGCGAGCACATCACCGAGCTCGGCTCCTGGTTCCGCTCCAACCCGCTGCAGCCTTTCTCGATGCACGCGCCCCTGTTTCCTGACCGGGAGATGGGCCGCACCGGAGCGCACGCGGTCAACGTGCTGCATCCTGAAAAGGCGCGCCGCATCGACGCCATGGACGAGATGAAGCGCGCTCTCGAGGCCGCCGAGCAAATTCCCCTGCGCAATCTTATCGTCCACCTCGGCGAGCGCGCCGATGCCTGGTCGCCGCGCTCCATCGAGTACGCCATCACCGCTCTCGAACACCTGGGCGCCTTTGCCCAACCTCTCGGCGTGCGCCTGCTGGTAGAGAACCTGCTCAGCGAGCCCACCACCCCCGAACACCTGATGATCATCCTGGAGATGGGCCGCCTGCACAATGTTGGGGTCTGCCTGGACGTGGGACACGCGCACCTCACGGTTGGCGTGGCCGCGGCCATCGCCACTCTGGGCAGCCGCATCGGCTCTGTCCACGTACACGACAACCACGGAATCAAGGACGAGCACCTTTGGCCCGGCGATGGAACCATCGACTGGGAGGCCACGGCCGAGGCGCTCGCGAAGCTTGAAACTCCTCCCGCCACGGTCCTGGAAATCAGCTACACCCTCGGCGAAACCCCCGCCACAATTCCCGCCAAAATCGAGCAGGCCTTCGAACGATTTGCCTGAGAACCTGCATAAGAAACTCGCGGCTTTGTATCAGGGCACGGCTTCAGCCGTGCCGTAAAGACCGGCAAATGAATCTGGGCTTTACAGGCTGCGGAAAAACGCGTCCGGAGCCGCAAGAAGTGTCAGGGCACGACCGGGGTACCCTCTGGGTCGCGTGCCGCAAGCGCCGTAAAATCAACGAGGGCTTCAGCCCCTGGGGCATGCTTTTCGGGCTCTTCGCGCGAACTCAGGCCTTTTTTCGCAGCCTGTTTGGCCCGTACGTCAATTCGAGCTTCAGGTGAAGGGTACGGGCTTCAGCCCGTACGTCAAATTGAGCAATAAAACCGTGGGCTTTAGCCCCTGGGGCATGCTTTTCGGGCTCTTCGCGCGAACTCAGGCCTTTTTCCTCAGCCTGTTTAGCCCGTACGTCAATTCGAGCTTCAGGTGAAGGGTACGGGCTTCAGCCCGTACGTCAAATTGAGCAATAAAACCGTGGGCTTTAGCCCCTGGGGCATGCTTTTCGGGCTCTTCGCGCGAACTCAGGCCTTTTTTCGCAGCCTGTTTGGCCCGTACGTCAATTCGAGCTTCAGGTGAAGGGTACGGGCTTCAGCCCGTACGTCAAATTGAGCAATAAAACCGTGGGCTTTAGCCCCTGGGGCATGCTTTTCGGGCTCTTCGCGCGAACTCAGGCCTTTTTCCTCAGCCTGTTTAGCCCGTACGTCAATTCGAGCTTCAGGTGAAGGGTACGGGCTTCAGCCCGTACGTCAAATTGAGCAATAAAACCGTGGGCTTTAGCCCCTGAGGCATGCTTTTCGGGCTCTTCGCGCGAACTCAGGCCTTTTTCCGCAGCCTGTTTAGCCCGTACGTCAATTCGAGCTTCAGGTGAAGGGTACGGGCTTCAGCCCGTACGTCAAATTGAGCAATAAAACCGCGGGCTTTAGCCCCTGAGGGAATTCAGGGCGCAATCGTGAACTGTCTCAAATGGTCGCCAGGTGAATGCTCCATCGGCCGTACCGTCAGGACATTCCTTATGCAGTTTTCAATAGCCCCTGAGGGAATGCTGGCTCGCGCAACTGAACTTCTTCAGAAACCCCCTCAGCAGATCCGCGGCAACTGCTCGCCAATCTGCGTGGGAATCACGCGATTCGCGCCCATGGCGGTGCGCGCCACTAACATGCGCTTGTGTTCTGCCGTGACCTGGCCGATGCGCGCTGCCTCGCGCCCCAGCGGATGCGCGCGCAGAATCTCGAGCACTGACTCCGCCGCCTCGGGCGCAACAAAAAATACCGCCTTGCCCTCGTTGGCCACGTAGACCGGGTCCAGGCCCAGCAACTCGCAGGCTGACTGCACCTCAACGCGCACCGGCAGGCTGGCTTCGTCGATCGCAATGCCCACGCCGGAAGAATGCGCAATCTCGTTCAGCGTCGACGCCAGTCCGCCCCGCGTTGGGTCGCGCATGGCGTGCACTGCGTTGCCGGCCGCCTCCAGCACCGCGGCGATCAGCCCGTTCAGCGCCGCGCAATCTGAGCGAATCTGGCTCTCGAATTCCAGGCCCTCGCGCACGCTCATGATGGCCATGCCGTGGTCGCCGATGGTTCCCGAAACCAGCACCGCGTCGCCCGGCTGGGCGCGATCGGGACCCACTTGAATCCCCGCGCGCAGCACGCCGATGCCCGCCGTATTGATGTAGCAGCCGTCGCCGTGGCCGCGCTCCACCACCTTGGTGTCGCCGGTTACGATCTGCACGCCCGCCGTGGCCGCGGCCTTCGCCATGGATTCAACGATCGCCGCCAGTTGGGCCAGCGGAAATCCCTCTTCCAGAATGAAGCTCGCGCTCAGAAACTTCGGCTCCGCGCCGGAGACGGCCAGGTCGTTCACCGTGCCGTTAACCGCCAGTTCGCCGATCGATCCGCCGGGAAAGAACAACGGCTGCACCACAAAGGAATCGGTGCTCATGGCCAGCCGTCCGCCGCCGAGTTCAAGCACCGCCGCGTCGCCCAGGTTTTCCAGAGCCGCATTGCGGAACGCAGGCAGAAACAGGTGCTCGACCAGCTCGTTGCCCAGCTTGCCTCCGCCGCCGTGGCCCATCACGATGGTGGGATAGCCAACCAGCGGCAGCGGGCATGTCCAATTAGAGAAGTCCGGCTGCGAAGCTTCAGGCATTTCCGCTTTCCTCGCTCTTCCTTCCAGTTTTCCGCATCCTTAGAGCCACGAAAACGCTTGGAGCCATCATGAGAATACCCAGGACCTGAAGCAGCTGCCCCTCTCCTTGCAACGTCTCTCTGAAGTCCCCCAACAAAAGCAATGGAACTTGAATCGGAAGGTAGAGCCCGTAGAAGAATATCTCGCCGTCGACCTTTCCGTATTTGAGAAACAGAACGATCCCCAACGCGGGTATGTACGCAATATACCCAACCAGCAGACCCAAGGCTATTCGCGCGAGAAGCGTGCCCCATCTTGGTAATCTCGACGCACCCTTGCCTGCTGCGCTCACGCTCACCTCTGACTGTCCATCCGGCCCGGGCCAAAGCTAGGAGCTAATAGCTAAGAGCTAAAAGCTGCTCTTTCCTGCGCTGGCCAGCTCTTCCGCCGACAAAAAACGCCCGTAGTTGTAATAGGCCGCGCACGCGCCTTCGCTCGAAACCATGGTCGCGCCCAGCGGATGCCGCGGCGTGCATTCTTTTCCGAAGGCCGCGCACTCGGCCGGCTTGATAGCTCCGCGCAGCACGTCGCCCGCCCGGCACAGCGCCGACTCCTGGGTGTGAATGCCGGTGATGTGGAAGCGCTCTTCCGCGTCGAACTCGCGGTAAGCCTCGCTGAGCCGCCAGCCGCTTTTGGGAATCACGCCGATGCCCCGCCAGGCGCGGTCCGTAACCTCGAAGACTTCCGCGAGCAGCTTCTGCGCCGCCCGATTGCCCTCGAAGGTGACCACCCGGCTGTAGGCGTTCTCCACTTCGTGCCGCCCGGCTTCCAGTTGGATCACCGCGCGCCGGATTCCATCCAGCAGATCGAGCGGTTCAAACCCGGTAACCACCAGCGGAACCCCGTACTTCTCCGCCAGCGGCGGATACTCCCAGTAGCCCATCACGCTGCACACGTGGCCCGCCAGCAGAAATCCCTGCACCTGGTTTCCAGGCGATTGCAGGATGGCTTCGATGGCCGGGGGAACCAGAACATGGGAGACCAGCAGCGAAAAATTCCTGAGCCCGCGCCGCTTGGCCAGGTGAACGCTCATGGCGTTGGCCGGAGCCGTGGTTTCAAATCCGACGCCAAAAAAAACCACCTGGCGATCGGGATTCTTGACCGCCACCTCCACCGCGTCCAGCGGCGAATAAACCACCCGCACGTCGCCGCCCGCGCCCTTCACCTGAAACAGATCGCCCTCGGTTCCGGGAACGCGCAGCATGTCGCCAAAGGAGCAGAAGATCACGCCCGGCAGGGCCGCAATCGCCAGCGCCTTGTCGATCAACTCCAGCGGCGTCACGCAAACCGGGCAGCCCGGCCCATGAATCATCTCGATCCCCGCCGGGAGCATCTGGTCGATTCCGTTTCTGATGATCGAGTGGGTCTGCCCGCCGCAAACCTCCATGATCTTCCACGGCCGTGTCGCCACCGTGTGAATCTCCCGCGCCATCCGCTGGGCGATCTCCCCGTTGCGAAACTCGGTCAAATACTTCATTCCTGCGGCAACCTTTCGTGCTAGGCCTCTCCCCTCCCCAAATATCCTGTCATCCTGAGCGCAGTAGGCCGCGTCCTTTGCGGCCTACGCAGTCGAAGGACCTGCATTTCCGTCGCCTCCCACTCACAGTTGCTGGGTGCCCCATCCTTGCGCCGCCCCGGGGTCCCCACGGACAGGTCTTCGTCCGGGGGGTGGTGTTTGGGCGCAAGGGTGGGAGACCACAAATCTCAATCGACAACCGTCTTGTTGAGCGGTGCCGAACAACTTCCATCCGGACAGGGTGACTGCGGCGCCGTCGCCGCCCGCGCAAAAGCCTCTTCCTCGCCGCCCAGTTCCTCGTCCAGAATGCCCAGTTCGCGGAAGTCCCTGAGCGTCTGCTCGGCGGTTTCCTCATCGATCTTCGAGATCGCAAACCCAACGTGCACAATGGTATAGTCGCCCACTTCGACCTCCGGCACGTAGTCCAGGCAGACGTTCTTGACCACCCCGCCAAAGTTCACCCGTCCCACCCGGATCATGCCGTCGGTGTGAATCTCTTCCACTTTTCCAGGAATCGCTAAGCACATGGCAACTACCTTATACCTTGGTGGGGGATGCGTATAGTGTGATTTAAATCACACAAAACAGCTTTTCGGCCCACACAAAGCTCAGGCCGCACTTCAGTCCCGGACTTGGAAGCCTTACGCTGCCCTGGAAAACTTCTCCACCTTGGGCCGCTTGCGCCGCGAGGCGTGCCAAAGATCGTACTGCTGCTGCAGGTCAAGCCACATGCCGGGCTCGGTGCCAAAGGCATCGGCCAGCCTGAGCGCCATCGCCGCCGTGAACGACGCTCGGCCATTCAGCAGGCGCGAGAGCGTCGATCGCGCCACGCGCAGCCGTTTAGCCGCAACCGTCACTTGAACGTCGCCCAGATATTCGCGGAGAATTTCGCCAGGATGGGCCGGATTGTACATCGTCATCGCCATAATTATTCTCCTCACCGCTCAGTGGTAATCCAGATAGTCCACCAGGATTGCGTTCTCGTTCTCAAACGTAAATGTCATGCGCCAGTTTGCGTTGACTTTGACAGACCAGTGATCCGCAAGCGCCCCTTTGAGCGGGTGGAGATCCCAGCCGGGGACGTTCATTCGGCTCGCGTTCTTGGCCGTACTCAGTAGCGTAAGCTGCATGCGCAGCCTCGTGGCATGCGCAGGTTGGATGCCCGCCTTGCTTCCAGTCAGGTAGAAGTTCTTCAGGCCCGCGTGCCGGAACGACTGAATCATGCAAGTACTGTAGCGCGTAGCGCCTCGCGCGTCAAGGCCTCAGTCCGACACCATCAGCTCTCCCGGCAAAATGGGCCGGGTCCGCGGCAGCATTCCCCGCCACGCCGCCAGGCCCATGATGGCGAGCGCGCCAACATAGACGATCAGCTTGATCAGGCTTCCTTCCCTGGTGTGGGCAATCTCCGCCGGCAGCGCCTTCCACAGCACCAGCAGCAGCGTCTGCGCCACGGTGACCGCCCAGACCGAGCCGTAGAAGTAGCGCCGCTCCGTGCCTTCGCCCTTGGTGGAGGGTCCGACCCGCGGCAGTTTTCCCATCAGGCCCAGCAGCAGAATCAGCGCGCAGAGCGGCGAGTAGGCGTAGGTATAAATCTGATTCATGCGCCACACACCGGTAATTACGGCGATCGTCAACCCGGCCAGGTTCAGCAGCGCGAAGTTCAGCACCGCATTCCACGCAAAGGTGTAGCAGACCTTGCGATACAGGGGATTCGGCTTGTCCTCATCGAAGCGCAGGATGTAGGGTCGAGGTTCAACGCCGGGCAACTGCCCGCGCAGCCCGGCAATGCCGGTCCCAATCAGCACTGCCGCCAGCCAGGCCGCGTTGCCCCATGAAAACCCGTGCGCAAACAGGCTGAACGTCAGCGGTCCGGGAGCCAGAAAAAACACCCATATCCATATAGGAAGGTGCGCCATTCGATAGAGCCGCGTGTTCCGCTCGCGAATCTTGCGCGCCTCGGCATATTCAATCTTTCCGCTATAACGCATTGGCGTGAGTCTCGCAGAGCCGCCGGGAGCGCGTCAACCCGCGGGCAAGGCCGGGCGAGCGTGCCGGGCCCGGCCCTGTGCCCGCCCCTATAATTGACGGGGAGCCGCATCGGTTTTCACTCCAATCCGCGGCTGCGAAACTCTCGAGGAATTCATGGCCGCATTGATTGAAGCCATCACCGTGAAGCGCAAGATGTACTTCGAGTTTGAAAACACGCCCTACTACTGCATGGAAGCGGAGGTCTCCACTCCTACTGCGCGAGGCGGGCAAACGCTGGTGCGGCTCAAGATGCGCAACCTGATCACCCGTGCGGTCTTCGACAAGACCTTCAAGGCCGGCGACCGCTTCAAGGAGCCGGACCTGGAAACGGTCGAGGCCTCCTACCTTTACAGCGATGCGGACGGTTCCTACTTCCTTGACCAGGTCACCTTTGACACGCTCACCCTTTCCGGCGCCATGATGGGCGACGCTCTCGAATTCCTGGTCGAGGGCGCCATCATCCAGCTCCACAAGTTCAACGGCAATCCCATCGGCCTCGCGCTCCCGGAAAAGGTGGAGCTGGCGATCGTGTATACCGAGCCCGGCGCGCGCGGCGACACCAGCGGCAACGTCACCAAGCTCGCCCGCCTCTCCACCGGCCTCGAAATCAAGGTCCCGCTCTACATCCAGGAGGGCGAAAAGGTCAGAGTCTACACCGAGACCAAGGAGTTCGCCGGCCGCGCGTAAGCTGCTACTCCACCGTCACTGACTTGGCCAGGTTGCGCGGCTGATCCACGTCGCAGCCGCGGCGCACGGCAATGTAGTAGGCCAGCAGTTGCAGCGGCACAATCTCAATCAGCGGCGACAGCATCTCGATAGCCGGCGGAATGGTTATCACGTGCTCCACCAGGCTCGCCGATCGTCGCATCGCCCTCGGTGGCGATGGCGATCACCCGGCCCGAGCGCGCCGTAACCTCCTGAATGTTCGACAGCGTCTTCTCGTAGCGCAGCTTTGACGCGGGATCGGCTTCGTCCCTGCGTCACCAGCACCACCACCGGCAGGGTCTCGTCGATCAGCGCATTGGGCCCGTGCTTCATCTCGCCGGCCGGATAACCCTCGGCGTGAATGTAGGAGATCTCCTTCAGCTTCAGCGCGCCTTCAAGCGCAATGGGGAAGTGAATGCCGCGCCCCAGGTAAAGAAAATCGCGCGCAAGTCGAAAAGCTCGCCGCAAGCTGCTCGCACTGCGCCGACCGCGTTCGCAGCACTTCTTCGATCTTCGCGGGAATGCGGCTCAGCTCCTCGATCAGCGCCACCGATTGGGCAGGGTCCAGCCTGCCGCGCAATTGTCCCAGCTTCAGCGCCAGCAGAAACAGCGCGGTCAGTTGCGCGGTAAACGCCTTCGTCGAGGCCACGCCGATCTCCGGGCCGGCATGCGTATAAATCGCGCCGTGAGCCTCGCGAGCCACCATCGCGTCCACCACGTTGCAGATGGCCACCGTCTTCGAGCCCAGCGCAATCATCTCCCGTTGCGCGGCCAGCGTGTCCGCCGTCTCGCCGGATTGCGTGATCAGCAGCCCCAGCGCGTTGCGGTCGGGAATCGGATTGCGATAGCGGTATTCGCTGGCGTAGTCCACATCCACCGGCAGCCGCGCCAGCCGCTCGATCATGTACTTGCCGGTCAGCGCCGAGTGCCAACTCGTCCCGCAGGCCGCGATGTTGATGCTCGAGGCCATGGCCAGTTCTTCGTCGGCAATCTTCATCTCGCCCAGGTAAACCTTGCCCGAGTCCAGCGAGACACGCCCCAGCGTGGTGTCGCGTAATGGCCCGCGGCTGCTCCCAGATTTCCTTGAGCATGAAGTGCTTGTAGCCGCCCTTTTCCGCCTGGATCGGATCCCATTGAATGCGCGTAATCTCCCGCTTGATCGGTTTGCCGTCGAAGTCGGTCAGCTCCACGCCGGCCAGCGTCAGGATGGCCATGTCGCCGTCGGCCAGAAAATAGATATTGCGCGTGTGGTGCAGAATGCCGGGCACGTCGGAGGCCACAAACGACTCGCCCTCGCCCACGCCGATCACCACCGGAGGACCGAAGCGCGCGGCCACAATCTTGTCCGGCTCGGCCGCCGACAGCACGCCCAGCGCAAAAGCCCCGGTTAGCCGCTTCACGGCTCGCCGCACGGCCACTTCAAGCGCGATGGGCTCGCCCGCCGCCTCGGCGTCCTTCTGTACCTGTTCGATCAGGTGCGCAATGATCTCGGTGTCGGTTTCGGTAACGAACTTGTGTCCCTGTTTCGGCGAGTTCGTGCTTCAGCTCAAGATAGTTTTCGACAATCCCGTTGTGAACCACGACGATGCGTCCCGTGCAATCGCGATGCGGATGCGCGTTCTCTTCCGTAGGCCGCCCATGCGTTGCCCAGCGCGTGTGCCCGATGCCGAACGTGCCCTCCAGCGGATGCTCGCGCAGCACCTCCTCCAGGTTGGCAAGCTTCCCCGGAGCGCGCCGCACCTCAAGCTTCTTGCTCGATGGGCTGCCCACGGCAATCCCCGCCGAATCGTAGCCCCGGTATTCGAGGCGCCGTAGCCCCTCGATGATGACTGGAACGACCTTCTTCTTCCCTACGTAACCGACGATCCCGCACATGCTGCAATTCTAAGCGACACACGCCCAAAAGACTCTGACACAAACGTGGAATATAGAGCCCGGGGGTCCTTCTTCCCGGGGCTCTGGATCAAATCCCGCCCCGGTCGTGGACGGCCTTCGCAAACTCGGGATCGAGCCGCAGCGCCTGGTCATAATCCTCGATCGCCCGGTCATTCTCGCCCTTGAGTTCGTACGCCCAGCCCGCAAGCCCGCCCGGTTTTTGAGGATGGAAATGCAGCACTGGTCGTCTAATACCCCCGGCAGCGGTACAATTCAAGCGACTCGGTGCTGAAAAAGGAGACGCAAGATGTTAGAGAGTGCGGGCTTGATAGTGTTTTTTTCGACCGTCGTTTTGGCGTTGCTGCTTGCCACCGCCCTCGCCTCGTTCTACAGCATTGGCCCAACCCAGATCGGACTGGTGAGAAAAAGGTTTGGCAGGAAGCTGCCTGGCAACAATCCCGTAGCCTTTGAAGGAGAAGCCGGTTATCAGGCCGAACTTCTCATGCCCGGGGTCCGCTTCAAGTTCAAGCCGCTATTCACTGTGACCAAGCACCCCTGGGTCCAGGTGCCGGCGGGGCAGATCGGCGTGGTCATCGCGCAGGTTGGCAAGCCTACACCCATCGGCGCCAAGTCAGGCAGGTACGACGCCGCCTTCGGCAACTTTACCGACTTTCGAACATTTGTGGAGAAGGGCGGAGAGAAGGGCGTTCAAAGGCCGGTCCTTTCTCCCGGCACCCTGGCGCCGATTCACCCCGTCGCTTTCCTGGTCATCACCAAGCCGCAGGTCTTCGGCGTACCGGTGTCGGACGAGTACAGGCACCTCGCCGCCTACAACAAGCTGAGCTTTCAGGCCTTCGGCCTTGAAGAGTGGCAGCTCAATGTGACCCGCATTGCGCCCAAGCCCACCGGCGAAAGCGGCAAAGTCGTTGACATGATCGGGGTGGTTACCGCATTGGACGGCGAACCCTTGCCGGCCGGCGCTATTGCCAGCCGCCTGGGCGGATTCAAGGACGTCAGCGAGTTCGAAGGCAAACCTGGCGTTACTGATTTCGAGCTTATGGGGATGATCCTTGGCAGCAAGAACGATCAGCACAACAACTACCAGGATTTCCAGAAGTTCCTGGAAGCCGGCGGAAAGATCGGCCTTCAGCATGACCCGCTGCTCTATGGCGCGTACAACCTCAATCCCTTCCTGGTGCGCGTGGAACAGGTGCCGATGCTGGTTGTGGAACAGGGTCAGGTGGCCGTGATCAAGGCTTACGTAGGATTGCCCACCCAGGACACATCCGGCGCAAACTTCAAATTCGGCAGCCTGGTTCGCCCCGGCCACCAGGGCATCTGGCAGGAAGCCTTGCGAACCGGGAAGTACCCCATCAATCCCCGGATTTACGACGCCAAGCTCGTTCTGACGGCAATTCTCAAGCTCGATTGGGCGAAGGACGTGACCGGAGCTCACGGGCTTGATGCGCGCCTTGAGCCCATCATTGCCAAAAGCAATGAGGGCTTCGTGTTCAGCATCGACCTGCAGGTTCTGATTCACGTTCCGGATACAAAGGCTCCACGCGTCATCTCCATGGTCGGTTCCATGGAAAACCTGGTGAACGAGGTTCTCCAGGCTGCCGTCGGCAACCTCTTTCGCGACAAGATTGGCGGCATGGAGGCGATTACCTTCATCCAGACGCGCCAGAGCGTCCAGGAACAGGCCTTCAACTACATCCAGGGGAAACTCGCCGAGTACGAAATCGAGACCAGGGGAGTTTATATCCAGGATGTCGTCTACCCCGAGCAGTTGGTGACGGTTCTCACCCAGCGGGAGGTCGCGCATCAGGAAGTGGAAACCTTCAAGATGCAGCGGCAGGCCCAGGACCAGCGCATCGAAACGGAAAAGGCTCGGGGCACCGCCGACATGCAGGTGGATCTTGCCAAGGCCAAGGTCGGAGTAGACATCCAGACCAACAGGACCGAGGCCAGAATGAAGGAAGCCCAGGGCGAGGCCACGTTCATCGAGCAGACCGGTACAGCCAAGGGGGCCGAAGTTCGCGCGGTGGGTTTGGCCAACGCCGAAGCCTATCAGCGGCAGGTCGAAGCACTGGGCAAGGGACCCACGGCTCTGGTGAACGCCATCAAGGCGCTCGCGGTCGGCAACTCCGCTTTCATGCCCAGGATCCTCGTGGTTGGCGGCGGTAGCAATCAAGGAGTTCTTGAGAGCCTCGCAGCGCTGCTGATGGACAAGCTCGATACCGGTGCTCAGGGGCCTGACTCTGCCGGCCCCGCGACCGGCAAGCCTGACCCGTCCGCCACTGCAAAGACCAAAGTTCCTTCACCGCCTGCATGAAATGTTTTCTTTACGGTTTGCTCGCGACAAGTCCAATCGAGCCGGCGAGACTTGCGGCGCCGCCTTGCCATTGCAGTGAACGACGACTGAGGTCTCATCCCACCGCACCATTCCGCTGACTTGCTGACTCGCTATTCCCGCGAAGCGGGAGCTGACTTGCTGCCGTTATCCAAAGACTTCAACGAAGTTATGCAATGAACTTCAGATTCACCACACGAGCCTTTGATTCCGGGCGAGTCGCCGCCTGCCTGCAACTCACAAATTCAGCACTTGCCCCGCAACTTTGGAAGGAAAGCCGCGCATGGCCGGGTGCCTCACCGGGGCGTCGAAAATCTTCACCTTCGAAGCGGCACAAGGCGCGGGCCTGACCGGCCGCGAGGGCAGCAATCGAGGGCCAGGTATCTTCCATGGATGGCCGACGGGGTGATTGCCATCACTGCGCCCGGTTGGCGAGCTTCGTAAAATTTCTCCGGTTTTCATCCCTCGTCGAAAACTCCCCCCGGGTAGAGTGAATAACAGATGGCGCACACGCCGCCCGTTTGGTACGTTAGTGTCGGGCGTAAGTGGCCTGTGCAGTCCATCCGCGTTCTGGGTTTCTTCACGCAGTCTCAAAGTAACTTGCGATGAACGATGTCGGATGCCCATGTTGTCTTATACTTCCTGAACTGGATATTCAAGCTCGGGAAGATTGAGTTCGCGCCTCACTTAAGGTCTGGCGTGTGACCGGAAAGGGAAGCCCCATGGCCAGCAACGCTCTTCCGCTTATTTGCCCGCAAGGACACGGCCCCGGGATCCCGGGTTCGCGATTCTGTACCATGTGCGGAACCATGCTCGTCACCCCAGCCCCGCCGGTACAGCCGCCGTATGCGCCATCCGCGCCGCCGTATGCGCCATCCACGCCGCCGTTTGCGCCGGCGCCGCCGTATGCGCCATCTGCGCCACCGCCTAATGCGGGCAGCCCAGCGCCCGTCTGCAAGCTCTGCGGCGGCAACGGGGTTGGCCTGGGCTCCGCGGAGAATGTCTGCGTGGAATGCGGATGGCTGCGTCCGTTGTTCCCCGGTTACCAGCTCGATCGCTCGGTCTTTTTGTGGGCGCAGGACGGCCAGGCGATGGCCAAATTGCAAATGATTCCCGCCCTCCACTCGATTGTGCGCTCCGCCTCCGACAAGGTCGGTCGTCCCTGGATCGAATCCACATTCAACGGCATTCGCCTGGGCCCCAGGCAGTTGCCCGATGTGTGGAAGCAGGGGGTTTTGGCTGCGCGCATTCTTGGCCTGCCCAGGATGCCCGATGTGTATGTCTCGGGCGATTCCCAGTGGGTCACCTATACCTTCGGCTCCGACACCAGCGCGTTTATCGTGCTGGGAACTGCCGTCCTCACCAACTTCCAGAACGACGAAATACTCTTTGTGCTGGCGCGAGAGATGGGACACTGCGCCGCCGGCCATGCTCTTTGGAAAACCGCCACTCGTTTCATTTCCGGCAGCGCCGGTCCGCACGGCCTGCTTTCCAACGGAGTGTGGAGCGCGATCCACCCCGCGCAATTGATTCAGGGCACGGTGGAACTGCCGCTGCTGGCCTGGGCGCGCCAATCGGAGATCACCGCCGACCGCGCCGGGCTGCTCGCCGTCGGTGACGTGGCCCTTGCGCGCCGCGTTCTGCTGGCATGGTCCATCCACTCTGCAAGGCTCCTGAAACAAGTGAACATCGAGGAATGGATGAAGCAGGAAGAGGCGAGCGACGATCAGATCACGCGTCTTTCTGAAATGACCACCTCTTCCTCGATGTACACCACGCGGCGCTTGCGGTTGTTAGGTCAGTCGGCCAGCGAGCCCGAGCTCATGCGCTGGAGCCGGAGCATCCAGCAAGCTCGCAAGCCGCTCGCCACTCCACCGCCGCCGGCAGCGGGTTCCCCCGTTGCCGCGCCTCGCCCGGCGTCGGCCCCCGCGCCCGCTAACTCCATTCGTGTTGTCTGCAACAAGTGCCAGGCCGCCATGCGGGTTCCGCTTGCCATATTACGCGGCAAATCGTCCGTGAATGTCCGCTGTCCACAATGTAAAACCGTTATTACCTTGCGCCCCAAGCCGCCTGCCCCGTCGCCGGCGCCTGCTGGCGCGGAAACAAAACCGGCAGCCCCGCCGTCTACTGGCACAGGAACAAAACCATCTGTCCCGGCCACACCGCCCGGCGCTGCAACCGCGATCCCAGTTGCCGCCACATCGGTTGCCGGTGCGGGAGCCAAGCCGGTTGCTCCGGCGTCAGCGCCATCCGGCGCAAAAACAGCATCGGTTGCTGCGCCGGCGGCGCCTGCCGGGGCAAAGAAGTGATCCAGGTGACTCGGGAAAGAGAGGTTGAGTCATGCCAGACAATAGCAACGACGAGGTCAATGAGGTTGTGGTCCTTGTGCCGGAGGACGCCGGCACGTCGGCCGCGAATCCCTCCGACTCCGGATCGCTGACCGAGGAGATTATCGATGCCGTTCTCGATCCGCTCGGGGCTGTCGACAACTCCCCGGACGCATCCGCTACGCCGGGCGAGGTGGTGGAAGAGGTTGTTGTGGTGGAACCCGCCGACTCCTCTGGAACCGGAGACACCGGAACGGTGACGGACCAGACAGATACAACCTCCGCGGGATCGGACGAGCCTGTTGGCGTGGTGGAACCGGCCGCCGACTCCCCGAGCACCGGAGACGATGGGACCGCAACCGATCCGGCCGAAGTCGGGGATTTGACCGGGACCGGCACGACTTCCGGCGATTCGTCCGATACGGGCGCCGGCGATATGACGGCTGGGATCGACTCCACCGATCCCGACGCCGCATCCGCTGATCCGGATGCCCAGGCCGCTACCGATGCCGCGACCAGCGATCAGGCAGCCGCCGACCAGGCGGTCGCGGACGGCGACTACGCCACGGCTGCGGATGATCGCGCGCAGGCAGAAAACGAAGCCGGCCAGGCCGGCGACGATGGCATGCTCGACGGCTCGAGCTCTTCCGAGTTGCAACAATCGGCTGACGAGCAGCAGCAGGCGCAGCAGGACCAGCAGCAGGAAGCGCAGGACGCCGCGTCGGGCGACTACGCCGATGCGCACGACCAAGCCGTAAACGCCGAAACGGAAACAGAATGGGCCGATTCCGATGCCGGAGGCTCCGACCACTCCGGGCAGGCTGCTGACGAAGCTCAGAATGAGGACTGGGCCAATTGGGACCAACAGATCGCGGATGGGGATGCGGATTCGGCCCAGTACGAAGCCGAGGCAGGCAACGAGAGCAGTGCCGAGAGCTACGCGGACGAGGCGGCTGGCGAACAGCAGGACGCCGACACATACGGTGCGGAGGGCGAATACGGCGGAGAAGATGCACCGCAGGACGACTCGTCGGAGGTGACGGAAGACGCTCCGGTGGATGATTCCGGCGCGGCGGATGACGCCGCCGTGGATGACTCTAGCGCAGCAGTCGACGACGATTCGTCGGCTGGGTAAGATAGTGTCGGTTGCTCCGGCTGCTGCTGGCGCAAAAACAAGATCGGTTACTACGCCACCGGTGCCTGGCGGGGCAAAGAAGTGATCCAGGTAAATCAGAAAAGAGAGGTTGAGCCATGCCAGACGAGAGCACCAATCAGGTCGAAGAAGTTGTGGTGGTTGTGCCGGATGACTCCGCCACTCCGGCCGCAACACCAGTAGCCGCCAATCCGGGGGAAACCGCAAATCCCTCCGACTCCGGAACCGTGACGGAAGAGATCATCGACGTCATCCTCGATCCGTTGGGGAGCGACGCCGGTCCCACGGGATCAGCCGCAACTCCGGAAGGGGTGGTGGAAGAATTTGTCGTGGTAGAGGAACCCGTCGTGGATTCCTCTGCAACCGGAGGCCCGGGGACGGCGACTGAACCCACCGATGGAACCACAGCGCCGGCGGGAGTGGAAGAGCCGGTTGGTGTGGTGGAACCGGCTGCCGACTCCCCTGCAACCGGAGGCGAGGGGACGGCGACTGACCCCACCGATGGAACCGCAACGCCGGCTGGAGTGGATGAGCCGGTTGGTGTGGCGGAACCGGCTGCCGATTCGCCTGGAATCGAAGGCGGAGAGACCGCAACCGACCCCACCGATCCCACGGATCCGACCGTGACCGGCTCCGACGATCCAACCTCAGGGGTCGTCGGCTCCGATCCCGACGCCACACCCGCTGATTCAACCACCGATGACCCGACTGACCCTGACGCCCAATCCCAGACTAGCAACTTGAGTGACGACCAGCAAACCCTCCAGCAGGACGAGCAGGCTGAGGGACAGGCCGCCGCCTCAGGCGACTACGCAACTGCCCAGGACGACGCCCAGCAAGCCTATTCGGCCTCGCAGGACGTGGCCAGCGATGGAGGCCCGGACTCGACCGACGAGACCTGGGAAGCGGCTCAGAACGAGAGCTGGGCCAATTGGGACCAGCAGACCGCCAACGAGGACGCGCAGACCGCCCAGAGTTACGCCGACGATACTTCCGGGGCTCCCGACGATGCGGCCGACGCGCAGCTCTACGCCGACGCCGCGCAAAACGAACAGGGGAATGCTGACGATGCCGGCGAAGCGGGCGAGTACGGCGATTCGGTGGGTCCACAGGACGACGCCTCGGCCCCTGCCGAGGAGGCTCCGGCCGATGACGCCGCCCCGGTGGATGATTCTGCCCCGGCCGATGACGCCGCCCCGGTGGATGATTCTGCTCCGGCCGACGACGATTCGTCGTCCGCAGGCGATTAGTACTACCTTTGTAATTCGAAGATTTCGGAGGGAGCAGGCGGCTTCACAGGCTGCGGAAAAACTCATTCCGAGCAGGCAAGAAGTGTCAGGGAACGACCGGGGTACCGGGGAGCCGGGGAGCCGGGGAGCCCTCTGGGCCGGGCCGGGTCGCGCGCCGCAAGTGCTGCAAAATCAACGCGGGCTTCACAGGCTGCGGAAAAACTCAATACGGAGGGAGGCGGGGGTTTCAACCCATAAGCGCTAAGATAACTAATCAGTAACGCTACTCATTGTGCGGTTATCACCTTGGTTACCCCACCGGTTGCGTGTCAAGCTAGACAAAAAGTCGCCACGAAGCCTTAACTTAGCGCCTATGGGGTTTCAACCCCCGCATAAAGCCTGCAAAATCACCGAGGGCTTTAGCCCCGGAGGCACGCTTTCCGCCAGTTTCATTCGAGATCTCGAGTTTTTCCGCAACCTCTTCAGCCCCCTGAAAGAGTGCGAATTTGCGGGGCCTTCAGGCCCGGGCATCTGCGCCTTTTCCGCGAAAAGAAGTAAGTACAACCGCACTTAGTGTGGAGTAGTTCAGATGTGCGACCCGCAAGTGGGTCGCCTGCTCTTTCCAAATGGCGCCTTTGGGACCCGGGTCGGCACCAACCCCTTCCCCAGGTTCCACTGCTATCCTGCGTTCAATAAGCGCAAAAACCGCAGGGCCGCTCTGAGAGAATCGGCGACCTATTTGCAAGCGGCGTCGCGAATCCTGGAGTTTCGGGCGAATCTCCGGCTTACCCGTCTCTAACCCGGATTTGGGGCCTTCCCAGAGCCTCTGGCACACACCGGCCTGGGTTATCGAAGAATCGGCGACAATCCAGGAGCTGCCCTATTCCCGGACTCTGCCGCGTCTTCCAGTGCTCATCCCGGCGGCGCCAATGAACTGGCTTCAGCCTTTCCGGTACTCGCATCGATGTCATTCCGATTATGCGAACAGGATCAATCAAACCCGCGGAGCGCATAACGGAGACGGCTCATCCTCAAACTCCAGCCTTCCATCTGCTTTTTTAAACACCCTGTCCATTGATGCGGTCTCGTTTATGCAGGCCGGTCTTATTGTCTAAACACAGCGGCAATGCTCTTGAAAAGGCAGGGTATGGAATATCTGGTTAAGGTGGAAGCAGTGAACCGGAGTTTTCCTCTGGATCACAGTTACGTGCGCGCGCTCGACGATGCCAGTCTGAATGTTTCCCCGGGAGAGTTTCTGGCCATCGCCGGCCCCAGCGGCAGCGGCAAATCCACGCTGCTGAATCTGATGGGCTGCATCGACAAGCCGACCGCGGGCCGCATCGTGCTGGACGGACAGGACACGTCGGCGCTCAAGCCGGAGCAACTCACCGCGCTGCGCCGCGACAAGATCGGATTCGTCTTTCAGACCTTCAACCTGATTCCCGTGTTCACGGCCAGCGAGAATGTCGAGTTTCCGCTGCTGGTACAGGGCGTGGGCGCGCGCGAACGCGGCAAGCGAGCCGCAGCCGCTCTTGAAAGCGTGGGCCTCGCATCCCGCGCCGGGCAGCGCCCCGACCTGCTTTCCGGCGGCGAGCGCCAGCGCGTCGCGGTGGCGCGCGCCATCGTGCATCGTCCCGCGCTGGTGCTGGCCGACGAGCCCACTGCCAACCTTGACACGCACAACGCCACTCAACTGATCGATCTGATGCGCGATCTCAACCGCAGCCTCGGCCTCACCTTCATCTTCTCAACCCACGACCAGCGGTTGCTCGAACACACGCCCCGCATCGTTCGCCTTTGCGACGGGCAGGTAGTTTCAGACAGCGCCGCCAATGGAGGCAGCAATGGGTAAGTTCCTGCTCCTGGCATTTCGCAACGTCTTCCGCAACCGCCGCCGCACCGTGATGACCCTGCTGATGGTCGGCTGCGGAGTGGCCGGCCTGCTGATGGTCGGCGGCTTCTTCGCGTTCATGTTCATGGGGCTCCGCGAAAGCACCATCCGCAACGGTCTCGGCCACATCCAGATCTTTACTGCCGAGCACTTCCGCCGCGACGAAGTGCATGTGCTCGACACCGGCATCGACGACTGGCGCAAGGCCGCGGCTTCAGTGCAACCCTCGATCACGTGCGCGGCGTCGCGCCCCGCATCGAGTTCTACGGAATGCTCTCCAACGGCGTCAAATCGTCGGTGTTCATGGGCAGCGCCGTCGATCCCGATGCCGAGCGCAGGATGGGCTTCTCGCCGCCGCTGGCCGCGGGCCGCGATCTCAACCAGAGCTCCAGCGGCGATGCCGAGGCTCTCATCGGAAGCGGCGTCGCCCGATCGATGAACGTGAAGCTGGGCGACGGCCTCACCGTTCTGGCCGTCACCGCCGACGGCGCCCTGAACGGCATCGACGTGCAGATCGTGGGTATCGTCAACACCGGTTTCAAGGATCTTGACGACCGCTATCTGCGCATTGCGCTGCCCGAGGCGCAGCGGCTGCTGCAAAGCAACCGCGTCACCAACCTGGTCGTGGGCCTGGATGCGACGGATAATACCGACAAAGTTGCAGCCGCACTTGCTGCCGCGGCTGCGCGGTCTCTCCCAGCCCATGGTTATCAGAAAGTGGATCGACCTGGCCGCCTATTACAAGCAGGTGCGCACGTTGTTCAGCGGCATCTTCATCTTCCTCGGCATCATCGTTTTCGTTCATGGTGCTCATGGCCAGCGTGAACACGTTGCTGATGACCATGTTCGAGCGCACGCGCGAGATCGGCACCATGCTGGCCATGGGCACGCCCCGCTCCTGGATCGTGGCGCTGTTCATGGTGGAGGCCACGCGTAACCGGGCATTCTTGGCAGCCATCGCAGGCGTGATCGGCGGCAACCTGCTTGGCGTCGTGCTCAATGCTTCCGGGCTGCATCTGCCCCCGCCGCCGGGCACCACGGTCGAAATGCACTTCCGCGTTCTCCACGTGCCCAGCCTCATGATCGGCTCGTCGTTGCTGGTCATCGTGTCCCTGGCGCTGGCATCCATCGTTCCCGCGATCCGCGCATCGCGGCTGCAAATTGCGGAGGCTATTGCCCATGTCTAGGATCAACTGCATACTGCGATTCTTCCTGCTGATCTTCCTGATCGGCTTCCTCCTCACATGCGTGCTGGTCGGCCGCGCCGCGACGGCAACGCCCGATGCTGAAGCCCTGCTCAAGCGCTCCGACTCGTTCCGCAACGGCTGGCCCTCGTACGTGGTGCGCGTCAAGATCACCGACTACGAATCCGAGCAAGCCGGACGAGGAGCATCTCTACGAGGTTTCGCAGAAGGGCACCGACAAGACCTACGTGGATTTCTTGAGCCCGCGCGAAAAGGGCGAGCACCTGCTGATGCTGGGCGACGATATGTGGGTCTATCTGCCCGATACCAGCCGCCCGGTGCGCATCACGCCCCTGGAACGGCTCACCGGCGACGCCTCCAACGGAGACGTGGCGCGCACCAACTATGCCGCCGATTACTCGCCCGTCTATCTGCGCACCGAAAAAGTGGGCGCGGTGGAGTGCTACGTCCTCGACCTCACCGCCAAGCGAAAGGGCGCGACCTATCAGCGCATTCTCTACTGGCTGCGCGTGCAGGATGCGCGCCCGGTGCGGGCCGAGTTCTATCTGACCTCCGGCAAGCAAATCAAATCCGCCACTTTCGACGAGTTCGCGCCCGTCAGGCGGCAGAGAGCTGCTGCGCCGCCTCACGCTCTACGACGAAATCCGGCATAACTCGCACAGCGTCCTCGAATACTCCGGCGCCGCGCCCCGCTCGCTGCCCGACAAGCTCTTCTATCAGGGCCGCGCGGACATGTTTTAGCCATGAATCGCCGCCTTCTCATTCCGGTTCTTGTCATCCTGAGCGCCTGCATCTGCGCCCGCGCCCAGGACCCTCCGGCCACCGGGGAGGGCCGCTCCGAGCACGCGCTATTCGCTCTCGGTCATCGACGATGCGACTTTCTACGGCAATCGCAGCGAGCCCGTGCCCGCCGTGCTGAACCAGGTGCTGCTCGAGCCTTCCTTCAGCGTTCATTACCGCGACCGTTTGACCTTCTCTTCCAGCGCTGATCGGCCTCGCCGGTCGCCTACTCCGATAACTACACGCAACTGCGCGTAAAAGAGACTTATGCGGATCTTTCCGCCGGAGACTTCGACTTCACGCTGGGCCGCAAGATGGTGCGCTGGGGCACGGGTTACGCCTTCACCGCCGCCGGCGTCCTCGACCCGCCGCGCATTCCCACCAATCCCACTGACCGCCTCAACGTGAATGAAGGCCGCGACATGGTCAAGGCCGACTGGGTGCACGGCCCGCATGCAATCTCGCTGGCCTGGTCCACCGCCGCTCTGGCTCCCGCCCAGGCCAACATGCGCGATACCACCGCCGTTCCGGTATAACGTTCTGGTGCGCGGATTCGACACATCTCTGATCGCCGGCAACGATCGCGGCGGGGACGCCTTCGGCGCGCTCACCTTCACGCGCGTCTTCGGCCAGGCCTGGGAAGTGCACGGCGAAGCCGCCTGGCGCGAACAGGCCGCGGTGCTGCTGGGCGCCAAGCGCACCACTGCCTCCGGTGTCACTTTCATCGCTGAGTTCTACTCGCCGCCCAACATCCCGTACTATCGCGATATGGGAGTCTCTCCGCTCGCGGGCCGCCGGCACTACGCCTTCCTGAACGCCGGCAAAGCGCGGCTGCGCGAGCTGCCCGGCTGGAAGGAATGGGGTATGTCCGGCTCCGTGGTCGCGAACCTCGACGACAGGGTTACACGGCCGTCTTCGACGCCAGCCGGTGGTTCGGAAACCACTTCTCCGCCTACGTTCACCTGGAGGTTCCGCGGGGCAGCAACACATCGGAGTACGGTTCGGCGCCGTATGCCGCAGCCACATCGGTGGGGGTCCGCTTCCAGCTATGATTTGCGAATCAAGATACATCGGCGCCCGTGCCAGATCAAAGGCCGGCATACGCTCGAACTTCCGCTCGATCTGCCCTGAGAGCGTTCTGGATCGTCTCCGGCGCCACGCTGATCATCTTCCTGATGTTTTTCTCTCAGGGCTTTATCCTGCTTTCTGAGAGCGGGCAGAGCCTGCTGGGTATATTCGTCTACTCCGCTCTGTATCGCCCTCCCCTCCATGTGCTCTTGTCACCTATCTCTCGGTTCGTTATTCCGAGAGATTCCCCCGCATGATCCTGTCATCCAGGCTGCCTGCATTGCGTCTTCACGGCGTACCGCGGCTGCCTCGCTGGCCGACCTGATCCTGCGGATCGTCGGCATCGTTCGCACGGCGGCGGGTTTTGGATCGGATACATAGGCGACGTTGCCTTTCAGCATCGTCATCACGCTTGCCATTGGAATGAGCGTCGCCACTTACGAGACGTTGCGCTACAAGCTGCAGGCAGCCACTCTTGAAGCGCGCACGCGCCAGGTCGAGCAGGAGCGCGCCTACAAGCTTCTGGCTGAGGCCCGGCTCTCTTCGCTCGAATCGCGCATCCATCCCCACTTTCTTTTCAACACGCTCAACTCCATCGCCGCGCTGATCCCCACTGACCCCCAGCGCGCTGAAGACACGGTGGGCAAGCTGGCCTCGCTGCTGCGCTTCTCGCTCAACGCACACCACAGCGGCCTGGTGCCGCTGGCGCAGGAGCTCAAGATCGTGCGTGACTATCTTGAGATCGAGTCCACGCGTTTCGGCTCGCGCCTGCGCTATCGAGATCCTCGTTCCCGAAACTCTCGATTCTGTCCGGGTTCCTCCGCTCGCGCTGCAGACCCTGGTTGAGAACTCGGTAAAGCACGTGGCTGCCCAGCGCGCCTGAAGGCGCTTCGATCGAGATTGCCGCGGCGATCAGGTGCCGGAGCAATGGAGCCGGACCGTATCCGCCTCGAAGTCATCGACGACGGGCCGGGCTTCTCGCTCGGCGCCATCGCGCCCGAGCACGGCCTCGGCAATCTTGTCGCGCGTCTCGAACTGCTGTTCGGCGGCGCGGGCAGGCTCGACGTGACTCGCGAAAATGAGAAGACGATCGTCCGCATCTCGTTCCCCGCGGAAACGTGAGATGCCATGGAAACCGCTCCGCTGCGCGCCTATCTCGTTGACGACGAACCGCTGGCCATTGAGCGTCTTGCACGGCTGCTGGCCAACTACGATTGCCTGCTCATCGCCGGCAGCGCTACCGATCCCGCGCAGGCGCTCGAGTTTCTAAACGGCACGGCAAACGTCGACGTGCTCTTCCTCGACATCCAGATGCCCGGCATGAATGGCTTTGAGCTGCTCTCGCGTCTCGCCGTGCAGCCCTTCGTCATCTTCACCACCGCCTACGACCAATACGCGCTGCGGGCCTTCGAGGTCAACTCCATCGACTACCTGCTCAAGCCCATCGAAACCGCGCAGTTGGAGCGTGCGCTCGCCAAGCTTGGGCGGCTGAGGCCGGTCGTCAAGCCTGACTGGCAACGGAACCCCGATCTTCCGGCCGTGTTGAAGGAACTGGCTGCTTCGCTCCTCGGCCGGCGTGCCGATTACCCGCGCCGCATTGCCTCCCGCGTGGGCGAACGCATCTCCTTCCTTGACCTTGACGCCGTGACCCATTTTGTGGCCCGCGACAAACTCACCTATGCCGCCGTCAACGGCCGCGAGCACTGCGTCGATCAGACCATCGCCGATCTCGAACTGAAGCTGGACCCCGGCAAGTTCCTGCGCATCCATCGCGCTGTTCTCCTCAACCTGGATTGGGTCCGCGAAGTGAACGTCTCGTTTGCGGGCAAGGTGGTTGTCTCATTGAAAGACGAGCGCGGCACAAAGTTGCCGGTTGCGCGCGACCGCGTCCGTCTGCTCAGGTCGCGAATGGAATTCTGATCTTCTATCCATTTCGTTCAAGTCGGCTGACAGTGAGCGAACTGTTCCGCCCGCCGCCAATCCGGAAGTAACCCGCAACTGGCGGGAATCGTCCGATGCGCCTGTCGACCCCGCCAATTCCCCAGCGGCTAGGAACGCCGCTAACCCCAAGCCGCCCGGCATTTACGAATCCACCCCTCCCCGAGCCCCAGCCGCGGAGAGCGGGCTAGCGGCTTCTGGGGAACCAGTTCGCCGGGACAAGCCGCGGAAAAGCCCGCTCCGGAGGGAGGCCGGGCTTTACAGGCTGCGGAAAAACTCATTCTGAGTTGCAAGAAGTGTCAGGGCACGACTTCAGTCGTGCCGCAAGCGGCCGAGAATAGAGAAGGGCTTTACAGGTTGCGGAAGAACTCATTCTGAGCTGCAAGAAGTGTCAGGGCACGACTTCAGTCGTGCCGCAAGTGCAGCAAAATCAACGAGGGCTTTAGCCCCTGCGGTAAGCTTTTCGGGAAATTCGCCTCCTATTTCCCCCTTTTTCCGCAACCTGTTTAGCCCCGGAGGTCCGCTCTTCCCGGGCCCTGGATCAAATCCGACCCCCTTTCCCCCACCCCGGCAAACCGGAACCGCCGGGCTCGCGTGTCGCCCGTTTCGAAGCCGCTCGTCAACGCCGATTCGCTGAGCACATTGGCGATAATGCGCTCATTGGCAGCGGTTTTCAGAAGTAATGTCCGGATAGGCGAGAATCCCCCCGAAACTCGCAATGCGGTTCTGAATCGGAGTTGGGGACGCGCCCCGGGCTGTTTGCGCTAGTTGAATTCAATCGGGCACGAATATACTTCGGAGCAGATTCTTGAACGGCTTAAGGAGGCGACTGTTGCCTGGCAAGAGGTTACCCCCTCACTCTCATAGCAGACTGGATCCCAGGAAGGCTTCAGAGATTCTCGCGACTCTTGTCAGAGATGCCGCGGATCTTGAACTGGAACCTTTCGGGTCACCAAGGCGAGATCAGTGGACGCTTACGGCGAAGGGAGCCTTGGAACGAACTTTTGGACCTGACAGTTCGATATTGGCCGGATTCAGCGCATCCCAGTCGATCGTCTTCAAACGAGGCGACAGTGCCGAAAATCTTCGCAAGGTAGATAACGAGAAGCTAGCATCAGAGGTATCGGTCATACGAAGCGCTATTCAGCAACTGGACTGGTCCATCGAAGGCGGCAAGGAAACTGCAACGCCGGGGGCGAAAAAACTGGAGCCAGCGACCATGATGATATTCATTTCACATAGCAGCCACGATGTGCCGCTCACTACGGCCCTCATTGACCTTCTGCGTTTAGCAATTCCGGAGCTTCAATCGGGCCAGATCCGATGCAGCGACGTACCGGGTTACCGTTTTCCCGGAGGTGTCAATACGGAAGAGCGGATCCGAAAGGAAGTCAACGAGGCAAAGATAGTCATTGCGCTTGTCACACCTAGTAGTTTGCGATCAGTGTACGTGTTGTTCGAACTTGGCGCGCGTTGGGGGGCGAACCTACGTTTAATTCCGCTTTTAGCGGGAGTAGACCCTGGCGAATTGGAGGAGCCACTGAAGCCTCTGAATGCACTTTCAGCCCACCAGAACGAGGAACTTCATCAGCTGGTCAAAGATGTGGCCCGCGGACTTGGCATGAAACAGGATGATTCTGCCATCTGGTTACCTAAGATCGATGTCGTCAAAGAGAGGGCAGATGCGACCCAAAGGGGACGACATGCATCTGAAACCTTGATTCTTAAGCGAAACGACGTGGATGGAGTGGTAGGCACAGTAGAAGAACGGTTCGATCATGCTCAGGAAGAAGTCTGGATATCCGGCAACGACAACATGTTCGTTGCAAGGTGTCTCAGCGGATTCCTCGTGAAGGCGCTGCGAAGGCGCTTGAAAATCAGACTGCTTGGCGTCGATCCCGATTCCGCTGCTGCTTCAATGCTCTCTCTAATCGATCCCCGATTCGAATATGACAACTTCCGGGCAGAAATATCTGGGGTAACAGAACTTGCTCGCAAATGGCACACTGAGTTTTCGTGGTTTGAGTATAGACTTCTGCCGATCCTCCCTGCAGCTGGCTACTTCATCACAGACCCAGGCCAAGCATCGAAGACCGTGAAAGTTGAGCTATACACTGCTCGACCGTGGAAGCCATTTGATACTCGGCCGCATATAGTCATAGACGAAGGTATGCCCGAATGGCGCGACTACTTCATACAACAGTTCAGGAACTATTGGGCGCTTAGCAAGGCCCCTTGGTAGCCACCGGAAACGAGCGATCTCGAGGTGGCAACTCGAAACCGATTCAGGTGACGATTGTGTCGGCTGTGTTCGGTGCTGCCTTCGAGACTCGTGGAGGGTTTTACCACCCCTCTTGGGTTAACGCTTAATCGCCGAGGCGCGATTTCAGAGCTTAGGAGCCAAATTTAGGAGTTCCGGGCGAGTAACCGGCTAACCGGAAGTAACCCTCAACTGGCGAGAACCGTCCAATGCACTTGTCGACCCCGCCAATTCTCCAGCGGCCAAGAACACCGCTAACGCCAGGCCGGCCGGCATTCAGGAATCTATCCATCTCCGAGCCCCAGCCGGGGAGAGCATCTCCTGTTCACTGTCCACTGTCCACTGTTCACTGTTCACTGGCTTCACCCGCTATAATCGCTTCTCTCGGCAAGCCCGAGAAATTCCCCGGACAAAATCCAACCTGGAGGACGAAAACCATGAAATTCATGTCAACCTGGACCCTGTTACCCGGTTCCGTGAGAACCGCCGCCGAGCAATTCCTTGCTGGCGGGGGAGGCGAGCCGGAGGGCGTCACCGTTCTCGGCCGCTGGCACAATGCCGACTGCAGCGGCGGATTCACCCTTTACGAATCCAACAGTGCCGCTGCACTCCATTTGGGGGCTGCAAAGTGGGCTGATCTGCTTGAGCTCAATACCGTCGCAGTCATCGAAGATGGCGAAGCCGGCCCCAACCTGGCAACTGTCTTCAAGAAGAAGTAGCCCGGCCCCCCTCCCCCTATCCCTTCCTGACACCGGCTTCCACCCGCGGAGCTTCGCCGGCCGGTGCCGGGGATTCCCCAGGCAGTCTGCCCCTTCCCCGCCCGGCCGGCTATTCCCTATTAGTCCCTACGTCCCTACGCCCGCCGACTCGCTGACTTGCTGACTTCACTGCTGACCTGCTGACCCGCTGACTTGCTGACCCGCTGTCCACTGTTCACTGTGCACTGTGCACTGTCCACTGTGCACTGTTGCAAAAAACCTCCGAAAACCTATCGAAAACCCCCCGAAAACCCCCAATTAACCTCGATAAACCCCCCTTTTTGAGGTTTTCAGGCTAGTTCTCAGCAACCCTTTCCTCCGGAATGGAAAATTCTCGGCAGCCAACGCGCCTATTTCGCAACCCTGTAGAGTTAAGGCCTCAAAGAAGTCGAACCACCTGGGCGAACCTTTGGCCCTGTTTCGTAACTCTTTAAGCGGACCATTAACGTTTTCGACACACCCTATAAGCCGGCCGTTAGCGTTTTCGACACCGCTCATAAGCGGACCTTAAACGTTTCCTAACAACCACTTAAGCGAACCTTTGAAGCCCTTTTGCCTGCCTCGGGCCGTGCCGTCGACTTCGCTCAGCAGGAAAAACAAATCGCAGAACGCACGCCTTCGCACCGGGCAAAGGCTCACCCCCGCCCCAGGGGAATACCGTTCAAACCGTCCCGGCATCTATTCCTCTATTCGGTACGTGTACTCTTCGATGACCGGGTTGGTGAGCACCTCGCGCGCGATGCGCTCCACCTGCGCGCGCGCGCCCTCGGCGCTGAGCCCGTCGGCCAGCGCCGAGGGCGCGCGCGCGCAGGTGGAGCGCATCGCGCGCGAGGTGCTCACCAACCGGGTCACCGAAGAGCACACGTACCGAATAGAGGAATGGATCCCGGGTAGTTTGAACGGTATTCCCCTGGGCGGGGTGAGCCTTCCCCGGGGCGAAGGCGGTGCGTTCTGCGATTTGTTTTCCTGCTGAGCGAAGTCGACGGCGCGGCCCGAGGCAGCAAAAGGGCTTCAAAGGTGCGTTTAAGTGGTTGTCGGAAACGTTTAAGGTCCCTTATGGGCGGTGTCAAAACGCTAACGGCAGGCTTATAGGGTCTGTCGAAAACTTTAATGGTCCGCTCAAGGGTTCGCAACAGGCCCAAGGGTTAGCCCAGGTGGTTCGACTTCTTTGGGCTTAACGTCTACAGGGGTTGCGAAATAGGCGCGTTAGCTACGAGAAATTCCATTAGGGAGGAAAGGGTTGCTGAGAACTAGCCTGAAAACCTAGAAAGGGGGGTTTATCGAGGTTAATAGGGACTTTCAGGGGGGCATTCAATAGGTTTTCGGAGGTTTTTTGCAACAGTGCACAGTGGACAGTGCACAGTCCACAGTGAACAGTGGACAGCGGGTGAGCAAGTCAGCGGGTCAGCAGGTCAGCAAGTGGGCGAGTGAGCGAGTGGGCGGGCGTCAGGACATAGGGACTCAGTGGGAATAGCCGGCCGGGCGGGGAAGGGGCAGACTGCCTAGGGGGATCCCCGGCACCGGCCGGCGAAGCTCGCGGGTGGCAGACGGTGTCGGGAAGGGATAGGGGGAGGGGGGCCGGGCTAATTTTTGCTTCTTGAAGACAGTTGCCAGGTTGGGGCCGGCTTCGCCATCTTCGATGACTGCGACGGTATTGAGCTCAAGCAATCAGCCCACTTTGCAGCCCCCAAATGGAGTGCAGCGGCACTGTTGGATCGTAAAGGGTGAATCCGCCGCTGCAGTCGGCATTGTGCCAGCGGCCGAGAACGGTGACGCCCTCCGGCTCGCCTCCCCCGCCAGCAAGGAATTGCTCGGCGGCGGTTCTCACGAACCGGTAACAGGGTCCAGGTTGACATGAATTTCATGGTTTTCGTCCTCCAGGTTGGATTTTGTCCGGGGAATTTCTCGGGCTTGCCGAGAGAAGCGAATATAGCGGGTGAAGCCAGTGAACAGTGAACAGTGGACAGTGGACAGTGAACAGGAGATGCTCTCCCCGGCTGGGGCTCGGAGATGGATAGATTCCTGAATGCCGGCCGGCCTGGCGTTAGCGGTGTTCTTGGCCGCTGGAGAATTGGCGGGGTCGACAAGTGCATTGGACGGTTCTCGCCAGTTGAGGGTTACTTCCGGTTAGCCGGTTACTCGCCCCGGAACTCCTAAATTTGGCTCCTAAGCTAAAAAGGTCCCTCGGCGATTAAGCGTTAACCCAAGAGGGGTGGTCGAACCCCCACGGGTCTGGAAGGCAGCACCGAACACAGCCGACACAATCGTCACCTGAATCGGTTTCGAGTTGCACCTCGAGATCGCTCGTTTCCGGTGGCTAGCAAGGGGCCTTGCTAAGCGCCCAATAGTTCCTGAACTGTTGTATGAAGTAGTCGCGCCCATTCGGGCATACCTTCGTCTATGACTATATGCGGCCGAGTATCAAATGGCTTCCACGGTCGAGCAGTGTATAGCTCAACTTCACGGTCTTCGATGCTTGGCCTGGGTCTGTGATGAAGTAGCCAGCCTGCGGGAGGAGTCGCAGAAGTCTATACTCAAACCACGAAAACTCAGTGTGCCATTTGCGAGCAAGTTCTGTTACCCCAGAATTTCTGCCCGGAAGTTGTCATATTCGAATCGGGGATCGATTAGAGAGAGCATTGAAGCAGCAGCGGAATCGGGATCGACGCCAAGCAGTCTGATTTTCAAGCGCCTTCGCAGCGCCTTCACGAGGAATCCGCTGAGACACCTTGCAACGAACATGTTGTCGTTGCCGGATATCCAGACTTCTTCCTGAGCATGATCGAACCGTTCTTCTACTGTGCCTACCACTCCATCCACGTCGTTTCGCTTAAGAATCAAGGTTTCAGATGCATGTCGTCCCCTTTGGGTCGCATCTGCCCTCTCTTTGACGACATCGATCTTAGGTAACCAGATGGCAGAATCATCCTGTTTCATGCCAAGTCCGCGGGCCACATCTTTGACCAGCTGATGAAGTTCCTCGTTCTGGTGGGCTGAAAGTGCATTCAGAGGCTTCAGTGGCTCCTCCAATTCGCCAGGGTCTACTCCCGCTAAAAGCGGAATTAAACGTAGGTTCGCCCCCCAACGCGCGCCAAGTTCGAACAACACGTACACTGATCGCAAACTACTAGGTGTGACAAGCGCAATGACTATCTTTGCCTCGTTGACTTCCTTTCGGATCCGCTCTTCCGTATTGACACCTCCGGGAAAACGGTAACCCGGTACGTCGCTGCATCGGATCTGGCCCGATTGAAGCTCCGGAATTGCTAAACGCAGAAGGTCAATGAGGGCCGTAGTGAGCGGCACATCGTGGCTGCTATGTGAAATGAATATCATCATGGTCGCTGGCTCCAGTTTTTTCGCCCCCGGCGTTGCAGTTTCCTTGCCGCCTTCGATGGACCAGTCCAGTTGCTGAATAGCGCTTCGTATGACCGATACCTCTGATGCTAGCTTCTCGTTATCTACCTTGCGAAGATTTTCGGCACTGTCGCCTCGTTTGAAGACGATCGACTGGGATGCGCTGAATCCGGCCAATATCGAACTGTCAGGTCCAAAAGTTCGTTCCAAGGCTCCCTTCGCCGTAAGCGTCCACTGATCTCGCCTTGGTGACCCGAAAGGTTCCAGTTCAAGATCCGCGGCATCTCTGACAAGAGTCGCGAGAATCTCTGAAGCCTTCCTGGGATCCAGTCTGCTATGAGAGTGAGGGGGTAACCTCTTGCCAGGCAACAGTCGCCTCCTTAAGCCGTTCAAGAATCTGCTCCGAAGTATATTCGTGCCCGATTGAATTCAACTAGCGCAAACAGCCCGGGCGCGTCCCCAACTCCGATTCAGAACCGCATTGCGAGTTTCGGGGGGATTCTCGCCTATCCGGACATTACTTCTGAAAACCGCTGCCAATGAGCGCATTATCGCCAATGTGCTCAGCGAATCGGCGTTGACGAGCGGCTTCGAAACGGGCGACACGCGAGCCCGGCGGTTCCGGTTTGCCGGGGTGGGGGAAAGGGGGTCGGATTTGATCCAGGGCCCGGGAAGAGCGGACCTCCGGGGCTAAACAGGTTGCGGAAAAAGGGGGAAATAGGAGGCGAATTTCCCGAAAAGCTTACCGCAGGGGCTAAAGCCCTCGTTGATTTTGCTGCACTTGCGGCACGACTGAAGTCGTGCCCTGACACTTCTTGCAGCTCAGAATGAGTTCTTCCGCAACCTGTAAAGCCCTTCTCTATTCTCGGCCGCTTGCGGCACGACTGAAGTCGTGCCCTGACACTTCTTGCAACTCAGAATGAGTTTTTCCGCAGCCTGTAAAGCCCGGCCTCCCTCCGGAGCGGGCTTTTCCGCGGCTTGTCCCGGCGAACTGGTTCCCCAGAAGCCGCTAGCCCGCTCTCCGCGGCTGGGGCTCGGGGAGGGGTGGATTCGTAAATGCCGGGCGGCTTGGGGTTAGCGGCGTTCCTAGCCGCTGGGGAATTGGCGGGGTCGACAGGCGCATCGGACGATTCCCGCCAGTTGCGGGTTACTTCCGGATTGGCGGCGGGCGGAACAGTTCGCTCACTGTCAGCCGACTTGAACGAAATGGATAGAAGATCAGAATTCCATTCGCGACCTGAGCAGACGGACGCGGTCACGCGCAACCGGCAACTTTGTGCGGCGCTCGTCTTTCAATGAGACAACCACCTTGCCCGCAAACGAGACGTTCACTTCGCGGACCCAATCCAGGTTGAGGAGAACAGCGCGATGAATGCGCAGGAACTTGCCGGGGTCCAGCTTCAGTTCGAGATCGGCGATGGTTTGATCGACACAGTGCTCGCGGCCGTTGACGGCGGCATAGGTGAGTTTGTCGCGGGCCACAAAGTGGGTCACGGCGTCAAGGTCAAGGAAGGAGATGCGTTCTCCCACGCGGGAGGCAATTCGGCGCGGGTAATCGGCACGCCGGCCGAGGAGCGAAGCAGCCAGTTCCTTCAACACGGCCGGAAGATCGGGGTTCCGTTGCCAGTCAGGCTTGACGACCGGCCTCAGCCGCCCAAGCTTGGCGAGCGCACGCTCCAACTGCGCGGTTTCGATGGGCTTGAGCAGGTAGTCGATGGAGTTGACCTCGAAGGCCCGCAGCGCGTATTGGTCGTAGGCGGTGGTGAAGATGACGAAGGGCTGCACGGCGAGACGCGAGAGCAGCTCAAAGCCATTCATGCCGGGCATCTGGATGTCGAGGAAGAGCAGGTCGACGTTTGCCGTGCCGTTTAGAAACTCGAGCGCCTGCGCGGGATCGGTAGCGCTGCCGGCGATGAGCAGGCAATCGTAGTTGGCCAGCAGCCGTGCAAGACGTTCAATGGCCAGCGGTTCGTCGTCAACGAGATAGGCGCGCAGCGGAGCGGTTTCCATGGTATCTCACGTTTCCGCGGGGAACGAGATGCGGACGATCGTCTTCTCATTTTCGCGAGTCACGTCGAGCCTGCCCGCGCTGCCGAACAACAGTTCGAGACGCGCGACAAGATTGCCGAGGCCGTGCTCGGGCGCGATGGCGCCGAGCGAGAAGCCCGGCCCGTCGTCGCTGACTTCGAGGCAGATAAGGGGCGGCTCCATTGCTCCGGCGACCTGGAGCGCCGCGGCAATCTCGATCGAAGCGCCTTCAGGCCGCCGGGCTGCCGCGTGCTTTACCGAGTTCTCAACCAGGGTTTGCAGCGCGAGCGGAGGAACCCGGACAGAATCGAGCGTGTCAGGCACGAGGATTCGATAGCGCAGCCGCGAGCCGAAACGGGTGGATTCGATTTCGAGATAGTCACGCACGATCTTGAGTTCCTGCGCCAGCGGCACCAGGCCGCTCTGATTTGCGTTGAGCGAGAAGCGCAGCAGCGAGGCCAGCTTGCCTACCGTGTCTTCGGCGCGCTGGGGGTCAGTGGGGATCAACGCGGCGATGGAGTTGAGCGTGTTGAAAAGAAAGTGGGGATGGATGCGCGATTCGAGCGAAGAGAGCCGGGCCTCGGCTAGAAGTTTATAGGCGCGTTCCTGTTCGACCTGGCGCGTGCGCAGCTTCAAGCGTGGCTGCCTGCAGCTTGTAGCGCAACGTCTGATAAGTGGCGACGCTCATTCCAATGGCAAGCGTGATGACGATGCAGAAGGGAAGGTCGCTTATGTATCCGATCCAAAACCCACCGCCGTGCGCGATGCCGATAAACCGCAGGATCAGGTCGGCCAGGAGACAGCCGACGGACGCCGTGAAGACGAATGAGGCAGCCTGGATGACAGCGATCATGCGGGGGAATCTCTCGGAATAGCGAACCGAGAGATAGGTGACAAGAGCGATGGAGGGGAGGGCGATACAGAGGGAAGAGACAAATATACCCAGCAGGCTCTGCCCGCTCCTAGAGAGCAGGATAAAGCCCTGAGAGAAGAACATCAGGAAGATGAGCAGCGTGGCGCCGGAGACGATCCAGAGCGCCCTCAGGGCAGATCGAGCGGTAGTTGAGTGTATGCCGGCCTTTGAACTGGCCGGGCGCCGATGTACTTGATTGCAAATCATAGCTGGAAGCGGACTCCCACCGAAGTGGCTGCGGAGTACGGCGCCGAACCGTACTCCGATGTGTTGCTGCCCCGCGGAAGCTCCAGGTGAAGATAGGAGGAGAAGCGGTTTCCGAACCTCCGGTTGGCGTCGAAGACGGCGGCGTAAGCTGCTTGTCGTTGAGGTTCGCGACTATGTAAGCGGCCAGATCCCATTCCTTCCAGCCGGGCAGCTCGCGCAGCCGGCTTTGCCGGCGTCGAGGAAGACATAGTGCTGGCGTCCGGCGAGCGGAGAGACGCCCATGTCGCGATAGTACGGGATGTTGGGCGGGGTGTAGAACTCAGCGATGAAAGTGATGCCGGAGGCAGTGGTGTACTTGCCGCCCAGCAGCACCGCTGCCTGTTCGCGCCAGGCCGCTTCGCCGTGCAGTTCCCAGGCCTGGCCGAAGACGCGAGTGAAGGTGAGCGCGCCGAAGGCGTCTCCGCCGCGATCGTCGCCGGCGATCAGAGCTGTGTCGAAGCCGCGCACCAGAACGTTATACCGGAAGGCGGTGGTGTCGTGCATGTTGGCCTGGGCGGGGGCCAGACGCGGCGGTGGACCAGGCCAGCGAGAATGCATGCGGGCCGTGCACCCAGTCGGCCTTGATCATGTCGCGGCCTTCATTCACGTTGAGGCGGTCAGTGGGGTTGGTGGGAATGCGGGGCGGGTCGAGGACGCCGGCGGCGGTAAAGGCGTAACCCGTGCCCCAGCGCACCATCTTTCGGCCCGGCGTGAAGTCGAAGTCTCCGGCGGAAAGATCCGCATAAGTCTCTTTTACGCGCAGTTGCGCATAGTTATCGGAGTAGGCGACGGCGAGGCCGACGGCGCTGGAAGAGAAGGTCAAACGGTCGCGGTAATGAACGCTGAAGGAAGGCTCGAGCAGCACCTGGTTCAATACGGCGGGCACGGGCTCGCTGCGATTGCCGTAGAAGGTCGCATCGTCGATGACCGAGAGCGAATAGCGCATGCCGGAGCGGCCCTCCCCGGTGGCCGGAGGGTCCTGGGCGCGGGCGCAGATGCAGGCGCTCAGGATGACAAGAACCGGAATGAGAAGGCGGCGATTCATGGCTAAAACATGTCCGCGCGGCCCTGATAGAAGAGTTTGTCGGGCAGCTCGCGGGGCGCGATGCCGGAGTATTCGAGGACGCTGTGCGAGTTATGCCGGATTTCGTCGTAGAGGGTCAGGCGGCGCAGCAGTTCTCTGCCGTCTGACGGGCGCGAACTCGTCGAAGGTGGCGGACTTGATGTGCTTGCCCGAGGTCAGATAGAACTCGGCCTTCACCGGGCGCGCGTCCGGACGCGCAGCCAGTAGAGGATGCGCTGATAGGTCGCGCCCTTGCGCTTGGCGGTGAGATCGAGCACGTAGCAATCCTCCGCGCCCACCTTTTCCGTGCGCAGATAGACGGGGGTGTAATCGACGGCGTAGTTGGTGCGGGCCACGTCGCCGTTGGAGGCGTCGCCGGTGAGCCGCTCCAGCGGCGTGATGCGCACCGGCGGCTGGTGTCGGGCAGATAGACCCACATGTCGTCGCCGAGCATCAGCAGGTGCTCGCCCTTTTCGCGCGGGCTCAGGAACTCGACGTAGGTCTTCTCGGTGCCCTTCTGCGAGACCTCGTAGAGGTGCTCCTCGTCCGGCTTGCCGGATTCGTAGTTCGTGATCTTGACGCGCACCACATAGGAGGGCCAGCCGTTGCGGAACGAGTCGGAGCGCTTGAGCAGGGCCTCGGCATCGGGCGTTGTCGCGGCGCGGCCGACCAGCACGCAGGTAAGCGAGGAAGCCGATCAGGAAGAGCAGCAGGAAGAATCGCAGGATGCAGTTGATCCTAGACATGGGCCAGAGCCTCCGCAATTTGCAGCCGCGATGCGCGGATCGCCGGGAAATGGATGCCAGCGCCAGCGACACGATGACCAGCATCGACGAGCCGACCATCAGCTGGGCACGTGAAGGACGCGGAAGGGCATGGGGACCGTGGTGCCCGGCGGCGGCGGCAGATGCAGCCCGGCGGATTGAGCACGCGCCGAGCAGATTGCCCGCCGACCACGCCGGCGACGGCGCCCAGGACTCCGGTCAGTGTGGCCTCGACCACGAACAGCGCCACGATCCAGGAGCGCGGCGTGCCCATGGCCAGCATGGTGCCGATCTCGCGCGTGCGCTCGAACATGGCCATCAGCAGCGTGTTCACGCTGGACATGAGCACCATGAAGAAGACAATCACGCCCAGGAAGACAAGATGCCGCTGAACAGCGGGCGGACCTGCTTGTAATAGGTGGCCAGATCGATCCACTTTCTGAGGACCATTTGCTGCGGCGAGCACCGCGCAGGCGCGGCAGTGAGAGCGGCTGCAACTTGGTCGGTGTTGTCGGTCTTGTCGAGGCCGACCACCAGGTTGGTGACGCGGTCGCTTTGCAGCAGCCGCTGCGCGGCGGGCAGGGTGATGCGGAGATAGCGGTCATCCAGCTCCTTGAAGCCGGTGTTGACGACGCCCACGATCTCCACATCGATTCCGTTGAGCGCGCCGTCGGCGGTGACGGCCAGAAGGGTCAGTCCGTCGCCTGGCTTGACGTTCATCGAGCGGGCCAGGCCGGTTCCGATGAGCGCCTCGATTTCGCCGCTGGGCTCTGGTTGAGATCGCGGCCCATAGTCAGACGGCGGTGAGAAGCCCATCTGCTCTCCGCGCGGGATCGACGGCGCTCCCCATGAACACCGACGATTTCGACGCCGTTCGAAACCATGCCGTAGAACTCGATGCGCGGCGCAACGCCGCGGACATGCGGCGTGGCCTGCGCTAAGCCCGGCCTGGCGCCAGTCGTCGATGCCGTTGTCGAGCACGCTGTCTCGTCGCGATCGAAGTGCTCGGCAGTAAAGATCTGCAGGTGGCCGAGGCCGTTGTGGATGGTGGTTTCGCGAAGCCCCAGAACATGTACGCGAAGAAGCCGCCGGCGAGCAGCAGGCCGGCGACGCCGCCGCCACCATCAGCAGCGTCATCAGCGTGCGGCGCCGGTTGCGGAAGATGTTCCTAAAGGCGAGGAGCAGGAACTTGCCCATTGCTGCCTCCATTGGCGGCGCTGTCAGAGACGACCTGCCCGTCGCACAGGCGAACGATGCGGGGCGTGTGTTCGAGCAGCCGCGGATCGTGGGTTGAAAAGATGAAGGTGAGGCCGAGGCTGCGGTTGAGATCGCGCATCAGGTCGATCAGTTGGGTGGCGTTGCGGGTATCGAGGTTGGCGGTGGGCTCGTCGGCCAGCACCAGCGCGGGGCGATGCACGATGGCGCGCGCCACCGCGACGCGCTGACGTTCGCCGCCGGAGAGCAGGTCGGGGCGATGCCCGGCGCGGGATGCGAGGCCGACGCTTTCAAGAGCGGCTGCGGCGCGCTTGCGCGCGCTCGCGCCCGCCCACGCCCTGCACCAGCAGCGGAAACTCGACGTTCTCGCTGGCCGTGAAGACCGGAATCAGGTTGAAGGTCTGGAAGACGAAGCCGATCTTGTCGCGGCGCAGCGCGGTGAGTTGCGCCGGCTTGAGCGCCGACGTGTCCTGTCCGTCCAGCACGATGCGGCCGCTGGTGGGCTTGTCGATGCAGCCGATCAGGTTCAGCAGCGTGGATTTGCCGCTGCCGCTGGGCCCGGCGATGGCCAGGAACTCCCCGGGGAAACATCCAGGCTGGCATCGTCGAGCGCGCTCACGTAACTGTGATCCAGCGGAAAACTCCGGCTCACTGCTTCCACCTTAACCAGATATTCCATACCCTGCCTTTTCAAGAGCATTGCCGCTGTGTTTAGACAATAAGACCGGCCTGCATAAACGAGACCGCATCAATGGACAGGGTGTTTAAAAAAGCAGATGGAAGGCTGGAGTTTGAGGATGAGCCGTCTCCGTTATGCGCTCCGCGGGTTTGATTGATCCTGTTCGCATAATCGGAATGACATCGATGCGAGTACCGGAAAGGCTGAAGCCAGTTCATTGGCGCCGCCGGGATGAGCACTGGAAGACGCGGCAGAGTCCGGGAATAGGGCAGCTCCTGGATTGTCGCCGATTCTTCGATAACCCAGGCCGGTGTGTGCCAGAGGCTCTGGGAAGGCCCCAAATCCGGGTTAGAGACGGGTAAGCCGGAGATTCGCCCGAAACTCCAGGATTCGCGACGCCGCTTGCAAATAGGTCGCCGAATCCCTCATAGTGGCCCTGCGGTTTTTGCGCTATTGAACGCAGGATAGCAGTGGAACCTGGGGAAGGGGTTGGTGCCGACCCGGGTCCCAAAGGCGCCATTTGGAAAGAGCAGGCGACCCACTTGGGGTTGCACATCTGAACTACTCCACACTAAGTGCGGTTGTACTTACTTCTTTTCGCGGAAAAGGCGGATATGCCCGGGCCTGAAGGCCCCGCAAATTCGCACTCTTTCAGGGGGGTGGAGAGGTTGCGGAAAAACTCGAGATCTCGAATGAAACTGGCGGAAAGCGTGCCTCCGGGGCTAAAGCCCTCGGTGATTTTGCAGGCTCTTGATGCGGGGGTTGAAACCCCATAGGCGCGAAGTTAAGGCTTCGTGGCGACTTTTTGTCTAACTTGACACGCAACCGGTGGGGTAACCAAGGTGATAACCGCACAATGAGTAGCGTTACTGATTAGTTATCTTAGTGCTTATGGGTTGAAACCCCCGCCTCCTCCGTATTGAGTTTTTCCGCAGCCCGTGAAGCCCGCGTTGATTTCGCAGCACTTGCGGCGCGCGACCCGGCCCGGCCCAGAGGGCCCCCCGGCTCCCCGGCTCCCCGGTACACCGGTCGTTCCAGACAATTCTCGCCTGCTCGGAATGAGTTTTTCCGCAGCCTGTGAAGCCGCCTGCTCCCTCCGAAATCTTCGAATTACAAAGGTAGTACTAATCGCCTGCGGACGACGAATCGTCGTCGGCCGGAGCAGAATCATCCACCGGGGCGGCGTCATCGGCCGGGCAGAATCATCCACCGGGGCGGCGTCATCGGCCGGAGCCTCCTCGGCAGGGGCCGAGGCGTCGTCCTGTGGACCCACCGAATCGCCGTACTCGCCCGCTTCGCCGGCATCGTCAGCATTCCCCTGTTCGTTTTGCGCGGCGTCGGCGTAGAGCTGCGCGTCGGCCGCATCGTCGGGAGCCCCGGAAGTATCGTCGGCGTAACTCTGGGCGGTCTGCGCGTCCTCGTTGGCGGTCTGCTGGTCCCAATTGGCCCAGCTCTCGTTCTGAGCCGCTTCCCAGGTCTCGTCGGTCGAGTCCGGGCCTCCATCGCTGGCCACGTCCTGCGAGGCCGAATAGGCTTGCTGGGCGTCGTCCTGGGCAGTTGCGTAGTCGCCTGAGGCGGCGGCCTGTCCCTCAGCCTGCTCGTCCTGCTGGAGGGTTTGCTGGTCGTCACTCAAGTTGCTAGTCTGGGATTGGGCGTCAGGGTCAGTCGGGTCATCGGTGGTTGAATCAGCGGGTGTGGCGTCGGGATCGGAGCCGACGACCCCTGAGGTTGGATCGTCGGAGCCGGTCACGGTCGGATCCGTGGGATCGGTGGGGTCGGTTGCGGTCTCTCCGCCTTCGATTCAGGCGAATCGGCAGCCGGTTCCGCCACACCAACCGGCTCATCCACTCCAGCCGGCGTTGCGGTTCCATCGGTGGGGTCAGTCGCCGTCCCCTCGCCTCCGGTTGCAGGGGAGTCGGCAGCCGGTTCCACCACACCAACCGGCTCTTCCACTCCCGCCCGCGCTGTGGTTCCATCGGTGGTTCAGTCGCCGTCCCCGGGCCTCCGGTTGCAGAGGAATCCACGACGGTTTCCTCTACCACGACAAATTTTTTACCACCCGTTCCGGAGTTGCGGCTGATTCCGTGGGACCGGCCTGGCTTCCCAACGGATCGAGGATAACGTCGATGATCTCTTCCGTCACGGTTCCGGAGTCGGAGGGATTCCCGGTCCCCGGATTGGCGGCTACTGGTGTTGCGGCCGGAGTGGCGGAGTCATCCGGCACAACCACCACAACTTCTTCGACCTGATTGGTGCTCTCGTCTGGCATGGCTCAACCTCTTTTTTCATTTACCTGGATCACTTCTTTGCCCCGCCAGGCACCGGTGGCGAAGTAACCGATCTTGTTTTTGCGCCAGCAGCAGCCGGACAACCCACACCATCTTACCCAGCCGACGAATCGTCGTCGACTGCTCGCTAGAGCCATCCAGGCGGCGTCATCCGCCGCGCCGGAATCATCCACCGGAGCGTCTTCCGTCACCTCCGTCATGAGTCGTCCTGTGGTGCATCTTCTCCGCCGGATTCGCCCTCCGCACCGTATGTGCTTTGGCTGTCCTGCTGTTCGCCAGCCCGCCTCGTCCGGCGTAGCTCTCGGCACTGCTCTCGTCGCCTGCCTCGGCTTCGTACTGGGCCGAATCCTATCGCCATCCGCGATCTGTTGGTCCCAATTGGCCCAGTCCCTCATTCTGAGCTCTGCTCAGTGAGCCTGCCCGGAACTGGCCGGAGCTCCGGCATCGGAATTGGCCCATTCTGTTTCCGTTTCGGCGTTTACTGGTCTGGTCGTGCGCATCGGTTCAGCGGGGATGCCCCCAGCTGGGTCATAGTGATTACGATATCATGGAGTGCGCGGGTAATCTTCGTTCAGAGTATACCGTACACGACGGACGCGGACACGAAGGCCAAATCGGGATCACCCGAAGGTCTCCCATCGAAACTGTCGTTGATGGCAGCGGCGATTGTGAAGACCATGCCTTCCTGGCTGGTGGTGGTCAGCCGCGCCCTCGGCTATGACACGATTTTGCTGGATTATCCTACTCACATGGCGGTAGGCATCGCCGGTGACCCGTCCATCCAGGGAACCTACTACCAGTGGCGCGGCAAGGACTTCTACTTCATTGAGACCACTTCAACCGGCTGGAAGCTGTAGAGTCGCCGGACAAATTCAAAAGGCGTGAGAGCGCTAAAACACTCCAGTCCATACCCAGGCCGGTCTATTTCTGCACCTGGACTATCCTTCCTGGGCGTGGTACACTATCACCCTCAATGTCATCGTGGACAACCGCGGTCGGCGGCGGCGGAAGACGGTGGTAATACATGCCGGGCCGCGATGCGGGCAATAAGATGGGGCATGGAATGAAGTAAAAAGCAGCAGCTTCATCATCCCTATAGATAATAAAGCGCACTGTCAGTTATTGCTGACACCGCCGATAGGCGAACATACCCGGTGGGAGGTGTGGGTTATTCCGGCAATGATACCGTAAGCCAGAGTGATGGCGGAACCTGTTTGACACGCACTGATTTGATTGAGCTATCAGCTTCTAGCGGTCAGTCGGGGGTCACAACCTCAGCCCCTTTAAGTCAGCCTCTCGTCGACAGAGAGGCGAATATTGATTAACGAGTTAGGAACCCATCCCCGACCCCTTCCCCTGCGCTCCTGCCTGCGCTAAAGCTACTGCGGGCAAGTCGCGCGGGAAGGGTATTTTTTAGTGATTTGGCGCGCTTGCCCCGCGCGCCAAACCTCGGAACCGGGCCCCGCCCCGGAATACGCGGAAAAAATCCCTCTCTCACTCTCCCTTTACGAAAGGGAGAGGATGATTGTACAAACCGTTATTTCAGGCTTTAGTCTGATCTTTTCCCTCCTTCGTAAGGAGGGATTAAGGGAGATTTTTCCCGTGTCATTCCCGCTCAGGCGGGAATCCAATATAAAATCCCTCTCAACTCTCCCTCTTTAAAGGGAGAGGATGATTGCCTTATATGTTAGAATTACTTTTTTGACCTGATGGATCGTCCCCCTCGTCAAAGGGGAGACAAGGAGGATTTTCTTTATCCCCCTAACCCATTATATAATTAGCCAAATATTGACAGATCGGCATTTTTCACCGCAGAGACGGCGGGAATGAGCCGTTCACTGATCTCCTGCACCGTGGCAATGTGCATGGCGGTCGGAAACGTGTCATTCGACGACTGCCCCATGTTTACGTGGTCGTTGGGGTGTATCGGACTTTGCTGCCGAGCGTCCCGCCGACAAGCTGAATGGCCCGATTGCTGATCACTTCGTTGACGTTCATGTTCGACTGCGTGCCCGAGCCCGTTTGCCAC
>CAVRAQ010000007.1:0-1018592 GCA_963718985.1 uncultured Acidobacteriaceae bacterium
GCAAGAAGTCGGCAAAATCCACCCCTGTTTCTGAGCCGTTGAAGGAGAAGCTGCCGTTAAAAATCACGTCAGGGTGGGTGTTGATCTGGTTTGAGTGAATCTCGCCACCTACTTTTAGTCCGTGCTTGCCCAGGATGCGGGAAAAGGCATCGCTCATCTCGTAGATGTTTTCTGCCTGAACGATCGCCGTAGTGTCCACGCCAAGAGTGAAGTCGTTGAAGGCGACGTTTTCAATCCCCTCGGTCGAGGGCTTGAGTGGCACAATGCCAGTGAATCCCTGATCTACAATGGACGGTCCCACACCGCCTCTCGGCTGGCCGACGGAGTTATCGTTGCGCATGTAACTCAGGTGAAATTCGTTTAGCGCCGTCTGCCCAAATGTCATGGTATGGCTCAGGTTGGCCAATTGTGCCAATCCGTTGGACGTTGCGTCGAAGCCCGGAACACTCGCTCCGCCTGTGCCCGTCGGGTAGGGATTGTCCAGTGAATAGCCGTCGAGAAAGTAGTAGCCGGTCAGCGTTCCCCTTCCATGGGTCCAATCCAGGCGCACAGCGCCTTTGTTGTCTTGCAGGGTCTCAGCCTGTGCTGCGGTCTCAAAAAGCGCATCGCCGGCGTTGGGCTTAGGAATCGATGCAAGCAGATATTTTGCCGGAGCAGACCAGATGTATTGAGGAATCTGCCCATCTGGAAATACTGTGGAATATGGTTCACTGACAGAAACGGTCTTGCCCAGTAATGTGGAGAGTTGTGCGGCCCACGAGTTGCCGTTCACGTTTCCAGTCAACGGGATTTGGCTGAAGTCTCCGCCCCGCTCGGCAGTCGAAGGAACTGCGATGTTTCCCGTGTCGATGCCCTCGGTGAGCCGCGTCCCCTGATAATCGGCAAAGAACGCGACACTTTTGTGAAATGGCGTGCCGCCCACCGTGCCGCCATATTGGTTCTGTCGGTAAGCTGCTCGATCCTGCGAAAAATAGTTCCGGGCGTCAAGAGCGGTATTGCGAAGAAACTCGAAGGCGGAACCATGCCAGCTGTGCAGAACCAACCTTGGTCGTGACAAGCACCTGTCCACCGCTGGAGTTGCCGTACTCGGCATCGAAGTTACTGGTCAGGACGCGAAAGCTGTCAATTGAGTCCAGATTGGGCACGATAGAGGTGCCCATATTCACATCCTCCTCTGCGTCGCTGCCATTCACCCTGAAGCCATTCGACGACTCGCGCTGGCCGCTGATCGAGAGGTTGCCGGGGTTGGCATCACCGGAGGGAGGTGTCGAAGCCACACCGGTCATAATCACGGCACCAGCCTGCGCCGTGTTGACGGGAACAATTCCGGCCTGCACTGCCATAAGGTCGGTAAAGCTGCGCCCATTTAGTGGTACATCCTCCATCTTCTTCGCGCTCAGTGTCTCTCCCAGTTGTGTGCTGGTGGTTTCGGCAGCCAAGGCATCCGCCGTTACTTCCACAGTTTCCGAATGTTCGGCGATTTGAAGCGTGAGGTCGAGATTAACGACAGTCACGCCTTGGGTGAGAGCGGCCAGTTTTGTGAGAGGCTTGAATCCCTCTGAAGAAACTTCAACCTGATAGTTGCCCGGTGAAGGAGCTTCGATACGAAACTCGCCTTGCTCACCCGTCTCCGCTGTCAAGAGAGCACTGGAACCATTCTGACGAACCATGACCTGGGCGCGTGAGATACGGCCTCCGCTCTCGTCGTGCACGGTGCCGGTGATCGTGAGCGCTGATCGGCAATCAGCATAGGCGAGAAATAGACTAGAAAAATGGACAGTATGACGGCGTGGCGAATGCTCTTCAACAGGTACCCCTAAGCATCAAAAATCGAAATGGTATTGACGAGCCGGCCAGGGGCGCAGAAAAGCCAGTGCAGATGCAGTCACTTCCTGAAGTATCCGACCGATTTAGTCTCTATTTAATATACGACCAAGTCAGTCGGATTTCAATGAAACACCGGGAAAGCGATTGAGCATAGAGCTTCTCTGCTCGCAAATAACAGATTGTAAATACGATACCTTCAGTGCACTCCAAACTCGTCCGGAAACCAGGCCTTCTGAGTAAGCGAAGATTGACGAGCGTAATCACTATTTACTCTCACGCAGACGTCAAGCCCGTCGGGTGGGCCAAACAAATCTGGCGCGAAGCGGCAGCACATCACAGGGCGGGAAGACGGGCGCCGGCAAAAAACAGGGGCCTGCCTCAGCAGACCCCATGATTCAAGGTTTCTGAATTGACGCTATGCGGCTTTCGCCTTCTTCGGGGCTGCGGTGCGTGGCTGCTTCGGCTTCGCTTTCTCCGTCGCCTTCCGGGCGGCTTGCGCTTTCTCCTTCGCCGCGAACTCCTGCTTGACCTTGGCCGTGATTGCGGCCACGTCCACCTTATAGGACTCGGCGGCTTCTCGCAGGGCCTTGGCGGATTCGTTCGGGTTGTGCGCCGATTGCAGAACGGTGATTGCCACCAAAACGCGGCCGATTGTGCTCTCGTCTGCTTTGCGAAGAAAGGACGCGAGCAGCTTGGCCGGGGTGTCGCCGGCTCCGTTGGCCTTGCCGATGCCGTGAAGGCGAAGGATGACCGCCAGACGGCGCTCGTCCAAGACTGCGGCGAGACGCTCGGTAACGAAGAGCAGGTCGCGCTTCATCAGCCGGACGGGAACCGCGTCGCTGGTTGCTTTGAGGACGCGGAGGCCGGTTGTCTGGGCGATGGCCTCCTCGCGGCGGCGCTTCTCCTGTTCCGCCTTGAATGCCGCATCCGTCGCGGGCTTCTGCTTGCGGGCATGGTGGATGGGGCATTCGGGATTGGCACAGATGGTGCGGAGTTCGCCCTTCTCCGTGCCCTCGGTGACGATGGCCTCGGTGGTGTACTTGCACGTCTTGTACTCCGGCCAGTCGCGCTGCTTCTGGTTGGTGGGCTTCTCGGTGTGAATCTCGACGTACTTGTTGCGCGGCAAGGCGGCGCTGCCGTCGGTCGCCGCGTCGTAGGCCGATGAGATTTGAACCAGCTTCGGCTTGGCGGCGATGGATTGCTTTACAAAGCCGTCCAATTTGGCCTGATAGCAGGCCGGATCGGTGCAAGCGTCCTGCGCGATGTCGGCAAAGAGCAGCGCGTTTGCGCCGGTGCGCTTTGGGCAATCGTCGCAGGAACCGGCGGCGGGGTTGAGCGTGGCGTCGGATTTCGAAAATGGCGCGTCCTTGAGAATGAGCAGGATGTTCTGCTCGATCCACTCTTTCAGGTGGCGAACGGGGAGCAGGATGCGGCGGGCCTTGCTCTGGTTGCCGTTCCAATCGCTGCGGAAGCAAGCCGCGAGGGCCTGTTCCTGCTCGGCGGGTTGCAGCTTGGCCAAAAGCAGCGCATGGCCGATGCCGATTTCGTCCTTGGCGAATGCCTCGGTCACGGCGGCGGCAAGCTCGGTCAGCTTGATGCGCTGGAGGCAATAGGCCGGGGATTTGCCGGTCTTGGCGGCAATCTGCTCGATGGAGTATTTCGGCTCGTCAAGGTTGAGCAGGGCGCGGAATCCCTGCGCCTCTTCGAGCGGGTGAACGTCGCGGCGTTGCAGGTTCTCGATCAATTGCGCTTCAAGGGCCTCGGCATCGGTCAGATGAACGATGCGGACAGGCACGGTCTCGGCCTCGGCAATGAGCGCGGCGCGGTAGCGGCGCGCTCCGGCAACGATCTCGAAGCGATGGTCGGCGACAGGCCGGACGAGCAAGGGCGACAATACGCCCTGGCTGCGGATGGAGTCGGCCAGTTCCTTGAGGGCCGATATCGTCAAAGACGCGGCGCGGGTTGGTGTTGGATTCTTCGAAGCGCAGTGAGTGGCACATTGCGGTATTCGGTGGCTGACTTGATTCGTCATGGTTGCTCTCTCCTTTTGAGCGGTTGAAAAACTGTGAAGGTGGCGCGGACAGTGCCGGTCGCGCTGTCCGCCGGACGGGTGATGAGCAGAGGCGGCCTAAGCCGCCGCCTCTGCGGGCTGTGAGTTGATTTCTTCGGTTGCTTCGACAGACAGAGCGCCGAGAATCACGGCGGAGGTACGCTGGATAACTTCAAGGCTCTCGGTCAAAAGCGCTGCGTTGCCCGCGTACATCTGGATGTAGTCGCTCGAAGCGGTTCCCATCTCCAAGCCAACGGCCTGTCCAACGATGAAGGCCACGGCCTCGGCTTCCGTTTCGCGCACGGTGGCGGTGGTCATGGTGCGGCGCTCGGTCTTGTGCAAAAGTTCGTGCGCCGTTTCATGTACCAGCGTGGTGAACTCCTCGGCCTTCGACTGGCCGGGGAGCAGAGCAATTCTTCCGCCATAGCTGACGCCAAGCGCCGGGGCAATCTTCTCGTTGTATTCGAGCTTGATGTTCTGCTCGTCGAGAAATGCAATCAGCCGTTCGCGCTGTTCGCCCACTTCGCCGGTGATGCTGTGCTCGAACTCAGGCAGGTCTGCGCCTTCGGTCTGCGAGTGATCGAAAACATAGACGGCGCGGAAGCCGATCAGCATGGGGGCGGGCTTTGCTTCTTGACTCGCGTTTGCTCCTGCTCGGCTGCATCCTTCCTGCGCCGATGGCCAACGATGGGGGCAAGAATCTGAATGCCTTTCTCGCCCTTCTTCACGAATCGGCCCAACTCGTTCCAAGTGCGGATACCGGCAACGCGGGTCGCGGTCGGGCGCTGCCGTGCGATGGCGAGAATGTTGCCAAAGCTGTAATTGTGAAAACGGGCCATTGCGCCGAGATACGCGGTCAAGGCTTCGCTCTTGCCTTCCTCAAGTTGCTTGAGCAGGAAGTCAACGGCCTGTTTGATGAGTTGCTGCGCGGGGTTCTCGCGCTCAGTGGTGCGCTGCTGATAGGGCGAGTTGCTGCGGAGCGCCGCATTCTTCCTGTGCGGCGCGGTGGTGGCGTGGTTGCTGCTGGTTGTAGGTCATGATTCGTCTCCTTCGGAGTTTGGATTTGCCGTTTTTCAGCCCTGGGAGGGCTAAAAAAAGACATTCATTTCATTGACTGCGAATACGGGCGTAGAGAGGCGCTGTCCAACCCCGAAGCCCGAAGGGGCGCGGAAGCGAGCACGGCGGCTTTTTGCCGCGCGGAGCTGCACAAGCGGGATGGACAGAAGGAGCCGAACGAAGCCTAGAGTTCGCACGGAAACGAATGTCGAAACGGGAGGACCAGCCGAAGGCTGCACCTTACATATGAGGGCCGGCGTTGCGGGCAGGAACAGGCCCGCTGAGGTGGGTGAGCGGAGAACGCCGGCATCATTGGTGTCGCAGTGAGGGAAGGGCGCCATCCTTCCCACAAAAGGGAACAGAAGAAGAATTGGCGAATAAATGTGGAGTTAAGCGTAAAGGAGCGTAAGGCCCTCAACGAGAAAAAACAAATTCATTGATCTTTGCGAAACAGTTTGAAAGGATCTGCGTCTATTGAAATGTACACGCATTACGGAGGACGAAGAATGGCAGCTATCAGCGCAGTCGAGATGAGAACCTCGCGGCACTCCGTGGAGAAAAATAGAGAAGCCGATCCCGTTGTTGCTGAGAACAGCCTGCTAAGACGCTATGGGCCTTTGATGAACTTGGTCGATCTGGCTTCCATCCTCGATCGATCTCCTGACGGACTTCGCGTAACGCTGCGTTCCTCCGGTGAGTGGGTGGAAAAGATCAATGCTGCTCGTCTTCATCTTGGCCGCCGCGTCTATTTCCGCACAGCCGAAATCGCCGAAGTGCTCGGTATCCGGTAGCCGTCGCGTGGGGTCTGAACTCACGTCCGTCCGGTCGATTCTCGGCCTCCAGCCCGATCCTGCCATCGAAGAGCTTCCGCGCGGCGGAAGCATAAATCTGTCCATGGCAGCATCCTCACGCGCCCGATCTCATGATCGCGAGATGCTGAACCAGGATCAGCGAATACGGCTCGGCGGCGTCACGTTGCCGCTCATCTATGACGAATTTCTGCGAAAGTGCATACGACGCCGAAGCCATCGGTTTCATCGCCAAATTCCTTGTCCAAACCACTCTTCCGCACCGCCGTCAACCAGGTTCCCAATACACCCGCACCGATGGCCGCTTCACACTCCGCATCACCGATGTCGGCGGCGCAGGGCTGCCCTATGGTAGCTATCCGCGGCTGATTCTCATCTGGATGACCTCGGAGGCCATTCGCACGTCCAGCCGCGAGTTGGAACTCGGCGCGTCGCTGTCGAGATTCATGGCGGAGCTTGGGCTCCAGGCCACTGGCGGTCACTGGGGCACGATTCCACGCTTCCGTGACCAGATGCAGCGGCTCATCGGCGCGGCCATCTCTGCGCGCTGGGAGCAGGATGCGGAGCGGTCAGCATCTGGCCGCCGGCGAGAATCTGCTTGCTCGCCGACCGTTTTCAACTTTGGTGGACCCCGCAGATCCTTCCGGCCGCGCCGCCGCCGACATCCTCCATCACGCTTTCGGCAGAACTTCTTCGAGCAACTTGTCGCATCGCCCGTTCCCCTCGATCTGCGCGCGGTCCGAGTGCTCAAGCAATCGCCGCTGGCGCTCGATCTCTACGCCTGGGCAACCCGGCGTGTCAGCTATCTGGAGCGGCCTACGCTGATCTCCTGGGAGGCGCTACGCCGGAGTTTCGGGACTGGATATGCTGAAACACCGCAAGGCCGCGTGAAGTTCCGCGCAAGGGTTCTGGATGCCCTCGGGCGCGTTTGCCGGGTCTATTCCGCTCTGCGCCTTGAGATCGAAGACGGCGGCGTGCTGCTTCTTCCCTCTGCGCCGCACATTCCCAGGATCACGCGCTGAGCGCCGCAGGCGCCTTTCCCCGCGCAGGGGGCGGAGGTCCTTCGCCGCGCGGCGTCCGTCGAAAGCAATTTCCACAGCGCCGCCGACTACTACAGGCTATCCATATAGGTAATTCATAAAGGTATATAGGGCGGCGTGCATCTATTGCAGAATCAGTATATTGCAGCCGTTACGGTAGACCATTTATGCGTAAATGTAGACCAAATATGCGTGGAAATCCCCCATTTGTAGACCAAATATGCGTGAACAGGTAGACCAAATATGCGTGGAAAACTGCCGGGATTGACACATTGGCCTGTGCATTGCCTGTCTGCCAGGTTCCAGAAATTCACTGTGCATCACGATACAGTAATTCGAGGAGAAGAAGTCTGCGGCTAATCTCGTAGAGTTATTTACACAGATCCGAGAAACTCTGACGGACGAGGGGCGGTCATGGGGGATCGCAAAGATACCGATCTTCACAAACCGGATGGGCTGATCTTTGAAGGGGACAAGATTGCCCATGCCAATGCCGAATCAAAAATCAGGAAGCGCGACGGTCTGATCTTCAAGGGAGATGAGATCGGATACGTTGATCCTGAAGGAAAGGTTCGCAAACCGGACGGGCTCATTTTCAAAGGGGAAGCTGTTGGACAGATCAAAGGTGCCTCGGCGCACGCTCAGGACGGCCTACTCTTCGAGGGTGAGCAGTGGGGCTATGTCGACGACGAGGCAAATATTCGCCAGCGCGATGGGTTCCTTTTTCGCGGACGCATTATTGGCAAGATGCGCGGCCACAATGAAGAGGCTGCTCTCGGTTTTTATGTTTTGCGGTTTCGCAACTTGGTCGACCGCTTCGAACAGCTTGAGCAGGAGGCCCGCCAAGCAGAGTTCAAGGGCAACGTTCTCGGCAAAGTCCGGTACATGCTGGGGTACGTCCCAGAATACGACGGTCTAGGCGACTTCGACGACCTGATTCGTCGGCTCAAACGGCTGGAGGAGAATCTCGTCAACGAGGTCGAGTACGTTCATCGGTCCAGGGTGGCCCAGAAGGACGGCCTAATTCGCGAGGCGGAGCGATGGAGCAATTCCTCGGAGTGGAAGACTGCCGGGGACGAGATCAAGGCTCTCCAATCACGATGGAAGCAGATTGGCAGCGTCGGCAAGGATGAAGAGACACTCTGGCAGAGCTTCCGCTCGGCCTGCAATATCTTCTTCCATGCGGCGATCCACACATTTTGAAGAACTGGACCGGCAACGCCGGCACAATGCCGCACGCAAGGAAGCACTGTGCTCGACGGCTGAGTCGTTGCGATATTCCCAGGATCTCAAACACGCGAAAGAAGAAGTCAAGCAACTGCAAAGCGCATGGAAGGAGGTTGGTCCCGCGCCGCAAGAGGTCGATCAGCATCTCTGGCATCGATTTCGTAAAGCGTGCGATGAGGTGTTCGCGGCGGCGCAACGGGAGTGGGAACGCCACCAACAAGAACGGGAGCGGAAACACGAGGAATGGGAGCGAAACCAGCGCGAATGGAGACAAAAACTGCAAGATGTTCTACGCGCCAAACGGGAACAGAGAGGTCGGTTGCAGGAATCCATTGAGCACGATGAAGGAAACATCGAGCGCTGGCGCGATACGATTGATAACTTGCGGCCCGGAGGCCGAGCGGACGAAATCCGCGACAGCTTAGAAGAGAAGATATCCGATGTTGAGGACCGCATTCGCTCCAAGGAATGCAAGATCCGCGAAATCGATGATGACATTGACGATATTGAGGCTAAGCTTCGCGGATAGTCAGATGCCCGCGCCGGCGATTGCCGGCGCGGGCGTGCCCAGCTAATACTCGCTGGGCAGGTGAATCACGTTGTTGGCGAAGTAGAGCTTCACTTCGTCAAGCGGGAAGTCCGTGAACGGGATCTCCTGCGTGTAAACGGGGTTCCCATTGCCGTCGTCGCAGAACACGGTCGCGCTACGGTCGGAGTGAACCTTCAAGTTCCAGACCTGGAATTCTTCGCTGGAAACGCGGGCATCATGTTGCTGGGCGATTGCGATGATGTCGAGCAGCCAGTAAGCGCCGCCCTGGTCGGCAAGAAACTTTGCGCCGTCGGTATACAGGACTGCGCGATTGATGCCGTGGCGATACCAGTTCTCGGAGCCGGTGAACTGGCGGAGTTGAACTTCGGAGAGTGTTGCTGTGTTCGTCATGTTATGCCTCTTTTCCTTGAAGTGACCCCAACGGCGGGGGCAAGAGAGGCACAAATATGCTGCCGAGCAGAGCGCAGCAGTCATAGCTTTTTGGGGGGACCGTGACCGAAGGGCATGGGGGAGCCAAAACAGCGTCATTGACGGCAAGCGGCGGCGGCTAAAGTGCCATCCGCCCGCCGTTCATTGGGTCACGGAAAAGAGGCCAGTTTGAACACAGCAATCAATTCGAGTTGCCTCCCGTGACATCGTCCGTTGTTGCGTCTGTCCCACCCTCGTCTTCGAAGAAGTCAGAGTCAATACGCTTTACAACATACGTACTCTCCGTCGAAACGCCGACGCCGTACTCGAACATAAGCTCGGCGACCTGAACACCGTCGATGAGGACGACCTTCGTTTCGAGCCCCTCGACGTAATCCTTGGCATCCTTCGTGAATGTCGAGGTAGTGATGAAAATGCCTCTATGTGCCCTCTTGCCATGAAGAGCACCAACGAACTTCTGAATCTCGGGGCGACCCACGCTGGCGTCATCCCAACGCTTTGCCTGAATGTAGATTTGGTCAAGGCCGAGCTTGTCCTCTTTGATTACGCCATCAATTCCACCGTCTCCCGACTTCCCGATAGCCTTGCCAGCGTCAGCTAAGGAACCGCCATAGCCGACGGCGATCAGAAGCTTCACAACGAGCCGCTCAAAAAACTCAGGGGGACACGTCTTCACACGCGACAGCAATTCCTGTTCGACCTGTTGACGTAGCTTCAAATACCCCGACGCTACGAGTTCCTCAGGGGTTTCCTTCGCGGTCTCAAGCTCTTGCACCTGGTCCTGCACCGCTGTTGAAGGAGAGGGCTTGTGGAATTCCAGAAACTCAGGGAACTGGCGGAGATAGGCCACGTCAATGCGCGGTGGATTCTTCGCTAACACGGATTGACCACGCTCAGTGATTTGGAAGTGACCGCGCTGAACGTAGTTGATGAGGATCGCCTTCTTCAGATACGTTCGTGCCCATCCAACCCGGTTGTCAAAAACCTCTTGATTGCCACTGGGCAGCAATTCCCTCCGCTCATCTTCAGAGACTCCGAACTGAGCAGCGAGTTCATTCACTGCGTCTCGCTTGGCATGAACGTTGCCATCTCCGGCAAGCTTCAACAGGGGCAACATCAACGTCTGATAGTCGGGTATGGGCATGAATCCCCTCAGGCGAACAGGTCTATTACGAGCTTGTCGATTTGCTTTAACTCTGATTTCAAGTTGGCACGAATAAACCCGCGCTGTCTGGCAGTCGATGCACCGGCAGGGAACTCAGCAGACTTCACAAGTTCCTTTCCCGCTTTCCACGCGGCAATCCCAAGCTCAGCTAGGGCGTTGTGTTTCGGTGTTTCATGGTCAAACGTTGGAATCGGAATCTCAAGCAGCTTCTTTTCAATGTCGCGCTCTCCCATTAGGCCGGTGGACTGGAACGGCTTAATCATTTCATTTGCAGTTGCCGAGTTTAGGATCGCCACAACGTAATGGGCTTCTCGGGCGTTTGAGAAGGCTGCGCCATAGAGCTTATGCTCCACCACGAAGCGGGGGTGTTCGTGGCGGTCAAAATATGTCGCGGAAACGTTAGTGCCAGCGGCGTTGTAGAGCACTAGGTGCCTATGTCGAAGATTCTGTGCTGTCAGCTTCCCTTGGTAGTCCAACCAAGCGTAGACCGTTTCTTTGTCGGCCTTTTCGCCGCGCTTATCCTTCCACAGTCCCTCGACTTTCTTCATCCATTTGCTGAATTCCCGATACCCCTCCTTCGTTAACTTGTCCGCTTCGACCACGGACAACACACCGTTCTCGCTCTCCACGGGCAATACCACCCAGGGTGGGCTTAAACTCACGAACGGCAAGATATGCCTAGATAGTGCAGTTTGAAAAATGAACCTGCCCTCCACCATCCCGCTCAAGTGAATATCATCGTAAGGCTTCTTGTGCTTCGGCCGCTTGCTCGGGATCAGTCTCAGCCCAATATTGCCTCTCCAAATCCGGCGCGTCATCCAAGTCGTTGACGCGAACAAAGTAGAAGCTCTCGGGATAATCGTTGCGCCGTTCTTGAATAGCCTCCTGATATTTGCTTGGCTTTGTGGGTGATGTGACACCGGGCGCAGTGGAAAGCGCCGCTCTCGAACCGAGATAAATCACCCGGCCCACTTTCTCGCACACTTCCAATCTTGTCTTCGCAACTTGCCACGGCACATCGCGGCTTGGTAAGTGCCCCTCCATTCAAGAACCGGCACCTTCTCTTTCGGACTGCCCGGCAGGAGGTTTCTTTCGGCAAACAGCACACAAGATGGGACGTTGAAAAGTGGAGAAACATCCCACAAGTCCCAATAACCTGCAAGTTTCAGACGGGTCAACGAACTGTATTTTCTCAGAATTAGGTTTTGATGTTGGTCCGCACTCAGGACCCCGCGCGGCATCACAAAAGCCAGACGGCAATGTGCATTGGCGAAAGTCGCCATTGAGTGCGCCATGAAAACGGTTGCCAGTTCCATCTGCGTCATCAGTCTTTGCGATTTCGGGGCAATCTGGTATCGCTCCACAGCGCGTGATTTCACCTCACGCTGGTACTCAGGGTCGCTGATGTAGCGGTATGAGAGCCAAGGCGGGTTACCAATAATGAAATCGAACTGCTGTTTGAGCATGGCCGGGCGAAAACTGTTGCGAATGATGAAAGACCAAATCGAGTTTTTCTTTTCCCGGATTAGCTCTGCCAGCGATTCCGTGAACGTCCATAGCGCGTCAACGATTTTGTCGTATTCCAAGAGTTGTGAAAGTTCTGGCACACTGACGAGAGATACGTCTCCATCGTCTTGTGAGTGTCCTTCTTGGAATCAGCATGTGCCTCTGCAATCGCAGTACAGGCCGATATGGCGTCGTCGAACAATCTGGAGAGTGGATGAGCATATTGTGGAACGACAACTTGCCGTTCATCCTTCTTGCCTCCGAATGTGATTTCCACTCCACTGACTTTTCAATGAGGCTCGCCTCCACTTCACGCGGTAGGAAAAGTGAATCAGCCATATACACGGGGATGTTGATGGGCTTGCGGGCCGCACTCACGAGTTTGCCGAGCGCAAGAACGTAAGTAGCGCGTGCGATGGTGACAGCAACGGGATGGATGTCGATGCCTTGAACATCTTTAGAATCTCCTTGAGCCGTCGTTGTCTGTCCCTTCGGTGTTGCGCCTCAAGAAATGAGTGATTGCCGCTCTGAGAAAACTCCCAGACCCACAACTTGGGTCAAGCACCGCCTTGTATCCGTGCTTGGGGAGCATCTCGTTGACGATGCGTTCGCACAACCAATCAGGCGTGTAGTATTCGCCGAGGTCATGACGGTCTTTCGGGTCAATCAACTGCTGATAGACGCCCTTCAAAACGTCCTCACGGATCTGAGACAGGTCGTATTCGTCAATGTGAAAGCACATCGCTCCCAAGTAGGTGCGAGTGTCTTCTCCGCGCTCTCATTGCCGTATCCAGTGAAAGAAGTCATCGTCTACGAGATTCGCAAGCCGCTTCGATTGGAAGTAGCGCCCTGAAAGAACGTCTTAGCGATTTGACGAAGATCGTCGGTAGTCTTGCCTTGGGAGAGCGCGGCCCAAATAAGCAATCTGGCGATGCTGGCAAGGTACGTGTGCCGAAGAAAAGATTCTCCAATTCGGAAATCTCTTCTGACGTTTCCTTGTCTTTGGCGGTGGTCGTGCCTTCAGTCAAATGACCGTATGTGACCGTGAGATACCGTTGCCATGTATCGAAGGCCAACTTCGCCTCAGACCCTCCACTTACTTTGCGCCATGCCTTTTTGAGAGATGCCATGCCCTCTCGGTACAGCGGACTCCAGCTTCCAAAGTCAAGCTGGAATCTCTCGGCAGTCGGGTCAACCTGCTGAGGGCGAAACAAGAAACTTGTCAGCCAAAGCCAAAAGGCTCCGAGCGAATCCTCCGCAACATTGAAGTCCCTCAACTCATCAAGCAGGATGTTTTCCGGGGCCGGGTTTTCTCCAGCGGGCAGTACAGGCCGATAGACAATCCAGCGAACGCCATCTGATGCAACAGCCAGCATCGGACGTGGATACTTCTCTTTCTGCCATGTTCCCGCCACGTATTCACATAGCTGATGCTTGGCCTCTTCAAGGGTGGCCGAAAGGGACTTTTCAAATTCAATAACCGCGTTGCCGTAGTAAGCATCGGCACGGCCTCTTTTCACGCCAGAATCCGCACGATTCGGATTACCTTCTCGACTCCACGGGCATACTCATTGATGGCCGTGCTGCCAGGGAACAACTCCGCAATGAGCGATGCAAACCGCGAACGTTTAGCTGATTCGTTTGGCAGCGATTTGACTTCACGGAGATAATTCCGCAAGAATGTCCTTAACCTTTGATTCAAGTGTTTCGGCCATCGATTACATGCCTTCCCGTTCGAGGTACTGTATAGCGGCTTCATTCAAGATGTCTTGGTTTGTGCGTCTCCGGGTTGCGGCCAGCGTGCAAAGCCGGACATAGACCTCATGGGTCACTTTGACAGTCAGGGCAACCGGCTTCTCACTTGAGGCCGCTTTCGGGGCCGCCGCCTGAGTCCGGTTGGAAGCGGGGCGGTGTCCAGACTTTTTGGTCGCCATTTTCGTGGATTCCTATTGAAGGAAAAGTATACGCGCAACTGCGGATATACGTAAATTCGCGCGAGGAGTTCACAGATTCTCTGCGTTCCGGCTGGAGTCCGGAACTGTTGAGCGTTATGATTCGTTCATCCGGGAGATTGAAGCAGCATGACCCTGAAAGACTGGGCAGACAACGGGCTTCACTCGTCCTCTCCATCCTGCTCTCCCATCCATTCCACAAGCTTTTGTTGCAGTTCCTCTTTGCTGGGCAGGTAGAGCTGGTATTCGCGAGCGTGGATGTTGGCGTCTTTGGGAAGGGTAATCTCGACCAGGGCGGAGTTCTTTTTCTTGCAGAGCACGATGCCGATGGTGTGGTTCTCCGCCTCGGTTCTGACGTGGCGGTCAAAGTAGTTGACGTACATCTGCATCTGGCCGAGGTCCTGATGCGTGAGCTTGCCAATCTTGAGGTCGATGAGCACGTAGGATCGCAGCAGCCGGTTATAGAAGACAAGATCGACGAAGAAGTGCTCTTCGTCGAAGGTGAACCGCTTCTGCCGGGACTCAAAGAGGAAGCCCTTGCCCAGTTCGAGCAGGAACTTTTCAATGTGGGTGACGATGGCCGACTCCAAATCGGACTCGGAGTAGCGGGCCTTTTCCTCAATGCCGAGAAACTCCAGCACGTAGGGGTCTTTGAGCAGGTCTTGCGGCTTGGCGACGTGCTGCCCCTGCCGCGCCAGGTCACGGATCGCCTGCTTGTCGCGGCTGAGGGCCAGCCGCTCATAGAGGCCGGCATCGAATTGGCGCCGGAGTTCGCGCAGAGTCCAACCCTGCTGGGCAGCCTCAATCTCGTAGAAGTGGCGCTCCTCCTCTTTGAGACCGATCAGGAATACATAGTGCGACCAACTCAGAGAAAACGGATGGTGCAACTCGCGGAATCCAATTGGCCGACTAGCATCTGGCCAATTGGCCAGACGAGTGTCTGGAGGATTGGGAAGGCCGGGAATTGTCCAGACGCTGTCTGGCCAATTGGTGGGATCCGCTCCGGATAAGCCAGATAGAACTGTCGCATGTACTTGAGATTGCTGATGGAAAAGCCGCTTCCGAATTCGCCGGTCAGCCGGGCAGCCAACTCTCGGACGAGTTCCTTGCCATACTGAGCGCGATCGGCTCCCTGCTGCTCCTGCTCGAAGATTCGGCGGCCAATCTCGTAGTTCGTGTAGACCTGAAGCAGGTTAACGCCGCGGGCGGCGCTCTGACGAGCCGACAACACCAAACTGCGGATGGCCTCGTACAGCGGAGTGGAATTCCGGCTTGTGCTCATTGCAACCTCCGAATGCCCTGCAAAATTTCGGCGCTCTCGGCATCGAGCCTGGCCACCTGCGGCGGATTCCGTCAATTTTCCTGAATGCCGACTCATTCATAATAGAAGGATTACCTTGCGATTCGCAGGCCAGGTAGGCCAAGGAATAGGGTTGGGCAAGTGGAGTCTATCCAACATTCGGCGCAGGCTTGGATGCAGCTTGCCGCAGACGCCTTTGGTTGAGCGTATGCTAACGATTATCTGTCGATTCAGAAATCCGTCTGCTCCATTTCTGCTCTATTCGATTTCTGTAGAACAGCGCTTTCAAAAACCCCAGAATCTCTATCGCCAGAACGAGATCGGGTGAACGCCATGTTCTTTGTTTTCAATTGATGGCCACATTCCCAAGCTGAATGTCGCCGGTTCGATCCCGGTCTCCCGCTCCAGTTCATAACAGGCTCTAGCCCCTATACGGCTTCCTGGATCTTCATCACGAGACATGTAACTGTCTTTTCTCCCGCTACCAGCATCTGGTGAGGAATGCCCGCCGGCACATGAGCTACATCGCCGGCCTTCAGTTCCTGTCTTGCGCCGCCCTCGATCGCGTCGCCACGTGTCTCTCCGGGCCCAACCGTCCGAGCCCGGGTCACAGTTCCACCGGTCGCCAGCGTTGCGGCCCCGGCAAGCACAAAGAACAAATGGGCGAAGTTCTGATGCACCTCGGCCTCGCCGTCGCGGCTGCGGAACGAAAGCATCGCGAAGTGCCGCGGATACTCCCTGAGTGTTTCGCTGGCCGAGCCGTCTCCGTACCTGGCCATCTTTTTCAAATATGCAGCCCGCTCCAGCAGGACGGCCGGCGACCAATGATCCACAGGTGAACGCTTCCGGGTTCTGGGAGCGATCTCCTCAAGCGCCACGTCCTTCAGAATCTCCTTCGCCAGGTTGTCCATCGTTTCTCCCTTCATGCGAGGTCCTGATCCACGGCAACCTCCCTCATTGCAGCCCCGCCAGTTTTCGCGCCCGCTTGAAGACGGCAAGAAACATGGGCCGGGTGAGCTTGCCGGTGTTGGTGTTTTGCAACGAGGGATGATAGCTGGCAAGGACGATGAGTCCGCCGGGAAGCGTGTACTCGGCGCCATGCGCAAAAACGAACCCGGAGCGCGCCGGCAGCGTCCCCGTTCGCTGCGCGTGAGCCAGCAGTCCATCGAACGCAATGCGGCCCAGGCACACAACCACGCGCAGGTTCTTGAGCAGGCTCATCTCTTCGTCGAGCCATGAGGCGCAGTTGCGCTGCTCCTCCGGGGTGGGCTTGTTGGCCGGCGGAGCGCAACGGACAACGGCGCTGATCCACAGGCCGGTGAGTTTCATGCCGTCGTTGCGTGAGACGGCATTCGGTTGCGAGGCAAAGCCGGCCTCATGGAGCACGGGAAACAGAAAGTCGCCCGACCCGTCGCCGGTGAACATGCGCCCGGTGCGGTTGGAGCCATGCGCGCCCGGCGCCAGTCCCAGCGCCAGCACGCGCGCCCGCTGGTCGCCGAACGAGGGTACCGGCTTGCCCCAATATTCCCAATCGGCATAGGCGCGGCGGCGAACCCGAGCCACTGCGGCACAATACTCGCGCAGCCGCGCACAACGATCGCACGCAACGATCTTTGCATTCAGGACCTTCAGTGCGGCAGCGTCGCCGGCCATACCCGAATTCTAAGGCGCACCGCCCTGGTGGTGTGAACATGCCCTCCCTTGTGGCAAACTGGGTGCGAAGGAGAACCTGCTATGAAACCCGCAAAAATATTGTTGCTGGCCGGCGATTTTGTTGAGGACTACGAGATCATGGTTCCATTCCAGGCCCTGCAGATGGTGGGCCACACGGTCGATGCGATTTGTCCCGGCAAAAAGAAGGGTGAGCTGGTCCGCACCGCTATTCACGACTTCGAGGGCGACCAGACCTACACTGAAAAACGCGGCCACAACTTCATGCTGAACGCCTCATTCGAAGAGATCAACCCCAAGCATTACGACGCTCTGGTGATTCCAGGCGGCCGCGCTCCGGAATATTTGCGCCTGAACGCCGGTGTGCTGGAAATAGTTCGCTACTTCGCAAAAGCCAACAAGCCCATCGCCGCGCTCTGTCACGGCCCGCAACTGCTGGCGGCTGCCGGGGTGCTGAAGGGCCGCAAACTCAACGCCTATCCAGCCTGTGCGCCGGAGGTGGAACTGGCCGGTGGAACCTTTGTGCCGGTGGACTTTTCAGATGCTGTCGTAGACCGCAAGCTGGTTACCGGCCCGGCCTGGACGGCGCATCCCAGATGGCTGGCCCGTTTCCTTGAAGTGCTTGAAGCGCACCTGGCCGGCTGAGAGCCTGTGCCATACTGAATCTGTCATTGCAATTCCGGCGGGGGACGGAGCAGATTCGCATGCCGGCCAAAGCCAATCCGGAGTTCCTGCGCCGCGCCATCAGCCTGGCCACGGAGAATGTGGTCACCGGCAGGGGCGGACCGTTTGCCGCAGTCATCGTGCGCGACGGCAAGGTCGTGGGCGAGGGCGTCAACACGGTGACCTCCTCCCATGACCCCACCGCGCACGGCGAGGTAAACGCCATCCGCGCGGCGGCCGCGGCGCTGGGCACGTTTACGCTGGCCGGATGCGAACTCTACACCAGTTGCGAGCCCTGCCCCATGTGCCTCGCGGCGGCATACTGGGCGCGGATAGACGCCATTTTCTACGGCGCCAGCGCCGCCGATGCGGCTCGCGCAGGCTTCGACGATGCGTTCCTCTACCAGGAGTTGTGCAAGAACCATGCCGCGCGCTCCATCCCTTCCGCGCAACTGCTCGGCAGCGAGGCTTGGTCCAGCTTCCAGGCCTGGATCGATTCCCCGAACAAGATCGAGTACTGAACGGCCGCTAAAACAGAATCCGCATCTCCGAAATCAAATTGTGGTTGTACGTATGAAAGCCTGATGTCGCCATCTGCATGCCCCCGTCGAAGACCAAAAACGTATGCGTCGGCTTCCATTCCTTTCGCTTGAAGATGTAAAACGCCGCAGGGGTAATGAAGTTCTGCATCTTGCCGTCGTGGCTACCCGCAAAGTAGAAGGTCGCGTTGTTTTCAAGCTCCAGAAACACGTGCGGAGAAACGTGATCGTGCACCAGCACACTCCAGGCGATTGACCTGCCCTGCGCCGCGATCTTTCCCGTGGGCATGGCGCCGCCCAGCGAGGTCTCGACATCGAATTGGCGCAGGAACCCGATGCCCCCGGCCAGTGTCGGATTCCAGGAATCGGTGGCCGCGCCGTTCCTCGGACTGCTGGCGAAGGTATGGCTCAAAAGCGCCGTCGCGATGAAGTTGCCGTGCTCCGCATTGCCTGAGGCTATGCGGAACTTCATCAGCGCGGCGGTGTCGCCAAAGCCATCCGCGGCAGTCGAGTTGTGTTGGATGTAGCCGGGTGGCAGGTAGTCGATTTCGATGCGATTGAAGGCCACGATCCCGCCGCCGCGGCCGTTGCCGTAGTTCACCGTTTGGGTTCCGACGGCGGCATACTCATTGGAAAAGGCGAACCGGTAATACTGTGTCAGCCGCGGCTCGGATTCCACCAGCGGGGTCGGCCAGGAAGGCTGCAGTGCGGTCATGGCGTCGTTGTGCGCAAAAAAGCGCTCTTTGAACGATTGCTGTGCCGGAGCCGCGGCGGTGAATGCCGCCAGGGCCGCGGCCAGTAGTATTGCTGAAATGAAGTGAAGTCGATTCACAGTTCGATTCCCACTATACCAACCCATGAGCCGGCTCAAGGTGGCCGGAGGCACCCACACAATCGCGAGCCGGATCGACCCTTGGCCGAACCACTGTCCCCCCATCTATACTTTGAGTTATGCGCATCATTCAAATCAGTTTGCTCGTCGCCGCTTCCGCCATGGCCGCGGCCCAATCCGCGCCCCCGGCGCAGCCGCTCGCGCCTTCGCCCTGGCAGATGCAGGATTCCGGCACCAAGGTCAGCCTGCGCGGCATCTACGCCGTCGACGGCAATGTAGCCTGGGCCGGCGGCGCGCGCGGCACCGTCCTCCGCACCATCGACGCCGGCGCGCACTGGCAGCAGTGTACGGTTCCCGATGTTGAAGCCGATGGCGTGATGCTGGATTTTCGCGGCGTGCAGGCATGGGATGCGCAGACCGCCATCGTAATGGCTTCCGGTCCCGGCGACAGGAGCCGCCTCTATAAAACCACGGATGGCGGCATCAACTGGGATCTCCTCATCAGCAATCCCGACAAGGACGGCTTCTGGGACGCGCTCCAAATGACCAGCCGCGACACCGGAGTCCTGCTCGGGAGTGCGGTAAAAGGCGCATTCGAGTTCGAGCACCACACCATCCAGCGGCGGCCGGCGAACTTTCCTCTCTTTGCGACTCAGAACGGCGGAGATACATGGCGCAGAATCGATGAAGGAAACCTCTACGCCAAGGTAGACGAAGCTGGAAATCCGGTCGAGTCAGTATTTGCGGCCAGCAACTCCGCAATGCTGGCCATAGGTTCGGATTTCGAGACGCTGTTCATCACCGGCGGCGACATAAGTTCGCTGCACCATGTTCGCTATCCCAAAGGCCTGGTTCCGATGCTGTGCAAAGGGCCCTGCGCCGTCGAGAGCCAGACTGACTCGACCCTCGCTCCAGGCAAAACCGCGGGCGGCTTTTCCCTGGCTGCAAACCTCGATCGTCCGGCCTCGCCGATCGTCGTGGCCGTAGGTGGAGACTTCAATCGTCCCGGCGCTTCCGGCGGCACGGCCGCTACCTGCGTATTCAATACGGACAGCAATGTTGGCGATTATCGATGCCGGCCTTCCACCACCCCGCCCCACGGCTACCGCTCTTCCGTCCAATGGAGCCAAGCCCTCAAAGCCTTTGTCGCCGTAGGCCCCAACGGCTCCGACATCAGCCGCGACAACGGCAAAACCTGGCAACCGCTCGACGACGCCAACTGGAACGCTCTCTCCCTGCCCTTCGTAGTCGGCCCCAATGGCCGCATCGCAAAGCTGAATCCAGCCGTTATTCCCTCCGGAAAGGAATAGATGCCCCGTTCGTACCCCTGACCGCGGGTACCTACGATTCGCGCTTTCCCTGTTCGTATCATTGGAATCCGCCCCTCGTCCTGTAAAATTAAGGACAACCGGATGATGCAAACTTCTCCAGCGGTTGCCGGTCAGGTCTCCCGCTCAACACGGGACCCGGAGTCGCGAGTTCAGAACCAGACCGGGCTTCAACCAGGGCCCATCATCCAGGTCGAAGGCCTCCGCAAGACCTACCGGACGGCACGCGGTTCCCTCGATCTTTTTTGCAACCTCAACCTCCAGATCGCCCCCGGCGAAATGGTTGCCATTGTGGGCCAGTCCGGAGCGGGAAAGAGCACTCTTTTGCACATTTTAGGCGCGCTTGATGCGCCCTCCGCGGGAACTGTATACTGCGCCTCAACCAACGTAGCCGGCCTTTCCCCACGGCAGGCAGCGGCCTTTCGCAACCGGGAGATAGGCTACGTCTGGCAGTTCCATTACCTGCTGCCGGAGTTTACGGCGCTTGAAAACGTGGCCATGCCGCTGCTGGCTCGCGGAGTAGTGAAGCGCGACGCATTGGCGGTGGCGGCTAACTGGTTGAGGGAGGTGGGTTTGGAGGAACGCGCCGCCCATCGTCCCGGCGAACTCTCCGGCGGCGAGCAACAGCGGGTAGCGCTGGCCCGCGCGCTGGTCAACAATCCCCGGCTGCTGCTGGCCGACGAACCTACAGGCGACCTGGACGAAATCACGGCCGGGCGCGTCTTCGACCTGATCGAGCGGCTGCACCAAAGTCACGGGCTGACCTCGATACTGGTGACCCACAACCTTGACCTTGCCGCGCGCTGTACGCGAGCATTGCGGCTTGAAAGCGGTAAGCTGGCTCCGCTGGCGGCCACTTCAAAATTGGGGTGAATCCGGGAAACGCCTGAAGGAAAAGCACCCAGCGGGGTGGTTTTTGAGTCTTATAAGAAAGCAACTTTGGAAGTGGAGGGATAATTGTCTCTTCCAGGTTGAAGAAAGAAGGATGGAAGTCTTCCGGTAGCACGAGCGCGGCGGACTTTTCGAGCGAAAGGCTGCTCGGGACCATCCAAAACAGCTGTTCGGAGCCATGGTTGGCATTTTCCAAGGGGGCCTCCGGCGGCGAAGTCAGAGCAAGGGCGCGCGCGGGTTGGGCCGAGGCCGGAAGCGGGGTCCCCAACGACAGGTCTTCGTCGCTGGGGTGCCTATTGAACCGGACGGCTACTCCAGCCGATAGCCTGGGGTGAGCCCTGATCAAGGGGGGAGTCAATAATGTTCGAACGCTATACGGAGAAGGCACGGCGCGTGATCTTCTTCGCGCGGTATGAGGCCAGCCAGTTCGGCTCACCCTATATCGAGACCGAGCACCTGCTGCTTGGCCTGCTGCGCGAGGACAAGGCGTTAACCAACCGCTTCCTGCGCTCCCACGCCTCGGTGGAATCGATCCGCAAGCAGATCGAGGCGCACACCACCATTCGCGAGAAGGTCTCCACCAGCGTTGACCTGCCGCTTTCAAACGAGTGCAAGCGGGTACTGGCCTACGCGGCGGAAGAGGCCGAGAGGCTGGGCCACAAGCATATCGGCACCGAACATCTGCTGCTCGGCCTGTTGCGCGAAGAGAAGTGCTTCGCCTCGGAGATTTTGCAGGAGCGCGGCCTCAAGCTGGCGCAGATTCGCGAAGAGCTGGCTCGCGTGACCCAGGAGAAAGCGCCGCCCCAGCAACGTCAGCGCGAATCGAGCCTGCTGGCCGAGTTCAGCCGCGACCTTACCCAGGCGGCCATGGACGGACAACTCGATCCCCTTGTGGGCCGCGACGGCGAACTCGAACGCGTGGTGCAGATTCTCTGCCGCCGCACCAAGAACAACCCGGTCCTGATCGGCGAGCCCGGCGTGGGCAAAACGGCAATCGTCGAAGGCCTTGCCCAGCGCATCGCCGACGGCGAAGTGCCCAGCTTCCTGGCCGACAAGCGCGTCCTTGGCCTCGATCTGTCGCTCATCGTGGCCGGCACCAAGTATCGCGGCCAGTTCGAGGAGCGGCTCAAGACCATCATGAAGGAGCTGATGGAGAATCAGAACTCCATCGTCTTCATCGACGAGTTGCACACGCTCGTGGGCGCGGGCTCGGCCGAGGGCTCCCTCGACGCGGCCAACATCCTCAAGCCGGCGCTCTCCCGCGGCGAAATCCAGTGCATCGGCGCCACCACCCCCGGCGAGTACCGCAAGTTAATAGTAGTAATTAGAAGAAAAAAAGGAGATAAAAAGAAATATAGAAATAGTATAGAAAGTAAATGTTAAATAGATAGATATAAAAGATAAAAATAAGAATGAGATGAAATAATAAAAATATGTAGTGAATGAATAGAAAAGTAAAGGAGATATTTAGGAAAGTGAAATAAATATATAAAGAATGAAGGTATAATATGAATGGAGAAATAATGGAAATGTATATGGAGTAAGGAAAAAGGGTGGTAGAGGAAGTTGTTGGGTTTTAGGGAAAACTGTAATAATGGAATATGTTTTGAGTATTAATAAAAAGAAGTAGGTGGATATTTAAGAGTAGTTTATGGTTTACTGGAAAGTGGAAAAAAAGAAAAAAATGTGTGATAAGAAGTATAGTAGAGATAATGGAGGATGTGAAGAAGATAAGGATAATAATATATATGATAAGGGAAAGGGGAAAAATAAAATAGGGGAAGTAATGAAATAGAAGTAAAATATAATGGAAAAGAAGAGGTTAGAAAGGAAATAAAAAAAATAATAAAAAGGAAAAAAGATGGGATATAGTAGGAGATAATAATAATAAATATGTAGATAAGATAAAAAAAGATATATATAATAATGGAAATGTAAAATATAGTGTATGTGTAGAGGGTGATTTTAAAAGTAATAGGAGAGGTGTTTATAATAAAGATAAAAAAGATAGATAAAAAAAATAGATAGAGTTGGTGAGTAGGGATGATAGTAAAAAAAATAGGATATAGAGTAATAAATGGGGAGAAGGATGAGGAGAAGATGGATAAAAGAATATAAGTTGGGGGGTATAAAATGTGGGTAAAATGGAATATAATGTAAAGATGTAGAAAAAAAAAAGAATTATAATATATAAAGATGGGGATATGAAAAGAGGAAAAAAAAAATATAGTTGGAAAGAAGTAAGAAGAGAAGATGGTAATAAAATAAAGGTAAAAAATAGAGATAAGAGAGGGTAGGTAATAGATAGGGAAGTAAAGAATAAGAAAAGAAAGAGTGGAGTTAGAAAGATAAATAATGAAGTAAAAATGGATGTAGGAAATAATAAATTATAAGTGGAATAAGAGGGGAAAAAAAAATAAAGAAAAAAAAATAAGTATAAAGTAGGTAACCTGCGCTGCTGGACGCTCACTGTAACGTCCAACAGTAAAAATTACGGGACGGTGGCAAAGGCTACAGCGCCCAACTGCCTGGGGACGAAATACAGCGATGGGACGGAAATAACCGTAACCGCGACTCATAAGACCAACTACGGCTTCTGGCAGTGGAAGGGTGGGATCACGGATAACCCCTACGTCTTCAACATAGATGAGAACAAGACTCTGCAAGGCCCAGTTTGTTCTACTGGCAGCGCCGGTGCTCAGCTTCGCCTGCGAGCGGCTCGCTCACCAGCGATAACACCGCGGCATTTGCCTGGAAAGAGGTCACGTACGGGAGCACCTACGAGATCCAGATCGATAACCTCTCCACCTTAGCCGCCCCGATAGAGCAGACCGACAGCGGCCTGGGCCTGGTCGTACACCGCCAAACCCGGCCCTCACGGATGGGCTGAAGTACTGGCGGGTGCGCACCCTCAACGTGCATGGCGAACGAGGTCCCTGGAGTGCGAGCGCGCACCTTCACGGTGGACACCACACCTCCGCCGGTGCCTGTATTGAGCGCGCCCGTAAATGGCGGTTCCGTGCGTGGCACGCCGACCTTCTACTGGCTGGCTTCGGCCTCCGCCACGGCCTACCAGTTTGTGTACGATAATAATGTGAACTGTACATGCGCATCGTACGCGTTCTGAATTCCGGAATGGCTGACCAACAAGCCGCCGACCATGGCGGTTGGAGGGCCGTATTATTGGTGCGTTATTGCCCGGGATGCGGCTGGCAACCTGTCGTCCTGGAGCCTCTCCCGCTCGGTGACCATCCTGCCGCTCATCCCGGTTGCACCGCTGCTCGTTTCTCCTGGCGGCAAGCCTGCTCACCAGCGATAACACCCCTGACTTTGCCTGGAACTCCGTTCCCTATGGGGATACCTACGAGATCCAGATCGACAACCTCTCCACCTTCGCCGCCCCGATCGAACAGACCGCCGCGGGTTGACCTGGTGTACACCGCCAGCCCGGCCCTCACGGATGGGCTCAAGTACTGGCGCGTGCGGGCGATCAACGTCAACCATGAGAACGGAGCCTGGAGCAGTGCCGCTCCTTCACGGTGGACACGACCCTCGCGGTGCCTGTATTGAGCGCGCCTGCCAATGGTCTCACCGTGCGTGGCACACCGACCTTCTCCTGGCTGGCTTCCGCCAGCGCCAGTTGCCTACCAGTTTGCGTATGATGATAATGCTGACTGTATGTCCCCGATATACATCTCTGCCTTCCAGTGGGGTCTAACATCAAGCCGCCGCTGATGGCAGTTTCGGGCCTACTACTGGTGTGTCAAAGCGCGTGACTGGCTGGCAACGCCTCGAACTGGAGCTCTCCCGCACCATCACCATATTGCCGGTGATCTCGGTGCACCGGTGCTCACTCACCTCGGCGAACCTGGTCACCAACGACAGCACCCCTGATTTCGCCTGGAACTCTGTGCCCTATGGGGTCACCTACGAGATGCAGATCGATCATCTCTCGACCTTCACCGCCCCGGTGGAGCAGACCGCCAATGGACTGGGTCTGACCTACACCGCCAGCCCGGCGCTCAGCATGAGCGGACTGAAATACTGGCGTGTGCGTGCGTCAACGTCAACCTCGAAGTGGCGCCTGGAGTGCTGCCCGAGCTATCACCATCAAGGCCTTGCCGCCCTCCGTCCCGACTCTGTTCGCCTGCCAGCAATGCCCTGTGACCGACTACACTCCAATGCTGGACTGGAGTGTGTCACCCTTGCCAGCGAGACCAGCTTTGGTACTACCAGTGAATACACGATGGTGAACATTAAGAGAAAAGAAGAAAAAAAGATTAAAGAAAAAAGATAAAAGTCTATCGAGAAAGATCGCTCCCTGGAGCGCCGCTTCCAGGCCGTCAAGGTTCCGCCGCCCAACGAGGCCGACGCCATCAAGATCATCCACGGCATCAAGGACCGCTACGAGAAGTTCCACGCGGTCAGCTACACCGATGCCGCGGTCGAGTTCGCGGTCTCCCATTCCAATCGCTACATACCCGACCGTTTCCTGCCCGACAAGGCCATCGACCTTATTGACGAGGCCGGCGCGCGCGTCAAGCTCCGCCAGACCTCGCTGCCCGAAGAGATCACCGAAGTCCAGAAGCGCATCAAGTTCATCGTGCACCGCATGGACTCGGCCATCGCCAATCACGAGTTCGAGAAGGCGCGCTTCTACTCCGACGAGGAACGCAAGGAGCGCGAAAACCTGCGCGCCCTGCGCGACAAGTACCACCTCGACGATTCGGCAGCCGGCATCGTAGGCCGCGAGGACATCGAGGACGTGGTCAGCCGCTGGACCGGCGTGCCCGTCAACAGCATCAAGGAAGAAGAGACCCAGAAGCTGCTGCGCGTTGAAGAAGAGCTGCACAAGCGCGTCATCTCCCAGGAAAAGGCGATCTCGGCGCTGGCCCGCGCCATCCGCCGCTCGCGTGCGGGTTTGAAGAGCCCGCACCGGCCCATCGGAAGTTTTCTCTTCCTCGGCCCCACCGGCGTCGGCAAAACCGAGATGGCCCGCACCCTGGCCCAGTTCCTCTTCGGCTCCGACAAGGCCCTCATCCGCTTCGACATGTCGGAGTTCATGGAGAAGCATTCGGTCTCCAAGCTCATCGGCTCGCCTCCGGGATACGTGGGCTACGAGGAGGGCGGCCAGTTGACCGAGCGCGTCAAGCGTTCGCCTTACTCGGTCGTCCTGCTCGACGAAATCGAGAAGGCGCACCCCGATGTCTTCAACATCCTGCTCCAGGTCTTTGAGGACGGCCAGTTGACCGACGGCCTTGGCAACACCGTCGACTTCAAGAACGTCATCCTCATCATGACCTCGAACATCGGCGCACGCCACCTGATGAAGAAGCAGGGCCTCGGCTTCCAGAGCGACCGCGAAGACATTGTCAGCGACAAGGTCGAGGAGCTGGTCAAACAGGAAGTGAAGAAGACCTTCAATCCCGAATTCCTCAACCGTCTCGACGAGGTCATCCTCTTCCAGTCGCTCTCGGATACTGACCTGCTCCAGATCGTCGAGCTGATGGTGCAGCAGTTGAACGCGAACCTGGCCCAGAAGGCCATCACCATCTCGGTCACCGAGGAAGCCAAGAAGTGGATTCTCGACAAGACCCTCGTCGATCGCAGCTACGGCGCGCGCCCCTTGCGCCGCGCCCTGCAGCGCTATGTCGAGGACCCCTTGTCTGAAGCCCTCATCGCCGGCCAGATCGTGGACCGCCCGGCCTTCCTCGAGGTCTATCTCGAAAACAACCAGCTCTTCTATCGCCCGGTAAGCGCGGACGAGACTGGAAGCGACGAAAAGGCCGCCGGCGTTTTGCTGTTCAGCGCCTGAGGTTCGTACCGATCGAGAAACAAGAAGCCCCCGGCCAACCCGCCGGGGGCTTCAGGTTTCAGGGACATACCGCGGGAACTCGCCTGGCAGGCCGGGGTCTCAACCCTGGCAGACAATCACCTGCCCGCTTTTGAAAATCAATGAGCAAGGCGTCGGCGATTCAATCTCGTCCGTGGCCGGCGCCGTAAACAGGAGCGGCTTCGTTCTCAGGGAATCATTTTTAATGGGCAAGTTGGTCCGCCGTTCGCCCAGCAGACTGCTGCAGTGCCAAAATACATGTTGTAACCGTCCGCGGGTTTAACGTTTCCCGATAGTTCGCCGTACTCCAACACTGTGCCTACATTGGCCGGGCTTGTCCCTTTTGAGCCGGACGAAAACGTTGTACCTAGCTGAGTTCCGCTGGAATCGTAAATCGCCGCATAGTGCGTGGCCCCTGCATTCATTTGCACGCATGCGTAATACCAGGTGTTCGGAGAAATGTCTGTCGGGTTATGACCTGCGCCTAGCAGAGGAGTTTCATAAGCCATATACAAATTCGTCCCGTTTCCAAACATTGCAATGTCAATGAAGTCCAGGTCGCTGCCCGCGGGGCGAATATCGATCATGTCTGATCCCCAGGCAGTCGAGTTAGCTGGGATTGTCGTATAGAAAGGAACACAGGCAGAACTTGTCGTGGAAACCTGTGCCGCCAGCGGAGACTCGTCCCAGCCTGGAAAAAACAGTTGGACAAATTCAAAATTCGTCGATGACGTAGCTATGTTTATCCCTAACGTGCTGGCATTTGGATAGGTTTCCCCTCCCGTGCAGAAGCGGGCGGGGCTATTGATGAGGGGCTTAAAGGCTGCGGTTGAATAGGTGAGGTTTGAGCCCTGGGGGATATATTCCCAATTTCTTGCAGCCCATGTCCCCGCCCCAGGCATTCCAAAACTGGAGGCGGAGAGAGTACCCGTTCCGGACGGCCCCCCCACTAGAGCAGCGCCATTTGTCCCGGCAGATGAGTCCATGTATCCCCATTTGACGCAAGGAGTCGTATTAACGCCTACAGCAATGGTGGCCCCCACGGAATTGGTAGCCCCGGAAGCCGTCCAGGTTGGGGCCGTAACCGACGTCACATTCACTTGAGATGCGGCTCCCATCCCGGATTCTGCTGTGTCGAATACCGCATTGGTCCACGGCGAACTGACCGCCGTAACCCCAGTCGCGCTCCGGCCAACCGATAGCACTGCATCGTTGCCGCTGAGTACGCAGCCGGTTCCTGCAAATGGGCTTGTGACCGCGACACCGTTGTAATAGCTGTTTACGCAATCCAACACAGGGGTCGCGCCGCCGAGTACCGGATAGTCATAGATCACAACATTGGCTCCGCCGCTCGTTGCGGTGAATGTCACAACGCACGGCCCGGCAGTTGCAGTCGCAGGGTACACGTACCCAACTTGAGTGCTTCCCACACCCGCGTAGGCCACGGCTTGGAGACTGTATCCGGATTGCCACGTCCCGCAGTTGCTGATGCTGCTGACATCGACATCCGTGCCGTTGTTTGATGAGTCTGGATAAACCGTACTCGCGGCGATGAGCAGCAGGTCTCCCGCACCAATGCTGCCGGTCAGGGTGACTGTGCAGGTCGTCGCGTCCGTGCAATCTGCCGAAGACACGGTAGGTGAACCAAAATCGTTGCCCGTACGCTGGACGGTCACCGCTACTGTTGCGGAGCCTGACTTCGAAGTATCTTGCGTCGAGGTCGCGATGATCGTCGCCGTCCCGGCGGCGGTGGGCGTATAGACGCCTGAAGAACTGATCGAGCCGTCAGTCGCCGACCAGTTTACCGCGGAACTGAACGCGCCGGTTCCCTGCACAGTTGCCGTGCAGACGGATGTCTGCGTCATGAGAATAGAGGTAGGGGTGCAGGTAACGCTTACCGACGTGATGAAGGATTGTGGTGGATTCGTGTTACCAGCACTTCCTCCCGAACTGCATCCGGATAATGTTGTCAGAATTTCCGCCGCGGACAGCAGGGCGGCAAACCTCCACCCCATCCGCAAGGACCTGCTACGCCGCTCAGTCTCAGCCACCTACACTCCCCCGGGGATTTTGAACCAGATAGTACTCTAATTTGGCGGAGATTCCTGCAAGTTTCTTGGGAATGTACAAAGACGTGCATACCCAATTGGCTTGTGAGTCGCCGTTTTTTCGATTCCCATCCGCAGATGCGTCTCAAGAACCCAGGGTCTCACCCTCTGCATTTACACTGGTAAACGGAGAACCCGTGTTTTTCGATAAGTTACTAACCAAAATTTTTGGCACCTCGAACGAGCGCATCATCAAGCGGCTCATGCCTTCGGTGGCTGCGATCAACGCTCTCGAGCCGGAGATCAAGCAGCTCTCCGATGAGCAGTTACGCGACAAGACGGTCGAGTTCCGGGCCCGGATCGCGGCCCGGCTCGAAGGAATCAAGGACGAGGAAGAAATCAAGGCGGCAGAAAAGGGGGCGCTGGAAGAGCTGATTCCCGAGGCCTTTGCAGTCGTCCGCGAGGCCGGTTGGCGCGCCGTGCAAATGCGCCACTTCGACGTGCAGTTGATCGGCGGCATGGTGCTGCACCAGGGCAAAATCGCCGAAATGAAGACCGGCGAAGGAAAAACCCTTGTGGCTACCCTCAGTTGCTATCTGAACGCGCTGGCCGGCCACGGCGTGCACGTGGTCACGGTGAACGACTACCTGGCCAAGCGCGACGCCGAGTGGATGGGCAAGATCTACGAGTTTCTGGGCCTCACCGTCGGCGTCATCGTCCACGATCTGGACGACAACGAGCGCCGCGCCGCCTACGCAGCCGACATCACCTACGGAACCAACAACGAATTCGGCTTCGACTATCTGCGCGACAACATGAAATTCGAGATCAAGGATTGCGTGCAGCGCGGCCACTACTACGCCATCGTCGACGAGGTGGACTCCATCCTGATCGACGAAGCGCGCACCCCGCTCATCATCTCCGGTCCCACTGACCAGACCACCGACAAGTACCGCGCGTGCGCAAGATCGTTCCCCAACTGGTGATGGGCGAGGAGATCGAATCGACCGACCACAGGCGCCAGGAGGAGCTGGGCATTCAGCTTGCCGAGGGACAGAAGTACCTTCACCGGCGACTACATCGTCGACGAGAAACAGCGCACCATCGGCGTTACCGACGATGGCTGGGTGACGATCGAAAAGCTGCTGGGCATCGACAACATTGCCGACGCCGAAAACTGGGAACTCAAGCACTACGTCGAAACCGCGATCAAGGCCCACGCGCTCTACAAGCGCGACGTCGAGTACGTGGTCAAGGACGGCGAAGTCATCATCGTCGACACCTTCACCGGCCGCCTGATGCCCGGCCGCCGCTGGTCCGACGGCCTGCACCAGTCCATCGAGGCCAAAGAGGGCGTCAACATCCGCAAGGAAGACCAGACCCTGGCCACCATCACCTTCCAGAATTACTTCCGCCTCTACAAGAAGCTGAGCGGCATGACCGGCACCGCAGAAACCGAAGCGGCCGAATTCGAGAAGATTTACAAGCTGGAAATCGTCGTCATCCCCACCAACATGCCGATGCGGCGGCTTGAGAATCCCGACGTGGTCTACCGCACCGAGAAGGAAAAGTACAAGGCGGTGGCCGACGACATCTCCAAGTTGCACGAGAAGCAGCAGCCGGTGCTGGTGGGCACCACGTCGATCGAAAAATCGAGCGGCTTTCGGGAATCCTGCAGCGCAAGGGCGTGCGCCACGTGGTGCTGAACGCCAAGTTCCACGAGCGCGAGGCGGAGATTGTGGCCCAGGCCGGCCGCCTCGGAATGGTGACCATCGCCACCAACATGGCCGGCCGCGGCACCGATATTCTGCTCGGCGGCAATCCCGATTTCATGACCCGCCAGGAGTTGGTGAAGAAGAGCAACGCGCGCGCCATCAGCGTGGCCGAGGGAGCCATCAATCCCATGGCGCCGGCGGGTTTTCTGCGCTTCTACTACCAGGGCCAGGAGTTCGAGGTCAGCGAGCGCGGACTGGGCCGAGAGCAACAAGGGCCATGCCGAGGCCGCGCTCAAGGATCACGAGCAGGTGATCGCGGCTGGCGGGCTGTTCATTCTCGGCACTGAGCGGCACGAGTCGCGGCGCATCGACAATCAGCTCCGCGGCCGCGCCGGCCGCCAGGGCGATCCCGGCGAGTCGCGCTTCTATCTTGTCGCTCGAAGACGACCTGATGCGCATCTTCGCCAAGCAGTGGGTGAGCACGCTGCTGGAGCGGCTGGGCATGGAAGAGGGCGTGCCCATCGAGTCGAAGATGATCTCCAAGCGCATCGAGGGCGCGCAGAAAGCCGTCGAAGCGCAGAACTTCGAATCCCGCAAACACCTGCTCGAATACGACGACGTGATGAACAAGCAGCGCGAGGCCGTCTACGGCCTGCGCCGCCAGTTGCTCGAAGGCGTGGATCAGCGCGAGCTCATCCTCGAAGACTACGTTGGCGGAATTCTCAGCGGATTTCTCGACGAGTTCGCCGGCGAGCGAGTCCGTCCCGACCAATGGAACATCAAGGGCCTCGAAGAGAAACTCGTCGACCAGTTCGGGCTGAATCTCTCCGCGTCGGACATCAAGCCGCAGGAACTGAGCCGGCACGAGCTGGGCGAGGAGATCTTCGAGAAGCTGAAGCAGCAGTACGAGGCCAAGGAAAAGATCCTGGGCGCCGCGACCATGCGCTACCACGAGCGGATGGTGATGCTGAGCGTGATCGACGGGCTGTGGAAGGATCATCTGCTTTCGATGGATCACCTGAAAGAGGGCATCGGCCTGCGCGGCTATGCGCAGCGGGATCCGCTGGTGGAATACAAGCGGGAGTCCTTCGACATGTTCGAAGCGATGATGCTGAAGTTCCAGGAAGACACGGTCCGATTCCTCTTCCGGATGCAGATTCTCGGTCCCGACGGCCAGCCGGTGGACGCGGCGCCGCGGCCGAGCCGCGCGGTTCCCAAGGCTCCGCCGGTGGCCAGCGCCGCCCGGCCGCTCACCCTCGATGCGGCGCCGCGCGAGATCGGCATTCCCACCCGCCAGCCCTCCACCACCATCGACGCGCTGGAGAAGGAGTTCCACCGCAAGAAGCAGCGCGAGCTGGATGCCGCCAGCCGCTCGGGAGGCGGCGACTCGAGCCAGCCCACGCAGCGGCGCACCGGCGAAAAAGTGGGCCGCAACGATCCCTGTCCCTGCGGCAGCGGAAAGAAGTACAAGAAATGCCACGGGGCTGAAAGATAGCTGAAGCGCGTCGGGTCCTAGGAGCGTGTCTGAGTATTCGACTTTTGACTATTTCGAACCCAATATATTGTGGGTCAAGCAGATTCGAATCGCAACATATGGATGGCAAAATGATTACTCGGACACACTCCTAGGTGAAGGGTACGGGCTTTAGCCCGTACATCAAATCGAGCAATAAAACCGCGGGCTTTAGCCCCTGGGGGGAATTCCGGCCACAATGGTGAACTTCCTCAAATGGTCGCCAGGTGAACGCTCCATCGGCCGCACCGTGAGAACATTTCTTATGCGGTTTTCAATAGCCCCCGAGATATGCTCCTCCGGTGATTTGCTCGCCCTTCAGCATTTTTAAACATGCCGTGTGCAAACAGGCCCGGGCGCTTATCTCCCGAACAGGCTGAACCCTTTTCTCTTGCTCTTTTCATCGCCCAGGCCGCAGGCTGTTCTGGCCATCTGCCGGATCGCGTGCGAGATAGCCGAGTCTTCAAGCGCAAACGGAGTGGCCGTGCTCTGGGTTCTGCGGGCGGTCGCATAATCGTCCGGAATCTTCCAGTTGGCGGGCCGGGTGAGAGCCTTGGCGATCTGGTTGTCGTCGAAGAGCAGATTCTTGGCCGTATAGCGGTTGAGCACGATCTGCAGGCTGCGGCCCCGAAGCGAAAAGAACTGGCTGATCATGCGGTTCGAGTTGCGCAGCTCTGAGATGCCGACCTGGGTGATCAGGTAGACGGTGGAGGATTCGTCGAAAAGCGCCGAATTCATCAGGTCAATCCTCGATCCCGCATCGACCACCACGTAATTGAAGTTTTGCCGCGCCACGGCCACCAGTTTGTCGATGGCGTCCACAGCCGGCTCGCCCTCGGAAAAATCGCCGGGAGCCGACAGTACAGATAATCCCGAGCTATGCTTGGCCACCAGCGAAGAGAGGAAACTCGCATCAAGCCGGCTGGGATCCTGAAGCGCATTGGCAGTCGAGTAATTAGCCACCATGCCGAGGTTGATCGCGGCGTCTCCGAGGGGCAGACCGAAGTCCATCAACAGCGTGCTCTGGTGAGACTCCACCGTCACCGACACAGCAAAATTGGCCGCGATTGAAGTGACTCCGCAGCCCCCTTTGGTGCCCAGAAAGACAAATACCTGGCCGCCCGCCTTCAGGGCTTGGGGAGCCGCCGGCTGGTGCATCGCCGCGCGAGTGAGAGCGCCGGCTATTTCAGCGGGAATCAGGGGCAACGTAAAGTACTCGCGGGCGCCCGCACGCATGAAGCGGACCGCCTGCTTCACATCGGCCTCTGCCGAATAAACCATCACGCATGCCGGGCTGCTGGCGCATATCCGCTCCACCAGGCTGCACACGTATACCGGGTCGCTGTCCACGTCCAGGATCACGACATCGTAGCGTTCCCCCACCGTCTGGGGCAGCTCGTCGAGATCGGGTGGAAAGGATGTAAACTCGCGGACCTCGGTGCCCTGGCGTCCGGCAAGAACGTTGAGAAAAGCCTTGCGCCGATTGTCGTCGGGGCCGATCAGGGCAATGGTCAAGACACTTTTGACGGGAGTGTCGGGAGCCTGGCGAGGCTCCGGCTCGCCGCTCTTGCTGTTCCCAGGTTCCTTCATCACTACCAATTCTATTCTAAGGTGGGTGGATTGTTCCTCCCCTATTCCAGGGCTCGTTATTAACTATTGGGTGGCGCTTTGATGGCTTGATCTTCGCGTCTGCCGCCAGACTCCAGCCTGGCAGAGCGGGGAAAAAGGCAAGCGGGAGCGGAGGGCAGGTTCTCCCGCCTCTCCCGCAATGCCGGCGATGAATGCTACTGGTTGAAGGTGACTTCCGCACTCACGGTTGTGTCCCCTGACGCCGGCGAGAACTTCCTTTGCCGCACCGCGTCCTCGGTTGCCACTGTCAGCATGTGGTTTCCGCTCACCGTCTTCACGTCCGCCACCTTTCCCTGGGCATCCACGGTGGCCTCAATCCTTACCGCGCCACCGATCTTCATGCCTCCGGCAATCTCCGGGTAAACCGGCGCCACGCGGCTTGATAGCGCGTTCGTCGGCCGTCCTGGCGGGCAAAACCATGGCCAGAATCAGTGCCGGCGCGGCGGCCTGAAACATCTTTATTCCCGTCCGCCGCAAACCGTCGCGACCTTCCCCCCAGGGCCGAAGCAGTTCATTTGTCTCCTGTTCTCCTGAGTATTGGAAAAACTCAATGAGGTTATCGGCGGCAATTTCGGCTTCATGAGCGAATTCTGAATACCTGATTACGAAAGGAATGGGAGGCGGCTGCACGCCCGCGGCTCGGTTTCTAGGCCGCCCCTTGGACGGCGGCAAAGGTCATGTCTGTAGCGGCGGAGCCCTGCTCTTCGCACCACTGGTCGAACAGCCGTCCATAGCTCAGCGTGATGTATTCTTCCCGATCGACGCCTATCCGGGCGGCGGCGCGGTCGATCCATTCGGCCGGGCCCTCCAGCTCGGCGTAGTTGCCGATGGGCGTCTCGTCCACCACGCAATGACCCTCGCCGTCCTGCCACTCGGTACGCCATTTTTCATAGCGGAAGGCGGCCACCAGGCCCAGCGAGAGAAAAATCTCCTCCATCGGCCGGCCGTCGGCAACCTCAATTTCGGTCTCGACGCGGTGCTTGTGGCTGTCTTCGCCAGGACCGTCGTCGGGCAGGCGCTTGTGGGTCACCGTCCAGCGTCCCGCATAGCTGCGGATGCGCAGAATCTCGGTGCGGGCCCGCATCTGGCGGTCGGGGGTGTCGTAGAGCACGTTGCTCTCGAAGGCGCGCGGGGTTTCGAGCGTAAATCCCGCTGCCTCAAGTCGAGCAGCAAGGCCCGGCACGTCCGCCACTTTGAATTTGATCTCCGTCTCGATGGTCATCGTAAACGCGAGTATACGGCAAAAAATGAGACGCGGGCCAAGCGCCGCGAAAGCGGGAGTTTTTTGAAGATGATCCAAGGCCGGTGGCGGCGCGCGTGACAACAGGCGACAATAAAAGGGATGAAGACACTGCGATTGATTGTGGACCCGGCGCATCTGGAGACCGCCGACGCTCAGGAAATGCTGGAGCGCGGAGCGCAGATTCTTCGCAATGGCGGCCTGGTCGCGCTGCCTACCGAGACGGTTTATGGATTGGGCGCAAATGCCTTGGACGCAAAAGCGGTGAACCGCATCTTCGCGGCCAAGCAGCGCCCGGCCTGGGACCCGGTAATTGTCCATATTGCCGGCGCAGACATGCTCGACGGGCTGGTCACAGACATTCCCGAAGCTGCGCGGCGGCTGATGAAAGCCTTCTGGCCGGGGCCGCTCACGCTGCTGCTGCCCCGCTCGGCAGCGGTGCCGGACGCGGTCACCGCCGGCCGGCCGCTGGTGGGTGTTCGCATGCCGGCTCATCCGGTGGCGCTGGAGCTGATCCGGCGCGCCGGGGTTCCGATAGCCGCGCCCAGCGCCAATCTCTTCGGCCACATCAGCCCCACCACCGCCGCGCATGTGCTTAACGACCTCGACGGCCGCATCGATGCGGTGCTGGATGCGGGCCCAACCGCGCACGGCGTCGAGTCCACCGTGCTCGATCCCGGCCAAACCCCGATGATGATTTACCGGCCGGGAGCGGTGACGACTCTCCAGATTCGAGATACTGCCGGGCCGGCGGAACTCTTCCACGGCAGCGGTGAGTTGCTCCATACGCAAATTCTGGATTCGCAAGATCTCGACACGCAAAATCTCGACACGCAGAATCCGCACACGCCGCGCCAGGGCCTGCCTTCGCCCGGAGTCGGCCTGCGCCACTATGCACCCCGCGCGCGCCTGCTGCTGGTCGAGGCCCGGCTCACTGAGCTCGGGGCGCGGCTCGCCGAAGCGGCGCTCGCCCACCCCGGAGAGCGGCTGGGAATCATGCTGCCCGCTGAGGTGGCCCTGCCTGCCTGCCTTGCGGATATGCAGGTGTATGCCTGGGGCCGGTGGTCTGCCCCGGAGGAGCTGGCGCGTGAGCTCTACGCCGGTTTGCGAGCGCTCGATGCAATGGGATGCACCGTGATCCTCTGCCCGCTGCCGCCCTCAGCGGGGATTGGCGCCGCCATCCGCGACCGCCTGCGAAAAGCCGCAAATGACGCCCCAGCGACTACTCCCTAGTCCCTCAGTCCCTCAGTCCCTTAGTCCCTTAGTCCCTTAGTCCCTAGTCCCTAGTCCCTTAGTCCCTCAGTCCCTTAGTCCCTGTCTTTCCCTACTGCCCCACATCCCCCAACTTGTACATGTACTTGATTGCGGCTTTGTATATCAGGGTCTTTGTCCGGCCGCGGATTTTGAGCGTGTTGCGGTCGTACCACTCGATGCAGCCTTCCACGCGCTCGCCGTCTTCCAGCACAATCACCATCGGGGTCTGGGACTGAATCTGCTTTTGCAGATAGAAGAGTTCGGCATGGCGCAGCGGGGCATCCGCCTCCGCCGTCCGCGCCGGGAAGCGAAAGGGATCCGGCGGAGATGGATTGCGCCGGTTACGGAGTTGCGGCCGGCCCTGCTCGGCGCCGTTTTCGCCGCGGGCTGCGGGCAACATCGGTGCACTGCTCATCGAAAACAATCCTTCCTTGGGGAAAAAACGAGATTCGTACCTGTCGTTGGCCTTGAAAGTCGTGAATAGTCGAGCGGGAATCCGATACAACTCGCCTGCTATGAACGGCCGTCTGCAGCTCGCTCAAGCGCGGAAAACTCTGTCTCACTCCTCGGGATGCCTTGAATACAAGAATGCACTGACAAGCCAATCCTGTCGAGTCCTGGCGCTCGTGCGATGAGAAGGAGTGCAGTTAACGGAAGAGATGCCGCGGGCCCGGTGCGGGTTGCTCTTATATTTTTCGCGTCGGATTTATTGCTTTTTCACGTCCGTTCCAGGCTCACCGCCATGGCGTCCAGCGAGAGCGAGCGGAGCAGGTTGCGCCTCATGCCCTGTTCCACCTGGACCAGGGCGCGCGCGGCTCCATCGATCCACTCCACGCTCAGGTCCTGGGCCAGAAGTTCCAGCTCGGCCTTGAGGTCCAGGTTGCGGATCAGCCCCGGCGTCCCCGCCACCAGCAGCAGCAGGTCCTCAATCAGGCTGCCCAGCGCCCGCAGCAGGTTGATGGTCTTTTCCTGGCCGTCGGCGCCGGCCCGGTAGCTCTCCGTCGCGTGAAAGAGCTGAGTATAGTCAGGCTCGCGCAGCGCGGTCCTCAGCAGCACCAGCGCATCCTGGCGGCTGGCCAGGTAAACGCTCAGGTCGATGGTCAGCGCGCGTCCCACCGCGCCCTCCGCCAGCCGCGCAGCCAGCGCCCGGTCTTTCGAATTCAGCTCCGGCCGCCGCTCAGCCAGCAAGGCTTCAAGCTCTGCGGCGGGCAATGCGCCCAGCCGGTGAACCACGGCGCGCGAGCGGATGGTGGGCAGCAGCTCCTGCGGATTTTCGGTGAGCAGGATCAGCGAGGTGTGTTCGGGCGGTTCCTCCAGCACTTTGAGCAGGCTGTTGGCCGCCTCCTTCATGAAGGCCGAGGAAGTGAAGATGGTGAACGTCCGTCTCGACTCCACCGGCGGCCTGTAATAAGCCACGTGAATCACCTGCCGCACCTGCCCCAGCTTGATCATCAGTTGCGGCGGGTCGGGAGGAACGATCAGCACGTCGGGGTGTGTCTGGATCAGGATGCGGGTCTCGCGCTTGTCGGTCTCGCGCAGGTCGTCGCGGGCAGCCACGGCCTCGGCCACCAGGTCTTCAAGATTCGCCGCGTCGCCGATGCGGGCGCAGTTCCGGCACGTGCCGCAAAAGTCCGGCAAGCCGTCCGTTTCGCTGGGTTCGAGGCAGTTCACCGCCTTGGCCAGCATCAGCGCCAAAGTGTACTTGCCCGCCCCCCGCGGCCCGGCCAGGATCAGCGAATGAGGAAACCGCTCCGCGCGCACCGCCTCGCGCAGATGCGTAACCGTCGCCGTATTGCCGAGAAACTCCTTGAAGCCCACGGTTTGAGTCTAGTGCATCTGCCGGGCAACAGTGGAGAGCGGAAAGGCCGGGTCCCGCAAGCGAGAGCTGGAGTACCCGGGGATTGATGGTGCTGTTGCACTCCCAGCTATAGATCGGCCCCGGACTATGATTCGAGAACAAGTACATTCTTGCTGCACTGCGCCCCGGCCAGGTACTGGATTGCCTTGTCCATTGTGACTAGGACTCCGTCTTCTTTTACCGCGAGCCCAAGCAGATAAGCGTCGGCGATCTGCCGGTGTCCGAATACTCTCTCGAGAAAAGGCGCGGCAAGGTCAGCCCAACCGGTCGAGATGGGCCAAAACCGATAACCGGGATGGCTTGCCATAGCTGCCAGCACCTGGGTGGCTTCCTCAACCGTTAGCTTGCCCACCTTCGGATTCGTTGAAACCCGAAGAAAGCCCGCTTCGGAGAACGCGCACAGGCCCCAATCGAGACCGGGAGTATCGAACCATTTCGTCACCGTCTGGTGATGCTCATGGTCTTGCTCCGTAAGAGCAATTAACATATTCACGTCGAGCAGGTATTTCAGCCTATGCAAAGTCGTCCTCTTCCAGAGCCTCTTTGACCATCTCGGAGGTAATGACCCTGCCGCAGGAGGGGAAGATCAGCAGCCCGTTCGGCGCTCTCACCAAACGCGGTGAAGGGGACTCGGAACCAGCCGCCGTGCTGCCCTTGCGCACCATTTCGCCAATGGCGGCGCCGAGAGTGATTCCCCGCCCATTTGCATACAGCGTTGCAAGTTGGTAAACATCGTCATCAAGTGTGATGCTGGTTCTCATAGAGCCATTATGCACCATTGTGCCGATTGGTGCAACATGAATTTTTGATGCAATTATCTGATATATGCACCAAATCGCGATTCCGCGGCACAAAGAGCATTCAGAAATTCTTGCAAGAATATGTCAAGAACACTTGACAAGCGGCGCCAAATATGTAAAGTTTAATTGTCTTAATGTAAAGGAGACAAGTCATGCTCTGTTCGATTAGGAATCTCGCCGAACGCCGTTTCGTCACCCGTTGCTGGATCAGCGGCGGCCTGGTTGTTCTGTTCTCGATCTTTGCGGCGGTGGTATTTCGCCTTTGGCATCTGCACGGCGCACTCGCTTACCTGGTGGCCGTCTTGCCCGCCCTTCCCATCCTCTGGGTGCTCGTCGCCACCGGTACCTTCCTGGCCGAAGAAAAGGATGAGTTCCAGCGCAATCTCCTCGTTCAGTCTCTGCTCGGAGGCACTGGTGCGATTCTGGCTGGAATCACCGTGTGGGCTTATCTGGAGGATTTCGCTCGCGCTCCTCACCTGGACCTGGTTTGGGTCTACCCGATCTTCTGGCTTTTCGTGGGCATCTCCTACTACGTGGTCAAAGCGAGGTACAGATGAAGAACCGCCTGCGCGTGCTTCGCGCTGAACGCGACTGGTCGCAGGCCGATCTTGCCGAGCGCCTTGAGGTCTCGCGTCAATCCGTCAACGCCATCGAGACCGGCAAGTTCGACCCCAGCCTTCCTCTGGCCTTCAAACTGGCGCGCCTGTTTGAGACCACCATTGAGGCCATCTTCACGGACGAGGCCTAGACTCTTTTAGCACTACCGGGAAAGGCGGACTCTCTGCTTCGGCCTCTCGCCGTCGGAAGGTACAGGGGCCTTCAGGCTCCGGAACGCAAGCCCGCAATAAAGGCGGCTTTAGCCGCAGGCTAGGAACTGTGAACTAACCACTCCCGGAAGTGTATCCTCATTGGCGTATCAAAAAGTTGTGTCAGATCGCACAGCTACACCAATTGCAATGGAGAATCGTTCGAATGACGACCAGAATATTGTCCGCTTTGATTGTTCTTTCAGTTGCCGCCTCGGTTCATGCGCAGCCACCGGCCGTACCCCAGGTATTGCCGGGCAACGGCCTGGCGCAGCATGACTTTCTCTATGCCGGCGAATCGCACGACCGAAACATCTACATCGTGCGCGGCGGAAAAATCGTGTGGAGTTACTCTGACCCGGCAGGCAAGGGCGAAATCAGCGATGCGGTGATGCTGAAGAACGGGAACATCCTCTTCACGCATCAGTTTGGAGTTACCGAGATCACGCAGGACAAGAAAGTGGTTTGGAACTACGACGCGCCGGCGGGCCATGAGGTGCATACTGCCGTGCCTATCGGCAACGACCGCGTGGTGTACATCCAGAACGGCGATCCGGCCCTGTTGCGGGTGGTCAACATCGTCACCGGCGCAACCGAAAAGGAGATCAAGCTGGCCACCAGGCAACCGTCCAGCACCCACGGGCAGTTCCGTCACGCGCGGCTCACCAGCCAGGGAACGCTGCTGGTGGCGCACATGGACCTGAACAAGGTGGTGGAGTACGACTCGAACGGCAACGAGCTCTGGTCGTTTCCGGCGGAGTCTGCGTGGGGCGTAACTCAGCTGGCCAATGGCAACGTGCTCATCACCGATAGGAAGGGCGTGCGGGAAATTACGCGGCGAGGCGATGCAGTCTGGAGCTGGACCCCCGCCGATGCGCCCGGCTACAAGTTCTCCAACCTGCAACAGGCGTGGCGGCTGCCCAACGGGAACACGGTGATCAACAACTGGGTAAACGAATGGAGCACCAAGCCCGAGGACAGGGTGGGAACCATACAGGCCATCGAAGTGACGCCGGCAAAGCAGGTGGTGTGGGCGCTCGCCTCCTGGACCGATCCCGCGAATCTCGGACCGGCGACGACCTTCCAGTTCCTCGACCAACCCTCCGCCCCGGAAGATGTGCACTTCGGCGACATCAAATAGACTTGACGCCGTTGGCTAACGGTTGGATTGCCCGGCTGTCGGCAGCAGTGCGTGGTACTCGTACAGAACCATGGACGGGAACTCCTTCATGCGCCGAAAATGCGGATTCGCGTCCAGCCAGGCCAGGGAAGGCTCAGTCAATGCGCTGCTGTCAGCGCTGTCGATTTGCCGGTAAGCAATCAGAATTCCGTCGCCGGGCAAATGCTTCAGCGACTCATATAAAGCATCGCCGCTCTCCGGCAAGGCATTCACTTTCATCTCCGCGTAGTACGCAAAATCCGGATAGTTCTGGTTCGCGTAAAGAACGGTGGTGGGCGCCACGTTGTGTCTCAGGAACTCCGACACGGTCATCTCTTCCGACACCGAGTCATCGATAAACTTCGAATCGAAGCGGTGGTGTACCGGCCAGAAGCAATAGACGAGCGCCGCGCCCAGCAGAGCGCTTCCGGCAACCCGGGTAGCTGTCCTCCGGCCTTCCAGAAGCGTGCTCAGACCCACCCCCGCCAGCAGCAGCAACGGTGGTGCGGCGGGAATCGAGTAGCGTGGCTCTTTATGGCTCAGGATGCTGAAGAACAACATCACGGCCAGTGCCCAGAGCCACAGAAAGCCCTCCCATTTGCGCTGGTCCTGCCCTAACAGGCGTTCGCTGTTTCCGATCGTCCTCTCCCTGCGCGCGCCAGCCTCCCAGACCCTTCGAATCACCCACAGAGCCAGTCCTGCGAGCGTAAGCCAGGAGAAGATAACAGCAAAGGATTGCAGGTAATAGAAGAATGACTCGGTGGGGCCGCCGAACTCATTCCACCCCGAGCGGAACGTCGCCAGGAATCCTCCGTAGCGTAGACGCGACCAGCATAAGTACGGCCCCATGCCCGCCGCGAACCCTGCGGCGCAGGCCAGCGCAGCCCTCATGCGTCGATCCGCGGCAAAAACCAGCAGCGAGAGCATGCCCGCGCTCGACAGTGAACCGAAGCGCATCAGCACCGCCAGCGCCAGGCCCAGCCCGGCGGCTGCAAATCGCAAATTGGTCTGCCTCTCCAGGGCGCGGAGCAGCAGCCAGAACGAAAGCAGAATCACCGAAAGAGCGGGACAGTCTGCCAGCAAGCTGTGACCGGAAAAGTCAACCACGAATCCGCCCGATCCGTCTGGGAAGATCCCCGCGAAGAACGGAGAGAAAGCAAGCAGAAGCGCCGCGATCGCGGCCGCAATCCTCCCTGTAAGCTTGCGTCCCGCCAGGTAAAGAAAAACCGGGCCCAGCGCATTCAGCAATGCAGTAACAATCCAGGCGGCATAGTCGCTGTGCCAGAGTCGAAAAGCGCCTGCAAAGAGGATCGGCAGCAGCGGTGGCCGACTATCGATCTCAATATAGTTGGCCTTGCCGAAAGCAATGTAGCCGGCATTCAGAAGGTAGACATTCTCGTCCCAGAAGTGCATCTTCGACAATCCCCAAAGACGCACCAGGAACGCTCCTGCGAGCAGCGCTGCCACAAAGCCGCTTTCCAGCGTGACGCGGTGCCGGTCCCATGGATTGATTTCCATCAAATCGGATTGCGTCATTCGCGGCCGTTCCTCTTTCCGCGGGCAGCCATCCACACAGGTTTCAGGCGCGCCGCCCCACCAGCAGCAGCCGCTCGGCGACCGATTCCACAATCTGTTCGTGGATCTCATCGATGCTCAGGTCGCCTTCGATGAGCACCACGCGCTCCGGTTCGCGAGCGGCGATCTCGTGGTATTTCTCCCACACCCGGTAGTGGAAGGCGTCCTGCTCCTGCTCAAAGCGGTTTTCGTCAACTCCAGTTTGTACTTCCACGCGGTTGTTGCGGCGGCGGGCGCGGGCCAGCGAGGCGTCAAACGAGGGCAGCAGCAGCAGGGTGATATCCGGCTGCAGATTGCCGCAGACCAGGCGGTGCAACTCCAGCACGGCTGCGGATCCCAGCTCCCGTCCCCCGCCCTGGTAGGCCTCGGTGGAGTCGGTAAAGCGGTCGCAGACCACCACCTTTCCCGCCTCCAGGGCCGGCTCGATCACTTCGGCGATGGCCTGGGCGCGATCGGCAAACATGAGCGCCATCTCCGTCATGGGGGCCAGGCCCGTGGACCGCGAATCGAGCAGAAGCTCGCGTATCCGGTCGCCGGTCGTAGTTCCGCCGGGCTGGCGGGCGATCACCGGCTGCAGGCCCCGCCTTTCAAGCCAAACCGCCAAACGCTTGATTTGGGTGGTCTTGCCCGAACCGTCCAAGCCTTCGAGTGTGATAAACAGACCGCGCGGCATTGGGCTCCAGTCTACCACTGTGACAAATGATGGAGACGATGATGCTTCAGTTGTGTTAAAAGGGGTTAATTTCCAAATGCTACCGGAGGCAGGCAACTGCGCTCCACTGGAGTCCAACGTGAAACCACGCGTCTTCTTGCTATCTTCATTCGCCTTTGTCGCGATTGCCCTGCTGCCCTGCAGCCGGCTCAACGCCCAAAACCTGACCCTGGAAGGGCAAACCGGCGGGTTCATCACCCCCACCGCATACGTGGTGTACGGCGAAAAGGGCCAGTTCTTTTCTCACCCCGCGGTGGGCTACCACTTTGTGAACGCCAACAGCGTGATCGGCGATATTCAAACCTTCAGCGTTGAGGAAGGCTTCGCCAACCGGGCCGAGGTGGGCTACACCCGCAGCGTGCACTGGACCGGTGATAGCCCCCTTTTCAGCAGCCTGTGGAACTACAACGGGATGAACATCTTCAACGGCAAGGCGGTAGCAATCAAGGATGGGCAGTTCGGTCCCTGGACTCCAGGCTTGGCAGCCGGGGGTGTGCTGCGCACCGGTGATCACTTTGTCACCGGCGCTCTTGACGGCAAGACCTACACCAACGGCGACATCTATGTAGTGGCTACCAAGACCTGGCTGCATCCGCCGCTGCCCTTCCTGCTCAACTTTGGCTGGAAGGCCACCAATGCTTCAATCTACGGCCTCGGCGGCCAGGCGACGCGGTTTGGCGGCCGGGTGTTCGGCGGTGTTGGAATTCCGCTCCCGTTTCTTTTCAAGACGGCCATTGTGCCCTCGGCCGGATTCTCACAGGAACCGCCAACCTCCAAGAACCTGGGTCCCCTCTCTGCCACCAGCGTTTATCTGTTGCAGGGCAGGGCGCACCTGCCCACAACTCTGGATTACGCAATTCGCGTCACCCAGAAGGAGCATCCGCACTTCGCCCTCGATATCGGCGTCGGACAGGTGGCAGGGAATATCGGCACCACCCTCGTCCCAACCGGCATTCCCGCCCAGCCGTATGCTCCTCTGAACGTGAACCTGTCGGCCCGCCATATCATCGGCGTCGGCCTCAGCGTTCGCCCCTGAGCCGGGGATTCGAGGGGCGGAGATCCCCGTTCCGGGCAGTTCCTGTTGCCCGGAATGGTTCCAGCAGCTCCGGAGCGGTCCCAACAAACATAGCCTCGCCGCGCATTGCGCGCAGTGAACCAACCAAGGCCCACGGTCACCCGCGGGCCTTCGTTCGTTTTGTGCCGGCATAAATATCCTCATCGCTGTCGGCGCCAACGGCATCCGCTGCGGCTCTGGGGGATCAGGCAATCACGCGTACAACTTCCGGGTCAAGTTCGATTGCGTTTATTCGATTGCATTTATTCTTCCCCTTCAGGCAAACTTTTTTGAGCAACATGCTTCTGAAACCTGGGTTTCAGTGAGCAGACCCAACCAATCCGGGTAGCTGGGGAACCCTCCGACCCTCCCCCATCCCGGTAGATGGAGAAATCACAATGTCTCTTCTCTCAAGATTCCGCAGTCTGTTTCTCGCCGTCGCCATCGTGGCGCCCATGCTCGCCCTGCCGGTTGCGCAGGCCCACGCCGGCGTCTTTATCTCCGTCGCCATTGCTCCCCCGGTATTGCCGGTCTACGTGCAGCCCCCGCTGCCCGCTCCAGGCTATATCTGGACCCCCGGCTACTGGGCCTACGGGGACGCCGGCTACTACTGGGTTCCCGGAGTCTGGGTTATGCCACCCAGAATGGGCCTGCTGTGGACTCCCGGCTACTGGGGATTTGCGGGCGGCTTTTACGGATGGCACCCCGGCTATTGGGGCCCGCACGTCGGCTTCTACGGCGGGGTCAACTACGGATTCGGCTATGGCGGTATCGGCTTCTTTGGCGGTGAGTGGCGGGGCGGGGTCTTCGCCTACAACAGCGCCGTGGCCAACTTCGGCGGCGTCCACGTAACCAACGTCTACGAGGATCGCACCGTCATTGAGCGCAACACCATCGTCAACGCGAACCACGTCAGCTTCAACGGCGGCGGCGGCATCTCGGCTCGGCCCTCGCCGATGGAGATGCAGGCGGCCAACGAAAACCATTTCCAGCCCACTGCGAACCAGCTGCAGCATGAGAACTTCGCCTCGCAGGATCGCTCCCAGCTTGCCTCCGTGAACCACGGCCGGCCCGGAACCATGGCCTCCGGAAGCATAGGCGCCTATCACCAGACTGCGGTGCAGCACGCGGCCTCACAGCCTATCTCGGCGGCTGACCGCGAAGCCGGAAGCCACTACAATCCCAACAACCGCGAGGCCAACCAGGATCAGCGCATCGCCAACGGCCTGCGCAGCGGGCAGATGACCTCTGGCGAGGCCGCGCGCGCCGAGCGCACTCAATCCAACATTGACCAGCAGGTGCATAACGATCGCGTCGCCAACGGCGGCAAGCTCACCGGCCAGGAGCGTCAACAGATCAACGGTGAGCAGAATGCCGCCAGCCGCCAGATTTACAACGAGAAGCACAACGGCAACACCGTAACGCCGAACGAGGTGGACAACCGCGAGGCCAATCAGCAGCAGCGTACGGCCAACGGCCTGCGCAGCGGCCAGATGACTTCAGGCGAAGCAGCGCGCACCAATCGGAACCAGGCCGCGGTGGCCCAGCAGGTCCACAACGAACGCACCGCCAACGGCGGCGCGCTGACCCCACAGCAGAAGCAGCAGGCAAACCGCGAAGAGAACAGGAATAGCAAGCAGATCTACAACGAGAAGCACAACGGCAACACCGCAAAGCCCAAAGGCCGCTAGTGCCTTGTCTCTGAAGTTCGTCTCATAAACGCTGTCATCCTGAGCGACCGCAGCGTAGCGAAGGGAGTCGAAGGATCTGCGTTTTTGAGATGCCTATGACACGAGACTCAGCTCCAGGATATTTGAGGAACTTCTGGGACACCACGCTAACGCGGAACCGAAATCCAGCGCGAAGATCATAGAAACGAGCGGCCAGCAGCAATGCCGGCCGCTCTGAAAAGCCGACGGCACAACCTCCCGCGGACAAACGAGTTTCCACCGGAGCACTCAAACCGGAGGCGATCTGGAGCCCTTTCGTCTCCGCGACAATTTCCACTTGACTGTATATGGGTCTCGGCTATAGCTTTCCCCAATCCTTGGTAACCTCGCCAGGTCTCCCCTGCCCGGGATAGATCGATCCCCTTGGCTGGCCTGGCACGAAAGCTCTGGAGGCTTTTCCCATGAGAATCTTACGTCCTGTGCGCCTCATGTTCCTGGCGCTGCTCGTCTCACTCGTCCCCGCCTCATCTTTCGCGGGAGTCTTCATCAGTGTAGGTTTTGCTCCGCCGGTTCTGCCGGTCTATGAGCAGCCGCCCTGCCCTGAGCCCGGTCTGATGTGGACCCCCGGCTACTGGGCCTACAGCGAGGATGGCTACTACTGGGTGCCCGGCACCTGGGTACCCGCTCCTTATGAAGGCGCGCTGTGGACGCCCCCTTACTGGGGCTGGGAAGGCGGGCTGTATATCTTCCACCCCGGCTACTGGGGCCCTCACGTCGGATATTACGGCGGCGTCAACTACGGCTTCGGCTACATGGGCATCGGCTTCGCCGGTGGCATGTGGCGCGGACACGATTTTGTCTATAACACCGCGGTCGTGCGCGTGGACGAAAGATTCGTTCACACCACCTACGTCGACCAGAACATCGTGGTGCGAAACACCATTGTCAACGACCGGCACGTCGCCTTCAGCGGCGGTCCCGGCGGCATTCGCCACGATCCCAGCCCCGAGGAGCGGTTTGCCGAGCGCGATCAGCATCAGGAGGCGACTTCATTCCAGCACTCCCACGAGTCTTCGGCCATGTCCGACCGGAATTCGTTTGTGAAAAACAATGGTGGACGCCCGAGCAATCCCGCGGTGTCCAGACCTATGGGAATGGGGACGCCGCAAGGGCCGCCTGCGGGCCGCGGAGGAATATCGGCGCACGACGACTGGAATGCGCCCAAGCGGATGGAGCCGAACCAGGGCGGTGGCGAGCGGAACCACGGCGACGTCAACTACAGCACTCCAAATCCGAATCGGGGCAACCCAGAGACGAACTCCAACAACACTCCAAACCCGAATCGGGGCAACGAAGAGACAAAAACATACAACTCTTCGCATTCAAATACGGGAAATGCCCCGGCGAATCCAACCCCTCCACCCCAGCACAATCCTCCTCCTCCGCCCCACGCTCAGGACCAGCACAAAACTCCTCCCAAACCCAATCCCAAGGATGAAAAGAACCACTGAACCCGGACTTCAACTTCCAGCCAGCCAGGCCCACGGTTTGCCGTGGGCCTGCTTCCGTCAGGCGCCTGATGGTTCCATGCCGGCGATCTCCACTTCCAGGCCCCCATATTCCGGGTGATCGTTTTCGCGGATCCGATAGGCAAGATCGATCAGGCTACCCGCTTCCAGCGCCAGTTCAGCCACGCGCCCTGCCAGATCCCATCCCACAGCTCGAATGGCGCTACCCGAGCCGGCCAATACCGGAGAACTGGCTCTCTCCTGCACCAGCTCCAGCCGGATGTGCCGCTCCTTCATGATGCGCGGCGCGGCTGCCAGGCGCGCCCTGCGCGCCACAAACATCGGCTCGGGATTCCCGTGCCCCAGCGGTTCCAGCTTGCGCAGCCAGCCCGCCAGCACCGGCGTGATGCGGTCCAGCGGCAACTCGGCGTGAATTCGCAGCCGCCGCTCCGGCTCTCTTGCCGCCAGGTGCTCCCCGGCGTAGAGGCGAAGCCGTCGCTTCAGCTTCGGCAACTCGGCGGCGGGCATTGCAAAACCGATTGCAAAAGCGTGGCCGCCGAAGCGCGTGAAAAGATCGGCGCAGCTCTCCATCGCGTTGAGCAGTTGGAAGCCGTCCACGGAGCGGCCGGAGCCGTAGGCCACGCCGTCTTCCACGCTGCACACGATTGCCGGCTTGCAAGTGCGCTCCACCACGCGCGAAGCCAGGATGCCGATGACGCCGCGGTGCCAGCCCTGGCCGTCAATCACCAGCAGGCGGTCCGCGGCCAGCTCATCGTCGCTCGCCAGGCGCTTCTCAATCACGCTCAGAGTGGCAGCCTCCGCGTCGCGCCGTTCGCGGTTCAGCCGCTCCAGCTTGGCGGCCAGTTCGGCCGCGCGGCGCGGGTCTTTGGTCGAAAACAGCTCGATCACCTCCGACGCAACGTCCATGCGTCCGGCGGCATTGATTCTTGGCGCCAGCCGGAAAGCCACATCGAAGCCGGTTAGCTGTTTGGCGGCAGGATCGAGGGCGGCCGCGGCAAACAGCGCGCGCAGTCCCGCGCCCGCCGGTCGGCGCAGCTCGCGCAGGCCCAGCGCCGCGATCACTCGATTCTCGCCTTGCAGCGGAACCGCATCCGCAATGGTCGCGATCGCCGCCATCTTCAGGAAGCTGGGCAGCGTCTTCTCGCGCGTGCGCGCCGGGTCGCGCCGTTCCAGAACGGCCTGGGCAAGCTTGAGCGCGATGGCCGCGCCGCACAACGACTTTTCCGGGTAGCAGCAGCCTCTTTGATTGGGATTCAGAATTGCCAGCGCCACCGGCACGGCATCGTCGGCCTGGGTCAAATGGTGGTCGGTAATGATCAGGTCCAGGCCCAGCTTCCGCGCGGTTTCAGCCTCGGCAAAGGCCCTCATGCCGGTATCCACCGTAATCACCAGCCGCACGCCATCGGCGTACGCCGCTTCCAGCACGCTCGATTGCAATCCGTAGCCCTCCAGCAGCCGGTGGGGAACATGAAACCGGGCCTCGCCGCCCAGCATCTCGATGGCCGTCTTCAGCAGCACCACCGCGGTGGTGCCGTCCACGTCGTAATCGCCGTAGAGCAGCACCGGCTCCCGGGCTGCAATCGCCCGCTCCAGCCTTTCCACGGCCACCATCATTCCTTTCATCAGGAATGGATCGTGCAAGTGAGCCATTTCGGGGTTCAGGAAAGCATAAGCTTCGCCGGCATGGGCGATGCCGCGCGCTACAAGAAGCTCTGCGAGCACCTGGGGCAGGCGAGCTTCTTTCGCCAGCGCCGCGGCTGCGGCGTGATCCGTTTCATCCAGCGTCCAGCGCTGGCGCGGAAGACTGCGCGGTGAAACTTTGCGTTGCTCCGGCATGGGGCCAGGGCTGGCTCCGCTAGCCCCGGCGGCAACGGCTTTACTCGCCCCTGCAGGGATCACAGCGGCTTACTCGTCCTCGTCGTCGTGCTGATGCGCGTCGTCGATCACAATGTCCTGGAAGCTCTCGATGTCTTCAAGCAGCGTCTGGAAGCGCTCATACCACTCGGTCGTGGTCTCGTGCAGAAACACCAGCCCCTGATATACAAAACCGAGTTGGATGTAGCCCAGCATCCCGGCATACTTGCGCAGCCACTTGGCCTCCACCAGTTCGGTGGCTTCCTCGTCGGGGAAGTTCATTTCCCCGGCTTCCTCGATCAGCGCGTCCAGCTCCTCGCGCTCCAGCGTCATCTCGCTGAAGGTAACAAAGGGAGCGCCAACGTGCTTGGCCATCTCCACAAAATCTTTCCAGGCGTCGGGGTTGCCTTGGCCTTCCCACACAATCGAGGGAATGTCCTCGGTGACGTATCCGGGCAGGCGATGCAGACCGTGGCCCTCGATAAAGGCCACCATGTCGTCCTTGAGAGAGAGGAGGTTTTCGGAACTCATAGTCAAGCCCTTATTCTCTCAGATTCAGCCGGGGGGGCAGGCATCGCTTGTGGAAACTCCGGCGCCGGGAGTGGGAAGGTTCGGGGCCGGGGCTTTAATCTGAAGTCAGCACAAATGCCGGGCGCCCCATCCTCTCTGTCATTCTGAGCGAAACGCAGTGGAGTAGAAGAATCTGCTTTTTGACAAAATGGCCGAAAGGGTGGGAACCCACAGACCCCAGCCATCGCCTCGTTGATCAGGAGGACCGCCGCTTGCCCGCCTTCGAACGTCACGTCTTTGTCTGCCACAATGTCCGCCCCGCCGATGCGCCGCGTCCCTCCTGCACCACCGATGGAAAGAGCGATCTGCACGCGCGCCTCCAGCAACTGTCGAAGGACGCCGGCCTTGGTGGCCGCGTGCGCATCAACAAGTCCGGCTGCCTGGACCAGTGCGAACACGGTCCCACGGTGGTGGTCTACCCTGAGGCTGTCTGGTACGGGAACGTGCGTCCCGAGGACGCCGCCGCCATCGTTGAAGAGCACCTGGTCGGCGGACGGCCAGTGGAACGGCTGCGCCTGGCCGAGGAATGCCTGAACACAAAGACCTGCCCGCATCGCAGCTAGAGTGTCCGGTATAAAGGAACCAAGCCCCATGAAACCCGATCCACTTTCAGCAATCGAACGCAGAGACTTCCTCAAACTGGCCGGCGCCGTTTCGGCCGTCAGTCTCTCGCGCGGCGCACTGGCCCAATCAGGCCGCGGCTTCTCCATCGTCATCGATGCCCAGGATCCCATAGCCTCTTCCCAACCCGTGCGATGGGCCGCGGAACAACTTCAAAAAGCGCTGGCGGCAAAGGGCGCGAAGTGCGAGATCGTCCAATCTCCGGAGCAAGCTGGCGGAGCGGCCTTTCACGTGCTCGTGGCCGGTCCCGGCTCATCCCTGACCAAGAGCTTTCCGCAAGCGGCCGCCGAGCTCAGCACTCCTGAGAGTCTTCGTCTCACGCCCGGGCAATGGGCAGGCAAGCCCGCCATTCTCGTCTCCGGAAGCGACCAGAGAGGCTTCGTCTACGCGCTGCTCGAACTGGCGGAACGGGTCCGTTTCAATCCCGATCCCGCCGCCGCATTGCATCTGCCCCGGCCGCTCGAAGAAAAGCCTGCCAACGAAGTGCGCAGCGTGGGACGCTACTTCTGCAGCGAGGCTGAAGACAAGACGTGGTACTACGACAAGGATTTCTGGCGCGGTTATCTGGATTTGCTCGCCGCCAGCCGGTTCAACCGCTTTTGCCTCGCATTCGGTCTCGAATACGACTTCCCCAAGGGCGTTACGAGCGACTATTTCCACTTTCCTTATCCTTATCTGGTCGACGTTCCCTCATACAGCGCCGTGCGCGTGGTTCAGCTCGCCGCGCCGGACGGTAAAGCGCTCCCCGCGCCGGTCATCCTCACAGCAGAAGAGCGCGCAACCAACTTCGAACTGCTGCGCTTTATCGCCGCCCAGACCGCCGCCCGCGGCCTCCATTTCCAGTTGGGCATCTGGACCCATGCCTACCAATGGACCGACAGCCCAAATGCCTATCACCGCATCGAAGGCCTGACGCCGGAGACCCATGCGGCCTATTGCCGCGACGCCCTCACGATCATTCTGAAAGAGTGCCCTCAGATTCAGGGCCTCACCATGCGCGTTCACGGCGAGAGCGGAATCCCCGAGGGAAGTTACCCCTTCTGGAAGACCCTGTTTGAAGCCATCTCCGGCTGCGGCCGCACCATCGAAATCGACATGCACGCCAAGGGAGTTGACCAGATCATGATCGACATGGCCGCGGACACCGGCATGCCTGTCAAGCTGGGAGCCAAGTATTCCGCTGAGCACCAGAGCCTCGGCTATCAGCAGGCCGACATTCGCGCTCTTGAAATTCCGCAGCCCGGCCACACCGCCTCGGGTCCGTTCAGCCTCAGCTCCGGCGCGCGCCAGTTCACGCGCTATGGATATGCCGACTTCCTTCGCCTGGGGAGCCGCTACAAGCTGCTCTTTCGTCTCTGGCCCGGAACCCAGCGCCACCTGCTCTCCGCCGACCCGGAGATGGCGGCGGCCTACTCGCGAACCGCGCATTTTTGCGGCGCGGCCGGCCTTGACCTCATGGAGCCGCTTACCTTCAAAGGCCGCGAAGGTTCCGGCCAGCCCGGCGGCCGCTGCGCCTATGCCGACCCTACCCTCACTCCCCAAGCCGATTGGGAGAAATTCGAGCATTACTATCGCGTCTGGGGCCGGCGGCTTTACGACCCCGACGCCCCTCCTGAGTGCTGGCGCCGATCGCTGCGTAGCAGTTTCGGGCCCGCGGCCATCCCGGTCGAAACCGCTCTCGCAAATGCCGGCCGCATTCTTCCCCTGCTCACCTCGGCGCATCTCCCCTCGGCATCGAATCATGCATTCTGGCCGGAGATCTATACCAACATGCCCGCCGTCGCCGGCATCCAGCCCTCGCCCTACAGCGACACGCCCGAGCCCAAATGCTTCGCGACTGTAAGTCCACTCGACCCGCAGATTTTTTCCACCATCGCCGAACACGTCGGTGACATGCTCTCCGGCAACTCCAACCCCAAGTACTCTCCCATCGAAGCGGCCCAATGGATTGAAGACTTCGCAGCCGCATCGGGCCGCGCGCTCGCCGAAGCGCGCCTCAAGACAACCGCGCCCGCTTCGCCTGCCTTCCGCCGCATTGAAGCCGACGTACTTATCCAGGTGGGTCTGGGACGGTTCTTTGCGGCCAGATTGCGGAGCGGTGTATTGTTTCAGATCTTCCTTGCGACTGCCAATGCGAACACCGGCGCCCTTGCGCTTGAGCACTATAAGCGTGCCCGCCAGCAATGGGCTGACCTGGCAGCTCGCGCTGCCAGGGTCTACCGCGCCGATATTGCCTACGGCAGCGTCGCTATGCGCCGCGGCCACTGGAGCGACCGGCTCCCCGCCATCGACAACGACATTGATGCTCTCGCTGCCAGGCTGAAAGCGGGGCCGGCTTCAGTCGCGTCCAACCAGGATGCCGCGTCCAGGCAAAGCGCGGCGCAGGCCATTCGCGCTGCCACCGCAAGGCCCAGCCGGCCCTCGCTCCAATGCGTGCATACGCCGCCCGCGGCCTTTCATCCCGGGGAGCCGTTTGCGCTCGCCCTGCAGGTTCCCGGCCCGGCCGCGCCGGCTTCGGTCCATCTCCACTACCGTCACGTGGATCAGGCCGAACGCTGGCTGCGGATGGAAATGCAACCCGGCAACGGCGGCTTCACCGCCGCCATTCCCGCCGATTACACGCAATCCGCCTACCCGTTGCAGTATTACTTTGAGCTGCGTGCCAAAGCCGGCCCGGCCCCAAACGGCGCGGCCTGGCTCTATCCCGCCTTCAATTCCACCCTCTCCAACCAGCCCTACTATGCCGTTTCGCAGAGAGCCCTCTGACCCACAGCTCCGTCAGCCGGAGGCGCGGTGCTTCGCGTAAACTTCCGATCCGCGGACTCCCGCGCCCTCTGCGGCGACGGCTTTACTGAGCGTTGGCGGAAGTCGTATGCACGATCGAGATTAGCGTCTTGCCGTTGTACTGCGATGAATTGGGCTCGATAGTAATCAGGACGCTCTCCTTCTTGCTCTTGTTGACGCTGATGGTTGCGGCGGCGGGGTAATCGAAGATGTTGGCATCGCTGCCAAGCTTGCTCTTGTAAAAGGCGACCACCTGGTCCTTCGAGTCTGAAGTGACGAAAGTCGCAGTCACCACCGAACTACCCGCCAGGCTCAGCCGTCCGCCGCCCTTGCCGGATTGGGCGCCGGGGTAGATGTCCGCGCCAAGGTCGGATGCGCTGAATGTTTGAGTCGCGTTTGCGGTGAACGTGCCGCTGGGGGTACTCATGGTCACATTAGAGCCTGAGCCTGAGACATGGAAGGCGTGCGCAACACGCCAGGCCATGTACCCGACGGCTCCCGCCACAAGAATTCCCAGACCTACGAACACGGCCACGATGATGAGAACGATTTTGACCGCGCTGCTTCCTTGCTTGGCCGGCGCAGCGGCGGCTGGTTGGGCAGGCGCCGCAACCGCGGCGGCTGCGGCCACGGGTGCGCCGCATGAGCTGCAGGTTTGAGCGTCGGGGGAGATTTCAGCTCCACATTTCGAACAGAGGCTAGCCACGTTGATCTCCTTGTCGTTGAGTTTGGTTGCCCAGTCTTGTTTCCGGGTTTTTTCGCCGGAAGTTATCTTCCGGCAGCGGGGGATACGCCAATATAACTCAACACGATCAGCTAAGTCCCGCTTTTTCTTCCGCTTTCACAGTAAATAATTGGGCGGAACTCAAGTTCCGACTCCAGCCTGCGGATTCAAACTGACCCTCTGTCGCATCGCGACGCCCGGTGTACAGCCTGCGGTCCGATGCGCTATCCTGAGCCTTAGCCCATGATTTTTTCCCGCGATTACATCGGGTATCTGGCCCGCCGTACGGTCAAGCACCTCATCGACGCCAAGATGATCACCACCAGCGACTTGAAGGTGACCGAGGCGCGCGTCAACGAGGGCCTGGTCGAGGAACTTTCCCTTGAAGACCGCATCAACGAGGAGGTGCGCGTGATTCTCGACGCCTACTCCGAGGAGATGCGCAAATCCGGCGCGCAATATGCCGAGATGTTCAAGAAGGTGAAGACCGAGCTGGCCAAGAAGTACAAGGCGGTGCTATGAGGATCAGCCCCGACAAGCTCAACAAGCTGGCCCACACCGTGGCCGACACCCTGGCCGAGATCGACGAGGTCGGATTCCTCGAGGATCGCAACACCATCCGCCAGGAGGCGCGCAAGGCGCTCACCGCCCTGCTCACCCACGAGGCCCGCATCGACACCGCCGCCCGGCTCAAGATCGCCAACCAGCGCAAGATCATCCTCGAAGGCTCCCAGGAGTGGGAGATTCTCTACCGCAAGTACTACAACGACGAAGTCCGCAAGCTGGGCATCTGAAGCGGCTTCTGCTCATCCGCCGAACCTCCGCCGGCAGGGACCTTTGTCTTTGGCAACAGAAAGTTTATTTGTTAAATTAGGAGAGTGGCCTTCAACGGCTTCCCCCGCACTTGTGGCGCTATCGTCTAGGGGTTAGGACGTGAGATTCTCAATCTTAAAACCCGGGTTCAATTCCCGGTAGCGCTACCAGCCTTTTCTATCTTGTTGATTCTAAAAGTCTGATCCGGCCTGACCTCGCCCATTGAGCTACATTTGGACTACATTTCGAGATTTCTGTGCCTTCGCGTGATATGGCTCATCATTACGTCCGGAATGGAACGTCGGAAACGCTCCGTCGTCGACTGCAAACGTTGCCTGCGGGACGCCTTCGCGGCAGAGCAGAGGTTCCCTTTCCAAGTCACCGTGCTGACTTGTCTCTTGTCTGAGGAGCAACGACGACACCTGACCAGCTTCTAATGCAACGTCCGACTGAGGATGTAGGTTGTTTCCAAAGGCACGTCGTCCTTGAACTTGACCTTGAAGAGGACCTGGTAGTAACGGGGAATCTCTCCATTCGCGCCCTTGAGCTTGGCAACCAGTTGACCGGCAAGCGTGGGGTCGGTGAACCATTGGATCGCGCCCACATAGCCCGCCGAGCGGCTGCTGGTAAAGCTGACGATGTCGTGGCTGCCAAGGGGGCCGGACGAATGGGTCACCAGAGAGTAGGCCACACCCTCCTCGTTTGGCGCAGTCGTGTAATTGTCCATGAACGACGTTGGTTCCCCCGATTGGGGGTGCAAGTTATGGATACCTTGTTCGATTGGTGTTAATTGCAGCTCCAGCGGCATATCGCGTAACTGCGGGTCGAAGAAGATGTCCTGTTTGCCGACAAATATTATGTTGTTATCGGCAAGCTGTTTCCATGAAACCTGACTGGTTTTGACAATGGAGAGATTCTGCTCGCGCGGCCCAAGCAACATTCCCAAATGATAGGCAACCTCCACTTCTCCGAATGCTGTGTAGTAGCGGCTGGGTTGTAATTCGGAACTCTTCATCGAGTGCTGCAGCGCTGCAACCGTTGGAGAGGCTACAATGTCCTCCCATTTGTTCAGAGACCGATCGCGATAATAGACCCCGGGTTCCGAGCGCAGTTCCACGAAGAGCGGATCTTCGATGGTGAGAACCAGGGGCAACTTGGAGTCCACAATCGGTCCCCAGAGTTCCTGTAAGTCGGAGGTCCATCCTGGAAACGATGTAGCAGCCGCCGTGTGCATGCGCCACTGTTCCAGCAGCGAAGAGGCGCCGAAAAGGATAACCGCGAAGATCGCCGATATCAGCAGAACGCGGTTCCATAAAGTGGAGGTAAGATGCAATCCCCAGCCATGCTCAACCGAAGCTGGAGAAGGAGGCGGCAGCGATTCAGGGGAAGCGGAACGGGAGACACAGGTGAGCTTGAAATGCCCTTTGGGCAGGTCGATCATTAGATCGTCCTGCTTTCCTTCGGTCCGGTAGTATTCCGCGAGACTCTGGCGGAGCCTCCCGATCTGAATGCGAACCGCCGAGTTCTGCCGGGGATCGTAGGAGGGAGACTTGCCCAGGCCGTCGATTGCCACCACGTATTCTTTAAGATTATCTGCTTCGCCCAGGAGGGATTTGTCTGCCAGAAACTTCAACAGTCGACGCTGCATTTCTGAATTGCGCAGTTCCTCGCTGTGTACGATACGGTCCACCTGCGCAAGGAACGCCCCGTCATCGACGTGAATCATGCATACGGGGATAGCACGCATCCTAACCTGCTGTCAATTGAAACAAATCCCCCATCGCATTTGTCTGCGCAAATGCCGTGGACAATCCGGGTTTTATCTCTCATGATTTCCCGGCAATAAGCCTCTGAGAATCAGTTGTTTGACTTAAGCGGTCACTCGCACCGCTCGCGCGGGCCAAATGCACAAGGACTTCATTTCGAAGGTTCTGAGACGATTCCTTCGAACACAAACTTCTGAACTCGTCTACCGTCTTCAACTTCGGCGGTGTAGAGATTGCCTTTTGAGTCGGCAGCCATATGGTGGATCACATAGAACTCTCCAGGGGCAACGCCGGGGCGTCCAAACGATGTAAGGGGTTCGAGGGTTTTCCGGTCAAACACCCAGATACGCGCGGGACTCCTGCTGGCGACATACAGGAAGCGCTGCCCCGGATCCGACGAGAATGCCACACTGGCAGCGGTCTCGCCGTTTCCGCAAAAGGCGTTTGCGCCTCCCGGAGCCTCGCACCAGCGATCGACGAAGACCTGTTTCAGATATTTGCCATCAATCGTGAAGACCTGCACCCGCTTTCCGGCGCGGTCGGCAACGTAAACGAGCCCGTCGCGAGAAACCTTGACACTGTGAACGGTGTGGAATTGCGCGGGGCCGGGATCGCCGGCCGGCAGGTCCTTGGCAGGAATGCGATCTGCATCCGAGGTCCGGGGACTCCGGCCTGAGCCGGGGGCGGGATCGTCCACGGGGACGTTGCCGAACGCACCCCACATGCGCTTGTATGCACCCGTATCGGCGTCGAAGACAATGATGCGGTTGTTGCCGTAGCCATCCGAAACAAACAATTCGTTGGTCTTCGGATATACGTACACGTCGGTTGGTTTGAAGAAGTTCTGCGTGTCCTGATTTGTCTTCTTGTGGCCGCCGTGACCGATTTGCAGGACGAATTTTCCGGTCTTCGTGAACTTGAGGATCTGATCGTCGTTGCCACTGCCGCCGATCCACACATATCCCTTGTAGTCCACGAAGATGCCGTGTTCCGAGACTGGCCAATCGTAGCCGGCGCCGGGTCCGCCCCAGCCCTGGATATAGTTGCCCGCCTGATCGAACTCCAATACCGGCGGGGCCTGCTTCTGACCCGCTCTCACTGTTCGCGGCCGCTGCAATACCCATATATGATCCTGTTCGTCGCTGGCCACACTCGACACTTGCCCCAATGTCCAGCCGTTGGGAATCTTCGGCCACGATGGGTCCACGCGAAACTTCGGTACTTGATGCGTGAGCGCCGGTTTCGATTGCGCCGCCGCGGGGCTTGAACCAATTGCTCCCACTGCCGCTATAACAGCCAGCGCAACGGATGCGATTTGTCTGCAAATGATTCGCTTCATCTTCATGATTGCGTTCTCCGTCAACTTCATAAGAAATTATCCGTCCGCCGCCTGGTCGCCGGGCACAAAGTCACAACGGCAGGGGATGTCCGAAAGTGGCAAGCGCATTCATCGGCTCCGCGAAGTCCCTCACCTTTTGCAGATTGAGCCACAGTTCCCTCGCCTGATCCCGCTGCTGATTTGAGATGGACCGGAATGCGCAGACACGATTGAACTTTTCGATGATCTCCTGGCGCGTCATCGGTCGGTTCATGTGGAGCAATGTCTCCTTGACCAGTTTCCCACCCGTCTTCGTAACAACGGTAATGCGCGCTTGCCCCTGGTAGGTATAGGCGTAGTTCGGTCCCGCGGTGATTTTATCCATAAGTTGCCTGGCTACGGGATCCATGAACTTTTCTTCGCTAAAGGAGTTGACATAGATGTCACCGTCGATCAGCGCGCGAGCGATGACATAAGGCATGCTATGGTCGGCGGTCTCGCGATTACGCGGATCCCACTTGGGCGGATCAGCGGTTTCCAGCCAGCCGTCATAGGGGAGTTCGATATATATGGATGCGATTTCCCCCGGCTGCGTCCACGCACGGACAGCCGGTATCAGCTCGTCGAGGACGGACTGCGTGGAACCCTCGGAGGGAAAGCGTTTGTAGCCCGCCCTCTCGATCTCCATTTTTCCATCCGCCGATATGGGAAGGCGTATGGGGCGGGAGGGGCGGCCCATGTGCTCGAACAGGCCCTGTCTGGCTTCGAAGGGCTGAGAAGGTCCGGTCATCCCCTCGCGTGCCAGCAAAGTGTCGAACACAGCGCAGCGCACCGATTCCGCGCTGTGACATCCCTTCCACATCGAAAGAGCGCCCACATGAGTTACTTTCAGCGGTATGTGGGGGACCATTGAAAGCGAGAGGGCGTTGGCGAGCTGATCCTTGTTCATCTTCAGGAGCTTTCCCATCGCCATCGCCACTGCGGGGCCGTTGGCTATTCCGTCCCAGCCGGCGCCTGGTCCCTGGCCCCCGGTTCTGATCCCACTGGCCAGTTCGTATCCCAGGGCTATGGCCACCAGCATCTCGGGACCCGTCGAGTGAACCGCCTCTCCGATGGCGAAGATGCCGGAAACGATGTCGCTATTGTGGGGAATATCGTTGAAATCGGTGTGCCGCACCATGCATCCGTTGGCAAAGGCGGCGATGTCCGGCGCGGTCGTGATGCCGTAACCGAGAACGGTGCTCTTGAGATCGCTCCGGGTGGTTCGGGCCAATCGGGCGCAAATGCGGGCGGGCTCGGACTCGAAACCCGCAATGAGGGCAGCCAGGGAGTCGAGCATGGTGAAACAAACAGCATCGACGAGCGAATCCGTCAGTTTCGATTCCGAGAAGGAACTCACATACTCGACGATTTCGCGAGTTGTGGCGTCCATCGGTCCATTGCCAAAGGCACGGTTTGCATCGTACTTCCATCCCGGGCCAGTCTGCTTGCCGTCGTTCAACCACCCGGCAAGTGGCTGCGTGGCATCACTCACGGGCAGTGCGGGCGATTGTTGAGCCACTGCACCTGAAGAATGAACAATCTGGCTCATGGCGATGCCGGTGCCTATGCCCATCTTCATGAAGTCTCTTCTACCAACGTCGGCCCCCCGCAATCCGACGTTGTCTCCCTTCGCAACCTGATCCGCTGAGTTCATATTCTCCTCTGAATGCAATTCAAATGGAGAGGCCGGGCAATCTGAAGGTTGCTCGGCCTCTCTATCAGCTAGTCTATCCATTGAACAGTTAATCAGAATTCGATCTTGAGCGCGCCCTGTCCCACGCGGGGCGGTATGAAACCAATGCTGGTGATCTTGCCGAAGTTGCTGGCGCCCACCGTGCTGACCGGAGTGCCAAAATCCGGGTGATTGAATGCGTTGAACATCTCCCAGCGGAACTGCAGGCGAACGCCCTCCACCAGGGTCCAGTTTTTACCAATCCCCATGTCGGTGCTGTTGATGGGCGGGCCCGGGAACGGGTTCTTGGCGCTGGTGCCAAACGTACCGGCCGGATTGCTGGCGAACGCAGCGGTATTGAAGTACGCGTTGATCCACTGACCTCTTCCGCCCTGGCGCACATTGAAGGACTGGCCGGTCACGTTGGCGCGGTCTTCAGACTGCTGAGCTCCGGAGTTATTGTTGCCGCTTCCACCCAGGATGGTGATCGGTGTGCCGGATTGCGAGGTCACAATAGCGCTCACCTGCCAGCTACCCACCACTTGCCGCAGCAACGCGTTCTTGCCGGATAACGACGGGGTAGTGTAGACGAGGTTGCTTATCCAGATGAATGGGACGTTGAGCGCGGAGTTTCCGCGATTGAAGCGCAGGTTAAAGGGATTCGGGAGCAAGGAGCCGCCGACGGATATGTTGCCGGTGGCCCAGGTGTCAATCGACTTCGACCAGGTGAAATTGGACTGAAATTGAAGGTTGTAGGAAAGGCGCTTCTCTACACTGACCTGCAGGGCCTGGTAGCTCGCTGTCCCATTGCTGAAATTGGTCAGAATATTTCCAAAGTTCGGATAGGTTGTACGTTTGCCGCCGTTGGCGAAGATGCCTGGATTCTGGTCCATTGCGGTTGCCATGTGATACGACTCGCTGCCCACATAAGCAAGCTGCAACGACAAATTGTGGCCAAGATCCTGCTGAACGGAGGCGTTCCAGCTTTGCGTTATACCGAGATGGAAGTTGGTGTTGAAGTCGCCTGAAATCGAGACCGGAAGAAGGAACGTATAGGTTGTTGGAGGCCGGTAGCCGATTTGGACAAACGGCGGAAACGGATTCGTGCCGCCCGTGCCCGGATAGCTGGCCCAGGGATTTGCAAATGAAATGGGTGTCGATGACGTTCCGTTGAAGGTATAAGTTGGACTGAACGGAGCAGAAAGAGCCATGTGGTTATACATGACATAACTTAGCGGAGAGGTAAACCCGCCGAATGCCGCGTGGAATACGGTACGCGGAAGCTGTTTGGGCTGCCACGCAACGCCAATGCGAGGCTCCCAATAGTTATAGGTTGTTGGCATAAGCCCCGAGTTCAGGCCCTTATCCCCAGGGAAGATCATGCCGGCGGGTGCGGTGGGATACACCGTGCTGACTTGTCCAGGATTGAAGCCGTCGCCCCAGCCGGCCGCCGATGAAGGTGGAGTGTTTGGATCCCACCGCAGGCCAAGCGTAAGGGTGAGCCCGGGCTGCAAACGATACTCATCCTGAGCGTAAAGACCAAGCACCCAGCCACGAACATCGACGATTTGCCCGGCCCCCTGGGAAAAGCTGTAAAGATCGCCGAGCAGGAAGTCAGCCAGTCCGAGTCCGGTGTAGCTGCCGTTGAAGCTGAGGCCGGCGTTTCCAGGGTATGCGCCGATATTCACCGCGAGTTCATGCTGCAGGTTCGTTCCCGCTGACAGGGTGTTTTTGCCAAAGGTCTTGGTAAAGGTGTCATAGATCCCGAAAGTGGTGCGAACTTCCTGCGCCGGGTTGAAGCTGGCCGTGGTGAAGGCGCTGGTCACGCCAAAGCCGGAGATAAAGCACTGGCCGCCCGGATACGGCGCATCGACGACATTGATGTAACGGTGCAGGCAAACAGGTGTCCCGTTAATATCCGGAGATACAGCATGAGTGTGCCCCGACATCTGTGTCCAGAACAGGGAAGCGACATTCACCGTGCTCGGATTGATCGTCCAGGTGTGGTTGAATGCTTCGTTATAGTCCCAATCCTTCTGGCCGTTGACCACCGAGAGGATGTTTCCTTTAGTGGCGCTCTGCGGTTCAACGAAGCCGATGAGGTAGGACCTGAGCATGAGGCGCTGTTTGTCAGAGAGCGTATAGTCCAGCCTCTCTGTGTGCTCGTTGAAGTTGTTCACCGTGGGCGCCGCAGTGTATGAAACGGCTCCGTTCGCAGCCACGCCCGCGGGTAGAGCGGTTTGGGCCATGGTGACGGCCGCCGTGCTGAACAATGAAGGGCTAACCTGATTGGCCTTTCCATTGACAGTCGCGAAAGGCGCTTTGAGGGTCGTCGTAATGCCGCTGAAGTCGCCGGCCAGCATGGCTGCGGTGGGAGTGTAGATGACATTGCCCGAGGTTGCGCTGGAAGCGCGTGTTCCCTGGTAATTGGCAAAGAAAAAGAACTTGTTTTTGATGACCGGCCCGCCTACGCCGCCGCCGAACTGGTTGCGCCGGAGCGGATCGACAACGTGCGAAAACCAGTTCTTCGCATTCAGATCCTGGTTGCGCAAGAAATCGAATGCGACACCGTGGAACTGGTTGGAGCCGGATTTGGTCGCGATGGTTACAACTCCACTGGGAGCGAAGCCGTACTGGGCGCTGAAGTTGTTGCTGATGACGCGAAACTCCTGGGTGGCATCCGCATTCGGAAACGGAGCCGTCATCATGTTGTAGTCGTCAATGTTCGAAACGCCATCGAGCAGGTAGTAGACGCTGCCCTGACGCCCGCCATTGACTGAAGCGCCGGTTTCGGTTGGGAACACCGGGCCTGTCGTATATGTGCCGGCGTCGTTTTTCACGTTGCTCGTACCGGGCGCAAGAAACACCAGGGTTGAGGGGTCGCGGCCATTCAGTGGCAGTTGCACCACGGCAGCCTCATTCACCATCGTGCTCATCTCGGCGGAGGTGGTGTTCAGAAGCTCCGCATTGGCCGTGACATTGACCGTCTCCTGCACGGCTCCAGGCTTCAGTGTGATGGTGTTCAGCGTGGCGGCCTGGTTCACGGTCAGAACGATGCCTGCCTGGACGTAGGTTTCAAATCCCTGCTTCTTAATGGTGATGCTGTAACTGCCGGGGGGCAACGGGCTGATTTTGTACTGGCCCTGATCGTCACTGATGGCGATTTGAGCAAGATTTGTATCCACATTTCTGGCAGAGATCTGTGCTCCTGTAACCGCCGCACCGGAAGTGTCTGTCACTTGACCATTCAGGCTCGCACCACCGGCCTGGCCATAGGCAATCGACGCGCACGCGAGGATTGCGATCAGCAAATTCAGCTTAATGAGCCTCTTAACGAAGCCTGTGAGAGCTTGATTCATTTTCCTGCCTCCAAGTGTCGAGTTAAGTGTCGTGCAGCGCCCATCGCTTTAGCCAAGGTCTGAAGCGCCAGTCTTGGGCCGGGATCGTGATACGCCCAAATATTTCAGTTTGCAAGCAAAATCAAGTATGAAACGTGTTTTTGACTGGTTACATCGGTTGGGATACGTGAGAATTCGCTTTGCCCAGAGCGAACGGACCAATTGTCAGCCGGCATGCCGCCCATAAAAGCCCGCAGTCCGTAAGATGCGTTTTCAGCTTCGCGGCCGGATAAATCGCAATTGTGACACGCTTCACATACCCGGTAGTCGAACTGTCCCTACTATTACTCGACGTCCCTCCAGGTTTGTCGAAGCGCACGCGCTTGCTCGGGCGGAAGAACCTGCGCTCGTCGCTGTGTCGATATCGGAAGAGGATTCGCCATCATGAAACAAAGCATTCAGACATTGATCACATCGCACCGCTGGCGCAAACTGATTGCGCCGGTGACTGGATTCTGCGCGCTGGCATGGTTTCTTTTGCGTGTGATCCCCAAGCCGAGTCGCGCCACCTACCCTTGCCAGCGAGCGGCATTTCCGGTCGCCGGCGCATTTGTTGCCTGGAGTTTCGGCTCGCTCGGAGGCCTCTTTTCCGTTGCTCGCCTGCGCCGACTGGCATACCGTTATCGAGCCGTGGTTGTGGGAATAGGCGCGATCGCGTTGATTGGCTGCGCCGTCTGGGTCATGCATACCCGTGCCATCTCCGCGGCCGAGATAGCAACTCGCTATGACTACACGCCAAAGTTGCGGAACTCGCCGATGGGCGTTGCGCGCGGGATCAATCCAGGACGAGTGGTCTGGGCTCGCGATCCGCAGGCCGCAAGATGGAGCGGACACATTGAATCCGCGACCGATCAATGGTGGATGGACGCAAACACCAACCAGCAGCGCGTGGACGCCCTGCTCTCAGTCACGCTCAAGAGCCTCACCAACTCCGCAACCGACGAAGATGCCTGGTTGAAAATATTCGCCTACTATAACCAGCGCGCGCGCGGGCTGCGGCATCGGGGCTACCAACCGGGCGAAGTGGTGGCCGTCAAGGTGAACCTGAACAACAGCAGCGCCGCCGGGCCTGGCAATATCGTCAATGTCTCGCCGCAGGTAGCGTTGGCAATGGTGCGCCAACTGGTGAATCACGCACATGTGCGGCCCGTGGACATCGTCGTCTATGACGCGCGCCGCGACATCTATCCGGCGATGCTCACCAAGATCTGGAGTGAATTCCGGGATGTTCGCTTTGTGCAATGGGACGCGCCCGCCAGTCCGCAGCCCGTGAATCCCGGTTATGGCGATTACCACGGACTAGAACAGGCGCAATGGGTTGAGGGCGTAAGCTACTCCCTGCACCAGGATGAGTATCACGATGCCAAGCTGATTCCGAAGCAGATATTTGATGCAACCTACCTGGTCAACGTGGCGCTGCTCAAGGCGCACTCTTACCCCTACGCCGGCGCGGAGGGTGGAGATGAAGGCCAGACCGGCGTAACGATGACCGGGAAAAACCACTTCGGCTCCATCAAGGGAACACCCGAATTGCACGATGCAATCAATACAAATCAGCACGGCACTCCCCATGCCTATTCCCCGATCGTGGATCTTGCCGCCTCGCCAAATCTCGGGGCGAAGACAATTCTCTACGTGCTCGACGGGCTTTACTGCGCAAGAAGGCACCAGTCCTACCCACTGCACTTTCCGAATCCGCCCTTCAACAACCGGGTTATGCCCTATGAAAACCCCGACTGGCCGTCGAGCCTGCTGGCTTCAATGGATGGAGTGGCAATCGATTCGGTTGGTTTGGATATTCTCTACTCCCAGACCAAGAACAATCTCGATGAAAATCACCATCCACGCATCATGATTCGCGAGAATGCCGATGACTACCTGCAGGAAGAGGCGCAGGCAGACCACCCGCCATCCGGGACAATGTACGTGCAAAACGGCAAGCCTGTGACCAGTTTTGGTGTCTTCGAGCACTGGGACAGTGATGCGACCCGACAGTATTCACGCAACCTTGACCCTCGGAATGGAAAAGGCATCGAGCTGATCTACTTGCCGGCAAAGCAATAGAGCAGCAAGGCTCAGGCGATAGTGAAGGGCCGCTTTCCAGGGGAGACATCCCTCGGTTTTGCTCGCTCAGATAAGAATCCCGCGCCGGAGCCGGCAGTCGACATTCACCGAGTCTGGCGATATGGCGTCTTTATCCTCATCGTCCATCGGCCCAAATTGCACTTGCCTGCTGAAATCATCCCGTCTTCATTTCAGAATCGCTTTGATCAGCAGCCCGGCCCCGGATAATCCCAGCAGGATGTATGAAATCCGTTTGAAATTCACATCGGACATGCGCCGGTATAGAAAGACGCCGGTCATCGTGCCGGGGAGAACAATTGGTATCAAAATGGCCAATAGAATCCAGAAGCGCATTCCAAATGCCGAAGGATGTGTGTAAACGTCCGTCGCCAGCGACACTAACTGCAAGACGAGAATATACGGCTGCACGATCGACCTGGTTATTCGTTTAGGAATGTTTTGCAATCCCGTCCAAATCACGACCGGTGCGCCCGGAAACGCTGTAAAGCCCCCTAACGTGCCACCGATAAAACCCACGGTCATGCCAATGTTCGCGCCGCCCGAGCCTTTCATCTTCAAGTCCGGAGGTTTCAAGAGTGAATACACGGAATAAACGGTGAGGATTACGCCGAATACCAGCATGAGCCTGGCCGCCGGCAGGTGGTTCAAAAGCCAGATCCCGATAGGCACGCCGAGAACTCCTCCCAGCACATAGGGTCCATAGCCGCCTGGCCAGATTTCTTTCCATCTACTCGGCATGTCCGCGCGCAACTGGCCTATGGACATGCACTGGTTGGCGGCCGACAGCGCCATTAGCAGCGGCACGGCGAGTGTGGGCGGCATCAAGAGGAGACAGGCAGAGCCGATCGCGGAGAATGCGAATCCTGAGAGTCCGCTGACCAGGCCGGAAAGGCCCAGGATCCCGGCAACTGCGAATAACTGCCACCAATGAAAGCCGATAAATGTGCCGCCGGAGACATGATGGAGCACTCCTGCAACCAATGCGAGAAAGACCGCGATGACTGCGATGCCGGCATTCCGAGTACGTGTTCCCGAGGGAGGCCGATCCACAATCGCTTTAGTGGTTGACTCCGTGACATTCATATCGCTTGCCTTCCATCATTTGGAACAGGTCCCGTTTTCGCTCCGGGGTACCTGCGGAAAGTTCTGCCCGCGTGATGCACGACCTGACCCGCTATCTGCCCATCTGTGTCGGCCGCGTCATACTCCGTCTCTTCGGTAGTTCTGGACAAGCCAAAGCTGAAAGAAGGAAGCATAAACGAGAATCCACAACATAAGTTTATAAAAAGGGTGACAGCGTGTTACTTACCGCTGAGGACAAAGTTGCACGCTGGTGACATACTGGTTACACCGTCTCCGGATCTCGATGGATTCATTTGATCGGCGAGCAGAATACTGATTTTTGCCGGCGTTCTCAAGATGGAAGCAGCTCGCGCAGGCATTCCGTCTTATTCGAGTTGCCCAACGCTGAGCGTCAGAAGACTGGTGTTCCACGAAGGTCGTTGATCGGTTAGCGGGTGGTCATCGATAGAGAGCAAGCCGAAGAATCTGGGCCAGTCCTATCTGATTGGCAAGCTGCAGTAGCGTGGCCTGCTTGCCCTATAGGCCGCCTCGTCACCCTCAATTTGCCGCCGAATATCGCCGTATAGCCGGGTAATTGACGGTATAGGACAGACGCTGCCGGCTCAAAATCCGCAGCGTCCAGCGAGGCGCTTGGGGTTCAATTTTCCCTTCGGATATAAATGATTTATGTTGGTTTAGTCGGCGAGAAACCCATTCCGGAGTGTAACTCAAAACAGGAGCAACATCGGCACCCAGCCAATAAAGCTCTTCGGCGTCAGTTTGGGATCGATGAACTACGGCGGATACCTTGCAGGTGGACAAGATCGCTTCGTCCTATTGCAGTCCTTGCGACAGCCAGCAATGCCGCAGTCTCCGCTTCGGTTTGCAAGCCAAACTCGGAATAATCCCAGGCCATGCCCAGCCGGCGGTACTTGCTGCTGCACGATGGATTGAAAGCGCAAAGTTCCCAGCGCTCGACAGCTCCGTTTAATTCCGCGCGAAGAAATCTGCCGATTGCGTCCAAGACAGAAGGCTCAGCGGTTGCGCCTGGCGCCAAGGGCGTACGCACCCAGAGTTTAAGGTCTCCCCTCACCGCCCGTCGGGCTGCTTCCCGCAGATTGGCGTGAATCGTGGCGAGCCCGGCGCCGGTCAATTCACGATGCGCTGATTCGTCGGAGTGCTTGAGATCGTACATAACTAGATTCACATGATCCAGAATCCGGGCAAAGACCTCCGGCGTCACCTCGCCACAGGTATCGAGAGCGGTGTGCAGCCCCATTTGCCGGCAACCGGCGAGGAACTCGAGTGCAAATTCCGGCTGGCTGCAAGGTTCTCCTCCGGACAAAGTTACACCGCCTCCGCTGGCCTCGTACCAAACCCGATCCAACTCAACTTCGGCGAGTAACTCTGAAAGCTCGCGCCGCTCATTCAGGGGTCGCATAGCGCGTGCCGGACAAGCTTGAGCGCAAGCCTGGCAACCGATGCAGCGAGAACGGTCAATCGCGATTCCTTCGTCGGTGGCCGCCAGCGCCTGTTCCTCGCAGGCTTTGACACAGCTCAAACAGCGAATGCAGTTCTGGCCAAACCACCAGACTCCAGGACCGCTCTGCTGGCTCTCTGGATTGTGGCACCAGCGGCACCGCAAAGGGCACCCGCCGAGAAACACGGTGGTGCGAATGCCCGGCCCGTCATGCGTCGAGTTGCGCTGAATGTCGAAGACGTTTGCGTAACACTGAGAGCCGGATGCGCGCATCTCGTGGCCGATTCACAGAGCTGGATAATTGACGCGTTGAATGAACTCTTCCTGCAGCTTTCGATCCAGGATCAAGAAGTGCGACGAATAGCCCGTCACCTTTACCACGATGGCCTGATGCTCGGGCAGTTCGGGCTGTTCCATGGCGCGCTTCAGCTTTTCCATCGCAATGATGTTCAGGTTGATCTGAACTCCGCCGAGCTTGAAAAACGTGCGGGCAAACATCTCCACGGAATCGGCGCGCCGGATTCCCTCGGGAAAATAAGAGGGCTCCAACTCAATCTGAAACGATCCACCCTGGAACTTGCGGAAATCCACTTTACAGAAAGAATTGGCGGTCGCGGTCAGTCCCTTTGTGTTGCGCCCGTGCATTGGATTCATGCCGTGCGCCAGCGGTTCAGCGGCATGGCGCCCATCGGGAGTAGCGCCCAGCATGGGGCCCGCATAGGTGTGGCCCATGAATTGAAAAAGCGATGCGCGAAAGTGTCCGCCTTTATTCTGGCGCAGCGACTCCAGGTGTTGGCGCACCATTCCGGCTACGCGCACAAGCATCGCATCCGGGCCGGCCAGGTCGTTGCCGAACTTCTCGGCGTTCAAGAACTCGCGGCGCATCGGTTCTTTTCCGGCCCAATCCGACTTGACCGCCTGCTCCAGCTCAGCCAGCGTGTAGCGGCGCTCCTCGAAGACCAGCCGCTTGATCGCATACAGCGAATCCGCAACATTCGGCACTCCCAGGACGTTGACCGAGGTCAGGTTGTAGTCAACCGCGCCGGCATCGGTGCAGTCGCGGCCGCGCTCGATTGAGTTATGCATGCAAAGCGAGGTAACCATCTCCGGCCATACGCGGCTCTGCCACATATAAGTCGTATTCTTGAAGTCACGCAGCGCCGTGGCGGTTTCCAGTGTCTCGGCGCTGAAGCGGCCGAAGAGGGCCTCGAAGTCACTCGCGCCCTCTTTCACGGCCCGATCGATCGCACGCTGCATCGGTTGCAGCAGCACCAGCGAGTTCAGATCCTGGTCGTTGTACTCGCGGCCCACCACGCAATACCACTGGCAGCCGGAATAGGCTACATCCCAGGCGTGGTCTTCGCTCACGCCGCTGCGCAGTTCGCTGTCCCTGAGAACGTCGTAATTGATCAGGACCGGCGTGCCCGTACCATGGCGGCCGAGCACGTCGCACGCGTAATTGAAGAACTCCGGATCGATGTCCTTGTGCCACATCACGCCCAGGTTGTTGTCGCCTCCGTTCAGGTCATACGCTTCCAGGATGACGCGGCTCAACTCATTGGTTGCATCCCGGCCCTGCCGGTCCCGTCCGCCCAAGGCAAAGTAGTTGCCGCCGTACTTCAGGAACAACTCGGCAATCCACCCCCGCGCCTGCTCGCGGCTCATGCGCCCTGCGGCCAGATCGCGCCGGTAAAAGCCATGGAGCAACTGGTCAAGCCGTCCGTAGCCGTTGCCATGCGCGACAATCCGCTCGGTGAGCTGGAAAAACTGTATCCACTGAATGGCTTCAAGGAACGTGCGCGGCGGGTCATTGACGATCGCCTCACAGGTTTCCGCAACTACCATATAGTGCCGCGCCAATTCGGATGGAGCGGCGTTTGCCAGAGTGGCGGCCTCCGCGGCGTGGCGTTTGACCCAGCGCTGGATGCTCTCGACAACCAACTCCTGGGCCGCAAGGTAGTGGGACGCGGGCTGGTTGCCGTTGGCCTGGTGGCGCACCTTCCAATACCGGATCTTGTTGAGCAGCCCGCCCCAGCCGAGCTCCAGGCCGATCGATAAATCCGGGCAGGTGTGCGCATAGCTGATTCCGCCCGCGCCCAGCCTGCGAGCTTCGAATCCCGCCTCGTGCACCTTGTCCGGATAGCGGAAGCAACGTGCCTCGTCCAACTGCCAGTGAAACTCTCCGACCACCTCCTCTTCGGGGTGAATCTCACATGGGTTGTGGTCCAGAAAGAACGCGTAATCCCGCGCCCAGTTCAGTACGTCATTCTCCAGCCCATTTACGCGCGAAGGCATCTCGGCCGCATTCGGAAACGGCGTCCCCAGGTACACCCTGCAATTGTTGTCTCCAATATTGATGCGCTCGCTGATCGCCTGTTCGCCGGTGGGCGGAGCGAACCCTTCCCCGGTTCCGGACCAGTGATAGACCAGAAACTCCGGATTATCCACGAAGTTGCTGCGCCGTCCCTCGCGGCCGAGACGGTCGCGGCGGTCGAGCAGGTGTTGCATTCGATCGTCACGAACCAGTTTGGGAGCGCCGGCGGCGCATCCAACATTGACGATGGAATCTGCAACATCTGTGCATGGCGAAGAGATGATTGGATTCATGGAGGCAATCCCTCACTTTTCATGCGGTCAGGAAATGAGTTTTGCGGCCCCAAGGGCGAGCCCCTGTCAGACCGTTAGAGGAGACCTGCCGCCATTGGCTCTGTTCCGCCGGTTTATCGACAGTGGACTTGAACCCACAATCCTGACCGAAAGCGGTAAAGTACATATACTACGTCTATATTGCTATAGTCAAGTGCGCGTTGTTGGAATGTCGGGAAACACAGGCTGACCAGGGCCCAGGGCATTTGCGCATGCCGGCCAGAGACGCAATCATCAAAGTTGAGCGCGCCGCGCAATGCGAATTCAGTGGAGCCCCATGAAGGGACTTGATACGGCGGATGCGAGGCTCAGTTCGCTGTTCTTCTTGCACTTGACTCGCGAACCAGCAGCCGTGGATTGATGATGACACTTTTCGGGCGCGCGTTTCGAGGTTTTGAGATAAGCTCCAAGGCAAGCTTGCCAACCTGTTCGCCCAGTGCCGCGCTGGAAACGTCAATCGAGGATAAGGGCACCCGGAGCGACTCCGAGTATCGGATATTACCGGCCCCAATAACAGCAATATCGGCGGGAATCCTGAGACCTGCGGCAAAGATGGCATTGATTGCGCCAATGGCAGCGGCGTCGTTGTAACAAAACACTGCATCCGGGCGCGGACGAAGCGCAAGCAGCTTCTCCATCGCTGCCCTTCCGCTGATATCGCCGGATTCGTCTCCGTGCTCTCTGCTTATCGCATAGCTCCTGGGAACTTTGACTCCGCTGCGCTTGAGGGCATTGCGGTAGCCTTTCAGCCGGCCCTCCGAAGTGCTCACGTGCTTACCCCCAATGTAGGCGATCTTGCGGCATCCAACCCGGATCAGGTGTTCCGTTGCCATGTCGCCGACCAGGACATCGTCGGTTCCGACGAAGTTCGCGCTGAATCTGTCGAAGCGGCGATCCATGAGGATCAACGGAACGCTTTCATCAACCACTCGCCGCAGGCTTTGCGGGTCGGTTTGGCAAGAGGCAACGATCAATATATCCACGTGCCGTCTCAGCATCTGATCGATATCCTCTTTCTCCAACTCTGTATCTTCATCGGAATCGGCGATCAGAAGTCCAAACCCTTGCTGCCTCAATACGCGGGACAGGCTCTTTGCAGCCTCGGAGAAGAATGTATGTACAAGGTCGGGAACGATCAGGCCGGCAAGAAGCGACTGTCCGGTAGAGAGGCCACGAGCCTCGAGACTGGGGCGGTAGTTCAACTCGCGCATCCGCCGAAGAACCCGCTCCCGTGTAGCCGGGCTGATGTCCAGGTGATGGTTGAAAACCTTGGACACCGTGACCACGGAAACTCCCAGGTCCTTGGCGATATCCTTCATGCGAACTGCCATGGATTCCTCACGCCGTTCCCGCGTTAACTCGAAATCCTGCCCAGCGGCCGGCCAATAAGCCGTGCTTCATGCTCCGCGAAACACTAACTCGCAAAGCGTTGCTAGGATTATGGCACAGCAGGATTGCGTGATGCGCGAGTATCCCCCTACGCCCTATGAGACCTCTCTTACGCCACCCCCTGTATGCGAATCACGAAGGCGTGTTCTCCGACCGGTTGGGCTGGCAGTTGAATAGAAAGACCTGCGGGCTGCTGTTCCCACTTGAGCGTTTCCCCGGTTTGCAGCATTTGAATGGAATGAACTTGACCCGACGTGATGGAGCGCAGAAGCAACTTACCTGAGGCCGGCCAAGCCAGTGCAAAGGCAAAAAGCTGTCCCTCCTTCGTTGTGAGGCGGATATCGTCAGAGGTGTAGCGGATCTTTCCTTCGTTGAAATTCCCGCTCGACGGTCCAGTTGGTCCTTCCCCGTAGACACGCCAGGGGCGGGTTCCGTAGATGGCCTCGCCGTTGATTGCCATCCAGTCGGCAATACTCGCCAAGATATCTTCTTCTTGTGAATCGAGAGTGCCATCGGCCCGAACGGGAAAGTTCAAAAGCAGGTTTCCATTCTTGCTGACGATGTCAATGAGCATCTGGATGACGGTAGTCGGAGTCTTGTACTGAATGTCCCGCTTATAGTACCAATCGCCGACGCAGGTATCAGTCTGCCAGGGAAGGGGCTTGATGCCGTCCTGGATGCCGCGCTCGAGATCCTGCACGCACATGCCGTCGGCGAACTGGCCCCCATCGTCATTGAACTTGCAGTTGTAAACGGCTTCGAGGCGGCTATTGTTGCTGAGAATATTGCTGTTGTAGAAGTGCGCAAGCAACCGGCGGCCGTACTCGCCAAATGGCAGGCTGCTGTCGCTATAGAGAAGATCCGGCTGGTAACTGTCGACGAGGTCCTTGATGCGGTTGAACCACTCCCGCTGAAAACTCTCGGGCACGTCACCAATCCACTGCTTCCATTTGGGAAAGGCATTGCCGGTGTGATAAAGGTCCGCATATTCCGGATTAGCGCCGTCGTAAGGAACGCCGGCGAGAGGACCTGTCGCATCGGAGAGATGTGCAACACCATACCAGTTCCAGCTCGCCGCCAGGTGTTCCGTCACTCCGAAGCGCAGGCCATGCTTGCGGGCCGCATCGCGCCATTCCCCGATAACATCACGCCTGGGCCCCATCTTGACGGAGTTCCAACGATGGAATCGGGAGTTCCAGCAATCGATGTTGTCGTGGTGCTGTGCGATGGCGCAAAAGTATTTGGCGCCAGCCTTCTTGTAAAGGCTCATCAGCCGGTCCGGGTTCCAGTTCTCGCCCCGCCAGAGCGGTACCAGATCCTTGTAACCAAATTTGGAGGGATGGCCATAGCGCTTTAGGTGATCCTCGTACTGTTTGTGCCCCTGAATGTACATGTTGCGCGCGTACCAGTCGCCCATTTCCGGAACCGCCTCAGGCCCCCAACATGCCCAGAATCCCAGCTTGGCATCGCGAAACCATTCGGGAGCGCGATAAGCCTTGAGCGAATCGAGCTCAGGCGCAAAGGTGATGTTAGACGCACCGGCGCGAACACGCACCGAGGAGCTAACGGCTGCCGCGCCAGCCAAGGAGACAAATTCTCTTCGATTCAGCCGCATGATTGAGAGTCCTCTTGAGATTCTGTGGTAAGAGAGTGAATTGCAGCCTGCTTTGAATGGAATGACGAGCTGGACCTTACTGGTGTGGGTTTTAGGGATGCTCGAATGCGCCACATCTCCTGGCAGAACGAATAGGCTGCGATGACGCAGTAGCCAAAGAGCGGCACGAGGTAAGCAGTGGTCAGGCTCTTCTGACGATCCGAGATAATGCCCATGACCGGCGTCAGAATTGCTCCGCCGATAATGGCCATGACGATGAGAGAACCACCGACCTTACTGTCTGCTCCAAGGCCCTGCAGGCCAAGAGCGAAGATGGTCGGATACATCAGCGACATGAAAAAGCTGGTCAGGAAAATGGCCCAGACACCTGCCCACCCTGGATGGATGATGGCTGCCGCCAACAAAAGGACATTGATCAGGCAATAGACACCCATCAGTCGAGCAGGCCCGACGTACTTCATGATTGCGGCAGAGGCAAAGCGTCCCAAACCAAACATGGCCAGGGTTCCGGTCAAAAAGTATCCGGCGATCTTCTCCGGCTGGCCCGTATAGTCCTGAACGTATTGAATAAAGTAGCTCCAGGTTCCAACCTGCGCGCCTACATAGAAGAACTGCGCACAGACAGTGAACAGCAGATGGCGGTTTTTGAGGAGGCGAAATCGACTCGATCCGGAGCCGTCGTCATTGGCTAGAGCTTCGGGAACTTCATCGCGCAATCTGGGGAGTGAAGTTCTCAGGAAGATGAGAGCCAGTAGAATCGCCACGCATCCCAGTCCCAGATAAGGACGAACAACGCGCAGTGTTTCAAAACGCAGGTAAGCCTGGTACTGATTGGAGACTTGCAGCTCGTGAATCCGCGCGGCGCGCAGTTCGATGCCGGAAAAGATCACCGTTGTTCCGAGCAAGGCCCCGGTGATGGAGCCAAGGGGATTGAATGCCTGAGAGAAGTTGAGACGGCGCTCGGCGGTTTCCTGCGGCCCGGAGAGAGCAATGAAGGTATTGGACGCAGTTTCAAGAAAAGCCAGTCCACTGGCCATGACAAAGAGCGCAAAGAGGAAGAACGAATAGCGGCCGACGAGCGCCGCTGGCCAGAAGAGCAGCGTGCCGGCGCCAAAGAGAAGCAGTCCCGTGATGAAACCGGCCTTGTAGCCCAGCTTGCGCATGTAAAGCGCGGAAGGCAGCGCGAGAAGAAAGTAGCCCATGTAGAATGCCGACTGCACCAGCCCGGCCTGCAGGCGGGTGATGGAGAACGCCTTCATGAACTGCCGGATGAGAACGTCGTTCAGGTTGTTGGGAATGCCCCAGAAAAAGAAGAGGGAAGTGACCAGGATGAACGGTAGCAGCGGCGAGCCGGCAAGGAGAGAGCGATCCCTGTCTGTCTTGGCTACCGGGTCCAATCTAACGTTTGAAACTCTCACTTCATCTCCCCTCCATCGCGTCGCGTCTTTGCAGCGAATCGGTCATAGTGCCGGGACTGACTCTGGTAGATAAAAAGTCCCTGTCCCTGTAGAAATCAGACTTCTGCGAGAATTCTCACAGGACCCATCAGCCCGGAAGGCGAAAGTGGAGAGTCATTGGTGAAGTAATTCCAAGTGGTGAAGGTGAAGCGCCCTTGCGACGGACGCTTCTCATGCTTGAGGAACCAATCCGGGAATTCTCTCAGGAAATGGCCGCTCTTGAACCTTGGGTCGCCCTCTTGCCAGATAAGATCTGCCGGTTCCTGTTCGTCGCCAATGAGCCGGTTTGCCCAGACGTTGGTAACGGCAATCTCAACCTCGTTCGCGCCGGTCTTGACCGCATTGCCGATATCGATGCGCCACGGCAATGTCCACAGTACGCCGATCCTCTCTCCATTCACGGTGACTGTTGCGAGGTAGTTGACAGCTCCGAGATCGAGATAAACCTTGCTCTCCTTCGGCAAAGCGGCAAGCTGGATTGATTTCTTGTAGACTGCGGTGCCGGAGTAGTACTTGATGCCGGTTTCGGGACGAGTGGTCCAGTCTTGAAGGTCGCCGAACTGAACCGAAGCCGGGCCGCCCCAGGCCGGGTCGAAGTGTACCTGCCAGCTTCCATCTAGCTCAACAAGGGTCTTGAGTTCAGCAAAGTTCGCAGCTCCCGATTTGGCCTGGTTCGCGGGCTTGCGGAAGACGATGAAGAAGCTCTGCGTGGGTTCAAACCCGATGTCAAGATTCGTAATTCCATTTGCCCGTTCAAAAGCCGGCAGATCGCGCATGGTTCCCCACACCGGATCCCATAATTCAGGCTGCTTGCCTTCAATGGGAAAACTGCAATGCGCTGTGCCGGCGGTCTTGGCGATATTGGCCACAAAGTAAACCTCGGTGTCCTTGAAGCGGCGGTGGATGCTCTGCAAATCGAGAGTTCCTGCGGCGGTCTTGAATGCTGCGCTGGTACTCTCGGAGGCGGGGACGATACTTCCCGCTTGCAGCAGTGTCTGGCAGCGCCACAGGTAGCGGAACCATTCCTTTCCCGGCTCCCACCATGTCTGATAGCGGCCGAAGTGCACTCCCCATTGGCCCATGGCGTTGCCTGGCTTGTATTCAGCTCCCCACGGCTGCTGCACGAAATGATGCGTGTTCATCCTGTTGACGCCGGCGCAAAAGGCCGCGTCTCCAATGGGCTTCAGCCACGCCGGATGTTCGTTCCATCGAGCCAGGCTGGGATCGGTGGTAAAGGCCTCCGACCCAATGATGCGTTGGTCGAGTTCATGCGAGCACGGAATGATGGGGTCGGCGGCGACAGGATTCCATTTGTCCTTGCCGCACCAGAATTCCATGTTCGGGTGATCGAGGAACTTGACCACCTCGTCGATCTCCCATGGGCCCGTATAGGGCTCGGCCACGAACTGCAGACCGGCTTTATGACAGAGGGCACGCGGCGTGGCCCAGTAGCAATCGCGATACAAATCTTTGATCGTGCGCTGGAAGTCGGCATGGAATTCATCGGTAACGCGCTTGCTGCCGATCGTGCGTCCGGCCAGGACGGGAAGCCAGGGAAGAATATCGTAGCCGCGGCGACTCCTGAACTCCTCGGCCATCTTCGGCGTCCAGGTCGGGTCGCCAGCTTCATAGCTGTCGCAGTAGAACGTGCTGAGGGCTGTGCCGGCAAGATCTCCAAGATGCTTTCTGATCTCGTCGAGCACATGCTGCACATGGAAGGTCACTGCCTCCTTGCTCATCTTGTCGCATTCCAGGCCGATAGCATCCCATTGCGCGGGCTGGATCATGGCGCCGGTGGTGGTGTGTCCAAAGCGATAGACGGACCATTCGCCTTCGGGCGCATCCCAGGTCAGCTCTCCGTCGGCATTCATCTTTGCGGATAGATCGAACACCAGGTCGGTGGTGGGGATGCCTGCGGAGGGCATCGCAATGACCGCGATATCGCGATAGTAAGTCTTTCTTCCTTCTACAATGGGCGCGGCAATTTTACCGAGCGCGGGAATGTAGAGCTCCGGGAACTGCGAGTGCGGATGCGGATCTACGATTGCTTTGCTCAGAGTGGTTTTGATCTGCCTGCCGCCCTGAATCTTCTGTTCAGACCAGATGACTTCCTGCATGGCGAGTTCAGGAGTGATCCATGTGCCGCCGCTGCTTTCATATCCGGCGCAGTTATGCAGGATGAGGTCGAGACCCAGCCGCCGGCACTCGCTGGCCGCGTGGCGAACCATCTCCCACCAGGGCTCGGTCCAGGTGACAATCTCAGGCGTCGGGCTTTTGAGAATGACGCCTGACCACGGGATCAGCGTGTCGGCGAGGCTGAAGATGGTGGCCCCGCCGATACCCGCATCCTTCATTGCTTCCAGGTCGAGTGTTATTCCTTCTTTGCTGATGTTGCTGCCCATCCACATCCAGAGAACATAGGGGCGTGTAGCGTTGGGAGGATTTGTAAACGCAGCGGCAAGATCGCTCACTGGCTCGGGCATCTCCCAGGGAGCAACGGTGGCGCCCATGGCAGCATGGATATAAAGAGGAAAACCCGACGTAAGCGCGAGGAAATCTCTTCTGGAAATCATAGTGTGTTCGAACTTCCTTTCTGATCTCTATCGAGGCTCCGTTGTTGACTCTTACAAGTTGGGGGCCAGAATTATCGCTGCGAGTTCCGTGGCACCTTCGCGATGATGTAAGGAGTTTCCTTGGCAATATCCGGGTAGATCTTCCCGTTACCCGCATTGTCCATTACTTCGAAGAAGTACATGAAGTCGAATTGAGGATCGACATCGTTACCTGGAACCGTGGCCTCATATTCGTTCCCGTTCCCCGCAGGGAGCATGTTCAGCACCTGAAAATCCTGGTGTTGGCTAAGGCCCCGATAGCGGAGATGAACCCACTTCACGCCCGAAGGATCTTCGACCTGCGCCGTGATATGCAGCGGATGCATCGGTTGGGCGGAAAGGATGGGCGCGTGCTGCAACGTGGGAGGCAGGTCGTCGCCTGTCAACATGAGTTGTACCGGGTTCGAGCTGCCGTCTTCGGGAAATGTGGATTTGCGGCCGGATGAGTCGATGGCTTGCAGAAAATAGGATGTTCCGGTAACTAGTTTCGACGCCGGGATCGTCGCCTGATAGAGCCCCCCGGCGCCATGCAGTTCGGCCACGGTGAAGCCGCGGTGCACGTCGCCGTAATAGACGCGCACTACGTCGATGGGCGCGATGCCGGCAACAGTCGCCCGAAGCTCCAAATCCTGCCCGGGCGCCAGGCGCCGCACCGGTATATGCGCGATCACAGGGCCAACACGAGTGATGACGAGAGAGCTGGCATACGCGTCTGCGCTGGTAGCATGGTCGAACAGGATCTGCAGCTTTCCGTCGACAGCCGTGGTCTCAATCGTCCGCTGGATCGTCTGCCCGGCTGGCACTGAGAATATGTCGCTATACTCGACTCCGTTCACCTCGATCCACATGGGACCATGGCTCGCCTTGTCATCGTGAATGCCGACTGTGACTTCATAGCGGCCATCCGGGACATCCAGCGTGACCAAATGACCGCCAGCCCTCTCGGTAGATGCAATTCGTTGATAGCCTGGCTGGGTCGGTCCGTTGCCTAAATCGTATTGTCCGACTACGCGGCGAGCCTCCAGGCGGTATCGCTCCCGCTGTTTCTTCAGAGCCGCAAGTCCATCCTTGAGCTTCACGAGTTCGTCGCGCCAGTGCCCGCTCAGGTCCGCCTGGGGAAGGCCCATCATCAGATCGAAGTTATATACATCGCCTGCATCGCGGACAATGTCAGCCCAGGCACCGGTAGCTTCCGTTTCATCGTGGATTGCGTCATCGAGAGCGTTCAGGTCGTGGGTCTTCTCAAACAATGCATAGCTCAGGCCGGCCGCTGCCCGGTGCGAATGATAGGCAGCCAGATCGGAGAGAATCTTCAGATCGACGATTGTGGAGGCGAACTCTTTTCCTGGATGTGGCCCCGCTTTCTGCTCAGCCGCCGCAATCAGCTTCCTGACGTCGCTCGATGCACGGGCGAACCACCGGCTTGTCTGCATCGGCGTGATCTTGGGTGATGAGCGCCCCGTGAGAATATCGTCAGCGGCATCTTTTATCGACTCGAACTGCTGCGTATCGCTGGGATTCGCCTCTACATACTGAGGCAAATCACCTTGGCGTTGGCGCTCCGGCCAGCCGCGCGTGGTTGGGTAATGATCAGCCGGCTGGCAGTAGGCGGTTATCTCCGGCAGGATTTGGCTGGCGCGTTGCAATCCCTGCTTGATGTAAGGCGCCGCGTCCTTGCCGAAGCGCGCGACAAACTCGTGATTCCACTCTTCCGCGGGAGTGCCGGGGTTATAGGAAACCCGGCCGAAGACCTGAAAGAAATACCAGTAACGCTGAAATTCATAATCGTAATAGCGGTAAGACGGCGAGAGCAGTTCGAAGGGTTTCAAATCATGAGGGTGTCCGGCCATCTTGGTCGCCAGTGGTTCATGGATCTCAAATCCCGTTGCCCCGCCCAGATGTGTGCTTGCTGCGAAACGGCGCACATACTCAGGATCGCCCCAGAGAAGAATGCGCAAGGAACCCGCCGTCCAAAGGGTCCAATGTAGCTGGTATTCGCGAGGATACCTCAGCATGTCTGCATAGCTGCCCCGCCGGGTTGGCTGGTCGGGAAAGTCCACGTGGGTTTGGAAGAAGGGTAGGCCGACCTGTTCGGTCCAGAACTTGGTGTTAACCCTGATCTTGAGTCCCAAGTCGAGTCCCTGCCTGATCAGATCGTCTGAGACACCTTTGGCGCGAAGCTCATACTGAATGTCCGGCGCCGCCTTCTTCAAAGCAGGGAAGATCTCTCTCCAGAACTGTTTCATATCAGAGGTCTTCAAGCCCGACTCATCCATCATCAGCAGTTGGACGTTGTCGATTTCGTGAAACTCCTCGAGGAACTGGCTAATGGCCGCGATTGTATAGGGAACAAGGTTGGCTTCAGTCAGGCCGGAGACCGTGTCCGGAGCGGCGGGTTTAGAAGGATCGACCGGGGTCATTGCCGCAGTGGTGCGGTAATAATGGCACCAGATACCAAATGTGACGCGGATGCCGCGTTCGTGCGCCATGCGGACAAGTCGATGAAGATCGGTGAGATTGCGCTGCTGCTCATCCTTGCTGAGCCCAACAACTTTCACTTCCGGAAAACCATTGACATCTATGTAATACGGATAAACCGGGCAATTGTAGCCATTGGTTTCGTAGGCGAACAACACCTCGAAGGTATTGAATCGGTCATCTGCGAGCATGTCAAAATATTTGACCCAGTAGTTCTCATCGTGCAGGCGGTCTTCATACTGATGCTTCTGCATGGTAAAGATGATTACGCCGCGGTCATTTACGGACGCAGATTCAACAGTGTCCCGCACTTCGCTCAGCGGCGTCGCTCTGTCCGTGGCCCAACCAATTCGGTTTGCCACCTCAAGAAGCGCGTACATCAGGCCACGATCGTCGCTACCGCTCAGTAGAAGCGTCTGCTTCCGCTGAAGCTCTGTCTTGTGGATGATGAGGGATTCCGGTTTGTCCGGCATCCTGATGCCGAGTGCGCGAATTTGCTCGGCAACGAAGCCTGAGCCTAAGGAAGGACCTGCGGCGATCAGCACTGCGCCGTGGGCTGCCTTTGCGTTGGCAACCTCCTCGTAACGAATGCCTTTGGCTGAAATCGCTGCTTCGATCTTCTCCCACCCGTGAATCGTCGCGGGACCGGTCTGGCCATCCCGAATGAGTGAGACTTCAACGGTCTGATCCGGCGCAGGATTGGGCACGGTGGAATAGACCAAAGAAAAGAGCGCGATGATCAGCGAGAGGCAATTCATGATTGGAGGCACTCCTTGATGGACTTAGCCGCTTGCCTACTGGCTCCCGAAAGCATTGCCGTCCGCCGTGCAGCCGGAAGTCAGAAAAATGAGTATCGGGTAACCCGCACAGCCACGACCCGCGCCCGCCCGAAGATCGACTAAGACAACTCCGAGTGATTGAGTTCAGGGAATGCGCGACCGGGCTAGATCGCGCGTTTGAACTGCGCCGGAGCGGTGCCCTTCTTGACGATGAGAAGAGCCTCGTCCCTGGCCGTTGTGAATTTCAATAGACTGCCGGTCGCATCCTCGGCCTGCCTGCCGTTTCGGAACAATACAACATCGGCGTCACCCCATGGATTTCTGAGCTGGCAGTCTCCGCCAACCTGCGATTTCAGCTCGACAAACTCTATCCGGCCATCCTTCAGTGCGGAAGTAACCAGGAACGCTCCTCGAGCCAGGAGAGTGAATTCGGCGTCCCAATCGTTTGGCCAGGCTGCAAACACATGAATGATGGAAGCCCCGCCGGGCGCGGGTGGGGAATCCATCAGGAGGGCCGCATGCAAGGCCCGTGCGGCGAGTCCGCCTCGTTCGAACTCGATGCAGCCGGGACCCTCGCGCAGCGACATGCGGTTGCGCATCACTCCAATTTTGCCCGCGCCTTCCCAATCGCAGTCGTCATGTTCCGGAGCAAGGCGCCTGAGCTGGTTGGGCAGTAGAAACCGGAGATGATCCGGCCGCCCCATTTTCGCGGCCGACACTGTGGCCCTGCTCATCGCAGCGCAGGGTGTCTTCTCGTTCACGCCATCCGCAGTGACAGAATCGTATGTCGCCTTGCCGATGGCTGCCATCTCCGGATCTTCCGTCGCCATCGTGCACAGGTCATAGAAAGCCGTCGGAAGCTCCACGGCGCGCCCGGTTCCCGGAGCTCCCGACCCCACCCAGACGATGGGCTCATTGCTCTTGCGCGTGTGTGTTGTCTCGTTGGTCGGCAAGGGCGCAAGGTTGTCCAGAAACTCCTGCCAGAGCGGCTGCAATTCATGATCCACGCCAAGGATCCTCGACGCTGCAATGGCTAACGGAGTAATTCCCCGAATCGCCGATAGGTCTTCCTGCGTATCCTGCGTGTTCCAGATGGCTTCAAAATTGTTCACATGGTAGATGTGGTACTTCCCGTCGGATTCCTTTTTGAGATTTGGAAAGTTGCGATAGAACTCGACAGTTCCCTTCAGCATCGGGTAGGCAGACTCCCGAAGGAATGCTTCATCGCGCGATAGGTCATAGCGCAACCAGTAGAGAAAGGCGATCTTCGCGGTACTGGAAAGGATGTGGGTCACATAGCCGAATGGTCCTTTGCCATAGTCGCCACGAACCCAGGTTCCCGTCTCCCATTTGCCTGCGTAACTTTCAAAGTTCCAACGGCTGTTGCACATCTGCTTTACCCGCTCGTAGCGTCGAAATTTCTCCGAGCGCTGGTCCCAGGGCTTCCTCAACAGGAAGAGTTCGCGCATCTCTGCCATCAAGTCGTCGGGGAAATTTTCAAGCCCATCGAACCATGTGGTTTCGGGAATCCAAACGCCCTTGGAACCCCACTGTTTTGCCGCGGCCTCAGCGTAGCAATCGAATTTGCCGCTGTACATTCTGAAGACGGGGTCCATCTGTTCCAGGCGGTTAGCAGGGAGCAAGCCTTCGTAATAGGCGCCATCATTGTTCCACCAGTGCTCGGAGCCCCACTCGCGCATATCTCCAGTGGTGTACCAGATCATGCCTCCAAAGCGCGGGGGATACGGGCCACGGGAACTGGCGCCCATCACATACAGGAAGTAGGTGTAGTTCTCCTCCACATAATCCGCGGTGCGATCGGAACTGTGCAGATGCACAAATCCTTTCGACCAGAAACTGTGCCACCATCTTTGGTTGGCGGCCATCAAGCCTGTGAAACCTTCCGCCAGCGCGGCGTCCAGCTTTTTGCCGGCCAGGGCAGCTACATCCTCCGCGCGGGCATAGCTTGAGGCGCTGGCAATAAGCACTGTAAACCGGCCTTTCCCTGGAGCCGCCGACAAACGAACCGTGGAATCGTTCAGGTATCTTGCCTTAGCCCGCCTTCCGCTCACAGCAATCGCAACCGCGGAGCCGTTGTAGTATTCATCCTCCTCGAATGCCTGCGTCAGGGCGATGCGGTTGTCCAGGATGTTCAGCCTCGAAGTTGCGGTGTGCGCATTGGTTCGCACCATTACCGCATGACGGCTGGCCAGTTCGTAATTGCGCCCTGGAACATACTCCATGGAGTAGCGCAACATGCGCAGGTCGATGTTAATGGGCGCTGGCTGCTGCCTTTGGTCGTCTATTTCCACCGCGAAGACATCCTGTTCGGTCCAGGCCAGAACTCGCGCGGTTACACCGGCGCCGCGCGCGGTCATCAGTGCATCGTAAACGCTCAAATGCTGCCGGAAGGACGGACCGGAAAAAACGTCTTCTCCAAAGTCGACGAAGCTGATATCGACATAGCCGCAACCGCTGGCGTAATCGGTGCTGATGCGCGGAAAACTGTTGCTGGTGCAATTCACGGCGTGCACGTCGGCACGATTGATCTGGAAATGGAGGGCATCTGGAGTGGTCCAGACCAGGCTTCCCATAGTTCCGTTGCCCACCGGCATGCCTTCCTCGCTTCTGGTTGCCGGCTGGTCGTAATGCAGATCCGCGCGGGAGACAAGACGGCGCAAATCAACGTCGAGTATCGACGAGAGAGTCCCCGGACTTTCGCCCTCAGCCTGAGGAAACGTCTCCGGATGTGCCGCCGCCAAAGCAAGCGACATCAATCCACCGGCGAGAAATCCCCTTCTCGAAACTGCACCTGCCGTTTCTTCAGCACGCAACTTCATCGTAGGCATCTCCTTTCGTATTGAGTCAAGCTCTCGGTGGCGGCTTGATCCGGCTTATTTTCCTGACGGCTTGATTGCCGCCTTGATTACCTTGAACTCATCAATCGTGGCCGGCGCCGCGCTTCCATCCTGATAGACTTCGAGATTGATCACAGGCACGAGCTTGCGCGCAATCGCCGTTTGCAGGTAGCCGATCATCTTGTCCGCGCTGTACTGGGGCGCGGGGACCGGGGTATCTGGAGTAACGTGACCCCAGTTCCCAGGCTCCATGGTCGTGGTCAGGGTTGCCTGCAGTCCCTTTTGCGGTCCGTCCAAAAAGATTCCGCTTCCACCAGCCGGCAGTTCGGGATCGTCGACCAACCTGTCGGCAAAGCCTCCTTCGCCGCAGGCAAAATCCTGAAAGTCAGTAGCCTTGGGCAGAATCCACGAGTTGTAGCCCACCACGCGCGCCGGATACCCGGCTTTGACGGCCGCGGTCATTGCTTCCCACGGAGCCTGCAACGTGTAATAGAAAGTTGTTCCATCGTCGAACCAGAAGCCGGCCAGCTTGTCACCATAGCGAAGGCCAATCTCTCGAATCGTCGATTCCCACTCATTGAAGTAATCGGTCCTGTCCATGGTGCGGACGGCGCTTCCGCTCCACCAGTTCGCCTGGGCGCGGCCCGCGTGATAGTAAATCATCAGCTTGATGCCGCGCGCATTCAGAGCGTCGGCCAGGTCGCGAATGAGATCCCGTTTCGTTGTGTGGCCGGGCACGATGCGCTCAATGGTTTGGATCGGCGCCGGAAAATAGTATGTGGACCAGCTGGTGGCGAAGACGATAAATCCGGCGCCGGTTCCCTGGACCATGTCAGCGAATGCATTTACATCGAAATCGTTCACGGCCTGCTCGTACGACTTCTGGGCGCCGGATCGTGGTTGAGTCGTGGATGTCCATGTGAACATCAAGCCGTACTTTGCATCCGTCATCCACTTCGTCGAAGACTTGACCTTCGCGGCCCTTTCGTCCATCGCCTTCCTGACCTTCGGCTTCACCAGTTCCAGGGAGAACAAGGAGAGGTTGTACGTCTCTCCTGGATTGGCAAGCGCATGCAGCGTGATCTTGCTCTCGCCCGCGGGCAAATGGAGGGTTCCGGGCAGCTCATCCCTTACCCATTCATTGGTCATGGACGCCTTGCGGTAAGTCACAATTTCGGTAAGTTTGTTCGACTTGCCGGCGACTTCCACCTTGACTGCGGGAGGCGAGGGCAGGTTGCAGTTAATGAGGATTTTGCCGCAGTTCAAGATCAATAATGCAACGGAATATTTTCCGGCTTCAGGAACCTTGACTGTCCATGTGAAGGAATCGTCGCTGGTTGTCCAGTTGGAGACCCAGAATCGAGCGGCCTGTCCCGGCCACTGCTCCTTCAGACCGCCTTTGAGGCTGGCATCGCCGCCCATGAGCACCGTCCGGCTTGCCGGATCGATCGCCAAGACCTTGACTGCTGCGTCCGTACGCGCGGCTGGTTGCTGGCTGCAGAGAACGACCGGTAGAGCAGCCATTAACAACAAGAGTCCCGCTTGGCATGAGCGTCGAAAAAGATGCATTTGCATTTCCTTCCTCCGTTGATTTTGGGCCGCATTCCATGTTTCGCAGCATGCGGAAACTTCGGTCAGATGATGATCGTCAGCGCGCCTGTAGAGCCAACGCATGTTTACCACTCGCAAGCGTCAAGCTAGAGCCGGGTTGATAGGCCGAGTCGGATTTCTTCCCATCGACTACCAACACCGGATTCGCAATGTCCGTTTCCGGCAAGGAGACATCGGCGCTGGTGTTCTCCGGTATAGAAACATCGAGCGTAAAGCCGGAGTCGGAGTTCTTCCACGAGACGGATACATCACCCATCGCCGTGGGCACGACTCCCCTGGCGAATTGCAGCCCGCTGAGATGCGGCCGGATAGCAATCCGCTTGTAGCCCGGCGCCGCGGGAGTTACGCCAAGAATCCGCGCCGACATCTGGATGAGTGGAGTCCCTCCCCAGGCGTGGCTCCAGTCGCCGCCATACCAGTTTTCGTTGAAGGTGTGCGTTTCGAGATTAAGATGCCAGCGCTGCATCTGCGTCCAGGCATAGCGGTCAAAGACGCCCGCGTGGTCTTCGGCGGCAAAGACAAAGTGCATGAAGTACGGCTGCACATTCAGCGGCGGCGTGGAGAAGAGTTTGTCCATGATCGCCTTCTGGCGCGACTCAGGCGCAAGATCGTATAACACCGCAAGCGAATTAACCTGCGCGCTGTGCGTCACAATGTCCTTGTCTTCGGGGAGCCAGTTGGGATCCTTCTGATGATTCAGGAACGGCTTTCCATCCCGATAGAGTCCGGCCTTCTCATCCCACAGTTCGCGCTCGAACGCCGCATGGACACCGGTTCGCAGTTGCTCGTAGCGCTCCGCGCGCGCCGTGTCTCCGGTGAGCCTTGCGAGTCTCGCGCCATCGGCGAGAGCGCGGTAATAGAAGGCCGTCAAGTAGCCCTGTCCGATCACTGCCGGTGGATGATGCATCAAGAATCCGCCGATCATCACCCAGTCCATGAACATATAGTTTGGCGCCTCGGAGAGCAGGCCATTCGGGCCTTGAAAGGTGGCAAAGTGGTCGAGCAGCCGGTCTGCCGTGGGCTTGAGTTCCCGCAGCAGTGACTCGTCGCCGGTGTAATCGTAATAGTCCATCAGCATTTGCAGCCATAGCAGCGAGTAGCTGGTATGGAAGTTCACCGAACCGGAGTTATCGAGGATACCGGCAAACTTGCGCAAATCCTGGCGCGCCAACCACGGCTGGTTGAAGCTGTAGTCGTTTTCGAGCGACTCAATCAGGTAGTCGCCGAAATCGCTGATCGGTTCCTGGTGGCCGGGTGAATCCAGATAATGGTCCTGCATGCATATCTGCAGAAGCCAGCGTGAAGTTGTCCAGAGTCGGTTCAGATAAGGGTCGCTGGAGGTGAAGGAGCCGCGATACTCAACCGGCTGCGAGGCAAACGTGGCGCGTATATCGGAGAACTCAACCGGCTGCGTGGCGTGCGAGACCGCCACTCGAACGGTGGAGAAAGAGTCCAGCAAGGGATACTCGAAAATGGTCTCTCCGTCGCGGAGCGTCACCTGTGCCGGGCGCATCGCGTAGCCGTCGTGAGTCTCGGTCGGCTCCAGAGTAACCACGGTCCCTGCCGCGCTGCTGACCTTCATCGATAAATAGCCGCTCATTACGCGGCCGAAGTTGACAGAGAAGGCGCCATCGCCCGAAACGCGAATCGAGTGACCGATTCGTGACAAGGGTGCCGTCGTCGTTACATTGGGCGTCGCCGGTCCAATCGATTCCACCGGCCAGACAGCTTCCATGGCTTCGGGAATCTGGCTGGCCATGAGCGGTCCCCAGACCGAGTCGATCGTTGCGGCATCGGCCCAGTCCTTCTGCTGAAAGGAGCCGCTTCTCCACGCCGGATCGTCAAGCCGGGCGTCGTAGAGCAGCCCGTTTGGGGACGATTTGGCGGGGGGACGAGGGGCAAGTGCGCTTAGAGGCCCTTCGCTGTAAGCATCGATCGCCTCGGCCTTCCAGTCTGCGCCGGTGGATAAACTTACGCTCGGCCCATTCGTGAGCGCAACGTCCGCTCCCAGAGCAAAGCCGGGATGCCCCAGGCTGTAGCTGGGAAGCATATTTGCCGTGAGAACCTCCGCGGCAATCACGTTCAGCCCCGCATGGAGATACGGCGCCAGATCAACCTGGTTATAAAGCCAGTGGTGTGACCAATGCGTCCACATGATGATGTCGTTACCGGGGTCCGCGGGACCGCGCGAAACCAGGCATCCATTGACCCAAAGCCGATACACCCGGTCTGCACTGACCTTCGCGTATGCGCTTGCGATGTGTGCGTCGGCGGAGAGCGTAAGCTCCTTGCGGAAGTGAGCCGCAATGGGAACTTTGCCCGAGTTCCGTGCGCCCGAGACCCAGATCCACTGAGGCTGCCACGTAGCCCCACCGGGAGGCACGTACTTATAGTTGACTGCTTGCACTCCCTCGGCGTTGACCAGCGTCTTGCCCACCCACTCAGAGACCGGCCCCCGCGGGTCGATAGGCTCCGAAGAGGAAACCTGTGCTGAAGCCATCGAAAGCAACCCGGCGAAAGAGATGGCGCAGGCGAAGCGGAGCCACGCGAATGGCGAACTGAACTCCCAGGGTCGCCGAGCCTCACTCGCGCAGTGTTGATGGCGATTCCTCGACTGCCGCTGCAGGAGGGTAGTTGTGGGTTGCGAGATTGAACTCATTCTTGACCTCAGTACCCTTGACCCCAGTTCAGCGGATCGGAGGGTCGGTTCGAATTCTCAGACGATGGCGCTTTCTCGAGGAGAACGACACTTTACGAAACTGCCATCGGTTTGCGCCTGCTTTGAAGGTGCAATATCTACTGGACTGCATTGAAGAGGCCAATCTGGACCTTTCCGAGTCTCTTCGCGGAAGTCGCAGGCGTGCCGCTTACGGATTCGAAATGCTGATTTGAGGTTGGCTCCCAGAGCTTGAGTTGCGCAGTCTGTGGCTCTTCGGCCTTTGCGCCGGTTACATCGATGATCAGGGTATCGGTGCCGGGCTGGACATAGGCTGTCGCCGTCATTCCACCGCCGTGCTCTTGAAACTCGCCGTCATACAGATCGAGCCGCCCCGCATAGTCCTTCGCCTGCGTGAGAGACGAGAGGCCGGGAATCACAACCTGTCCCGGCGACAAGCGGTCGGGCAACGTGTCCACCCGATTGAGCTGTGCCGTCAGGCCGTTCTCCGACCAGACGGCAACACCGAGCCGTCCATTGCCCAGCGGCATCGCCTGGTCAGGCTTGACATTCGGCCGGCCCAGGACAATCGAGGAGCGACCGAGCACTCCAGCCACATCCACCTGGAATTTGCCGTCATGCCAGGCGGTTGTTAAGCCGGGCGCTGCTGATTGAGCCGAAATACCAATCGAAAACGCTGCACAAAGCAAAACCATATAGAAGGTATTGCTCGAAAAAGTCTTCATAATCACCAACCTCGCTGGTGCCGAAGTACAATTCCTTTACTCGGAGTCTACTTTTCGGATACGATTCGCTCAGAAGTGTACCCTTTGTTTGAGCGAAATTGCAAGATCAAAGCTAGAATTCAGTCAGAGTCGACGGTACGCCAATCGATCTTGCGCCCGGATCGCGATTGGCCGTTCAGCCGAATCGGCTTGACGGTGGTTGGTTATCTCTGGGAACTTGAACGCTTGTCGTCAGCCCGTTGCGTAGTCGCCGGCAATTGGCTGCTCAGATTCATCACAATTCCGTACTTCAGGAGGCTTTGTGCTCCATTCTTTGAATCATTCTCCAGCCGAAAACACCGCCGTTTGCACGGTCGCGCTCTCAAGCCCGCACCGCCATTCAGTTCCGGTATCCCGAGCATTGGTAGCCCTGCTTTTTCTAGGCATCGTCTTGCCGTGCACGACTCCGGCGCAGACATCGCAAATCCCGGCGCCGGGGATTGAAAAGAGGATCGACGCTTCCGTCGCCGGCATGAGCCTGGAGGAGAAGGTTTCTCTGCTATCCGGCGCCAGCGTACTAGGGTCGTCACCGCTCCCACGATTGGGCATTCCCGCTTTCCGCATGGGTGATGGGCCCATCGGCGCCCATGATCCCTCGCCGTCGACTGCCTTCGCCGCCGGCATCGCCCTGGCAGCCACATGGGACCGCGACCTGTCCAAGCGCATCGGCGTCCAGATCGGCCGCGATTCCCGTTCTCGCGGCGCGGCCTTTCTGCTCGGCCCCGGCGTCAACATCTATCGCACGCCCATGAACGGCCGCAACCACGAGTACTTCGGCGAAGACCCGTTCCTGGCCGCGCAAATTACCGTTCCCTATATCGAGGGAGTGCAATCCCAGGGCGTCAGCGCCACCGTCAAGCATTTCGTCGGCAATGAATCCGAGTTTGCGCGCTTCACCTCCGATACGGTGGTCAGCGAGCGCGCGCTGAGGGAGATCTACCTGCCTGCCTTCGAGGCCGCCGTACGCCAGGCGCATGTCGGCTCCATCATGGACTCCTACAACTACCTCAACGGCGTGCGAACAACGGAGAATGCGCATCTCAACATCGAAATCGCCAAACGCCAATGGGGTTTTGGCGGCGTAATCATGTCCGACTGGGTGGCTACACATGACGGGGTTGCCGCGGCCAACGGGGGGCTGGACCTGGAAATGCCCGCCGGCCTCTGCATGAACGCTGAAACGCTCGTCCCAGCCGTCAAGAGCGGCAAGGTCTCTGAAGCAACCATCGACGACAAGATCCGGCGCATGCTGCGCCTCGCCGCCCGTTTCGGATGGATCAGCCCGGACCCCACGGGGCAAGGCTGGATCAGCCATGATCCCCTCGACCCATCCATTCCCCGCTACAACCAGCAGGGACGGCAAGTAGCGCTCGAAGGCGCTCTGGAGAGCGCGACCCTGCTGAGGAACAACGCCAACCTCTTGCCGCTCGATCCAGCCAGGTTCAAGAACATCGCTGTCATCGGCCCCAATGCTTATCCAGGCTACGCAACAGGCGGCGGGAGCGGCATGGTTCCACCTTTCTTTGTAACGGGTCCTTTCCGCGGCATCAGCGACTACCTCGGCATTCGCGGCAATGTCACTTACAACCAGGGCATCGCCAGACTCGACATCCTGGCCCAGCAGACCGGGCTTACCCTCGCCGCGGATGGCGATGCTCCTGGTGTAACGGTAGAAACCTACAACAAGCCCGACTTCTCCGGCACTCCGGTTTCAACCCGCCACGAGGCCTCCATCAACGCCGGGCCCTACGCGCAACTTCCAGGGGACCGCTCCGACGAGCCGGACATGGGCACTATAATCCCGGTCGCGGCGATGAGAGAACTCATGAGGAAGTCCGTCGCGGCCACCCTGAATGCGCCCCCGCAGTACGTCCGCTGGACCGCCTTCTATCGCGCCCCTTCTGAGGGCAAGTACCTGGTTTTCGTCGAACATCCGGGCAAGTATCGTCTCACCATAGACGGTGCTTCGGTCATCGATCATGCGGAAATCGCGAGCGCTGCTGTCGCTCAAACACTGATTGACCTCAAACCGGGCGCCCACAAGGTAGTTTTGGACGACCTGGGTGTTCCGCCATTTGGAAACAACACCACGCGCCTTGGCATCGCCAAAGAAGATACGCTGGTCCATCCAGCGGCTATCGAGCTGGCCAGACACGCCGACGCCGTTGTCTTATCGGTGGGCTTCGACATTGAGACCGAAGCGGAAGGCGCCGACCGTGAGTTTCAGCTTCTCCCCGGTCAAAACGAGCTCATTCAGCAGATCGCGGCTGTCAATCCGAACACCATCGTGGTTCTCAACGCAGGAGGCAGCGTAGATGCCTCATCCTGGATTGACTCAATTGCTGCGCTGCTGCACATCTGGTATTCCGGCGAAGAAGGCGGCACAGCCCTGGCCCGGATTCTGTTCGGAGACGCCAACCCCTCCGGCCGTTTGCCCATCAGTTGGGAGCGCAAAATCACCGATAATCCCTCGGCTGCCTTCTATTACTCCGCTCCGGGCACAAATCGCGTCGTTTACGGAAACGATATCTTCGTGGGCTATCGCGGCTTCGAGCACAACCACACCCAGCCGCTCTTTCCATTCGGCTTCGGCCTCTCTTATACGACCTTCAAATACTCAAACCTCGAGATTCACCCATCTCCCGGCTTGCACGAGAGCCCTGAGAGCAGCCTGGATTATGAGGTCGCTTTCGATGTCACTAACACCGGACAACGCCCCGGAGCCGATGTCGCACAGCTCTATGTTTCAGAAGACCACCCCACCATCGCTCGACCCGCCCAGGAGCTCAAAGGGTTCGCCCGGGTGCAACTCGATCCCGGCCAGACCCGCCACATAGCCATTCCGCTCGATGCGCGCTCCTTTGCCTGGTATGACGTCGGCGCAAAGGCGTGGCATGCAGATGCCGGGACATTCACAGTTCACGTAAGCCGCTCCTCGGCGGACCCGCAATTGGAAGGTAAAATCTCACTCGCCCAGCCAGTGATTTTGCCGGTAGAGTGAGGGTTTCAAATTCAGGTTGATGCCTCTGCTTCGTGCCGGCCTTGCCGCGGCTTCCTTGCGGCAAGGCTGACAGGCTCGAGAAGGCGAATCGCTCAGTATCAGCCACAATTTCAAAGAACCAGCCGGAATTCGGGAAACTCTCGTCACTGGGCCGCCCAGAAAAAGACAAGATGAGGTGTCCGGGCCGCCGGTCCCACGCGAAACGTGCCTTACCGCGCCACCCCAAACTCTCACCCTGCCCTCCGGCGGCAGGCCTTGCCCCTCTCGGGACATAGAGCCATCCACCTCGCAATTCGTTCTAAATAAGATACTTATAAAAACTCATGTTTGAGTTTCTTGCGGACTCTCGCGAGCCAGGAAAGCCGAACTTCATTGCCCTTCCACCTTCGGAATGGAAGGGAGGATCCGCTCATGGAACAACAAATGAGGGGCAAGGGCGCCGACTGGGGTAGGGATGGAAGTGCGCCGAATTGTTCAGTTTATGAGCATTAACTAGCCAGTTCATGCGCGGTTATGTTCGATTGTGCACAAAAATGTTCGAATTCTTCTTGACAGAAGTTTGCCGGTTGGACTAGAGTTCCGGTGAAATCTAAGAGGTCACTCGTCTGTGTACGTATCTGGAGCTTTCGGAGTGAGAGCACAGGAATGTGCCGGGGACAAATGTCCCTGACGGCAGCAAATCGGATCCCCGGTAATTGCGCAAGATCTCGACCACTGCCGGCAGAATTTGGAGAGCCAACATGTTCGGAACCACTGGTTTAAGGAGAGGATTAACCATGACGAAGTCTCGAATCGTAGTTCAATTTGTTTGCATCCTTCTGCTGGCAGTGGCGCTCGTGGGAGCCGGCATACAAGGTGCATACGCGCAGGGCGGTACCGGCCAGATCAAGGGTGTTGTGACTGACCCCACCGGGGCGGTGGTGCCGGGCGCCAAGATCACAGTAACCAGTCTTGAGACCGGCTTTTCGCGCGTTACGGTCAGCGGTGGCGACGGATCGTTCCTGATTCCTTCGATGCCGCCATCCCACTACCAGGTGGAAGTCCTGGCTCTCAACTTTCAGCGGCTTGTTCGCAGTCCCATCACCGTCCAGGTTGCAGAGACTGCCGATGTAGGCAACATTCGACTGACTATCGGTTCGGAGAGTTCGACCGTGACGGTCAGCGGCGAAGCAGGGCAGGAGGCACTGCTGCAGACCGAGACACCAACCCTGGGCAAGGTCTTCGACTCCACATTGATCGAAGCCATGCCACTCTCCACGCGCAACTTTACGCAGTTGCTCTCACTGCAGGCCGGCGTCATCGGCGCCATTCCCGGTACCCTTGCACTTGGCAACGGTACCTCGCAGTTCTCCGTGGGCGGCGCCAGAGTCTACGACAACGCCGTCAACATCGATGGCGTGAACGCCGTTAGTTCCTCATCCAGCGGCTCGTACTCTGTCCCTTCGCCCGATGCCCTGCAGGAGTTCAAGATGCAGACCAGCACCTACTCGGCTGAGTACAGCCGCGCCGGCGGCGGCAGCATCGACGTAACTACCAAGAGCGGCTCGAACCATTTTCACGGCGATGGGTTTTACTTCTTCCGCAACAAGGCGCTCGATGCAAACTCCTACTTCAACAAGCAGGGAGAAGCATTCGACGAATTCTCCCAATATCCCGCCCGACATTCGCCAGAACCAGTGGGGCGGAACGGTGGGCGGCCCCATCAAGCGGGACAAGATGTTCTTCTTCTTTTCCTATCAATCCACCAACCAGATCAACGGAAACGCCGGAAACATCATCAACGATGTTTACCCGCTGCTTCCCCCGGGCGACCGCAGCAACACCGGGCTCTTACGCCAGCAGCTTGGCGCCATCTACGGTGGAGAGACGGGACTGTTTGCCAATGTCGAGACGGTCGCACCAAACGGATCGAACATTAATCCGGTCGCGCTGGCCTTGATCCAGGCCAAGTTCTCCAACGGCTCGTATGTCCTGCCGTACTTTCCATTTGCTGACGTCACCCACACCGGCCGGACAGATATTGCGTACGCGCACTTCTCCCTCGCCCCGACTTACCAGGAGAAGCAATACATGGGGAACGTGGACTATAAGATCACGCCCCGCCAGACCCTCACCGAGAAATACTTCAATTCCCACTCTGTTTTCCAAACAGTGGACGGATATATCCCTGGGTTCTACTCCTTACAGCCTGGCATCAGCGAGAATGCCAGCATCACCCACACCTTCACCGTGACCCCAACATTGGTGAACGAGGTCAAGTTGGGTTTCATGCGCCAGTATGGCGGCACCACAAACACCAACAGCGGCTTGACAGCTACTGGAATCGGCATGAAGGCTGCCCCCGATGCGGCTGGTGCATTCCCGCAGTTCCTCATTGCCCTGGACGGTCTCATCTTCCCCAACAGTTCCGCGGTTTTCGGAATTCAGTTGGAAAACCAGTTCTCAATCAGCGATACCGTATACAAGACCCTCGGACGCCATAATATGCGGGTCGGCTGGATCGGCATGGATCATCAACTCGATCTCAATTCCAGAGGCGCAGGCGCAGTTTTTGTATTCACGATGGCCGATCTGCTTATCGGCGAGGACGCCGCCAACAACGGCAGCTCATTCAGCAACCTTTTGCTCAGCGCGGCCGGAACAGGCAGCTTCCAGCGGAATTTCCGTTTCAAGGATATCGGTTACTTCATCCAGGACGACTACAAGATCCTTCCCAATCTGACCGTGAACCTGGGCCTGCGCTGGGATTATTTCGCGTGGCCCAGCGAAACTCAGGGGCGTATGGATAACTTCGTAAGAGCCCTTATGGGTGAGGGCCTTTTCGGCATTCCGACTGGCAACCAGGGGTACACCGGGTACACGATTTCGTCGAAGTTCAAACAGCTTAACCCCAACTTTGTCATCCCGGGCGGTATTACCCAGGTCAGCAATCAGGACGGGATCGGGGCCAACTACAATAATTATGCTCCGCGTGTGGGTTTTGCCTGGGTTCCCGATAAGAATCACGTCACCACCTCAATCCGCGGCGGCTTTGGCCTTTTCTACAACCGCAGTTCCACCGTGATGGCCCAAGCCCTTGTCTCTGGTCCTCCGTTCAACAACTCGGACCTCTATTCGTTCGGCAGTCAAGGAACCTTGCAAGACCCATTTACGTTCCTGAACCTGCCGCCGGACAGTGCCTACCCGATTTGGAGCCCGCGAGTCTATGACCCGAACGTAACGCCCTCGTTGCTTTTCAACGCTGCGGCTGAGAAGGTCGGCAATCCCTACACCGAGCAGTGGAATCTGAGCGTTCAGCAGGAGTTCGCAAAGGACTTTCTGTTCGAGCTCGCCTATCAGGGCTCGAATGGGGTTAAGCTGCTGGAGGGTCTCTCGCAGAACCAGGCAGGCGTCGCCTCTCCATCGAATCCTATTCGCGGCATCACAACCAACCTTACCGCCGGGGCTTCTGGCGGCTCACTCAACATCCAAGACCGTTCGCCGGTGGCGGGCATGCTATCGGACGAAGGGTTGTCCGTGACCGCGTCGACGGCCAGTTCCCATTACAATGCTCTAGAGGCAACCCTGAATAAGCGCCTCAGTTACGGCCTGCAGTTCCTCTCGGCGTTCACTTGGTCAAAGAACATGGATTCAGACACTGTCGGGTACGGCGGTGTAGGTTCGGCAGCCGTTCCACCGAACGACAATAACACCACCCATCACATGTCCATTTCCGGGCTGGATCGCACGGCACGCTTCACCACCAGCGCCGTCTATAACATACCCAACCTGATCAAGAACCAGGGCTCCTTCTTCGGCCATTTTGCGGATGGCTGGGGCATGGCAGGCGTCTTCGTTACGCAGACTGGAGGCCCCATCAGCTTTCAATTGAGCAATACAACCAGCGACTCCAGCGCCATCAAGCTCCAAGGAAACTTGACTGCAAGCTTGTCGCCTGGCGCGACACTGAATGATGTCGCGGGCCACGGTGCGGCCAAGAATCGCCTGCAGAACTACTTCAAGACTGGAGGGGTAGGCGACGGTACCAATGCGCCTCTATGTCAGCAGATACCAGGTGCGCCTTCGGCCTTGTCGTGCCCGGGCCCGATTTCCTTCGGCAACATTCCCACCAATACCTGGCTGCGCAACCCAGGCCAGAGGAGCGTCGACTTCTCCCTGACCAAAATGACCAGGGTCCGCGAGCCCTACAACATCGAAATCCGCGCCGACTTCTTCAACTTCTTCAACTGGGTCAACTTTGGTGGACCGGATTCTGGGATCATCGACGCGACCTTCGGCGTGATCAACAGCACAACCGTCGACCCGAGGGTAATTCAGGCCTCGGCGAAGGTCCACTTCTAACCTCTTTCTACGTAGTGCTCTGGGCGCATACCTGCGGTTCATTATCGGTTCCGCCGGTATGCGCTACCAGCTAAAACCATAGATACGTGCAACACAGAATCCAGAGAATTAAGGTATGGATATTGTGAAGGGGGCTGTGGCTCAAGGAAATGCGCACAGTTCCGGATGACCCGTCGATTCAGAACTGGTCGACACCGTTGGCGCCGCTGCGACGGAATGCATCTTATTAGGGTTCCTATTCACGTGATGGGAAAATGGAGGGTCTCCCAATGTCAAACCAGGATTCCGCCATGGCTCCTGAAACACTGAGCTTTCTTCACGAGTCGCGGAAGACGCATCTGGTTGGTGGTTTTTGGGCTGACTCCAAAGGAGACTGGACAAGACATCTTCGCTCCGGCGAAGCCGCGCGGCCTGCCTGGTAATGGGTCAGTTTGAAGGGTACGGGCTTCAGCCCGTACATAAACCTGGCAACGTGCACGCGGGCTTTAGCCCCCGGAGGGAATGCTCTTTCAAACTGACCCACTACGGCCTGCCTGGATCGGCCGGTCCTTACTCTGTTAATGTGAAGTAAATGAAGGTTCGAACGTTTCTTTGATCGCTGTTGTCTCTTTTTTGGAGAGAAATGGAAAAAGCTCTTGACGCGAAGCTCGCAGCATTAAAGAAAGATCCCGCCTCGCGCGTGTTCATTTTGGCGGATGCGAAGGATGCTGATATGGCTTTCGGCATTTCTTCGCCGGGAAAGACACTCGATGGACGCGCACGATCGCTGAGCGATTTCCGGGACCAGATACGTGAAATCGTCTCACAGGGCCTGGTGGATATCTCGCTGATGTCTGCCAGCACATCGGAGTTACTGACGATCAGGGAGCGGATTTTCGATTCGTCTCCTGTAACCCCGGCGGTACGTGCCAACGATGCAACCGACGTGCACGTCATTCGCGGAGGGCAATATTCGATATCCCCTTCGAGGCCATTTGCCACAGCCACGCTGGAGCACATACAGGCCGGCAAGAGTCCATGTACTGATAAAGAGCGCCGATTGGGAGCCAATCTCGGACTCTATTCAATCACTTTCAACAACGACGTGGAGCAGGATCTGAAGGCTCTTGAGGCTTACAAAGCATTCCGCCTGGAGGCTGAGCAGAAGAATTTTCGCCATTTTCTCGAGGTGTTTCATCCTAATGTGCCGGCCGAATTGCATGGCATTCCGCCTGAGGAAATCCCGTACTTCGTCAACGACCATGTCGTGCGGATGTTGGCCGGAGTGCCCTCATCCTCCAGGCCTGTCTTCCTGAAGATCCCTTATTCTGGTCCAAGAGCATTGGAAGAACTGTGCGAATACGATTCTTCCCTCGTGGTGGGTGTATTGGGCGGATCGGCAGGTACAACGCACGATGCATTCTCACTTGTCTACGAGGCAAAGCGCTATGGAGCGCGGGCTGCGTTATTCGGCAGAAAGATCAATGCAGCGGAACACCAGCTATCATTTGTTCAGCATCTGCGGCTCGTGGCGGATGATCGAATGAAGCCTGCGGAGGCGGTGAAGGCGTATCACGCCGCGCTCAAGGCGATGGAAATACCGCCACGCTGCAGTCTCGATCAGGACCTGGAACTGACTCCCACGTGTGCAAGTTATGCGGACTGAGATGTCTATCCTGAGTCGATCGGTGCACGGAGAACACGGGTGAGCAAACAGTATGACGTACTCGGAGCTGGAATCGCCGCGGTAGACGATCTATGCTACGTTTCGGCTTATCCGCGGGTCGATAGCAAGATACCGGTTCACAGCAGCTTACGCCAGGGCGGCGGGCCTGCCTGCACTGCGATTGCCGCGGTCGGTTCGCTGGGGGGCCGCGCGGCCTACGTCGCGCGTTTTGGAGACAACGATCTTTCCAGATTTATAAAATCCGCGCTCGAGAGCCACGGAGTCGATATATCGCATATCGCGCATGATCCAGCGGGTGGGCCTTACCACAGCTTCATTGTCGTGGACAGCGCCGGACATCGCAATGTGTTCTATGACCCGGCTTTGTATCGGGTAGTTGGCGCGGACGACTTACCGGACGCTCTGATTGAGTCCGCAACTCTGATTCTCCTGGACCATATCACCGAGCCGTCTCTGGCAGCGGTGGCAGTCAAAGCTCACAGATTGGGAGTGCCAATACTAGGAGATATTGAAGGCCAGACTAAGTCCTCAATGAGTCTAACCGCACTGTCAGATTATCTGGTTGTTCCCAAGGCGTTTGCAGCCTGGGCCAGCGACGACTCAGACCCGCGGAATTCCTGTGCATTCCTGGCACGGAAAAAGAGGCTCGCAACGATTGTGACGGCTGGCGTCGGAGGTTGCTATTTGAGCACGGCGACAGACCCGGCGGTACGGCATTTTCCGGCTTTCAAGGTAGATGCATTCGATACAACTGGATGTGGTGATACATTTCATGGAGCTTTCGCTTTGGCGGTTGCACGTGGAATTGCCGTAGAAGACGCTATTACGTTTGCTTCGGCCGCAGCCGCGCTCAAGGCTTTTTCGGGCGGAGGGGCGCGCCGGGGATGGAATGCGCTTCCCACGCTTGAAGAAGTGTTTGACTTTCTTCAAGCTGCGCTCAAAGAGCCTGAAAAACCATCCAAGTTGAGGAAGCTTGAATGTCTAAGGAGCTCTAAACAACTGATGAGATAACCAAATCGCATGTTTGGCTATGGGACTCACCCGGGAACCGGCAGATTACGCGGGAAATTGACCGGATTGCGTTCGCTTTCGATGCCGGTCTCAATCGTCTTATTCCGCGAGCCGTGGTTCATTGATCGAAACTACGGAGTTAGAAGCTTTTCCAAAAGAGGGTCGAGGTTTGACGCCCAGATTTCATAGCCTTCAGGAGTGAGATGGACATGGTCTTCGCCAACTCCCTTGAGACCATTGCCCTCGGGAGGCATCGAAGGCCCGAGATCAAGATAGAACACATTTTGATTGTCCGCATAGGTCTTGGTGATCTGGTTGGCGGCGGCGGTCTTCGCGGGGTCGCGGCCATTGGGGAGAATCGCCATCAGGACGATTTTAGCGGCGGGGTACATTGCGCGACTTTTATCGATAACGGCTTTGGTTCCCGCGGCAATGTCTTCCGGTGAATATTGCATGTCGTTCGCACCGGCAAGGAGAACGATCGCTTTGGGTGCGAGATTCCCGATGTTCTCATGATCCATGCGCCAGAGAATGTGTTCCGTTCCGTCCGCGCCGACTCCGAAGTTGAGGGCATGTTTATCGCCATAATGTTTCTTCCAGACAGCGGCTCCGACCAGGTTCCAGTGACTGTTTGGCTCTTCCACAAAATTCTGCGTGATGGAATCGCCGATGAAGAGAATGTCCACGGGCTTGCCCTGGGCGGCGGCGACGCGGTCCTCACACTCCTTCAACCAGCCATATTGCCGCGCAATGGGATTTTCGGCCGGAATGGCGGTCACGGAAACCTGGCCGCCGCTGAAGAGGCCAAGTTGAACCGGCCCGAGCTTCTTCGCGGAAGTCGCAGGCGTGCCGCTTATGGATTCGAAATGCTGATTTGCGGTTGGCTCACCGTGTCTCTCGACGAGATAGTTTTCGCCGGCGATGGCTTTGAAAGTGATGACCGGTCCAGCGGCGCCGTCCGCGATTCTTGCTCCGGTCTTGCCGGATAGGACATCGACCGTCTGGCCAGGCCAGGGATTGCGAAGCCTGAGCGTCTGCGCAATTCCGGGCTCGATGGCAACTGTCGTTGGGATTCCATCTCTCACCTGCACGTCGACCTTCGTCTTCCCACGCGCGAAGACGCTGCCGTCAAAATCCCATCCCGGCGGAATCGCGGGGGCAATCCGGATCAAGCCGTCATAATCCTGCACCAGCGCTTCCTGGAGTGCGTCGGCCACGATGCCCGTTTCTTCCACATAGAATTCCTGATCCCGGGCACCTGAACCCGCGCGAGCGAGGAGCTCAAGGCCGTTTACAGCCCGCGCGGAATTCTCAACGCTCCTGAGCAGAGCTGCGCCCACCTCGCTGCCCATTTCAAGCCGCGCCGCCACAATCGAATCGAAGCTCCAGCCTCCCCCACGTTTAGAAAGGCGGTGCTCATAGGTGCGCTTTGCAAGGTCGAATTGGGGCGAATCATCTCCGATCAGGTCATATGGCCAGATCGGCTCAAGACCGATGTTTTCACCATTGTGATTGGTGGCGCCGGGCAGATAGGATTCCGCAATCATATCCGCCCCATCGGCATCCGCCGAGGGCGGCAACAACGTGTGCGGAGGGGTCAGCTGAGTACGCGGGAATGGAGGAATCTTCGGCAGCGCTGCCTGCAACTGCTTTACCAGATCGGGATCCTTGCCCAGCAGTTTTGCGGCCTGGATCGTCGCGGGGTAGAGTGCCATGGCCGCCGCAATGTCGGTGGTGGGATCGGTTACATCCCATTGTGTCTCGTGCGCATTGGATGGGCTCATGTGCAGCAGTCCATCCGGTCCCAGCTTTTGATAGGAAAGAAGGAAGCGGGCGGAGGCGGCCATGACCGGATAGTTATCGGCAAGGAACTTGAGGTCACCGGTGACGAGATACTGATTCCACACCCAGAGCGATACCTCAGCCCCTGTCGATAGAGTCCGCGCGTTGAAGAAGGGTGGAAAACTCGCATCGCAATCACGAGCATAGATGTTGCCGGTAATGGTGTCCCAACCGGTTTCGTATTCAATACCCTGACCGTTAAAGCGCATGGTCTCAGGTATGCAGGCTCCGGGCCGGCCATTCAAGTGCGCTCTTGTCCAGTTCTCAATGTTTGCCAGGTTCTCCCGGTAGAGATTGAAATACGGCGCATTGAGTTCCGGCACTCCTGCGCCTAAATTGGCTGCGACCTGCATGCGTATATTCCAATGCCAGAATGCGGCCGAATCCCATTGATGGAAATCACGCCCGGATGAGAGCATGTCGGCGACGCCGGCCTGCGTGCCCGGATATTCGGCGCCCTTTTCAGCCGCTGCGGCAAAGAGATAAATATTCCGGAGATTCTCCATGTACTCTCCGGATCCATCCTTCGATGTGATCTTGAGAACCGCTGCGCGGTTCCAGTAAGCGTGCCACCAGGACTTGTGCGCCGCGGCTGTCCCCGCGGAAAGAGCCGGACGAGCGATGGTGAGCGCATCCTGTTTGCCGTCGAAATGCGGCGATGCGACGATGACCCGGAAATGACCGTCCGCATCAGGCTTGAATGTAACCGCCACGGTCAGCGGATCGGTCACGGCGACAGACACATCGCGCCCCTCTGCCGTGATTGCGGACAATGACCCAAACGGCCGGCCGGACGCTCCGGGGTCGAGGTCGTCGATCCAGCCTTCCGACAGCAGGCCCACCCGGCCTTTGGCTTCTGCCTTGGTGGTGCGGGGCGCCCAGAGCTTGAGTTGCGCGGTCTGCGGCTCGTCGGCTTTCGCTCCGGTTACATCGATGATCAAAGTATCGGTGTCCGGCTGCACGTAAGCGGTCGCCCTCATTCCACCGCCGCTCTCCTGAAACTCGCCATCGTAAAGATCGAGGTGACCCAAATAGTCCTTTGCCTGCGTCAGAGCCGAGAGACCGGGAATCACAACCCGGCCCGGCGACAAGCGATACGGCAGGGTGTCGGCCCGATTGAGCTGTGCCGTCAGGCCGTTCTCCGACCAGACGGCAACACCGAGCCGTCCGTTGCCCAGCGGCATTGCCTGGTCAGGCCTGACATTCGGCTGTGCCAGGACAATCGAGGACCGGCCGAGTACCCCGGCGACATCCACCTGGAATTTACCGTTATGCCAGGCGGTTGTTGAATTGGGCGCCGCTGGTTGAGCCGAAACACCAATCGAAAACGCAGCCCAAAGCAAAACAAGATAAAAGGTCTTGCTCGATAAGGTCTTCATATGCACCAATCCTTTGGAGATACGTTCGAGGATTCAGAAACTCTGCGCAGCGTGACTACCCGACTTTTTGTCATGATCCGCATTGCTACACTGAATTCATTGCGTGGCGTCACAGTAGAACCGCCCGATGCTCTGACCCTGACCATAGGAATGGAAGTAGACGAAAAGCCGCTTTGACTCGCCAGGCAAGTTGCCGTATTGCATTGCAGGCGATAGCGCGCCTTTGTTGTACCAGCTTGGCGCGTCGGGCGAGTTGAATTGGAGCAGCGTGACCTCTCCGCTCCAGTCTGACCTTTTCTTCCCCGGAGTGCTCGCGGTCAGCCAGACGATATCGCGGGGAGCAGCACCGCCTTTCATCGTCGGCTCCTTTGCAATCGTCATTTCGTACCGGTGGCGTTTTGCGTTATACAGCCAGTCAGCGTTGTAATACGGGCTGCCGAATCCGAGCATCGTCTGGTGTTCCCAGTGAATGCCGTCGGTGCTGTCGGCGTATGCCAGCTCATTATTCGGAGGCTTTCCCCACCAGGCCCCGGCAGTGTAGTACATGATCCACTTCTTGCTAGCCGGCAGATAGCGGACGGTCGGCTCCAATAGCTCGCCATTGCCCTTCGGATACTCCTCCCACGGATTGGTTGCAGACATGACCGGATTGCGCGGATCGGGAACTCCGACGCCGTTGCTGATGGAGTTGAGCACTCCGAGTTTCATCGGATGTCCGTTGTACGGCGAATCTGAATATCCGGAATAGAACAGAGTCACTTTTCCGTCGGGACCGCGCGTCACGGTTGCTGTTTCAGCGCCGGCGGCATCCCATCCTCCGGCCGGTGGCGCTGGAATCAAAGCTACGGGAGAGCCCTTTCCGTCTGCTTGCGCGCCGAGGATATGCCATCCATTCGGGTCAGAGGGATAGGTGGTATACGTCTCCAGCGATTGGCCCTCCGGCAAGTAGGCTGAGAAGTACTCCACCGGCCTTCCCGGACCCGGACCAGCCGCGAAGAACATCCACCATTGTTTGCCGATCAGGATGAGATCCGGGTCGCCCACAGCCTCCCATTTATTCACCCCATAGATTCCAGTCTTCAGCCTGGCTCCGTCAAAGATGACCTGGGCAGTGGCGTTGCCGCAGTTGGTGGCAAATGCCGCGGGCTTCGCCGCGGGTTTGGAGTCTGCCTGCTTCGGAGACTGAGAGAGCAGGGAAGAGGAAAACAGGCCAATGAACAGCATCGCCACGACAAGGACTTTCTTTCTGCCGCGGTCAAGTCTACGATTCATTCGCTGTAACGCGAGATTGAATTGGAACATGGTCAACTCCAACCTTTCTTCATCTGCTCACTATGGAGAATCGAGGATTCAGCGAAAATGCGTGTAGCCATGGAGTTCTGGATTGGTTCGGAATCGAACTCAAGGGCCAAGACAGTGACCGGGTCGTCGGGTGGATCGCTGGGAAGGCCGGATAGGATTAACCGCGTGCCTCTCAGTTCCACCGCGATCTCCTGGCCGGTAACCAACAGAGTCGCCCGCAACGGCTTTCTGTCGATGCCACCGATGGTCAGCGTCGTTCCCGGCCACGACACCATATATAGATAGACCGTGTTGCCCTTCTGGGCCACGAGCGCGCCGTCCACGCTTTCAATTCGCGACTTGGTTATCCCGCGAATGGAGCTTCCGTTCTTCCGAAGCCATTTGCCGACTGACTTCAGAATTTCTACGCTGGGTACAGGAACCGAGCCATCCGCTCTGGGACCGATGTTCAGCAGGTAATTTCCCCCGCCGACGCCGCAATGAATCAGGTTGCTGATCACGGTTTTTGGAGGCTTCCAATTGTCGTCGGCCGCGCCGTATCCCCAGTGCTCGTTCAGGGTCATGCACGATTCCCAATCGCCCTTTGATGCGACGATGGTTTGCTCGGGAGTCGAGAAGTCGCCGGCCATCCAACTGCGGTTGTTGATCACGATATCTGGCTGAAGTTCGAAAACCATCGCGTTCATTTCTTTTGATCGCCAGCCTTCCGCATCGAGTGGGAAGGCGCCGTCGTACCAGAGAACATCAATCTTGCCGTAATTGGTCATCAATTGGCGGAGTTCTGCGTGGACACGATCGACGAACCTGCTCCTGGCCTCCAGGTCCGTCTTGCACACAGCCCAGTCGGGGTCGTGCCAGTCCATGAGCGAGAAATAGAAGGCGATTCGCAATCCTTCGGCTCTGACTGCGTCTACGAATTCCCGAACAAGATCGCGGCCGGCGGCCTTCCTGGTAGCGCAATAGTCTGTGGTAGGCGTGTCGAACAGGCAGAAACCGTCATGGAATTTGGCGGTGATCAGCACGTACTTCATCTCCGATTCCCGCGCCAGACGCGCCCACTGCCGTGCAACATTGGGCGGAGGGTTGAACTCCTCAGCCAGCTTTTCATACTCCTTCAGTGGAATGTCTTCGATGGCCATCACCCATTCGCCGCGCCCCAGGATGCTGAACAGACCCCAGGTGATGAACATGCCGTACCTGGCCTGCCGCCACCATTGCATGCGCCTTTCATGGTCCGGGGGCCTTTCCAGATCGGGATTGGCAAGGGCAGGCCTTTCAAGGCCGGTCGCTTCCTGACCCGCGGCTAGGAGCGCCCGTCCCGAGCAACATGCGCCCGCTGCAAGCATCTCCAGGCATTCTCTGCGTGTGGTTTTTCCGCTCACGATGACCCTCCTGAGGGATGGCTTTCGCCCCGACCATCTCGCCTGAAGGCTCTAGCCCCAGCCCTTCGCGACCTCGTCGTGGATGAGTACGATGAAGGGTTCGACGACGCGGGTGGCCATGGAATCCTGCACAGGAGCGGATTCAAACTCGGCCGTGATGACTGTGACTACCTCGTCGGGCGATGTTTCTGGTAGGTCGGAAAAGACGAGCCGGGTACCATTGAGTTCGAATTTGACGTTTTTCCCTGACGCCAGGTACTTGGCGGACTTCGGCTTTTGGTGGATTCCCCCGATCGTAAAGGAAGTGCCGGGCCAGTTGAGAATATAGAAATAGATGGTGTTTTCCTTGCGGCTGAAGAATACTCCATCGGCAATCGTGATCTTTGCATTCTGCACGCCATGAAGTGCCGCATTGTTCCGGTCCACCCAGCCACCCACGGAATGCAGGATGCGCACGCTGGCTTCCGGTACTGAGCCGTCGGCCTTCGGGCCAATGTTCAGCAGGTAATTGCCTCCTCCCATGGCGCAGTGAGAAAGATTGGAGACCAGTGTTTTCGGCGTCTTCCAGTTGTCGTCCGCCGCTCCATAACCCCAGTGGTCGTTCAGCGTCATGCACGATTCCCAGTCGCCTTTGGCCGCATTGATTGACTGCTCCGGAGTGGAGAAATCGCCGGCCATCCAACTGCGATTGTTGATCACGATGTCAGGCTGAAGCTGAAACACCATGTTGTTCATTTCTCTGGAGCGCCAGCCGTCAGCGTCGAGCGGGAAGGCGCCGTCATACCAAAGCTCGTCGATCTTGCCGTAATTGGTCATCAATTGGCGAAGTTCCGCGTGAACGCGGTCGACGAACCTCTGTCTTGCATCGGCGTCTGTCTTGCACTTGCGCCAGTCTGCGGAGTGCCAATCCATAAGCGAGAAATACATTCCAACCCGGAGCCCTTCCGCCCTGACCGCCTCAACATATTCAGTCACAAGATCCCGGCCCGCGCCCTGTTTCGGGGCGCAATAATCGGTGAACTTGGAGTCGAAGAGACAGAATCCGTCGTGATGTTTCGTGGTCATTACCATGTACTTCATGCCGGCTTCGCGTGCCAGTCTTGCCCATTCCCGCGCCGCGTGAGGTCGAGGTTTGAACTGTTTTGCCAATTGCTCGTATTCCTCGACAGGAATATCTTCGATTGCCATTACCCATTCGCCGCGGCCAAGAATGCTGTACAGGCCCCAGTGTATGAACATGCCGAACTTAGCCTCCCGCCACCACTGCATGCGGCGCTCGTGATCGGGGGGCCTTTGAAGGTCGGGGTTGTCGGCGGCGGTTCCTGAATCGGTCTTGGCCGTCTTGGCTTCCTGTGCGGATGCGGCCGCAGTTGCTGCCCAACCGGCGCCTGCGGCTAGCATCTTCAAACACTCTCTTCTTGAAGTTGAGTTGGACACGTAAAGCCTCCTGCCGGATCCGGCAAAGCAACGAACTGACTCGAACACGACTCCCGTGCCTGGAATGGTTGTTCAGAGGTCGTGTCGATTCCGCCTTGGACTTTATTGGTGCAGTATGAAGCTTGTCAAGTGCGAATCCCGCCTTTTTTGATCGTTAGTGTTCGTTTATGGCTCGATTTACGACCCGCGTGCAGTGCCGGCTCCGTTGCCATTCGATGTAAAATATTCATAAAATTGATCTTATAAAAACATTGACACGGCTAACGCTCAGCATAATGCATTCCGGCCCAAGAAAATATCGATCATAAATGAACAAAAATGATTGACCAATGACCCCAAAACAGCATAAAGTTGATCTCGAAATCCTTCCCCTGCAGTTTGCAGTTCTAGGAACGAGGAACACGTGTGATCAAGGCAAGCACATACGGCTCGTCCGAATTCCAGCTGTCGAGTCAAGGCCGGTCCACGCTCCTGGCGCTTATGCGGTGCGATGTGACTTCTTCCAACTCACCCTTTGCGTGGAGCAAGGAATGGATGTCCAGCGAGGAAGGAATTGGGAGACCGGCGCCCTCCCAAGGAGTCACGATGCAATGGGCGTCACGAATGTGTCCGACAAGACGGGAACTGGAGTCTTGATCTGAAAGGAGCCTATATGCCGGGCAAATACCGTTTTTCGTTTGGTCCATGGAATATTCACGAGGGCGCGGATCCATTTGGACCGATGGTAAGGGAGAGCATTCCCTTTGCAAAGAAGCTTCAACAATACAAGGCGCTTGGATTCGACGGTGTTCAATTCCATGACGATGATGCCGTTCCCGATCTCAACCAGCTAAGCGGCCCGGAGATCGTCAAGCAGGCGAAAGAGCTGAAGAGTGTCCTTGACGGCGAGGGCTTGATCGCGGAGTTCGTAGCGCCGCGCCTTTGGGAAGACCCCCGCACTATCGACGGCGCTTATACGTCGAACGATCCGAAATCGCGGGAGTATGCCAGGGTGCGCAGCCGCCGCTCCATCGATATTGCGGATGCGCTGGGTACTCAACTCATCGTCCTGTGGCTGGCGCGCGAAGGAACCTATATTCGGGAATCGAAGGATAGCAAGGTTGCGGTTGACCGGATCGTCGCGGCAGTCGATGACATGCTCGAGTATCATCCGTCGATACGCATCGCCATTGAGCCGAAACCGAATGAGCCCGTGGACCACGCCTATCTTCCGACGACAGGCCATGCCATTGCGCTGGCTTACCGGACCAAGGACCCGGCGAGGGTGGGAGTCAACATCGAGAGTGCGCACGCGATTCTGGCCGGCCTCGATCCTTCCGACGAAATCGGCTTCGCATTGTCGTTTGGGAAACTCTTTACCATTCACCTCAACGACCAGAATGGGCTCAAATTCGACCAGGATAAGAGCTTCGGGGCGGTTGATCTGCGCAGGGCGTTCAACCAGGTGCGATTGCTCGATCGCTACAATTATGGCCAGAACGGAGAGTTCATTGGCCTCGATATCAAAGCGATGCGCACGCAGCGGCAGGCGGTTGCCACCAAGCATCTGGCCAACAGTCTCACCATTTTCAATCGCCTCCTGGAACTCTCTCGCAGCCTCCGTGACGAAGATGTGGCAGCGTTGATTGCAGACCGGGACTATGAGGAATTGGAGATGCTCATCATCAACCATCTGTTGCGCAGCGATGTTGCTGTGCCCGCGGGAGCAAGGGCGTGATTCGCACCATCGGTACCGATCCTTCGGATTTGCCGCGGGAGGATCGATTCTGAATTCCGGATAGCTCGAGGATTGAGTTAATCTGTTTTGATAACAAGAACAGACTCGATCTTCGAGCTATTTTGATGAGATCCATTCCTTTTCAGGGATTACATTTCGGCCTGCGCTGACCGCGGCGCTCGGCAGATAGAACTCAGGAGCAGAAACATGCTTTTTACGCGGCGCAGTTTTGTAAGTCTTGCTGCTTCCCTGGCGGGCGCATTGCGCCTCTCCGGCCTAGAAAGTTTTGTTCAAGTGTCCACCGCGCAGGGGAGCAAGGCCAGTTCCGCTTCAAAGGCAGCCGCGAACCCTGCGCTTTCACTCTGGTTTACGCAGCCGGCGACGCTATGGCAAGATGCTATACCGGTCGGAAACGGGCGGCTCGGCGCCATGATCTTCGGCGGCGTAAAATCGGAGCGCATTGCCCTTAATGAAGACTCGCTATGGTCTGGAGCGCCCAAGGAATGGAACAATCCCGGCGCAAAGGATCATCTCCCGATCGTTCGCAGGTTGGTACTGGAGGAGAAGAACTACCAGGCTGCCGACGATGAATGCCGCAAGATGGAAGGGCCGTGGAATGAGAATTACGAGCCGCTTGGCGACCTGTTATTGAATTTCGACCATGGGGCGAACGCTCAATCTTACCGCCGTGATCTTGATCTCGATGCGGCAATCGCGAGTGTGGAGTATGAGATTGACGGTATCAGGTATCAGCGTCAACTCTTCGCTTCGATGCCGGATAATGTGATTGTCCTCCGGATCACGTCAAGCAAGGCGCGCGCTATCGCCTGCACCATCAGAATGGTAAGCCAACTGCGATCAAGTTCTGTCGCGCATGTCGAAACCGGTAAAGCCGAGATTGTTTTAACGGGAAAGGCTCCAAGCCAATCGCTGCCCCAATACATCAACGAGAAAGACGAAACCGCGATTCAGTACAGTCCGCAGGAAGGCAAAGGAATGCACTTTGCCTCCGTTTTGCAGTGTGATGCGCAACAAGGACAAGTAACTGCACTGCCGGACGGAGGATTACGAGTTGAGAATGCCACGTCTTTGATTCTCACTATCGGTGCTGCAACTGGTTATCGCGGGTATGCCGTTTCACCGGACAAGCCCCTTGAGGAGGTCGTAACCGCAGCCAGGAACCCTGCAATTGCAGCACACTCGGAGCCGTTTGAATCCCTGCTGCGGCGCCATCATCTCGACTATCAGAAGCTCTTTCGCAGAGTGAGTCTCGAACTCGGACCCTCTTCAGCTCAGAGCGCGCTGCCTACCGACAAGCGGGTCGCTGACTTTGCGGATCGGCCCGATCCTGCATTGATTGCGCTTTATTTCCAATTTGGCCGCTACTTGTTGATCTCCAGCTCGCGCCCTGGGACTCAGCCGGCAAATCTGCAAGGCATCTGGAATGCTGAAGTCCGTCCCCCGTGGAGTTCCAACTGGACCACAAACATCAATACACAGATGAATTACTGGCTTGCGGAAACCTGCAATCTATCGGAATGCCATCTGCCTCTTGTGGATATGATCCAGGATCTCAGTGTGAACGGGAAGAAGACGGCCGAGGTAAATTATGGCGCCGCCGGCTGGGTCTCTCACCACAATGTCGATTTATGGAGGCAGTCCGGTCCTGCGGGTGGTTGGGGAGTGCCCTGGGCTAGTCCTACCTGGGCAAACTACTGCATGAGTGGCCCCTGGCTCTGTGCCCACCTGTGGGAACATTACCAATTCACGGGCGACAAGGAGTATCTGCGGCGTACTGCTTATCCGGTGATGAAAGGCTCCGCGGAGTTTTGTCTCGATTGGCTGATTGACGATGGGCAAGGTGGCCTCACAACCTGCCCTTCCGTTTCCACTGAAAATCTCTTTCGGGCTCCGAATGGAAAGCCGGCCAGCGTAAGCGCGGGCTGCACTATGGACATTGCATTGATCGGGGAAATCTTCAAGAACTGCGAAGAGGCAAGCTCCATCCTTGGAGTTGATCGGGAATTTGCCGAGAAGCTATCGGCCAGACGCAAGCGCCTGCCGGCTTTCAAGATTGGGCGCCTTGGTCAGTTGCAGGAGTGGTCGATCGATTTCGATGAGGAGTTCCCGGGGATGCGGCATCTGTCGCATTTATATCCTTTGTATCCAGGGAGCCGGATTACGCCGCGTTCTACACCCGAACTGGCGCAGGCGGCGCGCGTCTCACTTCAACGCCGCCTCAAATACGCCGGCCTGGCTGATTCGCCGTTCACGGGATGGGGACTGGCGTGGGCCATCGCGTTATGGGCTCGACTCGGGGACGGGAATTCGGCATGGGACTCGCTGAAGACCCTGATGAATCACAGCACAAATGGCAACCTGTTTGACGACGTGCTTGATACACATCCGCCGGCCGCAGGGCCGGTCAGCACCGCGAGACCCCCCTTCATCTTTGAGATCGACGCCAACTTTGGCGGTCCGGCCGCTATCGCTGAGATGCTGCTGCAAAGCCACGAAGGCGAGATAGCAATTCTCCCTGCGCTCCCCGAGAGTTGGAGCCATGGGAAAGTCACTGGATTGAGAGCACGTGGAGGCGCCGAAGTCGATATCGAGTGGGTCAGTAATGTTGCCACCACCGCAGTCGTGAGAATTCTTGCGACCCACGACTTTCATTTCCGCGCGCCAAAAGGAAAGAAGTTTGGGAGCGCTTCGCGGAAGACCCAAAGTGGCGTACAGACGATCCCAATTCCGGCCGGCCACGCGGAAACGCTCAGTGTGCCGGCCCGCGAAGCCGAGACTTATCATTTCGAGTTTGTAACTATCTAATTCGTTTTACTCTCCCGATTAAGCCTTGCTCATCGATGAGGAGTGGTTGCTGAAGTGATTCAATCGAAGTGGAAACCGGGTTGCAGGTCGATTCTGGTTGTGGGGCTGATGTTTGCGTTGCCCGCCGTCTGTATTCGATCTCAGCCTGACAAAGCAACAGCGCCAGGCGCCACAAAGCCTGGGTTAAAGGGACCTGAACTCGATCGCAAGGTTGCTGAGCTCTTGCGGAAGATGACGCTTGAAGAGAAAGTCCTGCAGCTGCTCGCCAATCCTCCAAACGGCGTGCCGCGGCTCGGCATTCCCAATCTTCGCTGGGGAGAAGTATTGCATGGAGTGGTTGGCGACGGTGCTACTGTGTTTCCTCAAGCAATTGCCATGGGTTCCACGTGGGACCCGGCACTGATTCGAGAAATGGGTACAGTGGTGGCGAAGGAGGCGCGCGCCCTTGGCGTGCAACAAGGCTATGCTCCAATGTTAGGTTTGGCGCGCGATCCACGATGGGGTCGCGTCGAGGAATCCTATGGAGAAGATCCATATTTGACATCCCAGTTAGGCGTGGCCTATATCGAAGGTTTGCAAGGTGTGGGTGCTGAACGCTTTGGTCCGGATCGTATTTTTGCAACCCCTAAGCATTTTGTTGCAGACGGCGAGCCTTGGGCCGGCGCAAATGGCGAAGACTACGAGATATCCGAGCGAGTGCTGCGGGAGGTCTACATGCAGCCCTTTGAAGCAGCAGTCAAAGTGGCTCATGCTGAATCCATCATGCCCGCTCACCACGCGATCAACGGCGTACCATGCCACGCGAATCAATGGTTGCTGCGGCAGGTACTTAGAAAGGAATGGGGATTTCCGGGATTCGTAACCTCCGACATGGGCGATATTCCGAAGCTCTACGATGGCCATCGCTATGCCGGTTCTTATCAGGACACAGTTGTCATGTCGCTCGAAGCTGGTGTGGATATGGAACTGGACGGTGGTCCGGTGAGCGACCATGTGTACGCCAGATTCATAGCAAATGCGGTACGGCAAGGAAAGCTGCCTCTGTCGGTCCTCGACCACGCGGTCACAGAAGTACTGAAGCCAAAGATCCAATTGCTTGGACTATCCGCGCCAAAGCCGGCCGGCGTAACCGGCCAACAGAATGACGTGGTTCTAAATCACAAAGGCAAGGACGATATCTTCGCCAGGCTGGTTGCTGAAGGAAAAGAGACAACCCACGCGGGAGAACAGCGGCCCGATTTCCAGGCCATTCTCAACGATCCGGCACACGATCGTCTGGCGTTGCGCGTAGCGCAGGAATCGATCGTACTGCTGAAGAACGACCATAATCTGCTGCCGCTGGACAAGGCGAAGACGAATCGGATTCTGCTGGTTGGTCCGCTCGCTGAATCCGTTGATCTCGGTGGATATTCCACCGGCAAGCCCAAGTTCTACGTTGACGCGGTTGCGGGGATCAAATCGGAACTCGGTCCGCGGGCATCAGTGGTTTATCGGCCGGGATGTACGCTTCTGGGCGGAACCTCTGAGCAAATCCAAAACGCGGTTGAGGCTGCGGCGAATGCGGATGTTGTCATCGCTGTTGTTGGTCATACCCGTGCGCAGATCGGCGAAAATCATGACCGGGACAGCCTGGATTTGCCGGGAGGCCAGGAGAAATTGGTCGAGGCGATGCAGGCGACAGGGAAGCCGCTCATCGTTGTCCTGAACAATGGATCGCCTTTCGCCCTGCCATGGATACATGACCACGTCCCAGCCGTAATTGAAAGTTGGTATGGGGGGCAGAGTTATGGAACGGCTCTGGCCCAGGTGATATTCGGAGACGTCAATCCCAGCGGCAAGCTGGATGTGTCATTCCCGGTTAGCCTGGGTCAAAGTCCTTCTTACTACAACCATCCGGTATTGACCGGGCCGATTCTCTACGACCCGGCGACGGACAGATTTCCCTATCCGTTTGGAAAGTCCAATGTTCTTTGGCCGTTCGGCCACGGCCTGAGTTATACCACGTTTCAGTATGGCAATCTACGCTTCAGCGCAAAATCCATTACGACGAAAGAAGTATGTCAGGTGTCAATGGTAGTATCAAACACCGGTTCTCGAAAAGGGGACGAAGTCGTACAGTTATATGTGCACCAGGATTACACTTCTCTGAAACGTCCGGTCGAACAGTTGGAAGGCTTCAAGCGCATCACACTGAATCCCGGAGAAAAGCAGACGGTCGTATTTCTAATCGGTTTTGACCATGTAAAGTTTTGGAAAGCGGGCAGGTGGCAGATGGAACCTGGAAAGCTGACCGTTCTAATTGGCGCATCGTCACAGGATATTCGATTAACTGGGAGTATCGACTTGAAATAAGTAGGTCAGAAAACGCTTGGCGTTGGAAGTATCTTTGAGCTTTCCTGGCCAACGTTCTTGTCAACCAAAGATGAGTTAGAGATTGCCAACTCGCTCACATAAGGCAGTCCTGCGCATTATTGGGGTTGAGGGCTTCACCACCTGGAACTACCATCTCCATTTTTGCCATCCGCAGCGATGGGGCTGGTGAAAGTTATCTGCGAGGCTTGATTAGTACTGTGGAAGGGACGTTCAAGGCACTAAGGTCATTCTATTCTGTGTCACTCTGACAAGCCTATTGAATGAAGTCGTGGAGATCGACTGCGTCCGCCATAGCCTTGTGACCTGCGTCATTGGGATGAATATGGTCGCGATCGTAAGCGGGTAAAAGGCGCTTTGGGTCATCCGGGTCGCGCAAGGCCTTGTCGAAATCGATGACTCCATCCGGTAACTTTGTGGTTCGAATCCACTGATTCACTGTCTGACGTTCCGATTCGCCTGCTTCAGAGTAGTAGAACCCAAGCCCTTCATCGGGCATGATTGTCCCGAGGAAAACCTTAATGCCATGGGTATGCGCGCGTTCAATCATCTGGGTCAGGCCGAAGATCAGATCGTCGGCAGACACTGGATCAATAGGGTTATTGGGGCGCGTGGCAATGCCGATATCGTTAATCCCCTCGAGAATGATAAGGTATTTGACGCCGGCTTGTGAGAGTACATCCCGGTCAAACCGCTTCAGCGCGCTTGGCATCGCAACCGATGCGGTCTCGTCATGAAGAATCCGATTTCCCCCTATGCCCTCATTTAAAACCGACAACGACCTGGTCTTCGCGTTCGCTTGAAGCCGGCGAGCCAGATCATCCGGCCAGCGCAAATTGGCGCTCCGCGTAGAAAATGCCCCGTCCGTGATGCTATCGCCCAATGTAACTATAGCCGCGCTTTCTGGGGAGGCCTGCACCTCGACTGCACTCAGGAATTGCCATATATCTGTATCGACGGCGTTCGTCAGTGTCTTTGCTGCAACCAGGTTCCCCGGAGCAATGAAGTTTGACTGATTTGCAAACGCATGTTCTGTAAGGTTCGGGATTGGCTGCGTGGGAATATAGATGCTGACAGCCAGGTTCGATCCCGTAGCCAGGTTCATTGAGAAGTTATCGCTGAGCACCTTGGCGCCGGCAGGAATTGTTACTGAAGGTCTGCCATTGAAAGTAAGGGTCCTGGCAGAGTCAGGCACGATTTCTGCCCCTCCGGCGCTTAAGGCCGCCTGAGCTCCAGCCAGAATGAGCGGCGTGGTTCCCATTTCGTTCGTAAAAACAACACGCGCCACGTTCCCAGCCAATGAAGTGTGCACAATCTGCCGAATTGTGAAATCAGCGGTGCCGACTGTTCCTTTGCTATTGTCCATTCCCAGCGGTGCGGCAGCCCAGGTACCAACCCAATGCGCGCCGCCGCTATTCTGTGCTTGAATCTCAAAGGAGATTGCTACAAAACAGAGCACGGCAACCAGATAACTGAGTGCGGAGACATGTCGGGTTCTCATTAACATCGATATTACTCCCGTCCGACGAAGATGAGTCACTTTTTGTGGAAAAAAGTAATTCGCATCTCAATCTTAAGTCATATAATGTAAGGCGTACTCAACAGGAGCTATCTACCGTGACCAAGGAAACTAAGTGCGCTTCGATAACATGGGTGGGGCATTTGCTTGTCTTGTTCGCTCTATCAAATGGCAGTTTGACGGCCCAAAGTGTCACTCCTTCAGCGAGACAAACCACCACGTCCGGTGCCATTTATCTCGATCCCTCGGCGCCCACGGAGAAAAGGGTGGACGACCTGATCTCCCGTATGACGCTGGAGGAAAAGACAGGACAGCTTCTAAGCATCGCTCCAGCAATTCCAAGGCTCCGGGTGCCGGCGTACAACTATTGGAGTGAAGCTCTTCACGGAATTGGCAACGACGGTCAGGCGACCGTCTTTCCGCAGGCTATCGGTTTCGCGTCGACATGGAACACTGCGCTGGTCCATCAGATGGCAGATGCAATCAGCACCGAGGCACGCGCCAGGTATCAGGAAGCGCTGCGCCAGGACCGGCGCGTACAAAGTGAGGGACTCACGTTCTGGTCGCCCAACATCAATCTGTTTCGCGATCCGCGGTGGGGGCGCGGGCAGGAAACCTACGGGGAAGATCCCTATCTCACGGGCCGAATGGGTGTCGCGTTTGTGACCGGCATGCAGGGGGATGATCCCAAGTATCTCAAGGCGCTGGCCACGCCCAAGCATTTCGCAGTGCACAGCGGGCCCGAGCCTGCCAGACATACCATCGACGTTCAAATCTCAAAACACGATATCGAAGACTCTTACCTGCCTGCCTTCCGTGCCGCGGTTGTGGAAGGCAAGGCCGGTTCGGTGATGTGTGCCTATAACTCTCTGAATGGCGAGCCCGATTGCGCAAACAGTTTTCTATTGCAAGACACCCTCCGCAAGGATTGGCAATTCAAGGGATATGTTGTCTCCGACTGCGGGGCAATTACCGACATCTATAGCCATCACAAATACGTGAGGACAATCGAGGAGGCCGCTGCGGTCTCGATGAAACGGGGGACCGACCTCGACTGCGACTTTAGCCAGACTGAGAGCGCCGGCTATCTGCAAGCTGTGAAGAAAGGGGATTTGAGCGAGGCAGATATCGATCGGTCGCTTCGCAGGCTTTTTACAGCACGCTTTCGCCTGGGAATGTTCGATCCGCCGGCATTGGTCAAGTACACGAACATTCCCTTCAGCGAAAATGATAGCGAAGCACATCGCCTCCTGGCGCTGGAAGTGGCACGGCAAAGCATGGTCCTGCTGAAGAACGATGGCACTCTACCGCTCAAGAAAGGAATCCAAAAGATAGCTGTCATTGGACCTCTTGGTGATTCCGCGAGCGCCCTGCTGGGCAATTATAACGGCATGCCTTCCCGCCAGACGACAGTCATTGAAGGGATTTGTGCGCAATTCAAAGAGGCAACCGTCTCATATGTGCCTGGGACTAAGCTCCTCCATACGCCTTTCCCGATTCCCCGCAAGGCTTTTACCACGGATTCAGGGCAGCCAGGTTTAACCGCGGAGTATTTTGCGTCTCGGGACCTCTCTGGCCGGCCCGAAACCACACGCATCGATCCACAAATCAGCTTTGGCTTCGGAGTTGACCGGTTGCCGCAGTGGGCAGAGTTAAACGGGTTTACGGCGCGTTGGTCGGGAGAACTCTCTGCTCCCGAAAGTGGAACCTATTCGGTGGTATTGACTGGCGGGGGTGGAGCACGTCTTTGGATCGATGACAAGTTACTTATCGATGATTGGAAGGAAAACGACCCTGCCTCTCAGGCAAAGCGTACTTTCACGCTGCAACTGAGCAAGGGCGACCGGCACAGGTTCAAGTTAGAATATCTCCGATTTGGTCAGATCAAGAATCTGGAGTTTCCCCGCCGGTTAACTGCCGGTGTGCAACTCCTGTGGACACGTGAAGGTGGAGAGTCAGTTGCTCAAGCTATAGAGAGTGTCAGAGATGCCGATGTGGTGATAGCAGTTGTGGGCATCACGACGGAGTTGGAAAGCGAGGAAAACTGCAGCCCAGATCTCCCCGAAGGATTCAACTGCGGCGACCGCACCAGCCTGGACTTGCCCAAGCCTGAAGAGGATCTGCTTGAAGCAGCACGGGCAACAGGGAAACCGTTAGTGGTGGTGCTGATGAGCGGCAGCGCGTTGTCGGTGAATTGGGCTGACAAAAACGCAAATGCAATTCTCCAGGCGTGGTATCCGGGAGAAGAGGGCGGAACAGCCGTTGCGCAGACACTTGCGGGGATCAATAACCCCGCGGGTCGACTGCCGGTCACGTTTTACCGTTCCGTGCACGATTTGCCTGCGTTTGAAGATTACCGCATGGATGGAAGAACCTACCGTTACTACAGTGGGCCGGTGCTGTATCCGTTTGGATACGGGCTGAGTTATTCACGCTTCAGTTACAGCAATCTCAAGCTATCGACGAAGTTACTGGATGCCGGCAGCCCTCTGTTTGCCGATGTTGAGGTTGAGAATACCAGCCGCCTCAAGGGTGACGAAGTGGCCGAACTGTATGAGTCCTTTCCGGGGAAGGAGGGGGCACCCATCAGAGCGTTGAGAGGGTTTCAGCGCGTAACTTTAGCTCCCGGAGAAAAGAAGAAGATCCGCTTCGCCTTATCTCCGCGGGACCTGAGCATGGTGAATGCTGACGGCTCTCGTTTTGTACCGGCAGGGCAACTGGATTTGTTTATAGGCGGTGCGCAACCCGGCGATCATGTAGCAGGCGTGAGCGGTTCACTCATCATTCGTGGGACAAGAAAGCTGCCGGATTGAATCGATTTAGTGGTTCGCAGCGGGGAACGTTACCTACAGCTCCCGCATTCGATTCATGAACCATATCGAGATGGCCGGTCTGAAACCGAAGGTCGGGCCTGAAGGGGATACTGTGCAACAACGTTGAACCTGCGCCCTGACCATATGTAGCGGCATCCCGGCGAGCTTTGACGAACTCTCGCTTGTTGTCAATAAACCGGTGCCCGGGAGAGAACTCCTCTGTAGGCTCAATCGCGGCAAGCTTGGGCGCAGTGGGCTTGCCCGCAGCTTTTCTCGGTAGCCGGCGTCGATGTCCTCGCGATCCTTATAGCCTATGCACTTTCAATCTTTCATGCTCTCAGATCAATACTCACCTGATCGAAAATGCATGCATTTAAGAGCAGGGAAATACCTTCCGAGTGCGTTCACTCTACATCGATCACCACAGGTGAAGTTCAACTTAATCAGCTCACCCTGGGAGCAACCCCGGCCCTTAGTGGACAGCTCAAAAAATGGTCTGTAAGTTGCTGTTTTTGAATAATTTGCAAACATGAGTCTCGGCTATCTCATGTTCTCAACCAGATCTGATTCTCAGACCCGAAACTCGATTGGGTGTTTTGAAGTCGAGTCATATTTGAACGACAGATTGGATGGAAAATGGACATGTTTGCCGCGCAATTATGACCGCGATCTGTTGACATTATCGCTCGATAAAGTTACTGTCTTAACAAATGCTCGCCGTCGAACGCAGATTCCGCATTCGCGAGATTCTTGCCGCACAGCGGAGTATCTCCGCTTCAGAACTCATAGAAGACCTTGGCGCAACCTCTGCCACAATTCGCCGCGATCTTGCCGCCCTGGAGAAGGAGGGCGTTCTGGTACGTTCGCATGGCGGAGCAGTATCGCGAACATCCAGCACGAATTTTCAGCCCTCGTATGAGGCGCTGCAAAGGTCCAATCGGGCCGAGAAGCTGGCGATAGCTGCCGCGGCAGAGAAGATGATTCTGGATGGAGATACCGTTTTCCTGGAGAGCAGTACTACCGTCTTCGAATTGTCGCGGCGGCTGGGCTCCTTCAATCGCCTGACAGTCGCAACAAACTCGCCCCCGATCGTCTGCCAGTTGCAACGCTGGGCGGGCGTGCACGTGGTCTGCACAGGCGGCGATCTGCAGCGGGACCAGTTCTGTCTGTCCGGCATTTGGGCGCAACAGGTGCTTTCCGAAATCAGGGTCGATAAAGCCGTCATGGGCATCACCGCAATTGACTTCCAATATGGGCATACCTGCGCTACCCAGGCTGAAGCTCAAGTCAAGAGAATGTTGGTGAAAGCCGGGAAACAGCGCATCGGAATGGTAGATCACTCGAAGTTCGGTAAGCAGGCATTTGTTCATATCGGACCGATTACCGATTTCACAACCATCATCACCGATTCAGGTACCGATCCAGCCCAGATTGCAGGAATGCGCGATGCTGGAGTCGAAGTCGTGGTGGTTGACGTGGATAAGCACGCCGCCGAATAACAGCATTCTCCAATCATCAACAATTGATTCTTGAGTCCCTCTTGCCGGTGAAACTGAAACTGCCCGCAAGCTCATTCTGCACCTAGCTCTTCGACTGCGAAGGCGCCAACGCCTGCTCTATGCCGGAGAGTCGGAACTTCAATGAAGGGTGCCGGGCAAGGTTAAGACTGATTGTTACCGGCTTCAGTTCGGCAGCTCTACGGGAGGCTCCTGGCGTTGGCAGAAGCCACAATCCTCTTGTATTGTTCAAACGCCGCCAACCATCTGTCGTCGTGAGAGGGAGCATAGGACTGAAACGGTACCGACCGCTTCAGCGCTTCCCGGCCCTCGGCGAAATCTTTCAGCTGACCGGTGGCTATCGCCTGGACCATCGTGTTGCCCAGCGCCGCGGCTTCCACCGGCCCGGCGATCACTTCGCGCTCGCAGGCGTCCGCGGTCATCTGGCATAAGAAATGGTTCAAGGCCCCGCCGCCGACGATGCGGATGGTGCCGAGACTGCGGCCCGTAATGCGCTCCATGCTCTCAACCAGTTCACGATATGAAAAGCTCATACTCTCAAATACACAGCGGCCGATTTCACCAACAGTCTCCGGAATCGGCTGCCCGCTCCTGGCGCAGTGGAGCTGCACAGCCGCGCGCATATCTGAAGGAGACTGAAACTCGCGCGCTGATGGATCAATAAAGGAGCGGAAAGCGGCGGCTTTTGAAGCAGCCATCTCAACTTCTGCCCAGGCATAGTGCTTCCCGTCGGCATCCCACATCCGCACACATTCCTGCATAATCCACAAGCCGGTCAGGTTCTTCAGTAACAGGACGCCTCCCTCCACGGATCCCTCATTGGTGAACCCGCCGTAGAAAAACTCATCGGAGAGATTGGACTCTTCCGCGGCAACACCCATCAGGCTCCAGGTGCCGCTGCTGAGAAAGACGCTTTCATAGCCGAGCTCAGGGATGGCGGCCACGGCGCTCGCTGTGTCATGCGAACCCACAGCGATGCACGGAAATCGGTGGACGAATCCGCAATCGGTCTGCACGCTGGGCAGAAGATTTCCAAGCAGCGTGCCGGGGAGAACGACCTCCTGGAAGATGCGTGGCGGCAACTCAAGCTTGGCCAGGGTCTCCTGCGACCAGCGGCGCGTGCGCAGGTCGAAAAGTTGTGTTGTAGTCGCGTCAGTGTATTCTGCCCTCTTTGCGCCGCTGAGCAGGAACGTGAACAAATCCGGAATCATGAGAAGACTATGCGCTTCGAGCAGTTGGCGGTCCCGGCGCCGCACCATGCTCGCCAGCTGAAAGGAGGTATTGATTTCCATGGTCTGCACTCCCGTTGCTCTGAAAATGTCGCGACCGGTCAGGACGCCCTGCAATGCATCCGGCATCCCATTCGTGCGGGAGTCACGATAGTGATAGGGATTTCCCAGCAGGCGATCGTGATCGTCCAGCAGGCAGTAGTCGACGCCCCACGCATCAACACCGATTCCGGCCGGATCGTCGCCTCGCTGGGTATTGAACTTCTTCAGGCCGTTCTGAACCTCGGACCAGATTCTCAATACATCCCAATACAGATGGGGACCGAAACGCACGCCGCCGTTGGGAAAACGGTGAATCTCTTCGAGAATGAATCGATCGCCATCCCAACGGCAATCCATCACCCGGCCGCTCGATGCGCCCAGGTCAACCGCCAGATAGCTCACGCTCGCGCTCATGTTTGCCTTTCTAAGACTCCTTGGATCGGTGGGCCATCAGCCGCAGTTACACGTTCCGTTTTCCCATCGAAGATTCGCAGCGCGGCGGCAACTGCGCCAGGCGCTTCTCCGGGCAACTCTTCGGCCTGCGTGCACGCCTTGCAGGGCTTTGCTGGCTGCGCAAAAACAATACGGAGGGAGGCGGGGGTTTAAACCCCCGCATAATGCCGACAGAATCAACGCTGGCTTTAGCCACGGAGGGCTACCCTCCGCCAATTCCACCCGAAATCCCGAGTTTTTCCGCAGCCTGTTTGGCCTGGCTTTACCTGATCATTTAAGGAGAGAATGCCACATCCGGAGTGGATCTGTCGAGTGCGAAAGGCAAAAATCGCTCAGCATCAATCAGAATTAGGATAAAATGGTCGAAATTTGCGAAATCTTTGTCTCCAAATCGCGCAGGAAGGGATAGAATCAGGTGGTTGGTGCTTGTCTCACCAGCTATCTTCGGAAAAAACGGGCAGTTCACGTGTGGAGAGGGCTGTTCCGAGGTCAGCCTCTGCGCCGAAACATCCACTCCATGCGCAAGAGGTTAAGTTTTTGCGCGAAAATGTTCGAATATGTACTATTATGCCCTTGACTAGCACTTTGAGAAGGAATAGACTGCCGGTGAAATCAAAATGGTTATCCAAACATGCATTGTCCTGTAAATTTCTGAGCGAAAGACTGGGAGCTTGGGGTGGATCTATGCCCCCAACGGCAGTGAATCGGGTCCCAGGTAAGCGCGCAAGGCAGCGGTCGTTGCCGGCAGAAGTTGGAGAGCTAACATGTTCAGAACCAAGGGTTTAAGGAAAACGGCTTAGAGCGTTGTTCATCAGCACGGAGGATCAAGATGAAGTTCGGAATTCATTCTCTTTTGTTCCACGAAACCTTTCTGGAAAAGGACCTGCCGCTTCTCGATGAAGTGAAGCGGATGGGCTTTGATGCCATTGAGATCATCCCCTTCGACCCGGACGGATTTCCGGCCGCCAAGGTGAAGCGTGCGGCGGCTGACCTGGGATTGACGGTGAACACCGGCTTCGGCCTGCCCGAGCAGTACAACATTATTTCGCCGGACCCGGCTGTGCGGCAGCGCGGAATCGATTTCTCAAAAAAGCTCATCGACCTGAGTAATGAAGCAGGGGCCGTGGTCTTCGGCGGCATGATCTATTGCGGCTGGGGCTACCTGACCGGCCGCCCCAGGACTGAGGAGGAGTGGAAGTGGGCCGTCGAGAACTTTCGCGTCATCGCCGAACATGCGGCCTCCACGTCCAATCTGATCATCGGCATTGAGCCGGTCAACCGCTTCGAATCGCACTTCATCAACACCGTGGAGGATGCGCTTCGCTTCATTGATGACGTGGGAATGAGCAACGTGAAGGTGCATCTGGACACCTTCCACATGATCCGGGAAGAAGACTCGATCCGCGCGGCGGTGCTCAAGGCCGGACCCCAGCTAGGCTACGTCCATGTGTGCGAGAACCAGCGCGGGATCCCGGGGAGCGGGCTGGTGCCTTGGGTTGAGTTCTTCACCGCCTTGCGCGATGTGGGCTACGACAGTTGCGTAACCATTGAGTCCTTCGATGCGGACATGCCGGCCATTGCCAAGCTCTGCTGCATCTGGCGCAAGCTGGCGGAGTCGCCGGAACAGCTGGCAACCGAGGGACTCCACTTCCTGCGCGGCGTGCATGCAAGTGTCAACCAGTTGGAGCCGGCGCGGTAGGAAGAAGGGTCCTTCCGTTCCTAAGCGACACCAAACAAAGCACTTGGATTTGTAGCCCCCAGGTTGGGAACTAAGGCGGCAGCCCCAGGATTGGACGGCCGGATCCGGCGCGAGATGTCGACCTGGAGTTCGAACTCAAGATGCCCAAGAACCTGGTCCCGATCAGCGGCCCCATAGACGCCGGCGCGTTCTGAGGTTCCGGGACCGGCTACAGCAGAACCAGGGATGCTGTATCTCGAAGCCGCAGCACTCAAGTCCGGGGTCCCCAACGACGGGTCCTTGTCGCTGGGGTGGAAGTTGACGCGGCCATCAGAACCGGGGCCCCCACGGACTCGGGGTCCCCAACGAGCGATTTTTGATCGTTGGGGTCTGCGTTCGCTGCAGGGGGCGATAGGCCTTCGTCCGTGGGGTGGAGCGAACGGCGACCTTGTACAAATCTCATCGGGACACGGTTACCCTGGTTCCGCTCTAAGGGGAAGCTATCATGGGTTGGGTATCATTGCATTGATCCGTATTCGCGCTATCTTGAAAAGAGCAGTCCGACCGATTCAGGCCGTGAAACGGTCGCGGAATTGAATGATCTGTCATCGGCAAGCCCGATCGCCGAAGCCGCCGTCACCGTAAAAGGCGACGGGAGCTTTTCCACCACTCAGCCGTTGTGCGAGAATGACGTATATTTCCTCGCACTTGCGCCTGAACAACATTGATCTGCAAATTTTGCCTTCAGTCCCCCGTAGTTTCCAAGGATTTTATGTCGCGATTGAATCCATACGTCGTTATGTTGACCATGGTCGCCACGTTGGGCGGATTGCTTTTTGGATATGACACGGCCGTAATCAACGGCGCGGTGGCCAGTCTGAAAGCTTATTTCATTGATCCGCGATTTACGGATCTGACCAACCCCGCCCAGTCCAACGCCGCGAATTCGCTGCTCGGCTTTTTGGTTTCGAGCGCGCTGATCGGCTGCATCTTCGGTGGGCTGATTGGCGGCTGGGTGAGCACCAACGTCGGTCGCAAGCGCGGATTGATCATTGCCGCCCTGCTTTTCCTGATCTCAGCCCTGGGCGCCGCCGCGCCGGAGTTTCCTTTTGCCCCCATCGGCCACGGCGGACCGGGATACATGGCCAATTTCGTTGTTTACCGTATCCTCGGCGGCATTGGCGTGGGATTGGCTTCCATGTTGTCGCCGATGTATATCGCGGAAATCGCGCCGCCCAAGGTGCGGGGAAATCTGGTGTCGTGGAACCAAATGGCCATCATCTTCGGCATGTTGGTGATTTACTTCGTCAACTTTGGAATTTCCAAAGCGGGGAGCGGCGATACCTGGCTCAATTCCATCGGCTGGCGTTACATGTTCCTTTCCGGCGCCATTCCCGCAATCCTCTTTCTGATGCTCCTGTTTTTTGTGCCTGAGACCCCGCGTTACCTGATGCTGAAGGGAAATGAGAGTGGCGCGCGCGCGGTGCTGGCCAAACTGGTGACGCCGGAGGAAGGCGAAAAGGAGATTTCCGAAATCCACGCCTCGCTCAGCGAGCATCACTCCGGCAATCTGTTTTCCTTCGGCGTGCTCCTCATTTTCATCGGCGTCATGCTGTCGGTCTTCCAGCAATTCGTCGGCATCAACGTCGTGCTCTATTATGCGACGGATATTTTCAAAGGTATGGGCCTGACCACCAATGTCTCGCTCTTCCAAACCATCATTGTCGGCATGGTCAACCTGGTTTTCACCGTAGTGGCCGTTCTGACCGTGGATCGATTCGGCCGCAAACCGCTGCAAATCATCGGAGCGCTGGTCATGGCGGTGAGCATGATTTCTTTGGGCGCGGACTTCTGGCTCGGCGGCAAGGGCGTGGTCGCGCTGATATGCATGCTGGTGTATACGGCTGGTTTTGCCGTTTCCTGGGGGCCGGTCACCTGGGTGCTTTTGAGCGAGATTTTCCCCAACCAGATTCGCGGCAAGGCCATGGCCGTGGCGGTGGCGGCGCAGTGGATCGCCAATTATCTCGTCAGTTGGTCGTTCCCCATCCTTGATGAAAACTCCTATCTGGTGGACCATTTCAAGCATGGGTTCGCCTATTGGATCTATGGCGTGATGAGCATTCTCGCCGCCTTGTTTGTGTGGAGAATCGTGCCGGAAACCAAAGGCCGTTCGCTGGAGCAGATGCAATCATTGTGGCAGCCGGCGAGCAAAAAATCATCGCAGGCAAAATAGAAAGTTGAACGGGCAAGAGAATCCGTGCTACGGCAAGGCTCAAATCCTGAAGTCCAGGTTTAGCTACCTGGGCCAACCCTGAACAGCGCGAAATCTGTGGCACAACCTGTGGCGCAGCTTATAGGAGCCGCCGACGGCGGATATGGCACGGAAGAACCCTTGCAACTGGCACGGAACCAGCGCAGGCACTCGGTTCATGCAAAGCCCTGCCTTCATCAACTGAGATTCAGTTTCCGGATTGTCGCTAGTCTTGTGCTCGCTCTGTTACCGCTTTCGCCAAACCAGCGACTGATCGCAAGCCGCAAATCGAATGGCTGAGAAGGAGGGAGGATGGAGCAGTGTCGAAGGAATCGCCGAGGAACGCCCCGAAAGTGTAGTCGAATCCGGGATTACGAGTATTGGGCCGCATCTTCGGCTTCGGCCGCAGATCCAGGTTCGGTCTATCGAAACCGGCCCACCGGCGGTACAACTGGACGAATCGGTGGTGAAAAAGAAACTCTGGCTCATAGCTCTCAGTAGAACTATGATGGAAAGTCGGAAATTTGTTCAATCGAGGGGCTTGCATCGAAGCCCAGTAAGGAGAACGATCGCATGGGTCATGGAATTATTGCGTGGATCATCATCGGCGTGCTCGCCGGCTGGATCACCGGAAAACTGATGAAGGGCTCGGGTTTTGGCTTCATCATGGACATGGTTGTCGGCCTCGTCGGCGCGCTCATAGGCGGGTTCCTGTCCAACTTTTTCGGATTCGGGGGAGTCGGACAGCACGGTCTTATCATCAGCATCGTGATAGCCGTGATTGGGGCGGTGCTTCTCACCTGGGTTGTGCGCCTCGTCACCGGGAATCGCGGCGCCAACCTCTGACAGGGCTTTACCTACACCGGGAAATCCGGTCCGGCCGAAGGCAGTTCTCACCACCTGATGCCGCAAGCGCAAAAGGCCATGCCGGAGAGGCATGGCCTTTTGCATATCATTGCCGGCTATCGCCTGGGGCCTGTTCGGTTTCGGACAAAGATTTTCGATTCCGCACAAATGCCGCATACGAGAAAATCGCCACATTAGCGTATATCTTTCCAAATAAACCGCTTACATCTGCGACGGTTTGGCAGGCAACGTGCCTTGATAAGAGTGCGCGATTATGCGCATGGGGGCTCCCATGCAGGCCTTGTTTCAAGATCTGCGCTATGCCTTCCGGCAGTTCCGCAAGTCGCCGGGATTCACGCTTACGGCAGTGCTCACGCTGGCTTTCGGCATCGGCGCCACCACCGCCATCTTCTCCATTGTGGAGGGCGTGCTGCTCCGGCCCTTGCCGTTTCCCGATCCCGGCAGGCTGGTGCTCTTCGGCGATATTCCCGAAGGTGTGGGCGCCTTCCAAGGCCCGCCCTCCGCAACCGCGTCCGCGATTCGCATCTATGCCCGCGACACACACGTCTTCACCGGTCTTGGCGGTTATCAGCATACCGGCTATGAACTTTCCGGTCTCGGCGAACCGGCGCAGATCAGCGCCTCGCGGCTCAATGCCGGCGTCTTCCCGGTGCTCGGCATTCCGCCGTTGATGGGGCGCACCTTTACCCGGCAGGAGGATGAGGGCAGCCGGCAGGTAGCGGTCATCAGCTACCAGATGTGGCACAGCCGCTTCCACGGGGATGCGAACATACTGGGCCAGATGATCCTGCTCAACCGCAGACCCTACGAAATCATCGGCGTCATGCCGCGCGGCTTCGAGTTTCCGCTGAATCCCGGGCAGTTGAACCGCAGCGAGCTTTGGGTGCCCATGAGCTTTACTCAGGGCGAACTGGTGAACGGCGTGGGAAGCTGGAACTACGAAGCAGTGGGCCGGTTGAAGCCCGGCGTGACGCTGGCGCAGGCCTTGCAGGACGCGCAGCCGGCGGTTGAGGAAGTGATGCACAACTTTCCTCCGGCCATGGGCAAGCTGCACATTCATCCTGTGATCCAGCCGCTCGTTGAGGCCACGGTGGCGCGGGCGCGCCCGCTGCTGCGTACGCTCTTCCTGGCCGTCATGGTGGTGCTGTTCATCGCCTGCGCCAATCTGGCCGGGTTGCTGCTGGTGCGCGTCATTCGCCGCCGCCGCGAGATCTCTGTGCGTCTGGCGCTGGGCGCCAGCGGAGCCGCTGTCCTGCGCCAATCTCTGGTCGAGACGCTGCTGCTGAGCGTCTCCGGCGGACTCTTCGGACTGGCTCTGGCCTCGGTTGTGCTCCGCGTGGGTGTCAGCCTTCTGCCGGAGACGCTGCCGCGCGTCAGTTCCATCGGTCTCGACTGGAAAGTGGTTGCCTTCGCCGTTGGGTTGGCTGTGCTAACCGGTCTTCTCTGCGGGCTGATTCCCGCGCTTGCCGCCGCGCATACCGGCGTGAACGACGCGCTGAAAGAAGCAGGCCGCACCGGCACGGTGGGCAGCGGCCATGCGCGCCTGCGCTCGGCTTTGGTTGTCGCGGAACTCGCGGTGGCTCTGATGTTGCTCACCGCCTCCGGCCTTCTGCTGCGCAGTTTTGAGAAGATGCGCTCAGTCGACCTCGGCTTCCGCACCGATCACGCCCTCACCGCCTTCTATGGACTGCCTCACCAGCAATACTCTACCCAGGCCGCCGTAGACGCATTCAATACCACCCTGCTGAGCAAGCTGGAGCAGCTTCCCGGCGTGCAGGCGGTGGGCGTCACCTCGCTGCTGCCCACCGGAGGAGGGAACGACAGCGAAGCCTTCGCTCCGGAAGGGTACATTCCACCCAAGGGCGCTGGCCTGAATCTGGCTTGGCCCTCCCGGGTGATGGGTAGTTACTTTAGCGCCGCGGGCATCCCTCTAATCCGGGGACGCGACTTCACCGAGGCAGATACATCGAGCGCTCCGCTTGTGGTCATTGTGAACCGCACTCTTGCGGAACACTACTGGCCCGGTCAGGACCCCATCGGCAAGCGCCTGAAGATTGGCGTGCCGGAAAGTTCAACGGCCTGGATGACGGTTGTGGGAGAGATCGCCGATATCAAGCAGACCGCAGCCGATTCCGATACGACGAACCAGATCTATCAACCCGCCAGCCAGTTCCGAGCTTCAATAGGCCAATTTGCGCCTCCCGACATGCTCAACGGAAACTACGGCTCCATTGTGCTGCGCGGCCAACTGCCGCCCGGGCAGATGGCGGACGCACTGCGCTCGACCGTCCGGTCCATCGATCCCCAGCTTCCGCTGATTCATGTCGAGGCCTTGGAACAGGTGGTCGCGGAGGGTCAGGCGCCGCGCCTGTTCAATACCGCGCTCATTTCCAGCTTTGCCGCGGCCGCCGTCCTGCTGGCTCTGCTCGGCATCTACAGCGTCATCGCCTTCTCCGCCGCCATGCGCACCCATGAGATAGCCATCCGTCTGGCGCTTGGCTCGCAGCGCGCAAGCGTGATGCGGCTGGTTCTTGTCTCCGGCGCCAAGCTGGGCCTGATGGGCTGCGGCATCGGAACTATCGCGGCGGTTTTCGCCACACGACTGTTGCGCTCCATGCTCTTCCAGGTCGATCCTCTCGATCCATTCGTCATTGTTCTGGCGGCCATCTCCATCTTTCTGCTCGCGCTCGCGGCCTCGGTCATTCCCGCGCGCCGCGCCGCTTCCATCGAACCCATGCAGGCGTTGCGCGCCGAATAACACACCATCGTGGAGAAAAAACGATTTTTATGACAAATCCGCATTCAAATCGCTTTTCGTTTAGATCGTTTTCAGAGATAGCGTAAGGCTGGGGTGGGAAGGCACAAGCTCCTCATCGCAGGAACAGTGAAAATGTTCTGGTCTGCTCATGAGCCGTGCCGTGCCATGGCCGTGGTCTTGCGCTCAGCCGCCGGCGCCCAGGTTGCTACAGCCGAGGCTGCCGGCGCCTCCTGAGCAGGCTCTTCTCGTGCCGCGAATCGCGATGATTGTCCCTGCTTCATTCCTGAACGCGGAAGACCCAGGCGTGTCTGGCGCGCTTGTCAAGCCGGATTCAGAACCACGCTCGACCTGAGCGCAAGCCCGAATTGTCATCCGGTCAGTTGGCTACTTCCTGCTGCCTGCGGCTTTTGACCGCCAATCCAGGACGCACATTCCGGCCAGAAGCGGCGCCAGCCAGATCACGCGGCACTCAAACCGATCCTCAACCATCGACAGAGTGCCGGTAACCAGCGCGTTGGCGACGGCCATGGAGACGATCACCACGCCCAACCCAACGATCCGGGAGGAGTGGCGGCGCCACAGCAGCGGCACAAAGACCGAGATCACCGCGAGCGAGACCATCACTGCCCAGAATTGGATGGATGTAAGCAGATCGAGAGGAAGCGCATTTCGCGCCTGGCGGCTCCTTAAATAGCTCCATCGCGCCTGCGGAAGAACCGTGCCAAATTGTTCCAGCACCCAACTGCTCGGATCCAGGTCCTCGAATCCAAAATCCTTCAATTGCCCCCAGAAGTTGGCCGCCGACCTGGAAATCTGCTCACGCGGGTAGGCGCGGAGAGTGGCCAGAGCAAATGGGATTTCCTCCTCCTCCAGCCGCAGGCTTTCTTCGCTGGAGGCGTTCTGATAAATTCCATCCGCCCCCCAGAGAAAGTTATCGGGATCTTCAGGGAGATTGTGGACATGGTTGCAGATGACCCACTTCAGCTCCCCGCAGTGTTTCTCCAGATACCAGCGCCCCGGACCGTCGGCAATAAGGCGGGCAGTGAGAAAAGGCGGACGATCCCCGTTCAGCGAGGGCTTGCCATAGAGATAGCTCTGCAGCGCCAGTTGTGCCGCCACCGCAAGCGCAACGATCGCCGCAACCTCGCAGACGGGTCGAACCCGGCGCCGAAAGGCCCTGCGGTCGACCACCAGCAGCAGCGCCAGGATCGCACACATGCCGGCAGCCAGCAGCAGGTGAGTCGCATGAGAAGTAATGGCCCACCAGGAAATGACGTAGAGGGTCAGGCGCTCGGCACGGGTTAAGGTCTCCCTGGCAAAGACGAGGAGATAAATTGAAAGGTAGAGCAGCGGGCCCAGAATGTCCGGCAGGATGAGAGTGGCGTACCAGCTCATGCCTGTGAACAGGCTGAGCAGCAGGACGAGAACCAGGTAAGGCAGGATGGTTTGCCGCGGCTGAAAGGACCGGACCACGAGCCAGAGAATATAAGCGGTCAAAAGGCATTGCAGAGCCGCAACCGGCCAAAGCGTGACATTCCAGTGCAGGGGCAGGATGCCCAGGCTGTAAAAAAACGACCTCATGCCGTAGTAATCCGACAACTGGTGCAGAAAGATCGCCCGAGCGACGATGCGCCCATCGGCGACATAGGTCATCGTGTCCGGGTAAACCAGGGGAAAGCCGTTATAGAACGCCGGCCAGGCCATGAACAGCGCCCCAAGCAGCACTGCGGCGCCGTTCCAAACAGCGCCGGGGCGCTTCGTGTACCCGGCGAATTCCCGCAACCTGGACTCAGCGAAGCTCATGGCCTAGCGACCTTCGGGCAGTAATCCGGAATTTCCGTTTTGCATCTCGGCTACGGACCAATATACGTTCAGTTGCCTCCGCTGGCGATATCTTTGGCATTTCTTCCAGTGCCAAAGGCTCGGGCGTGCCCGGCAGGGCCCTTGCCGGAACCAAAAAGCCATGGCCTGCCCCACCTTGCGGGTTCTGACTGTGTGGCCGCCAAACCGCAACTTGGGTCAACTGTGGGTGGATCCTCTTACCATGAACTAGCCGCCCGGCGCCGGCGAGGCGGTCTTCGTGGTCCCTGAATCGCTTCCGATAAACGATAGGTCCCTATCGCGACTGCTCCGGCGAAGCGAGGAGGATTTGGCGCAGGACTCTTTGCGGCAGTTGCAAGTTCAAGTGGATATCGCTCTGTGCCCAGGAGCACAAATCAAGCGCCATAGGATTCACGGGTTACATTGATCGGTGACTGCAATCACAGCGTAGCCCGCGGCCTGGATAAACTATCGTTGGCAGCATCGAGGTGCAGCTATTTCGGTCTTTATGATGGCTCTGCTTGCATTGATGGTAACCGGCGCTATTGGGATCCTGCTGACAACTGCGGCGATCGTGGAACTCACGGTGTCCGCAAGCGGCAAAACGCAACGACGCACATCCTGAGACAACCGCTTTGGGCGCCGCTCTGATCTTCGGCGTCAGCAGCTCCTTTGACCCGAAACCTCGATAGATTGCGCAGCGGCGGCGCGGAATCCGTCCGCAAAGGAGAGATTTCATGGCTACTATCCTCGATAAAAAGGCCGACCTGGCTGGGCCGGGAATCGGCGATTACAAAGAACTGGAAAAGATCCTCCCGGGCGATTACCTTTCCCTGCTGACTCCGAAAGAGACACAGCAGGCCATCTTCCAGGTTAAACGCTATATCGAAGACAACCTGTGCAAGGAACTCAATCTGATGATGGTGGAAGTGCCGCTCATCGTGGATATGGAGAGTGGGGTCAACGACATGCTCGATCGCGACGGGTCGCGGACTCCGATCCAGTTCCATATCTCGAACGATCGCGACCTTCATCCCATCGATGCACAGATTGTGCAAGCCGCGACCAAATGGAAGCGCATCGCGCTCAAGCAATTCGGTTGCCGGGTCGGCGAGGGCATCTGCACCGACATGCGCGCCGTCCGCAAGGACTATTTTCTCGATCACGACCATTCCGCCTACGTCGACCAGTGGGACTGGGAGCGCGTCATGACCGCCGATCAGCGCAACCTGGAGTTCCTGAAGGGGGTTGTCGGCAAAATATGGAAAGTGATCGTTGGCGCGGAGAAGTTTGCCCAAACCCTGTTCCCGCAATTGAAAAACCCGCGTTATCCTGACCTGCCCGAGACGTTGACCTTCCTGCACGCCGAGGAGATTCTTGACATGTATCCCACGCTGCCGCGCAAGCAGCGCGAGACGGCGGTGCTGCAAAAGTATCCGGCCATCTTCATTATTGGAATCGGCTGGCCGTTGCGGGACGGCTATCCGCACGAGATGCGCGCCGCCGATTACGACGACTGGGTCACCGACACTGGCGGCGAGACGGGCAAGGACACGCACGGGCTGAATGGCGACATTCTCGTCTGGAACCCGGTCACCAGGCGCCGCCATGAATTGACCTCGATGGGCATCCGGGTTACGGCCGAGACCCTGAAGAAACAACTGACGATGGCCAAACAGTTGGACTTCATGCAACTGCCCTATCATCGGGCGATCCTGAACGACCAGATTCCGCTCTCGATCGGCGGAGGTATCGGCCAGTCGCGCACCTTGATGCTGCTGCTCCGCAAAGCCCATCTCGGAGAGGTAAGCGTCACGGTGTGGCCGAAGGTGCTGAAAGAAATGTGCGCGGAGAAGAATATCTTTGTGTTGGAGTAGAGTCTTGTAATCGCGTGCCCCACACATTCGCAAAAAATGCGAATGTGTGGGTGTACGGACTGCCCCTCCTGTGAAGAAGCTTGAGCCAAAGAAAGCGAAGCTGAAGCGGTTCGCGGCTGACCTGAGCCTCTCCGCCACGTGCATTCCCGGGTGATGAACAACCGAAACAGAGAACAATCAACCGTTGCTGCGTCCGGTCAGAGACCGGCATTCGATCCCCGCCGGCAGAGCCGACTTCCGCCGGAGGTTCCCAGGTCGCAGGCAGGAATGCTGAGCTACAGCCGATCCACGTTGCCGCGCGACTCGGCCTGCCGCTGCCTGCAAGCCGGGAGCCGGACTGGCGCAATCACCTGGCCGTCACGCTCAGGTTGTCAAACTGCGTGCGGTTCCATTCCGTTCCCAGAGCGATCATCCCATTCCGATGCGCGCCATCCTCGACGGAGGCAAGCGGCGAACCGTCGAGCATGGCTTCGATGCTGCGCGCAGTAAAGCGCAGTTCCAGATGGTGCCATTGGCCGCGATTGATGCGCGCCATGCCGGATGCAAGCGTAACCAGCGGCTTTTTGTATTGTGCGCAGAGCAGATCCCAGGAGCCGTCCGGCCTCAACCGCAGGATGTAGCCGCTGGGCCATCGCAAATGACCATCCTGAAACACATCTGCGGAGTCGATGCGGCCCATCAGCGTTGCCGCTGCGTCGCTCAGGAAGCGTACGTCGACCGCCACCGCATAGTCCTGCCAGGCGGAATCGCCGGCCAGCGTGAAAGGATCCGGCAGCGGCCCCCATGGCACCGGCTGAGTGGTAATCACCTGCTCCAGGCACCGGCCCGGACGGCCCTCGCATCTATGGACTTCGAAGGCTCCGTCCTGGTCGGCCAGATACCTGGGTGCGTGGCCCAGCGGCGTGCTCTCAAAGTTGTCTGCATAGGGAAATGGAAATGGCGCCGGCGGCGGCGGCTCGGCCTTGCCCCGTCCCTGCCCGGTCGTTGAGGTCAGCGAGTAGAGAGAATCTGGATCGAAGGAGTATGTGAACGCGCCGTCGTTCGGGGTCAGGTCGGCTACATGCTCAAATACGTGCGTGTCATTCGTCTCCCATACGTGAACCGCGCCCGCGGCAAGACCTCCTGTTAGCTTGAATGCGACCGTCTGCGGTTTTTTTGCTCCCATTGTCTCCAGGACCACGCTCCAGTCCTTCCGGTCAGGCGAGCAAAGCGAAACGTATGTTCCCTTTTCGGGCAGATCACCTGAAGCGTCATCTAAATAGTGCCAGCCCGGTTGCGCGAACTGTGTGGTGTGGGCCGTCGCCCAGATTGCGCCCTGAACGTCGTAATGCCCCGACCACGGTGTGTTCGCGTACATGAGCCCCGAGTTCGGCGCGGCCAGATTGTCATAGTAGGAAGTAATCGGGCTCCAGATCTCGGTTGCCGTAAGTGCGCCTTCAAGATAATTCTGGTTGTACCGGTGGGCCAGAATGCGCCCGCCTGCTGGCCAGTCGCGGCTCACAAATGGGCCCCCGCCGCCGTTGGGCTGGTCCTCGCTCGACCAGAGCGGCTTGCCTGTTCTCCGCGCTGCTTCGGTCGTGGTGATCTTTCCATCCACCAAAGGGTAGTGCGCGCCGATCGCAGCCACGGCCTCGGCCAGCGCTGGATCCTTCAATATCTGCTCGGCAATAGCCCACTGCCCCTTGCCCTGGCCGGGATATTCGTCGCAGCAAACGATCTTGGCGGAAAGATGCTCTGCGCGGAGGCGTCGGTCGAGAGCTTCAATATAGGCTGCGTCGTATGCTTTCTCATTCCACGAGCCCGCATAGGCGATATCAAGCCCGTAATCGCGCTTGGCGAGCCGGACAAACTCTGCGACGTAATCAGCCATCCTGGGTGTGTAAAGCGTCAATGGGCCGCCGGAACCGCTCCCCACCCACCCCGGCGCGCCCCATGGAAGAATCTCAAGCACGATGTGCGGATTGCGCTTGTGAGCCTCGGCCATTAGCCACCATTCGTAGCCGCGCGCGGAACTTCGGTCCGAGGGAGTGCGCATGTGGCTCGGTTCCGAGCCGTCGGTAGAGTTGACGTCCGCGCCAATCTCCACTTTGAGCCGCTGCAGGGCTGCGCCATAGCCGGGCTTGAAGAGATAGTCGAGGATCTGGCTCCGTTGCGGCTCCGGGTAATCGACCAAGAGCCGGGACGATGCTCCGGCGCTTGCCGCGCCCAAACCTTCGAATACGCGGCCCGCGCCGTCCGGATTCAGCACCACCGCCGTCTGCTGAGATTGCGCGGAGCCGCAGTAGTATGCAAACAAGATTGATAAACCGGCAACCCCCAACAGCCATCGCCTTCCCAATTCAGCCCTTTTACCGCCGCGTCTGAACGTGCGCATCCGTATCCTCCTAAGCTTTGTTTGACCGGATTATTGTTTCAATCTCTTCAAGGGACTTCCCTCGCGTCTCCGGCAGAAGGAAGAATAAAAAGAGCCAACCTCCAATACAAATGCCTGCATACGTCCAGAAGACACCGGCGGTGCTGAGTGCTGAGTTCAGCCACGGGAAGGTGTAAGTCAGGATGAAGCACGCGGTCCACAGCGTGGTAACGGCAATAGACATTGCGCTGCCGCGAATGCGGTTTGGAAAGAGCTCCGATATCACCACCCAGGTGACCGGCGCAAGGGTCAACGAATAGCAGGCAATTGCGGCCAGCACCAGCACCAGCATGGGCATTCCCTGAAGATGCAAATGGTAGAGCAATCCGAGTACGGTGTAGATTGCCGCCAGACCTGTTGCGCCACCCAGAAGCAGCGTTCGTCTGCCCACGCAATCGACGGCGCCAAGTGCGGCAATGGTGAAGATCAGGTTGACCGTTCCAGTGATGACAATGTTGAACAGAATGCCCGAAACGTGATAGCCGGCGGCAGAGAATATATCCTGGGCATAGTTGAAGATTACGTTTATGCCGCACCACTGCTGAAGCACGGCGAGTACCATCCCCAAAAGCACAGCCTTTGGAATACCCGGCCTGAGAATCTCGCTGAACAACGATGTAGATACGCGGGTTCCACTGGCGGCGTGAAACTCCTCGAGAGTTCGCGACGCATATTCAGCGCCTCCAAGAAGCGTAAGAACTTCGCGTGCCTGCCGATTTCTGCCACTTGCGGCCAACCACCGCGGGCTTTCTGGAATGAGTATTGAAGCCGCGAGAAACAGGAGCGAAGGGATCGCGGTGGCGGCGAACATCCATCGCCATCCCCATTGTCCATTCCAGGAGGCAAGAATCTCCGCCGCGGTAGCGCCCGGCGGTACAGGCCGTGCTATGAGCCAATTGATTACCTGGGCAAGCAGGATTCCGACGACAATGGCCATCTGATTGAGAGAAACCAGCCTGCCTCGCAGCCGCGCCGGCGCGATCTCGGCAATGTACATGGGCGACACGCCTGAAGCCAGCCCAATGGCGACGCCGCCAAGCAGACGCCAGGCCACAAAAGCGGAGAAGCGTGCGGCCAGTCCGGTGCCCAGCGACGAAATTGCAAAAATGAATGCAGCCAGCGTCAGCAATCGCTTCCGCCCGAACCGGTCGCTCATCCCGCCGCAGGCCACTGCGCCAACCAGGCACCCGATCAGCGCGCAGCTCATGGCCCATCCCTCGAGAGCGGGAGAATCAAGTCTGAAATAGATTTCGTAGAAGGGCTTTGCCCCGCCGATGACCACCCAGTCGTAGCCAAACAAAAGTCCGCCCAGAGCGCTGGCTGATGCGGCCAGCCACAAGTACGCAGAGCGAAAGGAGCCCTCTCTCTCTGCGCTTCGGCCCGCATCTGGAATGGGAGCGATCATGAGCCTTTCCTGCTGTCCGATTCTATCCAGCCGAGCATCTCCGGGGCCAGAAGATGATTCGCGTCTTTCGCAGTAGCCACTCTCCCAGGGAGAACTGAAATTCGATATACAGCTCTTGCGCCCCTGTTGCGGCCAGTCACTTCTGACCCGGTCAGCGCTAAGTACATCCATATCGGCAATCTTGCGCGCCGACGGAAGATTTTGCGGCCCTTCCTGATAGCGATCGTAGCCGCTTTGTCGATCTCAAGTTGTGGGGGAGGCGGGACAAGGAACAGTAACTCCACTCCAATCACCACGCTGGGCACCTACACAATCACGGTAACCGGCACGTTGCATGATGAGGTAATGGAATCGCGACCACGCGCCTCGGCGAACTCGGCGTCGTAGTCGGCTGGCCCCTCTTCATGTCGCTGATCGTTGTTACCGCTGGTATTCTGGGCATGATCGCTGGAGAATGGAAGCATTCAGGGACCACGCCCCTAACTCTTCAGGCGCTCGGAATGCATCTTCGTGTGCTCGCAGTCATCACCCTGTCACGCGCGCTGAGTCATTCCAACCATGCTGTTCATCCTGGCCGGGCGTCTCTATCCATGCTGGAAGCCGGAATGAACGGCAGTGAAGCCTTTTTATTGGACGCGCTCAATGTACGATAAGTATCCCTATCTTCGCGTTTCCGCCGCCAATGCATGCCTTTGCGGGTGGGAAGCAATTGCGAAAGTGCTCTGTGAATGTTTGCGCAGTCAACGGCGCGTCCTGTGCGTTGAGTGCTATCCTGGCGTGTTTGTGAATGATGTCCGCCACTGGCTCACAGCCTTGCTCAAACCATCCCTTGTAATTTCCACCGAAGATCTGCTGCTGCCATCAGACGAGTTGAACCGGCGCGTGGCCCCAATCCTGACTGACGATCCTGTCTTCGGCATTATGAGCGAAATCGAAGTCGAGGACTTCTTCGATCCGGAGAAGTTGCGATTCGCGCGGCTGAAGCTGGAGCAGGCGCGCGAGGAAACAGCGCTGGTGATCGGCACCGGCGCCATTCACATTGCCCCGCGCGATCGTCTGCTCGTCTATGCCGATATGGCGCGCTGGGAGATCCAACAGCGGCAGCGGCGCGGAGAAATCGGAAACCTGGGTGCGGACAATGCAAACGACTCGGCAGCGCAAAAGTACAAGCGCGCATTTTTCCTTGATTGGCGCGCCGCGGATAGACTGAAGCGCCGCTTGTTGCCGAAGGTAGAATTCGTCCTCGATACCAATAACACCACCGAGCCGAAGATGATCTCAGGCGCCGCAATGCGCGAGGGTTTGCGCCTCGCCGTACAAGGCCCTTTCCGTGTCGTGCCTTTCTTCGATCCGGGCCCCTGGGGCGGTCATTGGATGGAGAGAGAATTCGATTTGCCGAAGGGTGCGCCAAACTACGCCTGGTGCTTCGATTGCGTGCCTGAAGAAAACAGCCTCTTGCTGGCCTTCGGCGATCAACGTGTGGAGATCCCCTCCATCAATCTCGTGTTTGCGCACCCGCGCGAGCTGCTTGGCGAGCACACCTACAATCGTTTCGGTGCCGAATTTCCCATTCGCTTCGATTTCCTCGATACAGTAGGAGGTGGCAATCTGTCGCTTCAGGTGCATCCGATGACCCAGTATGTGCACGAGCGCTTCGGGCTGGCCTATACACAGGACGAGAGCTATTACTTGCTGGACGCCGAGCGTGGCGCAAGCGTGTACCTGGGATTGAAAGACGGCATCGATAGAGGCGCGATGATACGCGATCTCGAAGCCGCTCAGAGCGACGGTGCTCGCTTCGACGCGGAGCGTTACGTGAACAAATGGCCGGCAAAGAAGCACGACCACTTCCTGATTCCTGCTGGAACGGTGCATTGCTCCGGCGTCGGCAGCATGGTTCTTGAAATCAGCGCTACGCCGTATATCTTCACCTTCAAGCTGTGGGATTGGGGACGCATGGGCCTGGACGGACGGCCGCGGCCAATCCATTTAGAGCGCGGGGTTGAAAACATTCAATGGGACCGGACCACCGTGTGGGTCAAAGACTCTTTGATCAATCGAGTCGAGCAGATAGCGGCAGGGGATGGCTGGCGGGAAGAACGCACCGGCTTGCACAATTTGGAATTCATTGAGACCAGGCGCCATTGGTTTACCGGTATCACGCCTCACGAAACGAACGGCACAGTGAATGTCATCAATCTCGTTGAGGGCGAAGAAGCCGTGGTAGAAAGTCCGGGCAATGCATTTCAACCCTTCGTAGTGCACTACGCGGAGACCTTCATCGTGCCGGCCGAGGTGGGTCCCTATACGATTCGGCCAAATGGAAATTCGCAAGGCAGGCAATGCGCAACCGTGAAGGCCTTCGTCCGGGAGGCAAGATGAGCATACTGGCCGTGGCATATCGAATCGCACGCTGACGTCTTCGCCCCCGCCATCTTTGAGGAGCCCACAAAGGTCAAGAACAGTTTTTGATCTCGTGAGAAGCGATTTGAGCGGGATCAGAGCAGATGTACCCAAAGCCACCGGGAATGCGCCAACTATGGGCACTGTTACTCCGATTCCGCCCTAGGCCCCTGACCGCTTGAAGTTGTACCAACGATGGGTGCCCCACCCTCGCGACGTTTTTGTTTTTGTCGCTAGTGTCCTGAGTCAAAAGCCTTTTCACAAATCGAACCGGCAAGACTTGCGGCGCCGCGTTGCCATTGCAGTCAAGGACGCCTGAGGTCTTATCCCGCAGAACCATTCCGCTGACTTGCTGACTCGCTATTCCCGCGAAGCGGGAGCTGACTTGCTGTCTTTATCCAAAGACCTCAACGAATTTATGCGATGAACTTCAGATTCACCACACTAGGGTGGGAAGCACAAAATCAAACGGTCAGATACCTAGCTTGGCGGAATCACAATCAGCCTCTCGTTGGCAGCCCTGCAGGCATTACCGTCCCATTCAAAGTCAAGAGCAAATTGCGTGCCAAAAAGGGTCTTATAAGTAAGCCGAAATCCGGATGCAGCTCCGCGACGGCTGTCGAACGGCGCCAGCAGGTTGTCGCGAACCGCGAGCACTTGCCTGTCCAGAGGGACTTCATTCGGGGACGATTGATCGCGGTAGCGCAAGCGCAGATCCTTGGCATCGCCGCCGCCCATATTGCGGATCCCCATCGTATCCTTTTTGATCGCTCCCTCGCGGGATGTCACGGCCAGAATCACAATATTGGGGAAAGCCTCCTCATCCGCGCTGCTCATGCCTCTCCCGGCCTGGAGATCAGTCTGTCTCGGCCTGGGTTCTCACAGCTCTCGCCTCCGCATTCGTTGCGCGGGCCTGTAGAAACGTCAAAACTCCCAGAGCGACCGCAACCAGGACAGCCCCGATAATTCCGATCGCATCCCATTGGGAAGGATCACCACCGAGCCAGCACAATGCTTCCTGCATTTCGTACTCCTATACGCAAGGCGATACACAATGTGGTCACAAATGGCTGTAAATGGTTGAATCTATTCACCAGGCAGCTGGACTCTCGACCTTGAAACCCGGGTTCAGTATCCCGGCAGCGCTGCCGGCGATCATCCGCGATTTCCCGTTCAACCAGCGGGCTATGCTTTTGCCCCGAGGAAGCCGCCGGAAGGGGATGCCTGAATTTACGCTGCGACGCGGTCAGCGTCAACCGAAATTTCATTGGCGCTGATCACCGTGAATGAATTGAGCTTGTACAGGCACAGAGTGGCTTGAATCCCGCCGCCTCTCAGAGTCAACCGGGTTGCTGAGAGCAAACGCTGCTCAACGGAAGGTTCAAGCGGCTCTCGAAATCTGAGAACTCCGTAGCAGTAATTCCGCCCCGGGATGCCGTCAACAAAGTCTTGCAATTCGATCAACCCCTAAGGCATCCTCATTGTGGGTTTGAATCAGAATCAGCCCTTTTCCGCAGCCCGTTCCGCGGCCGGAAGTTCGGTTAATGGGGCAGTTTGAAGGGTACGGGCTTCACAGGCTGCGGAAAAACTCGATCCAGCAGAGATTTTCGGAAGCTTTGTATCAGGGCACGACTTCAGTCGTGCCTCAAGTGCAGCAAAATCAACGAGGGCTTCAGCCCCTGCGGTATGCTTTTCGGGAAATTCGCCTCCCATTTCCCCTTTTTCCGCAGCCTCTTTTAGGCCCTGAGGCATGCTTTTCGGGCTCTTCGCGCGAATTCAGGCCTTTTTCCGCGGCCTGATCAGCACCTACGTAAACCTGACAACATGAAGGCGGGCTTTAGCCCCAGAGGGAATGCTCTTTCAAACTAACCCACTACCAATCTTCAAGCCACTTCGCCAGCCCTCCGCAGCGGAGAGTATTATGCTTTCCCAGGGAGAGAATTGTTCAAATCAGAAAACTCTCTTCCTCAGTCGCACTGCAGCCAGCCAGGAGTAACTACCGATGCCTCGCATAAACACCGTACCCATGGTCCTTGCCGCCCTCGTCTTCACAGCGTTCACAACCGCGGTTCAAGCGGCTTCTCCCGCCCCATCCGCCTCGTCCCCGATCTCCGTTCAGGCCCTGAGGCAGAACTTTGCCAATCCCCCCGCCGCCGCCAGGCCGATGGTGCGCTGGTGGTGGTTTGGCGTCGCTGTCCAGAAGCCGGAGATTCTTCACGAGCTTCAGCAGATGAAGGCCAGCGGAATTGGCGGAGCGGAGCTGGCCTTTGAATATCCGCAGGTTCTCGACGATCTCTCCAGGGGCCTTGTGAACCTTCCCTTTCTCTCGCCTGAAATGCTGGATGACGTGAAGTACGCCCAGGCGCAAGGCCGCGCGCTTGGCCTGCGTATCGACGTCACTCTGTGCAGCGGCTGGCCATACGGTGGCCCCAACACTTCGCTGGATGAGGCCGCCACGCTCCTGCGCACCGCGGAGGTTCCTGTTCCCCCCAATGCTGCTTCCGTCGCCGTGCCGGCGCTGGCCAGAGGTGAATCGCTGGTCTACGCGTCCATCGTCAACTCCATCATTAGGCCCCCTGCCGAAAGAGAGAGCCGTCCATTCCGCGGCCCCAACGCCCCGCGCCCGCCCGTTAACTGGGACGCCGCTTCCGCCCAGCCTCTCAAGGTTTCCGGCGACTCCGCTGCGGTTTCGCCCGCCGCCCAACCGCGCACCGCGCTCTTTTTCATCCTTGGCCACACCGGCCAGGAGGTCAAACGCTCCGCCGTGGGAGCCGAAGGCTGGGTGCTCGATCCCTTCAGCCACAAGGCCGTCGCCACCCACCTTGAGAAAGTCGGTGAACCGCTCGTCAAGGCCTTCGGCAACACCCCGCCCTACGCCATCTTTTCCGATTCCCTTGAAGCCTACGGAGCTAGACTGGACCCCCAACCTTCCCTCCGAATTCAAAAAGCGGCGCGGCTACGACCTCATCCCCCACCTGCCCGAACTGGTAGCCGGGGGCTCTCCGCAGGCCGACACAATCCGCCACGATTATGGCCGCACCCTCACTGAACTCATCAACGAAAACTATCTGACCCAGATCAACAATTGGGCCATCGCGCACCATACAAAATTCCGCTCCCAAACCTACGGAGAGCCGGCCGTCAGCTTTTCCAGCCAGAATCTGGTCGGGCTCGCCGAGGGTGAAGGCCCGCAGTGGCGCGCATTTTCCACCTTGCGCTGGGCCACCTCGGCCAACCATGTATTCGGCCACCAGGTCAGCTCCGGTGAAACCTTCACCTGGCTCCACTCTCCCGTCTTTCGCGCCACGCCCCTGGACATGAAGACTGAAGCCGACATCGACTTCATCATGGGCGAAAACCTGCTCTTCTTCCACGGTTGGCCCTACTCTGCTCCGCAGGTCAGTGAACCCGGCTGGTCGCTCTATGCCGCCGCGGTCTTTAACAATCACAATCCCTGGCATCCGGTCATGCCCGCCGTCACCGGCTACATCGCCCGCATCAGCTACCTCCTTCGCCAGGGTCAGCCCGCCAACCAGGTCGCCGTCCTGCTCCCTACCGATGACGCCTGGGCCGGCTTCACTCCTCCCCTGGTCACCATCACCGGAGCCATGCAGCGCCTCATTACTCCCGCGCTGATGTCCGCCATCCTCTCCGCCGGCTATAACGTTGATTACATCGATGCCGACGCCATCAACAAGGTGGGCATCAACCACCAGATTCTGGTTCTGCCTCCCACCGATCGCATTCCCATCGAGACCCTGAAGAAGATTCAGGCCTTCGCCGCGGCTGGAGGCAAGGTAATCTCCGTCGGCCGCGCGCCCTCTCTCGATGCTGAAGGCAAGCCCCTGCCCGCAATCGCGGATATATCGAAGCAGCTCTTCGACGCCGGCAAATCCACCTTCGTCGCTGACGCGGGCTCGCTCGGCGATGCGCTTCGCCACGCCGCCACGCCCGACTTCAAGCTCACCGGCGCTGATGAATCAGTGAAGGATCAGCTCGGATTCATTCGCCGCAAGCTGCCCGGCGTTGACATCTACTTCGTCGTGAACACCGGCAACATGGAGATCGACGCCGGCGTCAGCTTCGCCACCGCGCACAAGTTTGGCGAGCAATGGGATCCCGAAAGCCTCACCTCCACCCCAGCTTCGGCGAACGCGCAATCCATCCATCTGGCTCCCTACGAGTCGCGCGTCTTTGTATTCTCAGACGCTCAACCCCCCGCCAAATCCGCTTCCACGGCCGCGCCGTCCTCCCAGATAGCCGACCTCAGCACGGATTGGAAGGTCACCTTCACTTCTACCGGCAAGACCGAAACCGAGCAGACGCCCACCGACTGGACAGCCGATCCCGATACCCTTCACTACTCCGGTGAAGCCGTATACTCGCGCGATTTTACCCTCGACGCGATCCCCGCGACCGGGGTCCTCCTTCAAGTCGAGGGCGGCACGCGCCTGCCCGGTGCGCCGAATTCTCCGCCCGAGCATCCGGTGTTGGGCGCCAACGGCCTGCCCAATCCCCTCATCACGCGCCCCGGTCACGGCATGAGAGCATTCATCGATCCACCCATCCGCGAGGCTGCCCTGGTCACCATCAACGGCCAGGCCGCGGGCGCTCTGTGGCACCCGCCCTACCGTCTCGACATCTCGAAACTTCTCAAGCCCGGTCAGAATCGAATCGAGATCCACGTCTATAACACGGCTCTCAACGCCTGGTCTGCCCTGCCGCCCCACGACTACAAGCCGCTCATTGCAAAGTATGGCGACCGATTCCAGATGCAGGACCTTGACCAGGTCAAACCCCTCTCGTCCGGGCTTCTTGGCCAGGTCCACCTCGTAACCCAGGGAACCTCTGAATAAGTCAATGTTTTGAAGGGCACGGTCTTTAGGTGAAGGGTACGGGCTTTAGCCCGTACATCAAATCGAGCAATAAAACCGCGGGCTTTAGCCCCTGAGGGAATTCCGGCCGCAAAGGCGAACTTCCTTAAATGATCGTCAGGTACATGCCCCATCGGCTACATTGTTAGGACATTTCTTATGCAGTCTTCAATAGCCCCTGAGGCAATGATGGCTTCACAACCAGGCTTCTTCACAGGCCCCCAAGGCTCAAAATGACAACGGAGATACCACAATGAATCTTCCCGCCGCTCGCCGCCTCTTTGCGCTCGTCGCCCTTTCCGCCGCCTCAGCTTTCGCTCAGGCGCCGCCGTCCGCGCCGCCGCCCGCCCGTTCCCAGTTTCACGAACCGGCGTCCGCTGACTTCAACGATCATGACGGTTACATCCAGCTCTTCGATGGCCAGTCCCTGGCCGCCTGGGAGGGCGATCCCACCTACTGGCGCGTCGAGAACGGCGCCATCGTCGGCGAGTCCTCCACCGAACAGCCCGTTTCCAACAGCTACATCTGGCGCAAGGACATGATCGCCCACGACTTCGATCTCAAGCTGGAGATCAAGTGCGAGATCGCCGGCGGCAGCGGCATCCAGTATCGTTCCCAGACCGGCGTTCCCTGGAGGCACCCGCAGCGCGCCGGCCTGCCGCCCTTCAATCTCGACTGGATGATGACCGGCCCTCAGGCCGACTTCTGGTTTCCCGTCAATCCCCTGCACGCGAGCTACAGCGGCCAGTTCTACTCAGAGAACACCCCGCTCGGCATCGTCGCCTGGCGCGGCGAGATCGTGCTTTCCACCCCCGGCGCCGGCCCCCGCCTCATCGGCTCCGTAGGCGACCGCGACGAGCTCGGCGGCTACGTCAAGATCAACGACTGGAACCAGTACGAGATCATCGCCCGCGGCGGCGTCCTGATCCACATCATCAACGGCCACGTAATGGCCATCCTGATCGACGATGACCCGGCCTCTTCGAACAACAAGCCGGGCAAGATCGGCATCGAGCTGGAAGCCACCCCGGCAAAGGTCTCCGTCCGCAACATCTGGCTCAAAAAGCTGGACTGACCGGCAAGCACATTTCTCAATTGGAACCGCAGCCCAGTCAACTATCCTGAGTTAGCCTCGTCTAATGGGACGAAGGTGTATTCCCCTGAACGCTATGAAAAATCAACCGGTTTTTCTCCTCGCTCTCTCCACGCTGGCCCTGTCGAGCCTCCCGGCGGCCTATGCCCAGCAGACAGTCGCATCCAACGACCAGCCCGTCGCAACCCTCAAGGTGCAGGCGCGCGAGGTTCTGCTGCCCGTCACCGTCCGCGACAAGAAGGGCGCGCTGGTCGCCAACCTCACCGCCGCCGATTTCACGCTGAGCGAGGACGGCCGGCCCCAGACCATCAAGAGCTTCTCGCGCCAGAGCAACCTGCCTTTCCGCCTGGGCCTGCTGGTGGACACCAGCCGCAGCGTTTCCTCGGCCATGGACAGCGAGCGCAAGGCGGCGGGGAAGTTCGTCGACCTGATGCTGCCGGAGAAGCCCAGGGACGCAAAGCAGGGCGACCAGGCCTTCCTCATCCACTTCGACCGCGAGGTCGAGCTGCTGCAGGACTTCACCAACTCCCGCGACAAGCTGCACCACGAGCTGGACGGGATGGGGCCGACATCGTCGGAGCGTAATACTTCCAGGGCCCGGAGACCAGCGGAGACGACCGGGATCGCCAGCGCGGCGGTAGCCGCGGCGGCGGCACGCAGCTTTACGACGCCATCTTTCTCGCCGCCGATGAGCTGATGAAGCCCAAGGACGGCCGCAAGGCTCTGGTCGTCTTCTCCGACGGCGAGGACCGGGGCAGCAAAGAGACCCTCACCGACGCCATCGATGCCGCCGACCGCGCCAATCTGGCCGTCTACACCATCTACTTCAAGGGCGAGCAGGAGCGCCAGATGGGCAACAACGGCTTTCCCGGTAGCGGCGGCCGTCGCGGCGGCATGGGCGGCGGCTGGCCGGGAGGCGGCGGTGGTTATCCCGGCGGTGGCGGCGGATACCCCGGTGGCGGCGGCGGCCGTCGCGGTGGAGGAGGCAGCGCGTCGTCGATCGACGGCAAGAAGATCATGGAGCAGATTGCCACCCGCACCGGAGGCCGCTACTTCGAGGCCAAAAAGAAGGACAACCTCGAAGACATCTACAACCAGATCGCCGAAGAACTGCGCGGCCAGTACCTGCTCACCTACACCCCCGATCAGGTAGACACCAACGGCGAATTCCACAAGATCGCCCTCAAGGCCAAGAACGGCGATCTCACCGTGGTCACGCGCGAAGGCTATTACGCGGCGGAAAAGTAGCAAACTGCTGCGGAACCGAGTCCATCAGGCGACGTTGGCAAGCCCCTTTTGCGCAACCAGTGACAGCAGCTTGAGCGAGGCCCCCTGTGGGCGCTTTTCACCCCGTTCCCACTGGCTGACCAGACCGGTTGTTACATTCAGATACCGCGCAAAGACGGCCTGGCTCGCTCCCTCGCGTAAGCGAAGCGCCCGAATCTCCTCGGGAGTAAAAGGCTGGACCGGCGTGAGGCAAAGCTCATCGAACTCACGCAGGGTCTTCTTGTTCATCACTCCGGCAGAGTGCAACCCCTCGACCGTTTCGTGGATCGACGCCATCAGGCTGCTACGATACTGCTTCGTTGTTCCCATCGCATTTCACCTCCACAAGCGTCCCCGAGGCAACCACCCTCTCGATCTCATCTTCGCCATACGCAAGCATGGAGAACGCCAGTTTCTTCAGTGCGGCCAGTCCCTCCGGGCCAATGTTCTCCACGTCGTTCTTGGCGAATCCATGAACGAAGATCGCCCGCTCTCCAGCCTTGAACAGGATCAGGGTGCGAAAGCCGCCCGACTTGCCGGACCCTTCGCGCGCTATGCGCTGTTTGATGACGCCGCCGCCCAAATCTGCGCCAATCAAACCGCGATCCGCGTCTTGGATTGCCTTGCACAGATCAAAGTCGGAGATTCCGCTCTTGCGTTCAAATCTGGCAAATGGCTTGTTCTTGAAGATGCGCATCCGTTCTTTGCGCTTCTGATCCACAGGTCAAACTATAACACTAAGTATCACACTTTACCAAATCTCAGATGAGAAATAAAGCTGCCTATGTGGGCGAGAATGCAGCCAATTGCAGCAGGGGCGCAGCCATTTGGCTGCGCCCCTGTTGTTTTTACCGGTTTGTTGCCTAGCTGGTGGTGTGAATGCTGCCGCCGGTCTGCTTTTCCTCGAGCGCCGCCTGCGCCGCTGCAAGCCTGGCCGTCAACAGCCGGAAAGGCGAGCAGGAGACGTAGTTGAGCCCGATCTTGTGGCAGAACTTGACGGATTCAGGATCGCCGCCATGCTCGCCGCAGATGCCCACCTTCAGCGTGGGCCGGGTGTTGCGTCCCTTGGCCGTGGCCATCTTCACCAGTTGCCCTACGCCCGCCTGGTCAAGGGTGGCGAAGGGATCCTGTTTGAAGATGCCGAGCTTCATATAGGCCGGCAGGAAAGCGTTGATGTCGTCGCGCGAAATGCCGTACGTGGTCTGGGTCAGGTCGTTGGTGCCGAAGCTGAAGAACTCGGCCTCCTCGGCGATCTGATCCGCGGTCAGCGCCGCGCGCGGCAACTCGATCATGGTGCCCACCATGTAGTCCACCGTCGCGTTCTTCTCCTTGAAAACCTCGGCTGCCACGCGGCGGACGATGGTGGCCTGGTTGCGCATCTCCTCGATCGACCCGACCAGCGGGATCATGATCTCGGGATGCGGATCGCCGCCCTTGACCTTGACCGCGACGGCGGCCTCGATGATGGCGCGAACCTGCATCTCGGTGATCTCCGGGAAGGTGATGCCCAGGCGGCATCCACGCAACCCGAGCATGGGGTTCTGCTCGTGCAGTTCCTCAACCCGCGCCAGCAGCGTCCGCAGTCCCTTCAGCTTCGGCGAACGGGGCTTGGTGTCTTCCAGGTGCTGGATTTCTACCAGCAGGTCCTCGCGCTTGGGTAGGAACTCGTGCAGCGGAGGATCGATGGTGCGGATGGTCACCGGCAGCGACTCCATTGACTTGAACAGTCCCACAAAGTCGGCGCGCTGCATCGGCAGCAGCTTCTTCAGCGCGGCGCGGCGGTCCTTCTCGTTGTCGGCCAGGATCATCGCGCGCATGTGCTCGATGCGGTCTTCGGCAAAGAACATGTGTTCGGTGCGGCACAATCCAATTCCTTCGGCCCCGAACAGGCGAGCCTGTTTGGCGTCGCGCGGAATGTCCGCGTTGGCGCGGATGCGCAGCTTGCGCACCGGATCCACCCAGCTCATGAACTTCACCAGGTCCGGATCGTCGGGCTGAGCGTCGAGCGTCTTCAGTTGGCCTGCGATCACCCGCCCGGTAGTGCCGTCCAGCGAAATCCAGTCGCCCTGCTTGTAGGTGTGCCCTTTGACGCGCAGTTCCTTCTTGCCCTCGTCCACCGTGCATTCGCCGGCGCCCGCCACGCAGCACTTGCCCATGCCGCGCGTCACCACCGCCGCGTGCGACGTCATGCCGCCGCGCGAGGTTAGAATGCCGGCCGCCACTTCCATGCCCGCAATGTCTTCAGGCGTGGTTTCGCCGCGCACCAGGACGATGGTCTTGTAGGAGCCGTCGGCGTGGCGCTTCACCGCTTCCTCGGCGGTGAACACAATCTGCCCCACGGCCGCGCCCGGTGAAGCCGGCAAACCGGTGGCCAGTACTTCAATCTTCTCGCCCTTTTCCACCAGCCGCGGAACCAGGAAGTCGTAAAGCTGGTTGGGCTCCACGCGATGAATCGCTTCTTCCTGCGTGATCAGGCCTTCCCTCACCATGTCGATGGCGATGCGAACCGCGGCCAGGCCGGTGCGCTTGCCGTTGCGGGTCTGCAGCATGTAGAGCTTGCCATCCTGGATGGTGAACTCGAAATCCTGCATGTCGTGATAGTGCTTTTCCATCTTCCGCGTAATGTCGCGAAGATTCTCGTAGACCTTGGGCATCGCCTTCTCCAGCTCGCTGATCGAAAGCGGAGTGCGCACGCCCGAAACCACGTCCTCGCCCTGCGCGTTCATCAGGTACTCGCCGAAGAACGTGTGTTCGCCGGTGGCCGGATTGCGCGTGAACCCCACGCCGGTGCCCGAGTTCTCGCCCAGGTTGCCGAACACCATGGCCTGCACGTTGACCGCCGTGCCCAGCCAGTCGTCGATGCGGTTGATGCGCCGATAGGTCTTGGCCCTCTCGTTTTGCCAGCTCCTGAAAACGGCGTCGCGGGCCTCGACCAGTTGATCCAGAGGATTCTGGGGGAAGTCCTTGCCGGTCTCCTTCTTGATCAGCTTCTTGTACTCGACAATGATCTTCTTCAGTGCCTCGGGTCCCAGTTCGTAATCGAACTTCACCTTCTCGCCGGCCTTCACGCCGTCGAAGATGTGCTCGAACTTCTTCTTCGGAACATCGAGAACCACGTCGCCGAACATCTGGATCAGGCGGCGATAGGAGTCATAAGCAAAGCGGGGATTATTGCTCAGCTTGGCCAGCGATTCCACGGCCTTGTCGTTCAGGCCCAGGTTCAAAATCGTATCCATCATGCCCGGCATTGAGAACTTGGCGCCGGAGCGAACCGAGACCAGCAGCGGATTGTCGCCCCCGCCCAGCTTCTGTCCCTGCAGCTTTTCCAGGCGCTCCAGTGCCGCCAGCATCTCCTTGTCGATCTCCGGGCTCAGCTTGCCGCGCATGTATTCCCGGCAGGCTTCGGTCTGGATCGTGAATCCCGGAGGCACCGGCAATCCGGCATTGGTCATCTCCGCCAGGCCGGCGCCCTTGCCGCCCAGAACATCCTTCATGCGGCCATTGCCGTCTGCTTTGCCGCCGCCGAAGAAATACACATACTTGGTTGGGGTTGTGCCTGCTTTTTGGGCAGGCGCCTTTTCCAGAACGCCCTGCGTCATGGGGTGATGCCTCCGTCTCTTTAGATTCCGCAACCGCGGTCCATGGGAAAGGATGCCGGAACGCAGGTTCAGCTCTCCAACGGTAACGTCAACAGGCTGAGCGTGTGTGGGTCATCCAGACATACAACGGCGCCTTGCGGCATTCATTCGTCGCTATATGAATAGCGCCCCAAGTATACGGCTGCCTGTGCATTTCGTCACATTCGATTCGTAAGCGCATGAAAACCGGCAGCATTCCCGGTCCGGGAATTTCGCAATTTGAGAGGTAACCCAGGGCGGTGCGGAGGTTTCCGGGGAAGATTCCGGCCCTGCTTCAGGCGGCGTTTTGCGCCGGCAGTGGGCCGGAATGTGAAGCCCGTCCCGCATCATGAGATAGGATAAGCCGATCCAGACCCACAAGCGTCAGCAGCTCCCTCACCCGCGGCGAAGCATTCGAGACGCTGAAGCCGTGCCCGGACTCGTGAGCGATGCGGTAGAGCCAAATCAGCGCCGCAATGCCGGCGGCGTCGATCCGTTCCACCGATCTCAGATCGAGCGACACACTCTGGCGGCGCACCAGCGGCGTCATCTCGTCGATCAGGCGACGGTCGCATCCTCTTACCAGTTCGGTCAGATCGCAGGGCTTGCCCGCCTCAACTTCCATCATGATGGGCTCAAAGTACATGGTGCCGGTCATACAAACCTCCTTTGCAGATTCCCTTTCCTGCTTGTAGGCGAAAGCTGATTGCATTACGCTCTGGGAAACTTGGGTAATGGGTCAGTTTGAAGGGTACGAGCCTCAGGTGAAGTGCACGGGCTTCAAGTGAAGGGTACGGGCTTCAGCCCGTACGTAAACCGGTAACACCAACGCGGGCTTTAGCCCCTGAGGGAATGCTCTTTCAAACTGTCCCTCTAACGAAACTTGCACGCGAACGTCCAGAACCGCACCAGGGGAATATGCTGAAAATGCAGGGGAAACAAGCGCTTCACAATCCCCAGCCACTGTTCCACATGTTCAATTTCGATTCTGCCGTCCGCAAATGAACACTGAATACAATTACGCAAAACGGGTTTTGCCGGTTCCATGTCAAACGCTCCCACCACTCCCGCGGACGGCCCGCACCGCGGCCTGAATCTCGCCCAGGTGCGTGGCTGGGCGCTCGAAGCGGGCTTTGCCGAAGCCGGCCTTGTTGCGCTCCCTCATGCAGCCGATGCGCGGGATGCCGAGCGCTTCGAAGAGTGGATTGCCGCGGACAACGCGGGCGCCATGCGCTACCTCGAGCGGCGTAGCGAAGACGGACAACTGCTGCGGGCAAGAGTGGCGATTCCGTTCCCATGGGCGCGCTCGGCCATCGTCTGTTTCGCCGGCTATCACAGCGCCCAGCCCCTTTCCACCCAGCCAGCCGAGTCGGATTCAGGCCTGGATCGCGCGCTATGCCCACACTGGCCGGAAGTTGACCGGCCAGAAGTTGACAGCCCTGCGCCCCAGCGATTATCACAAGGTGCTCAGGAAGCGGCTAAAAGCGCTGGAGCAGCATTTGCACGCGCAACTCGGCAACTTTGAGGGGCGCGCCTATGTAGACACCGGCCCGGTCGTCGAGCGCTCCCTGGCCACCGCCGCCGGTCTCGGCTGGACCGGAAAAAACACCTGCCTCATCCATCCCAGGTTGGGGTCGTTTGGATTTCTGGCCGTTTTACTCACCTCGTTGCCAGTCCAAAACGAAAAAGCGCCCACGGCGCCGGCGCCGGTGCCGGTGCCGGATCGCTGCGGCTCCTGCCGCCGCTGCATCCAGGCCTGCCCCACCGGCGCTCTCATCGCGCCCTACCAGATGGATGCAACGCGGTGCATCTCCTATCTGACCATCGAGCACCAGGGCCCGATTGCGGAGCAGTTGATGCAGGGCATGGGCCGGCAGGTCTTCGGTTGCGACATCTGCCAGGACGTTTGCCCCTGGAACCGCAAAGCTCCAATCGCCGTCGACCCCGAACTGGAGCCCCGTCCCGAGCTTGTGAATCCCGCGCTGGAGTGGCTGGCCGCGATGGACGAGGCGGAGTTCGAGCAGCGCTTCAACGGCTCTCCGGTGCGCAGAGCGGGCTTCCAGGGGCTGCGCCGCAACCTCGCCATCGCCATGGGCAACAGCGGCCAGCGCCGCTTTGCGCCCATCCTCGCCAGCTGGGCCGCAGCCGCCGACCAGGGCCTGCGCACGGCCGCCCGATGGGCCCTCGAAAAGCTGAGAACCTCCGGTAATTCGCCAAGGTCTTGATTTGACCGCGCTTTGAAAGGGCGCAGCTTCAGCCGCGCCGTAAATGCGGCAAAATGAGCGCGGGCTTTAGCCCCTGAGGGACGGGCTTTCTCAAGCCGACCCACTCGACAAATTCGTCGCGTTCATCAACAATCCGCCCCTGAGGGCTATCCTTGAAGAAGCATCCATCCGCCAGTTCGGAATGGTCCCAGACAAGGAGTAACAGTTGGCTGAAGTCTTGAATTCCAGCGCGCCCGCCGAGCCGGTCGCACCAACGGTTCCGCCCGCCGAGCCGGTCGCACCAACGGTTGTGGATCAGGCCGCCACGGCCGATGTCGCCGAACCGCCTCAAAAATCCAAATGGTACCGCTGGCGCAGGGACGGCAGGGCGCTGGTCTCCTACCTGCTTGACAGCGAAGTCCACACCTTCGCCTTCAGCGTGGCGGCCAACGCCATCCTCTCCTTCATCCCCTTCATCGTGCTGCTTTTCACGTTGGCCCACTCGATCTTCCACTCCCAGGCGATGGTGGGCGTAGTGAGCGACATGGTGAAGTATTTTCTGCCCTCGAACCAGGGCTTTGTGGCGGAAAACCTGGCTTACACGGCCTCCAGACATGGCGTGCAGGTCTTCTCCCTGATCATGATTCTGGTTGCCTGCACTGGCATCTTCCTGCCCCTCGAAGTGGCGCTCAACCAGGCCTGGGGCGTTGCCAAGAGCCGCAACTACCTGCTTAACCAGACTGTAGCGTTTGGGCTCGCAATCCTGATGGTGGTGCTCGGCATGGGCAGCATTGCGTTGAATGCCGCCGCGCGCGACGTTCTCACCGTGGTCTTCTTTCACCACACCGAAAACTTTGTCTTCAACAGCATCTGCTTTCTGCTTCTGGCCGCCACCACCGGCGTGGCCTCCATCCTGTTCTTCTTTTCCATCTACTGGCTTCTGCCCAACCGCAAAGTGCCCTGGCGTCCGGTTTTTCGCACCGCCGTCGTCACCGGCGTCATCTGGCTAACCGCCAAATATGCCTTCGAGGCCGTGTTGCCGCACCTCGCCCTGGAGGATCTGTACGGCCGGTTTTACGTCTCCGTCGGATTGCTCTTCTGGGCTTATATCTCAGGCCTCATCCTCTTCGCCGGAGCCCAGTTCAGCGTCGCGCGCTGGGGGCAAAAGACAAGCTAGGTCTATGACCGCTTGATTTTGTACGATACTGGGTGCCCCAGGTCTCGATTCTGAGACCTGGGAAAACGCGAACTCAAGATACCAATTCACGCGGTCAGAGACTTAGGGCGCCTCTGAACGAGCGCATGTCGCCCTCTAAACGAGCGCATATTTTGAAGGGTACGGGCTTCAGCCCGTACATTGACCCAGCCAAATCAATGCGGGCTTTAGCCCCTGCGGAAATGCTGGCCCATGCGTCCAGCCTTGATCGGAGCTTCCCTAAGGCAGCCTGAACGTCTTGTCCACAATCGCATTGGGCGCGCGCCCCGTCGGCAGCAATGTGAACAGCGAGAAGGAGGCAGTGCGCACCACCGCTACGTCCCCCGACCGGGCATCGACTACAAAAAGCAGATGGCCCTGGTCTGAGAACGCCAGCGCCGACGGCCCGTCGCCCACAGCAACCGAGCCCACTCGCCTGCCGTCGTCGATCCCGTAGATGATCACATTCTGGGAGCGCAGATTGCCGATGTAGAGCAGGGAATTGTCTCTTGAAACCAGCCCGCACACCGGGTTGTCGCCCATCATGTACGCGCCCTGCACGTCGTTGGTCCCGGTAATCACCTCTGAGATGGAGTCGCTCAGCGAGTTGACAACGAAAACCTCGCCGCCGTCGGGCTTGAGCGCCAGTTGCACCGGATCGCGGCCCACATCCACCAGTGCTTCCAGGCGGTCAGGCACGGCCGGAGTGGCCGCTACGGCGCCGGACTGCCCACTCCCGGACGCGGGCAGGCTCGCCCGCGCCAGCGCGATCGCCATCACCTGGTGCCCCACCGAGCAAGTTGCAAATGCCTTTGAGGAATCGGGCAGAATCACAACGTCTGAGGCTCCGGGGCAGCCGCTGAAGACGGCGCGCACGCGCAGGCTCGCCGCATCGAACAGGCTCACCGAATTCCCGCCCCGGTTGGCAACCGCCAGCGTCTTGCCGTCCGGGGCCAGGCGGGCCGCCACAGGCTCCTCGCCGGTTCCGATCAGGGCCACTTCGCGCCGGCTCTTCAAATCAACGACGGAGATCGAGTTGGAACCGGAGTTGGCCACGTAAGCCAGCCCTCCGGTGGGGTCAATGTCGATCGACACCGGCTCCCGGCGCAGCGCAATGGTGGCCGCGACGGTGTTGTTCTCGGTATTGATGATCGAAATCGAACCCAGGCCGCCCGCCGGGCCGGAGTTGACTACGTAAACCTCATTGCGGGTAGGGCTGGCCGCCACGGCAACCGGATTCTGGCCCACCGGCAACTCCCGGTCCAGGCGCACGTTCACCACGTCCAGCACGGTCACGGTGCCGCTGCCGCCGTTGGTCACGTAGGCGTATTCGCGATAGTTGGGCGGGTATTGGGGAAAGTCGTGCGGCCGGCAACCGGTAAGCGTCAGCGCCAGCAGGCTGAAAACCAGAAAGCGGGCTCCGGCGGCGTCCCCCGCGGTCATCTTGTTGGTGCGGCTTTCCAAGTCACTTGGCCTTGCCTGCATCATAAATGCCAAGGCGCTGACCCTCCCGGACTGCAGCGCCCACGTGGATTCCGCGCGGCAGATGTCGTCCAATCACCGGGGCAATCTGCTCCAGTTCGTCCATCATTTGCGCAAACTGGGCGGGGTAAATCGACTGCGGCCCGTCGGAAAGCGCCTTTTCGGGCTGGTGATGCACCTCGACGATAATGCCGTCCGCTCCGCACGCCACCGCCGCCCTGGCCATCGGCAGCACGCTGTCGCGCCTGCCCGTGCCGTGGCTGGGGTCCACCAGGATGGGCAGATGGCTCACCCGCTGCACGGCCGGAATCACGCTCAGGTCGAGAGTATTGCGGGCGTGGTCTGAAAATGTGCGCACCCCGCGCTCGCACAGAATTACCTCGTAATTCCCCTCGCTCATCACGTACTCCGCGGCCATCAGAAACTCTTCCAAAGTAGCGCTCAGCCCCCGCTTCAGCAGCACCGGCTTGCGCAGCCGCCCGGCCTTCTTCAGCAGCGAAAAGTTCTGCATGTTGCGCGCGCCGATCTGGATTACGTCGGCCCATTCGGCCACCAGCTCCAGGGTATCGCTGTCCAGCGCTTCGGTAATGATGCGCAGCCCGAAGCGGTCGCGAATCTCCGCCATGATGCGCAGCGCCTCAAGACCCAGCCCTTGAAATGCGTATGGAGAAGTGCGCGGCTTGTAGGCGCCGCCGCGGAAGAACTGCGCTCCGGCCCCGGCCACCTGTTCGGCGATGGCCAAGGCCTGATCGCGGCTTTCAACAGAGCAGGGCCCGGCGATGATGGCCAGCTCCCGGCCGCCGATGGCGGCGTCGGTTCCCGCAAAACGGATGATGGTGTCTTCCTCTTTGGCGTCCCGGCTGGCCAGCTTGTAGGGCTTTGAGACCCGTATAACTTCGGCGACCCCGGAGAGCGATTCCAGGTTGCCGCGGTCCACCTGTCCCTCGTTGCCCGTGATGCCGATGGCGGTGCGCTGCGCTCCGGGAAAGGGATGGGCGCGGAAGCCCAACTGCTCGATGTGTTCGCAGACGGTCCGGATCTGCTCCGCCGTAGCCTGCGCCTTCATGACCACCAACATGGCTGCCCCCAAACCCCAAGTCTAAGGCATTTGTGGAGATATTGCTGGTTTTTGGGTTTTGTTCCGGGTCGTCGCTGTTTTGGGCTTTACAGGCTGCGAAGGACTCAATACGGAGGGAGGCGGGGGCTTTAACCCCCGCACAAAGCCAACATAATTAACGAGGGCTTTAGCCCCGGAGGGACGCCTTTCGCCGATTTCACTCGATCCATCGAGTTTTTTCCGCAGCCTGTTGCGCCGCCATGAATGCAGTTGCCCCAACGCATATCCAGGCTTCCGAAGCGGCTGGAACGTCTAAGGGCAATTTCTAATGGGAGGTTGGGGTGTTCGCTGTTCCCTGGGTAATTCACTCTGGGTCGATGGTTAATCTATGGTCAGTAACGGACATTCTACGTGGAGCGCATTTGAAAAACGAACCGCCGCGCCTAATGAGTTTCGTCGTGGGAATCCACAGGGGTCCTGGCGGCTATGATTGCGGGAGCAATAACCATCCCTATAAAGGCAAGAGCAATCAAAAGATCGTGCATGGGGTTTCTCTCCTTACAGGGACTTCCTGCAATCTGTCCACAAATGAATCATCGGTTGGATTAGAAGAAACTTGAATACAACTAAGACTCTCTAGGATGACCGGTCCGTGTTAAGCTCTTGTCCCACGAAAGTCGTATCCGCGGCGAGCAGCCGCGAAGACCCTGACGCAGGCCGGAGAATCCCAATTAAATATCGAAACGAATGGCTTCATTGATCTCTGCACAAGTAATGTCCGTATCGATACTCCGAGCCGGCCCGGCAGGGCTCTTGAATCTGTCGCTGTCTTGAAGGGTACGGGCTTTAGGTGAAGGGTACGGGCTTTAGGTGAAGGGTACGGGCTTTAGCCCGTACATCAAATCGACCAATAAAACCGCGGGGCTTTAGCCCCTGAGGGAATTCAGGGCGCAACGGTGAACTGCCTCAAATAATCGCCAGGTGAATGCTCCATCGGCCGCACCGTCAGGACATTTCTTATGCAGTTTTCAATAGCCGAGAAATCCCGGCCTAGCGCGGACCGCGGCCGGTGCGCGCTGCATCGCGCTTTTGCGCCCGCCACTTAAAACCCAGCCAGGCCAGATAGCCAAGCTGAATCACCCAGGTAACGGTATAGGCGGCAACCAGGAATTGGTGGTCGAGAATAGCTCTTTGATCCATTGTCTTCCTCGCTTTGGAGTGGATTTCCCGATTGCAATCAGGCGTTCAAGGCTTCCTGGGCTTCCCGGGCGGCGATCTTCTGCTGTTGGCGCTCCACCTGGTAGCGCAGGCCCAGAATCAGCACTCCCCAGGCCAGCCACGCCAGCATGTTCCACAGAAACGGATGCACCATCGACGGGTCCATCCCCGAACCCGGCGCGCCGCCAAACACCGGAGCCGGATGCTGCGTCCGCCACCAGCGGTTTGACATGTAGACGATGGGCACATCGAGTGCGCCGAAGATTCCCAGCACGGCGGCCAGCGTCTGCATCTGCGGGCCGGCGGCAAACCGCCGCAGCAGCAGGTAGCTCACGTAGATCAGCCACAGAACCAGCGTGGTGGTCAGCCGCGCATCCCAGGTCCACCAGATTCCCCAGGCGCGCCGTCCCCAGATGGGTCCCGTTATCAGCACCACGGTGCAGAAGACCACCCCCACCTCCGCTCCTGACAGCGCCCAGGCGTCGGAGATCTGCGCCCAATCCGGCCGGCTGCCGCGCCAGGCCAGAAACCCGATAGACCCGATCAGCGAGATGGCGAAAAACAAAAAGGCCACCGAGGCCGAAGGCACGTGGTAGAAAATGATGCGGAAGATCTCGCCCTGCATGGCGTCGGTGGGAGCCACGTAGATGGCCTGGTAAAAGCCCCAGACCATCAGAGCCACGGTAGCTGCGGCGTAAAGTCCTATTGCCAATTTCTTCATCGGGGAATCCTGGTGGAACCCTTCCAGTGTACTAGGGCGGCGGCCTATTCCGCGTTCAGCACCACGTCGAACAGCAGCAGGCTCACCGTCGTGAAGATGACGTCGTAGCCCAGCAGCAGCTTGATCCACAGCGTGGGGTCACTGTCGCCGGTCAGGATCGATCCGGTGGCCAGCACCATGGCCAGCAGCGCTGGCATGAAGATCGGAAACAGGATCAGTGGCAGCAGCAGTTCGCGGTTGCGGCTGCGGATCGACAAAGCCGCAAAGAACGTCCCGTTGGCCACCAGCGCCCAGGTGCCCAGCGGCAGCACCAGCAGCAACTGCCATGCCTGCCCTTGAATGTGCAGGTTATAGAAGACCAGGAACACCGGCGCCAGCACCAGTTGCACAATCGATACAAACAGAAAATTCGCCAGCACCTTGGCCAGAAACAGCTCCGCGCCCGGCGTCGGCGCCATCCGCTGCGCGTCCAGCACCTGGTGGCGAATCTCCCGCGCCCAGGCCTGGTTGAGCGCGCTCATTGACGCAAACAACGTGGCTACGCAGATCACGCCCCCGGAGATTTCCTGCGAAAACGCGCCGCGCGGCGAGAAGGCCAGCGAGAACAGCACCACCACCAGCAACGCAAAAAACAGCATCGAATTCACAGCTTCGCGCGAGCGCCATTCGATGCGCAGATCCTTCACCAGGTGTGTCCACAGAACGCGGCTCATGCTGGGTGTTCCTCCGCAGAACCGGCTCTCGTTGCGTCCTTGGTCAAATCGGCAGTCTGCGCCTCGGCCGCGCGCAGGTAGTCCTCCGGGCTCAGAATCAACTGCGTTCCCCGCGTTCCCGCCGAAACGCTGATCTGGTCGAACAGGATCGCCGTCTCATCCACAAACACCGGGTAAGCCTTCTTGGCGCCGAAGACGGTAACCCCGCCGCGGATATAGCCGGTAAGCGGCTGCACGTCCCTCAGCGGAACCATCTCCGCCTTGCGCAATCCGGCGGCGCGAGCCAGCTTCTTGAAGTCCAGCTCGGCGTTGCCTGGAATGACGGCGAAAACACATACACCCGGCCCTCCCGTCGTCAGCAGCGTCTTGAACACCTGCTCCGCCGGCATGCCGATCTTCTTTGCCACCGTAGTCGCCGACAGATCTTCGGGATCCACTTCGTATTCGCGCAGCTCAAAGGCGATGCCGAGATTCTCAAGCAAGCGCGCGCCGTTGGTCTTCATAGCGTTGGGCTCCCGGGCTCAAACCACTTCAACCGCCCTGCGTGAAGCGCCAGCACCCAATCCGCAATCGGCGCGGCCATCTCGCGCTGGTGCGTGGTAATCACAATCGTCCGGCTGCTGTGGCGAAACCCCGCCAGCAGCTCCACCATCTGTCCCGCGCTCTCCACATCCATGTTTGAAAACGGCTCGTCCAGCAGCAGCAGCTCGGGAACCGGCAGCAGCACCCGGGCCAGCGAGGTGCGCTGCCTCATGCCTTGCGAATACTGGCCCAGGGCGCGATTCAGCTCCGGGTCCAGCCCCACCTGGCGCAGCGCCTCGGCCGGTGAAAGGCAATCACGGCCGGGGTAGAGGCTGGCAAAATAGCTCAGATTCTCCTGCGCGGTCAGTTCGTCGTAGAGCATCGGCGCGTGGCTCATGTAGCCGATGCGGGCCCGCGCCTCATGCGGCTCTTCGTCGCCGAACACCCTCACCGTGCCAAAGCTGGGCCGCAGCAGCCCGGCCAGAATGCGCAGCAGCGTTGACTTGCCCGCGCCGTTCTCGCCGATCAGCACATAGCAGCGCCCCGGCTCCAGGTCCACCGTAATCTGGCGCAGCGCGGCAAAGCTCCCAAACAGCTTTGAAACCTGATCGAGCCGCGCGCAAGTGGAACTGCCGACGGTCTCTCGTGGATTTGCAATCATGCTTTCAGTTTGCGGCGGTCTGGTTGGCCGGCGGAACGGCTGGCGCGGTCCCTGACGCAGCCGCCGGCTTGCCGCTGGCAGGCGCGGCAGGCGCCGCTCCCGGCTGCGCCGGAGCGTACTTGCTGGCGCACTTGGCCTGCAGCACGGTGGCGTGAAACTCGCCGTCGCGCCCATAGGTGCCCTCGGCCAGCGCCTGCGCATCGTCCTTGAACGTATCCGGAGGCGGCTCCGAGCCCTTGTAAATCACCTTCAGCAGGTGACCTGAGGGGGCTTTCGGAGAGTGGCTTTCAAACTCGTTCAGGACAAAAGTCACGTGGGTGCCGTCCTGCTCAATCGAGCCCGGCTGTACAAACCCCTCCACGCGCAACTGGCTATGGTAGGCCTTGTCGCCCATCCCACCCAGTTCCGCGATGGTCACGTAATAACTCTTGTTTGCCCCGTAGCCGGTATACGCCAGCCACCCGATGGTGCCCACGATAATGGCAGCCGCAATCCCGATCCGCAAGGTGTTCCCTGAAGTCTTCATACTCAACCTTAACCATACGAGGCTGAGCGCCCGGGGTCAACCGGGCCGGCTGATTCTCCACAAGCCAGCTACAGGTCGCCTTTTTCTGATCTTGCATGTTGGAAGGAGGCTAAGATGGCTGGCGAAACAACAAATGCGACATAAACTAGTCCGATAAGTAAATCGTGCATGATGAATTCCCTTCTCCAAAACCGATGCAAACCGATGCAACTGCGCTGCCAGGAAAATCGGCAATTGGAGCCAAAGGATGAGGGATAGCTCAGGAATGTACCCAGTGGAGATCTTCACGCAGCGGCAGGCATAGTCCTTCCCCGGCCCGAGCAGCGCTCAGCCCTCGCCGCCCGCTGACTTGCTGACTCGCTAACCCCGCGGAGCGGGGGCTAACTTGCTAAGTTTGTTTCAAACTCCTGCCGCCCCATTTGGATCGTTCGACTTGCGCCACCTGCCCTGCGCGCCAATCCCGGGTTTTCGCGTCTCAGCGCGCTGCTTCCAGAGCACTTGCGGCCCGGTCCAGGGCCTGGGTCAGCACTGTCAACTGCGCCGCGGCGAGCCCCGCATTCTTCGCATCGATCGCCTCGTTGACCCCCGGAATCACCACCGCCGAGTAGCCCGTGAACTCGCCGGGAGCATAGATGGTGTGCCGGTACCAGGGCCGGTTGGGCAGGCCGGCCGGGGAGATGAACGCAGTCTCGGTCTGGCGCAGGGCCAGGTTGAAACTGGCCAGGTCTCCCGAGGCAGCTGTTTCCAGGGTCTGCGCCTTGCCGGCCGCGTTTGCCAGGCGTCCCGCAGCCGCCTGGGCGGGGCAAAGTCCAGCGAGTCGAGCCCATCGTCCCCAGCCTTGTGTTTGGCCGCTGTCAATATAGGTGGATATCTCCCGGGCATAGGTCACGTAGTCGTAGGGCAGCACGTCGGCATCGGCCATGCGCAGGGCTTCCAGGCCGAAAACCCGCGCCATCTCCTGCAGATAAACGAAGTGGGGATCGGCGTTCTGCGTGTACCAGGCGAAGTCGTCGAAGGTGGAGTGGTACACGCCGTAAGGGGCCGCCGGAGCCGACGTCGGTCGAGGGCACGCCCACATGCTGCAGAAACGGCGTGAAGTCGGACCCCGAGCCGAGGTCGCCTACCCGAACCTCTTCGCCGGGATGTTTGGGTCTTTTGGGTGCGGTGCTCGTCGCTGCTGGGGTGGTTGGTCCTCCACTGCTCGTAGACCGTTCCGCCCAGCGGGCTGGGAACCGCGCGGGTGACTCCGCGGACAAACTCCTTGAGCGAGGGAACGGCGGAGGCGGAGAAATCCGGCCCCGCAACGCCCACGTCCATGTTGAAGTAGGCCACGGCCTGCTCCAGCGCCTGGGCGTGCTGCTCCACCCACTCCGTTGAGCCGATCAGGCCCTCCTCCTCGCCATCCCAACTGCAAAAGACAATCGTCCGCTTGGGCCGCCAGCCCTGCTTGAGCAGCGCGCCGATGCCGTGCACCGATTCCAGCATCGCGGCCGTGCCGCTGGAGGGGTCCACGGCGCCATAGACCCAGGCGTCGCGATGATTGCCGGCCACCACCCAATCGTCCGGATACTCCGATCCCTTGATCTTTCCAATCACGTCCCAGATGATGCGCCGCTGATAGTCCTGCTCCGAGACCAGGTGGACCTTCACGCCGCCCGGCCCTCTAGGTGATAGCGGAAGGGCAACGCGCCCTGCCAGTCTTGCTTTGGCACGCCCGGCCCCTTCAGCGCCTGCAGAATGGGCGCTGCGTCGTGATAGCTGATGGGGATGGAGATGATGCGGGGCTGGTTGCCATTCGGCCCCACGAAATCCTTGATGCGCGCCGAGTCGGGCAGATCCAGCGTCGAGGCCACGCCCGGCGTCTCCGGGTCGCCGGCGTACTTGAAGAGATACTGAACCGATCCGCGCTGTACGCCGGTCTCCGGCCGCCACGGACCCATGGGGTAAGCGTCGCCTTTGTAGTAGCCGTCGTCCTGCGGGTCGGAGTAGATCAGCACGCCGACCGCCCCGCGCTGCTCGGCGAGATAGACTTTGACGCCGCGGAAGTTGGAGCCGTAGCGTGTCAGCACGATCTTGCCGTGCAGGTCGATATGCTGGGCGGCCAGTTGGTCGAAGTCCTCCAGGCGGCCGTAGTTGGCGTAGACCACCTCGCCGGTCACGTCTCCCGAACCCGAGGAGCCGTTGAACGGCATCACCACCCGCGGATTGTCCTGCCCGGGGTCGCCGTCGACGTGCTCCCTGGTGGGTCCGCTCATCAGCGGTTGCCCGCCGCGTCATAGGCCTCTACGCGCACCGCTTTGGGCTGATTCATCAGCACGCGGTAAGGAACAATCTCCGTATCCAGCCCGGCGGCGCGAAACTTCTGCGCCACATATTCGGCGGTCTTGTGGTCTTCGGGCGTCGCGGCCAGGTGTGGTTCGGCGGTCAGCATCTTCAGGTGCTGGCCGGCCAGTTTGGCGTCGGGAACGGCCAGAAATTTCTCCTCGATCTTGGCCTGCGCGGTAAAGTCCGCATAGCCGAAGACGGCTGGCTGCGCCTGCTGGCCCGACGGCGCAGAAGACTGTGCCGCCAGGGAACCGGGTATGAGAGCCAGAAACAGCAGGGCAACAAGCGTGTGGCGCTTAGGCATCGATTGAATCCTTCCCGGAACCGCAAGGTCCGGAGGCATGTTGACAGCGATCTAAGCCACTGGCTGGGCGCAGTAGGCGCAACGCTTGGCCGCCGCCGGTATCTCGCTCAGGCACTCGGCGCAGGTCTTGGTCGCCGGCGCAGCCTCCGGTTCAGGCTTCTTTAACTTGGCCAGCAGCGTGTTGATCGGCAGCACCATGCCGAAATAGACCACGCAGGCCACGATCAGAAACGAGATGGTGGCGTTCAGAAAGTTGCCGATCATGATGGGGGTGCCGTTCACCTTCACCATCACGGCGCTGAAGTCCGGCTTGCCCGACGATGGCGGCGATGAGCTGTGTGAGCACGTCCTTCACCAGCGACGTGACGATGGCGTTGAACGCCGCGCCCATGATAAACGCGACCGCCAGGTCCACAACGTTGCCACGCAAAACGAAATCCCGAAATCCCTTGAGCATCGCTCTCTCCTCTTTCACGGTGTACGGCTGCTGGGTGCCCCATCCTTGAATCGCACTTTGATTCTAGGGTGCGGATTGGCCCCATCCTCGCCCCATCCTACACGCCCCGCTGGAGTTGTTGGAAGATGCGCAATCGGGAAGGCCGGAACCGCGCATCATAAGAAGACCCAAAGAAACAGCACCATGGCCAGAATCATCAATTCGGAGTAAAGCAGGATGAGCACGCCAGCGTGGTAGAGGCTCCATCGGCGTCCCAGGCAGCGAGCCGTCTCCACCATCCCCCAGCAGGCCAAAGGCACGGCCACAATCTGCCATGGCGAGCCGTGCAGGTTCTCGATATAGGGAAAGCCCGCCAGGCGCAAGCTGACCGCAAACGCGCCAAGGGCCAGCAGGATGCCGCGCGTCAGCGACCGCTCGCGCAGCCGGAACAGGTAAGGGCGGGGAAGCACCACTCCGCTAGTGTAGAGCGTTGCCTGGGTGCCCCAGGTCTCGATTCTGAGACCTGGGAAGGCAGATCCCTAAGCCACCAGTTCCATCTCTTTGAGCGATTCCGCTGACGATTGGGTGCCCCAGATCTCGAGTTTGAGAATCTGTCCAAGAACTAGAATTCCGGTGAAGGGTACGGGCTTCAGCCCGTACATAAACCCAGCAAAATGAGCCGGGCTTTAGCCCCTGAGGGATGTTCTTTTTCTCTTATCTCCGAGGTCTTCTCAGACTTCCTGAGCAGATTCTGAGACCTGGGAAGCCGGATCCCTAAGCCACCAGCTCCATCTCTTTAAGCGATTCCGCATACGGCGCCCGTAACACGCCGCGTTCGGTAATGATCGCGGTCACGTACTTCGCCGGCGTCACATCGAAGGCTGGATTGCAGATGCTCAACCCCGTTCGGCGTCACTTGCTTCCCGCAGCAATGGGTAACCTCGATCTGCGGGCGCTCCTCGATCGGGATGGCCTCGCCGGTCTTTGTGGCCAGGTCGATGGTGGACCACGGCGCGGCCACATAGAACGGGATGCCGTGCTCCTTGGCCAGAATGGCCACGTTGTACGTTCCGATCTTGTTGGCCACATCGCCGTTCGCCGCGATGCGGTCCGCGCCCACCACCACGGCCTGGATGCGCCCGGACTTCATCAGGCTGGCCGCCATGTTGTCGCAGATCACGGTGGTTGGAATGCCGTCCGCCATCAGCTCCCACGCGGTCAGCCGCGCGCCCTGCAGAAAGGGCCGGGTCTCGTCGGCGAAGACGTGAATCCGCTTGCCCTGCTCCACCGCCGCGCGAATCACGCCCAGGGCGGTTCCATAGCCGCAGGTGGCCAGGGCGCCGGCGTTGCAGTGCGTCAGCACGCCGCCTTCGTCAGGCAGCAGCGCCGCGCCGAATGCCCCCATCGTCTTGCAGGCGGCAATGTCTTCTTCGTACATGGCGTGCGCCTCGGCCAGAATCCTGTCCTGCACCTGGCCGAGCGTCGCCCCTGACGCCAGCAGATTGGCGAACAGCCCCTTCATCCGGTCGATGGCCCAGAACAGATTCACCGCCGTGGGCCGCGTCCCCGCCAGCCGCGCGCAAATCCGCTCCAACTCCGGCGCAAACTCCTCGGCCGTTTTGGCCTTGGTCCGCTTTGCGCCCAGCGCGATGCCGTAGGCGGCCGAGACGCCGATGGCCGGCGCGCCCCGCACCACCATGGTGACAATTGCCTCGGCCACCTGTTCGTAGGTGGCTGGCCAGCACAAAGCTCTCTTCGAGTGGGAGCCGCGTTTGATCGATGAATCGAACCCCTTCCGGGGTCCAGGTAAGTGTGGGAATCATGCACTTCCAGTGTAAATGGCGCTAAGGCAGGGAACGGGGAACAGGGAACAGAAAGGCCCCGCCAGCCTGGATCCTGCCGCCCGCCAGCCCCGCTAACCCCGCTAACCCCGCTAACCCCGCCAGCTCCGCCAGCCCCGCTAACCTGCCGCATTTGCCCTGAATACCCTCCGCGTCCCCTGAAAACCTTTCCAATTTCCGCTGGACGTACCTTCGCCCCAATGCGTACAGTGGTTCCGGTAGTTTTTCAGGCGGTTTTCCTGTACTCCTGTTCCACCCCGCGGCCTGCCGGGCTTGAGGCTTGCGGTGCGGGAAAACCGGTAGTTGGCGCTCAGCAACCAATCAAGCAAGCGGAGGAAGACCTCTCATGGCAACACGATCCACACCACCGGCGCCCCTAACCGCGCCCAGCTATATTGGACCCTTCATCACGGTCACCATCCTCTTCGGCATCTTCGGATTCCTCACCAGCCTGAACAACAACCTGGTGGCCAAGCTCGAGGACACCTTCAAACTGACTCACGGACCGGCGATGCTGGCTACAGCGGCCTGGTTCTTCGCCTACCTGGTCTTTTCGGTTCCCTCCGCCAAGCTGATTGAAAAGGTGGGCTACAAGCGCACCATGGTGATCTCGCTCTTCATCATGGTGTGCGGCGCGCTGTTGTTCGTTCCCGCGGCCAACATGGTCAGCTTTCCCATGACTCTGACGGCGATCTTTGTGCTGGCGACCGGCGTTTGCGCGTTGCAAACCTCGGCCAACCCCTATGTCTCGATTCTCGGCCCGGAGCACAGCGCCCCCGCGCGCCTGACCCTGGCGCAGGCCTTCAACTCCCTCGGCTCGCTGCTGGCCCCCTGGGTTGCGGCCCACTTCATCCTCTCCGATACCAGCAAGGTCTCCACCGAGACCAGCGCCGCCCACATGCTCGTGGGGCCCTACATCGCCATCGCCGCCGCGCTGCTGCTGCTGGGCCTTACGGTCATGTTCATGAACCTGCCCGCCATCAATCTGACCCGCGCCTTCCGCCCCGGCAGCGGCGACGACCCATTGCTCGCCCGCAGCATCTGGACCTACGCCCACACCGTCCTGGGCATGGTCGGCATCTTCTTCTATGTCGGCCTTGAGATCGCTCTGGCAGCCATCACCATCAAGTTCTGCCAGCAGCAGGGAATCTCCAGCGTTGAAACCGCCGGCCTCATGCTCTCCCTCTACTACCTCTTCATGATGCTCGGCCGCTTCCTGGGCAGCTTCATCATGAGCTGGGTCAAGGCCGAAAAACTGCTGGCCGTTCTCGGCTTCCTCGGCGTGGCCCTGCTGCTCGCCTCCATGTTCACGCACGGTCAGGTCGCCATCTGGAGCCTGGTCCTCTGCGGCGTCGCCAACTCCGTCATGTATCCCAACATCTTTGCCCTGGGCATCGCCGAACTCGGCCCCATGACCAGCAAGGGTTCGGGCGTGCATCACCATCGGCAACGTAGGCGGAGCGGTCATCCCCCTGGTCTTCGGCTGGCTGGCCGACCGGGTGGGCATTCAGTACGCTTTCATTGTCCCCATCGTCGGCTACCTCTACGTCGCCTACTACGGCCTCTCAGGCTACAAGCCCACGCGCCCCGCCAAGGCCTAGCCGCAACTCGCCGCCGTCTTCAGCGCCCTCCGGCACTGGCCGCAGGGCCCTGCAGTTTCCAGCCGGCCATCCGAACCCGCCTCCGCCCCCCATGATTCGAAGCTCGGGTAGCCCGCTCACTGAAAACGGTCCTACCCGACTTCGAAGAACATGTGGGCTCAAGCCTCAACGTTTCAGACCGAGGCGCTTGGAAACTGTTTAAGAACCCCGTCTCGAGTGAAGGGTACGGGCTTCAGCCCGTACATGAACCCGGCAGAATCAACCTGGGCTTTAGCCCCTGAGGGACTTTTTCGGGAGATTCTCCCGTAATTCTCCAATATTCCGCAGCCCGTGAAGCTCGCTCCCGTCAATGGCGATCGTTCCTAAACAGGCGCTTGGATTCAGGCTCACACTCCCCATGTGAGCCGGCCGATGCCGCCGGCGGTCAGCGCCTGCGGTCCCAATCGCGGTCGCGGACGACCTCCTCCATGCGCTTTTTCAAGGCCTCTGACTCGGCCACCGCGGCATTGATCGTATCGGGTGGAAGCAAGGCCACCACGATGCTCACCTGTGTCAATCCGTCCGGAGCCGGCGTGCAGATAAACAAGGCGTGGTGAGTATCCTTGTTGCCCCAGATGTGGAAGTTGTTGTTCCCTGGGGAGACGATGTAACCCTGGCGTTCGAGAGCGCGGGCGCCCCGTTGAATGCATCCATCCACTGACGTGGCGATGGTCATGTTTGCAACCCCCATGGGGGCGCCGGCCAAGCACAAGGTCCCCGGGCAGAGCAGAGCGAAAGCGGCAAGAAAAATGCGTACGCGAGCCATGTCGTTCTTCCTCACTGCGGCGATTACGCAATGGAGCCCGGTAGGCATAACCGCCGAGTCGATCGATTCAGGCCGGCCTTTCTGGTCTGAAATTCCAGCCGCGCGCAATTATACGCGCCACTCCATGTCGGGGGCCGGTTGTCCTGGGGATTTCCTCTTCGCGGGCGCCCCATGTCCGGGGTCCCCATGGACCGGTCTTGGTCCATGGGGTAGAGAGGAGTCGAAAGATCTGCGGTTGCCTCTCGGTCGCCGCGCAAACACGCCAGGGCATTCTGTCCGGATAGCCGGTGATCCAGGCGCAACTCGAAAACTGAGATCCCACGCGCGACCTGAGGCGACGAGCATTCGTCTCCGAGGGGTCAATCCCCAAAGGGACCAGGCGGGCTGATCAAGAAATGTGCCAACGTTGCTCACTGCGCAATTTCGTCGCGTGATCGACCTGCGGTTCACTATGAATTGCAGGCGAGGGTGGATCACGAGACCGCACAGCCTGAGTTCATTCCGGGCTTGACGCTACTGGGCCGGAGACGGACAGGTGATTTCCGTCAGGATCGTCGAAATTTGCAATCCAATGGGTGGGCGTAAGACTTCGCGGTCCGTGAGTAAAGGTGACTCCTCTTGCTTCCAGCCCACGATAGGCGGCGTTGACGTTTTTCACTGAGAAGCCGATCTCGCCAGAGCCGGGAAGCCGCCCGCGCATCTTCGCAGCCGGCTCGCTGAGGCACAGAGCCACCCTACCCCCATCCAGAAAGGCGATGCCTGGAAACTCACGCTGCAGATGCAAACCCAACTTTTCGCAATAGAATCCGAGCGAACGCGATAGATCCGAAACCCCTATCATGACAACGCCCACTTCTTCGAGTCTGAAGTCCGTTTGTTCCATGTTCTGCAGATCTCCTTTTCGCGGCCACAACGTGCTCGTCTCAGAGTTGACGGCGAAAGAGATCCCGATCCCAATCGGCAACCTCCGCGAACCATGTACGCTGTGAACTGTTGCGTTTCATGTATCAGATTTCTATTGATTGCACAAATCCGACCTCAACTGCTGTGAACATGCCAAGTCACGCGTCGAGCCGCAAGCAGGTCAATACTTCGCGCTCCGAGTGGATAGTCACCTATCCTTCCCCAACCCCCAAAGCCGGGTTAGAGATAATACTGTTCACTTAATAATCCTGATGGCCCTTCGGATGTCGATTGGCGGAAGAGGCTTGATGTGCCGCGGGCGAAGCGGGAAGTTGCTCATCTTGCGCTTGACGCCGCGGGGATTGCGCCGGTTACGGCTGGAGACGACGCGTTCCTGAAGGATCTCATCGAGAACCGCTTTATGAAAGGCCCTCCTCTGCCGAGGGGGGAATAGCGCTGTAGGACGCTATTTTGCGACGGATCACGCGCACGGCGTGAAGGAACGAGAGCCGGTCAGGGTCTTCGTCAGCCTTGAGAGCGGCTTCGTGCATCAGACCGCGGATAGCGAAGTGGGCCATCAGCAGACCGTAAAACTCCTGGCGCACCAGATCCGGTGTCTTCGAGCGCAGTACGATCTGCGCGCCGCGAAGATGAGTCTTGAGTTCATCGAAGGCAGTTTCGATCTCCCAGCGCTCATGATAGAGAGCTGCCAACTCGCCAGCTGGGGCCTTTGCTGGATCAAGGATGGTCGTCGCCAGTCGATAGATCGGTTCGCAACCCTCGATTCCCTCCAGGCGATAATCGATTACCCGCAAGGCTTGCCCATTGGTCTTGTGCCGCCAGTCTCGCTCGGAGGGATACACGTGGCTCAAATAGGATCCGTCGGGCAGACGCTTCTCGCAAGACATACGCATGTTCTTTTTCATCCGCCAGAGCAGATCGGCGCCGGTTCCCCGTGCCAATTGCCATAATTCGAAGCCGAAGAAGTTTCGATCAGCCAAACAAAGCATGCCGTTTCTCAGGCGTGGAAGCACCGCTTTAGCCAGCGTGATCTCGCCCGTCTGGTAACCACCCATCTGGCTGCCGAACAGCACGTGTGTGCCGTTCTCCACCAGGGATACGAAACGGATTTGCGGATAAGCGCTTGAACCGCGGCCGGCTCCAGGGCGAGAGAATGCATCTTCGTTGGCCTTCTCGTCGGCCACATCAAGGGTGCTGCCATCCAGGCTCACCAGCCGCCAACTCCGATACCACGTGCCCCGCGTGTTGCGCACTGCGATCGGCTTGACCAACTCATCGTGCAACTGCCGCAGTGGCTCCCAGCCCAGCCGCGTACGGGCCTGCGAGATCCCCGATTTCCCCGCCACCCGCACACCGGCCGAGGGATCGCGCAGCCACTGGACTGCTTCCAGAAGACAACGCAATACCTCGCGATAGGACGATTGCATGTACAGCGCCAGAGCGATGACGTAGTAGACAACCACCTGCGCCGGCAGATCGCGCTGACGTATGCTGGACTTCCCTGTGTTTGAAAGCACAGGCTCGATGCTGGAGAGAGGAAACGTTTTGGTTATTACGCCAAGGCTGATGTAGTCCGTGATCCGGGCACCCGGAGGGAGTTCCGCAACCGTACGCGCCACCTGTGGCCTCCTGTCTTTGCCTCATACAGAATGCCACAGATTTCGTTAAGTGAACAGTATTAGGGTTAGAGACGGTCTCGCGGTCAACCCGCCGGAGCAAGGGCCGGGGAAGACACCAACAGCCGACCCGTTGGCCATAGCAGGACTTGCCGAAGTTCTTAGCTGTTTCAATCCAAGCGGGCCAGAGTATCCTTGCCCCATGCTTCCCCGTGGCCTGCTGCTAAGCCATCTCTATAAGCGACGGGGCGGATCGTCACAAAATGCGAGAGAGGAGAAAAATCATGAAGTACATGATCACTTGGAACGAACGTCCGCAGGGTACGCCCATCGAGTACGAAAATGCACAGAAGCGAATCCTGGAGGTCTTCAGCCCGTGGAAAGCGCCGGCCAATTTCAAAATCGAGTCGTTCGTCATCCGCGTCGGTGATTGGGGCGGGTATATGTTGATGGAATGTGACGACCCGCTCGAAGTGCATAAGTTCTGTTCGATGTTGCCTGCCTTCAAGTTCGAAGCTCGCCCCGTCGTCCCCGTCGCAGAAGCCATTCGCGTGGAACTCGAAGCGATGGCCTACCGCGATGGACTAAAAGGCAAGTGACATCCATTGGGATTACCTAGTAATCGCGGCGCTGATCCGGACATTACCCCTTCCAGGTTGGGTTCTGTCCGGATTGCCGGTGAATCAGGCGTTACATCAGAAAAGAGTTCCGTTAAGCACTACGAACCTATGGTCAGGCTCACTTGAATTGCTCCCATGACGCCGCTCCGACAGACAATGGGAAAGTCCTTTACGAGCCCATCCAGGGTTCCAGGCGACATCGGATTGGCAATTTCCAACCGTCCGGTTTCTGGATTGTCATTTGTATGGCAATTAAGAAGCAATTCATCATTGCCTCACTCTGCTCGGTATTCCCGCTCAAAAAAGAAGCGTCTCTCCTTGATGACCAACGCAGCCGTGAGCATCAGGAGGAGTGATGTTTGAATGATTTTGCTGTCTGGGTGGGTGGCGAACATTTCGTTGAAACAGCCTGCAGTAACGTGAAAGATGATGGCAACCAGGATATTGCGCTCGGTCTTGTAGTACAGCCAGTTCATCAGGACTACAAAGGGTATCAGGCTGAACGCGAAATTGAGGCTGTACAAAACCCCCGTTTGGGCCACGTTGCTCTGGTAGTAGCCCTTGATGAAGAACGACGGCAAATGCCAAAAGGCCCAGAAGACCCCAAATATCAGGCACGTGCTGAATAAATTCATGCGCCGCCGCAAGCAGTCAGTGCCGTATGTGTGCCAAGCCAGTTCCTCAACCACTGGCGCCAGGAAGAGCATGAACCATCCGGGGAGAATGCCCGCGGAAAACGAGGTTTTTCCCGACAGACTGAACTGATCGGTACTGTATCCAAACAGCAAGGAAATTGCTTGCGCGAGCAAGATGCTTGCGAGCATGAGAAAGCAGGTCAAGAACCAATACACGGGCCGAACGACCGTGAAACCAAGAAGCCGATGCCTGATATCGTCGCGCAAGCCGGGCTCCAGCCAAATTAACCGCCAAGCGACGAGAACAGGCGCAATCAGCCCCATAATCCCCAAACCGCTGACAACCCAAAGCAGCGCGTGGCTCATTGGGGTGATGTGACTCAGGTATGCAGCCACAAACCAGAATGCCCAAGGGATGGTTGTAGATAGGCCGTAGAAGAGAAACGGATGCCGATACTTCTCAATGATAGTGCGGGCTCCTGTAAACGGTCGTAGTTGGGAGCTCATTGAGGGCCTCACGAACAGAACTCAAAAGATTACAACAATTCGCTCTCAAACGCGGTGATTAGGCTGGGTGGTTGGTTCAACCTGAGTTGTCGCCCATCCGTCAGTCGCCCATCCGTCAGTTACCACCCGGTTAACAAGCTCTCAACCTGCCCAAAGCCCTGCCCATAAAATCGCGATCCCGCCCAAAACGCAGGCGAATAGGCGTACTTTTTCGGCAACCCCCCAACTGCGCTATGCTTTTCGGGGACCCGTATCAAATCCAGCCCTCTTTTTCCGCCGATCCGATCCCCGTAACCTCCCCAAGGAGCCGCAGTTGCCCAACCTGGCCTCAACCGACTGGCTGATCCTCCTGATCTACTTCTTCTGCGTGCTCGCCTTCGGCTTTTCCCTCCGCCGCAACATGAAGACGAGCGGCGATTTCTTTCAGGCCGGGCGCGCGCTGCCTGTCTGGATCTGCGCCCTCGCCTTCATCGCCGCCGGCCTCGGTTCCCAGGAGCTCGTCGCCATGGGCGCTGCCGGAGCCAGGTACGGCTTTCAGGCCGCGGCCTGCTTCTCCCTCGGCGCCATTCCCGCCCTGCTCTTTACAGGCCTCTACATGATGCCCCTCTACTACGGCTCCGGGGCTCGCTCCGTGCCTGAATACCTGGGCCTCCGCTTCGACCCAAAAACCCGCCTGCTCAATGCCTGCGCCTTCGTCGTCATCACCCTCGCCGGCGCCGGCATCTCCCTCTACCTCATGGCCCGCATCTTTCAGGTCCTGCGCGTCTTCGATCCGCTTTTTTATGCCTGGGGCTGGCCGCGCCAGGGAATCTTCACTTTTTCCATCCTCCTGCCCGCGGTCATCGTACTCATCTATGTCCTGTTCGCCGGCCTGGCCGGAACCATGGTCAACCAGGCGTTGCAGTTCGTGCTCATCGTCGCCGGTTTTCTACCCATGGTTCTGATTGGCCTCAAAAACATAGGTGGCTTCAGCGGCCTGAAAGCCTCAATTCCAGCGGCCCAATTCCAGGACTGGAACGGCCAGGCCCACGCCGGCTCCATCGGCGTCCACGTCATCGCCCTCTGTCTCCTGCTGGGTTTTGTCTTCGGCGCAGGCCGATGGACGACCGACTTCCGCATCCTCCAGACCGCCATGGCCGCAAAGAACATCGAATCGGCCCGCCGGGTTCCGCTCTTCGCCGCCGCCGTCAGGCTCTTCCTTCCCTTCCTGCTCATTCTGCCCGGAACCATCGCCATCGGCCTGCCCACCCCCCAAACCACCACCGTAGTCCGCAGCGAGAACGGCATCATCTACCACGAAATCACCGTCGTTCCTCGCGATGCCGCCGAGGGCCGCGGCCTGGTTCAGGCCCGTCTCGATCCCGTCACCGGCAGCCCGCTCCTCGACCCCGCCGGCCACACGATTCTGAACTACGAGATGTCCACTCCCAACATGCTCATGCGCTTCCTGCCCACCGGCCTGCTCGGCCTGGGGCTAACGGCTCTGCTGGCCAGCCTGATGAGCTCACTCGCCGCCGGCCTCACGGCCTTCAACACCGTCTTTACCTGCGATCTCTATCAGTCCTGCATCCGCAAAGCAGCCCCGGATCGGCATTACCTGGCCGTGGGCCGCTGGGCCGCGGTGGGCGGCATCTTGTCATCGATCGGCGTCGCCTATGCAATCCTCGGATTCAACCACCCTGGCTCTCACGGCATCGCCCTCGACACCAGTCCCTTTGACAACATTCTTGGCGCGCTGTTGCTGGTCTTCTCCCTGGTGAACGCTCCGCAACTCGCCACCTTTCTGCTCGGCATGTTCTCAAAGCGCTCCACCGGCCACGGCGCATTTTGGGGCCTTGCAGCAGGGATCGCAGCGGCCCTCCTGCACCACGGCCTCACGCTGGCCGTCGACGCCCATCCCGGCCTTCAGGGCGGATGGATTGCCGTCCTGCACACCTACCCCGGCTTCGTCGCGCAGTGCTTCTGGACGGCGATCTTCGGCTTCACCGCAAACCTCGTCGTCGCGTCGGCAGTAAGCCTCTCGACCCAGCCCAAACCGGAGGCGGAACTCGCAGGCCTGGTCCACTCCCTCACGCCCCAGCGGACAAGAATCCCCTGGTGGAAGCGCCCCGAAGCCCTTGCGGCAGCCATCCTGCTGGCCGCCATCGCACTAAGTCTGATTCTCGCCTGAAAAGAGACGCCTTTTCCCTGACCCGCTGACTTGCGGGTGCCCCAGGTCTCGCTTTTGAGACCTGGGAGTTCCAGCATTAACTGAGGGCTTTTCTGATCTCTGACCCCTGATCTCTGACGACCGTCCACCGTCCACTGTGCAGAAAAACCTCCGAAAACCTATCGAAAACCCCCCGAAAACCCCCAATTAACCTCAATAAACCCCCCTTTTCGAGGTTTTCAGGTGAGTTCTCAGCAACCCTTTCCTCTGAAATGGAAAATTCTCGGCTGCCAAGTCGCCTTTTTCGCAACCCTCTATAGTTAAGTCCTCAAAAAAGTGCAACCACTTAAGCGAACCTCTACTGCCATTTCGTAACCCTCTAAGCCAACCATTAACGTTTACGTCGCTGCTTATAAGCAACCATTTCCGCCCTGGTGCCTTTCTGTTCCCTGTTCCCTATCGTTCCGCCTTCACGCTGAACCGCATGGTCCTGTAATCGAACCTATAACCCGCCAACTGATCCAGCGCATCCACGCCCAGCAGTCCATACACATCGTCCAGCGGCGCCGATCCCAGCGGCTGAGTCAGCACCGCAACGTAGTGCAGGTCGATCGTAGTGTTTGCCACGGTAAGGGTAATCGTGTCAGCGATATATGCCGGATCGGGAGCCACTGCCTGCAGTCCGTGAAGGGTGTACAACTGCATCGTCTGCCCGGCAAAATCCCCGCTGTGCTCGTCGTAGTAGCGCGAAGTGAGATAGGTCTGCTGGCCGCCCGCATCGATGGCAAACATGCGCTCCTCGCCGCTGTCCGCGCCTCCCAGCGCCACAATCACCTGGTCCCCGTCGAGAAAAAAGCGCGCGCCGCCAGTAAGCCGGTCGTCCTTGTCCCCCGTAACTTGTTTATTCGGCTGCACATAGATGGTGTCGTTGTCGGTCACCGTCAGGCTGCCCAGCGCCTCCAGCGCCGCGTAGCCCAGAACTCCCTCCACCTGGTAGCGCGTTTCCGGAAAGAAGTAATCCGCGTCTTCATACACAAAGGCCGTCATGTCCCGCAGCGTCAATTGCCCGCCGATAGTAAAGCGCGGAATCACCGTTGCATGCACCTGCATGGGCCGTCCGGTCAGCGTGTGGATGGTCACCGCGTCTTCTGACACCTTCAGTCCCGCCCCTTTGGCCAGCGAGCGCGCAATCAGGTTGAAGGGCGCCGTGGGGTCCAGGATCCAGCTATGCGGCCGCGCGTCCACAAAGACGGGAACATCGATCAGGCCGAGCGGATTCCTGCTCACCTGCAACTCGAAAGCGTCGCACGGATCGACGGTCATGGGCGGATTGCCCTGGGCCAGCGGCAGCATCTTCAGCGGCATCTCGATCTCGTCCTGCTCATCGCTGCTGAGCTTGCCCTCAAGCCGCGTCTCCAGCGACTGGTAAGCCGTGGCGGCTTTGGCCCAGTCGCCTTCGCGCAGGTAGTCCTCGGCCAGAGCCTTGCGCAACTCCTTTTCATGCGCGGCATTACCGCCGGCGGTCACCTCGTCCAGCAGCGGTTCCAGCAACTCGATCGACTTCTTCAGGTCGTTGTTGCGGTTGGCGAGAATGCCGCGATAAAACTGCGCCTGCTTCGGCGGCAGTTGGTCCAGCTCCTGCTCGATGCGAATGAACTGGTGGTCGGCCAACAGATTCTGCAATCGCGCATCGGTATCAAGGCCGCTGGAGGTTCCGGTATGCACCTGCGCGCCCGCGCCCGGCTGCTGCTGACTTTCTCCCGTGGGCTGCTGAGACGGCTGTTGAGTCGCCGGCTGTGGCGTCTGCGGTGCGGGCTGCTGCGCTGAAAGAGTGTACGCCGCAGCCAGGAAGGCCGGCAGCGCGAACGAGCGCGCCAATCGCCGCATTGGCAAAGGCCCGCCACCAGCCCGGTTCGACCCGCGCCGGCCCACTCCCACTGCTTGTCTGCATAAGCCGTTCATGTTCAGCTAGAACGTTAACAGATTCATCCGGCGCAACTGCGCGCAGCGCCGCCAAGGGCTTCAATTTCAGAATCTTCTCCGCGCGCGGCCTCCGTTTCGGTGTTTTTAACAGCCCAACCGGTAAACTCGTTACAAGCGATGGCGCGCAAAACGATCGAACACTACGAAATTCTCCGCCGCCTGGGCGCCGGAGGCAGCGGCGTGGTCTACCTGGCCAACGACACGCTGCTTCAACGTCCGGTGGTGCTCAAGGTTCTGCGTGCCGGCCTGCTCTCCGTCGAGCAGATGCGCTCCACCGTGCTGCGCGAGGCCCGCCTGGCCTCGGCCATCGAGCATCCCAACGTCTGCGGCATCTACGAGGTAGGCGAAAGCGGCGACGAGGGTTACATCGCCATGCAGTACGTGCCCGGTCAGTCGCTCGATCAGCTCATCGCGCGCGGTCCGGCCAGCCTGCAACTGTTGCTCTCGGTCGGCATCCAGATCGCCGACGGCCTGCAGGCCGCGCACGCGCTCGGCATCTTCCATCGCGACCTGAAGCCGCAGAACGTCATGCTCACCGACGGCGGCCTGGTCAAGATTCTCGACTTCGGCCTGGCCCGCCGCCTCCGTCCCGAGGACGCCGCATTCGACCCCTCCAAGCCCGTGCAGGCCAGGGATGCGTCCGCTGCGGCCACCTACACCGCCCGCGGCGGAACCATCCGCTACATGGCCCCCGAGCAGTTTGTCACCGGCCACTCCAGCGTGCAGTCCGACGTCTGGGCACTGGGCGTCATCCTCTATGAGCTGGCCAGTGGACGCCATCCCTTCGCCCGCCCCGACGATGAGGACTTCCAGGCCATCCGCGCCATCCAGTTCTCAGAGCCTGCCGACCTGAGCGAAATCGTCCCCGAGATTTCGCCGGAGCTGAAGAGCGTAATCGCGGCATGCCTTGAAAAGAATCCCGGCGCGCGCTACGCTTCTGCAGCCGAAGTCCGCGAGGCCCTCAAGACCATCATGAAGGCGCTGCAGATTGAGACCGGCATCATACCCGGCGAGGCCGCGGCCAACCTGCCCACCACCGGCGCCGAAGCCGAAAAACGCGCCACCGGATTTCTCTCCATGCTTGCCGAGCGCTTCCGCGAATCGGCCGTCGAGCGCGCGCAACCCAACTCCCTTATCGTTCTTCCCTTCGCCAATCTCGGCGCCGCTGAAGTGGCTCCGCTCTACGGCTTCGCCCTCGCCGACGCCATCGCCGCCCGCCTGGCGCGTATTCCGGCCCTCGTCGTCCGTCCCTCCAGCACCCTCATGCCGCTATCCATTGCCCAGATGGATCCTCTCGCTGTCGGTCAAAAGCTGCTGGTTTCATTTGTGCTAGCGGGCAACTTCCTGCGCTCCGAAAGCGGATTCGATCTCAACTGGCAGCTCCTCGACGTGGCATCGCAGAGCGTTCGCTCAGGCGGAGCAATCCGGGTCGCGTCTTTGGATCTGATTGCCGTCCAGACTGAGATCTCCAATGAGGTTTTTGCCACGCTCCACGGCCTCTCGGCAGGCGACCAGATCGATGCTGCGCGCCCGCTTTCACGCAACTCGCCTCGCACCTCGCCGCGCACCTCGCAGCCCAGCGAAGCTTCGCTGCCCGGCCCGGTCAGCGAGAAGTATCTGCAAGCCCGTGCCCTGCTCAGTTCCTTCATGGTGCGCACCGGCTCCCGCGCCGATCTTGACCGCGCCCACGCGCTGTTTTCGAGCGTCACCGCGGCCGACGCCGAGTTTGCCCCGGGATGGACCGGCCTGGGCATCGCCGAACTGCAATATGCGCACCACGGCTTCGGCGGCCAGATTCACGTAATGCACGCCCGCCGCGCCTTTGACGAGGCGCTCAAGCTCGACCCCGCTTCCACCGAGGCCAATCTCTACCGCATCTACATGCTGCTCTCGCGCGGCGAAAAGGAGTCCGCCCGCCACGGCATCGCCAACCTGCTCGCCTCGGCAGCCAACGACTGGAACGTCCACATGGTGGCCGGGTTGGCGCTGCGCGGCGACGGCATGTACGATGAGGCTCTTGGCGAATTCAGCCGCTCCCTCAAGCTCAACCCCGCCAACGCACCCATCCTTTACAACCACCGCGCCCGCGTCTATCACTATCAAAATCAAATCGAGCTGGCAGGCGACGAGCTTGAAAAAGGCCTGGCCCTCGAGCCGCGTCATCCGCTGCTGCGCACCTCGGCCGGCTACCAGCAGATGCGTCTCGGTCACCTCGACGCAGCCATCGAAATCCTTGAAGGCGTCATTCGCGACGACCCTTCGCTGCGCATCGCGGTGCCCACTCTGGCGTTGTGCTACGTGCAGGCGGGCCAGCGCGACCGTGCCGCCGCCCTGCTCAAGGACGACACCCTCGCCGGCGCCGAAGCCGACAGCGAGATGGCCTACCGCCTGGCTACTTATTTCGCCGTGGAAGGCGACTCCAGCGAAGCCTTGCACTGGTTGCGGCGGGCTATTTATCTAGGCAATGAGAACTATCCCTGGTTTCAGAAGAACCCGGCGTGGAACAACCTGCGCACCAACGCCGACTTCGAGCGGATTTTAGAGGACTTGAAAAAAGGCTTCCGCAAAAACCAGAAAACCTGGAAGCGGCTGCTGTTGCAAGTGCCTCCCGACGGGGAGTGAGAGCGGCCCAAGGATCGCCCTATAGGCATTCAAGGGCAGCCCGGTCCCAGTCGGCGCAGTTCGCGGCTGCCTCATAGGAGCTTTGCAGAAAATAACCATCCGCCGGCGCACGATAAGAATAGAAAGCAAGAGCGAAGAGGTTTCTACTGTTCCGCCGAAATGCGAATTCAAGAAAAAACAAAAATGAATTCGCCGGGCGCCCATCCTTTGCGCATTTTAGGAAGGGTGGGAAACTGCCATCGCGATCCAAGCAAACTCTAATGCCCGGTCTCTTCCAGGGTCGGCAACAGATCCCGGCTTCCATGCACGACCCGTTCGATTCGGACGGCATTCTGGCGGATGCGAAAGAGGATCACGTAATTGCCCACAGTGGCCAACCGTGCATCTACGCCGATCTCGGGCCGCAGCCGATAAATCTCCGGCTGTTTGGCTATTTCCTTCATCCTCGCGCGAAGCAAACGAAGCATGCGCGCTGCATGGCGTGGGCTGTCTTGGGCGATATAATCCGCGATCTCCTCAAGGTCGTCGGGCACTAAGGGAGACAAGCGAATGCGCACTATCGCCCTGTTGCCTTGGCAAGGCCGCCATATTTGCTTTCCAGCCGGTCGAAAACCGCGTCCGGATCGAGCCCGTCGGAATCATCGGCGATCGCCTCCTGCCATTTCTTGCGCAGGTTGGACAGCCCCTGTTCCCGGAGGTTCCGCTTGTGCGTCCAATCCCGGAGGGCGTCGCGGATCACCTCGCTATTGGAGGAATACTCTCCAACGTCCACAGCCCGGCGCACAAGTGCCGCCATTTCAGCAGGAAGCGCGATGCTCAGTTTTTCGACGGTAGGCATCAGATACACCTCAGTAGTAATAAATACTACCACTTTTCTATGCCGGACGCCCAAGGTCTCAGTTATGAGACCTGGAGTCCACAGTCCCGCGCCGGCCTACTTCGAGTTGAGATCGGGTTTCATTTGTCAAGCAGTTTTCTGGAGATTTCCACCGTTTCAATCCAGCCGCTCGTACGGCAGATAAACCGGCTCCCACACATAAGCGCGGAGCCTCTCCTTCAGGTTTTCCACGCCGCCGGCATCGGCCACTCCGTCTGCGACGGCCTGCAGCGCAACGGCTTCTCCCACCACCAGACCCACTTTGCGGGAGTCGGCAATCGGCGGCAGCAGTGCAGCGTTCCTGTCCGCGCGCGCCGGAGACAGAGAAGCCAGCGTCTTGGCGGCCGCCATGATCATTCCGTCGGTAACGCGCCGCGCCCTGGAGACAAGAATTCCCAGAGCCAGCCCCGGAAAGATGTACGAATTATTGATCTGCGCGATGCGAATCAGCTTGCCGTTCACTTCGACCGGAGCGAACGGGCTGCCGGTGCCGACCAGCGCCCGCCCATCGGTCCAGCGCAACAGGTCGGCGGGCGCAGCCTCTGACACCGATGTGGGATTGGAGAGCGGAAAGATGACTGGCCGTTCAATGTGCCGGGCCATCTCACGCACAATCTCTTCAGTAAACGCACCCGCCTGCGCCGAGACACCGGCCAGCACCGTCACCTTCGCGTTGCGCACCACATCGAGCAGCGAAATCGAGCCTTTGCCGGAGAGCTTCCATCCGGCAACGTCCTCGCGTTTTCGCACCAGCGGCTCCTGTCCCGGGCGAATCCCCTTGCAGCCCTCAACGAGTAGCCCGTAACGATTGAAGGCATAGATGCGCTTGCGGGCCTGCTCTTCGCTCAGGCCTTCTTCTTTCATCGCGGTAACCAGCAGATCGACGATGCCGATGCCTGCCGATCCCGCGCCAAACATCGCGATCGTCTGCTCCCGCAGCGGAATGCCCGTGGCGTAAACCGCGGCCAGCAGTGTTGCGGTGGTCACAGCCGCGGTTCCCTGAATGTCGTCGTTGAAGGTGCACAGCCGGTCGCGATAGCGCTCCAGCAGCCGCGCCGCATTCACGCCGGCAAAATCCTCCCATTGCAGAAGAATGTGCGGCCACCTCTTTTCGACTGCGGAGACAAAGGCCTCAACAAAGGCGTCGTAGTCTTTGCCGCGCACCCGCTTGTGCTCCCAGCCAATGTAGATCGGATCGTTGAGCAGCGTTTCATTGTCGGTGCCCACATCGAGCAGGATGGGCAGGCAATGTTCGGGCGGAATTCCGGCCAGCGCGGTGTAGAGGGCCATCTTGCCGATGGGAATCCCCATGCCGCCGGCGCCCTGATCTCCCAATCCGAGAATGCGCTCCCCGTCGCTTACCACGATGCAGCGCACATCGTCATAGCGCGGGTCGGCCAGGATCTGCGCGATGCGATTCCTGTCTGGGTAGCTGAGGAACAGCCCGCGCGGCTTGCGCCAGATCTCCGAGAAGCGCTGGCATCCCTCGCCTACCGCCGGCGTGTAGACAATGGGCAGCAGCTCTTCAATGTTGTGCAAAATCAGCGAGTAAAACAGCGTCTCATTGTTGTCCTGCAGATCGCGCATCAGGTTGTACTTTCCGAAAGTCGTGTCGCGATGATCCAGCGCCAACTTGCGCCGCTCCCGCTGATCTTCAAGACTTCCGATGTGCGGCGGCAGCAAGCCGTGCAACCCGAAGGCGTCGCGCTCCGCTTCAGTAAACGCGGTGCCCTTGTTGAGGCGCGGATTCATCAGCAGATCGAACCCCGACAGACGGGTCCGAATCACGGCATCGCCGGCATGGTCTGGCTTGGAAGTTTCTGCGCTCAATACGTTTTCCCCTTGATTTCGGCGTCCTTCTCCATTGCTCCTCAATCATAGCCAAGTTCGATTGCGCGGGTGTGAACGCGGCAATACCGTCGCCCTACTCGCACATTCGAATTGCATCGCGCACCGTCACGGCTGCCAGGGGTTCAGGAGCAGGACGCCGGTACGATCGAAGTGTGCGGTGTTCCGTGTGACAACCGTCATGCCATGCACCAGGGCGGTTGCGGCGATGAGCGAGTCGCGATCTGCCAGCGGATCGGGCACGTGCAAAGCGGCGCAACGTTGAGCCACAGCCACATCCACCGGCAGAACGCGCCCAGCAAATGCGGGCAGCACGTGATCCAGCAACCATCTGCGCAGCACAGCGCCTTGTGACTGGTCGCGGCGTTCCATCAGAAGACAGCCAATCTCCAGTTCCAGGATGGTGATAACCGACAGGTAAAGACTGGAAGAGTCGACGCTGCCGAACCACCGCTGGACGCACGCATCGATATTTGCCAAGGCCTTTGTCGAGCCGGCTTGCATTCGGGATGCCTTGCGCGACTCGGAGACCACGTTGGTATCGAGCAGGTACATCATGAGAAATCAGCAGGGCGGAAGAGGCTGCCGTCCAACCGTGGCGGATCGAAGTCGATTTCGGCGGCCTCCGGCATGGCCAGCAGGTCAAGGATATTCTCCCGTGCCCCACTCAACTTGCGGTACTCCTCGATCGACAGCAATACGTGGGCGGGCCGCCCGCGATCCGTAATGAACACTGGGCCTTTTTTTGCCGCTCTCTTCGCTCGGCTCGCGTCCTGGTTGAATTCCCGGCTGGATAAGGTGGTGATGGCCACAGCAACCCCCAATGTAGAAACGTTACTACATTCTAGCACGAAATCCGCTGGCCACAATTCTTTTACTCAAATTCCAGCAACACAATCTCCGGATGCGTTCCCACGCGCATCGGCGGACCCCACGTGCCGGCCCCGCTCGATGTGTAAACCTGTAGCGCTCCGAAGCGGTGCAGACCGTAGGTAAACCTCCCGAAGACGCGGCGCGTGAGCCACGTAAATGGAAAAAGCTGTCCGCCGTGGGTGTGACCGGAGAGCTGAAGGCTCACGCCTGCCCGCTCCACGATGGGCAGCCGGCTGGGCATGTGGTTGAGCAGAATCCAGGCCTGGCCCGAGCTCAGCCGCAGCCCCTCCAGAGTGGCGCGCAGGTGGATGGGGCTGGTCGAGCCGCCAAACGGCACGCCCGCGATGTGCAGGCCATCCACGGTAACCTTTTCATTATCCAGAACCCGCATACCGGCGCGAGTCGCCGCCTCAAGGTAGTGCTCCTTGCCGCGGAATTCCTCGTGGTTGCCGGTGGAAAAGTAGACCCCGAACGGCGGCGCGAGTTCCTTGAAGGGAGCGGCCAGGCGATCGAGATCGGCCATGGTTCCGTCGAACAGGTCGCCGGGGATGAATACGATGTCCGGCCGAAGCGTCGCGGCCATCGCTACCATGCGCCGGCTGAACCCCGATCCATTGATGTTGCCCAGGTGCAGATCGCTTAGCAGCACAGCTCTGCGCCCACGCCAGCTCTCCGGCAGGCCTGGCAGCGTCACGGCGATCCGCCGCACCCGAACCCAGCGCGCATTCAGCAGCCCATAGGCTCCCGTCAGCAAAGCTGCGGCGGAAAGCACGCCGGCGATCCAGGGCCGCGCCTCGGCCGGGTTCGCGCTCAGCCCCGAAGCGAGCCACGCGTACCACGCCAGCCAACTCAGGCAGGCTGCCAGAAAGAAGTAGTTCAAAAAACCCAGCCAGGCCGCCGCGACCTTATAAATCACCGTGACCACCAGGTTGGTATACCTGAAGCTGAGCAGCGCAGCGACGATAAAACTGAACGCCAACACCAGCAGCGCAACCCGCATCGCGAGAACCACCGTCGAGCTGGGGTGATTCCAGAACCCAATCCAGGTGTGGAACAGGAACCAGTGGGCGAGCAGCAGAATGACTTCAATCAGAGAAATGGCAAAAAATGGCCAGGCCTTCAAACGGGTTTTCCTTCCTACCATGATTGTATGGACCGGGAGGCGGCTTGTGGACAGGGAAGCAGCTCGCGCCCATGAAACAATCCCATTATGACCGCCGACCGGGACAACGCGCTGGGGCTCTACGTTTCCATCCCCTTTTGCCGGTCCAAATGCACCTACTGCAACTTCGCCTCGGGAGTCTATCCAGCCAGCGAGCACGCGCGCTATGTGGACCGGCTCATTCAGGATTTGGCGGCGGCCGGCGAGTGGGCCGCGCGCATGGGTGTGGAATTGCCGCGCCGCGTGGACACCGTGTATCTGGGCGGCGGAACGCCCAGCCTGCTGGCACCGGATCTGCTGAGCCGGCTCTTTGCCGCGATGTGGTCGGAGTTCGACATCGATCGGGAGGCCGAAATCACCGTGGAGTGCGCGCCGGGCCAGCTTGCCGACGGCACTCTTGCCGCGCTGGTTTCTTCAGGCGTGAATCGCGTCAGCCTGGGCGTCCAATCCTTCATTGACCGCGAGGCGCAGTCGAGCGGGCGTCTCCACAACCGCGCGACAGTCGCGGACGACCTTCGCCGACTTCGAGCTGCTGGAATCGCCAACCTCAACGTGGACCTGATTGCCGGCCTGGCCGGGCAGACCTTCGCCTCATGGCAGGCGTCGCTCGATGCGCTCGTCGACTCCGGCGTTCCCCACGCCAGCATCTACATGCTCGAGGTGGACGAGGACTCCCGGCTGGGCCGCGAGATGCTCGCCGGCGGCGTCCGTTACCATGCAGGGCTGGTTCCATCGGAGGATGCCATTGCCCGCATGTACTCCCTGGCAATCGAGCAGTTGGCCGGGGCCGGCCTGGCCCAATACGAGATTTCCAATTTCTGCCGCCCCGGCTTCGCATCCCGTCACAATCTCCGCTATTGGCAGCGGCGGCCCTATCTTGGCCTGGGACTTGACGCATCGTCGATGTTGCGTGCAGCATCCAGACAGAATTGGACCCGGTTACGTGCTTCGCTCCGCGACCACCGACGACCTGGCGAAGTTTCTCGCAGGCTCTCAAACAGCCGACACCGCCTGGCTATCTCCGGCGCGCCAACATGAGGAAGCCTGGTTCCTCGGCTTGCGCCTCAATTCCGGGGTCGAGGTGGCCGCGCTCGAGCGTGAGTTTGGGCGTCCAATGATCGCGCCGGCACTGCGGGTTGTGCCTCGCCTGGCAGAGTCCGGCCTGCTCACCATCGCCGCCACAGTCCGTCTCACCGCCCAGGGCCAACTCCTTTCCAACGAAGTCTTTCAGGAGTTTCTGGCCCTAGCGCCGGAAGTGGAGCCGGCGAGGCCTGCAGCGGCTGAATTGAGCCGATAGCCCCCCAAAAACTCCACTTCTTCATTGAATGTTGATTTCTATTCCATTGTCAGTTCGGAAAACTATACAATGTGAGAATTCTCCTCTCGGAGAGCAACTTTACGTCATTTTCCGTTTCATTGGATTTGGAGTATTTGGAACAGATATGAAAATGTACGTTGCCGCTCTCTCGACTCTGCTCTTGGCGCTGACTGTAACAACGGCTGCGCCGGAGACTCAACGCGCCCTGCTTATCGGCATCAATACCTACCAGCCCGCGGGCACCACTGCGGAACATCCCGCCGGCTGCATCTATGGCCGCTGTGAGCTGGGGACGTTTGAAAACCTGGACGGCGCCGTCAACGATGCACAGGCCATGGCCGACCTGCTCACCAGTCCCAAGTTCGGCTTTCCGGCAAACCAGGTAGTGTTGCTCACCAATCCGGCGCCGCCCCAGCCGCGCTCGGGAGTGTTGGTTCTGCCTGCCGCGCAAACCGATCACGACGGCATCCTGGCCGCCATGCAGAAGTATCTGGTGGATCTGCCGCAGCGCGGCGACACGGTCGTCTTTTACGTTGCCAGCCACGGCTCGCTGCGCGTCAACAGCAAGGGAAACAAGCTCACCGTGCTGGTCAACGGAAAGTATGTCCACGCAGACAGCACGCTGGTTCCCTCTGACGCCTATAAGGGCGGATTCGATGTGCGCGACCGCGAGATGACTCGTATCTTCAATGCAGCCCTGGACAAGGGTGTTCACGTTACGGCCATCTTTGACAGTTGCCACAGCGGCGGGATCAGCCGCGGTATCGGCCCCCGGTATCGCGAACGGACACTGGCCTTTGACCCGCGCGATATTGCCGAGACGCCTGAGACGCTTCCCAGCGGCGAGCCGAAGCCCGCGCCCACCGAGCGCCAGGACAATCCGGCGCTGGTGTTCTCTGCCGCGCAGCAGGACCAGACGGCCAAGGAGATGCCCCCGGCCGACAAGACGGCCGAGCCGCATGGGGCCTTTACCGCGGCGCTCATTGCGGCGATGCAGGGTCTGCCGGCTGACTCATCGGCCTCGCTCGTTTATCAGCGCGTAAAGGCCGTACTTGAAGGCGGGAGCGTTCCGGACCAGGAGCCCGATCTCGACGCCAGCGCCGCGCGGCGCCAGCAACCGCTTTTTGGGGGAAAGGCGGCGGAGTCGGGCAAGATCCGCACCGCTGCCCTGCAAACCGACGACAATGGCAGCGTCTGGCTGGACATCGGCAAAGTCTCCGGCGTCGGCGTGGGCAGCGAATTCACCGCGACCAACCCGGACAGCAAGGGTCAGACCATCAAGCTTCGGGTTACAGAACTGGAGGGCATCGCGCGTTCGTCGGCCAGCGTCATCAGTCCGGCCGGCGCCAAAGTTGCTCCCGGCGAAGTTTTCGAGCTGACGAAATGGATTCCGGCGGAGCAGCCGCCACTGCGCGTCTGGCTCTGGCCTTCCAATCTGTCTGAGCAGGACATCCTCGCCGCGGCAGCAACAATCAATGCCGCAGGAGTCTCACTGGTCTCCGATCCAGCCGAGGAGCCGTGGACACATATCCTCTGTTGGGACGGCAAGAACTGGACACTGCAAAAAGCCGGCGCGCCTTCTCCTACCATTCTGGGCGCTCAACTGACGGCGAGCGCATTGAAGCAGCAGCTTCCCGCCGGCGCCAAACTCTGGATCAACCTTCCGCCGCCGCAGGAGTTAGCGGCCAAACTGGCGCTGGGTGACCCCACCAGCGCCGTCCAGACAGCGCCCGATCTGGCCGGTGCCGACTACGTCCTGACCGGTACGCTCACCGGGGATGGACCTGCCTACGCCTGGTACCACAAGAACGAACTTGCAGCCGGGCCGCCGTCATCCTCCGCGCCGAATCACAGTCCGGGATGTTCCGCCACATCGCAATATCCGGTGCGCACAGACTGGGTGACGATGGCCGGCGCCGGCGACCTCGACAAGGCCGGCACGGCGCTCGGCAAGTATGCATCGCTGCTGGCCAAAGTTCACGGCTGGCTCGATCTGGCGAATAACTCCGCCGACGCAGCCACCGGCGACTACTACACGCTGGCCATGGTCCCTGCCTCGAGCGACAACCCGCCTGCCGCCGGGCAGCCCGGACAGGGCGGCTCGCCCGTGCACCAGGGCGATTTGCTGAAGATGGCCCTGCAGTCGACCGATCGGGTGATCGAGCGGCGCTGGGTCTACGTTCTCGATATCGATTGCCACGGCAAAGGCTCGCTGGTCTATCCGCTTGACTACGCTGAGAACCAGTTCCCCAGCGACGCGGACAGCGGCCGCCAGTTTGTGCTGCCCGGCGCGCGCACACTGCGCGTTGGACCGCCCTATGGCGTGGACACGCTTATTATGCTCAGCACCGCGCAACCTCTCCCCGACCCCTACGCGCTCAACTTTGAGGGCGTTGCTACGCGCGGATCCAGGGGCATGGAATCGCCTCTTGAAATGCTGCTGGCAAACACCAGCAGCGGAACCCGCGGCTTTTCGGGCGAGGTGCCTACTAACTGGGGTATCGCGCTGACCACAATGCGCAGCGTTCCAAAAGAAGCGGCGCACTGAACTCAAACCAACTGTCGCCACGGTCAACCGACTCGATCGACAATTCCCCACGATCCTCTGAAGGAGAATGACCATGACCCTTTCCCGACGCCGTTTTGTTGCCGACGCCTCAATGCTCGGCTTGCTCACCGCCCTTCTGCCCGAAATCGCCGCGGCTGAGGACGCTAATGTGCAGACCTCAGCTGAAGATACGCCCCACGATTCCTATGACTTCTGGAACGGATTCTTCGACTCCGTCAATCCGTACAGCCAGAACTATGGACAGAAGGCGGCTTCGCGCGGGCCGGCGGATCAGCTTCCCGATCCAGCCGCCGAAACCCAGTATCTGCATTACAAATCAGACGCGAAAATGCTTCGTTATGCCACCGACATCGGAAAAGACGAGTTGCTGGATCACGACGGCGACGTGGCAGTCAGCATTGCGCTCTCGCAATACCGTCCCGCCACCGGCAACACTGAATCCAACGTGCGCGCGGCGCAGCTTCGCGTTGACACCACGCAGATTCATCCGTACATGAACATCATCGCCCCACTCGCATGGACGGCCATCGCATCGCTGGAACCCAGCAAGGCGGGCACGGTATCGCTGGACCAGCTAGGCTTCAGGACGCCCCAGGCGACCCAGGGGACCAGCAAGATCCTGCTCACGCAGGGAACGGGGAAGCTCGCCGTCAATGTTTCAAAGGCTGCAACCACTTCAGTATTCGTGAAGGCGCTCAACGTGATCATGCAGGGAGCCAAGATAGCTGTTCCCCTGGTGTCGCTGCCGGCCATCAGCGTGCCCGCGCTCAGTGCTTTTACTGAGGCGCTGAGTTACTGGGAAGACCGCACGAGGTTCATCATGGCCGGCAACCTGACCACCGCCGTGGCCACGCAGCAGGCGCTGGCTGATCCCGAACGCGAAGACCGCTACATCGGCCTGCTCTCCGGCGACTATCTCATGGTTCCGCAGAGGCATACCGACGAACTGGCCAAGGAACTGCCGAATCTTGACCTGGTGCAGGGCTACCTGGTGCGCAAGGATGCCGATCCGAATCTGCCGATTCAGGCTCGCGCGCAGAGCGCGGTCCCCGGCATCACCTATGCTTCCATGCGGGTGAGCGTGCTACCGCTCGACGCCTCGTACGCTCCACCAAAGCCACCGGCCGGCCCCGCCGCGCCTCCCGCAACCAGTACGAGCAGTTCAAGCTCAAAAAAGAGCACCAAAAAGAGCTAGTAAGCGATGCTTTTTCTGATGGCTGGTGCGAAAATTGCTGGTGCACACGGTGAGCGTGACCAGCCGGCAAGACAGGCGCCGGCCGGGGGCAACGAAGGGGGAAAGATGAATCGGGGGATGAAGTTGCAGATTGCAGCATGTCTGAGCATCGGGCTGCTGGCGGCCGCTTCGGCCGGCGCGCAGAGTTTCGGTGCGGCCAAGGAGAAAGTGACCCTGGTGCGCAAACTGCCGGCTATCGTGCACCTGAACGGACCCACGATCGGAGTAAGGGTAACGGGCCGCTACGACCAGAGCACCATGACGCGCGATTTCAAGGCGCTGCTGCTTGCGGAACTGCTGAAGGATAATCCGCAGTTGAAGGAGGACGAGACCAGTCCATCCGTCGATATCGCCTGCCGGATCACCGATTATGCTCATCCTGAGCCTACGGTAACCATGCGGCCGACCTATTTGTTCGGCAAGAACATGCCCACGGAGCAGGCTTACACGCGCGTGACGGGAGCGCTCGCCGTCTCTTTCGATGTCAAGACCGGCGACGGAAAGACGCTGACTTCAGACAATGTGATCGCGAAGTATGACCAGGAATTCGACAGCGCGGGCAATTTATCGTCAGCGGGCGTGAAAGGAACGGTAACCAACGCCTGGAAGCGGCTCAAGGGTGGAGACCCCGACGAGGCTCTCGATGGCCCTACCGATTCCCAGATGCGGACCAACCTGATGCAGGCAGCGGTGCAATTGGTTGCCGAACACCTCGTGAACACCAATGAGTCCGTGGAGGTATATCTCGCCCGGCAACGGGGCGCTCTTGAGGAAGGAGACAAGCAGGCAGTCGCGGGATTATGGGAAAAAGCGCTGGAGACGTTTGAGACCGCCCCTCCGTTTCCCAAGCCGGAAGAGGATGCTTACCGGCTTTACAACATAGGCGTGGCCTATGAGGCGCTGGCCTACCAGGCCGAAGATCCAAAGGCGGCGATGAAGTACCTCGACGAGGCTGCGATCGACTACGGCAAAGCCATCGATGCCAAGAAGGGGGAACATTACTTTCTTGAGCCGCAGAGGCGCATTCAGGATGCGATTGCGCATTACAAGGAGCTTGAAGACGAGAAAGAGCAGGAGGCCAAAGCTGCCGAACCTCCGCCGCCCCCACCACCGCCCGTGGATACAGTCCCAGTCAGCGCAAAGCCTGGCGCACCAGGACCTGGCGCCAAGCCCGCCGCCCCCAAAGGGCTCACCAACGCTCAGGTCATCGCTATGGTCAAATCCGGCATGGACGACGACACTGTGGCGCAAGCCATACGGTCGGCCAAGGCAGTCAGCTTCGATCTGACCCCGGCAGGCCAGCAAGCTCTCACCGGCGGCGGTGTCAGCCCGGCGGTGCTGGCAGCAATGAAGGCGCGCTCGGCGCGGCCGCACACTGCCGCAACCCACACCGTAGCAGCCCACACGGCGGCAACGCCCGCGGCGCCAAAATGAAGAGCTGCCAGCGCACCCGACTAGCATCGCTGGCGTTGCTGGCCGCCTCGGCGGGCCTCTGTGTGCCCGCATGGGGGCAAGGAGTGCGCTGCGGCGCCGGCAAGGACCTGGTGGTCCAGGCGCTGGAGCGAATTACCCCGCAAAGCGATAACGGCGCATTTGAAGATGCCCTGCAACTGCTGAAACACGCGGTTCAAGAATGCAGCGAACTGGGCGATGCATGGTACTACCGCAGCCTGGTGGAGCAGCGGCTGGGCCACGACGCGCTGGCCAAATACGCAATGGACAAGGCGCGCTTCAACGACTCTGAAGCGTTGCAGGAGGGATTGAATCCGCTGCTGCTGGCCACGCCCGCCGGGCGCGGATTCGCCGTGGAAGAAGCCGCGGCAAAGACGCCCGATCCTGGCGCGCCCATCCAAGAGAAGGTTGAAGCCGCGGGACCGGTCGCGCAGAAGTGGGCGCTGGTGGTGGGCATCAGGCCGCTTCACCGACAGCAGTATTCCACGCCTGAACTATACGACCGCGGACGCAAGTTCCTTTGCAGCCGAACTCACCGATCCGCAGATCGGACGTTTTCCCGCGAGCCATGTCCATGTGCTCACCGATGAGCAGGCGACCACGAAGAACATCAAGGAAGGACTGAACTGGATCGCACGCCATGCAGCGGCGAACGACCTGGTGGTGGTTTATGTTGCGACACACGGCACCCCGCGCACCCTGGACTCAGGCGGTGCAAACTACCTGGTCACTTTTGACACCGAGGTCTACAGCGGGGGCAGCTTCAATGAGGATGCCATGTTTGCCACCGCCTACCCAATGGTGGAACTGGCCAACGCTGTGTCTACGCGCATGAAGGCGCTGCGCACGGCGGTAATTCTGGATACCTGCTACAGCGGTGGCTCCATGAAGAGCGAACCGTCCGCGGCAAACGGCGCGCTGGCCAACAAGGCTCCATCCAGCCAGATGCTGGAGCGCATGAGCCAGGGCACGGGCCGCATCGTGATGTCGGCAAGCCGGGTGGATGAGGAGTCCCTGGAGAGCCCCGCACTCCGGCACGGATACTTCACGTATTTCCTGCTCCAGGCGCTGAAAAACGGCAACGGAGTCACTCCGTTGAGCCAGGTGTACGACGCGGTGGCGCAACAGGTTTCCGCGCGCGTTTCCGCGGATGGGTCGCACCAGCATCCTGTGATGAGCAGGAGTTCGGCGGATGCCGACTTTGCCCTGGGAGTTGCCGGGGCGGAGCCGGCGAAGATAGAGCAGTAAAGCAGCGGATCGGCCCAGCCCGGCCCGGTCGTTTTTCAAACCAAACCAACGTACCGCCTGAGCAGGAAGGTCCGGCAGGGGAGCAGGATGAACCTGACGCAGAAAATGCGAGCTATCGCCTGGCTGAGCATTGGGCTGATGGCGGCCACGGCCGGCCTTCTCGAATCTTCTCTTGCCGGCGCGCAGACCAATCAGCAGAACCTTCCACTCAAGGATCAAATTGCCCAGCATGAGCAGAATCTTGCCGAGGCGATCAAGGCAAAACAGTACAGAAATGAAGTCACCGAGCTGAATGCTCTTGGTTCTTTGCACAGGCAAGCGGGAAACATGCAGAAGGCGCTCGATGACTGCAACCAGGCATTGCAGATTGAGCAGAGCGGAACCAGCCAGATGGGCATTGCGACCACGCAGGGCATCATCGGCAGAATCTATTCCGACATGGGCCAGGAGCAGAAGGCGCTGGACCTGTTTACCCAGACGCTGGCGATTTGGCGCCAGTTGAGCAGCCGCGCGGGCGAGGCGCTGGCGCTGACCAATATGGGCCGCAGCTATTCCAACCTGGCGCAGGAGGACAAGGCGCTCGAGGTTCTCAACCAGGCCTTGCCAATCTGGCGCCAGGCGGCCAATCGCAACGGCGAAGCCAGCGCGCTGGACATGATGGGAAAGGTCTATTCCGATATGAGCCAAGGCGCCAAATCGCTGGAGTCTCTCAATCAGGCTTTGGCGATCTGGCGTGAAACCGGAGAGCGCGCAGGCGAGGCGTTGAGTCTGAATAACATGGGCAGGACCTATTCCGATCTGGGTCAGAAGGCAAAGACGCTGCAATCCTACAACCAGGCGCTCTCGATCTGGAAAGAAATCGGCAACCTCCAGGGCCAGGCAAGCTCTCTTGACGATCTGGGCAGGGTCTATTCCGATCTGGGACAGAAACAGACGGCGCTGGACTACTTCAATCAGGGATTGCCGGTCTGGCGGGAGTCAGGAAACCGCAATGGCGAGGCGCTCGATCTGAACGATATCGGCAGGGCGCATGCGGATCTGGGTCAACCCCAGCAGGCGCTTGATTTCTACAATCAGGCATTGACCATCTGGCGTGAAGTGGGCAACCGCCGCGGCGAAGCGATGACCCTGAGCAACCTGGGACGGGCCTATCTCGACCTGGGACAGCCGGACAAATCGCTGGAGGTTGAACTCCAGTCGCTCCCAGTCTGGCGCGAAGTGAAGGAGGGCCGCGGTGAAGCCATGGCTCTGACCCTCATCGGCATGGCCTATGCAAAGCTCGGTCAACCGCAGACGGCGTTTCCTTACTCACTCGCTGCTCTGACCATGGCAAAGACTGCCGGCGATCCGGACATGCAGGGAGGGATCGACACCGCCATGATGGTCGGCTTCCAAAAACAAAATCGTCCTGAGGTGGCCATCTTCTTCGGATTGGATGCGGTGAACAGCTATCAGCAGATTCGCAAGAACATCTCCGGCCTGGATAAAGACCTGCAAGCGGGGTTTGCGCAATCGAAGGCGTCAACCTATCGCATTCTGGCCGAGCTCATGGTCGAGTCCGGCCGGCTGGGTGAGGCTGAACAGGTTCTGGATCTGCTCAAGGAGCAGGAGTTGAAGGATGTTGTACGCGGCGCCACTCCGGATGCAGCAGCCAAGGTCGAACCCCTGATACTGAGTACAGCGCAACAAAAGGCGCAAAGCGAGTTGGACTCGCTGCAGCAGAAGACGATCGCACTCGAGGAGATGAGCCTGGAGTGGGCCGGCCTGCATGCCAAGGCTACGCGCACCCCCGACGAAGATGCGCAACTGAAGAAGTTGACCGCAAGCCTCCGGCAGGGAATCGGAGAAATCGCGGACTACTTTACCAACACCATCTGTGCCGAACTGGAGCGGAAACCAGCCCCCGGCCAAGAGAATGCGGACTCAGCCGGCGAGGACTCCCGGCAGAGCTATCTGCAAAACACATTGGCAAAACTGGGGCCGCGCGTCATGGGCATCCGCATTCTGCTGGGCGAGGATCATGTCTACGCGATCGTGGTGACTGCCACCACGCGAAAAAAGTTCGAGCTGAAGGCCACACCGGCCGAGCTGCGCAGCAAGGTGTTCGAGGTGCTTGAAGTCCTGGCCGCGCGCAACGCCGATCCCAAGCCCGCTCTGGCCCAGCTGTATGCGATGGTCGTGGCTCCAGTTGAAATCGAGTTGAAGACGATTGAAACGCCGTCCGCCGCGCAGAGCGGTGTTCCAACGCTGCTGTGGTCCTTGGACGACGCCTTGCGTTACCTGCCGATGGCCGCACTTTACGATGGCCACCAGTACATGCTCGAGCGCTTCAAGAACGTCCTCTTCACTCCCGAGAGTTACGGACATATGACGGATTCACCGCTCGCGAACGGGAGCACGCCCAGCGTGCTGGCAATGGGCTTGTCAAAGAGTTATGGCGGCCTGCCGCCGCTGCCCGGCGTAATGCCGGAACTGGATGCGGTGGTCCACGACCCTACAGTGCCCGAATCGCATGGGCTGATGGAAGGAAAGCTGCTGCCCAACGACCAGTTCACACTGGCCGCGCTGAAGACCGAGCTTGGCGAAGGCAAGGGCTTCCCCGTGGTGCATATTGCCAGCCATTTTGTGGTGGAAACGGGCAGCGGCAACGAGCCGTTTCTGATGCTCGGCGGAGAGGCGAGTGGAGAGGCGAATGGATATGAGTGGAATCTCTCCGAGATGGAACATTCCACGGTTGCGTTTCACGGAACGCGGCTGCTGACCCTCTCCGCCTGCAGCACCGCCAAGGATTACAAAAACAGGGACGGCACGGAAATGGACAGCCTGGGCATGATCGCTCAACAGAAGGATGCTGAAGCGGTGCTGGCCACGCTCTGGGATGTGAACGACGCCAGCACCAGCCGCCTGATGAGCGACTTCTACTCGAGATGGCTCAAAGATCCCGCCGGCGGAAAAGCGGAAGCCTTGCGCCAGGCGCAGTTAGCGCTGCTCAAGGGACCTGCCGCGTCCCCCGGCGGACGCAGCCAGCGCGGCTTTGAGACTGTGGGAGGGCCGGCGCCCGCTGCGCCTCAAGCCGGCTATTCTCATCCGTTCTACTGGGCTCCATTCGTACTGATCGGCAACTACCAGTAAAGCCGCCAAGGGCGGATGCGCTGTGATTTCGGTCTCGACGCCCGTGAAGAGGCGGACCCCGCTCTTGAAATCAACCAGACCTTAATGTTTCCCGCTCCGCCCGGCCCTTAAAATGGGCACATGCCGAACTGCCGGCAGAGGGTCGCGAGCCGCGCAAATGCCTGCGTCCCTTTCCAGTGAGAAACCCGTTCCCAATGACTTCATTTCAGATACGCGTGCACCAGGTCGATCAGGTCCTCGGCCAGCTCCGGTGCAATCTGCTCCTTGGCTCCGTCCACGAGGTGAAAGCGGATATGGGTCTCCAGCACCTCGCCCATCAGCGAGTTCACTCCACCCCGCACCGCCGCCAGCAGCATCAGTTGCCCGCCGCAATCCTCATCGGCTGCCAGCGAGCGCTCCACCGCGTCCAGTTGTCCACGTACTTTTCTCAATCTTTGCAACAGCTTGAGCTTCTCCCGCTCCTGATGCGACATTGCCGGCCTCCTCTGCTTGACAATACCTACCCCCGGTATGGTATTAACCCAGTGGGGGTATAGAACCTCCTTCATTCTATGCCCAGCCGCAGTCCCATTCCGTTCCTCGTCGCCTTCGCCCGTCTGGCCTGCGCCTTCGCCGCGGGGCTGCTCATGGCGCAGGCACCCACGCAGCTTCCCCCCGTTCCCGGTCCGCAGGCCTCTGCCGGGCAATCACCTGCGCCGGCAGATCCCATCCTGACCATGGCTCCCCATTCGGAAAGCGGCCGCTACTGGATTTCCGGACAGGCCAACAGCATCTTCCAGATGCACGGGCATTTTCACTCGCCCTATGAAGGCGCAAATAGTCTGCAGGACACGTTCGAAACCAAAGCCTCAGAAGTTACGACTCTGTATCTCGGCTATCAACTGCACCCCAACACTCGCTACAACACCGATCTGATCGTGGACTTTGAGAACGCCGGCGGGCGCGGACTCTCGCAGGCGCTGGGGCTGGCGGGCATTACGAACCTCGACGTGGTGCGCAATCCTACCCTGAGCACCGCGCCCTACCTCTCCCGTGGCGAGATTCACCAGATCATCGGCCTGACCGACGAGATGGTCGACCAGGATCGCGGACCGCTTCGCCCTGGCGACAAAGGTGCCGGTGCGCCGGTTCGAGATTCGCGTGGGCAAGATGGGCCTTCCCGACATCTTCGACGTGAACTCCGTCGGAACGGACAGCCATCTGCAGTTCACCAACTGGACCATCGACAACAACGGCGCATGGGACTACGCCGCCGACACGCGCGGCTACACCGTGGGCGGAGTTCTGGAGTACGACGACCGGATCTGGTCGGCGCGCTACGCGATCGCGGCAATGCCCATCGTGGCCAACGGCATTGATCTCGACTGGGCCTTCAGCCGCGCCAACGGGCAGAACTGGGAGTTCGAGTTGCGCAAGGGCCTCCTGGCTCCGCTGATCAATTCAAAACACGAGGGCGCGAAACGCCAGGGAGCGATTCGTGTTCTGAGCTTCGTGAACCACGCGCACATGGGCGATTACCGCCAGTCGGTGCAGCAGTATCTTTCCGGGCAAGATCGCCACGCCCGACATCACGCAGACCGAGCGCTTCGGCGCAGTCAAGTACGGCTTTGGCCTGAACACCGAGCAGGAAGTCACAGACAGCCTGCGGCTCTTCGGGCGCTTCGGCTGGAACGAGGACCAGCACGAGTCATTCGCCTACACCGAGGTCGGCCAGACGATCCTTTTCGGCGGCGACTAAGCGGGCCACGGCTGGTCCGGCCAAACGACAAAGTGGGCGTCGCATATGTTTCCAACGCCATCAAGCGCGACCACCAGAACTATCTTCACTACGGGGGACTAGGCTTCCTGCTGGGCGACGGCAACCTGACCTATGGCCGCGAGGATATTGTGGAGTGGTATTACAACGCCCACCTTTGGCGCGGGCTTTATTCCATGGTCGGCGGGTCGCTATATAGTCCATCCCGGCTACAACCGCGACCGCGGGCCGGTCTTTGTGCCCACGGTGCGGGCGCACATCGATTTTTGAGACAGATCAAGGGTCAGAGGTCAGTTTGAAAAATCGGGTCTTAGTTGGTCAGTGAGCGCTGATCGCTTGCGCGCCTACTTGCCCGCCGCGGCCGGCTGCGGTTGGCTTGGCGGGTCTGCGGGCAGAGTGTAGATCACTTCGCCGGGCTTGGCGTAGTGCAGCTTCTCGCGAGCTTCGTGCTCGATTGCGTCAGGGTCCGTCTTGAGGCGCTCGATCTCCCGGCGCAACTGCGCATTGTCCTGCTCGATGTCCCGGATCTCTTTCTGCAATTCGCGATCTTCGGCGCGCTTCTGCTGCCACACCGAGATGCCGTGCTTGCCGTTGATCACGTGCCACATGAGCAAGCCCGCCAGCCCCACGGCCACCACGGTTCCCGCCGGACGCCAGGCCCGCCGAGCCCATTCGAGGGCCCGCTTGCGCGCCGGAACCGGCTTTGCGCCCGTCGCGTTCTTTCCGGCTTGCACCTTCTCATCCGCCACGCCAACCTCAATCCGCCATTAGGACAAAACAAATCTCTCCGCGGCGGAACTCAGGGCTTCCATGCCCTGTTCGCTGCGCGCTTCAGTATAGGCCCGCACCACCGGCTCGGTTCCGCTGAGCCGGTAGCACACCCAGGAGCCGTCTTCGAGAATCAACTTGAGCCCGTCGGTGCGCACGACACTGGTGACCTTCAGTCCGCTCAGCTCCCTGGGATCGGCCTTCAACTTATCAGTGAACTTGGCTTTAGCCTCCTGGGTCAAGCGGAAGTTGGCGCGCACCGGATAGAAGGAACCAACCTTGCCAAACAGTTCCTTCAGTTGCACGCCCAGGCTTTTGCCGCGCGTAGCCACCATCTCCGCCACCAGCAGCCCGGCAATCACGCCATCCTTCTCCGGAACATGCCCGCGAATTGTCAGCCCGGCCGACTCCTCGCCGCCGATGGCGATCTTGTCCGCGATAATCAGCTCGCCGATATACTTGAACCCCACCGGCGTCTCATAGAGCGGGACCTTGTGGAAATCGGCCAGCGCGTTGACCAGATTGGTCGTCGCCACACTTTTGGCTACGCCGTTCCGCCAGCCGCGCGTCTCGACAAGGTAGTCGAACAACAGCGCAATGATGTAGTTCGGCTGAATGAAGGTTCCATCGCCGTCCACAATGCCGAAGCGGTCGGCATCGCCGTCGGTCGCGATGCCGATGGCGGCGCCTATCTCCTTCATCTTGAGCTTGGCATCGCCCAGCAGGTAGTCGTCCGGTTCCGGCGCATGGCCGCCGAACAAAACATCCCGATAATCGTGAACTGTCTCCACGGCCACGCCCGCCTCACGCAGCAATTCGGAGCTGTAACCGCGCCCCGCGCCCCAGAACGGGTCGTAGACCACCTTGATGCCCGACTTGGCGATGGCCTTCAAGTCCACCAGCTCGGCCAGCCGCCTCAGGAATGCAGGCTTCACGTCTATGGTTTCAAAGCCGCCCGCGGGGGGCTCTGGTTTTGCAATGACGCTGCCGGCAGAGGCGAGCCCCGCAATCCCCGCTTCAATCTGTTTGGTCACTTCGGGCAGGGCTGGCGCGCCGTCGTGGGTGGAGAACTTGATGCCGTTATACTCCGGCGGATTGTGCGAAGCGGTAAAGTTGATGGCCCCGGAAGTCTTCAAGGTGCGCACGGCATAGGCGATGGCAGGCGTCGGCGCGGGCTCCGGAATCACGATCGGCGTTACGCCGGCTCCAGCCAGCACCCGCGCCGCCTCGTCCACAAAGCTTTCGCCCAGAAAGCGCGGATCGCGTCCCACCAGCACCCGGTGCGGCTCGAGGCTGCGTCCTCACAAAGGCCGCAATTCCGGCCACGGCCAGCCGGATATTCGCCACGGTAAACTCGTCGGCAACAATGGCCCGCCATCCCGAGGTGCCAAATCTGATCGCTGTGCTCATCCTCTTCTCCGCCTGAGCCGTCATCGCCGGCCCAAGGTCCATACTGCATCACGCAAGCGCGGTCGGCAAGCCACTGCATTCATTGGTCGCCCGGAGGTTGAGAAAGACCGCCCGCGACTTCCCATTCGGAATACATTGGTCTCAGAGCATTTTCACCCTGGAAGCGTCCCATGCCTGAAGCTATCCCGCCAGCCCGCATCGTCCTGACCACCGCGGCCAGCCCCGAGGAGGCCGACCGGCTCGCCCGCACCCTCGTTGAGGAGCATCTGGCCGCCTGTGCCACCGTGATCCCCGGCGTTGAGTCCATCTACCGCTGGAAGGGCCAGGTGGAGTCGTCCGCCGAGACCATGCTGCTGATCAAGACCGGTCCCGATCAACTGGCGGCTCTGGAAGCCCGCCTGCATGAGCTGCACAGCTACGAGACGCCAGAGTTTCTGGTTTTGCGGGTGGAGTCAGGGAGCCGCGGGTACCTCGACTGGTTAAAGGGGAGCCTGCGGCGGGTCTGAGGCTTCAGAGTCTGCCTGGCCCCAGGCAAACCCACCCTCTCTGGTATTCTTGGTTGGTTCGCTCCTATGCGCTGGTTAATGATTGGCCTCCTAGTTTCGCTCGGAGCGCTGCTTTTTGCGGCTGCGGCCGTGGCGCGTCATATCTGGCTGCAGCGCAGGAAATTACGGCGCGAGACGCCTGCAGCCCGCGAAGCCGCCCAGGAAACCGACCTGGAAGTTGAGCCCTGAATTGCGCCCCACGAACGAAGTCTGTTCGCGGGGACCGTGGAAGGAGTTGTTTTGAGCGAGGAACTCTCGGTACCGTTGACCTCGGAAGCAGTCCCCGTCGCCACGTCGGCAACCTGGCTGCGCACGGCTGGAATTGTGCTCGCCGGTAGCGCTTTTGTCGCGTTCTGCGCACACATCGCCCTGCCTCTCTACTTCACTCCCGTACCGCTCACTCTGCAGGCCTTCGCTGTACTGCTTCTGGGTCTGTTGCTGTCTCCACGCCCCGCAGCTGCCACGCTTGCCGTTTATCTGGCCGAGGGCGCCCTTGGATTGCCAGTTTTTGCCCCCGTCCCGGTAATCCCCGGCGGCATGGCCCACCTGCTCGGACCCACCGGTGGCTACCTGCTTGCCTATCCGCTGGCCGTTGCGCTTATTTCCTTCCTGTGGCGCCGGACGAGCCTCAGGCGTACCGGCCGCAGCTTTGCCGGTGCCGCTCTGAGTGCCGCTGCGGGCAATATCGTCATTCTGGGCTGCGGCGGCCTGTGGCTTGCCGTACTCACCCATGCCTCGGCCGAGTCGGCCCTGGCTCTCGCTGTCTTTCCGTTCCTGCCTGGCGACGCACTCAAGATTTCAGCTGCCGCTGCCCTGGCCGTTGGATTCCAGCGTTTTCGCCGCCAAGCAACTTAGCCGCATCTAAAATTTCATTGCTGTTTTTATTGCCCTGAAAGGACATACGTTATCGTGAGTGCCCAGCAAACCAAATCAACCGGCCCCAACGGCGTGATCGACATATCCATTGCCCATAGCCCCGACTCCGATGACGCTTTCATGTTCTATGGCCTGGCCACCAACAAGGTCCGCGTCCCCGGCTATCGTTTTTCCCACACCCTTTGCGACATCGAAACATTGAACCGTCGCGCCCGGGATGAGGCCTTTTTCGATCTCAGCGCCATTAGCTTTCACGCCTACCCCTACGTCCAGAACAACTACGCGCTGATGGGATGCGGCGGCAGCGTGGGTGAGGGCTACGGTCCCATGATCGTCTCCAGCCGCAAGCTGGCGCTTGGCGACCTGGAGCGCATCAAGCTGGCTGTTCCCGGCTCGCTGACCACGGCTTATCTCGCGCTAAAAATCTTTAATCCCAACATCAGGACCGAGACGGTGCCCTTCGACCAGATCATTCCGGCGATTCTGGCCGGAACCTATGACGCCGGGCTCATCATCCACGAAGGCCAGCTCACCTACACCTCCAGCGGCCTCTACAAGGTTCTGGATCTCGGCGTCTGGTGGCAGGAAACCACCGGCCTGGTGCTGCCCCTGGGCGGCAACGCCATTCGCCGCTCGTTGGGCGCGGAAAAGCACAAGGTCATCTCCAAGGCCCTGCGTGACAGCATCCGGCATGCCATGGACCACCGCGAACAAGCGCTCGAATATGCCATGCAGTTTGCCCGCGATCTTGACTCTCGACTGGCCAGCCGGTTTGTGACTATGTACGTGAATGACCGCACCCTCGACTATGGTCCCGACGGCCGGCAGGCCATTCGCAAGCTGCTCGACCTGGGCCACGAGCGTGGCATCATCTCCATTGTGCCGCAGGTGGACTTCGTAGACTGACGCCAGTTTCGCGCCGCGAGCGGGCTTCCCGGCTTTAGAAGGGCTGGGCACCGGGGAAGCCTGTGAGTCTGCCTCGTTACCTTTGGCATTCCGAAAACAGACATTGGTCATTGCGATTCATCAAGAATCGCCTTTTGCTTTCTAAATTATTTCTAATCTCCGTCGATACACCCGGTACGGAGGCATTCCAGGATGCTCGCCAACAGCCCTCTCACGTTCCTTCTTGCATCACCCGAACCCGCTCTGCTGGCTGCCGTTGAACCGGTCCTGCTGACGGCGGGGGCTCGCGTCGAGGTCGTTCTCTCGGCCCAGGCCGCGCTGGCGTCAATGACCGCGCCCAATCCACCCGGTCTGGCGCTGCTGGATGCAAACCTTCCCGGAATGGCGATGGGACAGTTGCTGGCGGCCATGCGCGCTGAAACTGGCGGCAAGCGGTTCCCGATTGTCCTGATTTCGGACACTGTCACCCAGGAATGGATTGACCGCTTGCAAGAAGGCATGATCGACGACCTGATCCTGCGCAGCGACGAAACTTCCTATTGGCAGCTTCGGCTCGACCTGGTGCTGCGCACACACCGCCTGGCGCACGAGCTCGACACACTCCGCGAGGCTGCCATGAAAAATGCGCAACTGGATCGATTGACCGGCGTGTATAACCGCGAGGCTTTGATGGCCATGCTGTTTCGCGAGACCGATCGTGTGCAGAGGTCGAACAGTTCGCTGTGCCTGGTCCTGTTCGATATCGACGACTTTGGCCACTGGAACTCGCGGCTCGGCGCGGATGCCTGCGACGAACTGCTGTGCCAGGTGGCAGCCCGCACCACGCGTTTGCTGCGCAGCTACGATCTGCTGGGCCGCCCCGGCATGGACGAGTTCCTGGTGGTCCTGCCCGGTTGCAGCACGGCCAACGCCGTGATGCTGGCAGAGCGTCTGCGCATGGATGTCTTCAGCTCGCCGTTCCGAGTGGGGGGAGAATCGATTCGGCTCTCAGCCTGCTTTGGCCTTGCGTCCAGCCGCGGCCGTTCTCCGGTGGTGGTTCTGCGCGAGGCCGAAGAGGCGCTGGAACGGGCCAGGGGCGCGGGTCCTGAGACTATCCAGTGCTTCGGTGACTCCCTGCGGCCCACCCCGGCTCCGGTCACCTTTCTGTCCCCCACCTCCGGCGACGAACTGCTTGCGTGGTAGAAACCGCGCCTCCAATCCGGGCGGAGTCGGCCTACCAATCTTGACAGGAATTCAACGCCGGTTCAGGATGGCACACGAGGTATCCGCACATGCGTTCAAAGTTGGTTTTGGCGCTGGCTTCCCTTGTGTTGCTGAGCGGTGTCCGGTCTTTGCCTGCGCAGAGCGGTTCACAGCTTTTGCGTACGCAACTGGGCGAAAATTTTCCTCCGGAAGAGGGCTTCACCGTAACCAGCGACGTGACTTATACAACGGGCGCGCAAGGACCGCTGAAGGCGGACGTATATATACCCACCGGCGCGGGGCCATTTCCCGGAATTGTCTTCATTCATGGCGGGGGTTGGCAAAACGGCAATCGCAACCAGATGATCAAGCTGATCAAGGCTCTGGCCGAGGATGGCTATGTTGGGTTCACGATCGAGTACGATGTGGACCCGGTGCACTTTCCCGCGTCGTTTCACGAATCGCTGGCGGCGGTGAGGTTCTTCCGCGATCATGCCGCCGAATATCGCCTGGACCCCACGCGGGTTGGCGTTGCGGGCAGCTCGGCGGGCGGAGAGCTGGCCGCACTCGTGGCGCTCGATCCGGAGGGGGCGGCCTTTGACAACGCGACGGCTGTCGGCACAGTTTTTATGGGAGCGGCAGCGCGCGTGCAGGCGGCGGTGATTCTGAACGGCGTTCTGGACCTGACGGCGCAGGACGAGACTCTATCGACCGCGGTGGCCGACTATCTCGGAGGGCCGTGCTCGACGCGTCCACGCGATTGCAAAGATGCTTCTCCGCTGTTTCACATTCATGCCGGGGCGCCGCCGTTTTATGTGGATCACGGCACCGTGGATCAGAGTGTGCCGTTTGCTGAAGCGGTTGCATTTACCAATGCGCTGAAGGCCGCGAATGTGCCGGTACAGTTTTTTCAGGCCCAGGGCGGCAAGCATACGTTCTGGGCCGATCCGCGATTCTATTCCGCAAATCTGGAGTCGATTAAGGCGTTTCTGGACGTGCACCTGAAGAGAAATCAACGATGAAGTGGAGCTGACGGTTCAGGGTTGTGGGTTGAGTCGGTGGAGGACCGAAGGCCATAAAGGACGATAAAAGACTCTAGTTATCGACATCCACCTTAACCGCAAGGTACGTGGGGAGGCGCATCCGGTCGAGGATGGGGCACTCGGCGACTTGGGCGCCCGGGGGGTGGATTGTAATTCAACTTTGTCTCGAAACAGGCAACTCGGGACAGTTACACTGTTTGCTGACAGGAGGCGTTAACCATGCAGACACGAATTCAGGGCACCACCATGCCCGTGCTTGACGTGCAACTTGACCCCAACGAGAGCGTGTTTTCAGAGAGCGGAGAGCTCTCCTGGATGACGGGCTCGATCCAGATGACGACGCATACCCAAATGGGCGGGGGCGGCGGGATGTTCGGAGTGTTGAAGCGGGTGGCCGGCGGCGGAAGCATCTTCATGACCGAGTACCGGGCTATCCAGTACCCCGGCGAGGTGTCGTTTGCCACCAAGGTTCCGGGACATATTGTGCCCGTGGAGCTGGGACAGGGGCCGGAGTACATGGTGCACCGGCACGGGTTTCTGTGCGCCACGCCGCAGGTGACCATCGGGGTTGGTTTTCAGCAGTCGCTGGGCGCGGGCATCTTTGGCGGCGATGGATTCGTGCTGCAGAAAGTGGGCGGCCAGGGGACGGCGTGGCTGGAGTTGAGCGGCGAACTGATCGTGAAGAACCTGGCGCCCGGCGAGACGCTGCGCGTGCATCCGGGACACGTGGGTGCGTTTCAGACTTCAGTTGCATTCCAGATCACCATGGTTCCCGGGATCAAGAACCTGATCTTCGGCGGCGATGGGCTGTTTCTGGCGGTGTTGACGGGGCCGGGAGCGGTTTGGCTGCAGACGCTGCCGATTTCGCGGTTGGCGCACCAGATCAGCGAGTATCTGCCGCGCGCTGAAGCGCGGCAAACGACCACGGCCGCCGTGGGCGGCGGTCTGCTGGGCGGGATTGTGGGAGGGATTCTGGGGGGAGATCAGTAAAACAGGGACTAAGGGACCAGGGGGCTCGGGAATGGAGTTCAGTTGTTGGTGGTTGCTATCGAAGGTGCTGAGACAGGAAGCAGAAGATGATTAGTTCCGGCGGCACGCAACGCGCGCTTCGCAGCGATATTGTGTTTACCTTCATCCTGGCCCTGGTTTGTTACCTGGCGTGGCTGGTCCGCGATGTGCTCGTGCTGCTCTATGTGAGCGCCTTGTTCGCCGTTGTGCTCGGCCCGCTGGTGCGCTCTACGTCCCAGTTTCACATTGGCCGCTGGCGACCTTTCAAGGGCACAGCCATTTTCTTCCTGCTGCTGGGCGCGGCTGCATTGGTTACCGCCTTCGGGTTTCTTGCTCTTCCGCCGGTGATCGCGGACTTACAGCAATTTGGCGCGGAGATACCGGCTCGCTTGCCCGGGCTTTTGCAGAACTTCAAGAGCATTCCCCTTGCCGAACACCTGGATACCGCGGAAATCAGCTCCCGGCTCCAGGATTTCGCAAGCAATGCCGCCACCTACCTGCTGCTCTCGATCAGGGACTGGGCGGGCAAGCTGTTCAATGTCGTCATGGGTTTTGTGCTTACCGTCTATTTCATTCTGGAAGGCGACTCCGCCTACCGGTGGTTCCTGTCGTTCTTTCCCCTGGAGGGCCGCGAACGTCTCGATAAGACCCTTCATCGGGCTGAGGTCCGCATGGGCAAGTGGCTGCTTGGCCAGGGCAGTCTGATGCTCATCCTGGGAGTCACGAGCACAATCGTCTATCTTTCTCTCCACATCCGCTATGCGTATGCACTGGGCATGCTGACCGGATTGCTCAACATCATTCCGGTTGTGGGCGCTGCTGTCTGCATCGGGCTCGCCTTGCTGGTGGCAGCCATCGACTCGTGGGGACGGGTGCTGGGAGTTGCGGTCTTCTACGTGATCTATCTCAATGTTGAAAACTCATATCTCACCCCGCGAATTATGCGGAACAGGGTAGGTCTGCCGGCGTTGGCCATCCTCGTGGCCCTGCTGCTCGGCTCGGCGCTGGCAGGCGTTCTGGGGGCCCTGGTTTCGGTGCCGACGGCGGTGCTCGTGGCGGTGCTGCTGGACGAGTATGTTGTCCAAAAGGATGCGGCGTAGTCGTTTCTTGAGCCGGTAGGTAGTGTCAGCAGCAATATCCTCAACGGCGGAGTATACTGCCGCTGTCTTGAAATCACAGTCTGGGGAGACATTTATGCTCGTCGCTCCTCGTTCCTCCATCCGGCTCTCCTTCTCATCGATCGGCTGGATCGCCTTGGTTCCCTTATTCGCGGCCGTTTTCATTTTTGTCCCGATTGCGGCCGGTCAATCCGCGCCGGCAGCGCAGGCGCCCGCAAATGCCTCCGGCCAGGCTCCATGTCCGCCCGGTCCCGACATGGACATCCCGATTACCTCGACCATTCAGGCCAAAGTGACGGGAATGCTGGACTCCGGGCGTTTGAAGCCGGGCAAGGAAATATGGGTGACCGTTTTGAACGGACTGGTCTATCCAGATTGCACGCTGAATGCGGGCGCTGCCCTTTATGCCCACGTAACGGCTGCCGTCTCGCAAAAGAACGCGGATTCCTCTGAACTGTCCCTGGTATTCGATCGTGCCGACTGCCAGGGGCACGGAAAAAAGCCAATGCCGCTGTGGGTGATTGGCCTGGTGGGGCCCCAGGGCGCGGGACCAAGAGCGCATGACGCAGTGCCGGTCGGCTTGCGCGGCTCGAGCCGGAACATAACCGACGCCGTCAAGGCCACAAGCTACATCGATGACACGCTCAATCCCGGTGGCGCTCCGGACACCGTGCACCCGGGAATCGTGGTCGGCATGCCCAAGATGAAACTGGACCTTCAGGGCGGGCCAGGATGCAGCACGCGGATCACCAGTACAGAGCATAGCGTTCAACTGGGACCGGGGTCGGAATTCATCCTGGTAGTGCAAAGCAAGCCGCAATAATAGCTATGGCAGGCAGAGCGGAGCGATCCGTTGCCGCCTTGGCGCGGAGTTCCGCTGTCTGCCGCAATCCGCAATCGTTGCGTTTCAGCCCCTGTATCTTTCCGCCTGCATCGAAGCCTCAAGCGATGCCTTCATCACGCCGCAGTTGGAGAAGAATCGGACCATGTCTGCTGAAAGCGGCTCCCCGGTCTCGGGAGCGAGCTCCGGGCGCCCGGTTCCGCTTAAAAGTCGATGGGGACTTCACTGCCTCCGACGCTTTCGCCAGAAGGATGGTGTCTGGATAAGGCACGGGAAGGAGTTCGTAATTGATTCATTGAGAAAGAGACTTTCAGTCTGCTGGAACTTGTCTCCTGCCTCTACAATGCTTGCATTGTAAAAGGAGGCTGTCATGCAAACGCGGATTCAAGGCACGACTATGCCCGTGCTTGAAGTGCAACTTGAACCTAACGAGAGCGTTTATTCAGAGAGCGGAGAGCTCTCGTGGATGACAAGCTCGATTCAGATGAGCACTCGCACCCAGCTGGGCGGGGGCGGTGGGGTGCTTGGAATTCTCAAGCGTGTGGCCGGCGGTGGGAGCCTGTTCATGACCGAGTACCGCGCCATGCAGTACACCGGGGAGGTGGCCTTCGCGACCAAAGTCCCGGGCCACATCGTACCCATCGGGGTTGGCCCTGGAGCCGAGTACATGGTGCACCGGCACGGATTTCTCTGCGCCACCCCGCAGGTGACGATCGGAGTGGGTTTTCAGCAGACGCTGGGGGCCGGGGTCTTTGGAGGCAACGGATTTTTGCTGCAGCGCGTGGGTGGTGCGGGCACGGCGTGGCTTGAGCTTTCCGGCGAGCTGATCGTAAAGAATCTGGCTCCGGGTGAGACGCTGCGGGTGCATCCGGGCCATGTGGGTGCGTTTCAAGTGTCGGTTGGATTCCAGATCACGAGGGTTCCGGGGTTGAAAAATGCGATCTTCGGAGGGGATGGGATCTTTCTGGCAGCACTGACGGGGCCGGGCGCAGTGTGGTTGCAGACGCTGCCGATCCCGCGCCTGGCGCACCAGATCAGCGAATACCTGCCCAAGCCAAAAGGGTAATAGGGAGCAAAAGCCTTGGCGGGGGAAAGGTGAGCGGGTGCGGCCCCTGCTTATCTGGCCGCCTGCACCGCTGCGTCTACCGCGGCCTTCATCACGCCGCAGTTGGAGATGAATCGGACCAGGTCTGCTGAAAGCGGCTCCCTGGTCTCAAAAGCAGTCTCTGGGGCACCCGGCTGGGTTGTCTTCGCCATCTTCATTTCGCCGCTGCCCTGGGCGTCGAGGATGAGAGCTGGCGAGCTTGCGCGCCAGGTCGAGTGGGAAGCTCTCCGAGATGAAAACCAGCTTGCCGCTGGTGGTGATAACGACGGGGCCTTCGTTGGTGGTGTAGACCTGTTCCACTGACCCGCTTCCGGTGGGGGTGGAAGCCTGCGCGGCATCGTTTACTTTGAGGCCGGAGTATTTGCGGCCAAGGCTGTCGGCGTAGAGCTTGGCGAAAGCCTGGGCAGAGGCCGGGTTTCTCCACGCAGCGAGATAAAAGAGGGCGAGGGATTTTGTGCTGCCCTGGTCAGCCGAAGTTATGGCGCTGCGCAACTGGCCGGCCCAGTAGAGGCCGCCGTTCCAGGCCGGGGTCAGGTTGCGCGCGGCCTGGTCGCCGCCGAAAAGTTCGGTGAGAATGTGCACGTCGAGCTGACCGACCTGGCCGATGTCGTAAGGCTGGTAGAGCTTGTCGACAAGGGGATGGATATCGGGCAGAAGCGGCACGGCGGGGATCTGGTGTCTTTCGTATTCGCGAGGGTTGATGATCTCCCACGTGGAGGTTGGCGGGTGGTCGAGGGCCCCGGAAAAGGCGGCGGCCTGGCCCTGGTCCATCCATACGTCCTGCTCGAAGCTGAGGCCCTCGCGATAGGGAAAGAGCATGCGACTCTGAGAGCAGCAACGGAGCGCGGGCCATCACGGGCGAGTTCTCCGAGCCGGTCATCTGCTCCTTGACGATGTCCATGACCTCGGGGTCCTTGACCAGGCTCTTGCCCATCGGCTTGAGGATGTAGTCCATCATCACCGCCGTGGCCTGGCCCTCGGCGACGGCGTCGCGGGCGGTGTCCATCTCGTCTTTGGCGAGGTGATCAGTGTCGCCGGCGGAGTCGAGGGAGACGTCGTCGGGGGTCTGGTCGTCCCACTTTTCCAGGTCGGAGTGCTGGTCCTGGAGGGCGTGGGTCAGCTCGTGGGCCAGCACCGGCTTCTGCTCCTCGATGTCGACCCAGTCGAGCATGTTGACGGTCTTGGTCTTGGAGTCGTAGTAGGCTTCGATCTGCTCCTTGAGCAGCGCCAGCAGAAAGGGCTTGAGGGCGAAGTCGCGGTCGAGCAGGCCAAACTTCTTGAGCACGATTTCGTCGCGCTGGAGGCGCTTTGCGTCCTGGTCTTCGTTGAACTTCTCCTCGAGGTAGCTTTCTACCGCGGTGCGGGTGGTCGATCTGGCGCTTGACCGTGCTCTTGATGGGCAGGCCGGTCTCTTCGGAGGAGAACTGGATTAGCTCGTCAACCAGCGAAAAGAGCTGCTTCGCCTGCTCGGGGGTGATGCGGTCTGGAGTATTGGAGCTGTCTGGGGATGAGCTGGCTTGCGGGGGGGTAAAGCCCGGCCGGTTCGGGCTGGCCGCGCCTGATTTCTGCGCCCCGGCCGTGGCCGCCGCAAGGCAGAGAACTGCCGCCAGTGCCAGGGCGCAGCCCCGTCCGGAATTCCAAACGGGCTTCAATCGGGGCTTCGATGGCCGCTGAGCCCATTCGAGGTTAACCCGCCCGGTCGCTGACTGCTTCCTGATACTCGATTCTCCCAAGTCGTCTCCCTTTCGTGTTGCCGGCCGTTTTCCCCTTTTTGCCTTCCTGCTGCTTCCTGATTTCTCCCGGCTGCGGGTCTCGCCAATTCTGACGGCTTTCCGGCCGGCGCCGGCTGGTCTACTGCCAAGGCTATAATCAGGATGCGGTCCGGCGCCGAGAATAACCCCAAAAAACTGCACCGGACAGCGGAAAAGTTCCCCTATGCCAGAAACCGACCTATCAGTAACGATACAGGCAACAGCGCTGGCCGCGCTGCTCGAATCGGCACACACGCCGCCGGAACTGGCAGTCTACCGCGGCGCGCTTACGCCACGGGTGTTGGACGCGCCGGAGACAGAAACAGCGGCGCTGGCGAGAGGAGCCGCACTGCACGACCTGGGCTGGATGCGTCGCGTGGCCGTACACGGCGAAGACCGCTTTCGCTGGCTAAGCGGGATGGTCACCAATACAGTCAACGATCTGTTTCCGAATACCGGGGCGTGGAACCTGGTCTTGAACGCGCAGGGCCGGATTCAAGGCGACCTGACGGTCTGGCGGGAAGGCGAGGAGCTTTCACCGCTGCGGCGAAATCCTACGGCTGCCACCCCGGCAGAAGGCGATCGGCTTCTGGGAACCCCGTTCGCCGGGGAATCCGGGCTTGAACTAGAGATTGCGGCCGATCAGTACGAGAAGCTGATGGCGCACCTGAACCACTTCATCATCATGGACGATGTGGAGCTGGTTCCGCTGGGCGATGAACAGGTGGGTGAGGCGGGCTCGGTTACGGCCGTGGGCCTCACAGGTCCGCTGGCCGGTGAGGTGCTGGAGCGGGTGGGCCTGCCCGTGTTTGCGCACCCGATGCAGGGAAGCTCCGTGGAGTGGAACGGGCTTGACCTGAGAATTCTGCGTGGCTATGGCGTGTTGGCGCCGCACTATGAGTTCTGGATACCTTCGGCAGGGCTGACGAAGCTGTGGTCGTGTCTGCGCACCGCAGGGGGCACGCCGGTGGGCTGCGCGTCGCTGGAGGGTTTCCGCATTGCGGAGGGAATTCCGGCCTACGGGATCGACATCGTGGAGCGCGATCTGCCCCAGGAAACCTCGCAGATGCGGGCGCTGCACTTCAACAAGGGCTGCTACCTGGGCCAGGAGATTGTGGAGCGCATCCGTTCGCGGGGGAGCGTTCACAGGCACCTGCGGCCGCTGGAACTGACCGGGCCGGTACCGGAGAGCGGGACGGAATTAACGCAGCCGGGCGGCGCGCCTGCCGGGCAGATTACCAGCGCGGCGGAGTTGCCGCTGGACGGGGTCCCCGCGGACAGGTCTTCGTCCGAGGGGTGTCTGCCGAACGGCAGCCGCGTGTTCGCGCTCGGCGTAGTGCGTGCAGAGGCAGAGTCACGCAATCAGACTTTCACTTACACGGCCGCAACGGCCACGGGATCGGCCCGCATTCTGGCCGAACCGCCAACCCTTTGACAAGAATCGGCGAGTCAGAGGAGAACAATTCCCAAGCCTCAAAATCGAGACCTGGGGCACCCTTAAGATTGAGTGAACCAGCACGTCCGATTGGAAACCAGGAGCCATGAGCGAAACCCCGAAGTTCGAAGTGATCGACCGCCGCAAGTTGAAGGCAGAGGAGGAGCAGGTGAACCAGCAGGCGGGCGCGCAGATGCCGGAGGCGCCGGCCGTAACGCCGGGCGCGCCCGCCGAAGTCGCAGCAGGGCCGCGGCTGGTGGTGAACGAGGGCCGGCGCGATCCGGGCCCGCCTGAACCTGAGGATGGAGCGGCGACGGAGGAGAATACCGAGTTGCCTCCCGCGCCGACCGCCGAGGAGAGCCACGAGCAGAAGGCCGCTTACGATGCCTCGGCGCAGCGGCTGGAAGACCTGATCCGGGCGCAGAATCCCGCCGTGGGCGCGCAGCCGGCGGTGGGCTTCGAACACCTGGTGCAGCAGTTTTACGTCTCCGCCATGATCCAGATGGGCGCCGGAACGCAGGAGGGGCAGCGTCCGCGGGTGGACATTCTGGGCGCGCGCACCACCATCGACCTGCTGGGCGTGCTGGCGGAGAAGACCAAAGGGAATCTGACCGAGGCCGAGGATCGCACCCTGCAGACGGTGCTTTTTGAGGTGCGCATGGCCTTCCTGGAGCTGACCAGCATGATCAGCATGCAAGCCATGCAGCCGCCTGCCCCGCCGCCGCCCGGGAAGAAGTGAAAAGCAGGGAACAGGAAGCTTCCTGGCTGCCAGCTCCCAGCAAAAGGCCAGGGAGGGCGCCGGTGGGGTTCTTCCAAAAAGGATCTGCAATCAGGGATCGCGAACCAGCGGTAGGGCCAGAGATGATTGCTTTCTACCTATTGGCTAAAGGCTAGAAGCTAGGAGCTAAAAGCTCAAGATGGAAGGCCGGCTGACATTTCTGGGAACGGGAACTTCGATGGGAGTTCCGACGCTGGGTTGTGACATGCGCGGTATGCACCTCGGCCGACCCGCGCGACCGGCGGCTGCGGCCCTCGGTGCTGGTGCGCTGGAATGAGACCTGACAGACGGCGGACCTGAGCGGGTGGTGGTGATCGATACCGGCCCGGACTTCCGCGAGCAGGCCCTGCGCGCGGGCCTTATGCGCGTGGACGCGGTGCTTTATACCCACTCCCACGCCGACCACATTCTGGGGATGGACGATCTGCGCCCGCTGAGCTTTGCGGCCTTTCGCGAGGGCGGCCCGATTCCGCTCTATGCAACCGCGGAGACGGCAGAGGTGCTGAAGCACGTCTACGATTACACCTTTTCGCCGCAGGCTACTTATCCCACCGCGCCCGAGTGCAACTGGAGCCGCTGGGCGAGCGAACCAGGGTTCACGGCGTGGAGTTCTTGCGCGTTCCGGTGCTGCATGGGGAGATGGAGATTGCGGGCTTTCGCTTTGGCAACGCCGCTTATCTGACCGACGTGAGCGCGATTCCCGAGCCGAGCTTCGCGCTGCTGGAAGGGCTGGAGCACCTGGTGCTTTCCGCGCTGCGCCACAAACCGCATCCCAGCCACGCCACGGTGGAGCAGGCGCTGGGCTGGGCGCGGCGCATCGGCGCCCGGCACACCTGGCTTACCCACATCGCCCACGAACTGGGCCACGAAGAGACCAACCGCACGCTGCCGGACGGCGTCAGGCTGGCCTACGACGGGCTGAGCGTGGCCTGTGACCCTATGAGCGACAGCAATTCTCTACCCAATGGCCCTCCCAGCATGATGACCGAAGCCCCGAGATTCTCGTGTTTCGCTCGGTTGCGGAGATTCCGCCTGGGTTTGGTCCTTCAGTGGCCGCCATCGGCAACTTCGACGGCGTGCACCTGGGCCACCGGGAGATTCTCTCAGCCGTGGTCGAAGAGGCACGGGGTTCAGGAGCGCGCGCGGTCGCCATCACCTTCGATCCCCACCCGGAGCAGTTTTTGCGGCCCGAGCAGGCGCCGCGGCTGCTGACGCCGCTTGCCGAGCGGTTGCGGCTGCTGGCCGGGACGGGCATCGACGCGGTTGTGGTGCTGCCCTTTGACGCGGCGCTGGCAAGAATCTCTCGGCGCGGGATTTTGCGCGCAGGATTCTCGCTCGAGCGCTGGGCGTTCGCGGGCTGCACGAGGGGCACAGTTTTCGCTTTGGGCACGGCGCCGAAGCCGGGGTCGAGGAGCTGAAAGAACTGGGCGCGGAGTTCGGGTTTGCCGTGCGCGTACACGAGGCGGTGCGGGTACGCGGCCTGGAGGTTTCCAGTTCGGCGATCCGGACGCTGGTGGCCGCTGGCGACGTGCGCCGGGCGCGATGGATGCTGGGCCGGGCCTTTTCGGTGCTCTCTACCCAGGCTCGCGGACGCGGAATCGGGACGCGGCTGCTGGTTCCCACGGTGAACCTGGCGTCATATGAGGGACTGCTGCCGGCCTTCGGGGTGTATGTGACGCGGCTGAAGGTTGGCGGGGACCTGAATGGGCGCACCTTTCAGGCGGTGACGAATGTCGGCAACCGGCCCACGTTCGGTGAGGCCTCTTTTGCGGTCGAGTCGCACATTCTGGACTTTGAGCCGATTGAGATGAACGATGCGACGCCGATTGAACTGGAGTTTCTGCTGCGCCTGCGCGGCGAAATCGAGTGGCCCTCGCCGGAGGCATTGAAGGCGCAGATTCTCAGGGATGTGGCGCGCGCGAAACGGTTCTTCCGGCTGGCTGGGTAAGTTGAGATTTCTGACTTCCCACCGTTGGCGCGATGAAACTCCCTCAACGATGGGGCACCCGGTCTTCGCGCCGCACCCGCTTTTCGCTTCGACCTAACTACGCTTGCGAAGCGCCAGCTCCACCACCCGCATCATCTCCGCCTCGGGTGCGGGCTTGCCGGTCCAGATCTCGAACTGCCGAGCGCCTTGCTGCACAAACATCTCGAGGCCACCCACGATCGGCAAGCCGCGGTCCTTTGCCAGCTTCAGCAGCGGCGTGTCAAGCGGGTTGTAGACCATGTCGAAGACCAGTCCAGCGTTCAGCTCGTTCTCCTTGATGGGCAGCGCCTGCTTCACCCCCGCCATGCCGCAAGGAGTGGTGTTGATGAGCGCGTCGAACTTGTTCTTCACCAGCTGATCCTGCTTCAGCGATTTGGCGTGCGCCTTGCGGGCCAGCGAAACCGCTTTCTCGTGGGTGCGGTTAACGATGAAGACCTCCGCCCCCTGGTCAACCAGGCCAAATACGGCGGCGCGCGCCGCGCCCCCCGCACCCAGAACCACAATCCGCGCGCCCTTCAGGCGCATCCGCTTTTCCAGCGGCCTCACCACTCCAGCCACATCCGTGTTGAAGCCGTAGAGCTTGCCGTCCGCTCCCGTCCGCAGCGTGTTGCAGGCGCCGATGCGAGCGGTGAGCGGGTCCATGTTGGCCAGGTGGGGCAGGACCTCCTGCTTTAACGGCATGGTCACGGCCACGCCGCCCAGAGGCAGCTCCCGAACCACGGTGAGCAGGTCGTTCAACAGGCGCGTCTTCAGCGGCAGCATGACCGCATTCACGCTCTCCCGGCGGAAGGCTGTGTTGTGCATCAGCGGAGAAAGCGAGTGCGCAATCGGATTGCCCGCTACGCCAAAGATCCGCGTCGCCTGATCGAGTTGCTCAAGACGGTAGAGGTCGAGCAGCGCGCGCGCACTAACCTGTCCCGGCGCCGTTTCCGCGCCCTCGTCGGGCGAGGCAAAGGTGAATGCCGCCCCGGCCCGCGGCCCAAGCACCCGGCTCACCAGCCCCTCCTCGCCCATGGCGATGCCCACCACATGCGATGAGAGCGACCGATCCTCAATCAACCGCAGCACCGCAAGATTGTCCGCCAACGTCCTCGCTGTCGAAACAACTTTCACAAAATCCGGCTCGAAGGCCTCGATTCGTTCAGCCGCCTGCTCCAGTCCCTTGGTCCGGGTAAAGTCGTGGAAGCTGACCAGCAGCGCCGCCCCGGCCGCCCGCAGTGCGGCCCTAAACTTGGCCAGTTGCGAGGGTTTGGCCTCCTCGGCCGACTCCACTTCAAGGTCCACAATCGAACAGCCTGCCTCAGCCGCCTTCGCCAGCAGCTCCAGCTCCGCCGTCAAGGACCCCACGAAGTGCCCCCCAAACTGCTTCCGCCGGCAGGTCGCGATCGCTGTCACGTCCCGGTGCCCGGCCAGGAACTCCTTCAGCCCTGGCAGCGCCGAAGCCGGCTTGGGCAGGGCGTCCAGCCTGAACTCGACGAACTTTGTTTCCTGGGCCGCCGCCCGTTCCCACATTTCCGCAGGAGTGGCGCCCTGAATCGCCACGCACAGCTTGCCCACCCGTAGCCTGGGAACCACCGGAGCGGAGACAAAATCAAACGTGCTGGATTCAACACGAGGCATGGTCGTCAATTGACGCATCTTAAGCGGGATTCGTCCCGGATGCAACAATAGAGTTTTGTGAATCTCTGGGGCGTATTTACCGCCAGGCCCCGCATCAACACCATCCCGGCCCCGCCCCGCTGTGGCAACCTAGCGTTGTGTCTCTTAAATGTCTAGACTAATAAGGGACGATATGATAGATTGTAGGGCATGGAGCCCACCTTTCCCGAAATTGTGCTGAGCGAGCCGGATCGGAAGGCGTTGGAACGTACGGTTCGCATGAAGACCTCGGAACAACGGAATGTTTTGCGAGCCCGGATTGTGCTTATGTCGGCGGCCGGTGAGCCGGATTTGGCCGTGGCGCGGCAATTGGGGGTGAATCGTCACACGGTGCGCTTGTGGCGCCAACGTTTTCGCGAGCGGGGCCTGGCGGGGCTGGAGGACGCGCCGGGACGGGGACGCAAGCCGATTCTGGAGAGCAAGGTAAAAGAAGCCATCCTAACGGGGGCTGTGCAGCCGCCAGCCAACCGGACGCGCTGGAGTTGCCGGTCGATGGCCAGGGCGCAAAAGGTATCTCCGAGCACGGTACAGCGGATTTGGTCCAGCAACGACATCCAGCCGCACTTGACGCGGACATTCAAAATCTCCAACGATGCCAGGTTCGAGGAGAAATTCTGGGATGTTATCGGCCTGTACCTGAATCCTCCTGACAAGGCGCTGGTGTTGTGTTGCGACGAGAAGAGCCAATGCCAGGCTCTGGAGCGGACCCAGCCTGCACTGCCGCTGGGCATAGGCCATATCCGCACCGCCACCCACGACTACATTCGTCATGGGACAGTGACGCTGTTCGCCGCCCTAAACTATCTGGAAGGAAAGATAGTTTCCATGTTGGCCGGTCAGCACCGGCATCAAGAGTGGCTGCGCTTCTTGAAGAGGATCGACCGCCAGACCCCCAAGGGCCTGGATCTGCATCTGATCGTGGACAATTACGCCACCCACAAGCACCCGGAGGTGCGGGCATGGCTGGCCAAGCATCCGCGCTTCCATCTGCACTTCACACCCACGTCGGCCTCGTGGATGAATCTCGTGGAACGGTTCTTTCGCGACATTACCGAGGATGTGGTGCGCGAAGGCAGCTTCCGGCACGTGAAGGATCTATGCGATCAGATTCTGGCTTATCTGGCCGAACGCAACGCCAACCCGACACGCTACACCTGGAACGCCAAAGGCGAGGACATCCTGCGCAAAATCCAGCGAGCGAAACAGACACTGCCTGTATAGTCATTTCGGAGACGGTAGACTAGTGAAAGCATTGCGGGCATGGAATCGACACCCAAACCTCCTAAGCTTCCGGTCCCTCAGGAGATCGAACCTACTCCGCCGCCAGCGTTCGATATCCCAGAAGCCGCAACGGCACCCGATAAGGGGGCTGTGGGAATGGAAGGCTGGAAATCCACGTTCAGGTACAAGGTTCTGTTTAGTTGGACCGTTGTGGCGTGGGTCATCGCAGCCCTTATCGGCGTTGGGGGTCTGCTGATGACCCTCAACGAATTCACGGCTTCTAAAGTTGTTGTCTGGGTATGTGCCACGATTCTTTCAGTTAAACTCGTTGAATTTGTGGTCAAGTCTCACGATCCTCTGTGGCAAAATGCGATTTTCCTATTCTTGACTTGTAGCGTGCTGGCGATCCTTGCTCTTGGCTCTATAAAATGGATCGACAAAAAGGAAGCGCAGGTACCTCGATCCTCTCTATTTGCAAGCATGGTAATCGACGGAATAGACGACTCGAATACCTATTTTCACTTCTTGTTTGAATGTGACGGACCAGAGGCTGTGAGGATATTACACATCTCCTACCATACTGATTCAATGGCGTCTTATGATGGGGATGCGCTGCCAAGCAGGTTGATACCTCCAAATAATAAATTGGCGTGGAATAGCCTGATGGTCGAAAGACGTAGCCAGGCTTTTTTCTACACGCTGGTCGTCGTCTACGAGACAGATATAGCCGGAGCGCCCAAGACATTCACGACTCGATTTGAATTCCCGATTGAACCGCTTAAATTGGTTGCCAATTCGACGATCTACCCTTCCTACAGGGAAGAATCGGCAGGCGATATTATGGGCGGCGATAAAGATATGATCCGAGCCACCATTAACGCGCTGCGACATCCGACAGGCACCATAGTTTTCTCCTATCCAGAAACTAGGCCAGACGGGCTGCCCAACGATTTAATAATTTCCGCTGGAGGCGATCGTCACCTACTTATTGATCCAACAAACCGTCTCATCGATTTCACGATGGTAAGCGGCAGACGAGTGTATAACCTGCAACAACCTCTTCCCGTGTCGGAGGGTCATCAAACGATGATTTGCGCGACCTGGGATGACATCGGGAATGTTCATCTTTATGTCAACGGCAAAGAGTGAATCAAGCAGCGGCAAGTTTCTTGTATTCCAGCACGGGAGCCGGGGGCCCCAGATCCGGGGCCCCCACGGACAGACCGTTGTCCGTGGGGTGGAGAGCTCGCTTTTGAGATCTGGGAAAACACGCACCCATGCACCCCGCCCAAGGCACGAGGACCGGGATCCTCGGCGCGCGCATTTGTGCGCGACGCTATCGCAGAAATCCCAGGAAAGCTCCCGCGGCGACGAACCAGAAAATGGGCGGACAGTCTAAGAACGTTGCTCCGAATCATTCCGAAGAAGCTCTGGGTGAGTCTCCTCTAAACAGACCTCCACTTGCTCTCTCAAGGCGGTCAGGTCCATCATGATCTGCGCAAGATCGTTCGGCGAGACGCCCCCAGCCGAGTCGTAGCTCGTGGTATTCCTCTTTTGCGCATGAGCTTTGATCTTGCGCACCCACCTCTCTCGTGCATCGCTATCTTGCGTCGTCAGCGTGTATTCCAGGCTTTCGATCACTCGCTGGTGATGACCCTGGCCGGGAGAAACGCGAAATCCACTGGCGCGAAGAGCAACGTTCGCAAGGGTCAGGATCCCGTTGTAGGCTGCGTGCAATCGAAGATCGTCGGAGATGCCTTCGACATTCAGGTCAGCCTGCGAACGGTCCACGATACTGAAGAGATCGGCGATCTCTCTCGGACTGCTCGGCTCAGCCTTATACCAGCCGAGTTGCGCTAGCTTCTCTAAACCCATCTTCGTCGCCAATTAAGAATACCCTTTTGCTCTTCTCCAATGTACGCAAAAAGTGATTTCCCGAGTGAAGTCTCTGCCTCAGTTCTTCAAGGGAGTAGATCGTCGGATTCACCGGACGCCGTAGATATTTCTCCACGGAACTCACCGCGTCGAGAACTTCATCCAATGAGACTGCCCCCACCACCATCAGGTCAATGTCGCTTGCGGCCTTGTCCTCGCCGCGAGCCACCGAGCCATAAACAAAGGCAAAGTCGATTCGAGCCGTGAGCGGAGCCAGAGCGGTCTTAAGGAGCTGAAAGACGCCCGCCGTTTTCTCGAGCAAGGCGCGGAGTTCCTGGAACGCTGGATGTTCGCGATTCGCCCGATAGAACACCTGAACTCCCAAAACCGAGCGTTCGATGAGCCCGGCGCCGGTTAGAAGAGCAAGCTCGCGCTGCACACTCCCCACGCTGGTCTCAATCTGACGGGCGATTTGGCGAACGAAAAATGACTCGTCCGGCGCGCTGTAAAGCAGTGCCAGCACTCTGCCCCTGGTCTGGCCGAATAGCAGATCTCCAATCGATAGCTGCTGTGTTCTCATTTCGAGAACAATTGTACTCCAAACGAGAACACCTTCCAAGGGATGCGTCCGAACCGCTAATCGAGCATCGGATCGATCTTCCTCATCGGAAGAAAAACTCCGCCCGGCTGCCGGGCGCCCCAGGTCCGGGGCCCCCACGGACAGACCTTTGTCCGTGGGGTGGAGATCTCGCTTTTGAGACCTGGGAAAACACGCACCCATGCACAGCCGCCCAAGGCACGATGCCCGGGCCGGCTAGTCCCCGCCGGTGTGGCTAGTCCGTAGTCCCTAGTCCCTCAGTCCCTTAGTCCCTGGTCCCTAGTCGGTGCCCCCGCTACTTCACCTGCCCCACCATGTCGTCAACTGTATACAGCTCCCTCGACACAATGGTGCGCAGTTTCTCAATTCTCTCCATGGTGGTGCCAAACTCCATGTCGGGATGTGTCTTCTTGAAGTGTTCCGGGACAGGAGCGTTTCCTTGAAAGACGGCATCCCAGCTCGGGTAAACGTCAACCGTCACAGCCTGGAACGGCACGTTGGCGCCACCCGGCAATACCCGCACATTCACTGACCAGCCGCTGGTCACGCCGGCCTGCACCATCGACTCCGCCATCGGCTGCCAGACTTCTTTCTCGGTCCTGAGCCAATCCCCAATCTCGTTAACCGTCATGTAATTGACGATGAAGTAGTCGCCCTTCTTCATCCCGCCGACTGAGATCCGGTTCTGGAACAGGTCTTGTGAAACCAGCTCAGTGAGCGAGCTGCGATGGTCAATAAACTCCTGCGCGCTCATGGTGAGCCCGGCCTTCTTGAGCAACGCGTCCACATCGTCGAGCCCCAATGGCTTGGGCGGCGCTCCGGGGTAGAGAGAAATGCTCAGATAGTCGCACTCCGCCGACGTGCCCGCCGGAATGACGGAGCGCAGCAGCATCCAGCTGCTGATGGCGCCGGAGTCTACTCTGGCCTGTTGAAACGCGCGGCCGTCTGTCGTCATCCACTTGTGGAATTCGGCGGATTTTCCCGCCTGGATCTTGATGCAGGCAACGCTGTGATAGCCGCTCGGGGCTTGCTGGGCAAGCAGAGTGGCAGAGAATGCCGCGGCCATCGCGACACTGAGAAATGAACGGGGAATGTTCATGTCGACCTCTTTTCTTGGCTCTCTAACCGGCCGGGAGCAAAATCGCGGCTTACAGCTTCGAGAGCAGCCCACAGCATACTAAAACCGCGTAACCATGTGGAATGTTTATCTTTTCTTGCCGGTTGCCCCAGGACCTGGGGAGCCTGGTCCCTGCCGGGTGGCTATTCCCTGCCGGGGTCCCCGGCGATAGATCTTTGCTCGCTGGGGTGGCTGTTCCCCTGATCCCCGACCCGCTAACTTGCTAACCTGCTAACCCCGCGTGAGCGGGGGCTAACTCGCTGCGCTTTTCTAAGAAGTCCGCCACCCTGAACGCTGATCTCTGATCTCTGATCCGCTGACTCGCTAATGCACCGTTCCCTGTGCACTATTCCCCCGTCCACAGCCGCGAAAACCTCCGAAAACCTACCGTAAACCTACCGAAAACCCCCAATTAACCTCAATAAACCCCCCTTTTTGAGGTTTTCAGGCTAGTTCTCAGCAACCCTTTCCTCTGAAAGGTAAAATTCTCGGCAGCCAAATCGTCTTTTTCGCAATCCTGTAGAGTTAAGTCCTCAAAAAAGTGCAACCACTTGAGCGAACCTTTGGCCCTGTTTCGCAACTCTATAAGCAAACCGTTAACGTTTACGGTGCTGCTTGAAAGCAGCCATTTCGCCCGCCTCAAAAGCGGGATTTCAGGCCGCCTCCATTCCTAATTCACCCCCAGGCTCCGCTTCATCGGATGCGCTTCAGTGTTGAAGATCACCCCATCGAAGTCCAGCGTCGACTCCGGCGCAAACAGCAGGTACAGGTACTTCAAAACTTCGGCAAAGAAGAAGCTCTCCATCGAGTCGGCCTTGGCCTTGGTGCGCACATCGTCGAGCGCCGCATAGGCCTCATCGGTGCGGCAGTACTGCACCAGCGCGTTGTAGTACACGATCCCCATGGCCAGGTATTTCGCGTCGTGCGTGTAGTGGTAGAGGTAGTAAGTCGACTCCATAATCTCCGGCCGCAGCGCGTAACCCGCGGAGACGATCTTCATGCTGGAGTAGTCCAGCCGCTCCGGCTCGATGCCCGCAATCGTCCACATCCTGAAGCTCGAGTCCTGCAGTTGCTTCGCCCGCACCAGGTCGTCCGAGAGCGCCAGCACCGCCGGGTAGAACGCATCGAGCGCTCCATACAGCGTGGTGGTGCGCCTGCCGCTGTTCATGTCCGCCTGTCCGTACCACAGGCCGTCGGGCTCAAAGTCGGCAAGATATTGATCGATGGCTATCTCGCTGGTCCGCCACATCTGCTCGCAATCCTTGTCGCCGAAGAGGATGGACGCTTTGAGCAAATACTCATAGTAGGAATCGATGCCGCCCATGATGCCGGCGGTGGGATCGGTCCACGCGCCGGTTTCCACGTCGATCGCCGAGCCCACCAGTCCGATCGCCGAACGCCGCTTGTACAACTCCACCACCGCGCGCTTGGCCCGGTCGTAGTACACCTGTTTGCCGGTGAGCCGCGCCAGCGTGCCGTATTCGATCAGCAGGCTGCCGATCTCGGCGGGATTGCTCCTGGTGCCGCGGACCGCGCCGGTGTGCAGGTTCACATATTCGTAAGGCATGCCGGTGGGCGAGTCGAACATGGGCAGCATGCGCCGGCCAAGCTCGTCGGCCAGCTCCAGCAACCGCTTGTCGCCGGTCATCTCGTAGCACGAGATGAGGCTGCCCAGCAGCCGAATTGTAATTTCAAAATCCTTGACGTAAATGTCCTGGTCCAGGTTGAGCTGGGTGTCGATAAGCTTGCGCGCCTCATCGGCCTGCGGAGTCAGGCCCATCAGGATCAGCGTGTCGAGCGCGTCCACCGGCGTCATCAGCAGCGTGTGGCCGGGGCCGTACCAGTCGAAGGGCTGCTTCGAAAGCGGCTTGAGCGAGTCGTGTCCCCATGCGTACTGCTTGTAGCCGTTCCACGCGTGCAACGCCTCGGCGCGGACGTGTGCGGCCGCCTCGGCCTTCTGCGCGTCGGTCATCGAGAAGGCCGGCCTCGGAGCGGTGGGTGTGGCCGCGTGAGGAGCCGATGGCTGCGCGGCCGCAGCGTTCTGCGCAAAGGCGGCAGGCAAAAAGAGAAGCGCAGCAGGAAGAAGAACAGTTAGAATTCGCATCGCTCCCATTGTAGGACGACAACGTGGGCGCCCCACCTTCGGCGTTTTTTGTTTTTGCGCCTAAGGTGGGATATCCATAACTAGAGTTCTCTATCGCCTCTTAATGTCCGGTTTCCAGCAAACCTCATTTTGACATCTGCCCGTCCCGTGAACTAGCTTCAATCCGTCCCAACTTGAAGGGAGAACTCCTGTGAAAAACCCATTCTCTCGCCGCACGTTTATCGCTTCCGCTGCGGCCTCGATGATTCCCCCCGCGATCGCGCGCACGCAGCAAGGAACCGCGGGGCTGTTCTCGCTGCTTTCGGGTACGCCAATGCCTCCCGCATCGCAGAATGAGACCTCGCAAAACGAAACATGGAAAGATGCCGGCGTCATCGACCTCTCCAGCTCCCCTTTCGCCAAACTGAAGACCGTACCCGTCAAAGCTGTCACGATTCAGAACGGTTTCTGGTCGCAGCGGCGAAAGACGAATCTGAACTCCAGCATCCCCACCATGCGCGATCAGTTGCTGGCCCATGGGCGCATGGATAACTTCCTTCGGCTGACGGGGAAATCCTCCGCGCCACAGAAGGGACCCGTCTACTCAGACTCGGATATCTATAAGTGGACCGAGGCCGTCGGCTTCGCGCTGCAGTCAGGCGATCAGCCGCCGCTGCGCGAGACTACCGCCGCCATGATTCGCAATGTCGTCGCGATTCAGGAGCCGGGTGGTTATCTGAACACTTACTACGTGGACGACAGAAGGCCTCTGCGCATGCAGTACGAAACCCAGGAGACCGGCCACGAGCTATATTGCATCGGCCACATGCTGCAAGGTGCGATCGCATTCTATCGGGCCACCGGCGACCGCACCCTGCTCGACGCCGGCATCCGCTTCGTCGATGAGTTTTTGCTTCCCCACTATGGGCCGGGAATGAACCAGAAAGCGATCGTCGCCGGTCATCCGGAGATCGAAATGGCGCTGATCGAACTGCATCGCGCCACCGGCAAGCGCGAGTATCTGAACCTTGCAGGCTACATTCTCCATGGAGACGAGAGGATTCCTTTACGGCCGCAACAGATAACCTACATGTTTTGCGGCATTCCCTTTACCTCGCGCACCAAGCTTGAAGGGCACGCGGTTCGCGCCATGTATGCCTGCTGCGGCGCCACGGACTATTACCTGGAAACCGGCGACCAATCCTACTGGAAGACGCTGAACGCACTCTGGGACGATCTGACAAAGCATCAGCTTTATGTCACCGGTGGCGTGGGAGCGCGCGAGACCGGCGAAGCGTTTGGCGACGCCTATGAGTTGCCGAATGCGCGCGCTTACGGCGAAAGCTGCGCCGCCATCGGCAACATGATGTGGAACTGGCGCATGCTTGCGGCCTCCGGAGAGGCGCGGTTCACCGACGTCATGGAACGCGCGCTGTACAACGGCATCAACTCCGGCATGTCGCTTGACGGCACCACGTACTGCTACCGCAATCCGCTGGCATTCGATCCTTCAGGCAACTCCAGCGACCGGCACGCGCCCGAAGGCCTCATCCGCAATCCGTGGTATGACACCACCTGCTGCCCTCCAAACCTGGAGCGTACCTTTGCATCGCTGCCCGGGTACTTTTACTCGACCAGCGACGACGGTGTATACGTCCATCTCTACGACAACTCCGTGATGAATTGGCGCCTCCACGATGGAAACGGGCTGAAGATTCAACAAGTGACGAACTATCCGTGGAACGGCGGGGTCAAAATCACCGTCAGCCCCGCAACGCCGGCAGAGTTTACCGTGTACCTGCGCATCCCTGGGTGGTCGGCGAAGAACGGCGTAAAGGTAAATGGAACCCCAGTCAGCGGCGCGCGGCCCGGCGAGTATCTGGCGGTCCGGCGCAAATGGTCGGCGGATGACCTGGTTGAGATGGACTTCGACATGACGACCCACCTGCTCAAGGCGAACCCCGCCGTCACTGAAGATCGGGGCCGGGTTGCGCTTCAGCGCGGCCCCATCGTCTTCTGCATGGAGCAATTCGACCAACCGGACCAAGTCGACCATGGGCGCGGCGCGAACCTGGACGGTTATGCGGCACATCTGAACGATAAGACAATTGCTCGCTTTGATCCGGATCTTTTGGATGGAGTGATGACCCTCGAACATCCCGGATCAGTCAGCCGGACGTCCTCCAGCCCGGGACTCTACTACCCGGCGTCAGAAACCGTCGAGGCAAAGCAAACTCCAACCACCTTGAAGCTGATTCCGTACTATGCCTGGGCAAACCGCGGCCCCGCCGCAATGCAGGTCTGGATTCCATACCTCAACGTATAGATCGGGGCCAGGCGCCCCAACAAAAACGAATGCCCCAGATTCGCCGAGTTCTTCTCGCCGAACCTGGGGCAATCTGTATGTAAGTGGCCAAGAGCTAGAAGCTGCTTCACGCCGCGTTCTGGTTCACCGAGCTGACCCGAAACCGCTTCATCTGAATTGACAGCGTCCTCTCGATTTTGCGCAGCTCGCCGCGCTCGGCGGGACCGGCAAAAGTCGACGCTACGCCGTGAGCCGAAGCGCGCCCGGTGCGGCCTACGCGGTGCACGAAGTCTTCGGGCACTTTGGGCAGGTCGAAGTTGATCACATGCGCCACATTGGCTACATCGATGCCGCGGGCGGCAACGTCGGTGGCGACCAGGATGCGGTGATGACCCTCGGTGAAGCTGCGCAGGGCGGCATTGCGCTGCGATTGCGAGCGGTCGCCGTGAATCTGCGTGGCTGACCAGCCGGAGCGGGTCAGGCGGCGCGCTACGCGCTCGGCCCCGTGCTTGGTGCGCACGAAGACCAGGAAGCTGCCCTTCTCCGCGCCGAGCAGGTGCTCGAGCAATTCCTGTTTCTTGTCGGGCGCGACTTCAAAAGTGCGCAGCTCCACATTCTCCGCGGGCTTGAGCACCGAGCCGATCTCGATGCGTACGGGATTGTTGAGATACTTGCGCGCCACTTCCTTCACCGCGCCCTCGAGCGTGGCCGAGTAGCAGAGAGTCTGGCGAACGCTCGGCAGCATGGCCCCAATGCGCGCAATGGCTGGCTGGAAGCCCATATCGAGCATGCGGTCCACTTCGTCGAGCACCAGGATCTTTACCTGATCGAGCCGTACGAGCTTGCGCTTGATGTAGTCCTCAAGCCGCCCGGGGGTGGCGACGATCAGCTTGGCGCCGCGGCGAATAGCGTCAAGCTGCGACCGCTCGGCCAGGCCGCCAACCACCAGGGCTACGGTCTGCTCGGAGCTGGAGCGGATGGCGAGGAATGCCTGCTCTACCTGCATGGCCAGCTCGCGCGTGGGCAGCAGGATGAGAGCGTGCGCCGCCGGGCCGCGCGCTGCCGACGTTTGCAGCATCTCCACGATGGGGATCAGGAATCCGAGCGTCTTGCCGGTTCCGGTCTGCGCCGTGGCCAGCACGTCGCGGCCTTCAAGAGCCGGAGGAATGCAGCCGGCCTGAACCGGGGTTGGGATTTCAAATTTGTTGGCGTTGAGCCGCGCCATGAGGGCCGCGGACAAATTGAACTGCGAAAACTGAGTCGTCAAAATATTCTTTCTTCTGTTCCATGAGCTCCTTTTCCTGGAGCCTGCACACGGAACCGGGCCTGGAGGCGCGCATCCTTAAAAGGCGCAGGCCTGCTTATCGATATGCGTAAGGGAGAACCGAAAGTCGTTCTAAAAGACTGACCAGCTGGCATTCAAAAGGGGAGAATGCCCTGGCCCGGAGCTGCCACACGCTACTTGTACGCCAGGCGGCTCACTGCCGGTCTGGCACCACTATCCCTGATTCTCCCGGCTTCGAGCGCGCCTGTTCAAATCCAGAACGCTTCAAGGCCTGCCGGACCAACACATGATCCAAGAGCAGAGTCGCCGGGCTGGGAGACTCAAGTGGCTACGCTGTAGGTGCTTGGGGAAATCTGTGCAAGGCAGGCTGCCATATCAAAGGCAGAATACCGCTCACGGCCAAATCACTGAGCGCAACTACAGTGTAGCACAGCTTCGCTTTTCGCTCGCCCTCATCGCTTTTGACTTCAACGCCCAGGCTCGCGAACTCCGCCCATGCGCGCATCCGGCAGACCCAGGCGGCGCTTGATCTCCAGCAGCTCCTCAATCTTGTTGCCGGGCAGAAACGCAAGAGGCTTGCCGATCTGCTTCGCGATGAGAAAGGTCTTACAGTAGGTCTCAAAAGTCTCAACAAACCATTCGGCGTGGCTCACCGTGTCGGCCCAGCAGACGATGCCGTGGTTCGAAAGCAGGATAGTGTTGTGGTCGCGGACGAATGGGCGCACGGTCTCGGCAAATGCCTGCGTCCCCGGGGTTTCATATGGCGCAACGGCCGCGGGACCAATCGAAGTTTCGTACTCGGAGATAAGGCCGATGGGAGGCGCGGAGCCGGTCATCGCGAATGCCGTCGCGTGGGGAGGATGGCAATGGACGACGGCGCGCGCGCTGGGGTTGGTCCGATAAATCTCAAGATGCAGCAGCAATTCGCTGGTGCGCAGGCGATCGCCGGCCAGGATATTGCCTTCAAGATCGGAGAGGCAGATGTCGGCCGGCTCCATGTCGCGCTTGCTCATCATGGTCGGCGTGCAGAGCAGAAAGCGCTCCCCGAGCCGCACGCTGATGTTGCCGCCGTTGCCGTCGACATATTGGCGTTCCCACAGCTTGCGGCCGACGGCAATGATCTCCATGCGCAGGGCGTGGGCCTCGGGGGAGATGGCGGCTGCCAGCGGCGAGATTTCGTCCGCTGCGCCAGTCTGCGATTCTTCCCTTCCCTGTTCCACTGGTGGAACCGGAGTCTGCTCCAAAGTTTGCTCCATCGACCGGCCTCACGCGTGGGGTGGTTCCGCGGGGTGCGCCCGGAAAGGCACACCCGTCTCCTATTATTTTGTCCCGAACGGGAGCCAGTGCTCGTGATATCGGTCACGTTTGAACAGACTGTGCAGGGGCGTCTGATCGCGGACATGTTGCCGGTTTTTTTACGCCCGAACCAGTTTTCGCTGCAGCTCCTCCAGGGTCTGGCCTTTGGTTTCCGGATAGAACAGAGCTACCACCACCAGTTGCAGCACCGTGGCGGAGGCGAAGAAGACGAACGGCGTGCCCTGACTGAATTGGTGCGCCAGGACCGGAAAGGCGAAAAGGATGGTGGTGTTAAGGGCGGAGAGGCTGGCGTTACCCACACCCTGACCCTTGGAGCGAACCGAATTGGGAAAGACTTCGCCGATGTAAATAAAGACTACCAGTCCCTGAGAGAGGGCGAAGAAGGCGATGTAGACGACCAGCAGGCCAAGCAGGGCCGACTGATGGCTGTTGGTATTGAAGATCCAGGCCACGCCCGACAGGCAGGCGGAGGTGCCGATGGCGCCGAGTATGAGCAGGCTTTTGCGGCCGAAGCGATCGATGAGGGACATGCCTACCAGAGTGAAGGTTAGATTGGTGGCGCCAATGACAATGGATTGCAGGTCGCTGGAAAGCTGGCTGAAGCCGGCGGCGGCAAAGATGCTGTGCATGTAACTGAGGATGGCGTTGATGCCGGTCAACTGGTTGAATGCGCCGATGGTGATGGCCAGAAACAAGGGGTAACGATACTTCCAGCGGAAGACCGGCTCGTGGATTGTAGCGTGCTCGGCCTGGAGCGCGGACTGGATTTCGGCCAGCTCGGCCTTGGGATCCGGAGCGCCCATCTGTCCCAACACCGCGAGGGCGTCGGCGATCCGGTTGTGGGAGGCCGACCAGCGCGGAGAAACCGGAATGCCCAGCAGGAATAGAAGAAAGAGCAAGGCCGGGATCGCGCCGACCCCAACCATGACGCGCCACTCTATCGCACCCAGGTGGGCAAGGCGGACCAGGTAGTTTGAGGTGTAGCCGATCAGGATGCCGGAGACCACGTTGATCTGGAAGGCGCCGACCAGCCGTCCCCGCCACTGGGCCGGAGCAAGCTCCGCGATGTAGACGGGGCCCAGCACGGAGGCTGCGCCGATAGCGAGCCCGCCGAGAAACCTGGCCGTCAGCAACATGGGCCATCCGACGGAGAATGCGGCGGCCAGTGCGGCAAAGCAGTAAAGCGCGGCGGCATAGCGCAACGCGTTGCGCGAGCCCAGCCTTTGCCCAACTACTCCAGCCGCGAAACAGCCCAGAATCGTGCCCACCGGGGAGACCGCGACCGTCAGGCCCTTGTAGTAAACGTTCAGGCTATAAAGGCGCACCACCGAGTCGATGATTCCGGAGATGACTACGGTATCGAATCCGAAGATAAGGCCGCCCAAGGCGCCTGTCAGCGTTGCCTTGATCAGTTTGGAATTGGGTCGCATGGTTTCCGGCCTTTCCAGTTCCAAACCATCCTACAGACTGGCGCGGCAAGGGGGCAAAATCGGGTGCGGGCGATCGCGCCCCGGGTAGCGCCGGTCGCCAGGGGGCGAGATTTGATCTTCCGTAACCAGAAAAAAGCGCATGAAGAGCTATAATCGGGTGCTCTGAAGGTCTTTGGCGGTTGCAGCCGGAGTTTCCGCACCGTTCCCCGGGCCGCTCTTCTCAGGAGTCCTCTGCGGAGAGATGAGGTCCAGGCCCCGGATCGAAGAATGGTGCGACTCTCTTGGCTGGAAGGGGACGGCGATGACGGACCGGATGCCCAGCATCATGCAATGCCGCATTACCTTGTGCGCGGCTTTTCTATGTTTTGCCGCAGCGGCCGGCGCACAGACGACGGAGTGGAAATCGTACAGTTATCCCGCCGACGGGTTTCAGGCCTCCTACCCATCTGCGCCGGAGATACAGAAGAGGAATATTCCGACCGACGCCGGCACGTTTGAGTTGCGTTCGTATATCGCGCAGGACGGGGACGTGGCGATGTTCGTCGGGGTGTGCGATTACGGCTCGCAGGTTACCGGCAAGGACCCCCAGGTTCTGCTGCAAGGGGCGAAGAACGGGGCTCTGCAAAACTCCAATTCACATCTGGTAAGCGAGAAGAAGATTACGCTCGGTGTCTACCCCGGCGTGGAGTTTGAAGCAGTAAGCGATGCAGCGCACTTTACCGTCCGCATCTACATGGTGGGCACCACGCTCTACCAGACGCTGGTGGTTGCGCCGCTGGGTAAACCCTATGCCGGTACGACGCAGTTCCTTGACTCGTTCCAGTTGATCGCGAGGACCGGCAACTAGAGCTTGTTATTAACTATGGGGTGGGCAGCGCCGGGAGCCAGTTTTTCTCAGTTCGAGGAAAGAGGAGTGACGCATACCGGGTGTCTGCTAGCGACGATTGACGAAGAAATGAGGGAAATTGGCCCCGGCCCTTCGGGTTGCGGCCTAAATCCGGCCATACTTCATTCTCGCCCTCGACGGTGGACCCGCCACAGCCTTCGGGCTCGGCTTCGTATGGCCGGATTTCCGCTCGCAACGCTGCCCACCCCATAGTTAATAACAAGCTCTAGGCCTGCTCAGCTCTCGGCGCGCGGGTTGCCGGGAAAGACGGCCAGAATGCGGCAGCGGTTCTTATCAGCCGCGCTCCAGGCCAGGGCCATCTCACTTTCCATGCAGGCGCAATCACCGGCCTCGAGCACCTCCTGCATGCCGCCGGCGTCCAAATGCAGGCGGCCTTCGAGCACATAAACCACGCCGCTGGTCTCGCGAAAGCAGTCCGCGGCACAAGCGGCTGCGCCGGGGAAAACTCGATCACCTTCGCCACCAGGCGCGGATTCTCTCCGGTCGCGTTCAAGGGCGTAACCTTGAACGGCTCCGGTCCGCGGCCACTGCTCTCGAAGTGGGCCTTGCGCGTGATGGAGAGCGTGTGGCGCGCGGGCTCTGCGAAGAAGTGACTCATGCCAACGCCGTAGATGCGGCTGATGGTGGCCAGGGTGGGTAGTGTGGGAATCATGCGGTCGGTCTCCAACTTTGATAAAAGAGCGGTTGACAGGCCGGTCTCGGCGGCTAGCCGGGAAAGCGTGAGGCGCTTCTGGGTGCGCAGCGAACGCAACTTGAGGCCGATGCAATAGGGTTCCAGTGACCACTGCGCGTAGGAAACAGGCTTGGGCATGCAGACTCCCTTCGGTTCCGGTTACCTCTTCCGATCCGGTTACTCGTTTTTAGCGATTCTGGCAGAACGCCCGGCTCGGGCTCCTGAATTATTCCTGAAGTTTTTCCGCATCTTCGTCTAACGCAGCCTCGTGCGTCCGCCTGGTGAGTGAGATCTCGTTGCGCAGCGATCCACTCGGGCGCCTCTTGCTTGAGCTATGCAATCAAATCGAGATCTTGACTCGGTCTTCTCATCGGGCAGTCAACGATTTGAAGGCAATGTTAAGCTCACGGTGGGATTGTGCGACAGCACTGGAGACGTAGGCTTTGGAGTTGCTTTCGATCAGGCACGGCCTCAAGCCGCAAATTTTGTTTGAGATACGCTTAGCGTCTTTTATTTACTAGTATGGTACTAAGTAACCACTTTCTATTACCTAATGCTGAAGAAAATGCAAAGTACTTCCCTCCTTCGCCACCTTACGAGTGGATAATCAAGTTACAAAAACTATGCTCATTGAAACCTAGAAGTTCAAAGAGCGTGCTGCATGATTTCTTTTCCCGGATACCCCGCCAGACAGGGTTCGGCGCACCTACAGGCGGTTGCCATTCGCCTTGGACGAATGGCGTAACATCGGCGAACTGGTTGACCAGGAGTCCGAAGAACTGCGTTGGGTCGGATGCATCGGCGTATGTCAGCAACACCGGGCTCTGAAAAACCAGGACTCTGGTTCGCAGGCTTCTGCCTGGAAGCTGACGGTACGTTGTTGCGCGGGGAGACGCCGGTTCACCTGCCCCCGAAAGAGTTGGCGGCGTTGCGCCTGCTGCTGGCTCATGCCGCCACGGATCGTAACGCCCCTGCAACTGCGGCAGGCTCTGTGGGGCGATGTGCATGTGACCGCCGACAGTGTTCCCAAGTGCGTGTCGTCGCTGCGGGCGCTGCTCGAACCGGAAGAATGTATTCAGACTATATACAAGCGCGGATACCGCTTTACAGCCGAGGTGCGGTCCCGCGGCGCGGGGCCGGGCGGGGCGCTGCCGCGGCTGGCGATTTTGCCCTTCGCCACCGGGTACGACGTCCCTGACCATCTTGGTTTGGTCTTGCCGAAGAGACCATGGCACGGCTCAGCGGCGCGCGGCCCGCAGTCGTATCAGTGCTCGCCCAGGATTCAGTTTTCACGCTGGTACGCCGCGGATTGACTGCGCTTGAGATCGGTGAAGCACTCAACGCCGACCTGGTTCTGGCCGGAGCCCTGCGCGCCTTGCCCATGCACTACCGGCTACGGGCCGAGATGATCCGGGTGGAAGACGGAATCCAGATCTGGGTGGAAGATCTGCTGGTGAAGCGAAGCCAGGCTCGCGGGATTGGAAACAGAGCTGGTTGACCACCTGACCTTCCGGCTGGGTACCGGAAGTCTCCGCGGACCGGTCTTCGTCCGTGGGGTGGTCTGCCGGTATCCCCACGCTCAGCGGGGGCTCCCGGGAAGCGGTATCTGCTTCCCGGGGCCGGGTCAGGAGTTCGTCGCGGGGTTGACCAGGGACGGCCTGTCGATTTCTGCAGCCGCCGAGCCCGAGCAGGAAAGCGGCATCGAGCAACGGGAAGCCTACGAGATATTCCAGCGCGCGCGCCATGAATGGCAGACTTTCGAGCGCCATCGGATGCAGGATGGGCTACAGCATTTGTTGCGGGCCACCGAGCTTGATCCATCGCTGATCGGGGCGCGCGTGGACCTGGCGAATCTGAGCGTAACGCAGAGCCTCTACGGCTTCATGTCTCCTGCCGTTGCAGCGGACATCGTGCGACGCACCGCTGAGTCCATCCCAGATCTCTCTCGGGCCGAGGCGATTCTGCCCGCGCTGGGGTGGGTGAGGTTCCATGTGGACCGCAATTTGACGGCGGCGCTCTGGGCTTTCTCGCTCTCGGCCCACCTGCCCCACGACCCGTGGATCACGCGCGTGCGCTCCATGTTCGTACTGAGTCGGCATCGTTTTGGCGAGGCCATCGACTTGCTCCGCGCGGCCATTCTCCTGGATCCCTATTCGCCCTGGCTGCAAGCGCGCCTGGCCTGGGCGCTGCACCTGGCGCGGGCAACGCCGTCGAGAAGTATGCGATCCAGGAAAGTGCCGACAGACGCTACTCCGTGCAGTTTCCCGAACATGAAGACGCCAACCTCTACGGAGCGGTAATTCTGGCCTTCAACGGGGAGCCGGGGCGGGCAACCGAGCTTGCCAAGGAACTGGCTCAGCGGCAGCCCTACTTCGATCTGGCCACTGCCGTGCATGCCTATGCGCTGGCCTGTGCGGGGCGTGGCGACGAGGCGCGCACCATCCTGGAGCGGTTGCAATGGCTGAGCAGGGAGCGCTTTCTTCTGAAAGCGTTCATTCCAGCTGTCTATGTGGCTCTGGGTGAACCCGATGCGGCGCTCGCTGACCTGCGCACCTCGGAGGAAAGCCGCTGCCCCTGGTTCTTCCAGATGCTGGCGGATCCGCGCCTGAAGCCGCTCGAAGGCCGGCCGGAGTTCGAACAGATGAAGGCGATTCTTGCCGGCATGGAAGCCGGAGCTGCGCGGGACGCGGAGCTGCAAGCGTGAGTGGAACCTGCCGGCAGCGTAAAAACTCAATCGGTTGTGGGGTACGGGCTTTACAGGCTGCGGAAAGAACCTTGATCCGTAGGGAGACCGGGGTTCCCACGGACTCGGGGTCTGCGCAATATGCAGGGGGGACGTGCGGTGGGCGACGGGGTACCCTCTGGGTCGGGCGGCTCGTTGGGGTCTGCGTTCGCTGCAGGGGGTTACAGGTCTTCGTCTGTAGGGTGGAAGGTGGGGGTTTTAACCCCTGAGGGACGTTTTTCGGGCTTATCGCTCAAAATCCGCTCTCTTGCCGGGGTCTGCTCAGCTGCCCCATTCGACCGCTCGTGAAGCCCCTGATAAGTGTGCTGGATCACATTTTGAGCCCGGCTGGGAGGCGTAAACTGCCGTTCGTTGATTCAAGAAAAAGTCAAAATCATGCCTGTTGATGAGAATCTTTGCACCACGAGCTATGCGCGGGGACCTGACCGGCCGCTGCTGGAGCTGACGATCGGAGACTTGCTGCACCGCACCGCGGACCGCTTCGGCGAGCGGCTGGCCGTGGCCAGCTGCCACCAGTCGAAGCGGCTGACCTGGGCCGAGTTGAGCGCGGAGGCCGACCGCGTGGCGCGCGGGCTTTGGGCGCTGGGCATCCGGCGCGGCGACCGCGTGGGCCTGTGGTCCACCAACTGCATCGAGTGGATCATGATGCACATGGGCTGCGCGCGGGCCGGCGCGGCGCTGGTCAACGTGAACCCGGCCTACCGCTCGCACGAGTTGCAGTTCACGCTGACCCGCTCGCGGATGAAGGCGCTGTTCCTGTGGCACAAGGACAAGCACGCGGATTACGAGGAGATTCTGGGCCGCGCGCGGCACGGGCTCGAGCTGGCGCTGGAGCACACGATCTATTTCGACTCGCCGGAGTGGACGGCGCTGCTCGACGCCGAGGGCCGGCTGCCCGAGCACGTGGCCGTGGACGACGTGGCCAACATCCAGTACACCAGCGGAACCACCGGGCCTGCCCAAGGGCGTGATGCTGACCCACCACAACGTGGTGAACAACGGGCAGTTTCTGGCCCAGGGATTCCACTACACCGAGCAGGACAAGATTGTTGTTCCGGTGCCGCTGTTCCACTGCTACGGATGCGTGATCGGGACCATGAGCGCGGTGAATTCGGGCGCGGCCATCGTGCTGCCCAACTGGACCTTCGATCCGCGGGCGACGCTCAAGGCGGTCCACGACGAGCGGGCGACCAGTGTCTACGGCGTTCCGGCCATGTACGTGGCGGAGATGGCGCTGCCCGACTTTGCCAGCTACGACCTGACCAGCCTGCGCACCGGCATGATGAGCGGCGCGCCGTGCCCGGTGGAGCTGATGAAGCGGGTGCTCGAGGAGATGCACTGCGGTGAACTGGTCATCGCCTACGGGCAGACGGAGACTTCGCCGGTGGTGACCATGAGCGACGCCGACGGACTCGATCGAGATACGCGTGAAGACGGTGGGCCGCGCCATGCCGCAGACAGAGATTCGGATTGTCTCGACGGCGACCGGCGAGACGCTTCCGTGTGGCCAGCAGGGCGAGGTGTGCGTGCGCGGCTATGCGTTGATGAAGGGCTACGACGGCGATCCCGAGGGGACGGCGCAGGTCATCAAGGAAGACGGCTGGCTGCACACCGGCGACCTCGGCATCATGCGCGAAGACGAATGTATCCACCTGACCGGCCGCTCGCGCGACGTGATCATTCGCGGCGGCGAAAACATCTATCCGCGCGAGGTGGAAGAGTTCCTGTATACGCATCCCAAGGTGGATGAGGCGCAGGTCGTCGGCATCCCCAACGCCCGGCTGGGCGAGATCGTTGCAGCCTGGGTCCGTCTGCGGCCCGGCGTGAGCGCCACCGAAGAGGAAATTCGCGGCTTCTGCCAGGGGCAGATCGCTTACTACAAGATTCCCGACCACATCCGGTTTGTGGATGCTTTTCCAGCCACGCTGTCGGGGAAGATCCAGAAGTACAAGATGCGCGAGTTCGAGATTGAGGCGCGCGGTCTGCAGGACGTGGCTAGAACCGCTACGGCGTAAACGCATTCCTGCGAGGTCTCCCAGGCCTCAAAAGCGAGGCCTGGGGCACCCGGCTCGTTCGAGTTCTTGCGGAAATTCAACTACTGCGGCGGCGCCGGAGGTGGAGTAGCTGCTGCCCCCCTCTTGGCGACGAACTCTACCGCCGGACGATCGCCGGCCTGGCGGGTGAACTTGATCGTATCCCCGTCGGCTTTGCCGGTGTAGGTCATCGTCATCGAATTGCCGTTGAAGTTCATCACCTGATCAAAGGAGATGTTGTCCCCATCCACCTTGCCGTTCGTGATATCCATTTCTCCGCGCGGCGTGGTGACCTTGCCGGTCAGGGTTGCGCCATCGACGTGGAAGTCGAAGGTGATGGTTTGTGTGCCTCTCGGCGTTGTTACATCGGCGCTCCACTTGCCGTTGAAGTCGGCGGCCAGTGCGCTGACGGAGCCGAGCGCGAGAAATAGTACCGCGAGTCCGATTTTCTTGAGCATGCAACAATCTCCCCTTGATCGAAAAATGATCCCGGCGCGGAATTGAGAATCCGGCGCCTGTGATGAGGGACGAAGGGGAATACGAATAAGTCTCAGGGATGGGGCCGGCGGAACGCGTGGAAAGTCGGGAATGCGGCGCGCGCGGCCGGGCTACTTGACCACTCCGGCGCGGTGAATGTGTTCCACCTGCTTGCCGTAGCGTCCGAGCAGGGCGTTCCAGCGAACGATGGCGATCTCCTCAAGCATCTTAATGCCGTCCTTGAGGTAGCTCATGCGGGTACGCTCGTCGTGAGCCCAGCTAACCGGAACCTCCTCAATGCGGTAGCCGCGCTTGAGGGCGATGAAGAGGATTTCGGGATCGAAGCCCCAACGCTCAATCGTCTGTAACTGGAAGACGGTTTGCGCGGCGGCACGGGTGAAGGCCTTGAATCCGCACTGGGTATCGGCAAAATGCAATCCCATCACTAACCGCGTGACGGCGTTGAAGCAGCGCCCGAAAAACTGGCGGTAGAAGGGCTGGCGATGGGTCTGTCGGCCGCGGTCCAGCCAACGGGATCCGATGGCGATGTCAGCGCCCTGGGCAATGGCGGCGAAGAGCCTTTCGGCTTCCTCCATGGGCGCCGAGAGGTCGGCGTCGGTGAACATGACCACTTCTCCCAGAGCCTGGAGCATGCCATTGCGGACGCTGTAACCCTTGCCGCGGTTGCCGGGATTCTGAATCAGCCGGACTTCAGGGGCGTTGGCGGCAAAGGCGCGCACCACCTGTACGGTCGCGTCCGTAGAGCCGTCGTCGACCACGACAACCTCCGCGGACCAGCCGCAATGCCGGATGCAGTCCACCACCGAGCGCAGAGTGGCGGGAATGCGGCCGGCCTCGTTGAAGGCAGGAATTACGATGCTGTAGTTCGGATATTGCATAACACCAAAAGCCGCCGGCAGGCTCGAGACCGGTTTCGGCCGGACCTGTTTACCCGGGGGCTCAGGACATGATACTCCAAAGGACCGCCCAGGACCGAACAATCGACTGCCAAGGCGCTTGCAGGCCAACTTGCTGATGCGCAAAGGCTAAATTCTAAAAAGAGGCTTGCTTTTTCCACGCTTTCCCGTAGAAAATCCGGTTATGCTGAGAGCGGAGGCCTAGCGCACATGACAAAGGCAGACCTGGTGGAAAAGGTGACCGGCTTGGGTGACCTGACGCGCCGCGATGGCGAAGTCATCGTTGAGACCATCTTCGGTTCCGTGATTGGAGCCCTGCAGAGCGGAGACAAGATTGAGATTCGCGGCTTTGGGTCGTTTCGCATCCGCCAGCGCAATCCCCGCATTGGCCGCAATCCAAAGACCGGCGAACGCGTGGATGTTCCTGCCAAGCGAGTGCCCTACTTCAAGCCCTCCAAGGAGCTTCGCGACCTGGTGAACCCGGGCGAGGTTGCCAGCGCCTCTTGAGGCGCCTCAGTAAACGGAGAATAACTTTAGCGGCCGTCCCTACCTCAGCATCCCTGAGGCGGGGCGGCGTTTTTTTGCGCTTCGTACAGCCCGCAAGATAGCCGCCCAAACTCAATGAGGCTTTATCCCGATCACCGCCATCATGCGTCCGGCGTGTCCGCGCGAGGCGCGGTGGGAAAAGAACAACTCAGGCTGGCAGCATGTGCATCCGCCCACCGCCTGGATGGAGCGGGGTTTCAGTCCTGCCGCGAGCAACTGGCGGCGGTTGGCCTCCACCAGGTCCAGGTGCAGGCTGGGGCCGATGGGGGAATGGCCGGGAGCACGCTGGGTGAGGAAGAGCATGGGGTATTTGTTGCGCACTGGGTCAGTCGAGTAGACCTCGCGAAACAGCTCGCGCGCGTATTGAAACTGGGACTCGAATTCGGAAAGCACCTCTTCGCCAACGGCGTAGCAGCAGGCGCCGATGCCGGGGCCGATGGCGGCCATCAAATCCTCCGGCCGGGAGCCGAATTCGAGCCTCATGCGGCCCACGCCGGATTCGACGATCCGCTTGATGGTTCCCCGCCAGCCGGCATGGAAGGCAGCCACTACCCGGCGCTTGCGGTCGGCCACCAACACCGGAATGCAGTCGGCGGTCTGGACGGCGAGCAGCAGGCCGGGCTCACTGGTGACGAGGCCATCGGCCTTGCACACCAGCGACGAAGACTTGTCGCTGGGGACCCCGGCTTTCCACAGGCGTTCGCGTTTGGCGTCGACCGCTGTGGCGCGGTGAACCACGCTCGAGTGAGTCTGGCGAATGACGATCAGCGGCGTGGCGGGGTCCCCGGTAACCGCTTCGGCCAGAAGGCTGCGGTTGCGGGCAACGGCTTTCCTGCTGTCGTCGGCGGTAAAGCCCAGGTTCAGCTCGCCCGGCGCATCGTCAATACAATAAGCCCGGCTCACGCCGCCCTGCCGGGTGCTGAAGCCATGCCAGAGCCAGGGGACTCTCTCCCATCCGGGAACCGGGAGCCACTTAACCCCATTTACCGCGGTGCGTGGAGGCGGCGCTCGATGCGACAACTCCTCACTGGCAGCGCGATAGAGCCGGGCGTTACTGGGGCGGGCGCCGGCCCCGGACTTACCGCGCCCGCTGCGTACCAGGCCCGCCTCGCGAAAAAGCGCGTCGATGGCCTGGGCGCCCGGGTCAGGAGAGGATTTGGAGCTGGTTGGAGGCCGCATCTGAGTTCGATTCTATCTGCAACCCGATTCCGATGGGCAGGGGGGCCACGCGCTTTGGAGCGAGCGTATGGGCCTGCTTTCCAGCAGGCCCGCTCGAGAGGCATTTTTAGGAGGGGATCCAGGGAGGAAATTGAGGGAAGAGGTCCATGACGGACCTTCAAGAAGGAGTGAGTACCTTTCTTGGAAGGGACATGTTCGGGGAAGCCTCTGCTAATTACTTACTAGGATGCGGCATATTGGAAAAGGTTGCAAGGGAAATGTCCTAGGGGGGACAAATTCGACGGTGGATATCCTGCCGCGCGGGCAGGCTTTTTTTACCTGTCTGGCTCCTCAGGTATGCAAAAGACAATAATCGACTTGCAACGATGAGGCGGAATTGGCACTCTTGAAGATGTGAAACGGTGGTATTACATCCTCCTGGTCGTAATCCTGATCCTGGGCATCGTCTATGTCTACCGGCACCGGGTAGAACTGGGAATCGTCGGCCCTCCGGCGGGTAGCCGCGAAGAGAACGCAAGTTCCGGGCTGCCCTCCTCGGCGGCTCGTCCTGCGCAGATTTCGTGGCAGTCGGTAGACCGCACGCCGGACGGCTTCAAAGTCGAGATGCCCACCGATATCAAGCAGATCCAGGTCCCGGCCTATAACGAGCAGGGGGGCTCGGAACAGGTCGACATGATCTACGCCTATCCTGACTCCGAGACCTGCTTTTCCGTGGCCTGGGCAGAGAATCCACCCGTGGAGCGCGTCAATAGCGAGGTTCCGGATCGCACCCTGGACATGGCGCGGGACGACGCGATGGCGCGCACACAAACCACGCTGGTCACGGAGTCCGAGGTCAGTCAGCAGGGGTTTCCTGCGCGGGACTTTTCGGCGCGTAATCTGGGCGGGGGTGTAATGAACTCACGCCTGATCCTGGCCCGCAGACGCCTTTACATGCTCACCGCGACATTTCCCTCCGTCGGCGCGCGCCGGGACGAGGATGTGGCGCGATTCTTCAGCTCCTTCAGCGTGGTTGCACCCTCGAGAAACCAATAAGACCCAAGAGCGTGAGATGGGGCTGGGTGCTCCGGGGTCCCGGCTTTGGGACCTGGGATTCCCAACGGCCGCACGCGCTGTGTGATGCCGCTACTTCCTCGGCTCCTCATCCTGCTGTTCAACGGGGCCTTCGCCGTGGAAGAGCCAGTCGGTGTCGAGCAGCATCTCCTTTTCGCGCTGTGCCTTTGGAACCCGGTCGATCTTTTTGTTCCCAAGGAAATGCACGCCTGACATTCGTACGGTAACAATGTCGCCGACTCGCCCGCCATTCTCTTCGCCTGCGGCCAGGCCGCGCAATGGTCCTTATCCGGAATGTGTTTCAGGCCGCGCGACTTTCTCAATGAAGTAAGTGATGAGCCCGACAGGAAGGAAGCGGACCAGGAAGGCTGTAAACCGGCCGCCAAAATTGGGGATGATGGTGCGCCGGCCACGGGCGAGGGCGGCGATGGCCTGGCGCGCCACGTCAGGCGCGGGCTGCATGCCGCGGCGCTTTAAGATGCCGGCGCGGGCTACGTCGGAAAACTCGCTCTCGGTGGTTCCTGGGCAGAGCGCGGTCACCTTGACGCCGAAGCGGGCGACCTCGGCGGCCAGGCCAAGCGCGAAGAAGCGGTCGAAGACCTTGGTGGCGGCGTAGGTGTTGAGGTAAGGGAGGGGCTGAAAGCTGGCGGTAGAGGCGAGAATCAGCACCCAGCCCCGGCGGCGTTCCACCATGCGCGGAACGAAGAGGCGCGAGAGCCGCACCACGGCCTCGCAGTTGACGCGAACCTGGCTGAGCTCCTGATCGATCGGGCTCAAGTGGAAGGCGCCGAACTGGCCGAGCCCGGCGTTGTTGACCAGGATGTCGACGGACAGACCCTTGCCCTCTGTAGCGTCGTAGATCTGTTGCGGCGCGGCTGGGTCGTTGAGGTCGGCTATGACGATGCGGACCTCGGTTCCGCGCGCTGCAAATTCGGCAGCAAGGGTCGCTAGACGGCCCTCGCGGCGGGCGGTGAGAATGAGTTTGGCGCCGTGGCCGGCGAGTTCGCGCGCCAGGGCTGCACCAATACCTGAGCTGGCCCCTGTGACCAACGCCCATTTGCCGTTGAATTCGTTTGTGTTCGCCATCGCGGAATCATGATACCTGATGGGCATATCTCACGGGCGAGCGGTACACGCCGCTCTCGCGCGAATCACTTCTTCAGTAGCTTGAAGGCGTGGGTCCACTCATTGCGCAGAAAGCCGGGGATGCACCAGAGCATGCACAGCGGCTCGATGGCGCGCGCTGCCTCGGCGCTGCCCATGTCTGCCGTCTCCCATCCGAACTGGTCCAGAATCTTGCTCACCGATTTCTTTGCGGCTTCATCGTTGCCGCAGATGAACATGGTGGGCTTGCCTCTTTTGAATTCCGGATCGACCATGAAGGCAGCGCCAACCGAGTTGAATGCTTTGACAAAGTGGACGCCGGGGAATTCGCGTTGCAACTGCTCCATGAGCGATTGATCGTGGCTGGTAAAGAACCGCAGCACGCCATGGTCCGGCGGCGCATCGGCAATCGGGTTACTGGTGTCCACGACGGTCTTTCCAGCGAGGCTCTGTGCGCCGGCCAGGCGAAGGACATCGCCGGCAGCCGAGCCTTTGACTGCGAGGATGAGCAGTTGGCCGAATCCAGCCGCGGTGGCAAACGTGCCGGTGGAACCCGCGGGATTCTGCTTTGCCCAATCCGCAAGCTTCTCCGGCGTCCTGGTGCCCATCATCACTTCGTGGCTGTGCTTGAGGAAGCCGCTGGCCAACGCTTTAGCTACATCTCCCGATCCAAGAACTCCAACCTTCATTTTGATCTCCCTTGCCAAAAGGTCCGCCGACCGCTAACTTGCGAACTCGCCGTGCTTGTTCAAGAACTCTTCGCCCAGCCAGCGCCATCTAAAAGATGCCTCCTGCGGACGGGAGTTGCAGTCTTATTCAGCTTCCTTCGAGGCACGGCTCTTTTTCTACGGCTTCTGATTCTTCTCAACCCGCAGCTTCCAGGCAGTGTGCAATGCGCCGGCAAGCGTGTCCTCGTTGGCCGCAGCCAGCCTGATGTGGGTTGCGCCGCCTCTGCCCCAGCCTCCGTGGACGGGTAGAAATATATCGGGCGCATCTGCGATGAAGGCGGCCTGCTGCTCCGGGGTCAGCATAAGGTTGCCGTAACCCTTGCTTTCCGAAGCAAGCGTGGCAAAGATTTTGCCCCCGACCCGGAAATCGGGCGCGCCCATGTGCGAGCTTTCTTCGGCGCCTTCAAGGCTGAGAGCGATGCGGCGAAAATCAGAGGCGTTCATTTTGCGGCCACCAGCAGTTCACCTTCAAACTCTTCGTTCAACCAGTTTGAAAACGCCGAAAATTCCTCGTCGCGGCCGAGGAAGTCGCGCACCATCTGCCGTCCCGGTTTTGACCCGCCCTGTTCGAGGACGGCTTTGCGGTAGCGGGCGCCGGCCTCGCAGCCTAACAAATCATTGGGGTCGAACTGGGCGAAGAAGTCCAGGGCGATGACCTTGTCAAATGCATAGGTGTAGTAATTCGACGAGTAGCCGGTAAGGTGGCCGAAACTTGCATACATGCGGTTGCCATCCAGCCAGGTCCAGGGTTGCAGGCCCTCATAAAGCCGTTTGGTGGTGGCGTCGAGGTCGATCCCCGTGGAGTCCTGGTCGTGAAGGTCGAGCGAGAGAGTGGTGTAGTAAAGCTGGGAGCGGATCCAGTCGGCCCGGCCAAACGCGTCCGCCAGCTTCATTTTCCTGATGGTTTCGGACGGCAGGACCTCGCCCGTCTGGTAGTGCTTTGCGAAGGCCTGGAGGAGTTTCTCGTCGCGGAAGAACTCTTCGAGCATCTGCGAAGGCACCTCGATGAAATCGCCTTCCGTCGCAAATCCTGAGAGCCCGGCCCACTCGGTGTGGCCGCCAATGATAGCGTGCATGAGGTGTCCGAACTCGTGGAAAAAAGTGACAACGTCGGAATATTGCAGCAGGCCCGGGTCGCCGGCCTCGCCGCCCGGGAAATTGCAGATGAGGGCGGCCTCGGGCAGGGCGCGGCCGCGTACGCCGGTGACGATGGGAGCGGCGGAGAACCACTTGTCTTTGCCGTCGCGGGGGTGCATGTCGAGGTAGAAGCGTCCCACCAGCTTACCGGCGTCAAAAACTTCGAAAACCGAGACGGCCGGGTGCCAGGCAGCCGCCGCCGAGGGCCGAAAGTCAACCTTGAACAACCGCGCCGCCGTCTGCAGCACTCCGGCCTCGACCTGGGCGTAGGGAAAGAATGGGCGGACGGATTGCGAGTCGAAATCGAAGGCGGAGCGGCGGAATTGTTCGTACCAGTAGCCGCGGCTGGTGATGTCGATAGCGGTCAGATTTGGATCGCGGCGGCGGGCGAAATCGAGGATCAGTTCGTGCTCGCGGCGGCCACCGTCCAGACTCGCCTGGTTCAATTTGGCCAGAAAAGTGCGGACATTGGCGGCTGAGCCCATCATCTGGTCGGCGGTGGCCAGATCGGCCCAACTGCGAAAGCCAAGAACCGAGGCGATTTCCTGCCGCGTGCTCAGCAAGTCAAGCAGAATCTGCTGGTTGGCCGGGTAGGCGCGGGTGTTGTAGGCCAGAAACATGCGTTCGCGCAGCGCCGGATTCGAGGCAAAGGTCATCACCGGCTGCATATCGGGCGGGTCGGTCGTGAGGGTGACGAGATCGCCTTCGTTTGGCCCATCTTTCTGGACCGGGTGGCGGGCAACGTAGTCCGCGGGCAGGCCGTCGAGTTCGGCGGGAGTGGCTTGGATGGTCTTGCCGCCCTCCTGGATGTTGCGGCTGAATTCAAGGGACAGACGTGTAGCTTTTTCATGCAAAGCCCGGAGCCGGTCGCGAGTGGCCTGGTCCTTGTCGACGCCGGCCAACCTGTAGCTAAGAAGGGTGCGCTGTACGAAGTGCCTTGTCGCCGGACTCGCGGCCGGGCTCCCGCCGTCCAGATCGATAGCCGCAAGTGCTTCGTAGACCTGGCGGTTGAGGCTCAGGGCGCTACCGGCCATGGCGATGCGCTGGGCCTCCTGCTGGGCCTGGTCGCGAACAGCCCTGTCGGCGGCGACGGAGTTGAGGACGCCGGCCTGGGCGCCGGCCAGGCTGAGCTGCTCGATGGCCTCGTCAAAAAGGCGGAGAGAGTTTTCGGGGGTACGAGTCCCCTCAACGGCCAAAAGAGCGGTCAGGGTGGCCTCGTGAGCTGCCAGGCGGGCGCTAACCCAGGCTGAGAGAGCCTCGGCGGAAGCGGCTCCCCCTGCCTCCCAGGCGTGTATGTTGTCGGTTTGGGCAGCGGCGGCAGGGTTTTGAGCGGGCATAGCGGGGAAACTCCTTCAAAGTTCTAGTCTACCGTCTCCGAAATGACTATACAGGCAGTGTCTGTTTCGCTCGCTGGATTTTGCGCAGGATGTCCTCGCCTTTGGCGTTCCAGGTGTAGCGTGTCGGGTTGGCGTTGCGTTCGGCCAGATAAGCCAGAATCTGATCGCATAGATCCTTCACGTGCCGGAAGCTGCCTTCGCGCACCACATCCTCGGTAATGTCGCGAAAGAACCGTTCCACGAGATTCATCCACGAGGCCGACGTGGGTGTGAAGTGCAGATGGAAGCGCGGATGCTTGGCCAGCCATGCCCGCACCTCCGGGTGCTTGTGGGTGGCGTAATTGTCCACGATCAGATGCAGATCCAGGCCCTTGGGGGTCTGGCGGTCGATCCTCTTCAAGAAGCGCAGCCACTCTTGATGCCGGTGCTGACCGGCCAACATGGAAACTATCTTTCCTTCCAGATAGTTTAGGGCGGCGAACAGCGTCACTGTCCCATGACGAATGTAGTCGTGGGTGGCGGTGCGGATATGGCCTATGCCCAGCGGCAGTGCAGGCTGGGTCCGCTCCAGAGCCTGGCATTGGCTCTTCTCGTCGCAACACAACACCAGCGCCTTGTCAGGAGGATTCAGGTACAGGCCGATAACATCCCAGAATTTCTCCTCGAACCTGGCATCGTTGGAGATTTTGAATGTCCGCGTCAAGTGCGGCTGGATGTCGTTGCTGGACCAAATCCGCTGTACCGTGCTCGGAGATACCTTTTGCGCCCTGGCCATCGACCGGCAACTCCAGCGCGTCCGGTTGGCTGGCGGCTGCACAGCCCCCGTTAGGATGGCTTCTTTTACCTTGCTCTCCAGAATCGGCTTGCGTCCCCGTCCCGGCGCGTCCTCCAGCCCCGCCAGGCCCCGCTCGCGAAAACGTTGGCGCCACAAGCGCACCGTGTGACGATTCACCCCCAATTGCCGCGCCACGGCCAAATCCGGCTCACCGGCCGCCGACATAAGCACAATCCGGGCTCGCAAAACATTCCGTTGTTCCGAGGTCTTCATGCGAACCGTACGTTCCAACGCCTTCCGATCCGGCTCGCTCAGCACAATTTCGGGAAAGGTGGGCTCCATGCCCTACAATCTATCATATCGTCCCTTATTAGTCTAGACATTTAAGAGACACAACACTAGGTACCCCCTTACGTCGATCCAATTGTTTTGCGGAAAAACTCTCCTGTGGAAATCGTTTGACCCACTACCCGGCCCTGCTTTTCGTTGACTCTGGGGGCGGATTCGGGTATTCTGAAGACCTTGCGCGGTGTTGCGCCTGGGGTCTGTGTGGACGGGGCCCCCATCGACAGGTCTTGGTCGATGGGGTGATGAATCTGCACCCGGACCCGGCTGGCGGATGCCCCTAAGAGGGGGTTCGCTGGAACAGGTCACAGGCCGCTGGGCGTCGATTCGGTTCAATCGATTCAGTTCAGCATAGCCAGAGCCCTTCGAGGGCCAACCCCAGCAATCCTCACCCGAACAGATTTGTTTGGCAGTGGGTAGAATTCAGGCCCGTGCGCTTTTGAGCCTGGGCAGATGTGTTTTGCGCTGGTTTGTTGAAGGCAGGAGTGAGATGAGCACCTTTGTACCGAGCGGCAAGGATATTGACCGCAAATGGTTTGTGATGGACGCCAGCGGCAAGACGCTGGGGCGGCTGGCGACCAAGGCTGCCGATATTCTGAGCGGCAAGCTGAATCCGAAGTACGTGCCGTACATCGACGTGGGGGACCACGTGATCGTGATCAACGCGGAGAAGGTGCGGCTGACGGGTCTGAAGGCGGGAAGCAAGCTCTATCGGCGCTATACGGGTTTTCCGGGCGGGTTGCGGGAGGAGTCGTTTACGCGGCTTTTGGCGCGCAAGCCGGAGGCGATTCTGGAGCAGGCCATCAAGGGCATGCTGCCCAAGAGCAAGATGGGACGGCAGATGGCAACCAAGCTGAAGGTATATCGGGGCGACAAGCATCCCCACCAGGCGCAGATGCCGGTGGAGCTTTCCTAAGAGCAGCTTTTAGCTATTAGCTTTTAGCTTTTTCTTGCGAGAGCGAAGGGCGAAGGCACAGGGAGAATTCGAAGCACGGATAGGCTAATAGCTAAGAGCTAATAGCTAACAGCTAGGAGAGGGAATGGCAGATCTGGTTCAGTATTACGGGACGGGGCGGCGCAAGTCAGCGATCGCGCGCGTCTTTCTTCGTCCCGGCACGGGCGAGTGGAAGGTCAACGGCAAGGCATTTGAAGAGTACTTTGTGACCGAGCAGCAGCGAGTGGCGGCCAAGCGGACGCTGGTATTGGCTGAGCTGTCCGGCTCCTTCGACGTGGTGACTACGGTGAAGAGCGGCGGAGTTGCCGCGCAGGCCGATGCCGTGAAGATGGGAATTGCCCGCGCCCTGGTGGAGTTCAATCCCGAGCTGCGCAAGCTGCTCAAGGCTGAAGGACTGATGACTCGCGACGCGCGCCAGAAGGAACGCAAGAAGTACGGGCAGAAGGGCGCACGGAAGCGGTTCCAGTTCAGCAAGCGCTAGCGCGCTTGCAAGCTGTCAGCTTTCAGCTCTTAGCTGTTAGCTTTTGCCTGGTTGTACCGGCTGTCAGGTTTCACTTTGAGGCTGACCCGGCTCGAACAAGCTGAGAGCTGAAGGCTAAAAGCTACAAGCTGTTTTTTCAAATCCCCCGCGCAAGCGGGTTTCAATCCGGGCAACGGTAGTGCGAGCCCGGATGCAATCCACGAAGGAGGCCACTTGGCCACGATCACAATGAAGGAGCTGCTCGAAGCGGGAGTTCACTTCGGGCATCAGACCAAGCGCTGGAATCCCAAGATGAAGGAATACATCTTCGGGGAGCGCAACGGGATCTACATCATCGACCTGCAGAAGACGCTGAAGCTGTTCAAGGACGCGTCGAAGTTTGTGACCGAACTGTGCTCGGGAGGCAAGACGATCTTATTCGTCGGCACCAAGCGGCAGGCACAGGATGCGGTGGCCGAGGAAGCCACGCGGGCGGGCATGCCCTACATCAACCAGCGCTGGCTGGGGGGCTTGCTGACCAACTGGGTGACGGTGCAGAAGTCGGTGAAGCGCCTTCAGGAACTGGACGACATGGCCACGGACGGCCGCTACGATCTGCTGACCAAGAAGGAAGTCATCAAGCTGGAGCGGGAGCGCAAGCACCTGCAGGCGAACCTGGCCGGCATCAAGAGCATGAAGCGTCTGCCGGACGCGCTGTTCATCGTGGACTCGAACAACGAGGCGATTGCGGTGAAGGAAGCCCGCAAGCTGGGCATTCCGGTGGTAGCGGTGGTGGATACCAACTGCGATCCCACGGCGGTGGACTACGTGATTCCGGGCAACGACGACGCGCTGCGCGCCATTCGCCTGTTCACCTCGAAGATCGCCGACTCGGCAGCCGAGGGCGTGAACCTGGTGGGCGACAAGGCCTTTGCCGAGGAGCTGCCGGCGCCGGTGGAAGCCGAAGCGGCGGCCGAAGAGGCCGTACCTGCCGAAGCCGAGGTATTGGATCTGGAAGCGGCCCTGGGCGGGGGCATTCGCAAGGCGCCTGCCACGGTTGCGGCTCTGGACGAGGCCGAAGCGGCCGAGGGCGCTGTTTAGTCGATTCTGCGCACGCAAGTGCGCATACTGAGACGAGCGTGGCCGCCCGGTTCAGGCGCCACGCTTTTCTTATGCCGGCACCCGCGGGATTCCCACCCTTCGCACAAAACGCGAAGGATGGGGCACCCGGCACCTGCGGTGCGGCGGGGTTTTGGTTGAGAGATTCGAAAGGATATAACGAGGGATGACAGTGAGCGAAAAGATAGATGCCAAGCAGGTGAAAGAGCTGCGCGAGAAGTCCGGCGCGCCCATGGGCGATTGCCTCAAGGCCTTGCAGGAGACCAAGGGGAATATCGAGGAAGCATTTGTGGTGCTGCGCAAGCGGGGCGTGGCCTCGGCGCAGAAGAAGGCTTCGCGCACCACCAACGACGGCGCGGTGTTTCCCTACATCCATGCCGGGGGCAAGCTGGGGGTGCTGGTGGAGGTGAACTGCGAGAGCGACTTTGTGGCCCGCACCGAGGACTTTCAGGAGCTGCTCAAGGATATCGCCATGCACATCGCGGCCAGCGATCCCCGTTACGTGAAGCCCGAGGACGTGACGGCGGAAGACCTGGAACGCGAGAAGGACATCTTCCGCGCCCAGGCCGCGGCCACCGGCAAGCCGGCCGCGGTGATCGAGAAGATCGTGGACGGCAAGATGGCCAAGTTCTACGAAGAGGTTTGCCTGCTGGAGCAGCCTTTCATCAAGGATCAGGCCATCAGCATCAAGGAGCTGATCGCGCAGAAGGTCGGCAAGCTGGGCGAGAACATCACGGTGCGGCGTTTTGCGCGGTTCAAGGTGGGCGCGCCGGAGTGGACGGTGTCGCAGACCAAGGCCGTGGAAGCCGCGGCGGAGTAATCTCCGCGCAGCAAGACTAAAGGGGCAGTCCGCATCGCGGGCTGCCCCTTTCTTATGCGGACCCGAAGATCCGTGTTTTACGGCAGGTAGTAGCGGAACGAGGTGAAGACCATGTTGTCGACGCCGTGAGCGCCGCCGCCTGGGTTGGCTGTGCCACCCGCGCCGGACCAGATATCGCGGCGGATGTTCTCGTACGTGATGCCCTGGCGCAGACGGCCCTTGGGACCGTTGTAGATGTTGTACCAGTAGCCGCCTACGAACTCCTGTACGTCCTTGGTGTTGCCACCGCAGTTTGCGGGAGCGGTCTGATTAGCCGCTCCGGCGCCCGCGGATCCGGAAGCCTGGGTCTCCGTCAAGCAGCCGGACATATTCACCGTCGTCGTGCCGTAGCCCACCTGGGTGGTGCCGCTCAGCACGTAGTCGCGGTAAACGTAGTCGCCGCCATAGTTGAGGTAGATGTTCAGGCGCGGGGTGGGATTCATTTCCACCGTGCTCAGCGAGGAGAAGGCCTTGAGGGGTTCCAGCATGCCGTTGGGACGAACCGTCACGTCGGCAATGGTCGAGTTGCCATAACGGCCCACGCCCACGCCATAGAGACCCTTGAGGCCGATGGTGACCTTCTTGTTGGCAAACGGGCCGCGGAAGCCGCCGCCGATGCCGCCGGCCGGTTCCATATCGTTATACGGCGCGCCAGAGGTGGGATAAATGCGATCGCGGAAGAAGCGGCCGATACCGAACGCTTCCCAGTGTCCCCAACCCGGCTCGATGGCGATCTTGGCAACCAGGTCGGGCGCATAGTTGAAGGAGTAGTTGGCGGTCGCGTTGTAGAGGCCGCCGCCGGTGCCGAGTAGAACCGAACACGTAGTTCGAGGGCAGGCCCTGGCCGGCCGCGTTGAGGAGTTCAGGCGTTCTCAGCCGACATGCCGACATAAGGCTTTCTTGCCGATGTTCTTGCTCACGCGGAAGCTTTCCTGGCGGGACCAAACGAAGCCCGCATCGTACTGCGCGTCGATGGTGGACGGCAGAACCTGGGTTCCGCGGGTCAGGCCCGAGGTGGTTTCGGTAACCAGCGACCATCCTGTGCCGCCGGAGAAATCCCAGCCATTCGTCGTCTTGGCGTCGGCCCACAGTTCGCGCTGGCGCATGGTGTAGCTGTTGACTTGGTTGTTGTTCGAGGTGGTGCCCGAGCTCAGCCAGTCAGCCTCGTAGTAGCCGGTCATGGTCATGCTGGCGATTTTGCCGGTCGACTTTAAGGCAACACGCGACTGACGGGCGCTGCCGAAGAACTCGCTCATCTGCGCGCCGTCGGCGTTCTGCAGCGGGACGCTGCTGGCGCCGGTGTTGATGTCGTCGCCGGTTGCGCTCTGGCGCCACACGGTTGCAGCCTCTAATGAAGCTGCCGGCGGGCGAAATTGTGATGCCCTTGAAATTGATGCGCATCGGGGCTGGCGATGGCCTTCTTGATGGCGCGTGGTCTCATCGGAGACGGTGGTGGCCAGGGAGAGCGAATTGGCCTTCAGGTCGTCGACGGTGGACTGCAGCGTGGAGACGGCGGCGGCATTCTCAGTGGCCGCCTGCTGCTGCGCGTCGGCGGCTGCCTGAGCCTTGGCGGCGGCGGCCTGGGCATCGGCCGCGGCCTGCTGCGCCTGCTTCAACTGCGCATCCTTGTCGGCGAGATTGCTTTTCAGGCTGTCGATCTGGCCCTGGAAATCCTGGCGCATCGCCTGAATCTGCTCCTGGACCGTTGGTCCCGGAGGGGTCGCGGCCTTTCTGGTTGCAGGGTGCTTCCTGGCCGGCGGGGTTGGGTCGCTGGCGTAGGCATAGGAGACAACGAGACTGGCCGCCAGAATTGCCGCGGCAGCGGTTTTGAGTCTGAAGTTCATTGGGCCTCTCATCCTCTCTGGTTCCGGTTATGTCGTGGCAGCGCCCGCTTGCAGAGCGAACGCTCTGAATTCCTGCATTCCGAAGCCTTGAAGATGAAGGCGTGCAATATGACATTCGGCATGCAGGAGGAAAACTATGGTCTGGGAAGAACGGAACCTTCCCTGACAACATCCGCAATCAAGACTCGCAGAGATAGATTAAGATTTGACGAATTCACAGATTTTTTACATTAGGTAATAGTTATTGGTCATTAGGAAGACTTACTTGACGGAGTCTGAATGCAGGGTTATACGGCTTTTCATCGGGCATATCGAAGATGCTGGTTGGCCTTCTTCTCATTGCGGCGGAAAAGCAACCGCAGATCCTTCGACTCGCTGCGCTCGCTCAGGATGACAGTCAGTGTTTGGGTTTCGCTCAGGATGACAGTCGATATTTGGGCTACACTTCGCTCGGGATGAGAGAAAGGATGGGGCAAAGGGCAGGTTATGAGGTGCGGGACGGCGAATTTATTGACTTTTAACAATGAAACACGCTTGCTTCGGATAGTATGTGAGCGCCTTGTGCGCCAACGGAATCTGCATCTGAGACAGAGGGCTTTATTGGGCGCCGTTCTTGCCGGCACTTAGCAAGTTAGCCAGTAACCGGTACGCGCCGGGGACTAACTCGGGTAACTGACGATAGAGAGCATAGGCAACATAGATATAGGTTCCCTTGCCGGGATGAGTTACAAGCAAACCGCCGCGTTGGGGGTCCTGGCCCGCGTCGGCGGTCTCGGTGAGCGCCGTGTAACCCGGGTCCCAGGAATCGAGAAACGAGTGGCCGCGCTCTTCGACCCATCCGTCGAAGTCGGCGGCGGCGATCTGGTTGGGCCAGCTCAGCAACGGATTGGCGGGGTCAAGCAACTTCACCGGCGCCTGCTCATCGACAACACGCTCCGGCATGCCTTTCATCCCGAGCGGCAGCGGGGCAGGGAAAGTGGCGCTCTGGTACTGGACGATCAGCGTTCCTCCGCGACGAACGAACTCGTCGAGCCGCGGCTGGACCGCGGCCAGCTCGGGCCGCGTGGAATAAGCGCGAATGCCGATGACCAGAACGTTCCAGGCGGAGTAATCGCCTGAAGCCAGCTCCGCCGCGGAGAGAACATGGACCGGGACGCCCAGCTCTTCAATGGCCTCGGGAACCAGATCGCCGGGACCCATCACGTAGCCCACGCTTTAGCCCCGGCGCGAGCTTTACATCCACTTTGCGCGTCTTGAGCTCCGCGGGCAGGTACTGGTTGTAAGGCCGCAGGCCGGCGTAGCCTATGCTCTGCCAGCCGGTCTGGTAGTCTCGTCCGCCAGAGTGCGCAATCGCCTGCACGCTGTAGACGCCAGCCGCAGCTCCGTCGGTGGTAACGGAAAACACCAGCGGCTCGGTATCGCCGGCGGACTTGAGCTGGAATTGAGCCTCGGCCGGGGTCGCGCGCCAGCCCTGGGGCAGCTTGAGAGTCACGGTTCCCTCGGCCGCGGCCTGCGAATGATACCGTAACTTTTACCGGGAGCGCGGAGCCGTCGAGGGGAAGGATTCGCGCCTCGGGCTCCATGCGCACTCCAATCGCCGGAGTGACCACGAGCGGCTCATAGATGCCGCCCGGGCCGGTAACCCGCCGGAGGGTCTGCACTACCTGGCCGAGGCGGATGGGCACGCCGTCAAAGTTGAACTCCGCCCACGCCGCCAGCGGCCAGGGCGCAAAGGAACGCACCCGCCACTCAGGGTTCGATATGTCGTAGTAGGGCTGCTCGGTGGAGGGGCGGGTGAAGAAGGGCGCGGTGGGGACGGCGTCCTCGGCGACCTGCACGCGGAAGAGCCGATCGATTACGGGAATAGGCCCCTGGGGCGCGATGGCGCCGCCGGTGTCCTCGGCCTTCCATGGCGAGCCGCTGTGGCTCTCGATCCAAACCCGCGTCAACTGTGCGTTGCCGGTGGCATTGGCGGTGTGCACGCGCACGCGGAACTCCTCGCCCGGGAATACGCTGCGCGCAGTTTCATCCGCAGGCGGGCCTCCGGGGCCGACCTGCTCACCGCCGCCTCCAGTGGTAAAGGCGGCCAGGTCAAGCCCCAGCAGATCCTTCAGCGCGGACTGAAATTGCTCGATTTTTTCGCCCAGTTCCAGTTCCAGGCCCGCTTTGGCCTCGGCGTCGAGGTTGCTCGCTTTCACTTTCGCGTACAGATCCAGAGTTTGCCGGTAGACGGGGGCCAGCTTGTGCGCGCCTGCTACACCGCTTTCGTCGCGGCAATCGCTCTGGTACTGGTTGAGGCTTGTATCGATTTGCCGCAGGCCATCTGCGAAGCCATGCCGGCGGAGTGCCCTTCACCAGACGCGGCCAGGCCTTCAAGGCTGGTGTCGATCTTCACTTTGCGATTGTCAAAGAGGCTGGCATCGAGGCTCGCATCGGGACCGCTGCTGCCTAGGCCCGCTGCGCCGGCCGCGGCAGCTTGCGGCGCGACTGCCCAGAGATGGTAGCTCGATGTAGACGGCCCGCTCAGCGTCGGATTCGCGCCGCCGTTCTGCGATTTCTGCTCGCCCCAGCCCTGGCGCGCAATCTGCACGTAGCTGCGCCCCAGCACCGGGTCCCAGGCGCCAACTGGAATCGTCACGTCGGTTGAGGGAGCGCCGGTCGGTCCATTCGCCGGTGATGTAGTTGTGGAAGCGCGCCGGCGCCCACTTGCCGGTTGCGTAGTCGAACATCCCTTGGCTGGTGATGCGCGCAAACGGGCGTCCGGGAGTACATGGCCAGCGGCTGCCAGGGCTGCAGACCGTCTTTCAGTTGCTCGGGAAAGACCTTCGGGATCGCCGGCCGCCTTGAAGACCTCCTGCGCAATCTCGCCGGAGACCTGGTGCTGGCCGTGGCCGTCGGAAACTCCGCCCACAAAGGTGGCCACGATGACCTGCGGCCGCACCTGCGCGCACGGCCAGCACGGCGTCGTAGAGCACGCGCTCGTGTCCCCAGTGGGCGAAGGATTCTTCCTGAGTTTTCGAAAAGCCGAAGTCGGCCTCGGTGCCCCAGAGTTGCTTGGCGCCGTAGTACTCGTCGGCCTTGAGCAGCTCATTGGTGCGGATCAGGCCCAGCGCGTCGTAGGCATCGGCGGACATGGCGTTCTGGCCGCCCTCGCCGCGGGTGAGCGTGAAGCAGCGTGGCGCGCGCGCCCAGGCCGCGCGACAGGTAGGTGAGCAGCGCGCCGTCCTCATCGTCGGGGTGGGCCACGATCATCAGCACGCTGGCCGTGGTGCCCAGACGCTTCAGCGTTTGCTCCAGGCCGGCCTGGCCGCGGTCTTCGGGCAAGGGAAGCGCGATGGTCGCTGGCCTCGGCGGAGTGGAAGCTCGAAGCGCGTGGTTGCGATCGGCTGTCGCCTGCTGAGCGTCAGAGACCGGGCCCGCGCCGGCCATGCAAGCCCCGGCCAGGGCGCGCGAGTCAACGGCTCGATTGGTGAGTTCTGAGGGAAAGAAACATGGTCTGCCGTCAGTGTACAATCCGGTGAGCGCAATTGCCTCATGTCTTTCCAGCCGCCCACGTCCGCCAGTCCCGCAACCCTCCAGCGCCGCATCGGGCTGCGCTCCGCCGTTCTCTTCAACATGCTGGAGATGATCGGCGTCGGCCCGTTCATCACGCTGCCGCTGGTGATTGCCGCGGCGGGCTTCCGGCTCTCGGTGTGGGCATGGGTGCTGGGCGCGGCCATCGCCGTGGCCGACGGGCTGGTGTGGGCCGAGCTGGGCGCGGCCTTCCCGCGCGCTGGCGGCTCGTATGCATTTCTGCGCGAGATCTACGGCCCCGAGCGCGCCGGCAACTGGCTCAGCTTTCTCTACGTCTGGCAGTTGAGCTTCTCCGCGCCGCTGTCCATCGCGTCGGGCTGCATCGGCTTGTCGAGCTTTCTGGCCTGGTTCTGGCCGGGACTGGACGGCGCGCCCTTCGCTGCGTTGCCGGCGCTGCATTACTCAAACTTCGCCGCCGCCGCGGCCTGCCTGCTGGTGACCGCGCTGCTCTATCGCAACCTGAGCTCCATCACGCGGCTGGCCTGGGTGTTGTTTGCCGGGGTGATGGCGGCCATCGCCGGCGTCATCGTCTCCGGATTTGCGCATGCCGCGGCCACGGGCGGATGGCACATGCCGGCCTCGCCCGCGCTGCCGCTGAGCCTGGCCGTTGGCGGCCTGGCGCAGGCACGCTCATCACCACCTACTGACTACTGGGGCTACTACAACATCTGTTTTCTGGGCAGCGAGGTGCGCAGGCCGGAGCGGACGATCCCGCGCGCCATTCTGCTTTCGGTGTTTTTTGTCTCAGCGTTCTACATAGCGATGAATCTGGCCGCGCTGCCCTCAGTGCGCGAAGCGGCCGGGCATTTGAGCAATCAGGCCGGGGCCGCGGTGCCGCCTGCAACTGGTGGCGGAGATCGCCCGATCCGCTTTTGGCAGCTTCGCGGGGCGGCTGATGGCCGCGCTGATCGTGTGGACCGCGTTCGCGTCGGTGTTTTCACTGCAGCTCGGCTACTCGCGCGTGCCCTACGCCGCGGCGCGCGACGGCAACTACTTCAGCTATCTCGGCGCCGTCCATCCAAAGCACGGGATTCCGCACCGGTCGCTGGTGGCGCTGGGGCTGGTGGGTGCGGTGTTTTGCTTCTTTTCGCTCGCCCAGGTGATTACCATGCTGGTGGTGACGCGCATCCTGCTGCAGTTCTTCCTACAGCAGGCGGGCGTGATGCTGCTTCGTATTCAGCGGCCCGAGCTGGAGCGGCCGTTCAGGATTCCGCTTTACCCGTTGCCGCCGCTGGCTGCCATGGCCGGGTTTGTGTTCATCCTGGTCAACCGCAGCCATGCACTCGGCGGGCTGGCTGTCGCGGCGCTGATCGCGGTCTCCGGTACGGGGATTTATCTCATCCGCGCACGGCGGCTGGGACAGTGGCCGTTTTTGCGGGTGGGGGATGGGGGATGAAGTTTATGCTTTCCCAGGTCTCAGAAGCGAGACATGGGGCACCCGTTCATTGGCGGTGACCAGGGGGTCGCCGACGTTTCTCGGCAAATTCTGTAACGCCCAGCCCCTCTGCGGTGTCTAATGTGTGCAAGCGTTCTTTTCCCCACGCGAGGTCAAGCCATGCTGATCGGCAAACCGCCCGACATTCCCTCTTCGGAGATCACGTCTCGAGAGGCCTACGAGGAGTACGTTAATCAGCGCCGCCTGGAGCGCCGCCGCTTTCTGCGCGGAGTTGCCGCGGCGGGCGCCGCTGCCCTGGGCGCGGATCGCCTGGCCGAGGTCTTTTCGCCCTCGATCGCCGCCAGAGCGGGGACCAAACTCGAGACCGTCAAGAGCCCGCTGACCACCACCGGCGAGCAGCTCACCAGCTACCAGGACATCACCACTACAACAACTTCTACGAGTTCGGCGTGAACAAGGACCAGCCCGCGAAGAATGCCGGCGGCCTGCCGACGCGGCCGTGGACGGTGAAGGTGGAAGGCAAGGTGGCCAAGCCGCTGACCTTCGACATCGACAGCCTGCTCAAGCTGCGGCCGCTGGAAGACCGCGTCTATCGCCATCGCTGCGTGGAGGCGTTGGAGCATGGTGATTCCCTGGGTGGGCTATTCGCTCTCGGAGTTCATCAAGCAGTGCGAGCCGCTGCCGTCGGCGAAGTATGTGCAGTTCCTCTCCTACTTCGATCGCCACGTGGAAAATGGTGCGGCGGAGGATGCGACTATCGTCTGGCCCTACTCCGAGGGGCTGCGCATGGACGAGGCGATGAACCCGCTCACGCTGCTGACCTTCGGTCTGTATGGCGAGGTGCTGCCCAACCAGGACGGCGCGCCGGTGCGCATCGTGGTGCCGTGGAAGTACGGCTTCAAGTCGGCCAAGTCGATTGTGACGGTGCGGTTCGTGGACAAGATGCCGCCTACGACATGGAACGATCAGGCTCCCAACGAATACGGGTTCTACTCCAACGTGAATCCCAACGTGGACCACCCGCGCTGGAGCCAGAAGACCGAGCGCCGCATCGGCCTGCCTTTCTACGCGCAGCGCCGCACGACACTCATGTTCAACGGCTACGGAGAGCAGGTGGCGTCGCTGTATACGGGGATGGATTTGAGGAAGTATTTCTGAGCGGAGTTAGCGGAGCTAGCGGTGTTAGCCGCGCTGCGCGCGTGTTGGCGGAGTTAGCTCGCTTAGGCACGCTGCTCACGCCGCCGGCAACGCTAACCCCGATGAAAGACCGACTATGAAACGATCGACGCTTATTCTGCTGAAGACGCTGACCTGGCTGGCGTGCCTCTATCCGCTTGGGTGGCTGGCTTGGGGCGCGGTGACCAACAATCTTGGCGCGGACCAGACCCACACGATCACCTTCGCCACGGGGCTGGCCACGCTGCGGCTGCTGGTGATCACGCTGGCTATAACGCCGCTGCGCCGGCTCTGGCCGCGGCTGAGCTGGCTGATCAAATTCCGCCGCCTGCTGGGGCTGTTCGCCTTTTTTTACGGCACGCTGCACCTGCTGACGTATGTCGCGCTGTATTCCGGCTTCAACGTCGAGGCCATGGCCGGGGACATTGCCAAACGCCGCTTCATCACCGCGGGCGTGGCTGCGTGGCTGTCGATGCTGCCGCTGGCGGCGACGTTGACCAATTGGGCTATCCGCAAGATGGGCGGCAAGAACTGGAACCGGCTGCACATGCTGGTGTATGCGGCCGCGGTGTGCGCCATCGCCCACTACTGGTGGCAGGTGAAGCCCGGCGTGCTGACGCCGACCGCGATGACCGTGATCGTTGCCGTGCTTTTCATCGCGCGGCCGGTGCTGGCGTGGAGACAGAGGCGAAAGGCTCAGGCCGTCGCAGCCTGAGGGCCGATCAGGCAGAGGATTTCGAGCGGGTCCGGGTTAAGGTCTGTGAAATCCCAGGTCTCAAAATCGAATCCTCACCCCAACGACGAAGACCTGTCGTTGGGGACCCCGAGACTGGGGCACCCGGCGGTGCGTCAACATTCGCATCCACATTCCGTAGCGAGTCAGTTTGAGTGAGCATTCCCTCAGAGGCTATTGGTTCCTGCATAAATAATGTCCTTGCGCCGTCCCTACGGGACTCCGTAACGAACTTGTGGAATCCCTTTTCCCCACGCTGAAGCGCGGGGCTAACCAACTCTGCGCCTCCGGCGCGTTTGTCCAAACATTACTTATGCAGTCCTCAATAAAGCCCACATTCATTTTTGGCCATTTGCGGCATGACTGAAGTCATGCCCTGATACAAAGCCTCCGAGAATCTCCGCTGGAGCGAGTTTTCCGCAGACTGTTGAGCCAAACGCGTCAGTCGAAGCGGAGCGACGACTGCGCTACGGGGTGATAGCTCTTCCGGTGCAGCGGGGTTGGCCCCAGACGGGAGAGGGCCTGCAAGTGTTCTGCTGAGCAGTAGCCCTTGTGGCGCGCCAGGCCGTAGCCGGGAAAGATCGAGTCGAACTCGACCATCAGGCGGTCGCGGTACACCTTGGCCAGCACGCTGGCCGCGGCAATGGAGAAGCTGATTGCGTCCCCATGGATGACGGCCTGCTGCGGGCAATCCCACTGGATGGTGTCGCGGCCGTCGATCAGGAGAAAGTCGGGAAGGAGAGAATTGGGGCTGAGGGCGAGCTGCTCGACGGCCCTGCGCATGGCTTGGAGCGACGCGCGGCGGATGTTGATGCGGTCGATGGTCTCCGCATCCACGGCTGCAATGGCCCACGCGACTGCATTGGCGCGAATTTCCCGGTCCAGCTGGTTGCGCTTCTCCTCAGAGAGCTGCTTCGAGTCGTTCAGGTCTTTGAGCCGGCAGCCACTCGGAAGAATGACTGCCGCAGCGACCACCGGCCCGAACATCGGCCCGCGGCCTACTTCGTCGATCCCGGCGATGCGCAGCGCACCGCGACGGCGCGCAGCCTCTTCCAGCGTCCAGCCGCAGACTGGGGGTTTAGCCATGCATTGAGTATAGAAAGCAAAACCCCCAGCCGTGTGGGCCGGGGGCTTAGGAAAAACGGGTCTGGATGGAGGGATTGACGGCGCCTACGCGCGAACCTTGCCGGTTTCGCGGTCCACTTCGCGCAGACGAGCTGCCTTGCCGCGCAAGGAGCGAATGTAGAACAGCTTGGCGCGCCGCACCTTGTAGCTGCGGACCTTCTCGATCTTGTCGATGACCTTGGAGTTGAAGGGGAAGATGCGCTCGACGCCCTGGCCAAAGCTCATCTTGCGGACGGTAAAGGTGCCCTGGGGGCCGTTGTTGATGGCAATTACCAGGCCTTCGAAGGCCTGCAGGCGCTCTTTATCGCCTTCCTTGATCTTTACCTGGACGCGCACCTGGTCGCCGGGCACGATGGCGGGCAGATCGGTGCGCTTCAGCTTGTCGGCCAGGCGCTGCATAACTGGATGTATGGACATGGTCTCTTCCTGCGGTTGGACTCAGAACCTCAAGTTTATCAGAGAAGAGGGCCTAGCGCCTAATCGCCGAAGCCGTTTTGCGTTATAGTTTTCGGGTATGAACTCTGACCGCGAACTGCTTCGCCACACGCTGGCGACATTGGCTTACCGGGCTGCCCGGGCGCTTGACGATGCGTCGGAGAGCTTTGCCGGCTTTGATGGAGCCGGGCGCCAGCCGGCACAGATCCTGGCCCACATGGGCGACCTGTTTGACTGGGCGCTGAGCATGGTGGCCGGCAACCAGCGCTGGCACGACTCAAAGCCGCTGGCGTGGCCCGAGGAGAAGCGGCGATTCTTTGCCGCGCTGAAGGCGTTTGACGCTTATCTCACATCCGGCGAGCGGCTGCACGCGCCCATCGAGCGGCTTTTTCAGGGTCCGGTGGCCGACGCGCTGACCCACGTGGGCCAGTTGGCCATGCTGCGGCGACTGGCCGGATGCCCGATTCGCGGTGAGAACTATTACGTGGCCGAAATCTCGATCGGGCGGGTGGGCGCGGAACAGAGCGCGCCGGTAAAGCCGTTCTAGCTGGCCCAGGGGCAGCAGCCTCAGTGGGGGTCCGGCGGTCCACCAGCCTGCTCGGACATGAAATGGTCATAACCGCGCCTGAAGGCTGCAAGGTACTCCTGTCGCAACTCGGGCGGGATATTCGGATGACGGTACTCAGCACGGTCATTCACGTCCGGCCGGCGGTGGTTGTCCAGGTCTTTCCGTGCGCCAGCCATTCCATCCTCGAAGCCACGGCGCTGGATTTCGCTACCCAGCCCGGGGCTCATGCCCGAGCCTACATCAGGGCCGCTGCGGGCAGGCTCGCGCATTTGCGGTTCGGGCGGACTAACCGGCTGATCAGGTCCGCCAATGAAGTGAGACACCCCACGTTCATAGCCGCGGCGAAAACCATCACAGTACGCTTCTCTCTGTTCGGGAGGAAGATGCGGGTTGCGGTACTCATCGCGGTCATTCACGTCCGGCCGGCGGTGGTTGTCGAAGTCCTTGCGCGCGCCCACAATCCCATCGCGAAAACCCAGGCGCTGGATCTCCTGCAAATCCTGCGGAGGCGTATCCCAGGCATCGCGATCCTGACCATAGGAGGAAGCAGATTGTGCCTGGGGCAGGCCGGATGCTTTCGCAATACCTGGCCCTGCGACGCCGAGGAAAATGGCAATTGCCGGGACTACCAGCCGATTGAGGGTCATGGCTTGCTATCTCCTTTTTTTCTATGGTTTCAAAGCATGCCATTGCAACGAAAAAACCATACCGCTGGTGCGGCAAGAATAGGATGCCGGACAGCACAGTGCTGCGGATGCTCATTTTTGCTCGGGATTGATTGTTTTCCCCTGGTTTTTCGCAGTGCGGCCCTCTGCGCCTAGCGCAGCAGGTCTTCGAGGGTGGTGCTGAGGGTGGTTTTGTGGTCGCGGTATTTTACGATTACGGGGGCGTAGAGACTGAGGCCCCAGGCGTCGGCTGTGGGGTGGCCCTTGCCCCTGGTTACGGCGCGGGAGCCGGGGACTACGACCGCATTCTCGGGAATGATCAGGGGCAGCTCTTCGGTGGCGCGCAGGACTTGGCCATCGACCAGGTTGAAGACCGGGGTGCCCCGGGTGAGGATGGTTCCGGCGGCCAGCACCGCGCCCTTGCGGACGATGGTCCCCTCATAGACGCCGCAGTTGCCGCCTACCAGCACGTCGTCCTCAATTACCACGGGGCCGGCGTTTACCGGCTCGAGCACGCCGCCGATCTGCGCGGCCGCGCTGAGGTGCACACGCTTGCCGATCTGCGCGCAGGAGCCGACCAGGGCGTGCGAGTCGACCATGACGCCCTCGTCAACGTAGGCGCCGGCGTTAATGTACATGGGCGGCATGCAAACTACGCCCGACGCCAGGTAAGCTCCGGCGCGGACCGATGAGCCGCCGGGAACGATGCGCACACCGTCAGAGGCGGCGAAATGGCGGACCGGGTAGGTGTGCTTGTCGACAAATGAGAGCCCCCCGGCGGGCAGTTCTTCGAGAGCTCCCAGGCGGAAGCCCAGCAGGATGCCTTGTTTGACCCAGGCATTCACCCGCCAACCGGTGGCCGAGCCGGGGTCAGGCGAGGCGGCGCGCGCCCGGCCGGACTCGAGGGCGGCACGCAGGGAAAGAAAGGCGGTCATGGCGGCGGGATCGCCGATGGCGGCCGGTCCGGCGGCAAAATGCCGCTCGATGGTCTCCTGCAGTTGGGTCATGGACAGGCTCAGGGTCATTGCAATTCGAGTCTATCAATTTACGCGCGTCACACGCGTCACACGCGTTGTGGGTTGTGGGCGTGCGTCATGGGCTCGGTCACGGCGCGATGAGCATGCAGAATTCAGGCGGGGTTGAAGGGATCGGAGGGCGGTTTGTACCGGACCAGGCCGTTCGGCGCGATGGGGCGCAGCCGAAAGGAGTTGTTTCCGTTCGGAATCATGGCCAGCGGGACCGGGATTGGGCTGTGCCGCACGTGAAAATTCTTTGCTTCCAGCCATGCGCCCAGGCGGCGATCGTAGATCACGGGCCGGTCCTCAAAGAAATCGGGCGGCAGCCGGCACTGAATCCGCAAATGATCCAACTGCAGCTCGATGACTAGAGCGCTTTTGGGAAAATAGCGCCGGACGTTGTTTGCGCCCACTTGCAACCCGGTAAATTCGCGTCCTTTGCTCTGCGTCTTAACAACCATCAATTGCCTGCCGTTCAACGCCGGATAAGTAAGAATAGGCAGCAGATTGGGGTGAGGCGCCAGCCCGGCGTCTGAAATCGCCGGTGCGGATTCCTCATTTGAAACAGGTCTATCCGCGAGTCAATTCGGGAAAGCGGGGTTAGCGGGGTTAGCGATGTTAGCGGGGTTACTTGAGGAGGGGCCTGGTTGCGGCGGTTGGGCTCGATGCGATCGGGATGGAAAGGCGGCGGCGAGGGTTCGAAACAAAGGCAGCGGGTCAGCCCCCGCTACGCGGGGTTAGCGAGTCAGCAAGTTAGCGGCGGCGGTGATTGATCTGGGTTTAATGGCTTTGCGGGCCGGGTTTGCCGGTGACTGGCGCGACCTGTAAGGCCGGGGCGTCTCAGCATCGGAGTTTGTGGACGGGCGGTTATGCGATACTCGGAATGGCATGTATAAGCGGATCGTACTCAAGCTTTCAGGTGAGGCGCTGGCGGGGCCGCGCGGCTTTGGCCTAGACGCCGAAAAGGTGTCGGAAATTGCCGGCGAGCTGGCTGAAATTCACGCCCTGGGCGTGGAAGTGGGCGTGGTGGTGGGGGGAGGCAACTTCTTCCGCGGCGTTGAGGAGCAGGCCAAGGAGATGGACCGGGTGAGCGCCGACAGCATGGGCATGCTGTCCACGGTCATCAATGCCATCGCCCTGCAGGACGCCCTGGAGAAGCGCGGAGTGCAGTGTCGCGTGATGAGCGCCGTGTTCATGAATCAGCTGGCGGAGCCTTACATACGACGCCGCGCCGTGCGTCACCTGGAGAAGGGGCGCGTGGTCATTTTCGCGGCCGGCATCGGGAACCCGTTTTTCTCTTCCGACACGGCGGCCAGCCTGCGCGCCATGGAGATCAAGGCCGACGTGCTGCTGAAGGGCACCAAGGTGGAAGGCGTCTACAACGCCGACCCGGTGCTGGTGAAGGATGCCGTAAAGTACGACGAGATTACCTACATGGAGATCCTGCGCCTGGGACTGAAGGTGATGGACCTGACCGCAGTGAGCCTGTGTAAAGACAACAACCTGCCGATGATCATCTTCAACATGAACCAGCCGGGGAATATCCGGCGGGTAGTGCTGGGCGAGAAGGTCGGATCGCTGGTGACGGCGTAAGAGCAGCTTTTAGCTCTTAGCTTTTAGCTTTCAGCTTCCAGCTACCAGCCCCTGGCTCGAGCAGATACGAGCTAAAAGGTAGAAGCCAGCAGCCAGCAGCTGCCTTCCGGAGACGTCTAACGACAAGTGGAGATCAGCAAGCCAGCCCGGCTGAATGCGCTAACAGGCTTGCGCTGTTTCGCGGCCATTAACATCGTCTTCTTTCATTTTTCCAATCCGCAAACGTTTGGGTTTCTTGCGCCGGTAGTCAATGCCGGCTTTGCCTCGGTGAGCTTCTTTATCCTGCTCTCGGGGTTTGTGCTGGCCTATAACTATGCGGGGCGGGCGCGAGCCGGGGAGCTGGACAAGACGCGCTTCTGGGAGGCGCGGTTCACGCGGCTTTATCCCATTTATCTGCTCAGCCTGCTGCTGAGCTGGCGCATGGTGCCGCAGGAGTACGGAGCCCACACGCACGCCATGTTCTGGACGGGGATGGTGCTGACGCCGCTGCTGCTGCAGGGATGGATTCCGTCGATTGCCACGTTCCTGAACACGCCGGCGTGGACCATGTCGGCGGAGTCAGCCTATTACCTTCTCTTTCCGTGGATGGCGCGCTGGAAGCGGCCGGCCCGCGTGGCGCCGCACCTGGCCACCATGGCGGGCGTATGGATGCTGGGCATGGTTCCGGGAGCGCTTTACATCGTTTTCAACCCGGACGGCATTGCGCATCCCGACCGCTGGAGCTGGGGTCCGTGGCTGCAGGCGCTGAAGTACACGCCGGTGCCGCACATGGCGAGTTTTTTCTTCGGCGTTTTGCTGGCCAGCCTGGACGAGATGGTGGAGCGAAGCGGGCGCCTGCGGCTGAATCTCGGACTTTTCGGCTTCATTGGCACATTCTGCATTCTGGAGCTGGGGCCGCTGGTGCCCTACGCCATTGTTCACGATGGGCTGCTGATGCCGCTTTTCGGCTGCATCATCCTGGGACTGGCGGGGAACAATCCGCTGGCCTACGTGCTGAGCCGGCGGCCGCTGGTCTTTGTGGGCGAGGCCAGCTATTGCCTTTACCTGCTCCACTTCAATTTTTGGAACCTGATTCACGATACGCACGTGCTGGACCGGCTGGGGCTGAGCCGGTTCGATCCGTGGATCAGTTACGTGGTGCTGATTTCGCTGGCGGTGGCGGCTCTGCACCTGGTGGAGAAGCCGGCCCAGCGCGTGCTGCGCGGCTGGATGCACGTTTGGCGATGACGGGGCTCTTGGGAAGCTTGGCGCCTGATGGCTCCCATTACCTTTTTGCATCGAAATAGTTACTTTCGGCTCAAGTTCTTGCTGTGCTCGGATAGAATGATCTCGGCCATGAGCGCAGAGGCAATACGGAGAGATTGGACCGGACGCGTCATTGACGGAAGATTTACCCTCCTCCGTTGGCTGGGCGGCACGGAGCGGAGTGGTGTCTTCCTGACAGAACTTCCCGGCCCCCCGGCGCAGAAGGCCGCCATCAAGCTGATTGCGGCCGATGGCGGAGACGCGGAAGCCCGCATCGCCGGCTGGGCGGCGACAGCGACCCTGTCTCACCCTCACCTGATCCGCCTGCTTGATACCGGACGCTGCCAGACAGACGGTGCAGCGCTGGTCTACGCGGTGATGGAATATGCCGATGAGGTTCTTGCGGAGGTGCTTCCGGAGCGACCGCTGACGCCGCGGGAAGCCAAAGAAATGCTGGGCCCGGTTCTCGACACGCTCTCCTATCTCCACGGGAAGAGATTCGTGCATGGCCACGTGAAACCATCGAACATCATGGTGGTCGACGACCAGTTGAAGCTGGCCGCGGACAGCCTATGGATCGAAGGCGAAACGGGGATGAACCCTCCGGCGGCTGGCGTCTATGACGCGCCTGAAACAGCCAGCGGAACGATTTCGCCGGCCGGGGATGTCTGGTCGCTGGGCGTTACCCTGGTTGTTGCGCTGACCCAACATCCGCCGGTTTGGGATGGATCGATGGAGAGCGACCCGGTTGTGCCGGAGTCCATTCCGCAACCCCTGGCCGACATTGCGCGCGGATGTCTGAAGACCGACCCCGCGCGCCGATACACCCTTGAGGAGATCAGAGCCCGACTGGACGCTGCCTCATCTGTCCCGGCCGCTCCGGGAAATGCCGGCGGAGGGGTCTCTGGCAAATCTCGCGCGGCAGTGCTTGTTGCCGGGATGCTGGTGCTGCTTGCGATCATCGCCGTCTTCCTGGTGCGATCACACCAGAGTCAATCATCGTCGCCGGACACGGAACAGGCGCCCGCGATTACGACGGCTCCGCCGCAGACTCAGGAACAGGCACCGGCGGTTAGGACGGCTTCGCCGCAGACTCAGGAACGGGCACCAACGGCCACGACGGCACCGCCTGAGGAACAGGCGCCCGCGGCCACGACGGAAGCTCCAGTTCCCGGAGATCAGAACTCGAAGAATCCGGCCTCGAATGGATCGGCTTTGAAGGGTGCGGTCGCGGAGCAGGTTCTGCCCGACGTAGTGCCGAGTGCGAGCAGAACTATTCACGGCAAAGTCAATGTGGGGATACGGGTGACGGTCGATGCAAGCGGCGCTGTATCGGATGCGGCGTTCGATTCAGAGGGACCGAGCAAGTACTTCGCCAAGGCGGCCATGCAAGCGGCGCAGCGTTGGAAGTTCGAGCCCGCGCAGGTGGATGGCCAGGCGGTATCCAGCGTGTGGGTGCTGCGATTTCAGTTCACGCAAGATGGAACCACGGTCACACCGGTTGAGACTTCTCCCTAGGCGGGGTGTTCGAGATTGCGGGGAGTTTCCGCGGGATTTCGGGTGAGATTGGCGAAGAGCGTTCTTCCGGGGCTAACCCTAATACTGTTCACTTAACGAAATCTGTGGCATTCTGTATGAGGCAAAGACAGGAGGCCACAGGTGGCGCGTACGGTTGCGGAACTCCCTCCGGGTGCCCGGATCACGGACTACATCAGCCTTGGCGTAATAACCAAAACGTTTCCTCTCTCCAGCATCGAGCCTGTGCTTTCAAACACAGGGAAGTCCAGCATTCGTCAGCGCGATCTGCCGGCGCAGGTGGTTGTCTACTACGTCATCGCTCTGGCGCTGTACATGCAATCGTCCTATCGCGAGGTATTGCGTTGTCTTCTGGAAGCAGTCCAGTGGCTGCGCGATCCCTCGGCCGGTGTGCGGGTGGCGGGGAAATCGGGGATCTCGCAGGCCCGTACGCGGCTGGGCTGGGAGCCACTGCGGCAGTTGCACGATGAGTTGGTCAAGCCGATCGCAGTGCGCAACACGCGGGGCACGTGGTATCGGAGTTGGCGGCTGGTGAGCCTGGATGGCAGCACCCTTGATGTGGCCGACGAGAAGGCCAACGAAGATGCATTCTCTCGCCCTGGAGCCGGCCGCGGTTCAAGCGCTTATCCGCAAATCCGTTTCGTATCCCTGGTGGAGAACGGCACACACGTGCTGTTCGGCAGCCAGATGGGTGGTTACCAGACGGGCGAGATCACGCTGGCTAAAGCGGTGCTTCCACGCCTGAGAAACGGCATGCTTTGTTTGGCTGATCGAAACTTCTTCGGCTTCGAATTATGGCAATTGGCACGGGGAACCGGCGCCGATCTGCTCTGGCGGATGAAAAAGAACATGCGTATGTCTTGCGAGAAGCGTCTGCCCGACGGATCCTATTTGAGCCACGTGTATCCCTCCGAGCGAGACTGGCGGCACAAGACCAATGGGCAAGCCTTGCGGGTAATCGATTATCGCCTGGAGGGAATCGAGGGTTGCGAACCGATCTATCGACTGGCGACGACCATCCTTGATCCAGCAAAGGCCCCAGCTGGCGAGTTGGCAGCTCTCTATCATGAGCGCTGGGAGATCGAAACTGCCTTCGATGAACTCAAGACTCATCTTCGCGGCGCGCAGATCGTACTGCGCTCGAAGACACCGGATCTGGTGCGCCAGGAGTTCTACGGTCTGCTGATGGCCCACTTCGCTATCCGCGGTCTGATGCACGAAGCCGCTCTCAAGGCTGACGAAGACCCTGACCGGCTCTCGTTCCTTCACGCCGTGCGCGTGATCCGTCGCAAAATAGCGTCCTACAGCGCTATTCCCCCCTCGGCAGAGGAGGGCCTTTCATAAAGCGGTTCTCGATGAGATCCTTCAGGAACGCGTCGTCTCCAGCCGTAACCGGCGCAATCCCCGCGGCGTCAAGCGCAAGATGAGCAACTTCCCGCTTCGCCCGCGGCACATCAAGCCTCTTCCGCCAATCGACATCCGAAGGGCCATCAGGATTATTAAGTGAACAGTATTAAGGCTAAAGCCCTCATCGATTCTGCCGGCTTTATGCGGGGGTTGAAACCCACTTCTTCCACCCCGCGGACGAAGAGCTGTCCGTGGGGACCCCGGCCTCCCTCCGAATCAAGTTCTTCCGCAGGGGCTAAAGCCCACTTTTATTTTTGGCGCGTTTGCGGCACGACTGAAGTCGTGCCCTGACACTTCTTGCAGCTCCGGATGAGTTTTTCCGCAGGCTGTGAAGCCCGTACCCTTCACCAAAGCCCCTACCCTTCAAGACATGCGCTTGTGCAGCCGTTCTCAAATAGCAAAATAGCAAAGAGCAAAATAGCAAAGAGCAAAAGGCAAAGAACAAAAGCGAATCGCAAAAAGCAAAAAGCCCAGCCGCGGGGGCTGGGCTTATGTGCCTTGAAAGACGCTTGCGATTACGGAGTGACCGACTGCGTGGAGTGGTTCCCGTGGGGGATGATCGCGAGGGCGGCGGGATTGGCGCCGGTGGGATAGGGGGAGGCCTGGGTTGCGGTCAATGCGCCGGTATTGGGGTCCAGGCGGAAGCCTGAGACGGAGTTGCCCAGACGATTGCCGGTATAGACGAAGCGGCCCAGCGCCGGGTCCACCGCAATGCAGACCGGCTGGGTATCGGTGGCGGTGAGCTGGTTGCCGCTGGTGCCGACGGTGGCCGAGGGCGTGCCGGTGGGCAGGGCGATGCTGTAGCCGGTGACCGATGAATCCAGCGAGTTGGAGACGTAAATGTAGATACCGCGCGGGTCCACCGCGACGCCGGAGGGTTCGTTGCCGGTCTTGAAGGGGCCGTTGACCATGAAACTGAGAGCGCTTCCGTTCTCAATCGTGTAACCGATAAGCTCGTTGGAGGCGAAGTCGGTGACATAGACAAAGCGGTTGACGGGATCGGAGGCGATGGCGGAGGGTTTGACGCCGGCCTGGTAGGGGCTGCCCGCAGTGGCGGTGAGCGCGCCGCCCGAGCCTACAGCGTATCCGAAGACCCAGCCGGGATTGGCGGAGCTGGAGACGGTTCCGCCGGGATTGTAGGCAGATTGGTCATAAGCGGTAACGTAGACGGCAGCATTGTTGGCGAGAACGTCAACGGCGGTGGAAATGATGGTGTCTCCCGGGTAGCTGGGGAGCTGGAGGTTCACGGTGGCAGTCGCGGCACCGATCTTGCCGGATGAAAGCGGATACTCGGTAAGGGTGGCGGAGGTGGTTCCCGAGATTACATACAGGTAAGTGCCGGCGGCGTTTACGGCCACTGCTACGGGGGTGGTGGTCAAGGTGATGGTATCCAGGGGCGCCAGCACGCCGTAGGTGCCGATGCCAAAGTGGACCACGTTTTTACTGCCGGCGTTGGCGACGAAGAGGTTGTAGTAGTCGGAGGTGACGGCCATGGAGACCGGACCCGATCCGCCCGAGGAGACGGTGGGCGCGCCGATGCGCAAAGCGCCGGACTCGGAGTCCACCGAATAGATTTGAATCTGTCCCGCGCTGCCGCTGCCCGAGCCCACGGAATCGGCCACGAAGACAAAATCGATGGTGACAAGCTGGCAGGCAGACAGGAGTAAGGCCACCAGAAGGCCGATAGCAGAGACCAGAACGAGCTGGCTCAATTTGCTGAACTTCATGCGCTTCCTTCGTTTTGGGCGATCAGATTCCAGCCCCAGGAAAACTCGTTTAGGTTGCCCCGTAGACATTGTAAAAGCCCGGTACGGGGTGTTGCTAGCAGCTCCGTCGACTGAGACGAGGCGATTGCGGGCGCCTACGGTTGCACGCCGCCGCCTACGCCGTTGTGCGGAATGGCGGCCACGGCTGTGGGCTGGTCATTGGACGGATACGGAGAGAACTGCGCATCAAGAAGCGTGCCCGCGGTTGTACTCAACTCAAAGCCGGAGATGTCGTTGCCAAGGAAGTTGGCGGTGTAAAGAAAATGGTTGGTGGAGGGATCGATTCCCATGGCTACGGGCTCCAGGCCGGTTGTATAGGCGCCGATACGGGTGAGCGCGCCGTTGCTCGCGGAGTAGGCGGTAATGGTGGCGTCCTGGGAGTTGGCGACGTAAACATAAGCGTAGGTCTGATCCACGACAACCGCGGAGGGCTGATTGCCGGCGGAGAACGGGCTGCCGGCGAGCGGAGTCAAAAGCCCGGACGCAACCGAGTAGCCCAGGACATTGCCTCGGGAGTAGTCAGTGACGTAGACATACTTGCTGGTGGAATCGCTGGCGATGGCAGAAGGCTGGATGCCGGCGGCAAAGGGCGAGCCGCTCAAGGGAGTGAGCACGCCTCCCGAGCCGACGGTGAAGCCAAAGACATAGCCGACACTGGGGGTCACGGAAGAGTCATAGGCGGTGACGTAAACGTAGGCGCCCGAGGCGAGCACGTTGACCGCGGTGGGCACAATTACGTCGGATGAGCTATTGCCGGGCAGGGTAAGCGGCCAGTAGTTGGCGCTTATGCCAGCGTTGACAGCGGGCGATCCCAGCACGACGGGGAGTGAGCTGGTGGCGGCAGTGAGGGGATAGACGGCAATGGAACCGGAGCAGGGGGCGGCGGTGGAGCAGGTTGGCAGCGGCTGATAGGTGTCCACGACGAACAGGTTGGATGCAGTTGGCGGCCAAGGCAAGGGGATAGACGCCGGGGGTGTTGACGGTGTTATAGGGATAGAGCTTGCCGTCGTTGCCGATGACGAACTGGACGATGTTGTTGTCATCCTGGTTGGCGACAAACAGGCTCCCGTTGTCGGTGGAGACGGCTTCGGCGACGGGATCGCGGCCTTCCGAAGGAAAGGGCGAGGCGGGAATCTGGCGCATGCGTCCGGACTCCGAGTTGATCTCGAAGACGTCGATCTCGCCGTAGTTGTTGGGTCCGGCGGCCTTGGAACTGGCCACGAAGACAAAGTCCACGGTGAGGGTAATGCAGGCGGTCATAAAGCCAGCTACCAGGAGGCTGGCCGCGGAGACCAGCAGCAGCTGGCTCGATTTGTTGAACTTCATGCGCATCTTTCGTCACGGGACCGGAACATCGGATCCCTAAAAAATCAGGTTTGGAATCGAATCCCAGGCGCGTCCAGGAAACAGCCGCGCCCGGCATTCGGCTACGTTCTTTGAAACCCTCCCCGGAACCCTGCCGGGGGCCAGCCCAGCCGGCCGGCGCCCACAACATCCGCCATTGAAGCGGCACAGAACCTTAGTCAGTTCGCCCGTCAACCAGGCACCAGTTGGCCGGACCCTGGAGCGTGTAACTATTGGCAACGCGCAATTTGTCGAGTACGCCGGAGTTGGGGTCCACCACCACGCCGGTTACATTGGAGGCGGCGAAGTTGGCGGTGTAAATGAACTGATCGGAGGGGTCCTCGACGATGCACTGAGGACCTGACCCGGAGCCGAACGGTTCACCGGCGATGAAGGTGGTCTGGTAAGAAGGGCTGGTGGTAATGAAATAGCCCGCAATGCCGCTGTTGGCGTTGACACCCAGGACATTGTTTCCCTGATTGGCCACATAGAGGAACTTGCCCTTGGATTCGACGATGAGTTGGCTCGGATTTGCGAGGGAGGGATCATCGGGAATGATACCGCCGGTTTGTGCCTGGAGTGCGCCGTTGGTGCCCACGGTAAAGGGCACAAGCTGGCTGGAAGCAGAAGTCGGGTTGGGGTTCGGCGCCTCGTTGTCGAGCACGTAGATGACGCTGCTGGCGTTCACGATGGCCGTAGCCTGTTTGGTACCCAGAGGCTGGGCGCTGTTCTGGCTCAGCGTCAACTGTCCGTTGGAGCCGTTATAGGTGTACGGAAACACCGAATCGCCGGTAGCGGGGGTACCGCTCATGGTGAGGATGTATCCGGTCCCGAAGACGAAGTCGATGGGATTGGGTGGAACCGGGAAGTAGGTGAGCGGCGAACCGCCGGCCGAGGTGACCTGGGCATTGACCACCAGGGTGAGGCGGCCGGTGGTCTGGTTGATCTGGAAGATGGTGATGTCGCCGCAGTAGGTGACGGTCGATCCCAGGGCCAGGGAGCAGGCGGGGTTGGGGTTGGCCGCGGTCGAGGGAAGGCCATTGGGCGCGGGGGAATCGTGGTCCAGCACCATCAGGTAGTTTCCCGAGGTGTCGGCGACCAACCGGAAGGGGTTGATGCCCTGGGTGTAAAAGGTTTCCTGGGGAGTGAGGATGCCGTTTCCGCCGACGGCGAACTCGGTGATATTGGAGTTCTGGCAGGGGTTGGCGGTGGTGCAGGTGGAACCACCTTGAGCGTTGGCGCCCTGGTTGAGGACATAAAGGAAGCGGCTTCCGGTGATGCAGCACGGCGCGGCCCGGGTTGGCGCCGCCGGAGGATACGGGCAGGCCCCTGATGGGGGTGAGGAAGCCGGTGTTGTGGTCGATGTCGAAGCCGGTGATGATGCCGCTGCCGGTGGACTGGGCCGTCACCGTACCCGTGACATACAAATAACCGACCGTATAACTACGAACGCAAGACGTAACGCCGAGGATAACGCCAGCAGAGAGGGCGCTGATCAGAAGTGCCTTGCCGAATTTCGTGAACTTCATGCGATTCCTTCATCCTGGTCAGGCGTGCGCCGCCAAGTTTGCTAGTTCCACAGCATAGCTGGGTTGGGACGGGTCCCTGATGCATTGTAAAAGCCAAGGGCGGGTTGTGCCTAGTTTCAGGTAAAGACTGGGCAAAACGGCTGAATTTTCGAGGTTACCTTTACCCCGGACGCAAGCCCATCGTTTCCCCGGCTCCGGTGCGATCCAGTTTATAAAGCAGTTGCAGTTTTGACGTCCGGGCGTCGGGAAACGTCAACGGGGGTTCGGCATGAAGGGGGGCGGGTTTCCGTCCTTTCGCTCGAAGAGCAACCGCAGATCCTTCGACTCCCTTCGCTCCCCCACCCCACGGACGAAGACCTAACCTTCACCCCAACGAGCAAAGATCGCTCGCTGGGGATCCCGAGTCCGCGGGGGCCCCGGTTCGCTACGGTCGCTCAGGATGACAGAGAAGATGGGTGCAACGGGGCTCCAAGGGAGACTCGACTCGAGTCCCCTGCAGCCCCGTGCGTTTGCGGCGCTCAGTTGAGAGCGCACCGATTTACCAGGCCCGCTTACCAGACGCGGCAGGAGTTGACCGGATACATGGGCTGGCCTTTAGAGCAGCCGAAGGCCTTTCCGAACTGGTCGAAGTTCTGAACCGAGCCGTTGACGCGCCATTTGCCGGGCGAGTGGGGATCGACCACGGTCGACTGGCGGAGGGACTGATCGGTCTGGTTCTGGCACCACACCTGGGCAAAGCCAAGGAAGTAGCGCTGGGCCTCAGTGTAGCCGTCGATCTTTTCGGCGATGGTTTTGCCCTGCGAAGCCAGGGTGTCAAGCAACGCCATGTAGGCGATGCGCAGGCCGCCGTTGTCGGCGGTGTTCTCGCCCAGGGTGAGTTTGCCGTTGAGATGCTGGGCCGGTGTATCGCCCTTGGCGGGAGCGGCCTCAAAGCCGCTGTACTCGCCGGCCACGCAGTCAGTGCGGGCGGTGAAGGCCTTGCGGTCCGCCGGCGTCTGCCACTCGCGCAGGTTGCCTTTGCCGTCGTACTGGGAGCCCTCGTCGTCGAATCCATGGGTCATCTCGTGGCCGATGACCACGCCGATGCCGCCGAAGTTGACGGCGGGATCGATCTTGAAGTCGAAGAACGGGGGCTGCAGGATGCCGGCCGGGAAGTTGATGTCGTTGAATGAGGGGTTGTAGTAGGCGTTGACGGTGGGCGGCGTCATGTCCCATTCCTTCTCATCCACCGGCTTGCCCAGCTTGGCGAAGTTGTAGTTGCGCTCGTAGACGGCGGAGTGGTGCACGTTGCCGATCAGGTCAGTGCGCTTTACCTTGACGCTGGAGTAGTCGCGCCACTTCTCCGGGTAGCCGATCTTGTTGCGGATCATGGCCAGCTTCTCCGCGGCGGCTTTCTTGGTGTCATCCGCACATCCAAGGCAGGGTCTTGATGTCGTCGCCCAGCGACTTTTCAAGAGCGGCGACGAGCTTGTCCATGCTGTCCTTGGCCGCGGGAGGGAAGTTCTGCTTGACCCAGTCCTGGCCCACGGCCTCGCCCAAAGCCTCGTCGGTCATGGTGGAGCACTGCTTCCAGCGCGCCTGAGGCTGCTGCTGGCCGGCCAGGGTTCTGGAGAAGAAGTCGAAGTTCTCGTCGAAGAAGGCCTTGGGCAGATTATTGGCCTGGCCGTGCAGCACGTGCCAGCGCAGATAGCTCTTCCAGGATTGCAGAGGCTGGCTGGAGATGAGCCCGCTGAGCGCCTTGAAGTAATCGGGCGTGCCCACGTTGAGAGTGTCGAAGGGGCCGATGCCGATGGAACTGAAATAGGTGCTCCAGGCGAAGGAAGGAGCAAGTTTCTGAAAGTCGGCAACGGCGTAGATGTGATAACGGTTCTCCGGCTGGCGCAGGTCGGTGCGGCTGGTGGAGGCCTTGGCCATCGCAGTCTCGATCTCCATGACCGCGGCGGCCTCTTTGGCGGCCTGGTCGGGTGTATCGCCGGCCAAGGTGAACATCTTCTTGACATGCTCGATGTACTGGGCGCGGATGGTTTTGAAGCGCGCCGAATCCACGATGTAGTAATCGCGGTCGGGAAGCGACAGGCCGCCCTGGAATATCTCGGCGATCTGTTGCGAGGAGTCCTTTTCGTCCTGGCCTACGCTGAATTCGAAGAAGCCGTCGGGAGTTCCCTGGTTCTCAAGCTTGCTGAGCAGCGCGGGAAGCTGTTTTGCGCCGGCGAGGCGGTCAATCAGCTTCCAGGCGGGCTGGATCGGCTTTAGTCCCAGTTCTTCTCCACCTGGTCTGTGTCCATGCAGGCCGCATAGTAGCTTCCATACTGTTTCTGCAACTTGGTTTTCGGAGCCTTGGCGGCGGCGTCCAGTTCCTCCCACAGCAGGTAGCGGTTGCGCTCCCTGAGCAGGGAGAAGGACCTTGCCCAGCGCACCTGGTCTGACGGTATGGGGTTGTTCTTGACCCAGTTTCCGCAGGCGTACTGGTAGAAATCGGTGCAGGGGTCGGCGGTTTTGTCGATGGCGGAGAGATCAAAGCTCTTGCTCATCGCCGGAGGTTGAGGTTTGGATGCATCAGCCGGCGCCTGCGCCAGCGCGGCGCCGGACACAACAACTCCAGCCGCCAGAATGAATATCGGAGCAAAACGGAAACAGTTCATCGAAATGTCCTCATGGAAACACGGTCAACCGGCCAGGTCCATGGCCGCGATACGCGTGCGGATGGAGGCCGGGACAGGAGTTTTAGAACAGCCAAATTGGATCAAGCTGTGTTGCATAGCAGCCTATCACGCGGGGAGCATGTGGCGCGCCCTGGGAGTAGGGGTCTAATTTGGAATCCACAGAATCCACAGCCTTATCCTCGGGTTTTTGGCAATTTGTGTGCTTAATTGATCAGACAACGGTGATTCAGACGCATATTTTAGTTCACGCGCTGACACTGTCCCGATCTTCTTCTAAAGCCTCTCGACAACGAGGGGTTTTCGTGTTTCGGGAGGCCTGCCGGTCAGAAACGAATTATAAGGACATTACGCGCCCCGGGCGTGGGCGGGCGGAGGGGAAAGAATTGAAGCCAGCCGTTACAGGCCTGTGTTATTCTCTGGCCCGTGCCGTTCGTGGATGAACGCGAATCCAGGCACCTGGAGGTTACACATGCGCATGATCATGCTGGTTCAACTCCCCATTGAACCGTTCAACTCAGCCGTCAAGAATGGAACCGCGAGCGCGAAGATGAAGAAGATTCTGGAGGCCATCAAGCCGGAACACGCCTGGTTTGGCGAACGGGAAGGCAAACGCGGCGGAATCCTGATCGTAAATCTCGACAGCCCCTCAGACATTCCCCGGCTTGCCGAGCCCTGGTTCCTCACCTTCGATGCCGAAGTCGAGTTCAGGATTGCCATGACCCCGGAGGAACTGGGCCGTGCAGACCTGGATGCGCTGGGCAAGAAATGGGCCTAGAAAACTGACGCATCGGGCCAGAAACGCGGGTCAGAAATACGCCTCCTGAAGTGGCTTTGTTAGACTTCTGTTGCAAATTCCTCAGGAGGCGTTCCTATGTTCGTCCACTCCAGGCTGAAAACTGCGTTGGCCCTGGCAATCGGCGGAGCATTGCTGATTGCCCAGCCGGCGGCGAAGGTTCCCGCCCAGGCTGCTCCCGGCCCGGCGCGGGTCCGCGTCCAGGATGTGCATGTGCGCGTCTCTCCGGATGTGAAAACGGGAATCGAAGGGACCACGGAATTTCCCACCATCCAGATGGCGATGGACCATCATCCCTTCGCGGGCGTCGGGGCTGACGGCAAGCCGGGCCGCGTCTACATCGAGATTGAGCCGGGCGTCTATCACGAGCGGGTGATCGTTACGCAGAACCACACCAACATCACGCTGATCGGCATGGGAAAGTCCGCGGCCGACGTGGTGATTACCAACAGCCTGAACGCCAGGCAGGCCGGCGGCACCTTCTTTACCGAAACGGTGGAGATCAACGGGGCAGGCTTTGAAGCCGACAACATTACTTTTGAAAACACCGCCGGCAACACCGGGCAGGCGGTGGCGGCAGCGGTGCGTGCCGATCGCTCCATCTTCAAGCACTGCCGCTTTCTCGGCCACCAGGACACGCTGTTTGCCGACTACGGGCGCCAATACTACATTGATTCCTACATCGAAGGCGGCGTGGACTTCATCTTCGGCAACGCTGCCGCGGTCTTCGACCACGCGGAGATTCACGCCAACGGCCGTGGCTACCTGACCGCGCAGTCACGCACTTCGCCGCATCAGTCTACGGGTTACGTGATTTTGAACAGCAAGGTGACCAGCGGGATCGAAGACGTTGCAGTCCCAGCGGGGTCGAGCGTAGAAGTCTCCCCACATGCCACCATCAGCCTGGGCCGGCCGTGGCGTCCCTTCTCGCGCGTTGTCTATATCCATACGGAACTCCCGGCAGAGGTGACTCCAGAGGGATGGAACGCATGGGGGAGAGCCTCCGAGGCGCCGCAGGCCTACTACGCGGAGTTCGGCAGCACCGGAGCCGGGGCGAATCCGGCGGCGCGCGTTCCCTGGTCGCGCCAGCTCACGGCCGCGCAGGCCGCGCGGTTTCTGCCCAAGGTGTTTCTCGCCGGGCGGGATCACTGGAACGCGGAGGCGGAGGCGCGGAGGCTGCCGTAGGGCGGGTAGGCCTCCTTGACAGAATGTACAGGAAAGCTGTACGTTTAATCCAAGGTGATTCTACGATGGCTATCGAGACGACTTACACCTCGCTCAGGAAGAATCTGGCGACTTTCCTGGACCGCGTAACAGACGACCGGGAAGTCTTGGTCGTGAAGAGGCGACTTGGGCAGCGGGACGTGGCGATTATCGCCGCCGATGAATTGTCGAGCCTGATGGAAACAGCTTACCTGCTGCGTTCACCTAAGAACGCGGAGCGACTGCTGGGGGCGCTACGGCGCGCGGAAAATGGGGAAGGCAGGGTTGAGACAGTGGAGGAGCTACGAAAATCAGTAGGTTTGTAATTAGATAGAGATCGATCCGTCAAGGCCAAGCAAGGAACGAGATGGCAAACCGAGAAGTACGCAAAAGGCCGTCGGAACGTGACGCGGCATTTGATCCCGTATTTCGTGAGGACTTAATCTGGTTCGTCAAAAACGATCGCAAAGCGGCGATTCGCACTTTGGAACTCGTAGAAGCAGTGCTTGCCGATCCATTCGTGGGCATCGGCAAGCCCGAGCCGCTCCGATTCGAGTTGGCCGGCTGCTGGAGCCGAAGAATTACGCAGGAGCATCGTCTGGTCTACCGCGTCGCTACCAACCGCATCGACTTTCTCCAGGCGCGGTTTCACTATGAGTAGGGCGGGAGCGGGGAAGAGGAAGGGTCAACTGATTTGCTTGACGGGCAGGCGCGTTAGGCGGAGCGCCGCTTGTCGGCTTCGAGGTCGGAGATGCGCTTGTCGAATGCGAAAGACTGTTGGATCGTTTCGAGGCGTTGAACAATGATGTCGAAACGTGCGCGGATGGCCTCCTCATGGAGTTCCTGGCGCTTGTCCTGAGAGTCAAGGCGTTTGTCCATCGATTCCAGGCGTTTTTCCATGCCGCCTAGTTGGCAGCGCATTTCGCGCAACTCCGGGGCAAGAAAATCCTGAACAATCTGGCGAGTTTCTTCGACAACGCCCATGGGAAGCACAGCTCCTAGCGCAAATCTTACACCCGTTCTGCAACGGATCGTTGCAAATAGGCGTCATTTGGTAGTCGGTCAGTTTGAAAGAGCATTCCCTCAGGGGCTAAAGCCCGCCTTCATGTTGCCAGTTTTACGTACGGGCTGAAGCCCGTACCCTTCAAACCGAGCCACTACCCGTCATTCGGCAGTCTTTACATCCCGCCCCGCGTCCTGCCACACTGAAACGTGGACACCCAGACAATTGTCATTCTCGATTTCGGCTCGCAGTACACGCAGCTGATCGCACGGCGGATTCGCGAGCAGAACGTCTTTTCGGTGGTGCTGCCCTGCACGGTTCCGCTGGCCGAGATTCAGGCATACAAACCGATCGGGCTGGTCCTCTCCGGCGGGCCGTCGTCGGTGTACGATGCGGACGCGCCGGCGGCCGACCCTGAACTGCTCTCGCTCGGCGTGCCGGTGCTGGGCATCTGCTATGGGCTGCATTTCATCGTGCATCATATGGGCGGCAAAGTGCTTTCCGCGCCCAGGCGCGAGTATGGGCACGCCGAAGTGACGATCGAAGACGGCGCAACACAGTTGTTTGCGGGCCTGCCGCCCACGCTGGCGGTGTGGATGAGCCATGGGGACGAGGCAAATGAGCTGCCCGCGGGCTTCCATCGCACCGCCGTGACTGCAAACGCACTGGCCGGCATCGTCAACGAGGAGCGGCGCATCTGGGCGGTGCAGTTTCATCCCGAGGTGCATCACACACCGCTGGGACCACAGCTTATCAAGAACTTCCTGTTCAAAATCTGCGGCGCGGCGGGCGACTGGACTCCGGCGCACTTTATCGAGACCACGGTGGCCGGGATTCGCGAAAAGGTTGGCAAGGGCCACGTGATCTGCGGGCTCTCCGGTGGCGTGGATTCATCAGTGGCCGCGGTGCTGGTACACAAGGCCATCGGGAGCCAGTTGACCTGCATCTTCGTGAACAACGGGATGCTGCGCAAAAACGAATTCCAAAACGTGCAGAAGAATCTGCGCGACAAGCTGGGGTTGAACATCGTGGCCGTGGATGCGAGCGAGCGGTTCCTCGCCAAGTTGGCTGGCGTGACCGATCCGGAGACGAAAAGAAAGCGGATTGGCGCCGAGTTCATCGCCGTCTTTGACGACGAGGCTACGCGCATCGCCAAAGAGACCGGCGGAGTGGATTGGCTGGTGCAGGGCACGCTTTATCCCGACGTGATCGAGTCAAGCAGCGTAAAAGGTCCCAGCCAGACCATCAAGAGCCATCACAATGTGGGCGGGCTGCCGCTGGGGATGAAGCTGAAGCTCATCGAGCCGCTGCGCGATCTGTTCAAAGATGAGGTTCGGCGCATTGGCCGCGACTTGCAGATGCCGGAAGACATTCTGGGCCGGCAGCCGTTCCCTGGGCCCGGTCTTGCGGTGCGCATCCTGGGCGAAGTGACCAGGGAGCGGGTGGCTCTGCTGCAGGAAGCCGACGAGATCGTGGTCGCCGAGATCAAGGCCGCCGGGCTCTACTCGAAGATCTGGCAGAGCTTCGCGGTGCTGCTGCCGGTGATGAGCGTGGGGGTGATGGGCGACCAGCGGACCTATGCGTATACGGCCGCGGTGCGCGCCGTGCACTCCGAAGACGGGATGACCGCCGACTGGACGCCGCTGCCCCACGAGGTTCTGAAGCGGATTAGCAGCCGGATTGTGAACGAGGTGCGGGGGATCAATCGCGTGGTCTACGACATTACCTCGAAACCACCCGGCACGATCGAGTGGGAGTAGTTCTAAAGAGATAAGTCATTTGTTTTCAATAGATCTATACTTTTACAAAACATTGAAAGTCAACAACTTAAGTGCTAATCTTTGACAGAATCTTTGAAATTCTGAGCACTATTCAGCTTCGTAGCTGAGAAAGGTTGACTTCATGGCTCTCAAGAAACAGCACTTCGATCCAGAATCAGAAATTCCAATCTTCAATAACGCTTTGGTTTACGTTCGCGATGGTCACTGGCAATTCCGAATGTATGCTGCTGCTGAAAAGAAATATGTTGTTCGATCTTTAAAGACCCAAAATCGAGCAACAGCAATTTCAAAAGCTGAGGACATATGTCGCTGCTTGGACTGGCGGAATGATGCTTGTGCCGCCAGAACTTCCGCAACTAGCGAGTAGAGCAAGACCGATTGTTGCTGCAAGAGCCGCTGCGAATTTCATTCTGAAGAACCTCTTTCATTGTCTGGATGCAACGATATGGAAAGCGTTGTCGAATGGCGGAAGTGACTGCGCAAAGAGAGAAGCGCCACTAGACCCAGCCTGAATAATAAAGTTGTCTGTTTTGGAATAATTAAAGGTCGCGCAAGATGGGACAACAAACGTTAGAGAAGCAGTGCCACTCGCGCTGCTCGAAAGACTATATGTCCCTGAAAACGTTCCCGTGCATGTGGAGCTTATGTCACTAAAAACCAAAGCTCCTGAAGTGATATGCCCGCTGCCATCGGCCACGAACGAACCTATTGAATTGGCACCATTGGCACCCGATATGAACGTTGCTGAATAAGTCCCCGTGATGCTTGCGTTTGAATATCCCGGCTGCGCGTTCACTGGCGGGATTATGCTTGTGCCGCCAGAACTTCCGCAACTAGTGAGTAGAGCAAGACCGATTGTTGCTGCAAAGGCTGCCGCGACTTTCATTCTGAAGACCCTCCATGAATTCGCCACAAGAAGCTGTCAGTTGGTCAATTGCGCACAGTATATGCCTTTTTAGTGGTAGCCCCAGAGACTGTTAGAAAAATTTGTCTTGCTTTTTTTTATGGGGTTCTGGCATCGTTCAGAAGTGTATTTCTTGGCTCAGAAATGACCGCTGTGGAGCTGCTGCTGGTGGAGTGGTGTAATTGGTCCGGCCAAGTTTTTGCTGCTTTTCTCAGTAAAGTTATGCAGTGTAAAACTTTGAAAACTGTAAGCCGATGAAAATAAATTGGTTATAAAAATAGTGCTTTCGAATAATAATTGCTGAAAGTTGTACAAATGTTATACAAGACTATTATGTATCATTAAAGTGCTTTATAATGAATAATATATAAAAACGGAACCATCGAGTGGGAGTGAGTGCTTGCCGCACGGGCGGGCGCGCCTGCGGCGCCATCTGTGACGACCGCTGAGTGAAGCGGTTGAAGGAGCCGCTGATAGATAGGCTCGATATTCATCATTCAATTGCGTTCACTGCGTACGTAGCGCGGTCATTTCGCGCGCCGGGGTATCGGGCCGGGTTTGCCGGGGTGGTAGAGTGGGATTGCGGCTGGAGAATTGCACTGCGCAGGTTTGCCTTCGGACCGCAAAGACACCTGCAAGTGGCGAATTTCCCTGAGGATAGAGACAAGATTGATGACTGCTCCAAGGCAAATTTTGATCCCGGAAATGGCGCCTTTTCGCATCGATCCCCACTTCGACGCCAGGGTGTGGGGATTCCGGGATTTGCGTCCCTGGTTTGACCGTGTGGCCGATGGTGACCCGATCGGGGAAGCCTGGCTTACAGGCGACATGTGCCTGGTGGCGACTGGGCCTCACAAGGGAAAGCGGCTGGACGCGCTGTTTGCCGAGGTGGCGGAGGGCGAGGGCGCGAACGCGCTGCTCGGCGCGGGAGCTCCAGGGCCGGAATCGCCGCTGCTGATCAAGATCATTTTTGCCCGGCAAAAGCTGAGCGTGCAGGTACATCCCGACGACCAGATGGCGCAAAAGTACGGCGATCCCCGCGGCAAGACGGAGTGCTGGTATGCGCTGGCGGCCGAGCCTGAGGCGCAGGTAGCCCTGGGGCTCAAGCCGGGCACCACGCTGAGGCAGGTGGAGGAAGGGATTCACGCGGGCACGCTCGAAGCCAGCCTGAAGATGCTGCCGGTGGAGGCCGGGGACGTGATTTTTGTGGATGCGGGAACGGTCCACTCCATCTGGCCAGGGTCGATTCTGCTGGAGACGCAGCAGAATTGCGATCTGACTTACCGCATGTACGACTACGGGCGGGGCCGCGAGCTGCACATCGAGAAATCACTGGAAGCTACAAAGTTGGTGACCAAGGCCGGGAAGATCGAGGCGAAGGTACTGGCGGACCGGACAGTTCTGATTGACGCGGATTATTTTCGTGTGGAGAAGATTCCGGTGGCCGGCAGCCGCGACAGCGAGAGTCTCCGCGGTGGCGGCCTTTCAGGTGAAGGCGGGCCGGCTGCGGGGCTGGCTTACCTGTTTGCCGCCGCCGGAGCGGGGCGGATTGCCGGGCCGGAGTTCGACCCAATTGAGCTGCCGGCCAGGGGGGTCGTGGCCGTGCCGGCGGCCTCGCCGCGCTTCATGGTGGAGGACCTGGGCGGGCTGGACCTGATCCGCATTACGCCCAACTGGCCGCCGGGGTCCGTAGCGACGGGTCCTGGCCGCGGGGGTGGTTCGGCTAAGGATGCCCAATGACTGCGTCCGGCTGGCGGGAGTCCGTCGAGGCCTACATCCGGGCTGAAGCGCTGCCCGTGGACAAGTTTGGGCACCAGCCGCGGCTTTATGCTCTCGCCCGCCGCCTGGGCCAGGGGATGGAATACGACGACGATATTCTGTTTGCCGCCGCCTGGATGCACGATCTGGGAGTTTTTACAGGCCACCGGCCCCGGGATCCCGTGGAGTTGGCGCACTGGGATCACGTTCCCTACACCATTGCGCGAACACGGGAGCTGCTGACGGGCTGGGGATTTCCGGTTGAAAAGCTGGAGGGAGTAGTGGAGGCCATCCGGACTCATCAGACAGGGGACGAGCGGGGCCGGGACGAGCTGGGCGGGATTGAGGCGATTCTTCTGCACGATGCCGATATATTGGAACAGCTAGGCGCCATCGGGGCTTTGCGGTCACTGGTCAAGGTGGGCCGGGACACCCGCTACGACACGTTTTCGTCGGTGCTTCCGGTGCTGCGGCGGGCACAAGAGCATTTACCCGGCAAGTTGCGTCTAAACGCTTCAAGGATGTTGGCTGTACCGCGAGTGGAACTGCTTCGGCTTTTCATCTCCGCCATCGAAGAGGAAGCGGGTGAGCTGCTTTACTAGTGCAGTTCTCTCAATGGTGTGGTGGAGCATCGAAAGCGGATAGAGCGGAGGGAGCGTGGAGCTTCACAGGCTGCGGAAAAAGGCCTGAATTCGCACGAAGAGCCCGAAAAGCATACCTCAGGTGCTAAAGCCCTCGTTGATTTTGGTGCTCTTGCGGCACGCGCCCCGGCCCGGCCCAAGGGGCTCCCCGGTACCCCGGTCGTGCCCTGACACTTCTTGCAGCTCCGAATGAGTTTTTCCGCAGGATGTGGGGCCCGTTCGTGTTTTTGGCGGTTTGCAGCACGCGACCCGGCCCGACCCGGCCCCGACCCAGAGGGTACCCCGGCGCCCCGGTACCCCGGCTCCCCGGTTCCTAGCGTGGTGAATCTGAAGTTCGTTGCAGAAATTCGTTGAAGTCTTTGGATAACGGCAGCAAGTCAGCTCCCGCTTCGCGGGAATAGCGAGTCAGCAAGTCAGCGGAGTGGTGCGGTGGGATGAGACCTCAGTCGTCGTTCACTGCAATGGCAAGGCGGCGCCGCAAGTCTTGCCGGTTCGATTTGTGATGGGAACTTTAGGCTCAGGCCACTGGCCGCGCACAAAGTCCCCTTAACCAGGCATTGACGGGTGAGGTTGCCTGGATGGAACCTACTTGAATGGCGGCGGAACTTTTTCCGGGCGGCCGGGTTTTCAAATGTGACGGCTTGCGCAGGGGTTCGTCCAAGGGTATGAGCCGTCAGCACTCATAGTGAGCGTCTTTTTCAGGCTTGCAGGCATCCAACAAGCGTTTAAGGCGCGATAGGCAGAGGAGAGATAAAGATGAATCGGTCATTGCTGAAGAGAAGTTTCCAGCAGGTTCTAGTGTGGTCGACGGTGGTGGTTCTGAGCGCCGTGGTGGCGCAGGCCCAGGATACGGCTGCCCAGAATGCGGATGCTCAGAATTCGGGTTCGGTTGCGGCGGCTCAGGGCGCGCAGCGCAGCGATGGGCAGATCGAGATGGATGTAGTGCACGCCCTCGACGCTTCTCAGGCCCTGAAGAACGACCTGATTACGGCCGCTACGATCCAGAGCGAGGTCACACTGTCAGGGACAGTGTCCAGCGAGGCCTCAAAGAAGCTGGCGGAGTCGATCGCGAGCCAGGTGGCGGGCGTGACCAAGGTACACAACAATCTGCAGGTCGGCAACCCTCAGGATGCGCAGAATGCGATGGCGCCGCAACCCGCGGATCAGAGCGATCCGGGACAGCAGCAGGCGAATGGTCAGCCGGGCAACGGTCAGCCGGATAACGGACCCATGCCGCCGCCTCAGGCGTATCCGCAGGAGACGCCACCGCAGGGGCAGTATCCGCCGGATCAGGGGCAAAATCCGCAGCAGGGCCAGCAACCACCGCAGCAGGGACCCTATCCACAACAGCAAGGTCAGTATCCGCCGCAGCAGGGACCGTATCCACAACAGCAAGGTCAGTATCCGCCGCAGCAGGGACCGTATCCACAGCAGCCGTATCCGCCGGTGCGGCCTCAATATGCACCGTATCCATATCCGCGGCAGTATCCGCAGCAATATCCGCAGCAAGGCCAGCAGCCGCAGGGCTATAACCAGCCCCCCGCGCCTGCCTATCGGCCGGCCAGCGGACCTGTGACGGTTACGCCGGGAACGCTGCTGCAGTTGCGGACCAGCGAGTCTTTGACAAGCAAGCGGGCCAAGGACGGGGAGCCGGTGCAGTTCACCCTGATCAGCGATGTGACGATGGGCGGGGTGCTGGCGATACCGCGCGGCGCCACCGTGCATGGCGTGGTGAGCGAAGTGAAGAAGGTCGGCGCCGGAGACCTGGGCGGAAGCCCGGTGCTGGCGCTTACCCTGACTTCACTGGACCTGGGCGGCCAGAACTACCCGCTGACCAGCGACCAGTTCAAAGTGAAGGGGCCGAATAAGGCCGGCGAGACGGTTAGCAACGCGATTGGGGCCGGCCTGGTGGGCACCATTATCGGCTGCGCGGTGGGCCGCGGCGAAGGCTGCGCCATCGGGGCCGGAGCCGGCGTTGCCGCGGGCACGGCAGCTTCAGCGGCTTCTCCCGGACCGGGAGTCTGGATTCCCGCCGAGGCGCTGGCGACCTTTCACCTTAAAGATCCGCTGACGGTGAACCCGGTGAGCCCGGAAGAGGCGGCGCGGCTGGCCCAGGGACTTTATCAGGGCGGACCGTCGCTCTACCGGCGCGGCTACCCCAGCCCCTACGGACCCCGGTACTACGCCGGATATGCCTATCCGTACGGGTATCCGCCGGTCTATTACCGGCCATACTACATGGTGGGCGGGTTCTACACCTGGCGGTAAGGGTCTGATGAGCAAGGCGCGGGCATCCCGGGTCACCGGGATGCCCGTTTTGCGTGTGCGGCCCGCCCCCGTTAGCCGGATTGGGCCCAATCTTGGGTTAGTTTGAGAGAGCGTTTCCTCAGGGGCTGAAGCCCTCGCTGATTTTGCTGCACTTGCGGCACGCGACCCAGAGGGTACCCCGGTCGTGCCCTGACACTTCTTGCAACTGCGAATGAGTTTTTCCGCAGCCTGTGAAGCCCCTGCTCTTCACGGAGGCCCATTAACCCGGGGTCCGAGTTGCTCCATTCCGGCTCGTCTATAATTACAGTGAATCGCGGCAATCTAGAATTGCGCGAGAATTGCGCATCCGCGGGATGTGCCTGGTTGCGGCGAATTGCGTGCCGCAGCGGGAGACACGACCCGAATGCGCGTAGAGAGTTGAAGGTTCAAGTCCATCCATGATTCGTTTCCTGCAGACAGACAATCGCATTACCAAGGCGCTCCTGGTGGTGATCATCGGCGCCGCTTCGGTGTCAATGTGCGTATACCTGATCCCCGGGCTGACCGGCGGAGGCGCCGCAACCGGAGACACCTATGCCGTGATCTATCCCCACTGGTACAGCCGCTTCCTTTCCACGGGGGACACGGTGAGCCAGACGCGGGTGGAGATGGTAGCGCGCCAGCAGATCCAGCAGCGCAGCCCGCAATATGCCGACAACCCGATGATTCTGAACTTCATGGAGCAGCAGGTCGGCCAGCAACTGGTGCAGCAGCAGGTTCTGATTGAAGAGGCTGACAAGCTGGGGATCCGCGCCACCGACGACGATGTGCGGCAGTACCTGCACACCGGACCCACCGGCGAGGTTCTGTTTCCCAACGGCAAGTTCATCGGCGAGGACCAGTACGCGGCCCTGATCTCAGAGCGGCTGAACATGTCGGTGAAGGAGTTCGAGGACAGCATCAAGACCGACATCACGGTTCGCCGGCTGCAGGCGCTGATCACCGGCGGAGTGACGGTGAGCGACCAGGAAGTTCGCGAGACCTATCGCAAACAAAACATCAAGATCAAATTCGACTATGCGGTGATCTCCGCGGACGACCTGCGCAAGACCATCAATCCCTCGGACAGCGACCTGGAGGCATTTTTCAAGCAGAACGCGCCGCGCTATGCCACGGCGGTGCCGGAAGAGCGCAAGATCGCCTATTTTGCGTTTACCCCCAGCCAGCTTCCCGGCGGAGTTCCGCAGCCCACGCAGCAGGATATTCAGCAGTACTTTACGGCGCACCAGTCGGAGTACTCGGTTCCGGAGCAGGCGCGGTCGCGGCATATCCTGATCTCAGTGCCGGCGGGCGCAGACGCCAAGACCGATGCCGCCGCCAAGGCCAAGGCGGAAGGGATTCTGAAACAGCTTGAGGCGGGCGGGAACTGGGCGGAGCTGGCCAAGAAGAACTCCGACGACCCGGGCAGCAAGGACACGGGCGGCGAACTCGGCTTTTCTCAGCGCGGGCGGATGGTGCCTGAGTTCGATAACGCCATCTTCACGCAGAAGGTCGGCGACATCGCGATCGTGAAGAGCCAGTTTGGCTATCACATTGTGCAGGTGGAAGAGCGGACGGCGGCGCACGCGCAGTCGCTGAGCGACGTGCAGTCTACGATCCAGGCAACGCTGCTTCGCCAGAACGAGGCGCAGGCAGAGGACAACTACGCCAAGACGGTGACCTCAGAAGCGATCAAGAACGGGCTGGAAAAGACGGCGGCGGCTCACCATCTTGAAGTGGTGACCACACCTCTGGTGGGCAGCCAGGGCGTGATCGCGGCGCTTCCGGACAGTTCGCAACTGCTGGCCAAGGCCTTCGCATCCAAGCAGGGCGACCCGCCGCAGGATGCGCCCACCGGCGAGGGCTACGCGATCTTCCAGGTGACGGGGATCGCACCGGCTCACGCGCCCGCGTTTGCCGACTGGAAGACTCACGTCGTGGAGGATTATCGCGACGAGCAGCTTCCCAGGCTGCTGAGCCAGAAGACCACGGAGCTGGCTGAATGGGCGAAATCGGAGAACGATCTGGGCAAGGCGGCCAAGGAAATGGGCGCAACCGTGAAGACCAGCGACCTGGTTGGCGCTTCAGGCCAGGTGCCCGACCTGGGCGAAGTGGCGCAGGTGGCCCCGCAGCTCTTCGACCTTTCCGTGGGCAACATCAGCGGACCCATCAACGCGCAGCGCACCGGCGTGGTGGCCAAGCTGACTGACAAGCAGGAGCCCACGGCGGACGAGATCCAAAAGAACTTCGATCAGAGCCGGGACCAGCTTCTGGATGAGCGCCGCGCGGAGGCCTTCAACGTGTTCATGAGCGGGGTACTGGCCGACTACAAGAAGCACAACCGCATCCGGATGAACGCCAAGGCGCAAACGCCGTCGCTGCCGGGCATGTAAGCGGCATAGAAACCGCACCAGCAATCGAAAGGCCCGCAATCATGATGGTTGCGGGCCTTTCGGCGTGTGACGTTGAAGCGCCTTAGCGCAGGCCCACGGTTTGGAACGGGAGGCCTGTGGCGGGCCAGCGATCGGGTTGCGCGTCGAGGTTCGGCGCTACCGATGCGCCCTTGAATGTTGCCGGCGCGACGGTTACATTCCAACCATCGAAGACGACCAGCGCGTCCTCGCCGTTGAAGTCGCTTACATCGGCTTCAATGGCGATGGTGCGCGTTTCGCCCGGAAGCAGCGACACGTAGTTGTCGCCATAGAAGACGGGCAGCACGCGCTCGCCTGACTTTTGCCGGCGCAGTTGCAGATGAGTCATCAGCGCGATGCTTGCTGATGGATTGTGCAGCGTTACCGTGAGCAGCCGTTTGCCGTCCGTGTCGTTGCTTTCGACATTCGCGTCAAGCGTGACCATGGGCAGCTTGTTCAGGTCGTTGAAATCGTCTGGATGCTCGGGCAGGCTGCGCCAATAGAAGTTGCTTGAAAGCAGCTTCCCGGTGGAGTCATGCAATTCGAGCTTCAAGAAATGCACCGGCGAAACGGTGGCGGGAAACTCGATTGGGCCGAGACTGGCGGCGACATCCGGCGGCGCCGTCAGCTTCGTCTCGTGCCGGCCGGCCAACGTTCCGTCCAGGTTGTAAACGGAAACCCGCGCAACGGCGTCGGTCACAGGTGAAGGCAGATTGTTGATCACCTGCAAGTCGCCGGTGGCCTCATTGAACTGGATGTGCACCAGCTCGCCCGCATGCATCACCGCAAACAGCGACGAGTTGGGTTCCAGATCGTAGTGGTAGATCTGCCATACGAAACTGGGCTGCGCCGGGTTGCTCATCCAGGTAATGACAGCGGTGGTGGGATGGAAGAGCTGCGCGTTGCGGCCCTCGTACATAGCGCGGAAGGCTTCGTAATTCGCCAGTTGCGCCTTGCGCACGAAGTCGGCGAGGTTGGCGATGATTCCGTAGCGGGCGGCCAGCGTGACGGGGTAGATGTCTCCGCGCGATGCGCCCTTGGCCAGGTCGTGTTCAGCCCAGTCGTCGTTGATCGTCTCCCAATCCTTCTTGGGCATCATGCCGTGGATGGATTCCAGAGTGGGCACCGAAACGCTGCCGGTCTCGGTCTTGAAGAAATCGTCCCTGATCAGATAGAACTCGCGCGGAGTGCGCCAGGAGTAGGGACCACCGGAGCGGACACCGGCACCGTCGGTGGAACTGGGCTGGTAGCGGCGCGTGGGCTCCAGTTCCGCCATCAGCTTGCGCAGGGCCGCGTCGATCTCCGGCGGCGGGAAACCCTCGTTGCGCGCGCACCACAGGGCGATGGAGGGATGGTTGCGGAAGCGCAGGATCTTGTCGCGAACGTTGGCGATGTAGGTGTCGAGATCGGTGGGATTGGGCCCGTCGCTGGGATTGGGCTGGAAGAACTCGTCCCACACCATGATTCCGTACTTGTCGCACAACTGGTAAAAGTCCTCGCCGGTGCTCTGGCCTACCCAGTTGCGAATCATGTTCAGATTGGCGAGCTGGTGCATGTGAATCTGTGCATCGAGGCGCTCGCGCGGGATGCGCTTCATGGCCTCGTCGAGGCCCCAATCGCCGCCGCGGATGAAGACCTGGACGCCATTCACCGAAATGGTCAAATTGTCGGTTCCGGGCACGCTGTAGCTGATTTTGCGAACGCCGAAGCCGACGTCAGCCGTGTCTGAAACGTTGCGGCCCACTTTGAAGCTGAGTTGGAGCTTGTACATGTTCTGCGCGCCGTAGCCGTTGGGCCACCAGAGGCGCGGATGCTCGATGTGCAGGGCCAGCGTGGTTTTGGGATCGAAGCTCACGGTTTGCTTGCTGTGCGGAGGCAGTTCGACTGGCTGCTCGAAGGAGATGTTTTCAATTGCCCCCTGCACGACGCCTTTCACTGGCCGGTCGCTGACGTTCTCCACGGTGGTTTGGACGGTTACGTCGGTGGCGTCGGTGCGGGGCAGGGGAAGATCGGTGGTGACCAGCGGATTCTTCAACACCACCGGCCCGGTGGCGGAGAGATATACCTTTTGCCAGATGCCGGTGTCGCGGTCGCGAATGGCCGGAATCCAGTCCCAGCCGATGGTGGAGAGGAAGGTTGGTCCGTCGATCGCGGTGAGGCCGCCATTCTTGCCCATCCCGTTGCTCAAGGTATGTTCGTGGGAATCGCCGGGGTTCGGTTGCGGCGCGACCAGCACCGCCAGCACCGCTTTCTTGCCCGGCTGCACATTGGCGGTGATGTCGAAGATGCCGCGGATGAAGGCTCCGCGCATGACGCCCACCTGCACTCCGTTCACCCAGACAGCGGCCGAGTAGTTGATGCCGTCGAAGTTGAGCCAGACGCGGTGGTTCTTATAGGACTTTGGAACCTCGATCAGCGTTCTATACCAATAAGAAGTTCGCGCCAGGCTTTCGGGAATCACCTCGGGACGGTTGTTCTCACCGTAGAGCGGCTCGGGATAGACATGGTTGTTGACCAGCGTGGTGAGCACCGTGCCTGGAACGGCGGCCGTGTACCAGCCGCCGGTCGAGAAGCCGGGCGACGCGACTTCAGCCCCCGGCTGCGGCGCTTTGGCCACATCCTGCAACTGCCAGCCACTGGCCAGAACAACCGGTGGCGGAGGGGTTGATTTCGCCAAGGCGGCTACAGGGGCGAGGATGGCGAGGGTTGATGTTATGGCGGAAAGGAATGAGCGAATGAGGCGTATTTTCAAGGGATTTTTCCCCGCATCTTTCTTGGAAGGCTTTCCTGGGCGCTGCGCGCCGAACACAGGGATTATAGTGGTTGGGCGCCGGGCGGGCTCAAGGTGGTTCCCTATCCGGCGATAATGGAAGCATGGAATTCAAGCGTTCCTCCGGAGTTCTGCTCCACGTCAGCTCGCTGCCGTCTTACGGAGGCATCGGCGACCTGGGGCCGGCCGCGCACGAGTTTGTGGCGTTCCTTGCAGCCGCCGAACAACACGTCTGGCAGGTTCTTCCGCTCGGGCCCACGGGCTATGGCAACTCGCCCTACGCGGCCTCATCGGCTTTCGCCGGGAATCCTTCTCTGATCAGCCTCGAATTTCTCTCCGACTGGGGATGGATCGGCGGCGAGCGTATCGGAGGCCTCGGGGGCCGCAGCGGCAATGTCGATTTCCAAGAGGTGGAAGAGCGGAAGCTGCCGTTGCTCTATGAGGCAGCGGGGAACTTTCTTGAGCGCGGGCCGCAGGAGGCCAAACTTGCCGATCAGTGGAAGGAATACCAGGAGTTCTGCCACGCCCAGGCCGGCTGGCTCAGCGACTACGCACTGTATGCCGAGTTGCGCCGCCAGCAGAAGACCGGCGCGTGGACAGCGTGGCCGGAGCCGCTGCGGAGGCGTGACCCGAAGGCAATTCAAGAGGCTGCCGCGCGCAGCGCCCGCGCGCTGGCCCAGGAGCAGGCGCTGCAGTTCGCATTTTCGGTTCAGTGGGAACAGCTCCGAAAGGTTGCCGCAAGTCACGCGATTCGAATCCTGGGCGATGTGGCCATCTTCGTCAATATGGATTCGGCCGACGTGTGGGTTCATCCGGAACTTTTCGAACTGGACGCGGAGCTGAAGCCGATTCGCATCGCCGGCGTTCCGCCCGACTACTTTTCTCCCACCGGTCAGCGCTGGGGCAATCCGCTGTATCGCTGGGATGTGCTTGCAGAGCAGGGATTCGCATGGTGGATCGAGCGCGTTCGCCGGGCCTGCGAGCTTTATAACATTGTCCGCCTCGACCACTTCCGCGGGTTTGAGGCTTACTGGGCGATTCCGGCGGACGAGGAGACGGCGGTCAAAGGCGAGTGGATCAAGGCGCCGGGACTGGAGCTGTTTCGCGCCCTGGAAGCGGCGCTGGGGCCGCTGCCGCTGGTGGCCGAAGACCTGGGACTTATCACACCTGAAGTGGAGGCGCTGCGGCTCGAACTCGGGCTGCCGGGCATGAAGGTGCTGCAATTCGGATTCGGCAGCAAGGGCGCGCACACCCACCTGCCGCACCGCTACACGCACGCGACCGTGGCCTATACCGGAACCCACGACAACGACACGACGCTGGGCTGGTGGAAGGCGGCGGGCAAGCGAGAACGGGCCGCCGTCGAAGCGCTGGTTGGTCCGGTGAGCAAGCAGCCGGTCTGGGCGCTGATTCGCGCGGCGCAATCGAGCGTGGCCGAGATGGCCGTGGTTCCCGCGCAGGATTTGCTTGAGTTGGGTTCAGAAGCGCGCATGAATACGCCGGCCGTTCCCGCAGGCAACTGGAGCTGGCGCGCACCGGAGGCCTGCTGGACGCCGGAGCTGGCGACGCGGCTCGCGGCGATGGCCGAAGTGACCGACCGGGATAACGATCCGCTAGGCGCGGCGGAGGAAAAGGACGGGGAGCAAGAAATCCCTGAACAGGGCCAGGCGTGAGGGAATGTGTTTTCAACAGCTTGCATTCCCTCGGCGGCCATTGGCTCCTGCATAAATAGTTCCCTTGCACCGTCCCTACGGCACTCCGTGACGAACTTGTGGAATCCCTTTTCCCCACGCTGAAGCGCGGGGCTAACCAACTCTGCGCCTCCGGCGCGTTTGTCCGGACATTACCTATGCAGTCCTCAATAAGGCCGAACCCGCGTCGGGCTCTCTCACGGCACGGCGCCCAGAGGGTACCCGGTCGTGCCCTGATACAAAGCCTTCGCGCGTCTTCGCTCAAGCAAGTTTTTTCGCAAGTTGCGAAGTCGCGCCCCGGCACAAAATTCACGCGTTCTTCCGCTTCATGAGTTTTTCTGCCGCCCGGGCGGCCCGATTTCAGCGAGCTTGATTTTTTCTACAGCGGACCCGGGCCTGGGTTGGCAGTACCGGCGGGGGGATTCGCTGGTGGCGCGCCTGGAACTCCCGGGGGCGGCGGGGCGCCGGGGCCACCGCGAGGCCCACGACCGCCGGAGCTGAAGAGGGCGGCGAGGTTGAGCGCGGCGAACAAGTTGGGATGAGCCGGATCAAAGTCCTTGAAGCCGTCCACGATGAAGCTGGCGAGATCGAGCTTGTTTTCCTTGATGCCCATGACGATGCACTTGGCGAACTCGTAGCCGCCGTATGCGGTGGAATGGGTTCCATCGGCCAGGATTTTAGGGGCGTCGGCGCCGGCGTTTTCGTAAAACGTGTCGCTCATGCTGTAGAGGTCGATGAGCGGGACACGATCTTCCTGGGCGACTTCGCGCATGGCCTGGGGATAGAGGCCGTGGCCGTGGGCGGGCGCGCCGGTGCCGCGAACGCCGCGATCCATGGCCGTAACCAGCACCGGAGTTGCGCCGCGGCGGCGGGCCTCGGCGATATAGACCTTCAGATAAGCCTTGTAGGTGGTCTCCGGCTCAACATAGGTCTGCGGCCAACTTTCCTTGGAGTCGTTGTGCGCGAATTGCATGAAGAGGTAGTCGCCAGACTTCATCTGGCTCAGGATCTTGTCAAGACGCAGGGCGCTCATAAAGGACTTCAGCGTTTCGCCGGACTGGGCGTGGTTTGAAACGGCGACGCCGGGCTTGAGAAAGACAGGGAGCAACTGTCCCCAACTGACATCGCCGCCGCCATCGCGGTCAGTCACGGTGGAATCGCCGGCGATAAAAACGGTAGGGGCGGTTGGAGCCGAGGTGATTTCAATGGTGCGCAGCGCGGCGTGCGGGCTGACGACTTCAACGGTGAGTTTGCCGTCCCAATCGCGCATGTTGGAGCGGTCAAACTGGTCCAGGGTGACTTGTTCGCGACCGGTGGCGTTCATGGGCAGCCTGGGCAGTTGCGGGGTGCGGACATTGGTGGTGAAGGTGCGCTCTGCGACCTGGCCGGCTGGGACTTCAACACGTTCCAGCATCAGGCGGCCCGACTCCGCCTTGAAGGTTGTGGTGGTGGCCGTGGAGGAGTTGCCAAAGGTGACCGTGACGTTGTAGTTGCCTTCCGGCACCTTGGCGGAAAACATGAATGGCTTGTCGCTGGTGGTGATGTTGCCGTTGTCGCCGGTGGCGACCTGCGCGCCGGGTTCGTAGCCGTAGCCGGTGTCGTCGGAGTAAGCGGCCGCCGGGGCGACCAGCGTGTATCCGGCTTTGGCGGGACCGGCACTGAAATCGAATTTCAAGTCGATGTTGGCCGGGGGAGCTGGAGTCGCTGCTGGAGCGGGCGGGGCTTGAGGAGGCGCGGGCTGTGCCACGGCGATGGCTGAGCAAACCAGGGCAGTGGAGCAGACAAAGAGGAGACGGCGCAGGGTTTTCATGGGGTGGATTTTCCTTCCGGATAAAGCGCTGATGGGGGTTTGCTTTTCGATCTTGTGCCTGCCGATGAGCACGACGACAGTTTACATTCTCCCGCGGCGGACCCGGTGCTCCAGTTCCAAGGCGGAATAGTGGGTCAATCTGAGTTGGCATTCCCCCAGGGGCTAAAGCCCACGTTTATTTTGGAGGGTTTATGTACGGGCTGAAGCCCGTACCCTTCAGCTGAGGCCCGAACCATTCAGCCTGAAGACGTACCCTTCAAACAGACCCATTGCCCTGAACGGCGCAGAACTTCGCTGGCGGTCTTAAAGCTGAACCCTTCAATCCGACTTCAGCAATGTCCAGATCCAACCGGCGAAGGTGAGCACGAGGAAGGGGTAGCCGAAATACGGGAGCGGCGAGGTGGTGGGCAACAACATTTGGCCCCAGAAGATTCTCGCCGACACAATGGCGAAGAGAACGCCGCCGACAATGCTTGCGGTGCGAATCCACAGGGCGAATTCTTTGGGCAGGCCGGTGAGCAGAAGGCCGGCGGACCACAAGGCCGTGCCGGCGGCAAACGAAGGAACGCTGGCTTCAAGACTGCCGGCCGTCCCGCCCAGCATGACGCCTTCGCCAATCGCGTAGACTAGAAAGCCGGCAGCAACAAGATCGTTGCCTCTTCTGAAGTACTGGATGGCGAGCAGGCAGGTGGCGACGATCAGCGCAGTGCTGTCGACCGCCCATGAAATGGCGCGCACGTTTTGCGCCGTGACCATGGTTCCAACGATGCCCAGGACGCCGCCAAGAACAAGGCCAATCGCAGCTACGATTTTTGCAGGCTTTTTCATATAGGTGGGTACGTTACAACGCGGTGTGATCTCTGACTCCTGGTTCTAAAACGGAATGTCGTCGTCGGAGATTTCGGCGGATTGGGCGATGTCGTCTGCCCCCGCGGGCGGACGCTGGTCAAAGCTGGCTGCCGAGGTGGAGGAGCTTGCCGGGCGGCTGTAACCGCCGGAGCCCTCGTCGCGGCCGGAGAGCAGGGAGAGATCGTTCACGACGATCTCGGTTTTGTAACGCTTGGCGCCGGTATCCTTGTCGTCCCAACTGCGGGTCTGAATCCGGCCCTCGATGTAGAGCTTGGAGCCCTTCTTCACGTAGTCGCGGATGATCTCAGCGGTACGCTTGAAGGCGACCAGGTTGTGCCACTCGGTACGGTCCTGCCAGTTGCCCTGCTGGTCCTGATAGCGGTCGCTGGTTGCGAGGGAAAAGGTGGCGACCATGGTGCCGCCGGGGGTGGAACGGATTTCGGGGTCCTTGCCCACATTTCCTAACAGGATGACTTTATTAACGCTCTTGGCCATGTTCGTTCACTCCAGTAATTGAAAAGAATAGCAGAGGATCAGCGGTTGCGGGCGATTCGCCGGTTGCGCAGCCATTTGGCCACGCCCAGGGCCAGCAGCAGGCTGCCGAAGGGAATGCACATGAGGGCGACGATCAGGGCGAACCAGCCGGTGTTGGTGCTGGCGCCGGTGGGGGAAAAGCCGCCCAGAAGGGTTTCAAGCAGCACCGCGGCGAGCAGGCCCGCGCCCACGATCGATCCGCCCCATTGCAACAGTTGACGGGTGCCGTCGCCGGGCTGGGCGGGATTTGGGTTCTGTGGGGGCATGATCGCTCCGGAGGGGGCTGGTTGAGCGTTGAGGTATCCCAGGTCTCAAAATCGAGACCTGGGGCACCCAGATTCTGTTGACGAGACTGGTTGGGGTTTGAGGTATCCCACTCTAGCCACAAAAACAAAGACGTGGCGAGAGTGGGGCACCCAGATTCTTCTCCGGGTTAGGGATGGGCACCCGCAGTTCGTGGCCGGGTTAAGGATGGACGCCCGGATTCTGTGGGACGCCCGGCATTTGTCTCCTTATCCTTGCGCCAGGCGCAGCATTACGTAGGTGATGACGCCGGTGACTGAAACGTAGAGCCACAGCGGGAAGGTCCAGCGCGCGACCTTGCGGTGCTGGGGAATGCGACCGCTGAGGGAGAAGAAAAATGTGACCAGGACCAGCGGCAGCGCCACTACCGCCAGGACGATGTGGCTGGCCAGCAGCGGCAAGTAAACGCCGCGCAGAGCCGCGTGGGCTGGGTAGCGGACATCGCCGTGCAACGCGTGGTGGAGGATGTAGCTGACCAGAAACAGCGTGGAGAAGGCGAAGGCCGCGATCATGGCGGAGCGGTGAGCCTTGATGCGATGAGAACGGATGAAGGTGTAGCCGATGAGCAGCGCAGTGGCGGCCAGGCCGTTGAGTACCGCGTTGAGCGCGGGTAAAAAGGCGTATTGAGCGCTGGTGGCCGCGGCGGGATGAATATAAATCAGCCAGAAGAGAAACAGCGTTGCTGCGGCACTTATTGCCAGAATTGCCGCGATGGCGGGGCCGATACTCGATTGGGGGGCGACTGCGGCGGTCATGATTCCGCTTCCTTATTGCCTGGCGGTGGCGCAGACCATCAATGTTGTGAACAGCAGGGGCAGGTAGAGGACGCTTACCTTGAGCAGATCGCGGGCCAGCATGCGGCTCTCGGTTTCATCGCCGACGCGCAGGATGCGGGCGAAACGGATGGTATAGGCGAGGTAGAACAGGCCGAGCGCGCCAGCCAGCACCGCATAAGCGGTTCCCGCCATGCCCAGCCGCCAGGGCACCAGGCTGACGGGAATCATGACCACCGCGAAAAACAGCGCCTCGGCGACGGTGGACCATCCGTCCGGCTGCACCACGGGCAACATGCGGATGCCGGCGCGGGCGTAGTCGTCGCGATAGAGCCAGCTGATGGCCATGAAGTGGGGAAACTGCCAGACAAAGAGGATGGCGAAGAGGGCGACGCCCGGCCACTCGATGCGGCCGCGGGCGGCGGTCCAGCCCAACAAGGGGCCCATGGCGCCGGGAAACGCGCCGACGAAGGTGGCCATGGGGGTGACGCGCTTGAGCGGCGTGTAAATGGCAACGTAGGCGAAGGCGGTGAGCAAGGCCAGGGATACGGTGAGCAGGTTGGTTTGGAGCAGCAGCCACACCGCGCCCAGGGCCAGCGAGCCGAGGCCGGCCACAATGCCCTGCGCCAGAGAGAAGCGGCCGGAGGCCAGCGGACGGTCGGCGGTGCGCTTCATGCGCGCGTCGGTCTTGCGCTCCAGCGCCTCATTGAGCGCGCCCGCTCCGGCCGAGACCAGGCCGATGCCGAGCAGCGTGTCGAGCAGGCCGCGCTGAAAGCTGGAGATGCCGGACTGCATCGAGCCGAGATAAAAGCCGCCCCAGCCAGTGACCAGCACCAGGCCTACGACCTTCACCTTGAACAGCTCGCGCAGGTCGTGGATGAGCGTAGCGGTTGCACCGGGCTGGGGAGCATGAATGTGCGGGTGCGCGAGGTTTTCTTGAGACGCGGTGAGGTTTACCGGATTGGCGGCCTGGGAAACAGGAGTCATCTGGATGGATAAAGACCTTGGCGGCAGCGGCCGGTACGGCGATGCGGCTGTTTCGATGATAGCAAGCGGGAGAGTCTTCAGCGGGAGTCCTTGTCCCGAGAGGCTTTGCGGTCATGCAGGGCGTCGCGGTCCAACTTATGAGTTCCGCCCAGATCGAATCCCTTCTCCATCAACGCAAGGGCCTCCTTCATCGCGCGCTCGTAGTCATCCTCGGCGTCCCCGGGATACTCAGACTGGCTTTCGATGCTCCTGTCGTCTCCGGTGGGATCCATCATTTTTGTTCTCTCTCTTCCTGGTCCATGCTGAACCGAATGGAACAGGAAGCGCAAGGTCCCCGAAGTGCCGCTTCCCTGTCAGCCCAGGCGGGCGGCCTGGAGGATCGCTTCCGCAACCTGGTCAGGGGTTAGTTCGTCCACGGCGATGGAAACGTGCGCGGTGCGGTAGAGGGGCAGGCGGCGCTGGTAGCGGCTGGCGAGGTTGGCCTGGTCGGCAAGGATGGGGCGAATGTGTTCGGTTCCGCCGCAACGGGCGAAAGTGGTGGCGAGTTCGACTTCAAGATGGACGAGGATCGTGCCCGGAGTGGAGAGCAGCAGCGAGCGCGTAGCCGGATGCTCGATGGCTCCTCCACCCAGCGCCAGGACCAGATGGTTGCCCTCCGCCAGGCGCGCAATGGTTGCATGCTCGCGCTCGCGGAATGCAGCCTCGCCGTGGAGCGCGAAGATCTGGGTAATCGGCGCGCCGGCCTCGGCCTCGATTACGTCGTCGGCATCTACGAATCTCCAGCCCAGCCGCGCGGCCACCAGCGGCCCGACCGTAGTTTTGCCGGAGCCCATGAAGCCGGTGAGGACGATGCGGCGATGGGGGGCGGCGGATTGGGGCTCAGAGGTCATTGGATCTTTTGGCGCGGGACGATTTCTGCGTTCTCTGTTTTCAGTATAGGGAAGATGGGCTACGCAGCCACGCCCCTCAGCTCATAACCATCACGATTGCTCCGGCGGTGATGAGCAGGCCGCCAACTATGGCGGGTGCGTTCATCTTCTCGCCCAGCAGCAGCCACGCGAACACCATGACCAGCGGCACGCTGAGCTTGTCAAGAGGAGCGACGCGCGAGGCCGGCCCGAGTTGCAGGGCGCGGAAGTAGCAGATCCACGACAGGCCTGTGGCCAGTCCGGAGAGGGCGAGAAAAAGCACGGTGCGAGAGTCGAGCGAGCGGATTTCGCCGTGCTTGCCGAGCGCCAGGGCGATGCCCCAGGCGAAGACCACCACCACGCTGGTGCGCAGGGCCATGGCCAGGTTTGAGTCCACATGCGCGACGCCCACTTTGGCCAGCAAGGCAGTGGCGGCGGCAAAGACAGCGGAGAGAAACGCCCATCCAATCCAGCTCATGGAAGATATGGTACGAGGTCCGCGCCGAGCGGCGGGGATTTTGCCGGGATTTAAACTTCAAACATGGAGACAGGCCGCGCCAGCAGGACAGCCCTTCGCGTCGCCATTCGCCGCGCCGCGCACCAGGTGATCGACCGGCCCCGCATTCTCGACGACCCCATCGCGGTGCGGCTGCTCGGCCCGGGGTTGGCGCGCGACATGGAACGCGCGATGCATCCAGTGGCGCGGGATTTTCGGCTGTTCATGGCCGCGCGCAGCCGCTATGCCGAGGACCGGCTGGCGGACGCGGTCGCCGAAGGAGTGGCGCAGTACGTGGTGCTCGGAGCCGGCCTGGACACCTTCGCTTATCGCAATCCGTTCAAGCCGCTGCGGGTTTTTGAGGTGGATTTTCCCGCCACGCAGCAGTGGAAGCGGGAGCTGCTCGCCGAGGCCGGCATTGCTCTGCCTGCAAGCCTCACCTTCGTTCCGTTGGACTTTGAGCACAAGACGCTGTCGGAGGGACTGGCCGAGGCGGGATTCGATTCCAGCGCGACGGCATTTTTCGGCTGGCTGGGGGTGGTTCCTTACCTGACGCTCGATGCCTTTCGTTCGACCCTCGCCAGCATAGGAAAACTGCCCGCGGGGACCGGTGTCAGCTTCGATTACGCATTTTCGCCGGAGACGCTCAGCCTGAAGCGGCGGATGGTTTTCAATACGCTGGCAAGGCGCGTGGCCGCGGCCGGAGAGCCGTTCCGGCTTTTTTTTGCGCCCGATGAGCTGGAAAACGAACTGCGGAACGCCGGGTTCCAGCGCATCGAGCAGGTGGACTCGGATCGACTCAACGACCTCTACTTCAAGGACCGCGGGGACGGGCTCAAGCTGTCTCCGGTAAGAATCGGCATGCTGGCGACTGCCTGGGTGTGAATGCGCTAGAGCGAAACCAGGGTAACCGTGTCCCGATGAGTTTCGTACAAGGTCGCCGCTCCCTGATGGTCGCGTCAACTTGGGTGCTGCGGCTTCGGGATACAGCATCCCTGGTTCCGCTGTAGCAGGCTTGGCCCGCGGGTTAAGATGAGTCATGCGTTTCTTTGCAATTGTGTCGGTCGCCGCGGCTTTGCTTGGTCTCTCCGGATGCGGATACCACACGCTGGGCGCGGCTACCCATCTGCCGCCCGATGTGAAGACGCTGTCCGTGCCGGTATTTGCCACGCGCACCGAGGCCTATCACACGGAGACCGCGATGACCAACGCGGTGATTCGCGAGTTTGCCACGCGCACCCGTTTCCGGGTGACTCCGAATGCAACCCCTGAGGCCAGACGCGGTGCTGCACGGCACCATTCTGAAGGAGAGCGTGGCGCCGCTCACCTACAACTCCGCGACGCAGCAGTCGTCCAGCTTCCTGATCACCATTGTGGCTTCAGTTACGCTCAACGGGCGGGACGGCAAGGTGCTTTACGAGAACAACAACTACGTCTTCCGCGAGCAGTACCAGTCGACCACCGACCTGGCGACGTTTATCCAGGAGGATCCCGGCGGCCGTCGAGCGGCTCTCGCGCGCGTTTGCGCGGCAGCTTGTGGCCGATGTGCTGGAAGGGCTGTAGGTTCTCGTAGCGGCGAAGAAGTGACGAATCCCGGCGCGCCAGGTTGTGAATTCGGGCAACTTCTCGCTCTCCGGACTGGCCTTGGCGCGCTGCGCAGGATATTCTGGAGCCGCATGATCCACGCATCAATTGACGGCGCTGCCAGGAGCCGGGAGCTTTGACCGCCTCGCGCTGGGGCGCGGGATTTGCCGCCGTCGGCCGCTTTGTGGCGGAGATTGAGGCTGCTGCGGCAGGCAAAGGTCCGCTCAAGGCCGGGTACGTGCTGGCCGGCGACGAGGTCTTTCTGTTGGACCGCTGCCGCGCCGCCGTCCTGAAGGCATTCGTGCCCGCTGGATCTGAGGGACTTCTGCCTCTCCGACCTCGACCTGACTGGAACCTCGATCTTCGAAGTGCTGGACCGCGCGCAGACGCCTTCACTGATGGCGCCGTTCCAGGTGATTTTCGTGCGCAACGTGCGCCAGCTTTACACCCGCGGCGCAAAGAAAGATGAATTTGCGGCTCTGGATCGCTATTTCCGCTCGCCGAACCCGCAGGCGCTGCTGTTGTTCATCGCCGACTTCCTGCGCATCCCAGCGACATCCGGCGCATGGAGCTGGACGACAAGAACCGCTTCGAGCGGCTCACCGAGACCCTGGGCGAGCACTGCGGCATGGTGGAGCTGGCCCGCGTCAACGAGGAAGATGCGATGCGCTGGACGGTGGCCACGGCGCAGGAGTCCCAGGTGCGCGTGGAGCCCGACGCGGCCCGCGAGCTGGTGGATGCACTGGGCGCGGACATGATGCTGGTGTCTTCGGAACTGGAGAAACTGCTGCTGTTATGCCCTGGGCCGCGGCCGCATCACCGTGGGCGACGTGGAAACCATGGTGCTGGCTGCCAAGCAGCGCTCGCTCTACGAGCTGACTGACGCCATCAGCGCCCGCGACCGGGTGCGCGCGCTGGCCCTGCTGCACGGATTGCTGAACAGCAGCGACGCCGGCGAGGACGCGGCCATCGGCCATCTCTACATGCTGGCCCGCACCTTCAGGCAGATGCTGGTGATTCTGGAGAAGAATGTTCGCGACTCGCGGGCCATCTGGCAGGCATTGTGGCAGGGCTTTCGGATGCCGCCCTTTGCCGCCGACGACCTGATCCGCCAGGCCCGCCGCTACAAGAGCCGCCGCGAACTGACGCGCGCACTGCGCCTGGTGGCCCGCGCCGACCTCGAATTGCGTTCCTCCCCGCCGGACAAGCGGCTGGTGCTGGAGCGGCTGGTCTACGAACTTGCCTCAGAGGCCAAAGCCGCCGCGCCGGGCTGGGCATCGGCTCAACTATCGTTCGAGGGATAGAGAAGCAGAGACTTCTCTAGCGTTTGCCGTGCTCGTTGAGCCACAGACCAAAGTTCAGATCGTCGCTCTGAATATGGGTGGCGACCCAATCGCGAAGGAAGACCAGCGAATGGCTGTTCATGGAGGAATCGTCTCGACTGTAGCGCGCCTGAAAGGCATGCATCTGTGCAAGCAGGTACTGGTGCTTCATGGCGTGCAGCATCAGCCCCGGGTACTTTGAGGCCGTCATCATTACCTCTTCCGATGAGAAGTGAGCGCGCGTATCATCTGCCAACCGGCGCAGGAGCGGGCCAGTTACGCTCCGCTCCTTGCCGCCTTCCAGCGCGGCGTGCAACTCGTTGACGGCTTGGCACAGCTTGCGGTGCTCGTCATCCAAAGCTGCGATGCCTATGCAGAACTTGCTGCTCCATTCCAACAGGGCCACCGCGGTTCTCCTTCCCGGGCCGTTGCCTCAGGAACCATCGCCGGAAGGACGGGAAGATGAGCACAAGCCCGGGCAACATCATCAGCAGGGGAACGCTCAGTGGACTCCGTGGTCATTCATCCATGCGCCATAGCCATGGTCCACATTTTGAATATGGTTGGTGAGCCAGTCGCGGAGGAAGTTGAGCAGATGCAGGTTGAGGGTGGTTTCGCCGCGCTCGAAGCGGGCCGCGAACTCCTCCACCTGCTTGCTCAGGTCGCGATGCATGATGCGGTGTTTAGCCAGATCGGGGTAGCGGGCCGCGGACATCATCGCTTCTTCCGCGGTGAAGTGGTCGTGGGTGTAGTTGGCCAGCTTGCGCAACAGCACGGCGGTCATGCTTTGCGCCTGGCCCTTCATCATGGCAGAGTGGAGGTCGTTGAGCAGACCGAAGAGGACGGTATGCTGGCCGTCCATGGATTGAACTCCAACGGAGTATTTGCTGCTCCAGGTTAAAAGCGCCATGCGTACCCTCCCGCCGGAATGTGCCGGTAGTAGGAATATCGGACGGCCAGCCAGGAAGTTGAGCGAAAATCCTTCGCCGCGCTCAGCCCAAGTCGTGCGAGCGGACGCTAGGAAACGCCCCACTGATTCAGCCATGGCCCATACTCGCGGTCCAGGCCCTCGATGTGGCCGATATAGCCGTCGCGCATGGCGCAGAGCATGGCGCGAGTCTGCAGGCCCTGGCCGTATTGGAGGCAATGAGCCGACTGGATCATCTCGGCCAGCATCCTGTGGTGCTCAGCGCGATGCTCGGCGAGGCCGAGAAAGCCGGCCTTCTCCATCAATTGCTCCTCGCTCCAGAAGTGCATGCGGGTGAACTCGATGAGCCGGTCCAGAATCTCGTTGACCTGTTCCCGTCCGCCGCCTCGCACCAGCGCCAGGCGCAGTTCGTTCATGGTATCCATGAGGATGCCGTGCTGATCGTCCATGGCGCGCACATCGACGGAGCAGGCGTGGTTCCAGGTTAGAAGCGACACATGAGCCTCCATTAATCACCAATTGAGATATCGGTCAAGTTTTGGAGGACGTTAATGGTGATTTGCGCCGCCTGGTGACGAAAGGAACCTCTCGGCAAGGAAAGGTGCGGATAAGGGCGCACAATGGATGAGGGCGGACTATGGATTTGACCCAGACGATCACTCCGGCAAACGTGATTGCAGCCTTGCTGGCGCTCATTCCATTTCTGGGCGCTGCGTTCTTTGCCGGTGACGTTGCCGGACGGGCGCGCGGGCTGCCGGTGTGGTTGCAACTCTCGTGCCCGGCGCTGCTGAGTCTTCCTTATGTGCTGGTGGCGTGTTCGGCCGGGATTTTTCGCTGGGGATGGTTTGCTTTGTATGCCACGCTTCCGGCGGCGGTGGCGATTCTGTTGTGGCAGGCCACGCGCAAAGACGCCGGGCAACGCGGAACCTGGCGGGACTTTCTGGTACTTGCGGTGCTGGGTCTGGCCGTCGATTTGCGCTGGTTTGAAGGCGCGTGGCCGGCACACCTGGCGATTTTCAATAAAATGCTGTTGCTCGACGCGGGCATCTACGGCTTCATCCTGCTGCGCAATCTGGATGGAACCGGTTTTGACCTGAGGCTGCGCTGGCGCGACGCCGCTTTCGGCCTGCGCGAGGTGGCCTTCTACACGCCGATCGCGCTGGCACTGGGCCTGAGCCTGGGCTTTCTGCACGCGCACGCAGTTTGGCCGCCGCTCACGTCCATGGCGTTCGCATGGATCTTCACTTTTTTCTTCATTGCGGTTCCCGAAGAACTGTTTTTTCGCGGCTGGCTGCAGAATCTTCTCGAGCGGCGCATGGGACGCTATCCCGCACTTTTCCTGACGGCGGCCCTGTTTGGCCTGGCCCACTTCAACAAGCGAGCCGTTCACTTCAATTGGCGCTATGTGCTGCTGGCCGCGGTGGCGGGAGTTTTTTATGGGCGGGCATGGCGGCAGCAACGCCGCGTGGGCGCGTCGGCCATCACCCATGCTTCAGTGGACGCGATCTGGTCCTTGTGGCTGAAATAGATACGCTGGGTTGTGCCTGTGGCCGTAGGTGAGGTAACCGAGGCCGACGCGCATGTTATGAATCACAGGCCCGGGAATGGTGATGGCGAGGGCGATGCCGAAGATGGCGTGCGCCATGCCCAGGGGATAGAGATTTCGGTAACGAAGAAAGAGCAGACATGCGGCGAATCCCCAGATAAGCGTGACCGGAGCGAGGATGGGGTTGGGCAAGTGTGCCAGCGCAAACAGGGTTGCGGCCGCAAGCGCGGCGGATTTGGGGCCGGGCAGCAGGCGGAGCAATCGCAACAGAAAGAAGCACTGCATGAGAAACTGCTGCACGAAGGTCCAGACGGCATAGGCCCAATAGGTTTTGATGTACATGATGGGGCCGGCCTGCAGCAGCAGCGTATGCAGGTTGGCGGCAACGACCAGGGCTATGGCCGCCAAGGCCAGCGCCGCGCCCACCACCCAGAGCGAGCGAAAGAAATTCTCCCCGCGCAGGCCCATCGCCTTCAGACCGTCGAAGGAGAGGCAGGTCATGGCGGCAATCGCGGCCACAGCCACCAGCCACAGGAATCTCTGCAGCGGTCTCGGCGTCCAGATGACGGCCAGAATGAGGCTGTAGGCGATGGCAATCTCGAGGAGAGCGCGCCGCTTGCCCGGTGCGGCTGAATTCCCGCCGCTTGAATTCGTAGCCGCTCCGTCGGTCATGGTATCGATGTTATCGCGTTTCTGCCGCGCCTATTCCAGGATGACGGCGGGCTCCGGCTCGTGTGTGTGCGTGGTGAGAGCAATGGCCGCGGCCAGGATGAGCGCGCCGCCCACCCAGGCGTAGGGGCCCAGGTGTTCGCCGAGCAACTCGACGCCCAGAAAGGAGCCCATGGCCGGCTCAATGTTCAGGAAGACGCCGGCGCGGGAGGCGGGCACGTGATGAATGCCCCAGTTCCACAGCAGCGTGGTGGTAGCCGTACAGAGCAGGCCGCTGATGGCGAGGGCAATCCAGGCAGTCATGCTGACGTCGAGGAAAGGCGGCAGCTGGGCTTTCTGGTGGGTTAAAGGAGACAGCAGCCAGGGCCCCAGAACCCACACGGCCAGCATCCCGGCACCGGAAAGGATCGTATAGGCGGTCACCACCGGCGGGCTGTGGGTCTCCATCAGTTTCTTGCTGAGCAGAATCCAGGCCAGGGCGATGAACAAGGAGCCGATGACCATCAGGTCTCCCACGAGGGTGGGGACTTCAGCGGCAGCGGCGGTGCGGCTGGCTCCGAGAGTGACCAGCGCGGCGCCCACCGTGGAACCGCAGATGGCGATCCAGCCGAGGCGGTCGAGCCTTTCGTGGGCGAAAAGCGCGGCCCCGGCGGCCAGCAGCACTGGCATTGCGCCCACCATGAGCGAGGCGTGGCTTACCGTGGTCCACACCAGGCCGTGGAACTGGAGAAGAAACTGAATGGGCACGCCGAAGGCCGCAGCCACAAGCAACAGGCGCAACTCAGGGCCAGTCAGGCGCATGCGCGCGCCGCGATGGAAAAGCATCACCGGCAACATGCCCAGGGAGGCAAAGAGAAAGCGGTAGAGCACCATCGACTCGACGCTCATCTCGTTGAGCGCCAGCCTGCCGAAATAGAAGCCGGTGCCCCACAGGCACCCGGCCAGCGCGCACGCGCCGTAGCCGAGGAACCTGGTGCGCGGGCTGATTGCGATGTCTTCTGCCATCCCTTATTAACTGTCGCACACGGGCGAGAATCCGGTATCACTGCCCAAAACGCGGCTCATCGGCGAGAATACTAAGCGATGATGAAGCGGCTGGCGGCGAAACGGCTGATGAGGGTGAAGGTTTGGATGAGCGCGGGCCGGTGGCTGGCGGTTGCGGGGCTGTTTTTGGCGGCTATCCAGGCGGCGCAGGCGCAGGGCGGCGGAGGGTTCGCGCCGGATCGGGCTCATCCGGTAAAAGAGCGCGTGCTGCCCGGCGGATACCCCGATAAAGCTTCGCTGCCGCCCTCCTGGACCATTCCCGCCGAACCTCTGGGCTTTTCGCCTCCCGGCCCTCTCTACCTGGGCGAACGCAACAGCCTGGTCTCGCTCGACTTTATCGACGAAAACCGGCTGCTGTTTACGTTCCGCGTTCCGGGGCTCATTCACCGCGACCTGAAGGCGGGAGAGAGCGGGGAGAGCGACGAGCGGCAGATCAGGGCGGTAGTTGTGGCGCTGCCGGCCGGAGCCATCGAGGCGGAGGCTTTGTGGACCGTTCATGACCGCGCGCGCTACCTGTGGATGCTGAAGGACGGGCACTTTCTGGTCCGGGACAGAAACGAACTGGAGCAGGGCGACGCCCATCTGGAGTTGAAACCGTTGTTGCGCTTTCCCGGACCGCTGCTGTGGCTGGAGCTCGATCCAACCCAGCAGTTTCTGGTCTCCAATTCCTTTGAGCCGGCTGCAACTCAAGCCAAGCCCGGCGAGGTTCCGAGTCCGGCGACAGCCGCGGCCACGATTACGCCGGGCAGCCAGAGCTCGACGAGTAATTCAAGTAGCCCGGCGAGTAATTCCAATGGCGATTCCAATGCGGAGCAGCCCGACCTGGTGGTGCGCATCCTGCACCGCGAGACGGGCCAGGTGATGCTGGTGAGCCGGGTGCGGTCGATGGTCCATCTGCCTATCAACTCCGAGGGCTATCTTGAGAGCCTGCGGGGCAGGGGCGAGGAGTGGGTGCTGAATCTGAACTTCTTCACCGGCGGAAGCAGAACCCTGGGCAGCTTTGACTCGGCCTGCGCTCCCAGCATGGATTTTGTGTCGCAGCAGGAGGTGCTGGTATCGGCGTGCGACGCGTCAGGAGGGCACAAGCTGGTGGCGATGACGACCGAAGGCAAGACGCTTTGGGACGATCTGAATCCGGGAACTTCGATCTGGCCGTTGCTGGCCCGGTCGCCGGACGGACTGCGGCTTACGCAGGAGACGCTGGCCGTGACCCACCCGGTGAGTTCCTACGCGCCGCTCAGCGCTGAAGACGTGAAGGGACAGCTGATCACGGTGTTCAATGCGGCCACCGGGGAAGTGGCATTCTGGTCGCCGGCCAGCCCGGTGCTCGACGCCGGCGGCAATGTCGCCATTTCGCCCTCCGGTCGGCGCGTGGCGGTGCTCAATGCGGGGGCCGTTCAGGTCTTCGAGCTGCCCGCGGCGCCTCCGCTGCCGGGGGCGGCGGCTAAGCGTGCGGGACATTGATGCGGTAACCGAGCCAGCCTCGGCGCGCTGGCTCAGGAAGCGGCAGCAGATTTCTTGCGCCGGATGGCGCCCAGGATCAGCAGGACCAGAAGCAGGATTGCGCCGGGGCCAGCCACATAGGCTTCCCAATGGGCGGCGAAGGGGAGCGCGTTCGACACGTCCAGCGCGGCTTCCGGCGGGCCGGCTTCCAACTTCGCATTGGCGCTGGTTCCTTCAACGTCCTGGTGAATTTCAAGGGCAATTCTCTGGCGCTGTCCGGCAGTGGGCCGATATTGCCCAAGCTTGGCGTTGTTTGCGCCGCGCATGATGCCGCTATAGGCTCCGTGCTGAATCACCGATCCGTTATCAGCCTCGATCTTCCAGTCCAGTTCCACATCAGTTTGCCGGGCTGGAATTCCATCCCAATTCAATTCGACCTGGTAGTCGCCGCTCGAGCCCGGCGTGAAGTAAGGCGAAGTGAATTCGCCACGCTTGAGCGAAACCGGGACGGAGAGCGGCTTCTGATGGTGAGGTGCGCCGAGGCGCAACAGAATATAGGCTCCGGGGGTTACGCCCACAACGAGGAGCAACCAGCCAACCCAGACAAGGATCTTGTTCCACGGCCACTTTTTCACGGAGTTCACCTTCAACCGTTGACGTTGCTCCGATTTTACTCCGGGACCGGAACCGGGCAAGCGGGAGTTGTTGCGGTGAAGGGCAGGGGCAGAGCGGGGCGCGGGGAAAGGAGGACACGAAGGGGAAGAGCCCGAAACGCATCCCTCCGGGGCTGAAGCCCACGATAGCTCTGCCGGCTTTATGCGGAGGTTGAAACCCCCGCCTCCCTCCGGAGCGAATTCTTCCGCGACATTTGTAATGCCCTTGCCGGCTTTGATACTGCTTTTGCCAACCCGTGTAAACTGGGCGATGGGAGTTTGCTTTTGGCCACGGCTCTAGTCCACTATTCGGCTGCGGCGGTTTCCGACCGGGGCCGCAAGCGCCAAACCAACGAAGATGCATTCGGATTCTCCGTGGAGCAGGGCGTGTACCTGGTGTGTGACGGGATGGGCGGCGCGGCGGCCGGGGAGATCGCCAGTTCCCTGGCCGTGGACGAGACGATGCGGCTGCTCGCGGGACGGGCCGCGAACGCGCCGCTCGAAGAGGTTGTGGAACAGGCCATCGCGGCCGCCAACGAGGCCATCTTCTCCCGTTCTCAATGCAATCCCCAACTCAACGGCATGGGCACTACGCTGGTGGCCATGGTGGCGGCGGAGCGCCGCGTCCAGGTGCTCAACATCGGCGACAGCCGCTGTTACCGGCTGCGCAATGAACATCTGGAGCAGATTACTCAGGATCATTCGCTGGTGGATGAGCAGGTCCGCCTGGGCCGCATGACCCACGCTGAAGCGCTGCGCTCACCGCTGAGGAATGTAATTACCAGGGCGCTCGGGACGCAGAGCCAGGTCACGCCGGATATCTTCGAGCTGGAAGCCGAGCCGGGCGACCTGTTCCTGCTCTGCTCCGACGGACTTACTCGCGAGCTTCACGACTCGACGATTGAATCCCTGCTCAGCGAAGGTCTTCCCACCCTTACTCCTCTCGCCAACCTGTGCAGCCGCCTGGTGGAAGCGGCCAACCAGGCCGGCGGCAGCGACAACATCACCTGCCTGCTGGTGCGCGCGGACGAGTAAGCGGCTGGTTGCGATTTACTCGCCGACTATCTCGGTTGGAGCCTCAGAGCGATGGCGCAACCGCACCAGAAGCGCGAGCAGCGGAATGCAGAGCAGCGAGAGGTAGCCCATCATACGGAAGTTATCCGCATAGGCAAGCAGAGACGCCTGTTGCTGGATGCTGCGGTAAATCGCGCCCAGGGCCAACTGATGAGCGGTGTAGGGGCTGGCCCCGCCAACCATGAACTTGGCCTGCAATCCCGCGAGCGCGGCCATGGCGGTTGGATTGGACGACGTAACGTTGGCGGCCAGGTAATTCTGGTGAGTCTGCGCGCCGCGCACCAGAAACGTGGTGACGGTGGCGATGCCAATGGAGCCGCCGATATTCCGCATCAGGTTGTAAACGCCGGCGGCATTGCCGATCTCCTGCTTGCGCAGCAGGCTCATGGTCATGGTGGTGAGGGGAACGAAGATGAATCCGCCGGCCAGGCCGTTGAGGAAGTTGGGCATGGCCACCGACCACATGGAGATGCCGAGATTGATGTGGCTCAACAGCAACGTGGAATAGCCGAATCCGGCAAAGCCGCAGGCCAGCAGGATGCGGCCGTCGACATAATTCACCAGCATTCCCACCAACAGCATAGCGAGCATGGAGCCGAGGCCGCGCGGGCTCACGGTCAGGCCGCTATCCAGCGCCGAGTAACCCAATTGGGTTTGAAGAAAGAGCGGCATCAGGGCGGTGACGCCATAAAGAGCGAAGCCGAACACAGTGGCGATCAGGGTTCCCACGCCGAAGTTGCGGTTGAGCAGAATGCGCAACTGCACAATGGGCTCCCGATTGGTGAGTTCGCGTGCCACAAAGCCCACGCACGCAGCCGCGCAAACCACTGTCGCCACGCGGATCCAGTTGGCCTGAAACCAATCCGCCTCCTGGCCCTTGTCCAAGACCAACTGCAAAGTACCCAGCCAGACAGCCATCAGCCCGAAGCCGAGATAATCGATTGCCCCCTTGAACGCATGGCGCAGATAGGGAGGGTCTTCAATGAAGAGATTCACCATGAACAGCGCAAGCAGGCCCACCGGGAGATTGATGTAGAAGATCCAGCGCCACGAATAGCTGTCGGTAATCCACCCGCCCAGGGTGGGACCAATGACCGGCGCTACCACAATGCCCATGCCGTAAACGGCCATCGCGGTGCCGTGCCTGCGGGGCGGAAAGCTCTCCAGCAGAATGGACTGGGCCAGGGGCTGCATACCGCCGCCGCCGAGGCCTTGCAGCACGCGCGCTACGATCAGCATCGGCATGTCGATCGCCATGCCGCAGAGCAGAGAAGCGGCAGTGAACACCACGATGGAAACGATCAGCAACTGCTTGCGTCCGATGCGCCGCGTAATCCATCCCGCCGCCGGCAGCATGATGCCGTTTGCGACCAGGTAGCTGGTGAGCACCCATGTCGACTCGTCAGTCGAAGCAGACAGGCTCCCGGCGATATGCGGCAGGGCTACATTGGCAACCGAAGAGTCAAGCACCACCATGAATGTGGCGAGCATCACTGAAGCCGCAATCATCCATGGATTTGCGGAGGGCTGCCACTCGGCGTGAGCGCCGCCCTTGCCTTCAGTTGTGGTGCCGGCCATAGAGTCAGTTTATTATGCCGGGCATTCAGAAGAATGCCGGATGCGGCCGGAAGCTGAGACGAGAGGCCGGGCCGCGATGAAAACCAAAATGCAGTTGTGTCTGGCGCGGCGGCGAGGCGCGGACTGCCGGCCTGGTGCTTGCCAGCTCTGTTTTCGGACGCACAATGCCTCCGATTCCGGCCAGGAATGCGAAGTTGCAAGAGGGCTGGGGTTAGCGATACGCTTCTTGTCGGCAAGGAGTAAGGATGAACAACGCCACCCAGAGCAAATCCGCGGCCATCGATCCCAAGACAGTACCGCAGAGAGAGCTATATACCGGGGCCACGATGCCGGCTGTCGGGCTGGGCACATTCGGTTCGGATCATGTTACCGCGGACCAGGTTGCCGAGGCGGTGAAGGGTGCGGCGGCGGCGGGCTACCGCCATTTCGATTGCGCTTCGGTGTATGGCAACGAGCGAGAGGTCGGCGCTTCGCTGGAGGCAATCCAGGGCAACGGAATCAAGCGCGAGGAACTCTGGGTCACCTCCAAGCTGTGGAACGACAAGCACGGCGAGAACGACGTGATTGCTTCCTGCCGCAAGTCGCTCGCCGACCTGCGCCTCAAGTATCTCGACCTTTACCTGGTGCACTGGCCTTTCCCGAACTTCCATCCGCCGCACTGCGACGTTACCTCGCGCAGCCCCGACGCCAAGCCCTACATCCACTCGAGCTACATGAAAACGTGGCGCAAGATGGAAGAGCTCGTGGATTTGGGGTTGGCGCGGCACATCGGCACCTCAAACATGACCATCCCGAAACTGAAGCTGGTGTTGCGCGACGCACGCATTAGACCGGCGGTGAACGAGATGGAGTTGCACCCGCATTTTCAGCAGCCGGAGCTTTTCAAATTTGTTCTCGACAACGGCATGCAGCCGATCGGTTATTGTCCCATCGGCTCGCCCGGCCGGCCGGAGCGCGACCGCACGCCTGAAGATACAGCGCCTACCGAGGATCCGGTGATTTTAGAAATCGCTCAGCGGCACGGGGTAAGTCCGGCGGCAGTGTGCATCAAGTGGGCTGTCGAGCGCGGGCAGACGCCGATTCCGTTTTCGGTTCATCACTACCGCGACAATCTCGAGTGCGTGACCCGGGACCCGCTGACTGAGGAAGAGATGCGGGCAATTGCAGCACTCGATCGCAATTGCCGGCTGATCAAGGGCCAGGTGTTTTTGTGGAAGGACGGGCAGACCTGGGAAGCGCTCTGGGACGTGAACGGAGAAATTACGCCGCCGTAAAGTGGGCGCTGCCGGAGTTGCAACCCGATGCATGAACGGAGATGAAAGCCATGAAAGAGACAATGACCGCGGCGTTCCTGCCCGGTAACTCGACGGTCGAGATGCGCACTGTGCCGGTGCCCGCTCCCGGCCATGGAGAAGTCCTGCTGCGGATGAAGGCATCGACGATCTGCGGATCGGATATTCGCTGCATCTACCACGAGCATCTCGGCAAAGGGCCGGAAGGCTACCAGGGCGTGATCGCCGGCCACGAACCGTGTGGCCAGATTGTCGCTATCGGCCCGGGCTGCCGCCGCTTCAGGGAGGGTGATCGCGTAATTGTCTACCACATCTCCGGCTGTGGAGTGTGCAACGATTGCCGGCGCGGCTACATGATTTCCTGCACCAGCGAGAAGTACCGGCGTGCCTACGGATGGCAGCGCGACGGCGGCATGGCAGAGTACATGATTGCGGAAGAGAAGGACCTGATCGCTCTGCCCGAACAGCTTTCCTACGCCGATGGCGCGCAGGTTGCGTGCGGATTCGGCACCGTTTACGAGGGTCTCGAAAAGATCGGCATCGACGGCAATCACGCCGTGCTCATCACCGGCCTGGGCCCGGTGGGCCTGGCCACGGGCGCGCTTTGCCGCAAACTCGGCGCCAACAAGATCATCGGCATCGATGTGGTTGCGGAACGCATGAAGATCGCGCTCGACCTCGGGCTTTGCGATGCGGTTTTCACGGCGGGCCCGGACAATGTTGCCCAGGTGAGGGAACTGACGGGCGGCCTGGGCGTGGAACGCGCGGTAGACTGTTCGGCGAATAGCGTCGCGCGCGCCACGGCCATCCGCGCCACACGCAAGTGGGGAAAGATCGTGTTCCTCGGCGAAGGCGGCACGGTGGAATTCAATCCATCGCCGGACATGATTCACGATCAGAAAACACTCTACGGCTCGTGGGTCACCTCGACCTGGCTGATGGAGGAACTGGTGGAGCGGCTGGTGCGCTGGAATCTTCATCCGGCAGAGATCATCACCCACCGCTTCGCATTGGACCAGGCCGGCGATGCCTATGCGCTGATGGCCTCAGGCAAGTGCGGCAAGGTGGCCGTTTGCCAGGATGAAGAATTGAAGTAGACCTGTAGAGGAGAGAAGACGATGGCCGGCACTTCAACGTCAACAAGCCCCGATTGGAAAAGCGAACTCAGCAACCTGCTTCCGCTCTTTGGCCATCGCAACTGGATCGTGGTTGCCGATTCGGCCTATCCGGCGCAGTCGAAGCCGGGCATCGAGACCGTTGTCTCCGGCGCGGATCAGCTTCGCGTGGTTCAGCATGTTCTCGACGCCATTACCGGGTCGGGCCACGTCCGCGCCAACGTCTATGCGGACAAGGAGCTTGCTTTTGTCCGTGAGATCGACGCGCCGGGCATCGAGGACTACCGCAAGGATCTCGAAGCCGTGCTCCACGGCGCTCGCGTGGAGTACATTGCGCACGAGCAGATCATCAGCAGGCTCGACCAGTCCGCCCAGATCTTCCGTATTCTGCTGATCAAGACAAATATGACCATCCCTTACACCTCTGTCTTCTTCGAACTCGATTGCGGCTACTGGAACGCCGCGGCGGAGCAACGTCTCCGCCAGGCAATGCTGGTTTCGGATTCGAGATAGGACAGCCAACCATGAAAGGATCGTTACCGCAATGGCATTGAACAGGCGCGAATTGCTTAAATCGTTGGGCGGTGCATGTTCCGCCCTGGCTCTCTCAAAATTTGTAAAGGCCCAGGTCACCGGCTTCATCGGAACCAGGGAGTCCCTCCAGTCCTACCAGGTTCCAAACTGGTTTCGCGACGCGAAGTTCGGCATCTGGTCGCACTGGGGACCGCAATCGGCCATCGAGGACGGCGACTGGTACGCACGCAATATGTACATGCAGGGCTCGCCGCAATACCTGTACCATTGCGAAACTTACGGCCATCCCTCCAAAGTCGGGTACAAGGACCTGGTGAATGACTGGAAGGCCGCCAAATGGGATCCCGAGCACCTGATGGATCTCTACAAGAAGGCGGGCGCAAAGTACTTCTTCAGCATGGGGGTGCACCACGACAACTTCGATCTTTGGAATTCGAAGTACCAGCGCTGGAACGCGGCGAAGATGGGACCGAAGAAGGATGTTGTGGGGATGTGGCAAGCCGCGGCGCGCAAGCAGGGACTCAAGTTTGGCGTCAGCGAGCACCTATGGATCAGTTACAAATGGTTTGCGGTGAGCCATGGCGCCGACAAGACCGGGCCCCTGGCGGGCGTCTCCTATGACGGCGTCGATCCCAAGTACGCGGACCTCTATCACGACGCCGGCTGCGCGCAATTCATCGACAGTCTCAAATGGGGCGATGAAGGCATTCCCGAATCATGGCGCAAACACTATCTCGACCGCATGACCGACCTGATCGACAAGTATCAGCCCGATCTGCTTTACACCGACGGCCATCTTCCCTTCGAGGAGTACGGCCTGAAGATGGTGGCGCATCTCTACAACGTGAGTGCGCAGTTGAACGGGGGCACAACCCAGGCGGTTTATACCAGCAAGCTGGAGTCGGATTGCGCCGTGGGAACCTGCGTGCTCGATCACGAACGCGGCGTTTCCGACGGCATCGCGCCCAATCCCTGGCAAACCGATACCTGCATCGGCGGCTGGCACTACAAGCGCGGCGTGAAGTACAAGACCGCCAAGAAGGTCATCGATCTGCTCACCGACATTGTGAGCAAGAACGGCAACCTGCTGCTCAACTTCCCGCTGCCCAACTCCGGCGAGCTGGACTTTGAGGAGATGGAGGTGCTGGAAGGCATTACCGCGTGGATGCAAATCAACAGCGAAGGCATCTACTCGACGCGCCCCTGGAAGATCTACGGCGAAGGCCCTTCGACCAAAGTGAAGATCGTCACCGGGAACTTCAACGAAGACAAGCAGAGCGACCTCACTGCCACGGATGTGCGCTTCACGGCCAATGGCAGCACGCTCTATGCCTTCGTGATGGGTTGGCCCGAGAAGGAAGCCGTGGTGGAGGCTCTCGGCCTGGCCAGCCCGCAGCAGCCCGGCAAGATTCTGAAGGTGGAGCTGCTGGGGCACAAAGGCGCGCTCGACTGGAAACAGGAGGATGCCGCATTGAAGGTCCGGATGCCCGCGGAGAAGCTTTCCGACATCGGCATTACGCTGAAGGTTCAACTGGCGTAGCGGCAGTTTTCCTGCCGGGCTTCGACGATTTGATTCCGGCCGCTGGAGCGCGCTTCTCTCCAGCGGCCTTTTTCTTTGCTGGCCTGGCGGTTTCCGCGCCCAGAAACGAGGACCAGCGCAATTCGGGAAGATGGGGGGCAGAGATGGCCTTGGCGATGGCCATGTCTGCCACCTGCGCGCACAATCCATTCGAAGTTTGCCGCGCCCACTGAATTCAAATCGGCGTCCGGAACGGGATTCATGAAGTCGATGGCGTAGGGAATGCCGTTCTCCACCGCGAACTCCACCGTGTTCAGGTCGTAACCCAACGCGCGGCAGAGTTTGAGCGCATCCTGCTCGACGCGGCGGAGCAGCTTCCTGGTGTAATGCGGGCGGGTCCTGAATGTAGCGCTCGGCGTGCGGCCGGCGCGGATCGTAGGGCATGATGCGGACATGCTTTTGCGCCACCACGTAGCAGCGGAAGTACTCGGTGAAGTCGACTGCCTTCTGGTACATCATGCACAGGTCGCGCGACTGATCGTAGGCGCGGAAGAACTCCTCGCGATTGTGCACGTGATACACGTCGCGCCAGCCACCGCCATCCACCGGCTTGAGAAAACCGTGTTCACCCACATAAGCAAACACGGCGTCCCAATCGAGCGGGAATTCAAGGTTGCGCATCGATCGGTCAGTGGTTCCCTCGGGGCAACTGCTTGTGAGGCAGAATCACGGTGGCGGGCACGGCCACGCCCAGCCGGGCCGCAAGCGTGTAATTGAAAAACTTGTCGTCGGCCGACCACCAGAAGGGGTTATTGATAATCACCGTTCCATTGATGGCGGCGTGCTTGAGAAAGGCGCGATAGAACGGGATGTCGTGGGAGATGCGGTCCACGATCACCGAGTAGCGGGGAGGTTTATCGAGCGAGACTGCGCCGGTGAGCACAAATTCCGCGCGGATGCCCTCGATATTCCGGGCATTGATGTGCTCGACCAGGGCGCCGGGAAAACTGTTCTCGATGCCGAACAGGATGCCGATGGTTTTCATGCCGTCCTGCCTTCCCGAAACTCGATCCTGACACGCGGCAGCATGCGCGCCGGGTGCACCGCCAGGATGCACGGCTACAGTGTACGTCAGAATCGCTGTTTGGCCGTTTGGACCGGGCCGGCGGGCAGGAGTAACCTTTAAGGGACCGGTGATCTGGGGAGGTGACCGTGAAATACCGGGTACTGACGGTTAACAGGGAGTTCGGGAGCGGCGGGGGACGCATCGCTCAAACCATTGCCGGGTGGCTGAACTGGAAGCTGCTGGATCGCGACATCATCGACGCCATTGCCTACGCGGCTCACGTGGACAAGACGGTGGTTCGCCACTACGACGAGCACGTTGACTCGTGGCTGCGCCGCCTGAATCAACAGGCCATGCGCGGCGCGGCGCTGGCTGCCGGCCTGGAGCTCGGCGAGGACTCCGTCTTCGATGCCGAGGAGATGGTGAAGATCACGCAGAAGATCGTCGAACGGGCCCACAGCGACGGCAATTGCGTGATTGTGGGCCGGGGCGCTCAGTGCATCCTGCAGCACAAGCCGGATGTCTACCATGTCTTTGTCTACGCGCCGCTTCGCGATCGGATTCTCCGCCTGCGCTCGCGCCTGGAGAAGGGCGCCAACATCGAGCAGCGCATCCGCACGGTGGACGGGGAGCGGGCCAAATATCTGCAGGAGTATTTCGGCAAGAGCTGGTGCAATCTGCACCTTTACGACCTGATGATTTCCTCACGCGAGGATGAAGACGCGACGGCGCGGGTGATTGTTCAGGCCATGAGCGGGGAAGATGGAGCAGTGAACAGTGAACAGTGAACAGTGGACAGAAAGAACTGCTGGTTGAGGATCGTGCTTTCCCAGGTCTCAGGAGCGAGACCTGGGGCACCCGGCTCTGTCGAGGGACGTTTGCCCCCGGTCCATTCACTTCACGGTCACGTCCCAATCGAAGCTTAGGCCGGCGATCAGGGCATTCAGCTTTTCTACTGCTGTTTGTTTCTGCTGCTCCAGGTCCGCGGTTTGCTTGCGGGTGGTCTGCAACAGGTCTTCAGCGCGGTTCAACTCATCAACAAAGCGCTTGGCGGCATCGTTACCTTTCAGCGCGGTCAGGTTGTCGCGGTCGCGAGCCTCGTCGGCAGCCGCCGTCTCCTCGGTCTGCTTCGACAAGTCGATGCGGCGATCCAGATCGGCCAGCGCAGTTTGCGCATCGATGACCGGCTTCAGCTTGTCCAAAGCGTCGGGAGCCCGCTTGACCAGGTCGAGCAGATAGGCGGTCTGGTCCTGATTTGAATTGAGGTCAACGCGGCGTTGTTCCGGCCCGCGCTCGCGCACTTCCAGCGTGGCCGTCGAGTGCGCGGCCACCGGCAGGCGGAAGCGGTACAGATTCGGCGAAGTCTCGTCCGCTTTCAGCCCCTCGTCCAGCGACCAGCCATTGGTGCGCCGCGCATGCTCGAGCAGAACCACGCGATCGACATCGGCCGAGTTGGTTGCCGAGTAGGTAACCGAGGCAACATCCATGTGCGTTTCGATGATGACGCCCTTACGGACCTCGACGTGATGCAGCGTGCGCTGGCTGTCGCGAGCCGTCACCTTGACGCGGACGGCCTGGTCGGCGGCGTAGGAGAGTAGCCGCTTTTCGCCGGGATGGACGGGATCGAGCAGGCCCTCGCCGGCAAACTCGCCGCTCTCGAAGATGGAAAAGCTGCCCGCGTCCAGGGTGAGGTTCGACTTGTTTTCAAGCCACACCGCCCGGAGCGGGCGATTCTCGCGCTCGCTCCACAGCGTCACGTGCTCGGCGGGCAACTCCTGCTGCAGGATGGGCACCATCGCCGACTCGTTTTTGTGGATCGTCACCGGCTGCGTGAGCGCGTACTCGAAGTAATCGTCGAAGGCGTTGGTGGAGACGTCGCCCTGGCGCATTGCATCGGAGGCGCGGTAGATGCCGCCGCCGTAGCCCGCGCCAGAACCGGAGCCCAAGCCGCCGCCGGAGCCCATCATCCCCGCCACGCCGAAAGAGGGGGCAGCCGGCGCCACGGTGACCGTTTGTGCTGCGGAATATTCCTCATGTAGCTCTTGCCGCAGGGTATTTTGCGCCTTAGCCTTAGGTTCCAGCATCTCCGCCGCCTCATGGGTCTGCGGGGTCAACTGCGCAGCGGTTGCGATGGGAATCTCCGGCCGGCGCGTGTACAGCGGCTGCGATAACGGCTGAATAAAGCTTTGCGGCGCGCCGGCCACCAGCGACAGTTGCACATTGTCCCAGTCCGCGCCCACGGTGTTGTCAACCACGGCCCAGCCCTGCACGATGGCCGATCCGTTGGCCGTTTGCGGGAAGACCATCCGGTAAGTCGACTTCCAGACCGGAACCTCGCTGATGTAGCTCACGCGCAGTTCGCGCTGGCCCTGCCCCAGGGCATCGAGCGTGAGGTGGCGCAGCCCGGTGGAGTGGGTCGAACTCAACAGTTCGAGATAGCGGTCAAGCTGTCCCTGCAGACCGGCGTCGAGCGGACGCACGCTGAGTGCCGGCGTGAGCTCGATGACGCGCACCGCACCCGAGCCGGCCACCAGCGTCAGGTAATATTTGTCGATAACCGAGGTGCCTGACGTATCTTCGCCGGCGCCGGATTTTTCAGTGCGCGATTCGATGGCCATCAATCTGCCGCTGATGACGCCGCCCGGCCCGCCTGTAACCTCGACGCGCTGCCCGCGCAGAGCCTGGAAAAGCTCGGTCGAATTGGGATCGTCGCTCATGCCCAGGGAAAGCGACTTGAGCTGCTCGGCCAGCGGCGTGGTGGAGTTGTAGTTGACGCCGGCAATGCGCCCGCCGCCCTCGTCGAGCACGGTGAGCGACTGCAAGACATCGTTCAACTGCGGTGAGGTAAAGTCGATAGCCACTTTCTGGTTGCCGCTTACCGTCCCGGCGTGCTCAAAGTAGCCTACGCCGTTTTTGTAGAGCACCACCTTGCGCACCGGGAGGTCCTTAATCACTCCGGGAAGGGCGGGTGTGGTGTCTGACGGCTTGGCGGCTGCCGCGGATTTGGTTGCGGGTCCTGCCGGAGACTGCGCGGCAAGAACGACTGTGAAGGCTACAAGACAGAAGATGGCGAATGCACGGCGCATAGATCCTCCCGAGGCCACAAAGCAGGCTGGCCTCTCGACCATGGAACGAGCCTGCTGAAGATTCTTGCAGGGAAATTGCTATTTCCTTGGACCCGGCCGACCCGAAAAGGTTCCCAGGAGGGCGGTGTTTATCTACCTCCAAAGGCGTCGCCAGCTCGCGGAGATTGAAAAGCCTTAGGCTTTTGGACTGCCCATGGGCGAGATGAGCAGAAGGGTTACGCTGCCCGCGGTCTTGCGCCGGTGCGGCGTTCCCCGCGGAATGATGAGCATATCGCCTTTATTGAGGGTGTGGGAGGTTGCGCCCTCCGACTCCGGCGCAAGCCACTCGCCGGGCCTGATGTTGTGCCCGCCCTTGGGTGTGCCGCCAAGCTCGTAAACCGTGGTTCCGTCGAGGATATGGAAGACATGGTCGCGGCCCTCGTGCCACTCGAACTCGGCGGCGCTCTTGGCCGTCTCGGTGGTCAGAATCACCACGAAGTTCTTTCCGTTCACCAGGTTGTTATTGCCCGGCGCGGCCTGCAAGGCCTTTATGTCAGCGTCGAGAGTAGCGGCCGTAAACAGTTGGAAGGCAGCCGGGGCCGCGGATGCATCGCCCTGGCCCTGAGCAGGCGCGGCAAACAGCCGTGCGTCGGCGAGCGTGAGACCGGCCGCGGCGGCAACGGACGCCGTACGCAGAAAGCTGCGCCGGCCGGGATTTTCGATTGCAGAATTTTTCATGGTGTTTCTCCCGCATCAGTAAAACATTAGAGAGTGCATCCTGTCAGCCATCAGCGCTGTTGCTTCCGGATGGCATCGAGCAGACGCCGGTCCTCTTCGCTCAGCGCCGCGCCCTCGAGCAGGTCAGGACGGTTGGCGAGGGTCTTGCGCAACTGCTGCTCGCGGCGCCAGCGGCGAATCTCGAGGTGATCGCCGTTCATCAGCACCTCAGGGGCGCGCAGGCCGCCAAACTCCGAGGGGCGCGTGTAGTGCGGGTAATCGAGCAATCCTCCGGCGCCGTGCTGGGAGCGCGGCACGCCTTCGGTATTGGAGAGAATCTCAGCGTCGGCGACGCCAAAGCTCTCGAACTCGCCTGAAGCCTCGTTGCCCAGGACGCCGGGAATCAGGCGCATGGTTGCATCCACCACCACGGCAGCGGCCAGCTCGCCTCCGCTCAGCACGTAATCGCCGATCGAGAGCTCCATGTCGCAGTAGAGCTGGTTGATGCGCTCGTCCACGCCTTCGTAGCGGCCGCAGATCAGCACGACGCGGTCGACGGAGGCGAGCTCGCGGGCCAGCGATTGGGTGAAGGGACGGCCTTGCGCGGAGAGGAGAATGACGGTCGGGCGCTGTGCGGTCGGGGGCGTTCCCTCAGGGGCTAAAGCCCCGGATTCCTGGGCTCGCTGGATGTACGGGCTAAAGCCCGTACCCTTCAAGCTAAAGCCCGTACCCTCCGGGGCTAAAGCCCCATCCAATGCTGCGTCACTTTCGGCACGACTGAAGTCGTGCCCTGATACAAAGCCTTCGCGAATCCTCGCTTGGGCGGCTTTCGGCGCGACGCCGAGGGAAGCCAGGGCTTCGGCGAGCGGCTCGGCTTTTAGAACCATTCCCTCGCCGCCGCCAAACGGCCGGTCGTCTACGGTGCGATGCCGGTCGTGGGTGAAAGCGCGCAGGTCGTGCACGCGCACCGTGACAAGGCCCTCGGCCAGCGCCCGGCGAATGATTCCGTGCTCGAAGATTCCCGTGAAGAATCCCGGGAAGATGGTGACGATCTCGAAGCGCATACCGACGATGATAAAGGCTCGAAGAGCTACTCGGAGATGCCGGTGACGGTCGAGCGCCAGACAGTTCTATCGGGCAAAAGAATCTCGTATTCCTGGTAGAGCGGGGTACCGGCCATTTTATGAAGATCTTTCAAGAGCCGAGCCTGATAGTCGCCGGGCAGGAGGTTAAGAAGATAGTGGCCCGGAAAACAGTCGCCGGTCAATTCGATTTTCTGTCCGCTCAGGATGGCGTTTGCGGTGACGATTGTGCATAAGGAGGCTCCTTCCCGGGGCTCTATCCAATCTGTGCGGACGTGGATTCCGGAAACATGCACCTTGATCGTGTATTCGACCCCCGCCCTAGCCTTGGGCGGTTCTTGTCCATAGCGCGTCTTCTGCCCATGGAGCAAAGGCATGAAACAGATAGCAAAAAGTAGAATTACGGCGGATTTTCTCATTGCTCCCCTCGCGAACAGAGTCTACACCTCTGTGCCTCGAATACACGCGTCTTGATCTCCCTCTGTGGAAGTGAAGGCCCTTTGGCTGCAGCGGATAATGGGATCGGGCAGTCGGCCTTCCGTCCCGTTGAGTTGATTCCCAGGCGAAGGCTCCTATAATGTTGGCCAACTGGTATGGCCGATATTGAATCGCTGTTAAGTCGCTGGCAACGGGCCGGGGTTCTGGATGCGGAGGCCGCAGCCCGCATCCGCGCCTTCGAGGAAAAACAGGATAAGCCTGGCGGGCTGCGTTGGCAGGGGATGGTGGCGCTGATTCTGGGGGCCATGCTGCTGGCCTGCGGCGTGGCGCTGTTTGTATCCGCGCACTGGGACGAGCTCGGCCCCGGCGCGCGCTACGCAATCGTCATCGCCATGGTCGCGGTCTTCCACCTGGCAGGGGGCTTGGCGCGCAAGAGCTTTCTGGGGCTCTCGACCGCGCTACACGCCGTGGGAACCGTCTCGACGGGCGCGGCTATTGCGCTGGTAGGTCAGATCTTCAACATCCAGGAGCACTGGCCGGCGGCGGTGCTGATGTGGGCGCTGGCCGCGCTGGCCGGCTGGATTCTGCTCCGCGACCAGGCGCAGCAAATACTCACGTTGCTGCTCGTGCCGGCATGGATGCTCTCAGAGCTGTCGTTCTACATGAATGGCCGGATCGGCAACAACGTCTATATCGGCCGGTTCCTGTTTGTCTGGGCGATTCTTTATCTCACTTTCTTTCTGGGCTCCAAGCGCAAGGCCGTGCAAGGCGTGCTGTTCGCGGCCGCGACCATTGAATGCGTCACCGGCATAGTGCTTATGCTGGCGGGCTGGATTTCATGGTCGGCGGAACAGAGCTTCACTCCCTTCAGCACGCGGGTCTGGGCCTGGATCGCGCTGGCCGCGGTGCCGCTGGTGATTGCGGCCTTCCATGGGCACAAGGGGCTGATTCCGCCGGCTGCCGCGGTGGCGTTTTCAATTGCGCTGCCATGGTGCCACCGCTCGTGGACGGAGTACCAGACCTTCGGCCCGCAATCACTACACTTTCAATCGCTATGAACCGAACTTAGCCGCTCATGCGCTGGTGGCGGCTTTTGCCATCTTCATCTGCTGGTGGGGAGTGCGCCAGGCATCGCCGCGCGCTGGTCAACCTGGGCATTGTGGGCTTTGCCGTGGCCGTGGCGTGGTTCTACTTCAGCGACATCTTTGACAAGGTGGGCCGCTCGCTGGGGCTGATCGGGCTGGGGATTCTGTTTCTGGCCGGAGGATGGGCTCTGGAAAAGATGAGGCGGCGGATTCTGGCCGGGATGGATTCAACGGGGCAATCAACCGAGAAAGCCGCCGAGGAGGCGATATGAAGCTCTCAAAGACCTCCGTTGCGCTGCTGCTCATCCAGTTGGCGATCATTTCGTCGATCGCGGCAAAGTATGTTTACCAGCGCTGGAGTTGTCCCCGGGTGTGGACGCGCACCGTGGCCTATGACCCGCAGTTGCCGATGCGGGGCCGCTACCTTAGCCTGCAACTGACCGTGGATGGCTGCCAGAGCACGCTGCCTTCAGCCAAGGCCGCCAGCTTTCCGCGCGACATCAACGGCGCAGCCATTCGGGGCATGTACATGATGCGGGCTTCGGCTATCTTCCATGCCGATCTGAAGGTGGAGAACAACCGGTTGCTGGCCATCAGGATTCAGGACGATCAGAACGGCACGCTCGGCCAGGAGGTTTCAGTGTGGCCGGGTGCGGCCTGCGACGCGATGCGGCTGGATGCGCCGGTGGATTTCTACATTGCGGAGCATGCGCAGAGCCCGCTCCCGTTGAAGGCGGGACAGGAGCTGTGGATTGAGGTGACGGTTCCACCGAAGGGACCGCCGCGGCCGATGCAACTGGCGCTGAAAGATGGTGGCGCCTGGAGGCCGCTGGCGTTTCAGTAGCGGGACCCGTCTTTGAACTAGGGTTTTTCCGGGGCGTTCAGGTCGGTGAGGCCTTCAGGGAGGGCCATTTCCACGCGCCTGGCTTCCAGGTCGATCTTGCGCAGATAACTCTTGGCGAAGGGAATGAGGATCTCTTCCCGGGAGCCGGGGGCGCGGACGACCAGGAGGGCTACGGGGCCTGCGGAGCGATCTACGTCTTCGATTTGGCCTACGAGTGCGGGCTGTGCTCCGGCGACGGCTACTTTGGCCACATCCAGCAACGCGCAGCCGATCAGGTCGCCGATGTAGGCTTCTCCCTCGGCGAGGGGAGCGCGTTCGGCGCGCGGAATGGCAACGATCAGCCCGGCGAGGGTTTCGGCTGCGCCGATCGAGTCGATCCCGGAGAAGTGCAGGACGATGCCGCCCTTATGCAGCCAGTGATTCAGGAGCTCAGCTTCGCGTGGCGCGATGGTAGCCGCGGAGCGTCCTTGCGGCAGCAGCCATAGGCGGCGGCGTTGAGCAAATTTTTCAGGAAAGTCGGTGAGGATGTCGGCGAAGACCTCGCCTTTGCGACCCTGGGGGCGGCGAATGCGGGCCAGCCAGACCCATTCGGGCTCCTGGCCGGCTTGCCCGGCCTGATCTGGCGGGGTCCCATCCGGCGAGGGGGAGGCGCCGGATGCTTCAACAGCCGCCATGCTAGCCTTCGTCGTCCTCTTCCAGGATGTCGAGCGTGTAGCGGTGGTGCAGCTTCATGCTCACGGCGCCCAGAATGGTGCGGACCGAGCGGGCGGTGCGCCCCTGTTTGCCGATGACTTTGCCTACATCCTGCGGAGCAACCCGAAGCTTGAGAACCGTGTTTTCGTCCCGGCCCACGGACTCGACTTCGACGGCTGCGGGTTCATCCACCAGGGCCCGCGCAATTTCGCGGACCAGCTCATCGACTGCGACCATATCGTTTTGGGTCATGCTCTTGCCCCTGACCAGATGCGTTCGGGAAATGGCGTTGTATTTCTGTGCGCGAATACTAACACACACGCCCTTCGCCGTCAGCAATTGTATGCGACAGCACGGTTTTCCGCGCACATTCCTGGGGAAGAAGCAGAAAGAATCAGGCAGCCGCGGGGTCGGCCACAGGGTCGGCCACGGGGTCGGGCACGGGGCCGGCAACCGGGGCCGGGTTCCTGGTGACCAGCTTTTCGACGATGGGGGAGAGCTTTGCGCCCATGCCGCGCCAGTAGGCGACGCGCTCGTGCTTCAGTTCGACCGTTGCCGGGCTGGTGCGGGGGTTATAGGTGCCGATGACCTCGATGGAACGGCCATTGCGGGCGCGGTCCTTCTCGATGACCACGACACGGTAGTAGGGCTGCTTGCGGGCGCCAACGCGCGCCAAACGAATCATCACCACGGCGATACGGTTCCTTTCGAAATCCAGTGCTCTGTTGGTGTCCTTTACCACCCCACGGACGAAGACCTGTCCTTCACCCCAACGAGCAAAGATCACTCGCTGGGGACCCCGAATCCGCGGGGCCCCCGGGTTTTGGGGTAATCCCGGCCGGCGGCTTTCGGTCTAAAGCTCGCCCCGCCAATAAAATGGCCGGACAAGAGTGCCCAGCCGCACAAGACACAACACCTAAGTATCGCTGAAAAGGGGGATCGGAGCAAGTTTTGAGGGGACACTAGTCTACCGTCTCCGAAATGACTATACAGGCAGTGTCTGTTTCGCTCGCTGGATTTTGCGCAGGATGTCCTCGCCTTTGGCGTTCCAGGTGTAGCGTGTCGGGTTGGCGTTGCGTTCGGCCAGATAAGCCAGAATCTGATCGCATAGATCCTTCACGTGCCGGAAGCTGCCTTCGCGCACCACATCCTCGGTAATGTCGCGAAAGAACCGTTCCACGAGATTCATCCACGAGGCCGACGTGGGTGTGAAGTGCAGATGGAAGCGCGGATGCTTGGCCAGCCATGCCCGCACCTCCGGGTGCTTGTGGGTGGCGTAATTGTCCACGATCAGATGCAGATCCAGGCCCTTGGGGGTCTGGCGGTCGATCCTCTTCAAGAAGCGCAGCCACTCTTGATGCCGGTGCTGACCGGCCAACATGGAAACTATCTTTCCTTCCAGATAGTTTAGGGTGGCGAACAGCGTCACTGTCCCATGACGAATGTAGTCGTGGGTGGCGGTGCGGATATGGCCTATGCCCAGCGGCAGTGCAGGCTGGGTCCGCTCCAGAGCCTGGCATTGGCTCTTCTCGTCGCAACACAACACCAGCGCCTTGTCAGGAGGATTCAGGTACAGGCCGATAACATCCCAGAATTTCTCCTCGAACCTGGCATCGTTGGAGATTTTGAATGTCCGCGTCAAGTGCGGCTGGATGTCGTTGCTGGACCAAATCCGCTGTACCGTGCTCGGAGATACCTTTTGCGCCCTGGCCATCGACCGGCAACTCCAGCGCGTCCGGTTGGCTGGCGGCTGCACAGCCCCCGTTAGGATGGCTTCTTTTACCTTGCTCTCCAGAATCGGCTTGCGTCCCCGTCCCGGCGCGTCCTCCAGCCCCGCCAGGCCCCGCTCGCGAAAACGTTGGCGCCACAAGCGCACCGTGTGACGATTCACCCCCAATTGCCGCGCCACGGCCAAATCCGGCTCACCGGCCGCCGACATAAGCACAATCCGGGCTCGCAAAACATTCCGTTGTTCCGAGGTCTTCATGCGAACCGTACGTTCCAACGCCTTCCGATCCGGCTCGCTCAGCACAATTTCGGGAAAGGTGGGCTCCATGCCCTACAATCTATCATATCGTCCCTTATTAGTCTAGACATTTAAGAGACACAACACTAGCGAAGGGATGCACTGAAAAAGCCGGCAACCCAGGCTGTTACAGTAACAAGAAATCGGCGGTTCTCCAATCGCCTGTCTCAGACCGTGGAGCACGCAAGCCGTGAATCGCGAGTATTACAAGTGGCACTCCAGCCGGCTGGGCCGGGAGATGGAGCTGCTGGTCTTCGGGCACGCGGGCCTGCCGGTGGTCGAGTTTCCCACCTCCGGGGGACGCTTCTATGAGTTTGAAGATCGGGGGATGATCGCCGCCGTCGCCGCCAAAATCGACGCCGGACAACTGCAGGTCTTCTGCGTGGACTCGGTGGACAGGGAGAGCTGGTACAACCGGGAGGCGGCGCCGCGCCGGCGCATTGCGCGCCACCTGCAGTATGAAGACTACGTACTCAACGAGGTGATTCCACTGGTCCGAGGGAAAAACGGCGACACGCGCCTGGCCGCGCTGGGATGCAGCTTCGGCGGCTACCACGCGGCAAACATTGCGCTGCGCCATCCCGATATCTTTACCGACATGCTGTCTATATCCGGCGCCTTCGACATCTCCAGTTTTCTCGGCGGCTACTACGACCAGGACTGCTACTTCAACCTGCCCACGCACTACCTGCCCAACCTGAACGATCCCTGGTTCCTTGACCGCTACCGCCGCAACAGCTATGTGCTGGCCACCGGCTGGGACGACCAGTGCCTGGGCCAGAACCAGAACCTCGACCGCATCCTTTCTGAAAAGGGGATTCCGCATCAGCTCCATGTGTGGGACTCCAAGAACTCGCACGACTGGCCCACCTGGCAGCGGATGGTGCGGGAGTATCTTTGAAAGCAGTGGACAGTGAACAGTGGACAGTGGAAAAGGAACCAATCGTGAAAACCTGCCTGCTTGCCGTTATCTTGCTCACTTGGCTCACGGCCGCCGGCCAGAACCCGGCTCCTGTCAGCGCCTGCGACCTGACCAGCCTGCCCGCCGACACCCCAACCCGCATCCTTCAAGGCTCCGATCCGGTACCATACGAATTCGCCTGCGGGGTGCGCGGCTCCGGCACTTGCATCGCCAGCAAGCTCGATCCAGGCCTTATCGTCATCACCGGCCCTGAACAAAGCGGTTGGACCTGCGTCTCCGACGGCGACGCCACGTTCGGTTGGGTGCCCACCTCTCGCTTGGCGTCTGTTCCCTCTCGCCCCGCCGTCCCGCTCTCCATGTGGATCGGCTGGTGGCATCAGGGAAAGCCCATGCCCGGCGTTAAGGACAACCGTCTGCTCATCACACCCGGCAACTCACAAGGCACGCTAAACATCAGCGGACGGGCATACTGGTACGGATCGGCCGGCGTTGTCCATTTCGGTGAAGTGAATGCGGAGGCCACTCCGGTTGGCCGCTATCTGCATGTTGTCGAGGGCGATGATCTCTCCGGCTGTGTTCTCGATTTCGCGTACGATCTTGCGGCTCATAGCATCGCCGCCCACGATAATGCGCGTTGCGGCGGCATGAACGCGCGTTTCTGGGGCATCTGGACCCGCTTTTCGCCGTCCCCGAAGAAGATCTCCGAATCAGGCCGTCGCTAGGTACAGAAGTGAGATATATCCCATCTAAAGCAAAGGAGGAAACTGGCCATGAGCAAACTCAATCCCTATGAAGGCTTTCTCGACGGGCGGCCCGTCGAGTCGATCCTGGCTTCGACTTCCGGCGCGCTGGCCTCGACGCTTGCGGTCATCAGCCCGGATAAAGTTGCCACGCCGCCCGCTCCGGGCAAATGGAGCGCGGCGGAGATCGTCTGCCACCTGGCCGACTGCGAGATCGCCTTCGGTTTTCGCCTGCGCCAGACGCTGGCTGAAGATGATCCCGTCATACAGCCGTTCGACCAGGACAAGTGGGCCGCAACTTACGGCGGCGTCTCCGCCAGCCACGCGCTGGAAGTCTTTACTGCCCTGCGCGGATGGAACCTGCGGCTGATCGGCGCGGCTCTGCCGGTCGCGGCAAACAGGCCGACGACCCATCCCGAGCGGGGCACAATGACCTTTCAGACCATCGTCGAAACCATGGCCGGCCACGACCTGAACCACCTGGACCAGTTGCGGAAGTTGGCCGGCGCATAGGAATCAAGAGGCAGCTTCGCGGCAGGGTTGAGAATTGCTTTCCCAGGTCTCAAAAGCGAGACCTGGGGCACCCAGCCTACGCGGTGCGGCCGCTCAGTTGTCGATCTTCTTGAGCAGCCAGGCCATGTTTTGGCCCAGTGTTTTCATGGTTCGAATGCCTTCCTCGTCGCGCTCCACATCGCCGGGCTCGAGGCCGATGCCGATATTCCAATACGACGAACCAGGCACGATCATCTCGCTGATCAGGAAGAAGTGATTCAAGGCATCAAAGGCGTGAATCGCTCCCGCCCTTCGCACCGCAACCACGGCTGCGCCCACCTTGCGGCGGAAGATGCCGCCGTTGGCCTTTGAGACCAGGCAGGCGCGGTCCATGAGCGCCTTGATCTCAGGGGACACGTCGGCGACATAGGTGGCCGAGCCGAGAAGAATGCCGTCGGCCTGCTCCATCTTTTCGATATACGCGTTGCCCATGTCGCCGGTCTGCGAACAGCGGCGATCCTTCCTGGTGGAGCATTTGCGGCAAGCCAAGCATCCGTGAATTTTGGCCCCGCTCATCTCGATAAGTTCGGTTTCGATGCCTTCGTTTTCAAGTTCCTTGAGAACATATTTGAGCAAGATAGCTGTATTTCCGCCTTTGCGGGCGCTGCCATTGAATGCGACGACCTTCAAATGATTCCCGTTCATCGATCCGTCTCCCCTTCGAACTCTCCATTGTGCTCCCGCCGGTTTGAATTGCCAAACGTCACAGCCGCGGAAGCCGACCGGTGGTAGCATCAAAGAAGACAGATGCAAACTAAGAAACTGAAGATCATTCCCCTGGGCGGGCTGGGCGAGTTCGGCATGAACTGCCTGGCGCTGCGCTGGGAAGACGACATTATCGTGATCGACGCCGGGCTCATGTTTCCGGAGTCGGAGTTGCTGGGCGTGGATATCGTGGTTCCCGATATCACCTACCTGATTGAGAACAAGCAGCACGTACGCGCCATCGTCCTGACCCACGGCCACGAGGATCACATTGGCGGGCTGCCCTGGATTCTGAGCGAGCTGAAGGTTCCGGTGTACGCCACCGAGTTCACGCTGGCCTACGTTGAAGGCAAGCTGGAAGAGCACGAACTGCTGGACGAGACCGAGCTGATTGAAATTGCCCCCAAGGAAAAGTTCACCATCGGCCCGTTCACCATTGAGCCGATCCGCGTGACCCACTCGCTGGTGGATTGCGTGGCGCTGGCGATTGAAACGCCGGTGGGCGTGGTGATTCACACCGGCGACTTCAAGATCGATCTGTCGCCGCTGGACGAGAAGGCCTTCGACCTGCACACCTTTGCCGAGTACGGCAAGCGCGGCGTGCTGGCGCTGCTGCAGGATTCGACCAACGTGGAGCGGCTCGGGCTACACGCCCAGCGAGCGCGGCGGTGATTCCGCGGCTGGACGAGATTTTTTCGCGGGCCAAGAAGAAGCTGTTCTTCACCTGCTTCTCGTCGTCGATCTACCGCATCCGGATCGCGATGGAGCTGGCGCGCGCGCACGGCGCGCAAGGTGGCCGTCGTGGGCCGCTCGATGATGGAGAGCACGGAGATTGCGCAGGACCTGGGCTACATCGACATTCCGCCGGGACTGGTGATCCAGCCGGGCCAGATGCGCGACTACGCGCCCGAGCAGTTGATGGTGCTGATCAGCGGCACGCAGGGCGAGCCGATGAGCGCGCTGAGCCGCGCCGCGGTGGACAACCACAAGCACGCGCAGCATCGACGCCGGCGACACGGTGGTGCTCAGCTCGCAGGATCATTCCCGGCAATGAGAAGAGCATCTTCCGGGTGATCGACCATCTTTACCGCCGCGACGCCAACGTGATCTGCGACGACGGGGCCAGCGGCCTGATTCACGTCAGCGGCCACGGCAGCCAGGAAGAGATGCGGCTGCTCATCAACCTGGTGCGGCCCAAGTTCTTCATCCCCGTGCACGGCGACTACCGCAACCTGCGCAAGCATGCGCAGGTGGCCATGGAAACCGGCGCGGTGGAGCACGCCATCGTGATTGAAGACGGCGACGTGCTGGAGCTGGACAAGAACGACGCGCGCAAGAAGGACAAGGTGACGGCGGGCCGCATCCTGATCGATTCCGGCTCGTCGATCGACGTGGTGGAGGACCTGGTGATTCGCGACCGGCGCATTCTGTCTGAAGACGGGATCGTGCTGGCGGTGCTGGCCATCAACAAGCGAACCGGCAAGGTGGAGCAGCAGCCGGAGGTGGTGATGCGCGGCTTTGGCGGCGCGGACATTACCGACCAGGCCCGCGAAGCTGGTGCTGAAGACGCTCGACGGGCTGAGCACCGAGCAGAAGGCCGACTACGGCATGGTGAAGGAAAAGGTGCGCGTGGAACTGAAGCGGCTGATCCAGAAGACGACCGGGACGGCGGCCGATGATCATGCCGGTGATTCTGGAAATCTGAACAGCGCAGACAGGAATGGGGCGGAAGCGGGATTGCTACCGCCCTTTGCTGTTTATGTCGACCGCGTTTTGAGGCCGCCGGGGATTTCCGTGAGCTCAGGCGGCAACAATCTCAAAGCGCTTCGTTTCAAGGCGGCCAACTGCTGAAGAAGGGCAAGCGTCGCGGTGCGGCAGAGAACGCAAGGCAATGAATACTTCATCCACAAACAGGCGGGCATTGCCTTCCAGGTCGACAAAGCCGGAACCGGTTTCCATGCACAGAGCCTGCGCCTGCTCGGACAGATTGGGCGCAATGATGACCGGAGTCGCATCTTCGGCAAGTTTGGCGGTATGGTCATGCAGCTTTCGCAGCGCAGCGCGGACCGGCCGCGGCTCGCCGGATTCCACCACCTTGCAGACCAGAGTCTGGCTGCGGCCGAGGACGCTGATTTGCGCCAGGATGTCGACATTGCCAACGGCATCCGGCACATCGGAGCGGATGTGCTTGAGCTTGATGACGGACACCTGTCCGAGGAGAGTGGCCAGCGCTTTGGCCGCATCGTCTTTTGAGAATCCCCTTGGATCGTTTTTCCTCATAGCAAGAGCCTCTCCCGTCCCCTGAAGTTGGCTAAAGATCATCGCATTGCATCGCCGTCCGCTCAAGGATGCGCAATGGCTAATCGGTTTGTTCCTGGGACACAGGGTCAGGCGCCAGTCCCACCCGCGCACGTCCATTCCTGTTTATTGACGCCAGCTTGAAGGAGTTCTTTCCGTAAGGGATCATGGCCATCGGGACCCCGGTTCGGCAGGGCCGGTCGTGGAGTTGTTTTGACTCCAGCCAGTCGCACAGGCGGGGATCGTGAATCTCCGGCTGGCCCTCCCAGAAGTGAGGCTTCAGCCCGCACTGGATCTGCAAGTGATCCAGTTGCAGTTCGATGACCGCGATCCGTTTTGAGAAATAGCGCCGAACGTTGTTGACACCTACGTACAGTCCTGAAACCCGGTGTCCTTCGTATTTAGTTTTGACTACCATAGCCCGCCTCTCACTAAATCGACGACCGAAGAGGTCAGTTCAGGGAACTCGGAAAAAACCAATCGCCGCCAGACGAAAGGGGCGGCGCGGATTGCCGATGTGCAACGCACAAACAACAGCGTCACCGAGCAGAACCCTGGCCAAGAGGACTATTCAGATCACGACCGGCCGGATGGCAGAGTTCAGAAACAAGCGCCCAGCTAGCTCGCCGCGATCTCGAACGGCGAGGCCCGTATGAATTCTGGATGCACAGGGCTGTACCGCAAGGCGAAGGAGATCGGCCGCATATGCAGTTTTGAGGGTGCGCCAGAATGTCGATCGTGCTGGGGAAAGAAGGAAGGCCAGGATGAATCCGACGTACACATTCGCGGTAAACCTGACCGCGCGCGTCTTTTTCCCAACTATCTGCGAAAATCTTGACTCTGTTTTCCTCAGATGTCAAGGCGTGTTCCGTGAATATTCAACGCTAAATCGCATGGGTGCATTCGAGTTGCATCATTCGTGTTGCAATCGGAAGCATCGGCATGGTTCGCGGGTTAGGCTGATGCGCCAGGGCAGGTTGCCAAAGGCGGCTCGGAGACCGGAGAATGCAGGCGAGGGTCATCCATGGATCGCAGAGGGTTTATATGCGCCGCATCGGCGGCCGTTTTTGCGCAGGGACTGCCGGCGGCTTTTGCCGCCACGCCAACCACTCCGTTGAAGCCGATGGCGCTGGGGCTGATCATCTCGCCCTGGGGGACGCCGGAAGAATGGCTCAAGCGCGTGCACGAACTGGGGTTTTCAAACTGCTTCCTGTCGCTGGACAACTACATCGGTCAATTCACGCCGGAGCTGGCGGCTCAGTTTCGCGATCTGCTGGAAAAGTACGAGCTGGTTGCGACGGCGGTTGAAGTGGTGGGTCCGGGGCTGCGGGTGTGGGACTTCATGCGCGGCCCGTCGACCATCGGCCTGGTGCCCGAGGCCACGCGCGCGTCGCGCATCGACGCGCTGCGGCAGGCATCGGACTTTGCCGGGCTGCTTGGAATCGGGCAGGTGCAGACGCACTGCGGCTTTATTCCCGAAGATCCCGTCGATCCCAAGTATCCGGGAACAGTGGAAGCGATCCGCGCAGTGGCCCAGCATTGCCAGGGAAACGGGCAGTACTTCCTGATGGAGACGGGACAGGAGACGCCGACCACCATGTCGCGAATGCTGCGCGACGCGGCTTGCCCCAACCTGGCGGTGGGCCTTGACACGGCCAACCTGATTCTTTACGGGAAGGCGAATCCGGTGGACGCGGTGGACATTCTGGGTGCACACGTGCGCAGCATTCATGCCAAGGATGGCCGCTGGCCCACCGATCCCAGCAAGCTGGGCCAGGAGGTGCTGATCGGCGCGGGGCTGGTGGACTTCAAGACGGTGCTTTCAAAACTGCATAGCATCGGCTACACCGGCGCGGTAACCATCGAGCGCGAGACCTCAGGTCCGCAGCAGATCGAGGATGTGCGCAACGAGAAGATCTATCTCGAGAGGATTCTTCGCGAAGTGCTGGGCTGAGAGCGGCAGCGGAGCGATCGGCACATACCGGAATTTACAACGAAAGGCACGCCATGAAGCGCAGGGAATTCATCCAGGCCACGGCCGGAATTGCATCCGGACTGCTTTTACTTAAACCAAACGCAGCCTTCAGTTACCAGGCCAACTCGGCGGTGCGGCTGGGGCTGCTGGGCTGCGGCGCGCGCGGGACGCACGTGGCAACTTCGTTCTCGCAGAATACGGTGGCGCAGGTGGCGGCGCTTGCCGATTTGTTTCCGAGCCAACTGGAGACGGGCCGCGCGCACTTCAACGCCGTGAATGCGAGGCTGGGCCGCCAGCCTATCGACGCCAAGCTTCTGTTTCACGGACCGCACGCGTTCGAGCAACTGGCCGGCTGCGCGGATGTGGATCTGATTCAGATTTCGACGCCGCCGTTTTTTCACGTCGGGCATCTTGAGGCGGCGGTGGCCGCCGGCAAGCATGTGTACTGCGAAAAGCCGGTGGGAATCGACGTGAAGCAGGCCAGGCAGGCGCTGGAAATCGCCAAGCGCGTCAGGCCTGCGCAAAGTGTCGACGTGGGCTTTCAGTGCAGGAGCGCGCCGCCCATCGCGGCCATTGCGGAGCGGATCAAGGGTGGAGCGCTGGGCAAAATCGCGTCCATCAGCGCTTACTACTACGCGCCCGCCTCAAAGGAGAAGGTATTTCCCGGCGCATCGGCCGACGAATACCGGCTGCGCAACTGGCTGTGGGACCGGGCTTTGTCAGGAGACATTCTGGTGGAGCAGAACATCCACATCATCGACCTCTGCAACTGGATGCTGGAGGCGCGCCCGTTGAAGGCGACGGCTTCGGGCGGACGGAATATCCTGACCCACGGCGGCGACTGCTGGGACAACTACCAGGTGGACTTCAGCTATCCCGGCGACGTGCATGTGTCGTTTGCTTCCACGCAGTTTGGCGATTATGGGCTGTTCGAAGCCGGGCTGCGGCTGTTCGGCTCGGAGGGAGCGGCGACGGTTCCGTACGCCGGGCCGGTGGAGATTGTGGGCAAGCAGAAGTGGGCGTGGCAGGATTCGGCAGGAACCTCGGCAGGCGCAGGGAAGTTCGCGGCCAACGGCAACTTCGAGGACAATCTTGCCTTTGCCGACCGCGACAAGGAGCGCACCTTCATCGACAGCATTGTGAACGGGCCGGTTCACAACCAGATTGCCGCGGGCGTTGAGACGGCCCTGAGCTGCATGATGGGCAGAATGGCCGGCCTTCGCCGCCGCGAGGTGACGTGGGAGGAGCTTGAGGCGCACGGGGAGACGTACAAGCTGGGCATGGACCTGGCCCGGCTGGGGTGAGCAAGCGCTTTATCGGAAGCGCTTGGAGGGCTCGTCGGAGAAGATCTGGCCGTCGCGGATGTGGACCACGCGATGGGCGAACTCGGCGATGTCGGGCTCGTGGGTGACCAGGACGATAGTGTTGCCTCCGGCGTGGAGCTGATCGAAGAGGGCCATGATTTCCAGGCCGGTCTTGGAGTCGAGATTGCCGGTGGGCTCGTCGGCCAGGATGATGGAGGGGTGGTTGACCAGGGCACGGGCCACGGCGACGCGCTGGCGTTGTCCACCGGAGAGCTCGTTGGGCTTGTGATTCATGCGCGATTCCAAGCCGACGTCAGTGAGGGCTTCCTTGGCGCGGGCGATGCGCGCGGCGGCGGGGGTGCCGTTGTAGATCAGCGGCAGCTCCACGTTATGCAGCGATGTGGCCCTGGCCAGCAGGTTGAAGGTCTGAAAGACGAAGCCGATTTCCTTGTTGCGGATGCGCGCCAACTGATCGTCGTCCAGCTCGCTGACTAACTGGCCGTTGAGCCAGTATTTTCCTTTAGAAGGAGTATCGAGGCATCCGATCAGGTTCATGAGCGTCGACTTGCCTGATCCGGAGGGGCCCATGATGGCGACGTACTCGTTGTGCTTGATGCGCAGATTAACGCCGCGCAGGGCCTGAACCTGCTGCTCGGAGCCCATATCGTAGGTGCGCCAGAGGTCTTCGACGACGATCATGTCGCCGTTGGGTGTGGTCGCGGGTTGCACCAGCTCTTCGGTAATCATGCCATTCATTGCCATCAGAATTTATTCCTTTGACCCGGTATTGCCTTTCCGATTCAGTCTTCCGCCTGGGCCGGAGCATGGCCGTCTTGCGGGGGTTTGCTCTCCCTGCCTGACTTATCGAGCTGCTGCCTGACGGAAGGACTACTTTGACGGTATCGCGCTTCAAAAGCGAGCCGCCCTTCAGGTCGCGCAGCGTTTTGTAGGGGCCGGTAACCACTTCCTGTCCCTGGATGAGGCCGGTGAGCACCTCGATGTCGGTGGCGCCGGTGATGCCGGTGGTGATGGGGACGAACTTGGCGCGCAGTCTGCCTTTGGGATCCTTGTCCACCACGAAGACACCCTGCACCGGGTTGGGTTTGGGGGAACGGGGAGGGATGCGGCCTGGACACCGCCCTTGCTCTTGGCGGCGTCGGATGCCGGGTCGTGCATGGTGAGCGCCTGAATGGGCAGGGTGAGCACATTCAACTTGTGGGCGGTAGTGATTTTGGCGGTGCAGGAGAGCCCGGGGCGCAGTTCGGAGGTGGGATTGTCGAGGGTGACGACGACCTTGAAGTCCTTGGCCTCCTCAGTGCCGGTGGTGGACTGGGAGGTAGCTATGCCGGTGGAACGGAGCAGGGCCTGATCGCCCACCAGGGTGACGTGGCCCTTGAAGGTCTTGCCGGGAAGAGCGTCGACGGTGATTTCGGCGGGCTGACCGAGCTAATGTTTACGATGTCGGTCTCATCCACCTTGACCTCGGCAGTGACGATGCTCATGTCGGCCAGGGTCATGAGAGTGGAACCCTCGGTGTTCTGGATGCCCTCGACGACGGTTTCGCCTTCGCGGACCGGCTCGTTGGTCACGATGCCGTCAAAGGGGGCGACGGCGATGGTGAGGTCGAGCGCATTCTGGTTGACGCGCAGGTTGGCTACCTGGGTTCCCAGGTGCCCGCGCAGGGAATCGGTCTGCGCCTTGGCCTGATTCAGGCTGGCCACGGCCTGGTCCACGCTAGCCACGTCGGTGTCGTAGGCCGCTTTCTTCAGGTCGTAGTCGGACTTGGCTACGATGCCGGCCTGGTAAAGGGGTTGTTCGCGCTCCCAGTCCAGCTTCTTCTGCTCCAGATCCGCCTTGGCTTTCTCGACATTGGCTTGAGCGGTTTTTTCCGCGGCAATCGAGGCGGCAATGTCGGTTTTGGCGGCGGAGATGGCGGCCTGCTGACCGGAGAGGGTGGCCTCCTGCTGGACATGTTCAACGGTGGCGACGGTCTGGCCTTTTTTGACCAGATCGCCTTCCTTTACGTAAAGGTGGGTAATGCGGCCCATGGCGGTTGCGCCCAGATTGACGTAGGTCTTGGGTTTGATCTGGCCGGTGCCGCTGACCACCGTAGACAGCTCCTGGCGGACGATGGTGGCAGTGAGGACCTTGGTGTAGCCCGACTGCTGCTTGATGACCATGAAAGCAACCAGGCCGGCAGCTACCAGTATGGCGAGAATGATGAGAAGAATCTTCTTCATGAATGACGCGTGCTCCGAATCTCTTCATCCAGTGTACGCAATCGCGTTGCGTACGGTTCCAGGGCGCCAACAGACCCTCTCCCCGGGATTCGCGATCCGGGAGGCCACAGAGGAGAAACAGCCCTCGGCGTTGGGGTTTTGCGGGATGCAGTTTTTTGTTGGACGGCCGAGCCGGCCGCAGGGTTTCGTAACCTCCCTTTTGGCAATGATTTTACCGCCTTCCAGGGGCTTTTCTGGTTACATTCGGGGTAATTGCCCGTCGAAAGGACAGCCTACTGCGTAAGAAGTGTTGCCCAGCCCCTTCGGGACCCGTAAAATAGGGGATTGCAGGAGTATTCAAGGCAATGACGCTCAACGGTCGTAGATTTCTCTTCGTTCTGATCGGTTGCGGGCTAATTTTGACCCCCGCATCCGCTCTCAAATCCCAGGAGGCAGCCACGCCGCCTGCACAGCCACAGGGCCAACAACAGACCGGGGCGGCTGCCGGCCAGGACCAGGAGATCGATCCGCTCAAGCGCCAACGCTCCGACAAGGAACGCTATACGACCCAGAAAGCCCTGCGGCAGGAGTTGAAGGGGACGTACAAGACCTGGCTGAACCAGGAAGTTCCCTATATCATCACCGACGAAGAGCGCAAAGCGTTCATGAGCCTGAGCAACGACGAGGAGCGGGACGCCTTTATCGAGAACTTCTGGCTTCGCCGCAACCCCAACCCGGATTCGCCCGAGAACGAGTACCGGGAGGAGCATTACCGGCGCATCGCCTATGCCAATGAGCACTTTGCAGCCGGGAAGCCGGGTTGGAAGACCGACCGCGGCCACATCTATATCGCCTTCGGCAAACCCGACGACATCGATGCCCATCCCTCCGGCGGCAGCTACAACCGGCCCCCGGAAGAGGGCGGCGGCACTACTTCAACCTTCCCGTTCGAGGTATGGCACTACCGTTACCTGGAAGGGATCGGGGAGAACATCGACATCGAGTTTGTGGATACCTGCCAGTGCGGCGACTACCACTTCACGATCGACCGCAGCGAGAAAGACGCCCTGAAGAATGTGCCCGGCGCCGGGCTTACCCAATACGAGGAGATGAACCACAAGGACAAGACCGACCGGTTCAAGGGCGGCGGGATTGAACAGCTCGATGGCGGCCCGATGGGACAACAACAGCAGGGCAAGGAGTTCGATCGCATAGAGTTGGCCGCCAAGCTCTTTGCTCCGCCGCCGATCAAGTTCAAGGATCTGGATGCGTTTGTCTCCGAGCACAAATTGCTGACCGGGCCGGTGTTCCCGTTCGATGTGCGCACCGACTTTGTGAAGGTGACCGAGGGCATGGATATGGTCCCGATCACTATACAAATGAAGATGCGCGACATCACCTTTGAGACCAAGGACGGGGTGTCAAAGGGGGTGGTGAACATTCTTGGCAAGGTGACGACCATCACCGGCAAGACGGTGCAGACGTTTGAGGATACGGTGGAGGTGGACCAGCCGGCGGAGCTGCTGGAGAAGACGCTTGAAGGTCAGAGGGTGTACTGGAAGGCACTGCCCCTGATGCCGGGCCTTTACCGGCTGGATATTGCCATCAAGGACGTGCACAATCCGGACCACGTGGGGATTTACGGGCGCGGCATCGACGTGCCGGCCTATCAGGACGAGAAGCTGGGCGCCTCGTCGTTGATTCTGGCCGACGAGATGTACCCGGTGTCGTCGCGGGAGATCGGCGAACGGCAACTTCATCATCGGCAGTGAGTTCATCCGGCCGCGGGTGGCCTCAACCACGATTCCTGCCTCGCCGGTGAAGTTCAAGCGCAGTCAGAACCTGAACTTCTGGATGCAGTTTTACAACCTGGGCATCGACGAGGCCACCAAGAGCAATTCCGCCACTGTGACCTACGAGATCACGGATGCCGCATCGGGGACGGTGATTTTGCAAAAGCAACTGGAATCGAAGGATTTGGGGGCGCACAGCGACCAGTTGACGGTGGAGAAAACACTTCCTATCGCCGGTCTGCAGCCAGGCAAATACAAGGTGACGGTGAAAATAAATGACGCAATTTCGAAACAAGAGATTGCGCAATCGGCGCCTTTTGTCGTGGAATAGTAGTTATCCCCGCGTAGACTTGAGCTGGACCTGAGATCCGGCGAGTTGCGCGGGTTCGAATTGCAAGCAGATTGCCAGGGACGCCGCCGGGTCACACAACAGTGATGAAGCGCAGAGCCCATTTCGCCGGATTTGCGATGCTGATCGCTTTTGGGGCTGCTCCCGTCTGTGGAGCAGCGTCGGCATCGGTTTCAGGATTGGTGCGCGACTCGGCCGGAGTGCCGCAGATCGGCGCCGAGGTGCAGTTGCTGCGCCCCGACCTGACCGTGGTGGCCAGCGTTTATACCAACAGCCAGGGCCGGTTCAGCATTTCATCCATCCTTCCGGGCCGTTATGCGCTGAAGGCGATGAGCATGTCGTATCTGCCTTCACTGCGCGAAAATGTCCGGGTGCGCGCCGGCACCATCGTCAACCTGACCCTGAACACACTGTATGAAGTGATGCAGTGGCTTCCGGCTGAGCCGCGCACGGGAAATTCCCAGCAGGACGACTGGGCCTGGACGCTGCGATCGGCGGCCAACCGGCCCTTGCTGCGCTGGCTTGAAGACGGGCCGCTGGTGGTTGTCTCCGATGGTTCCGGAGCCAGGCCCAGGCTGAAGGCCCGGCTGATGGCCACCGGGCAGGAGGGAACCTTCGGCGAGAGCGGCGAGCGCTTCGTCGCCACGGTGGAGGATACGCCGTCAGACAGCCAGGAACTGCTGGCGCGAGTGGATTTTGCGCCGGACACCGACGCCGGGATGGAATCCATGCTCGGCTTCCGGCAGGATTTGGGCTTTGCGGGCTCGGTTCAATCGGTGGCGGCCGTCGCCGTTCATCCCGACATGGACGGTCCCGAAGGGGAAGAAGGACTGGACGAGGCCGCCGTCCGCACCTCGGAGACGCTGCACCTGGGCGATGAAATCGAGGCGGAAGCGGGCTCGACCGAAGTGCTGGGGCGTTTCGCGGAGCAATCGCCCAACACCGTGGCCGCGGCGCTGCCCAATGCCTCGGTGAACTGGCGCGACGGCAACTCGTCAGTAGGCTACCGGGTGGCGACCTTGCTGCCCGGCCCCATTCAAAGCGATGAGACCCAGGCCGGGGCCTGGCTGCCGGAGCTCTCTCTCCGCGATGGCAAGCTGGTTCTGCAGCGCGGGCTGCACCAGGAGATTGGATGGGAGCGGAACACCGATGCCTCGGGAATGGCCGTGCTGGTCTTCGCGGACAAGATCCGGAATCCGGTGCTGGAGGCCAGGGCGCACTTTTCCGGCGACGATTCCGGCGCGACGCCCGTTGCCGCGCTGCTTGACAGTGGAAGCGGCCTGCTGCGTGCCGCGGGGCCAGACTTCTCCAGCCAGGGAATCGCGGCCAGTGTCGATCGCCGCTTGCCGGGCGGCAGCCAGGTCCACCTCAGCTATGCCAACGGCAACGCGGTGGTGATGCCGGCCCTGCCGCGTCCCACGGAGATGGCCCAGGTGCTGGGTGCAGCTCATCCGCGCCGCGTCCAGACCTACTCCATCTCGCTCTCCGGCACGCTGGATGGGACCGGAACCCGCTGGCGGGCAAGCTATCGCTGGCAGCCCGAGGATACTGTTACCGAAGTGGCTCCGTATGCGGTGAATACCGCCGAGCCCTACCTGAATCTCCGCCTGCGCCAGTCCATCCATCAGAGCCGCGACGGTGCTTGCGGCATTGAGGCGCTGCTCGATGTACGGAACCTGCTGGCCGAGGGCTATCGTCCCTACATCCTGAGCGACGGCTCACTGCTGATCTTTGCCCAGGACCAGCGCGGGGTCCGCGGCGGCCTGGCCTTTACCTTCTGATTGCTTCCCACACGCTGGAGTCTCAAGCCCGCAGATTGCAGGCGTTCTGCGTCAGGCCGTCGGGAAGATTGCAGCTGGGCGCTTCTTTGTCTTTCATTCCCGCGGTACGCAACTATCATTCAAGAGAGTAAAGTGAGAGTGCAATCGGTCTCTTTTTTAAACGGTTGGGAGAATGAAGATGAGTTTGTCTGAGATGAGCCGCCGCTCGGCACTGAAGACGGGTCTGGCCGCAACGGCGCTGACGTCGTTGTCAGTAATGTTGAAAGGGGAGGAGAACGGGCCTGCCAGGAAGAAGAGAATCAGGCAGTCGGTTTGCCGGTGGTGTTATGAGAAGATTCCGCTGGACGAGTTATGCGCATTCGCCGCGCAGATTGGCCTTTTCGGCATTGACCTGCTGGGCCCCGAGGAATACGAAATACCACACCGGCACGGGCTGATTTGCACCATGGGCTATGCCGGCGGGGGAGTGATTGCCGAGGCGCTCAACCGGACGGAGAATCATGCGGCCATTGAAGCGGGACTGCGCACGAACATTCCCCTGGCGGCCAAAGCGGGCGTGCCCAACGTAATTACCTTTTCAGGAAACCGGCGGGGCATGCCGGACGACGAAGGCGCGCGCAACACCGTGGCTGGATTGAACCGCGTGAAGAAGATCGCCGAGGACAACGGAGTCACAATCTGCCTGGAGTTGCTGAACAGCAAGGTAAACCATCCGGACTACATGGCGGACCATACCGCATGGGGCGTGCGCGTGATGGAAGAAGTGAATTCTCCAAATGTGAAGCTGCTTTACGACATTTATCACATGCAGATCATGGAGGGGGACCTAATCGCGACCATTCGCGATAACATTCAATGGATCGGGCACTTTCACACCGGCGGCGTTCCCGGGCGGCACGAGCTGGACACAACGCAAGAGGTACAATGGGACGGCGTGATGCGAGCCATTGCGGCAACGGGATTTCACGGTTATGTGGCGCATGAGTTTGTGCCGTTGCAGGATCCACTGACCAGCCTGCGCGCGGCAGTGAACTTGTGCGATGTATAAGTGAAGCGTACAAGCCGCGGCGGAAGCTGACTAACTAAAGGACCTGAAAACTGATGAAGTCATTACTTCTTTCTGAATACAACCACCTGGAGATAGCGGACCTTCCTCTACCTGCCGTGGGGCCGGACGAAGTGCTGGTGCGCGTGGAGGCTTGCGGCATCTGCGGAAGCGACGTGCATGGCTATGACGGCTCTTCTGGGCGCCGCATTCCGCCCATCGTAATGGGTCATGAAGCCGCCGGGACGGTGGCGGCCATCGGCGCCGATGTGCGCAAGTACGCGCAAGGGGACCGCGTGACCTTTGACTCTACTGTGTACTGCGGTAAGTGCGAGTATTGCGCGCGCGGCCAGATCAACTTATGCGACAATCGCCAGGTTATCGGGGTTTCCTGCGGAGATTACCGGCGGCACGGCGCATTTGCCGAGTATGTTGTGGTGCCGGAACGCATCATGTATCCGCTGCCTGAGACCATTTCCTTCGACGAGGCGGCGATGCTGGAAGCAGTTTCAGTGGCGCTGCATGCGGTGCGGGTATCTGAGGCCGCGGGCGGCGAAACGGCATTAGTTATCGGCGCGGGAATGATCGGGTTGCTCACCTTGCAGGCCGCGCGGGCCGCGGGTTGCAAGCGTGTGCTTATCGCGGACGTGGACGCAACGCGATTGAATCTGGCAACGCAGGTAGGCGCCGAGGAGATACTGCATTGCTCCGGAGCTGAGTTAGTGGCCGAAGTACTGCGGCTGACCAATGGCCGGGGTGTCGATCTGGCCCTTGAGGCGGTGGGAAGAAACGAGACGGTGGCTGCCGCCATTGATAGTACACGCAAGGGAGGGACGGTAACTCTGGTGGGAAATATCGCGCCGGAAGTTACGCTTCCCTTGCAGAAGGTAGTTACACGGCAGTTACGGTTACAGGGATCGTGTGCGTCATGCGGCGAATACCCTGAGGCCATAGAATTGATAGCCAACGGCAAGATTCAGGTAGAGCCACTGATTACGGCTGTGGCTTCACTTGAAGAAGGGCCGCGGTGGTTTGAGCGGCTTCATGCGCGCGAGCCGAATCTGATGAAAGTAATTCTGACGCCGAGGGCGCAATGAGCGACGCACTTTTCGATCTTACCGGACAGGTTGCCATTGTGACCGGAACCAGCCGCGGGCTGGGACAGTATTTCGCGATGGCGCTGGCCAAGGCCGGCGCGGACCTGGTGCTTACCAGCCGCAAGCGCGAGACGCTGGCGCCGTTCGAGGCGGAGATAAAAGCGCTGGGGCGGCGGGCAGTTTCACTGGAGCTGGACGTGCGCAGCCAGGAGAGCATCGAGCAGATGGCGGCGGAGGCTGAGGCTGCCTTCGGCCAGATTCATATTCTGGTGAACAATGCAGGATGCAACATAAGAAAACCGGCGCTCGATGTTACCTGGTCCGATTGGAACCAGATACTGGACACGAATCTGCGCGGCACTTTCTTTGTGGCGCAGGCCGTGGCCCGCGGGATGATTGCCCGAGGCTATGGGCGCATCGTGAACATCGGCTCGGTAACCAGCGTGTTCGGCTACGCGGGACTGGCGCCGTATGGCGCGAGCCGTGGAGGGGTGCGGCAGTTGACGATGAGCCTGGCCGACGATTGGGGCAAACATGGAGTTACTGTCAATTGCCTGGCCCCGGGCTGGTTCCGGACCGAGCAGAACAAGTTTCTCTACGAGGATCAGGAGTGGGTCGATTACCTTGTCGATCGCATTCCCGTGAAGCGCCCCGGCCAGCCCCACGATCTTGATGGGGCGGTGGTGTTCCTGGCTTCGGAAGCCAGCCGGTATGTTACCGGCCAAACGCTGCTGGTGGACGGCGGTATCTCGACCGGGGCCACGCGCGCGACGGTGGCTCAAAAGAAACAAGGGTGAGGAACTCCGCAAAGCTTCTACTTTCTGCCAAGAAGTGCAAACAAGGACGAATTGAAATGATAAGTTGCAGATCGAGCATAACTGCCCTGCTCTTTATTGCCTGTTTAGCAAGTTACGACTTATACGCTCAAACGCCGGCACCTTTGTCTCAGGAGCCTCACGACACGTTGATGCGCGGATTTGAGAACCCGCCGAATGGCGCCCGGCCGCGTGTCTGGTGGCATTGGATGAACGGTAACATCGCGCCGGAGGGGTTGAAGCTGGATCTCGAGTGGATGCACTCCGTTGGCCTGGGCGGAGTGACCATCTTCGAGGGCGCGATTGCCACGCCGCAGGTGGTGCCACACCGGCTTATTTACATGACGCCGGAATGGAAGCAGGCTTTCAGCTATGCGGTGACGACAGCGAGAAGCATGGGAATGGAAGTGGCGATTGCCAGTTCGCCGGGATGGAGCGAGACAGGCGGACCCTGGGTTCCGGCGCCGCAGGGCATGAAGAAGATGGTGTGGAGCGCAACGCGGGTCGAGGGCGGGCAGCCGTTTGCCGGAGCGCTGCCTCATCCGCCCGAGGTGGATGGCACTTTTCAGAACTACAGCGTTCCGGGCAGGCGGAGCGCCGATGGCAGGGCCGCGGCGCTGCCGGAATTTTATGCGGACACAGCCGTGGTGGCTTACCGGATTCCCGACGGCGACAAGACGCAGGAAGAATTGAATCCGCAGGTAACTTCGAGCGGCGGTAGTCCGAATGTGCCGGAGTTATCCGATGGCGACGTGAATACAATTGCGCTCGAATTACCGTCAGGAGCACCGGGCAGCGAGGCGTGGGTTCAGTTCGATTATGGACATCCGCAAACGATACAGGCTATCACGCTGGCCACGCTGGACGATATGATCAGCGTCTTCGACCACGAGAGCAGCGATGTTCCTCCGCGGATTGAGGCCAGCGACAACGGTGCGCAATTCCGCAAGATCGCGGATATTCCGCCCAGCAGCGCGCCTCAGCGCACGGTGGCGTTCGATGCAGTTACAGCGCGGTATTTCCGGCTTGTCTTTACCGCGCCAGCCGCAGCGAAGCCCGCGGGCGATCACAAGATTACGGAGATGGTGCTGAGCAGCGGAGCGCGCGTGAACGAATTCGAGAAGCGGGCTGGCTATGCGAATGCGCGCGACTTCTATGCTATCTCCGATCCAAATGTTGCGCCGGCATTCATTGTGCCGCAAGCGGATGTTATCGACCTTACCGGCAGGATGAAGGCGGACGGAACCCTGGAATGGACGCCGCCGGCGGGTAAGTGGATGGTTCTGAGAATTGGGTACTCGCTGACCGGGCATGAGAACGGGCCCGCGCCGGTGGAAGCTACCGGTTTGGAAGTAGACAAGCTGAACCGCGAGTACGTGAAGAACTATCTGGACGGCTATCTGAAGATGTATTCCGATACGGTGGGCGCGGACAAGATGGGCAAGGACGGAATTTCGTTTTTGTTGACCGACAGCATCGAAGTAGGTCCGCAAAACTGGACCGATAACATGCTGGACGAATTCCAGAAACGGCGCGGCTACGATGCGCGACCCTGGCTGCCGGCGATGACCGGAGTGGTGATCCAGAGCACGGCGGACACAGACAGATTCCTCTGGGACTTCCGCCGCACCATTGGTCAACTTATTGCCGAAAATCATTACGGGGAGATATCGGACGACTTACACGAGCATGGGATGAATTACTACGGGGAGGCGCTGGAGTTTCACCGCCCCTCGCTGGGCGACGATATGGAGATGCGCAGCAAGACGGATGTTCCCATGGGGGCGATGTGGACCTGGGAGGGACCGGGGGATCCGGCCGAACGCACTCCCGACTATTCAGCCGATATTCGCGGTGCGGCGTCGGTGGCGCATATCTATGGACAGAATCTGGTGGGAGCCGAGTCGATGACGTCGCGCGGGCCGGCATGGTCATTTTCGCCCAACAAGCTGAAGAAGGTTGCCGACCTGGAGTTTGCGCTGGGCGTGAACCGGTTCGAGATCCATGAGTCCTCGCACCAGCCGCTGGCCGACATGGCGCCGGGCCTGACGCTGGGACCATACGGCCTGTGGTTCAATCGCAACGACACATGGGCGGAACAGGCAGGGCCGTGGGTTACATATCTGGCGCGTTGCTCGTACTTGCTGCAGCAGGGGCACTTTTACGGCGACGTGGCCTATTTCTACGGCGAGGAAGGGCCTTTGACCGGGCTGTTCGGATGGAAGGGCCAGCACGATGCGCCGGAGGGCTACGGATTCGACTTCGTCAACAGCGATGTGTTGTTGCATCAACTATCGTTCAAGGATGGGCGGCTTGTAACTCCGGGAGGGGCGAGTTATCGGATTCTTTACCTGGGCGGAAGAAGCCAGCGCATGACTTTGCCGGTATTACAGCAGCTCAAGAACCTGGTTGCGCAGGGCGCGGTTATCGTGGGCAACAAGCCCGTGGATTCGCCGAGCCTTTCGGACGATGAGAAGGAGTTTAACGACCTCGCAGATCAGTTATGGGGAAGCGGAGGATGGGGAAAGGAGTTATTAGCAAAGGTGAGCTCGCAGTCCAGCGCGTATCACAGGTTTGGAAAGGGAAGAGTTTGCCCGGGCATGACGGCAAACCAGGTGCTTGCGGATCTGGGGACATCGCCGGACTTCGAATACACCAAGCCGGAGGCCGATACGGAGCTGATGTTCCTGCATCGGAAACTCGACGATGCGGACATTTACTTTGTTGACAACCGCCAGGACCGCGCGGAGAGCGTGGACGCGACATTCCGGGTGGAGGGCAAGACGCCTGAGTTATGGGATGCAGCGACGGGCGAGTCGAAGCCGGCTTCCTATCGGATCGCAGATGGGCGCACCACTGTTCCTCTGCACCTCGATCCCTATGGGTCGATTTTTGTTGTGTTCCGCGCGGCGGCGACGGCATCTTCACTGCAATTGCCGGAGCCGGCAGAGACCCAGGTCCCGAGACTGGAAGACGCACTGAACAAGGATTGGAGCGTGAGCTTTCAACCGGGCCGAGGCGCGCCGGAGATGGTGGCGTTCGATCGACTTACTTCCTGGAGCGATAACTCGATCGATGACGTGAAGTATTTTTCTGGGACGGCGACTTATGCGAAGACAATAGAGATTCCGGAAAGCGCACTGGCGCCCGGCGCGCATCTCTGGCTGGATCTTGGCGATGTGAAAGACGTGGCCGAGGTAGCGGTAAACGGCAAGTACCTTGGCATTCTGTGGAAGACGCCGTTCAAGGTGGATGTTACCGGAGCGCTGAAGCCGGGAAGCAATCAGATTGTGATTGAGGTAACGAACCTGTGGGTGAACCGGTTGATCGGCGATCAGCAGTTTTATGCGGTGAAGAAATACACGTTCACCGACATCACGCCGTACAAGACCGATTCGCCGCTGCTGCCGTCGGGGTTGCTGGGGCCGGTGCGGATAACTTCAGTGGCGCAGCAGTAACTTCGTCGCGTGGAAGCTGTTTCATAACCGAATGTCCGTCGTTTTCGATCTTTCCCTCAGGGGCTAAAGCCCCAGGTGTTTTTGCGCCAATTACGGCGCGTCTAAAGCCGCGCCCTTTCAAAGCGAGGTTATGAAACAGCTTCTAGAAGCAACAAGCGGCCGCATTCCTTGATAGGAGTGCGGCCGCTTGATTTATGCAGGAGTTATAGTACGGTGAGGGTGACAGTGCCGGATTCGACTGTCGAGCCCGAAGTGCCGGTTACGGTGATGGTGTAACTTCCCGCCGTAGTGCCTGGGTTGCCTGTACCGCCGCCGCCACCACTTCCTGCTCCTCCGCCGCCACAGCCAATTCCCGCAATGGTGACAAACAGGACGAGCAGTGCGAGCATCGCGAGCCAGTTACGACGCCGCTTGGGAATGCGGAAGAAGAACACCAGCGCCAGCACCGCTCCGCCTGTTGACGGCCAGAACAACTGCGGCGGCTTGTTGAGAGCGGTAGCTCCGGTGGTGTACACGGTCAGTATGACCGTTTGCGCCGTTGTGCCGCTGATGGTAACCGAGGCCGGGACGCTGCACGTGGCCGGATCGTTTGCAGCCGTGGGGGTAATGGCGCAGGTCAGATTGACTGTTCTGGTAAAGCCATTCGCGGGAGTTATGGTGATGGTGGAGGTATTGCCAGTGGTTGCACCGGGCGTGACACTGACCGCTGTGCCGGCGACGGAGAAGGAGGGCGCAGCGGCAGTGGTGAAGGATTGGATGGTTCCATTGGTTGTGCCAACGCTGTTCTGCGCCACGGCCTGGAAGTAATACGTCGTGCTCGCGTTCAGCCCGGAGATGGCGGCGTTGACCGCGTCCATCGCGGCCGCGGAGCCGAGGTCCTGGGAAGTTGTCTGGGTTGCCCCGTTCAGGGTGCTGCTGGCGCCGTAGAGGAACCAGGCGTGGGTGTCGGCGCCGCTGGGATTGACGTAGCCAGACAGCGTGGCGGAGCTGGCGGTGACCTGGGAGGCCGAGAGTGTGGTGGCGGTCGGCGCCAGCGGGCCGGTGGCGGTGGAGAAGGAGTTTATGGCCCCATAGGTTGTGCCAACGCTGTTCTGCGCCACAGCCTGGAAGTAATAGGTCATGCCCGGATTCAACCCGGTGGCGTAAACGGCGAAGGGAACAGCCGCGGTTCCTGAGCCGATGTCAGTATAGGCCGACTGGGCTGCTCCGCTCAGGGTGTTGCTGGTGCCGTAGAGGAACCAGACGTGGGTGTCGGCTCCGTTGGGAATCGCAGTGCCTGCCAGCGCGGCTGAGCCGTCGGTGACCTGGGAGGCCGCGCCAGTGGTGGCCGCAGGCGCCTGGGCGGTGGTGAAGGAGTTGATGGTTCCGGAGGTTGTGCCGTTACTGTTTTGCGCCACGGCCTGGAAGTAGTATGTGGCGCCCGGGCTGAGCCCGGTGATGTCGTCGCCAACCTGGAAGGCGGAAATTGAATTACCGATGTTCTGAGAGGGTGTCTGGGTTGCTCCGCTCAGGGTACTGCTGGTGCCGTAGAGGAACCAGGCGTGGGTGTTGAGGCCGTTGGGGTTCACTGTGGCCGTCAGGTTGGCGGAAGTGCCGGTGATCGCAGTGGCCGAGCCGGTAATGGTCCACGGGCCCAGCGGCGCGGTGGAGATGTAGTTGCCGATAAATGTGCTCACGTCAAGAGAGCCGAGGCCGGTTACTTCGTCGTACCCGGTGGTGACCAGATAACCAGGCTGGCCGCCGGTCTGGCTGGTGGGCGAGGGAATGCTGTTGTTGCACAAGCTGGGCGTAGTGACGCTGCAACTGGTAACGCCGCTGGTGGCTACCGTTACGTCGTGGAAGGCGGCGGGGACGGTCGCAGCCATGGAGTAGATTTCGGGGTTGAGATTGCCTTGCGCCGCTCCCAGTTGCTGATCGAGCAGCGCGGTAACGCCTGCCATGTCGGGCGCCGCGGCGGAGGTGCCGTAGAAGTATTCAAAGGTGTAACTTCCGCTGGAAACGACGCAACTGGCTCCAGCGGCGGCGAAGCATCCGAAATAGCCGTCGTGACCGGAGGACGAGAAGGCGATGTCCGGCGTGTAGCGCCCAGCCCTGGCCGCCGGCACGCCGGTTCCGGTCTGCCAACTCGGGGTTGCGATGACGGAGCTGACGCCGCCGCCGGAAGCGGCTACATTGGTCGTGGTGGAATCGTTCCATGCGCCTTCGGGAATATAACTGAGAGCGGATTTAAGTCCGGCGCCGTTGCTGGAACTCCAATAGAGGGAAGGGTTGCTCGCATCGTTGAATTCGGTTCCTCCCACGCATGTGGCGTAGCTGGAAGAGCAGATGAAGTTGGGGCTATTGGGCAAGGGGCTCGCAGGGGGCGCAGAACCATGAGTGTCGCAGCCGGATGCGCCGGCGTCGCCGGAGGAAACGAAGACCGAAATCCCCTCCGCTGCGGCCTGCTGAAAGAGCGTGTCCCAGAAGGTAACTCCCGAGGCCCCGGCGTTGTATTCGCAGGCACCGAAGCTGATGGTCATTATCTGCGCGGGAACAGGCGAAGTTTCGATCAGATACTCCGCATCGGCTTCGATGCCGCCGCTGGCGCTGGTGGCAACCACCAGCAAAAGTCGCGCATTGAGAGCAACGCTGCCCGCGCGCAGCACATCCAGCGTGGCCTCGCCTTGCTCGCCGGTGGAGATGCTGCCGCCGGGCGGGGAGGTGTAGGCCGGACCAGGATCCACTCCTCCGAACGCGGTGGGAACGATTTCGGTTGGATTGGAGAAGTTAGCGCCGGTCAGGTAACGAAAGTTGTCGAAATCGGCGAAATCGGTTCGCGACCGATCGACAATGCCGATCGTCATTCCGGTTCCGGTCAGGCTGGAGGGGAGATCGTAGATGGTGGCAAAATCCGCGGGCGCCAAGTAGTGGTTTCCACTATTGGCGTTCATTTCAGGGGAAACCGATTGCATTGACCGGGCCTGATAAAGCGGCTTCTCGTCGATGGTGTACAGGCCGTGAATGGCTTTGATTGCGGGGGCCAGGGCCTGGGGAATCATGGGATCGGAGGAGACGGAGAAGCGCTGGTCGCCGTTCACTTTGTAATAGTGCAGCTCGGTCTGGAGGGCTCGGCCGATGTCGGCTGCCCTGCCGCCGAAGCGGATCAAGTTGCGGCTGGGCGCGACCCAGTTGACGTGCAGGCCCTGGGACTGGAGCCAGCCGGTTATTGCGGCAATGTCCTGGTCGGAGAGGCCAAAGCGATCGCCCACCTCGGCGGGGGTGAGCCAATGATGGTAATCGGGCGAAGCAGGATTCTGCTGGTCGGCGAGAAACTGCTCGAAGGCCTGTTCCTGCCGGGGCGAGCGGGATAGAACCATCGTGATTTGATCCAGCGCCAGGTCCGGCGGTACTGATGCAACGTGGTTAACCGGGTTGGCCCACTGAGGAAGATGATTGGGCAATGCCTGGACCTGCGAGGGATCGATTTCCTGCGTGATGCGATTGGCGGTTTGAGCAGGGAGGGCGGGCGTGGCAAAGGCTGCCGCGAGGAGGACGGACAGAGGAAGAAGGCGAATGCGCCGGGAGAATTGTCCTGAACTGGAGGGTGGGCGCGAAACGAATGAGGAAAAAGAGCGATGCACGGGCCACATAAAGTGACTTTCCCCTTTATGCAAGATTATGTACGGGAGTACAGAAGATTGTCTGCTCTTTGCCGGGAGAATACAAGGGCCTGAACCTGGGGAGGGCTGAAAAATCACTTGCATTTCGAAACAGAAATCGGGAAGAATCGCAACACGGCGTTCCCCAAAACCGGGCAGGGTCGGTTTGACGAGCCCGAGACGCCGGCGAATGCTGAAGGGCCGGAACCGACACCAAGAGGAGGTCAAAAAAGAATGAGCAGCGTACGTGTGCTTGTGGGAACGCGGAAAGGCGCGTTCATCCTGAGTTCGGACGGGAAACGGAAGGATTGGACGGTGAGCGGGCCGTTTTTTGCGGGCTGGGAGATCTACCACCTGAAGGGATCGGCAGTGGATCCGAAGCGGCTTTATGCGTCGCAATCCAGCAGTTGGTCAGGACAGGTGGTGCAGCGCTCGGACGACGGCGGAGCGACCTGGAACCCGGTGGGGAACAAGTTTGCGTACGCGGGCGTGCCGGGGACGCACCAGTGGTACGACGGGACGCCGCATCCGTGGGAGTTCAAGCGGGTGTGGCACCTGGAGCCGTCGCTGAGCGACGCGGATACGGTGTACGCGGGCGTGGAAGACGCGGCGCTGTTCAAATCATCCGACGGCGGCGCGACGTGGGAGGAGCTGAAGGGGTTGCGGGAACACGGCACCGGGCCGCATTGGCAGCCCGGAGCGGGCGGAATGTGCCTGCACACGGTGATCCTGGATCCCAGCAATCCGAAGCGGATTTATATCGCGATCTCCGCGGCTGGAGCGTTCAGAACCGATGACGGGGGCAAGACTTGGAAGCCCATCAACAAGGGGCTGGTATCGAAGTACATACCCGACCCGACGGCGGAGGTGGGCCACTGCGTTCACCACGTGGCGATGCACAAGTCGCGTCCGGATGTGCTGTTCATGCAGAAGCACTGGGACGTGATGCGGAGCGATAACGCGGGCGAGAACTGGCGCGAGGTGAGCGGGAATCTGCCCACGGATTTCGGGTTCGCGATCGACGTGCACGCGCACGAGCCGGAGACGGTGTACGTGGTGCCGATCAAGAGCGACTCGGAGCATTATGTGCCGGAGGGGAAGCTGCGCGTGTTTCGCAGCCGGACGGGCGGCAACGAGTGGGAGGCTTTGGAAAAAGGGCTGCCGCAGAAGGACTGCTACGTGAACGTGCTCAGGGATGCGATGGCGGTGGACTCTCTGGATAAGTGCGGGGTGTACTTCGGGACCAGCGGCGGCCAGGTGTACGGGTCGGCGGATGCGGGCGACAGCTGGGCGCCGATTGTGAGGGATCTGCCGGCGGTGCTTTCGGTGGAGGTGCAGACACTGCAATGAGCGAAGGCGGCGCAATGGAAAACAGGCCGGTGATTCGGGTGGCGTTGCCTTACCATCTGCGCACCCTGGCGAGCATTGAGGGCGACGTGGAGCTCGAAGTGCCTGCGCCGGTGACGGCGCGGCGGGTTCTGGATGCGCTGGAAGCACGTTACCCGATGCTGGGCGGGACGATTCGGGAACATGGAACGGGGCAGCGGCGGGCGTTCATGCGCTTCTTTGCGTGCGAGGAGGATTGGTCGCATCAGTCCATGGATGAGGCATTGCCGGAGGCGGTGGCGAAGGGGCGGGAGCCGCTGCTGATTCTTGGGGCGATTGCGGGGGGCTAGAAGCAGGGACTGAGGGACTAAGGGACTGAGGGACTTGTGGCTGAGGGACTGGGGAGTAGGACGGCCCTGCGCGGGTATGCTAATTGAGGATGTGGGTATCCGCTGAATGAACGTTCTTTGTTTCTCGCTGGCGCTGTTTGGCACTTCGCTGCTGGCGGGCTTTCTGGGTGCAATGACGGGACTGGGCGGGGGAGTGGTGATCGTCCCGGTGCTGTGCCTGCTGTTCAAGGTGGACCTTCACTACGCGCTGGGCGCATCGCTGATCTCGGTGATTGCTACGTCGAGTGGAGCGGCGGCGGCCTACGTGCGCGAAGGGTTCTCCAATATTCGCATCGGCATGTTTCTTGAAGTGGCTACCACGCTGGGCGCCCTGCTGGGCGCGTATCTGACCGCCAAAGTGTCGGGGAACTGGATCGGCGTGATCTTCGGGCTGGTGCTGCTGTATTCGGCGTGGACGTTTTTGCACCAGAGTGACGACCGGCCGAAGCGCCACCACCCGGATGCCCTGGCGATGCGACTGAATCTGAGAGGCAGCTATCCGGTTGGCGGCGGCAGGGAAGAATATGTTGCCGAACACGTGCCGGCGGCGTTTGGAATCATGTTTGGAGCGGGAACGCTGTCAGGGCTTCTGGGAATCGGGTCGGGAGCGGTGAAGGTTCTGGCCATGGACCAGGCGATGAAGCTGCCCTTCAAAGTGTCGACCACCACCAGCAACTTCATGATTGGGGTGACGGCGGCGGCCAGCGCGGGAATCTATCTGAACCATGGATACATTCTTCCGGCGCTGTCGATGCCGGTGGTGCTGGGGGTTCTGGCCGGATCGCTGATGGGCGCGCGCACGCTTGCTCATGTTAAGACGAGGACGATTCGCATGGCCTTTGTGGTGGTGATTGTGGCGATGGGAATCGAGATGATCTTCAACGGCGTGACGGGGAGGCTGTGAATGCAGGCGGACAGGGATCATGGTCTTGAAATGGCGATGGGGCGGATGCTGCAGATCGGCGTGACCGCGGCGGCCCTGGTGGTGCTGGTTGGAGGGATTCTGTATCTGGCGCAGTTTGGAGGTTCGAGGCCGGACTACCAACATTTTCATGGCGCTCCGGCGGCGCTGGAGACGGTGCGTGGAATTGTGGGCGGGGCGGGACACATGGATTCGCGCAGCGTAATCGAATTCGGGATTCTGTTGCTGATCGCGACGCCGGTGTGCCGGGTCATCTTCGGCGTGGTTGGATTTGCGCTGCTGCGGGACCGGTTCTATACGGCGGTGAGTGCGATTGTGCTGGCGATATTGCTGTTCAGTTTCTTTGTCAGGCGATAGGGGGTTGGTGGGATCCCAGGTCTCAAAATCGAGACCTGGGGCACCCGGCTCAGGGCAGGCTTTCGACTTCGCTACGCCGCGCTCAGGATGACAAGTTACTTGGGATGAAGGTTGCGGCTTCACACCATTGCGACGGGAAAAAATCGCAGGAATGGGACATCACCTTCAAAAAGCAGTCAAAGGGGCTGGGTCGCCGTGCTTATTGCGCGGACGGGCTCTGGATTACTCTCACAGGCCGTTGTGCGAGGTTGTGCCGCGGGCTTCGTAGGTGTGCAGGTGAGCTCGATTGTAGGCGCGCCATTCGCTCAGTCCGGTAAAGGAGTCCCGGTGGGAATTGTCCCGGTCGTACTGGTCCTGATCGAAGTCCGAGTAGAAGTAATTGAGGAACGGAGGAGTTCTTCTTCTTCTGCGGATGTCAAGGAGCGTGGCGATGGCGAGGACGGCGACGACGACGAGGGAAACGACGGCAACAAGCAACTGGAGGTTCGACAGATGGGGCTGCATGGCGATCTCCTGGAGTTGAAATGTCTGCGTCGGGCATAAGGGATAAGGGATAAGGGATAAGGGGATGGTCCCGACACAAGAGGACTGACAGGAGTATGCACCGGATTGCGGTGGAAAAAACGTCCGAAACAATTGAGACGTGAAAAAGGAACCAAGAACCTAATGTTCGTCTTTTCCGGGGCGGAGCATGAGGTCCTTGATGGCTTCGCGGGGGTCTTTGCCCTCGTCGAGGATGAGCTGCATCTGCTCGGTGATGGGCATTTCGATATTGTGCCGGCGGGCGAGGCCAAGAGCGGCGCGGGTGGTAAGGACACCTTCAGCAATTTTGCCGCCGAGCGAGGCAAGGATCTCAGGGAGCTGGCGGCCCTGGCCTAAAGCCTGCCCTACAGTGCGGTTGCGGCTGAGGGACCCGGTGCAGGTGAGCACCAGGTCTCCCGCGCCGGAGAGGCCGGCAAGGGTTTCGCGGCGGCCGCCGCATGCTACGGCGAGGCGAGTGATTTCGGCGATGCCGCGGGTCATGAGGGCGGCGGCGGAGTTGTAGCCGAGGCCGACTCCGGCGGCAACGCCGGCCGCGATGGCGATCACGTTCTTGAGCGCGCCGCCGAGTTCGACGCCGATGACGTCGGTGGACCGGTAGAGGCGGAGGGTCTCAGAGGAGAACTCCTTTTGAATGCGGGCGGCGACGGACTTTTCACGGAAGGCGACGGTTACGGCGGTGGGCTGGCCCTGGGCGACTTCAAGAGCGAAGCTGGGGCCGGAGAGTGCGCCGATGTGAAAAACCGGGTCGCTCAAGGAGCGAGGCGCGGGCGCGATCCCCGAAGAGCTGACTTCGGGGGCTCCGGTTTCCACAAAGACTTCAAGATTAGTGTCAGGGTTTGTGGCGCGGATGCCGTGAGCGACGGAACGCGGGGTCGATTCCATGGCCGCCGATTCCCCCAGGCAGGCGGCAATGACCTGGGTCATGCGCAGGTAGCTGCGGTCTTCAACGCCCTTGGTGGCGGAGACGACGATCTGGCCGGGGTGCATGTGAGGGCGAAGACGGGCGAGGGTGGAACGCAGGAACTCGGAGGGGATGACGGAGACGACGATTTCGGCGTCGGCGACGGCTGCGTCCTCGTCGGTGACTTCGAGGCCGGCGGGCAGGGGAAAGCCGGGGAGGAAGAGGATGTTCTCTCCCGCTTGAGTGATTTGGCGCGCCTCATCGAGCGAATGCGACCAGAGGACGATCTGGTGGCCGCCGCGGCGGTGGAGGGAGAGAGCGATTGCGGTTCCCCAGGCTCCGGAACCCATTACGGCGATTCGGCTCATGCGGTTATCTTGGCTCCGAAGCGGGATTCAGTGCCGGCCAGCAGGCGGCGAATGTTCTGGTGATGTTTGGCGATGATGAGCAGGGCGACGGCGCACTGGACGGCGAAGAAGATCGCCGGCGGAGGCGGGCCGACCGCTTGCATCCGATAAAGGAACCAGGCAAAGAAGGGGAAGCAGGCTGCCGCGAGGATGGAGGCCAGCGAGACATAGCGGGTGAGGAACAGCACGATGGCGAAGACGGAGATGGCGGCCAGTGCGGCCCAGGGCGCGGAGACCAGGAAGACGCCGAAGCCGGTGGCCACGCCCTTGCCACCATGGAAGCGAAGCCAGACGGGGAACATGTGGCCGAGGACGGCGAAGAGAGCGGCCACGGCCTGGGCAGTGCGCAAGGAAGTAGGAGTGGCGGGAAGCAGAAGCGTGCCGAGCACTCCGCCGAGCCAGACGGAGGCTGAGCCCTTGAGCACGTCGAGCACGAAGGTGGCTGCGGCCAGGCCCTTGCCGCCGGAACGAAGGACATTGGTGGCTCCGATGTTGCCGCTCCCCACCGAGCGGATGTCCTGATGGCGGAAAAGGCGGACCAGCAGGTATCCGGTGGGGATGGACCCGAGCAGGTAAGCAACGGCCGCGATAACCAGGCTTGCACGGATCATGACGATTGAGAGTTTAGCAGGTGGGGCGGGTGACTAGGGACTAGGCCGTATCGACATTTAGGGAAGCTGAAGCGGCTAAGAAACTTTCGGAAACCGGTCAACGATAGCCGGCGGAGCGAAGCAACCGCAGATCCTTCGACTCCCTTCGCTACGCTGCGGTCGCTCAGGATGACAGCTCGTTTGTTTATCAACTACATCCACGCACGGTATATGTCGATACGGCCTAGGGACTCGGGACTGAGGGACTAAGGGACTAGGGACTAAGGGACTAGGGACTGAGGGACTAGGGTTTGGTCGATGCTGCGGGCAGTTGCTGGTGGGTTGTTGGCTTTGCGGTTAGAGCTGGGTGATTGCGAGTCTTGCGGAGCGGACCTCGGCGGCCAGCACCTGCAGGATCTTGACCAACAAAGGCAGCTCGGATTGCATGAGGGCGTTAAAGTCGTCGCGGGCAATGAAGGTGATCTGAGCGCCGCGGCATGCAACGGCGGTGAGCGAGTAGGGCTGGTTGCCAATGAGGCCGGGCAGGCCGAGCAGGGAACCGGCGGTCGCCCGGCAGCAGAAAATAGGCTCGTCGCTGTCTGAGTTCATGGAGAGAGTCGCCTCACCCTTGAGGAGGATAAAGAGGCCGACAGGGGGGTCTCCCTGACGGAAGAGAACGCGGCCCTCGTCGCAGGGGATCGGCGTAGCTCGCCTCTCGAGCGCCTGAACGAGTTCGGAGTCGGCGAGGAATCCAGATGGGTCGAGTTGCACGTGCGGGCCTCTCTGGGGAGTTTTAGACGAGTGAAATATGTTCCCTGGAAGAATACTGAGTTCATAGTTGCATCCATCGAAGGTGGAATTTTGTGATGCGCATCACGTATTTTGGGTCAACGTTCGAGGGCCTTTGAAAATGCACGGTTTGCGCTTGCGGGCGGTCCGCATGGCGGGACTCTCTGGATGAGCGGGCGTGCGCTATCGCTTTCCGGCCTGTTGGCGGTCCAACTCGGCCTCGAATGCCTGCTCGCGGTCGGCGATGTAGGCCTTGTAGCCGGCAGGATCGATGAAGGCGTTGCGGTCGCCGGCTTTCCAGCGGGGATATTTGGCGGTCAGATCGAAGTAGGAGCCATGCGCGCCGAGGAAGATGTCGCAGGGCAGGGATTTGAGCACCTGAAAACCGTGTTTGTAGTCCTGGGCGATGCGCGGATAAGCCTTGTTGGCGGCGAGCTTGTAGCCGGGATTGACGTTGGGGCTGCCGACGATGACGACATGAAGGGTGCGGCCGGCTTCAATTTCGTCGAGGGTCCAGGTGGTCGTTCCCCTGGTGTGGCCGGCGGTGAGGTGCGCGGTGAGGACTGAGCCGCCGAGGCGCACGGTGTCACCGTCGTGCAGGACGCGATCGACGTGCGCGGGAGGAAAGCGCATGGCCGGCTGCGCGCCGTATTGAAAGTCTGTCCTGCCGCCGGACTCGACTACGGACACATCGGCATCCATGACGTAGTATTTTGCGCCGGTGAGTTGCTTGATGCGCGCGCTTCCTGCGCAATGATCGTAGTGGGCATGGCTGATGAGCAGGATTTTGATATCGCGAAAGCGGAAGCCGAGGGTTTCGACACTCTTGCGGATCAAGGGAGGAGAGGATTCCAGGCTGCTGTTGATGAGGATGTGGCCGTTGGGCGTGACGATGAGATAGGAGGCGAGGTCTTCGCTGCCCACGTAGTAGAGGTTGCCGGCGATGCGGAAGGGCGGAAAGGGCCTGGTCCAGCCGGGATTGGGCGCGGCGGCGAGGTGGAGGGACGAGGCGAGAAGCAGGAGGAAGGCGATCGGTCTGAGCCACATTGGGGTTGCTGTGTTATCCCACCCTAGCCGCAAAAACAAAGACGCGGCGAGGATGGGGCACCCGGCGGTTTTACGAAAACTCACTTGTCCTCCGGGGACGCGGCATGATTCTTCAGGGCCTCGATGGCGCGTTCCAGATGGACGCCGCGCGAGCCTTTGACGAGCACCACGTCGCCGGGGGCAAGATTCCGGAGGAGCCAGCGGCCAGCGGCATCGGCGTCGGGGAGGAAGAGCGAGGCAACACCGCCGGCGCAGGCGGCCGTCGCAAGGTGCTTGGCGTTGCCCTGGACGGCGGCGACCAGGTCGAGCCCGGCTTCGGCGGCGGCGCGGCCACAGGCGGCGTGGAGCGCGGGACCCTGCTCGCCTTGTTCCAACATTTCGCCAGCCACCAGGATGCGGCGGCCGGCGGCGGGGCGCGCGGCCAGGGTGCGGATCATGGATCGCAGCGCCTCAGGGTTGGAGTTGTAGGAATCATTCATGATGGTGGCGCCGGCGATCTCAATTACCTGACCGCGCTTGTCTCCGGCGGTAAGAGACTCCAGCGCGGCTACGGCGGAGCGAAGATCGATGCCGGCTTCGAGTGCAACGGCGAGTCCGGCGATGGCGTTGGATGCGTTGTGCTCGCCAAGCAGGCGCAGAGTGAAGCTGCCTTCGCGGCTTCCGGCGCGGTAATTCACGTGCAGTCCGGCCAGATCTTCAAAGACGGAGAGAATTTGCGGGTCGGCGCAGGGTCCGGCGCCGAAGTAGACCACGCGGCCGGGAAAATCGCGGCCAAACTGCGAGGCGTAGCGATCGTCGCAGTTGAGAAAAGCCACGCCGGTGGAGGGCAGAGCGGCCACCAATTCGAACTTGGCGCGGGCGATGCCGGCCTGACCCTCGGCGAAATTCTCGATGTGGGCGGTGCCGACGTTGGTGATGACGCCCCAGTCAGGCGAGGCGATGCGGGCCAGCTCGGCGATCTCGCCGCTGTGATTCATGCCCATCTCGACGACGGCGAATTCGTGCTCGGGTTCGAGGCGCAGCAGTTGCAGAGGCAGGCCGAATCCGTTGTTGAGATTGCCCTGGGATTTGAGCACGCGGAACTTAGTGGCGAGGGCCGCGGCCACCGCTTCCTTGGTGGTGGTTTTGCCGGCCGAGCCGGTGATGGCGACCACGTGACGGCCCCATTGACGGCGGACATGCGCGGCCAGGGACTGCAGGGCGAGCAGCGGATCTTCGGCGATGAGCAGGGGAGCGGCCAGCACCGCGTCAGGCAACAAGGCCACACGCGCACGGGAGACTACGGCGGCCACGGCTCCGCGGTCGAGAGCGACGGCTACAAAATCATGGCCGTCGAGGCGGTCGCCGCGCACGGCAAAGAACAGGTCGCCGGGAGCCGCGGTGCGCGAGTCGATGGAGTAGCCGGAGACGGAGAGCGCACCGGCATTGCTTACAGAGGCCGGCGCTTCGAGCACCGCGCCCGATCCGATTGCCACCTCTGCAAGGGTAAGATTCATTGCCCTTCACGATAGCCCAAATCCGCGAGCGTTGAAAGAGCAATCTCGGTGTCGTCAAAGGGAATTGTGAGCCCGGCGAGGATTTGCTCCTTCTCGTGGCCTTTTCCGGCGATCAGGACTACGTCGCCGGGCGCGGCGGCTTCAAGCGCGAGACGAATGGCGGTGGCGCGATCGGGTTCGATGGTGTACTTGACGCCGGTCGACTCGAGGCCGGGCTCAATCTCAGCAAGGATGTCGAACGGATCTTCTGAGCGGGGATTGTCGCTGGTGGCGACAACAAAGTGGCTGCCTTCGCCGGCGGCCTGGCCCATCTTGGGACGCTTGGTGCGGTCGCGGTCGCCGCCGCATCCAAAGAGGGTGATGACGCGCTTGCCGGTTTGTTGAGTCATTTGGCGAGCGAGAGCGGTGAGGTTGCGCAGGGCGTCGTCGGTGTGGGCGTAGTCCACGATGACGGTGAAGGGCTGGCCTGCATCGACGGACTGGAAGCGGCCGGGGACGGGCTTGAGGCTGGGAACCGCGGCGACGAGATCGGCGAAAGCAATGCCGCGTGCGTGGGCTGCGGTGAAGGCGGTCAGCAGGTTGAGGATGTTGACTTCGCCGGCCAGGCGCGAGGCCACCTGGGCTGAACCGGCGGGGGTTTCGAGATTGAGAACGGCGCCGGCGGGAGTGAGCGAGTAGCTTGCGGCGCGCCAGTCGCCTTTGCCGATTCCATAAGTGCGGATCTCGGCGCCGGCCTTGCGCGCGGCCTCGGCGAGTGCTTCAGCGTGGTCGTCGTGGGCGTTGATCACGGTGACACGTGGGGCGGGGTAGACCGTGCCGTCGAAGAGCAGGCGCTTGGCGGCGAAATATTTCTCCATGGTCTGGTGATAGTCGAGATGGTCGCGGGTGAGGTTGGTGAAAACGGCTACGTCGAAATTGATTCCCGCGGCGCGGCCCTGGTCGAGGGCGTGGCTGGAGACTTCGGTGACCAGTTCGGTAGCTCCGCGGCTCACGCCTTCCGCCATCAGCTCAAACAGGTCGCGAGATTCCGGAGTGGTGTGAATGGAGGGCCGCACTTCGCCGGCTACGTGGTACTCGATTGTCCCGACCAGGATGGTCTTGCGGGCGGCGGCGTTGAGCAGGGATTCAGTCAGGAAGGCTGTTGTCGTTTTGCCGTTGGTCCCGGTGATGCCGGTCGAGGCGAGGGCGCGCTCAGGATGGCCGAAGAAGGCGGCGGAGGCCTGGGCCAGCGCGCGGCGGCCGTGTTCGACCTCGAGCACGGGCAGGCCGGGTTGAAACACGAGCAGGTGATCGAACTTAGGCGCGGAGTCGGTGACGATGCCGAGGGCTCCGGCGGCGATGGCTTTGTCGACGTATTTATTGCCGTCGGTCGAGCCGCCCTTCATGGCGACAAAGACCGAGCCGGGGCGCACGCGGCGGGAGTCGTATTCGACGCCGGCGATGGGCTCGTCGGAGCCGCCGCCCGCGCCGACGGCGGTGATTTCAGCGGTGAGTTCTTGCCAGGTCATGTTGGGATCAATTGTAGATTGTTAAGGCGTTTTGTATTCCCCGGGTCACGGGTGGGTTTCGACAAAAGCAGCGATTCCGAAGCTGATAATCGAGGTAGATTTCGGCGCGGCCCTACGGGTCGCGATGGGTGTTGAAGGAACGCTGACCCAGGGCGTCGCTGCGCTCCGGCCTGGGCTATTATCGTTTTCTCCCTGCCGGGAGAGTGGGCAAGATAGGTTTCATCGTTCGGCGCGGCACCCAGAGGGTACCCGGCCGCGCCCTGACGGGAAGCCCTAAAAGCAACCGCAGGTCCTTCGACTCCCTTCGCTTCGCTACGGTCGCTCAGGATGACAGATTGTTTGAGTGGACTGTGTTCTGCTTCACGCTAGCAGCAGAGACAAAGGCAACGCGCAGATGTGGCACTTTGTCGACGCGATCTTGACATGCAACCAAAAGGTTGCATAATATGACGGCCATGGGCGCTGATGTGAACAGGGTGTTCAAGGCGCTCGCAGCTCACGAGCGGCGGCTGTTGCTGGACCGGCTGCGGGCCAACAACGGGCAGACGCTGGGAGAGCTTTGCGCGCATCTTGACATGACGCGGCAGGCTGTGGCCAAACATTTGAAGATTCTCGAAGAGGCCGACCTGGTGGTTTGCATCTGGCGCGGCCGGGAGAAGTTGCACTACCTGAACCCGGTGCCGATTCACGAGATCGGCGAGCGATGGATTGGGAAGTACGAGCGGGGGCGCCTGCGCGCCCTGAGCGAACTGAAGAAAAGACTGGAGGAAGAGGGCAATGGCTGAATCAAAAGGGGCTGAATCTGAATTTGTTTATGTGACGTTTATCCGCACCACGCCGGAAAAACTTTGGCGGGCGCTATTGGAACCCGAATTCACGCGGAGATACTGGTTTGGGACGGTGCAGGAATGCGAATGGAAGCCGGGCACTCCGTGGAAGATCAAGTTTCCCGATGGGCGCGTGGCGGACAGCGGGGAAGTGGTGGAGATCGATCCGCCGCGAAAGCTGGTTTTGAAGTGGCGTCATGAGCTGTTCCCCGAGTTGACCGGGGAGGGCTATTCGCGGATGACCTACGAGCTGGAGCCGCACGGCGAGACGGTAAAGCTCACCCTGACGCACGAGATGGACAAGAAGGAATCGAAGTTCATCAAGGCGGTGGCGAATGGATGGCCGATGATTTTGGCCAGCCTGAAGAGCCTGTTGGAAACGGGTGAGTCGATCGCAGAGACGCAATCCACGCCGAAGGGGATGTGAAAAAAACAGGGACTAAGGGACTAAGGGACTGAGGGACTGAGGGACTAGGGACTAGGGACAAGGGGCTAGGAAGGCTGCTTAGTGGCCGCAGCGGACTACGACTTTGGTTCCGGGAGGGACCATGGCGCCGGGATCGGGGGCCTGCTGGCGGCATGTGCCGTTGCCGACGATCTCGACTTGAAGGTCGGCGGCGGCGGCTTGTTCGATGACCTTGCGCACCGGCAGACCGATGAGGGATGGGACGCGCAGACGCGCGGGGTCGGTGACTGTGACGGTATTCGTTGGCTGCTGCGCTGAGGTACCGGGCTGCTGCGCAGAAGCTTGCTGCGCGGCAGTCGATGCGGGCCTGGTGTTCGATGATGTGCTTGCCGCAGGACCTGGAGCCTGATTCGCGGCTTGACCGGCGGGCTGGCTGGCGGTTGCAGTCTGGCTCGATCCCGGGCGCAGGGGATCGTCAATGGGGAGATTGTTGGCGGCGTCGTAGAGCGCCTGAATGTCGCTTTCATTCTGCGCGGTGTCGTCTTCAGTAACGGGCGCATCGGATTTTGAGGCAGCGCTGGGCGGGCGCAGATCGATGTCGTGAGGCACGCCAAGATATTCAAGCACCTTCTGCGCCACCTCGGCGAAGACCGGCGCGGAGACAGCGGTTCCGTAGTAATCGCCTTTCGGTGAATCGATGATGACGGCCACCGCGATGACGGGATTGTTGACCGGCGCGAAGCCCGCGAAAGAGGCGATGTGCATGGTCTTCGAGTAGGTGTGCGTGGCCGGATCGATTTTTTGCGCGGTGCCGGTTTTTCCGCCGGAGGAGTAGCCGTCAAGCTGCGCCTGCTTGCCGGTGCCGAACAGGACCACGCCCTCCATCATCTTGCGCATCTGCGGCGGCGCTAAGCGTGGAGATGACGCGATGAGCGCCGGTGGGAAGGGGATTGGGCAGTTCTTCGCCGGCCACCTGCACCACCTGCGGTGGGGCAGCCTTTTGGTTTGGAGTTGTGGAATCAAGTTGGCCGGGGAAGAGGATGTGCGGAGGCAGATAGACGCCGCCGTTGGCGATGGTGGAGACCATGGTGACCAGTTGCACCGGGGTGACAGCGACCTCCTGGCCGATGGCGATGGAGCCGATGGATGAGCCGTTCCAGCGCTTGACCGGCTGCAGCAGTCCGCGCGTCTCGCCGGGCAGCTCGACGCCGGAGCGGGAGCCGAAGCCGAAGTCGCGAATGTACTGATAGAAGCGGTCAGGGCCCACTTTGAGCGCGAGCTTGACGGCGGCAACATCGCTGGAGCGGGCCAGGGCGGTGGCGACCGTGACTTTGCCCAGGCCGCGGTCGCTCTTGTCGTCGTGGATGACGCGGCCGGCGAGCGTGATCTGGCCGCCCTGGCAGTCGATGATGTCGTCGGGCGCGGCTACGTGCTGGTCGAGCGCCGAGGAATAGGTGACCAGCTTGAAGGTCGAGCCGGGCTCGTAGACATCGCTGACGGCGTGATCGCGCAGCAGGTCGGGCGTGGTGTGGCGAAAGTTGTTGGGATTGAAGGTGGGGCGAATGGCGAGGGCCAGAATCTGGCCGGTGTGCACGTCCTGGACCACGACCGTGCCGTTGAGCGCCTGGGTCTTCTGCATGGCGTGGTCGAGAGCCTGCTCGGCCAGGAACTGGATGTTCTCATCGATCGTGAGAACCAGGTTGCGGCCCGGCTCGGGGTCGCGCTCGCTCGATCCAAGAATTTTGCGGCGCGCATCCATGGCGGTGTACATCTGCCCGGGAACGCCGTGCAGTTGCGCGTCGAATTTGTCCTCGAGTCCGCCCAGGCCGTTGTCGTCCACGCCCACATAGCCGAGCACCTGCGCGGCAATCTGGTTGTCGGGATAAAAGCGCTGGAACTCCTTCTGGAAATAGATGCCCTTCATATTGAGAGCGCGGACGCGGGTGGCCACATCGGCAGTAACGCGGCGCGCCACCCAGGCAAAGTTGTGTCCGGAGGCGAGGCGGGCGGCAATCTCGCTTTCGGTGGTGCGGGTGTCCTCGGGGTCGGTGTGGACGATGGAGGCGAGGGTACGGGCGGCGGCTTGCTTGTCGTCGATCTCGGAGGGATTGGCGTAGATGGAATCCACCTGCACGGTCATGGCCAGCTCGTGGAGATTTCGGTCGTAGAGCACGCCGCGGCGGGGAGCTACTTCGAAGGTGCGCTGCTGCTGCTTCTGGGCGCGCTCGACGTATTCCTGGTGGCGCACAATCTGGAGCCAGAACAGGCGGGCGCCGATGGCGCAGGCCCAGACGAGAAAGAACAGGCAGATGAGCCAGAAGCGTGTCCGCTTGAGGGGGATGACGCGGGGAGGGTTGTTGGGGTTGCGAATGGCTCTGACGGCTGCGGGCATTGCAAAATCCTAGCTCTTAGCTTTTAGCTCCTAGCCTTCAGCTCGACTGTGGAGCTGCTGGCTTAGCGGGCTACGGAAAGAATTGATCCTGGATCAGGCCCCGCAAAGCATACCTCAGGGGCTAAAGCCCGCATTCATTTTGCTCCATTGGCGGCGCGTCTAAAGCCGCGCCCTTTCAAAACGCGACCTCAATGAGAGGCTCAACGAAAGCAGTTCTACCGCGCGGGTGGCGCGGGAGGAGTCATTTGGGCAACGACCGGAGTCGAGGAATCGGGACGGGCATTGGGATGAATCACCTGCCCGGGCTGGGGCGCGGCAAGACCGAGCTGACGAGCCATCATGTCGATGCGTCCGGGCTGGGTAAGTTCGGCCTGGGCCAGGCGCAACTGCCGGTTCTCCTCGCGCAACTGGTCGAGCGTCTGCTTCTCCTGCTCGACGCGGTAGCCGCCCTCGATGGCGTAGAAGTGCTGCATGCCGTAGATCATGACCAGGGAAAACAACACGGCGATAGCGCCGGAGAACAGGCGCATCTCGCGCACCCGCACCGGGTCTGAGGCTTTGACCAGCCGGGAGTTGTCAATGTGGCGGGCAAAGTAGAACTCGGGCGTGCGCACGCGCCGCCTGCGCATAGGCTGCTGGGCCAGCAACGCGGCGTTGTGCTCGGCAGCCCGCGCGCTCCAACTGCGGCCGGCTTCGAAATAGGTTGTTGTGCATGCCGCCATTTTTCCCTCCGAGCTACTAGCTTCCAGTCTGCTAGCCTCCAGCTTTACCCTGCCTGAAAATGACCTTCTCGCCTGACTTATAAAGTTGCTGAGCGTTCGCCCGAAACTCTTATTGTCTGCACTTCAGAGCTAGAAGCTAGAGGCTAATAGCTGGAAGCTGACTTCTTTCCGCCGCTCTCAGTTTTGCGCTTCTTGAGCGGGGGTTTGTTTCTGTTTCTTCGTCGCCGGCGGTGACCGGCTTGCTTGGTCAAAATCTGCCAGATTCCTTTTTGCGCGCCCTCGCGCAGGCTGTCTTTTGCAATGCGATCTTCAAGAGAATGAAAGCTGATAACGACGAGTCTTGCGGAGGGCTTAAGCAATGCTGGTGCGGCCTCGAACAAGTCCCTTATTTCGTCCAATTCGCGATTTACGTAGATACGAAGGGCCTGAAAAGTTCTTGTAGCCGGGTGAATGTGGCCGTGTTTCCTGTCATGTTTCATTGCCGGGACGGCTGAGGCTACAATCCGGGCAAGTTGCCCCGTGGTTGTAACCGGCCGCCCCCGCACAATGGCTCTGGCGACTGTCCGCGACCTCCTTTCCTCACCGTTCTCGTAAATGAGATTGGCAAGCTCGCGCTCACTTATCTCATTCACCACTTGTTCGGCGGTGGGCTGGGTGCGCGTGTCAATACTCGTATCCATGCGCATATCCAGCGGCCCATCCGCCTGAAAACTGAATCCCCTGCGCGCCTCGTCGAACTGCAGGCTGCTGACGCCAAAGTCGGCCAAAAGACCATCCAGCGAAGCCGGCTCTACGTGCCCGGCGATGGTGCTGAAGGCCTTGCCGATCAGCGTGACCTTTGGCGCCTGGCTGCCCAGCTCCAGCAAAACCTGGTCCAGCCGAGCCTTTGCCAACTGGAGAGCCTCGGGGTCCCGGTCGAAACCGATGAACCTTCCTTCGGGTCCCAGCAGCCGGATAATCCCTTCGGAATGTCCGGCCAGGCCAACGGTGCAGTCCACATACGTCCCGTTGGGACGCACACGGAGAAAACCAATCGCTTCCTGAAAAAGAACCGGCACATGGCGTTCATTCGGCTTCGTCATGCGCTCCCCCTGAGGGGCTTGTTCACTTCAACTGCGCCGGCTGAGAATCGCCGCCAATGCCTTGCGATCCTCGACGGTCATATCGTTGCCGGGCAGATTCTGCTCGAAGATCTCCCGGTTGTGCACTTCCAGGTAAGTCGTCTTGCCAAAAACCGCAACATCCGAGTCCAGGCGGGCCTTGCCGCGCAAAATCTGCGGCAGCAGGACACGGGCCTGGTTATCCATCTCCACCTGCTGACCGTAGTAGCTGGTCAGATTCAGGTATTTCTGCACCGCGTCGTCCAGGGTGCTGAACTCGGCCAACTGGGCTTCGCGCTTCTCCCACTCCGGCAGCGGCCAGATCTCGGCGCTCTTGCCATCGACCGAGGTGATGTAGAACTGGGTCACGTTCTGGGCGTCCAGCAACTGCTTGAAAGCAGCCGGGAGCTTGAGCCGTCCCTTCTCATCGACCTTGGCTGGATGGTTTCCGCGAAACATTGCATTGCCTCTTCATCACCCCGCGGCTGATTCTTCATCGGTTGCCGCGACCCGGATTGCCGTTCTTACCACCCCACAGACGAAGACCTGTCTGCAAGGACCCCGGTTTTTGCCACCCCACAGACGAAGACCTGTCTGCGGGGACCCCGGGTTTTTCCGGTTAGCCAGGCTGGTTCTCCAGCGGTTTTGGCTCCGGAATTTCTGTTGCGGGGAGGAAAAGCGAGTAAACTCGGAGTGGAAAGCGGTTGAGTGGCTCCCCAAAGTCCCACTTTGTTCCACAAACTTCCACCACACGTGAATAGTACCCCTGATCTCTGCTGTCGCCAAGAGGAAAATGGGCTAAAAGTGCCGGTTGGAGGGGGCTAGTGTGGAAAATTCATCTAATAGATTAAGAAAATGAGGCGACCACAACATCTTGTGTTAATGACTTCGGTTCCACTACTGGACAAGACGGGCGGGCCGTGTTAGGGGAACAAAAAGCGAAAGTCGGAGAATGACGCGGCGCGACAGGCCCGGAGTTGCATCCGAGGGGGATTGAATTCGGACGTGATAAGGCTCCGGGACCCGATAGAGATTCCGCAGCGGCTAACCTGACTGGGGTAAAACTCGGGATTTGAGTTAAACCTGCGCCGGGCGTGCTTCCGGGGCTAAAGCCCGCACGAATTCTGTTGGCTTTATGCGGGGGTTGAAACCCCATAGGCGCTAAGTTAAGGCTTCGTGGCGACTTTTTGTCTAGCTTGACACGCAACCGGTGGGGTAACCAAGGTGATAACCGCACAATGAGTAGCGTTACTGATTAGTTATCTTAGCGCTTATGGGTTGAAACCCCCGCCTCCCTCCGGAGCGAGTTTCTCCGCAGCCTGTTATGCGCGCCTGGCCTTGTGCTTTTGGCGGCCGTGATCGACAACCACCTTCAGCAGATATAAGAAGACGAGCAGGTTTACTGTGAGCAGGCCGAACCTGATCAGGGTCTGCCTGCGGGCGAACTCGAACATCTCCCAGGGCAGAAACGAGGCGGTGATGGCGAGGGTGAGGAACTCGCCCCAGGCCTTTTCGAGATAGAGACCGATTCCCTCGGCCATGGAGAGGGCGGCGTAGCAGAAGGCGACCAGGCCGATGCGGCGCAGGAGCGGATCGTGGAGCAGGGAGGCTTTGTCGAGGATGAAGTCGACGAAGCGCGACTCGGGGTTGAAATGCAAGTGATGGGCTAAGGCTAAAAGCTGGTCGCCGACGTCCTTGTGGAGCATGTGGTGCGCCCCTACGCCGATCAGGACAAAGACCAGCACATGAAGGAACTTGTAGGCCGCAATGAGCACGAGCCATTTATTGTGCTGGCTGGGCTTCGAGAAGACGTGCAATAGGGAGCGCCGGGTCATGATCCTTGGGGAATCTGGAGGAACTTTATGCCTCTTTATAGGTTAAATGGCGGGCGTGGGTTCTGCTGATGCGGAACTGTAATAGATCCCATGTCTCCAAATCGGGACATGGGGCGCCCATTGTTCCTGCTCGTCAGAGCTGGGCCGCCTGCCATGGTGGAGGCCACGACAATTACTATCTGATGCATGATGCAGCGCTTCCAGACGCGGCAATGGGTTCCTTATCCAGTGGAGCTGGTGTTTGCGTTCTTTGCCAATCCGGCGAATCTGCCTCACCTGATGCCGCCGAAGCTGGAGGCGCGGATTGAGGACGCGCGGATCTTGCCGCCTCCGCCGCGGCCCGTGGCCCAGGACGCGGCGCGGCGATTTCTGAGCGTGGCAGCGGGCGTGGGATCGGAGATTCTGATCAGCTTTTATCCGATTCCGTGGGTGCCGCGGCGGGTGAGCTGGCTGGCATCGATCACGGAGTTCGAGTGGAACAGCCATTTCTGCGATGCGCAGGTGCGCGGACCGTTCGCTGCGTTTCAACATCGTCACGGGATTGAAGCGGAATTCCGGGACGGGCAGGAGGGAACGCTGGTGAGCGATGCGGTGGAGTACGAACTGCCTTACGGATGGATGGGGCGGATCGGCGGCCTGATGGTGCGGAGGCAGTTGGCGCGCTCGTTCGCGTACCGGCAGAAGCGGCTGCCGGAGATATTGGCGGCGGCGCAAAGGCAGGCGGCGCGGCGGGGGTAGGGGGCGGTCACTTCAGCCGCGTTCGAGGTACCAGGGAATGTTGATGACCACGATACGGCGGTTGCCGCGCATGAGGAGAATGACTTTGAGCACGTCGGAGCGGCGGTTGTGGAGCAGGTTTTCCCACCAGTGACGCACCACCAGCTCGGGCACCAGCACGCAGACTTTTTTGTTGCCGGTCTCGCGCTCCGCTGAGAGCACGTAATCGACCACTGGGTACACGATGTAGCGATACGGCGAGCGAAGCGTAACCAGCTTGGGAACGCACTTGCCGGCCTCGCGGAGCGGCGCGGCGATGTCTTTTTCCCATTGATCGCAGAAGGTGTCGGCCTGTTCAGCTGTAGTTACGTGAACGCAGCGGATATCGCAGGACATGGAGAGCGCGAAGGAGAGCGCCTTCTCTGAGATGCGGCTCCAGCGATCGATGGGCAGCACCACGATGGGCTCGGTGATTTCGGCGGGAACGATGGGCCGGTCGAGATCGATCTCGCGGGCGACGTAAACGTAGTGGCGCTTGACGGCGCGCATGAGCAGGATCATGACCACGACCAGCAGCGCGGTAATCCACGCGCCCTCGACGAACTTGGCTACCAGCACCACCAGGGTGGTGATGCCGGTGGCCACTGCGCCCAGGCCGTTGACGAACATGCGCAGATGCGCGCCGCCTTCACGCTTCCAGTGCATGACCATGCCGGCCTGGGAGAGGGTGAAGGCCATGAAGGCGCCGACGGCAAAGAGCGGAATGAGCCGGTCAGTGACGCCGCCGAAGACGATCAGCAGCACGGCCACGAGCGTGACCAGCACATAAATCCCCCAGGAGTAGAGCAGGCGGCGTCCGCGTATGAGGAAGACGCGGGGCATGTAGTCGTCGAGGGCAATAGCGCGGGTGAGGCGGGGAAAATCGGCGAAGGCGGTGTTGGCGGAGAGAGCCAGCACCAGCAGTACCGAGCCGATGGTGAGGTAGTAGAACCAGCCGTGGCCCATAACGGCGCGGGTGAGCATGGAGAGCACGCTCTCGTAGCCGGGGCGGTCTGGGTTGGTGGCGGCGATGCCGTAGGCGCGGCAGAGCAGCGCAATGCCGGCCAGCAGGATTGCCAGCAAAACGATGATGATGGTGAGAGTGGCCTTGGCGTTCTTGCGCGTAGGCTCGCGGAAGGCCATCACGCCGTTGCTCACCGCTTCAACGCCGGTCATGGCGGTGCAGCCGGAAGAAAAGACCTTGAGCAGCAGCCACACGCTGACGGCGACGGTGGCGGCAGGGGCTGATGGCAGCGGCGTAACCGGGTGAGGATGGCCCGCGCTGTGCAGCACCTGCCATGCGCCCACGGCGATGACAATCAGCAGCGTGCCGGTGAACAGGTAGGTGGGAATCATGAAGACCACGCCGGTGTCGTGTACGCCGCGCATGTTCACGATGGTGAGAATCAGCAGCACGGCGAGGCAGAGTTGGAGTGTGTAGGGCTGCAAGCCCGGGGCCGCGGAGATGAGCGCGCCCACGCCCGCGGAAATGCCGACCGCCGCGGTGAGGGTGTAGTCGATCATCAGCGCAGCCGCGGCCAGCAGGCCCGCGCCCTCGCCGAGGTTCTGGCTGGCGACGGTGTAGGAGCCGCCGCCGTGGGGATAGGCTTCGATGGTCTGCCGGTAGCTGAAGTAGACAATGAAGAGCAGCACCACGATGGCCGCGCTCACCGGCACAATGTAGCGCACGCCCAGGAGGCCGAGCGGAATCAGGAGCGTGAGCGCCGCCTCAGGCCCGTAGGCGGCGGAGCTGAGTGCGTCGAGGCCGAAGACGGGGATGCCGGCGAGAGGGCCGATGTGCTCGGCGCGTTCCTCGCTGGTTGCCAGCGGCCGGCCGAAGAGCAGATTCATGACGCGTGAGGGTAGAGCCATGTGGCGTATTGTCCAGTTGTCCGGCGGCCGAGGTCTCAGCAAATGGGGAAGGCCGTCGAAGGCATTGTCTCATGGCGCGGGGTGGGATCAGCGATTGGGGTTTTTCAGATTGCGAGGACCGCGCTTGAATCCTAGCGCGGCTCGATCGCCGAAGCGGCCGGCAGGGTGAAGAGGATTTTGCTGCCCTGGCCGGGGGTGCTTTCGGCCCAGATGCGTCCGCCGTGCTGCTCGACGATGCTGCGGCATAGGGCCAGGCCCAGGCCGGTGCCGCCCAGGGCGCGGGAATCCGAGGCGTCGCCCTGCTGGAAGCGCTCGAAGATCCGCTCCAGTTTTTCCGGCGGAATGCCGCGTCCCTGGTCCTCGACGATGAAGCAGACCTCGCCAAGGCCAAGTGGATTGGTGATCGACTCAGCCACGCACACAGGCTGCGCGGCCAGCCGGATGGTCGTATCCTGCGCCGAGAACTTGATGGCATTGGTCACCAGTTCATTGAGCACCTGCAGAATCCGGTCCTCGTCGGCAAAGACCGGCGCCGGGGGCGCTTCAATGCGGAAGACGATGCGCGCCTGCAAGGCCGCGTCGTGGGCCACGTCCGCTGCCCTGCGCAACATGTCGACGGCTTCCACCGGCTGGCGATGCAGCGGCAGACGCCCTTTCTCAACGCTGTCGAAGTCGAGAATGTCGTTGACCAGACGAATGAGCCGGTCGCTGTTTCCAATCGCCATTTCGATCATCTGGCGTTGCTTCTCCGGCCGCTTGTCGAGCGCGCCGGAGGAGATGAGGCCCAGTGAAGCGCGCAGCGAGGTGAGCGGCGTGCGCAGTTCATGGCTCACCGTGGAGATGAACTCGTCTTTCATCTTCTCCAGGCGGCGGCGCTCCGAAACGTCCTGGAAGGCGACCACCATTCCGGAGATGCGGCCATCCTCCATGAGCGGGTTGGCGATGTACTCGACCGGAATCGCGACGCCGTCCTGACGCCAGAAAACCTCATCGCGCATGCGAATGGGCTCGCACCTGCGCAGCGCCTGCAGAATGGGGCTGGTCGACTTGGAGTAGGGCGTGCCGTCGGCGTGGCTGTGGTGAATGATCTCGTGCACGTCGCGGCCTTTCAACTGTTCAGGCTGGTAGCCCAGGGCGCGCGCGCCGGCCTCATTGATGAAGGTCAGCTTTCCGTCCAGGTCGATACCGTAAATGCCCTCGCCCACCGACTCCAGAATCAGCTCGCGCTGGCGGGTGGCCAGGTGCAGCGCCTCCTCGGCCTCGAACTGCTCGGTCACGTCCATGCCGTGGTTGAGCACGAAGGGCCGCTCACCGGGGAGTTGCATGCGCCGACTGCGGACGGCGATGCGGCGGTAGACGCCGTCGCTGCGGCGCAGCGGCAGCGCGCCTTGCCATTCGTCCTGGGTCTCCAGCGTGCGCAGGCAATCGTGAAACGCAGCCGCCCCGGCCGCGTCCATAAGCTCAGTGACCGCGCGCCCGGTGAGCGCCGCGGCGCGATAGCCCAGCGTCTCGGCCGTAAATGCGTTCAGCGAGGTGAGCCGGCCCTCCATCGAACAGGTGAAGACAAAGCCCAGCGAGTTCTCCACCACCTCCCGGTAGCGCGCCTCGCTCGACAGCAGAGCCATCTCCATCTGGCGCTGATCGGTCACGTCCTGGCCGCTGACGATCACATATTGAATTTCGCCGTTAGGTCCCTTCAGAGGGCGCAAGGTCCAACTTACGCGCCTGGTCTTGCCGATTCCGCCCATGTTGGCAGGTCCGGGGCCCCCGGCGACCGGTCCTTGTCGCTGGGGTGGAGGTCCGGGGCCCGCGGCGACGGGTCCTTGCCGCTGGGGCGAGGGGCCGGCGGGCGCGACAACTCGCCACGCGGTTTCGTGGGGGCCGGACTCCTGACCCACCACAGCCTCGCGCAACTTGCCCATCGCCCAGGCCCGGTCATCCGGCTCCATCACTTCGTCAACGAATGGGCGGCCCACGGTATCGGCCAGGCTTAGCCCGGTCAACTGTGCGCAGGGCTGATTCATGCGCACCAGGCGACCGGCCGTGTCCAACACGGCCACCAAAGCCGGAATCGAATCCAGCGTTGCAGCCACAAAACATCGTTCGATGGCCAGCGCGCGTTCGGTTCGCTGCCGCGATCGCTGCGACTGCTCCTGCAACCGAATGCGGCTGTAAAGCTCCAGCCGCGTCACCGCCTGGCGGCCCAGTATCTCCAGCAGCGTCAGGTGCTCGGGCTTGAACTGGTTGGGCTTGAGGGCCAATACCGCCATGCTGCCCACCACCTGCTGGGCACTGGTGATCAGCGGCGTCCCGGCGTAGGAAAGGGAGGGCCTGGCGCCGGGCAGTGGAATTCCCTGGGGAAGAAATCGCCGATCCTCGGCCGCATTCTGGATCAGCAGCGGTTCGCCCTTCTCCAGCATCCACTGGCATGCCGTGGAAGCGCGCGGCTGCTCAATTGCCTTGAACCCGAACCGCGCCTTGAACCACAGCCGGTTGAAGTCCATCCATCCTATGTATGCGTAATCCGCGCCGCAGAGCACCGCGGCCAGCTCTGTGAGTTCATCCAGAGCCGGGTCCGGGTTGCGGTCGAAGATGTTGAACTCAGGATGCAGGAACGCCTCCTGGTTCTCGAAGACCCTTGAACCTTGCATCGCGCACATAAGTTACAGGAACCCGAAGTTAGTATCGGGCAATGAATACAGGTTGACACTCACACAAAGCGGCCAATTTTGCAAAGAATAAAGTGCCACGCAAGTACTTCGATTTCAAGACTATGGATTCCGTTGCGCATTACCGATGGAACCACTTGGTGCGTTACCCCGGGCGAGGCGGGAAGGGCCAGGACGGGCGCTCATACGCAAGGAGGATTGTTGAAACGCGCTCTACTCAATTCCCGTTGGGCAGCTTGCAGCAATCCCCGGCCTCAGCCGGCTCGTTCGAGCCTGCGTCCAGAATCACCTTCCAACTGCCGTCCGGCTCCCGGCGCCACATGGTGATATACCGCCCGCTGGTGGTTACGGGATTGCCGTTGGCGTCCTTGCTATGGCCCTCGTAGTGGCCCCAGGTATAGCCCATATCCCCTGACGGCCCCATCATGGCGTCGGTGGGAGTCCAGGTGAGCTGGTAGTCCTTCGGCGACCAGGTGGCCGACTTGGCGATGGCCACCTTGCCGATCAGGGGCGCAGTGCCGTTGCCCAACGCCACTCCGTCGCCGGCGAACCAATCGGCAAACCCCGCCCCGCCGCGCGCGGCCACATCCCTGGCAAAGCGCGCTTCGAGATCAAAAAGCAGCACCTTGCCCGGCTTCACCGTGGTGTCGGTAAGTGGGTTGGGCACATCGGGTTGCGCCCCCGGCTCCGGTAACTGCGCAAAGGCCGCATGGGGAGCCACCCCGGCAATCATCCACGCAAGCACCATTGCCGGAAGCACCCCGCAAAGACTCGTTCTCCTGTTTCCCGCCACGATCAGCGTCCTCCCTGGAATGCAAAAAAGCACTATGGGCTCATCGTACAACGATGGGTTGCGTGGGTGGGCGACACCGCTGGGGGATTGACGCTGGAGCGCGGTTTCCGGCCGTGTATCCCGCGTCACGGACTGCATGGGCGGGAAAACGCTACATTGCGCGCATGGTTGGGCCAATCCTGTTTGGCGAAGCGCTGGCCCTGGGGCTGGCGTCGGGGCCTGCCTGCATTGCAGCCTGCGGGCCCGTCCTGGTTCCCTCCTTGCTTTCCGGGCAGGCGGGGTTGCGGCCCAATGCCCGCACTCTCACGGTGTTTCTGGGAGCGCGCCTGCTGGGATACCTGCTGTTTGCGGTTGTGGCATGGGAGCTTGGCATTCTGGCTTCGCTGGTGACGGCGCCCCGCGGGCTCATGATTGGCGCGGTCTATGTTTTGCTGGCCGGCGTGCTGCTTTGGTACGCGTACTCGGCAAAGCACATTTGCGCGCAGTCGTGTTCGGATACGAAGCTGGTGAACATAAGTGAAAACAAGCATCGCCTGGTGGCCGGCGCTGCGGCGTTGGGCTTTCTTACCGGGTTGAATCTTTGCCCGCCTTTTGTGGTTGCGGGCATACGGGCAGCGGGGTTGGGCAGCGTGGTTCAGGCCCTGCTCTTCTTCAGCTTCTTCTTTGTTGGAACATCGGTGTGGTTTGTGCCTTTTGCGGGCCTGGGCTGCATGGTGCGCAACCAGGCCGTGAATACCGTGGCGCGAATGGCGATGGCGCTCATCGCCCTTTATTACCTCATTTTGGGAATCGCGATGCTGTTGGGGAGGAAAGGATATGGCCACTGAAGCACAACTGCTGCGGCTCGCGCGCCCGGCAACACGAACCATGGGCAGGTCGGTTCTGCTGACCTTGCCGATCGTTCTCTGGTCGTTCCTCATGTTCGGCAACCCGAGCGTGCACCAGGATCTGCAGGCGCATATTGCCGGAGCGATGACCGCTGTCTTCATGATCGTGCTGTTCTTCATGATGATGAAGACCGGGACGACCTACCGGTGGCGGCGCTGGTTCTTCGTGTCACTGGGACTGCTGTTTCCGATCGGCTTTATCCATAACGTGATAGCCATGCGGGGCACCATGGGCATTCCGGTGGAAGAGATGATTGCCGGCCGGACTCCATTCTGTTTCATGCCCATTCCGCTGCTCATTTTGCCGGCGGCATTCACGCGGACACTGGTGTTCCCGGGCTCGATTTTGCCTAACGGAGGCATGTCAGGGAGCGGGATCGCGGCCATGGTGGGGCTGTGGCTGGCCATCACGCTGGTGATCGGCAAAGGCTGGTGCAGCTACGCATGCTTCTTCGGGGGAATTGAAGAAGGGATAGCCGCGGTTCCCAAGCGCGCGAAGATTCGCAAGATCGATCCGCGCTGGCGCTATCTTCCCTGGGCGGTGCTGCTGGCCATGGTGCTGCTGTCGCTGGCACTGTTTGAGCCGGCCTACTGCATGTGGCTCTGCCCCTTCAAGGCGGTGTCGGAGTACGTTGCCGCCAGGAACACGGTGGGGCTGATACAGAACGGAATCTTTGTGCTGTTGTTTGCCGGCCTGGTGATCGCGCTGCCGCTGCTGACAAAGAAGAGAACGCAATGTTCCTTCTTCTGCCCCTTCGGCGCGTTCCAATCCATCTTCAACAAGACCAGCATCTTCGAAGTGAAGATCGACCAGTCGCGCTGCAAGCCCTGCGTATTGTGCCAGAATGCCTGCCCGAACATGTCGCTGTCGAAGGAGTCGGTGGCGCGCGGCGAAGCGCTGATGAGCTGCATGAAGTGCGGCGCGTGCGTGGACGCGTGCCCGCGCCAGGCCGTGGTCTGGCATATCAAAGGAACCGATGTGGCATGGAAGCCGGAGCGCGCGCGGCTCATGTTCTTGTACGCGGCCTGGGCCATGGCCGTCATGTTCGGCGGCAGCATCATCGCCCAGGGCATTGCCACGATTCTGCACTTTCTAGCCTAGGAGGTAATTTATGAGACTGCGCGCAAAACTCGGCTACACGGCGGCGGGATTGACGGTGCTGGCGGCGCTGCTGACGCCATTTCTTCTCTATGGACTTATCGCAAAGGGGTTCGTCGGCCTCGGCCTTCACGTGGATGAGATGTACTCCGGGGGGCCGAAATTGCGTAGCGTGCAGAAGGGCGACTATTCCATCACCATTCACCGGGCCGTTTATCCCCACCTGCTGCAGAGCGAGAATTCCTTTGTGCAACTGGACTGGAGTCCGGTAAGTGCGTTGCCGGCGCACGTATCGGATGCCGTCGACATCGATGGCGACGGGCAGCCCGACGTCCGCGTGAGCTTCGATGTACCCAGCGATCCCAAAGCACAGCTCCGCGTCAACGTGGAGCCGCTGAACCCGCGCTACCAGGCCATGCGCGATGTGGAGAAGGGCAGGTTCTCCAGACTTATTGTGCGCGTGGACAATGCGATCCTGGTGCGGGTTCCGCTGGCGAAGCCTTAGCCGGCCATGTTGGCTCTGGCGCCGATCTTACAAGTGAAATCAAGAGGATCGGGGCTCGCTTTGGCTGTCCGATTCCGAACAGCATATACCGGTTGCGGACAGCGATCGAGGGTTTTCTCACAGCTAAGCTGTTTATTTCCAGCACCGGTTTTTGGATTGCGAAATGCTGTAGAGAGAATATCGTTCCGTTGATCGCCGCGCCGTTTTACTCCGCGCTTGCCCGGCTGAGGTGCGGGGGATTTGCCTAATGCGCGGCTCGGAACCCCAGGCAGGTGCGCTGGTCTCAAGGGAGCGAGCGCGATTTGCCGGCGAGGGTACAAGGGGAGAGCTAGGTGATCCACCTCATCCATGACATTCGATTTGCCATGTGCAGATTCATGCGGGCACCCGCGCCGTTTCTGGCGGCGGTGGTCACGCTGGCGCTTGGGATCGGTGCAAACACCGCCATCTTCAGTCTTGTGGACGGGATCTGGCTGCGGCCGCTTCCGATTGCGGACCCCTCCCACCTGGTAGGGATCGAAAGCGTGAAAAACCACGCGGCCGCGGATTCAGAACGAGACAATACCACGTCGTCCTATTCCGAGTTCGAAGATGTTAGGGAGCGAGTGCCGGCCTTTGCCGATGTGGCCGCTTCAGACCGAAGGGGATTGGCGCTGGAAACAGCGGACGGCCTGCAACTGCTGTTGACCGAGGTGGTGAGCGACAACTATTTCACATTGATGGGGGTTCGGCCGGAGCTGGGGCGTCTGCCGGATGAGAACGAACTGCGCCATAGCAACGCGCCAATCATCGTGCTGAGCCATGGAACGTGGAAACGCGTGTTTGGCGGGAATCCCGGCGTGATTGGACAGGCTGTAAAGGTTCATGGCGGCCTGGCGACAGTGCTCGCGGTTCTGCCCGCGGGATTCAGGGGAACCGAGCGCCTGATCGATCCGCAGCTGTATGTGCCGCAGTCGAGCTGGGTGACGTGGGCTCCGGACGAGCGGAACGCCGCGCGCACGTACCGCGAATTCGAGCTGTACGCGCGGTTGCGTCCAGGCGCGACCCTGGACCAGGCGAAGGCGCAGTTGCAACTGCTGAGCACAGACCTGGCGGCAAAATATCCGCAGGCGAACAGCGGACGCAGCTTCACTGCCTATTGGCAGGCGAAATCCGAGGCCGGACCGATGAAGGTGCTCAGCCTGCTGCTGCTGGCCATCGCCGGGGCGGTTCTGATGATTGCGTGTACGAACATCGCCAATCTGCTGCTGGCGCTGAACGATTCGCGGCGGCGGGAGATTGCCATGCGCGTGGCGCTGGGCGCTACGCGCGGACTGCTGCTGCGGCAGTTGCTGACCGAGTACGCTGTGCTCGCAACGATGGGTGTAGCCGGCGCATTGATTCTGGCGCAACGGTTGATTGCGCTGGTTCCCGCGCTTATGCCCGAAATCGGATATCCGCTGGGCTTCGATTTCAGAATCGATCATCGCGTGCTGGCATTCACGGCTGCCGCGGGCGTGGTGTCAGTGCTGGTCTGCGGGCTGATCCCGGCCATTGCGATGACCCGGACCTCGCCATTGGAGGCAATGCGGGCGCAGATGCCGGGCGGCAGGCTGAGGATTCCGGCACGAAAGGTCTTCGTGGTGGCGCAATTGGCAGTCTCGATGGCGCTGCTGATGGCGACGGGGCTGCTGGTGCGGGCGCTGATCAATGTGGAAAGCATGGATTTGGGATTCAGCAGCAGGCAGAATGCCGCGTTCGTGGAAATTGCAGTGAGCGGTCAGGGTCCCGAGCAGCAGGCGGAGTTCGATGCCCTGGTCGATCGCATGAAGGCCTTGCCTGGGGTGAAGGATGCGAGCATGGCGCGTGTAGTCCCGTTCCCGGACAGCGGAGGCGGCGCAACCAAGTTCGTACTGGCGCCGGGGGAGCTTCCGTCGCCGGCGGCGGGAACTCCGGTTTGGTTCAACCTGGTGGATGATGCTTATTTTCGGGTGATGGGCGTTCCGATGTTGCGCGGCCGGACCTTCGAGCGGCAGGATACGGCAAGCAGCGAACAGGTCGCGATCGTGAACCAGACTTTGGCGAAAAAGCTGTTTGGCGGCGAGGATGTTGTGGGACGGCATCTTCGGATCGGGCGGCAACAGCCGATCGATGTAGAGATTGTGGGCGTAGCATACGACGGCAAGTACAGCGATGTGTCCGAGACACCGCAGCCATATCTGTATCTTCCACTGACGCAAAATGCATGGTCGGAGTGGACGCTGATTGTAACTACAGCCGGAGATCCGCGTGGACTGCTGCCGGCGGCGCGGACGGCGATTGGGCAGGTGGACCCAAAGACCCTGATCATGAGAACACAGACTCTGACGGACCACATGCGGTTTGTCACCTACACCAACCGGATGGCAGCATGGCTGACTGCATCGCTGGGCCTTCTGGCGCTGCTGCTGACCACCGTTGGGCTCTACGGCGTGACGGCTTACACGGTGTCGAGGCAGACCCATGAGATTGGGGTGCGAATGGCGCTGGGGGCGCTGCGCGGAACTGTTTTCATGTCTGTGGTCAACGACGGCCTGAAGCTGGCGCTGGGCGGCATGGCGCTGGGAATCGGACTAGCCGCGCTGCTGGGGCGCGGAATAGGCAGTTTGCTCTACGGCGTGAAGCCGCTGGATCCGGTTACCCTGCTGGTGGTAGCCGCCGTGGTGACTGCTACATCGGTTGCGGCCTTGATTGCTCCGGCCAGGCGCGCGCTGCGCGTCAATCCGGTGGACGCGTTACGCGAAGAATAGGCAGAGCTATGGCCGCGCTACTTGACGCCGGCTGGTGATTCTTCGTCGGTCTCGCTGTATCCCGGCACGATGCGGGCATCGGACCTGAACAGGTGATAGTCGGTGAAGGCGACGACATTCAACTGGGTCTGCGCAGGCGATGCCGCATTCAGCGGTTCGCCGCTGCCGACGCCGACAGGCATTTTGGAAAGAGCCACGCCCTTCACGGGACAGATGTATGTTGTTCCTCCGATCGGGAAAGCGCCGTATTCCACCAGCAGTGAGATCTTCACCATCTCAAAGGGAGGCACGAGGTCCGCCACCACCGTGATGCGCAGAATTTCCCCATTGGCAGGATCGATGGCAATCTCGCCATGGTAAGCCGGATTTATCTGCTCGGTCAGATCGCCGTGCGGGATCGCCACCATGTAGGTTGAATGCTCCGCGGGCACCACATAGCGAAAGACAGCTTCAATACTGCTCCCGCCCTGACTGCTCGCACCCTGCTGCCAATGGTCCCAGGTCATCCTGTCGGGGGTGGCGTCTTGAAGAACGACAGTGAGGATGGGTCCAAACTCACCGGCGGTGGTAAGCCCCATCGCCGCCTGGTTCAGCCTGTCGAAACTTACCTTTTCGGAATTCCTCAGTTCGTAGCCGTCGCGGTAGCTAACAGTGACGCTCGACCTGCCGGCCGGGTGCATCGGCACGTACTCGGATTCTCCGGTCGAGACGCTGGGGACGCCGTGGGCGCCAAATTGGCGCCCGGACATGGGGGCATTTAAATGGTCGATCGTCTCCCGGGGCGGCGTGTCTTCAAAGTGCTCAGTCTGCCGCGTGGCATAAAAATTCGGCAGCCTGGAAACGGTCTTGCTCACGTAGTCGATCGTCTTATCGAGCATCGCCCGTTGCGTTTCCCGGTCCGGCGGAGCATTGGCAAGCACATCGGCCGCGGGAAGACTGAGAAAAGCGGATGCGCCGGCAATCTCGGTGAGCGCCTCACGGCTGCGGCGGCCGGGGAAAGCGGCCTCCCACCGCGCCAGCCGGACTGAGCTTGCCTGTTCCGTCAATTCCAGGCCGGAAAGCTGCTTTGCCACTTTGCCATCGGACTGCCCATGCGCCGCGGCCAGCAAATGCTCCATTTGCTCCACGCTTATACGCTCTGCGGCCAGCGCCGGCGAGGCCATCCCCACCGTCAACAGGAGTAGAAAGACGATTTTGCCCATCGCGCACCTGCCGGTCTGACCGCGGCACAAGTATAGCCGGTTTCAAAACTCCCGCCTCAAACGCCGCCGATTCGGGTGAGGGATCAATTTGAAGGAACGTTCCCGCAGGGGCTAAAGCCCTCGCTCATTTTGGCTGCATTCTCGGCACGCGACCCGGAGGGTACCCCGGTCGTGCCCTGACACTTCTCGCAGCCCGGAATGAGTTTTTTCAGCAGCCTGTAAGGCCCGAAATCGTTTTCGGCTGTTTTCGGCACGCGACCCGGCCCGACCCGGCCCAGAGGGCGCCCCGGTACCCCGGTCGTGCCCTGACACTTCTTGCAGGTCCCTAGGAGTTTTTCCGCAAGCTGTAAAGCCCGTACCGTTCAAGTTGGCCCACTACCCAGTTCGCGCTGCCGGGTGTTCCTGCCTTTCAAGCATCTTTCCGGCCTGGGCCGCGGCAGGAAAAAATGCCCGCCATCACAAGCCATTTCCCCAACCCACCCCGCCGCCTGCGCGTCTAATCAACAGCACAAGCGCGACCCGATCGGCGAGCAAACTTCCGCGGGTATACTAGAGGTTAGTTCGGCCATTCTGGAGGACCCCTTCTCGATACCACCCCAAGAAGCAAAGACCGCTTCCTGGAGACCCGGTTAAAAGGGGCCTTTTTTCGATGCAGGGGAGCTATTTCCCCTGAAGGCCCGGCATGGTTCAGGGGGAATGAAGTAAATGGGAACACTGCTGGAGCGAATCCAATCGCCTGCCGACCTGAAGCGCCTGAACGATGCGGAGATGACGGAGTTGGCGGAGGAGATCCGCGAATTCCTGATTCAGACGCTGTCGAAGACCGGGGGGCACCTGGGCCCGAACCTGGGCGTGGTGGAGCTTACCCTGGCTCTGCACACGGTTTTCAATACTCCGGAAGACAAGATTCTGTTCGACGTGAGCCACCAGGCCTACATACACAAGATTCTGACCGGGAGGCGCGAGCGCTTTGAAACCATTCGCCAGCCCGGCGGCCTGAACGGCTTCATGCTGCGCACCGAGAGCGAGCACGATGCATTCGGCGCGGGACACGCCGGCACCGCGCTTTCGGCAGCGCTGGGAATGGCCGTGGCCCGCGACCTGGCCGGGGGCAAAGAGCACGTGATCGCCGTGGCCGGCGATGCCGCGTTTACCAACGGCATAACGTTCGAAGCGATGAACAACATCGCCGAACAGACCCGGCGGCTGATCGTGGTGCTCAACGACAACGAGTGGTCCATCGATCGCAACGTGGGCGCCATCGCCCGCTACTTCCACCGCATCGTGACCAACGAGCACTATCAGCATTTGCACGCCTCGGCCACCCGCATCATCGAGCGTTTCGGCGGCAAAACCGCCATCAAGGTGGTGCGCCGCGCCGAAGAGGCGGCCAAGAGCATGCTCTGGCCCTCCATCCTGTTCGAGGAGTTCGGGCTGGAGTATTTCGGCCCCATCGACGGCCACAACCTGCCGCTGCTCATCGAGAGCTTCAAGTTCCTAAAGAACGCCGACCACCCGGTGCTGCTGCACGTGCTGACGCAGAAGGGCCGCGGCTTCCAGCCCGCGCTGGACGGCCAGAAGAAGTTCCATGGCCTGGGGCCGTACGATCCCGAGACCGGCATGACCAAGCCCGCCGGGCTGCCCACATACTCCGAGGTCTTCGCCAACACCCTCTCCGAGCTGGCGACAAAGGACGATCGCATCGTAGCCATTACGGCGGCCATGCCCAACGGCACCGGGCTGGATCTGTTCCGGCCCCACCACCCCACGCGCTTCTTCGATGTGGGCATTGCCGAGGAGCATGCGGTGGTGTTTGCCGCCGGCATGGCAACGCGCGGCTTCCGTCCGGTCTGCGCCATCTACTCGACATTCCTGCAGCGGGCGTTCGATCCGATTGTGCATGACGTCTGCCTGCAAAAGCTGCCGGTCCTGTTCTGCATGGACCGGGCGGGGCTTTCCGGCGACGACGGACCCACGCATCACGGGCTGTTCGACATCGGCTACCTGCGCTCCATTCCCGGAATTGTACTGATGTCTCCCAAGGACGAAGACGAGCTGGCCGACATGATGAAGACGGCTCTGGAGATTCCGGGACCGAGCGCGATTCGCTATCCGCGCGGCGCGGTAGCCGGCGTCGACCGCAAGGCTGAGCCGCAGACGCTCGCCGTGGGCAAGGCCGAGGTGATTCAGGATGGCTCCGATGTGGCCATTCTGGGCCTGGGACCGCTGGTGACCATGGCCGGCGAACTGGCCGTCCAGCTGGAGCGCGAAGGCTACTCCGCGGCGGTCGTCAATTCCAGATTCGTGAAGCCCATCGATCGCGAGATGCTGAGCCAGTATTCCCGCCGCGTGGCCGCGTTTGTCACCTTTGAGGATCACGTGAAGATGGGCGGCTTTGGCTCGGCGGTTGTCGAAGCATTGGAAGAGATGGGCAGCGCGGCGCCCGTGGTCCGCATCGGCTGGCCCGACCAGTTCATCGAACACGGCAAGGTGGACGAGCTTCGCGCCAGGCACGGCCTGAGCGTGGACGCGGCGCTGGCCCAGGTGTTGCCGCTGCTGGCAGGGCGCAGGCGGCCGACGCTGGTGGCCAGCTAGAGCGAAACCAGGGCAACCGTGTCCGATGAGATTTGTACAAGGTCGCCGCTCCCCGATGGTCGCGTCAACTTCCACCCCAGCGACAAAGACCCGTCGTTGGGGCCCCGGACTTGAGTGCTGTGGCTTCGAGATAGAGCATCCCTGGTTCCGCTGTAGGCGGCCTTCCAGAAAATGCCGTGGTGTATTCCTGCCACGATGCCGCGCTTGAAGCGTTTGTCCCCGTGGCCGCGGCCCTTCAGAGGCGGCGCTGAGCCTGCGCCATGGGCAGCGCAATGATCGGGCTCCTGGATTCGCTGTGCGACAATCCAAAGCAGACTGTCTTTTATATGGGCCTGTATCGACACTGTCCGCTTTGGATGGGTTTGGCTCTGGCTGCCGTCATGGCCTGGCCAAAGCCCGGGCCTCAGATACCTGCCAATGGCACGGCTTCCGTCACCCTGGTTCTGGCCGGCGGCACCCTGGTGGACGTAACCGGTTGGGGCCACTCGGCGCGTGACCTGCAGGATGCCGTTGTCATTGTGCGCGACGGCCGGATCACCGATGTCGGCGCCGCCGGAACGGTCGTCATACCCAAGGGCGCGCGAGTCATCGACTGTGCTGGAAAATTCATCATCCCCGGCCTGGTGGACGGCTTTGCGGGCATGAACTCGCAGGGCCAGGCCAACGCCAATCTCTACATGGGCGTGACCACCGTGGTGACCCGCACCGACCATGAGCACGGCCTGGTCGATTACCTGGCCAATCCCAGCCCGCATCTCTACCTGATCGACTCCGTCGGCACCACCGACAACTGGAGCCTGCTGGCCAAGCAGCCGGATTGGATCGGCAAGCTGAGAGAGGGCGCCCGGCCTGTCGAACTGAGTCCTGAAGACAGCAATCGGCAGCTCAGCGACACGGCGCGGCTGGGAACGCGCGTGGTGCTGCTCGGCCGCAACATTACCGCCGCCAACACCCAGTGGATCGTTACCCGCGCCCACCAGTTGGGGCTGGTCAGCTACGGCGAATTCGTGTCCACGCCGTACACGGTGGGCGACGAGGCCGGCGTGGACGCGCTGCCGCACATGAGCCTCTACGACCTGGGCGTAATCCCCGATGAACTGCAGCGGCCGCTGGTCGACGACCCCGAGGGACCGGCGGCAAACATGGCCTACGACTACTCCAAACGCCTGCCCCCTACCGACCTGCACCTGCGCTCCTACGCCAGCTTTCTGGCCGCGCACCATGCCGCGCTGATGCCCACCTTCAGCCTGAATTACGTGGAATTGCCCGGCCATCGCAACCTGTGGAAGGAACCGGCCGCCGCAATCCTCGACCCTGCCCGCATGTTCTCGCCCTCCGATCGCGCCACCGGAGAGATGGACTACCCGCTCTCCTACTGGGCCCGCAAACTGCCCGCCATCGGACAGCGCTGGATGGAGGAAGACCTGCGCAAGAAGGCCGACCAGGATGCCATGCGCATGTGGCTGATCAACGAAACCATCTTTGCCGCCTATCCTCATTACCTGGCGGCCTCGGGCGCGCCGGTCGAGGGCTCGATGCCCGGCATCTCACTGCACACCGAGCTTGAAATGCTGGTGCGGCTGGGGCTTTCGCCGCGCGAGGCGCTGGCCGCGGCCACCAACAACTACGCCCTCCAGTTCGGCTGGAACGAACTGGGTCTGATCGCTCCCGGCCGCCGCGCAGATATCCTGGTCGTCGACGGCGACCCGACTGTCAGCATCTGGAACGCGCGGCGGATTTCCACCCTCATCGTGGACGGCATTGAGGTGGATCGCGGTGAGCTGCTGAAGTTGAAAAGGTGAGGCTGGCGGCTTTCCTATCTTCACCGCGAACCGTCACAATGGTGCGTGGACCTTTGGAACATGTTTGAACGGGCTGAAAGGCGGCAGGATTCCCAGAGAACCACTTTCCAGCGGGTGCTCGAGGCCGGTTTGGCGCTGGGGATAATGTTTGCTGTGAGTTTTCCGGGCTTGGCGCAGGATGCGGCGCAGGAACAGGGTCAGGAGCAGGGTCAACCTGGGCAGCCCATGACGTTGGATCGCACACTGGCGACCCTGCATGGGGTGGTTCGCAACGCCGCTACCGGTGAAGGGCTGCCGCGGGCGCTGGTGCGGATTGAGGGCGACGCCGACGCCGGCGCGCTGACCGATGGCCAGGGGCGCTTCGAGATTCCCAACATTCCCGTGGGGCCGCAACTGATTGAGGTGCGCAAGCCCGGGTTTCGAGATTCCTTCAACCGTCGCGGAGAGATGGAAGGGGAACTGACCGAGCCCACGCACAATGTGATGGTGGCCGCGGAGATGCCCGACGTGGTGTTTACGCTGGCGCCCACGGGCGCGATTCGCGGCCAGGTGGAGCTCTCGACTGGCGACACGGCCGAGGGCATGACGATGGCGCTGGTGCGGCGGACGATTGACGACGGCCGCGCTATTTGGCAGACGGCCGCTTCGACAAAGACCAAGAGCGACGGGACGTATCGCTTTGGAGGGCTTGCGGATGGAGACTATACCATCTACAGCCAGCCGGCCATGGACAGCGATCTGGATGAGACGCCCGGCCCGGCAGGCGCGGGCCAGCGTTGGGGCTACACCAGCGTTTATTATCCCGATGCACGTGATCCTTCAGGAGCGGCGAAGATACACGTTGCCAACGGCGCAGAGACGCAGGCAAATCTGACGCTGACGCTGGAGGCTTTCCAGACCGTTACCGCCGCGGTAGTGTTTCCGCAAGCTAATTCCGCGGACCGGGCGGGAATGAACCTGTCAGCGACGGTGATGGACAGCGCCGGCCACCAGCTTGCTTACGCGGCGCAATACGACCCGGATTCACATTCCGTGCAGGCCGAGCTGCCCGACGGCAGCTATACGCTGCTGGTGCAAAGCATTCCTCAGGGAGAACGCAGGGGAAGCCTTGGAAACCTGAACGCCGGGGTGCTGGCGGGCGCGGTGGAGGTTGCCGTTGCGGGCCACGCAGTGCCGAACCTGCGGGTGCCGCTATCTGCGCCAAGGCCGAATCCCGTGCAGTTTAACGTGATTCACAACGCGGCGCAGCCGGTGCGGGCGGCTGGGCAGGCCAGCCAGGTGCTGGTGCTGGTGAGCCAGGCCGAAGGATGGATCGACGACAGCATGGTGAGCATGTATGCGGACGGAGCTGCTCCAGGACCGCTGGAGGCGATCTACACCAGGCCCGGCACATATTGGGTACATACGCACATCCAGCAAAAGGGGCTCTGCGAGTCTTCGTTCACGGCCGGAGGGGCGAACCTGGCCCGCGAGCCGGTGGTCATCGGGCTCTCCGGCTCGGCCGCGCCCATGGAACTGACCTTGCGCGACGACTGTGCCGGGCTCGAGCTCAGCCTGCCGGATGCGCTGCAGTCGATCGCTGCCGGCGAGGAGCCTTTCTTTACCGTGTACGTGGTTCCGGATTTCGACTCGACTGCCGTTGTGGACCCCATCACCCTGCGGCCTTCGACTGGAGGGACCGCTACCGTGAATGGCCTGACGCCGGGTAACTACCACGTGTACACCTTCGCCGGCGCGGTGCACCTGGAGTACCGGAACCGCGATGCGCTGGCGGCGCTGCCGAACGCGGGACAGGCGATTACACTGTCTCCCGGCACGACCGGCAACCTGGTGGTGGAGGCGCCGGGACCATGATTCGGCCTTTCAAAACAGCCGGGACCATCATTCTTGCGCTGGTTTGCCTGGCGGCCTTGGCGCAGAGCAGCCCACAGCCTGGCGCGGGCGCTTATCGCATTGCCGGGACGGTGGTGAATGCAGTGACGGGCGAGCCGGTGCGAGGCGCGACTGTGGCTGTGCTGGCCGAAGAGGACAGCCGCCGCATCGCGGCGACACAGTCAGGTAATGACGGGCGCTTTGCGATCGACGGGCTGGCCGCGGCCAAGTACCAGTTGACGGCATCCAAGCGGGGCTATTCGACAGCCGCTTACGACGAGCATGAGCAGTTCAGTTCGGCGATTGTGACAGGCGAGGGCCAGGATACCGGCAGCCTTGTCTTCCGGCTGACGCCCGGCGCGGTGCTGCGCGGGGTGGTTACGGGCGATGGGGGCGACGCGGTGGAGGGCGCACAGGTGATGCTGTTTGAGAAGCCGCAGGGCCACGAACCGGGCGAAAAGATTGTCCAGATGGACACAGCGATTACCGACGACACCGGCGCTTACGAGTTTGGCAAATTGGCGGCGGGTGAGTACCTGCTGGCGGTGAAGGCGGAGCCCTGGTATGCGATGCATCGCGGAGGCTTGCGGCAAATCGGAGACAGCGAGGCGAACCTTGCGCTCGACGTGGCCTACCCGATTACTTTTTTCGATTCGACGACAGACGAGGCCTCGGCGTCGTCCATCGTGCTCGCCGGCGGAAGCCGGGCGGAGGCGAACATCAACCTGCACGCGGTTCCGGCGCTGCACCTGGTGGTGGAAGCGCCGCGCAAGCCGGACGGATCGGCCGCCATTCCGGAATTGAAGCAAACCATCTTCGGCACACAACTGTCCTCGCGGAACGCTGACTTCATGGACGCGATCAGTAACGGGCGTGCGGAGTTCACCGGCGTTGCGCCGGGCCAGTGGGAGATCACGCAGGGCGATCCGCCGCGCGTGTTGGAACTGGACGCGACCAGCAGCCAGCAAGTTGGACCGGAAGCGGGCACGCCCGCCGTGGCCGTGAGTGGAACCCTGCAGACCGCAGCCGACGCGCCGCTCGCCAACGATGCAGTGGTGACCCTGGAGCCGGCCGACAGCACGCTGGGCCTGAAGCCGATGGAGTCCACGTTCAACCGGGGCGCATTCAGCTTTGCGGCGGTTCCGGCGGGGGCATGGAAGCTGCGGGCGGAGGTTGACGGGTTGCAGACGCCGGTCATTTCGATAGCCGTGGGCGGCCGGCCGCGCGCCGGAAACCTGGTCACGGTGCAGGATCGCGCGCTGACGCTGGTGGTGAAGGTGAGCGCGGGCGGGATGCGGGTGGAAGGCTTTGCCCGAAAGGGTGGAAAAGGACAAGCCGGAGCCATGGTGCTGCTCGTGCCCAGGGATGCGGCGGCTTTTCCTGATCTGGTGCGGCGTGACCAGTCCGACTCCGACGGCAGCTTTGCCCTGCGCGATGCGGTCCCCGGCCAATACACGGTGGTGGCCATCGAGGACGGATGGTCGCTGGATTGGACGCGCCCCGAGGTGATCGGCCGCTATCTTCCCGGCGGAATTGCCGTCACAGTGACAGACACTTCTGACAAAGTGGTCCGCCTCTCGGGGCCGGTTCCAGTGCAGAAACGGTGAACTTGGCAGCGTTGCCGGGGATTCGGGCAGGCCGCCGGGACTTCATGGAAGTGGGGTGGAGAGGATAGTCTATGAAGGTACCGAATTACAGCCACGGCGCCTGCTTCCGAGTTTGGCCCGGAAGCGGCGGAAATGCCACAGAAAAGTACTGAGGAGTGATTCAAGTTGAAGAGTAAGTTCCTGTTTTCCATTTTGGCCGCGATTCCGGCCGCTCTCATGCCCCTGGCGGCCGCAGGCCAGGTCGCCCCCGAACGTCCCCCTGCCGAGCGGGGCGCGCCCACATTCAAATACGAGGTGTTCGCCGGCGCCAGCTACACCAGCCTTAACCAGGTGAACACGTCCCGCTTCGGGTTGATAGGCGGGAAGTTCAGCATCACCCGCGATTGGGGCCGGCACTTCGGCCTGAGCGCCCTGGGGAGCTATTACAAACCGCCGAGCAGCAGCAGCACCCCCGGCAACCCCGGCGACCCGTCAGTCTATGCCGTGTTCCTGGGCCCGGAGTTTCATATCAACATCTTCGGAAACTTCGACGGGTTCGCACATGCTTTGCTGGGCGGCGAACATGCGGGCGGCGAGCACATGACCCCCAACATCTCGTTTGCAGGCGGCGGGGGTGGCGGCATTCTCTATAACCTGAGCCAGCACGTGGCTCTGCGCGCCTCCGGCGACAGGATTGGCCAGTCGTTCTCGCTCATCAACAACACGCCGTTGCTTGCCTACTCACCTCACAAAACCTGGGATGCGCAGGGAGAGTTCGGCGTGGTTTACCGGTTCTAAGGTGGCGCGGCGCTGGTTTTTTGGTGCTGAATGAAAGAAGAGGCGGATGCCGGGCATCCGCCTCTTCTTTTTGCGTGCGGCAAGGTCAATCCGCCAGGGCGGCGATTTCGGCAAACGGGACAGTGAAATCGCTGCCAGGCAGTTCGAAGATCGTGCCGGGAGCCAGTTGCCCGTTGCGATAGCGATAGTAGAGCTGCTTCCTGGGTTCGATTACCCAGATAGCGCCTATGCCCATGCCCTCATAGTCGGCGAGCTTTTCGAGCGTGCGCGTCATCGAGTCTTCCGGCGACAGGATCTCGAAGACCGCGAGCGGCGGATGGGTGACGATCTGCTCGCGTGGAGCGCTGCGGCTGAGCAGGGTTACATCGGGCACACGGAAATTGTCTGCCGAGATTTGTATTCGCAACTCGGGGCGCGACAGAATTCCCAATTCCTTCTCACGGACCAGAAAATAGCCCGCGAGGATGATCTGCCAGGTTGCGTGATCGTACTCACCCACAGCTCGCTCCTCCAACACGCCGCCCACGTACTCGCAGTCCGGATCAGTCGCGGTCCGCAGGTACTCCTGGACGGATATCAGGGTTCCGGTTGCAGCCATGAAAGTGGGCCTCCGTATGATCGATTGTACGCCTGGACGGAAAAACAGCGCTCTTTGCTAGCCCTCTTCCGCCTCGCGCAGCTTGGCGATCACGGTGAAGTCTTCAAGCGTCGTGGTGTCGCCCTTGATCTCGCCGTGAGTCGCCAACTCTCTGAGCAGGCGGCGCATGATCTTGCCGCTGCGGGTTTTGGGCAGGGCTTCGGTAAATCGAATATCGTCGGGGCGGGCGAGGGAGCCGATCTCCTTCGAGACCCACTTGCGCAGCTCGTCTTTCAATTCATCGCTGGGCTGGTTGCCGCTTTCGAGCGAAACGAAGGCGGCGATGGCCTGGCCCTTGAGCTCGTCGGGACGGCCGACGACGGCGGCTTCGGCCACCTTGGGATGCGCGACCAGCGCCGACTCGACTTCCATGGTGCCCAGGCGATGGCCGCTGACGTTGATCACGTCGTCAACGCGGCCCATAAGCCAGAAGTAGCCGTCGGCGTCCATGCGCGCGCCGTCGCCGGTGAAATAACTGCCGGGAACGTCGCTCCAGTAGGTCTTCCGGTAGCGCTCCGGGTCGCCGTAGACGGTGCGGGCCATGGAGGGCCAGGGCTTGCGAATGACCAGCAGGCCGCCGTGGCCGGCGGGCACGGGTTCGCCCTCGCGCGTAACCACTTCGGGCTGAATGCCGAAGAAGGGGCGCGTGGCCGAGCCGGGCTTGGTGGGCACGGCGCCGGGAATGGGCGCAATGAGGATGGCGCCGGTCTCGGTCTGCCACCAGGTATCGACGATGGGGCAGCGATTGTGGCCGATCTTTTCGCGGTACCACATCCAGGCTTCGGGGTTGATGGGCTCGCCAACCGTCCCCAGCAGGCGCAGCGAATCCAGCTTGTGCTTTTCCACGTGCTGGTCGCCCCACTTGATGAAGGCGCGAATGGCCGTGGGAGCGGTGTAGAAGATGCTCACCCGGTGGTCGTCGATGATCTTCCAGAACCTGGAAAAGTCGGGCCAGTTGGGAGCGCCTTCGTACATGAGCACGGTGGCGCCGTTCTGCAGCGGCCCATAAACAACATAGGAATGGCCGGTGACCCAGCCGATGTCGGCCGTGCACCAGTAGATGTCCTCATCGCGCAGATCGAAGACGTATTTGGCGGTGAGGTAGGTCTGCACCGCGTAGCCGCCGGTGGTGTGGACCAGTCCCTTGGGCTTGCCGGTGGTGCCGGAGGTGTAGAGGATGTAGAGCGGGTCTTCGGAATCGAGCGTGCTCGGCGGGGCAGTCTGGGGCGGCCGCGGCCAGCAGGTCGTGCCACCAATGGTCGCGGCCCTCGACCATCTTGACCGGCGAGCCGGTGCGGCGATAGACGACCACGTGCTTGACGCTGTGGCAGGCGGCCATGGCCTCGTCCACGGTGCGCTTGAGCTGGATTTCGTTGCCGCGGCGGTAGCTGGAGTCCTGAGTGAGGATGGCGACACAGGCAGAATCGTTGACGCGGTCGGCGATGGCGTTGGCGGCGAATCCGCCGAAGATGACCGAATGGACGGCGCCGATGCGCGCGCAGGCGAGCAGGGCAATGGCCAGCTCCGGGGTCATGCCCATGTAAACGGCCACGCGGTCGCCTTTTTTGATGCCCAGGGTCTTGAGGGCGTTGGCGAACTTCTGCACTTCGGCGTGCAGCTCGGCGTAGGTAAGCCGGCGCATCTCGCCCGGCTCGCCCTCCCAGATGAGCGCGGTCTTGTCGCGGCGGGCTCCGAGGGCGTGGCGGTCAACACAGTTGTAAGAGAGGTTGAGCTTGCCGCCTACAAACCACTTGGCCCAGGGCAGATCCCACTCCAGCACCTTGTCCCAGGGCTTGAACCAATGCAGATCCCCGGCCACGCCGGCCCAGAATCTTTCGGGGTCCTGGATGGATTGCTTTGTAGAGGCGCTCGTACTGCTCCAGGCTCTGGATGTGGGCCTTGGCGCTGAACTCGGGCGGCGGCGGAAAGACGCGGTCTTCGCGCAGAGTGGAGTCGATGTCCTGGTTGGCGGCGACGTTAACAGGCAAGGAAGACATGCAAAATCCTTTAGGGAAGAGGTACCTGCGCGATGCGCGGCACTCCACCGGACTACTGGTTCGGGAAATGCCCTGTGGCTGTCACTTTATCGAGGTTGATGCACAAACGGCAAGTGGAAGATCGAGATCGTATGATGAGTGAAGTGTTGTTACGCGCGGCGATCAGACGGCGGGCGCGAATAGCGGCGTAACCAGGGACGATAATCAGGGGACAAGAACCAGGGGACGAAGCCAAGGGAGATGAGAATGCGTTGGGTGTCGAAGACGCTGCTGGCCGCCGGCTCGACCCCGGTGCTCCTGGGAGTTTTGATCGCCGTGCTCTTGGGAATTCCGAACGGCAATTGTTTTGCGCAGCAGACAACGAACAGCGAGCCGGCGCCTTCGCCGGGAGATGAGCCCAGCGATCCAGGGCCGTTGGCCACCGATCTTTCTCCGGCTCTGCACGCGAAGCCGATTCGAGCCGCCATGCGCAAGGTCGCCGACTGGGAACTCGCGCGCGTGCAGGCGCAGTCGCCGAGCCGCGCGTGGGACTTCGGCACACTCGATATTGGATTCATGGCGGCGTCCCGCACGCTGCACGATCCGCGCTACAGCCAGTACGTCGCGTCGGTGGGAGACCGCTTCGGCTGGAAGCTGGAGCGCACGCCGTATCCGGCCTTCGATTTCGCCATTGCGCAGGCCTTCCTTGAGGTCTATCGGTCTTCGCACAAAGAGGAGCAACTGGCGCCGTTACGCAGGCAGTTTGACGACGCCGTGGCCTTGCTCAACGATCCGGAGAAGCCGGCCTGGAACTGGTGCGATGAGCTCTTCATGGCCCCGCCGGCCGGAGCCGCATTGTCGGATGTGACCAGCGATCCCACCTATGACGAGTATGTGGATCGCGAGTGGGGCAAGACGGAAAAGCTGCTCTACGACCAGCAGAAGCATCTTTTCTCGCGCGACGTGAGTTACCGCAACAAGCGGGAGAAGAACGGCGAGAAGATTTTCTGGTCGCGCGGAAACGGCTGGGTGATGGCGGGGCTGGTTCGCGTTCTCGCAACCTTGCCTTCCGACGATCCCCTGCGCCCGCACTACATTGAATTGTTGCGGCAGATGGCGAAGGCGGTGGCGGCGGTGCAGGGAAGCGATGGCTTGTGGCGTCCGGGCCTGCTCGACGCCGCGAGTTATCCGCTTCCCGAGATATCGGGTTCGGCGTTCTTCACTTACGCCATCGCGTGGGGCATCGACCATCGCATGCTGGATGCGGAAACTTATCTGCCGGTAGTGGAGCGGGCCTGGAGCGGAATGCTGACCCACGTTTACAAGGATGGCCGCCTGGGCTCGATTCAGCCCATTGGCGAAGCGCCGGCGGAATACCAGCCGGGCTCAAGCTATGACTTTGGAGTGGGCGCATTTCTGCTCGCCGGCTCCGAGCTGGATGTTCTGTCGGAACGCAAACATTGGTGAGAGCTGAGGCCATTGAAGCAATAGAGCGGTGAAGAGCCTCAGTGCTTTTCCGCCGCGGAGGCGATCTTGGCTTCGGCTTCGGAGATTACGCGGAGGGCTTCGGTGTAGGCGTCTTCGCTTTCGCCGGCTTCCTTCCACATCTTCTGGCCGCGGTCCAGTTGCTGCTCGGCGCGGGGCACGTCAATCTCTTCGGGCTTGAGGGCGTCGGAGGCCAGGATGGTGACGCGGTCGGGAAGCACTTCGACAAAGCCCCAACTGACGTTGTAGCGGGATTCGCCCGCCGTGCCGCCTGCATCCCCGTCAGATTCGCTCCCTGGACCGCCGTGCACGATCACGTCGCCCGCGCCGAGCTCGGCCACCAGCGGCGCGTGCCCGTAGAGCACCTCGAAGTAGCCGTTCTTCGCGGGCAGCTCGACCGCAGTCGCCGCATGTTCGAAGAGGGTGCGCTCGGGAGTGACGAGCCGGACGCGAATTTGATTTGTTTCGTCTGCCATAAATGCCTTTAACTTCCAGCTACCAGCTTCCAGCTCCTAGCTAATAAAAGCTAAAGGCTAAAAGCTAAAAGCTGTCTTTACACCGTCGCCTTCAGCTTCTCGGCGGTTTCCAGCACTTCCTCGATGGCGCCTTTCATGTAGAAGGCCTGCTCGGGGATGTCGTCGTACTTGCCGGCGATGATCTCCTTGAAGCTGCGCACCGTGTCGGCAACCTTGACGTAAGCGCCGGGGATGCCGGTGAACTGCTCGGCCACGTGGAAAGGCTGGGAGAGGAACTTCTGCACCTTGCGCGCGCGGGCCACGGTGAGCTTGTCTTCCTCAGAAAGCTCGTCGATACCCAGGATGGCGATGATGTCCTGCAGGTCCTTGTAGCGTTGCAGGATGCGCTTGACGCCCTGGGCCACATCGTAATGGTCCTGGCCGACGATGCGCGCGGAAAGAATGCGCGAAGTGGAAGCCAGCGGATCGACGGCCGGATAGATGCCGAGTTCGGAAAGCGGACGGCTGAGCACGGTGGTCGCGTCGAGGTGAGCGAAGGTGGTGGCCGGAGCGGGATCGGTCAAATCGTCAGCGGGCACGTAGACGGCCTGCACCGAAGTTACAGACCCCTTGCTGGTGGAGGTGATGCGCTCCTGCAACTCGCCCATCTCGGTGGCCAGGTTGGGCTGGTAGCCCACGGCCGAGGGCATGCGGCCCAGCAGCGTGGAAACTTCGGAACCGGCCTGCGTAAAGCGGAAGATGTTGTCGATGAAGAGCAGCGTGTCGGAGCCTTCGACGTCGCGGAAATATTCTGCCACTGTGAGCGCGCTCAAGGCCACGCGCAGGCGCGCTCCGGGCGGCTCGGTCATCTGGCCGTAGACCAGCGCGCACTTCGAGTTGGCCCAGTCGCCGGGCTTGATCACGCCGGACTCGGTCATCTCCAGCCACAGGTCGTTGCCCTCGCGGGTACGTTCACCCACGCCGCCAAAGACCGAGTAGCCGCCGTGGTTCTTGGCCACGTTGTTGATGAGCTCCATAATCACGACGGTCTTGCCCACGCCGGCGCCGCCGAAGAGCCCGATCTTTCCGCCCTTCAAAAACGGCTGGATGAGGTCGATGACCTTGATGCCGGTCTCAAACATCTCCTCGTGGGTAGACTGCTCGTCAAAGAGCGGCGCGGGCCGGTGAATGGGCATGCGCATCTTCTCGCCGATGGGGCCCAGTTCGTCGACCGGATTGCCGATGACGTTGATGACGCGGCCCAGCGTCTCCTTGCCCACCGGCATGCTGATGGGGCCGCCGAGGTCGATGGCCTTCATGCCGCGGACCATGCCGTCGGTGGCTTCCATGGCCACGGTTCTGACGCGCCCCTCGCCCAGGTGCTGCTGGACTTCGAGAATTACCGAGATGGGCGTGGGCACGGTGAAGCCCTCGCTGGTGACGCGCAGCGCCTGATAGATGGGCGGCATCGTCGCTTCTTCAAACTGCACGTCTACGGCGGGACCGGAGACCTGAATTACCTTGCCGATGTTCTCTGCCATTGTTCTTTGCCTTCTTTGCAAGCTGCTAGCTTTTAGCTTCTAGCTCCTAGCTAGTCCCTTCGCAATCCAACCTCTGTCTTCTCTTCCGGCGAGCGATCCGATCCGGAAAGCTAGAGGCTAATAGCTAGCAGCTAGAAGCTGTTTTTCACAGCGCCGCTGCGCCGGAAACAATCTCGATGATCTCCTTGGTGATGGCCGCCTGGCGCACGCGATTCATGTGCAGCGTGAGCGAGTCGATCATATCCGAGGCGTTGTTGGTTGCCGAATCCATCGCCGTCATGCGGGCCGCGTGTTCGGCGGCAACCGACTCCGTCATGGCGTGATAGAGCACGGAAAAAACATATTGCGGAATCAGCCCGCTGAACAGTTCCTCGGCCGGCTGCTCGTAGATGTAGTCCACCTGGGAGGTGCCGAACTTGCGCGCTTCCTCGTCGGCCTCGGCCGTATCGACGGCTTCGATCTCGATGCCCGCCGAGAGAGCGGCCTCGGCTGCGCGCTCGCGCTCTTCCAGGGTGGGCTCGACCGCGCCGGTAATCTGCGGAATTCCGATCTTCATCAGCGGCAACAGGCGCTCGACCACCAGGCGCTGCGCAATCACCGATTTGAACTCGTTGTAGACGATGTAGGCGGCGTCGATCTCTTCGCGCACGTAGCGGGCGATGATGTTCTCGGCCAGCTCGTAGACGCGGCTCTCTTCCAGCTTCAGCAGCATGCCCGGATGGTCGCCCGTGATCTCGACCGGCGCCTTGCGCTCGCGCACCTTGCGCGTCACACCCTGGTCGTCGGTTTGATCCGTATAAATCGCCGTGGGATAGCGGCGCCGCATCATATCGCGGCCCTTGCGGCCCACGGCCTCAACGTCGATTTGCTTGTCCGGGTTGCCGGCGATGAACTGAAAGGCGGTCTTGAGGATGTTGGCGTTGAATGCGCCGGCGAAGCCCTTGTCGCCGCTGACGATAATGATCAGCACCTGCTTCTCAGGGCGGGTGATGAACAGGGGATGGCGCAGGTTGCCGGTCTCTTCGTCGAAGATATCGATGCGGCCGGTGAGCGATGCCAGCACGCTGGTGATCATTTTGGCGTAGGGCCGGGCCGCCAGCGCCCGCTCCTGCGCGCGCCGCAGCTTGGCCGCAGAGACCATCTTCATGGCCTTGGTGATCTGCCGCGTGTTTTTCACGCTGCGAATGCGCCGCCGTAAGTCCAAGACATTTGCCATAATGCTTTCCGTTACCGAGCTTCCAGCTTCCAGCTCTTCGTTTCAGGCTTTCAGCTTTTGGCTAGAGGCTAGAAGCTGCCTTTACGCCGTTGCTGTTTCCAATTCCACCTTGAAGTTTGCCGAGTACTCCTTGAGCGCCGCGTGCAGGCGGGCGCGCAGGTCGTCGTCGAGAGACTTCTTTTTGGTCAGGTCTTCGATGAGCGCGGTCTGCGCACTGTCAAAATACTTGTACAATCCGTCCTCGAAGGCGCGAATGTCCGTTACCTTGAGATCGTCCAGATAACCCTGCGTGCCGGCAAACAGCGCCACCACCTGCTGCTGCCAGGTGAGCGGGTGGAACTGCGGCTGCTTGAGCAGTTCGGTCAGGCGCTGGCCGCGGTTGAGCTGCTTCTGGGTGAGCGGGTCAAGATCGGAGCCAAACTGGGAGAATGCGGCCAGCTCGCGGTACTGGGCCAGATCGAGCTTGAGGGTCGCGCCCACCTGCTTGGTGGCCTTGATGGCCGCCGAAAATCCCACGCGCGAAACCGAAAGTCCCACGTTGACGGCCGGGCGCACGCCGGAGTTGAACAGATCGGTTTCAAGAAAGATCTGGCCGTCGGTGATGGAGATGACGTTGGTGGGAATGTAGGCCGATACGTCGCCGGCCTGGGTCTCGATGACCGGCAGCGCGGTGAGCGATCCGCCGCCCCGTTTGTTGCTGAGCTTGGCCGAGCGCTCGAGCAGGCGGGAGTGGAGATAGAAGACGTCGCCTGGATAGGCTTCGCGGCCCGGCGGACGGCGCAGCAACAGCGAAATCTCGCGGTAGGCCATGGCGTGCTTGGAGAGATCGTCGTACATTACCAGGGCATGGCGGCCGTTATCGCGGAAGTATTCGCCGATGGCGCAGGCCGCATAGGGAGCCAGGTAGAGCATGGGCGCGGGCTCGGAGGCCGAGGCAGCCACGATGATGGTGTGTCCCATGGCGCCGGCTTCAGAGAGGGTTTGCACCACCTGGGCGATCGACGAACGCTTCTGGCCGATGGCGCAGTAGATGCAGATGAGGTCGTTTTTGGCGTTGTTGATGATGGTGTCAAGCAGCACGGCGGTTTTGCCGGTCTGGCGGTCGCCGATGATGAGTTCGCGCTGGCCGCGGCCAATGGGAATCATGGCGTCGATGGCCTTGAGACCGGTGGCCATGGGCTCGCGCACCGGCTGGCGGTCGATGATTCCGGGGGCCAGGCGCTCGACGGGCAAAAAGCTGGTGGTCGCGACCGGACCCTTGTCGTCGATGGGCACGCCCAGCGCGTTGACCACGCGGCCGATCATGGCCTCGCCCACCGGCACGGAGAGAATCTTGCCGGTGCGCTTCACTTCGTTGCCCTCGCTGAGTTCGGTGTACTCGCCCAGAATCACCGCGCCTACGGAATCTTCCTCGAGGCTCAGGGCCAGCCCGGCGATGCCGTGCGGAAAGCTGAGCAGCTCGCCGGCCATCACCTTGTCAAGCCCGTGCAGGCGGGCAATGCCGTCGCCAAGCGATGTAATGGTCCCAACCTCGTCGACCTGGACCTTCGAGTCGTAGTTCGCGATCTGCTCGCGAAGAATTTGCGTAATCTCGTCTGCCTTGATTTGAGCCATTGTTGCTCTTCCTGTCTCTTCAGAGATCAGAGATCAGAGATCAGAGATCAGTTACGCGTGGTCCAATAGCGAACCAACGATCTCCGACCGCCAACGTCCTTTCTCCTCTCCGATTGCAATTCAATATCTCTGAAACATGACAACTGAAGACCGTTTACAGCATGTCGATCGCCAGTCCCTGATTTCTGATCTCTGACCCCTGATCTCTGCCGGCTTCAGCCGGCAATCAACGCTTCCTTCAGCCGTTCCAGCCGTCCGCGCACTGAGCCGTCGTACACCGTGGAGCCAATGCGCACCACCGTGCCGCCGAGGATCGTCTTGTCGAGCTTGAAGCTGGCGTCAATTTGAGAGCCGGCCAGTCTGGCGATCTCGGCCACCAGCGCGTCGCGTTCCTTTTTGTCGAGTTTGCGTGCGGTTACAATCTCCGCCGGGCGAATTCCCAACTGTTCCTGCAACAGGCTGCGCCAGGCCTGGGCCACTTCGCGCACCTGGCCGATGCGATCATTCGAGATGAGCACCGCGATCAGGTTGCGCAGTTCCTTCTGGAGCTTCAGTTTCGCATCCAGCTTGTCCAGAATTCCCACCTTATCGACGGCGGGAATGGCCGGGTTCTCAAAAAATTCGCGGAGCTCGGGGCTTCCGTCCCAGGTGGCCAGAAAGTCGCTGAACTGCCGGTCGATCGCGGTTGTATCCAGCCTGGCGGCAGTAACCACATCGGCAAAGGCGCTGGCGTAGCGGGCAACGAAGGCGGCCATCTAGTTCTGTCCTCCCTTATTCGCGCCGTTGCCGGACTCATCGCTCGAAACCTGGCCAATGAATTCGGCGATCAGGGCGCGATCGGTCTCCGGGGTGAGGACCATCTGCTTTGCGGCCTGCTCGATGGCCAGGTCGGCGGCGAAGTGGCGCAAGCCGCGCCGGGCCTGTGCGGCGGCCACGCTGAGCTCCTGCTCGGCGGCCTGGACGATGCGGGCGCTCTCCTCGGCGAGAGCAGCCTTGATGCGGGCTTCGTCCTCCAGGCTTTCCTGCTCCACCTCGGCGCGAAACTTCTTGATCTCGTCGTCGATCCCCGCCAGCTTTGCCTCCACCGCGCTCAGCCGGGCATTGGCGTCCGCGGTAGCCTCGCGAGCCGTCTTGAGGTTGTAACCCAGGGTCTTCGAGCGTTTGTGAAAGATCTTGGGCAGGACCTTAGCGATCGGAATGCCGACCAGCAGGACGATCGCGGCGAAGTTGATGAATTCGAAGATGTCGGCCGCAGTCTCGGCTTTGATGTTGAGAGTTCTGGCCGTCCACTTCACGATCGGGCCCTCGAGCCGGAAGACGTTGTTCTGCTCTTCCTGGGTCTTGGGAGCGTCGGACGCGGCCGAACCGGGCGCCGCGGCAGAGGACCCGGGGGCGGACGCCGATGGCTGCGCAGCCAGGCGGAGGGGCGCTGCGACAATCAGAACCCCGGTAGTCAGCACCGCGAAAAACAGGAATCCAAAAACAGGTGGGGAGAAACGCGGATGCGGAAAGCAATTCTTCAACGTGAACCCCCGGCGGCCATGGGCAGCACGGCGCGGACGACCTGGCCGGCCAACTCGCCGGCTGTGCCCAGGATGGTCTGCCTTGCTGCCGCAGCCTCGGTCTCTAGCTCGGCCCTGGCCTGGCCCAGCTTCACTCCGGCAGCCTTGCGGGCGGCGTCAAGGGCAGCGTCGCGCTCCGCGTTCCACTGCTTCACGCGCTGCTCGCGAACCTTGTAGACCTCGGCGCGCGCCTGGCGCAGCCTGGCGGCATACTCCGCCGTCCGGGCCTCGGCTTGCGCAATCGCCTTCTGCGCGTCTTCCATGGCGCCTTCGGTCAGGGCGCGGCGCTGTTTCAGCGTGGCCGTTAGCGGTCCCTGCACCAGAAACTGGTAGGCCACAACCAGCACGATGAACAGCAGGGTGGTGGGTATGGCGCCGACGAACATGGCTCCGAGTTGTTGGACGATCAATTGCATGGTGGTGAGGGTTCGCTGCGACCGTCAGATGAGATTTTAAAGGGTAGAACACAACTTTTGTATCAGGGGCAGGCCCCCAAGTCAACGTGGTTAGGGCAGATTGGGCGGGGTCATGTGATTGCGGTCACGGAATGGGAATTTTGTTCAAAATAGGACTTGCTTTCGCTGAGAACAAGCCTAAACTAAACATACCACCTAGACCCGGACCAGGGTCCAGCGGGCAGCCGGTTTCGGGAAGTCCTTCCACTCCCGATGCCGGGTGCCCGCCTCTTAGTTTTAGGGGCAGCTTTTAGCTCTCAGCTTTCAGCTCTCAGTTCTTCTTCCCCGGAACCGGCATTAATCCCAATGCACACGAAAGCCCTCGCTCGCATCCTTCTGTTCGATCTACCTCTGAAAAGCTGAAAGCTGAAAGCTAAAAGCTAAAAGCTAAGAGCTAGAAGCTGGTTTTACGGTTTTGCCCCCACCGCGATTTTGTCCGCCGTCAGCAGGCCTTGCGCGCGGAGCCAATTCTCCAACAGGCCGGGCCACTGGTCCAGAGCCGCATCGCCCTTGCCCAGGCCGGTGCCGTGGGGGCCGTTGGCGAAGATGTGCATTTCCGACGTGACCCCCGCCTTGACCAGTGCCTGATAGAAACTGAGTGCCTGCTCCACGGGAACCGTGTTGTCGGTGAAGGTGTGATACATGAAGGTGGGCGGCGTGTCCTTGGTGACGAACAGATCCGGCGTGTAGGCAGTGCGGAGCGCCTCGCACTTGTCCATTACATTGAAGAGCTTGCAATAGCTCAGGTGCGAGGTATCTGACGAGATGGCGCCCAGCCACGCGTAGCCCAGCACCAGGGAGTCGGGGCGGCTGGAGGCGCGTTCGATTGGATCGTCGGCGTCCGGATTGCCGGGGACGAACTGGGTTGCGGCGAGGGCAGCCAGGTGGCCGCCGGCCGAGAAGCCGATCATCACGATGCGATTGGGATCGATCTGGTAATCCCTGGCCCGCGCACGCACCAGTTGCACGGCGCGGCGGGCGTCGAGCAGGGGCACCGGGAGTAGGTAGCCGTGCGAGGAGAGCCGGTAGCTGAGGATGAAGGCGCGGAAACCGCGGGCAGCGAACCAGTCGGCCACCTCGCGACCCTCCAGGTCGCTCGCCAGATGGGCATAAGCTCCACCCGGCAGCACGATCACCGCGGAGCCGTTGGCGGTACCGGTGCGCGGCCCCAGGATGGTCAGGGTGGGAATGTCGTCGCAGGTGGACCCCGTGGCCTGGGGCGCGTCGCCGGGCCAGAGGCGGATGGTCTGAATGTTCAGAAAGCCATTGTCGTTGCCGGCCGTGGCGCAGGTTGTGGTTTGCGCGTAAGCGGTTGAGCAGGCCAGCAGGCCGGCAGCCAGGAGTGCAAATAGCTGTCTCATGGGAACCTCGTCTTCCGCCAGGATTATACCGTCAGAGATCAGAGGTCAGGGGTCAGAGAGATTGACAGGATCGTGGGGAACCCTCGCCGGAAAATGAACAGGGCCCAGTTCCGGCATCAACTCATGGCTGAAGTGGGAAGCAGGACCCCTGATCTCTGAGCCCTTTTAAAGCCACAGCGCCGTGTGGCCCGGGCAGGGATTTTCAGCTTGCGCGCTCAGGGTCTCAGCCAGCTCGAGGCCGTAGCGGGCAAAGTAGTAGGCCGCGCCGTGGACCCGCTCCTGGAGGACGCCGCCGGGATAGAGCGCCTGGCAGATGGCCTCGGCGTGGCGGCTGAGCGAGGCTTCGCGCTGCAACTGGAAGTTGGCGGCCAGGGTGCGCAGGCGATTCATCTGGTAGCGCATCTTGCTGGCCGCAGTCTCGGCCGACTTGCCCAGTCCCTCATCGAGCAAGGCCATCCAGTCCAGAAGCGCCGTCAGCTCGGCATCCAGCGCGGTTCCGGCGGCGGCCAGCTTTTGCTTGCCCTCGATGGGCATTCGCCGCGCGGCGAGCAACTGCGCCAGCGACGAGAGATTCTCCGCAAACACGCGTTCGAGAGTGAGCTCGTACTTGGCGAGCAGCTCGGCGATGGCGGGTTCAATCAAGGTTCCGAAAAAACGCGGCGCGGCCGGCGTCTGCCGGCCCAGAATGCGCTCATAGAGCACTGCGGACTGGGCAAAGTAGGCAATCTCCGCCGGGCCGCCGATAACCAGCGACGTGGACAGCAGAAAGTCCTGAAAGACGGGCCGCAGCAGCGCCGAAGGCGAGATGCGCTCCGGTTCCGCGTCGAGAATGCCGACCAGATCGGCGGTGGAGTAGCTCTGCCGGCCGGCCTGCCAAAGGCCATGCGGCTCCTGCTCGGCGGGAGTGGTTCGCTTGAGCGCCAGGCGTGCGCCGGATTGCTGGTCAATGAGAAACAGCAGGCTGGACTGCGGCGTAACAGCCACCTGGGCGTGATAGCCGGCGGCTTCAAGCTGGCGGTTGCGGTCCAGGAGCGCCGAGTGCAGCTCGTCGGCGCGTTCAATGGCTGCGCGCAACACCGGCGCGCCCAGGCGGTGAAACTCCCGCCCGCCGGCATCCAGAATCAGCAGTCCCTGCGCGGCAAAGATCTTCGAGTAGAAATCGGCGAAGGCCTGAGCGAAGGTGCGGCCGGGCTTGTAGGCAGCGGACAGAGCCTCCGCGGCATCGGAGGGGCCGAGCAGCTCCAGCGCGCGATCGACCAGCGGCGTGATTCGCTCGTCAAACGTCAAGCCGCCGACAGGCCGCGCGGCAGCAGGCTCAGAAGGGAGCGCATATTGCAGCTTTTCGAGCTCCCGGCCGGCCGGAAAGCTGACGTGATCGATCTCGGCGAAGTCGTGGTCTTCGGCGGCCAGCCAGAAGATGGCGGCGTGGGGATGGCCTGCCGCAGTTGCCTGGCGCGCGCGGGCTACGGCGGTCGCCGCCTTGAACGGAGTAAACAGCGGTCCCCCGAACAGGCCGACTTGCTGCCCGGTCACTACGGTTCCCGCACCCTGGGCGAGGGCCGCAGGCGGCGCCGCGGCGGAAGCAGAGGGATTTTGCGCGGCCAGCAGCCGAACCAGCTCAGGCCAGTGCGATGGGAGGGGCGGCCGCTCCCACTTGCTCACATCCAAAGGGAGAAAGGCGCGGAGCGCCCCGGAGCAGTAGTCCAGAAACACCCGGCTCAGTCCGGGCATCACGGTCATCGGATAACAGTCTGCGGTAGGCAACTCGTTCACTTCCAGCGGTTCAGTAAATTTGGTTCGCTTCCTGTACGTTTGCCTCGGGAGCAAGCCTGTGTACGGGCGCGGATAAGGAGTTCGGCTCAATTAAGGATGCCACGGCGAGCGGGATTGATGCAGAAGTGCGGCCTGAACGGCGGCGGTGTGCGTATACTCGACTTGAATCTAGAGCGAAACCAGAGTAACTGTACCCTGTTGGGTTTTGCGCAAGTTCGCCGCTCCCTGATGGTCGCGTCGACTTGAATTCCGTGGTTCCGGGATACATCGACTCTGGTTCCGCTGTAGCCTGAGGTCGCACTGACTTGAGCGCGTTCAAGAGAGAGGTCGAAATGCCCAAAAAAGAGAAGCTGAAAGCCACGGCCGCCGCCGATGCGAAGGTTGCGGAATCTGAAAAAGCAAAGGCCGGAGAGCCCAAAAAGGCGAAGGCCGGCAAATCCGGCAAGGCCTCCGCGGAGCCAAAGGCGGCGAAGACCCTGAAGGCGAAGAAGGCTGGAAAGACCGGGAAGGCTGGAAAAAGGAAGAAAGGCGCAAAGGCGTTCCGCTCCGAGGCAACGGTTGAGAGGGCCAAACTGCTCAGCTCCAAGGTTGTTTATCAGGGACCGCTGTTCCGCGTGCTCCACGACAAGCTGATCGAGCCGGGCGGTCACGTGACCGAGCGCGACGTCATCCGCCACAACGGCAGCGTGGTCATCATGGCCATGGACAACTCGAAGAGCAGAAAGAATCCCTGGATCGTGATCGAGCGCCAGTATCGTCATGCCGCCAACCAGTTTTTATGGGAACTGCCGGCCGGCAAGCTGGACCCCGGCGAAGACGCCCTGGCCGGAGCCAAGCGCGAACTGGCCGAGGAGACCGGTTACAGCGCCAAAAAATGGAAGCCGCTGGCGGAGTACTATGCCAGCCCCGGATTTCTGGGCGAGTCAATGAAGGTCTTTCTGGCCGAGGGCCTGGTGGCCGGGGACGCGCGGCCGGAGGAGGACGAGAGGATCGACTTTCGCCTGGTCAGGCTCTCCGACGTCCTGAAAATGATCGACAAGGGCGCAATTCTGGACGGCAAGACACTCACCAGCGTGCTCCTGTACGCGCGGCTTATGGAGCGGAAGCGGAAGAAGTAGCCGCATCTCGTTCTCGCATAGGGGTTTCTGCCCGCAGGCCGGCCAGGCGAGCCCGGCCCGTCTCACTTTATGAACAGCTTTGCTGCCCGGCCAATCAACCTTTCTTCGGCTTTTCTCGTCTTAATCTGTATCGGTGTGAGGATTCCCCTGTCTCACCCGGATTCCCCGCACGACCCAAGGAAGGCAGGAGCCTGTGGCTCAGTACAAAGGAAAGGTCAAGTGGTTTAACAACGCCAAGGGCTATGGATTCATCGGACGCGAAGACGGGCCGGATGTATTCGTCCACTATTCAGCGATTCAACTGGACGGGTACAAAACGCTCAAAGAAGGCGATGAGGTCGAGTTCGACATCGTCGAGGGGCAGAAAGGTCCCCAGGCGGATGCAGTAATTCGCTTCAGGGACAGCGCCCATAGCGCAGCCTAGTTCAGCGCGTACGGCCGGGCGTTCCACCAAAGCCGCCACCAGGCGGTGCAGTTGAGCTGTGCCCACAGCTCATAGATTCGTCACACCCGGGATTCAGGTCCCCTGTTGGAATCCAGTAGAGCCGGCTATCTCTTCAGGCGAGCGCGCGTTCCAGTACGGATTGGCCCGGGTTTGCCATCTCTCCCCATTCCCAAGCGGCTTCCCAGGCTGCAAAAAAGGCGGAAATCGAGCCAACGGCCTGACATTCCAGATCCCAGGAGCGGGACCTCCACCCCCATGGACGAAGACCTGTCCGTTTCTTGATGGATGGGGTGACATCTGACCTCTGATCTCTGCTCTCCGCCGGAGTCCCCGGCGATTTTTGCCCGATAGGGCGGCTTACCCCGGTTTTGCGTGATACTGTTCGCGGAGACTCACGCGATGGACAACGCCACCATGGCCCGGCTGCTCGAGGAGACCGCCGATCTGCTGGAGATTGACGGAGGCGACAGCTTTCGCATTCGCAGCTATCGCCGCGCCGCCGAGGCCGCCGCGCAAACCACGGTGGACCTGACGGCTGCCGCCGGCGACACCGCCCGCCTGCTGGAGATTCCCGGCATCGGCAAGGGGATGGCCGCCAACCTGCAGTCCATTGCCGCCACCGGTTCGCTGCCGCTGCGCAATGAACTGCTGGCCAGGTACGGAGCGGGGCTTCTGGAACTGCTGAAGCTGCCCGGCATGGGGCCCAAGACGGTAGCCCTGCTGTGGGACGCGGCCAAGATCGGCGGCATCGACATGCTCGCCGAGGCCATCGAAGCGGGCCGTCTGGCCGGCCTGCCGCGCATGGGCGCCAAACAGATTGAAAAGCTGCGCAAGGGCATCGACGACTATCGCCGCAGCGCCGGCCGCTTCCGCATCGACGTGGCCGAGGAGGAAGCCCGGCAGATTGCCGCTTATCTGCTGGCCTTTCCCGGAATTGAGAGAGCTACGCCGGCCGGCTCCCTGCGCCGTGGCCGGGAGACCGTGGGTGATCTGGATCTGCTGGCCACCGGCCCGGCCTGCGCGCCGGAGCATACTGCAGCCGCAGTGGAATATGTGGCCGCTTATCCCGGCATTCACGACATGATTGCCGAGGGCGAGAACAAGATCAGCTTCCACGTGAGCCAGGGCTTGCAGGTGGACGTGCGCCTGCTGCCGACCAACAGCTATGGCGCGGCGCTGCAATACTTTACCGGCTCCAAGGCGCACAATGTTTCGCTGCGCCAGCGGGCTCTGAAGATGGGCTACACGCTCAGCGAGTGGGCACTGGCGCGCCTCGACGACGAATCGACGGTTGCCGCGGCTACCGAGGAGGAGATCTACGCCGCGCTGGGCATGGACTGGATTCCGCCCGAGATGCGCGAGAACCTGGGCGAGATCGAGGCTGCTGCCCGCCACGCGCTGCCCCGGCTTATCGGGCGCGACGACCTCAAGGGCGACCTGCACATGCACACCACGGCCAGCGACGGCCGCAATACAATCCTGGAAATGGCCGAGGCCGCGCTGGCTGCCGGCTACCGGTACATCGCCATCACCGACCACTCCAAGATTCTGGCCATGACCGGCGGCCTGGACGAGAAACGGGCGCTCGAACACATCAAGAACATCCGTGAAGTGGACCGCCGCATGGAAGGCCGCATCCGTGTGTTCACCGGCATCGAGGTGGATATTCTGGCCGACGGCGCGCTCGATCTGGCCGACGAAGTGCTGGCGCAGATGGAGGTGGTCATCGCCAGCGTGCATACGCGTTTTGAGCAAAGCCGCGAGGAGATGACGGCGCGGGTGCTGCGGGCCATCGAGAACCCGAACGTGCGCATTCTGGGCCATCCCACCGGGCGTCTGCTGCTGCGCCGCGAGCCTTTTGCCATCGATATCGGCGCGGTGCTGCGCCGGGCCGCCGAGCTGGGCGTAGCCGTGGAGCACAACGCCGCTCCCGAACGGCTTGACCTGAACGACCGCGACCTGCGCCTGGCCAAGGAACTGGGCTGCCGGATCGTCATCAACTCGGATTCTCACGACCGCCGCAACCTGGGAAAGATGGACTACGGTATCCGCCAACTGCGACGCGCATGGCTGGGGCCTGGCGATGTGCTGAACACGCTGGAGGCTGATGATTTGCTGGCCGCGCTGAGGCTGCGGCCATGACCGGGATCAAGAATGCACTGCTTCCAGTGCAAATCCAGGTACAAAACCCCAGGGACTTAGAGGAATTCGTGGCCTGCATTGCTCTTCTGGGGCTAAGATAATTGCGGTATGAGCCTGCTGCATCAGGACACTTCGGAAGCAACCGACGATTCCGCCCTGGGCGAAGAACTTACCAAGGGGAGCAGCCACCTGGTCTGGACCACCGTGGTGGCGACCGTACTGGTGAGTATCGCCATTGCGATCTATATGATCGCCGGCCAAAAGCCGCCCGTGGTAACCGGAGACATTATCGCGGTGTGGGCTCATCCGCAGCACACTGAAACCTCGGGGCTGGACGCCAACGGCGCCGCCATGGCCAAAGAGAGCTTCGACCAGGTGCTGGTATTTACTGAGGTACGGCTGCACAACCAGAGCAAGCAGCCGCTCTTCCTGCTCGACATTCTGACCAATGCCACGCTGGACGACGGCATCCATTCCAGCTATGCAGCCTCTCAATCCGATTACGACCGGGTGTTTCTGGCTTACCCGGGGATTCCGGTACCGCACGGCCCGGCGCTGCCGCTCAATTTGACCCTCGACGCCAGGCAGTCAGTGGATGGAACCTTCGTATCATCGTTTCGGATGACCAAACAGCAGTGGGACGCGCGCAAGAACCTGAACTTCAGCTTCACCTTCCGCTACCAGCCCATCCTGGTGCTCAGGCCCACCGCCGCGGTCATCGAGCAGTAGCGGTTATTGCGCAGTAGGTGGAACGGGCGCCGTCTTGGGCGTGGTCAGATAGCCCGAGATCTGGTTCTTCGCGCTGATGGAATTCACCACGATCTCAAAGAGCGCCGGGTCCTTGCCACTGTAGAACTGCAGCGGCTCGTTCACATTCCTATCCTTCTTGTCGTAGGTCTTGTCGTCGGCATAGATGTCCAGGGTGAACTTGCTCCTCTTCGGATCGGTCTTTTTCAACTCCAGGCTGACAGTGCCCACGGGCTTCTTCTGGCCCTTGGTCAGGGTGAACTCGTAGTAGTTGCGATCGCCCTTGTGCTCCAGCAGGACCAGCTCGTCATGATTGCGGGCGATAATGCTGTTGGTACTGCTCAGGTCTCCCTTGATGGACTGCAACTGGCTGATCGTGGTGGCCAGGTCGGTTTGCGTCTTGGCCACGTCGGTCTTCACTCCGCCCACGTCGGTCTTCACGCTGGATACATCGGTGGCAACGGCGTTAACCTGCTGCGCGGTCTGCTTCTGGGCGGTCTCAAGCCGGGCGGCATCGGCCTGCTCGCGGACGACGATCTCCTGGGCGCGCGCGTCCAGCTCCTTCCGCGTCAGTCCCAGCGATTTGCTCAGCTCGTCGGTGGCTACCTCCAGGCGGGCGTCGGTCTCGCGCAGTTCCGCGGCCAGCTTCACGTTCTCCTGTTTTGCATCGGCCAATTCCGTTTGCTGACTGCTCAGCTTGCCACTGAGCGTGTAGCTCCAGATCAGGCCGCCGAGCGCAGCCACAAGGGCCACGGCTAGAACTCCGAGCAATGCGCCGGAGTAGCTTCTGGGGGCTTCGTCGATTTCACTCATGTTGCACCTTTCTTCATTGGGGCGGCACGTGCCTGGAACCGCCTTGGGTTGGATGGCGTCATCTCATCCGATTAGACGCCTGATTCGGAAGAAATTCTCCTTCACTTCCAGGAGCTTCCCATGTTTTCGCGAAGTTCGAACTCCGCTGATCGAGCCGGGGAGGTTTAGCTCCTCGCGCTTCCAGGGGAATCTACAGAATATCGAAGAAAACCGGGATGTGCAGGAAATCCTGTCCATTCCAGCCCCATTTTCGCCCCCTGGGGGCTGGTCTGGATGTCTGCAATTGCTCACTCCCCGTCCCGCCCACCGTGACAACCGTCTAATGGTTCCGTTATAAACATCTTTACCGCACTTTTTGCTGCCGGGCCCATCCTCTGGAGCCGGGGCCCCCATCGACAGGTCTTGGTCGATGGGGTGGATGATCAGGACATCTACGGCCGCTCTTTAGGAAACCATTGCAAGGGGGAAATCCGAAGGCTATGTCGACTGCTGTTGCTGGGAAGGGTCTGGAAGGAATTGTCGCGGCAAACTCCGGTATTTGCTGGATCGACGGAGAAGCGGGCGTACTGTCCTACCGGGGAATCGATATCCACGAGCTGGCCGAGCATTCCACCTTCGAGGAGACGACCTACCTGCTCTGGAACGGCATTCTTCCCAACGATCTCGCATTGCGCGAATTCCAGGCGCAACTGGCGCTGGCGCGATCGCTGGACCAGCGCATCATCGACATGCTGCGCAGCTTTCCCACCGCGGCCACGCCCATGGAGGTTCTGCGCACCACGGTCTCGGCGCTCAGCTTCTACGATGCCGACGAGAAAGACAACTCCCACGATGCCAACGTGCGCAAGGCCTACAACCTGACCGCGCAGATCGCCATGATCGTGGCCATCTACGACCGGATGCGCAAGGGCAAGGAGATTGTTCCGCCGGACCGCTCGCTCTCCCACGCGGCCAATTTCCTGTGGATGCTGAACGGCCAAAAGCCCTCGGAGACGGCCACGCGCACCCTGGACGTTGCGCTGGTGCTGCACGCCGACCACGAACTGAACGCCTCCACCTTTGCTGCCCGGGTCATCGCCGCCACGCTCTCCGACATTCACTCTGCTATCACCGGCGCCATCGGCGCGCTCAAGGGTCCGCTGCATGGGGGCGCCAATGAAGGGGTCATGCGCCTGCTCCACACCATCGACAAGGCGGGCGCCGATCCGGTGGAGTATGTGCGCAACATGCTGGCCGCCAAGCAGAAGATTTCCGGCTTCGGCCACCGCGTCTACAAGACCGAGGACCCCCGCGCCACCCACCTGCGGCGCATGAGCGAGCAACTCGGCAAGGACTCCGGACAGCCCAAGTGGTTCGAGATGTCGCGGGCCATCGAACTCTACATCAATGCCGACAAGAAGCTCAACGCCAACGTGGATTTCTACTCCGCCTCGACCTACGCGACGCTGGGCATCGACATCGATCTCTATACGCCCATCTTTGCCATCAGCCGCATCGCCGGCTGGGCCGCCCACGTCATCGAGCAGCTTGACGACAACCGCCTGATCCGTCCCCGCGCCGAGTACATCGGCCCCGTTTACCCCTCACCCTACATTCCCCTCGAAGAGCGGCCGTAGGCGGCGGCACAGCCCCGCCGGCACAGCGACCGGATCGAGCTTCCCCTCACGCCTGCCGTGCCTTCCAGAGCAGATACAGACCCCATGCCGACAGCGTGCAACCGTCGCGGATGACGCCGTCAAGCATCATCTGCTCGAACTCAGCCACCGTTACCGAGCGAACCATTAGGTCGTGCTCCTCGGCATCGGGGGTTTTCCCGGTAGCGGTCAGCCCGGTGGCCAGAAAGACATGCTGCTTTTGCCGCGTGAAGCCGTAGGCGATCCACAGCATTCCCAGGCAGGTCAGCCGGGCAGCCTCGAGCCCGGTTTCCTCGCGAAGTTCGCCACGCGCCAGTTCCTCGGGATTGCCGATTTCCATCTCCCAGCCACCCTGGGGCAGCTCCAGCCCGCGCTCCTGGATGGGGTAGCGGAACTGCTCCACCAGCCACACGCGGCCCTGGTCGATAGGCAGGATGATAGCCGCATCGTGCTTTTCCACCACGCCGTAGACGCCCTTCTCGCCGTTGGAGCGGAGAATCTGGTCCTCGCGCACGCGCATCCAGTGGTTGCGATAGACCTCGCGGCTGGAAAGCGTGGTAATGGCGGGGCCGGTGCTCGAGTTGAGGGGATTCATGGAGTCTCCTTCGAATTCCTTGTGTCTGTCGGACCGCCCTCTTGCTTTGAAAGGGCACGGCTTTAGCCGCGCCATTCAATGCTTATAGAGGGTTCTAGGGCTTTACAGGTTGCGAAAAAAGGCCTGAAATCGCACGAAGAACCCGAAGAGCAGGCCGCAGGGGCTAAAGCCCTCGTTGATTTTGCAGCACTTGCGGCACGCGACCCAGAGGGTACCCCAGTCGTGCCCTGACACTTCTTGCAGCTCCGAATGAGTTTTTCCGCAGCCTGTTTAGCCCGGGCCTTTTTCTTGGCCATCTACCGGCGCGGCTGAAGCCGCGCCCTTTCAAAACAGGACTTGCTCAGAGGTCTCTAACTGCCGTTCCCTGTTCCCTGCTTCTCGCCGTCAATCCACCTTACTTGAAATGTTGAGCAGCACGCCGATGCTGGCCAGAGTGCAGAACAGCGAGGTCCCGCCGGAAGAGATCAAGGGCAGCGGAATGCCCTTGGTGGGCACCAGAGAGAGCACCACGCTGATGTTAAAAAAGGCCTGCAGCAGGATGCTCGTGGTGATGCCGGAGGCGACCAGACGGGCAAAGGAATCCTGCGAGCGAAACGCGGTGCGCAAGCCGCGCACGCCCAGCAGGACGAAGAGCAGAACGATGCCGATGGCGCCGATGAAGCCCAGCTCTTCTGCGATGTTGGCGAAGATAAAATCCGTGGGGGCCTCGGGCAGGTAGAAGAGCTTCTGCATGCCCTCCATGTAGCCGCGGCCGGTGACTCCGCCGCTGCCCACGGCGATCAGCGACTGGCAGATGTGGTAGCCGGCGCCCCCGGCGTCCTTGGCATCGCAGTTGGGATGGAGGAAGACCAGAATGCGCTGCAAGCGCCACGAAACCAGAAAAAGCAGCGCGGCCAGAAAGGGCAGCGCCGCGCATACGGCGGCAAACAGATACTTCCATTCCATCCCGGCCAGCACCAGCATCATGGCGGTCACGCCGGCCAGAACCAGGGCCGTGCCCAGGTCGGGCTGTTTAACGATCAGGGCGATAAAAACGATGGGCATGATGGCCGCGCGCAGCAGGGTGTGCTTCAAGTCCCGCATCTTATCCAGCCGGGAATGCAGAAACCAGGCCAGAAACAGGACCAGCACCGGCTTGGCAATCTCAGAGGGCTGGAAGGTGAAGTGCCCGCCAAAGCGAATCCAGCGATGGGTGTTGTGGGAGCCGGGAATAAAGAACACCAGAACGAGCAGCAGGGTGGTAACGCACAGGGCCGGATAGATGAAGCGGGGCGAGTTATAGAGGCTGTAATCGACGTGCATGAGGACTAGCATGACCGCAACGCCGCACAGCGCCCAGCCAGCCTGTCTGCCCAGGTCGGCAAACTCGGAGTGATAACGCTCCTGCGCCACCACCGCCGAAGCGGAAAAGACCATGGCCAGCCCCACCACGACGAGCAGCAGGGTGGTGAAGAACATCCACTTGTCCGCACCTACGCGCGCTGCCATGCCTTCCACCCTCGCCGATCGGCGACGAGTTCCTTGAAGACGCGGCCGCGGTGCTCGTAGTTTTCGAACTGGTCGAAGCTGGAGCAGGCCGGCGCCAGCAGCACCACCTCGCCGGGGCGCGCGGCCGAGGCCGCCGAGATGACCGCGTTGTCCAGTGTCTCGCAGGACTCGATGGAGACGACCCCGCGCAGTTGCGACTCAATCTTGGCTGCCGCCGCGCCGATGGTGTAGACCGTGCGCACCCGCGCCCGCAGCAATGGCGCCAGAAGCGTATAATCCGAGCCCTTGTCCTTGCCGCCCAGGATGAGGTGAATGCCCGAGTCGAAGGCGGTAATGGCCTTGGCGGTGGCGTCCACGTTGGTGGCTTTGGAGTCGTTGTAGAAATCGACGCCGTTGACCGTGGCCACGTACTCGAGCCGGTGCTCGACGGCCTGGAACTTCTCGATGGCGCGGTGGATTGCCTCAGCCGGCACGCCGGCCAGCCGGGCTGCAACCACTGCGGCCAGCGCGTTCTCAACATTGTGGGCGCCCTTCAGCGGGATTCCGGCGAGCGGCATCACCTGCTCAATCTCCGCGTCTTTCGCCGACCGGTAGACCACGAACCCGTCCTCCAGCCAGGCGCCCTGCTCCACCGCATGCTCGACTGAAAACCAGTAGACCCTGGCGGACGAGCGTTTTGCGGCTTCGGCGGCGCGCTCATTGTCGGCGTTCAGCACCAGGCAGTCGTGCTCATCCTGCGCGGCAAAGATCCGTTCCTTGGCCAGCGCATAGTTCTCGAAGCTGCCGTGCCGGTCAAGATGGTCGGGCGTAATGTTCAGGATGACGGCAATATTGGGGTGGAACTCGACAGTGCTTTCAAGCTGGAAGCTGGAAACCTCGAGCACCGACCAGGTGTCGGAAGTGCTCTCTTCAATGAGCCCCACCACCGGCACGCCGATGTTGCCGCCCACCAGCGTGGGAATGCCTGCGTCTTTCAGGATTTCGCCCAGCAGGGCCGTGGTGGTGGTTTTACCGTTGGAGCCGGTAACGGCCAGCATCCTGCCTTTGAGAAAGCGCGCCGCCAGTTCGAGTTCGCCGATCACCGGCAGGCCGAAGCTCTTCACCTGCACCAGTTCCGGGGTGTCGAGGGGTACGCCGGGACTGACCACGATCAGATCCTGGCGCCGGAAGGTGAGCAGGCCGTGGCCGCCGGCCTCCACCATGATGCCCTCTTCGAGAAGCGCCGGGATGTCCTTGGCGAGCGCCTCGGCGCTGCGCACGTCGGAGACGGTGACCTGCGCACCTTTGCGGCGCAGAAACAGGGCCGCCGCCAAACCGGACTTCCCCAGTCCCACAACCAGAACCTTTTTGCCTTTGAGTTCCATCATATTGGCTTATCCTACGGCTTCCGCGACTTCTTCTTCTTGATAAACGAACTGTCCATTCATAACTGGAAACTGAGCGCCATCAAACGCGCCCGCAACCTCGACGCCCGAGGCAGCCCGGAACGGCAGTAAGGCAATCGCATTCGCTGCTCTTCCCAACTCAAGTCCTCTCCGGATTGAGCGGCCCATCTGCCTGGCCCAGCGGGCGGAACAGGCAATCGAATTCAACCGCCGATACGTTGTCCATGCCGTGATAACCCACCGGCTGAATTTGCGCGGGAACGAAGCCGGCCTCGGCCATGAACCTCAGCGCTTCATGGAACTGCCACTCTCCGTCGTACACCCGAATAACAGGCAGTTCCATTAAAATGCCCATCAATCGCGGAATTGTCTGCTGTCCACCCTCGATTACCTGTCTCTCGTAGCCCTGGGTGTCGATCTTCAGAAGCATCCTCCCGGACAGCCCGGCCGCAACCTGATCGAGGGTTTGAATGGGGATCTGCTCGATGTGGTCCACTGCCATTCGGCTGTCGTGCAAGGCAGCGGCACTGGTCATGTCCAGGATCGAACTGAAAACGGACAGTTTGGATACATGAAGAACGGCCGCGCCTGAAGCAGCGCCCAAACCGCAGTGGTGGACCTCCCAGTTGCCATCCGCTGCAGCCTTGATGGAAAGAGTCTGAAATGCGGATTCAATCGGTTCAAAGGAAACAATCCTGCCCCGGTACCCGCCGGCCCGCAGAGATTCACCGAATTGGCCAACGTTCGCTCCCACATCGATCACCAGGTCAATCTTGCGATCTTCGATGAAATCGATCAGATCCCGAACTCTCCGCCTCCCGAGATGAATGATCCCAAGACGCTTGTATAAGGCCCTTATAATGCGATTCACCTGCCTCTGCCTCTCTGCCTATACTCCTGATTGTGCACCGCAAAGGCCGCGGCGCGGAGATTCTCTAACGCAGTTTGAGGGTGGTGAGTGCAAACAGTGCAAACACCAGGGCGCCGATCCAGAAGCGGACAATGATCTTGGATTCGCTCCAACCCAGCTGCTCGAAGTGATGATGCAGGGGCGCCATTTTGAAGATACGCTTTCCATTGCGCAGTTTGTAGCTGCCCACCTGCAGCACCACAGAAAGCGCCTCGATGATGAAGATGCCGCCGATGAAGGGCAGCAGCAGCTCCTGGCGGATGATGATTGCGATCGTCCCGATGGCGCCGCCCAGGGCCAGCGAGCCTACGTCGCCCATGAAGATCTCGGCCGGGTGGGCGTTGTACCAGAGAAAGCCTATTGAAGCGCCCACCATGGACCCGCAAAACACGGTGAGCTCCGCCACTTTAGGCATGTGCTGCAGTTCAAGGTAGTCGGCAAAGACCACGTTGCCGCTGACGTAGGTAAGCACGGTGAGCGCGCCGGCGGCGATGATGGTGCAGCCGATGGCCAGCCCGTCAAGGCCATCGGTCAGATTCACGGCGTTGGAAGAACCCACCAGTACAAAAACGACAAAGATAACAAAGGGAAGAAACATCAGGAAGCCCAGATGCGGGATCGTGCCGGGCCAATGCCAGAGCAGGTCCGGGCGCCAGCTCTTGATGAAGGGCACGGTCAAGCGCGTGGAAAACATCCTGAACTGCGACAACACCACCAGCGCCACGGCAACCGTAGCCGCGGCCAGCCCCTGCCAGAGGAGTTTGGCTCGCGCCGTCAGTCCCAGGCTGCGCCGTTGAACCACTTTGATGTAATCGTCGGCAAAACCGATGGCTCCGAAGGCGAGCGTGGAGAAAACCGCAATCCAGACCAGCGGGTTGGCCGGATCGGACCACAATACCGTGGGCAGCAAAATGGCGATACAGATGAGTACACCGCCCATGGTGGGCGTGCCCGTCTTCGTCAGGTGCGACTGGGGCCCGTCTTCGCGCACATACTGGCCGATCTGGAACTCGCGCAGCTTCTGAATCACGTAAGGCCCGATGAACAGCGCGATCATCAGCGCCGTGAGCGAGGCAAAGGCAGTGCGAAACGTGAGGTAGCGGAAGATCCGGAAAGGGTGAAAGAACGGAAACAGCTTTTCGTAGAGCAGCCAGTAAAGCAAAGGGCCTCCCATGCCGGAATGAGGCGGATTTCAGCTTGATTCTACAGGGCCGGGGCGCGGCGGCTGTGGAAGCGGGTTCCGCGCCTTTTCTGAAGGCTATGCGTGCAGTCTTGCCCTGGAACGTTCGTCATGGTTCCATCGTGAGTCCATTGCCGCAGATCAGCCCAGCCCCAGAAAAACAGCCAGTGCCCGGCCAACGGCCGTCAGCGTACGAGACTCGAGTTCACCGAAGGGGTCGCCCGCCTTGTCGCGCGGGATGGTGTGAGCCTTGTCCACCATGATCTGCGAGGGCGCGCGCAAGCCGTTCTTTCTGGTTGGCGCGGCGGCCACGCGGAAGGTCTCGATGGGTCGCAGCTCGCTGGTGATGGGCAGAATCGTGACCGATGGATGCTTTTGAAACGGGTCCGACTGAATCACCAGGGCCGGCCGCGGTTTGCCGTACGCTCCGGACAGAACCACGGGGACCAGATCGCCGCGCTTCATACCCACCCGTCCGTATCCGCGACCTCAGCAATCCAGGCGAGGGTCTCGGCTTCCAACGGGTCGCCGGCCAGCGAAAGGGATTCCCGCTCGCACTTGCGGCGGAAACTCTCCGACCGGGTATCGGGAACCCAGATTTGGACCGGCTTCAAACCGGCAGCGCGCAACTGCTCGCGGTGTTTGCGTACGCGTTCTGTGGCCGCAATCCCCATGGTGAACCTCTTGTTACATGAAACATGATACCTTAGTGCGGAGTTTCATGCAACATAGCTTTGAGGAGGCTGGGTGCAAGTTGCAGCAAGCTGTGAGATATGGCATGGTATATCTCAGGAGGTGCGACGATGGCACAGGCTGAAAAGGCGCGCGTCTTCATGAGTGGGCGGAGCCAGGCTGTCCGCATTCCCGCCGAGTACCGATTCACATCGAAAGAGGTTTACATTCGGCGGGATGCGCAGAGCGGCGACTTGATTCTGTCCCAAGCGCCGGGGAACTGGGACGAGGTTTATGCCGCATTGGACAAGGCTGGGTTTCCGGAGGACTTCCTGGCGAATCGCAGTCAGGGGCCGGTGCAAGAGCGTGATGAGTTATGAGCCGGCTTTATATGCTCGACACCAATACGGTCAGCTATATCGTCAAGGGCAAGTCTCCCGCGGCTCGAGCCAGGCTCGCGGGGCTGGGAACGGATGAGTCCGCGTGCATTTCCATTGTTACGGAATCTGAACTGGAGTTTGGTCTGGCCAAGAACCCTAACGCCGGGAACCTTCGCCATGCGCTTCGCTGGTTTCTGGCTCGGATGCAGGTTCTTCCGCTAGGATCGGCGGAGGCGCGCGCGTACGGGCGACTGCGAGTGAAGCAGGAAGCGGCGGGTCGGCCGCTGGAGAGCATGGACATGTTGATCGCGGCTCATGCCATCGCGGTGGGCGCGATTCTTGTGACTGGGGACGGAGTATTCAATCACGTTCCCGATCTTGTTGGGAGAGAGAACTGGGCTACCGATCTGGTGATATGAGGGCGTCGCCACTCTGAGAATTGAGGTTGCCATGAAACACGATCTGCTTCCAATGCCGTCAAGTCTCGATGAGACGGGCCTGAACGAGTGGCTGACAAGGCTGGCTGAGGAGTCTCTCGCCGATCCCATGCCGAGTATTCCGGCGGCTGCGGCATTTCGCGAGTTACGGGCGATTCATTGGGAGGCCATCGACAGGACGACAGCTTTTACAGAACCGAAAAATGAGTGCGCCTCCAGCTAGAAGCTGATAGCTGGAGGCTGCTTTGCTTACCGGTTCTTCGCCACTTCTTCCACGGTGACCGGATCGAGGAAGGGCATCTGCGCGCGGAGTTGTTTGCCGACGATCTCGACGGGGTGCTTGGCTTCGGCTTCGCGGAAGGCCATGAACTCCTTGCGGCCGGAGTTCTGGTCGGCGAGGAAGCGCTTGGCGAAGCTGCCGTCCTGGATTTCGGCGAGGATCTGCTTCATGGCCTTGCGGCTCTCGGCGTTGATGACGCGCGGGCCGCTGACGTAGTCGCCCCACTCGGCGGTGTCGGAGATGGAGTAGCGCATGTAGGCCAGGCCGCCGCGGTAGATCAGGTCGACGATCAGCTTGAGCTCGTGCAGCACTCGAAGTAGGCGCTCTCCGGCTGATAGCCGGCCTCGACCAGGGTCTCAAAGCCCGCCTTGATGAGCGCGCTGACGCCGCCGCAGAGCACGGCCTGCTCGCCGAAGAGATCGGTCTCGGTCTCCTCTTTGAAGGTGGTCTCGAGCACTCCGGCGCGGGTGCAGCCGATGCCCTTGAGGTAGCTGAGGCAGAGCGCGTGGGCCTTGCCGGTCGCGTCCTGGTGGACGGCGATGAGGCCAGGGCACGCCGCCGCCCTCGATGAAGACCTCGCGCACGCGATGGCCGGGAGCCTTGGGCGCGGCCATGCCCACGTCGATGCCCGTGGCCGGCACGATGGTCTTGAAGTGGATGTTGAAGCCGTGCGCGAACATGAGCAGCTTGCCGGCGGTGAGGTTCGGCCCGATCTCTTCGGCATACAGCTTGGCCTGGGTCTGATCGGGGACCAGGATCATGACCACGTCGGCCCATTTGGTGGCCTCGGCAACGGTGAGCCACTTCAAGGCCGGCCTTCTGCGCCTTGGCGATGGACTTGGAGTTGGGCGGCAAGGCCCACCTTCACCTGGACGCCGGAGTCCTTGAGGTTGAGGGCGTGGGCGTGGCCCTGGGAGCCGTAGCCGATGATGGCTACTTTTTTCGCCTGGATGAGGGAGAGGTCGGCATCGTGATCGTAGTAAGTCTTCGCCATGATTTTCTCTGCTTTTCCTTTTGCTGGTTGAGGTTCAGTTGAGTGGGCAGGTTGCTGCTCCGCCCGCAAGTTGTGTTGCTCGCCGTTGGCTGGCCGAAAAGCAACCGCAGGTCCTTCGACTTCGCTGCGCTCCGCTCAGGATGGCAGTCAGCTTTGGCACTTCGCTCAGGGTTGCTCAAATGCAGCTGTCAAGGTTCCGGCTCAGCTGCCGCTTTGTCTTCCGCAACTTCAACGGCCTGCTCCGCAGGCTCGCTCGCCGGCGCCCATGGCCTTCAGCACGCCGCTGGTGTGATGGCCGCGGCGCATGGTCATCTTGCCGCTGCGGCAGATTTCAAGAATGCGGCCCTCGTCTTCGCGCAGCACCTCGATGAGGCCTTCGATCTTGCTTTCGACGCCGGTCATCTCGATCATCAGCGACTCCGAGGTGAGGTCGACGATGCGGGCGCGAAAGACCTCGACCAGCTCGAAGATCTGCGAACGGCTGCTGGGCGTGGCGGCCACCTTGATGAGCGCCAGTTCGCGGGTGACCGACGGCGCCTGGGCGATGTCGTCCACATCGACCACATTCTCCAGTTTAAACAGGCTGGCGCGGATGCGGTGGCCGGCCTCGGCGGAGGCCTCGCAGACCAGCGTCAGCCGCGACAGGCCCGCGCGCTCGCTGCGGCCCACGGTGAGCGAGTTGATGTTGATGTTCAGGCGGCGGAAGAGCGAGGCCACGCGCGTCAGCACGCCCGGCAGGTCTTCAACGTAAGCGACGAATGTGTGCAGCATGAATAGCCTCTGGCTTCTAGCCTCCGGCTTCCAGCTCTCTGCTCCTGGCTTGTACGCGCCGACCACACGGTTACGGACGGCAATGAACAAGCTAGACAGCTGGAAGCTAGCAGCCAGAAGCTGTCTTTACTTGTCGTCCGGCGACTCCAGCAGCGGGTCTTTTTCGGGACGGCGGATCATCTCGTGCAATGCGCTGCCGGCGGGAATCATCGGGTAAACCGAGTCTTCCTTTTCGACCATGAAGTTGAGCAGGAACGCGCCCGGCGGCGGAGCGGGCCTGCTTGACGGCGGCGGCCACTTCGGCGCGGGTGCGGACGGCGCAGGCCCGGCGATGCCGTGCGCGTCGGCCAGCTTGACGAAGTCGGGGCTGACCAGCGGCGTGGCCTCGTAGTTGCTCTCGTAGAAGAACTCCTGCCACTGGCGCACCATGCCCAGGTAGCCGTTGTTGATGATGGCGATGTTGATCTTGATGTTTTCCTGGACGATGGTCGAGAGCTCGGCCGCGGTCATCTGGAAGCCGCCGTCGCCGGCGATGACCCAGACTTCCTTCTCCGGGCAGGCGAACTTTGCGCCGATGGCCGCGGGCAGCGCGAAGCCCATGGTGCCCAGGCCGCCGGAGGTGATGAGGGTGCGCGGGTGCTCGTGGTGGAAGTACTGCGCCTCCCACATCTGGTGCTGGCCCACGTCGGTGACCACGATGGCGTTGCCGCCGGTGATGCGCCACAGGTCGTGGATGACGTGCGCCGCGTAGAGGTGGCCGGAGTCGGGCAGGTTCTTGATGTCGCGCACGGCCACCGCGCCCTTGCTGGCTTCGATGGTCTTGAGCCAGGCGGAACCGTCGCGGCCGGCGATGCGGGGCAGCAACTGCTCCAGCACCTCGCGGAGATCGCCGACCAGGGCCACATCGACCTTGATGTTCTTGTTGATCTCGGCGGGATCGACCTCGATGTGAATCTTTTTGGCCTTGGTGGCATAGGTGGCGGTGGTTCCGGTGACGCGATCGTCGAAGCGCATGCCGCAGGCGATGAGCAGGTCGGCTTCCTGGATGGCGTGGTTGACCCAGGCCTCGCCGTGCATGCCCATCATGCCCAGGTTGAGCGGGTGCGAGGCGGGAAAGCGCGCCCAGGCCGAGCAGCGTGAGGGCCACGGGAATCTGCGCGCGCTCGGCCAGCGTGCGCACCTGCTCCATGGCGCCGGACTCGATGACGCCGTGGCCGGCCAGGATGACCGGGCGCTTGGCGTTGCGGATCAGCTCGGCGGCCTGCGCGAGACCGGACTCTTCCACGCGCAGCATGGGGTGCGGGCGATAGGGGCGCGGCTTGGCGGCTTCAAAATCGAAGATCGCCGTGCCCTGCTGCGCGTCCTTGGTGATGTCGACCAGCACCGGGCCGGGGCGGCCGGAGCTGCGCGATCTGGAAGGCCTAGCGGATGCGCCGGGGCAATGTCCTCGGCGCGGTTGACGAGGAAGTTGTGCTTGGTCACCGGCAGCGTGATGCCGGTGATGTCCACTTCCTGAAACGCGTCGGTGCCGAGCACCTTGCTGGAGACGTTGCCGGTGATGCAGACGATGGGAATCGAGTCCAGCATGGCGGTGGCGATGCCGGTGACGAGATTGGTCGCGCCGGGGCCGCTGGTGGCAATGGCCACGCCCACCTTGCCCGAGGCGCGCGCGTAGCCGTCGGCCATGTGCGCGGCGCCCTGCTCGTGGCGCACCAGGATGTGGTGAATGGGAAACTTGCGCAGCGCGTCGTAGACCGGCAGAATGGCGCCGCCGGGATAGCCGAAGACGTCGCGTGACGCCCTCGCCCACCAGCGTGGCCCACACAATCTCAGCGCCGGTGAGGCGGGTGGGCGTGGTGAGGTGAGCGTTCGATGCTTGCGTGTTGGCGTTGGTTCCCATGGTTGGACTCCTTTTTAGCTGCTAGCTTCTAGCCTCTAGCTGCTAGCTCGTCTTCTGGTGATGCCGAGTTACCTGCCTTTTAAGTTGACTGCCGCAGTGCTCAACCGACTCCTTTCTGAATTCTTGTTCCATCCTCAGCTAAGGCTAGAAGCTGATAGCTGAAAGCTGCTTTTACGTCGTTGCTCCCTCGGATGCGGAGCTGACGCGATCCACATATTTGCGGAAGACGCCTTTGGGCCAGCGCAAGGCCGGCGGCTTGAAGCCCTTCAGCCGCGCCGCCAATTTCTGCGTCGCTGATTTCAACGTCAGCTTGCGGTTGGGAATGTCGAAGTGGATGATGTCGCCCTCGCGGACGGCGGCGATGGGTCCGCCGACAAAAGCTTCGGGGGCCACGTGGCCGGCGGTGAATGCCGCGGGTCGCGCCGCTGAAGCGGCCGTCGGTGAGCAGGGCCACGTGCGCGCTGAGCTCGGCGTTGGAGCGAGATGGCCGCGGTCACTTGCAGCATCTCTCTCATGCCGGGCCCGCCCTTGGGGCCTTCATAGCGAATCACGAGCACGTCGCCGGGCTTGATCTTGCCGGCTTGCACGGCGGCGAAGCAGTCTTCTTCGCAGTCGAAGACGCGCGCGGGGCCGCGATGCTCGACGCGGTCGGCCGCGGCGATCTTCATCACGCAGCCTTCGGGAGCGAGATTGCCTTTGAGAATCACCAGGCCGCCGTTGGGCTTGATGGGCTTCTCGAAGGTGTGGATCACGTCCTGTCCCGGAGTCTCCTTGGCCAGCGCAGCTTCTTCAGCCAGCGTCTTGCCGCTGATGGTGAGCGTGGAACCGTCGGCGTGGCCGGCGTCGATGAGGCGCTTGGCCAGCAGGCGCGAACCGCCCGCGGCCTGGTAGTCCGAAGCGACATATTTGCCGGCCGGAGTCAGCGAGCAGATGTAGGGCGTGCGCTTGCTGATCATGTCGAAATCGTCGATGGTGAGCGGAATGCCCATCTCGCGCGCGATGGCGAGCAGATGCAGCACCGCATTGGTCGAGCCGCCGCTGGCGGCCACGCTGGCGATGGTGTTCTCGATGCGACTTGCGGGTGATGATCTGCGAGGGGCGGCGATTGGCGCGCACCGCATCCATCAGAATGCGGCCGGCTTCGCGCGTGGCGGCGAGCTTGTCTGTCGAGGTGGCGGGAACGCCGGAGAGCTGGATGGGCGAGATGCCCAGAATCTCTGCCGCTCATGGCCATGGTGTTGGCGGTGAACTGGCCGCCGCATGCGCCCGCGCCGGGACAGGCGTTGGCTTCAAGCGCTTCGAGGCCGGCGTCGTCGATGCGGCCGGCGGCGTAGGAGCCGATGCCCTCGAAGACATCCTGAATGGTAATGTCCACGCCGTTCAGCTTGCCGGGCGCGATCGATCCGCCGTAGAGCATCATGCCGGGAATATCGAGCCGGCAGAGCGCCATGATGATGCCGGGCATGTTCTTGTCGCAGCCGCCGATGCCGACCAGGCCGTCGAAGAGATTGCCGCGCGCGACCAGCTCGATGGAGTCGGCGATCACTTCGCGCGAGACCAGCGAGGCCTTCATGCCCTGCGTGCCCATGGTGATGCCGTCGGAGATGGTGATGGTGTTGAACTCCATCGGCGTGCCGCCGGCCTCGCGAATGCCTTCCTTGAGGGCCTCGGCGATTTCGCGCAGGTGCACGTTGCAGGTGCCGATCTCGGTCCAGGTGTTGGCGATGCCGATGATGGGCTTGTGCAGGTCTTCCTTTGCTGAAGCCGACGCCGCGCAGATAAGAGCGCGCCGCGGCGCGGCTGGGGCCTTCGGTCAACGGAATGCTTTGGCGCTTGCCTTCGATGGTCATTGGCTCTCTTCGTTCGCTAGCAATCAGCTCTTGGCTTCTAGCTGCTAGCTTGTTCGTGCTGCGGTTGATTTTCTTTCAGTTCTGCCATCGTCGAATGCCCTCTTGTTTGCCGCACCCGTTTGCCGTCAGCACGGAGAGCTAAAGGCTAGAAGCTAGAGGCTCTTATTTTGCTTTCAGCCAGCTTGCTTCGTCGTGCTTTGCTTCAAATGTGTCGAGCGCCGCTGCATGGCGCAGGGTCAGGCCGATGTCGTCGAGGCCTTCGAGCAGGCAGAACTTGCGGAAGGGATCGACCTCGAAGGTTGCGCTGAAGCCGCGGCCGTCGGTGACCGTCTGCGCTTCGAGCGAGACGGTGAGTTGATAGTTGGGGATGGTCTTCGCGTTGTGGAGCAGCTGCAGCCACCTGCTCTTCGCTCAGCCGCACCAGCACGATGCCGTTCTTGCCGGCGTTGGAAAAGAAGATGTCGGCAAAGGTTGGTGCGATGACGGCGCGGAAGCCGTAAGTCGGAGAGCGCCCAGGCGGCGTGTTCGCGGCTGGAGCCGCAGGCGAAGTTCTTGCCGGCAATGAGAATTTGCGCGCCCTTGTAGCGCGGATCGTTCAACACAAACGACGGGATCGGGATCGCCTGAGGCGCGTGCGCCGCCAGTCGAAGAACAGAAACTCGCCGTAGCCGGTGCGCTCGATGCGCTTCAGAAACTGCTTGGGAATGATCTGGTCGGTATCGACGTTGGTGCGGTCGAGAGGCGCGGCCAGTGCGGTCAATGTGCGAAAGGGTTCCATCAGGCTTTTACCTCCTGGCGCAGCAGGCTCACGCACGGTCCAGTTGCGAATGTCGACGAAGTGCCCGGCAATGGCGGCTGCGGCGGCCATCTCCGGCGAGACCAGGTGCGTGCGTCCGCCGCGGCCCTGGCGGCCTTCGAAGTTGCGGTTGCTGGTGGAGGCGCAGCGCTCGCCGGGCGAAAGAATGTCGGGATTCATGCCCAGGCACATGGAGCAGCCGGGCTCGCGCCAGTCGAAGCCGGCCTCGCGGAAGATGCGGTCGAGGCCCTCGGCTTCGGCCTGCGCCTTCACGGCCTGCGAGCCGGGAACCACCATGGCGCTGACCTTGGTCGAGACCTTGTAGCCGCGAGCGATGCGGGCCGCGGCGCGCAGATCTTCGATGCGGCCGTTGGTGCAGGAGCCGATGAAGACGCGGTCGATGGAGAATGCTTCCAGCGGCGTTCCGGCCTTGAGGCCCATGTATTCGAGAGCGCGCTCCAGGCCCTTGCGCTCCTGTTCGCTTGGCGCGGCGGCCGGATCGGGCACGGCGGCGGTAATGGGCGCAACCATGCCGGGGCTGGTGCCCCAACTGACATAGGGAACCAGCGTGGCGGCGTCGATCACCAGTTCGCGATCGAACTTTGCGCCGGGATCGGTGGGCAGCTTGCTCCACTCGGCCACAGCGCTTTCCCACGCTTCTCCTTTTGGACTGAATCTGCGGCCCTTCCAGGTAGGCAAAGGTGGTTGCGTCGGGAGCGATCATGCCCGCGCGCGCGCCGGCCTCGATGCTCATGTTGCAGACCGTCATGCGGCCTTCCATCGAGAGCGCGCGAATGGCGGAGCCGGCGTACTCGACCACGCAGCCGGTGGCGCCGTCGGTGCCGATCTTGCCGATGATGGCGAGAATGATGTCCTTGGCGGTGACGCCGCGCGGCAGCTCGCCCTCGACCGCGATGCGGAAGGTTTTGGGCTTGGACTGCGGCAGCGTCTGCGTGGCCAGCACGTGCTCCACTTCGCTGGTGCCGATGCCGAACGCCAAGCGCCCCGAATGCGCCGTGCGTCGAGGTGTGCGAGTCGCCGCAGACGATGGTCATGCCCGGCTTGGTGAGGCCCAGCTCCGGGCCGATCACGTGCACGATGCCCTGCTCGCGCGAGTCCACGTCGTAGAGCTCGATGCCGAACTCGGCGCAGTTCTTGCGCAGCGTGGCGATCTGCGTGGCCGCGATCTGGTCGACGATGTTGAGCCGGCCCTCGATGGTCGTGGGCACGTTGTGGTCCACGGTCGCGATGCAGCGATCGGGACGGCGCACCTTGCGGCCGGCCAGCCGCAGGCCTTCGAAGGCCTGCGGCGAAGTGACCTCGTGCAGCAGTTGCAGGTCGATGTAGAGCAGCGTGGGCTCGCCCTCGGGCTCGACCACCACGTGCTGCTCCCAGACCTTCTCGAATAATGTCTTTGCTTCGGCTCATATGAACAGCTCCCAGCTTTTGGCTTCTAATCCAATCGCCTTTTCACTCCGTGCAGAGCCAATCCCCAATCGTCGCGTTGGCTGATGCCGCCTGCTCCACGCCGGATGCCCCACCCTCGCCGCGTTTTTGTTCTTGCGGTTAGGGTGGGAAACCACAAGCCTATTTCAGAAGCTGCTTCACCGTCTCCCGCACCTTCGCGCCCATCTCCCGGGTTCCGAGCACGGTCAATCCCTCGGGGTTGGTGCGCGCCAGGTCCTGCGTGCGGAAGCCCGCTTCAAGCACCTTGCGCACCGCCTTCACAATCGCGTCGGCCTCGGCATCCAGCCCGAAGGAGTGGCGCAGAAGCATGGCGCCGGTCAGGATGGTGGCCAGCGGATTGGCGATGTTCTTGTTGGCGTGCTTGGGCGCGGAGCCGTGCGCCGGCTCATACAAATTGATCTTGCCGCCGACGGTGCCGGAGGGCAACATGCCCAGCGAGCCGGTAATCACGGAAGCCTCGTCGGTGAGAATGTCGCCGAACGTGTTCTCCGTGACCACCACATCGAAGTCGCGCGGACGCTTCATCAGGTGCATCGACATGGCGTCGACGAACTGGTGCTCCAGCGTCACATCGGGAAACTCCTTGGCCACCTCGATCACCGTGTCGCGCCAAAGCTGCGAAACCTCGAGCACATTGGCCTTGTCCACGCTGGTCAGCAGCTTGCGGCGCTTTTGCGCCAACTGGAAGGACATGCGGGCCACGCGCTCCACTTCGTCGCGCGTGTAGCGCATGGTGTTAAAGGCTTCGCCCTTTTCCTTGTCCCACCCGCGCGGCTGGCCGTAGTAGAGGCCGCCGAGCAGTTCGCGGACAAACATAATGTCGGTGCCCGTCGATGATCTCGGGCCGCAGCGGGCTGTTGACCGTCAGCTCCTTGAAGGCGAAGACGGGGCGCAGGTTGGCGAAGCCGCCCAGCGCGGCGCGCAGTCCGAGCAGGCCGGCCTCGGGCCGCTTGCTGGTGGGGAGGGAATCGAATTTGTCGTCGCCCACCGCGCCTAAAAACACCGCTTCGGAATCGAGCGCGGCAGCAAGCGTGTCCGCCGGGCAGGGGTGTGCCGTCCTGTTCAATGGCTACGCCGCCGATGCGCTTATAGTCGAGCTGCAACGTGTGGCCGCCGGCCTGCGTTGCCTCTTGCAGCACCGCGATGCCCTGCTCGGTGATTTCAGGGCCGATGCCGTCTCCGGGCGTAACCAGAATCTTCAGTTTCATTCCTGTCTTCCTCTCCTCATCTTCAATTATTGATTGCAATTTGCACTTCATTCAGGGGCAACGAAGCAAATAAAAACGCTCAGTGCCGAATGCAAAGCCAGTGAGCCGGCCCCTTCAACGCCCGAACCGCTTCGTTGGTGACTTCGGGGCCGATGCCGTCGCCGGCAGTGACTGGAACCTTCAGCTTCATTCGTACCTTTATCTCGAGATCAGGGGTCAGAGATCGAGATCGGTTGTTGTCGACGCGCCGCAGGTGTTCAATCCAGTTCCGAGACCGGCTCGCGGCGGCGCTCGCGAATCTGGTCGGGCAGCAGCCCGACCAGATCCTGGTCGTAGATGTTCTTCTTGCGGTCGGCCAGGGCCACAAAGCGGTAGTAGACGTGCTGCAGCTCATCGCGGGTGAGCGTGAAGCCCAGCTGCTCCAGGCGATGGCGCAGCGCCGCGCGGCCGGAGTGCTTGCCCAGGACCAGATGCGTCTTGGCCACGCCCACCAGCTGCGGGGTCATGATCTCGTAGCAGAGCGGGTTGGCCAGCATGCCGTGCTGGTGAATGCCGGACTCGTGGGCAAAGGCGTTGTCGCCCACCACCGCCTTGTTGGGCGAGGGCCGGAAGGTGATGAGCTGGCCCAGCACCTGGCTGGTGGGATAGAGCTGATCGAGCTTGATGTGAAGTAGTGACGCCGAAGCGGTCGCCGCGCACATAAAGCGCCGCGGCAATCTCTTCCAGAGCCGCGTTGCCGGCCCGTTCGCCGATGCCGTTGATGGTGCACTCCACCTGGCGCGCGCCGGCCTCGATGGCGGCCAGCGAGTTGGCCACGGCCAGTCCCAGGTCGTCGTGGCAGTGCGAGGAGAGCACGATGCCCTGCGCGTCGATGGCGGGAATGCGCTCGCGCACCTCGCGGAACATCTGCGCCGTACTCTTCAGGGGTGGTGTAGCCCACGGTGTCGGGCATATTGATGGTGGTGGCGCCGGCCTCGACGGCGATGCGCACCATCTCCACCAGAAAGTCGCGGTCCGAGCGGGTGGCGTCCTCGGGCGAAAACTCCACGTCGTCGCACAGCGAGCGCGCCAGGCGCACCGATTCGCCGCAGAGGTCCAGCGCCTCCGCGCGGCCGATCTTCAGCTTGTATTCGAGATGCAGATCGCTCGAAGCCAGAAAGACGTGGATGCGGGCGCGGTCGGCAAACTGCAGGGCGCGCGCGGCCATCTCGATGTCTTCGGTCTTGGCGCGGGCCAGGGACGCGATGCGCGGCTTGCGGACGGCCTGGGTAATGGTGGCGATGGCCGCGAAGTCGCCCTCCGAGGCCATGGCGAAGCCGGCCTCGATGATGTCCACGCCCAGATCCTCCAGGGCATGGGCCATGGTCAGCTTTTCCTGCGTGGTCATGCTGCAGCCCGGCGACTGCTCGCCGTCGCGCAGGGTGGTGTCGAAGAAGACTACGTGATTTGAGCTCATGAACTCGCCTGTCAGGGGGAAACGTCTGTCTAACCATGTCAGTGTCTCGCAATCGGGCCCGTATAAGGCAAAGTTATTATTTTTGTAGAGTCGATTAGAATTGCTTATAGATTAAACATGACATCTCGCTGTACATTCGGAGGCTCGATGGAACTGAATCAACTGGAAACCTTTCTGGCCGTGGCCGAGGAGCGCAGCTTTTCCCGCGCGGCGGTGCGGCTGCACGGACCCAGCCGGCGGTGAGCCAGGTGATCCGCAAGCTGGAGGAGTCGGTGGGCGAGACGCTCTTTGACCGCGCCGCGCGCGACGGCTCGCTGACCGCGGCGGGGGTGCTGCTGCGCGACTACGCGCTGCGGCTGCTGGCCCTGCGCCGCGAGGCGTCCAGCGCGCTGGGCGAGCTGAAGAGCCTGGAGCGCGGCCAGCTGCAACTGGCGGCCAACGAGTACACCTGCATGTACCTGCTGCCGGCCATCGACGCCTTTCGCCGCGAGTTTCCTCACGTGAGCGTGACCGTGCACCGCATGCTGGCCTCGCGCATTCCCGAGGAGCTGAACCTGCGCACCTTCGAACTGGGCGTGATCTCGTTCCGCCCCGATCCGGCGCAGTTCCGCACCATCGCCGTCTATGCCGACAGCCTGGCCTTCATCGTCGGCCCGCAGCATCCGCTGGCCGGCGTCGAGCGGGTCTCCATCAACGACCTGGGCAGGGAGCTGTTTGTCGCTCACAACGTGGCCTCGCCGCTGCGCCGCAAGGTGATTGAGGCCTTTCAGCGCTACCGCACGCCGCTCAATATGGGCATCGAGCTGCCCACCATCGAGGCCATCAAGCGATTTGTGGCCATGGGCAACGGCGTGGCGCTGGTTCCCCATCTGACGGTGGCGCGGGAGCTGGAGGCTGGGGACCTGGTGCGGATTCCCGTCGACGAACTGGAGATGCGCCGGGTGCTGCGCCTGGTGCATCGCCGCCAGGCCACGCTCTCCTACGCGGCCAAGGCCTTTCTTCGCACCGTCAGGGCTCTGGCCAGGAGCAGGGTCCGCCTTTTTATTTCCATGTGGAACGGGCGGGGTGAAGAGACAGGGACCACGGAATATGGAACTAGGAAAGAGATTTCACTTGCAAATCGACTCTGGATTGCCCAGGGCCGGCGACAGGCGAAGACGCCGGATCGGATTGGCTTGCGTCTATAGCAGCAGACGATTCCGCGAGCACGAACGCCACCCAACCCGCTCCGGCCATTTACAATGCTGAGAGCGGGGCCCGGATCCAACCGGCGCGCCGGAATCGACAAGCTCGTTGCCAGCCGGACGGTTGTGCAGTCGTGAGGTTCAGGACCGAATGAAGAAGATCGCCTTAATAGCATTTCTGCTGGCCGTAAGTGTGGCCGCAGGCCGCGCTCAGGAAAGCCGCCAGGACATCAGCCTCAGTGGAACGGGCCTTATTGAGCCGTTCATGGCCTCGTCCACCGACTGTTCAGGTGAGCTCGAACCGCGCCTTTGGCGGGTTGATCAGTTATCGATTCATGCTCACGCCCTCCAGCGCCGTCGAAGCCAACTACTCGATGACCTACCAGAACACCATTCACTTCGTGATCAGCAACCCCAACCACTACCTGGTCAACACCCGCACCCAGGAGATGTCGGGCGCCTACGTGCGCTCCTTCGTCTTCAAGAACTGGAATCCGTTTGTCGAGGCGGGCCCGGTCGGCCTCATCTTCCTGCCCATCCGCAACTCCGGCACCACGATCGCTGGACGTCAAGCAGCAGACTGAAGTCGGCGGCCTCTACGGGGCCGGCTTCGCCTACGAGATCAGCCCCAGCTTTGACATCCGCGCCGAGTATCGCGGCTGGGTCACCAAGGTGCCCACCTTTGGCGATTCCCAGTTGACTACCAACCGGTGGTACAACATCAGCAACCCGGTCATCGGCGTGGCTTATCACTTTTAGAGCCGCTGAGACTCAGGACAGGATCTGAAAAAAGGGGACGGGCCGCAGCCCGTCCCCTTTTCGTTCCTGCCCGCGCTCAAGGCCGAATTCGTTCCGGCCGGCGCACGCCCGATTCCTCTTTGAGCGATGCCTCTTTGTAACGGCCCAACTCCTTCACCATGGCGCAATGCCTGCGCAGAGCCTCCAGCGCCCGCGAACCCTCGCTCAGAAGTCCGGATCTGGCAGTCCACATAAAAGATGTACTCCCAGGGCTTGCCGTGCACCGGCCGCGACTCGATCTTGGTCAGGTTGGTGCCCAGCGCCGCAAGCTCGTTGAGCACCGCCACCAGCGAACCGGGACGGTTCTCGACGGAAAATGCCAGGCTGATCTTGTTCGACTCCGGATCCGCGACGGCCTCGGCGGTGCGGCGCACCAGGAAAAAGCGGGTAAAGTTTTCCGGGTTGTCCTCAATGCCGGCCTGCAGGATTTCGGCCCCATAGTACTCCGCCGCTGCTTCGCTGGCGATGGCCGCGGCGTGGCGATCGCGAAGCTCGACAAGCTGCTTCACGCTCCCGGCGGTGTCGTAGAAGGCGAGGGCTTTCATCGCAGGATGTTCGGCCAGGAACCGCCGGCACTGGGCCAGAGCCACGGGGTGCGAGAAGACGCGGTCGATCTGGTCCGTTGTCACTCCAGGAATAGCGATCAGGTTGTGCCGGATGCGCAGCAGCGTCTCCCGCTCCACCTTTACGTCGTGGGCGAGCAGCAGGTCAAAGTGCTCTGACACAGAGCCTGCCAGGCTGTTCTCGATGGGAATCACCGCGGCCTCTACCTTCCCATCGGTGAGCGCCGCAAACACCTCCGCGGAGAGCGTGCAGGGAACAATGGTGGCTTGATCGGCCAGTTTCAGGGCCGCATCGTGGCTGAATGAGCCGGGTTCCCCTTGGATCGCAATTCTCATGCCGGCGCGCACTGCTCCTGTCTGGCGTTGAAAAACTGGTTCACTGGACCGCTCACTCGCAACATACCACACGGTTCGCTTGAAAACTCGAAAACAGCTCCGCCGCGGCCGGCGCGCCATCGGCTTCGCAAGCTCAGCTCCGCAGCCATAGATCGGCCGCCACAAAGGCCAGAAAAACCATGGCGATCACGCCGTTCATGGTAAAAAATGCAGCATTCAGGCGGCGCAGGTCGCGCGGCGAAACGATGGAATGTTCATAGGCCAGCAGCAGCGCCACGGCGGCGATGCCCACCCATCCAAAGGCAAGAAAATGAAACAGCAGGCCGAACCAGACCAGCAGCCCCAGCATGGTCAGGTGCATGGCCCGCGCCGCCCAAAAGGCTTTTGGTATGCCGACCGCACGGGGCAAGCTGTAGAGGCCAACGGCGCTGTCGTGCTCGTAGTCCTGGCAGGCGTAGAGCACGTCGAATCCGCCCGCCCACAGCGTGACCGCCGCGGTCAGCACCAGGATGCGCGCGTCGAGATTGCCGCGCACCGCAATCCACGCCGCCGAGGGAGCCAGGCCCAGCGCCAGTCCCAGCACCAGGTGCGACCAGCGCGTTACCCGCTTCATGTAGCTGTAGCCGAGCAGAACCGTCAGCACCAGCGGTGACAGGTATAGAGTGAGCCGGTTGAGTTCGGCGGAAGCCGCTACAAACGCGAGCGCCATAATCACGGTGAATCCGAGCACAAACTGGCGCGACAACAACCCTGCCGGAATCGCCCGGCTGCGGGTGCGCGGATTGGTGGCGTCCAGCTCCGCATCCGCCCAGCGGTTGAAGGCCATCGCGCAGGAGCGCGCCGCCACCATGGCCACCAGAATCCAAGCCAGGGTGCGCCAGCGGGGAAGTCCGTTGGCCGCCAGCAGCACCGCAGTCAGCGCGAACGGAAGCGCAAAGATCGAGTGCTCCCACTTGATCATCTCCAGCGTGGTGCGCGTCTTTGACAGAATGCCCGGCATGAGTGGGTCTAACGATCAGTGTAATTGAGAGGTGTTCCGCAGAAACGCCTCGACGCTTCACCCCTGAAAGGCGTATTCAACGAATGGAAATCAGCCATTGCGCCAGCGCGAACAGGTCTCCGGCAACAAAGAGCGGTCCGAATATCCACTTATGATGCCGCGCCAGCCAGTTGGGCAGGTAGATGTCGAAGTTGGGAGCGATTTCCGGAGTAAAGCGGGTTGCCAGATCGCTGAGCGGGCATCGGTACCGGTTCAATCCCAGTACCATGCACTCCATCAGGATCAGCGTGGCGAGGGAGGCTGCGAGCGAAAACTTGCGCTGGCCGGCAACAATGGGAATTGCCACGATGCAGGTAACGAAGAAAAGCCAGATGACCGTGTGCAGAAGCTTGATAGCAACCACGGTGAGCGCCAGTTTTGATTCGGGCTTCATGAGAAAGCCCATTCTAAAGCATGATCGATCCGCTGACTGGCACGTCCGATGCGCCGCAGGCTGCCGCGGTGTCTCGCTTTTGAAGCCTGGGAAAGCAAAAGCCTCAACCAGCCGGCCTGTCTGTTCCCTGTTCCCTATTCCCGCATTCCTACTCCACGCATCCCATCGCAATTTTGACCAGGCCCGCAAGGCGGCAAATCTGGGCATTTGTCAGCGGCCGGTGCCCGGCAATGGGCTCGTCCAAATGGTCCCTCAGCAGCACGCAGATGTTGTCCGCCTGCGCCGCGCTGTCGGCGCGCAGCCCGGTCTCACCGGCACGCAGCAGCAAGTGCGCCGGTCCCAGCTTTTGTACGGAGGTCGAAAGCGGAATCGCCAGCAGCGTGTTCGCCCTTGGGTGGCTGTTGCGCGCATTCGGCGAAACGATAATTACCGGGCGCCGGCCCTTGTCGGGCGGGTCGGTCGGAAATCGCGTCCACCATATCTCCCCACGCACTGGAGAGCGTCCAACCGCCGTCACTGTCCCGCCTCGGTCGATTCCGTTGCCCGCAGAATGCCGGGCCCAGCCATCTCGGCCCACTCCCGCTGTTCTTCCTGGTCTTCCTCGCTCGCCGAGTCGTAGTACCTGGTGTAGGCTGCTTCGATCTCCTGTTGCCTTGCCGCCAACATCGACTCCCGGAGCAGCATATCGAGCGCTTCGGACTCCGACCGCGCCTTCCGTTTCTGCCGGATCTCGCTCAGGAACTTTGCGGACTCCGGAGCCAGCGTGAAGCTCCTTTTTATCTTGTTGGTTGTCGCCTGAATCGTCATACCTACTATCATACCATAGAACAGAACGGCCCCGGAGATGTTTCCACATCCGAGGCCGATGGCTGCGCCCGCGCCGGTTGCTATTTTTCGGCGGGCTGGTTGGCTACCTGCAAGTAGTTCTTCACGCTGAAGACGCCGGGGACACTGTTGGCGCGAATAAAGGCCGCCTCCTTGTCCGCCTGCGTATCCACCATGCCATAGAGCTCGACGTTGCCGTTCTGCACCGAGATGCGGATGGGCATGACCGGGTTGATGGCGTACTTGTTGAGCGCGGGAAAGCTGTAGACGGCATGCGCCACGGCAACGCGCGTCTGGTCGTCCATGGGTGAGACCGGATCGACCTCGATATTGTCGACCATGTCCTTGACGCCGGGCGTGGTGGCCACCAGGGCCAGCGCGGAGTCCCGATTCATGTAGTTGTGCGCATGGCCGCCCAGAGTGACCGCGCCGTTGTCCACGCTCACGGTGATGGCGTCGAAGACGTTGCCGTAACCCACGCGGTCGTATTCCAGCTTCTCGCCGAGCTTGGCCTGCAACTCCTGGTCGGGAACGCTGGAGCCGGTCACCTCGATTTCGTTGCGGACCGCGGTCACGCCCTTGGTATGGAGAGCGTTTTTTGCGGCGTCGGCTTTGTACTCATAGAGCTCCACGGTGCCTGAAAGGGTGGCGATTCCGTTGTCCACGGTCACGCGCACATCGTGGAACTGCTTCTTGTTCAGCCGCGCCTGAACGGCCGCGGCTGCGGGGCTTTGCTGCTGCGCCTGCGCGCCCGAGCCTGAAGCCAGAGCCGCCGCTCGTGAAAGCTGGGGAAGGCTCAGGAGGGCTCCGGCGAGCATGGCCGCCGCGAGTGTGAATTCGGTTCTACGCATCGTCTTTCTCATGTTGAAAACCTCCTCGTTCTTGTACTGACTTGTCGCAGGCCGGGGACTGCCCAAGCCGGCCTGCCATCCGCTCAAATAGACACAGCGGCAGGGGAAAAGTTTCAGTTTTTGGTGGGGAGATAGGTTCGAAGGAGCCCGCCCCACGGGGTAGTTCAACGGCTCCGGAATAAGGCTCGGAGTCGATCCGCGCTCCTGGGAGATTTCGCACCAGCCCGGAAGAATGACTCGACAAGGATGGATTACCCGACACCGGCAAGGTCGGCGGCGCCGCCCGATCTCTGTCCTTTTACCGGAGGCGGCGGGTGGCTTTGACGACCATGGAGAAGACGCCGGACTCGTCGCGAGCCACGAGCAGCGAAACATGACGGTTGATGGCGATTTCGGCCTGCAGCAACTGCTGGCCGGTGGTGTTCACGTCGGTGGCGTAGGTAAGGGTAAGGTTGCGGCCCAACTGCTCCTCGACAATGATGCGGGAGGTGGAGTTACCGAAGGGACCCAGGTAGTTGGGGTCCACCTTCACCGATGCCGGCGCCGAAGAGTTTTTGCACGCGGCTGGAGACGGTGGCATTGAGGGCGCCGCCGAGCAGGGCGTCGGTGGTGGGATTGGTGAGGGCCTGCTCCTGCTGCTGGGTGTAGAGGCGCTGCTGATTCTCGGTGCGGCCGAGGGCGAGCAGGGCGACCACATCGGACTCGGGCAGCGGCGGATCGCTGCGATAGGTGACAGCCAGCTTGTCGGGAGTTCCGTGCAGGCTGAGGGTGATGTCGTAGTCTTCAACGCGGGCGGTGGCGCTCAGGTCGATCAGAGGCTCGATGCGGACCGGGTTGGTGAAGGAGATGTCGCCGCGCTGCAGATCGTAGCGGGTTCCGGCGATGATGGCGCTGCCCTCGGTGATGGAGACGCGGCCCTGCAGGGAGGGCGTGGCGACGGTTCCGCGGAGGCGCAGGTCAACGTCGCCGGCCAGCTTGGCGAAGGCGTTTTGGAAGTTCAATTGCGGCGAGGAGAGGATGTGCACATCCAGGCGGACGTGGTTGGATGGGGCGTCGGGCGGCGTAATGGTCTGGACGGCGTTGGCCTGCTCGGCCAGGGCCGCAAAGTCCAGGTCGGGGCTGACGGTAAAGCGGGTGATGAGCACATCGCCGGAGAGCAGCAGGTTGTTCTGCGTGCCTTGCAGGCGAAGCGTGGCGTCGGCCAGGGAGCTGACGCCCTGCGGATAGCGAATGCGAACGCCCTGGCCGGTAAAAGACAGGTCGGCATAGATGACCGTGCTGGTAAGCCAGATAACCGCCCACGCTTAAAGGGCCGCCGCCGCTCATGGCGGTCAGGGACTTGACCTCCAGACGATCCTGGTTGAACTCAAGCGTGCCGTGCAACTGGCTGAGGCCGTTGGGAATGTCTTCAAAAGACAGGGAACCATCCTGGAAGTCGACGCGTCCCTGCAGTCCGGGATTTTTCAGCGGGCCGTGGGCTTCCATCTGGAAGGTGCTGGTCCCGCTCGCGGTCAGGTCGGGATCGAGGGTCTCGGCCAGCTTCAGGTTGACCGAGCCGCTGGCGGCCAGGTCCAGTTGTCGAGCGCCATTCAGCGCCAGGCTGCCCTGTGCGCGCAGGTCGGTGTTTTCGCCGGTTACGTGCAGCGGGTCAAGGCGGATGCGGTCGTTGGCAAGGGTGGCGTGGACGCCGCCTTCGCTTTTCAGGTGAACGCCGGCAACGGTTGCTTCCAGCTCCTGCAGGCGGGCTTCGCCACGGAGCTGCTCCGGATGCGCCAGGGGACCTTCGACGGTGACGGTACCGGCCAGCGACGATTCGCCGCTGAGGGCCGCGACATGGGTGAGCTTGAGCAGCGAATTGATGTTGAAACGTGAAAACTCGAGCCTGGCCTGGGTTGCGTAATCGCCGTTCAGCGCGGTCTGGCCGTGTACCGTGAGTTCGGCGCTATCCATCCGCGTGGTCATGTCGTAGGCGAGGGAGTGGTTGGCGGTATGGGCCACAAGCTCCAGCCCGCCGATCGGTTCCCCGCCCAGGGTCAGGCTGCCGAGCGTGGCGTTGCCTTCAAGTTGCGGGTCATCGAAGGCGCCTGAGCCGTGGACTGAGAATCCCAGCCTGCCGGTGGCAGACCACCCCTGCCGGCGCAGCCAGCCGATTCTGGAGATGTCGAGGCCCGCGCCCTTGGCGTCGAGCTGGAAGCGGCGGGAATTGATGTCGTAGCTGCCGGTGGCCGAGGCGGTGCCTGCCGCTTCGGCGACGGTGATCGAAGCCAGGTTGACTACGCCGTTGGCAATTGTGCCCTGAGCCCGGATGCGCGTAACCGGCTCGCCGTAGACGCTGCCGCCATCGAGTTCCACCCACCCGGAGCCGGCGAGGGAATGGATGGGCCCATCGGCCTGAAGCTCGGCATCGAGGGCACCGGTGAGGGGCAGGTTTTGGGCCAGGAACGGCTGCAGGTCGTCGACGCCGACCTTGCCGGCTTCCAGGCGCAGATGCAGCACGGAGTTGGCGTCGAATCCCGGAGTACGACCCCCGCGGCCAGAACCAGCCGCCGGGGCACCCTGAGACCTGCCGGCCGATGCTTCCTCCGCAGCCGCCATCATGACGCCGCTGAGACTGATCTTCGTGTTTCCGCGAAGCAGCAGGCCGTGCTCGATCACGATTCGGGAAGATGAGTAGCTTCCCATGGCATCGACCGAGTCCAGATGAACATATTGAGTCTGGCTGAGTTTGGAGTTCTGGACCGCCCCGGCCGACGGAACCTCAATCGCCAGTTCGGTCGCCTTCAGGTTGCCGGCAAGGCGGGGACTGGCAAGCGAGCCGGTCCAAGATCCGTGGAAGTCGGCCTGCCCGGCCAGAGTCACGGGCAAGGCTGCGGTTCCGGTCTTGCCATTGCGCTTGAGGCCCAGGCTGCGCAGCACGGTGTCAAACTCGGCAAGGTTGCGGGAATGGAAATCGACGCTGAGATCTGAGGGGCTGGTGACCGGGTATGCGCCCAGGTTACCGTGCGCCTCCAGTTGGCTGCCGGGCAGGTGCAGCTCCAGCTTGCGCAGATCCACTGCGCCGTTGTGCTGGGAGTAGGTTCCATCCACGACGCCTGCGGCAGGGGCTTCGCCGGCTGATGCCTGCGCGGGAGGGCTCAGGTCAAAGGTCGCGGCCACGACGACGGTTCCCGTGTCGCCTTTGGACCAGGTTGCGGTGGCCGGGCCGTTCAGCAGGGCGCCGATTCCCAGGCGCTGGAATGGCGGCTGGCTGACCATGTCGAGAAGCGTGTCCAGCGCCACATCTTTAAACTCCGCCGTCACTTTGCCGTTGACCGGAATGGTGGACGGCGGAGGGTGGAGCGGCTGACTCGCCGGAGCTGCATTGGGGTGGACTGCGGCTCGCGCTCCAGGTGTGCCTTCCGCCTCCAGCACCGCCTCTCCGGGGACCGGGGCGAGCCAGGGACTGAGGTCGACCACGCCCTCGATCTGCCCGCCCTGGCGGAGCCGGGCAACGATTGAAGTGACCAGCAGACGCTGTTGGTCGGCATGCACGTGCGCATCCAGACGGATGCCGGTAGCGACTACGCCGGTTCCGATATAGGAGCCACTCTCGATGTGGACGCTGCCATCGGCGCGAAATTCCCCAGCCTCTCCCGCGCCGTTCAGATCCAGATGGGCGATGCCTTCGGGAGCAAAGGGATAGCCAAAGACCGGGTCCAGCAGTCTCATATCCAGATCGCCCAGCACCCTGGCTTGCCAGCGGGGATGGGCAAAGTCCTGGAGCGATCCGGCGACTTCAAGCGCGTGACTGCTGCCATCGCGGCCACGGGCGGCGAGCCGAAATGAGCGCAGATAAGCCGCGGCGCGGGTCAGGTCGACAGTGGCCTGGAAGTAGCCATGCACCGGCCTGGCAATGCTCTGCGAAATACCCCTGGAGAGATTCAGGTCGGTGGCGCCAGCCTCGATGCGATAACTCTCGGGATTGCCGGCCGCGGGCGGAACGTAGCTCATGAGAACAGAGACATCGCGGGCCTGGAAGTCGAGGGGCTCCCACCGGTCTTGGAAGTCGAAAGCAGCGGCGCGGCTGTCGTAGTCCAGAACGCCCTGTTCGACGGAGATGTGGCCGGCCTGGAGGCTAAAAAAGGTGTCGAGGTCGTGGGTAAAGGAGGTCCGGGGCCGGCGCGGATGAGGCTGATTGGTCGAGCCGTCGGCATAGACGATAACGTGCAGAGCGGGGTGGTAGACATCGAGGTCGCGGAGCCGAACGCTGGGGCTCCACAAACCGAATATGCTGATCCCCACCCGCATGCGATCGACCCGTGCGTAGGGCGCCTCGCCCGGATCTTCTTTGCCGTGAATGACCAGGCCGTCCGCTTCGGCTTCGAGCTGGAGCAGACGCCAGTGAAAAGAGGCGATCTCAACCCGGCCGCCGGTGGACTGCTCGAGCTCGGCGACTAGCCGCTTGCGGACCAGGCCTTCGAATTCCATGGAACTCATCCAGAAAAACAGGCCCACCGCGGCTAACGCCAACAGGACCACCGCACCAGCTATCGCCAGCGGGATATGGCGAAGGAAAAAGCGGCGCAGACGGCTGGGCCGGGGCGGCTGCTCGGGAAGCTGGGATTCGGGCTCGCTCATTGGCTTCCTTTTCCTTCTCCGCTCGGGGAGATGTTTTGGGCGCCGGGCTTCATTTCAGGGGTTTCTGGGGTTTGCAGCGCCGGGTCAAGAACCTCGACATCGCCCTGCTTGCGCAGGTTGGTCAGCCACTCGTCGAACAGAACATTCACCTGCTGCTGGAGCAAAATCTCCTCGATGCGGGGAGAAACCTTGACGAGGGGAGGAACGGCTTCGCCGGGAGCGTATTGCGGCAAGAGCGTGTCGTGGTAATAGGTTTCGATATCCTGCTGGGCGATGCGAATGCCGGGCCGGAAACGCAGCTCGATGAAGCGCAGAATCTCAAGCCGGTAGCGCAGGTAGGCATCGACCCGTTCCGGGGTCAGATCGTGCGCGGCCAGGAAAGCCCTCCATCCGGCATTGGAGGCGCAGTTCTGGCGGACACAGGCGGGGAGTTCCTTGCGTATCTCTGCGAGACGCGCATTCACATCGTCCGCCGAGGGCTCCGCGGCCTGTGCTTCCTCGCGGCGAATCTGCTGCTCGATGAGGGCGCGGCTGATCAACTGATCGAGTGCGCGCCGGCGGTTGAGAACGCCTTGCCCGACCCGGTCCGGATCGAGGACCGACAGGCGGATTTCGTCGTCGATGTCGCTGGCCAGGATGGCATGGCGGTTGACCACGGCCACCACGCTGTCAAGCACCACGGGGGATGCAGGCTGAGTGGGCTGGGCGACTGCCGTTCCGGCTGCGAGGCAGGCGGCAAGGCAGAACCTGATGAACGGTGCGCGAGGTGGGCGTATCCGATCCCACTCTAGTAGCAAAAACAAGGGCGCCGCGAGGGTGGGGCACCCGGAGTTCGCGAGGCCGCATGTGGTCCTGAGCCGGATTGAAGGGCGCTCGATCATCAGAAGGTCTGCCCCAGGCTGAAGAAGAAGTTGAAGTGGGTGGCCTCGCCCACGTGCGGGTTGAGATATGGATTCGACATCGAGTAGTTGATGTTCACCGGGTAGATGGGCGTGTTCAGGTTGTAGCTGAAATCGACGCGAATCGGCCCGACCGGCGTATGGTAGCGCAATCCAATCCCCGGCGCGTGCGAGAAATAGTTGAAATTGCAGATTCCCTGGTGTCCGGTTGAAGTAACAGGGCCATTGGTGGGACCACTGGGGCTGGGCGGAGTAGGCGGGGTGGTCGTCGTGTCGGCATAGGAGAGCACCTTGCAGGCATCGCGGTCCGGCTGGTTAAAGCGGATCGCGCTGGCCCAGGCGTCGCCGGCGTTGGTAAAGACGTTGCCCATATCGTGAAAGATGACGAAGCTGACGGTGTCGCCGAGCCAGGGCAGGGTAGGCGGCGGCAGGCGCAGTTCGGTGCTGTTGATCAGCGCGCCCGCGCCGCCGATAGGGTAGCCGGTCTCGGGATCGCGAGGGCCGGCGCCGTTGAAAGAGAAACCGCGCAGCGAGGTGGGTCCGCCGGCATAGAGCCGCTCGGGGAGCGGGATCAACTCGCTGGAGCCTGTACCGAAGGCGCGCACCTGGCCGTAGCGCGTGTTGCGGGCCAGCACGAAGCGGTTCTTGTCGAAGCCGTAATAGCTGGAGTTGGATAGATCGAGGCGGTTGAACTGGGCCTCGGCGCCCAGCGATTTTTCGGAGAGAAACTCCTGGAAGCTGGTGTAGGTTCCGCGATGGGAATCCAGGGGTGAGTCGCGGGTATCGCGAATCCAGGTCAGGCCCGGGCCCGCAACCCGGACCGCCGTCGACAGCTCCGGAATCTCGCCGGGAAAAACCTGCAGGCTGCTGGCCGCCACCTTGACGCGGCGAAAGTCGTATTCGTAGATGAAGGTATTTGCCTTGGACAGCCAGGAGCCCGGAGTCTGAAAGTTCTCGGTAAATCTGAATCCGGCTTCCAGCCTGGAGGCCACGTAGGTGGTCACGTCCTTGCTGTTGGCGTAGCCTCCTGAGAAGGTGACGCCGAAGTTGCGGTTGCCTTCAAAATGCGGAACCTGGTAGAGCAGGTCGATCCTCTGTTCGAGCAGGCCGTAGGTGCCCTGCAACGAGGCCGACTGCTCGCGGCCGAAGAGACTGTTACGCGTGATGTCGCCCAGCACCCGGGGGCTGACTCCGGTTATACCGTTGGGGTTGCAGGCAACGCCGCCGGCGATGGCGCCCGCGCAGTTGTTTTGCGGTGTTCCCGTCTGGGCCTCGAAGCCGAATCCATAGGTCAGGGCCCAGCGCCGCGCCTCCGCGGCCTGGAGCAGAATCGTCTTGCGGGTTGCGCCTCCGGTTGGATTTTCAACCGCGGCGTCCACTTCGTTGAACAGAGCGAGTTCGTAGAGATTGCGCTGCGTGTCGAGAAGGGCCGTCTGATCGAGCGGATCGCCGGAGTGTAGCGTGATGGCGCGCGCCACCGTTTCAGGACGAGTGTAGTGAAGCCCGGTAACCAGCACATTGCGCACAAAGATCTGTGGACCCTCGGTGATGTGGAAGACCACGTCCACCTTGTTGGGGCCGGAACTCTCGATCTGCTGGGCCACCTCGACGCTCACCTGCTCGAATCCCCGGCTCATGTATTCGGTGAGCAGCGCGTCGCGGTCCCCGGCCAGGTTCAGGGGCGAAAACAACTGGCCCGGCGTGGTGTTCAGCAGCGGTGTCAGCCGGGCGGCGTCCACGTGGTCGTTGCCTTCCATCCGCACCGTGCCGACGCGACGTTGCTCGCCCTCTTCGATCCGGTAGGTCACGGCCAGCGGGGCAGTGTGCGACCCCAGCGACGAAGACCTGTCGCCGGGGACCCCCGTATGCGACCCCAGCGGCGAAGCGGGCGCCCGCGGAGAACCTGTACCTGTTTCTGGAGCAGGGTTCTCCGCCTGACTGGTTTCAGGAGTGCTGGTTTCGGGAGTGATCTTCACGCTGGAGAAGCCGTTGTTCCGGTAGACGGCCTCAAGTGCGCTCGCGTCGGCTGAGACCAGAGCCTGGCTGTAGGCGCCATGATGGTCGAGCGTGTCGGCCGAATGAACGCCGAGCAGTTCCTTGAGCGTGCCGGAGTCGAAATAGTGGTTTCCCGCCACTGACACGCTTTGCACGCGGCGGCGCGGGCCCAGCTCCACCCTGAAGACGATCATCACTTCATGATCGCCCCCGGGGTCGCCGATGGACTGCTGTTCGTGGTTTACCTTTACGTCAAAGTAGCCGAGCCGCTGGTAGTAGTCCCGCAGGCGGCGATTGCCTTCATTCAGCAGGTCCTCGTCTACGCTGCCCTCCTCATAGACAGGGATGATGTGTTTGAGGCGTTCCGGGTCGATGCTTGCGCCCTCGACCCTCACCTTCACCACAGGTCCCCGGTTGGCGGAGAAGCTGAAGTTGACCCTTTTGCCGGCGGGATCGTATTGCTCGGACACGATCTTGATCTCAGCTTCCATCCGCTGCTCTCCCTGGTAGTGCTTGAGCACTCCGGCCAGGGCACGATTCCCGGTTTCGTGGTCCACGTGGGCGCCGGTTTTGAGGTGGGCGTGGCGGCGGAACTCCTGCACGCTCATTCCAGGGTCGCCGGAAACCTCGACCTTGCCCACCCGCGCCTGCGCTCCCGAGACCACCTGGAAGGCGACATCGACGAGTTGCTCCTGCAAGTGCGGCGTCAGCGTTGAGGTGATCAGCGGCTCGTAGAATCCGTTTTCGGCCAGCGTCTGCCGCATCTGCTGGAGCGCGTTCAGCAGCTTGGCCTGGGTAAAGCGAGTGCCGGCCGCGAGCTGGCTGGCGCGTTGCAGTTGAGTATTCAACGTCGCTCCCTTGGCCCCGCCCACGCCCACGGTCCCGATAAAAGTGCGCGGAGTTCCGCGAAAGGTGAGGTCCACACCCCCCGGGCCGGGCGAGCCCTCCGCCTGGATGGTGTCGTAGAGGCCGGTCGAATACAGTTGGCGCAGGCTTTCCCTGAGGTTTTCCATGCTGAGCGGTTTTCCCTCGGCCTGGGCAAGATGGCCGGCGAGTGGAGCAAGCCGATCCGCGTCAACGCCCTCGAAGGAGATGTGGCGAACCGGCAGGCCTTCCCACGCAGGAAGGGAAACCGCGGCGGGCTGGGGAGTCGGCGGGGCCTGGGCAGCGCAGGCGCCGGGCACGAAGACAAGAACGCATGCGAGCAGAACTCCGCACGGAACCACCCCGCGATTGCCGCACTTTCCTGCCGGCTTTCTCCGCAAGACCATATCTCCCAAAAAGCGCGGGGCATTTACCCCGTTTGCGCGACAGTATTACCTCGACGCAAGAATCTTCCCGGCAACGCTCGGCGCAAGAAGCTTTACGACGCCGGCTCCGGTCATCCTTCGCCGAAGCTGCGACCTCTGCACTGCTTCCTCTTTCCCTTATACTAACGAGGACAGGAGCCTTGCGCAGCGGCGCCCGGTCTCAAGATCGATTCCCCCAAGGACGCGCATGCCCCATTCCCGGTTCCGAACGCAGCCGCCCGAAAGTGCACCACGTGGTCTGGACGGTGAAGCAGGCCTCCCCGCTCCAGCCGCAAGGCGTGTAACCTTTGCCCCGGCGGCATCACCGGACGCAGCCGAGGCAGACGCCCTGGCCCGCGCCCAGGCCGGCGACCATCAGGCCTTCGCCCAACTCTACTCTCTGCACAAAAGACGCATCTATTCGTTATGCCTGCGCATGGTGGGCAATATCGCTGAGGCTGAGGATCTGACCCAGGAAGCATTCCTGCAGTTGCACCGCAAGATTTCGACCTTCCGCGGCGACTCGGCCTTTTCCACCTGGCTGCACCGCTGGCGATCAACGTGGTGCTGATGCAACTGCGGAAGAAGGGCCTGAGCCTGATTTCGCTGGATGAAGCCATGGAGCCGGCTCCCGAAGAGGGCCCCGGCCGCAGTTTCGGCGCTCCCGATCTGGCCCTGAGCGGCGCCATCGACCGGCTGGCCCTGGAGCGCGCCGTCGCCGACCTTCCCGCCGGTTACCGGCTGATTTTTATCCTTCACGACGTGGAGGGCTATGAGCATAATGAGATAGCCTCCATGCTCGAGTGTTCGATCGGCAACAGCAAATCCCAATTGCACAAGGCGCGTCTGAGGTTGCGCGATGCCCTGCGCGCTCAATCCCGAAAGGAGGCGCAGCCATGACCGGCGATCCCAGCAAGATGAGCTGCGCCGAGTTCCAGGCCCAGTTGCCGGAGTTGATCGGCTCAGGGGCGGATGCCGCGGCCCATCCCCACATCCAGAGCTGCGAACTTTGCCGCGCCCTGCTGTCTGACCTGGAAACCATCGCCGAGGCCGCGCGCCAGCTGTTCCCGGTTGTGGAGCCGCCGGATGAGCTTTGGGAGCACATCGAGTCGGCTATCAAGAACGAAGATGGCCAGGCCGATCGATGGGCCAAAAGCTCTGAAGTGATGTGGAATGGACGCGGCGATTCTGATCCCGGCACGTTCCCGGCCCAACGCCCCGTTCTAACTCCGGCAAAACCATTTTTGGGTTGTCCCGCCCCTCTCACCTTCCAGTCTCTTTGGCCGATACACCCTTCGAGCGCGATTGCATCCAATCTTCGGAGAGAGTCCATGTTGCGGGCCGGCTCGCGAAAAAGTAGCCATGCGCAGGCTGCTCAGTGGATTGGCTGATATTGAACCGACTTCGTGCAGCCTGCGGCGGGAACCTGTGAGCCGGCACCGGACGTACGGGTGAAGGGGCAGGCAGTTTCAGGGACAGGAAAGAAGACGGCCAGGGGTCGAAATTCCTGAAACTTTTCAAAGTCTGCGCTGTCTAATGAAGGAAAGTTGATAAAAGGACACTCAATGCAAAATCAGCCTTCTAAGCCGCTGCAGCCCCAGAGTTCCCCCGCCATGAATGTCTGCCGGTGTGCGCTTTGTTCCGGTCCTGCCGGTCCGGGACACGGTCCTGTTTCCCCACGCCGTTCTGCCTCTGACGGTGGGCCGGGAGAGCTCCATCCAGTTGATCGAGTCGCTGGGCGAGGAGCGGACGATCGTGGTAGCGGCGCAACTGGACCCCCGGCTGGACTCGCCCAAGCCTGCCGATCTGCACGCCGTGGGAACGCTGGCGACGGTGCACAAGGTAGTGCGCATGCCCAACCAGAGCCGGTTCGTCTTTACGGAGGGCGTGGGCCGGGTACGCCTGGTGCGCTACACCCAGACCGATCCGTTCATGGTGGCCGAGGTGGAGACGCTGGAGGACGTGGAGCCGGCTGCCAGCTCGGGCTTTGAGGCCCTGGTGCGCAACGTGGTGGCGCAGTTCCAGCAGATTGTCTCCGAGTCGCCAACGCTCTCCGACGAACTGCGGACGATTGCGGCCAACATCGAGGAGCCCAGCCGGCTGGTGGATTTTGTTGCCTCCTCGCTGCCTTTTCTGACCACCGACGACAAGCAGTAGCTGCTGGAGACGGCGGGCATCGTAGACCGGCTGGAGCTGTTGAACAAGCATCTGGCCAAGGAGATCGAGGTGCAGCAGTTGCGCGCCAAGATCCAGACCGAGGTTCAGGACCAGGTGCAGCAGTCGCAGCGCGACTACTACCTGCGCGAACAGCTCAAGGCCATCCAGAAGGAGTTGGGCGAGCAGGACGAAGGCCAGCGCGAGAGCGATGAGCTGCGCCAGAAGATCGATGCCGCGGGCATGCCCGAGGACGTGAAGAAGGAGGCGCTGAAGGAGCTGGCGCGGCTTGTCGCGCATGTCTCCCATGGCCGCCGACTACTCGCTGACGCGCAACTACATCGAGTGGCTTGCCGTGCTGCCCTGGGCCAAGAGCTCAGGCGCAAAGATCGATATCGGCAAGGCCCGGGAGATTCTGGACGAGGACCACTACGAGCTGAAAAAGGTGAAGGACCGGATTCTGGACTACCTGAGCGTGCTCGAACTGAAGCCGGACATGAAGGGACCGATCCTGTGCTTCGTCGGGCCTCCGGGCGTGGGCAAGACCAGCCTGGGCCGGTCGATTGCGCGGGCCCTGGGCCGCAAGTTCCAGCGCATCTCGCTGGGCGGCATGCACGACGAGGCGGAGATTCGCGGCCATCGCCGCACCTACATCGGCGCCTTGCCGGGCCAGATCATCCAGAGCATTCGCCGGGCGGAAACCAACGACCCGGTGATCATGCTGGACGAGGTGGACAAGCTGGGAAGGGACTTCCGCGGCGACCCGGCCTCGGCGCTGCTTGAGACGCTCGACCCGGAGCAGAACAACACGCTTCCGCGACAACTACCTCGACGTGCCGTTCGATCTTTCCAAGGTGCTGTTCATCTGCACGGCCAACATGCTCGACACCGTGCCGCCGCCGCTGCTGGACAGGATGGAACTGATTCCGCTGCAGGGCTACAGCGAAGAGGAGAAGGTGCACATCGCCAACCGGTACCTGATTCCGCGCCAGATCAAGGAAAACGGAATCACGGCGGAACAGATCGAGTTTCCCGAGGAAGCGGTGCGCTATATCGTTCGCCACTACACGCGCGAGGCCGGGGTGCGGAAACTGGAGCAGAGCATCGGGACGGTTTGCCGAAAGCAGGCGCGGCGCGTGGTGGAGGGGCACGCGGAAAAGCTGGTGGTGACGCGCGAAGTGCTCAAGGAGTTTCTGGGCGGCATCCAGGTGCGCGTTGAGACCGAGGTCGCGGAGCGGGTGAAGCGGCCGGGCGTGGCCGTGGGACTGGCCTGGACGCCGGCCGGCGGCGACATCCTCTTCATCGAGGCCAACAAGATGAAGGGCAAGGGCGGCTTCACCATGACCGGACAGATTGGCGAGGTGATGCAGGAGTCGATGCAGGCCGCGCTCACCTGGGTGCGGTCGAACGCCGCCACGCTGGGGCTGGCCGAGGACTTTACCAAGGAGATCGACCTGCACATTCACGTGCCGGCAGGAGCGATTCCCAAGGACGGGCCGTCGGCCGGCGTGACCATGGCTACGGTGCTGGCGTCGCTGCTTACCGATACGCCGGTGCGCCCGCTGACGGCCATGACCGGCGAGATCACGCTGAGCGGCAACGTGCTGCCGGTGGGCGGAATCAAGGAGAAGTTCCTGGCCGCGCGCCGGGCGGGAGTGGAAACCATCATCCTGCCCGCGGAAAATCGCCAGAACGTGGAAGAGGACCTGACGCCGGAGATGATGGAGGGCGTGACGGTGCACTACGCCAGCCGCATCGAGGATGTGCTCCATGTGGCTTTGCCGCTGTTGAAGGCGCGGCCGGACAACAAGCCGGCCGCGGCTGAAGTTGCGGTCGGATCGGTGTCATAACTTCGGCAAAGATCAAAAAAGAAGGCCGGCGAACCTGCCGGCCTTTTTTGTGCACGTCTGGAAGAACGACGGTGACGCCCACAGCGGAACCAGAGTCGATGTATCCCGGAACCACGCAATTCAAGTCGACGCGACCATCAGGGAGCGGCGACCTTGCGCAAAACCCAACAGGATACAGTTACTCTGGTTTCGCTCTAGGAGCATCGTCAGCCTTTTGGGTTAGGCCGCAGCCGACTGCAGCGGCTCAATCTTTCTGCGTCCAGTCCTGGCATGGGAGGCCTGCCAGAAGTCGTAGTCGTTCTGAATGTTGAACCAGATGTCTGGAGAGTTCTGGCCAAATGCCTCGCTGATCTTGATAGACATCTCCGGCGTAACGCCGGCCTTTTGGTTCAGCACGCGCGACAGGGCAACTCTCGACACTCCAATATGCGCCGCAAAGCCGGTGACGCTCATGGGGATGGCCGCTATGGCTTCCTTGATGATCCTTCCGGGATGGGGTGGCTTGTGCATCCGCATGGTTGTTTTATCGTATCGCAGGAGCGGGTTCCCTAGGTGGCTGCCATATCCAGGACGTAATCCCTCAGGGGTTAAAACCCCTCGCCTTTTCGGCCCATTTCGGCACGACTAAAGTCGTGCCCTGATACAAAACTCTGATGCGCTTCCTCAGGGATGAGTTTTTCCGCAGCCTGTGAACCTACCCGGCTCCTGTTCCAAAAAAGAGCAACTTTAGTGATGTTTCCCTGTTGAAAAGCGCGGCTTTGCCGATGAGAAAAGGAGAATCCAACGCGCCAATGCGCGGAGAGCGGTAACCATGGCAACCATAACAGCGACACCCCATCAGATCGTTCCGCTGCATTTATCCGGAAATACGACCGAGCAGCAGAACAGAATGCTGCAGGAGTTTCTAGGCGAGGCCGTCCAGACCGCTTACAAGACGGCGATCGAGCAACTGGACCGGCAAAGCGCGCAGGCAGTTCTCGACATGGACAGGAAACTCAAGCGCGAGGTCGCCGAATTGGTGGTGGAGATTATCCATCGTCACACCATAAGCGACAAGTTCAAGGACGAAGAGGTGGGCTCAAACCGCGTGTATCCGCCCACCTACCGGGTGCGGCCGGTCGAGGCACAGGTCACGGAGCTGAAAAAGCTGTTCCCGAGCCTGGGCAGTTGCCAGGAGAAGCTGGCTCGCCGCGATCTCCCGGAGGGCGCCGAAGCGTGGTTTGCGATTCCCCGCTGGCAGGCCCTCGCATCCACATACAACGAAGCCGTGGAGATGCTGCTGGGCGTTCTGTGCGCCAAGCGCAGGTTCTCCAACCGCATTGCCGGCAAGCTGGGCGCGCAGTATATGCGCCAGGCCGAACGCTCCAAGCTGGCGGAAAAGATTCTTGCCGATCAGCAGGAGGGCAACGACATACTGGTGTTGGCCGCGCAGGCCGGGATGCTGCATCGCGGCTCCTCTGCCCGGCGTACCCGCGTGGCCATGGCCGGCAACGAGTTTGGCCTGGGCGTGTTTTCTTTCGGCTGCATGCTGCTGACGCATCCCGAACGGCTGTCCACCGGGGATACGCTGATGATCGATTGCGGGGGCGACGAGTACTCGGTGCGGGGCGACTATACCTTTGACCGAGTTCCGCTTTTCGACTACGATATGGCCGGCATCGAGTTCAGCATCTTCTACGAGGACCGGGCCCGCAATCTGTGGGGCACGCCCACCGGATTCCTGTACAAGCTGGTTTGATTCCGCCCTGATTCGCCTCCTGAATGCCGCCTGCTGCGTCTAACCAGCAGGCGGTATTCTTTTTCAGGCGATGCACGTACGAGTTCTTCCTTTTGGGGTGTCGAAAGATTGGCTGGGCGCGGCGGCGGCCACCGTCGAGTTGCCGAAGGGCGCCTCGGTGGCTGATCTGCTGGAGCGCCTGAAGCTGAACCTGCCCGCGCGCTTGGCAGGACACGAGCACGGCGACGGGAAGGGCCAGGCGCTGCGCGGCATTGCGGTGAGCGTAAACGCCGAGTACGCCACTGCAGGCCAGGTGCTGCGCGATGGCGATGAGGTGGGCCTGCTGCCCCCGGTCTCCGGCGGTAGTGCTGCGCGCACGGGTGCTGCGCGCACAGCGAAAACTCTAGATGAGATTGGGGAAGAACCGACGGTCATCGCCCTGACCCGCGAGCCCATCGATGCGGAAAAACTGGTTGCCGCGGCCAAGCACGGCGAGGACGGCGCGGTGGTGGTCTTCGACGGAATTGTGCGCAACAACACGCGCGGGCGGCAGACCCTTCATCTGGACTACGAGGCCTACGAAGAGATGGCGTTGCGGCAGATGAAGGAGCTTGCAAATCAGGCAAGGGACAGATTCGGCGTGCGCCAGGTGACGATGGTCCACCGGCTGGGACGGCTCCAGGTGGGCGAGACCAGTGTGCTGATCGTGGTGGCTTCGGCGCACCGCGGAGCAGCCTTCGAGGCCTGCCGCTGGCTGATCGACACGCTCAAGAAGACCGTGCCCATCTGGAAGAAGGAGACGTTTGTGGACGGGGCCGTTTGGGCGGACGGCGAGCCGTTTCCGGCCGGGCTGGCCGTAGAGCCGGAGGCTTCGCATGAGGGGTAAAATCTGCGCAATCCCGCGTCTCGCAACCGTGATTCGTTCCCATGTCTCAGAATCGAGACATGGGGCACCCGTCTTCGCTCAGGGTGACGGTTTTTATTGGGACGCCCGGCTGTTTTTCATCCTCGCGTTGGCGGCGTTGCTGCCAACAAGTGCGTTCGCGCAGCAGACCACGCTGCACATGGACGTGAAGCTGGTCAGCATCTTTGTGAACGTGACGGACCGGAACGGGGCGATTGTAGGCGGGCTTGCGCGCGAAGACTTCGCGGTATCTGAAGACGGACGGCCGCAGCAGATTTCGGTCTTCGAAAAGCAGTCGGAAATGCCGCTGAACCTGACCCTGGCCATCGACACCAGCGGCAGCGTGCGCAAGGACATGACCGAGGAAGCGGCAGCGGCGCGGCGGTTCGCCCATGCAATTCTGCGCCAGCAGGACCAGATGAGCGTGCTTCAGTTTGCCACTGAAGTAAAGGAGCTGACGCCCTTCACCAACAAGGTTTCCCAGATCGATCGCGGCCTGGGACAGTTGCGCGGCGACTGGGCTACGGCGCTCTATGACGCAATCTACCTGGGCTCGCAGCGGCTGGGCAAGACGGATGGGCGCAAGGTGCTGGTGGTGGTCTCAGACGGCGACGACACCGCCAGGAACACCACCTACGCGCAGGCCCTGGAACAGGCTCTACGCAACGAAGTGATGATTTACTCGCTGATCGACGTGCCTATCGAGGCCAGCGCCGGGCGCGACCTGGGCGGCGAGCATGCGCTGATTACCCTGGCCGAACAGACCGGCGGCAAGTATTTCTACGTGGGCGACGGAGGGCTCGACAAGGCCTTTGCCCAGGTCAGCGACGACCTGCGCACCCAGTATCTGCTCGGCTATTATCCCCGCAATCAGGAGCCCGGAAGGGTCTTCCACCGCATACAGGTCACCATCCCCAGGGCCGCAAACGATGCCTTCAACATTCGCAACAAGACGGGGTACTTCGGGGATTCGCCGGTGAGGGGGAATTGATGGGCGGAAATTGATGGGCGCTCAAGAAGACGCCGCAACCCGTGCGGCACTCTTAATTCCAGCCGTTCTTTTTCCGCAGTGCCGCTGCCGCCTTCGCGGTTGCATCTAAAATAAAATCATGACTTCGCCACTTTCCTCGCGCCGCCGTTCCAAGACCCCTCCGCCTGGCGAAACCGGCCAGGAGGCCCTCTATCTGCGCTCACTCAGCGACCGCCAGGTGATTGTCCTGATCAAGCTGCGCGATGGGGAGACCGTGCGCGGCTGGATCGAATACTTCGACGACGCCATGCTGCGGCTGACGCGCGAGGGGCACCCCAACCTGTTCATCTACAAGCACCAGATCCGCTCCATCAGCGAAGCGGGCAAGCGGCGCGCGCCACGGACTGTGGCAGTGAACGAGACGGTGGTGAACGGATTGGCCAACGAACCAACATCGCCCGAGGAAGTCTCGTGAGCGGCGGGCCGGCCGCGGCGCAAAATCCGGTCTGGGTTCCCAAGGCACAGGAGATTGCGCTCGAAGCGGGCGCGCGGCTGCGCGAGTTTCTGGCCCAGGGCGTGGAAACCGAATACAAGGGCGACGTGGACCTGGTGACGGTGGCCGACCGGACGGTGGAAAAACTGATCAGGAGCCGGCTGGGCGAGGCGTTTCCCGAACATGGAATCTACGGCGAAGAGGGCACGCGGGAGCGGATGGATGGTGAGTTCCGCTGGTACGTGGACCCCCTGGATGGAACCACCAATTTCGCCCACGGATTTCCGCAGTTCTGCGTCTCGATGGGCCTGGAACGCCGCTCTCCGGGGCTGGGACTGGATCAGGACGGAACCCTGGAAGCCGCCGTCATTTACGATCCCATGCGGAATGAGCTCTTCACCGCAGAGCGGGGGCGAGGCGCCCGGCTGAACGGCAAGCCGATGCGAGTGTCGCGCATTCCCGAGCTGGCCGAGTCGCTGCTGTCCACCGGCTTTCCCAGCCGCAAGCGCCATGCCAGCCCCAATGTCCATTTTTATCAGGAGTTCACGCTGCGCTCGCATGGGGTGCGGCGGGCTGGTTCGGCTGCGCTGGACATGGCTTATGTGGCCTGCGGCCGACTGGAAGCATTCTGGGAGTTCAACCTGAGCCCGTGGGACACGGCGGCCGGGATTCTGCTGGTGGAAGAGGCCGGGGGCCGGGTGACGGACTTCGCCGGCAACCACTTCCGGCTGGATAGCCGGGAGATTCTGGCCTCGAACGGACTAATTCACGCTGAGTTGGTGGATTTGTTCAACAACATGTTCGCGGGTCGAGGCCTGTCACCGATTCCCACGCCCCAGGAGTTTGCCCGGCAGAGGACCGAGCGCGAAAGAAGGGCCGCAATGGGAAGATGATTCTTCCGATTCCCGCCCGGTTTCACGCCCTGCCTCCCGTATTGCAAAACGCGGTCGCCCGGCAGCGAGTCCGTCCGGGGCTTCGTGTGCTACTATCAGCGTCGAGAAGTTTAGCTCCCCGGAGAAATAGAGATGGCCTACGTCATTGCAGAACCCTGTATCGGCACCAAGGACACCGCCTGTGTAGACGCATGTCCCGTCGATTGCATCCACCCCAAGAAGGACGAGGACGGTTTCGCCGAAACCGACCAGTTGTTCATCGATCCTGTCGAGTGCATCGACTGCGGCGCCTGCGTTCCGGCCTGCCCGGTCTCGGCCATCTTCGCCGCCGACGACCTGCCGGGGAAATGGGCCCACTTTACCGAGAAGAACGCCGCGCACTTCGGCCGCTGAACGAATCGGCCCCCACCACAAAAGTTGAGCCTTAGAGCGGAACGCGCAGCCTGCCCCGGCGGGATGCGCGTTTGCGCGCGGCATCCAGACGCGCACACGCATGCGCCGGCTGCGATGACTGAGGTTTTGGAACAATTGCAGTAGTCTAGTTCACAGTTGGATTGAACTCTTCGGCTCCGGACAGAGCGCTCAAGCCTGGAACGCGGTCGTTTACGTCGTGAATCGACGCAGCCCGCGGACAGATTGCAAACCGGCCCTTCTCGATCTCGACAAAATCGATATTGTCGCCGGTCTTGAGACCAAGCTGTTTTCTGATATCTGTAGGGAGGGTAATGCGGCCGTTGAAGGTGACCATAGCGGATGGCATGTGGAACCTCTGAATCAATTGTAGCCTGAAGGCGGCCTGGAGTCTTCCACAAAATGAGACGGCTGGGCCGGACGCGAGAGCCTATCCGATGAGTTCCATGCCCGCATCGCGCGCGGCTTTGCGGTCGAAAGTCACGGTGCGGGTGCAGCCTGCGGCCCGGGCCGAAACGGCGATCAGGCAATCCGCAAAGTCCGCATTCCCTTGCCGATACAGTCGGAGAGCGCTTTCGACAATACTCGCTTGCTCAATCACGATCTCCTCTTGGTTCAGCAACTGACTCAGGATATTCGTGATTCCCCGGCGGTCGAGGCGCTTCATGCTGGTCATCACCCATACAAGCTCCAAAATGGTTGCAACTCCGACCCATCCTGGCTCTTTGATCGTGAGTGACCCTAAGACCGCTTTGGCTTTAGAGCTCTGTACGGTGTCGTCCTTGGCAAGGAAGCGGACTAGTATGTTGGTATCCAGCCCGATCACGCGTCCTCCCCGCCTGGAATGTCTTCTTTCGCATCGCTACGAGTAGCCGCATCCAGTTCCGCGGCATGGTCGAGAATCGCTTGATTCATCTCTTCTATTGTGGGCACATAGTCCAGCTTCGGAATACAGCCTTCCAATTCCATGATCGAACGATTACGGGGACGCAGGGTAAACTCTCCGTTCTCAATCTCATAGAAATCGATCCGGACGCCGGGTTTCAGTCCGAGCGCCTTCCGCACCTTGACGGGAATGGTGATCTGGCCCTTCGAGGTTACAGTCGCCGTGGGCATGGGAATTCCTTTCATTTTCGAGTATACCTTACTTTTTGACAAATTCCTTACTTTATATTGATTTCCTTGCTTTTTCTAACATTCCTTACTTAAAGGTAAGGCGATCGTACCCTTTTAGTCCAAATCGGTCCGCACCGATCCGGCAGTGCGAAGATAGTAGACGCATGAGCGTGCTCACCTCGGAAGCGGTGGTTTTGCGCACCTGGCCAATGCATGAGGCCGACCTGATCGTGAGCTTTTTCACGCGCGATTACGGACGCATGAGGGGCGTGGCCAAGTCGGCGCTGAAGAGCCGCAAGCGATTTGGCGGGGCGCTGGAGCCGATGACCTTGGCGCGGGCCTGGTTTGCGGAGCGGCCCCGCCAGGAGCTGGTGCGGCTGGATCAGTTGGAGATTATCCGCTCGCCGCTGGCCGCTCCGGTGGATCATGTGCGCATGGCGGTGCTCAGCTTCTTTGCCGAGCTGCTGGATGAGGCGCTGCCCGAGCACGATCCGCAGGAAACAGTCTTCCGGCTGCTGGTGTCGGTGCTGGAACAGACAACCGTGGAGCAGCCGTGGATGCCGCTGACGTATTTCTCGTTGTGGATGACGCGGCTGATGGGCCTGTTGCCGGACATTGCCCACTGCACGGCCTGCGGTGAGCCGCTCACGGCCGGCGAAACCAGCTTTAACTCGCTCGGCGACGGCCTGTTTTGCGCGCTGCACCGCGACGCCAACGCCAACGCGCTTTCGGCCGACTCCTGGCAACTGGCGCAGAGAATGCTGCGTGCGCCGGCTTCAGCCTTTGCCGCCGAGCCATGGCCGCGCCGCCGCGGGCTGGACCTGCGCCGCTTCACCCTGCAGTCGCTGGAGCGGCACCTGGAGCGCAAGCTGCGCACGGCCGAGGCGCTGGGACGGCTGGGAGGCTGACGAACGCCGGCTGCTGGTAAGATTGACTCAGTCCCTTTGCCCCGTTGAGAGAGAGTTTCCTTTGCCTCCATCCACTGCTTCATCGGCTACCGCTGCATCCACCGCCAAGCCGGCCGCTCTGACTTTTCAGGAGCTGTTGTTCCGCTTGCAGGCCTTTTGGGCGGCGCGAGGCTGCGTGCTGCAACAGCCTTTCGACGTCGAAGTGGGCGCGGGAACCATGGCGCCGGAGACGTTTCTACGCGTACTCGGACCCAAACCGTATCGCGTCGGCTATGCGCAGCCCTCGCGGCGGCCTGCCGACGGCCGCTACGGCGAGAATCCCAACCGCCTGTTCAAGCACACCCAGTTTCAACTGATTCTGAAGCCGCCGCCGGTCAATGTGCAGGAGCTTTACCTGGAATCGCTTGAAGCCATGGGCATCGACCTCAGCCAGCACGATCTGAAGTTTGAAGAAGACAACTGGGAGTGGCCGGCGGGCGGAGCCTGGGGCGTGGGCTGGCAGGTGATGCTGGACGGCCTGGAAATTACCCAGTTCACTTACTTCCAGCAGTGCGGCGGGCTCGACCTCGACCCTATCTCCGCCGAGTTGACTTATGGGATGGAACGCATTGCGGCGTTTCTGCAGGATAAGGATTCGATCTACGACATTGTGTGGGCCGTCGATCCCGAGACCGGCGCGGAGGTAACTTACGGCGATGTGCGGCTGGCCGAGGAGTTACAGTTCTCGGTGTATAACTTCGAGCTTGCCGATGTCAGCAAACTTTGGGAGCATTTCAACTTATACGAAGCCGAGGCCAGGGCGCTGCTCGACCAGGCCAATGCGCTGTTTGCCAAAGAAGACGCGAACTCGGATGCGAGTGCGGAATCGAGCCCGGCTGAGAAGCGGCGATTCCCCCTGCTGGCTACTTATGAGTTAGCTCTCAAGTGCTCGCATTTGTTCAATCTTCTGGATGCGCGCGGAGCGATCAGCGTTACCGAGCGAGTGGGCGTGATCGGACGCATTCGCACATTGGCGGTGGGCGTGGCCAAGGCGTATGCGATGCAGCAGGTGAGTTAGCGGGGCTAGAGCGGCTAGCGGAGTTGTTCTTCTGATCCCTGGCTGCCAAAACGCAGTTTGCAGAAAGAACTTTCAAGTCATGGCGGATTTTTTGTTGGAGATTGGGCTGGAAGAGATTCCGGCCCGCATGATTGCCGGGGCTGAGGCTGAGCTGGGTAGCCGCGTGAATGAGTTGCTCACGCGGGAGCGGCTGCTTGGGCCCAAAGCCAAATTGACGACGTACTCCACGCCGCGGCGGTTGGCGGTGCTGGTGGAGGACCTGCTCCAGAGCCAGACTGATACCGAGGAGAAGTTGACGGGCCCATCGTGGAAGGTGGCGTTCAAGGACGGCGCGCCGACCGCGGCTGCCGAGGCCTTTGCGAAGAAGGCCGGCGTAGCGGTTGCGGCTCTTGTGAAGGTGGCCAACGCCAAGGGCGAATACGTGGGCGCGATAGTAAAGCGGCAGGGCCGCGCGGCGGCGGAGTTGCTGGCTGCCGAGTTGCCGAAAGAGGTGCTGGGTCTTTATTGGGCCAAGAACATGTATTGGCGCGCCGGAAAGCCGGAGCGCTTCGTGCGCCCGGTGCGATGGATTGTGGCCTTGCTCGATAAGGATATTGTCCCGCTGGAGATTGCCGGGATTGCGGCCGGCAATGCGAGCGCGCGGACATCGCGTGCTTCATGGTGAAGCGCCAGTGGTGATCAGAAAGGCCGCGGATTACGCCGAGGGTTTGCGCGCAGCAAGCGTAATCGCCGATGTGGCCGAGCGCAGGCAGTCGATCCGCAAGGCGCTGGATGCGGCTACGCGCACCGTGGCCGGCGCGCGCTGGCGCGAGGATGAGGCTCTGGTGGAGACGGTCGTCCACCTCACCGAGTGGCCCACGGTGGTGCTGGGCGACTTTGAACCGGAATACCTGGCCCTGCCGGAAGAGGTTCTGGTCACGGTGATGCGCGACCACCAGAAATATTTTGCTGTCGAGGGAGCGGACGGAAAGCTGGCGCCGCACTTTCTGGCGGTGCTGAATACCGAGGTGAACGACGAGGGCCGGGCGATCATCCGCCACGGCAATGCGCGGGTGCTGCGGGCGCGGTTCAAGGATGCGCGCTTCTTCTGGGACTTCGACCAGAAGACGCCGCTGGCGGAGCGCGTGGAGAGCCTGAAGGCCGTGACCTTCCAGAAGGAACTGGGCAGCTACCACTGGAAGACCGAGCAGAATCTGCGCGTGGCAGAGAAACTGATCGGAAAACTGACCAGCGACTACGGCGTTTCATTCGATGCGTACCGGCTGAAGAATGCAGTTCGAATTCGCCAAGACCGACCTCACCACCGAGCTGGTGAAGGAGTTTACCGAGTTGCAGGGGATCATCGGCGGCCTGTACGCGCGTGCGCAGGGGCTGGGAGAGACGGTTGCCAGGGCCATCTATGACCAGTACACGCCGGCGTCGACCGAAGATCGTATTCCGGCCACTGTCGAAGGGCAGGTGCTGGGCCTGGCGGATCGCATTCAGACGATTACATCGATGTTTGGCATCGGCGCCGCGCCGACTGGATCGAAAGACCCGTTTGCGCTGCGCCGCGCGGCCAATGCGATCGTGAAGATTCTGGCCGAGTCGGGGTTGCCGCTCACGCTGGGCGATGCGGTCGCGGCAGGCGGGGCCGATGGCTCCAATCGGGAGCAGGTGGCGGCCTTCCTGCGCGAGCGACTGCATTTTTACCTGAAAGACGTGCGCGGCTTTGCCTACGATGTGGTCAGCGCGGTGCTGGCGGCCGGCGCCGACGATGTGCGCGATGCCATTGCGCGGGCTCAGGCGTTGACGGCGGTGCGCGGCTCGGAGGATTTCGCGGCTATCTCTGCCGCCTTCAAGCGCATCAAAAACATTCTGCGCCAGGCGGAAGAAAAAGGATTTGACCTCCAGCCAGCCTCTGGGATCGCTCTTTCAGCAGAGGCGCAGCGGCTCGCCGACGCCGCTGCGGCCCTCGCGCCGGAAGTGGCGGCGTTGCGCCAGTTGCGATCCTACGGCGAGGCGCTGGCTCTGATCGCCACGCTGCGGCCCACGGTCGATGCATTCTTCGACAAGGTGATGGTGCTTGATCCCGATCCCAAGGTGCGTGGCGCGCATCTGGGCCTGATTGACGGGGTGCTGCGCGGGTTTTCAGGGATTGCGGACTTCAGCGAGATCGTTACGGCTTAGACTGCGGAATCCCAGGTCTCAAAATCGAGACCCCCTTCGGCAGGCTCAGGGCAGTCTTTCGGCAAGCTCAGGGCAGGCTCTGGGGCACCTGCCAATCTTGCAAATCCACGCATCACCCCAGCATCTTCCACGGTTTCCGCACGTCTACAATCAATAGAGATGTCCGACACGCTTTATCTGAGTCTGTGGTACCCGAATCTGCGCCTGGCGGCGCTTCCCGACAAGCTGACGGCGGTGCTGGGCGCCTTTGCCGCGCACGGCGGCGAGGCTGGGGTCTATGCCGCCACCGTCTGGCCCATCGATTGGACCGAGACACCTATCTTTCAGCGGGTATGGGGGCGGGGCGGGAGTGCGCCCAGTCAGGGCGCCGAGCCGCGCCTGGCGGTCGAAGAGGCGCTCGAACTGCTGCATGACGACTATGCCTACGAGTTCCAGATCGGCTGGAGCCTTTGGGAGCTGGAGGCGGGCGGCGCCCTCGACACGCGCTGGGTGCGGGAGCCGCGGCTGGTGCGGGTCACGGGCTATGGGCCGCTCTTCGACGAGGGAGCTTACGAGCAGGATGGGCACATTCGCATTGACTTCGGCTCCGACGCGCCGTTCCTTGAAGAAGATCTCGAACTGGATTCGGTAGCCGCGCGGCATGTGGAAGAGAATGTGCGCCAACTGGTGGAGCTGACGGCGGCCGTCGAGAAATCTTCGGGAGCCACGGCGCGGCTGCTGTGGTCTGAGTTGGGCGAGAGCTTGGCGCAGCGGCTGGCGGCACGGCTGGGGGCAAAACTGGGAATGGGGAACTAGAGCGTGCGATTCACCATTGAACGGCTGCGGACGCTGGTGCTGGCGGCAGGAGTTCTGCTGCTGATTGCGCTGGGGGTGTTTCTGGCCGTGGGCAAGTTCAAAAGCCATCTCAACGTGCGGGAGCTGCCCAAGCGGTTGGGCATAGACATCCAGCAGGAAGCCAACGGCGTCACCTACTCCCATGCCCTGGGCGCGCACTCGCAGTACAAAATTCACGCTGCCAAAGCAGTTCAGTTGAAAGCGGGACTGATCCAACTGCATGACGTGAAGATCGAGCTGCTCGGAGAAGACGGCAGCCTTCTGGACCGCATCGAGGGAGACGAGTTTGAGTGGGACCAGAAAGAGGAGGAAGCGACAGCAACCGGGCCGGTAGAGATAACGCTGATGCGTCCTGGAGTTGCGCCGGCGATCGCGCCCAAGGCGACACCGGGCCGGGCGGTGAGCGGCAAGGCGATCGCCAAACCCCTGGCCACAGCCGCCGAGACAGCCGCGTCGGGGGAAATTCATGTGAAGACCAGCGGGCTGACCTTCGACTACAAAACTGGAGTGACGACGACCAGCCAGCATGTGGATTTTTCCATGGCCCAGGGAACCGGCAGCTCCATCGGCGCCACCTATGACTCGCAGCTGGGCGTTCTGGTTCTGGAAAGCGCGGTGGAGCTGACCACGCGGCGCGGCGGCGACACGGTCCAGCTCCATGCCCGGCATGCCGAGTTCGAGCGCGACGATTCCAATTGCCGCCTGCTGGCGGCCAAGGCGGATTACCGGGGTGGAGAAGCGACGGCCGCCGAGGCGAAGATCCTGTTCCGCGAGGACGGATCGGCGATACGCCTGGACGCCACCGGCGGGTTCACGCTGGCCACGGCGACAGGCGGAAATGTAGCAGCGCCCACGGGTTCAATGGACTTTGACGAGCACAACCAGCCCCGGCACGGTCATCTGGAGGGCGGGGTGCAAATGGACTCGGTGCGAGGCAACCGGCGCATCCATGGGACATCTCCTACCGCGGAGCTGGAATTCACTCGGCAGGGCCAGTTGCATCTCGCGCACCTGGAGCAGGGAGTGGTGATGCACAGCGAGGAACTCAGCCAGGTGGCCGCGAACTCCAAAACAGGTTCCGGGACCGTGGCGCTGCGGGTGGGCAGAACCTGGCGTTCGCCGGTGGCGGATGTGGAGTTCCGCGATGCGGGGCCGGGCCGAGTGGAACCGGCCACAATTCACGGCGCCGGCGGCGTGGTGATTACCGGCGAGAGCCAGCGCGGCAAGTCAGCCGCAATACCCTCACGGCTGTCAGCCGGCGAGTTGAGCGGCGAGTTCGGACCGGATTCGGCATTGACCGCGATGACCGGGCTGGGCCACGCCGGCATTGAGGAAACAACCTCCGTGGGAGCCACGCAGACCGCGAGCGGCGACCGGCTCGAAGCTCATTTTGAAGCGCATCCTGCCAGTGCGAACCCGGCGGGCGCGCCGGGCGCCGCAAGGGGCGGATTGGGCGCCGGGGCACAGGTTCAGTCGGCCGTACTGGATGGGCATGTGGTGCTAACGCAAACGCCGCCGGCCAGGGCCGGAGCCCAGGCCCAGCCGCCCTTGCGGGCTACCGCCGGCCGGGCCGTGTATGAGGGCGAGGGGGAGTGGCTGCACCTGACGCTGAGCCCACGGGTGGAAGACGGCGACCTGCAGCTTACGGCGGACAAGATCGACGTATCTCAGGATTCGGGGGACGCGTTTGCGCACGGAGACGTGAAGGCGACCTGGCTTGAAAGCAGGAACGGGAGCAGCCAGAAGGGCAAGCCGGCCGAGGGCGGAGCCGGCCAGGAGAGCATTTCCTGGGGTGGGCAGGGTCCGACCCACGCCATCGCCCAGGAGGCGCAGCTCCACCAGGTAAGCAACGAGGCCATCTTCCGGGGGCATGCGCGGCTGTGGCAACAGGCCAACTCGATCGCCGGGCCTGAAATCGTGCTCGCTCGTCTGAAGAGGACGTTGTTGTCGCGAAGCACTGACCCCGCGGAGCCGGTGCGGGTGGTGCTGTTGACCGCCGGAGGCTTCGAACCCGGTTCACTTTCAGGCAGGGATGCGGGCGGCAGATCCACCTCGCCGTCCGTGATCCGGGTGCGGGGGGGCGAGCTTGAATACTCCGATGACCAACGCAAGGCGGTGATGGCCGGCGGCGTACTGGGAACTGTGGTTGCGGAGACAGGTTCCGCGACCTCCGTTTCCAACCAGGTTGAACTGTTTCTCTTGCCCGTGGGCACTCGCGCGGACAGGGAGGCCGGACAGGGGCAAGTGGACCGCATGACGGCGAGTGGCCGCGTGGTGGTCACCTCCCAGGGCCGGCGCGGAACCGGAGAGCAGTTGACGTATGCAAGCAAGACCGGGGAGTATGTGCTGACAGGAACCGCGGCCGCGCCGCCGCGGATCACCGATCCGGTGCGGGGCACCGTAACCGGCGAGGCTTTGATTTTCCATAGCCGCGATGATAGCGTCAGTATCGAAGGCGGCGGACGCGAGACCAGAACGGAAACCACTGTGCGCCAGGCTGACAGCAGAATTGAGCCAAAGAAATAAATGGAAACACTGATAGCCGAAGGAATCGGCAAGTCTTACAAGGGACGGCAGGTCTTACGCGGAGTCGACCTGAGGATCACGCGCGGGGAGGTGGTGGGACTGCTGGGGCCGAACGGCGCCGGCAAGACGACCAGCTTCTACATCATCGTGGGTCTGGTGGCGCCCGAGACCGGGCGCGTGCTGGTGGACGAGATCGACATTACCCGTTTGCCCATGTATCTGCGCGCCCGCAACTACGGCATCAGTTACCTTCCCCAGGAGCCTTCGGTCTTCCGCAAGCTCACGGTTGAGGAAAACATCCTGGCGGTGCTTGAAGCGCAGCCCATGGGCAACCGGGAGCGGCGAACCAGGGCCGAGCGGCTGATCAATCAGTTGAACCTGGGCCACATCCGCACCACCCGGGGCTACGCCCTCTCGGGAGGTGAGCGGAGGAGGGTGGAGATTGCGCGCGCGCTCTGCATTCAGCCCAATTTCATCCTGCTCGACGAGCCGTTTAGCGGCATCGATCCGATTGCGGTGCTGGAGTTGCAGAAGATCATCTTCGACCTGAAGGCCGGGGGCATTGGAGTTTTGATTACCGACCACAACGTCCGCGAAACGCTCAGCGTAACCGACCGGGCGTACATTATTGCCGAGGGTCGGATCTTCCGCTCCGGAACGCCGCGCGAACTTGGCAACGATGTTGAGGTGCGGCGCGTCTACCTGGGCGAGGGCTTCTCGCTGGGCTGAAGCGGCCCGAGTGGCGGCCCGGAAAAGAAGGATTTACTGGCGCCGCCTGTCCGGCAGGGCTGTCAATTGGGCTGGCGTGCAAAATCACGGAATGAAGTCCCGGCAGAACTCCCCAAATGGAAGGTTGCCAAAACCGGAAAGTTGTATAAAATTGCACACTTTTTCGCTTTAAGCTTTTCCTTGCAAGACTAGACTTGTATCAGTTCAAACGGGGACGAGTCCCATTTATGGCGCTCTTGCAACCAAAACTGACCTTGAAAGTGTCGCAACGCCAGGTCCTTACTCCGGGCCTGATGCAAATGGTCAGCGTTCTTGCCCTGAACAAGCTGGAACTGAAGGAGATGATCGATGCCGAGATGGTGGAGAATCCCGTCCTGGAAGAGATTGATGAATCGGTTCCGATGCTGGATGAGGTTGCGAGCCGCCAGGAGCGCGAAGAGCGCGAGGAACGGTTGGTCCTGCTGGACAAAGGCGCGGAAGAGCCCGCAGCCCCACCCAAGGACCCGTTCAACGAGATTGATTTCGGATCGTATTTCCAGGATTATCTCGATCCCGGCTATCGCACGCAGCCGGAGTATGAAGACAACGAAAAGCCCTCGTTTGAGAACTTTCTCTCCCAGCCTACGACTCTGTCCGATCACCTGGCGTGGCAGTTGGGAGCTTTGAGCCTGTCTTCGGAACTGCGCCAGGCGGCGGAGTTGGTGATAGGCAATCTTGATGAGGATGGATATCTGGCCGCAAGCGACGAAGAACTGGCCACCGCATACAGCCAGTTCTCCCTGGAGTGAGTCGGCTGGAAGCGCGTCCCCGAAAAACGGTTCTCCGGCGGACCCGTCCGCGGCGCTTGAGCTGGTGAGACGCGGCATTGACCTGGTGCAGAATCTCGACCCGGCCGGGGTGGGCGCCAGGGATTTGCGCGAGTGCCTGCTGATGCAGATCGCGGCCCAGCAGCACGAGTTCGGCCATTTGTATGGGAAGGGGCCGGTCGAGCCGGGAGAAGATCCGCATCGCAGCCTCAGGGCCGAGGCCGAGGCACAGCTTGAGGAGCGCCGGCGCAGCATGGAGGTGGCGGCGCTGATTGTGGACCGTCACCTGCATCTACTGCAGAAGCGGGACCTGAAAGACCTGGCGCGAGCGGCGCAGGTTAGCAACGAAGAGGCTCACGCAGGGATGGAGTTTATCCGCACCCTGGACCCCCGGCCTGGCCGGCTCTACAACCGCGAGCAGACCCGGCTGATCGAACCCGACGTTGTGTTCCTGAAGCGCGGCGGCGAGTGGGTTGTGTCGATGAATGAGGAGGACCTGCCCAGCCTGCGGCTGAGCCAGCGCTACCGGCGGATGCTGGTGGCTGAAAACACCGACAAAGAGGTCAAGGACTACGTGAAGGAGCGGTTCCGCTCCGCGATGCAACTGATGCGCAACATCGCCCAGAGGAAAAGCACGATCCTGCGTACCTGTGAGGTAATCGTTCGCCGCCAGCAGGAGTTTCTCGACCAGGGCGTAGAAGCGCTGCGGCCCATGATGATCAAGGAAGTGGCCGAGGAGATCGGGGTTCATCCCTCGACGGTGAGCCGGGCGGTGGCCAACAAATATGCGCACACGCCGCAGGGCGTGCTCGAGCTGCGCTTCTTCTTCTCAGAGGGCTCGAACGGCCCTGAGGGCGCCGACACGCCGTTGCTGGTGCTCAAGCGCAAGGTCAAAAAGCTGATCGAGGAGGAGGACGTGCGCCATCCCCTGACCGACGACCAGCTAGCCGCAATGCTCAAGGCCCAGGGCATTCAGCTGACCCGCCGCACCGTGGCCAAGTACCGGGAGGACATGAACATTCCCTCCACGCATCAGCGGCGGCGGCGCGACAGGTAAATTCTCCTACATCCTCACTGAAGAAATGCCGCGGCTCATGCGAAACCGGCGCCGCACCTTGTTATGCCTGGCCAGGAGCCATGCGTTGAATGCATTTGAGTCGAAATCGTCCGGCAATCTTCTTCTCGTCCAGATTCTTCCGCGGCAATACCCATGTGAGTCATTCCGAGCTCGCAGACTGGAGGCTGCTTCTACATCGCCTCAGGGCTTTCGATGCCCAGCCATTCCAACGCGATCACCAGCTCGCGCAGCGCGACGGCTGCCGTTGCCAGCAGGAATGTCTTTCTTGCCGGATCCTCTTCGGTGAGGATGTGATGGCGATGGTAGAAGTTATTGAACTCCTGCGCCAACTGGAAGGCGTGCTTGGCGAGATAGGCCGGCTCCGACGCGGCAATGCACTGATCCAAAACCAGAGACCGGCGTCCAGCCCGCAGCCACAACGCCCAGATGTCTTCATTTCCCTCGCCGCTTAGGTACTCCAGGACTCCGCCGCGCGCAGCGCCGAACTCCGCCAGCACCGCTTCGGCTGTTGTGTTCCCCTTGCGGAAGATGTTGCGCGCGCGGACTACGGCGTATTGAATGTAGGGGCCGGTCTCGCCCTCGAAGCTCAGCGCATCCTTGAAGTCGAAGGCGATGACCGAATTGCGCGTGAACTTGAGCATGAAGTAGCGCAAGGCGCCGATAGCGATCTGTTCGGCGATCTTCTGGCGCTCAATTTCATCGCGGCCGGTCTGGCGCGCGTCCACTTCGGCCCTGGTGGCGGCGATGAGCTTGTCAATCAAATCATCTGCCTTGACGCCGAAGCCCTTGCGTCCGCTCACTTCGATGTAAGGGCGGGCCAGATCTTCGGCTGACACGTCGTAGCCGAGCTCGACCGCGCAGCGCGGCGTGAGCGCCACCATTTCATAGCTGAAGTGCGTGTAACGATCGGCCTGATCGGTGTAGCCCATGCCGCGCAGGGCCTGGATGACGTTGGCCTGCGGGTCGGACTGGCGCGTATCGATCACGTTGTAGATGGCCTGCGCGCCGCCAAAGTGCGGATGGGGCTCGACGCCCTTCTCAGCGGAGATCCAGCACTCGTGGTTGGGGTAAGTGAAGAACGGCTTATAGCCGAAGTCCTTGCCCAGCAGGCCAAACTTCCACAGATGATAGGCAATATCCTTGCCGACATAAGTGACGGTGCCGTTGGAACGGACAATCACTTTGGCATCTTCATCCGTGTCGCCATCGGTGGTGTCGGCGCCGGGCCGCGTCATGACCCAGCAGCCCTTGTTCTTGCCTTCGTTTTCGAAGTAGAGCACGCCGGTCTTCTTGAGCTGTTCGAAGGCTGCATCCCAGAATTTGAGGTGAAGAATCTCGCTTTCGCGGGGCAGGAAGTCGTATTCGATGCCCAGGCGCAGCATGGTTTCAAGATGGCGGCGCAGCACCGCCGTCGAGATCAGCTCGGCCGCAGCGGCGGTCTCGTTGCCGCCGCGCTCAAGCTCGTGCAGTGTGGCGTAGCGCAACTTCTTGCGCGCTGCATTCTCATCTTCACTTCCCTGCTCGTACCATTGCGAAGTGCGCGCATAGAGATCCCAGCAGTAGTAGTCGATGCGCTCGCCCGTGCGCTGGAGCTCGTCGAGCAGCATGCGAACCTCGGGCAGCGACCGGCCTTCAAGTTGAAGAAATCCAACCACTACATCGGCCACCTGCACGCCGGTGTTGTCAATGTAGTTCTGCACATCGACCTTTTGCCCGGCGGCGCGCAGCAGGCGCACGAAGGTGTCGCCGAGAATCGCATTGCGCAGATGGCCGATGTGCGCGGCCTTGTTGGGATTGATGCTGGTGTGCTCCACCAGAGCGTGAACGCCGCTCGAAGGCGCCGATACCGCTTGGACCTTGGAGATTGCGAGTGCTCCGGCAGCGCGATCGAGGCGCGCGTTGATATATCCAGCACCGGCTACCTCGAACCCGGCGAAGCTCTCTAGTGCACCCAACGCAGAAACGATCTCCTGGGCAATGATCTTGGGCGCCTTGCGGAGTTTGCGGGCCAGCTCGAAGGCAATGGGGGTCGACAGCTCGCCGAATTTGAGGTCGGGCGGAATCTCGATGGGAATGTTTTCGAGCTGGAGATCGTACTTTGACTTGAGAACACCGCGAAGATGTTCGGCGAATTGATTTTGCAATTCCAGATACACGTCGGGCGCCTCAGAAATCCTTGATTTTCAAGGTGATTCTAACAGAGCAGCGCGCGCTTCCGGGTTTGACGCTCCCGCGCCCGCACCCTAAGATTGAAAGATGGATTGCGATGAGATGCCTGTCAAACTGCTGACAGACAGCCGTCGGCAGTCCGCGGAAAGCAACGCAATGCCCCGCCTATGACGACCAGTGCATCCAGTCAAGACCGTTTTTACCTGACCACGCCCATCTATTACGTGAACGCGAGGCCGCACCTGGGCCATGCCTACTCGACCATCGTTTGCGACGCCATTGCGCGGCGCAAGCGGGCGCTGGGCATCGACACTTATTTTCTGACCGGCACCGACGAGCACGGGCAGAAGATCGAGCGCTCCGCCGAGCTGGCGGGGCGTACGCCGGCCGAGTTTGCCACCGCGATCTCGGCTGAATTTCGCGGGCTTTGGGACCGGCTGGGGCTGAGCTACGACGACTTTATTCGCACCACCGAGGAGCGGCACAAACGCGGTGTGCAACACCTGTTTGCAACGCTGCGCGACCGGGGATTCATTTACAAGGGCTATTACACCGGCCAATATTGCGTCTCCGACGAGGCCTACGTGGACGGGCCGCCGGGCACGCCCTGTCCCGACTGCGGGCGCATCACCGAGACGGTGAGCGAGGAGAATTATTTCTTCAAGCTCTCGGCCTTCGAGCGCAAGCTGCTGGAGTTCTACGAGGCGAACCCCGGATTCATGGGGCCGGAGTCGACGCGGCGCGAGGTCATTTCATTTGTTCGCGGCGGGCTGAAGGATCTGTCCGTGAGCCGGACCAGTTTTTCCTGGGGCATTCCGGTGCCTGGCGACGAGAAGCACGTGATCTACGTGTGGCTCGACGCGCTGGCCAACTACATCACCGCGCTTGGTTATGGCTCGGACGATGACCAAAAGTTCAAAAAATTCTGGCCGGCGGACATGCACCTGATCGGCAAGGAGATCAGCCGTTTCCACTGCGTCTACTGGCCGGCTTTCCTGATGGCGGCGGGAATTGCGGCGCCGCGTTCGGTGAGGGCTAACGGCTGGCTGCTCTTCGACCAGGGCAAGATGTCAAAATCGCGCGGCAACATTGTGCGCGCTGAAACCGTGCAGGAGGTCCTCGGCGTTGATGCTCTGCGTTACTTCCTGCTTCGCGAGATTCCCTTCGGGCAGGACGGCAGCTTCACCTTCGACGCGCTGGTGCAGCGCTACAACGGCGACCTGGCCAACGGCTATGGCAACCTGGTGAGCCGCGTAGTGAACATGGTTCACAAATACTTTGCCGGGACGGTGCCGGAAGCAGGCGTAGAGACGGCTGCCGAGAAAGCTGTTCGCGAAAGCGCGGCGCGAGCCATCGCCGTGTTTGGGCCGGAGTTTGAGGCACTGAACTTCTCCGAAAGTTTAAAGGCCCTCTGGGCCCTGGTGGCGGAGACTGACGGCTACCTGACCGCTAACGCGCCGTGGAAGCGGCCTGCGGACCGCTCCGAAGCAGAACATGCGGAGCTTCAGGCCCGCGTGCTGGCTACGGCGGCCGAGGCGATTCGCATTATTACCGCTCTGGCTTATCCCGTCCTGCCGGAATCGGCCGCGAAGGTGTGGCGGCAGCTTGGGCAGGGCGAGATTTCGGAAGCGGCGAAGAAGTCATTTTTGGCAAACCTCGCGTGGGGCGGATTGAAGGCCGGGACAAAGTTTGGCGAGCTGGCGGCGCTGTTTCCCCGCGCGGAAAAGGACGCGATCGAACGTATGCAGAGCATCGAAGACGAGAACAACAAAAGCGTGATTGAAGCCGCCGGAGGCAAAACCGGAGCCCCGGCAGAGGAGAACGCGACCACAGGCGCTCCCCAACCCGCAGCGCCAACTCCAGCCGCCGCTTCTCTAAAAGCGGCAGCGCCGAAGGCTTCCGCGGCAGCTGTGGCAACTCCTGCCACTAAAGCCGCTGAGCCCGCTCCGGCCGCTGCCCACGTGTCTGCTGCCCCACCTGCAACTCCGGCGGCAGCTGCCCCTGAAGTCGCGCCGGCACCGGCGGCTGCGGAGCAGCCGTCTGCCTCACCTCCGGTGATTACCATCGACGATTTCGCCAAGGTGGATCTGCGGGTGGCGCAGATTCTGGTGGCCGAGCGTGTTCCCAAGGCCGACAAGCTGCTGCGCCTGGAGGTGGATCTGGGTTACGAAAAGCGGCAGATTCTGGCCGGCATTGCCCAGCACTACGAGCCGGAAAAGCTCATTGGCCGCAAGATCGTGATCGTAGCCAACCTGGCTCCGCGCAAGATGAGGGGCCTGGAGTCGAACGGAATGCTGCTGGCCGCATCCTTGCCCGACGGCGCGCCGGTGCTGGCCGGTTTCCTTGAAGAGGTTCCGCTGGGGGCGCGGCTGAAGTAGCCGCAGAATCGCGCCTGTTCGCTCGCGGTTCTCGGCTCCCCCACAATTCTGCAACGCGTATGCCGGAGGTGCCTGTTTGCTGATCGATTCCCACGCCCATCTGGACAGCCCGCGCTACGCCAACGACCGCGCCGCGATGCTGGGCCGCGCCTGGGAGGCGGGTGTGGGCGCGGTGCTGGCCATCGGCATTGGCGAGGGGCCGGCCGAGATGCACCAGGCGCTCGACATCTGCCGCGAGTTCAACGGGCAGCCGAATCATTCCCCGGCTTTACTCGAGCGCCGGAATCTATCCGCACAACACGCGCCGAGAGCGACGAGGCCGCGCTGGCCAGGCTGGAGGGCCTGCTGGCCGAGCCCGAGGTGATTGCCTGCGGGGAAATCGGTCTGGACTACTACCACGAGGGCGCGCCGCACGATGTGCAGCGCCAGGGACTGATCCGCCAACTGGAGATTGCCGCGGCACGGAAGCGGCCGATCCTGATCCATTGCCGGCCGAAAGACGATACGACCGATGCCTGGGACGATCTTTTCGAGGTTCTGGAGGAGTCACTGGCAGCCGGACCGGACTAGGCGGCGTCATGCACTGCTTCGGGGCCGGATGGGAGCAGGCGCGGCGGTCGCTGGACCTGGGCTTTCTGGTCTCTTTTGCCGGAAACCTGACCTATCCCAAGGCCCAGCCGCTCAGGGATGTGGCCGCCCGGATGCCGCTGGACGGGGTTCTGGTCGAGACCGACGCCCCCTGGCTGGCGCCGGCGCCCGACCGCGGCAAGCGCAATGAGCCGGCCTGGGTGGCGCGGACGGCGCCTGGTTTTGGCCGGCTTACTGGGCGTGGAAGACCGAAGAAATCGCCGCCGCAACCACGAAAAACTTCTTCAGGCTGTTTCACATTCAGGCGGACGTGGGAAACTGATAGAGTTGCACCGGCAGAGCCGGCTGGGGATCGGGGCCGGTGGACAGCACCCAAGAGGACAGGAAAGCCATGGCCCAGGATAATTCGTTCGACATTGTCAGCAAGGTGGACATTCAGGAGGTCCGCAACGCCATCGATCAGGCGCTCAAGGAGATTCACCAGCGCTTCGACCTGAAAGACTTCCCATTCGGAAGTCACCCTGGAGGGCAACGATGCCATTCAACTTGCCTCCGACGGGGAGTACCATCTGGAGGCGGTCAAGGACATCCTGGCGCAAAAGCTGGTGAAGCGCGGCGTCTCGCTCAAGAATCTGACCTATGGCAAGCTGGAGCCCGCCGCGGGCAAAAGCGTGCGCCAGAAGATATCCTTGCAACAGGGCATCCCCACGGAAAAGGCCAAGGAGATCGTTCGCCTGGTCAAGGACTCGAAAAAGAAGGCGCAGGCCAGCATCCAGGGCGATACAGTCAGGATATCCAGCAAAGACCGCGACGTGCTTCAATCGATCATCGCTTTGCTGCGGGGAAAAGACATGGGACTGGAATTGCAGTTCACCAACTACCGCACGAATTGAGCGGCAGAGAACCATCGCGACGCGAGAACCGGAGAGCTTTGAGCACATTGGCGATAGCGACGGCGAGAGAGGTCTTCGATCTGCTGCGGGACGACCTCGTGGCGATCGAGCAGGAGCTGGGCCGCGACGCCGCCTCGGGCGTAAGCACCATCACTGAGATCGCCGAATACCTGCGCGAGGGCGGCGGCAAGCGCATACGCCCCTCGCTGCTGCTGCTCTCGTCGCACATGCTGGGTTACAGCGGCCAGGGCGCCATCCGGCTGGGCGCGGTGGTGGAGATGGTACACACCGCGACGCTGGTCCACGACGACATTATCGACGGTGCTGACACCCGGCGCGGACGGCCTTCGACAAACACCACCTGGGGCAACGAAAAATGCGTTCTGGCCGGCGACTGGCTTTACATGCAGGCCTTCAAAGTGGCTCTTGAAGAAAAGAATCTGCGCGTGCTCGACCTGCTCATCGGCCTGACCCAGCAGATGGTCGAGGGCGAGCTGTTGCAGATTCAAAAGCTCGGCAAAGCCGTCTCCGAGGCCGAGTACTACGACCTGATCTTTCGCAAGACCGCCTGCCTGTTTTCAGTATCGATGCGGCTGGGGGCGTTGCTGGCCGGGGCAACCGAGGCCGAAGAGACCCGCATGGCTACCTATGGACGGACTGTGGGCCTGGCCTTCCAGATTGTGGACGATGTGCTGGACCTGACGGCGACCGAAGAGGTTCTGGGCAAGCCGGTGGCCAGCGACCTGCGCGAGGGCAAGGCGACACTTTCGGTGATCCACTCCATCGACCATGGAACGGCAAAGGACCGCCAGATCATCCAGCGGGTTCTGGACGATCGCAGCTTTGAGAATGTCAGCCGCCAGCAGATCCGGGAGATTCTGGTCCGCAACGGCTCGTTCGAATACGCCAGGACGGTCGCCGACCGCTACGCGGAGCAGAGCCGCAAGGCTTTGGCTCCGCTCGCCGACTCCGAGTTCAAGCGCGCCCTGCTGTGGGTGCCGGACTTCGTGGTGGCGCGGGAGAAGTAGATGGCGCGAAGGAAAACCGGGAAACCCTTGTGGACTGCGGTAGACCGTTACTTTGGCGATTTGCTGGCCCCCGAGGATGAGCACCTCCAGGCCGCGCTCAAGGCCAATCGCCAGGCCCGCCTTCCCGCAATCGATGTTTCTCCACTTCAGGGCAAGTTTCTCCAGGTGCTGGTCGAGATGACGCAGGCAAAGCGCGTGCTTGAGATCGGATTGCTGGGCGGCTACTCGACTATCTGGATGGCTCGCGGGTTGCCCCGAGGCGGGCGTATCGTCTCGCTCGAGTTCAGCCCCAGGCACGCGGAGGTGGCTCGCGCGAATCTGAAGCGCGCCGGCTTGCTCAACCGCGTCGACGTGCGTGTGGGACCGGCTCTCGAGAGCCTGCCCCGGCTTGTTTCCCAGGGCGGCGGCCCGTTCGACCTGATCTTCATTGACGCCGACAAGGAGAACAATCCAGAGTATCTCGAGTGGGCCATGAAGCTGTCGCGCCGGGGCACCGTGATTGTTGTGGATAATGTCGCCCGCCACGGGAGGGTCATCGAAGCCAAAGGCGCCGCGCCCGACATCCAGGGGACTCGGCGCTGCATCGAGATGATGGCGGCAGAGCCGCGCCTGAGCGCATTTGCTCTGCAGACCGTTGGAGTGAAGGGACTGGATGGCTTTGCGCTGGCCGTTGTGCTGCGCTGAATGCCGCCTGGACGGTTTTCAGGGATAGCGTGAGGCTGGGACGGACTGCGGCTCGGAATACTCGACCAATTCGATACCGCCGTAGCGCGGAAATATCCTCGGGGCAGGAGCCATCGGGGTCACGGTCGCCGATGTAAAGCGCCGCTCAGAATACCCACAGGCTGCACAGCAGCAACAGCATCGCTGCAATGGTCACGCCCTCGTAAACCAAGGTCGCCGCCTGACCGGAGGGCTGAGGCCCCCCCGCCGATGGGGGCAGTGAAGATGTGGGCAACGGATTGGATGAGAACTCGGGGGAGGGCTGCATCGCCGGCCTGCCTTTCAATGCCTTTCAGCAAATGTTACGAATGGTTCGGGGCGCCGGTTCCCGGCGCGCTCAAGTGTTTACGAGCTTGCATCCTTAGACGCACTTTACGCCATTCGGATGCAAGAGGTAATTAAGATTCGGTGACAATGCCGAACCCTGTCCCCTTTATCGTCACCTTGCGGAAAATCTTGCGCCTCCCAGCCGAAGTTGGGAAGTCCCCTTTAGTGTTAGCTGGCCCCTCACGGGTGTAGAATTTCGCTCGTGAGCACTGGCCCCCAACTGATCCGTCCCGCAGAAGCGCGGGACCGTAACTGGCTGCCGGTAGGGGTAGCTGCCGCGATTGTTCTGGCGGTGGCGGCCGGACTGGTGCTTGCCTTCGGGCACGGAAAAGGCGCGCCTCCGGTCATGCCCACCTCGACCATGACCGATCCTTATGCGCCCAGTCTCCAGATCACCGGGCTGGCCATGAGCGAGTCAGCGAATCTGGCCGGCGGAAAGGTCACCTACCTCGACGGGCACATCGCCAACACCGGCAATCGCACCGTCACCGGAATCACGGTCCAGATTCTCTTTCGCGACGTGGCCCGCGAGGTGACGCAGAACGAAACCCAGCCCCTCAAGCTCATCCGCATGCGCGATCCGTATATCGATGTCGAGCCGGTCTCCGCCGCCCCGCTCAAGCCCGGTGGCGAACAGGACTTCCGGCTCATCTTCGACGCGGTCTCCCCGGACTGGGACGGCGCCTACCCTGAAATCCGCATCATTCACGTCGACACGAAGTAGAGCCGGAGCCTTCCTGCTACCTGTTTACCCGGTAGAAAATACCGATCCATGCAAAATTTACATGGCAGGGGGTCAGCCGAAGCGTTGTCTGGCCCATCCCCAGCCGGAAATCCTCGAGGCAAGGAACTCATTCTAAACAAGATAGGTATTAGATCCCCATACCCTCTCGCTTTGGCATCGGCATTGCATTAGTAAGGGCGAGCAGACAACACCGCTCAGCCCGCAGATTCAGGTGCGGAGAAAGCTCCTAAGAGGGATTTCACTCCATGACCAACAATGCAATTGTTCGGCGCTTGTTCCCCAGCCAGTTCGCGGTACTTATGCTGGCATCTGCAATTGGAATCCCCGCATGGGCGCAGCAGGCCCAGCCGGCAGGAGCCCCCCAGAGCACCCCTCCCACGGCGGCGCAACAGCAGCCCTCCCCCGAGGCAGCTCCTTTTGTGCCTCCCGCGAAGGAGGGGTTCTGGGGACGTATAAATCCCATGGCCCGCAAAGTGTGGGTCAAGAAGCAGACCGACCCCATCAACAACCGGCTCACTGAACTGGACCAGTTGAATGCCCAGAACGCCCGTGACATCAAGGACGTGGACGCCAGGGCTCAGGCCGGCATCAGCAAGGCGCAGGCCTCGGCGGATGCGGCCAATCAGCTGGCCACCGCTGCCGGCACCCGGGCCCAGAATGCCAATGGCATTGCCCAGAACGCAGCCGGCCACGTGGATCAGTTGAACTCCACGGTCAATGGCCTCGACAAGTACCACCAGGTTACCGACATCGATATCACTTTCCGCGCAGGAAGCCCGGTGTTGTCCGCTGAAGCGCGCAGGTTGCTCGACGACCTGGCCTTGGGCGTCACCGGCCAGAACGGTTACATCCTGGAGATGGAAGCCCATTCGCCTCATGCCGGCAGCGCCGGCATCCAGAGTTCACAGCGCCTGGCTGAATCAGTTGAGCGCTACCTTGTGACAGAACATCAGATTCCCGTCTACCGTATGCACTTTGTAGCCCTCGGCAATGCCGAGGTGGCTGCGACCGGCGATGAAGACAGCAGGCCGGTGCGGACCAGCGATGTGCACATACGGTTGATGGCAAACAGTTTGGCGGCCTCGGGAGCAGCACCACCCCAGGGTGTTGCTTCCTCGAATGGCGCGGATAGGCCGTAAGGCCTTTAGTCCTTCCTCCGAGGCATCCGTGCGCCAACGGCTACCCCGCCGAAGGCCGCCAACCAAGCTCTCGTAAAGCGAGAGAACCAAGGCAACTTGGCCCCCGTTGAAAACGGGGGCCGTTTTTTGTCTACTGAAGCCCTCTTGCCGCGATTCGATCCCGCGCCAGGTCGTTCCTCCCGATCCGCAAGGCGTGTCAAGTCGAGGCCTGGCAAACTACGGGAGCGTCGGGGATTCCGCCTGCGGCGGCACAACCGGGCGCACAAAAGCTCCGCGATAATGAATCAGGATCCAGACAATCGCGATGAGGAAGAGAATCGAGAAGCCAAACACCGGAATGTAAAACATGGTCGGAAGCTGCACCGGCGGCTGCGCTTGCGGCAGATTCATCATCCGGTTGATCTCCTCGCTGTAGCGCGTCATCAGCGAGGGACGCGCGATATAGACCACGTACTGGACCAGTCCAATTGCCTGCATAGCTATCGCCAGCCGCCGTCCCCACTCCTCCAGCCGCCACAGGCCCACCCCGGCCGCTGCCAGCAGGACAGCATAGACAAGCAAGACCGCCGCTTTTTCCCATCCGTATAGAGTGAATCCAAGAAATGCGGCGGGAAGGGGAAGAAACGCCATCAACAAGCATGAGACTGCCCCAATCATGAGGAGCACGGCAACCACAGAGATCAGGAATGGGCGGCGGCTTTCCGCAACCTGGCCCGGCGCGCTGGCGAACAATTCACGCACGTTTTTCAGATTGAAGTAGGCCAGCCAGGAGATTCCCACGGCGCAAATGATCCCGTAAAAGACCGCGACCACGCCAAAAACAACTCTGGTCATCGAGTGCACCGCGTTTGCCTGGGCCGGATCCACTGTGGCCGGGAGAGGCAGAGGAATCGCGAGCAAAACCAGCGTGATCAGCATCGAAGGCAGGCCGATCAGCGTCAGGCAGCCGCCAATCACGAGGATGGAGTAACGCGCCCAGCGGCGCACCCTGAACAGGCCTATCGCGGTCAGGATTCCCCACACCCCAAGCGCCACAAAGAACGCGCTGAGGCCGTAGGTGAAGACAGGCATCCATGCGGGGAACGGTGCGGCCGCTCCCGCGCCAAGATGCCCGCCGGAACGAACCAGTTTTTGCTCCACGGCTGCGCCAAGCCCCATGCAAACAGCAATCAGCAATTGGAACAGCGATCCAAGTACGAGCAGAATGGCGGAAAAAATAACTCCCGGCAGACGCTTCATGATTTCCTCCTGGCGGCAGCCTCATGGTGGCGGAACGACGGGTGCTGTTCTCCGGGCAGCGGGTTTTAGCCGGAGTTACCCTGTCGCTTTTTCAGTTACGCAGCAATATATCATCGCTAGCTTGCAGTTTTCTTTGGTCGACAATCGGCATCAGCCTTGATCTGTGTCCCAGAGACGGACTGAGCCGCGACTATGTCATGGCCTGCGAGCAATTGCGCACCGTGGGCCTGTCCAACTCGGCGCCCGAGAAACTCGCTCGCCTGTTGCTCGACTGGAGCCAGAATGGCCAGACCACCGACGGTGGCACGCACTTCCGCTTTCCACTCACCCATGGTGAGATCGGCGAATTCATCGGCGCCTCGCGCGAGACCGTCACCCGAACCTTGAGCGTCTTCAAGAGCCGTCACCTGGTGGCATTTCACGGTTCCACGCTCACCATTCCCAGCAAGACCGCTCTTGAGAATTACGCGCACTGCTAGAGATTCTCTTCGCTCCATCCGCGCAGTTCCTTCATATGCGGCACATTCATACCCCCGGCGGCATTCATTCGATCCTCCCGCTGCCGGGGGATTTTTCTTTCTTGAAAGTCCAGGTAATGGGTTAGCTTGAAGGGTACGGGCTTCAGCCCGTACATCAACCTGGCAGTTTGCACGTGGGCTTTAGCCCCTGAGGGAATGCTCCTTCAAAACGAAACACAATTGCAGCTCCGGCGGCCAGTCAGCCTCCACGGTACAATTGCAGCTATCCCATCCGTGGAGGCTCTTATGCGCAGGATTTTGCTCGCTGTTCTCGCCGTCGCTTTTACCGCTTCGCTGGCCGTGCCGCTGAAGGCGCAGGGTGCTCCGCCTCAGGTCGGAGCCGGCCAGCCCTACACCATCGAGTACTACTACAAGTGCCAGTGGGGCCATCAGCAGGAATTCTTCGACCTCTTCCTCAAGAATCACTACCCGCTGCTCAAGAAGATCCAGTCCACCGGCCGCATCCTGTCCATCAAGATCGAGTCCCCGGCGTACCACACCACCGAGGACGGCCGCTGGGACTATCGCGTGACCATCCGCTATAAGGACTCGACTGTCGCCACTACTTCCAATCCCGACGAGGCGGCGTTCATCGATCAGCTATGGCCCGATAAGGCGACTTACCTGAAAGAAGAACAGCGCCGCTTTGAAATCCTCGCGGGTCACTGGGATCTGCCGGTAACCGACATTACGCCGGCAAAATAGTTTGGTCCGGTTCAGAGCCGCCAGGGAATCCCACGGCCCAGCAGGGCGATAAAGAAAAGAGAAACCGCCAGCGCCGCTGCCACCCAGCTCGTTGATCGAGTGATGACGTCGCCAGGAAAGTGAACTGCGGCGGGTACACTTTTTATTCGCCGTGGGACCCGCAACAGGCCCACTGCCAGCCCGAAGCTGGACATGGCGCCGGAGTTGATCATTTCCAATGGACCGCGCGGGTCAAGCGCGGCTCCGGCCGTCGCGATCACGCCGCCCGCCAGCCACGCGATTCCGGCCAGCCGCCTTGCCCTTATCCGTACCTCCTCGGCAGGCCCGGTCAGAATCCGCCCGAGTTCGTGTGCCGCCAGGCGCATCGACGCGAAATAGAAGACCAACCCCGCGATTGCGAGCAGAACGCGCCCTGGCGCCTGGTTCTCAGGCAGCGAGGCCAGCCAGTCTCCGCGCCCCATTACGCCGGAAAACAACATGTATCCAAAGCCCCAGAACAGGCTGAACGCCATCACCAACCAGGAAAAGAGCCTCCAGCGGGTGCGCGTAGTCGAAAACGTCCTCACCCCCAGCCAGCCTAATCCTCCAAAGATCAGGTTCCCCGCCGGACCGCCCAGGTCGAAGATGCGCCACGCCGGAGCCGGCACCGGCGTGGGCACAATCAGGCGGGTCGTAGTGAAAATGCCGCTGCGCCCACCGGCAAGCAGTAGCCCGGCGCCGTGGCCGATCGTCTCATGCGCGACATTTGCCACAACATAAGCCAGAACGGCAATCGCCGCCACGGTCCAAGCATCATCGCGAGGAGGACGGGATTGAGGAGCGGTGTTGATCGGATCTACCATCGATTCCTGTACCTCAAGTGAGTTGCTTGTTCAATTGATGATCGTCCCGTGGTTCGGGCCTTAATCCTCTCTGTTTCGCCACTGCCGCACCAGGTCCTCTGCGGCTTCGAGCCAGTCGGGAAATTCGAATTCAAATCCCGCCTCGAGCAGCCGCCCCGGAACCACGCGCCGGCTCTTCAGCACCAGCTCCGATTCGGTGCGCATCAGGAGCGTTCCAATCTCCAGCAGGGGCCGCGGCGCAGGCAGGCCGTTGGGCATGCCCCACGCATCGCGCAGCGCCGCCATGAACTCGCGGTTCGGCAACGGATGAGGCGCGGCGACGTTGACCGGCCCGTCGATGTCTTCACGCTCGATCAGGAACTCCACGGCGCGGGCAAAGTCGGTCTCGTGAATCCAGGAGACGAACTGCCGTCCGTTGCCCTGCTTCCCGCCCAACCCCAGGCGCACCAGGTTTAGAAAAGTGGCAAAGGTGCTGCCCGGCTCAGGGATGAAAACGATGGCGCTGCGCAACGCCACCTTGCGCGTGCGCGGCGTCTGGGTGGCAAAGAACGCTGCCTCCCAGTCCTTGGCCACGCGGATTGAAAAATTCCACGTCTCGGGCGCCCGCCGGTTTTTTGAGATCGGCTCATCTCCGCCCAGCTCGCCCGTGGCCTCATCCATCGGCCGGTCGAGCGCGTGGCGATAAATGGTTGCTGTCGATGCGTTCATCCACACCCGCGGCGGATCGTCGAGCCCGGCAATCACGCGATTCAGGAGCCTTGTCGTTCCGATGCGCGAGTCGTAGATCTTTCGCCGGTTCCCGGCGTGGTAACGGCAGTTCACGCTGCGTCCGGCCAGGTTGATGCAGACGTCGGCGCCTTCAAGGGTCTCGATCCACGGGCCAATCTCTTCGCCGTCCCAGTGAACCGTCTGCCAGGGCGCGGTGTAGGGCCCGCGCGTCAGCACCGTCACATGATGGCCGCGCTCCTGAAGGTGATCGCGCCAGCATCTGCCCCACCTGTCCGCTGCCGCCGGGAAGCACAATGCGCAGCGGGCGCAAACCCAGCGCCTGGATCTCACTCATGAATTCAGCGTACAGCTTCGCGGCGGTTCGCGGCGCACGCCAGAGCCTAAGGATGGGGCGGAAATGGATAGTTGAGCAGCAGTTGCCGTCTGCGGTAGGCACGGTATTCGTGGATGATCAGGAAAATGACCAGCAACAGCACCAGCGGCGGAAGTGTGAGAACCAAGCCCGGCTGAATCACGCGATCCCCGCCCACTCTCGCTGAAGCGGGCGCGTGCAGGGTTCCGAACATGGCTACCAGGTCCTTGCCGACGGTGACGTTTTCTCCCAGCCGCACCCCGCCGAAAATGCTCACCATGTCGCCGCCGATGGAGGAGTTGTCAGCCGCGGTGATGTTGCCGAAGAAGTTGACCACGTCATGATGGGCCTCGCCGGCCAGGCGGATGCTTCCGAAAAACACCACGATATCGCCGTTCACCTTTCCGTCCGCGCGCACGCTGCAAAAGAAGCACACGGCGTCGTGAACCGGGTTGTCGGCGCTCACGTTGATGTCGCTGCCGAACTGGACCGCATCGCGGTCAGCATGGGCGGGGATAGCGGCAAGCGCAAAAGCGCCCGCCAGCAGGGATGCAAGGAGAGCTCGCTTCATTTTAATGAACTCCTCTCTGAATCATACGCAAGAAGGGCAGGAGAAGTTCTGGAGAAATTGAGCTTCCCGGGAGCGAGATTTGCCTTGCGAGCCCTGAAACTGGAGCCGCATTCCCAGTTTCGCGCCCCGGGGCGGGGCCGCCGCGGCGATCTGGTCGAAGGACGTGCCGCAATCAGGGCTTTGCGGGACTGAGCGCCGCCGTCCAGTCGGCGGCTCGATCCACCAGAACGTCGGGCCTGGCTTCCATCCGCTTCTCCGGTCCGAACCCGAACTTGCACAGCACCGACCAGGCCCCGGCGTTGCGCGCCGTCTCCACGTCCACCTGGCTGTCGCCGATCATCACCGTCTCATCCGGCCCCGCGCCGGTCTCCTCCATCAGCGTCCGCAGCCCCAGCGGATCAGGCTTCTTCACCGGGAAGCTGTCGCCGCCGTAGATGTGCAGAAAGTAGTCCGCCATGCCCAGCCCCTCGCAGATGCCTCGCGCCGGCCGCACTGGCTTGTTGGTCAGCACGGCCATGGTGCGCGGTGTTCCTCCGGGTGCGTCGTGCAGGTCCTTCAGCGCCGCCAGCGCCTCCAGAACCCCTTCGTAGGCGTAGGTAAAGTCCAGCTTGTGCTCGCGGTAGTACTTGAGGAAAAAGTCGTAAGCCTCGGCCAGCAGCTTCTCGTCCACCTGTTCCGGAGCCACGCCGCCGGCCATCGCCAGCGACCGCCGCATCAGCAATGGCGCCCCGTTGCCCACGAAGCCGGCAATTGCCGGGTCCGGCAGCGGCCCCAAGGCCAAACTGGCTCAAGCGTGGCGTTCACGCTGTTGCACAAATCCTGCGCCGAGTCGATCAGGGTCCCATCCAGATCGAAAACCAGCAGCTTCAACTGTTCCACGGGCAGCGCACGAAAGACATGAACCATGCCTCCAGTGTACCGAATGAGGAATCGCCGCAGAAATGTCCTTCTTTCAGAGCTCGCGCTCTCCAATGCGATGATGTTTGAAGGGGCCGAACTCATCGCAGAGTGCACTCCTGCTTCCATGAAAGGAATTCGACCGGTGAAGAAGCATCTCTCATTCCTGGCGGCAATTCTGGCCATTGCCCCCGCACCCATCTGCTCGGCCGCCCAGCAGTCCCCGGCGCAGCCGACCGTACGCCAGCAATCCGTCGCGCCTGAGCCGCGGCAGCCGGTCTTCAGCGTCAACGCCTCCGCCGAGCGCATCCTCAACCTCGATGTCCTCAAGAAGGAGCTTAGGCAGTATCACGACTGCACCTGCAAGTGCGGTTGCTATTTCCACGACATCGATATCCAGGCCAATCGCGCCATCGCCTTCCTGCGCCGCCGCGCAGCGCAGCGCAATCCACGGGAAAAACTGGCCATGGTTCTGGACATCGACGAGACCTCGCTCTCCAACTACCAGGAGCTGCTGGGCGCCGACTTCACGTTCAACAGACCGGTCTTCGATGCGTGGGTCGATAGCGGCCAGTCGCCCGTCATTCCCGGCACCCTGCGCCTTTACAACGAAGCCCAGCGCCTGGGGGTGAGCGTTTTCTTCATCACCGGCCGTCCGGAGCGGCAGCTCGCGGTCACCGAGCAGAATCTTCGCGCGCAGGGATTTCAAAACTGGCAGCAGTTGACCCTTCGGCCGCCCTCGGCTGCCAACGAACCCGTAGGCGCTTTCAAATCCGGCGTCCGCGCCCGGATCGTGGCCCAGGGATACAAGATTGTGCTGAACGTCGGCGATCAGTGGAGCGACCTCAAGGGCAACCCCGAGGCCGAGTTCTCGGTTAAATATCCTGACCCGTTTTACTACCTTCCGTAGCCGAGGGAGAGAGAAGATCAGGCGAGGCCCTCCAACGGAGATTTGTGAGTCTTGCCCGTGGAACAAATGCGCGGGATCATGGCCGGCGGCGCCAGCTCAATGAACTGACAACTGTTCACTGTTCACGGTCGTCAGTGCACTCGAATGTTGCCCGACCCGGTTTCAATACGTACCGTCGGGCCGCCGCCGCCGATTTTACCCATGACATGATGCCGATCGGAACTCCCCTGGGTCGTCATCTCCCGGTCGGTATGAATACTTCCCGAGCCGCTTTCGGCGTCCAGCGTCAGCGCGGCGTTGCCGGTCCAAACCTCCACGCTGCCTGAGCCGGTCTCCAGCTTCCAGGGCGCCACCGGCGTTCCGCCCGCCTTGATATTCCCCGATCCGGTCTCGGCCTTCAGTCCGCCGTGCAGGTTGCGCAGCTCGATGGAGCCCGAACCCGTTTGGGCCTTCACCTCTCCGTCGCCGGTCTGGTCGGCATAGATGTCGCCCGAGCCGGTATCCACTGAGAAGCTGCCGTGCAGCGCGGTGGCATGTATGCTGCCCGAGCCGGTGCTCAGCTTGGCGTTTTCGCCCACGCCGTCGTCGGTCACCTCGCCGGAGCCCGAGGCCGCGCTCAGATAGGAGTCAGCCGGCGCCTGAATCTCATAATCGATGCTGATGTTGTGCAGGTTTTCGTGGCGCCCGCCGATGCGCACAATGTTGCCCGTCTGCTCGATGGGCGGATTGGCCGCAATCTCTCGGACCCGCTCCTCGTCCGCACCCCAGCCCGACCGCACCTTTCCAAAAACATGGATTTGACCGCTCGAGCCGTGCGTCAGGTGTATGCTTCCGGAGCCGGTTGCCACCGTCAGCTCCGCTCTCCCGCTCACCGTCAGGTTGCGCTCGAAGGTAGCCTCCGCGCCCAGCGCCGGAACAGCCGCCAACGCCGCCGTCACCATCAGCGCCGTGGTTGCAAAAAGAAGATGCTTCATTCCGTACCTCGCTTTCTAGAAACAGTGAACAGTGAACAGTGAACAGCTACCGGAGATCGGGGATCAGAGAATAGGAATCCCCGGCGACTCAACCAGCACCTCGCCTGCCAAAGTGCCTCTTATGCTAACCCCAATGGTTTCAACCGCGCCATGGCAGTGCGCGGCCTCGGTCCAGATTCTCGGTGTTCGATTCCGAACAGCCCTGTGCGCCGCCGAACAGGCAAGCGTGAGAGCATGGCACGAGCACCCACTTCAAGGCAGTACGCCTTCCAGCCGTTCGTTGTTCCCCAATTTCCCCCCCACCGCTGGCCGACGACTGACCGCTGTCCACTGTTCACTGTCCACTGAAGTGCTATCCTCTCACCCAGATGCACGGCCTTTCGCTGCTCCAGTTTGTCGCCGTGGCCATGCTCATCCTGGCCAACGCCTTCTTTGTGGCCGCCGAGTTCGCCCTGGTCTCCATCCGCGACACCCGCATCGAGCAGATGCTCGCCGCTCACGTTCCCGGAGCGCGCGCCGTGCGCCGCTTGCAGCGCAGCATGGACGAGCTTCTGCCCGCCGTCCAACTTGGCGTCACCCTCTGTTCCCTGGCCCTTGGCTGGCTCGGCGAACCACTGGCCGCCTCCATTCTGATGGGCTGGCTTGGCGCTCTGCCCCACGCCCGCGTCTACGCCCACATTGTCGCCATCACCCTCGGCTTCGCCCTCATCACCTACTTCCATGTCGTGGTGGGCGAGCTGGTGCCCAAGTCGCTGGCGTTGCGCCGCGCCGAGGCGCTGGCCGTCGCGGTCGCCCCGCCCATGCTGGTCTTCATGGCCCTGGTTCGCCCCGCCGTCCGCCTGCTCAAGGTCTCGGCCGCCGCCATACTGCGCGGATTCGATGTTCCCCTCACCGAGCGCGCCGCCGTCCACTCCTCCGACGAGCTCAAGCTCATCGCCACCGCTGCGCGCCGCATGGGCCTGCTGCCCAAGTTCCAGGAAACCCTCGTCCACCGCGCCCTCGAACTCGATGACGTTTCCATCCGCGAGATCATGACCCCGCGCCAGAAGATCTTCTCCCTGCCCTCCAACATGCTGCTTGAGGAAGCCAGCGCCAAGGTCATCGCCCGCCATCGCTCGCGCGTTCCCGTCTACGACGAAATCCGCGGCCCGGAGCACATCGTCGGCGTGGTCTACTCCCGCGACCTCGCCCGCCTCATCTTCTTCCGCACCGCCCCCGAGCGCATTCCAATCCGGCCGCTGGAGCCGGGCGCTCCGTCTCCGGCAATCGAGACCGGAGAGATCTCGAATCCCGGACCAGCCGCGCACCTCACCACGCCTTTCGTCGAACTCCGCCTCCGCCAGGTCATGCGCGACGTAATGGTCGTTCCCGAAACCAAATCCGTGCTCGACCTCATCCGCGAATTCCAGCAGCGCCGCCGCCACATGGCCATGGTAGTAGACGAATATGGCTCCATCGTCGGCCTGGTCACCGCCGAGGACGCCATCGAGCAGCTCACCGGAGAACTGGAAGACGAGTTCGACTCGCCCTCCGTTCCCGTTCTCACCACCGCTTCGGGCGCGCTGCTGATGGACGGCGGCGTCAACCTGCGCGACCTGGAAACCCAGATGCAGTGGAGCCTGCCCCGCGACGGCGGCGTTGAAACCCTGGCCGGCTTTCTTCTCGTCCGCCTCGCCCACATTCCTCAGCCCGGCGAATCCATCGTCTACGACGGCCGCCGCCTGACCGTTGTGGAAATGGACAACCGCCGCATCGCGAAAATCCGCGTTGAGCCCGCGGACCAGACCCAGGAAATACATCCGCAATAAATGAACCTCGCCAGCGCTGTTTCGGGCTGAAGCGGTAGAATTCTGTGCAACATGAACGAGCGCCTTGAGAAGATACGCCAACTTCTGAGCGAGCTTGAAGTTGAGATGAACTCGGGAGTTTCAGCGGGAGATCGCGATTCCTCCGCCCTCGGACTGTCGCTCGTGATTCAGAAGATTGTCGACGACCTGCAGCCGCTGCTCACGCCTTACGACGCCGCGTTCTACTGGTTTCTCTTCCGGCACTCCATCGCCGGGGATGGGAGTCCTCTTCTGCGCGTGAGCACCCGCCACCTGCGCACGGCGGTCGTCAAGTCTTCCTACTCACAGGCACTTGCGAACCCAGTATCGCTGGGAAAGGTGCAGGAAACGATTCGCGCGCTGGAAAGCATCGGCGCGATACGCAAGGAAGGCGAGCCCAACCGCGATGGGACGTTGTATCGGGTTCTCGTGCCGGACGAAATTGAAGCCTGCCTCAAATTCCGCTCGGAACGAACAGCAGGGGAGCCGCAGCTCAAGTTTCCCTCAACCGGTATCGAGGTCGGCTAGTGTGGCGGGGCTCTTCAAGCGAGCCGTGATGCAAGGTTCTCCGGTTTCAGGCATCCTGAACGATGGTTCCCTGGTGGTAGACAATCTTCCAACCTTCTGAAGTTTTCCGCCAGATGGTCGCTCGCCGCGTAAGACGCGTCTTGTCCTGGAGCAGTGTGTAGGTCAGCAGATACACATCTTCCCCCAACCTTCGGCAATGGAAGTCACTGGTCTCCCATACATCGGAGTGGGGAGCGGAAAAGCGCTCCTCCAAACCATCCAGGACGGCCTGCCTGGAATAGCGGCGGCCGGAAGCGCCGGTCTCCCAGTAGCCTTCAGCCGTCATATTCACGAAATCGGCCCGCGTGGTTCCGAATTCGGGACGATGAAAGATGGGCTCGCGGGCGCAGAGTTCGGCGAGTATGTCTTGTAACTCAGGGGCGGTTGTGAGAGCGGGCTCCATGTCTTGAATCCAGGAATCTGGCGCGTTCCTGCGAACAGGAAGGCCGGAATGAACCTCAAGAAGTTCATCCTTCACAAGGTGCAACCGAATCAGTTCCGGACGTTGAGCCGCATTCTCAAAGTGGCGGCTGACCGCTTCCAGCACATCTTTGCGCAGCGCCTCCCACGTATCGGCTTCAGCAAAGATCGAGTGCCCCGGCGCTTTCGCTGCGTAGCCGCCGTCTTTCGTCTCGCGTACTTCGAAGCTCACTTCCATGGCGAATAGCATAGCGTGGCCTCCCACCCTTTTCGCAAGAAACGCGAAGAGGTTGGAGTAACCAAGTGCACGGATTTATCTTTCCGCCATCAGCGCCCGCAGCGCCTCGGCATAGTGCTCGGGCAGGGGCTTCTTGTTCAACTGGTCGTCGCAGACCACGTGCACCGTCTCGCCTTCGGCCAGGAGGAGCTCACGCTCTTTTCCCTTTTGGTTTGCTTTGCGCAAGATGCGATAGGCGAACTTGATCACCGAGCCGCGCAGCAGAGCGGGGCGGGTTTCGATCAGGATTTCGTCGTCGTAGCGGGCCGGGGCGCGATAGCGGCAACTGGCCTCGACCACCGGCAGGATGCATTCGTGCTCCTTCTCCAACTGGCTGTAGGCAAGGCCCAGCGAGCGCAACAGCTCCACGCGGCCAATCTCAAACCAGACCAGGTAGTTGGCATAGTAGACAATGCCCATCTGGTCGGTTTCGGCATAGCGCACTCTCACCTGGGTGGTCACTGGCATGCGACGGTCTCCAACGAATCTGGACAGGTTCGAGGCCTCCCACCATTTCGCCGGAAACAAAGCGAGAGGATGGGGCACGGCGGAACTGTTCTCTGATCTCTGACCCCTGATCTCTGTTTCACGGCTTGAGGTGCGTGAACATCGGCAGCTTGGTCACATCGTTGAAGATGATGAATGCGAAGAAGGCGACCAGCACCACAAAAGCGGCCTGGTAGATGCGCTCCTTCACATTGATGCTGATGTCGCGGCGGATGACGCTCTCGATGAGCAGCAGCATAATCAGGCCGCCGTCGAGAATCGGGAAGGGCATCAGGTTGAGGATGCCGAGGTTGAGGCTGATTTCGCCTGCCAGTCCGAACTTCGGGAGCCATCCCTTCATCTCCGCCGCATCGCCGGCCATGCGGGCAATTCCCACCGGTCCGGAGAGCTGCGAGACCGAGACCTTGTGGGTAACCAGCCGTTGCAGCACCTCGACAATAAGGAAGGAGTTGTCGGCGCAGAAATCGGTGGCCTTGGTCGCAGCCATCCCCAGGGGCAGCGGGTCGTCGCGGAAGGGGATGGGCACGACGACAAAGCCCAGCTTGCAGCCGGATGCATCCAGCTTGGCGGGATGAGCCACCATTTGCAGCGTGCCGCCATTGCGCAACACCACCAGCGACACGGGCTTGCCCTGCTCGTCCTGCATATAGGCCAGCAGCGTGGACACGGTATGGAAGGAGTGTCCGTCGACCGACTCGATGGCGTCTCCGGCGCGCAGGCCGGCCTGTTCCGCGGGAGTTCCCGGCGCCACCTGCTGGACGCCGATCGGTCCGGCCGAAATCTGGGGCAGCAGACCCGCGTCGCTCAGGTCAAAGTCGTCGTTCTTGGCGGAGGCCGGCACGCTCAAGGTCAGTTCAATGGCATTGCCGCCGCGCTCGACGAGTGACGGGAACCGGCTGGTTGGCATTCAATTTGGTGCGTTCGTAGATCTTTTCCCAATCGGGATTGTCGGCGCTTTCAAAACGGGTGATCACGTCGCCGGATTGAAAGCCGGCCTGGGCGGCGGCCGAGCCGGGAGTGACCCACTCGACGGTCGTGGTCTTCACCTGAACCGAGGGAACCTCGTTGATGCATCCGTAGTAGAAGACCATCAGCACGAAGGCCAGAATGAAGTTGGCCGTTGGCCCGGCCAATCCGATCAGGATTCTCTGCCAGCGGGGATGGGTGGTGAATGAGCCCGGATCTACAGCCAGTTCCTTCTTGGCCGGATCGGCTTCGCCGCTGATCTGATCCGGAGTCTCGCCGGTCATCTTGACGTAGCCGCCCAGGGGCAGCAGGCAGACCTTGTAGTCGGTCTCTCCGTATTTGAAACCGAAGAGGCGCGGTCCGAAGCCGAAGGAGAACGCCTCGACGCGCACCCCGCAGAGCTTGGCGACGGCAAAATGTCCAAACTCGTGGACGATCACCATCACGCCGACAAGAACGACAAAAGCTACGGTAGAAACCAGAAATTCATGCATAGATGTGCGGTTATTTCCTCAAAATGGTGTCTGGACGACTAGCATGGATTCCCACTCGCTGCCTCCAAAAATGCGGCGAGGGCGGGGAAGTCAACTTCTACACCGGCTTATGCGAGCAGGGCACGAGCCGTTTGACGCGCCTCCCGGTCGGCGGCGAGCACCTCGGCAATGGTGGCGGGATGCGCCTCCGGCGTGGATGCGAGCACCTGTTCAATTGTACGCGGGATTCCCATGAATGGGATGCGCCGGCCAGGAATGCCTCAACGGCGACCTCGTCAGCCGCATTCAGGGCGATGCAGTGCGATCCGCCCTTTTCGGCGGCTTCAAAGGCCAGGCGCAGGCAGGGGAAGCGCTCCAGGTCGGGCGGCTCGAAATCCAGATGGCGCAGGGCGGCCAGGTCGAAGGTGAGCGTGGACGCCGGGCGCTCCGGCCAGGCCAGCGCATACAGGATGGGCAGGCGCATGTCGGTGACCGAGATTTGCGCCAGGATCGATCCGTCGACGTACTCCACCAGCGAGTGAACGGTGGACTGGGGATGGACGGTGACCCGGACCTGGCTGGGCGGCACGTCGAAGAGGCGGCAGGCCTCAATGACTTCCAGGCCCTTGTTCAGCATGGTGGCTGAATCGATGGTGATGCGGCGGCCCATCACCCAGGTGGGGTGCTTGAGCGCCTGCTCCGGCGTGATGGCGGCGAACTGGTCCAGCGGGAGCTGGCGGAACGGCCCGCCCGAGGCCGTGAGCCAGATGGTCTTCACTTCGGAGTGCGCGCCCACGCGCAGGCACTGGTGGACGGCGTTGTGCTCGCTGTCGATGGGCAGGATGGGCACATTGCGCTGGCGCGCGGCCGCGGTGAGGATTTCGCCCGCGGCCACCATGCACTCCTTGTTGGCCAGGCCTACCGGTTTGCCGGCCAGAATGGCGGCATGGGTAGCCTCAAGGCCGGCCACGCCCACGATGGCCGAAACCACAAAGTCCGCCTCGGGCAGGGTGGAGCAGGCTACCGTGCCGACGGTTCCGTGACACCACCTCGATGCCGGTGACGCCGGCTTGTTTGAGGCGGGCGGAAAGTTGGCCGGCCAGCTCTTCGGTGGCCAGCGAAACCATCCGCGGCCGCCAGCGGACGGCCTGTGCGAAGGCTTCGTCGAGATTGCGTCCTGCAGCCAGCGCGGCCACCTGGTAGCGGTCAGGAAACTGCTCGACGATGGAGAGGGTGCTTTGGCCGATGGAGCCGGTGGAACCGAGAATGGCGAGTCGCTTCAATATACTGAAAACCCTAGAACGACTGGTGAATAACCTGAGCGTACCACAGCACCGGAGCGGCCAGCAGCAGGGCGTCGATGCGGTCGAGAACCCCGCCGTGGCCGGGCAGCAGGTTGCCCGAGTCCTTGACTCCGGCCGAGCGTTTGAGGGCGGACTCGGCCAGATCGCCCACCTGCGCGGCCACGTTCACCACCACGGCCAGCACCAGCCAGTACCAGAAATCGCCAGGATAGGAGAGCTTGGATGAGTCCCACTGCTCCAGCAGTTCGGCCAGACCCAACAAGCCGCCGGCCGCCAGCAGACTGCCGGCCACCGAGCCCAGCGCGCCCTCCCAGGTTTTATTGGGGCTGATCCTTGGCGCCAGTTTGTGCCGTCCCCAGGCGCGGCCCACATAAAGAGCCGCGATATCTCCCGCCCAAACCACGCAGAACAGAAACGCCAGCAGCGAAGCGCCATTGGCCTCCTCGTGCAGAGTGGGCAAGGCGATCAGCGTAAAGCCGATATAGAGCAGGCAGAAGATGGATGCGGAAGCGTCGGCCATCACCTGCTCCACCGGCCTGAGAAATGTGCAATAGACCAGCAGGGCCAGGGAGAGAATGCCGAAGATGGCCGCGGTGCGGTCCGGCCATTCGAAGTTGACGGCAAACAGCGCCAGCAGAGCCACCAGCACCGCAACCCGCGGCGGACTGGCCCCGGCCTTCTCCGTCAGGCCAAGAAACTCCCATGCAGCCAGTGCCGCGACCGCCGCGACGAACAGCGTAAACACCCACTGCCACCTTGGCCCCAGAAAGACCAGAAACAGGACCAGCGGAATCAGGACAACGGCGGTAACTACGCGTTTCATTCAGGGTTGAGGATACACCGCCGGGGCAGGGCGCGAGGCAAGCTGGCGGCCAAACGGCTATCCCAGCAGTGACATAAGTACTGTTTTCTTCAAGCCTGATCCGCGCTCAGCCCGCCGCGATCCTGATCCGCTCGGGATCTTCCTCGACTTCGCCGCAGTCTTCGCCGAGGCCGCCGTAGCGGCGCTCGCGGCGCTGGAAATCGGCGATGGCTTCCAGCAGATGGATGCCGCGGAAGTCGGGCCAGTAGCGCTCGGTGACGAAGATCTCGGTGTAGGCGATCTGCCAGAGCAGAAAATTGGAGATGCGCATCTCGCCCGAGGTGCGGATGAGCAGGTCGGGGTCGGGCATGTGCGCCGTGTAGAGATGGCGGTGAATGTCTTCCTCGGTGATGCGGTCGGGGCTGAGGTGCTTGTGCTTCATCTCCGCCGCCAGGCCGCGGAAGGCGTCCACCACCTCTGACCGGCCGCCGTAGTTCAGGGCCAGGGTGAGGGTGGTGCCGGTGTTGCGCGCCGTGGCCTCAGCGGCCCAGCCCATCTTGTCCTGCACCTCGGGAGGCAGATCGTGGGTGCGGCCGATGTAGCGGATGCGCACGTTGTTGTCCATCATGCGCTGCGAGGTTGGTCTCCAGGTAGCTCTTGAGCAGGCGCATCAGGAAGTTGACCTCGGCGCGGGGCCGGCGCAGATTGTTTTCCAGGGAAAAGGCGTAAAGCGTGAGCCAGGGCAAGCCGATGCGGGAGGCGGTTTCAGTAACCAGTTGCACGCTCTTGGCGCCCTGCTGGTGGCCCAGGAAGCGCTTGAGCGAGCGTTGCCCGGCCCAGCGGCCGTTGCCGTCCATGATGATGGCCACATGCTCGGGCAGGCGCTCGGGCTTCAGCGTCGCATAGACCGCGCGCTCTTCTTCGGTCAGCTCATCGATGCGCAGCGTGCCGGATGGATACAAAGGAATCGCCTCAACATTACATTTGCGGCTCAGAGGGCTGGCGCCCAGGGAGCATCGGTAATCGACGCCGGGAGAGACTGCGCCCGCTCCGGGCTTGGAGCCTCGCGGCCCAAGCAATCTCCGGCCCACCAATCTCCGTCCGGCGCAAAATACTCAGATAGCCGCAGCCGCGGAGTAACATCATCGACCCTAGCACAAGCGCCCATGCGCTGCAATCGCCCTTCATCGGGTGAGTTTCAAACAGCCCCAGAAGGGCTGAAGCCCGAGGTCATTTTGGTCCAAATGCGGCACGCGACCCGACCCAGCCCGACCCGGCCCAGAGGGCCCCCCGGTACCCCGGCACCCCGGTCATGCCCTGACACTTCCGGCACAGCGCAATGAGTTCTTGCGCAGCCTGAAACGCCCGTGCCAGTCAAGATCCCAATGTCGGGCGCCTCCGCCGGGCGGGCCTGGCATCGGCAGCGGCGTATAGCCGATGGAACCGTCGCCAGGCAGCGCCGCCGGGTCGCCACGGCGGCCCGGCGCGCGACACACACACAGCCGCAGGCTGCTATGCGGAGCGGCGGCGGCCCGTTGCGGCGTCGCGCACGGCGCCATAGATCAGCGTCCGGTGCAGCGAGTCAAGATGGGGCAGCAAGGCAGCCACCTCGGCCAGGAACGGGTCGGCCAGGATAGCGGCCACTTCCTCTTCGCGCCGGCTGCGCGAGTCGCGGACCAGTTGGCACACATCCACTTCGAGGGCCGAGGCCAGGCGCTCCAGCGATCCCAGCGTGGGGATCGCCTTGCCGTTTTCGATCTTCGAAATATAGGTGCGAGGCACCTGCATGCGCCCCGCCAGTTGACGCTGGCTGAGGTGGCGTGCGCGACGAATCTCGCGCACCTGACCGGCAACCTGCAATCCGGCTTCGGCTGAAGCGGGCACGGGCGGGCTGGACACCAGTTGCGGCGCCAAGTGGATAGGCTCCTCGGTATCGAGGGGCCGGTGACATTTTCTGCAAAGGGAGTTGCTGGTTCTGTATTGCATGAGCCTGCAATGCTCACACCGCACTACTTCGCGTGTTTCCACGCTGACAAGAGTGGTAGCCATAGGGCGTCGGTGCGGAGTGCCAGAGCAGGAACCCCGGGGTGCCTTTTTGCACCACGATAGGTGCTAATGTCATGGAATCGAACCATAATTGTCAAGTACAAATTTGGGGTCATACCGAAGAATCCCGGATCATACCCTGAAACTCCCAAAGAAACGCGAACCATTTTGTACAACTTTGGGGGCAGAAAACTGGGGCCTTGGAAGCGAAACTGGAAGCTGGAGAAGATGAACATGAGCACTGGCAATCCGCAATATGGGCGCGAACAGGCCTGGCAACTGCTGGCCGAATGGACGCTGAGCGACAACCTGCGCAAGCATGCGCTGGCCGTGGAGGCCTGCGTGACCGCGTGCGGCGAGGCGGAGGCCGATCGGCTGGGACTCACTGGCCAAGAGCGCGCCCGGCTGCTGGAGCTTTACGCGGCCACTGCCCTGCTGCACGACTTCGACTACGAGCGCCATCCGACCGCCCAGGAACACCCCTTTGTGGGGGTACGCGAGCTGGAACGGCTGGGCTGGCCCGTGGAACTGCGCACTGCCATCCTGGGCCACGCGCAATACTCCGGCGTGCCTCGCTCGACGCATCTCGCCAAAGCCCTGTTTGCCTGCGACGAGCTGGCCGGCTTTCTGGTCGCCTGCGCGCTGGTCAAGCCCAGCAAGGCTATCGCCGATGTTGAGGCAGCCGGGGTGCGCAGGAAGATGAAGGACAAGGCATTCGCCCGCGGCGTGAATCGCGAGGATGTGGTCCAGGGCGCCGCTGAACTGGGAGTGGAACTGGACGCGCACATCGCATTCTGCATTGAGGCGATGAAGAAACGGGCCCCGGAGCTGGGGCTCTGACTCTGCGCGCGAGGGTCCATTGAGGCCAATTCTAAAGCCGGCCATGATCCCAATAGCTATTCGGAAAAGCGAACGAAAGTTGTAGTTTCTCGTGACTTGAAGCGGGGGCTGAAGTGAACGATAATCGGGAAGCGCCGGGAAAAATTCCTCATCTCACCCCTGGTCTCGCGCCATGCTGATGCGCTTTCGAACCAAACCCGGCCTCGATACCGGCGCGCAGGGCAACCGCTCTGACGCGCTGGCCGCCATAGACGCGCTCTACGCACAGGAGATGAAGGCCAACATCGCCGCGCTTCGCGAACGGAGGCGGATCAGGCGGCACCAAGAGTCGATGTCGCGTCTGGTCGAGTATTGGCCGGTGGCCGTGGGTATTATGCTCAGCTTTTTCGCTCCGCAAGTGCGCGACCTGCTGGCCCCGGTGGGGCAATGGGCCATGTGGCTCATCTTCCCCTTCGTGGTAATCGCCCAGCGCCCTGAGATTTACATGGGCGACCAGATGGCGGTCATCCTGCCCATGGTGATGCTTTACATTCAGTTTCCACTCGAGGGGCTGTTGGCCAAGATCGCGCTGAAGGGCAACGTCACCATCTCCGGCGTGGCCGGGCAATTCCTGTTTTACCACCTGCTGGGCGTTACCGAGCTGTGGCTGGTGAACGGGGTGGTGCAACAGATATTGAAGCACTAGATAGGCTTTTATCCTCAAGCTCTACAGCGGGTTTTTCGCCCTCAGCTCGGCCACAATCTCAGCAGCGGCAGCGCGGGCTTTCTCTTCCTGGTCGGGAGGAAAGCTGATGGCGCCGACGCGCGCATGGCCGCCGCCGCCATAGCGCTCGCACACATGGGCCAGGTTCGCCATCTTTGCCGGATCGGCCTTGGTCCATGGGTTGGAGCCCACGGCCACCTTGGTGCGGAAGCTGGACTTGGACAGGCCGATCGAGTAGGTGGCCTGGGGGTACAGATAGTAGGGAATGAACTTGTTGAATCCCTCCAGGGGATGATCGGTGATGTCGAAGAAGATGGTGCCGTCGCGCGCTTCGGCGCGGCTGCGGATCAGCTCCAGTGCATGACGATGGCGCTCCAGCAGCGGCGGCAGCAGTCCGGCCACAAAAGGCTGGCTGAGGATCTCGGCAAGCGGCAGCTCGGTAAGCAGCGGAATGAGGCGCGGAATGAACTCGGGATCCTGGTTGGACTCGATGATAAGGGTCAGCTTCATGGCCGGCGCGGCCATTTCAACAGCTGCCTCTGGACTCTCGTAGAGCGCGCCGTCCACGATGTCGGCCCAATGGATCAGGTCAGCGACCGGAGCGGTGTCAAATCCGTACCGCGTGGAAGCAATGTGGGCCAGAAAGCTGGTGCAGGATGTGTACGTGGGGTCGAAGAACTTGCGTGCGCCGCACACCGGATCCTGCTGGCAGGCCAGGAAATGCTGGTGATCCTCGGGGGTGAGAAAGGCCGACTGGTGGTGATCGAACCACCATGTGATTCTCGGCGAGGAAGAGTATTTGAAGTCGACAATCGCGTTCTCGTCGCCCGTGAATTCGCTGTCGTCAAAGAGCGCGCCGGCGCGGTGGACCAGGCCATGATATTCATAAGTGGCGCCGGCGGCGATGCGCTCGCGATGGAAGCGTGTGAACAGCGAGGCTGAGCAAGCTCCATCGAAACATTTGTCGTGATAGAAGACGCGAACCCGCAAAAGCTGAGTTCCTCCCAAGCTGAAAAAGCAAAGAACCGGAACTGTTAAGCATCAAGGGCTTGGCCGTTTGTGTCAAGGATGGAGAGGGATCGGAGTCCCATTTCGAGGCAAACATTCCCTCGCCGGCTCAATGGTTTGCGAGTTTGCGGAAAACTCATTTGAAACTGAAATAGTGCCAAGGCGGGGAACTTCTGTCCGTTGCGAGAGCAGATAATACGGCGTATTATCTTGTATTATGAGTTCTCAGCGCACCATCAGCTTCCGCATCGACGCCGAAAAGGTCGCCAAACTGGACTCCATCGCCAAAGCCATGGATCGCGACCGCAGTTACCTGCTCAACGAGGCGGTGGAGAGCTATCTGAACGAACAGCAGCGCTTCATCGCCATGGTGAAAGAGGGGCTGGAGGACGTTCGTGCTGGGCGGACCATCAGCCACGAAGAAGTGGAGCGCATGGTGAGTGAATGGGAGAGCGCAGGCCGATGAAGGTCATCTGGTCGGCCGCCTCGGTCAGGCACCTGGAGGAACTCCTCGAATACATTCAACCTGAAAGCGCCGCAGGGGCTGTCGCCATCCGCCGCAGGATTCTCGACACAGCATGGAGGCTGGGACAGATGCCGTACTCGGGACGCGTGGGTCGCGTGGAGGGAACGCGCGAGGCGGTTGTCCCGAGATCGGCCTACATCGTTGTGTACCAGGTTTCGACGCAGGCAGTTGAGATTGTTGGAATCTGGCATGCTGCCCGCCTTTGGCCTGAATCGTTCTAGCCCCGGACTCCTCAAATGCCGATTGCGTAGAGTATCTTTCCATCAGTACAAGTTGTTCGCAGAAGACCTGTTTCATTTTTCAAGGAGGCTCAGTGGAGCCTGAGATTCAAGCTCCTGCGCGGGCAGAACGGCCGGCCGGCTCCGGCACGGATGGCATCCCGCCTGCCCCCGAACTCCACGAGATTCGCGGCCTGGACTGGCTGCTGAACGGCAGGCAGGGCCTGCGGGCGGGCTGGTCGGTAGCCATCTTCGTCATCGTGTACCGTCTCTTTGCTGTCATTCTCGGAGCCATGGCTGCCGGGCTTTACCCTGCTGTTACCAGGTTCGATTTTTCACCGCTCACATCGCTGGTCAGCGAGCTGGTCCCGTTCCTGGCCATGCTGGGAGCCGCGGCGATGGTGGGCCTCTTCGAGCATCGCAGCATCGTCGAGTACAACCTGACCGGGCCCCGGCGGCCGTTCAATTTCTTCTCCGGCATGGGAGCTGGGTTTCTGGCGCTCTCGGTGCTGGTGGGGGCGCTGGCGCTGGGCGGTTGGCTGCATTTCGGGCCCATCGCGCTCAGCGGAGCCGATGTAGCCTGGTTCGGCGCGCTTTGGGGCTGCGCTTTTCTGGTGGTGGGCTGTCTGGAAGAGGGCATCTTCCGCTGCTTCCTGCAATTCACCCTCACCCGCGGCATCAACTTCTGGTGGGCGCTCGGAATCGTCGCGGTGCTCTGTCTTGACCTGCTGTTGCGCTCCAGGGGCTATGCGGGCATCATCACTTTCCTCTGGATGGAACCTATGCCGGCGGTCACGAGCAACGGAGTGTGGGGGGTGTATGCCGCGGCGCTGCTGGGGTTCTTCCCCTGCCTTGCTCTCCACCAAAGGGCTGCCCCACGCAGTGGTTTCTGGCAGGCCGCCTGGGTTACCTCCACGCTGTTCGGCTTTGTGCATACCGGGAACAACGGCGAAAACTGGATCGGAATCTTTGCCGCGGCGGCTATCGGCTTTGTCTTCTGCGTCAGCATCTGGGTAACCGGCTCGGCCTGGTGGGCTATCGGTTGCCACGCCGCATGGGACTGGGCGGAGACCTACTTCTACGGAACGGCCGACAGCGGCTTCGCCGCAAAAGGTCACTTTCTCACCACCAGCCCCTCAGGCGCCGCACTGTGGAGCGGCGGCACGGACGGCCCCGAGGGCAGCCTGCTGGTGCTGGGAGCGATTCTGCTGCTGTTGGCGCTGTTGCTGATCTACGGGCGCACGCAGGCGGCCGCGCCGGCCACTCCCGGCCTGGGCCAGGACTAGGGCCTGTTAACACTACCTGAGCGGATGGCGTTGCGAGTGAAAATCCGGCCAGACGAAGCCGAGCCCGAAGGCTGTGGCGGGTCCACCGTCGAGGGCGAGAATGAAGTATGGCCGGATTTTCACCGCAACCCGAAGGGCCGGGGCCAATTTCCCCCATTTCTTCGTCAATCGTCGCTAGCAGACACCCGGTATGCGTCACTCCTCTTTCCTCGAACTGAGAAAAACTGGTTCCCGGCGCCACCGCCCAGGTAGTATTAACAGGCCCTAGAGTTATGCGAATTTGGCTCAACCGCACCGGCGAAGTCTCTCTTCGCGAACAGTTGATTACCCAGGTAGTGCTGGCCATCCTCTGCAAGGAACTGCTCCCGGGCGAGCGGCTACCCAGCACCCGCGACCTGGCCCGCAGATTCGGCATCCACGCCAACACGGCCAGTGCCGCCTATCGCGAATTGGAGCGTGAGGGCTGGCTTGAGTTTCGTCATGGCAGCGGCGTGTTCGTGCGCGCGACCCGGCCTTCCGCGCCGCTCTCGCCCGAGCTGGCCGTCGATCAACTGATTGGCGAGCTGGCCGCAAAAGCGCGCAGGATGGGCGCGGCCGAGTCCCTGCTGAGAGCCCGGCTGCGCCGTTGGCTCCAGAACCAGCCGCCGTCGCGCTGGCTGGTGATTGAGCCGGACCCTGAGTTGCGCTTGATCGTCATGTACGAGATGGAGCAGGCGCTTGCTCTTCCCGTAGCAGGCTGCGCTCCAGCGGAATGCGCCGCGCCCAGCATAGTGGAAGGTTCGATGCTCGTGGTTCTGCCCAGCAAAGCGGCCACAGTGCGCAAGCTGCTGCCCGCGGGAGCGGAGTTGACCGTGCTCCAGGTGCATCCGGTGTCGAGAGAGCTTCAGGCGCACCTGCAGCGTTACATGCCCGATCACGCCGGAGATCTGGTGGGCATCGCATCGCGCTGGGCAGAGTTCCAGCGCCTCGCGCAAACCATGCTGATTGCCGCGGGATTGCCGCCGGAAAGCCTGCTGGTTCGCGATGCGACGCGGCCCGGCTGGAAGCGCGGCCTGGATGCGACCTCGGGCGTAGTTTGCGACTCGGTCACTGCTCTCGGGCTGCCTGTGGGCGCGTTTCCGCTCCGCTTTACTCTGCTGGACGAGCCTACCCTGGCTGAGTTGCGCCGCCGCGAGCAGCCGCTGCCCTCGCCCGCATAACTGCTGTGACAGTTCCGATTCTGTCCTCATCCGCCCCTCAACGCATCTGCAGCCTGCCTAACATCGCAGGTTATGAAAAACTTCTTGTGGATTCCGATTGCGTTTGTCCTGTTGCCCGCGGCCGCATGGCCACAGGCGCTGCCCGATAACCCTGAACCAGCAAGGCCCGCGATTACCGACTGGAACCGCGTGGGCGATCTTGCTCGCGGCGACCAGATCAAGGTCGCGAGAGGCGGACGGCTCGCCTTTCCCTGCATGTATGCCGGCGCAACCAGAGACTATCTTTTTTGCGACTCACCCTTTGCCTGGCGGGGCGCTCGAAGCTTCCGCGTCGACCGCGCCGAGATTGAGGATGTGCGTATGAACCAGCAGCGGAGGAATTTCAAGATCGTGGTCGGCGGCGTGGCAGCCGCAGGCTTTGCCTTGGGTGTGAGGTTTCCCACGGCGAATGAAGTCCAAAATGGAAGCCCCAGAGTCCTGGATGGATTCGCTGGAGCGGGGTTAGGCGTTGGCGTGGGAGTCGTTGTTGCAGCGTTCGTAAGCCCCTTCATCCCCGGCAGGTTGGTCTATCGCCGCCCGCGGGTGGAACCCCAGTCCCAGGACATTCTTCCTTCCACCTCCGCACTGCGCGCCTTGCCGGCCCAGTGATTCACGCCGATGAAGACTCAGGTGCGTAAGGCGAGAAGCTGCCCGAGTGTGCGGCCATGAGAAGGGTCTTCTCCAGGAGGGCAGCGGGAGTAGGATATTGCAAGCAATCCAATCCTTGCGATTTGTGATGCGGAATTTCGAGCGCCATGAATCAAACCGCCAAGCCCGTCTATCGTTTCGGCCCATTTCATTACGACTCCGCGCAGCGGCTCCTGTTTCGAGAGGACGAGATGGTGCCTCTTGCTCCCAAGGTGGAGGAGACCCTTCGCGTTTTACTGCAACGCCATGGAAGGGTAGTGGAAAAGGCCGAACTGATGCGCGAGGTCTGGCCGGATACCACCGTGGAAGAGGTCGGGCTGGCACGCAACATTTCGCAACTGCGCAAGGCGCTTGGCGACGAGGGTGAAGCCGCAAAATACATTGAAACGCTCCCCAAGCGCGGATACCGCTTTGTGGGAGATGTGAAGACGGATGACCCCGGCAGCCCCTCAGGAGCAAAGGCGTTCCTGCCGCCGGCCCTGCGCAATTTTCTGCTGGCCTCTGCGGCGCTGTGCTTGATTCTCGGGCTGATTTACTGGCAGTTCTACCGCCCGTCGCGCTACCTTTCATCGGGCGCGCAGATTGCGCGCGTCGCGGTTGTGCCGTTCGACTGCCTGAGCCCGGAGTTGGACTGCTATGCCTTCCCTCACGGTCTGACGGATCTGCTGGTGGCTCGTTTGACGCAACTGGAAGGCGTCCATGTGCTGTCACCCTCCACGGTCTACCGGTTCCAGCGCGCCCGGCTTTCAATGCCCTTCATGGCCCGGCTTCTGGGACAGGACCTGATGCTGGAAGGCTCCATTCAGCGCGCCGGAGACAGGGTGAGAATTACAGCGCGGCTGGTGGACGTTCACAGCGCCACGCTGGTCTGGTCAGACAGCTACGAGTACCCGGCCCAGCAGTTGGCGGATGCCCAGAGACTTGCCGCGCAGGATATTGCGGCGCAGGTGGGCGCGCACCTGGCTGCTCGCGGGGGATCTCTGCCGGCGAATCGCTGATGATGATCCCATTCAGGTCTTGCGAAGAGCCTCTTCAACGATTCATCAAAGATTCAGAAGCTCTTTTCCGGCCAGAGCGGTGCGATATTGGAGCCGGCGGAAGTACTCCGCGGAAGGAAGTCTCCGGATGAAAGCCACATTGGCGTCTCTGTTTCAGCAAAGTGCCTCAAGAAGGATCGTTTTTCTCGCAGTCTTGCTTTGCAGTCTGTTTTCTGGAGGATGGGCTCAGTCCAAACCTCAAACCCAGCGCAAGACTCTCGACCAGCCCACTGAGATTCAGGGCTATCCCTGCGCCAAGGGATACGCATGGTTCTTCGCGGACGGCCGGCTGAACCGGTGCACAGTGGCGAAAGACACGGCGATTGGCGATGCAACCATCCCGGCCGGATCGATTGTGTCTCTCGGCGAGGATGGCAAGCCGCAGTTCGTCTTTCTGAGCCACGATGCGAAGGTGGCCGGCGTTACCTGCATGGGCGGTAGCTGGCTCGGCCCCGGAGAAGGCGCGTCGACGGCGCTTTATCCCAGCGGAGAGTTGAAAGAGTGCTTTCTCGCCGGAGACCAGACCGTGCAGGGAGTTCCGTGCATGAACGGAGGGATTCTCGGCGACGGGCTGGGTAGCGGCGCGATGTTTTATGAAAGCGGAAAGCTGAAATCGTGCAAGCTGACCAGGGATTTCGGCTCCCATCGGAAGGGCGAGCGCTTTGTGCAGGGACAGTAAAAGCCCCGAGCTATGGTGATGCGGCTATCCTTCCGCCGCTTCGATCCTCAAGGCCCAGGCAAACTCACAGGGTCGGTTCGAGGCTTGCTGAAGATTCTCCGGCAGCATGATCGTCGTCCCCAAGGCTGAGTCGAATTTCCATTGCAACTCTGTCTTCGCGCCCAGAAGAGTTACGCGTGATCCCTCCCTCGGCCGAACCGTCTTGAGCGTTACCTGCGCTCCGGGCCATTCGTTGAGGATCGCGTAGATTTGTCGCCGGTCCTTCGAGCGCGTATAACGCACCGCGTCACCCTCGGACCAGAGCGTGCCTTCGCGGGGACGGGTGGCGTAGATGGCTTCGCCGTTCACCTTGAGCCACGCGCCCGCTCCTTTCATCTGCCGGATGGCCTCGGGATGAAACTCGCCATGAGCGCTGGGACCGACGCCGATCATGAATCCCCCGCCCTTGGCCACGGAATCGGCGAGGTTGTGCACAATCCACGCCGTGCCTTTGTACTTCGCGGCGTCCGGATCGTAGGAAAAATCCGTGCCCAGCGGATAAATCGTGAACCACGGCTTGTCTGATGTCTCTTTCGATCCTGGAACCACGCGCTCCGGCGTGTAGTAGTCGCCGTAGTTGCCGATGCCGCGATTGCGCAGCATGACGTTCGGCTGCAGTGCGCGCATCATCAACAGGGTTTTGCGCATCTCCGGCCAGACGCGCGGGCCCAGCCACATGTCCAGGCACATCATGTCGATGGTTCCGTAGTTGGTGAGCAGCTCGAGCAGTTGAGCGCGATGCCGCTCCATCATGCGCTTCACCTCGGCATCGGTGGGATCGGGAACGATCACTGCGTGATCTCCCAGCCGCTGCCGCGTCAATTCGATATCGCGCTGCGTCTTCCATTGATCCGAGGAGGGAATCTGCAGCGGGTGCGCGACATAGGGGCGGAACTCCGCGTCGTACCAGTCGGGATGGGAGAAATATAAATCGATCTTGATGTCGCGCTTGTGGGCCGCGTCGCACAGCTCCTTCACTACATCGCGGCGAAACGGGGTTTCCATGATCGAGTAGGCCAGGTCGCAGGATTCGATGCGCGGCCCGCCGGGAGCTGTCCAGTTGGCGCGGCTTCTTACCCTGGTCTTGGTATCGAACATGGAAAAGCCTTCGTGGTGCTTGCTCGTAAACGCAAACATCTTCAGGCCGCTCTCGCGGAAATCATCCATCCATGCATCGGCATCGAAGCCTGCTGGATTCCAGGTCTTGTAGAGGCCGTTGTAGGCTTGCCGGTCCTCAAACGACATGGGGAGATAGGGCCAGGATTCCGCGCCCCGATGCCAGATGGAGTAGATGCCCCAGTGAATGCGGATGCCGAACTTCATATCCTGGAATGCTTCGTAGGCGCTGGCTGGCGCGGAGCGATACTCCGGGACCGGCGTAGTCTCGATGTAGTCTTCGTCCCTCAACATCGATGCCGGGAATTCATGGATCTGCTGCGGCGACTGGGCCATGCCCCGACAGGCTGAGGCCGCGGCCACAGCAGCGGCCGACGCGATGAAGTCTCTTCTATTCATAGGGCATCCCTCCCGATTGATTCCAGCGCTTCTTATTCTTAATCTTCCTGTCTCGCTCCCGATTCCCTCGAATTGTACAGCCCGAGCGCCTTCCGTGAAGCGAAAGAGCCGCAGGCCCGGCGACGGCGCAGGGTTATTCTGTTGTTGACCTATGACCGACATTCACTCACTGGATCAAGCGCCGGCGCACGCCGCGACCTCCCTTCCCCGCAAGCTGCGCTGGCCGCGGATTCTTCTCTGCTCTGCCGGCGGCTTGCTGATGCTGGCGTTGCTGGCCGCGTGCGCGGGCGTGCTGTGGCTGCGCTCCGCGGCCAGGGCCGCGCTGCCGGTGCTGGACGGGGATGTGCATCTGGCCGGGCTGTCCGCGCCGGTCACGGTGAGGCGCGACGCGCATGGCGTGCCCCACATTGAGGCGGCCAGCCAGGACGACATGATTGTGGCCCAGGGCTATGTGACAGCGCAGGACCGGCTGTGGCAGATGGACGCTTACCGGCGCAACGCCGAAGGCGAGCTGGCGGAGGTGATGGGCTCCTCGCTCGTGGAGCACGACAAAGCGCAGCGCGTGCTTCAATTCGGAAATACTGCGCGGCGCATTTATGCCAATCTTCCGTCGGCCGATCGCACCCGCCTCGACGACTATACGCGCGGCGTGAACCTTTTTATCCAGCAACATCAGGACTCGCTTCCAGCTGAATTCAAGCTGCTGGCCTATCGTCCGAAGCCGTGGAGCGCCGTGGACTCAGTGAGCGTGGGGCTGATGTTGGTCCAGACGCTGGACACACATTGGCCGACCAAGCTTTCCCGGGAGCGTATCGCGGCCAAGCTGAACGACCCCAAGCTGGAGGCCGATCTCTACCCGGTGGGTTCGTGGCGCGATCATCCGCCCACGGGAATTGTGCTGGACCTGAGCGAGCCGCATCCGGAGCTGGCGCCGCCGAAGAGCGACGACGATGATGACGACGATGAGCCTTCCACGGCAAGCGCGACGCCGGCCGGCGGCCAGCCCTCTGCCGGACTAGATCCGCGCGCGCTGCTGGCCGTGCTTGGCCTGCCTGACTGCGATGGCTGCGCGGCGGGCTCAAACAACTGGGTGGTGGCCGGAAAGCACACCGCCAGCGGCAAGCCGCTGCTCTCGAACGATATGCACCTGAGCCTGACCGAGCCCAACATCTGGTACATGGCCGACCTGAAGGCGCCGGGATTCCACGCCGCCGGCGTCACCCTGCCGGGCATGCCGCTGGTGACCGTGGGCCACAACGAGCACGTGGCCTGGGGCTTTACCGCGCTTTTGGGCGACGTGCAGGACCTGTACATCGAGAAGCTCGACGGCAAGGGCAACTATCAGGATTTGGATACGCAGTGGAAGCCGCTCACCGTGGATCGCGAAGTGATTCACGTGCGCGGCGGCAAGGACGTGGCGCTCGATGTAAAGCTGACCGCGCACGGGCCGCTGCTGAATCCGATTCTGCCCAGGGAGACGCGGCCGATTGCGCTCAAATGGACGCTTTACGATCCAACCCTGAATGCCCTGCCGCTCTACCAGATCGACACCGCGGCAAACTGGAACGATTTCTCCAGCGCGCTCGCAGCTTGGTGCTGGCCGACGCAGAACGCAGTCTACGCGGATGACCAGGGACACATCGCATACCACGCCATCGGGCGGGTGCCGATGAGGTTGGCCGGCGGACTCCTTAAAGTGCCTCTGCCTCACGACCAGCTCGACCTGCGCTACGAATGGGGCGATGGCTTGAACCGTCAACAGGTCTATATTCCCTTCGACCAGATGCCGAATTCGGTCGATCCGCCTTCGGGCTTTCTGGCCACCGCCAACTCGCGCGTGACCACGGACAAGTCGCCTTATCCGCTGACGCTGGAGTGGGTCGACCCCTACCGCGCCGAGCGCATCTACAAGGAACTGGACGGCGGCAATGGGCTGACGCCCAAAGACATGCTGGCGGTGCAGACCGATGTGTACGGCGAGATGGACCAGGAGTTTGGGCAGCGGCTGGCTTACGCCATCGACCATACTGACGGAGTGGACGCGCGTCTGCGCCAGGCTGCCGACCTGATGCGAAGCTGGAACGGGCGGCTGACCACCGATTCCGCCGCCGCATCGATCGTGACCCAGGCGCGGAAGGCGCTTTGGCCGCTGATTCTGGAGCCGAAGCTGGGCAAAGACGCCGCTGACTATCGCTGGACGGAGTCCAACTTTGCCGAGGAAGAGATCGTGATGCACGCCAAGGCGGACTGGCTGCCCCCGGGCTACAAGAACTGGGACGCGCTGCTGACTGCTGCGGTGCGCAAAGGCATGCAGGACGGCAAGGCTCCCGGAAATGTGGCCGATTGGAGCTACGGAAGCTGGCACGTGGTGGATATCGAGCATCCGCTGGCAAAATTTCTGCCCCTGCTGGGCCGAATTGCCGGAACCGGCCCGCAGCCGCAAAGCGGCGACACCACCACGGTGAAGCAGGTGGGCCGCGACTTTGGCCCCTCGCAGCGCTTCACCATGGACTGGAGCAACGTGGACGGCTCGACGGAGAACATCGTGCTGGGCGAGAGCGGCGATCCGCTCAGCCCCTACTTCCGCGACCAGTGGAACGACTGGTACGGCGGAACCACCTTCGCGCTTCCCTTCACGCCGGCAGCGGTGGCAGCGCAGACAAGGCATACGCTGCGGCTGCTGCCATGAAAAGACAGCCATCAGAGACCAGCCACCCCATCGACCAGAAATCGCTCGACGGGGATCCAGGTAGAGATCAGGGATCAGGACCTGATCAGCCCCGGGCATCACAGGATCCATCTGTGGAACCTGACAGGCGGGTGCCCCAGGTCTCGGTTTTGAGACCTGGGAACTCCTCCCGCTTGCACCGCCTCATCGGCCCTGCTGTGATTCTCTTCGCCGCGTTCGTGGCTGTTGCGCCGCAACTGGTGCGCGGAGCTTCCTGCGGCCACGACTTCGATTTTCATCTCGTCTCCTGGTTCGATTGCCTGAACAGTTGGCGGCATGGGCTGCTCTATCCGCATTGGACGCCCAGCGCAAACTTTGGCGCCGGCGAGCCGCGGTTTGTGTTTTACCCGCCCCTGACCTGGATGCTGGGCGCGGCGCTGGCGTTGGTGTTGCCCTGGACGCTGGTGGGGTTGGCGTTGACGTTTCTGCTGCTTGCCGCGACCGGACTGGCCACCAGGGCGCTGGCACGCCAGGCGCTCTCCGATGGCCCCGCCACGCTGGCCGGCTGCGCGGCGCTGTTTTCCGGCTACGCGCTCTTTACCGCTTATGAGCGGACAGCCTTCGGAGAGCTGGCGGGCGGCTTCTGGATTCCGCTGCTGCTGCTTTTCATTTTGCGTGATCGTAATCCCCCCGCCCCGGCCTGGCGGCGGGCGCTGGATGGGTCCACTGCGCCCCTCGCAGTGGTTCTGGCCGGAGCCTGGCTCTCCAATGCGCCGCTGGGCGTAATGGCCAGCTACCTGCTCGCAGCCACGGCGCTGGCCGCGGCGGGTCTCTTGAGGTCATGGGCTCCGGTGCTGCGCGCTGCAGCCGCGGCGGCGCTGGGACTCGGCCTGGGGGCCGTCTACCTGGTTCCCGCGGCGGTAGAGCAGCATTGGGTTGAGATCGGCCGGTCAATGGACGAGCCCGGCTCCATGGTTGAAAACAGTTGGCTTTTTGCCCGGCAAAGCAGCCCGGATCTGAAGGCGCATGACGAGGTGCTTTATACAGTGTCGATCGTCGCCGTCATCATGATTGCGTTGGCCGTGATCGGGCTGATCGTGAGTTGGCGGCGCGGCAGCCTGCGGGGCAAGCTCCACTGGTGGCTTCCGCTAGCGGCCGTTCCCTTCGCGGTTCTGTTTCTCCAGCTTCCTGTTTCGCTGCCGGTGTGGAATCTGCTGCCCAGGCTGAGGTTTCTCCAGTTTCCCTGGCGCTGGCTGGTGGTTCTTGAGGCGCCGATGGCCATCTTTTTGGCTGCGGCCGTATGGCCTCGCGAATCCGCCAGGTGGCGGTGGCGTGTGGGGGTCGCAGCCGTTTGCGCCATGGGTTTTCTGGGGGCCTCGGCGTACGCCGGAATCGCTTATTTCCAGGCCTGCGACGAGCAGGACAACGTGCCCGCCATGGTGGATGCGTATCGCGACGGCGGAGGTTTTGAGGGGTCTGATGAGTACGCGCCCCTGGACTCTGACAACGCCCTGATCCCGAACAGCCTGCCGGAGGCTTGCCTGGTCAGCGATCCTGCCACCGTGCTGGGCAAAATGAATGAAGACACCGGCCTCGCCTGGGAGCCCGCGCAAGGCAGTTGCGAGGCCACGATTGCGGCATCCCCACAGGCGGCGAAGGCCCGGCCCGAGCATCTCCGCATCGTTGCCGCCGCTGCCCATGACAGCTTCCTGATCCTGCGCCTGTGCAGCTATCCGGCCTGGAGCGTGAAAGTGAATGGCCAGCCCGTCGCCGATCTGCCGCAGCGCGACGATGGCCTGATGGCCGTGCCTGTGGCGCGGGGCCCGGTGGACCTGACTGTGGATTGGACCACCACTCCGGATGTGATTCTGAGCCGCTGGCTGAGCAGCCTGAGTGTGCTGCTGCTCACAGGCCTATGTTTACTGGAACGAAGGCTCTCTCTGGCTCGGTTATGATGAGGGCAATGACCGTGGATGTGAAATCGCTGTTGAAAGAAGGCGCGGAGCTGACCGACCAGGCACTTGAGGAGTTGCTTCCCTGTAAAAAGACGGTGCCCGTGTCGATTCACGGGGCCATGCGCCATTCGGTTTTTGCCGGCGGCAAGCGGCTCAGGCCGGTGCTGGCCATGCAGGCTGGAGTTACGATTGCCGGAGCCATGCCGGAAGGAATCGAGAGGCTGGGCGCGGCTCTTGAAATGCTGCACACCTACTCGCTGATTCACGACGATCTGCCCGCGCTGGACAACGACGATCTGCGCCGCGGCAAGCCCACCTGCCACAAGGCCTTCGGAGAGGCGATCGCGATTCTGGCCGGCGACGCCCTGCAGACCCGCGCCTTCGAAGTGCTGGCCGGGCTTGACTCGCCGCCCGCCGCTACCGTTCAGATCATCGGGCTCATTGCCAACGCCGTGGGCTCGGTCGAAGGCATGATCGGCGGACAAGTGCTGGACCTGGAGAGCGAACACCTGAAACCCACGGCCAAGCTGGTTGAAGCCATTCACCGCGCCAAGACCGGTGCGCTGATCCGGGTGAGCGTGGTGGCCGGCGGCGTCTATGCCGGGGCCGCGCTGAAAGACGTGGCCCGCCTGACCATGTTCGGCTGTAAGGCCGGCCTGGCTTTCCAGATTGTGGACGACGTGCTCGACATGACCGTGGACTCAGCGCAACTGGGCAAGACCGCGGGCAAGGACCAGGCCACGGAAAAGGCCACCTGGCCGGCCGTCTACGGAATCGAGCAGAGCCGGCTCGACGCCGCGCGTTTGATTGACGAGGCGTTCGCGGCGCTGGAGCCCTACGGCGAACGCGCCGATGGATTAAAGGCCGTGGCCCGCTACCTGGTCGAGCGGAAGAACTAGCTTTTAGCTTTTAGCTTCTAGTTTCTCTCCGCCAGCTCTGCCAGCGCAGATGTGGAGAATAAATGACTGCGCACGAGAGCCGTTGAGAACCCGGACCCCTCCCCTGCACGAGCTAGAAGCTAGAAGCTATGTCCATGCTCTCGGAATCCGAAATCCTCACCGCGCTCCGCGACTGCTATGACCCCGAAGTGAAGCTGAACCTCGTGGACCTGGGGTTGATCTATGCCATTGAAACCGGTCCTGACTCGGACTCGACCCAGGCCTGGCCGCGGCAATGGGTGAAGGTGACCATGAGCTTGACCACCCCGCAGTGCCCGGCGAGCGGGCTCATCTTCGAACAGGTACACAATCGCCTGGCCGGCATCTCCGGCATCGGCAAGGTCGAGGTCAATCTGGTCTGGGAACCGAGATGGACAGCCCACCGCATCAGCGGAGCGGGCCGCAAGCAACTGGGAATCTAAGGAATCTACCGTCCCAGAATCCGCCCCAGCTTGTCGCGCTGGGCGCCGAATTCATCTACCGATTCCTGTACCTGGTTGAGCAGCCGCTGCACCTCTCCGATGTAGCCGGGCAGAACCATCCACCACTTGCGCAGCGCATCCTGCTGATCGAGCAGCGCCAGGGCCGTTCCCGTGGCGGCAGCTACCAGCCCGGCGCGGCGCCTGCCGCCCAGCAGCAGCGCTCCGCTGGCGCCCAGGGTACAGGCGGCGGCAATCCGAACCCAATTCACAGAGTTGGCCCTCTGCGCGCTCGGCTCTGGGTCATAATCGTTTGCTGGCTTTGAAAGCGGCACCACCACCATCTCTTCTCCTTCCGTTCCCAACCGCGGCTGCCCGCTGGGAAAAGAACGGTGTCTTGAGTATCGCCCTAAAATCTGCGCGCCCGGCGGGAAAGTTTTCCTCAGGCACTTGCTTGAATCCAGAGGTTGCCCCGGGCTCGATCTCTTCCCGGAACAGCCCGCCTGTCAGTCCAGGTCGAAGTCGCGCAATGGCTTCCCCTCGGGTGCATCCTTGGCCTTGCGCAGGGCTTCGGCAAACTTCTTTTCCATCAGATCGGCCTTGTTTTTTTCCGCGTCCACCGACTGGCGGAAGATTGACTCCTTGCGCTCTTCCTGCTCGCGCATGGCCTTGGCCGCCGTCTCCAGGTCCTCGAACATCCGCTTGCGCGGGGCCGGAGTGTGGCTTACCAACAGGCCGGTGGCTGCATCGATCCTGAGCATCGCCCCGCATTCCGGGCAGGCAACTTCGAAAACCTTTCCCTTCGCCTTAGCCATGACACTGTGCATTGTAGGTGCTCGCGATGCCGGTTGCACAGGCTGTGCAAATCGCGTCATGTACATTATGTACACTTGGAACCGTACACTCTGGTACACTTGAGGCATGGAAGTCCCGATTACCAAATTCCGGCGGGAAATCTTCACCCTGGTTAACCAGGCGCTGGATGGCAATGAGGTATGGGTTACTCATAAAGGCCGCCGGTTGAAGCTCGTCCCCGAAGGCCGGCCCGTCAATCGCCTCAGCCGGATTACGCCTATGGAAATCATCAACTCGGGCGGGATCGGCCTTGACGATGAGGCCATGAAGGCGGAGATGACGCGCAGTTGGGAGCAGGATTGGGAGCGCGACTTTGGTCCGGCACCGAACTCCAAATCCGTCTCCAGCAGGGCCGGCATCAAGCCGTGATTGCCTATCTCGACACCAACGCGCTTGTTTGGCTGGCACAGGGCAGCCTGGACGGCATCAGCCCCAAGGTCGACCGGCTGCTCAAACAGGCCGATCTGCTTTTCTCGCCCATGGTTCTGCTTGAGCTTGAGTACCTTTACGAGGTCAAACGCAACAAGCGTACCGCCCGCGACATTCAGACCAAGGTCGAGCACGAACTTGGCATCCGCCTTTGCGATCTTCCCTTTTCAACCATCGCCAGCGCCGCCCTCGATGAGAAGTGGACCCGCGATCCTTTCGACCGCCTCATCGTGGCCAACGCCAAAGCCAATGGCTTCGCCTGGCTCATCTCGGCAGACGAAGAGATTGCCCGGCACTATCCCCGCACGGTGTGGTAAAAGGCCGAGCAATTTCAAGAGTAGTCAAACGATTGGGTGCCCCACCCTCGCCGCGTCCTTGTATTTGCGGCTACAGCGGAACCAGGGATGCTGTATCTCGAAGCCACAGCATTCAAGTTGACGCGACCATCAGGGAGCGGCTACCTTGCGCAAAACCCAACAGGATACAGTTACTCTGGTTTCGCTCTAGGGTGGGGTAGCATTCAGCCGCATCCCGGCTGCTCAGCGGATCGACACGTGAAGATCGAACTGCTCTTCGTCCGGCACCGGCTTTTCCCAGGAGCGCACGTAGTGGAGCAGAAGAACGCCGTCTCCCGCGCCCTGGGGTTGAAATTCGAAGATCTGGATGATGGGCCGGCCCACGCCGGGCTCCGTGGCCTGGGTCTGCGACTGGCCGATCAGTTTCAACAGAGTCGTCGATTTCGGATGCACGTACCACATGTACCCGGTGGTGGGATTCGACTTCAGATGAACTTCCAGAATGTCTCCGGTTTTCAGTTGGACCGTCCCGCCCTTATCCGCATCCGTAATCACCCTGGGCGCGGCGAAGGCCATCTGCTGACGGCAGGCCAGGACCAGGAACACAACCAGCAGAAGCCAATACGCGGAATCGAGCTGCAGGCGCATTCTTGCAAGCTGCATTGGATGGTTCCTTTCGCGCGGCTGAAAACGCCTGAGCGCTTGTTCCGCCGCGCACCCAAGAAGATATATCCAATTGAGCCGCGCTGCAAACGGTTCATGAAACAAATGCGAGCACCCGCCTCTCCGCCCTCCTTGACATGCATCTGCTGTGAAGCTAAAGATGAAGGCGCTGGATTTTCGAGGCTGCTCCATTCCAAAGTGCGCGGCACGCGGGAATCCTCCGATTGGCCGCGCTCATTCTCACTTCAGGAAAACTCCAATGAAGCGAATCACACCGCACCAACTGCTTGCTCCGATTGCACTCGCGATTTCGTGCTCATTCATCCTCAGCACGGCGAATTCCGCTGCCGGAATCGATCCTGCCCAAACTGGAGGTGGGGCCGGCGCTGCAGAAAACTCCCGCTTCTCGCCGCTCAAGGTTGACCGGCTGGATGCGTCCATCGACCGGATCATTCCGGCGGACGCGAAACTGGAACGGCTGGCCAGTGGATTCACCTGGGTTGAAGGTCCGGTGTGGGTCAACGACCGGCTTTTCTTCGCCGAGATCCCCAGCAACAGCATCCGCACCTGGACGCCGGGCAAGGGGGTGGACATCTTTCTGCAGCCGAGCGGCTATCTGGGAACCGCTCCCTACGGCGGCCCTGAGTCGGGATCGAATGGAATGACGCTCGACCTGCGCGGACGCCTGACGGTTGCCGGACACGCGCAGCGCGATGTGTACAGGTTCGAGTCGCTCGATCCGAAGGGACCGATTACCATTCTCGCCGACACCTATCAAGGCAAGCGGCTCAACAGTCCCAACGATGTGGTCTACAAGTCGGATGGCTCGCTCTACTTTACCGATCCTCCCTACGGCTTGCGCACGCAGAAAGACAGCGATCCCGAAAAGCAGCTCAGCGTGAACGGGGTTTATCGCATACCTCATGCCCTCGAGCAAAAGCCCGGCGCTCCGCCGGCGCGCGCTGCGTTGCAACTGCTGATCAGCGACCTTACCCGGCCCAACGGAATTGCATTCTCGCCCGACGAAAAACATCTCTACGTCAATAGCTCCGAGCCGAAGAAGATCTGGATGCGTTACCGCGTAAAGCCGGATGGAACGCTGACCGACGCCAAGCTGCTCTTCGATGACACTGCGGATACGCGTCCCGGCAATCCCGACGGCATGAAGGTGGATGTGGAAGGAAATATCTACAGCGCGGGCCCGGCCGGAGTGTGGATTTTTTCGCCTGAAGGCAAGCCGCTGGGAACGATTCTCGTTCCTCCGGGAAGGGTGTCGAATGTAGCCTGGGCCGGACCGGACCGAAAGACGCTTTACATCACGGCGAGCGATTGCATCTATCGAGTGAACCTGAAGATTGCCGGCGAGCCGGTGGTGAGGGGCAAGTAGCGGAGCTAGCCGGGTTAGCCGCGCGTCGCGCGAGTTAGCGGAGTTAGCAGGACCGGTGGCACAATTCCCTAACTCCGCTAACTCCGCCAACTCCGCTGTTTCTAAGTTACCGGCCCCGGATTGAACAGCACGAATTCGTTGTGCAGCCCCCAATGATCCGCCCAGGTTTTCTTTCGGCCGCTGGCCACGTCCAAAATCAAGGAAAAGATCTCCCAGCCGACCTCCTCGACGGTCGCGTCGGCAGTCGCGATTCTCCCCGCGTCCACGTCGATCAGGTCGTGCCAGCGCTCCGCAAGCCCGCTGTTTGAAGCAACTTTGATGACCGGCACAACCGACAATCCGTAGGGGGTGCCTCGCCCGGTGGTGAAGATGTGCATGTTCATTGCGGCCGCCAACTGAAGCGTGCCGCAAATGAAGTCGCTGGCCGGAGTGGCCGCGAAGACCAGGCCCTTTTGCGTCACGCGCTCACCGGGAGCCGCGACGCCCATGAGCGCGGTGCTGCCCGCCTTGGCCAACGAGCCCATCGCCTTTTCGACCACGTTGGCGAGGCCGCCCTGCTTGTTGCCGGGCGTGGGATTGGCTTGCCGGTCGGCGCCTCCAGTCTGCAGATACGCGTCATACCAGGCCATCTCGCGGATGAAATCCTTTGCCACCTCCGGCGTTGCGGCGCGCGCCGTGATCAGGTGCGCGGCGTCGCGGACCTCAGTCACTTCGGAAAACATCACGGTCGCGCCCGCACGAACAAGCAGGTCAGTGGCCCAGCCCACCGCTGGATTCGCAGTGACGCCGGAGAAAGCGTCGGAGCCGCCGCATTGCAGGCCGACGACAAGGTCGGAGGCTGGACAGGAGACGCGCCGGCGCTCGTTGAGCCGCTTCAGTTTTTTCTCCGCCTGGGCCATGATGTTGGCCACCATGTCGCCAAAGCCCTGCACTGCATCCTGAAGCACGGAAACCGACAAGTCTTCTTCAAGCACGTTCAATTCGCCCGCGGGAATCATGCGGGCGGGTTGCAGCTTTTCGCAACCCAGGCTGACCAGCAGAATCTCTCCACCGAAGTTCGGATTCAGGCTCAGGTTGCGCAGGGTGCGGATGGGAACAGCCGCGCCGGGAGCGTCGATGGCCACGCCGCAGCCGTAGTGATGCGCGATGGCGACCACATCGTCCACGTGAGGATAGTGCGGCAGCATCTCGGCCTTGATGCGGCGGACCGCGTAATCCACTGTGGCCGCCACGCACTGCACCGTGGTGCTGATGGCAAGAATGTTTTTGGTTCCCACCGAACCGTCTGCATTGCGATAGCCATCGAAGCTGTAGCCCTCCAGCTTTGGCATGGGCTTGGGCACGGCAGTTGCGAGTGGACATTCCGCAAGCGGCGGCGCGGCGGGCGAATTCAGCAGGCCCTCATGCACCCAACTGCCGCGTGCGATCGCACGTTTTGCGTAGCCGATGACGACGCCGTAGCGAAGCACGGGTTCACCCTCGGCCAGATCGGCGAGCGCGACTTTGTGCGCCTCGGGAACAGGCTCCGCGAGAACCAGCCCGCAGGGAAAGCGGCTGCCCGCGGGCAGGCCGCCCTGGTTCACCACGATGGCAACATTGTCCCGTGCATCGATGCGAATGTAGCGCGGTTGTATGGCCTTTGCGGAGGGCTTTACGTATTTGTTCCGTGCATCGCTCATGGTCAGCGCACCAGGCATGGACGTTTGGGATCGAACTTCCAGTTTGGAATCAGGAACTGCATCGCGGTTGCGTCGTCTCTCGCGCCCAGGCCCATGGTCTTGTAGAGCGCATGCGCGCGTTCGATGGCTTCAAGATCGAGATCGACGCCAAGGCCGGGGCGTTCGGGCACCGCCAGGCTGCCGTCTTTAATTGGAAATGGATTTTGCGTGATGTGCTGTCCATCCTGCCAGATCCAATGCGTGTCGATGGCGGTGATGGCGCCGGGAGCGGCGGCGGCAACGTGAGTGACCATGGCCAACGAGATGTCGAAGTGATTGTTCGAATGCGAACCCCAGGTGAGCCCGTTGTCGCGGCACACCTGCGCCACGCGCACCGAACCCTGCATGGTCCAGAAATGCGGATCGGCGAGTGGAATGTCGACGGCGCGCAACTGGATCGCGTGCCGGAGCTGTCGCCAGTCGGTCGCGATCATGTTGGTCGCGGTGGGCAGATTCGTGGCCTGGCGAAATTCGGCCATGATCTCGCGCCCGGAAAAGCCCCCCTCGGCGCCGCAGGGATCTTCCGCGTAGGCCAGCACATGTTGCTTGCCCTTGCAGAGCGCGATTGCTTCACTGAGCGACCACGCGCCGTTGGGATCGAGCGTAATGCGCGCTTCGGGAAATCGCGCGGCGAGCGCCTCGACGGCCTTCATCTCCTCCGGACCTGAAAGCACGCCGCCCTTCAGCTTGAAGTCGTTGAAGCCGTAATGCGCCTTGGCTGCCTCGGCAAGCCTCACCACGGCATCGGGCGTAAGAGCCTCTTCGTCGCGCACACGGAACCAGCCCTCTGCGGATTCGCCCGCACGCCGGTATTTCAGATTCGTCTTTCCGGTGTCGCCGACAAAAAACAGGTAGCCGAGCACGGGCACGCTTTTTCGCTGTTGACCTTCGCCGAGCAGCGCGGCAACCGGCAGGCCGAGAAATTGGCCGAGAAGATCGAGCAGCGCGGACTCGATGGCGGTCAACGCATGCACCGTAACGCGAAGGTCGAAGGTCTGCTGGCCGCGGCCTTGAGCGTCGCGATCGGCAAAACGCCGGCGAACATCGTTCAAGATGGCGTTGTATGAAGCGATCTCACGCCCCATCACCAGCGGCGCGGCTTCTTCCAGCACCTGGCGTATTTTTTCTCCGCCCGGCACTTCGCCCGCGCCGGTGTTGCCGGCTTCATCGGTGAGGATGGCGAGATTGCGCGTGAAATACGGGCCGTGCGCGCCGCTCAGGTTGAGCAACATGCTGTCCTGGCCCGCGACCGGAACGATACGCATTGCGGAGATGCGAGGAGATTTGCCGCGAGTGTCGACGCCGCCGGTCTCGATCATCATTTCCGCTCCCGCGCTGGTGCTGCCGGAGATCATCTTACCGGACGGACGCTCAAAAAATCTCGCATTTCCTGAATTCACTTTACAGGTGCGCGCTCCCTCGCTTACAAAGTTCCTTACAATGTTCATTGGTATGCGCGGCGTCCCGCAGTGCGTAGTTTATAGAAGGGGAGCCATGAATCGGAGACAGTTCATTGTTACCAGCGGCGCAGCGGGTCTGGTTGCCGCCGGCCGAGGCGCGTCCGCGAAATCTGTCGCTGAGCCTGCCGCAAAAAAGGGCCTGATGAAGCTGGGCGACCAGACAGAGCCCACCAACGAGGTGCACCTGAAGTACTTGACCCGCTATGGCGTCGAGAGCATCTGCGGCTATCCCCACATTGAAGGCGACCGGCTCTACGCCACCGTAAACGAGCTCAAGAGCATGAAGGACCTGGCCGCGAAATACAACATAAGCGTGGACTGCGTTGCGCCGCCGTTTCTGGCCTCCAGCTTTATCGACACGGAAAAGCATCCGGCCATCATGCTGGCCCAGAGCCCGGAGCGCGACCGCGACATCGAGCAGTTGCAAACCCTCATCAAGAACTGCGCGGAAGCCGGAATTCCGTCGATCAAGTACAACATGAGCATCCTCGGCGTTCTGCGCACTGGGCGAAAGCCGGGACGCGGCGATGCCATGGACCACGTGTGGAAGCTGTCCGAAGCGCATCCGGCAACCCGGCTCACCAAGGCCGGCGTTGTGGATGCCGAAGCTTTCTGGGAGCGCATTACCTACTTTCTCGACCGCGTGATTCCGGTGGCCAATGAGTACAAGATCCGCATGGCGTGCCATCCGCAGGATCCCGGCGTTCCGCCTGAGGGATATCAGGGCGTGAATCGCGTGCTGGGCACCATCGACGGGCTGAAAAAACTCATCACCATTCAGGAGAGCCCTTATCACGGGCTGAATTTCTGCCAGGGAACGGTGTCGGAGAATCTTGAGAATCCGAGCGTGGAAATCTTCGACGTCATCCGCTACTTCGGCACCCGCAAAAAAATATTCAATGTACATTTCCGCAACATTCGCGGCCATCGCAACGATTTTGAGGAAGTCTTCCCCGACGAAGGCGACATTGATTTCGTTAAAGCGATCAGGGTGTACAAGGAGATCGGCTATCCTTACATGCTGATGCCCGATCATGTGCCGATTGCGGAAAGCGATCCCGGATCGCTGCAGTCGTTTGCATTCTGCTACGGCTACATTCGCGGCCTGATCCAGTCGGTCAACGAAGAAGCCTGAAGGGATGGAACCCGGACTTTGACTGAGACCAGAGAGACCCGAATTCGCTATCTCATCATCTGCATCCTGTTTGCGGTAAGCTGCTTCAGCTTCGCTGATCGCTCGGCTCTGTCGCAGGCCGCGGGCGCCATGCCGAAAGACCTCAACCTGACTCCCGAGAGGATGGGCTATCTTCTTTTTGGCTTCGGCTGGGCCTATGCGCTCGGTCAACTGCCCTCGGGCGGCTTGCTCGATCGCTTTGGATCGAAGCGTGTCTACGGGATCGCCATCATCCTGTGGTCGGTCTTCGCATTTCTCACCGGCTTTGCCGGTTACGTGACGGCCAGCGCGGCCTTCACCGTGATTTTTATTCTGAGGATATGTTCGGGTCTGGCGCAATCTCCGGTCTTTCCCGGCAACGGCCGCATCGTGGCCGCCTGGTTTCCCACCTCCGAGCGCGGGCGCGCATCGGCCATCTTCAACTCATCGCAATACTTCGCGCTACCCATCTTCGCACCCATCTTCGGAGGGCTGCTGCACAAGTACGGCTGGCAAAGCTGCTTCTGGTTCATGGGTGCGCTGGGCGCGGTTCTGACCATCGTCTGGTTTACAAACATCTATGGCGTAAAAGATCATCCCCGCATTTCGACCGCGGAGATTGAAACCATCGAGCGCGGCGGCGGCCTGGTGAATACCGACGGCAAGGCAAGCGTCAAAAAGAACACGCTTACCTGGGCCACGGTGAAAATGCTGCTCAGCCATCGCATGCTCGTTGGGGTTTACATCGGGCAGTATTGCATTACGACACTGACCTGGTTTTTTCTCACCTGGTTTCCGCTTTACCTGTCGCAGGCGCGGCACATGTCGGTGCTGAAGGTTGGATTTGCGGCCGCGGTGCCGGGACTTTGCGGCGGCTTCGGCGGAATCCTCGGCGGCATAATCTCAGACCAGCTGCTGCAGCGAGGCTGCTCGCTGACCTTCTCGCGCAAGCTCCCCATCATGGCGGGAATGGCGCTTTCGATGACCATCATCGCCTGCAATTACGCGGATTCGCAGACCATCATGCTGCTGTTCATGTCCATCTCGTTTTTCGGGAAAGGCATCGGCGCATTGGGCTGGACGGTCATCTCCGACACCTCGCCCAAGGGCATGGTGGGCATGAACGGCGCGCTCTTCAACCTCTGCGGCAACATGGCCGGCGTCACCACGCCTCTGATCATCGGATATATCGTGGGAAAGACACATTCTTACAACGGAGCGCTGCTGTTCGTCGGGTTTATCGCATTCTGCGCGATTGTGGCCTATGGACCGATTGTGGGCGAGATCAAGCGTCTGGAGCTGGCGCCCGACGCGGCTGCTGACGGAACGGCCTGAAACTGTTTAAGCTACCAATGACGACGGCGCGCGATCGGCGCCCACAAACTGCACAGGAGGTCAGGAACACATGCCGGAATGGCCGGGAAATCTGCCCCGCAATGCATTTAAACAAGCGCTCGCGAAGGGTCAGCGCCAGGTGGGACTGTGGAGCGGCCTGGCCAGCCCGATCGCGGCGGAGATTATTGCCGGCGCGGGCTTCGACTGGATCGTGATCGATGGCGAACACGGCCCCAGCGACATTCCCCTGCTGCTGGCGCAACTGCAGGCCATGCGCTCGGGCACGGCCGAGCCGGTCTTCCGCGTGCCGTGGAACGATATGGTGATCATCAAGCGGGCTCTCGATGTGGGCGCGCGCTCGCTGCTCATTCCCTTCGTCCAGAACGCGGAAGAAGCGCGCCGGGCCGTTGCCGCAACGCGCTATCCGCCGCTGGGCATTCGCGGAGTTTCCGTTACGCCGCGCGCCAACGACTACGGGCGCATCCAGAACTACCATAGGAACGCGCATCTCGACACCTGCGTGCTGGTGCAGTTGGAGACGCGAACCGCGCTCAAGGAGGTCGCGGCCATCGCGGCCATCGACGGCGTTGACGGCATCTTCATCGGTCCCAGCGACCTGGCCGCGGACTTCGGCCAACTCGGCAATCCCAAGCACCCCGACGTGCAGGCGGCGATAAAGGACGCGGCCACGCGCATACGGGCCGCGGGCAAAGCGGCGGGCATGCTGACCGGCAATCTCGACGACGTGGAGTCTCTGTTCGCTCTCGGATTCAACTTCACGGCCGTGGGCAGCGATGTGGGCCTGCTGGCGCGCACCGCGGAGCAAGTCGCAGCGCGGTTTCACAAGAGCTAGCTTTTAGCTTCTAGCTTTCAGCTCTCAGCTCCTGGTTTGTGGCTTGCCTGCTCGAATTTCCCGCCCTTTCGCCGGAAAAGTAGCCGCAGACCCCCCTTCGACAGGCTCAGGGCAGGCTTTCGGCAGGCTCAGGGCAGCCCTTCGGCTTCGCTCAGGACGATGGGGCGCGGGTATCTTGTTTTGGTAATTCTGGAACCGCGTTAGCGCGCAATCAACGCTTGCCCCAGCCACCGCCGCCGGGAGTTTCGATGAACAGAATGTCTCCCTCGAAGAGCCGGCGGTTGCATTTCCCCGGCAACTCGACATAATCGTTGGTCCCCCGCCGGGTGACCCACGCCATGCCGGCGGCGCCATCTTCTCCGCCCTGCAATCCCCAGGGCTGAAATCTTCTGCGCTCCGCAAGCAGCGTCATCTGCGCGCCGGTCAGCAACTCGATTTCGCGAATCAGGCCATCGCCGCCGGTAAACTTCCCCTCGCCGCCCGAGCCATAGCGGTAGCCGTAGCGGCGCACGCGGAATGGGTAGGCATATTCGAGAGCCTCGATGGGAGTATTGAGCGAGTTGGTCATGTGTGTCTGCACGCCGGAGATGCCGTCGATTCCGGGGCGCGCGCCCATGCCGCCGGCGATGGTCTCGTAGTAGGTGAACGGCTCGCCGGTGCGGAAGTCGACGCCGCCGATGGTCAGGTTGCTCATGGTGCCGGCGCTGGCCGCCGGAACCCGCGCCGGAACCGCCTTGGCCAGCGCCCGCAGCAGCACATCGACAATGCGCTGCGAGGTCTCTACGTTTCCTCCGGCTACGGCCGCGGGCGGACGCGCATCGACGATGGAGCCTGCCGGCACATCCAACGTCAACGGCCGCAGGATTCCTTCCGTGGCCGGCGCATCTTCCTTGAGCAGGCAGCGCAATACATAAAAGCACGCTGAGAGCGTGATGGCGCGAACCGCGTTCACGCTGCCCGAGACCTGCGGCGAGGAACCGGCAAAGTCCGCTTGCATCGAGCCTGCCGCGGGATCGAGGCGCAGGCGTACCGCGAGCTTGCAGGGATCCTGCGAGACCCCGTCGCTGTCCAGCCAATCCTCAGCGCTGAATTCGCCCGCGGGCATGGTGCGCAGTTCAGCGCGCATCAGCCGCTCGGAGTAATCGAGCAACTCCTCCACCAGCGCCTGCAGTATCTGGTCGCCGTACTTTTCAGCCAACTGCAGGATGCGCTGTTCGCCCACGCGGCAGGCGCCGATCTGCGCATCCAGATCGCCCTCGCGCTCCCTGGGCGTGCGCACGTTGAGCAGAATCATGTCGAGCATCTCGCGATCCACTTTTCCCCCGCGCACAATGCGCACCGGAGGAATGCGAATGCCCTCCTGAAAAATCTCTTCCGCCGGTCCCATCGAGCCCGCGAACACGCCGCCCACATCGGCGTGGTGGGCGCGATTGGAGACGTAGAGCGCGGGTCGGTCGCCGCCAGGCAGAAAGACCGGAAGCACCATGGTGATGTCGGGCAGATGCGTTCCGCCCGCGTAGGGATCGTTGAGAATCGCGATGTCGCCGGGCTCAAACGCGATGGCCGCAATGGCCGCCGCAACCGACATGGGCATGGAGCCCAGATGCACCGGCATGTGGTCGCCCATGGCGATGACTCTGCCCTTGCCGTCGAAGATGGCGCATGAGTAGTCGCGGCGTTCCTTGATGTTGGGCGAGAGCGCGGTACGGCGCAGGGCAGCGCCCATCTCCTCGGCGATCGAGTGCACCGCGCAATGAAAGATGGTTAGCTCGATCGGATTGGTCGCCAGCAGAATCATGCGCTCACCTCCTCGCCCACCGCAATGACCAGATTCCCAAAGCCGTCGACATCCGCGGTTGCACCTGGCGGCAGCAGCGTGGCCGCGGTGTATTCGGTAATCATCGCCGGCCCATGGATTCGATTGCCGGGTACAAGCTGCTCGCGGTGGTAGATGCGCGTGGGCTGGAATTGTCCCTCGAACCAGACCTCGCGCTCGGCGTAACAGGCGGCGCCGCCGTCGCCCCCAACCAGCTCCCGGCGCGGCGGCTCATAGCGCTCGCCGGCGGCAATCATGCGCAGCCGCAGGTTCACAATTTCGACCGGGCGCTCAACGTCGCAAAAGCCGTAGCGCTGCAGATGCAGGCGGTGAAAGGCCTCGATGGAGCGCTGGGGAGCCTGCGGATCGTAATCGACGTTCAGCTCGTACCCCTGGCGGCGATAGCGCAGATCCAGGGTGCGCTGCGGCACTCCTGCCAGGCTCTCGGCGGTAAACTCCTCCGCTCCCTGCCGCTCCAACTCCGCAAATTGATCCGCGAGGCTCAAGATCGCATCGCCCGGCAACATCACGGTGCGGGAATAATCGCGGACCACATCGGCGAGCAGAATGCCGACTGCCGAAAGCACACCGGGCATGGCGGGAACCAGCACCCGCGGAATGCGCAGAGCCCGGGCCAGCGAGCATGCGTGCAGCGGGCCGCCGCCGCCGAAAGCCACCAGCGTGAAATCGCGCGGGTCGTGGCCGCGCTCCACTGAGATGACGCGAATGGCCTTCTCCATCTGCGTTTCAACCACGCGGAGAATGCCTGCCGCGAACTCCTGAACCGTTGCAAGCGGGCCTTTCCGCCTGCGCATGATCCTCTTGGTCCGTTGCCGATTCAGGCTCACGCCTCCGCCAAGAAAGCTCTCTGAATCCAGCCGGCCAAGCAGGAAGTTGGCGTCGGTGACAGTGGCCTTGGTACCGCGGCCGAAGCAGATGGGCCCCGGATCCGCGCCCGCCGACTCCGGGCCCACGCGCAACATGCCGCCGGCATCAAAACGCGCGATCGAGCCGCCGCCCGCTCCGGCGGTGTGAATGTCGAGCATGGGCACGCCGATGGGCACGCCGGCCACCACCGATTCGCGTGTCCGCTCAGCGCCGCCGGCAGCCGCATCGGCGAGAAAAACGTCGGTCGAGGTGCCTCCCATGTCGAAGCCGATGATGCGCTCGAAGCCGGCCCAGCGCGCCATCTGGCAGGCGCCTACCACTCCGCCGGCGGGCCCTGACAGCACCGTGCGCACCGGCTCGCGCGCCGCCAGCCGCGCCGCCACAATGCCGCCCGAGGACTGCATCACATCCATGCGCCCGCCGGGATGCTGCTGGGCGATGCGCTCTTCAAGTTTGAGCAGGTAGCTTTGCATGCGGGGCGCCAGGTAGGCATTCACCACCGTGGTCGAAGCGCGCTCGTACTCGCGAAACTCGGGCAGAATCCGGTGCGAAACGGAGACGGGAATGCCGAGGCCGTTCAGGGCCGCTTCGATGCGCCGCTCGGTCTCAGGATTGGCAAACGAAAACAACAGCGAGACGGCCACTGCCTCGGCTCCATCCGCGCGAATCGCCGTGGCCAGCGCGGCCAAATCCTCATCGGTTGGCGCGCGAAGCATCTTGCCCTCGGCGCTCACCCGCTCCGGTACGCCAAAGCGCAGTTCCCTGGGCGCCAGGCACACCGGCACCGGCGCGAACCAGTCGTAGAGCCGGGTCCGGGTCTGGCGGCCGATGGCGATGGTGTCTTCAAAGCCCGCAGTGGTGATAAACGCCACTCGCGCGCCGCTCCGCTCCAGCATGGTGTTGGTTCCCACCGTGGTGCCGTGGCGCACGTTCAGGTCTTCTCCGGCGCCCAACTGCCGCAGGCCGTCCAGCACCGCCAGAGATGGGTCGGCAGGCGTTGAAAACAGCTTGAGCACCCGCAGTTGCCCCTCTGCCAGGCAAACGCAATCGGTAAATGTGCCGCCGGTGTCTATGGCTACGCGCAAATCGGCCTGGTCTCCTCAGGAATCTCTGAAAAAGGCGAGGCCTTGAAGCGGCGCTGCCGGTGACCGGGGGCCGGGACACCCACCGGTTCGGGTCGGGTCCGGTGCAGCGCCGTAAACGAAGCAGAATTAGCGCAGGCTGGCAGGGATGGGTTTCAATCCTTCCGTTGATCCCCCGGGGGAATGCAACCTCACAATAAAGACTTTTTCAGAGCTTCACTAGATACTCTAAAGCAAGGGGCGCGAAGTCAAGAAATCAAGAGGAGTGTTTTTGAACGGAATCACCAGTTGGCTGGCTGAATCCTCCGCCGAGCAGAAGCGGACGCTGCTGGCCGCCAGCCTGGGCTGGATGCTGGACAGCATGGACGTGATGATCTATGCGCTGGTGCTGGGCGCGGTTCAGCGCGAGATGCATCTCTCCGCGGCCATGAGCGGGGCCATGATGTCGGCCACGCTGGTTTCGGCAGCCGTTGGGGGACTCGGCTTCGGCTGGTTTGCCGACCGGTTCGGCCGGGTGCGAGCGCTTTCCTTCAGCATTCTGGGCTACTCCGTGGCTACCGCGCTGTGCGGCTTCACCCATACCGCCTGGCAGCTTATGGTTTGCCGCGTTCTGCTCGGCCTGGGGATGGGCGGGGAGTGGGCCAGTGGCGCTGCCCTGGTGGCGGAAACCTGGCCCGCGCGCCATCGCGGCAAGGCCCTGGCCCTGGTGCAAAGCTCCTGGGCGGTGGGATACGCATTGGGCGCTGCCGTGGTGGCCGTGGTAATGCCGCACTTCGGATGGCGCGCCGTCTTCTTCGCCGGCGTCGCTCCGGGGCTCCTAACCCTGTGGCTGCAGCGCCGACTGAAGGAGCCGGAGGCCTGGAAGCGGCAACGCGCGGCTCGAATTGAAATCGGCCGGCTGTTCCACGGCGCGCTGGGCCGCAATGTGCTCATCTGCGCCACCATGAATGCCGCCACGCTGTTTGCCTGGTGGGGACTGTTCACCTGGATGCCGCGCTTTCTCTCCATGTCGGTCGCCGAGGGCGGGCGCGGCTTGAGCATCGTCGAGACTTCAGGATGGACGATCGTCATGCAGGGCGGCACGTTTCTGGGCTACGTCTGCTTCGGGTACATCGCCGACCGCTTCAGCCGCAAGTACACCTACATCGGTTATCTGCTGATGGCGGCACTGCTGGTGCCGCTGTTTGCTTTTGTTCGCGATCCGCGAGCGCTGCTGGTCATCGGTCCGCTGGTGGGCTTTTTCGGCACCGGCTACTTCAGCGGCTTCAGCGTGATTTCGAGCGAGCTGTTCCCCACTGCGCTGCGCGGCAGCGCCATGGGATTCGTATACAACATCGGCCGCGTAACCAGCGCGGCGGGACCGTACCTGATCGGGCGATTCTCCGAGCAAAGTGGGCTGAGCGCCGCGCTCTGCATCACCTCGGCGGCGTTTCTGCTGGCGGCGCTGATCGCGACGGCTCTGCGGCTGCCGGCGGGGGATTCGGGCGCGGAGGCTTCGCCCTAGGGCCTGCTAACACTACCTGAACGGTGGCGCTGGGAGCCAATTTTTCTCAGTTCGAGGAAAGAGGAGTGACGCATACCGGGTGTCTGCTAGCGACGATTGACGAAGAAATGAGGGAAATTGGCCCCGGCCCTTCGGGTTGCGGTGAAAATCCGGCCATACTTCATTCTCGCCCTCGACGTTGGACCCGCCACAGCCTTCGGGCTCGGCTTCGTCTGGCCGGATTTTCACTCGCAACGCCATCCGCTCAGGTAGTGTTAACAGGCCCTAGGAGCGTCAGCTGTGGAAGATCGGTCTAGCTCAGAAACTCGGCGATGGCGCCAACCACGGTCTGCTGCTCGTCTTCGCGGAGTTCGGGGAAGATGGGCAGGGCAAGCACTTCGCGGGCGGCGCGCTCGGCCTCGGGGAAACTGCCCTCCGCGTAACCCAGACATTTCAGTGCCTTCTGCATGTGCAGCGGGAGCGGGTAGTAGATCTCCGAGCCGATCTTGCGCGCGGTAAGGAACTCGCGGAGCTGCGTCGCGGCGCGCGCTGCGAATGACGTACTGGTGCCAGACGTGCCTGCTGCCGGGAACTTCGTGAGGCAATACCACGCCGTGGCTGGGATAAGGGCCGGTCTCTGCCAGTCCGGCGGCGTGGAACAGCGCGTGGTAGCGCCGGGCCACCGTGCGGCGAAGCTGGTTCCAGCCTTCGATGTAGCGGAGCTTGACCCCCAGAACTGCGCCCTGGAAGCCGTCCATGCGCGTGTTCCAGCCCAGTTCGTCGTGGTAGTAGCGGCGGCGCATTCCGTGCTGGCGCAGCATCCTTGCGCGCTCGGCCAGCTCCGCGGAATTGGTGGTGACCATGCCGGCATCGCCCGGCGGCGCTCAGGTTCTTGGTGGGATAAAAGCTGAAGGCGGCAATGTCGCCAAGCCCGCCTGCCTTCACTCCGTCCCACTCGGCGCCCCAGGCCTGGGCGGCGTCTTCGATCAGCTTCAGCCCGCGCTCTTTTCCAAGACGGGCAAAAGCCGCCCAATCCGCGCACTGGCCGTAGAGGTGGACGGGCAGCATGGCGCGGACGGCTTTTCCTTGCGGGCCCTCCAAAACGGCTTCGACGGCCGCGGGCGACAGGTTGAAGGTGGCCGGATCGATGTCGGCCAACACCGGAGTGGCGCCGGCGCGGAGAATGGCGCTGACCGAGGCAAAAAAGCTGAATGGGGTGGTGACGACGGCTTTACCTTCTCCGATTCCGGCCGCAGCCAGCGCCAGCCACAGGGCGTCGGTCCCGGAGGAGCAGCCCAGGGCATGGGCTACGCCCAGCTGTGTGGAGGCAGACTTTTCAAAAGCGGCTACCGGCTCGCCAAGGATAAACTGCTGCGTTTGAAGCACATGCCCCACCGCCTCCAGCAGTTCCTGGTGGAGCGGCTGGTACTGGCGCTTGAGGTCAAGCATGGGCACTGGCTGGGTAGCTTTGGAGGGACTGCGCGGCGGAATTGCAGTGTCTTGCACGCGGTTATTCTAGCAGCGGTAGAGTGCGTTTCGTCCCACTATGACCGGTTCAAAACCGGCCCCGGTGGAGGAGTTCGCCGCCAGCCGGAGTTGAAAAGGGAGGCAAACCGCTATATTGTTAACACATTGCGGGAGTTTGCGGCGCCGGGGGTGCCGGAGCCGTTCCCGCGGACTTGTTTTTTCACGAAAGTGCATTTGCAAATCCAACCCTTCAACAAGAGAGCAGGAGATCGGCACATGGAGAACAAGCCGGCACAAAATATTCAGGACACATTTCTGAACACGGTTCGCAAGGACAAGACCCCAATCACGATTTATCTGGTCAGCGGCGTCAAGCTAACCGGAAAAATCAGGTCCTTCGACAAATATTCCGTGCTGCTGGAGAACAATAGCCAGGAGCAATTGATCTTCAAACACGCCATTTCGACGGTGGTGAGCAACCGCAGCGTGATGCACACCGAACACCGTCCGGCGGCCATGTCAGCGGGCGTCCCTGGGACTCCCGTCGCCGTGCCGTCCGCGTCTCCGGTGAGTGCGGAGCTGCGATAGAGCCCGGGGGAGCGGCCACGATTGGCAGGTGAGGAGCGCTGGACCGGCGGCGCGGGTGGGGCCGGGGTCCCCAGCGACAGGTTTTCGTCGCTGGGGTGGGGTACACCCGAGCGAGCGGTCCTGGTGGGAGTGGACCTTGCGGTTCGCTCACGCAGCAGCCGTGCCGGCCTGTCCGGCGCGGATGACGTTGTGGTGTGTCCGGACTCCGCTGCGCCGGTGCCTGAATCTTCCCGGTCATTTCCCAAAAATGGCATCGCCTCAGCGCCCGCTCAGGGACTGCCGGGCCTGGATGCCGAGGAGTCTCTCGTCGAGTTTCGGGAGCTGGTATTAAGCGCCGGCGGCGAGGTGGCAGCCGAGCTGTTGCAGCGGCGCGGCAAGCCCGACCCGGCTACGCTGGTCGGCTCCGGCAAGGTGGAGGAGATTGCCGGAGTAGCGGCTTCGGTCGAAGCCGACCTGGTGCTCTTCGACCACGACCTGACGCCCACCCAACTGCGCAATCTCGAGGCCGCGCTTCCCTGCCGGGTGCTGGACCGGACACAGTTGATTCTGGACATCTTTGCCCGCCACGCACGGACCCGCGAGGGACAGTTGCAGGTGGAGCTGGCGCAGCTTGAATACATGCTGCCGCGCCTGTCCGGCCGGGGCAAATCCATGTCGCAACTGGGCGGCGGCATCGGCACCCGCGGCCCCGGCGAAACCCAGCTCGAAACCGACCGGCGTCAGATTCAGCGCCGCATCGACCAGTTGAAGCTGGATCTTGAAGCCGTGCGCCGGGTGCGCAAACAGCAGCGCCAGCGCCGCGAGGCGGTGCCTGTGCCCACAGTCGCCCTGGTGGGCTACACCAACGCCGGCAAGAGCACCCTGTTCAACTGCCTGACCGGCGCGCAGGTGCTGCAATCGTCGCGCATGTTCGCCACCCTTGATCCCAAACTCCGCGCCATCGAGCTGCCCAGCCGGCGCAGGGTGCTGCTGTCAGACACGGTCGGCTTTATCCGTAACCTGCCCCACACGCTGATAACCAGCTTCAGGGCCACCCTGGAAGAGGTCGAGCAGGCTGAGGTGCTGCTCCATGTCCGGGACGCCGCTTCAACCTATGGCGAGGAACAAAAGAACCAGGTCGAAAAAGTCCTGGGCGAGCTTGAATCTCTTGGCAAGCCGCGCATTGAGGTGCTGAACAAGATCGACCTGCTCGGAGAGCACGAGCGCCAGGGGCTGCAGGGCCGCTGCCGGGCCGGGGGCGAGGTCGCGGTCTCGGCCCGCACCGGCGAGGGCATGAATGCCTTGCTCGAAGCCATCGACGGCGCTCTCCACTCCGACCCCATCCTGTCGGCGGAGTTGCGGGTTCCGCAGCAGGAGGGCTCGGTGCTGGCCTCGATTGAAGCGGGGATGGTTGTTCATAGCCGCGAGTACGAGGGCAACCTGGTGCGATTGACGGTGAGCGGCCCGGCGTCGCTGCTGGGACGGCTGCGCAAATACCGGCTGCGGGACGAGTGAGCGGGGTTTTCGCTTTTACGCGGGCTTTTTGCTCTTGACCAGGCTTTTTGCTTTTGAGCGGGCCGTTTGCCTTTGAGCGGGACTTTCGCTTTGAAAGGGCGCGGCTTTAGCTGCGCCGTGAATGCGGAAGATTAAATGCGGGTTTTAGTCCCCGAGGGAATGAACGTTCAGCATCTCAACTTGATCAGTGAACTCCCGAATTGTCGCGGTCAGTGCGGCGAAACCGGCGAAAGCGGCTATGGTAATCTACCGGTGTTGCCTTTAGATGCAAGTGATTCCATAACGAAGTCGTTCCTCTTGATCGCCCTGTATTTCCCCGGAAAGGCAAGAGATTGTCGGAACTGCGAATTCTCATTGCCGGAGGCGGTACCGGCGGCCACATTATTCCAGCCCTGGCGGTAGCCAACGAACTGGTCGTTCATCATGGGGCCGAAGTTCTTTTTGTCGGCACTGCCCGGGGCCTGGAAATTCGCCTGGTTCCCGAAGCCGGATTTCGCCTGCGCCTCATCGCCGTGGGTCCGCTCAAAAATGTATCGATGGTCACCCGGCTGCGCACCCTGATGCAACTGCCGCGCAGCATTGCCGAGTGCAAACGGTTGATTCGTGAATTCCAGCCCAGCGTTGTCTTTGGCGTAGGGGGTTACGCTTCGGGTCCGGCCATGGCGGCGGCGCTGCGGCTCAAAGTGCCCACCATGATCTTCGAGCCGAATGCCATGCCCGGACTCGCCAACCGTCTGGTGGGCAAAAAGGTGCAGGCCGCCGCGGTCAACTTTCCCTCTGCCGCCGCCTGGTTCAACAACTGCGAGGTAACGGGCATTCCCGTGCGGCCGAAATTCTTCACCCTCGGGCCGCCCACCGACGCCGCGCCTCACCTGCTGGTCTTTGGCGGTTCGCTGGGCGCGCGCATCTTCAATAACCATCTGCCCGCGATCATGCCGGCGCTGCTCGATGCCGTTCCCGGGCTGACGGTTCTGCACCAGTGCGGCGCGCGCCACCTTGAGATCACTGAAGCTGCCTACGCCGCCAGTGGCGCTGATCCGTCACGCTGGCAGGTGTGCGCCTTCATCGACGATATGCCTTCGCGCTTTGCCACTGCGCACCTGGTGCTGTCGCGCAGCGGGGCGTCCACGGTGGCCGAACTGGCCGCGGCCGGCAAACCCGCCCTGTTGGTGCCCTTTGCCGAAGCCGCCGACCAGCACCAGCGCCGCAATGCCGAAGCCATGGTGGCTGCCGGGGCCGCGGTCATGCTGGATGAGCGCGAACTCGACGAACCCGGCAGGTTGCTGGCTGCGCTCACCAGCCTGCTCACGGACCCGAAACGTCTAGCGGCCATGTCCGCGGCGGCGCGCACCCAGGCCCATCCCGCCGCTGCCGAGCGGATTGCCAGTCGCCTTGTTGCGCTGGCTGCGGAGAGAGTCGCGCTGGCGCATTGACATTTCCGGGCGCCCCATTCTGAGCGAAACGCAGTGGGGCCGAAGAACCTGCATTACGCCTGAGACAAATCCCAACTCTCGCCTGGATCTGGACGCAAAAAAAAGCCCGCCTGCCGAAGCAGACGGGCCTTCAAGTCTTCAAGCTGATTGAGTTACCGGCGTCCGCCGCCACCATGGCCACCGCCGCCACCGCTCATGTGGCCGCCGCCACTGAAGCCGCCGCCAGCGTGCCCGCCGCCGCTGTAACCGCGGGCAGCACCGCCGCTGTAACCGCGAGCCGCACCGCCGCTGTAACCGCGAGCTACGCCGCCGCCGGCATATCCACGAGCTACTCCGCCGCCGGCATATCCGCGAGCCACTCCGCCGCCTGCATAGCCACGAGCCCCGCCGCCGGCATAAGCCCCGCGACCGGCATAGACGCCGCGATTGCCGTAGCCGTATCCGCCCCTATAGCCGTAGCCGCCACGATAACCGTAGCCGCCCCAGCCGTGACGCCAGCCCCAGCCGTACCACGGACCGACACCGAGGAAAATCCCGCCGTTAAACCACTCCGGCCCGTAATAGCCGTAGGGCGCGCAGGCATAAGGGTAGTATGCGTAATATCCCCACTCGCATACCGGGGGACCGTAGACCCCGGGATCGTCGACAACCGCGGGCCCGACTCCAACTCCCACATCGACCTGGGCCTTTGCTGTTGCCGCGAACGGCAGAGCCAGAAGCATTGCCAACAGAACCAAGCGGTAACTCCGCATGACATCCTCCTTGCGCTGCCCCGTCCTGCTTGTTCCGGACCTGGGAACCGGAGGCGACCTCCGTTTTCAGCACTTGCCGGCCTTCGGGTTTTCTCCTCCCAGCCGGCTTCTGTTCTCTCTAACAACTTTTCCGCGATTTAGTTGCGGTCTCTCTAAGAATCTTCCAATGAAACACCAAAGAGCAAGGTCTTTTTCTTTGTTGATTTCCCGCCATTGGGGATTAGATGCCCCCGGGGATGGATTCGCGAGCCGCGCGATCCGGAAAAATGGCCCGCAACAGCCGAAAAAACGGCCCCTCCGATGGGGAGAGGCCGCTTCTTCCAGGCAACGATGCAGTGAAACAAGGCAGAGAGCCGTTAGCTATCTGCGGGAACGGTCATGGTCGCGATCCCAGGCCCGGTTCCAGCCCCGGTCGAAACCCCGGCCGCGGTCATACCGGTAAAAGCGATCCCCGCCGCGAACGCCCGTGAAATTCCACCTTCCTGGAATCCAATAGCCGTTAGCCATGTAGCCGGCGATCCAGACGTATCCCGGTCCGGGGCAGGGCGGGACGTAGGCCACCGGTCCGCGCGCATAGATCCCGAATTCCGCCGCCTGGGCGGTCGTTGCTCCAAGGCCGGCGACGCCGGCCACCACAGCCGCTCCCAACATCCAGCTCTTCATGCTGCCCATAACGCCTCCGTCCCTGCCGGCCCGCTTGTCCCAGATCAGAGATCGGAGATCGAAGCGTCTTGCCCGGCCCGGCTCTTTTCCGGGTTGAGGCTTGTCTCTTGCCGCCTCCCCGGCTAGCCGGTTATGTCCTGATTTAACAGCAGTTGCAGGCAAAGGTTGCGCCGGAGGCGAGAAATAAACTTGCGCAACTTTACCGAGAATCGGTGTCGAGAAGCCGTTTCTTTGGTGACGTCTCTTCCTCTCTGCGGAAGCTATCGTAATCTCTTGTTTATGCGATACCTCGCCTCATTCGCTCTCGCCTTCCTATTTCTCGCCGCGCTTTCACCCGCACAGCAAAAGGAGATCTCCATGACTCATCACGCACACGGCACGTTCACCGTGAACGTTCAGCCGCTCACGCCGCCGCCCGCCGAGGGCCTTGGCCGCTACTCCATCGACAAGCAGATTCACGGCGATCTCGAAGCCACGACCAAGGGCGAGATGTTTTCGGGCGGCGATCCGAAACAGGGAGCTGCCGGTTACGTGGCCATCGAGGTCGTCACCGGGACGCTGAGCGGAAAGCACGGCAGCTTCGCGCTGCAGCACTCGGCCACCATGGATCAAAGCGGGCTCAAGATGCAGGTCATCGTCGTGCCGGGCTCCGGAACGGGGGAGTTGAAGGGCATCGCCGGCGCCTTCACCATCAAGATCGAAAACGGCCAGCACTTCTACGACTTCGACTACACGCTGCCGCAGTGAAGAAGACAGCTATCAACCTTCAGCTCTCAGCTTGTCTGTGCGGCATCGCGCTGAAGCCGTGTTCCGCTACCCATTCGGGAGAAGTCAGCAAGCTGAAAGCTAAAAGCTGAAAGCCAAAAGCTGAAAGCTGAGAGCTGAAAGCCGATTGTCTGCGCCCGCTTTCTGTTACCCTGATCCTTCATTACCCATGTTCGCCACCTCCCAGCACGCGCACTTCATCGGTATCGGCGGCATCGGCATGAGCGGCATTGCCGAGATTCTGCTCAACCTGGGCATGAAGGTCTCCGGCTCCGATCTGCGCCGCGGGCCGGTCACCGATCGTCTCGCGCAACTGGGCGCCACCATCTACGAGGGCCACGAGGCCGGCCAACGTCGCCGGAGCCACAGTGGTCGTCACCAGCTCGGCGGTCGGCAAGGCAAACCCTGAAGTTGTCGAGGCCCACGCCCGCAAGATTCCCGTCATCCAGCGCGCCGAGATGCTGGCCGAGCTGATGCGCCTCAAGTACGGCATCGCCATCGCCGGCATGCACGGCAAGACCACCACCACCTCGATGGTGGCTTCGGTGCTCGCGGCCGGCGGCCTCGACCCCACGGTCGTCGTCGGCGGCCGCGTGGACGCGCTCGGCTCGAACGCCCGGCTCGGCACCACGCAGTACCTGGTGGCCGAGGCCGACGAGAGCGACCGCTCCTTCCTCAAGCTCTCGCCCATCCTGGCCGTGGTCACCAACCTCGACCGCGAGCACATGGACTGCTATCGCGATATGGCAGACGTGGAGCGGGCCTTTCTCGACTTCATGGACCGGGTGCCGTTTTACGGAGCGGTCACCGCCTGCATTGACAATCCGCTACTCAGAGCCATTCTGCCGCGGGCCCGCCGCCGCGTCTTCACCTATGGTGAGGCCGCGGAGGCCGACTACCGCCTCGAATTTCTCGAGGCGGTCAAGGGCCGTTTTGCGCGCTTCCTGGTCAATACGGAAGCAGGGCCGCTGGGACCCTTCGAGCTCCATGTGCCCGGACGCCACAATGTGCTCAACGCCACCGCCGCCGTAGCCATCGCCCGCCAACTTGAGGTTTCCGCCGAAAAAATTGCCGAGGGCCTCAATGGCTTTGGCGGTGTAGACCGGCGCTTTCAGCTTCGCGGCACGGCGCGCGGCGTCACCGTGGTCGACGATTACGGCCACCATCCCACCGAGATTCGCGCCACGCTGGCCGCCGCTCGCGAGTGCGGTTACGCAAAGATTCACGTCGTCTTTCAGCCCCACCGGTACTCACGTACTCTTGATCTTTTGGATGAGTTTGGTGGGGCGTTTACAGACGCGGACACCGTCCTGGTGCTGCCGATCTATGCCGCCAGCGAGGAGCCCATCCCCGGCGTAACCGCCGAGCGGCTGGCGGCAAAGATATTGAGGCCGCAGGCACAATTCGTTCCCGATTTTCCTTCCGCCGTTGCCGACATTGCCGCCCAGGCTGGCGAAGGCGACCTCATCCTCACCCTCGGCGCTGGAAACGTGAGCCAGCTGGCTCCGCAGATTCTGGCCGCGCTGGAAGAGGCTTAAAGGGACATCTGCGGTCAAATATGGTAAGATTTCCTTGTTTCCTTGATTGAGGGAATCATGCTTGCCAAAATGACTGTCAAAAACCAGCTCACCCTCCCCAAGGCGGTGGTTACCCGCTTTACCGGCGTGGAATACTTCGACGTCAGCACGGACGGGGTTTCCATCATCCTGCGCCCGCTCGAGCGTAGCCGTGCAGACGAAGTGCGCCAGCGGCTGGCCGAGCTTGGGATCGAGGAACAGGACGTTGCCGCCGCCGTCAAGTGGGCTCGCGAGACTCCGAGACCGTGACGTGACCCAACGTTCCGAAGGCCGGCATGCGGTCCCGCGCGTCGTATTCGACACCAATCAAGTCGTATCGGCACTCTCGTTTGCGGGCGGCCGCTTGGCCTGGCTGCGGCAGCATTGGCGCGAAGGCGGCTCGGTCCCTCTGGTCTCACGCGCCACCGCCGCGGAGCTCACCAGGGTGCTCAGCTATCCCAAATTCCGGCTTTCGCCCCAGGACCGCATAGAGCTGTTAGGCGACTATCTTCCCTACTGCGAGACGGTCGAGCCGGCGGAGAAATGTTCAACGGCGTGCCGCGACCCAAACGATCAGCCATTTCTCGATTTGGCCCAGAACGGCAAGGCCGGCCTGCTGATAACCGGCGATCAGAACCTGCTCGCACTTGCCGGGCAGACGGCCTTTCTCATCGAAACTCCGGAAGATTACCGGCAGAGAATCTGGGGCTTTGAATCGGCGCAATAACAACATCGGCGTTTATATGAGAGGCAAGCCTGGTCCTTCTTTCGCCAATCAAGCCCCAGCGTAAGCCTCAACATCGCGCTCGATCGTCTTGTTCAACTCGAGCCGGGCCTTTGACAGGTCATGCATCTGCTGTAGGTTCAGCCAGAACTCCGGGCTGTTGCCGAAGAAGCGGGCCAAGCGTAGCGCAGTATCCGGCGTGATCGCGCGCCTGCCATGAATGATGTCGCCGATCCGCGTTGCGGGCACACGAATCTTCAGCGCCAAAGCATTCTGTGTAATGCCGAGAGGAATGAGAAACTCTTCGCGCAACATCTCACCGGGATGCGTGCTGACTCTCTGGAGGTTCCATCCGGAAGCTGGTCTGCTGACAGTCACTCTTGCCTTGCCTTTCCTTGCCGTGCCTTCCCGTTAGTGATAATCCGTGATCTCGACCTCGTAAGCTCCGTCAACCTTCCAGACAAAGCAGATGCGGTATCGATCATTGATTCTGATGCTGTGCTGCCCGATGCGATCACCTTTCAGCGCTTCCAGCCGATTGCCCGGAGGGACGCGCAGGTCGCTCAGGTTGATAGCCGTCTCAATTTGGTCCAGCTTGCGACGAGCAACTACATGAATGTTTGTCCAACGCTTACATGAGCCCGCCTCAAAGAGCTCCTTCGTATCATCGTCCTTGAAGCTCTGAATCATCCTCAATCATCATATAACGCGTTGCGTGATATGTAAAGCGTCAAATAAGGGCGAGCCCGATTGTCCAAGTCACAACTGGCCCTCTGATCTCTGTTTCTTCCCCGTAACGGTACGGGTTCCCCCCGTCTTTCCAGCGGAATTGCTCCGCCAACCCCCGGGCTATAGTGGAATCTGGCGACTCTCACGACCTTGCTCAGGCGTGACGAATCAAGGCAATATCACATCCCGGCCTCTGATCTGGGAGGATGAAGCGCCCGCGGAGTCCCGCTTCCGGCGCATGCAGGAGGGTGTGCCCCGAAACGGGCGCGCACTGCCCGGCATGCCGCTGGAGATGCAGGACCCGGACGGCGACGCGGATTTGCGCTCCGATCGGGGGAGTTTCGGCGGACCGCCCGGCCACTGGTGGCGGCCGGCGAGCACCGTGGCACGCGTGTTTCTTGCCCTCGGCGCCCTCATCGTTGTCGTCGGCCTGACCACGGCGGGGGATCTGCTCAAGACCTATCTCGAACGCGACGCGCGCTTCCGCATTGCCGGCGCCGGCCACATCCAGGCCACCGGGCTTACCGAAGTGAGCCGCGCGCAGATGCTGCCCGTCTTCGGCGAAGATATCGGGCGCAACATCTTTTTTGTCCCCCTCGGCGAGCGGCGCAGGCAGTTGGAAGCGATTCCCTGGGTGGAGCGGGCCACGGTGATGCGCCTGCTCCCGGATCAGATTCGCGTACAGGTGGTGGAGCGGCAGCCAGTGGCCTTTACGCGCCGCGGCCAGCAGATCGGCCTGGTCGACGCCAACGGAGTTCTGCTCGACATGGCGGCCGCTACCATGGCCGAGCATCATTACTCGTTCCCGGTCGTCACCGGCATCGATCCCGGCGACCCGGCCGCATCGCGCAAGGCGCGGATGGCGGTTTACGGGCGCCTGATGGCGGAGTTGGACGCCAACAACCAGCACTTTTCAGAACAGATCTCAGAGATTGACCTGACCGATCCCGAGGATGCCCGCGTGCTGATGCCCGAGCAGGGCGCCGACATCCTGGCACACTTCGGCGACGACCATTTCCTTGAGCGCTACCAGCGCTACAAGGCGCACATCGCGGAGTGGCGGCAGCAGTATCCGAAGCTGGCGGCCGTGGATCTGCGCTACGACCGCCAGGTGGTGCTGGAGATGGCTTCCGGCGTTGACCGAACCCAGCCGGCCGCGGATGCAGACAGCGCCAAGCCATCGGCAGACGGACCGCACACGCCCGCGCAGGCCGAGGCGAAAACGGCCTCCGGCAAGCCGTCCATCCACAGCGCGCCTGGCAAGGTAGCGCCGGACAAGAACGCCAAGGGAAAACCGGGCGCAAAGTCCTCCGGCAATGGCAGCGCGAAGGCCAAGACAGCCAGCGGCCGGAACCAGGCCCACGCCCGACAGGAAGCGCGCGCAGGCCAAGCCCGCCACGCTGAAACTGAACAAGCCCTCCCCCACAACGCGCCCGCTTGCGGCAGAAGGGCAGTGAGCGCGATGACCCAGAAGCAGGACAACCTGATCGTGGTGCTGGACATCGGCAGCGCGTGGACGCGCGTGCTGGCGGCCGACCTGAACGAAGGAGTCCTGCGCTATCGCGGCCACGGCATGGTGGAGTCGGCCGGGATGCGCAAGGGGCTCATCGCCGAACTGGCTCCGGCTTCCCGGGCAGTGCGGACCGCCAACGAGCAGGCCGAGCGCATGGCTCGCATCAACATTGCCGAGTGCGTGGTGGGCGTGGGCGGGCCGCATATTCGCGGGCTCAACACCAACGGCGGATTCGAGCTGGGCAATCGCATGCGCGAGATTACCCGCGACGATGTGCGCACCGCCGTGGAACGGGCGCGCGCCGTGGCCCTGCCTCCCGACCGCGAGATTCTGCACCTGCTGCCTCGCCAGTTCATCCTCGACGAGCAGCCCGGCATCTTCGATCCGGTGGGCATGGTCGGCGCGCGGCTTGAGGTGGATCTGCACATCGCCACCTGCTCCGGCAGCGCCCTGCAAAGCACGGTCACCTGCGCCAACCGCGCCGGTCTCGAGGTGTCCGAGGCGGTTCTGGAGTCCATTGCCGCCGCCGAGGGCACGCTCTCGGCCGACGAGCGCGAGCTGGGCGTTTGCCTGCTCGACATCGGCGGCCACTCCAGCGACCTGGTGGTCTTTTTTGAGGGCGCGGTGGCGCACACGGCGTCGGTTCCCATCGGCGGCGCGCACTTTACCAACGACCTCGCCATCGGCCTGCAGATGCCCGTAGCCCAGGCCGAGGAACTCAAGCGCCAGTTTGGCAACGCCGTAGTCACGGCCGTGCCCCAGCAGGCGGAGATTGAGATCGCCAACCCCCAGCCGCAGATGCTGCGCCTGCGCATGATCGCCGAAATTCTGGAGCCGCGCGCCCGCGAACTCATGTACTACGTGAAGGAAAGCCTGCGCCAGGGCGGCGTGGTGGATGCGCTGGGAGCCGGATGCGTGCTCACCGGCGGCGGGGCCATGCTGCCCGGCATGCTGGATGTTACCGAGAGCCAGTTGCGGGTTCCGGCGCGAACCGGTTTGCCGGTGCGCCTGTCCCATATGCCGGGCGAGCTGGTTCATCCCGGTTTTTCCGTCGCCATCGGCATGCTCCTGTACGCCCATCGCACCCGCGCAACCCGCGCGGCAGAGAACAACAGCTTGCGCGCCAAACTGCGCGCCATTTTTGCAGCCAGCTATTAGCAATGGAAGGGACTACTCATGAATCAGGAGGTCGAGCCCAGATGGAACAGCAGAGAAATGAGGCCGGAGAGATGCGCATTCAATATCACGATGAACCCGTGCGCGGCGCCCGCATCAAGGTGATCGGCGTGGGCGGCGGCGGCGGCAACGCCGTCAACCGCATGATCCAGGCGCGCATGGAAGGCGTCGAGTTCATCGCCGCCAACACCGACGTGCAGGCCCTCAAGCTGTCGCAGGCTCCGGTAAAACTGCAGCTCGGCGTGCGGCTCACCTCGGCCTGGGCGCCGGCGCCAATCCCGACATCGGCCGCCGCGCCGCGCTTGAAGACTCGGAAAAGATCATCGAAGCGCTGGAAGGCGCTGACATGGTCTTCGTCACCGCCGGCCTGGGCGGCGGCACCGGCACCGGCGCGGCGCCGGTGATTGCCTCGCTGGCCAGCGAGATGGGCATCCTCACCGTTGCCGTCATCACCCGCCCCTTTGCCTTCGAGGGCAAGCGCCGCCTGCAGCAGGCTGAGCGCGGGCTCAAGGAACTGATCGACAGCGTCGACACCATGATCGTGATCCCCAACGAGAAGCTGCTGGCCGTGGCCAAGGACGCCGGCTTCTTTGAGAGTTTCCGCATCGCCGACGACGTGCTGCGCCAGGGCGTGCAGGGCATCAGCGACATCATCACCATCCCCGGCATCATCAACCGCGACTTTGCCGACGTGAAAACCACCATGGCCGGCATGGGCCACGCGGTGATGGGCACGGCGGTGCGCTCGGGATCGAATCGCGCCATTGAAGCCGCCCAGGCGGCCATGGCCTCGCCGCTGCTTGAAGCCGGCGCCATCGACGGCGCGCGCGGCATCCTCATCAACATCACCGGCTCCAGCTCGCTCAAGCTCTCTGAGGTCAACGAGGCCTCGTCGCTCATCCAGTCCGCCGCCCACGAGGACGCCAACATCATCTTCGGCGCCGTGCTCGACGAAAAGATGGGCGAAGAGGTCAAGATCACCGTTATCGCCACCGGCTTCCGCGACCAGATGCCGGAACGCCGCGCGCGCATGTTGAGCGTGGAGGAAGCGCCGGTGGTTTCGGTGCCCCTTGTCTCAGTGCCTTTGCAGGCGCCTGACAACTGGCTCAACGAAGAGGCCGCTGCGCTTCCGCCCTCGCCGCCCCGCTTCAAGAGTCAGGACGAAGACGAGGAAGCGGAGGCGGCAGAAGCAGACAGCGCGTTTTTCTTCTCGTCGTCGCGGCCGGCCGTAGCCACCACCGTCACCGTAGCTCCCGCGGTTGCTGCCGTCGAAGGCGATATGGAGTTTGGAATGGAACGGGAAGCGATGGCCGCGCCCGCCAGGCCGCAGTTCGACGAGCTGGCCGGCGAGTCCGGATCCGTCCCTCCGCCCAGGGACTACGCCGCGGATTTCAGCCAAGGCGTAAGCGTTGAGGCTGGGCAGGAGGAGCACAGCGGCCAGCCCGTGGCTTCGTTGTTCCAGGAGGGCAGCGAGGAGCATCAGCGGGACCTGGACGTTCCCGCGTTTCTGCGCCGCTTGCAGTTCTAGGGGGTTTATGTCTCCAGGGGTTTCTGCCGCTTTCGGGGCATTTCGATTCGGGCGCCTGGGCTGTATAGTTGAAGAGAGCCCTATGAAGCACGAGTCGGTGCGTGATTCCCCAGGTGGCCGTGTCGTCTTTTGGTGAAGTAGATTTGCAGTCAACGGATTGACTTTTCGAGTGATCTTGATCACATCGGCTGGCCGGACCGTATGTCATAGTAACCAGAATTTGCGGCGACGGCCTGAGAGTTGTTCCCGGATGGCCGATAGGTAAGGTTTAGCCAGCACCAAGTGCGCCGCCCCTGGGCAGACGTACAGCACGAAATCCACTGTGGAAGGGATGTTTACCGGATGAAGCTGTCTTGCCTTTGGGCGATTGGAATAACCCTGGTTGGTGTTGTCGCGGGTTCGTCCGCGGCTTCGGCGTTGAACGCCCCGCACACGCTGCATCACGCCAAACCCACTCAGCCTCATCTTTCTGAAACTCATCGCGCCGGCAGCCGTCACGCAACGGCGCATGCTGCCCGCCCGGCCGAAAGTTCCAAAACGCCCCAATCCGGGACAGCGCACACTTCCGCGACCCATTCTGGGACGGCATCTGCCGCTTCCGCTCACGCTTCGCCGGCACACACTGCGAGAAACGGCGCCAACACAACGCGCGCCGCGGCTGCTCGTGGCTCCGCAACTTCCTCGGCGGCAAAATCGGCGCCGGCCAAACTGACCGCAAGAGGCAAGGCGAGAGCCAGCGCGCGCCAGGCCGCTCTCCGTTCCCGCCGCCATCGTTATTACGAGCGCTTCACAGCCAGTTCCTTTGCCAGCGGAGATGAGTTCGCCGGCGACGTCACGGCCGGCGAAGACCCCGTGGTCCGCCAGGCGGCCATTGACGCCCTGGGCGACATGAACGGCACCGCCGTTGTCATCGATCCATCCAACGGGCGCATCCTGGCCATGGTCAACCAGAAGCTGGCACTCTCGCCGGGCGCCGAGCCCTGCTCCACGATCAAGCTCACCGTCGCCCTGGCGGCGCTTTCAGAGGGCCTGGTTACGCGCGACACCCCGGTGCAGCTCGCCGGCTTCCGCATGAACATGACCCAGGCGCTGGCCAAGAGCAACAACCTCTACTTCGAGGAACTGGGCCGCGAACTTGGCTTCGAGCGCGTCCGCCGCTACGCCAACCAATTCGGACTCGGCGAACTGGCCGGCTACAACATCGCGGGCGAGCAACTGGGCCAGTATCCCGACAAGGAACTGCCCCCCTCAGAGGGCGGCGTGGGCCGCATGTGCAGCTTCGGCCAGGGCGTCTCCCTTACCCCGCTGCAGTTGGGAGCCTTTGTAGCCGCCATCGCCAACGGCGGAACCCTCTACTATCTGCAGCATCCTGCCACTCCGGACGAGGCCGCCAACCTGGAACCGAAGGTCAAGCGGACCCTCGACATCGCCAGGTACGTTCCCGATCTGCAGGACGGCATGGCCGGCGCGGTCGAGTACGGAACCGCGCGCCGCCTCCGCGCCACCTTCAGCGAACTGCCGGTCTTCGGCAAGACGGGAACATGCTCCGACAACGGAACCCGCTTCGGCTGGTTCGCCTCCTATTCCGACGCGCCCCAGGGCAGCCTGGTCACGGTCTTCTTCCTGGAAGGCGGCCGGCCTACCTTCGGTCCCCGCGCCGCCGAGCTCACCGGCGAGTTCTACAAGAATCTCTGGGACCACGACTATTTTGCCCAGAAGGACTCCACGATAGCCAAGGCCGCCCCGCTGGCCGCCTCCGCGCAATCGGCGTCCTCTGTGCAAGGCGCCGCACAGTAACAGCAGCTCACCATGATCCGAATTCCCACTGAAAAGCCGCCCGCGCGCGGCTTCTCCAGCGTTTTTTCGCAGAATTCTCGTGCATCCGCTTGATCGCTGGTGTATTGTTAAAGATGTACGGTAAATCTCCGTACATGATTGGAGGCAAATCTCATGGCGGTAGCCCTACGCACGGAACGGACCGAAGCTCGTCTGCTTCCCGAACAGAAAAAGCGTATTGAGCGAGCAGCCCGTCTGAAGGGGCTCTCGCTCTCCGATTTCATCGTGCAACATGCCGATGAAGCTGCTATCAGGACCATTCAGTCGCACACTAGTTGGACCTTGGACGAAAAGGACCGCGATCAGTTTGTCCAGGCCCTGCTCAATCCGCCGGCGCCTAGCCCCCGTATGAAGGCCGCGGTCAAACGCTACAAAGAACGCGCGGGGAAGTAGTGGCCCGGAACGAAAGACAAGTCGAACTTAGGGCTGAGCCGCTCGGGTCGCATCATGATCGAGCGGCCTTTTGCTGTGGCGTTCCGGAACTGGATGCCTATCTTCAGCGCCAGGCCGGGCAGGATCAGAAACGCAACCTTGCCGCCGTCTTTGTTCTCACCACGGACAGCAGGATCGTCGCCGGTTTCTACGCCCTTTCCGCGCATTCAATTCTTGCCGCTGATCTGCCACAAGATCTGGCGAAGAAGCTGCCGCGTTTCCCCATCCCTGTAACGCTGCTCGGGCGCATGGCCGTGGCTCAATCTATGCAGAGGCAGGGTTTGGGAGAATTCCTCCTCTTTGATGCGCTGGAGCGAGCCTGGCTGGGGTCGCGCAAAGTCGCCTCCTGGGCCGTCGTGGTGGATGCCAAACCCGGTGCGCGAGACTTCTATCTAAAGCACCACTTCACACCGTTCTTGACCCAGCCCGATCGCCTCTTCCTGCCAATGAAGACTGTCGAAAGAATGTTTGAATGATGAGGACATTCTCAATTCAGTAATCCATTGAAACGAATTCCCGCCAGAATCATCCGATAGAGTGAGACCTCCCAGTTTCCAGCCTGCCCCCGGCAAGGCAGTTGGGCGGGACGGTCGGAATTCCCGCAAGCAAAGACAGGGCTTCCCCCATGGCTTTACCGACACATATTCTGCTCATGTACGGCTATCTGCTGCTCTTCGCCTGGGTACTGGTGGAGCAGTTCGGCATCCCGCTGCCGGCCACGCCGGTGCTGCTGGCTGCCGGAGCGCTTTCGGCCCAGGGCCAGATCAGTCTCCCCCTCGCCCTGCTGGCCGGCATTGCCGCAGCGCTCATCGCAGACAGCGCATGGTTTCTGATCGGCCGCCGCTACGGCCACCACGTACTGCGCATTCTCTGCAAGCTGTCGTTTGAGCCAACCACCTGCGTTCGCAAGACACAGGACTCCTTCGGCCGCCGCCGCGGCGTCACCCTCATGATTGCCAAGTTCGTTCCCGGCCTGGCCACGCTGGCTCCGCCGGTGGCGGGCGAAAACGGCATGAGCTACGGCGCGTTTCTGTTCTTCGACGGCATCGGAGCTACCCTCTGGGTGGCCGCGCTGCTGGCCGCGGGCCGCTTTTTCGGCGACCTGCTCAAGCGCGACACCCGGGTGCTCGACTGGGCCGGCCGCTTCTCCGGTGCGCTGCTGATCGCGGGCATTCTCGGCTTCTTTGTGGCCCGCGTCCTTCGCCGCCGCATGGTCCTCAAGCAGCTGGCCGCGTCCCGTCTCGAGCCCCAGGAGCTGAAACGCCAGCTCGATGCCGGCGAGCCGGTCTTCATCGTCGACCTGCGTCATCCGCTCGAGCTCCTGCCCGACCCCTTCACGCTGCCCGGCGCGCTCCACGTTTCGCCTGAGGCGCTCACCTCGCGCCACGCCGAGATTCCGCGCGACCGCGACATCGTGCTCTTCTGCACCTGCCCCAGCGAGGCCACCGCCGCCAAAACCGCCATGGCCCTGCACAAGCTGGGCATCGAGCGCGTCCGCCCCCTGCGCGGCGGCTTTGACGAGTGGAAGCGCCTCGGCTTTCCCATGGAAGCTGTTTCCAACTCCGGATTCGTGCGCCCGGCAGAGGCGACGCTGTAAGCTGGAGGGTTGAGTGCGGCCTTCACCGCACGGGAGCACGCCCTTGGCCTACGACGATCTGCGCGACTGGATAAAAACCCTGGAAAAGCACGGCGAACTCAAGCGCATCCGCGAAGAAGTCTCGCCCGAGCTCGAAATCACCGAAATCACCGACCGCGTCAGCAAAATTGGAGCTCAACCGCGTGCCGGCGCAAAGAATAGTTCGGCTTCTGTGAATTATGCTCCCGGCGGCCCGGCCCTGCTCTTTGAAAACGTGAAAGGCCATCCCGGACACAAGGTCTTCATCAACCAGTTTGGCAGCGAACGTCGCATGGCCCTGGCCCTGGGCGTGGACAATCTTGAAGAAATTGCCGAGCGCATCAAAGGTCTGATGAACGTGAAGGCTCCCGAGGGGCTGCTCGACAAACTCAAGATGCTGCCGCAATTGGGCGCCCTCACCAGCGCCTTTCCTAAAACCGTCAGCGCCAAAGACGCGCCCTGCAAGGAAGTGATTGTCAAAGACAATTTCGACCTCAACTGGTTTCCGATTCTCAAGTGCTGGCCGCACGATGGGGGCCGCTTTATCACTCTGCCTTGCGTCCACACCCGCGATCCTCGCTCCGGCAGGCGCAATATCGGCATGTACCGCATGCAGGTGTACGACGGCCAGACCACGGGCATGCACTGGCAGCGGCAAAAGGTGGCCGCCGAGCACTATCGCAATGCATTGCGCGCCGCAGCCTCTGCCTCCGCCGACGCCGATCCCAGCACGGCGCGGGTAGCCGCCATGGCCGAGTCAGCCGGCGGTGCGGTCGCCATTCCCGAAGGCCCCATCGGCGGCCTTCCCCAGGTGGCTCTGGGCAATCTGAAAGGCTCGCGACTCGAAGTCGCCGTCGCCATCGGCACCGATCCGGCAACCACTTTCGCCGCCATCGTGCCCGCGCCGCCCGAGGTCGAGGAGTTCCTCATCGCCGGTTTCCTGCGCGGCAAGCCGGTCGAGATCGTCAAATGCGAAACCGTCGATCTTGAAGTTCCGGCCCACGCCGAGATCATTCTCGAAGGCTACGTGGAACTGGGCGAGCTGCGCAGCGAAGGCCCCTTCGGCGACCACACCGGCTTCTACACCCTCGCCGACGACTATCCCGTCTTCCACCTCACCTGCATCACCCATCGCAAGGACCCCATCTACGCCGCCACCATCGTCGGCAAGCCGCCCATGGAGGACGCATGGATGGGCAAGGCCGTCGAGCGCATCTTCCTGCCCGCTATGAAAATGACCATCCCCGAAATCGTCGACATTCATCTCCCCGTCGAGGCGGTCTTTCACAACCTGATGCTGGTGTCGATCCGCAAAAGTTATCCCGGCCACGCCCGCAAGGTGATGAACGCCATCTGGTCCCTCGGCCAGGCCATGTTCACCAAGTGCATCGTGGTGGTGGACGAGGACTGCGACGTGCAGAACGTCGCCGAGGTGGTGCTGCGCGTCGCCAACAACATCGACCCCGAGCGCGACATTCAGTTCACGCTGGGCCCGGTCGATACGCTCGATCATTCATCGCGCCTGCCCAACTACGGCTCAAAAATGGGCATCGACGCCACCCGCAAATGGAAGGCCGAAGGCTTCAACCGTCCCTGGCCCGCCATGATCGAGATGGACCGCGCCACCAAAGCCCGAGTAGACGCGCTCTGGGCAAAACTAGGCCTGTAGCCGGGAACCTCGTTGTGAGGTATGCTGTCCGGTAGAAGGCTTGCATGATTCTGCACGATTGGTTCGACTGGTCAGATTATGGAGTTGGAGTTGCAGGACTGGCACTGACGGTCGGGGCCGTCTGGCAGGCGACCGGAGCGAAGCGAGCTGCCACAGAGGCGCGCGAAGCTGTTTATCACCGGAACGCGGCGGATGCATTTGCGGAAATCGTGCGACTTGCCGAACAGTTCGCGACATGGGTGGAATGCGAGAGGCGAGCTGAGGCAGTCGTTCAGGTTCGGGAAATTGTTCTTCGCCTGGCACGCGACCGTGGGGAATTTGATCGCTTCCTTGCCTCCGATGCAGGTAAACTGAAAGAAGTGGAGTCAAATTGTCAGCGTCTGGCGGATATGCTCGGTTATGAGGAATTTCCGTTAAGCGCGTCTGCAAAGAGAGAGTTGTTCAGCGACACATTGATGATCGTTCATGAACTGAGTGCTGTGTTGGGACGAGTTCGAGCTAAAGGCGACCAGGAGGAAAAATGAGCGATAGACTCGATCAATTGGCGCAGGAGCTTTTGGAGAAGACACGCGCGCAAAAGCTCTACTGGCGAATCATGGCCAATCCTCTGGGCCGGGATGAATTCTCCGTTGATCTGGAAAAGGAATATAGCTTCCACATTTGGCTCGTGGTCTCCGGGGATAACCGCGCGATTACGCTTCAGCTCTGGAAGGATGGGCGCCCGGTACTGGAGTCCTTTGCGAACAATTGGCCTGCGGTGTCGAACGGGGAAATCGACCAGGAGCGAGTGAAGAGATTCCGGGCTTACAGCGACTTGTTCGATGCAGTTCGCGAGAGCGTTTACGGCGGGGAAGAGACAATTGGTGAAGTTGAACAGCTTCTCAGGAGAATCGGCTGAGAATGTGGCAACGCCGATTCTCCCCAATACTCCTCTTGTATTTGCCAAGCCTGTTATTGGGGCAATTGCACGCCCAGCAAGCCCCCGACAACTTCCGCTGGGTCGACTTCCATTCCCCCAAGGATCAGAGCGTGATCGTCTGGGTCACGCGTTCGCTTGCTGTCGAGGATTGGACCGCGATTCGCGAGATCGCCGTCCAGTACGATGCGGCGCTGGTGGTCACCACCAGGCGCGCCACCCCGCAGTCGGCCGCCAACGCAGACACCTTTTCCGTGTGGAGCGTCTCGCTCACCAATCACATTGTCGCGCCGCTCATCAAGGGCGTGAACCTGCGCTGGCTTGACTGGATGCGTTTTGCCGACGGCGCGCCCGAGGAGCTGGCCGTGCTCTACGACAACTGCCGCGATTGCGCCGCGAATACCTACTTCACCGCGTTTTATTACGACATCAGGCAGCACCGCTGGTCGGCGCGCTGGATGCGTGGCGGCCAGGGAGCGCCCATGTGGAGCACCAACAAGCCGCCCGGCATGGAATGGACGCAGGTCTACGCGGGCATCGCCGAACCTAACGGGCGCGAATTCATCGCCACCTGGAGCCACTTCGACTACGACAACAAGAAGCCGTCCAGCGATGTTGTCTTCCGTTACGATCTGGACCCCTTCAGCGGCCTGGAACGGACCCTCCAGCTAACCGGCAACGATGCCGATGCCATGGAACTGCGCCTCTGCCGCGCCCAGGATGCGGTTCCCGACCTCGCGCGCGGGCAGGACTCGCCGCTCTGCCGGCAAATGCTCAAGCCGCTCGCCGAGCGCAAGCCCGTCACCACTCCCCCGGCCAACGCCCACGGCCAGTCCGCCCCGCCCCGCGCCCGCCATTAAAGTCGATTCTGAGAAGACAATCCGGCGTTACTTACTGCACCGTCAGAACCCGCACGCCCACCAGGTTGCGCACCCAGCGGGCCGGACGCGTCTCTCGCGTGGCAATCAGCTTGAGGGGGCCGTCGGCGGCAAGGGCCTTTCCGTTCTCAACGTCGGCCACAATTACTGTGGCGTCGTGTACGTCGGGATTGACCTCAGCCACCGAGTAAACCGCCTTGTAGCCATCCGAGCCCACCGCTACCAGATAGAGGCCCAAATCCTTGCCGTGCGGTTTGTCAGGCACGCCCAGCTTGATGAGCAGATCGATCAGCGGCACGCCGGAGTAAGTCTCATCCCCCTTGGTGTGCACGTTGCGGACGGTCACCGTCTTATGCGGCAGCGCGGCCAGCGTGGCCTGCGTCCAGTCAGCCGACTTGTCCCCGAATGTAACCCTCAGTACCCCGGCCGGGATCGCAACTGTGCCCTGGTCCATTCCCATGCAAGGGCCCATGCTCCCGCAGTGGCCCATGTCCATGCCCGCGCCCGTGTCTTTGGGATGGCTCGCGCTCTGGCCCATATCCATGCCTTCCATCCCGCCTTTCGGCGCCGTTTGCTGCTGCGTCTGCGCGCCCGCCATTCCCACGCTCAACCCCAGCACCAGAACCGCCCAAACCCCTACCCGCATCGTGAATTCCTCCCGGCGTCCATCGTATACTAGCCTCATGTCGATCGTGCGCAACGTCGCCGGCATCGCCAAGGGCATGAGCATCACCTTCAGGGAGATGCTGGAACCCTCGCAGGTGGAGAATTATCCTGACGGCCCCGGCCCCCTGCGCGGAGCGGTTCTGGAACAGCGCTATCGCGGCGCCCACGTGCTGCAGCGCGACGAGAACGGCCTGGAGAAGTGCGTGGCCTGCTTTTTGTGCGCCGCCGCCTGCCCCGCCAACTGCATCTACATCGAGGCCGCCGAAAACACCGAAGAGGTGCGCATCTCCTCCTCCGAGCGCTACGCCAAGGTCTACAACATCGACTACAACCGCTGCATCTTCTGCGGCTACTGCGTTGAAGCCTGCCCCACCGACGCCATCACCCACGGCCACGGCTTCGAGCTCGCCACCCTGAATGCAACCAACCTCGTCATGCGCAAGGAAGACATGCTGCTGCCGGTCGAGGCGCTGGCTGCGGCGAAGTAAGTATTCACTGTAGAGTTTTCAGAAGCCGCGCTACTCCGCCCCCACCAGCAGCCCCCGCTCGCGCAACTCCGTCAGCACCCGCTCCACCTTCCAGTCCAGCGCCCCGGTTCCGTCCACAGTCAGATCGGCGTTCACCGCCGACGGCCGCACATACGCCACGCTCGAAGGCCGGACCGTGGCCTCGTATTGCCGCCGCACCGACTCCGGCGTGCGCCCGCGCTGCTCGATGTCGCGCTTCAGCCGGCGCTCAAAGCAGAGCTCGTCCGGCGTGTCGATATAAACCTTCAGACTGTAGAGCGGCAGCAGTTCCGGGTAGTAGAGCGCAAACAGTCCTTCCACAACCAGGAACGCGCCCGCCGTCACCCGCTCTGTGCGGCCCGGCACGCGGGTGTGGGTCGAGAAGTCGTAAAGCGGCCGCTCAATGGACTCGCCCCGTGCCAGCGCCGCCACGTGAGCTGCCAGCAATGGGCTCTCGATCATCGCCGGGTCGTCGAAGTTCTGCTTGATCCGCTCGCCGTACGCCATGTGGCCCAGGTCGCGGTAGTAGTTGTCGAGGTGGAAGTGGATTCCGCCCTGGGTGCGCGCCAGTTCGGCAGCCAGCGTGGTCTTGCCCGACCCGGAGCAACCGGCAATCCCCAGCACCACCGGAGGAAAAGGCAGACGCGGCGCCTCCGTGGGAACTTCGCGCATGCCCCAGATCCCGATTTTGGGACCTGGGAGACCACTCTGCGCCGGCGCGCCAGTTTCGCTCCCACTCTCGTTCATGGCTCCACTTCCATCGCTGCCGCGATCTTCGGCGCCAGCCGCGCCAGCAGCCCGGCCAGCCGCCGCTCCACCTGGCGCCCCGTCTCTGAGACCTCTTCGTGGCTTAGCGGCGTTGCGCCCAGCCCGGCCGCCAGGTTGGTCACGCAGGAGATGCCCAGCACCTCGATCCCCATGTGCCGCGCCACAATCGTCTCCGGCACCGTCGACATGCCCACCAGCGTAGCTCCCAGGGTGCGAAAGGCGCGAACTTCGGCGGGAGTCTCGAAGCTCGGCCCCGGAGTCGCCAGATAGATTCCCTCCTGGAGCGCAAATCCTTCTTCCGCCGCGGTCTCCTTTGCCAACACCCGCAGCCGTTTCGAATACGCCTCGGTCATGTCGAAGAAGCGCAGCCCCGCGCCCTTGCGAACTGAAAAACGCGGCTCATTCGGGCCCGTGAGCGGGTTCCAGCCCATCTGGTTGATGTGGTCTGACAGCGCCACAAGCTGCCCCACGCGGTAGCCCTGCTGGATGCCGCCCGCCGCATTGGTCAGCACCACGGCCCTGATGCCCAGCGTCCCCAGCACCCGCATGGGAAAAGTGACCTGCTGCGGCGTGTAGCCCTCGTAGGAGTGGACGCGCCCCTGCATCACGACAACCGGCACGCCGCCGAGGCACCCCGGCGACGAAGACCTGTCTCCGGGGACCCCACCAAGTAGTCCGGCGACAATCCGCCCCGAATGCCCCTCGACGGTCGATTGCGGAAAGTGCGGAATCTCCGCGTAGGGGACAAAAACCGGATCGGCAACCGCATCGGCCGCCGCGCCCAGTCCCGAGCCCAGAACGATGCCGACGCGCGGAGAAAGCGAGCCCAGCCTGCCGCGAAGGAACTCTGCCGCTTCAGCTGCTTGATCGTAATAAGTCATATCGAAACCTGACCGTGCGCTTTCGACATTCTACAGGCGCAGCCGTCAGAGGGAAGGGAAGAAGACGGCCGGCGACACATGGAATCGCCGGCTGAGTTGTTCAATATGAGCCGCGTTCAGCCTGCGCTTGCCTGACAGCACTTCTGAGACCACGCTCTCTCCGCCCAGTTCCTCGGCCAAATCGCGCTGCCTCAGGCCGTGCTGCGAGAGCAGAAAGCGGAGTACGTCGGCCGGCGACGCCTTGGGGAGCGAATAGTTCTCTTCTTCGTAGCGCTCGATCAGCAGTGTCAGCAACTCGATCGCCTCCACCTGCGCCGGTGTCGGATGCGGTTCGGCGGTTAGCCGATAGAGCGCCTTGGTGTAAGCCGCAAGCTGCTCCTCGCTGCGAATCAGGTGAGGTGCTCCGCGCTCGATCATCTTCGCCGGATTTGCTAGAAGTGTAGCCATTCCGCCCTCTTCTTCTCGCCCGCGGCGCACCAGCGGTCATACTCCTTGTGCGTCATGAACGCCCCAATGTATACGTGCCCAAGAGTCAAGCGCCCGTCAATCGCCTTGGCATAATGCACCGCAACGATCAGCCTGTAACGGTTGTGCCGGATGTTGAAGACGACAAAACCGGCCACATCGTCCGCATCGGGAAAGCTGGCCCGCAACTCCTGAAAGCTCCGCCATCGCGCCGATTTCACAATCACGATCCAGGCGCCGATTTCCTTGGCGGCCTCTCGGTGATCCTGAGAAGCCTGCTGAAGGCGCTTGATCGTGACGATGTGCACTCACCAAGATTACTTCGCAATTTGCGAAGTGTCAAGCGAAGATCACGATGAGGGAGGCCGGGTCAAGGAAAGTGGGCGAGTTTTCAACCAGTCGCCCAACTATCCGGATAGATCGTAACCGCGGAGCATCCCAGCGAATAATTGAACCAGGAGTGCTCGGTGGTCGGGGTTGCGAAGAAGCCTTCCAGATTGCGCCGGCGGACCACTTCAGTCAGGAAGTCGCGAGGGCCGTAGAAGAGCGTGAAAAAGCTGTCCCAATCCACCGTCAGCAGGAAGGACTCATCCAGAGCGGCCAAACTTCCATGATCGGGAAAGGTCTGTTCGCGGCTTTTGAGCCTCGCCACATTGAGCCGCTGCACGGGATCGACACCCGGGAATTCGGGCACGAAGATCAGTTCTTCCTGGCCCGCGGCTTCAAACGCGTCCAGAAAATCCATTTGCAGCAACGGTTCGAATCGACCCTCTTCCGGCATCCACACGGATTCTGATTCCAGAAAGCTCTTGAGCGCCTCGTGCGCCGCAAAGTCGCACAGTTCTTCTTTGATCGATCGGATCGATGTAAGCAGCGCCTGGTTCAGTTTCGCGCAGGTGCGCAATCCAGTTTTGGCGGAAATATGGGCCCACGCGCATTTTGCGCCGGCGCGCATTATCTGCTCATCGCTCGGATACTGCCTTGTCGCCTTCCAGGCAAGATCGTCCGGCACGCTGACAAACGGGTGAAAGATCACAAAAACAGATTCGAATTGGCGGTCGTACGCCTCCATAAGCGGCGCGTCGTACAGTGGATAGGTGAAACGTTCGTATGGCACGCAACAGGATAACAAAATCGGATTGCTTCGATCTGTGACGGCAGATTTATTTGAAATGCGTCAGAATATCAACGGAGGTCCTTCGCGATGTGCCGCAACATCAAAATGCTCTTCAACTTCGATCCTCCCGTGACGGATGAGGAGATTCGCGCCGCGTCGCTCCAGTTCGTGCGCAAAGTGAGCGGCTTTAACAAGCCGTCGAAGGCCAATGAACCGGCGTTTCTGTCGGCGGCGGATGAGATTGCGGCAGCCTCGGCTCGCCTGCTCCGCTCGCTCGAAACCAGCGCGCCTCCGCGAAGCCGCGAGCAAGTGGCGGCTAAGGCAAGGGCGCGCAACGCGGAGAGATTTCGCGCCACGGAGCATACGGCATGAAGCAGATTGTCGCAGTGATATTTGGACTGGGCCTGGGTTGCAACGCGCTGCTTTTTGTGCCCCAGATCGTGGCCGTCTGGCGCAAGAAAACCGATGAAGGCATTTCGCTCATTACCTTCGGCGGCTTCAGTGTGTTGCAGACCATCGGCATCGTCCACGGCCTCTACCAGCAGGATCTTTCACTGATTCTCGGCATGGCCGCCAGCCTGCTCACATGCGGTTCCGTGACCGCTCTCACGCTCTTCTATCGTCTGCGGCGTTTGCGCGGCAGTGGTGCCGTTTGACGATGGCGGTGCGCCGGGTTTTTCGCAAAGAGCGCTGGCCGAACATGCTCCCGCTTATGGCGCTTCGGACGGATCGGCGGAATCCGCCGTGTTCAGATCGACGAACGTGTTGCTGCCCGGCGCAACTCCCGGCGCGTAGCAGTTGCCGTCCGCTGCCTGATTCGCAGGACAGCCGGCGCTGAATTGCGCCCGCCGCGGCGACTGAGCGTATTGCCAAATCACTGCGGAACCCTCGATTGCCGGAGACAATACCGCGCGCAACGGAGGATTTCGAAGTGTGCATCCCGGCGACGGCGGACACTGGTCGTTTGCAATCCAGAGCCTCAGGCGGCGCTTCGCGCTTTTTCTGTTGGGTTGGCTCTTCGCCTGTTCGTTCTCCCGTTCGACAATGTCCTGCGCGGTGTTGATTGTGCCACTTTTCTCCGCCACATCGATGCCCGAACAGTAGACTCCAGCGCGCGCCCCTCCGTCGTGCACCGTATCCGCCCATGCAAACAGATAAGCGGCCTGTTCCGGCAGCAGCCGCCCGCCTTCTTCCTGGTCCAGGAAGATAAGCACGTTGGCCGGAAAACCCTCCCGCGCCGCCGCGGCCACAGCGGCCTTCCCATCCGCGGCGCCCAAATCAGCCGCCGGCGTGCCCTTCGACTCCGCATTTCTTATCTCCTTATCGGTCCGTCCATTGAACAGAACCAGAAATCCGAAGCCGTACTTCTTCAGCAGCAACCGTTTGCCCATCCAACTGTTCCGCTGTTCTCCTGGCGGATTGTTCAGCCAATATCCTGTATAGCTGAAGTCCTTGCGCAGAGTCGCCAGCGCGGCGTCGCCCGGGTAGTCGTTTTTGTCAAACCCGGCATACCCATGCTGCGCTTCGCCAACCAGAGCCGCGCCGAGCAGCAGCAATGCCGCCAGCGCGCTCGCCGTTTTTCGTTTCATCTGTGGCTCCACTCGATTGACCTACTCCAGAACAGTTTGCGACACAACAATGTCGTCATTCTAAGCAACTCGACTCATGCTTTTTTGTCAGGCCGGAAAGAAATGGTGCTGGATTTGCGGCAACGGTCCCCGGGTAATCACTGAAATGGAGAGACCATCAGAAGGATACGGCTAGCCACGGCCCGGCCATTCTTCATCGCTGGAATAAACTTCCAGTTCCGAGAGGCGCCAATCAGGGAATCGGCGATCGGGCCATTGTTATCCTTGCTGACGATTTTGGCGGAATTGACCTTGCCGGCTGAATCAACCACGAGATCGACCGTCAACCCTGAGCGCGGGAATGCCTGTTGACCGTCCGGCAGCGTGGGAGTGTAAAGAAGAATCGGCACAGGCATGGCGATATCCCGAATGGGAGGTGAGTCCTTAGCGGTCGAATTCTCCTGGTTGTAGCCCAGAGACTTGGCCATGGTGGGATCGATTGTTTTAGTTGACGTTGCCAGGTCGTAGACGTGTGCATTCCTCTTCTTGCCAGGTGGGAGGGCGGCTGGGGAAACACCGTCAACCTCACTGCGGATACCGTGAGCCCGCGCGTCCTCAATAGAAGCGCGAATACGGTCGAAATCCGCTGCCGGCCACATATCGGCAAGTGCATGCCATGCGTCCTGCTCGCGGCCGCTGTAAAGATAAGCCCACACGATTTCCAGCACCTTGATCTTGGTGGTCACCAGGCCCCGAAATTGTTCCAACTGCGAAGGAAGAATCGCCTTGAGCTTGCCGTCGCTGTTCTTGAAATCGCGTAACAGCCGGGGGTCGAGTTTCGCCCGAGTCTGGGCAATTTGCCGGTCATAAAAAGGTTGGAACTCAGAACTTACGTCGATCAAATGCCGATTCTCAAACCGCATTACAACGGTTGGAACAAAATCAACGTCGGCCAGGGGCAGCCCCTCGAAATCATCCGCGGCTCCCGCATCGCCGGCCCAGATTTCAATCCGCTCATCCATATCCGTATCCGCGGCCCTGAAGAAATCTCCGCCGGTAATGGTCCGCAGCAACCGCGGCGGCCCTTGCAATGAGTAGACTTTATAAGTCATGCGCGAATCGATGTCGGACCTTTTGATTTGAAAGGCAACGACCGGCGCTCCCAGACCCAGGTCCGCTCCCAGCACATCGATATCCACCTGCCAGGCGCCGCGCGCGACCTGCACTTCTTTCTTGTTCCAGATGAGTGTTGCGTCACAGGCTCGTGTCGAGAACGCACTGTCCTTTGGGGCTCCCACATTCACAGTCACCCCGGTCGCGAACTTCGATGCGAACTGGCCGGAACCGCCGGTGCATAGAATGCCGCTGGTCTGGCCGGGGCAGAAGCTTTGCATTGTGCACAGGCATACGGCCAACAGCAATGCCCTGACAGGGATTCCAATCGGCGCACCCGGCCATTTGACGCTCATATCTGAACGATTTGAAGGCCATCGCATGCCCGGTGTCCTTTCCGATCCAGCTACCCCAGAAAGATCCCGGCAATCGAGGCCGAGATCAGGTTGGCCATGGTCCCCGCCAGCATCGCCCGCACGCCCAGTTTTGCCAGGTCGTTGCGCCGCTCCGGAACCAGCGCGCCGATGCCGCCGATCTGCATGCCGATCGAGCCCAGGTTCGCGAACCCGCACAGCGCGAACGTGGCAATGGTGAACGAACGCGGCGCCAGCGTTGCCTTCTGCGCCCCCAGCGCGATGTAGGCGATCACTTCATTCAGCGCCATGCGCGTTCCCAGCAGGTTGCCGATGGCCATGCAGTCGTGCCAGGGAACGCCGATCAGCCAGGCCACCGGCGCAAACAGGTAGCCGAGAATCTGGCCCAGCGAGCCGGGAACCCAATGCATGTAGGCGAGCGAGTGCGTCCATCCCAGCAGCCCGTCAAGCAGCGCCACCAGCGCCAGAAAGCTGATCAGCATGATAGCCACGTTCAATGCCAGCTTGCCGCCGTCGATGGTGCCGCGGGCAATCGAGCCGATGAAGTTCTCGTCGGCGTGCAGCTCGTCCTTGGGAATCACCACCTTGCCCTCGGTCGCGGGAACCTCGGTCTCCGGCACCAGCATCTTGGCCACCAGGATGGTGCCCGGCGAGGTCATGATCACGGCCGAGAGCAGATGCCGCGCCTCCACGCCCTGCGAGATGTACATGGCCATGATGCCGCCCGACACGTGCGCCATGCCGCTGGTCATGATGACCATCAACTCGCTGCGCGTGGCCTTGGACAGGAACGGCCGGATGGTGAGCGGAGCTTCGGTCTGGCCCATGAAGATGCTGGCCGCCACGTTCATGCTCTCCGCTCCCGAGATGCGCATTGTCTTCAGCATGATCCAGGCCATGCCGCGAATGATGATCTGCATCAGCCCGATGTGGTAGAGCAAGGCGAAGAACGCTGAGATGAAGATGATGGTCGGCAACACCTGGAAGGCGAATACCGCGCCCGAGTTCGGGGGCAGCAGATTGCCGAACAGGCCTGAGTTGGGCACGCCCAGCTGGCCAAAAACCATCTTCGTGCCCGCGAAGGTGCAGGCGAGCATCTGGGTGACCACGCCGCCCGCCCAGCTCATGGCGCGCTGCCCATAGTCGAACCGCAAAACCAGGAACGCGAAGCTGAACTGCAGGCCGAGTCCCCAGGCGATGGTGCGCCAGCGGATGTGTCTGCGGTCGGTCGAGCCCAGCCAGGCCGCCAGAAGCACAGCCAGAATTCCCAGCACTCCCGTGTATCGAACCAATGCGGTACCTCCTTGAAAAACAGCTTCCAGCTGCTAGCTTCTAGCCGCTAGCCCGCATCCGCAACATGAGGTTTCTCGCCCTTTTCCGATGTTTCCCGCCAGCCGGGAAATCGAAGCTAAAAGCTAGAAGCTAAAAGCTAGAAGCTAGAAGCTAGCAGCTAGAGGCTGTACTCCGACTACCTTACAGCATCGCGCAGATACTTCTCCGCGGATTTGCGGGTGAAGATGCGTCCCACCAGATCGACCGGTTGGGGCGGAATCCGGGAGAACAGAACGGCTTGCTTCAGAATTTCAACCGGCTCGGCGAGCAACTCCGCGTTGGTGGCATAGACGGTAACGAGCGGTTGCCCCTTCTCGACGCGCGCGCCGCGCCGTGCGTGGAATACGATTCCGGCGTGGGGATCGACGGGCTCGCCGGCCTTCTCGCGGCCGGCGCCGGTCCTCTGCACCGCCCAGCCCAGCGCGGTTGTATCCATCTCCGCCACGTAGCCGCTCTCCCACGCCGCAACCACCTCGGTCGCCCCCGGCTGGTGAAATCCCCGCGCATCGTCGAAGACCGAAATGTCGCCGCCCTGGGCCTCGATCATCGCGAAAAAGTGGCGCAGAGCGGAGCCGTCCTTGAGCGCCGCTTCCGCGCGCGTATAGCCGCTCTCCGGCGTCGCCGCCTGGCCGCCCAGGTGAATCATCCATCCGGCCAGCAGCAGCGAAAGCTCGCGCAGATCCTCACTTTCAGCTTGCCGCTTGCCGCGCAGCAACTCTACTGCCTCCACCAGCTCGATCCAGTTGCCGGCCGTCGAGCCCAGAGGCTGGCTCATGTCGGTCAGCAAGGCTACGGTCCGGGTACCGGCAGCCTCGGCCGTCGCCACCATCAGGGCCGCCAGGTATTCCGAGTCTTCCAGCTTGCGCAGGAAGGCTCCCGAGCCGGTCTTCACGTCCAGAACCAGCGCGTCCAGTCCCGCCGCCAGCTTCTTGCTCAGGATCGACGCGCAGATCAGCCCCGGGTTCTCGACCGTCGCGGTGCGGTCGCGCAGCGCATAGAGCACGCGGTCGGCGGGAACAAGCCGCGGTGTCTGGCTCACAATCGATGCCCCGCATTTCAGCAGAACTGTCTCAAATTCTGACAGTGTCAATGCAGTACGGTAACCGGGAATCGATTCCAGCTTGTCCAGCGTCCCGCCGGTGTGGCCCAGCGCGCGTCCACTGATCATGGGCACGGCCACGCCGCAGGTCGCGGCAATTGGCGCGATCAGGAAGCTGGTCTTGTCGCCCACTCCACCGGTCGAATGCTTGTCCACAGCCTGCTTGCCCAGCCGCGCCGGAGAAAACTTCTCCCCCGAATCGCGCATGGCCAGGGTCAGCGCGCGCGTCTCGTCCAGCGAAAGCCCGCGCAGCCAGGCCGCCATAAGCCACGCCGCGAGCTGTTCCAGAGGAATCGATCCCGACGCCGTGCCCGCAGCCAGAAAGCCGATCTCGCGCCCATCCAGCGTGCCGCCATCGCGCTTCTTGCGAATCAGGTCCACGGTGTGCAGGGGGGCGGATGTCGAAGTGGCCATGACGATCGGAGCCTCAATTTGTTGACAACTGAGATTATCGCAAGCGGGGGCTGGAGAGATGCACGTGGTTGCAATAGTGTACTTTTTATAGTACAGTTGTACGAAGTAAGGTGCAGGATGGCAGATTCCGCGCAACCGCACAAGATTCAGTTGATTTTCTTTTCCACGGAACCGGACAAAGAGCCCGTTCGAGAGTGGCTTCGAGAGTTGCCCGAACTGGAGCGCCAAGCAATCGGAAGGGACCTGTTACGGGCGCAATGGCGGTGGCCGATTGGAATGCCCCTATGCAAGCCGCTCGGCGATGGTCTTTGGGAGATCCGGACAGACCTGCCGACGCGGCGTGCGGCGCGCGTCTTGATCTGCCATTATCGTGGGCATTTGGTAGCGCTGCATGGGTTCATCAAGAAGACGCGCTCCACGCCGGTGAACGATTTGGCCTTGGCGCGACGGCGCCGGAAGGAGTTGGAAGGATGAGCAGGAAGCACATGGGATCCAGCATCGACGATTTTCTCAAAGAAGAGGGAATCTTTGAGGAGGCGCAGGCGCAAGCAATCAAGGAGGTTGTCGCGTGGCAACTCGCCGAGGCCATGAGGGAGCAGAAGATTTCCAAGAGCAGAATGGCTGCGCTGCTCAAGACCAGCCGCACCCAGGTTGACCGGCTCCTCGATCCGAAAAACGATATTACACTTATGAGTTTGCAGCGCGCTGCGGCGATGGTGGGCCGGCGAGTTTCAATCGAGTTGGTTTAGAGCCTGTTATTAACTTTGTACGTTTGTTTTGATTGAGATGAGGTTTTGGTAGTTGGGGTATTCATGCTGAGAGCATGGAGAAGCGCGGACGCAGTGGTTACCCCAGCGACGTGACGGACGAGGAATGGGCGTTTGTGTCGCCTTACCTGGCGTTGTGCAAGGAGGATGCCGAGCAACGAGATTACCCTCTGCGCGCGGTGTTCAACGGTCTTCGCTACGTGGTGCGCACGGGTTGCCAGTGGCGCTACATGCCCAACGATCTGCCGCCTTGGAACGTGGTCTATCAGCAGGTGCAACGTTGGATTCGGGCGCACTGTTTCGAGACCATGGTCGAGGATTTGCGCATGTTGCTGCGCGCCTTTGCCGGGCGCAAGGCACAACCGACGGCGATGATCCTTGACAGTCGCACGCTGCAATCGACGCCGGAGTCTGGTGCGCGCGCGGGCTACGATGGGGCCAAGCGGCGCAAGGGCTCGAAGGTGCACGCAGCGGTGGATACGCTGGGTCATTTGTTGGCTCTGCATGTGACTCCGGCCGATGAGCAGGACCGCGCACAGATAGGCGAACTGGCCCAACAGGTGCAACAGATCACGGGGGAACATGTCGAGCTGGCATATGTCGATCAGGGCTACACCGGCGAGGCCGCCGAAGAAGCTGCGGCTGAGCACGGCATTCGTTTGGAAGTAGTTAAGCACACCGAAGCCAAGCGCGGATTTGTTCTGCTGCCACGAAGATGGGTGGTGGAGAGAAGCTTTGCCTGGGCCGCACGCTTCCGCCGTCTGGCACGCGACTACGAACGGCTGGCTGCCACGCTGGGGGCGTTCCACTTCCTGGCTTGCGCTTGCCTCATGCTCGCTAACCTCTTCCGGTTGCTCGCCGGAAGTTAATAACAGGCTCTAGAGCGGATGAATCTAGATCATCCACTGCAATGAACAACACCGGACGCCGGGTCCAGGGAAGTGAATGATCTGAAAGCGGTCTGCTTGTGCTTCTTTCCGCCTCACTTTAGCTTCATCTCGAAGGCCAGCGGCAGCACCTCTGAAAAGGTCATGGTGCGCACTCCGTCCGCGGCTGGAAATACCACCGGCGCGTCGGGCAATATGAACTCGGCCAGCATCTGGCGGCACGCTCCGCAGGGTGGACTGGCGGCATCGTTCAGGTTGGCCACGGCGACGGCCTCAATCCGAATCTCCGGCCCGTATTGGGAAACCGCACTGACCAATGCAGAACGCTCCGCACAGATGGTCAGGCCGTAGCTGATGTTTTCCACGTTAGTCCCGGTCACAACCTGGCCGTTGCTCAACTGCAGCGCTGCGCCCACCTTGAAGCCCGAGTAAGGCGAGTAGGAGCGTCGCGCGGCCTGGCGCGCTTGTTCCAGCAGCGCTGCGAGTGCCGGTTCGGGGTGTCCCGGCGTGTTCTTCGAGTTCATCGTGTTTCCCATCTCCAGACGGCCTGAGACTTGAGGCTAAAGCATTTCCGTTGCTTCTGTACATCAAGGCGGTCCTTATTCCCCAGTCCCCAGTCCCCAGTCCCTAGTCCCTTAGTCCCCAGTCCCTCAGTCCCCGGCTTCGGCCCTCCGTTCCTCAAGTTGAGCCTCTTCTTTCCGATAAACGCATTGAATGCTCGCTGCGCCGGGAGTGGGGATCCCGGCTAGCCGGATGAGTGGAAGCAATGGATGAATTGACGCGGGAGTTCCTGATCGAAAGCCAGGAAGGGCTGGACCGCATGGAGCGGTGCCTGACCGACCTTGAGGAGCGGCCGCAGGATGCCGCCCTACTGGGCGAGATCTTCCGCTCCGTGCACACGATCAAGGGAACCACCGGATTTCTGGGCTTCAAGCGGCTGGAAAAACTGGCTCACGCCGGCGAAAACCTGCTCGGCCTCTTGCGCGATGGAAAACTGGCCGCCGACCGGCCGCTCATTACCGGCCTTCTGCAACTGCTCGACGGGCTGCGCTCCATCCTCAAGTCAATTGAGACCGAGGCCAGCGAGGGCGAAGGCGAGGACACCGCGTTGATTGAGCGGCTGGAAGAATTGCAGGCGCCGCCGCACCACCCCAGCTGCCAGGACCCGCCGCCCAGCCCCCGCAACCAACGCGGACCGCCAAGCCAGGAAACCGCAGACAGCCCGCATGAGGGCCGGCGCGCAATCAGCGTCCGCGGTTTCATCCGCAACCTCCGCAGCAGCAACCACCGGCGCCTGCCGCCCCGCAGGCATCTGTTACAGCCCCGCCAGCCCCGCAGCCCCCGGAAACAGCGGCTGCGCCCGCCGCCAAAGCGTCCCTGGCAGAGACTGAGAGCCGATGCCTCCCGCTCCCGCGCCGCAGGCCGCCGGAACCGCCGCAGAAAGCACGCTGCGCGTCGACGTGGCTCTGCTGAACCGCATGATGAACCTGGTGGGCGAGCTGGTGCTCACCCGCAACCAGGTGCTGCAGGCCACCGCGGCCGATCCCAACATGACCCTGCTCTCGCGCCGCCTCGACATGGTCACGGCCGACCTGCGCGAGAGCGTGATGAAGGCGCGCATGCAGCCGGTCTCCAACATCTTCTCCAAGATGCCGCGCATCGTGCGCGACCTCTCGCAGTCGCTCGGCCGCCGCGTCCGCCTGCAGATGGAGGGCCAGGACACCGAGCTCGACAAGAGCCTGCTCGAAGCCATCAAGGATCCGCTCACCCATGCGGTAAGAAACTCGCTCGATCACGGCATCGAGCCGCCCGAAGTGCGCCAGGCCGCGGGCAAGGACCCCGAGGGAACCCTCAAGCTGCGCGCCAGCCAGGAGGGCAGCCACGTCATCATCGAGGTCTCCGACGACGGCGCCGGCATTGCCGTCGAAAAGGTGCGCCAGAAGGCCATCGAGCGCGGCCTCATCACGCCGGAACGCGCCGCGCAACTGGGCGAGCGCGAACTGCTGCAACTGATCTTTCTGCCCGGCTTCTCCACCGCCGCCGCGGTCACCAACGTCAGCGGGCGCGGCGTGGGCATGGACGTGGTCCGCACCAACGTGGAAAAGATCGGCGGCAAGGTCGAGATCGACTCGCGCGCCGGCAAGGGAACCACGCTGCGCCTGCGCATTCCGCTTACCCTGGCCATTATTCCCGCCCTCATCGTGCGCAGCATCAACCAGAGTTTCGCGCTGCCCCAGGGCGCGCTCTCCGAGCTGGTGCACATTCCCCCCGAGCAGGCCGCCACGGCCATCGAATGGATGGAAGGCGCGCCGCTCTACCGGCTGCGCGGCAAGCTGCTGCCGCTGGTCTTTCTTGACCGCATGCTGATGCCCGGCGGGGAGCACAAAGCGGCTTCGGAGCGCGACAACTTCATCGCCGTGCTCGACGCCGACGGCCGCCGCTTCGGCCTGGTCGTGGACGGGCTCGCCGATCCCGAAGAGATCGTCGTCAAGCCGCTCTCCGCGGTGCTCAAGGACATCGGCCTGTTCTCCGGCGCAACCGTGCTGGGCAATGCCGATCTGGCCCTGATTCTCGATCCCGGAGCCATCGCCGTGAAGGCTGGGGTGGCCATGACCGCTGAAGAGGATGGCGCGCGCGCCGCCGGGGAAGAAGAGGAAGCGAACGCCGCCAAGGGCATCGAGTACCTGCTGGTCGAGGCTGCGGGGCGCCGGGCCGCGGTGCCGCTGGCCGACGTGCTGCGCATCGAGCAGATTCCGCTCTCGCGCATCGAGTACATCGGCTACCGGCCGGTGCTCAACTTCGAAGGCCAGTTGCTGCCGGTCGAGGATTCGGGCGGTGTGCTGGCCGCGGCCGAGGCCAATCCGGACACCCGGAGCGGCCATGAAGCCCAGATCATCGTGGTGGTCTGCCGCGAGGGCAATCGCCATGTGGGCATCGCGGTTTCGCACGTGCTCGATGTGGCCTCCGGCGGCGAGCCTGTTCGAAGCCGGCACCAGCCAGCGCACCGGCGGCGTCACGCTGCTCAAGGATCGCGTCACCGGCGTGGTCGACCTGGGCGGCGTGCCGCCGCTGCCCGCAGATGAAATCGCATCCGAGGAATGGAATCGATAGCGGAGACAGTGGCATGAGCACGGCAACCGTTGTACACAAAAACGAAAAGGCGTCGGCGCTGGTCGAGGTCTGCTCGGTGCGCCTGGCCGAGACATGGTTCGGCGTGCCCATCACCCACATTCTTGAGATCGTGGGCTCGGCCCGTCCGCAGCCGGTTCCGCTTGCCCCGCTTTACGTGGGCGGGCTGGTCCACTACCGCGGCGACGTGCTCACCACCGTGAGCCTGCGCCACTTGCTGGGCCTGCCTCCCAGGGATGGCGCGCAGGACATTCTGGTGCTGGAGGCCGCCGGCGGATGCTTCGGCCTGCTGGTGGACGCGGTGGGCGAGGTGCTCACCGTCTCCTCGGCCGACTACGAACCCAATCCGTCGATTCTCGACCAGCGCCGGAAGGCCTTGTTCGCCGGCGCCTACAAGCTCAAGGACAAGCTGCTGGTCATGCTGGATCCCGAGCGGCTCGACCCGATGCGCCTGAGTCAGGCACAGGCAGCCTAGCGTCCAGCTCTTAGCTTCTAGCTTCTGGCTTTGCATTTTTCGGACAGTTGAGGGCAGTTGAGAAACGTTGAGGCTTGAGAGGCGCTTTGAGCTGAAAGCTAAAAGCTAAAAGCTAGGAGCAAAGTTTTACGGAGGTAACTATGCGAGCACTCATTGTCGACGATTCCCGCTTCGTGAGGGGCTATCTGCGCGGCCTGCTCGAAGAAAAGGGAATCGAGTGCGAGGAGGCGGGCGATGGGCAGGCCGGCATGGACCGGCTGCACGGCGGGCTCACCTTCGACCTGGCGCTGCTGGACTGGAACATGCCGGTGATGAACGGCCTGGAGATGCTCAAGGAACTGCGCGCCGAGGGCTTCGACGGCATCAAGGTGATGATGGTGACCACCGAGGCCGAGAACGACTTCATCCTGCGCGCCCTTGAGGCCGGCGCCGACGAATACCTGATGAAGCCCTTCGACGACGAGGCCCTCAACGAGAAACTCGCCATGCTCGGTCTGGTCGAGGCCTGAGCGATGGCTCCCACTCGCCGCACCCGCATTCTGATCGTGGATGACTCGGCTGTGATGCGCAGCCTGCTGCGCTCCGTCGTCTGCTCCGATGCCGGCCTTGAAGTTGCCGGAACCGCCGCCGACGGCGCCTCGGCCTTGACCGCCCTGGAACTGAATCGCCCCGACCTGATTCTGCTCGACGTGGAGATGCCGGTGATGGACGGACTGGTCACCCTGAGAGAGTTGCGGAGACGGGGACACAGGATGCCGGTGATCATGTGCAGTTCGCTCACCCAGCGCGGCGCCACGGTCACCATTGAAGCCCTGGCCGGCGGCGCTTCAGATTACGTAGCCAAGCCGGCCGGCCAATCCAGCCGCGAGGCCGCTTTGCGCACGCTGGGCAAGGAACTGATTCCCAAAATTCACGCCCTCACCAATCCATCGCTCAGTCCATCTCCTGCCCAGTACCCCGGTCTGTCGCCCTTGCGGCCGAAGCCGGTCTCTTTCGGCGTAGCGCGCGCGCCCCTGATTCAGCCACCCCCAGTGCCCGCCACATTGCCTCTGACTCTTCCCACTGTCCAGCCACCCAAGCCGCAATCCATCAGCTCGATCCCGACGGTAGTCGCCATCGGCGTCTCCACCGGCGGCCCCGCTGCCCTCGATGTTCTGCTCCCCGCGCTGCCCGCCAACTTCCCGCTGCCCGGTTCTCATCGTGCAGCACATGCCGGAGTTGTTTACCCGGCTGTTTGCCGAGCGCCTCAACAGCCGCTGCAACCTGCGCGTCGCGCGAGGCTTCTGAAGGCGATCCGGTGCGCGCCGGGAACCATCTACATCGCGCGCGGCAACTGGCACCTCGAAGCCCTGGCTGCCTCGCTTCCCGGCGCGCCGCCCACCCTGCACCTCAACCAGGGCCCGCTTGAGAATCACTGCCGCCCCGCCGTCGACGTGCTGTTTCGCTCCGTGGCCAGGGTCTACGGCTCCGGCGTTCTGGCCGTGGTGCTCACCGGCATGGGCTCGGACGGCCTGCTCGGCTGCCGCATCATTCGCGAGCAGGGCGGCAGCGTGCTGGCCCAGGACGAGGCCACCAGCACGGTGTGGGGAATGCCCGGCGCGGTCGCCGGCGCAGGTCTGGCCCACAAAGTGCTCCCCCTCGACGCCATCGCTGCTGAAATCCTCCGCATCGCCGGCCGCGCCCGCGGCGAAACCCGCCAAACTCCCCGAGACCTCTCTCGCCAGGCGGTGTCGTGATGGAGCAACCCACGATGGAAGGGGCCACCAGCGCCGATTACGGCTATCTTCGCCAACTCGTCTTCGGCCTCTCGCAGAACGTGCTCGACCCGTCGCGCGACTACCTCTTCGAGACGCGCCTCACCAAGCTGCTGCGCAACCAGGGCATGAGCCGCGTGGACGAACTCGTCCGCCACCTGCGCATCAGAAGAGACCCGGCGCTCGAGCGCGCCATCGCCGAGGCCATGACCATCAACGAAACCAGCTTCTTTCGCGACACCCGCCCCTTCGAGCTGCTGCGCAGCCGAACTGCTGCCGAAATTGATCGAGGCCCGCCGCCACGCGCGCGGCCTGCGCTTCTGGAGCGCCGCCTGCTCCACCGGCCAGGAGGCCTACAGCCTGGCCATGCTGATGCGTGAGCATTTCCCCATGCTCGTCGGTTGGGATCTCCGCATCGAGGGCACCGACCTCTGCGCCGAGGTCGTCGAGCGCGCCCAGGTCGGCCGCTACCACCGCATCGAGATCAACCGCGGCCTTCCCGCCCGCTTCGTGGTCCGCTACTTCGACCACGTGGGCGAGGACTGGATCGTCAAGCCCGAAGTCCGCAAGCTCTGCAACTTCCGCCAGGCCAACCTCTGCGCGCCCACTCTGCCCTTCAACCGCTCCAGTGACCGCTTCGACGTCATCTTCCTGCGCAACGTCATGCTCTACTTCTCCCAGGAGACCCGCAAGACCCTGCTGGCCGGCATTCACCGCCTGCTCGCACCCGACGGCATCCTTTTCCTCGGCTCCAGCGAACAGCCCGCCGATCCATCGATCTGGACCTCCGTCCTCGCCGGAGGCACCTGCTACTTCAGACCGCGGCTTCCGAGTTAGCAAGACAGCTTCTGGCCGCTAGCTATGATCCCTTTGTTCTTCGGCGTTCCTGATCTTTCACCCGCTCCAGAAATATCGAGAAGAAGAATATGAGCACCGAGTTGCCGGCGCCCGGCATCCAAAAGACAAAAGTGAAAGCTAGAAGCTAGAAGCTAGAACCTGCCTTCCATCAGCCGTTCCACTTCGTCGTGCAGCCGCGTCGTGATGGCGGCCTCGCTCTCCGCGGGCGAAAGCCGCAGCGGCTCTCCCACCACCACCTCGATGGTGCCGGAGCGGAACCAGCGCCGCTGTCCCGTCTTCAGTTCGCCCAGCCCGCGAATGGCGACCGGAAGCACCATCGCTCCGCACTGCTTGGCCAGCAGCCCGATCCCGGGACGGAACTGCGCCAGCTTGCCCTCCGCCGATCGCGTCCCCTCGGGAAACACCATCACGTTGAAACCGCGATCCATCGCCCGGCCGGCATGGGCGAAGCTGGGCTGAAAATCGCGCCGCCTCGGCAGCGGAAACACGTTAAAGAGCGCCGTCAGGAGGAAATAAAATAGCGGCCCAGGCAGGAAAAACCGTCCACTGGGATGGAGAGGCTCAGGATTGAGGAAGCGCCGATAGTCCCTCAGCATCTCGCCCGACATCGCTATTGCAATCCGCCGCCGTATCGCCCCCGGCAGCGCATATTCAACCAGCGGTCCGTCGAATGTGGTCACGTGATTGGCGATGATCAGCATAGGCGCGTCGGTCTTTAGCGCTTCCATTCTGATCGTGCCGGGCGCCACCACCCGCGGATTGGCCAGCAGCCACACCAGCGGCCGCATCACCGCCTCAATAAACGCCACGCGCACCCATTGGAACGGCCTTAGCCAGGGCCAGAGCGGGTAGATATACCGCGCCCGCGCAGGCTCGGCCTCCGCTTCTTCGCTGGGTGCCCCATCCTCTCCGCGGCTTCTTGCGGAAAGGGTGGGAGACTGGGCCGATTCGCCCCTTGCCCCGTCCTTGCGCTTTTCTTCCGTTTCAGGTGCCGAAGAAGAAGAAGCCGGTTCTCCATTCTCCTCGCCCGCCACCAGCCGCCGCAGCTCGCCCAGCGTCTCCACCCGGTCCAGCATCCCGTCTTCTGAGACAATCCCCAGCCGATCCTCGATGGCCGCGGCCAACTGCACGCGCCCCAGGCTGTCGAGATGCAGGTCCTCGGTCAGGTGCAGCTCATCGCCCACGCCGGGGTGGTCCTCGCCGGTGATTTGCGCAATCAGCGCCAGCAGCCAGTCCTGCGACGGTGTCAACGCGCCATTGCCGTGGTGCTTTGCCGTGCCGTTGTCCGCCGTCGCTGCCGCCGACTGGATTTTCTTGAGCCACTCCGCCACCGCCTTGCGCCGCACCTTGCCGCTCGAAGTTCGCGGCAGGTCCGGCTCCGGCCACAGCACCCAGTGCCGCAGCCGCTGAAACTCCGCCAGCCGCGCATTGGCGCCCTCGATGGCCGCCGCGGCCAGGTCGCCCGTCCCCCGGCAGGCCAGCACCGCGCATGGCTCCGGACCCTCCGCCGTCTCCATCCCCACCACCGCGCAAGCCGCTATGCCCGGCTGCTCCTCAATCGCCGCTTCCAGATCCTCGGGGTGAATATTCACTCCCGCCGCGGTCACAATCACTTCGCTCTTGCGGCCCAGAAAGCGCAACTCTCCGGAGGGTTCCTTCTCCGCCAGGTCGCCGGTAGCCAGCCACTCTTCCTTGCGCCGATGCAGTGCCCCGTCCGACCACGTTGCTTCGGAGATGGCCGCGCCCCGCACCAGCACCTCGCCATCCGGCCCCAGCTTCACCTCGCGCCCGGATAGAGGTTTTCCAATGGTTCCCTCGGCCACATGGAACGGATGGTTCAGCGTAATCAGCGCCGTGGTTTCCGTCATCCCGTAACCCTGGATCAGCACGAATCCCAGCGCGTTCCAGAACTGCTCCAGCGGTCCCGGCAACGCTCCGCCGCCCGAGATCAGGGCCCAGAACTTCAGCCCGAAGGCGCGATGAATCTTGCGGAAGCGCCACCAGCGCCGCAGTCCCCCGATGTGCTTGCGGATCGGCAACCTTCTCTGCAAGCCCGGGGTAGGTAAGCTCCAGGTGCGTCTTCAGCAGCGCATGAACGCGCGGCACGGCGGCCAGTACGGAGATGCGCTCGCGGCGAATCGTCTCAATGAGCCTCGGCGCCACCAGGCGCTCTTCGAAGTGCATCTCGGCAATGAAGATCGGTGGAACCCAAAGCCCCATCGTCTGCCCGAAGACGTGGCTCAGCGGCAGCGTGTGCAGAATCCGCAGTGGATGAATCAACCGCTCCCAGCGCATGTAGGGCTTTGCGCCCTCTTCGATCGGCCCCATGCTGGCCAGCACGTTGCCGTGCGTCAGCACAATCCCTTTAGGATCGCCCGTTGTTCCGGAGGTAAACAGGATCTCGAGCGGCGTCTCCGCGGAGAGCCCCTCCACCGGCCCTGCTTCTTCGCCAGGTAACGCCAGGAGCCAGTCTTCAAAACAGAGTTGCGGCACATCCGCAGACAAGTGAGCAAGCAGCACCGCATCGCCCACGGCCAGCTTCGGCTGTCACGTCGGCCGCTACCCGCGTCGCAAACTCCACCGTCCCGATCGCGTCCAGCGGAACGGCCAGCACGCCGCGCAGCATGCATCCATGGAAGGCCGCGATCCACTCCGCGCTGTTCTGTCCCCACACCAGCACCCGGTCGCCCTGCCCGATCCCCCGTTGTGCCAGCAGCGCCGCAAACCGCCCTACCAACCGCGCCAGCTCCCCGTAGGTTGTCACCCGCCGCCGGTTTCCCTGGTAGCGAACCACTGCAACCTCCCGGCCGAAACGGCGGAAGTCGTCAAGGAGTGTAGCCAGATGGTCTCGCATGGGCGCTCCAGCAAGGATCATGGTAAGCGATGGGCCTGCTTTATCTTGAGTATGGACGGGAAACCACGAAACCGGATGCACGATTTGAAATGTTTTCAACTTTACCAGGGATAAATCGACGAGCCCATGCTCACAACTGACTCCTGATCTCTGTTTCCTGATCTCTGACCTCTGATCTCTGATCTCTGTCTTTCGCTTCTTCTTCGCCATGCGCTATTCTCAAAGGAGCATGTCCAGCGACCGGCCCAACCCGGACCCGAACTCCGATCCGTTTGCCTGCTTCCATCCGGTCACGGCAGCCTGGTTTCGCGCCGTCTTTGACGCCCCCACCGCCCCGCAGCGGATGGGCTGGCCGGTGATTGCGCGCGGGGAGAATGCGCTCATCCTGGCCCCCACCGGCACCGGCAAGACTCTCGCCGCCTTCCTCTGGTGCCTGGATCGCCTCATGCTCCATCCGCTTCCAGCGGACCGGAAGCAAGGCTGCCGCATCGTCTACGTTTCGCCCCTCAAAGCTCTCGCCGTCGACGTGGAGCGCAATCTGCGCTCGCCTCTGGCCGGCATGGCAAACATGGCCCGCCGCATGGGCGTTGCCTTCCGCGAACCTGCCATCAGCGTTCGCACCGGCGACACACCGCAGCGGGAGCGCGCGCGCTTTGCCCGCCATCCCGCCGAGATTCTCATCACCACGCCCGAGTCGTTCTACCTGCTGCTCACCTCGCAGGCCGCCGAGGCTCTGCGCACCGTCGACACGGTCATCGTCGACGAGATTCATGCCCTCATTCCCACCAAGCGCGGCGCTCACCTCGCGCTCTCGCTCGAGCGCCTGCAAGCGCTGACCAAACGCCCCATCCAGCGCATCGGCCTCTCCGCCACGCAGCGCCCGCTCGAAGAAGTAGCCCGCTTCCTCGGCGGCGTCGAATTGCCCGAGTCAGCAAAAGCGGCCGTCCCGGCTCTTCGGGAAATGCCGGGTGCCCCAGGTCTCGATTCTGAGACCTGGGAAAGCACAAAGCTCCATCAGCCGGGCACCTCATCCACGCGCCTTCCTTCGAGTGCAACGGTGGAAAACCACGAGGCTCCCTTCGAACTCTCCTGGTCCTCCGACGCCCTCGACGCCCAACCCCTCCGCTACCGTCCCGTCACCATCGTCAACGCCAGCGCTCCCAAGCAGCTCAAGCTCCGCATCGAGGTTCCCGTCGAAGACATGGCCCACCTCGGCGAGCAGGAAGAGATTCCCTCGGGCCCCGCCTCGCAGATGCCCCGCCGCGTCTCGATCTGGAATGCGATTCATCCCCGCCTGCTAGAAATCATCCGCGAGCGCAACTCCACCATCCTCTTTGTCAACAGCCGCCAGGTGGCCGAGCGGTTGGCCGGCGCGCTCAACGAGCTGGCCGGCGAGCCCATCGCCCGCGCCCATCACGGCTCCCTCGCCGCCGCCCAGCGCTCCATCATCGAGGAGCAGTTGAAGGCCGGCCAGATTCGCGCCCTCTGCGCCACATCCACGCTCGAACTGGGCATCGACATGGGCGCGGTCGATCTTGTCATCCAGATTGAAGCTCCGCCCTCGGTGGCCAGCGGCATGCAGCGCATTGGCCGCGCCGGCCACCATGTGGATGCCGTCAGCGAGGGGATTCTCTTTCCCAAGTACCGCGCCGATCTGGTCGCCTGCGCCGCGGTTACCCGCGCCATGCACGAAGGCCACATCGAGTCCACCCGCTTTCCGCGCAACCCGCTCGACGTTCTCGCCCAGCAGTTGGTGGCCATCGTCGCCCACCCGCCCAACGCCCCAAAGCCCACCCAGTCAAAAACGCTGGACGCAAGAAAACCGCGTGCAAAGAATCCGCGTGCCCCAGGTCTCGCTTTTGAAACCTGGGAATCCGCGCAGCACACCAGCCCGGTTCACCAGGAGTTGGCCCCTGAATCTCCAAAGCCCGAAGTCAGCGTTGACTTCCTCTTCGATCTCGTCCGCCGCGCCGCTCCCTTCGGCGCTCTCACCCGCTCGGCCTTCGAGGGCGTACTCGATCTGCTCAGCGGCCGTTACCCCTCCGACGAATTCGCCGAACTCCGTCCCCGGCTCACCTGGGATCGCGTCCGCAACGTCGTGACCGCCCGCGACGGCGCCGCACGTCTCGCCATCCTCAACGCCGGCACCATTCCCGACCGCGGCCTCTACGGCGTCTTCCTCGCTTACAGCGAAGGCAAGGCCGTCCGGGTCGGCGAGCTCGACGAAGAGATGGTCTTCGAGTCTCACACCAACGAAACCTTCATTCTCGGCGCATCCACCTGGCGCATCGTCGAAATCACGCACGACCGCGTGCTCGTGACTCCCGCTCCCGGCGAGCCCGGCAAGATGCCCTTCTGGAAGGGCGACGGCCCAGGCCGCCCGCTCGAGTTCGGCCGCCGCATCGGTGCGCTGGTCCGCGAACTTCGCGCCCTGCCCAAGCCCGCGGCCCTTACCCGCCTGGTTACCGAACACGATCTCGATCCCGGCGCAGCAGAGAATCTGCTCCAGTTCCTCGCCGATCAAGAGGCCGCCACAGATGCAGTGCCCGACGATCGCACTGTCGTCATCGAGCGTTGCCGCGACGAGCTGGGCGACTGGCGGGTCTGCGTCCTCACCCCCTTCGGCAGCCGCATCCACATTCCCTGGGCCATGGCGGTGAGCGCGCGCATTCGCGCCGCCGGCGGCCCTGAAGTCGAAACCCTGTGGGGCGACGATGGCTTCGTCCTGCGCTTTCCCGACACCGACGAACCGCCCGATCCCGACTGGTTCCTGGTCGAATCGGCCGAGGCCATGCAGCTCGTCCTGCGCCAGTTGGGTTCGACAGCTCTCTTCGCCGGCCGTTTTCGCGAGGCCGCCGGCCGCGCGCTCCTGCTGCCCCGCCGCCGCGCCGATGCCCGCTCGCCACTCTGGCAGTTGCGCAAGCGTTCTTACGATCTGCTCAGCGTGGCTTCGCGTTATCCCTCGTTTCCGCTGCTGCTCGAAGCCTATCGCGAATGTCTGCGCGATGTCTTTGACATGCCCGCGCTGATTGAAACTCTGCGCGCCATCGAGCAGCGGCAGTTGCGCGTTCATGTGGTGGAAACGCGCAAGCCTTCGCCCTTTGCCGCATCGCTGCTGTTCAGCTACGTGGCCAATTTTCTTTACGACGGTGATGCGCCGCTGGCCGAACGCCGCGCCCAGGCCCTCACCATCGATCAGGATCAGTTGCGCGAGCTGCTCGGCGAGGCCGACCTGCGCGAACTGCTCGACGCCGATGCCATCGCCGACGTGGAAGAGGCGGCCCAGTGCCTCGCGGAGAATTATCGCGCCCGCTCCGCCGACGGAATCCACGATCTCTGCCTGCGCCTCGGCGATCTCTCCCGCGAAGAACTGGTCCGGCGCGTGGTTTCCCCGGATCTGCTCGCGAATGTAGACCGCCTCGTCCGTTCGCGCCGGTTGCTTGAGCTTCGCATTGCCGGCGAGCGCCGCCTGGTTGCCGCCGAAGATGCTGCCCGCTACCGCGATGGCCTGGGAATTCCGCTTCCGCCCGGCCTGGCCGCGGCGCTGATCGAGCCGGTGGCGCATCCCGTCCTCGAACTCATCCGCCGCTACGCCCGTACACACGGCCCGTTCACCCTCCGCGAGGCCGCGGACCGCTTTGCGCTGGACGCTGCCGCCGTCGAAAATGCACTGCGCCAGCTTGCCGCCGAGGGCCGCATCCTGGAAGGCGGTTTCCGTCCCGGCGGACTTCATCGCGAATGGTGCGACGCGGAAATCCTGCGCCAGATTCGCCGCAAATCGCTGGCCAAACTGCGCCGCGAAGTCGAGCCGGTCGAGCAGCACACGCTGGCCCGTTTCCTCACCCACTGGCAGGGCCTGCTCACGCCGCGCCGCTCGGGCCACGCCAATCTCGACGCGCTTCTCGACGCCATCGAGAGCCTGCAGGGCGCGCCTCTGCCCGCATCGCTGCTGGAATCGTCAATCCTCCCCGCGCGCATCGCCGATTACGCGCCCGCCGGTCTCGACACGCTCATTGCCGCCGGCGAAGTCTCCTGGGCCGGAGTTGAACCCATCGGCGAACGCGACGGCCGCATTGCGTTGTTTCTCGCCGACAAGCTGCCCCTGCTCGCGCAGCATCGGCCGCTGGCCGAACCGCTCACCGAGCGTGAAGCGAAGCTTCTTGCCGTTCTCGAATCCACCGGAGCCAGCTTCTTCGATCCACTGCACCAGGCTGCCGGCGGAGGCTATCCCGGCGAGACCATCGAGGCTTTGTGGAGCCTGGTCTGGCGCGGCCTCATCACCAACGACTCGCTCCATGCCGTGCGCGCCTACATCGCCCGGCCGGAAAGTGCGCGCACGCCGCGTCGCCTGCAAACCGGAGTAGTGTTTCGTTCCCGCCGCACCACGCCGCCCACCGCGCAGGGCCGCTGGTCGCTGCTGCCGCTTCAATTCGGCCAAGAGGCAACTCCAAAACCTACCGGCACGGAGCGCAGTCACGCGCTCGCCCTGCAACTGCTCAACCGCTACGGCGTCCTGCTGCGCGAAGCGGTCGCCGCGGAGAATGTTCCCGGCGGCTTCAGCGCCGTCTACGACGTGCTCAAAGCTCTCGAAGAAAGCGGCCGCATTCGCCGCGGCTACTTTGTCGCCGGACTTGGCGCCACGCAGTTTGCGCTTCCTGCGGCCGTCGACCTGCTGCGCCAGTTGCGCACCGCGCCGCCTGAGGAGAAGCCGGAGTTTGTGCAGTTGGCAGCCGCCGACCCTGCCAATCCCTACGGCTCGGTCCTGCGCTGGCCCGATCTGCCCGTCGCCGAAGAAGATTCTGAATCCGCGCCTCGCATCCTCACTCGCGCCGCCTATGCTGAAGTGATTTTGCGCAACGGCCAGCTTGTCGCGTGGCTTCGCCGCGGCAATCCCAACATCCTCGTCTTTCTGCCCGCCGAGGAGCCTGAGCGCTCGCAGACCGCCTCGGGCCTCGCCCATTTTCTCTGCTCCCGTGGTCAGGAACGGATGCGAGCCAATAGCCATCAGGGCGTGCTCATCACCACCATCAACGGCCAACCGGTAGCCGCGCATCCCATGGCGCGCTTCCTCATGGACGCCGGCTTTCATCCCGGTCCGCTGGGCATGCACCTGCGCCGCATCCCCTTGCCTGTCGCTCAACACCAATCGGTTTCAGAGCCTTTCCAATGACCTTACGCCAAATGAAGGTGGCCTTGCGCCAAATGGAGGTGTCCTTGCGCCAAATGAAGGCGACCTTGCGCCAAATGAAGGGTACGGGCTTCAGCCCGTACGTTAGCGCTTGAAATAAACCGGGGCTTTAGCCCCTGAGGGACAGATTCTCAGAGGAGTTGCTGCAGGCCATGCCCGAGGGCGACACCATCTTCCGCACCGCACGCGCACTGGGCCGCGCACTCGGCGGCAAGCCGGTCACGGTCTTCCGTTCCACCTATCCGCTGCTCACGCGTTTCAACGACAATACCCCCCTTGCCGGCCAGCTTGTCGAACGCGTGGAAGCGCGCGGCAAATGGCTCCTCATTCACTTCTCCGGCAGCGCGACGCTTGCTACTCATATGCTCATGAGCGGCAGTTGGCACATCTACCGGCACGGCGAGCGCTGGCAGCAGCCGCGCGCCAACATGCGCATCGTCATTGAAAACAGTGACTACATCGCGGTCGGCTTTCGTGTGCCGGTAGCCGAGATGCACACCGCGAAGTCGCTGGCTCGCGACCCGAGAATTCCCCGCCTTGAAACAGATCTCCTCAACCCCGCGTTCAATGCCGCCGAAGCAGTGCGCCGCGTGCAGGCGCACGGCAACGAAGAGATCGCCGATGTGCTGCTGCACCAGGAAGTGCTGGCCGGCGTGGGCAACGTCTTCAAATCGGAGATTTGTTTCGTGGCCGGCATTCATCCGTTTTGCAAGGTCTCCGCGCTCAGTTCGGAGCAGTTGCATTCCTTGATTGCTGCCGCGCAAAAACTTCTCGCCGCCAATGTTCTGGAGAATTCCGGCGACGCCATCGTGACCTATGGCGGCCGCAAACGCCGCACCACGCATGAGTCGGATCCCAGCGCCAGCCTGTGGGTCTATGGCCGCAACGGCGAGCCCTGCCGCCGCTGCGGAGAGCCGATTTGCCGCCGCATCCAGGGTCCGGACGCGCGCGTAACCTTCTGGTGCCGGCGCTGCCAGCCCATGCCCGACGGCTCCGATGTCGATGGATGAATTGCCCGCTATCTGATTCTGCTTTTTGCTGACCCAACCACCAAACCGGGTGCCCCAGGTCTCGACTTTGAGACCTGGGAATCGATGAATCAGTTCCCGCTCTTCCCCAGCCCAAAGATCCTTTGCAGGATGTTGCGGTGGTCGCCGGGGTGGTCGCAGGGAACCGTGGGCGCTGTCCCGGCGAGAAAGGCGGCGTCGAAGCTGTCCGGGCAGGTATCGTCGCTCAGCAGGTTGCTCACCTTGTCGATCTTCACGATCTCGACGCCGTCCGGCGCCGAAAACTCGTTGGTGTCGGAGTATTGCGGCAGCAGCACGGCCTTCTTCATGAACGCGGCCCAGATGGGCGCGGCGGCGTGTGCGCCTTCAAGATTCAAATTGGAATAGTCGTCGTTGCCCACCCATACAATGCACAGCAGGTTGCTGGTAAATCCGGCGAACCAGGCATCGTGGCTGGTGCCCGTCTTGCCCGCGGCCGGCGCCGTGAAGCCCAGCGCGCGCACTCCGGCGCCCGTGCCGTGGTTGATTACGTTCTCCATCATGTTGGTGGTGAGATAAGCCACACGCGCGTCCAACACCTGTCTTGAGGCGGGCGTGTAGTCGGTGATGATGTCTCCGGTGGGCGTGCGCACGCTGGCCAGCATCCATGGATCCAGGTGAACCCCGTTATTCGCGAAAACTGTGTACGCTCCGGCCATATCCAGCGGCGTGGCGTCATACGAGCCGATTGCCACCGACGGAGTTCCGCGCGCGTTCTTGATGCCTGCATCGCGAGCCAGGGCGGCCACCTGGTCGAATCCCACCATGCCGGCCAGTCCGATGGTGGCGTTGTTCAGCGATTGCTGCAGAGCGTAGCGCGCCGTCACCTGTTCGTGATACACGCCTTCGTAGTTGTGCGGCGTGTACTCCTGGCCGCTGCCCAGGTCGTAGGTGGTTTGCTCATCGCTCAGCATCGTGACCGGCGAGAACAGCTTGCTCTGCCCCGGCAGCATGGTGCCTTCCGCTGCGGTCTGAAAGGCCGCGGCGTAGACAAACGGTTTGAAGATGGAGCCGGTGGGCCGGCTGGCCACCGCGTGGTTCAACTGCGAGGCGCCGTAGCTGCGCCCGCCCACCAGCGCCAGCACCTGGCCGGTGTGCGGATTGAGCGCCACCAGCGCCACCTGCGGATAGATGTAGCTCTGCCCCAGTTTCTTGCGGCGCGCGTACAGCTTGTCCACCTGCTCGTCCACCACGTGGATGGTGGAGTTGACTGCTACGGTGGCCGCGCGCTGCAGGTCCGGATCGAGCGAGGTGTAAATGCGCAGCCCTTCGCGGTTGAATTCGCGATCGCCAAGTTTTTGTACCAACTGGTCGCGCACCAGATCCACAAAGTAGGGCGCTTCGCCTTCGTCCACGCTGGCCTGCGCCAGGTGCAGCGGTTCGGCTTTGGCGCGCTCGGCCTGGTCCTTGGTAATTGCGCCGGTCTCCACCATCGCATCCAGCACCATGGCGCGGCGCTCCATCGCCCGGTCGGGATGGCGGAAGGGATTCAGCCGGCTGGGGCTTTGGATGATGCCCGCCAGCAACGCGCTTTCCGACAGGCTGAGCTGGCGCATGTCCTTGCCGAAGTAGGCCTCTGACGCCTCGCCGAAGCCATTGATGGCAAAACTGCCCAGCTGTCCCATCGGAACCTGGTTGGCGTACATCTCGAAGATTTGCTTCTTCGTGAATCGGTGTTCAAGCTGGAAGGTGATGAGGATCTCGATGAGCTTGCGCTTGATCTGCCGCTCGGGAGTCAGGAAGAAGCCGCGCGCCAGTTGCATGGTCAGCGTCGAGCCGCCTTCCACAAATCGATGCCCCGGCGTCAGGTCGTTGCGCAGCGCGCCCAGGATGCGGATGTAGTCCACGCCCCCGTGCTCAAAGAAGCGGCGGTCCTCGATGGCCACCACCGCCTGCACCAGGTTCTGCGGAATCTCGTCGTAAGTAATCAGGCGGCGCTTGGTGCGGTTGGCGTCCTCGCTCAACCCGGTAATCAGCAGCGGCTCCAGCTCGTAGCTTGACAGCGGCTGCCCGCGATCGTCGCTGATCGACTCCACTACGCCGGCGTTGATGTGAATGGTCGCGGGGTCCTCTGCGTGGTAGGATTCCGGGCCGGGACGCATGGTGATCGCCTGCACGCCCTCGCTGAAAGTCCCCATTTGCGAGGTCTGCGAGGCGCCGTCGGCGGAATAGCCACCCTGGCGAAGTTCATCGGCGATCAGGTGGACTGAAAGTTTTTGCCCCGGACGGACTTCGCGCGGCGCGGCATAGATCTTGGCGGTGTTGGCAAACAGGGGCTCTTTCAGGCGCGCGTCTACAATGCCCTGATAATCGAAGTAGTAAAAGCCGGTGACGGCAATAACCACCAGCGCGCAAACTGCAATCGTCACCAGCGCGATGCGCAGCACAAGCTTTGCTACGGGATGCGGTCCCCGGGGCATTCTCAGCCTGATCTTCAACGCCATCGCTACTCCTTTAACGAAGCTTCTAGCTCCTAGCTCTTGCTCGCTGGAACGAAGCGTCATCGGAAACCAAAGCTCCATGTTCAAGCAAGGAAAAAGCTAAAAGCTAAAAGCTAATAGCTAGAAGCTGCTCTACTCTCCCACCGCCGTCAACAGCGCGTCTTCCTCCACGCGCTCCTTCACCAGCGCCACCGCTTCACCTAACCCCACGTCCACGCTGCTTGCCGTAGCCCGCGTCACCAATTCGACCTGGCCGCCGGCGGCCTTCTTGCCCACGTTGATGCGGTAAGGAATGCCTACCAGGTCCGCATCCTTGAATTTGACGCCGGCGCGCTCATCCCTGTCATCCAGCAGCACGTCCAGTCCCGCGGCTTCAAGCTCCGCGGCCAGTTTCTCGCCGGTCTCCTTCAGCGCCGCATCCGCCATGTTCGTCACCGTCACCACCACGGTGAAAGGCGCAATCGAAGCCGGCAGCCAGAATCCGTTCTGGTCGTTCGATTGCTCGACGGCCGCGGTGAGAATGCGTTCGATGCCGATGCCGTAGCTGCCCATGATCGGAGTCACTTCCTTGCCGTTCACGTCCAGTACCCGCGCGCCCATGCTCTCGGAGTATTTGTAGCCCAGCTTGAAGATGTGCCCCACCTCGACTGCCTTGCCGACCACGAGCTTTCCTGCGCACGCATCGACCGGGCAGCCCTCGCCCTCGTTCACGCTGCGGATATCGGCCGTCAGCGTCCATCCGAAATCGCGCCCCGGCACAACATTGCGCAGGTGATAATCCAGCTGGTTGGCCCCGGCAACCAGATTCTTTCTGCCTTCAAGTGATTTGTCCACCACCACCGTCAGGCCCTCTTCAAGCGGTTTCGTCTCCGGCTTGAGTCCAACCGGCCCCAAAAATCCCGCCGGACCGTTAAAGAACTTCGACAGCTCTTCAGTCTGCATGGTGCGCAGTTCGCCCGCGCCCAAAGCGCCCATCAGCTTGGTCTCGTTCACCTGGTGGTCGCCGCGCAGAAACGCCGCCACGCCGTGCCAAGTGTCCGGCTTGCCCCCTGTGCCCATCTTGCGGGCCATATACGCCACGCACTTGATGTCGGAAGCCGGCGAAATCTTGAAGAACTCCGCCACATCGGAGATCGCCGCGCAACCCGGCGTCGACACCAGCTCCGGCGTGCCGTCTCCCGTCGGCTCTATCTCCACAATTGCATCCAGGCGCGAAGAGCCTTTCTCCAGATTCGCCGCGTAGCCGCACAACGGGCAGCTTGCAATCAGGTCCTCGCCCGCATCGGAGTAGACCATGAACTCCTGCGACTGCGATCCGCCCATCGATCCCGAATCCGCCTCGACGGCCACAAACCTCAGCCCGCAGCGCGTGAAAATCCTGCGGTAAACCCCATCGTGCAGATCAAAACTTTTATCCAGGCCGGCCTTGTCGATGTCGAAGGAGTAGCTGTCCTTCATCGTGAACTGGCGCACCCTGAGCAGCCCCGACTTCGGCCGCGGCTCATCGCGGAACTTGGCCTGAATCTGGTACCAGATCTGCGGCAACTGCTTGTAGCTGCGCAACTCGCTGCGCGCGATCGACGTCATGATCTCTTCATGCGTCATGCCGAGGCAAAGGTCCGCGCCCTTGCGGTCCTTCAACCGAAACATGTTGTCGCCCATCGACGTCCAGCGCCCGCTCTGCTCCCACAGCTCGCGGGGATGGATGGCGGGCAGATAAAACTCCTGCCCGATGGTGTCCATCTCCTCGCGCACGATGGCGATGATCTTGTTCAGCGACCGCTGCCCCAGGAAGAGGTAGCTGTAGATCCCCGCCCCCAGCTGCCGGATGTACCCGGCGCGGACGAGAAACCGATGGCTGGCCACTTCGGCGTCAGCCGGGGCCTCGCGAAGAGTGGGAATAAACAGTTTCGACCAGCGTTGCATAGAAGAAGTGCGCAAACTTTCCCGTCCGCTATGGGGGACGCAGAGCAAATAACAACAGTTTCCATTCTAAATGTTGGGGGGAGTTGGACTGCCCGATGAGCCGTCCTCGCCGTCTTTGTGTTCTGCGTCTTCGTGGGGTTCAGGTGAGCGAAGGAATGCCCCAGGTCTCGATTTTGAGACCTGGGATACCACCACCCTCAACCTGCGAGCATTTCTGATCGCTGCTTCGAAATCAGCTCCGCTCCTCCAGAATCCCCATGCGGCCCAGACGGCCGAAGCCGAACCAACGGCCGCCCGGTCCAATTGCAAAAGGGAAGTCGAACTAGCGTCTGCGGGCCGATTGCACGGCGAGATCGAGCTCCCGCTCCGCGGCGCGCAGATGTTCTTCGGCCTTTGCTCCATGGCCTTCCATATCGTAGTGGTTGGCTCCGCGGGCGCGCTCCATCTCGTGAATCGCCTCGACGACATGCTTGTGAACTTCGTCCAGGTCGTGCCAGTCGCGCACCTGCGCCGACAACACTGCACCCATAACGAACGCTAACGCCAATACGCAAACCGCATACACTTTCTTCATATCTCTCCTTTCCGACCTCTGTTGGTTTTGATCTTGCAATGGGCAGGACGCCCTGTACCACCGTACAACGGCAACACAGTTCCTAGATAGTGTTTTTTAGCGGCTCATTCGAGCGCGGGCGCGCCCTGCGAACGGGAGCCGGGTGCCCGGGGTCTCGATTTTGCGACCTGGGATCCTATGCCCCTCAACCAGCGCCTTTTTTATTCCCTATTCCTGCCTCTAAATAAGCTCCACGCCCCACAGATCGTGCAGGTGCAGCACGCCTTCAACCTTTTCATCGGCGCCCACCACAATCAGCGAAGTAATCTTCCGCTCTTCGAGAATCGCCAGCGCCCTGGCCGCCAACTCCTCCGCATGAATCGTCTTGGGATGCGCATTCATCGCCTCGCCGGCATTTTTGCTGAGCGCCGCGCCGCCCTCGCGCTCCAGCAGTCGGCGCAAATCGCCGTCGCTGATCACCCCGCGCAGCCGTCCCGCTTCCTGCACCGTCGTAATGCCCAGCTTCTTCGACGACATCTCGTAGATCACATCCGTCATCGGCGTCGCCGGCGCAACCACCGGCACCTCGTCGCCCGTATGCATCAGGTCGCGCACCTTAGCCAGCCGTTTGCCCAGCTTGCCGCCGGGGTGCAGTTCCGCAAAATCCTCGGCGCGGAAGCCCTTGCGCAAGCTCACCGCAATCGCCAGCGCGTCGCCCAGCGCCAGCATCGTTGTCGTCGAAGCCGTCGGCGCCAGATTCAGCCCGCAGGCCTCCCGCTCCACGCTGCAATCGAGAGCCACATCGCTGGCCTGTGCCAGCGTCGAGTTCAGATTGCAGCAGAAGCTCACCAGCGCGTCGCCTTTGCGCTTGAGAGTAGCCAGCAGGCGCAGAATCTCCTCCGTCTCGCCGCTCACCGAGAGCGCCACCACCACGTCGCCGGGCATCAGCACGCCCAGGTCGCCATGCACCGCCTCGGCCGGATGCAGAAACAGCGCCGGCGATCCCGTCGAGCTGAGCGTGGCCGCGATCTTCTGCGCAATGATGCCGCTCTTGCCCATGCCGGTAACCACCACTCGGCCATTTCCCTGGCTGCAGCAGAGGATCAGCTCGACGGCGCGCGCAAAGGGCTCAGCCATCGGCCCTTCCAGGCGCGTGGCCAGGGCTTCGAGCGCCGCCGCCTCGGTGCGGACCAGGTAGGCCGGACTGAGCGCTGCCGTACCGGCAGAACCTGCTTCACGATCGCTTGGGTTGGGCTGGCTCATCGGCATTGATGGTAACAGTTTACAGGCCGCGTCACCGCACGACAGGTTTCGGCTGTGGTGCGGTTTGAAGGATACGGACTTCAGCCCGTACATCGATTCGAGCGTTAGAACAGCGCGATTAGCCCCTGAGGGAATGAGCTTTCAAACTGACCACTACCCAGGTTTTCGCTGAGCGGCGATGCTCGTACAATAGAGGAGTAGAGGTCAATTTCCCTTGAAGCGCAACGCGCTCGTTCTTTTCGCCGTTCTATTCATTCTGGCCGCCTTTGCCTGGGCGGGCTGGGCCAACTGGGAGTATCGCCGGCAGGCCGCCGAGAAGTTGCTGGCCTCGGCCGCCAAGGGCGAGCTGGTGCCCAGTCCCTCGGGCGACATGCCGTTGTACGATTCACCGCTCAAGGGCAAGCCCGCGCCTGCCTTTGCTCTCGAAGACCTGAGCGGCAAAAAGGTCTCGCTCGCGAACTACAAAGGCAAAGCCGTGCTCATCAACTTCTGGGCCACCTGGTGCGCTCCCTGCAAGATCGAGACCCCCTGGCTGATCGAGCTGCGCAACAAGTACGCGGGAGAGGGCTTTGAGATTATTGGCATCTCCACCGAGGGCGACGACCTGAAGAAGGACGACAAGGCCGGCTGGGCCAAGGACAAGGCCGCGATTGGCAAATTCGTCGAGCAGGAGCACGTGCCTTATCCCATGCTGGTCGACGGCGACAGCATCAGCCAGGAATACGGCGGCCTGGACGCCATGCCCACCTCATTTTTTGTGGACCGCAAGGGAACCGTGGTAGCCGCGCAGATGGGCCTGACCTCGGAGAGCGACATCGAGGACAATATCAAAAAGGCGCTGGCGAATTAGCAGGTCAGAAGATCGAATGGGCGCCCCATGCCTCCATTTTGAGACCTGGGGAGTACATCCCGGGAGTTTGTTTAGGGACAGGATGCAATGATCAAAGCGAGTATGAAAATCGGTTTTGTGGCGGTCGCGGCCATCGGCCTGTCCACCATGCTGGCTCACAGCCAGAACCTCGGGCAGAGCCGCCCCATCGTCAAGGGCGACGCCGTCCAGTATCTGTTTCCCGAGCAGGTCACCGTTGTCTCCGGCCAGGCGAGCCCGGTCACCATGCACTTTCGCGTCGCGCCCGGCCTGCACATCAACTCCCACACGCCCAGGGAAGACTATCTGATCCCCACCACATTCTCGATTCCCGAGGGCATGGGCGTGCGGCTGGAAAGAGCCGCCTACCCGGACGGCGCCGACCTGTCTTTGCCGATTGACCCCAAAACCAAACTCAGCGTTTATACCGGCGAATTCGCCATCCAGGTGCGCATTGTTGCCACGCCCGGCAATCACCTGGTCGAAGCCAGACTTCGCTACCAGGCCTGCGACCAAACCCAATGCCTGCCGCCCAAGACCATTACGGTGCCGATCGATGTGATCGGGAAGTAGCAGGGAACAACCGGTAATGGGTCAGTTTGAAGGGTACGGGCTTTAGCCCGTACGTGAACCTGTTACGCATTTCATCGCGCGGTTCTCGACGAAATACTTGAGGAACGCGTCGTATCCAGCCGCAATCGGCGCAACCCCGCGGGATCAAACGCAAGATGAGCAAGTTCCCGCTCCGGCCCCGCCACCCCAAGCCCTTGCCCCCGATCGACATCCGCAAGGCCATCAAAGCACTTAAGTGAGCAGTATTAGTTAGGGCTTTCTAATGAGAATTCTTAGAATCCTCTAAACCCCGTCGCAATTCTTAGGCGATTCACATGCACGATTCCTCTGCATTGGAGGGTTCTCGTGCTCGCCCCTGTCTTCCTGCGCCAAGGTTCTGCTTCGCTTTGCCGACTTTCGATTGCTTTGTTCGGTCTGGCCCTCCTCGCTCCCGCAGCCGCCCGGGCCGGCGGTCCCAAATACATTGCCGGGGTCAGCTTTTTCAATCCCGGCGTTCTCGGCCAGCCTGTGCACTGGGCCGGCGGGCAACTTAACTACTACGTCGATCAGGGCCCGCTTTCAGCTTCCGTCACCAACCAGCAGGCCACGGCCATGGTGGATGCCGCCGCGGCTTTGTGGAGTGCCGTTCCCACGGCCGGAGTCAGGCTCACGGACTCGGGGCCGCTGAACGAAGACGTCAGCGGTTCCGACATCGTCGTCAATTCTGCCGGCCAGATTGCCCAGCCCTCCGACGTTACACCCATGGCCACCAGCTATCCCCTTGCTGTTATCTACGACGCCGACGGCTCGGTCATCGACGCCATCTTCGGCTCGACCGCCAGCCAGCCCACCAGTTGCCAGAACAACGGCGTCTTCGTATGGATGGACAACCTCAACCCCGACGCGACCATCGCCCACGCCGTCATCCTGCTCAACGGCCTCTGCGCCACCAACGCCAATCTTGTGGAGATGATGAGCTACGAGATCGAGCGCGCCTTCGGCCGCGTGCTCGGACTCGATTACTCCCAGGTGAACCCCGGCGCGCTCCAGAACAGCGAGACCGGCGGCACCCAGGGCTGGCCGGTCATGCAGCCGCTGAGTGGCGTATGCGGGCAGACCGGCGGCGAGTGCATCCCCAACCCCGGCGTTCTTCGCTATGACGACATCGCCGCGCTCAACCGCATCTACCCCGTCACCGCGCAGAACCTGGCCGGCTTCCCAGGAAAAGTCCTCACCGCCGCCAACACCGTCTCCATCCAGGGCGCAGTCACTTTTCGCACCGGCACAGGCATGCAGGGCGTGAACGTCGTAGCCCGCCCGCTCGACGCCAGCGGCAATCCTCTCTATCAATACACGGTCAGCTTCGTCTCCGGCGCTAACTTTGGCGGCAACCACGGCAACCCGGTGACCGGCTTTACCGATTCAAACGGCGTGCTCTTCACGCAATGGGGCTCGGACGATCCCGCCTTGCAGGGCTATTTCGACCTGAGCGGCATCCCGCTTCCTCCCGGCGTGACCACAGCCAACTATCAGGTCACATTTGAATCCATTAATCCTCTCTACATCCTCACTGACTCGGTCGGACCCTACGCAGACGGCCAGGTCGCGCCCTCCGGAACCCTCCAGGCCATCTCCGTCCCCAACATGGCCGCGGGAAGCACGCAGACACTTACTATTACGGTGGCCGACTCGGCCGTGGGCGGCTATCAGGATGCCATCGGCACCGAGGCCGTCCCGCGGCCCATGCCCGCCGGCGGTCTTTGGACCGGACGCCTGAGCCAGATCGGCCAGAGCGACTGGTTCAGCTTTCCAATCCGCGGCAATCGCACCTTCACGGTCGTCACCCAAGCCCTGGATGAAACCGGCGCGCCGACTGAATTGAAGGCCATGCCCTCGATCGGCGTGTGGGACGCATTCGACCCCATCGGCGCCACCGCCGTGGGAGCGGCTCCGGGGCTCAACGGGCTCGCTGCCGGCGAAACCTGGCTCCGGGTCAGTTCCAGCGGCGACGACATCGTCCGCATCGGCATTGCCGATCTACGCGGCGACGGCCGGCCCGACTACGCCTATAACGGCTGGGTTCTCTACGCCGACACGGTGCAGCCCGCGCGCCTTACCGCTTCCGGCGGACCCATCGTGATTCACGGCATGGGCTTTCGCCTTGCGGACACGGTGCTGGTGGGCGGCCAGCCTGCTATAGTCACCAGCATCTCGCCCAACGAGATCGCCGCCATCGCCCCCGCCGCGGCCGCGGGCGTCTCCGGCTCCGTAGACGTGGAGGTCGACGATCTGCCCACGTTCTACGCTGCGACCATCATGTCCGCCGCCCTAAGTTACGACTCCGGCTCCGGCGACGCGCTCACCCTGGTCACCGCGCCCTCGAACACCGTGCCCATCGCGACGCCCATCCCCTTCACGGTAATCGCGCTGGGGCCGGATATGACGCCTGCCGGCGGCGTCACCGTGGTTTACACCGTAACCAGCGGGTCGGCCACCCTCGCCTGCGGCCTGCCGGTCTGCTCGGTTACGGCCACCGGCGACGGCCGCGCCAACATGAATGTGACGGCAGTGGACGGCACATGGTCCATCATCACCGCCTCGCTCACCAACGGCTCCAGCGTCCAGGCACAGTTTGCCGGCGGAACGCCGCCCGTCCTGGCCTCGCTCACGCCCCAGCTCTCTCTCGCCGCAGGGGCCACCTTCACCTGGACGGTGCAGGCGCTGGTGCTCAAGAACGGCGTTCCCGCCGCCGGCCAATCCGTCGCCTGGGCGACCTCAGGCGCCGGCATCGTCTCTTCCGGCTCGACCGCCGCTCTCACCAACTCAAGCGGGATCGCCACCAAAACGCTCACCGCAGGCCCGCTCACCGAAGGCCAGATAGCCACCATCAGCGCCTGCCTGAACGGCACCAGCCAGTGCGTTGTCTACACCGCTTTCGGCGCGCGTCCCGAGTACGCTCTGCTCGAAGCCGTCTCCGGCACGGCGCAGAGCCTTGCCGTCTACGCAACCCCAGCACCGATTGCGCTTCGACTTCTCGACATGGACGGCAACCCCATGGCCGGCGGCACCGTAGCCCTCTACCAGGCCCTCTATGCCTGGGCTCCGCCCTGCTCCCCGCATGAAATCTGTCCACCGGGCACTTTACTCGCCGCCCAAACTGCCACGGCCACCTCCGCAATCGACGGCACCGTCGCCTTTTCCTCCGCCACCCTCCCCGGCGTAGCCACAAGCCTTCTCGGCCTGGCCGCTTCAGGTAATACAGCCACGGTTGGCATCGCGATCGAACAGCATCCTTAAAGGCAGTGGACAGTGAACAGTGAACACGAATCGGAGGTCAATGGTGGGTTTTAATCTCTCAGGTCTCAGGATCGAGGCCTGGGGGCACCGGCATGTGATCACGACCACAGCGAACGGAGCCCAGTAAATGCAAAAAGGGCCACTCCGAAGAGCAGCCCCTTTTGTTCACTGTTCACTGTTCTTATGCCGGCGAAGGCGAGCCCTCGGGATAGCCGGGACCGCTGCGGCTCTCCGGCTTGAGCACCTGCTGCGGACTGCCGTCGGTATCGGTGGGCGAGGCCAGGATGGAGCGCAGCGGAGACAGCTCCTTGCCCTCGATCAGCATCCGCACCTCTTCGGCGTCAATGGTCTCGCGCTCCAGCAGCGCGGCGGCGATGCGGTGCATGGCGTCCTTGTTCGATTCGACGATGGAGTGAGCGGTTTGATAGGCCTCGTCGATCAGGCGGCGCACTTCGAGGTCGATCTGGCGAGCGGTCTCCTCGCTGAAGTCGCGATGCTGTGCGATCTCGCGGCCCAGGAAGATCTGCTCCTCCTTCTTTCCGAAGGTGAGCGGACCCAGGCGGCTCATGCCGTACTCGCAGACCATGCGCCGGGCCAGGTCGGTGGCGACCTCGATATCGCTGCCGGCGCCGGTGGACATCTGGTTGAGGAAGATCTCCTCGGCCACGCGTCCGCCGTAGGACATGGCCAGTTTGGCCTCAAGATATTCGCGCGTGTAGTTATGCCGGTCGCCGGGCAGGAAGATGGTGACGCCCAGCGCCATGCCACGGGGAATGATGGTGACCTTGTGGATGGGGTCGGAGTGGTCGCGGAAGAACGAAACCAGCGCGTGGCCGGCTTCGTGATAAGCGGTGACCCGCTTCTCCTCGTCGGTGAGCAGCATGGACTTGCGCTCGGCGCCCATGAGCACCTTGTCCTTGGCCAGCTCGAAGTCGTACATGGTGACCTGCTTGCGATTCACGCGGGCGGCGTTCAGCGCGGCCTCGTTCACCATGTTGGCGAGGTCGGCTCCGCTGAAGCCCGGAGTTCCGCGGGCCAGCACGTTGAGGTTGGTGTCTTCGGAGACCGGAACCTTCTTGACATGGACGCGGAGGATTTCCTCGCGGCCGCGCACATCGGGCAGGCCCACCACCACGCGGCGGTCGAAGCGGCCGGGGCGCAGCAGCGCGGGGTCGAGGACGTCGGGGCGATTGGTGGCCGCCACCAGGATGACGCCGTCGTTGGATTCAAATCCGTCCATCTCGACGAGCAATTGATTCAGCGTCTGTTCGCGCTCGTCGTGTCCGCCGCCCAGGCCGGCGCCGCGATGGCGGCCGACAGCGTCGATTTCGTCGATGAAGATGATGCAGGGAGCGTTCTTCTTTCCCTGCTCGAACAGGTCGCGGACGCGGCTGGCGCCCACGCCGACAAACATCTCAACGAAGTCGGAGCCGGAGATGGAGAAGAACGGCACGTTGGCTTCGCCGGCTACGGCGCGGGCCAGCAGGGTCTTGCCGGTTCCCGGAGGGCCGACCAGCAGCACGCCCTTGGGAATGCGGCCGCCCAGCTTTTGGAACTTCTGCGGCTCGCGCAGGTATTCGATGATCTCCTTCAGCTCTTCCTTGGCCTCGTCGACGCCGGCCACATCCTTGAAGGTGATCTTCTTCTGCTGCATGGAGAGCAGGCGCGCGCGGCTCTTGCCGAACGACAGAGCCTTGTTGCCGCCGGACTGCATCTGCCGCAGCATGAAGAACCAGATGGCGCCGAGCAGGACGAAGGGGCCTACGTTGAACAGCAGCGGCAGCAGGATGTTGCTCTGCGGCTCCTTGATGGAGAAGTTGACCTTGGCGGCGAGCATCGCCTTCTCAAGATCCTCGTAGTTGGCGGGAATCGTGGTGTGGAACTGATCCTTGGGCGAGGACTTCAGGTGGCCGTGCAGCTCGTTGCCCTGAATGCTGGCATCCAGGACCTGCTGGTTTTGCACCTTGTCGAAGAGATCGGAGTAGGGAATCTCCGTATCCTTGCCCATGGTCGCGCTCTTCTGCACCACCGCCCACAACATCATCAGGCAGATGAGGATGAAGACCCAGAACATGATCGTTTTGACGCTCGAATTCACCAGAACTCCTCTTTCCCGCCGGGGAAGATGCCGCCGACAGGACCTCCATCGCACCGTGCACACCCTTTAGACGCCGGTACCTTGCTGAAAGTGTCAGAAAGTACACGACACTCGGACGGCAGACACAACTACCCTGCCGCCTGGATGAGCAGTAACCCGATTGTACTCCGAAGGCAGCGAGAGTTACAGCAGTATGAACGCCCTGCAAGCCCCGCGTACTGCAAAAGTTGCAGCTGGATGAACGACTGGCGAGCTCCGGGATCTTCGGAAATCAACCGTGCCGGTAATTCCTTTGCGGAGTGGTGTGGGAGGCGGAGGCATCGGTAAACCATCTGCAAACCTGGCTTCGATGGCGATTCCCGGCTCCGGCTGCAACTCCACGCCCCGCATCCAGACGATGCGGCCGTCCAGTTCGAGCACTGGCCACAGCGTCCGGCTGGTTCCCGTAACTCGCATCCGTTCCAGCACTTCCTTCACTTTTCGCGGACCGTTTGAGTAGCGCAGCATGACCCGGTCTCCGGGCCTCCAGTTGCGCAGCGTAACCGGCCTGTCGCGGGACGTTCCCTGCCCGTCCCCAGGCGAGACAGGAGAAGAAGCGGCAGGAGCGGATGGGACTGGACCGGGCGCGGCGGCGCACAGGTCGATGCGCAGGCGAAGGCCGAATGCGGGAGCGTCGATTTCGCCGGGGATGGTTCCCTTGTACTCGGGAGGCGGCGCGGCCAGGTCTTGCCCAGCGCCGGGTTTTCCAGACTCGGAAATTGGCCCCGCAGTCAGGCGCAGTTCGCGGTGAGTTCGCTCGGCGCGCAACCCCTGGGCCAGCTCCAGCTTCTGGCCGGCGCGGCCGGCAAGCGCCAGCGTTCGCAGCGCCTCTGTTGCGGCAAAATCGGGCGCAGCACCCAGTAGTCCGGCGGCGTAACGCAGCAGCCTGCGCTGCACGGCCGGAGGGAGCGCGGCCAGCCTGGTCACGTCGATAGAGAAAGACGGAGAAAGCACCGGGGCGAGCCCGTCCCCGGCGGCGGCGCGGCCACCCCCGCGCACGGGACGGCCCTGCATGAGGAATTGCGGGGCGAGGCGAGCCAATTCCGCGGCCCACCAGGCTTCTTCGTCGCTGGCCAGCGCGGCCATCTGGGCCAGGTGTTCGCGCAGGCGCGGGTTCCATCCCTCAAGAAGAGGCAGCAACTCATGGCGGATGCGGTTGCGCGTGAAGGTAAGGTGGCGATTGGAGGAGTCCTCGCGCCAGCTTTGGCCCAGTTCGCGGAGATATGCCTCGATTTCTGCGCGGCTGGTGTCGAGCAGCGGGCGCAGAATGGTGCCCTCCGGGCCTTCGAGTTTTGGAGAAATGCCTGCCAAACCCTCGGTCCATGCGCCGCGCAGGAATTTGGCCAGCACCGTCTCGGCCTGGTCGTCCAGGGTGTGTGCGGTGACGATTGCATCGAGCGGAGTTTCGGACATCAACCTGCGAAACCACTGGTAGCGCAGGCGCCGCGCGGCCTCCTCGATAGTCTCGGCGGGCTTGCCCGTTGCGGGGTTGGCTTGCGATTCGGCGGCAACGTCGACACGGGCCTCATGAAACGGCAGGCCGAGCGCGGCCGCAAGCCGGCGGGCAAAGTCCAGATCGGCGTCGGCCTCCTCGCCGCGCAGGCCGTGGTGCAGGTGGGCGGCGTGGAGGACCAGGCCCAGTTCCGCGCCGCGCGCGGCAAGGGCACGCAGCAGGGCTACTGAGTCAGCTCCGCCAGACAGGCCCACGGCCACACGCAGGCCCGGCTTGAAGAGCGACGTGTCGATATGCAGCGTTCGAGGCAAGGTTGCAGGCTGCTTTGAGGGTGCCGCTCGGCGCATCCCAAAATGATAAGCGGGCCATGCGGCGTTGTGGCGGGAAACATCTCGCACAAGGTCTGCCGCTTAGCGTGCCTTCCGATGTATACTCCACGAGTTATGCAGGTATTCGTAATTCTTCCCGCGGCCGGACTGGGCACCCGGATGGCCGGGCCTCAGCCCAAGCAATTTCTGGTGCTGGATGGATTGCCGATCCTGGTTCATTCCCTGCGCGCCTTTGCGGCGGTGGAGCGGGTGACGGCGATTTTCGTGGCCGTGCGCAAGGCCGAGATGGAGCGCGTTGTGGCCCAGATTGCCGAGTACGGGTTTGTCGATCGGGTGTGCGTGGTGGAAGGCGGCGACAACCGCCAGGAGTCGGTTTCTCATGCCCTGGCTGCGTTGCCCGCCGAGCCCGACGACATCGTGCTGGTCCACGACGCAGTGCGGCCGCTGATCGATGCGGCCACCATCGAGCGCACCATCGATGCGGTGGCCGAGTACGGAGCGGCGATTGTGGGAATGCCGGCCGTGGACACCATCAAGCAGGTGGAACGGACCGCCCACGGAGCGCTGATCACTTCGACCATCCCCCGCGAGTACGTGGTGCTGGCGCAGACGCCGCAGGGTTTCCGCTACGGACTGTTGCAGCGCGCCTTTGCCGAGGCCACCGCGGATGGCTTTATAGGCACCGATGAAGCCTCGGTTGTGGAGCGGGCCGGAAATCCGGTAGCCGTAGTTCACGGTTCTCAGGTTAATCTGAAGATTACGCAGCCGGGCGATCTGGAGTTGGCCGAGTTTTACCTCCGCCAGCGCGGGCGGTGAGAAGGGCGCGACTCAGGAACTGAGATCTGGGAAGTTGAGATTGCCGGCGGCAGGAGTCCAGAGAACAGTCACGGAGACCCACAGAGATGATGGATACACGCATCGGATTTGGGTATGATTCGCACGCATTCAAGGTGGGCGTGCCGTTGCGCATTGGCGGGCTGACGCTGGACCACCCGGAGGGGCTGGCCGGCCACTCCGACGGCGACGTGCTGCTGCACGCCATTACCGACGCGCTGCTGGGCGCGGTGGCGGCGGGCGATATCGGCAGCTTCTTCCCGTCCGGCGATCCGCGCTGGAAAGACGCTGACTCGGCCATCTTCCTGAACCTGGCCATGGAGGAGCTGCAAAACGCCGGCTACCGCATCGTGAACATCGATACGACGCTGATCCTGGCCGCGCCCCGGATCGGGCCGGTCGCCGGGGAGATGCGAGCCCGGGTCGCCGACCTGCTGGGCGTGGACATCGACCAGGTGAGCATCAAGGCCAAGACTCCCGAGGGCTTGAACCTGGACCACGTGGCCCAGTGCCACGCGGTGGCCCTGGTGGAGCGCGTGCAGGAGCCCGACGATCTGAAGAGCATGAGCGAGGTGATCGAAAGCCAGCGCCAGCTCGAAGACGTGGTTGAAGACCTGCTGAGTTCGGTGCACGGCGTACCGAAAAAGCGGGTCACGCCGGTTTACGACACGGAGGACATTACGTAGAAAGGTTGCCGGCGGTTAGTTGTCAGAAAGACGAGGCTGGACCGATCAGACAAGCAGAACCGGAACCCCATATAGCGCAAGCTGCTCGTCGGCGGTCACCAGAATCAAGTCTTCCACCAGCGCTTGCGCGACCAGCATGCGGTCGAACGGATCGCGATGATGCAAGGGTAGCAGGGCAGCCTGATCCCCATGGCGAATCGCCACCGGGAGTTCCAGCAAGCCGAAGGTCTGGAGCATTGCGCCTACCGGCGTCCGCAGCCTCAGTTTGCCGGCAGCCTGCTTCAGACTCAATTCCCACGCAGTTACGGCGCTCAGGTACCTGTTTTCCGCGCGGCGTAGCGTTTCAAGCACCGGCGGGTTGAGCCTGCCGTTCCCTGAATCGAGCCAGATAAGAATGTGCGAATCCAGCAGGTAGCGCCCCCCGCTCACTTGGACTTCTCCGGAAACAGCAGCTTATCTTCCTCTTCGTCTTCAAACCACTCGAGGGGGATGTCCTTTTCCCAATCATCGGAGAGAAATTCAATCCCCAGCAGATTCTGTCCAAACGGCAATGGCTCAGCAGGCTTCTCGTCCACTGTTACCGCAGACAACCGAGCCATCGGCTTCCCAGCTTTGGCAATTACGATCTCCTCCCCCATCGCGGCCCGGTCCACAAGGCTGGAAAGATGTGTTTTGGCCTCGTAGAGGTTTATCTGTGTGTTCGCCATAAAACTGCCTCCGATGTTCCGATTATCGGCCCAAATTCCTTGTTGGTCAAGTTGGTCAAGGCAATTTCAGATCAGCCGATGTGAAGGTCTCCGACCTATGCTCCGGACTTTCTTGAACCTGCTCCAGTTTTTTATTGCGGAATAACGGGTTTGGCTTTACTTTTGCTCCGAGCTTCCATCCCACTCCGGAGCGTTCTCTATGTTCGATTTAGCGTTGATTTTGCAGGAAGGGCCGGATCCAGCAGCCGTCCAGCGCATGGCCGTGGCCATGATCGCCATCCTTCCGATCATCATTCTGGTGGTTCTTGCCATCGTCATTGTGCCCTTCTGGTTCATCTGCAAGAAGGCGGGCTTTTCACCCTGGTTGTCGCTTTTGAATATCATTCCGATGGGCAACCTGGTCCTGATTTACGTGCTTGCCTTCTCTGACTGGAAGGTGATGCCGGCGCCGCAGGCTTACTGGCAGCCGCAGCCGCCCTATCCGCCCCAGCCGCCTTATCCGCCGCAGGGCTAAAGGACTCCGAAAGCTCGCGCTTGATCCAGTATTTCTTCCACCCGTCAAACCAACCGGCAAACGGCCGGGTTGATTCGTCGGGCCGAGGGGATCGTTTGCCCGTGTTACCATGGCTCCGCGATCACTCGCACATTTGGAGCTACCTATGGGCGACTTGCTGCAGCCGTGGCATCTCATCGTGCTTTCTGTCGTTTTTGCGATCCCAGCCATCGTTATCGGTTTTATTCCATTCTGGTTCATCTGCAAGAAGGCAGGATTTTCTCCGCTTCTTTCACTGCTGAATTTCGTTCCCTTTGGATTGGGCACCCTGTTTCTGCTTTACCTGCTGGCCTTTGCCGAGTGGAAGGTGACGCCAGCGGCGCAGAGCTGAGACGGCTGGAACGGGCCGATGCGATAGCATCGTGAATGGAACGCAATCGACACGATGCCTGATTCAACTCCCTCCGCGGCAAAGACACCCCGCGTCCGTTTTGCTCCCTCGCCGACCGGTTATCTGCACGTGGGCGGAGCGCGCACCTTTATCTTCAATTGGCTCTTTGCGCGCCGCAACCACGGAACCCTGGTGTTGCGCCTGGACGACACCGATGTCGAGCGCAACACCGAGGCCAGCGTCCAGTCCATCTTCGAGGGACTGCGCTGGCTGGGTCTCTCCTGGGACGAAGAGTACAAGCAATCCGAACGCCTTGCCCTGCACCGCCGGCAGGCCGAAGCCATTTTCGCCAAGGGCCTTGCCTATCGCGACTTCACCCCCGCCCACTCGGCCCCCGCCTACTCGGGAACTGACGAGCAGTCCTCCTCGCAGGGCGCCTGGCTCTCGAATCCCGGTATGCGCGATCTTTCCCGCCAGGAGAGTGACCGCCGCGCCGCCTCGGGCGAGCCGTTCGCCCTCCGCTATCGCGTCCCCCGCGGCGCGGGCCGCACTCTGCGCTTTGTCGATGGAGTTTATGGTGAGCAGCAAAAGCTCGCCGACGAGGTCGAGGACTTCGCCCTGGCGCGCTCCGACGGCATGCCCACTTACCATCTCGCCTCGTGCGCCGACGACGCCGATCTCGGCATCAGCCACATCATTCGCGGCCAGGATCACCTGACCAACACTTATCAAGCACCTGCTCATCTTCGAGGCCCTCGGCGTCCAACCTCCCCAATTCGCCCATCTTCCCCTGCTGGTCGCTCCCGACGGCACCAAACTCTCCAAGCGCCGCCACGGCCCCGTGGTCAGCGTGACCACCTATCGCGATGCCGGCTTCCTGCCCCAGGCCTTCGTCAACTTCCTCTGCCTGCTCGGCTGGTCGCCCAAGGACGACCGTAATTTTCTGGCTTTGGATGAGATTCGCGCCAGCTTCACACTTGAGGGCGTCAACCGCGCCAACGCCGTCGTTAATTTCAACGAGGACGACCCTTTCGATCCCAAGGCCGTCTGGCTCAACGCGGAGCATATCCGCGCCCTGCCGGTCGAGCAGCTCAGCGCCTGCATCGAGCCCTTCTTTGAGCAGGCCGGCTTCCATCCCTCGCCCGAAAAGCTGCTGGCCGTCACCCCGCTCATCCGCGAGCGCATCAAGCTGCTGCGCGATGCCGTCACCGCCGCCGACTTCTTCTTCCTCCCGCAGCTCGCGCCCTACGACCCAGCCGAGCTGATCCCCCAAAAAGGCGATGCCGCGCTGGCCCGCCGCGTCCTCCATCTCGCTCACCATGTCCTCGCGACAACCCCTTTCGACCACGATTCGCTGGACCGGGCACTGCGTGCGGCAGCCTCTCGGTTAGGTGTAAAGGCTGGGCCAATGTTCCAACCCATCCGGGTCGCCGTCTGTGGACGCAAGAACGCGCCCCCGCTCTTTGAAACCATGGCTGTCCTTGGCCGCGATGTTTGCCTCGCCCGCATCCGCCAGGCCGAAGAAGCCCTTGAATCGCTCGGCTGAGCACAGAACCTCAAATGGAATGAGGAAAAGCAGCTATGACCAACTCAAATCCGGAAAGCCAAGACACTCGCACTCCCTCCAACTTCCTCCGCGACATCATCGCCGAGGATGTGCGCACCAAAAAGTACGGCGACGCCCAAATCCAGACCCGCTTTCCACCCGAGCCCAACGGCTACCTCCACATCGGCCATGCCAAGGCCATCTGCATCGACTTCGGCCTCGCCGACGAGTTCGGCGGGAAAACAAACCTGCGCTTCGACGACACGAACCCTGAGAAGGAAGAGCAGGAGTACGTCGATTCCATCATGCAGGACGTCCGCTGGCTGGGCTTCGAGTGGGATCGCCTCTGCTACGCCTCGGACTACTTCGGCCAGCTCTACGAGTGGGCTTTGCAGCTCATCAAGACTGGAAAAGCTTACGTCGATGACCTCTCCGCCGAAGAGATTCGCCAGCACCGCGGCACCCTTACCGAGCCCGGCAAGGACAGCCCCTATCGAACCAGGTCTGTCGAGGAAAACCTGGACCTTTTTGTGCGCATGAAGCAGGGCGAGTTCCCCGACGGCAGCCGCGTGCTGCGCGCCAAGATCGACATGGCGTCGCCCAACATCAACATGCGCGATCCGGTCATGTACCGCATCCTCCACGCCACGCACCAACGCACCGGCGATGAGTGGTGCATTTATCCGATGTACGACTACGCCCACGGCCAGTCAGACTCGATAGAACGCGTCACCCACTCCATGTGTACCCTCGAGTTCGCCGACCACCAGCCCCTCTACCGCTGGTATATCGAGCAGTTGGGCATCTTTCCCTCGCAACAAATTGAATTCGACCGGCTCAACATTACCTACACCCTGCTCAGCAAGCGCAAGCTGCTCCAGTTCGTGCAGGAAAAGACTGTCCGCGGCTGGGACGATCCCCGTATGCCCACGCTCTCCGGCTTCCGCCGCCGCGGCTTTACCCCCGAAGCCATCCGCGCCTTCTGCGCTACGATCGGCGCATCGCGGACAAACGGGACGACGGACATTGAAATGTTGGAACACTTCCAGCGCGACGACCTGAACCGCCGCGCCAGCCGAGCCATGGCCGTGCTTCGTCCCCTCAAGCTGGTCATCGACAACTACCCCGAAGGCAAGGTCGAGTTCGTCGAGGTGGCCAACAACCCCGAAGACCCCTCCGCCGGGACCCGCCAGGTGCCTTTTTCAGGCGAGATTTATGTTGAGCAAGATGACTTCCGCGAGACGCCTCCGCCCAAGTACTACCGCCTGTCTCTAGGAAAAGAAGTCCGCCTGCGCAACGCCTACTTCATCACCGCCCAGCGCGTGGTGAAGAACGAGGGCGGCAACATCGTGGAGGTGCACTGTACTTACGATCCGGCCAGCCGCGGCGGCAACTCTCCCGACGGCCGCAAGGTCAAGTCCACCATTCACTGGGTCTCGACATCTCATGCCCTGTCGGCAGAAATCCGTCTCTACGACAAGCTCTTCACCAAAGCCGATCCCGGCGACGTTGAAGAAGGCGAGAGCGTCCTCAGCAATCTCAACCCCAACTCCCTCGAGATCCTCCTGGGCGCCAAGCTTGAGCCGTCACTCGCGAATGCAAAACTTGATGACCGCTTCCAGTTCGAGCGCGTCGGCTACTTCTGCCTGGATCCAGATTCGACTGCGGGCAGTCTGGTCTTCAACCGTACCCTCCCGCTCAAAGACTCCTGGGCGAGGATCGAGAAGAGGGCAGGGGTGACCTTGCCCCCGCAAAACGTACTCCTTAGCAAGCTGTTCTAATGCGAAAGGGTAGCGAAGATGAGGAATGGGAAGCGGGGCAGGTACACGCTTGAATTCAAGCAAGAGGCGGCGCGGCTTGTTGAGTCGGGCCAGAGCCAAGCAGCGGCAGCACGCAGCTTGGGAGTGGTTGAACAAACTTTGGGCAACTGGGTCAGGGAGCATCGAGCTGGAACCTTGAAGGGTGCCAGCAGCAAGCCGTTGGTTAGCGCTGAGCAGATGGAGAACAGCCGTCTGCGTGCGGAACTGGCGCGTGTGACGATGGAGCGCGACATCCTGGGAAAAGCGACGGCGTACTTTGCGAAGTGCCAGAAATGAAGTACGCCTTTATTCAACGCCACAAGCTGGTCTGGCCGATCTGTGTGCAGTGCCGGGTTCTGCTGGTGAGCGTCTCTGGCTACCATGAACACTTGGCACGTCGCGTGGATATTGCCCAGCGCCGCCATCTGAGCGATGAAGCACTTTTGGTTCACATCAGCGCCGTCTATGCGGAAAATCGGGGTGCGTATGGGTGGCCGCGCATCTGGCGGCAACTGCGGGCGCAAGGCATTCGCGTGGGCAAGCTGCGGGTACAACGACTGATGCAGAAACACGGCATCCAGGCCCGTGGCAAGCGGCGTTTCCGCGTGGCCACCACCGACAGCAAGCACGGTCTTCCGATTGCGCCCAACCTGCTTGATCGCAAGTTCACTGTAGCCGCGCCCAACCAGGCTTGGGTCGGTGATCTGACCTATATCGCGACCGAGGAAGGCTGGCTGTTTCTGGCTGTAGTGATCGATCTGTTCAGCCGCAAAGTGGTGGGCTGGTCGATGCGGCCCGACATGCAGCGCAACCTGGTGATCGATGCTCTGGAGATGGCCTGGTTCAAGCGCAATCCAGGCAAGAATGCAGAACTGATCTTTCATAGCGATCGCGGCAGCCAATACGCCAGCGAGGACTTCAGTGAGGTACTCAAAGAACATGGCATTAGGCCATCGATGAGCCGCAAGAGCAACTGCTGGGACAACGCCTGTTCGGAGACGTTGTTTGGTTCGCTGAAGGTGGAACGACTGCATGGCCAGCGTTTTGAAACCATCCGCGAGGCCAAGGATGAAACCATCGCTTGGCTGCTCTGGTATAACCGAACACGAATGCACTCGACGCTGAACTACATTAGCCCGATGCAATTCGAGCAAGACTGGATGGATGCTACGGTGAAGATCGCCGCCTGAGAGTTCGAGGTGATCGAGACAGGCCGTGGAAATGACGGTTTGTGGAAAGCCCGGAAAACGATGGTGCTGTTTCCCGCCCTTCCCACAAACCTTGGAAATCGATGAAGCCGATTCCCACATTTCCACCGCCACGACTACGACGGGGATGATTAAACTTCCCCCAAACCCGGCCGGTTAAGAGATACGCATTCTGAGGGCAAGGTCAGGGGCGTAGCTCCACGCAATTGGGATGGAACGCGTTGCGGGCGTGAGCAGCCTGGCTGCCGCCGCCGTCAGATCTCCGGGTAGAAATCGAAGAAGGCGTCCAGGCTGCGCTTGAGCTGGGTCTCGATCTCCTGGCGCGAGCCCTCGATCATATGCATGGTGACGTGTGCCTGGTGGCCGTTGGCCAGCTTGAGGGTCGCGTCCTCAATCTCGGTGACCTCGCCCTCGGGGAGCAGCCGGAGTCCGTAGATAAGAGTCAGATTCGCCATAGATGACATGATAGAGAAGAACGCGGGTCGCTGGCTTCAAGCGACTGCTGCAAAGAGGTACGTGTGCGATGACCGGGATGAGCAGGCGGGAGTGGCTGAAGGGTGCGGGGGCCGCGCTGGCGGTGGCGCGGAGCGGCTGGGGAGCCGTGGGCGCAGCGGGGTTGGAGTTGCTGGCGGCAAGGCCGGGGATCGGCGCGCGGCACTTTACCAGCGCGGCCGTTGAGGCGCTGATTCCGCGCGTGCAGCGGGCGATTGGCGACCGGGCGCTCAAAACCATGTTTGAGAACTGCTATCCGAACACCCTCGATACCACGGTCTTTCCCGGCAGCTATGAGGGCGAGCCGGATACCTATGTGGTGACCGGCGACATCGATGCCATGTGGCTCAGGGATTCGTCCGCGCAGGTGTGGCCTTATCTGCCCCTGGCCAAGCAGGACGGGAAGCTGCGCGAGCTGCTGGAAGGGCTGATCCGACGGCAGGCGCGGATGATTCTGCTCGATCCCTATGCGAATGCGTTCATGCGCGACCAGTTGGCGGCTCCGTTGAGCTGGGCCGTGCACGACCAGACCGAGCATCATGCCGGGGTGGGCGAGCGGAAGTGGGAGGTGGATTCGCTCTGCTATCCGATCCGGCTGGCGCATGGGTATTGGCGTGCGACCGGAGACACGCGGCCGTTTGACGCGCAGTGGCAGCAGGCGGCGTGGACCATTGTGCGGACATTTCGCGAGCAGCAGCGCAAGCTGGGACGGGGGCCGTATTCGTTTCAGCGGGATTCGGCGGTTCCCTACGACACCGTGGCGCTGGGCGGGTTCGGAAATCCAGCGCGGCCGGTGGGCATGATCTTCTCCATGTTCAGGCCCTCGGACGATGCCTGCATTTATCCACTGTTTGTTCCCGCCAATCTATTTGCGGTGCTGTGCCTGCGGCAGTTGGCGGAGCTGGCGCAGGCCCTGGACGATGCCAAGCTGGCCGCGGAGGCCGGGTCGCTGGCCGCCGAGGTGGAGCAGGCGCTCGGCCGGTACGGGACGGTGCACCATGCAAAATTCGGCGAGATTTGGGCGTACGAGGTGGATGGGTACGGCAATGCGCTGATGATGGACGACGCCAATGCGCCGGGATTGCTGAGCATGGCCCATCTCGGCTGCCGTGGAGTTGAGGACGCGCTCTACCAGCGGACCCGGGCGTTTGTGCTGAGCGACGAGAATCCGTATTTCTTCCGAGGTACGGCGGCCGAGGGCGCGGGTGGGCCGCACCTGGGCTTGAACATGATCTGGCCGATGGGAATTGCGTACCGGGCGCTGACCTCGACCGATGAACGGGAGATTCGGCAGTGCCTGCGCTGGCTGCGCGACACCACGGCGAAGACCGGCTTCATGCATGAGTCATTCGACAAGGACGACGCATCGAAGTTTACGCGGCCGTGGTTTGCGTGGGCCAACACGCTATTCGGCGAACTGGTGGTCAAGCTGGCGAAAGAGCGGCCCGAATTGCTGGCTGCGGCGCTGGGCTGAGTCGGCCGGCGGCCCGATGCATCTAAAATCGAGACGGGAAACTATATGACGGAAATTCGCGACACAGTAATTCTAGGCTCGGGCTGCGCCGGGCTTACGGCGGCCATCTACACCGCGCGCGCTGGACTGAACCCGCTGGTTCTGGAGGGCCACGAGCCCGGAGGACAGCTCTCGATCACCACGCTGGTGGAAAACTTTCCCGGCTGGCCGGAGGGGATTCAGGGGCCGGAGCTGATTGACAACATGAAGAAGCAGGCCGAGCGGTTTGGGGCCACGCTGCAGTTAGCGCACCTGATTTCCGTCGACCTGGAAGCCCGGCCCATCAAGCTCCAGACCTCGGTGGGCGAGATTCACACGCGCACCCTGATTGTGGCTTCGGGAGCGAGCGCGCGGTGGCTGGGGTTGCCCAGCGAACAGGCGCTGATCGGACATGGAGTTTCAAGCTGCGCCACCTGCGATGGGTTCTTCTTCCGCGGCAAGGATATTGCCGTGGTGGGCGGAGGCGACTCGGCGATGGAGGAGGCGCTGTTTCTCACCCGCTTTGCGTCGAAAGTCACGCTGCTCCACAGGCGCGAGAGCTTTCGCGCCTCGAAGATCATGCTGGAGCGGGCCATGGCCCATCCGAATATCGAGCTGCGCGCAAATACGGTTGTGGAAGAAGTGCTGGGCGTGGAAGAGAAGGACGTGAGGGGGCTCAGGCTGAAGCATGTGAAGACGGGCGTGCGGGATGAGCTGCCGATCAAGGGACTGTTTCTCGGCATCGGCCACGAGCCCAATGCAAAAATGTTTGCCGGGCAGATGGATCTCGACGAGGACGGTTACATCAAGACCACGGGCAACGTGCTGACGACGCACAACGGGCAGGTGATTCCCGCAGTGTTTGCCTGCGGAGACGTGCAGGACCGGCGCTACCGTCAGGCGGTTACTGCGGCGGGATCGGGATGCATGGCGGCGCTGGAGGCGGAAAAGTTCCTCGAGGAGCACGGCCGCTGAAATGCCGTATACAGGAGAAACGTGATGGCCCAGGTCTTCCCCGGCCGCTACACCGCGCAGAGCGATGAACCGTTCGTGGTCTTTCTCATCGGCATGCGCATCAACCGGATTTTTGCACTGCGGAGTTGGATTCGAGTGGCTCGCGCCATGCCGCCCATGATCGCCGAGCTCAAGCGCAATCCGGAGCTCGGCTTGCTGCACGCCGAGTTTTTCATGTACTGGCGCGGCGTTGGCGTCTTCCAGTACCGGCGCAGCTTCGAACATCTCCATGCCTACTCCCACGCTCGCGACGCCAGGCATCTGCCCGCCTGGGCTGAGTTCAATCGCCGCATCGGAGGCAACGGCTCGGTCGGCATCTGGCATGAGACCTACAAAGTGGCTCCGGGCCAGTATGAGAGCATCTACGCCAACATGCCGCGCTTCGGCCTGGGCGCCGCGGCGGAACACCTGCCGGCCAGCGGACGGCTGGAGAGCGCCCGCTCGCGCATCACGTCTGTGGCTCCGATTCTGGATCAAAAGTTATGAAAGGCGAAACCCAGTTGCGGACACGAGCAGGAGTTGGATGACGGCGCTCGAAGAAAACCTGGAACGGCTCGAAGAGGCGATTGCCGAGGCCTGCCGGAGAGCTGGGCGTTCGCGTGGCGAAATCGAGCTGATGGCCGTGTCGAAGACCTATCCGGCCGCAACGATTGCCGAGGCTGCGCGGCTGGGACTGCGCCTGTTTGGCGAGAACCGGGTGCAGGAGTTCGCCGCCAAGGCATCGCATGCGGCAGCCCTTCGGTCGGCGTGTGAAACGGAAGATCTCCGCGTGCATCTGATCGGCCACTTGCAGACGAATAAGGCGGCGCGAGCGGCAGAGCTGTTTGACGCGATCGACTCGGTCGACTCTTTGCGGCTGGCGGAAAAATTGAATGACGCCGCGGGCAAATTGGGAAAGCGGCTGCCGGTGCTGATCGAGGTGAAGCTCAGTCCCGAGGAGACCAAGTCGGGATTGGAACCGGAGTCGGACGAAGCGGCGCGGCTGCTGGAACGGCTGCCGGATCTGGAGCATTTAGAAACGCGTGGGCTGATGACCATTGCGCCCTGGGGCGTGGCTGAGGATCTGACGCGAGCCTGCTTCCGCGGCCTGCAGGAGTGGCGGGAGCGTTGGTCCGTTGCCAATCCGAGGCTGACGCTCGAGGTGTTGTCGATGGGCATGAGTGGAGATTTTGCGCTGGCCATCGAAGAGGGCGCGACGCGAATTCGTATCGGCACGGCGCTGTTTGGAAAGCGCGCGCCCTGGGCGGAAGCCGAGGATTGACAGGAGCCGAGTAATAAAAGGGGGGCGAGTGATGCTGCGTAGGACCGAGGGTGGAGTCACCTTGGCGATTCGTGCGCTGCCGGGAGCGAAGAAGAAGACAGCGATTTTGGGAGTTTATTGCGAGGGCGAGAAGGCGCGGCTGAAAGTTGCGGTGCAGGCCCCGGCGGTGGAGGGGCGGGCTAACTCGGCGCTAATTGAATTCCTGGCAGAGACGTTTGCGGTGCCCAGGAGTTATGTCGAGTTAGTAAGTGGGGAGTTATCCAGGAGCAAAGTGTTTTTGCTGCGGGGAGTTACACTCGAACAGGCTCAAGCGAAGCTCTCCGCATGGACGCACTTAACTTAAGAAACCTCTGAATAAGGCGATGCTTTGAAAGGGCACGACTTCAGTCGTGCCATAAGTGCAGCAAAATGAGGGCGGGCTTTAGCCCCTGAGGGAATACTGGAGCATGCGGCTGAACTTAATCAGAGCTTTCTTAAGCAACTCTCAACCCATGTCATCCTGAGCGCTGCGCTCCGTTCAGGATGACAAGCTCTTTTTTGTTAGCGGCTGTGGTGAGCGAAGGCCGCGACTAGCGCTTCTTCAGGCTCGGGCCGGACGCGGAAATCGGCGTGGGCTTCGGCGAACAGGACCTTGCGGTCTTTCGCGATTACATACGTGGCCGGGATGGGCAAGCGCCAGCTCGCGTCGCCGTTGACGAATGGGATGTTGACCAGGATGGACTGATAATAGGTCCGGTGGTACTCGGGAACGGTGTAAACAAGGCCGAACTTTTCGGCAAGAGCGTTGCCGGGGTCCGAAAGCACCGGAAAGGGCAGCCCGTGCTGGCCGGCCATGAAGTCACTCTGGCGTTCGGTCTGCGGGCCGATGGCAACCATCAGGCATTCGCGTTCGCGCAGCGTGCCGTAGAGATCGCGCCAGGCTTCCAGCTCGGTCACGCAGTAAGGGCACCAGCGGCCGCGGAAAAACTTGATCACCAGTGGGCCCAGGGCGAGCATGTCCGCGCTGCGCACCAGCTTGCCGGTCGCGTCGTTGAGAGCAAACTCCGGAGCCATGGCGCCGACAGGCAGGATGCGGTCTTCAATGCCGGAAGCAAAGAGCTCGGCGACCGCGCGCTCGCCCACCGCCATCCGCTCGGACTGCACCAGGTGCCGCGTGTTGGCCGTGATCTCGTCGAGTTGGTCCTGCAGGCTAATGGTGGTCATTGCAGCGCCTTATTACTTGTTTGAAAACGTATTGGACAATTGGGCAGCTTGGAATACCTTGAAATCTTACCGCCCGAACCGTTGTTTTGCGCCCAGGCCCATGCCGCTCAGGCCGCCGCGCATCATTTGTCTTGCCAAGCCGCCTTTGCCCATCTGCTTGAACATCTTTGCCATCTGGGCGTACTGGCGGAGCAGCTGGTTTACGTCCTGCACGGTTGTTCCGCTGCCCGCGGCGATGCGCTTGCGGCGCGTGCCGGAGATGATTTCGTGGTTGCGGCGCTCTTTCGGCGTCATCGAGTTGATGATGGCCTCAAGGCGAGTGAACTGCTTCTCGTCGATGCTCTGCGAGGCCTGCTGAAGGCCGGCGAAGGGGCCGACCGAGGGGAGCATCTTCAAGATGCTCTCCATGGAACCCATTTTTTTGATCTGCCGCAACTGGTCGCGAAAGTCTTCGAGAGAAAAGCCGTCGCCGAGCAGCGCCTTCTTGGCGAACTCCTCTGACTTTTTGCGGTCGAGCGTGGATTCGGCTTTCTCGATCAGCGACATCATGTCGCCCATGCCCAGGATGCGGCCCACAATGCGATCGGGATGGAAGGGCTCGAACGCGTCAGGCTTCTCGCCCACGCCGAGGAACTTGATGGGCTGGCCGGTCACATGTCGGATGGAGAGCGCCGCGCCGCCCCTGGCGTCCCCATCCATCTTGGTCAACACCACACCCGTCAGTCCGAGACGCGTGTGAAAGTCCTGTGCTGAATTCACGGCGTCCTGGCCGGTCATGGCGTCGGCGATGAACAGAATCTCCGACGGGTTGAGGAGCTTCTTCAGCCGCTCCATCTCCGTCATCAGCTCTTCGTCGATGTGCAGGCGGCCGGCGGTGTCCACGATCAGCGTGTCGCAACCCATGATGACGGCTTCGCGGCGGGCCTCTTTTGCGAGCCGCTCCACCAGGGCCGAGTTGGCGGCCTCGCCTTTCTGGTCGCCTTCGAAGATGCGGACTTCGACTTGCTTGGCGACGACTCTTAGCTGCTCGCGGGCGGCGGGGCGATACACGTCGACCGAGACCAGCATCGGCCGGTGTCCACCCTTTTTCAACCACGCCGCGAGCTTACCGGCGGTGGTAGTTTTGCCGCTCCCTTGCAGCCCGGCCATCAGGATGACGGTCGGAGGCTGCGAGGCGAATTTGAAGCGCGCCGTGTCTTTGCCGAGCAGGGCGATGAGCTCGTCGCGAACGATTTTTACCACCTGCTCTGAGGGCGAAAGCGCGGTCAGGACTTCAGTGCCCACGGCTTTCAGGCGGATCTGCTCGATCAGGTCTCGGACCACGTTCAGGTTGACGTCGGCTTCGAGTAGCGCTACGCGGATTTCGCGCAGGGCTTCGGCGATGTTTTCTTCAGTGAGCGTGCCCTGGCCGCGAAGCGTCTTGAAGACACGCTGGAGTTTGTCGGTGAGGTTTTCAAACATAGGTCAACTCTAAGTGTAGCGCGGGGGCTCTGGATGCCGGCGTTCGTGGATTCCCACCCTTGCCGCAAAGTGCGCGTCAAGGATAGGGCGCCCAGATCTTTTGGGGAACGCCCAACGAACTACTGCGCCGGCGCGATCAGGTACTGCTCCAGTTTGCCGTCCGGGTAGGTGTAGGTGGTCAGCTCCAGCTTTCTGCCCGGGTAGACGATCTCGAAGGCGCGGAAGGTCATGCCGCCGCGGAGCGCTTCGTGGGTCTGGTGGAAAGTCAGAGGGTCGCCCAGTGGCGCAAGACTGCTCTGGTAGTCGGCCAGGGCTTCGGAAGTGAAAAAGTCGCTCAGGTTGGGGGCCAGAAGGCTGCGGTCGATGCGGCCCTGCTGAAGGCCCCGGTAAATCTCGATGGCCTGCTGCTCCGCGGGGGTTGGAGGGTAACCGGCAACGACGGGGGCGGCCAGGTGGGCGATGGTGGCGGCTGCGCCGACCGCGTCCTGGTTGGTGAGCACTGCTATGGCTGCGCCGTCGTCGATGAGGACTTCGTTTTCCGAGACGAAGCCGGAGACTTCTCCGCCATGTTCGATGGAGCGATGGCCGTCGCGGTCGCGGACGTCCACGCCGAGGCCGTAGTGCGTGCCCTGGCCGTTCTTCAGCTTTACCTCTTCGAACATCTGCTTGTAGCTCTCCGGCTTGAGGATGGATTGGGCAATCAGGCTCTCATCCCATAGCGCCAGGTCGTGAGCGGTCATTGACAGCTCGCCGGCGGCGAACATCCAGCCCAGTCCCTCCTTGGGAGCTACGCGCAGCGGACCGAGGGCGTGGCGGTAGTAGGGTGTGGCGTCATCCTGTGTGAGCTTGGCCTGGTCGGAGTTCCAGACCGAGATCATGCCCAGAGGGCGGAAGATGTGATGGGTGAGGAAGTCCATGTACGGCTCGCCTGTAACCTTCTCGACGATGCAGCCGGCGATGACAAAGTTGGTGTTGGAGTACTGCCACTGGGTTCCGGGCTCGAAGTCGAGAGGCTTTTTGCCCCAGGTGTCCAGGATCTGCTGCGCGCTTTCAGGGTGAAGCATGGTGGTCATCACGTAGTCCTCGGGCCAGTAATCCTGGTAGCCGGAGGTGTGGGAGAGGATTTCGCGAATGGTGACTTCATCGCCGCGGGTGAGGCCGGGCAGGTACTTGCCGACCGGGTCGTCAATAGCAAGCTTGCCCTCTTCCTGGAGAAGCAGGATGGCGGTTGCGGTGAACTGTTTTGAAATGGAGCCGATGGAGTAGCGCATCTCCGGCGTGGCGGGGATGGCGGGTGCGTTGTCCGTGGCCAGATGGGCGCTGCCGTAGGCGTGGGTGTAGACGATCTTGCCGTGCTGGACGATGGCCACTGAAGCCGAGGGGACGCCGGTCTGCTCCAGCACCTGGCGGGCAATGCGGTCAATGCGCTCGCGAAGGCCCGGGTCTATCGCGTTGATGCTCTGTGCCGATGCGGAGGCTGCCATTGCGGTCAGCAGAGCCGGGAGAAAGACGGAATTAAGAATCTTTTGAAGGCGTCTCATCGAAACCTCTTTTTCTGTTTACATCTGCGCAATAAGCAGACATCGACTAAGGTATCAGCCTTGGGTCCAGTGCGATAGTCTGGGCAGGGACGGCGAGGAGCGGGTGCGCAGGCAGTCCGCCGGAGGCGCAGATGGAGCGGTTGATCGCGGGACACAAGCGGTTTCTGGCGGAGGTGTTTCCGGAGCGGCGAAGCCAGTTTCGCCTGCTGGCGGAGGGGCAGGCGCCGGAGTGGCTCTTCATTACCTGTTCTGACTCGCGGGTTCTGCCCGATCTCTTTCTGGGGACGGGGCCGGGGGACTTGTTCCTGACGCGAAACGTGGGCAACGTGGTGCCGATTACCGGCCAGGATGTGGACGGTGTGTCGGCGACCATTGAATATGCGGTCGAGGTGCTGAAGGTGAAGGAAGCGATTATCTGCGGGCACTCGGACTGCGCGGCGATGAAGGCGGCGCTCGGCCATACGGCCCTTGAAGGCCTGCCCAAGGCCGAACGCTGGCTGCGCCACGTAGAGGCGGCCTTTGCGCATCGGCAACCGTTGAATCCGGCCGATGGGGAGAGCGCGGAACTGGCCTCGCTGATTCGCGGCAACGTGGTGGCGCAGCTGATGAACCTGCACGCGCAGCCATCGGTTGCGCGTGCGGTCTCGCAGGGCCGGCTCAGCGTGCATGGCTGGTACTACGACATTTTGACCGGGCGGATTGAGGAGTACGACGAAGCGTTGCTTCGGTTTCTCCCTTGGGCCCAGTGACAGGGGGATCGGAAGCCCCGGCCGCCTTACCTTAGATGGTAGCTCAGGCCCCAACTCGCGTTCATTACGTCGGTGCCGGGGTTGCTTGGCACGATGAAGCCATTCGAAAAATGAAAATCGCCCCACAGGCCCAGGCGCAGATCCCATCGCTGGTTCAATCTGGCTTGCACGCCGAATCCAGATTGCAAGCTGAAGTTCTCATAGCTTGCCGACGGCGAAAGCACCTTCTGGGTAAAGCCCAGCATCCCGCCCTTGACCAGCATGTAGGGCTTCAGGTTCGTGTTGCTTCGCCACAGCATGCGCAGGCCGATCGGCGTGATTCCCACTCCAGGCACGAGTTTCCGGTTGTGGCTCAGTGGATCTCCCCAATAATCGGAGACCGCCGGCTCAACCAGAAGAACAAACGGCAGAACCTCCGCCACGTAATCCATCCGCGCGCGCAGGAAGTAACCCCAGGAATGGCGGTCGTATTCCACCCCGCTGGTATAGAGCTTGGTCATGTCCTCTTTGGCAAAGAGATTGTAGTTGCCATAGGACGCCAGGCCCTCGAAGATGAGCTCCCTCTCGGGCGCGGATTTTACTGGTTCGGTTGCCGTCGCGACCGTCTGCGCGGGGGTATCGGCGTCGATCCCGATGTCCGTCCCCGGCGCGATGTCCGTTTCAGGCATTTGGCTCGTCCCCAGCGGGGCGTTTTCGACCATCGCGGTCTGCAGCTCCTGCGAAAGGAGTGTCAACCCAGCGGTCTGTGTCTCCTGAGTGTGGACGAGTTGAGGTGCAAGCAGGCAAAGCGCGGCGGGAATGGTCAGACGGCTGAGCAGAAGTTTCAAGATACAATTGTGCGCACACCGCTGCCCGGTGAATAGGGACTTACGAATTGATCTTTCGGCAAAGGTCACTTGTTTCATCGAAGGGGAAGGAAGCCCGCTTCTGGACTGATTCGCCTCAAGTTAACTGCTTTTTATCAATTCCGCAAGACAAAAAACGGCCTCCCTGGGGAGAAACGAAGCTCATGGTGCAACCGTCGGCGCCGCAAGCGGTCGATCAGGGGCGCCAGGGTGAGAGTTTCTTGCCGAAAAGGGTGGGATGGAATAAACTAGTTTGTAAGCCAGTTTGTTTGTGATTCGAGGGAGAAGACGATGTCCACGGTTGGAATCTTCGAGGCCAAGACCCGGCTCTCTGAGATTGTGCGCAAGGTCGAGCGCGGAGAGCGGTTCACGATTACAGTGCGGGGGCGGGCAGTGGCGGATGTTGTGCCAACGCAGGCCCGGAATCAGCAAGCGATCGATGAGGCTGTCGAGCGACTGATGCATCCCCGGATTAAAGGCATCCCTGGCGATACGGTTCTTGAATGGATCAAGGAAGGCCGGAAGTGAAGATCGTTCTCGATGCATCGATGGCTCTTGCGTGGCATTTAGAACGCACAGATAAGAAGGAGGCTGCACTCGCCCGGCAAGCGATTCAGTCGGTGGCAATTCACGGAGCTCTCGTTCCCGCCCTCTGGTATCCGGAGGTCGCAAATGGATTGCTTGTAGCCGAACGCCGGCGAGTTTCGACCGAGCACGGGCTTGCTGCATTTCAAGCGGACCTTGCGCAACTTGTTATCTCAATGGACCCTGCCCCTCCCGAGGCCACGCTCTCGAGCGTGATCGCGCTCGGCCGGTCGTCGAAACTGACGGGCTACGACGCCAGTTATCTGGAGCTTGTGCTGCGCACCGGCAGAACGCTGGCGACGTTTGACCGGCAGTTAGCGGAGGCGGCCAGGTCGGCAGGGGTGCGGGTCTTTGGAGATCCGGTGTAAGACGTCTATCTGTGAAACTGATTCGAATCTGGCGGCTTCAACCTGCCCCCTCAGTGCGCCGCGGGAGGCTGGCCGGCGGGCTTAGTGGGCTTCTTGAAGAGCCAAGTGGCGGCCGCGCAGAAGAAGGCCAGCACCGCTGTCCAGCGGAAGACGTCTACGTATGCCAGCAGCGCGGACTGCTGCTGCATGAGGCCGTAAAGCAGGGCGAAGGAGCCGGGGCGTCCGACCGCGGGGCCAAGTTGATGGCCGAGATAGGCAGAGATGGCAGCCGATTTCTGTTGCAGCACCGCGCTGGTTGGGGTCAGGTTGGCGCTCAGATAGGTCTGGTGAAGCGCGGCCCGGCGGATCAGGGCGGTGGTGGCCATCGAAATCCCGATCGACCCGCCGATGTTGCGCAGCATGTTCCCCAGGCCGGTCGCTGCGCCCATGTCCTTGTTGGGGATGGTGGCCATCATCATGGTGGACATGGGCACAAAGACGAAGCTGAGGGCAAAGCCGGTAAGGGTGATGGGAATGAGCAGGGTGTAGGGGCCGATATCGAGGTCGACGGTGCCGAAGATGAGGGCGCAGACGGCGAAGCCGAGAAAGCCGCCGCAGAGCAGCTTGCGGTTATCGATGCGAGAGCCCAGGAAGCCGATAAGTGGCGAGCCGATGAAGGAGCCGATGCCGCGCGGGCCCACCACCAGGCCGGCGGTGAAGGCGGTGTAGCCGAGCACCTCCTGGTAGTAGAGGGGCAGGATGGCGATGGTGATGTAGATGCACATGCCCAGCATGGCCACCAGCAGGCAGCCGGTGCGGAAGTTGCGGTCCCTGAGCACGTGCAAGTCGACGAGCCCGTTGGGATGGGTCCAGGAGTGCCAGATCCACAGCAGCAGCGAAACCACCAGGGCGGCCACCGTCCAGCGCACCCATGCGGCGCCGAACCAGTCATCCTCCTGGCCCTTGTCCAGAACAATCTGCAGGCTTCCGGTCCACACCAACAGCAGGCCGAAGCCGATGTTGTCGAAGGGGCCAACCTTCGCGTTCTTGATGTAGGGCGGGTCGTGGACAAACCGGCTGATAAGAATCACGGCGAGAATGCCCACCGGGATGTTGATGTAGAAGGCGTAGCGCCAGCTGAATGTATCCGTCAGCCAGCCGCCCAGCGTTGGTCCGATCACCGGCGCCATCACAATGCCCAGGCCATAGGCGGCCATTGACATGGACCGCTTGGATACGGGGAAGCTTTCCAGCAGGATGGATTGCGAGAGAGGCTGGAGCGCGCCTCCCCCGGCGCCCTGCATCACGCGGGCCAGCAGAATTACGCTCAGCGAGGGAGCCGCTCCGCAAAAAAAGGAGGCGATGGTGAAGATGGTCACGCAGATAAGCAGAAAGCGCTTGCGGCCGAAGCGGCGCGCAAACCAGTTGGAGGCCGGCAGGATGACCGCGTTGGCCACCAGGTAGCTGGTGAGCACCCAGGTGGCCTCGGAGTTGGAGGCCGAAAGCGAGCCGGCGATGTAGGGCAGCGCCACCGAAGCAATGGCCGTGTCCAGCACCTCCATGAAGGTGGGGAGCATGACGGAAACGGTGACCAGCCACGGGTTGACGCCCTGGGTGAGCGGGTAGCGGGCTTGGGCGGCAGCGGTGGTCATTGCTAGCGAACCTTTGAGGTTAACCGATCAGGGGGCCGGCCGCCAGTGACGCGAAAACCAGCTGATAGCTTCCAGCTTCTGGCTCCTGGCTCTTCGAACCTGTATAAAAAATCGCTCGTGTGAAGAACTCATCTGCTTTGAAAGGGCGCGGCTTAAGCCGCGCCGTCAGGCGAACAAAAGGGACAATTGGGCTTTAGCCCCTGAGGGAGTGTGTTTTCAATAGCTTGCATTCCCTCGGCGGCTAGAGCCGAACCTGCGTTGGGCTCTCTCACGGCACCCAGAGGGTACCCGGCCGCGCCCTTTCAAAGCCGCGAGTTTTTAAGCAGATTCTTAGCTTCCATCCCCCAGCTCCTGGGTTCGCAGGATGGGGGAAAAACCAGATTTAGCGGTGGATTCGCGGAGGTTTTGTATCAGGGCATGACTTTGGTCATGCCGTAGGTCGCTGAAAATAAAGGATGGCTTTGGTCCCTGTGGCGACCATTTCGAGGGTTGGATCGAGATCAACCCACCCTGGTCCGCCGCCCGGATGATTTATGCAGATACAATCAAATAAATTTGACACTAACTCACTCAATGATGCATCTTATTAGAGTCAGAATTCTTAAGGAACAGGCGGAAATCAATCATGGCAAAGATCATCGGCATTGACCTTGGCACCACGAATTCGTGCGTTGCCGTTCTCGAGGGCGGAGAGCCCAAAGTCATTCCAAATGAAGAAGGTGCGCGCACCACCCCCTCCATCGTCGCCTTCTCGAAAAGCGGCGAGCGGCTGGTGGGCCAGGTGGCCAAGCGCCAGGCCATCACCAACCCTGAGAACACCATCTTCTCCATCAAGCGGTTCATGGGCCGGCGCTACAACGAAGTCAACGACGAGATGAAGATGGTGCCCTTCAAGGTGGTGCAGCAGGGCGACCACGTGGGCGTGCTGGCGCAGGGCAAGGAGTACACCCCGCCCGAGATTTCGGCCATGATTCTGCAGAAGCTGAAGGGCTCTGCCGAAGCCTACCTTGGCGAGACGGTCACCGAGGCTGTGATTACGGTTCCGGCCTACTTCAACGACGCCCAGCGGCAGGCTACCAAAGACGCGGGTAAGATTGCCGGCCTCGATGTTAAGAGAATTGTCAACGAGCCGACGGCGGCCGCCTTGGCCTACGGGCTCGACAAGAAAAAGGACGAAACCATCGCCGTGTACGACTTCGGCGGCGGCACCTTCGATATTTCCATCCTTGAAGTGGGCGAAGGCGTCATCGAGGTCAAGTCGACCAACGGCGATACCCACCTGGGCGGCGACAATCTTGACCAGCGCATCGTGGACTGGCTGATTGCCGAGTTCAAGCAGGAGCAGGGCCTCGACCTGAGTTCAAAGGGCAACGAGATGGCGCTGCAGCGTCTGAAGGACGCCGCTGAGAAGGCCAAGATCGAGCTCTCGACAACCATCGAGACCGAGATCAATCTGCCCTTTGTTACCGCCGACGCCAGCGGGCCCAAGCACCTGGTCCGCAAGCTGACGCGCGCCAAGCTCGAGCAGCTTGTCGAGGATCTGCTCGACCGCTCACTGGAGCCGTGCAAGAAGGCGATTGCCGATGCCGGCGTCAAGATCAGCGACATCAATGAAGTTGTGTTGGTGGGCGGCCAGACGCGCATGCCTAAGATCCAGGAACTGGTGAAGACGCTGTTCGGCCGCGAGCCGCATCGGGGCGTCAATCCCGACGAAGTTGTGGCCATCGGCGCGGCAGTGCAGGCCGGCGTGCTGGCCGGCGAAGTGAAAGACCTGCTGCTGCTCGACGTGACCCCGCTGACCCTGTCCATCGAGACCCTGGGCGGCGTGGCCACATCGATGATTCCGCGCAACACGACCATTCCGACCAAGAAGACCGAGACGTTTTCGACGGCGGCGGACTCTCAAACGGAAGTCGAAGTTCACGTGCTGCAGGGCGAGCGCCCGCTGGCGGCTCAGAACCGTACCCTGGGCAAGTTCAAGCTGGGCGGAATTCCTCCTGCGCCGCGCGGCGTGCCGCAGATCGAGGTCACCTTCGACATCGATGCCAACGGCATTTTGAACGTGACCGCCAAGGACAACGCCACCGGCAAGGACACGCGCATCACCATCACTTCCAGCTCCGGCCTCAGCAAGGACGAAGTCGAGAAGATGGCCAAAGAAGCCGACGCGCACGCCTCCGAGGACAAGGAGAAGCGCGAGGAGATTGACGCCCGCAACTCGCTCGATGGCATGGTCTACAACATTGAGAAGATGCTCAAGGAGGGCGGCGACAAGATCCAGGGTCCCGAAAAGGGCGAAGTCGAAACCGTGCTTGCCGAGTCCAAGAAACTTCTCGAAGGCACGCCGGGTTCAGCCGAGTTGAAGGCCCAGCACGAGAAGCTCACGCACGCCAGCCACAAGCTCGCCGAGGTCATGTACAAGGCCAACGCGGCTTCGGCTGCTCCCGGCGGTCCTGCGGCCGGCAGCCCCTCCGACGGTAGCTCGGGCGGAGAGACCAAGAAGGACGACACCGTCATCGACGCCGAGTACGTAGACGTGGACGACAAGAAGTGAGCGGAGTTCGCGGAGTTAGCTCGCGCTGACGCGCGGCTAGCGTGTTGGCAAGTCAGCGGGGTGGGCGACGATTCGTTGTCCACCCCGAATTCTATTGGTCAATCCACTTTAGCCACGCCCCAAAAGGCGCATTTTCCGGATTGCAGCAACTAGTGCAATGCACTACAATGATCCTTGCCGTCATTTTGCCCCATAACGGTCGTCGAGATGGATGAGTTCCTCGCCGCTACGCGCAAACTGATGGACGATGAGGAGCGGGTTGAACTGGTCAATTATCTTGCCTATCACCCGACTGCGGGCGTGGTTGTTCCCGGAACCGGCGGGGTTCGCAAGTTGCGCTGGGGGCTCGAAGGTCGCGGCAAACGTGGTGGTGCTCGGGTGATTTATTACTTCCACGACATGGAGATGCCGCTCTTCATCTTGGAGGCCTTTGCCAAGAATGATCGTGCCAACTTGACCCAAAGTGAGTGTAACGAACTGCGGCAGGTCACAAAACTGATTGAAGAATCGTACGGGCGACGGAGGGCGAAGCGATGAGCAGGAGAATTGCTGACGGCATTCTGCGGGGGTTAAATCAGGCGCTGGCTTTTGCAGAAGGAACAGCCAAGGAAGGCACGTACGTCGTTCACATTCCTGCCGAGATCGATGTGAAGGCGATTCGCGGGCGGCTGGGAATGACGCAGCAGGAGTTCGCGGTCTGTTTTGGATTCAGCGTGAACACGGTGCGGCATTGGGAGCAGGGACGGCGCGTTCCCGAGGGTCCGACACGCGCTTACTTGATGGTGATCGACCGCGAGCCGCAGGCAGTCCAGAAAGCGCTTCGCATCGCATGAGCCTTTGCCGATGAGCTTCCGAGATCAATGGCAGGATTCATGCACATAAGGCAGAAACGAATCCCATAGGATCAACTGAGATAAGAAAAAACACATGCCCACGACGACAAACAAAGACTATTACGCGACCCTGGGGGTGAAGAAAACCGCCTCGCCGGAGGAGATTCGCAAGGCCTTCAGGAAAGCTGCGCGGCGCTATCACCCTGACGTGAACCCAGGCGACAAAAAGGCCGAGGAGAAGTTCAAGGAGATCTCCGAGGCCAACGATATCCTCAGCGACGAGAAGAAGCGCAAGGTCTACGACCAGCTTGGGTTCTACTCCGACCAGATCGACCCGGCGCAGGCTGAGGCCTATGCGCGCCAGCAGAGCGCGGGCGGAGGCGGACGGTCGCAGGTGGATTTCGATGGCTTCGACTTTTCCGGCTTCGGCGGCCCTGGCCATCAGGCGTCGCAGCAGACCGGCGCGGGGTGGGGCAGCTTCAAGGACATTTTTTCGGGCATCTTCTCCGGAGCGCAGCATCCGCAGCAGCCGCGCGGCCCGCAGCCGGGAACCGATATCGAGTACCAGGCCACGGTGGATTTCTGGACCGCAATTCGAGGCGGTCAGGCGCGCATCATGGTCAACCGCCAGGAAACCTGCCCAACCTGCCACGGTCAGGCGCAAACCGGCGGCGTGATGCAGTGCCCGGAGTGCAACGGCACTGGCCAGGTGACGCAGATGGGCGGGCGGATGAAGTTCAATATTCCCTGCCCGCGCTGCAACGGAACCGGGCAAACCTCGAATGTGTGCCCAACCTGCCACGGCGAAGGCACCGTGACCCGGTCCGAGTCGGTCGAGTTCCGCATCAAGCCGGGAACGCGCGACGGGCAGCGCATCAGGCTGCAGGGCAAGGGCAATGCCGGCATCAACGGCGGGCCGGCCGGAGACCTGTTCCTGATCGTGCGCACCGGGACGCACCCTGTGTTTACGCGGGTGGGCGACGATATCCAGTTGACTGTGCCGGTGACGGTGGCCGAGGCCTCGCTGGGCGCCAAGGTCGACGTGCCCACCATCGACGGCCGCGCGCAGTTGAAGATTCCCCCGGGCACACAGAACGGGCAGAAGTTGCGCCTGCGCGAGCGGGGCGTCGAAAATGCGCAGCGGCCGGAGCAGCGCGGCGACCAGATCGTGACCATCGAGGTGGTGATCCCGCACCTGCAGGACGAGCGCAGCCGCGAGATCATGCGCGAACTGGCCAAGCTCAACAACCAGGACCCGCGCGTGGCGCTGTTTGAAAAGCTGTGAAGAAAGCAAGGAACAGGGGCACCCAGTTGATTACTTATTCAGCGAGGCGATTACGGTAAGCTGATTTCGGGAAACGAGCCATGGCCGCAAAACGCAAATCGAAGGGCGCGTATATGATTTCGGCGGTGGCCGAGATGTACGAGATTCATCCGCAGACGCTGCGCCTGTACGAGCGCGAGGGCCTGCTCAAGCCGTCGCGCACCGAGGGCAACACCCGGCTCTACACCGACGAGGACCTCGAACGGCTGGAATTCATCCTCAACCTGGCGCGCGATCTGGGCGTGAACATCGCCGGGATCGCCATCATCCTGCAGATGCGGGAGCGGATGGAGGAGATGAACCGCCAGATGCAAAGCTTTGTCGAGTACGTGCGCACCGAGATGCTGGCGCGTTTCCAGCAGGCTGCGCCCGGCGGCGGCGCGGCTATCGTCCCGCTGCGCAGGCCGGTGGTCGTGCCCCGGCCGGTCACGGTGAAGAAGCCGTAAAGAATCTCCCTCGGAGCAAACTCTGAACTGAATCCCTGTTTCGCCGGTTGCGGGTATCCTTATCTCTGCATGCCGTACGTTCTTCTTGGATTGGCTGTCTTCGGATTGGTCACCTCTACCGTGTTTGCGGGGATGGTGCTGTGGGCTGTGCCGGGCTATTTGCGGGAGCGGCGCGCGGCGCTGGCCCAACTCAAAAAATCTCCGGGATTCACTCCCCCTCTGACCCTTTTGAAGCCGGTGCACGGCGACGAGCCCAACCTCGAAGCGCACTTGGCCACTTTCTTCGAACAGGATTACCCGGAGTACGAGATTCTTTTCTGCGCGCGGTCTGCCAATGACGCGGGCCTGGAGACGGCGCGGCGCGTGGCGGCAAAATACCCGCGAATTCCAGCCAGGTTTCTGTCCACCGGCGGCCGGCCGGACTACATCAACGCCAAAGTAGCTTCCATGGAGCTAATGGAGGCCGCGGCGGCGCACGAGATTCTGGTCATCAGCGATAGCGACGTGCGCGTGACGCCGCAGTATCTGCGCGCCGTGGCGCTGCCCTTTGCCGACGGGCGCGTAGGCGCAATGTGTTGCCCCTATCGCGGCGTGGCAGCCAATCAGGGCGAGTCTGGGCGCGGTTTGTGGGCGCGCCTCGAGGCCGTGGGCATGTCTGTGGAGATGACCTCTGGTGTACTGGTCGTGCGGGCTATGGAGGGCATGCAGTTCGTGCTCGGGCCTACCATGGCCTTCCGGCGCGAAGCCATCCGGCGCATGGGCGGTTTCCGGATCACGGCCGACTACTGCGCCGACGATTTTGTGCTCGGCAACGAGACTTTCAAGCTGGGCCAGGCGGTGGTGCTCAGCCATCACGCCATCGATCACATGGTCATCAATTCGAGCCTGTGGTCGTCGCTCAAGCACCAGGTCCGATGGATGAAGTCGACGCGGTTTTCGCGGCCCAGGGGACACGTCGGCACCGCGCTCACCTTCAGCGTGCCGTTCGGGCTGCTGGGGTGGGCCGCGGCGGCGTGGCTGGGGCATCCCTGGTGGGGGCTGGCGCTGCTGGCGTGGGCCCTGGCCACGCGGCTGGCGCTGGCAATTGCGGTGGGCAGGATGGTGGTCGGCGACCGCAGCTGGTTCGGGCTGCTGGTGCTTTACCCGCTGCGGGATCTGATGGGCTTCGGCTTCTGGGCAGCCAGCTACTGGGGCCGGCGGATTCTGTGGCGCGGGCGGGTATTTGAGCTGCTGGCTGGCGGAAAGATGCGGGCGGCGGGGTAGAGGATCTGACAGGTCGATATTCATAGGAATAATAACCCAATTTGGTATATCCCAAAAAGGGTTTTATTGTTCTCCCACGGATCAATGACAGTGGAAATCGACGAACAAGCCAAGCTTCGTGGACAGTTCATTCTGGCGAGGAAGAGCGCAGGTCTTACCCAAGTCGGGTTGGCGGACCGGCTCGGACGCCCCCAATCCTTCGTGTCGAAATATGAACGTGGTGAGCGGAAGCTCGATGTAATCGAGTTTTGCGAAGTCTGTCGTGCACTCGAGGTTGATCCCGTTGTATTCCTGCGACGCTTTTGCAGCGAGGGATCATGAAAATCGTAAAGGTCTATACATTGAAGAGCCGCGGCGCCTATGCAGCCTCGGAACACTGGAAGACTACTCGTAAACAAATTCACGAGGCGATCCGAGGATGTGAATGGCCAGTGGGAAGCGGCTCCTTTACCATCTATCCGGAGAGCGGCAAAGAGCGCGGAAAGGGAAACGGCGTCAAGCCCATTCGCGATAGGTTTGTTCATTCGTTGAAGGCCAAAGGATGGACAATTGAAGGGAAGGCGAAGAGCGCGTTGGATAAGCGTCTCGGTGAATTCGATGCGGTTCTTCCCGGCCCGGAGAGGCTGATCGCCGTGGAGTGGGAGGCAGGCGATATCTCTTCACCGCATCTGTCGATGAACAAGCTGACGCTGCTTCTGAAGACCCAAATCATCTCGGCCGGGGTGCTCGTAGTGCCTTCGCGAAAACTCTGCATACACCTGCCCGACCGAATCGGCTATGTCGAAGAGATCAAGCCTTATTTCGTGCTGTGGGAGTCTGTTCCATGTCGCGAAGGAATTCTTGAAATCGTCGTCATTGAGTGGGATGCAGCAAACAAGGATTAATCGAGAATTCCGGATGGACCGGACGGGCGAGCGTGGGTCCGGGGAACCCCGGAGACGGTAAACACACTTGCGGTTGCCTCCGCTCTATTCCCTGTCATTTCCCTTGGCCACGCGCATGTGCCAGCCAAGAACATTGGAGTACTCGAGAAAACTCGTAAGCTCGGCAAGTCCACTCTTTCGGAAGGTGGGCCGAAAGAGCTGCCGCGAGAACAAGGCGCGCCTGACCTCGTTTGAGACAATAGAAAAGCGGGAGACTTTTGGGTCAGTCAGAAGTATGTCGTTAAAGCGCAGGAGCCCCGAGTACACTGGAGTCGAGTGTTCCACTTCGAAGAGGCCTTCAATCGTCTCGCCACCGCGTGCTATCCATATCACATCAATCTCTGACAATATTCCTTGGACTTGCTCAAACCCGGAGGGAATGCTGCCTCTCAGAGCGAATCGCTCGGTCAGCTTCCAGTCCAACCCGGCTGCGTCGCGTTCCGGCACATAAACCCCATAATTCTTAAAATGCCCGATACCCGCAAGCAACGTCTGTACTTGTGCGTGGGTCAGGTCACGGGCCTCGGACAGTAGAGCAGTGTTGAGACTGCGGGCAATTGGTTCCAATCCCACGTAGCCCTCGACGTTAAATCGCCCCCGGCGGGCGATATAAAGTTCCAGCGCATTGTTCCGAGGGAGCAGTTGTACCTTATACTGGCCATCGCTCGCCGTTTCTGCATTCCGAAAAATCTCCTCAAAATCCCCGTATGGCACAAACAGGGGCGCTGAACCGTCGTCGAGCAAGAAGCAGAGAAATCCGTTGTGCCCTTCGAGCTGCCGTAGGTCAACTTCGCGGAGCCCGAAGAAAGCCCGGCCGCCGGAATGCACCTTCGAGTAGCGAATATAGATCCGCGCTGCGTCTTCGCCAATCGTGAAGAGCGATTCGCTCCCCCTGATCTTATGGAGCTCCCCAAAGCGATTTCGGAGCGTTTCGAGGATTCCGATTTTGTGGAGATTTGGCACGCCAACGAAAGTTTATCAGGCTCCTCTAGCGCCCGGGGGCCTGCGCCAACCCAAACAGGCCGGAGGCTCCGTCAGGACTCCTTTGTGGATGAAGGTAATCCCGCAATTGAGAAATGCGTTCCCCAAAACGATCCTACTTCAGCGGCCGGTCGGTCCACATCGTCTTATCAGCCAGCGATTGGACCTGATAGAGTCGGCCGGCCAGCAACTGTTCCACTTTGGACTGGTTGGCGTCCTGGGCGAACAGCCACTTGCGGTCGCCGCTGCCCCACATCTTTGAGAGCTCATCTTCGCTGATGTCGATTCTTGGGGCGTCGGGATAACAGGAGCCCCACAGCAGCGTGGAACCTTCGCCGTGTTGCCCGCATTGCTGGGTCACGATCGGCGCCAGCCGGCCTTGCAAAAACTTGTGCGTGTAGAAGATGACCGAGGAGCCGTCGGACTCGTCCCCGTAAATGATGAAGGTGTCGGCCGGCGAGCCTTTGGCGATGATGGTGTCGGCCATCTGCTTGGAACTGAGCATGGGCTCGAAGCGTGCAAAAGCGATGTGCGCGGCGATAAGGAACACGGTGAAGGTGAGGCCCACGCTGATGGTCGCGGCCAGGTGCTTCTTCTTCAGCCGCAGCACCCAGCCGGTCGCGGGGCCGATCAGCAGGGCCAAGCCGGCAAGAACGGCAGGCAGGCGCAGGGCTGCAAAGGATGCGCCGGTGAGGTCGAAGAGGTGGGACATCGAGAGGGTGTAGTCGCCCACGCCGCGATGAGCCAGCAGGGTGCCGATGTCGGGGACATAGGGCAGATTGCGTGAGACCCACAGTCCCCAGCCCAGAGCGATGGCTGAGAGCACGCCGACCACGGCGAAAGCGGCCTGCGCGCCGGTCAGCCAGGCGGTCGAGAGCAGAGGCTTGCTGCCTTCGGGGGCGCCCTCCGGCGCGCGCTTCTCTTCAATGCCCGCCACTACGCCGGCGATGAGGATGAACAACGGCGGCCACACCGGGAAGGTGTAGTACTCCTGGTTCGTTGAAATGGAGAAGAACAGCAGCGTCCAGGCGGAGAACAGCGCCAGCAGCCAGATGGTGCGGATGCGGAACTTGAGCCGGGCCACGTAGCTGGCCACATCCTCGCGGATGGCATTGTCGAGGTAGAAGTCGACCGTCTGGCCGGCGTCGCGGTGCAGGTGCTGCATCCAGGTGCGCCGGGTCTTCCAGGCCGCCACCAGGGCTGCGGGCAGGAACAGGCTCCAGGGGAACAGCCACACCAGGTGAGCCAGCCAGTACCAGACGCCGGGCATCTTGTTGTAGTCGTGCGGGTAGCGCAGTCCAAAGAAGCGCAGAAAGTGTTCGTTCATGAAATAGAAGTAGAAGAAGCCGTGGACATTGCCCATGGTGGGGTGATTGCCGATGGGGTGGCCCTGGTCGGGATTGTAGATGCCGCAGAGAATGTGCCAGGGCGCGGCGATCAACAGGAAAAGCAAAAACCCAGTGACCGGCTTGAGAACCCGCCACCGCCGCCATTGCCCGGTGAGCAGCAGGTAGGGAACCGCCGCTCCCACAAAGAAGACGGGAGCGATGAACCCCTTGGTGAGCGTAGCCAGGGCGACGCAGGCGTAGATCCAGTAAAAGCGCAGCGGGCGATCGTCTTCCAGGCCGCTGATCAGTGCGTAGAGAGCGATGAGCAGAAAAAGGCTGAGCTCCGCCTCGGGAATGATGAAGCGGGTAAAGAGAAACGGTCCGATCGAGGTGAGCACGCCGAGGCCGGCATAGAGGCCGGCGCGCGCACCCCAGGCGCGGCGGGCCCAGAGCCATGAAAGCCAGGTCAGGCCGAGCATGGCCAGCGTATTGGGCAGGTGGGTGGCAAAGGTGTTTTCGCCGAAGATCTCGTAACTTCCAGCGACTATCCAGTAGGGCAGCGGCGGCTTTTCGATATAGCGGATGCCGTCGATCTTTGCGGTGATCAGGTCGCCCGTGTCCACCATGTGCTGGGCAGCCTGGGCGTGCGCGGAATCCACGTCGTCCATTAACGGGGGCGAAAAGAGCGAGGCAAACTGCACCGCGGCAAAGATGGCCGCCAAAAGCAGCCACACAGCCCGCGTGGACGGGGTTTGCCGAGGGCGATTGTATGAATGCGTGTCGTTGGTCATCGCTGAATTGGCCATTGCATCAAGGATAACAGCAGGATTCGTGGGTTGTTTGAGGGCGGCGAGCGAGGATTCGTGGGGAGGCATCGATGGGCCGTATGTGAGCCAAAGAATGCAGATGGAATTCAAGAGAAATCCGCAATCCGCGGGATTTCAAGGCCGTCTAACATTGACAGCAGGGTGAAAGCCACCCAGCGCAAAGGACTCTGCCATGCGAAGTCGCCGCTTGCTTGTTTTATTCGGAACGATCCCGGCCTTCATTCTTGTGATTTGCTGCGCGCACGCGCAATCCTTCGCCATCGCAGCCGTTCCCGTGGCTACGGCCTCGGGCGCCACCGGCTCAATCCAGTACACGGTCTCGGGCATTCCCTTCGACGGCGACCTGGCCGTCAGTTGCCAATATGCGGGCTCGTCCAGTTACCAGGCGCAGGCCAAGCTGCCTGTTTGCGGAGTTGGCCCGCCTTTTGCGATCTCTGTCACAACCGGCCAAACCGTCGCGGGCGCGATGGGGCTCGCCCCCTGGGGCGCGCCTGAACCGGCGGCCCTGCAGGGGACGCCGGCCGGCGCGCGCCTCGCGCCCGCCCCGGGCCTGGTACTGGCAGGTGCGTTGCTTTTTGCAGCCGGCTTTCGCCGCAGGGGCCGCTGCCGCCTGTCTCTGTTCATGATCGCCGCGGTCGCGTTGGGGGCAGCGTTGGGGGCCTCGGCCTGTGGCGGGAGCTCGAACGGCTCCGTGCCCGGAATCTATCCATACACGATGACAGCGACTGACAATTCAAATTCGCCGGCGATCCTAAGCGCAGCCACGAGCACCACGGTCTATGTCACGGTGCAGTAGAGCGCCCAATGCGCTGTTGAGTGAGCGCCCAACTCCGGCTCTACACCCCCTGCCGCGGTCGTGTATTTTGTACCGAGAGACTGATTTTCATTTTCCTGGAGAGTGCTGCGAATAACTATGCCTACCTTTGCCGCCATCGATATCGGATCGAACTCGTGCAGGTTGAAGATTGCCAAAGTTGTGGCGCACCAGTTGAAGACGCTGGCCGAGGACCGCGAGGTGACGCGGCTGGGCGCGAGCGTATTCGAGTCGGGACTGGTCTCCCCTGAGGCGATGGCCCTCACGCTCAGGGCGCTGAAGCGATTTCAGCGCGCGGTGCAGGCGCATGGGGTGGACCAGATACGGGTGGTGGCTACCTCGGCGATGCGCGACGCGCGCAACAGTGCCGCGTTCCAGGCCTGGGTCAAGGCGGAGACGGGCTGGAACATGGAGATCATCTCGGGCCTCGAAGAAGGGCGGCTGATTCACTTGGGCGTCACCGGCGGCGAACCGGGAGCGGGCGGGAAAGTGCTGCTGATCGACCTGGGCGGAGGCAGTTGCGAGATCACGCTCTCAGAGCACAAGAGGATCAAGGAGACCATCAGCGTGCCGCTGGGCGCGGTGCGGCTCACGGAGGATTTTCTATCGGCCGATCCGGCTCCGCCCGAGGGACTGGCGCGGATGCGGCAGTGGATTATGCGCGAACTGCGCCGCGCGCGGCGAAGGATTGAGCCGGGGATTCAGCCGGGCAAGGTTTCGCTGGTGATTGCCACCTCCGGCACGGCGGCGGCGTTGAACGACGCCTTTGCTGCGGGGACGAAGACTGGTAAGGCGACGAATCAGCGGGTCAGCAAGTCCGCTATTCAGCGCGCCGGCAATGCAACTGCGGGAATTGTGCCAACCTACTTTGTGCGGAAACTCTCTTCGCTGCTGGCGAAGATGGCGCTGCCTGAGCGGGAGGCGGTGCCCGGCATCGGGCCCCGGCGCGCGGAGATCATTGTGGCCGGAACCGAGGTGTACGCGGAGCTGCTGGAGAGCTTTGGATTGCCGGGATTCCGCTGTTCTCCTCTGGGATTGCGCGACGGCATATTGGCCCAGATGCTCGCCGAGCAGGATGCGCGGGCCAAGGCGCATCGTGAGTTCGAACACGAGCGGTGGGAGAGCGTGCTGGCCACGGCGCGGCGTTTCGGAGTGGATCCCAAGCAATCGGAGCCGGTGCGGGCGCACGCCGTGCAACTGTTTCGCGAGTTGAAGGCGCTGCACCAGTTGCCGGCCGAGTATGAAAGCTGGCTGGCGGCGGCGGCCATCCTCCGCGATACCGGCAAGTTCATCAATCACCAGGGGCACAACCGGCATACGCAGTACATTGTCTCCAGCTCCGAGATTTACGGGTATACGCAGTTGCACCGCACCGTGGTTTCGGCAATTGCGCGCTACCTGGGCAAGAGCCGCCCGCAGCCGGGCGACCGCGCGCTCAGAAACATTCCCGCCGACGAGCACAGGAACGTGCAGCAGGCCGTGGTGCTGCTCCGCCTGGCCGTGGCCCTGAACCAGGACCGCGCCAGCGACGTGCTGCGCGTAGCGGTCAAGGTCTATCCCAAGCGCGTGTACCTGGAACTGCAGCCGGGGCGCACCGGCGCGGAACTGGAGCTGTGGTCGCTGCGCAAGGAGGCGGGCTACTTCCGCGAAGTCTTCGGGCGCGAGCTTTTTCCCACGCTGGCATAGATGGAGCGCGCCGAGCGCGGATCGATAAGCCACTGCAGCCGGGGCGGATGGTGGTCAAGATCGACGCGGGCGATGGAGCCTTTCCTCATGCGGATGGCGGCGCCGCCGTTGCCGGTGATGAGCCGGCCCAGGAACTGGAACAGGACGGGGTTGTGGCCCACGGCCAGCATGCCTTCGCGATTGGAATACTTCGCCAGCATGTTCTGGAAGGCGCTGTAGTCCGCGCTGGGCGCGAGCGCCGGGCTGATCTCCACCTTGGCGTCGTAGCCCAGCTCGGTGCCCACAAACTGCGCGGTTTGCAGAGCGCGCTTCAGCGGGCTGGAGACGATCACGTCCACCTGAACCTTGAGGGCGCTTAACAGGCGCGCCATCAACATGCACTGTTCCTTGCCTTCCTTCACCAGGCCCCGCTTGGCGTCGAGAGTAGGGTTCTCGCGGATCATTCCGGCGCTGGCGTGACGCATCAGGTAGAGAATCATGGCGAAAGGTCCGGCGGGGACTCCTGCGGGTTCCGAGCGGCTCCCAGAGATGTGATTTTAACACGGCTGTAACAATTCTATCGAAGTTAAATCGGCCTCGGAGTGGGGCTTACAGAAATCTCTGATTGTGATTCCGATTACCGGCCGTCCACTCCCTGAACAAAGACCCGATTCGGAGGGAGGCGGGGGTTTCAATCCCCGCATGAGGCCAACAGGATTAACGCGGGCTTTAGCCCCGGAGGGACGCTTTTCGCCGATTTAACTCGATACATCGAGTTTTTCCGCAGCCCCGTTCAGCCCCTGACGTTTAGCTTTTTCAAAAATGGCCCACTACAGCCGCGCAGGTCCCCAAAAACCAATTGCCGGGCCGGGCATCTAAGATGCAGTAGAGGCGAGGCATGTTGAATCGGCGTACGGTTGCAAGGGCAAGACTTCGAAGGGAGTAATTCGCATGAGGAATCCGGGAATGGCCATTTCGATGGCCGCCCTGGCGCTGCTGCTGATGGCAGTGCCTGTGCAGGCGCAGAATCTGGGCCAGGGGCAGGCCGTGGTCACGGTTCTGCCCAAGGTTGAAGGCCAGCCGGTGCCTTCCAGCGTCGCCCAGCAAGACCTGGCCGTAAAGGTGAACGGGAAGAACGCCAAGGTTACGCAATGGGGACCGTTCCAGGCGCCCAACAACAACCTCGAGCTGGTGCTGCTCGTCGATGGCGCGGCCCGCAACAGCCTGGGAAGGCAGATGAACGACATCGCGCAGTTCGTCAATAGCTTGCCGCCGAACGTAAAGGCCGCGATCGCGTACATGGAGAACGGCCGGGCGGTTTTTGTGGCTCCGCTCAGCACGGACCACGCACAGGTACTCAAAAATCTCCATCTTCCCGGCGGCGCCTCAGCCATCTCGGCCAGTCCCTACTTCTGTCTCTCGAACCTGGCCAAAAACTGGCCGGGGCAGGATCCCCGGGCCCGGCGGGAAGTGGTGATGGTCACCGACGGCGTGGACAGCTATGAGCGGCAGTACGATCCCGAGGACCCGTATGTTGATGCCGCAATCAAGGATGCGGCCCAGGCCCGGCTGGTCGTGTACTCCATCTACTGGATGAACCAGGGGCCTGCGGACCGGACTGAGTCTGCGAACAGCGCCGGCCAGAACCTGCTGGCGCAATTGACCCAGGCGACCGGAGGCAAGAGTTTCTGGGAGGGGATGGGGAATCCGGTTTCATTCCAGCCGTATTTCGACGAGCTGATTCGCCGCTTCCGGAACCAGTACGAGCTTGGCTTTACTGCTCCACTGAACGGCAAGCCGGCAGTAGAGCAGATGAGTCTGAAACTGCACGCTCCGGGCACCGAGATCGACGCTCCGCAAAGAGTTTTTATGGCTCCGGCTGCGCCTGCTCAGAACTAAACAGAACTGAATACCACTGAGAAATTGCGGATTGGGGCGACTACCGCGGATAGACGATGAGATATCGTCAGTCGGCGGCGTGTGCTTTTTTGGCAGACGCTCTCGCGGGCGGTTTGGCCTGCTGCGGGGCGGGGATGGCGTCGAGGTCCACTTTGCCTTCGGCCAGCTTGATCAGGAACTCCTGGCTGGAGAAGGGCGGCGCGTCTTTGAGGAGCTTGCCGGCGCGAATGTAGCTGCCGTCGGGCTGCTGCAGGCGGGCCTTGACGGTGTCGGCCAGATAGGCGGGCAGAATCTCGTCGTGGATGCGGGCGCGGGCGGCCGGGTCGCGGACCGGGAAGACCACTTCGCAGCGCTCGAAGAGGTTGCGGGGCATCCAGTCGGCCGAGCCGAGGTAGATTTCGTCGTTGCCGCCGTTGGCGAAGTGGAAGATGCGGGAGTGCTCGAGGAAGCGGCCGACGATGGAGCGGACGCGGATGCGTTCCGAAAGGCCCTTGACGCCGGGGCGGAGGATGGAGAGGCCGCGGACGATGAGGTCGATTTCGACGCCGGCCTGCGAGGCCTGGTAGAGAGCCTCGATAACGGAGGGCTCGAGCAGGGCGTTCATCTTGGCGACGATGTGGGCGGGGCGGCCGGCCTGGGCGTGCTCCTGCTCGCGGCGGATGAGGCGGAGAAAGCTCTCGGCCATGGTCAGCGGGCGCCACCAGCAGGGGGCTATAGTCGTCGATCTCGGCGTGCGCGGTGAGGTAGTTGAAGACCATGTGTACGCGCTCGGTGATCTGCGGGTCGCTGGTGAGCAGGCTCAGGTCGGTGTAGAAGCGCGCGGTAACGGGGTTGTAGTTGCCGGTGCCCAGGTGGCAGTAGCGGCGGGTCTGCGCCGTCCTCGTCGCGGCGCACCAGCATGGCCAGCTTGCAGTGGGTCTTCAGGCCGACCACGCCGTGGAAGACCTGCACGCCGGCGTCTTCCATGCTGCGCGCCCAGCGGATGTTGGAGGCCTCGTCGAAGCGGGCCATCAGCTCGACCACCAGCGTGGCTTCCTTGGTGGCGGCGGCCTCGATGAGCGCCGCGAAGACGGGCGAATCGTGGCTGGTGCGATAGAGGGTCTGCTTCATGGTGACGACGGCGGGGTCCTCGGCGCCCTGCTGGATGAAGTCGACCACCGGGTCGTAGGAGTCGTAGGGGTGGTGGAGCAGGACGTCGTGGTGGCGCAGCTCGTCGAAGATGTTGGTGGCCTTGCGGCTCGAGGATGCAGCGGCTTGGGCGTGAAGGGCTGGAACTTGAGGTCCGGGCGGCGGACGTCGTCGTAGAAGAACATCAGGCGGGAGAGGTTGACCGGGCCGTCGCCGCGAAAGACCTGGTCCTCGTCCAGCTCGAAGTTGACGCGCAGGCGCTCGACGATCTCCGCATGGGCGCCGGTTTCGATCTCCAGGCGGACGGCATCGCCCTTGCGGCGGTTGTGGAGCTCGACGCGGATGGTTTCCAGCAGGGAGCGCGCTTCTTCTTCCTCGAAGTAGAGGTTGGAGTTGCGGGTGACGCGGAAGCTGGCGTGGGCCAGCACCTCGTAACCGCGGTACATGCCCGCCAGGTGCTGGGCGATCAGGTCCTGGAGCAGCAGGTAATCGTATTTGCCCTCGGCCGGCGGGCAGGCGGACAAAGCGGGGCAGGGCGCGGGGCACGGTGACCACGCCCAGCACCTGGGGGCCGGAGCTGCGGCGCTTGGCGCGGAGCAGCAATGCCAGGCACAGAGCCTTGTTGAGCACGCGCGGAAAGGGGTGGGCCGGGTCGATGGAGATGGGGGTAAGCAGCGGATCGACTTCGCGCTGGAAGTAATCTTTGGCAAAGGCGCGGGCTTCCTCGCCGAGCTCTTCCCAGTCCAGCAGGCGGATGCCCTGTTTGCGCAGTTCGGGAAGGAGTTGTTGGTTCCAGCAGTGGTACTGGGCGGCCACAAAGGCGTGAATCTCGGCGGTGAGGGTGGCCAGGGATTCGTCGGGGCGCAGGCCGTCGTAGCCGGGCTCGCGGTAGCCGTCCTCAATGCGCTGCATCAGGCCGGCCTGGCGGATTTCCACATATTCGTCGAGGTTGGAGCCGGTGATGGCCAGGAACTTGACGCGCTCCAGCAGCGGGTTCGTGGGGTCTTCGGCCTCTTCCAGCACACGGCGATTGAACTGCATCCAGGAGTGGTCGCGGCCGTTGAAGAGCTTTTGTTTCTGTGTAGTTCTGGGCCATGGTACCGTCCGAGCGCCGTGTTGGCAGTCTACAGCGTTTTGGCGGGGTGTGGCACCTGGAAGTGCCGGTTTTCAATCAGAAAGTCGCATTAGGGAACTCTTACAGGACGGGGGGTGAAAGTTGGTGTTAAAGGTTGGCAAAAAGCTAGACCGTGGACCGCTGTTCTCGTAGGGCAGGTCAGTTTCCGAGTGGCCGGCAGATCGGGAATTGCCGGAATCCGCGACTGTAAGGCACCTAATGGACCCTTCAATCCATGTAATGCGGCTGTTTTCGCCAACCGAGGCCCCACCGGCGTTGCCGACCCACGGGGATCAAACCGGAAGCCTCGGCGCGTGCCTTGTGGATTGTCACGGGTATAGCCTGATAGAGGCTTTGTTTCTTTTCAGATGAAAACTGAAATCACCGACACCCCCGGAACCGCTCTAGCCGTGCATGGCCGGCTTTGATCGAATACGTGGGGTGGCCGAACCGGGAGGCCTCTCGGGGTTACGCTCGGTGAACTTGTCGAGCAGGACCACATTGAGCAGCGACTTATGCACCCGGATGCGGCCGTTGTAATCGATAAGGCCGAGCTTGCGAAAGCGGTTCATGAAGAAGCTGACGCGGGACCGGGTGGTGCCGACCATCTCCGCCAGGGTTTCCTGGGTGATGGGAGGAATCAAGTGTTCCTGTTCTCCGGGCTCGCCAAATTCGGCCAACAACAGGAGAATTCTCGCCAGACGCCTTTCGCTGGAGTCGAAAAGCTGAGCGACCAGATCGGCCTGAGTTCGCATGCTCCGTGCCAACAGGAATTTCAAGTATATTTCAGAGAAGGCACGCTCCTCGTGCATCACGCGGATCATCTCTCCCCTCTCTATCCTGAGCGCTGTACAGGGATCGATGGCGCTGGCGGTGGCCATGTGTAGCCCACCCACGCTCGCCAGCGACTCCTCTCCAATGAATTCCCCAGCGGAGAGAAGCGCAACAGTGGCCTCTTTGCCATCCTGCGAAACGACGGTGAGTTTCGCGCGGCCCGTCCGAAGATAGAAGATGGAGTCAGCCAAACTCCCTGCGAAAAGAAGACCTGCCTGGGCTGCAAGTGGACGACCGTTCGTCCCACTCCTGCTTCTTCCAGAAAGGTGGTGAGCTCGAAGGTCATGTTTCTCACCTCGAAAGAGAAGGCTGACGAGCAGCCCGAATTCTACTCGCTTAGTCTTGCGATTTTTGTACGGTTTCAGACACAACCGGAACTTTGTCAGGAATCGTAAGCGCGGTGCATACTGATGGGGATAAGTTTTACCTGAAAGTGAGGATTCCTTGCGCGTGAACGGTTTTAAGAACACTCTCTTGAATGCTCTGGACGAAGACATAATTGCGCGTCTTGGCTTGAAGCCGGTCAAATTCGAGCCGAAACACGAAATCGAAAACCCTGGCTGCCCGATCGATCACCTCTATTTTCTCGAAGAAGGGATGGCATCGATGACGACAACGTTCAAGGATGGGTCTCAGGTCGAGGTAGGGATGTTCGGTTATGAGTCGGTCATCGGCGTCTCAGCGCTCATGGGAACAAAAAAGAGTCTGAATCGCGTCTACACCCAAATTGCCGGTCATGGCTATTCCTGCCCCGTCGAGGATGCGAGAAGAGAGTTCCGCCTTGGCGGCTACTTTCAGCTTCTGGCTCTGCGCTATGTTCAGGCACAACTCATTCAGGCAATGCAATCCGCTGGGTGCAATGCGAAACACAGCTTCGAACAGCGACTCGCCCGCTGGCTCCTCATCTGTGCGGACCGCGCGCACATCGACACCTTCAAGATTTCGCATGAGTTTCTCGCGGACATGCTTGGGGGGCGCCGTCCCACTATTTCTACGGCAGCCGGGATTCTCAAGCGAAAAGGACTTATCGAATACACCCGCGGTGAAATTCGCATCCTCGACCTCGCTGGGCTCACGAAGACCTCTTGCGAGTGCTATCTGACCATCAAGGATCACCTCGACAATTACACGGAGTTCGACACCGCAATCACTGCGTAGCCGCCTTACAGCGGAACCAGAGTCGATCTATCCCGGAACCACGGAATTCAAGTCGACGCGACCATCAGGGAGCGGCGATCTTGCGCAAAACCCAACAGGATACAATTACTCTGGTTTCGCTCTGGAACCGGTCTCATAAACCGTCTGCATCGACCCGCAGAGAGCATGAGCCCCGTTTTGTTGGCAGGCGAACCGGAAACTGCCCGCGAGAACCCAGGATTCGTGTCCATCGGCGACAGGCCCCCAGCGGCTCTGCCCGCGTTTCTGGGTTGGAGACGGATGAAAAATGAAGGTCCGGCCGGGGAATGGAGGTAGATTGGCTCCTGGCCGAGAAAGCAAGATCGAGATTCCGGTTGAGATCTTATTCCGCTGCCCATATCCACCCCGGCCGGTGTATCGTGTTTGATCATGATGCGTAACCAGAATTCGAAACTCCTCGTCTTCGCGTCCATCTTTGCCCTGGCCGCTCCTCTCTGCGCGCAAAAGTCCGCGGCGCCTAAACCTCAGGACACGGAAGTATGGACGCCGGTGCCCGCCGTCGTGACCCCGGGCGCTACCGATTCAGCGCCGCCCTCCGACGCAATCGTGCTCTTCGACGGCAGGAATCTCGACCAGTGGGTGTCGGCCCAGGACGGCTCACCGGCGCAGTGGACCGTGGGCGGCGGCGTAATGACCGTCAAGAAGGCGCCCGGCGTCGGCAACATCCAGACCAGGCGGACCTTCAGGAACTACCAGCTCCACATCGAGTGGAAAATTCCTGAGAACATCACCGGCAGCAGCCAGGCGCGCGGCAACAGCGGCGTCTTTCTCGCCTCCACCGGGCCCGGCGATGACGGCTATGAGTTGCAGGTGCTGGATTCCTACAACAACCCGACCTACGTCAACGGCCAGGCCGGCTCCATCTATAAGCAGAACCCTCCGCTGGTAAATCCGAATCGCAAGCCTGGCGAATGGCAGACCTACGACGTGGTTTGGACCGCTCCCACATTTAACGACGACGGTTCGCTGAAAACTCCGGCCTACGTCACGGCGTTCTTCAACGGCGTGCTGGTCCAGAATCACTTCGAGCTCAAGGGTCAGACTCTGTATATCGGCACGCCGTTCTACAAGAAGTACGATCGCGCGCCCATCAAGCTGCAAGCGCACGGGGACCATAGCGAGCCCATCAGCTTCAGAAATATCTGGGTCAGGGAGCTGCCCTAGCACTCCAGGCCGCGGCAGCATTAGTGGTCGCCCTGCATCCCAGCGCCCTGTGCGTCCATCCGCAGCGAATTCGGCTCGGGATTCCGGAACCTGGCCGTAATAACGCGCGTATCTCATGCAGCAGCCGGAATGCCGCCCTCATAGCCGCCGCGCTATTTCATTTTTTCGCGACTGTGCCTGAATTCCAGTCTGCACCAGAGTTGACCCGCGCTCGAAAAACCCCTCATTGACCCGTCCGGCCCGCTCAATTGAGGATGAGAATCAGGTCAACGTGCTTCATCCTCCGAGAGGAGACCATTTATGTCTGATAATTCGATCTCTCCCCGTGCCGGCTTGATTCCTCCCCAGCCCATGCCGGAGGGGGCGCAGGACTTTTCAAACCGGGTGCAGGGGCTGCTGGACGGGCGGTCGAAGGACGATGCGACGGTCGCACACGCGCTCCAGGGCATGGACGCCATGCTCGACGCGATTGCGGCCGGACTGTACAGCATGGCCTCCATGCTGGTTGGGGAAGGCGAGGACGGGGTGCGGCTGGTGGAGACGGCAGTAGCTACGGCGGAGGTTTCTGTCTGCCAGGATGCGGCCGAAGCGCGCCAGAGCAGCCGCAGGGCTCTGGCTGCGGCGGCTTTGGAATTGATAGAGCGGCGCGAGCCCGGCAGCCTGGCGGCGCCTGCGGAAATTGAGCCCACGGCGAGCTGCATCGAAGACGACGATCTGGAGGCCGCGGGCGTTTCAAGGGAGGAACTGGAGCGCATGATTGCCGGGCCGGACCGGGACCGCGTGCGCGCCTGGCTTGAGAAACTGCCGGCAGCTTTGCGCACCGTTTTCGTGCTGCGCGCGGTGGCCGGGTTCACGGCGCCCGAGACAGCCGCGTTGCTGGCAGAGCACGGAGGGCCAAAGGCGGCCGGATGGAGCGTCGAGGCGGTGCGCGCGATCTTTCGCCAGGGGCTGTGTTCGCTGGCCTCGCAACTGATTCAGGCGTCGGCGCGGGGATAGAGATCGGAGATCAGAAGGCCCTTTGCCATGGATCCCGAGTCCGTGGTGCGCCCGGTCCTGACGCGGATGGCGTACCCGGCGTCACGCCTGCTTTGCGGCTGGTTCGATACAATCCAATTAAGAACCCTGCTGCTCATTTTGCGCATCTATTATGGGTGGCAATCTTTTTGGCATCAGCGTTTCGTTGTGAGTTGAACAATCTTGATTTCGTCGAAAACTTTGTTGGGGAGTACGATCCGTTCCTGTGCCTGCGCGGGCCTGCTGAGCCTTGCGGTTCTGGCCGCGGGCGGCGCGCAGACGCTGAACGTGCAGGCTCCCGCCACCACGGGGCAGACTGCGTCCAGCTTTCAGGGCAGCGTCACCACCGGTGAGGCCTCGCCGCAACCCATCGAGCTCTCGCTGGACGAGGCCATCGAGCGTGGCCTGAAGACGAACCTGGGCGTAATTCTAAGCGGAACCCAGACCGCGGCGGCGCGGGGCGAGCGGCTGAGCGAACTGCAGGCGTTGCTGCCCGAGGTGGACTTTAGAGCCCAGGAGAGCCTGATGCAGGTGGATCTGCCCGCCGAGGGGCTGCGTATTCCGGGTTTTCCCAAGATTATCGGGCCGTTTGGATTTACGGATTTGCGGGCCACGCTGAGCTGGTCACTGGTGGATGTGGCATCGCTGCGCAACTACCTGGCCGCCCGCCACAACTTCGCGGCCGCCACTTTATCCGCTCAGGACGCGCGCGACATGGTGGTGCTCACCGTGGGCAACGCCTATCTTCTGGCGCTGGCCGATGAGACCCAGGTCAGTAGCGTGGAAGCGCAGGTGGCAACGGCCAAGGTTTCGCTTGACCAGGCGGTTGCGAATCACGATGCGGGAACGGCGCCGCTGCTCGACGAGCTGCGGGCGCGGGTGGATTATCAGTCGCTCGAACAGCAGTTGATTGTGGCGCGCAATGCACTGGACAAGGACAAGCTGGCGTTGGCGCGGACCATCGGGCTGCCCCTGGAGCAGAAGTTTACGCTGGCCGACAAGGCGCCCTACGCGGCTTTCGATCAGATCGATGTGGAAGCCGCGATTCGCGAGGCGCACGCCAACCGTAAGGACCTTGCCGCGCTGGTGGAGCAGACCAAAGCCGCCGAGCAGCAGCGCAAGGCAGCCACGGCAAACCGGCTGCCCACCTTCACCTTCAACGGCGACTACGGCGACATCGGCGTCAACGTGGCCCACTCCCATGGAACCGGCGACGCTGCCGGCGCAATCAGCGTCCCGTTGTTCAAGGAGTTTGCGCTGCGCGGCGAAGCGGAGACGGCGCAGGCGCGACTGGATACCTCCAAGGCGCAGTTGAGCGACAAGGGCGCGCAGGTCGACGCGGATGTGCGCGATGCCCTGCTGGACATTGAGTCGGCGCAAAAGCAGGTGGGAGTCACGCAATCCAGCGTGGCGCTGGCCAATGAGGAGTTGAAAGAGGCCCAGGAGCGCTATGCCAGCGGGGTCAGCGACAACCTGGCGGTAAGCCAGGCGCAGCAGTCGGTGGCCCAGGCCAACGATCAATATGTGGCCAGCCTCTACCGGCACAACGTGGCCAAGCTCAGCCTGGCGCGAGCGCTGGGCGCGGGCGCGAGTTACAAGAACTATTTGGGAGGAAAGTAAACGTGGCGGATTCTAATCCAACCCCGGCCCCGAACGAACCGATCACGGAGACTGAGATCGTGCAGCCGCAATCCCGCCGCACGGGCATTGTCATCGTGGTGATCCTTGTCCTTGCGCTGGTTGCCGCCGCAATCTGGTGGCACTCCACCTTCAGCGAAGACACCGACGACGCGCAGGTGAACGGTCACCTGATCCAGGTCAGCTCGCGAATCGCCGGCCAGGTGCTCAAAGTCGACGTTGAAGAGAACCAGGTGGTGAAGGCGGGGGATACCATAGCCGAACTGGACCCCAGGGACTACCAGGTTGCGGTGGAGAACGCCCAGGCCGCGCTGGCCAGCGCCCAGGCCAATGCCGCGGCGGCCAACGTCGCGGTGCCCATCGCCACCGTGAATACGGGCAGCAATCTGCGCTCCGCGGGCGCCGATGTCAGCGGCACCCAGGCCGGAGTGGCGCAGGCGGAAAAGCAACTTGAAGCGGCGCATGCCATGGTGGCGCAGGCTCAGGCCAACGCGATCAAGACCCAAGCCGATCTGGATCGCTACAGGCCGCTGGTGGAGAAGGACGTCATCAGCAAGCAGCAATGGGACGCAGCCGTGGCCGCGGCGGACGCCGCCAAGGCCGCGTTGGCAGACGCTCGCGCCAACGAGCAGGCTGCCGGCGATGGCGTTCGCGTTGCCCACGAGCGCGAGATGCAAGCGCAGGCCATGCTGAAGTACGCCGAAACCGGGCCGCAGCAGGTGGCCGCGCAGAGTGCCCGCGCCAGGCAGGCGCAGGCCTTGGTCCAGCAGGCGCAGGCGCAACTGGACATGGCCAAGCTGAACCTGAGTTATACAAAAATCGTGGCTCCGGCGGCCGGAATCATCACCCGCAAAAGCGTGGAAATCGATCAGAACGTCTCCGCGGGGCAAAATCTGCTGACCCTGGTCTCGCTCCAGGACCTTTGGGTGACGGCCAACTTCAAGGAGACCCAACTGCGGCACATGAGCGCCGGACAATCGGTGAAGATCCACGTCGACTCGACCGGCAGGGACTATCACGGCAAGGTGACGCAGATCGGCGGCGCGACCGGTTCGGTACTGAGCTTGTTTCCACCCGAGAACGCAACCGGAAATTACGTGAAGGTCGTGCAGCGCGTTCCGGTGCGCGTGGACTTCACCGATCTGGCCGGCGAAGACCCCAATCATCTGCTCAGGCCGGGCCTGTCGGTTGAGCCGAAGGTGCGCGTGAAGTAGTAGGACAGCTTTCAGCCATCAGCTTTCAGCCCCCGGCCCGCACGTCAAGGGCCGGGGGGGTTCCTTTTTGAGCGATCGGCCGTCCACAAAGCCATGATCCCTCCATAAAGCTTTCATCCCTCTACAAAATTGTCATCCTGAGAGGCTGTGACTTTTTCGATGCTCTCTGGAATATGGAGCAGGTTTTCCAGATGGATGCAGTTTATAAGCAAGACATGAGCGAATTCTGTGGTGAGCAGACCCATTCAGCAGTGCGTTTGCGGAGGCCGGAGCGTCGTCAGGTGGCGATGTTGATCCATTGCCCAGACGATCTGGTGAGTGCGAACCATCCTGTGCGCATGGTGATGGCGGTGGTGGAGAAGTTTGACCTGGAGCGGTTCCACGCGCCCATCAAGGCTCGCCAAGGGCAGGTCGGCCGGGACGCGACCGACCCTCAGCTTCTGGTGGCATTGTGGCTGTACGCGTGCATACGCGGCATCGGCTCGGCGCGGGAGCTTGCGCGGCGATGTGAGGACAGTGCGGCTTTTCGCTGGTTGTGCGGTGGGGTGGGAGTGAATCACCGCCTGCTGTCGGATTTCCGCACCGATCACGGCGCGGCTCTGGACGAGCTTTTCACGCAGGTGATCGCGTCTCTGGTGGACAAGGAAGTGGTGCGGGTAAGCCGCGTCAGCCAGGACGGAGTGCGGGTTCGGGTGAGCGCGGGGGCAAGCAGTTTTCGCCGTGAAGAGCGGCTCGAGAAGCTGCTTGAAGAAGCTCGCCGTCACGTGGACGAGTTGCGGCGGCAAGTGGACTCCCCGGAGCATGCGGCGCTTTCGGCGCGGCAGCGTGGAGCGCGTAAACGGGCCGCGGCCGAGAGGCAGCGGCGGCTTGAGGAGGCCATTGCGCAGTTGCCGGAACTGAAGCAGAAACAGGCCGAAGCGGCGCGTCGTGCGGGCAGGGGCAAGCGCGGCCAGCAGATCCGGGCGCGTCAGCCGCGGGTCAGCACCACCGATGCCGAAGCGCGGGTCATGAAGATGCCCAACGGCGGCTTCAACCCGGCGCTGAACGTGCAGTTGGCAACCGATACGGAAAGCCGCGCCATCGTGGGCGTGAAGGTCAGTAACGAAGGCAGCGACAGCGCCGGGCTGAGCGAGCCGATGCGGCGCCAGGTCGAGCAGCGAACCGGCGGCAAAGTCCGGCAGCAGTTGATTGACGGCGGTTACATCCGCACACAGGACATCGAGCAGGCGCAGGCCCATGGAGTGGAACTGTTCGTGCCGCCCAAACCCGCCAGGCAGGCTCGGAATCAGGACCGCGAACTGGAACCCAAACGCGGAGACACAGAAGCAGTACTGGCCTGGAAGCAGCGCATGTCCAGCGAGGAAGGAAAACAAATCTACAAAGAGCGGGCCTCGACCAGCGAAACGGTCAACGCCGACCTCAGAAGTTATCGTGGCCTGAGCCAGTTCACGGTGCGGGGGTTGCAGAAGGCCCGGTGCGTAGCGTTGTGGTGCGCGCTGGCCTACAACCTGATGCACTTCGCTACCGTGCTGTTGAGCTAACCGGCCAGAAGGAGCAAAAGCACAGGCCCGCGGCAAGCGAATCAACGTGAAACTGAAACCCGGCGCACCATCGAAATACCACTCGACCTCGACACCGCCGAGCAAAAGCGCAATTTCGACTGCTCCCGGTGCCGAATTTCGAATTTAGTCACAGCCTCTGAGCGCAGTCGAAGGGCCTCGCTTTTGAGACCTGGGAAATCAAAGCCCCTCATCCCGCCGCTCGCGGCCAGAAGCTAAGAGCTAAAAGCTGAAAGCTAAAAGCTGCCCGTTCAACCCGCCGCCAACTGCCTCGCGCGCTCCGTAGCCCGCATCACCGCCTTGATCAGCGTCACCCGCAGCCCGCCCTCCTCCAGCTCCAGAATCCCGTCGATCGTGCACCCCGCCGGAGTAGTCACCGCGTCCTTCAGCAGTGCCGGATGGTACCCGGTCTCCAGCACCATCTTGGCCGCGCCGTAGGCCGTCTGCGCCGCCAGTTGCGTGGCCGTATCCCGCGGCAGCCCCACCTTCACGCCGGCTTCGGCCAGCGCCTCGATGATGATGTAGATGTACGCCGGCCCCGACCCTGAAAGCCCGGTCACGGCATCCATGTGCTTCTCGTCCACAATCACCGTGCGCCCCACGGTCTCAAAGATCCGCTGCGCCAGCTCCATCTTTTCGTTGGAGACAAACCGCCCCCGGCAAAGCGCCGCCACGCCCGCTCCCAGCGCCGACGGAGTGTTCGGCATGGCGCGCACCACCGCAATCTCCATACCCGCTGCTTCCTCAATTGCGCTGGTCTTCACCGACGCCGCGAACGAAACCAGGGTCTTCTCGACCGTAAGCGCGGGCCGAATCTCCGCGATCAGGCTTGCCACCTGGAACGGCTTCACGCCCACCAGAATCAGGTCGGCCTGGCTGACCGCCTTCAGGTTGTCGGTGCTCACGTCCACGCCCCACTGCGTGCTCAGGGCCAGCGCCCGCTCGGCATGGCCCACCGTGGCGTGGATCCGGTCCGGAGAAAACAGGTTCTCCTTCAGGAACGCCTGCAACAGGATCCCGCCCATCTTCCCGGCGCCGAGAACGGCCACCCGGACGTTGGGCAACTGCGCGGGTACTTCGGTGGCCTCAACGGCGATCTCTGCCATTTCTTTTTTTCTCCTTGTCGCGAATGAGTATCGTGGGTCAACCCCACGGCAAACCCGTATATAAAGGATACGCGTCCACGCCTTTAACGCCCCTCGCGCCGGCGATCGAGACACACCAACGCGCTGACCGCCCGGCCTGCAACGAAACCTGAATCGCTCTAGCCGTCAACCCGCGCGCACCCTACCTGCTCAAAAGCTCTTCGTCGGAAAGAAACTTCTTCAGCGTATCGTCCATGTTGGGGATCCGATCCGCCGGTGCCCACATCGCGTTCCACAGCAGATAGCCTCCGGGCACCGTCAGGAACTTCTGCCCGTTGGCAATGGCCGCAGCCGCGGTCATCGTCCAGGCGTTGTATTCAAAGATGAAAAGCGGGGCGTCTTCATTTCCCGGAGTCACCTCGCGCAGATCTGAAACGTGCTGGCCAATGTGCATCAGCGCCCTCACCTCCGCATCCCCTTCCAGGCGATTCAGGTTGAAGGTGCAGTTATAGAGGATGCCGTCCGGGGAGTCCTTGGCGCCCAGCGCTTCATCCTTTGCGGCGGCTTCGTTGGGGGTTCCAAAGTTGATCATTACGCCGTTGTGCTCGCCGGGCTTGCCGTAGACCGCAATGTCCTTCTCGGCCTGAGGGCCGGCGGGGCTGGTTCCCAGGGCGTCTGCTGACTTCTTGGCAACCGCAACCGGATCGCTCATCTCCGAACTTCCCGCAAACGTGGCTGTGTCGCCCTTGGTGGCCGCATCCGACTTTGAAAAGTCCACCTCTTTCGGTGAAACGTCCGAAACCGACTGCAACACCAGCCGCGCCGGGTAGGCGTTCATGTTTCCAAAGCCGCCGAAGCCCACAATCTTTCCTGCCGCATCCCGCTTCAAGTTGGCGTCGGCAACAGCGTCCAGCCGCCCCACCAGCGTCGCGCTCACCTCGTACCGGCTGCATCCCAGGCACATTCCCGCCCCCTTGTTGTGGGGTTGCGAGAGCAGGGAATCGAACTGCTTGAAGTCCTTGCTCTTATCCAGGGTCACCGCCGTCCGCGTCGGAGCGGTGTAAGTGCCTGAGAAGTTGTGCGCCGGCTGAACTTGTAACAAGGCTGCGGGGCCGGCCTTGCCCTTCGTTCCCTGCGGATAGTCGAGCCAGAGTACGCTTATCGGGTAGCCGCATGGGCCGTCTTTCACGACGAACTGGTCGAAGCCCGCCGCTACCGTCCCTTTGATGCGAACCATCTTTCCATCGAACGACTTCGGATTCTTGATTACGTCGCAAACCGTGGTGTCCACAGCCTGGGAATACACTCCGCAAGCGCCGCCGCAAACAACTAGAGCCAGGAAAAGAAAACGCTTCATCGCATGTCTCTCCACCCGATGCACATCCCGCACCGGTAATGAAAATAGGGTGGTGAAAGCACCACCGTTGTCAGGAACTGCTAAGAATATCACGCAAAGGCCGGTTTTTACCCGACCGTCATTCACTGCGCCGCCGCCTTCTGTCCCGCAATCCACGCGTCGATGCGCGCCTCCAGCACGTCCAGCGGCAAAGCCCCGGTGTCCAGCACCTGGTCGTGAAATGCGCGCATGTCGAACTTGTCGCCCAAAGCCTTCTGGGCCCGCGCCCGGAGTTCCAGAATCTTGAGTTGGCCGATCTTGTAGGCCAGCGCCTGCCCCGGCCATGCAACATAGCGGTCCACCTCGGCCTGGATGCTAGTCTCGTCGATGGCCGAGTGGTCGTGGAAGTACTCGACCATCTGCTGCCGCGTCCAATGCTGGCTGTGAACGCCGGTGTCCACCACCAGGCGGATGGCGCGCCAGATGTCGGCCTCCAGCCGCCCGTAATCGGAATAGGGGTCCTGGTAAAATCCGGCGTCCTTGCCCAGGTGCTCGGCGTAGAGTGCCCAGCCCTCCACGAAGGCCGTGTAGCCGCCGTATTTGCGGAAGGCAGGAACGCCGTTCAGCTCCTGCGAAATCGAGATCTGCAGGTGGTGGCCAGGAATGCCCTCGTGGTAGGCGATTGCCTCCACGGCGTAGAGGTTGCGGTCGGTGGCGTTGTAGGTATCGATCTCCAGCCGTCCCGGCCGGCTGCCGTCCGGCGTGCCCGCCTCGTAATAAGCGGGCGGCGCAGTCTTCTCCAGGAAGTCCGGCATCGCCACCACCTCAAACGGAGCCTTGGGCAAGTGGCCAAAAAGCGACGGAAGCTTGGCCTGCATGGGCGTCAGGTAGCCCCGATAAGCGTCCAGCAGCGCTGCGGCCGACGCCGGCTTCAGCTTGGGATTGGCCTTCAGGCTCGCCCTCAAGCTGGCCAGGTCCTTGAACCCCAGCTTCCGGGCGATCTCCAGCATCGCGGCCTCGTCCTTCTTCACCTCATCCAGCCCAATCTGGTGAATCTGATCCGCAGTCAGATCGGTAGTCGTACTCCGCCGGATAAGGAACTGGTAGTACTTTGCCCCGTCCGGCAGTGCCGAGATTCCCGGCTCGCTGCGCCCCGCTGGAACATAACTCACCTTCAGAAAGCGCGCAAACCGCGTGTAAGAGGGCAGCACTTCTTTTTGGATTGCGTCCAGCATCTCCGTCTTGATGCGCTCCTGCTCCGCCGCGGGAATTCCAGCAGGAAACTTCTTCAGCGGCAGCGCCAGCGGCGAGTCCTCCGCCTTCTGTCCCCCCAGCGACTGCACCTGCTCCAGCACTTTTTCCAGCAGATATTTAGGCGGCACGCGCCCGTCTTCAATCCCGATCGCCATATTGGCGATCACCTGCTCAAACGCCTCCGGAATCGCATGCAGCCGCGCAATCCAGTCGTCGTAGTCCTTCACCGTCTTGAAACTGAGCCGCCCCACCAGTTGCGGATAGGTATCGTAGATGCCGTCCATCTGGTTCACCGGCATCTCCCACTCCTTGAAGTCCGCGGCCTCCTGGTCATCGGCAAGCCGGCGCAGTAAAAGCTCCCGGCTGGTCGTCTCCTGCGTCGTAAATCCGGCCGGGTCAATCGCCGCCAGCCGCAGCAGAAAGTTCTGCTCCCGCTCCAGCTCCGCGTTCACCGCCTTCACTGAGTAGTCAGAGATCTTGTCGTTGTAACGCAGGTCGCCGATCAATGAAGCAAACTCCGGATCGTGCTCCAGCCTGTCCTCCCAATAATCCTGGAAGACGGCGTTGAGAGCCTTGCGCCGGTCCTCAACCGAGGCCCCCGAAGCGGACGCGGCGTGAATCGCCTGCGCGCGGATCAGGGGCGCGCCGGCAAGCAGAAGAAATGCGGTAGCAGCAATCGCGGATCGGATAAATCTCTTCAACGGAATGGGTCCTTCAGATGAAATCGTTCTCCGTTGAGTTTAGAGCAATCGGCTGGGGTCAGGATCAGCCGGCCAGGCGGCGGCAGCTCCTCGCCCGGCGGCCTCCGCTACCTGCAAACCCGCTGACTTGCTGACTCGCTAACCCGCGCAGCGGGGCTAACTCGCTGCATTTATTCCAAAACTCCCTGTCCCCTTCCCAATCTGGCTCAACATGCGAAACAGACGAAACCCTCGCCCCGCTATCCCGCAAACCCGCTGACTCGCTGACTCGCTAACCCGCGCAGCGGGGCTAACTCGCTGCATTTGTTCCACCCCCTACCCCTTTCCCAATCCGGCCTAACATGCGAAACAGACGGAACCTCGCCCTGCAAACCCGCACCAGCAGACTCAATTCCCCCTCCAATCCGTTTGCATAAAATAGTCTCCCTTTCAGGTACGCTGAAAACAGACATACCGAAACGAAGCAAAAGTGGAACGGAAGGTCATGAGTACCTTCCTGATCTCCTTCGGCCCATCTCCGCGGCAAGTTTGCGCAGGGGAGAAGAAAAGAAGGTATCGCTGTTCTTGAGCGCATTCAATCTGGAGGCAACGAATAGGCCTCCGAAAATCCGTTCTCAGGCAATCTCCATGGGCTAGCCGGATGTTTCCCTTCGCGGGCGCAAGTAACCGTGGAGTAGTGGCCGCGAATGGCGGAATGATGGGCAATTCAAAGCAGGAGCTGACGAAACAAAGCAAAACAAGCAGCAATACCGGCCGCAAAACAAGCAGCACAACATGCGGCGAACCGGCGCAACCGGACAAGGGTCCAGGTAGCCGGGGTGGTAGACCACGCGGCAAAACAACCATAAAGGCAGAGCCCGGCGATGGCGGTTCGATGCTGCGCAGCGCCGTCGACATCCTGGTGGGCAAGGAAAGCGAGAGGATTGCCCAGGCGATGGTAAAAAAAACCATTGAGGGCAACATGAGCGGCGCCAGGCTGCTCACCGACCTCACCGGGGCCATGAAATCGAAAAACAAGCCGCCGAAGAAGCGGTACGGGCCTACCGAGGCTGAGCTGTTGGCAATGGAGCCACAGTGGGAGGGACCGATGGAGGGTGACGAGGATAGGGACCCCCCGCTCGACCAGGATGCAGCCTGAATAAACTTCCCCATTCCCCGCGCTCCTCCTTCCGAGCGCCGTAGAGGGCGGTCTCTTCATAACAAGAAGAGGCCGCCCCAGCAATCTGCTTCACTCCCATTCCTATTCCCTCAGTCCCTCAGTCCCTAGTCCCCAGTCTTTGCGTCCCCGTCTTCCTCGTAGTAAACCGCTTCCTCCACAACTCCTGTTCCACAAGCTCCATCGCCCGATCCTCCAGCGAACGGTGCCACGGCGCCAGACCATACACCACATCGCATTCCAGCGCCCGCGCCATCCTTCCCAACTGATGCAGGCTGATGGTTCTTCTCTGTTCCGACCGTTCCGTTTGAAAAACCATCTTGATCGAAAAATCCATCGCGTCCGCAATCCGCTCCGCCGGAACCCCCGCCGCCAGCCGCATCGCCCGCAACCACCCCTCCGGCGGCCGCGGGTCTTTCCTTGCCCTCCGGTACGGCCGCAGTTGCCGCTCCAGGTCCAGCCGCGCCTTCTCCCGCAATACCTTCACCATCGTTCGCATCCCATTCCCGGGCGCAACCCCGCAGTCGGCAAAGCCACTGAAAGACACCGCAATTCCAGCGCCCCGCGCCCGTTTTCACCCTGTTTAACTCCATTCTGGCAAAACACCGGCTAATTCTCTGCAACCCTCGCCCGCGATGCGGAGAATCCTCAACAGCCTTTTTGCGTGTTTCGGAACCTGGTGAGGTCAAGGCCTCAAATTCCTGCAGCCACTCAAGCGAATATTTCGGGCGGTCTTGGCGCGCCCCCCGGATCCAAAATCGCGCAACTTCTTTCCGGGAGGATTTCCGCTTTACTTCACAGATACATAGGTGGTACTTTCCATAGCATCCCCCAATCCCCCAAGGACTGGAGACTCCCATGTTTTGCCCCCACTGTGGAACGGCGTGCCTGCCGGAGAATAAATTCTGTAAGAGTTGCGGAGCGGCTGTAGGAGCTTCGGCCAGTGCGCAGGCGGCTCAGCCTACCGCTCCTACGCCACCCGCGCAAGCCGTTCCGCCAGCGGCGTATCAATACGCGCCTCCGCCGCCACCACCTCCGCCGGGCGTGACGGGGGCTCCGCCCATGGGAATGCCGCCTCCGCCGCCGGGAATGGTGGCGATGATGTATCAGGCTTACCCCGGAGGGCCGCAGCAGATGTACTACGTGCCGGCTGCGGCGGCGCACCCGCACGCGCAGGCGGGTATGATGGAGGGGCTGCGTTCGCGCATCCGGAGTCTGGCCTCGACCGACAAGCTTGAGGGCTTCAGCCTGGGGCAGATGTTCAGCGAGGTGTTCAAGCGGCGCGGCCTCGACGAGCTGGAAGATTACTTCATGGTGGGCGCGAAGAATACCACGCCACCCCTTGGCCTTGTCGAGACAGGCTGGCCCAAGCCGTGGATGTTCTTCCGCGTCCTGGGAACCCTGTGGGTCGGGCTTGCGCTTTTGGCTCTCATGTTCCACTTCACCACTAACTCAAACCTCATACCTGCGCTTTTGCTTCTGGGAGCGTTCGCGACGCCGCTGGCTACGCTGACGCTCTTTTTCGAGTTGAACACGCCGCGCAACGTTTCCATGTACATAGTGGGGAAACTCTTCATAACCGGAGCAGTCCTGTCGTTGTGCGCTGCGCTCATTCTCGATAGCTTGTCGATCTTCCAAATCGGAGAGTGGGAGGCGGGCATCGTGGAAGAATGCGCCAAGCTGTTCGCCGTGATCGTTGTGGTTCGCGGCGTACGCTTCAAGTACCAACTGAACGGAATCCTGTTTGGCGCGACGGTGGGTGCGGGTTTTTCATGCTTTGAGACCATGGGATACGCGTTTGGGATCAACGGAGGCGGCTTCTTGGCGGGCTTTGTTCAGGCGCTTGCGCAAATCGGAACAACGCAAGCGGCGCAGACCCAGGCCCAGGCGCTGAATCTGGCGATGAGCACGGGGGTGGTTCAGATGCTCCACGAACTGCTGGTGCGCATGTTCACCGCCGCGCCGCTCGGACATATGGTGTGGACGGCGATTTCGGCGGGCGCCTTCTGGCGGGTCAAGCAGGACAGGCCGTTCAGCGCGGGGATGCTCGGGGATAAGCACTTCCTGATGGCGTTTGCCATTCCGGTGTTGTTGCATGCGTTTTGGGACGCCCCATGGCAACTGTTCGGGGGGTTTGGGAACGAGATCATCGCGGGCTTGATCGGATGGTATGTGCTGTTCACCCTGGTCCAGCAGGGGTTGCAGCAGGTGAAGCAGGAGCAGATGGCGCAATTGCAGGGCACACTGGCGAATGTGGAAGCGACGCTGGGGCTAGGAACGATGAGGCGGCCTGTGGGTACGGCGCCGGTGGCGTGAGAGCTCAACTGCGGCCGGGGCATGACCGGCGATGACAGGGACTGAATCCGGACATGCAGGAGTAATGGCGGAATACCAAGGCATGGCAAGGAGAATGAGAGCGTATGGCGACATTCTGCAATAAATGCGGCGCACAGTTGGATGGCGATGAGCGCTTCTGCGCGAAGTGCGGGAACGATGTGACGGCGGCGGCAGCAGCTTCGGCGGCAGCAGCTCCGGCGGCGGCTCCGGCGGCGGCAGCGGCTCCGGCAGCGGCGGCCGCACCGGCGCCGGCGGTCCAGCCGATGGCGCCTCCTCCTCCGGGATTTGCGGCGCCTCCCCCTCCGGGATTTGCGGCGCCTCTTCCTCCGGGCTATGCGGCGCCCCCTCCGGGCTATCCGCAGCAGGGGCCGATTCCTATCATGGCCATGGCCCCGCCGACACCAATAAAGGGCAGGGGATGGCTCTGGGGGGTGATCCTCGTCATTGCGGTCCTGTATGGGCTCTACTACATTGGCACGCACAATCAGCCGGCTACTCCAGGACAGCAGCCGGTTCAGGGGCAGCCGGTTCAGGGACAGCCGGGAGTTCCGTACCAGCAGGGAGCGCCGGCACAGCCCGGATTTGCGCCATCGCAGGGAGCCCCGGCACAGCCGGGATTTGCGCCATCGCAGGGAACGCCGGCACAGCCGGGAGCCAATGGGGCGTTGGTGCAGCAGCAGCAGTTCGCCGGCCGATGGGACCCAGTGAACGGAAATATCCAGATCTCGCAGGCGCAATGGAGGAACAACGCCAATGTCGTTATGCAGTCGGCGACCCTGCAGTGCGTTCAGTACGGAGCCGACGGGTCAGTTATCACGCAAACGCAAACTACGCTGAACGGGCCCGTTCAGCCCGGCGCGACCACCAGCCTCGGTACATTTCAGATGGGAACGATGGCGCAGAACCTGGCCAAGGTCAACTGCGGCATTGTAGATGTCACGCCGGCCAACCAATAAACCGCATCAGGCCCGCGTACTGCGGCCGAGAGAGCATGTGTCGTTAAGCCCGCGCACTGCTGGTGAAGAGAGCGTGTGCCTTCAGGCCCGAGGACTGCCGGGTGCCCCAGGTCTCGCTTCTGAGAGCTGGGATTCTACAGACCCCAACTCAGGATTCTTTGAAAGGGCATGACCGGGGAGCCGGGGCGCCCTCTGGGCCGGGCCGGGCCGGGTCGCGTGCCGAAAGCGGCTAAGAATAATCGTGGGCTTTACAGGCTGCGGAAAAACGCCTGAATTCGCGCGAAGATCCCGGAAAGCATGCCTCCGGGGCTAAAGCCCGCGGTTCTATTGCTCGATTTGACGTACGGGCTGAAGCTCGTACTCTTCAAAACAACGACAGATTGGAGAGCTCTGGCGAGCCCACTGGAGTATCGATGTGGACACTACTCACGCATAGATCAATAGTTGGCGAAGGTTACCGCGGCCAGCGCTCGAAAACGACGAACAGGGCGAGCAGAAACAGAGTGACGGCGAACGCTGCCTCCTCGTTGCGGCGCAGATGATAGATGCCGGCCAGCACCATGATGAGAGCCAGCCCCGAGGCCGCGAGCACCACAACAAGGTGTTCCGGACGCAGCGCGGCCGGCGTCAAAGCGGCGGGCCACACCACACCCAGCGCTCCAGCCATCTCCGCAATGCCGATAAAGGCGGCCAGCCCGCGCGAGATTCCGGAGGGGCGGCCCTTGGAGCGTATCTGAACCGCGCCGATCAATCGCTCGTACATAAACAGCTTGCCGGCCCCGGTACACATAAATATGACCGCCAATATAATCTGGGCAATCCAAAGCAGACCATTCATTGCTCTTCCTGCCTCCCCTTGCCGTTTGACTGCGCAGCGTGCCGCAAGCAACTGTGGGATGTTTTGCAACCGATTGAACCCCGGAATTGCGGTACGTGTCAAGAGCGCTGGATACATGGTAGTGGGTGAGTTTGAAGGAGTATTCCCTCAGGGGATAAATGGGTGGGTTAAAACCCACCCCTACCAGCCCGCAGTCAAGTTGCCAGGTTTGCGTACGGGCTGAAGCCCGTACCCTTCACCTGAAGGCCGTACCCTTCAAACTGACCCATTACCGGATACATCGCTGATTAACAGTCTCCGAGGAGAATGGAGCGGGGTTGCCGGCCTCACAAGATGCTTCAGCGGCCGCAGAATGTGACATCAGTCACCCACGCCTGGATGCCGCGACTGCTACCCTTTGAGAAGCACGCAATCTTCCCCTTTCGAGGTGCGCAATGATCAACAATACGGAGAGCGAAACAGCGGGCGACACGGCGGGTGAATCCGGTAACAGGGGTCCCCTCAGCCCGGAATTGTTGGCCAAGATGAACGCCTACTGGCGAGCCGCCAACTACCTGTCGGTGGGACAGATCTACCTGAAAGACAACCCGCTGCTGGAGCGCCCGCTGACGCTGGACGACGTAAAGCCCCGGCTGCTGGGCCACTGGGGCACCACGCCGGGGCTCAACTTTCTCTATGTGCACTGGAACCGGCTGATTCGCGAACGCGGGCTGAACATGCTTTACATTATCGGCCCGGGGCATGGCGGGCCGGGACTGGTGGCAAACACGTATCTTGAAGGCTCCTACTCCGAAATCTATCCGCACATCGAACAGAACAAGGACGGCATCAAGCGGCTGTTCCGGCAGTTTAGCTGGCCGTACGGGATTCCCAGCCACGTAGCGCCGGAGACGCCGGGATCAATCCACGAAGGCGGCGAGCTGGGCTACTCGCTGGTCCACGCGTACGGCGCGGCCTTCGACAATCCCGACCTGATCGTGGCCTGCGTCGTGGGCGACGGCGAGGCTGAGACCGGGCCGCTGGCGACGAGCTGGCACTCGAACAAATTTCTCAATCCAGCGACCGACGGCGCAGTGCTGCCCATCCTGCACCTGAACGGCTACAAGATCGCCAACCCGACGATCCTGGCGCGCATTCCACATGCCGAGTTAGGGAATCTGATGCGCGGCTACGGCTATGAGCCTTTTACGCTGGAAGGCAACGATCCGGCGGTGATGCACCAGCAGGCGGCGGCGGTTTTCGACACCATGCTGGACCGCATCGCCGCGATTCAGAAGGCGGCGCGTGAAGGCGGCGTGACGGAACGGCCGGCGTGGCCGATGCTGATCATGCGCACGCCGAAAGGCTGGACGGGACCGAAATTCGTGGACGGCAAGCCGGTGGAAAATACCTGGCGCGCACACCAGGTTCCGCTCTCGGAGATCTTCGAGAAGCCCGAGCATCTGCGCATGCTTGAGGAGTGGATGCGCAGTTACAAGCCCGAGGAGTTGTTCGACGAAAAGGGACATTTCCGCGCCGACCTGGCCGAGATAGCGCCCAAGGGGCGGCTGCGCATGGGAATGAATCCCCACGCCAACGGCGGTCTTCTGCTGCAACCGCTGAAGGTGCCCAACTTCCGCGATTTCGCGGTCAAGATTGAAGGGCGCGGGCAGGCCGACGTGGAATCTACGCGCGTACTCGGGCGTTTGCTGCACGCGGTTATGCAAGCGAACAAGGCCGAGAAAAACTTTCGCGTCTTCGGCCCCGATGAGACGGCTTCAAATCGCCTGCAGGACGTGATTACGGGAACCGGCAAGGCGTGGATGGCCGAGACGCTGCCGGTGGACGAAGAGTTGTCAGAGACCGGGCGGGTGATGGAAGTGCTGAGCGAACACATGTGCCAGGGGTGGCTGGAGGGCTACCTGCTGACCGGGCGGCACGGATTTTTCTCCTGCTATGAGGCGTTCATCCACATCATCGACTCGATGGCGAATCAGCACGCGAAGTGGCTGAAGACCACGCGCGAGATTCCCTGGCGCAAACCGATCGCGTCGCTCAATTATTTGTTGAGCTCGCTGGTTTGGCGGCAGGATCACAACGGGTTTTCGCACCAGGATCCCGGCTTCATCGATCACCTGCTCAACAAGAAGGCCGACGTGGTGCGCATCTATCTGCCGCCGGACGCCAACACGCTGCTATCGGTGGCGGACCACTGTTTGCGCAGCCGGCACTACATCAATCTGATTGTCGCCGGCAAGCAGCCCGCTCCGCAGTGGCTGACAACGGATGAGGCCGTAGCTCACTGCACGACCGGAATGGGGGTGTGGCCGTGGGCCTCGAACGACGGCGGCAATCCGGAGATGGTGATGGCCTGCTGCGGCGACGTGCCTACGCTTGAAGCGCTGGCGGCGGTTTGCCTGCTGCGCGAAAAAGTGCCGGACCTGCGCATCCGCGTGGTGAACGTGGTGGACCTGATGACCCTGCAGCCGACATCTGAACATCCACACGGCCTGCCCGACGAGGAATACGATCAGATCTTTCCGCCGGCCACGCCGCTGGTCTTCGCTTTCCACGGGTATCCATGGCTGATTCACCGGATGACTTACCGGCGCCACAATCACGACAACATCCACGTGCGCGGATACAAGGAGGAAGGAACCACTACAACTCCGTTCGATATGTGCGTGCTCAATAACATCGACCGGTTCCAACTGGCGCTGGATGCTATTCATCGTGTCCCGCGACTCAAATCAATGACTGGCGCGGCGGAGCAATGGTACTCCGAGGCCATTCAACGCCATCGGCTGTATGTAGCTGAAAATGGCGACGACCTGCCGGAGATAAAGAACTGGCGCTGGCCGAAGGAGCTAAGCGCCTGCTAACTCGGCAAACGCTGAGTTACTAACTCGCTGATTAATTCGGCCATGACTCTGAAAGGTTTTTCATTTATGCCGTCTTTGCCTGTGCTGGTTTTGAACAGCGGTTCTTCTTCAATCAAGTTTTCAGTTTATGAAGCCGGCGACGGCGAGCGGCGCAAGTTGCACGAGGGCGCGGTCGACGGGATTGCCACCGATCAGGGCAAGTTCTGGATCAAGGATGCCGAAGGCAACAGGCTGGTGGATCAAAATCCGGCTCTGCCCGACCGCGCCGTCGCTTTCAAGATGGTGGCCGACGCGCTCCACTCCAGCGACTTCCCTGCCCCGGCGGCCATTGGCCATCGCGTGGTCTGCGGCGGACCGACGGTGCAGAACAACCAGCGCATCACCCCTGAATTGATCGACGAGATCGAGCGCTACACGGATTTTGCGCCGCTGCACACGCCTATCGCCGTCTACATCATGCGCGAGGCCCTGCGGTTGTTTCCCGGCGTTCCCAACTTTGCCATCCTCGATACCTACTTCCATCGCACCATGCCGGAGGTGGTGACGCACATGCCGATTCCCGAGGAGTATTCCGCGATGGGCGTGCGGCGCTACGGATACCACGGCATCTCATACGAATCGATCGTTTACCAGTTGCAGCCCAACGTGCCGGATAAGCTGATCGTGGCCCACCTGGGCAACGGCGCGTCGATCTCCGCGATTCGAGGCGGCAAGTGTCTCGATACGTCGATGGGTTTGACGCCGACCGGCGGCATCATCAGCGGCACGCGCACCGGCGACATCGATCCCGGCATACTTTTGTTTATTCTGCGCAAGATTGCCGAGAGGGCTGAAAGCGCCAGCGCCGCGGCCGATCAACTGGAAGTAGTGGCCAGCAAGAAGGCCGGGCTGCTGGGCGTGAGCGGGCTTTCGAACGACATGCGCGATCTGCGCGACGCGATCAAAGACGGCAACGCGAGGGCGCGGCTGGCGGTAGACAAGTTCACATGGACGATTGCCAAGTGGATCGGCAGTTATGTGGCCGAGCTGGGCGGGCTTGACATGCTGGTGTTCACCGGCGGCATCGGCGAAAACGATATTGCGTCGCGCGCGGAGATCTGCGCCGGGCTGGGGACGCTGGGAATTGTGCTGGACGCCGAGCGCAACAATGTTCGGGGCGAGGCGGTGATTTCGGCTGAGAATTCGCGGGTTACGGTGCGCGTGATTCCGCCCGCGGAAGATTTGATTATCGTGAATCACGTGGTGCGGCTGATGGGGGAGTAAGAGGGCCCGGAATGCCGTTTACGTCCACCGTGCGCATTCCTTTTCCACGGCTCGATCAGCAGCTTTCCGCTGACATCGCGAATTGTGACTTTCATGGGGAAATTCCAGCCGAGTTTCCTGCGCAATTCGATCGGTATGGTGACTCGGCCCCTTGTGCTCACTGTTGCAATGAATAGCATGAATATTGCCTTCCATTCTTAGGGACCTGCACTTGATTTCTATATCGGCTTCAATTCTATTGTGTTTATCAAAATCGGCTCGGCGGGTGTGGAATGTCAGTCCGCAGGGGCTAAAGTCCTCGTTAGTCCTGTTGCGTTTTCGGCACGACTAAAGTCGTGCCCTGACACTTCTTGCGCCTCCGAATTATTTTTCAGCAGGCTGTCAATCAGCCCGCCCGAGCAGCCCGCTGTTCTACACTAGGTCCCTGACCGCTTGAAGCTGTACCAATGATGGGTGCCCCACCCTCGCGACGCTTTTGTTCTTGTCGCTAGGGTGGGAAGCACAAAATCAAACGGTCAGAGGCCTAGTTAGTTGAATTTGGAGTCGCTCTTCATGTCTGTTGCTGCCGTTCCCATCAATGCAAAATGCCTGCCTTCGCCCGCTCTGCGGCGGTTTGCGTGGGGGGTGCTGGCTTACTTCATCGCCGTGATTCTGTGGGGCACGCTGGTGCGCGCCACCGGGTCCGGGGCCGGGTGCGGCAACCACTGGCCGCTGTGCAACGGCACCGTGATGCAGCACTCGGCGAGCGTGGAAACGCTGATCGAATTCACTCATCGGCTGACCAGCGCGCTTTCATTCTTTTCTGTCGTCGGGTCTGCTGGTGTGGACCTTCAGAGCCACGGCGCGCGGCCACCTGGCGCGGGCGGCGGCGGTGGCATCGGTTGCATTCACGCTGGTCGAGGCGATGCTGGGCGCGCTGCTGGTGAAGCTGGGGCTGACCGCACAGAGCCAGTCGCCGCTGCGGCCGGCCTATCTGGCGCTGCACCTGACCAACACCCTGCTGCTGCTGGCCGCGCTGACCCTCACCGCCCACATGCTCAGCCGCCGCAAGGGCTATCTGCGCGGTAACATCCGCCTGGTTGCGCCCTTTGGCGCCATTGCCGCCGTGGTGGTGGTGATGATCGTCGGTGTAACCGGTTCGCTGGCCGCGCTGGGCGACACACTTTTCCCGGCCAGTTCGCTGGGACAGGCGCTGACGCAGGACTTTTCAGCAGGAAGCGGCTGGCTGGTGCGCTGGCGCTGGACCCATCCCACGGTTGCGTTTCTGTGCAGCATCTTCCTCATCTGGCTGCTGGTGCGCGCGGCGCAACGCAGCACGCATTGGGACAATCGCGGCCTCTCGGCGCTGGTGCTGCTGTTGCTGGCGGCGCAATATGTGCTGGGGGTGCTGGATGTGTTCCTGCTGGCGCCACTCTGGCTGCAGGTGGCGCACCTGCTGGGAGCGGATGTGCTTTGGGTGGCGCTGGTGGTGCTCACGGCGCGGCTTACGCTGGAACCGGTGGGAGGGGAATTGCGGAGTTAGCGGGGTTGGCGGGGTTAGCGGGGTTAGCGAGTTAGCGAGCCAGGGAATCTCTGAACAAGCCTGATTCTGAGGCCAACATTCCCTTAGGCGCTTAAGCCCCTGAGGGAAAGATCGAAAACGACGAACATTCGTTTATGAAACAGCTTTCAGTCAGATCGCTTGGCATGTGGGTCAGTTTGAGATTCGCATCTCGAAGCAGGCGGCGGTTGTTTCCAAAATAGGGCGAGAATCAGATTCTCTTCTGGCCGGCAATGGCGGGCCAGACTTGCATCACTACTACGCTGACCACAATCGTAATCAGGAGGGCGCAGATTTGCGGATGGGCCGGCCAGATTAATTGAGCTAAGCCGGAAAGCCATGCGACGAGACCGGCCGCGGTTGCAATCAGAGTCGCAGCTAGATTCCTGTTCATAGAGGCTGTCATGAGATGGGATTCTCCTCGCTTTCAGTCTTACGTTCCAAGCTGTGGTTTTGTTCCCTTCAGTTTGTCACGGAGCGCATTCATTCGTCACGCGCTCCCATCATCCCACCGTCAGCGCCTCCGCGCCAGTCTATGGAAATCCAAAATGCGCCACTGCCAATCGCTTCGGCTTGCGCCGCGTTTCCACCCCGGCACGATAAGCTAGAAGCCAGGAGCTAGAAGCAAGCAGCTAACCATGTCCCCATACAAATACTCGACCCTTGCCGTACACGCCGGGCAGCACCCGGACCCGCTGACGGGCGCGGTGAATGTCCCTGTTTATCTGTCTTCAACGTTTGAGCTCACCGGGATCGGCACCGACCGCGGCTGGGACTACTCGCGCGCCGGCAACCCCACCCGGGACCGGCTGGAGACGGCGCTCGCGGCACTCGAGGGCGGTTCGAGCGGCCACGCGTTCACCACCGGCATGGCGGCGATTTCCGCGCTGGTGGCCATGCTCCACTCCGGCGACCACGTGATCTGTTCCCGCGACGTGTATGCGGGCACCGTGCGCCTATTCAACCAGATCGTCAGCGGTTACGGCATCGACATCGAATACGTCGACACCAGCAACCTGGTTGCGGTCGAAGCGGCGATGCGGCCCAATACCAGGCTGGTTCACATCGAGACGCCGAGCAATCCGCTGATGGTGCTCACCGATATCGCCGCGGTTAGCCGCATTGCCCACGCCGGCGGGGCCGAGGTCAGCGTGGACAACACGTTTCTCTCCCCGGCGCTGCAACGCCCGCTGGAGTTGGGCGCGGACATCGTGATGCACTCGACCACGAAATACCTGAACGGCCACTCCGACGGTCTCGGCGGGGCGCTGATCGGATCCAAGCCCGAGCACAAGGAACGGTTTCTGCTGATCCAAAAGGCGGCCGGCGGAATCATGTCGCCGTTCGAATGCTTCCTGGTGCTGCGCGGCATCAAGACGTTGCCCCTGCGCATCAAGCAGCACGAGGAGAACGGGCAGGCCGTGGCGGAGTACCTGTCCACCCACCCCAAGGTCGGCAAGCTGGCCTATCCGGGCCTGAAGAGCCATCCGCAGTACGACCTGGCCGTCCGCCAACAGAAGGGCTTCGGATCCATGATGAGCTTCGAGCTCAAGTCGCGGGAGGAAGCGGCGCGGTTCCTTGCCGCCATCAAAATCTTCCTCAATGCCGAGTCGCTGGGCGGCGTGGAATCTCTGGCCTCGCACTCGGCCACCACCACCCATGGCTCGGTGAGCGAGGAGATTCGCGCCGCAATGGGCATCAACGAGGGCCGTATCCGCCTGTCGATCGGCATCGAGGACAAGGAAGACCTGATCGCCGACCTGGAGCAGGCACTCAAAGCAGTCTAACGGAGCGTGATGGCTGAAGCTGGGCTTTTTCGTGGACCTTTGCTCAGTATTGACACCTGCGGGCCTACCGGCTCCGTGGCGCTGGGCCGGCTCGCAGGACGTGACCTTGAGATTCTGGGGCAGACCCAACTGGAGGGCCGCAGCTACTCGGCCACGCTGGTCGCAGCCGTGGCCGCGTTGCTGGCCGATGCCGGCCTGGCGTTGAAGGATCTGGGCGGGATCGTAGCCGTGAACGGGCCCGGCAGCTTTACCGGGGTGCGGGTAGGGCTGAGCGCGGTCAAGGGTTTGGCCGAGGCCGCACAGATTCCCGTGGTGGCCATTTCGCGCCTTCAAGTCCTATCCCGCAAGTCCGGCGTGCCGTCCTGTGCCTTGGATGCCCATCGGGGCGAGGTGTTCCTGCGCCTGGAAGAGCTTGGACATGCGCCCCGGGAGCTGCTGGCAGGGGCCAGAGAGCTTGCAGCCATCAATCCCGTGCCGCTGCGCATTGCAGTGTGCGACCAGGCCGCCGCGGCGCTGTTGGCGGCCGCGTGGCCGGCCGCGCAGTTGGTCAAATCTGCGGCGCCGCGGGCGGCGGACGCACTCCGCCTGGGCGAAGCGCGGCTTGTGGCCGGCGGACAGGTGGACCTGGCCCTGCTCGACGGCAATTATCTGCGCCGTTCCGATGCGGAGATATTCGGCGAGGCTGCCGCGGCGGGGCGGCAACGGGCATGAACGCCCCAGCCGGAGGGTTCCGGGTTCGCGAGTTGTCAGTTGCGGACTTGGACCGCGTGACCGAAATCGGAGAGAGCCTCAGCCAGGCTCCTCATTGGCCACGTCGGGTATACGATGCAGTGCTGGACCCGGCTTCTCCAAGGCGCCTCGCTTTGGTGGCGGAGGTCCCCGCGACCGGCATGATCGTAGGTTTCGCGGTGGCCGGTATTCTCCCGCCGCAAGCCGAACTGGAGACGATTGCAGTTCCGGAAAAAGAACAGCGCCGCGGGATTGGCAGCAAGCTGCTGGCCGCAATGGTTGAGGAGTTGAGAACCGCGGGAGTAAGAGAGTTCATCCTGGAAGTGCGCGCGTCCAACCAGAGAGCGCTCGGGTTTTACCGCTCCCTGGGTTGGAGCGAAACCGGCCGCCGCCCGCGCTACTATGCTGACCCCGAAGAAGATGCGGTTCTGATGAGTCTGGAGCTGAGGTAATTCGCAAGCGGATCTGCGGTCGAGCAGCCCGGTGTCCTGCTTTCGGCCAGCAGCGTGTGATAACGATCACACATGTCGACGTTCCAGCCCGAAATTCACAGGGTCTGGTTACCTTCAGTTATTTTCTTGCTTGCGAATTGCCCGTGGACGGCGATATATGTAAGTGTTCTCTAACTACAGGAGGTGCTTGATGGATGAAGTACAGGATCCGACGCTGAGCGAAGAGATCGATCGCCTGCATGCCGAACACCGTCGCTACGCTCAGCGGTTGGAAGAATTGCTTCAAAAGCCCTATCTCAGCGAGGATGAACAGCTTGAGGAAGTTCGCCTGAAGAAGCTGAAGCTGCACGCCAAAGACCTGATCTTTGCGCTCCAACGCCGGGCGCCGGCGGTGGCTTAAAGCTCGAAGGCGGCTGGCTTTTGCCGTCAATTTACCAGGCGGTGATCCCGGACCGGGCGGTCGCCCAGGTTCTGTGCCGCGTGGTGGTGCGGCCAGATTGAACGCTGCCCATGACTGCTGCCGCATGGGCGCCCGGTAATCGTGTGGCACTCGATAACCGTATAATCGTTCAGGACCATGGTTCGTGACGGTTACATCTACGGTTTGAGCCTGATGGCGGTGGCGGCAGTGCTGGCTTGGCTTACGGACAGTTGGGTGTGGGCCGTGCCGCCGGTGTTGCTGGCGGCCTTCTTTCTATGGTTTTTCCGCGATCCCCGGCGCGCCATTCCCGCGGGCGACGGCTTGATTGTTTCGCCGGGAGACGGCCTGGTCACTGAAACGGTTGCGATCAGCACTCCCGATGGTCCGCTGCAGCGGATCAGCATCTTCCTCAGCGTATTTGATGTACACGTGAACCGCTCGCCGATCGGCGGGGTGGTCAGCCGTCTGCACTATCAAAAAGGCCTGTATCTGAACGCCATGAATCCGGCTTCGGCGGAGCGCAACGAGCAGAATGTTGTCACCGTGCGCGGCCCGGGCTTCGACGTTACCTTCAAGCAGATTGCCGGGCTGCTGGCGCGGCGCATCGTTTGCAACCTTTACGAGGGCCAGACGGTGGAGCGCGGTCAGCGGGTGGGGCTGATCAAGTTCGGCTCCAGAGTGGACGTGGTGGTTCCGGCCGGCGCGGCGCTGCGCGTGAAGGTCGGCCAGCGGGTAAAGGGCGGATCGAGCGTGCTGGCGGCAATGCCCGTGTCTGTCGCGGCGTCGGTCGAATCGGAAGCCGGGATGGCTGTAAGCGCCGGCGTTCTGCCGGATGGAGACCGCCTTTGAATTTCCACGACTCATTCCGCGATCCGGCCCGGGCCAGGGCTAGACAGGCGCGTCTCCATCGCGGCATGTACCTGCTGCCTTCGCTGTTCACCTCCATTAACATCGGGGCCGGCTACTTCTCCATCCTGCAGACCCTCGAAGCCATAGGCGGCGCCGTCACCGGCAACGCGCAAACGCACCTTGACTGGGCCGCAATCGCCATTCTGTTTGCGATTCCCTTCGATGCCCTCGACGGTCGGATCGCGCGCATGACCAATACCACCAGCGAATTCGGCAAGGAGCTGGATTCTCTCGCCGACGTCATTACCTTTGGCATGGCGCCCAGCCTGCTGGCATTCGTCTGGGGATTTCACTTTCTGCCCGACTCGGTGAATCCGCAGTTGCGGGAACACCTGATAAAAGCGGGCGCATTCATCTGTTTCCTGTTTCTGCTCAGCGGAGCCTCGCGGCTGGCGCGCTTCAACATCTCGCACGATGCGCAGCCCCGAAATCCCGGACTGCCGGGGCGGAAGTATTTTGTGGGCATGCCGATACCGGCGGCCGCGGGACTGCTGGCGGCCACCATCCATCTTTGCTATGGCATTCCGGTGCAGTGGTGGTGGATCTCGATTCCCTGGCTGGTCATGGTGGCGCTGGCAGGTTTTCTGATGGTCAGCACCTGGCGATTCTGGTCAGGCAAGGAGATCAACTTCTCCCGGAGTCATCCTTTCCAGGTGCTGGTGCTGGTGGCCATCGTGATTTATCTCGTGCTGCGCTTCTCGAATGTGGTACTGTTCGGGATTGCGCTGACGTATATGTTCTCAGGCATCTGGGCGCGCGCGGCCTACGGGTGGTCGCGGCGGCGGCGGCGGAGAAAGCCGGTCGACGTACCCCCTGTTCCCCTGGAAGAAGATATTGAAAAGCGCGACTCAGTGAGATTCCTGTAGCATTTCCAGATTGAAGGATGCCTGTGTACAAGATTGCTATTGCCGGAGCCTCAACGCTTTTGGGCCGGGAGTTGAAGGAAGCCATTTCGGAGTCGCCGCTGGCGGCGGCCACCTTCGTGCTGCTCGACGAGGAAGACGTCCAGGGCCAACTGGACCAGGTGGGCGACGAGGTTACCTTCATCCAGACCATTGGCCCGGACGCTTTCGATCGCGTCGACTTTACATTTCTTTGCGGCACTGAGACCCTGACCCGCAAGCACTGGCGTCAGGCGCTGCGTTCCGGGTCCACGGTCCTTGACCTGAGTGGCGCGCTGGACCAGGAGGCCGGGGTGCTGGTGCGGGCGCCGTGGCTGGGTTCTGAGGCGGCAACCGTGGACCTGTTTACGCCCGCCGTGGTTCCGGCGCACCCGGCGGCAGTGGCGCTGGGGTTGCTGCTGGAGCGGGTGCAGCAGGCTGCGCCGGTGCGCTTCGCCGCCGCCACGGTGCTTCTCCCGGCCAGCGAGTTTGGACGCAGTGCCATGGACGAGCTGCACCAGCAGACGGTGAGCCTGCTCAGCTTTCAGGGGCTGCCGCGGGCCATTTACGACGCGCAGACGGCCTATAACCTGCTCGGCGGCCTGGGCGAGAGCGCTATCGTCAGCCTGGGCCTGGTGGAGGCGCGGATTCGCCGCCATTATGACGCCCTGTCGGCCGGGCGCTGGCCCGCGCTGGCCTTGCAGGTGGTCCATGCCCCCGTCTTCCACGGGCTCACCTTCTCCATTGCCGTGGATTTGGAGCGGCCAGTCGAAATCGCCGCCCTCGAAGAGGCTTTGAGCGGTGAGCACGTCGACCTGGTGCTTGAAGACACGGATTCGCCCTCCAACCTGGCCGCGACCGGCCAGAACGACGTGCTGGTGCGCCTGCGCCCCGAGCAACTGGCCCGGAATTCCAGTGAAACCTCGCGTCTGTCGCTGTGGGCCGCAGCCGACAACCTCCGGCTGAATGCCCAGAACGCAGTAGAGTGCGCGATGGATCTGCGCCGCCTGAGGCCACAGGGCACAGTGCAGTAAGACCATTTTCGAATAGTAAGATTACTGATTAATGTCTTACTTTGTTGTTTATGCTTACATTATACTTTGTTTCTTACTTGTGGTATCATGTAAGCCATGGAACAACTCTACGCAACCGTTAGCAGCAAGGGCCAATTGGTGATTCCGGCGACAATCAGGGAAGAACTTGGGATTGAGCCCGGAACTCGCGTTGCGATCCGCCGGGAGGGGCCAGAGGTCATTCTGAAGCCGGAGACCTTGACAGCCAAGCTTGCGATGATCAAAAAAATGCGCGGAATCGCCGCGGGCGGGCCCTCGTTGTGTGACGAGTTGCTCGAAGATCGACGCCGGGAGCGTGAACGGGAGTTGAGAGAAGAGGGCTGGTAAGGCCGTTCGATGACTACATACGTTTTGGACTCCTCGGCCGCACTCCGATATGTTGACAATGGGGCAGGCGCGGACCGTGTTGAGGAGATTCTAAGTGTCTGCGCGGGCCGGCAGGCAGAACTTTCTATTTCGGCCGTGCAATGGGGCGAAATAGCGGGGAAATTGCGCAAACGCTTTGGGGCCTCGGATGAAATTCGCATTCTCAGCAGCCTGCTGCCGAGTGAAGCAAAGATCGTTCCTGCCACTGCGGATCGTGCTGTTCACGCCGCCGACCTCCGAGTCGACCGCAAAATCGCCTACGCCGATGCGTTCGCCGTTGACCTTGCGATGAGTTCTCCAGATCACATCCTTGTGACCGCGGATTACGACTTCAAGGCAGTGGACGATCTGGCGCGGATTGAATTTCTTCCCGCCAAATAAGAGACACGAATTGGAACACCACTGCCGGTCTGAGTCGCTGCTTCACGAGATCAAAACGTGTGAGCCGGTGGTCGCTCCCGTCTCCTTTGCACGGGACTATGATTCTAGTCCGAGGTGCGAGGGATGAAATTCAATATCAAAGCGCTGGCTCTGGGGTGCGCGATTCTTTGGGGCATCGCGGTTCTTGCGGTTCTGCTGGTCAACCTTGCGTGCGCGAACTATGGGCAGAACTTCCTGGAGCTGATGGCCTCCATCTACCCCGGCTACCACGCAAATCACAGCATTGCTCAGGTGGTGATTGGGTCGCTCTATGCGGCGGCGGATGGGCTGATTGGCGGGGCGGTGTTTGGCTGGCTCTATAACTGGCTGGCGAAGGCTGCGTGATGGGGCCGGGGCGGTTCAGAGATTGAATTGAAATACTGCAAGCGGCTTGCTCACCGCCCGCCGCACCTCACCCACAACTGCTCGATGTACGCATCCGTCATGCCGGCGATGTAATCGGCCACCGTGCGCGCCAATCCCTGGGTAGGAATCTGTGCCCGGTGATCTTCAGGCAGCAGGCCGGGGTCCGCCATCAGGAGTGCGAAAAGCTCCTGCACAACCTGCGCGGCGTGGGCGTGCAGGTCCTCCATTCCCGGGGAGTTGTAGAGCCCGGCGTAAAGAAACGTCTTCGCCGCGATGCGGACATCTTCCATCTCCGGGCTGAGCGCCGCAAGCCTGGCCGGCGCACGGCGGATGTCTTTGAGCGTGGTCGCGCCCAAAGCGGCCACGCGCGCGCTCACTTCATTCATCAGATCGGTCACCAACGCATTCAGCAGGCGCCTGAGCGCTTCGTAGACGGCCAGCCGGGGCGCGGCCAGGGGATAACTGCGCAGCGCTGCGTCATGGAAGCCGCGGAACAGCGGCACGGCCTCGCGGACCTCGTCCAGCGAGAGGATGCCGGAGTCCAGGCCGTCGTCCAGATCGGCGGTGAGGTAGGCGATCTCGTCGGCCAGGTCGATAATCTGCGCTTCAAGAGGCGGAAACTGGTCGAGAAAGAACTCCTCCAGCTCGGGATGAACGGCTGCGGAGTAGTCGCGGGAGTGCTTGACGATGCCTTCCCTTACGCCCAGGGTCAGGTTGAGGCCGCGAAAAGCCGGGTAGCGCTCCTCGAACCAGGTGACGATGCGCAGGGCGTGGAGATTGTGGTCAAAGCTGAGCCCATGGGCCCTGAGCGCGCCGTCGAGCGCCGTTTCGCCGGCGTGGCCAAAGGGCGGGTGGCCGATGTCGTGGACCAGCGCCAGGGCCTCGGCCAGTTCCGCATTCAGTCCCAGCGCGCGGGCCAGGGTGCGGGAGATCTGGGTAACTTCAAGGGTGTGCGTGAGGCGGCTGCGAAAGTGGTCTCCGGGCGGGTCGCCGGGCAGCCGGGTAAACACCTGGGTCTTGCCGGCCAGGCGGCGGAAGGCGCGGGTGTGCAGGATGCGGGCGGCGTCACGGGCAAAGGGAGTGCGGTAGGGATGCGGCGGCTCGGCGTGGGCGCGCCGGGCCAGATCGCTCTCAGGGTCGCCACGGACGGCGATCCCGGGCGGCAGCGGGCAGCAGCTTCCGGTTTTCAGGTCAATCTCCGGGTCCATCATAAATCTGCCTTCGGGCGAAATCAGCCTTCGGGTTCACGTCTGGTTATACCGCAGAGGGGCACGGGAGTGCAGATTCTGTGCCGGTAATCACGATCAATTACGGTTGGGGGTGCTATAAATCCCTTTCGGCTGGTGAGGATTGGACAACAGCCTCCAGGCGGGAGTACCATCCTGCCGGATTTTTCTCGAGGGCCGGTGAAGTATTGGAATCCGGCGCCGGCCGGTGTGTCTTTCAGGATTCAAGAGGGGGGATAGGCATGAAAGCGATCAAGAATACGACATTGGCAGTGCTTGCGCTGGCCGTTGCGTTCACGTCCGGGTGCCAGGGCAGGCACTCCACCAAAGAGATTTTCTATCTGATTTCCGTGAACACGGCCGTGCCCTACTGGCAGACCGCGGCGTCCGGCTTCAAAGAGGCCGCGGCGCAGTACAAGGTCACAGCCCGTGTGGAGGGGCCCGACGGCTACGATCCGCCGGCCGAACTAGCCGAGCTGCAGAAGGCGGTCGCCGCCAAGGCGGGAGGCATTCTCATCTCGGTGGCAGACGCTACCGTGCTGCAGCCGGAGATCGATGCGGCGATCGACGCGGGGATTCCCGTGATCACTGTGGACTCGGATGCTGCTGCCAGCCACAGGCTCTACTTCATCGGCACCAACAACCTTGAGGCGGGACGCCTGGGCGGCCAGCGGTTGATTGACAAGCTGGGCGGCAAGGGGAACGTCGTGTTCTTCACCATTGCCGGCCAGCCCAACACCGAACGAGCGGTTGAAGGGATTCAAGGACGTGCTCTCCAGCCAGCCCGATATCAAGATCGTTGACGTGGTGGACATCAAGAGCGACGCCAAGATGGCGTTCGACAAGACCCAGGGGTTCATGGCCCTGGCCGGCCCCAAGAAGATCGATGCCTTTGTGTGCCTGGATTCGGCCTCGGGCAAACCGGTATCCGACGCCGTGGCGCGGGAGAGCGGCGCCAAACGGCTGGTGATTGCCTGGGATGTGAGCCCAGGATACGCTGGACGCGATCAAGGCCGGCACCATCGATTCGACGGTCACGCAAAAGCCCTTTACCATGGGCTTTTTGGGGCTGAAGGCGCTGGACGAGGTGTACCACGATCCGCCCGCGCAACTCAACAAGGACTGGAGTTCCGACTCCCTCTCGCAGTACCCGGCGTTTGTGGATACCGGCACTTCGCTGGTGGATAAAAGCAATGTGGACGTCTACATTGCGGCGGCGGCGGCAAGAGCGAAGTAGGTTGCCTGCAGCGGAGTTGCGGCAGCTTTACAGGTAGCTCCTGGCGGTCCAGTCTTTCAGCGCCGCCGCAGTCAGTTGCTGCAGTTCCTTCAGCAACTCCGGCTCCGGCACTGTCTTGAAATTGAAACAGGTCTTGCCCTGCATGCGCTTTTTCAGGGCGGGCGAGACGGCGCCGGCCAGCCTTGGATTCATGTACAGCGGCATCAGGTGGAAACTGACGTAGGCCTTCCCCAGGCGAACCGAGCCGAACCACATCGGATGCCCTTTGTGCTGTGGAAAAGGCGACGCCACGCGGCCGGTCAAGGAGTAGACAGAAGCCGTGTCAGCCTGCACGGCAAGGCACTTGGAATGCGCCTCGAGAACGCTCTTCAATGCAGCGAAGACAGGGTCAAAGCCGGCTGGCATCACGCGCAGTCTAGCACAGCCCCGGTTGTGAATTGAATGAGGGAATCCCGGGTCCGGGCGCCTGGGATTCGTTGGAATTCAATCGCAACACAGCAGATCGCGCGGTCAGAGAGCTAGGAGCTAAAAGCTGAGCTGGTGCGTCTACTCCGGCTTGGCCTGGCCGATGGCGCTCTCCTCTTTGGCCAGCTTGACGCGGGCGCTTTCCAGCTTTTTCTGCACCTTGGCCACATCGCCCGGCTCCACGTCGGCGGGGGCCGACTTGGCGAACTCGCGCCAGCGAAAGCTCCCACTGCGCCGCGGCCAGGCGGATGCGGCCGGTCTTCTCGTAGAGATCGCCCAGGTGGTCGTGGACGGTGGGGTCGGTCTGGTCGCGCTCGCACGGCCTGGCGCAGGTTCTCTTCGGCCAGTTCGTACTCGCCCATCTTGAAGTACACCCAGCCCAGCGAATCCAGGTAGGCGCCGTTCATCGGCTCCAGCTCCACGGCCTTGCGAATCATCTTCAGGGCCTCGGGCAGGCGCATGCCCTTGTCGGCCAGCATGTAGCCCAGGTAGTTGAGGGTCATGGCGTTGGCGGGGTCCAGCTCCAGCGCCTGGCGGAAGAACTGCTCGGCCGGCTCATAGTGCTTCTGCCGCTCGGCCAGCTCGCCCCGCAGGAAGAGCAGGTAGGTGCGGTCTTCCTTCTTGGTGGTCAGCGGCTCGGCCTTGTTGAAGGCGTCCTCGGCATCTTTCCAGCGGCGCAGCGCGGACGTACATCTGGCCCAGCGCCAGCCACACCGTGCGGTCGTCGGCGGTGTTGTCGAGCAGGCCTTTGGCCATGGCCAGCCCTTCGTCGGTCTTGCCCTGGTCGGCCAGCTCTCCGGCCAGCATCAGCTTCAGATCGCGATTCTTGGGGTTGGCCGTCGACGGCCTTGCGCGAGACCTCGATCGCCTTGTCGAACTGCTTGGCGTCGCGATAGGCGTCCACCTGGCCCTGGTAGCCGCGCAGCGCCGTCTCGCCGCCCATGTCGATCATCTTCTGGTAGGTGGCGATGGCCTGGTCGGTCTTGTTCTGCTCGTGATAGACCGCGCCCAGCCGCTCCAGGAAGATGCCGCGATTGTTCTTTTCCTCGTCGGTGTAAGCGCCGTTGGCGTGCGAGGTCAGGTCCACCATGGTCTCGTAGGCCTGCGCGGCCTCGTCGAAGCGGCCCAGCACGTCCAGCAGCAGGCCCTCGTTGTAGCCGGCTTCCAGGTTGTCGGGGTCCATCTTGCGCGCCTTGCGGATGGTGGCCAGCGCATCCTCGTACTTTCCCTGGCGGCGCTGAATTTCGCCGATGTGCACCAGGCCTCGGCGTTCTCCGGGTCGGCCTCGGCCAGCTCCTTGTATTGCTTGAGCGCCTCGTCGAGCTGGTTGTCGTTGAGCAGGGCCTGGGCCAGCGCGTCCATGGTGTGCGGGTCGCCGGGCTCCATGTCCGTCGGCGCGCTGATAGGCGGCGATGGCGTCCTTGGGCTGCTTCAACTGGTCGTAGGCCGCGCCCAGCGCGAACTCCATCTTGGCGGTGCGGTCGGTCACCGGAACGTCTTCAATCACCTTGGCGGCATGCTGCAGGTCGCCGCTCTCGGCGTAGAGGCGGGCCAGGTTCAGCACCACTTCTTCTGAATCGGGCTCGATCGCCTGCGCGGTCTTGAACTGCTCTTCGGCCTTCTTTGAATCGTGCTTGACGGTGTAAAGCTGGCCCAGGACCATGCGGTCCTCGACGCTCTTGGGCTGCAGCGCGACGATCTTTTCAAATTCGGCAATGGCCTGGTCGAGAACGTTGCTGGTGGGCGAGGCGGAGGCGCCGGCGTTTTCCCCCTCGCCCAGCTGGCGCAGGTAGATGCGGCCCAGCAGCTTGTGCGCGTCAATGTCGTTGGGCGAGGTCTTGAGCAGCCCCCGCGCCGTCGCTTCGGCGTCGTGCGCGTGGCCGGCAAGCGGAAGTAGAGATCGGCCAGCGCGTCGTTCAGCTGCGGGGAGCCGGGATCGGCATTCAGCGCCAGCTTGTACTCCTCGATGGCGCGGTTGATGTACTCCGGCTGGCCCTCGGAGACGGCTTGGTCTTCGTAGATGCTGGCCAGCGCCACGTGATAGTAAGCCTGGGCGCGGTCGGGAGCCTGCGCGGGGCCGGCTGGTTTCGCTGTGGCCGCGGCATTCTGGGCACACACCGGCAGCGCCGGCAGCAGGACGAGGGTTGCGGCGGCAAACTTGAGCCAGGAGGGCAGAGAACGAGTTTTCAATTTCATCATCCAGGGGATTCCGCCCCTTTTGACCATCCGGACGGGGAGAAGACCGTTCCGGAGAGCCGAAAGGCAGCACAGGCAGCCGGTTAGAGCAACTCTGCCTACTATTAAGACGATTTTACCTGCGATTAGTCGCAGCGGCACGCCGGATCGCAGAAAATTCCCGTCCCACAAAGGTCGCATGTCAATGCCGGAAGTGCCGAATCCCGGTAAACACCATGGCCAGCCCTAAACCGTCGGCTGCGGCGATCACCTTCTCATCGTTTACCGAGCCGCCGGGCTGGATCACCGCGGTGGCCCCGGCCTTGGCCACCGCTTCAAGGCCGTCGGGGAAGGGGAAAAACGCATCGGAAGCGGCCACGCAACCCTCCAGCGGCAGCACCGCTTTCATGGCCCCGAAGCGCGCCGCGTCCACGCGGCTCATCTGTCCGGCGCCGACGCCGATGGTCTGGCCGTCACGCGCGTAAACAATGGCGTTCGACTTCACGTGCTTGCACACCCTCCAGGCAAAAAGCAGGCTGCGCAGCTCATCGGCTGTCGGCGGACGCCAGGTTTTCACGTCCAGCTCGGATTCGGCGACCCGGCCGGTGTCGGCATCCTGCAACAGCAGTCCTCCAGACACGTGCTTTACGACCGGGCGCGTGGGCGCCGCATGAACTTCCACCAGGCGCAGGTTCTTTTTGGCCGCGAAGCGCTCCCGGGCCTGGGCGGTAAACCCAGGCGCTGCGATGGCTTCCACAAACAGCTTGGCGATCTCTTCGGCTGCCGCGCCGTCCACTTCGCGGTTGATGCCGATGACGCCGCCGAAGGCCGAGACCGGGTCGCAGGCCAGGGCTTTCTGGTAGGCCTCAAGCATGGTTGCGCCCGTGGCCGCGCCGCAGGGGTTGGTGTGCTTCACGATGATCACTGTCGGCTCGCTGAACTCCTGCGCCAGCTCCCAGCAGGCGTCCAGATCGACCAGGTTGTTGAAGCTCAGTTCCTTGCCCTGCAGTTGGGTTGCTCCGGCAACGCCCAGGCCGGAGCCGTCGGAGTAGAGCGCGGCGCGCTGGTGGGGGTTTTCGCCGTAGCGCAGCGACTGGGCCAGCGGCAAGTTGATGCGCAGGGTTGTGGGCAGGACTTCGGTATCTGCCGCCGCGGGCGCATCGGGCGCAGGCGCGTCGGCAATCTGGTCCAGCGTGTTGGCGATGGCGGTGTCGTAGGCAGCGGTGAGCGCAAAGGCCTGCTTGGCCAGCCGCCAGCGGGTTTCGCGGCTCAGCGCCCCGTGGGCGCTCTTCAGTTCCTCGATGAGAGCGGGATAATCGGCGACGCGGGTGACGATGGCCACGTCTTCAAAGTTCTTGGCCGCGGAACGGACCATCGAAGGCCCGCCGATGTCGATGTTTTCGATGAGATGGCCGAAGGCAACGCCGGGCTGAGCGGCGGTTTTTTCAAAGGCGTAGAGGTTGACCACCACCATGTCGATGGGCTGGATGCCGTGCGCGGCGACGGCAGCCTCGTGTTCATGGTTGCCGCGAATGTAAAGCAGCCCGCCATGGACCTTGGGATGGAGGGTCTTCACGCGGCCGTCCAGCATCTCCGGAAAGCCGGTCAGATTCACTGATGTCCTGCACGCCCAGGCCCGCCTCGCGCAGCGCCCGCGCCGTGCCGCCGGTCGAGACCAGCTCCACGCCAAACCCGGCCAGCACCCGGGCAAACTCGACCAGGCCGGTCTTGTCGGTAACGCTCAGCAGGGCGCGCCGAATCTGTTTCATGTTGCTCGCGCTTGAACTCACGGTTGCTCTCCTCTAAACAAATGATAGGGCTGTTGTGGTTTGGTGAGAATCTTGCCGGACGGGTTGGCGAAGACCAAACACCAGAGTACAACCTGAGCCTCCGCCCGCCCGGATTCGATCCGGTTTCAATCCGGCCATTCAACCGCATGATGGAACGGAGTTTTTCCACCGCTTACGTTAAAACGCTCCATCCGTCTGAGTTTCTGAGAGAATGCATTAGAGTTAGGACATGGGAAGTTATCCCCCCGTTCCCCAGCCGGAGATTCTGCCTCCTGACTGCAGGGTATGCGCCAGCGCCTCCGCCGGTTCGGCGGCGCCGGCCGTCGTGGGCTGCCGCGCCGGCCACCTATCTGCTGGTGGGCATCAACTGCGCGGTGTTTCTGGCCATGGTGCTCAAGGGTGAGCGCCGGCAGTCCCACCGTGGATCAGCTGATGCAGTGGGGCGCGGACAACGCCGGCGCCGTGCTGCTCGGCGGCGAGTGGTGGCGCATCGTCACCGCCATGTTTGTGCACGTGGGCATTCTGCACCTGGCCACCAACATGTGGTGCCTGTGGAACCTGGCTCTGCTGGCCGAGCCGCTGATGGGTTCGGCGGGCGTGCTGGCGGTCTACTTTCTTACCGGCGCGGCAGGCAACCTGCTGTCCACGCTGGTCAACTGGATTCTCTACCATAACGCACCCGGAGGGCCGGTGTTTCCGGCCGGCGCGGGCGCCTCGGGGGCGGTCTTCGGCATTGCCGGGGCGCTGATCGTGCTGCTCAAGTCCAACCGCTTGCCGGTGCCGCCCTTGGAACTGAAAAGGCTGCGCAAGATCGGTGATCTACTTTGCGGTGCTGAACCTGGTGCTTGGCCTCTCCATCAGCTTTGGCACCACCGTAATCGGCTCCGGGATTCACATCGACAACATGGCCCACGTGGGCGGCTTTACCTGCGGCTTGCTGTTTGCCGCTCCCATGGTGCCGCGCATCGGCTCGCCGAGATCGCTCTTCCTCAGGCGCTTGCGCATCGCGGTGATCATGGTGGTGGGCTTGCTGGTGCTTTTCGGGTTCTACCTGGCTCAGTTGCCGGGCTGAGCTTCAACGGCATCGCCGCCGGTCCGCAACTTGTGCAAGAATATTTGCTACGCAGTCCGTCTCATTCCACCCCAGGAGGCAGACCATGGAACGCCGCATCTTTCTCAAGCAGGCCGCCATTACCGCAGCCGCCGTGGCATCGGCGCGCAACATGAACGCGGCCGGCAAGACGCCTTCCAACCCCATCGCCAAGCGCACGCTGGGCAAGACCGGCGAGCGGCTCTCGATCATCGGATTCGGCGGCATCGTGGTGATGAACGAGGACCCCGGCGCGGCGTCGAATCTTGTGGCCGAGGCCGTGGACCGCGGCATCAACTACTTCGACGTGGCGCCCAGCTACGGCAACGCGCAGGAGCGGCTGGGTCCGGCGCTGGCGCCCTATCGCAACAATTGCTTTCTGGCCTGCAAGACCGAGGGCCGCATGAAGGACGACTCGCGCGCGCAGCTTGAGCAGTCGCTGAAGCTGCTCAAGACCGACCACGTGGACCTGTACCAGTTCCACGCGCTGACCAAGATGACCGATCTGGACAAGGTTCTGGGGCCGGGCGGCGCCATGGAGACCATGGAGGCGGCGAAAAAGGAGGGCAAGATCCGCTACATCGGTTTTTCCGTTCACTCGGTGGAGACGGCGCTGGCGGCCATGGACCGCTACAACTTCGACACGGTTCTTTTCCCGCTGAATTGGGTTCTGTTCACCCAGGCCAACTTCGGGCCGCAGATTCTGAAGCGCGCGCAGGAGAAGAAGATGGGCATCCTCTGCCTGAAGAGCATGGCCAAGACGGTGTGGCCGGCGGATCAGAAGCAGAATCATCCCCAGCCCAAGTGCTGGTATCAGCCGGCCGCTTTTCCCGACGAGGCGTCGCTGGGGCTGCGCTGGACGCTGGGCCATCCCATCACCGCCGCCATCCCGCCCGGAGACGAGCGCTACTTCCGCCTGGCCATGGACGTGGCGCAGAACTACAAGCCGCTTGAGCCGCACGAGGAACAGGCTCTGCTAAGCGGCGGGCACGGCGTGGAACCGATCTTCCACCTGGGCAACGACGTTTAGAACGAGTTTCCGGGAAAACTGAGGACTCTCGCCTACCGCATCGCCGTCGCGGCGAACTTCTTCACCATGGCCAGCAGCAGCTTGCGGTCGCTCTCGTTCAGGTTGGAGGAGTAGCGGCGGATCTGGGTGAGGAAGCGGAGTTCCTCGTCGGAGAGCTTCTGGGTGTTGAACTGGCGGCCCAGCGAGTCGTCGGCAAAGAACTGGGCGATGGGCAGGTCGAGGGAATGGGCAATCTTCGACAGCGTATCCAGCGAGGGCACGGTATGGCCGTTCTCCACGCGGGAGAGATAGCAGCGCAGCAGGCCGGTTTTCTTCTCGATGTCCCCTTGAGAAAGACCTTTCTGCAGCCGGTATGCGCGAATCGTGGTGCCGATCTTCATGGTAAAAGTAGTCCTGTCCGATGCCTACCCGTGTTTACTTGCGTGGTAGCAATCAAAAAAGTATTGTCTTAATAGTTAACATGCGGCCGGGAAAAACGCAAGTGTATTCGTCGCTCTGTTCCCGCTCGATCAAGTCATGGGACGCGATGGACGAGTTGACAGGTCGGGCATCCGGGTACTTTCGTGAAAAGCGGATGGCGCGGGCAATTGCTCTGGCGCCGTCGGCGCGGAAGTGGCCCCGGTAAACCTTCACAGCTTATGACTCGTCAGACTGAGTACGGGCGCGTAATGTCAGGGAGTGTGGATGCGGCGAGCAGCGTTAGGATCGGCAGTTGCGGCGGGAATCCTTGCGGCTGGCTCACTTGCGGGATGGGCGCAAACTCCAGCTCCAGCCCCAGCACAAACTCCAGCTCCAGCCTGCGGCGCCGGTCCCCGCGCCTGCCGCTCCTGCCGGCAATTCAGCTTCCGCCACGCCGCCGGCTGCCAATCAGCCAGTCGCCGGCGGCAGGCTGCACGGAGTAATCAAGAGCGGTAATATCCCCCTCCCGGGCGTCACCGTGACCGCCCAGAATACCCTTACCGGCAAGAAATTCTCCACCACCACCGACATCACCGGCGCCTGGTCGATGACCCTGCCGCAGAATGGGCGTTACGTCATCCGTACGCAGTTTGCGGCATTTGCGCCCGGGTCGCAGGAAGCGCTGTTGAACGCCGCCAACCACGACCAGACGGTGAACTTCCAGTTGCTGCTGGCTTCGCGGGCCGCTGAGCAGGAGAGGCAACAGGCCCAGGCGGATGCGGCGCAGGGTTCGCAGGCTGAAGCGATCAGGCAACTGGCAGGCAACGGGGCCGAGAACCTGAGCCTCACCAGCGCTCTCAGCGCCGATACCGATACCGGCAGCGGTGCGGCCGGCGTCAGCGGCGCGGAGTTGCCGTCGGTGGCCGGTAACTCCGACTTCGGCGAGGATTCGGTGGCCATCAGCGGGCAGTCGGGACAGGTAAGCCCGATGGCGGGCGTAAATGTGGAACAGATCAGGGACGCGATGGCGGCCTATCAGGCGGCTAATCCCGGCCAGAGCATGCCCGGCACGGGCGGCCTGTTCGGGGGTGGCGGAGGCGGTGGCGGAGGTTTCGGTGGTGGTGGCGGATTTGGAGGCGGTGGATTTGGCGGAGGCGGATTCGGCGGTGGTGGCGGCGGATTCGGCGGCCGGGGCGGTAGTGGCGGCGGCGGTGGGCGCGGCAACTTCCGCGGCTTCAATCCCGGGCAGCCCCACGGAGCGATTTTCTGGATGGGCAGCAACTCCGATCTGAACGCGCAGCCATTCTCTCTCCGCGGCCAGACGCAGAGTCAGCCGGCCAATGGTTCCAATCGGTTCGGGCTTACGTTCATGAGCGCTCCCTACATTCCGCATCTCACCAAGCCCAGCGGCAAAGACACCGTATTCCTCACCCTCTCAGGCTCGCGCAGTTCCAGCCCCTCCGACTTTTACGCCACCGTGCCCACGCTTGCCGAGCGCAGCGGAGATTTTTCAGCCGCCGGGTTGCCCGCGATCTACAATCCGGCGACATTCCAGCAATTCATTTACAACGGCACGCCGAATGTGATTCCGCCGTCGAGCATCGTGTCGCAGGCCACCGCGCTGCTCAGTTATTTTCCCCAGCCCAATCTAACCGGGGCCAACGTGGTCAACAACTACAACTACCACCTGCTCACCACCGCGCAGTCGAACTCGACGCAGGCCGGCGTTCGCTATAACCGCAGCCTGGGCGCCAACGCCACCCAGCCCGGAGGCGGACGCGGCGGATTCGGCGGCGGGCGCAGGTCGCAGGGGCAGAATCAGGGCCTGCGCCAGAGCATCAACTTCAACTTCAATTGGAGCCACTCGGCCTCCGACCTGGTGAATTTGTTTCCCCAGTTGGGCGGCAAGAGCGCATCCGATTCCTACTCTCTGCAGGCCGGCTACACCGTGGGCTACCACAAAGTCACAAGCAACTTCAATACCAACTGGAACCGCGGCAACAGCCACCGGACTAACTTCTTTACCAACACCTCCGACGATGTTGCCCGCGCCGCCGGCATCGCTCTGCCCAACGATGTTCCACTCAACTACGGGCTGCCCGGCATCAACCTCAGCCAGCTCACCGGACTCAGTCAAGCCCAGCCAAGCTTCTCGATTTCGCAAACCATCTCGGCCACCGAGGCGTTGAGCTGGATTCACGGCAAGCACAACCTGCGCTTCGGCGGCGACTACCGGCGCGTGCACCGCGACTTTCTGGCCGGCTCCAACGCCACTGGAAACTTCACCTTCACCGGCTTGTTCACTGAAGATTCCGCGGCAGACCAGGCCACCGGATCGGCCATGGCGGATTTCCTGCTCGGACTGCCGCAGTCCACCTCCCTCAATTCATCTCTGTCCAAGAGCTACCTGCGCGACAATGTGGTGGACGCGTATGCGATGGACGACTGGCGGGCAACGGCGTCGTTGACGCTGAATTATGGAGTCCGCTACGAGTTTTACGCGCCCTATATCGAGAAATACGGTCATCTTGCCGACGTTTCCACGAATCCCGCTGGTGGATTTACCTCCGAAACCGAAGTGACGGCCGGCTCCGCGGGATTGCCCGGGTCGCTGTTATCTCCGTGGCGCAAGGCATTTCGTCCCAGCGTGGCGCTCGCCTGGCGCGTGCCCAAGCTAAAGCAAACCACCGTGCGCGCCGGATTCGGAATGAACTACACCGTTGGCGAATACGCTACCTTTGCCAATGCGATGGCCCATCAGCCGCCATTTACCAATGAACAGACCAACCAGGAAGCCAGCGGCAACAACGCTTCATCGGCGTGCGCGCGTTCCGTGCCCATCACCTGCTTCACCCTCGCGAATGGATTTCCCGCGCCCGCCGTTTTAGGCAGTTTCGCGCTCGATCCGCACTATCCGCTGCCCTATGTGCAGGCCTGGAATCTCGATATTCAGAAAACCCTGCCCTGGGGCGTGGTGCTGAACGTCGGCTATAACGGCACCCGGGGCAATCATCAGGACACGGTCATTGCGCCGCGCTCGATCCCGAGCAGCCCTGCAACCGATCCATCCATCTGCAATGGCTCGCTGGGCTGCTATCCCTTGAATTTCACGTATGAGGAAGCGGAGTCGTTCTCCAGGTTCAACGCCGGCACGGTTCGAGTGAACAAGCGGCTCACCAAGGGCATGGCAATGGGCGCGAATTATCAGTACTCGCACTCCATCGACGATGCCGGCGCGCTGGGCAGCGTGGGAGGCGTCGGCGTGCAGGACTGGCAGAATGTGCTCGGCGAGGTTGGAAGTTCCAGTTTCGATGTTCGCCACTCGGTTAGCGGAACCTATCTCTATGAACTGCCCTTCGGAAAGGATAAGTCCTGGGTAACTACGGGGGTAGGTTCACATATCCTGGAGGGCTTCTCCATCTCCGGAACTTATCGGTTCGCCACCGGAGGCTGGCTCAGCCCCAGTTATCAGGCCTCCGTAACCAGCACTACCTGCGGCACCGGCGGAGTGATGCGGCCTAATCTTACCGGCGTTTCCATAACCGCCGGAGGCGGTTCACTGCACCAGTGGTTCAACCCCGCGGCCTATAAAGCGCCTACCAATACGCCGGGATTTTGCGATTTCTTCGGCAACGCGCCGCGTAACTCGATTGAGGGTCCGGGAACGGTCTCCAATAACCTGGCGCTCTCCAAGACCATGCAGATGGGGGACACGCGCAGCATGGAGATTCGCGCCACGCTCAACAACGCATTCAACACCGTGCAGTACTCGGGCGTGGGTACAACCGTGAATTCGCCGAATTTCGGACAAGTAACTTCGGTGGGCCAGATGCGGTCGTTTCAATTCACGGCAAGGTTCAGGTTTTGATAAGACAGCGAGTTATTGAGTCGGCGAGTTAATAGGCAGGGTCGGAAGGAAACCATGACCGGCTGGTTGCAAAAGTTCGGAGCGGGGATGGTGGCGATCGCGCTTGCGGTTCCGGGAGCGGGCCCGGCGCTTGCGCAGAATGCCGCGCAGGTCTCCAACACGCCGCAGGGCGGCTTCACGATGAAGGTGAATAGCGACCTGGTGCTGACCAACGTGGTGGTGCGCGACGCCAAAACCGGCGAACTGGTGCGGGGCCTCAAGCAAAGCGACTTCACCATCTTCGAAGACGGCAAACAGCAGCAGATCGACACCTTCGACTTTGAGAGTGTTGACATGGCGACGCCGCTGAACGAAGCCACGGTGAGCGGTCTTGCGGCGGGTCCGGCCGCCAATGGGCCCAAGGCCGTGGTGGTAGCCAAGCCCGAGGACCTGCGCAATCACCGGCTGATTGTGATGTTCTTCGACCTCACCTCGATGCAGCCTGAAGATCTTGACCGCAGCGTCGAGGCGGCGCAGGCCTTCCTGAAAACGAAGATGCAGCCGGCCGACCTGGTGGCCCTGGTCTCGCTTGCCGACTCGCTCACCGTGGACCAGGACTTTACCGCCGACAAGAACGCGCTTATCAACGAAGTGGGCGTCTACAACGGCACCGAAAGCGCGGGTTTTGCGCAGGGCGCAACCACGAATTCGAATCAGGTGGAGGATACCACCGGCTACACGCCCGACGAGAGCGAGTACAACGACGTCAACACCGATCGCGAGCTGTTCGCGCTGCGGGCCGTGGCCCAGTCGCTGGCCAGAATCGGCGAAAAGAAGTCGCTGCTCTATTTCTCCGGCGGCATCTCCCGCGACGGCATCGAGAACCAGGCTTCGCTCCGGGCGGCCATCAACGCGGCGGTGCGCGCCAACCTGTCCATCTACAGCGTTGACACCCGCGGCCTGCAGGCCATTGGGCCCCTGGGCGACGCTTCCACCGGCAGCCTGCGCGGCAGCGGCGCATACAACGGCGCAGCGCTCACCAACAACATGAATTCCAACTTCGCCAGCCAGGAAGTCATGGCCACGCTGTCCAGCGACACCGGCGGCAAGGCGTTCTTCGATTCCAACGATTTTGCTCCGGCCTTTGCCCAGGTGCAGAAGGATACTTCGGCCTACTACGCTATCGGCTTCCATTCCTCAAACCCGGCGCGCGACGGCAAGTATCGCAAGCTGTCTATCAAGGTAAAGGTTCCGGGCGTGAAGCTGGAATACCGCCAGGGCTACTATGCGCCGGCGGACTTCAAGCACTCCGGCCGCGAAGACCGCGAACAGGAGCTTACCGACGAACTGGCCAGCGATCTGCCCGCCACCGACATGGCGGTCTATCTTGACGCCATGTACTTCCGCCTCGATGAGAACCGCTACTATATGCCGGTTTCGCTGCTGGTTCCGGGCTCCCAGATTCCCTTTGTGAAGGGCGGCGACAAGGACAAGGCCACGCTCGACATTATCGGCGAAGTGATCGACGAGGTGAAGCGGCCCATCGGCCGGGTCCGCGAGACAGTGAAGCTGAACCTCGATCCGACTTTGAATGCGCGCCAGAAAAACATCCAGTACACCACCAGCTTCAATCTGCCGCCGGGCAAATACCAGATGAAATTTGTGGTGCGCGAAAACCAGACCGGCCGCATGGGCTCGTTTGTGGCGGAGATTACGCTGCCGGACATGAAGAAGTCTCCGCTCAAGATGAGTTCGATCGTTCTGGCCGCCATGCGCGAGCCCAGCAAGAAGCAGGACCCGCTGGTGCGCAACGGCCAGGAGTACGTGCCCGACATCGCCCACGTCTTCCGCCAGGACCAGCACATGTATCTGCTCTACGAGGTCTACAGTCCGGCGCGCGAAAAACCGGCGGAAAACGCCCCCAAGGGGACCAGGCCCGGCATCAATCTGCTCAGCAGCCTGGAGCTCATTCAAGGTTCGACAAAGGTCTACGAGACGCCGCTGGTGCAGGCCAAATCGATCAACGTGGAGGGACGCGACGCGGTGGCCATCGAGATGGATGTGCCCCTGGCCGGACTCAAGCCCGGCGCTTACCTTTGCCAGTTGAACGTGATCGACGACGCCGGCGGCAGCTTTGCCTTTCCGCGTTTCGCGATGCTGGTGCGGGAACCGGCCGCTGCGCAGGCATCGCAACCGAATTGACTTGAGTGCCTGATCCCTTGGCTGCGATCGATGGTCGATCGTCGGTATCGTGGTAGTATTTGATTCCACCTCTCGCCAAGGAGAGTAAGGCTGGCATGTCATTAGACGGGCTTATTAAAAACAACAGTCTCGATGCGTCGAGCGAAATCGACGACTTTACGGAAGCCCGGTACCTGCTCCTTTCCCGGCACCTTCGTCCTGAAACGAGAGATGTTCTCGATATCGGCTGTAACACCGGTCGCGGAGGTGCAGCCATCAAAGTGAAGTTGCCATTGCTTCGCATCGTGGGGATGGATTGTGTATCCAGCCGCCTGCAAGCACTGGACCCCAATGTGTATTGTGGGCATTTGGAGGGATTCGCACATTCAGTGGCAATGCCCGACGGAAGCTTCGATGCAATTATTGCGGCAGAGGTTATCGAGCACATTCCGCCGGAGCTCGTATTTCCTTCTCTTTGTGAGTGCTTTCGCTTACTCCGTTTGCACGGCAGGCTGTTATTGACGACGCCGAACCCCTCATCCCTTCGCCGCCGCCTGAGGGGGTTAACCATCCTGGGAGACTGCCACGTCTCACAGCACACGGTAGCCTCTCTTAAACGAAGACTTGAAGATGCCGGCTTCAGCCGTATTCGCAGCTTTGGCTCCGGAAGGGTAACCGCCATTCTGGGCACACGTTGGCCGAACTGGGTATACGGCAGCTATGCGGCCATCGCAGAGAAATGGTAACGCAGGCCGCGTGCCCCATCGGGGTGCCGGGGCGCCCTCTGGGCTGGGCCGGGCCGGGCCGGGTCCCGCGCCTTTTGCGGAAAGGATGAAAAGCCACAGAATCCTACTGCGACTCTGGTTCGGTCTTCGTCTCGCCGCCATACGGGCAGTGCCTGCATCCGGACCCGCAGCAAGATCCGCGCTTCAGAAGATAAGCAGCCGTAAACACCATATTCCGCCCCTCGAAGTAGTAATCCCCGGGTTCAAGCGCGGGCTGTCCTGCGCTGGGCGGATTCTGATCCATCCCCCATTTTCTCGTGAACCAGCCCATCGTGCGCGAAAAGCGCCCGCAATCAACGGATAAAATTGAAGCATGAAAGATTCCGCGCAGGATCGTGCCCGCAAGATCAAGATCATTCTTTTCGACGTTGACGGAGTGCTGACCGATGGGGGCATCTGGCTGATCCCGGTTCCCGTCGTTGTGGACGGCAAGGCCATCACCCAAGATGGTTGAGGTCAAGGGCTACAACGCGCACGACGGCACGGCGATTGCGCTGGCCCGGATCGGAGGCCTCAAGTGCGGCATCATTACCAAGCGCATCTCGGAGACGGTGGCCCTGCGCGCGCGCGACTTGCAAGCTGGAGTTCGTTTACCAGGGCCATGCCTTCAAGATGCAGGCCGTGCGCGAGATCATGGAAAAGAGCGGCGTCGCGCTCGATGAGATTGCGTATCGTGGGCGACGACGTGATCGACCTGCCGGTGATGCGCGAGTGCGGCTTTGCGGTCGCGGTGGCCGATGCGCGCGAGCGGGTCAAGGCCGAGGCGCACTACGTAACGCCGAACCGGGGCGGACACGGCGCGGCGCGCGACGCGGTCGAGTTCATCCTCGATGCCAAGGGCGTGCTCGACACGTGCATGGAGGCCTACATCGACGAAGGACAATCCGATTCCGCCGTCGATGGATATCGGCAAAGGCGGAGATCTGGCGTGAATGTTCCCCCCAAAGCGGTAGTCCTGCTCAGTGGCGGTCTCGACTCGGCCACCGTCCTGGCCATTGCGCGCAGCCAGGGTTACGAGCTTTATGCGCTGTCGTTCTCTTATGGGCAGCGGCACATCCAGGAGCTTGAAGCGGCCACGCGCGTTGCCGCGTTCATCGGCGTCCGGATGCACCGCGTCGCGCAAATCGATCTGCGCATCTTCGGCGGTTCGGCGCTCACCGGCGACATCGCTGTTCCCAAGGGCCGTGCGATCGAAGAGATGTCGCACGGGATTCCCGTCACCTACGTGCCCGCGCGCAACACCATCTTCCTTTCCTTTGCGCTGGCCTGGGCTGAGGTGATTGGGTCGAGCGATATCTTCATCGGCGTGAATGCGCTCGACTACTCCGGCTACCCTGACTGCCGGCCCGAGTTCATCCGGGCTTTCGAGAAGATGGCCAACCTGGCCACCAAGGCAGGTGTTGAAGGCCGCCAGGCGCTGAGGATTCACACCCCGCTGATCGCCCTGTCGAAGGCGCGAGATCATTGCCAGGGGAATCGAGTTGGGCGTCGACTACGGTCTGACCAGCAGTTGCTACGATCCGTCTCCAGCCGGCGAGCCCTGCGGACAATGCGATTCATGCCTGCTGCGTCAAAAAGGTTTTCGCGAGAACGGAATCGAAGATCCGCTGCGGAAAGGCTAGCTTTCAGCTTTTAGCTCCTGGCTCCTGGCCTTCTCATGCTGAGTTTTTGGGTCGGAACTTCACACAATGAGCCTTTAGCTAGAAGCTAAGCGCTAAAGGCTAGAAGCTGCTTTTATGACTTACGCGATCAATGAGATTTTCTACACCCTGCAAGGCGAAGGCGCGCAGTCGGGCCGTCCCGCGGTCTTCTGCCGATTTGCGGGATGCAATCTCTGGTCGGGCCGCGAGCAGGACCGTGCTTCCGCGATCTGCCAATTCTGCGACACGGATTTCGCCGGCGTAAACGGACCGGGTGGCGGAAAATTTGCGTCCGCAGAAGATCTGGCCGCGGCGATTCAGGAGGCATGGCCTTCAAACTCCTCGTCAGGAAAGCGATTTGTGGTTTGCACCGGCGGAGAGCCTCTCCTGCAACTGGATGCGGAACTGATCGAGTCGCTCCACGCCTGCGAATTCGAAATTGCCGTCGAGACGAATGGGACGATAGCGGCTCCGCCCGGTCTGGACTGGCTGTGCGTGAGCCCCAAGGCCGGCACGGACCTCGTCCAGCGCAGTGGAGACGAGTTGAAGCTGGTGTTTCCCCAGGCCGGAATTGACCCGGAAGATTTTTCCAGGCTTTCGTTCCGTCACTTCTTCTTGCAACCCATGGACGGTCCGGATCGCGCGGCGAATACGCAATTGGCGCTCACCTATTGCCTGGAGCACCCGCGCTGGCGGCTGAGTTTGCAGACCCACAAATTCCTCGGCATTCCCTAGAAGGAATTCGAAAGAAATCTGCGAGTCGCCCACGATGGGCGTCACTCGATGTTGTCGCGTTTTGCAAGATTGTGTTGACCGCAGAGTATTTGGATATTCGCAGGATCTTTCGACGACCCGCCCTTCGAGTAGGGGATGATGTGGTCAAAATGAAGGCCCGAATTCGTGCCACACTTCCTGCACCTCCCCTGATCGCGCTTCCAAACTTCTAGCTTCACCCAGCTTGGAATGAGTCGATCATCTTCCAAGCTTTGTTGGGCGATTGTTGCGCGAAGATGATCGCCAGTGCCGGCGAATCTGAGCTTGAACTTGAAGACCTTGCGCCCTGCCGACGCCTCGGTCCAATAATCGATCAACTCAAACATTCCGTTGTAGACCCAGATACCTGAGCGTATTTTCTCGTATACTCTGACTCTCTCCGGCGGCGCTTGCGCCTTCTTGAACCGTCGCACGGATTCCGCAAAGGACCCATTCTGCGTGGGTGAGCCTCCGGGATAATACTCCGGCTGATCGACCTTCTTTGGATCAGGCCCATCCAAAACTCTCGCGCAGTCGTGTCCTTCGTAAATCAGTATGCGGCCTTCATCCTCGATCCGATCAGCGTACGGAGCTCCCAGACGTTGACTCATCAGAATGACAGTCTCAGCTCCCCGCAGGCGGAAGTTCATGCCGCGCTGGAGATTCACGCCGACCGCCGAACACATCTCCATGTAGGAGATGATCTCGCCGGGTTGGAAACCATCAGACAAACCGACTGGATTATACGCCGGACGAGGGGGTAACTTAAGCACGTGGAATACTGGGAAACTGGAGATCTCCTGACCTGGTCGATATTGGGCGCAAGAGTGAATCCCACCTATTTTTGTTTTTTATCCCTTTCGCATCTCAGCTTCCGCCAGCCAGCCGCGCCGCAGCTTTTCCGGCGCGATGCTGGATAGATACGGCTTGATGTCCAAAATCGGCGTTCCGTCCAACATATCCACGCCGCGCACATGAAGCGAAGTTCCGTCGCGGCTCAGCAGCTCGACGACGGTCAGGGCGATCGGATTCGGCCGCCGCGGAGAGCGAGTGGCAAATACGCCGTGTGCCCGCTTCTCATCCGAGGGCGGATGGGCAATCAGGTCGAATCCCTCGGCGCGATCGAAGGCCCACAGAACGTAGAGATGCGAGAAGCCCTCGATATCGGCGAGCCCGGGCTCGAATTCGCGCAGGATCTCGAGTACCCCCTCAGCCTCGTGTTTGGCGCCAAGACCCCGTGGAATTGAAGATGTGTCCTGGTACGGGCTTTGAACGAATCCGATCGGCCGGAAAATAAACATAAGCGGCAGCGCCTCCGGCTTCCATACTATCGGGGCCGGCCCACGGAACTGCTCCTGGAGGCCCTGGCCAGGGGATTCAAGGCCGGCGCTACCCGTCGAACCCGCCTGGTAGAGGTGGGCGAAAGCGCGGGCAAGACGATTACCCTGGAGCTACCCTGCGCAGCATCGATCTCACCCTGCTGGGCAGCGGCTTCGGCTCCGCGCCGCTGGACAAGATCTTTTCAGCCATTCCTGCGCTCTTTAGGATGGCTGCGGCCGGCAAGCTGAAGGTAGACGTTCGAGCCCGTTCCCCTGGCCGATGTCGAGTCGGCCTGGAATCGGGTCGAAAAGGGGCGCAGGGTCGTTTTTACGGTCTAGGCCCGGGGCTCGGTCACGGGACTTTAGTCACATATCTTGCATAAACTTGCGTGACAGGGAACACTTCCTTGAAATCCGGTGTCTAAGACAATAGAGGGCGCGGGACACAAGGTGGCTAGCCGAGTGTCCCCCGAATCCCGCGCACTCCGTGGCAGCACCGGTTTTCCGGCGGCGGATTTAGGCTGCCGGGGGAGTGGCCGCATCAAACTGGGAGCATCTGCCCCAAGGGCCGCGATCTGGCCGGAAAAAAGGCAGGTGCCAAAGGTGGACGAATTGCGGTAAGGTGGGAGGCACTGAATTGCAGGCGGACCTCACCATGGGCAATCTTGCCAGCGCGCTGACGCTCCAATCAGAAGAAGCGGCTTTGATAGCAGAGCTTCAAGCCGGTTCAGAGGAAGCGTTTGCGTGGCTCATCGCGCGCTTCCATCAACCCATCTACTCGCTGTTGGCGCGCACCGTGTACGACCGCGACGATGCCGCCGACCTCACCCAGGAAGTGTTTGTGAAGGTCTTCCGGGGGGTGCGCAACTTTCACGGCGAGTCGTCTTTGCGGACCTGGATTTACCGCATTGCGTTGCGCGAGGCTTCAAACCAGCGGCGCTGGTGGATGCGCCACAAGCAGCAGGAGATTGCCATCGACCAGGAAGTCGAGGAGGGGGAATCGGGGGCGCGTGTCCGGCTGAAAGATCGCCTCGTGGATCCGGCCGAGTCGCCTTACGATGCCGCGCTACACGCGGAGAACAAGGCCAGGATTGAAGCCGCGCTGAAGCGGGTTCCGGAGCCATTCCGTCTCACCCTGATTCTGCGCGATATTGAGGGATTTGTTTACGAGGAAGTGGCGGAGATCGAAGGCGTTAGCCTGGGCACGGTAAAGTCCCGGCTGGTGCGCGGGCGGGCATGTTTGAAGGCTTTGCTCACGGCGCCCGGGCCGCAAAGGAGTCCGGCCGCCTTTACGGAATTCGAGATGCCCCTTGGTGAGGAGGCGCGATGAACGGCTGCAGTGCAGTGCAGGAAAGATTCTCAGAGTATTTGGACGGCCGCTTGAACGGACGGGAGATGCAGCAGATCGCCTCCCACATGAATGAGTGCCGGGAGTGCGCCCATGAGTGGGAGTCTCTGCGCGACGCGCAACTGTCGCTTGCCGGCCTGGGTCCGGTGGCGGAGCCGGAGGACCTGCTTCTGCGGATTCGTGTCGCCGTCAGTCAGGAGCGGGCGCGCAACCGGCAGAGCGTAATCGATGCCTGGGGCCTGGCCTGGAAGAACACCGTGGGTCCGTTTCTCCTTCAGGCCTCGGCGGGCTTTGCCAGCGCGGTGCTGCTGCTGGGCACGGTAATCGTCCTGGTCACCATGTTCACCCAACCGCAGGCCGCCCAGGCCAACACCGACGAGCCGCTCGGAAACCCCACCGCGCCCCGGCTGGTAAGTTTCTCCAGCGGTGTGGGCTCCAGCGACATCGGCGCCGTTTCCGGCCCCGTGGTGGTCGAGGTTTATATCAACGACGAGGGTCAGATGTACGACTATCGCATCGTTTCCGGCCCCACTGACAGCGCCACCCGCTCGCGCGTAGAGAACCTGCTCCTGCTCAGCCGGTTTGAGCCGGCCCGCTTCTTCGGCCAGCCCGTCCGCGGCCTCGCCGTCCTTTCCTTCTCCGGCGTTTCAGTCCGCGGATAAAGCAGCTCCCAGCTTTCAGCTCTCAGCCTGATCGTGCAGCCGGTCAGGGCCTTATCTTTCTCGCTGCGAATAAGGCCGCACATCCTTCGAGGCCTGTTCCAAATCTGGGCGATCACCTTTGATTCCAATGGGATGTCTACTTTTTGATCCCCTTCTGGCCTTCGCTCGACAAACTGAAAGCTGAAAGCTGAGAGCTAACAGCCAGCTATTTGACCCTGTCCGTGCGTCTAACTAGACTGGCAGGCAGGGTTTCCTCATGACATTTCGTACAGTTCGTTCCTTTTATTTTGATGCGGTCGCTTTTTTGTGTCTGCTGGCTCTTATCCCGGCTTCTCCGGCCCGCGCCCAATCCTCCAGCAGCTCAGCCGACGACCAGAGTTCGTCTTCCGCGCAGGCCTACGTGCGTGAGAAGACGCCCTCGCTTGTCGATCCGGCGGGACCCACCATCTCCCTGACCAGCGCCGAGCCGGTATTCGTGATGGCCGCGGCCTTGAACATGTGCGGTTATGACGAGGGCCTGGATGACAGCGCGCCGGTGCGCAAGCGGGTTCGCGATGAGATCAACCAGGTGCTTTCCACCAGCGAGAATGCGCGAACCAAACGTGATGCCCTCTGCCTCTACATTGCCCAGCACCGCATGACGGGCACGGAACTCGACATCGCCCAGTACATCTCCCTGGCGCTTTATCTCACTCCTCCGCCGGAGCTGGAAACCACGGCGGATTTGACCGAGATGCCGCCGGACGCCACCCAGGTGGCTGAGATTGTGCCCCGCCTGAGGGATTTCGCGGATGCGGTTGACCTGCACGGAATCTGGCTCACGGTGCACCACATCTACGACGAAACCGCCAATCAGTTGCACGACCCGCTCTCCCGGATGATCGTTTCAACCAATCTGTACCTGAAGATGCCGGCAGGCACCTATGACGGCCGGCGGTTCATTGTGGTGATCGAGCCTATGCTCTCGCCCAGCACCGTGAATGCGCGCATCTACGGTACCGACTACGTGGTTGTGGTTTCGCCGGTGAACGGCAAGATTAGCATGACCGACGTTCGCCACACCTATCTTCACTACGTGATCGAGCCGCTCCTGTACGCGCGCTCCAACGCCATTGACCGCACCCAGCCGGTTCTGAAGGAGATTCGGGATGCGCCCCTCGAGTTCCGCTACCGCTCGGACACCGTGCCGCTCACCGTGGAGTGCCTGATCAAGGCCATCGAGGCGCGGACCATGGACACCGGGATTCCGGCCTACATCATTCCCGCCGACGTTGACCGCTCGCAACTGCCGCGCTACGAGCACGAGCGGCAGCTCACCGAGCAGAAGCAGGAAGCCGTGCGCTTGGCCACCGTGCAGCACGATATGAAGCAGGGATTTGTGCTCACCCAGTACTTTTACGAGCAGATGATTCAGTTTGAAAAGGATCCGGCCAGCCTGAAAGACACCATCGGCGAGATGGTCTACAGCATGGACGTGGACCAGCAGGTGCACAGGGCCCGCCAGACCGAGTTTGACAAGGAAGCGGATGCCGAAGTGCTGGAGCGCAGCAAGCCGCGCAAGCTCACGGGAATGGATCTGGCCGAGGCCCGGCTGTCGAACGGCGACGTGGCCGCGGCCAGCGCCATGGCCCAGCAGGTGCTTCAGAAGCAGGGCGACACCATCGCCTCCACGGCAGACAGCGCGCGCGCCTACTTCATTCTGGCCAGGGCTGCCGCCATGACCGGGCATCCTGAGCAGGCCATCGACGACTTCCAGAAGACGCTGGCCACCAGCAAGGAGCAGCGCTTGCTGGCCTGGTCGCACATCTATTTGGGCCGCATGCTGGACCTTGATTGCAAGCGCGATCAGGCGGTTTCAGAGTACAAGCTGGCGCTCACTGTTCGCGACGGAATGGAAGATACGCGCCTGGCCGCGGAACGGGGCGTGAAGAACGCCTATTCCGTGAACGGCCACACCTGCGACGAGGATGCGGATGGGGACTCGCCCGGCCCGGCGCCTCCCAAGCCGGGAACGGGAACCCAAGGTCAGGACGGGACCGGAAAGCCGCAATAGCCCGTTCGAGCCGCCGGCGCGCCCTCGGAATGTCGTCTAATCGATAAAAAGGGAGCATTGTGGATACGAAATCTCCGGGAACGGCTGTGTCCCGCGGGATGTTTCAAGAGGCAGAAAGCAGGCATGACGCACGTGGAAGCAGCACGATCTGAACTGGAAGCCGCGCTGGGATATGTTTTCCGAGCCCCTGAGCTGTTGCTGCGCGCCTTGACTCACAGGTCGCTGGCCAGGGAGCAGGCGGCCCGCGAGCACCCGATTGACAACGGGATGGACGAGGCAAACGGGGCCGCCAACGGCGAAAGCGGAGACAATGAGCGCCTCGAGTTTCTTGGCGACGCGGTGCTCGGGTTGGTGGTTGCGGAGTCGCTCTTCGGGGTGCATCCGGATTGGCAGGAGGGCGAACTGACCCGCGTTCGGGCTCAACTCGTCAGCCGGCAGCATGTGGCAAGCGTGGCAGAGACGATCGGGCTGGGCCGCTATGTCCGGCTCAGCCGGGCTGAGGACAAGAGCGGGCTCAGGCGCAAGAGCACGGTGCTGTCGAATACCATGGAGGCAGTGATAGGCGCGATGTTTCTTGACGGGGGCCTGGAGCCGGTTAGAGCCTTTGCGCGGCGCCAGGTGTTGGGCCAGGCTGCCGAGCAGTTGGCCCAGGAGCTGCGCTCCGGCGCGGCGCTGGGCAACTACAAATCGGCGCTCCAGGAGAGGCTTCAGGCCCAGCGGGCGGGAACGCCGGTGTACCGCGTAAAGGGCGAGAGCGGTCCCGGCCACCGCAAGCGGTTCCTGGTTGAGGTCCGCGTGAAGTTGGAAGCCGGGGAACCGGGAAAGCCTTTGGCGCGGGGAACGGGGCGCACCAAAAAGCACGCTGAGCAGGATGCGGCCCACAGGGCGCTGGATAGGCTTGATAAGCTGGCGGCGGCTAAAGCAGGCAGGCCCGGCGGAAACGCCGGAATCGAGGAGGATGAAACGGCGGAATGAGCACCCCTCCGGACACTCCCGTCGTCAATCCGGTCAGTCCGCCGGACCAGCCGGAAACGCGAGTCTCGCGGTTCTGGCGCCTTCTGCCCACAGTGCCTGAAGCCTGCGCCACGCTGCTGCGCATGGTAGTGCTGGTGCTTTTTCTGCACACCTTTGTGCTCCAACCGCTGCTCATTCCCTCTGAAAGTATGGAACACACCCTGCTGGTGGGCGATTTTCTGCTCTTCAACAAGCAGGTGTACGCCCCGCCAGGCCCGCTGAGCCGCTGGCTCATGCCCTATCGCGCGGTTGAGCGCGGTGACATTATCGTCTTTCATCACCCCCAGCCGCCCCTGCTGGTCAAGCGCGTGGTGGGAATACCAGGCGACCGTCTGCGCATCGACGACGGGCGGGTGATCGTGAACGGGGTCGCGATGGACGAGCCCTACGCGGCCTTCGAGCCTGCTCCGCCCAATCCCTTCCGCGACAATTTTCCCGCCGACGTTTATACCGACCCGCAGGTCGATCCCGAATGGTGGCGTCAGATGCAGAGCCTCACCCGGAACGGCGAGCTGGTGATTCCGGCGGGAGAGTATTTTGTGCTCGGCGACAACCGCAATCACAGCAACGATTCGCGATTCTGGGGATTGGTGCCGCGCCAGGCGATCGTGGCCCGGCCTCTGGTCATCTACTTCTCGCTTAGCCGTCCCTCCACCACCGATGTGCAGCAGGCCGCGATGGAGGCCAGAGATGATAGACTCGGACACGACAGGCAGTTGTCGGCAAGATTGACCGGTTTCGCGCGCTGGAAGCGCATCTTCCACGTGGTGCATTAAAGAAAAAGTGAACAGTGAACAGTGGTCAGCAGTAGCCCTTGTTCACTGTCCACTGTTCACTGTTCACTAACATGACTAAGAAGAAGACGCCGTCCCCGAAGACGCCAGCCCCGAAATCGGAAATCTCGAAGACGGAAATCGCTCAGCCGGATTCAGATCCCGCGGAAAAAACCAGGGTAGAAGAGACGCCATTTGAGGCGGTGGCCAGCATCTGTTCGGTGCTGGTGATCGGCCTGTTCATTCTCACCTTCCTGGCTCAGAACTTCGTCATCCCTTCAGGGTCGATGGAGGATACGCTGCTTGTCGGCGATCACCTGGTCGTGGACCGAATCACTCTGGCTCCGGATGCGAAGTGGATGCCGCTGGTTCACTATCGCGAGCCCAGGCGCAACGACATTGTGGTGTTTATCAAGCCGGTGCCGGACTCGGGCGGCAATTACCTGTTCCTGGTAAAGCGCCTGATCGGCGTTCCCGGCGACCGCATCCATATCCGCGACGGCATTGTGATCATCAACGGCGTGGCCCAGGACCAGCCCCATGCCAAACCCACAACGCCGGAAAATCATCAGGACTTTCTCGACGAGTTTCCTTCGGTGCCTCCCTATCCGACAGGAGACGACGGGACGCCCGAGGCATGGGCAGTTGACTTTCCCAATCACATCGAGAACGGGGATCTGGTGGTTCCGCGGGGCATGTACTTCATGATGGGCGATAACCGGCACAACAGCCTCGATTCGCGCTACTGGGGCTTCGTGCCCAGTGAGAATATCGTGGGCCGCCCGCTGTTCAACTACTGGTCCTTCAAGACATCGGAGGAGCAGTACGAACAAACCGGCCTCGGCGCCAACCTGGCCTGGATGGGTCACGTGGTGCTGCACTTCTTCACCGATACGCGCTGGAAGCGCACGCTGCACCTGGTGAGGTAAAAGCAGTGAACAGTGGACAGTGAACAGTGGTCAGTGAAAAAGCCGGGGCTACAGACCGCTCTTCCCTGCTCACGGTCCGCTGAGAACCGGGATCCAGGAGCTGTTCACTGCCCACTGTTCACTGTCCACTGACTAAAACCATGACGGAAGACGAGCAAGGGCGGCAAAAGAAGCGCGGGCGGCTTTGGCTGGCCCTGGCGGCGCTCATCGCCATCCTGGCGGTGCTGATCGTGCCGCCGCTGGTCAGCGTGAGCCGTTACAAGAGCCGGATTACGAGCCTGGTGGCCTCGTCGCTGGGCAGGCCGGTGCGGCTCTCCTCGCTGCACTTGCGATTGCTGCCCCGGCCGGGCTTCGTGCTCTACGATCTCACCGTCGAAGAAGATCCGGAGTTCGGCGCCGAGCCTCTGCTCCATGCCAGCGAGGTCACTGCCTCCATCCGCCTGCTCTCTCTCTGGCGGGGCCGGCTGGAGATCAGCGAGATCAGCGTGGATGACGCCAGCCTGAATCTGGTGCGCTCTCCCGGCGGCCGCTGGAACCTGGATCCGCTGGTCCAGACGGCGGCAACCAGGGCAGGGACGGCAAACGCCGGCGGACATCCTGCGCCTCCGTTTCCTTATCTTGCCGCAACCAATTCCCGGATCAATTTCAAGAACGGCGTTGAGAAGCTGCCGTTTTCAATCGTCGACACCGATCTTTCCTTCTGGCAGGATCAGCCCGGCGAATGGCGAATCAGGCTGCGCGGCCAGCCCGCCCGCACCGATGTGAGCCTGGACCTGGCCGACACCGGCATTGTCGAGCTGGAGGCAAGCGCCCGGCCGGCCTCCGACCTGCGGCAGATGCCCATACGCCTCGACCTGGAGTGGCGCGACGCTCAGCTTGGCCAGCTTAGCCGCCTGGCCACTGGCTCCGACGCCGGCTGGCGCGGCGACCTGAGGGGCGAAATGCATCTTGAAGGGACCGCCGATGCAGCCCAGATTAAGAGCAGGCTGCGGGCTACGCGCGTTCACCGTGCCGAATTCACGCCCCCCGCGCCTCTGGATTTTGATGCCAACTGCTCGCTTGTCTACCACTATTCCCAGCGCGCTCTTGAGAATCTGCTCTGCGACTCGCCTCTTGGCGACGGTCGCATCCGCCTGGCGGGAGATTGGCCCGGCAATGGCGGGATGCCTCATTTCTCCGTGGAGCTGGATCGAATTCCGGTGGCTGCGGGGCTGGATGCGCTGCGCACTGCGCGCAGAGGCCTTGCCCCCGGAATTGAAGTTGCAGGCGCCGCGAGCGGCAATGTCGCATACGCCGAAATCCCCGCCGATAGCCCTGCGCAGAAGAAATCGGCGAGTGCCGGGAAGGCTCATTCAACCAGGGCGGCCAAGCCAACTCCGCCCCCGGGCCCGCTCACCGGCAGCTTTACCGTCACCGGTTTTCAACTCAGCGGGGATGGCCTCAGCCGGCCCATCCTGGCGCCGAAGATGGTGTTGTCGCCGGCGCCTGGGGCCCAGGCGCTGGCTGGAACCGTGGCAATTCCCGCGGGTGCTGCCGTTCCCCTCACGCTGAATGTACGCCTGGGGCTCAAGGGCTACCAGGTTGCAGTTCGTGGCCAGGCGAGCATCGCTCGGGGCAGGGAACTGGCGCGCGCCGCCGGCCTCAATCAAGCCACGGCGCTCGACGCGGTGGCCGGAGACCCACTCGCCGTGGACCTGAGCGTCCAGGGCCCCTGGCTGCCCGCCGAGGAGATCCCCTTCAGCAGTAATTCTCCAGCCGCGGCCGCGACCCCCGACGAGAATCGCCCGGTGCCAACAAAACCGGCCCTCGATGAAGCGGGAAACCCTGCCGCGGACATCCTCAGCGGTACCGTCACCGTGCGCAATGCCAACTGGAAGGCCGATTATCTTGCCAACCACGTGGAAATCACAGAGGCGACACTGCATGTTGACAACGGCGAGAGCCGTTGGGATCCGGTGGTTTTCTCCTACGGCCCGGTGAAGGGGACGGCGAGTCTGACGCTGCCGGCGAGCTGCGATACCTCCCAACCGTGCCCGCCCGGGCTTTCCCCAACCTTCAAAGTCCAATTCGGCGATCTGGATGCGGCTACGATGCAGTCCGCGGTCCTGGGCGCGCACGAAGAGGGCACCATGTTGTCCGATCTGATTAACCGCTTGCATCCCTCTACCGCGCCGGCCTGGCCGCAGCTTGACGGCATGGTGAATGCCGATTCGCTCGTCCTGGGTCCGGTGAAGCTCGAGGGTGTGTCGGCGGAGTTGCACATCCTGCCCGACGGCGCCCAGATCGCGAGTCTCAATGCCACGCTGCTGGGCGGCAGCCTGCACGGAGCCGGCACGCTCAAAACGGGAGACAAGCCTGCATATACGCTCACCGCGGACTTCGAAAAGCTGAACCCGGCCGCGGTGGGCCAACTGCTGGGAGAGAGCTGGCGGGGCGGGACCATCGATGCCGACGGGAAAATCGACCTCTCCGGCTACGAGGACAAGGATCTGACCGGCTCGGCCACGGGCGCGCTGCACTTTGACTGGCGCCATGGTTCCGTTGCCTCAGTTGGCTCGGTTGCCGCCAGGGGCACAGCGGTTCCCCCGCCTCTGACGCGTTTCGACCGCTGGACCGCGGACGCCGCGATCGCCAATGGCAAAATTACTCTCGGGCAGAACCAGGTGATGCAAGGTAGCCGCAAGCGTACAGTGGAAGCCGCCGTGACTCTGGGAGAGCCGCCGAAGGTGAGCTTTGCCGCTCCCAGGCAAGCACCAGCGAAAAAACCCTGATGACCTGCCTCAGAAGTTCCTCTCAAAACGCTGTCATCCTGAGCGACCGTACACTGAGAGGCTGTGACTTTTTCGATGCTCTCTGGAATATGGAGCAGGTTTTCCAGATGGATGCAGTTTATAAGCAAGACATGAGCGAATTCTGTGGTGAGCAGACCCATTCAGCAGTGCGTTTGCGGAGGCCGGAGCGTCGTCAGGTGGCGATGTTGATCCATTGCCCAGACGATCTGGTGAGTGCGAACCATCCTGTGCGCATGGTGATGGCGGTGGTGGAGAAGTTTGACCTGGAGCGGTTCCACGCGCCCATCAAGGCTCGCCAAGGGCAGGTCGGCCGGGACGCGACCGACCCTCAGCTTCTGGTGGCATTGTGGCTGTACGCGTGCATACGCGGCATCGGCTCGGCGCGGGAGCTTGCGCGGCGATGTGAGGACAGTGCGGCTTTTCGCTGGTTGTGCGGTGGGGTGGGAGTGAATCACCGCCTGCTGTCGGATTTCCGCACCGATCACGGCGCGGCTCTGGACGAGCTTTTCACGCAGGTGATCGCGTCTCTGGTGGACAAGGAAGTGGTGCGGGTAAGCCGCGTCAGCCAGGACGGAGTGCGGGTTCGGGTGAGCGCGGGGGCAAGCAGTTTTCGCCGTGAAGAGCGGCTCGAGAAGCTGCTTGAAGAAGCTCGCCGTCACGTGGACGAGTTGCGGCGGCAAGTGGACTCCCCGGAGCATGCGGCGCTTTCGGCGCGGCAGCGTGGAGCGCGTAAACGGGCCGCGGCCGAGAGGCAGCGGCGGCTTGAGGAGGCCATTGCGCAGTTGCCGGAACTGAAGCAGAAACAGGCCGAAGCGGCGCGTCGTGCGGGCAGGGGCAAGCGCGGCCAGCAGATCCGGGCGCGTCAGCCGCGGGTCAGCACCACCGATGCCGAAGCGCGGGTCATGAAGATGCCCAACGGCGGCTTCAACCCGGCGCTGAACGTGCAGTTGGCAACCGATACGGAAAGCCGCGCCATCGTGGGCGTGAAGGTCAGTAACGAAGGCAGCGACAGCGCCGGGCTGAGCGAGCCGATGCGGCGCCAGGTCGAGCAGCGAACCGGCGGCAAAGTCCGGCAGCAGTTGATTGACGGCGGTTACATCCGCACACAGGACATCGAGCAGGCGCAGGCCCATGGAGTGGAACTGTTCGTGCCGCCCAAACCCGCCAGGCAGGCTCGGAATCAGGACCGCGAACTGGAACCCAAACGCGGAGACACAGAAGCAGTACTGGCCTGGAAGCAGCGCATGTCCAGCGAGGAAGGAAAACAAATCTACAAAGAGCGGGCCTCGACCAGCGAAACGGTCAACGCCGACCTCAGAAGTTATCGTGGCCTGAGCCAGTTCACGGTGCGGGGGTTGCAGAAGGCCCGGTGCGTAGCGTTGTGGTGCGCGCTGGCCTACAACCTGATGCACTTCGCTACCGTGCTGTTGAGCTAACCGGCCAGAAGGAGCAAAAGCACAGGCCCGCGGCAAGCGAATCAACGTGAAACTGAAACCCGGCGCACCATCGAAATACCACTCGACCTCGACACCGCCGAGCAAAAGCGCAATTTCGACTGCTCCCGGTGCCGAATTTCGAATTTAGTCACAGCCTCTGAGCGAAGCCTCTCGCAGTTTCATCGCGAGAGGCGGAGTCGAAGGATCTGCGGTTGCTTTTCCGAATCTGGCGGCCTCAATTCATCGCTTGAGCAGCGCATTCTCCACCGGGCGCCCCGGCTTTTGCCTTTAAGCTAGAAGCTGGAAGCTAGAGGCTGCTTTCCGCGATGAAAGACTCCATCCACGTCTCGAAAGAAAATTACCTGAAGGCCATTCTCGAGGCTGAGGCCGAGGGCCACCAGGTGATCCCGGCCATGTTGGCCCACTGGCTTGAGGTCTCGGCGCCGGCGGTGACCATGGCGCTCAAGCGGCTCAGGCGGGACGGCTTCGTTGAGGTGGGCGAAGACGGCATTGTGCGGCTCACCGCGGCGGGCCGCGAAACTGCCTATCGCACTGCGCTGCGCCACCACCTCATCGAGCGCATGCTCAGCGAAGTCTTCGGGATGGAGTGGCACGAAATTCACGAGGAAGCGGAGCGGCTCGAGCACGCGGTTTCGCCCGCCTTCGAGGTCAAGTTGAGAGAGAAGCTGGGCGAGGGCGGCGCCTGTCCGCACGGCAACGCGGTGCTCCCTGAAAATCCCCTGGAACGCAAACGGCGCGGCGAGGTGCCCCTTTCCGAGGCGGAGGAAGGCAAACGCTACACAGTGACCAGCCTGCACGAGCGCGATCCCAAGCTGCTGCTGTTTCTGCACCAGGCCGGCATCGGGCCGGGCAAGAGCCTGCGCGTCATGAGCCAGAACTACGACCAAACCGTTTGGATTGAGTTAAATAGAGAGAGTGTTGGGAGAAAATCCGATCAACCGCTGGAAAAGACAATTCTAGGGCGTCCAGCAGCGGAAGCGGTCTGGCTGCGCCCGGAGAATTCATTGTAATTAAATATAAGACAATTTCTTAACCATACTTAACAGGATGTGGCATACTCAGGTTGAAGGGTCCACCGGGCTCTTCGTCCGTGCCCATGGCCGTTGAATTCAGCACCCTCGTCGAGCCCATCGAGCCCTCCCTGCCGGAGGTGCATTCCAGTGTCCAGATCTCCGGCTCGCCCATCTGCTGGCGCCGCTTGCTGGGATTCCTGGGCCCGGGATTCCTCATCTCGGTGGGGTACATGGACCCCGGCAACTGGGCCACCGACATTGCCGGCGGCTCGCGCTTCGGCTACACGCTGTTGTTCGTCATCATGGCCTCGAACCTGATGGCGATTCTGCTCCAGAGCCTGAGCCTGAAGTTGGGCGTGGCCACTGAACGTGACCTGGCGCAGCTTTGCAACCAGGCCTACGGCCGCAAGGTGAGCTTTGCCCTTTGGGTTGGCGCGGAGATAGCGATCGCCGCCTGCGACCTGGCCGAGGTCATCGGGTCGGCGATTGCCCTGAATCTGCTCTTTCACATCCCCCTGTTCTACGGCGTGCTCATCACCGGCCTCGACGTGCTGCTGATTTTGCTCTTGCAGCGCTGGGGATTCCGCCTCGTTGAGGCGCTGGTCATGGCGCTCATCGGAACCATCATCGCCATGTTCGGCGTGCAGATGTTTCTTTCGCGGCCGGATTATTGGCCGGTGCTGCGCAATCTTTTCATCCCCTCGCCCTCCATCGTTACCAACCCCGACATGCTGTACATCGCCATCGGAATTCTGGGCGCGACGGTGATGCCGCACAATCTTTATCTGCACTCGTCCATCGTGCAGAGCCGCAACTACAAACGCACGCCGACGGGCAAGCGCGAAGCCATTTTCATGGCCAATGTGGACTCCGCGCTGGCCCTCACCGTGGCTCTCTTTGTCAACGCGGCCATTCTCATTGTGGCGGCCGCGGTCTTCAATCGCAGCGGGCACTTCGAGGTCGCCGCCATTCAGGACGCCTACAAGCTGCTCAGCCCGCTGCTGGGCGCGGCCGGCGCCAGCACTCTGTTTGCCGTAGCTCTCTTGGCCAGCGGACAGAACTCCTCCATCACCGGCACGCTCGCCGGCCAGGTGGTCATGGAAGGTTTCATCCACATCCGGCTGTCGCCGTGGCTGCGGCGAATGATTACGCGCACGCTGGCCATCATTCCCACCATCATCGTGGTGGCCATTACCGGCGAGCAGGGAACTGAAAAGCTGCTCATCCTCAGCCAGGTGATTCTCTCTCTGCAACTCAGTTTTGCCGTGGTGCCGCTGGTCATGTTTACCGGCAGCCGCAAGTGGATGGGCGAGTTTGTGAATGCGCGTTGGCTGCAAGCTCTGGCGTGGTTTACGGCGGCTCTGATCGCCGGGCTGAATACTTGGTTGTTGATTGAAACCGCAATGGGCCGCTGATCGCCCGCTTCCCCTCGGAGGTTCGCATGAAGCGCATAGATAGACTCGGTTATATCTCTATCTATCTTCTGGTATTAACCGTGATTAACTTATCTCCGCTCCGGGGGCAGAGCGGCACATCGAGTGCTATCTCAGGGACCGTGGAGGATTCTACCAGCGCGGGGCTGGCTAATGCAGGAGTTACAGCGACCAATGTTGATACCAGGGCCACTCGGGCCGCGCAGACTAACTTCGAGGGTAGGTTCCTTTTCTCCCAGGTCAATCCCGGCACTTATACGGTGACAGTCGAGCTAAACGGGTTTAAGAAACAAAGTTCGTCCCCGGTTGCAGTAGATGTAGGGCGGACCGTGACCCTCAACTTCGCGCTTGCTTTGTCGTCTGCAACGCAAACTGTCACTGTAACTGCGCAACAGGCGATGCTAACCCTGGAAAACCCAAACACCACCACCACGCTCGAAAGCAAGACCATTGCACGCCTGCCAAACCCGGGGCAGGACATGACTTACATAGCGCAGTTTGCGCCGGGAGCGTTGATGAACACCGCTGGATCTTCAAATGACGCCAAGGCGGCCGGCGGATATGGAAATGTGGAATTCAACGGATTACCGGCTACTTCGAACGGCTACATATTGGATGGCTACGACAGCAACGATCCATGGCTGGGGCTGAATATCGGCTTATCGACCAACCTTGTGATAGGACTCGACGCTGTGCAGGAAGCGACCATCAATACCAATTCCTACTCCGTGGATCAGGGTAGATATGGGGCCTCGCAGGTGAATTACTTTACCAAGTCGGGCAGCAATCGATTTCACGGCGACTTATACGAAGTATGGAATGGATCGCTCCTGAATGCGGAAAACTATTTTCTTCATGCTAATGACACGGCGGGCAGCCTAGCGAAAAAGCCGCGCTCGACGGTAAACGAATTCGGTGCAAGCGTGGGCGGGCCGATCGAGAAGAACAAACTGTTCTTCTTTGCGCATTACGAGGGAATCCGGATCGCGCTTCCACTGGTTACGCAGGCCGTGGTGCCTTCACCCGCTTATCAACAATATGTGCTGGGCCAGCTAAGTCGGGGCGGAACCGACCCGATTACGGGGACCGCGCTGCCGGCTGAGCCCGATGAGATTGGGTTTTACCAGTCGATGTTCAGCCTGTTCAGGAACACCGCCGGAACTCCGGTCGCGGTAAGTTCCTGCCCGCTGGAGGCGAGCGGGGCGCTGCTTCGGGGAACGCAGTCGAGCGGCAATCTGTTCACCGGGAGCGGGTGCGCCAATCAACGCCAGGAATCGCTGACCAACAGCGACAGCGAAAATCTGCTGGTAGTAAAGATCGACCACACCATCGACGAGAAAAACACCGTCTGGTATCGCTTCCAGCAGGACACAGGGTTGCAGGCCGCCTATACCGATGCAATCAACCCGATGTTCAATTCATTCTCGCCGCAGCCGCAACGCACACTGGTGGTCGGTTATACGCACTTGTTCAATCCGAAGCTCGTCAATCAGTTCAATCCCGGAGCAAGCTGGTACGCGAGCATTTTTAAGCCGGATAACTACGCGCAGGTCAAGCAGGCCTTTCCGATCGTGCTCGCAGCGGGCACCAACAGCGCGCCCTTCACGACCATTGGCGGCAATGACAATACCTACCCGCAAGGGCGCAAGGTTACGCAATGGCAGATCAACGACAATCTTATATGGACGCGAGGCAGGGACACTTACAAATTCGGGATCAATACCCGGCGCATCGACGTGAGCGACTACGACCTGGGCGAAGGAACCGTGCCTACAGACGTTTATAACGATCTTGCCCAATTTACTTATGGGGTGGCCTATACGGAAAGCGAGACGTTTCCCGTCTCTCTAAATGAGCGGGTAGCGGCGGGGAATCTGGATTTGTATGCCATGGACACCTACAAGCCCTCGGCGCGGATGACTTTGACGGCTGGTGTGCGGGCAACCTGGAACACGGATCCTGTGAATCGGCAACGGCTGTTTGCGCGTCCTAATGGTTCGTTTCTGGATTTGTCGCATAACATCGGCCAGCCGCTCGACCAAGTTATTCTGACCAAGGTAAGCGGCCTGTTTCCGGCCACGCCGCTGCTTGTATGGCAGCCGCGCATCTCAGCGGCATATCAGATAACTCCTGAGATGGTGGTTCATGCCGGATTCGGTGTCTTCAACGATATTATTCCGGCGCAGGTCGCGGACCTCGCCGCAACCAACCCTCCTTACTCGCCGGCCTTTGTGGGCGGGATCGGCGGACAAGTAGGCGGCGAGGCCATGGCGCCGAATGTGGCCGGCAGCGCGGTGGATGCGACTTATGACGCGAACCGCAGCTTTCAGTCTGTCTTTAGTTCCGGCGCTGCGCCCTGTGCAGGGATTACTGCCGGCGCGCCGGCCTGCCCCTTGGCCGTGAGTATGAATAGCTTCCCGAGCGGGACGCTCAAGACCCCGTATTACTACCAATATAACTTTGGGGTTGAAGTGCAGGCGGGCGCGCACGGCGCGGTACGGGTGGATTATGTAGGCACGCGCGGAGTTCATGAGCCCTACCAGGTGGAGTTGAACGGTTACCAGACGGTTTGTGCCGGATGCTTTGCGCCCTATCCCTACCAGCAGCCGCTCGATCGGCGATTCGGGAGCGTAAATGAATTCGAGACCGGAGCGAATAGCGGTTATTCAGGGTTACAGGCGGGAGTTACAGAGCAGTTGAGTGGCCTGACTTTGCGTGGAAATTACACTCTGAGTCATTGCCTGGATGAGGTTTCGAACGGAGGACTGCTTTCATTCTCGTCGCAGGGAATTTTATCGCCGTTGCCTGGAGAATTGAGCCGCCAATATGGAAACTGCGACTACGATGTGCGCGACAACATTTCGGCTTATGGGATTTATCAAATTCCATTTTCGTCCTCGCATGAGTTACTCCGCGCGCTATTGAGTGGGTGGTCCTTTTCAGAAACCGCATTCCTTCATAGCGGCCTTCCGTTTACGGTGCTGAGCCAGCCTTATACGGCCAACGGCAACGGCATCTTTCAAAGCAGCGGGCCGCAGTTTGCGCGCACGGTTCCAGGCGTGCCGCTTTACCGGAAGACGCCTTACTCCGGCGTAACTCTGGCGGGGACGCGGCAGTGGTTGAATCCGGAGGCATTCGTTTCAGTAGTCGATCCAACCACTGGAGCCTGCACCGGCGGAGATTCCGTCAGCGATTGCCAATTTGGAAACTCGGGGCGGAATACGGTGCGAGGGCCCCACTTCACGTATTCGGATATTTATCTGACCAGGAGGTTTGAGCTCCGCGAGGGGATGTCATTGCGCATCGACACGCAGATGTTTAATGCATTCAACCATCCGAATTTTGCGCTGCCCAGCAATGTGGAAGCGGGCGTGCCGGGAAACTATATTCCGGCGAAGTTCGGCACGCTGGAAGACACAATCTCGCTGCCGACGGGATTGCTGGGTGTGGGTCTGGGCGGAGACAGTTCGCCGCGCATGATTGCATTTCAGGTCAGGGTCGAGTTCTGATATCGGCTACTATGGATGCGATGCAAGTTCTATCCGCAGCCGAGATGCAAACCTGTGACCGCGTCACGACTGAGCGGTACGGGGTGGCCTCGCTCGATCTGATGCGGGCTGCTGCCGCGGCCGTGGCGGCGTTCGCTCGCGAGCAGTTCCCGCGCGCGCGGCGGGTGACGGTGCTGTGCGGCAGGGGCAACAACGGCGGCGATGGGATGATGACTGCGTGGCTGCTGGCCGATGCCGGCCTTGAGGTGACGACGCTGCTGCTCGGCGACCCTGACGGCTTGAAGGGCGATGCGGCCGAGGCTTGGGCAGAACTCACCAATCCGCCCCACGGCAAGATTCACGTTGTCACTTCCGCCGAGGAACTGGCCCGTCTGAAAGCCGCTCTGGATACCGACCTGATTGTGGACGCGGTGGTGGGGACGGGCTTCAAGCCGCCGCTGAAAGGCTTGCCGCTGGCGGCGCTCAAGTGGATGAAGGCCGGCAAGGCGCAGGTATCGCCTCCCATTCTCGCCATTGACTTGCCTTCCGGATGGCCGGCGGATGCGACCAGCGCCGGCGTCGACGCCCCGGTGTTTCCCGCCGATGCGGTGATCACCTTTACCGCGCCCAAGCCGGCGCATGTCTTTGGCCAATTGACGCGGCGCTGGGACCAGCCTGTGGTGGTAGCGCCGATCGGCTCGCCGGAGGCGGCGATTGTCTCCACGCAAAAGTTGCACTGGGCGGGGTCGGCCCTGGCGCTCGTGCAGAAGCCGAGGGCGGTTGGCGCGAATAAGGGCCAGTTCGGGCACGTCCTGGTGGTGGGCGGCGCCTTTGGATCGGCAGGCGGCAAGGCGGGCGCGCCGGCCATGGCGGCACTGGCGGCGTTGCGCGTTGGTGCTGGCCTGGTCACGGCGGCGGTTCCCGCGCCGGCTCTTTCAGTCGTATCCTCGGTTGCGCCGGAGTTGATGACCTGGCCGCTGGAATCGACCGCCGTGGGCTGCATCTCGGACGAAAATCTCGCGCCGGACCGCGTAGCGGGGTTGATGGCAGGCAAAACCGTGCTGGCCATCGGGCCGGGACTGGGGCAGTCGCCGGAGACTGTGAAGTTTGCCACCGGATTGCTGGCGGCGACTAGGATTCCGGCGGTGATCGACGCCGATGCCTTGAACATTCTGGCCGCCAAGCTGGTGCTGCTGGCGAAGCTGGCCAAGGGACGGACGCTGGTGCTGACGCCGCATCCGGGCGAGATGGCGCGGCTGGCAGGGACGACCGTGGCCCAGGTACAGTCCCAGCGCCTGGAGACCGCACGCGCTTTTGCCGAGCGGCTGGGCGTGACCCTGGTGCTAAAAGGGGCGCGGACGCTGATTGCGCATCCCAATGGAGAGGTCGCCGTAAATACGACCGGCAATCCCGCCATGGCGAAGGGCGGCAGCGGCGACCTATTGACCGGCCTCATTGCGGGCCTGCTTGCGCAATACACAGGCGAAGCGGGACGAGCAGTCGAAGCGGCGGTTTATCTCCACGGGCTCTCCGCGGATCTGGCCGTGCGTGAGGCCGACGAGCATACACTGCTGGCCACCGACAGTCTTCGCCGGCTTGCGCGGATTTTCCGCTTTCGTGTTCGTGGTGCGAACGGATATCTTTGGATGCAGGGGCTGCCGGCAGATTTGTTACCGGCGGCGGCCTCGCGCGAGGCATACGAATGAGCAACGTCGCCCCAGCAGCCGAAGGCAGAATTCACGAGTTCACCACCGAGAGCGGCGCGGACACCATCGAAGTGGGGCGCAAGCTGGCGCGCCTGCTCAAGCCGCCGCAACTGCTGCTGCTGCGCGGCGACCTGGGCACCGGCAAAACCACGCTGGTGAAGGGAATTGCCGAGGCTCTTGACGCGGCTGACGCCGGCGAGGTGACCAGCCCCACATTTACGCTCGTTCACGAGTACGACGGCACGCAGGACGGGCGCGCGGTCAAGCTCTATCACCTTGACGTGTATCGCCTCGAAGGCGAGCGCCAACTGGAGACGCTGGGGCTCGACGATCTGCTCACCCCGGATGCGCTGGTCCTGGTCGAGTGGGGTGACAAGTTCAAGAGCATTCGCAAGCGCGCTACGGGAGAGATTCTGATCACCTCAACAGGCGGAGATGCGCGCAAGATCACGGTCATGCTGAGAGAATAGCCACCTGCGGTGGGGCAGACGCGGCTTGCGCCGCACCAGGGCCAGCGAGTCCGCTGCGCTTTTAATCTATGAATCGAATTCCATTTGCAGAAGTTCAGAAGACGCTGGCCGGGGTTCTCATCAAGCTCGGCATGTCCGCGCAGCGGGCGCAGACCTGCGCGCGCCTGTTTGCCGAGACCACGCGTGACGGCGTGTACACCCACGGCATCAACCGCTTTCCGCGTTTTGTGGCCACAATTAAAAACGGCAGCGTCGACGTAAAGGCTGAGGCGCGCTTGGTTGCCGGCTTCGGCGCGCTCGAACGCTGGGACGGCCGGCGGGGCCCTGGAAATCTGAACGCCCTCGCCGCCATGGAGCGGGCCATCGGCCTCAGCCGCGAGCATGGAGTTGGATGCATCGCGCTGGGCAACACCAACCACTGGATGCGCGCCGGCACCTACGGATGGCAGGCTGCCGAGGCGGGCATGATCGGCATCTGCTGGACCAACACCATGCCTAATCTGCCCCCCTGGGGCGGGCTGGACCCGGTGATCGGCAACAATCCCCTGGTCTTTGCCGTGCCTCGCCGGGGCGGGCCGGTGGTGCTGGACATGGCCATGTCGCAGTTTTCCTATGGATCGCTCGAAAGCTACCGGAAAAAAGGCGAGATGCTGCCGGTCGACGGTGGGTTCGACGAGGCGGGCAACCTGACCCGTGATCCGGCCGCCATCGAGAGATCGTGGCGCCCGCTGCCGGTGGGCTACTGGAAGGGCTCAGGTCTCTCCGTGGTGCTGGACATGATTGCCGCCATGATGTCGCTGGGCCGGGCGACGCATGAATTATCTTCAGACCCGCTGTTTGAGACGGGGATCTCGCAGATGTTCGTGGCCATGAATCCTCAAGCGTTCGGACCGTCGCCGCGGGCCGAGGAGATTGCCGGCGAGGTTGTGGCTTCGCTGCACGGCTGCAAACCCGTTAAGGAAGGCGGCAGGGTGCGCTATCCGGGCGAGCAGACGCTGCGCGTGCGCGCGGAAAACGAAAAGCTCGGGCTGCCGGTCGAGCCGGCGGTGTGGGAGCAGGTTTTCGCCGGGGGCTAAACGGGGATTCCAGAAGAGCGGCCTCCGGGATGACAGATCTACTCTCTTTGCCGGCTCTTGAGGCGCGCCTTCAGAACCCCATGATGTTGTAGCCGCAGTCCACGTACATCACTTCGCCGGTCACGGCGCTGGAGAGATCACTGGCCAGGAATAAGGCCGCGCCGCCAACTTCCAGTTGGTCTACGTTGCGGTGCAGCGGCGCGCGTTCCGCGTGGGACTTGAGCATGTCCGTCAGGTCGCCCACCCCGCGCGCCGCCAGCGTCTTGATGGGGCCGGCGGAGATGGCGTTGACGCGAATATTCTTTGGGCCCAGGTTCCAGGCCAAGTAGCGGACTGTGGATTCCAGGCCGGCCTTGGCGATGGCCATCACGTTGTAGTTGGGGACCACCTTCTCCGCGGCGTAGAAGCTGAGCGTCATGATGCTGCCGCCCTCGGTCATCAGCGGCGCGGCGGCGCGGCTGACGGCGATTAGCGAGTAGACGCTCACGTCCATGGCCACCCTGAAGCCTTCGCGGCTGGTATTCAGGAAGTCGCCGCGCAACTCGGCGGCGGGAGCGAAGGCCACTGCGTGGACCACGATGTCGATCTTCCCGTACTTCTCTTGAATGGCGGCGAACAAGGTTTCGATCTCGAAATCGTTGGAGACGTCGCACTGGAAACCCGTGGCGCCCGGCAGTTCGTCGATCAGGCTTTCGGCCTCCAGTTTCATGCGCTCATTTTGATAGCAGATGGCCAGGTTTGCGCAGGCCTCGTGGAGTTTTTGGGCGATGCCCCAGGCGATGGAACGCTTGTTGGCCAACCCGAAGACCACGGCCGTCTTACCTGCCAGATCGATCATGCTTGCCTTATTCCTCCATGGCTCGCGGCTGGTAAGGGGAACGGCGGGCCAACCAATAGAATATCAGAGCGTTTCTCCAGTTCACGTGGCCTTGCGAGCCCTCTGCATGGCGGCATTTTCTTGAGAAAAATGCCACTTAGCGGCGCTGCTGCCGGCGGGCGCCAACCGGCGAACCGCTCAGCCGCCCAGGTCGACCAACTCGACATTTCCGGTGGGGCGGCCCAGAAAGCGGGAACCGAGGCGCTCGAATTTCTCCACCGAGTCCGACGCGAAGCAGCGGATCTCAGGTTCCGCAAGCACGGGTTTGTTCGCGAAATGGCTGCCGAACTGGCGCAGTGCCGTTTCGGCGGTGGACTCGGCGGAGTCGATGACGCGGACGCCAGGCCGTACCGCGCGCTCGAAGAGGGGCCGCAGCAGCGGGTAATGCGTACAGCCCAGGACCAGCGTGTCGGGTTTCAGGCCCTCAGCGGCCGCTTCGGCCCGGAGTTCGTTCAGATAGATGTCAATGACCTCGGCGGTGACGGGATGATCGGTCCATCCTTCCTCGACCAGCGGAACGAGCAGCGGGCAGGCCTTCTCGATGGCGCGCAGGCCGTGGGCCTGGCAGGCGGCTGCATAAGCGTGGCTATGGACGGTGGCGTCGGTGGCGATCACCAGCACGTCTCCAGTCCGGGAGGCGGCGCGTGCGGCTGTGGCGCCGGGCTCGATCACGCCGAGCACGGGAACCGGCACCGCGTCCTGAATCGCGTCGAGCGCCAGCGCGCTGGCCGTGTTGCAGGCGATGACCAGGAACTCCGCGCCCTGTTCGCGGACCAGGAACTGAGCGCTCTGCGCGGCGTAGCGGGCGATGGTGCGGCGGGACTTGGAGCCGTAGGGCAGGCGGGCGGTGTCGCCGAGGAAGGCGAAGCGGGCCTGCGGAAGGCGCGCTAGAAGGGCGCGCAGGACGGTGAGTCCGCCAAAGCCCGAATCGAAGACGCCGATGGTGGGGGTCCCAAAGCTGTTCATGGGTGGTTTCCTTCCGTGGGAACGGCTTCAGTGGCCAGGTAGGTGCGCGTGAGGTCGGCGTGACCGGCGAGAGTTGCGCGGGGCTGACCGTCGACCAGGAAGCGGACTTGGGAGACGCGAGGCAGGTTGGCGTGGAGAGTGGCGCAGATGGAGAGCACGGTGAGGGTCTCGGTTTCAAGCCCTGAAGGATGGTTGGCGGCGAATGCGGCGGTGAAGTTGACCACCGCGAGCTGGGAGCCGGTTGGCGATTCTGTGGCGGCTGAATTGGGTGCGACCGGGCCGGAGTCGCTGCCGGTTTCGGGCAACAGGAAGACCTGGGCGATAGAAGAAGCGCCGCCGGGAACCGGGTGAGTGGCGCCGGGGGCGGCGTAAAGGTCAAGCAGCTTGCCCAGCACCGCGTGGGCGCGCGCGCCGGGGCTCTGGGGCAGAGGCAGCGACAGGAACTGGGTCATCAGCGAATTGTCGGCGTCGTTGGCGACGAAAAGTGTGGCCTGCTCGGCCGGGGCCACTTCCGGGGCCTGGGTGGGCGCCGAGTCCTCACCTGCCAGCAGCCGCTCGTGGGCGCGTTCGCGCAACTGCCACAGCACCGAGCCCATGACCACGGAAACCACCAGCAGGATGACGAAGATGACGGTCTGGTAGCGGGGGATCACGGCTGAGGACCCTCCGCATGCCAGGAATCGGCACGCCATTCCAGAATGGCGGCTGCCAGGGCCTCAGCCACGCGCGCCTGGTATCCGGAATCGTCGAGACCGGCGGGCTGGGCGTGTTCAGGGGAGATTTCAGGGGCGATTTCGACGGCCACCGCGGGGCAGGCCATGCTGTCAACGACGGGCAGGGCGGTGCGCCCCAGGGTAACGGTCATGCCGGCGTGGAGCAGGGACGAGTTGAGCACTCCGGCGAGGGCCAGGCTGCGCGTTACCCAGGCCGCCTGCGCGGTCTTCCAGGGTGCCAGGCGGGCGGGCCCGGCGGGCGCCAGCGAGGAGGTATAGAGATGGACGCCGGAGCCGCTCTGGGAGGCGTGCAGGCTCAGGCAGGCCTGGGCATAGGCGCGGTTGCCGATCTCGGCGCGGCGATCGGAATCGACGTTCGCGTCTGACTCGCGGGTGGTGACCACCGAAATGCCGCGCGCGGCCAGCAGCGAACGGAGGCGGACGCTGAGGGCCAGCGTGAAGGTCTTCTCCGGCTCGCTTCGTCCGGCTTGACCGGTGAGGCGGCCACCCGCGTCGTCGCCCCCGTGCGCGGCATCCAGGACCACGACAAAACGCGCCGCGGGAGCGGGCGGCGCTTGCGTTGCGCCAGGAATGGAACCGGTTGCTGCAAGAGCTGCCAGGATCCAGAAATCGCGGCACGCGCGGCCATACTCCGTGATTTTGAGCGCCTGCTTCAAGGCTCCGGAAAATCGCCGAATTCTGAACCTGACTGACAAAAAGCTTACCTCAGCCGCCAAACAAACTGTGGAAGAACCGCGGCCCTGGAGCAGCGCGCACTGCCCGTACCGTTGCCTTCGCTGTCTGCGCGTCTTCTCGCAACCCTCCATAATCAGGGAGCATCGCCGCGCACGTAGAGGCTCGGGCCGCCGGAATTCAGTCCCTGCGCCAGCCGTGCCGCCTCCTTCGCGCTCACCGGCATCACTGTAATCGGAGCCGCCAGGTAGAAACTCAACTCTGCCTCGGCAGGAATCCATACTACCGGTCCCGGCGATGCCGCTGAAACCGCCGTACCCACGCCGGCCCCGAGCGCGGCGCCTGCCGTCATGTTCACGGCCCTGCCGGTCTCTGTAGTCGTACCGTTCTTGCTCTGAGCGAAAGCGCCGGCGATTGCGCCCACATAGGCCCCTCGAATTGCCTTTGTCTCCGTCGGTTTGGTCTTGCTCGTCCCCTTCACATTGAACGGGTAGCTATAAAGAGGGTAGCTCCGCCCGCCCAGCTCCAGCGACACCAGTTCAAATGTCAGCTCGGGGCTTCCCGTCAGCACTCCGGCCTTTTTTGACTTCACCACCTTCCCGTGAACCATTGCGCCGCGGGGAATGGCCAGCACATCGCCGATGAACACATCCTCGCTCACCATGAAATGCACTGGCGTGCCGTCTCTGGTCCGCTTGCTGTTCACCGGCTCGTCGGTCACCACCCGTATCAACGTGTCTTCAAGGATGGTCACCGGGGCGCTGGAAGCGGTCTTGGCCGGGATCGGTGGTTGCGCGGATAAATGCTCCACGATCTCAGGAGCCCGCGCCTGTGAATGGACCTGACTCGAGGCCGGAGGCGGTGCATCCGGCAACGCGGCCTGCGATGCAGAACGATCGGTTTGCCCGGAAGCAGTCGCTGCCGGTGTCGGGGTTGATGTCTGAGCCAACGCCGCCAGTGCGCCAATTGCAACCACCGCAACACAGGCCGAGACCTGCAGACTGGGAATCGTAGGTCTCCGGCGAAACATTGTTGTGAATCTCCCCTGCCGACCGCCTTTTCCTGATTTTACGTCTTGGACGCCAATGGGATGCGAGTGGTCGAATTGGTTCCATTGGCGGCTAAACAGGCTGTGCCCTTTCGGAGCATTCCAATCCACTGACTTAAAGCGACCACTTGCCATGCTCCTGGATCGCGGCGTGCATCGCATCTGGGGCAAGGTCCAGTTCGCCGGGCCAGGCCACAGCGCCGTAATCCAGCTTGACCTGTGCAAACAGAGAAGGGTCGGCGAGCGCTGCGAATACCCCAGCCTTTGGCGAGTGCACCATGCGCGACATATCGACCATCCCCGTAAGGCCATCGGCAAAGGCAACCCGCAGCCGGAATCCTGAAAGGGCTTCGACTACCGTAACGCGCCAAGGCGACCGGGGCGCGATCTCCGCGGTCAAGGAAGCGGAAGGATCTTCATCGGTTGTTGATTCTGTACGCATAGTCCCCAATCCTGCCTGAGTTCCTCTCGGTGTTGTTGAGCCCATTCCAGCACAAGCGCCATTGCGCGGCTGGGCAAACCGCCGCCGATGACCTCGAATGTCTGAATATCGATCAGGGCTTCGAATTCGGCATAAAGCGCGTGAAAGTGCGGTGGAACATGGTCACCGAAGTACATCTGAATCAAGATTCCGTAGAACCTGCTGATCGTTGGCATCGGTCCCCCCGGGTTCTTGCGCCTTGAAATAGGTTACTTCCGTTTTCCGAGTCTAGTCCAGCGCATAGATGGTCAGGCCGCTGAGCAGCTTGGGGAAGAAGTCGGTTGACTTTTGCGGCATCACGTCACCGGCGAAAGCGACTTCCCTAAGCTGCTCCATGGTGACCGGGTTGGTGAGGAAGGCGACATCGGCTTCGCCGCGGCGGACCTGGTCCACGGCTTCCGCGGCGTCGCGCAGGTAGCGGATGTTGGTCTGCTCGCGGACTTTCTCGGCGTCCAGCCCCAGCAGCCGGTCGAGGATGATGGAGTGAAGATGGCTCAGGTCGAGCTGGCGTTGCCGTTCGGGCAGATCGGCGAGCGCGGCGTTTACGGCCTCGTTCTTCGATCGCAGCAGCAAGGCGCCCGCGCGGGTGACGGCGACAAATGCCGGGCACTGCTGGGCCTTCAGGGTTTCGATGTAGTCTGCCGCCTCTGCCGCGGGCAATGCCTCAACGGTGAAGAATTGTTCCGCGGCCCTCGCAAAACCGGCCGCATCGAAACCTGCCAGACTGTGAACCACTCGGTGCGTGGGCAGAATCACCAGCCCGTCGGAATCCATATTGACGAATGTCATCATCACCGCGGCTTCAGGATACGGCGGTTGCGGCAACTTGGTGGCGCTGTGTTCGGATTTGCCCTGCGGCGAGGGCGCATGCTCCTTTGAGTAGTTGAGCGCCGTCTCGTAGCGGTGATGGCCGTCGGCGATGATCAGCTTCTTGTCGGCCATCGCCGTCGACAGCAGCAGGATGGCAGCCGGGTCGCTGACCCGCCACAGGCGATGCAGCACGCCGTACTCGTCGGCGATCTCCGCTTCGGCTGGGCCGTTGCCGTCGTAAAGAATCCTCTCCACGCTTCCCGCGGGGTCGGAGTAGAGCATGAAGATCTGGCCAAAGTGGGCGCGCGTGGCCTTGAGCAGGTTCAGGCGGTCGCTCTTGGGCTTTGACAAAGTCTGCTCGTGGCGGAAAACCACCTGCTCGGCGTACTCGTGGAGTTTGCCCAGGGCGATAAAGCCCCGCCGCTCCTTCACGATCTCCGTCCCGGGAACCTTGAAACGCTGTGAGTAGGCGAACACGCAGGGGTCTTTTTCCTGGGTCAGAACCCCCTTCTCGCGCCAGGCGCTGAAGTCGCGTGCGGCGCGCGTATATACGCTTTCGCCTCGCTCGGCGTCAAACAGCTCAGGCAGGCCGAGGATGATGCGGACCAGGTTGAAAGGACTGCGCTGATAGTAAGCCTGCTGCATGGCCGGCGAGATCTTGTCGTAGGGCTGGGTAACGACGTCTTCCAGGCGGACGGCGGAGGGGTTGTAACGCCAGGCGCGAAACGGATAAATGCGGGCCATGAGGAAGGTCTTGCTCCCGGTTGAAACCGTGGAATTTGCGTGCTGGTATCCCACTTCTCAAGACTCCGGCGGGTCCGCACGCTTAGCGTCGATTGTATCCCAGTGTCCGCACCGGGCCTGGATTGCCGGAATTCCGGATGCGGGATTTCAAGAGATGAAAACGGCCAAGCCGGGAGTCGTGCCGCCGTGCTACTATCGCGTTCAAGTCGTGGTGGTCGATCATGACGAAGCTTCCTCTCCAGCGGAGTTCCCGAGACCGGCGCGGCGAGCAGCAACTGCTGCGCAGCCGGCTGTGGCTTTTTGGGCCCCGGTTCCGCACTCGCCCGCGCTTGATTCCCAGCCTGTTCTTGTTCTGCTTGGCGGCAGCCTTGATGCTTATGCGCGCCCAGGCCCAGGACGACCAGCTCAACAACGTCCACGTGCAGCCCCCGGCCAGCTCCACACCGGATTCGGGCGCTCCCAAGGGCGCGGAGAAGCCGGCCGAATCCGGCCCCGGCGCGCTCAAGATTCATCCCGGCTCGTTCATCCGCATGAACGTTGACCTGGTTCTGGTGCCGGTCACGGTCACCGATCCCATGAACCGGCTGGTCACCGGCCTGGAAAAGGACGACTTTCAGATCTTTGAAAACAGCCACGAGCAGAAGATTCTGAGCTTTGCCAGCGAGGACGCACCGGTTTCGATCGGCATCATCTTCGACCTCTCCGGTTCCATGACGTCAAAGCTGATTCGGGCGCGGGAATCGATTCTGCAGTTCATCAAGACCGCCAATCCGCAGGACGAGTTCTTCGTGATCGGGTTCAACGACCGGCCGGAGCTGATTGAGGACTTCACCAGCTCCGTAGAAGATATCCAGGCGCGGCTGGCGACGGTGCGCGCCGGGCGTCGCACCGCGCTGCTTGACGCTATTTACTACGGCGTGCAAAAGATGCGGGATGCCCGCCACGAGCGCAAGGCGCTGCTGGTGGTTTCTGACGGCGGCGATAACCGCTCCCGCTACACCGAGGGCGAGGTCAGGGCCCAGGTGCGCGAGGCCGATGTGGAGATTTATTCGATCGGAATCTTCGACCCCTATGCGCCCACGCCCGAGGAGCGCACCGGCCCCCAACTGCTCGACGATGTCAGCGAAGTGACGGGCGGACGAATGTTCCGGGTGGACGATATCGACGAAATGAGCGATATTGCGGAGAAGATTTCGACCGAGTTGCGCAACCAGTATGTGATCGGCTACCGCCCCGGGGACCTGACCCGCGACGGCAAGTGGCGTAAAGTGAAGGTGAAGGTGAATCCTCCACAGGGGCTGCCACCGCTGACAGTTTATGCACGTACCGGCTACTATGCGCCTTTGCAATAACGCGGTTCTTGCGGCTCTCCTGGCCGGAGCGGCGCTCACCCTGCCCGCACAACAAAAGCCCGCCACCCCATCTTCAAATCCGCCAGCCCAGGCCGCTCCGGCCCAGCCGCCCTCCCTCACCGAGGACCGCGACCCGGTGCGCTCCCCGGACTTGGAGGCGCCCGCATCCGGAGCCGGGCCGCTGCGCAAGCAGGGCGAAGGCTACGTGCTGCGCACCGATGTTGAAGAGGTGGTGCTCAATTGCACCGTGCTCGAAGGCAGCCAGTTGGTGATGGACCTGAATAGGGAAGACTTTCAGGTTGCCGAGGACGGGGTAAAGCAGACCATCATCAGCTTTCAGCACACCGACTTGCCGGTCTCTATTGCCTTGGTCATCGACAACTCCGGCTCCATGTACCGGAAACGTCCCTCGGTGAACAAGAGCGCGCTGGATCTGATTCAGGCCTCGAACCCCCAGGACGAGGCCTTTGTCGTGAATTTTTCCGACGAGGCGTTTATCGACCAGGATTTCACCTCCGACGTGAACAGGCTGCGCGACGGGCTTTCGCACATCGACTCCAGGGGCGGCACGGCGCTCTACGATGCGGTGGTCGCCTCGGCTGACAAGCTGGTGGCCGATGCCAAGCGCCCCAAGCAGGTCCTGGTGCTCATTACCGACGGTGAAGACAACGCCTCTACCCTGAACCTGGAGCAGACCATCCGCCGGGTGCAGGAATTGTCAGGCCCGGTCATCTACTCCATTGGATTGTTGTTTGGCGACGAGATGAGCCGCGCCGAGGTGCGCCATGCGCGGCGCGCGCTGGAGATGCTGTCCACCGAGACCGGCGGCCTGGCGTTTTTCCCCAAGTCGATGGAAGATGTGGATCAGATCGCGGCCCAGGTGGCGCGCGATATTCGCAGCCAATACACCATCGGCTACCACTCGACCAAGCCGACCACGGAGCCCGGTTTCCGCCGCGTGGAGGTGACCGCGGAAGCCAAGGGAAGAGGCAAGCTGACTGTCCGCACCCGTACCGGGTACTTCCCCGTAGTGCCGTTGGCGAAGAAGGCCGGGGCCAGGAAGTAGCGCACTTGCCTACAGAGCGTTGAGCATGGTTCTACCAGCCGCTTTGTATCAGGGCACCCCCGGGCCCCGGTACCCCGGTGGGGCACCCAGCTATTTCCTGTTCTACTCAGTCTTCAAGCGCGGGGTGGTAGTGGCTCTCCCAGCCCAGGTAGCGGGCGGCTTCATGGACGGCCTTTGAAACATCGCTGAAGTTGGCGGCTACGTGGTGCTCGAAGCCCTCGCGGCAGATGTATTTGAGCAGCTTCTGCAACTGCGGAATCTCCGCCACGCCGGCGCCACCGAAGGTTTCGAGAGGATCGTCGGTGAATTTGCCCGCGCCGGTGTAGCCGCGAATCACGCCGCGGCGATCGTCGGTTGAGTAGCGCGCGTAGCACATCGCGCCGGCCTTGACGCGGCCCACGCAGGTGCCGAAGGTGTTCTCCTTGCCCACCGTGCCGGCAATGATCTCCTGGTAGTCCATCCTCACGTCCTTGAAGAAGTGCTTGGGCAGATTGGAGCAATGGAAGCAGACGCACTTGTCGGGATGGCTGCCGTAGTTGTTGTTCCAGTCGAGCAGCGCCGAGGGACGTGCCGGAGGCCAGGGCCAGCATATACATGCTGAGGGTGCCGGGGACGTCCACCTCGCAGGCGGAAGGAATGAGATTGTTGCTCATCATGCTCATGATGGTGCAGGGGACAATGCCGAAGAACTCTTCCATCGAGGTCCAGCACTGCACGGCGCTGATGGTGACGTTGGCCTGCTTCATCCAACCGTCGATGACCGCGCCCAGCTTGGCCATCTTGAGCAGCGCGGCGTCGGAAATTCCCGAAGTGGTGACGTAGGACTTGATGGCGGCGAGCTTGGCCTGCGCCGCATCGTCGCTGTCGTTCATGCGGTTGATGCGGCCGAAGATCTCAGAGAGATCGATGGTTTCGATGGTGATGCCGTTGGTCTCCATGATGCGCTCGGAGTAGCGCACGGTGTTGAAGGCCGTGGGACGCGCCCCGATGGAGCCGATGCGCAGATTCTTCAGGCCCTTCACAATGCGGCAGACGGCGGAGAACCATTCCAGATCGGCCTTGAACTCGGGCGAATCCGGCGCCTCGGTGTGCAGCGTGGTCAGCGAATAAGGAATGCCGTACTGCATGAGGTTGTTGCAGGCGCTCATCTTGCCGCAGAAGCTGTCGCGGCGGGTGGCGATGGTCATGGCGTCGGAGCGGTCAGGCGTGGCCTGGACCAGGACCGGAACCTTGAGCCCGGAGAGGCGGATGGCGTCAACAATGCCGCGCTCCTCACCGAAGTTGGGAAGCGTGATGATGATGCCGTCGATCTCGTCGGCGTGCTTTTTGAACAGCGCGGCGCACCGCTCGGACTCGGCGTAGGTTTCAACCGCGCCATGTCTTGACTCATCGGGGCCGAGCACGATGGCCCGGTCTCCTGCTGCTTTTAGAACTGAAATGATCTCTTCGCGGCCGGTCTTGGCCAGATGGCCGGGGAAAAATCCGCGATTGCCTACCACTACACCAAACGTCATTGCGCGTTGCGCTGCCATGTTCTGCTCTCCCTCTTATGCTTGCCGCTTTTGCGGCGCCTGATTGTTATTTACGCGCAGCGAACTACTTGCTTGCGCGTCCTGGACGAAACTTGACGACGTAAAACACTCCCAGGAGCGCCAGCAGTCCACCCCACCAGACCGGGGTATGCAGGTTGGTCAACTGGACCAGAGGGGGGTAGCTTGCGGTCTGCCATTCATAGATGCCATAGCCGAAGATCATCGACCCATAGAGCACCAGCAGCACTCCAATGAAGAACCAGATGGGAATTCCGGAACCACGCATACTTGTTTACCCCTTCTCTCTCGCGCTACCAGAAGATGATGTTCAATACCGCAAAGATGACAACGACAAGGATGGCCCACATCCATTCGTTCTTGTAGAACGGGACCGGATCTTCCTTGGGCAGCACGGTGGCGCCATAGACCAAGCCGTCCAACTCCGCCACCGGCCTGGGCTTGGTGAACATGCTGACCACAAAGATCACGATGGCGGTGAAAATGCATGCCCAGAGCGCGCGGAAAACATTTTCGGCCATCGGCTTGGCGTCAGGCGAAAGGGCCACGTGGGCCAGCGCGGCAGGATAGAGGTGGACCCACTCGAAGAGGCCCGCCGAAAAGACGATACCCGTGAGCAGGCCGAGAAAGCCGGCGAGTCTTGTGGCGCGTTTCCAGAACATGCCCAGAAGAATGGTGGCCAGGAGAGGCGCAATAAAGATGCTGAACAGGGCCTGCACGTAGTCCATGATGCCGTGCGCGTGCTGCACCAGGTAGCCGGCGCCGATGGAGATGGCCACGCCTATGACGATCGACAGCCGGCCAACCAGCACATAGTGGCTGTCGGAGCCTTTCTTGTTGATGAGCGGTTTGTAGATGTCGTAGGTCCAGACCGTGGAAAAGGCGCTGACGTTGCCGGCCATGCCGCTCATGAAGCCGGCGATCAGCGCGGTGATTCCCAGGCCCAGCAGTCCAGGGCCGAGGTAGCGGACCATCATCAGCGGCAGGGCCTGGTTGTAGCTGTTCAGTTCGGAGCCGGGCCCGCCCGCAAGCACCTTCTGCTGGTAGGCGGCAGGCAGCGTGGTCTTGGACATGGCCGCGGAGCAGGCCGCTGAATCATCGATCCTGCCGGTGGCGGAGCCGGCAGAGCAGGCGGCGACCACATCCTCGCCCACCAGTTGGCGGCGGCTGCCGTCGGGATTCTGCAACAGGACGAGGCCGAGCAGGCCGGGGAGGATGACGATGAAGGGCACCGCCATCTTGAAGAACGAGCCGATGATCGGCGCCATGCGCGCGGCTCTCAGGTTGTGGGCCGCGAGCACGCGCTGGACCACGAGAAAATCGGTAGTCCAGTAGCCGAAGCTGATTGCAAAGCCGAGGCCGAAGACGATGCCGGTCCAGTGCACGCCCATGGGATTCGAGGCAAAGTGTCCGGTGTCGCGCCACAGGTGAAAGTAGCTGTCGGGTGAAACGTGAGGGCTCAGAGAACCCATGTTGGCGATGATTTTGGTCTTCAGGCCGCCGACGCCGCCGGCTTGAATCATGCCCAGGATGGGGACCAGCAGCGCGCCGCCCCAGATGAGCACGAACTGCAGGACCTCGTTGAAGATGGCGGAGCGCAACCCGCCCAGGGCGACGTAAAGCGTAACCGCGCAGGCCGAGACCACGATGCTGAAGGAGATATCCCAGCCCAACACCACCTTCATGACCACGGCCATGGCGAACATGTTGACGCCGCTCATGAGGATCATCTCGAGGGCAAAGGCGACGGCGGCCACGCTGCGGGCGCCTCCGCCGTAGCGCAGGTCGAGATAGCCGGGGACGGAGTGGGTCTTGCAGACGTAGTAGAAGGGCATCATGACCAGGCCGAGGAAGAGCATGGCGGGGATGGCGCCGATCCAGTACCAGTGGGTGGCGAGGATGCCGTACTGGTATGCCGATCCGGCCCAACCCATCAGCTCGAGCGAGCCCAGGTTTGCCGAGACGAAGCTCAAGCCGGCGATCCACGCGGTCATCTCGCGGCCGGCCATGAAGAACTCTTCGCTGGTATTTGACCTTCCTTTGAGATAGAAGCCGATCCAGATGACCATGGCGAAGTACATGGCGATGACGATGATGTCGAGCGTGCGCAGGTGCGCCAGCGGTTCTGTGCTGAAGGCAATCATGGCCGGCAGGGAGGCCGGCAAGCCGGCGGCGAGGGATGCTGGGATCAATCCGAACATTCGAGTCACCTGAAAGGGCGGAATGGGTCCGCGGGGGCTTTGGACGTTCGCCCTAAGTAAATGGCTTTACTCCGACACCTGTCAAGTGCCAAGCTGCGCCGTCCCGGAAAAAACCCGGCATCTGTTCCGGCAGGCGGGAAAAAGCCGGCAAGCGCGGAGAACAGAAGGCTTTTGCAGGCGTGAAAGCGTTTACCGGGGGAAGTTTATCATAGGCCGGGCGGATGGCGCGAATCCGGGCGGGAATAGGTGGCGGGCCGGTTGCGATGCCTGCATTCGCTGCGCGGGTATTGAGAACTGCGACCGTTTTAGGGGGTTGACGCTCGCAGCCGGAATTCCCTCAGGGGCTGAAGCCCGCGGTTTTTTTGCTCGACTTGGCGTACGGGCTGAAGCCCGTACCCTTCAACTAAAGCCTGGTTATGTGTGGGGTTAAAACCCCGACACAGAAGCCCATACCTTTCAAACTTATCCAAAACCCATGCGCGGTGTATGTCGATACCTGGCAATGGGATGGGCGCGGTTCGAGAGCCATGCGGCTCAAACGGAACGAGGCAGAAGTACTTTAGACAGAAGTACTTATTGATGATTTCCACAAGCGATAGACGGCCCAAAGGGAATCTGGTCAATACTGCACAGCATTGGCTATCAACTTGTGAATTAATGCTCGACATAAGAGAGATGCCGCCAATGGCGGACGTTGAGCCTGGAACGTGCACTCGCACCTTTCAGGAAGCCCGATGAAGAGATTTGACTAGCTATTCCTCATTCTGTGGCTAAGAATCCCCAGATTGAAGTCCCGAAAAACAGGGGCTCCCCCCGTGCTCGCCCAATGCAGGAATGGTTTGGGTATAAAGAGCGGCAAGCAGTAGAAGAACCAGCCCCGAAGAAAGACACTAACGACATCGCAGCCCGTTGCGCGAGGGCTGCCTACTATGTGCACGGCAAGGTTGTTCATGCCGAATCTGGAGGGTTTTATGCCCATCAATGTTGTCCTCGCCGTGGGGCTGGACTCGTGGCTACTTGAGAACCAAAGGACTGCCTGGAAGTCGGCGGGGTATTTTGTCATATCGGCAGAATCTGTAAAGGAGGCGATCAGTCACTTCAAGGCCGGTGATTTCGACCTGGTGCTCCTGGGCCATTCCATCCCGGTAGAAACCAGGGAGAGACTTACGTTCCTGATTCGGTCGACCGGTTCACGAACGCCGGTGGTTTGCATTGGGGACTCTTGCAGCGATTGCAACTCGTTTGCGGATGCGACCTTCGAGAACGATCCAAACCAGCTACTGACCGGCATTGGGGAGTTGTTGGCGACCAAGGCGAGAATGCGGGCGACGCAGGCGGCCCAGTACGGCAATGCAAGCCGAGGAGCCGCGGCACAGCGCTGAGAAGGAAGGGAAAGAGGGAATAGGGATCATGGGAAATCTCTACGGGCAGACCCACAAAGAGGCTCAGACCTGTCGCGCAGGGGCGGATTGCTTGAAGGAGAAAGCCGGTCACCGTTCAGGAGGCGAATTCTCCGGGACAGCGATGCTCTCGCACTCCGAAGCGAAGTGGAATAACGCCCGCGCGGAGTGGAGAGCGGGAGAGTTCTTCAAATGCCTCTCGCCGAACGCGATGATCGAATTTGAATCGCTTGCAACATCGTTTAGCTGCGAGCGAAGTACGGTGCTGTTCGCGGAGGAGCAGGAGCCCGACAGCATTCTGTTCGTGCTTGAGGGGAAGGTAAAACTTGCGATGAACTCAATCGAGGGCAAGCGGCTGACTCTGGGAATCGCCGGGCCGGGAGAGATTCTTGGGCTTGCAGCAGCGGTTTCCGGCTGCCCCTACGAGACTACGGCGGTGGCGCAGTTCCCTTGCAGAATCGGATCGCTTTCACGGCAGAGCTTTCTCGATTTTCTGTTGCGTCACCCGGTTGCCTGGGAGAACTCGGCGCGCCTGCTGAGCGTGGAATATAAACGGGGGTGCGAACAACTGCGCCTTCTCGGCCTGACATGGAAAGCGTCGGTGAAGCTGGCCCGGCTATTGCTGCGCTGGTGCGCCGAAGGGCAGCGGACAGAGCTCGGCGCGCGCATCCATTGCCCGCTCACGCATGAAGAAATCGGCGAGTACATCGACGTATCGCGGGAAACAGTGACGCGCACCCTTGCCGACTTCAAGAACCGCGAACTGGTCGAACAGCATGGTTCAACTTTCATCATCTTCAATCTTCGCGCACTGGAGGCCTACGCAGGTCATGTGGACTGCTGAAGGCGGGTGAATGGAAGCATGTGCTTCGCGACCGTTTACTGTTTCTCTTTTGCAGCGCGCTTGGCATGACCCCGGTCCCACTTGCCGGCGGCGCGCAGTTGCGCGATCTCCTGGCGAGCCATCTCCTGGGCGCGGCTGTAGTCCGGCTTGGCCACCCGGTTCAGCGGCATCTGGCCGGGGGAGAGAATGATCCAGTGACGGGGCCGCATATAGGTCGGCAAGGAACGCGCGTGGCGATCCAGTTCCTGGGGGCTGAGCTCAACACCGGGCCTCTTCTCCACCACGGCCACGGGGGCTTCTGAAACAACCTCATGGGGGACGCCTACGACGACACAGTTGGCGACTTTAGCCGTCAGCCCGCAGATATGCCTTTCCACATCGCCGGGAAAGATCTGGAAGCCAAAGGACTTGATGACCCACTTTTCGCGGCCGGTCAGATGCAGTCCGTCAGCGTCCCGGTGGCCAAGGTCGCCGGTATACAGGAAGCCGTCGCGGGAGATGGTTTGCGCGGTGGCCGCAGGATCGTTGACATAGCCGAGAAAGGTCTGCGGTCCGCGAAAGCACACATGGCCGATCTGGCCGGAGGGCAGCTCATCGCCGGCATGGCCATCGGCGCGCATGGGTTGGCGAATGGAGCAGGGATAGACGGGCATGTCCAGGCCAAGGCCGGCGACGATGGTCTCCTTGCCGGCGGCGGTGGCCTGAATGTAAGTGCAGAAACCTGCGGTCTCGGTGAGACCCAGCCCGGTACCGATGATGGGCGCCATGGCGGCAAGCTGGTCAACGAAGGGCCGCGAGACCCCGTGCCCGCCGTAGGCTGCGAATCTGAGGCTGGAGAGATCGTGGCGATCGTAGTCCTTGAGCATCCACTCGAGATTGAACATGGCGGGGATCTGGCCCAGAATCTCGACACGATGGCGGGCAATGGCGCGCATGGAACGGGCGGCGTCGAAGATCTCGAGCAGGACCGCGGTGCCTCCACCGAAGAAGGTGCTCATCATCGCCTCAGTCTGCCCGCCTACGTGGGACGGAGGCAGATTGACCAGAGTGCGGGAGCCGCGGTCTCCGCCAAAGAAGGCGCCGCACATGCACATGTTCTGCACCGTGATGTTGCGGTGGGAGAGCAGGGCCGGCTTGGGCGAGCCGGTTGAGCCGGTGGTGAAGATGACCAGCGCGCCATCGTTTTCGGTTGGGGCGGCGGCGGCAGGCAGGTCGGAGACTTGATCCGTCACGGCGCGCAAGGCCGGCTCGGCAAGCGACGCAAAGGATCGCGTGCCTGGAATGTCTTCTTCAGAGTCGACCGCGACGAAGTGCCGGATCCATGGACATTTTGCCTGCACGGCGCGCCAGAGTTCGCGAAGATCGAGCGGGGCTTTGAGGCCGAGGGAGACAAAGCCGAGGGGGCGGAGAACTTCAAGGGCTCGAAAGATCTCGACGGGGGACAAGCGCAGATCGAGCGGGGCGACGATGACGCCGATTTTGAAGCAACTGTATTCCAGCAGAACGTGATCCACGGAGAGCGGCAGCAGAGTGACCAGGAAATCGCCTTTGACGAAGCCCAGGCGCGACAGTTCCCCGGCCAGCGCCGTGGTGATGCGATCGAATTCGCTCCAGGTGACGGCGCGATCGCCCTCCGCACTGAGAATGGCGGGGGCGTCGGGCTTGGTTTTCGCCCATTTCGCTACCACGCCGTGCAGCAGGTGGCGATCGGCAAAGGTTGTCTCGTAATCGTCGAGGGTAAATTGAGGCACTTGCATTGGTTCACCCGGTCGTGGTTCTGAACCAGTCGATCATTCGCGGGTTTGGGCGGTCAACTGGCGGGGGGAGCGGGGTGAACGGCGGGGGTCTTTCTGTCCTTGTCCGGTGTCACGGATGAAGCTCGCCCTTTCAAGGCGACGAAGGACAACCGCAGGTCCTTCGACTCGCTGCGCTCGCTCAGGATGACAGCGTTTGTTTGATACAGCGTTGGTTGGATGGCAGCATTGGTTGGATCACAGCATTGTTTGGATGACAGCATTGTTGGGGGCGAGAGGGCACCCGGCGACCGGCTGCTATTCGTTGGCGACGGCTACTTCGTGGAGCCAGCCGGGGGCTTTTAGGAGCTCGCGGGGGCGGGAGCCGTCGGCGGGGCCGACCAGGCCGTCGCGCTCCATTAGGTCGATAAGGTGGGCGGCGCGGCCGTAACCGATCCTCAGACGGCGCTGCAGGAGCGAGGTGGAGGCTTTGCCGAATTCAAAAACCAGGCGGACCGCGTCGTCGAACATGGGGTCGTTCTCGTCGGGGTCGGGGTTGGAGCCGTCAACGCTGGGGCGCTCATCCTTGGGCGATTCGAGGAAGCCATGGACGTAGTCGGCCTGGCCCTGCTCCTTCCAAAATCCGACCACGGCGGCGGTTTCCTTTTCGCTCACATAGGGGGCGTGCAGGCGCATCAGGCGGCTGGTTCCGGGAGGCAGGAAGAGCATGTCGCCGCGGCCTAACAGAGCTTCAGCGCCGTTGGTGTCGAGGATGGTCCGGGAATCCACCTTGGTGGCCAGGCGGAAACTGATGCGGGTGGGCACGTTGGCCTTGATGAGTCCGGTGATGACGTCGACACTGGGACGCTGGGTGGCGAGAATGAGGTGAATTCCGACGGCGCGCGCCATCTGGGCGAGACGGGTGATGGATTCTTCAACATTGGCGCGGTCGAGCATCATGAGGTCGGCCAGCTCGTCGATGATGATGACGATGTAGGGCAACTGCTCTTCGTTCTCACCTTCGTCGAAGAGCGAAGGCATGACACCTTCAAAGAGCTTGTTGTACTGATCGATGTTGCGCACGCTGCGACTGGCCAGCAGCTTCAAGCGGCGCTCCATTTCGCGGACGGCGTTGCGCAGCGCGTTGGCCGCCAGCTTGGGCTCGGTGATGATGGGTGTGAAGAGGTGGGGAATGCCCTCGTACATGCCCAGCTCGACGCGCTTGGGATCGACCAGGATGAGGCGCACCTGGGCGGGGGTGGTGCGGAAGAGCAGGCTCATGATCATGGCGTTGATGGCCACCGACTTGCCCGAGCCCGTGGATCCGGCGATGAGCACGTGGGGCATCACGTTGAGATCGGCCGTGACGATGCGGCCGTTGATGTCCTTGCCCATGGCCAGCGTGAGGCGCGACTTGGCCCTGGTGAAGGTTTCGCTCTCCAGCACGTCGCGGAGATGAATGGTTTCGCGCTCGTGGTTGGGCACCTGGATGCCGACCGTGCTTTTGCCGGCCATGCGCTCGATGAGAATGCTCTCAGCGCGCATGGCTAGGCAGAGATCGTCGGCCAGACCGGTGACGCGGGAGTACTTGACGCCCGCCTCGGGCTTGAACTCGTAGGTGGTGACCATGGGCCCGGGATTGATCTGCACCACCTGGCCGCGCACGTCGAACTCGGCGCATTTTTCGACCAGCACCTTGGCCTCTTCGCGCAGCTCGTCCTCGCGAACCTTCTGGGGGCCTTCGCCGGGGTTGAGCAGGGTGCTGGGCGGCAGCTTGAAGCCGCTCACGTTCTTGGGGGCAACGGTGTGCGAGCGCACGTCAGCGTCGGCGCGGCCGTGAATGGCGATCTCGCCGGCGGGCTGAGGAACGGGAACCGGAGCCTGTTCAAATTGCGAAGGCGCGGGACGCAATTCAGCGGAATGCGGGTCAGCGAAGCGCGATGGGGCGAGCGGCATGGGGGCCACATTCCGCGGGGCAGGTTGCGGCGATGGCGGAGCCGCTGCCGATTGCGCGGCCTCGGCACGCTCCCAGATGCTGGTTCTGCGCAGGGGAGGCGCGATGGGAATCTCTGCTTCGGCATGTCCTGGATTTGCCGGGGCAGGACTCGCCGATTCGAGAGGAGTGCGCCGGAATGCCGGAATATCGTCCAGGGGGTCGCCTTCGGCGGCATGTTTGCCGCGCGAGAAAAGCCTGGCAAAGAGGCCCGGACGCCGGACGGATTGCTCCCGCTCTTGATCCGGGATAGCCGCGGGGATCAACTGCTGGGCCAGAACCGGGCGGTTGTCTTCGCCGAGAGCGGCGTCGGCCTGGGCCTCGCGATCGGCCTGTTGCTGGAGCCTGCGCTCCTGCTTCAATTCAGCGCGCTCTTCGCGCCAGTTTTGCCAGCGGTCGTACAGGTTGCGAAGCTGTAGCCAGCGATTCTCGATGCCTTCCTTGATGACCGAGAAGCTGATGGCGGAGGCAAGATAGAGGCCCGCGGCAGCCATTACGGAAGCCACAAGCCATGCTCCCTGAATGTTGAGGTAGCTGACCAGCAGTCCGGCCATGAGGCGGCCCACGACACCCTCCACGGGCAGCAGGTGCATCCACTTCCAGTGCCAGGGGGCCAGGCCAAAGACGGCGGGCAAAAAGGCGAGCGCCAGCAGTGTACCGATCCAGCGCAGCAGCGGGGAGCCGCTGGGGCGCGAGCGCATCCATGTATAACCGATGCCGCCCAGCCACAGAGGCAGCAGGAAGGCGGTTAAACCCAATGATTGCAGGAGCAGATCGCTGAGGTAGGAGCCGAAAATGCCGACCCAATTGTGGGGCGCGGCCAGATTGGCGGCGGTGTTCAGCGAGGGGTCAGAAGCGCGCCAGGTGGCCAGCGCCAGAAGAAGCAGCAGCGAAACCAGCAACAGCACAAGGCCCAGAAATACGTTTGCCGGGCGGCTCCGCGTGGGGATGAGAACAATGCGAACAGGCTTCATGGCGGGGGCATTTCCCGCTCCGGGCCGCCGCGCATGTTTTCGGGGCGAGCCGATGGAGCGGCGAGAAAAATCCCAGAGCAGCTTTCATTATCCCCGGCTGTCAGGGGGATTCGGGGCAAAAGGGAGCGGGGGGAACCTTGATGTGGACCCCCGGCGGGAATGAAGACTTTACTTGATGAGCCCTTCAGCCTCAAAAACCTGAATGCAGCGCTTCAGGCCCTGATCGTAGGTCATGATCTCGAAATGATTTCGAACCGCGAGCGCGCACACAAGGATGTCAACCGGGCCGCACTGAACTCCGTGATCGCGGCAGAGATTGAAGAGCCGCGCAGCCTCGACATAATCGGCAGCTCGGATTTCTTCGTCGAGGAATGGGTCGAGCAGCTCTTCCGTTTTGGCGAACATCGCCTTATCCCGGATGCCGGATAGGATCTCCTGACGGATTGGACCGATGATGGTTACGCGGCGGTCCTGAATGGCTTCCCTGAGTTGCGCGAGCACTTGCTGCTCGGTTGCGTTGATGGGGGCTTTATTCCGGCGCCGAAGCGAAAGCAGCCACACGCAGGTGTCGACGAGAACCTTCATGGTTCGAGCTCGATCCGATCAAGCCGGCGCACCTTCTTGTAATCGTAGGTGGGATCGTAGTCGATGGTGCCAAAGTGATCCAGGATCTTTAGCTGTTTGCGCCACCGGATATATTCGTCGAGCGCCGCGGTTACAGCTTCTTTCTTGGTTCTGTGATGCCCGATTTGCCGCGCCTCATCAATCAGTTTGTCGTCGATGGCAAGATTCGTAGCCATGATCGCACCTCCTGTATGTGTAGAATATCACACATTGAGATGTGTAAGAATAAGTCCCAATATTTCATGAATTTACGGATAGATTGCTGAGTGGACAGTGTGCGCTTCAGCCGCCGATGTATTTGGCTCCCCAGAGGAGCAACGCGCTGCCGAGCAGGATGCGGTAGATGGCGAACATGGTGAAACCGTGCTTGCGCACCCAGTGGAGGAACCACTCGACTACGCCCAGGGCGACGATGAAGGAGACCACGAGGCCGATCACGAGCACGATCCAGCGTTCCGAGTTCATGACCACGTGAGCGGTGGCCACGGCGGCATCGGCGGACTTGGAGGCATGAATCTCTTTCATGAAGTCCCAGGCCGTGGCGGCGATCATGGTGGGAATGGAGAGCAGAAAGCTGAATTCCAGGGCGGCGGGACGGCTGAGGCCCACCATCTGGCCGGAAGCAATGGTGGACATGGAGCGCGAGGTTCCCGGAAAGACCGCCGACAGCGTCTGGCAGAGGCCGATCCAGATGGCCTGCAATGGGGTCATCTCCTCCACGTGGGTTGTGCCGGCCTCGTAGCGGCTGGTTCGGGCATCGATAATCCACATGACGATGCCGCCAATGACGAGCGCCCAGGCGATCCTGTCGAGGTGTTTCAGATTCTCTTCGCTGAACTTGTGCAGCAACAGGGAAAGAACCGAAGTGCACGCAAAGGCGATCAGCACGAGCGAGATGGGATGATTCAGCAAGGTGTGCTTGCCGTCTTCGCCTTTGGGAAAGGTGCGCATGAAGTCCACAACCCTGCTCAGGAACAAGATGCACAGCGCCAGGATGGCGCCAAGCTGGATCACGATGGTGTACATGCTCCAATAGGCGTCATCCAGCGGAATCTTCATCAGCGCTTCGGCAATGCGCAGATGCGCGGTCGAGCTGACCGGCAGGAACTCGGTGAGTCCTTCGACGATTCCCAAGATGATGGACTGAATATACGGGCTCAATAAGCCTCCAGCGTGCGGTTGCGGTAAACCTAAGAGCGAGATGGGCTACCCGCTCACTCCTGGTCGATACCGTAGACAGGAATGCCTTCATCCAATTTGTACACCAGAGCCCCGGCCCGCCACGCATAATCTGATCCCGCAAAGTGATCTTTAAGCTTCGCGGCCAGGTCATGGGCGTGGTTTTTGGCATTTTCGGCTCTTCTTGTCGTCCCCATTGGCGGCAAACATGTCCTTGAGGACCGCCTGCCTGTAGACGGCCTGGTAAAGGGCCTGCGCGGTACGCGGCCCGTCGGGGTGTTCGTCCGCGTACTTTTCGTAGATCTCCGATTCCTTCTCAGGGCACTGCAACGATCCCTGCCAGTCACCGCAGAGCTTGTTGTCGATGAGTTCGAAGGCCGCGAGGTCAGCCCAGCGGCGTGTGGGGATAGTACTTGATTACTTTCTTCAGCGCGTCCTCGTCCATCTGCTCGCGCATATACGCGTCTTTCTCGTGGGCGGAGCGCAGCGTGGAGGCGTCGGCCTTCTCAATCTGCCACTGGATGTCGGCTGCCCGCCATGCGGCTTCAGGCGCCAGGGGCGAGTTGGGATACATCTCCGCCAGACGTTGGTAGAGCAGCCGCGCGCTCTGGGCGGCGTTCACCGGGCCGCGGGGATCCGACGCCTCCGACTCCTGGTTTGCGGCCGCGCCCATCAGCACCTGGTCGCCGTTGGGCGTGGTTTCCACCACGACACCCTTGGCCTGCATCCAGCCGGAGATGGGCGGGGGCGTCTCGTCGCTTCCGATAATGGGAGTGTCCTTGTCGTTATGCAACTCTTCAATGTCGGTATTGGCGTAGACGCGCATCCACGGTCCGCTCTTTTCGGCCACCACCATTTCGCGGCCGATCTGCACCCGGTCAACTTTTTGTGAGCTGGTGTCGGCGGCGACGTAGAGCCAGGTAACGCGCAGGGCAGTGGCGCGCGGGCCGGCCATCGGCTTCTCCAGTTGCGGCTGCTTCTTTTGGGCGTGGGCGGGCAGAGCGGCGCAGACCAGGAGCAGGGCAAAAGCGAGAGCGCGGGGAGCGAGGATTTGGGGCTTCATCACGGCTAAGATCATAGACGAACGACGTTATTGCGCGCTTTCGGTGAGCACTTCAGCGAGCAGGGCCGGGTCGACGTTGCCTCCGCTCACCACGGCGGCGGCGTTTCGGTATTCCGGCAGCTCTGCGGCGTGGAACAGCAGCGCCGCTACAGGCACGGCGCCGCTGGGCTCGGGAACCAGGCGCGTGACGGCCACAATGGCCCGCATGGCAGCGCGAATCTCCGCCTCGGTGACGGTGATAATCCCGTCAACAAAGGCCTGAATGTGGGCGAAATTCCGCACGCCCACGCTTTGAGTGCGCAGGCCGTCGGCGATGGTGCGGCTGGTCAGCTCCGCTCCCCAGGTTACGATTTTGCCGGTGCGGAAACTTTCCGCCGTGTCGGCGGCCAGCTCGGGCTCGACGCCAAAGACCCTGACCTTAGGGCGCAACTGCTTAACCGCAGCCGCGACTCCGCTGAGCAGTCCGCCGCCGCTTACCGGCGTGAGCACCAGGTCCACCTCGGGCCACTCTTCCACGATCTCGAGGCCGCAGGTGGCCTGGCCGGCGATGATCTGCTCGTCGTCGTATGGGGGCACCACGACGTAGCCGTGCTCGCGGACCAGTTTCTCGGCCATGGCCAGCCGCTCGCTGGAGGCCACGCCCACATCCACCACCTCGGCGCCCAGCGCCAGGGTGGCCGCGCGCTTGATGGCCGGCGCATTGGAAGGCATGACGATAACGGCCTTCGCGCCCACCTCGCGCGCCGCATAGGCCACGGCCTGGGCGTGATTGCCGCTGGAATAGGTAATGACTCCGCGCGCGATCTCGGCGGGCGTGAGCTGGAGAATCTTGTTGGCCGCGCCGCGCATCTTGAAGGCGCCGATGGGTTGAAGGCTCTCCGCCTTGAGGCGGATTTCTCTGGGGAAGCCGTGGCCGGCGAGGCCGGGAAAGGCCGCGCGCAGCAGCGGCGTTTTGATGGCAACGCCGGCAATCCGCGCTGCCGCGGCTCGAATTGCTTCGATGGTGACCAGGTTTGTTGTTTCAGATTTCACGATTGAACCTCGCCGCCGGCTGGTTGCGGCCATGCAACTAAACAGTATCGCCGATGGGGCGGGGGCACTTCGATCTCTGGAAGTTGGTAAGTTCGGAAAAGCAAGACTCCGGGGCTAAAGCCCTCGGTGATTTTGCTGCGCTTTATGCGGGGGTTGAAACCCCATAAGCGCTAAGATAAGGATTCGAGTTGCGGTCTTCGGTGGCGGCTTGGCTCACTCAGCGCTTGGGCAATCTCGTTCCATCGCTGCATGACTGATGCGAGGGACAGACGTGGTGTGATGGCTGCAAGCACCTGATGGAAGGCGAATTCAAATTCGCGCCATGGGCTGGGCGTAGGAGGTTTGCGGCAGCAAGTAGCCCCAGGGGGAAATGGTCTTTCCCACTCTGGCTAGCCTCTGACTGAGCAAGGCCACGAGCAGTTTTCCGTAGAGCCAGGCACGGCTGCTTTGATCGTCGTGCTTGGGCACATGCCCGATTTGCGCTATGGATTTGAGGCGTTTGAACGTCAACTCCACCTGCCAGCGCAGGCGGTAGGCTTCGAGGACTTGTTCGACGCTTGCCTCGGAATCGGGCAAAGTGGTGAAAACAAGGACGTACTCGGCATATTTGCGCGTGGCCGGGCCGACCGTTTTGCCGCCCTGCTGCTTGAGCGTCAAGCGGCGTTGAGCGCGCGCAATGGCGTCCTGGCTCTTGCGAATCGCGCAGACGCGGCTGGCGATCCTGGCCTCGCCGGACTTGATCCAGACGGGCCAGTCGGCCACATCGCCAGCGTGGCGCAACCGGGCCAGCCGGCGCAACAGCCGGATCGGCTTATCGTGTCCATCGAACAGCGGCAACCCGTGCGGACTCAGGCGTATGCACAGATCGGCCTGCGCGGCGACCACCGCCGCAATGCCGTCCGGATGGCAATAACCCGCATCCGCCAACACCAGCTCTCCGGGGTTAAAACGAAACCGCCGCAAGCGCTCCGCCGTCCCGGTGCCGCAGGTCGCGGTGAGCTCGAACTGATCGCACTCCAGTTTGGGCAGACGCAGGCTGTAATGGATCCTCCACTGACTGCCCGTCTTGCCTGGCTCGCGCACCACCGTAGCGTCCAGCAAGCGCACCGTCCGGCCTGCCAAGCTCGGCTCCAACTGCACGCCGTTGTCCTGCCAAAGCTCCTGGCACAGGCTCGGCGAAGCCAGCTCTCCGCATCGCGCAGACGGTTGAGCAAGGTGACATCGGAAACCTCGGCAATCCCCGCTAACTTAGCTTGCACTGCAGTCTCGCGCAGCGACCAGCCGCAGCCCACATGCAACAGCAACGTGCGCAACAGAGCGTCCAAAGAAGCAAAGCCGCGCAACCGTCGGACGGCGCCGCTGCTTCTGCCCAACTGCCGCCACTCGGAGGGAAGAAGTCCCACCAATACCTGCCAGTCGTCGAGTCCAGTCATGCGGAAAGACTACGCGCCGTTCCGGAAAGAGTCAATTCTTATCTTAGCGCTTATGGGTTGAAACCCCCGCCTCCCTCCGGATCGAGTTCTTCCGCAGCCTATAAGGCCCGTACCCTTAAAAACAGCGACAGATTCGAGAGCCCTGCCGTGCCCACTCGGAGTATCGAGGTGGACATGACTTACGCAGACATCAATAAAGCCTCTACCCTTGAGGATATCGACCTAAGCAGAGGTTCCGGTGCAGATTACTCGTACGCCAACGCGTCGATGGGATCTTTGCGGGCCGCCATCCAGGCCGGATACAACGCGCCGCACAAAGATCCTGCAAAGGCGATGAGGGCTCCGTTGACGATCCAGGCCGCGGTCAACTGAAAAGCAAAGGACGGAAAGCGCACGCTGAGGAGCGCACGGACTCCGTAGGTGGCGGCGATGCCTACCAGCACCCCGGCAACAGCCAGCACTCCGCACTCGCGCAACACGACGCCCACGACCGTGAGTTTGGAGGCTCCCATCGCCTTCAGAATGCCGATCTCGCGGGTGCGCTCGAGAACCGCCGTATACATGGATTGGAAGATGACCAGGAAACCCACAATGACGGCAATCCCGATGACCACATTGAGGGCGAGATCGAAACCGGGGAAACGCGAAGGAGTGTACATGGAGATGATGTCGCCCATCGATTGCACGCGATAGCCCTGGAGGCCGGGCGTGGATCCAATCTCCTGCCGGATGGCGTTCTCATTGGCGGGATCGTCACTCTTGATGTAGATGACCGACGCCTTGCCATCCTGGCCGGTCAACGCGGCCAGGGTATCGATCGGCACGATCCTGCGCCCGCCCCGTCCGCTCTCAACGATGCCGCAGATGCGGAATTGATGGTGGAGGCTTTGAATGGTGATGGTGTCGCCGACATGGTAGGCGCCGGTGCGGATCCAAACGTCGTCGACAAGCACGTCATAGGGCCCCTGAAACGGGCCACCCGCGATGAACGTGAATGGCCTGAGCGCGTTGAAGCTCTGGTAATCCACTCCATAGAGAATCTCGAGCGAATCTCCCATGGAGAAGTTCTGCATGACCGGCGCGGCTACAGCCACGTGGGGCAGGGTGCGAAGAAAATCAGCGAGTTTGGCGGACATCGGCGCGCCGCTCATGCCGTTCATGAAGCTAGCATTCGATGGACTCACGACGAGATCGGCGCCGATGCCGTTGGTGCGTTGCTTCTGGTCGTTCAACATGCCCATGAAGATGGCGACTATGGATAGAATCATGACCACTTCAATGGCCACCGCCAGGACGCTGATGATGGAGCGCAACGGACGGTGAATCAGATTGGCAAAGACGAGCTTGTTCATGCGTAAGCCTGGTTTCGGGGGGCAAATCAGCCTAAAAAACCCTCGCGTTCAGGGTAACAGCCTGGACGGGCCCGGCCCTGACGCTGGCCCCGGCGAAGAGGCTTCGCAACTGACCGGGAGTCGTTACCACTTAGCGTCATCCCAATGAAAATAAAGGGGGATGAGGTAGATTGTTTTGACGGAAGTTGAAAACCGGGTTTATTGTGAAGGGGTAAATCGCCTTGGGGCCCTTGGAGCTGTTCCCCAACTCATTAGCCCTTTCCGGCTTGCCTGGCGGGTTTTTGCCTGCACACGGAGAGGAAGAGCCCGCTCGGGAGCAGTGGCTTCAGAGTGCGGCAATTGTGGGACCGCTGTATCTGATTCTGGTTGCGAATGGGAAACTTTGGAGAAGACCTGCGCATGGAGCGGATGTCCCGCGGCATTGCGCTGGAACAAATCACGGCGGTTACCAAAATAAGCCAGCGCTACCTGATAGCGCTGGAACAGGAACGGTTTCGTCTGCTTCCCGGCGGCATCCTGAGCAAGGGCATTGTGCGCGGTTACGTGGGCGCTCTGGGCCTGGACGAGCGTGCCTGGACCGAACGATTTCTAAGAGCCTGCGACGCGTCAGGAGAGGCGATCGACGACGAGCGCAGTTGGACGGCGTTCGCTTCGAATGTTGGCAAAGCCCGCATCCTGCGCCACGAAGCTATCGAAGTTCGCCTGCGCTGGGTGGGCGCCATCCTGCTGCTGCTGGCGGTGATGGCCGCTGCCTACCTGGCGCTGCGCTACTACGGCCTGAGGGAAGGCTGGTGGACTACCTTGCTGCCCACTCATGCAGCCAAGGCCGCTATCCACTCGGCAATCTCCTCGATGCACTCCCTGTTTGCCCGCATGCTGGGCTTGTTCATGCACTGATTGTTAAAGAAGCTTCGGGCAAGTGCTTGCATTGGGGCTGTAATTCCATCAGAGTCTAATCGAGATTTGAAACAAATGCGGCGAGTCAGCCCTCGCTCTGGCGGGGCGAGCGAGTCAGCAAATCAGCGAGCTGGCTACTCTGCAAGTCAGCGAGTTGGTGAGTTGACGGGCGGGGCTCGACTACGGATTTCATCGCCCTGCGGGCCGGAGTGCCGGAGCAGCGGTTCAAAACCCTGAGACCCCCTTGAATGCGAATTGCTCCCCATTCGCTGCTAGTCTTTGCCCTCGCGGCCCCGCGGCGATTACCATGGAAGGATGCGCGGCCAGGCCCTGGCTCGGCAGTGCAGGTGCGCCACCGATGCGGGTGAGCGGGCAGTCTGAGCACGAAATCTCGAGTTCTGCGGCGGCCCATCCGAAAGCCAGCCATCGATCCGCGGCCGGAGCAATTGAATCCCTTCAATGGGCAGGAGTTTGAAGTTGAGCGATCGTTTCTTGTTTACCTCCGAGTCAGTGACTGAAGGCCATCCCGACAAGATAGCCGACCAGGTGTCTGACGCCATCCTGGACGCATGCCTGGAGCAGGACCCCTACAGCCGCGTCGCCGCCGAAACGCTGACCGCCACCGGACTGGTGGTCATTGCCGGCGAAATCACTACCAAGGCCTACGTCGATTTTCAGAGCCTGGTGCGCGGCGTGGTGGCCTCGATCGGCTACGATAACGCCGCCTACGGGTTCGACTCCAACACCTGCGCCGTGATCTCCAGCATCAACAAGCAGTCCGGCGATATCGCCCAGGGCGTTGACACCGGCGGCGCCGGCGACCAGGGCATGATGTTCGGCTACGCCTCGAACGAGACCCCGGAGCTGATGCCGGCTCCCATCTCGCTGGCGCACAAGCTTTGCCGGCAGTTGACGGCGGTGCGCAAGAGCGGCAAGCTGCCCTACCTGCGCCCCGACGGCAAGAGCCAGGTTACGGTGGAGTACGACGAGAACGGCAAGCCCTCGCGCATCGACGCCGTGGTGATCAGCAGCCAGCACGCGGAGAGCGTGACCAACGAGGAGTTGCACGCCGACATCCTCAAGTACGTCATCCAGGCCGTGCTGCCGGCCAAGTGGCTGGACGAGCACACCAAGTACCACATCAATCCGACGGGAAGGTTTGTGATCGGCGGGCCGATGGGCGACACCGGCCTGACCGGGCGCAAGATCATCGTGGACACCTACGGCGGCATGGGCCGTCACGGCGGCGGAGCTTTCAGCGGCAAGGACCCGACCAAGGTGGACCGTTCGGCGGCGTACATGGCCCGCTACATCGCCAAGAACATTGTGGCCGCCGGCCTGGCCGAGCGCGCCGAGGTGCAGCTGGCCTACGCCATCGGCGTGGCCGAGCCGGTGAGCGTGCGCGTGGAGACCTTCGGCACCGGCAAGGTGGGCGAAGCCAAGCTGACCGAGCTGGTCCGCAAGAACTTCTCGCTCACGCCCAAGGGGATCATCGAGAGCCTGAACCTGCGCCGCCCGATCTACCAGAAGACCGCAGCCTACGGGCACTTTGGCCGCACCGAGCCGGAGTTCACCTGGGAGGCCACAGACAAGGCCGCCGCCCTGGCGGAACAGGCCGGGCTGGCGGCCGCCGCCAAGTAAACCCGCAATAGGTTGAAAAGGAATGGGACCCATCGGCGGATGGGTCCCATTGTTTTGCGCGCCTTGGCCGATGGCTTAGAATTCACGTTGGCGAACGAACGTTCTAATCCAGGAGCTAGCCATGCACTTTTCCGCGCGGATTTCCGCTCTTGCCGTGGTTGTAATCGGCGTGGCCGCTGTGGCCGCGGCGCAGACTACGGCCAACTGGAACTATTTCGGCAAGACGGGACCGCTGGGCTGGGGAAGGCTGGACCCGGCCTACCAGGCCTGCTCGAAAGGGCACGAGCAATCCCCGCTCGACATTCGCGGCGCGCGCCTGGACAAGGCGCTCCAACCCATCGAATTCCACTACATCGGCGGCCCGGTCACACTGGAAAACAACGGCCATACGATCATGGCGCACGTGGACCGCGGCAGCTACATCGTGGCCGGGGGCGTCCGCTACGACCTGGTCGAATACGATTTCCGCCATCCCAGCGAAGAGACGGTCAAGGGCAAGCTCTCCGACATGAGCATCCACCTGATTCACAGGAGCGCCGACGGCAGGCTGGCCATTCTCGCCGTGCGCCTGATCGAGAACCAGAGCTTCCCGAACGCCACGCTGGCCACGCTCTGGGAGCACCTGCCTACGGCCGTGGGCAAATCCGAACGGATTACGGATATGGTGAACCCCGGCGGCCTGCTGCCCGCCGACCGCGGCTACTGGACCTACATGGGTTCGCTGACCACGCCGCCCTGCACGGAGGGAGTGCGCTGGTTCATCTTCGAGCAGCAGGTGACCCTGAGCCGCGACCAGTTGCGCGCCTTTACGAACCTCTACAAGATGAACACGCGGGAGAATCAGGACCCGCACGGGCGGCGGATTGAGGCGAACGAATAGGACTGGGTGGAGTTTTCGATGGTTTTCGAACAAGAGCAGCAAGTTAGCCCCCGCTGTGGGGGGATAGCGAGTTAGCGGGGTTTTCTCCGCAGGCTGTGAAGCCGTGCCCCGACACTGCTTGCGTGGTCTGCTACCCTTTTTCTGCAGAAGAGCAACCGCAGATCCCCTTCGGCAAGCTCAGGGAAGGCTTTCGACTCCCTGCCACTTCGCTGCGCTCAGAGGCTGTGACTAAATTCGAAATTCGGCACCGGGAGCAGTCGAAATTGCGCTTTTGCTCGGCGGTGTCGAGGTCGAGTGGTATTTCGATGGTGCGCCGGGTTTCAGTTTCACGTTGATTCGCTTGCCGCGGGCCTGTGCTTTTGCTCCTTCTGGCCGGTTAGCTCAACAGCACGGTAGCGAAGTGCATCAGGTTGTAGGCCAGCGCGCACCACAACGCTACGCACCGGGCCTTCTGCAACCCCCGCACCGTGAACTGGCTCAGGCCACGATAACTTCTGAGGTCGGCGTTGACCGTTTCGCTGGTCGAGGCCCGCTCTTTGTAGATTTGTTTTCCTTCCTCGCTGGACATGCGCTGCTTCCAGGCCAGTACTGCTTCTGTGTCTCCGCGTTTGGGTTCCAGTTCGCGGTCCTGATTCCGAGCCTGCCTGGCGGGTTTGGGCGGCACGAACAGTTCCACTCCATGGGCCTGCGCCTGCTCGATGTCCTGTGTGCGGATGTAACCGCCGTCAATCAACTGCTGCCGGACTTTGCCGCCGGTTCGCTGCTCGACCTGGCGCCGCATCGGCTCGCTCAGCCCGGCGCTGTCGCTGCCTTCGTTACTGACCTCCACGCCCACGATGGCGCGGCTTTCCGTATCGGTTGCCAACTGCACGTTCAGCGCCGGGTTGAAGCCGCCGTTGGGCATCTTCATGACCCGCGCTTCGGCATCGGTGGTGCTGACCCGCGGCTGACGCGCCCGGATCTGCTGGCCGCGCTTGCCCCTGCCCGCACGACGCGCCGCTTCGGCCTGTTTCTGCTTCAGTTCCGGCAACTGCGCAATGGCCTCCTCAAGCCGCCGCTGCCTCTCGGCCGCGGCCCGTTTACGCGCTCCACGCTGCCGCGCCGAAAGCGCCGCATGCTCCGGGGAGTCCACTTGCCGCCGCAACTCGTCCACGTGACGGCGAGCTTCTTCAAGCAGCTTCTCGAGCCGCTCTTCACGGCGAAAACTGCTTGCCCCCGCGCTCACCCGAACCCGCACTCCGTCCTGGCTGACGCGGCTTACCCGCACCACTTCCTTGTCCACCAGAGACGCGATCACCTGCGTGAAAAGCTCGTCCAGAGCCGCGCCGTGATCGGTGCGGAAATCCGACAGCAGGCGGTGATTCACTCCCACCCCACCGCACAACCAGCGAAAAGCCGCACTGTCCTCACATCGCCGCGCAAGCTCCCGCGCCGAGCCGATGCCGCGTATGCACGCGTACAGCCACAATGCCACCAGAAGCTGAGGGTCGGTCGCGTCCCGGCCGGCCTGCCCTTGGCGAGCCTTGATGGGCGCGTGGAACCGCTCCAGGTCAAACTTCTCCACCACCGCCATCACCATGCGCACAGGATGGTTCGCACTCACCAGATCGTCTGGGCAATGGATCAACATCGCCACCTGACGACGCTCCGGCCTCCGCAAACGCACTGCTGAATGGGTCTGCTCACCACAGAATTCGCTCATGTCTTGCTTATAAACTGCATCCATCTGGAAAACCTGCTCCATATTCCAGAGAGCATCGAAAAAGTCACAGCCTCTCAGGGCAGGCTCTGGGGCACCCGTCAGAAATACCCTGACCAAGGCGGATTCTGAAACATGGTCTACAAAGCTCTGCGGCGGCTTTTCGCTGGAGCGCTGACCTGCTAACCTGCTGTCTTGCCGATCCAGCGCCCAAACTGGCTGCCCTCTTACCTGCCGGAGCTCGACGGGCTGCGCGGCCTGGCGATTCTGTGGGTGGTGCTCTACCACTGCAACCCGCGGCTTGAGGGCACGTGGATTTATTACGTCTCGATTTGGGGATGGGCGGGGGTGATTCTGTTCTTTGCTCTCTCCGGATTCCTGATCACATCCATTCTGCTGGGAACGCGGGACAAGCCGCATTACTTTCACAACTTCCATGCGCGCAGGGCGCTGCGCATCTGGCCGGTGTACCTGTTGCTGCTGGCGGTGGTTTACCTGAACGCGCCGTGGTTCGTCGGTCCCGGCGTGATGGAGGCAATCAAGACCGCACCTTGGCTGGCGTACCTCTTCCTGGTGCAGAATCTTTTTCATCTGACGCTGCCCCCGGCCATCGGTCCCACCTGGGCGCTGGCCATCGAGGAGCAGTACTACTTTCTATGGGCGCCGGTGGTGCGCTATCTGCGCAAGCCCTGGATGCTGGCCGCGGTGCTGGTAAGCGCGCTGGCGGCTTCGCCCTGGCTACGCCACGGTCAACACTCCTGGCTGACGCCGACGCATACACTCATTCACCTTGACGGCATAGCCTGGGGCAGCCTGCTGGCATTGGGGCTGCATACTCTGCCGCTGAGCCGCCGTACCTGGCTGTGGATGGGTCTGGGCGGTTTTGCAGCCGGCTTCTGGGCCGCCGCCACCATTGCGGGCGGGACTGCATTTCTGGATTCCGCGCTGGCAGTGGGGTTTGCCGGAGTGGTGCTGGCGTTGATCGCTTCGACTGGAGCGCGCAACCCGGTGAACGCCGCGCTTCGCCGGGGTCCGCTCAAGTTTTATGGGCGCATCAGCTATGGGCTTTATATGACCCACATCTCGGTGTTTATCTACTTTGGGTGGTTCGATTTGCGCATGGATGCTTACGGTACGGCGGGCAACCTGGCGGTGGTAGGGTTTCGGCTGGTGGCAGCCACGGCGGTGGCGACGGTGCTGTGGTACGGATTCGAGTCGCAGATCCTCAAGCTGAAGCGGTATTTTTAGAGAACGGGACTCGAAATGGTTGCTTTCAAGCAGCGACGTAAACGTTAACGGTTGGCTTACAGGGTTGCGAAACAGGGCAAAAGGTTCGCCTAGGTGGTTGTGCTTTTTTGAGGCCTTAACTCTACAGGGTTGCGAAACAAGCGGCTTGGCTGCCGAGAATTTTACCTTTCAGAGGAAAGGGTTGCTGAGAACTCACCTGAAAACCTCGAAAAGGGGGGTTTATTGAGGTTAATTGGGGGTTTTCGGGAGGTTTACGGAGGTTTTCTGAGGTTTTCGTGACAGTGGACGGGGAAAAAGTGCACAGTAGACGGTGCATAGGAACAGGGACTAAGGGACTAAGGGACTAAGGGACTGAGGGACGTAGGGACTAAGGGACTGAGTGACTGGGGGACTGGGGAATAGCCGGGCGCCCTATCGGGGTGCCGGGGTACCGGGGCGCCCTCTGGGCCGGGTCGGGGCCGGGTCGCGCGGCTCGTTGAGGTGAAGCGACAGGTCTTCGTCGCTGGGGTTGCAGTCCCATCGTGCCCGAGATGGAATATCAATACCTACGGTCTTTTATCGTTCCTTGCTGTCATCTTGAGCGGAGCGTAGCGGAGTCGAAAACCTGCCCTGAGCCTGCCGAAGGGGATTCGCGGCGGCCGTCACAGGCTACGGCAAGGCGGGTACGCGGTTACGAGTCATTCCAACCAGGGACAGACCGCCGACCATGTGCTGATCCATGTCGATACCGATCTGGGAGCGAAAGACCTCCGTGCCGTGCGCGAGTGGAAAAGCCTACTCTCGAAGTAGCAAAATAACCGCGTATCCTTGTGGCAGTAACCGGGGCGGACTATGACGGGAAGAATCACCGGGATGGTTCAATACGGCAAGTCGTTGGCGATTCTTACGGAATCGAGCATCGTTGACCTTGCCCCCGCAAAACGTACTCCTTAGCAAGCTGTTCTAATGCGAAAGGGTAGCGAAGATGAGGAATGGGAAGCGGGGCAGGTACACGCTTGAATTCAAGCAAGAGGCGGCGCGGCTTGTTGAGTCGGGCCAGAGCCAAGCAGCGGCAGCACGCAGCTTGGGAGTGGTTGAACAAACTTTGGGCAACTGGGTCAGGGAGCATCGAGCTGGAACCTTGAAGGGTGCCAGCAGCAAGCCGTTGGTTAGCGCTGAGCAGATGGAGAACAGCCGTCTGCGTGCGGAACTGGCGCGTGTGACGATGGAGCGCGACATCCTGGGAAAAGCGACGGCGTACTTTGCGAAGTGCCAGAAATGAAGTACGCCTTTATTCAACGCCACAAGCTGGTCTGGCCGATCTGTGTGCAGTGCCGGGTTCTGCTGGTGAGCGTCTCTGGCTACCATGAACACTTGGCACGTCGCGTGGATATTGCCCAGCGCCGCCATCTGAGCGATGAAGCACTTTTGGTTCACATCAGCGCCGTCTATGCGGAAAATCGGGGTGCGTATGGGTGGCCGCGCATCTGGCGGCAACTGCGGGCGCAAGGCATTCGCGTGGGCAAGCTGCGGGTACAACGACTGATGCAGAAACACGGCATCCAGGCCCGTGGCAAGCGGCGTTTCCGCGTGGCCACCACCGACAGCAAGCACGGTCTTCCGATTGCGCCCAACCTGCTTGATCGCAAGTTCACTGTAGCCGCGCCCAACCAGGCTTGGGTCGGTGATCTGACCTATATCGCGACCGAGGAAGGCTGGCTGTTTCTGGCTGTAGTGATCGATCTGTTCAGCCGCAAAGTGGTGGGCTGGTCGATGCGGCCCGACATGCAGCGCAACCTGGTGATCGATGCTCTGGAGATGGCCTGGTTCAAGCGCAATCCAGGCAAGAATGCAGAACTGATCTTTCATAGCGATCGCGGCAGCCAATACGCCAGCGAGGACTTCAGTGAGGTACTCAAAGAACATGGCATTAGGCCATCGATGAGCCGCAAGAGCAACTGCTGGGACAACGCCTGTTCGGAGACGTTGTTTGGTTCGCTGAAGGTGGAACGACTGCATGGCCAGCGTTTTGAAACCATCCGCGAGGCCAAGGATGAAACCATCGCTTGGCTGCTCTGGTATAACCGAACACGAATGCACTCGACGCTGAACTACATTAGCCCGATGCAATTCGAGCAAGACTGGATGGATGCTACGGTGAAGATCGCCGCCTGAGAGTTCGAGGTGATCGAGACAGGCCGTGGAAATGACGGTTTGTGGAAAGCCCGGAAAACGATGGTGCTGTTTCCCGCCCTTCCCACAAACCTTGGAAATCGATGAAGCCGATTCCCACATTTCCACCGCCACGACTACGACGGGGATGATTAAACTTCCCCCAAACCCGGCCGGTTAAGAGATACGCATTCTGAGGGCAAGGTCACGTTGTTACCCACGACAATGGTAAAGAGCCAAACGAATGGCCGAAAGAAGTGTTCTCCGATGTCGGGACCAATGATGAATTTGTACGACAATTTGCTGACGAATTCATGGAATTGATGGGCGCAACTTCCATTTTTGATCCGGAACGACAAGATGTCAAAGATGCGCTCATGGTGTTGTTGATTGAGGGCTTGCTGCCCGCTTACGTGCGGTTAAGAGAGATAAGGTGCTCGACCGGGCAACAGATTCCAGTACTCAATCGGCGGCAGCAATTCGAGGGTTTCGCAGGAGAGTTGTGGCGAGCCTACAAAGCGCTTATGCCGAAGGCAACGAAGTTACTCGGCTATGACATCGGGTTTCTGTTTCAAAAGCCGCCTGATTTCAAAAAGGGCGTAACCGCATTCCGCGCGGCCCATCCATCTCGAACCAACGTCCTCGACCTTTTGCTTTCGCAAAAGGTGAATTGGCAGAACGGGCTGGCAGCCTTCCGCAACTTCGTTGAACATCGAGGGGCTTCCCCGGAGAAATTCACGGAATACTACAAACCTGAAACGGCAGAGTTCTTATTTGAGACGGTATGGAGAACAATGGCGGACATACTTCCGGTCTTCATCGCGTCACACTTCAGCGGATCATTCACCATTGAGGAAATCCCAGTTGCAGAACGCGACCCCAATCATCGGCGTCGGTTCAGATGGACTCCTAAGGGAAGATGAGCAGGAGGCACTCCATTTCAAAGTAGCCGCCCCGATCCAGCGTAGTTTTCCTTGGCTCGCCTACGGGCCGTCAAACACGATTGCAGGCGTCCAGGACGACGATATACCCGAACGCGATACAATTTTGCTCATGAAAGTCAACGTGTGCGGCTAGCCGTTTGGACCATGGGGGAGATGTGAGACCAATGCAGTCAGTTGCGGGTTTTCTTTCACGCTGGTCGCCGAGTCTGGCTAACAAAGCGCTGTCGGCGGGACTTGAAGCTTACGACGCTGGCGACCACGCAAGAGCATTCACGGAGTTCCGCGTCCTGGCAAGCCAAGGTAATGCGAGTGCGCAAGCCATGCTTGGGCGTATGTACCACAATGGTGAAGGCGTTGCCGTGAACCTTGATGAGGCTGCGCGGTGGATTCGATCGGCGGCGGAAGAGGGCGTTCCAGATGCCCAATTCAACCTTGGGGTGATGTATGAAGGCGGCAAAGGAGTCTCACAGAACATCTCAGAGGCCCTACGCTGGTATCGGCTAGCTGCCCAACGTGGATCTGCGGACGCACAAATCAACCTCTCCAGTTGTTTCCATAGCGGGCTGGGAGTCAAACAAGATGAGCTTTTGGCCGCATGGTGGGTTAGCCTCGCAGCGGAGCAAGGGGACATCGATGCCCAACTCAACCTTGCCACCAGATATATGAACGGCATCGGGGTTACGAAGGATGCCTTCGAGGCTTTCTTCTGGTTCGATCTTGCGGCCAAGGCGGGCAATACCAATGCGATCCGTTACAAGGCAACAGTGACCCAAGAGTTGACGCCGGTTCAGGTGGTAGACGCACAACGTGTCAGCCAGGGTTGTAGTTGGAAGCCTAAATCTGCCGAGGATTCAGCGTTACAAATCTTCAAGGGCGCAGCGGGTCAAACCATTGACGTACTCAAGCAGACGCTTGGAGAAGAAGGATTTGGGGAGCTGAGGACCACTACCAGAAAAACCCCCAGTGTTGGTGAGGTAATTCTGGCGGAAACGCATGGCATCCGTCAGGTCACAATGGCTAAGAGCATCAAGAACGTCCTCGCAGGACTTGAGCGAAAGCTAGATTTTAACTTGAGCGCAGTTGATGACACGGCGGATAAAGAACACATCCCGGATTTATCAGCTATGGTGGTCCTCGGATTTATTCGTCGAATTGACGATATAGCCGACGTTGGAACATTCTTGGGAGACTGCGCGGCGGATTTGACCTATAATCTGTTGGAATATCACCTGTCGCTGATCGGCTTATTGGATGAACGGATCGAATCGGATTCTTTGGAGATTCTGCTCAAAAGGTTTTCGCTGAGACAAGCGTTGCGCTCTCCAGGGCTTATAAGGTACTCAGGATTACACAATGTTGAATTGCCACTTTTGCCTTGGTGATGTTTAGGGCGCACCATTCGCCCCTGCTTACCTTAATGCCTTTAACTCTAAAACGTCTCCCAGTTAAGGCTTGCATACTTTCCTTGATAGTTCCAAACCTCAGACATTTCATCACATTTCAGTCCGACACGCTCCAATATCTCGTCCTGCTGTTTTTTGTACTCCGTCAACCTCTTGGAATACGAACCATGGCCCTTGAGAGGCTCTTGCATAATGCGGAATAGTTCCCAGGGGAGTTTAATGAGGGTAATGGAAGGTCCTTCATCGTCAGGCAGTTTTCCCCGCCATTTTCCTCGTTGATTCTCAGATTTGATTAGAACTAATTCGTACTCGTCTTTGCCGCGCAATTCGATGCGGTCATACCAGAAGTCTGAGTCAATCTTTAAGGCACGATCTCCGAAGGGTTTGAGGCTGATGGAAAGCTCTGCGAATTCCGAAAAACGACTGGACTCATTCAAGAAAAATAACTTTTGTTCCAGCCAAGTGAATGTGATGCTGTAGCAGTTGCACCGCCCGACGCAATCCCAAAGCGCCCCGCTGTTTTGCTTTACCTCATCCTCGTTATAGATTCCCGCGTCAACGAGTGCTTGGCCGAGATGAGTTAAACCAATCCTGAATTGAACCCGCTGAAAGTTTGGCTTCTTCTCAGCGCGTTGCAGCAAATCTGAGCCTGAATTCCAAATCCCGACGACTAGCAAGCCGAACAAGACCTGACGCCAGGTGAAGCCAGCGCCATACTTGGCGACGAACAGAGCCAATATGCAAAGGCAGTTCCCGTAGAGCCGGAACCATTTCTCGTCGCAGAGAAAGTCGAGCCCGTTCTGAAACGCCTCTATTGCTTTCTTCATCATCTTTCACACTGCCTCACCATTCCGCATCATTCTCGCGCTATCCGCATCCGCAAAGCCAATGGTCAGAAGAACAAGTGCTGAGGTACGCCGTAATAGACCCATTGAGGCGGTCCTTTGTGTTGGTACTTCGTGCCGCAGCTTATTCCAAAGGGAAGGCTGCTTTTTCAAACTTATCTCGCAGCCAGAACGCCATACGTTGAAGTCGTCCAAGGCGTATTTGACCCGGTCCCACCCCTTGCAACCAGAACAGGCGTTTACCCTGTAGACGCACATGCACTTCGGTTTTCATGCACTCATCGAGTGATGTAAAACTTGCGACCGGGGCGGCTTCCCTGAATTCGATACTTCCCGGCTTCAGTTCCACGCCCCAAACAGATTTGTTGTCAAACGACGCTACAGGACGTTTATCTCTCAGATAGGCAATGTTTGAAAGCACGTAGGTTCGTGATCGAGAGAGGTTCCGTATATCGAAATTTGGCCGCAGATTTCCGGGATTATCTGGCGTGCCGTCAAATCGCCAGTTGTAGCCGATGGTAATATCCGTTATCTGCAAGAACCACTGAATGGCCACGTAAAATGCAACCAACAGGACGCCCGCAGCGATATTACTGAGAAAGCCCGCCGCCACTTCCAGCCAAAACGCCATTCTGAAAGTATAGTGGGAACCCGCGCCGAGAATCCTCTGGCGAGGATTTGCGGCGTTGTTGAAATGCGGCTAGGCAACCTTAAAAGCGGTGAAGTCGGAAAATGAGTATTGCGCCGTTCCCGGATTTTCCGAACATCCAAGCGTCACTTTCCCGGAAGGTATTCGAGTGAGTGTCCCGGCATCCTTCCAGTACGGCGCTATTTCCTCCGGCACTTCATGCTTCTTGCCGCAGAGCTTGCAGACAAAAGACCATCCATCGGGGTATTCCATGACGCCAATTATACCGCCGCCCTGTTTCACTCTCGACGAATGCGCCTTTTTCCGGATGCCGACCGACGCTCCAGATGCTGGCGAAGTTGGAATTCATGTTGTTGGTGCAGGAAATCACTGCCGCCCGCCACTTTCAACTACGCGCGGGACATGCTCCCAAAGCGGATATGGCTGATATTCAACCCAAAGGTGGCCAATGCAAGGGTTCTGTTTGATCGGTTCCAACTTCTCACGACGATCGGCTATTCTCCGTATACGAATAGCCGAGACATAGTCACGCGATTCTATAATGATGAGCCATACACAAAACTGAACCAAACTCTTCTGGCGGACCTGGCAAAATCCGCCACCGTGACCACGCAAATTAGTTCACTCCTCTATATTAAGCCAGAGTTGCCGACCGAAGCAGTTTCGAGGATCACGAGACGGGTGGCTGGAGCACCAATTCCCTCAACTATTGATGATCCGATTGAGATCGGCGTTCAACCCCTGGAGTGGTATGTCATGAACATCAGGGCCGCGAGAGGCGTGATCTGCCATTTTCTATCTGATGATTACGAAGACGTTCGAATTTCCAACGCAAAAAGCGCGTTTGTGGCAGGCCTTGCGTTTGGCCTTCAGAAGCCCTTATTGATGCTCGCCCACAAGCCATATCATTCCCCAATCGACTATCACGACCTGCTGCGAGTTCATGAGGACGCCAAGCAAGCAGAAGTGTTCTATCAGGACTGGCTGTCGGGGCTTTTGGAAGCTGAAAAGCATGACGTCGAGCGGAAGACCCTCCAGAATGAAGCCATAGCTGCCCATGGCGGCCTTGTTCAATTGAACATCGGTGATCCGATTGCAGAGTATGAGGCAGAAGAACTGTTTGAGTACTTTATCCCCACATCCGCATACGCAGACGCTCTCAATGGGCAGTACTCAATCTTCGTCGGAAGAAGAGGTGTAGGGAAAACAGCAACCCTTTTGAAGGTCGCTGACCAGCTTCACTCCGACCCGCGAAACCATATATGTGTAGTCAGGCCTGTTGACTACGAGTTGGAAGGACTGCTGTCGATCCTGAGGCAGCAGATGACAGTTTCAGAAAAAGGATTTCTGATTGAAAGCTTTTGGAAGGCATTGATATACACAGAGCTTGCGAAAAGTGTCTATGAAGCGATCACCTCAAAACCGGAATACTTGGGGCGAACGAATGCGGAAGAAGCCCTGATTGCCTTCGTGGCGAAAAATGAAGACATGATCTTGCCCGAGTTTTCGATACGCCTAGATGCCCTAGTGACCAAACTGTCGAGGGTAGATCCAAATTCTGAAAGCTCGTCCGAGATCAAAGCTAGAATAAGTGAAAGCGTCCACAAGGTTTTGCTGAGCCAACTTCGAGACCTGATCTCGGCTTGCCTTGAAAAGGCGCACGCAGTTGCACTCTTGGTTGACAACCTAGATAAGAATTGGACCCACAGATCAGATGTAGAGCTTACGAGCGAGTTGCTACTGGCTCTTCTGAGCGTCGGCCCACGTGTCGCGGAGGAATTGAAAAAGTCTTCTCTGCGCAAGCACCCTCTCAACGTAACGATGACCATCTTCATTCGTAATGATATCTACGCAGCGGCACTTGCCCACGCGCGGGAATCTGATAAGCTCCCAATCCGCAAGATCGAATGGAACGACCCGGAACTGCTCGGGCGAGTAATCGAGAAGCGAATTACGACCTCTGACCGGGGAATCCTTGATAATGCCGAGGTATGGGAAAAGTATTTTGTGGATCAAGTTTGCGGCATTCCAACAAAAGACTTCTTGATATCTTCAGTGTTCCCACGTCCGCGCGATCTCATCTATCTCATCAGGGCGAGCCTTCAACACGCGGTAAATCGCGGTCATAGAAAGATCCTAGAGAAGGACATCCTTTCGGGACTCGAGCAGTATTCAAGTTTTGTATTTGCGTCTCTTATGGCGGAAGGAACACCCCAATTCCGCCAATTGCAGGACTTCATGGTTCAGCTAATGGGCGGACAAAGCGTTCTGACTGATGACGACATCAGAGACGCACTTGAGGAGAGTGGATTCGGAATCACAAACCTTGACTACGTGGTCGGCCTTCTACAAGAACTCACGTTCTTGTCCTATGAGACGTCGCCCGGGCATTTCGTCTTCGCCTACGATCAGGAGGAGAAGGCAAAGCTCACGGTACTTGCCAAGAAAACCTCAAAAGCCGTCGGCAAAAAGCGATACCAAATTCACCCCGCCTTCCACGCTTATCTCGAGCTGAAACCAGTCGACGCCACCGGCCAGCAGCCAATGCTTTTTTTCAAATAATGACGTCGGATCAGCGTCCTGCTCATAAGCGGAAGGCTCGCCCGAAGGAGATGGAATCGGCGCCCAGGCCATCTCAGATCGCAAGGTCATTCTGAGGACAATCTGTCCCGGGGAGCCGGCAAGTGTCATGGAATCTGTCAGACGTATTCAGGACGACAGGATGGCCTGGCGCTAGGGTGTTTTGTCAGGGCCGATCACGGCAACGGCTTTATTGATGCCCGCCTGGAGATTCCCTGACGGCGTAGGGGATCAGCGGGCTATTCCTCCCCAAGAGATTCAATCAGGTTTCCAACGGTTACCGGGCTGCATGATGTAGTGTCTTGCGACGTAGCGCCACGGGATGAGCGGAATGAAAATGACGACCATGAGACAGGCCTGGATATCCTGAGCAGCTGCTGCGGTGACCTGGCGAGCGGACCACAAGGGTAGAGCGAACGCAAGAAGGTAGATCGCCTTCCAGATAATCTCGAAGAGCAGCAATGGGAGCATCTGCACGGGATAGCGTATTCCGAGCACAGCCGCGAGGCCGAGACCCGCGAGTAAAGAGCATTGAATGCCATGCGCGAGAGCTAAATCCGGGGTATGGTGGATGACGGCCGGCCATATGTACAGCCCAAGGCCGGCGGCGAGGATTAAATAGCAAATGCGCAAAGTGTACAGGCGGACAAGGGAAACCTCATGCATGGCAGCACCTCGACGGTTTCGAAATCCGCTGTCAATCATACGCACCTTGAAGCTGGGCTTGCGATCCGTGACGATAGGTCGGCATGTGGGAAGCGTTCTTTCCGCATGCCCGGATGGCCCCTGAACGCGGCGGCTCAAATGCGGGGCCTTCAGGCGCGGGCCTTTTCATTGCAGTCTTTTCAGTTCTGACGAAGGGCCCGTGGCTAAAGCCAGTTTTATTGCACGCCGACTTTCAGGGGCCTGAAGGGTCCTGCTCCCTCCGCCGAAAGGCCCGTGGCTAAAGCCATCTCCTTTATCGCAAGCTTTCATTCATGGGCCTGAAGGCCCCTGCTCCCTCCGCCGGAAGGCCCGTGGCTAAAGCCATCTCCTTTATCGCAGGCTTTTATTCAGGGGCCTGAAGGGTCCTGCTCCCTCCGCCGGAAGGCCCGTGGCTAAAGCCATCTCCTTTATCGCAGGCTTTTATTCAGGGGCCTGAAGGGTCCTGCTCCCTCCGCCGGAAGGCCCGTGGCTAAAGCCATCTCCTTTATCGCAGGCTTTTATTCAGGGGCCTGAAGGGTCCTGCTCCCTCCGCCGGAAGGCCCTTGCTTCTTCCGCTGGAGGGGTCTGAGCGGTTCATCCGGCGCAGCGGACCCCGTCCCGCAGGGCTGGCCGAGACCTGCCCAAACATCCAATCCGAGCGCAGGGTCGGTGTTCGCGGGTCAGTGGTCGAGCAGGGATTCGTTGCCCAGGATGCGGTAGAGGGTGGAGCGACTGATGGAGAGTTGGCGGGCGGCGCGCAGCTTGTTGCCGCGATTGAGGTCCAGCACGTACTGCACATGATGGCGAATGACGGAGTCCAGGGAGAGGCTGTCGGGGCGGCCCGCAGGTTGCTGATTCGATTGGGTCTCCGGCTCGGATGGCAAGGCCAGATTGCCGGCGAGAATGACGCCGTTGTCGGCTTCGAGCAGGGCGGTTTCAAGCACGCTGGCCAGCTCCCGAACGTTGCCCGGCCAGTTGTGCTGCAGCAGCCGGGCCAAGGCGCCGGGTCCGAGCAGCACCGGCCGTTGCTGGTAGCGCGCGCAGATCCGGTCGAGCAGAGACTGGGCCAGCGGCGTAATGTCTTCCCGCCGCATCCGCAGCGGCGGAATCGCGAACCGAATGGCCGTAAGTCGAAAGGCCAGGTCAGGTAACAACAATCCCTGACCGGCCATCTGGCGCAGAGAGGTCTGTGAGGAGGCGAGCAGGACAGCGCGCCCCGGCGGACGGTCCTGGAGCGCGCGGAGCACGCCCAGCAGCAACCCCTGGCCGGGAGGAGCGAGCAGATCTACGCGGTCGAGATAGGTGAAACCGGCGAGGGTGGCGGGATCGGCGTCGGTGGCCAGCCATTCGCGCGCGTCGCGGCGCTGAAACGCGGATCCGGCCAGGGGCGAGCGGGCGAAAAGATAGCGGGCCAGCGTGTGCTTGCCGGTTCCATGTTCACCTTCGATAGCGGCCACCTGCAAATGGGGCGCGGCCATTTCAGCCTGCATCAGCAATTTGCGCCAGGCCGCGCTGATGCCCACGATCTGGATAACGGGCGGGGAGTCGGCTTCAACAAGAGAGAGCCCTGAAGCGGGAGGCTGGGGCTGGAATTGAGCGGCGTTTTGCATCGATCTCAACGTGCCTCGCCTCCGTGGCCCCAGGAGGATGGAGCGGGCCGACAGTGGTTTCATCGGCGCTGCTCAGAAAAACATGAACGAGGGCTGGAGGGTTTTGCCGGCGGGTTGCAATCAGAGGCTTTGAGATTTGCACACGGTATACTCGATGCATTCCCGCCGAGGCGCAGATCATCCCAGCTTTGCCAGTTATCAGAATCCTGGGAGAGAGGTTGACCATGGCCTCATGCAGGGTCTCTGTTCGCGGAGTTGCGGCCATTGACGATCAAGTCAAATCCATTCAGACGCTGGTGCTACGGAGGCTGGCTGGTTCTTATTGCAGTCTTCGCGGTGTTGCATGCAGTGCATCTGAGCGCCGACTTTCCGAACCACTCGGAGTGGATATTCGACTGGGCCAAGTATACGGATGAGGGCTGGTGGGCGAACGCGGCAATTCGCGCCCACCTTTTCGGCAACTGGTATCTGGCGGGGGACTTCAATCCCGCGGTTGCGCTTCCGGTGCTGCCGTTTCTGGAGTGGCTGCTGTTTTTCCTGACCGGGGTGACGCTGGAGGCCGCGCGGGGACTGGCGATCGCCTTTTTCATTGCCAACCTGCTGTTGAGCTACCTGCTGCTAAGGGCGCGCGGGCCGCGCTGGGCGGGGCTGCTGGCAGTGACGCTGATGGCGACCAGTCCGTTTCTTTACTGCTTCAGCAGGCTGGCCATTCTGGAGCCGCTGCTGACGGCGTTTACGCTGGGCGCCATGAACCTGGCGGTGCGGCTGCCGCGGATGCGCCGTCCGGTGAGCGCATCGATCTGGATTGGCATGCTGTTTACGCTGATGATGCTTACCAAAACCACAGCGATTTTTCTGTTGCCGGCCCTGGGGTGGGCGTTTCTGCTACCGCTCAGGCACAGGCGCAGGTTGGCGCTGCGCTGCGCGCCGGCCGCGCTGGGTGTGTCTGCGCTCACCTATGGGCTGTGGATGGGGGTGGTGGCCCGGCTAGGCCTGCTTGGCGACTACACCTACTTGTTCACTGTGAATACGTACCTGAAGCCGAAGGAGCTCTGCTGGCCGTTGTACAGCGTCTGGTGGTCGTTCCACGGCGGACTGTGGGTGGATCACATTCTGTTTCCGCTGGCGGCGTTGCTGGTGTCGGGCGCGGCACTGGCCTGGTGGAGCGACTGGGGGCGCGGGCTGTGGCTGGACCCGGCTTTTGGAGCCTCGGTTTGGGCCGCGGCCGGCTACATCCTTTTCATGGCATGCCAGAACAATATTCAGCCGCGCTACTTTATGGTGGTTGCGTATTTTTGCTTCATCGTGGTTGCGCGAGGGGTTGAGGCGCTGTTAAGTCAAACGGATACGGAGCCCTTAACGGGCCTTCCCACGGGGCGGATTGCGGGGTGGGTGGCGATTGGACTTGCCGCGCTGGCAGCGGGCGCGGGTGGCGCCAGGACTGTGAACTACGCCCTCCACCCGGAGTACACATTTGTGAATGCGGCGGAGCAGCTCACCCACTATATAGATACGCACCCCAACGGCAAGCGACTGCTGCTCTCAACCAGCGGCGACCAGATCACGCTGGTGAGTCACCTGCCCACGCTTTGCGACGATTTCGTATCCCCAACTCCCTCAATTCCCGACCTGCCCGCGAAACTTGCCGCCTATCAGCCCGGCTGGTACGCTGCCTGGAACCCTCCGGACCCGGACTCCCTCGAGGCTCTGCACATCTATTACTCTCTTGAGCAGGTGGCCAGCTTCGACGCCTTCGACGATCCGGCTCGCAACTGGTTGGTGCTCTTCAAGCTGCATCCACTTCCAGGCGGCCGGGTGCGCGACCCCGACGCGCAGAATCTGAAGATCCTGCTACCCGACGACAAATTCGACGATCGGGAGGAGTAGCGCCGGCGATGTTGCCGCTACCCAGGAATGGGGGCAGTGGGGATTTGTGGTATCCCGTTCGTTCGCCAGGAGAGCAAGACGCAAGTCATTCTACTCCGCTCGGCTTGGCTCAGAATGACGGGGCATTGGACTTTTGAGGTGGCCTTACGCGGTTCCGTAATGGAACGCGCAACTGGCCGCGAACCCGCTCTGGAACGCTGTGATTGCAGTCACTCGACAGCGGCCAATACGGATGATAGCCTTCCGGTGGCATTCCCCTGTGGTTCAGGGCTCGCGTTTTTCAGGGCCGTCCGTCATTCTGCTTCAAAACCTTAGAGTCGGGAGGAATTGTGACTGTAACGTATTGGGTGTATTTCTTTCTGGGCGTGAGTGCGCTTTCGCTCTTTGTGGCCTTTCTGTTCGCACGCCAGGCGATTGGTTCCGCTATCGGAACAGTGGAGATGGAGAAGATCGCCAGCGCTATCAAGGAAGGCGCGGAAGCATTGCTGAAGCGCCGGTACAAAACCGTGGCGGCCCTGCTGGGCCTGCTGCTTCCCACATTCGCCCCCACATTCGCTAGCCCAGGCGGAACACGCGGGCGGCGGAGGCGAAGCCAACCTGATGCTGCCGGATTTGACGACCGTGAATTTTCTCGGCATGAACGGACATGCCCTTCTGATGTGGGGATTGCTGTTCTGCGTCGGCGGCCTGTTGTTCGGCCTGGCGATCTATATGCAGTTGAAGAACCTGCCGGTTCATCGCACCATGCGCGAAATGTCCGAACTGATCTATGAGACGTGCAAAACGTATCTGGTGACGCAGGGCAAGTTCATTCTTCTGCTCTGGGCTTTCATCGCGGTCATTATCTCGCTGTACTTCGGCTGTCTGGCGCCGGTGCCGGGAAAATCGATTGCGGTTACGCTGCCCATCATTTTGGTGTTTTCGCTGGTCGGCATCGCGGGCAGCTACGGGGTGGCGTGGTTCGGAATTCGCGTGAACACATTTGCGAACTCGCGGACGGCATTCGCGGGATTGCGCGGCAAACCGTATCCATGCTTTGCGATTCCGCTGAAGGCCGGCATGAGCATCGGCATGGTGCTGATCTCGGTCGAGCTGCTCATCATGCTGTGTCATCCTTCTGTTCATCCCAGCCGATTATGCGGGCCCATGCTTCATCGGCTTCGCGATCGGCGAAAGCCTGGGCGCCGCGGCCCTGCGTATTGCCGGCGGCATCTTCACCAAGATCGCCGACATCGGCTCCGACCTGATGAAGATCGTATTCAAGATCAAGGAAGACGATGCGCGCAACCCGGGCGTGATCGCAGACTGCACGGGCGACAACGCGGGCGACTCGGTGGGCCCGAGCGCCGACGGCTTTGAAACCTACGGCGTGACCGGCGTGGCCTTGATCACATTCATTTTGCTGGCCGTCCCCAATCCCACGACGCAGGTGCAACTGCTGGTATGGATCTTCGTGATGCGCGTGGCCATGCTGGTCTCCAGCTCGGCTGCGTACTTCCTCAATGGCGCAATCGCTCACGCCAAATACGCGCAACTCCGACGAAATGGACTTTGAGGCGCCATTGACCTCGCTGGTATGGATCACGTCCATCGTTTCCATCATCCTGACCTTCATCGTCACGTACCTGATGATCCCCACTCTCGGCGACGGAACGCTCTGGTGGAAGCTGGCTTCAATCATCTCGTGCGGAACCCTGGCGGGCGCGATCATCCCCGAATTGGTGAAGGTCTTCACTTCAACCAACTCGGCCCACGTGAAGGAAGTCGTCAAATCGGCGCAGGAAGGCGGAGCTTCCCTGGGGATCCTGTCGGGATTCGTGGCCGGCAATTTTTCGGCCTACTGGCTGGGACTCAGCATGGTGGCGCTCATGAGCCTGGGCTATTACTTCAGCACTGGGCGCGTCCATGGCGGGCCTGATGCTGGCTCCGGCCGTCTTCGCGTTTGGCCTGGTCGCCTTCGGCTTCCTGGGCATGGGTCCGGTGACGATTGCCGTGGATTCCTACGGGCCGGTTACCGACAATGCTCAATCCGTCTACGAGTTGTCGCTGATCGAAAATGTTCCCGGCATCGAAGCCGAGTTGAAGAAGGACTACAACTTCGACGTGAAGTTCGAACGCGCAAAGCACCTGCTGGAAGCCAACGATGGAGCCGGCAACACCTTCAAGGCTTCGGCCAAGCCGGTGCTGATCGGCACCGCCGTGGTGGGCGCAACCACGATGATCTTCTCGATCATCATGGCCCTGACCCACGGACTGACCCATGACGTAGCAGAACCTCTCTCTGCTGCACGCGCCCTTCATGCTGGGGTTGATCTGCGGCGGGGCAGTGATCTACTGGTTCACAGGCGCTTCCACGCAGGCGGTCACCACCGGCGCTTACCGCGCGGTCGAGTTCATCAAGGCGAACATCAAACTGGAAGGCGCGGAGAAGGCATCGGTCAGCGACAGCAAGAAGGTGGTGGAAATCTGCACCAAGTACGCGCAGAAGGGAATGTTCAACATCTTTCTCGCCGTCTTCTTCGCTACGCTTGCGTTCGCGTTCATTGAGCCGTTCTTGTTTATCGGCTATCTGTTCTCGATTGCGATCTTCGGCCTGTACCAGGCGATCTTCATGGCCAATGCCGGCGGCGCATGGGACAACGCGAAGAAGATCGTAGAGGTCGACCTGAAACAGAAAGGGACGCCTCTGCACGACGCAACCGTGATCGGAGACACCGTCGGCGATCCGTTCAAAGACACCTCGTCGGTGGCCATGAACCCGGTGATCAAGTTCACGACCTTGTTCGGATTGCTTGCTGTCGAGCTTGCCGTGACGCTCAGTTCGAACAACCCGCTGCTCACACACGTGCTGGCAGTCGCATTCTTCCTGGTGTCGGTGTTCTTCGTGCGGAAATCGTTCTATGGAATGAGGATTGAGACCAAGGAAAGCAACTGATTGCCGGGTTCGAAATGGGAAGAGAACGCCGCCCTTGCGCGTGTTGCAATGGGCGGCGTTTTTCGTTGCGCAATTTGGTGGCGCCCGCTCATCAAGCTGTTGTGCGCCGTCACGTTTGTGATGGCGCGTCTGTTCCTGTAGCACCGGGCTCACAATTCGCGTAAGTAGCTGGACTGGCGGAAGATGAAACCGCATTTGTGTTTTGGGATGGGGCAGGTGGGGTAGCGGGCCAGCTTTGTAGGGCAGTGTGCCAGGCTCAGTATTGGCAAAGTTGGCCAAAACTCCTATACTGCAACTGAGGCGCCCTATGCCGACTCGCAATGTCAGCCTGACCAAGGAACTGGATGAGTTTGTCGCTTCCAGGGTGGAGGGTGGCCTTTACGCCAACGCCAGTGAAGTGATGCGCACTGCCTTGCGGCTTCTGGAAAAGGAAGAGCGGGAGTACGAGGAGAAGCTGGCGGCGCTGCGGGCGGCGATCGATGAGGGACTCGCCAGCGGGGTAGCCGAAGAGGGCGTATTTGAGCGGCTCTACGCGTATATCGACGAATTGGCAGCGGAGGAGACGGCGCAGCAGGGGGCACAGTGAGGAAGATTGCCGGCGTACAGCTTAGCAAGACTGGCTGAATCGGACCTCAAGTCGCTTGTACGGTATACCGTGAAGACCTGGGAGAAAGACCAGACAAGGCGATACTCTCAAGGCCTTCGGGACTGCTTTGAACAACTGGCAAAGAACCCTTTGCTCGGTCGAGGATGCGATTCCATTCACCCCGGGCTTCGACGCTTTGAGCATGGAAAGCACGTGGTGTTTTACCTTTCCCAACCGGATGCGTTGTTGATCGTTCGCGTTCTGCACCAGCAGATGATGCCGGCCAAGCCGCAATTCGAGTCATGAATGGCTCGGCACTCTTCGAGTGGTCCTGAATCGCACCGAATGTCCACAATTCGCACAGGGGAACTGGGAATCTGCACCGTTTCTGCGTCTTGCGGGCAGACTTGGCCGGGGCTAGGCTTGAGTCTGGAGTTGACAAGGACCGGACAGGCTGCAGTTGCATCAAATTTGGGGCAGAGTTGGGAGGCTCGAGTCCGCGCTGGCGCAAGGGTCTTTTGAGCTTTCCACAGGCAACTGGCGGTATTTAGAAGGCAGATGCGGGGAATGTAAACAAAATACAAGATATTGTGGTTTCTTGTTGACAGGTACCATGGAGAGCGGTATTTTTTCATCTGCGGCTGTAAACGGATTGTAACCATACTCCGGCGTGACGACCCGCCGGGATGCCGCTGAGAGACGAGATTAAGCGGAATCTTCCAATCCCAGTTTCCCGTGTGTTTGAGAAGTTGCAACAGGGCCCACTTTCAGGCTTCATTACGTCTGGATTGAGGGGTGGTTTCATCAATTTTGCCGACCGAGAGGAACCCCATGAACGAGGCATATTTACAGACTTCTGCTGCTGCCTTCCAGACCCCCTACACCCAGAAGGGTTTAACCTTTATTCGCCGTTTTACCAAGGAAGGCGTATCGCCATACGACGAGGTGCAATGGGAGCGGCGGACCGCTTTGATTACCGACACCAAGGGCAACACGATTTTCGAGCAGAAGGACGTGGAGGTGCCGGCGGACTGGTCAATGACGGCAACGAACATCGTGGCCTCGAAGTACCTGCACGGTCAGACTGGGCACGCCGGAACGTGAGACCGGGGTGCGGCAACTGGTGGGACGCGTGGTGGACACGGTGCGGGACTGGGGCCTGGCCGGCGGCTACTTTGCCACGATCGACGATGCGCGCATCTTCCACGACGAACTGGCGCACATGCTGCTGACGCAGAAGGCGGCGTTTAACTCGCCGGTTTGGTTCAACGTGGGCTGCGACCGTCTGGAGCCGGAATCGGACGGACAGAACTGGCACTGGGACCCGGCGACGGGCGGGGTGAAGTATTCGGCAACGGGCTACCGGAATCCGCAGTGCTCGGCCTGCTTCATCAACGCGGTGGACGACTCGCTGGACTCGATTCTGACTTTGGCCAAGACCGAGGGGATGCTGTTCAAGTGGGGATCGGGGACGGGGACCAACCTGTCATCGATCCGCGGGCTCGATGGAGCAGTTGTCGGGCGGCGGGCAGGCTTCGGGGCCCGTTGAGCTTCATGCGCGGGTTTGACGCGTTTGCCGGGGTCATCAAGTCGGGCGGCAAGACGCGCCGCGCGGCCAAGATGGTGATTCTGAACGTGGATCACCCGGACATCATGGAGTTCATCGAGTGCAAGGCCAAGGAAGAGGCCAAGGCCTTCACGCTGATCAAGGCCGGCTACGACGGTTCGGGTCCGGATTCGGAGGCTTATTCGTCTATTTTCTTCCAGAACGCCAACAACTCGGTGCGGGTGAGCGACGAGTTCATGCGCGCCTATGAGAACGACGGCGAGTTCACCACCTATACGGTGAACGGATCATGAGCCGGTGGCACCTACAAGGCGCGCGACATCATGCACAAGATTGCCGAGGCGACATGGCTTTGCGGCGATCCCGGAATGCAGTTCGACACGACCATCAACACGCTGGCACACAAGCAAGAACACGGCGCGGATCAACGCGTCGAATCCGTGCTCGGAGTACATGTTCCTGGACAACTCGGCCTGCAACCTGGCGAGCTTCAACCTGCTGAAGTTTGTCAACGCCGCGGGCGTCTTCGAGATCGACTCCTACCGGCACGCGATCTCGGTGATCATAACGGCCATGGAAATCCTGGTGGATAACTCCGGTTATCCGACCGAGGCGATCGCCCGGAACTCGCACGATTACCGTCCGCTGGGGCTGGGCTACGCCAACCTGGGGGCGCTGCTGATGGCCTTTGGGCTGCCCTACGATTCGGCGGCGGGGCGCGACCTGGCTGCCAGCCTGACGGCGATCATGTGCGGGCAGGCCTATCTGCAGTCGGCGGTGATTGCCGCCAACTGCCCGCCGCTGGCGTCGGCAACTCCGCTGACCGCTTCAGTCGAGCGCCAGGGCGGCGCGTGCCCCGGCTTCTATGTAAACCGCGAGCCGTTTCTGGACGTGATCCGGATGCACCGCGCCGAGGTGAACAACATCGGCAAGTCGCGGCAGAGCGGCGAGCCCTTCAACGTGCCGCAGTTGGACGCGCTGATCGACGCCAGCCGTGAGAGCTGGGATATGGCGCTGATGTTCGGCGAGCAGTACGGGTATCGCAACTCGCAGACCACGGTGCTGGCGCCCACGGGGACGATCGGCTTCATGATGGACTGCGATACGACGGGCATTGAGCCCGACCTGGCTCTTGTGAAGTACAAGAAGCTGGTGGGCGGCGGCATGATCAAGATCGTGAACAATACGGTGCCGGCGGCGCTGTTCAAGCTGGGCTACGACAACGACGAGGTGAACGCGATCGTCAGCTACATCGACGCTACGGGCACCATTGAAGGCGCGCCGGGGATCAAGCCGGAGCACCTGGCGGTTTTCGATTGCAGCTTCAAGCCGGCCAAGGGCACGCGCTCAATTCAATACATGGGTCACATCAAGATGATGGCGGCGGCGCAGCCGTTTTTGTCCGGGGCGATCTCGAAGACCGTGAACCTGCCCCACGAAGCCAGCGTGGACGACGTTGCCGAAGCGTATGCGGAGAGCTGGCGGAAGGGCATCAAGGCCGTGGCAATCTACCGCGACGGCTCCAAGGGAACGCAGCCGCTGAATACCAGCATGGATGCCAAGAAGGAGCCCTCGGCGCTGGACGCCGCGGGCAGCCGCATTCTGGTGCAAATGGCCGCCTCGCAACCGGCAGCCGAGGCCGACCTGAAGGCGCTGGAGGCCAGGTCCGGCGACAAACTGGAGGTGAGCGCGAAGCAGATAATCGCGGCCGCCACCGCCTTCCAGACTGCGTTGGAGAACGTTGCCAAGGCTTCCGCTGTCATGGTGCTGACTGCCTCGCCAGCGATTGGCAGCGCGAACGAAACGGCTAGAGAGGGACAGGACCCCAATGGGCCGCCTCGCGCCGTGCGCCACCGGCTGCAGGAAGAGCGCGCTTCGATCACTCACAAGTTTTCGATCGCCGGGCACGAGGGCTACATCACCGTCGGCCTCTATCCAAACCAGCAGCCGGGGGAGATCTTTATCAAGATGGCCAAGGAAGGATCGACCGTTTCAGGGTTGATGGATGCCTTTGCCACTTCGATTTCGATTGCCCTGCAACATGGGGTTCCACTGAAGGTGCTATGCGAGAAGTTTGCCCACACGCGCTTCGAGCCGTCGGGCTGGACAGGAAACGAACAGATCGGCTACGCCAAGAGCCTGATGGACTATATCTTTCGCTGGCTCAATCTTCGCTTTCTCTCCGGGGAACAGTTGACGCTGTTTGCCGGCCTGGCTCGACGGGCGCCGCAACTTCCGGCCTCGCCCAGCCTGATTCCGGAAACTGAACCGGAAGAGGACGCAGTTACGTCGCAGCACCATCTGGCCAAGCTGGCGGAAGAGGTGGCGAAGCGGCTGAACCAGGTGAGCGGCCACGGCAGCGGCCCGACGGCGGGAGGTGGGATTGCGCCGGAGGCACAGGCCTGGGCTGCGGCGGCCGGCCCCGCGCACATGCCCGAGCTGAAAGACCGCGGTCTCTATCACGCGGCCGATGCCATGCGCGAGATGTACGAGATGGGCGACGCGCCGAGTTGCTCGACTTGCGGCGCCATCATGGTCCGCAACGGCAGTTGCTACCGCTGCATGAGCTGCGGGTCAACGAGCGGTTGCAGCTAACCCGCATATCTCGCAAGCGGGCTCCATGTCTGTGTCCCGGCACAATGCAGGTAAAGCGGCCCGGGTTCGCGGTCACCGTCCCCCGGACGAGATCCGCTGCAGCACCGAGCGCGTCGCGGTCCATGTGCCGGCGCTCGGGCGGCAACAGGTCGTCACCCTCAGCCGTCACCACATCGGGGTCCCCATCCATAGCCGGTAAAGCGTAAAGGCGCTGATTCACCCCGTGCAGAGTGCGGCCCTGGTTGGGCCTCGGCTCCTTGCCTTCTTCGAGCTAGGCAGCTTTCTATGACACGAGTGAAGTTGGCTGATGGAAGGATCCGGTGCGCTGGATTTGAATCCAGGCCCCAGAGCGCCAAGGTCCGAGAAACGCGGCTCAAGTCTAGCGTCGTTTCTGGAAACCTACAACCGGCATTTACGGACGCCGCGCCTGCGGCAAGCATCCAGCGGACCAAACGATTTGCAGTTCTTGGGCATCTTTGTGTCTCAGGTCTGGTGAGTAATAGAAAACATTAGGCTTAGAGTGAAAGCGCGCCAGAAGGCCGTGTTACGTAGTCACTTAACGAGAATTTCATGCGCTGAATCCATCGCATAAATAAATACAAGTAATTAACAAGACGAAAATACGTTACTGTGTTACGAAAAAGCCTCACAAAGCAGCAAGGGGCCCATGAGCCCACACGAGAATCTGTGCGCCCCCAGGTCCGGACCCTCGGACTTGGGAGCCTGCCGAATCTTGCCGAATAAGGTTGCTTGGGAAGTCGCTTGGCGAGAACGGGCTTTTGTGCTCAATGAATACTCTATCGGTTCTTCCGAATGGGTTGCAGGCGCTGTCACCGGGGCCTAGACTTATGCCGCACCTTGCAAGAGGTTTGTATTTTGTATGAAGAAGGCGATACTTATCTGGTTCGTGATTCAGCTCACAGTTTCGGCCTTCGCTTCCGGGCGCGTGACCGTCGACCAACTGAACCGCGTTGTTGTTTCCAGCCACGGAAAACCGGACGCCAAAATTGCTGAGCGACTATTCGGACTGGAACTCACGGAGCGGTTGAGCGCCGCGAAACTCGCTGCTCTCGAAGGGGCGCTTCCCGGACCCAACTCCCGACGCGCGCTCGTGGCGCTCGCGGATCAGGCGACATTTCTCGATCCTCCTCCGGCGGAAATCCCAAATCAGCCAGCGCCGAGTCTCGAGCAGCAACGCGAGATCATGGCGAGAGCCATCGACTACGTCAAGACAACGCTCCATCGACTTCCGAACCTCTTTGCGGATCGCGATACGATCCGCTTTGAAGACACCCCGGCCGTACTTCAGGGCGGAGGTATTAGCGCACCGAGCGGCACCTTCGTTCCTTCCCAGCCTCTGCATCCAACCAGCCGGTCTACTCAGACAGTGCTCTATCGTGATGGCCAGGAAATTGTCCAGACAGCAGAAGAAGAACAGCGCACTTCAGCTTCGGAAATGCCTGACTTGACCACCTTCGGCGAATTCGGCCCGATCCTCTCCACGGTCTTCGGAGATATACCGCGAGGCAGCCTGGCATGGAGTCACTGGGAGCAGGGCTCGGCCAAGCCGGTGACGGTGTTTCGCCTCGAGGTGCCCAGGGGAGCGTCGCATTACCAGGTCAAATTCTGCTGCATAAGCGGTCGTGTCTTCCAGCAGTTCCCCGCGTATCACGGCGAAATTACGATTGACCCGGCGGATGGAACCATCCTCCGCCTGGCCCTCATCGCCGACCTGAGCAAAGACGATCCCATCACCAAAGCAAATCTCATGGTGGAGTACGGCCCCGTTGAGCTGGGCAAACGGGCGTATTTCTGTCCGCTCAAGAGCATTTCCCTCTCTGTCGCTCCAGTACAGTTGAACCGTAAAAAGTCCTTGTCCGGGGCGGTCGTTCCCACCACCAGAGGAGCGGTTCAGATTGAGGTTCAAGACAACAGCGCAGCGGATGCGCCGCTGCAAACCATGCTGAACGAAGTCGTCTTCGACCAATATCACCTCTTTCACTCCGAAGCGCGCATCCTGACCGCCAACAGCTCCGAACCTGCATCCACCCCGGATGCAGCCGCAAATGCTGCATTCGCGCCTGACCTATCGTCCGCAGCAACTCCAAGAGAGCAGGCGGCCCTCACGAACGAAAATCCTGTGCCCGCAGCATCCACTGCCGGCACGGTCGCAAGAACGGACGATGCCATCCCCGCCGTGCCGAGGAGCACCGCCCTTCCGCCCGCGACAGTACCATCCGCTGTGCCCTCCACTCCTGAGATCAGCGTTGCCGCACCTGCGGATCTCCCGCAAACACCTGCGGTCCCTGCTGCCCGATCCACTGAGCCCGGATTTTCTCTGCATGTCAGCACCCGCCTCGTCGACATCGGTGTCACGGCGTACGACAGGAAGGGCCAGCCCATTACAGACCTCACGCGTGAAGATTTTGTGGTTTACGACAATGACAGAAAACAGAATCTCCGTTCATTCAGCCACGCAAGCACCGTATCTTCGGGTCCGCTGACCTCCGCAACCGCGGCCCAGCCGGTTCTGTATTCCAATCGCCTCGACGCGATGGGCAGCGCACAACCTGCAGGCACATCCACCCCGGAAAGCTCGACCATTGTCCTCCTCGACGCGACCAGCTTGAGCTTTGGCGATTTCACCCGTGCCCGCGAGCGGATCCTCAGTTTTTTGGACCGGCTTCCCTCTTCCGAACCGGTCGGCCTCTACGTTCGGGCCGGCTACGGATTCCGTGTGATGGCAGAAGGAACGACGAACCATGCCGCCCTGAGTTCCGCGCTGCGTGGGTGGATGCCGAATGCCCAGGATCTCGCCCGCGCGCAGGAAGAGGAGATGCGCAATCGGCAGGAGTTTGACACAGTACAAACCGCCGCCGACATGCAGTACGTCAACGGAAACATGGGCGGAACGGCGAACATCGCCTCCGTCCTGGACATCCCGGGCGGAGGTTCAGATACGACCTCCGATCCAAAGCTGATGAAAGAAGGCAGTGATCCGACTCGCGAGGCACTGACCGTTGTGGTCGCGGTGGCAGCGCACATGGGCGCCATTCCCGGTCACAAGAATCTCGTCTGGATCGCCAGCGACAACGTGCTGGCGAATTGGACCGACCAGGCGGCCGGCAGCGACAAGGGCCCCAACAATATCGGCAGCTTCGCCATGCGCACGCAGGAGGCGCTCAACGACGCTCATGTGAGTCTCTACCCGCTCGATGCTTCGCAGCTTGAGAGTGCGGCGACCGACGCGAGCCTGGAGAACGACAGCGTTCAGCTGGACCCGTCGGTCACCAACATGAACCCAAACGGGTCTCTGGGTGATGCCGCCCCCCTCCCCGGCGCGCGCGCCAGGGCCGAGTTGCGGCAGGATCTCCGCCCCGTTCAGGCCGCGATCCAGCAGATGGCGCAAGCCACCGGCGGGCGATCGTTCGACCGGTCGGGTAACTTGGTCGCCAATCTCAACAGCGTGATCGAAGAAGGTCAGGCCACTTATCTTCTAAGCTTCGCGCCCGATACTCAGCCGGACGACCAGTATCACCGGCTGACCGTCGAGGTCCCCACGCGACGTGGAATTACGCTACGCTATCGCGCGGGTTATCTCTACACCAAAGAACCATCCACGTTGAAGGATCGGTTTAAGCAGGCGCTTTGGCAACCTTTCGACGCGACTGAAATCGCTCTCAGCGCCCACCGGGCCTCCGCTTCGGCCGGCGCCGTAGTCTCACTCGACATCGCCTCCAACGACATCAGCATGACGCAGCAGGGCGATCGATGGACCGGCAGGCTCGATATCTTTCTCGTGCAGCGCGATGACACAGGAATGCGTGCGGTGCTGAAGGAGCAATCGCTGGCTCTCGATCTGAAGCCCGCCACCTATCAGAAGGTCCTGCGTGATGGAATTCCCTTTGACCAGTACCTCGACAACAAACAGGACTCCGGAACCGTGCGGATCATTGTGGTCGACGAAAACTCCGGTCGCATTGGTTCCATTACTTTCCCGGCTGAAATTGAACGCGCGAATCCATAGCACCTGACTCCACCTGCTTGTTCCTGCTGCAATGCGAACCGCACCGTGTGACCGGTCTGCACAGTCGATTCGACAGTGGTAGTGTGCGCTCATGACATCTGCGAACTCGCGTGAATTGAAAGCTATCTCGGTGGAAGAAGCCATCGAGATCATCGATGAACTTATCCTTTGCAAACCCGCCGGTAGAGTGTCGGACAAGAGCGGAACAGGCACCCTTGCGCTTGCGACCAAGCGGCGGGTCGGACTGAGGGGCACGGTGTACCAGGTTTTACATCCTCCTCAGAATTCATCGCACGTGGGGAACTTTCCAGATCTGCGATCTTTCCCGAGGAGACTTATGAAGTCGCAACGCAAGTTCAACGGGAGTCAAAGTTCGCAATCTGCCAGCATGTACTGCCCGGATGGTCGCAACCAACTCGTCCGCTGCCATTCCATTTAACAAGTAGGTCTGTGCGCCGGCTTCCAGGGCGCAAGGAAGGTCCTCGTCGTCTTCAAAAGTGGTGAGGACAATGATTCGGGCCATCGGTGATTCCAGACGAATGCGCTTAATGACTTCCACGCCCAGCCGCCCGGGAATGCGCAAGTCGATCAGCGTGACACCAGGGTGGCTCTTGTGAAACTGTTCAATAGCCTCTCCACAATTGGCAGCTTCCCCCACCACCTTTAGACCGGCGGTCATCTCCAAGAGCCCCACCAGCCCCTTGCGGACCACGTAGTGTGTTTCCACAACGAGGATTCGAATTTGTCCTGCAGTCACATTTACTCCGTCAGCCCGAATCGAGCCCCGAACCTGATCTCAGGTCGACTCTCGTGTCATAGCGGACCTCGGTTGAAGCTAAGAAGTTTTGTCGGAGAATCGACGGGACGAGGATACGCCGGAAGCGCTGCGCAGACATCGGCACAACGATGGAGTTTGATGTCAACCGTTAGTAGCAGTAAAAAAGTGATTTAGCTCGCTCACGCCTCTCGTGAGGCAGCGTGATCGCGCTCGTTATGACAGGCCGAGCTTTACAGTCGCCTGGCGTAGATTCATCGGCGATTCTGGAATCAATCGATTTCGCCGGATTGCCGAAGAAGATCACCCACTTGCTTTTATCGTCGCCGGGCAATCTGATTCTGCCCTGGGTTGTTTCTGCTTCCAACGAAAGTGCGTTCTTTCCGATGAGCGGGAGGTGATTTGCTGTGTCAGACATGGATGATTCCAGTTGAATGTGGCTTGAAGATCGCGACGATCAGAACGTAGCAAAGTTCAACGGCTGGAGTTTATGCGGGCGCGATCTGCGAGCGCAAAGAGTGAATCGCGAATGACGGACGCGAGGAGCGGGAAGAGCAGGAAGCATTGCGGATTGCGTATCCGGGATTAGCGCCGAATCCGGAGTGCCCTTTTCACCAGCACATGAATGAGTTGCCGGTGGTCTGCGCGAACTGCAAAGAGGAGCTACGCAATGTTCCGCGGAGCGAGATGAGATCAAGGGCGCACAAACGTAAATGAGGTACCGTCGCGCCGGACACCCATACCTACGCCTGCACTGTATGCAAGACGTGATTTGAGATCAGTCAGCACCGCAAGGCGTGAAGCACGTCCCACCTGCCATCTCAAGAGCGGATCGGGCTGCGTATTTGCCCTGAAGAGCTAAGTGTCGGCGCCGACAAGCCGACGCTCGAACATAGCCCTAACTTCCATCACGGATCACGCGGCACGAATCGATATCGAAGCTCACGTCTCCGATGGTGAGCCGCGTCTGATCGCGGAATCCTTCGACAAAGCGCACAAAGCGCCACACGTCGGCAAAGTTGCTCGCCAGTCCGATCGAGGCACGAATGGCGCCGGCGCTCTTATGGCCTCGGCCCTGCATCAGTCTCAGAAAGCTGAACAGATTCACATCGGTTCCCAGCGTAAGGGCGGCCAGCATGTCTTCCTCGGTTAATCCCTCGGCCGCCTCTCCAGCACCGGGATTGCAGAAGCAGCCGGTGCGCAGCGAAATGCCTTCCTGGCCGGCCAATTCCTCCAGGCGGCGATAATCCAGCAAGTGTCCCTGGGGATCGTACAGGTTCAGCGTCACGGTTCCACCGCGGGCATCGGTTGTCGCCGGTCCATAGATGCGGACCATCGGGTGACCGTTGCCGTGTCGCATCGCCAGCAGCTTCTCGAGCATCCATCCCGTCAGGCATCGCACCCGTTCCCCGATGATGTCCATGCCGATCGCCTGCAGGTGGCGCAGCCCGATTTCGACGGCAGGAATCGAGAGGTAGTTGAGCGTGCCATCTTCCAGGGACGCCTCGCCTGGGGCCAGCACGTGAGCCTGCGCCTGAACGGATGCAAAGTTCACTGTGCCGCCCGCGAACCACGGCCGTTCAAGCTTCTGAAAGGCGGATCTACGGATGAGCAGGGCCCCCACTCCAGTCGGATAACCAAACATCTTGTAAAACGAAACGGCCACAAAGTCGGGCTGCAGCGCCTTCAGGTCCAGGCGATTGGTGGGCACAAAGGCAGCCGCGTCCAGCAGCACGCGCCAGCCTTTGCTCTGTGCACTTGCCACCAGTTCCAGCGGATGCTTCACGCCGGAGAAATTCGACTGCGCAGGGAAGGCAAAGAGATTCTCACGGGCTGGGTCGGCTTGATCAAGCAGCGTTTCCAACCGCTCCCGATCCAGGCGCAGCGCTGGTGCTACCAGCGGCGCGTAGTCGATCTTCGCTCCTTTCGCACGGGCGAATTCGCGTATTCCATTCACCGAATTATGGTTGTCGTAAGTGAGCAGCAGCCGGCCTTCCGGCGCAAACGGAAAGGACTCTCCGACAAGTTTGAGCCCTCCGGATGCGTTGAGCGTGAAGACCAGAATGTACTCGTCCGCGCCGGCGTTGAAATAACTTAGGACCGACCGGCGGGTGCTCTCGAGATGCCGGGTCATTGCCGCGGAGGTTGGGTTGTTGGAGTGCGGATTGCCAAAGACGCCGGAGCGCAACAGTTTGAGGTGCTCTTCAATCTGGGATTCGGCAAAGAGAGAACCGCCAGTGTAATCGAGGTACACCTGGTCGAACTCGTCCAGGCGGCTGTATTCGGTGGCGCGCAATCGGTCCAGCGCGACGGTTTCGGCGTAGGTAGGATAGCGCCCGGCGAAGTCTGCATACGCGGCTTCCATCTGCGCTTCACTCTGGGCAATGCTGGGGGCCATAGCGATTATCTTATCTGGAATCTCCATTTTCGACACTGATTCTCTCAAATCTAAACCGATCGATTGTGGAAGCGGCTCGACGGATGAACGGTTTACTCAAGCGCGCTGGTGGCGGCCTGTGGCAGCCGAATGCCCTTGGACTTCCCATCACGGTGCTCTGAAGCTCCGAAGTAGCCAGGCAACCCTCTGGTTTACGACTAATCTTCCCGGAAATGAGGGCGGTCAACCCGGTATCTGCCCATCACCGAGGCCATTCGCGCCAGTGTTCATCCACAACAACTGCCCGAATTGGAGTCCGACGCGCTTTTCAGGAATTCGTCCAATGAGGTGAGCTCTCAGCAACACTCTAGGATTATCCCGGCATCATCGCTTAATGGAGCAGTTCTTCCTATGAAAGATAAAAAGCAATTGAGCAACCCCTTTGTGCTATTGTGCAATCAAAGAATGTGGAGTCTTGTGCCGCACCGCACTCCCTCGCAACCTGTGGTGGTTCCTTTGTCAAGACCGCAATCCAGATCGGGTAACTTTGCATCATTGGGGCAAAAGTCGGCCAATTAGTCGCTTTGGGATGATCGCGTACCTGGGATTGGCCGTCTGCGTCTTCACATGGGGTCTGCAATACAAGCTTTCGCTTTACGATCCACCTCAGGCAGCCTCTCGCCAGATTCCACATGCGAAGCTTCTGTCCAGGAATGAGCAATCCGGAACGACGGAAAGCCCACTAGTAATCCAAACGAAAACCTCCACCAGGGTTAGCTACATCGTTCCTACCGCCGTCTTCCTTGTTCTATCGCTGGCCCTCAGCGTATTGAACCCGCAAGCATCAGGCCAGAGGGAAGAGCGCGCGAGCCGTTCGTGGCATCTTCGTCACGCCGCATCGAATATCTTCTTCGTTCGCCCCCCGCCCATCCTCGCATAGTTGTCCTTCCGCATTAGGCTGACGCATCCGGCTCGGGCCAATTGGCCGGGTGTCGCGTGGCCTATTCTTGACCGGCGGAAACGTCATCCCAGTTTAGACCTAGCATTCACAGAATTCCATTTAAGAGGTGCAATCAAGACATGCGAAAGCGAGCCTCCTTGATTCTTGCCATGGGATTGGCGTTTCCGGTCGCGGCGAGCATCGTTGCCTGCCACACGGCGGATAGCAGATCAGAAGCGAGAGCTGCAGCGGTTCCATCCGCAAAGGTCGCCACGGCGCAGCGGGGCGATATCTCCCATGTGCTGACTTTGGCCGGGCAGTTCCAGCCGTACCAGGTTGTGGATGTACACCCCAAGGTGAGCGGTTACATGTCGCGCATCAACGTAGATATAGGCGACATCGTTCATCAGGGCCAGACGCTGGCGATTCTGGAAGTGCCGGAGTTGAAGGCGGAGTTGCAGGGTACGGCATTTCAGTTGCAGCAGAGCAAGGAAGAGATTACGCGGGCGCAGCACGAGATCAACCGGGCCGAAGCGGAGCACGCAGCTCTCCATGCCGCGTCCGATCGGCTTAAAGCAGGCAGCGGCCGGCAGACCCGGGCTGATTGCGCAACAGGAACTGGACGACGCAGCAGGCCAAGGATCTGTCGTCAGAGGCGCAGGTAGACGCGGCTAAAGCGGCAATGGCGGCGGCGCAGCAGCATGCCGGTGCGGCGCTGTCGGACAATCAGCGCGTCGAGGCGCTGCACAACTACACCAACGTGACGGCGCCGCTGGACGGGGTTGTGATCTGGCGCTACGCGGATACCGGCGCATTGATCCAGGGCGGCACCAACTCGAACAGCCAGGACCTGCCCATCGTTCGCATTTCGCAGAGCAATCTTCTGCGCCTGCGCATTCCGGTGCCGGAAGACGATGTGAAATACGTCCATGCCGGCGACCAGTTGCAGGTGCGCGTGGATGCGATCGGCCGGTCATTTACAGGAAAGATCGTGCGTTTTACGCGCGAAGTGAACTTCGAGACCCGGACCATGGAGACGGAAGTGGATGTGGAGAACAAGGATCTGTCCATCGCGCCGGGGATGTACGCCAACACGCTGCTGCAACTGGCGCATGTGACAAACACGGTGACGATTCCGGTGGAGGCGCTGGTGCTGAACGGGCAGCAGGAGACGGTCTACGTGCTCGATGACGGCAATCGCGTTCACATTCGCAACGTCGCGGTGGGCCTGGAGGGATCGAAGCTGGCCGAGATCACCAGCGGGCTCAACGCGGGCGACCGGGTGGTGGTGGGTGGACAGGATAAGTACCAGGAGAACGAAGAGGTCAATCCGCTGCTCACAGCGACGCCCGCCTCGGAGACCGTGCAGCAGACCGGCGGCATGATCGACATGAAGGCCGCGGCGAGCGATGGAGGCGCGCACTAATGCCGAAGTTTGCTCTCAGATTCCCCTACTTCATCATCATGATTTGCCTGCTGGTGTCACTGGTGGGAGCGGTCGACATTGCTAAGATGCCGGTCGATCTGTTTCCCAAGATCGACATGCCGGTGGTGGTGGTGGCCACGTTCTACAACGGCATGCCGCCGGAGCAGATCGAAGCCGACATTACGAACACCTTCGAGCGCTTCTTCACTCTGGGCGCCAATATCGACCACAGCGAGTCGCGCTCGCTGACCGGCGTGAGCCTGATCAAGATCTACTTCAAGCCGGGCACCGATCCCAATGCGGCGCTGAGCAACATCGCCAACCTGGCCATGGCCGACCTGCGCCGACTGCCGCCGGGGACGCTGCCCCCGGTGGTGCTGGGCATGGATGCCTCGACCCAGCCGGTGTGTCTGGTGACGCTGAAGGGCCAGGGACTGAACGAGACCAGCCTGAAGGATCTGGCGCAGTTCCAGGTGCGCAACCAGATTTCGAATGTGCAGGGCGCGTCTGTGCCGCAGCCCTACGGAGGAACCTACCGGCAGATCCAGATCTATGTGGATCCGCTGAAGATGGAGGCGCGCAACCTGAGCCTGAACGACGTGGTGACATCGGTAAACAGTTCGAACCTGATTTTGCCGGCGGGCGATGTGCGCATCGGGTCAAAGGACTACAACATCTACGCCAACAGCCAGTTTCCCGACGCGAATTCGATGAACCAGATGCCGCTGAAGTCGGTGGGCAACTCGTCGGTGCTGGTGGGCGACATCGGCAAGGCGATCGATTCCGGGGCGCTGCAATACAACATCGTGCGTATCGACGGACAGCGCTCGGTTTACGTTCCGATCTTCAAGCAGGGCGGCGACAGCAACACCATCACTATCGTCAACGGAATGAAGGCCGCGATCAAGCATCTGGTCGATATTCCTGAATCCCTGAAGACAGCGGTGGTATTCGACCAATCCCTCTTCGTCAAGCTGGCGATCAAGAATGTCTCCAAGGAAGCCAGTCATCGGGCTGGTGCTGACCGGTGTGATGATCCTGATCTTCCTGGGCAGCCCGCGCGCCATGATCGCCGTGATACTTTCCGTTCCGCTCTCGATGGTGGTCTGCCTGCTGATCGTCGATTACACGGGCGGCTCCATCAACACCATGATCCTGGGCGGGCTGGCGCTGGTCTTTTCAAGGCTGATCGATAACGGCGTCATCGTGCTCGAGAACATCTTCCGGCACATGGAGATGGGGGAATCGCCCCAAGTGGCGGCGGAGACGGGCGGAACAGAGGTTTCGATGGCGGTGCTGGCCGCCACCTTCACCACCTCCATCGTGTTTTTTCCGGTGACGTTTTTCACCGGCGTGAGCAAGTACATCTTCACTCCGATGGCGCTGGGCGTGGTGCTTTCGATCTTTGCGTCGTACTTCTTCGCGATGACGGTGGTGCCGCTCTTTTGCGCCAAGTTCATTCGCCTGCACGACGATGGCGAAGCGCGGCAAGGAACCGAAGCTGAGCTTCTTTACGCGCTTCGAGACCAAGTTCAACGAGAAGTTTCAGGCCATGCTGAACTGGTACGAAGGTCTTGCCATGCGGGCGATGGAGCGGCCTGGCTTTACCGCGGCGGCGATCTTTGGCGGCGTGGTGCTGGTGCTGGCGGTGACGGTTCCCTTCATCGGCCGCGCGTACTTTCCCCGCACCGACCCAGGCCAATTCATCATCGACGTGCGCATGCCCAGCGGCACGCGGCTGGAAGTGAGCAACGACTACATCGCAAAGGTGGAAGACATCATCCGCAGCATGGTGCCCCCAAAAGATCTGGACATGATCGTCTCCAACATCGGCGTCTATCCCGATCTTTCGGCGATCTACACCACCAACGCCTCGATGGACACCGCCTTTGTGCAGACCAGCCTGAAGGAGGGCCACAGCGTCGGCAGCTATGAGTACATGCACCGCGTGCAGGAGAAGCTTTCACGCGAGATGCCGGAACTCTCTGCCTATTACCAGGCAGGCGGTCTGGTGGATTCAGTCATCAATCAGGGACTGCCGGCTCCCATCGACATTCAGATCAAGTCGCAGGATATGGATGGCTCCTATGCACTGGCCACGCAACTGGCGGCGAAGATCAAGGCGATGCCCAACGTGAGCAATGTGTATATCCCGCAAAGCATCGATTATCCCGGCCTGGCGCTGAACATCGACCGCGAGCGCGCCAGCCTGATCGGGCTTTCGGCCAAGGACGTGGTGGACGACGTGATTACGGCGCTCACTTCGGACGGCATGGTGGCTCCCAGCTACTGGATCGATCCGAAGAGCGGCAACAACTACATGGTCACGGTGCAATACGCGAACAGTTGGATCGACAACATGTCGATGGAGGATATGAAGAGCATTCCGCTGCGCGGCGTGCGCCCTGCCGGCTACAGCCCAATGCAGGAGGGCGGGCAGTCGGGTCCGGACTCTGCGCAGATGTTCAGCGGCGATCACGCGGCGGGCTACGTGCCGCTGGGCGCGGTGGCCGATATCCAACAGATCAACACGCCGACCGAGGTGGACCACAACCAGATTCGCCGCGTGATCGACATCTATGTGGCCACCAAGACCGAGGCGCTGCAAGGGTGTGGGCGCGCAAATCGACCGTCTGCTGGCGAGACACAAAGCACGACAAGAACACGGTGATCGATGTCAGGGGGGCCGTGGTCAGCATGAACCAGGCATTCCACGATTTCGGCGTCGGACTGATCATTGCCATCCTGCTGGTCTACCTGATCCTGATGGCCCAGTTCGCCTCGTTCATCGACCCTTTCATCATCCTGATGGCAATTCCCCCAGGGCTGGCGGGGGTTGCGCTGATTCTGCTGGTGACCGGCAGTTCGCTGAACATCATGTCGCTGATGGGGGTGATCATGATGGCCGGCATCGTGGTGTCGAACAGCATTCTGATCGTGGAGTTCGCGGGCATTCTTCATCATCAAAAAGGCTTGGGACTGAAGGCGGCGGTGGTGGAGTCGTGCAAAGTTCGCCTGCGCCCGATTCTGATGACCTCGCTGGCCACGTTGCTGGGCATGATACCGATGGCGCTGGGCCTGGAGGCAGGCAGCGAGCAGTATGCGCCGCTGGCGCGGGCCATCATCGGCGGCTTGGCGCTTTCCGTCGTCGTCACCATGTTCCTGGTTCCAGCGGTGTATCTGGTGATCCATGGACGGGATGAAGCCAAGACCGCGGTCGCGGAGGAATAGACATGACTGAATCCGGGAGGACGAGATTGATTCCTGCCGCATGTGCGCTCTTGCTGACTGGCCTTGTTGCCCGGCGTATTGCGCTCGCAACAGGCGCCGGCCCCGGAAGCCCAAATGCCTTTATTGCAACTTCCGGCTACACAAGCGCCAACTGGACCCGCTGCATCCTCGGGACCGACACTGACACTGGCAGAAGCAGAGCGGATGGCGATCGAGCACAACCCAAACATCAGCGTGGCGCGGCTAATCGCATTGGCGCAGGCGCAGGTGACGCGCGAAGTGCGTTCTGCCGAGTTGCCCACCTCGGCCGCCAGCCTGACGGCCGCAGGCGCGCACGAAAACAGCCGCATCACCGCAGGCCTACTGAATAATCCATCAGTCTACGACCGCGCCGCAGGCGGCCTGTCGGTGAGCCAACTGATCACCGACTTCGGGCGGACGCACAATCTGGTGCGCAGCGCGCAATCGAACGCAAAGGCGCAACTCGAAAACGAGCGGGCCACGGAACTCGACATCACGCTGACAGTGGATCAGGCGTTCTATCAGGTGTTGACGAGTCAGGCGGTGCTGAAGGTGGCGGAAGAAACGGTAAACCAGCGCAAGGCAACCGTGGATCAGGTTGGCGCTCTCACCAAGGCAAAACTGCGGTCGGATCTCGACCTGAGCTTTGCGAACGTGCAACTCTCGCAGGCCAAACTGCTTCTGCTGGACGCCCAGAATAACGCCGCCGACGCCATGGCGAGCCTGAACACCGTGTTGGGCTCCGAACGGGATGAGCAATACACGCTCGTGGATGAGACGACGCCCAATCCCGAACCCGCGCCCCAGGACGCGGAAGCACTGCTGCAGACGGCGTTTACTGCGCGTCCCGATCTGGCAGCGCTCAACGACAACTATACGGCAGCCCGCCAGTTCAGCACCGCCGAGCGCGATCTGTGGATGCCGACTGTGTCGGCTCTGGCCGCAGTGGGCGGCACGCCAGTCCGCGCGGATCAGATTCAATCTTCCTGGTATGGCGCCGCCGGCGCAAACATCAACATTCCGGTCTTCAACGGATTCCTTTACAACGCGCGCGCGCAGGAGGCGAAGCTGCGCGCCAATGCTGCCGGGGAACAGGTGCGGAATCTCCGCGACGTGATTGCGCGCGATTTGCGCACCGCGGTTCTGAATGCGCAGAATGCCTTCCAGCGCATCGGCGTAACACAGGAGATGCTGAACGAGTCAAACATGGCGCTCGACCTCTCGCAGGCCCGGTACAAGATCGGCTTGAGCGGCATTGTGGAACTGACCCAGGCGCAACTGGCACAAACACAGGCAGAGATTGCCTATGCCAATGCCCGCTACGCCTATCAAACCGCGCTGGCAGTCGTACGGTTCCAGACCGGCCAGTAGCTTTATGGAATTCGCCTTGTCATCTTCGGCGTGGTTGGATTCTCACTCCTCCGGGACCGTTTCTATGCGGCGGTGAGTGTGACTGTGTTGATCATTCTGATGTTTAGCTTTGTTTCGAGGAGGTAGCCACCATGCCAGTGATTGGCGACAGGCCCGAATTGAATCTGAAGACGATTGTCTATGCAACAGATTTCTCTCTCCGCTCCAAAAACGCCGGCCTTTACGCCGCGCGCATGGCTGCCTATTTCTCAGCGAAGCTACTGGTGACTCATACCTTCACGCTGGCACAGGCCGCACTGGAGGTTGAGATTGGCGACAGACAATTAAGCCAGCAGAGAAGGGACTTGATGCGACTTTTATCGGGAGAGGCTGCTGTCCTGGGAGCGAATTCGATCGAAGTCATTCCCACCCTTCTGGAAGGAGATCCCGAAGTCGTGATTCCGAATCTGGCGGATAAGCACGAGCCGTCTTTGATCGTCCTGGGAACTCATGGCGGAGGCAGGCTCGAACGGGGAATCATTGGCTCGGTCGCGGAGAAAATCCTGCGGTCTACACGCTGGCCTGCGCTTACCGTTGGCCCTCAGGTTCAGCCCTTGTCTTCACAGACGTTTCCGTTCGAGAGGATCCTTTTTGCTACCGACTTTACTGTGGCGGCTGCCAATGCAGCGAACTATGCAGTTACATTCGCGGAGGTATTCGGAGCGAAGATCGATGTGCTCAATGTGATTCAGGACGATGCCATTGAACATCCGGATCGACTCTTCGATCTTCAGGCTCGATTCTTCAGCGCTCTTGACTCCTTTGTGCCGCAATGTGCCAAAGAATTCTGCGATCCGAGAACCTATGTGGCTGTTGGCGGGGCGCACGACAAGATCCTCGAGCACATCAGGGAGCATTCTATCGACCTCCTGGTGCTCGGTATCCGGAAGACTTCGCATCTCAGCATGGAAATGAGAACATCTGGGGCTTTCCGGATCATAGTAGATGCTGCATGTCCAGTCCTGACGATTAGAAGCTGAGGATCAGACTTGTTCATTCTGGAAGTATTCGAAACAAGATCACGCATAACGGCCTGGCGATCAAGTGCGTCGTGGCTGCCTTTAGTGGGGCTCACTTTGTCGGCAACAATCATCCATATCCCCTACTACATCGTCATCCTGGTAGGAACCGTCAATAGTGTATGGGCCTACCGCCTAACTTCCAGTGTGCGTCGCTCGTCCCGCCTGCCGTGAACAGAAGGAGCGGGAAGTGATTGCGGAACGATGAGAGCTTCTCACTCCGCATTGATGCGACTTATGCGTCAACCGCTCCGATTTAAGCTCACAGGCAGTCAGTGGCTTATCAACGATAAGAGAAAATGCCAATGCAGCTTTTTGGGTCGTATTATTTGTCATCAACTCAATTGCGAGCCAGTATATGTGATTCACCTTATACCTGCCTGAAGGTGAGATGAATCGTTGTAAGAACAACATAAGCGAAGCTCAGGAAGTGACTTATAAACAACGGTGCGCAGCCGGACATCATGAAAATCAAGGCAGAGTTTGGCACATGCTGTGCGTTCAGTCGGGGATATATTCTACGTCCTTTTAATCTCAGCCTCATCGGGTTGGCAGTAGCAGTTACCTTGTGGGGCTTTGCGTACGAGCTGTCGCTATACCATCCTCGCGAGGCTCAGTCTTCGCGAAGTTTCGTTGCAAAGATGCGGCTGGGCTCAGAATCGGCTTCGGCTACAGCAAAGAAACGAGCCCAAAGTTGCTCGTATCCGCGAGCGCCTCTGGAACCGATGCCGATCTGTCAAGAGAAAAGGCGACTGCCAAGGCGACAAAAAACAGGACCCTGCCAATTTCGAACCAGAATGAGTGTTGTCTTGCAGAGGTTCTCGTCTTCGAATTGGTTGTCATCTGAGCACCTCTTCGCCAAGTCAGGCGACTGCCATGGTTCCGCTCCCAATACGATCCGTCGTTTCTCGTGGCCGCGAAACTGTATACTTCCTCAGACGTGGCGCCTGAGGAGCGCCCGTGGCGAAAGGTGCGGGCAAGAGGGTTTGCAACCGCAATCGCGGCGTGACCGTTGGCGTCCTCATGGGACTTGCGGCGCTCGCGATCGATTCCGAGCACTTCAACGCCGGGTCCGTTCTTAGCCTTCTTGCACAGCATGCGTCAATGTTGACATCAAGATGGAAGCCATGCACTCCCATTTTGCACAGTTGTGTACTATACCGCTGATGCCCTTTAAAAGGCTCTATCTCGACAACGCAGTGCATCGGTTCCCCGGCATTTTCCGCGGTTCTCATTGAATGGGTTCGAGCCGCTCCCCACATCTCAGAGCCATCACTCACCGGTAATCGTCATGACCGGGCAGGGCGCATCCGCAACAATCTTAAAAGCGCCTGACATTCTCGATGCCAGCCAAAGATGGGAGCTCTTGTGAACCGAGAGCACGAGCAGGTCCACAGAAAACTCGCGTATATGACTCAAAATCTGATCGTGTGCCTTGCCCACCTCTGGCATTGCGGGCTAACTGGTGCCGGCCGGTTTGGCGCCGACGCGACGGCGGATTCTTGTGACAGGCGCAGCCATCGCCGGGGCTGGGCTTTGCGCTCTATTTGACCCACATTGAAAAAGACGTACGCATGGCGTGGTGCTTGTACTGTGTGATTTCGCAGGGGATCATCGCACTGACTACGCTTCTCGCCCTCAGTTGGATGGCGGTGGACTGGATCAGGCGGAAGCAAACGGTCAACCGCGTATGATTACCTGCTCGACGCCGAGAACTCTTCTGCAACATGATTTGCAGCTCATTCTGCTCAGCATCCAGCGCAATAGCTAGGGGCGCCGGTGCAGCACATGGGTCGCAATGTCCGGCCAGAACTCGCGAAACACGTTGGTCAGGGCATCCCGCCCGATAGCATATGCATATTTCTCTGAGAGCGATGCAACGGTCCGGTCGTTGCTGGGATAGTAGGCCAACGAGATTCCCTGGGAGATGCCACGGCCCAGGATCTCCGAAGCATTGAAGCTGTTGTGTCCGTAGTAGTCGGGCGTGATTCCGACGCGGGAAGCCGAGTAGATGCCGCGCTTCCAGAACCCACCCTCGCCCCTGGCATAGTAGCGCTCGTCCTGATGAAACACGGTCGGCGGAGCGAAGATGACGAGATAGTTGCCGTCGGTCTTATCGACAAAACCGCGCCAGTAATATCTCCCGAAGCCGGCCGGTCCTTTACCCAGTTGCGTGTGCGCATCGGTCCCCTCGGCCATCAGCGAGGCGATGCCCACAAAAACAAAAGACGAGTAGTCGAAACTGTTCTGTGTAGCAATCTTGAAAGCTTGGCCGGGCGTGGGCGGTGGAGGAATAGCTCCCGCGCTGACGGCGCGGTAGTTGGGCATAATGTCCAGAATTCGTTTGGGTTGCTGCTTCGAGGCAGGAATCGCGCTGGAAGCCCCAGTCTGCGGTGAAGTGGTCTAAGTATGAGGAGCCGAAGTCTGCCGAACCGGGAACTCTTGATCGGGGGCCTCGACTGCAACAATCGTGAGTTGTGACCCAGGAGCCTCGGGAAGCACTTCAGAAGCGCTCACTATCAGGCTGGGGGCCGGTTCTTGAGAAACAACGTAGTTGGCCAGTGCCAAAAAAGCAATGCCGATGAAGAGTCTTCCAGAAGGAAGAAAAGAACGAGAATGCATCCAGTCACCTGTTCTAGGAGACGAGTCCACCCTGCTTGTTGCCCTTATGCAGGCAACAAGGCAAGGCCACGCAGGGTTGGCGAGTAAGCACCGTCGTTCAGCTCCACCAACCCAACTTCAGCCATCTCTCGCAAACCCCCGCGAACACGAAACAGCGGCAGCCCTGTGCGCGCCGCAACCTCCTCCGCCGTTGCCCGGCTTCCCAGCGCTGTCAGCATCCCGCGCGCGGATTCCGTCAGTTCCCCCTGATTGCCAATACACGCCATTGGGGATCTCCCGTCACACAGATTTCTTGCAGAAGTACCAGTCCGTGCACTCAAAGCCTGCCTTCAGTCGCGCTTCCACTTCTTCCATCGTGCTCGGAGGCGGAACAATCACCTTATCACCCGGCTTCCAGTTTGCGGGCGTGGCGACCCCGTGCTTGTCGGTGGTCTGCAGTGCATCGATCAGGCGAAGGATCTCGTCGGTGTTCCGGCCCGTTGTGAGCGGGTAATAAATCATGGCGCGCACGGTCCCAAGCGGATCGATCACAAAGACGCAGCGGCTGGTTTCCGTCTTGCTCTCTCCTGGCATGATCATGCCGTACAGGGAGGCCACTTCCTTGTTGGAATCGGCAACAATGGGAAACGGAATGTCTATTCCGAATTTCTCCTTGATGTTACGCACCCAGGCAATATGCGATGTCGGGCTGTCGATGCTCAGGCCGAGCAGCTCCACGCCCCGCTCGCGCAGTTCCTGTGCGATGGCTGCAAAGGCGAGAAACTCCGTGGTACAGACGGGCGTGAAATCCGCTGGATGCGAGAAGAGAACCAGCCAGCTGCCACGGAAATCCTCAAGACGAATCTTTCCGTGCGTCGTGACTGCTTCAAACGCCGGAGCGGCCATTCCCAGTCGCGGCAACGATGTCGCAGGTGCAGATTCCCCAAGAGTCTGCGTTGGCTTCTGTGTCGTACTTTCCACATGATTCGACATACTTTCCTCTTTCCTCTTTTCCGCCGAGTTTTCGCTGAGCAATCGAGCGGCTTTATCCGGCCCGCGCCAAGACCTTCGGCGAGCGGTGCGCATCGCGGCGGATTGCAATGCGTATCGCAAATCATCCGTTCTGTAGATGCCCTCAATCCACCAGAGCAAATGAATGGAGGACGGGAATGCGGCTTATGGCTCAAGTGGCGCGAGCGTTGAGCACCCGGTCCTGAGGGTCATCCCCGCTGGAGCGCTGCCTCGCCCACGGCCAGCTCGATCTTGATCTCCGGCGGCGTCAACAGCGTATTGTGAACCGTGCAGTGACTCACGGACCGCATGAGGCTCTCCGTCTGCTCTTCAGTGAGCGGAACTGGGCAGGACACATGAATGCGGAAATTGCCGATCCGGCCAGGTTGTCTTAACTTCTCGGCGGTGACGGAGACCTCCACGCCGCGGTCGTCGAGGTTGCGGGTTCTGAGATATTGAACCGCGTAAAATGCCGCGCAAGAGCCCAAAGACGCGAGCAGAAGCTCGGGGGGTGTCATTCCAGTGTCTTCGCCGCCATTCTCTGCCGGCTGATCGCAAAGAATCGAATGCGACCGCGAATGAATGGCGAATTTAACCTGATCGAGATGTGTAATCTTCACTTCCATCATAATTCTCCTCTCCATTAGAAGAAAGTCACGACTGAAGCGATTCGTTACAAAACCGCGAGTGTTTATTTTGAGGCCGGCAGAACCAACATGCGCAGGTATTCCCGGGTGAGGATGGCGCGCAATCGGGGTGCGACAGCGGAGTCACAGGGGATCTCCAGGGAGCGGCAGCGGTCGATGGCTGCGCGCAGGTCGCGCAGAAATGCCACGCAGGAGGGGCATGCCTCGATATGTCCCCGCATCTTGTCGCACGCAACAGGCTCCACTCTTCCGTCCAGGTATTCAGAGAGGTTGGCAAACAAATCGCGGCATTCATCGGGACGCCGCTTACTCTTGGATCGGGTGCCTTTAGGCTTTTTCGCGAGCGATCGGGCGCGATCCGAATCCCCATGAGCGCCACTCAGGAGCTGGTTCATCTCCTTGCGCACACTTAAACGAGCCCGATGAAGACGAATCCGCACTGTCCCTTGCTGCAGATTGAGAACCTGCGCGACCTGCTCGGTCGTCAGCTCCTCCATGTCGTGGAGCACGAGCACAATACGCAAGGGCGCCGGGATGCGCAGGATAGCCTGATGCAGCAGATGGTGCTGCTCGGCGTGGAGCAGGTTGCCTTCGGGGCTCATTCCGGCATCCTGGAGCAACAACCCCAATTCTTCATCGCTCGGCATCAACTCATTTAGCGAAAGAATGTTCGTTGGGGCATGAGAAGTCTTGCGGCGCATGCGCCAGCAGCGGTTTCGAGTGACGGTGTAAAGCCAGACGGCCAGTTCCTGCGGGTCGTGTATCTTGGCCATGTGCTCAAGGGAACGGAAGAGCACCTCCTGCATGGTGTCTTCGGCATCTTCAGGATGCCCGCAGATTTTCATGCTGAAGGAATAGACCGTGTTCTGAAGCAACCCGATCGCCTCTTCAACAGCTTCAGGGGTGTTGAGGCGCAACAGATCTGTGGCTTGGATCAGTTCAGGTCGCATCGCATGGGGTTATCGTGATCAATACCAGTATATCCCCGCGTATATAAGCGATAGCTGGTTCTCCTTAAGGTCCGCCTGTTCGCTGCGTAAAACATTCCGGAATAAACTCACCGCACACAGGGATGCGCAGTGCCGACCGATTGCAATGCGACCTCGATCATCTCCAGGCATATCGGGGATACCTTCCTAAGCCAATCTCGCTCCTCGTCGTTTGTGAGCTTCGAGTCAACGGCCAGCCATGCGCGCAACAATGCCAAAGCGAGACCCATCTCGGCGCCAGGGCGGCTTTCCTCCAGCAAGAACATCTGGCGGTAGACCTCATCTTTGACCCGCTCGCCGCGAACATGCCGCGAACTAATCGGCCGGGTAACACCCTTTCGCGCCGTCATGGCAGCTTCTCCCCTTGAACGAGCCAGGAGTACTGGCCCACATTCACGTTTGCCACCAGGTCGAATCCGATGGAATGCAACAGATTCACGGCATTCGATGCATCCAGGCGATGATCAAGCGGCGGCCCGTTCTCGCGTTCAACATCCGGCCGCCAGTCGATGATCGCAATGCGCCCTCGAGGTTTGAGAATGCGACGCGCCTCCTCAAGAACGGCAGAGCGATCTGCGAATTCGTGCCAGACATTTGCCAGAAAGACGAGGCTGCAGCAGGCATCCGGCAATGCCGTCGATTCCGCCTCGGCGTGAATCAGCTCGACATTGGACACGGATCCTTCCTGCAGCTTTTGCCGCAGATGCGCGAGCATTTCGGCCTGCGCATCGACGGCGTAGACCTTACCTTCCGCGCCGACCGCCCAGGCCAATGGCAGCGAGGAGTATCCCGTGCCTGCGCCCACGTCCGCAACTGTATCCCCGGAACGCAAGGTCAGCGCACTAAGCACTTCCGCAGGAGGAAGCCACACTTTGCGTGCGGGATCTTCGAGCCGATGCGCCTCGGATGCAGGAAATCGACGGTCGTGCATGTAGGCCCTACTTGCCCCCGCCGCAGCTGGCATCTTTCATTCCCATGGCGCGAAAGATTGCCATTGCTGGGCACCAGTTTGTGAATGCCGACTGCAACAGGTTAAGTCCGACAAAAACCGTCAGCCAGAGCCAATAAAGTGAAAGGAAATGCGCAAGCGCAAGTGACAAAAGCACCATGACGCCTGCCATCAGGCGCACACCACGTTCGACTGTCATAGAGAATCCCCTTGTTCGGTTTCAGGTTGATGTTCAGGCCCGACTTGATGCCGCGAATGAACCATGAAGTAAAGCACCGGAATGGTCGGCCACGAGAGGAAAGTCGATGCCACTGCTCCCGCAATCAGCGATAATGCAAGCCCCTGAAAGATAGGGTCGGTAAGAATAACGCTTGCACCGACAACGACCGCCGCCGCAGTCAGGAGCATGGGACGGAACCGAGTTGCGCCGGCATCGATTACCGCCTCGGCCAGCGGCATTCCCTGGCGGATGCGAAGTTCGATGAAGTCGACGAGGATGATCGAGTTGCGCACGATGATGCCGGCGCCGGCAATAAAGCCGATCATCGACGTCGCCGTGAAGAATGCGCCCAGTATCGCATGAGCAGGCATGATGCCTACCAAAGTGAGCGGAATGGGGGCCATGATGATCAGCGGCACGATAAAGGAGCGGAACCAGCCCACCACAAGCACATAAATGAGTACCAGCACCGCGGCGAACGCCAGGCCCATGTCGCGGAAGACCTCGATCGTAATCTGCCATTCGCCGTCCCACTTCATCGAGTAATGGTCCGTGGACTCGGGCATTGAGGCGTTATAGCGAACCAGCGTGTATCCGGCCGGAAGCGTGAGATGGTCGAGGTCCTTGTTCATCTTCAGGATGGCATAGACCGGGCTTTCCACCGCTCCAGCCACGTCCCCTGTGACGTAAACCACGCGGCGCAGGTTCTTGTGATAGATGCTGCGCTCGATGGATTTGTGTTCGACGATGACCAACTCCCGCAACGACACCATTCCGCCGTCCGCGCCGGGCAGGCGAATATTGTCCAGACCCTGCTCGGAAGAGCGATCCGCGCGGTCAAGTTCGACAATTGCCGGCACAGGCTCCCGGGCAGCCTGATCATGCATCAGGCCCACCTGAGTGCCCGAAATGGCCAGTGCCAGGGCATGGGCTACGTCAGAGACCGCGATGCCATGTTCCGCCGCCTTCACCTCATCCACGCGGATCTCCAACCGCGGTTGAGGGTCTTCGACATACCAGTCCGTATCCACAACACCTGGGGTGTGTTGGAAGATTGACTTGATCTGTTGCGCAACCTCAGTCTGGCCATCCAGATCCGGGCCATAGACCTCTGCAACCAGGGTCTGGATCACCGGTGGCCCTGGTGGTACTTCACTGACTTGAATGCGCGCGCCATACGCGTTACCGATCGCGTCGAGCAACGGACGAAGCCGCTTTGCAATGGCATGGCTCTGCACGCTGCGTTGCTTGGCAGGCAGCAGGTTCACCTGGATGTCTGCCTGATTCGACTGGCGGCGCATGTAGTAGTGGCGCACCAGTCCATTGAAGTTGTAGGGTCCGGACGTTCCGGTGTAGGTCTGATAGTTCAGCACGTCCGGTTGCCGCGCAAGCTCTTCGCCAAGCGCTTGGGCCACGCGCGCCGTCTGTTCCAGCGGCGTGCCATCGGGCATATTGATGACGACCTGCAGTTCGCTCTTGTTGTCGAACGGAAGCATCTTTACGCGCACTATTCCCAGGGGCACCAGCGCCACCGAGATCAGAAGCAAGACAGCCACTCCTATGAAGAACAGAATGCGATTGCGCGGAGACCGGATCAGCGGCGTCATGATGTGCCGATAGAGCCGGGTCCGCCAGTTCTCGGTCTCCGGTTCCAGGATCTTGGCCCCTTCAAGATGCTTGCCGACAAGGCGAAGTGCAGCCCAGGGCGAAACCACAAATGCAACCATCAGCGAGAAGAGCATGGCCGCCGATGCGCCCACGGGGATGGGCCGCATGTAAGGACCCATGAGTCCGCGCACAAAAGCCATCGGCAGTACCGCAGCAATCACAGCAAACGTGGCAAGAATGGTGGGGTTGCCTACCTCTGCAACCGCTTCCACCGCAACGGCGCTCATCGACCGGCCATGATTCTCCGGCAACCGGAAGTGGCGCACCATGTTTTCGACCACAACTATGGCGTCATCGACAAGAATGCCGATCGAGAAGATCAAAGCAAACAGCGTTACCCGGTTGATGGTGTAGCCCAGGAAGTAAAACACCGACATGGTGAGCGCGAGCGTAACTGGAATGGCCAACAGCACAACACCTGACTCGCGCCACCCCAGGAAAAGCGCCACGAGAAGAGTGACGGACAACGTGGCCAGCAGCAGATGCTCAAGCAATTCGTCCGACTTGTCCTTGGCCGTCTCTCCGTAATTTCGTGTTGTGGTCACCGTCACGTCGTTGGGTATGGTCACACCCTGCATCTCGTGCACGCGCTTGAGCACCGCATTCGAGATATCGGTTGCATTCGTCCCCTTACGCTTTGCCACGGTAATCGTCACCGCCGGATACTGGCGCAATCCCTGTTGCGCCGTGGCGCCCGCGTTCGTCGTGCCGTAGACCACATAGTCCGACGGCTCCGCGGCGCCATCCACAATCTTGTCGGCGACATCGCGCAAGTACACCGGATGCCCGCGCACCACGCCCACGACCACAGCTTCCAGATCTTCGCGGCTGTTGAAGAGATTGCCGGCGTCGACGCGGACCTCCTGGTTGTTCTCAGAGAAGTTCCCGGCCTGCACGCTTGCATTCGCGGCCTGCAGATGTCCGACGATTGCCATCGGCGACAGGCCGTAAGCACTCAGCTTTTCCGTGCTTAGCACCACGCGCATGGTGCGCGGAAGCCCTCCGATAATCGTCGTCTCCGACACATTGCCGATCTGCGCGATGTTATGTTGCATCTCGTCCGCGATAGCGCGCAACTGATAGCCGCTGTAATGCTCGCCCCACAGCGTCATAGCCAGAATCGGCACATCGTCGATGGAACGTGCCTTGATGAGCGGCTGCGAAACTCCGGGCGGCATGCGGTCGAAGTTCGAGTAGAGCTTGCTATAGACCTTGATCAGCGCATCTTCCTGGGGCGTGCCAACCAGAAAGCGCACAATCACCAGGCTCTGCCCCGGCGCCGACGTCGAGTACACATATTCGACGCCCGAGATCTGATGCACGAGCGTCTCGATCGGCAGTGTGACGCGCTCTTCCACCTCCGCCGGGGATGCACCCGGCATGGCGGTGGTGATGTCCAGCATGGGAACAAGGATCTGCGGCTCTTCTTCACGGGGAATGATGGCGACGGCGAAGATTCCGATGGCCAGCGATGCGGCAATGAACAACGGCGTCAGCTTGGAGTTGATAAATGTGTGAGCCAGTTTCCCGGCGATTCCAAGTTCTTGATTCATTGCCGGACCCCGTTGCGAATATCGATGCGCTTACCGGCCAGATCGCGATCAGAGGGTGCGTCGACAAGCCTTTCACCCGAGGAAATCCCCGAAAGAACCTCCAAGAGATCGCCGTGCGTGGCGCCAAGGGTGAGGTATCGGAGCTGCGCAATCCCCTGGCCATCCAGAACATAAGCACATGCCAGCGAGCCGCGCAAAACAACGGCGGAACGCGGAATGAGGATCGCCTGGCGCGTGCCGTTGGCAAACTCAGCCGTTCCATACGTGCCGGCGCGCAACTGAGTTGAAGAAGGCAAGTCGATCTTGACCAGAAAGCCATGACTCGATGGATCGGCGGCGGGCACGATCTCCGCAACGGTCCCGGTCATACTCGTGGAACCGGCGCCATCGATCGCCACCTGCACCTTCATCCCCTTGTGAACCGCGCCAATCGCTGACTCATCCACAGAGGCTTGAAGTTGCAAAACCCCGGCCTGATCAACCTGGATTAACGGCACACCTGGCGCGGCCATCGTCCCCGGATCGGCCATCCGCGCCGTCACCACGCCTGCGAATGGCGCAACCAGCCGCGTATAACTCATCATTGTGCGCGCCCCACGCTCCTGCGCTCGCGCCGCATCGGTCTGCGCACGCACAGCCTCGAGGCTCGCCGCCGCCGCCTCGGCCCGCCGCGACACCTCGTCCATCTCCTGCGGGCTTACGCTCTTCTCTGACTCAAGCTGCTTGTACCGGTCCAGCGTGCTCGCAGCCAGTGCGGCGTTGGTCTGCGCGGCGGCCTGTTCGTCCTCCGCCGCCTTTACGCCAGCCTGGGCCTGCTCCACCGAAGCGCGCAACGCCGCATCGTCGAGAACCACCAGGGTTTGTCCGGCCCGAACACTATCTCCCTCGTGCACCAGTACCTGCTGGATGCGGCCCATCACCTGTGCCGAAACCACGGCGGATTCCTTGGCATGAACAGTGCCCGTGGAACTCAGGCTCAGTGGCACCTGTTGCTGCTGGCTTTCAACAACCCGCGCCTCCACGGTTTGTGCGGTCGCTGGTGTTGCGGCAGATTCACCGCCATGGCAACCGGCGATCAGCGCCGCAGAAGCGGCAAGCAAACTTGCCCATAAGACATTCTTCATTGCAATTCCTCCGCAGCATCGGGAGTCAGAGTCCCGGTCGCGTATAAAAGTTCGCTATAGGCCATGGCATTTCCATACACGGCATGCCAGTAGTTGGATTGACTCTGCCGCTCGGCATCCTCGGCCCGCAGCAGATCGGTGATGGTGGCAAGGCCCGCGCTGTAGCGGTTCTTCAGAATACGCAGACTCTCGGCAGATTGGTCCATCGCTGCCCGCGCCGTCTCCAAAGAGAGCGCCGCGGTCTGCCGGTGAATGTGCGCCTGGCTCACTTCGAGCCGCAGATGCTGTTGCGAGGCTGCCACTTGTGCATCGATCTTCTGTTTTGCCGCGCTTTCTCGCGCTAGCTGAGCACGCTTACCCATAGGCAGAATGTCGACGCTGATCTGAACGCCGGCTACCCAGTTATTGCCTCCCGTGCTAACTAGGGAACCGCTGTCTTCTTCCCAGTTTCCGTAGGCGCTTACGCGTGGGCCGAAGTCGGACCTTGCTGCTGCAACCGCTGACGCCTGCGCCGATTGCGCCTGTCCCAGCGCTGTCAGGTCCGGGCGCGTCTTTGCGGCCGTCGCCATCTCCTCTTCCAGCGCACCCTGCGGAAACGTATGCGGCTCAATCGGCTTCAGCTCGCTTGCCTTCAACTCCGGCGCGCCCATAGCGTCGCGCAATGCCGCCCAGGCCAGTTCCAGGTCGCCCTGGGCCGTAATCAACTCCTGCTTGCGGGCGGCGACATTCACCTGAGCCGACATCCGATCCGACTCCACCGCCAGGCCGGCCTTCACGTGCTCGTCCACAGAATTCAGCAGTGCCGCGGCAGTTTCCTGTTCATGCTGGGCAACATCGATCTCCCGCTGTGCGAAAAGCACCTGCTGGTACGCCCCGACAACGCGGAACACGATCTGCTGATCCACGGCCTTCGAGGATGAGGAGGCGCTTTGCCTGAAAAGATCGGCGCGGTGAATCTCCTTCTCTGTCTTGAACGAGTCGAATGCCATCCACGAGCCGGAAAAGCGGGTTGAGAAATTGCCAATCGGCTGTGGCCGGTTCAAGGCATTCACAGCAAAGTCGGCTTGCGTGAACTGATGCTGTCTCAGCTTGGAACCGAACACATAAACCGGATCGTCTCCGCGGGAAATGTCCTCCGTAAAGCCGAGTTGGGGCAGCAGCGCGGTGCGTGCCATGGCCGCAGCCGCTATGGCATCCTGGTTGCCGGCGCGCGCAATCGAGGCCTCGGGATTCTGGCCCAGGGCCTGATTGATGGCTTGCCGGAGCGTCAACTGTTCTTGCGCCGCGGCGGCCAATCCCACCATGCAAAACAGGAGGAAAAGGCCTAGAGATCGATAAATGCGAGAACTCATGGGGTGAGATGTCCTTGGGTGATGCTTTCAATTGAATAAAGTCACGGAATGACGAATCCGTTACAGAAAACGTCAAATTAAATCTGACTGCGGCCGTCGCGCCCGTCCCGGTAAGACCTCCCAGGCTGGGAATCTGAAGAGATTGAAGGCAGGAAGCCCTGGTTTATCGCTTGGCAAATGCGCAGGAAAGCATGGTATCTGGAGGAATTGGGATGGAGCCGGCAAGCAGCCTCCCACCTTCTCCTGAGCAAAGCCCCTTGGCGAACAGGCCAACGATCGCGGGAAGATTTCGGGCGATTCGGCGAATGGAACACTCCTTCGCATAACGGCGGAGCCATCACTTGCGTCGCGGCAACTGGGCACCTCGCCGTCATGGCCGGCTTTCAAGGTTTGACCGGCTTGGCGAAAAGAGTTTGTCGGAAAGGTTCTACCGGAAATCCAAGCCGCTTCCACTCGCCATAGTCGCCGCGCAAAGGTCGCACACGTTCGATGCCCAGCTTGTGCAGGGTCATGGCGGTTCTGGCGGCGGTGGCCTCGCTTGGACAAGTGCAGTAGAGCACAACGTCGCGGTCGCGGGGAATCTCGTCGCTGCGAGCGGCCAGGGCCTCTGGGGAAAAGTGGACGGCGCCGGGAAGTGTATTGGGATCCGGCAACAGTTCCAGAGGATGGCGCAGGTCCACGATGAATATCTTCTCGCCGGCATCGAGTTGCCGTTTCAGTTTTTCAGGCTCCAGGCGCCCGGCAAATAGTTGTTTGAGAATCATGTGCCGGCGAATGACGCGCCAAACGATGAGCCCTAGAATCCCCAGGGCCAGCAAAACCCCGGAGAACTTGCCCGCCCAGTCCAGCAGACGGGGATCGCGCCTGAGCAAGTCGCCAAAGAAGCGCCCGACAGTCAGAAGCGAACCGAGCCAAAGCGCAGAACCAAGAGTGTCGAAAAGGATGAAGAACCCGAAGCCCAGGCCGCTTTGAGCGGCTATCGGCGAAGCCAGCGTTCCCAACCCCGGCACGAACTTGGCAATCAAGAGTGTTAAGGCCCGGTGGCGGACAAATGCCTCACGCGTTCGGCGAACGCAGACCGCAGGCTCGAACGAAAGCTTGCACAGCAACCGCAGTACCAGCTGGCCATACTTACGGCCGATTAGGAACCATGCACTGTCAGCTATGAGAGAACCGGTCAACCCAGCCAGCAGCGCGAACGCAAAGCTGAGTTCGTGCTGGGCGGAGAGGGCTCCCGCAGCCAGCAGAGCGGGTGCGGCGGGTAGTGGAATCCCGAGTTGCTCCACCAGAACCCAGGCGAGGAGGAGCAGGTATCCGTACGTTGGTAAAAGATTCTCAGGTAATGCCATCTGTTTGCTTTCCTGTTTCGCTTACGTGGATCGAGACCGCCTGCTCCGGTCTGCCGGTTAGAGGTAGACGGGAACAGAGGAGGAGCTCAATCCACCGATGATTCGTAAAGCGTGTTCGATTCATGCGCTTATCGATCGGGTGATTTATACCCGTATGCGCACTCCCGCAGTGATCTGCGGATCCGGGAGGAGTTGCCGGCTCCTTCTGCCAACGCCGAGATGCAACGTTGAAGGAGAGCCTGGCCAGATGCCGATCTGCCGGACAGGTTTTCGGTCGAAGCAGGAGCTTCATTCTTTCGGTGGGTGAGTGGAGATGCATTCTGACTTCTTGAGGCGCTTCTGCTGGAGATGGGGTCGCCCGTTATCCCTGCCGGGCTCTTCTTGCAGCCGGATTGCGCGTGGACTTTCGCGCCTCGCGCACAAAGCGAGTCATGGACTTGGAAAGTTTCTCGAGGACGGCTGCCCATTCCTCGAGGTGCCGCTCGCCATCCCTGGTAAGTGTGTAGACGCGGCGCGCCGGGCCGCCGTGACCTTCCTCCCAGGCGGATTTGACGTTGCCATTCGCCTCCAATTGCCGCAAAGTCCTGTAAAGAGCAGCCTTGTCGATCTCGGCATCGGTGAGAGCGTGCTCCTGCAAATCAGAGCAGAGGTCGTAGCCGCAGGACCGGCCTTTTGCCCGGAGGAGGAGAAGAACGACCGGCTCCACAAAGCGATAAAGATTGCCCATGCCACAGGAACAGGGATATTCCTTGCCATGGCGCACACAGATTTTTCGTATCATTGCTGCTCTCCGATTGTTTCCGCCACGTGAGATTCGGCGACTTTAATCTTTCACTATACATCACCTAGATGTGAGCTACATCTATTTCGATGTGCGACCAGTGTTACTGGCTGCCGGGCCTGCTGTTATGGTATAGGTGTTTCCTGCATCCAATGAGTGACGGCGACGGATCTTGACTGGATGCGTTGGGTCCGGCCATCCCGGCGAGCCAGCCATGGCTTGCACCTGAGCAGCTAAAAAAAGGTTGCGAGTACATCCGGGCAAGTAGTTCATCACTTGTCCTGCCTCCACAACTGGCCTGCCGATGAAAGGAAGAACACCCATGCGAATTGCCATTCCGATGTCCGGGGATTGCCTGGAACAGCACTTTGGACACTGTGAGAAGTTTGTGATGATTGACGTTGCACCCGGAACAAAGGAAGTAAGCAAGGTGACGGTGATTGCGGCGCCAGAACACCAACCGGGCCTGTTGCCCGTGTGGCTCACGGATCATGGTGTGACTCTCGTCATAGCGGGCGGCATGGGCGCCCGTGCAAGCTCGCTGTTGCAGGAGGCTTCGATTGAAGTGATTACAGGAGCGCCTTCGGAGAAGGCGGCCGCCCTTGTCCGACGATATCTGGACGGGGCGCCGGCGACGATTGAGCGCACCTGCAATCACGTTTGCAATCACTGAGAGCGTTTCGCGGAATGCGGGAAAGAGCTTCGAAAGGACGGACATGCTGCAAGAGAAAGAAGAACTCGCGCAAGGGACTCGGACCGGCGTTCTCTCGGCTCCGTCCTGCTTCGCGTGCGGGCAGGATAATCCACGCGGATTGCGGCTGGCGTTTCAGACAAACGAAAGCGGCGAGATGACTGCAGAGTGGATTCCGGAAACGGAGATGGAAGGCTACCAGGGCATCGTTCATGGAGGGATCGTGAGTACAGTTCTGGACGAAGCCATGGCCAAGGTTGTTGATGCAACAGGAGCTGAGGCCCTCACGGCCGAACTTCGCGTCCGTTTCCGGCAGCAAGTATCGTCGGGAGGTCTGGTCCGCGTGCGGGGATGGATCGAAAGCCGGAATAAACGCATGATCAACGCAGAGGCCGCGTTGACCGGCGCCGACGGAGTCGAACTTGCCCATGCCTGGGCGGTGTTTCTCGCGCTGAAACAGGACAGAAGTCCGATTGTCGCGAAGGAGCTTTGATCATGGTTTCCGTTCCAGTTCCGCTTTCTCCTCCCGTATGTGAGCCTTCGATGAATTCTCCAACGGAGGCCGCGCTGCATGGAATCACCCGTGCGCTGGCTTCCGTCGGCCGGGCTTTCGTCTGCCTCGACCCCTTCTTTCGCATCCTTCATGCCTCAGGCCTTCTCGACCGATTTCTTGGCCAGGAGGCTTCGGCGGCGCTTCGTAGCCGATCCGTGGGGGTTCTACGGGGAGATGACCTATTCGGCCCGCGCGGGGCGGGACAGGAAAGCCTGGTTCTTCCGTCGATCTCCAGATGCGGCAGAACCGCAGGGGCGGTACAGTAAGATCATCGCCACACTTGGCAAAGTGATTGATGACAGTCTCCGGACCCAACTCGCGCCGTCTGTTTTTGAAGGCATCGCTCGCGGCCCTGGGCGCAGGCGCACTGTGGCTGATGAATAGTCTGACGAAGCGCGCCGGAGTATTGCCTGAAAACGCCGAGGCCATCGTGACCATTCCGCTCCCTGCAGGCAATGGCATCCGGTTCTATGACCGGGCCATCGTGATCTCCGGCAGCGAACGACTCGCGGTCCTTTCCTCCACCTGCCCGCACCTAGGCTGCCGTATCAACCGGGCGGAAGGCAGCGAGATTGTATGTTCCTGCCACGGTTCCAGGTTCAACACGCGCGGCGAGGTTCTGCGCGGTCCCGCAAGGCGCGGGCTACAACCACTGCGATTTGAACTGGACCAGACTCGCGCGACGCTACGCATCACGCTTGAACGGCATTGAACTCGAAATGAACAGCCCTGAGCAAGTCGACGGCAAGTTATGGCGGCGCATTCCGCCGCTGGGAATGCTGGCGTTTGCGGCTTTTGTCGTCTGCGCGCTGACCGGCATCATGCTGGTTCCGGCCTACATGCCCGGCATGGCGATGGACTCGCTTGCTCTGCTTCTGCTCAAGAATCCCGCCGGCGTCTTCGTGCGCAGCTTGCATTACTGGTCGGCCCAGGCCTTCCTGGTGCTCACGCTTGCGCACGTCGTCGATTATCTGCTGCAGCGCAGCGAGACAAGGGTTTCTTTCGGCGTATGGCTGCGGCTGAGCCTGACCATCCCCGTCACCATCGGCGCCATGCTCTCCGGTTTTCTTTTGCGCGGAGATGCGCCGGCCATTCAGGCATTGCAGATTTTACGGTCGCTGCGTGGCTTCGTGCCTCTGATCGGAATAACTCTCTCGCGGCTGTTGACCGGCTCAGGCTCCGATCTTCAAACCGTCTATCTTCACCACGCGTGCACGGCAACGCTCATCATCTGGCTGGTGACAGCGGAGCACGCGCGGCGCATCCTGCCTCGTGCGCAGGCGATCTGGTGGACGCTGCCCCCGGTCGTGGGGCTATCGCTACTGTTGGTGCCGGGACTGGAATCGCGTGTTGCCTCGATTGAAAAAGGGCCGTGGTATCTGGTCGGCCTGCAGGAGGTGCTGCATTGGCTGCCGTGGCCGCAGTTAGCCGTTTGGCTCGCGTTGCTCGGACTGTCGGCGCTCATCCTGCTGCCGGTGTTCTCGCCGCCTTTGCGTGTTTGGCTGAGGTGGACTATGGCTGTCGCAGCTCTTGCATACGTGGTTCTGACGATCGTGGGGCTTGGATTTCGCGGCGACGGGTGGAAGATGCAATCGCCTCGGGCAGTCTGGGCCGATCAGGCGTACTTTATCTCTTGCAGAGCCTACCTTCCTCCGGATAGAGCGCTGGTTGCGAAGACTGTGCCGATGGTTGGCGGTCAACGCGAGGGCTGCCTCGCATGCCATCAGGGCATGACCGGGTTTGTGGCGGCGCACGAGCCGGGAACGCTGGGCTGCGCAGCCTGTCATCTCGGCAACCCGTTCACGCTCAACGAGGCCCTCGCTCACACCGGCATGACTCTGACGCCGGGAAATCTCTCCGTCGTCAACCGGACTTGCGGCGCCAGCAACTGTCATGGCGACGTGGAAGTGCGGGTGCGCAGCTCCCTAATGAACACCATGAGCGGCGTGGTGTCGGTGGACAAATTTGCATTTGGCGAGAACGCTGATCTCGATGCGCATTTTGACGTTGCGGCGCTCAAACATTCACCGGCGGATACGCACCTGCGCAACCTTTGCGCCTCCTGTCATCTCGGGCAGGACAAGCTGCAACCTGGCCCCATCGACGAATCCAGCCGGGGCGGCGGCTGTTCCGCGTGCCATCTTCGATACGGTCCCGCGGCGGTTGCGGAACTCGGCCGGCGCGGGGGGGCATCTACTCTGCTCCATCATCCTGAAATATCTTTGCATGTCACTGAGCAGGCCTGCTTCGGTTGTCACAGCCGCTCCGGCCGCATAGCCACCAGTTACGAGGGCTGGCACGAAACGCAGCTGGACGAGGAGGCAGCGAAAGCCAGGCCCGGTTGGCCCGCGCAGTTCCGGCTGTTGGCCGACGGGCGCGTGTTTGAAAAGCATCCTGCCGACGTTCATTTTGAAAAGGGCATGACCTGCGTTGACTGCCATGTGGCCGCAGAAGTGATGAGCGATGGCGCTGTACACGCGCATGAACGGGATGCCGTGAGGATCTCCTGCGCGGATTGTCATGCGGCCGGCGCGACGCCAGCGAAAGACTTTGCGCAACTCGATGCCGAGACTCAGGAGATCGCCTCCATGCGCAAGCTGAACGAGGCCGGCCGCAGGTTCATAGTTTCGCTATCCGGCTCCGCCGCCTATCCGAATGTCTTTCTGGGAACGGACGGGCGTCCTCAAGTCGCGCTCATTGAGTCGGCCCCAGTTCTTCAAGCAAAGCCTGCCGCCGCCGTGTGTGCCCGTGCAGGATCGGTCCATGAACGGCTGGAATGTGGCGCATGCCACACCGCTTGGGCGCCGCAATGCATCAGTTGCCACACAAGCTTCGATCCTAAAGCACAGGGTTGGGACCATCTGGCCGGCAAGTTCGTCAATGGTGCCTGGCAAGAGGAGGCAGCGGACTTTCAGGGCGACGCGCCGACGCTCGGTGTCGAGCGCAGCGCAGGGCCGGCGGGCAAGTCAACGGAGCAGATCACGACCTTCATTCCGGGAATGATCCTGAACCTGAAACTTCCTTCCGGGCAAGGGAAGAGCGGAGGTGAGTTTCAGCGCCACTTCGCGCCTGCTTCGCCGCATACAACAGCGGCGCAAAGCAGAGACTGCCGCTCCTGCCATGCCAATTCAGCGGCTCTCGGCTACGGGCGCGGTAATTTGAGGTATGAGGTTATAGGCGGCTCTGGAAAATGGGTTTTCACGCCGGCATATCCTCGCAGCCCACAAGATGGACTGCCTCTGGATGCATGGATCGGGTTTCTTCAGGAACCCATAGCTGGCACAACAACGCGGAAGGACACCCGCCCGTTCACCTTACAGGAGCAGCAAAACATCCTGCTGGTCGGCGCGTGCCTGGAATGCCACAACGAAAAGGAGCGTCGCATTGCCGCCGTTTTTGCAGACTTCAAGAACTACCGGGCGGCGCTGAGTCTGCAATGCCGCCTGCCGGACTGGGCAGAAGCTGAAGCGCAAGCGAAGGAAGCCTCCCGGTCAGCGCAATGAGGCTATTCCGCAACGGAAGTGATCCCGGTCACTGTATGCAGGTTACACCTAAGTGTAGATCGTATTGAGGGGAAGTTTAAAATGAGCAACCTGTCCCGCCGCCGCTTTTTGAAGATCAGTGCCGGCACCATTGCCGCCGCAGGCGCGCTCGAGGACGCCGGCCGCGTGGTCGCGGGAGTCGGCAATGCTGCGCAAAGCGGCCTGCGCACCGTTCCCACCTTCTGCAACATCTGCTTCTGGGAGTGCGGCGCCATTGCCAGCGTGCGCGACGGAAAACTCTGGAAGATTGAAGGCAATCCTCTCGACCCGCTCTCCCGCGGGCGTCTTTGTCCTCGCGGTAGCGGTGGAATCGGAGCGCACTCCGATCCCGATCGCCTGCGCTCTCCGCTCCTCCGTGTGAACGAGCGCGGCGAGGAGAAGTGGAAGGAAGTGACCTGGGATGAGGCGTTGAGTTTCGTCGCCGAAAAGATGCAAAAGATCAAGGCCAGCTACGGTCCTGAATCGTTTGCGGCTTTCATCCACGGTCTCGGCGGCACATTCTTCAAGCACACGCTCAGAGCTTACGGTACCGACAACATTGCCGCCCCGTCGTTCGCGCAGTGCCGCGGGCCGCGCGATGTCGGCTTCACGCTTACGTTCGGCGACGACGTCAGATCGCCAGAGCGGACGGACATTGAGAATGCGCAGTGCCTGGTGCTCATCGGTTCGCACCTTGGCGAGAACATGCACAACACCCAAGTGCAGGAGTTCGCGCACGCCGTCGGCCGCGGCGCCAGCATCATCGTCGCCGACCCGCGCTTCTCGGTTGCGGCCAGCAAGGCCAAGTTTTATCTGCCGGTCAAGGCCGGCACAGATCTCGCTCTGCTGCTTGCCTGGATGAATGTGATCGTCGGCGAGAAGCTTTACGACAAGGAATATGTCGACAAATACGGCTTCGGCTTCGAGCAATTTGCAGCGGAGATTCAGCCGTTCAGGCCGGAATGGGCCTACCCGGAGACGGGCATCGATCCAGACACCATTCGCGCCACCGCTCGCGAAATGGCGCGCTACCGTCCGGCGACACTCATACATCCCGGCCGCCATTCCAGTTGGTATGGCGACGATGCCCAGCGCAGCCGAGCCATCGCCCTGCTCAACGCGCTGATGGGAAGCTGGGGGCGCAAGGGCGGCTTGTATGTGCCTGCAAAAATGGATCTCCCGGCCTACCCGCACCCGCCTTATCCGCAACCCAGCAAGCCGGATGTCGACAATCCCAACAACAAATTCCCCTTCGCCAACGAAACCATCAGCACTGGTATCCGCGAGGCCACGTTGTCCGGCCAGCCTTATCCGGTCAAAGGTTGGTTGGTATACGCGACCAACCTGATGTACTCGCTTCCCAACCAGGCTGAAACCATCCGCGCCATTCAGCAACTCGATCTCTTGGTGGTGGTCGACACTATTCCGAGCGAGATCGCCGGTTGGGCCGACGTGGTTCTGCCTGAGTCAATCTATCTGGAACGATACGACGAGATCCATTCCGAAGCGTTCCGGCAGCCGTTCATCGCCTTGCGCCAGCCTGTGGTTGAGGCACCCGGCGACCAGAAGCCGAATTGGTGGATCGCTAAGAAGCTCGCCGAAAAGCTAGGCCTGGGTGCGTACTATCCTTGGAACGACATTGAAGAGTACCTCGCCGCGCGTCTCAAGGCTGGCGGCTACAGTTTTGACGAGTTGAAGCGCAACGGCGTCATTCAGGGCAAGCCGCAGCCGATCTATTTTGAGGACGGCGCGCCTGCGGTGTTCGACACGCCGTCAAAGAAGATCGAATTCTATTCCACGCAGTTGAAGCAGGCCGGATTCGATCCAGTGCCCCGATTCACAAGGCCTGAGTCCGGACCCGCGGGTTCTTACCGGCTCTTGTTTGGCCGTGCGTCGATGCACTCTTTCAGCCGTACCCAGACCAACCACCTGCTCATGGATGTGATGAGCGAGAACGCGGTGTGGGTCAATGCGAGCGAGGCCGGCCGCCTCGGCCTGAAGAGTGGCGATTATGTTCGCCTTCGCAATCAGGACGGCCAGACAAGCGACCGCATTCAGGTGAAGGCCACTGAGCGCATCCGCCCTGACTGCGTGTTCATGGTCCATGGCTTCGGCCACACCTCTAAGGAACTGCGCTTCGCTTTCGGCAAAGGCGCGAGCGACTCCCAACTCATCACACGCTATAAGACGGACCCGCTCATGGGCGGTACCGGCGTCAACGTGAACTTTGTAACCATCGAGACGGAGGCCTGACGATGTCGCGCTATGTCATGGTGATCGATACCCGCAGGTGCGTGGGCTGCCATGATTGCGTGGTCGCCTGCAAAACCGAAAACGGCGTGCCAGAAGGCTACAGCCGCGACTGGATCGTAGAAGAAGCGCACGGGACTTATCCCACAGTGCAACTCGAAATCCGCTCGGAACGATGCAATCACTGCGACAATCCACCCTGCGTTTCGTGCTGCCCAACCGGCGCAAGCCATGTGCACGAGCGCGGTGGCGTAGTCCTGGTTACGCACGATAAATGCATCGGCTGCAAAGCATGCCTGGCCGCCTGCCCCTACGATGCGCGCTTCATCCATCCGGACGGATATGCGGACAAGTGTACGTTCTGCATCCATCGCGTTGAGGCCGGCCTTGACCCCGCCTGTGTTTCCGTCTGTCCGACCCACTGCATGCACTTCGGCGACATCGAAGACCCACTGTCCGAAGTCAGCCGCTTGCTCAACTCGCGCCCGCGCCACACGCTGATACCGGAAGCGGGCACCAAACCGTGCATTTTCTATCTCACTTGAGTGACTATGATCACGCTGACCGAACTTACCGTCTCACGGCACAATCCGCTGGTTGATCCCACGCTGCATGTCTGGCAATGGCAGATCCCGGTTTATCTTTTTCTCGGCGGGCTGGTTGCTGGACTCATGATCATCGCAGGAGTGCGGCTGATCGCCATTCGCCCCAAGCAGCGCGCGGCGCTGGTCTGCTGCACCATCGGACCGATTATCGGCCTGGCCTTTCTGAGCCTTGGCATGTTTGTGCTCTTTCTCGATCTTGCGCATAAGCTTTATGTCTGGCGGCTCTACACCACCTTCCAGGTAACCTCGCCGATGTCCTGGGGTTCCTGGATACTGCTGCTCGTGTATCCGGCTCTGCTGGCCAACGCGCTCACACATCTGCCCGAGGCCATTCCCGCGTTGGCCAAACGTTTTCCGGTTCTCGTGACGTGGAGCGATTTCATTCTAGCGCGGGAGCGGCTCGTCCTGGCCATCGGCATCGCCAACGTACTGGTCGGCATTGCGCTGGGCATCTACACGGGAATCCTTCTCGGTACTCTCGGGGCGCGCCCACTCTGGAACAGCGCCCTGCTCGGCCCGCTCTTCCTTTTCTCCGGGCTTTCGACTGCGGCGGCCGTGCTGCATGGCGTCCTGGTGCTGACCACGCCCGACGAAGAGCGCCCGGCTTTCGCAGACTTCCTGCTCTCGTCCCTGGCGCGGCTGGTTGAGGCACGCCCGCTCGACAAGAAGGTGGGCCCGGTGCTTGCCGGCGCCGACAACAGCTTCCTGACCATTGAACTGGGTTTGCTCGGTCTGTTCCTGATCGGGCTCCTGAGTTCGACCGGTGCCCAGCAGCAGGCGGCCGCCCTGCTCCTGACCGGACCCTACGCGGCAGTCTTTTGGGTCTTTGTTATCGGAATGGGGATCGTGCTGCCGCTCGTGCTGCAGACACTTGAACTTGACAATCGCATTCAACACACGCTGGCGCCTGCAATGCTCGTGGTGTTTGGCGGCCTTGCACTTCGTTTCATTCTCGTCTACGCCGGCCAGGAAAGTCACTGGCTCCAAGCTTTGAACTAAGGAATGACCTGTCCATGAATACTAAACGTACTGCAAAGCCTTATTGGAATTCCTACTGGGCCGGATTCGGCCTCGGCCTGGTGCTGCTGGCGTCCTTTGTCATCATGGGCCGCGGTCTTGGCGCATCCGGAGCCTTTACCACGGTCGTAGCCACGGCCGCTCATCAACTCGCCCCCGCGCACGCCGAGAACAATGCCTTCTATGCCGAATATCTTGGCGACGGCTTACGCAGCCCGCTCAAAGACTGGCTGGTCTTCGAAGTGCTCGGTGTCTTTGTTGGCGGATTCTTTTCCGGCGCGCTCGCCAACCGCCTGAAATTCTTCGTCGAAAAAGGCCCGCGCATTAGCACCGGGCGGCGTTTGCTCTTCGCCTTTATCGGTGGCGGCCTGATGGGCATCGGCGCCAAGATCGCGCTGGGCTGCACCAGCGGCCAGGCTCTCACCGGCGGCGCGTTGCTCAACGTCGGTAGTTGGGCCTTTATGTGGTGCGTCTTCGGCGGCGCTTACGCGCTGGCTTACTTCTTCAGAAAGCAATGGATCTGACATGAACGCTCCCTTCTACAAATTCGGACTCTTCGGCGACGAGGCCAGTTTCATCATCGCTTTCGTCATCGGCATCGGCTTTGGCTTCTTCCTAGAGCGCGCCGGGTTCGGCAGCGGGCGCAAGCTCGCGGCGCAGTTCTATCTGCGCGACCTTAGCGTTCTCAAGGTGATGTTCACCGCCATCATCACGGCAATGACGGGGCTTTACCTGCTGTCGCGGTTGGGCTTGGTGGACCTGTCGCTGGTGTACCTGGTGCCGACATTTCTGGTGCCGCAGATCGTCGGCGGTCTGCTGCTCGGTTTCGGTTTCGTCATCGGCGGCTATTGTCCGGGGACTTCATGCGTTTCCGCGATAACGGGCCGCATTGACGGCATGGTCTATATAGCCGGCATGATTGCCGGCCTGGTAGGCTTCGCCGAACTCTATCCGCATATTCAGAACTTCGTTAACATGACGCCGATGGGACAGATTACGTTGGCCCGACTTTTCAACCTTCCCTATGGCCTGCTCGTCTTCGCTACCGTGCTTATGGCATTGAGCGCATTCATGGCCGGCGAGTGGGCTGAAAAGAAGTTCGGCGGCAAGGAGCCCGATCCCAAAGGCTCCCTCATCGGCCAACCGTGGCGGCTTACTCCGGTTCGCGCACTTGCAATGGGTCTGTTGGTCCTCGGTCTTGTTGCTGCGGCTGCCGGCGATCCCTACCGCGGCAGCCACACAACGATCGACACCAAGGATCTAGAACTCCGCGCCGCCAAAGGCGCAGATTCCATCCAGGCCGCCGACCTTGCCAATTGGATCATTCAGGGACGCAACGATTTCAAACTCGTTGATCTGCGCGCTGAAAAGAACTTCACCGCCTACCACATCCCCACGGCTGAGAATGTGCCGCTTGCCTCGCTGACGCCCGATTTTGCAGCGCACAACGAAAAGATCATTCTTTGCTCGGACGACGGCACGCAGGCGGCCAAAGCATGGTTCCTGCTGGAGGCGCAGGGCTACCGATTCGTTTACTCATTGGACGGCGGGATGCGCGCGTGGCAGGACACGGTGCTGTTCCCCAAAAAGGCCGCCGGGGCCGATGCATCCGCATCCGAAAAGCAGGCTCAGGTGGCGAAATACTTTGGTGGCGCGCAACAGGCGCAAGGTGCTGCCGTGTCGACGGTCGCTGCTCCGGTTCTGCCCACACCGGCTGCGCCGGCACCCCAGGCCACTCCAGTCACGACTGGTACAAAACCGCAGGCCGGACCGCAACCCAGAAAGAAGAAGGAAGGCTGCTGAAGTTCGAAGTCGGCGATTGTCCGGGTTGTTCAGCACCTAAGTTCCATTTAGAGGAATCCGACAGCATGAACGCAATCGCAATCCGGCATCTCTTTATCTCTCCCGGCCACAATTTCTTCGGCCATCACGGCGGAGAGGCAGGGAACAATCCCCTGCATGAAGTGGCCGAAATCGAATGTGTAGCGCGATGCGGCGTTCGCGGCGACCGCTTCTTTGATTACAAGGAAGACTATAAAGGGCAGATTACCTTCTTTTCGCGCGAGGTGTTCGAAGAAGTTTGCCGTTCGCTGGGCGCGGAGGCTCAATGCGCCGGCGTCACACGGCGAAATGTCATCACGGAAGGGGTGGAACTGAATTCTCTGATTGGCAAACGCTTCAAAGTGCAGGAAGTCGAGTTCGAAGGCATTTGCGAATGCAGGCCCTGCTATTGGATGGACCAGGCAATCGCGCCCGGTGCGGAAGAAGCATTGCGGGGACGTGGCGGTCTGCGTGCAAAGATTCTGACGGACGGAAAACTCCGCATCGACATTTGAATTTCAACGCCTTCGAGTCCGATGCAGAGATGTCAAGGGATCTTGTCCGAAGAGACCTTGTTATCCTTAAAGGACATTCCATGTGGAAGATCTACGACGATTTGATTGCTGCCGTTCCCGATAACTCCGTTGTTTCTTCATGCCTGGCGGGGTTGAGCTGGTTCCTGGTTCGTTCCGAGGGCGTCGGCGTGGCCATGCGGCCGCGCGAAGGAGAAGAGACTGTCCCGCATGCCGGCGAACTGGCCGGCATGAAGACGCGCGAACTTGCCGGTTGGGTCAAGTCCTGGAACCCATATGAAGCAGCTTTTGGGCTGGCGGCCATCAATTCCGCGTTGAACGCGCCCGATGTGGTGGAACGAAGCTGCGGTCTGCAGCTCGACAATACGCCAAACGAGAGTGTGTTCACCTATCTGCTGGAGGAATTGCGCGGAAAGCGGGTTGCGGTCATCGGGCATTTCCGCGATCTGCATCGCGTCGCAGCGGTTTGCGATCTCTCGATTCTCGAACGTCGCCCCGAGCCCGGGGATTTGCCTGACGCTGCTTGCGAGTTCGTACTCCCGGAAAAGGAAGTGGTCATTTTGACGGCCACGACCTTGATCAACAAGACACTCCCGCGCCTTCTTGAGCTCAGCCGTCACGCCAGGGTGGTGATCGCCGGGCCCAGCACGCCGCTCTCGCCCATTCTGTTCGAGCATGGCATTGACCTTCTCGGCGGCCTTGTGGTCGAGGACGAAGATCGGGCCTGGAAGCTTGTGAGCGAAGGCGGACGGCTTGGGCTGTTCGAATGCGGCTCGCGGATGGTGAGAGTTTTCAAGGCTCCTCCGGTCCTGTGCACATGACAGACGCAATCGAATCCGTTGCTGGCCGCGGCGATGCCTGTGGCCGGGAATCCATAGTCAAGCGTCCGCAACTTCCGCACCCATGGTTCGTCTTTCCCGCACTCTGGACAGCGCTGGTTCTTCTTGCCCTTGGTTCTCTTTTCTTTGGCCGTTTCGATGTGTCCTTGCAATCCTGGTGGAAGGTTTTGACAGAGCCTGCATCAAGCGGCCTGGCAGGTGTCGTGCTTTTCGACGTGCGGTTGCCGCGCGTGCTGGCTGCGCTGCTGATAGGCGGAGCATTGTCGGTTTCCGGAGCTGCCTTCCAGGGCTTGTTCCGCAATCCGATGGCCTCCCCCGACATTCTGGGCGCATATGCCGGCGCAGGCTTCGGCGCATCGATCGGTATCCTCTGCGGCTTCAGCATCGTGGGCATTCAGTTGCTGGGCTTTGTGGGGGGCCTTGCGGCTGTGCTGCTGGCCTGGTCGCTGGCTGGCAGCGCATCGCGTTTTGGCGGCGATCCGACGCTCACCTTGATTCTGGTGGGCATTATCATCCGCGAAGCGGGCATGGCGCTTATCCGCCTGACTGAATATGTGGCCGACCCTCACGGAAAACTTGCCGCCATTACCTTCTGGTTGGTCGGGGGGCTTGCGGCGGTGACTCCCCACGACCTTCAATTTGCCGCGGTACCCATCCTTGCCGGCGTGGTTCCCATGCTCTTTCTGCGATGGAGGCTCAATGTATTGAGCTTCGGAGAGGAGGAAGCCAGGGCTCTGGGCGTGAATCCGTGGCGCATTCGCATCGTCGTCATCGTTTGCTCGGCAATGATCAGCGCCGCCGTTGTTTCCATCGCGGGAATGATCATGTGGGTTGGCCTGGTGATTCCGCACCTGGCGCGCATGATCGTAGGAGCCGATCATAAGGTTCTGCTGCCCGCGGCCTTTCTCGTCGGAAGCTGTTATCTGCTGTTGGTGGACGATTGCGCGCGCGGCTTGTTTACGCTCGAAGTGCCTCTGGGAATTCTCACCTCCCTTGTAGGCGTGCCGTTCTTCCTTTATCTGGTCTTCAGGACCAGGATGGAACGCGCATGAACATCTCGATCGAGAACGTCACGGCCGGCTATCGGCGCAAGCCTGTCATCTTCGATATCTCCCTCGAGTTTGCTACCGGCGAGGTACTCTGCCTTCTTGGCGCTAACGGATCGGGAAAGACCACCTTGTTCAAAACTCTGCTCGGGCTGCTACGGCCTTTCGCGGGCAGAGTGTGCATCAATGGCGAGGATATCTCCCGATGGCCGCCACAGCGCCTGGCTAGGACATTCGGTTATGTGCCGCAGGCGCACACTCCTCCCTTTGCATTCCGCGTTCGCGATGTGGTGTTAATGGCCCGGTCGGCGCACACCGGTGTGTTCGGTTCGCCTGGAAAGCGGGACTTGACCATCGCCGAGGAATCGTTGGAGCGCCTGAACATCCTGCCGCTGGCAAACGAACACTACACGGAGCTGAGCGGCGGCGAGCGCCAACTGGTGCTGATTGCGCGCGCTCTTGCGCAGCAGGCTCGCGTGCTCGTACTCGACGAACCGACATCGAATCTCGATTTCGGCAACCAGATGCGCATACTCCGCCATGTGAAAGAGCTTGCGCAAAGCGGATTGGGCGTGCTGATGACCACCCATTTCCCCGACTTCGCATTTCTCTGTGCCTCCAGGGTTGCGCTGATGAAGCAAGGGCGCATCCTGGCCGTGGATTCCCCGGACGCGACACTGACCCAGGCATCACTCGAAGAAGCTTACGGAACTCCGCTTCGCATTGCCGACGTTGGCCACGGCATCCGGGTTGTGGTTCCCATGCTGCACTGAGGTAGTCATGACGAAAAAGAGACTCGTATCCCTGACTGTACTTCTTCTTCTCTGTAGCTGTTCCCGCAAGCCCGCGTCTGGCCCGGCGTTTCGTGGAGATCAGCGCGCGCTCACTGATATGGCGGGCCGCACCGTCGTCGTGCCTAGGAAGATTACCCGTGTGCTGGGGATGAGCCCGGTAGGCACGGTTCTGATCTATACGCTTTCACCGGAATTGCTAGCCGGCTGGAATTACCAGCTAGGCCCGGAAGAACTTGCCTTCATTCAGGAGCCATACCGGCATTTGCCCGTGCTCGGCGGCTGGTACGGAAAAAACAATACAGGCAATCTGGAAGAGATCGTCAAGGCGCATCCTGACGTGCTGATCTCCATGGGAGACCCGCAGGGAATCGCGGTGGCCGACCGGGTTCAGCAGCAGATCCATATTCCGGTGTTCTTCCTCAGCGGGGATCTGAAGAAGCTCCCGGATGCCTATCTCAAGGCGGGAGAACTCCTGGGTAATCCGGGGCGGGCGGCCGAGCTGGCCACAGAGTGCCGCAACACGCTTCAAGAGATTGAAACGAAGGTCAGCACCATTCCCCTCGCAAAGCGGCGTCGGGTCTACTACGCTGAAGGGCCAACCGGTATGGAGACCGAGCCCGGCACGTCGATTCACTCGGAGGCCCTGGTATTTGCCGGTGCCGCGAATGTTGCCACCGTGCCCGGTCAGCAGGGCTATGGGCACACTCCGGTTTCCATGGAGCAGGTGCTTGCATGGGACCCGGAAGTTGTGATCTCGGGATACGACCACGCCGGCACTCCCGGCGAGTTTTACCGTTCGGTTTGGACGAACGCTGGTTGGCGGCATGTGCGCGCTGTAAAGAACCATCAAGTGTATGAAGTGCCGCAGTATCCCTTCGGGTGGATCGACCGGCCTCCCTCGGTCAACCGCATCATCGGCATCCGCTGGATTGCAAACCTCCTCTACCCCGATCTATTCCACGACGATATGAGGTCCGCGACACGGCAGTTTTACGCCCGGTTCTATCGATGGCAGCTATCCGACGCGGAACTCGACCGGATCCTCGCTACAGCGGCAAGGGAAAGCCGCTGAACCAGCCCCGGCAAGCACGGAGATCAAGTCTCCTGTGATTGAGGTCAGTACGCACGAATTCTGGCGCCGCCTTGACAAGCAGCGAACTCGCCGCAAACGTAACTTGCAGAGAACTGGCTGCAAGCTACATCCCCAAAAGCAGTGATACCGTGGCTGAGCGGCGAAACGGTCGCCGCGGTGTCTTTAAGGCTCTCGTGGGATCAGGCAGCTTTCGCCGCGCATCCTTGTTAGCGACCTTGTTCAACCGGATATCCCTTGCCGGCCCAATCAGTACCGAAATTGTCGGCCAAATAGAGGACCTTCACGTTGGTAAAGCCCATCTCGCGCAACTTGGCGTAGGCGGGAGATTGAGCCTGCAGCCCGTCTTGCTCTCGGCTTTTGTGTGCTGTCCCGGTGCCTCCCGGCGTAGAAGAAGAGGAAATCGCAGGGCGCTTTCGTTACCGAAAGTCGGCTTTCACCTCAGTCCATGCAGTCCATGAAGTCCCGTGGAAACGCCGTCTTTTGAGCCAGTGCCAGCCAGCGCATCTCCATCCGCATCGTTGAAGCCGACTACCTCGTCGCCACCTTCGACAATGGCACCAACAACCACCAGAACAACCTCCGCGTCGGCGCCGGAGTGGTGCTGCACTTCTGAGCTTCATAGAAGCGCTGGTGTAGAAACCCAGCTCACATGGATTCCACATTCGGCTACTGCTGGAAGGGCCCCACCTGTAACAGCAGCGTCGACGCGAACCTGAGAAACTTCTGAAAAACCGCATTGAACCAGATTGTCAACCGCCTTATGTAAGGAGGAGAATGAAAGCAATCCAATTCCTGCTTCTCTGCGTTGCGCCGTCGTTTGCATTCCCAGTCTGCCTGGCGCAAGCGAAGGACGCACCAGGCTGCAAGGACTCACCGCTGATTGCCCGCTATCCGGGAACCAGCTTTAACGAATGCAAAGACAGTGCGAATGATGCCTATACCTTCCACAACATCGGTCCCAAAGGCGAGGATAAGAAGCTCGAGGGCGAATATCACTACATCGTCTATGACATTCCCGACAGCATTAGCCCGGCGCAGATCACTCGCAATCTGACCACTGCCTTCAGAAATGCGGGGTACACGTTTGTCCAGGACGACAAGAACGGCCATTTCACCGTCCATATGGGAAGACCTGGATTCAGGAAGACATAACCGCCGCCGCCAATGCGCTTGCGGGTGAACTCGAGAAGAGCGGGCGCGTGACTGGGTACGGAATTCATTTCGATACCGGCAAGTCGCCATCCTGCCGGACTCGGAGGATGTCCTTCGACAGGTGGTGAAGCTGCTGTAGGATAATCCTGACCTGGAATTACGAATTGGGGGGCACACCGACAATGCAGGGGCAAAGGTTGCCAACCAGGCTCTATCTCAGAAGCGGGCGCAGGCTGTCGTCGGCGGGCTTGTTGCAAACGGAATTGATGCATCACGGCTGACGGCGCAAGGCTTCGGTGACGGCAAACCTGTCGCCGACAATGCCACGGATGAAGGCCGGGCGAAGAATCGCCGCGTGGAGCTGGCCAAGCAATGAACGAACTCTAGAAGTCTTAATGGCGGGAACTCGCTCTTGTGAAGTGACGAGAAAAGGATGCCATGAAAAGTACGACAGGATACCAAGGTGCGGCAAGGAAGCGACGCGATTCTGTTTGACTCTATGCCAACCCGGGGGTTGCGTCAGAAATGAGGAACATATGAAATCTCGTCTGGGATGGACACTATTCAGCGTAATCGGGACATTTGCGTTGATGGCGACGGCTTTGGCTGTGGAAACGGAGATGGGTCAGAACCTGGTGATCAATGGCGACTTCGAAAAGGGCAACACCGGTTTTACTACGGGGTACACACTCGGTGATGTTTCGGGTGCAGGCGCTTATTTCATCGGCACCAACCCGTCGACGGCGCCTGGAGCCTTTGGGGATTGGTGTAACTGCGGCGACCATACGTCGGGAACCGGAAACATGATGATCGTGAATGGGGCCAATTCCGCCTCATTGCCTGTTTGGGAGGAGACGGTGCCGGTTATCCCGTCCACGAACTATACGTTTTCCTACTGGGGAGCAACGGTGGATCACGACAGTTCGTCCCTACCCCACTTGTTGCTGAGGATCAACGGCAAAGCCATAGGAAGCAGTACCCTCCCGGAGTACAGTCCTGACAACGGAGGTCAGTGGCAAAACTACAAGTTCACGTGGAACTCGGGTTCCAGTCAAAGCGCGGACCTGGCCCTTTTCGACCTGAACACAGACACGCCTTGGAATGATTTCGCGCTCGACGACATGAGTTTCAGCGCTATCCCAGGCCCCGCGGGTGGGGCGCCGCCCTCAGCCCACAATGCTTCAAACTCCGGCCCGATCACCACCCACGCTCAGATCATGGTGAAAGATCTGCAGGGCGTTGAAATCACGCTCAAGCCGGAGGAGAAGATTGCCTTGATGTTCATGGAGGCCATTGCTTCAATGGAGGACGATTGCAGCCGGCACCTTAGCCGGAAATGTTCGCTCTCCGAACTGGCCGTCGGCCCGAAATCGCCCAATTGGAATATCGGCAAGCTGAAGTATGATCCGGCGCGAGACCCGAATTATAAGTACACGGTCACGATTGCCGGGGCCGGTTGGGTGGCAAGCGCCAATCCGCAGCATGCGGGGTTGGGTGGTCTATTCGTCGATGGCACCAGGGGCATGATCGCGACCGAGTACTTCAATGCGAATGGGCCCGCCACGGCTAAAGACAAGCGAATGGGCGAGATTTCCATCTCAGGAGAGTTGTTTCAAGTCCGCTAGTCTACCGTCTCCGAAATGACTATACAGGCAGTGTCTGTTTCGCTCGCTGGATTTTGCGCAGGATGTCCTCGCCTTTGGCGTTCCAGGTGTAGCGTGTCGGGTTGGCGTTGCGTTCGGCCAGATAAGCCAGAATCTGATCGCATAGATCCTTCACGTGCCGGAAGCTGCCTTCGCGCACCACATCCTCGGTAATGTCGCGAAAGAACCGTTCCACGAGATTCATCCACGAGGCCGACGTGGGTGTGAAGTGCAGATGGAAGCGCGGATGCTTGGCCAGCCATGCCCGCACCTCCGGGTGCTTGTGGGTGGCGTAATTGTCCACGATCAGATGCAGATCCAGGCCCTTGGGGGTCTGGCGGTCGATCCTCTTCAAGAAGCGCAGCCACTCTTGATGCCGGTGCTGACCGGCCAACATGGAAACTATCTTTCCTTCCAGATAGTTTAGGGCGGCGAACAGCGTCACTGTCCCATGACGAATGTAGTCGTGGGTGGCGGTGCGGATATGGCCTATGCCCAGCGGCAGTGCAGGCTGGGTCCGCTCCAGAGCCTGGCATTGGCTCTTCTCGTCGCAACACAACACCAGCGCCTTGTCAGGAGGATTCAGGTACAGGCCGATAACATCCCAGAATTTCTCCTCGAACCTGGCATCGTTGGAGATTTTGAATGTCCGCGTCAAGTGCGGCTGGATGTCGTTGCTGGACCAAATCCGCTGTACCGTGCTCGGAGATACCTTTTGCGCCCTGGCCATCGACCGGCAACTCCAGCGCGTCCGGTTGGCTGGCGGCTGCACAGCCCCCGTTAGGATGGCTTCTTTTACCTTGCTCTCCAGAATCGGCTTGCGTCCCCGTCCCGGCGCGTCCTCCAGCCCCGCCAGGCCCCGCTCGCGAAAACGTTGGCGCCACAAGCGCACCGTGTGACGATTCACCCCCAATTGCCGCGCCACGGCCAAATCCGGCTCACCGGCCGCCGACATAAGCACAATCCGGGCTCGCAAAACATTCCGTTGTTCCGAGGTCTTCATGCGAACCGTACGTTCCAACGCCTTCCGATCCGGCTCGCTCAGCACAATTTCGGGAAAGGTGGGCTCCATGCCCTACAATCTATCATATCGTCCCTTATTAGTCTAGACATTTAAGAGACACAACACTAGGTTAGCATCCCGTCACAGGGGGCACCAGCCTCATGATATTTAGGCACCATTATGGCCAGCAGGCAGGGATTCATATCTACAGATAAGGATAATTAATACAGTATTTAACAGATTCAAGATTGGAAAATCCCCCTAACTACCCCTCCAAAACTGCGCTAAGACCCTTTGCGGTACCGATTGATCGAAGCTGATGGCAAGTCCCGGTCGATCCGCACAACCAGACTCAGGCCTTTGGCTTTCTTGTCCGTGATCGTGAAGATCTACCGCCTGATCCCTGATCCAAGTAGGTCAACAGCTTGCCGGCAATCCCCGCACCGCCGGCCGATTCGCTTTCCTGCCTGTCATTTTGAACGCTGATAGGCTGCGACCTTTTGGTGCTGCTTGCCGCATAAAGGACCAGCTCGACGCGGGAGGAAACGCCAAGCTTGTCGAAGATATGGAATAAGCCCAGATTTCCATTTTGACCGGTGATTGTGAAACCTCGGGCTGTCGCCATCGTCACTGTTCATGAGGGTGCGAGCGCGATCCAGGCGCCCCGGAGATCAGGACCCAATGGGTGAGATGCAAGAGCGACCCTTTCAGCTCTCCTTCAACGCTTCTCTCAGGGTCGATTTCCAGGGTTCCCGCGTCACCTCTGACGGCGGGCTGATTCTGGTGCGTGAGTTGGACGAGGGATTGGGCTTCGACGAACTTGCGGCAGAATGCCTTACCGACACGCGTGCGAAGAACGCACAGTTACCGATCGTCGATCTGCCGCGCCAATCGGTGTACAGCCGCTTGGCCGGATACGAAGACGTGAACGATGCCGAACGCCTGACCCAAGCCCCGAGCTTCCGTCTGATCGGCTCGGAGAAGATTTGGGATCGCGGCGCAGCTCTGCCCTCCTGGTTGCGGAGCATTGAGGCGCAGATGCCGGGGAGTTGTTCCCCTGCATCGGATTCATCGCGACCAATCTGGAGACGCCGAGCCGGAGCGTGGCGCGCCTCTATAACAAGCGCGGTACGGCAGAGCAATGGTTCAAAGAGGGCAAGCAGGCGGTGAAGATGACCCCGCTCTCCTGTCATCGTTTCCGCTCGAACCAAGTGCGGCTGGCATTGAGCCTGCCGGCCTACAACCTGGGGAACTTGTGGCGCCGGCTGACTATGCCCGCCGGGATTGAAGACTGGTCTCTGACCAGTTTGCAGCAGCGGTTGGTGAAGACGGGCGGACGACTGGCAAAGCACGCGCGGTACTACCGGCTGCTGCCGGCCGAAAGGCATCTGACGCGAACACGATTCGCGGCGATGTTGCGACGGATTGCGCTGTTGCCCCTCCCGGCAAACTAACGATGATCGCGAGACCAGTAAATCGAATGGCTGAAAACGATGGGGGATGGAGCAGTGTCGGAGAAATCGACGAGAAACGCCCTCGTACACGTAGCCGAGTCCAGAATGGTGCGGAATCGCTCCGCCTTTCGGCCACAGATGCAGATCAGATCTTCCAAAAGCGGTCCACCACCGGTTCAATTTGAGGGAAGCAGTCCTCAAAAGGAGAATCCGGGTCAATCGCCATGGAAAACGCCAACCGGCGCCTATGAATGACATTAGAATAATGATGAAGAAATTCAGGAACGTCGGGCAGGCGGCGTTTCTTCTGCTCTTGTTTTCCGGCGCCCAACTGCTGCTGGCGCAGGAGACGATCGTTGCGATCCGACACGCAGAGAAGCCTCCCGAGGGCTTGGGGCAGCTCTCATGCAAAGGCCTTAATCGCGCATTGGCACTGCCGAGTGTTTTGACTCAGCGGTTCGGCAAGCCTGACGCTATTTACGCGCCCAATCCGTCGCCCAGGATCATCGATGGAATCCATTTTTATTTCTACGTGCGCCCGCTTACTACGATCGAGCCCACAGCGATTTCACTTGGGATGCCGGTGGACACAGGGGTTGGCTATAGCCAGATAAAGACGCTAAAAGCCAAACTGACAGCCCGTTCGAATAAATCAAAGCTGATCTTTGTGGCGTGGGAGCACAGAGAGCTGAATGATTTCGCGAAGCTCATGCTGAGCAGCTATGGGAAAGACACATCCGCCGTTCCCAAATGGCCAGATGACGATTATGACCGCATCTACGTCTTCAAGATTGCCGAGAATGGCGGCAAAAGCAGCTTGACGTTCCAGGTAGACCAGGAAGGTCTAAATAATTCATTAAAAGATACCTGCCCATAGCGATAAGCGTCCAATGCTGGTCGAGCTTCTGCGTACCGTTAGAATCTCGATCCGCTCTACAACCTGACAATGGCGAAGAGCGTTTACAGGTTACCAACAGTTGACCCAAGGAAGGGATGGCGACGACTCGGGGGCGGCCTCGTTCTTCAGAGTCGAACGCCTTTGCTCCCGGATACCTCTGCGGCCGGAAAGCGAAGCGATTCCGTGCCGGCAGGTGACCGCAATTGACGGGTATTGGAATTCCTTGAAATCCCGCTTGACAATTACGCGCCTTCGGGTTTTCCTCAAGAACTCCTTCGTGCGCTTCCACTCCTGGCAGTCCATTTTCCCGGGTATTGCCTGGATTGCAGCCGATGTCGTTCTCCATATGATTGGCAGGATGCCCTTCATCGGTCTGATCAATCTGATCCTGTGGCCGGTGGTGGGTCTCGCGCTCCTCATCCTCTGGCTCGTTGTGATGATCAACGCCTTTAACGGTAAACGTTTCAAATTGCCGTTCATCGGAAATCTCGCCGAGAAGCAGGCAGGCGCCTAGGAACTGGGCTGCCGGAAGTTGACCATCTCGTGGGGGGCTGGACACAACGCGTCCTTGTGGGTCGCACGGGTGGTGTGTGCTCCAGCCGGAGCGTCGTCACTTCCGGGTTGGCTTCAAACGGCCTTCTCATGGAAGTCCTTACCGTAAACTGGGCTGCACATATCGCTCAGCCTGGACGAGACCCTTCCTTGGCAGTGATGGCTATCACTGAACGATGATTCTCATTGCGCAGAATGTTGGTGTCAGTTTCCCGGAGGCAGCCGCGGAGTCCTTCCTCTGCGACGTCCTGCTGCCGTGCGGAGGTGGAGCTTCGCTCCGCCGCCTTCCTTGCTGCCGCGGAATTGATCATGGATCAGGCGGCATGCTGAAGAACCGCCCGTCTGGAGAAGCTTATGGTGATGGCCTCCGAATTGCGGCAAGGGATGGCGCTCCGGCTTGAGCAGGAGGTTTACAGGATCCTCGAAGTGGAGGCCAAGGCCGGCGCCGCCAAAATGGGAGGCACAGTACGTGCCAAGCTCTCGAACCTGCGCACCGGGCGGCTCAGGGATCAGCACTTCCGGCCCCTGGAGAGACTAGAAGACGTGGAGCTGGAGAAACGAAAACTGGAGTTTCTTTACAGCGATGGCGGCAACTGCATTTTTCAGAGACTGGACTCCTTTGAACAGGTTGAGTTTCCCGCGGCCAGCCTTGGCTTGGCGGAGAAGCTTCTGCAGCCGGGAGTCGAAGTTCCCGCGGAGTTTTTCGAGGGAGAACCGATCAGCGTAGTTCTGCCCGAGACAGTAGAAGCTCGCGTGGTGAGCACCGCGCCTCCCGCACGTTCACAGCAGGATTCTGGCCGAAAGGAGGCCGCTCTCGAGAATGGCCTGACCACACAAGTCCCCCTGTTCGTTGCTCCCGGCGAGCTGGTGAGCATCGACTTCAGAACCGGGCGCTACGTCGAGCGGGTTCGGACGCAGCACAAGAAAGGTATATAGAGAAGCCCTGAAACGGAGGAGAAACCATGATCGATCTGCTGACAGTACCCATGGAGATTCCGGATGAAGCCAACATCATCATCGGACAATCCCACTTCATCAAGACGGTGGAGGATATCTACGAAGCAGTGGTGACGACAACGCCGCATGCCAAGTTTGGGCTGGCCTTCAACGAGAGTTCTGGAGCGTGCCTGATTCGCTCGGAGGGAAACGATCAGGTTCTCCGCGATACAGCCATCCGGAACGCCAAGGCTCTGGCTGCCGGTCATGTGTTTGTCCTGATGATCCAAAACGCCTATCCCATCAATCTTCTGAATGCAATCCGCAATGTTCCCGAGGTGTGTTCCATTTTCTGTGCAACGGCCAACCCGGTCGAGGTCGTACTGGCGCACAGTGAGCAGGGGAACGGCGTGCTTGGCGTGATCGACGGAAGCTCTCCAAAAGGGATTGAGGGAGAAGCGGATGTGGCCTGGCGGCATGACCTGCTGCGCAAGATCGGCTACAAGCGATAGCGAGCCGGAGCCGGAGCGGCCCGGACCGCGCAGCGCGAATGCAACCAGGAATTGGCAAACGGGCGTAATCGGAATCAACACGCTCATCTCAGCTCGCAGAAGAACGCGACCGAACAAGGAGGTGGTTATGGCACTCACGAGCTTGATGGAGTATCTCGATGCGCACAACGTCGCTTACGTTGTCATATCCCACTCGCCCGGTTACACGGCACAAGGCATCGCCGGGCTGGCGCATATCCCGGGAAGGGAACTGGCGAAGACGGTGATCGTCAGGCTGGACGGCAAGCTGGTGATGGCGGTGCTTCCTGCAAAATACCACGTGGACCTGGAGCTGCTCAGGAAGACGGCGAATGCGAAGTCCGTCGCACTAGCCGCCGAAGAAGAGTTCAAAGATCGATTTCCTGAATGCGAAACCGGTGCGATGCCGCCCTTTGGGAATCTCTTTGGAGTCGATGTCTTTGCCGATGACAGCCTGGAGAAGGACAAGGAAATCGCTTTCAATGCAGGGACGCACCGGGAGCTGATTCGCATGACCTGGGAGGAGTTCAAAAAGCTGGCCAAACCCAGAATGATGAGGTTCGCCGCGGGGCGATCCGCTGAAGCAGCGTAGATCACAGGATTGTCACGCCGAACGTAAGCCGTACCATTCTGCTGGATGGGTGGCTTTCTCCTCACAGGCGGCTGGCTGCACCTGTTAGCGTCAGATCGATTCCCGCAGCAACTCCCGCGCGGTTCACACCCCCTTGGAGTGTGTCGGCCGATCCGCACAACCAGACTCAGGCCTTTGGCTTTCTTGCCCGTGATCGGGAAGACTTGGCGCCCGATCCCCGATCCGCGTTCGTCAACAACTTGCCGGCAGTCTCCATACCGCCGGCCGGTTGGCTTTCCTGCCTGCCACTCTGAACGTCGACAGCCTGCGACCTTTTGCTGCTGCTGACCGCGTACAGCACCAGCTCGACGCGCGAGGAAACGCCAAGCTTGTCGAAGATATGAAACAGGTAGTTCTTGACTGTATGCTCGCTCAACTTAAGTTCCTTGGCGATATCTCGGTTTTGCAAACCCTCTGCCAGGAGTCGGACAACATCTTCTTCCCGCCTGGTCAGCAAGCGTAATCCGTCTGCGTTTACCACCCGCATGGGCGCAAGTTGGAAAAAGACCCCGGGAGCCGGACATCAATCCAACGCGGAGGATTCTCAATGCATTTTCTTCAGGTCAACTTTGCGGCTGTGTTGACTGCGGCTGTGATTCAGTGGGTACTGGGGTGGCTCTGGTACGGCGTGTTGTTCAAAAAGTCCTGGCTGGAGCTGGTGGGGCAGAAAGAGGGGGGTAACTCGGCCGGCATAATGGTGTTGACCTTCATTGCCAACCTCATCCTTTGTTTTGCGCTTGTGAAGATCGTGATCTTGACCGGTTGGATGACCTTTGCACGCGGGTCTCTTGTAGGTGCAGTGACCGGGCTCGGCTTCGTGGCCCCGCCCATGTTTGCACAGCACATTACCGAGAAGCAGCCGTTCAAGCTGTTCGGCATCAATGCCCTCTACTGGCTGATCGCCATGTATTTCGCCGGCGGCGTGCTGGCGATCTGGCGCTAGCGCATCATTCACAGTTGCTGCAGGCGACTGTCGATGGACTGAAGTGGTGTTTTCGTGAACCGGAATCCCCAGCGGCGGGCCTTCGTCGCTGGGGTGGAAGTAAGCGCCACCAGTCACCGCACTTCATACGCCTACCGGCAACTGAGAAAATGCCCTAAAGTGCGGACATGGGCCTGTCGGAACTACCAGAGCCGTGGCTCCGGAAGCTTAAACACGCCCTGCCGCCATTGTCCCAGTAGTAGTATTCTGAGACTTCCGCGGAAACAAGTATATTATTGCTGGATAACATAGCTGCGTGGCGTTTATTCCTGGCCGCCCGGAGGGCTGCGGACACTCGCCCGCCAGGTAAGACAGGGGCAGTTGGATAGAGCGCCGATTCTCATCAAGTAACAGTCCCGCAGGTGGACAAGGTGACGCCGCAACAGCGGCATTGATGCAAGGCTTCACGCGCCGTTTTGTTAGCGCCAAGGCGTCGAGTGTCGACGCTTGCTCAGGCTTCTTCGGGGCAGGTGTTTATGCAAGAGCAGCCTACGGCGCAACGGTGTGGATCCCGAGGTTCATGCTGATTTCGCCCGCCTGGCCGAAGCTGGTCACTGCCTTGGCGACCGCAGTGACGCTCACGGCCTTGCACCTTTGGTCGTGGATCAGTGCGGATCGGACGCAGCTTGTAAAGACGGCTGATTCTCTGCCCGGAAAGTGCTTGGCTGCGCCATCTGCGGTCCCTGGGGGAAATTGATTTTTTTCACCAATGCTTTATACCTCGGCTCGTTGCCCAGCGTAAGCAGGTCCGGTTGCGACAAGCACGCGAGGACATACGATTCATGGCGGTTATAGGCCTCTTCCAGTAGTTGCAACGCTTCCTGCTTTTTTCCCATCAGGATGCAGGTTTCCGCCACCATGGTTCCCAATAGTTTCCCCGCCTCGTAATACTTCTTCTGCTTGACGTACAGATCGTTCAGCAGTCCGCGCTCACCATCCCGCTCGTATCCCGCCCGTGCTGATGCGACGATGTCCTTCAGCACGGGATCATTCTCAGCCTCCGCTGTCTTATTACCTTCCTCCAGGTAGGATGGATAGTCCCTAAGCTGGAAGCTGATGATCATGAGGTAGTAGTGGGGCGAGAGAAACTCCGGGGCGGAGCGTTCCACTTCCTTGAGAAGTGCGATTGCCTCGTCCTTTCTCCCCGCATTGAACAACATCAAGCCCCGGTCGGCAAGGATCGAATGCGAAGTAGGATCGAGTTCCTGGGCCTTATCGTTCTCCTCCAGGCTCTCGGGAAACCGCCCCTGGATGGCAAGTACATTGGCATACCATTTGCGGGCCGCAGGGTCTTTTGGATTCAACTCGATGGCGCGGCGAAACTCCTTTTCGCCGTCTACAAAATCCCAATTGCCCCACCATTCGGCAAAGGCCAGGGCGCGATGTGCTTCGGCAAGCGAATCGTCCAGTTCGACGGCCTTTCTGGCCGCGGCAATCGCGCGCGCGTAGGCCTCGCTGTCAGGCATGGTCGAGTATTCCCGAAGCAGATCGTAGGTGTCCGCCATCCCCACATAGGCCTGGGCATAGCCGGGATCGTGCACAATTGCCTGGGTGAAGTCATCCAAAGCGCGATTCAAGCTATCTGGAGTTCTCTGGTTCCACTCGTAGCGGCCTTTCATGTAAAGGTCGCGTGCCCGACTCTTCTCAGAGCCGGAAACAGCAATCGAAGCCGCTGGTTGGGATTGCGAACGGTTATTGGCGAACAGGCCCTGGAACGTCTGGGATAACCGTTGGCCGGTTGTCCTAGTGCTTGCGGAGTAGACGGCAGTGCCGGCGACGCCGGCAAGCAGCAGCCCACAAAACGCCAGCAACCAGTTGCGTCTCAGGACCGATCGCGGGGCGGATGCTTCAGGAACGCGGGAGTTTGCCATTGCGGATGCACCTGCCGCGCCGAACGGTGCGCCGGAGGACTCTCCCGGTACGGCATCTTCCTGGGCTGCCTCGAGGGCGGCTACCGATTCCCGGGCCTTGGTCGACTTCAGCCATTCATCCAGCTCAGCCGTGTAGGCGTAAACCGACGCACGCCCTCCGCCCGGCACGCGATGGATGGGCAGCCCCCGGCCCGCATCCCAGCGCTTGACAGTTCTTTCCACTTTGCCAAGATAGGCCGCGATTTCCTTCCAGCAGTCCAGGCGCGTGCCCAGGCTGGGATCTTCCGCATTTGACCGGTATGTCGAGTGCGACGGCATGAACAGGCCTCAATTCCAAGGTGGGTGTCACAAACTGTCCCCATCAGTCCCGATCTGTCACTTGCCACGGGCTCAGTCTGGCCTGATTATCGCATTTGTCGGAACCGGCGGCAACGCCTTTGCGAGGCCCAAAAACGTCTGTTTCAATGCGTTAACTTTTTGCCGGCGCTTCGCTTAACGATCGCTCGGCGATGCGCCAACAACCCACTCATACAAGCAGGTTGAGGCATTTTCACGAAGGTTGAAGCGATCCACAGTTGGAGCTTCCCCATGAGCTCAAAATCCTTTTCCCGCGTAGGCCCGGCGTCGGTCCTTGCCCCGATGTGTGCCGTCGACGTTGCCGATCCTCGGCGCAAGCCGCTTCCCTCAGAGACAGCGCCGTCACCTTTTCGCTCAGGTTCGCAACCGTCAGGCGGTGCATCGTCCTGCGGATTTCCCCTTTAATCCCTCAACTGAAAGCTCACCGGAGGTTGTTTCGTGACGATCAAGCGGCTGTTTCCCTCCCACCTGCATATTGCTTCTACCTGCCGTCGCGTGGCACTCCCGCTGCGCCTAGCCACAACCGTTCTTCTCATGGGCGTGGCCCTGGGCGCTCCCGTGCAGGCGCAGACCGCGCCGAACGAATGGACCTGGATAGACGGAAGCAGCACCGTTGGGTCAACTTGCGTTAGTGGTTATAGTTGCGGCGAGCCGGGTGTCTACGGAACCAAGGGCACAATCGCTTCGGGGAACACTCCCGGCAGCCGCAGTGATGCCATGTCGTGGACGGATGTTTCCGGGCGCAAATGGCTCTTTGGCGGTTTTGGATACGGCGCCGGCGGCGCCCTCGGCGAGCAGAACGATCTTTGGCAGGCCGACGCTTCGGGCAATGCGTGGGGCTGGATAAGCGGATCCAACGGCCCGGGCCACTCGGGAGTCTACGGCACGATGGGCACTCCCTCCGCTACCACCGTCCCCGGAGGCCGTGAAGGCGGAGCGACCTGGACCGACAAGAGCGGCAACCTGTGGCTTTTCGGCGGACTTGGCTACGACGGCAACGCGACTAGTAATTACGGGTACGAAAACGATCTGTGGATGTACAACCCCACCACGAATCAGTGGACGTGGAAGAGCGGCAGCTCAACGGTGCCTGCCCCCTCGACTACCATTTACGGCACGCTTATTGGCGCCTCGCCTGGCGTCTACGGCACGCTGGGTACGCCCGCAGCCGGCAATACTCCGAGCGGACGAACGAACGCCACGGCGTGGATCGACTCGAATGGCAACCTGTGGCTCTTTGGCGGCGGAGTCGTCGACGAACTTGGCTACGAGGACGTTTACAACGATCTGTGGGAGTTCGACACGACCACCAAGCTGTGGACCTGGGTGGCCGGGGGCAATACGCTGGACGAGTTAGGTGTGTACGGAACCTTTCAAACCCCTGCTTCAGGAAATGCTCCCGGAGCCAGATATCTGGCCAGCGGTTGGACTGACAGCAGCGGCAACTTCTGGCTCTTCGGCGGCAGTGGTTACGCTTCCAATGCCGGCGAGCTGAATCTGAACGACCTTTGGAAGTTCAGCACCAGTACAAGCCAATGGACTTGGATGGGCGGCGCGAGCATCCTCTATCCCTGTAACATTTTGTTTTCTACCCCGTGCCCCGTGCCTGGCACCTACGGCACCCGGGGCACCGCGGCCTCGACCAACTTCCCTGGCGCCCGCAACGCCAGCGCAACCTGGACTGACTCCTCAGGCAACCTCTGGCTTTTTGGCGGATCCGGCCAGGATGCGAATAACTTCGGTGCGTGGCTGAACGACTTGTGGGAGTACAATCCCGGCACCACCGAATGGACCTGGATGGGCGGCGGCAGCACGATTCCAGCATCGTGCACCACAGGGAATTGCGGCCAGCCCGGCGTATACGGAAGCCTGGGCACAGCCGCCTCGGCAAACGTGCCGGGCGCGCGCCTGCAAGCGGTTTCCTGGACTGACCAGAGCGGAGATTTCTGGCTCTTTGGCGGCTGGGGCATCGATGAAAATGGAGCAGTTGCCTACCTGAACGACATGTGGGAGTACCAGCCATCTACAACCGCCGTCACTCCGGAAGCGCAGACCATCACCTTCGCCAATCCCGGCACGCAGACGGTGGGTACGCCGCTGACGCTTTCGGCCACAGCTACCTCCGGCCTGACGGTCAGCTTCACTTCGACTACCACAAGCGTCTGCACAGTCTCCGGCACGCAAGCCACATTCGTTGCGGCCGGCACTTGCACCATCGACGCTAATCAAGCCGGCAACAGCACCTACGCGGCAGCCACGATGGTCCCGCAGAGCTTCACCGTCAACGCCGCTGCGCTTACCGCGCAGACCATCACCTTCGCCAATCCCGGCACGCAGACGGTGGGTACGCCGCTGACGCTTTCGGCCACAGCTACCTCCGGCCTGACGGTCAGCTTCACTTCGACTACCACAAGCGTCTGCACAGTCTCCGGCACGCAAGCCACATTCGTTGCGGCCGGCACTTGCACCATCGACGCTAATCAAGCCGGCAACAGCACCTACGCGGCAGCCACGATGGTCCCGCAGAGCTTCACCGTCAACGCCGCTGCGCTTACCGCGCAGACCATCACCTTCGCCAATCCCGGCACGCAGACGGTGGGTACGCCGCTGACGCTTTCGGCCACAGCTACCTCCGGCCTGACGGTCAGCTTCACTTCGACTACCACAAGCGTCTGCACAGTCTCCGGCACGCAAGCCACATTCGTTGCGGCCGGCACTTGCACCATCGACGCTAATCAAGCCGGCAACAGCACCTACGCGGCAGCCGCAATGGTCCCGCAGAGCTTCACCGTCAACGCCGCTGCGCTTACCGCGCAGACCATCACCTTCGCCAATCCCGGCACGCAGACGGTGGGTACGCCGCTGACGCTTTCGGCCACAGCTACCTCCGGCCTGACGGTCAGCTTCACTTCGACTACCACAAGCGTCTGCACAGTCTCCGGCACGCAAGCCACATTCGTTGCGGCCGGCACTTGCACCATCGACGCTAATCAAGCCGGCAACAGCACCTACGCGGCAGCCACGATGGTCCCGCAGAGCTTCACCGTCAACGCCGCTGCGCTTACCGCGCAGACCATCACCTTCGCCAATCCCGGCACGCAGACGGTGGGTACGCCGCTGACGCTTTCGGCCACAGCTACCTCCGGCCTGACGGTCAGCTTCACTTCGACTACCACAAGCGTCTGCACAGTCTCCGGCACGCAAGCCACATTCGTTGCGGCCGGCACTTGCACCATCGACGCTAATCAAGCCGGCAACAGCACCTACGCGGCAGCCACGATGGTCCCGCAGAGCTTCACCGTCAACGCCGCTGCGCTTACCGCGCAGACCATCACCTTCGCCAATCCCGGCACGCAGACGGTGGGTACGCCGCTGACGCTTTCGGCCACAGCTACCTCCGGCCTGACGGTCAGCTTCACTTCGACTACCACAAGCGTCTGCACAGTCTCCGGCACGCAAGCCACATTCGTTGCGGCCGGCACTTGCACCATCGACGCTAATCAAGCCGGCAACAGCACCTACGCGGCAGCCACGATGGTCCCGCAGAGCTTCACCGTCAACGCCGCTGCGCTTACCGCGCAGACCATCACCTTCGCCAATCCCGGCACGCAGACGGTGGGTACGCCGCTGACGCTTTCGGCCACAGCTACCTCCGGCCTGACGGTCAGCTTCACTTCGACTACCACAAGCGTCTGCACAGTCTCCGGCACGCAAGCCACATTCGTTGCGGCCGGCACTTGCACCATCGACGCTAATCAAGCCGGCAACAGCACCTACGCGGCAGCCACGATGGTCCCGCAGAGCTTCACCGTCAACGCCGCTGCGCTTACCGCGCAGACCATCACCTTCGCCAATCCCGGCACGCAGACGGTGGGTACGCCGCTGACGCTTTCGGCCACAGCTACCTCCGGCCTGACGGTCAGCTTCACTTCGACTACCACAAGCGTCTGCACAGTCTCCGGCACGCAAGCCACATTCGTTGCGGCCGGCACTTGCACCATCGACGCTAATCAAGCCGGCAACAGCACCTACGCGGCAGCCGCAATGGTCCCGCAGAGCTTCACCGTCAACGCCGCTGCGCTTACCGCGCAGACCATCACCTTCGCCAATCCCGGCACGCAGACGGTGGGTACGCCGCTGACGCTTTCGGCCACAGCTACCTCCGGCCTGACGGTCAGCTTCACTTCGACTACCACAAGCGTCTGCACAGTCTCCGGCACGCAAGCCACATTCGTTGCGGCCGGCACTTGCACCATCGACGCTAATCAAGCCGGCAACAGCACCTACGCGGCAGCCACGATGGTCCCGCAGAGCTTCACCGTCAACGCCGCTGCGCTTACCGCGCAGACCATCACCTTCGCCAATCCCGGCACGCAGACGGTGGGTACGCCGCTGACGCTTTCGGCCACAGCTACCTCCGGCCTGACGGTCAGCTTCACTTCGACTACCACAAGCGTCTGCACAGTCTCCGGCACGCAAGCCACATTCGTTGCGGCCGGCACTTGCACCATCGACGCTAATCAAGCCGGCAACAGCACCTACGCGGCAGCCACGATGGTCCCGCAGAGCTTCACCGTCAACGCCGCTGCGGTGTCCACTTACACCGTCGCCTCGCCCACCGGCGCGCAGACCGTTCAGCCGGGCGGCGCGGCTACTTATACCATCAATGTAACTCCGGTGAACGGCTCCTATACCAGCGCGGTGACGCTGACGGTGGCCAGCGGGCTTCCTGTAGGCGCGACGGCAACCTTCGCGCCAACTTCAATTACACCGGGCAGCTCATCGGCAAGCTCGACGTTGACGATTCAAACCGCAAAGGCATCGGCTGCCTTGACCCCGAAGGACTCTCCATGGCCGCTCGCCGCGCCGGCGCTGGCACTCATCGGCCTGTTCTTCCTGCCCGGTAAACGGCGCCGGCGCTGGATCACGCTCGCTCTCCTGCTGTTCGCTTCCCTGGGCGCATTCACGGCTCTCACCGCTTGCGGAGGCGGATTCGACATGACTGCACCTGCGGCGACTTACACCATCACCGTCACCGGAACCAGCGGCGCCACACAGCAAACCGCCACCGTGCAACTCACGGTCCAGTAAAAGGAGACCCCATGCGACCCAGGATCAAACATCCATTCGCCCTGTTGTTGACCCTTGCCGCGGTCTCCGCCGCTCAGGTCGTTGCACAAGCCCCTGTCCAGCCCGCGGCCACGAGCAACAAGCAGCCGCGCGCCGAACTCGCTCTCGGCTACACTTACCTGCACAGCAACGCGCCTCCGGGCGGTTGCGGCTGCTTCAATCTCAACGGCGGCAACGCCACCTTCGCATGGACGGTAAAGCCGGGGAGCTTTGCCCTGGTCGGAGACGTCGCTATCACCCATGCCGGAACCATCTCCAGCACTGGTGACAGTCTCACACTGAGCACCTTCACCGCGGGAGGGCGCTACACGCCGCACGTGGGCCATTCCTCCCTTCATCCCTACGGCCAGGTGCTCGCCGGCCTGGCACATTCGAGCGGAACTCTGGTGCAAGGAACAAATCCGGGAGCCGCCAACGCCGGCGCGGCCTTTGCCGGCAACTTCGGCGGAGGCCTTGACCTGCGCGTCACACGCCGCTATTCAGTGCGCCTAGCGGAGGCCGACTACCTGCTCACCACCGTCGACAACGGAACCAACAATCACCAGAATAACCTCCGCATCAGTGCTGGCGTCGTTGTTAACTTCGGCGAGAAGTGACAGGGGCGGAAAAAGGAAAGACATAGCGAGCGTTGCTGTCTTACTTTGATCACCATTTGACGAAAACAGGATGTTACAAAAGGTAAGCGCCTCAAAGGAAACCGCAGTTCTCAAAGCAATGCTGCGGAAATCGTGAGCCGAGTTTGTTCCCGGCCGGCCAAAACAAATCGAGTAGGAGGTTTTTTGAGTACTACTGAGTTTCCGGCTCCAGGACCGGGTGCAGGCATCAATTCCCAGATCGAGTCGATTCGCGCCATACCGGTGGCCCTACACAATAGCAGGTTGCTGATTGGGGTGACGATGATTGGGAGCCTGTTTGCCGGATTCTTCGCGGTTTGCATGGTGCTGATGGTGTTTTCGATTTTCTCTTCGAGCGGCGGCTTAAGCGGCGGCAACGCGTTGAGCGCCGCCCAGTGGGGCTGTGGAGGATTGATTTTCGGTTATATGTGTGTGTGGTTGTGGAAGCTGGCTCGCGCCATGGCCGGCTACCGGGTCAGTCTCGATAGCCGCGGCGTCGAATTCAACCTGGGCACCAAGAAGAAGCCCGCAGATCTGTTTCTGGCCTGGGACCAGGTAACCGCCATCAAGCACAAGCGCGTCGGCAACGCGCAACAATATTGGGTGCTGGGATCGGACGGAAGCGAGGCCAGATTCTCGTCGTACACGTTTTTCCGTCCCAAGAAAGTCGCTCGCCTGATTGCAGAACGCACGGGGCTGGCAATCCAGAAAATCTGATCGTCGCGCATCCCGCGTCAGGCATGCACAATGCAAATCGCTCTGTTGATCTTCTGCTTTCTCACCATTGTCGCCTCTTTCAGCGCCTGGCGGAAAAGTCCGCTTTATTCCGCTAGAACCACACTAAAACTGGGCGGTGCGTTTCTGCTGATCGTTGCGGTTGTCGTAGGCGCGTCGCTGCTGGTTCTGTTTTGCGCAGGGCTCTTTGTATTGGGCGCGCTTTTTACCGGCCAAAGCCTGCGGGAAAACGCAATAATTGTTGGCGGTCTGACGGGCTTTGTGATGCTGCTCGCGCTGGTGGCGTATTGGTTCAAGCGCACCAACTTTGACCGCCGCTATCGGCGGCTGCCGGCGGCTGCGCCGGAGGCCTGGTTCGGCGATGAAGGCCTGTTCTGCAACGGGACATACACACCGTGGATCCTGTCGGGAAGGTACCTGCTGAAAGCCACTTCGGCGAGCGATCCACCGCCGCGAGTGACGCTGGTTTTTCAATCCTTCAACGGAACCTCTTCAACGCTGATCACCCAGCGGATTCCCATTCCGGATGACCATATCACCGACCTGCCGGTGCTGCAGCAGAAGCTCAACTCTCGCTGCCCCACTGCCTCTGTTCATCTGATTGCGCCGTAGTTGAGCCCCCGGCGCGACAGGAGTCGTACGGGTCCGTTCTGAGACACGCCTTGCGGCGTCAACCGTCCAACCGCAGAGCATTTTTCCTTGGGATGACGCGAACCAGACAGGAAACCCACGATTCAAAGAAGGAGAAATCGATGTCATCGATTGCAGCAGGGACTTTCCAAGCGCCGCCCCCGGCCTACACGTTGTTCGACGCCAACGCGGTGGGGACCGCAACCTTCTTTGGCACCCCGGTTATGGGCTGCTATCTGATGGCCGTCAACTATCGCCGTCTGGGCCAGGCGAGCCGCGCGGCGACGACACTCCTGCTGGGGATTGCGGTTACAGGGCTGGTGATTCTGCTGGGATGGAATCTGCCCCAGCCCGCGGATTTGCCGATTGCCGTGGTGCTGGTTTTCGCAACGCGCTGGAGCGCCCAAAACCTGCAGGGCGCGGCGGTGGCGGACCATGTCCAGCGGGGTGGGCGGCTGGGTTCGAAGTGGACGGCCTTCTGGCTCGGTACAGCGTTCCTGGTTGCCTTGTTTGCCGTCGTTTTCGTGGCAGTGTATATCGCGAACCAACGTTCCGGAGTGGTGATTGGAACCAAGGACGAGGTCTTCTACTCCGGCTCCGCGACCAAAGACCAGGCCCAGGCGCTCGGCAATGACCTGAAGACAATGGGATACTTCACCGACAAGGGAGCGAATGTCTTCGTGGCCAAGGGGAAGGACGGCACCATCGTTTCATTTGTGGTCAAGGACGGAGTCTGGAACGATCCCGCCATGGTTGCCGGCTTCGAGAAGATTGCCCGTCAGGAGGCGCCGACTGTCGGCGGACTTCCCATCACGCTTCGCCTGGTTAATACTTCGCTTGCCGTGGAGAAGAGCGAAGTGCTCAATTGACCAGATCAGCAAGGTGTCGAACTCGTACGGCAGCACATGGGTCGACAGCACGGGCAAGACTAGCTACCAGACCAATAATCCGAACGCCAATCCGAACGGAGTCTTGCCGGGCGCCTGGACCAAGCAGACGACGGTGCATGGGAACGGGACGCCGCAATGAGGTGGGACATCGGGTACATTCGTTACCCAAAACGCGCTCGCCCTTCGCCTACTGCCAGTTCCCCATCAGCACAAATGGCGCCCAGTAGTAGGGATGCGCGAAGTCCGCCGGCGCCTCTCCGCTGGGCTCGCCGATGGCGAAACCTCTGCCGCTGCCGTTGCCCTGTGGCCTGGCTTTGCCAAGCAGCAGGTCCAGTTGCGACTGCCGCAGGGCCTCCACTTTTTGCACCTTTCCAGCACCCGCGGTCCAGCGTTGGTAGAAGTCGGCCATCAGTTCGCCGGTGCTGGCGTCGTCAACCTCCCACAGCGACGAGATCACTGCCTTTGCTCCCTTGAGTTGTGCCGTCGTGCCCAGTCCATCTACCTCCCGCCCATTGGCTGCGCTGCCGCTCATCCCGGTCTCGCAGGCTGAGAGCGTCAGCAGGTCAGTATGGCGCAGGTTCAGCCGGGGGTTGCTGCTGAAGTCCGCCACCGACAGTTGAAATCCCGCGCCGCCCTCGTCCTTGCCCGCCAGCAGCAGGTAAGATTCATCGTCGTTGCCCGGCTTGAAGACAAAATGGCTGGCGATGTGCACCACCGCGTGGCGGCTGCCGAGCAGATTCTCCATGGCCTTCTCGGTGAACTGGTCGTTCAGCAGAATCGTTCCCGGCATTACCCCGTGGGCGCCGGCGATTTGAGCGTCCTTCACGATGTTGTTCAGTTCGCCCGCCACGGCGCCCAGCGCGGGCAGACCTTTCTGGTACTGCGCGGAAATTCCCATTGCGGCCGCGCTCATGTTGCTCAAGTCCGGCTTATCGTCCAGGTGCGGGATGCTCGCCGGAGTAATGGTGACCGTCGCGTACTTCTCCACCACGTATTGCTTGCCGTCATAGAGCGCGGCCATGGGAAGATAGCGCAGCACGCCGTCCAGCGACCACACCAGCGTCTCGGCGTGGGTCTGGTCAAGGTCCGCCTTTACCGGGCCAATCAGGATGTTGTACAGATCCTGAGCCAGCGGTTTTGGGTCCAGCCTCGGGTTGCGCAGCACCTGCTCGAACGCCACAACCTTCTTGTTCAACTCAGTCTCTGAGATTGTGTACTCGCGCGCCACTGTGGTGGTCCCGGCGATCACGATGATGCTGATCCGATCCTTGCCCACCAGCGTATAGAGCGCAACCGTGTTGGGCATTTCGGCAATCTCCTGGCCTAGCAGGCTTACGTCGCCCTTCACGTCGGCCACCTGTTTGTTGGCGTCGCTGCTTTGGCCGAACAGCACATAAAGCCGCGCGTAGTACTGGCTCAGACCCTTGCCGGCCGCGTCCAGTTGATCGGAGAGCTGCTGGAATCGCTTCTCCTGATCTGGCGTCCGCGCGGTCAACTTCTGCAACTCACCCCACTCCCCTCCAAGCGAGACAAGCTGCGCGGTGGAGCTTTTGTAATCCTTCGCCGCCTGTTGCTCGGCCGGCGTGAGCGTCAACGGGCTGAGCGTGTCCGGCGTTGCTCCACGCACGTAATCCTGGTACTCCTGCTGCTTCAACAGGTCCAGCACCTGCTGCGCCTCAGGCAGCCGGCTCTGGGTAATCAACAGGTCCGCAAGATCGTGATAGTAGTCTTCCTTCGAAGCCAGGAAACTGGCTTGCAGCTTCCTGTCCAACCCCTGAATATTGGCGCGCACCTGCTGTGCAAGGTTCACGGCCTGTTTGCCGTAGAAGATGGCCAAGGTGGGCTGCGGGACCTTGAGATTGCGGAGCAGGCTGTCGAAGATGGCAGCTTCAACCAGGGGGTTGTTCACCGCAGTGGCTAGCGGCAGGGCCTGGTTGTAGCTCTCCAGCGCCTTCTGCGGCTCGCCAAGATAGTCGTAGACAATGCCCATATCGTCCAGTGCCGCGGCCTCGCCGTCGCGGTCACCCACCTGGGGATAGATCGTGAGTGCCTGGGCGTAGTAGTCCAGCGCCTTCCGTTTGTCCCCAAGATGGTCGTAGACAATACCGATGTCGTTAAGCGCAGCAGCCTCGTCGCCACGGTCGCCCAGCTGGCGAAAGATGGAGAGCGCCTGCTCGTCGTAGTCCAGCGCCTTCTGCATCTCGCCAAGATCGTCGTAGACATTGGCGAGGTTTCCCAGCGTTCCGGCCTCGCCTCTTCGGTCACCCGCCTGGCGATAGATCGGCAGGGCCTGGTTGTAGAAATCAAACGCCTTTTGCTTATCTCCAAGTTTGGAATACACGGCACCGATGTTGTTCAGCGTTCCGGCCGTGCCGCCAAGGTCACCCAGCTGGCGACTGAGCGGAAGACTCTGGTCATAGCACTCCAGCGCCTTCTGGTTCTCCCCGAGGTCGGAATAGACCATGCCGAGGTTGTTCAATGTCCCGGCCTCGCTGCCGCGGTCACTCGCTTCTCGCGCCATGGCAAGCGCCTGGTTGTAGTAGTCAAGAGCCTTCTGCTTCTCTCCAAGATCGGAATAAACGATGCCGATGTTGTTGAGCGCGTGTGCCTCGTTTCCACGGTCGCCAGCCTGGCCATAAATCGGCAAAGCCTGGTTGTAGTAATCGAGTGCCTTCTGTTTTTCGCCAAGGTCTCTATAGACCATGCCGATGTTTGTCAGCGCGTCAGCCTGGCCGCTGCGATCGCCAATATCTCGTCGCATGGCGAGGGCCTGGTTCAAGTAATCCAGGGCCTTCGGCTTCTCTCCAAAATCGGAATACACGAGGCCGATGTAGTTCAGCGCATACGCCTCTCCGCTGCGGTCGCTCATGTCCCGGCTTATGGCCAGCGACTGGTTGTAGTTGTCGAGCGCCTTCGGCTTGTCGCCAAGATCTCTGTACGCCTCGCCAATGCAGTTCAGCGCCAGCGTTTCGCCACTGCGGTCGCCGATCTCCCTTTGAATGGCGAGTGCCTGCGTACAATAATCCATCGCCTTCTGCTTATCCCCCAGGCTGGAATACGCGTTGCCGATGCTATTCAGCGTGGAGGCCTCGCGGCCGCGGTCGCCCATGTCCCGGCTAATCGCGAGCGACTGGTTGTAGTTGTCCAGCGCCTTTTGCTTGTCGCCAAGATCTGCGTAGGCGCTAGCGATGGTCTTCAGCACCAGCGCCTCGCTGCGGCGTTCGCCCGCCTGTCGATAGATCGGCAACGCCAGGTTGTAGTATTCCAGCGCCTTCTGCTTGTCGCCAAGATCGCTGTAGACAACTCCGATTTCGTTCAGCGTTGCGGCTTCGCCGCCACGGTCGCCCAACTGCCGGTAGACAAGCAAAGTCTGGTTCCAATAGTCCAGCGTCTTCTGCTTTTCCCCAAGGCCGAAGTAGACGTTTCCGATACTTTCCAGGGTCCCGGCTTCGCCCTCACGGTCGCCAATCTCCCGTCGAACGGCGAGAGCCTGGTTGTAGAAGTCCAGCGCCTTCTGCTTTTCGCCCAGGCCGGAGTTGACCAATCCGGCGTCGGTCAGCGTCGCGGCCTCGCCATTGCGGTCGCCCGCCTGGCGAAAGATCGGCAGTGCCTGGTCGTAGGAATCCAGCGCTTTCTGTTTCTCCCCAAGACCGGAGTGCAAAGCGCCGATTTCGTAAAGCGTCCAGGCAACCTGGCCGGGAGTTCCCGCCTGGCGAAAGGTCGCCAGGGCCTGGTTGTAGAAGTCCAGCGCCTTTTGCTTGTCCCCAAGAGCCAGGTACACAGGACCGATAGCGGTGAGCAAAGTGGTCTCGGCTGCAACGATCTTTGCCTGGTGAAATACTGCGAGGGCCTGGGTGTAGGCGTCCAGAGCCTTCTGCTTGTCTCCGAGAGCCAGGGAAATCTCACCCACTCCAACCTGCGCCACGGCCTGGCCGAGAACGTCACCGGCCCGGCCATACGCCTGCATGGCCTGGGTGTAGAAATCCAGCGCCTTCTGCTGGTCCCCAAGATCGCTGTATGCAACGCCGAGCTTGTTCAGCGTCGCGGCCTCGCCCTTCGTATCGCCCGCCGCCCACGAGGCCTTCAGCGCGTCTTCCAACTTGTTCAACTCAGCCTGTGCCGCAGCCGGCAGTTGCGGGCTCGGGGCCGCAGTCTCCTGCGCCGGAGCAGGGGCGGGTTGTGCGGTCAGGCCATGGGGCTGAAGCAAAGTTGCTGCCAGAAGCAGCAGCAGGGCGGCTGCGCGGCGCGCGGAGAAGAAGCGGACATGGGTCATGCGGCGATCCGCGCAGGGAGAGAATGGGTAAAAGATGGGGGCTCGGATTCGAGCAAGAAGGCAGTCGTATTCATTGGCTTGAGGGGTGCGATGTGAGAACCGCTCAGGGGTCGCCGTAGAAGACTCAGGCAAGGCCGGCGCCGGCACTGATGTCGCGAAAGAACTGGGCTCGGGTGAAGCCGATCGGTCGTAGTCCCAAGGTTTGTCTTGCCTGAGCCGGGGTCAGGGCACTGTTTTCCCCGGTTGCGGTTCAGTATACCGTCCGGCGTACTGGTTGGAGGAGATCGACTCATTTTCAATCCCAGATGAGCCTGCAATGGGGAGTTGATGACAAATGGAATCCATCCCACGAAGAAGTTTAGAATGCGGCAGCCATCGACCACGCTGAGATCACGTGATGCGTGATGAACTCACGGGCGACGGGCAGGAAGACGATTGCGTATCCCTACCGCAGCCAAAGTGAGCGCGGGAAAGTGCAGCCATAAGCGCCAGAATACATTGTAATTCCATTAACAATAATAGGTTGCGGTTTCTATGCCGGGATTAGTACTGAGACGGCATGTGGAAATGAACTATCCGTCAACAGGCGGCTGGAGCGCAGCGGTTCAGCACGGCGGATGACGCATTGGAAGGCGCGTCGGCCTGGAGCACCGGGGAGCGGCTTGACCGGAGCAGGGGCGAATCTTCGGAGTTTCGGATTCCGGCAGTAAGGCGAAGCGCGAAGGCGGTCCACCCGTCCTGCCCCCTGATTCCTCCCAGAATTAGGATGGCGTGCTCAGCTCCCCGGCCGGCCGCTGCCTTTCCCTTATCAGTCCACCGGCATTGAGACCCGGTTTACCAACCTCCTCGAGCCCAACGCCTCCAGCCGGGGCGTCTTCAACCAGGACGAACTTCTGGAAGCCGGCCCAGCGGAAGTGGTGCGCGAACGCGCCCTGCGCATGGTTCAGACCTTTGAGCAGTTCCTCCGCGATCACAAGGACGAAATCGAAGTGCTGCAGATTCTCTACAGCAAGCCCTATGCCGTGGGCCTCTCGCTCAAGCAGGTCAAGGCGCTGACCAACATGATTGAGAAGCCAATCGACGGCAGTCCGCGTTTGAATCCCGACCAGGTCTGGCACGCCTACGAACGCATCGACGCGGCGCACGTGCGCGGCAGCCGGACCGAGGTGGCCGCCGACCTGGTCAACCTGGTGCGCTTCGTCCTCAAGCAGAAGCCACAGCTCGAGCCGCGCCGCGCCGAGGTCGAGGCGCGCTTTGCCGCATGGCTCGCCACGCAGCAGAACGCCGGCACGGAGTTCCGCCCCGATCAGCTTCGCTGGCTTGAGGCCATCCGCGACCATATCGCGTCGAGTCTTGCCGTCGAGCCGGAAGACCTGGAACTCGATCCCTTCTCCCGCTGGGGCGGCCTCGGCCGCGCTCAGCTCATCTTCGGCGATCGCTGCCTGCCGCTGCTGAGCGAACTCAATGAGGTGCTGGCGGCATGAGCGAGTTGCCAAATAGTTGGGCACCTTGCACTCTGGAAGAGTGCTGCACCGTCATTTCTGGACAATCACCGCCGGGAGAGACGTACAACGAGGGGGGTATTGGACTCCCTTTCTGTCAAGGAAGGGCTGAGTTCAACGAGCTTTTTCCAACTCCGAGAAAATGGTGTACAGAGCCCACGAAAACCGCGACGACCGGGGACGTGCTCATTTCAGTTCGGGCGCCCGTCGGGCCGACAAATCTTGCAAATGAACCTTGCTGCATCGGTCGCGGCTTAGCTGCGCTGCGGCCCTTTCAGGGAGTTGAGGCGAGATTCGTGCTCTATAAGATGAGGGCAACCGAGCAACAACTGGCCGTCGTTGCCACCGGATCAACTTTCAGTGCAGTTTCATCACATCAACGAGCCCATCCAGCCAGCGCCATCGTCCCAGTCGTCGGACTCCACTTCACTTTCAAACGCAACAATCACAAATTTCCCAGAACTTCGTACGCCCACTCTCTTGCCTGGGAGCATTGCCTTGAGCTGTTTCGAGTCAACAAACTCCTGCGGCAAGCGAAAGCCTAACTCCCGCGTCGCCCAATTCGCCACGTAGACAAAGGCGTCGAAATACTCTGCCAGAAGTTTGAGCGGATCGGTTTTCAGGTCTTCCCACTCGTAGTGACTCGTAAAACTCGTCGAGGTAATTACGGCGCGCGTGGAAATAGACCGCAGCGCGGTCATTTCTGCTTTTGTCAGCGCAGGATCAATTGCTTTGAAGTCGTAGTACTGGTATTCGCTCACTTAGATCTGACGAGCATAACCGTCACGCCTTCATCGCTTTCATTAGAGGCTGGAGACACCCAGCAGTATACGGCTGCTTGCAATTATCTGGATAGTCCCAGTGCGAATCGCGCGTCCGAGATTACTTGGGCATCCAGTGCAACGAATGTGGTAACCATCAGCGGCTCAGGGCTCGCAACTGGCGCGGCGCGAGAAGGCAAAGCGCGGTCAGAATGGGAAGGCGATTGAAGCGAAAAAAGCGGGCGAGAAATGACTCACTATACTCCAAATCGGATGCAGGTACGCACGATCTATTCCTTGTCAAAAAGGCACCTCAGTCGGCAGGAATAGATCGTGTCCGGAATTTTCATTTTGCTTTCCCGGATGCGGGATAATATATGCCCGGTTACCACCGTTCGCAATTCTTTTTTATCTGCGGGTTCAAGGACCAGCTATCCGAAAACGGGCTTGGAATGCCAATCACGGATGGCGGCGATCTCTATGCACCCCCTAGAAACTGAACGAGACCTGGAGATCGATGCTTCGGTTGGATGCGGACGAGGAGAAGAAGCCTCCGGAGAGCGCATTCGATTTGCCGAAGAGGGGCGAATCGAGAACGCCTACCGGCTGGGAGAGATTCACATTGTTGAAGACGTTTCTTCCCATCGCCGTGAAGTTGAGCGAGTAACGGCGGATCGCGGCCTGATCCAGGCGCGGCGGGCCGGCGCTCCTGCTCAATCCACCCGGGCCAAGTCCACCACCACCGCCGCCTCCTGGCCCGCCGCCTGGAGGCGGTCCACCTCCGCCGGGACCACCGGGGCCTCCCGGACCGCCAGAGACGGCGGCAGTTGTTCCTGTAACCTTCGGACCAATGCCGATCGACTTACTAACTCGAAGGTTCATGCTGAACTGTACCGGCCCGGTGCCGTAGTTATATGGAATGCGGTTCTGGTTCCATGCCGGGTCCATGTCGAAGGCGCCATAACTGGTTTGCAATGTCTGTGTGCTGGCGGCGGTTGCAAATGCGGGACGGTCGTTGAACTGGTTGTCGCCGTTCAGGTCTTGGCCGATCGTGATGTTGAAGGGCTGGCCTGAATCGGCAACCAGCATGGGGCTGACGGAGATTCCGTAGGGAGCCTGGAGATTGCCGCCGAGCAGAAAGCGGTTGCGCACATCGAAGTTGGCTCGGCCGTAGTCGGCGCCGGGGTGGGACTGGTTGGAGGGGAAATAGCTCGCGCCCGCGGTATCGGCGTTGGCGAAGTTGAGCATGTAAAAGCCGAAGAGGGAGACGCGGCTGGCCTTCACGGTGTAGTTGAGCATGAGCTGATTCTGGTTGTAAACGCCGCCGGATTGAAACTGATAAATGTTCTCGTTTACGCCATTGGGCCGTGTGCCCGTGCCTGTGGCGGGATTGTAGGTTTCGGGTAGATACGCGTTGATGTTGTCGGTGTAATCCTGGTGCACGCCGTGAGAGTTGATATATGTGGCGGCGAGAGTGGCGACCTTGCCAAACTGGCGCTCGACGCCCATGGCCACCTGCATATTGACGGAGGCCTTGAGGTCCGGCGCAAGTTGATAAATGGCGGGAGCCGCGCTGCTACTGGACGCAAGCTGCGAAGGCGACGGGGCATTCTGATAGAAGGTTGGGTTCTTGATGACGTACTGTTGCTGAGTAACTCCGTTCTGGCGGATGGCCTGCAAGATGTTGTTTTCGCCGAAGCGATCGAAAAACCATCCATAGCCTCCACGAATGACTGTTTTGGCTGGAGCGGTTCCATGAGCGCCGGGCGCCCATGCGAACGAGAACCTGGGAGCCCAGTCGGCATGGTCGCCGATATCGTTCTGCGACTCGTAGCGGAGGCCATAGCTGAGGGTGAGGTTGGAGCGTGCCTTGTAGTCGTCCTGGTAAAAGAGGCCGGCGTCGAAGTAGTTGACCAGCGCCGAGCCTGTTCCGGCCGTGACGTTGTACTCGGCGGGAGTGTTGGCCTTGTAGGCGCTGAGCGAGGAGTAGATGTAGGAGCCGTTGAATTCCGCCGTTGAGTAGCTGGCGTCGCGCGTGAAGCGGAGCCGCGTGCCGAAGTTGATGGCGTGAGCGCCCTTGCTGACGATGGTGTCGTTCTGCAGCTCGTAGCGGTCCTGATTGTCGCGGTTCACACCCATGCTGTTTCCGCCGCCGGTAAAGGCTCCCTGCACGGTTATGGTGGGATCAGTGTTCTGCGCAGCCTGATTGTCACGGTCGCGCGTGTACTGGAAGCGGGTCTCGTTGACCACGTGGTCGTTGAGAACCTGCGTGTCGCTGAGTTGCAGCGTGTTCTCCTGGTTGGACACGTTGTAGGCCTGGCTCTCAAGGGCAAACAGCGACACGCCGCTGTTGGTCTCCTTCTGCCGGTCATACATGTAACGGACGCTGAGCGTGTTCTTGGTTCCCAACTGAAAATCGAAACGCGGGCTGACGTCGAGGCGCGACTGCGGATTGGCGACAGCCGCGGAGTAGTTGTAGGTATTGCCGACGGAGTCAAGAAGCTCGGCATTCACGATGGAGTTGGATTGGTTGTCGCGGCGGAAGATGCTGGCGAACCAGGAGCCGCTCCTATTCAGCGCGCCGCCGGCATTGCCGGTGAAGAAAGTGGAGTAGTAAGGGGGCTCGCTGGTGACGAAGGGGTTGAGCGAGTTGAAGGCAGAGTCGTTGCCATTGACCATAAACATGCCGTGGAACTTGTCGGTGCCGGGTTTGGTGAGGATTTCGATGCGGCCATAGCCCAGCTTGTCGTACTGCGCCGAGAATGGGTTCTGGTTGATGCGGATTTCGCGGATAGAAGATTTGGGCGGAAGCTGCCCGCCGGTAAAGCCGTCGATGTAGATTTGTCCGCCGTTGGGTCCGGCAGCCGGGCCTGCAAGAGCATTGAGCTCATTCTGCAGCTCATCGGGATCGTCGGAGAGCGCGTCGAGATCCTTGCCCTTGATGACCAGGGTGCTGGCGTTGTTGTCGGCGCTGGTATCCACGCTCAGGCCCTGGTCGCTGACGGTTACCTGTTGGACTTCGACGGGCATTTTCAGGGCGATGTTCTGGAGAGTTATCTTGTCGCCGGTCACCAGCACCTGGAGCGGATCGAACGGAGCAAAGCCTTCGGCAGTGGCAGAGATGCTGTAGCGCCCGGGCTTGAGATTGTCGATGACAAACGCGCCGTCTCCGCCGCTGGTGACGGATCTGGAGGAGCCACCCTGGCCGGAGAGAGTGACGACTGACGACGGAACGACTGCTCCCGAGGGATCGGTCACGGTTCCATGAATGCCGCCCGTCTGGATCTGGGCCGCTGATTTCTCAGCTTGGGCTGCCGCCATCTGGGTTTGAGTCACTCCGGGCAGCGCGCAGCAGAGGAGAACAGCGCATGTAATAGTGAGAATGGCCTGCTTTGTCATGATGCATCCTTTCGACGCCAACACAACTTACATCTCTAGGAGACGCCGAAGGACGGGGCCATGCGGTCACAATGGGTAAAACTGTGTAACGAAGTGTCGTGTTGGCTGTGACCATTTGTTACATTTCCGGTGTTTTGTTTAAGCGCGAAAGGCGTAGGCTAAGTGCTGGGGATATTGGACACACGTGGACGACATTCTTCTCATTGACGATGATGTCGAGCTTTGCTCGATGTTGACGGAGTACATGGGACGATACGGATTCCGCGTCACGTCGGTGCATCGGGGTGACACGGGACTGAAGGCGGCGCTGGAGAAGCCGTTTGTGCTGGTTTTGCTGGACGTGATGCTGCCGGGACTGGATGGGTTTGAGGTGTTGCGGCGGATCAGGGCGTCGTCTACGGTCAGCGTGCTGCTGCTGACGGCTCGCGGCGAAGACGTAGACCGCATCGTAGGGCTGGAGATCGGCGCGGACGATTACCTGTCGAAGCCATTCAATCCGCGGGAACTGCTGGCGAGAGTGCGTGCGATTTTGCGCAGAAGCGCCGGGACAGGAGTGAAGCAGGAGCAGACTCTGTTGCGCGCCGACGGGCTGGAGCTAAACCGGGCTGCGCGCACGGTGTTGCAGAACGGAAAGAAGATTGAGCTGACGGATGTGGAGTTCGCGCTTCTTGAAGCGCTGATGCGCTCGCCGGGAAAAGTGGTGACGCGCGAGGAAATCTCAGAGAACGTGCTGGGACGAAAGTTCCATCCCTTTGATCGCAGCCTGGATATGCACCTGAGCCGGTTGCGGCGAAAGCTCGGCGAGAAGGGCGCGCCGGAGGAGCAGGTGAAGACGATACGCGGAGTCGGTTATCAGCTCACGGTCAACTTGAATCCGCCGGTGGCAAAGGACTGAACGATGCGCGGCCTCTTCTTCAAGATATTCATCATCTTCTGGATTGCACAGAGCCTTATCTTCGTGATCTCGACCGCGCTGATCGTGCGCCATCATTTCGAGAGCCCGGACGTACTGTTCGATGCGCTCAACAGCAGCCTCCAGAACCAGGCCAAAGCAGCAGCAGGCGCCTATGAAGCAGGGGGCTGTAATGCCCTGCAAGCCTATGGCGCCGGCATTGAACAAACCATTGCCCTCGAAGATGCGGCAGGACAGGCGTTATGCAAGCCGGCCAGCATGGAGGGACTGGACAGGAGCGAGGCGATTCCCGCCCGCATCACCGGAAGCCAGGTGGGCCGGCAATACATCTGGAGGGTTCCGATTGCGTCCGCCAGCGGGAAACAGTATGTGTTTCTTCTGAGCCGGCCGCATGTGCCGAGAAACCCGAGCTGGTCTGAGGATCTTCTGCATTTCTCCTTCCCGCAGCTTCCAGTTGCGATTGTGGTGGGCGGACTGACGACGTTTGTGCTGGTATTGCTCTTCACCCGCCCAGTGGTGAGGCTGAGGAAGGCGGCGCGCGAACTGGCCATGGGCAAGCTGAATGCACGGGTGGTGTGGCCTACTTCGCAAGCGCGCATCTTTGCCGGCGATGAAATCTACGCCCTGATTCACGACTTCAATCACATGGCGGAGCGGCTGGAGTCGCTCGTGGATGCGCAGAAGCTGCTGTTGCGGGACGTATCGCACGAGCTGCGGTCGCCTTTGGCCCGGCTCAGCGTTGCACTTGAGCTGGCTCGCGAGGATGCTGATCCGGCAACGGCAGCACACCTGGATCGGATCGAGCGCGAGACGGAGCGGCTCAATATGCTGATTGGCCAACTGCTCACCTTGTCGTCAATGGAGGCGCTAGAAAAGGTTGAGAATTTCGAGCCACTCTCTCTGAATCGCCTGATCGAGCACATGATTCTCGACGCGGAGTATGAAGCCCGTCAGCGGCAATGCTCTTTGGCTTTCCACGCAGAGGATGAGTGCATGATTGCCGGCAACCGGGAGCTGCTGTACCGGGCCATCGAGAATGTGGTGCGCAACGCAATCCGTTTTACGGAAAGCGGCTCGGAAGTGGAGATCGGGCTGAGAGAAGCCACGGGGCACGGAGCCCGGCAGGCCGAGATCGAAGTAAGCGATCGCGGTCCCGGCATTCCGGAGAGTCAGCTGAATGAGATCTTTCGCCCGTTTTACCGCGTGGATTATGCGCGCAGCCCGGACACAGGCGGATTTGGCGTCGGACTTGCCATTGCGGAACGGGCGGTACGACTGCACCACGGAGAGCTATGCGCCTTCAACCGGAACGGCGGTGGCGCGACCATTCGGATCACTCTCCCCGCCATCGAGATGGATCGCAAAGGCGGGTGGCCCAAGTCTTAGCTACCAGATCGAGCACGAACTTGGGCGCCCCGGATCTCGATCCTGCGACCTGGGATAGCAAAATCCCTACCTCAAGTTCCATCGCGCCTCCGATCTCAGTTGACGCGAAATCGCCGGGTATCAATTCGAGCCGAGGCACAACGGACGGGAGGCGGCTGTCTGCCCCAAACGCGCCACCCAGGATAGACCCCTGAAACGCCCTTGTCTTCGTGGAACCCGACAGACTCTCGGGAACGCCGGCCACCACGTAGGACTCCTGATGGGGTTCCTGGCCCACAGTTGGCGACGGCCCCGAGGAGGGTCTACAAGCCAGCCCGGGCCGGTCGAGTGGGAGTGCCGAGGTGAATGGGCACGTCTCAATATTCCATCACCTTGTGCGGCTCTGAAACGGACTCAGGGGAAGGGGCGTCTCCGCCGTTGTCATGCAAAACTGGCCTATAGGACTGAATTGGCTGTACAATTGGGACAATGCGGACAATGCGGAATTCCAATAAACTGCTCAGTTTCTGTTATTTATCAATGGAATCAAGAATGTAGGTAAATGGGTGGCGAAGAGAGTGGGGTTCGATCCCCCCCGACAGAGCTTTTGGCCCAATAACAGTTGAGCTGCCGGCGCTAATAGAACTGAGCACAGATTGCCCGCCAGAAATCGCATGCGTTCCACGCTGTGTGGACTGTCTTTTTGTCCATGGCGTAGAGTCTTCTATTGATGAATCAGTCGACTCCTCTTGCCCTCATTCAGAATGCCCAGCGGTATGACAAGCGCATTGCAGTCGTTGACGCGCAGGGTGAGCACACATACAACGATCTTCTGGAGGCATCTTCGCGGATGGCAGCGGCGCTGCTTGCCGGAAGTCGAGATCTGTGCGAAAAGCGCGTGGCGTTTGCCGTAACGCCGGGATTTGAGTGGGTGGCCACACAATGGGGTATCTGGCGCGCCGGAGGTATTGCTGTGCCGCTGCCCGCGAATGCCGCCAGGCCCGAGCTTGAATACATCTTTGATGATACGCGAGCATCGATCGTGGTGGTCGATGAAGCGGCGAGCGCGCAACTGGCGCCGATTGCCGGGGTACGCGGCATCCGGACGATGGCGAGCGACCAGCGGTCTTCCGCGCCTGCGGCAGAGCTGCCAGAGTTTGCGCTCGACCGGCGAGCGATGATCCTGTACACCAGCGGCACCACCAGCCGGCCAAAGGGTGTGGTGACGACCCACGCCAACATTGCGGCGCAGATCACGAGCCTGGTGGAGGCCTGGGAGTGGGCTGAAAGCGATGTCACCGTTTCATGCCTGCCCCTGCACCACGTTCACGGGATCATCAATGTGGTCTCTTGCGCTCTTTGGTCGGGTGCCTGCGTGCGCATGTTGCCCCGCTTCGATGCACATGCAATCTGGGAGCTGATTGGACGGGACGCCCTGACGGTGTTCATGGCCGTGCCGACGATTTACGTAAGGCTTATTGCTGCCTGGGAGGAGGCATCTCCGGAGCGCCGCAAGGACCTTAGCCGATCGTGCGCGCGGCTGCGGCTCATGGTATCCGGCTCGGCCGCTCTGCCCGTGAGTACGTTGAGGCAATGGGAAGCAATCGGGGGCCATACACTGCTGGAGCGCTACGGAATGACGGAGATTGGCATGGCACTCTCAAACCCGCTCCATGGCAAGCGGGTGCCGGGCAGTGTTGGAACTCCTCTGCCAGGCGTGGAGATTCAGCTTGCCGGCGAATCCGGCGAGCTGGTTGCCGAGGGAATTGCGGGTGAGATTCAGGTTCGCGGTCCGGGAGTGTTCGCGGAGTATTGGGGCAAACCGGAAGCAACGGGCGATGCATTCCGGGATGGATGGTTCATGACCGGCGATACCGCAATTCTTGAAGGCGGCGTGTATCGAATTCTTGGCCGCACCAGCATCGACATTCTCAAGACCGGCGGGTACAAAGTGTCCGCACTGGAGATTGAGGAAGCCTTGCGGATGCATCCAGACATTGCCGAGTGCGCGGTTGTGGGAGTTGCTGACCCGGAGTGGGGTGAAAGCGTGGCCGCTGCGCTGGTGCTGAAGGAAGGCAGATGGCTGGATCTGGCCTCCCTCCGCATTTGGGGACGCGAGTTGATGGCGTCTTACAAACTGCCCACGAAGCTGCTGCTCGTGGACGCGCTCCCGCGGAATGCGATGGGAAAGATTGTGAAGCCCGCGGTGGGTGCGCTGTTTCAATCCCGCCCAGGCGTGGAAACCCAGGGTTGACGGTGCGGCTCGCCAGAATAGTGATCTGCCTTCAAATCAAACAGATAAAGCTGCGCCTGCCTAATACTACAGTTGTACTTGCTTCGTTTCGCGGAAAATGGCGCAGAGGCCCGGGCCTGAAGGCCCCGCAAATTAGCACTCTTTCAGGGGGCTGAAGCCCCCTGCTCCCTCCGGAATCTTCGATTTACAACTGTAGTACTAAGCACACTTTCGTGTGAAACTGGCCTCATGTTGCGCTTGCTGAGACTTCTTTTCGTTTTGGCCGCCCAAATCCTTCGCTCCCGATCCTTCGCTCCCGCCGCGGCCTGCTTTTGGAAAACCGGGCTTTTCGGCAACAGATGGCTGTTTTTGAAACGTCGGCATCCACAGCCGCAGTTTGCAGCTTCTGACCGATTGTTCCGGGTGATGTTGCGGCGGCTCTGGCCTGGATGGAAGCGGGCGTTGCTCCTCGACCAGCCTCCTTGAGTGGGGCTTTTCCTCAGTCTACGCCGATCTTTGGCATACGTGATTGCAGTCACTTTGGACGGCGCTCCGGGATCATACAATGGCATGGAGACTGGACATTGGCTGACATTTGAACGGGGAAGGAATTTGTATGGATCTCGGGTTTATTGAGAGCAAAACATACGACGAGATTTCAGTTGGCGACACAGCCAGGACAGAGCACGTTCTAACCACGGATGACGCGATGGCATTCGCCTCGATTTCCGGATTCCACTCTGTTCTGAATACCGATGAACTCATTGATCGTGCCGGGGGCATACCTCCGACAGGACCAAACATGTGGTGCGCCTCGCTTATCTCCGGTCTTTTCAGCATGAATATACCCGGGCCTGGATGCACACTGACGAACGTATCGCTCTCGTTCCATAATCGCATCCGTGTCGGAGACCGCATTCTCGTCAAGGTGCAGGTTACGGCCAAGGACGATTCTACAAAGAGGGTTACATTCGATTGCGAGGCAAGCAATGGCGCCGGTATGCCAATATTCTCGGGTACCGCCCAGCTCATCGCGCCTTTGAAGAAGCTGCGCTGGCCCACCCTTCCCGTTCCCCAGCTCATTGTGAACAATCCCTATCGTCATTACCTAGGCTTGATCGCGCGTGCGAACTCCAAACCGGCGGTGAGAACTGCGATTGTCTGGCCCTGCGACGAGGTATCTCTCGGAGGCGCAATGCAGGCATTCAAGGACAAACTGATCGTTCCGGTTCTCGTGGGTTGTGAAACGAAGATCCGCAACCTCGCTGGAGCGATGCAGCTCGAACTCGAGACAATCCAGATCGTGGACGTGGACGAGAGTCGCGAGGCTGCCGTGCGGGCCGTAGAGATGGCTCGTAAGAGTGAGGTCCAAATGCTCATGAAGGGTTCTCTTCAGACTGACGAACTGATGAGCGCTGTCGTGTCGCGCGAAGGAGGGATGCGCACAGGGAGGCAATTCAGCCACATATTTGCTTTGGATGTACCCTCCTATCACAAGACTCTCTTCGTAACCGATGCGGCCATCAACTTCCAGCCGGACCTGGAGACCAAGATCGACATTCTGCAGAATGCTATCGACATGATGCTCACGCTTGAGGTCGAGAACCCGAAGGTGGCCATACTGTCGGCGGTGGAGTCAGTCAACCCAGCCATTCCATCGACGCTTGATGCCGCCGCTCTCTGCAAAATGGTTGATCGCGGACAGATTACTGGCGCCATCGTCGATGGCCCACTCGCATTCGATAATGCCATTTCGAGCGACGCCGCACGCATCAAGAAAATCAAATCGCCGGTCGCGGGAGACCCGGATCTTCTGATGGTTCCCAATCTGGAAGCCGGAAACATCCTCTTCAAGGAGCTTCAGTACCTGGCCGGAGCGCTGGCGGCAGGAGTTGTTGTAGGAGCTAGGGTTCCCATCGTTCTCACCGGCCGCGCCGACGGAGAACTGGCTCGGACGGCAAGTTGCGCCCTCGGCGTCCTGCTGGCGAAACCGGCGCCCGACCTGGGGTGAGCCCGCGGTTTCACATCAGACGGCCCCGCGAATTGAAGTTGACAAGCGATGAAGCAAACCGAAATTGAACGCTGAAACCCGGATCGCGGGATCGCCCGGTTTTTCCCTTGAAACTGCCTCGTTGGTCTTGCAGTTTGCGCCAACGGGCGTACAATCGCCGGGAACCTGTTTCCAAAATGGAGATTCCGGTTCAGGAGCAGGAATGGCCGCACCCGATCCCATCGTCATCGTCGGCGCCGCACGCACGCCGATCGGAGCGTTTCAGGGCGATCTGAAAGAACTTACGGCACCCGAACTCGGATCCTCCGCTATCCGCGCCGCAATCGAGCGCGCCAGCATTCCGCCTGATTCTGTCGAGGAAGTCGTCTTCGGATGCGTCCTTTCTGCCGGCTTGGGACAGGCTCCCGCGCGCCAGGCTGCCCTTGGGTCGGGGCTGCCGCTGATTACGGGCGCAACCACAATCAACAAAGTGTGCGGTTCCGGCATGAAGGCGGCAATGCTAGCGCACGATATGCTGCTTGCCGGGAGCGCGAAAACCGCCGTAGCCGGCGGCATGGAGAGCATGAGCAACGCTCCGTATCTTCTCGATCGCGCGCGGGTCGGTTATCGCATGGGCCATGGACGCATTCTCGACCATATGTTCCTCGACGGCCTCGAAGACGCGTACGACAAGGGCCGTCTGATGGGCACATTCGCTGAAGATTGCGCGCAGAGCTATGGATTCACGCGTCTGGCGCAGGACGAATATGCATTGGCCTCGCTCGCACGGGCACAAAAAGCCACCAACGATGGAAGCTTTGCGGCGGAGATCGTCCCGGTCAAAGTGAATGCCGGCAAGACCGAACGCGTGGCAATGCACGATGAGCTACCGCTGAAAGCAACACCGGATAAGATTCCCCATTTGAAGCCGGCGTTTCGAGAGGGCGGCACCGTGACGGCGGCAAATTCCAGCGCCATCTCAGATGGTGCGGCTGCACTGGTGCTGATGCGGCGCTCTGAAGCGGAACGCCGCGGCCTCCAGCCGCTGGCGTGGATCGCGGGCCATGCCAGCTACTCGAACGCACCGGCACTGTTTCCCACTGCGCCCATCGGCGCCATCCGCCGCCTCGCGGAGCGCACGGGCTGGGCTATCGGCGATGTGGACTTGTTTGAGATCAACGAGGCCTTTGCCGTGGTGGTCATGGCGGCGATGCGCGATCTCGCCCTTCCCCACGAAAAAGTGAATATCCACGGTGGGGCCTGCGCTCTGGGTCATCCGATTGGAGCCTCGGGCGCGCGCATCCTTGTTACTCTGCTTGCGGCGCTCGCGAAGTACGGACTGCGCCGCGGCATCGCTTCGCCCTGCATCGGCGGCGGAGAAGCCACTGCCATGGCGATCGAGCGCATCAGCTAAGCGGCAACCCGCGACTCCATTGCGTCTTATCCATGGCCAGCGCGTATGCCCTAACTTCGCAATGATGTTTCCGCTTGCCCTGCCGCGTCGCGCGGGGCCATGGGCATACTGCGCAGGCGTACGCCGGTAGCGGCAAAGATGGCGCTGCCTGCCGCGGGAGCAAGGCCCACGATGCCTGTTTCGCCAGCCCCCGGCCGCAGCAAGATCCTTGCGGTCGAGGAGCACGACCTCGATCCGCGGCGCATTGCTGAAGCGTGGAAGGCCGAAGGCGGGAAAACTCCACTGAATCGGAGCCGAAAAGGGAGATTCCGGCTGACGAAGCGGGCGCTTCAGGACAAAAAATCCAATCGGGCCACCGCCGCGCCTGATGCTCAGAGAGATTCTTTTATGACTTGCACAAAAAATGCAGCATAGGGGCTTTACAATCGCTCTTCAGTTGAGGTAGGGTGTTGCCGTACTTTCCTTGCATCGAACGGGTATGCCAAAGAGTAGACGGAGAATCTCTCTGGCCTCGCGATTCCCTGCAAACTATTCTGTCCTGGCATGGCCGATCCGTTCGACGCATCCAGGACAGCGAATGAGTGTGATCCTATGGCGACTGTTCCTTCTCCCACGCGCGGCCTCAACAAGCTCTATCCCGATGCGCGCTCGGCGCTCGACGGCGTTGTTCGCGACGGCATGCTGCTGGCCGTCGGCGGATTCGGCCTGTGCGGCATTCCGGAAGCGCTCATCCAGGCGCTGCGCGACACCGGCGTGCGCAACCTGACCGTGGCCAGCAACAACGCGGGCGTCGACGGCTGGGGCCTCGGCGTGCTCCTCGAATCGCGGCAGATCAAAAAAATGATCTCCAGCTACGTGGGCGAGAACGCGGAGTTCGAGCGCCAGTTCCTGACCGGCGAGCTGGAAGTCGAGTTCAGCCCCGCAGGGCACGCTCGCCGAACGCATGCGCGCCGGCGGCGCCGGCATTCCCGGCTTCTACACGCGCACCGGCGTGGGCACCGTGATCGCCGAAGGCAAGGAGCACAAGGACTTCGACGGCGTGACCTACATCCTCGAGCGCGGCATCGTGGCCGACGTGGCGCTGGTCAAGGCCTGGAAGGCCGACCTGTACGGCAACCTCGTCTACCGCCGCACCGCGCGCAACTTCAACCCCAACGCCGCCACCTGCGGCAAAGTCACCATTGCGGAAGCGGAGATTATCGTCCAGCCCGGCGAGCTCGACCCCGACGAAATTCACACGCCCGGCATCTTCGTCCACCGCCTGGTCCACAATCCGCATCCCGAAAAACGCATCGAGCGGAGAACCGTTCGCGAAGGCTGATCGCGGTGCACTGAAACTCGACGCCTTTTTGAAGCCACCGACCGCCTCGATTGCCACGAATGAGGCTAAGAGCTAGAAGCTAAGAAGCTAGGAGCTGCTTTATGCCCTGGACCCGTCAGCAAATGGCCGCCCGCGCCGCCCGTGAGTTGCAGGACGGCTACTACGTCAATCTCGGCATCGGCATTCCCACCCTCGTCGGCAACTACATCCCCGAGGGCATAACCGTCGCCCTGGAATCGGAGAACGGACTGCTCGGCATGGGCCCGTTCCCGCTCGACTCCGAAGTCGACGCCGACCTCATCAACGCCGGCAAGGAGACCGTGACCTTCATTCCCGGCGCCTCCATCTTCTCCAGCGCCGACTCCTTCGCCATGATCCGCGGCGGCCACGTCGATGTCGCCATCCTCGGCGCCATGGAAGTCTCCGAGCACGGCGACCTGGCCAACTGGATGATTCCGGGCAAGCGCGTGAAGGGCATGGGCGGCGCCATGGACCTGGTCAACGGCGTGCACCGCGTGATCGTCATCATGGAGCACACCGGGCCCGGCGGCAGCGCCAAACTGCTGCCCGCGTGCACAGCTGCCGCTCACCGGGAAGGGCGTCGTCCATCGCATCATCACCGACCTCTGCGTCATCGACATCACGCCCTCCGGCTTCGAGTGTGTCGAGCTCGCCGACGGCGTCACGCGCGAGATGGTCGAGCAGCGCACCGGCGCGCCGGTGCGCTTCCGGTGATTCGGAAACAAATCAAGACTCTGTCGTGCTGAGCAAGTTCGTGCGCGCGAACGAGTCGAAAGCGTGTCGGCCGTGGCCGCAATCGCCGTGTGCGGCAGGGCGATCCCAGCGTCCAAGGCGAGACTGACGCCTTTCGCCGCGCCGGCCGGCAGGCTAACTACCGCAACCTGGTGATGGTCACCACCTTGGCTCCGTGTTGAAATTGCAGCGACCTGGTGCGTCAGTTTCGTATCGGCACGCTGATGGTGGGCGAATGCCGCAACTTTGCCGGCGGCCTTGACTGGCTGCGTGAGAACGGCGTGGAAGTGATCGACCTCGATAACGCCGAGTGCCGTGAGATGCCGGCGGGCTTCATAGCCAAGCATCCGGAGATCTGAAACGAGGATATTGGGGTTCAAAGGATTCGGCAGCCCGATTTTTTCAGAACCGGGCTGAACCGCCGCTCAACTTTCAACCAGGGGTGGGACATCCCCCGGACAATGGGCCACGTCAAAACGTAAAGACCGGTCCAAATTCCGCTCGCTGGTCCTGCCAGATGCGGGACGGCGTTCCTGCAATCGTCCAGAACTTGCCCAGTTCTGGGATGGTGCGGGAGCTGTAATGTGTCGGCTCGAACCCAAATGTGCACCACTGGTTGATCTTGTAATACAAGGTCGCCCCAACAAAGTCGCTCTCGATCATGGGAATACCCAACCCCTGGCCAAGCTGGTTTGGGCCGGCTCCGTCGAGTAAACCAAGCTGCATGGCGGCATCCCTGCGCACAAGCTGGTCTTTGCCTGCGTGCAGATAGAGCTGCCATCCCGCGTTGTAACCCTTCGGATTGGCGTTAAACCAGCGCGAAAGCGGCAGTCCGAGTTCGGCAAATGTTCCATAGGCGCGCACTCCATGCTCCGGCGCAACCACAACGCCGCCGGACGGGCAGGTCCCCGAGCCTGGATTGACCTTGCAGCCCAGGACGGCAAAGCCAGAGAGCATGCCCGCCACATTGTCCACGCCCGTTCCAAGGAAGAAGGGCGCCGGAGTTCCACCGTTCGCGTTCGCAAGCGGAACGGGGAAGAGGCCGCGCGTATCGGTGTAGTTCGTGGTGAGCTGACCGCTCAGCAACTGTCGCAGGTCAGCGCCTCGATAGCCGCTTAGGACGAAGGTCAACCAACGGGTGGGCAATTGCACCGCGATTTGGTTGCCGTACATGTCGCTGCTGGCGGTATAGCCCCTGGCCAGCGGAGTGCCCGCTACGAGGGCGGCGGGATACTCATCGCCGATCAGATCCTCAGCCGTATTGGGGACGATGGACGTGCGGCGCCCGTAGAATCCGGCCCAGAAGATTTGCGCGGGGGCAACGGCAGGCGCCTTGTCGAGTTGGAACTGCAGAGTCAGCCCGGCCGCAAGCTCGGGGCGGCTTGAGTCGGCGCCCTGGCGCTCGGCCTCTCCCACCTGGCTCAGGAAACCGACCGTGGGTGAGATCCCGGGCGGGCAATCTACAGCCGCCAGCGTGCAGAAGGTGAGCTTCTCCACCTGCCCCGAACTGGGCATCATGATCGCAAACTCAGGCGAGAGCTTGAAATTGCGCTTAGAGCCGCCCAGCTTCTGAACGACGCCGAAACGGAACTGCGGTGAGCGGTTGTATGTTGCGCCGTAGGCGGCAGCGTTCCACGTGGTATCGAGCATGTTGGGCAGCGCCTTGGAACCGAACAGCGTCCAGTCCTGTCCTCCGACAAAGAACAGGCTGGTCCGGTCCGTAGCGTGGTAATCCACGCGCACGTAGGCCAAGCGCAGGCGCAGGTTGGGGTTGCGGATGGAGGTGACGTCGGCGTTATCGGCCTCATTGAAGTTGCCTTCAAAATCCGCCTCGAATCGGCCGGTAAGGGTCATCTTCTCAGAGATGCCGGGCCACTCGAGATTGAGACCGATGCGGCTTTGACGCGCTTTCATGTGGAACTCGGGGTCGGCATTGGGGCCGGTGTTACTGCCGGGCAGCAACATGAGGCCCCCGGGAATGGGAAAGTCGTCGCCATTGGGCGAACTGCTGTCCTGTTCCCCGGTGGCTTTGATGAAACCGTAGGGCGTAAACGTCACGGGACCAACCTTGAGGCCGACTAAACCGCCGGATTGAGGCGGGTCGAAGGCGAGTGTGCGCAAGGGGACAATCGCCGCGACCGCGGGCACGGCGGCGGGTTTCGATTGCGCAACTTCAGGCTGCGGTGCGGGGGCAGTCTGCGGCTTGGGCGCGGGTGCGGGAGCGCCACCGGGGACCGCGGCAACGGACAGGTCTGCCGCGGTCAATACGCCTTTGCGCGTGAGGACTTCAACCAGAAGTTGCAGCTGAGATTCAGGGGCTGCGACGCGCAGAGCATCGACTTCGGAAGGCGTGAGCACTCCTTTCTTCAGGAGCGCATTGACCAATGCCGTGAGATTCACAGCGCCTGGATCCGCGGCTGGCGCGGAGGTTCCGGCAGCCGCGCTGGTTGCGCCGGACGCATTTTCACTTGCCTTACCTGGGATGGCCGCGCTGGTGCTGTCGGCAGTCGTGCCCTGGATACTTCCGCGGAAGGTTTGGGCGCTGGAGATACAGACGAAGATAAAGGCGAAAAATACATACAGTACAGCGATCAAGCGGCTTCTCATAAGGCCGTGCTCCTGAAGCTTCTGATTTGGAAAATTGCAGAAATTCTAACACTGGGGCGGCTGATCCCGGGTCAGGACGGCATAAGGGTGAAAACGTGGGATTCTAGAGCACGCGATATATTGGGGCGAATTTGGGACTCGGAACTGAGCGACGCCCTCAGCAGATCGTGCTGATTCTAACGAAAAATGAGAGGAAGCCGGCCGGCGAAAGAACGGACTTCGGTCGCCGGTCGGGCTCGGAGATGGCCTCTTACCCCCTTCGGGGCCCTTGACGCCAGCCTCGCCACGCCTGTGCCTCCGTATGCTCTTTTTTCGCAAGTATTCGCTCCCATCCCCCTTGACAAGGCCGACGCCCTTATAGATGCTTATTGCACTCAGCGTGTCAGGGTCGATTTCGCCGGATGCCGTGCACTAGGAGATGGGCTGGGACCTGGCGAAAGTGAACGTGAATGGCAGGGCCATCGCCCTGGGCCATCCGATCGGAGCTTCGGGGCGCCGGATTCTAGCGACCTTGCTCCACGAGATGCAGCGGCGCAATGCCAAGAAAGGCTTGGCTTCCCTCTGTATCGGTGGCGGCATGGGCGTGGCCATGCGGCGCGATTGAATCCATAGCGGTGGGTGTGTGCCAAAGGCACACACCCAGAATCCAGACAGAGCCAAGCAGCGGACGGTAGTGTCGCAAGGAGCACATCATGAAGGGAAAAGTTGCGATCGTAACGGGTGGTGCAAGCGGGATTGGGCTTGCGATTGTGGAGTCGCTCGCCCAGGCGGGCGTGAACTGCGTGATTGCCGACATGGACGTTTCCGGTGGGGAACGAGCCGTGGTGAAACTTCAAGAGGCAGGGTTTACCAGCCTATTCGTTAAAACAAACGTTTCCTCGCCCGACGACGTGCGTCACCTCGTCGATGCCGCCGTCGAAAAATTTGGGCGTCTCGACATCCTGGTCAACAATGCGGGTCTGCAACACGTGGCGCCGGTCGTGGATTTCCCCGAGGAGCGCTGGAACCTGCTGATAAGCGTCATGCTTACCGGAACGTTTCTTTGTTGTAAGTATGCCTTGCCCCACATGATCCAGCAGAAGTGGGGCAGGATTATCAACGTCAACTCGATCCACGGCAAAGTGGGGTCGCCCTTCAAGGTGGCTTATGTTTCGGCCAAGCACGGGGTGCTGGGGTTGACGAAGGTAGTGGCGTTGGAGGTGGCGGAGAACAACATTACCTGTAATGCCATCTGTCCCGCCTACGTGCGTACTCCGCTCGTCGAGAAGCAAATTGCGGATCAGGCCCGTCATAACGGCATTTCGGAGGAGGACGTGATTCAAAAGATCATGCTTGTGCCCGCCGCCATCCGCCGGCTGCTGGACCCCAGCGAGGTCGCCTCGCTGGTGCGGTACCTGTGTACGGACGAAGCCGCAGGTATCACCGGCGCGGCGCTGGACATTGATTTGGGCTGGATGGCGCACTAGGACAAGATGCTCGAAGGCGTGCCGCAAGGCACGGCTTCATCAACCGCAAGGGGAATTGCTATGCCTAACGATCCTCAAACCACCGCTCCGCAGACACACCCCATATTCAGGCTTGCCGCCGCTCATGCACCGGAGCGGAACAAAGTGGTCTCCGCGGCCGAGGCCGTGCGCCTGATTCGCGATGGCGATACCGTAGCCACCGGGGGCTTCGTGGGCGTCGCCTTTCCTGAAGGGATTGCCGTTGCTATCGAGCAACAGTTCCTGGCGTCCGAAGAAGAAGCCGGCCTCGCCAACGGACGGCCTCGCGACCTGACGCTCCTCTATGCGGCAGGCCAGGGCGACGGCAAGGAACGTGGGCTGAATCATCTCGGTCATGGGGGCTTGGTGAAGCGCGTCGTAGGCGGCCATTGGGGCCTGGTACCCAAGCTGCAGGCGCTGGCGGTCAGCGGCCAGGTGGAGGCGTACAACCTTCCCCAGGGTGTGATCTCGCATATGTTTCGCGATATCGCCGCGCATCGTCCCAGGCACATTAGCAAAGTCGGCCTGGGAACCTACGTCGATCCGCGTTACGGCGGCGGCAAAATCAACGACCGCACCACCGAGGATATCGTCGAGTTGGTGACTATCGACGGCCAGGAGTACCTGTCCTACAAAACGTTTCCGGTCAACGTGGGCATTATCCGCGGCACCACCGCGGATCCCGAGGGCAATATCACCATGGAGCGCGAGGCGCTGACGATAGAAATGCTCTCCATCGCCATGGCCGCCCACAACTCCGGCGGGATCGTCATCGCCCAGGTGGAACGCGTGGCCGAGAGCGGTACGCTAAATCCGCGCCAGGTGAAGATCCCGGGAATCCTCGTCGACTGCGTAGTGGTTGCGGACAAGCCGGAGCACCATTGGCAGACCTTCGCTACCGCGTACAACCCTGGTTTTAGCGCGGAGATCCGTACGCGGATGGGAGCCATCGCACCCATGGAGTTATCGGCTCGCAAGGTCATTGCGCGCCGGTCGGCGATGGAGTTGAAGACCAACAGCGTGGTCAACCTGGGAATTGGCATGCCCGAAGGCGTGGCCAATGTGGCCAACGAGGAGAAGATCACGGATCTCATTACCCTCACCGCCGAGCCCGGAGTGATCGGCGGAGTTCCGGCCGGAGGGCTGGACTTTGGCGCCGCGGTCAACGCCCACGCCATCATCGATCAGCCGTACCAATTTGATTTTTACGATGGCGGCGGACTTGACCTTGCCTTCCTTGGCCTGGCAGAGGCGGATCGCGAGGGCAGTCTCAACGTGAGCAAATTCGGCCCCAGGCTGGCGGGCGCCGGAGGGTTCATCAATATCAGCCAAAATGCCAAGAGCCTGGTCTTTTGCGGCACCTTCACGGCGGGCAGTCTGCAGCTCGGGTTTGCCGACGGCAAATTACAAATCCTCAAGGAGGGCCGTACGCGAAAGTTCGTGCACGAAGTGGAGCATCGAACTTTCAGCGGCCGATACGCCAGCCTGCGCGGCCAGCCGGTGCGTTATGTCACCGAACGCTGTGTCTTCCGCCTCACGCCGGACGGCCTGGAGCTGATTGAGGTGGCCCCGGGAATCGATATCGAAAAGGACATCCTGGCTCACATGGATTTTCAGCCCATCGTGAACCAGCCCAAGCTCATGGACGCGCGCCTGTTCCTGCCCAAGCCCATGGGCCTGCGAAGCGATTTATTGGAACTGCCTCTGGAGAGCCGGCTCAGCTACGAGCCGAAACAGAATCTGTTCTTCGTCAACTTCGAAGGCTACGCGGTGCGCAGCGTGGAACAGATCGGGCGCATCGACCATGCGGTACGGGAGCACCTGAAGCAGGCGCCCGGAAAGGTATACACCATCGTCAATTATGACAACTTCTCGATCTCTCCCGAGCTGTTGGGGCCGTATACAGACATGGTGAAGAAACTGATGGAGGATTGCTACTCCGGCGTTACCCGCTACACGACCAGCGGCTTCGCGCGCATGAAACTGGGAGACGCGCTGGCCGAGCGCAATGTCGCTCCTCACATTTACGAGAATGCCGAGGAGGCCAGCGAGCACCTGCTTGAGCTCGAGGAGCAGCAGTAGACGCAATAGCCCGGGCTTGTCCGGGCAGAGGACAGATTGGGTTCCTGGCGGGAAGTGGAGCCAGCGAGCGCGCTCGGCCACAGCTCGATGGCCGGCTGGCTCCAAAATACGCGACGAAATCCAGGCAGGCCTCAGGACATCAGCAGCCCACCGTTTACGTCCAACGTCGTTCCGGTGATGTAATCCGCATCCCGGACCAGGAAGAGAACCGCCTTGGCGATCTCTTCGGGTTTTGCCAGCCGGCGCAGCGGTATCTTGGCGCAAATCTTCTCGAGAACTTCCGGCGGCATCGCTTCTACCATTTCCGTAGCGGTATAGCCCGGGGCAATCGCATTGGCGGTGATGTTGTCTCTCGCCAACTCCAGCGCCAGACACTTGGTGAACGAGATAATGCCGCCTTTGCTGGCGGCGTAATTGGCTTGGCCAAACGCTCCCGTTTTGCCGACGATAGAGGCAATGTTGACGATGCGCCCGTATTTTTGCTCGATCATGCCCAGCATTACGATAGAAGTGCAGTAATAGGTCCCATTCAGATTCACCGAGATGGCCGCTTCCCAGTCCTCGTCGGTCATCTTGCGCAGGGTGTGATCGCGCGTAATCCCGGCGTTGTTGACCAGGATGTCGATCTTCTTCCATGCTTCCAGGGTTTGGCTGACGACACGGCGCGCGGCCTCCTTTTGAGACACGTCGCCCTGCACCAACAAGCACTCGCTGCCCATGGCGCGAATGTCGGCCGCGACCGTCTCCGCCGCAGCCACATTGCTGTTAAAGTTGACGGCCACCGCCGCCCCATGGCGGGCAAGCTCCAGGGAGATAGCCCTTCCGATGCCGCGCGATCCGCCCGTCACCAGGGCGACTCTGCCTTTGAGCGAGTCGGTCGCCGGCCCGCTGATGTTGCTCGAACTGCCAATATTGCCGATACCGCTGCTTTCTGCCATAAAATGACTCCTTGTGTACGAATGCATCTCGTGGAGCAAGGGGGCCAGAATCCGGCGCCCTGAAGCTCCGATCGGATGGCCCAGGGGCGATGGCCCCGCCATTCACGTCTACTTTCGCCATATCCCAGCCCATCTCCCTGGGCACGGCTTCCGGCGAAATCGACCCTGACATGCTAAGTGCAACAAGCATCTATAGCGGCGTCGGCCTTGTCAAGGGGGATGGGAACGAATATTTGCGGAAAAAGAGCATACGGAGGCACAGGCGTGGCGAGGCTGGCATCAAGGCCGCGAAGGGGGTAAGAGGCCATCTCCGAGCCCGACCGGCGACCGAAGGCCGTTCTTTCACCGGCCGGCTTCCTCTCATTTTTCGAATATGCCCGTCCAGTTGCGCTGCTCCAGGCGTCCAGGGCGAACATCTGAGCGGCACTCGCGGTTGGATACAGGTGGTCGTGAGGGCCGATTTGTGAAGTGAGTCGTTCAGCCTAACGCGCGGCTAGACGCAGAATCTGATGCAGCGGAAGATCCGTCGACGACCCTCCAACCTCGATGAGGAAGTCGCCTGCGGGCCGGCTCCATCCATCATCTGCGGTCGAGAATATCGACAGATACAGCGGATCGATTGGAATCTCAACCGTCTGCATCGCTCCAGCCGCCAGCGAAACGCGCTTCCACGCGGCCAGCTTGCGGAACGGCTCCGCAGCCGAAGCCGGCAGCGTGACATACACCTCGGCGATTTCGTCCCCTGCCTGCGCCCCGGTATTGCTCAGATCGAAGCTGACGCTCTTCGCGCCGGGATCGACCTTCAGGTTCGAGTAGGCGAAACGGGTATACGAGAGCCCAAAGCCAAACGGAAACAGCGGCTGCTTGTTCTTCTCCTGAAACCAGCGATAACCCACTGCCATGCCTTCGACGTTGTAATCGACGGTGAAGGGCTGAGGCCGGGTTCGCGGCCGGTTGCGGTCCGCCGCCTCTACACGGTGGGCGAGCCACTCGGCCAAGCCGGTGACCTGGGGATGGGGCAGGTCGCTTTCCGACGCGGCAAAGGTGACGGGTAGCTTGCCCGACGGGTTGACTCGGCCGAAGAGGATGTTGGCAATTGCCTGGCCGCCTCCAATTCCGGGATACCAGGATTCGAGGATAGCCTTGACGTCCTTCGCCCAGGTCATGCTGACGGGTCCGCCGGTCTCCAACACAACGATAGTGTTCGTATTGGCGGCGGCCACCGCGGCGATGAGAGCGTCCTGATCGTCAGGCAAGCTGAGCGTTTCCGCGTCCTGCCCCTCCGACATCCACTGGGTTACGAACACGATGGCGACCTGCGCAGCCGCGGCGGCCTTGGCTGCCTGGGCTGGGTCCGTGCCGGCATCGTAGGCAATGCCGACGCCGGGCGCGGCCAGCTCACGGATGTACCGCAGCGGAGAAGAAGGAAAGTAAACGGGCTCTCCCCATGCCGATGGACCGGGATTGGGACCGATGGCGTTGCCTCCCGGCGCATCTACCTGCGCGGAGCCGCCGCCGGAGAGCACACCCACATCCGCGTGGCCTCCAATGATCGCGATGCTGCGAATCTTCGCGGGATCAAGCGGAAGAATGCCGCCGCCGTTCTGGAGCAGCACGGCGCTCTCTTCTTCGATCTTCTGGGCGTCGTCGCGGCCTCGGAAGGGATCGACAACGCTGCGCTCGGGCGGCTCGTCGACGACCCCGCTCGAGAACATGCTGCGCACGATGCGGTGGGCCATGTCGTCAAGCCGGGCCTGGGAAACCTGGCCGTCGAGTACGGCTTGCTTAAGCGGCTCGCTGAAGTAGCCGTCGTCGCCGGGCTGATCCATGTCCAGGCCAGCCAGCGCGGCCTTGACGGTGGAGTGTGTGCCCCCCCAGTCGGAGAGAACGAAGCCTTTGAATCCCCAATCATGTTTCAGAACCTGATTGAGGGTATAGGCGTTCTCGCAGGCGTAGTCGCCGTTCACGCGGTTGTAGGAACACATCACCCCGGCGGGTTGAGCTGACGTAATGGCGATCTGGAAGGCCAGCAGGTCCGTCTCGCGGAGGGAACGCGGGTCCAGCACCGCATCCAGGAAATTGCGGCCCGTCTCCTGGTCGTTGAGTACGTAGTGCTTGATGTCTCCCATGATGTGGTTGGACTGAACGCCGCGAGCGAGCTGGCCCACCATGGTCCCGGCGAGGATGGGGTCTTCGCTGGAGTACTCGAAGTTGCGTCCATTGCGCGGCTCGCGGATGAGATCGACCCCGCCGCCGATCGACATGTTGTAGCCCTGGGCTCGTAGTTCGCGGCCGATGACGGAGCCGTAGAGGAAGGCGGCATCGGGATCCCAGGATGCGGACATGCCGAGGACGGAGGGAAGCAAGGTCGCATAGCGGCTCTGCAGCGCGGCCATGCGCACGCCCACCGCGGAGTCGGCGAGGTTTATATCAGGAAGATTCAGCCGCGGGATGCCGGGGACGAAGCCGGCGCCGCCATTATCCGCGGGCGGGACGGGTGCGCCGGCGCGCAGCACCCCCCAGCCGACGCCATGAACCAATTGGATCTTCTCGTCGAGCGTCATCTCGTGAATCATCAGATCGGCGCGCGTATCCGGGTCAAGCGATCGATTCATCCAGGGCTGCTGGGGCGCGGACTCATGAGGGGCAGACTGCGAAGCCTGGACGCTCGATCCTTGCGCGCCTGCAGCATCAGCGTGACAGAAGGCCAGAGTGATGGCGCCAATCAATGCAATGCGGGAGATCATCAACATTGTGTCGGTATCCTTTGATGCCGAATTTCATGTTCCGATGGTTGTATTCAATGTCCGGCGATTTCAACAATTGCGCTGTCAGGTCCGCTCCAGCCAGCGGCGCCCTCATGCGTAAGGATCTGCTTTGCATCGTCCCAATGGAGCCGGGTAATGGAGCCCGCGCCTTTCTCGTAGGCATATGTGGCGCCGTCGTCGGAGAAGAGCGTGAAGCCGGAGTCCGCGCCCGGGTAAACGCGGACTCTGGTAATGGCCTGAGGCTCATGGGTGCTTTCGACTGCAGATCCGAGCGGAATGATCGATCCGGCACGGACGAACAGTGGAATGGTGTCGATAGGCGCAGCGACAGTCACCGTTTGGCCTCCCTTCACGCGCTCGTTGGTCCAGAAGTTATACCAATCGGTTCCGGCCGGCAAATAGACCTCGCGGCTGGTCGCGCCCTGGTCGGTGATCGGCGCAACCAGAAAGGCCGGTCCGAACATGTACTCGTCGCGCAAGTCGGCGACCTTTGGATCATTGGGGAAGTCCATGAACAGTGCACGCATGAAGGGCGCGCCGGTCAGCCAGGTTTGGTAGCCGAGCGAGTAGATGTAGGGCATCAGTTGATAGCGCAGGCGCAGGTACTTTTCCAGAATCGGCTCGGCCTGTTTGCCGTAGGACCAGACCTCGTTGGCCGGGCGGCTGCCGTGGGTGCGGAAGATGGGCAGGAACGCGGCGTACTGGAACCAGCGGGTGTAGAGCTCCGGGTAGTCGTCGTATCCGCCCACGTTGGCGCGGGCGTCGGAGGGATCGAGCAGCGGCGGGTGGGCCGGATGGTGCTCCTCGGGAAGATACTGCCAGCCGCCGGTGTCGTTGGACCAGTACGCGATCCCCGAGGCCGCAACGTCAAGCCCGGTGGGAATCTGGCGCTTCAGCGTATCCCAGGTGGGATAGATGTCGGAGGACCAGAAGATGGTTCCATTGCGTTGCGCTCCCGTGAAGGCGTCGCGGGAGAGAATCAGCGCGCGCCGACCCGGCTCGTCCTTGCGGAAGCCGTCGTAGAGCGCCGCAGTGTGGAAGAGCGGATAGACGTTGAAGAACTCCGTGCCGGGGCCAATGTGGAAATAGGCGCCGTTGGGGGGCAGGTCGGGCTCGGTTTCATCGGCCCACAGGGAGTCGAAACCCTTGCTGACGATGTTGTCGCGGATGGTCTTCCAATACCACGCGGCGGCCTCGGGATTGGTGGTGTCGATGTCGGAACCGGCGCGGTCGTAAGGCAACCCGTCAATGGGCGTTCCATCGGCCAGGTGGATGAACCAGCCGTTCTTGCGAAGCTCGGCATAGTATCGGCTGTCGGGTACGAAGCGCGGCCAGACACTGATCATGGTTTCAAAGCCCATGTCATGAAGCTGCTTGTTCATTGCCGACGGGTCAGGCCAGAACAAAGGATCGAAGTCCATTTGGCCCATTTTCGTGTAATAGAACCAGTCCACCACCAGCACGTCAGCAGGCAGATGGCGGTCGCGATAGCCCTTTGCAACCGAAAGTAATTCCTTCTGGCTGGCATAGCGCTGTTTGCATTGGATGTAGCCGTAAGCCGCTTTGGGCAGCATGTGCGTGGGTCCGGTAAGCAGCCTGTAGCCGGCGTAAATCTCGTCCGCGGTGGCGCCGGCGATCACGAAGAAGGAGACATGCGTGCCCGCCTCCGAAACCCAGCTGGTCTGCTCGTTGAAGCCCGGCTCGATGGTGGTCTTGGATGGGTTGTCCCACAACAGCCCATAGCCCTTGTTGGTGACCAGCAACGGCACGCAGAAACTGGGCGCGGCCGGAGCCAGATAATCGGCCCAGCAGCGGACCGCGTGGCCGCGATGGTCCAGAAAGCCCTCGTGGTTCTGGCCTAGCCCGTAGTAATGCTCGTCGTCCGGCGAAGCAAAGGTCGCGCCCACGGTGTAGAATTCGGCGTCGCCAGGACGGCGGTCGTGCTCAAGATTTGCCGTGCCTTCTTTTTGATTGGGTACGTCCTGCGACCAGCCGGTGAGCTCAAGCAGTTGTTTCCCTTCGGGGGTGCGAAAAGTGATGTGCGCGCCGGGAGTGGAGCCGTTGAAGTATTCTCCAATGTCGGCCATCGTCTGTAGTGGCGGCGGGCCGGCAGGCCGTTCGCGGTCCACACTGACGACCATCCGCGACGACCCATACACGTCGGCCTGCGCGGTCTGGCTTGCGCTCCAGCCGGCCACGTCAGGCGCAGCCAAAACACCATAGCCCGGCGCGGCCAGCGCGGATTCCCGCTGCAGGCTCAGCGTGACGCGCAGAATGTTGGGCGCGTAGGGCTCCAGCACAATCGTCTCGCCCTTGCGGTCGAGTTCCAGGCGCTGGCTGGGGTTCTGCGCCCGCGAGCCAACTGCAGTGAGGGTGATTCCGGCAACGAGTGCTAGAATGGCAAAAAACCTTTGCATAAGACAGGAATCTCCTTTCCAACTCTGCCGCCCAAATCATACCTGAGTTGTCCGAACGGCTGACATGGGCGGTTAAGGCAACGCTTGCCGCTCACTGTTTCCGAGCGCCAAGCCGGCAATAGAGAAACAGCGAAGACACCGGAATTCTCAACCTATGGAACGCGGTAGAGCTGGACCCGCACGATCGTACCCGGATTCAGCACCAGGATCTCTCCCTGTGCATCATCGTCGCCTTCGATCCAACGGGTAAGTTCCCACTTTCCGTCCACAAACTTGCCTGTCTGCACGACACCGAGCCCCACATTGGGAGGTCCGGGCGTGTTGGGCGTAAAGTCAACGCGCATGCCCCCTCCGCCAAAGTAATACTCATCGGGGCCGGTGGAAATTACAACTACAGCCGCTTCCAGCGGCGGCAGGGGGCCTTCCGGCTGTGCTCCGGGTTGTCTTGGAGGAGGAAGTGACGCTTCCACTCCGCCTTTGGCCTGCGGAGCCAAGCGCGTGATCCGGCCTGTGTAGGTAAACGTCATGGTGTAATTGCCCAGTTTGACCTGCTTGGGCGGATCTCCCTGGACCATCCGCACTGCGGTCAAGGTGTCGGTCCCCTGGTGCGCCAGAATTATTGGCGCCATATTGTTGAGCATCTCGTATGCGGCTGCAAGCTCCGAGGGAATCGGTCTATTCCCGTCAATGCCGAACGGAGAAAAGCCGATCGTATTGTGCTTGCCGACCGCCATGATCACATTGGCCGCATCGGTTCCCGTCTCTGGAATAAAGAGCGGGTTCCCATTCCTGCTGAATCGTTCGCAAACCTGGTCAAAATACGGCAGGTAGAGATCCGGAGCAAGGATATCCACGTCCGGAGCTCCGGCGCGCCAGATGTCATGCACCTGCGGCAATGGACCGCCGCTGGGATAGGTTCCCGGCCAGGCGTGATTGGGCTGCTGCAGCCACCCGTTCACATACATGGGAATGTCATAGGACGCCTTGCCCTCGTGGACCACCTTCTCTACAAAGCGCGCATAGTTCCAGGCCATGAATATCTCGTCCGAAGGCCAGTGGAGTTGCCTCCAACTGACTTCGTGTTCATCCGCGCTCATGGGCGGGCTCTGGGTTTGAATCGGAATCTTCAGGTCAGCCGGCTTGCCGGGACCGAAGACCTCTTCCCAGGTTCCGGAGCTCTTGTAGCCATTTGCCGCCCAGACCTCACGAAACTCGGGAATGAGCGTATCCTTGTGGGCTTCAAGGTATTTCATCAGCTCAGCCGGCACCGGCCCGGCAAATGCGCGGTTCGCCGCCGGAGATCGATCGCGCGAATCCCGCAGCACACCCACTTCGTTCTCTACCTGCATCATCACCACGGTATGCCGAGCGCCATCGACTTCCTTGATATGCCGCATCAATGCCCCGAACGCGGCAGCGTCCGCATCCCGCGTGGCGTCGCCCAATGTGCTGAGCAGTTCGATGGGGCCGGAGATCGAAACCGTCTTGCCGTCGCCGATCTGAATGCGCGGAAAGCGAGTGTAATCCTTCTTTACCCAGTACGGCGCAAAACTGGAGGTGCCGTTCTTCCAGGAGCCGAACCAGATGACGACAAGGTGCATGTGATTCTCTCTGGCCTTGGCGATCACGCCATCGATCTGTGTGTAGTTGAACGTTCCTTCTTCGGGCTCAAACTGTGCCCAGGAGACGCCGACGAGCGCGGTGTTCAGGTTGGCGGCGACAAGCTTCGGCCAGATAGGCTCCATCATAGGGAGACTGGTCGCAGCGTTGTTGGTGAGTTCTCCGGCGAGAGCCAGAAACGGCTTGCCATCCACAATCAATTGGGTGGCAGTGCCCTGTTTGCGCAAGTGCGGCACACCATTATCCGTTTGCGCCCCGGCCGAAATCGTCAAGGCAGCGCCCAACACAAGCAAGCTCAACGCCGATATTGCATTCATCTTTATTTGCATAAATCACTCCTGTTTGATTCTTCGACACAGCATGCCGTGTCGCCTCTTGCTCGTCTTCACCCTGCAGATGTTGCCTGGGGTGCTGACTCTGCGGCCAGGAAAGGGAATAGAAACTCTCTCGACCGCTCTAATAGGTGCCAAGCGTAACGCGCAGGACCGTGGGCTCCTCGCCAAAGCGCAGGCCATAGTCGGTCGCATCCCCATTCTGGCTGCGCAGCAGCTTGAAGACTCCGTTCTCGTAAACTCCCTGTTCGACGCGCATGAACTGCCGGTGCTGCCATTTGCCGTCAATCAGGGCGGAGGGAATCTGCCCGCTTCCGTCCACGATATGTTCGGTCTTCTGTTGCTCCTCGGTACCGGCCGGGTAGAAGTCGACGGTGCAGAAATATCCGGCCACCAGAAACTGGTTCTCCCCAAGCTGGGCCACCAGAGCGCGCCCCTCCGGCGTCGCATTCCCTGCGCTGGGGGCGGGACCAAAGCGGGCTGACCCGTATTTCACCACCGCGTTCCAGGTTCCGAACCGCATTGTCTGCCGGGGATCGCCCTGGTCTCCGCCCTTGGTGTGTACCGGTTCGGCCACCGCCTTGAGCTTGCCTTCGAAATTGAGGCGGGCGATCTCCCGCTGCATCGGACCCACCAACACGAAATTCCTAGCCAGAGAAGGCACGGGTTTATTTCCGGACTCCGAGTATCCTATGCCCTGAAGACCAAGTACCGTGAAGAAGTAGCGGGTAAAGTCTCCACTGTCGGGGTCACACCCGGGACAGCCGCTCTCCGGCAGGAAGAGGGCATTGTCGTCACGGTGATAGAGATCCAATACTTTCAAATACGCGGCGGGGTCGCCCTGATAGTCATCGGGGCCCAGAAGATCGATGGCCGGCGCCGCGGCTTTCCAGATGGGAATCACATTGTCGCTGGGGCCTCCGCTCTCGTAGGCCCCGGGAGAGCCCGGCTCTCCGGGAGGGCCCGGATGGAACGGGTTGCGCAAGGCGTCGTTGACGTCCAGAGGCAGCGGATAAGCCGCCTTTCCCGCAGCCGCGACCTCGCCCACGTATTTTGCCGTCGCCCAGGCATTGAAGTACTCGTCCGCATCGGGGCCAAAGGCCTGCTGCCAGTTCGGCGATGCGGAGGTGGTTTGCACATGCATGGCTTTGAGGATCCCGGGCGGCACCGGCGCCAGGAAGTACTTCTGCGCGGCCGGCGAGAAATCGCGGACGCTCTTCCAGTTGCCGGTTTCGTTCTCCACCTGAACCATGATGACGGTGCGCTGCGGATCGGCTTGCTTCAGGTGTCCCATGACCGCCGCGAAGGCATTTTTGTCCGCTTCGAGCGAGGCGGCAGCGAACGGCGATGGCGAATCCACCGCCTCTCCATTCCTGTCGACCGAGTGGAAATAGCGGGCGGGGTCAGACAACATCCAATCGGGCATGTAGTGCTGGCTGCCGTTCTTCCAGGTGGCGAACCAGAGCAGGATGAGACGCATATGATGCTCGCGGGCCGCGCTCAGGAGCCTGTCGATCGACGAAAAATCGAACTTCCCCGGCTGCTCTTCGATCTGATCCCAATAGATCGGCACCTCGACTGTGTTGGCATGCAGATATTCCATGTTGGCCCAATCCTGGGGCTGCGGGGGCCAACTGCTCTCCAAACCCAGCTCCTGATCCTCGATACTCAAGATCAGAAATGGAGCATCGTCCACGAACAGAGCAAAGCGTCCGTCCTGCTTGACCAGGCGTGGTATCGGGCTCTCCGTGGCCTGGGCATAGAGCTGACCGGCAAGCAGAGTGGTTGCAAGAACGGTTAGTACAGCGAAAGGCATTTTCATAGTTCGCACTCCTTATTTGGATGGGCGAAAACGCCCTGAATCCAATTCACCGGCGGTCTGTGCATCCCGGCGGCGCGAACAACCACGCACCGCCGGGACCAAGAGAAACTGGAGACTGCCGCAGCCACTAATCTTGCCAAGTGCACCTGCAGCCTTAGCGGCGGACTGAAACCGCTTGCGGGTTCCGAGGCAGAGTATTGCCGTTTCATCTACATGTCTTGACAGTTCCACAGATCACTCCGGAATTGTGAATTCTCCCCCAGAAAGGGATACGGCCGATACATCGCTGCTGCGTCTGCCTGCCGTAGCGTAAGAAGGTGGCACCCCAACCAGGAGCGTTCGCCCGGAAAAACTTGCCGGGAATCAAACAAACGCAGGGTGAAACACTACCGGCTACGGCATTAAGCAACCATCTGCCACCTTGGGGGGACTTTTCAAGTAGAACACGATGTATTACAGTATGGTGAAGGGAAGGCAGTGCATTGTCTGGTTGACTAACCCATTTCGATTGTGCAGGATAGAGACGAGTAGGGGTAAATTGGAGAAGGCAGCGTGCCGGCTTCGGCTAACCTGTAGGCAAAGGCGCAAGAATAGCGTCGCTCATTTGCGCGGGGGAGAGTAAAGTGGACAATGGCCGCGGCTTACTCGATCGCAGCGCTCGAAAATGGAAAGCGGTGAGTGCCATGGAATCGACAACAAATCAGATCTGGCGCGAAGAAGTACATGGCGAAACCCGCACCCTCGATGATCTTGAAAAAGCTGCTATTCTTCACGAATTGGATGCGATCCTGAACAGTCCAATTTTTCAGCCCAGCAAGCGCTGCCAACAGTTTCTGTCTTACGTAGTCCACCACCGCCTGGAGGGGAACCAAGAGCGACTCAAGGAACGCACGATAGGAGTGGACCTCTTTCAGCGTCCTGTAGGGTACGCAACCGGAGATGACCCTGTAGTTCGGGTACAGGCTGGAGAAGTACGCAGAAGGCTGGAACAGTATTACCAGGCGACCCCCAACATCTCGGCGGTACGCGTCGAACTTCATGTAGGGTCCTACACTCCCGAATTCAAGTGGGCAAACCATGCACCACACGAGGGGCAATCGACCCCTCCTCAGGCTGTACCGGAACCTCAAGAGAATCCCCAGCGAATGGGGCACGGCCAGGAATCAACCCATATCGCATCGCCTCCGCTGGCAGATACAAAGGGTGCTTCCGGGAAGCAAAAGCGGCTTCGGTGGGTTTTGTCTGCAGTCGGCCTCGCCATGTTGGCCGGTTTGGCTCTGATCGGGTCAAACTTTTATCGCGCCAGAGCGCACCAATCGGTGTTGCAGAAGTTCTGGTCTCCCGCGCTTTCCTCTACAGAGCCCGTTCTGATCTGCCTGGCCAAACCTTCGGTCTACCGGCCTTCAATCGAGCTCTACCAAAGACATTCCAAGACTCCGGAGAAGTTTGTGGGCCAGTTCGAGAGGCTCAGTGAGAAGCCTGATTTGCAGCCAGACGACAAGCTCACGTGGAGCGAGATGGTCGAGTACCCCGACTATGGGCTCGCAGGCGGGGATGTCTCCGCGGCGATTCGGCTTTCTGCTCTCCTTAGCCAGATCGGAAAGAAGAGTCAAGTCAGAATTGGGGGCAACTACTCCTTCGAAGACCTGCGTAGCTCTCCCGCCATCGTCATTGGAGCTTTCAACAATCGCTGGACGATGCAAATGACATCAAATCTTCATTTTGCATTCGTTGATGAGGGCGACCAATCGCTCATCCGGGAGCAAGGGCCGTCAGGGCGGCGATGGTACTCAAAAACTGACTCCAACGAAAAAGCCGGGGAGGACTACGCTCTTGTTACCAGACTTGTGACCTCCAGAACCGGTCAATTCGTTGTAATCGTGGCCGGAATCAAGTCTTACGGCACGCAGGCAGCTAGTGAGTTCGTTTCAAGTCCGGAGTACCTTCAGGCGGGCCTGCAGACGGCCTCACCGGGCTGGGAAGGGAGGAACGTGCAGATCGTTCTGCAGACATCAGTCACTGACGGATTACCCGGTCCTCCTCAGGTTGTTGCTACCTACGCCTGGTAACAAACATCTGCTTCCGACCTGATGGGCTTCCGGATCCGGATTACGGAACGAAGACTTCATGGCGATGAAGAACAGACAAGATGGGAAAGCATCGGGCTCACTGCCCACGCGGCTCTCCCGTCGGCCGAAAGGCCATCCCGGAAACCGTGTCCCCCGATGCCAGCACGTCCCTCACGCGCTCCGGGTTTGCTGCGCTGCGGGCCTCTGCCTCCATCAGCAGGCGCATCGCGATCGCTGGAGCGGTTCCGGCCGGTAGCCGGAAAATCCAGGGAATATTTGCCGATGTGAGCGACTTATCATTGCTCAGTGCGACCACCGGGACAAAGCTCTTGAGCGCCAGTTGCTCAGAGAGGTGGCTGGCATCGCGATCCAGCGCCACAATCGCCAGCGCATGTTCGTCCATCAGGGCGTGAACCAGTTGGGTTGAAGCCGCGCCCCAGTTCTGCCCGCTATCCACAGGCAACACCGTCCACGCGCGCCCCTTCTGTGCTGCCGCGCGCAGTGCCGCCACCACTTCCGGCGAGTGCGCAATCTGCTCCGCACCGGGGCCGAACAGAACCACGCGCACGGGACCCGCGGGAAGATCGGCGGCGTGCGGGCCTGCATAATCGACTCCATTCTCTCCCACGCGCGCATAAGGCATGTTTTGCGCTGAAGGCTCCTGCCGCGCGAGCGGGGTCTGCCCCGCCGCGGGTGGATGCGGTGCGGCAGGCTCCTTTTCCATCCTTGCTGCGCGGTAGGTAATCGCGCCGTTCTGCACAGTGCCCAAATACATGGGAGCCACGTTCTTCTGATTGGGGTCGAAGATCATTTGCCCGGTTACGCCGTCGTATTGCTCGATATCGGCGAGCGCATCGTGAATGCGAGCGCGGTTCAGCCCGGCCTTGCAGATGGAGTCGAGCAGCGCGTTCATTGCGTCATAGGCCAGCGAGGCAAATTGCTCCGGCTTTTCATGGAAGCGGTCCTCGAAACGGCGGTTGAAATCGAGCCAGCGCGGATCGTTGCGGGTAGGGTCGTAGGGAAAGACGGCCTCGAATCCCTCCGCGGAGGGTCCAGCCTCGGCGAGCAGCTCGGGACCCAGCGTGCGGTAGGAGCCGAAGACGCGTTGCTTCATGCCCAGGCTACGCATCTGATTCAGGATGTTCGCCGTCTCGGTCTCGTCCGCCCACAGCACGATCCCGTCCACGCGCGAGTCGCGGATGATCCGCAGCGGGCGCGAAAAGTCCGTGTCGCCGGGCATGAACTTCTGCTCGATCACGACAGGGTGACCCAGTCGGATGGATGCGTTCCGGAACTTCGGCGCGGCCATTCGCCCATATCGGTTGTTCAACCTCAGCAGTGCGACACGCTTCAGACCAAGATCGGTATAGACATGGCGCGCCAGCGTATAAGCCTGCACGCGGTCGTCTTGCAGATCGGTAAAGTACCAGGGAATGTATGTCTCAGGAATGGTTGGATCGGTTGAGGCGCAATTGACAATCGGGATCTCGGCCTTGAGCGCCACGCGCAGGATGATATGAGTCGACTCCGAACTGATCGAGCCGAAGATCGCCCAGTCCTGATCGTCGTAGATCATTTTGACCGCTTCGTCCCCTGCCGAGCCCCAGATCCCCTCGTCGGTTGGGCGGGTCGAGCCATAGACCGCCTTGGCCTGCCAGTTGTTGTAGTCGTTATGCACCATCAGCTTGAATGGCTTGCCGCCGTAGCCGCCGCGCGCGTTGGCTTCTTCCACGGCCAACTGCGCCCCGTGCAGCATGTGCTCGCCATCCGCTTTGTCCGGACTGGGATCGAGAGGACCGAGGAATCCGATCCGCACTTCGCTGATGTCCTTGGGATCGGGGATGTCGCGGCCGGAGCCAAAGTAAATATTGGGCTCCAGATAGTTCTCAAAGTACGGCTGCTCGAACTTGGCGTACGGCCTCAAGTCCTGGGGTTCGCCGGCATACGGTGCAACGATCCGGTCCCGCGGCGGCGCCGGCGGATGCTTGCCGCACTCGCACACAGGGGTGCTCTGCGCCCCGAGGGACAGCGTGGCGCAGGCTGCAAGTGCGCCGGCCGCGACCGAAAGTGCTCGTTTACGCATTTCGGCTACTCCTTCTCGCCAGCTTCCCTCTCCGTGCGGAACATGGCGATGGCTTCGATCTCGACCAGCAGTTCGGGCCGGCAGAGGATGGCCTGGATGCCGGTGGAGGCGGGCAGCGGATCGAGTCCCTGCTCCCTGAAGAACGCGGTGCGTTCCTCGTTGAATGCCTCGTAATCGCGCTCGATGTCGCGCAGGTAGCAACTGGTGCGCACAATGTCGCGCCAGGTGCAGCCTTCGCTGGCCAGCAGGCCGGTGATGTTGGCGAGGGTGCGCCGCATCTGGGCGCGGAAATCGCCGATGTGCACGCTCTTGCCGTTCTCGTCGATCGATGCCGTGCCGGAGATGAGCAGAATCGTCAGTCCGTTCAGATCGATCCTCATGCCGCGCGAAAACGAACTCGGCTTGGCGTAGGCGAATGCCTCATTGAGCACGCCGTGATTGGTGATGGCGCGCTTTTTAACCGGCGCGTGCGCAATGGCTTCCAGTATCTCTGCAAATGCACTCATTGTATTGGCTCCTTGCTTTTCGATGAATTGCCTTGCTGTTGAAGAATTCCGTGGCTCAACCCCTCGGCCGTGGCAACCCAGATGTCGCCGCCCTGAAAGTCGATCCCGAGAATGTAGTTGTGTGCCGGCGCCGTGGTTACGGGAATCTCCGTGACCTTCCCCTTCGCATCGCGCACCGTCATCTCCGGCTTGTGCGTGGTGAGCGAGCGGGTGTAGACCGCCCAGTTCGTGCCGTCGTAGTAGGCCAGCCCCTTGTCGGTGCAGAACCAGGCTGTTTTCGCATCCATGCCCTTCACGAAGTTGGTGAAGTTCGAGGGCAGGCCGCTGTCTTTGGTGAGGAAGTTGTGCCAGTAGCGGCCGTCGTAGCGGCTGTCGCCGAAGTAGGTGGCCGCCCACACGATGTTGTCCACATAGCTCACCGACGAGACGATGTCGTGAATCAGCCCCTGGTCCTTGAAGAGCACGAGCTCGGTCTCTTCGTCAGGATCGCCGTACATGTCCCATCTCTCCGTCTTCTGGGTGTACTCCAGCAGTCCGCTGCCCCAGACGGCAAAGTAGACTTTGTCCGCCTTGGCCGAAACGCCATAAACCCAGATCTCCTTCATCGGAGTATTGCGCTCGTTGTAGAGCGCCCACTCGCCGGTGCGCATATTCAGGCGGCAGGCCCCCGCGGCGGTCGCCACCCACACGTTTTCGCCTTCCACCGAAACCCCGTAGACAATGTCGTTGCTCAAGCCTGAGTTCAATTGCGTGTAGCTGACGATGCGCCCCCCGGAGATGCGGCTGAGCCCGCCCATCGTGCCGGCCCACACATCGCCCGTCCGCTTATCCAGAGAAAGCGAGAGTACGGCCCGGTGCGCCAAGCCGTCCTTCTTGTTGTAAGTCTTCCATTTGCCGTTCTCGTAAACGCCCAGGCCGTCGTCGGTTCCTGCCCAGACACGGTCGCCATCCACCAGCACGGAGTAGACGTGATTGTTGGGCAGGCCATTGGCGGTAGTAAAGTTCTCGAATCGGAAATGCGGCATCGGCGGAACGGCGGTTGCCGCTTGCGCGGCACGCGGCTGCCGCACAGACGTTTGTGCAGATCCTTTGGGCGCCGCGCCTGCAACGAGCGCAGCCGCGAGCAGCGCAATAACAACCAGCTCGCGAACGGTCGGCTTTTTCATCGTGTCCTCAGATATTCGATCAGATCGTTGAGCTCATCCTTGGTCAGGTCGTTGGTTCGGCCATGCTTGTCATCGGGGTTATAGATGGTCCAGATCTCCTCGAGGGTGCGCGCCGAGCCGTCGTGCAGGTAGGGTGCGGTAATCGCGATGTTCGTCAGTTGCGGCGTTTTCAAAAGCCCGGAACTGTCGGTGGACTTGCGCGTGCCTACGTCGAATAGCTTCTGGTTGGTCCCCTTGGGGCCGCTGTGGCAGAATGAGCAGCGGTTGATCTGTGGAATCTCCTTGCCGAACTTATCAACGTCGCGCTCGAAGATCGCCTTGCCGCGCTCCTGGGCCGGGCTGAGCTCATGGCCCGGCAGCCGCCAGCGGTTGGGCCGCGGAGCAAGGCTGCGAATATACGTCACCAGATCGGTCAGCGTCAGAACGTCGAAGTTCTCCGAGCGCCAGAAGTATTTCTCCGTGCGCGGCCCGCACTCGGTGGGAAGGTTGGGGTTGCCTCCGTTCCACTTGTACGGCGCGATGTCCTTGATGTCCTCGAGCATCTTGTTGTCCACAATGTCGATTCCGAAGCCGTCCGGCTCCAGATCCCACTGCAGTCCATCGAAGGTGGAATCAATATGGCAGCTGGAGCAGCTGATCTGCCCCTGAAAGGAGTAGCGCGCGGAATAGAACGTCTGCTCGCCGCGGCGGAACACATTCACCTCCCTTGGTCCGTCGAGCGTAATGGTCGAGGCGACACGCAGCGCGCGCGTGTCGATCACGCTGATGGTGTCATCCAAACGATTGGCGACAAGCAGCCTGAGTCCGTCGCGGCTGAGCGCAAGGCCGCGCGGATTATGCCCGACGGGAATGCGCGCGATGACATAGTTGGCGCTGGCCGAGAGATCGCTAGCATAGGAGCCGGACGCCGGACGCGGGCGCGCGTGAATGAAATGCAGGAGGCGCGGGATATCGATTGCCAGCACGCACTCTGAACCGCCCACGCTCACATACATGCGCGACATGTCGGGTGAAATGACAACGCCGAACGGCTGCGAAGCGTAGCGATCCAACTCGTCGAGAGGAATCTCCACCGGCTGCCCAACGTCAGTTCCAAACAGGGTGAGAGTATAGGCGAAAGCGCCGCCGTGCTCCAGATGCGCCAGCGGCACCATGTTCTTGGGATGGTACTCCGCCACCGCGCCGAGCCGGCCGTCTGCGGAGATAGCGAGGTGGAAAACGCCGGCGATCGAGCGCAGGGGAATGCGATCGAGGACCAGGGCGCGCGCGGCGTCGATGACCGTGATCTCGGACTCGGGCGGCGTGCGGTTATCGAGGCCCGTCCGCTGCGCGGGAGGATTGGGATAGATGTGTGTAACGTAGATCCGCTTACCATCGGGCGAAAGAGTGAGGTAACTCGCGGCTCGTCCGGCAAGTAGGCGCTTCTCCTCGGCTCCAGTCTGCGCATTGAGCACGGCCACGTCGCTGGTAATGCGGTTGGCAACAAAGATCAGTTTGCCCGCATGGTCCTCGACAACGCCGGAAGGCTCGGCGCCGACACTCCAGGTCGCGGTGACGGCAAGCGTTCGCGTATCGATGACCGAGAGAGTGTCGTCCCAGGAGTTGGTCACAAACAGCCGATCGCCCGAAGGGGAGAGCGCCATGCCTCGCGGCACGCGGCCTACCGCGATGGTCTTGATCGCTGCGTGGGTGGCCGCGTCCAGCACGCGCACCTCTTCACTCTGCTGGCAGAGCACGTAAAGCCTCGCATCGTCGGGCGAAAGCAGGATCTCAAGCGGCGAAGCATAGTCGAGATGCTCTCCGGTCCTGTCGCTCGCCGCCGCGCGAACCGTTCCACCTGTCCACGGCACACCGCAGAACAGCGCCCCCGCAAGCGCGCAAAAAAACATAGCCAGACCAGCTTTTGTCCGGCTGCTTTGCGGGGCGCGGCTCATTTTAGCTCCTCCACTGTGAGCACACGGTCTACGTTCAGTTTTTCAAGTGTTTGTTCGCGCCCGCTGGGCCAATGAACGATCAGTTTGTCGATCACTGCTGCCGCTCCGAGCCCGAAGTGCAACCGTCCGTCATCCTGCGACAGGTACCCCGTGCTTGCCACGCGCTCGGCTGTCCATCTCTTGCCACCGGCCAGCACTTCCACGCGCGCGCCGATCCCGTCGAGGTTGCTTTTTGCGGCGGGGCCGGGAGCTGAATTTCGATCGCCGGGGCGCATGGCGCCCACGAGCTTCACTTCGATCCAGTGACCCGTGTCAGTGGAGACGTTGTGAAAGAGCTTGCCGTCTGCGCCCAGATTCACCAAGTAGGCATCGACCTTGCCATCGTTCATGTAGTCGGCGAAGCAGGCCCCGCGCGCCACTGTCCGCTCTTCCATCACCGAGCCGGCATCGCGCGAAACATCCTGGAACCGGCCGTTCCCCAGCCCGCGGAACAGAGTGTGCTCCTGCGGGATCAGGTGGATCAGCCCGCCATGGAAGACGAGAATGTCGAGCAGCCCATCGTTGTCGAAGTCGTAGACCCCCGAGCCCCAACTCACGTACTGCGCGTCGGTCTGCGAGATGCCGTTGGACGCGCCCTCGTCTTCAAAGCCAGCTTTGGCAGGGTTCGACTGCGCGGCGGACGGCCCGCCCGTCGGGCCGCCTAAGTTTTTCAGAAATCGATTATAGTTCCCGTCGCTCACCCAGAGATCAAGCACTCCCCGGCCCCCGAAGTCGGCAAATACAGGTCCCATCGACGAAGTCGACTCGCCATTTTGTCCGTAGGCCGTCCCGGTCTCGGTGGCGATCTCCTCAAACGTTCCGTCGTGCTTGTTATGAAAGAGGAAGTTCTCCGTCCGGTCGTTGGTCACGTAAATGTCGTCCCAGCCATCGTTGTCGAAGTCTGCCGCCGTCACTCCCATCGTCCGGCCCACGTAAGCGCCAATGCCCGACTTGTCCGACACGTCGGTAAATGTTCCATCGCAGTTGTTATGGAAGAGCATGTTGGTTTCGCCCTCGTAGTCGAGCGGCCCGGGATAGTTATCCGCGGCATAATAGTCGCGATATTTGGGATCGAACTTGACATAACGGCCGACAAAGAGATCGAGGCAGCCATCCTTGTCGTAGTCGAGCCAGGTGGAACTGATTGCCCAGCCGTTTACCTTGATGCCGGCCTTCGCGGTCACATCAGTGAAATGGCCATTGCCGTCGTTGTGATAGAGGACGACCTTGCCGTAGCCGGTCACCAGCAGATCCTCAAAGCCGTCGTTGTCGTAGTCCGCCGCCGTGACTGCGATGGAATACATATCCGGGTTCAAGCCCGACTGCTCGGTTACGTCGGTAAAATGCCCGTTGCCGTCGTTGCGATACAGATGGTTGTGCGGCGGCGGATTCGGCTTGTCCTTGAGCGGATAGGGATGCATCGAGTCGTCGAGCGGGCGGCCGCTGACCACGTAGAGAGAGGGCAGGCCGGAGTTGTTGTAGTCGAACCAAATGCAGCCGCCGCCGGTTCCTTCCAGCAGCGATCCCAACTGGCGCGACCCAAAGCTGTGGGTGAAATGGATGCCGGATTTGTCGGTCGCGTCCTCAAAGCGAATGACGGACTGACGCGTCGCCTGCGGTGCGGCGGACGCCGCTTGCGGGGGTTGCGCGGGCGGCAGGGCAGTTTGCGCCGCGGCAAACGAGGCGGCGCCGACGAAAAAAAGCAGACGGATCATCATTTCAGTTGCCTCCCGGCGAAGCGTGCAGCGCGCGATTGGCGCCGGTCAGGTCGGCCGGCGTTGTGGTGCGCAGCAGCACGGCCGGCACACGATTTTCCGATGCGCGCTCCGGTCCCGTGTGGCAGCCGACGCAGATACGCTGTTCGCCGCCGCGAATCCAGAACCATCCCCGCTCCTGGCGCAGCACCGCGCCCTTCTGATCGAGCAAAGCAAAGCGAATGGGCTTGTCGGCCGGAGTCTGCACAAAGAAAGAGCCATCCGCTTCAACCGGCGCCGTGCCGGTGACCAACACGCGACCTTGGGCGTCCAGCGTCTCCAGCCGGACCAATGCTGGAACTGTCTTCAAATCGCCTTCGCGCGAGAGGCGTGCATCGAGAGCGAGCAGATTGGCGTAGTTCCATGGATGCAGTCCGGAGGGATGCCGCTTGGGCAGGATGCGCGGCGCAACCAGAACCGGCTCGACGAGGTCCTCGCCGCTCATGGCCAGCACGGTTTCGAGCGACGCTGAGGCGGAGCTATCAGGCGAGTTGGGCTTCCACAGTTTGAGCGCATAGTGCGCGCCAGCTCCGGTCCGCGCGCTCACCAGCCAATCTCCGGAGGCCGTCTCGGCGATCGCGCCCGCATAGTCGCCGCGCGGCGCAACGATCGGAACTTCGTGAGCCAGCGGCGAAGTAAACCGCGCCAGCGAGGCGCCGTGCGTAAAAACCACATCGCCGGAGGCCAACTGCCTTCCGCCCCAGCGCGCCCGGCCGTGATCGCAACGGTAGGACTCGACGCCCGAGCCGTCGGCGTAGACCAGATACAGCTCCGGCAGTCGGGCCCGACCCGAGGGGAAAGCCGGCTTCAAACAGAATGCGCCCGTCGGCCAGAACGTCGGCGGGGAACGCGCTGGCTTCAAGGTACGTCAGCGGCAGCACTCCCGGGCCTGCGGTCGGATTCAAGGGCGCGTAGGCAGGCGGGTGGCCGTCCTCCGCGGAGTTCAGTTGGAACCCTTTGGCCGTGCGTTGCGCCCAGACCATCCGTCCGCCCGGCAAATAGAACGGGCGCTCGGCGTCGGTTGCGGTTGCAATCACCTTGCGCACGGAGCGATCCTCGAGCGTCATTTCCCATATCTGCCAGTGGTCACTCACAGCCTGCTTGCCGGCGAAGAGCACGGTCTTGCCATCGAAGGAAATATTGGCGTCCGCCGTGGCGGCAAAGCCCTTCACCAGCGGCTCCGCCCTGCCCGCGTGAACGAGCAGCAGTTGTGCGCCGCTCGGAAACCGTTCCTGTCCGCGCAGAGCAGCCAGCGGCCGATAGACCGGCGCCGCAGTCACGATGATATCCGCGCCGGGCATCGTCGCCGGGCCTGGCGCGAAGCCGCACATCGGAATCAGCATCGCAATCGCCGCGGCCAGCCGCGAGCACTCTGAGCCAGTGAGCTCATCCGGCCACTTCCATGGGCCGAACGCCGGCAGCTTCGCGTTCACCCAACTCCCGGCTGCGCAGTTCGATCCAGGGCCCGAGCGCGGCCATCATGGCGTCGAATTCGGCGAAGTCCAGCGACTGCTCGCCGTCGCTCCATGCCTTGTCCGGATTGGGATGCACCTCGACCAGCAGGCCATCCGCGCCGGCGGCAACGCGCGATGCGCGCCAGCGCGGGAACCAGTTCGCGATGCCCGGCCGCGTGGCTGGGATCGGCAATCACCGGCAGATGCGAGATCTGCTTGAGCAGCGCAATGCCGGCCGCGTCGAAGGTGTTGCGCATCGCCGTTTCAAAGGTGCGGATGCCGCGCTCGCAGAGAATGACGTTGGGGTTGCCGTTGTCCAGGATCACCTGCGCCGAGCGCAGCAGGTCGGCAATCGTGGCCACCATGCCGCGCTTCAACAGTATCGGCCGTCCGGAACGCGCCGCCGCCTCCAGCAGCGAGTAGTTCTCCATGCTGCGCGAGCCGATCTGCAGAATGTCGGCGTACTCGGCAACCATGGGAACGTCGCACTCCGACATCACCTCGGTGACGATGGCCAGGCCGCTCTCTTCGCGCGCTGCGCGCCAGCAACTTCAGCCCTTCGAGGCCGAGCCCTTGAAATGCATAAGGAGAACTGCGCGGCTTGAAGGCGCCTCCGCGCAGAATGCGCGCGCCGCCGCGGCGCACATGATGAGCGGTGGCCATGAGCTGGGACTCGGTCTCTACCGAGCACGGCCCTGCCATGGTGATGAATTCGTCCCCGCCGACAGCAACATCGAGCACCTGCACAACTGTGTGCTGGCGCCCCGCGCTCATCAGGACATCAGGGGTTCCGGCAAATCGCTCCTGCCAGCTTTCACGCACCCTGTGCTCCATTCCGGGGAAGCAACAGCAGTTTACCGTGATCGTTCTGGCCACGCCTCCATCGAAAGGTGGAGACAGGCAGCCGTTCCCAGCGCGCCTGTGGCCGGGTACTCAATACACTTTACGGTCTGTTTGCAATGAATGGACAAGACTTAGGAACTGGTCACGACTGTGCCATCGGCGGCGGACGATAGCCGAAGGCCGCATCCACCAGCGCCGCGACGCCCAGCGCCGTCTCGTCCTCGAAGGGCCGCGCAACGATCTGCACGCCGATCGGCAGGCCCTCAGGCGAACGCCCACAGGAACCACCGCCGCCGGCGCCGCCAGCGCGTTGAACCACTGCGTGTGCCGCACAGCGTCAAGGTACTCGACGGTTTTCCCGTCGATCATCCACGCACGCTCATCGTGGCGGAAGGCGGGAATGGCTGGCCACCGGGCACAGCAGAATCGGGAAACTCGCTCATCTCCGCGAGCGTCTTTGCGCGCAGCAGGTCCAGCTCCGCCCACGCGTCCAGCAATTCGGCCGCTGTGAGCGCCGGCGCAGCTTCGGCGATCGAGAGGAACTCGTTGAAGATGGGGCTCAGCCGATCTTCTTTTGCCCGAATTTCCGGCGCATAAAACATCGCTCCGCACTGCACAAAGAACGTCCACCACAGCTTGCGCAGTTGCTCCAGCGTGCGCGGCCTGAACGGCTCGACGCGAAAGCCCGCGTCGCGCAGCGCCTCTGCCGCGGCGTTCACCGCGGCGCGCGTCTCTGCGGTCACCGGAACCAGTCCATCGTCCTCGAAATACCCGATCGGATTGCTGCGCAGATCGTCAAGCCTTGGCTCGCGCAACGCGAGCGGCGGACTGACTGGGTCGAGCGGGTCCTGTCCGCTGAGCGCGCGGAACAGCAGCGCAACGTCGCCTATGGTCCGCGCCATCGGCCCGATTGCGCCCAGGATCGAGAACGGCCCCACGCACGGCGGCAGATGCCCGCGCCCCGGAATCCGCCCCGGCGTGGGCTTGAGCGAGCAGATGCCCGTGAAGTGCGCGGGCACGCGCACCGATCCGCCGCTATCGCTGCCCAGCCCCGCCGCAGAGAGTCCCGCCGCGATGGCCGCCGACTCGCCGCCGCTCGATCCGCCCGGCGTGCGGTCAAGGTCCCATGGGTTCCGCGTGCGCCCGTGGAGCAGGTTCGCGGTCTCGTAGGCCATCAGGAACTCCGGGCAATTGGTCGTGCCCAGAATCAACGCTCCCGCCGCGCGCAGCCGCGCCACCACCTCCGCGTCTTCTGCCGGAATCTCGCCCTGGTGCAGCAGGCTGCCAATCTCGCAGCGGTAGCCCGCGGTGGCAATCGAAGACTTGACGGTGACCGGCAGACCGTGCAAGAGGCCGCGCGGGTACGGCGCTCCGTCAAGCCGCCGCGCCTGCGCGCGCACGCGTTCCGCGTCGAAGTCGGCAAAGGCATTGAGCGCGGGATTCAGCCGCTCGATCTGCCGGATGTGGGCCTCGGCCAGCTCAACCACCGATATCTGACCCGTGCGCACCAGCTCCAGTTGCTTCGCCGCCGGGTCCAGCACAAGGCCGTTCCCAACATCGCTCATGGCCGCTTCTCCGGTGTCGCGCCTGGAGCCAGATCCTCTCGCGGCGTCGAAGGCAAGGGCTGATAGTCGAACCGATAAGACCGCACCGGCTCGCCCGACTCGAACCGGTCGTTCCAATTCAACTGGTAGTCGAGCGCTTTCGCATCGTCAGGGTATTCTTCTCCCTTTGGATAGGGATAGGTGCTCATGCCGTGAAACGGCAGTTGCGCCACCGTAAACGGCGATGCATCCCACCAGTCCATGTCCTTCACGAATCCGTTGGCGTAGAAAAAGTAGTCGCGCTTCCAGTGCGCGGGCAGGGCGGGCAGCTTCGCCGCGTCGAACTCCGCCGCAATCTCCTCGCCGCTGCCGAAGATGACAAAGCGATCGTCGATGCTTTTCACCAGCGCGGTCACGTCGCCCATGTGCGTGTAATTGCCGCGCTCGCGCTGGAAGGGCCCGGTCAGGCTCACAACGATTGTAGTCGTAGTCCAGGTCGCCGGGACTTGCGCCCTCAATCTGCTTCGGGTATCCGCGGAAGTGCAGCGTCGCCGATGCCAGCGGCAACTCCGCGGTGCGCGCCTCTGCATCCGCGCTCTGGTCAATCAGCACCTGGTCCCAATAAATCTGCAGATTCGTCACCAGCCGGATGCGCCGCGTGCCCGCCGGCAGCTTGTCCGTCAGGTCCACCACAATTGTCCGCTCCAGCCCGGCGGGAAAGCCCGCTTCGCCCGGAATGCGCTGCCACGACCCATCCGGCAGCTCAGCTTCGACATAGGGCGAGATCGGCTTCACTCCCGCCTGCCAAGCCGCATACAGCGACGTGGCGCTGAAGTAGTTCACATATCCGGTCATCAGCAGCCGCAGCGGAGCCTTTGCGTTGATTGCGCCCAAATCCAGCGTCAACGCGTGCAGGTTCGCGAACCCATCGTAAGGCAGCGGCGTGAATCCGCTGGCAAACTGGTGATCGTAGCGGCTCAACTGGTCGAGCACATCGCGACCTTCCCCGTCCCACGCGCCCAAGGGCAGACGCGCGCCGGCAGTCGCTACCACGCGGCCCGAGGCAAACGGCGGATCGTCGAGGAACCGCTCGTCGGGATTCACCTCAACAAGCTCCGGGTGATCCACCGCAATCAACCGCAACTGGTCGATGTAGTTCACCTCCTCCATCGGCTCCATGAAGCGCAGGCTCACCTTACCGTTCACCGGCGCGACTTTCGCGCCGTCGATCTTGATCCACTCTCCCGGATTCGGAATGTTGCGGCGTGTGGGCGTAAACCAGTGGCCCACCACCGCCGCGCCGATCACGTCGGTCACGAACTTGTATTGATGCCCGTCCCAGGCAAAGAGCACCGGGCAGGAACTGCCTCGCCGGTCCGCCTCCTTCATCGCGATCACCCGCTGGCGCGGCAAATCGATCTCGTCCTGCAAAACCCCGGTAGGCCACAGAATCCGCAGCAGATCGATGCCCTCCGCATCGCCCAGGCCCACAAGGATCTGCGGCGCAGCCTGCGTCTGGTAGCCGGAAGCCCCGGCGAGCTCCCACTTCTGCCAGAGGCCGTTGGCGAAGACCTCTACCTTCACGCCCAGCGCCGTCTTGTTGTCCGCAAGGCCGGTCAGATCGAGGCGTACAAAATGATTCTTGTTCGCGCCTACGTTGCGCAGCAGCACCGGCGCCGCGTTCGCCTGCGTCACGATCAGATCGGCGGCGCCGTCGCCGTCCACATCGGCGGCAATCAGTCCGCGCGGCGCGCGCAGTTGAAGGCTGTCCAGGCCCAGCGCGTGGCTCACATCTTCAAAGCTGCCATCGCCGCGGTTGCGGAAGACGCGCACGCGCGGCCCTGCACGGGTCTCTACAATCGCCGCCAGGTCGATCCAGCCGTCGTTGTCGATATCGATGGGCGTCAGGCCCCATCCGCGCAGCGCGCCATGCAACGGCAGATCGACGCGCTCGAAGCGGCGGCCGATGTGGTTCGGTCCCTCCACGTTGCGCCACAACGTGAGCCCCGGCGCGCCCGCGTGGGTCACGGCAATATCCATCCAGCCGTCCTTGTTGTAGTCGAGCACCGCGATGCCCACGGTGGGGGGCAGTTTGGCGTCTTCATACAGCGGCTGCGTGGGATATTTTCCTTCGCGCGGATTCACATAAATCAGCGGCGCCGGTCCGTCCCCGGTCACCGCGAGGTCTACGGCGCGATCGTTGTTGAAGTCGGTGAGAATCGCCGCCGCAGTCTTGCCGCTTCCGCCCAGCCCGGTTGGCTCGGTCCATTCGGTAAAGGTTCCGTCTGCCGTTATTGCGCCACAAGACGTTGGGCGTCGTCTCCGGCCTTCAACGGAGCGCCCGTGATCAGCAGATCCAGGTCGCCATCGTGGTCGTAATCCACAAACGTAATGCCGGTAGGCCGGTTCCGCGGCTTGAGTCCGGCCTCGGCGGTCACGTCCTTGAACTTGCCCGTGCCCCAGATTGCGAAACAGCAGCACCGCATCGTCCAGCGCCACCGCCAGATCGTTCAGCCCGTCGCCGTCGTAGTCGCCCACGGCGCAGGCCACCGCGTGACCGCCGGCCTTCAGCCCCGCCGCTGCCGCATCCAACTCCTCAAAGCTGCCGTCGCCGCGATTGTGCAGCACGCGAATGGCCTGCGCGCCCGACTGCATCAGCACCAGGTCCATGCTGCCCGAGCCGGTCACGTCCATCATGCAGGCGCCGCCGCGTGGTTGTCCATGCCGTTTCGGTGGTGGACGTCAGCCAGCGGCTGCGCCACCAGCTTCACCGGAATCATGGCCGTTGGACGTCTCCGGCTCCTCGACCGGCGTGACCGTCGAGTAGTGTCCCTGCTCGCCGTAGGCCAGGCCGATGGGCGCTCCAATCTTGGTGCTGGTCAGGTGCTGAAAGCGCTTGAAGTGGTCCCGCGCCTCGGCGATGCGCCCCGTGCGTTGCAGCGACCGCGCCAGGACAAACTCAGCCGACGCATGCAGCGGATCGATCTCCAGCGTCCTTTCGAAGAATCGCGATGGCCTTGTCGTACTGCTTCATCTCCTGGTAGCAGGCGCCCTCGAAATAATAGGAGTCCGCATCCCTGGGATCGATCTTCGCCGCCTGCTGAAAGCTGGCCAGCGCCGGCTCCGAGTTCATTGCTCGCGTGTTGCGCCAGGCCCAGGTTGTACCACGCCTGCGCGCTGTTCGGGTCAAGCGCAGTGGCTTGTTGGAGCGCTTTTTTGGCCTCGTCCAGCCTTTGCAGAGCCATCAGCGCGATGCCCTCGTTGATCGCGGCCTGCGCCAGCTTCGGATCTTTCTTGAAAGCCTCGGCAAAGGTTTCTGCCGCACGCTCGGTAAACTGCTGGCCCATCTGCGCCACGCCGCGATTGTTCAGCCGCACCGCCTCCGCATCGAAGCGCGTCTGCGCTGCGCAATGCGCCGCCATTCCCACCAGGAGCATAAACGCCAATGTGCCGGTTTTTCGCATAGTCATCTTCCCCATCGCCGCGGCTACCCAATCGTATCGGAACAATCCAGTGTACGCGCGTATCTTGTAGAAACACAGCCCCAGGCAGTTCCGCTTCTTCGAGCGTTCCGCGCGGGAGTTGATTGACAATTCACGCGCAAACCTGAGCGGGCTATCGGAACTGTCCCGGATTATCGCGGCAGGATCGCAGGCAGGCGAGCAGGTCATTGAGCGCCGATACGCGGTGGGTCGGTGAATACTCCACCGCCTAATAGGCAGTGGCTTCGATTACGGCTGGAAGCCGGATTGATCGGCCATGTGGCCGATTGGGCGTTTGAACAGCATCGACGTGCTCTGGCGGTGATTAATGCACTGCTCTTGCCAGTTGAGACCCGAATGGCGTTCACCATGGGCTGCAGCATCTGGAGAATGCAGACCTGCAGTCCCCAAAATCCATCCTTCGCCTGAAGACGAGGGGCTTACGGATCCCCTATCGCGGACTCTAAACCGCCCGCCGTGATCGGCTGCCGTTGTTCGTCGGGCTGCGCCGGCCGCGGAGGACCGGTATTCACCCCGCCCATTGAAGCCGGCCGGGCGCTTTCCGCGAGTGTTTCGGCCTGCTGCCCTGGGGGAAGAGCACTGGAGCCTGCAGCTTGTGCGGAAAGAAAGGCGGGAATCGCCGCAGTCAGCAGTCCCCAGACGATGGCCCTGAGCAGTTCCTGTGAGATGTGCGCAAGTTTATGAGGATAGACACCGGGAAGCATCGACCGAAGGGTGGAATGCCTGCTGAAGCGGAATCTCGCACGTGCTCCTTGAAAGGTCGAACCGTCGCCGGCGAACAGCCACAGATAAATCTGCGCTTGAAATGAAATTGTGACGTTCCTGCAGTTGCGCTCTATGCGATATAATCCGTGCTCAGCAACTTACAGGAGGTTCAATGTTGCATAGCAAGAGACTCTTGACGATGGCTGGATTGGCAGCCGCAGCAATCATGGCGCCGCTGGGATTGATCCATGCGCAAGGCAGCGGAACGGTCCTGAAGGCGGCGGACGCGCAGACACTGATCCCGGCGAACGTGTTCTACCGGGGACAAACGGCAACCACGCAGCTGCGAAACTCCGGAGGCGTGAAATTCTCAGACGGGTATTACGTTCTGGCTGTGCTGGTGGACACTAGCGGCTATTCGACCCAGGTGGCGGAAAAGTACCAGGCATACTTCATTACCGAGGTCCCCATCACGGTGGCCGGGAAAAACCTTCCCGTCGGCGTGTATGGAGTCGGATTCATCGCGAACAACAAGTTCGTGGTGACCGACGTGGGCGGGCATGAAGTGCTCACTGTGGACTTCGCCACCGATAACGATCTGAAGCGGCCGGTGCCACTGCAGGTCATGACCGATCCAGGCGGCGGTTTCCGGCTGTATGCGGGACGGCGGTACGTGCGCTTCAGCCGTTAGCTTCTCAGCGTCCGCTGATTTGGTAGCGAGCGGCCGGGAGCTGATCGTCAAGCCACGAGTGTGGACTGCATTTTCGTTCAGGGAACTCTGCGTGTTTTGGCGATCGATTGCAGCGGATTTTCCGTCTTGCTTCCACCATTTGGAGGAGGGAAATCTAACCCAACAGATGGTTGCCGGTTCGTTCTTCCGACTTTTATGGTCGGGGAACGGACATGAGAAAGCTTCCCCTTTCCCCTTTCCCTGTTACTGATCTTGGCTGCGGCCGGCGCGCACGCGCAGAGCGGCGCGGCCAACGCCGCTTCTGGCGGGTTCTTCGACCGCTGGCTGGCACGCACTTCTGCCACGCAGGCCAAACAACCCCCATGGGCAGTTCCGCTGGTCACAACGTACACCGGGCTCATCCAGGTGGCGCGCACCGACATCGTGCGGCAGATTGCGCCGGCCCTTACCCACACCTGGAATCTCGACAACAGCAAGGGGCTCAATCTTGTTCCCTGGGCCAACACGGAAGTTGTTGTCAACCTTCCTCCATTTATCAAGCACAACAGCGCCGCGGCGGACGGCTTCGGCGATTTTTCTTTCCTCGCCAAATACCGCATCGCCAGCGGCAACGCGCAGCACGGCAGTTACACACTGAGCATATGGGTGCTGACCACTATACCCACCGGCAGTTACAAGAACGGCTCGACCAACGCCAGTGTTCAGCCCAACCTGGGCGCAGGCAAGGGCTTTGGGAACTTCGATGTGCAATCGACGCTCGGAGCCACGCTGCCCACCGGCACTCCGGCAACCACGACCTCGGGCCGCCCCGTTGTTTGGAACACGGTGGCGCAGTACCGCATCGGCAAACTGTTCTGGCCGGAGATCGAGAGCAACTCCACATTCTACAAAGGCGGGACAAATGACGGCAAAACCCAGGAATTCATCACGCCCGGGTTGATTGTGGGCAAGTGCGGGCTGCACCCCTCCGACCCCAAATCCCGCCCAGGTCTGGCTTTTGGCGGTGGCATGCAGATTGCCACCAGCAAGTTTCACGCATATAACCACGGGTTGATCCTCACGGCGCGGTGGGTTTTCTAAAGCCTGTTATGAACAAAGGGGCCCGGTCAGGTGAGCAAATGTAAAAATCAAAGCATGACTCCAAAACCAGTTTCTGGATCTGAATGAGAAGCGTCGCGTCAGGCAACACTCCACCTTTTGGATGAGTTCTCTATGACGCTGAATCGTGTATGGTTGTGACGTTCGAGCGCTTGGAGGCCCATGTTTACGTCGATTCCCCAGAATCTCTCGACTTTGCTGTCCTCGAATTCACGGGCGTTTGTCTCACTTGATAAAAGACAGCAACTTGCTGTCAGGCAGGCTGCCATTGGCCGGCTCGCTGCAGTCGCGATATGTTTTGCCTTCGCTCTCGGCGCCGGTTCAAGCCGGTGCGTCGCACAGTCCACCACGCCGGACTCGCATTCCGCCGATACGCAGTCTGACAAGCCCCGCGAGGGAGGACAGGCTTCCGCTGTTGGCGGCGTCAACACAGGTGGCGCGCACGCGCCAGTGCTCGACAGTGAGCACCGGCCGATCACCGCCGGAGGGTTCGTCAAAGATGGCCCGGTCCTTTTCGAGGACATCGCTCGCCAGGCAGGCTTGACGACCTGGAAGCATGTCATGGGCACGCCGGAGAAGAAATTCATTATCGAGGCCAATGGTTCAGGCGTGGGCTTGCTCGACTACGACAATGATGGCTGGTTGGATATTTACCTCGTCAACGGATCGACTTATGACGCGGTGTTCGGGCAAGGCGATTCCTCCCAAGGCCGCGCTGTTCCACAACAATCATGACGGGACTTTCACGAATGTGGCTGAAAAAGCCGGCGTGACCAACGACCGGTGGGGCTTCGGTGTCGCCATTGCCGACTATGACAACGACGGCTGGCCGGATATCTACGTTTCGAACTTCGGCAAGAACCGGCTCTACCACAACAATCACGATGGAACATTTACCGATGTGGCTGAGAAGGCCGGCGTCGACCCTGGGCAACTGGTCAACCGGCGCAACCTGGGGCGATTATGACGGGGATGGGCGGCTGGATCTGTTTGTTCCTGGTTACGTTCACTACGACATGGCGAATCCTCCGGCCTCGGGAGGCAACGGTGTTGCTTACAGCTTTTGTCAGTTCCGCGGCGAAAACGTGATGTGCGGGCCACGAGGGCTGAAGGGCGAGCCGGATCACCTGTTCCATAACAACGGCGATGGGACTTTCACGGATGTCAGCGAAAAGGCGGGCGTTGCCGACAAGAGCGGCTACTACGGGCTTACCTCGGTCTTTGTCGATGTGGATAACGACGGAAGACCCGACCTGCTTGTGGGCGATGATTCCACGCCCAATTACCTCTACCACAACAAAGGCGATGGGACATTTGAAGATATCAGCTATGCCTCCGGCTTTGCACTCAATGAAAACGGCCGGGAAACGGCAACGATGGGCATTGCCGTTGGCGACTACCAGAATAATGGCCAGATCGATTTATTTAACACTACCTTTTCCGACGATTACGATCCTCTCTACCGCAACGATGGCGACTGCGAATTTTACCGACATCAGCTATCAGACTGGGTATTGCGGAAACTACGGTGCCTTTTCTGGGTTGGGGCACAGCCTTTTTCGATTACGACAACGACGGTTGGAAGGACCTGATCATCGCCAACGGACATGTCTATCCCCTCGTTGATCGCATGCCGTGGGGAACCACATTTGCACAGCGTCCACTGCTGTTTCACAATGTCGGCGGCAAACAATTCGAGCTGATGCCCGCGGTCGAAGGAACAGCGCTGGGACAGACTTATGCCGGCCGGGGGCTGGCTGTGGGCGACCTGTTTAACGACGGCAAGCTCGATGTGGTTATCAATGTCATGGATGGCGTTCCGGCCTTGCTGCGCAATGTCTCCCCGGACAAACATCACTGGATCGAGTTGAAGCTCATCGGCGGAGCCGAAGAGCCCGCGGGACGCTGTCGGCGCTACCGTTTACCTTACCGCCAACAAGATGCGCCAGCGTGGGGATGTTATCTCCGGCGGCAGTTATGCATCGACGAGCGATCCGCGGCTGCACTTTGGACTCGGCGATGCCACGGCCATCGACGAGATTGAAGTGCATTGGCCCAGCGGCGCGAAAGAACATTTCCAGGCACCGGGGATCGACCGGATAGTTACGCTCACGGAAGGCCAGGGAACGAAGTTTTAGAACGCATCGCCAGTGACTCGTTGTCCATTCCCCTGGCGCGAGTTTCTCTATTCATTGCCGGAGGTCAAACACTGTGAGGACCAATCGAATTGCAATCGGGTTGAAGCCCGCTCGCCGCGCCGATCGAACTCTTCGCATTCTCAGCGGTTTTCTGCTGGGGATGGCCGCGGCCTGCGTCTTTCTGGCGTGGCGAGAGGAACAAGCCTTTGCGATCAGCGATGACACGACTACCGCGGCGCTACGATCGGCCTATTCGCAGACGGTCAGCGAGCACTACAACTTCCGATTTGGGGCAGGCGAGCCGTTTCTTCCCTCCTTGCCACCACCGATACGGGCGAGTTCATCGATCCCAAGAGCTTTCCCACGGCAAGGTACTGCGGCCACTGCCACCAGGAGGCGTATGCCGAGTGGCGCCAGACCGCGCACGCAAACTCCTTCCGCGCGCCCTGGTACGTCAAGAATGTCAACCTGCTCATGAATGGAAAGGGAATCGAGTTTGCCCGTCACTGCGAAGGGTGCCATAATCCGATCGCGTTGACTTCCGGTGCGATGACCGAAAACTCTCCCGTGAATCGCAAGTTCGATCAGGATGGCATAACCTGCTCGGTTTGCCATTCCATCCAGAAGGTCGACGCGCGCGGCACAGGGAGTTATGTTCTGGGTCAACCGGCAGTCATGGTCGATGCGGACGGCAAGCCGATTTATGGCGAGGTCCCCGACAAGGAGATCCTGGCCCATCTCGACCGCCACTCCAAGGCGGTGATGAAGGATTTCTATCGGACCAGCGAATTCTGTTCCGATTGCCACAAAGCCGCGTTACCCCGGCAGTTGAACGACTACAAATGGCAGCGCGCCATCTTTCTATACGACGAGTGGCAGTTAGCCTCGTTTGCCAAGCAATCCCCACTCCCGTTTTACGTCAAGGACCAGGTCTCCACCTGCCAGACGTGCCACATGAAGCGGGAAGACATTCAGCTTTCGGATTACGGGGCCAAGGATGGCAAGCTTGCCTCCCATCGCTGGCTTGGAGCCAACACCGTTCTTTCAAAGTATTACGGATACGATGAGCAGATGGAGAAGACCATTGCCTTTCTGCGCAACGGAGTCTTGAATGTAGACATCTTCGGGATCGAGCGCAATGGAGGCAAGGTCATCGCGCCGCTGGGAAGCGAGCCGTTCAATATCGCAGCCGGCGACGTGCTCACCGTTTCCGTCGTGATTCAGAACAAGGGCATCGCCCATAGCCTTGTCCCGGAGCAGCGCGACTTCTACGAGAGCTGGGTCGAGTTCGAGGCAAAGGACGCGGCGGGCCGGTCGCTGATCCACTCCGGGGCGTTGCAGGCGGGAGGCGCGCTCGATCCCCGGGCGCATAGCTTTACCAATCGTCTTGTCAACGTAAGCGGCGGATTGAACGACCTCCACCAGGTCTGGGATACCAGGGTGGTTGCGTACAACAACACCATACAATCGGGCCGCTCCCAGATCGTGCGCTACGAGTTCAAGGTGCCCGCTGATGCCTCTGGCCCGATCGCCATAACCGCCAAGGTCAACTATCGCCGCTTCAATCAGCACTTTATGGACTTCGGCATGGGCAAGCACTATGAAATGCCGGTGGTCGAGATGGCCGCGCGCACCCGAACCCTGACCCTGGGCTCCAATCCAGCGGCGGCGCCCGATCCGGAAGACAACAAGGACTGGATGCGCTGGAATAATTACGGCATCGCCATGCTCGATGCGCAGCAATACGCCGGGAGCGAGCGCGCCTTTGAGCGCGTGGCCGCGATGCGGCCGGACTATGCCGACGCATTCACCAATGTGGCCATTGCCGACATTTCAATGGGAACGCTACGACGCCGCACGCAGCAGTCTGGGGAGGGCTCTTCAATTGGCGCCGCACAATGCCCGCGCACTTTATTACCTGGCGCTGGTCGAACGCACGCAAGGGAATCTGGAGGCGGCCATCAGCGATCTTCGCGAGGTCACAGCGCAGTTTCCCAGATCCCGCGACGCGCACCGCGAACTCGGCTTTTCTCTTTATCAACAGCACAAGTACGATGAAGCGCGGACTGAGTACGAAACGCTGCAGTCAATCGATCCCGATGACCTGGCCGCGCACTATATCCTCTCCATCGTCTATCGCCGGCTGGGCATGAAGGAGCGAGCCACCCGCGAAGCGAATGCCTTCGCGGACCAGAAGGACGATCCGACAGCCAGCACGTATGCGTTGGAATTTCTGCGCAAACATCCGGAGATCACTTCGGAAAGTGTACCCTGGCACACGCACAGCGACGTGACGGCACAGCCAGTCGAGGGTAGTGGAGCGGGTGCACAATGAGGCTGTGGTGGCCAGCCTTTGTACTACTCCTGGCTTCCTCGATTGCAGGCCTTGCGTCCTCAGGCAGTCAGCGCGCAAGGGGTGCGACGGTATTTTCCGAAAGCGGCTGCATGCATTGCCACACCATTCGCAATAGCGGCGGCCACAAGGGACCGGACCTTTCCGGCGTCGGCAGAAGGTTGACAAAGGCCCAGATGCGCCGCCAGATCCTGGAAGGCAGCAAGGTGATGCCGTCGTTCAGCGATGACCTGCAAGATTCAGAGCTAGCAGATTTGCTCGCCTACCTGCGCTCCTGCCGGGACAAAAAGAAACAGTAGCGGCGCCGCATGAGACTGCGGAGAGCCTTGGGGCGAATGGACCGAGTCAACATCGCTCAAGCGGGGTTGGTGGATCAGGAAGCCGGCGGACGGTATTGATTGACGCCGGTTTCATCCCTCGGCGGATCGGCAACCCAGTTGAAGGGCCAAAAAGGAATCGGGCGGCTACCTGGCGAAACGGCAGCCACCCGAAAGTCGAACTTTGTAATCGATTCAGTAAGCATTCACGTTAAGGAGACAATTAAAGGCTACCGGCAACCCGATTCTCTGTCTTGAGCCATTCGAGCTAGTCTGGAGTCCATCAATAGGTGGAGATCGGGGAGGTGGAGATTGCGGGGTGGAGACTGGGGCTGGAGGATGATTCCGGCTCTGCCGCCGTAATATGTTATGCTCCTGTGCATCCCCGCATTGGTTCAATCACTGCGGAAGCGCGCGGTTTCAGCGCAAGTTGAAAGCTGATTGAGGGAATCTCCCCTCCGCTCTCATGGTCCGGAATCCTGGCAAGTCGATGGTTGGAGCGGAAGTGGCTGTCCGGCTCTTGCAATGGCCGCATCGAGCCGCTACAGCGGCTGCGATCCGCAACCTTCTGGGAACCGCGATGCTGCTCAGTTGCGGGCTCTTCGGCCTGGCGCTGGAGCCTTCCACTCCGCTGGCTAACTACGGGCGCCAGACATGGGTGATGGAGAACGGCCTGCCGCAGAACACAGTGCAGGCGCTGGTTCAGACCCGGAATGGCTTTGTGTGGCTGGGGACCGAGGTGGGGCTGGTCCGTTTTGACGGCAACGAGTTTGCAGTCTTCGATCTCAATTCGAGTCCGGCCCTGCCAGGCAACGACGTCCGCTGCCTGCTGGAGACACGCGACGGTGCACTGTGGATTGGAACCAGCGACGGGCTCGCACGGTGGAAGGACGAGACGGTGACGGCGTTTACTGCGCGGGACGGGCTGCCGGCGAATGAGATCCAGGCGTTGGCGGAATCTCCTGACGGTGTGCTCCAGGTGTGGACGGAACAGGGAATGGCGAGGCTGAATGGAGAGCGGTTTGTTACATCTTCAACAGTAGATGCGGCTCCCGGCGGCCTGATGGCTTCAGCGGCGTTGCCGGGGTTGGGCATTGGGCTGGCGCAGCCTCTGCCGGATGGAGCGCGCGTTCATTCCAGCAAGAGCGAGCTGACGGTGACACGCGGGAGTAGCTTGATCGCGCGGTTGACTGTTGGCCATGAGCTTCCCGGCACTCGCATTCAGATCCTGTTTGCCGACCGCGAGGGTAGTTTGTGGATCGGCACCAATGGCGGGCTGGCCCGGCTGACAAACGGAAAGCTGCAACTGCTGCCGGTCACCGATCCACTGGCCTCAGCGTCGGTGCTGGCGTTGATGGAAGACCACGAGGGCAATCTCTGGGCGGGGACCGAGGCCGGCGGACTGCACATCCTGCGCGAGCAGCGCTTTCGCACCATCGGCGCGCGGGAGGGCCTCTCCGTCGACGGCACAACCACCGTGGTGGAGGACGGCACGGGCACAATCTGGGTGGGGACAAGTGGAGGCGGCCTGAACGCCATGCAGCGAAGTGAAGGCAAGGCAAGCACAGTGCGTCACTACTCCGCCCGCGATGGCCTTTTGAGCGACGTGATTCTGTCATTGACTTCTGCGCTCAACGGCGACCTCTGGGTGGGGACGCCCGATGGATTGAACCGGATTCGCGGCGGCTCCATCGCCTCATTCACATCCGCTGACGGCTTGCCCGACGATTTCATCCGTTCCCTGCTTGCAGACGCCGATGGCTCGCTGTGGATTGGAACACGGCGCGGGCTTACACACTGGGCGCCTGGCAACGGCAGGCCAGGCACCGGGCTCGCGGGCATGCACATGGAGACTTTTACGCAGGCAAACGGGCTGGGAAGCGATCTGGTTGGGGCCATGACCCGCGACTCACGCGGAGACTTGTGGGTGGCCACGTTTGCCGGCCTCTCGCGGCTGCGCGGCGGCAGAATTGTCAATTACACAACCGCGAACGGGCTCTCAAGCAACGTGGTGACGGCGCTGCTGGCGCTCGGGAACGGCACGCTGCTGATCGGCATGCAGGACAAAGGCTGGGAGCTTTGGGATGGGCAGCGATTTTCCCCGGCCAAAGTCGATCGCCTCGATCAGACCACCATTCACGCCATTCTGGACGACCACAACGGCCATCTGTGGTTCGCTACCGGAAATGGGATCGCTCGCTGCGATGCGAGCGGGCGAGGGAATCGGACACTCTCAATGCATCGAATTCGGCACTGCAGATGGGCTGCGAAGCCGGGAGACGGCGACCAACAGTCACCCCTCGGCCTGGCGCTCAAGAGACGGATACCTGTGGTTCGCCACGCCCAAAGGCCTGGTCGAGGTAGACCCGGCGCATTTTCCGGTGAACACCGTTCCTCCTCCGGTGGCGATAGAGCGTTTTGCCGTGGACGATGTGGCTCAACCGCCGGGCGCGGCAGTCTCCTTCGCGCGGATTCCCGCCGGTCATGTGCACTTCCAGTTTGACTACGCGGGGCTGAGCTTTATCGCGCCGCAGAAGGTGCGCTACCGCTACATGCTGGAGGGCTTCGACCGCGACTGGACCGAGGCCGGCGCGCGGCGTTCCGCCTATTACACCAACATTCCGCCCGGGCAGCTACACATTTTGCGTGCAGGCGGCCAACAACGACGGGCTTTGGAATACCGCCGGCGCGGCCATGAGGTTTGAACTGCGACCCCACTTTTATCAGACCCTCTGGTTCTATTCCCTGCTGGTGCTTGGCGGCGGCGGGAACTCTGGCGCTGCTTTTGCGGCAAAGGCTGCGCCGGGCCGAGAGCGAGTTCAGCGCCGTGCTGGGCGAGCGCAACCGCATTGCGCGCGAGATTCACGACACCCTGGCCCAGGGCTACGTGGGCATCTCGGTGCAGTTGGAGGTGCTGGCGGAACTGCTGCGTCAGAACAAGGTGGAGCCAGCGGCGAAGCAACTGGATGCGACCTGCGCGCACGTTCGCGAGGGGCTGGCTGATGCGCGGCAGTCGATCTGGGCGCTGCGCTCGCAGGATTCAAGGGAGACAACGCTGCCGGTCCGCCTGCGCCGCATGGTGGAGGCCGCGGAGGGCAACGGCGTGGAGGCCCGATTCAGCATTCATGGCGCCTACCGGCCGCTTCCACCGGGTACGGAACGCGAGATTCTGCGCGTGGCCCAGGAGGCCATTCATAATATGAAAATGCATGCACTGGCCAGGAGTCTGTTCGTTCAGTTGGAGTACGGGCCGGGCGAGATTGCGCTGGAAGTGCGCGACGATGGGCAAGGTTTTTCTTCTGATCAGGCTCGGGAGTCCTTTCTTGAAAGCGACGGGCCCGGGCACTATGGACTGACCGGAATGAGAGAGCGCGCGGCGGCCATTGGCGGAATTCTGGAAGTGACGAGCGAGCCCGGAGCGGGAACCGCGGTACGTTTGCGCGCGCCGGTGCCGGGAGAGATGCGGGAGTAGACGGGAGGTCAGCCGTGGCCAGGGAATCAATTCGCGTACTGGTTGTTGAGGATCACCACGTGGTGCGCCAGGGGCTGGTTGCTCTGCTCAACGTGGTTGAAGGCCTTGAGGTAGTGGGCGAAGCAGCCGACGGCGTGGAGGCAATCGCGCAGTTTCGCAAGCACCAGCCGGATATCACGCTGATCGATCTGCGTCTGCCCCGGATGGGCGGAGTCGACGTGATCCAACGCATCCGCATGGAGACGCCACACTCGCGCTTCATCGTGCTCACCACCTATGACGGCGACGAGGACATCTATCGGGCCCTGCAGGCTGGTGCGCGGGCTTATCTGCTGAAGGGCATGACGACCGAGGAATTAATTACGGCCATTCGCGCGGTTCATGCCGGCAAATCGCATATTCCTCCGGCTATCGCCGAAAAGCTGGCCAGGCGCATGGGCGCGGAGGATTTGACGCCGCGGGAGTTCGACGTGCTGGAGCAGATTGTGCACGGGAAGAGCAACAAGGGGATTGCAGCCGAACTTGAAATTTCAGAGGCCACGGTGAAAACCCACATCAATAGCCTGCTGGGAAAACTGGGCGTCACAGACCGGACGCAGGCGGCTACAGTCGCCATCCAGCGCGGCATTATTCCATTCGAATCCCTAAGGGGGCCGACGCAATGAGTCGAGACTATGCAAGGATGCTGGTTTTTTCCGGCATCGTTCTGTTGATCGCGTCACTGTCTTTTCAGGCTGCACAGGCGCAAAGACCGGTATGGCGGCAAGCCACGGATGAGGAGCTTGCCTCGCTGTTACCGGCGCGCGCGCAGGTGGAAAAGGAGCACATAGAGACCGAATTGCGCACCGCCTCGGGAATTGTCGACAGGCGGGGGCGCTTCATTGCCGGTGTTGTGCTGCTTACTGCCGGATACTCCGCGGAGGGCAAGTATTCGCATTACCTTGTTTTGCAGGTGCCGGTCCGCATCGGCGGCATCGCTTTCAAGCCCGGGGAGTATGTGTTTGGATGGGATCGGGCGCAAACCGAGGATGCTTTGAGCGTGCACTTCTACGTGGCTGCGACGGGAGCGCCGGTCGGCTCCGCGGACGCACATCGGATTGCCGGATCGAGCCGCGTGGAGAGCTTACGCATCTGGCCTCCCGCCGAAAAGTCCTTGATTCAGATTGGGCGGTTTGGAATCCCCTACGAGTTAGGCGAGGAGTAACCGGGGGTGTAAAGCGTTCGGACCGGGGCAAGCCGGGCAGACCTATCCTTATGAGAAAGGCGATTTCCAGACCACTCATCATCAAGCCGTCATTGTCGCTTGACTCGCAGGGGAGACAGAAATCCGGGCAGGATGCAGCTGCTTTTCACCGAACACAGAACTCTTGATTGCCGCAGCCGCCGGCCTGACCACAGCAGGGTGTGCCGAGGGCGCAACCGGAGCCGACCTCTGCGAGGTTCGTGGAGTGGCGCCCGCCCCCCTTGGAGATGACTCCTGCGCCGCCGCTTATCAGCCTTTGCACCGTGCCGCCGCATCCGGGGCAAAACTCGATCTCCGGATCGGACATTTTCTGGCGCTCTTGAAACCTGCATCCACAGTCGTTGCACTGATAGTCATATGCCGGCATCGAAAATCCTCTTTCAATCTGTGTGGTTTCTATCGTTATTATACGAACGGTGCAGCCATTCAGCCGCGCCGTCCCAGTTTGATTCCGGATGGGACCGGCTTCCGGGATTCTCGCTTGGCGATGCATAACCAAAGAAGCCTCGCAAGGAGCGTGCTTATGAAAAGGAGTTTGCTGTCAGCCGTGTTGCTGCTTGGCGTCTCTTCTACGGCTCTTGCCACATCCGTTTTTACGTCGCGACTTGACGATCCCAGGGCCGTGTATCTCACCGTACAGGAGTTTGGCGCGCAGGCCGACGGTAGAGCCGATGACAGCGCGGCCATCCAGGCTGCCATTGACAAAGCTGACAGCAACGCCCATGAAGGCATCGTGTTCGTGCCCTCGGGGCGTTACCGGCTTACGCGCACCGTCTATGTCTGGCCGGGTATCAGAGTCATCGGCTATGGCGTGACGCGCCCCGTTTTCCTGCTGGCGGACAACACGCCGGGTTTTCAGAAAGGCGTGGGCGACATGGTGATGTTCACGGGCAACCGTCCCGGCGCCAGGTCCCGCGCCGGTGAGCGCATTCCGTTTTCACCCCCAGGCACCGTGCCCGCGAATGACGAGATTGCGGACGCCGGTCCCAGTACATTCTATTCGGCGATGAGCAACATCGATTTCGAGATCGGTGACGGCAACCCGGCGGCGATCGCCATCCGCTTCCATGTCGCCCAGCACGCGTATTTGAGTCACATGGATTTCCATATCGGCTCCGGCCTTGCCGCGCTCACCGAGATCGGCAACGAGGCCGAGGATCTTTATTTTTACGGCGGCCGCTACGCCATCCTGACCGACAAAACCTCGCCCGCCTGGCAGTTCACGCTGATCGACTCGGTATTCGAAGGCCAGCGCGAGGCGGCGATTCGCGAGCATGAAGCAGGTCTTACACTTATCCGCGACACCTTCCGCAATTTGCCGGTCGCCATCGATATCGATCCACAGTATTCCGACGAGTTGTGGGTGAAGGACTGCCGCTTCGAGGACATTTCCGGGCCTGCGGTCATCATCAGCAACGAAAAGAGTCCGCTCACAGAGATCGGCTTCGAGAATGCCGTTCTAAAGGATGTACCCACCTTCGCCTTGTTCCGCGAAAGCGGAAAAACGGTGCGCGGCAAGGACGCGGTCTATCAGGTCAGGAGTTTCAACTATGGGCTCATCGTATCCGGCGAGGGGATGACCGGCAGCATGGGGATGCGCTATGACACAGTGCCGCTGAGCAGCCTGCCCGCGTCTCTCCCGCCGGCAATCCGCACACTGCCACCCACTGAAGATTGGGTGAATGTTCACACTCTCGGCGTAATGGGAGATGGAAAAACTGACGACACCGCCGGGATCCAGAAGGCCATCGATGCGCATCGGGTGCTTTATTTCCCGAGCGGGCACTATATTGTCAGCGACACGCTCACGATGAAACCCGACACTGTACTGATCGGGCTACATCCCACACTGACCCAACTCGACCTGCTCGATGGTACGCCCGGCTATCAGGGCGTGGGCGCGCCCAGGGCCGTAATCTCCGCGCCTCCAGGCGGCTCCAACCTCATCCGCGGCTTTGGTGTCTTTACCGCCGGCGTCAATCCGCGGGCCGTCGCCGTGTTGTGGAGGGCGGGCGCCGACTCGCTGGTGGATGATGTGCGCTTCCTGGGCGGGCACGGGAGCGGCACCAATCCCTACAACAATAACCACACCGCCGATCCCGATTTCAACAAGCGTTGGGACGGACAATATCCCAGCCTGTGGGTGACACAAGGCGGCGGTGGCACCTTTGCAGACATCTGGACTCCGAACACCTTTGCCCAGGAGGGGTTCCTGGTTTCGGACACGAAGACGCCCGGCCATGTCTATGAGCTTTCCACCGAACACCATGTTCGCAACGAGATCAAGTTCGACCATGCGGAGAATTGGGACATCAATGCGCCGCAGACCGAGGAAGAAGCCGGCGAGAGTCCGGAATCCCTGTCCTTGGAATTTGACTGGTCTAAGAACATCACCGTCGCCAACTATCACGGCTATCGCGTAACCCGCTCCCGCGCGCCGTTCCCTGCGGCGGTTCGCCTCTACGATTCCTCGAACATCCATTTTCGCAACGTGCTCGTAAATGCCGAAAGCGGATATGCCACCTGCGATTCGAACGGATGCGGCACATTCCTGCGCGCCAGCAAATTCCCCTACGAGAATGCGATCCAGGATATGACCCACCATCTGGAGGTGCGCGAACGGGAGTTCGCCGTACTCGACATTCCCGCCAATCCCCTCAAGCCCGCGCCGACCGACGCCTCCGCAGTGCTGGCGCCGGGCTCGAAGGTGGAGAAGCTGGAAGACAGCTTCTATTCCATCTCCGGCGCTGCCGTGGACGACTCCGGAAAACTCTATTTCGTCGATCACCATCAACAGCGCATCTATGGCTGGTCGGAAGCCGAGGGGCTCACCGTTGAGCGCGACAATCCGCTGGACGCGGTGAACCTGGCCTTCGACAACGCTGGCGACCTGCTGGTGTTTTCTTCAGACGGCCCGGAGGGAACCGTTTATTCCTTCCGCCCTGGATCGCCGGACAACGAGATTACAGTGCTTCGGCCGCAACCGAGGACACCGCATCCGGGCACGGCTGCCGTGCTGCCGGCCAGTTACTGGAACAATGGCGAATTCGCCAACCAACTCGACTTCAACACGTTCACCTATACGACGCTGGCGGAGATGTTTGCCCGCGATGTATCAACCCCCAAGGCGAAAGAATATGTATCGCCCGATGGCAGCCTTTTCCTGCCCGCGGGACGCGTCTTTCAGCAGGGGCCTCCGGACTATACCGGCTGGCGCTTCTCTGACAATCTGGATACCAATGGCTTCATCAGCGCTCTTCCCGGTCAGCGGGTCTATGTCAGCAGTGAATCGGAAGACCGAACCTATAGCGCAATGGTCGCTGGCGACGGCACGCTGAGCGATCTTCAGCCCTTTGCAGAGCGCGGCGGTGAAAGCGTCGCAGTCGATCGCAAAGGCAATGTGTTTGTTGCCAACGGGCAAATCTTTGTATACAACCCGGCAGGGAAGATGATTGGCCAGATCGATGTGCCTGAGCGCCCGATCGATATAGTCTTTGGCGGCGCCGGCCGTCGCACGCTTTTCATTCTCGCCCACCATGAACTCTACGCAGCAAGATTACGAGGTTCGAATTGACACTCGAGCGCACCCGCCGACCCGCTCCACCAGCTCGATCACCTTGTCCGCAGACGTGACGTGCTGCCTCCGGGAACGGGAAAAGCGACCGATGGAAAAACCAAGAAAGTGGAATTGCCGGGCAGAAAAGAGAGATTGGAATCTGCGCAAGGAGCGGCTGGTCTGCGTGTAAGATTCCCTGATGAGAAGCCGCGCGATGTGGCGGCAAGCTGGAATGGCCACACGATACGCAAGGCCTGTCAGGGAGGTTTCCAGACCAGCCACCGAGTCAATATGCTGTGACGTTGAAGATCCACGGCCTGCCGCCGGCATAATCGGCGGAGAGGCTGACCCGCCAGAATTCAGCCCAGGCTCTATTGGCATGTTTTGGCGTCGGCGAAGCCGAAAGAGCGAACGCAAGTACGCGAATTGCTCTCCGGAAATTGAAATACAAAAACCTTGCGTGGAACAACGAGCTGACTCCTGAATCATGACTTGTCAAACGAAACAAGAGTATCGGACGGACCTTAATTGTCCATAAGATCGCGCAAAACTCCCTCACTAAGAAACCACCTTGTAATTCCATCCGATTACGACATTTCAGAAGCCGTCAGTGATAACCTATTTGCGAGGATCCGTAAAATCATTAAGGGGTATAATCTCATGTCTTTGGCGTCTAAAGCGTCTTCGTTCCCAACTTCGAATCAACCTATCCGTGTCGGTGTTGTCGGTCTTGGCCGGATGGGGATGATTCATGCGTTGCACATTAACGAACTGGCGCAGGAATCCGATCTATGCCGACTTACATGCGTATCCACCATGGACAGGCATGCAGCAGACACGTTTCTTTCCCTGAGCGGTACTTCGACGCCGGTGTTCGACAGCATCGAAGGGTTGGCGAAATCGGGTTTGTGCAACGTCACGGTCATCGCTACAAATACGCCGCTGCATCGCGAGCATTCTCTAATGATGATCGAGACCGGGCAGCGCGTTTTTCTCGAAAAGCCTCTTACCGGAACGTTGCCGGGCGATCGCGAGTATTCGGAGCTGCTTGAGCGCGAGCATCCACACGCATTGATGCTGGGCTTCCAGCGGCGCTTCGATGCGCCCATATGCTATGCGAAGCAGCTCATCGACCGGGGCGCCATAGGGCGGATATTCAAGATTTATTCGGCGCTCGAGGACTCAGGCCCAGCTCCGGACGGATTTTCCAGTCCCGGTATTCTACCGGATATGGCAGTTCATAATGTCGATGAGGTGGTCTGGTTCTCTGGCCGGAAGCCAAATTTGGCTCTGGCGATAGGTTCGCGAATATTCAGCCATAGGCTGACTACCTGCCGGGAGGATTTCGACGACGCCCTGATGCTACTCGATTTCGGCGACGAACTTATTGCTCAAATTCAGGTCACGCGCAATCATGTTTCCGGTTATCGCGGCGAAACTGTGATCTATGGCGAGTCAGGCCTGATTCGCATAGGATGCTTCAAGCAAAGGCTTCTTGAAGTTATGGTCGAGGCATATGGAACTCGAGAAGCAAAGGAGCCGATCGCATTCAAGAATTTTGAAATGCGGCGATATGATCAACCGCTTCCGGAGTTTATCGATCGTTTCGGCGCGGCCTATAAGGAGGAGCTCAGGATCTTCCTGGATTGTTGCCGGGACGGAAAGCCATTTCCGATAACTCATGTCGACGGCCTGCGTGCGCAGGAGATAGTCGCGGGCGCCATGAGCGCATCCATTCGAAAGGAAGACATGGCCAAGATCGAGTATATGGAACTCTCCCGGAAAGGGTAGTGGTCAGCGCGACGTGGGCCTATTTTCGCGTACTCCTTGTCTCTTGTCTTGCAGAGAGAAAGAGTACGCGAGCTCAGCATGGGCTAGCTTAGATAGGCGCCGTCTCGTGTTATCTTGCGACTTATAGCGGGCGAATTCATACATTAACCTCATCCATACGGACGCAGCGACGCTCATCGTAGGACTTCCTCGCGGCCAGCGCCATGACCACGGGAATTCGGCCATCGATGCCGGTGACTGCTGTTGTCCGCTTCTCACGCACAGCGGCCACGAAGGAACGCAATTCAGAGGTAAAACTCTCGGTATAGCGCTCCATGAAGAAGTTGAGCGGCAGGTCTCTGTACACCGTCTTGCCGCTGCTGACCTCGGCCTGGTTGGGGTAGCAGTTACCGGTTGCGATCTTGCCTTCGCTGCCCAGAATCTCAACCCTTTGATCGTAGCCATAGACAGCTTTGCGGCTGTTGTCGATGGTACCGATCACGCCGTTGCGGAAGCGCAGCACGATCAGCGCGGTGTCGAGATCGCCCGCCTCGCCGATCTCAGGATCGACCATGACTCCGCCAGCTGTGTAGATTTCTTCAACCTCGTCGCCGATGAGGAAGCGGGCCATGTCGAAGTCGTGAATAGTCATGTCCATAAACATGCCGCCGGAGACGCGGACGTAACTGAGGGGCGGAGGCGAGGGATCGCGGCTGATGATGTGCATCAAGCTCGGAGTGCCGATTTCGCCACTGGCAACGGCCTGGCGGACACGGGCGAAGTTGGCATCGAAGCGGCGGTTGAACCCAATCTGCAGTTGGACTCCGGCGGCCTTGACCGCGGCGAGTGCATTGTCGATCGTATCCAGGCTGAAAGCGATCGGCTTCTCGCAGAAGATGTGCTTGCCGGCTTTGGCGGCCGCGACGATGAGATCGGCGTGGGTGTTGGTGGAAGAGCAGATGAGGACAGCCTGAACTTGAGGATCGGCGAGTATCTCCGCACTTGACTCGACAACTCTGGAAATGTTGCAGCGTGCAGCCACGGATTGCGCGGCCTCGCGGTTAACGTCGGTGATGGCAACGATCTGGGATTCCGGTAGACGAAATGCCAGCGTTTCAGCATGCACCCGGCCGATGCGGCCGGCGCCGATGATTCCGATGTGAAGCTTTTGAGTGTTCATATTCCCTCATAGAGAATGGCTGAAAGAACGTGCCTCTGTAACTCAAGCAAAGTTGCTCTCGATGGAATGCAGGTATTCGCGATTGCGGCGCGCGCTCTCTTTGGGCGAGCCCATGCCGGGCAGGATGTCCTGCTCGACCAGAACATAGCCCTCGTACTTCCGCTCACTTAGCCACCGCAACAAGACAGGAAAATCGACGCAGCCCTTGCCAAGTTCGCAAAACACGCCGTGGCGCAAGGCGGTGAAGTAATCCCACTCTCCGGTTCTTGCGCTTTGGGCGACCTCCGGCTGGCAATCCTTCAAGTGGATGTACCACACACGGTCAGCGAAACGATCGAGGGCGGCGACGACATCGCAATTCTCTTTCCCGGTCCCATAGCAATAATGACCGGCGTCGAAAACCAGCCCAAGGTACTTTGGATCGGTCAACTCGAGCAAGGTGGCAATCTCTTCCGGCGTTTCCACGTAGCCTGCGCAGTGATGGTGGAAGACCGTGCGCAGACCTGTCTCCTCGAAGACGGTGCGCGCCAATTGGTCCGCGCCTCCAGCAAAGATCTTCCATTCCGCCGGGCTCAATCCCGATTCCACCGTGGCACGCCCAGCCAGACGCGTTCGATCCGGTTCGGTCCCATTGTTATCCGCCAGCACCAGGTACGGAGCCGGCGCTGTTGCTACCGCGGCCAGCAGGCGAGCCGTCTTTACGGCATTGGCAATACCAGCGGCATGGGCAGCGGGATACTTCATCGCTACCGGAACAAAGGCGCCCAGCATCGCGAGGCTGCGCCGGGTGAGTTCCGCGCTCAACAAGGAAGGATCTGTGGGCATATAGCCCCAATCACCCAACTCCGTTCCGGTGTAGCCGGTCTCTGCGAGTTCGTCAAGCATGCGGTTGAATGAGATTTGCTCGCCCTTGACAGCCTCGAATTCCAGTGTGCCCCAGGAACAAGGGGCATTGCCAACCAATAACTTTCTCATGATTCCTTCTTTCAAAACTTTCATATTCCAGTTGGGCTATCTATCGAGCAATCCAAATGGAACGGTTCGAGCAAGTGCAGCAAGTTAGCTCCCGCTTCGCGGGAATAGCGAGTTAGCAAGTTAGCGGCGAGCAGAAACAGTTTCTGTTTCATGTCTTGCAAACCGTCGACATCAGCGGACCACTTACACCTCAGAGGAAATAACGTTCGCGCTTTCGCGCCAGTTCGTAGCGGACCCGGGCCTCGCGCACGCTGTCCATCTCAGAGACCTCGGCAACAGCGACATCCCACCAGGATTCGTAGCCGGGCACGCCCACCGAAGGATCCGTTTCCACCACGATGACCGTAGTACGGTCGAGCGCTTTGGCTTGCTCGAGGGCCTTCTTCAATTCGTCGAGCGTGTTGGCCTTCAAGGCGTGCGCTCCCAGGCTGCGCGCGTTGGCAGCAAAGTCCACCGTCAGGCGATCGCCGTCCAATTGGCCGGACGCTTTTGAGCGAGCGCGGTAGCTGGTGCCGAATCCGTCCTGACCAAGCGAGCGGCTCAGGCTGCCGATGCTGGCAAAGCCGTGATTGTCCACCAGCACGATGATGATCTTGATGCCCTCCTGTACCGAGGTCGCAATCTCGGTCGGCATCATCAGGTAGGTTCCATCGCCCAGGAAGACATACACTTCGCGGCTGGGGTCGGCCATCTTCGCGCCCATGGCGCCGGGAATCTCATAGCCCATGCAGGAGTAGCCGTACTCCATGTGGTAGCCGTTGGGTGTTCGCGTGCGCCACAGCTTGTGCAGGTCGCCGGGATGGCTACCCGCCGCGGAAAGCAGCACGTCACGCGGCCCGGATGCCTCCCACATGGCGCCGATGACCTCGCTCTGCGCGGGCCGCCCGGGATTGTTGAGGTGGAACAGGCGATCCACCTCGGCTTCCCACGCGACCTTCAAGCCGGCAATCTCAGCCGCATACTCCTCGCTGACATGCACGCCGGGCAGCGCTGCGGCGAGTTGGTCCAGCGCAACGCGCGCATCGGCCACCACTGGTATGGCGCCAACCTTATAAGCGTCGAATTCCGCGGTATTGATGTTGACGAAGCGCACGCCGGGATTCTGGAAGGCGGTCATCGAAGCCGACGTGAAATCGGCATAGCGGGTGCCGATTCCGATTACGAGATCGGCCGAATGCGCAAGCCGGTTGGCGGCCAGAGTGCCCGTGGCGCCGATGGCGCCCATCGATTGTGGATGGTCCCAGGCCAGGGAACCTTTGCCTGCCTGGGTCTCCGCAACCGGAATACCGGTCTGCGCGACAAATTTGTCGAGCGCCTGCGAGGCTTCGCTCATCAGCACGCCGCCGCCGGCGACGATCAGCGGCTTTGAGCTTGAGCGAATTGCTTCAATGGCCCGATCGAGAGACACTTTGTCCGGCTGGCCGCGGCGAATCAGCCACACGCACTTGCGGAACAATTCTTCAGGATAATCAAAGGCTTCGGTCTGCACATCCTGGGGCAGAGCCAGCGTGACGGCGCCGCAATCGGAGGGAGAGGTGAGCACGCGCATAACCTCGGGCAGCGCCGTGATGAGCTGCTCGGGGCGATAGATGCGGTCCCAGTACCGCGAGACAGGCTTGAAACAATCGTTGACGCCGATATCCTGAGTACCAGGCGACTCCACCTGCTGAAGTACGGGCGCAACGTTGCGGCGCGCGAAGATGTCGCCCGGCAGCAGCAGGACCGGCAGGCGGTTGACAGTAGCCAGCGCGGCGCCGGTGATCATGTTGGTTGCGCCAGGCCCGATCGAAGAGGTGCAAGCGAAGGCGCGAAGGCGATTGCTGGCCTTGGCGAACGCCGCTGCCAGGTGCACGCCCGACTGCTCATTGCGCACCATTATGTAGGGAAAATCGGGATTCTGTTGCAGAGCCTGTCCAATACCCGCCACGTTTCCGTGACCGAAAATACCCAGTACTCCGGCAAAGAATGCATGTTGCTGCCCGTCCCGCTCGACGTGCTGGTTCTTCAGGAACTGAATCAGTGCCTGCGCCATTGTCATGCGACGCGTCTTCATCTCTCTCACCTCTTCACTATGGGCAGCCTGGGATCCTTTTCGTGCCAAGTGCTCTTCACCCAGGCATAGTCGGGATCGTCGGAGGCGGCCAGGGAACGCGCCGAGCCCGCCAGCGCGTTCAGGTAGTACACGTTGTATCCATGCGCGGCTACAACCGGATGATAGCCTTCCGGCACCAGCACCATTTCGCCGTCGCGCACCGTGAGTGTCTCGTCGATGCGGCGGTCGGCGGTATAAACCTTCTGCACGGCAAAGCCTTCGGGACGCTGTATGCGGTAGTAGTAAATCTCCTCGAGGTCTACTTCTCCGGGAGGGTTGTGAAGGTCATGCTTGTGAGGCGGAAAGCTTGACCAGTTGCCCGCGGGCGTGAAGACCTCGACCACAATCAGACGATGCGCAGGAAACTTCGGCGGCAACATACCGTTGATCTGGCGCGTGGCATTGCCGCCGCCGCGAATTTCGATCGTCACCTGGTCAGGAGTCACCAGGCAGGCGGGGTGTTCCTCTTCGGCGCGGCTGTAACAGAAGGCGAGATCGCAAGCTGTCTTGGCCGTAACTGCGAATGCAGTGTTTATCGGAAGATACAGAGTGTAAGGGAGGCCGTCGAATACCGTGGCCCGCCCGCCAATGCGCTGCCACTCGCCCCGCGAACTTTTGACTGAGCAGACCCCGCCAAGCACCACGATCGCTAACTCGCGACCGGCAGTCTCTCCGTTGAATCCCTCACCCTGCTCCAGTTGGCGACTTTCGAAAGACAGATATTCATAACCGAAATCCTCGATCCGGTTGCGGAACGCTTCCGCACGCACCAGCAAGTCACTCATGGTTTCTCCTTGGGCTCCGCTGCGCCCCTCAATCGGCATCCTGAGCCAATCGCTCCGCGCCGGAAATTTCCCGTTCTCTTCCGGTTGCCCTGGAGATCTTGCCCACTTTGAAGACAGTCGAGCGGGAGACGACGGGCACGAAAAATGGCGTTGATCCAGGTCGACTTTTCGTAACGAAGCCGAGTTCCTCCAGAAGCCAACGGAATCAATGCACACGTTTGCATTGCCTAGATAATCGCCTGTTGCAGCCGAAGCTGTCAAGGCGGAACAAAGATCCAGCGAGCTATTGTCGATTTCATCGGCTGGAGAATTCACTCTACTGTATTTTCATAAAGATGACCTTAGGCACATCGCGCGCAGGCAAAGATCTGAAGTCGCATTGGCCTCTGGTGCATTGGCGATTGTTTGGGAATCCGCCTCCGACGATCTTGCAGGCGCCTTAAGGAACCAACCTTGCTCAAAGGCGCGGCACGCTGAACGCCAAACAAGCTGAGGGTTTTTGCGGATACATGCTTACGGCAGCTTTCACGCGGGCATTGCATCAGAGGGTATTGAGGCGTATTGCCCGAAATTGCGAAGGGGTGGTACCATTTGGTTGCACACGTGTTCATTTGCGGAGAAACCTATGACGCAGACAGAATCGCAGGTCCAATACAAGAGCCCGCTGTTTAAGATGACGCAGACCACGCCCACGTGTTTGTGGAACGATTCGGCTGCTATCGAGGAGCTCACCTACTCGATTGAGCACGGAGCCGTGGGAGCCACTTGCAACCCCTCCATCGCCGTAGCGGTGCTCAAACAGGAAATGCAGGTTTGGAAAGGCCGCATTCTAGCGCTGGCAGAAAGCTGCCCGCAGGCAACGGAAGATGATATCGCGTGGATGGTCGTGGAAGAAATGTCTGCGAACGCGGCCAAGCTGCTCATGCCGGTGTTCGAAAAGGAGCACGGACGCAACGGACGCCTTTCCATCCAGACGGATCCGAGGAATTATCGCAACTCCGATGCCATGCTGACTCAGGCCATCAGGTTCAGCACGCTCGCCCCGAACATGATTGTCAAGATCGCGGCCACACGCGCGGGCATTGTGGCCATCGAGGAAGCTACTTATAGAGGCATCAGCATTAACGCGACCGTCAGCTTTACATTGCCACAGGCCATCGCGGTTGCTGAGGCTGTGGAGCGGGGGCTGAAGCGCCGGGAAGCTGAGGGACTTGAGATCGCCACCATGGGGCCGGTGTGCACCCTGATGGTGGGGCGGCTGGACGACTGGCTCAAAGTTCTGCTGGACAAGAAGAATCTTTCGGTCGATCCAGGCTATCTGGAATGGGCCGGCGTCGCGGTCTTCAAGAAGGCGTACAAGATTTACCGTGAGCGCGGCTACCGGCTGCGCCTCCTCTCCGCGGCCTTTCGCAATCACATGCACTGGAGCGAGTTCATCGGCGGCGATGTGGTGATCTCTCCGCCATGCGCCTGGCAGCGGCGTTACAACGCCAGCGACATCGAAGTGATCCCGAGGATAGATAAGCCAATCGATGCGAAGATAGTGGACACACTGCTGAGGAAGTTTCCCGACTTCGAGCGCGCCTACACCGAGAACGGTCTGTCTCCTGAAGAGTTTGACTCCTTCGGGTCAACGCGGAGGACCTTGAGAGGCTTTATCGCGGCCTGTGCGGAGATGAATGCGATGATCCGGGATATCATGCTTCCCAACCCCGATAAGGAATGACGTTATCCAGCCGGATATGCCGCATGATTTCACGGAGATTGATCCGAGCAGCACGGCAAAGGCGCTGCGGCTGTATTTCGTCCATGCGAGATAGATTGATAGCCCAGCAATGGGCAAATGACCCGGGTTTCTTGCGAGGAGATTTCCCTCATTTACATCGCCCGTTGGCCTCGTTCGACCCTACGCGCCCATTTCCGATTCGGACGACAAGCTTCGGCAAATCATGACACTATCGCCCGAGACTTCCTGGGACACCGCAATTCATCAGTACATTGTGGGCGATCGGGACCACGTGCCATACTCTTCCTCCGGCGAATGACCGCCATGCGGAAAACTGAGTCGTTGAGGGCGGGGGAAGTAGAGAATAGCGGCTGAAAGAAAGACGATGGGGTTTCTCGGATGTGCTGGGGAACCCAGGAAGTTACCGAATCGCGCATTTTTTCGGCTGCAAATGCAGCTTTGGTCTTGGAGAAGCCGTCTGGAGCGGTACAATTCGAACAAATCGAACTCAATGGAGAAGATCCCCGTTTGTTTCTCAACCCATTACAGCTATGAGATAGCGGCCCGGGGCCGTATTTGCTCCCGGATGGAGAGTCTTCGATGAGTTCGAACAGCAAGACTGCCCTGATTATCGGCGCCGGCCCGGCCGGGCTGACAGCGGCGCTCGAGTTCCTGAAACAATCGGACATAAAACCCATTGTGTTGGAGGCATCTGGGGAGATTGGGGGCATCTCGCGCACCGTCCGGTACAAGGGCAACCGGATGGACATCGGCGGCCACCGGTTTTTTTCAAAGAGCGACCGTGTTATGGAGTGGTGGCTGGAGCAAATGCCGACGGAAGCAGGTGCGGACAATGCGGCCGCCATCAGCTATCAGAACCAGACGCGCACGATTGCGGGCATGGGAGCGACGGCCGCAGGGACTGCTGCTGAGCAAGACCTGATGATGCTGGTTCGTCCGCGCAAGAGCCGCATTTATTTTCTGCGCCGCTTTTTCGACTATCCGATCACCCTGACCAAAGACACGTTGAGCAAACTGGGCATCGCACGCACCATCAAGGTCGGCTTCAGCTATATGGCTTCACGCGTGACGCAGATCAAGCCGGAGAAATCGCTTGAAGATTTTCTGATCAACCGCTTTGGCAGGCAGCTTTACCTGACCTTCTTCAAAAGCTACACCGAAAAGGTATGGGGCACGGCCTGTAACGAGATATCGGCCGAGTGGGGCGCGCAGCGGATCAAGGGACTCTCGCTGACCAGCGCCGTGAAGCACTTCCTCAAGAAGAGTTTTGGCGGGCGTGAACAAGGCCTCGCACAGAAAGGGACTGAAACCTCGCTCATCGAGCGTTTCCTTTATCCCAAGTTTGGTCCCGGGCAACTCTGGGAGCATGTTGCGGAGAAGGTTGTGAAAGCGGGCGGTGAGATTCACCTGGGGCGGAAGGCGGCGCGGATCCACACTGAAGGTAAGCGCGTGGTTTCAGTGGATGCGGTTGGCGAAGATGGGGAGATGCGGAACTTTGCCGCCGATTACTTTTTTTCGACGATGCCGATACGCGAACTTGTGAATGCGATTGAGGCCGCGGGTACGGCGATTCCCGCCAATGTGAAGCAGGTTTCCGACGGCCTTGTTTACCGCGACTTCATTACCATCGGCATCCTGATCGACAGGCTCTCGGTGACAGAGCCGGACGGGGGCCTGCTGAAAGACACGTGGATCTATATTCAGGAGCCTGACGTGCAGATCGGGCGGCTGCAGATCTTCAATAATTGGAGCCCGTATCTTACCCAGCCCGGCAAGGTTTGGATTGGCCTGGAATATTTTTGCTATGAAAGCGATCCGCTGTGGACGATGCCCGACGAAGAGCTGAAGAAATTTGGGGCTCAGGAGTTGGAGAAGATAGGAATTCTCAAGGCCGGCGACGTGCTCGATTCGCATGTGGTCCGCGTGCCCAAGACCTATCCGGCATACTTTGGGACGTACGGCCGGTTCGATGAACTACGGACGTTTACCGACAGCTTCGAGAACCTGTTTCTTATTGGCCGCAACGGCATGCATAAGTACAACAACCAGGACCACTCGATGCTGACCGCGATGCAGGCGGTTGAGAATGTGCTGCAAGGGAAGACCGGCAAGGACAATATATGGAGTATCAATACCGAGCAGGATTATCATGAGCAGAAGTCCGAGGCGCAGGAGCCCGGCAAATCCAGGTAGGCCGGTTTTTCATGCGGGCTGCTCGCTGCATGGGTGTCGCCGAATGATTTGGACTACACTAATTCTGCTATGACTACCGATTCTGATGTGACCGCCGCAATTGTTTTCTCTTCGATTCTGCCGCGCTCCCCTCGGGGCGGATTTGCGAACGAGCCTTTTACAGATTTCAAGTCGCCGGACAACGTGCGCGCGATGAAGGGCGCGCTGGACGAGGTGGCATCGCAATTAGGGCACGAGTACGACCTGGTTATCGGCGGAAAGCGGCTGAAGACCGAAGACAAGATTCGCTCCATCAATCCGGCGCGGCCTGCGCAGGTGGTGGGCATGCACCAGAAAGCCGGAGCGGGGCACGCCGAGCAGGCCGTTGCCGCGGCACTCCGTGCTTTTGAGTCTTGGAGCAGAGCCTCGACAGGGGAAAGAGTTTCGCTGCTGCTGAATGCGGCGGAGATCATTCGCCGGCGCAAGTTCGAGTTCATGGCCTGGCTTACGTACGAGGTGGGCAAGAACTGGGCCGAGGCCGACGCCGATGTGGGCGAGACGATAGATTTTCTGGAGTTCTATGCGCGCGAAGCATTGCGGCTGGCCGCGACGACGACGCCCATCCAGTACCCAGGCGAGCGCAACGAGTTGATCTATATCCCGCTGGGCGTGGGCGCCGTGATTTCGCCCTGGAATTTTCCGTTCGCGATCATGGCGGGGATGACGGCAGCGTCGATCGTTACGGGGAATACGGTGATTCTGAAGCCGTCAAGTGACTCGCCGACCATCGCGGCCAAGTTTGTCGAGGTGCTGGAAGAGGCGGGTATACCGGACGGCGTGGTGAACTTCTGTCCCGGCTCCGGCACGACCTTTGGCAACGCGATTGTCGAGGATCCCAGGACTCGATTCGTTGCCTTCACCGGCTCGAAGGCGGTGGGCGTGGAGATTCATGAGCGGGCTGCAAAGGCCAGGCCAGGGCAGATCTGGATCAAGCGGACCATTCTGGAGATGGGCGGAAAGGACTCGATTCTGATCTGCGCGGACGCGGACCTGGATGCCGCGGTCGAAGGCGTGGTAGCTTCGGCCTTTGGATTCAGTGGACAAAAGTGTTCGGCCTGTTCGCGGGCCATCATTGAAGCTCCTGTCTACGATGTTTTTGTGGAGCGGCTGCGGGAGCGGGTGGCAAAGCTGACTGTGGGGGATCCGGTAGCCAACCATAACCTGGGTCCGGTGATCAACGAATCTGCGCTTGCATCGATGCTTGGTTATGTGGAGACCGGCAACAAAGAAGGCCGGTTGATTGCGGGCGGCAAGGCGCCAGTGACGGCAGAAGGCGGCTATTTTCTGGAGCCAACCGTGTTTGCCGATGTGGCGCCGGACGCGGTGATTGCGCAGCAAGAGATATTCGGGCCGGTGCTGGCGCTCGTCAAGGTCGAGAGCTTCGAGCAGGGCCTGCGCGTGGCCAACAACACCGAGTACGGGTTGACCGGATCGATCTACTCGAGCGACCGGGAAAAGCTCAACCACGCCCGGCGAGAGTTTCATGTGGGCAACCTGTATTTCAACCGCAAATGCACCGGCGCGATGGTAGGGGCGCACCCGTTTGGCGGGTTCAACATGAGCGGGACGGACTCGAAGGCGGGAGGGCCGGACTATCTCTACCTGTTCACGCAGGCCAAGAGCGTAGGCGAAACACTGCAAGCGGCAGACGCTCGCTGAGCGCTAGGCCACAGCGGAGGGTGCGGAGTTTTCCTCGGCTTCGAGCTTGCTGCCTACTTCGGCAGCGGCCTTGGCAAGCACACGGTGGTGGATGGTGAACAAGGCCAGTTCCAGGCGGTCGCTGACCCCGGTCTTGTCGTAGATGGAACGCAGGTAGTTTTTGATGACCTGCTCGGTGGTCTTGAGCCGGATCGCGATTTCGCGGTTCTTGCAACCCTGCGCGATGAGGGCCACAATCCGCATCTCTTTGGGGGTGAGGCGGTCGCGAACGCGGGTACCGACCATATCTTCCTCGGGCGAGTCGGGGAGCATGAGCTGGGGGGGCAGCCAGGTATCGCCGGCGGCGACGCGGCGCACGCACTCCATGAGCGCGGCGCCTGTAACGTTTCTGAAGACCACGCCACGAAAGCCCTGTTGCAGGTAAGCACTGGCAACCTCGGTGTTCTCTGCGATGACGACGCCGCGGCTTCCCATGGTCTCAAGCAGCATGCGCAGGCGAGTGAGATCGGGCTGCAGGGACGCGGCAAACAGGACGATGGATCCGGGGAAAGTGGTGATCGCATGGTACATGCGATCGAGGTCGGTGCATTGAGCAATGATGCGGAGACTTTCGTCCATGGCCAGGACCTTGGCGGTGCCTGCACGGAAGATAGCCTGCGAATCGGCCAGGATTAACTTATTCATAACGTGCGCCTCATCTGCTCGAATCCCCTGCGGACCCATTGGCAATCGGATCGAACTTTCTCTCCGGCAAGACCGGAAACGGCGGCCTGAAATCGGACCTTATTTTCTTCCCTTGCGGCCCTATCGGCAAAAAGGCAAAAACCCTGCAAATGCCCGTATCTGCGACACTGCGAATCGTCGGGGTTCCTTAAGTAATCTGATGGACCAGGAAGCGGAATGTCAAGAAAGTTTTCCTAAGAATGAGCTTACAACCTTTGTGGGACGAAGATTCAGGAAAACCGGCAAGAGGAAACGTGGGAGCTGGTTTTTCCCGTGGGACCACCAGACTCTAAACTGAGGATATATGGCGAGGCCGATACTGTTGGCGGTGGACGACGACGTAAGCGTTCTGGAGGCGGTGGTGCAGGACCTGCGCCGGGAATATGGGGCCACCTACCGGGTGATGCGGGCGGCCAGCGGTCAGGCTGCGCTGGACACGCTGGCACAGCTAAAGACGAGGCAGGAGCCGGTTGCGCTTCTGGTGAGCGATCAGCGGATGCCGGGGATGACCGGCGTGGAGTTCCTGGAGCGCGCGCGGGAGCTTTATCCGGAGGCGCGGCGGGTGCTGCTGACAGCTTATGCGGACACCGAGGTTGCCATCCGGGCCATCAATACAGCCCGGATTCACTACTACCTGACCAAACCCTGGGATCCGCCGGAAGAGAAACTTTATCCGGTACTGACCGATCTTCTGGAAGACTGGCAGGCAGGTTACCGGCCTCCGTTTGAGGGGCTTCGCGTGATTGGGCACCGCTGGTCGCCGAAGGACCACCGGGTGCGCAACTTCCTCTCCCAGAATCAAGTGCCTTACCGCTGGCTGGACGTTGCCGGCAATGAGGAGGCCCTGAAGCTACTGAAGGATGCAGGGCTCGATCCGGCCCGGCTGCCGGTCGTCCTGTTTGCCGACGGGAGCGCGCTGGTGGACCCGGAGCGGGAGGAGCTTGCGGCGCGGGTGGGGCTGCGGATCCAGGCGGCGCAGGAGTTCTACGACATGGTGGTGGTGGGCGCCGGTCCGGCAGGGCTGGCGGCCGCCGTTTATGGCGCCAGCGAGGGATTGCGCACGCTGGTGATTGAGCCCATGGCGCCCGGCGGACAGGCCGGCTCCTCCTCAAAGATCGAGAACTACCTTGGATTTCCGTCCGGAGTGACGGGAGCGGACCTGGGACGCAGGGCGCACACCCAGGCGACCAGATTCGGCGCCGAGTTTCTGACCCAGCGGGCGACCGGCCTGCGCATCGAGGGGCAATACCGCTTTGTGCAATTGGCCGACGGACGCGAGGTTTCAAGCCACGCGGTGCTGTTGGCTCCAGGGGTGCAATACCGCAAGCTCAGTATTCCGGGCGCGGATCGGCTGACGGGACGAGGCATTTACTACGGAGCCGCGTTGGTTGAGGCGGTGGCCTGCAAGGACGAAGAGGTATATGTGGTAGGAGGCGCTAACTCTGCCGGTCAGGCGGCGCTGCATTTTGCCAAGTTTGCTTGCAAGGTCACTATGCTGGTGCGGGGCGAAGGGCTTTCAGCAACCATGTCGAAATACTTAATCGATGAGATTGAGCACACATCCAATATTGTGGTGGAACCGTGGACGCAGGTGCTGGAGGCGATGGGCGAGGAGCGGCTGGAGGCGCTGAAACTGAGCGGGCCGCAAGGGGAGTATCGGGTTCCGGCGACTTCGCTGTTTGTGTTTATCGGCGCGGCGCCGGGTACTGGCTGGCTGCCGCCCTCGATCTTGCGGGATGACAAGGGATTTCTGCTGGCCGGGCCGGATCTGCGCAGCGAAGGCAAGCTGCCGGATAGCTGGCGCGAAGCGCGCGAACCGTTTCTACTCGAATCCAGCGTGCCGGGGGTGTTTGTGGCCGGTGATGTGCGGCACGGCTCGGTAAAACGCGTGGCCTCGGCGGTGGGCGAGGGGTCGATCGCGGTGCAGTTTGTTCATCAGTATCTGGCGGGATTCTAGATGGAGGGTAGGCAAGCAAGGATGAGCCTGGGCGGACAATCGCTGGAGATCGAATCGGTCCCGTTGCGGGAGATCGTCGACGCTCTGTGCCGGACCCGTCCCTTTTCCGAGACGAGCGCCGGGACTCTGACGGAAGCGCTCGCCGGCGTGGACAGCGTGGAGCGCGTTAGGGCCAGGGCGGGCGCGGTGCTCGTGGAGCCGGGGCAGGAGTGGCGCTTCTATTGGCTGGTGCTTGACGGTGAGACGCGCGCCGAGCGGTCGGAGCCGGACGGATCGCGGACCCTGGCGGGAATCGCGCGCACCGGCGAGGGTTTTGGCGAGGCGCCGATTCTGACCGGCAAAGGCTACTCTCCTTTCCTGATCACGGCGGCACGGGATTCGGCTTCTGGTTCGATTCACGGAGCAGGAGTTCTGGAAGCTGATGGCTTGCTGCCCGGCGGCGCGCAAAGTGGTTCTGGCAGATATGGCGCAGCGGCTGCAGGCCTACCAGGTGGAGGCGCTGCACCGAGAGAAGCTGGTGTCGCTGGGGACGCTGGCGGCAGGGCTGATGCACGAGCTGCACAATCCTGGCTCGGCCGCCAAACGCGCTGCCTCGCAACTGCGCGAGAACCTGAAGCGGTTGCAGGAACTGAGCCTGCGCTCAGCAGGGAAACCGAAGACTCAACTGCAACTGGAGTGCATGCATAGTCTGCTGGAGCACGCGATCCGGAGCTGCCACGCTCCGGCATTGAGCACGGTGGAACAGTCGGATGCGGAAGAGGCGATGTCGGAATGGCTGCAGGCGGCCGGAGTGGAAAACGCATTCACGATAGGACCGGCGTTGGTGGCGATCGGCTTCGACCAACAGGAACTTGCCTGCGCCGGCGAGGCATTCGAGGCTGAGAGTTTTTCCGACGCGCTGAACTGGCTGGAGGCGCTGGTTTCAAGCGTTACGCTGGTGTGCGCCATCGAGGAGAGCATCACCCGCATCTCGGAACTGGTGATGGCGGTGAAGAAGTTCGCCTACGACGAACGGTCGCCGGACAGGGAACTGGATGTGCATGACAGCCTGCAAAGCACGCTCACGATTCTGGGCCACAAGCTGCGCATCAAGCAGATTGGCGTGGAGAAGCGCTTCGAGGCCAGCCCGTCTACCATTCGCACCCGGGGATCGGCGCTCAGCCAGGTATGGACGAATCTGATCGACAATGCCGTGGATGCTTCACCGGAGGGTGCGCAAATTGAGATAGCGACCTGGAACGAAGCGGGGACGGGGACGGAACTGGGCTTGCTGGCGGTGAGCATCACGGATCACGGCCCGGGAATTCCGGCGGAAGTGCGGCCGCGCATCTTTGAGGCGTTTTTTACCACCAAGCCGCAGGGTTCGGGCACCGGGCTGGGGCTGGAGATCGTGCACCGCATCGTGACGCAGAAGTTCGGCGGCACGATCGAGGTGGAATCGGAACCGGGAAGCACGCGGTTTATTGTAAAGCTGCCGATGAAAGAAGCTACTGAATCGTGAGCGCCGCTTTTAGCGGCATGTCTGCCGATGAATCACCAACCATGATTTGGAATTCGCCCTGGGCGATTTGCCAGGCATGCGATTTTTCCGACCAGTAGGAGAAAGAGCGCGCATCGAGTTTCAAATCGACCGTCTTCGACTCGCCGGGATTCAACATGATCTTGCGGAATCCCTTTAACTGAATCGGCGGCTCATTGCCTTCGGCAATGGGCGGAAAGCCCAGGTAGAGCTGCGCAACCTCGGCCCCGGCGCGCTTGCCGGTGTTGGTCACCTTGAAACTGACCGTTGCGCCGGTGCTGCCCGGCTGCTGACTGACCTTCAGGCCGTCGAAGCTGAATTGCGTGTAAGAGAATCCGAAGCCAAACGCGAACAGCGGCTGCGTGTTGTGGTCGGCGTAGGCGCGGTAGCCGACATCGAGGCCCTCGCTGTAGTGCACGGTGTTGCCGACTCCGGGATATTGGTCGGGATTGGCGGCCAGCGTCTGGTCAACGCTGCGCGGAAACGTAAGCGGAAGCTTGCCGGAAGGATTCACATTGCCGAGAAGAACATCGGCGACTGCCCTTCCGTCTTCTTCGCCGGGATACCAGGCTTCAAGCACCGCCGCGACGTCATTGATCCACGGCATCAGAATGGCTGAACCGGTCTTGAGGACGACAATGGTTTTTGGATTTGCCTTGGCAACGGCGGCAACGAGCTGGTTCTGAGCGGCGGGGAGTTCGAGGCTCTGATCGCGGCCCTCGGTATCCTGGTCGCCGACCATCACGATGGCAACCTGGACGCGCTTGGCTGCCGCAACTGCGGCGTCGATATCGTTGCCGTCGAGGACGGTGACTCGGGTTCGCGAATTCACCGCGGCCTGGAGACCGTCGTAGGGCGTGATGGTATAAATCGGAATCACGTGCGAGCTGCCGCCTCCGCCAGTCTCGGGGCGAACGGCGTAAGGGCCGATCAGCGCAATCGTCCTCACCGCTGTGCCATCGAGGGGCAACAGGTTGGCGTCATTCTTCAGCAAGACCATCGACTGCTCGGCGATGCTGCGCGCAACGGCGCCGTGCTCGAAGGCGGGAATCGGAACTGGTTTGGGCTGCGGGCCGAACAAGCCGAACTCCATCATCTTGGCGAAACGGCGCACCAGCATTTCGTCAATCACGGAAACCGGGACCGCGCCGGATTCAACCGCCTTTTTCAGATCGTCGGCGAAGTAGCGGCCGGTAGGCATCTCGAGATCGAGGCCGTTCAATGCGCTGGGCACGGTGCTGTGGGTGGCGCCCCAGTCCGAGATCACAAACCCGTCGAATCTCCACTCCCTCTTTAACACATCGTTCAGCAGCGGTCCGTTCTCGCAATTGAATGGGCCGTTCACCTTGTTATAGGCGCACATCAGCGACGCGGAATGCGCCTCTTCGATCGATGCTTCGAAGGCCGGCATGTAAATCTCGCGCAGAGTCCGCTCGCCGATCTGCTCGTCGATGTTCATGCGCTGCGATTCCTGGTTATTGGCGAGGTAGTGCTTGACATTCGCGATCATGCCGGCGCCCTGGATGCCTTCAATGTCGGCCACGGTAATGCGCGAGTCGAGCCAGGGGTCCTCGCCGAAGCTCTCAAAGACGCGGCCTCCCTGGGGCACGCGCGCGATATTGATGTCGGGCGCTTCGAACAGCTCACTGCCCAACGATCGGGTCTCTTCGGCTTCCAGCTTGCCGTAAGCTCGGGCCAGTTCGGGATCCCAGGTGGCGGCCAGCGCGACCGGCGCGGGCATGGCGGTGGCGGGCTTCTGCGGTCCCGCGCCTCCGGGTCCCACGCCCGCCGGGCCGTTGGTGGTATGCAGAGCCGGAATGCCGAGACGGGGCAGGCCCGGCACCATGCGGTAATGCGTGGCGTCGCCAATACCATGAAGCTGCGCGATCTTTTCATCGAGCGTCATGCGCGCAACCAGCTCGGCGGGCGCGGGCGGTTGCCTGGGCGTGCGAGAGGCGAGACTGCGGGACGGGCGCGGCTGTGGCCGCTATCGAGACGGTGAGGCAGACCATCAAGATCAGGAAAGGGAATTGCAGGAAACGGTTTCGGAGGGATGTAATGGGAATGTTTTTCATCTGGTTGTTGAATCTCCGCAGTTATTCAGCCGGAATTGTACCACCCAGGCCGAATTCAAAGAGGCCGGACCGCAGGTGCAATACTTACCTCTGCCCGTGGTAGGACCACGGGGGCTCTCGTGGCGTATTATGGTTGGGCTGGCAAACCTTTAGTCCGCGAGGAGCTTCCATGATTCGACAGAGAATTTCACTCAGGCGCCTGTTGCTCATACCGGCTCTGGCCGTCGCTTTCGTGAGCACTTCGACAAGCGCGCTTCATGCATCCGCCAACTGCGACCCGCGCGCTTATGGCGCCAAGGGCGATGGAGTCGCAAAGGATACGGTTGCGATTCAAAAGGCGATCGATGTTTGTGAAAAGAAGGGCGGCGGCACGGTGCATTTGACCGCGGGCACGTATCTGAGCGCTCCCATCGTGCTCAAGAGCAAGATCACGCTGCAACTCGACAAGGGCGCCACGCTGCTGGGGTCTCCCGACCATGGGGATTATCCGGCGATGACGATGTTTCATCTGCCCGACCTGCAGCCGCTGGTGAGTGCGGTGAATGCCTCGAATGTCGCCATTACCGGCGAGGGCACGATCGACGGCAATGGAGAAAGCTGGTGGCAGATGGCGCGAAGCATCAGGGATGCGGGCATTCTTGGCACCGGCCACCCGCGGCCGAAGCTGATTATTTTCGACCATTGCAAGCATGTTCGCGTGGAGGGAGTTACGATCCAAAACTCGCCGATGTGGCAACTGGTTCCGTATTACTCCGACGATGTGACCATTCACAACATCAGAGTTCTGGCGCCGGCGCGTTCGCCCAATACAGACGCCATCGATCCGTTTTCTTCTTCGAATGTACACATCGATCATCTCTATGCCGACGTAGGGGACGACGACATCGCAATCAAGTCGGGTCCGATCAATTCTCCGGGGCCGGACGATCCGAGCCGCGATATTACGATTACGGACTGCACTTTTCTGCATGGGCACGGACTGTCGATCGGCAGCGAAATTTCGGGCGGCGCTGAGAACATACGGGCGGAGCGGATCAGTTTTGAGGGTACCGACAACGGGATTCGCGTGAAGGCCAATCGGGATCGCGGCCACGATGTAGGGAACCTGGTGTTCCGCGACATTACGATGAAGGACGTGAGGAACGCGCTGATCATCAGCGAGTATTACCCCAGGGTGATGCCGCCCGCGGACGAAGCGGCGCAACCGGTGACGCGGCTGACGCCGCACTTCCACGACATTACTCTCGAAAACGTGACGGCGACAGGGAGCGCGACGGCTGGAGCGATCATGGGACTGCCGGAAGCGCCGATTGCGGGAGTGGTTCTGCGCAATGTAAAGATCGCTGCGCAAACCGGGCTTTCGATTGGATATGCCGAAGTGTCGGGCGAGGGCGTGGTTGTAACAGCCGGGCAAGGCGAACCGATTACAAAGTTGACGGGGGCGAAGGTCTCACTGCATTGAGGCGTCAGGGATTCGAGCAAAGAGGGGCTGCGCGAAAGGGCGCAGCCCCTCTTTGCATGTGAGAGCGGGAATTATTGATTGACGCCGCTGGCCAGGAAGCCTCCGTCGACGACCAGGATTTGTCCGGTGACGAAGGAAGCGGCGTCGGAGGCGAGATAGACGGCGGCTCCGATCAGTTCTTCAGTCTTTCCGAAGCGGCCCATGGGAGTGCGCATGAGCAGTTCCTGGCCGCGCGCCGTGCTGTCAAGCAGGTTGGCGTTCAGATCGGTGCGGAAGACGCCGGGAGCGATGGCATTTACGGTGACGCCCTTTTTGGACCACTCGACGGCGAGCGAACGGGTGAGCGAGGCTACGCCGGCCTTGCTGGCGGCATAGGCGGCTACTTCGCTGAGGGCGACAAAACTGTTCAGTGACGCGATGTTGACGATGCGGCCGTAGCCGCGATCGAGCATGTGCTTGCCGAAGATCTGGCATGCGCGCAGCGTTCCGGTGAGGTTGGTATCGAGAATGCTGGTCCACTCTTCCTCAGGAAAAGTAAGCGTTGGCGAACGTTTGATTCTTCCGGCGCAGTTGATAAGGATGTCCACTTTGCCGAAGCGGTCGAGCGCCGCTGCCAGCAATGCTTCAAGGGAAGCGCGGTTGCAGACGTCCGAGATCAGGCGCACGGTCTGTCGCCCGCGGGCCTCAATCGCGGCAGCGGTCTCATCCACCTCCTGCTGGCGGCGGGCGGTGGCGATAACATCGGCGCCGAAATCGGCGAGCCCAAGGCTGATGGCGCGGCCGATGCCGGAGGTGCCTCCGGTGACGACCGCAGTTTTGCCTTCAAGGCTGAGAAGGTGAGCTTTCATGACCTCTCCATCAAGAAAAAGAGCAGACCGGCTTGCCGCGCGCGCATGGAAGCCGCGATTAGGCGTTGCGCCCCAGAAAGACGGGGGCGATGTGACGGTTGTAGAGGTTCTCCGTCACGTTCTTTGCAATCACGGCTTCATTGGCTTCAAGCAGGTCAAGATAGCGACGTCCCATCTTTGCGGCGACCTTGAATCCCACATGGAGCAACTGGCGCAGGCTGCTGTTGTATGCCGCGGCGCCGGGGACATGACGCAAGGCGGATGTGTACTGCTCCGATGTCCAGCCGCGCACCTGATCGGGCGAGGGGAGTTTTGCCGGGTCGATGTCGATGACGGTAGCGTAGGGCGCGCAGAGTTCTTCGCGGTGGGCAAAGGCCTCAGCGTAGATCTCCTTGGCCAGCGCCAGGCCGTCACCCCCGGATTCAGCCAGGCCGATCAGTTCTTCGAGCCACGTGGTTCCGGCGGTTTTGAGATGCACGCCGGCGTTGAGGCGCATTGCGGCCGCGTGAATGGAGGGGTAGATGGAGAATTTGTCGCTGCCGGAGTGAACGCTGAGCTTGAGATTCCGGGGCAGTCCAAATTGCCTGACGGCGTAAGAGATGGCCGCGATATCGAGCGCAAACTCGCGCTCGAACTGGGCCACGTCGCCCACATAATCGACGCCCTTGTTGAAGCGGCCGCTGAATTTGGGAGCGATGGTCTGGACGGGTATGCCTTCATCGGCGATGGCGGCCAGAATAATGAGCAGTTCGACGGGGGTCTGGGCGCGATCGGTTTCGTCCATCGAGACCTCGGGGATGAAGTTGCCCGCGCCTTTGGCGCTCTCGACCCTGCGGTAGACCTCGCCGGCCTTCTTGACAGCGGCAAGAAACTTTTGCGCGGCCTGGCGCAGATCTTCAGCGGTGATGTCGAAGGCTTCGTCGACGCCGGCCAACTGAATGCTGCCGAGCAGTTCGGGGTGGCGCTTCACGAACGCTGTCGATATCGGCAGACTGCGGGGGTTGTCCGATAAAGTCGGCCACGTCGATGGTGAAGAAGTCGCACGGCTCGAGAAAGCGGTCAACGGTCGCAAGCGTGATGTGGTCGGCATCGCAGAAGTACGGCAGCTTCCAGGCTAGGGCCTTGACAGCGGCATCGGCGGCCTGGCGCACCGAAGAGGGCTCGGAGCCGATGATCATATGTTCGCGGTTCGACTTGTTCCACACGGGAACGACCTCGATACCGCTCTGGAGGGCCTTTATGCAGGCCTGCAACTGCGCTTTGGCCTGGTGAGCAAATCTGTCTCCTGTTCCAACGGAATACTTATTGAGCATCAATCCTCGATTTTCCATAATCCTTTCCTGCCTTAGAGTCGGCTGCGATGAGCCCACAATCCCAATCCAGGATTGCCGATGAAGAAGACTTCCTCGCCTTCGACCTGGTTGTAGCCCTGCTGGAGCTTTTCAGGATCGAAACGCGAGGTCATTGTCTTCAGGTCGCCATAGTCGAAACCGACGCCCTCGACCTCTTCCCTGCTGAGCTGTCCAGGGCACCAGGTAATGGTGAAGCGTCCTTCAGACGAGGCGTGGATAAGATGCGCCGCCGCGCTCAGATCGCTGGCCAGGTCGGCGTTGGCGCGCACCGCTTCCAGAGTCGCTGGAGTGCCGCGATAACCGTACTTGCGGATGAGAGCGTCAATGCCCTTGTCTTCGCCGAATTCGTGCACGCCGGGGGCCAGGATAATGAGCTGTGCGCCGTCGGCCAGCGCCATGCGGGTGCGGTAGACGGCTTTGTTGCCGATCCAGGTGGAGTGAAACTCTTGTGGATCGAGGAACACGACGGCCTTTTGGATTTGCTTGTCAAGGATCTCGAAGTTGACTTTCAGACTCAGTTCGGAGGCCAGCAGAAAGCACTCGATATCGTCGCCGATGAAGAGGCCGCGCACGGCGAGGCCGCCGTCCGGCTTGCGTCCGACAACTGTCTGCACGTACACGATGGGCAAGTGGCGCAGAAAACGATCGCTGGCGTAACTGAGCACATTGCGCACGGGATTCTCAGCGCGCCCCATGATCCGCTCCATGCCGTAGACCGCGCCCAGGTAGTGGCTGCGGTTGATTCCCTCGCGGCCTCCGGCGCCGATGAGGATGTTCTTGGTGAAATTGGCCATGCCGATGACTTCGTGGGGCACGACCTGGCCGATGGAGAGGATCAGGTCGAATCCGCCCTGGGAGATGAGACGGTTAACCTGAGCTGGCCAGGCGTAGTCCAGCTTGCCTTCAGACTGTTCGCGAATGAACTCGGCGGGAACTTCGCCGAGAGTCTCGACGTCGGTGCGCCAGTTGTGAACCTTGAACAGATTCTGGGGCACGGCCGGAAACATGTGCGCGATCTGGTCGGGCCGCATGGGCGTATGCGTGCCGATGGCGGGAAGAACGGCCTTGAGGCGGTCACCGTAATGCTTAAAGACATCACCGGTGATATCGCCGGCGCGGGAGTGCTCGCGGCTCTGATCGGGGGGCACGGCGAGGACACTCTTCCGCTCGCCGAGTTTGGCGAGGCTTTCAACAAGCAGATCGTTCAACTGTTGCGGAGACAGATCGGTATCGACACTTCCAATTGCACAGTAGAGACTCATATGACAGACTCCGCTTTCTTCAATCCGGGGGCGAACATGACCATGATGAGCATCGAGATGAGATAAACACTGGCGGCCAGGACGAAGAGGGAGGCATAGCTGCCCGTAAACTGCACAATGTTGCCCGCGTAGACCATCAGCAGTGCGCCGCCGACCGCTCCGGCCATGCCGCCGATGCCTGAGACAGAACCCACTGCACTGCGCGGAAACATGTCGGACGGAGTTGTGAGGAGATTGGCCGAGAATCCCTGGTGCGCGGCGGTCGCCAGACTAAGCAATCCGATAGCGACCCATTCGGAGTTGGTGTAGTTGATCAGAAAAACGGGAACTACAATGCAGGCGCAGAAAAGCATGGCCGCCAGCCGCGCGCGCTGTGCCGAAAGCCCCAAACGCATGAAGGGCGCGGGTAGCCAGCCTCCGCCGACGCTGCCAACAGTCGAAGCGCTGTAGACGATAATCGGAGGCAGCCCCAGATGCGCAATGTCGAGATGAAACTTATCGCTGAAGTAAGAGGGGATCCAGAACAGATAGAACCACCAGATGGGATCGGTAAGGAATTTGGGGACGGCATACGCCCAGGTCTGGCGAACTCCCCACAATTTGGCCCAGGGCGTTGGGCGTCCCACCTGCTCGGTTGTTCCCTGGTTGATGTAGGCCAGTTCGGCGCGGGTAAGCGTGGGATGCTCGGCGGGCTTGTGGTATTTGATGAACCACAACAGAATCCAGGTGACGCTGAAAAGGCCGGTGATCAGAAAGGCATAGTGCCAACCGAGGTGAATCATCACCCAGGGCACGATGGCTGGGGCCAGGATAGCGCCCACGTTGGCGCCGGAGTTGAAGATGCCAGTGGCCAGCGAGCGCTCGCTCTGCGGAAACCACTCGGCCACGGTTTTGTTGGCGGCGGGGAAGTTGCCGGATTCGCCCACCCCAAGACAGGCGCGAGCAATGCCGAACTGGAGCACCGAGTTGGCCAGCGCGTGGCCCATGGCGGAGAGACTCCAGACGGCCATGATGACCATATAGCCGATGCGCGTTCCGACCTTGTCTACGAAGCGCCCTGCGACCAGCAGGCCGAGCGCATACGCGACCATAAAAGCGGCTGTGACGTGGCCGAAGTCGGAGTCGGTCATGCCGATGCCGTGATTGGCAGCGCTCAGCATGAGGGTAGGCTTGACGAGGCCGATGACCGAGCGGTCCATGTAGTTGATTGTTGTGGCGACGAAGAGCATGGCGCAGATTGTCCAGCGCACGTTTCCGATCCGCGCGCCGAGAGATGTTTCTTTCTCGGTCAGGGTGACGGCAACCGTCTTGTCATCCATTTATTCTTCTCCCTTAGAGCCGATATGCCTTCTTGACCAGACCGTAGGTCAAATCGTGCGCCACTTCAAACGCTTCGTCTTCATCCAGGCGGTGTTGGGCGACGAGATTGGCAAGGAAAGCGCAGTCTATGCGCCGTGCCACGTCGTGCCTCGCCGGAATGGAAAGAAACGCCCTGGTGTCGTCGTTGAAGCCTACGGTATTGTAGAAGCCTGCCGTTTCCGTTGCCTGCTGGCGGAAACGCATCATTCCCTCAGGACTGTCATGAAACCACCACGGGGGTCCAAGGCGCAAGCACGGATAGTGGCCTGCCAGGGGAGCCAGTTCGCGGCTGATGGTCGACTCGTCGAGCATGAAGAGAATAATGGTCAGCTTGCTCTCGTTGCCGAAGCGGTCCAGCAAGGGACGAAGGGCGTGAACGTAATCGGTGGGCCCGGGAATGTCGGCGCCCATGTCGCGGCCATACTTCTCATAGATTTTGCGATTGTGGTTGCGCACGCTCCCCGGGTGAATCTGCATGACCAGGCCGTCCTCCAGGCTCATCTGCGCCATCTCGGTAAGCATCTGGGCGCGGAACAGTTCCTGCTTCTGAGCATCGGCCTTGCCTGAGAGCACCTGGGAGAAAAGCGCCGCCGCCTCAGTGGTGGGAAGGTCAGCGGTCTGGGCAGTGGGATGCCCGTGGTCGGTGGAGGTGCAGCCGAGTTCGCGGAAACGGGCCCGCGCCTTGCGCAGCGCATTCAGGTAGCCAGTCCAGGTGGAGGTGTCCTCGCCGGTCTGCTCGCCGAGCTTTGCGATAAGGCCCGCAAACCCCGCGAACTCCGGATCGACTACCGAGTCGGGACGGAAGGCGGGCAGAATTCTTGCCTTCCAGCCCGAAGCGCGAATCGCCTTGTGATCGTTGAGAGGGTCAGTGGGTGAATCGGTGGTGGACAGAACTTCAATATTGAAGCGCTCATAAAGGGCGCGGGGCAGGAACTCAGGGGTGCGCAGCTTCTCGGAGATCGTGTCGAAATAAAGGTCGGCGGTCTTTTCTGACAGCCGCTGTTCGAAGCCAAAGAGCTGCTGGAAGGCGAAGTCCAGCCAGATGCGCGTGGGAGTGCCGCGAAACAGGTAGTAATGGCTGGCGAAGATGCGCCAGACCTTGCGCGGGTCTTTGATCTCCGGCTGTCCGATTCCCAGGTCGTCCATGGAGACGCCCTGGCTGTAGAGCATACGGAAGACGTAGTGGTCGGGCTGCACAAACAGAGTTGCCGGGTCAGGGAATGGCCCGTTCAAAGCGAACCAGGAGGCTTGGGTATGTCCATGGGGGCTAATGATGGGCAGATTTCTTACCTGCGCATACAGTGCTCTGGCAATTTTGAGGGCGCTGGATTCGGCTGGAAACAGACGGTCTTCGTGGAGCAGCATGACTGTTATTTTACCTCCTGGCTAAATGGTGGTACGATCTGGCCTGCATGGAGGTCAGACCAGAAGTATACACATTCATGCCGACGGCATGTGTTTTTTCGAGAGGCGAAGATTCCAGGTCCGATGAACGCTTGCGATGATAAGCTCATTTTGTATAGGTTTACTTAATCTGAGGAAGGTGGTTGAGATTTATGGCGCGGATAAAGCAAGACGAACCCAATACCCACCGCACCATGCAGGTGGTTAACCACATCCGCTCCCTCATCGAGAACGGCACGTTGCAACCTGGCGACAAGATCCCTCCGGAACGCGAGTTTGCCCGCACCCTCAAGATCAGCCGGGCCAGCCTTCGTACCGGTATCGGGTACCTGGCGGCCATGGGGGTGATGAAAGTCCGTCACGGTGTGGGAACTTTTGTTGCCGACGGTCCGCCGGAGTTCGGCAAGGCATCGCTGGGCCTGATGGGCGCACTGCACGGCTTTCAGACATGGCAGATGTTTGAGGCCCGGATCCTGCTTGAAAGCAACATTGCGGCGCTTGCCGCCGAACGCGGCAAAGATGAACACTACACCGCGCTGGCCGAGGAGGTAGCCGAAATGTTCGCGGCCATGGAGAGCCCCGCGGATTTTCTGATTCACGACCTCCTTTTTCACCGCATCGTTTCACAGGCCTCCGGCAATCCGATTCTGGCGGCGGTAATAGAAACCATCACGTCGGCACTCTACGACAAGCGCCGCAAGACCGTGGAGCGATCCATCGACATGCGGGAATCCGCGGAGATGCACCGCGAGATCTACCGCGCGATTCGGGCTCGCAAGCCGCTGGAGGCACGCAAGTTGATGGAGCAGCACCTGCGCATGGCTCAAACCTCACAGGGCATGGAACGGCCTCAGGACCGGAAGGCGGCGGTGGGCGCGGGCAGGCAATGAAGGGTCAGGATGGACAGGATGCGCCGGAATGGCGCGGACTGTATTAGGCGCCTGCGAGTATTCGTTTTCCTGGAGTTCCACTTCCGGCGAGCGCCAGGATAGCGGGCAGGATATCCCGCAGTGAAAATGTTCTCCAATTAACATTTGGGTGGTAAGTTCAGGTTCAGGACGCGGTTGCCAGCCGACGGGTAAGGTCTGACCATGGGAGTGCCGGGATAGTTGCACTGTCCTATTCAGGGCCTCCGATATTTGTATTCTGGCGAAAGAGCCAAGCAAATCGATTTTTGACTCATTATGTGTATTGACAATTGAAGACCCGGTGTACGAAACTGGACGCGCTCTAAAATGTGGTCAGACCACAACAGCTTGAATCGCCAATCAAGTCGATCAAGAAAGCCACGTTGTAAAATGAGATTTCAACTTAATGGAGGCAACAATGATGGAATTGGACTTAGCAGGACAATTGTGCTCAAAAGCTGAGCCGAACGAGAAGGCAAACGCTTTCCTGAAATTGTGGGGATGGGCATGGCTGGTGATTGTGGCCGTGACCATTATGATGACGCCGTTCGGCGCCAGAGCGCAGATGGCCGGCACGGGAGCTATCTCCGGCACGGTAACCGACGCGTCGGGCGCAGTGATTCCGAATGCAACCGTTACCGCAATCGCGGTTGACACGAACGTGAAGACGGTCCGCAGTTCGACTGGGGCCGGCGACTACAACATTACGCCACTGACGCCCGGCGTATACACCGTTATAGTGACGGCCCCGGGCTTCGAGAAGTTCGTGCAGGAGAACGTTACAGTCGACGCTCTAACAACCGTCGCGGTCAATATCAAGCTTGCCGTTGGAGCGACCAGCCAGACGGTCACCGTGACCTCCGCGCCCCCCGTGCTGGAAACCACCGATGCCACGATTGGCGCGGTGATGGACAACCAGATGTACTCCAGCCTTCCGCTTCTGATGGGCGCCAGCGGCAACGCCGATCAGCGCCGCGCCACCGACTTTGCCTACCTGATGCCGGGCGTACAGAACACCTATGCCGCGTCCAGCACCAGCAACCCAACCTCAGCTTCGGGCGCCGTGAACGGCGGCAACCCCAACGGCGGCACCTCGGAGATCTACATCGACGGCGTGAATCTGCCCGAGGCCGACGGAATCGGCGACCCGCGTTTCATGTGGACGGCCTTCGGCGTGGACGCCATCGACCAGTTCCAGGTGCAGACGTTCGGCTTTTCCACCCAGTATGCGGGCCAGGGCGTTCAAAACTACTCCATCAAGCAGGGCACCAACCAGATCCACGGCTCCATCTATGAGTACATCCGCAACACCGAGCTTGATGCATGGAAGCCCAACGCCAAGACTCCTACCTTGACAGGTGCTCCCGTGCCCACAGGCGGCGTTTGCAGCAGTGCCGCGTTATCGGCGTCGACCAGCTGGTGTGCGCTTGGCGGCATCAAGTCAAAGGAAATCATGAATGAGGTCGGCATGGCGATAAGCGGACCCATCATCAAGAACAAGCTGTTCATGTTCTACAACTACGGCCAATATCGCAATCAGAATGGTCCGAGCCCCAAGCTGCAGACCATTCCGACGGCGCCCATGCTGGGCTATTCGGCGACTGGAGCGGCTCTGGGATACGCTGATTACAGCGGATATGCCGTGTACAACGGAAAGGCGGGTTGCCAAATCGGATCGACTTCCAATTACTGCTACGACATCTACGATCCGGGAACACAGACGGTGCCAAATTGCAGCGGCGCCAATTGCCAACGCACCGTGTTTTCAAACGATCAAATTCCGGCCGCCCGCATTTCGGCTGCCGCGGCGTACATCAACAAATACATGCTGCCCTATGAGGCAATTACCAATCAGGCCTTATATTCCAACAACATCGTTACCGGCTATAACAGCGGACTGTCCAACTGGTACCAGTCCGGCCGCCTGGACTTCGACCAAAGTGACAAGAACCAGATCAGCCTTATCATCGCCTTCGGCCGTCAGGCCAGCACCGGGCCCAATGCTTCCGGCGCGGCGAATGCACTTGGACCGCCCTTCAACAGCTCCCAGTCCTATACGCCGAAGACCAACGTCGACATCCTGAAGGATACCTGGACCATCAATGCTCATCTGGTGAATCAAGCTTCCGTTGCATATGGGCGCTACAAGAGCCTTTCCGTCACTCCCTCGGATTCTCCACAGTACGCCGCCAGCCAAACCGGCCTGCTGAACACGCCCGTGGGCCAGGCGAGCTACTTTCCCGGCATCGCATTCAGCGGCGGCGCCGATGCCCCGACTACCGAGGCCAACTATGACGAGAACCAAAAGGTCAACAACACCTACACGGCGGCGGACAACGTGCAATGGCAGCATGGCAGGCATAGCGTGACGGTCGGCGGGCAGGTGGTTGAGGTGCAGTTCAACTACATCAAGAACCTGACCTATTCCTCACCGATGACCTACACCTTCGCTGCCGCTCAAACTGAAGGCTACTCATCCACGGGCTCCGCTCTTACCACCGGCTCATCGTATGCCAGTTACATGCTGGGCGCCGTCAGTTCCAGTTCGGTTTCGGTGGGTCTGCCTGGATTCGGATCGCGGTGGCTGGACCCGTCATTCTGGGGACAGGACGACTACAAGGTAACCTCCAAGCTGACCATGAATATAGGCATGCGCTGGGACATCTTCCCGTCGATCCATGAAACTCACGACCTGTTCACCTGGCTGAACCCGATCGGTGCCAATACCAACTCCGGCAACCTGGGCACACTCGAGTTTGCGGGCAGCGGAACGGGCAACTACTATTCCGGCGTGCACAACCCGGCCTCGGCCTGGTACAAGAACCTTGCGCCACGTCTTGGGGTGGCCTATGCTGTCAATTCCAAGACCGTGATTCGCGCCAGCTACGGGCTGAATTTTGCGCGTGGAGACTGGACCAGTGGAAGCCAATCCGGTACGCCTTCGTCTACGGGTCTCGCCCCATCGGCATCGGCTGCCGGCGGCCTCAGCAACGCTCCGTCCTTCTACTGGGACGGCACCCAATGCAAGAACGGGGTCGCCCAGGATGGATTCACGCTCTGCGGTTGGACGGGATCGATAGCTCCTCCCTCATCCGTTCTGCCCTCTGGAGCCACCATGGCAGAGTTTGGCGCAGTGGAAACGGCCACGCTGAAGAATGCAAATAATGCAACCATCACGTACTTCGATCCTTACCTCGGCTCGCGCACCCCGGAGTACCTGAACTGGACCTTCGGCGTCGAACGCCAGATCACCAGGGACATGACCGTCTCTGTCAGCTACGTAGGCAGCGAGGGTCACTTCCTCTCGGTCTCCAATGCCATGTACACGAGGAACAACAAACTTCCCGAGTCCATAGCTGCGTTGGCCGGATACACTCTGACCTCCAGCGGAGGGTCGACGCAGGCCCCGTGCAGCGGCGCTACCTGCCTCTATCCGGTTCTGACGCAAAAGAGCAGCACTCAGTCCTTAGAGACAGCCTACCTGGCTATGGCGCAGACAGACGGTTTCACTCCGCCAAATCCTTTTGCCAGCGCCGCCAACTTTTACGACGGCAACGCGGTGTATCAGTACTATCTGAACTTCCCGCAATACAGCGCGGTAAGCGATACCACCAGCTTTGTGGGGAATGAGAACTGGAATGCCCTCGAAATCTCCGTCCGGCAACGGCCGTCGCATGGCCTGAACTGGATGTTCAACTACACCTACTCGAAGTCGATCGACGATCTCGGGACCTTCCGCGTATATGACAACACTCGTCTCGATCGCGCGCTTTCCACCGCGTCCCAACCGCAGAACATTACCTCGACCGTTGTGTATCAGTTGCCCCTTGGGCGCGGTCATATGTGGGGGGACAACTGGTTGTACCGGGAAGTTGCAAGCGACTGGACCATCTCCGGCATCGGGCTGGCCCACTCAGGTCTCCCGGTGCTGGTCACGGGCAGCGGTTGCGGCGGCAGCTCGATTTTGAACACCTGCATGCCCAACGTTGTCTCCGGCCAGGCTGGACGCCAGTACACGTATGGCAAGACCTCAACTGGCACTAAAGTGAACTGGGATCCGAGCTCGTCCAACTATATCGGGCTCCAACAGTACATCAACCCGGCGGCATTCACGGTGAATATCGCCGGCACATGCGCGGCAACTGGAACAGGCGCCTACCAGACCTATACGGGACAGGCCTACAATATCTGCAACGGCCCTGCTCTGTATGTTCCCGGCAACGCACCTCGCACCGCGGCTCTAAACAGCTGGGCCCAGCGCTACATGGATGCGGACCTGGCGCTCAGACGGACCTTCCCGATCTATCGCGAATGGAAGCTTGCGTTTGAGCTCGACATGACGAATATAGCCAACCACGTGGTGTACCCCGCTCCGAGCGCCTCGGTGTCTTCCACGCCTGCTTCGTTTGGCACAATCACCGGCGTGTCCAACTACCCGCGCGATGTCCAGGGCGCCTTGCGCATCAGTTGGTAAACATAAACCCTTAAGTGATAGAACCGGAGGGGCTGGGAAACCAGCCCCTCCAACGTTTTGGATTCAATTCTTCTCGAGGAGCGCTTTATGATTGTCTCAAAGCTGCCAAATCTTAGGCCTTGTTTTCTCCTTGATATTGTCTGGTTCTCGCGGCCGGCTGGGAAGCTGTTGCTTCTTTTTGCTGTTGCTGCGATCGGATTGCTGCCGTCTGCCGTGGCGCAAAGCTCAACAGCGAGTCCTTCGGCTGCCGTGACGACAGCTCCCGCCGATATAGCCCTGCCGCATGGACAGATAGAGTATCTCTGGCCCGGCGGAGCACCGGGGGCAGTGGGCACGGAAGAGCAGGACAAGCCGCATCTGGAGATCTTCGGCGCTTCCGGGCCGGGGCCACACACGGCGGTGGTTGTGTGTCCCGGGGGCGGCTACACTCACCTGGCCTACGAGAGAGAAGGAACCCGCATTGCCGAGTGGCTGAATCTGCGCGGGATCACGGCCTTGGTTCTGACTTACCGCTTGTCTCCGCGCTATCACTATCCCGCGCCCATCCTGGACGGCTACAGGTCGGTACGCTGGGTGCGCAGTCACGCGCAGCAATTCGACATTGATCCCGACCGAATCGGCATGTGGGGCTTCTCAGCGGGCGGACACCTAGTGGGAATCGTGGGCACGCACTTTGACGATGGAGACGCGCAAGCCGCGGATCCGATCGACAGGGTAAGTGACCGTCCCGACTTTGTGATCAGCTCTTATGGCGCCCTTACGCTGCAAGCGGGCGTGGCCCGGACAGGCGCGCTGACCACTCTGCTGGGCGATCACATCGCGCCTGAGCTTATCGACGACATGTCTCCGGATAAACATGTGACGGCGCGGACGCCGCCTTACTTCCTCTATGCGACCACGCCGGACCAGTCGGTTCCGGTGCTGAGCAGCGTGGTGTTTTATACGGCGCTGGTTCGCGCCGGCGTTCCGGCCGAGATGCATATCTTCCAAGAAGGACCACATGGCTCCGCATTAGGGCAAGGTTATGCCACGCTCTCTGCATGGCCGGAATTGCTGGAGAACTGGCTGCGGCTGAACGGCTGGATTGCAGCCAGGAGTGCGGGCGCGACGCACTGAGTTGGATTCGTTCCTGTTGTCCGGGAGACGCCGTAGTGGGTATAGTTGGTTCGGCGCGGCGACCAAGCGCGCCCTGGGGCGCGATGAAACATGTGCCCAGAAACAGCCGGAGTCCACATGAAAAGCTTTCGCACTCTTGTCTGGGTAATGGTGCTCACCGCAACAGCGGGCAGCGCATTTGCCGCAGTAAACAAAAATGAGTTGCCCTGGTCGCAACGTGCGGCCAATGCGGCGATGGAGCGCTGGCCGGATGGGCGTTTTGCGCCTGTCGGCGCTCGCTGGACCTGGAACTACGAGCTTGGCACGCTGCTGGAGGGCGTGGATTCAGTGTGGTTGAATACCGCCGACCGGCGCTACTTCAACTACATCGAGAGCTCGGTCGATCAGTTTGTCGCTCCCGATGGTTCCATTCCCACGTTCAACGCAGACGAGAATCAGCTCGACAGCATTTTACTGGGGCGCCAGCTTCTGCTGTTGTACGGTGTGACGCAGAACAAGCGCTATCTTACCGCTGCGATGCTGCTTTATGAGCAGCTTGTTCATCAGCCGCGCACTCCCTCCGGCGGATTCTGGCACAAGCAACGGTATCCGAATCAGATGTGGCTGGATGGGCTGTATATGGCGGAACCTTTTTACGCAGAGTATGCGTCCATCTCTCACCATTCCGAAGCGTTCAGCGACATTACCCATCAATTTACTTTGATTGAAGAGCACGCGCGCGATGCAGGGACCGGCTTGCTTTACCACGGATGGGATGAGTCGAAGCAGGAGCGCTGGGCTGACAAAAAGACCGGCGACTCGCCGCAGTTCTGGGCCAGGGGCATGGGCTGGTACATGATGGCGCTGGTCGACACGCTCGAGTATTATCCCGACGGCGATCCCGGGAAGAAACAACTGATTGCCTTTCTGAAGCGGGACGCCGCTGCGATAGCGCGTTATCAGGATGCGTCCAATGGGCTCTGGTACCAGGTGCTCGACAAAGCTGGAGCGAAGGGTAACTACCTGGAATCGTCCGCGTCGTGCATGTTAGTGTACGCGCTGGCAAAAGGGGTGCGGCGGGGATATCTGCCCGAGCGTTATCTTTTGAATGCCGAGCGCGGTTATCATGGCATACTCACTCACTTCATCAAGACTGGCGCAAGCGGCGATGTGTCGCTCACCGGAACGGTAAAGGTTGGCGGGTTAGGGGGCGATCCATACAGGGACGGGAGTTATGCCTATTACATCGGTGAAAAAGTAGTTAGCGACGACCCCAAGGGAGTGGGCGCATTTCTGCTGGCAAGCAGCGAGATGGAGAACGCTCAGAATGCGAAGCTGGGCCGCGGGGATACGGTGCTGGTGGACGGCTGGTTCAACTCGCAACAGCACCTCGACGCATTTGGCCGGCAGGTCTATTTCCACTATAAGTGGGACTTTCAGGGCGACGCGGGCTACTCATTGTTCGGCCACATCTTTCGCAACTTCGGCGCGGAGACCAGGGAACTGGACGCGGAGCCCACATTTGCGAATCTCCGCAAGGCGCAGGTCTACGTTATCGCGTCACCTGACAATCAGGACAAGAACCCGCACCCGCATTATGCGGCGCCGGAAGACGCAACCCAGATTGCGAAGTGGGTGAAGGCCGGGGGCGTGCTCGCAATCATGGAAAACGACACTTCCTTTGCCGACCTTGATCACTTCAATGTTATCTCGGAGAAGTTCGGCATCCACTTCAACAGCTTGCTGCGCAAACATGTGATCGGCACGAATTGGGAGCAGGGGAAGATCGTGATTGACGGCAGCGGTCCCATCTTTCACCATCCGCACACTCTTTACGTGAAGGATGTCTGCACGATTTCGGTGAAGTTTCCGGCTGTTCCGGCGCTTAAAGAAGGGGACGACATTTTCATGGCCACGGCGAAGTACGGTAAGGGAACCGTCTACGCGTTCGTAGATCCGTGGCTCTACAACGAGTACACCGACGGACGGAAGCTGCCCGCGATGTACGACAACTACGCAGGCGGCGTGGAGCTGGTTCGCTGGCTTCTCAAGCAGGTTCCACGCTGACACAGGTTCAGGATTACGGGAATGCTGCAGGTGGCCAGTCCTCTTGATCGGGGCGTTATGGCCAACGAATGCTGCTTTTTGCGGTGCCGATCGGAAAGGGGAACGCTGCAACTCGCCAGGCCCCGCACGCAGTAGAATGGTAATTGTGCGGTAGATTTGACAGGTGGAAAACGGGGATAAGTCGAGAGCCGCCTCAATAATGGCGAAGTTTGGGAAGATGAAAGTGGACGGGAGGAACGATGAAGACGGTATTGATGGCTGATCCGGTGCGCTATCCGCGCATGACGACGGAGGAAATTCGCGAGACTTTTTTGCTCAAGGGCCTTTGTGAGCCGGGCAAGATACATCTGAATTACGTGGATCTCGATCGCTCGGTGGTGGGAATGGCCGCGCCAACAGAGGGCGCGATAGCATTGCCCACGTATCCGGAGTTGCGGGCAACTTATTTTACCGAGCGCCGCGAGCTGGGAGTTTTGAATATCGGAGGCAGCGGCAGAGTTCGCGTCGAGGGGAAGAGTTACGATCTCGAAAATCTCGATGTTATCTATGTCGGCCGCGGCAATGCCGAGGTCAGTTTTGAATCGAAAGACAAAGCTGCGCCGGCGGTTTTCTATCTGCTGAGTTATCCGGCTCACGCTAACTATCCAGTTACATTGGTGCGCAAGGAAGAAGCTAACCCGACCACGATCGGAGCCGCTGAAACCATCAACCACCGCACCATTTGCAAATACATTCACCTGGACGGCGCGAGGAGCTGCCAGTTAGTCATGGGTGTAACTCATTTGCATGCGGGCAGCTCGTGGAACACGATGCCGCCGCACACGCATATGCGGCGCTCCGAGATCTATATGTACTTCAATGTGGCGGAGGATGCGCGGGTGTTTCATTTGATGGGACCGCCGGAGGAGACGCGGCACATAGTGATGGCGGACAAGGAGATTGCGGTATCGCCCGGATGGTCGATTCATGCGGGTGTGGGCACGCGGGCTTACAGTTTCTGCTGGGGCATGGGGGGCGAGAATCAGGATTACGCGGACATGGATCCGGCGCCGGTTCAGAGCCTGCGGTAACGAGAATTGCCGGAAAAGCAGGGATGAAATGGCCGCTTTTGAGCAGCGCCGTAAACGTTAACGGTTGGCTTAAAGGGTTGCGAAACAGGGCTAAAGGTTCGCCTAAGTGGTTGCACTTTTTTGAGGACTTAACTCTACAGGGTTGCGAAACGGGCGATTTGGCTGCTGAGAATTTTCCGTTTCAGAGGAAAGGGTTGCTGAGAACTAGCCTGAAAACCTCGAAAAGGGGGGTTTATTGAGGTTAATTGGGGGTTTTCGGGAGGTTTACGGGAGGTTTTCGGAGGTTTTCTGAACAGTGAACGGGGGAAAAGTGCACAGGGAATGGTGCATTGTCGTTAGAGATCAGAGAACAGAGATCAGAGACTAGTGTTGTGTCTCTTAAATGTCTAGACTAATAAGGGACGATATGATAGATTGTAGGGCATGGAGCCCACCTTTCCCGAAATTGTGCTGAGCGAGCCGGATCGGAAGGCGTTGGAACGTACGGTTCGCATGAAGACCTCGGAACAACGGAATGTTTTGCGAGCCCGGATTGTGCTTATGTCGGCGGCCGGTGAGCCGGATTTGGCCGTGGCGCGGCAATTGGGGGTGAATCGTCACACGGTGCGCTTGTGGCGCCAACGTTTTCGCGAGCGGGGCCTGGCGGGGCTGGAGGACGCGCCGGGACGGGGACGCAAGCCGATTCTGGAGAGCAAGGTAAAAGAAGCCATCCTAACGGGGGCTGTGCAGCCGCCAGCCAACCGGACGCGCTGGAGTTGCCGGTCGATGGCCAGGGCGCAAAAGGTATCTCCGAGCACGGTACAGCGGATTTGGTCCAGCAACGACATCCAGCCGCACTTGACGCGGACATTCAAAATCTCCAACGATGCCAGGTTCGAGGAGAAATTCTGGGATGTTATCGGCCTGTACCTGAATCCTCCTGACAAGGCGCTGGTGTTGTGTTGCGACGAGAAGAGCCAATGCCAGGCTCTGGAGCGGACCCAGCCTGCACTGCCGCTGGGCATAGGCCATATCCGCACCGCCACCCACGACTACATTCGTCATGGGACAGTGACGCTGTTCGCCGCCCTAAACTATCTGGAAGGAAAGATAGTTTCCATGTTGGCCGGTCAGCACCGGCATCAAGAGTGGCTGCGCTTCTTGAAGAGGATCGACCGCCAGACCCCCAAGGGCCTGGATCTGCATCTGATCGTGGACAATTACGCCACCCACAAGCACCCGGAGGTGCGGGCATGGCTGGCCAAGCATCCGCGCTTCCATCTGCACTTCACACCCACGTCGGCCTCGTGGATGAATCTCGTGGAACGGTTCTTTCGCGACATTACCGAGGATGTGGTGCGCGAAGGCAGCTTCCGGCACGTGAAGGATCTATGCGATCAGATTCTGGCTTATCTGGCCGAACGCAACGCCAACCCGACACGCTACACCTGGAACGCCAAAGGCGAGGACATCCTGCGCAAAATCCAGCGAGCGAAACAGACACTGCCTGTATAGTCATTTCGGAGACGGTAGACTAGGGAATAGCCACCCCCGGCAGGGGAATGCTGTGACAAAAGGAGGGGTGCGATGAAGATTGCGATGGCGATGGTGGCGGCGCTGGCGCTGGGTGCTCCGGCGGCGACGCTGAGCGGAGACAAGGCGCTGGTGATTCCGGCGCAGGATATCAAGGCGCAGGCGGCCGATTTGGTTTCGCAGGCGAAGCCCACCGGGAGCGCGGGCGCGATCGTGGCGAGTTACGGGAATCTGGGTCTGATGCTCTCAGTGCGTACGGCTAACGGGGTGGGAGAACTGCACCAGCACTTTGACGACCTGATGATCGTGGAGCAGGGAAGCGCGACCCTGGTTACGGGCGGGTCGCTTGTGGATCCCAAGCCGGGCGCCAATGGGGAGATCAGGGGCAGCAGCGTGCAGAACGGAACATCGCAGACGCTTGGCGTGGGGGATGTGGTCATTGTTCCGGCGGGCGTGCCGCACCAGTTGCTGATTCCGCCGGGGACGGTTTACACGTCTCTGGTGGCCAAGATCAAGGAGCCGTAGGGTTCCGATCGGTCTGAAGTTGGTCAGTGGAGATTTGTGGTATCCCACGCTTTCCGCGATGAGAGCTGCGGAAAGGATGGGGCACCCGGCCGTAGTGGCGTGAACATGAGTGGGGGCCAAATTCAGCGAGTCAGCCCCCGCTCGAGCGGGGTTAGCGAGTCAGCAAGTCAGCGGGCGATGGGGGATGGCGAAGGTTCGTCACTCGGCGGCCTGAAAGGGTCGGTGGGGACTGACTCAGAACTGGCGCGTATCGTTCAATACTTTCCCGGGTCTCAAAGTCGAGACCTGGGGCGCCCAAAACGCATGAGGGATCATTGAGATGTGGGCCTCCCCCCCGCGAGGAAAGGCAACCGCAGATCCTTCGACTCCCTACCACTTCGCTGCGCTCAGCGTACGGTCGCTCAGGATGACAGATTCTTTCAATTAACTCTTAAGGCCGGATGACAGAGAGATGGGTATGGGCACGAAAGGCCAGGTTCCCGATATGCGGGGGCCTGGCCTTTTCGGATTCCGTGACGAGCTAGACGGTGTAGGTGGTGGAGGAGACGCGGCCGCCGTGGCCGGTCCAGTTGGTGTGGAAGAACTGGCCGCGGGGCTGGTCGACGCGCTCGTAGGTATGGGCGCCGAAGTAGTCGCGCTGGGCCTGGAGCAGATTTGCGGGCAGGCGGCCGGCCCGGTAGCCGTCGAAGAAGGCGAGCGCGGTGGAAAACGCCGGAGTGGGCACGCCCAGCTTGACCGCGTGAATGACCGCCTTGCGCCACGACGACTGGTACTTGTTGACCGCGCGCGAGAAGAACTTGTCGAGGAGCAGGTTTTCGAGCCTCTTCTTCTTGTCGAAGGCGGCTTTGATATTGCCCAGGAACTTGCTGCGAATGATGCATCCGCCGCGCCACATGAGGGCGATGCCGCCCATGTTCAGGTTCCAGCCATTCTCCTTGGCGGCGGCCTTGAGCAGCATGTAGCCCTGCGCGTAGGAGATGATCTTGGAGCAGTAGAGCGCGCGGCGCACATTCTCAATGAATGCCGCGCGGTCGCCCACGGAAGCCTTCGACTTGGGTCCCTTGAGGACGCTGGACGCGGCGACACGCTCATCCTTGAGCGCCGACAGGCAGCGCGCGAAGACCGACTCGCCGATGAGAGTGACGGGTTGGCCAGTATCGAGGGCGCTGATTACCGTCCATTTGCCGGTGCCCTTCTGGCCCGCGGTGTCGAGAATCTTGTCGACGAGGGGCTGGCCGTCTTCATCCTTCTTGGCAAAGATGTCTCGTGATATTTCGATGAGGTAGCTGTCCAGTTCGCCCTTGTTCCATTCGGCGAAGACATCGTGCAGCTCATCGGCGGTGAGCCCAAGTCCGCGCTGGAGCAGATCGTAGGCTTCGCAGATCAGCTGCATGTCGCCATACTCGATGCCGTTGTGGACCATCTTGACGAAATGGCCTGCGCCGTCCTCGCCCACCCAATCGCAGCAGGGGGTTCCGTCCTCGACCTTGGCGGCGATGGCCTGGAAGATCTGCTTGACGTGGGGCCAGGCGGCGGGATTGCCGCCGGGCATGATGGAGGGACCGCGGCGCGCGCCCTCTTCTCCGCCGGAGACGCCGGTGCCGATGAACAGGATGCCCTTGGCGGCCAGAGCCTTGGTGCGGCGATTGGAGTCAGTATAGAGCGAGTTGCCGCCGTCGATGATGATGTCGCCGGCTTCGAGGTACGGCAACACGTGGTCGATCATCTGGTCGACAGTATCGCCGGCCTTGACCATGAGCATGATGCGGCGCGGGCGCTTGAGCAGGCCGGCCAGCTCCTCGACGGAATGGGCGCCGACAACCTGGGTTCCTTTTGCCTCGTTGGCAAGGAAGTCGTCAACCTTGGAGACGGTGCGGTTGAAGACGGCAACCTTGAATCCGTGGTCGTTCATGTTGAGGACGAGGTTCTGTCCCATGACGGCAAGGCCGATCAGGCCAATATCACACACTGCATCCGGCATACGCTCTCCAAAAGGTCAATTTTATCATTGCGGGTGGAGGGAGTTTTCCGAGGGCGCTTCAGTGGTCAGACCAGTGGGAGGGGGCGGGTTGCTCTGCGAGTTGAGCGATCCAAATGGGGGAGCGGGAGGTGGAATAAATGCAGCGAGTTAGAGCGCTCACGCGGGGTGAGCGGGTTAGCGAGTCAGCTTGCAGTGGTCATCCGCACAGGGTTCCCCTCTTCGCGGGTCCTAGCGGTGGGGAGCGTGGTCGAAGGCGTCACGCATGGCGAAAAACGCGAGGGTGGGTTTGTAATCGGGATCGAAGGGCAGCGGGCGTTGCGGGCGGTTGGGCTGCTTCTCTCTGTGGCTCCTGATTCCGTTGAGCCAGGTATACCGATCCGTCATTCCCCAGGTGAGTACGGCCTTGACGGCCTTGCTCTCTAAAGCGCAGGCGAGATAATCCCTGTAGACATCGGCAATCATGCGGTCGCGCACGGCTACGTCATTTTGCTGGATGGCGTCTTCATTCACATCGAGTTCGGTGAGATAAACCTCGAGGCCCATGGATTGAGCCGCGCCGATGAACTCCTGCAATCCCTTGCCGTAGGTTGCCGAAGAGCCGGCGGAGATGTGGGACTGGATTCCCAGAGCATCGAGAGGGGCTCCGGCGGCCTTGAGGTGCTTGAGCAAGGCGAGGGTTGCGGCGCGCTTGGCGGCGTTGCTGTCGCTCTCGTTTTCGATTCCGTATTCGTTGTAGGTGAGTTTGGCTTTCGGGTCTGCCTGGCGCGCGGTGCGGAAGGCGATCTCGAGATATTCGGGTCCGATCAGCTCAAGCCAGGGACTCTTGCGCAAGGCGTCGGGACGGCCATCGCTGAGATTGATGGCCTCGTTGACGACGTCCCAACTGTGGATCTTTCCCTTGTACCTGCCGCCGACGGTGAGGATGTGATCGGTCATGATCTGTTTTGCATTTTCTTTTGTCGCCGTGCCCGCGAACCATGACGGCAACATCTCATGCCAGACAAAGTTGTGGCCGCGGACCTTGATTTTGTGCTGCTGGGCAAAGGCCACCAGGGCGTCGGCATCGGCGAAGTTGTAGCTTCCGGGCTTGGGCTGAAGGGGACCGAACTTCATGGCGTTCTCAGGCACCACGAGGCTGTACTGCTCGGCGAGGACGCTGGTGAAGGCGTCGTCGCGGAGGTTGGCGGAGCCGACAGCGCATCCGGCCAGCAAACCGTGTTTGTGGGCATGGGCCTTGAGGGAATGGCGGCCGCCGATCTGGGTGTCGGGATTGGCGGCGGGCTGGGCTGGTAATGCGCTGGTGAGGGCGAGGCCACAGGTTGCCAACGTTGCCTGTTTCAGGTATTCGCGACGTGTGATCATGGTTTGCTCCTCGATTGCTTTACATCCCAGGTCTCAACTTCGAGGTTCTCGGGCACCCGCGGTTGGTTCGACTGACGCCGGAGTCACTTTACGCTCAGATCCCCGTCCACGTCCACAACCAGGTTTTCGCCATCGATCAGAATGGAGTGGATCTTCAGGCGGTCGAGGGTGACCTTGTAGCCGGAGGACGCAGTGGAGCCTTCGAGGGCCTTGCGGAGCAGGTCGGCGGCATTCACCTTCATGCTGGAGGGAACCTGGCGGCTGAGGAAAGGATTGAGGAGGAAATTCAGCTCCTTCTGGTCGGAAACCTTGTCCAGGCGCGCGTCGCGAAAGCCGATGGTCTCGCCTTCGGCGTCGGGCGCCAGCGAGACCTCGGCGGGAACCGAGACGGGCAATCCCAGGCAGGCTCCTCTGACTGCCGCGCCGAGGCGGGCGTGGGTCTTGACACGTACCACGATGCGGTCCTGGACAAAGGCGAGTTTCGGGTCCTCGGCATAGGTGAAGCAGGGGGATTGCGGGTTTCCCTTGAGGTAATACCGGCCGCTTGGGCCGCTGAAGAGCTGCTGCTTCAGGGTTCGCTCGATGGCGTCGCGGCTGATCTTCATTTCCACGGCGCCAGAGTGCGCGAGACCGCCCAGGGCAAGCAGCAGACTTACAGTAATGAAGCGCAAGGATGTCGTCATAGGAGTATCCTGTCACCAGAGGCTGGTTGGTTGCCAGTTTTGTGAGCAATTTTGCACACAATAAGTTGCGATTTTTGGGACTAATCCTTGCTGAAACAGCTAGATAGGCGAATTACCCTGGTTTATCCGGGGACCATATTTTTTTAGGTGAGAAACGCATTTTTCTATTGATTTTTGAATAAAAAATCCTTAAAATAGAACAGTATTGATTCCTCTGGACAGACAGGGCTCCCCACCCCGGTCCAAGGATGTGCGGACCACTCAATCCTCACTTAAGGACAAAAAAACCAATGGCAAAGCGTCGTGGAAATCCTAACTGGGGCAAACCGGAGCCCATCGGCCCAGTTGTGCCCACTGTGACCTCCTTCGAACAGATTGTGAAGGAGTTCAAGCTGCCCCCGGACCAGTACATCCGGTCCACCCGTCTTCGGGAGTGGGCGCGGCGCAACAAAAATTCCAAGTATATCCCTGAGGCGCTTCTCGAGGCCTGGGGATTTGAGATTGAATCGACGTTGTAGGCCGTTTCTTGGTTCTCTTCACAAAAGCGCTGCCTTCGGGCAGCGCTTTTGCTGTCTGGGGGCGTTTTTGCTGATTGTTGCCGGCATAGGAGAGAATAAGGGGGTCAGCCATGACCCAGACGCAGCGCAGCATCGACGCCCCATTTACCGACGTACCCGGCGCGGTGGAGGAGATCCGCGCGGGGCGGATGGTGGTGGTGGTGGACGACGAGGACCGCGAGAACGAGGGCGACCTGACCCTGGCCGCGGAACACGTGACGCCGGAGGCCATCAACTTCATGGCGCGGTACGGGCGCGGGCTGATCTGCCTGACCCTGACCGAGGAGCGCGCCGATCACCTGCGCCTGTTTCCCATGACCCAGCAGAATTCCTCGCGTTTCGGGACGGCGTTTACCGAGACGATCGAGGCTCGGGAAGGGGTGACGACGGGGATCTCCGCCGCGGACCGGGCGCACACTATCCGAACGGCCATCGATCCCCGGACCAACCCGAGCGACCTGGCGCGGCCCGGCCATGTGTTTCCGCTGCGGGCGCGGAGGGGCGGGGTGCTGGTGAGAGCGGGACAGACCGAGGCATCGGTGGACCTGGCGCGGCTGGCAGGGCTCAATCCGGCCGGGGTTATTTGCGAGATCATGCGCGACGATGGAGAGATGGCACGCATTCCGGACCTGATTCCATTCTGCCGGGAACACGGACTGCTGATTCTTACTGTGGCGGAGCTGATCCGCTACCGGCTGCGCAACGAGCGCTACATTGTGCGCGCGGGCGAAAGCCGCATCCAGACGCGCTACGGCGAGTTCCGCATGATCGCTTACGAGAGCGAGGTGAATGGCGGCGAGAGCCACATTGCCCTGATTCGCGGCGACCTGTGCAAGGACTGTGCTGCCTTTAACGCGGGCCCGGCAGTGGGAGGCGTGTTGGCGGAAGGGAATTCACCCGGCCAGTTTGAGCTTCGCCCGCCTTGCGACCATCCGGTGCTGGTGCGCGTGCATACACGGTGCACCGCGGGCGACGTGTTTGCCGCCGATTGCCGATGCCGCGAGACGCTGGACCAATCCATGCGCATGATTGCCGAGGAAGGCTGCGGCGTGGTGCTGTATCTGCACAATACCTCGCGGGGATTTGAAGTTGACCGCGCGCCGGCCGCGGCGTTTGGGCCGGGCGGCGCGGCGACGCCCGCCGGCGAACTGGCATCGAATGCCGGCCGGCTGATTCTGCACCAGGAACTGCGCGCGCGGGAAGGCTCACAGGCCCGCAGCGGGCGCATTTTGCGGGCCATCGGACTGGGCGGGCAGATTCTGTCGGATCTGGGCATCCGCCGCATCCGGCTGCTGTCGAACACGCCAATGCACATTCCAGCCCTGGAGGGGTTTGGGCTGGAGATCGTGGAGCAGGTGTCGATTCCGGTGGAAGAGTGCAGCCGGGTGGGCTGAGGCTCGCGACCGCAAGCAATTCTCCACTTCCCTCATGAAGATTTGTTCATTCTGGCGAATGTGGTCAGTATTGACCACATTCGTTCGCCGGAAACCTGTACGATGGCCTGAACAGTTCCGGGGTACATGTCCGGCGGGAAGAACCGCAATCGGCAGTGGGTGCGGAGAGCGATCTCCGCATTTGATTTTTTCCGATTACGAAGACGCTCTCTGAGGCCACCCTAACCGCACCAGGAAAGGCTGGACTCGTTGAGCGTCCATCTTGTCAATCCCAGCGACAATTCATTTGGCACCGCGGTGATTACGCCGCGCTGGCTGTTTGTGCTTGCGGCAGCAACACCGCGAGCGGCGGGCGATCCGATTCTGGTGGACGAGTCACTGGAACAGATTGTGCCGGAGACGATCGAGCCCGGAGACATTGTAGGCATCAGCGTGCATACGGGCAACGCTCTGCGCGGATATGCGGTGGGCCGGATGGCGCGCAGCCGGGGTGCGTGGGTGGTGTATGGCGGAATTCACGCCACACTATTTCCGGAGGAAGCCCTGGAACGAGGACAGGCTCATGCGGTGGTGACCGGCGACGGCGACATTGCCTGGGGCAAGGTGGTTACCGATTGCCTGGCGGGCAAGCCGGAGAGAATCTACGCGGGCGGACGGATTGAAGGCGACGAATTTCTGGCGGCGCGCTGGGACCTGATGAATCCCGAGAAATACATGTGGGCCTCGGTGCAGACTATTCGCGGCTGCCCGAAGCACTGCTCGTTTTGCAGCGTGTGGCGGACGGATGGGCAGAAGCCGCGGCAGAGGAAGTTTCAAAGCGTGGTAGATGAGATTATCGCGCTGCGGCGGCTGGGGTTCAGGTTTATTGCGTTGGCCGACGACAACTTCTACCCGGTGACGTTTACCGATTTGCGTTTGGCGCGGGAGCAGGGCAACACGGCCAAAGTGGAAGAGCTGACGGCCATTCGCGCGGAACGCTTCCAACTGATGGAAGAGCTGGCCAAGCTGCCCAAGGACATGGTGTTCTACACCCAGATGACGATGGAGGCGGGCGAGGACGGCGATTATCTGGACGCAATGAAAAGAGCCAATATCAAGGGCGCGCTGGTGGGCGTGGAGGCCGTGACACCGGAGGGACTGAAGGCGGTTTACAAGGACTGGAACTACTCCGGCGAGGCCCTGGCGAAACAACTGCAGACCTTCAAGGCGCATGGAGTGCACGTGCTGGGCTCGTTCATCTTCGGTTTGCCGACCGACAGACCGGCGACCTTCGATGCGACGGTGGAGATGGCGCTGAAGGCGGGCGTGACGTTTGCGCAGTTCGTGATGATGACGCCTTTTCCGGGCACGGTGGATTTCGGGCGCTGGGAGAAGGAACAGTCGCAGCATCCGACCATGGTGGGCGACGTGCCGATTACCCGGTATTGGCTGATTCCGATTGGGGTACGGCCCAAGATGTTTACGCCGCATCCGACCATGAGCTCGGATGAGATAAGAGAACGCACGCAGAAGGTGTGGGACAGATTTTATAACTGGAGATCGATCTGGGAGCGGTCGGCCTGCACGCCAACACTGCGAGCCAGGGTCGCGTTCATGTTTCTCTCCAAGCTCTACCGGCAGATGTATGCGGGGACGGGGATATCGACCGACAGCGCGCGGCGGAAGAAGTCGAAGCGCTGGGCGCGGTGGACGGCGCGGCAGTGCAAGAAACTGTTCCAGGCGAGGCCGATGCCGGAGCTCGAGTCGCCGGAGTGGGAGATTGGCATGGGCGGATTGGGTCAGGCGGCGTTTGAGGGCGGGGATGGGCAGGAGATGAGTGGGCCGTTCGTGGTGATTTCGGAGAGTTGATCGGCGGGTGTGGGTTCGTGGTATCCCACCCTAGGCGGAAGAACAAAAACTCACTGCCCACAGGGCCCCCAGGTAGGGCACCCGGCAACCGTCCGAAAGGGCAACCGCAGGTCCTTCGACTACGCATCTCGCGGTGAGACTGCGAGATGCTCCGCTCAGGATGACAGCTCTTATATCTATCAATAGAACTATATGCGCGTGGATTGCGTCGATGAATTACATGCGCGGAGCGTTTTGATACAGCCAACTGCGTAAATTACCAGCCCAGGACGTAGGCGAAGATCAGCGGCGCGACGATCGAGGCGTCGGACTCGATGATGAACTTGGGGGTGTTCTCGCCGAGTTTGCCCCAGGTGATCTTTTCGTTGGGCACGGCGCCGGAGTAGGAGCCGTAGCTGGTGGTGGAGTCAGAGATCTGGCAGAAGTAGGCCCACAGCGGGACATGCTCGCGCTGCAGGTCCTGGTGCAGCATGGGGACGACGCAGATGGGGAAGTCGCCGGCGATGCCGCCCGCAATCTGGAAGAAACCTAGCGGAGTTTTGGCGGTGGTGGCGGTGTACCACTCGGCCAGCTCCATCATGTACTCGATGCCGGTGCGGACGGTGTGGACTTTTTTCACGTCGCCGGAGATGCAGTGGCCGGCGTACATGTTGCCGAGGGTGGAGTCTTCCCAGCCGGGGACGAACATGGGCAGGTTTTTTTCAGCGGCGGCCAGCAGCCAACTGTCTTTGGGATCGATCTGATAGGACGGCTTGAGATCTCCGGAGAGCAGAATCTTGTACATGAATTGATGAGGGAAGAAGCGCTCGCCGGCCTGGTCGGCGCGGACCCATTCCTTGAGCACTTCGTTTTCGATGCGGCGCATGGCCTCCATCTCGGGGATGCAGGTGTCGGTGACGCGGTTCATGTGGCGGGCGAGGAGCTTGGCTTCGTCGGCGGGGGTGAGATCGCGGTAATGGGGGACGCGCTCGTAGAAATCGTGGGCGACGAGGTTGAAGACGTCTTCCTCAAGATTTGCGCCGGTGCAGCAGATGCCGTGAATCTTGTCCTGGCGGATCATTTCGGCCAGCGAGAGGCCCAGTTCGGCGGTGCTCATGGCGCCGCCGATGGTGACGAACATCTTTCCGCCGGAAGCGAGCAGGGCATTGTAAGCATTGGCCGCATCGACGAGCGCGGCGGCGTTGAAATGGCGGAAGTGATGCTTGATAAATGAGGTGATGGACGGCATGGCTTGGCTTGCTCCCGTACTTAAGCTACCACAGGGGAATTGCGGGATTGTGGAGAAGCGGGACGTGAGGTTCTGGCGCGGCGGAATGGGGGATTTCCAGGCTACGGGGAGTTTTCAAACAAATGCGGCAAGTTAGCCCCCGCTACGCGGGGATAGTGAGTTAGCAAGTTAGCGCCCGCTACGCGGAGGTAGCGAGTTGGCGAGAATCGACGATCGAAGAGATTTACGGCTTCTTCGCTGCGAGCAGGGCGTTGACTTTGGCCATGACCTGGAAGGCGTCGGCTACATAGACGACGTCGGCCTTGCCGCGGGTCCAGCCGCAGTTGGGGTCCAGGGAGATGGCGCGCCGCTCGGCGATGAAGCGCCAGCCTACAACGTGGGGCTCTTCGCCGTGACAGCAGGTGGAAAGGCCCTTGGCGATGGCGCGGGGTAGCGCCGGTTTGGCCGATCTGGTTGAGGTGGGTGAGGAAAGGCAGCACGGGTTGGCCCTCGCCGCCCTGGTCGACCAGTGATTTACTGCTGCCGAGGGATGCGCCGGATGCGCGGAGGAAGCCGAGAATCAGTTCGCCGGCTTCGGCGGCATGGATCTGGCCGTCGGGCTTGCTTTTTTGTCCAGCCGGCGCCGGCGACGAAGAGGAGCTTGGCGTCGGGACGGATGGTTTGCTGATCGTGCATCGGCGCGCGGATGCCGCTGACGGTGGTGCGGAGCGCGGGGAGATTGACGGCGATCTGTTCGACCTGCGCAGAGCCAGGCGCGCCGGCAAAGGCTGCGTGGGTGCCTGCATCCAGGAGCAGGAACCAGGGGCGGGCATCGCGGGTGAGAACGGCTTCGACGCGCTGGCGATAGAACCAGCGGGAGGCTTCGACGGTGTCAGTGCCGCCGATTGCCGTGATGTGGGTGTCGATGAAGCCGCCGAGGCGATGGGCCACTCCGGCGGCAACGCGGGCGAAGCGGGAGCTCGACGGAGCGAGGACGATGGAGGCTGCGGCGGCGCGGCAGAGGGCTTCGCAGGCGGCGGCATCGGTGGCGTAGCGCGGCTGCGCGAAGGCTTCGCCGGAGACGGCCAGCAGCCTTGCAGGCGGCAGACTTTCGGACAGATTCTTGCGGATCCGCGGCGACGATGCCGATGGTGAGAGGGGCGTTGAGGCGGGCTGCGAGGTCAGGCCGGCGGTGACGGCTTCGAGCGAGGCTTTGGTCAGTGCGGAGTTGGCTTCGTCTGCGTGGGTGAGTACGAGGATCGATTCCATCATTCGGCTCCAATCCACTCGACCAGTTCTGCCGCGATCTGGTCGGGCGTGAGGTCTTTGACTACGCGGGTGGTGCGCTGCTGCTTGGGAAGACTGACGGAGAGGTAGCGGAGGCCGTTGGGCGCGAGGGTTGCGGATTTGGCTTTTTGCAGGGCGGGCATGATGGTGCGCATGTTGGCCATGCCGACTTGCGGGTTGTTGCGCGGCTCGGCCAGATTGCCGGTGGCCCAGCCGAGGACGGCGGGGGGCCGGCGCAGACCGAGACCTGATGGCGGCCGCCTTCGACGCGCTCCAGGACTTCAAAGGAGCCGTCGTCGCGAAGATCGATCTGGTCTACGCCGAAGAACTGGTCGGTGATGCCGAGGCGCTCGCCGACGATTTGCAGCGTGACGCCTGCGCCGCGGGTGGCCGACTCCCAGCCGCCGAAGAGGAGCAGCTTATCGCGGTCGAGGCCGGGCAGGGCGGCGATGGTCTCGGCCAGCACGGCCGCGGTCGAGTGCGCGTCAGGGAATCCGCCGATGGGGCCGTCGATGGGGACCAGCTCGAAGGGGACTTTCTGCGCGACGGTCATCATGACCTGCTGCAGCTTGGCTTTGGGGCCGAGGGAGACGAGCCAGAGCTTGCTGCCGGGTTTTTTGGCGGCCAGGTTGGCGGCTTCATAGAGCGCGCAGGCGGCCCATGGGTCGAGGACTGCGGGCAGAACCATTTCGTTTTTGAGCGCCGGCCCGCTGGGCCCCGTCACCGGCTCCAGCGTTTGCAGCGGATCGGGAACGATGCCCGCGCAAACTACGATGTGCACTGCATTTGCCATTTTTGTTTCTCCGCATTCCCTCAGGGGCTAAAGCCCACGTCGATTCTACTTGGTTAGCGGCACGGCTAAAGCCGTGCCCTTTCAAAGCTTCAAAGCGCGGAGAGCCTCAGTTCTCCGCGGAGTGCAGGCCGCCGGCGCCGGCGCGGAATTCTATGTTGGAGCGGTCGCCGTCGGGAGACTGGGCGCAGTTCCAGAGACATGCGCCGCAATGAATACATTTTTCGCGCTCGAAGGCGGGCAGGCCGTCGGGGCCCTGGGTGATGGCCTGGCCGGAACACATGGCGACGCAGGTTTTTTCCGCGCAGGCAGCGCATAACTTGGGATCGCGGAAGACGACGTGGTCCGCGAACCCGGGCATGGCCTGTACTTTGCCGCCGAGCAGGAGAGCGTCCTGCTGGGTGACGAGCAGACGGCCGTCGAAAGGGATCTCCGGCCAGCCGCGGACGGAGAGCAGTGCATCGTGGAGCGGGCGGCCTTCGGCATTGGCCCGCGCGACGGCCTGATTCAATTGGAGGGCTTGCTTTGAATCTGTGGCGAAGGGGCGAATCCGCTTGTTGGCGGGAGGGATGTGCGCTTTGAGCGAGAGACGGCCGCCGGTGAGGCCGGCCAGGGCCATGCCGATCATGCCGCGGACGATACCGCTGTGGAAGCCGTTGCGGGCGTTTTCGGCTTCGCGAGCGCCGCGCTCGACCCAGCTGGCGCGGCGGCGGGTTTCGTAGGTGGCGGCGAGATTTTCGTGCGTGAAAGGCTTGCCGGCGCGGAGCAGTTCCAACACTGCTTCGGCCAGTTGCGTGCCTGTGGTCCAGGCCTCATCCACGCCGGAGCCGGTAAGCATGTTGGTGGAGCCGGAGCCTTCGCCGATGCGGGCATAGCCGTCGCCGGTGAGATGGGGTTCACTGCGGCGGCCGGATTCCTCGAGAGACTTTGCGCCCCAGGAGCGGAGGGTTCCGTTGTGCAGATGCTTCCATAGTGCGGGGTGCTGGATGTAGTGCTGCAAATAGCGGTAGGCGGTGCGGCTGGGGTCGCTCAGCCAGGAGGGGACGAAGATTCCTACCGAGACCAGGCGGCCGGGATGGACGTAGAGAAAGCCGAAGATCTCCGGTTCGGGATAGCCGAAGGTGTGCCAGACGGTTCCGGGCTGCAGAGTGGAGTCGTCGGGACTCGACGATTCGGGGGAGCTCGATAACAAACTTCATCCCCAATGCCCACTCCTGGCGCTCCGCGCCTTTGAACTTTTGGTTGAGAGCTCTGCCAACCGCGCCTACCGGCCCATCGCCGACGACGGTCAGTTGAGCGTGGATGTCCATGCCGGGCATGAAGCCGGCCAGATTTCCATCAAGCGGCGCGCCGTTTTTGTCGACGCCCTGATCGGCGAGGCGGAGGCCGGTTACGGCTTGATCCTGAAATAGCGGTCCGGCTACCGGGCTTCCCGGCCAGATCTGCACCAGGCCGCTTGCCATCAGTTGCGAGCCGACCCACTGGTTGAACTGGCCGATGGAGAGCACGAGGCCGCCGTGCTTGTGGAGGAAGGATGGTGTCCATGGGAGTTCGAAGGCGAGGTCTTGGAGGCCGACGAGCCGTCTTACACTCCGTAAGACAGCGTCGGCGGCGCGTAAGACAAGGGAACGCCTGCTTGCGCCGTGCGGATCGAGCAGATAGAGGACGCGTTCGTTGGTGACTTCGGCGGCCATGGGGATTTCGGCGGGATCGAGGGAGGGAAAGCTCGAGCGAATTCCGCGGGCGCGGGTGACGACGCCGCTGACGCCGGAGGAGATGTCGTCGGCGCGTTCGTAGCAGAGCACCTGGAGAGGCATTCCGGGAACGGCCTTGCTTTCGAAGGCGGGGTCGGTGGGGTTTTCGGACCAGGCCTGGGTGAGGGTGGTGAGAAAGCCGCCCATGGCGGGGCCAAAGCCGGCGCAGGCGATGTCGACTTCCATGGACTGGCGGTCGATGCCGGGGGCGGGGAGACCTCTGTTGTTGTTTCCTCGCTCATGCGGGGTAGTCCAGGGCTTCGGGAATCATTACTTTGCTGACGGTGTCGGCGGCGCGGTCTTTGGCGAGGCGGGCTCCGCTCAGGCAGGTGGTCAACTTGCTTTGCAGGCGTAGGAACTCGCTGGAGCCGGCGCAATCGGCGCAGGGACCGGCTTTGAGCGGATGACTGCCGTCGGCGGCGAGCACATCGACGGCCATGGCGGTGATGCCGGGCATGGTCTCCTCGTACTCTTCGAGTTCGCTGGCCAGGAAGCAGCCATGGTGGGATTCGTCGGTCCAGGACGGATGCCGGTGGTAGCCGAAGACCAGCTCGGCGCAGATGCGCGAAGCTTGGCCGGCGGCCTGCGCGGCCTGGGTGTGGCAGAGGTCGCTGAGAAACTGCACGGTTCCGGCGAGGCCTTCCGATGCGACAGCATCGTCCGCGCCGCGAGCTTCGAGTTCCAGCACGTCGAGAATCTGCGCGCGCGAGGCAAGCAGCCAGCAGAGGGCATCGGCGAGAGCAAAAGTCACGCCCTGGCGCTGGCCGTGATAGAGCTTGTGGCCTTCAGGGTCGGTGGATACCTGGAGATGATTGATGGTCCAGATCCAAAGTTTCATGGCAGAGGCCAGGGTGCATGCGCCGGTACCGGGCCGGTCAGAGGCGATGCGGCGCATTTCTGCCGTCCAGACGCGGAACTGGGCGAGGAAGAGGTGGGAGGTCATGGATACGGTCAAATGCCTGCGCTGCACAGCCTCCGGGCCTTCGTAGGTCGCTTCGAGTTGCGCGTCCATCCACTTGTTGGCGAGGAAACCGGGACAGTCCTCGGTAATGCCGTAGCCGCCCATGAGGCTGACGGCTTCGCGCATCATGTTGGCGCCGTGGCCGGTGTTCCAGAGCTTGGTGGCGGGGCAGAGGACGTTGGCCTCGGCGTCCATGAGGACGAACTGGACGAGTGGATCGGCCTCGAGTTCGGCACGGCGGGGATCGCCGTCCTTGAGGGACAGGAGCCGGATGGCGCGCTGTTCGCTTTCTTTGAGGGCCTTCATCTCCGCGCGGCCACCCTGGACGCCTTGCTCCTTGAGGATGGCGGTCTTGTGCTTTTCGATGGGGTCGAGGGCGTCAAAGAGGCGGGCGGCGGCAAAGCCCAGCGAGGTAGCGGCCTCGCCGGTGGCCCACACGTCTACGAGCCTGTGCAGTGCGTCTTCGCGCTGCTGGATGCCATGCTCATAGCGGAGTGAGCCGGGCCTGGAGCCTTCGGCGCCACGGAAGCGCTCGCGCTGGTAGCGAATGACCGGCTCGACGGCCGAGAGCAGCTTGGCCGCGGTCATGAGGCCGACCGGGACGCGGGTGCGGCGAAAAACCGCTTCAATAATCTCGCCGTGGTGGAAGTTGGGGACAATGACGCCGTCCTTGACGGTGTAGCCGCCCACGATGCGGTTGGCGGGAACCTTGAGGGCGAAGATAGGATCGCCGGTGGAGGAGAGCTGGTGAGCCAGCTTTTTAGTCGGGGTTCCGCGATCGAAGCTGCCTTCGTCGCCGTCTTCGAGAATGACCACGCAACTACCCTTGATGCGGGGATCTTCCGACGTGACCGCGGCGGTGACGAAGTTGGCGAAGGCGATGTTGGTGATGAAACGGCCGCGCTTGTCAACCTGGAGCATGGGCTCTTCACCCGGCTTCCACTCGGAGATGCTGATGCGGCCGCTGAGCATTCCAGTATCGACGCCGACGTAGGGGATGGGCTCGGTGAGGGCGAATGCGCCGCGCCAGGGCTTGCGGTCTTCTCCGGCTTGCGGCGGGGAAGCGAGGGTCTTGTAGCGGGTGACCTGCTGGCGGGTGCCGCGTTCGTGAATGGGTGCGAGGGCCAGAAAGCCGGCCAGACTGGCTGTCGCGGCTCCGCCGTCTACCCAGGCCAGCTCAAAGGCGGCCAGGCACAGGGCGAGGTTTTTGGGTCCGGCGATGAAGCCGCCCTCTTCCGGCTCCATGAAGGCGGCGGTAATGCCGGAGCGGTCGAATGCTTCAAGCATTTCGGCCTTGGCGGGGGTCCACTCGTGGGTGTTGCGTTCGCCGGCGGCGACCATGCGCGCCACGGTTCCGCGGGCCACATTTCGGGCCGACTGGACGAGCATCTGCAGGTCAAAGCGGTCGGCAAAGCGCCATTGAATCTGACGCACCGCGTCACCAGGGAGAGTGAGCATGGTTTTTGTCCCGGAATACCGCGACTGTGCTCATTAGTTTTTCCTCAAGCAGCGCTCTTATTGTTGCCTACCGGGCACAGTGCGGCATGTGACCCACATCACTTTGAACGGAGGGGCGTTGGATGTGGCTGGAACGAAAAGGGGGTGGGGCGGACGAGCGGCGATTGAGTGAGGACCGGTGTGCAACATGCGTGGTAAAAGGCGGAGGCAGTACAGGCTGCGGCAAAGGCCCGAATTCGATCCAGGATGCTGGTAGAACTCCCTCAGGGGCTAAAGCCCGTCGTTTATTTTGCGACACTTATGGCACGACTGAAGTCGTGCCCTGACACTTTGTGCTGCTTCGGATGAATTCTCTCGCAGCTTGCAAAGTCGTGTCCATCCCATGGAATGACCTTTCCGCAGTCTGTGTTTCCGATCTGGATGGAGCGATTTCCGGCTGAAAAAGGAAGCTGGTTTCCTGCGCAGATTTGAGTTGTGATCTCTATCACTGCGGGTTTTTTCACTAAAGCGTCACCTCAAAAGTGCGAACACTGCAAAAAAGAGGCTTTTAAACGACTGGGGCGGAGTTTGCAACGGCAAGCCGGGAATGACGGGGTGCAATCCGCGTTTCCTGGAGAAGGAAGACGGCAGGATGGCCAGAGCCGCAGATGTAAGAAGGTCCTCAATCGTACGGCCGCCGGGCCGGGCTATGCACTGGCGAAGGCGTTTGTCCGCAGCGGAGTATTGGCTGCCGGAGTTGCCGCGCTGCTGTTGGCGACGGCTGCGGGCAGACTTCAAGCGCAAACGGATTGCCTGTCGTGCCATGGGGACGCGAGCATGCAGGATGCTTCAGGGCATAGCGTCGCCGTGGATGGAAAGACGTTTGGCGACAGCATCCACGGCAGCCTGAAATGCAGCGACTGCCACACGACCATCAAGGAGTATCCGCATCCGGACCAGGTGGCGAAGGTGGAGTGCAAGAGCTGCCACGCGGACGAGGCGTCGAACCTGGCGGGCAGCGTGCACGCGGACTCGGCGGAGCATCCATGCACCAGTTGCCATGGAAACGCGCACGCCATCTTCCCGAAGGGCGATTCGCGGTCCGCGGTTTATCCGCTGAATGTTCCCAAGACCTGCGGCACGTGCCACGGAAACGAAGGCATGGCCAAGAAACACGGCCTGCCCAGCGTCTATCCGCTTTATGTGGACTCGATTCACGGGTTCGCGCTGAGCAAGGAAGGCCTGCTGGTGGCGGCAAACTGCCAGAGCTGCCATGGATCGCACCACATTCTCAGCCACAACGATCCGCAGAGTCCCACCTACAAGTCGAATATTCCCAAGACGTGCGGGAGTTGCCACGCGAAGATCAATGACGATTACATGGCCGGGGTTCATGGAAAAGCGGTGGCCGCCGGCAATTTGAACGCGCCGGTCTGCACGGACTGCCACACGGCGCACGCGATTCTGCAGCCCACCGAGGCAGCCTTCCGCATGCAGTCCACGCCTATCTGCGGCTCCTGCCACAAGGACAAGCTATCCACTTACCGGGATACGTTCCACTCGCAGTTGGGCTCGCTGGGCGGCTACGTAGAGACGGCGCGTTGCTGGGATTGCCACGAAGCGCACCAGGTATTGCCGGCATCCGATCCGCGCTCGCCGATCAACAAGGCCAACCTGGTGAAGACCTGCGGCGCATGTCACGCAGGCGCCAACCTGAGCTTCGTTCAATATCAGCCGCACGCCAACGCGCACGATCGCAAGCTGAATCCGGCGCTCTACTTTGTGCGGCTGTTCATGAACCTGCTGCTGATCGGCACGCTTGCGTTCTTCCTGGCTCACACCATTCTTTGGCTGATCCGCTCGCGCTACAACCAGATCAAGAACAAGTCGACAAATGGAGGGAAAAATGCCTGATTTGGAGCAAGCGGCAGTTGCAGGCAGGGCGCAGGGCAGCGGGCGGGGGCGGTATTTCATGCGCTTCACGCGCGAGCAGAGATACATGCACGCGGTTCTGTTCACGTCTTTTCTTGGGCTGGCGGCAACGGGGTTGCCGCTGCGCTTCAGCGAGAGCATCTGGGCGCGCGGGCTGGCCAAGGGCGTGGGGGGATTCGGAGCGATTCTTTTCTTTCACAAGTTCTTCGCCGTGGTGCTGACCATCGCCTTCCTGATCCACCTGAGAGAAGTCTTCCTGCGCGGCATCGTGCATCGCGAAAAGGGCGTCTTCTGGGGACCGAACTCGATGATACCCAACTGGAAGGACGTGAAGGACCTGTTTGGACATCTGCGCTGGTTCGTCGGCCTGGGGCCGAGGCCGAACTTCGACCGCTACGCTTACTGGGAGAAGTTCGATTACTGGGCGGTTTTCTGGGGCATGGTGGTGATTGGCTTTTCGGGATATGCGATGTGGTTCGCCCCGTTGTTCGCGAGGTTTTTGCCCGGCTGGGCACTGAACGCCGTGCTGGTGATTCACAGCGAGGAAGCGCTGCTCGCCATTCTGTTCATCTTCTCCATTCACTTCGTCAACACCCATCTGCGCCCTGACAGCTTCCCCATGGACATGGTGGTGTTTACAGGCGTGGAGAGCGAGGAAGAGTTCAAGCACAAGCGGCCGCTGGAGTATGAGCGGCTGGCCCGCGAGGGAAAGCTGGAGGCACGGCTGGGAGAAGCTCCGCAGACCTGGCTGATCAATTTCTCCCGAGTGGCCGGGACTGTGGCTATTGCCATTGGACTGACGCTGCTGGTGCTGACGCTGAGCGCTTATTTCAGCTAAAGTCCGGTCTATTTATTGGTTGAATGCCGTGACATCCCAGGTCTCAGAAGCGAGACCTGGGGCACCCGGCCGTCCATTGCCGCTTGTGACTCCAATCACTGAGATAATCTGCGGCGAAGAATCTCCTCATAGGCGTGAACCCTTTTAGAAGAATCTTCACTTATACGCTCGCTTTATCCCTGCTTGCCTGGGCCGGTGCGGCCAATGCACAACATAAGCTCAAAGACGCGGACTGCCTTGCCTGCCACTCCGATGCGACGCTGACACAGGATGTAAACGGGAAGACCGTGAGCCTGTTCGTGGACGAGAACAAGCTGAAGCATTCGATCCACGGCGGCATGTTTGGGTGCGTGGACTGCCACAAGGATGTGAAGAGCCTGGTCCACGAGACACCTCCGCAAAAGGTGACCTGCGCACAGTGCCATGCGGATGCGCAACTGGCTTACTCGCACAGTACCCACGCCTTGGCGCGCAAGAGCGGCGCGGCCGCGGCGGGATGCCAGGATTGTCACGGAGGCGCGCACGAAGTTCTGGCCGCCGACGATCCAAAATCGCCGGTGAATCACGAGAACATTCCTTACACCTGCGGCAGGTGTCACGGGCAGAAGTTTCTGATGGAGCGGAGCGGCGAAAGCGCGCAGCCCTTCATCAGCTACCAGGAAAGCGTTCATGGACGCGCCACCGAGAAGGGATCGCAGAAGGCCGCGGTGTGCACCGATTGCCACGGCTCGCATGAGATACTTCCGGCCAACGACGCGAAGTCGCCTATCTACAAATTCAATGTTCCGGCCACCTGCGGCAAATGCCACGCGGATATCGACAACACTTTCATGCAGAGCATTCACGGGCAGGCGATTTCGCGGGGCAATGAGCTGGCCCCGGTGTGCACGGACTGCCACGGAATCCACTCGATCAAGGCGCACGCCGATCCCAACTCGCCGGCCTCGGAGCAGAATCTGTCGAGAGACATCTGCGCGCGCTGCCACGAGGGGGTGCGGCTGTCACAGGAGTTCGGGGTGCCTGGAAACCGCGTGAACAGCTACTTTGACAGCTATCACGGGCTGGCCGCGGAAGGCGGTTCGGTGGTTGCGGCCAATTGCTCGAGCTGCCACGGCGTACACAACATCCTGCCCTCGAGCGATCCGCGTTCGACCATCAATCGCGCCAACCTGGACGCAACCTGCGGCCATTGCCACAAAGGCGTCACGCAGAAGTTCACGCTCACCCAGGTTCACCAGGAAGATGGCAGGCATCCGCACGACATCGGGTCGATCGCGGTGAAGTGGGTGCGGCTGATTTATATTGTCCTGATTCTGCTGGTGATTGGAGCCATGTTCCTGCACAACTTCATCATCTGGCGGAGCAAGGCGGTGGAGCGGCACAGGATGCAGAATCCGTTCATGGTGCGCATGACGGCCAACCAGCGCTGGCAACACCTGATTCTGCTTAGCAGCTTCATCATCCTGGTGATTACCGGGTTCGCGCTCAAGTTTCCCGATTCCTGGTTTGCCGAAGTGCTGGGCATGGGCGAGAAGTGGCGCGGAATCATTCACCGCGTGGCGGGAGTGATACTGATCGGCGCGGGAATTTACCACGTTTTCTACCTTGCGGCGGCACGGGAAGGGCGGCGGCTGATTCGCGACCTGGCGCCCAGGCCGAAGGATGCCTTCGACGCCTGTTACACGATGCTCTATTACCTTGGGTTGAGATCGGAGAAGCCCAAGTTTGCCCGCTTCAACTACGCGGAGAAGGCCGAGTACTGGGCACTGGTGTGGGGTACGGCTCTGATGGGGCTGACAGGCATCATGCTGTGGGCCAAGGTCTGGGTGGGCAACACGCTGGCGCGCTGGTGGGTGGATATCGCTACCGCCGTGCACTTCTACGAGGCGATTCTGGCCACGCTGGCGATCCTGGTGTGGCACTTCTACCAGGTGTTTCTCGATCCCGATGTCTACCCGATGAACTGGGCGTGGTGGGACGGCAAGATGCCGGTGGAGCATTACCGGCATGAGCATGAGCTGGATACGGAGACGCTGGCGGAGGGCGAGGGAAAGGCCGGGGCGGAGACGAAGGAGAAATAGGCGTCCGGAGCAAGACGAAGGCGTTTAGCGGCGAGGGAATGCAAGCTATTGAAGGACAGATTCCCTCAGGGGCTAAAGCCCGCGGTTCTTTTGGTTGCGGTTTTGCACGACTGAAGTCGTGCCCCGATACAGAGCCTTGGCTGCATAGCGCAACGCGAGATCTGGCAGCGGCAGCCTTTCAGACGCGCCAGTTGTCGGGGCGCCAGTCCTTGATGCGCTCCTTGATCTGCTTGCGGTTGAGGTTGTGTTCGAGGGCCTGCTTGGCGAGCTCCACAACTTCGTCGTCGGCGGCAAAGCGCAGGCCGATGAGCTGGTCCTCGGTGAGGCGATAGATTTGCGTGTGCCACTCCGACGGAGCCAGAGCCTGCAAACGCAGCCGCTCCTCGAGGCGGATGACGCGGTCCTGCACCTTGACCGGGTATTGGCGCATCTTGAAAAACGAGGATGAACACGGCGAACGAAAGCACGATGACCACCAGGACGCGATAGAAGCATCTCTGCAGATGGTGAACAACGTGGAAGATGGAGACGACCAGGTTGGCGACCAGGATGAAGAACAGGAAAAAATGGAACGGCGGATCGAGCCGGCCATGGTTTTTGAGATTTTGGGGTTCTGACTTACTCATGAGAAGCCTTGATTCCTCTCAGGCCGGAGTTTGCTGATTCAAGGCTCCATGCGTTTCCGCGGAGCCGGCAGCGGCGCTGGGGGCCTGTTCACCTGCGCTGCCCGGATTTTGCGCGATGGCGGCGGGGGCTGTCAATGCCGTCAGTTTTTTGCGGGGACAATGACGGTGGTTTCCTGCACCTCGATCAGGCCGGAGCCGGTTCGCTTCTCCAACTCCGGCAGAACCGCATCCACCTTCTCGCGGGTCTCGATGAACTCGATCCTGATGGGCAGATGGTCGGAAATCTCGAGAATATGGGCGGAATGGATGCGGTGCGCGTGGCCAAAACCGGCGACGCCCTTGACGACCGTTGCTCCGGCGATTCCGCTGTGGAAAAGGAAGTCGAGGATGCTGGTGTAGACCGGAATTCCGTGGTGTTTGGCTCCATCGCTCAGATAGAGGGTGACTTTGACGGCTTTCCCGGAGGTCAGCATAGAAGCTCCTTTCTAAAATGGCCATGACGCGGACAACCAGTGCGAAACCCGGCACGGCGGCCAAGGGGCCAACGAGGGATTGAAGCACTTTTCAGGGGCAACATGCAACTGCTGCCGTGGCGAGCGGCCCGTGAAAGCGTTCGGCGCGGATTGCGGATCTAGAGCGGGTCGGCGAGCAGGGTCCCAGCCCACACGGCTACGAGGCCGAGAATGAGGCTGCCGACGGCGTAGAGGGCGGCCAACGCGAAGGCTCCCGAGCGCAGCGTGGAGAGGGTCTCCCACTCGTAGGTGGAGAAGGTGGAGTAAGCGCCGATGAAGCCGACCGGAAACAAGTATCTCCACGCCGGGTTCAGATCGGCGCGCTTGCCCAGATAGGCGAGCGTGAAGCCGATGACGACGCAGGCCGTGATGTTGATAACGAAAGTGCCGTAGGGAAACCTGGCGCCCATGCGGCCTGAGATGGTTGAGCCGACCCAGAACCGGGCAATGGAGCCGAGGGCTCCGCCGGCGGCGATGAGCAGGTATTTCTGCAATCCCGTTCTCCTCTCGATTCAGGGTACACTGCGGGGCGGAGGGGGACCCAATGCGTATGTACGGTTGCGTCGGCGGAGGAAAGTGGAGTCCGCGTTACCTGTCGGTGCAGGAGTAGCAGGGGTCGATGGAGGCCTGGATCAGGGGGGTGTCGGCGAGGCGGGCTCCCATGACCATCCAGCGGACGGCGGGCATGTTGGCGAAGGTGGGCGTGCGCACGTGAACGCGGCTAGGATTTCTTGAGTTTTCCTTCCAGGAGACGCTGTACATCACCTCTCCGCGAGGCGCTTCGACGCGGCTGGTAGCCGTGCCAGTGGAGAAGACGATCTTCTGATCTCCGGTGTTGATCTCGCCGGGAGGCATTTTTGTCAGAGCCTGATGAAGAATGCGGCAGCTCTCAATGATCTCGAGGGCGCGCACGAAGAGGCGGGCGCGGACATCGCCGGCCTGCTCGACGGGCACGGCGAAATCGAACTCGGAATATGCGGCATAAGGCGCGGCGCGGCGCAGATCCTGGGGCAAGCCGGAGGCTCTTGCGGTGGGTCCTACAACTCCGCAGGAGATGGCTTTTTCGCCGGTGAGAACGCCGATGCCGGCGCAACGCGACCGCGCCGTGGAGCTGGTGGTGAAGATGGGAATGACGGTGCGCATCATCTCCCGCTCGAGCTGCTCGATCATGGCCAGGATGGCAAGCGGATCTTCGACGTCGCGATTGACGCCGCCGATGCGGTTCATGGAATAGTTGACGCGGTTGCCGGAGATGGCCGCGAGCACGTCCATCACCTTTTCGCGGATCTCAAAGCAGGTCATGAACATGGTTTTGAAGCCCATGAGCTTGGAGGCGATGCCGGCCCAGAGAACGTGCGAGTGCAGGCGCTCCAGCTCGGCCATGATGACGCGGATGTATTGCGCGCGCGGGGGCGGGGTCTGCCCGGTCAACTGCTCCATGGCCTGGCAAAGGGTGAGGGTGTGGATGTTAGAGCAGATGCCGCAGACGCGCTCCATCAGCGCGATGACCTGGATGTAGTTGCGGGTCTCGGCCAGGTGCTCGATGCCGCGGAAGTTGAAGCCGATATGCAGCTTGGCGTCGCATACGGTTTCGCCTTCGCAGATCAGGTCCAGCTTATAGGGTTCTTCGAGCGCCGGATGGTAGGGCCCCATGGGAATCTTGTAGCTCATTTTTTAACCTCTTCCTGCCCCAACGAGCCAGGAGCGGGCTTGTTGGGGGCCCCAATCTCGCGCAGGTTTACGCCCAGTTTGTCACCCTGGCGCAGTAATAGCGGCTCGTATTCGCGTCCCGTAAAGTCGACGGCGAAGCCTTCGTGAATCTCGCGCTCAATCCAGTCGGCGGCCTCGCAAATGTCGTAGATGCTCTCGATTTTTGCGCTTTCGGAGGAACCGCCGGGAAGTTGAAACGCAAAGCCCAGCAACCGGCCCTCGAGATCCCAGTGATATTCCAGGCGAATGCCCTCAGTGCCGGGCAACTGGTAGGCGGTGATGGTGATGAAGCGGGCCTTGGCCGCGACCATCTCCACGCAAAGTTCACGCACGCTCAATGGACCGGGGTCAAGCCAATGGACGCCGCCCTTTTCGACCCATTGATCGGCGCTTCCCAGTTTCTGCGACAAGGTTTCGAGCAACGGCATCGTGGTCATTGCGCACCTCCGGTGGCGGGGTTGGGAGCGGGTTCACCAACCGGTGAGGCAACCGTAGCCGGGTTGGGCGCGGCCGGCTTGGGAGCAGGGGGCTTGCGCTGAACGGTGTAGGTGTTCTTCAACTCGCCGATGTTGAGATAGATGGGCGGGCATTCCGAATCCTGGCTGAGGGCATGACTCTTGCAGCCTTCAACGCAGCGGCCGCAAAAGGTGCAATGGCCGGGATCGTAACTCCACACGAAGTCGCCCTTGCCGGCGCGAAATTCGATGGCGCGGGCGGTGCAGCGGAATCTGCAGATGGCGCAGCCGGTGCAGAGCTCGGGATCGAAGCGGACGAGTCCCCGGTAGCCTTCGCTCACCTTGGGGCGTGCGGGAAAGAGCATGGTGCGGTTTCCGCCCCACAGGTTCTTCCACAGCATGGTGAGAATGTTCATGATCTAAACCTCATGAAGAGCGCGGACGAGATGGCCAGTACCGCGAAGATGAGCGTGCATTGCCAGTAAAAGCGGACGGTTGTATCGATGGCCAGCCTGGCGGTGGCGGAGGCAAGCGTAGAGAGCAACAGGACAATGGCAAACATGAGCGCAACAAAGACGAGCGCGGCGAGCCACACCAGCGCAATGTGCGGAGCGGCCAGCGTGGCGACCAGGCCGGTGGCTGCTACCCACTCCAGGCCGTGGGACAGCTCCCACATGGCCAGCTCGGGGCCGGCGTATTCGACCATGGGGCCGGAGTAGATTTCCTGCTCGGCGTTGGGCAGCGAAAAGGGATTCAAGTGCAGCTTGGCGGGCAAGCAGACCAGAATGGCGATCACGCCCAGCCAGCGCAGCGGCGAGGCCGGAAGTGCGGCGAGCGCCTCAAGTCGGAAGGTGTGCTGCGAGGCGGCGATGGAAATGATGGCGAGGAGAAAGACCACGTTATAGGCGACGCTCAAGACGGCTTCACGCGCGGAGCCGATCTCGCCAAAGATGGAGCGGGACGAAAAACCGGCGGCGATAATGCACATGGAAGGGAGTTCCAGCAGTGCGAGGAGGAGAATCAGATCGCCTTCAAAGCCACCGGAGGAGGGAAGAACGGGCAGCAGGCCGACCGCGCCGGCCGCGGCGGAGACCGCAATCAGCGGCCAGGCGCGCATGAGCAGGCCGCCGATACCGCTGCGCGGAGGAGTGGTTTTGCCGAGCAGCTTGATGAAGTCGTAGAAGGGCTGCATGAAGGGAGGGCCGACGCGGCCCTGCATCAGGGCAACCGCCTTGCGTTCCACCCACAGGAAGAACCATGCGGCGGGCACGGCGAAGAGCAATCCCGGAAAGATGAGCAGGCGGGCCAGGGCGGTGGTCAGATTCATGGCTGAGTTCATGACTTGGCCTCCTCGGAAACGGCCGCGATCACCAGTTCGGTAACCGGCGGATTCATGCCCCTCTCGGCCAGGATCTGAGCGGCCTTGGCGACGCCCTGGATGATGGCGTCGGGACGCGGCGGACAGCCGGGGACAAAGACATCCACGGGAATGTGCCGGTTGAGCGGGCCATCGAGGGTGCGGCTGTCGATGAAAACGTTGGTTGTGGCCGGGCAGGAGCCGATGGCCACCACGGCTTTGGGCCCGCACACCTGCCCGTAGACGGTTTGAATGGCCTTTACGGCGTTGTGGGTGACGGGGCCGGTGATGCAGAGAATGTCGGCGTGGCGCGGACTGCCTTCAAGGCGCACGCCCAACTGCTCGGCGTCGTAGCGCGGGGTGAGGCTGGCGACGAGTTCGATGTCGCAACCGTTGCAACTGCCCGAGTTCATATGGAAGAGCCATGGGCTGCGGCGGCGGCAGGTGCACATCAATCGATTCCAGAGCTTCATAGTCTCCCCCAATGGATCATTTCGAGCAGGTTCGGCCATACTCCGGCAGCGAGAATCAGCACGACCAACGCAACGATGGTGGTCTGCAACAGGAACGGTTCCTTTAGATCCGATATCGGCGAATCAGGCGGCGGAGGTGAATCTGCAACGCTCGCCGGTCCCCACCAGATGCCGGTCAAAGCCAGGACATAGGCGACGAGCGCGAGGATGGACGAGAGGATGAAGACCGAGGCCAGCGGCCAGCCGATCTGCACCGCGGTTTCGTAGAGCCGCCAGCGGCCGATGAAGCCGAGGGTGGGCGGAATGCCGAGCATGGCCAACATGCCGAACAGGAAGCCGAAGGCGCTGACGGGGTAGCGATTGATCAGGCCAGTCTGATTGCTTTCGAGTGCGCCCGCGGTTTCAGGAGCGCTAAGGCAGATGAAGAGCAGGGCCTTGGCCAGGGCGTGGGTTACCGCGGCAACCAGCGCGCCGTTGGTTCCCAGCGCGGTAAGGGAAGCGAGACCCAGCAGCAGGAAGCCAACGTCTTCAACGGTGGAGAGAACCAGCAGACGCTTGAGGCTGCGCTGCGTGAGCATGAGCAGCGCGGCGAGGAACGACGTGGCGGCGGCAACGCCGAGCCAAAGGCCTGTAGGCATGAACATGCCGGGAGAGGCATGCACCGCGATGTACAATTCGCCGAATGCAGCCATGTCGACGACCGCAATGATGAGGCCGAGGACCAGGGCCGGGAGTTCGTCGGCCAGCCGCAGCAGCCAGAATAAGAGCGGCACGGCGGCCAGCTTGACACAGACGCTGGTGAACAGCAGCGCGCGCGCCCAATCCGCCTGACCGCGTTCCAGAAGAAGATCGCCTGCGACGAGCGTTAGAGCCGAGATGACGACCACGGCAAGGTAAGCAAGCTTTGCGGAGCGGGTGCGCGCCGTAAGCCAGACCCGCAAGACGGTCAGCAGGGCAGCGGACTCGAGAAGCCCGAGCCTGAGCCAGGGATTGGCGACCACCAGTCCTGCGACGCAGAGGCCGCCGACAACCATCATGCATGGCCACAGCGGGAGCTTGGAGCGGGCGCCTTTGACGAGCGAGGCCAGCAGGAGTGCGAGGGCGGCGACAGCGAGGGCGGCGACCAGCATCTGCGGCACGGGAAGGGCAATGCCGGCCGGAAGGCTCGAAATGCCGGGAGCCAACCAGCGGACTCCCACGAGTACCAAGGCCGCAAGAACGACGACCAGCAGCGCTGCTTGCCGCTCCATCCAGGAGACAACGACGCCCAGCCCGCGCGAGACGGACTGCAAACCCCTCCAGACGGCCAGATAGACGCGATCGACATTGGACCAGCGGAAGAATTCATGCCAGTTCTGAAGGAATATGCTGGAGAAGTCGCCGGCGGTAAGACGGTCCTGATCGGACAAGGGCTCGCCGCCGGTAAAGATTCCGCCGCCCGCGCCGGCCAGTGCTGCTCCGCCGCCAGCCGTGACAGCCGCCGGGGTTTGACGCGCGGCGTACGCGACGGCGTAGATGATGCCGCCGAGAACGATAGAGACCACAGCCAGCACCAGGCCGCCCATGGTGGAGAAGCTTCCCGCATCCGAGGAGAGGCCAAACCACGTGACCTGCACCGTGCTGAGGCTTAACGCGCCCAGGATCGGATTGAGGAGGTAGTTGACGGCCAACTGCGGGGCTACGCCGAGAACCACGCTACCCGCGGCCAGCAGTCCCATTCCCCAGAGCATGGTTGGCGGAGACTCGTGGGCGTCCTTGGTGGCATCAGTCAATGGTCCCAGGAAGACCGCGCTGGTGGCCTTGGCGCCCAGGAAGACCGTGCCCAGGCTGACGGCCCATGCGATCATGGCGGGAACAGCCCAACCGGCCTGCAATGCCGCTGCGTAGAGCATCCATTTGCTGGCGAAGCCGCTCATGAGGGGAATGCCCATCATGCTGCCTATGCCGATGAGCCAGGAGAGCGTGGTGTGGGGCATCTTCTGGGCCAGGCCGCCGAGCTTGTTCATGTCGCGGGTGCCGGTGGCGTGCTGCACCGAGCCGGCGTTCAGAAACAGGCCGCCCTTGAAGAAGCCGTGATTGAGGCAGTGGAGCAGGCCGGCGGTGATGGCCAGCGGTGTGCCAATGCCGATACCGAGCATCATGTAGCCGATCTGGCTTACGGTGGAGAAGGCCAACATGCGCTTCAGGTCGGTCTGCACCATGGCGTACATGACGCCCACGGCCATGGTGACGGTGCCGATCCAGACCAGAGTTCCGGCCCATGGAACCGGCCACACGCCAAAGCTGTGCATGCGCGCGGCCAGATAGACGCCGGAGGTAACGTAGCAAGCCGCGTGCAGCAGGGAGCTGACCGGGGTGGGCGCGGCCATGGCCTCGGGAATCCAGGTGTGCAGAGGCACTTGCACGCTCTTGGCCACCAGCGCGGCCAGCATGAGCAGGAAGATTCCGGTAGTAAAGCTGTGGGCCAGATCGGGGTTGGTCCACAGGGCGCTTCCGGTGCGGTGGTAAAGGACCAGGATGGCTGCCAGCAGGCCGTAGCCGGCAATGTGCGTCATGAGCAGCACCTTGCGCGCGCCGGAGACGGCTTCAGGGTTGGTGTACCAGAAGCCCACCAGGGTAAACGAGCAGAGGCCAACCAGCTCCCAGCAGAGATAGAAGATAAACAGGTTGGCGCTGTAGACCAGCGAGATGAAGCCGCCGATGAAGACCAGCATCGAGAAGTAGAAGCGGGTGGCGGCCTTGTCGTGGGCCATGTAGCCGATGGAGTAGAGCAGCACCAGGGCGCCGATCGACGAGCCCATGAAAGCGAAGAGAACGCTGAGCGCGTCCACGTGAAGGACGAGCGCCAGTGGCGAATCCCATTGGAACAGGTTGAGCTCGACGGCCTGTCCGGAGCGCACCGAGGGCACCATGGCGATGACGGCGAGGAGGGCCGGAACACAGGCGAGAAAGGCCAGAATTCCCTTCGTTCGGGCGGAACAGAGGCGCGCTACCAGAATCTGCAGCGCTGCGCCCAACAGAAGCGAGCATGGAGCAATCAGAATGAGGGTCGCAGCTGTCATGCCATCCATGTTGAACACGCATTCGACACGGGGGCTGTGACCTTCCGCACAGGCAGGGGAGGATGTATCATTATGTGGTACTTTTTACCGTAATATAGTGAATTCAATTGAGCAGAGCAAAATGGAAAGGCGCCGGGTGGCCCGTTTTTGCGCAGATTCCCGGCGCCAGGCCTGCGGAGAAACATGATTCGGCTTTTCCGCGAGTTTTGCGATCCAAATGGAAGGGCGGAGGAGCGATTTGGAGCAAATGCAGCGAGTTATTGAACGCTGCATAAGAAATGTCCTAACGGTGAGGCCGATGGAGCATTTACCGGGCGACTATTTGAGACAGGTCACCATTGTGGCCAGAATTCCCTCAGGGGCTAAAGCCCGCGGTTTTATTGCTCGATTTGACGTACGGGCTGAAGCCCGTACCCTTCACCTGAAGCCCGTACCCTTCACCTGAAGCCCGTACCCTTCACCTGAAGCCCGTACCCTTCACCTGAAGCCCGTACCCTTCACCTGAAGCCCGTACCCTTCACCTGAAGCCCGTACCCTTCACCTGAAGCCCGTACCCTTCACCTGAAGCCCGTACCCTTCACCTGAAGCCCGTACCCTTCACCTGAAGCCCGTACCCTTCACCTGAAGCCCGTACCCTTCAAAACAGCGGCAGATTCAAGAGCCCTGCCGGGCCGGCCCGGAATATCGATATGGACATTACTTATGCAGCAATCAATAGCCCCGCTTTGCGGGGATAGCGAGTGAGCAGGTTAGCAGGCGGGCGGGGCGATGGCCTAAGATGCTGCGGAGGGACTCTTGCCATGATTTCTGCTTTGAAATTGTGTTGTAGGCCTTTGCTTTTTTTCATGCTTGTAGCGGCACTGCTTGTTGCGGGCCGGGCCACGGCCCAGCGGGGCAGCGAGAATGGCCGGGCTGCCGCCCTTCTGCCGCCTGAGTTGCGCGCCGTCGTGGACCGGCTGAACAGCCTGCGCGAACTGCCCGATGGCCTGTGGAAGATGCATACCGGCGATGTCGCCCACGGCGAAGACGTGTATCTGGATTTGAGCGACTGGAAGCCCGTCGCCATGGACGAAAAGGCTCCGAATGAGGCGGTCTGGTTTCGGCAGACATTTCAGGTGCCGTATACGCTGGATGGCTACGACCTGACCGGGACGCGGATCTGGTTCCAATTCCACGCCGACGGCAACGGCCCGATGCCGGAGATTCTCTACTTCAACGGCCGGCGCGTAGCCATGGGCGAGGACCTGGAGCCGGTGGTGCTGTTCGATAAAGCGCGGCCGGGTGAAAAGGTCACGGTGGCCGTCAAGCTGCTGCACACCGTGGATACCAAGACGTTTCGGGGCGCGACCCTGCGCATCGACTTTGCCGAGGACCGTCCCAACCCCGTGGACCTGAGCGAGGAGTTCCTCGCCGCCGCGCTGCTGGTTCCCTCGCTTGCGCCGGAAGACGCGGCAAAGCCGCTGGCATTGAACAGCGCCATTGCCGCCGTGGATTTGGCCGCTCTGGATGCACACGACCAGGCGAAATTCGACGCCAGTTTGAAGACGGCGCAATCGAAGCTAGAGGCGCTGAAGCCGCTGTTCGATCGGGCCACGTTCCACCTCGACGGCAACGCCCACATCGACGCCGCGTGGTTGTGGCCCTGGTCAGAAACCGTGGACGTGGTGAAGCGCACGTTTTCGACCGCGCTGCAACTGATGTATGAATACCCCGGGTATACCTACACGCAATCGGCCGCGGCCTACAACGAGTGGATGGCCCAGAAGTATCCCGACATCAACGCCGGAATTGCGCAGCGCATCAAGGAAGGGCGCTGGGAGATTGTGGGTGGCATGTGGGTTGAGCCGGACCTGAACATGCCGGACGGCGAGTCGCTGGTTCGTCAACTGCTGGTGGGCAAGCGCTGGTTCAAGCAGGCCTACGGCGTGGACGTGAGGATCGGCTGGAACCCGGATTCGTTTGGATATACATGGCAGTTGCCGCAGATCTACAAGAAGAGCGGGATCGACTACTTTGTGACCCAGAAGATGACCTGGAACGACACCAACCAACTTCCGTTCAAGCTGTTCTGGTGGGAGTCGCCCGACGGGTCAAAGGTGCTGGCGTATTTTCCGCACGACTACGTGAACACGACGCTCAATCCGGTCCGGCTTTCGGACGATTTGAAGACCGCGCGCGAGCGGTCGCCGGGCATGACCGAGTTGCTGGACCTGTACGGCGTCGGCGACCACGGCGGCGGACCCACGAGGGCAATTCTGGACGAGGGTTTCCACTGGGCCGAGCCCGGCCACGTGACGCCGAAGTACGAGTTCGGCACGGCGCAGAGTTTTTTCTCTTCAGTCGAGAAGAAGATTGCGCCCCAGAGCCCAACGTGGAATTACCAGTCGATTGCAAGGGGATACACGCCGCCGCCGGCGGTGGCGGACCAGGTCTCGATTCCTACCTGGGATACGGAGCTTTATCTCGAGTACCACCGCGGAGTTTTTACCACCCAAGCCAACCTCAAGGCCAACATGCGCGAGAGCGAAGAAGAGGTGCTGAACGCGGAGAAATGGGCGTCACTGGCGTGGCTTGACGGCAAGAGCTATCCGGGAGCGGAGATTACTGAAGATTGGAAGAAGGTGCTCTTCAACCAGTTCCACGATCTGGCGGCGGGGTCGGGGATTGGGGTCATCTATAAGGATGCGCAGAAGGATTACGACGTGGTGCGCTGGTCGACGAATGAGATCAAGGCCGGGGCGCTGGAGACGATGGCGGAACAGGTCGATACCACGGCCGGCACAAAAGAGCCGGAGAGCGCGTCGGTGGTGGTGTTCAACCCGCTGGGGTGGGCTCGTTCCGGTGACGTGGAAGTGAAGGTGCAGTTGCCGGAGACGACGCGCATGGGAATTCGCGCAACCGATCCAGCGCGCAATTTGGCCCTTGGTGAAGAGACGATTTCGGCTGACCAGCAGACCGGAGCCGCCGAAGTGAGGGTCCACGTGAACGACGTTCCTGCGCTGGGATACAAGGTGGTGGCGATCTCTCCGGAGACTGCCTCGGATTCCCTGAGATTTATTCATGTGAAAGCGCGGGAAACAGCAAGTTCCATCGTGCTCGAAGACAATGCAGTGCGGGTTGCCGTGGACCGGCACACAGGTTGCATCACCAGTGTTTACGATGGGCGGGCAAAATTCGAGACATTGGCCCCAGACGCGTGCGGCAATCAGCTCGAGTTTTTCAAGGACACGCCGAAGAACTACGACGCGTGGAACATCGACCCCGGCACGCTCGACCAGCCGCCCGCGACGATCGAAAAAGCCGACTCGGTGGAACTGCTGCAGAAGGATAGCGGCTTTCCTCAAATTCGCGTGACACGGCACTGGCAGAGCTCGAAGTTTGTCCAGACCATCAGCATCTCTCCGGATTCAGAGCTTATCGACATTGACAACGACATCGACTGGCACGAGCAGCATGTGCTGCTGAAGGCGGCGTTTCCGCTGGCGGCTACGAGCGGCTTTGCCACATACGAGATTCCTTACGGAGCCATGGAGCGGCCGACTACGCGCAACAACAGTTGGGAGAAGGCGCAGTTTGAGGTTCCGGCGATGCGCTGGGCCGACCTGGGCGACGGCCAGCACGGGCTGAGTCTTCTGAATCAGACCAAGTTTGGATACGACGCGGTGGGCAACGTGCTGCGACTTACGCTGCTGCGCTCGCCCACCTGGCCCGATCCGGAAGCCGACCAGGGGCATCAGCATTTCCACTATGCGCTCTATCCGCACGCAGGGACCTGGAAGGATGCGCTTACGGTGCGCCACGGGTGGGAGTACGACTACCCGCTTACGGCAGTGGTGACAACGGCTCATGCGGGAACGCTGCTGGCCGAGCACTCCTTTGCATCGGTTTCGCCGGACAACGTGGTTCTGACCGCGGTGAAGAAGGCTGAGGACGAGAAGGGGCTTATCTTCCGCGTTTACGAGTGGGCAGGGAAGAGCACGACGGCTGAGTTCTTTGTGCCGCCCGGCGCAACTTCGGCCACCTTGACCAACCTGATGGAAACGCCCGAGGGCAGCCCGCTGCCGGTCGAGGGCGATGTGGTCAAGGTTCCGATTCATGCTTACGAGATCCTGACCATCCGGGTGGATTACCCGGGCGGGGGACCGAAACAGTGATCGGTTGTCAGCGGCCAGTTGTCAGTAAAAAGGGGCTCCTTAAACGGAGCCCCTTTTTGGTAAGCTGAGGACAGCAAGGAGCCTGCGCGATGAACATCACTTCCCCATTCTTCGTTGTCGCCGTGATTATTGCCGTCTTTGTGGTGGCGATTCTATTCGCAACCAGCACCAAGGAAGACGGGCACTCGACGCACTAAACAAAGGCCCGACTCAGGGGCTCGATTCACTGGTCCGATTCCGGGAACCTTTGGGCAATTTCCGGCGTATAACAGGGCAAGAGGGCGAATGCCATGATAGGGAACTTGCCGTGGAACAGGATTGGAAAAGCGACCGGTTTGCTCGCCGGTGTGGCGATGCTGGCCGTGATTTCCGGGTGCAGGGTGCACGTGGACAAGGACGCCAACGGCGAGGACAAGAACGTCCAGGTGGATACGCCATTTGGCGGCGTCCATGTGAATACCAACCAGACCACAGCTGCAGATCTCGGTCTGCCGGTCTATCCCGGCGCCCAAACGGTGAGCGACGACGATAAACACAAGTCCGCGGATGTACACCTGGGCTTTGGCGAATGGGAGTTGCGGGTGCGAGCGGTTTCCTATGCCACTCCGGACTCACAAGACAAAGTGCTTGCATTTTATAAAAAGGCATTGGGCCGCTACGGCGACGTGATCAGCTGCCAGGGCAATACGCCGGTGGGCACGCCTGTGACTACTTCTGAAGGGCTAACCTGCGCCAACGACAAGGGCAGCAATGTGCAGATCGATCGCAGCGATTATGGTTCCAGCAAAAACGGCCTGGAGTTGAAGGCCGGATCGAAGCGGCACCAGCACATTGTGGGCTTCGAGGATCCCAAAGACGGCCAGACGCGGTTTGCCCTGGTGGCTCTGGATTTACCGGCGGGCATGGATAAGGACTCCGGGAAAAGCGATTGAGGCATGGCCGCGTCCTGGTGCAGGTGGCCGCTGCCGAGGCTGAAGATGTGGCGCAGCGCGCGCAGAAGCGGCCGTGCAGGCTGCCGCCGGAATGATCGCAGCGTTCCGAATTCTGCTACACTAATGAAGCGCAATCGAGGGGATCAACGCGCCAGGCCGCGCCCCAAGGATACGCATCCGCAACCCATGTTCGGGGAGTGGCTCAGCCTGGTAGAGCACCTGGTTCGGGACCAGGGGGTCGGAGGTTCAAATCCTCTCTCCCCGACCATTCTTTCTCTCACATTCAAAAAGACTTAGGCGGCTTTCTTCGCTTGGTCTTTTTCCTCGATTTTCGGTACATTCGGTACAACTGAAGGCAATTCAAAACCGACCCCATACTCCGCTGCCTTCTCTTTTCGGAACTCTGAGTTGTCCTTTACTTTAAGGTCATCCATCGAGTCTTCGACATGCCTTAACCAACAATCATCACGTAAACCCTTCGGGCGAGGGTGTCCTGTTCTTGAGGTACGTGTTCCGAAAAAGCCGAAAAGCGTGATTTCCCTTGCTCCATAAGCACATACAGAACAGTGTCCGTGAACACCTTCGATCGAATTGCACATTTCGATCCAGAGACACGCCCCCAAAGAGATCTGTGGGATTTGACCGCCGCAGGATAACCTGATAAATTGCTGGCCAGATTTCCAACTATTGAGGAAGGGGGGCTCAAATGCATAACACTGCTTATTGCATTATCGCCGGCACTTGCCGCGGCAAGAGTGCTTTCCGGCTTCCTGCAATCCTCCTGCTGGCCTGCTGTGCGCTGTTGCTCTTCCGCGGTTCTTTTGTAGCGGCTGCGCAGGATCAGCAGAAAGCCATTTCGCCTGCCAAGGAGATGCCGCCCATGCCGGCAGCGCCTTCCGAGGGCAAGGCGATCATCTGCATTTACCGGCCAGGGTCAGCCGTCGGCTCCGCCGCCCATGACCATCTTTATGTCAACGGCGTCTATCTGGCCACGTTGCTCAACAGCGAATATGCCTGGACCGAGGTGAAGCCGGGCACGGTCGTCGTTGTCGGCATGGCAAAAATGTACTACGGACCCAGCATCATCATGTCCAGCGCCGCGGCGGTCAACCAGACCAGGGGCCAGGTGGAGAGAATTCGATTCGAAGCCGAGCCGGGGAAGATTTATTACATGAAATGGACCTCCGGGATGTTCGCCTCGGGCATCAAGGTGAAGCTGGTGGATCCAGGGACCGGCGCCCAGGAGACGATCAGGCTGCATCCTTCCAAGCCCGGGGATACGGGCGAAGACAAAAGCGATAACAAGGATGCGGCGAAATAGGATCGGAGTCAGGCAACTGGAGGTAAAAATCGGCCCCCGCGATGAGCAGGGGCCAGGTTGCGTTGGTTCTCTCGTGTTTGAGAGCTTCATTGGCGGCCTTGCGGCTTGGGACCACAGGCGGGGAAGAGAGCCTCGTGGGAAAGGCTGAACGGACTTGGGACCGCTCCCTGCCAGAATGGTTGCGCACACTTGGGGGAGAGCGCGACTTACCTGGCCGCCAAACTGTTTTCCATCAATCGTACGTGCACACTGGCGGTCTTGACGGGCCTGCCGGCTTGCTCACCATCAAGGTTGACGGCGATGGGAAAACTGCGAGTGCGACTGCCGCGCCCTTTCAAAGCAGATGAGTTTTTCACATGAGCGAGTTTTCACACAGGTTCTGAGAAGGCCGAATACCGAGTTGGGGACGAGTTGTTTGAAGCCGGTCATAAAGGGGCATTAAAAGAGACGTTACACCCCTCCGTATCAGCATTCTTTGCTGTTAAATCGCCGATTCGATCCCCTCTCCCCCTGGCTTTCCGGGGTCGTCCATGGGCGCTTATATTTGTTTCGCTTTGTGAAGCTCGATGCCAAATCGATCTGTTGTGGATTCTGATGGGTTAGACCCCGCCGCTGCCCAGTCAGTGGTTACCGGCTCCAATGACTAGCTGATACTCGGGGACCAGGCGCATACTGTCCACTTTCACGATCTGCCCATTCGATGAGAAACCCGGATCGCTGGGAAGCTCAAAATAGACCGGGGCATCCTTGCGAAGCGGCAATATGCTCAGTTCGAAAGAGTCGGCTTTACGCGAATTGAGAAAGCGCCCCAGTCCGATCTGCCATTCCTGGCCGTTGTAAAAGTTGTCTGCGAGAAGCTTGTGCGCCGCACTTAGCCGCGCCACATCGCCCTGATATTCGATATCGAGAAAAAGCTCGCTGAGTCCCTTCATGGAACCGGGAGGAATGAGGATGGACCATTCTGCCGCCTGCGGCATATCGGACTCGGCGGGGGCCTGCGCGACTCCGTTGGGACGCCAGTCCGGTGGAGGACCGTTCTTTATAGGAGGGGCGTCGCCTGCAGGCTGAATCTGGCTGTATTGGAAGTCCGGTTTTACTGCCTTAGCATCCGCCGTAAAGCGGGAGAAGCGAGCGGTGGCAGCCGTTTGCTTGAGGACCAGGCTGGCCTGCGGCAGGGCGGCGGGCGGAGGCGCGATGGAGAATGCGAAATGAGAAGTTCCGCGCGAACGCAGCAGGATGCGGGTTCCCTGAACATCCGGGTCAGTGAAGAAATCCTGCTCGGTCAGAAGCAAATGTTCTTCGCGCCCGATGCGAATCTTCCAGGCATCCTCTGCTTCCTGGGCGGTGAGGACAACGAGGCGGATCGTGTTGCCTTGGGTGGAAATCAGATCGATTGAGGAGTCGATGCCAGGCTCGATCCCGGTCAGGTAGATTGCGCCGGAGTTGGTTGCTTTTTCTCCGCTGGAGACAGTGACGGAGCGAACACTGGCGGCGTCAATTGCGAATTCGGCAGGAATTCCGGGGATGGTTTCGAAGTAGTAAGTTGCGGCGCCGCCGGCCGCCAGGCGCGTAAAAAGTTGTGCGGTGCAGTAGCGGATGGTGATGCCGGCGATGCGCAGGTTGAAGGGCCAGATGAAATAGGCGCCGGATGGAATATCGACCGGCCGGCGCGGAACCAGAAGATCGCTGCCCGGCAGATGAATCTGAAACTGCGCCGCGCGCCGTTCGGGCATGGGGTAATTCCGCACATAGTTGTTGAAGAAGATGAATCCGGAGTCTCCACGCGAGCGCACCGAAGCGCGCGGAACGGTAAGGTCCGATGGGTTCCTGGGCAGAGTGTCGGGAGCGTAGACCGTCATCGGAGCCAGGTCCGATCCAAAATCGTTCAGGAAGTAATCAAAGACTTTCAGCTTGCGCAGAGAGGCGCGCTCCTGGCCGAATTCTCCCAGGGGGGCCTGAAAGTCGTAGGACTTGATGGGCACGTCGTTGGGATAGCCGGTCTGCTGTGACTCCTGGAGAGTGGAGAGTTTGCCATCGGGATTCTCGCCGCCTTGAAACATGTAGGTTCCGTAGAGGTTGACGCCTGACCCGAGCATGACCGGAAACATGGCGGCAATGTCATCGGGCTGGATGACGGGGCGGCGATGGTAGGTGTCTTCGATGCCGCCGCCGGTTTCCGCGGTGAAATAGGGCACCAGATCCCTGGCCGGCTGTGCGCCCTTCGCGCCCTGAATTCCGTTGGCATTGACGCGGCGGTGGAAGCGAAAGGCATACACCTCAGCAGGCGGTAGCTTGGTGATCGAGCCATCCCAGGGCTCATCGGGATAGCCGCCGCCATAGACGGGGAGCACGGCGGGCTGCGGCACCACGGCGTTGTCCCAAGCGGTGACAGTGTACAACGGGACGTCGAGGCCGCTGGCAATGGCGATCTTCTTCAACTCGAGGATGTGCTCCTCGCCCGCGCCCGGTCCGCGCTTGGAGTACTCGTTTTCAAGCTGGATGCCGATGACGGGCCCTCCGTCTTTAAAGAGCAGGCCGTTGAGCTGGCGGCCGATCTGGCCATACCACAGGCGGACCGAGGCAAGATACGCGGGATCGTTGACCCGGGTCGGCCCCTTCTTGAGCACCCAGTCAGGGAAACCTCCGTTGCGGACCTCGCCGTGATCCCATGGTCCAATGCGCGCCAACAGATACATTCCGTGCCGGGCGCAAAGCTGCGCAAATGCGCGCAGGTCGCGTTGTCCGCTCCAATCGAGCTGGCCTTCGATTTCCTCGTGGTGGATCCAGATGACGTAGGTAGCGACGATATCGACGCCGGCGGCCTTCATCTTGAGGATTTCGTCCTCCCATTGCGCCCTGGGATAGCGCGAGAAGTGAAACTCTCCCATGACCGGCAACCAGGGCTTTCCGTCGCGGGTCAGGTAGCGGCTATCGATGCCAATCGTGCTTCCGGAAGGAGAAGTTGCGGAGCCTGGGTCGTAGAGTGCGGACTCCGGCGCGACGTAGGGCTGACTGGCGTCGATGCGAATCGACGTGCCGTTTTGCGCGCGTAACAAACTGGAGGCGAAGAGTCCTGCGAGCACAACAGCAACAGTGAAAGCGCGCGTCAAAACCTGCCGAATCGTTGAGCTTTTCAGGGAAAACTGCAGAAATAAAAACATAGGCGGGAACTCCATGCAGGCCGGTTCTTTCTCCGGCGCAGCTTTACTTAGTCGCAATCGAGAAAGAACACTCTATTCCCTTACCGCGTCTTTCAAATCCGCCGAAAGTCGGATTGGTCGGCCGCGAGCTTCGACTGCTGCCAAAAAAGATTGCGTACTGAATGCCCGTGACCCAGACCTGAGCGTTTCTGCCGCCCCGTGGACTTTCCACTTTGCAAGGCCGCTCACAGGGTCACCTCGATGGTTGCACTTGACTGGGTATCATAGTCTACAGACGATGCATTCGCAGGAGCGCTGGTTGCGGTCCGGACCTCCATCGCGCGGTTAACAGAGGAATTCGATCATGACGAAAAGGGCATCAGGAGATGAAAACGCGATGAATGAGTTTCCGGGTATTCTGGATGCCATTGCGCACGCGCCGATCGTCAAGCGCGCCATGACCAATCACGGAGTGCTCAACGAAGCGTATTCCTATGCCAAGCCGAGTTCGTTCTCGCGTGGAATGAGGATCGATATCGGCGGGGTAGCCATCCTGCTGATATCGGGCACCGCCTCGATCGACGAGAACGGCAAGAGCGTTCATATCGGCGATTTTCCGGCCCAGCTTCGGCGCACTTTCTCGAACATCACGGGACTGCTGGCGAGCGAAGGCGCCACATGGCACGATGTGGTGCGCACCACCTGCTATCTGCGGGACATCGATCGCGACTACGACGTGTTCAACGCGGGGCGAACTGCGTTTTTCAAGGAGCAGGGGCTGGATCCGCTGCCCGCTTCCACCGGAATCCAGGCGCATCTGTGCCGGCCTGAGCTGCTTGTCGAGATTGAGGCCATTGCAATGTTTCGGACAGAAAAGGCAGGCAACGGAAAGAAGCAGGCCGAAGGAGATCCGCGAAGTCAGGAACGGCGAATGAGGGGTGAAGCCGCGACCAACGGCTGAGAATCTATTGTTCCCGAACCTTCCTTGAGGGTAATGAGGCGATTGACCGGGACGGACTTGTGCAGCTCAACGAGCCCCAGCGGCCAGTGAACTTCAATATCGACGGACTCCGCGGAGCCGAGGCCAAAATGGAGACGCGGGTCATTTGAGGACACGTAACTCGACTGGCTCATGGCCTCCTGTACCTGCACTTTTCCGCCGTAGCGGACAATTACGCGACTCCCGAAGGCACTGCGGTTGCTCGTGGTTCCGATGAGGCGAATCTTGATCCAATGATTGGAAGGGGGAGCATCGTTGCGCAGCAGGGACGGAATCTCGTTCTGATTCATGATGACGATATCCAGGTCGCCATCATTGTCAAAGTCGCCGAAGGCGCAGCCCCGGCTGACCTTGCGAGCATTAAAGGCGGCCTGGCTTTCCGTAGGAATTTGCTGGAAGGTTCCGTCGCCGCGGTTGCGGAAGAGGATGCGCGGCCCGCGGCGTGGATACTTTTCGGGGTAGACCGCATCGAGCTCCGGATAGACCTGTCCAGTGACAAGAAAGATATCCGGATAGCCGTCATTATCCAGATCAGGCAATCCCACTCCCCAACTCACAAAGCGGCGCTCATGAATAAGCCCTGCCTGGGTGGTTACATCGTCGAATTCGCCTTTGCCGTTGTTGTGGTACAAGCCGCTAGCCTGGTTCATGTAGTGAGTGCGGACAATGTCGAGGTGCCCGTCGCAGTCATAGTCGCCTATGGCGACGCCCATGCCGGCCATCTCCTTGCCGTCGTTGCTGAGAGCGACGCCGCGCAGCAGGGCCTCGTCGTGAAAGGTGCCGTCGTGGTTGTTTATCAGCAGCATGCTGGGGGTGGTATCGCAGGCCACGAAGATGTCAGGCCAGCCGTCCTCATCCACGTCAAAAGCAGCGGCAGTGAGGCCGTATGATCCGCGGAGCGCGCCCACGCCGGACTGCTTCGATACGTCGGTAAAGGTGCCGTTGCCGTTGTTGCGGTAGAGCAGATGGCTGGGCAGGGGGAGCCCGCTCGGGCCGCAGTTGACCGGCACGCCCTCGAAGTTGCAATTGGGCCGCTCCAGCGACGGCGTGGGCAGGGTAGCGATGGTGACGTCAGCGTAGTTAGAGACGAACAGATCGAGCCAGCCATCGCGGTTGTAGTCGACGAAGGTGCATCCGGAGCCGAAACGAGTGCCTGTGCTGCCCAATCCCGACTGCGCAGTCACGTCGGTAAAAGTGCCGTTGCCGTTGTTGCGGTAGAGGCGATTCTGCCCAAAGTAGGTGACGTAAAGATCTTCGAAGCCGTCGTTGTTGTAGTCGCCCACGCAGACGCCGACGGCCCAGCCGGCATCGATGAGTCCGGCCTGCTCAGTGACGTCGGTGAAGGTGCCGTCGCGATTGTTGCGGTAGAGGCGGTTGCTGGCGCCGGGGGGAATGCTTTCCAGGAGCCGGCCGCCGAGAATGAAGATGTCCATCCAACCGTCATTGTCGTAATCGAAGAAGGCGCAACCGCCTCCCATGATCTCAGTGAGGTAGGTGGCCTTGACTCCCTCGCCATAGGGCATGACCTTGGTGAGTCCGGCAGCTTGGGCCACATCTGTAAATTGTGAAAAGGGAGCGATTGCACCGGCTGTCGTCGGGCCAGCCAGTGAACCCGCGGGAAGCGCCGCGGACGCAACCACGCCTGGAATCGACTTCAAGAGGCGGCGGCGCGACCAGCGGTGGATGGCACTGGACAACATTTCCTTCAACGCTGGCAACCCTCCTGGCCGAACCGGCAAAGGGTCCGGCTCAAGCTTCTGACGGATTCCTTGGTCTCAAGTTTACAGACATTCATTCACGAACGCTTATAGAATACCGGTGGGTCCGCTTCGGCGCCCTCACTATTTCGGCTGGGCGTCCCGGATTGCTTGTTGGAGCTGCCGGGCTTCAGCGTTGGAGGGATCGATTGCCAGCGCGTGGTCCACGGCTTCGGTGGCATCGTGCCAGTTGGCTTCGCTGGCCAGAGTTGCGGCAAGATTGATCCACGCGGCCACATAGGATGGGGAAGCTTGAATCGCCGCGTGAAAGTACGCTTCGGCCGCGGCCGCGTCGCCGCTGCGGGCGGCAAGATATCCCAACTGGTTCTGGGCTTCGGCCAGTTTAGGGTCTAACTCAATCGCGCGCAGCAGCGCGGCTTTCTCATTCACCAGGTCGTTGGTCTTGTCCAGCGCCCTGGCAAGCTTGTAGGAGAGAAGAGGTTCATCGGGGTTGGAGGCCAGCGCGGCGCGGTAGAGCGCGGCGGCTTTCACGGCATCGCCCGCTGCCATCGCCTCGTCTCCCACCTCTGCGTTTCCCGCGGCTTGCGTCCGGTCAGCCTGGGCCTTCTTGAGCTGCTGATAGATGCGCAGCCGTTCTTGCGCCTGTTCCCGGTCACCCATGCTTTGCAACACTTTTGCAAGATCGTACTGGACCTCAGGATCTGGAACGCCAAGAGCGATGGCTTTCTCGAGGTGTTCCTTGGCCCCTTGCGGGTCCTGGAGCTTTGCCAATACATTGCCGAGAGCCATTTGAGACTTGGGGTCGTTGGGATTCAATGCAACGGATCGCTGCAGATGCACCTGGGCCTGCTTGTAGTCTCCGTCCTGTGTCTCAAGGACGGAGATCAAATAAAGCGCTTCCCAGTTGTCGGGATGAGCCAGCAGCACCTTATGCAGAAGCTGCGGGGCGTTTTCCGAGTGGCCCGAAACCAGCATTCGACAGTAGAGAAGCTGCGTATCCAGGTCCCCTGGATGGCGCTCGAGCGCAAGGTCGAGAACCGTATACGCTTCGCCGTCCCGGCTGAGCAATTTGAGGACCAGCGCCAATTCTCTGGCGAGCGGGAGGGAATCCGGCGAGGTGTTGAGGCCTTCGCGCAGCACTTTGGAGGCATCAGTCAGCATGACCAAACTCGCATAAGCTGTCCCCAGGTTCAGACTTTGCAACGGTGAGCGCACTCTGGTCTCCGCAGGCTTTCCCAACAGAGTCATCACACCCACATAGTCCTTGTCGTCAATCAGATCCTGTGACAATGCGTCCAGCGCCGTCTCAGAATCGGGATCGATGGCCAGCGCAGCCCGCCATTCGGTCTCTGCCGCGGCGGTCTGCTTGAGCTTGTCGAGCGCCGCGCCGAGGGCAAGGTGCGGCCTGACATCGCTGGGATTGAGGCGCGCCGCTGCGCGCAGGGGTTCTTCGGCTTCGGCTGGGTGACCGGCGGAGTAGAGGCTCAGCCCCCACATGTACTGGTAGGATTCCGAATCCGGCTGCAATTTGACTGCGGACGCAAAGGCCTCGGCAGCACACCCAAACTGCTTCTGATCTCCGAACCATGCGCCGAGATTGGCATATTTCTCCGCAGTCGGCTTGCCCTGAAGATCTGCGCGCATCTTCGGCGGGGCGGTGCAGGCTGCAAATGCGGCGGAGGAGAAAAGCGTCAAGAAAAGAAGAGCGGCGCAAGAGTGATGCAACAGGGGCGGAAGCCCTTTTCTACCAGTCATTTGAAGCCGATTCATCTCAGTCAGGCCGGCATCGGGTTCATTGGGCGTGCCGGTGGGTACGGGTTTGGAATCCGGGCTGGACATGATTCGCTGCACCGAGTATAGAAGACGGGACATCCGGCCCGTGCTCGCAAGGCCCCAATGAAGCTCCGATGATGAAGTGTACAGCCAATCGTAACCTGACACATCCACCAACAGTCGGAATGAGGGAACGGCAGTGCTCTGTTCGCCGTTTTCCACGAAAGGTGATTTGCGGCTTTGTGCCGGGACTGCGTTGCATTTGAACGCCGATCCATCCTGGTAAACAGGGGCCTTGCTCCCCGACTCGTAGGATCAACAACTTAGGTCGCTCTTCCGGGTTAGGGAAAGCCCGTTCTAAATAAATTCTCCCAATCCTACTTTCGGCGGATACCAATCGTTACTTTTGGCGAGTAGTATTTGCGGCAACTCGGATTCAAAGCAGAATTTCATTCTGAAATGAATTTTTTGGAATCGGAATCGACTATCTGAGTGTGTTGAAAAGAGCATTCACGGTTGAGAACGTTTTCATCGGCAGCGAGGGTTGAATTCGGATGTCTATGAAATCAACCCAGATACTGCCTACAACTCTCTACAGGAGGTGGTCATGCATTTGATCGACGCCAAGACAATTCGAGCAGGGTTGCTCGTCGCACTCATCCTCGTATGTTCATGCGGCCTTGTCTTCGGGCAAGGCACAAACGGAAGCCTAACAGGGCAGGTTACCGATCCGACCGGGGCGGTTATCGTAGGGGCGAACGTCACTCTTACGAACGTTGGCACCAACTACGCGCAGGCCGCCAAATCGGATTCTACCGGCGTGTACCTGTTCAACCTGGTGCCGCCCGGCAACTACTCGCTGGCTGTCACAGCCCCTGGGTTTGCCGCGTACACACAAATAGGCATTGTGATGTATGCCAACCTGTACGCCAACCAAAACGTGCAATTGAGGGTGGCAAGCGCCGCGGGCCAGGTCGTGAATGTGACGGCCGACACTGCGCTGATCAACACCACCTCGGCCGAACTGGGAATGACAGTCAACGAGCAGTCGGTGAGCGAGTTGCCGTTGAACGGCCGTGACCCTTCCACTCTGGCGCTGCTGGCGCCGGGCATAGTGGATGGCAACCATGCCGGCGTTGCCTGGCAGCAGAACGGCTTCTCATTCCCGAATGAGTCGGTGACCTCATCCAATGGGGGCCGCATCGGCAGCACGTTCTACATGCTTGACGGCGTCTCCAACATGGACACCTACCTGGGCTCCAACTCGCCCACGCCCAACTCCGACGCCACGCAGGAGTTCCGCCTGATCTCCAACAATTTCAGCGCGGTTTACGGCTTCTCGACGGGCGGCGTTGTTTCCATGGCCACCAGGAGCGGCACCAACGAGTGGCACGGCGGCCTCTGGGATTTCATGCGCAACGGAGATTTTGACGCATCAAACTGGAGCAACCACATTCAGGATACTTACCGGCGCAACCAGTTCGGCGGCTATGTGGGCGGACCGGCGCTGAAGAACAAGCTGTTCTTCTTCTTCAACTACCAGGGAACGGTCGTTGTCGGCGGCCCGGGAACTACGAGTAATTCCACCACAACGCCTACCCAGCAGATGATGAAAGGGGACTTCAGCGGGCTCATCACTTATAACCAGGCCAACGATCCCAAAGATTGCGGCACGGGTTTTAACGTGCCTGCAGCGGAACAGACAACCAACTGCGGCTGGCTGAACGGACCATTCCAAACCGTCAATGGGGTGCCCAACCAGGTGATTGGCGGCGCCGCCGGGCTTGATCCGGTAGCCGTGCAGTTTACCAACGATGGGTTGCCAGGGCACACCGCCGCGGCTTCAGGGACTGCGCCTCCGACGTCCGCGGCCCAGAATCTGCAAGGGGGGATGTTGTACGCATCAGCCTCCCTGGCGAATTCCAAGTACAACGAGTACACGGCCAAGGTTGACTACGATGTGACCAAGAACCAGCGGGTCACGCTGCGTTCGTTCGTCGACAAGTTCATTCAGCCGGCGGGCGACACGCCGGGCAATGTTCTGTCGGTGATCAACATGGTCAACTGGAGCCAGACCTTCGGCGAGCAGATGTGGTATTTCAACGAGATCCTACAGCACACCTGGACGGTGAACTCCACCACGGTGAACACTTTCACAGGTTTCTGGACCCAGCAGAGCGCGCATAACGGCACCCCGGTCCTCGACCATAACGGCAAGAACATGTGCTGGTCGCGGTACATCAACATCACCGAGCCGGGCTGCTATATGGAAGGCGCGTATTTTGGCGGCTCCAACGGCGGCTGGACCGAGCCCTCGAATGAAGTCCGCGGCACCATAGGGTTCTCCGACACCCTGATCAAGACCATCCACCGTCACACGATATCGGTGGGCATCGATCTGGTGCACCAGCGGGCGGTCGAAAACGCATCCGACTATCCGGCCGACGCGATCATCGACTTCGGCGGCGGCTACACCGGCAACGGCGTTACCGACTGGCTGATGGGTTACATGAGCAATTACGAGCAGGGAGCCGGCGAACTGGCCGACATCCAGGGCTGGCTGATCGACCCGTACGTCAACGACGAGTTCCGCTTGAAGCCCGGCCTGACCCTTACCCTCGGCTTGCGCTGGGATCCGGACTCACCGCCCGCCTCTGTCGGAGGCCGTGGGACGGCTTTTGTGGCCGGCCAGCAGAGCTACATCTACCCCGGCGCGCCACTGGGACTGATTTACCCCGGCGACACCAATATGACTGCCGGCCTTCGTCCCGCCGACAAGAGATACTTTGAGCCCCGCATCGGAGTCGCGTACCAGCCCAGTAATATGCCGAAAACCTCGTTCCACGCGGCATTCGGCATGTTCAGCGCCCCGGTGCCTTACTCCGACTACAACCACGTCGTCGATATGGCGCCGTTTGCGCCGGCATTCTCACCGAATGCGCCGTCGAATACGCCGATCTGCTCCGGTGGCGCTACCTGCACGCCGAACACCGGCCAATCGATGGCCGGATACATGAACTTCCACAATCCATGGGCAACCCCGTCGTTCGATACACCCAACGGCAACCCATTCGGCACCGGCTCCGGCCAGATTCCATGGGCCAACCCCAGCTACAAGGCGCCGCTAAACTCAGTAATCCCCACCCCGATCTATGTGCAGGATTCGTTCAGCCGGAACTTCAAGCAGGCCATGACCCAGGCCTGGAACTTTGCAGTGGAGCAGCAACTGAGCAACACCATGGCCATGCGCGTGGCCTATGTCGGCAGCCAGTCTTATCACCAGGACTACGTCATGGATAGAAACTTCCAAGGCTACACCTACTGCACCTACTACAACAACCCAAGCTGCGCGCTGCCGACGCAAGCCAACGTCAACAATCACACCCTCACACTAGCTTCGTTTCCGAACCCCCTCTACACCCAAATCCTGGAATATGACAGCGGGGCCACGGCCAGCTATCACTCACTGCAGGCTACCGTCCAGCGGCACATGGCCCATGGCCTCCAGGGGCAGTCCAGCTTTACCTGGCAGAAGACCATCGACGTGTCAAGTTTCGCCGACATTGCCGGCGAAACAAGCGGAATGAACAATCCCGCCAACCTGCACTGGAGCAAGGGCCTCTCCAATGCCCATATTCCCTTCACCTGGACCAGTAACTTCATTTACAACAGTCCGGAGTTGAAGGGGCAGAGCCTTGTGCTGCGCGAACTGGCGGGAGGTTGGGAGATAAGCCCCATCCTCACCTGGCAGTCGGGCACGCCGTTCAGCGTCGGCGCGGGCAACAGCAATGTTGCCTACGGCGAGCTTAACAAGGGCGACGGCTGCTTCGATGGCTGCAGCAGCGACCGCGCCGACCGCGTTCCGGGAGTGCCTCTCAAGGTTCGCCAGGGCGGGAGGGGCAACTGGACGAAGTCGTACTTCAACACGGCTGCGTTCACGACCCGTCACGACGGAACCTTCGGCACCAGCGGCCGCAACATCATCCAAGGCCCTCCGGGCTTCAACGTCGACTCGTCACTGATGAAGAACTGGTCGATCCTTGAAAAGTACAAGCTGCAGTTCCGCTTCGAGCTCTTCAACGCCCTCAACCATCCCATCATGGGCAATCCGGATGCCAGCCCGCCTGGGGGCAGTGGCCCTCTGGGCGGCGGGGACGGGTGCGCCGGCGAAATCAACTGCGGCAACAAAGGCTTCGGCAGCCCGAACAACACCACACGTGTAGGCCAGGCCGCTCTGAAACTTACCTTCTAACCGACACTGAAAGGCCCGGGCGGCACAGTTCGCTGCCCGGGCTTTTCCTTTTTCAGGGATGCCGGTGGATGACGGGCTCCACGAATGCGAATACGAGTAAGAGAACGATGTAGCCTCCTGTAAAATATTGAGCGGAAGAGGGTCACAGCTCGAGCGTGGCGCCGGGAGAATAAAAATGCTCGAACTTAGCTCACAATCGCCGCAAAAGCCAAAGCGCGCACTCCTGGCGGCGTTTGCAATTCTGGCCATTTCCGTGGCGCCAATCTTATTCCTGTCATTCCGGAACAACGTATTGGGCAAAGAACGGAGCCCGGCATCCGCGGCCTTTTTGGCGCCAGCCGAGGCATCGCTGTGGCCCATCTCCATCGACTACCCTGAAGATGGTTCCATATTCCCACCCGGCATCACTCCCCCCATGTTTCTCTGGCGCGATGCGGCTGCAGTTTCCTGGCACATCGACGTCACGTTTGGCGACAAGGCTGCTCCCATTCACGTTGTAACCAAAGGGGAACGGCTGCGCGTAGGCGCCATCGATCGCGATTGCATCTCAAGCACAAATGAACTGCCTAAACTCACTGCGCAGCAGGCGGCTTCCTGGACGTGGACTCCTGACGCGGCCACCTGGGCTACAATCCAGGCGCATTCAAAAGAACTGCCGGCTACAGTGACGATCACCGGCTACGGCCGTTCCCAGATGCCCTCATCGCTTTCGCGCATTTCCATAACCACATCGAAGGACCCGGTGGGCGCACCCATTTTTTATCGCGATGTGCCCCTGATGCCATCGGAAGGAGCAAACGGCACCGTACAGCCTCTGCCGCTCACGGCACTTCACTTGATTCACTGGCGTCTTCGCGACATACGCCAGCCCGCCAGCCGCACCGTCCTGAAAGACATGCCCACCTGCGCCAATTGCCATTCGTTTTCCGGCGATGGAAAAACCATGGGCATTGATATCGACGGCCCTTCCAACGACAAGGGTCTTTACGCCATCGCCTCCGTGAAGCCCCATGTTTCAATTCAGAACAAAGACATCGTGCAGTGGAACACGGATGGACAGGTAGGTCAGACGCGCGTGGGTTTCATGTCGCAGGTATCGCCCGACGGCAAGTATGTGGTCAGTACGTTCGCCGGGCCCTCCCTTGACGTTGCAAGAAGTTACTTCATCACCAACTTCAAAGACTATCGATTTCTTCAGGTCTTTTATCCAACCCGCGGCATCCTCGAGTGGTACAGCCGCGAGGCGGGGAAACGCCAGCCCCTTCCCGGCGCCGACGATCCCCGCTACGTGCAAACGGACGGAGTGTGGAGTCCCGACGGGAAGTACATTGTGTTTGCGCGAGCAGAGGCCAAAGACCCGCATCAGGAAGGCCAAAAGCCCGCAATCCACGCCAACGATCCAAACGAGACTCCCATCCAGTACGATCTTTACCGCATTCCATTCAATGAGGGAAGGGGCGGAGTGCCGGAGCCCATCGAAGGAGCCTCACAAAATGGCATGAGCAATAACTTCCCCAAGGTTTCGCCGGACGGGCGCTGGATCGTCTTTGTGCAATGCCACAACGGGCAACTGATGCGCCCCGACAGCCAGCTCTTCATCGTTCCATCTGGCGGAGGCAAGGCGCGGCGTTTGCGGGCCAACATGGCGCTGATGAACTCATGGCACAGCTTCTCGCCAAACGGCCGCTGGCTGGTTTTTTCATCGAAGGCCAGATCGCCTTACACGCAAATGTATCTGACCCATCTCGACGCCGATGGAAACGCCAGTCCGGCTATCCTCATCGACAACGCTACGGCAGCGAATCGGGCAGTCAACATTCCGGAGTTTGTCAACATTCCCAGCGACGGGATGCTGGACATTCAGGTGCCGGCCGTCGATCTCTATAAGCTGATGTCACAGGCGATGGATTTGGAGGGGGAGGGGAAGAACGGCGAGGCGGTTGTGCTGTGGAGAAAGGCCCTGGCGATCGATCCCAACGACGCGCGCGTTCAGAATGGACTGGGGCTGTCGCTTTACATTCAGGGAGATGTTCAGGAGTCGTTTAAGCACCTGCGGCAGGCGATTCGCCTCAACCCCCAGTATGTGGAGAGCCGGTACAATCTCGGCAAGTTTCTTCTTCAGCAAGGTCGTCCGGGCGAGGCGTTGCCGGAATTCCAACAGGCGCTTCAGATCAGACCGCGGTTTGCGCCCGGCGAGGAGGGCCTGGCAACCGCGCTTCAACTCCTGGGCAACAGCGCGGAGGCCCTCACCCACTGGCGCAAGGCGCTGATACTGGAACCCAAGAGCATTGCCGCATTATCCGGGGCGGCGTGGCTGCTGGCAACGGCTCCGGATGCGAACACTCGCAATGGCGCAGAGGCGGTAACGCTCGCTGAAAGCGCCAATGAACTTGCATCGGGGGAGAATCCGGAAGTGCTCGACACCCTGGCTGCGGCTTATGCGGAGCGCGGGGATTTTGTGAAGGCGCGAGCATTCGCCAATCGCGCCCTGGATCTGGCCGTGGCACAAAAGGACAAGGCCATGACTGCGGCTATCCGAGGCCGGATTCAGCTCTACAACGATGGCAAGCCGTTCCGTGATAATCGGCCGTCAGAGACTGTAATGCGAACCGTCGCCGATGGGCAATGAATCAGCCAGGCAGAAAGTCGGGAAGATCCGATCCATCGAAGAGTGAAGGCGTACGGAGCCTTCTCGCCGGCGTATTCCGGTCGTCTGCGCATTTGCCGCAGCGGGAGTAGTATTGATCAGTATTTCTTAGGTATTGCACGTTATAAGAACAAGAATCACCTCCGGCTTGTAAGTCTCTTCCCTGGCTGGGATTGTCAGGAAGCGGGCGTTGCGCGAAGATGAATTGTGGACAGGTGCAGGATGCGGAAGCCAGAGTTCGCTTTCGGAAACCGGGATCTGAAGCAAGTTCAGCGTCGTGTCCCTCCACGCCTGATGGAGCGCCAAGCGAGCCGCCATTCTTCGTTTTTTCATCCAGGAATCCTTCTGACGCTGCCGTTTTTGCTGGCGATCGGTTCGATGTTCCGGCAGGCGCCTCAGGCTGCAGCTCAGAGCAACCCGTCAACCGGCGCCTGGAACTACACGGCACGATCGTGGCAGTTGCAGAACGGACTGCCCGGAGAGACAGTTCAGGCGTTCAGCCAAACGCCTGACGGTTATCTTTGGGTGGGCAGCAGCGAGGGTCTGGCTCGGTTCGACGGGGCGCAATTTACACTTTTCACCCACGAAAATACGCCTGCACTTATTGAAAACAGCGTATTTTGCCTCTTGACAGGGCGCGACGGCCGATTGTGGATCGGGACCGAAGGCGGCGGCCTGGTGGAAATGCACAATGGCGCGTTTCGTACCTACGCAGACGCCGATGGAATGACGGGCAGATTTGTCCGCGATCTTTTTGAAGATCACACCGGCACGATTTGGGTGGCCACCGACAATGGCCTGTTCCGAATGGCGGGGAAGAAATTCGAACGAGTCGACAATCGTCCGGAGATGCCCGCCAACGCCTTTCACGGCATCGCCGAGGACGATTTGGGTCGAATCTGGGCTGGAGCGGCACAACTGTACGCGATTTCACATGGTCAGCCCAAAGAGTTTGTATTGGATGGAACCGACAGCCAGAATCGCGTGAAGTCAATCCTGAAAACTGAGGACGGTTCAATCTGGGTTGGCACGGTTTACGGGCTTCATCGATTGCGGCCAGGAAGCAAACGATTCGAGCGGGTCCCCGGTGTTTGGGGAACTGTGCGCACACTCTACAGCGATTCCAGCGGCGAGTTGTGGGCCGGCACCATCGGTCAAGGGATATTTCGCATTCCAATCAAGACTGGAAACGGCAAGGTGACCCGCCTGACCACGCCGTCGCCCCTGGTCAGCAACACGGTGCTATCCATCTTTGCCGACGACAGCAAGGACCTGTGGATAGGCACGCAAGTAGGCATGATTCGCTTGAGCCCAACCCCGGTGCGCGTCCTGTTGTTGCCGGCCTCCGCGGACTCGGATTTCGGCACCGTTTCGCTGGACACGGATGGCAGCCTTTGGGCGGCTTCGAACCAGGTGGTTCATGTGCAAGATGGCGTGGCTGTTTCACACCGGTTCCCTGGCGTGGGAAACGCGCATGTGCGCAACGTATTTCGTACTCGTGACGGTACGCTTTGGGTTGGGACCGACGGCAGCGGGGTCTTCAAGGTTTCTGCACAGGGCGCCACGCAATACTCTTCGCGTCAAGGGTTGGTGAACAATTTTGTCAGGGGATTCCTGGAGGCTCGCGACGGCAGCCTGTGGATCGCCACGGATGCCGGGTTGAGCCATCTGGACAGGAGCGGCTTTCACTCGATAGCCATGGACAACGGGCTGATTTACTACAGCACCCGCTCGATCATTGAGGATCGCGCCGGAGACATCTGGATCGGCACGGATGGAGGGTTGAGTCATTTTCACAATGGGCGGCCGGTTTACGATGCCGCCACAGAGGCTCTCAAGGGTGAAAAGATCTGGGCCGAGCATGAAGATTCCGATGGCGGCTTATGGTTCGGTACTCGGACATGTGGGCTGCTGCGCTTTCGAGACGGTTCGCTTACCCGTTACACAACTGCCAATGGCTTGGCCAGCGACAGTATCTTCGCCATTCTCGAGGATAGCCGCAAGCATTTTTGGATCAGCAGCCCGGTGGGCGTGATGCTGCTCAATCGCGACGATCTCGATGCGCAGGCGCAGGTTCCCCGGCCGACACTCTCGATGCGGCTCTATCGCGCGGATGACAGCGATATACCGACACAATTCTATGGTGGGACACAGCCCGCCGCAGCCATCACGCCGGATGGAGAAGTCTGGTTTCCCACCAACCGTGGATTGTGGAGAATTCGCCCCACCGAGGCTGACCCTTCCACGTTATCCCATCTCGCCATCGGATCGGTTTCAGTGGATGGCAAACAGGTGCTCCCGACGGATTCCATTACCCTTGCCGCGGGTGCATCGCGACTGGACATTGCCTATGAGCCGCTGATGCTGAGGTCTCAAGAGAACCTCCGATTCCGCTACCGGATGGAAGGCTTCGACAAGGACTGGATTCGAGTCGGCTCTCAGCAACGGTCTGTGACGTATACCAACCTTCCCTCCGGCTCCTACAAGTTTGTTGTGGAGGCCTGGGAAATCGATTACCCCGATCGTGTCGCTCGGGCAACCATGGCGCTGGTGAAGATGCCCTATTTTTACCGGACGCCCTGGTTTATTGCGCTGTGCGCGCTGCTTTTGGGGCTGCTATCAATATTGGCTTATCAGGTAAGGATGAAGCAGGTGCACGGGCGCTTCAAGGCCGTGCTTGCCGAACGGTCACGGTTGGCGCGGGAGATGCACGACACCTTGATCCAGGGCTGCGCGAGTGTTTCCGCGATGCTCGAGGCCGCTTCAACCTGCGACATGGACGACAGCGAAACCCGCCAGCACATGATCGATTTCGCAAATACGCAGATTCGCTCAACCATGGACGAAGCGCGCCAGGCAGTTTGGAATCTTCGAATTGGGGAGCGAGCGCCAAGCGACCTGGCTACTTGTCTGGCGCAAATGGCCGAGAGGTTGAGCAGGGAGTACGGCGTCCGCGTGGATTGCCACATCCCAGATAATGCCTTTCCGATTGGGCAACAGGAAACGCATGAATTGATGATGGTTGTGCGTGAAGCCTTCTTCAACGCCATCCTGCACGGCCATCCCAAAACGATTGTCGCCGACTTGTCGTTCTCTTCGGAGTTCATGGAAATGGTCCTCTCCGACGACGGACTTGGCTTTGATCCGGAAGTCGCACGCTGGGAAGGCCATTACGGCCTGCAAGGGATGAGGGAGCGCGTGCATCGATTGGGTGGAGTGCTGAAAATCCATAGCGCGCCACGCCAAGGCACAAAGATTCGAGTTACCATACCCAAGGCAGGCCTTTGCTGCAATACGGAAGGCAAGTCTTTGCGATCCGAGCCGGTACGCTGACTGAGCGGTTTGGTTCCATCAATGGTCGAGGTTTGATGAAACCGATAAAAATACTCATAGTCGACGATCACCCGATCATGCGGATCGGGCTTGCGGCTCTGATCGCTTCGTCGAGCGAGATGATGACGGTGGGCCAGGCCGGCAGCGGCGAAGAGGCCATCGAGCAACACGCCCTTCACAACCCCGATATTACCCTGATGGACCTGCGATTGCCGGGGATAAGCGGTGTGGAGACGATTCGCCGGATTCGCAGCGCATCACCGGAAGCACGCTTCATCGTGCTGACCACATACGAGGGCGACGAGGATATCCACCAGGCCATGGAGGCCGGCGCAAGCGGCTACCTGGTAAAGGGACTGCCCCAGCAAGCGCTCGCCAGCGCGGTACGCCGCGTTCACGCCGGCGGCCGTTACCTTCCTTCGCCAATGTCGCAGATGCTCGCTTCACGCACTCCGGATTCAAGTCTGAGCGCCCGCGAGCGCGAGGTCCTGGAGTTGGTGGCCAAGGGCAATTCAAACAAGGAAATCGGCATGGCCCTGGGAATTTCCGAGGCCACTGTCAAGTGCCACGTGAGCGTGATTTTGATGCGCCTGGGTGCAAGCGACCGAACCCAAGCAGTGGTTACGGGTTTGCGGCGAGGTTTGATTCACCTGTGATTCAGCCCCCGGATCGCTCTGAACCTGGTGTGGCGATGCAGTTACTGAGTCTCGCATAATAGAGTGACGGACCTGGTCAAAAAAAGAGCCCTGCATGATGCAAGGCCGTTCTAGAGCCGAACCAGGGTAACCGTGTCCCGATGAGATTTGTACAAGGTCGCCGCTCGCTCCACCCCACGGACGAAGGGCTATCCGTGGGGGCCCCGGTTCTGATGGTCGCGTCAACTTGAATGCTGTGGCTTCGAGATACAGCATCCCTGGTTCCGCTGTAAGAACGATGAACAGTTCTCGCAGTTCTATCCGAGTGAAGCAGTTGCCATTAAAGTTCATGCTGCTCGCCATGGCCGACAGCGCAGGGATTGTTCTCGAGAGTCCGGTCAGGAGGATGCATATAGAGGCATGCTGCGCACTGGCAAGCGAGAGCCGGACGCGCAGACGGGCGGCAGCTCACCGCACTTCATACACAGTCATCGACTCCGACGGCTCTTCGATATGCAGCTTCCCGCCGCTCGCAACCGGAACGGTTCCCGTGGCCGGCGCCATTGCCCGAAACCTGGTACACGCGGCAAGCGCCGTCTCTTCCACCGGCAGCTCCAGAGATTCACTGCGTTTTGCCTTGTTTACGATAATGAGCAGCCGCTCCCGCGACGGATCGGAGGAATGACCGGACGAACAGCTTCCCGCCTCCGATGCGCGAACAAATGCGAACACATCGTTGTCGGCGAAAAGATCTTGTTCGAGCCCTGTTTCGAGCGCCGGATGCGACGCCCGCAGCGCCAGCATACCGGAGGTCCAGGCAAAGATATTCTGCTCAGTGGCGGTGCGACCCGTGTCGGTAAAGGCGCTGCGCGCGTCGCCCGGAAAGCCGCCAGGAAAGTCCCGTCGGTTGTCGGGATCTTTTCCGCCCTCCATGCCAATCTCGTCTCCGGAATAAAGCTGCGGCATTCCGCGCAACGTGGCCACCAGTCCCAGCGCCAGTTTCAGCCGGGGCACGGAACCGCCAGTCTCCGTAAGAAAGCGCGTGGTATCGTGATTGCCGATAAACGCGACCAGCCGCTCGGGGTGCGGATAGAGAGCGTCCTGGCGCAGAACAGCGGCCAGTTCGGTCATCGGTTTGTCATCGGCCAGAACGTCGCGCAGCGCAAAGTAGACGGGGAAGTCGAAGGGCGTATCCAGCCCTGTGTCGATGCCCTGGCGCGCCACGCCTCCCGCGAAATAGGAGGTGACCTCCGGATCGCGATCAAAGATCTCGCCCACGGTTGCCAGGTGCGGATACACGCTGTGCAGGGTGGCGTGAAAATCATGCCAGAAGGCGCGGTCCACGTAAGGAAACGTATCCAAGCGGATGCCGTCAAGGTTGGCCGTTTCAACCCACCACAGCGCGTTTTGAATCAGGTAGCGCGCCACCAGCGGATTCTCCTGGTTCAGGTCAGGCATGGCGTCGGTGAACCAGCCGTCGGTGATGTCGCGCCACGCCTGCGGCGGAGCGTGCGGGTCCAGCAGCTGATAAAAGTCGCTTTTCACGGCACTATGGTGCTCAAGCGTGCCGTGCAGCCAGCCGGGAGCGGGCGGATCCTTGACCCAGGGATGGGCCACGCCAATGTGATTGGGCACAAGGTCGATCACCAGCTTCATGCCACGGGCGTGCAGCTCATCGGACAGATGCTGGTAATCGGCGAGCGTGCCGAAGTGCGCGTCTACCGCGTAAAGGTCGGTAGCAGCGTAGCCGTGATAGGCGTCAGGCATTGCGCCGTTGGAAGCGACCGGGGTGGTCCATACTGCCGTGACGCCAAGCTGCTTAAGGTAATCAAGATGCTGCTCGATGCCCGCCAAGTCTCCGCCATGCCAACTGCGCGCGGAGGCGCGATTATCACCGGGAGGATTGTTGGTTGCGCTTCCGTCCGCGAAGCGGTCGGTCATGATGAGGTAAAGCACGTCGGCAGAAGAGAAGCCGCTGTGGCCATCGGCCTGGTGCGAGCGTTCGGCCAGCACATAAGAGCGGCGCAACTGGCCCCGGTCGTTGCTTGCCGTAATCCATACCGTTTGCGGCGCGGCAAATTTGGTTTCAAGCCACAGAAAGGCCCAATGACCGTTTTCCGAAGCCTGGCTGTGGTCAAGGGTCACGCCCTTGCCGCTCAATGTAAAGCGCGCATGGTTCAGTCCCTCGCCATGAACGAGGAGCATGGGGTCGGGCAGACCGGCCCACCAGCCTGGCGGGTCAATCTTGTCAATACATGGGCCGCTTGCGATTTGCGCCGGGGAACAAGCCGGCGGTTCTTGCCCTGAAGCCCCAAGACCACAGGCGAGCATAGAGACAGCAATCACGAGTAGCCGCCCAGGGAGCTTCATGGCCTCACCTTTCATTTATGCAGAGAATATCGACGTCGCTCCGGGCGCATGACCGTGAAGCGAGAGGCAATCTTTGCGCCACGGCGGCATGGAGCCGCCATGGCGCGTCGAATCCAACAGCGTGATCAGAAGGTGAATCGGGCCGCCAACTGAATCTCGCGGTTGCTGTATACCTGCGTTCCTTCAATCTGGCCGAAGTTTCCGCCGGTAAGGTTGGAATTCGGGTTGGTGAATTCCGCCGTGTTGAAGAGGTTGAAGGCATCCCCGTGCAATTCCAGCGTGTACCTCTCAGCTACGTGGAGGTTCTTCTGGAGACTGAAATTGACCACGCGGTATCCCGGCCCAAAGACCTGGTTACGTCCCAGGGTTCCGAGGCGTGTATAGGTGGTGGCGCCCGAGACGCTGCCGGTGACAACGGGAGGATTGGCGAACGAGGCCGGATTGAACCAATGTCCTAAGATGCTCTTGGGATACTGGATGGACGCAACCAGGTCGGGACGGTTTCCGGGTGCGTCCGTTCCCGTGGAGAGGTCGGTTGGCGAACCCGACTGAACCATGGCGGTCAGGCTGCTCTGCCAGCCGCCAATCAGCCAGTCCATGGGGAGCGAGGCATTGCCGCCAAACTTCTGTCCGCGGCCGAAGGGCAGGAGATAGAGGAGGGATGAACTGAACACCTGGCGCTGGTCCTGACTGGAGTTGCCATAGCCCGCTTTCGGATCGTAATAAAGAGCCGCACTTTGACCCTGGAAAGCTCCGGGCGAGTCGTCCAGCGTGCGCGACCACGCGTAGGAACCGGTCGCGGTCAGCCCAGTGGTCATGCGGTGTTCCACGTGCAGTTGCAGGCCGTTGTAGTTCGAGATGCCGTTGTAGTTGTTGTAGTTGATGCTTCCCAGGGTCGGGAAGTTCTGAATGCCGGAGGAGAACTGGTTAATGTTGTACGGGTAGTAGGTCGACAGGTTGGTGGCAGTCGTACCAACGTAAGCGATGTTCACAACGTTGTTCGATCCAATCTGGCGTTCCACCTGCAGGTTCCACTCCTCCACTGTGCTGGTCTTGTTATGGGTGTTCACGGCGATCATGCTGGTGCCGGCCGGCGGTTTTGCGGGGTTGAAGTTGGTGTAGCCGCGGACGCGGAAGAGCGATCCCGGTGTTCCCGGTGGCACCGTATGCGACGGTCGCCGGGGAGGTATAGCTGTTGCAATTGTAGCCGCCGTCCCAGGCCATCGGTGACGCCGATGTGGAGAGTTGGCCGGTGAAGGTGATGCAGTAGCCGTTGGTGGCCAGATAGTCGTTGCTGCCGCCGAAGGGCGGCTGTTCTCCAAGCTGGTTGTTGATGCCGCCGGAATCGAGGAAGTAGAAGATCCCGAATCCGCCGCGGACTACGGTCTTGCCATCGCCTTTCAGGTCATAGGCAAAGCCCACGCGCGGGCCGAAGTTGTGATAATCCTGCGCGATGATGCTGCGCGAGACGCCGTTCTGGTCCGCGAGCATCACGGTACCGGTATTCACGTTGAAGGCGGACTGCTGGTTGTGCGCCTCGTAGGGATGGGAGAGAAAGTCCCAGCGCATGCCGTAGTTCAGAGTCAGGTTGCGGGTGATGCGCCAGTCGTCCTGCGCGAACAGGCCGTCTTCCTGGCCGATATTGGCGAAGTAGCCGGCCTGCGATCCGATCTCGTATTGGTCCATGCCTCCCGCCAACAGTTCGGAAACCTCATAGCCGGTGAAGTCCACCGTGCCCTCGTCGATCCAGAAGTAGCCCTTGCCTTCCTGCGGGTTGAAGAACTCGACCTGACGGCGGATGAATGTCCCGCCGTATTTAAGGGTGTGGTTTCCACGCTCCATACTCACCGAGTCGGTTACCTCATAGGTATTCTGAGGAACCGCATAGAGGCCATAGTCGCCGGTGTATTCCAGGTTGCCTTTCCATCCGCCAATCAGGGCGCCTCCCGTGGTTTCCTGATTGATGTTGGCATTGACGATGCCGAGATTTTTCGATACGTAGTCGCCATACATCGGCGGCTGGTAGCCGTAGTTGTCGCGGTTATAGGCGATATGCGCTTCATTCACGATGGTCGGCGAAAAGATGTGGGTATAGCCGAGGTCATAACCTCGCGCATGGGTGGGGTTGGTGCCGGTTCCGCCGCCCGCGGGAAGATTCTGGAACTCCGAAGTCTTGCTATTAACGGAATTGTCGTAGCTGAAGCGGAAAAACAACATGTCGTTACGCGTGGCGTTCCAGTCGATCCGGCCGTCGAAGGTGTTGTACTTGTTGTTCTCCGACTGCGTGTCGAGGTAATTGTTGATGTAGCGATCCGTGCGCGACGGCGCGGGAAACGCATTGAGGTAGTTGACGGCAGCCGGATTGAGACGGCCGTTGGGAATGATGTTTGCGCCGCCGGAGTTGAACTGCTTAGGCGGCGCACCTGTCACAGTGGTGGGGCAGGTGGAGGGATCGAAGATCAAACCAGGGCTGGTTTCGCCGGCATAGGGATTGCCCGTGGCCGGGTCCTTGCCGGGATAACAGCGCGGATACTGGGTCTCGAAGCCATTGCCGCCGGAGTTTGCCGCAGCGAGTAATTCGGTGAAGTTTCCCGTGCGCATCAGCGCGGTGGGAACCGTCAGGTAGTGTGCGGCCACACCAAGAGTCTCGCGGTAGGCCTGGTAGTCGCCGAAGGCGAACAGCTTGTTCTTGAAGATGGGCCCGCCCAGCGAGAAGCCGGGCTGGTTGCGGAGGAAGCCCGCGGCCGGAGTGGCCGGAGCACCGTTGAACCGGTAATTCGGGTTGGCATCGAAACTCCGGTCGCGGTAAAACTCGAAGGCCGAACCGTGGTATTCGTTGGTCCCGCTCTTGATGGAAGTGAGCACGATGGCCCCGCCCGCGCGGCCGTACTCGGCCGGAGCTACGCTGGTATTCACCTTGAATTCCTGGGTCGCATCGATATTGGGAAAAAACAGAATCGTGTTGACCAGACCGTCGTTGTTGTCCACGCCGTCGAGGATGTAGTTGTCCGCCTGGGGGCGAAGGCCGTTCACCGATAATGCCGCGGCGCCGCTCTCGTTATTGCGCATGGTTTCGGTCATGTTGCTGTTGCCGCCGCCGCTGGCAACGTCGCCATAGGCGCCACGGGTGACACCGGGAGTCAAGAGGGCAAGCTGGGTGAAGTTGCGGCCATTCAGCGGCAGGTCCGTCACCTGTTTGCCCTCGATCGTCGCTCCGACGGTAGCGTCCGAAGTGTTGACCAGCGGGGCTGATCCGGTCACCTGGACGGTCGTGGATGTCCCGGCCGGGCTCATTAGGAAGGCCACAGTCTGGGTCGAGGTTACGATGACCGTTACCGATACCGATTGGTCCTGGAAACCTTTGGCTGAGGCGGTTACCATGTAGTTGCCGCGTGGTACAGCCAGGATGGTGAACTCGCCCGTGCCGCTGGATACGGCGCTGAGCTTGAGCCCGTTATCCGTACTGGTGGCCAAAACGGCTGCGCCCGGGATGACCGCGTTGCTGACATCCATTACTGTACCGGCAATGTTGCCTGTGTCCGACTGTGCGAACAAGCCTGGCGCGCACAGAGACATCAGGAACAACGCAAACGCCATCAACGTAAAGCGTATGCGGCGATGCCGGTTGGGTACTAAACTTCCTATTTTCAACATCAAAATGCCCTCCAAAGAACTACGTTGTTGACAAGCGTTGACTGCTTAAAACTCAGCTTCGGACGCCAGTATCTAGTTGCGATCCTGCGATTTCTGTGCAAAAAGGCTCACTTCCGCCGCCATTCTTCGCAACTACTCATCAGCAAGCGCCTTTGCGCAGGCGACGGTCAATCCACAAATCGCCAATTCGCTGTCAATTGAGCATCATCGCCTAACCCATTTATTCTTTAGTAGTTAAAAGAAAATCTCTCCTGGAGATTCGACACTTTTCCGGGCTCGCAACTTCAAGATCGAGCCTTTGAGGCTCCTCTTCCCGTACACTGCTATGCAGAGTTCCACTGGCTGTCATGACTACGGAAACCCACAAGAGCGGCGCCAAGCGGGTGCAATTCGGCGTCTTTGAGGCCGACCTGGAAGCGGGGGAGTTGCGCCGCTCAGGGGTTCTGGTCCGGCTGCAAAGCCAGCCTTTCAAACTGCTAGCGGGTCTGCTGGAACACCCCGGCGAGGTGGTCTCCCGCGAGGCGCTGCAACTGGAGCTGTGGGGCGCGGACACAACCGTCGATTTCGACCACAGCCTCGGGATCGCCGTTAACAAGCTGCGCGAGGCCCTGAGCGACTCCGCCGAGAACCCGCGCTTTGTTGAGACGCTGGCCAAGCGCGGCTACCGCTTCATTGCGCCGGTCAAGTTGGTCGATCCGCATGCCCCTGCTGTAGTCGCCGATTCTTCCGAACCACAGGCGCGGGCAGGTAGTCCGCTTGCGTGGTGGTTTGCGGGGTCTTTGGCACTCGTCTGCCTGCTGTTGGGCTTGTTCCTCCTCTTGCGTGAGCCCGTTCGCCGGCCTTACCGCGTGGTTCAGGTCACTTTTTCGGGCCACGTGCTCGCCAACGATTTGGATGTCGAGAGTTTCTCCAGCTCGGCCAGTGACGGCACGCGCATCTACTTTTCCCACATGGACAACGGCAATCCCGTGCTAGCCGTCGCATTGGCGGCAAACGGCGAGATCAGCCACTTTCGCCTGCCCTCTGAGATTGGCGCGCCCCTCATCGGCTTACTCTCGCCGGACGGATCAAAGCTCGTTGTGCGCAGCCACCTGCAAGCCGAGCCGGAGCAACCGCTGTGGATTGTGCCCACCTTGGGTGGGAACGCCCGCCGCGTTCCCAATGTTTTGGCTCACGACGCCACCTGGATGCCGGACGGGCGGCGGCTTCTGGCAGCCAGCGGCAACGAGCTCACCATCGTTGGAGCCGACGGCAGCGATCCCCACCGGCTGCTGACCGTCCAGGGTCTGGCCTTCTGGCTGCGCTGGTCGCCCGACGGCAAGCGGCTGCGCTTCACGATGCGCGACTCCAAGCGCCAGACCTCGGAGCTCTGGGAGGTTGCGGCCGACGGCTCCAACCCCCATCCGCTGTTTCCCGGCTGGAGCCAGCCCGCCTCGGAGTGTTGCGGAAACTGGACCCCCGACGGCCAGTACTTCGTCTTTCAGTCCTCGCACAGCGACAATGCCCACAGCGAAATCTGGGTGCAGCGCGAACGGCCCTGGTACCTGGCCGATCGCGAGCCGCGGCAGATCACCAACGGTCCGCTCGATTACCAGGCTCCGAGCACCGCGCCGGGCGGCGATCGCGTCTATTTCATTGGCGCCACGTCGCAATACGAGCTGCTCCGCGCCATGCCCAAATCCTCCACCTTCAACACCCTCGACCAGAACCTGAGCGCGGCCAAGCTGGCGCAGTACTCGCCCGACGGCAAATGGATTGCATGGCTTAATGCTTCTGACAACTCGCTCTGGCGCAGCCGCGTGGATGGCAGCGAACGCATCGAACTCACCACCTCGCTGCGGAGCATCTTCACCATGAAATGGTCGCCCGACGACCGTCGCCTGGCCGTGATGGGCCTGGAGCCGGGCAAGCCGTGGAAGATTTATCTTATCGACGCCGAGGGCGGAAAGCTCACTCCGGTGCTGAACGAGGATCGGAACGAGGCCGATCCGGCCTGGTCGCCCGACGGCCAATCGATCGTCTTTGGCCGTCTGCCCAATCGCATGGACAATGGCCAGCCGAAAGCCATCTATCTCCTCAATCTTCAAACCCGCAAAGTAACCGAGATTCCCGGCTCGGCCGGCCTCTTCAGCCCGCGTCTTTCGCCCGACGGCCGCTACATCGCAGCCATGCCGCTCGATCAGCGGGCGCTGCTCCTATTCGACCGGAGTACGGAGCGTTGGACCACCCTTGCCGTCCAGGGCGTCGGCGACCCCACCTGGTCGCACGATAGCCGATCTATCTATTTCCAGGATTTCCTCGCGACGGGCAAGCCCATCTACCGCGTCGCCGTGCCCGCCGGCAAGCCGCAACAGGTGGCGACCATCGACAATCTGCGCCCCATCGCCGCCACCGACTACCGCCTGATCGGTCTTGCCCCCGGCGATCTTCCCGTCGTTACCGCCCGCACCCCTGCGGTCAACTTGTATGAAGTCGACATGAACGAACGTTGAAAGCATTCAGGGATATGCACGGGATCTGCCTTCGCAGCCCGAATTTCTCCGGGGTTGCGGATCAAGGCGCGAAGAAATGGAAGCGGTAGCAGATGATTCTTTTCGACAGCAAAGAACCTGGTCCGGATGAGGTCCGGATTGCCTGAGCTTGACCGGGCAACTGCGGCCAGCGTATGTTTGCGGCGTGAAACTCCCACGAATCAGCGGTGTTTTGTTGCATTGCACTTCTTTGCCTGGCCGCTTTGGCATCGGCGATTTCGGGCCGTGTGCTTACGAGTTCGCTGACTTCCTCTTCGCCGCCGGACAGAAGTTGTGGCAGGTGCTGCCACTGAACCCCACTGGATACGGCGATTCTCCCTACCAATGCTTCTCCGCTTTTGCCGGCAACCCGCTGTTGCTGAGCCTTGAGCGCCTGCGGGATCAGGGACTGCTCCAGGAATCGGACCTGGCTCATGCGCCGCCTTTTCCAGAGGACCCGATCGACTTTGGGGCGACGATTCAGTTCAAGAGGCCGGCATTGCGCCGGGCAGCACAGGCTTTCTTTGCCGATGCGTCGCGCGCGGATCGCGCGGCCTTCCACCGTTTTTGTGAAAGCGCCAGTCCCTGGCTCGACGACTTCGCGCTTTTCATGGCCCTGAAGGACCTACACAACGGAACGGCCTGGACCACATGGGACGCAGAGATTCGCCGCCGCGACCCGCACGCCGTCAGCGAGTGGACGCTCCGGCTTGCGCCCCAGTTGAACGTCATCAAGTACTGGCAATTCGAGTTTTTCCGCCAGTGGGAAGACCTCAAGGCGTATTGCCGGCAGCGCGACATCCGCCTGATGGGCGACATCCCCATCTACGTCGCGCACGACAGCGCGGACGTCTGGGCCCGCCCGGAACTCTTTTATCTCGACGATCGGGGCAATCCGACCGTGGTTTCGGGCGTGCCCCCCGACTACTACAGCGCCACCGGGCAGCTTTGGGGCAATCCGATCTATCGCTGGGGGGTGCTGGAGGCGGACGGATTCAGGTGGTGGATCGAGCGTTTCCGCGCCTCGCTCGCCCTCTTCGATCTGGTGCGGCTCGATCATTTCCGCGGCTTTGAATCCTACTGGGAGGTTCCGGCCGGAGAGGCGACCGCCATCCACGGGCGCTGGGTCAAGGCGCCGGGAAACAGACTTCTGTCGGCGCTGCGGAACGAGTTTGGCGAACTGCCGATTGTGGCCGAGAACCTGGGAGTGATAACGCCGCCGGTGGAGCAACTGCGAGAAGAGTTCGGCCTTCCGGGGATGAGCATCCTGCAGTTTGCGTTCGGGACGGATTCGCAGGGACCGTCTTTTCGTCCCCATAATTACAAGCGCGATCTGGTCGCCTACACCGGCGGCCACGACAACGACACCGCGGTAGGCTGGTGGTCGAGTTCGGGTGCGGCCGACAGCACCCGTACGCCGGAGGATGTGCGCAAAGAGCATGAACTCGCGCGCGCCTATCTCAACTTTCATGACGATGCGGAGATCAACTGGATCATGATCCGCGCGGTGGAGGCTTCCGTCGCCGGCGTTGTGATTATTCCGTTGCAGGATGTGCTGGGACTGGGCAGTTCAGCGCGCATGAATCTTCCCGGCTCGATGAGCGGAAACTGGAAATGGCGTTATCGCCCGGGCGCATTGAGCGGCGAATTGAGCGCCAGATTGCGATCCCTGACCGGGCTCTATGATCGGTAGAATCCTCTAAAGGAAAGCTGGAGAGCCAAATTCATGGACAAACCACCACGCACGTTCTGGCAGATCTGGAACCTGAGCTTCGGCTTCTTCGGCATCCAGTTTGGTTGGGGATTACAGATGGCGAACATGAGCGCCATCTACGAATACCTGGGCGCGCGGGCCGATCAGATCCCGATTCTGTGGCTGGCCGCGCCGCTGACAGGATTGCTGGTCCAGCCGATTGTCGGCCAGGCCAGCGACAGCACCTGGGGCCCCCTGGGCCGGCGCCGGCCTTACTTCCTGGCCGGCGCGATTCTGAGTTCGGCGGCGCTGATCCTCATGCCGCGTTGTTCCGCTTTGTGGATGGCAGCGGGGCTGCTCTGGATTCTTGACGCCAGCATCAACATCAGTATGCAGCCCTTTCGCGCGTTCGTGGCCGACCTGCTGCCGGAATCGCAATGCACCCAGGGCTTCGCCATGCAGAGCCTGCTCATCGGCCTCAGCACGGTGATTGCCTCGGCGCTGCCTTTCCTGCTGACCAATGTGTTTCACATGGTCCGGACTCGGGTCGCGGGCACAATTCCCTTCACGGTGCGCTTTTCTTTTTACATAGGCGCCGCGACGTTTCTCGGCGCCGTGCTGTGGACCGTTTTCACCACCAGGGAATATCCGCCCGAGAACATGGAGGAGTTTCGCAGGCAAAAGGCCGAGCGCTCCGGCATAGCCGCCGGGGCTCGCGAAATCCTGGCTTCGGTCCGCCAGATGCCGCGCACCATGCGCCAACTGGCCTGGGTTCAGATCTCCACCTGGCTGGGGTTGTTCTGCATGTGGCTTTACTTCCCGGTCGCGGTGCCGCGCAATGTCTTCGGCGCTTTGGATACCAATTCTCCCCTGTATTCCGCGGGAGCGGAATGGGCGGGCGTCTGCTTCGGAATGTACTCGCTGGTGTGTTTTGCGTTTTCCTTCGCTCTGCCCTGGATTGCGCTCAGGTTTGGCCGCAAGGCAACCCATGCCCTGTGCCTGATCTGCGGCGGCCTTGGACTGCTTTCCGTGGCCGTGATTCACAGCAGGTATCCGCTGTTGCTCTCCATGACCGGAGTCGGGATTGCCTGGGCCAGTACGCTCTCCATGCCCTATTCCATTCTTTCCGGATCTCTGCCTCCGGGAAAGACCGGTGTCTACATGGGAATCTTCAACTCTTTCGTGGTGATTCCGGAGATCGTCGCATCGCTTGGGTTCGGCTGGGTGATGGACCATTTGCTGAACAACAATCGCCTTGCCGCGGTGGTTGCGGGCGGAGTCTTCTTTATCCTGGCGGCGTTGCTGATCCAAAAGGTTGAAGACCTCGACGACCCGCATCGTCTCCGGAAATACACACCGGCTAGAGCGGAACCAGGGTAACCGTGTTCCGATGAGATTTGTACAAGGTCGCCGCGTTGTCGCTGTTGCCGGCAAAGCTCCAGATCCCCGGCCGCGCAGGACTCGCGGCCGGAGGGCAAAGGCCTGCGAGCAGGAGCGCGAGCCGGTCGAATTCGACATGGAGCCGGCTCCGGGCGGGTGTGGATTGCCTCACCGGAACGGCCGGCCTTTCACTTGCCCCCCGCCTTCGCGCAAGGTGAGCAGCTGGTTGGCGGCCGCGCCGTGGACGCGCTCGACGAGTCCAGAGGGCCAGCGGACTTCAATATCCGCAGTGGTTGCCGCACCCAGACCGAAGTGCAGGCGCGGATCGTTGGACGAGCAAAAGCTGCAGCCGCTCAGGACCTCCTGGACCTGCACTTTGCCGGCGTAGCGCACCACCACGCGCGCGCCGATGGCGCTGCGGTTGCTCCTGGCGCCTTCCAGGCGAAGCTTGATCCAGTGGTTGCCGGAGGGAGCGTCGTTACGCAGCAGCGTGGGCGGCTCGTTGACGTTCATGATGAGCACGTCCATGTCGCCGTCGTTGTCGAAGTCGCCGAAGGCGGCGCCGCGGCTGCAATGGGGCGCGACGATGCCCGGGCCGGCATCGGCGCCCATCTCAACGAAAGTGCCGTCGCCCTGATTGCGAAAGAGAAGGCGCGGGCTGCGCGCCGGAAAGCGCGGGTGAAACGCGCGCCACCTCAGGGTAGACCGTGCCGGAGGTGAGCAGGATGTCGGGATAGCCGTCATTGTCGAAGTCCACGATGCCGGCGCCAAAGCAGACAAAGCGGGTTTCCTTGTTGAGGCCCGCCTCGACCGTGACGTCGTCGAAGTTGCCTTTGCCGTCGTTGCGGTAGAGGCCGTTGGCCTGGTTGTAATAGTGCGTCTTGACGATGTCGGTATGGCCGTCGAGGTTGTAGTCGCCCACCCCCGCGCCCATGCCGCCCATCTCGCGGCCTTCGCCACTGAGAGCGATGCCCCGGAACAGGGCCTCCTCGCGAAAGGTGCCGTCATGGTTGTTCATCAGCAGCAGCGAGGGGGTCATGTCGCAGGCCACGAAGATGTCGGGCCAGCCGTCCTCGTCGGCATCGATGCTGAGCCGCCGTCAGGCCGTAGGAGCCGCGCAGTGCGGCGATGCCGGACTCGCTGCGAGACGTCGGTGAAGGTGCCGTCGCCATTGTTGCGGTAGAGGTAGTGCTGGGCCTTGGGCAGGCCCAGCGGGCCGCACATGGTGGCCACGCCCTCGTAGTTGCAGTTGGGCACGTCGAGCGAGGGCTTGGGAGCGGTGGCCAGATCGATCTCAAGATAGTTGGAGACGAAAAGATCCAGATGGCCGTCGCGGTTGTAATCCACAAAGGTGCAGCCGGCTGCTGTAGCGGGTTTTGGGGTAGAGCAGGCCGGCCTTCGGCGGTCACATTGGTGAACGTGCCATCGCCGTTGTTGCGGTAGAGGCGATTCTGTCCGTAGTAGGTGAGGAAGAGATCCTCCCAGCCGTCGTTGTTATAGTCGCCCACGCAGACGCCCTGGGCCCATCCGGGATCGGAGAGCCCGGATTTGGCGGTCACGTCGGTGAAGGTGCCGTCGCGATTGTTGTGGTAGAGCCGGTTGCCGGAGCCGGGAGGAGTTCCCGCGAGCGTGCGTCCGCCGAGGATGAAGATATCCATCCAGCCGTCGTTGTCGTAGTCGAAAAAGGCGCAGCCGGTGGCCATGGATTCGATGATGTAGGTGAAGCTGTCGGGCTCGCCGTAGATGATGGGCTCAGTGAGGCCGGCGGCCTGGGCTACATCGACAAAGCGGGAGAAGGGCGCGGCGGATTTTTGCGCCGGGACGGCTGCGCGCAGCCCGCCGGGAATCAGCGCCGGAGCCAGGGCGGCGGGCGCGGTGCGCAGCAGACGGCGACGCGTCCAAAGGCTGGTTTTCTTCTCGCCAGTCACACTTTGCATCTCCTCGCGCGAAAAACTTTTGCGTGCTTCAGTGCCGGTTCAGGCCGGCGGCCAGCTTTCTGCTGAGATCGAGAGCGGCGGCATTGTTCGGATCGAGCTTGAGAGCGTGGGCCACGGCCTGCTGCGCTTCGTCGAACCGGGATTGGGCGCCCAGGGCGGCGGCCAGCGAGATCCACGCCTGGGTGTTGTCCGGAACTTCCTTGACCGTAAGCCGGAACTGCCGCTCGGCTCCGGCGTTGTCGCCGGCCTGGAAGTCCAAGTAGCCGAGCTGGTACTGTGCCAGAACAAAATGGGGATTGGCCTGGATGGCCTGCTGGAGCGCGGCGCGCTCGCTCGCCAGCTCGCCCAGGTTGTCGAGGACGAGAGCCAACTGGTAGGCCATGGCGGGGTCGTTCGGCTGCGCTGCGCAGGCCTGGCGGTAGAGATCGGCGGCTTTCCGGTAGTCTCCGGCCTTGGCGGCCAGCGCGGCCTCGGCGGCCTTTGAAACGGCAAAGGTACGGTCCGACTCCTGCTTCAGCTTCTGCTGGTAGAGGGTGAGCTGCTGCTGCGCCTCGGCCGTCTCACCCAGCGTGCGCAGAACCTTGGCCAATTCGAAGTGGACCTGGGGCTCGTCGGTGCCGAGCGCGAGCGCTTTTTCCAGCTGGTATCTTTGCCCCGGCGGGATCATTCAGCGCCGCCAGGACCACGCCCAGGTTCACGCGCGGGTTATAGTCGTTGGGGCTTAAGTCCACTGCCTCCTCAAGATGCTTGCGGGCAGCCTGATAGTCCCCTGCCTTCTTCTCCAGCAGGCCGTTCAGATTGAGAAGATCGGCATCGTGCGGGGCGAGAGCCAGCAGCTTGCGGCCCAGGGCGGCGGCGCGATCGTTGTCGCCGGTGATGACCAGAGTCCGGAAATAAATCCGCTGCGCTTCCAGGTCGCCGGGCTTAGTGCGGGCGATCTTTTCCGCCAGCGTGGTTGCTGCCTCATAGTGCGATTCGTCGACCAGGAGAGAGACCAAAGCCGCGGTAAGCGCGTCGGAGCCGGGATCGGCGCGCAGGCCTTCACTGAGCGTTTGTGCGGCCTCGTCGAGCATGCCCGTTTTCCTGTAGGCAAGGGCCAGATCGAGAGTCATGCTCTGGTCGCGCGCCGCGGTGCGCAGGCTGCGGATCACGGTTTCGTAATCCCCGGCGGCCATCAGGCATTTGGCCTGGCCGTCGAGCGCAGCCTTCGAGTTGGGATCAATTCTGAGCGCGGCCTGCCATTCGATTCGGGCTTCCTGGTTACGGCCGAGCTGGGCCAGGGCGGCGCCCAACAGCAAGTGCGCCTTCAACTGCCCGGGATCGAGCCGGGCGGCTTGCTGCAAGGGCGCGACGGCCTCTTGCAGGCGGCCGGCCGCATACAGGCTCCGACCCAGCAGATAGTCAAGCCGCGCCGAGTCCGGTGCCCGCTTCAACCCTGAGCGATAGGCTTCCACCGCGCAATCCGTCTGGCGCTCTTGATCGAACCAGGCGCCCAGAGCGGCATAAGCATCGGCATCTGGATGGGCGTGGATCCGGGCTTCAAGCGAAGCCGGGCCGGTGCACGCCGCCCAGGCGCTGGGCCAGATGGTCAGGCTGCCCGTCCCCAGGCAGGCAGCAACGATGAATCCGATTCTGGCGAGCCCCCGATGCGTGGACATGCTTCCGGCCGCACTCCGCAAACCAGCATGATGCATGGTTCGCCACCACATTTTCACTTCTGCGCTTTTCAGAGACCGTGCGTTCAAGCGGCCTCAATTCCAGGAAAAATGCCGCTACGCGCAGGCTTCACCTGCGGTACGGAACTGAAAGGCTCACGTCGAGATTAATCGAGCGGCTTTGCGGCCCGCAAGCACAGGAGAACCCTGTGCGTTACCTGTGTAGACACAGGGAAGGCCGATTCTCGCCGCTGCTGTTTGGAAGATGCTTTACGCTCATACCATGGAATTCAAAATCGTTGACTTGGAGCGCGAGGAGTGAATCAGCAACAACAGGCGCTGCCTCGCGACACACACAAATGCCGAGCTGCAGTCGGCTACCCGGGAAACCGGAAGTGATTCTCAACTTGCGCCGTCGATCCCGGACCTCTGGAAACTGTGGAGCAAAAACGATCTCTTGAGACTGGCTATCTGGATGCAGGGCAACAGTCCCGAACGTCTCCAAGCCTTGATGCCAGATCCAATGCAATATCGCTGGTAGCGCGATCTCTTGCATTCGCAACGTCCAGCCAAGACCCCGTAGAGCTCATCGATCGCGCACTTCACGAGAACAGCGGCGTACCTACCAGACATATACGGCAACAACCCGCGGTGGGCCGGCAACTGAATCTGTCACCGTGGTTTGCAGAACTAACTCCATGTTCTTCTTCTGCCAATCCGGCGAGACAGAGCTCAGGCCGCGCTCCAGGAAAGTGGGATTTGAGATGAACTCTCCCGCAGCTTGCGTTCCGCTTCCCGTGAGACCCGCAACGGCGATGGTGAATTGACCGGTCTTTGAGTCAAGCAGACGGGCGACAATTGCAAAATCATCACCGATCTGCTGTGATTGGCCCAAGTTCGCGCGCCAAACTCTTCCACCTGGAATCTGCTCGCGGATCGTGTACTGCCCTTTCTCCTCAACGAAGCTGAAATGCAGTCCAGGCATGATCTGCATTGTCCATTTGTTATTGAATGCTCCCACAATAACCGATGGCGAATTCCGCAAATCCTCGAACGAGTAATTTCCGCCAATCCTCACCTGACTGGGCTTTCCGATCTGCCCCATCAACGATGAAACTCGCACCGCGGCGTATGCGTCACCGACGGCCACGCCATAATCCGGATACGGAGCCATTTCGCTCCACGCGATCTGGTCACGGGCTCCGAGAGGAAGCACCTGATTTGAGCGCTCGACCTCGGTTTGGAAGGAACCCGGATGGGTTTGTGCATATTTCTGGTAAAGTTCGAAGGTGGGTCTGTATACGACGGGCTTGGCGAGGCAGATGAGAACCGGTTGCGGAGTGGAGAAAACGGGAGCCCAGAACTGTTCTACGGCCGTCTGTTGGCCTCGATTACCACGAGAATGCACGAAGACCAACCCGGTTCCAACTACCAATGCCAGAATGAGCCCAGCCAATAGGAATGGAATGGCGCGGCTTCGCGTTTGGGGAGCTTGATCCGGAAGGGACTTTGGGTGGTCTGTAGCGGTTTCAGAGACGGCAGATGACCAATGGAAGTTCGGAGAGTAGGAGCCAGCTTGAAGCTCAATGCGGACGGCTGGTCGATCCGGCAGCGCCTGATAATACTGCTCGAGGCGTCGGCGTACGTCGCTGGCCTGGACGCGGACGATTGGATCGTCGCCTGTAGTATAGCCAGGAGCCCTTTGGAAGACTTCTATCCCGATTGTGCGTTCCTTCAACTGCTCGGCATGACCCTCTAACTTGAGCCGGACAACGTATCCCAAAAACTGCCGGCTCCGCACGGAGTTTTTGAAGAATCTGCTTGCCAGGATTCGATCAAGTTCTTCGAATACAAGAACTGCGTTCTCCTGCGCAACGGGAACGGGCTGTGCGGCTGTGTCGATTTCGTGGGGATGCTCGGTGGTGGAGGCCATAAGCACTTGCTCCGTCAGCCAAAGGACACTCCGAACAGCCTCCAATGGTTGATTCCGCCACTCTTAAGAAGCGCCGTTCCGGGCCTTTTGTGCTACTCTAATTCCGAATCTGATTGATTCTTTGAGAACCAACTGCAAATTCACTTATCGAAAAAGTGCCGCTCGGCGGGCGATGAAGCGATTCAATGGACCCCGAGGGGTAACCCACTAAAGTAAACACGCAGTTCAATAGCCGTGTCAAGGTTTTACCCGGCTTGTACAGCCGATCCTCGAGATCGCGCTGGTAGCCGGCTATTTGATGTTTCGACGTATAGTCTTCCTTGAACCGGACCTTGCTTTTGGTAACCGGACGCTGGTCCGTAACTATCGAACAGACAACAAGATGTTGAAGGCCGCCCGAACTGACTGCATGCGGACGAAACTCAAGCGAAGAATGAGCCTGCTTGTTTCATCCGAGTTCCGGTGCAGAATCTGCGCTGAGCGGTTCAACGACGCCGAATGATGAGCGAGCCAATCCCGGCGAGGCACAGGGGTTTTGACGAGGCTTAACGACAAACACCCAAACACAGACTCCGCCGAAAGGAATAGGTATCGAGCCGTGCGATTCATTTGGCCGCGAAGGAAACCTCTACGGATGTGCTTGTGGCTCTGCCTTGCCGGCCGCTCCGCTTTCTGCGCAGGGTTTTCCTCCGCACAGCCCGCCCGTCATGCCCACGCCTTCAGTGATTGTGTAAATGCGATCGACGGCGGGAAGCTTGATCGTCTCTTTAGCGCCCGAGGGCCAGTGAATTTCCGCCGTTCCGGCATCCGTGGCGCTGCCCAGCCCGAAGTGGACGCGCAGATCATTCGAAGACAGATAGCTGCCGCCGCTAAGAACGTCGCCGCGTTGGCGCATCCCGTCCGCATTCAGATACACAGTGGCTCCGACCGCATCGCGGGGGCTTTTTGGCCCACCGATAAGCTTCAGTTCCACCCAGTGATTGTGATCGGCGTTCACGTTGCGGAGCAGCACCGGAACACCATCCATACTGTTAATGACTACGTCGATCTTGCCGTCGTTGAAGATGTCGCCGAAAGCCGCTCCGCGCCCTACCGTCACCACCGCGAGCCCGGTTCCCTCCACGGCAGGAACCAATTCAAACTTGCCGCCCTTCAAATTGTGATAGAGCAGCGTGCGCTGGGCATAGCTTTGTCCCCACTCGGGGTGCTGATCCACCTGGGGATAGACATGGCCGTTGACAACGAGCAGATCCTTCCACCCGTCGTTGTCGTAATCCAGAAATCCGTCAGCGAAGCTGACAAATGGAATGGATGACATGGCAATCCCGGCTTCGTAGCTGACGTCGGTGAAAAATCCGGTTCCGTCATTCTGGAACAGAACGTTGTAGTCGTCAGAAAAGTCAGTATTGACGATTGAAAGATGTCCCTTGTTCTCGTAATCGCCGGCGGCGATGCCCATGTTAGAGATTTCCCGGCCGTCTTTGTTCAGGGCGTATCCGCTGATGTAGCTGTCGTCCTCGAACTTGCCATTTCCTTTATTGATATAGAGGTAGTTCGGCGTCGAGTCATTGGCCACCAGCAGATCCGGCTTGCCGTCGTTGTTAACGTCAGCAAACAATACGCCGAGCCCATAGTAGCCTCTGGGATCGTCGACGCCAAGTTGTTTGCTCACATCGGTAAAGGTCCCGTCGCCGTTGTTGTGAAAGAGATGATCATGCTCGCCCTGCAGGCCGCGCGGACCACACATCACCTCGACGCCACGATATTGACAGAGTCCGTAACCAATTGCTTTTGACCCTGAGATCGGCGGGTTGGCGAGATCAATCTGAGCGTACCCGTCGACGAACAGGTCCAAGTGTCCGTCGCCATCGTAGTCACCGAAGGTTGCACCTGTGGACCAAGTGCCAACCGTTACACCGGCTTTCTCGCCCACGTCGGTGAAGGTTCCGTCGTGGTTGTTATGATACAGCCGGTTCTTACCGTAGTTGGTCACGTAGAGGTCCGGCCAGCCATCGTTGTCGTAATCCCCCACAGCGCAGCCGTATCCCCACCGGTCGTTGGCTACTCCTGCCTTCTCCGTAACGTCCGTGAAGGTTCCGTCGTGGTTGTTATGAAACAGGGCCGCATGCGGAGGTGTCGCTTTGCCGGCCAAAGCGTCGTAGGTCGAGCCGTTGACCAGGTAGATATCGAGCCAGCCGTCGTTATCGTAGTCGAGCAAACACACTCCCGGCCCCTTGGCCTCGAGAATGAGAAGCTTTTCCGGCGTTCCTGCAGTGTGATGCCAAGTCGTAAGCCCAGCGGCTTTGGCAACATCCTGAAAGATGATCGGGCCGGTTTTGACGAAGCCTCCCGCAGTGATGGGGCGATGCTGGCTGTCGAATTGGGCCTTCTGAGGCCCGGCGTTTGCCATTCCCCCGCCCAAGGATTGCTGCATTGCGCCTTGCTGGCTAGATGCGCGGGTGTTTTCCGCGTTTTGCGCACCTTGGGCGCACATGGTCGCGCTTGTCCCCAGAGCGAGCAACCAGGCGGCGACGCCTAGCGCAGCCGCAATACGACGCCGGCCGCAAGCAGCGATTACTCTGTGTAACGCGCGCAATGGATGTAGCTCAATCAGCAAAGGATTCACTGCAGATTCCCCCTCTCACGGTAGTCGCACCCGGAGTCTGCTCATGGCGCAGAGCTGAATCGCCGCGAAGCACCGCGTACATCACCTCGGTTTGCAAGAACGTTGGAGAGGCACTCAAAGCCGGGAATTGGAGTGGCGCGAGCCGTGGCCACGCATCTGCTCGCCGGATCGGTTGCTCTGGATCTTGTTGCACCGAGGCACCTCGCATATAGGGACTTAGTGCCCCCCATCGGGTTGTGCAGTTGGCGATCCTTGCTCGACGAGCCGGAAGCGCTTGCGATCGGTCTCATGCTGCAAAGATTCCTTGTGCATCTCAGCAAGGCGCTTGACCAAAGGCTGCAGCTCATCGGCGCTACGGCCGGTGTGACGCATTGAGATGACAAGGTGATACATTGCAGCTTCATTGAAGGGGTCGTATTGCAGTGCAATCTTGCATTCCTTGATAGCCTGCTGGTACTCATTGAGACTCATATACATGCTTGCCAACTGATTATGTCCATCGACAAGATCAGGCTTGGTCTTTACAGCAGCTAACGCGTCCTGCATTGCCTCATTGAATTCGGGGCTTCGGGGCTCGGGCGCCTTGGTCATAATCAGCCGGGCCAACAGAAGGCGAAAGAGTGGATTGTTGGGGTGAGCCTTCAATTGCTCGCGCACCCGTGCGAAAGCCTTCTCCGGGTCGTTTCTCTCAAGGATCGTGAGGTCGCCGGCATAAGCGGCAATGCTTTGTGTAGTTTCGAGTTGTTCCGCCATTTTGAAGTCGGCTTCCGCTTGGTCAAACTCCCCGAGCTGCTCAAACAGCACGCCGCGCGAGAGATAGAGGGATGAATTATCGGAGCAGCGTTTGAGCCCGGCGTTGAGCATATCGATTCCCACCTGGAATGAATCGTGGGTTAGACAAAGCACTGCAAACATGACGTAATTTGCGGGATCAGCGGGATTGAGAACGATAGCCTGGCGCTCGAGCGCGACGGCCTTGGGCGTGTTGCCGGTCGCTTCATACGCCTGCGACGCCAGGGTAAGAATATCGGGGTCGGTTTGATCGGGAGTCAACAGCGGCTCAAGGACCTTTATGGCCTCCCCGTCGTCGTGCGTGTCGACCAGAAGGACGGCAAGATCGTAGCTGGGATATGTGCTTCCGGGAAGCAGCGGGATCAGTTGGCGGAAAACGGGAATGGCATCGGCGGTCTGGTTCAGCTTGAACAGGCAATAGCCGTAAGCTTCCAACGAAGCGGGATGGTCGGCGATTGCCTCCTTGCTGAGAAGAAATTGAGACACCGCCGTCCGGCAGTCGCCTACGTGCCTTTCGAGCATGCCGAGCATCTCGTGTCCGGTTACGTCGCCCGGATCGGACTTCAGAATTCTCTCCAACAGCGGAATTGCGCGTCTGTCCCCGGTCTTGTAGAGGATTTGTACTTCGCCGTCGAGTGCGGGAGTGTAGTTGGGCGAAATGCGAATTGCGCGGTCGAACGCAGCGAGGGCTTCATTGTCGTTTCCCTTTAATGCGAGACAGATTCCCTCGAGCGTCCAAAGCCTGTAATCGTTTGGATTTCCGCGCAGCCCGACCTTTAACGTGTTCAAAGCCTGATCGTATTGCTGCGAACGGATCAATGACTCGATGGTAGAGATCGAAACCTTGGCGTCCTGGGCTCGGACCGGCAGGATCCACGCCAAAGCAAATCCGGCGATCAGACTGGCGCGAAACATCAAGCTGGCGCGAAACATCAAGCTGGCGCGAAACATCAAGCTGGCGCGAAACATTTGAGATGAACTCCAGCGCGGTTTCTGACCCGCGCGGTTGGTGCCGAGGCCTCTTCCGTGTTCCATTGTACGGCTCCGCTGCTTCCGGTGGTGAACTTCATCGAACCGCCATCGCGGCAGCAGATGCATTCCAACTTCTTCGTGGAGCTCAAGAGCATGGCTGTTTAGCGCACAACACGCCTGTTATGCCTTGCTCCTCAGTGATGGTGAAGATGCGATCCACGGCCGGAAGTTTGATTTTTTCAACACGGCCCGACGGCCAGTGAATCTCGGCGGTTCCGGCATCGGTTGCATCGCCCAGGCCAAAGTGAGGACGTTGATCGTTGGATGAGATGTAGCTTCCTCCGCTCATCACATCTTCACGCTGGCGCATCCCGTTCGCGGTCAGGTAAACGGTAGCGCCGATGGCGTCGCGCGGGCTTTTCGGGCCGCCTACCAGTTTGAGCTCAACCCAGTGATGATGGTCCGGGTTCACATTCTTCAGCAGCACGGGCGGTCCGTCAACAGGGTTGATGACGACATCGATTTTACCGTTGTTGAAAAGGTCACCGAATGCGGCGCCGCGCCCCGGTACGATTACAGCCAGCCCCGAGCCCTTCACCGGCGGCACGTATTCGAACTTGCCATGGTGGTTGTTGTGAAACAGCAGCGGACGCTCGGCGTAGGTTGTGCCCCAATCGTGCTCGTCCACCTGGGGATAAACGTGGCCGTTGATCATCATGATGTCCTTCCAGCCGTCGTTGTCGTAATCGATCAAGCCGTCACCCCAGCCCACAAAGGGAACAGCAGTCTGGACGAACCCTGCCTCGCGGCCAACGTCGGTAAAACTCGCATTGCCGTCGTTGCGGTAGAGCGCCTTGTAATCGTCGGAGAAGTCCGTGACCAGCACGTCGACCAGGCCGTCGTTTAGGTAATCACCCACGCCTAAACCCATCGAGGCAATTTCCTTGCCGTCGAAGTTGAAGGCAAAACCGGAAACATAGCTCTGGTCGTCGAATGTGCCGTCGCCTTTGTTGATGTATAGATAATTGCGTTCCGAATCATTTGCCACGAGGAGATCCACCTTGCCGTCGTTGTTTACGTCCACAAAAACCGCGGTGAATCCATAGAATCGGTCGGGGTCGGAGACTCCGGCTTTCACGCTTACGTCGGTAAAGGCGCCATCGCCGTTGTTGTGAAACAGATGGTCGGGCTCACCGGGCAGGCCGCGCGGGCCACACATCACCGGCACGCCGCGCATCTGGCAGTTGGCAGTTGAAGCCGTGCCGTCCTCGGCGCTTGGCGGATTGTTCAGGTCGTAATGGACATAGCCGGAAACAAACAGATCGAGACGGCCGTCGCCGTCATAATCGCCCCAGGTTGCGCCTTTCGACCAGTTGCCGAGAGTGACGCCTGCTGCTTCCGCTACGTCCGTGAACGTACCGTCGTGGTTGTTGTGGTAGAGCCGGTTCTTGCCATAATTCGCCACGAAAATGTCCGGCCACCCGTCGTTATCAAAATCTCCTATGGCCACGCCGAAGCCCCATCGGTCGTTGGTGACGCCGGCCTTTTCGGCCACGTCGGTAAATGTTCCATCGTGATTGTTGTGAAAGAGCGCGGCATGGGGCGGGGTGCGCTTGCCGCTGATTGCGTCGTAGGTTGAGCCGTTTACAAGATAGATGTCGAGCCACCCGTCGTTGTCGTAATCAATCAAGCCGACACCGGAACCATCGGTCTCAAGGATGTACTTCTTCTGGGGCGTGCCCATTTCATGACGCCAGCCGGAGAGCCCGGCGGCCTCGGTCACATCCTCGAAGACTACGGTGCCTTTGTCGACAAATCCGCCGGCAGTGATAGGTCGCTTGTGTTCGTCATAAACGGGAGCGAAAACGCCGGCGGAGGCAATGCCCCCCATCCCGCCTGGCGTTGGTTGCGCAGGCTGCTGGGCATGGCCGGACACACGCAGAACAAGGGTGATCAACAGTGCTTTGCAAAGTAAACCGCGAGCATGCAAGAGAAGTTCTCCATCCGGTCGCTTCCACGATTGTGCCTTACCTGCCTGGCAAGACAGATGAGTTCGGGTTGGCGAGTTGCAAAGTCGGAACTTCGCCCACCACGGCGGTTTCTCGGCGGCCGGAACCGTCCAAGCCGTCAACTTGCCCGATTGGAAAAAACAAGATCCAGCGCAATGTAGTCGCACAAATCCAGTTTTGTGTCTTCTGGGACAGCAGAGGCAGGCGTTCTCCGGATGCGTTCAAGTAAACCAACGCGAAACTTTTTTGTCAAGGCCATGGGATGGATGGGAGATGAAGCGTGATTCCGGTTGTTACCTCCCAAGAGCGATCTCAACTGAATTGACTCATTAAAGGTCATAACCGGCAAGCGGGATACCGAATCATCGACTGAGCTTTGACACCGGAAGGCGCATCTCGCCGGGAGCGCATTGCTCTGGGCAAACGACCTTGGTTCTGGGCCCCACCTTCGTTTCTTTAGGTAAGGAACTTCCGCCATGGCAGCATGTCATCGAGTGCAACGCATTGCTGCAAAGCAAGTTATCTACGGAGCAAACCGTAAGAACACCGTATATTACTTGCGAGTTCGCTCGTCGGGGGATCAAACTTCCAGCCGATTTGGTAATCAATCGTTCGATTGAATCGGAAAGGGGCTCCCGGATTCGATTTTTTGGGGCCCCAGAGGAAGCCGGTAGCCGGATGAGACGGATTTCAGGGAAGGAAAAGGGAACGCTTCCATTCCGAAAGAGACACTGACCAACAGTTGGGGCAAGACGAATTCGCTACCTCCAGGAGGCTCGGAAAGGCTCAATATGCCGCTGCCAGTCGAGGGACGTTCGTGTGGCTGGCGTGTGGGCCGGAATCGCTGCCGGCTCAATCGATCTTCGCGGTGTGATCCGAGCGTGATGGACCTTATGGATCCCTCAAGCAGAAATCAGAGTTGGCCAAAGAAAGAAGGGATTACGCAAAACCGGATTGTTAGCTCGTTGTGAGCAAAAGGAGAAAACCGGGTGTTGAACGCTTTCGTACGTAGAGGCGTAGTTGTGGTCGGGTTGGGGTTTCTCCTGTTCGAGTGCCTGGCTGTTTGGGGCGCGGATACGCAGATTGTCCTGACTCGCCAAGGCAGGATTTTGGTGCTGGAGCCGTACGCCCCCAATATTGTTCGAATCACCTTAAGCTCGCAGAAGACTGCAGCCCTGGCATCCGCCGGGTATGGAGTCGTGGGCACGCCGTCGATCACTGGCTGGGCCCACGAGCAGGATTCTGGGGGATACGATGTCATTCGCTCGGGGCGAATGGTCATCCGTGTTGCCCCACAGAACCAGCCGCCGCCTCACGCTATGCCGCTCGACGCGTTGAATGAGTCGCTGAGAGAGCACTATTTCGGCGGCGGTCCTCGCAGGAATGGACCATACGATGACACGATCTCTATAACAACGGCGTCCGGCAAACCGCTTCTGACGATGCGGAACTGGTCCATGATGGCCAACCGGCCGGCAGCGTCCTCCGGGAGCGCGGAAAGCGGGCAAAAGGCCGATCCCGGCTACCGCGTTTCCGCAGTCTTCGACTCGCCGGCCGATGAGCACTACTATGGGCTGGGCCAACACCAACAGGGTTTTCTCGACCTCCGTGACCATCGTATGGAGTGCTGGCATGAATACAACGCGATCGGTGGAGAGACTGTCTGCGTTCCCTTCATGGTGTCGAGCCGCGACTACGGCCTGATCTGGGACAACCCCTCGAAAACCACCATCGACCTCGGTTTCAACCTGCAGAACGTGTGGTCATCGGAGGTGGGAGACCGAGTTTCCTTTTTTGTGATCGCGGGCGATAACAGCGACGAGATCTACGAGGGCTATCGCCAGCTCACCGGCGTCACGCACATGTTGCCGAAGGCCGCATACGGCTACATCCAGAGCAAGGCAATCTATCCCACGCAGGACCAACTCATGGCTGTTGCGAAGGGATATCGCGACCGCAACCTGCCGCTCGATGTGCTGGTGGTGGACTTTCTGAACATGACCAAGCAAGGCGAGTTGGATCTCGACCCGGCTCGATGGCCCGATCCAGCCGCAATGAACAAGCAGCTTCATTCGATGGGTATCACAACCCTGCTCAGCGTATGGCCGCACTTCGCTCCCGGCACGCGGTATTACGACATGCTGCGGCAAAAGGGCTGGCTCGTTCACACCGCGGACGGCGCTCCGGACTTTGGTTATTTCACCAACGCAATCGGTCCTAACATCGACACAACCAACCCTGCCGCCGCCAAATGGTGGTGGGAGGCAATCAGAGACCGCTACGAAAAGCCGTACGGCTTCGATTACATCTGGCTCGATGAAACGGAACCGGACATCGACCCAATCAATGACGTTTTCTACGTAGGCACAGGGACACGCTATTACAACGTTTATCCCTTGTTTCATACAGCTTCGGTTTACGAGGGTTCCCGGCGCGACTTCGGAGATAGCCGCCGGGTCTTCTCCCTTGCCCGCGCCGCATACCTTGGCGCGCAACGGAACGGCACCGTGTTCTGGTCGAGTGACATCATGTCGACCTGGGATATGCTCAAGCGTTCCATCACGGCCGGGCTGGGTTTCACTGCCAGCGGCATGCCCTATTGGGACACTGACATTGCGGGTTTCTTCTCACCCCGGATTCCCTCCACGTACCACGCGGCAAATACACCATTGGTTGATCCTTCAGACGCGCAGGGAAACGTCGACAATTACGAAGATTATCCTGAGCTGTTTGTGCGCTGGTTCGAGTGGGGAGTTTTCCAGCCGGTAATGCGGGCCCACGGAGAGCGAGAACACAATGAGGTTTGGGCGTATGGCAAACAGGCCGAGCCCATCCTCGAGAAGTATCTTCGTCTGCGCTATCAACTGATGCCTTACATCTACTCCCTCGGTTATCACGCCTACCAGACAGGCGCGCCGTACACGCGAGCGCTGTTCATGGATTTTCCGGACGACCCGAAGGTGACAAATATCGGCGACGAGTACATGTTCGGTCCGGCCTTTCTGGTTGCACCGGTAGCGGAACAAGGGACGACGACCCGCAAGGTTTATCTGCCCGCCGGAAGCGACTGGTACAACTACTGGACCAGCGAGCGTTTGAAAGGCGGCCAGACAGTTGAAGCGGCGGCGCCGATCGATACCATTCCGCTCTTCGTTCGCGCGGGATCCATCATTCCACTTGGAAGCGATGTCCTCAGCACCGAGGAGCAGCAGACCATTGCCCGTGTTCTTGTCTATCCGGGCGCAGATGGCAACTTCACCATATACAACGACGACGGAAAGACCTACGCATACGAAAAGGGAAACTCTCAGAGCACACACTTGCACTGGAACGATACGGCCGGCCAACTGACACACAATGGGCCCGAAGCGTGGACCGGATCCGATAAGAGCATTGTCAGAATCGTTGGGCGCTGAGCAAAACCGCTGAACGCCCTGTCGCTTAACTCTGAAACACGGAATCGAGCTAAGTATTCAAAAAAGGAGACCCGCATGAAACGTTCGACACGCATCATGATCTTCCTGTTGCTCCTGTTCGGCTTGGGAGGAGCGCCTGCATTCGCACAGTTCTCAAGCGGAATTGAAGGCATCGTACACGATACAACCGGGGCGGTGGTCGCAAAAGCTAAAGTCACCATCACCGACACCCGTCTGGGTGTTTCGAAAGTCATCTTTAGTGGCCAAGACGGTTACTTCCGCATCGACGGCATCGCCGCCTCGACTTACACGGTTGAAATTCAACTGGCCGGCTTCCAAACCTGGAGACAGGATGGACTGGCCCTGCAAATTGCCGAGATTCGGACCATCACACCCGAATTGAAAGTAGGTGCTGTCTCAACAAATGTGGAGGTTTCCGCAACCGCGGCTTCGATCGATCTTGTCACCCCCACCACGGGGTCAATTATCTCCAACGTGACCCTGCAGGAAACGCCGTTGACGGGGCAGAACATCTACGGCCTCGCGTCGCTGACGCCGGGCATGACCGGCGGCGGCGTGACAACGGCCGGCAACGACAACTACACCAACGAATACGCGATCAATATCAACGCCGCGGGTCTGCGCCAGGAGGAGAACGGTTATCAGATCGACGACGGCTACACCAACACGCCCTCCCGCGGGGGCGGCACATCGATCTCTCCCAATCCCGAGATTGTTCAGTCGATGGACGTCCGCACCAACGACTTCGACGCCCAGAAGGGAAGGAACGGCGGCAGCACGGTCGACGTTTACACCGTCTCCGGTTCCAACCAGTTCCACGGCAACATCGACTGGTACTTCACCAACAATTCTCTCTCCGCGACTACACACTTTCAGAGTTCGGTTCCGACTTTCTCGCGCAACGAGATGGGCGCCACCATGGGCGGGCCGATTTTCAAAAACAGGCTGTTCTGGTTCGGCGCCATCGATGTGCTGCGTTCAAGCAACCCCAGCAGCTACACGGCCACAGTGGAAACGCAGGACTTCTTCAATTGGGCCAAAACCAACGAGCCCAACTCGGTAGGCCTTAAGTTCCTCACGATGGCGCCCCCGGCGTCATACCCCACCACGGGTCTGGTAACGGTGGCCAACTACGAGAAGCCCTCGAACCAGGGGGGTACGCCCGGCTACTTCGCGCCTCCTGCGGGCATCCCTGCCACGTTGAATATCATCGGCACCATCCCGGTGAGCTACAGCTCGGCCAAGAACGGGTACCAGTGGAGCTTCCGCGTCGACGACTATCTCGGCAAAAACGACCGGATCTATGTGGACGCAATCCGCACCTATTACTCGGGCCCAGGAGGTGGAACCCGCCCGGCGAGTGTTCAGGGCAACGCCAACAGCTCCGATTTCGTCAACATCAACTGGACTCACACCTTCAACACGCATCTCTTCAATCAAACCGGATTGAATGTCATCCGGCCGTACGGATCGAACTTGACACAAGCGGCAACAGAAGGGATTCCGTACGTCAACGTCAACAACCTGGCCGGATTCGGGTCATGGGCGCCGGGCAACTTCTCGCAGACCACCTACAGTTGGCGCGATGTGATGACGACAACCATCAAGACGCACACGCTCAAGTTCGGAGTGGACCTGTTCAACACTCGCGAGGTGGACCACCAGCAAGGCGCCTTCACCCGTCCCACGTTCAACTACCGCAACCTCCTCGATCTCATTCAGGATGAACCGGTCTACCAGTCGGGTCCGGACGTGAACCTGACGAACCACCAGCAGGCGCCCTACGACCGCATCTATCGCGACTTCCTCCAGGGATATTACGTGCAGGATGATTGGAAGCTGACGCCGCGGTTCACCCTGAACCTGGGCGTCCGGTACGACGGGATGATCAACTTCTTCAGCATCTACAGTCCCACCTTGTCCAGATTCAACCTGGGCACCGGTTCGACTTGGAATGCCGAGGTCGCCTCCGGCACTGCCACCCTGGCAAACACCCACGACGTCCTCAACCACAATATCGGGGAATTCACACCGCGCGTCGGCTTCTCCTGGGATGTCTTTGGCAAGGGCAGGACGGCGGTGCGCGGCGGCTTTGGCATGTTCGAGGACCAGCCACCCTATCTGCACATCACCGACTCGACCGCTGGAAACCTGCCCAACTACTTCAATCCGGTCGACGACGTCACCGCGGGCGGACCCGTGCCAACGCCCTTCCTCTGCACTCCTGCCGGGGCCTGGAATATGACCTGCCCGGTTTTGAACACCAGCAACGCCACGCTCAACTCCAGCGGCGGCCTCCTGATCAATGGAGTCATTTCGCGGGCGGGCATGGGCGGTTACGATCCCAACTTCAAGATGCAGCAGGTAGAGGCGTGGTCGCTGAGCGTGCAGCAACAACTTCAGAACAACCTGATTGTGGAGTTGAACTATTCAGGCACCGAAGCGCACCACCTGATGATCTTCCAAAACGACGCCAACCGCTTTGCCGGCGACCTGATCGTAAACAACAACACGCTGAAGCGGCTCAACCCCAACTTCGCCGGGACGACGTGGGCTAGCTCCGACGGCAACTCCGCAGGAAACTTCGGTTCCGCGGAGGTTATACGGTCGTTTACCCACGGCCTGGCCTTGCGGGGAATCTACACTTATGGAAAGGCGTTGGACGAGTTGAGCCAAGCTCAATCGCTCGACAGCGGCTCCATTACTTCCGGCTCCGACTTCTATGTGAACAACGCTCTACATGCGCAGCGCGGACGCGCCGACTTCGACATCCGACAGAATTTCCTGGCCGACGGTACCTGGGACGTTCCCAATAACTATTCCAGCGCCGTGGTCAAGAACATTCTCGGCGGATGGCAATTCGGCGGCAAGTGGGTCGGGGAGACCGGATTGCCCTTCACCGTCACCAACGGCGCGTCTTTCGCGCCGATCTGCAGCGGCGGCGCGGCTCTGGTGAACAACCAATGCCCAGCGGGCACCACGATCGTCGGCAATAGCGGCGGGGACTACAACGCCGACGGTTATAACACCAAGCTACCCAACGTGCCTTCCTTTGGCGCGCACTTGAGCGGCCAATCGAAGAGCCAGTTCCTCAACGGAATCTTCAAGGCCTCCTCGTTCCCGGCGCCGGCTCTGGGGGTGGAAGGAGACCTTGGCCGCAACACCTACGACAGGCCCGGATACAAAGACTTCGACTTCACCTTCGAGAAATACTTCAGTCTCCCGTGGTTCTTTGCGGAAAAGATGAAGATCGAGGCCAAGGGCGAAGTCTTCGATCTGTTTAACCGCACCAACCTCAACGGTGTCGACTCGGGCATGACCGACAGCACATTCGGCCAGTCCACCAGCCAGTTGCCGCCGCGCAGCTTGCAGCTTCACCTGCGGGCGAGCTTCTGAGCTTGTCATGAGAAGGCCGGCGGGACAACCGCCGGCCTTCCTTTCCGTACCGGGTTTCGACAAACTGAGCGCCAAAGCTGCGAGCCTGTTAAGCGCTCGCTGTAGCCTCAACTATCGTTGTCACCGATCCACTTTTCGGGTCGCTGCTTACGGCCGATTGCATTCTTTCGAATTGTGCCGGGCATGTGGCGCCCGGCTTCCTATCCTTCTATCGCAGCAAAGCGTTTCATGTTGAGCGTAGAAGCTGCGCGACCTCGCCTCAATGAGGCCTCCTGTAATAGTGGTTGGGCGCACCCGGCGTGGGAACGCTGCCGGCGACCTGCGCCCCGCTGGCATGCGCCCGGGTCAATGCAGCGGTGAGGGTGATGCCGGTGCCGGAGACCTGCGCACCGGCCGCGTGCGCAAAAGTGAGCGGCGCGGCGACGGTGATTGTGGTGGCGCCGAACCTGGTGGTGGAGGCGACAACCGCCGTCTCATGGTTCGCGCCACTGTCGATGGTGATGGTCTGGCCGGCGGCTAAAGCCTGTCGCGCTGGCGACAGGGATAACGGTCGCGCCCACGTCGGTGGCGGCGCCCACCGTGGTGGCGCCTGCCGTGCCAACCGTCGCGATGACGGCGGTCTCGAGGTTCGCGCCCGTATCAATCATAATCGTCTGGCCGGCGCCAAAGCCCGCCACGCTGGCGACTTTGATATTGGTCGCGCCGGCGGCCGAAGCGGCCGACAGGGTGGTGGCGGGCTGCACAGGAAATCGGTGCAGTTGCTGTCGGTGTCGAGGCCGTCCGGGAAGCGGCCCGCGCTCGTATTGGACGCGCTGGCGGCCGAAGCGAACGGCCCGAAGCCACTGGCCGCGCCGGGCGCAGTCACGTGGCAGCCACTCTGCTCTGATCCGGAGGTGGCTTGGTAACCCTCGGCGGCCCATGGGTCGACGAGGCCGCCGTAGTTGAGGCTGTCGACAACCAGGCCAGCGGCGTCACGCAGCACCATGTTGCCGGCGCTGAGCGAGATGGTGCGGCCGAAGAGACGGCGCTGGTGGAGAGCGCGGGGCCCCCGAACCACTGGTTGGGCGCCGGCGTCCCTTGGTAGCCCGCGGTCGTGACCGCGGCGTCACGCACAACCGCGTCGATCGCGTGGTCCTTGGCCAGGGGGCTGTCGAGCGTGATGCCGGTGCCGAGCGGCTGGACGGGCTCGTTGCTCGAGTGGGCAAAGGCCGTCGCCGGCTGGAAGCTGATCCCCGTTCCCCGATCGCTGAAGGGGAGGTTGGCCGCATGGTTGAACTTCAGCGGGGCGGCCAGGTCGAGGCCCGTGCCCGTGAGCTACCACCTCCTCGCGGCTGGTATGCGCCTGGGCGAGGGCCGGCGTAAAGTCGATGCCGGCGCCGGTCGGACCCGCGGCGCCGACGGCGGTGATGGTAACCGTTTCCTGGTTCGCGGGGGTGCCAACGGTCATCTTGTCGCCCACAGCGAAACCGTTCACGCCGCGGACTTTGATATTGGTCGCGCCGGCGCTCGCATCAGCCGAGAGCGCCGTGCGGTTCGCCTGCGTGCCGACGCTGCGTGACCGTGACGGTCTCGATCCCATGGCCGACGCTGTCGATGTCCAACCTGATCTTGTCACCGGCCGAGATGTTGGCGACGGACGTCACCTTGATGTTGGTCGCGCCGGCGGGCGCGTCCGCCCCCAGGTAGGCTTGCGTGCCCGGCTTGCCGACCGCGGTGACCGTGGCCACCTCGTACTTCTCCATGGCTTTTGCGACGGCGGGGTAGGTGGCGCCATAGCCGATGGCGATCTTCTCGCCGACCGCGAAGCCGGCCACGCTCGTGACAGGCACGTTGGTCGAGCCGGCGGGGATCGTGATCACCGGACCGTCGGGGAGGGGTTGCCACAGCGTCGTACTGTTGCCGGCCGCCGTCCCGATGCTTGCGATCTTGCGGGTCTCCACGCTGGAGCCGGTGTCGATGTCGATCGTATCGCCGGCCGACATGCCGGTCGTGCTCCTGACGTTGATGGTGGTATCGCCCGCGCGCGCGGGGACCGCCAGCCCGGAGTTGGAGAGGCCGAGCAGGTAGAAGCCGCGAGCCGCGAGCTTCGTCCCGGCCGGGATCTTCACCGTCGAGAAGATGGCCTGCTGGGTCGGGTGCTCGGTCAGGGTCCAGTTGGAGATGTCGACGGCACTGGCGCCGGCGTTGTAGAGCTCGATGAACGAGTCCGTCGAGTTGGTGGGAGAACCGGAGCTGATGCGGAACTCGTTGATCTTGATCGGGCTGACGTTCCGCACCTTCTCGGCCGTTGTCTCGGATTGCGTCCCGCCGCTCGTCGGGTTCGTCCACGAGGCGTTGCCGACCAGGTCGCCGTTGAAGGCCGCCGGCCCCGAGGTGACCTTGAAGGTCGCGCTCACGCTCGCACCCGGCGCGACCGGGTCAGCGAACGTCTTCGACGTCTCGGTGGTGCCCGGAACGACGGAGGTCCACGCTGTGGGCACGGAAATGCTCAACTTGACGCCCGCCGCGGGCGCCCCCGTGGTATTCGTGAACGTCACGGTGGTGTCCTGCGAGGACCCCGGTGAGAACGTCTGGAGTCCTGGCGGAGTGGCAGTTGCCGACGCCGGCGCCAGGCTCAGCCGCGGCACGTCGTACCTGGCAGCCACGACGTTGGCCTGCACCAACTGGTCGGTGGCGTCCGTCGGGAAGGTGCCTGCGGCCGTCATCGCGCCTTCATAGAAGGTGCCCTGCGAGCCGTTGCTGTTGTCGCCGCCGTTGCCCAGGAGGATGGCCCCCTGCTTGCGCATCGGGTCATAGGTGGCGTCGACGCGCGGTCCGTCGAACATGACCGACAGGGCGCCCTGCTGCGCGTCGCCGCCCATGGAGGTCCAGTGGTGCGGTTCGCCCTTGGCGATCGCGGTCACGAATCGCCAGGTGATGCTCGGCAGGTTTGCGCAGAGTTTGGATCCATCCGGGTTGACGCAACCGACCAGGTTGTTCTCCTGGTCGGTCATGATCCACGGGCCGGGGGGGTTCCCGTGATACCAGGCGGTGGCGTTGCCGTAGTAGGTGGTTTCCATGGTGCCGTTGTCGTCGTCGCGGCTGTCGATCTCGGCGTTGCCGTAGTCGAAGCAGCAGCCGGAGTTGTAGTGCTGGCCGTTAATGACCCAGTACTGCCCCTCCGCCTGGTCGTCGACCGCGGTGCCCTTCGCGTCGTTCTGGCGGAGGCCCATGCCCGGCTCGATGAAGACGCCGTAGGCCTTGTGGCCCATGATCGTAATCGGCGCCATGTCGGCGACCGGGAGGTTGTTGAACCCGCCCATGGCCGGGCCGCTGAATCCGCCGCGGGGCGCCTGGGTGAGGTCGTTGTGCTTGGGGGACTGGTCGTAGATGGTGGTGATCCAGCAGTACGTGTTGGCGCAGAACGCGTCCTGCGCGGCCGCGTCGGCGTATCCGCCCGCATCCGGGACCGGCGACGCGACGGGCTGGACGACGCCGATGTCCAAGGTCTTGCCGTCCGACTGGCGCAGGACCTGGTAGAGCGGGCCGTTGTAGGAGGCGTACAGCGCGCGCGTGGTGCTGTGGGCGGCCACGCAGGGGTCGCCGGCGGCGGCGTAGATGTCACATGGGCCTTGCGGCCTGGGCGGAGGAACATTGGGTCCCGCCCCGGCCTGTTGCGCCATCGTCAACGTGGCGCCAATCAGCGTGAGCGCCAGTGCGAGCATAAGTACAAGATTGATTCTCGTTTTCATGTTTATCCTATTTGCCTTGCCGGGTTTGTTCCGGCATCCAGAAGAGACGGACTCTTCTCTCTGCCTCGGGCTGTCCGAATTTATTTGAACTCTCCGTCGGGAATACGTATACCACTTGTTTCTGAAGGTTTTGCACTTTTTTCGAATTCTCGTTCGCGAATACGTGTACCGCCAACTCCTGCAATTGGGTGTGGCGGCAATACAGAAGCATAGCGTCTTGCCCTAACTCGCAACGCCGCTCAGGTGCGCTGACTGCGAGATTGAAGGATGAACCGTTTCCGAAATTACGGTTCTTCCGCGAATTTGGTGCAGGCTGGTGCGCTTTTGGCAAGAAGCGGACGGGTTGCAGGGATGAGTTGGGAAGGCTGTCGCTTAGCTTGAAGAAGCCATGACGTTCATGGACGGATAGTGTGATGCACAGTCTTGTCTCACCCAGGAGTTCACTTTCTGACGCTGCGTTGAACCCCGGACTGTGCACCGACTGTGCACGAACGGGTTGTTTTCAGCCTATTGGGGTTAGCTTTTGAGCGAAGCCAGATTCCCCGATTTGTTGTAAACGCTAGCAGTTAGAAACTACCAGCGCGGTTATTGGAACGGGTTCTTGCGCTTTGCAAGCAGGGGGCCGCGGGTTCGAGTCCCGCCACGTCCACCAGTCCATTTGAGGCAGCAAAGCGCTTGGCAGGTTGTTATCGGCCCCAGTCTCGTGGTCTTCGTTCTAGCTGACGGTGCAAGAAAAGCCGTTGGACCAAAACTGTGCACAATCGATCCGGGTTCATAGCACACTGAATTGCTAACGCCGTCTTCATTGGCGCGGCTACTTTGCCGATGACCATCGAAAAAGTCAACGGAACTGAAGGGGCCCCGCACCTCCTGCTCACGAGAACAACCCACTCCCCGATCGATCCAGACGTTCATAATTAGCGGCTTGACGCAAATGTCATGTGTTTAGGCGGCGCTCCTTACCCGGTTCGAGAATGGATCAGCCGTTGTCCGTCAGTTTTTCCCAAATAATCAGGCGCTTTCTGATTTGCTGGTCTGACCAGACTAGATACATACTGCGGTGATTTGAGGTTTGCCGTCCACGCGAGCGCTTGAGGGCTATTCAGTCTGATTGCCGTTCGGAGGAAAGGTCGTCGAGCTGCGCAGGATCAGGTGCGTCCTAAGAATGTATTCTGTTCCATTTGGCGCAGGAGTTTCTCTCTTCACTTCTTTGAGGAGAGCGTTAAACGCAAGCGTTGCCAATTCCGTCTGTGACATTTGAACGCTGGTGAGTGGCGGAATCATGTAGTCTGCTAACCGCGTATCGTCAAACCCAACCACCGACAATTCCTGCGGCAACCTGATTCCTAAGTCGAATGCCTGCCTCATGACCCCAATAGCAGTCAGATCATTGGAGCAAAGAAGAGCCGTGGGGCGTCCCTGAAGCTTGGACAGCTCTTGAAGAGCGAGCTTTCCGCCCTCCAGATGGTGGTCTCCCTCGACGATGAACTCCGGCCTCACGGGCAAACCGATCTCTCGCATGGATCCTTCAAACGCTTCTTTTCGCGCAATCGCGGACCTCAGTTTCAGGGGTCCACTGACGAAACCGATTTGTTTATGCCTCAAGGCTGCCAGATGTTGCACGGCCTGGCGAATTCCATGGGAATAGTCGACGCGGATATTACTGATGCGGGGAACCTTTGGACCAACATCAATAAACACCAGAGGCATATTCCGGAAACGGAGATGCTCCAGTAGCTCGTCCTCCATGCCGAAGGTGAGGATTGCGACGCCGTCTACTTGCCCCTCAATCATCCTGCGGACCGCGAGTTCCATGCGCTTGGGTTCATGAATGGTCGAAGTCAAGAGAATTTCGTACTTCTGTTCGATCGCGAGGGTTTCAAAAGTTTGCACAATCTCCGGGGAAAAAAGGATTTGTGATTTCGGAAACGACCAATCCAAAAACATGGCTTCTTCCGGAAACCAAAGCGCGCGCCTGCCGGTTGGGGTAATACCCGAGTTCCGCAATCGCCTTCCATACGCGTTTTGCCAACTGCGCATCGACCGTCGGCACCTGATTGACAGTGCGCGACACCGTTGCCGTCGAGACCTTGGCCCGTCTAGCTACGTCGCGAATGTCCACGAATCCTCTTTCTCCTCAGCGAAGGTTAGTATTGGTTAGTATACGCTATCCCGAACCCTTTGCCGACCGAGTGGTCTCAAGGGGGTGAGGAAAGTAAGATCAATTCAGACTGGCCCGTTGAAGCAGCATATAATAACGGGGCGCGGGGTCAAGAGATCAGTCGAGAGCTACTTGCAATTCAGCGAGTCGGATGGTAAACGTTTACTGGCCTTTGCATAAAATGCGTTGCCGTGCAGCCAGGGGCTACAAGGGGGATGATTCATGAATAGAACTTTCGCCATGGCGTCCGCGATTGTGGCATTACTCATTCTCGCAAATTGTCTCAATGCCATTGGCGCGAAACGTCCAATAGAAATTTCCAATTTCGGACAGACGAAAGACGGCGACGCTGTTTACCGGTACGTTCTCACCAATAGCAAGGGTTTAGAGGCGGTAGTGATCAGCTACGGTGCGTGAAGCTGCACTGATCACGGAGACGGCGCACCGCGAAGGGTTGAAAGCTATTCAGTGGCAGCTCCGCGATTCGCGCCCTTACGCGGCCTGATCCTGCAAGCAGAATTTGGGCTCAGCAAAACAGATGAGACTGCTGCCCGGTCTCTATACCAAGATACGGATCGCCGCCACGGCGCGCCTCGTGATCCGCTTAGATTCCCCACTGAATCGCCGTATAGGAACGCGGTGGCACTTCGAACTTCGTGTGCGCGCCGGTGGTCTCGGCTTTCCCAGATCTTGCGGAACCACACGTCGTGGAGCATCGAAACTGTTCGAGGCCTTCAGGTCGGTCCCCGTCAGCACCGTCGCCGTCAGGACGCGGCCGGGTTGCGCATCTTGCCAGAGCACATCAATTTGGCGAGCCTTCGCAAGATCGCGATTCAAGATGAATAGAGTGACTTTTCCATCTTCCTTGGAGAAAGTCCCCGTCACGTCCAGATAGGGAACACTTCCGATTCCAGAAACCTCATACGTCGGAGATTCCGACAAAACATTCAGAACGGCCCCACGCGCCATCTGCAGCCCCCAGCGATAGGGGTAATAGATCGTCTGGCGGAATAGGCCATTGGCATTTGTCATGATGGGGGCAATTACATTCACCAATTGCGCCAGGCACGCCAATTTCACGCGGTCGGCGTTGCGCAGCAGCGTATTGATGATTCCACCCACCAGAAGCGCATCCTCCAGGTTGTAAATCTCCTCCAGCAAGTGCGGCGCTTCCTGCTCGTGGCCGTTTACGGCGTCCCCGCTCCGGGCGCGATACCACACGTTCCACTCGTCAAAAGAGAGCCACAGTTTCTTCGGGGAGCGCTTGCGGCCGCGCACCAGATCGCAAACCGCGACTGTTTCCGCGATCTGACGGTCCATGGTGAGATTCATGGCCAGGTATTTCGAGGTGTCGCCGCCCGTTTCTTCCTGCGTGTTTCCAATGTACCGATGCAGTGAAAGTGCATCCACGTATTCGTAGCACTGTTCCAACACCTCGCGATCCCACTCCAGATAGGTAGGCATCAAAGGGCCGCTCGATCCGCAGGCTACTAGTTTCAGGGATGGGTCAACGTAGCGCATTTGCCGCGCCGCGTCTGCCGCTTTCAATCCGTACTCTGTCGCCGTCATATGTCCGATTTGCCAGGGCCCATCCATCTCGTTGCCCAGGCACCAGTGCTGCACGGCGTAAGGCTCGGCAATCCCATGCTTGCGCCGCAGATCGCTCCAGCGCGTCCCCTTCTCGAGGTTGCAGTACTCCACCAGCGCGGCGGCCTGTTCGGGAGTTCCGGTTCCCAGATTGAGCCCCATCAATGGCTGGGTACCCACAGCTTTGCACCACATCATGAATTCATCGGTGCCGAATTGATTGGTGTTGATGGAATTCCACGCTTTGTCCAAAACCCTGGGACGCTCCTGCTTTGGCCCGACACCGTCAAGCCAGTTGTATCCGGAGACAAAGTTGCCACCCGGATAGCGAATGATGGGGACTTCAAGCCCCCGAATTTCTTCGATGACATCTTTTCTTAAACCGTTCGAGTCGGAGAGCTTTGAGCCCGGCTCGTAAATGCCTTCGTAAATGGCGCGGCCTAAATGCTCCAGGAAAGATCCGAAGAGATTGCGGTCAATGGGAGCGATCGTGCGCCTCGTATCCAGGTAAACTCGCACCGCAGCCATGGAATCGGGCGCCGGAGTTTGCGCTTGCAGGAAGCGGCTGAGCAACAATTCCGCTGAGCACCCTGCCCCAACTGCGAGAGACTGCTGCAAAAAGCGTCGCCGTTCGATTGGAGCCATGAAAGCAAACCTCCCTGAGTGGATACTTCCTGTGCAAAGATTTTGGCGGAAGCATAGCACAACCTCGTGGCTTCCAATGGATCGCTTTGTGCAAACGCTTGCTCAGGAATGCGGCACTCGTTTTTTGGGAGCTTTCGTGAGGGATAGGATTCGGAAAGTTATCAGCGCTATTGCCGAACCCTCTTCACCGCGCAATTAGCCGGTATATATGCCAAGCTCCAGGGTTCGTTCAGACGCTTTTGCTGGGCATGCCCACAGGCGTCGTCCCTTTGCGTTCAGCGCCACGTTAATGTCCACACCTCGATCCGCGATTCACAGCAAGCGTTTGCGCAACCAGAGACATTATCCCTAGGGGTAGTCCACACCCCAGGGCCAGATGCCGCTCCCTGGTTTCTTGGACGGCGAAAGATAGCGATTACCAAATGGAGAAAGAGGCTCTAACATGGTCGGCCGCCGAAGGATTTGGATTCAACATCGGCCGAGGATCGGTCAAAGTTCAAGGAGGTGAGCAGGGGGGATGCGTTTAAGATACAGATGCGATCCTCGCGCGGCTCTACCGAGGCGCCACCAAACCCGAAAAGCGTGTTTCTTCATCGTAACCGGGGATTACGGGAGGCTGACTACATGAAGCTCTATCGCACTACAAACGGCGTGTTTGTTCAGGCGGACGACAAGTTCTATGTTGTCCCCGCCGCGGACTGGGACGATCTCCTCAGCAGTGCCGATCTGCATGCGCGGGTTCGCGCGGCCACCGGCCAGCAGACTGTGGCCAGCTTCGATCCTGCCACCGTTCTTGCACCTGTGGTCAGCCAGGAGGTGTGGGCTGCAGGCGTGACGTACTACCGCAGCCGCAATGCACGGATTGCGGAGAGCAAAGATGCTGGCGGAGGCGACTTCTACGACCGCGTCTACGCAGCGGAGAGGCCGGAGCTCTTTTTCAAAGCCACAGGGCGGCGCGTTGTCGGGCCAGGGAGCGCCGTGCGCATCCGATCCGACGCAAAGTGGTCGGTACCCGAACCGGAACTCACGCTGCTCATCAGTCCGGCCGGCGCCATCGTGGGTTACACCATCGGCAACGATATGAGCTCACGCGATATCGAGGGGGAGAACCCGCTTTATCTGCCCCAGGCGAAGGTCTACGACGGCAGTTGTGCGCTGGGTCCCTGTATCCTGCTCTCGGGCGAACTGCCGAGCAAAACTGCTATCCGGCTGGAGATTGCGCGGGAAGGAAAGACCGTCTTTAAGGGGAACACAACGCTCGCCGAACTCAAACGCGATCCGAAGGAGTTGGCCAAGTTCCTTTTCCGCGACAACAGCTTTCCCCAAGGTGTGTTTCTGATGACCGGGACCGGCATCGTCCCAGGGGATAACTTCACGCTGGTGAGCGGCGACGCGATCCGCATCGGCATCGACGGAATTGGCACGCTAGAGAACCATGTCGCTTGATTTCGCGCCCGCGCCAGAAGGTTCGAGTTGTAACGCGACGAAGAAAGGCAATCCTGGAGCCTCCTCGCCGCGCATCTCGATAAACCCGCAATTCTAGTTGCGCGTAAAGGTTCCATTCACAAGGCGCATGATGCCGAGAGGATTGCCCCGTTGCAACTCCCGCGGAAGCGCTTCATCCGGAAAGTCCTGGTAGCAAATGGGTCGCACAAAGCGAAAGATTGCCTGTGTGCCCACCGAAGTGGAGCGGCCATCGGAAGTAGCGGGAAACGGGCCGCCATGCACCATGGCGTGGTTCACTTCCACACCGGTTGGAAAACCATTGAAGAGAATGCGGCCCACTTTCGTCTCCAGCACACGAACCAGTTCGTGTGCGCGGGCGATATCCTCTGATGTGCCATGAATCGTGGCCGTCAGATGTCCGTGCATTTTCCTCGCGGCAGTCAATAAATCGCTCTCCGCGCCGTAGTACACCAACAGCGTTGTCGGTCCAAAGACCTCTTCGGCCAAGTCGGGATGCGCGAGGAAGTCTGGAAGCGAGACGCCGAAGACCGTCGCCGCGCCTCTAGCGTAGTCTGGCTCAACCGGCTGCGTGCCCGCGATCAATTGCGCCTCTCCGTCAGTGACTCTCCGCTGAATGGCTTGGTTGTACCTCGCCGCGATGCCGTGGGTCAGAATCTGGTGTTGCCCGAGCGCGCTCACACCGCTCCGCAAGGTCTGGATGAACTCGGCGCTATCCGCTTGCGGCACGAACACAACTCCCGGCTTGGTGCAGAATTGCCCGGAGCCCAGCGTGAACGATGCCTGCAGCCCTTGCGCAAGCTGCGCGCTCCGCTCACGCATGGCGCCGGGAAGGATGAACAGCGGATTCGTACTTCCCATCTCGGCGTAGCAAGGGATAGGTTCGGGTCGCTCCGCGGCCAGCCGCATCAACGCCTGTCCGCCGCTCGCCGATCCGGTGAACGCGATGGCCTTGACGGCGGGGTGCCGCACAGAGTGAAATTCCCACTTCCACTCCGGCATCGAAGAGGAGAGCAAACACTCCGGCTGGCAGGCCGTGCTCCTGCACCGCCTTCTGCAAAACCCTTCCTACCAGTTCGCTGGTTCCGGGATGCGCGGGGTGAGCCTTGACGATTACCGGATTGCCCGCGGCGAGGGCAGAGGCCGTGTCGCCGCCGGCAACCGAGAACGCCAACGGGAAATTACTTGCGCCGAAGACCGCGACAGGTCCAATGGGCCGCAACATCGAACGGACATCCGGACGGGGAAGTGGTTTGCGCTCGCGATCGGCTTCATCGATGCGGGCATTCACCCAGGAACCCTCTTCAAGAACTTCGGCAAAGAGTCTGAGTTGCCCGGTGGTTCGGCCGAGTTCCCCCTGCAGACGCGGCAGCGGCAGGCCGCTCTCCAGGTGCGCGCGTTCAACGATGGCAGAACCCTCACTCGCAAGCCCATCGGCGATGCGGCGCAACAGCGCTGCGCGCTCGCGCCCGCTGAGGCCGGCAACAGCCGGAAACGCGGCTTCCGCGAGGCTAGCGGCCCGATCAATATCCTCGCCTGTGGCTGAGTAGAAAACCGGCTCAAGCTCCGCTGCATTGGCCGGGTTTACTGCGCGAAATGCAGCACCTTTCGCCCTGCCGGTCCGATCTCCTATAAAGGATAGGCCCGAGAGCATGAATTCTCGCTTCTCCATCAGATTCACCCCTGGCTTTCTAACGATGCTGCGGATCATTGCAGAGCGACAGTTGCGGTGCGGAAGAAAGAAGGCCTCCTCGGCAATGTAGCTTCATGGCTTGCTCACTCTGGAAGCGTACTCTCCGAGGTGATAGCAAACTGGGCGCTCACGCCATCACCAGCGAGCTTCCCTGCCGCCGCAGGGGGCAGACCTCCACCGATCCACGCCTTGACCGTGCCGCTCACAATGCGTCGCTGCCCGTCAGCTTGCACAACGCTCAGATCACGGTCGCGCAGCTCGAATGTCACTGTCCTGGTTTGACCGCGCGCAAGATGAATCCGCTGGAAGCCATGAAGCTCCTGCAACGCGGTTCCCGCCACGCCCTCGTGCGTCAGGTATAACTGCACTACTTCGTCGCCTTCCATGGCGCCGCGGTTGGTCACGTCCGCGGAGACGGTGACGAAGCCGTCCGCGGGGATGGATTCGCGGCTGACTCGTGGATTGCTGTAGCGAAACGCCGTGTAGCTCAAGCCATAGCCGAAAGGAAAGAGCGGATCACCGCTGAAATAGCGATAGGTGCGGTTCGCCATGGAATAGTCCCCAAACGGCGGCAACTGCTCCACACTCTTGTAGAAGGTTACCGGCAGCCGGCCCGCGGGACTGAAGTCGCCTGCCAATGCCTCGGCGACGGCTGTACCTCCCGATTCTCCCGGGTACCAGGCTTCGAGGATCGCGCGCACGTGATCGTTTGCCCAGTTCACAGACAGCGCGCTTCCGTTCGTCAACACCAGCACCACCGGCTTGCCCGCAGCATAGACACGTTCCAGCAATTGTTCCTGCGGAGCGGGGAGATCGATACTCGTGCGGTCTCCACCCGAGAAGCCGTCAGCCTTGACCTTCATCTCCTCGCCTTCGACTCGGGCGGAGAGCCCCAGCACCATCACCACCAGGTCCGACTCGCGTGCTGCTTGTACAGCTTCGTCCTCTTCTTGGCCGGGCACGCCCCAAATCAGTTTTGCCTCAGACGAACGAATCGTTTGGAAATACTCAATCTTGATGGAGTAGGCTTTGCCTTTTTCCAGGTGAATCGGTTGCGTCCGCGTCGTGGATGGCCGATGCGCTGTCCAATCGTCCACTAAAGGTTGGCCGTCGATCCAGACGCGATATCCATCCTGCCCCGTGAATCCCACAATGTAGTCGTCCGTTTTCAACGGCGACAGCACGCCCGTCCACCGCACCGAGTAGTTGGCCTTCAGTTTTGGAGAGACCCCGCCGAATCCCCACACGAAGTCCACCGCCGCGTCGGTGCGCCGCATCACGGGCTCGCCTTGCAATTCGATATTGTCGAAGTACTCCGCCTGCAATCCATGCCGCGTCCGAGTCGCATCGGTATAGAGTGATGCGCTGGGAACCGGCCGCACGACTGTCCCGATCAGGCCAGTCCCCTGGACATAGCGAATCCTGGACTGCCGAAAGCGCTTCCGCAGACCAGTCAGGATCGTCACGGGAGCCGAGGGCGTTCCGTTGTAATTCCCCTCCAAGGCATCCAGGCTGTCCGCATTCGGCCCAATCACGGCAATGCGGGGATAGCTCTTCTTGAGCGGGAGAAAGTGATTTTCATTTTTCAGCAACACCAACGATTCTCTTGCTGTTTTCAATGCCAATATCCGGTGCGCGGGCGTGTCATTGGCGGCGGCCCCGAGTTTTGACCACGGAACCATGTTCGGTGGATCGAACATGCCCAGCCGAAAACGCGCCGTAAGCGTTCTTGTAACCACCGTGTCGATCGCTGCCTCGGGCAGGATGCCCTGGTGCACGGCGTTCAGCGCGGCCATTCGTTCCAAGTGCGTTCGAGACTGCGGCGCGCCACAAATCAGGTCCGTACCGGTCACCAGCGCAACCGCTACACCCTTCCTCCTGTGTTGGCTTGTACTTGTGGTGCGCGCTGATGTCCTCAATCGCGGCGCAGTCGGAAACAACATAGCCCTTGAACTTCCAGGCCTCGCGCAAGTAGTCGTGCAGCAAAACATTGCTGGCGCACGCCGGCTCTCCGTTCACCGAGTTGTAAGCGCACATCACCGACTGTGCATTGGCGTCCATCACCGTGGCGCGAAATGCCGGCAAATACGTGTCTTCCATGTCATGCCGCGAGACAACCACGTCCACCTCATGCCGCGTCGCTTCCGGGCCGCTGTGCACGGCAAAGTGCTTCGGCGTCGCGACCGTCTTCAGGTACCTGGGATCGCTCCCTTGCAGTCCCTTGACGAACGCCACTCCCAGGCGCGAAGTCAGGTAAGGATCTTCCCCGTAGGTCTCCTGCCCGCGTCCCCACCGCGGGTCGCGAAAAATGTTGATATTCGGCGACCACACGGTCAGGCCTTTGTACCAGGCGCTGGAGCCGTCCCGGCCCTTGTTCTCGTTGTACTTCGCGCGAAACTCCGTACTGATGGCGTCCGCATCCCGGAACAGCAGCGCGTCGTCGAAAGTCGCCGCCATGCCGATCGCCTGCGGAAAAACCGTCGCCACGCCGGCGCGCGCAACTCCGTGCAATCCTTCGTTCCACCAGTTGTATTCCGGAATCCCCAGGCGGTCGATCGCGTCCGAGGTGTGTGCAAGCTGCGAAATCTTCTCTTCGAGCGTCATGCGCTGCTCCAGATCGCGCGCTCTTTCCTCGAAAGAAAGCTTCGTGTTCTTGTAAGCAGGAGTCGAATCGTCTTGCCCAAAGCAGAGAATCGCTGGCCCGGCGAGAACCAGCAAAAGAAGGAACGCAATCATTTTGCAGTTCATAAGCCTCGCAAGGATGCATCTGGACTTTCGTTTCCAGCTCCAGACACCCGCATTGTTCATAAGTAGCAAATCATCGAGTCTTCGGTCGAGGTTAAACGTGCCAGCAACTTTCTCGATCCACGTTTCACTCCGTCGGGCTCGGCGCCAGGAACGGAGAGCAGCACGGTTTCACCGACGCCTGAAACTCCATCAACTCGGCGCGAATTCCGTCCGGGTCATAAAGGTTCAATTGCCATTTGCCGTCGCGGCCGATCTGGGGCGGCGAGTGCTTCGCGGTCAGCCTATCTCCTTCGTAGAGCAGGTTCACCGCCTTCTCCATGTTCTGCACACCCAGCGAAAAGTGGTCGAGTACGCCCGCCGTCTCCTGCGACATCGCAGGTGGAATCCCTGTCTTCTCCGGCCCCTTCACAACCATGTATTCGACCCAGTCCGTGCCATCTGGCACCTGTTGGGAGATCCAGTCCGTCGCGTCATCTTTCATGCCGCCGTGCCAATAAGGCCGAAAGCCCAGCAGCGTCCGGTAGAACGTATCCTCTCTCGAGGGATCGTGGACGATGTATCCAACATGGATGAGATGTTTGCTTAGCACATTCATCGGTACCGATGCCGGCTGTGCCGGCGGCTGCACGAACGCGACCCGGTTTCCTTCGGGATCCCTTACTTCGAAGTACCGGCTGCCATCGCTGGCGGTCGTAACCGCCGAAGGCACCGCGACACCGTGAGACTCAAGGTATTTCCGCATGTTCTCCGCGTCTGCAGTGTTATATCCGGCATGATCGAAACGGTTGATCGAGGCCGGCCCCTGGGGCACAGGCAGCACCTCCACAAACTGAATTGCGTTGAAGTAGTAACGAACACCCTTGGGATCGTAAGGATCCGTGCCCTTCAACGCGCCCAGGTCGTGCACATAGAACCTCTCGGCCTTCGCTGGGTCCGACGTGTAGACGCTCAAGTGCGACACGCTGGTGATCTTCGGGCGTTCCTGGCCGAAGGCGCACGCCACCAAAAACAGGCTCATCGCTGCCCATACTGCCGTCCGCATTCTCATGGTTCGCTCCTCACTTGCCAAATCTCGCTTTGCGCTCCCACTTCGCTGGAATATCTATTTCGTCGGCACGCGGGGCTTCCTATCCGGCAAACGCCAAATGGTCGCTGTCCGGGGCGCCGCATTTGGATTTCTTTGGCAACAAGGTGTTACGCAATGGGCGCACCTGCGGCCTTATAAATCGCCTCGATGGCGAGCATGTCTTTCAGGCCCTCTTCGCCAGGCGATTCCGGTTCCTTGTCATTGCGGATGCAGTCGGAGAAATGCTCGGCTTCCAGCGTGAACTGGTACGGGGCCTTGCCCGGGCTCAGTATTTCGATCACTTGATCACCGGCTTGCCCACGCAGGTGGACGCCATCATAGAAGAACGCGGGTTCCACCTGGAGGCAGCCCTCATCGCCATTGATGTTCAGGAAGCTCGGGCCTACCTGGCCATACGAGCAGCCGCAGGAAGCGATGATGCCGGAGGGAAACTTCATCGTCCATTCCATCGACTGCTCCACCTCGGCATAGAGGCCACTGTTGTTGCGCGTGGCCACAATGGCGGTGAAATCCACGGGTTCTTCTCCCGTAATATGGCGTATAGCATTCAGCGGATAGATGCCGAGGTCCATCAGCGGGTCCGCCTCCGCAGAGCTTCCTGCTGAGCCGCCATGAAAACCCCTCGCTGCCAGCTGACGAACCCTCCCTGGAACGACTGCAATTTACCGATTTTGCCGGACTTGATGATCTCGATAGCCTGCATCCACGTCGGCTCATATTGCACGCGGTAGCCGATCATCAGCTTGACCTTCGCCTGGCGGCAAGCCTCAATCATGCTGCGGCACTCGGCGCTCGATATCGCCATGGGCTTTTCACAGAAGACGTGCTTGCCCGCCTGCGCGGCGCGCACGGTGTACTCGCAATGCATGCTGTTCGGAAGTCCCACGTAGACGGCGTCCACGTCCTTGTTTTCGAGGATGCGGTCGAATGTCTCATAGGTATAGATAGACGCCTTCGGAATGCCATACATCGCCGCGTACTTCGCGCCCTTCGTCTCTGGATGTCCCGTCACCAAAGCGGTGATCTTCGCATTGCGGGAGTTTGCGCATGCGCGCATGAAGATGTCCGAGACCGTCCCCAGGCCGATGGCTGCGTAGCCGACGGGTTTCTGTGAGGCTCCCGCAGTTCGCGCGTACGAGGGCAGGAGTGTCCAAGCTAAGGTCAAGGCAGAGAGTTGTGTGAAGTCACGACGATCCATGCACGAAACTATATGCAGCTATATCTGAGAAGTCGAGTTGGGAATTACGATTCCTTGCCATGCCTGGCCGGGATCACGAGGGGATCCCCGAGGCCGATACGACGCACTAAATTGTTTTACATCAGTGGTCAGGGAACAAGAAATCAGTCATTTTGTTCCGTTTGTACCGGTTGGTTGCGGCAGGTCGCTGCAACGCGTTGAGGGCACAAACCTTGTTCAGGAGTCTTGTCGTTTCGTCAGCCGCTCACCGGCTTTTGCTTCGGACCTGAAGAGCTTGGCGTTGTATCCTCTCTCCTGGCGTTGGACTTCAGAAAAATGAAAGGCCTGCAGTCTGGCATGCCTTTTGGGAGAAACGGCTGGGGATCCTTGTTCGCCCTTGGACGATCCATGCGGGAAACCACACGCAGACCGGTTGAGCGGCTCTCTGCTAGGCCACCAGCGGGGGGACATAGCCCTGAAAATGCCTCGAAGGTGATAGCTTGACAGCACGTCGTGTGGAATCGTTTATGATGGTGACAGGGCGAAGTTCATACTTGAAATGTCGGGTCAATCCATCCGCTCGTTTGCGCGCTGGTCTGACCCCTACTCCTCGCTCCACCTCGCTACCGCCGGAGCATGAGTCGCGCGGCATTTTCTCTCGTATCGGCAAAGGCGATGCGGCCACACCAGGAGAAACACCATGACCATCCGTCTTGACGGCAGCAGCCTGACTATCGAAGCGGTGGTGCGCGTGGCGCGCCACGGCGAAAAAGTGGAACTGTCGCCCGAGGCGCTTCGAGCGGATCAAAACCTGCCGCAGCGTGTTGGAGAAGAAAATCCTGGCCCACGAAACCATGTACGGCGTGAACACGGGCATCGGCGAGTTCTCCGAAGTGGTTCTGAACGACGAGCAGGTGAAGGAGTTCCAGAAATACCTCATCTACAACCACGCGGCGGGCATCGGGGTGCCGGCGCCCGTCGAGCACGTGCGCGCGGCCATGCTCAGCCGCGTGAATGTGCACGCCAAGGGTTTCTCGGGATGCCGGCCGGAAATACCGCTCACCTACATCGCCATGCTCAACGCGGACGTCACACCTGTCGTCTGTGAGAAGGGGAGTGTGGGCGCCTGCGGCGACCTGGCGCCCATGGCTCAGTGCGCTCTGTCGCTGATGGGCGAGGGCGAGTCCTTCTACCAAGGCCAGCGTATGGCCACGCAGGAGGCCTTGGCCAAGGCAGGCATTGCGGTTCCCGGCCTCAAAGCCCGCGATGGTCTGGCCGCCATCAATGGGAGCAACCTCATCACGGGCATGGCGTGCCTGGAACTCTACGACGCGGAGCGCTGGGTGGCACAAGCCGAGATCGCCGCGGCCATGACGTTGGAGGCGCTCTTGGCCAACATGCGCCCATACGAGGCCAAGCTCCACGAGCTACGCGGCTTCCGCGGCGCGCAAACCACGGCGGCAAATCTCCGGACCGTCATCGCGGGCTCGGACCTGGTCACGGGCAAGCTTAAGGTGAAGGTGCAGGACGCCTACTCCATGCGTTCCACGCCCCAGGTTATCGGCGCCTTGCGCGATCTGCTCGCCTACGCCCGCAAGCAGGTGGAGACGGAACTCAACGGTGTGGCAGACAACCCCATTTTCGTGGCAGAGGAGAACAAGGTCTACACCGGCGCAAACTTCCAGGGCACGCCCGTCAGCCTGCCTTTGGATGTGGTGGGTGCAGGCGTAACCATGGTGAGCGTCCTCAGCGAGCGGCGCCTGAATCGCCTTCTCAATCCTGCCCTCTCCGTGGGCCTGCCGGCCTTCCTCACCAAGGGTGCCGGAATGTTCTCCGGCCACATGCTCAGCCAGTACACCGCCGACATGCTCATCGTCGAACAGCGCATCCTCTCCGCTCCGAGCTTCATCCAGTCCATCCCCGCGGCGGCGGACCAGGAAGATTTCGTCTCCATGGGCATGAACGGGGCACTCAAGACGCGGCAGATCCTGGAGAACGCCAACGGCGTCCTGGCCATCGAATTCATCGCTGCCGCCCAGGGGCTGGACTTCCGCGAGTTCACGCCGGGCAAAGGGACGCGGGCCGCCAAGGCCGCTGTGCGCAAGGTCGTGGAGCACCTGGACGCGGACCGGCCGCTCTTCAGAGACCACAACGCCATGACCGCCGCGGTCAAAGCCTGCGCCGTCCTCGACGCCGTCACCGCCGAAGTCGGCGAACTAAAGAATTCCTGGTAGAAGGTTGCGACGGCAACGTCGCGGGGGTCATCGAGCGGGAAAGCGGGAAGGAACAGAGATGGTCGACCTGAAGCAGCTTCATGATGCAATCGTGAACGGCAATTCGAAGAAAGCGGTCGCCATTACGCAACAGGCCATCGAGGAAGGGATGGACCCGAGCGAGCTGATTGCCAACACCATGATCCCGGCGATGGCCGAGGTTGGACGTCTTTTTGAGTGTGAAGAGTACTTCGTTCCGGAATTGCTCCTTGCCGGCCGTGCGATGAAAGGAGCATTGGATCTGTTGCGCCCTTTGCTCTCCGCTTCCGGCGCACAATCGGCGGGACGCGTGGTTATCGGAACGGTGAAGGGCGACCTTCACGACATCGGCAAGAATCTGGTCGTGTCCATGCTCGAAGGTGGCGGGTTTGAAGTGATCGACGTTGGTGCCGACGTGCCGCCGGAGAAGTTCATCGCTGCGTTGAAGGATACCAACGCCAGCATCCTGGCCCTTTCCGCGCTGCTGACCGTGACCATGCCCTCCATGAAGACCACGATCGAGGCATTGAAGGAAGCGGGCATCCGGGAGAAAGTCAAAGTGATGATTGGTGGCGCGCCGGTGACCCAGGAATTTGCCAACGAGATCGGCGCCGACGGCTACAGCGAGAATGCCAACTCGGCGGTAGCCTTGGCCCGCCGCCTAATAGCGGCAGAGTGAAATTGTGGCTCAGCTTGGCAATTGCGGATCCGCAAAAATCACATCGGCCCCCAAGGTGGTCAAGTGACGCTCCGCTCGCCTAGCCCCCATTTCTCAAAAACTGCAATTCATTCCTTGCCGCCAGTTCACAATAACCTTGTCGTAATCAGGCGATCCGATGAGGCCCAGTGTCCGCCAGTCAAATTAAAACTGTTTGCAGCGGAGATAAGAAGGATGAATCGTTCTGGCGCGACGCGTCATGAAAGTCACGCGGCGACGATACAGGCAGTAAGCAATTCGCCCGTGAGGGCAGCTGTCGCCGAATCAGTAATCGGCCGGAAGTCCCTGCAACTGCTCCATGGTAAGCACAGGGCCTTCTTTGCAGACGTAGATGGGGCCGACGTTGCATCGCCCGCACTTGCCGATACCGCATTTCATGCGATTCTCGATACTGGTGTAAACCGACGCAGGTTTTACGCCCATCTTGTCCAGGATCGGCAGCGTGTTCTTGATCATGATGGGCGGGCCGATGACGAGGACCACCGGGTCCTTGGCAATCACTTGCGCGCGCTCAAACACGTGCGGCACAAAGCCAATTTCGCCCTTCCAATCCGGCGTCTCGCCGCCGGGATCAACGCAGCGGATGATGCGCACGCGTTCGGCCTTCGCCCACTCATCTAACTCGTCTAGAAACACCAGGTCGGCCACCGTGCGCGCTCCATACACGACCGTAATCTCGCCATAATCGGCGCGATTCTCCAGCGCGTACCACACGGCGCAGCGAATCGGAGGCATGGCAATTCCCCCGCCCAGAAATATCAGGTCCGCGCCCCTTCCAGGCTTCCATCGGATAACCGTTGCCATAAGGTCCGCGGAAACCGATTACGTCCTTTTCCTCTATTTTCCAGAGTGCTTCGGTTACCCGGCCAACCTTGCGGAAGCAGAATTCAATGTGATCTTTCCAGTTTGAGCTCGAGCAGATGTTAAAGGTGGACTCGCCGTAGCCGAACGCGGAGAAAATGCCGAACTGCCCTACTCGAAACGAAAAGTTGCTCGCCCGTTCGGAATCGAGAAAACGCACCGACACGGCCTTCACATCCGGCGTCTCCTGGCGGACCCGCGTCACTTCCATCAAATCGGGCTTGTACACGTTATCCATGGTTGATCTCGGTCACCACGTTCAGACACACCCAGTCCCACCGGGCAATTGCGCGCGCAGTTGCCACACCCAGTGCAGAGAATTTCTCCGAATTTTTCGGGATAGATGGCGAACTTGTGGAGAATGCGCTGGCGCTGGCGCGCCGGCTGCACGGGGCGCGGGTTAT
>CAVRAQ010000008.1:0-62501 GCA_963718985.1 uncultured Acidobacteriaceae bacterium
TAGCTTTGGAACGGCATTCAATTTAGGGACGGAGCGTGTGGCCTCCACGAGATCGATATAAGCCTCGTGCCAGGATCAGTCGCAAGTGATTTGCGCATCACGGGTGGATGTCCTCTCTGGCCGTCCACGTGTCGCGATTGAGTGCAAGGACCACGTGTCTGCTGGCTCCCCGGACGAGATGCGCGCTTTCGTAGCAAGGCTCTATGATTTAAGCCTCCTGCAGGGCCATCGGCCAGCATTCTTCCGAACCCCTCCGCGACTACGATGGCCATCTATCCAGCAAGTCCTAGCGGTGCCTTCTACGAGGCGAAGCAAAGGTATTGGGACGAGAATCGCAACAGCTTCAATGCTATCGCGCGACAGAGCGGCTTCACCGCCCGCTTCTCGCACCATGACGTCGTACTACTCGATTGAGCCACACTCGTTGATCTCCCTGAACAGTCTCGGGATTTACCACACTCATACAGGCTGTCTCCCAATGGACCGACAACAACATTCCGTGAATGTTCGGCCTGATGAGGGACTCTCCGGACGGACGATTACTCTGCACCACTTCGGTCGCATTCAAGTAACTCATCTATGCCGAAGGAATATGCTCTGATAACGCCGTTGATACCTGAGGTACAGAACAGACTCAGCTCGGCAAAAATCCCCGATGCGCGCGAATCTCCAGCCGCAGTTCTTCCCTCAGCGCCTTGCTCTTCTTGAGGCGCTTGAAGAACTCTTCGAGGACGCTGACGACGATCGCATTGACGCTGACGCCTTCGGCTTCGGCCCATTCTTTGAGCTTGAGCCGGGCCTCTGCGCCGACGTGGAGGAGTTGAGGGTTGGAAAGCTCCATGCCGGCCTTGCGGGTCTGCATGATATCCACTTTTTCGCGGTCAACATGGCTCAAAGCAAAAAGGACGATCCTGGCCAGATCGCCCTTTACGCGCGACTCTTCGGTGATGGCTTCGCGCAGATCGATGGGGAGGCGCAGCGTCATTCCCGGCCGGTCTTCCGTCCACCGCTGGCCCTCGCGGTTCACCTTGCGCGCTGCCTGTCTGACGGCTCTTTTGGCTAGCTTTCTTGACTGCCACTGGCATCCCTTCCAAATTCATTGTGCCGACGAAGAAATAGACGTAGCTGATCTCGAAGCGTTGAATCCGCTAAACTAATCGTGCAGTCGCGGTATCGAGAATTGCTGAACCTTCGATTTCGCCTCGCCTCCGAAAACGCGCTGTAAGGTTTCGTCAGCCTGTCCTTGTTCCCAATTGCTGAATCGCGCGTCAAATACGATACCGCTGGCCGCTGTAGCGGGCACTCTACCGAAACGAGGGGAAAGATGGCAAGCAACTCGGATAGGTCCCAGCGCGAATTATCGCAATTTCATGCGTGCATTCACTGTGGCAACGTCTCTCGTCGAGATGAATTCGACGGCACGGCTGTCGCCACCGGCATTTATCCCTGCACAAAGTGCGGCCATGATGGACCGCTCAATATCGTCATTCGAGACGTGGATGCCGCCGCGACTGGCACAAACGATCCTGCTCCCAGCAGTTCAGCAGGCTAACGCGGTGCTTCGCTGTTGTGGATGATTGCGCCTTGACCAGCTTGCGCCCGGCTGCGCGAACGAACTCGCTCGTCAGCCGCTTTTTATCGTCGGCACGCATCGCCAATCTGGTTACGAGTTTCGGGTGTTCCTCGCTCAGAGGACGGACAGCAATTTCATTGCTGGAGATTCGCCACGCCGCCTCGCGCGTCAGGAATGCCGCGCCCTTGTGCGCCAAGACGAGCGCCGATGCCTCTTCAGCCGTTGTGAAGGTATGCGTGTCGGGCGCGACGATGTTTTTTGCGGAGGCCTCCGCCTGAATCATCTCGGTAATGTACGGGTTGATGTGCGGCGCGGGCAGAATCCACTCGTGCGCGCGCAAATCTTCGAGGCGGAGTTCCACACTCCCGGCGATGGCGTCGCTTTTCGGCAGCGCAATATAGCCGGGCGACTCAGCAACTGACAAGAAGCTGAGCGACGAAGTATCGGGGATGGCCACCACCAGCGCCAGATCAAGATTTCCGGTAGCCACCATGCGCGCGAGTTCGTGCGAGAAGTTGCTCCAGAGCTTGACCTTCAGGCCGGGAAAGAGGGAAAGCTGAATCGACTGGATCGCCGTGACCAGGTACGGATCGGCATAGACGGACCTGCCGATGTGAAGCACTTCGTCCGCTCCATGCAGCGCGGCCCTTGCGTCAGCGACTGCACGCTCTGCGTACAACACGGCGCTGCGCGCATCTTCCACAAAATGCCGACCGGCGTCGGTCAGTTCCACTGTCTGATGGTTCCGCACGAAAAGGCGCAAGTCGATCTGAGATTCAAGCTCGACAATCCGCTTGCTCAGCGTCGATTGCTCGATGCGCAGCCGCGCGGCTGCACGGGAATAATTCAGTTCTTCGGCCAGCGCAATCGCTGCCTGCAGAAGTCGAATCTCCGGTAGCGCCATACCCGTCCTCCCGGCTAATAGTCCAAGGGCAAGTAATGGGTTCGTGCCGAGCAACACAATAGTGATCGGTGCTGCGTGTATCTTTACATCGACTCCTGAACTGCGCGGGTACCGGTCTGGACGCAAGATTCTCCGCGCCGGTTTCTTCTTATTGACGCTAAAGCGAAAAGAAAGTTGTGGAAATGTAATCAAAATTTGCAAGAGGTTGCCTTTGATGCGTTCCGCGGGCGCCGCAACTGAAGGGAAGTTTCTGGGCAGTGAGTGGCTGCAAAAGCCCATCGTGTCGGCCATCTGTCATGAGCGTTATTCCTGATTGGAATAACGCTCTCCGTGGAATTCATTAGACAGATCGCCACTGCTCAACCAACCTATGAACTGAGCCGGGCACTACTGGGTTCTCTGGATCGAGAGAGTGAAGGAGGAGCAGCTGCATGAACTCAATGCCTGCAATTCAATCTGTGGGAGCAGGAGATCCACTTCTGACTGCGGAGGAAGTCGCGGCGAAACTCAAGGTCAGCACGGACTGGGTCTGGGATCATTCGTCGCGGAGATTGCCTTATCTGCCGGTGATCCGCATGAGTGACGGTGCCCTGCGCTACCGCGCCAGCGGCATCGAAGAATTTCTGCGAGAGCGGGAAAGAGCCTCCAATTTGCGGCGCAAACGCCGGTAAAATGGAGGTGGCCCGCTTATTCCTCCCACACAGAAATCCGAGGAATAAATGGGTAATCTCGCATCAGAAAGGCTGGGTTCGTCTTCGCGGCAAGAAGTGGTATGGATACTTCCGCAGAACGGAGTTGGACCCCGAACACAAATCAATCGAAACTCAATCGTCGCGCAGGTCATCCTTGGGCTGAAATCCGGAGATGTCGAAGTATGAGGCCAGGGAAAAACTGGAGCGCGAGATCAACAGACTTGGCGGCCAGATCCACAGGTGACCAGTCCGTTAGTCAACGGCTCGGTCACTTTCGAGTGGTTCGTCAACAACCGCTACCTGCCACTGAAAGAGGCGGACTGGAGAGAGGAGACGGCCAAGGTGAAGAAGCATCTGATTCAAGCTGATCTCGTCGATACTTTCGGGGACGCGCGCCTTGAAAACATCGACAAATTCTCTCTGCAGACCCACCTCAATCGGCTGGCCAAACCCGTTCGCGTGACCGCGTGTTGCAAGTCCGGGCGTATATGCGGGCCATCTTTGCCGAGGCTGTCGATCAGGACTTCATCGGAAAAGACCCCGCGCGCACGATCAAGGTTCCGGCGCATCTGCGGGAGACCGACAAGACCGTCCTGAGCTGGGATCAGTTGCGGGCTGTCTTGTCCAGGCTCGAACGCCGTGACCGGATTTTGCTTGAACTCGAAATGACCAATGCGCTTCGGCCCAGTGAGTTGTTTGGGCTGAGGTGGAGGTGCTTCGATCCGTCAGCTTCTTCGATCAAGATCAAAGAGACCACCTACAAGGGGAAAATCCGCCCCTGGGGCAAGACCAAGGGAAGTCTCACGACGATCCCGATTGCCTCCGACCTGGCGGAAGAACTTCAGGCATGGCGCGAGCAGTGCCGGGAGGAGCAGCGGCAAAAGAAGCATTGGCATGGACCTACCGCGGATGATCCCAGAAGCGTTCATCTTTCCGGGACGTAACGGCGGGTTCATCGATTCGAGCAACTACCGCAAGCGCGTGCTGCACAAGCTGCGCCGAAGAACTGGAACTGCCGAAACTGACGTTCCAGGTGATTCGGCGCACGATTGCCACACTGGCCGAAAGAAAGGGCGACGTCAAGGATGTGCAGGGAGTGTTGCGCCACTCGCGAACGGCCACGACGACGGATGTCTATATGCAGTCGCTTGAAGAGGGTGTCCGGGCGACGGTGAACTCCATTCACGACGAGTTGAGCGGCACGGGCACGCGGGGACCAACGCTACCGCACGAAGCAGCGCTTCGCGGATCGAATGGCACGCAGTGCACCGAAGCAATTTCGCCGGCGCGGCCGCTTCCGAGAAGGCGAAAGCGGCGGATTTCTGCGAAGCCGGTGTGCGGAGTGGTTTTGGAATTTGCGACAAGAATGCGACAAAGTCACAAGGAAGGAGATGGGTCTAAATGATTGATAAATATGGTAGGCACGACTGGACTCGAACCAGCGACCTCTTCCGTGTCAAGGAAGCGCTCTAACCAACTGAGCTACGCGCCTGCAAAGCAACATGAGGTAGTTTAACAGGATTGGGGCGGCGGGGAAAGAACCGTAGCCGGCTTTATGCTGCGGAGGTTATGGCCGATGCTGTACCATCGTTGACTAGCGAATGAACTCCCTCCGCCTGCGATGCGCGGACCTGCGATTTCAAGAGGCGGCGTGGCCACCTCAATTCTGTGGGGGCTGCCGCTTCCCGAGATGGGATCGGGGAATCGCACCGGGGCGGAGTTTGGCGCCGCGGTCTAATCGAGTTTTTGAATTCGCCATGCACGACGATTCGAGCCCACGACTAAACCCGTTTCGCACCGCCCCCAACCTGCTCACGCTGCTGCGCATCTGCCTGGCGCCGTTTCTGGTGGCCGCCATACTGGAGGGCCGGTGTGCCGCTGAGCTTCGGCCTTTTCGTCGCCGCGGGCTTGACCGATGCGCTGGACGGCCGCTGGCGCGCCTGCTGAAGCAGCGCACCATGCTGGGCCAGTACCTTGACCCGGTGGCCGACAAACTGCTGCTGAGCACCCTCTTTCTGGTGCTGATGCACGAGGGGTTGATTCCGACCACGGTGACGGTACTGGTCTTCGGCAGGGACGTGGGCATCCTGCTGGTGTCGGCGCTTCTGTACGCGGCGGTGGGGCGGCGGGAGTTCAAGCCCAGCATCTTCGGCAAGGCCAATACCCTAGCCCAGGTCAGCGCAGTGGCCGCCGTGCTGCTGCACCAGCTCACCGGATGCGCGCTGGGTGGTGGTTTTTCGCATGCTTGCGCTCGATGCCACGATCGTGCTGACCGTGGTCTCGGGGCTGCATTACGCGTGGGTGGTGTCTCGCCGGGGAAACAGTCCAGGCGGCCAACGGCTCCGCCGCAAAGTGAAGGCGCGTCGAGCGCCGCGGTCTTAGGCGTCGTCGGAAATGTCCTCGGTTTCAGCGGTGTCTTCGATCTCCATGTCGCGGAACTCTTCGGAGTCAAAGACCTCGCCACACTCCAGGCACTCGACATATTCGGTGTCTTCAGTGCCGGGAGACGATTCGTACCTTAGGGTGTCTGCAGGCGGTTGCCATCGTTCGTATTATCGGTTGGAATAGCTGCTCTTTCCGCCAGATTGTAGCGATCTTTTCAGCAAATTAAAACGGAAATTTGTCAAATTTCCGATCTTTCCCGAAGATTCTTCTGGGACGGGCCACCCGAGCGCGGCCGGCCGGACTTGAAATCCCGACATAAATGGTCGTATACTGAACACGGACCGAAGAAGTCGGATATTGAATGCTCAAGCTGACCAAAAAGGCGGATTACGGATTGATGGCGCTCAAGTACCTGGCCGAGCACCCGGAGACCGCTGCCCTCAGCGCCAAGGATGTGGCCGACGCCTACGGGATTCCCGCGCAACTGCTGGCCAAGATACTGCAACTGCTGACCAAGACACGGATTGCTGCGCTCCCATGCAGGGATGAACGGCGGGTACGCGCTGGCGCGGGATGCGCGCGAGATTTCAGCCTACGAGGTGATTCACGCCATCGACGGGCCGTTTTTCATCACCTCCTGCACCAAGGGAGCCAAGTCGTGCGAGCTGACGCCGAGTTGCACCATCAAGGAGCCGCTGGCACGGGTGAACGAGACCATTGCCGGGGTTCTGAAGAGCATCAGCATTCAGGACCTGGCGGAACACGAGCAATCCCGCGGCACGGGCTCGCGAGGCGCAAGGGCTGGTTGCGTTGACGTTGTAGCTGAATTGAATGTTTGAGGTAGTTTCCCCCTCCGCGCTGAGCGGAGCAGAGCATTGAAGAGGATGGAGATCAGAATGAGTACTGTTGTCAGCAATGTGGAAGTGCCGGCAGGCGTCAAGCTGCCGATCTATATGGACAATCACGCCACCAGCCCGCTCGATCCGCGGGTTCTGGAAGCGATGATGCCCTACTTCACCAGCAAGTTCGGCAACGCGGCCAGCCGCAACCACTCCTTTGGGTGGGAGGCGGAGCAGGCCGTGGAGACGGCGCGCGAGCAGATTGCCAAGCTGATCGGCGCCACCGCCAAGGAGATCATCTTCACCTCCGGCGCCACCGAGAGCGACAACCTGGCCATCAAGGGCATTGCGGAGATGTACCGCGAGCGCGGCAACCACATCATCACCCAGGTGACCGAGCACAAGGCGGTGCTGGACACCTGCAAGCGGCTGGAGAAGTACGGCTACCGCGTCACCTATCTGCCGGTGAAGGCCGACGGCCTGATCGATATGGAAGACCTGAAGCGAGCCATGGACGACAAGACCATCCTGGTCACGATCATGGCGGCCAACAACGAGATCGGCGTCCTGCAGCCCATCCGCGAGATCGGCAAGCTCTGCCACGAGAAGGGCGTCATCTTCCACACCGACGCGGTGCAGGCGGTGGGCAAGGTTCCGGTCAACGTGATGGCCGACAACATCGACGTGCTGTCGCTCTCCGGACACAAGATTTACGGGCCCAAGGGCGTGGGCGCGCTCTACGTTCGCCGGCGCAACCCGAGGGTGCAGATCGCGGCGCAGATCGACGGCGGCGGGCACGAGCGCGGCATGCGGTCCGGCACCCTGAACGTGCCCGGCATCGTGGGCCTGGGCAAGGCCTGCGAGATTGCTCGGGAAGAGATGGATTCAGAGGCGGCCTATCTGCGCGGCCTGCGCGACCGGCTGAAGGCGAAGCTGGAATCGGAGCTGGATTACGTTCATGTGAATGGATCCATGGAACACCGGCTGCCGGGCAACCTGAACATGAGTTTTGTGTATGTCGAAGGCGAGTCGCTGCTGATGGGCATCAACGACGTAGCGGTTTCGAGCGGTTCGGCCTGCACCTCGGCCACGCTGGAGCCCTCGTATGTGCTCAAGGCGCTGGGACTGGGCGACGATGTGGCGCACAGTTCGATTCGATTCGGGTTGGGCCGCTTCAATACCCAGGCCGAGGTGGACTACGTGGCCGCCAAGGTGATCGACATTGTGAGGCATCTGCGCCAGCTCTCGCCGCTTTACGAGATGGTTCAGGAAGGCATCGACCTGACCAAGATTCAATGGGCGGCGCATTAAGGGCAGGGACTAAGGGACTGAGGGACTAGGGACTAAGGGACTAGGGACTAAGGGACTAGGGACTGAGGGACTAGGGACTGAGGGACCGGGGACTAGAAGGTCTTTCATTCCGCATTGTGTCAGGGCATGACTTTAGTCGTGCCGCGAGAGCGAACCTAAGAATCCGGGCTCTAGCCCCTGAGGGAAGGCCCGAGGAACCAATCGATTTTCCGATTCGGCGAGAGGGCCTGCCGAATCTAACAGAAGTACAGCGGCTTCCCCGCAGGAGGAGTGACACATGGCATACAGCGACAAGGTAATCGACCACTACAACAACCCGCGCAATGTGGGCCAACTGGACAAGAGCTCGACGGAAGTGGGTACGGGTCTGGTGGGCGCGCCGGAATGCGGTGACGTGATGCGGCTGCAGATTCGCGTGAACCCCGAGACGCAGGTGATTGAAGAGGCCAAGTTCAAGACCTTCGGCTGCGGCTCGGCGATTGCCAGCTCTTCGCTGGCTACCGAATGGATCAAGGGCCGGACCGTCGACGACGCGCTGGCGATCAAGAACACCGACATTGTGAAAGAGCTGTCGCTGCCGCCGGTGAAGATTCACTGTTCGGTGCTGGCCGAGGATGCGATTCGCGCGGCCATCGGCGACTGGAAGAAGAAGAACGGCGTTACGGAGACAGTGGACGCCGCCGCAACGGCTCAGTAAGCGGCTTCCCCTTTTTTGAACGGGTCGCGGTTGAGCCGCGACCCCTGAAGAAAACGGGGAGCTGGAAATGAAAAGGCAAGTATGGCGAACATGGTGACAATCGAATCGAAGCCGGCAGAGGGCGCATTTGCGGCGCAGCCGCAGTCTGCCGCACCGCAGGTGCCGCCGGCTGACGCCAAGCCGGTGTCAGCGGCTGCTGGTACACCCGGGTCTGGCCCGCCTGGACAAGGCCTGCAGTTGACGGAGCGCGCCATCAAGCGCGTCCGCGTGGCCATGGCCAAGGAAGGCGTGTCGCCGGAAGAAGGCGGACTGCGGCTGGGCGTGATGGGCGGCGGCTGCTCGGGACTTTCTTATTCCATCAAGTTCGATTCGCGGCCCCGCGAGCGCGACCGCATCTACGAGTTCGACGGCGTGCGCGTGTTTGTAGATCCCAAGTCGTTTCTCTATCTGCACGGCATGACCCTGGACTACGAAGAGACGCTGATGCGCCAGGGGTTCAACTTCATCAATCCGAACTCCACGCGCTCCTGCGGCTGCGGTTCGTCGTTCTCCTAAGTTAGCGATCGCTGGAGTTCAGTCATGTTGAAAGTTCTCGATTCGGCGGTACCGGTGGCATGCTGGTCGTGCGCCGTGGCTCACAACGAGTCCACGCTGTTTTGTCCGCATTGCAGCAAGATTCAGCCGCCTCCGGGCGGCGATTATTTTACAGTCTTCTCAATGGAGCAGCGGTTGAATCTGGATTTGGCCGCGCTGGAACACGAATTCCACCGCCTCAGCCGCAGGGTGCATCCTGACCGCTTTGCCCGCGCCGGGGAGAACGAGCGGCAATGGAGTCTGGCCGATACGGCGCTGCTCAATGACGCCTATCGCACCCTGAAAGATCCGCTGCGCCGTACCGAGTACCTGCTCAAGCTGGAGGGCGCGGAGATTGGCGAGCAACATAGCGGCAAAGACCGGAAGGACCCGTCGCGGGTGCCCGCCGATCTGCTGGAAGAAGTCTTCGAGTTGAACATGCAGCTTGAAGAGATGCGCATGGCCCACAAGATGGGCGAAGCCGATGCGGGACTGCAGTCGAGCCTGGAGCAGGCAAAGCGGAAGTTCGACGGCTTAATGGTCGAAGTGGATGATGACCTGCGCAATCAGTGGCAGGCGTGGGATGAGGGCGACGCAGCCGCTCGCAAAAAGGCGGAAAAGACCATGGTGGCCCTGCTCGACCGCAGGCGCTACCTGAGCAACCTGGTCCGCGACGTGACCGAGACATTGGGAGCTGAATAAATAGTCATGGCGGAAGGACGCGTAGTTGGAATCGATCTGGGAACCACCAATTCCCTGGTCGCTTATATGGAGGGCGATGCGCCGGTGGTGATTCCCGGCGTTGACGGCTCTAACCTGGTGCCCTCTGTGGTGGCGCTCGATCCCATTCCTTCGGACGGTGGCCGTCCAACGGTGACCGTGGGCAATAGCGCGCGCAAGGCGCTCATCGAGACGCCGGAGCGGGTGATCTACTCAGTGAAGCGGCTGATGGGGCGCGGGCTTGAAGAGATTCAAGACGAGCTGAAGCTGTTTCCGTTCCGGCTGGCCGACGACGTGGAGGCGGGCGAAGTCCCGCGCATTCAACTGGGCGAACTGCGCTTTACGCCGCCGGAGATTTCGGCTTACATTCTGCGCCAGCTCAAGCGCAATGCGGAGCGGTTCTTTGGCGCGCCGGTTACGCAGGCGGTGATCACGGTGCCCGCCTACTTCAACGATGCGCAGCGGCAGGCCACCAAGGATGCGGGCCGCATGGCGGGCCTTGAAGTGTTGCGGCTGGTGAACGAGCCCACCGCGGCTGCGCTGGCTTACGGCCTGGATCGCGCCAAGGTTGGAACCATCGCCGTTTACGACCTGGGCGGCGGGACCTTCGACATCTCCATCCTTAAACTGCGCGACGGAATTTTTGAAGTGCAGTCCACCAACGGCGACACGCACCTGGGCGGCGACGACATCGACAACCTGCTGCTGGCCATTGCGCTCGACGAGATCCACGCCGAACACGGAGTTGACCTGCGCGGACATCCCGGCGCGGTGCAGGCGCTGCGCAAGGCGGCCATCGAAGCCAAGATTCGTCTCTCCACAGAATCGTCGGCGCACTTCGACATCGAGCTGCCCAACGGCGACCGCTACCAGCGCGAGATTCCGCGCGCGGTGTTTGAGCTGCTGATTGAGCCGATTCTGGCGCGTACGGCGGGTCCATGCAAACAGGCGCTTGCCGACGCCGGGATTACGCCGGAGGAGATCGACGAAGTGGTGCTGGTGGGCGGTTCCACGCGCATTCCGGCGGTGCGTGAACTGGTGGACGAGCTCTTCCACCTGAGCGCGCGCGGCAAGAAGCCGCACATCGAGCTGAATCCCGACGAGGTGGTGGCGTTGGGCGCGGCGGTGCAGGCGGACATTCTGGCCGGCGCTTCAAAATCAACAGAAGAGATGCTGCTGCTGGACGTGACCCCGCTTTCGCTGGGCATCGAGGCGCTGGGCGGCACGGTGGCGCGCATTATCCAGCGCAACTCGACGATTCCCGCCTCGGCCACCGAGCACTTCACGACCGGCGTGGATGGCCAGACCAACGTGGCGATTCACGTGGTGCAGGGTGAGCGCGAACTGGCCGCCGATTGCCGCTCGCTGGCGCGCTTCGATCTGAAGGGCATTCCGCCCATGAGCGCCGGGCTGCCGCGCATCGAGGTTAGCTTCCTCATCGACGCCGACGGCATTTTGCAGGTCTCAGCCCGCGAGCAGCGCAGCGGCCTGGCCGCGGAGATCGAAGTCAAGCCAACCTACGGATTGACCGACGAGCAGGTCGAGAGCATGATTCTGGACTCCTTCGATCACGCCGAGGAGGACTTTGCCAAGCGGCTGCTGATCGAGGCGCGCAATGAGGCGGAGACGATTCTGTCGAAGGTCGACGGCGCACGAAGAGCCCGGCGTGGGGGCAGTTGACCGGCGAGGAGCAGGCGGCCATCGCCTCGGCACAGAACCGGTTGGCCGAGGTCAGGGCCGGTGCGGATATGGTGGCCATTCGCAACGCGACGATTGCGCTCGACAAGGCAACGCAGCGGCTGGCCGAGCTGATGATGGATGCCGCTGTATCGACCGCTCTGCGCGGCAAGACCATGAGCGCGGCGGGTGAGGAGCTGGACGAGGCAGTGACCGCGCCTCATCCGATGGCCGCGGCGGAGTTCAAGTAGGCGCGGAGATAGCGGCGGCCGATTCGCCAACGTGCGGGAAAGGACGGAATCCTATGAGCGAAGCAACCGGGAAAAGCATTCCTCCGGAGAAACTGGTGCGCGTCACTTTTCTTCCCGAGGGCAGGACGGTTGAGTTCGAATTCGGCGCCATGCCTTACCAGCATCACGGCAAGCCGATGTCGTTTCTTGACGTGGCGGAGAATCACGATGTCTTTCTCGATCACGCCTGCGGCGGCGTCTGCGCCTGCACTACCTGCCACCTGTGGATCAAGGATCAGGAGGGAATCAGCGAGGCCGACGACGATGAACTGGACCGGATGGACATGGCCGCCGACCAGCAGTTGAATTCGCGGCTGGGCTGCCAGGCCGTGATTACGCGTCCCGGCGAATATGTAGTGGAGATTCCCAAGTGGAACCGCAACTACGTGTCGGAAGGCAAACCGCTGGCCCTGGCGGAAGAAAAGTAAGGAGCGACGTACATGGCGCGCGAGATTCTGTGGACCGACGCCGAAGAGATCGGCATCCAGTTGACCGAGAGATTTCCGGAGCTGGACCCATTGACGGTGCGCTTCACCGACCTGCATCGCTACGTGACGGAACTCGAGGGCTTCGCCGACGACCCGGCAAAATCAAACGAGTCGAAGCTTGAGGCCATTCAGATGGCGTGGCATGAGGAGTGGCAGGACGCGCAGGGATAAGTCTGAGTTAGCCCAACGTGAATCCAGCCAGCCCGGCGGCTTCACGCAACCGCTTGTCGAAGCTCAAAAATACTCTGCCCTTGGGCTTGTCTTCGCACCACGCTAAGGCTGCCGCAAGCTGCAAAGCGTCTGCCGCACTAAGGGGGTGCAGCTCAAGCAGTGAACATGCCTGGGCCGCGATCTTTGGGGAGGGTCGAATCGGAACCCAGGTTGTGGCGATGGTCTGCGCCAAGTGCTTTCCAGCGAGAAATTCATCGGGGCCGATCTCGCCCATGCGCACGAGACGCGCCAATCCGCTGATGATTTCAACCGGAGTTGACCACCAGACGGCAACTCCATAGCTTGCGAAACTCGCTCGTGCACTTCCAGTTTGCGTTTGTTGCACACAAAGTGGGATGAGCGTACTTGAATCCCAGAAAGCAAGCGGCAGACTCATCGGCGGTCGCGCTCCTCGCGCCAAACCTGATCCATCGCTTCCTGAGAGACGCAATTTGGGCCGGGCGGCTCGGGCAACTCGTAACCTTCAAGGCGACTCATCTTCGGAGGCGTGACGATGCCTTTAGCAATGAGTCGGCGCATCTGCGCGTCTTCATCCTCGAAGGGACCCACGGAGACCAACCGGGCAACGGGCTTATTCCGGTCCAGGATCAGCACTTCTTCGCCGTTCTTGACGAATTCGATGTGGGCGCTGAGTTTGGCCTTCAATTCGCTGATCTTGGCGGTTCGCATAGGAGCACTATATCACAACATGACCAACTTAGTCATGTTGGAACCGATGATGCCCGTCTGAGGCCCGCGGAAGCGAGCCGAACGGGCCGTTCAGCGCCACTCGTAGTCCCGCCCTTCGCTCCATCCGAAGGCGCTTTCGAAGTGCACAAATTCCTTCTTTTGCCCGGGCACAAGATACACGCTGATCACGTCGAAACGCACCTGCGGGGCAATTTTTTGCGGTAGCTGCCGCACGTACATTCGGGCCAGGCGGCGCAGCATGGTGCGCTTTTGAGAGTCGACGGCGACTTCAGCGGGGCTGGCGTCGTGAGTGGTGCGGGTCTTTACTTCCACGATGCACAGCAACGAGCCCTGCCAGGCGATGAGGTCGATGTCGCCGGGCAGATGACCGGGCGACCAGCGCCGCGCCGCCACGATGTAGCCCTTGCGGCGCAGATAGAAATAAGCGGCATCCTCGCCCTCAATGCCGGTGGCGAGATGGGCGGGAAGAGTTGACGCCCGGCCGCCGCGCCGCGCCATCCAGTCCAGGCCGGCCAGGGCACGCTCCGTGCAGTCGATACGCATCTGCGTCAGCCATTCCATCGCACACCATTCTCGGCGCGCGGAGCGAAAGGCGCAAATCGCGACCCCAGGTTCAGGACTGAGGCTGATTGCGGCCCCGGCTCAGGCTGTCGCAACTTCAAGCGCGACAGCTTGCTCGTGTTCCTTCTCGACCAGGGTGAGCGCCTCCTCGAGGATGTCGAGGGCGACGGTGGCTTCGCTTTCGTTGACGATGAGCGGAGGCGAGAGCCGGAGTGAGGTCTCGCCGCAGCCGAGCACCATGAGGCCGCGCTCGAAAGCCAGCGTCTCCACGCGGTTGCGCAGCGCGGTGGCCGGTTCGCGGGTGGTCTTGTCCTTCACCAGCTCGATGCCGATCATCAGGCCGCGTCCGCGCACGTCGCCCACCAGCGGGTGGCTCTGCTTCCACTCGCGCAGGCGTTCGAGCATGAACTCACCGACACGGGCGGCGTTGCCCATCGCCTCGCGTTCGATGATGTCCATGGTGGCCAGCGCGGCGGCGATTGAAACGGGATTGCCGCCGAAGGTAGAAGCATGAGACCCGGGTACCCAATCCATAATCTCCGCCCTGGTCATGCAGATACCCAGGGGCATGCCGCTGGCAATGCCTTTGGCGATGCAGACCATGTCGGGCTCGACGCCGGAGTGCTCGATGGCCCACCACTTGCCGGTGCGGCCCGCGCCGCATTGCACCTCATCGACGACCAGCAGAATGCCGTGACGATTGCAGATGGCGCGCAGCTCGCGGAGAAAGTTGTCAGGCGCGACCACGTAGCCGCCTTCGCCCTGGATGGGTTCAATGAAGACCGCGGCAACCTCCTCGGGCGGCAGGATGGTCTTGAAGAGCTTCTCTTCGATGTAGCGAGCGCAGCCCAGGCTGAAGGCTTCCTCATCCTGCCGTCCGCCGGTGCAACCGCGATAAGCATACGGATAGCGGATGTGGGTTACGCCGGGAACCAGTGGCGAGAAACGGCGCTTCTGCTGGGGCTTGGAGCCGGTGAGCGAGAGCGCGCCCATGGTGCGGCCATGAAATGCGCCGAAGAAGGAGATGATCTGCTGGCGTCCGGTGTGGTAGCGAGCCAGCTTGAGCGCGCACTCGATGGCCTCGGCGCCGGAGTTGCCGTAGAAAAACCGGTGCGGGCCGGGCATGGGGGCGATTGCGGAGAGACGTTCCGCGAGATCGGTGAGAGGCTCGTTGTAAAAGTCGGTTCCGGAGATATGGATCAGCTCGGCAGCCTGCTTCTGAATGGCGGCGACCACCTCCGGGTGGCAGTGGCCGGTGGAATTGACGGCGATGCCGGCGGCGAAGTCAAGGAACTCGTTGCCGTCCACGTCTTCCACGCGAATGCCGCGGCCACGCTTGGCCACCAGCGGATAAGAACGCGTATAACTGGGCGAGATCAGCCGTCCATCCGCGTCGACAGCGGCCTGCGCCTTCGGTCCAGGCAGGGGACACACAAGTTTTGGCCCGTATTGCGCGTGCAGCTCTTGCTTGGTCATGGTGCAGTCTCCTCGGCAAATTCGTTTGTGCGGCGGCGGATGCGGCGCGGCCACGAATCCCAGCTTGTGGGATCATCCGGTTCGCTCGCCCTTGGGAACGAGCAATCACAGGCGAGAAAGCAGGCGAGGATCTTCGGCGGAGGGTTACTAATCGCCGCCGAAGAGACTAGGTCGAGTGCGGGTGGGGAGCACGCGCAAATGCTTCCGCGGGCAGATGCAGCAAGCGCGCAACCGCGACCAGCGCCTGACGGCCGGTACGAGCAGCAATCCTCTGGCAGCACGCGTTTGCATGGAAACCCCGCTAAAGTCGAGGATAGCACGCAGCCCGACGACATTCCAACGGATGCGTCCCAATCAGGTTTTAAGATCGAAGCAGGTCTATGCCCGCGTCCACGCCCCATTCAGGCCATACGGAACACAAGGCAGCCAGCACAACATCGATCGTGCTGGCGTTTGCGAGCGTGTATTTTTTCTGGGGTTCCACCTACACGGCCATTCGCGTGGGAGCGGCCGAGATGCCTGCGCTGTTACTGGCGGGAACGCGCTTTCTGATCTCCGGCGCGATTCTGCTGGCTTGGTGCCGCTGGCGCGGCCTGCGCCTGGTGTGGCCCGCGAAGACCATGCTGACGCTGGGGCTGATCGGATTGCTGTTGCTGGGCGGAGGCAACGTCTGCCTGATCTACGCGGAAGTGACAGTGCCGAGCGGGCTCTCCTCGCTAGTGTTCGCGGTAACGCCCCTTTATGTGGCGCTCATCGAGATGGCGCTGCCCAACGGAGAACCGCTGCCCAGGCGCGGCTGGCTTGGCTTGCTGCTGGGCTTTGCCGGACTGGCCGCGCTGCTGTGGCCTTCGCTGCACCTGGGTCTTGGCGGCGATCGCGCGGTTCTGTGGGCCATTGCCGCGCTGCTGGCCGGAGCGCTCTTCTGGGCAGTGGGAAGCACCGTGTCCCGTCATGCCCGCCTCAAGGTAAACATCTTTGTGGCGGCGTCGTGGCAGATGCTTGCCGCCGGGGCCTTCGGCACTGTACTGGGCACGGCGCTGGGCCTGTGGCCCAAGTTCCATCTCAACGGCGCGGCTGTCGGCTCGCTGGCTTATCTGGTCACCGCCGGCTCGTTGCTGGGCTACACCGGCTTCATCTATCTGCTCGAACACGTGCCGGTAGCCAAGGTCATGTCGTATACCTATGTGAACCCGGTGGTCGCCGTGCTGCTGGGAATCCTGCTGCTCCACGAGCGGCCCTCTGCGGCGGAGTTCGCGGGCATGGCCGCTATTGTGGTGGCCGTGTTTTTAATGACGACGGCGCAGGTAAAGGCGAAGGGCGGCGCGCGCCCGGTCGAGGATCTGGAGCAGATGCCGGCGGAATAAACTGCCCCTCTACTTGAGCAGCAGCACCGAAGCCGCGGAGAGGATTCCGCCCAGCGAGAAGATCATTCCCAGATACCAATAGATGCGCCGGTGCGTAAGCAGCGTGATCGAAACGACGACTAAACCGATCTCGAGCAAGGCCTCGGCCAGGTCAAAGCGGTTGGCGCGGGCTTCGGCCTGCTCAACTTTAGCTTCCAGAGCATCGGCCTTTTCCTTGTCGTCCTTGGTCTCATCGGCCCACTTGGCCTCGTGGTCGGCATAAGCCTTCGCCAGCTTCTCCGCTGCGCCCTTGTCCGCAACCGTGACGACCGTCAGCAGGTCAGCGGCCAGCAAAGTGTCATTGGAACGGATCTTATGGGCCTGGTATTCGTTCCACTGGTCGGTGGCCTTGTTCTGGTCGAGCACGGCCTCGGTGTGGGTGCGATGGCCCAGCACGGTGACCACGGCCACCAGTACGGCCAGCACGGCCATGGTAAAGGCGACCGGGCGCAACGCGGACTCCTGCGATCCGTGCTCGGCGTGTTCCTGCAACTCCTGGGCTTCGTTGGGTTCCATGTGTGACCTCGCTATCTTGGTATTTGTTCGCAAACAACTTCGCGGGCCAGGGCGTCGGCCTTCATCCCTGCCTCTTCCCGGGACTTGCCATAGGCAAGCACGCCGGGCAGGCGCTCAATTTCAGCGATCCACCGGCCGTCTTCTTCCTGCTCGAAATCAATTTCAAATTCCGTCGTCAAAGCGTCACCTGCTATTTCCGCTTCCAGCGCACCCCGTCCTTCGAATCTTCGAGGACGATTCCTTTTTCGGCCAGTTCGTTACGGATCTGGTCGGCGCGGGCGAAGTTGCGCTGCTTCTTTTCGAGTGTACGCTCGGCCACCAGCGCGTCAATCGCTTCGTCGCTGAGCCCCTGGCGGGCCAGCAGCTCGGGAGCCACGTCGGCCAGGCGCCCGGCCTTCTCAGCCCATTGCAGGGCGCGGCGTGTGGGCTCGGCATCGCGATCTTCGATCACGTCGAAGACCGCGTCGAAACTCGCTAAAACAGCCAGAATCGCATCCCGATCGGCGGCCAGAAGCTGTTTCTGGTCGATGGCGGTGTTGGCCACGCGGATCAGCTCGAAGATCGGTGCGCGGGCTTCGGCGGTGTTCAGGTCGTTGGCCAGCGCGGCCATGTAGTCCGCCTGCGCCTTTTCGGCGGCGGCCTGAGGGCGGGGTTTGCGCCCTCGCGCGAGCTTCTCCTCAATCAGGCGCTGGCGAAAGGTCCGCAGCCGCTCGATGGCGTTGGTGGCGTCGAGCAGGCCGTCGAAGGTGAAGTTGAGCTGATGCCGGTAAGGCACCGAAATCAGCGCCATGCGAATCGCCGAGGCTTTGTAGCCCTTCAGCAGCAAGTCGCGCAAAGTAAAAAAGTTGCCCTCGCTCTTTGACATCTTGCGCCCGTCCACCAGCAGGAAGCGGACGTGCATCCAGTGCCGCGCAAAAGGCTTGTGGGTCGCGGTCTCGCTTTGCGCAATCTCGTTTTCGTGGTGCGGGAACATCAGGTCTTCGCCACCGGCGTGCAGGTCCAGGCTCTCGCCCAGGTACTCCATGGCCATTGCAGAACACTCAATGTGCCAGCCCGGCCGGCCGCGGCCGATCGCCGTGTCCCAGTAAGTCTCGCCGGGCTTGGCGGCCTTCCACAGGGCAAAGTCGCGGGCCGAGTCCTTCTCGTACTCGTCCACATCCACGCGCGCGCCGTCTTCGATCCCGCTCAGGTCCTTCTTGCTCAGCTTGCCGTATTCGGGAAACGCGGCCAGGCGGAAGTACCAGCTCCCGTCCTCGGTTTGGTAAGCGGCGCCGGCGGCAGCCAGCTTCTCCACCAGCTCGACCATGCGGTCGATGTGCTCCGTGGCGCGTACCAGTTGCTCGGGGTGCTGGATCCTGAGCGCGTCCAGATCCTCAAGGAAGGCCTGCTCGTAGGGCGCCGTGTACTCCTGTATGGTGATGCCAGCAGCGGCGGCGTTCTGGATGATGCGGTCGTCCACGTCGGTAATGTTCATGACGTGGCGGACCGGGGTCCCGGTGAGCAGCAGAAAGCGCCGCAGCACGTCAATCTGCAAAAACGTACGGAAGTTGCCGATGTGGCCGTAGTCGTAGACCGTGGGCCCGCAGGCGTACATGCGCAGAGCCTTGCCGTCGGCGGGCGCGAGCGGGTCGAGTTGTCCGGTGAGGGTATTGAAGAGGCGGAGGGTCATCGATCTCAAGTCTGGCGCAAAAAAGCGGTTGAATGTCGGCAGTTTTCGGCCCTTTTGATTGTAGCAAGACGGTGGTCGGTGGTCGGTGGGCGGTGGGCGGAGGGGCCTTCAGGCCCCTGAAAGCAGGCATGCAACTTGACTGGCTTTAGCCACGGGCCCTTCGTACGTTCTGCTTAGATACGGCTTGCTCCACAAGAAACTCTCACTTATTTCGTCACCGCGGTCGGAGTCCGCGCCCGCCTCCAGGAACGCGTCGAAGAGAACCGCGTAAAACGACTCGCGGCCGGCGAGATTCTGGTTGCGGGCGTTGAGAAACTTGAAGCGGAAAGCGGAGCACGGTTCCAGCTCGGCGAGGAATGCCGGTGAGAAGAACTGCCGGGCGTCGGCGACGGCCATGAGGATGAGCGAGCGCCAGCTCATGCGCAGCAGGTCCTTGAGCATTGCGGAGCCGTGAGGCAGGCGGTCCATGCGGTCAGCGACATGCCGGCTGAAGTTGAGCAGTTGCAGGACCGGGCTGTCGAGTGGCATGCCCGCGGCGGCGGCGCGCGTGAACAGCGTGTCCGACCCGCGGCGGAGATCTTCCTGCACGTCCTGCAGATCGTCTCCCAGTTGCAACAGCACGCCCCACTCGAAGGAGAACCGGCTTTCCTCCGGTGTGAGCCAGGGCTGCGCGAGACAAGCGTCGGCCAGCACGCTGGTGCCGCCTTTGGCGCAACTGATGCGCAAGAGACTCTCATGATCGCAGGGGCCGCGGAAGCCGTTGCCGCTGCCGGACCGGGCGCCGTTGCCGAGTTGGGCCATGCTCTGCTCCTGGGCGCGATGAATAGCCAGGAGGCAGTCGAAGACCTGGGGATATCGCTGCCGGGGGTATTGCTCTTCAATGAGCTCGACCATCGCCCAGACGGCTGCTTCGTGACGGTTGCGGGCTGCGAGCCGATGGCCGCACAGGCGCTCATGGAAGCGCTCGCTGAAGAGAAGCTTGTCTGCCGAGGACAGGGAAGGATGATCGAGATAGTTGTCGCTGTAGGGGTAGAGCAGGCTGTAAGCCAGGAGCGACGGGGTCAGTTGCATGGGTTGGCCGAGCAGCGCTTGCAGGCCGCAGGCGGACCAGGCATTGCGGCAGGCCTGTATGGTGTCGGGCACGGTGAGGTCCGGGTCGAAGCTGCGCGCCCAGCGGGCCAGTTCGGTGCCCACGGGCAGAAAGGTCCCGATAAGCAACTGAACGGCATCTGGCGCGAGACCCAGCGCGACGGCTGCAAAGGGAGGGAATGCCTCGACGATCCGCTGTTGGGCAAGCAGACGCTCAGCCGGGGTGCGGGGAGCGCGCCGGGCCTCGCGTTCGACGCTGCGCAGGCCCTGGTCATAGGCTTTCTCGCGCTTGCGCTGCTCCCGATGGGTAAAGCGCGGGAGGGGTGGAAGCGAGCGCACGGCGCAGCGATTCCACGCTTCAATGGCCGCGGCAACCTCGGCCTCGACCCAGACCCGACTGTAGCGTTGTTCCATCTTGCTGAGGATTACGAAAAGCGCGGGCCAAGGGTTCCATGTCAGTGAACTGTTCACTGCCCACTGCGCAGAAAAACCTCCGAGAAGCTCCCGTAAACCTATCGAAAACCCCCAATTGACGGCAGGATCTGGGTGCGTGGAGATGGGCCGACCGAGCGATCTTTTTCTTAGCGCGCGCAAAGAATTGGCGAGGGTGACGGATGTGCGCGCGGCGGGCAGCACTGTTCTTGTTGCAAAAGGACAGCTTTTCCTGCCGTGATACACACGCTTTCAACAGGGGTTCAACATGGCAAGTGTTAGCGTTTGTTAATACTAGCTAATTTCCACTTGTTTCATGGGTATTTTCAACGGGTTCTTCGCCTCACGTTCCCTCTTCCCACGAGCATCAAAGGCTCGTAATCTTGCCATTCATTGCAGCAACTCAATCGTTGGTTGAGCCGGTCTGCGGCTCAGGCAACAATCCTTGGTTTAATTGACTGCGAAGGAACGCTGGCCCGGTACGAATCACCTGCCGGTTGTCACCCTGGGCGATTGCCACGCCCACTTGGTCCGCGCGCAACAGCGCGAGGCAACCAAAGTTCAAGTGACAAGGATCCGGGAGGAAAGGGCTGGCTCAATCGCAGTAACCGGGCCCGACAATACTACAGGCAAGCCCGCCAACAGAGCGGGTGAGGCGACATGTTGCCGGGGTGAACGCAACAAGAACTTGAAGAAGGAGTGGATCCCCACACCATGCGCCCGAAGAAAGTAATACTCTGCGTAGACGACAACGAACAGGAACTTTCAGTGATGAGTTTCATGCTGGCAACGAATGGATACCGCGTGGTACCGGCGACGAGCGGCCAGGAGGCAATCGGCATTTTTGCCGGGATGCAGGTGGACCTGGTGCTGGCCGACTTTGCCATGCCGCAGATGAACGGCCATCAACTGGTGAACCGGTTGAAACAGATTGCGGGCCACGTGCCGATGATCCTGCTGGGCGACCCGCAGGCGATGAGCGGAGAGATCCACGCGGCCGATGCGCTGCTCCAGAAGAAGCACTGCTCGTCGCAGGAGTTGCTGGAACGGATCAAGGTGATGAGCGCGCGCAAGCGGGGCCCCCGGAAGGGCGCGCTGCGGCAGGCTCCGGTAACGGAGCTGGCGGCGGCGTCGTAAAAGCAGTGAACAGTAGACAGTTCACAGAAAAGCCCCTTGCTCCCCACAGGTGCTATCGCAGGTCTCAGATTTGAGATCTGGGCACCCGTTAAAGTTTCCCGCTGGGGACCCCGATTCGCCGGGGACCCAGAAGCTTGGCGTACCCGGTCTGGTGGCGGTGCAGAAAAGCTGATCGAGGCCTTCGCGGCGCCGGGGCGGCTCAGCCCACCTTCCTTTATCCACTAATCTTCTCTTGACGATGGGGCTCGAGTGTCGTCATACTCGCCAATTGTGCCGAGTCTGGCATATTTTTTCGCTGCCAGCGGCAGTAGGCATTTTATGGATCTGATAGTCATTCGTCTTCTTTTTGTTGCCTTGCTTGCCGGGGTTTGTTATTTCCTTCATCCTTTCGGCATCCCGGCAGGGTGGATGGGCGCGGTGGCCGGAGCATTGGCTGCCGGCGCGGTAATTGTCTTCGAGTTGCGGGTGCGGGCGCTGAGCCTGCGGCGGCTGATCGGGGCGGTGGCGGGCAGCGTGCTGGGGATCTTTGGCGCGGCGCTGTTCTGCCTGGTGCTGCGATCGGCGCCGCTGAACAGCACCAACTCGGCGGTGCTGCAGATCTTTGTGCTGCTGCTGATGACCTATGTGGGGCTGCTGGTGGGCGCCAGCAAGGGCGACCTGCTGAACCCGGCGGCGCTGGGCACCATCTTTGCCAGCGACCGGCCCTCGCGGCGCAGCGCCAAGGTGCTGGACACCAGCGTGATCATCGACGGGCGCATCGCCGACATTGCCGAGGCGGGCTTCATCGACGGCATGATCGTGGTGCCGGAGTTTGTGCTGCGGGAGTTGCAGACCGTGGCCGACTCCACCGACGGTTCGAAGCGGCAAAGGGGCCGGCGCGGCCTGGACATGCTGCAGCGGATGCAGTCCAACGCCGCCATCCAGGTGCAGATCGTTCCCGACGATTTTCCCTCCATCCGCGAGGTGGACCTGAAGCTGCTGGAACTGGCCAAGAAGTGGGAGGCCAAGGTGGTGACCAACGACTTCAACCTGAACAAGGTGGCCCACCTGCACCACGTTGAGGTGCTGAACATCAACGACCTGGCCAACGCGCTGAAGCCGGTGGTGCTGCCGGGCGAACGGATGAGCGTGCTGATCCTGAAGGAAGGCAAGGAGTACAACCAGGGCGTGGGCTATCTGGACGACGGGACCATGGTGGTGGTGGATCATGCGCGCAAGCTGATCGGCAAGAGCGTGGATATTTCCGTGACCAGCGTGCTGCAGACCGCCAGCGGGAAGATGATCTTCGGCAAGCTGGACGAGAATGGGCGGGCGGCGAGGCGGCTTGAGCGGGCGCTTCCGTTGAGAGGCCGCGGTTGGGTTTGTGGTATTCCACCCTTTCGCAAAAGACGCGAAAGGATGGGGCGCCCAGGCTGAGGGAGTTGCTTCCGGGATGAACGAGTTTCCCATCATCTGTAGCTGCCCCAAGCGAAAATGTCCGCGGCATGGCGATTGCGTTGCCTGCCGCGCATTCCATTTGAACTCGAAGCATCCCAGGCCGCCGCGCTGCGAAAGAAGACCCAGTTGGATGAAACGGCTATTCGGCGCAGCTTCGTCAGCGGGCAGATGATCCCCGGCACACTACAAGCGATCGAGTAATTGGGCGAGGCGCTGTTTCAGAGCAGGCCACTCGGACGCCACAGTGGAAAAGCGCGCTGAGTCGCGGGGCGTAAAGTCCGCGGCCATGCGGTGGGCGCGGAGAATCCCTTCAAACTTTCCGCCGATGCGTTCGATGGCGGCGCGCGAACGCTGGTTGCGCGCGTCGGTGTGCAGGCAGACGCGCAGCACCTGCCAGGATTCGAACGCATATGTCAGCATCAGCAGTTTGGCCTCGGTATTGGCTGCGGTGCGGATGGCCGAGCGGGTGAGCCAGGTGTAGCCGATCTCGCAGACATCGGGGCCTTGGCGGCCGTGGCGCGAATGGCCCGGCGGCCATGCCCAGCGCTCGATATCGAAGAAGCGGGTTGAGCCGATGACCGCGCCGTCCTCGATGCGAATGGTGGCGAAGGCCAGGGCCGTGCCGGCGGCGCGCCAGGCCAGCGCGGTGTCAATGTAGCGAGCGACCGCGTCCTTGCCCTGAGGAACGAGACTCCATTGATAGAGGGACGGGTCTACGGCAGCCGCTGCGGCCAGGCCGTCGATGTGGCAGCGGCCGAGCGGCTCAAGACGGACATATTTGCCATGTAGAGTTACGGCTTCCATGCCCAGGGCTCCCGCGATTCAACAAGTGTTGCGTGTGTTCAGTACTTCTGCATTTTGGGGTCGATCTCGTCGGCCCAGGCCAGAATGCCGCCGGCGAGGTTGACGACCATCGGGTAGCCGTGACTGCGCAAGGAACTCGGCGATGCGCTGCGAGCGGCCGCCGCTGCGGCACTGCACGACGATCTCGCGGTTGCGGTCGATCTCGGCGAGGCGCTGGGGGACGTCGTTCTGGGGGATGAGCTTTCCGCCGATGTTGGCGATCTGGTACTCGTAGGGCTCGCGCACGTCGAGGATGAAGACGTCTTCGCCCGCGTCGATGCGGCGCTTGAGCTCCTTGACGGTGAGCTGGGGGATTCCGTTCTTCACGGCTTGCTCCTGTTTGGATTCGGGCATGATGCCGCAGAACTGCTGGTAGTCGATGAGCTGGGTGACGGTGGGGTTGGTGCCGCAGACCGGGCACTCGGGATTCTTGCGCAGCTTGAGCTCGCGGAAGCGCATGTTGAGGGCGTCGACCAGCAGCAGCCGGCCGATGAGCGATTCGCCTTTGCCGAGGATGAGCTTGATGGCCTCAGTGGCCTGGATGACGCCGACCAGGCCGGGCAGAATGCCCAGCACGCCGCCCTCGGCGCAACTGGGAACCAGGCCGGGCGGCGGCGGTTCGGGATAGAGGCAGCGGTAGCAGGGGCCCTGCTGGGTGGCGAAGACGCTGGCCTGGCCCTCGAAGCGGAAAATCGATCCGTAGACGTTGGGCTTGCCCAGCAGCACGCAGGCGTCGTTGACCAGGTAGCGGGTGGGGAAGTTGTCCGTGCCGTCGGCGACGATGTCGTAGTCCTTGAGGATCTCGAGGGCGTTGGCGCTGGTGAGCATGGTCTCGTGCTTGACGACGTTGAGCGCGGGATTGAGGGCGGGGAGCTTCTCCTCGGCGGAGTCGAGCTTCTTGCGGCCGATGTCCTTGGTGGAGTGGATGATCTGGCGCTGCAGGTTGCTGGCATCGACGACATCGAAATCGACGAGGCCAAGAGTCCCGATGCCGGCGGCGGCGAGGTAGAGAGCGAGCGGCGAGCCGAGGCCGCCGGTGCCGACGCAGAGAACGCGCGCGGCCTTGAGCCGCTGCTGGCCCTCCATGCCCACTTCGGGCAGGATGAGGTGGCGCGAGTAGCGGGAGAGGTCGTCGGTGGTGAGCTCGGGAAGCGGGGTTGGGGAAGTTGTGGTGGCCATGATTTTTAATTCTCGTGTTGAAGATTTGTTCCGGTTGCCTGAATGCCTTTGCGCCGAAGGCGCGCCCACCCGGACGGACAGTTCCGGCTAGCACCCACCGGCGATGGAGGGGATGATGGAGAGCGTATCGGCGGCGATCCAGCTCTACTAATGTAGATGATACGGGGCGGCGATCGGATTGCGGGAATAGTGCGGAACGTGATGCGCGGGGTGACTTCCGTGGAGTCCCAGGTCTCAAAGTCGAGACCTGGGGCACCCGGCGGGAACGGTGCGGAACGTGATTTGCGGGGTGACTTCCGTGGGGTCCCAGGTCTCAAAATCGAGACCTGGGGCACCCGGCGATGTGGTGGTTAGAAAGCTAGGGCTTCTTCTGGGCCGCTGCGGGCTTGGCGGCGGGCGCCGCTGCCGGCTTGGGCTTCCAGAAATCCGGATCGGCCTTGATCCACTCATCAGGGACGTAACTCATGTTTGGGATTGATGGAGAAGAGCTCTGAGCGGGAGGAATCGACCGTGTCCGCAAACAGGTCGTCGAGCTTCTTCATGCCGTCTTCGCCCATTGCATCCCGGAACTTCTTGCCTTCAGCGTAGCCGGTATCGATATCGGCCATTGAGTTATCTGAGCTGAGGGCGATGTAGGTGCCGTCCTCGGTTCCATAACCGATCTCGTACATGGCCCAGTGTGCGCTGGTCCCGGCCTTGTCGTGCGCATCCTTGACCATCTTGGCGATCTTAAGCCAGTCCTTGCGATGGCCTGCGCGGACGTGGAAGACCGAGATCTCCATGTAACGCGCGTGCGCCAGGCTGGGGTGCGGCTTGTAGCTGAGTTCCTCGCTGTAGGTGTAGACCACGGAGTCTACGGAATCGAGCAGCTCACCGTCGGCAATTCCGTCGCGCTCAAGTTCGGCGGCGAGAGCGGGATTCTTGTCGACGATCTTGTTGTCCGCTTCCCATTCCGCAAAGGAGCCATATCCGGTGAGGAACAAGGCGCGCGACTTGCCAGACATGGAATCCAAACCGACATAGTAGGCGGGGAACTTGGCCTTGACCATGGCCTGGACAAAGGCGCTCTCCGTCTTGTCGTGGGCCATGCCGTTTTTGTAGGGCTTGATGTACTCACGGGTAATTTGCAGGACCTTCGGCATGGAAGACGTTTCCTGCGCCGCGGTCAACGCACTGCCGGCAACCGCGATAGACAGTCCCAACACAAAGGGGCTGAGCTTTCTCATGTGTGAATTACCTCCTTGATTTGCTCGGAGTTCACTGGCGGGGGGAGGGGGAACCCAGGGAAACGCACGTGCTCCAAGGTGGGGCGATTATGATGCATGGGCCGCAGGGGTGTAAAGAAGTTTCTCGGCTCATTCGAGTTACGGGGCGTGGAGCGTCAAGTTGTTATCCAGGCCAGGACAATGCAGCCGGAACTCTCGGCTGTCGAGAGGTCAGAGTCAGTCGCGCTGCTGGCCGGCGCCGGGGTCAGTTACCTGGATGGATTGCTGCTCGAAACGCTTGTCTTCTTCAGTGAGTCCGGCGAGGAGGAAGGAGTTGGTGATGGCGGCTTTGCCCTGCATCACCGAGGTGATGACGTAGCAGCAGCCGGGCCAGTGGGCTTCCTGAAAGTCGGTGGGCGACCATTGCGCGGGGTGGTCGGGGTGGGAGTGGTAGAAGCCTGCGATGTCGAGGCCTCGGCTGCGGGCTTCGCGCTGGATTTTGACCAGTTCGGCAGGGGCGATCTGGTAGCGGTTGTGGGCGGAGTCGGTGCGGGTGTTGCCGGCGGGGACAGTGGCTTCAACAAGCCACTGAGCGGGTTCGTTGCGGCCCGCGTCCGGGGTAGAAAAGCGGCCGAGCAGCGCTCCGCAGCACTCGTGGGGGTAGGTCTGTTCGCCGTGGGCGCGGAGCGCATCGTAGAGGTCGCGGGGCAGGCGGAGACTGATCATTCTTCCTCCCAAAACCGCTCGGAGAGGTATTTGTCGGCGGAGTCGGGCAGCACGGTGACGATGGTGGCGCTGCGGCCGGCGGCGGCTTCCTCGCGGGCGATCTGGAGGCAGGCGTGGACGGCAGCGGCGGCCGAGATGCCGACCAACAGACCCTCGTCGCGAGCCAGGCGGCGAGCCATGTCGTAGGCGGCTTCACTTTCCACTTCGAGTTGGCGGTCGGCCAGGTGGGGGTTGTAGATGGGCGGGACGATGGAGGCGCCCATGTGCTTGAGTCCCTCAAGGCCGTGGAAAGGCGAGTCAGGCTGAAGGCTGACGGCCTGGATGGCAGGATTGAATTCCTTGAGCCGGCGGGTGACGCCCATGAAGGTGCCGCTGGTGCCGAGGCCGGCGACAAAGTGAGTGAGGCGGCCCGCGGTCTGCCGCCAGATCTCGGGGCCGGTGGCGTGGTAATGGGCCAGCCAGTTGGCGTCGTTGGAGTACTGGTCAACGTAGCAAAAGTAATCGGGGTCGTTGCCGGCCAGTTCGCGGGCGCGGAGGATAGCGCCGTCGGAACCTTTGTCGGGATCGGTCCATTCCACGGAGGCTCCGTAGGCGCGGAGGATGCGCTTGCGCTCGGGAGAGACGTTGGCGGGCATGGTGAGATGGACGGGGAAGCCGAGGGCCGCGCCGAGCATGGCAAAAGCGATGCCGGTGTTGCCGCTGCTGGCGTCGAGGAGGGTCTTGCCGGGAGTGAGCAGTCCGCGGTCGCGCGCCTCGCGGACCATGGAGGCGGCGGCGCGGTCCTTGACACTGCCGCCGGGATTGGCCCACTCGGCCTTGGCGAGGAGGGTGATGGAATCGGAGTCTTGAACGGTTGGAAGGAGGCGGGCGATCCGGTCGAGACGAAGAAGTGGCGTGTTGCCGATGCGCTCGGGGAGCAAAGAGCCGGGTGAAGAACCGGGTTGGGAAGGCGGCGTGTCAGTAGCCATGGGGAAATTGCAGCCTGCGGCGCGGGTATGCGAGATTGGAGTCAGGGCGAGGACGACGCCGGAGCTTCCTTCACTATCCTCGCAGAACGGAAAGCAGTCATGACAAAAAAGTCTCCTCATCCGAACTTCGATCAGACGCTGGAGATACTAGGCGCCCATTCATTTGATGTATCGCCCTTTGCCGGAGTCGCAGGCGGGTACCTGGTAAGCAAGGATGGGGTGGGGGCGGTTCTGGTTGCTCAGGAGGACGGGGCAGCAATGGCTGTAAGCCCGGGAGCGCTGGTAGGCGGTGAAGTGTCGCGCTTGGTTGACCGGGGGTACCAGAAGTTTATTAAGACCTCCCAATATGAGCTACCTGCATCGGCGACGCAGTTGCATGCAATCCATCTATTCAGCGAGGAATTGAAGCAGCTAACGGGTGCGACGAGCCTGTACAACGAGTCATTGGGCACCACCAGCGACCGGTATCAATACGACCGCCTGAAGGGCCGGGAAGCGGCGCATCCAGCAGCGGCGCGCCCCTGGGAATTGACCGGCGGGCACTGACAACTGCCCGCAGGCCGGGCAGCGGAGCAGTGCATGGAAGCGGAAGAAAAGGCGGCAGGCCCTTTGGGCCGGCAGCAGGACGACCCACGGGGCGATCCACGGAACCGGCGCTCCCACCCCCGCTATGAAGTCGATGAAGATTCCATGCTGCTGCTGGTAAGCCACGGTCTTTCGCTGGAAAGCCACATTCTCGATCTGAGCCTGGAAGGGTGCCGGCTGCGCACGCGGGGGCGGTATACCGCGGGCACCCGGACGCGCGTCGAGGTGACGTTCAAAGTGAACGGAATAGCGTTCCGCTTTGTGGGCGTCATCCAATGGACCGACGGGAAACACCTGGTGGGCATCCGCTTTGTGGAGATGATTTCGCGGCGCAGAGAGCAGTTGGACGAGGTGATCTGCGAGATAGAGGCAGCGGCAGCGGCCGGGGCGGCAATTGAGGCTGCGGAGAGAGCTGCCGCGGAGAGTGAGGCTGAGGAGCAGGCGAAAAGCGAGGCTGAGCGAGAGGTGGAGGAGCTTGCCGGCAGGGAGGTTCGCGAGCTTTCGGAGAGGGCCGAGCGGGAGTGGGCCGAGATTCAGGAGATTGCGCGGAAAGCCAAAGCTGCGCGGACGGCGGGCACATCGCAGTTATCCGTCCAGGAGGCTGTGAAGCGCGATCGCCGCATCCAGACGCGTCACGAGGTGGATACGAGGGCCACGATTTTTCTGATCAAGATCGGGTCGAAACTGAGCGGGCGCATTCTGGACCTGAGCATGAGCGGCTGCCGCATCCGCAGCGACGAACGATTTCCATTGGGAATCTACACGCGCGTGGAGACGGAGTTTCGTCTTGCAGGACTGCCGTTCCGGCTGGGCGGCGTGATCCAGGCCGTTCATGACCAACGAGACGTGGGCATTCGCTTTCTGGATGTGAGCAAGCGCACGCGGGAACAGGTGGAACAGTTGATAGCGGAGATTGCGGAGATCCGCTCCCGGCCCGCAGTCAGGGGCGAAGGAGCGCTGGGGGGCCAGATCTGATGGCGCTCGGCAGGCCCCCCAATGCCTCAGAGGCTGCTGCGACGCCCGGAGAGCAGGTTGAAGATCAGGACGATGACCGCCACAACGATCAGAATGTGAATCAGGCCTCCGCCGATATGGAGAGTGAAGCCCAGCAGCCACAAAACCAGAAGGACGACAAAGATTGTCCAGAGCATTTTCATCTCCCTCGCGTCGCGGGCGCCCTGGAATCGAGTTGCTTCCCAGCGCGCCCGCGAGCATGAATCATCGGTTGAAGGTTACCTGGAGGCGATGGCCTGCGCCTTTGCGTCCCTGACCGCGTCGAGAAACGCTTGTGCGGCTTGGGGTACGGCTACGTCGCCCTGCAGAATGTGGCGAGTGGAGATGTCACGGCCGTAGATGGCCTCGGTGGAATCGCTGTCGCGGCGGATGGCAGCGCCGTTCAGGGTGACTCCGGCAAAGGCGCCGCGGGCGCGCGAGTAGGTGAGGACCTCGGTTTCCAGCTTCCAGTCGGTATCGGCTGAAGCGTGGCGACCAACCGGTCCGGCAGCCGCTGAGGCGTCCCCGCCCAGCTCAAAATTGCTGTTAATCAAATGCTGCATTCCCCGGTCGTTCTGGATGATCATGACCAGATCAACGCCTTCGATGCCGATCTGCAAGCCCCAGCTTCCGCCGGTGATGGTGAAGAACGCCGGTGCGCTCCAACCATCCGCGGTGCGGCAGGTGGCGATGCCTCTGCCATTCTCCGCGCCAAACACGAAACCGCCCTTGAGCAGGTGGGGCACGACGGCGATGCACTTTGCGTGCTCGAGGACTTCTTCCGGAATGCCCCTATCGGGCGCCGCCATGATTTCATGGAGTACATTGCCGGCATGATCGAGCCGGTCGGTTGTTGCTTCGCGATTGCTTCCCGCCCAGCCGATGCTTGTCAAACTGAGTATTGCTACGATCGTCATAACTTTTTTCATGCGACTCACCCTTTTTCTACCCATGCGCAGCGTCACAAGCTTCCCGCGCACCGTGGCGCACAAGGTAACTCTCACGTTAGCGGGGTTCGATAGCAGCGTCTGAGCAATACGGCTCTAGGCGGAGTCCTTGAACAGGTTCTGGTTGCAAAGCCGACATTGCCCGGGGAGATGAATGGATGGGTTAAAGCCCATCCTTACCATCCCGGGTTCACTTTGCTGAGTTCATGGAGGGTCTAAAGCCCCTACTCTTCAAGACATTGGCTCAGCGAAGGGGCTCCCAGGAAAAAACTGAGGGCTATCTGTTGACTTTGGAGAAACATTTTGATGTGGAGCGGGCCGTGGGGGTCTTGAAAAAAACCCGAAAAGTGAGCAAAATTGAACAGAATGGCCGCCATGGGGTGTGCAATTTTGTGCTATAGTGCCGCCGAATGTGTGAAGCCAAGAGGGTGCCGTGGATGTTGCTTTGAATGAGCAATTTCCGGCGCGCAAGGGTCCCAGTTCCCATCAGCGACGCTGAGCTGGCCAAGCCAATTCTGTTGCAGATCGAAGGTCGGCGGGGTCGTGTTCCCCGTGATGAGCCTCGCGCCGACGCTGCACAGGGAGGGGGGCGGTAACGATGGTTGAGCTTGAAAAGCCCGCGTTCGACGCAGCCGCTTTTCTTGCCGGGGCCGGCCTGGGACGAAGGATTGTGCTGTTGAAGCCAAAGGAGAATTTCTTTTCGCAGGGCGAGCCGGCGGATTCGGTTTTCTATCTTCAGAAAGGCCGGGCCAAAGTCACAGTGGTATCGAACGCCGGAAAGGAAGCCACGATCACGCTTCTCTCCGGGGGCGACTTTGTGGGCGAAGAAGCGCTGGCGGCGTTGGCGGGGCTGCGCATGGCCACGGCCACGGCCATTACCGCCTGCACGGCGCTGAAAATTCGGCGGGAAGAGATGATCCGCGTGATGCACGAGGAGCATAAGTTCTCCGACCTTTTTTTGAAGTTTCTGCTGGCGCGCAGCATGCGCATCCAGGCCGATCTTGTGGACCAACTGTTCAACTCCAGCGAGAAGCGGCTGGCGCGGATCCTGCTGCTGATGGCGGAGTTTGGCAAGCCGGGCGAGCCGGAGATGCTGATTCCCAAGATTTCGCAGCAGACGCTGGCGGAGATGATCGGGACGACGCGGTCGCGGGTGAGCTTCTTCATGAATCGCTTCCGCAAGCTCGGCTTCGTTGAATACGATGGCCGCATCCGGGTCCACAAGTCGCTTCTGGACGTTATCCTGCACGATCAGTTACCGGATGAGAGCGGCGAGGAACCTTTGACCGCAGCGAGATCCGCGAAGTAACGCAAAGCCCAGCGCCAATTCTCCGGCAGACCTGTGCAGAATTGAACAGCACTGCGATTCGTTGAATGGGACACTCACTCCAACTCCCTGAGAGATTCCCCTACGGGGTGAGAGATGCCCGAGACAAAAGCAAGCCTTCTCATCGTCGACGATGAGCTTTCAATTCGCACCACCCTGTCGAACGCACTCACTGAGATTGGATATAGCGTACGGACCGCCGGGGACGGCTTCTCCGCGTTGGCGGAGTTGCGGCAGGCAATCCCCAACGTCCTTCTTTCCGATCTCAACATGCCTGGGATGTCCGGCTACGAGTTGCTGTCGGTGGTGCGGCACAGGTTCCCCGCGATCCGGACGGTTGCGATGAGCGGGGCGTTCTGCGGCGACGAGGTACCCTCGGGCGTTGCCGCGGATGCGTTCTACCAGAAGGGCAGCAGCCTGGGTTCCCTGTTGAGGATCGTGGAAGCGCTGCCTCAAATGGAGCGGCACGGTTCCCAACCCTGCCGCGTCCCGGCGCCTCTCTGGATTCATCGCTATGGAAAGGACTGGCCGGGAAAGGCGCCTGTTACGATGACCTGCCCGGAGTGCTTTCGAACCTCTTCCCAGGCTCTCGACGGTTTTGGAAGTTTGATGCGCGAAGTGATTTGCGCCCATTGCGGCCAGTCAATCGAGCAGGCAATTGCAGAGCCCTCAGAGCAAACGATGGCGCAGGCATTTCAGCATCGCGCTGCAGCGGCAAACCTGGCGCAGAACGCGTCCAAAACAAGCAGTTGAACGCACCAAGAGAAAGTTGGATGCATGTACACCATTGCTGAAACGAACTTGCTCATTCGCGCGCAGATTGAGCTGCCTGCCGGCCTGAAACTGACGACTGAAGAGTTTCGCGAGGGCTGGAACTTTGTGGGGGCCAAGGATTCCCGGCTGCTGGAGAAGAGGATTCTGAGACGGGGATGGAAGTTCATCAAAATGGTCGATGGGTGGTTGCGGGGCGGCGTAGGAGAGACGCCGCAGGCGGCCATTGCCAACGCGCTCAATTTGGCTCTTCGCCACGTGAGTCCGCATTTCAACGCCGTTGAGGTGAATCATATCGAGTGGACAGAGTATCCGTGGTTCTTTCTGGCCAGGGTGACGATCAATCCGTACCGGATTCAGCAAGGCGCGATTGAGCCTGTGCCGGATGGGGCTTTGCCTCCCCCGGCTGCCCGCAGGCCGAGGCTTTTGCCGGCCAATGCTGCCGCGCTGTTTCCGCAATTCGGCAGCACGATGCCAAGGTTGAAAGAGCTGCTGGTCTTATCCCGCAGTCCGCAGGCAAGAACCCAATGACAATCGTACAAACGGCGCTGATCTTATTGCTTTTTTACAGGGCGTTGCGAGTTCCCGGGGAGCCGACGGTCAGCGGCGGGCTCGCTGGCGCTGCAGTTCGCGGTAAACCTCGCTCTTGGATTGGCCCAGTTCGCGGGCCAGGCGCTTAAGGGCTTCCTTTTCGTCGACGCCGGCCTCGGCCTGGATCCGTGCAATTCGAACCGCGATCTTTTGTGGAGGGGTGGCAGCCTGCGTGCCGGCCACTGTGCTGCCTGGGGCCGGAAGGGCAACGAGCAGGGTGATTTCTCCGCGGATGCGGTCGCGAGACGCCAGCTCCCGGCGGGCGGCGGCCACGGTGGTGCGCAGAAACTCCTCATGGATTTTGGTGAGCTCGCGGGCCACGACGACGCGCAGTTCAGGACCCCAGACGGCCTCGAGATCGGCGAGGGTGTCGAGAATGCGATGCGGGGCTTCGTAGAAGATGAGGGTGCGGGCGGCCCTGGGATTGACAGACGCCGCCAATTCTTCAAGACGCGTACGCCGCGCACCCGCCTTCTCCGGCAGAAAGCCGATGAAGTGGAATTCCTCGCTGGGCAGGCCGGAGGCGATGAGGGCGCTGAGGGCCGCGTTAGCTCCGGGGATGGGGATGACGGGCAGACCGGCGGCGATGGCTTCGGTAGCCAGCCAGGCTCCGGGGTCGCTGACGCCGGGCATTCCAGCGTCGGAGACGAGAGCGATGCGTCTGCCGGCCTGGAGAGCTTCAAGGAGTTCCGCGGCGCGATGGCGCTCGTTGTGCTCATGGCAGCTAACGGTCGGGGTTGCGATCTGGAAGTGGTTGAGAAGCTTCTGAGTCTGGCGGGTGTCTTCGCAGGCGATCAGGTCAACGCGGCGAAGGACGTCGAGGGCGCGAAGGGTGATGTCGCCGAGATTGCCGATGGGAGTGGCGACCAGGTAGAGGCCGGGCGCCAGAGGAATTTCCGGATCGTCCGTCATATTTGTAGCTAGTTTCCGGAGTCCTGGCGGGCGTCCTCGCGTTCGATGCGGCGCTGCTCGGATAGCAGTGACATGGAGCTCATCAGGTTCTGTACGCTGACAATGCCGACCACGCGTCCGCTGTCGGTAACTGGAATGAGCCCCATGCCGTGGCCTGCGGTGAGGCGGCGAATGGTGGTGCCGAGGGTATCCTCGGGCTTTGCCACCTGGAAAGCGCGCGACATGACCGACTGGATGTAACCGTTGCCGTCGCTGCGCAGAGCGTCCACGATGCGCTGGCGGGAGACGATGCCGACCAGTTGCGGTCCGCGGACGACGGGAAAATCCTCCTGGAGGGAGTGGACGCAGCGAACCAGTGCGTCGGCCAGGGTGTCAGAGGCGGAGAGGGTGGCGAAGTCGGTGAGCATGACTTCGCGCATGCGCACGGTGTCAACGACGGACTGGAAGAAGACTCCCTGATCCTCGATCTGTGCGCCGATCATGATGAAGAAGCCGGCGAGAATGAGCCAGGGACTGTGGAGCAACATGCCGCCCAGCATGACAGCCAGGGCGATAATCTGTCCGAGGCCCGCGGAGGCGCGTCCGGCGGGAGCAAAGCCGTGCTTGCGGGCAAAGCCGCCGCGGATGAGGCGGCCGAAGTCCAGCGGATAGGCCGGCAGCAAGTGCAGCGCACCGAGGAAGAACTGCATCCAGACCATGCTGCGGAGCAGATGGGCGGAGGTGATGAGGGGCAAGTTAAAGAGGGGGACATCGGCGCTGGCGCCAAGGATAGCGGCGGCCAGCACCAGGGCCGTTGCGAAGTTGGCCAGCGGGCCGGCCAGCGCGATGGCAAACTGTCCGCCGCCCTGGTTGGCGATCTCCTGGCTTTCGGGATTGGCGTAGGCGAAGAGCCCGCCAATGGGAAGCAGAAGCACGGCGCGCAAGCGAAGGCCGAGCCAAGCCGCGACCAGCAGGCGCGCGGTTTCGCGCACCGCGACCGCAGCCACGAGGATAAGGAAGAGGGCCAGGCCGCGCTGCCACCCGTCGCCGGCGCTGATGCCCAAGAAGACCAGTGCCAGCAGGGGGAAGAAGATGTGGACGCGCATCTCCACGCCCATCCAACGTCCCAGCGGGATTGACCAGCCTCGCATAATTCGATTGTAGTAGGTCCCACCCCTTCGACGAAGTGGGCGGCGGGGGAACCTTCAGGGTTGGGGCATCGATGGGAACCCCGGGTCAGGGCCAGGATCGAAGTGGGCCGGGGTTTGGCGCGCTTCGCGTATGCTGGTTGGCGATGCGCATCATTGCGGGAAGATTTCGTTCGCGGGCGCTCGAGGCTCCGGCGGGACTGGCCACCCGGCCCAGCAGCGACCGGTTGCGCGAGACCCTGTTCAACGTGTTGGCGCCCCGAATCGAGGGTGCGGCGTTTCTGGATTTGTATGCGGGCTCGGGCGCGGTGGGGATTGAGGCCTGAGCCGAGGGGCGGCGCAGGTGACGTTTGTGGAGCGGGCTCCGGCGGCGCTGAAAATGCTGCGCGCGAATCTTGCCCGGCTGGGGCTTACGGAGGGATTCCGGATTCATGCCGGGAGCGTGGGGCCGTTTCTGCGCAGGCCGCGGATTGGAGCCGGCTTCGACGTGGTTTTTCTTGATCCGCCGTATGACGCCGCCGAGGAGTACGCGGCTGCGCTGGGGCTGCTGGGCGGGGCTTCGGCCGGGATGCTGGCTGCGGGCGCGGTGGTGATTGCGGAACATCGGCGTAAAGAGCGGCTGGAGGAGCGGTATGGGAGCCTCAAACGCACCCGGCTGCTGGAACAGGGCGATGCGGCGCTGAGTTTTTATGCGGCGGAGACGTTCTGGAGTTGTGGAATGAACTGTCGTAGGTGTTTCCTGGCCGCTGGTTTCTGTATTACTGGCGCGCCGTTGCGATTCCTTGTTGCGTTGGCCGCGCTGGTGCTGGTGGCTGCCGGATCGGCGGGGATGAACGGTCAGGCTGCGCCCGCGGCCGGGAAGCCAGGTGGAGCGCCGCAACTGGTAATTCTCGACACGGATATCGGGGACGATATTGACGACGCTTTTGCGCTGGCGCTGGTGTTGCGCAGCCCGGAGCTGCGGTTGCTGGGGGTGACGACGGCTTTCGGTGATACGGAGCTGCGGGCGCGGCTGGTGGAGCGGTACCTGACGGCGGTGGGCCGCGACGACCTCCCGGTGGTCTCCGGCGTGCCGACCAGGGCTGACAACGTCTTTACCCAGGCTGCCTATGCACGGCAAGGCCTCCGCGTTAGCACGGCCGACCCGTCAAGAAGTGGAAGCACCGGAGCGGAGTGAATTTTCTGCTAGACCAGATTGGTTCTCATCCAAGCGAAATCACGCTGATTGCCATAGGGCCGCTGTTCAATATTCAGGCGGCGATTGAGCGCGATCCCGCGACGTTCAAGAAGCTGAAGCGGGTGGTGATCATGGGCGGCAGCATTTACCGGGGCTACGACGACCGGGAGAGCGGCGACACGCATCAGCCGCCGTCGCCGGAGTGGAACATCCGCTGCGATCCGGCGGGGGCCAGGGCGCTGCTGGGCTCCGGAGTGCCGGTTTTCGTGATGCCGCTCGACTCGACGCAGATCCATCTGGAACTTCCGGCGCTGGGGAGGGTTTTCGCCCACGGCTCACCGCTTACCGACCAATTGACGCTGCTTTACCACCAGTGGACCGGGACCAGTGAATGGCGTTCGCCCACCCTGTACGACCCGGTGGCAGTGACGTATGCGATCCGTCCCGATCTGTGCCCGGCTACGCCAATGCGGCTGGAAGTGGACGACAAGGGGTTTACCAGGCCGGTTGGTGGAGAGCCCAACGCCCAGGTTTGCCTGCATTCGGACGAGAAGGGGATTCTGGAGCTGCTGATGGACCGGATTACGGAGGAGACGGCGCGCTGAGGCTCAGGATGGCGATGGCGGGAGGCTGTTTTGCCCCGGTCTTGGGGCTGGTTGGGCGATTTCCAGAGGATCAAATCGCCACATGTGCGCTCGGTCACTTTCAACGCCATTGACAGCAGAGGAAAGTAGGAGAAAAATGACCAGTCGAGGGAATTTGAACAGATGTGTGTGTTCTACGGAGGGAAAGTGAAAAACGCGGCGAAAATGAACGTTTTGCTGGCTTTGGCAATTATGGGAGTGGGAGTGGTTTTGTCCGGGTGCAAGCCGGCTCCGGAGCTGACGCAGGCCAATGCTCTGGCAATGATCCAGGCCAAGTACGATGCGATGCCGGCGGCCGGCGTCAATATTACCGTGAATAACGACGGCATGGTGCAGGGCGCGAATGCGAAGTACTGGAACCGGACCAAGGTCTATCCCAACAAGTATTGGGCCGACTTCACCCTGACCCCGGATGGCAAGAAGGTTCTCAAGCTGGCGAGCGGGGGCGACGTGATCCAGTGGCGGCCTCAAAGCCCCACCGATGCGAAGTTCACGACAGTTGTGGTGACCGTGGCTGCCAATCACCTTAAAGCCCTCAGTATCAAGGATATCCAGGACGCAATAGGGGGCGGCAAGACGGTCATGTACACGGAGGGCGTGGATCTGACCGGGGTTCCCGACGCGTTGGCGGAGATTGCCCACAACCCCGGCAACCAGTTGAGCGTCACGCGCCAGGCGGACTTTGTTCTGGAAAACGGGGCCTGGAAGCTGCAATAGGTGGAATAACGCTGGAAGCCATTTAAGGAAATCCAACCGGGCGGGTGGAATTCGTTTGACCTCGCCCGGTTTCTCTTGCTCTGACTCGGGGCCGGAGCAGATTGGCGCGCCTCCTGTGAGCGCGCTGAAACGGCAGCTAAACCCGTTGAAATCGGAGGCGGACCGATGCACATCGCCTCATGGTCTATCGCGGTTCTACTTGCGTTCGCGCCGGTCTCCCTTGCCCAGCAAACCACTGAGCCGGCTCCGCTGCAGACCACCTCCGGCACCGGATTCACCATTGCGCCGTATTCGGGCAAGGAAACCACGGTCACGGTACGGATGCTGGCCGATGGCACAACATCGAAACAAACTTCCGTCCAGCTTCTTTGGCGGGATGCCGAGGGGCGCACCCGCAGGGAACTGATCCAGCACACCGTTTCGGGCGCGGAATATCGCTCCATCGTCGTAACCGACCCAGTGGCGGAAGTGTACGTGAAGTGGGAGACCGGCAACCCGAATGCGAGACGGGTGGTGAGCATCTGGCCGATAACGCCCGGGCTGCGAGCGACGACTCCAGCGCCATCGGGCTCGCCTGGGAACGCGGCAACAGTGGCTGCGTCCGGAGTTTCCAGACCCGATTTTCAAAGGGAAACGCTCACGCCGCAGTACATCAACGGAGTGTACGCGGAGGGCACGCGCACCACCCGCACTGTTCGCCTGGAGGAGGACAACGGCGGCCGTCTGATCAAAGTGACAAATGAGCTATGGATTTCACCCGATCTGAAGATCATCGTGCGCCATATCCTCGACGATCCGCGGTCGGGAATATCGACCACCGATGTAACCGATGTTGTCCGCGGCGATCCGGATCCGGCCCTGTTCCAGGCTCCCGAGGGGTATGCGGTGGTGGACCACACGGTGCAAAACAGCCGTTAGAAACGCCCCCGCCGGGCCTGGTTCCAGCTTCGGAGTGAGTCTATTTGGGTAGAGAATGGGTTTGACCCCGCCCGCATTTCTTGCTATTGTTAAAAGGTTCCGCAAGAACGCATCTGTTCGTGTGTCTTAACGGTGGATGCGTAAGGGCAGCCCGGTCCGGCAGCATTGGGCGGGTTGATCCCCAGGGCCAGGTGCAGTTGACCGGCCAGACAGGTCCCCGAAATCGCTCTTTTCTTGCGGAGGGCAGGGGTAACATCGCTATCGGCGCCCGCGCGTTCTCCACCTTGGAGGGCTATGCGGGCCGGAACCGGCGAAACGGAGTTGGCTTTTCCCGCGAAAGCGGGAAAACGCCCGGCCACCGTCCCGGTTCTCGTCTGAGATTGGAACGAAGGCAGACGCGAAGCAGCAACAACAGGGCTTCCGTGCGCGTGCGCGACGGCAATCAGGTGCGCGTTCCGCAGCGGGAGGCCCGAAGGGCCTGCGCGCGGCTGTCGAGTTGAATCTGGATGTTGCATGGTTTTTTGACGCGGTAAGGAGTTTCAGTTTGCCTACATTCAATCAGTTGGTTCGCAAGGGGCGCACGGCCCCGCGGTACAAGACGGCGTCGCCGGCCTTGCAGGCCTCGCCGCAGCGGCGCGGCGTTTGCACCCGCGTGTATACACAGACGCCCAAGAAGCCGAACTCGGCGCTGCGCAAGGTAGCCCGCGTGCGGCTGACCAACGGGATTGAGGTCACCACCTATATTCCCGGCATCGGCCACAACCTGCAGGAGCACTCGATTGTGCTGATCCGCGGCGGCCGCGTGAAGGATCTGCCGGGCGTGCGCTATCACGTGGTGCGCGGCACGCTGGATTCGGTGGGCGTGGCGAACCGCAAGCAGAGCCGGTCGAAGTACGGAGCCAAGCGCGCCAAGGGCGGCGGCGGCGCAAGAAGTAGGCGAGACGAGCTCTCAGCTGTCAGCCTTCAGCTTGCACGGTGGCAGATTGAGTTAACGCGGCGAGCGCGAGCGGAGCTGGAAGCTGATAGCTGAAAGCTGAAAGCTGTTTTTTGCGAGGGATTTGAGGATTATGCCGAGAAAAGGGCACATTGCGAAGCGGGAAGTGGCGCCGGACCCGGTCTACGGGTCGACGCTGGTGACCAAGTTTGTGAACTCGATGATGTGGGGCGGCAAGAAGTCGACGGCCCAGGGCATCTTCTACGAGGCGATGAAGAACCTCGAAGAGAAGGGCGGCGGCGACGACGCTCTGAAGCTCTTCAAGAAGGCGGTGGAGAACTGCAAGCCGCTGCTGGAGGTGAAGACCCGCCGCGTGGGCGGCGCCAACTACCAGGTGCCGATCGAGGTGAATCCCGACCGGCGCACCTCGCTGGCCATTCGCTGGCTGATTACCTATGGCCGCAGCCGCGGCGAAAAGGGCATGACCGACAAGCTGTGCAACGAGCTGCTGGATGCGGCCAACGGGCGCGGCGCGGCCATGAAGAAGAAGGAAGACGTGCACCGCATGGCCGAGGCCAACAAGGCCTTTGCCCACTACCGCTGGTAAGTTGCGCGTAGGGAGTTTAGGTTTCCCAGGTCTCAAAATCGAGACCTGGGGCACCCAGAGGGTTCGGTAGATCGGACTTGTTGAACCAACAAACCGCGGGACATGAAGCGCCCGCAAGGAAGAATAGCCGTGGCTCGCACCGTACCTCTGAATCGTTGCCGGAACATCGGAATCATGGCGCACATCGACGCCGGGAAGACGACAGCGACAGAGCGCATCCTGTTTTACACCGGCATCACGCACCGCCTCGGCGAGGTGCATGAGGGCACGGCGACCATGGATTACATGGAGCAGGAGCAGGAGCGCGGCATCACCATCACCTCGGCCGCCACCACCTGCACCTGGAAAGACGTTCGCATCAACATTATTGACACCCCCGGCCACGTGGACTTTACCGCCGAGGTGGAGCGCTGCCTGCGCGTGCTGGACGGCGCGGTGGCGCTGTTCGATTCCGTCTCCGGCGTGCAGCCGCAGACCGAGACCGTGTGGCGGCAGGGCGACAAGTACAAGGTGCCGCGCATCTGCTTCGTGAACAAGATGGACAAGAACGGCGCCGACTTCGAGCACGTTCTGGAGACCATTCGCAAGCGGCTGGGCGCGCGGCCCGTGGCGCTGCAGATTCCCATCGGCGCCGAGGCCAGCTTCAAGGGCGTCGTCGACCTGATCGAGATGAAGGCCGATTCTCTGGCACGACGAGACCATGGGCGCCGAGTTCTCCATCGAGCCGATTCCCGCCGACGTTGCAGAAGAAGGCCGAGGCCTTCCGCCTGCAGTTGATCGAAGTCATCGCCGAGACCGACGATGTGCTGCTGGAGAAGTTTCTCGAGGGCGAGACGCCCACCATTGAGGAGCTGAAGGCCGGCATCCGCCAGGCCACCATCGATCTGAAGGTCTTCCCGGTGATCTGCGGAAGCGCCTTCAAGAACAAGGGCATCCAGACGCTGCTGGACGCGGTGGTCGATTATCTGCCCAGCCCGCTGGACAAGCCCCCGGTCGAGGGCATCGATCCCTCGCCATCACGACAAGAATTGTATGCGCGCAAGCCGGACGACAACGAGCCGCTTGCCGCCCTGGCCTTCAAGATCATCAACGATCCCTTCGGCAAGCTGTGCTTTGTCCGCGTCTATTCGGGCTCGCTCAAGACCGGCGACACGGTGCTGAATCCGCGCACCGGCAAGACCGACCGCATCGGCCGCCTGGTGAAGATGCACGCCAACAAGCGCGAGGATGTGACCGAGATTCTGGCCGGCGACATCTGCGCCTGCGTGGGACTGAAGGACCTGAAGACCGGCGACACGCTGTGCGCGCCGCATCATCCCATCGCGCTGGGCGCCATCACCTTTCCCGGAGACGGTGATCTCGGTGGCCATCGAGCCCAAGACCAAGGCCGACCAGGAAAAGATGGGCGTTGCGCTGGCGCGGCTGGCCGACGAGGACCCCACCTTCAAGGTGCGGACCGACGAAGATTCGGGGCAGACCATCATCAGCGGCATGGGCGAGCTGCACCTGGAGATTCTGGTCGACCGCATGAAGCGCGAGCACAAGGTCGAGGCCAATGTGGGCGAGCCCAAGGTGGCCTTCCGCGAGACCATCCGCAAGAAGGCCGAGGCCGAGGGCAAGTACATCCGCCAGACCGGCGGCTCGGGCAACTACGGCCATTGCAAGCTGCGCGTCGAGCCCAACGCGCCGGGCGCGGGCTACGAGTTCATCAACGAAATCAAGAGCGGCTCGGTGCCCAAGGAATACATCAAGCCCATCGATCAGGGCGTGCAGGGCGCGCTCGAGCTGGGCATTCTGGCCGGCTACCCGATGGTGGACGTGAAGGTGACGCTCTACGACGGCAGCTATCACGAAGTGGACTCCAACGAAATGGCCTTCAAGTTTGCCGGCTCGATCGCTTTCAAGGAAGCCGCGCGCAAGGCCATCCCGGTGCTGCTGGAGCCGGTGATGGCCGTCGAAGTCACCGTTCCCGAGGAGCACATGGGGGTGATCATCGGCGACATCAACTCGCGCCGCGGGCGCATCGAGGGCATGGAGCACATCGCCGGCTCGCAGGTGATCAAGGCGATCGTGCCGCTGAAGGAGATGTTCGGCTACGTGAACGACATTCGCTCGTCCACGCAGGGCAGGGCTTCGTATTCGATGCAGTTTGCGCGCTACGAAGAGGCTCCGCGCATGATTGCCGATGAGATCATCGGCCGGGCGCAGGGGAAGTGAGGAAGGCAAGCTGCTAGCTTCTAGCTTCTAGCTACTAGCTTGTGCAGTGGGAGAGCGGGCAGTTGAGGCAGGCGTTGGCACAGAGAAGCCAGTGGCTAGGAGCTAGCAGCTGGAAGCTGCTTTAAGGTATTGGGGCTGGAGCCGGATGGCCGGCGCCCCTGGATGACAACGTGCAGTACAAGCTACGAAAGGGATGCAGGGACTTTTATGGCGAAGGAAAAATTTGATCGTTCGAAGCCGCACGTGAACGTGGGGACGATCGGGCACATCGATCACGGCAAGACGACGTTGACGGCGGCAATCACCAAGGTATTGCAGAAGCACAATCCGAAGAACCAGTTCCGTTCGTTCGACTCGATCGACAACGCGCCGGAAGAGCGGGAGCGGGGCATCACGATTGCCACGGCGCACGTGGAGTACGAGACCAAGAACCGGCACTATGCGCACGTGGACTGCCCGGGCCACGCCGACTACATCAAGAACATGATTACCGGCGCGGCGCAGATGGACGGGGCGATTCTGGTGGTGGCGGCGACCGACGGGCCGATGCCGCAGACCAAGGAGCACGTTCTGCTGGCGCGCCAGGTGGGCGTTCCGTGCATCGTGGTGTTCCTGAACAAGTGCGACGCGGTGGAGGACACGGAGCTGATCGACCTGGTGGAGATGGAAGTTCGCGAGCTTCTGTCGAAGTACCAGTTTCCGGGCGACGACGTGCCGGTGATTCGCGGCTCTGCTCTGGGGGCGCTGAACGGGGAGCCGGAGTGGGAAGCCAAGATCGACGAGCTGATGGAGGCGGTGGACACGTACGTGCCGCAGCCGGACCGGGCGGTGGACCAGCCCTTCCTGATGCCGATCGAGGATATTTTCTCGATCTCCGGCCGCGGCACGGTGGTGACGGGCAGGATCGAGCGCGGCAAGGTGAAGGTGGGCGAGGACATGGAGATTGTGGGCTTCCGCGAGACGCGCAAGACGGTTGTGACCGGCGTGGAGATGTTCAAGAAGCAGTTGGACGAAGGCATGGCGGGCGACAACGCGGGGCTGCTGCTGCGCGGCATTCCCAAGGAGGATGTGGAGCGGGGGATGGTTCTGGCCAAGCCGGGGTCGATTACGCCGCACACGGTCTTCAAGGGCGAAGTGTACGTGCTGTCGAAGGAAGAAGGCGGACGTCATACGCCGTTCTTCAAGGGCTACCGGCCGCAGTTCTACTTCCGGACCACGGACGTGACGGGAGTGGCGGAGTTGCCGGCGGGCGTGGAGATGGTGATGCCGGGCGACAACGTGGCGCTCGAGGTGGAGCTGATCACGCCGGTGGCGTTGGAAAAGGGGCTCCGGTTTGCGATCCGCGAAGGCGGGCGCACGGTGGGCGCGGGCACGGTTACGGAGATTGTGAAGTAACAGGGAACAGTGGACAGTGAACAGTGCGGAGCCCGGGACGGGTTTTTGAACTAATCACTGACCACTGACCACTGGAAGGACGGTCATGGTAGGACAGAGGATTCGAATCCGGTTGAAGGCATATGACTATCGTGTGCTGGATACCTCTACGGGCGAGATCGTGGAAACGGCCAAGCGCACCGGGGCAACGGTGGCGGGGCCGATTCCCTTGCCGACAATCAAGAACAAGTATTGCGTGCTGCGTTCGCCGCACGTGGACAAGAAGTCGCGCGAGGCGTTCGAGATTCGCACGCACAAGCGGCTGATCGACATTCTGGAGCCGACGCAGCAGACGGTGGACGCGCTGATGAAGCTCGATCTGCCGGCGGGCGTCGACGTGGAGATCAAGGCGTTTGAAAAGTGAGCTCTTGCGGCTGGTTGGGCATTGCTCCCACCCTAGCCGCAAGAACGAAGGCGCGGCGAGGGTGGGGCACCCAGCCGCAGAACGGAACTTGAGAACGTTCGAAGCCCGCGAAGGGCCCGGCAGTGCGGTGGAATTCAACATCGCATGATGAGGCGAGGAAGACATGGCAGTTACGGGAATCTTGGGTAAGAAGATCGGGATGACGCAGGTCTTCGACGAAAAGGGCGATGTGCATCCGATTACGGTGCTGCAGGCGGGCCCGTGCGTGGTTACGCAATTGAAGACGCTGGCCAGAGACGGCTATGAAGCGGCTCAAATCGGGTTAGTGGAATTCGTGAAGGCGAAGAACGTGACCAAGCCGCAGGCGGGGCACTTTGCCAAGACCGAAGCGCCGCCGGTAAAGGTCATCAAGGAAGTCGCGCTGGAGTTGGATGCCGAAGGCACGGTCGCGGTCAAGGCCGGCGACCGGGTTCTGGTGGACATCTTCTCCGAGTCCGGATTTGTGGACGTGATCGGCACCTCGAAGGGCAGAGGTTTTGCCGGCGTGGTGCGCAGGCACGGATTTGGCGGCGGACCCAAGTCGCACGGACACATGTTCCAGGTGCAGGGATCGATTGGCGCCTCGAGCTTTCCGTCGCGCGTGTTTCCCGGCCAGCGCATGCCCGGACACATGGGCGCCGAGCAGGTGACGGTACGGAATCTGCGCATTCGCGGCATCGACCTCGAGGAGAATCTGCTGATGGTCGAAGGCGCGGTGCCCGGATCGCGGGAGAGCTACGTGCTGATCTCGAAGGCCAAGACGCCGCCGCGTGAGCGCCGCGGCTTTGCCGGATCGGGCACCGTGGATCCGTTGAAGGCTTCGAAGAAGGCCCAGGCCAAGAGGAAGTAAATAGCTTTTAGCTTCTAGCTCCTAGCTTCTAGCTTGATTGTTGCAGGAGCCAGGATGAGCGCACGACCGATGAAAAAGCTTATAGCTGGAAGCTAGGAGCTAGAAGCTGACGGGAAGAAGACGATGGCAAAAGTGGATGTATTGAATCTGAACGGCGAAAAGGTGGGCTCGGTGGAGCTGGCCGACGCGGTGTTTGCGCCCGACCAGGTGAACGAGGGTCTGCTGTGGGAGGCGGTGAAGCACTATCGCGCTTCTCTGCGCCAGGGCACGCACAAGACCAAGAGCCGCACCGAAGTTGCCGGTTCCGGCAAGAAGCTGTGGAAGCAGAAGGGCACGGGCCGGGCTCGTATCGGCTCGGTGCGTTCGGCTCTGTGGCGTCATGGCTACACCGTGCATGGACCTCAGCCGCGCAGCTACGACTACGCGTTTCCGCGCAAGAAGCTGCTGGGCGCATTGCGCGCGGCGCTGGCCTCAAAGCTTGCCGACGGCACGCTGACGGTGGTGGATTCGCTGGAGATCAAGGAAGCCAAGACCAAGCTCTACCGCGCCGCGCTGGACAAGCTGAACGTGACCCGCACCGCGCTGCTGGTGGAAAACGGCAAGACGCTCTCCCAGGCTTTGATGCAGGGGGTACGCAATCTGGAGGGCGTGGAGCTGGTGCTGAACAACGAGGTGCACCCTTACGATCTGCTGCGCTATGAGCGGGCCATTTTCTCCCAGGCCGCCATCGAGCAGCTGGCGGAAGCTCTGGGCAAATCGGTTTCAAAACGCAGCGCCGCGGGGCGCAAGCTCGCCGCGCAGACGGAGGCCGCGTAATGCCGACTCTTTACACCGTAATTCGCCGCCCGCTGATCACCGAAAAGGGACTGGGCGTGAAAGAGACCGAGGGGACGCTGGTGTTTGACGTAGCGCCCGAGGCCACCAAGACCGAAGTGAAGCAGGCTGTGGAGACGCTGTTCAAGGTAAAGGTTGCAGCGGTTCGCACCGCCAATGTGGTGGGCAAGGAACGCCGCCGGGGCAAGTATGCGGGCTTCCGGCCGGACTGGAAGAAGGCCTACGTAAAGCTGAAGGCCGGCGAGAAACTGCCCGAGTACGTGAGCAACCTGTAAAGGCAGCTTCTAGCTTCCAGCTTTTAGCTCGGTCAGGGCTGGAGCGAAGTTGGAGTTGGAAAGGCAAGTAACAGAACTTGGATTGAGAAGGATGAGCTGAAGGCCAAGGGTTGAGGGCTCGTCAAGGACAAAAACGATGGCAATCAAGACATACAGACCGGTAACGCCGACGCTGCGCTTCCAGACCTCGCTGGTGAACGACGACCTGACGACGGATACGCCGCACAAGCCGCTGTTAACGGTTCGCAAGCGCACCGGCGGACGCCGCAACACGGGCGACCTGACCATCCGCCACCACGGCGGCGGGCATAAACAGAAACTGCGCCTGATCGACTTCAAGCGCGAGAAGTTCGGAGTGCCGGGCAAGGTGGCGACGATCGAGTACGATCCGGGCCGTTCGGCGCGGATTGCGCTGGTTCATTACGCGGACGGCGAGAAGCGCTACATTCTGCAGCCAGTGGGGCTGAAGGTGGGCGCGACGGTAAGCTCGGGTCCCGAGGCCGACATTCTGGTGGGGAACGCTTTGCCGCTCAAGAACATTCCCGCCGGCACCACGGTGCACGCGATCGAGCTGAAGCCGGGCAAGGGCGCGCAGATGGCTCGTTCGGCCGGAACCCAGGCGCAACTGGTGGCCAAGGAAGGCGACTACGCCCTGCTGAAGCTGCCCTCGGGCGAGACCCGCAAGGTGCTGGCCGAGTGCATGGCGACGATCGGCCAGGTGGGCAATACGGATCATGAGAATGTGGCCATCGGCAAGGCGGGACGCAACCGCTGGCTGGGGATCAGGCCCACCAACCGCGGCGTAACCATGAACCCTGTAGACCATCCGCACGGCGGCGGCGAGGGCAAGACCTCGGGCGGCCGTCATCCGGTGACGCCGTGGGGCCAGCCGACGCGGGGCTACAAGACGCGCAACAACAAGCGGACCGATTCGTTTATCGTCAGCCGCCGGGCGAAGTAAGAGACAGCCGCTAGCTACCAGCTACTAGCTTCTAGCTCAATGCGGCGCAGGGAAGATTCGAGGCAATAGCCGGCCAATAGCGTGAGCGTTTTTGAAGCTAGAGGCTAGAAGCTAAAAGCTAGGAGCTGAGTTTATGGCACGTTCAACAAAGAAGGGCCCGTTCGTGGATGCGCACCTGACCGTGAAGATCGGGGTGCTGAACCAGGCCAACGACAAGAAGGTAGTCAAGACCTGGTCGCGGCGTTCGACGATCTTTCCCGAGTTTGTGGGCCACACCATCGCCGTTCACAACGGCAAGAAGTTCGTTCCGGTGTACGTGACCGAGAACATGGTGGGACACAAGCTGGGCGAGTTTGCGCCGACGCGGACGTTCAAGGGACACACCGGCGGCAGCAGCAAGGCGGCGGCCGAAGCCGGCGCCAAGCCGCGGTAGAGAAAAGCAGCTTTTAGCTTCTAGCCTCTAGCTTCTAGCTGTTGGTGCTGAAGCGATGATAAGGGCGGGAGCAAGATGGGGCTAAGAGCTAGAAGCTAGCAGCTAGAAGCTCGGAGTTGAGGAAAGCACAATGGCAGTCGAGACAAGGGAATATCGGGCCGAAGCCAGGTTTCAGCGCGTGTCGCCGCAGAAGGCGCGGCTGGTGCTGGAGCTGATCAAGGGCCGGGGAGTCCAGGAGGCGCTGGAGACGGCGGCCTTTACCAAGAAGCGCATCGCCCCGGTGATTTTCAAGCTGCTGACGTCGGCGGTGGACAACGCGAAGTACGTGGCCGGCGAGCAGGGCATCGATCTGGACGTGGACAATCTCTACGTCAAGCGGGCGGTGGCCAACGACGGGCCGCGCATGAAGCGTATTCGCCCGGCACCGATGGGACGCGCCTATCGGTACCAGCGCAGGCTGACGCACATTGTGCTGTCTGTGGCCGAGCGCGAGGGAACTGCGGGGCTGGTGACCAAGGTGGAAGAGCCGGTGGTGGCGCCCAAAGCGGCGAAGGCAACCGGGACCAAGGCCGAGGAGCCGCAGGCAGCGCCCAAGGCAACCAAGAAGAAGGCTGCGGCACCGAAGGCGGCGCTGAAGGCGGCCAAGACAACCGCAAAGAAGGCCGAAGAGCCGCAGACAGAAACGAAGGCAGCGGCCAAGACGGCTGGGGCAGCCAAGGAAGCAAAGACAAGCGGTAAGAAGGCCGGCAAGAAGGCCTAGAGGGTTTGAGGAAAAGCATATGGGACAAAAAGTCCATCCTTACGGATTCCGGCTGGGAGTGAACAAGCCGTGGCGTTCGCGCTGGTTCTCAGAGCGCGATTATGACAAGCTCCTGGTCGAGGACGTGAAGCTGAAGGCGGAGTTGCGCGAGAAGCTGAAGGCGGCAGGCGTGAGCTCGGTGGAGATCGAGCGGCCGGGCAACAAACTGCGCTTTCTTATCCGCACCGCGCGTCCGGGCATCGTGATCGGCCGCAAGGGCGCCGAGATCGAAAAGCTGAAGACGGAGCTGGGCAAGCGCACCAGCCGCGACGTGTTCATCGACATCATCGAGGTGAACAAGCCGGAGCTGGACGCTCAACTGGTGAGCGAGAACATCGCCTTGCAACTGGAGAAGCGCGTCAGCTTCCGCCGGGCGATGAGAAAGAGCGTGGATTCGGCGCTGCGCTTCGGCTGCAAAGGGATCAAGGTGAGGGTATCGGGGCGGTTGAACGGCAACGAAATCGCGCGTTCGGAGTGGTATCTGCAGGGCCGTTTGCCGCTGCACACGCTGCGGGCCGATATCGACTATGGATTTACCGAGGCCAACACCACCTACGGCGTGATCGGCGTGAAGACGTGGATCTATCGCGGCGATATCTACGAGCAGAAGCGCCGTCAGGCGCCGCCGGTGGGGACGAGCGTGTTCTAAAAGCAGCTCTTAGCTTTTAGCTTCCAGCTTCTAGCTAAGGCAGTGGGAAGTCGGGCAGCTGTTGGGAAGAAATGAAGCTAGAAGCTAATAGCTAGAAGCTAGTAGCTGCTTTTTGAGGTTTTCGTTATGTTGATGCCAAAGAAGGTGAAGTTTCGCAAGCAGCAGAAGGGCAAGCGCCGGGGCAAGGCGTGGCGCGGCTCTTCGCTGTCGTTCGGGGAATACGGGTTGAAGGTGCTGGAGTGCGGATATATTACCGACCGGCAGATCGAGGCCAGCCGTATCGCGATGACGCGGTTCATCAAGCGCGGCGGCAAGATCTGGCTGCGCCTTTTCCCTGACAAGCCGATTACCAAGAAGCCGGCCGAAGTCCGCATGGGCTCGGGCAAGGGCGCGCTGGACCACTGGGTTGCGGTGGTGCGGCCGGGCAAGATCCTCTTCGAGATGGAAGGGGTGACCGCAAGTGTCGCCGAGGAAGCGATGCGGCTGGCGTCGAACAAGCTGCCGCTGAAGACCAAGTTTGTGATGCGGCCGGGCGCCGAGAAGGTTGTGGCCGAGGCGAAGTAAATCAGCTTTTAGCTACTAGCTGCTAGCTTCTAGCTCTTCAGGTTGAAGCGAAGAGTTACGCATGAGCGGGATGAAGCTAGGAGCTGGGAGCCAAGAGCTAGGAGCTAAGAAACAGATGGAACTTGCAAAGATTCGCAATTTGAGCGACGAAGAACTTGCGCACCAGGAGAAGACGACTGCCGAACAATTGTTCCGGCTTCGCTTTCAGGTCTCGCTGGGGCAGAACGACGGAGTGAAGAAGCTCCGCCAGTTGCGCAAGGAAATCGCACAGATCAAGACGGTGGCCCGCGAGCGCGAGCTTGGCATCGGTGGCGCGTTAACGGACGCAGCGGCCGCGGCGGAAACCAAGGTCGGTAGTGGGAAGGGAGCCCGCAAATGATGGCGACAACAGAAGCGGTGCAGGCGCCGGCGAGTGGCGCGCGGCGCAACGAGAAGGTTGGCCAGGTAGTTTCGACCAAGATGCAGAAGACCATCGTGGTTGAGGTGGAAATGCGCAAGGCTCACGCCAAGTACAAGCGGATCGTGCGCAGTACAAAGAAGTTTTATGCGCACGACGAGCAGAGTTCAGCGCGCCTGGGCGATGTGGTGCGGATTCGCGAGACCCGGCCGTTGAGCAAGCTGAAGCGGTGGTCCCTGGAAGAAATTGTCCGGCGTTCGTCGCTCGGCCAGATCGAAGATGCTGCCGAGGCGGCCATCAAGTAGCGCGAGCGGGCCGCCGGCAGCTGGAAGCCGGGGGCCGGTAAGGAGAAGAACTTATGGCTGTGCAAATGAGAACCATGCTCGCGGTGGCCGACAACTCCGGCGCACGCAAGCTGCAAGTGATTCTGCCACTGGGCGGCGGACTGGGCAAGAAGGCCGGCCTCGGCGACATTGTGACGGCGGCGGTGAAGGAAGCTTCGCCCGACGGCACGATCAAGAAGGGCAAGGTGGTGAAGGCGGTCATCGTCCGCACCCGCAAGGAGCACCGGCGGCGGGACGGCACTTACATTCGCTTCGATGAGAACGCGGCGGTGGTGATCGACGATGCGCACGAGCCGGTGGGAACACGCGTCTTCGGGCCGGTGGCCCGCGAGTTGCGCGAGAAGAAGTTTTTGAAGATCGTTTCGCTGGCCCCGGAAGTTGTGTAAGACAGCCTCTAGCTCCGAGCTTCCAGCTGTTTCTGCGGCGAGGCGGGCGGAGTCGAAGAAGTTGGAAGCCGGCAGTGAAAAGCTAAGAGCTAGAAGCTGCTTTTTGGAGAGAAGATGCCGAGTTTGAATATTCATCGCAACGATACGGTCAAGGTACTGACGGGCTCTGACCGCGGCAAGACGGGCCGCGTACTGCGCGTGTTTCCCGACCAGGGCACGGTTCTTGTGGAGCACGTGCGGGTGGTCAAGAAGACGGTTTCGGGCAAGACCGGAAAGCGGACCAAGGGCGGCATCGCGGAGCAGGAGTCGCCGATCAACGTGTCGAACGTGATGCTGGTTTGTCCCAATTGCGGACCGGCGCGCGTGAGCCACAAGCTGGAAGGCGACATGAGAGTGCGGATTTGCAAGAAGTGCGGGCAGCCGCTGCCCACCAAGAAGTAAGGAAGGCAGCCTCTAGCACCTAGCTCTCCTTGCTGAAACGAACAGCAGTGCGGGAGCAGGATGAGCTAGAAGCTAACGGCTGATTTTGGAAGACCCTTCCGCAACGGTAAACGGCCGGCATCAAGAAGCGGCCACTCCGGGCGCCGGAAGAAAGAGAGCGAAGCAACATGGCAGCAAGGTTGAAAGAGAAGTATCACAAGGAGATCAAGCAGGCTCTTCAAAAAGAGCTGGGGCTTGAAAATCCGATGGCGGTTCCGGCGCTGAAGAAGGTTGTGATCAACATGGGCCTGGGCGAAGCCACGCAGAACACCAAACTGCTGGACCCGCTGGTGGCGGATCTGACGCAGATTGCCGGGCAGAAGCCGGTAACGACCAAGGCCAAGAAGTCGATTGCGGCCTTCAAGGTGCGGGCGGGTATGTCGATTGGGGCCATGGTCACGCTGCGTTCCGACAAGGCCTACGAGTTTCTTGACCGGCTGATTTCGACGGCTCTGCCCAGGGTGCGCGATTTCCGCGGCGTGTCGACGAAGAGTTTCGACGGGCGCGGCAATTACACGCTCGGGTTGCGCGACCAGCTGATTTTTCCCGAGATCGATTACGCGAAGGTGGAGAAGTTGAAGGGCATGAACATAACCATCGTGACCACGGCCAAGGATGACAACGGAGCGCGCGCGCTGCTGCGGCACTTCGGAATGCCCTTCCGGCAGGGCGCGTAAAAGCAGCTTGTAGCTGCTAGCTTCTAGCCTCTAGCTCGATTGAGGTAGAACCGGCGCCTGAGCAAAAGCGAAGTTCGAGGTTCAGTGAATGAACCGGCTTCGAGAAAGAACAAGCTAGGAGCTAGTAGCTAGAAGCTAGCAGCTGTTGAAGAGGATTTATGGCAACTACTGCAAAAAGGGTGAAAGACGCGCGGAAGCCGAAGTTCAGCTGCCGCAAGCACAACCGGTGCCAGCTCTGCGGAAGGCCGCGAGGATTTCTGCGCAAGTTCGGCATGTGCCGCTTGTGTTTCCGGTCGCTGGCGCTCAAAGGGGAGATCCCGGGCGTCGTCAAGTCGAGCTGGTAGAAAATCAGCTACTAGCCGCTAGCTTCTTGCTCCTGGCTTTTCGAGGAATGGCGAAGGGCTTCACCGGACAGGAAGAGCTAGTGGCTAGAAGCTAGAGGCTGTTTTTGCATTCCCGCAGGTTCCCGTCATGGTGGCGGGCGAACGGGGGATGAAGGAGAAGGAATGAGTCTGAGCGACCCAGTAGCAGATTTTCTGGCGCGGATCCGGAATGCGATCCGGGCGCGTCATCAGAAGCTGGACGTACCGGCTTCGAAGCTGAAGACCGAGATTGCCCGCATCCTGAAGGAGGAGGGATATATCTCGAACTACAAGACCCAGGAAGAGGACGGCAAGCTGGTGCTGCGCGTGTACCTGAAGTACGGCGGCACCGATGCGGCGATCCGCGACCTGGCGCGCATCTCGCGCCCCGGCTGCCGTGTGTATATCGGCCGCGACGAGATCAAGCGCGTGCAGGGCGGGCTTGGCATCTCGATCATGACCACGCCGAAGGGCGTGATGACGGGCCGCCAGGCGCGCCGCGAAGGCGTAGGCGGCGAGTTGCTCTGCGAAGTGTGGTAGCGACAGCTTCTAGCCTCTAGCTGCTAGCCATTTGTACTGAGTTGATGGACCGAATGGCGGCAAAGAGAGCTAAAAGCTAGAAGCTAGAAGCTAGAAGCTGTTCTAGGGGCTGCAGTGGAACGCAAGAGCGAAAGGGCTCTCGCGGGACTCGCAAGCCGGAAGAAGGATTGAAACGATGTCGCGCATTGGAAAGAAGCCGATCCCGCTGCCCGCGGGCGTGAAGTACAAGGTTGAAGGCAACACGGTTCTGGTCGAGGGCCCCAAGGGCAAGGTTTCGGCGCTGATCGCCGCGGGCATTTCGCTGGAAGCCAAGGACGGGGTTCTGAACATAAATCGCGACAGCGAGAAGAATGCCGCACTGCACGGACTGACGCGGGCGCTGGTGTTCAACGCGGTGCAGGGCGTAATCAAGGGCTGGAGCAAGGAACTGGACATTGTGGGTATCGGGTACCGCGCCGAGATGAAGGGCAAGGGCACGGTGGTGTTCACGCTGGGCTACTCGCATCCCATCGAGTTTCCGCTGCCCACGGGCATCGAGGTGGCGATCGATCCCAAGCAGACGCACCTGACCATCACCGGCATCGACCGGCAGAAGGTGGGCCAGGTGGCTGCCGATATGCGTTCGCTGCGCAAGCCGGACCCGTACAAGAACAAGGGCGTTCGCTACTCGGACGAGAAGCTGAAGAAGAAGGCCGGCAAGACGGGCGCGAAGTGAGAAAGGCAGCTACCAGCTTTTAGCCTTTAGCGCTTAGCTCTTCGAGCAGAGTTGAAAGGCTGAGTTCCAGCCAGATGAGCTGAAAGCTAGAAGCTGAATTCACCGAACGGGGTCGCTGGGCGGCTCCGCTGATAGGAATGAGAGACCATGATTACCGAGAACAAGAGGAACGCAATCCGGCAGCGCATTCACGCGCGCATCCGCGCCAAGCTGGCCGGCACGGCGGAGCGGCCGCGGCTTAACGTCTACCGCTCGCTGAACCACATTTACGCGCAGGTGATCGACGACCAGAAGGGCGAGACGCTGGTTTCGGCCTCGTCGCTGCAGATGAAACTCAAGACCGGCGGGAACGTGGCCTCGGCCAAGGAGATCGGCAAGGCCGTAGCGGAGCTGGCCGTGAAACAGGGGATCAAGAGGGTGGTATTCGATCGCGGCGGCTACCTTTATCACGGGCGCATCAAGGCGTTGGCCGACGCAGCCCGCGAAGCAGGACTGGAGTTCTAAAGGCAGCTTTTAGCTGTTAGCTTCTAGCTCCTAGCTTGTTCGTGGCGAGTTGAGACACTCGAATGGAGCGAGGAGAAAGCTAAAAGCTAAGAGCTAGAAGCTTAGACATAGTTTTCCGAGGGCGATGCAGTTGGCGCCCGGAAGGACAGACGAGAGAGCAATGACGATCTTGAAGAAGAAACTCGATGCCAACCAGTACAACCTGAAGGATCAGGTGGTGGCCATCAATCGCGTGACCAAAGTTGTGAAGGGCGGCAAGAACATGTCGTTTGCCGCGCTGGTGGTGGTGGGAGACGCCGCTTCAGGCGTGGTGGGTTACGGTTCGGGCAAGGCCAAAGAGGTTCCCCAGGCGATTCGCAAGGGAATCGAATCGGCCAAGAAGAACCTGGTGAGGGTGAACCTGACCGATACCACGATTCCGCACCAGGTTCTGGGCCGTTTCGGCTCGGGCCAGGTGCTGCTGAAGCCGGCGCCGGAAGGCACGGGCGTGATTGCCGGAGGCGCGGTGCGCGCGGTGATGACCTCGGTCGGAGTGCAGAACGTGCTGACCAAGAGCCTTGGTTCTCCTAACCCGCACAATGTGGTGAAGGCCACGTTTGACGCGCTGGTGCAGTTGCGCGACCGGGGCGAGGTGGCGACCATGCGCGGCAAGACCGTGGAGGAGATGTAAGCCATGGCGAAGACCGAGACCAAAATCAAGACCAAGATGATTCGCATTCAGTACTACCGGTCGAAGAACTCCACGCCGTCCAAGCACAAGGCAGTGGTGAAAGGGCTGGGCTTTACGCGGCTGAACCAGATTGTGGAGCGCGTGGATACGGAATCCACCCGCGGCATGGTGAAGGCTATTCCGCACCTGGTGCGGATTCTGGAAGGCTAGCTTTCAGCTTCTAGCTTCTAGCTCCTAGCTTTTTCATGCGGAGGCGCACTTCATTGGGTTCCCGCAACATGAGCTAGAAGCTAGCAGTTAGAAGCCAGAAGCTGCACTTGAACGCGAGTCGGCAGGGACTAACCCTTCCGGCGCTACAGCGAGGAAGAAATGGCAAAGAATCTATCGAATTTGCGCGCGCCCAAGAAGGCCAACACCGGGCGCAAGCGCGTGGGCCGGGGCATGGGATCCGGCATGGGCAAGACCTCAACCCGCGGCCACAAGGGCCAGGGATCGCGCTCCGGTTTCAGCTTGATGCGCGGTTTTGAGGGCGGCCAGATGCCGTTGCACCGCCGGCTGCCGAAGCGCGGCTTTACCAACATCTTCCGCACCGAGTACACGGTGGTGAACCTGGACCGGATCGCGGAGTCGACTGCCGATCTCAAGGTCACCGAGATTGGCCTGGACGACTACAAGAAGCTGGGCCTGGCGTCGAGCAAGAAGGCGCTGATCAAGATTCTCGGCTCGGGCGAGCTGAGCTCCGCGATCACCATCCACGCGCACAAGTTTTCAAAGTCGGCGGTCGAGAAGATTGAAAAGGCGGGCGGCAAGGCCGTGGTTCTGGGCGGCGTAGTTGCGCCGGCTTCTGCCTAAGTCCAGCAGATTCATGGCTTCCCAGGTCTCAAAATCGAGACCTGGGGCACCCAGTCGGATGTGTGACGGACCGCATATCCAGTGTTTCCGGGGTTCCCGTAAGCTCAAATGGAATCCGGAAATGCACTAAAATGATGGTGTAAGTCAGCGATTCAATCGGCGGCGAACGCCTGAAGCGGATAAGCAAAGATGCTCGAGAAATTTCTGAATATTTTCCGGATTCCCGATCTGCGCAAGCGGGTGCTTTTCACCATGGGCATTCTGGCCGTGTACCGGCTGGGAGCGTGGATTCCCACGCCGGGCGTGAACACCCACCAGTTGGAACTGATGTTCAACGGGCAGAACGGCTCGGCCCTGGGCCTGATGGACCTGTTCAGCGGCGGCACCCTGCGGCGCATGACCATCTTCGCGCTGGGCATTATGCCCTACATCACCGCCTCGATCATCTTTCAGCTTCTCACCGTGGTGTATGAGCCGCTGGCGCGCATCCAGAAGGAAGGCGAGCTTGGACCGGCGCAAGATCACGCAGTGGACCCGCTACCTGACGGTGGTTCTAGGCGCTTTGCAGTCGATCGGCATTGCCGCCATTCTTACCCGCCAGGGACTGGTTCTGAATCCGGGCGCGGGCTTTGTGCTGATGACGGTGATTACGCTGACCACGGGCACGGCCTTCATCATGTGGCTGGGCGAACAGATTACCGATCGCGGCATCGGCAACGGAATGAGCCTGCTGATCTTTGCCGGCATCGTGGCCGGGCTGCCCCGCGGCGTGGCCGAACTGGTGCAAAAGGTCCAGACCAATGCCTGGGGCTCGCTGTCTTTCCTGATCGTGCTGCTGCTGGTGGCGGGCATGGTGGCCGTAGTGGCCTTTATCGTGTTTGTGGAGCGCAGCGAGCGGCGCATTCCCATCCAGAGCGCGCGGCGGATCATCGGCCGGCGAATGATGGGCGGCCAATCCAGCCACCTGCCGCTGAAGGTGAACTCCGGCGGCGTGATGCCGATTATCTTTGCCAGTTCGATTCTTTCGGCGCCGATGCTGTTCGGCCAGGTGGAGTGGGTGCAGAACAGCCGCTTCCTCCAGCCCATCCTGCAGGCGCTTGCGCCCGGCTACCCATGGTACGAACTGCTGGACATGCTGGGAATCATTTTCTTCGCCTACTTCTACGTGTCCATCATCATGAAGCCGGACGATATCGCGGACAACTTCCGCAAGTCGGGCTCGTTCATTCCCGGCATCCGGCCGGGCAAGCGGACGTCGGATTTCATCAACGACATTCTCACCCGCATCACGCTGGTGGGCGCGTTTTATCTGATCCTGGTTCAGCTGGTGCCGACTTTCCTGATCTCGGGCATCCGTTTCGACAAGTTGTGGCTCATCGGCCGGGTCTTTGAGAACCTGCCGACCTGGGCGATTCACGGTATGGGGGTCAACTTCTACTTTGGCGGCACCTCATTGCTGATCGTTGTGGGTGTGGCCATGGATACGGTCAACCAGATCGAATCGCAGCTGATCATGCGGCATTATGACGGCTTTTCCCCGCGCTCCGGTCGCATACGCGGAAGGAAAACCTGGTAATGTCTTCATCTGTAATCTGCAGTCGAATCAGGGCCGGGAGACGGGTCGAAAGACCGTTCCCGGCCCGATTCTTTTGTTGGGCGCGCCGGGCGTGGGCAAGGGAACCCAGGCCAAGGAACTGGTCAAGCTGTGGGGCATCCCGCAGATTTCCACCGGCGACCTGTTGCGCGCCAATGTGGCCCAGGGCACGCCGCTGGGCCGGGTAGCCAAGGAGATCATGGGGCGCGGGGAGCTGGTTCCCGATTCCCTGGTGGATGAGATGGTGGCGGTGCGGCTGCAGCAGCCCGACACGGCCAACGGATACATTCTGGACGGGTTTCCGCGGACGCTGGGCCAGGCAGGCTGGCTGGACGGGCGTCTGGCGGCGCAGCCGGAGGGCGCTTCCGGTGGTTGCTGTCAGCATCCAAGTGAACTATAATCAATTCTTGCGCCGAATTACCGGGCGCCGGAACTGTCCTGTCTGCCAGACCATCTACAACGTCTACGTGAATCCGCCTAAGACGGGATGGATTTTGCGATGTAGAGGGTGCGGCGCTGACCCAGCGAGCCGATGACACGGAAGAGGTTTTCAAGGAGCGCATGCGCGCTTATGGAGCCCTTACCGCGCCGGTTGTCGAGCATTACCGGGCTCTGGGACGTTTTGCGGAAGTGGATGGAGACCGGCCGATCGGAGCGATCGCGGCCGGAATCGTTGCCGCCGTGGAGCGGTTGCGCCGGATAGCGTAACTGCACGGCGAGTTTGTGCGTTTGAAGAGCAGGTTGTCAGTGATCAGTTGTCAGTTGGCGGCCCGAAGGACGGCGGCTGTCGACTGAGAACTGACAACTGAGCACTGAAAGCTGGGTTTGGGTTGGCAGTTGTACTAAGTCGTCCCAGGAGATCGAGAAGATGCGCCGCGCGGGCCAGGTGGTTCGCGAGGTGCTGGAGTTGGTGCGCAGCCGGGTGAAGCCGGGCGCCACCACCTTCGATCTGGAGAAGGCCGCCGAAGCGCGGCTGGCCGAACTGGGCGTGAAGGCCGCCTTCAAGGGATACCACGGGTTTCCGTGCGTGCTGTGCACCTCAGTCAACAGCGAGGTGGTGCACGGGATTCCGTCGCCGAAGCGGGTTCTGAAGGAAGGGGACATTGTTTCGGTCGACTTCGGCGTGGTGGTGGACGGCTACTACGGAGACGCAGCCATCACGGTGCCGGTGGGCGCCATCGATGCGGACGCGGCACGGCTGCTGAAGGTGACTGAAGCGTCGCTGCAGGCGGGCATCGCGGCGGTTCGACCGGGGGCGACGCTGGGCGACGTAGGCGCCGCGGTGCAAGGAGTGGTGGAAGGCGAAGGGTTTTCGGTAGTAAGGGATTTTGTGGGCCACGGCATCGGGGTTCACATGCACGAGGATCCGCAGGTGCCGAACTTTGGCGAAGCAGGCCGGGGCATGAAGCTGAGGGCGGGGATGGTGATCGCCATCGAGCCCATGGTGAATGCCGGCGGGCCGGATTAGTACCTTCACAAAATGTTGTGTCTAAAGACTTGTTATAAGCTTTATTTTACTTTTAATGTAGTGATGATAACACTATCACATTCAAAAGCTAATTCAAGGTGTCTTTAAAATTTCCGGCTGTTTTATACAGATTTTCCGCCTGGTAGTATATAATTTCCACCTTCGCAAATGGCTGCAATGACCGGATCACTGTAAACATTGTTCACTTTGAGCGTTGTAATAATTATGCTATCACATCCAAAAACTGATTTCAAGGTATCTTTATAAGTACCAGCTGTTGATACTGTTTTTCCGCCAGGCAATTTATAATTTCCTCTTTCACAAATTGCTACAGTGACGGGAATGCTGTAAACATTGTTCACTTTGAGCGTTGTGATAATTACGCTATCACATCCAAAAGCTGACTTCAAGGTGTCTTTATAAGTCCCGGCTGTCGATATTGTTTTTTCGCCTGGCAATTTATAATTACCGCCTTCACAAATGGCAGCAGTGACAGGAATGTTGTAAACCTTGTTCACTTTGAGCGTTGTGATAATTACGCTATCACATCCAAAAGCTGACTTCAAGGTGTCTTTATAAGTACCGGCTGTTGATACTGTTTTTCCGCCTGGCAATTTATAATTTCCTCCTTCACAAATGGCTGCAGTGATCGGAATGTTGTTAACCTTGTTCACTTTGAGCGTTGTAATAATTACGCTATCACATCCAAAAACTGACTTCAAGGTATCTTTATAAGTCCCGGCTGTTGATACTGTTTTTCCGCCTGGCAATTTATAATTTCCACCTTCGCAAATGGCAGCAGTGACAGGAATGTTGTAAACATTGTTCACTTTTAGTGTTGTGATAATTACACTATCACATCCAAAAGCTGACTTCAAGGTGTCTTTATAAGTCCCGGCTGTTGATACTGTTTTTCCGCCTGGCAATTTATAATTTCCACCTTCGCAAATGGCAGCAGTGACAGGAATGTTGTAAACATTGTTCACTTTGAGCGTTGTGATAATTACACTATCACATCCAAAAGCTGACTTCAAGGTGTCTTTATAAGTCCCGGCTGTTGATACTGTTTTTCCGCCTGGTAATTTATAATTTCCTCCTTCACAAATGGCTACAGTGACAGGAATACTGTAAACATTGTTCACTTTGAGCGTTGTAATAATTACGCTATCGCATCCAAAAACTGATTTCAGGGTATCTTTATAAGTACCGGCTGTTGATACTGTTTTTCCGCCTGGCAATTTATAATTTCCACCTTCGCAAATGGCAGCAGTGACAGGAATGTTGTAAACCTTGTTCACTTTGAGCGTTGTGATAATTACACTATCACATCCAAAAGCTGACTTCAAGGTGTCTTTATAAGTCCCGGCTGTTGATACTGTTTTTCCGCCTGGCAATTTATAATTTCCTCCTTCAAAAATGGCTACAGTGGCAGGAATGCTGTAAACATTGTTCACATTAAGCGTCGTAATAACTACGCTATCACATCCATAAGCTGATTTCAAGGTGTCTATATAAGTTCCGGCTGTTGATACTGTTTTTCCGCCTGGTAATTTATAATTTCCTCCTTCACAAATGGCTGCAGTGACAGGAATAGTATAAGTTTCATTTATCTTAAGGTCAACAGTCACAACACTATCGCACCCAGTATTTGTTTTCAGGTAACTGCTATACAAACCTTTGGTTTTGGCATACTGATTATTAGGCAACAACAGTGAATCACCTGAACAAATTGCTGCATTGAGATTAATACTGAAAACCGTATTAACCTGAAGATTTGTTACCACTATGCTATCGCACGTAAAACCTTTTGTTGACAATGTATCGAAATACATACCGGCTACAGAAACGCTTCTGCCACCAGGCAACCTGAAATTATTTCCTTCGCAAATGGCAGCATTAACAGTGTATTTGTATACGGGAGCTGTATAAAGATTTGTAATAACTATTCTGTCCCGATTTTCCTCAACACTAAAAGTGTCTTTATAAACACCTGCTGATTTTTGCCAGCCCTTCTGCACGAATAGCGAATCGCCTTCACAAATAGTTGTATTAAATTCAGAAACAGCAGGAGTTTCAACTGTCAGATAAGTTATTATAATACTATCACAAAGAAATTCTGAGTGAAGCGTATCTTTATAAACGCCAGCAATAGTCCGATATTGGCCACCAGCATACCAGGAATAACCAGTACTTATTGTTTTGTAAAGATATGTTTTAAATATTGGGTTAACTGTCAATTGGGTCACTATCAGGCTATCGTCACCTCCACTTGTTTTCAAGCTGTCAACAAAAGTTCCTGATTTATAGCGGTAGTTTTTACCAGCAAAAATTGAATCGCCCTCACAAATAGGAAGTATTCACAAGTTTCATTATCACGTTGATATACCTGATATTTATTTCATCAGTTGCTGTGCCGCACATATTGCTCACATTAACCGAATATTTGCCAATATGCCATAACTTCAAATACCTATCTGTAGATTGTGTGTTCCATAAATATTTTGAACCTGGGGATTTCCTGCATCAAGGGTAACTGATGTTCCGGATAATTGCCAAATCGTTGCCCAAGTTAACTTCAGGAACTTTCGTATTTACTATAACTATCGAATCGCTTGCCGAACCACAACTGTTAGTTACGGTTACTTTGTATATTCCCGTTGTAGCAACATTAATTGAAGGGCTCGATGAACCAGTGTTCCAGCTATATTTGGCATTATCATTTTCGGCATTCAGGTTTAATGAGAATTTTGCAAACAAATAAGGTATCAGCGCCAAGATTAACAGATGGAAATGGTTTTGTTTTTATTACGATAGTATCGCTGTAAGAACCGCAGGAATTAGTATTGGTCACAATATAAGTTCCAGCATTATTAACTGTAATCTTGTAAGTATTATCACCTGTGTTCCAACTGGAAGCAGCTCCCGTATAGGTAGCGTCAAGTTTTACCTGGTGCGCCGGTGCAAAACTAAAGGTATCATTACCCAGGTTAACAACAGGAAGCGGCTTGATGGTAAATACATAATCGCTTGCGCTACCAATATAAACAGGTTTTGTTGAAATTATCCTTACCTTGAAATTATTTCCTTTTAATGTTTTAGGAATTACTGCATATATTGTCCTGCGGAAAACCTGCAACAGCTCCCAATACTGTCCACTTGGCCTTCGAAAACTGCCGGTAGAATCGGACAATTGCGCTATAAAGGTATTGCCTGCATTGTAAATTGCCGAAATGTTAAAAGGAATATTGATTGCAGAACCGGCACAAAAACTCAGGGTGTTTGCCATAATCCCGAAAACTGATTCGGCTTCGGACAGCAAAGCTTTTTAATGTTGAACTTCCGGCTGAAATACTTCCGGCTGTTACACCGCCTGCTTGCCAACATAAAAGAAATTATCGCTTTTGTCAGTGTACATACCTGTAGTGTCGGTTATTCTTACTTTGTAGTACATTCCAGTTTGGGCAGGCACCAACCAGTTATACGAAGAGGATTCATAGATAAGCCTCTGGCAATTAAATTCCAGGTTTTTTCGTTGTCCATGGAATAATCCAATTTTACATTGCTGTTCAGGTTTAAATGCGTCCATGTAATTTGTTGTATTGTGCTGTCTATCCATGTTTTCCGCGGCCATTAGGGGTTTTGATGAATACACCTGTCGACTTGAACACGCTCATGGCCGAACCGCATAGCTTCCACCATGGTACTTTGCAGCTAAAGTCTTTAAAATTGGCTTTACATTGAAAACTCTTGCCGAAGAATCCTTAAATATTAAGTTTGAAGGATCTGAAATTTTAATCAATGCATGATTGGTAGCGCTATCGGGAACAGTCCAATTAAGGTAGCCCCAATGGCCATCAACACTATTGACAATAGTTTGCCAACTCTGCCCCTTATTGGCCGAATACTCGAGTTTAAGGTTTGCAAATTCGCTGCCCGACCATTCTATATATTTGCGCTGATGCTATAAACGTTTCGCCTCCAATTGGATAAAGTAATTTTAACATCGGCATAGGTATCTGGAGAATGCTCCATCGCTTGTATCAGTTAATAAATTGCTGAGCGACGAAATTCTTATTTTACAATCCGTTGAAGGCAATGTAGGCACAGTCCACGAATATGAAAGCGCCGTGCC
>CAVRAQ010000009.1:0-302146 GCA_963718985.1 uncultured Acidobacteriaceae bacterium
CCTTCTCCCGCCTGCGCCCCGAAGGAGACCTGGTAGGCTCCACCGGAGGAGTGGCCAGCGGACCCGTATCCTTCATGAAAGCCTTCGACGCCGCCACCGATGTCATCAAGCAAGGAGGCAAGCGGCGGGGGGCCAACATGGCTATCCTGAACGTTGACCATCCCGACATATTGAAGTTCATCAGAGCCAAGGAGGACAACACCTCCCTCACCAACTTCAACATCTCAGTGGCGATAAGCGAGAAGTTCATGAAAGCGGTGGAGAACGGCAGCGACTACGAGCTGATAAATCCCCGCACCCAGAAGGTGGTGGACAAGCTGAACGCCAAAGAGGTTTTCGACCGCATAGTGGAGATGGCGTGGAAGAACGGAGACCCGGGCATTGTGTTCCTCGACCGTGTGAACAGGGACAACCCTACCCCCAAGCTGGGGATGGTCGAGAGCACCAACCCCTGCGGAGAGCAGCCGCTGCTGCCCTACGAGTCATGCAACCTGGGGTCTATCAACGTATCCAAGATGGCGAACAAAAAGGACGGCATTACCACTATAGATTATGTAAAGTTAGAGAAGATCGGTGAGGATGGCTGTCAGGTTCCTGGACAATGTGATAGATGTCAACAAGTTCCCCCTGCCCAAGATCGGGGAGATGACCAAGCTCACCAGGAAAATCGGCCTGGGTGTGATGGGATTCGCTGATCTCCTTATCATGCTGGGGACACCCTATGATTCTGAGGATGCGCTGGAGACCGCTGAGCGCCTGATGAAGTTCATCAGCGACAAGGCCACCGAGGCATCCGTGGAGCTGGCGAAGGAGAGAGGCGTATTCCCCGCCTTCGAGGGCAGCATCTATGACAAGCCAAATGAGCCCAGGGTGAGAAATGCCACCAGGACCACTATCGCCCCTACCGGCACTCTGAGCATAATCGCCGGCTGCTCCAGCGGCATCGAGCCGCTGTTTGCGCTGAGCTATACCCGCACTATACTCGAAGGTACCCAGCTTAACAGAGGTAAACCCGCTATTCGAAGAGGTAGCGCAGAGAGAAGGTTTCTATTCGAAAGAGCTAATGCAAGAGGTAGCGCAAAAAGGTAAGCTGAGCGATATTGAGGGCGTCCCCAAGAAGATGAAGAGGCTATTCGTCACCGCTCACGACATCACGCCTGAATGGCATGTCAGGATGCAGGCAGCCTTTCAGAGGCATACCGATAATGCTGTCTCCAAGACCGTCAACTTCCCTCACGATGCTACCAGAGAGGATGTCGCCCGGGTCTATATGCTGGCTTATAAAGAGGGCTGCAAAGGGATAACGATATACAGGGACAGGAGCCGCGAGAGTCAGGTCTTGAGCATCAGCAAGGCCAAACCTGACGACAAAGCAAAATCAGTCGAGGAGGCCAAGCTAGTCCCCAGGGAGCGGCCAACTATCACCAGGGGATTCACCGAGAAGGTGGCGACCGGATGCGGCAACCTATATGTCACGGTAAACACCGATGATAAAGGTGCGTTATACGAGCTATTCTGCACCCTGGGTAAGACAGGTGGCTGTGCTTCGGCCCAGCTTGAGGCTATCGGCAGGCTGATCTCCACAGCGTTGAGGTCGGGTGTGGACATAGAATCCATTATCAAGCAGTTGAAAGGTATAAGGTGCCCCTCCCTCGCCTGGGATAAGGGCCATGCTACCCTCTCCTGTGCCGATGCTATTGCCGGCGTGCTGGAGAGACACAAGAATAACAGCTTGGGTGTGGCCGAAGCCAAATCCAAAGCTGCTACTAAAGACAATCCCAAATCCTCGATGGTGTCAGCCATCAGGAATCTCGCAGGGCAATGCCCCGAATGCGCCAGCCTGCTGGTATATCAGGAAGGCTGCCTAATCTGTCCTGCCTGCGGATATACCAAGTGCTAGAGGGAGTGCAGAGGGGCAACGCCGCTTTGCAAGGGGTTCTGGGGGTGTACCCCCAGCCTTTAAAGTCCCCCAAGACTGGGGGATTTAGGGGGTTGTAAGGGCTTTTAACAAAGCCCTTGTGAATGATTCATGACATGGCAAGCAGTCAAAGAGGCCAGGCAGAGGCTCAACGAAGAGCGCGGCACTATCTGCAAGGACTGGGGCGGCAAAATACCCATCGCACTTATCTACCCCAATTCCTACTATGTAGGTATGTCCAGCCTGGGATTCCAGACTATCTACGGCATCCTGAATAGCTACGACAACATAGTCTGCGAGCGCGTCTTCTGGGAACCCAAAAGAGTTAAAACGGAAACACCCATCAGCCTGGAATCGCAGCGCCCCCTTCCCGACTTCGATGTGCTCGCCTTCTCTATATCCTACGAGCTGGACTATTTCAATGTAGTTCAAGTACTCAAAGCCAGCGGCATCCCTATCTTAGCCGCTGACCGAGATGAAAGCCATCCTCTGGTCATTGCCGGCGGCCCCTGCATCACCGCTAATCCCATGCCCTTGTCGCCCTTCTTCGACTGCTTCGCCATAGGAGAGGGAGAGCCTATCCTGCCCGATTTTATTGATACCTTGGCCGAGGGCATCGAAGGCAAGAAGGACGAACTGCTCAAAAAGCTGGCCGGAGTGCCCGGGGTGTACGTGCCCTCACACTGCGATGGCAAATCCGTGAAGCGGCAATGGCTCAAAGACCTCGATTCTGTAGCCACGACTTCTGTGATTCTGACGCCGGATACAGAGTTCGCCAATATGCACCTCATCGAGATAGCTCGCGGCTGCGGCTGGGGCTGCCGCTTCTGCCTCGCCGGTTTCCAGTTTCGTCCCTTCCGCTTCAGGCCTCTGGACAGCTTGCTGGCTCAAGCTGAGAAGGGCCTGGAGTATACCAATCGAATAGGGCTGCTGGCCGCCGCCGTTTCAGACCATCCCGAGATAGGGGAGCTTGCCTACCGGCTGCACCGCATGGATGCCGAGATTTCGGTTAGCTCGCTGAGGGTTCGCCCCTTCTCTCAGGCGCTGCTCAAGGCGCTGGCCCAAAGCGGGGCGCAGAACGGTAACTCTGGCACCCGAGGCAGGCTCCGAAAGACTGCGCCACATCATCAACAAGTGCGTGACGGAGAGCGACATCATCGAAGCGGTTGACAAGATTGCCAGACAGGGCATAAGGCAGGTCAAGCTCTACTTCATGATAGGCCTGCCCACCGAGACCGACGCCGATATAGATGAGATGATCAAATTGACGCTCGATTTGAAGGAGCGCGTACAGGAGACAGTGACCCGTATCGCCATCACAGTGGAGCCTTTCGTGCCCAAAGCAGGCACGCCGTTCCAATGGCTGGCGATGGCGCCCGAGGATGCGCTCAACGAGCGTGTGAATAGAATTAAGAACGGCCTTGCCAGGAGCGGCATCGAGGTCAGGGCTGAGAGCGTGGGCTGGAGCCTGGTTCAGGGCGTGCTTGCGCGAGGCGATGCTAAGCTCGGTGGCGTGTTGGCCGGAATGCAGCGTAATTCTCTGGCAGCCTGGCGCAGGGCGCTGGAGGAATGCAATCTGAGCGCCGACTATTACGTACACCGCGAGTTTCCCTTAGACGAGCCGTTGCCCTGGGCTGTGCTGGATTCAGGCGTTACCCCTGACTATCTCAAAAAGGAATTAGGCAAAGCACGTCAGAGCATCGAATCCCCACCCTGCCCAACAGAGGAATGCCACAAGTGCGGGGTGTGCTAAAGCATGACCATCGAACAAAACATCCGTAATTTACAGCAGCGCATCGCCAGGGCTTGCCAGAGGGCAGGACGTTCGCCTGATGAGGTGACGCTGGTCGCGGTGAGCAAGACTGTGCAGGCTCACGCTATTGAGGCTGCATTCAATGCAGGAATCAGGGATTTCGGCGAGAGCAGGGTGCAGGAAGCCAAAACCAAGATAGAGCAGCTTCAAAAATTGAAGCCTGGCATCACCTGGCACATGGTCGGTCACCTGCAAACCAACAAAGCCAAGACAGCAGCAGCCATTTTTGATATAATCCATAGCGTTGATTCGCTCAATCTGGCGGAAACCCTGAACAATTGCAGCCCGAAGAGGCTGCCTATTCTTATACAGGTCAATGTCTCCGCCGAGGCGACCAAAGGCGGCTTCATGCTGTCTGAGGTCGAGGAGGCAGTGAAACAAATCGGGAGATTGCCTAATCTCGAAATCCAGGGACTGATGACCATCGCGCCCTGGGTAGATAATGCCGAAGAGGTGCGACCCGTTTTCCGCCGGCTCAGGCAACTGAGGGATGCTCTGGGACTGAAGCACCTCTCCATGGGGATGAGCGATGACTTCGAGGTCGCTATCGAGGAGGGGGCGACACTGGTGAGGATCGGGCGAGCTATCTTCGGTGAGAGAAGGAGTGCCGGGGAGCTTAAAGGACGACCGACAAACGATGAAAGTCAGCATTTATCGGCGCCGGGGTCATGGGCGAGGCGATGATTTCTGCCCTGATTAAGCAAAAGACAATAGGAAGGGACGCCATCCTTGCCTGCGATGTCGACCCGGCGCGCCTCGCCGCCATAGGGAAAAAATATAAAGTCAGCCACACTGCGGATTGCCGCAGCGCCGCCAAGGTCTGCGATGTCATCGTTCTATCTATCAAGCCCCAGACTCTGCCTAAGGTGATGAATGACCTGATGGGTACATTGAAAGAAGGGCAACTGGTGCTTTCTATAGTTGCGGGCGCAAGACTGGAAACCCTCACCAAAGGGCTGAAACACGACGCCGTTGTCCGCGTGATGCCCAACACTCCGGCACAGGTCGGCCAGGGCATCTCCGTATGGACTGCCACCGGCGCCGTGAGCCAGGCTCAGAAAGAGATAGCGCAGAGTATTCTGAAGGCGACGGGCAGGGAGATATACGTCCAGGATGAGAAGTATATTGACATGGCAACAGCGATAAGCGGCAGCGGCCCCGCCTATATCTTCCTGATAATGGAGGCGCTCACCGATGCAGCGGTGCATATCGGAATGCCGCGGAAGCTGGCAGAGGAGCTGGTCACACAAACGGTGCTCGGCTCTGCCTATATGAGCCGCGAGACAGGAAAACACCCTGCGGAGCTGAAAAACATGGTTACGTCGCCGGGGGGCACTACTGCAGAGGGACTGCTTTGCCTGGAGGAGGGGGGAGCGCGTGCCATCCTTGCTCAAGCAGTGATCGCTGCCTATGAGAAGGCGCAACGTCTGGGAGGTCAGAGCAGCAAATGAGGACTTTCATTTATGCAATATGGCTAATTTGTCAGGTGCTCACCTTCGCTGTCTTCTTCAACGCCATACTATCCTGGATAGTGATGATCTCTCCCAGAAACAGATTCGTTATCAGCCTATATCAAGTCTTCCGTCAAATAACTGACCCAATCCTGGCCCCACTGCGTAGAATTATCCCTTTGATAGGGATGATGGATATAACGCCGATAGTTGCCATCATCATCCTGCAGATCATCAGCCAGGTAATTCGCTCCTACCTGTAGAAAAGGTTATCGCTCCCAGACAACCTCGCCACCCACAATGGTTTTCTCCACCTGGATATCTTTTATCTGCTCAGGAGCTACGCCGGTGGGGTCAGCGCTCAAGAGCACCATATCAGCCAGCTTCCCTACCGCGATGCTTCCCTTGAGCTGTTCCTCGAACGAGGCATAGGCTCCGGCCAGCGTATACATCCGCAGCGCCTTCTCGGGGGATATGGCCTGTTCCGGGGAAAGGACCTGGCCGCTTTCAGCCTTCCGGGTGACCGCAGCATAAACTCCAACCAGAGGATTACAGGGCACCACCGGGCAATCCGAGCTGGCTGCCGGTTTGAGCCCGCTTTTCACAAAAGAGCCCGTTCGATACAGCCAGGGAAGCTGATTGCCTCCGGGACATCGCTCAAGTACCTCTCGCCGCTGTAATAAATAAATGCGGGTTGAGTTACAACCAGGGCTTTTACGGCCTTCAGACGCCGCAGCAGCCTCGGCGGACACACCGAGCAGTGCTCCAGCCTATGGCGTCGCTCGCCTTAAGGCGAGCGACGCCGGCAGCTTTCCAGGGCAATGGCAGCCGCCTCCACTGTGCTTTCCTCCACAGCATGTATTGCAACCTGGAAGCCAGCCTGGTGCGCCCGCAGGACACCCTCATTCAACTCTTCTTGAGACGGATTGAGCCGCCCCCTTGTTTCATCCAGGGTAAACTTGACTGCTCCCAGCCTCAGGCCATTATCGCCATAGCCGTAATTAAGGCCTCGCTCTTTGAAGTCATCCAGGGCATGCAGTCCGAGCATCATGGAAATCCTGGGCGCAAGCTCTCCGCTCTTCCTTGAATTTTCGAAATGTTTCCCATTGTTCGAAACTGTTTCTTACCGTAGCATCCTGCACCGAGGTAATGCCCGAGGAGAGCAAGCTTCGGTTTACGAGCTTGATGCCCCGTCTCAGTTCCTCCTCGCTCAAGGGAGGTATCACCTTCTCATTCAGGTAAGAGTTCATGCCGAAGAGGAGGCCGCTGGGCTCGCCTGTCCCCAATTCGCGGTCGATAAGCCCGCCCGGCGGGTCGGGCGTCTCCACGGAGATGCCAGCCAGAGCGAGGCCGAGGCTGTTCAGCACGCAGGCATGCAAGGAACGATGGGTGAGTTTCACCGGATGATATGGGCGCTACCTGGTCCAGGTCGTGGCGATTGGGATGGCGGCGCTCGGCCAGATAGAACTCATTGTAGCCTGCGCCCTTTATCCATGTCCCTCGCGGAGTGCGCTGAACCACTTGCCTGATCTTCTCCTGAATATCGGGAATAGATGCCGCTGAGGCAGGGCTGCAATCGAGGCTGAGCAGGTTCGAGGCATAGGCCATGATGTGGATATGAGCATCATTGAAGCCGGGGATAACGCGTTTTGCCCTCACAGTTGATTAGCTTGCTACGCCCTTTAAAAAGGCCGAGGTCATCATTGGTGCCGACCCAGACTATTTCACCATCTCTGGCTGCGACCAGCTCGGCCCTGGGCCTGCGGCGGTTCATGGTCAAAATATTGGCATTATGGAACACAAGGTCTGCTGCTTGGTATATCCAATTATAAACCCCTGCAATACAAGTATCGGGATGCCATTAAGATTGTAAAGCCTTTGCCGCAAGCCATCAACTTTCGTCAAAGGATTACCCCCAATGGAGGATTCTAATATAAGGGCTTGACTTATGTACCTTTCTTTAGTTAACATGTCAACATCAGATACCTCAAAACAACAAGCAGAAAGGAGACCAGCTAATGCATAAGTCCCGAATAGTTCTTGTATGTATGGCCCTAGTGTTAACTCTGGCATTGCTCATCCCGCTCGTTGGTTGCAGGAGGCAGGTGGGACCACTGCTACACCCACGCCTGCCGGTACAACCACGGGCGCCACGACAACAGCCAACCAAAACGCCCACTGCAACGAAGACACCAACTGCGACGAAGACTGCCCACTGCAACGAAGACTCCCAGACTGTCAACATCTACATCCGGCAAGACATTGAGTGACATTTGGGGTGGGGGTAAGAACCTAGGCGATGTCAAATTTGATATGGTAATGACTTCGCCCCAATTGCCGCAAGCAATGACGGCAACGATTTATTACCAGAACTTCGGCACTGACTGGGTATGAAATCCAGGACGGAGACGAGCATGAAGGGACCACCACTGATTAATCTGGTGGACTACAGCGCTCAAACTGCGTACATGTGGACCGAAGGGGCAGAACACAGCTTATAAGATGAACTGGAGCCAAGTTAGTAACCCCACGGCAAATGCCGACCAGATTCACCCCACGCATGTGGGCACCGAGACTGTTGATGGACATCCCTGCGATATATGGCAATGGACGACTCAAGCCGCAGGGACTACAGAGACTGTAGAGGCGTGGATCTGGACAGCCAAATCCTTCCCCGTCAAAATGGAGATGACGACATCCGGCGTCACCACGACAATAGAATATCAGAACATAGTGTTTGGCCCGTTAGATCCTTCCCTGTTCCAGCTTCCGGCGGGGGTGACGATAACAACAATTCCCGTCTTATTCGCCTTAATTCGAGTATCTATGCCCTGATATTAGGCAAGCGAAGAATTTAGCAGGGGGCATCCGCCGCTGGCGGATGCCCCTACGTTACCATGGCAGGCCTTCAAATTTCTGCAAAGGGATTACCCCAATCAAGGGTATGCTCAAAGGGCTTGACTTGTGCCCCTTCCTGAAGTTTAATTAGCATATCAACCAAAGATGTGCTGCAACAACGGAAAGAAAGGAGAACAGCTAGTGCATAAGTCGCGAGTAGTTCTTGTATGTATGGCCCTGGCGTTGATTCTGGCATTGCTCATCCCGCTCGTCGGTTGCGGAGGAGGCGGCCCGGCTGTACCCTGCAAAATATCATCCGTTACGGGAACGGTACAGGTATTGAGAAATGGCTCTACGAACCCGGTAAATGCCACTAACGGCATGGAGCTTGGCGGTGGGCGACACCATCACCACAGGGAACAATGGAAGCGCTAATCTCACCTTTTTCGATGGCAGCGTGATGGAAATCAAGGCTAATTCCGAGATACTGGTTAACGAACTGAGCACTGCAAGCACCGGCTCAACGGCGGTGAGCTTGAAGGAGACGGTCGGCAGCACTATCAACCGGATAGGGAAATTGGTAGATTCTGCCTCCAAGTATGAAGTGGACACACCTGCCGCCGTAGCGGTGGTCAGAGGCACAGTCTTCGACTTGCTGGTACAGCAGAACGGCACCACGACCGTCAAGGCCGAGCAGGATTCGGTATCATTCACCGCCTCCGGGGTGACAGTAACAGTGAACCAGGGATTCCAGTCCAGCGCCTTGATAGGCGGCACACCTTCTACACCATCGGCGATCGCTACTCCAACTCAACTCGACACAAGCTCAGACACCAACGCGCAACGCCAACACCCCAACATCTACATCAGGCGAGACATTGGCGATGTTCTAGGCACAGGTAAATCCATAGGCGATGTCAAATTCGACCAGGTAATGACAACATCAGGACAGACGCAATCAACAACATGCATATGTACGTAAAAGATGCGTGGCTATAACGACAAAATGAAATTCAGGTATGAAATACCTGCTGCATAGGCGGCAGCTCACAACGGTTAGCTTTAGATTCCGGTACACAGAACAACTACTACGTATATCCCAGACCAGAACATGGCTTACTTGATAACTTCGGCCAGGCTGCGCAGAATAACCCTGCGGAAAATGCTAATCAGATTATACCCATCAAATCTGGGCACTGAGACCATAGATGGCAAGCTCTGCGACGTCTATCAATGGACATTCGAGGGCGCAACTGCGAAGGAGTGGATATGGAGAGAGAAATCGTTCCCCATCAGAATGGAGACTACGACATCCGGCGGCACCACGACAATGGAATATCAGAACATAGTATTTGGCACGTTATCGGATTCGCCTGTTCCAGCTTCCCGCAGGGGTGCAGATACATGCAATTACCCGTCCTATCCAGACATAATGTAATCCCATTCAATATGGGAGGCAACCGATACAATGTAGCAGAGGGGCATCCTTCTTTGGAAGGATGCCCCTTACTTATTATTTAGCGCACTTGGCCTTCTCGAGATGAACTAGGAGGATGGCGATGTCAGCAGGGGTCACCCCGCTGATGCGGGAGGCCTGGCCCAGAGTAGCAGGCTGGAAGCGCTTCAGCTTCTCCCGTGCCTCTTTGCGGAAACTGGTGATGTTGTCGTAGTCAAACCCCTGAGGGATAGCCTTCTCCTCCAGCCGCCGCACCCTCTCCACCTCAGCCATCTGCCTCTCGATATAGCCCTGGTACTTCGTCTCAATCTCCACCTGCTCCACACACTCAGGCTCGAGGTCAGGCTGGCCGAAGCCGATGTCGGTCAATAGCTGGTAATTCACCTCAGGACGGCGCAGGAACTCCAGAGCGCTTATGCTGCGCTCCTGAGGGGGAAGATGATATTTGTGAAACAGGGAATCCAGCTTCTCCCCTGGAGAGAAATAAGTCTTGCCCAGGCGCTTCAGCTCCGCAGCGATAGCCTTGCGCTTCTTTTCGACTTCATGGTAGCGCCCCTCTGAGATGAGTCCCAGCTCATAGCCGATGGGCGTCAGCCTCAAATCAGCGTTGTCCTGGCGCAGCAGGAGACGATATTCAGCCCGCGAGGTCATCAGCCGATAGGGCTCGGTGAGCTCCGTGGTCACCAGGTCATCTATCATGACGCCGATATACGCCTGGTCGCGGCGCAGTATGAGCGGAGACTTGCCCTTGACCTTGAGCGCAGCATTGATGCCTGCAATGAGTCCCTGCGCCGCCGCCTCCTCGTAGCCGGAGGTGCCGTTTATCTGGCCAGCGAAGAATAGCCCCGGCACGAGCTTCGACTCCAGTGTAGCCGTGGTCTGGCTGGGCGGCACATAGTCGTATTCAATGGCATAGCCCACCCGCATCATCTCCACATGCTCCAGAGCGGGTATGGTGCGCAGCATAGCCAGTTGCACATCCTCGGGCAGGCTGGTATTGGCGCCCTGCACATAGACCTCATTGGTCTGCCAGCCCTCAGGCTCCAAAAAGAGGCCATGAGTCTCCTTATCGGCGAAGCGGACTATCTTGTCCTCTATGGAGGGGCAGTAGCGAGGCCCCACGCCTTTGATGAGCCCGGTGTACAAAGGGGCGCGGTGAAGATTGGCGCGTATTATCTGATGCGTCCTCTCGTTGGTATAGACCAGATAGCAGGGAAGCTGCTGCCGCCAATGAATGGGCTTACCCCGAGGATAGACGGGATTCGGTGGAGAAGAGAAAGGATGCTCCTGAGACGGAGTGAAGCTGAAGTAAAGAGGAACATCGCTTCCCGGGTGGGGAATGGTCTTGGTGAAATCTATAGTCCTGGCATTGACACGCGGAGGTGTGCCTGTCTTCAGTCGCCCCAGAGTGAAGCCCAGGTTGCGCAGGCTCTGTGACAGACCATAGGCGGCGAACTCACCCGCCCTCCCCGCGGGATAAGCGGTCTCCCCCACAATAACCCTTCCCGCCAGCGAAGTCCCTGTGGTTACAACCACAGTCTTACCCTCATATACCCAGCCGATGTTGGTTTTCACCTTCAGTGCGGAGTTAGAAACGATTAGCTCCTCGACCAGAGCCTGTTTGAGGTCAAGGTTCGGCTGTGCTTCCAGGGTATGCTTCATAGCCAGGCCGTAGAGCTTCTTGTCCGCCTGGGCGCGCAGAGCCTGGACAGCGGGGCCCTTGCCCGTGTTAAGCATCCGTATCTGGATAAAAGTCTTATCGGTGTTGCGGGCCATCTCGCCGCCGAGAGCGTCTATCTCCCTGACCAGGTGACCCTTGGCCGGCCCGCCAATGGAGGGCACCTCCCATCCGCGCGATTCCAGGGCGCGGCCTAGCTGACCACGAAATAGATCGTCATCGTCGGCTACCAACGCCGATAGTGCTTCAGGCTCCGGTTTTTGACGCAAATGGCAACTCCAGGATGGCGGTGGTCCCTTGGTTCACGACAGAATCAAAAATCAGCGTACCGCCCATATCCTCAGCGAACACTCGTACAAGAAACATCCCGAGCCCCATTCCTTGTTCGGGACGCTTGTCAGTAGAACGACTAAGCAAAGCGAAAATCGACACTCAGGGGCGCATTCCAATCCCGGAGTCCTTCCCGCTCAAGCGAAGGCGAATCTTGACTCTGCCCTCCCCAGCAACGTAGAAGTCTGGCCAGTTCGAATAGCCTCGAACGCATTCTTGACCAGCGCCGAGAGCACTGCGCGCGGTCTCGATGGAAGGTGCGATAATCGGAGGAGGCATCGACATAGAATGGCAAGCCCCTTTGCGAGTTCCGGAAAGCTTTCCCGAAGCTTCTGAAGAAAAGCGTCGATTGCGATGAGCGTGGCAGCCTCACCGGCTAGCTCTGCTCCCTGTGAACTCATCTCACGCAATATCTGACCGCATCGGTCAACCTCAGAACGGACAGCTTCGCTTCTGCGCTGACATGCTCATTGATCTCAACGTCTCGTGCGTATCGTTCCAGTTCCTTCGCAACAATTGCGATCGTTCCAAGGGGCGTTCCCATCTCATGGGCCGCTTTGGCGGCCAATGCTGCCAGCGAAGAGACCCGTTCCTGCCTGGCGACCAAGACTCTGCCACCGAAGCAGTTCCTGCTCGTGGCTGCGCAGCGTTTGCGAAACTTTGCTGATCAGAATGGAGATCAATACCGCTCCCGGTAACAAAAGCGACCCACATTCCAATGAGGTGAGCTGAAAAGTTGCCACCTGCGTGATGACCTTCAAAAATTAATAGCGGCAGGTGGTAGAAGAAGAGAAATCCGAATCCCAGGATCGAGAGAACCCCGAGAGACCAGGTCCACATTCGGCTCAGCACAACGGCGGAAAGCGTGATCTGCACGAGATAAAGCAAGCTGAAGGGATTCGCCGCCCTCCGGAAAAGGCCAGCAGCGCTGTGAGCAAAATCACATCGAGAACGAGCACGCTTCCGAGAGCGCGCCTGGCTCCGATCACCGTCGCGAGAGAGCCAAGGAAGAGATTCGAGACCAGAGCACAGGCGAGTGGTATGCCGACGAAGACGAGACGCAGCTCAGCCCGGGTAAATACAAACGCAATCGCAATCAGGATGCATTCGCCGGCGAGAATTCCGTAGCGCAGTTTCTGAAGCCAGGGCAAAACGAGCGAGGCGCAAGCTCACTGGTCCGCGCAGATCGCGCTCCATAAAGGGCTGCCGATTCGTTACGGAAACTCTCATCGTTCGCTGGAGTCGCGTCGAATACCCAGGAATGTATCGACGCAGAATCAACTCTCATTTTAAGGAATGATGCATCGTCGACGTGCGACAAAATGTCGCAACCGGAAGGCGCGGTTGCTGCGATAGAACTTTAATAGCCCCGAAGTCTGACAGGTGTGCGAACGATGTGCGAATGCGCTGCTTGAAGCAGGGCTTTATCCGGAACAAGCTCGACGCTTTCAGTTGGTCTTCGTGCAAGGAAACCAAGAGGACAAAATGCATTGCAAGCTTTGGACGGCGCTTTTGGGTGGCGGCCTGTATAATCGCGCCTAAACAATACGCATCAAGCTGCGTAGAGGCGAATACCAGTTTTCAAGGAACTCACTGTTATGTCTATAGAAGATGCGATCCACCATCTCGGGTTGGAGGGGAATATCCACATTGAGTGGGCATTCGGAGACATCCTGCGAATTTGGGCCCAGCGTGACAACTGGCGGTCTTGCCTCCTTCTGCAGCAGCTTGAAAGCAACCATCAGAACTTGGCCATTTGGAACGATCTCATCCATCGCAGCCGAGTTGCACTGGCGGATGAGGCAGAGTTGTGCATCAAGGCTTCTGCACTACTTTCTCCGGCTTCCATACGGTTTGACGACGTAATGGACGACTTTCTTGCGGAGATGCTGGCGGCGCAGTATCTCAATGCTCTGGGACATACTGAGATACACTTCGTTCGAGATGACGAGGAAATTCACACTGATCTGCGGTCACGTTCTGGAGAACTTCTCTGCGTGACAGAGGCGAAGAACCTTCGTGAACCGGTGGCTTTAACAAAGGTTGCGTTTCTGCGCTGGAATCACAATCGATCTGTGGACGCTGGACGATACAATTTCACGGCCGATATGGTGGACCTAGATGACCCTTTGTCGGATCTAAGTCCGGAGCAGGAAAGGGCTGTCGTTGTTTTGGTAGACGATTTGCCGAATTGGAAACGCCCCAGTCATCGCATTCATTCATTGCCTGGTGGTCGCAGAATACTCGCACGGGTTTCCAATGGCATGTCGGTAATGGTTACTCAAGGCGGCGGTCCATTCCGCGTGGACGGAGAAAATGGAATCATCGCAAACGGTCGACGTGGCTTGATCTTGAAGTTGTTAGAGCATACGAGAAAAGCGCTCGGACAGCTCTATGCGGATGCGGTGCCCGACAACTATCGAAGACTGTTATTCATACGATGGAAGCCTCCAGAGCAGTTTGTAGTCGCCCCCGAAGCCGTTGGTCAACTGCGGGCAGAGATACAAACATCGCTTAGAACATTCTTGGCACCCGCCTTTCCGCGACTGCAGGTGGCGATTACGCACGTGAATGAACGTCCTGATCAAGCTCCAAGAGTGGCTTGGGAGTAGAAGAATCACTGATCAACGGAAGCATGACGTATTTGCATAAGAAAATAGCGCCCTTGCATGCGGAAGAGGCTATGAACATTGGCCGGGTTGTAGACTGTAGACGCATTGGCGTTCCTTGCTGTCTCTGAGTCTTCTATGCAGAACCGATAATGGATTCGAAACCAATGAGCTTAAATGGTTTCGGATTCATCCCATTGAATCCGAACTGTTTCACCTGAACGTCGTTTTTGATCCAATCGAGGTCTGCTTGTTGAGTCGCTGACAGGTTGAACGGATCATATGTTCCAGCGTATGCCACTTCTTTCATGCCAATGCGGGCAGCGATGTCGATCAGATGGCGGGTATACCAGAGAACATCGAGAATCTCCGCCTCTACGCCATAATTCAGGTAGCCACGGTGAATCACACCGGACCGGTAGCGATTTAGGGTCTGGACCCAACTGCGCCCGTCAGGACGAGGTGACTTGCTATAGAAATCCCTCATAGCATCCTCGTCGCGGAGGTCATAAATCCCAAGCAGCTTTGTCAGCGAAACTCCAAAAGAATCGTCGATCGCGTCTGCTTGTTCGGCTCTGCTCGCGATCCTCTCCAAGATGTCCGCAACTGCCGTATCGCCGGACTGTCGGTAAGCTCGTTCTTCTTTTTTCAGTTTGTCTCTGGCCTCGTAGAGAGTCTGGCGCGTGGTTTGTGCGCAAGTAGCAGGCAACGAATCAGCCAATCGCGTCCGGTTGACACTGTGGATATTTGCCATCCCATCGAGTGCACGGACGATATAGGTGTATGCGTGGTCCGGCGTCTCGATGGCGTCTTGTGCTTCTTCGATTGCGGAAACCAGAAGACGGAATCGCTTTTTCGTTTCGGCGCTGCCTTCAATGGCATTCTGTGCGAGCATACCGACCGCCGATCGACTAGTTCTTGCGTGTGCCGGGTCGGTGATGAAACTGTGATTCGGTTTGAAGTTCTTGTTCTGAAATGGAATGTGAATGCGGCGATTAAGGGCTCCATTTTCATCCCTCAGTTCTATAAGCCCAACGCCGACTGATATGCCTGTCGCAAGTGAGAGCGCATCCGTAGCCGCAGTCGGCAGCCAGTCTTTTGTCGCTTCAATATCAACTCCCGCAGAGTTTGGGATCGAACCTGCAAAAATCGCAGTCGTTGAGACAGTCTCTGTCCCATCTTTCAGAGCTTGAACTCGCTGGTTGTAGTCGGGCAGTTGCTCAATAAATGCTGCGTCGCCATTGAAGCTGAGTGGTATCCACCTCGGTGCGGTGCGATCAGTATCGAGCGGCTCACGCCCACTGCGAAGCGGATGCGGGGCGGCACTGTCACGAAATGGCAGAATCTCCGCAACAAAGTTGACCAGCGAAACGGCCCAAAAGCGCGGTCGCTCGGGCGAAACAATATACTCAGCTTCCAGTGTCGTTAAGGAGAGATCTACTTGCTCGCTCTCTGCATTGGCGCTTTCAACCGCATTCACTCGATAGCAGCGCGCCGCTCGGAACAATGCTCCTTCGCATTGGATTTCAAGATCGCGGAACTCACTAAAATCCTGAAAAATGACAAGCGACTGGGGCAGGCTCAGGCTGGTCCCGAAACATTCAATTCGGCATCCGCCTTTGTCACTCCATGTAACGCGGAATCGTCCGGTGATCGGAGACTTCAGAGTTTCCGACCAAATCGTTCCGCGACCCTCGTAGATGCCTCGTCCTTCGTACCAGGTGAATTGGTTTGACATACGATCACGCCGTTTCAGTCCATTGTCCCGTTCCGTGGAGCCATATCTATGCAGACGCGAGCTTTTTGCAATAGAAGCAGCGTCCGAGCTCTCGTAAATCCACCCTGGAGTCAGAATGTACCCGCACGAGATAGTTCTCGCGCCATACATCGTCCCATGAAATGGCCTTCCCTTTGAATCGCAGTTTCGCCGCCAGCCCAGGCAGTACCCTTTCCTGGATTGCAGCTGGATTGGGGATTACTACGAGCCCAAACAGGTCGTAGCAATCGTTCCGTTGAGACTTCTGAAGAAACCGTTTGATCTCCTTCTCATAGTCTTCGCCGTTCGCGGTGACGATGATGGCTCCGAGTTCCCGCGCCCGCGCGACGATCTCAGCATCGGAAGCGGCGGTAGAGACCTTGGCCTGAGCGAGCGTGATAACGCGCTTCTCCGGAAAGAATTTCGCTGCCGCTTGGCTGTCATTGTCGAAGAGAAACTTGTACTCCCTCATCTCAGTTTATCCGTCCTTTATGGTCCTGCCGTCGCCTCGCATCGGACCGAGCGGCTTTCTCACGCAAAAATCTGCTGCCACCCAAACGCGCAGAGTTCCCGCACCATTTCCGGCGTCAGGCTCCGGCCTGTGGCGATGCGCGCGGCCTCGCGGATCGTGTCATTGACTTCGCGAAAATACTCCTCCGTGGCACGCTCGACCACACGTGCCGCCTTCGCGTGCAGCGCAGGCTGAACGTTTGTTTGCCACTGCTCGCGAATCGCGGCGAGATTGCCGCCAAAGGTCTCGATCGTGTCGTGGATATAAAGAATGTCCTTGGCGCGCCTGTCGCGATCACGCTTTTCGTGAATCAGAATCTTTTGCACCAAGAATGCCGCCGCGTTGGGAACAAGGATGCGTCGAACGCAGGGCGTCGGATAGCCCGTGGCCGGGGCGATCATCACGTTCCAGGGATTTTGGAGCAACAGCTCGAGGTGACGGAGCTTCTGGACTGAGACGCCGGAGACACGTGCCGTTACGTCACGCCTGCCTCCGCGCTTGACTGCGCTGCCCTCAAGCGGCGTCAGAAACTCCGCGTAAAAGCTGTTGTCTCCGCTCTCGACGCGGTAGTGCGCAGCCGGCGGCTGCATATCGCCCATCAGCTCTTCACGGAAGTTCCTTTCGAGCAGCCGCGCGCGAATCTGCCCGCCGGTAGCGGGCAGATCGAGAGGGACAGCGATGTCGGTATCGAAGGTTCCGAGAGGCTCGTATTCGAGCGGTTGCGCGAGAGGGTGCAGGCGGTAGAGGCGGTGTGCCCAACCACCGATGATGACGACCTGATCTAGCCACGGTTCGAGGGCGTCGACCAGGCGGGCGAAATACTCGACATCCGATTGGACGGCCATTACGGTTTCTCCTCGAAGATCGGCACAAGGACGCGGTGGCGGATCTCTTCGGCCTGTGCCTCGCCGCGTGCCGGATGGGAGCTCACGTCCAGCCAAACCTGCAGGATGTCGGCGACCGGAACGCCGTTGCGGACGACTGCGGCGCGGAAGACCGACTCCCGGAACGCGGGAATGCGCACATAAACGTCCGGTCTTTGTTCGGCGCCCTCGGGCGAGAGCCCCATCCGGCTGAGGACCTCCCGGTCCAGGCTTTCGAGATAGAAGTACGGCGGTACACCGTGCACGAAGCCGAATCCCAGAGATTCGGCTGCGGCAAACAGTCCGATACAGGCTCGAGGCGCCGGTTCGGCCTTTACGTTGGGCTCGGCGTTATAGGCGTAGAGTGCCGCCAGCAGTGGGCGCTCGCTCTTGCGCGGAATGATCCAGCGCAGGGGAAGCTCGGGCGCGCCGCGCAGATGGGCGGCCTGCCAGCGGCGCAATAGCTCTTCGCGGCGCACCAGGCGCAACGGTTCATCGTTCCGGTCGAGAAATCCCTCCTGCCGCAACTGGCGCACGAAACGGAAGGCGCTCATCACCGAGACCTCGGCTGCGGCCGCAAGCTCCGAAGCGTTGCGGTATTCCCTCCGCGGCGCGCGAAGAAGATCTTCGGGGAGCAGGGGCGCGAGCAGGACCTTGAGCATCCACTGGCTGAGATCGGAGAAAAGATACGCCGACTCGGGAGGAGGGAGCTTCTGCCGGTGCGCCCGGCGGGGAGGTGCGGCATTGAGCTTTTCGAGTCCGGGCCCGACGAAATGCCGGAAGCCTTCGCGGTCGAGGATGCCGATGGCGACGTCGGGCGCAAAATGGGAGAGAAAACTGACCAGGCTATTCGCAGCGCTCGAAGAGATTACAGGAGCGGCGACGACGGCGAGCGGCACTGCAGATTCAGGGAATGCCTGGGCATAGGCCCGGACTTGCAGGATGGCCTGCGAGAGCAAGGGCACGAGGCGGTCCGGGCGGCCTTCGGAGGCGGCCTTGAGTTCTATGATGTATCGGTGGTTGTCGCGTGCGACGACCAGATCCACTTCCTTGTCGGCAAACTTAGGCCCCTTTTTCACACGCCAGCCGTGTTGGCGAAAGAGACCGGCGAGTAGATCGAGGTAGTCGCGCTCGCTGCGCGCGCCCTGAGAGTTCGGATTGGAAAGCGGAGAGGCCATGGCTTTACCTTGGCCGCGTTAACTATCGTGGCCGTGGTAATTATCATGGCCGCGTTAGCCACAAAAAGTCAAGGCCTACCCTTTTTTCGACCATGCGAACTTATAGGAAAAGGCCAGAATTCTCTTGAAAGAGGCTCGATTGAACCGATGCTCAGAGGCTTGCAGGTGCGACTCGGAATGGCGCAGCATCCTGGAAGGCGGCGGCTGAGCCGGTCTCCTATTCCCGAGCGTTGTGGGCATTGACGACAATCTGGTTGTCTATCCCGCCAACTGTGGCCGACGGCGCTTACCCTCAAGAACGAACAGGAAGTCATCGAGCAAGTGAGTCTCGCCGGCAGATACAAATGAAGAATCGCCCATTCCCGGCCATTGCAGACGGAACTGATGTATAAAGGTCAGAGAATACTTCAGATCGTCCGAGGAATGGATCGGAAGATGCAACTGCTGGGATTCTGGGAGTTCCTGAAAATCTTTGTACGCGATTTGTACGCAAACCTGGCAATCGTGGAATTCTGCAAATTTCAGGCATTCTCAGTATCAGTAACTTGAGTGTTTTCAGTGCTGATGACGGGTTCGACTCCCGCCGCCTCCACCATTCACCAATTCATTGGCATCAAGTTGATCCCCCAGGCTATGCCTCCGCGCATGCAAAGGTTTCAACCTCCCGCAAACATCCGCGGCCTGGGGCTTCTGACTGCGCCCCAGGCCGCCCGGATGAATGTGCATCCGGCAGTGCTGCTTCCGGCTTTCAAGTGATACGCCGGAAATCGGCGCCGTCAGGCCGGTTCTTTGCTTTCGCCGGCCGGCGCTGCGAAGCCTCCGCAACCTGCGCGCGAACCGTGGCGGAACTTCTCGCGCTCTTCGGGCGTCATCCGCTCCCACAACTCGGCCGATACCCGCCGCGATCTGGAGCGGTCATAGCCATGTCCGCCGCCAAAGCTCCCGAACAGAATCCGGCACAGAACCAGCAGTCCCAGGGCCTGCCAGAAGTTGATCGGGTGCCATCCGAACAGCGCCGGAAGCAGCCAGTTCCACAATTGCATCACCACTTCACCGCAGATCGCGATGAGAATCGCGATTGCCGGCGGGGCCACAAAGAAGATCCATTTCTTTCTCATTTTGTTTTCCTCATTTCCTCAAAAACTCGTCGTAGATGCTCTGCAGCCGCCGGCGAAGATGGAGCACGGCATAGTGCTTGCGCGAGAGCAAGGTGTTAACGCTCACTCCTGTTTCCGCCGATAGCTCCTTGAAGCTCCGCCCCTCTATTTCGTGGGCCACGAATGCTTCACGCTGCTCGCCGGGCAGTTCTCCGAGCGCGGTTTCCAGCTCCTTGAGAAGCACCTTGCGCGCGTAAAGCGCTTCCGGTCCGGCATCGGGCGACGGCAACAGGTCTTCGATGCCCGGCGGCTCGCCGTCTTCCTCCCCGGCTGCTGCGCCGGTGAAACTCTCCGGCCTCTTCTTGCGGAAAAGGTCGGTGATGCGATTGCGCGCCACCTGGAAAAGCCAGCCGGTCACATAGTCAATTGGCGTCAGCAGGCGATGGGCTTCAACCAGTTCGTAAAAAACCTCCTGGAGGAGGTCTTCCACATCTTCTTCATTCGGCACCCGCCTGCGGATGAAACTGCGCAGCCGCGGCTGTTGCTCCGCGATGACTTCGGCGATTTGTCGATCCTGCTCCATCATCGAGGTCGCGCTCATGGCCATCCATCCACTCCCCTAGACGGATGGCGGCCGCAAATATTGTTGAGATTCGAAATCACCGCCGCCGCTTGAGCCGGAAATGCGGGAGCGGCGAGCCACGGCTAATTATCGGGCAAATGCAGCCGATGAGCTATCTATACTCATGGCCCAGGCAGACGGCAGGGCTGCCAATACCGCTCAATCCGGTGGTTCGGAACGCGGTATTGCGAGCCTGGTGGAAGGCCGCGCCGCAATCTGAACCGCGAGGAGCTCGCATGGCAATGACAGTTCTCGTCGTCGATGACTCGGTCACCATGGTGATGAGTCTCAAGACCACCCTGGCCATGAGCGGCTTTCAGGTGGAGACCGCCAACAACGGCCAGGATGCGCTCAAAAAACTGCAATCGGGAGTCAAGCCCAATCTGATTCTCACCGACATCAATATGCCGGTCATGGGCGGAATGGAGCTGATCAGGAATGTGCGCGCTCTGCCCGGCCTTCGTTTTGTTCCCATCCTCACGCTGACCACCGAAAGCGAGGCCGCCAAGCGCGACGAGGGCAAGCGCGCGGGAGCTACCGGATGGCTGGTCAAGCCGGTGTCGGGCAATGACCTGATCGCGGTGATCAGGAAGGTACTGCCGGGAGCATAAGCCCATGGCGACAGCGACCATGAAACTTCGCGAGACACTTTCTTCCGGTCATCCGGGTTTCATTGAGAATGAAACGGATGAGAGCGGGCTGGATCGCCAACTGCGCCTCCGCAAGATTCGCAGACGCCTGCTGCTCGAGCTCCTCATCCGATCCGCGTTGCTGGCGCTGTTCTGGCTTTTTCTGTCCCATTCAATGGGGCGCGATCTGGATCCTTACCGTCTCCGATTTGCCGAGTTCCTGCTTGTGTTCGTGATTGTGCCGGGCGTGATCTACAAGCTGAGTCACTTTGCCGAGGCCCGCCGCGCCGTAGCCGACATGTGGGCCTTCGGCAGTTTGAACTTCAGCCAGATCTCGCATTTGCTCTCGTCCCGCGATGCTCTCCAGGCCGAGATCGGAGACTCCAGGCCGTACTTTGACGTGATGCATGGCCAAATCGGCGACTCGCTGGCCGAATCCGAGCGCGAGGTCATGAAGGTGATCGAGCAGATCGGCCTGCTGAATGCCCAGGCCAGCGAAAAGCGGGCCCATATCAGCCGCTCCATTCAGAGCGGCAAGGCGCTGACCGAAAGCACCCACCAGCGCGTTGAAACCAACCGCGAGATCATCGCCGCGCTGGAGATGCAACTAGAGGAACAGAACACCGAGATGCATTCCAACTTCGAGCGCATCGAAGGTCTGGCCGCCGAGGTGCGCGCCCTCGCTCCGCTCATCAAGGTCATCACTTCGATTGCCCAGCAGACCAGTTTGCTGGCCTTGAACGCCGAGATCGAGGCGGCGCGAGCCGGAGCCGCGGGGCGCGGCTTTGGCGTGGTGGCCATTGAAGTGAGAAAGCTCTCCGTACTGTCCACCAGGGCCGCCGCCGACATCGGCACCAAGATCAGCTCGACCTGCAAGCGAGTGGACACCGAGATGGCCGACGCCAGAGCCTCCCTGGAGCAGTACGAGTCGAACACCGGGATGCACAACCTGATTGCCGGGCTGAGCGAGATGCAGCAGGAGTTCAGCAGGAACGGCGAAATGCTGCTCGAAGTCATCTCCGAAGTGGATGCGAGCTACGAGGAGAGCATTAACCGGCTCTCGGAGGCGCTGGGCCACATTCAGTTCCAGGATGTGATGCGGCAGAGAATGGAGCATGTGCAGGTAGCGCTGGTGGAGATGCGCAATCACATGCTGATGTTGACCAGCCAGCTTGAAGATCCATGCTGGGACGGGCAGTTGGATCTCACCTTCACGAAACTGCTCGCCGCTCACCTCGACCAATACCGGATGGCCAGTCAGACCGTTACCCACCTCGCTGTGTCGGGGGGGGCGGCCGGCGCGGACCACGGCCGCCCGGCCATCGAGCTGTTCTAGGGCTGGTTAAGGGTCCTCCGCCAATCCGCGCGAGACGGCGGATAAGTCCAATCCTACTTAGAGAAATCTAACCGGAGTTGCACCAAACTCTACCGATGAATTGCTCCATCAGTGCCGATTACATAGGGTGTGGGCATAGACCGCGTTCGCTGGCCCAAAAGCGTTCGGGCAATGGTTCGAAGCGCAATCCCAAGGTTCCAATCGAAGACTGGCTGCGGACGGTCTCGCCGGCCGGGTGCTCTCAAGGCCCGGGCTCACCAGGCCGGAACGCTCCTCCATGACCGTGCCGGGCAGAACCTGAACTGCAGCGCACGTGGGGGTCAGGTGTGGGAATCATTCTGGAGCAACGTGAAGAGTCGAGCGTGATTTGCCTTGAGGGCGTGATCGACATCGCTTACGCGGCGGAATTGAAGACCATTCTTCTTGACGCGCTCACCTCGGGCCATGCGGTGCGCGTTTCGCTCGATCGCTGCGCCGATCTGGATGTAACCGCCGTCCAGTTGCTTTGGGCGGCCGCGCGCGAGGCGAAATCGTTGGGCGTGGGATTCACGCTCGCCGGGCAGTTGCCGGAGCCGGTCTCCACCACTTTGAAGGATGCGGGTTTTGAGAGGTTTCCGGTTCCTGTTTAAGCCGGGAGATGCGACGGTCCATGTATCAGCCATCCGCGGGCAACGCCGACCAGTTCAAACAGAGTTTTCGCGAGGAAGCGCGCGAGATTCTCGTCGATCTTGAGTCCGCGCTGCTGGAACTGAACGAGAACCGCGCCGATCCGGAACTGGTGGGACGAGTCTTCCGTGCCTTGCACACCATCAAGGGCTCGGGGGCCATGTTCGGCTTTGAGGAGCTGGCCGCCTTTACCCACAACCTTGAGACCGCTTTCGACCAGGTCCGCAACGGGCGGCTCCAGATCAACTCCGAGTTGATCGATCTGACGCTCGCGGCCATGGACCAGATCCGGGCCATGATCGAGGAGGGCACGGGTGCGCCGTCCGCCGACCCCGCGGTCTGTGCCGAAATTCTGACCAAGGTGCGGCAACTGGCCGGAATCGCGGAGAGCCAGGCCTGCGGACCAAAAGCAACTGCCTCCGCGGCTCCTGCCGGCGGCCAGGTATGCGAGTGGAGCGTGCGCTTCTCTCCGGGCCCTGACTTCATGCTGAACGGCGCCAATCCGTTTCTGCTGCTGCGCGAGTTGCGGCAGCTGGGAGGCCTCTCGGCCAGGGCCGGCATGGCCGGGGTTCCGCCCCTTGGCGAGCTCGATCCGGAGCGCTGCTATGTGATGTGGGAGATGGTGCTGGCGACGTCCGCCGGCCGCGACGCCATCCGCGACGTTTTCATCTTCGTCGAGGACAGTTGCGAACTGACCATCGAGCCGGACTCGAGCGCTCAGCAAACCTCTTCGCAGGCGGGGCCGTCCGCGGCCGACCTGACCGCCCAGGGGCTTGAAGAGCAGCGCGCCGGCTCGGTTGGCCGCCGCACCTACGACAAGGCCGACAATGCGGCCAGTCTGCGCGTGCCTGCCGCCAAGCTGGACCAGTTTGTCGACCTGGTGGGCGAGCTGGTTACCGTGCAGGCCCGGCTCAGCGAGCTTGCCGCCCGTGGCGACGATCCCGATGTGGCTGCGGTCTCTGAAGAGATCGAGCGGCTGACCTCATCGTTGCGCGAAAACTCGATGAACATCCGCATGTTGCCGATTCGAGCCACCTTCGAGAAATTCCGGCGCCTGGTCCACGACCTGGCCCGCGACCTGGGCAAGGATGTCGAGCTCACCATGGAAGGCGCGGATACGGAGCTGGATAAAACCGTAATTGATCAGTTGGGCGATCCGCTGATGCACCTGATCCGCAACAGCATGGACCACGGCATTGAGCCGGCCTCGACGCGCATTGCCCGCGGCAAGCGGTCCACCGCGACCATTCACCTTTCTGCGCGGCACTCCGGCGCCAGCGTGCTGATCGGGGTCTCGGACGATGGCGGCGGCATCGACGCGGAGGCGGTGCGCGGCCGCGCCGTTGAAAGAGGCCTGGTGGAGGCCGGCGCCTCGCTCACCGAGGCCGAAACCTTCGCCCTGCTCTTCCAGCCCGGCTTCTCGACCGCCAAGACAGTCACCGACGTCTCCGGCCGCGGCGTGGGGATGGACGTGGTTCGGCAGCGGGTCGACAGTTTGCGGGGCAGCATCGACGTGGCCAGCAAGGCGGGCGAGGGAACCCAGGTGACGCTGCGCCTGCCCTTGACGCTGGCCATTATCGACGGCCTGCTGGTGAGCATCGGCGAGGCCTTCTTTGTGTTGCCGCTGGCCAACACCCTGGAATGCATCGAACTGACGCGCGAGGATATCGAGCGCGCCAACGGCAAGCATGTGGCCAACGTGCGCGGAGAGCTCATCCCCTACATCCGCCTGCGCCAGCACTTCGACATCCGCACCGAGCCCCCCGCGATCGAACAGATCATGGTGGTCGAAACCGAGGAGGGCCGCTACGGGTTTGTGGTGGACCAGGTGCTGGGCAACTGCCAGACCGTGATCAAGAACCTGGGCCGCTTCTACCGGCACGTCCATGTTGTCTCCGGGGCCACCATTCTGGGCAACGGCACGGTGGCGCTCATTCTCGATCCCGAGCGGCTGGCGCAGGACGCGGTGCGGGCAACGCTGCATCGCTCCCGGGGACGCCCGGCGGCGGCGGCGCGCGGCAAAAAAGCGGCACGCCCTTGAATGCCATCTGAAGATTCGTCGGTGCTGGGGCGAAAAACGTCAGTGCCTGTCAAATAACGATTCAACCTGCTGGTCTCGCTTGAGCTTCCGCACCGCATCTGCCGGCCAACGGAGGAACGGATGGGAGAGAGCGCAGTCCAGCCGAGAGAGGACCGAGTTTCATGGCGACAACAATGGTAAGTGAAGACCGGAAGGCGCAAGGCGCCGGGAACGGTCATGGCGGAAACGGACATGGGGTTAAGGATCGTTCCGGCGCCTCCAAACGAGTCGTTGAAGACGATTCGACGCTGGTGTTGGATGAGATCATGCGCCTGGTGGACGCGTCCAAGGAAGGCCGCCTCTCCGAGCGCGGCAAGGCAACCCTGTTCAACGGCGTTCATCGCGAGATGATTCAGGGCGTCAACGAAATGCTGGACGCGATCCTGCTGCCCATCGGCGAAGGCAACCGCGTTCTGGCCCAGATTTCCTCGGGCAAGATCGACGAGCTGATCAGCCAGATCTACAAAGGCGATCACGAAAAGATGAAAGTGGCCGTCAACAACGTGGCCACCGTCCTGCAGGCCCTGCAGAAAGAAATGGGGCGCTTGATCGAAGCCTCGAAGGAGGGGCAGCTCAGCGATCGCGGCAAGCCGGAGCAGTTCCAGGGCGCTTATGCGGAGATCGTGCGCGGCGTCAACACCATGCTGGATGCGATCCTGCTGCCCATCGGCGAAGGCAACCGCATTCTTGCCCAGGTATCGAACGGCAAAATCGACGAGCTCATCGCCCACACCTACAAGGGCGATCACGAGAAGATGAAGCAGGCCATCAACAATGTTGCCCAGGTTCTCCAGGGCCTGCAAAAAGAGTTGGTGCGGTTGACCGACGCCTCGAAGGAAGGTCAGCTCAGCGATCGCGGCAAGCCGGAACAGTTCCAGGGCGCGTATGCCGAGATCGTGCGCGGCGTCAACACCATGCTCGATGCGATTCTGCTGCCTATCGGCGAAGGCAACCGCATTCTTGCCCAGGTATCGAACGGCAAAATCGACGAATTGATCGCCCAGACCTACAAGGGCGATCACGAGAAGATGAAGCAGGCCATTAACAATGTTGCCCAGGTTCTCCAGGGTCTGCAAAAGGAGTTGGTGCGGTTGACCGACGCCTCGAAGGAGGGGCAGCTCAGCGATCGCGGCAAGCCGGAACAGTTCCAGGGCGCGTATGCCGAGATTGTGCGCGGCGTCAACACCATGCTCGATGCAATTCTTCTCCCCATCGGCGAGGGCAATCGCATCCTGATTCAGGTTTCCAACGGCAAGATCGACGAATTGATCGCCCAGACCTACAAGGGCGATCACGAAAAGATGAAGCAGGCCATCAACAATGTTGCTCTGGTTCTGCAGGGCCTGCAAAAGGAACTGGCGCGGCTGACCGAGGCTTCGACTGACGGCCTGCTCTCCGAGCGCGGAAAGCACGATCAGTTCCAGGGCGCTTATGCCAACATCGTGCGCGGCGTCAACGACATTCTGGACGCCGTCATCGGCCCCCTGAACGTGGCTGCCAACTATGTAGATCGGATCAGCCGGGGCGACATTCCCGCCAGGATCACCGACACGTATAACGGCGACTTCAACACCCTGAAGAATAACCTGAACACCTGCATCGACGCCGTCAACGCGCTGGTTTCGGATGCCGGCATGCTGGTAAAAGCGGCGGTGGACGGCAAACTGGCCACCCGCGCCGACGCCAGCAAGCACCAGGGCGACTATCGCAAGATTGTGCAAGGCGTAGACGACACGCTGGACGCGGTCATCGGCCCGTTGAATGTGGCCGCCAATTACGTGGATCGGATCAGCCGGGGCGACATTCCCGCCAAGATCACCGAAACCTACAACGGCGACTTCAACACCATCAAGAACAACCTCAACACCTGCATCGACGCCGTCAATGCGCTGGTCGCCGATGCCGGAGCACTGGTCAAGGCGGCGGTGGACGGCAAACTGGCCACCCGCGCCGATGCCGGCAAGCACCAGGGCGACTATCGCAAGATTGTGCAAGGCGTAGACGACACGCTGGACGCGGTTATCGGCCCGTTGAACGTAGCCGCGCGGTATGTGGACCTGATCTCCAAGGGCGACGTGCCCGCGCAGATCACCGACACCTACAACGGCGACTTCAACAACATCAAGAACAACCTGAACACTTTGATCGTGGCCATGAACGACATCACCGCGGCCGCCGAAGAGATCTCCAACGGCAACCTTACGGTGACCATCCGGGAGCGCTCGCCGCAGGACAAGCTGATGCAGGCGCTGACGGCCATGGTAAGCGGGCTTACGCAGACGGTCTCCGATATCCGTTCGATTGCCGGTGAGGTGTCGGCTGCCAGCCAGTCCATCTCGACGGCTTCGATCCAGGTGTCGAAGGGCGCCAGCGCGCAGGCGGCGGCGGCTGAAGAGGCCTCGTCGTCGATGGAAGAGATGGTGAGCAACATCAAGCAGAACGCCGACAACGCGCAGCAGACCGACAAGATCGCCAACAAGAGCGCCAAGGACGCGCAGGAGAGCGGCAAGAGCGTGCTCGAGGCTGTGGCCGCGATGAAGGAGATCGCCAACAAGATCTCGATCATCGAGGAGATTGCGCGCCAGACCAACCTGCTGGCGCTCAACGCGGCCATCGAGGCGGCGCGCGCCGGCGAACATGGCAAGGGGTTTGCCGTGGTGGCCGCCGAGGTGCGCAAACTCGCCGAGCGCAGCCAGAAGGCGGCCGGAGAGATCAACCAGCTCTCTGCCAATACCCTGAAGGTGTCGGAGAAGTCCGGCGAGATGCTTGACAAGCTGGTGCCCGACATCCAGCGCACCGCCGAACTGGTGCAGGAAATCACTGCCGCCAGCAAGGAGCAGGATACCGGCGCCGAACAGATCAACAAGGCGCTGCAGCAGTTGGAGCAGGTGATTCAGCAGAATGCCTCCGCATCGGAAGAGATGGCCTCGACCACCGAGGAACTGACCGGCCAGTCCGATCAGCTGGTCAGCGCGCTGTCGTTCTTCCACACCGGCGACGAGGACGGCGGCCGGGCGCGCAAGCCGGCCAACGCCAAAGCAGGCAGGCCGGTTCAGGCCGCGCCGGCCAATGCGGCAAAACCGAATGGCCACGCCGGCGCCAAGCCGGCGGGCGGAGTCAATCTCCGGCTCAAAGACAAACACGACGATCTCGACGGGGAATTCGAGCGTTACTGACCGGTCGGGCGCGGTCCGCTCAACGAACCGCGCCCTGTCTTTTTGATGAGAAAGGAGTTGCAGTATGAGTGTTAGCGAAATCACGGAGACACGGCAGTATCTGACCTTCAAACTCGGCAACGAGATCTTTGCGACCGATGTAGCCAAGGTGAGAGAGGTGCTTGACCTGACTACCATCACCGCCATCCCCAGGACGCCCGATTTCATGAGCGGGGTGATCAACCTGCGGGGCAGCGTGGTGCCGGTGGTGGACCTCAGGCTCTGCTTCGAGATGTCGAAGACCGAGAGCACGCGCAACACCTGCATTGTTGTGGTCGAGGTGTTGCTTGACAACGAATCCACCGTGATCGGCGCGCTTGCCGATTCGGTCGAAGAGGTAATCGACCTGGAGCCGGATCAGATTGAGCCGGCGCCCAGGATCGGAACCCAGATCCGTACGGATTTCATCAAGGGGATGGGCAAGCGCGATACCCAGTTCATCATGATCCTGGACATCGATCGCGTCTTTTCGGCCGAGGAGCTTGCCGTGGTTCGCGGGCAGGAATCCGGGAAGCCGTTGGAAACCGGCAAATCGCAGGAATCCGGCAAACCGTTGGTGGAAGTGGCGGCGTAAGGGAGGGAATGGGGCGGGCAAAACCTGCCCGCCCCGTTCACACGATGAGCGTTCACGATGAGAATATGTCAACCCGGGACTATACCCGCCTCTGCGATCTGATCTATGCGCAGGCCGGCATTCGCCTCGGGTCAGACAAGAAGACCATGCTCGAGGTGCGGATCAAGCGGCGTTTGAAGGCCCTCGATCTGAGTTCTTATGACCAGTACTGCAATTATCTGTTCGGGCGCCAGGGGCTGAAGGAAGAGCTTGTTTCCCTGATCGACGTGGTGACCACCAACAAGACCGACTTTTTTCGCGAGCCGGGGCATTTCAATTTTCTGGTCGAGAAGGCGCTTCCGGAGCTGACTTTGCGCGACGGAGGCGGAAGGCCGCTGCTCATCTGGAGCGCCGGCTGCTCCACGGGCGAGGAGCCTTACACGCTGGCCATGGTGCTGAGCGAGTATGGGCTAACCCATTCCGGTTTCCGCTTCAGGATATTGGCAACGGACATCTGCACAGACGTGCTGGCCAAGGCCGAGATGGGCGTCTATTCGAGCGATGTGGTCAGTCCCGTGCCAGCGGTGCTCAGGCGAAAGTACCTGATGGGAAGCAAAGAGCCAGGCTCCAACCGGGTGCGCGTGGTGCCGGAGCTGCGCCGCCTGGTCGAGTTCCGGCGCTTGAACTTCATGGATGCCGACTACGGCATCCCGGAAAAGGCGGATGCCATCTTCTGCCGCAATGTGATCATCTATTTCGATCGGACGACGCAGGAGCAAGTCCTCAAGAAGCTCTCCCGGCACCTGGCGCCGCGAGGCTACATGTTCGTCGGCCATGCCGAGACTCTGCACGACATGGATCTTCCCCTGGCGCCGGTCGCTCCGGCTCTCTACAGGAGGGTCGATGCCTGAGCCTGAAGAAGAACTACCGGAAGTCTATGTGCAGCCGGGTGAATCGCACCTGGTCAGGGAGCCCACCATCCTGAGAACCTTGCTCGGCTCCTGTGTCGGCATCGCCTTTTGGGTTCCGCGCCTGGGCCTGGGCGCTCTCTGCCATCCCATGTTGCCCCGTACACCGGCCAGACTGGCCGTCTCCTTGACCCGTTCCGCCGGTTGCCGTTACGTTGACTTCGCGATTCGCGACCTGGCCCGGCAATTCGACGCGCTGGGCGCCAACCGCGGCGAAATCGAAGTGAAGCTGTTCGGAGGCGGAGATGTGCTGGTGATGACTGCCAGTGCGAAGTGGCCGACGGTGGGCACGCTGAACAGCGAGGTGGCGATGAAGGTGCTCGAGGAGGAAGGCTTTGGCGTTACGGCCTCTTCATTGGGAGGCAAGCGCGGCGTCAACATTCACTTCAATACAAAGACCGGGGAAGTGCTGCTGCAGCGGCACTCGTGATGCACACCCCCACCACACACCCTTAATGCCCGGCGGATTCGCCGCGCACAGGATCGGCTGCAAAAGGAAGCATCAAAAAAGAAGTATTGAGGCCCGGCTTATGAGTACACCGAAAATTCGCGTCCTGATCGTGGACGACTCCGCCGTGGTGCGCCAGACACTGCGCGACGTGCTCGAGTCCGATCCGGAGATTGAAGTGATCGCCACCGCCGGCGATCCCTTTGTCGCCGCCGATCGAATCGCCGAGCAGGTGCCGGACGTGATCACCCTGGATATCGAGATGCCGCGCATGGACGGCCTTACCTTCCTCAAAAAGCTCATGAGCCAGCATCCGATCCCGGTGGTGATCTGTTCCAGCCTGGCCGAAGAGGGCGCGCAGAGCACCTTCAGGGCTCTCGAATACGGTGCGGTGGAGATTGTCACCAAGCCGCGGCTGGGCACCAAGCAGTTTCTTGAAGACTCGCGCATCGCGCTTTGCGAAGCGGTCAAGGCCGCGGCCGGCGCCAGGGTGCAGATTCTGAGGCCCAGCCAGACCGTCGAGGCCAAGCTCACTGCCGACGTCATTCTTTCTCCCGCCACCCACGCCATGGCCGAAACAACTGAGAAAGTGGTGGTCATCGGCGCATCCACAGGCGGCACTGAGGCGCTGAAGACCGTGCTGGAAGCGCTGCCTGCCGATACTCCCGGCATTGTGATTGTGCAGCACATGCCGGAGTTGTTTACGCGCGCCTTTGCCAACCGGCTTGACAGCCTGTGCAGCATCACCGTCAAGGAGGCCGAGTCCAACGACACGATCATTCGAGGACGCGCCCTGATTGCGCCGGGCAACCATCATCTGCTGCTCAAGCGCAGCGGCGCGCGTTATTACGTTGAGATCAAGGACGGGCCGCTGGTCTGCCGTCACCGGCCCTCCGTCGATGTTCTGTTCCGTTCCGCCGCCCGCTACGCCGGACAGAATGTTGTGGGCGTGATTCTGACCGGAATGGGCGACGATGGCGCGCGCGGAATGCTGGAGATGAAGCAGGCCGGAGCCATGACCATCGCCCAGGATGAAGCCACCTGCGTGGTCTTCGGCATGCCCAAAGAGGCCATCAAGTTGAACGGAGTGGACAAGATCCTGCCCTTGCAGTCCGTTGCCGGCGCAATTCTCACCCACGCACGGTAACTCCGCGGGATGCGCCAGCCCCGCTCTGTTAACCAAACAGTTGAATTCTTTCGCCCAGGCCCAGCCCGTCGCCCGGAGACGTTGCAGAATCCGCTTCCGGCGGTGCGCCGCCTTATTCCCGCATCGGTAAGAATTGCTCTTGCCGGTCGTTATTGCCGTGCGTATACTTGCTCGATTCCCCCCAGCTTTGCGTTTGGCGGGTGCTGAACGCGGTTGTTTTCTTTAGGTTCCATTCCAGTGAATTGACAAGGAGGAAGTATGGGAAAGATCAACATCGGTCGTGTGATCATTGCGGGCCTGGTGGCCGGAATCGTAGCGGATATTCTCGGTTACCTCGTGGATGGCGTCTTGCTGGCCCCACGATGGGCTGATGGGATGAAGGCGCTCGGGCACGGCGATTTTTCGTCAAACGAGTGGATATGGTTCAACCTGCTTGGACTTGCGGGCGGCATTGCGGTGATCTGGATTTATGCAGCCATCCGGCCTCGCTTTGGCGCCGGTGTGAAGACCGCGATCTATGCCGGCATCGCCGTCTGGGTTGTCGGCACGCTGCTTCCCAACGTCAGCTTCATGTGGGTTGCCGGCCTTTTTTCAAAACACCTGATGGCGATGACAACCGCCGGAGGTCTTGTTGAGGTCGTAGCCGGAGCGATTGCCGGCGCCGCTCTTTACAAGGAATAAGCCCGCCAGGGCAATCCCAATTCAGTTAGATCTTCACCAGACCGTGCAGGCCCGGGATCAAACGAGTCTGCACGGTTTCTTCATTGACGGCCCGCAGAACTGAGCGCTTGCAGCACGTCGTCAAGAGCCGCTTGCCACGATGCCAGCCGGACGCCAAAGCGGTCGTAGAGTTTCTGGTTTGACAGCACCGAGTTGCGAGGACGCCTGGCCGGAGTGGGATAGTCCTTGGTAGCCAGTGGCGTGAGCTCAGGCGGCTTCACCTGGAGCAGCGTCGCAGCACCCGCGAAGATGGCCTGGGCAAAGCCGAACCATGTGGTCGAATCCGCGCAGGTCATGTGATAAAGACCAGCCCAATCCTGCGTCGAGCCAAATTTCCCCGCCAGAACGCCTTCGCTAATCGTGCGCGTGGCCCGGGCGAGCTCGATCGATGTGGTTGGCGAGCCGAACTGATCGTCGACAATCGATAGCCGGTCGCGTTCGCGGGCCAGGCGAAGCATGGTGAGCAGAAAGTTGTTTCCGTGCGGACCGTAGACCCAACTGGTGCGAAAGATGAGGTAGCGGCCGCCGGCTTGTTCGATGGCCTGCTCGCCGGCCAGCTTGCTTGCCCCGTAGACATTCAGCGGATTGGGTCCATCGCTCTCCACCCAGGGCTGCTGCTTTTGTCCATCGAAGACATAGTCGGTGGAATAGTGGACCAGCAGGGCATTGAGCCGGAGAGCCTCTTCGGCAAGAATGCGCGGAGCCGTGGCGTTGATGGCCATGGCCAGGTCGGGCTGGGATTCGGCGCGATCGACCGCCGTGTAGGCGGCTGCATTCAGAATCAGATCGGGCTGGACGCGGCGGACCAGGGCGCGCGTTTGATCGGCATCGGCAAGATCGACGGATTCCAGATCGACCGCAACGATTGGACCGAAGCCCAAAAAGCTGCGTTGCAGTTCCACGCCTACCTGTCCAGCTGCGCCGACGATGAGAATGCGTGGTTGTTCGGTCGGATTTCCGGTCATCGAGTGAACTCCAGAAGATGCCGCAGGCACTCTTCGCATTCTATCTATCCCCTCCCTCTGGAGCGCAACCACGGCGATGGATCTCTTGAGATCGCTGAACGCCGGGTTTTCCAGAACTGCCCGCGCGGCATTTGGGACTCGGTCCAGATATGATGAGAATCCGGAAGCGGAAGACCTGTTCCTGGGGCTGAGAGGGCGCGAACGTGGCAGGGAAGCTGGAAGTGATGCTGGGGCCGATGAGGAGCAACAAGACCGCGGAGCTGCTGCGCCGCGCCGGGATGCGGCGTCAGTACGCCAGTCAATATGTGCTGGTTCTCAAGCCCAGCGACGACACCAAGGGCGGCCCGGGCGTGGTGGAGAGCCGGAATCCGAACGGTCACGCCAGGATGGACGCGCTGGAATTCAAATCGCAGAACCCGTGGGAAGTTCTTGAAGCGATCGCCCAGAGAGAAAAGGAGATTGGGAAAAAAGTGGAGTGCATTGCCATCGATGAGGGACAGTTTGTGGATGAGCTGTTTCTTTTCACGCGCCACCTGCTGGATGCCAATCACGACGTTCTGATCGCCGGGCTCGACCTGGACTTTCGCGCCATTCCATTTGGAGAGATGCTGAACCTGACCTGGCTTGTGAATGCCTACGGCGGCAGCATTACCGAGTGCATGGCCTATTGCAGTTGCGGAGCCAGGGCGCTTTACTCGCAGCGGCTCATCGACGGAAACCCGGCGCCCTATGACAGTCCAGTCAAGATGCCCGGCGACTCGTACGAGCCGCGCTGCGCCGAGCATTTTGTGCTCCCCGGAAAGCCGCACTGACTCGGCGCGACATGCCCTGGAGGCCCGGTACTTGTGCGGGGACTGGATAACGACAGGGGGTCACGGGAAATGCGCGAGCAACTGCGTCAGGATCTGTTAGCGGCCTGGAATCACTACCAGACGACCGGCCTACACGCCACAGCCGAAGAGGCGGATGCATGGCTGGCCAGACTCGAAGCGGGTGAGGATGCTGAGGCGCCGGAATGTCATCTCTTGGACAATCTCCCACATACGTGAATTAGGTATACAATGTATACACGAGGTGGGTTGATGGCGAGCAGTATGGTTCATATCCGGGTGGACGGCGAGGTGAAGGATCGGGCGGCTCAGGCGCTGGCTTCCATGGGCCTGACTGTCTCTGACGCGGTGCGCCTTCTGCTCACGCGAATTGCCGCCGAAAAGGCCATGCCGTTTGAGGTGCGGGTCCCGAACCGCACGACTTTGGCGGCCATGGAGGCTGGAGAGCGCGGCAAAGTCTCAAAAGCTGCCAGCGTTGCCGCAATGATGGCCAGGCTGAATGCGAACCATTGAATGGACCTCGGCCTTCAAGCGCGACTATAAGCGCACCAGGGCGACCCCTCGGCACAAGGACATTGTGACGTTACTACCGGAGATTGCCGGCCTGCTGGCGGATGACAAACCAATCGAAGAAAACCACCGCGACCATGGATTGGGCGGCAACTGGAAGGGGCATCGGGAATGCCACCTGAAACCGGATCTGCTGCTGATTTACAAATTTCCGGACGAGAAGACTCTGCGGTTGGTGCGCATGGGGTCGCATAGCGATTTGTTTGCGAAATGAGCACTGTCACCTTTCAAAATCTGGTTGCGAACTTCGATGCGCCTTCGCTGCTAAACTAGCAACACATGATTCTCCCGTTTGTCCGCGAGATTTTTGCGGAGCTGGAGCACTGCTCGGGATTTGAGCGCGTAAGCAGGCATCTGAGCCTGGGTGCGGGGCGGAGACGTGTGTCGGGACTGACGGCGACGGCGCGGTCGCTGTATCTTCCGCTGATGGCGCGGGCGGCCAAGCAGCCGGTCATCGTGGTGGTGGCCGACAACAAGGCTGCCGAGGCGCTGGAGCCGATGCTCAAGGCCGGCTGCGAGCTCACCGGCGCCGTGGACCCGGCGCGCGTGGTGCGCCTGCCGGCCCACGATGTACTCCCCTTCGAGAATCTTTCTCCACATCCTGACGTGCAGGAGCAGCGCGCCGCGGCCTTGTGGAAGCTCGCGACCGGCGCGGTGGAGATTCTGATTGCGCCGGTGGAGTCGGCGGCGCTGAAGCTCTTTGACCGCGAGTACTACGCCGGGCTGGCCGTGAACCTGCGCCGCGGCGAAGAGGTGGACGTGGAGGTGCTCACCGGCCATCTGGCCTCGGTGGGCTACACGCAGATGGACCTGGTCGAGATGCCGGGACAGTTCACGCGGCGGGGCGGAATTCTGGACGTCTATTCTCCCGAGCACGACCGCCCGCTGCGCATCGAGTTCTTCGGCGACGAGATCGAGACCATTCGCAAATTCGATCCGGAGACGCAGCGCTCGCAGTCGGGCCTGGACGAGACGCAACTGCTGCCGCTCACCGAAACTCCGGTAACGGAAAGGCTGCTGGCCGCGGTGCATGGGCGGCTGAGCCGTGCGCGCCTGGACTTCGAGAATGAGGCCGAGTTTGCCGGCTCGGGCCCAGGCGCGAATGAAGACCAGGAGATGGCGGCCGAGCTCGCGGCCGCCGGCGGCGTCAGCGTGTTTCCGGGGTGGGAATTTTTCAGCGCGGTGGCCGGAGCTCAAAAGTCGCTGCTCTCGCTGGCGCCCCGGTGCGCGTTGTTTGTAGATGAGCCGGCGATGGTGCGCAACCAGATCGATCGCTGGTGGAACAAGGTGGAACAGCGCCACGAGCGCTCGGGCATCGGGTCGCTGATCAGGCCCGAGGACATTTATCTGCGGCCGGAAGTGTTGCAGGCCCAGCTTGAATCGCACATGGGACTCGATCTGGATCAACTGGGCGCGGTGGACGTGCTGGATGAAGACACGACGCTGGGCGAGATCGAACTGAACACGCGGCCGACGCTCCGCTTTCATGGATCGATTCCCGCGCTGACTGAGCAACTGAAGAACCTGATGGTGACGGAGACGCGAATTGTGCTCGCGGCGCCGAACCAGGGCGACGTTGAACGGCTGGCCACTGTGCTGCGCGAATATCAGATTCCTTACCGGCTGGGCAGCCGCGCCATGCGGCCCGGCGGCGAGACGGTTCTCGACGAAGCGAGTTACATGGCCGGCGACCTGCGCGTGCCGGTCATTGTAAGAACGCCGCTGTCGGCGGGCGTGAGCTTTGCCGACGCCAATCTGATTCTGTTCGGAGCCAACGACCTTTCAGACGACGCGGACGTGGCGGCCAAACCGGAACCCAAGCGATCGAAGACGGCGGCCTTTGTTTCCGACTTTCGCGACCTGGGAATCGGCGACTACGTGGTCCACGTGGAGCACGGAATCGCGCAATATCAGGGCCTGAAGGAAATTGTGCAGGATGGGCTCTCCGTCGAGTTCATGATTCTGGAGTTTGCCGAAGCCGCGAAGTTGTATGTGCCGCTAACTCGATTGGACCTGATTCAGAAATACCGCTCGACGGATGCGGGACCGGCGCCGGTGCTCAACAGGCTGGGCTCGCAGCAGTGGACCAGAACCAAGGCCCGAGTTAGAAAGGCCATGCAGGATATGGCCGGCGAGTTATTGAAGTTATACGCCGAGCGTACCACGGCGCAGGGAACGGCTTTCTCCAAGGACAACGAGTTTCAGCGGGAGTTTGAGGGCACATTCGACTACAGCGAAACAGAGGACCAGTTATCGGCGATCCGCGCCATCAAGTACGACATGGAATCGCCCACGCCGATGGACCGGCTGCTGTGCGGCGATGTAGGTTACGGAAAAACCGAGGTCGCGATGCGCGCCGCGTTCAAGGCCGTGCAGGACGGCAAGCAGGTTGCGGTGCTCACGCCGACAACGGTTTTGAGCTTTCAGCATTTCGAGACATTCAAGAAGAGATTCGCGCAGTTTCCCATCAACATCGAGATGATTTCCCGATTCCGCACCGCCAAGGAGCAAAAGCTGATCGTGGAACAGGTGGAGATGGGCCGCGTCGACATTCTGATCGGCACGCATCGGTTGCTTTCAAAAGACATCAAGTTCCAGGACCTCGGCCTGCTCGTGGTTGACGAGGAACAGCGCTTCGGCGTGCGCCACAAGGAGCGGCTGAAGCAGTTGCGGAAAGAGATCGACGTGCTGGCCATGAGCGCCACGCCGATTCCGCGCACCCTGCACATGTCGCTGGTCGGCCTGCGCGACATGAGCGTCATCGAGACGCCGCCCAAGGACCGCATGGCGATTCAGACCGTGGTGGCCAGATTCGACGAGAAGATTGTACGCTCGGCCGTCGAGGTGGAGCTGGAACGCGGCGGGCAGGTTTATTTTGTGCACAACCGCGTGGAATCGATCTATGAGATCGCATCGCGGATTCAGGAGCTGGTGCCGGCGGCGCGCGTCGCGGTGGGCCACGGGCAGATGAGCGAAACCGAGCTGGAGCGGGTGATGCTGGCCTTCATGCGTCACGAGTACGACGTGCTGGTGGCCACCACCATCATTGAGAACGGGCTGGACATTCCGCTGGCGAATACGATCCTCATCAATCGCGCGGACCGGCACGGGCTGAGTGAGTTATACCAGTTGCGCGGGCGCGTGGGCCGCTCCAACCGGAGAGCGTATGCGTATTTGCTCATCCCGCCGGAGAACGAGTTGACCGAGATCGCGCGCAGAAGGCTGGCGGCGCTTAAGGAGTTCAGCGACCTGGGCGCGGGCTTCAAGATTGCGGCGCTGGACCTGGAGCTGCGCGGCGCGGGCAACATGCTGGGCGGCGAACAGAGCGGGCACATCGAGGCGGTGGGATTCGAGCTGTACACGTCGATGCTGGAGGCCGCGGTGAAGGAGATGAAGGGCGAAAGCAGCGAGGAGCGGCCGGCAACGCAGCTCAGCCTGGGCATCGCGCTGCGCATCGACGAGAGCTATGTGCCGGAAGAAAATCAGCGGCTGCGGCTCTACAAAAAAATTGCGGGAGCGTCGAGCGAGGCCGCGGTCGACGAGGTGCGCGCGGAGATGGAAGACCGCTATGGCGCGCCGCCCGACGCAACCGTGTACCTGCTTGAAGCGGCGCGGCTGCGCCTGGAATGCGAACGCATGGGCATCGCGCAAATCGATCGCAAGCGCAGCGAGCTGCAGATACGGTTCATGGAGAATGCGACCGTGGATCCGCAGCACCTGATGCGGCTGGTGGCGCGCAACGCCAAGCGGGGCGCGCAGTTCACGCCCCAGGGATTGTTGAAATTTCCTTTGGTTGCGACGCGACCCGACGAGGTCCTGCTTGAAATTCACGAGTTACTTGAGAATCTGGCCTCGGCGCCGATCGGCGCATAGCGCGTGTTTCGTAAATCCGTTTATGCCAGAACACAAGTTCGCAGGCCGCGTGAAAACGGTATACGGAGGGAGGCGGGGGTTTCAACCTCCGCACAATGCCGGCAATTTCAATGAGCGCTTTAGCCCCGGAGGAATTGTCGTCCAATTCTGCTGAGTCGACCCGCTGACTCGCTTCACGCCTTCCATTTGATGTTGCAGCCGATGGACGGGTGCTGGTCGGCAGGCACCGGCTTGCCGGCCAGCGCTGTGTCGATGGCGGCGCGAAGGTCCTGGCCGGTGACCGGGATACCGTTGCCGGGGCGGCTGGAGTCGAACTGGCCGCGATAGACGAGGCGGAAACCGGCGTCGAAGAGATAGAAGTCGGGCGTGCATGCGGCGTCGTAGGCATGGGCCGCCGATTGCGTCTCGTCGTAGAGATAGGGGAAGTTGAATCCGAAGGTCTCAGCCTGCTGCTTGAGTCCCGCGGGGCTGTCGGCGGGATGAGTCGTGACGTCGTTCGAGCTGATGGCCACAATCCCCAGCGACTGGCCGGCGTAGTCCTTGCCGAGCTTCGCTAGCTCTTTTTCGATGTGCTTGACGAACGGGCAGTGGGCGCAGATGAACATGACCAGCAGCGCCTTCTGGCCGCGAAAATCATCGCGGGCGACGGTCTTGCCGCTAACTACGTCGGTGAGCGAGAAGTCAGGGGCGGTGGTTCCCAGTGCGAGCATGTTGGATGGGGTTTGTGCCATAGCGATATCTCCTTATTGAATCGAGCGGGTTTGGTTTCGTGGTTTTCCACCCAGAATTCTTCTAAAACAGCGGTGTCTGGCGGCCTGGTATCGCAAGGCCGAAATGTTCGTAGGCAAGGCGAGTTGCCACGCGGCCTCGCGGCGTGCGGTCGAGAAACCCGATCTGGATGAGGAAGGGTTCGTAAACCTCTTCGAGCGCGTCTTCCTCTTCGGCGAGAGTTGCCGCCAGCGTGCCCAGTCCGACCGGCCCTCCATCGTATTTCTGGATGATGGTGAGCAGAAGCCGGCGATCGATTTCGTCGAAGCCGTGGGCGTCGACTTCAAGCATGGTGAGGGCGGCGTTGGCGGTGGGACGATCGATTGTGCCCGAGCCGCGCACCTGGGCGTAATCGCGCACCCGGCGCAGCAGGCGGTTGGCGATGCGCGGTGTGCCGCGTGAGCGAAGCGCGATTTCCGCGGCGCCGTCCTGGTCGATGGGAATTTGCATCACTTCCGCGGAGCGGGTAACGATGACGCGAAGTTCCTCTTCCGTATAGAACTCGAGGCGGAGCAGAATGCCGAAGCGCGACCGCAAGGGCGAGGAAAGCAGGCCCGGCCTGGTGGTGGCGCCAATGAAGGTGAAGGGGCGAATCTCCATCACGTGCGTGCGCGCCGCGGGACCCTGGCCGATGATGATGTCGAGTTTGTAATCCTCCAGTGCGGTGTAGAGCTTTTCTTCCAGCACCGGCTGCATGCGGTGGATCTCGTCGAGAAACAGCACCTGGCGCTCGCGCAGGTTGGTCAGAATGGCGGTAAGATCGCCCTGGATCTGGAGTGCCGGGCCTGAGGTTTGCTGGAAGCCCACATCCAGCTCATTGGCAATGATGGTGGCAAGGGTTGTCTTGCCCAGCCCCGGAGGCCCAAAGAGGAGCACATGATCGAGGGCTTCGCCGCGGGATTTGGCGGCTTCAAGCGCGATGGAAAGCTGTTCCTTGGCCTTCGATTGGCCAATGAACTCACCCAGCCAGCGGGGGCGGAGTTTGAGTTCAAAACCCTGCTCTTCTTCAGCGCGGGCGGCGCTGACGAGACGTTCCGGGGTGTTGTCGCGGGCGATGGCCATGCTGGGAGAAGTGTAGCGGTTCCCGGCGGCGGGGGCAAAATCCGCAGCGCGGCGCTATTGAGGATCGAATCCCGATGGGGACAGGTTGAAGTCCGCCGGAGATCTCGCGGGAAGAGGAAAGTGCGCGTCCAGATCGAAAGCCAGGACCGTGGAGGTCTCGGGATGCTCGGGCTTGATGTGCACCCTGATTTGCTTGCCCTTCAGCAGCCACAGCCACTCCCACGCCCGGTCCTCATCGGGGAAGGTGCGTGAAAATTCTCCGGAAAAGTAATTGACCTCGCCCCCTTCATGCACGCTGTAGGAGTATGTGAAAGACGCATTGCAACGCCGCGCGCTGCCGAAGAACCTGGTCAGTTTATTTACATTCGTGCTCATGACCTTCCCGTCCGCTACGGGCCAGTTCCGTGCCATGCGGGCGTTGCGGCGCTTGATCCACCGCCGGTAAAACTCAGCCAGCGACGCTCCAAGCGGCAAGGCCAGATTATGCAGGAAAGGCCAAAAGTGAGACGCGCTCCAGCGAAGCTTCTTCAGCAGTTCGATGATGTCGGGGCTGGTCACGCGATGGTCCTCAATCTGAAGTTACCCTCTACGATACGAAATCACCAGGCGGCTGCGCCGGTTCAGAGGCCGGGACCCCGGATGAACCCGAATGAGCGATGCCCGGGATTCGTCAACAAGAGTACCTAAGCAGGCGAATGTGTATACAGGAGTTTACACCTCCATACAGTTAAGAATACGCGACCGCGCGATTCTAAAGAGCTTTGATGAGGCGAGGATTGGCAACCAACTTGCATCAGTAAAGTGCGGAAATGTTCGTCTTGCGGCCTTCCGGCGGGAACAGGTTGGATCCGGGGCGATCAGGCCGCGTCCTGATCGGAGCAATGAGTCCGGACCGGCGCTGCAGGCAGGGAACGAGCCAGGCGCCTGCGTACTGAATGAACCATTTTATTAACCGACTTGATTCCGTAAACAGAAAGATGTCTTCGCCCGCCATTGGGTTCGACGATGATTGGTCCTATACGGGATTTGAAGTGAATGCGGGACTTCGCTCCCCGATGAAGTAAACGTGGCCAGCCGGAGATGCAAGGGGGCTAAGTATGTTCGGTCGTGATTGCTTTAAAGTGCTGGGACTCATCTGCCTTGTCCTGCCACTTTCCAGTTGCGTCAACACGCAAGTGTCTTCCATCCAGATTTCTCCCACCACGCAGACTCTGAACATAGGGCAGACTGTGCAGTTTACTGCGACCGGGAACATCGGCCACGGAAGCCATCCCTCGAGCTCTACGGATGTAACAGCCCAGGCCACCTGGACCTCGAGCACTCCCGCCGTGGCCACCGTGAATTCTTCCGGACTCGCCACCGCGGTGTCAGCGGGCACAACTACGATTACGGCCAGCATGCCCGGAGCCACGGCCTCCACTGCAACGGTCACCGTTTCGGCGGCTGCAACCGGAGGCAACCTGGGCGGGACGGTCGTCTCCCTGGTCATCATTCCAGGCTCACAGGCCGTTGCATCGCCCAGTCAGACCAGCCAGTTCCTCGCGATTGGAACACTTTCAACAGGCGCTACCGAGAATCTCACCGCCCTTGTCGCCTGGAGCTCGAGCACCACGGCGGTCGCCACTATCAACGCTGCCGGACTGGCTACGGGCCTGAGTCAGGGCACCACTACCATCACGGCCATCGCGACCAATGCCAACAACACCGTGGTCACGGCAACAGCGACCTTCACGGTGATAGGCGGAACATCCGAGCCAATCACCGGGCTTACCGTCACTCCAAGCGCGCAATCGCTGTCAGCCAGCGGTCAAACAGGCCAGTTTATTGCGCTTGGAACCTCGGGAAGCACCGGACTGCAGTTGGATGTGACCAAGTCCGCCCAGCTCAAGTGGACTTCCAGCATTCCAACCATTGCGTCCATCAGCGCCACCGGGCTGGCCGCGGGGCAGAGTGCGGGCTCCAGCACCATCACGGCTGAATACACGAACCCCGATAACAGCGTCGTTTCGGCGACAGCCACGGTCACGGTTACGCTCACGCCCGCGCCCGAGCCTCTGCTCTCGCTCATCATCATTCCCTCCAATATCACCGTCGACAATCTTCAGGGCACGGGGAATTTCCTGGCCATCGGAACATTCTCGACCGCCCCAACCGTCAGGGATCTGACCAACTCCGTCACCTGGATCTCCTCTTTGCCCAATATTTTCCCGGTCGACACCAACAACAACCCTGCCAACCCAGGGGCTCCTGGCGGAATTGTCACTGCCTACGGGGATGGAGACGCCGTCATCATTGCTGAAGCTGTGGATCCAACCACGGGATCGATTCAGACTGCTACGGCAACCTTCAGTTGTCCGCTGGTTTTGCCCAATCCCCCTTCAACTCCAGGGTCATGTTTCCAGGGTTCGCAGGCATCGTCTCTTCTCTCCACGGTGACCGTCTATAACGAAGGCTTGAACAGCACCAGTTGGCTGATAACGGCTCCTTCAGCCACGGGCACCCCGAACGTGATCCATTGCGGCCCCGGTTCGGCCGCTGCCGGTTTTGGCGGCTCGGTCTGCGTGGCCACCTACCCCATCAATACCCCGGTGACCCTGACTGCGCCCACCGGAACCGGAAACTTCGGCGGATGGTCCTCAAATTGCACCCCCAACCCCAACCCTCCAACTGCATCGGGACCCAACACTTGCACGATACTGCCGACTACCAGCAGCGAAACCGTGGGAGCCATCTTCAACTAGCCCCCGCCCCCAGCCCTGCCACAGAAAGCCGCCTTTCGGGGCGGCTTTCCTGCGTATGGCCCAGAGAATGAAGGGTTCAGACAGGATCTATGCAGGCAAAGCCACGGCGGGCAAGCGTGGCCCGGTCAGTGCAGCTTCGGGGCGTTCGCCCGGTAAAGCAGTGAGAGCTGGTCACCATGTGCGACCCGATCGGCGGCGGGCGCCCTTCGCGATTTAGACTGGAATCTGTCCCTCTGACGAGATGACCCACCGGTTCGGAATCCTTCGCCGCTTTCGCTTCAATCTGCCGCAGCGCATTGCGGCGGGGTTGTTGGCGATTTTTCTCATCCAGGGCCTCTGGCTTACCGGGCGCCAGATTATGACGGACCGGGATTACCAGTATGCGCGTTGCGGACGCGAGACCTGGGAGCGGCCATCGGCTTTAGCCGGCTACTTTACCAGCTGCGGAAATATTCACGACGGCATTCTGGCCTACCGGCTGGCGGGCCTGCCCCTCACCCTGAACTTCCTTGCCGAGCGGGGTCTGGACCACTTCCGCAAACCTGAAGACAAGGTGGTTCAGGTCAACGGCGAACTGAGCACCTGGGAACTGCGCCACCAGATGACGCACATCCTGCTGCTCCTGCGGCTGCCGTTTCTCTTCGCGGGGTGTGTGCTGGGCGGGTGCATCTGGTGGGTCACGCGCCGGCTCTATGGAAATCTGGGCGGGTACACGGCGCTGGCGCTCTACTGCTTTTCTCCCGCGATGCTCAAGACTTTCGTCGCGCCGAATGCCGACGTGCTGGCCGCGCTGGGAGTGTATGGCGGCGTCTACACCTGCATCGGCGTGGCCCACGCCATGCAGGGGCCGAGACGGAAGTGGCGTCCGCGCATGGTGCTGCTGACGGTGCTTTTCGGCGTGGCGGCTGCCGCGCACATCGCCGCCCTGCCGGTGGTGGCGCTGCTGGGCCTGGTGCTGATGCTGTGGGTGGCTGAAGGACACCGCAGCCAGGCTCTGCCTGTAGTGTTGTCGGCTGTTGCGGGAGCCCTGGTGCTGCTGTTTGCCTGCTACGGGTTTTCGCCGGATGCATTCAGCTATGTCTTCCGCTCGGCGGCGGGGCTGCTCTGGTTCTCCTGGGACCCGGCGTGGCGATTCTTCAGCTCGCTCGGCAACGCGGGAATTACGGTGGCCACAGGCGCAGCGCTGGCGCTTTACCTGGGACTCAAGCGGTCGCGCTACTTCGGCAACACAACTCCCCTGATCAGTGCATTGGTCTTGATGGTGCTGGTGATGACCGGCGCGCAGGGAAGTCCATGGCTGTGGTCGCTGCCGTTTCTGGTCACCTTTGCGGGCGGTGTCTTCGCCGACGCGTACGAGGGTCCGCGGGGACGGCTGGCAATGGGAGCCGGCGCGGCAATCGTGCTGTTGCAGGCGGTGTTCTGCGTGTTGAGCCTGCCGGGCTTGCTGTAGGAACAGGCGACGCGGCCGATAAGCAACTCAAAGCTCATCGGCGCTTTATTTTGCGGCTTCGAGCCGGCAGGGAGGGCCTGGATGTCCGGGAATACTGAGAATCAGCAGAGCATCCCTGAGTCGTTTGCGGATGAGCTTACCCGACAAAAGCTCGCCAAGGCCCGCAGGCGAACCCGTGCATTTCTCGCCAGGAAGTTGAAGGTGAGCCCGGAGACGATCCGGCGTTACGAGAGGCGCGCCGACCTTTACCTTTCGACCCTGCGCCAGTACCTGCGACGGAGAGGCGGCGATCTCCGGCTGGAAGTCGAATTTCCCAATCAAGCCCCCGTCATTCTGGCCGGATTGCGCGGAGACGAGGATGGAAAACGAGCGAAGAAAAGGGCTGGAAAGGCACCAAATGCCAAAGCCCAAACCAAGCGCGCCGCATGATCTTCCGGGGGCGTCTGACCAAGCCGCCTTCTGAGTCTATAAAGCAAAGCAATATAAGGACTTATTTAACCTCTTCCGCCTTGCTAAAGCCGCTCTCGAACGCGTAAAATAAAAGCGCAGCCCACGGACCCGGCCCCGCTTTTTCCGGACCTTTTCTGCCGCCTTCCGGCGGGCTATGAAAAACCCTATGGCAGACGATCAGAATCCCCAGCTCCCTCTCGACGGCGGCACGCCTCCCAACAGCGGCACCAACCTTATTCCCATCAATATTGAAGAGGAGATGCGCCGCTCCTATCTCGACTACTCGATGAGCGTCATCATCGGGCGTGCGCTGCCGGATGCTCGCGACGGTCTGAAGCCCGTGCACCGGCGCGTGCTCTACACGCTCAGCGAGATGGGCCTGCAGTACAACAAGAAATACACCAAGTGCGCCAAGGTGGTTGGCCAGGCGATGGGCGTCTACCATCCCCACGGCGACTCCGCCATTTACGACACGCTGGTGCGCATGGCGCAGCCGTTTTCGCTCCGCTATCCGCTGGTGGACGGACAGGGAAACTTCGGTTCGGTGGATGGGGATCCGCCCGCGGCCATGCGCTACACCGAGTGCCGCATGGCGCGCATCGCCGGCGAGTTGCTGGCCGACATCGAGATGGAGACCGTGGACTTTACGCCCAACTACGACGAGTCCACCTTCGAGCCCACGGTGCTGCCCACGCGCATTCCCAATCTGATCGTGAACGGGTCCAGCGGCATCGCGGTGGGCATGGCCACCAACATCCCGCCGCACAATTTGACCGAAGTGGTCAACGCGGCCATCGCGCTGGTCAAGAATCCCGGCGCCGGCCTGGCCGAGGTGCTCAAGCACGTGCAGGGGCCTGACTTCCCCACCGGCGGCTTTCTTTACGGCAAGTCCGGCATTCCCGAGGCTTACAGGACCGGCCGCGGCCGCTTCCTGATGCGGGCCAGAACCGCGCTCGAAAACCTGACCAAGGAAAAGCAGGCGATCATCGTCACCGAGATTCCCTACCAGGTGAACAAGTCCAAGCTGATCGAGCGCATCGCCGAGCTCGCCAACGACAAGATCATCGACGACATTTGCGATGTGCGCGACGAGAGCGACCGCGACGGAATGCGCATCGTCATCGAGCTGAAGCGCGGCGCGCAGCCTGAAATCGTGCTCAACCAGCTCTACAAGCACACCCAGATGCAGGAGAGCTTCTCCATGATCTTTCTGGCGGTGCTGAACGGGCAGCCGCGGGAGCTGGGAATGGACCAGGCCATCCGCGCCTTCATCGATCATCGCGTCGATGTGGTGCAGCGGCGGACGGTCTTTCTTCTGCGCAAGGCCCGGGAGCGCGAGCACATTCTGGAAGGCCTGAAGATTGCGCTCGACAACCTTGACACGGTGATCAGGATCATTCGCGCGTCGGGTTCCAGGGCCGAGGCTCGCGAGAATCTGTATGCGTGGGGCAAGGGCAGCGAAATCGTCATCAACTCTCGACCGCGTGCGCCTGCCGCACGAGGAAAAGGGCCTGACCCTCAGGCAGATTGACGCCATCCTCGAGTTGCAACTCTACCGGCTGACGCAACTGTCGATCGACGAGCTCCTGACCGAATTGAAGCAGGTGCGGGAGCGGGTCGCCGAGTACGAATCGATTCTGGCCAGCGATGCGAAGCTGCGCGCGGTGATCGTGAAGGAGCTCGAAGAGGTTCGCGACAGGTATGGCGACGCGCGGCGCACCCAGATTGTGGACGAGAGCGCCGAATTGCAGCTTGAGGACCTGATCGCCGACGAGCAGGTTGCCGTCACGGTGAGCCACCAGGGCTACCTGAAGCGCACGCCCATCTCGATTTATCGCCAGCAGCGCCGCGGCGGCCAGGGGCGCATGGGCATGAAGACGCGCGACGAGGATTTCGTCTCGCAGCTCATCGTGGACTCGACCCACGCGTTTCTGCTCTGCTTTACCAACGCCGGCCGCGTGTACTGGCTCAAGGTGTACGAGATTCCCGACGTGGGCGCGGCGGGCAAAGGCAAATCCATGCAGAGCCTGCTCGATTTGCAGCCGGGAGAAAACGTCCGCGCCATTCTGCCCGTGCGCGATCTTGAAGAAGAGGGCAAGTACATCTTCTTTGCCACGCAAAAGGGCACCGTGAAGAAGACCCCGCTCAAGGACTTCTCCAACGTCATGGCCCGCGGCATCATCGCCATCGGCATCGACAAGGACGATGAACTGGTGGCGGCGCGCATCACCGACGGCTCGCAACTGGTCTTCCTGGCCACCCATCTGGGCATGGCCATCCGCTTCGACGAGTGCGATGTCCGCTCCATGGGCCGTCCCGCATACGGCGTGCGCGGCATTGCGCTGGCCAAGAACGATTTCGTGGTCGGCACGGCCATCACGCCCAAGGAGCATGAGCCCGGGCGCGTACCGCATTCTCTCGGTAACCGAGAACGGCTTTGGCAAGCGCACTGACGTTGAGCAGTACCGCTTGCAGACGCGTGGCGGCAAGGGCGTTAAAAACATGGCGGTCACGCCGCGCATCGGCCGCGTCAACACCATTCAACTGGTCGACGACACGTCTGAACTTATGGTGATCAGCCAGTTCGGCAAAATCATCCGTTGCGACACCAAGACCATCCGCGCCGCCGGCCGCGCCACCCAGGGCGTCCGCATCCTGAATTTGGAGCCGGAAGACAAGGTAGCCGCGGCAGTGATCATTCCGCCCGAAGAGCTAAACGGCAAAGACGACGAGCCGACGCTGTTGCAATAATCGCGGCCTACAAACTGGGCGCCCCAGGTCTGGATTCTCAGACCTGGTCTAAGCAGCAGAGCAGTGTGGATTTGAACCATGAGCACCGACAAAACAATTCGCAGGGTTATGGACCTGAAGGCACAACGGTTGGAGACCTACCACTATTGGCGGAGCCGCACCTGCGCGGAGCGCATGGAGGCTGTCGCGGAAATCGTCCGGAGCGCCTATCTTTCCAAAGGGATCAACCTTGATCAGCAGCCGGCGGATAAGACCTTGGTCCGCGTCGAGCGCCCGAATTGGAAGGCTATCTGAAACGCGATGCAGAAAGGCGATATGAAAAATGCTTAAGGATCAGAGAGACATCCTCGCAGCCTTCAACGCCCAAGGGGTGAAGTATCTTGTGATCGGCGGTCACGCCGTCGGTGTTCACGCCGAGCCGCGAGGCACCAAGGACCTCGATGTTTTCATCAAGGCCGACGAGGAGAACAGCAAGGCCGTTTTCGCCGCTCTCGCGGAGTTCGGCGCTCCCATCGACGGGATGACTCCAGCCGACTTCAACGACAAGCCCACCACCGTCTTTCAGATGGGAGTCCAACCTGGCCGGGTCGACATTCTGCAAGGAATTGCCGGCGTTACATTCGACGAAGCGTGGGAAAGCCGGGTCGAGGAGCTTTTCGACGGCAACACGCCGGCGCACGTCATCTCGCGCGAGCACCTGATTCAAAACAAGCTAGCCGTGGGTCGGTTTCAGGACCTTGCCGATGTGGAGAGACTTCGCGAAGCCGCATTTGAACGGGATTCTGCTGGCCAGCGCGCGGATGAAGGCGGCATCAAACCATAGCGTGCCGGTAGCTTTTCGCATCAAGGCTAAGACCCGGACCGACCATTCTCGGCCTGCGAGGTAGGATGGAAAGGCAGGCGCGTTCGACCCGACCGACAAATTCTCGAACATGTACGAGGCAAATCACTACATGCCGGCAACCGGCGCCAAACCGTTGGGCACCACCGACGAAGCGGACGCTGCGCAGGCCGTGCGCCGGATGTTCGACTCCATCGCGCCGCGGTACGACCTGCTGAATCACGTGCTCTCAGCCAATGTGGACCGGCTCTGGTGGCGGCGCGCGGCGCGGCGCTTCCGGCCCATCCTCGCCGAGCCCGACGCTGCAATTCTCGACATCTGCTGCGGCACCGGCGATATGACCATGGCGCTCTTGAAACACCGTCCCCGCCATGCGCGGCCGGTTCTGGCGGCGGACTTTGCGCGCGGGATGCTGAGCCGCGGAGCCCTCAAATTCGGCGTGGCGAGTGTGGGCGCAGGCAAGCCGTACGCACTCCCGCTGGAGGCCGATGCCCTTCATCTGCCGCTGAAATCCGCGTCGCTCGATCTGATTGTGACGGCATTCGGATTCAGGAATCTGGCCAACTACGAGGCCGGCCTGCGGGAATTCAGCCGGGTGCTGAAGCCGGGCGGGCAGTTGGGCATTCTTGAGTTCAGCGAGCCGGGCGGACTGGTGGGCAAAGCCTATGCGGTCTACTTCCGGCGCGTGCTGCCGGCCATCGGGCGGCTTATCTGCGGCAAAAACGGCCCCTACAGCTATCTGCCCGTTTCGGTCGGCAGTTTTCCCCCGCCCGCGGAGATGCTGGAACTGATGCGGGCGACCGGATATGAGGAATGCGCGTGGCAACCTTATACATTCGGAATCGCCGGGTTGTACACGGCCAAGCGCTCGCTTGTAGTCTAAGAACTCAATGACTCGCGCCGCATCCAGTTCGCCCGTGTTAAATGAGCCGGTGATGACCCTGGCCGAATCCTCGGCGGCCAAGCGGCGCGTGGCCAAGCACTCCATGGTGGCTGCGGCGGTCATGACGGTGCTGAAGCTCGCAGCGGGACTGTTTTCGGGATCGCTGGGCGTGCTGTCAGACGCGGCCCACTCCGGGCTGGACCTGGTTGCCGTGGCGCTCACTTTCTTCTCAGTGCGGGTAAGCGACAAGCCCGCCGACGAAGACCATACCTACGGCCACGGCAAAGTTGAGAATCTCTCCGCGTTTTGTGAAGCCATCCTGATGGCCCTCTCCTGCGCGTGGATTATCTGGGAAGCGCTCGATCGGATCTTCCACCACTCCATGGAGCTGCGCCACTCGATTTGGCCGGTGCTGGTGCTGTTGCTTTCGATCGCTGTGGACTACTGGCGGTCGCGACGCCTGCGCGCGGTGGCGCTGAGCACCGGCTCGCCGGCGCTGGCCACCGACGCATTCCACTTTGCCAGCGACATCTGGGCCACGCTGGCGGTGCTGTGCGGCCTGGGCGCCAGTTGGGCGGGCGCGCGCTTCGGCATCGGCTGGCTCAGGTACGCTGACCCGTTCGCGGCGGTCGTGGTTTCGCTCATGATTCTGCGCCTGACGCTGCGCCTGGGCCGCGAGACCGTGGCCGTACTCATGGACGAGGTGCCCGCCGAGACGCGGCGGAAACTGGTGCGGGAAGTGGAAAAGGTAGATGGAGTGATGGCCGTGGAGCAGGCCCGGGTGCGGCGCGCCGGCGCCGGTTATTTTGCCGACCTCACGCTGGCTCTTCCGCGGCGCTTCACGTTTGAGCACACCGGGGAACTGGTGCAGTCGGCTACCGATGCGGTGCACCGCGCGCTGCCGCGGGCCGATGTGGTCATCCGCACCGTGCCCCGCGAGGCCCGCGCTGAAAGCGTATTCGACCGCGTGCGGGCCGTGGCCGCGCGCAACAACGTGAGCGTGCATGAGTTGAGTGTGCAGTCGCACCACGGCCGCTTGCGCGTGGAGCAGCATCTGGAACTCGACGAAAAAATGCCGCTGCGCGTGGCGCACGGCTTTGTGACCGCGATGGAGGCCGAGATCCTGCGCGAAGCTCCGGAGATCGACGCCGTGCTGACTCACATTGAAAGTGAGCCGGCCACCATCGAGCAACCGCAAGAGATGATCGCGGAAGACCGCAAGATCGAGCGTTCGCTGCGCGCCGCGGCCTGCCTGTTTCCAGAGATTGTGGATGTACACGAGATCAAGGTCGGCCGCACCGCCGATCACATCTATCTCTCCTGCCATTGCACCCTGCCTGACGATTTGCCCATGCAGCAGGTGCACCTGGTGATCACCGGGCTTGAGGATCGCTTCAAGCTGGAGTGCCCCGAGGTGCAGCGGGTGACCATCCATCCCGAGCCGGCGACGGACAATTTACGGTGATTCTACGACGAGATTCGCTTGATGGCCTTTTGGCTAGCGCGAGGCAGCTTTCTCTTTCAGGGCGCTTTGAACAATATAAGAGGAACGAGAAAGGCCCTTTGCCCGGGCGCGGCGGTCAATCTCCGCGATCTGACTCTTGCGGGCGGTAATGTTGATGCGGACGGTTCTCTCCGGCTCGCGAAGTTCGGTGAGGAAAGCCACGGCGCCCTTCATCGCCGGATCGCCTCGCAGCTCGTCGAGGGTGGAGGGCTTGGGAATTGCCTCTCCGTCCAACCGCATTCCGGCAACATGAAACGCAAGAGCCTGCGCGGCCAGACTGCGCGCTTCCTCAAGACTGGAACCGGCAGTGATGCAACCGGGGAAGTCGGGAAAGCTCATCCCGTAGTCCGAATTCTTGTCCTTGTGAAGGTATGCGATGTACTCCATTAACCCTCCGCAATTAGCGATGCCATCTCCATCGTATACTCTTCATCAATGGCCCGGGATTCGCCGGTAGAAGCCGAAAGCGGCTCCGCACAGCAAACGAAATTGCGAGAGAATGTTCTGGAGGGGTGAGCCGCGAGGATGAATAGCCGATCCATCAAGAACTTCTTCCAGGTGGCGTCGCTGCTGATGCTGCTGATCGCGGTGGCGCTGCTGGCGGCTATCACCACCATGCACTTTGCCATTCACGGAGCCGAGGTGCAGGTGCCGTCGCTGAAGGGGATGACGGTGGCCGAAGCGCGCAGCGAGACCGCCGGGCTGGGGCTGAACCTGGACGTGGATAACCGCTACTACTCGGGCGATGTAGCCGCGGGGCACATCCTTTCGCAGTCCCCTGCGCCCGGAACGGTGGTGCGCCGCGAGTGGCAGGTGCGCGTGGCCGAGAGCCTGGGACCGCAAAAGGTTGACGTGCCGGACACGGTCGGGCTTGAGGAGCGCGTCGCGGATTTGGAGTTGCGCCGCGCCGGGCTTGAGGTGGGCGCTACCGCGCGGCTGCCCTACGCAAGGGCCGCGGAGGGAACGGTGTTGGCTCAGGATCCGCCCGCCCACGCACAGGACATTGCGCAGCCCAGCATCAGTCTGCTGGTGGCGGCGCCGGACGACGAGACGCCGGACGGCTACGTGATGCCCAACCTGCTCGGACTACCGGTGTTGAGCGCCCAGAGTGCGTTGGCCAAGGTGGGGATCAAGACTGCGACGCCGATTTATGTCAATGCGCCCGTGGGTCCGATCGGCAGCGGAAACGCGCCGCTCATGCCGCCTGTAAAACCCGGCTCGGTGACGGCGCAGGCGCCGGCGGCAGGAACGCGGGTAGACCAGAGTACGATGGTCAAACTGATAGTGGCGAAGTGAGCGCGTCGGCAACCCCGCTTGAACGTGGATTGACTCACGCCTTTGTTCCCGGACTCTCTGTAAAATCTCCGCTTGGATTATTTAACTTGCAGCACCATCGGAATGTTGTTACTTATTCATGAGACGAGGTTTCTATGGGCCTGGAAGAGGATTTGGAAAAAGTTTTAATGCAGGAACGAGAACTGCAGTTGGCGCGCATGGACGAGCAGGTTGCCTGGGAGCTGGGCGTGCGTTTGCGGACCATGGCCGAAGAACGCGGCCTGCCGATCGTGATCGACGTACGCCGCTTCGGGCAGCCGCTGTTTTATACGGCGCTCAAGGGAACTACTCCGGACAATGTCGCGTGGGTGCAGCGCAAGAGCAACGTGGTGGCGCGATTCCATCGCAGCTCCTACGGCGTGGGACTGACGATGAAGAAGAAGAACGACACGCTCGAGGCCCGCGGCCTGCCCATCAACGAATTCGCCTCACATGGAGGATCGTTTCCTCTCGCCGTCAAGGGAGCGGGAATCGTGGGCAGCGTCACCGTCTCCGGGCTCCCGCAACGCGCCGATCATGAATTTGTAGTGGAAGCTCTCTGCGCCATGCTGGGCCGCGATTACGCGGAGTTGAAGCTCGGGCCAGAGTAGAGCGCCAACTCCTCATTGGCCCCAGTGAGCCGGCAGAGTTGGGCCTTCAAGCCATCTTCTCCATCAGCGCAATGAAGAAGCCGTCGGCGTGGAAGACGCCGGGCAGCAGCCGAAGCGCGCCTTCCGGCGTGAGGCATGCGCGCAGCCGCTTCGCGCCGGAAGAAGTCAGTACGCCTTCGTCGAGCAGCGCCTCAATGCGGGACTCGAGCGAAACCAGCCGGGCCTTCGCGCCTTCCGCCAAAACGGCAGCAACCACCTGTTCATTTTCTTCCGGCTCCAGTGAGCAGGTGGAGTAGACGACGCGCCCGCCAACGCGGACGGCACCGAGCGCGGCGGTAAGAATCGCACGCTGCCGTTCTGCCTGGCGCGGCAGATCGTCGGGGCGCAGCCGGTGGCGAATCTCCGGGTTGCGGCCCAGCGTGCCCGTACCGCTGCAAGGCGCGTCGGCCATCGCCAGGTCGAAGGTCCCATCCTCATCCAGCGCGGTCGCGTCGGCAAGCCGGCATTCGATGCGATCGGCGTGGGCGGCGAGGCGCTTGCGCAACTGCGCGAGCCGCTGCGGGCTGGGCTCGCAGGCAACGATGCGAGCGCGTGGTATCCGCTCGGCGAGGATGAGAGTCTTGCCGCCGGGAGCCGCGCACGTATCCAAAATGCGTTCCAGGTTTTGCCCCAGGCTTCCGCCAGCGCCGGCTGCAATCTCCGCCACCAGCTGCGAGCCTTCGTCCTGAAGGCGGATGCGGCCCTCGCGCAAAGCTGCCGTTCCAGTCACGTCTCCTGAAACGACGCTACGGGCAACGGTGAGCAATTCGCCAGGTTCAACATTGATTCCCGCCTGAGCGAGTTCCGCCTCGACTTCGGGGCCGGCAATGCGCACCGTCAACGCCGGCTGAGTCTGCCCGTGGCGGCAGATTGCGCGCGCGCCTTCGAGCCCATAGAAATCAGCCCATCGCTCCACCATCCACGCCGGATGGGCTTCAGTCAGCGCAAGTCCCGCCGCAGAATCGTCCGAGAGATCGATGCGTGGAGTACTGCTAACCTTGCGCAGCACCGCGTTCACCATTCCCGAAGCGAAGCGGTGGCCTGCCTGCTTGGTCAGCTCGACACTCTCATCGATTGCGGCGCGAGCAGGAATGCGGTCCAGATGCAGCAGTTGAAATGCTCCCAGCCGGAGTGCGATCAGAATCTCAGAATCCAGTTTGGCGCCCGGTCTCTTGAGAAATCCTCTGAATTCCTGATCCAGCCGAATCTGCCAGCGGAGAACGCCGAGAACCAGCGCAGTAGCCAGGTTGCGGTCCTGCGCGGTGAGCGCGTTGACAGCTTTGCCGCGCAGCAGATCGTCGGAATGCAATGGGCCGCGCTCCACAGCCATGAGAATCGCGAAAGCGGCCTTGCGGGCTGGAGAGATGGCGGGCACGGAATTCAACCTAACCGGGCGAGTGCCGCGAGCGGCGTTCCGCGCAGAAACTCGGCAACCGCCAGCCGCTTCTTGCCTTCAAGCTGAACTTCAAGCAGTTCGAGCCACGTCTCGCCGGCGCATGCGGCAAAGAGGCGATGATTCTCGACGTAGATTTGTCCCGCTTCAGCTAAGCTCGGCGCGGAAATGCTCGAAGCATCAGCAACCGCCATGCGATGCACAATGAGTTTTTTGCCGTCGAGCGTGGTAAAGGCGCCGGGCCAGGGTTGAAAGCCGCGCCAGCGATTGTGAAGCTCAGAAGCAGTGCGCGCGGCAAAATCCATGCGGCCGTCCTCGCGGTCCAGCAGCGGCGCAAACGTGGCTCCCTCGTGGTTCTGCGGCTCAGGCCTGATGGTTCCGTCGGCCAGCCCGGCCAGCGTTTTCACAACCAGCGGCGCGCCCGCCCGCGCAAGCACGTCGAACAGATCCACGGCGGTCTGATCCGGCGCGATCTCAACCGTCTGCTGCAGCAGAATCGGCCCGGTGTCGAGACCTTCTTCAAGAAGCATGGTGGTGTTGCCCGTGTAGGCATCGCCCCTGGCCACCGCCCACTGGATGGGCGCTGCGCCGCGATACTTGGGAAGCAACGAAGCGTGCAGGTTGATGCAGCCGAGCCTGGGCAGCGCCAGCATCCACGGCGGAACGATGCGGCCGTAAGCCACAACCACGATGGCCACGGGCGCGATGCTCTCAAGCTGTTCGCGGAATTCTGTGTTGCTGCGAATCTTCTCCGGCTGCACAACCGCAATCCCCGCGGCCAGCGCTGTCTGCTTTACAGCGGGCGCGGTCAGCTGGTGAGCGCGGCCCACGGGCCGGTCGGGCTGCGAAACCACCAGCGGGATTTCGTGCCCCGCGGCGAGCAGCGCCTCAAGAGTTGGAACCGCGAAGCCGGGAGTGCCGCAGAAGACGAGTTTCACCGTTCTACCACTCGCCGTCGGCCTGCATCTTGCGAATCTTGCGCAGATTCAGGCTGCGCTTCAAGGCGCTCATGCGAAACAGAAACAATACGCCGTCCAGGTGGTCGATCTCGTGCTGCATGGCGCGCGCCAGCAGGTCGTCGCCGTCCATCTCGAACCATTTGCCGTGCTCGTCCTGGGCTCGGATGCGGACCTTGGCGGCGCGCACCACTTTCTCGCGGATGTCGGGGAAACTCAGGCAGCCCTCCTCCTCGTAGAGCTTGCCCTCGCTGAAAATAATCTCCGGGTTGATGAGCACCAGCTTCTCTTTGGGGACCTTGCCCATGCTGACGTCGATCACCGTCACGCGCTTCGGCACGCCCACCTGGTGCGCGGCCAACCCCACGCCCTGGTTGGCGTAGGTGGTCTCAAACAGGTCGGCAACCAGCTTGCGCAGTTCGCCGTTGAATTCAGTAACCGGCTCACCGGGCTGCGACAGGATCGGGTCGGGGTATTTGAGAATCTTAAGAATCATTTTCGCTTGCTAATAGCTCCGTATCTGTTCGATGTATCCGTCAAAATTGCGTTTCATCTCCAGCATCGAGTCGCCGCCGAACTTTTGCTGGGCCAGGCCGGCGATGGTAAGGGCAACCATGGCCTCGGCGGCCACTCCCGCGGCCGGCACCACGCAAATATCGCTCCGCTCGTAGCTGGCGCTGGTTGCCTCGCGGGTATCGAAGCGCACCGATTCCAGCGGACGCCGCAGCGTCGAGATCGGCTTCAGGTAGCCGCGGACCACGATGTCTTCTCCGTTGGAAACGCCGCCCTCGAGGCCGCCGGCGTTATTGTGCGGGCGGGTAAAGCGCGTCGGATGACCGTTGTCTTGAGCCGCGTAGTGAATGGGGTCGTGAACCTCGGAGCCGAACGACTCTGCCGCCGTAACGCCGCGGCCGATTTCAACCGCCTTCACGGCCTGCAGGCTCATCACTGACCAGGCCAGCAACCCGTCGAGCCGCTCGTCCCAGTTGGCGTAGGTGCCCAGGCCCGCGGGAACGCCGTGGACCACAACCTCAAAGACGCCGCCGACCGTGTCGCCGCTGCGGGAGACTGCCTCGACCTCTTCCTTCATGCGCGCCTCAGTGGCGGGATCGACGCAACTCAGCACTACTTCGTCTCTTGCGCCGACGGCAACGATCTCTTCCCAGGCAGCCGTGCGCTCCAGCTCCACGCGGCCCACGCGAATCACGTGGCTGGCCACTTCAATGCCCAGGGCCCGCAGCAGCAATTTGGCGAAGGCTCCTGCGGCCACGCGCCCCGTCGATTCGCGCGCCGAAGCACGCTCCAGCACGTAACGCGCGTCGGGAAAGTTGTATTTCAGCGCGCCGGCCAGGTCGGCATGGCCGGGCCGCGGCGAGGCAACCGCCTGGTGCTTGGCCGGATCGCCGGCTTCCACGGGCAGCTTTTCTTCCCAGTTCTTCCAGTCGCGGTTCACGATTTCTATCGCAATCGGCGAGCCGATGGTCTTGCCGTGCCGCACTCCGGAGAGCACGTGAGCCCTGTCGGATTCAATCTTCATCCGTCCGCCGCGGCCATAACCCTGCTGCCGCCGCCATAGCTCGCGGTTCACGAAATCAAGATCGACGGCGACGCCCGCAGGAAGCCCGGAGACCAGGGCAATAAGCGCCTCGCCGTGGGACTCGCCGGCCGTGGAGAAACGGATCATGTTGATTCCATTGTAACGGAGAGAACAGTTGTCAGTCCTCAGTCGTCTGGGCTTGGACGCTCGGTTGAGAGCTCTACCGCCCCATGAGGAACGCAATCTGCGACTGGCTCTCGGTAACGCCGGCTTGCACGCCCGCTTCCGCATAGAGAGCCATGGCTTCGTGCCAAAGAAACGTCGCTTCTTCCGGGTCGCCGATATCAGCCTTCAGCAGCGCGTATCCGCGAATGGCGTTTGCCAGGTCCAGCGGCGGAGTCGGCTCGTGCTTGCGATATAGGTCGAGAGCTTCTTCGTAGCAGGGCGCGGCCTTTGCGAATTGTCGCTGATCGCGAAGAATGTCGGCGACGTGCCGGATGGCGTGGGCCAGCAGCAGCGGATCGTCCTGGGCGCGGCGCAAAGCAACGGCATCGCTGCAGTGCCTGAGAGCAAGGCTGGAGTTGCCCAGGTCTCTCTCGATCTGTCCCAGCCCTGAGAGCGCCTGCGCCAGCAGAATCCTGTCGTTGAGCTTTCGGCAGCGTTCGACAGCCTGGGCGAAGTATTTTTTGGCGTCAGCCAGCCGTTGCGCGCTACGCGCATCGTGCCCGCGTGAAAGCAGCTCGGCTAGCGGAACAGACGTCATTGCGAAAGGGTAGCATGCAGGCGATACGCTTGTCGGCAACCGTCTCTATGAAGCAGAATCCCATTCCCCAGTCCCTTAGTCTTTATTTCAAGTTTCCTTCTTATCACTTACGATGGAGCCCATGACCTACTTCCTCTTCAAGACCGAACCCGAAGTCTACTCCTTCGACAATTTCCTGCGCGATAAAGAGACGCTGTGGGATGGCGTGACCAACCCCACGGCGGTGAAGCATCTGCGCGAAATGAAAGCAGGAACGAAATTCGTCTTCTACCACACCGGCGAGGAGCGCACCGCGGTGGGCGCCGGAGCCGTGGTGAGCGTGGACCCGGGCGATCCGAAGGTACCTCTAGTCCGCGTCAAAGTGGGCAAGCGGCTCAAGCGGCCAAAGACCCTGGCGGCCATCAAGGCGGAGCCGCTGTTTGCGGGCTCGCCGCTGCTGGTCATCGGAAGGCTTTCAATCGTCCCGCTGACCCAGGAGCAGTGGAAGTGGTTCCTGGGCTGATGTGCTTGCATTCTTGCTTGTTTCAGGATATATTACTGGATATATGGAGGGCGTTATGGGCAGCGCAGCGCAGACACGGGCATTGAAGAACTACCGCAAGCGCCTGGGCAAGCGCGGCATGGCGCGATTTGAGGTCCTTGGCCTCGATGGCGACCGGGAATTGGTCCGAACGCTCGCTCGCAGGCTTGCCGAGAATGGCGCCGAGGCCGAGGAGATTCGCTCCTCCTTGCGCGAAAGAATTGCGCCCGATACCCGCAAGAAGGGCGGCATCTATGAGGCGCTGCGCCGTTGGCCCCTTGCCGATCTGAACCTGAAGCGTCCGTTCGTTAAACCGCGGAAGATCGACCTGTGAGCCGCTACCTGCTCGACACCAACATCCTCAGCAACCCCACCAAGCTCGCTCCGTCGCAGCCGCTGGCCGAGTGGCTGACGGAACAGGCTAACGACGATCTATTCATTGCCTCGCTGAGTGTGGCTGAAATCTGGCGCGGCGTACAGGAAAAACCGGCGGGCAGGAAGCGCACGGAACTGGAGCGCTGGTTCGCGGGGCCGAATGGACCACAATCGGTCTTTGCCGGGCGAATTCTTCCCTTCGATGAAACAGCCGGGCTGATCTGGGGACGTTTGATGGCCGAAGGAACAAGAGCCGGGCGGCCGCGTAGCCCACTCGACATGATCGTTGCCGCCATCGCCGAAGCCAACCGCTGCATTTTGGTCACCGACAATGAAAAGCATTTTGCCGGACTGAAATTCATCAATCCGTTACGGCCCGCGAATTGAGGAGTTGTCTCACTCCCCATCCTCAAATGCGCGGCCAGGGAACTCAATACTGTCCGCTATTTCCTGTCTTTCCCCAGCCATCTCTTCGTATTAACCAACTGCCGATTATCGAGCGACCAGACTTTTCCCGTCAGCTCGTCCGGCCCCTTGCCTTCGCGAATCGATCTTTCGAATTCGCTGCTCATCGCCTGCATCTTGGCGTCCAGGTCGTCGATGAAGTTGAGCACCAGCGCTTCGGGAATCATGGGCAGCTTGGGCGAACCGAACTCCAGTTTGCCGTGGTGCGACAGGATCATGTGCAGGACCAGCGTGCGCAGTCGGTCAGGAAAGCCGGGCAGGCCGGCAATGGTTTTCTCCACCATGTCGATGCCCATCTGGATGTGGCCCAGCAGCGTGCCTTCGACGGTGTAATCAAATCCGATCTCCCAGCTCAGCTCGCGGATCTTGCCGATGTCGTGGAGAATCACGCCGGTCAGCAGCAGGTCGCGGTCGAGCAGCGGGTAGTGGGCGGCGACGCGGTCGGCCAGGTTAAGCAGGCTCACCACGTGTTCCAGCAGCCCGCCCAGCCAGGCATGATGAAGCTGCCGCGCGGCAGGGGCTTCGCGGTAGGCGGCGGCGATAGCCGGATCGGAAAGGATGGTGGTGAGCAGCAGCTTGAGGTCGGGGTTCGCAACACTGTCGACGCTGGCCAGGAGCTGCTTCCACAGCGCGGCCACGTCATAGGTGGTCGAAGGCAGCAGGTCGCTCTTGTCCACCTCGCCCGTTTGCGCCAGGCGGAGCTGGTCGATCTTCATCTGCAGGCGGTCGTCAAAGCGGGAGGCGCTGCCGCGCGCCTTCACAATGTCGCCCTTGTCGAAGTCCTTGGCGATGCGCGGATCGCCGGGCTCCCAGATGCGGCCCTCGAGCTGGCCGGTCTTATCGCCCAGAATCAGATTGAGGTAGGGCTTGTTGGTCTTGGTCGTCCGTTGCTGCTTGGCCAGTACGATAAAGAAACCGTCGAAGGGCTTGCCTTCGTCGAATGCCGCGAGATCGGCGATGTAAATGTCTTTCATTGGTATACCTATTGGAAAAACCAATGCCTTTCACGATGACGCTCAAGCATATCACGGCTGCCGGCGCGCCTGAACGATGCAAAGGAACCGCCGGTATCGATCCACTTTGCACCCGCTCGCCTGTCTTCTGCCTATCCGTTCTCAGGTTCTGAATCCCGGCATGTACTTATCGCTGGCGAGGCTTTTCTACCCGGGTGTACCATAGGCTCGAATTTGAAAAGCCGCGCAACGAGCAATCCAAATCTCTCCATCTGATGAAGGAAAATCTATCTGGCTCAAGGTGGAGCAGCTCATGGAGAATCATGCCCGGCCCGCTCAAGCGAATGAGGTATTGGACTTATGCGATCGGTTAGGTTTTCGACGGCACTCTTGACGGCTTTGATGGCGACGTTCTTATTCAGCCTGGTTTTGAAGGCGCAGCAGACTCCCTCCGCGCAGCAGGCGCCTCCAGTGCTGCCTGATCCGGTTTTGCGGACCGAGCGGGTGGGGACAGCTCCTCCTCCGGCACAGATATTCAAGGTCTTCCAGTTTCCCGCCGACAAGATTCCCCGCATCGATGGGGATGACAGTGACTGGGCAATGGTTCCGGACAGCTACTCCATCGGCCTCGACCAGATGCACGACGACGAGCATAAGCACGACAAGCCGGACCCCAAGGACCTGGATGTCCATGTGAAAGTGGGCTGGGTGAAGGGCCTGAACCGCTTGTATTTCCTCTATGAGGCCTATGACAACTACTGGGACTTTGCCGACCCCGGCCTGCATAACGATACCTTCGAGATCGTGGTGGATGGGGACCGTTCGGGCGGGCCGCTGATTCCACAATTCAGAAATCTCGGCGACCAGGATACGTGGGACGCGCACTTTTCAATGCATGGCGTGCAGGCGCAGAACTACCACATCATGACGCCCTACGAGGGAAAGGACTGGGCTCTGGCCTGGGGATGCCAGCCCTGGGACAAGGAACTGCCCTGGGCAAACCACGCGCAAAAATACAACTTCAGGCCTGGAGAAAGTGGAAAGTACGTACTGGAGTTCTATATCACTCCGTTTGACTACGCAGGCTGCGAGGGGCCGCAGCGGGCAGTGGAATCGGAGCTGTACGAGAACAAGATCATCGGGCTCTCGTGGGCGGTCATCGACTACGACGGGAACAAGCAGAACAACGGCTTTTGGAACCTGAGCGCCGAGCACACCATGTACGGGAACGCGAGCTTGCTGCGCGAGTTTCGGCTGATGCCGCTGGAGCCCGAGTTTCAGAAGGCGATTGACGCGCAATGGAGCTTCAAAATTCTGGATATGAAACGCCGGCTGGTGGCCTTTGAAGACGAGTCGGTGGGAACCATCACCAGTTGGAAATGGGACTTTGGCGACGGAACCACTTCTACCGAGCAGCATCCGATTCATGCTTGTACAAAGGCCGGTCAATATGTGGTGGTGCTGTACGTCGAGGGGCCGGCCGGAAAGTCTCGATTGTCGAAAATCTGGGATGTGACCCTGCGTTGAATTTGGCACAGAGCTGGGATGAAGCAGATATGTGGACCAGGCAAGCAGCGCTGTTGCGATAAAGGAGAATGGTTCCAATGAGTGCTGAAATGAGATTGTTCTATTCGTCCAACAAGGCGGCCTCAATGCTTCGCTGCGTCTCCATCACCTTGTTTCTATCCTTCGCGCTGCTCGCGTCCACTCCGCTCCAGTCCCAAACCCCGCGCAACGCCGGCGGGCGTCCGGTTCACAACGAAGCGGAGCGCGCCGCGCGCTGGAAGCAGGTGGCGATGCCCTACAGCCGGGCCAACCTCACTCCGCGCGAACGGCAGATGGTAGACAAGCTTGCCGATGCCTGCCGGCTGATGGATGAGCTCTACTGGCAGCAGAGCGATCTGGGCGGATGGGCGATGTATCGTACCACGCAGAGCGCGACCCTCTTTCAGCTCTTCAGCATCATGGGCAGCCGTTACGATCTGCTTGAAGACAACGAAACCTTCGTGGGCGAAGCGGTCATGCCCCCCGGCCACGAGTTGTATCCCTACGGGCTGACGCGGCAGCAGGTTGAGCACTATGCCGCCGCGCATCCCGAGATCAAGGAAGCGCTCTACGCACCGCGTACCGTCGTCCGCGGCACGCCGGACCGCCTTGAGGCCGTGCCCTACCACCAGGCCTATGCCCAGTGGCTTCGCCCCATGGCAGCCGACCTGCGCGCCGCCGCCAGGCTCTCGCCGGACCCGGCTTTCGCTCATTATCTCGAGTTGCGCGCCGATGCCCTGCTCTCCGACGACTACTATGCCAGCGACGTCGCCTGGCTCGACCTGAAGAACCCCAAGATCGACCTGATCTTCGCGCCCTATGAAACTTATCTCGACGACTTGCTCGGAGTGAAGACCTCCTATGGCGGCGCAATCCTGATCCGCAACCAGGAGCAAAGCCGCAAGCTGGCCCTTTACCAGGAGAATGAAGCGGCCATGCAGCAGGCGCTCCCGGTGCCCGACGCCGATAAGCCCTCGAAGCAGGGCCAGTCCACGCCCATGGAGGTAGTCGATGCGCCGCTCCGGGCCGGCGATCTGCGCTATGGCTACCAGGCGGTAGCTGACAATCTTCCCAACGATGCGCGCATTCATGCCGAAAAAGGCACCAAGAAAATCTTCTTCAAGAATTTCATGGACGCCCGCGTCAACCAGATCATCCTGCCCATTGCCCGGAAGATGCTCACTCCCGCGCAGGTCAACGATGTGACCGGCGACGGGTATCTTGCCGGGTCCATCCTGCATGAAGTCGCCCACGGACTCGGGCCCTCATTCGCACACATCGACGGCAAGCAGGTGGATATCCGCGAAGCCATCGGATCGTCGTACGGCGGATTGGAAGAGGCCAAAGCCGACGTCACCGGCATCTTCATGGCCAAATGGCTGGTCGATCGGAAGATCCTCCCGGAAAACACGCTGCATGCCATCTACGGCTCCTATGTGGCGGACATCTTCCGCACCCTGCGCTTCGGCGCTGGAGAAGCTCACGGCCGCGCCGAGATGATGGAGTTCAATTATCTTCTTGAACACGGCGCGCTCAGCCAGGGCGCGGACTTGCCGCTATACCATCGACTACGCGGCCATGCCGGGCGCAATCGCGAGCCTGACCGAAAAGCTGCTGACATTCGAGGCTACGGGCGACCGGGCCGGCGTCGAAGCCTGGTATGCCAAATACGATGTGATGCCGCCGGCGCTCACCAAAGCTCTGGAAACAACCAAAGACATCCCCGTCGATATTACCCCCAGAGTTCGAGCTTGCTCACGGTGACCGGTCGTGTTGTACTTCGCGTCCCGCGCTCGTGCCAGCGGCATCATGATGCCGCGCACCGGCTTCCCGGCGCGATCATTGTTCCTGCTTCCGACTTCTTCCTGAACATCCCGGCCGGCGACAGCAACGACGGCCGTTTCCCCGCCGGAAAGTGGTTCTTCAACAACGACACCATCAATATGAGTGTGGCCGACGATGTAACGGCGAAAGTGCCGGTGAGGGAAGCCGGCGTCTATCACCTCTTCGTGCGCAGCATCGGCACCGCCGCCAGCTCGTTCCACGTCAAAATCGACGGCAAGGAAGATTCCGGGACTTATGGCCGTGGCGCGCTCGCCTGGCAGCGAGGTGGCGACTTCACGCTCAAGCCCGGCACGGTCGAGATCCGCCTCACATCGATCGTGCCCAGGCCGTCCCTGAATGTTCTGGTGCTGACAAAGAACGCCAACTTCAATGAAGATGATCTGAAGCCGCTGGAGCTGCCGCCGGAGGTCAAGCTGCTGCACGAGTACAAGATCGAGCAGCCGAATATCGTGAAATTTGGCGACGTGGACGGCAGCGGCAAGTTCGCCATCGCCGACATTACCAACGACTACTCCACCATCATGTATGCCAACGACGGGCACGAGCTGTGGCGCTGGCAGGCGCCGCCGGTGCAGCCCGGCGCTCCCAGAGGCAATGAAGCCGCCGGCATTTTGTGGGATTTCCATCACACTGGCCGCGACGAACTGGCGCACTGGCGGCTCATCGACGGCAAAGAATGGCTGGTGCTTTGCGATGGCCGCACCGGAGAGATCATCAGGAAAGTTCCCTGGCCCGCGCCGCCTTTTCCGCACGTGGATAACAACTACCGCATGGCGGTAGCAAAGTTCCACAAGGACTCCGACGGACCTGACACGCTGCTGGTGTTGAGCGATACCGGCGGCCTCATCAGCCTGACCGCCTACGACAAGGACCTGAACCTGCTCTGGCAGCACAGCGAGCACCGCGACAAGGACTACTTCGGCCACTACATCTATCCCTACGACGTGAATGGCGACGGCATTGACGAAGTCATCATCAGCCATCTTTGCCTTGACGCCAATGGCAACGAGGTCTGGAACAACGACAAGTACTTCGAGAAGAACAACGATCACATGGATTCGACGGAGTTTCTTGACATCAATGGCGATGGCAAGCCGGAGCTGCTGTCGAGCCAGAGCGATGTGGGCACGCTGGCATACAACGCGCAGACCGGCGCCATCCTGTGGCAAAACCTCTCTGACCATTCGCAGCAGATTACGGCCGGTTACATCCTCGCCAACTCTCCCACGCCGCAGGTGGTCACCAACGGCCGCACCTACATAGCCATGCCCAGGCCGCCCGGCTTCAGGCCCGGCCAGCGTCCCACAAGAATGGCTCCGCCTCCGGATGAGATCGTCGCAGGCGGCGGACTCGGCGCGCAGCTCTACTGGTTTGACAATAAGGGCAGCCTGCTTGAAACCTGGCCGGCTCATCCGCTGGACGGCAATCCCAACTTCGTGCGCGGCGACTGGTATGGCACCGGGAAGCGCACCTTCTTCTGGTACCGCTTCAAGCTCGAGCCCGACGGCGCAGCCACGCTTTTCTTCAAGGGCGAGGTCTATCACATGTTCGACTTCGACCACATCGGCGCCGAGCAAGTCATCACTCTCGACGGCGGGACCCTGCGCGTCTACGGCAACGCAAACGTTGTCCCCCACCACGTCAAGCGGGACGCCGAGTACCGGCGCACCATCGCCAATCATACCCATTACTAGATCTGTGACAGAGAGAATATAACCGAATTTCAGCGGCCACTATAGCCAAAAACCAAGCGGGCCTGGGATTGAATCCCAGGCCCGCCGCATCTGCTGATTCGAACGGACTATTGCTGCGTCGGGGCAGCGGGAGCAGGCGGCTGAGGAGCTGGAGCAGGCGCTCCCGGCTCCTGGGGCGCCGGGGTGAACTGCGGCTGCGGCTTGCTGGTCGCGGGCTCCTTCTTCTTGTCGGCCAGGCGCGTCTTTTCGCCTTCGGTAGTAGCCTTCTTCTTCTTTCCCTTTGCCGAAGTATCGCCGGACAGTCCCAACGGGCTGGATTGCGTTGCGCGGTCGGCAACCTCAGCGGCATCGGGCGGCGCGGGAGCCAGCGCGTCGGGCTTGGGGCCCTTACCCTTCTCTTTAGGCTGTTTGACCACCTTGGCACGGGCGCTGAAGCGGGTCTTCTGCGTAGGCGCCGCGGGTTCCAGCGGATTCACCGGCTCCTGGGCGTTGCTGGCCGTTTCAGGCAGCGCGCCCGCGTTCTCGGTTGTGCCATTGGGCTCGGAGGGCAGCGTTTCGCGCGGCTTCTGGCCGAAACGGATCTTCTCCTTCTTGCCCGGCTTCTCGGTGGTAGGCTCCGCGGTCTTGCCGTGCTTCTTCTTCACCGCGCCGGCCTTTACCAGCGCCGGCGCAGCCGGCTGAGGCGGCGCCTGAGCCTGCGGGGACTTTTGCCGGAAGGTGCGGGTGGTCTCGCGGAAGCGGGTGCGCTCCACCTTCGCCTTCTTCTTCGGCGCGGGCGGCGTATACGCGCTGTAGATCGGCTTGGTCTCATTGGGGCTGGCGCCGGTATCCGAATAGCCGGGCTTGATGTCGATAAACGCATCTTCGCGCATCTTGGTCAGATAGTTGCGAATGGCCGGCTCCATCTGGCTCATGTAATACGCATCTTCAACCTGGTCCTGCACCTCCTTGTATGGGCGGGGGCCACTGGGAGTGTGCTGAACCACCTTCAGAATGACGTAGCCCTGGCGGGTGAGAATCGGATCGGTGAACTCGCCGGCTTTAAGCGGAAAAGTCTTGTCCTCCAGCACCTTGGGCAGCGCGCCGGGCTGATACTGGCCCAGGTCGCCGCCTGCGGCCGCGGTGGGACCGTCACTGAACGACTTGGCCAACTGGCTGAAGTCGCCGCCGGCGTGGAGCCGGGCCTCCAGATCGTCGGCCTTGGCCTTGGCCGCGGCCACAGCCGCCGCATCGCTGGACCCGGCAGCGCCGGTCGAAATCAGAATCTCGCTCAGACTCACGCTCTCAGGCTGCGCATAGTCCTGCTTGTGCTGCTCGTAGTAGCGCTCCGCCTCGCCGGGAGTGAACCGGATGGTGGCGCCGACCTCCTGGCGCATCACCTCCTGGGTGATGATGCCGTTGCGGATGTTGGCCTTGAAATCCTCGAAGGAGACACCCTGCTCCTTGGCCGCCTTTTCCAGGTCTTCGATGGTATCCAGGTGATACTGCTTGCGGATTTCGTCAAGGCGCTTGATCAGCTCGGTGTCGCCGGTAATGCCCAGTTCCTTGCCCTTGGAGAGCCAGAGCTGCTGGTCGATCAGGTTGCGCAGCAGGTCCTTGTGGGACTCGGAGATCTCCTGCAGCGTCGTGGCTCCATGCTGCCGCGCCTCCTGGTCCACTTCGGCCATCGCGCGGTCATAGTCTGAGCGGGTGATGATCTGGTCGTTGACCCGGGCGATGATGTCCTCGACCGTGGTGCCCCCGTACGGGCTCTGAGGCGCGCTTGTCTGGGCAAGCGCCAACGTGGGACTGGCGAGCAGCACCGTGCCGAACACGATCGCCGCGGGAATCGAAAGGAATCTTGAAGTCATAAGGTCAGCACACGCCAAGCGGAACGAAACCCCACCTGAAGCATAGACGCCATTGTAAATGCCTGGGCAGCAGGTGCGCGATTCCTGTTCGCTTTCCAGCTCGCTTTCCGGGGCCATTCCCTGGCCAATTCGCGCCAGAATCATGGCTGGAATCATGGTTTGAAGGGCGCACGGAGACGGAGGATCGGAGTCGCGCTTACTTGTGTCTGCCCTGCCATATCCCACAATCGAGACCATATCGGGACTTTGGACCTACCGCTTTCCCCCCTCTTGTTCTCATAGGTTCCCGCTACCGGAATGGCGGCTGCCGGAGTCAAACATCCGGGTGGTATACTTTAGCCCAATACGGCTCCGCGGAGCCCATGCGAGCGGTTTCCCAATTTCCTTGGCCTTGCCGGTTTCGGGCAAGGCGAGTTTTTCTCGGGGAGCAATCCGGTCCTACGCGCCGGGTTTTGCACTCGAACCATTGGAAAGCCGCAGATGGCCGCACACGCCGTTCGGAGGTTCCGTCCGATTATGACTCCCCGCGCACGCCGCGCACTTTTCGCCGTGGTTCTCTTTTTTGCCGTCTGCGCCGTCGTGGGCAGCATGGTGCAGCGCAGGGTCGGCGCGCAGTCCGCCACCGACGAGAGCCAGCTTCGCGACAGCCTCAAGTCCTTCACCGATGTTTACGCGCTGGTGGAGAAGAATTACGCCGAGCCCATCGCCGGCGATAAGGCCGACGCCGCCATCTATGACGGAGCGATCCCGGGTATGCTCCGGATACTCGACCCGCACTCGAATTTCTACGATCCCAAGGCCTACGCCAGGCTGCGTGAAGACCAGCGCGGCCACTACTACGGCGTGGGCATGGTCATTCAGCAGCAGGGCAACAAGGTCTTCGTCATCACGCCTTACGAGGACACGCCCTCCTTCCGCGCCGGCATCCACCCCGGAGATATCATCTCCGCGGTAGACGGCAAGAGCACGGACGGATGGACCTCTGACCTGGTGGCTAAAGCGCTCAAAGGCCCCAAGGGTACGCACGTCCAGGTGACCACGATTCGCGTGGGCCAGGCGGCTCCGCTGGTCTTCGACCTGATTCGCGACGAGATCCCCCACCCCTCAGTGGATCTGAAATACCAGATTCGTCCCGGCATCGGCTACATTCATCTCACCCAGTTCCAGGAGACGACCGGCGACGAGATGACCGAGGCCATCAACAGCTTCGGCGATCTGAAAGGCCTGGTGCTCGACCTGCGCAACAACCCCGGCGGACTGCTCAGCCAGGCGGTCGATGTGTGCGACCACCTGCTGACCAAGGGACAGACCATCGTCTCGCAGCGCGGCCGCGCCTATCCTGACCAGAACTACACGGCCACCCATGGAAACAGCGGCAAGACGTTTCCCATCGTCGTGCTGGTCAACCGCGGCACGGCTTCGGCGGCGGAGATTGTCTCCGGAGCCCTGCAGGATCACGACCGCGCGCTCATCGTCGGCGAAACCACCTTTGGCAAGGGGCTGGTGCAAACCGTCTACAACCTGAGCGAGAACACCGGCCTGGCGCTCACCACCTATCACTACTACACGCCCTCGGGCCGGCTCATCCAGCGCAACTACGCGGGCGTCTCGCTCTACGACTACTACTACAACCATGCCGGCGCGCTGCCCTCCAACTCCACCAACCAGGAAGTAAAGCTCACCGATTCGGGCCGCACCGTCTACGGCGGCGGCGGCATCACGCCCGACGAAAAGATCGACACCCCGCAGAGCAATCACTTCCAGGATGAGCTCCTGTTCAAGGATGTGTTCTTCAAGTTCGCGCCGGTGTATGTGTCCAACCACACCGTGGACAAGAACTTTCAGGTCGACGACGCGGTGCTGGCCGACTTCAAGAAATTCCTCACCAGCCAGAATGTCGAGTGGACCGACGCCGACATGAACGGCGTGCAGGACTGGTTGAAGACCCGCATCAAGGAAAAGATCGTCACCATTCAGTTCGGGCAGTTGCAGGGATTGCGGACCCTGGCCGACTGGGACCCCGAGATCCAGAAGGCAGTCACGTATCTGCCCGAAGCCCAGGCCCTCGAAGACAATGTGCACAAGGTGCTCACCGAGAAGGCCATGGCCCGGAATCCAGGCGCCCAGGGCGTCCCGTTGCAGCCGTAGGGATCCTCTGAACGAGCCGGCACCTTGAAAGGGCACGGCTTCAGCCGTGCCGTAAGGCAGCAAAATGAGAGCGGGCTTTAGCCCCTGAGGGATTGGTATCTGAATCCGACGGACCGCTTGTGAAATACCCCGAGGCAATTGCGGCAAAGAAGGAATCCTAACCTGGGCCTTGGCTGTATGCGAACCAGCGATCGGTCACCTTAATGAATTCGTATGCTTCGTCACCAGGTGAGTAGGGGTGCTTCCCTTGCTGTTCAGCCGACGAGCATGGAGCGTATTGATGCTGCGCCCTTGGTGCACAGTAAAGATAACCGCTGGAAATGCCGTTCGCCAAAATTCCGAACGACTTGATGATAATAAAAGCATCTCCCTTAGGGGCTGACCGCCTGATTCCCTGCGTGGCACCGATTCGGCGGAAGACGCGCCTGTATTCGTCCCATCGCTCCGCTGAAATACCGGACTCGGGACTATACCCCAGAAGCTCGGGGCCGTCGAATTTCATTAGCCAGCTTGGATCGATCACAGCAAGTTGAGCATCCTGGTCCGACATCGCGAGGATCTTTTCTAGATCGGGCCGTTTGCCTGCAAACCGCGACGCGAGGGAGCCGACAGTTGGCGGTTGACAGCTCCACATTAGGAACAGGAGCGCCGTGGCAAGCATAGCCACGACCGCGCCTCCAGCTGCGACGAGAATCCCCGCTACCTTGGTTCCTAGCAGCAAGAGCCTTCGCCAGGCGGGGCGATGTGGAGCATCTGGAGCCATCGGGAAATCTCAGAGCAGCCTACTCGAACGCCGGCAACCCCGCCAGCGCCATCGCTATCTCTTCAGCCGGATACTCGTAGTTCTCCAGCATTCCCGCCTGGTAGGCGATGTAGCTCTGCATGTCGAAGTGCCCATGGCCGCTCAGGTTGAACAGTATCGTCCGCGCCTTACCTTCAGCCTTGGCGCGCAGCGCTTCGTTGATGGTTTCGGCAACGGCGTGATTGGCCTCCGGCGCGGGAATGATCCCCTCCGAGCGCGCAAACTGAATGCCGGCCGCGAATGCGTCCAACTGCTGCACCGTAACTGCTTCGGCCAGTCCCAGATCCAGCACGTGCGAAACCAGCGGCGCCATGCCGTGATAGCGCAATCCGCCGGCATGAATTCCGGGCGGAACAAATGTGCTGCCCAGGGTGTACATCTTCACCAGCGGGGTCAGGTGGCCGGTGTCGCCAAAATCATAGGTAAACCGTCCCTTGGTCAGGCTGGGGCAGGCGGCCGGTTCCACGGCAACCACCCGCGCCTTGCTCTGGCCCTTGAGCTTGCGGCCGATGTACGGCATCACCAGGCCTGCAAAGTTCGATCCGCCGCCGGTGCAGCCGATGAGCACGTCCGGATCGTCGCCCGCCAGCGCCATCTGCTCAATCGCTTCCTGCCCGATCACGGTCTGGTGCAGCAGCACGTGATTCAATACGCTGCCCAGCGCGTACTTGGTGTTGGGATCCTTGGCGGCAACTTCAACAGCCTCTGAAATCGCAATGCCCAACGACCCGTTGGAGTCGGGATGCTGGGCCAGAATGGCGCGGCCGCTCTCGGTCTCGTTGCTGGGGCTGGCGGTAACCGATGCCCCGAAGGCCTCCATCAGCGCGCGCCGGTAGGGCTTCTGGTCATAACTCACGCGCACCATGTAGACCTTGCAGTCCAGACCGAAAAATGAGCAGGCCATTGCCAGCGCCGAGCCCCACTGCCCCGCCCCGGTCTCAGTGGACAGGTGTTTGGTGCCTTCCTTCATGTTGTAATACGCCTGCGCCACCGCGGTGTTGAGTTTGTGCGAGCCGGCCGGGCTCACGCCCTCGTACTTGTAGTAAATGTGCGCCGGAGTATCGAGGGCCTTTTCCAGGCGGCGCGCGCGGTAGAGCGGCGAGGGACGCCACTGCGCATAGATCTGCCGCACCTCTGCGGGAATCTCGATCTCCCGCTCTCCGCTCACCTCCTGAAGAATCAAGCCCATGGGAAACAGCGGAGCCAGGTCGTCGGGACCGATGGGCTTATGCGTGCCCGGATGCAAGGGCGGCGCCAACGGCTTGGGTAGATCCGGAAGGATGTTGTACCAGACACGTGGAATGCGGTTCTGCGGCAGGTTGTATTGAATTGTCTCCATGCGCAACATTCTAGCAGCGAATTTGTGCCGCTCGCCAAAAATACCGCCCCGGGGGCCTGTAGCCGCCGTCACAGCGCGGCCTCGCGCCCGCACGTAGGCTTTTGAACGGAATTCAGGAGAAAAGCCCATGCCGGCCATCGCCGCTGAAAATGAAATCACCGTCCGGAATCTGTTGGCAGCCTTTGAGGGCGAGTCGAATGCGCACGCCAAATACATCGCCTTTGCCGCGAAGGCCGACGAGGATGGGTTGCATGGAGCCGCCAGCCTGTTCCGTGCCGCCGGGCGCTCTGAACAGATTCACGCCGCCAACCACGCTCGAGTAATCAAGCAGCTCGGCGGCGAGGCTGAATGCGAGATTCATGCCGTCGAAGTGAAGACCACGCTTGAAAACCTGAAGACCGCGCTCGGCGGCGAACAGCATGAGATCGACATCATGTATCCGGAATTTCTTGCCGAGGCCGATGCGCATGGGAACACCCTCGCCGTGCGCACGTTTACCGGAGCGTTCGAGGCCGAGAAGGCCCACGCCCGCCTTTATGCCGAAGCGGTCACCCTGCTTCAGGGCGGAAAGCGCGATTCCTGGATCGGATCGGCGCGGGAGTTCTACGTCTGCCCGGTCTGCGGCTACACCTCTGAGAGCGAAGAGGAGCACGAGCGCTGCCCGGTCTGCGGTTTTCCCTGGGAGCGCTTCGAAATCATCTCATAAATGCTGTCATCCTGAGCGACCGTAGCGAAGCGCAGGGAGTCGAAGGATCTGCGTTTAGGATGCTTCTGGCATGACACCAAGCCTTAAAAAGGCAATGAGCTTCTGAAACACCAGGCCCTAGCGGATTGGCTGCGGCTTTGACCGAATGGACCAGAATCGCAAGCCGCGCGCTCACGGCTCGTCGCTATAAATCCCAATCTCCAGCTTGCCGCCCTCAGCCAGCTTGGCGCGATACATCCCGGGAGTATTGAAGCTCCAAACCATCTCGCCGTCGGGGGCGATGGCAATCACGCCGCCGTCGCCGTGCAGCCCGGTCAGCTCCTTGTGAATCACCTCGTCGGCTGCCGCCTGCAACTTGAGGCCCTTGTACTGCACCAGCGCGCAAACCGTCCGCGCCACCGTGAGCCGGATGAAGTACTCGCCGGTGCCCGTCGCGGAAACGGCGCACGACTGGTTCGAAGCGTAGGTGCCCGCGCCGATGATCGGCGAGTCGCCCACGCGCCCCCATCTCTTTGCCTGCGTTCCACCGGTAGAAGTACCGGCGGCCAGGTTGCCGGCGCGATCGAGAGCGACCACGCCCACCGTGCCGAACTTGTGCGCGTCGGGCGGTTCGATCTCAGCCACCGGCACCGCGGGCGGAGGCGGCGCGCCGGCCGGCCGCGGCGGAATCGGCAGCCCCTCCTTCTTCAACTGCTTCACCAGCGACTGCCAGCGCCGTTCGGTAAAAAAGTAGCTCGGATCCACTTGTTCCAGGCCCGCATAGACTGAAAACTCGTCGGCGCCCTGTCCCACCAGAAACACGTGCGGAGATTTTTCCATGACCGCGCGAGCCAGCGAAATAGGATGCCGTGTGCGGGTCACATCCCCCACCGCGCCGGCTTTCAGGTTCGAGCCGTCCATGATGGCCGCGTCCAGCTCGTTCTTCCCGTCGGCCGCGAAATCCGCGCCCCGTCCGGCGTTGAAGAGCGGGTCGTCTTCGAGGATGCGAATCGCGGCTTCAACCGCATCCAGCGACGAGCCGCCCCGGTCCAGCACCTGCGCTCCGGCTTGCGTAGCCTGCGCGAGCGAGGCGCGATAGGCTGCCTCGGTTGTGGGGTTCATGGTGGCGCGCTCGATGACGCCGGCGCCGCCGTGAAGAACAATCGCCCAGTGGTGGGCTGTAGGCTGTTGCGCGGAGGCCGCGGCGGCGAGTGTGGTTACCATGATCGCTCCAGAAAGCAAGCTGCGAATTCTTGTTGTCATCTTCATGCGAGTGCCCTCGCCGATCCAATCCATGGTAACGCCTGAGCGCGGCCCAGAGCCTGGCCCGCCAACGAATCGGCAAATACGCCGCCTATCTGCCTTCGCTTGAAGCCGCATACAGGGTAGGCCACGCGGTCGTGAACGAACTCCTCACCCACTGGCCAAAGTATGAAGCGGCAATTCCCGGCTCTGATAAGGACGCGCCCGGAAAATAGCGAGCTGCTGCAACCAGGCGAAGTGGCGCACCACACTCTTCAGCGTTCGCCGTCCGCGCAGGACCGAAGGACCGTAGGACTTGGCGAAGGTGGGGTGGAAAGTGGACAATGCTTTGGGTCATGCAAATCCAGCCCTGGTTGGCACTGTGCGGCTCCCCACGCGGAGTCCACCTGGCGGAAGCACTGTTACAAGCCGCTGACTTCAGGTTATGCAAAGGTTTCTCATGAAGCTCAACATCGCGACGCTCGCATTGGTGATTGTCTTTGCCGTTTTCTTTGCCATGCACGCCTCGGGGCTTCCCTGGACGACTCCGCGAATTGCCGGATTCGCCATTGCCGTCCCGTCTTTTCTGCTCTTCGTCCTGGCCCGCATGCAACTGGGCCAGGCCTTCAGTGTGCGGGCCAAGGCCACCACGCTGGTGACTACGGGCCTCTATTCCCGCATCCGCAATCCAATCTACGTCTTTGGCGGATTGATGATAGCGGGAGTCATTATCTGGACCAACAAGCCCTGGCTGTTGCTCTGCTTTGTCGTTCTCATTCCCCTGCAGGTCTATCGGAGCCGGAAGGAAGAGAAGGTGCTGGCTGAGAAATTCGGCGACGCTTACCAGGAGTACAGGCAAAAAACATGGTTTTGACTTAGTTTGAATTCGAGAGACTGAACGAGCGTTCAATTCGGACGCCCATAACACGATTGAGGGAAGACGAAATGCATTCTGTGTGGTTTGGCGAGTTTATGGGCACGCTGGTTCTGGTGCTTTTGGGAACCGGCGTTTGTGCCGGCGTAACGCTGCGCAAATCCTATGCGGCTGACGCGGGCTGGATGGCGATCACCACCGGGTGGGCGCTGGGCGTGCTCTGCGGCGTGCTGGTGGCGCAGGCCTTCGGCAGCCCGGGCGCGCACATCAATCCGGCCATTACTCTGGCCGTGGCCGTCAACAGCGGGAATTATTCGCAAGTGCTCGTCTATTGGTCGGCGCAACTGCTGGGCGCGATGACCGGCGCCACGCTGATGGCGCTCCACTACGCCGCGCACTGGAAGCTCACTCCCGGGCCCGCAGACAAGCTGGGCGTCTTCTGCACCAACGGCGCGGTGCACAACCCGCCAGCCAACCTCGCCGGCGAAGTCATCGGCACCATGGTTCTGGTGGTGGTAGTCGGCGCGATTTTTTCGCACGGCGTTTCAATGACCGGGCCGGCAGCAGGAGTGGGACCATGGCTGGTAGCGAGCCTGGTGTGGGGCATCGGCCTCTCGCTCGGTGGAACCACCGGCTACGCCATCAACCCGGCGCGCGATCTGGGTCCGCGCCTGGTTCATGCGCTGCTGCCGATTCCCGGCAAGGGCGGGTCCAACTGGCGCTATGCCTGGATTCCCATCGTCGGCGACCTCACGGGAGGCGCGCTAGCCGGCCTCCTGCTGCACTACGCACATCTTTGAAAACTCCATGAAGCGGTACGTCCCCTGTTCCGGCAACGCGGCTGGGTTGTATTCTCTTTCTTGACTGCAAGCTTCCCCGCAGCATCGGAAAAGAGACCCCATGGCGGAAACCGTTCTGCAACTCGACCCGCGCGACAATGTTCTCGTAGCGCTTACCACGCTCGACCTGGGCACGCAGGTACGGTTTGGTCCGGCTGCGTCTCCGGCTTCGTGCATGGTTACGCAAACCATTCCCGCCAAGCACAAGATGGCACTCAAGGATCTGAAGCCCGGCGACCTGATTCTGATGTACGGAATGGTGGTGGGCGAGGTGGTTGAGGCAATCCCCCGCGGAGGCCTGCTGACGACGCGCAACATTCGTCACCGCGCCGCCGACTACACCGCCGCGCGCCATCCGGCAGCGCATGCCGTGCCCGATGCATCGGCGTGGACCGGGCGCACCTTCATGGGCTATCACCGCGCCGATGGCCAGGTGGGCACGCGCAACTACTGGATTGTGCTGCCGCTGGTCTTCTGCGAAAACCGCAACGTGGAGCAGATGAGAGAGGCTCTTGAAGAGGAGCTGGGTTACGGCACCGCCAACTCGAGCTATCGCCAGGCATGTCCGCGAGCTGGTTCTGCGCCAGGGCAACGGCCACGGCGGAACGGAAGAGGCAGCGCCTGCTCATCGCGAGCGCGTCTTCCCCAATCTCGACGGCGTCCGCTTTCTTCCCCATCAGGGCGGCTGCGGCGGCACGCGCCAGGACTCGCAGGCGTTGTGCGGCCTGCTGGCCGGCTACATTCACCACCCCAACGTGGCCGGGGCAACGGTGTTGAGCCTGGGCTGCCAGCACGCGCAGGCCAGCATTCTCATGGAAGAACTGCGCGCGCGCGACCCCGAGTTGCGCAAGCCGGTGCTGATCGTCGATCAACAGAGCGCGGGACGCGAGTCGGCGCTCATGGAGCAGGCGCTGGACCGGACCTTTGCCGCGCTGGCTGAGGCCAATCGCGCCCAGCGCGCGCCCGCGCCTCTCTCCGCGCTCACCGTCGCCCTGCAGTGCGGAGGCTCCGACGGCTTCAGCGGCATCTCGGCCAACCCCACCATCGGCTACGTCTCCGACCTTGTCGTGGGCGCGGGCGGCACCTCGATTCTCTCAGAGTTTCCTGAGTTGCACGGCGTGGAGCAGGAACTCATCAACCGCTGCAAAACGGATGAACTTGCCGCGCGCTTCCGCGATCTGATGCAGACCTATGCCGCGAGCGCGCGGGCTGTGAACTCGGATTTCGCCTTCAACCCCTCGCCCGGCAACATTCGCGATGGGCTCATCACCGACGCCATCAAGTCGGCCGGAGCCGCGCGCAAGGGCGGCGTCTCGCCCATAAGCGGCGTGCTCGACTTTCCCGAATACGTGACCGCGCGCGGATTCAACCTGCAGTGCACGCCGGGCAACGACGTTGAGAGCGTGACGGCGCAAGTGGGGGCGGGCTCCAACCTGGTGCTCTTTACCACCGGCCTGGGAACGCCAACCGGCAATCCCATCGCCCCGGTGGTGAAGGTCTCCACCAGTTCCGCGCTCGCCGAACGCATGAGCGACATCATCGACTTCGATGCCGGCGGCATTGTAAGCGGCACTTCGACCATCAAGGAGTCCGCCGAGAAGCTGCTCGAGCTTTCCATCGCGGTAGCCAGCGGCGAGCGGCACACCAAGGCCGAACTGAACGCCCAGCGCGACTTCATTCCCTGGAAGCGCGGCGTCTCACTGTAGGCAATTGGATCTCAAGACTCCAACGAATGGCGCCCCAGGTCCCGGGGTCCCCGGCGACAGGTCTTCGTCGTTGGGGTAAGGATTCGCTTCTGAGACCTGGGAATCCTCGATCGCCCTACTCCAGGCACGAAGCAACCACCGCCAGCGCCGCAATCGCAGCCGTCTCCGCGCGCAGAATACGCGGCCCCAGCGTTGCGGCGCGCCAGCCGTTGGCGTCGAACAGCGCCTCTTCCGCCGGAGCCCATCCGCCTTCCGGCCCGATCGCGATCTCCAGTTGAGGCATCTCTTCCCCGGCTCCCTCGACGGCCTCTTCGATCAGCCGTCGCAATGTCGTCGTGCGCTCCTGCTCGGCAAGCACAATGCGGGTGGCCCCTGATGCAGCCCGCACACGCGTGGCCAGCGCAGTGGGTTGGTGGATCAGCGGCACATCGGAGCGCCGCGACTGCTGGGCCGCCTCGTGCGCGATGCGGCGCCAACGCTCGGCGCGCTTCTCCGCGGCCTGGGCAAGGTGCTTCTCAGTCCGCTGCGCAATCACCGGCGCCAGCGCCGCCACGCCCAGTTCAGTCGCCTTTTCGATGGCCCACTCCATGCGATCGAATTTGTACACGGCTATAACCAGGGTGACCGGCAGCGCGGGATCGGCCTGAACCTCGGCCACCAGGTTGAAGCGGACCTCGGCGGGCGACACCGCCGCAACCTCGGCGTGAAACACGTGGCCGCCGGCAACCACATCCGCCTCCATGCCCGGCTGCGCGCGCAGAACACGCGCCATGTGCGCGGCCTGCGCGCCCACAATCGAGGCCGTGGCCTCGTCCCAGCGTTCGGCAATCCAGCGGCGGCGCGTCATGATCTAAGCAGCGATTCCCTCCCCATCAAGTCTAATCCTTCCGCAAAAACACCAAGGGGGACGCTTGAAGCGCCCCCCTTGAGTGTTGCCTTTTTGTTGGTCGATCCGCTACTACTTCTTCTTCGCGGCCTTCTTTACGGCCTTCTTAGCCGCCTTCTTCGCGGGTGCCTTCTTGGCTGCTTTCTTAGTTGCCATTTGCCTATTCTCCCTTTTCGATGGGTTGCATCGATTCTGCAATATTAAATTGCAGTTGATGAATGTATAGATTTATGTTGCGCAAGTGTCAAGAAAAAAACGCATGAGGAGTGGAAAAATCGTCAACAATTTTTCGCGCCTCATCGCGGACCTCTTCGCCGGCAAGCAAGCAAATTTGAAAACGTCGATAGCGGATTGCATCCTTTTGCTCATCGCAAGAGTGAAATCACGCGCATGAAAACGATGAAGGAACGCACGTCGCCGCGTCTGAAGAAGCCTGATGTTTCCTCTCCGCTCCAGTCCGGCCTGCAGCCGGCGTCGGGGTAACCGACAACTCAGAACTGACCACTGACAACTGTTGTCTGTTACACTCGCTTCAACTCTGCGCCATGCTTTTTAAGGTTCTCAGTGCGGCTGTCTACGGAATCGACGCCAACCTCATCGACGTCGAGGTCGACTATAGCGGCGTGGTGATGGATAAAGACATCTTCCATACCGTGGGCCTGCCCGACGCCGCGGTGCGCGAGAGCCGCGACCGGGTTCGCGCCGCAATCAAGAACTCCGGCTACTCGATTCCACCTACATTTATCACCATCAACCTGGCGCCTGCCGACCTCAAGAAGGAAGGCTCGGGTTTCGATCTGCCCATTGCAGTCGGCATCCTGGGCGCGTATGGCGCGCTGCGCGTGGATGACCTGAGCCAATTTCTTCTGGTTGGAGAACTGGGACTCGACGGCAGCCTGCGTCCCATCCCCGGCATGTTGCCGGTAGCCATCCTGGCGCGCGAAAAAAATATTCCCAACCTGATTCTGCCCGCGGCCAACGCCGCCGAGGCCGCGGTGGTGGAGGGCGTGAATGTCTATCCCGTCTCATCGCTGCTGGATGTGCTGGAGCTGTTGAACAGCTCGGTCGTCGGCGTCATTCAGCGCGAGCCCTTCCGCGTGAACACCCAGGAGTTGCTCGGCGAGCTGCAACACTTCACCGTGGACTTTTGCGATGTGCGCGGCCAGCAGACGGCCAAGCGCGCGCTGGAGGTGGCCGCGGCGGGGAGTCACAACATTCTCATGATCGGCCCGCCCGGCTCGGGCAAAACCATGCTGGCCAAGCGTCTGCCCTCTATCCTGGCGCCGCTCACTTTTGAAGAGGCTCTCGAAACCACCAAGATTCACTCCGTGGCCGGAGTGCTGGATGCAGCGGCCGGCCTGGTAACGCAGCGCCCGTTTCGTTCGCCGCACCACACCATCTCCGACGCGGGGCTCATCGGCGGCGGTATCATTCCCCGTCCCGGCGAGGTCTCGCTGGCCCACAACGGGCTGCTGTTTCTGGATGAGTTGCCGGAGTTTCCGCGCAACGTGCTTGAAGTGATGCGTCAGCCGCTTGAAGATCACACGGTCACCATCGCGCGCGCCTCCATGTCGCTCAGCTTTCCCGCGCGGTTCATGTTGGCCGCGGCCATGAATCCCTGCCCCTGCGGTTACTTCAACGACAAATCCCGGGAGTGCATGTGTACGCCGCCGATGATCCAGCGCTACGTGGCCAAGATCTCCGGTCCGCTGCTTGATCGCATCGACATTCATATTGAAGTTCCGGCGGTGCAGTACAAGGAGTTGCGCGGCGGGGCGGCTGCCGAGGGCTCGGCGCAGATTCGCGGCCGGGTGATGGCCGCGCGCGAGCGCCAGCGCCTGCGCTTCAGAAAGGCCGGCGAAAAAATCTACGCCAACGCGCAGATGACGACGCGCCAGATCCGCGCTCACTGCGAACTGGGCGCCGATTCCGAGCGCCTCCTCGAGCGCGCCATGCAGCAGCAGGGCCTGACCGCCCGCGCTCACGACCGCATCCTCAAAGTCGCCCGCACCATCGCCGACCTCGAGGGCGTCGAGAACCTGACCGTGGCCCATCTGGCCGAAGCCATCCAATACCGCACCCTGGACCGCAGCTACTGGGCGTGAGTACAGCGGAACCAGAGTCGATGTATCCCGGAACCACGGAATTCAAGTCGACGCGACCATCAGAACCGGGGCCCCCACGGACAGGCCTTCGTCCGTGGGGTGGAGCGAGCGGCGACCTTGCGCAAAACCCAACAGGATACAGTTACTCTGGTTTCGCTCTAGAGGGCGGATTCGCACCGCCCCGCGTTCCGCCCGGCCTGGGCAAAGCTCCCCGCTCACTTCCAACGTCAACCCCAGCCTTCGCCACGCGCCGGCCGGCGAGCGCTCGCCCGGCACTGAAGCCGGAATGCGCCCAAAGTGCTATTCCGTCTCCCGGTAACATCGTGATTACCTTGGATTCTAAGGAATCTCTAATTCTGGACCGATAACCTCATTGACTGCATAAACGCATTGAATGCAACTCCTTGAGGATCGAAGAGGCCACCTGTGCACGAGACAGTTCTGAATTCGGGATGGGACACATTTCTGTATGCGGTCCCGGTTCTACTCATGTTGTTTGTGGGAGTTTTCCGCCTGGACGAGCTCTTCGTGACTTCCCGGCAGGGCTCCAGGAGGCATCGGCCGGCAACCGGAACGGACGAAAACGGCCAGCCAATGCTCTGTGATCCGGACGGACGCCCGTTTCGCCCCAGGGGGCGCCGTAAGTAACCAGGTTGGTTCGCTTTATCCGACCATCAACCCATAAAACATGGGAGCGTCAGTCCAGCAGTTGGAATCGGCTCTGACCTTTGTCGAGATTCGCCGCACATATAACTGATAATAAAATGGTTGCGGCATAGGCCCCGGCTCACGTCCGAGCGCGGTTCAAGGGCCGGAAAACCCCTGAAAAAATAGTTGACCTGAAGGTCAGTGGGGTATACATTCATGAGAGCCATCCATATAGGGCAGGTTGCTTATTGCGATTTGGTGCGCCCGCGAATCGTTTTTCCGCATCAAACTTATGAGTCAAGGCTCTTCGTTGATGCCCCCGGTGCGTTTTTGAAATCTGCCGGAAATGGGAAGGCCGGGTGCTTGGATTCCCAGGACTGCAATCTGTATCACCCATACGGTGCAAGGTTGTTTCAATAGGCGCGAAAGTGCGTCAAGATTTTTGAACTGGACGCGCAGGTTGTGCGTCTAAGAATGATAGCGGAATTTGGGGCAGCCCTCGATTGAATTGGCTCCCCGTGCTGCACCAGCGGTGGTAAGCAGGTACCCGCGGGGCAGAGAACTTACCAAGGAGATAATTGCAATGCGTTCCGATTTGGTATTTGGGGCACTCTCTCAGGTGTCCAATCGCTACCAGCTCTGTCAACTGGCTAGCAAGGCAACTCGTAAGCTTCACAAGCCGAACACACGGCTGCAGGACACCACCAATGAAGTTCTGTGCCGCTTTCATACCGCCAATCCTGGAACCGTGGGGCCTGTTGAGGCGCCCGCGGCCCAGCCGGTTGAACGGCGCCGTGCCGCTTGACGGCGTCTTTCAGATAACATAGTTGAGTAAGAGGACGACTCCAAGACAGCATTCCATCTCGGATGGCTGTAATTCCCCGGCGTTTCCATACTCCTCATGAGTCCGGATGATGCTTCAAGCCTGGTCTGCGCCGGCTTTATTCCCGTATTGCCGCCCGGTTTCTGTCTGGAGCACTTTTCCCTTCCGCATCCCTTCACACACATCCCGCCTCGCAGGTGAACATGACCATCGCTGAACTGAAAGAAAAAAACATCACTGAACTGAGCCGCATTGCGCGCGCTCTGGAAATCCCAGGCACCAGCGGCCTTCGCAAACAGGATCTGATCTTCAAGATCCTCCAGGCGCAAAGCGAAAAGGAAGGCCACATCTTTGCCGAGGGGGTTCTGGAGATTCTCCCTGACGGCTACGGCTTTCTGCGCTCGCCCGATTACAACTATCTCCCCGGCCCCGACGACATCTACGTTTCGCCGTCGCAGATTCGCAAGTTCGATCTCAAGACCGGCGACTCGATCAGCGGCAACGTCCGTCCTCCGCACGAGGGCGAGAAGTACTTCGCGCTGGTCAAGATCGAGGCCATCAACTTCGAATCGCCCGAGGAGACGCGCAACAAGATCCTGTTCGACAACCTGACCCCGCTTTATCCCCAGGAGCGCATCAAGCTGGAGACGGTGCGCGAGGCCATCAGCGGTCGGGTCATGGACCTGCTCACTCCGGTCGGCAAAGGCCAGCGCGGCCTCATCGTCGCCCCGCCCCGCACCGGCAAGACCATGCTCTTGCAGTCGCTGGCCAACTCTATCTCCACCAACCACCCCGATGTGGTGCTGATCGTGCTGCTCATCGACGAGCGCCCCGAGGAAGTCACCGACATGCAGCGCTCGGTGAAGGGCGAAGTCATCAGCTCGACGTTTGACGAGCCGGCCGCGCGCCACGTCCAGGTGGCCGAGATGGTCATCGAGAAGGCCAAGCGCCTGGTCGAACACAAGCGCGACGTGGTCATTCTCCTCGATTCCATCACCCGCCTCGCCCGCGCCTACAACACCATCGTGCCTCCCTCCGGCAAAGTGCTCTCGGGCGGCGTTGACTCCAACGCACTGCAGCGCCCCAAGAGATTCTTCGGCGCCGCCAGGAATATTGAAGAGGGCGGTTCGCTCACCATCATTTCCACCGCGCTGATTGACACCGGCTCGCGCATGGACGAAGTCATCTTCGAGGAGTTCAAGGGCACCGGCAACATGGAAATCATTCTTGACCGCAAGCTGGTCGACAAGCGCGTCTTCCCGGCCATCGACATCCAGCGCTCCGGAACCCGCAAGGAAGAGTTGCTGATTCCGAAAGACGATCTGTCGCGCATCTGGGTGCTGCGCAAGGTCCTCAACCCGCTTTCACCGGTCGAGGCCATGGAGTTGCTCATCAGCCGCCTTGAAAAAGTCCGCAACAACGCAGAATTCCTGCTCAACATGAACCAGCTTTAGATAGTTCTACTGGGGAACTCGTCCAAAAGGTCAAAGGCGCGGAGCGCCCCTTTCGGGATTTTGAGGTCGCTGGTAAGATAGAAGAGTCGTGGGGCTGTAGCTCAGCTGGGAGAGCGCCTCGTTCGCAACGAGGAGGCCAGCGGTTCGATCCCGCTCAGCTCCACCAACTCCCAAATGGGCAAGTGCCTCCCCGTTCATCCGCAAACAGAAATTCGGGGACGTCTCTAACCCCTCCAGGACGAAAATCCGAAGCCTCCGGGGCGCCGTCGGAGGTCACGCCAATCGAATGGGCGACCAAGGAGCGCAAAGTAAGGTGAATCGGAAGGCCTTTGCGTCAAAGCTCTATTATGGCTCTGGCTGCTTCGTGCTTTTTTTTGTAGCTGCGGCAGCCTCATTCAACGGTTACTACGGCAAGTGGCGCCTTCGAGAGATAGGCGCGAACGGACCAAGCGATTTTAGTTTCGAAACCATGATGGATGGCACAGCTGCACGGCCGTTCGTGTATCGGCAACTACTGCCGATGCTGGCCAACTGGGTCGACCAGCGGGTCCCGGAGCAAACTAAAAATAGGCTCTTTGCGGCGAACAGCCGGGTTGGAATCGCGCCATGGAAGCCATTTCCCCTCTGGTCTAATGGACAAAGCCGAGCATACTTCCTGCGTTACCTGGTCGTCTATTTCGCGGTATTCCTGTTCGCATGGATTTCGGTTTATGCGATGTTCCTGGTATGCAAGTCTGTGGGATACGCGCCGCCAACAGCTGCTCTTTCCGCGATCGTCGTGATTCTGCTGATGCCCTATTTCATGACCATCGGAGGGTATTTTTACGATTATCCGGAGTTGGCGTTTCTTGCGCTGGCGGTGTGGATGGCGCTCAATTTCGAGTGGTGGTGGATGATTCCCATCGTGGCTCTGGCTACCTGTAACAAGGAATCCTTCCTGCTGTTCATTCCGGCGCTCTATCCGCTCCTGCGCCGGCGGAGGTCCCGTATCCATGCGCTGGTCGGGGCTGGAACCCTCGGGCTGACCTGCGCCGCGGTCTATTGTGTGCTCCGTTTGCACTTTCAACACAACCCCGGTGCAACCGTCGAGTTGCACTTCATTGACCAGATTCAATCCATGTTCCATCCGTCGATGTGGTTTCAACCTGAATGGACATATAGCATGGAATTGATTCGGAGTTTCAACCCTCTTTCGATAGCCCTGGCTGTGTGGACCCTTTGGCGTGGATGGCGCACTTTGCCGAAGGCAATTCAGCGTCACGCACAGATTGCCGCTGCCATCAATCTCCCCTTGTATTTCCTGTTTTGCGTACCCGGTGAATTGCGGGACCTTAGCTTTCTCTATGTCACATTCCTCCTGCTGATTGCGGCAAATCTCACCGGGTGGTCATCTGGCCAGGATATGACTGCAACCGGGATAACGGCATAGAACTGTCCCGCCGGGCACGGGGATTGGGCCTTGACTGGATGCGTGTAAGCCTTGGGCAGTCTTCGAAAGCCGCGCCGTGAGTGTCTCGAATTGTTCTCGGGCGGCTGTATACTTGATCCGTTCTCACCCGCTTAGCAGCCAACTTCGACGAGGTGAACGGTTGCCCCAATCCATCTCCAAGCCAACCTCCCAGCCGGAATCTACCGATGTGACATTGCGGCCGCTCTGTGTCGATCTGGACGGCACGCTCGTCAAGTGGGATACGCTGATCGACTTGTTGCTGGGGTTATTGCGGACCCGTCCCGCGCTTCTGCCCAAGCTGCCCGGCCGTCTTCTTCGCGGCAAGGCGGCCTTCAAGGAGTTCGTCACCGAATCCGTTTCATTGGATGCCGCCCATCTGCCCTATAACCGCAAGCTGTTGCTGTTTCTTCAAAACCAGCACCAGCAGGGCCGCGCCATCTATCTGACCACCGGCGCGAATTTGGCGCTTGCCCGCCGCGTGGCCGCCCACCTGGGCATCTTTCGTGGCGTTTTGGGCTCGGACGGCGCAATCAACCTCACCGGAGTCAGGAAACTCGACGGCATGCGCAACCGCCTGGGTCCGGGAGAATTCGACTACATCGGCAACGCCTCGCCGGATCTGCCTCTGCTGGCTCACTCTACCGAGCCCATGGTCGCCAATCCGAGCCTGGTGTTGCGCGTCAGGCTGCGTGCTCGCGGCATCCGGCCGGTGCGCCGGTTTATCGACCGCGGCCGTTCTTTCAAGTCAGTGCTGCGAGCCATGCGCCCCCATCAGTGGGCCAAGAATCTGCTCATCTTTCTGCCCCTGCTCCTGTCTCATACTTTTGCCATCCACCGCCTGCTCACCGCTTTGCTGGCCTTTGGATGCTTCTCGCTTACCGCTTCGGCCACCTACATCGTGAACGACCTGCTCGATATCGAGAGCGACCGGCATCATCCAAAAAAGCGGTTGCGGCCCTTTGCCTCGGGGGACTTGTCCGCCGTTACCGGGGCCGGTTTGGCGGCGGTCTTTCTGCTGCTTGCGCTGTGTGGCGCGCGATTGCTTCCCATGGGCTTTTTGGGCTGGCTGCTCCTCTACCTGGGCACGACGCTGGCCTATTCCATGTATCTGAAGCGGATTGCGCTCTTGGATGTGCTGGTGCTCTCAGGCTTGTATACATTGCGCCTGCTCGCCGGTGGCGCGGCCACCAGTACCCCCATCTCGCATTGGCTCGCCGGCTTCTCGGCGTTCCTGTTCTTTTCTCTGGCCATCGCCAAGCGATTCGCCGAGTTGGAGAATCTGCGCGCCAGCGGCTCAGTGCCGAAAAACGGACGCGGCTATCTGTTGGCCGATATCGATCAGCTCCGCAGCTTCGGCACCTCCAGCGCCTTTGCGGCGGTGGTCATCTTCGCCATTTATATCAGCGGCCTCGATGTAACCAAACTTTACCGGAACCCGCAACTGCTGTGGCTGATCGTGCCCCTGATGATTCTGTGGCTCTGCCGTGTATGGTTGCTGGCCTCGCGCAGAGAACTCGACGAAGATCCTGTCGTCTTTGCTTTGACTGACTCCATAAGCCTGCTTATTGGAGCCGCGGTAGCTGTAATCGCGCTGCTGGCGATATGAAGTGAGTGGAGTCTTCAGCCTGCTCCACAACACCCTTTCCAGCCATGGTTGCCGGCCATTCCCGGCTGTGTGATACGCTGCAGGCACCTGGCATGGAATGCCAAGCTGACTTCCCCCGAAGAGCAAATTCCCCAAAGTGAGTAACTCCACAAATGAAATGAACCAAGGAGGTTGATTATGCAATCCGCGAACCATGCGAATGGTCCCTTGACTCCAGCTCTGGTCTTCGATATGCTGCAGGCGCATCAGCGCACCGCGGCTCTGAAAGCGGCAATCGATCTTGATGTCTTCCGGGCCGTCGGCGAAGGGCCGGGAGACGTAGCTTCCATCGCCCGCCACTGCAAGGCATCGGAGCGCGGCATCCGCATCCTGTGCGATTTCCTCACCATCAACGGCGTCCTGGCAAAAGAAAACGGACACTACCGGCACACTCCCACCAGCGCCGCGTTCCTTGATCCGCGCTCGCCTGCATGCATGACCTCCATCGCGCAGTTTCTCGGCAACCCCGCCATGCACGAGCCCTTCGAGCGTCTCGCCGACGTCGTCCGCGCCGGCCGCACCGTCCTGCCCGGCGATGGCAGCGTCGAGCCGGAGAACCCCATCTGGGTCCAGTTCGCTGAGACCATGGGCCCCATGATGGGCCCCATGGCGGGTCCGCTGGGCGCTGTGGTGCTTGAAGGACACACCGGCCCTTTGCGCGTGCTCGATATCGCCGCCGGCCACGGCCTCTTCGGCATTGAAATCGCCAAACAAAACCCGCAGGCGCGCGTCACCGGGCTCGATTGGGCGCCCGTGCTCCGCGTGGCAATGGACAATGCCCGCAAGGCCGGCGTCCACGATCGCTACAACATGCTCCCCGGCTCTGCCTTCGAGGTCAACTTCGACGGACCTTACGACGCCGTGCTGCTCACCAACTTCCTGCACCACTTCGACAAGCCTACAAACGTGACCCTGCTCAAGAAGGTTCGCGCCGCGCTCCAACCCGGCGGTCGCGCCGCTACTCTGGAGTTCGTGCCCAACGAAGACCGCGTCTCCCCGCCCATGCCCGCGGCCTTCAGCATGACCATGCTCACCTCCACTGTTGCCGGCGACGCTTACACGCTGAGCGAACTGACGGCCATGTACAACGATGCAGGCTTCCGGGGCATCACTGCGCACCCCATCCCCATGAGCCCTCACACCGTTGTCATGGGACGCGCTTGAATTCTCCTGGGATCTCCCGAACGCCTGCACGTCTTGAGGGATGCAAACCAAAACGCGAAGGGTACGGGCTTCAGCTTGAAGGGCACGGGCTTCAGAGGCTGCGGAAAAACTCGAGGTATCGAGTGAAATCGGCGAAAGGCGTCCCTCCAGGGCTAAAGCCCGCGTTAATTCTGTTGGCTTTATGCGGGGGTTGAAACCCCATAAGCGCTAAGATAACTAATCAGTAACGCTACTCATTGTGCGGTTATCACCTTGGTTACCCCACCGGTTGCGTGTCAAGCTAGACAAAAAGTCGCCACGAAGCCTTAACTTAGCGCCTATGGGTTGAAACCCCCGCCTCCCTCCGTCTCGAGTTTTTCCGCAGCCCGTTTAGCCCGTACATGAAGTCATCAAAATGAACGCGGGCTTTAGCCCCCGAGGGAATGCCGGCTCTACAAGAAGGACTTGTTCATTCCCCGCTCCCGTGCCTCATACTTTTGCTGTGCACGGAATCCTTCGATCCATCGCTATTGCAGCCGCATTCGGGGCGCTGAGCGCCGCGTGCAGCCCCAATCCAGCGCCCAATTGGCAGACCGCGGTGGAGCAGGCGGCGCGCACTGCTCCCGAAGCCAGAATGCTGGTGCTGGATCTCAGCTCCGGACGCCTGCTGGCCTCGCGCCGGCTCAAAGAAGCTGCGCGCACACTGGCCGCGCCCGGTTCCACGCTCAAGCCGCTGGTCTTGTACGGGCTGGTCGCCGGCGGCCGCTGGAACCCCGAACGCCGCGTGGCCTGCGACCGCAAGCTCGTGGTCGCCGGCCACCTGCTCGCGTGTGCCCATCCGCCTGCGCCGCCCTTCGACGCCCGCGCGGCGCTGGCCTGGTCCTGCAACAGTTACTTTGCCCAGGTGGCGCGCACCCTTGAGCCGGGAGAGCTCGGCCGCGTGCTGCGTCCCACGGGCCTGCTAAGCGTCACAGGATTGACCGGCAAGCAAGCGCCGAGCGAGGCCGTAGCCGAGTTTCGCGAACCGGCGAACGCTGAGGCCGTGCAACTGGCCCTGCTGGGCGTCGAAGGCATCCGCATAACCCCGCTCGAACTGGCCGCGGCCTATCGCTGGCTGGCCTTGGAACTGGCCGCGCACCCAGGCTCAAACGCGGCGGAAGTAGTGCGCGCGGGACTCGAGGACTCGACCAGCTTCGGCATGGCGCGGCAGGCCGGCCTGGCAGGCGTTTCGGTAGCCGGCAAAACGGGAACGGCTGAAGGCACAGCTTCCACTCAATCTCATGGCTGGTTTGCGGGATTCGCGCCGACCGGCAAGCCGCAGCTTGTGGTGGTCGTGTATCTGCCCGCCGGCCGCGGCACGGATGCGGCGCGCGTAGCTGCCGAATTGCTGGCTCACGCGCCGCTTGTTCACGAGCAACCGGTGAAGCCATGATTCGCGTGCCCAAAATTTCGCTGCGGATCGTGTCGAGCGTGTTGGCTGCCTCCTGCCTGGCCTTCCCCGGTATCGAGCGCGCACCGCACCCCGCCGCCCTGGCCGCCACTTCACCTTTCGTCGCCCGCTCCACGTTGCGCGTCGGCATGTGGACCCTTTGGCACGATCGCGAGCTTGTCCTCAAGCCCGCCGGCCCTGGAAACAAAGTCACACTGCGGACCTGCGCGCAATGCGCGCTCCTCACGCTGCCTCAACCCGTCGACGTTCGTGCGGAGGGCAACGCGCTGGCCATCTCCTCCGGAAAACCAGTAGGGCCTTCCGCGGAAATCCGGCTCACCAGCCCGGTCACGCTCACCGCCCACGGTGAAACCGTCACGCTCCAGAACCCAGTGACCATCACCGCCCGCGCAGGCGTTCTGGTCATCGTCGTCACGCTGCCCGTCGAGAGCTACGTCGAGCGCGTCGTCGCCAGCGAGAGCGGCCCCTCCGACACCCAGGAATCTCTTCGGGCTCTCGCCATTGTCGTCCGCACCTTCGCGCTGCACGAGCCTCACGGTCACGCGGACTACGACCTGTGCGACTCCACTCACTGTCAGCTTTTGCACTGGAGCGGAAATCCAACCAGGCAGCTCGCCGCCCACGCCGCCGCGTTGACCACGGCCGGGGAGACGCTCTGGTTTCAGTCGCAGCGTGCTCTGGCCTACTTCAATAAGGACTGCGGTGGGCGAACCGCCTCGCCTGCCGAGATTTGGCCGCGCGCGCATGCAGTTCCCTATCTACCTTCGCTGCCCGACCGCTATTGCACCACCGGCGGCAACCAGGAGTGGGCATCGGAGCTTACGCTCGACGAGTTGTCTGCGGCGCTTGCGGCAGCCGGAGTTGCCCCGCCCGGCTGGCAGCAGCTCACCGTCGAGCGCAGGGGCGAATCGGGCCGCGCCGTCACGCTGCGCCTCGACGCGGCCCAAGTCTCCGCCGAAACCTTTCGTCTCGCCGTAGGCCAGGCCCTGGGATGGAACCGCATTCCCAGCACCTGGTTCGAGGTCAGCCGGCAGGGCGACCGCTTCCTCTTTCATGGCCGTGGATGGGGCCACGGCGTGGGCCTGTGCCAGAAGGGCTCTGCGGCAATGGCCGCGCAGGGCCGCTCCGCGCGGCAGATCCTGCAGCAGTATTTTCCCGGCGCTCAATCCGCCGACGAGGCCACGGGACGCGCATGGCAAAGCTTCGCAGCCACTGGCTTCATTCTCGAATCGCTCGATGCCGCCGATGCCGCCTTTCTGCCCGATCTCAATCGCGCCCGCGCTGAAGCATCGCAGCGTTCAGGCCTGAATGCGGCCTCGCCGTTTACCGTGCGCGCCTTCGCCTCCACGCCCGCCTTTCGCGATGCCACGCTGGCGCCGGGCTGGGTTGCGGCCTTCACTGAGGGGCCGTGGATTGCGACTCAGCCGCTGCGCACGCTGGCCGCGCGCCACCTGCTCGCCGCAACCATGCGCCACGAATTCCTGCATGCCCTCGTTGAAGGCGAAGCCGGACCCGCCGCGCCATTATGGCTCCGCGAGGGACTTGTAGAAGCCTGGAACGAGTCCTCGAATAACGCCGCCAACAAGACAACCGCAGCCCCCGCTCTCAAGATCGGCGCGGTCGACGACGCCCTCGCGCACTCATCAACCGAAGCAGACTCCGAAGCCGCTCATCGCGCCGCTGCATGGTATGCGGCGCGGCTGCTGGACCGCTACGGCCGCGCGCAAGTGCTCCAATGGCTCCGCTCAGGCATTCCCGCCGGAGTCCTCGCCACCCTCGGGCAGAGGTAGTTGAACGGAATCGCTGCCGAGCGGATCTGAATGCACCGGGACAGGCACCAACGAATCGTCGCCGGGCGGATTCTTGCCGGGAATGAACCGGCTCATCAGCACCGCCGCCCATCCCAACAGCAGAATCCAACTGCCGACAACCAGTACATAGCTTCCCGCCAGCTTGAGAGCGACCGCCCATATCTGATGCGAGACCGTTCCATGCGGAAGACCGGCAAAGAAATGCTCCGGCAACACCACGCCCACCAGCGCCGCCAGCACCACCGCCGGCCACCACCGCCAGTTCAGCAGCAGCCGAATGATCCTGCGAAACGGTACCCGCCAGCTCCACTGCGCCGAAGCCATCGCGTACGGAATGATCTTCCCCGGAACAAGTATCCAGCGCAGCAGCCACTCCGCAAACGTGAGCCATTTCTGAATGTGCTCATAAGTAAAGACCGTTGCCCTCCCACCCGCCGAGCCCCGCGAGTTCAGATAGCCCGCCCACTCTGGAATCTGGTCGTCGCACCAGTCCAGCACCGCCCAGCACGCCCAGTAGAGCGCCACCCACACCAGCAGCGTACATGCGCCCAGCACCAGCTTCACGCGCTTGCCGTCATCGTCCGCCAGCGCGCGCATGGTCCCTGCTTCCAACTCCAGCACTGAGATCGCCAGCAGCAACGGCACCAGCAGCGTCAGCGCCACCTGCCACACGTGCTTATCCGGCAGCCGCGTCCATGCCAGCCCCACCAGCATCAGCAGCAACGTCAAGCCAAACTGCGCCCCAACCCAACCCAGGCTCGAGCGGATGCGGCGAAATAGATCGACAAAAGGATTCACGGCTGCACCTCCAGCGTGGCGGGATCGGTAGTAGTCTGCACAGTTGCCTGGTACATGGGCCCTCCCTGCGCCGGGCTGATCACAAACTTGCCTTCGTTCACTACGTTGAGCAGGTAAACGTACTCGCGCCGCCCGCTGAACTCGGTATTGAAGAAAGCCGCGCGGTCGTCGTGGAACTCCTTGCGCGTAAACAAGTCGGCCCACCAGTCGGGCTTGTTATTCAGTTTGTAGAGGCCAGTCTCCGCCAGAAACTCCGTGCCCGCCGGAATCGGATCCTCGGCCAGCAGGTATTGCCAGTCGGTTCCGCTCAGCGCCAGCCGCACGGCCACAATGTCGCCCATGTGCACCGGTCCTTTCAGCGGGGCCAGGTCGTAAGTGATCGCGTCAGTCGGCTTGTCCTGCCGCTTTTGCAGTACGTAGTAGTCGCGAGTGATGTTCAACGCCAGCTTGCCTTGCTGGAAGAGCCGCCGGTCCGCCGAGTACCACGCGCTCTCCGCCGACCAATACGTAATTCCGTTGCCGCTCTTGCGAACCGTCACTTGTCCGCCGCTACCCGCCTGCGCAGCCGGAACCTGGATCTTCCAAGGCAGCGCAAAGCCATCGCCCGGCCCAAAGTGCCGTTTGCCCACGCTTGCGCCGTTTACCAGCACTTCAACATCTGAGGAGTTCGCCAGCTCGCCGCTCAGCTCCACATAATCCGTCAGCCCCTGGATCACCATCGCCGTCTGCTTGGTCGAATACCAGTAGTCCCCGTCGCGGTGTCCGGCCAGCCATACCGCCGCCTTCGGCAGCAGCCCGCTCCCGCGATCCTGCCTGATCAGCAGCTTCAGTGCAAACGCCGTAGTCTCCGCCGAAGTGTCGTCCCAATATTCGAGCAGCCCGTCGTAGGTCCCCTCCCAGTGAGCGTCGATATCGCTCACCTTGGCCTTCTTTTCGAGCAGCGTCGCGGCATTTTTCGCGCGCCCGTCTCCTGCCGCATCCAGCGCCAGTCCCACCAGCGCCAGCCCTTCGTCGCTCAGCTTTCCCTGGCTATCCCACGCCTTGTCGAGCGCATCTTTAGGCGCGCCGCCGGTCGTCGCCAGCGCATACACCACATACGCCCGCAGGTCCGGAATCATCTCCGGATGCGCAGCCAGCTCTGCCGCCAGCCACGCGCGGCCCTTGCCGAGCCGGTCTTCGTCGATCTTGTATCCGGCATCCTTCGCCTGCCCCAATCCGCTCACCACGTAAGCGGTCATGAACACGCGGCTAGGATCGTCCGGCCACCATCCCCACCCTCCGTCGTCGTGCTGGTAGCTCGCCAGCCGCTCAATCCCCGCGCTCACCATGTCGTTCAGCGTGGCGCGATCGATCGGCGATTTCAAATGCAGCTTGTCGATCGCCTGCGCCACAATCAGGTCCGGCAGGAAGCTGGACATGGTCTGCTCCGTGCATCCCCACGGATAGCTGGTCAGGTAGTCGAGCGCGTCAAAGACCGTCCCCGCCACCGACGGCGCAACCGTGATGGTCAGCCCGCGCGAGCCTGCATCCGATCCGGCCGGGTAGCTGTAGGACCACTGGTTCTGTCCCGTTCCCGAAAACACCACCCCCGAACCAGCCGCCTGCTGCTTCACGCCGTACGGCAGCACCGGCAGCGTCGTCTCCAGCGCGTCCGATTCTTCATTCGTCAGCGCCTTGGCCGTCAGCACCGCATTCCCCGTCGTCTTCGCCTTCACGCGCCAGTCAACATAGCTCTCGCCCTTGGCCGGAATGTTCACCTTCTGCGTCTGCCCGCTCACAACGTCCACGCCCGTCACGTCCAGCGCAAAGGTCACGTCCTTCGCCGTAGCCAGGTAGTTGTGCGCAATCACGCGCAGCACCGTTTCGTCGCCCTGGCGGAAGAATCGCGGCGCGGCCAGCCGCACAATCAGGTTCTTGCGAACCAGCACCCGCGTCACCACTCCGCCCGCCTTGCCGTCGTCCGTCATGGCGCGAATCGTCGTCCGCCACGTGGTCAGCGCGTCAGGGAAATTGAACTCCACGCGCGCGTGCCCATCCGCCCCGGTCCGCACAGTTGGATTCCAGTACGCCGTATCCGGAAACGCCTTGCGCACCTTCGGCACCACCAGGTCAGAGCCCGGCTTTACTTGCGCCATGCGCGGATGGTAGAGCCCCGCATTCAGCTCGGCCAGCAGCGGGCTCTTGGTGCCCGCCTGCCCTGAGAAGAAAAAGTCGAACGAAGTCTGCGGCTGCAGGTAAGCGTAGCGCTTCGGATAGAAGAAGCTCACAATGTCGCCGCTCGTATCCGGCCGCACCGAGTAGAGCGCCTCATCCACTTCGCCGAAGCTCAGGTCCGCCTGCACCGGCTTGCCCTGCGAGTCCACCGCGAAAACGTCGAAGCTGCCCTTCTCGCCGGGCAGATATTGGCTCTTGCTGGCCGTCGCAGTGATCGTCAGCGTGCGCTCCACCAGCGGCACTTTCAGGCTCTTCTGCGCTGTCATCAACTGGTTGTCGTGAACAATCACCGCGTTGATCACCAGGTTAGGCTGCGACTGCTGCGTGATCGGCACGTCGAACGCGAAGCTCGCGCCCGTCGCATGAAGCAGCCGCCGCGACTGCACCGTGTCGCCCTCCGCCGTCACCACCGCCCACGACTCCGGAAGCCCCGTCACCAGCAGCAGGTGCGCTGTGTCGCCCACCTTGTAGCTCTTCTTGTCAGCCACAATCTGCGCCTGCGCATTGGCCGTGTACCACGCGCCCGCCCCGTTCCAGATCCACACAAAGGTGTGCCCTTGCACCGTGCGATTTTCCGGAGTCTGCGCGCTTGCGGTCACTTCGAAGTCCCCGCTACCCGCCGCGCTCATCGCCAGTTCCACCTGGGCCGTGCCGTCCGCGCCGGTCGTTCCATTGCCGCTGGCCACTGGCGTCTCCGTCCGCTGGTGCGTCACGGAATCCCATTTCTCCAGCGCCGCGCCCAAATGCACCGGCGTCTGCACCGGCTTGCCGTCGTAGTCCTGCGCCGTCACCTTCACCCGCACCGGCTGCCCGCTCTGGAACACATAGCTCATCGGCTCCACGCTCACCCGAAACGATCCATAGGTAGCCAGCTCCGTCGTGTGCCCGCTCACCTCGCGATCGGCAGCGTCCGTCACCCGCGCCTCAATGCGGTAATCCTGGTCTTCGTGTTTGCCGTCGACCGCCGTAGGCAGCGTAACCGTCAGCCGGCCATTCGCATCCAGCATGCCCTCGTGCTCCTGCTGCTCGGTCTGGCCAAATGCGTCGTCCGATTCGTCGGAGTCGCTCGCCGCATCCTCGCCGCTATCGTCCTCCTCGTCCTCATCCCACCAATAATGCGTGGACGTGTGCACCACGTACGTCACCTTGGCCCCGGCCACCGGCTCGCCAAAGAAGTAGCGCGCCTCAATGGTGGCCTGGATCGGCATTGCCCTGCAACACACGCGGCGTCGCCGGCGTTACCGTCACCTGGTACTCGGGCTTCTTGTACTCCTCCACATAAAAGCTGCCCCCGCCGTCAACGCCCGTTATCCGTCAAGCTGGACTGCTGTAGTAACCCAGTGCCGCATCGGCGGGCCAGATCAAGATCCGCCGTCAGCGTTCCATGCGCCGAAAGGGTAATAGCTTTTGAAAAAACGGTCTTGTTATCGCTGTCGGTCACCTGGAGTGTCGGCGTCCAACCCTGCGGCAACTGCAGCGTATCGTCCTTTTTCAGGCGCACCACCGCCTTGATGTGCACCGTGTGTCCCGGCCGGTAGACGGGCCGGTCCGTGTAGATATAAGCCAGCGCATTCCGCTGGTTCTGCTGCCCGAAGTTGTAGCTCCAGGGCGTCACCAGCGCCGCATCGGCCCCGTGCCGGGCCAGAATCCACACATTCTCCGGCACCGCTCCCTGCGCTCCGCCCCGCACCGTCATCGTCAGCGAGGCCATGCCGTCGCCGTCCGTGCTGCCCGACGACTGCATCTTCCCATCGGCCCACAGCGCCACCTCGGCCTTCTCCACCGGCGCGCCCGTCTTGCGGTCGGCCACGTAGAGCGCGGCCTGCCCGTTCACCGTCCGCTCCACCACCGCAATGCTGGTCACAATGGCCACGGTGTAGGCCTTGTACGTGCCGTCCGTAGCCTCGATCAGGTAAACGCCCGCGCCCAGCCCGTCTATCGGTAACTGCTCTGTCTCGCTCAGCAGGGCCGGCGGCGTCTCCAGCTTCCATCGCGCCACCAATTGGCTCGCGTTCAGAATCGGCACCTGCGCAAACTGCGCCGCGCCCACCACCCGGCTCTTCTTGCCCAGCTTGCCCTGCTCCTCGCGGAAGCTGTCGCGCGCCTCGTCCGTAAACTGGCCGCGGAAAAAGTGCCGCACCATCCACCACAGGTGCGCCTTGAAGTCGTGCAGCCTCTCAAGCCACGTCCGCTGGTCGATCTGCTCCGCGGGCGACTGGCTCTGCACGCCGAAGCTGTGCAGGTCTTTCAGCCCGGCAAAGAACTTCTGCGCGTCATTAACCTTGTAAACGCGAAACTCCAGCTCCGGAACATTGTGCGAGATCAGCTGGATCTTCACGCTCTCGCCCGGCGCGAACGTCCGCGACGTGGACAGCGAAAACGATCGCGGCGCGTCGTTGGCTCGAGCGGCGGGCGCATAAGCGACGGCGGAAAGCAGCAGAAGCGAAGCGGCAAGCAGCGGCTTACGGTGACTCATGGAGTTCCTCGCAGAATATTCCAGCGGTAGACGCCGAGAAAGTTTGGATTGCCTGGCAGCGGCCGCCATTGCGGCTGCGGATGGTCAAGCAGCTCAGCCAGCGCCACGCGGCGCAACTCGCCCGGCTGGCCGTGATCTGTGCCGGTGTCGTAGACCACCGCGGCCTCGGTCCCCGCGCGGGTAACGATCATCGAGTGCCACGGCGACGACTGGCCGAACTGGCGGTAGAAGAGCAGATCGCCGGGCAGAGCCTGGCCCACGTCGCGGCTCACAAAGTAGGCATTGCGCTCCACCAGCGTCTTGGCGTCGGCAAACTGCGCAAAGGCGCCGTCGTTCAAATCCTCGGCTTCAAAGGCTCCCGGCCGCACCCGGAACAGCGCGGTGCCGAGTGGCGTGTGCGGATAGCTCCAGGCGCGAACCTCGCCCGGCGGGGCCGCAACCTCGATGCCGCTGGCCGTGAACCACGCTTCGTCGTGGCGCTTGAGAGCCTCGCGGTAGGAGTAGCGAAGCAGGCTGGCGCAGTCCGTAATCTCCGCCGGCGCCTCTGCCCTGGGGCGAACCGCCTGGTACTCGGCGATCAGCGTGAACCAGCGCCGGAAGGCCGCCTGGTCCGCCGGGTCGCTCAGCCGCAGAAAATCCGGCGTCCCGTCGCCGAACCGGTCCGTCCATGCCGCCGCTGCGTGGCTCAATGGAGAATTGCCTGCCATCGCCGACCCATGCGTAATTCGTCCCGCACGCAGCAATCGCCGGCCGCCAAACCCGGTCAGCCCCGCCGCCGCCAGCAGCACAGCCAGCCCCGCTGCCCCAAGCACAATCCGGGGCCTCCATCGGCGAGCCATCACCGCCGGGGTTAGAGCGACACGTCTGTCATGGGCGTTCACGGGAATGTGAGAAAGTGAGCCGCACTCATCCTAGCGCGAAAAGGCTCCCAGTGCAGGAAAGATAAATTCATCTTTTGATGGGCGAGAAAAGGCCCGGGTGCCCCAGGTCTCGATTCTGAGACCTGGGATCCAGCAACATTCCATCGCAACAAACGAAATCACGCGGCCATAGCTTCAGTAAGCCAGCGCCACCCCATCCGCCCGCATCTCGCTGGCCGCCGAATAGAACCGGTCCGCCCCGCTCATCCGGTGTTCGATGCACTCGTACCGCCCGAACCCTCCGTCGGAAGCGCCCATGGGCCAGCCAAGCTCGATCAGCGCGCGCCGCGAAGCCTCCGGCACGCCCGCCTCCAGCCGCAGAACGCCCTTCGCTCCCAACCCTGGCAGATCCTCTCCCATGGATTGCGACGACCCTTCGTGGTGCCACCGCGGGCTGTCGCCCGCCGCCTGAATATCCAGCCCGTAATCCACGCGGTTGATGATGATCTGCGACTGCCCTTGCGGCTGCATGTCGCCGCCCATCACGCCGAACGACATCCACGGCTTCCCGTCCCGCGTCGCAAATCCGGGAATGATGGTCTGGAACGGCCGCTTGCCCGGCTGATAAATATTCGGATGCCCGTCCAGCAGCGAAAACAGCTCGCCGCGATCCTGAAACATGAAGCCCAGCCCATCCGCCACCAGCCCCGATCCCAGCCCGCGAAAATTGGACTGGATCATCGACACCATCATTCCGTCCCCATCGGCCACGGTGAAATATGTCGTGTCGCCATGATCGGGCGCCTGTCCCGGATAAACCGGCGTCAGAATCCGCTCCTGCCGAATCAGTTTCGCTCGCTCCGCCGCATACTCCTTCGAGTTCAGCCACTCCACCGGGATCTTCGCAAACTGCGGGTCGGCATAGTAGCGCGCGCGATCCTCGTAAGCCAGCCGCTTGGCCTCTGCCTGCGCATGGATCGACGCCGAGGATTGAAAGCCCATCCCGCGAAGGTCGAAGTTTTCCAGAATATTCAAAATCTGCAGCGTCGCCAGTCCCTGCGTATTCGCGGCCATTCCATACACATACACGCCGCGATACCGGGTCACCAGCGGCTCATTCCACTCCGCGTGCTGCTCGCGAAGGTCGCTCGCTGAGAGCCACCCGCCAATGCGCTTGAAGTACGCATCGATGGTGCGCGCGATCGGGCCGTCATAGTATGCGTCCCGTCCGCCCTCGGCAATCGTGCGGTAAGTGCGCGCCAGGTCGGGATTGCGGAACACATCGCCTTCGCCGGGCGCGTGGCCTCCCGGCGCGTAGGTGTGCATCGCGTTCGCGGTCTCTTCCACGCCGGAATCGGGCCGCAGAAATGCCGCCAGGTTGCGCTTGATATAGAAACCGATAATCTGCGGCACCGGCACGCCTGACTCGCAAAGATGAATGGCCGGTTCGAGAATCTCCTGCCACTTCAGCCGACCATAGCGCTGGTGCAGCGTCCACCATGCGTCGAGCGCCCCCGGCGTTGAAACCGAGACCGCGCCATACTTCGGAATCACGCTGTTCACCGCGCGCCGCCGCACCGTCTCCAGGCTCAACGACTTGGGAGAACGCCCCGACCCCGCCAGCCCCACAACTTTATTCAGCTTCGGGTCCCACACCATCGCGTAGCAATCCCCGCCCAGCCCGCAACTGGTCGGCTCCAGAAATCCCAGGCAGGCATTGGCGGCAACCGCCGCGTCCACGGCCGAACCGCCGCGCTTCAGCGTCTCGATCGCGGTCAGCGTCGCCAGTGGATGCGCCGTCCCCGCCGCGCCCGAGCAGCCCATCGCCGCCGACCGGCTCGCAAAGCTGGCCCCCGATGGCCTGTCCCCCGCATGAACATCGGGCCGCACGAATCGCTCCACCCCCGCCGCCTGAAATCCGGGCAGCTCCGTTTCGTGATCGGCCTTTGACGTGGAAGCCCCTTCCTGTCCTGAGGCCTCTGCATGAAGCCCGCTCAGCGTACCTGCCGCGGCTAGCGGAAGTGCAGCAACAAATGATCGGCGGCGCATGATTCCTCCTGGGCGGAGCGCCTGGGCAAAGCTCCGGCGCGGCTCGCTCCCGCGCAAGCTCATAGTAAAGGAGCAAGCGCTCTTCGCAACTTTATAGGTGAAGCGGGTGCCCCGGGTCTCGCCATTGAGACCTGGGATTAACTAACACTTTGCGCTTAGCCTTTGCAGAGAATAACCCTCCTCCGGCGCACAATTGGAATTGACAGGACGCGCGGTCAAACCAAACCGCGCCACCGGATTGCGAACCATGAGAAACCTCACTTTAGCCGTCACCGAAGATACGTACCGCAGCGCGCGCGTTTGGGCAACCCTGTGCAATACCTCGGTTTCCGCCCTCGTCCGGAGCTTCCTCGAAACACTCCACAACTTCCCCTGCCCGGGTGTCGGCGTCCCGGAAGGCGGCCCGGATGCTCCCGGCGCTATACCCCCTACCCCCTTGGCAAATCGTATCCTCGATTGTGAAACTGTGGAGCGCGCCTCTCACCCGCATTGAGGCGCCCGGTCCGCCTTCGCTAGGGCCTGTTAACACTACCTGAGCGGATGGCGTTGCGAGTGAAAATCCGGCCAGACGAAGCCGAGCCCGAAGGCTGTGGCGGGTCCACCGTCGAGGGCGAGAATGAAGTATGGCCGGATTTTCATCGCAACCCGAAGGGCCGGGGCCAATTTCCCTCATTTCTTCGTCAATCGTCGCTAGCAGACACCCGGTATGCGTCTCTCCTCTTTCCTCGAACTGAGAAAAATTGGCTCCCGGCGCCACCGCTCAGGTAGTGTTAACAGGCCCTAGCTGAACAGGTCTTTCATCTTTTCCATCAGCCCCGGCGAGGCGGGCTTGTTGTCCACCGTCAGAGTCTCTGACAATTTGCTCACCAGCTCCCGTTGCGCGCGGTTCAGCTTCCTGGGAATCTGCACCATGACCTTGACGATCAGATCCCCATGCCCTTTTTCATTCAGGTAGGGAACGCCCCGTCCGCGCACCCTCAACTCCCTGCCGCTCTGCGTCCCCTCGGGAATCTTCAGGTTGACCGGGCCGTCGATGCCGGGTATTTCGAACTCCGCGCCCAGCGCCGCCTGGGGAAAACTGATGGGGATGACGCAGTGCAGATCGTACCCGTGGCGCTCGAAAAAGTCATGCGGCCGGACGGAAAGCACAACATACAAGTCGCCTTTTGAACCGCCGCCGCGGCCCGCGTCGCCTTCGCCCGCGTAGCGGATGCGGGTTCCATCTTCCACGCCCGGCGGAACCTTCACCTTCAGCTTGACCTCGTTGCTGGCGCGCGTCTCACCGCGGCATGTCGAACACGGATCGCCAATCACCGAGCCGGTGCCGCCGCAGGCGCTGCAGGTGCGGGCCACCGAGAAAAATCCCTGCTGGTAGCGGAGTTGGCCGCGGCCATGGCACTGGCTGCAAACGCTGGGACCGCGACCTGACGCGCTGCCCCGGCCTTTGCACGCCGGGCAGGTCTCAAGACGGCGAATCTTCACCTCCGTCTCGGTGCCGAAGAAAGCGTCCTCGAAGTCGATGGTCAGGTCGAAGCGCAGATCGTCGCCGCGCTGCTGGCGCGGACCGCGCTGCGCGTTGCCGCCCATTGAGAACATCTCGCCGAACAGATCGCCGAAGATGTCGCCGATGTCCACGCCGCCGCCAAAGGGGCCGGCGCTGAAGCCCTGCCCGCCCAGGCCGGCATGGCCGTAGCGGTCGTAGGCGGCGCGCTTGTCGGCGTCGCTCAGCACCTGGTAGGCCTCGCTGGCCTGCTTGAACCTCTCCTCCGCCGCACGATCGCCGGGGTTGCGGTCAGGATGGTACTTGAGCGCCTGCCTGCGATAGGCGCTCTTCAACTCCTGGTCGCTCACGTCGCGGGATACGCCCAGAACCTCGTAATAATCTGCTTTGCTCACTCTAGTATTAGAAACCATTCTCTCGTCTGCGATTCAAGCCTGTCTTCGGTTCCGGACTCGGGCTCATTCTCTGCTTGGGAATCAGCGCTCACTCGCTCGTCTGTTTCGGATTGTGGGCCACGCGCACCAGCGCCGGGCGCAGCAGCCGCTCGCGCAGCTTGTAGCCGCGGCGAATCTCCTCGGCCACGTGCTGGTCGGGCAGGTCATCGCGATCCACAGAGCCCAGCGCCTCGTGAACCCGCGGATCGAAGGCTTCGCCCACCGCCGGAACCGGGACCACCTGCATCTGCTTCAGAACTTCCTCCATCTGCTTCACGATCAGCGCCACGCCGGAGCGCAACTGGTGAGCCGTCCCCGCCGACTTGAGCGCCAGCTCGAAGTTGTCCAGCACCGGCAGAAACTGTTCGACGACGTTGCCAGTGGCGTAGTCGCGATACTCCAGCCGCTCGCGCTCGGCGCGCTTGCGGGCGTTTTCAAACTCCGCCTGCAGCCGGGCAATGCGGTCAAGCAAGCTGATCGCGCTCCGCCTTCAACTGCTCGTATTCCGCGCGGGACACAGGCTCCCCAAGGGGTTCAGGCTCCGCCGCCCCGCCAGGCTCGTCTGCGCCACGTGGAATCTCGCCGCCGGCCACGGACTCCGCTGCGGCTTCTTCCGCCGTCCCGCCCGTCGCGGTTCCGGCTGTGATCTCAAGGGGTTCCAACTCGGTCAACTCTTTCTCCTGTTTCTGCATATCTCTATTCATTGTCTCAAGAAATTGGCAGCGCCTGATTCCATTGTATTTTCTTTAGATGCCCCCTGCCTGAGTCAGGTCGCAGACCTACCCCCAGGCGCATTCATCCCTTGGCCCGCCTCGATCCAGATTCGTCACAACCTTTTTACTCGGGAGGAATCTCAAGCAGGCGCTCGGAGAGCCGGGCAATGTAGCTGACCGCCTGAATCATCTCCTGATATTGGATTCGAGTGGGCGCGATCACGGCCACGGTGCCCAGATTCGCGCCGCCCAGCCGCGCCGGAGCGCCGATCAGCACCAGGTCCTGCATGGCAGGAGAGGCTTCGTCGAGGCCGACGACCACGCGGACCTCCTGCTGGCGTCCGTCCACGTAGGCGTTGAGCAACTCCACCAGGCGCTGCTTGGCCTCAAGAGCCGCCAGCATCTGGCGCAGGCGCTCGCGGTCCAGTTCACTGCTGATCAGGTTAGCAATGCCGTCGACAAAGAGCGCGGGGCCAGTCTCACCCGCGGCCAGCGCGCCCTTGCGGCAAAGTTCCTCCACTGAGGCCAGCATCTGCCGATAGGCTTCGCGCTCCTGATCCACGCGCCGCGCCACTTCGGCGCGAATCCTCTCGATGGGCCAGCCGCGAAAGTTCTCATTCAGGTAGCGGGCCGCGGTTTCCAGTTCCACGTGGGTGAGTTCGTGGTCCAGCGCCAGCACGCGGTCCTGGACCGCGCCCGCCTGGGTCACCAGCACGGCCAGCACCCTGCCCGTCGAAAGGCGGGAGAAGTGAATATGTTCCAGAATCTGGCCCTCGGTGGAGCTGGCCAAAGCGATGCCGAGACCGCTGGAGATGAGCGCCAGCACGTGCGAGGTGCGTTCCAGGTATTCATGGCTGCTGGCCACGCCTGAGAAGCTCTCCTCGATCTGTCCGCGGCGCGCGTCGCTCAGCGGCGAGGTGGCCGCCGGGTTGCCGTTGGCAGGCTGCTGCCCCGCGGCAAGCTGGCCGGAGTGGGTGATCTGCTCTACGTGGTAACGAAAGGCGGCGGCGGTAGGGATGCGGCCGGCGGAGGTGTGGGGCTGCTCCAGCAGGCCCGCCTCGCCCAGAACGGCCATCACGTTGCGCAGGGTGGCGGAGCTGAGCCCTTCGCGGTCGGCGAAGAAACGGGCAAGTGCCTGCGAAGCCACCGGCTCGCCAGTGGCGATATAGATCTCGATGATGGCGGTCAGCACCAGCCGCTCGCGCGGACTTAGGCGTAGATCGGGCATCTTCCCTGCTCTCGGTCCTGGTTGCCGCAGGGCCTGAAGCGCCGCGGCCGGCCCCGGTGGAACCCTGACATTGGCCTGCTAAGTGCCTATTTCTCCTGCACTTATTACAAGAATTGGTTAAGGTACCCCACTTTGATTGTAGGTAGGATCGAACAGCCCTGTCAAGGCACAGGCTGCCCCGGAGCCTGGTTGTGGGTTGCGGCCCGTGGAAGCGTCAGGAGCAAGATGCACTGGTGCCGATCCTTTTGCCCGAATGTGGGAGAAGGGCAAGCCATAAGGCCGGTTTCGTTGCCCTTAAGCGGCGGATAGAAGAAGATGGTTGTGCGCACAGCGCCGCAGTTGTGTTGTTTCGAAGCGCCGGTTCCGTCACAGGCCGGAGTTTTTGAAGACGAAAGAAGGGTTGCACCGATCATGCGCGGCTTTGTCCGTCTATCCACATTCGCGTTGGCGCTCTTGCTTGCCGGGGGATTCCTGTTCGTGGCGAGCCAGGCCGCTGGCGCCCAGCCCGCTGCCGATCAACCCGCCGCGCCAGACGCAACCGGATTGCCGCAGTGGCAGCAGGATCTTGCTGCCTGGCGTGCGGCAAGGGAGAGTGAGATCTCCGCCCCGGACGGCTGGCTGACCCTGGCGGGACTGGAATGGCTGAAACCCGGCATCAACTCCGTGGGCGCCGGCGCTGACAACCAGATTCGCTTGCCCGGCCAGGCTCCCGAACATCTGGGAATGGTGACCGTAAGCGGCGAAACCGCGAAAACCAGTTCCTCGAACGCCAATAGTATCGTCCAGTTGCTGGCGCCGGCAGGCGGCTTTCCACCCGAGCTGACCCTGGACGGCAAACCGGCGCGGGAGGGCTCGCTGGTAGTGGACGATGTAAAGCCCTCGGCGATTGCCTGGCGCGGACTGACCCTGGTGGTCCTCAAGCGCGGCGACCGCTACGTGCTGCGCATCAAAGACGCGAACTCGCCGGTGCGAACGGCCTTTCGAGCGCTCAACTGGTACCCGCCTGACCCACGCTACAGGGTTACGGCGCGCTGGATTCCCTTCCAGCCCCCCAAGGTTGAGGAGATCCCCACCGTTATCGGCACCACCCTCAAACTGCCCGCGCCGGGGCTGGCCACCTTCATGCTCGACGGCAAGCTTATGCACCTCGAGCCGGTACTCGAAGACCCCTGCGGGAAAGACACTGTTCTTTATTTTCAGGGACGAGACCAGCAAAACCACGACCTACGGCGGAGGGCGATTTCTGCACACCGGGTTGCCCGACAACGGACTTGATCAGCCTGGTAACTTGACACTGGACTTCAACCAGCTTGAAAATCCGCCTTGCGCATACACGGTTTACGCCACCTGTCCGCTGCCCCCGGAGCAGAACCGGCTGGGAGCGCCTGTGGCGGGAGAACACGTTACCAAAGATAAGCGGGAGAACGGCGTTACCAACCGTAGTACCAGTCATTTTTATGGAGGCGACATGAGGCGGATTCTCAGTGGTAAATCGGTGCTTTGCCTGGCGGCGGCTTTGGCATTGATCGCGTGTGTGCCGGCCTGTCTACGCTCGATCCGGATCGAAAGTGGACAAGCACGCACAAAAGATCGAGAAAAAGCTGGCCCGCTACAAGACCGGTACCCTTTTGCATCTTCAGTTCAGCAACGCCACTGAGAGTTCAGGCACTCTTGACACGCTCTCCGACACCTCCTTCAGCTTCAACAACACCGATACCAACGCCAAGGAGACCCACCTTTACGGCGACGTAACCAGCGTGGAGAAGGGCAAGCAATACATCGGCGAGGGCTCTGCGCCGAAGCATCACATCCACATTTTCTGATCCTTCAGCCAGCGTAGATCACCGCCGCCGCTAACTTGCCAACTCGCTGCCTTTGTTCCAAGACCGTCAGCTGTTCACATGTTTGGACTTTTCAACCGCTAACTTGCTATGCCCGCGCAGCGGGCGCTAACTCGCTGCCTTTGTTCAAAGGCTACCGGCCATCTACATGTTTTGACTTTTCAACCGCTGACTTGCTGACTCGCTATGCCCGCGTAGCGGGCGCTAACTTGCTGTCTTTGTTCCAAGACCGTCTGCCGTCCACATCTTTGGCTGCTTCCACTTTCAGAGGAATCGGAACCTCGTTTCTCGGCCGACTGATAGATTCTAAACAGGGCGTCACGCCTTGAATTGCCGGCGCAGTTGATTCGAGCGGCCCGCACACCGCCAGGAAAGAGCCATGTTCCACACGACTGAAGACATTCGCATTCAATGGACGAAGGTGGTTCTGCCCCCGGTGTTTCTCGAGGAAGAGTTCCCGGTCACCGAGGCCGCCTCTGAAATTATCTTCAAAACCCGCAACGAGATTACCGAAATTCTGGGCGGACGCGATTCGCGGCTGCTGGTGCTGGTGGGGCCCTGCTCCATTCACGATACCAAGGCCGCGCGCGAGTACGGCGCGCTGCTGAAGGACGCAATTGCCGAGCTCTCCGGCGAACTGCGCATCGTCATGCGGGTGTACTTCGAAAAACCCCGAACCACCATCGGTTGGAAGGGGCTGATCAACGACCCCTATCTCGATCAGTCCTACAAGATCAACGACGGCCTGCGCCAGGCGCGCCACCTGCTGCTGGACCTGGCCGAGATGGGCGTGCCCACCGGAACCGAGTTCCTCGACATGATCTCGCCCCAGTACATCGCCGGCCTGGTAAGCTGGGGCGCCATCGGGGCGCGGACCACCGAGAGCCAGGTCCACCGCCAACTGGTGTCCGGCGTCTCCTGCCCGGTGGGATTCAAGAATGCCACTTCGGGCGACGTGCAGGTGGCCATCGATGCCGTTCTCTCAGCGGCGCACTCACACACATTTTTGGGCCACACCAAACACGGCCAATCGGCAATCTTTGTCACCACCGGCAATCCCGAATGCCACATCATTCTGCGCGGCGGCAGGAACACGGTGAACTACACCGCGGACTGTGTGGCCGATACCGCCGCGCAGATGGAAAAAGCCGGAATCGCGCCCCGCATCATGATCGACTTCAGCCACGCCAACTCGAACAAGGACTACCGCCGCCAGGCCGTCGCGTGCCACGATGTAGCCGCGCAGATTGCGGCGGGGGACTCGCGCATCATGGGCGTAATGATCGAGAGCAACCTGGTGGCGGGAGCGCAGCCGCTGGTCCTAGGTCAGCCGCTGGTCTACGGCCAGAGCATCACCGACGCCTGCATCGACTGGCCCGAAACAAAGACGCTGCTAGCCGAGCTGGCCAAGGCCGTTCAAGCCAGGCGCGGTACAGGCGGTCGTGGAGCGGCATAGATAACAACATACGGCCTCTGCAAATGGCCTCTTCGTTGCCGGCGGGGAGAGATCACCTTTCCTTCTGTCCGAAGGACTCCGCTTGCGCTTTCAAAAAAATCTCGACACTACTTCGTTGTCCAGATAGGGACGCCGGTTCCGAAAAAGTCCATATCTTCGGTCCATATCGCGCAAGCCAATGCCAACGCCGCTGCAAGCACAGGCCAATTCTCTTCGTCGCGTGCTCGGAGCCGCGTTCTCGCCTCATCTTCGAAGGCCACATAGGACTCCGATTCGACCGGCTCCACGAGGCTCTGCAAATATTGGAGTTCCGCGGGCACGTCGCCGTCGTGTTTGCCGAATTTCTTCAACAGCTCCGGCAGATGTCTTTGCGCGTCTGAATAGGCTACGCCTGGCGCATAGAATCGAACGCCATAGTGTGCGTAGTGTTCAAGCAGTTGCCTGACACGTCGGCCCAGAACCGCGCGAATGAGGATATTTGCGTCAAGAACAATCATCTTAACGGCCTGCGGCGCGGCCACGGCGGCGAAGCTGATTGAACTCCGCGGCGAACTCCTCTTCGTCCACGTCGGCCAGAGCCGCAGCGAGCCGATCGGCGGCAGCCTTGAGTTCGCTGAGATCGGCCGACTTCACCTGTCTGCGAGGCGTAGGAACGTAAACGCCCAGAGTCTCGCCGCGCCGGGTCACAGCGACAGGCACATCGGATTCAAGAAACCGCGCAACTTGTTCGCGAAACTCACGAACCCCAACTTTGATCGCAGGCATTGACCTCTCCCCTTTGCGTACACCTAAGTGTACACATCTCCGGAGAACATGTCAATCAATGCACCGCCAGGGCGCCTGATAACCCCATCCCCTCACGGCGCGCTCTCGATCTGCCGCGAAATTCAGCGGCTCAGGCTTACACCCTCGACAGCCGCGCGCAGCGCTGCCTTCCGGTGCAACTCCGGTTCGGCGCGCACCAGAATCTTGCCGTTGAAGGGGCGGTCGGGCTGCTGCCCGGTCTCGGCGCAGAGTTCCAGGTAGCTGTCGATGCTCTCGCGGAAGGCCCGTGCCAGCTCTTTGGCCGTCGTCCCCGCGAAGTGAATCACATCCCTGAGCCCGGCGACGGTTCCGGAAAAGGTGTTGTCTCCCGGGTCGAAGTCGATGGGGCAGGCAAGCGATCCGGGCATGACCGCGGAACTGCTGCTCGAAAAGACGAATCCCAAGCTGGAGGCACAGATCGCCGCCGTCGCCGCAGCCCGGCGCGCGGCAGGCGGCAAACCCTACCGCATGGACGAAGGCAACTCCTGTTTTGGCGGCGGCAGAAAAGATGTGAGTGACGCCTATGCGTCTGCCCTGTGGGCCGCGGACTACATTCTCAAAGTTGCCTGCGCCGGCTTCGCGGGCATCAATCTGCACGGCGGGGGAGTGGGGGTTTACACGCCCATTGAAAGCTCCGAATCCGCGCCCGCCAAGCCCCGGCCGGTGTACTACGGAATGCAGTCTGCGCAGATGTTTGCCGGCTGCCGGATTGCGCCGTGCGTTCTCTCGACCAGCGCGAACATCACCGCATATCAGGGTTTCAAAGCTGGAAATAGCATGCCGGCATTTGTGAACAAGGGTAAGGACGCGATTCATTTGGCCCTTCCGAAGCGCTTCACGGCAGCAGAACGCTTGCGGCGCTGGGGGCTGCGAGGTCCTTCGTTGACCGCCAAAGACGGTGTGCAATTCGGCCTTGTACCGCAGGAGAGGCAAACAGCCGCAATCGAAATCCAAGGGTATTCAGCAGCCATCTTTCAGGCGGGATAAGGCGAGGAAAAGGAACAACAGCAGACTCCAGATAGGGGTATCCCAGGTCTCAGAAGCAAGACCGGGCGCGCCCAACCAGCATCTCCGCTCGCTGCCGAAAAACTACTTCCAGGCTCCGAGCAGACGGCGCACCAGGATGAGCTCGCCGAGGTGATAGGCGTTGTGATCGGCGGCGAGCAGCGCTTCCCTCAGGATGGTTTGCCCGTCGCCATGGGGGATAGGGGCGAACAGGTCAGTGGACGGGTCGGCCACCAGGCCGCAGAGCGCGCGCAGATCCTTGCGAAAGGCGCGCACGCTTTTGTCCCATGCCTTCTCATCGGGCGGCACAGTCTTGGCGGGCCAGTAGCCACTTGGCCAATCGGGGGACTTGTGGCTGGGGTCGCGGGAGAACTCGAGGATGTCCCACTGGGCGATGCGCAGGTGCTCGAGAATCTGCCACGGGGAATGCTCGGCGCCCCTCGGCTTTTTGCCGCGCAAATCGGCGGGGAAGTTTTTGACGGCCTGATCGAAGTCCGCGTGAGCGTGGCCGCCGTTGAGAAGATCGAGCACGTGCTGGCGCAGAGAGGCGTCGCTATCCATCGTTTTCGCTCCTGATTCCCTTTTAGGTTGGACGGCGGTTGGGAGAGCATGGATGCATTAAAGGTGGGATTCAGGAGCGTAAGCGCGCCGCAGATGAGGCGCAAAAGAAAACAATAAAAGGCTGTAGATAGGGATATCCAAGGTCTCAGATTCAGGACCTTGGGCCCCGGCGATGCTTGGGACACTCGGCTGCAGGAGGAAGGCCCGGGCCTAAAGGCCTCGCATTGAGACGCGATGTTCAGGGGCCTGAAGGCCCCTCCCTCCAAAGGCTGCTCTCCGGGCGCTGCCGCCGCGCTTGGCTACAGCGCGGTTTCGCCGCGTTCGTCGTTGCGGATGCGGATGGCTTCGTCGATGCGGCTGACGAAGATCTTCCCGTCGCCGATGCGCCCGGTGCGGGCGGCGCCGATGATGGCCTGAATCGCCTTTTCCTTCAGATCGTCGTGGAGGACCAGCTCGATCTTGACCTTGGGCAGAAGATCGACGGTGTATTCACGGCCGCGATAGAACTCGGTGTGGCCCTTCTGGCGGCCATGGCCGCGGGCTTCGAGAATGGTCATGCCTTCAATGCCTGCTTCCAGCAGCGCATCCTTCACGGCGTCCAGCTTGGAGGGCTGGAGAACGGCTTCAATTTTGAGCATATGCAAAATGCCTCGTTTGACAGCGTATCAGGCGGGGCGGGTTATTGGCCGCAATCCGCTGAAAGTTTTTTGGTGCCCAGGAACAAAACTGGGCCACAGGTCAGGTGTTGAAGTCGTAACCTTCCTCGCCGTGCTGGGAGAGGTCGAGTCCGGCGGCTTCCTGCTCCGGAGAGACGCGCAGCCCGATGACCTTGTCGACGACAAAGAGCAGCACCAGCGTGCCCACAATGGAGATGCCCCAGGCAATGGCCACGCCGGCGAGCTGGTTGAGCACCTGTCCCCAGTGGCCGTCGATGGCGCCGGTGGCAACGCCGTTGCCGTAGATGGCGTTGATGGCGCTGGTGGCGAACAGGCCGGTGAGCAGGGCGCCCAGGGTTCCGCCGGCGCCGTGCACGCCAAAGGCATCGAGGGAGTCGTCGTAGCCGAGCCGGCTTTTGACTTCAAAGACCATGAAGGAGCAGACGACTCCGGCGAGCAGGCCGATGAGCAGGGCCGGGAAGGGCTGCACAAAGCCGGAGGCGGGGGTGATGGCGACCAGGCCGGCGACCGCGCCGGAGATGGCGCCCAGGGCGGTGGGTTTGCCGTTGTGAATCCACTCGGCGACGACCCAGCCGAGGGCAGCGGCGGCGGCGGCGAAGTGGGTGTTGACGAAGGCGCTGGTGGCCAGCGGGCTGGCGGCCAGGGCGCTGCCGGCGTTGAAGCCGAACCAGCCCACCCACAACAGACAGGCGCCGATGAAGCTGAGCACCATGGAATGGGGCGGCATGGCGGTTTGGGGGTAGCCGATGCGCTTGCCGAGGAAGATGCAGGTGACCAGCGCCGAGACGCCGCTGGTGACGTGGACGACGGTGCCGCCGGCAAAATCAAGACTCGGAATGTGGCCCGCGGTGGCGTTCAACAGTCCGCCCACGCCCCACACCATGTGGGCCATGGGACAGTAGACGAAAAGCGACCAGAGGGAGAGGAAGACGGCCATGGCGCTGAACTTCATGCGCTCGGCAAACGCGCCGGTGATCAGGGCCGGGGTAATGATGGCGAACATGAGCTGGTAGACCATGTAGGTCTGCTCGGGAATGGTGGCGGCGTAGTCGGGGTTGGGGGTGAGCGAGACGCCGCGCAGGAACAGGTGCTCAAAGCCGCCGATGAAGAGGTTGCCATGGCCAAAGGCCAGCGAGTAGCCGGCGATGGCCCAGAGAATGGTCACCAGGCCCATCATGGCGAAGCTCTGCATCATGGTGCCGAGAATGTTCTTCTTGCGGACCAGGCCGCCGTAGAAGAGAGCCAGCCCGGGGCCGGTCATGAGCAGGACCAGTGCGGCTGAAGTCAGCATCCAGGCGTTGTCGCCGGCCGACTGGGCGTTCTGGACGGCCTGCTGCAGAGCGGCTATTTGCGCTTGCGTCGCCGGCCCCTGCGCAGCCGCGCCTTGAATGGCCGGGGCTGCGGCTGTTGTCTGGGCCAGGGCGGCTGCCGGGACTAAAAGCAGGGTGGGCAGGAGAGACAGGCGTACTGAACGGTTCGGCATCGTGATTCGGCTCCGAAAAAGCGTCCACGCAGGGGGGCGAGGAGAAAGAACAACTGTGAGTTTTAAACGGCCGGTTATGGATTACCGGGCGCTTTGCTCAGAATACACACGACCGGATGCCCGGAATGGCGGCTGCCGGTCATAGGCTTTGAAAAGGATAATTGCGCTTTCCTAGCATTTTCATAAAGACTGGAAAATAACGCAAGTTTCTTTTCAGTCCTTATTGCTTTTTCACCTGCCGGATGCTCCAGCCGCGAGATCTGAAAGGAAATGGGAGTAGGGAGCGGGTGAGTGGAAAGCGATGGTGAGCAATTCTGACCATCCTCCCTTTGCGGGAGTCGAGCTATAGTAGGAGAATGGTGGTTGCGGCTGAGCGGGATCATTATCTATTCGGAGCGCTGGAGAGCAGCGCAAAGAATCGCATCAAGCTGAAGGAAGTGAGCTACGGCTACGAAGAGCCGGAGGGCGTGCTTCTGACCTCGCTGGATTATGCCGTGAACTGGATCCGCAAGAGTTCAGTGTGGCCGATGACGTTTGGTCTGGCCTGCTGCGCGATCGAGATGATGTCGATGGGGGCAGCGCGCTACGATATAGCCCGCTTTGGCGCGGAGGTATTCCGGCCTTCACCGCGGCAGTCGGACCTGATGATCGTTGCGGGGCGGGTTTCACAGAAAATGGCCCCGGTGTTGCGCCGGCTCTATGACCAGATGCCGGAGCCCAAATGGGTGATTTCAATGGGCGCCTGCGCCACTTCAGGCGGAGTTTTCAATAATTACGCGCTGGTGCAGGGCGTCAACCAGGTGGTTCCGGTGGACGTTTACGTACCCGGATGTCCGCCCCGCCCGGAGCAACTCATTTACGCGATTACGCTTCTACAAGAGAAGATACAGCGCGAACCTCGCAGTCTCTTGAAGACCTTGAATGCGGGTTGATGTGCCGTGAGAAACGCACTGTTCTGGGGTTTAGGTTACTTAAGTAACATCTAGGTAACCTCTGCAAGATGAGCGCTGTGAGGCGGTTAACTTGCTGAAAAAAATGTGAAGGGCCTAATAATCCTATGGTAGGGTTAATAGTGCTGAAAAGCGTCTGGAACTTCGCAGTAGTTGCGGAGTAGACATGTACGAGCAGGAATATGTGCTCGCAAGCAGCATTTTTCCATTTGTACATCAGCTTTATTGCGGAGGATAAACGCATGTATGCTCGTGTTTTGAAATCTATGAGCCTGGTTGTTGCCCTGGCGTTTGTAGCATTGATGCCTGTTGCGCTATCAGCCCAGGCCGCTTCTACCGGAAAAGCCGCGGCAAACGATTCCCCATCGAAGTGGGACATTTTTGCGGGCTACAGCTACCTGGCTCCCAGTGGAACAGTCCACGGGGTTAACGCCAAAGCCATCGACTACGGCGCGATTTTGAGCGTAGCCCGCTATTTCAACAACTATGTGGGCGTGCAGCTCGAAGCCGATGAGCATATCCTGAATCAGAACAAGTACTATCCCGGTTGCCCCAGTTGCGGATCGACATGGTCGCCAAACGACTTTGAAGGCGGGGGCGGGGGCTTGATCGTCCGCTATCCATCCGAGCACGTGACGCCGTTCGCTCACGCTCTGGTAGGTGTGGAGTACGCCGGGTTCAATCCGAGCCCGCAAGCCGATGTTTTCGGCGTGGTCTTGACCCTCGGCGGCGGAATGGACTACGAGACGCCGCTGTTAGGCCGTCATCTGGCCCTTCGCCTGTTCCAGGCGGATTACCAGTACACCCACGAGGATTGGGGTCCGGGCTATCGCGGCAATTTCAACATGGCGCGTCTGAGTACCGGCTTTGTTTACCACATCGGTACGATCACGCCACCTCCGCCGGTGACGCTGGCGTGCTCGGCCAGCCCGGAATCGGTCTTCCCCGGCGATCCGGTCACAGTGACCGCGACTGCCGGCAGCCTGGATCCCAAGACTGAATGCGGTTTATTCGTGGAGCGGAGCCGGCGTGACCGGCAACGGCACCACGGCCACGGTGGCCACCGGATCGCTGGATCCAGGCCCATATACCGTGAAGGGTGAAGTGAAGGAAGGCAAGCCCGGCAAGGAAGGCCTCAAGCCCGGCCAGACAGCGGACTGCATCGCCAGCTTTACAGTGAAGGCCTTCGAGCCGCCGACCATCAGCTGCTCGGCCAACCCCAGCACCATCAAGCCGGGCGATAGCGCCACCGTCACTTCGACGGGCATGAGCCCGCAGAACCGTCCGCTGACCTACAGCTATACGACCACGGGCGGCACGGTAACCGGCACCGGGACCACGGCTGAGTACTCCTCTGCCGGCGCGCCCACGGGTGTGATCGGAATTACCTGCAACGTGGCCGACGACAAGGGCCACACGGCCACCGCCAATACCAGCGTGACCATCGTGGCCCCGGTTGTTGCGCCGATTCCTCACACCCAGGCGCTTTGCTCCATCACCTTCGCGACTGACGCCAAGCGGCCGACGCGCGTTGACAACGAAGCCAAGGCCTGCCTTGACCAGGTTGCCCTGGATCTGCAGCAACAGGCGGACGCGAAGGCAGTGGTTGTGGGCGAGTCGACTGACGCCGAGAAGCGCGATCACCGCGAAGCAGCAGAAGGTCGCGGCGAAGCACAAGAAGGCTGAGGTCGAGCAGTTTGCGGCACAACGCGCCGTGAACTCCAAGGACTACCTGGTGACCGAGAAGGGCATTGACGCTTCGCGCATCAGCGTTGCGACCGGGTCAACGGATGGGCAGACCGTGGAAGACTACCTGGTGCCCGCGGGCGCGACCTTCACGAACGATGTGCAGGGAACCACGCCGGTGGACGAGTCGACCGTGAAGCCGGAAGTGCGCAAGCCGCTGGCCGAAAGGCACCCGGCAAAGAAGCACGCCGCAGCCAAGTAGATTTGCCGGACTGTACCGGCGCCTAACCGCCAAGTCGGGCCTTCCATCCTTAATAGGATGGGAGGCCCGATGAAAGCATGACCATGCGACTCCTCCTGCAATCCTTCGAGGCTGACCGGCAAGCCGGTCGGCCTTTTCAGTCTTCTGCGCCACTTTTTGCCGTTCTTTTCTTGTGTCTGGGAGCTTGTCGTTTGAATAGGTGTTTCAGGATATTTCTCGATCTCTGGCGCCGGCGCGGCATTTTTGCGCTGGTTCTTCCATGCGCATTTTGCGGGCCATTGCTTGCAGCGCAGCCATCATCGAATGCGCCGGCCTCGAACGCGCCGGCTTGGATCGCGGTGGGACCGGCCGGCGGCGACGCGCGCGCGTTTGCCGCGGTTCCCGGGCAGCCCAGCCATCTCTACCTTGGAACCACCAACAGTTGGCTCTACGAATCGCTGGATGCAGGCGCCTCCTGGCATCGGCTTGCCAGGCTGGACGCCTCGGACGGCCTGATTCTGGACCACATCGTGGTGGACTCCGCCGATCCCGCCACGATCTATGTGGCGGCATGGAAGGGACAGCCGACGGCGGCTTGTGGGTGAGCCACGACGCGGGCCGGAGCTGGAGCGGGATCGAGGGTCTGCGCGGCCAGTCGATTCGCTCCTTTGCGCAGGCGCCCTCGGACCCCAGGGTGCTTTTTGCGGGAACACTTGAGGGTGTCTTTCGCTAGCACGGATGCAGGCGCGGCCTGGACGCAGATCAGCCCGCCGCGAGCAGCCGGGAGATTCACGAGGTGGAGTCGCTGGCCGTGGACCCGGCGAACCCCGATATCGTCTATGCGGGCACCTGGCATCTGCCCTGGAAGACCAGCGACGGCGGCAAGAACTGGCAGAACATCAAGCAAGGCCTGATCGACGACTCCGATGTGTTTTCCATCATCATCGATCCGGACCAGCCGAGCACAGTATTTCTGAGCGCGTGCAGCGGAATCTACAAGAGCGAGAATGCGGGCGCGAGGTTTCGCAAGATTGAGGGGATTCCCTCCACCGCGCGCCGGACGCGCGTTCTGAAGCAGGACCCGGCCAATCGCGAGGTTGTGTATGCGGGAACCACCGAAGGGCTCTACAAGACCGTGGACGGCGGCAAGACCTTCAGCGCATGACCGGTCCGGACGTGATCGTGAACGACGTTTTCGTTGATCCGCGGGATTCGAATCATGTGCTGCTGGCCACCGATCGCGGCGGAGTGCTGGCCAGCAACGGACGCCGGGGCGAGCTTTACGGCTTCGAACGAGGGGATTTCCGAGCGCAAGGTGACGGCGCTGCTGGTGGACCGCGACTAATCCGGCGCGGCTGTTTGCCGGGGTGGTGAACGACAAGAGCTACGGCGGAGTTTTCGTCTCGACCGATGGCGGCGCGGCCTGGCAGCAGATCGACGCGGGCCTGGACGGGCGCGACGTATTCGCGCTGGCGCAGACCAGGGATGGAACGGTGGTGGCGGGAACCAGTCACGGCATCTTCGTATTGGACCCTCCCGCGGCCGCGGATCCCGCGGAAAGCGCTCCGAGTTCCGCGGCTTTGACCTGGGAGCCCCGCAACACGATCGCGAACACCGTCATGAAAGTGTCCACCGAGACGCATTACAAGACCCACGTCAACGTGGAGAAGCAGGTGCAGGCTCCGGTCATCGAACTGGAGAGCCGCGTGAACGCGCTGGATGTATCCGGCGATGTGTGGCTGGCAGCCACCAGTCTTGGACTGCTGACCAGCCGCGACCAGGGCGCCAGTTGGCAGGGAGGTCCGGTGATGGGAACCAGGCGATTATCTGTCGGTGACGGTGCATGGAGACCTGATGGCTGCGGCCCGGGCCGACGGCGTGGTTCTGTCAAAAGACGGCGGGCAGACCTGGTGGCCGATGGGGCTTCCCACCATGCTGACGCGAATTCATCGTGTCGTCTTTTCCCCGGATGGAACGCTGTGGCTGGGGGCGCGGGAAGGGGTCTACTTTTCCCAGGACCAGGGCAAGACGTGGCTGTGGATCGGGCGGCTTCCCTTCCGCGACGTGGACGATCTGGAATATGACGCAGATGTTGCACGGGTGCTGGTGAGTTCGCGGACCAGCGACCAGGTCTTCGCCATCGATCCCAAGACGATGACCTGGAAGTGGTGGCGGACGGGCTACCAGAACGCTCTGATTCGCGCGGCCGGCGACCGGCTGGCGGCGGCTTCGCTCGATGACGGCGTAATTGTGGAGCCGCAAAGCAGGGAACAGGGGACCGGGAACAGGGAATAGGGAACAAGCAGCGGTCGGAATGGACTTCTGTATCATAGAGCTATGAGCGTTGAGACCTCGGCTTCCCGCCAACCAACTGCGTTTCGGAGTCATGACCCTCGGCTGGCGCCGATCGCGGCCAAGGTGATGGCCGGCGAACGGCTGGACTATTCCGACGGGCTGGCGCTCTACGGTTCATCTGACGTGCTGGCGGTGGGCTGGCTGGCCAACCACGTGCGCGAGCGGATGCATGGGGACGTTACGTACTTCAACGTGAATCGCCACATCAATCCCACCAACGTCTGCGTCGCGGCATGCAAGCTGTGCGCCTTCGGGCGCAAGAAGGGCGACCCGGCCGGGTACACGATGGCTCTCGAAGAGGCCTGGGAGACGGCCGCGTCGGGCTACTCCGAGGCGGTCACGGAGTTTCACATCGTGGGCGGGCTGCACCCGGATTTGCCGCTGGAATACTTTCTCGATCTGGTGCGCGGACTGAAGGAACGGTTCCCCAAGGTTCACATCAAGGCCTTCACCATGGTGGAGGTGGCCTACCTGGCGCGGCGGGCCAAGCTGACCATCGAACGAGACACTGATCAAGCTGCGCGATGCGGGCGTCGACTCCATGCCGGGCGGCGGCGCGGAGATTTTTGCGGCGCGGGTGCGATCCATCATCTGCGACCACAAGATCGACGGCGAAGAGTGGCTGGAGACGGCGCGCCTGGCCCACAAGCTGGGCTTCAAATCCAACGCGACCATGCTCTATGGGCACATTGAAAACGACGCCGACCGCGTGGACCACCTGCTCAAGCTGCAGCGCCTTGCAGGACGAGACGGGCGGCTTTCAGACCTTCATTCCGCTGGCCTTTCACCCGGAAAACACGCTGCTCGATCATTTGCCGGTGACCACTGGCCTGACCGACATCCGGCAGATTGCGGTGAGCCGGCTGCTGCTGGACAACTTCCCGCACATCAAGGCCTACTGGCAGATGATGACCCCGAAGATTGCGCAGATCGCGCTGCGATTTGGCGCCGACGACCTGGATGGAACGGTGATCGAGGAGAAGATTTACCACGACGCCGGCGCCACCACGCCCCAGGGCATGACCCGCAAAGAGCTTTGCCGCCTGATTACCGAGGCCGGACGGATTCCGGTGGAGCGGGACACGCTGTACCACGCGGTAACGCGGACCGAGGACAGCTTTACGGTTGCGGTGTAGGGAGAGCAAGTGCTAAGCTAGACTTAGCTAGGCAGGAGCCGCCATGACCGTTAATATCTTCGAGGCCAAGACCCAACTCTCGAAACTCATCCAGCTGGCCGAGAACGGGGAAGACGTGGTGATTGCCCGGGCGGGAAAGCCCGTGGTCCGGCTGACCAAACTTGAGCCCGAAAAGAAGCCGATCGTCTTTGGCTTGATGAAGGGCAGAATCCACGTGGCAGACGACTTCGACGATCCACTTCCCGAAGAGGTGCTGGCCGAATTTGAAAAAGGCCCAATAAGTCCGTCGGAAAACTGACGATGCGCCTCCTGCTCGACACTCACGTGCTGCTTTGGTTGATGGCAGGCAGCCAACGTCTGAAACCAAAGACACGGGCGCTGATCGATAGCGCGTCGGAAGTGTACGTATCGTCCGTCAGCATCTGGGAGATTGCCGTCAAATATCGGGTGGGGAAAATCGAAGAGGATCCGGAGGAGATCGTGGAGAGGCTGGAGGAGGCGGGGCTGCGCGAATTGCCTGTCCTCACGCGCCACGCGGTTGCGGCAGGAAAGCTGCCGCTCCTCCATCGCGACCCCTTTGACCGCTTGCTGGTGGGGCAGGCGATTACCGAGCCGATGCGATTGCTGACTGCCGATCCGCAGCTAGCGGCTTATTCCGAATTGGTCATTACGATTTGAGCCAAGCTTGCAAGTTGAGTGGCTTCCCGCCCCAGGCGCGATAGTATTGCATCAAGGGCGGGATACCCGGCCGATTTAGAGAAAGAGTGGATGCAATGAGCACATTCGGTTCCGCCGCAATCTATGGGGTATGCCTGGGCTTTCTGTGGGGTATCGGATGCTCGCTGGCAGTAATGTATTCCATCTACCTGGCCGGCTATCGCAAGGCGATCAAGGAGTCTCTGGCGAAAGAGAAGCCGATACGCTATCAGGAGGCGCTCAGGAAGATTGAAGCGCGGCGAGCAAAAAAGCAGGCGGCGCGCTTATCGAAGTCGGGCGAGACTACGGCCGCACAATAGCGCCGCCCTTCATGACAAAACTCACATGCTCAACCGCTGTGATGTCTTCCAGCGGATTGCCAGGCACCGCGACGATGTCGGCGTAATATCCGGGTTTCAATGCGCCGATCTGGCCCTCCCAGCCCAGAACTTTTGCGCCATTGATCATGTCGGCCTGCAAAACCGCCAGCGGCTTCATGCCGTAGCGGACCATCAGCTCCATCTCCACGGCTTGCGTGCCGTGCGGAAAGGGGCCCACGTCCGAGCCCACGGCAAAGGGAATGCCGGCGGCCACCTGCTTTTTGAACTCGCTGATCTTGTAGTCGAGCAGAACGCCCTCGCTCGCGGCTTCCGCTGACGATTTGGGATTGTGGGCGAAGTAGTCGAAGATGGCGAAGGTGGGAACGGCGGGGATGTGCTTTTCGCGCATCAGGCGCATGGTCTCATCGCTGAGCTGGGTGGCGTGGTCGATGGAGGCCACGCCGGCCTGGGCGGCATAGAGCGTGCCGGGCTCGCCCATGGCGTGAACTCCGACCGTCGTACCCAGGCGATGAGCTTCAGCGACGGCTGCAGCCAGTTGCTCCTCGGTGTACTGGTAGGGCGTGTGGAGTACGCCGTCAATCATGCGGTCCGGCCCAGTCTCGTAAATCTTCACAAAGCTTGAGCCCTGCTTATGCTGTCCGCGGATCACCGCAACCAGCTGATCGATGGTGTTGGCATAGTCGGCGTTGGACAGAACGTGCTGCGCGGGGTTGAAGCGATTGGCGTCCTCGTGGCCGCCCAGAATGTCGATGGCGTTGCCGCTGATGCGCAAACGGGGCCCAGGGATCAGGCCTCGATCGATGGCGTCGCGTACGGCGGTGTCCGCCGAGCCTGCGCCTTCCGTTCCCATGTCGCGTTCGGCGGTGAATCCGGCCATCAGGTCGGCCTTGGCGGCCTGCTCGGCAAGGATGGTGCGCCAGGGCACGGATTCCTCGACGGTTTGCAGGTCCTCGTCGCCGGGGTGCAGGAAGAGATGGACGTGCGCATCGATAAGGCCGGGAAGCAGCGTGGTGTCGCCCAGGTCGATGATCTTCGCGCCCTGCGGACGGTCGACCGAGGTGCCCACGGCGCGAATGCGCTCTCCCTCGACCAGAACTTCGCCGGGCTTAAGAAGCGCGCCGGTATCGACCTCAAGCAGGCGGGCGGCATGCAGGACGATGGAGACGTTCACGGGCGGTTGTGCGAGTGCCGATCCGCTGAGGAAAAGGAGGGCGCAAACGACCAGGAGGGCGGGACGGGTTGGGAATTCGAACATAGGTACGAATATAGCAACGAAGAGCCGAGTCGTGGCAGCGAAGTAGTGAAGCAAGCTGGATCAGTCCGGAGCGAAGGGCATGCCCGCACGAAGAATCAATGCATTGATTGATGCATTGATAATAGGGGAAGAGGGAACGATGAGCCGCAGAGTCGATACCCACGAGGTGCGCACCCCGTTCGAGCAACTAATGGATCGCGCTGTCAGGAACAAGGAGCGCTTCGCCGTGGATCGCCGCGGGGACCGAAGCAGGCCGGGCGAACGCATCTTAATCGCTATATGCAAAGCAGGTGTATGAGGTTGGGATGGGGACATGGAGAATCCCCTGCATTATTCTTCTGAGTTGAAGAATCCGCGTGTGGAGCGCACGCGGGAACATCTTCTGGGAGAGATTCTTTTGATTGCGATTGCGGCGATATTGAGCGGGGCCAACGGCTGGAACGAGATCGAGAACTATGGCAAGGCGAAGCGGGAATGGCTGGGCAGCTTTCTCACCTTGCCGGGCGGGATTCCTTCTCATGACACTTTCGACCGGGTCTTTGCGGCCCTGGTCGCGGAGGAGTTGGAAAAGGGTTTTGTAGCCTGGGTATCCTCGATTGCCCGGCTGACCGCTGGCGAGGTGGTGGCCATCGACGGCAAGACACTGCGCGGAACCCGAAGTACGGGCGGCAAGGCGCTGGTGCACATGGCTTCGGCCTGGGCCAACAGCAATTACCTGGTATTGGCCCAGCGCAAGGTCAAGAAAAGTCCAACGAGATCACGGCCATTCCCCAGTTGCTCAAGGCCGTGGAGTTGAGCGGCGCGGTAGTAACGATTGACGCCATTGGCTGTCAGAAGTCCATCGCCAGTCAGATCGTGGAGAAAGAAGCCGACTATATGCTGGCGGTGAAGGAAAATCAACCCCATCTGTTGGCCGATATCAAAGACTCGTTCCAGATGCTGGCTACCGATACACTCTCCGAACAGATCGACTGCGGCCATGGCCGTGTGGAGCGACGCACCTGCTCGGTGCTGAGCGATCTAAGCCTGCTGGACAATGGCTCCGAATGGCCGTCTTTACAGGGGCTGGTACGTATCCAGGCCGAGCGCTTTCACAAGGCCACCGGCAAGACCGAACACGAAGCTCGCTACTACATCACCAGCTTAAAGTCGAAGGCGTCGCGGCTGAACTCCGTCATTCGCCAGCACTGGGGCATCGAAAACAAACTGCACTGGGTGCTGGATGTAGGCTTCTCAGAAGACGCCAGCCGAAAACGGGCTGGCCATGCCGCCCAAAACTTCTCTCTGCTCAACCGTATCGCCCTTAACCTGCTCAAACAGGACAAATTCTGCAAACTGGGCATCCACGGAGAACGGCTACAGGCCGCCTGGGACCACGACTACCTACTCAAACTACTCGGAGTCCAAATTTAGATGCGTTTGCCCTGCCGAAGCAGGCCGGGCGAAGGGCGCGCCTGGATATAGAATCAGTGCACTGAAATTCAATGCATTGATCGATGCATTAATAAACGGCAACAGACCCGCATCTTGCCGCAGCGATTGATTAAGAGGAGGAGGGAACGATGAACCGCAGAGTCGACGCCCACGTGGCGCGTACCCAGTTCGGGCAACTCATGGATCGCGCTGTCAGGAACAAGGAGCGCTTCGTCGTGGATCGCCGGGGGGAACCGGCAGTTGTGATCCTCAGCGTTCAGGATTATCTGGACACCGTTCAGTCCGCGCCGGAGTGGCTGCGGCAAGCGTGGGTGGCAGCCAAAAGGAGAGGCCTGGACAAACTGACCATGGAAAAGGTCGATGCCGAAATCAACGTCTACACGCGGAAGAAAAAGACTGACGGAAAATGACTCCAGCCGAGCTGGATAGGTCCGTGCCTGTATCGGTGCGAGAGTTTCTGGACCTGGCCGATACGCCGCGATCACGGTGAGGTGTGGTCCGGGATGAGGGCCTGAATGTCGCTTTGAAAGAACGCGGCTGAGAATCGAGGAACCTTCTGGGTCGGGTGACGCGACCCAAGTGCCGGCATTTCGATGCGAGCATTGCCGCCAGCGCAATTTTCGCGTCGAAGCCAGGACGCTACCGAAGTCTTGGTAGTAGATCATTTTAAAGCGGCTGAACTTCAAGTGCTAAAGCCCCGTTAATTCTGCAGGGTTTATGTCCGGGCTAATGCCCGTGCCCTTCAATCTGAGCCGCTAGCGAAGAACTCCCGTCCTTGACAACAAACGTCCCACGATTACTATTGAAGTGTTGGTTGTGGTGAAGGAGTTCACCCTTAACCGCTGTCTACCCAATCGGCCTGACAGATGATGACTCCTGACAGGGAATCCTGTTGCGGAGTCATGTCCCGGCGCGATCCCTGAATGAAAATCTAGGAGTGTTTGCTCATGATGAACACCTGGGCTCTGTCTGCGCTTTGGGTAGGTCTTGCGCTGGCGGCAACGCTGCTGGCGATCTGGTTCAGGATTTCGACAGCGCTTTCTGAGATTGTGGTGGGTACGGTGGCTCAACTGGTCATCGGCGTCTTCATCGCGCGGGGCGGACTGGCCGGCAATACACAATGGATCACGTTTCTGGCGGGAACCGGGGCCATCGTGCTTACCTTTCTTGCCGGCGCGGAACTTGATCCCGCCATCTTCAAAACCAAGTGGCGCGAAGCGTCGGCAATCGGAATGGCAGGATTCTTCGGCCCGTTTCTCGGTTGCACGGCAATCGCGCATTACGTGCTGCACTGGGCCATCATGCCCAGTTGGCTGTGCGGCGTGGCGCTTTCCACCACCTCGGTGGCCGTGGTCTACGCGGTGATGCTTGAACTTGGCTTCAACGTCACCGAATACGGCAAGTCGATCCTCGCGGCCTGCTTTATCAACGACCTCGGAACCGTGATCGCGCTGGGACTGATCTTTTCCCCCTTCACCATCAGGACGCTGATCTTTTTGGTGGTTTCAATCGCGGTCTTCATCATCCTGCCCTTCCTCACGCCCTGGTTTTTCAGAAAATACGGTGGGCGCGTCTCAGAGCTTGAGGCCAAGTACATTCTCTTTCTCCTCTTTGCCATGGGCGGACTGGCGATGTGGGCCGGCAGTGAAGCAGTGCTTCCGGCATACATGATCGGCATGGTGCTGGCGGGGACCGTGGGCAAGGATCATTCGCTGGTCCGCCGGCTGCGCACGCTTACCTTCGGGCTGCTCACGCCTTTCTACTTCATCCGTGCCGGTTCGTTTGTCTCGGTGCCGGCGCTGATTGCCGCTCCTTTGACGCTGCTGGTGCTGTTCATGGCCAAGTCGCTGTGCAAGGCAATCACTGTGTATCCGGCAGTGCGGGTGCATAAGTACGATGGCTCGGCCGGAGCTTACTACACGCTGATGATGTCGACCGGACTCACCTTCGGCACCATCTCCGCCCTCTTCGGGCTCAATCACCAGATCATCACCCAGGCACAGTACTCCTACCTGGTGGGCACGGTCATCGCCAGCGCCGTGATACCCACGGTGATTGCGAACTCATTCTTCCTGCCCCACCACCTCCTTCCCCATGCACCCAAAATGAGGAAAGCAGAACAAACTGCGCAGCGCTCCCCGGCTGCGGAAGAGGTATAGGCTAAAACCATGGGAAGCTCGGTATTTGTCGGATTTCAAAGAATACTGGTCGCCTTCGACGCGTCTCCACATGCAGAGCGCGCATTGAATGTTGCCCTGTCAATGGCCGGGGACATGAAGGCTAAGCTGTTCGTCGTGGCTGTCATTCGTCCGCCGGAGCCCGCCGAGAGCGCGGAGTTCAACGCGGTTCTTGAAGAAGGGCGTGAGCGCTATGAGCGCAGTTTCGGCCCCATCCGCGAGATCGCCCGGCAGAAGGAGATTGAACTCGAAACCGATATTGTGGTGGGCCATCCGGCGGAGCAGATCATCCATCGCGCCGACACCATCCAGGCCAGTCTCATCGTGATGGGCAAGCGCAGCCACACGATTCTGCATCGCTGGATGCTTGGCTCCAACACGGAACGCGTTCTGAAGTACGCGCATTGTCCGGTGATGATCGTGCATTGATCGCACAGTACCGGGCGGGCGGCCAGATCAAGGCTCTCATTCTCTACGTGGACTTTCGCATGGGCCGCCGATAGCGGGCAGTGCAAAAGCTGTAACGGCCTCAGTACGCCGCGATCCCGGTGAGATTCTGTCCGAGGATGAGCGCGTGAATGTCGTGGGTGCCTTCGTAGGTTTTTACGGATTCCAGATTCATCATGTGGCGCATGATGGGGAAGTCCTCCGTAATTCCATTTGCGCCCAGGATGTCGCGGGCCAAGCGCGCGCATTCCAGAGCCATCCATACGTTGTTGCGCTTGGCCATGGAGATGTGCTGGTGGCCCACGGCGCCTGCATCCTTGAGGCGGCCGACGTGAAGCGCAAGCAACTGCGCCTTGGAGATTTCACTGGCCATCCAGACCAGTTTTTCCTGCACCAGCTGGTGGCCGGCGATGGGCTGGCCGTGGAACTGCTTTCTGGCTTTGGAGTATTGCAGCGCCGTCGAGTAACAATCCATGGCCGCGCCGATGACGCCCCAGCTTATGCCGTAGCGGGCCTGGTTGAGGCAGATGAGCGGGCTCTTCAATCCCTTCGTGCCGGGCAGCAGATTTGCGGCGGGGATGTGAACATCCTGGAGCGTGAGGCCGCTGGTCGAGGAGGCGCGCAGGCTCCATTTGCCGTGAACCTCCTGGGCGGAGAAGCCGGGGCGATCGGTCTCAACAAGGAAGCCGCGCACCGATTCGTTGCCGCCCTGGCTGTCTTCGCCCTCGAGTTTGGCCCAGATCACGGCCACATCGGAGATGGTTCCCGAGGTGATCCACATTTTTTCGCCGTTGAGAATGTACTCGTCGCCGGATTTCCGGGCACGGGTGGTCATGCCTCCGGGGTTTGAGCCGAAGCCGGGTTCGGTCAACGCGAAGCAGCCGAGCTTCTTGCCACTGGCGAGGGCGGGCAGCCAGGCATTCTTCTGTTCATCGGAGCCGAAGGTGTAGATGGGGTACATCACCAGCGCCGACTGCACGCTGACAAAGCTGCGCAGGCCGGAGTCGCCGCGTTCCAGCTCCTGCATCACGAGGCCATACTCGACATTGGACATGCCGGCACATCCGTAGCCCTCGAGGGTGGCGCCGTAGAAGCCCAGCTTGCCCATGAGGGGGACGAGCTCGCGCGGAAAACGGCCCTCGCGGAAGCAGTCCTCGATGATGGGGATGAGGTTGTCTTCGACGAAGTCGCGGGCCGTGCGGCGGACGAGGAGTTCGTCTTCGCTAAAGCTGGAGTCGAGATGGAGAAAGTCGAAGCTCTGGAATTTGAAGGCCATGATGCACCTGCCGTTCAGTTGGAACTCAAAACAGGTAAGGCTAGCAGATGGGGATGGGGCTAGGGAACAGGAAATGGAGGGCTCCGATCCGGGTGGATCGGGAAGCGTCAGACTGGATCGGGGCAGCCAGTTTCAGTACGGTTTACGTAACGCGTACAGAGTGCTACACTGGAGGGTGATCGTCAGCTATCGAGACAAGCGGAGCAGCGACTTCGCAGCCGGAAGACGCGTGAAAGCACTCTCCGGGATCGAACGGCCGGCGCGGTTGAAGCTGGACCGGCTGGAGGCGGCAACGATGCTAAGGGACCTTTCCGCCTTGCCCGGCAACCGCTTTGAATCGCTGGCGGGAGATCGCAAGGGACAATACAGCATCCGTATCAACGACCAGTGGAGGATCTGTTTTGAGTGGCCTGACGGAGTGCCGGGACCATCGAACGTCGAGATAGTCGACTATCACTAGGAGAATGCCATGGCAGTGACTGCAATTCATCCCGGGGAGCATTTGGCCGAGGAACTTGAGGCTCTTGGGATGAGCGCCTCAGAGCTTGCGCGCAAGCTGGATGTGCCGGTTAACCGCGTGACGGAGATATTGAACGGGCAGCGCGGTCTCAGCGGGGATACCGCCTTGCGCCTAGCCCACTTTTTTGGAACGAGCGCGGAGTTCTGGCTCAATTTGCAAAGTCTTTATGAATTGCGCATTGCCGAAAGGAAGGCGGGGAAATCGATAAGGGCGCTTCCAAGGTTGAAGCAGCCGGAGAACGCTGCGGCGTAAGAGACGCTGCGGATGGAAAGGATGGGGTGCCCGCTTTTTTGCGCATAAGCCTTGAACTGGTTTGCGGCTGAGGATTCCCAAGTCTCAAAATCGAGACCTGGGGCGTCCGGCTATTCCCAGTTCCCTGCTTTTATTCCAGAAACTCGCGGACGAAGTGGTTTTCCGAGTGGACCAGGTCGTGGAGGGAGCCGTCGAAGATGAGGCGGCCTTCTTCGAGCATCAGGAACGTGGTGCCGGGGTCGGTCTGTCCCTTGGGCAGCGGGACCATGCAGCCTTTTTCTGTGTCGAAGCGATGGGAGCAGAGCATGAAGGCGTCCTGGAGGCGATGGGTGACTAGCAGGGAGGGGGTCCGGTGGACGTCGCGCTCCTTGACGATGAGTTCGATGATGTTGGTGGAGGTGACGGGGTCCAGGCCACCGGTGGGTGAGTCGTAGAGCAGCAGCTCGGGCCGGCGTATAAAGGCGCGTGCGATGGCCACGCGGCGCTTCATGCCGCCGGAGAGGCTTGAGGGGTGGAGCGAAAAGGTCTCCTCGAGTCCCACAAAGGTGAGGGCCTCCCGGACGCGGGCGTCGATTTCATCGTCGGGGACACGCTCCTGAATGAGCTGGTAGGCCACGTTGTCGCGGACGCTGAGCGAATCGAAGAGAGCGCCCTCCTGAAAGACCATGCCGATGCGGGTGCGCAAAGGGAAGAGCTTTTCCTCGGGCATGGTGGCTATCTCTTCGCCGAATAGCCGGATGCTTCCCTGGTCGGGCCGGAGCAGTCCATTGCAGAGCTTGAGCAGGACGCTCTTGCCGACGCCGGCAGGGCCGAGCAGGATGCGGGTCTCTCCCTGCGCTACCGAGAAGCTGATGTCCTTGAGGACTGGCGGGCCGTCGAAGGCGATGGAGACATTGCGAAACGACAACACAGGAATTCGATCCGCGGCCGCGCCCTGGCCGGACGGATCTGGATCAGGCTGGGCTCGATCGGGTTGGGCGGATGGATTGGGGGCCATCATATGGGAGGGAAGAGGGTGAGCAACGTCTGGGTGAGAAGGAAATCGACGAAGATGATGAGCACCGAAGAGGTGACCACGGCCTGAATGGTGGAACGGCCCACGCCTTGAGTTCCACCCGTGGTTCTCAAGCCATAGAAGCAGCCGATTGAGGCGATGATGTAGCCGGAGAAGAGGGGCTTGACCAGTCCCTGGATCACGTCGGGATAACGGAGAAACTCCCAGGCCTTTGAAAAATACTGGGTGCCATCCTGGTGATTCAGGTAAACGGTGACGGCTGCGCCGCCGAGGATGCCGAAGGCGTCGGCCACGATGGTGAGAAAAAACAGCATCGAAATGCAGGCAAAGATGCGCGGCGTGACCAGCTTGCGCATGGGATCGACGCCCAGTGCGCGCATGGCGTCAATCTGCTCGGTCACCACCATGGAGCCGAGTTCGCTGGCCATGGAGGATGCGTTGCGGCCGGCGACCATGATTCCGGTGAGCACCGGGCCCAGCTCGCGGATCATGGTGAGCAGACGAACCGGCCGGTTACCGCTGTGGCGCCGAACTGAGACAGGGTAGCAGCGGACTGCAGGGCGAGCACGCCGCCGGTGAAGAAGCCGGACATCAATACGATGGGTGCCGAGCCAAAACCGATGATGTCGGACTGGATGAGGAAGTCAGTGTCAGTAGATGGGCGGGTCAAACAGGTTCAGAAGGCACGCCAGGCAAACAGGGAATAGTCCTGTACGGTGAGCACGAGTTGTTTGGCGGTGCGTTCGATATTGATGATCGCCATGGGCTGTGCCGGTTTGCGGGATAAGGCAATGCGTCTTCTGTCTTCTAGAGGATAGCGCATGGCGGGACAGGAACGCGCCTGGGGCGGGCGATGTTTGCCGAGCCTCGGCTCGCATTGCCGGGTACGATGCAGAAACTCCCAATTGCGAGCAGAAGAGTGCAGATTTGACCACGGCACATCCTGTAAGTGTATGAAGAAAAGTTGGACGATTTTTTAACGACGGCCAGTGCGCGGCAAGGGGGCAAGCGGGCATCTAAGAAAAGCAGGAGGTAACCGATGCACTTGTTCCGCATACGGTTGATCCTCGCGCTGATGCAAGCGTGACTCTGGTCTCGATAGCCTCCACATATTTCGACGTGTTGGCTCACAAGCATTCGCTGCGAGTGGAACTGGAGCGTCGGACGTGGTGGATGGGCGTAAGTCTGGAGCCGGATGTGAGCGGATGCTCGAGACCGGCGAAGATTCGTCCGGTCTTGCGGCGATTGTCGATCATCGAGGGTCGGGCACCGGCGCGCTGGGGCTGGCGGTGTACGACGCGCAGGGGAAGCTGCTGGCCTGCTCCGGGCGGCAGGATGTGTTGCAGGCGCTTCCGTCTGGGGTGGTGGAGAAGTCGATTCGCAAAGGGGCGGAAGTCAGCGCGTTCGGGCACAGCGGAGAACGGGCAATGGCTTGAAGAGGCGTTGCCGCTGCACGACGGGGACAAGCTGGAAGGGTCGATGGTGATTGTTGCCGACGCGGGCTACATCCGCAGCGAGGGAATCGCCGTGTGGCAGCGGAGCTTCTGGCGGATTGCCGCGCTTGTGGTGTTGATCGTGGTGGTGACGCTGGCCATGGTGAGCTGGTTCCTGTTGCGTCCCATGACGCAGGTAGCGGAGCGGATGCGCCGGTTGCGGCTGAGAACGGATTCCATGGAAGAGTTGGCGGGGCCGGGTGTGGCTTGGCTTAGCCTGTTTTCGCCGCTGGCGCGTGAAGTGGAGACGATGGCGGAGAGTCTGATCGCCGCGCGGGCATCGGCGGCCACCGAGGCCCGGCTGCGGGATGCCGGAGAACACCTGTGGACCGCGGAGCGGCTGGCCGTTCACATGCGCGACCAGCGCGGATCGAGCCGCATCTTTGTGGTGTCGAACCGCGAGCCCTACATTCACGTGCGGCAGGGGCGGGAGACGGTTTGCATTGTGCCGCCCAGCGGGCTGGTGACGGCGATCGAACCGGTGCTGCGGGCCTGCGACGGGGTGTGGGTGGCGTGCGGCAGCGGCGATGCCGACGCCGCGATGGTGGACGATTTCGACCGTCTGCGCGTGCCCCCTGACGATCCCCGCTACACCTTGCGGCGGGTGTGGCTTTCAGCGGAAGAGGAGTCGCAGTACTACGACGGTTTTTCCAACGAGGGGCTGTGGCCGCTGTGCCACATCGCGCATACGCGGCCCATCTTTCGCGCCGCGGACTGGGAGTGCTACCAGCGCGTAAATGCGCGCTTCGCCGCCGCGCTGCTTGAAGAGATGGAAGGCAGCGCCGAGCCGGTGGTGTTTGTGCAGGACTATCACTTCGCGCTCCTTCCGCGGCTGGTGAAGGCGGCCGGCCTGATGCGCGGGTGGCCATCTTCTGGCACATTCCATGGCCGAATCCCGAGGCGTTCGGGATTTGTCCGTGGCAGGCTGAGTTGCTTGACGGCATGTTGGGAGCCGACCTGATGGGATTTCACATTCCGCTGCACTGCAACAACTTTCTCTCCACCGTGGACCGGGTGCTGGAGGCGCGCACCGATCGCGAGCATATGACGGTGCTCCGCAACGGGCATCTGAGCGCCGTGCGGCCCTATCCGGTGAGCGTGGCTTTCGACGGACCTACGCGCGAAGCAGATGCCGGAGCTGAGCAGGCGGCCGTGGCCGAGGAGGAAATTGCATTTGCGCGCAGCGAGTTGCTGAGAGATTTTGGAGTGCGGGCGGAGAGCCTGGTGGTGGGCGTGGACCGGATGGACTACACCAAGGGAATCGTGGAGCGGCTGCTGGCCATCGAGCAACTGCTGGAGGCGCATCCCTGGCAGCGGGAGCGGATGACCATGGTGCAGATTGCCGCGCCGAGCAGGACGCGTATCCCAAGCTATGCTGAACTGGGCCGGCAGGTGGAAGAGACGGTGGAGCGCATCAACCTGCGTTACCAGACTGCGCACTGGAGGCCAATTGTGCTCATCGATCGCCAATGCAGCCACGAGGAGGTGAGGGCGCTGGTATCGGGCGGCGGACCTGTGCCTGGTGACCTCGTTGCACGACGGGATGAACCTGGTGGCCAAGGAGTTTGTGGCCGCGCGCGAGGATGAGGACGGCGTGCTGGTGCTGAGCAAGTTCACCGGCGCGGCGGTGGAACTGCGCGATGCGCTGCTGGTGAATCCATACGACATTGCCGGAGTGGCCGAGGCGATTCACGAGGGCCTGGAGATGAACCGAGGCGAGCGGCGGCGGCGCATGCGGCGGATGCGGCGGCAGGTGATGGAACACAACATCTACCGCTGGGCCGCCAGCATCCTGGGCGACCTGCGCGAGTTGCGCCTGGAAGGCCCGGAGGGCGCAGAGATTCACCGTGCCGCGCCTGGGTCTGTGCCTGTGGCGCACCTGGCAAATGAGAAACTGGCCTAGTCCATCGCAGGCTCTGGAAAGCGAGCAAAGGTTGACTCACGAAACGGCAGAAAGGCTGGAGGAATTCTTTCGCGCTCTCGCGGGCGCACGAAAGCCATTGTTGCTTCTGGACTACGACGAAACGCTGGCGCCGTTCCGGGTGGACCGCTTCCGCGCGCGTCCATGGACCGGCGTGCGGGAGTTGCTGGCGCGCATTCAAGAGCAGGGCCGCACGCGCATGACCATGATTACCGGACGGCCGGCAGCGGAGATTTGCGCCGCTGCTCGCTCTTGACCCGCCGCTCGAGGTCTGGGGTCTTCATGGTTCGGAGCGGCTGTTTCCCGACGGCCGTCGCGAACTGGAAGAGGTTCCCGCCCCGGCTCGCGCCAAGCTGGACGAGCTGCGTGAGCGGCTGGGACGCGACAGCCTGGGCGGCCTCATCGAGAACAAGGCGAATGGAGTCGTGATGCACTGGCGGGGCGCTTCGCCCGCAAAGGCGAGGCTGATCGAGCAGCGGACGCGGGCGCTGTTTGAGCCCCAGGCGCAAATGGACGGTTTGATGCTGCTGGAGTTCGAGGCCGGCCTGGAGTTGCGCGCGGGCCGCGACAAGGGCGCGGCAGTGGAGACAATCCTGAACGAGGCGGCCAACGGCGGGCCGGAGCCGTGCCCGGTTGCGTTTATGGGCGACGACCTCACCGACGAGGTCGCATTTCGCGCCGTCAACCGGGCCGCGGAACCGCACCTGAGCGTGTTGGTGCGGCCTAAGTGGCGGGAGACGGCGGCGGATGTCTGGCTGCGCCCGCCGGAAGAGTTGAGAGGCTTTTTGGAAAGATGGGTGGAGGCGGCCGGTTGTCGGTGATCAGCCGCCAGTTATCAGTATCCTGACCTCAATGGGCATGGGTTTCATGCGCTAGCCAGCACGACCTCACGCTCTTCGGCGAGCCATGCGGCATAACGTAGGGCCTGCATGACGTCTTCATGCTCCAGATAGGGATAGTCGGCGAGAATCTCATCGACACTTCGCCCAGCGCCCACTTGTCCAACGATCATGCCAACGGTGACGCGCATCCCGCGGATGCACGCCTTGCCACCTATCACGGCCGGGTTCCTTGTGATGCGATCAAGACGGTTCATGGATTGCTCCTTCTCTGGGCTCACTGCCGTGGCATGGTTTTTTGAAAGTGGAATTCTGAATAATGAAGCCACCGAGGGCGGAAGCTGGGGGGAGAGTGTCCGCACTCCCAGGTCTCAAAATCGAGACCTGGGGCACCCGGCTGAAAGCTAAAAGCTAAAAGCTAAAAGCTAAAAGCTGCCTTTCTACTCTCTGCCTTTTTTCCGTATCTCAATATTCAGCCGCTTGATCTTCTGGTTCAGCGTGGAGAGCGGAATGCGGAACTGCTCGGCGGCGTCGGTCTGGTTCCCGTTGCAGCGCTCCAGCTTCTCCATGATGATGCGGCGCTCGATGACTTCGAGGATGTCGAACAGCGAGGCGTTGGGGTTGTGTTCGAGCAGGGCATCCTGGAAGCTGCGGCCGGTGATGTGGCCGGGCAACAGGTCCGAGCCAATCACCGGGCCCGAGGAGAGCACGACGCCGCGTTCAATTGAATTTTCGAGTTCGCGCACATTGCCCGGCCAGTCGTAATCGATCAATGCGCGCAGGGCGTCGGCGGAAAGCTTGCGGGGGGCGAGGCCATTCTCGGTGGCGTAGAAGTCAAGAAAGTGGCTGGCGAGCAGGGGGATGTCCTCGCGGCGGGCGCGCAGCGGAGGCAAATCAACGGTGATGACGTTGAGGCGGTAGAAGAGGTCTTCGCGGAAGCGGCCCTCGCGGACCTCCTTGCGGAGGTCGATATTGGTGGCGGCCAGGATGCGCACGTCGACCTGAATTTCCTGAATGCCGCCGAGATGCATGAAGCGCCGGTCCTGCAGAACGCGCAGGATCTTGGACTGGGTGTCCGTGCCCATGGTGGCAATCTCGTCGAGGAAGAGCGTGCCGCCGTTGGCGACCTCGAAGAGGCCTTTTTTGGAGGCCACGGCCGACGTGAATGCGCCCTTGACGTGTCCGAAGAGCGTGGATTCGAGCAGCTCCGGAGGCATGGCGCCGGTGTTGATGGGGACGAAGGGCTTGTCGCGGCGGGGCGAGTTGGCGTGGATGGCCTTGGCGATGAGCTCCTTGCCGGTGCCGCTCTCGCCCTGGATGAGGACCGTGGAGCGGCTGGGCGCCACCTGGGCCACCAGGTCGAAGACCTTGAGCATGGATTCGCTCTTGCCCACGATGTTGGAAAAGTTGTAGCGCTGCTTAAGGGTGCGCTTGAGCTGTAGGTTCTCCTCCTCGGCCTTGTGGCGGGCAATGGCGGAGCGGATATCGGCCAGCAGCTTTTCGTTGTCCCAGGGCTTCTGGACGAAGTTCTCGGCGCCGGCGCGGATAGCTTCGACGACGTTATCCACGGTGCCGTAGGCGGTGATCATGATGACCGGCAGTTCGGGCTGGCGCTCCCTGATCTGGGGCAGCAACTCCAGGCCGCTCTGCCCGGGCAACGCCAGATCGAGAAGGACGAGGTCGAAGCTTTCCGAATCGAGCATCCGCAGCCCCTCTTCGCCGTCCGCTGCCATACCGGTGGAATACCCCTCCAGCGAGAGCAGCACTTCGAGCGACTCGCGTATGGATGCCTCGTCGTCGATCACCAGGATCCTGGCGGGAATACTGGCGGAGGAGTTGCCGTTTGCCGCGGATGCGGTCGCGTTCAACGGCTGTGCTGCCTCGGTCATGGGCTCAGGCATGGACGGAATTCCTTAATAGGGGAAACTCGAGATGAAAGGTCGTGCCGGCGCCGATGGCGCTCTCGACGTGAATCTTGCCGGCGTGCTCCTGAATGATGCCGTAGGAGACTGAGAGTCCCAGCCCGGTGCCGCGCCTGTCACCCGGCCTGGGGGTGGTCTTGGTGGTGAAGAAAGGATCGTAGATGCGCTTCAGGTGTTCCGGAGCAATGCCGCCGCCGGAGTCGCTTATCAGGGCGACGATGTAGTTTGGGTTCCCGTTGGCCAAGGTCGCAACCCGCAGGCTGCCACCGCCGGGCATGGCTTCCTTGGCATTCAGCAGCAGGTTGAGAAAGACCTGCTGGAGCTTGCCGGGGTTGCCGTGGATGGGCGGCAGATCCTCGGCCAGATCGAGATCGACCTCGATCTGCGCGGTCTTGAACTGGTGTTCGAGCAGCGAGAGCGTGTCCCTGATCACCTGGTTCAGATTGGTGGCGCGGAATTCAGTTGTAGACGTGCGCGAGAAGTTGAGCAAACCGTTGGCGATTTCAGCGGCCCGGAAGCTCTGTTGGGTAATCTTGTCCAGCACCGGGCCCAGGCGGGCATCGCCGCGCAGTTGCTTTGAGAGCATCTGCGCGTAAGAGGAGATGACGGCCAGGGGAGTGTTGATTTCATGCGCCACGCCGGCGGCGAGCAGGCCAATCGAGCTGAGCTTGTCGGCCTGCGCAAGCTGCGTTTCAAGGGTGACGCGCTCGGTGATGTCGTCGACCAGGATGATGCGGCCCACTGAAATGAAATCGCGCGACAGCAACGGAGCGATGGCGATGTTGGCGGTGCGCAGCTCGCCGGCGCGCGTGGTCAGGCGGAACTTGTAGAGGTGATGGACGCCCTGCTCGTTGCGGAACCCCTCCAGCGCCTCGATGAACTCCAAAGGAAAGACCGAGCGAAGCTCCTGGCCGATGGCCTCGGCGCGGCTTAGCGCGTACATGGCCTCCATCTGCGCGTTCCAGCTTTCGATGCGGTCGTCGAGGTCGAGGGCGAGTATGCCCACGTTGATCGATTCGACGATGTTTTCGTTGAACTCTTTGAGCCGCTCGAATTCACCGATCTTTTCTTCCAGGCGGGCGTAGAGGCTGGCGTTCTGCAGCGCGATGCCGATGTAGCTGGCCAGGGATTCGAGCAGCTCAACATCCTCGCTGGAGAGGAAGTCGCCTCCCATGGTGCGGCCCAGACCGATGACGGCGATAGTGCGGCTGGCCGCCGGAGAGCCCTCAATCTGGCCTGGGGCCACGCGGCAGGGGAGATAGTAGTTGAGGTCGAGCAGGGCGGCGGTGCGCTGCTGATCGGCAGGCAGGTGCAGGGCGGCTTGCGCGTTTTCCAGGAAGATGTGGGAGTGGTCGTTGGCCTGGTCGAAGTCGAGAAAACCAAGGTCGAGCGGCTCGTAAGCCGCGCTCACTTCATCGGACAGTCCGTGTTCCGCGGCCAGCTTCAGGCCGGAATCCTGCGCCAGGAAGATGGCCACGCGCGCCACCAGCAGCGTGCGCGGCAACTGTTCCACGATGGAATGGAGCAGGGCCTGGAGATCGGTTTCGGAGCTGAGGCCGCGGCCAAACTCGACCAGGGCCTTGCGGTAGTCGTAGCGATGGCGGTCGAAGACCTTGTCCACCCATCCCTGAATGCGGCGCTTGAGGGGATCGAAGATCAAGGCGAAGGCCACGAAGGAGATGCCCAGGCCCCACTCCTGCGCGCCCTGCGGCAAGCCGTGGTGGACCACGACGGCGAAGAGCGCGATGGTGCCGAAGTAGCCGCCCAAGGTGAGGCCGGTGGCCAGCGTGTAGGCCACACCCCGCTTGAAGATCAGGTCGGTGTCCATCAGCCGGTAGCGGACGATGGCCCAACTGAAGGTGAGGGGGAGAAAGACCAGCGACAGGCCGGCTAGATTGGTGAGCAGCCGCGGCGGGTTGAGGTCAAAAAGGAAGGGGATGGCGTAAAACAGCGTGAAGGGCAGAACGGCGAGCAAGGTTCCGCGCGTAACCCACTTCAACTGCTGGCGGAGCAGCGGGGTGTCTGCCTGGCTGTAGCTGCGCAGGAAGAGCAGCGCGGCCAGAACGTAAAAGGCGGCGTCGTAGGCAGTCGCCGTCTGGTCCAGGCGATGCTTGAGCAACCCGGTTGCAAGGCGCGTCTCGATGGCCCAGATCCACAAGCCGAGCAGTGCCGCGCCGGGCGCGTAGACCAGCGGCAACAGCCAGCGCCGGCGCAGCTTCTTGAATCGTTCCTCGGGGAAGCTGAGGGCAAAGTGGAGGAAGAGCGCCGGCTGCAGCGACTCGGCCACCGTGTTTACCCAGAAAACAGCCTGATCCAGCCCGTCGAGCTTGCCTGTGTACTTGAGGGCGTACCACGCGAACGACACCAGGCAGAAGAGGTAGAAATGAGTAGCGCGAGGAGCCCCCCATCGCCGGAACAGAACGTAAAACCCGATAATCAGGTAGATGAGGCCGATGACGCGCAGACCCAGCGCCAGGCTGCGGTCCAGGGGGACGGGAATCACCTTGACGGGCGTATCCAGGGGAATGCCGTCGCGGGTGATGGTGTAGAACACCTGGCCGTAGGGTCCGGTGCGGTAAAGTGCGCGCTCCAGGCCGGATAGCCGGGTAACGCGGTTGTCGTTGCATGAGGCGCAATCGGCAACCCCGGTCAACAGGTCATGGGCCTGAATTCCGGCCACCTGGCCGGGTCCCCCGGGCAAAACACGCTCGGCCAGCAGGCCGCCGTTTGCCTCGCGCCACCAAACGCCGTCGTCCGGCTGCTGGAAGTGACGCTCCTCAATAAGATTCAAGACCGCCAACACGAACAGGGCCGCTGTAGCCAGGGCCAGCAGCGTCGCCTGCACACGGTTGAAGAGGCTTGTCTCCATGGGGGGATACCCTGAATGAATCTGTTGCACGTCAGTTGCCATGCGGAAGAAACGCACAGCGTCCCATAACGGGAATTGGCAATCGATAGAGAATACGCGAGATATTGACTTCCGGTTCCGCGAAACGTCAACTTCAGCCCAGGAAAACCCCGCCTAAAATGCAGAAAACAGTATGTAGCTTACAGTTAAGGGGATCATTCTATGATTATTGGTAGGCCTTTGAAGAGAGGCGGGTTACCGGTCGACTGCTGCACAAATGGTGCAAACCTGGAGAGCCTTTTGGCTGAAATCGGGGCGGTGAAGAGAAGGAATAGCGGCAAAAACAGAGTAGGTTGGCGGCAAGAAGAAGGTGGAATGAAGGCCGGTTGCCAAACCACTCCTGTTTGCATTCCTGCGCCGTCAGCTCTGGCCGTAGGTGGCTTTGGGGCCGTGCTTGCGCAGGTAGTGGTGTTCTGAAACGTACACCGGAATTCCGGAATCAGGCGCTCCTAGCAGCACGCTGCGGAAGGCGAGGCGGGCAATGTACTCCAGAACGTCGGCATGTTCGACGGCCTCGGCGGGGTCTTTGCCCCAGGCAAACGGGGCATGGCCGGCCACCAGCACACCGGGGACGGCCAGGGGGTCAAGGTTCCCGGAGCGGAAGCGGCGCACGATGACGGCGCCGGTATTGCGGACGTAGTCTTCGGCCACTTCAGCGGCAGTGAGGGGCGCGGTGACCGGAACCGGGCCGTGGAAATAGTCGGCGTGGGTGGTGCCGAGGCAGGGAATCTCGCGGCCGGCCTGTGCCCAGGAGGTGGCGAACTCTGAGTGAGTGTGGACGATGCCGCCGATCCGCGGGAATTCACGGTACAGCGCGGTGTGGGTGTCCAGGTCGCTCGAAGGGCGCAGCGAGCCCTCCACGATTTTTCCGTCGAGGTCCGTGACCACCATGTCCGCGGCAGTGAGCGAGGCGTAATCGACGCCGCTGGGTTTGATGACCACCAGCGGCTCGCGGCCCGAGCCATCAATACCCGCCCGGTCGATCCCGCTGGCGTTGCCGAAGGTGTGCGGAGCCAGGCCGCGGCGGGCAATCTCCTGGTTGGCGTTAAGCACCTGTTTGCGAAGCAATTCGAGCAGCATGGTGTCTTTTCCCTATCTGGCCACACGCTTCCTGGAAGCGTTTACCGGATACAGTTTAGCAGCGCAGCAAGCGCGCCGCCGCACGACTTCATCCGCGCAGCCAGTAGGGTTTCGGAACCACGGCGACCAGTTCCGCGAACTCGGCATCGGTGAGCCGGAAAGCCGCCGCGCCGACATTCTCTTCCACGTGCTTCACGGAGCAGGTTCCCGGAATCGGTAGGATGACGGGAGACCGGCGCAGCAGCCAGGCCAGCGAGACCACCGCCGTAGACACCTTGCGCGCCGCCGCAACCTTTTCCACCACCTCATTCGCCTTGCGCCCCTGCGCCATCGGACCCCAGGGCAGAAACGCGATCCCATTGGCTTCGCAGTGGTCGAGCAGGTAATCCCACTCGCGGTCGGAGAAGCTGTAGCGGTTCTGCACGGAGACGATGGGCACAATTTTGCGCGCCCGCTCCAGGTGTTCGAGCGTCACGTTGGAGAGAGCAACGTGGCGGATCTTGCCCTGCTGCTGGAGCTGGGCCAGCGTCTCCACCGAGGCATCGAAGGAGGTGGCGGGATCGGGGACGTGGAGTTGATACACGTCGATGCGGTCGAGGCGCAGCCGTTTGAGGCTTCCGGCACAGGCTTCCTCAATATGCGCGGGGCTGGCGTTGTGCTGCCACACTCCGGCGCCGTGCCGCGTCCAGCCGGCCTTGGTGGTAATGACCAGGCCTTTGGGATAGGGGAAGAGTGCTTCGGCGATCAACTCTTCTGAGACATAGGGGCCGTAGGAGTCGGCGGTATCGATGAAATTGACGCCCAGCTCGACGGCGCGGCGCAGGGTGGCCAGGGCAGCATCGCGGTCGGCAGGGGGGCCCCAGATTCCCTTGCCCGTAATGCGCATGGCCCCGTACCCCATGCGGTTCACAGTCAAATCTCCGCCCAGCGTGATGGTTCCCGCTTGAGCGGCCGGCAATGTTCCATTTGCGGCAGGCATTCGCGTCGGCTCCTCGGCTTCCTAGTCTTAGCTTTTAGCTCTTAGCTATCAGCTCTTAGCTTTCAACCTTCAGCCCTTTGAGCGTTCACACCTCTCAAGAAAGAGCTAAGAGCTGAAAGCTAAAGGCTAAGAGCTTGAATTCAAGCAGCTGGAATCAGCTCTCAGACGGTCACTTCCCAGCCTTTCTCGTATTCCCGTCCCCACAGCTTCATGGCTTCAGGGTCGTTCCTGACATGGCCGTTCGAGGTGTCCAGGTGCAAGGTGCGATCCATGAAATACGCGATGTTCGAGAGCAGCAGCATGGTCACGGTAACGTTGGCCACCTGGATGGGTGAGTTCAGCTTCTCTCCCGACTTGATGGCGCCGATGAAGTTGGCGAAATGGGCGTCGGTCATGTTGTCGATGCCCAGCAGGTCGGAGGAACTGGTCGATTTGCCGGTCCTGAAGGTGTCGATCTGCTTGCCCTTCCAGTCGTACACGTCGTAGCCGTCGCGGTCGATGACCACGGTTCCCTTGGTTCCCATGATGGCCGATCCGCGGTCGCGATCGTAGACCTTCATTCCCTGGCAGCATCTGCCTTCCCAGGAGATGGTCTTGTCCTTGTATCCGAAGTTGGTCACCAGCGTGTCGTAGAACTGCCAGTCGTCCTTGAACTGGTAGCGGCCACCGGTGGCGGATACGGTTTCAGGAAACTCCGCCTGCATAGCCCAGCGGCAAACGTCCACTTCGTGGGTGCCGTTGTTGAGGGTTTCGCCGGTGCCGTAGCGGCGCAGCCAGTGCCAGTTATAAGGATGGATATTGTCCTTGTACTCGCTGCGCGGCGCCGGACCCTGCCACAGATCCCAGTTGAGCCACTCGGGCACCGGGGCGGGTTTCCCGGTACCCATCGACAACCGCGTGTTGGCGTACCAGGCCTTGGCCAGATAGGGCTCGCCGATGTACCCGTCGTGAATCTTCTTGATCATCTTGATCGAAAAATCCGACGACCTTTGCTGGTCGCCCACCTGCACGCACTTGCCGTATTTCTCCTGCGCGGCAACCAGCAGCTCGCCTTCGCGCGCGTTCTGGCTCGACGGCTTTTCGACGTAGACGTGCTTTCCCGCTTTCAGGCCCAGAACCGCCATGGGAGTGTGCCAGTGATCGGGAACGGCGCAGGTGATCGCGTCCACATCCTTTGACTCCAGCATGCGCCGGAAATCCTGCTCGGGCTTGGGCGCATAGCCCAGAGCCTTCTCCGCGGCGGCTGAGAACTTGGCCAGAATATGGGCGTCGACGTCACAGCAATACGCCACCCGGGCGGTCTTGCTATTGTTCTTCAGCGCGGAAAGATGAGCGTAGCCGCGCCCGTTCAGGCCGTTGATGGCAAAGTTCAGCCGGTCGTTGGCGCCCAGGATCTGGGCATAGCTCTTGGCCGTGGATGCGAGAGCCGAGCCGGCCACACCCGCCGCCAGGCCGTTTACAAAGGTTCGCCGAGAAATCATCCCTGTCTCCATTCAATTTCATGAGCAAGTTGCAGGCATGGCGATACACTTCCGATGCCCCGGGGCTGCAAGAACACCCTTCTCTTGCCGCATCAAATTATATTCCTGCGTAGCCCGGCCCCGTTCGCGCCCGATTTCTCTGGCCTCCCGCTCTTTCCGCAGAAAACCCGCGGAGGACGGGGAGTCCAATCCTCGCGCAATCCTTCAGAACGCTCTGAAGAAGCTGCAATTAGGAGTTCCACGACGCCCTTCGGCTGGGTATACTGGCCGCATATTCAGCAGAGGCTACCCGCAGAATCGGCCGAAGATTGACGCCGGGGCTGTAAACCCGCGCAGCAAGCGGGCGTCTACCAGTGTAATGGCAGCCGGTATAGCATTGGAACCGTTCGCATCGGCTTCGGCGGGTGAGCCCACCGGGCGAGAAATGGAGGCTGCCGCGCAGGAGTTTTCGAGTGTTGTCCAGGCCCACCGGCCGCAGATTTTCCGGTTCCTGCTGGCGTCCACGCGCGACGTGGACCTGGCCGAGACGCTGACCCAGGAGTGTTTCCTGAAAGCGCATCGGAACTGGGATCGGTTCCGCGGCGAGTCGAGCGCGATGACCTGGTTGATGCGCATTGCGATCAACCTCGAGAAGGATCACTGGCGCAACCGGCGGATGCAGTTCTGGCGGCATACGCGCACCAATTCGGTGGACCTGGATGAGGCCAGCGAATGGTTGCCAAGCGGGGAACGGTCGGTGGAGCAGCAGATGATGGCCCGGGAGCAGGTGGGGCAGGTTTGGAGAGCTGTCGAGGGACTGAGCGCGCGGCAGCGGACGGTTTTTCTGCTTCGCTACGTGGAAGATCGGGAGTTGAGCGAGATTGCGCAGGCTACCGGGTTGAGCGAGGGAACGGTGAAGGCGCACCTTTCGCGGGCTCTGGGAAAAGTGCGCGCGGAACTGAGAGGTAACCCATGAGATTGAGTCGAGGATTGCCGGACGAATTGCATGAGCCTGAAGCCGACGCCGCACTGGAGCAGGCGCTCAGCAACTTTCGCTCCAGCGTTCATGCGTGGAGCGAGGCGGCGTACGGACAGGCTCGGCCGGTTGCGGTTGTGCGGCATGTAAGCTGGCGCGTGGCCGCGGGCTGGGCGCTGGGATGCGTGCTGGCGGCTGGCAGCGTGGCGGGCGGCGTCTACGAGCGCCATCATAAGCAGGAATTGGCAAGGATAGCGGCGGCTGCGCAGGCAGCGAGGCAGCAGAAGCTGGCTGCCGAGCAGCGCGCCCGTCAGGAGGATGAGGATTTGCTGGCGAAAGTTGACAGCGATGTATCGCGCGATGTTCCAAGCGCCATGGAGCCGCTGGCTCAAATGATGGCCGAGGACCAAGCGCGGTAAAGGGCAAGTCGGCAAGACGGAAAGAAAACCCCAGAAACGGCGAGGGCAGAAGGAGAGATCGATGAAGGCAGGAATGGCAGGTCGATTGATTTTGGCAGTTGCGGGAGTATTGTTGGCGGGAGCGGCGGCCGCCCAGGGTTTCGGTGGCGGCCAGGGTGCGGGGCCGGGCGTAGGAAACCGCCGGCCTCAAATGGAGCGGAGATTCGGTCCGGCGGGCGAACAGAAAAGCTGGTGGAATAACCCCAGAATTGTGGAGCAGTTAAAGCTCACCGACGACCAGCGGAAGGCGATGGACGGCATCATGCTGGAGCATCGGGAGAAGCTGATCGACCTGAAGGCTAACCTGGAAAAGGCTGAGCTGGCGATGCAGCCGCTGATGAAGGCGGACACGCCCAACGACGCGGCCATTGTGGCTCAGATCGACAAGGTCGTGCAGGCCCGGGGCGAACTGGAAAGGGCGAATGCGCGCTTCCTGCTTGCCATCCGGGACAAGCTGACGCCGGACCAGTGGAAGCAGGTGCAGGCGTTCCGCGCCAACGGCGGAATGCGGGGAGGAGAACAGCGCCAGGGATGGGGACGCGACAGGCAAAGACCGGGAATGCAGGGACCCGGCATGCAGCAGGGGCCGGGAGAGCAGGGACCGGGAATGCAGTACCGCCATCGGCAGCCGCCTCTTAACCAGACGCCTCCTCCGCCGCCTCCACCGGCGGGGTCTGCGGCGCCGGCAACAGGCACCGGCTCGGGAGTCGAGCAGTAACCAGGATTCACGGGCTCGCCGGGCCGGCAAACCCGGCAGCGTGAGCGGGCCTTCAATCGGGTGTTTCAGGCAGAGAGCAAATTCGGTTGAATTCAAGACCGGTGGCGGCAGGGAGCAAACTTCCTGCCGCCGTTTTTTTGCTCTCGACGCAGCCGGACGGGGCCGCGGCGGCCAGCGGCGCATGACTCGAAGCGAGACAAACGGGTGGAGCGGATTGGGACAGCCATTGACGCACTTTGAGACAGAAAGTGATCTGTAGCGGGACACTTTGAATCGGTCTGCGACAGGGAGGGCGGGAGCGGTTCTAAAAAATATTACTAAAGTTATTTTCGCCGGCACCGATGAAAGGGGTGGATGCAGGAACGCCCCTCCGGAAGGTATCCCAGGCCGGAAACAGGATTAGAGCAGCGGGGGCGGGCAAGCAGCAAGGCATCCAAGAAGGAGTTGAGTCCCATGGCCCTCGGAGTATTGAACAACCTGTCAGCAATCTACGCAGAGAACAATCTGAACAACACCAACAACAGCTTGCAGACGGTTCTGCAGCAGTTGTCGTCGGGATCGAAGATCAACTCCGGCGCGGATGACGCCGCGGGTCTGTCTCTGGTGAACGGGCTGGAGGCCAACTCCTCGGCGCTCACGCAGTCTGAGACCAACGCCACTGAGGGCGTGGGCCTGCTGGATGTGGCCGATGGCGCGCTGTCGCAGGTGACCAGCCTGCTTGACCGCGCGATCACGCTGGCCACCGAAGGCTCCAACGGCACGCTCAACGACACCCAGGAAGGCGCGGCGAACCAGGAGTACCAGTCGATACTCGCCGAGATCAACAACATCGGATCGACGACGACCTACAACCAACAAGCCGTCTTTTCCGGCAACACCACAGCCATCTACACCGGCGACTCTTCCACCACGGGTTCCTCCATCGACGCTCTGAACATTCGCACCCTGTCGGAGTTGAGCGTTGGGGACTCGGGCGGCGCCATGTCCTATAGCAGCGGCCAGAACAATGTCTTCCTCAACCTTTCCAGCAGCACCGCGAACGCCGCGCTCAACGATACGTTGAACGCGACCACCGGAACCACGAAAATCGATGTCACCTACCTGGTAAAAGGTTCGAGCGGCTCGTCGACCACTGCCAGCACCGCCATCACGGTGGGTACCGGCACCAGTTACGCCAACACCGCGCAGGGACTGATCACCGCCATCAACGACGCCGGGTTGGGCCTGAGCGCGACCTTCGCCACCCAGGCGCAGGCCGGGGTAACGGGCGGCGGAACTCAGACCGGGATCGAGATCTCCGGAGGCCTGGTGTCGGCGGGCGTCGACCCCAGTTCCTCGAGCACCAGCGGCACATTGGATCCCAGCGGAATCCCCGCCAGCCAGCTCTTGACCCAGGGCCAGACGGTCACCGTCAAGGTGGGAACGCAGACAGCGGCGGTGGTAGTCATCAGTCCCAGCGTGAACACGCTTCAGGAGCTGGAGAACCAGATCAACGCGCATGTTGGCGGGACCGCCGGGTTGGCGACAGCCAGCGTGGTCACCAATGGCGATGGAACGCAGAGCCTGGCTCTGGCCGACACCGCGGGAGGCGCGGCGCTGAGCGTAACCGCTATCGGCGGCGTTGCAGCCGCGGTTCCGGTTTTCAGCGCTCCCACAACTTCCGCTCCGCAGGTCAATCTGCAAACCGTTACCGGCAACATAGCGGGCATCGCGGCCAATGCCGGTGCCTATGGATCTCTCACCGTGGGCGTAGTCGCCAATCCCAATGGCGTGGCCGACAGCGCCGGCGATACGGCTTCAGGCAGCATCGTGCTCACCGACGGCTTTGGCGTCGCCGAGACCTTTACCATGGGCGGCGCGGGCGCCACCGCGACGGTCGGTACTGTAACCACCGTTCATGGCAACACCATGACGGCCCTGGCGGCCGCCATTCAGTCGGTATTCACAGCGTCCGATCCGGGAGTCACGGCCGTCGCGGGCAATTCGGGCCTGGTGGTCACGGCGGGAACCAAGGGCTACAGCATCACCATGGGCGCCAACACCCTTGTGAACACCAACTCCACGGTGGGCCTTTACACGCCGGCCGATTCGGGAGGTACGGTGTATAACACCGGCCTGGTGGCCCTCACCAATGCCGCCGGAACCGCGATTACCGGAACCATCGGCGGCGCCGATACGCTGGTCGGAAGCATCGTCATCCAGGACGGCGCCGGCGCGGCGGAAACCTTCATCATGGGCGGCGCGGGCGCAACGGCGACAGTCGGCACGGTAACCACCGTCCAGGGCAACTCGATGGCCAACCTGATCACCGCCATCAACGGCGTAACCACCGCCGTCGGCGGCGCAGCCTTCAAGATCACCGCTACCGCGGATTCCTCCTCGGGCGGCATGTATCTGCAGTCGGGAACTTCAGGCAACGCGCTCACGATTACTGGAACCCTGTCGGATGCCTATGCTGAGAATCACGTCGCCGCCAACCCCGTGGGACAGTTCGTCGTGGCGGGCACTCCCACCACCGCCCTGCTCGGCACCGGCGGAACGGTGAATACGACCGACGTCCTTACCGGCAGCGTCACCATTTCCAACGCCGGCCAGACCCACACCTTCACCATGGGCGCCAGTGCCTATAACTCATCGAACCCCGCGGCCTCCGGAATCGGCACCAACAATCTGACCGTAAACGGCGATACCATCTCCGACCTTGCGCGTGCCATCAATGCCGACACCACCCTGGGGCTCGCCGGCCTGGCCACCACGGCAGGCATCCAGCTCACCTCCGGCCCTACCGGCGCGACCATTGGGCTGGCCGGCGCCAACTCTCTCAAGGACACCACCCAGGGTACAAATTCAATCGTCACGCTGGGTTCCTTTGCCAGCCAGAACGATACCCTGTCCGGTTCAGTGAACTTCTCCGTGGGCGGCAGCCCGCAGACAGTTCCAACCACTGCCGGAGAGACGGTAGGCGGACTGATCGCGCAAATCAACCTGAACACAGCCACCCTTGGCGTTTCAGCGCAATGGGTTGCCGGCAGCAACGGGTATGGAAGCGTGCAGTTGACGTCCAACGCCACTGGCACCGCCGGGCAGATCAGCGCGGCCACATCCACCATCACCGACACCGCGGCCACCGCCGCGCTCAACTACTCCGCCTCCAGCGCTGACAACACCGGGCTCACCAGCGACGCGACGAATGTGGTCTACGATTCCGCATCCGGTCAGAATTCCACCACCACGGCCGCGACTTTCGTCGCCAATTCAAGAGCCGGCAGCGGAGTGGCCACCACCAGTTATTCCGACGGCGCCGGAGAGGCCCTGAACGGCACCAATCTGTTGAACCAGACGGCTGCCCAGAGCGCGCTCACCGATCTGAACCTCGCGGTCACCGACGTGTCGGCGCAGGATGGCTACATCGGAGCCCAGATCAATACGCTGAACTCCATCAGCCAGGTGATGAGCACGCAGCAGGAGAACGTGGTCTCGGCGCAGAACGCGATTCAGGCCACCGACTATGCCTCGGCGACTTCGAACATGTCGAAGTACGAGATTCTGAGCCAGACCGGAATCGCCGCCCTGGCGCAGGCCAACAGCGTGCAGCAGGAAGTGACCAAGCTTTTGCAGTAAGCAGACGAAGTTTAGCGGGACTGAAGTAACTTCAAGACAACCCAGGGACGGGCGGCGGCAAAGGCAAACCCTTTGCCGCCCGTTTTTTTGAAGGCTCGAAAGAGGGGAAAGCCGTATTTCACAGCTTCGGACCACCTTCGCCCGGCTCCATGAGCCGAGGCCGATTTCGCCGCGAAAAACCACTTCAGCAAGACTTGCCCTAATTAGGGCATTCTATAGAACAGATGATCCTCATTCGCACCCTTGGCCTCCTCGCGCTCCTGGCCGCCACCTCAACTGGCCTCAGCGCCCAGACCCCACCCAGCCCCTCGCCCACCACGCCCGCTCCCGCAACAACCACCCGACCCAGCGCACCCCAGCCGTCCACCACCACTGAAGATCGTCGCGCCCAGGCCGAGCGCGAGCTCAAGCAGGAAGAGCAGCAACGCATGCTCGGCGTAGTTCCCGCCTTCACCGACGTTTCTGAACGGCCAGGCCGTCCCGCTCTCCTCCGGCCAGAAGTTCCGCCTCGCCCTCGCCGACGGCGTCGACCTTTTCGACTTCGCCACCTCCGCACTCGACGCGGCGCTCGAACAGCAGAGCAACGAGTTCCCCGAGTACGGTTCCGGCTTCACCGGCTACGCCAAGCGCTTCGGTGCGTCCTACGCCGACGACTTCGACGGCGAGCTCTGGAGCGAAGGAATCCTTCCCTCCGTCTTTCATCACGACCCGCGCTACTTCCGGCTCGGCCACGGAGGGTTCCGCCACCGTCTCGGCTACTCGCTCTTCGCCGCCGTGCGCTGCCGCGGCGACAACGGCAAATGGCAGTTCAACGCCTCCAACCTCGGCGGCAATCTCGTTGCGGGTTCCATCTCCAACGCCTACTATACCGGCGCCAGTCGTGGAATCGGCCTTACATTCCAGCGAGCCTCCATCGACATCGCCGAAGGCCTCGTCCAACTCCTCGCCAACGAATTCTACCCTGACGTTTCACAGGCCCTCTTCCATCGTAAGAAGAAAACCCCTGCTGCCACAGCCGCACCCTGAATCGTCAGCCTTTATCTCATCGAAGCTCGTGTACTTGCGCAGGATCGAATCCATGCTCCGGATTGCAGCGCCTGGCGAGGCTGCGGTTTCAACGCTTCATTCTGAGACTGGGTTTTGAGACGCGCGAGCCTCTTGTTTTCGGGGATCGCGGAAGCGTCTCACGTTCTACCCATCGTGAAACTAGCGCCGGGGGAACTCACAACCCGAACGCAGAGGGATACCGAACGTCACCGCGAATTCCCTCCAGCGCACCTTCCGAGAGTTCCAGTGCCATGAACACCTCGGGCGGGAACGGACTAGCCAAATAGCGCGCCTTATCAGGGGAGAAGCCGAATCTAGGGTAGTAATCCTTGTGTCCGAGTACGATGACGATACGTTCACCCCGAGCGCGGAGTTCATTCAGTCCATGACGGACCAATTGACTGCCGATTTGATGGCCTTGATAGTCCGGCAGAACGGCCATCGGAGCCAATGAAACTGCCGCGGCTGGCCCTTGCGCTGTTTCAACCGTCATGCGACTGAACAAAATGTGGCCGACGATTTGGTTACCAACCTCTGCGACGAACGACGCCAAGACGGCTCCCTCTACCCACAACCTGTCTATCAAGTCGGCTTCGCCAGAACGCCCGAAAGCGGTTTCGTTGACGGACCTGACCTGCTCTCGGTCATAGGGTTGCTCGTCCCTGACGCGTAATGGCGCTTCTGTTTCCGTCGTTGACATTCTTCCTTGTTGGGCAACCGCCCAGCAATCGGGAAAGCTTTCTGAGTTCATTCGGTTCAAGTCTGTCACATAAAGAACCCTTTATGGGACGTTCTGGTTTGAGAATGGCGGCGCATCGATTCTGTGAATTCAGAGGAAGGGATTTCTAACCTGGAGGGTTCCGAACCGCCGGCCATGCTGGAGATCCTCTGTAAACAGGAGATCGCAGCGCGCCTGAATGGCAGACGAGACGATCAATGCGTCGTACCACGAAAGCCCGGCCTGGGCGTGGAGATGCAAGGCCTCTACATATAGCGCCTGGGACGAATGCACGGCGAGCAGCGGGCGGAAGACTGTGATCAGATATTGCTCGGCATCCGACGCATGCATCGGTTGGGAGAACCGTCTCAAGGCCACATTGAAGAATTCCTGCACAACTTGATAGCTGATGACGCCCTTCTGCGTGGTCAAGGCCTCGCGGATGAGTTGCGCGGCTTTCCGGGCTTTCACGGCGGAGCTTTGATCGAACGAATAGACGAAGATATTCGTGTCGAGAAAGAATCTATCGCTCATTCAATTCGTCCCTGCCGAAGTGCCGGCCGGCATCGACGTGTTGCAAATGTCTCATCAGCGCATCGAAACCCTGGGCGTCTCCCGCGCTTTGAGCAAACTGCGCCAGCCATTCCCGGAATGCCTCGTTCAGGGTTCTGCGCTGCCCGCGCGCAATCGAGCGCGCCCGCTCAATCAGATCCTCGTCGGCGCTCAATGTAATGTTCTTCATACGAAACCAGTGTACACTATTATCGTGCAGTTGGGGAGACGGGATCTTATCTTTCAAGGCCTTTGGAATCGTCTCAAGTTCTACCCTTCTTGAGACAAAAACCACTCCGGCCATTACCCTGGTTCAGGAATCCTGTTCCCTGATCCCTTTTCCCTGTTTCTACTCCCAAACGCCCGTGGTCAGGTACTCATGTATTGAGAGCGCCGCTTTGCGCCCCGCGCCCATGGCCAGAATTACGGTGGCCCCGCCGGTGACGATGTCGCCGCCGGCAAACACGCCGCGCTTCGAGGTTCGGGTGGTCTCGGGATCCGCAACAATATAGTTGCGCGAGGTGGTCTTCAGGTCCGGCGTCGAGCCCTGGATGAGAGGATTGGCGGTGGTGCCCACGCCGATGATGGCCACGTTGGCGGGCAGAATGTACTCCGAGCCCTTGATTTCCACGGGTGAGCGGCGACCGTCCGCGCCGGGCTCGCCCAGTTCCATCTTCATGCAGCGCGCGCCGGTCAGCCAGCCCTTTTCGTCGCCGATGAACTCGATGGGGTTGGTCAACATGCGGAATTCGATGCCCTCTTCAAGTGCGTGGTGCACCTCTTCAATGCGGGCGGGCATCTCGGCCTGGGAGCGGCGGTAGACCAGCGTTGCGGTGCGCGCGCCCAGGCGGCGCGCCGTGCGCACCGCGTCCATGGCGGTGTTGCCGCCGCCCACCACAATCACGTCGCGATCCCGGCAATCGTACACCGGTTCGTCGTATTCCGAGACCTGGTAGGCGCGCATCAGGTTGACGCGGGTAAGAAATTCGTTGGCGGAGTAGACACCGTTGAAGTGCTCGCCGGGAACGCCGAGGAAGCGCGGCAGGCCGGCGCCGGTGGCCACAAAAACCGCGTCGAAGCACTCATAGTGCATCAGCTCGTCGATGGTCACACTCTTGCCGACCACCACGTTGGTCTCAAACTCGACGCCCATCCTGCGCAGGTTGTCCACCTCGCCTTTGACGATCGACTTGGGAAGCCGGAACTCCGGAATGCCGTAGACCAGCACGCCGCCCAGTTCGTGCAGGGCCTCAAAGACCCTCACGCGGTGGCCCTTCTGGGCAAGATCGCCGGCAGCGGAAAGGCCGGCCGGGCCGCTGCCCACAATAGCCACCCTCTTGCCGGTAGGCGGCGCGATGGCGGGCAGGCCAAGTTCTCCACTCTTACGCTCGTAGTCGGCGATGAAGCGCTCCAGGTTGCCGATGGCCACCGGCGCGCCCTTCTTGCCAAGCACGCATCCGCCTTCGCACTGGTTTTCCTGCGGGCAAACACGGCCGGTGATGGCGGGCAGCGCGTTGTCCTCGCGCATCTTTGCCGCCGCTCCCAGGTAGTCGCCCGCACAGATCAGGGCTACCACCTCCTTGATCTTTACGCCCACCGGGCATTGAACCACGCAGCCGGGCTTGGCGCATTCGATGCAGCGCGAGGCTTCAGTCAGCGCATCGGCCGGCGGCAGGCCCAGGTTCACCTCTTCAAAATTGCGGCTGCGCACCTGGGCATCGAGTTCCGGCATGCGGGTGCGCAGGATTTTCATTCTTTCTTTCAGAGGAAGCGGGTTCTTATCAGCCACGATGCGCCTCCTCGGCGGCAAGCTCTGCTTGAAGCTCCGCCACTTCCCGTTGTCTTGCGGCCAGGTCCGCGCGTAGCTGCGCCAGTTCCTCCTGCTTATGCTCCTCGAAGTACCTGAGCGACTGGCACTCCTTGTCGCGATACATGGCGTTGCGCTGCATGAGGACTTCGAAGTTGACCTGCGAGGCGTCGAACTCGGGTCCGTCGACGCAGGCGAACTTGCTCTGGTTCCCGAGCAGCACCCGGCAGCCGCCGCACATGCCGGTGCCGTCCACCATGATGGAATTCAGGCTGACCATGGTCTTGATGCCCAGCGATGAGGTGATCTGGGCCACGGCGCGCATCATGGGCACCGGGCCCACCGCCAGCACAAAGTCGATCCAGCGCCCGGCATCGATCAGCTCGTGGAACTTTTTTGTCACCAGGCCCTGCTCGCCGTAGCTGCCGTCGTCGGTCATCACGTAGGCTTCGCTGCTGGCCTGGCGCACTTCGTCTTCGAAGACCACCATCTCCGCGCTGCGCGCGCCTTCAATGAAGATCACGTGGTTACCGGCCTGCTTCAGGGCATTGGCGGTGGGCAGCGCCATGGCCGTACCCACGCTGCCGGCCAGTATCACCGCGGTGCCGTAGTTCTCGATCTGTGAGGGGTGGCCGAGGGGGCCGACGATGTCGAGAATGGAGTCGCCCGCTTCAAGGCAGTTGAGCAGCGAGGTGGTCTTGCCGATGGCTTGCACCACGATGGTGACCGTGCCGGCGGCCGGATCGGAACGCTTGATGGTGAGCGGAATGCGTTCGCCCTTCTCATGCAGGCGGAGAATGAGAAATTGTCCGGGCTTCTGCTTGCGGGCGATGCGCGGCGCCTCGATGACAAACTGCTTTATATTCAGGCCGACGGTCCGGGCTTCCACGATCCTGTACATGAAGGTATAACTCCCGTTCGATCAAGGCCCAGACGGAGTGCCTCAGCGTACGGCAGGGGCGAACTGGGCGCAACGCCAATGAGCAAAGCAGAACGCGGGCGGCGGCGTTGCCATCAACCACCTCTATTATTGAGGATCGGGCTCGACCGAATGTGTGACCACTATCACGGGCTGGACGCGGGCTTGACGTGGATTGAATGCCGGACAGGGCCGTGTTTGACGAATCCCGCGAGAGCGGTGACAATAAGACAGTTGCATCTCTCCCTATGTGGGCCTGTGGCGCAGCTGGGAGCGCGCTTCCATGGCATGGAAGAGGTCATCGGTTCGATCCCGATCAGGTCCACCAATCCTCTCAACAGTTTAGACGGGGCAAACCTTCAAGCGCAGTGCGTCTGTGTCATGGTTCGTACCATGACCCGCCATTCTGCTGTTTGTGGCAAGGGTTTCCGCCACTGCGCCTGGCCTGGACTGAGCCACACCGTCAAACTTCAAGATGTTCTTTGGTCACCGAGATCCTGCCCAGCAGGCTGAACACCTTTTCGCAGGTCTGCAGATGAGTCCGCATAGCGTGCCTTGCCTTTTCCGGCTCCCTGTTGCGCACCGCGGCAAGTATCTTGGCGTGCTGCCCATGTGCGTTTTCCTTGATTCCGGGCAACTCCTGCGACTTGCTGATCCACTCCTTCAGGACGCCGCGAATGGGGGTCAAAAGCTCAAACAGCATCTGGTTCTTGGCGCATTGGGCGATGGCCAGGTGGAATTCCACATCCAGGTCCACAAAGTCGCGTCCCGCGCCGGTCAGGCTCCCGGTCATTTCCTCCATTAGCGCATCCAACTGCTCCAGGTCTTCGGGGTCGGCGCGCTCCGCGGCCAGGGCAGCGGTTTCTCCTTCGATCAGCAGCCGCGCCTCTCCCACGTCCTGCAGCTCCTTATCGGTCTTGAGCAGACCGCGCGCCATGATGCGCTCAATCAGAAGTCCAGAGCCCTCAATCACATAGGTGCCTTCACCGGGGCGCATCTGCACCATGCCCACAAACGCCAGCGACTTCAACGCCTCGCGCAGAGTAGACCGTCCGATGTTCAAGGCAAAGCAAAGCTCCGACTCGGAAGGCAGCTTCTCGCCGGGCTTCCACCTGCCCTCGGCGATTTGATCGGAGAGCTGGGCGGCAACCTGCTCGCCTAACGTGACCCTGGAAACCGGTTTTAGCGTTGACATAGTTACCCCGCCTTGATTATATTTCGCTGGCTAGAACATCAGCACATCAGACTGTCTGATGTTTCGGGACCGATAATGCGATAGACTGACCTTGATAGGGGTTCAACCTGGAAACTCCGGGAGAGGGTTTCAGGTTGCCCGATTCTCGCAAACGTCACAGTCTTTCTCATTGCTCAGGGGCGTTGCGGCGTCTTCCGCATCCCGCACCCTCTAACGGAGCCATCAATTCTGTTGTACATGAGCAGGCACAATGATTAAAGCGCTGCGTTGGAAGATGGCCCTCCTCATTACGGCCGCAATAGCGATCAGCTATTTCGATCGGCAGACGCTCCCCATTGCCATTCGGGCCATCCAGCGGGAGATTCCCGTCACCAATACGCAGTTCTCCCATCTGCAGGCGGCGTTTCTGGCCGCCTATGCATTGATGTACGCCGGCAGCGGAAAGCTGATCGATGTCCTCGGGACGCGCAAGGGCTTTTTGCTGATCATGTTGTGGTGGTCGCTGGCTTGCGCCAGCCAGGGACTGGCCACCAGTGTTCCGGTGTTGGCCTTGAGCCTGTTTCTGCTCGGCATGGGCGAGGGTGGGGGTTTTCCGGCCGCCACCAAGGCGATGGCGGAGTGGTTTCCCACGCGCGAGCGCTCCACCGCGATGGGCCTGATGAATGCCGGCACCGCCGTTGGCGCGGTCGCTGCTCCGCCCCTGATCGCCATCACCCTGGCGCATCTCAACTGGCGCTGGGTCTTCTTCCTTGCCGGCGCCGTCGGCCTGGCCTGGACTCTCTGGTGGATCCGCGACTACCAGCCCGCCGCGTTGCATCCCCGCCTCAGCCCGGAAGAGAGGCAGGAGCTTGCCGAGGTGCTGCAGCCCAAGGTAGAGAGCGGCGTGAACGTGCGCTGGATCGATCTCTTCCGATACCGCCAAGTTTCGGGCCTGGTCTTCGCCAAGTTCCTCAGTGATGCTGCCTGGTACTTCTATATCTTCTGGCTGCCTAAATATCTGTATGACGTGCATCATTTCGATACCAAGCAGGTAGGCTATTTTGCCTGGATCCCCTACGCCGCCGCGGGTATCGGCAGCCTGCTCGGAGGCTGGTTCTCAAGCCGCCTCATCCAGCGCGGCTTCTCGCTCAACATGGCGCGCAAAATCGCGCTCGGCGTCAGCGCCGCAGTCATGCCCTCCATCCTGCTCGTCATGCACTCGCCGGTGCAGTTCGTCATTGTTCTTTTCAGCATTGCCTTTGCCGGCCAGCAATCGTGGTCTACGCTGGTCATGACCATTCCTTCCGACCTGGTTCCTTCCAGCGTGGTAGGCTCGTTCGCCGGGCTGGTCGGCTTTGGCGGCGCCATGGGCGGTATCGTCTTCGGCCTGGTCGTCGGTCAGTTGCTCGACCACGGCTTTGGTTACGGCCCGGTGTTCGCGTGTGTCAGCGTTCTGCACCTGATCGGCTTCTGCGTCATTCTGCTTTCGATTCGAGTCATCGGTCCAATCGACTTCAAGACTCCGGCCGCCCGTTTCGCCGCGGCCTGATTCTTCATATCAACCAAGGGGGCAAGAAGATGGAAAAGCAAACCAAAACGATCGGCATCATTCATGCGGTTCATCTCACCATTCGCGCCATGCAGCCGTTTATCGAGCGCTATATTCCCGACGTTGAGGTGGTTCATCTCTGCGACGACACCATTCAGCGCGACAACATCGCCGCCGGTGTCGGCGTCATTCCAAAGCACAATTACTTCCGGTTTGCGCAGTACGCGCACAACCTGCAGGAGTCCGGCGTGGAGCTGATTCTTCTGGCCTGCTCCACCTTTAACTATGCCGCTGAGCTGGCCCGCCCCATGATCGATATCCCCATCATGCAGATCGATCGCCCCATGATGGAGCTTGCCGTGGCGCAGGGCCGCCGCGTGGGATTGATCGCTACGCTGGCCACCACCGTGCCCTCGTCGGAACGGCTGCTGCGCATTGTGGCGGCTGAAAAGAACGTGCCCGTCGAAATCACGACCGTTCTTCGCCCCGAGGCCTTCGCGGCCATTCAGAAGGGTGACGCCGAAACCCACAACAGGATTCTTCTCGAAGAGATCGACAAGCTCTCCGGCAAAGTCGACTCCATCGCGCTTGCCCAGCTCTCCATGTCCGCGTTGGAGCCCTTCCTGGGCAAGACCGCGGTGCCCGTCTACAACAGCGGCACCACCGGCTTTGAAACCATTCGCCGCACCCTCTATGGAACCGCGGCTGAGGTGCACGCATGAGCGCGTCGCAAACAGCCCAGCCGTCGCCGGCCCGCGTCTATGCGTACGGCGCGCCGCACACGGCCGCGATGATCGCCGACCTGTCGCGCCGCGCCTACGAGTATCGCGTCCAGGTCCTGCGCATGATCTACGGGCGCAAATCCGGGCACCTCGGCGGAGCGTTCTCCATCGCCGAGATTCTCGCCTGCCTCTACTTTCATCAGTTGCGCATCGATCCGGCCAATCCCAACTGGAGCGATCGCGACCGGCTGGTCTTCTCAAAAGGACACGCCTGCGCCATGCTCTACACCTGCCTTGCGCATCGCGGGTTCTTCCCGGTGGAGGAACTGCCCAGCTTCCGCGCTCTCAACAGCCGCCTGCAGGGCCACCCCGAACCGCAGAAGACGCCGGGCGTTGAAGTCGCCGCCGGGCCGCTGGGACATGGAGTGGCCATTGCGTCGGGCATGGCCCTGGCCGCGCGCATGGATGGTTCCGGCCGCCGGATTTACGCAATTCTGGGCGATGGCGAACTGAACAGCGGCGTAATCTGGGAGGGCCTGATGGTGGGCGCCAAGTTCGCCCTCGATAACCTCACCGTCATTGTGGACTACAACGGCGTGCAGCAGACCGGGACCACGCTCCACGTGATGCCCACCGAGCCCATCGCCGACAAGTGGGCTTCGTTCAACTGGCATGTCATCCAGATTCACGGCCACAACGTAGCGGAGATTCTTGCCGCGTTGGATCTTGCCAACGAAATCCATGGGCGTCCGGTGGTCATCATTGCCCGTACCACCAAGGGCAAGGGCGTGAGCTTTATGGAGAACCAGCCGGCCTGGCACGGCGGCATCCCGGACGACCAGCAGTTCCAGACGGCGCTGGCTGAGCTGGAGGAAAGGACAAGCGAATGGAGAGTCTGATTCGAGATCCTTTCGGCAACCCGGCCCCCATGCGGAAGGCCTACGGCGAAGCGCTGGTTCAGTTGGGCGCTGAGCGCGGCGATATCGTCGTACTCAGCGCGGACGTGCAGAGTTCCGACTTCAGCTTCATGTTTGAAGCGGCCTATCCCCAGCGCTTCATCAACGTGGGCATTGCCGAGCCGGCCCTGGTCGACGTGGCCGTGGGCCTGGCCAACAGCGGCAGGATTCCCATCGCCAATACCTTCGCCTTCCTGTTTGCCACGCGCGCATTGGAGATGGTACGCACGCATCTCTGCTTTGGCGGGGCCAACGTCAAGCTGGCGGCGGCCTATGCGGGGCTTTCGGACTCCTTCGACGGCCCCACCCACCAGACCGTTTCCGATCTCGCCATCATGCGCAGCCTACCCCGCATGACCATCGTCGTTCCCGCCGATCCGCTGGCGGCAAAAAAGCTGCTCCCGCAGGTGGTTGCGTGGAACGGGCCGGTCTACTTCCGTCTCTGCCGCAACGAAGTGCCGGAGATCTTCACCACGGCCTATGCGCCGGAGATCGGGAAGGGAATCACGCTGATGGACGGCGAAGACGCTACCGTGATTGCCTGCGGCGTGATGGTGGCCCGCTCCATTCAGGCCGCGCGGCAACTCGCGCAAAAAGGCATCCGCCTCCGCGTCGTCGAGATGCACACCCTCAAGCCTCTTGACACTGACCTGATCGTGCGCTGCGCGCTTGAGACCGGCGCCCTGGTTACGGCCGAAGAACACTCTATCATCGGCGGCCTGGGCGGCGCGGTGGCCGAGTGCCTGTCGCAGCATTCGCCCGTTCCACTCGAGCGCGTCGGCGTGAACGATACCTTTACTGAATCGGGGCCGTACTCCGAACTGCTCGACAAGTACGGCATGAGCGTGGAAGCGGTCGTGGCTGCCGCCGAGCGCGTCATCAAGCGCAAACAGGAAAGCCCAACCCATGCCGCCAGCGAGGTCGTTTAGATGATGAAACAGATTACACTTCCCTACGGGCACGAAGAGCGAACCATCGAGATTCCCGCGGAGAATCTCGCCTGGATCGAAGGGCCGCGCCACGCCCCTCCGATTCCTGACATTGAAGCCGCGGTCCGCCATGCAATCCGCAATCCCATCGGCTCCCCCACGCTCAAAGAGCTGGTCGCGCGCCACGGCAAGCGCACCCTGCTGCTGGTGGATGACAGTACGCGCAGCACTCCGCAAAAGCTCATCCTGCCGATCCTCCTCGATGAGTTGAACGCAGCCGGAGTTCCCGACAGCGAAATCTCGGCCATCATCGCCCTCGGTACTCATCGCCGGATGGAGCACGGGGAAATCGCCGCGCGCGTCAGCGAAGCTGTCCTCGATCGCATTCCCGTAACCAACCTCTCCCACGATCCCGGGGACTTTGTCGATCTCGGCGTGACGCCGCTGGGAGTTCCGATCCATGTGAGCCGCCGCTATCTTGAGACTCCGATCACGATTGCGATCGGCAACATCATTCCCCACATGTATGCGGGCTACGCCGGCGGGGCCAAAATGGTGCAGCCCGGCGTCACCAGCGCGCTTACCACGGGAAGAACCCATCTGATTGCGGGTCCGCGCGTCTACGAGATTCTGGGTAACGTCGACAACGAGGTCCGCAAGGAGATGGAGACCATCGCCGTCCAATCCGGCCTCAAATTCATCGTGAATGTCGTGCTCGATGCCTCGGGCGCGGTGGCCGGCATCGTGGCCGGCGACGTGGTCAAGGCGCATCGCGCCGGCGTTGACATTGCAGCTCCCATCTACACCCTCGAACTTTCCGAGAAGCCCGACATCGTCGTCGCCAGCTCTCATCCCGCCGATCGCGACCTCTGGCAGGGCTTCAAGCCGGTGAATAACTGCGGAATGCTGGCCAGGGATGGTGGCACGCTCATCCTCCTGATTCCCGCGCCGGAAGGCATCGCCCCGGATCACACCCAGCTTGTCGACTTCGGCACCACGTCGGCTGAAGAGGTGATGGCCATGGTAAATGAAGGAAAGGTGCAGGACGAAGTCGCGGCTGCCACCTACCTGGCCTTCGACCGGACCCGGAGACGTCTCCATATCGCCCTGGTGTCGGATGGAGTTACGGATGCCGAAGCTCGTAAAATCGGAATAACGGCCACCACCGATTTCAACCAAGCCCTGGCGGCGGCTCTGGCCAGGCACGGCAGCAAGGCGCGCATCGGAGTGGTCACCCAGGGCGCCGACATCATGGCCCACTTCACAAAGAAGGGAGAGCAAGTAGAATGCCCCGATTTGCAGCAAATCTATCAATGATGTTCAACGAGGTTCCGTTCCTTGACCGCTTCCAGGCCGCATCGGGGGCAGGTTTCACGGCGGTCGAGTTTCTGTTCCCCTATGAGCACTCGCCTGAAGAGGTAGCAGCCCGGGCCAAAGCTGCCGGGACCCAGGTGGTCCTGTTTAATATGCCCGCCGGCAACTGGGGCGCGGGCGAACGCGGCATCACCGGACTCCCCGGGCGCGAACAGGAGTTTCGCGAGGGCGTCGAGAAGGCTCTGCTCTACGCCGAGCATCTGGGAACGCCCAGGCTTCATGCCATGGCCGGCATTGCTCCGGCCGGGGCCGACACTGCCGCCTGTCGCGCCACGCTCGTCGCAAATCTGAAGTACGCTGCGGAGAAGCTAGCCGCCAGGAACATCGTGCTGCTTCTCGAAGCCATCAACACCCGCGACATGCCCGGCTTTATCGTCTCCACGCAAAAAGACTCGCACGCCATCTGCGAGGCCGTGGGCGCGCCCAACCTGAAAATGCAGATGGATATCTATCACATGCAGGTGATGGAAGGAGATCTGGCCACCAGCCTCAAGCGTTACGCATCCCAGTGCGGCCACATTCAGATTGCCGGATGCCCGGAGCGCCACGAGCCGGATACCGGAGAGATTCGTTATGAGTATCTCTTCCGCCTGCTCGATGAGATCGGCTATCCGGGATGGCTGGGCTGCGAGTATCGCCCGGCAGGCAAAACCACAGACGGCCTGAGATGGTTCAGCGCCGCCACGCGCTGAAAAAGCGGATGAAGAAGGAGAAACAGATGTCAAAAATCGGATTCATTGGTCTCGGCATTATGGGAAAGCCCATGCTGCGCAACCTGCGCAAGGCAGGGCATGAGCTGGTGGCGTACGACGTGGTTGCGGCCTCCGTCGATGCCGTGGTCGGAGAGGGAATCGAGCGCGGTTTCTCCTGCAAGGATGTTGCGGCGCGCACCGACGTGGTAATCACCATGCTCCCTGACGGCCCTGAAGTAGAGCAGGCTGTGCTTGGCCCCGGCGGCGTTCTTGAAGGCGCGCACAAGGGCCTCATCCTCGTCGATATGAGCTCCATCAGTCCCCTGGTCTCACAAAAGCTGGCCGCGGCCTGTGCCGCCAAGGGCGTCGCCTTTCTCGATGCGCCGGTGAGCGGCGGTGAGCCCAAGGCAATCGACGGCACGCTGGCCATCATGGCCGGCGGCGACCAGGCTACCTTCGACAAAGTCCTTCCGCTGCTGCGGCTGATGGGCTCAAGCGTTGTTCTCACCGGCGGCGTAGGCGCGGGCAATGTCACCAAGCTCGCCAACCAGATCATCGTGGCAGGCAACATCGCCGCCATGTCTGAGGCCCTGGTTCTGGCCGACCGTTGCGGCGTCGATTCCGAGGTCGTCTTCAACGCCATCAAGGGCGGCCTGGCCGGAAGCACGGTGCTGAACGCCAAGGCGCCCATGGTCATCGCTCGAAACTTCAAGCCCGGATTCCGCATTCGTCTGCACCAGAAGGATCTGCGCAATGCACTGCTGACCGCCGAATCGAAGAAGGTGGCTCTGCCCCTCACCAGCCTGGTGCAGCAGATGCTCATCGCGCTCATGAATCGCGGCAGCGGCGATTTGGATCACTCGGCAATTGTGACCTTTATCGAGGAGATGGCGCCCAAGCCCGCGGCGAAGAGCTGAATGAAGTCGTCCTTTGGATGCCGGAGAGTTGACCATCTGACCATCGCGGAGGAAACTTGAATTCGAATTCCGGCAAGGCCAATACAAAATGGGGAAGCGGTTTCCTGTTTCCCGCGGCCCTTCTGGTTTGCCTTTCGCTGGCGGGCTGCAAAGCCGGCCGCACCCAAGCCGCATCGAAACCCGCATCGACTGACGACACGCAAAAAGTCATGCAACTCTCGGTGCAAAGCTTCGATTCCGTCAAAGAGGTCAAGTACCCCTGGGGCTGGATCCGATGGATGATGAATTCCGAGTTGGATCCCGCCGCATCCCAGACTTTCGGCATTGTGCAGATCAATGCCGGACAACGAAATCCGCTGCATAAACATCCCAACTGCGAGGAACTGCTCTACGTTCTATCGGGATCGTTTGAAAGCGTCGTCGGAAACAAGACAGTCGTCATGCACGCGGGCGACATCATCCGGATTCCAGCCAATGTTCCGCACCAGGGAATCAACAATACCAACCAGCCGATGCGCGCTGTCATCTGCTATAGCTCGGGCGCGCGACAGATGGTGGCGCTGGACGCGCAGACAGAATGACGCGCAAACAGAATAAGGGGAGTTGCCTCCCTTCGCCGTGATGACCCGTCCGGGGTCCCCAGCACGCGGTCTTTGCGCGCTGGGGTGGTCATCCGGGGTCCCCAGCACGCGGTCTTTGCGCGCTGGGGTGGTCATCCGGGGTCCCCAACACGCGGTCTTTGCGTGCTGGGTTGGGGTCTGAAGCGCGGCAAAGCCGCGCGGGTCCTGGGTACGGCTTCCGCGATTCAATCCGCGAGCAAACCTAGGCTCTATTATTTTCAATACTTTATGGCTTCCAAAGCCTGTCCGGTTTGGCAAACATCAGACAAGCAGATGGTCATATTTTTTCCTTGACAGCCCTAAAATTGCGCTGCTAGCATTCCCTCGCTTGGGTGTGGAAATCGTTTTCCTCCAGCATTTCCCTGGCACACGGAACAACCGAAACGATTAACAGCTGGCCGCTTAGCGGCATCTTCTGAATTGCGGCGGAGCCGCCAGTGACATTCAGTGCGGATGACTCATCGCGAGAATCTACTCGTCCTTCATGGCTTTGTCGCACGCCAATTCGGAAAGTGCGTCAGCGGCGCAAGGAAACTAAGGAGGTTTTGAATGCAAGACTACGCGTGGAAGAAACCGGTGTATACCCTGACTCTAATCGGCGCCTGTCTGCTGACTGGCGCGACAGCATTTGCACAGCTTCAAGCAGGACGCATTGTGGGACAGGTCTTTGATCCGCAACATGCCGCTGTCCCTGGAGCAACAGTCACTGTTACCAATTCCGCTACGAATCTTTCTGGGGTCGTCAAGACAGATGCTTCGGGCAATTATGCCGTGACTCCCCTCGACCCGGGAACTTACTCGGTGACCGCGGGCGCACCGGGATTCGAGACCATTGTTCGGAGCGGAATCGAACTCACCGTTGGCCAAGCGGCAGAGGTAGACCTGAATCTGCGTATCGGCGCGGCAAATACCAAGGTGGAAGTAACCACTGAAGGTCCCATTCTGGAGACACAATCCGGGTCCTTGGATATGGCCGTCAATACTACGCAAGTTGAAAGTCTCCCCCTCAATGGCAGGCAGTTTACCCAACTTGCCGAACTCTCGCCCGGCGTAGCTCCCCTGCCGGCTTCGGGGAACACGCAGAATGTCCGTCCCGAGAATTTGAATGGAAACGTGTTCGACGGAATCAACGGACAGGAATCGGACTTCCTGCTCGATGGCGGCGACATTACCGCCCATCATGAAGGCGGAACTCAGGTCATGACGTTGATCGATGCTACGCAGGAATACAACGTTGAATCGAGTCCTTATTCCGCTGAATACACGGGGGTCGGCGCCGCCTTCAATACCACCACGAAATCGGGAGGGAACGAATTCCACGGCGACCTTTTCGAATTTGTGCGTAACCAGGACACCGACGCCCAGGGCTTTTTTGCTCTAACGAAACCTGAGCTTAAGCGCAACCAGTTCGGCGGGACGATCGGCGGCCCGCTGTCCGTCCCCAAACTTTACAACGGAAAAAACAAGACCTTTTTCTTCGTGAGTTATGAGGGCAACAGGCAGGTGCAGGGTCTCACTTCCAATGTTCCCGTTCCCACCCAGGCGCAGGCTGGGAGGCGACTTCAGCGCATCAGGCCTGCATAAAATTTACGATCCCACCACCACGGTGGCCGGCGGAGCCCGCACCCAGTTTCTAAACAACAAGATTCCTCCGGGAGAAATCTCCTCGGTCGCAACCTATTTCGACAAACTCATTCCGCCGCCCAATTCGGCAAACGGGCTGGATTACATTTCGAATCCTGTCGACTATTTTCGCTACGACAACTTTATGTTGCGCGTGGATCAAGTCATCCACAACACCAATAGGCTCTTCGCCAGGTACAGCACGGATCGGAACCGAGAGAACGACAGTTCTCCGTTTCCGGCTTTGGCATCCGCATATCTTGAAGGGCCCGCTACCGACTTCGAAATATCCTTTACCAGTTCGATTGGACCGCATATTGTCAACGAGGCGCTTTATAACGAGCTTCCAGGGCAGTATCGGGGCTTTGCCTTATTAAATGGTCAGGGCGTCGCAATGGACCAGGCAGCGGGCATCGTCTCCTCCACCCTGGCTGGGCTCATAAGTCCCGGAGCCGGGACGTTCCCAATTTTTGCCCTGACGAACTATCTTGGCGGAGACTTGACCGGGCAATTTGGCGACGGCCGCCCCAAAGGTCAGAACAGATTTATCTATGAATGGGTTGACAACCTTACATGGGAAAGAGGACGCCATCTTGTCAAGGTGGGAACCATGATCGAAGACAACAAATGCTTGCTCTTCGACTCGCGCACCTCAGACGGGAGTTACAGTTTCACAGGGGTAGAGACCTCAAATCAAGGCGCCTCCGGAACCGGAGACGGTTTTGCCGACTGGTTGCTGGGGTATCCCGCAAGCGCGACACGTGGTAATTATCCTAACTTCTGGGGCGGCTCTGGAACCTTCTGGGAATTTTATGCCCAGGACGATTGGCGGGCAACGGAAAAGCTGACGATTACCGCGGGCCTGCGCTACCAATACATGCCCTGGCTGACTCCATATCTCGGACAAGGGGCAACGTTTGATCCCACCAAGGCCCAGCCTGTCATCGTCTCAAGCAGCACAAACTCGGTGAATCTGAACGCACAACCCGACGCCGCTGTGGGCGTCTCGATTTTCGGAAGTTTGATTCAGACAACGAGCAGCGCGGGTCTCCCGCTCACGGTAACCAACATCAGCAGGGATCTGCTTGGGCCGCGCTTCGGGTTCGCCTGGCGGCCTTTCGGAGACAAGACGGTTATTCGCGGCGGCATAGGCCAGTACTACCAGATTGAGAGCACCAACCTTCGTTTAAACTTCAACTTCATTCCCTTCGATTTCACCCAAACCGTCAATGCCACGCAAAACGTTGTCCCGACGCAGACCACGGCGAACTTCTTCCTGGGTCAGGCATTTGGCGCCGGTATGACGCCGGCCAATACGCCAGTATCCTGGGCTCCGCTACCCGAGTTCGCGAAGATGGCAAGCAATGCGCACTGGAGCTTTGGCGTTGAGAGGCAGCTTCCTGCGGGAATGGTTGTTGACGCGAATTACGTGGGCACCTCGGGAAGACATCTGCCGGGCACGCTCAACGTCAACGATCCCACGCCTGCTTCAGGGGCCGTTCAAGCCCGGCGTCCCTATACCAACTTCGGAACGATTAATTACAACACACAGAACGCGTCCTCCATCTACCACTCCTTCCAAGCCTCGCTCCACAAACGGACGTTTGCCGGACTCTGGTACACGGTCTCGTACACATTCGAAAAGAATATTGACAAAGGCCAGCAAGTTGACATGGGAGGAGACGGCTTCATGGCGAGGTATGTCGACGCCTCCAACATTCCGCAAATACTGACGGTCGCCTTGGGATACAGCCTGCCCTTTGGGCGCGGTCAACGTTTTATGAGCACGGCAAATCCGGCTTTGAATGCCGTCCTGGGGGGCTGGCAGTTCCAGACCATCAATAACTTTCGCAGTGGAGTTCCCTGGACCCCCACCACCTCCGCCGATCCACTTAACATTGGGGTCACCCCCGACCACCCGAATGTAGTAGCCGCAGGCGGATGCGTCGGTACGGGTTCACTGACTCACGCCTTCACCGCAAGCGACTATGCAGTGCCCGCTGCCTACACCTATGGCAATTCAGGCGTAAACACTTGCACCACCCCTAACCACCAGGAAATTGATGCGTCTCTCTCCAAGGAATTCAACGTCACGGAAGGCTCGAAATTCCAGTTCCGCTTCGAGGCGTTCAACGTCCCCAACCTGACTGACTTCTCGGGCCCCAGCAATACCAACATCGATGCCTCCGCTTACGGATCGATAACCAGCATCTCTAACACCCCGAGGCAGTTGCAGTTTGCCTTGAAATATGTGTTCTAGCAGCCCTTGAGATAAGAGTTCACGTCCCATCCTTGCCGTAACTGAATCCAGCGGCAGGGATGGGACATCTCATCATGCCTCGATCACAGCCCGCAAGATCAATCGCACTCATTTGAGGAGAAAAGAACTATGAAGAGAGCTGCATCGGGTTTGTTGGCCGTGATACTTGCGCTGCCACTTTGCATGAGCGCGCAATCTGTTTACCTCGATCCCTCTCAGCCCATCGACAAGCGGGTCGACGACCTGATTCAGAAGCTGACTCCGGCTGAGAAGACCTCGCTGCTGAGCACCACCGCGCCGGCCATCGAGCGGCTTAGAGTTCCGGCAATGAACGGCTGGAACCAGAGTTTGCACGGGATTGTATGGAGCCAGCCGACCACCATGTTTCCCGTACCGATCAGCATGGCGGCAACCTGGGATCCGCCCTTGATCCACGATGTGGCAGCAGCGATTGCCGACGAGGGCAGGGCTGTTTACAACTATTGGCACGTCGTCCCCGGCAGCACCGAACAATTGATGCGCGGGCAGGCAGTGACGGTCACCGCGGACGGCAAAAGAATTGCCCACAACGGCCTGGTCTATCGCTCCCCGGTCATCAACATGGACCGCGACCCGCGCTGGGGCAGGATTTGGGAGACATTCGGTGAGGATCCTCTGCTGGCGTCGCGGATCACAGTCGCCTACGTGCAAGGAACGCAGGGCAACGACCCCAGGTATCTTGAACTGGCCGCCACGCTCAAACACTTTGCCGCTTACGACGACGAGAGAGATCGCATCAAGCAAGGCAATGACGAAGTCAGCGAACGCATGTTGCAGGATTACTACATGCCGCAATTCAAGGCCGGCATCATGGCCGGGAAAGCGGTGTCCATCATGTCCTCCTACAACGGCATCAACGGCATGCCCAACGTCGAAAACAAGATGCTGCTGATGGATGTCCTGCGCGATCAATGGGGGTTCCAGGGATTCGTGGTGCCCGACAGCGGGGCGGTGCAGAATCTTGTTTCCGCGCACAGGAAGTACCCGACACTCGAAGAAGCCGCCGCAAAAACCATCCTCGCGGGCAGCGACCTCGATGATGGCTCCTATGCCGTGGCGCTCCCCAAGGCGCTGGCGGAAGATCTGCTCACGGAAAAGGATATCGACCAGTCATTGCGCAGAGTACTGACGGTGCGCTTCAGGCTCGGAGAATTCGATCCGCCGGAGATGGTTCCCTACAGCAAACTCGGTCCCGAGGTAATTGACTCGCCGGCCCACCGGCAACTGGCGCTGCGCACGGCGCGGGAATCGATTGTGCTGCTGGCCAACGACAATCGTCTCCTACCCCTGGACAAGAGCGCCGTCAAGACCATCGCGGTCATCGGCCCGTTCGCGGATTATGCGCAGACCGGCCCTAACTACACCGGACAATATTCGAAGTTTGTCAAGCCGCTCGAAGGTATTCAGGAAAAGGTTGGACCGGGGACCAAGGTAGTTTACGCTCGCGGAAGCGGAATTATGGAAACCGACAATCCCGATGCCAGCCTCGCGGAAGCGGTTTCAGCGGCCAAACAAGCCGACGTCGCCATTCTGTTCGTGGGCATCAATCAACTGTTGGAGCGCGAAGGGATAGACCGCGACTTCCTCAACCTGCCTCCGGTCCAGTTGAGGCTGGTGCAAAGCGTCATGGAAGTGAATCCCAAAACAGTGGTCGTTCTGCTCAATGGAGGACCGGTGTCGCTTGGTCCGCCGTATGGCGGGGGGCAACCAATGATGCGGCCCATGAGTTTCTCAGCCGTTGTAGATATGTTCTGGGCCGGCGAAGAAGGCGGGACTGCGATCGCCGACGTTTTGTTCGGCGACTACAACCCGGGCGGCAAACTGCCCTACACCGTGTACACAAGCGATCGCGATCTGCTGCCCATGACCCAATATGACATTACCAGGGGCTATACATACATGTATCTCGACAGAAAGCCGGTGTATGTATTTGGCCATGGATTGAGTTACACGACCTTCGACTACACTAACTTCGGGATATCATTGGCGCAGATTGCGAGTGACTCGAGCGTTGAGGTCCACGTGGATGTCCGGAACTCCGGCAGCCGTGCCGGCGATGAAGTGGTGCAATTGTACGTGCACGACAATGACTCCAGCGAAAAGCTGCCAGCAGAGCAGTTACAGGGATTTCAGCGCATCAGCCTGAACCCCGGCGAAAAGAAGACTGTCAGCTTCTCACTGCCTGTGGAACAACTTGCGTTCTGGAATACAGACAAGCACGAATTTGTGGTGAACCCGGCAACGTTCGACGTCATGGTCGGCAGTTCCTCAAGCGATATCCGTGCCAAAGGCAGCTTCCAGTTGACAACAGCAGGGCAATGGCCGCCCACCGAACTAACCACGCGCGCGGCGATTGGCGATTACACTGCCGCGCAGAGATAGAATGATTTGTGCTCGCACACCCGGAAATCGACTAACGAATCAGAAACAGGAGGGTTGGCTTTCGCCTGCGGTAACCCGGCGCGACAGCCATACACTCGGCTCCAGGGAGATATCATCGTGAGAATGCGCAGGTTTGCATGCATTTTAAGCTCTGCCATATTCACCATCGCGTGCCTGGCTCAAACGCCGGTAAGCGTGAATGTGGAATTGTCGAAGCCGATCGGAACTTACACGACCATCTACGCCTGGTTTGGCTACGACGAGTCGAACTTCACCACCATGAAGTATGGTATGCAGTTACTCCCCGAGTTACACGATCTAAGTCCAGTGCCGGTGTATATCCGCGCCCATCATCTGCTGACTTCAGGCAACGGAGTGGCGGAGCTCAAGTGGAGCTCCTCGAATGTATTTTCGCTGGACGCGAACGGCAAGCCGGTATATGACTTCACCATTACCGACCAGACCTTCGATGAGTACAAGAGGGCCGGTGTGCGGCCGTTCGTCGAGCTGGGCTTCATGCCCAAAGACCTTGCCGCGGCGGTGCCCGGAATAACCGAGTATCAGCTTCATTATCCCAAGCCGACTCCGGGAGGATCTGTAAACAATCCGCCTAAGGATTACAAGATGTGGGGCGAGTTGATACGGAAGTACACCGAGCACCTTGTCGAGCGCTACGGCAGGGAGGAAGTTAGTAAGTGGTACTTCGAAGTCTGGAATGAGCCGGACGGCGGCTATTGGCACGCCCCTGCCGCGGATTACCTCAAGCTCTATGACTACGCGGTAGCCGGAGTTCGAGCCGCGCTCCCCAATGCCATGGTAGGCGGACCGGCAACCACCGGACCGAACAATCAGAGGGCCGGCACTTTTCTGGATATGTTCCTGAAACATTGCCTCAACGACAAGAGCCTGGCAAACGGCAAGCCGGTCCCGCTTGATTTCATCTCCTTCCACCCCAAGGGCCGGCCGTCATTTGTGGATGGCCATGTGCGGATGGGAATCGTCAATGAGCTTGACGCGAGCGACGCCGGCTTCAAGTTGGTCGCGAAGTATCCGAAGTTCGCCCATCTTCCCATCATTCTGAGCGAGGCCGATCCGGAGGGATGCGCCGCTTGCTCGATGAAGACGAATCCCGCCAACTCCTACAGAAACTCGCCGCTCTACGGCACTTATACGGCAGTGATGATCAAAGCGCTATTCGACCTGCAGGACCGGTCGAAGGTGAACCTGGCCGCGATGTTGTCCTGGTCCTTCGAGTTCGAGAACAAGGATTACTTCGAAGGCTTTCGCACCCTGGCTACAAACGGGATCGACAAGCCGGTGCTGAATGTATTTCGCATGGCCGGGTTGATGTCGGGCCAGCGCGTGATGACCGGCAGCACTGGACAGATACCGCTCGACGACATGATGAAGAATGGAGTGAGGCAGGCGCCCGACATAGACGCCATGGCGACCAGGGCGGCGCATGAAGCGGCGGTCTTGCTGTGGAACTACCATGACGACGATTTGCCCGCGCCGACCGCGGATGTGCAGGTGACGATTGCGGGGATTCCGGTGGGAGTAAAAAAGGTGTTGCTGGAGCACTATCGCATCGACGACACACACAGCAATTCATACACCGTGTGGAAGGCGATGGGCTCTCCTCAGTCGCCCACGCCGGAGCAGTATGCGCGCTTGAAGGAGGCGGGACAACTGGAGCTTCTGACCTCTCCCGAATGGCTCGACGTAAGCAATGGCAAGGTGACGATTGCCACTAGTTTGCCCCGCCAGGCCACATCGTTGATGCATCTGAAGTGGTAGTCTTTCTGTCACTCCCAAAGTCGTACCGACGCACCTGGGAAACATTAAGATGAATCGACCGGTCTGGCCTCTGATGTTCGCGTTCGCAATTGTCTTGTGGAGCGGAGCTGCGCAAGCGGCCCGGAATCCCCAGGCATTCAAGCTCGAAGGGGACATCGCCGGCGCGCACGATCCCTCCATGATTCGCGCCGGCGGAACCTACTACGTATTCACAACCGGCAGAACACCAGGCGGCGGCCAGATGGCCATCCGCTGCTCCAACGATCTGACCCACTGGCGGCTTTGCGGTCAGGTATTCGATTCCATCCCGGCATGGATTCAGCAACGCAGCCCCGGCACAAAAGAACTGTGGGCGCCGGATATCTCCTACGCCGCGGGAAAGTACCGCCTCTATTACGCCTACTCGCTCTTCGGCAAGAACACCTCCGGCATCGCCCTGGCCACGGCGCTGACGCTCGACCCCAACAGCCCTCAGTATGGCTGGCGCGATGAGGGCCTGGTGCTGGAGTCCACGGCGGCCGACGACTACAATGCCATCGATCCGAATTACGCTGAAGACGCCGCGCATCGCGCATGGCTCGCGTTCGGCAGTTTCTGGTCGGGCATCAAGATGCGTTCGCTCGATTCCTCCACCGGCAAGCTGTCGTCGGCCGACACCACCACCTATTCGCTGGCCAGCCGGGCCCGGCCGGCCAATCCGGAGCCAAACCCTCCCGGCCTTCCGGGAAACTGGCAAGCCATTGAAGCGCCCTTCGTCGTTCATCGCGGAGGCTATTACTATCTCTTCGCTTCATTCGATCTCTGCTGCAGGGGCGTGAAGAGCACTTACCGCACCGTCGTCGGACGCGCCAGGTCCATCACCGGACCATATCTCGACCGCGACGGAGTTCCGATGCTCCAGGGCGGCGGCACCACGCTGCTCTCGGCAAACGGGCAATGGCTGGGCCCCGGTGGCGAGTCGATTCTGCTCCGCCATCATGAACCCGACCTGATCGTCTTCCACGCCTACGACCACGTCACCGGCAAGTCCTCCCTGCAGCTCTCCACAATTGCCTGGAAAGATGGCTGGCCCTCAGCCGTGCTCCTGGACCGCTAGTGTTGTCGGGAATTTATAGCACCAAAGGGCCGCGGAACCGTGCTAGAGCAGTTCTCTCGATGGTGTATAGGGGCTTCGCAAGCGGTTAGGCGGAGGGAGCAGGGGCCTTTAGGCCCCTGAGGGCAGGCACGAAATGTAACTGGCTTTAGCCACGGGCTCTTCGTCAGGGCTGGGCGGGTTGCAGAGAGTAAGGCCCGGGCCTAAAGGCCCCACATTTGAGCCACTGCATTAAGGGGCCTAAAGGCCCCTGCTCCCTCCGCTCATTGCAGCCCTCTACACCAATAGGTGAGTCGCTCTAGTTCATCTCGATATATCCGCACGGGCATGCCTCGGCGCATTTCCCGCAGCCGTTGCAGAGATCGAGTTTGATTCTGTAGTGTTCGCCTTTCGGCAGCTTGCTGAAACAATTCTTGCTGCAGTACATCCAGCAGGTTTCGCAGTCCATGCACATGCCGCAAGACATGCAGCGAGCCGCCTCTGCTATGGCCTCAGCTTCAGTCATCTGAGCAGCTTCTGAGCTGGAACGCGGCATGGCAGCGTACCAATCCAACTTCACATGATCGGCGCGAATCACCGGCGCTGACGAAGACTGCCGGACTGCGCGGCCCTCGAGAAAAGTGGCAATCGTCTCCGCAACCGCGCGGCCCTGAGCGATTGCCACGCTCACGGTATTGAGCACGCGCGGCTCGGCCTCAGCCGGCGCGGTCTCGGGAATCATGGGCAAGTTCGCGGGCAAATCGCCAACGGTAGCCGCTTCACCATCTTGGCCCGCGCGCAGTTCCAACTGTGCCGCCTTCTGCAGCCCGTCCGCAAAAAAGACAGCCCGATAGTCGCGCCGGAACTGCTCCATCGAGATGTCGCGGCCCACCACGCATTCAGTCCGCAGCTCGATCCCCAGCTGGAGTATGTTCTCAATCTCCGCGTCGAGAATCGCAGCGGGAATCATGCTGCGCGGAATGCGATAGCGCATCATGCCGCCTGGCTGCGGCGCGGCGTCGATTACCGTGACCGCGCAGCCCGCCAGCGCCAGGTGATAAGCGGCAGAGAGCCCTGCCGGACCAGCGCCGACAATTGCAACTCTCTGAGCGTCAGCCTTGCGAGGGCTTGCGAGTTGGGTCCGCAGTCCCCGCGCAATCGCAAAGTCGCCCACCAGCTGCTCGATATGGTTGACTGCTACCGGTCCTTCTTTGGCTTTGCGGTTGCAGCTTAGCTCGCAGGGATGCTGGCAGACGCGTCCGCAGACGGCGGGAAACGGATTGTGTTCCAGGATTTTGCGCCAGGCAAACTCGAAGGCCTGCGCGGGGGTGCGTCCGTACGCCTCGTGCTGGGCCAGGGCGAGCAGCCATCCGCGAACATCTGTGCCGCTGGGGCAACTATGAATGCACGGCGCGGTCTTGACCGCATAACGGGGGCGAGTGGAACCAGCCTCCGCTCCGCTCGAGGAGGCCTGCCTGATGACCGGTTTCTTGACTTCTTTGAACAACCCCATCGTTGGCCTTCCTATGTGAGCCGTTGCCTGGCCGGCCTCAGCACTTCGTTTGGGCCGAACGCGCGAAGGTAACAGCCCTTCTCCATTCCCGCGAGTGCAGGAGATGTTTTCGATGCCATCAATCGATTATGAAAGATACTCAACGGCACGCCCCTGCGCGCGCTGTGACGGCCATCATAGCCCGCGGCCATGACCGCCGAAACACTGTCATCCGGGCTCGGAGTTTATCCGCCCACTGAGATTACGTCGCGGCCAGCCCGCCTCTTGAAAGCTAACGCTCGCGCCATTTCGATCCACTGAGGACTCTGCCGTGAATAGCCATTCCGCGTTCTTTCCCATGCTGGTCAACCTCCAGGGACGAAAGTGTGTGGTGGTGGGAGCCGGAAACGTGGCGGCAGACAAGATCGCGGGATTGCTCGGCCTGGGGGCGGAATTGGTGGTCGTGAGTCCGCGCGCAGTCCAGCGTATCCGAAATCAAGTGCGGACCGGCGCGCTCATCTGGCGCCGGCGCGCATTCCGTGAGCAGGATGTAGAAGGCGCGTTCCTGGTGATTGCGGCAACCAGTTCTTCCCGGATCAACGAAGCCGTCTTCCAGGCCTCTAAAATCAGGGGCATCTTGTGCAATGCCGCAGACGATCCTGACCACTGCGACTTTTTCTATCCCGCCATCGTCCGCCGGGGCCAGTTGCAAATCGCAATCTCCACCGGCGGATCGAGCCCCGCGCTCGCCTCCCGCCTCCGCCGCGAACTGGAACAGCAATTCGGTTCTGAATGGGGCGCCTGGGTCGACCACCTCGGAGAGCTGCGCCGCGAGCTGCTGGCAAAAAAAATGTCGCCGGCAACACGCAAACGGCGCCTGCTGCAGATTGCTTCTCCTAACGCCTTCCGCGCGTTTCTGCGCAGACAAGATCGTCCGGTCTCCAGATAAGCCCGCGCCAATTACTCTTGGAAAAAACGGCAGACAAAAAGGCCGCCGCCGAGCGCGTTCGTTCACGCTCGATTGCGGGGCGCTCTGAATCTGGTTGCGGCATTGGTGGCGGGCTTGCCGTCAAGCAGGCGCGCAATATCGCCGCAAACTGCCCGCGTCACCCGGTTCTGCGCCTCTTTTGTAAAGGCCGCAATATGCGGAGTCAGGATCACATTCGGCATCCGGTTCAGCGGACTGTCCTTGGGCGGCTCTGGCGCGCGCACATCCAGCGCCGCGCCGGCAATCTTGCCCGCCTTGAGCGCATCGATCAGGTCCTCTTCCACCACCACCTGTCCGCGCGCGGTGTTTACGAAGTAGGCTGTCGGCTTCATCTTGCTCAACCGCTCCCGATTAATCAGGCCATCTGTCTTCGGCGATCCGGGCACATGGCAGGAGACCACATCCGACCGGGAGAGCAGATCGTCCAGTTCCACCAGCTCGGCGCGCAACTCGGTTAGCATCACGTTGTCCGCGCTTACAAAGGGATCGTAAGCGAGAATGTTCATGCCGAAAGCCCTGGCCCGCGCCCCGACCAGGAAACCGATCTTTCCGGCGCCGATGATGCCCAGCGTCTTTCCGTAAAGCTCCGTCCCCACAAACTGCTGGCGATTCCATCCGCCTGCGCTGGTATCCGCGGTCGCACGCGGAATGCCGCGCGTGAGCGCCAGCATCAGGCCCATCGTCAACTCGGCCGCGCTGATGGAATTCTGGTCAGGCGTAAAGGTGACCACGATCCCCAACTCGCTCGCGCTTTCCATGTCGATGTTGTCGAGGCCCACGCCTGCGCGGCCCACGGCGATCAGGTTCTTTCCGGCCCGCAGCACTTCAGAGGTGACCTGCGTGTTATTGCGGACCAGCAGAACGCGCGCCGTTTCCACGGCTTTCAGAAGCGCCGCCTGATCCTCCCACAGCTTCGGCTGGCGCGAAACCTGAAACCGCGTACTCAGTGCGTCGACAAAAGCCCCCGAGATGTTTTCCGAGATAAGAATATCGATCATTGCGTTACTTGCTCCTCATGAAATGGAAACGCGACGTTCAAGCGGGTACACCATTCTTCGAGTTCTTTCATTGTTTCCGGAGCGACGGGAATTCCAAGCCGGCCGTTCTCTTCAGCCTTTCGAGCCGAGCGCTCGCCGGGAATCAGAATCTCATTCACGCCGGTGAGCTTCTTTCCCGCTTTCAGGCGATCGATGGTCGCATCGATCCGGCCAATGAACTCCGCGCGGTCCATGAACGCATCGATGTCGAGGAGGCAGAAGAAATGCCCCACATCCTGCTTGCGGTCAAGATTCTTGTACATCGATCCGATTTCAGATCCAATGGCTGCGCCGGACAAAACTCCGCTGAATAGTTCAACCATCAAGGCCAGCGCGTAGCCCTTGTGTCCGGCCATGGTGAGCACCGTTCCCAGCAATGCTTTTTGAGCATCCGTGGTCGGCTCGCCGTCCGGGTCCAGAGCCCACCCCAATGGAATGGGCTCGTTCTTCTTCGCGGCAGCGATGATGTTGCCGCGCGCAATCGCCGATGTGGAAAGATCGATCTTGATCGTGAATCCTTTGCCAGTCGGAAAGGAAGCGGCAATCGGATTGGTCCCGAAGAATGCGTCCGATCCTCCCGCCGGCGACATCGCAGGTTCGCAGTTGGTTGTGGCCAGCAGTATGCAATCGTGCCTGGCCGCACGGTTGCAGTAGTAGGAAAGCGCGCCGAAATGCTGTGAGTTCCTGATGGTGGCAGCTGCAATGCCGTTCTGTTTTGCCATCGGGATCAGCATATCGAGCGCCTTCACCGCCTGCACATGGCCAACCCCGTTGGCCGCGTCCAGCGCCAGGGTTCCAGCCCTTTGGCGTTCCACCCGCAACGTCGCCCGGGGATCGATCAGTCCAAGTTCGATCCGGCGCAGGTAGATGCTCAGCCGTGAAACTCCATGCGTTGAAACTCCATGAAGATCCGCATCGACCAATGCATCCGCAAACAAAAGCGCATCGTCCGCGGCCATCCCCGCGGCGTGAGAGAGACTCATTGTCAGCGCTTCCAACTGTTCTTTCGAGTATCGCTTCACGATGCCACTTTCTTTCCTGCGCCGGGTTGCCAAGTGCCGCTTTATGCGCTCCGGTAGAGTTTGGTGAGCACGAATTCCCTGTGCCCGAGTGCTTCCGCCGCGGTCAGCCGGCCGTTGGCGGTGCGGGCGATCACATCCAGCAACGCCTCACCACCCTGGTCCAGAGTCATGGTGCCCTGCAGAATCGGCGAGACATCCAAATCGATGTGCTCGCTCATCGTCTTCACCGTCTTCGGATTGCCCGACAGCTTGATCACCGGCTCAATCGGATTGCCGATCACGTTGCCCTGCCCGGTTGGGAACAGATGGATTACAGCTCCTGAAGCGGCCCACAGCGTAACCGCCTCGGCCGCGGCGCTGGAGGTGTCCATGAACCACAGTCCCGGCCCCGTCGGCATCTCGGCCGGCTTCAGGCAGCCAACGAACTTGGTCTTCTTGCCGAGCTTTTCAACGTTGCCCAGAGCCTTCTCTTCAATGGTCGTCAGCCCGCCCGCGATATTGCCCTTGGTCGGCTGCGATTCTGAGAGATCGTCGATCTTCTCAGTCATAATCAGGTTCTGGTAGTCGTCGAATGCGGCCATGAACTGCTTGCGCACCGCTTCGTTCACCGCCTTGGCCGCGACAATGTGCTCCGCGCCGGTCAGCTCCGTGGTCTCGCCGAACGAGGCGGTGCCTTTATCCGCGCAGTGCTTGTCGATCACGTTGCCCACAGTGGGGCAGCTCACCAGGCCGGTCGTGGTATCGGACTCGCCGCACTTCACGCTGATGTACAACTCGTGGAAGTCGCACTCCGTCCTTTGCAGCTCCGTCGCCCACTGCACAAATTCCTTGGCTTTGTAGCTGGCGTCCGCGATGGTGCGAATGTCTCCCTTGCCCTCGATGGAAAAATCCGCAACCGGCTTGCCGGTCTTCGCGATGCCGTCGACAATACGGTTCGTCCATCCCGGCTCGATTCCGATCACCACCGCGGCCGCCACGTTGGGATTGCTCCCGATTCCGATCATGGTCCTGAAGAACAGTTCCAGGTCCTCGCCGAATTGCAGCCGGCCATAGGCGTGGGGAAGTGCCATCGTGCCCTTGATGTGGCTGGCGACCGCCTCGCAGGCGGCGTTTGAAATATCGTCAACCGACAGGATCACGACATGGTTGCGAACGCCAACGCGTCCGTTCTCTCTACGGTATGCGGAAATTCTTCTCAGTCCCATCTCAAGCCCACCTTCTCGTCTTCAGGTTATGAACGTGCACCAACTGGCCGGCCTTGATCGGCTTGACGACCTTGCCGATGACCACGTCATACTTGGTTACCGAATCGCCCACGGCAAAATCGCGGAGAGCGATCTTGTGGCCGAGGGGAATCGGCTCTGCCGCCGTAGCCTTCAGCGGCGCGTTGTTTGACAGAATCTTTCCGGAGCAATCAGTCCCGGATTCGATATCGACGACCGCGACGCCGACATCGTCCTTGGCATCGTGTACAAGAAAGTGAATCATTTTTCATCCCTTCTCAGTGATTTTCCCTTGGCGGCGCTACATGCCCCCGATGGATACGTGTTTGGTTTCGAGGAATGCGTCCAGTCCCTCGCTTCCTAATTCCCGCCCCCAGCCGCTCATCTTGACGCCGCCAAAAGGGGCCTGGCTGGTGGTCGGCGCGCCGTCGTTCACTCCGATAGTGCCGGCCTCGATGGCCTCGGCGCAGCGGAAGATGCGGGCGGCGTCGCGCGTCATCACATACGCGCTCAATCCAAATGGAGACTGATTGGCGAGCGCAATGGCTTCCTCTTCCGTCGCGAAGGCGCACACCGGGGCAACCGGCGCGAAGGTCTCCTCGTGCATGCACAATGCGCCTGCGTCAACGCCGTCCAGCACCGTCGGCTCCAGGAAGAATCCTTCCTTATCGCCGGTTTGCCCGCCGCCGCAGCGAACGACCGCTCCGCGTTTTACCGCGTCCTCAATCTGGTTGAGAGCGCCGGCCAGAGCTTTCTCGCCGATCAGCGGCCCAACATCGATGCCTTGCTCAAGACCGTTGCCCACCTTCAGCGCCTTCACCGCGGCCACAAAGCGGGACATGAACTCGGCGTAGATGCTCTTCTGCACGTAGATCCGGTTCGCGGCTATGCAGGATTGTCCGGTGTTGCGGAATTTCGCAATCACGGTTTCCCGCACCGCAACGTCCAGATCGCAGTCCTCGAAAACCAGCAGCGGCGCATGACCGCCAAGCTCCAGCGAGAGCGGCTTCACGGTTTCCGCCGCGCCTCGAATCAGCGACTGTCCAACTTCGGTGGAACCGGTGAAGGTGATCTTTCTGCATAGAGGATTGGAAAGAAACTCACCGGCAATCATCTCCGCATTGCCGATGGCCAGTTGAAAAACTCCGGCAGGAATTTGGGCGGCCTCCATGCATTCCGCCAACGCGATTGCAGAGAGTGGAGTCTTTGAAGCGGGCTTCAGAATCACGGGGCAGCCGGCGGCCAGCGCGGGAGCTGCCTTGCGCACGGAGAGAGCCAGCGGAAAATTCCACGGAGCGATGGCGCCTACAGGCCCGATGGGCGACTTGATGGCCAGATTGCGCTTGCGCGAATCCTGTTGCGGAATCACGCGGCCGTAGGCGCGCTTGCCTTCTTCCGCGAACCAGCGCAGGTGGTCCTCCGCCATGGCCACTTCGCCCTTGCTCTGGGCCAGCGGCTTGCCGTTCTCGAGCGTTATGGTGCAGGCAATCTCGCCCTGGCGCCGCTTCAGCTCATCGGCCACGCGCAGCAGCATTGCGCCGCGCTCTTTCGCGGTAAGCGCGCGCCATTTTTGAAAGGCGGCGTGCGCCGCGCTCAGTGCGGCCTTCACCTGCTCCCGGTCCACTGTGGAGACGCTCGCAAACACCTTTCCGTCGGCGGGATTCACCACCTCCAGCTCGCGGCCGGTCGCGATCCATTCGCCATTCAGGTAGATCTTGTGGCACGTTGTTCCAGATGCCCGCATCGCCTCCGTCACCCTTTCAGCCTTGCTGGTTTGGTTGTGGTTTCATCCATCACCCACTTGGGCGTGAATTCGCCTCGCACAACCTGTTGTTCAATCATCCGCCGCGCGCCGTCCACGTGCAGGCGAGCGAGTTTTTCTGCTTCGTCGGGAAAATTATGGTCAATCGCTTCCACAATCCGCAGATGCTCTTCATGCACCACGCGCGGATCGCGCGAAGCCCGCACCGCCATGCTCAGCACGCGATAACCCTCTGCCAGCCGCAATAGAACTTTATTGCGCGACAACCTCATGATCTGAAGATGGAACGCCCGGTCCGCTGCCCCCATCTCTTCAAATTTGCTTTGGCCTGCTAACTCCCAGACATGGTCCGCCATGTTCCTCAGCTCCGCCACGTCGGCCCGGCCCACATGAGCGCACGCAAGTCTTGAGGCCAGGCCTTCAAGAAACTCCCGCACCTCGTACGCCTCGCATAAGCGCGCGGCGTCCAGGTTCCCGACAAAAACACCCAGACGGTCGACAGACTCGACAAGCCCCAGCCACTGCAGCTCAAGCAGGGATTCCCTTACCGTTCCCTGCGCAACCCCCAGCTCCTTGGCCAGGCTTTGCTGGGTCAGCCGTGCTCCCGGCTGCGTCTCGCCGCTCAGAATGCGGCGTTGCAGCTCTTCCCGAACATGATGTCTCGCAATCGGTGATTGAATAGCCATGCGTCTCGTCCTTCATCCCTGTGATTCCCGGCGCATTCTCGCCGGAGCGCGCAACTTACTCTACCCAGCGAACTCCCAGCAACCGCGCGAGCCGCCGGCAGGTCTCCGCGCAGTGACCATAATAGAGCAGTACGTGATGCGGCATCCCTTCATGGATGAGCGCATCGAACCGCTCCATAACGCTGCGGCCCGCCACTTCAACCAGAACCGTGTTGCCCGTAACTTTGCGCAGCGGAGGAATTGACTTTCCTTCGAATGCGGTCATCTTGTACTCATGATCGCAGCGCCACAGCCGCATGACGGTCACCGGTCTATCCGCCTGCAGTTCGCCGTCGACCACCAAGGGCTTGACGATGTTGAAGTGCCGCGCCAGGCTGGGACCGTCTTCGTCCCCAACCGGATTGCACATGCTCAGTGGCGCCATGCCCGGATGCCAAAGGAAAATGGTGGATGCATCGTGCTCCAGCCAGTCGGTAAGAAAAGCGTGTCCAAGGCCGAGCGTATTCCCAATCAGTTCCGCAATCGCCCCGTCCACATCGCCTTCCATTGACACCGCCAGCCCCGCCGCCGTCAGCCGTGAAATAGCAAGATACGGCCATTGCCCCAACACCTCGGGAATCTCCGGCCAGCACTGCAGCGAAAGACTGTCCAGGCTCTCCTCTTTCATCAGCTCCAGCATGGCAAGATAGCAGCGCGAGTTGACGGCCAGATCCTTGTCTTCCACATCTTTCAGCGGCAGCCCCAGCTTGCGAACCTGCTCCACATCCTTCTGCACCGCGGCTTCGTCGATTCTGTTCACGCGCTCCACAAACTGCAGCAGGCTGAGCGCGTGCAGCTGTATGCCCAGCGCTTTGCGCAACAGGAACGGGTCGGCGGCCAGATCCACAAAGCCCGGAGCATAGGAGCCGATCATGCCCACCTTTGCCCCCCGCAATTGCATCACCGTGCGCGACAGCGCGATCGCTCTCAGCAGCTCTTTTCTCACCGCTGCATCGTCGGGGTCGCCATACACGAACTCAAACGGATGGCCGGCCTGGCGCAGCATCGATGCCCACAGGTGCTGGCCAACCAGGGAGCACGAACTCACTTTCCCGTCGCCCGGCCTCTCCGGCGTCGCCCACAGAACAATGGGCCCCGGCCACGCCTGCATCAGGCTGAAAGCCAGTTGTCCGTTTCCCATTGACGGCTGCAGCATCACCAGGCTGTCGCAGCCGGCGGCGTGAATGCCCTCGAGCGCCGCGCGCAAGGTCTGGTCGTCGATCACCGGCGCATCCTGACCAATGCATTTCAGGCCCAGGCTCTGCATCGCCGCCACGCTGCGGCTGCAAATCATCTTGTTCCACTCCTGATCGAAGCCGGGGCGCTTGCGTCCCAGGATCAGCACTCCCACGGGTTTCTGCATTGCAGACTGCTTAGTCGATTCCATTTCTCTCCACTCGTTCAAAAACATCTTCGTATTCCAGCAGCTCTCCGATGATAGGGCGGAGATACTCCAGAAACTTGTCGTTGGCCGGCGGATTGCCCGCGCCGATCCATTCTTTCGGTATGGCCCGGTCAGGGCCGGAGACAGCTTCCAGCGGGATCAGTTTTGTTTGAGCGCGTTCTCCGCTACCTAGCGGCGTCAGCGCGACCATCTGCTCTTCGTGGTCCGCAAGCAGGGCCACATAGGCCGCGCGGCCAACCAGCTCCGCGTCCAGGCTGTCCTGCGCGGAAACGTGCAGCATCGAGGCCCTTCCCAGCAATCCCGGCTTCTCATCGCGGCAGCGCATCTTCAGCCTGCGCGCCACGGTCTCCGCTAGAAAGCGGGCCACGCCGCCAACCAGGGGCCGGTTGAATGCATCTGCCTGCGACGGTTCGGCGGTTTCATACACCGGCTTTCCGGCCTTGTCCCGAATCCCCTCTGAGACCACCACAATGGCCCAATCCTGTCTCTTCAGCACCGCGTCGAGATCGGAGATGAACCGGTCCATGTCGAAGGCAACCTCGGGAATATAGACCAGGTGCGGCGCATCGCGCTCGCTCCGCTTCGCCGCCACTGAGGCGGCCGCCAGCCAGCCCACATGCCGTCCCATGGTCTCGAAGATCGACACCGGCTGCGGAAGCGCGCGCACGTCCATTCCCAGGTCGCGCGTGGATTGCGCCACATAGTGCGCGGCGCTCGCGTACCCGGGGCAGCGATCGGTTCCATTAATGTCGTTGTCCACCGTCTTGGGAATCCCGATCACCTGCAGCTCGTACTTTTCCTGCTTGCAGAAGCGGCTCATCATCAGCGCCGCGTGCATGGTTCCGTTGCCGCCAATGAACAGCGCCTGATGAATCTCGCGCTTCCGCAGATGGCCCAGAATCCGGGTCATCTCCGCTTCCGACGGTTTCACGCGAGAAGTGCCCAGCGCGGCGCCGGGGCTGCGGCGAATCTGCTCCAGTTGGGCCGTGGTCAGGAATCCCAGATCGATAAGGTCGTCCCGGACCAGGCCTTGCAATCCGCTTCTGGCCCCCAAGACCTTTCGGCTGCCTCCATGCTGCCTCTCCGAATCGAGTACCCCGTAGAGGCTTTCATTGACGACCGCCGTTGGCCCTCCGGCCTGGATCACAAGTAAATTTGCTCCGGCCATTCGCACTCCAGAATTCCGCGCAGACAATTCAGGCCAATTGTCCCGTCAAAGGTACAGAAGTCTTCTGCTTTCTTAGGGTTGATCGATCAATGCGATCCGAAATCGCGGTAATCGATTGTCATCAATAGCCAAATTGTTGCACTTCACCTCCACACTGTCAAGCAAGCTTTCATTGTGATTGGAGCAGGTGCCGGCTTCGCCTCGCAAGCTGCCCTGGGCGGTGGTTCCTGCCTGGGGAAGAGTCCAATTGGCATTTGCAGGTTTGGCAAGCGCGGTATGGTACATTTGCGCCATGATGTTGAAGGGTTTGGCAGTATTCGCGATGCTGCTGGCTATTCCGCAAGCACAATTGGCAGCCGGTGCCCAGACCACCGGCGTCAGTCATCCGCCCGCATCGTCTGCCGCTCCGGCAGCGGCGGGGAGCCCCCAGGCGCCGGCAACCCCGGCTGCGAGAACCGATTGTGAAGGTGGAACCTGCGATTATCAGCCGCCTCACATTACCATCGCCACTCCCGCGCCCGCCCCCGCCCCGTGGCCGCTCCAGGACCGCATTGAATGGGGAGCCAAGGTCCTGCTCGCCCTGCTCGGATATGCCGGAATCATGATCGCCCTCTCCACCCTGAGAAAGATCGAACGCCAGACCCGGTACACTGAAGCCGCGGCCACGGCCGCCGCTGAAAGCGCCCAGGCCGCATTGCTCCATGCCCAGTCCATCCTCCATGCGGAAAGGCCCTGGGTCCTCATCACCGTGGCTCCCTCCCCAAGCATTGAGAACGGATTCACCGTGGTTGCCACCAATCGCGGGCGCAGTCCCGCCCGCGTCGTCTCCATGGCCGAGGAGACAATCGTTGCCGCCGATGAAGCGCACCTGCCCGCCGTTCCCGACTATGAATCCGAAGACCCTGACGCTACGCCCGTCTCCATCATTCTTCTTCCCGGCGAATTCGCGGGCATCAAGTCCTTCAGCCGGGACGATGTAAGAGGGCTCTGCGAGTCGGAGGAAAGATTGCGGCGGATCGAAAACTGGGAGGAGCGGATCTTTCTCTACGGAAAAGTTGTTTACAAAGACCTGATGGCGCCGCCCGATCAGCAGGCTCATGAAACCGCCTGGTGCTGCCGCTACATCCACGGCCGCCAGAAGAGCGGCCTGGTCATGGCCGGCCCGCAGGAATACAACCTGCACACTTAGGGCCGCGTCCCTGATGTTCCTTCGATGACAGCTCTTCGTTTTATTGAGCGCTCATATGCGCGGAATAGATTGACACCCGCCCTACGCCGTCACCGACTCTCTCACATTCTGATCGAAAACCTGGTCGGGTTCGGCGAGCCTGATCAGGCGATGCAAATAAGCCCTGGAGATGCAAAGGCTCCGTGCGGCAAGCGTCTTGTTGCCGTTGTTCTCGCGAACCGCCGCCACCGCCAGCTTGATCTTGTATTCGTGAATCTGGCGCTCGAACGATCCGGCGGGCTGGTAATCGCCGATGTCGACTACGTCCTCAAACCCGGCCGCATCTTCTTCCTGGATGCTCAGCGTCAGATCCTCGGCGCGCACCGTTTGGCCGGGAGCCAGGATGATGGCCCGCTGCATCACGTTCTCCAGTTCGCGCACATTGCCCGGCCAGGAGTAGCTCAGCAGCATCTCCAGCGCCTCGGGTTCGATGCTCTCCATCGGCTTTTGGAACGCCTGCGCGTACTTGTGCAGAAAGTGCTTTGAAATCGCGGGAATATCTTCCGGATGCTCCTGCAGCGGCGGCGCTTCAATCCGCATCACGTTGATGCGATAGAAGAGATCCTGGCGGAACTTGCCCTCCGCGACTAACTGATCCAGGTCGCGATGGGTGGCGAAGATCAGGCGCGCCCGCAAGGGAACCAGGCGGGTGCTGCCCAGACGGCTGAATTCCATCTGCTGCAACACGCGCAGAAGCTTGACCTGGGTAAACAGGCTCAGGTCCCCAATCTCATCCAGGAAGAGCGTGCCGTCGCCGGCTTGCTCGAAGTAGCCTTCGCGAGCCCCGACTGTTCCGGTGTATGCGCCCTTTTCATGGCCGAATAACTCGGCTTCAATCAACGTTTCAGGGATGGCGCCGCAGGAAACTGCGACAAACGGACGGCTGGAGCGAGAACCGAGATTATGGATGGCGCGGGCGATCAATTCCTTGCCGGTTCCGCTGTCGCCGGTCACCAGCACCGCGGCGTTGAGGTTGGCTACGCTGCGCACCAGCTGATAAACGCGCTTCATCCGCGGGCTCGATCCGATCAGCCGGTCGCAACTCGCGGGCTCCTCCAGCCGCTGCTGAACGGTCTGCAGTTGCTGCCGCAGCGCGGAGTTCTCACACGCCCTGTTGAGCATGGTCTTCAAATCGCGGATGGAGGGCGGGCGGCGGCAATAGCCGAACGCCCCGTTGCGAACCAGCTCGAATGCAGTCGAACGAAGCCCATCGTCGGCCATCACCACCGACGGAGTATTGGATGCTATCAATTGCCGCGAGAATTCTATGCGCTCGTGCAGCGAGTCACGATTGGAATTCAGATCCAGAATCATGACGTCGCATTCCCGGGCCGAAACAAGGCTCCTCACCCCTTCGGCATCGGACCCCTGCAGAACTTGAAACTCTTTACCAAGGGCAGAAGAAAGAAGAGGGCGCAAAGTGCGATCTTCAGAGTACAACCCGATCTTGATCATGATAGCGTGAGCTTTCTCTCGCTTTTTTGAAGCCTTGACGTCCCGGTCAAGTTCCGGTTGAGTAGCAGTGTTATGTCTTCATCATCGTCAAGGTTCACTCCGATGCCAATGACTGTTTCGTGCTAGGACAGTGCGACGTTGGTAATGGATGTTGAGCGGTGCCCGGCAAAAAGGCTCGCCGCGCCTTGGCATCGCCTGGTATTGTTGGCAAGTCATTAAAATTCAATAGTTTACAGAATTAGAGAAAGCGGGAATGAGCCGGGCTGCGCTCTTACCGGATCTGATTGGCCACGAATACAAATAAGTCGTTTAGATCCATTAAGTTAATTAGGAATCCCCAAGAAAACACACTCCCATGCTGGAGCGAAATCACCATCCGTCTGTCCCAGTCCCGAATTGCAGTACGATGTCGATAACACTTTTGTGCTATGCCGGTTTTGTGCAAGTAACAAGGGCTGGTTACTTCCTGCTGTCGATCTCGAGTTACCTTGGAACCACCACCTGGAAAGGCGCAAGCGGCCTTCCAGCCTGACCACGGCCGCAGGTGTATACGGTCCGCTTCACCACCCCGGTCCGTCAGTAAACTGCCGTGTACACTGCGGAGGTATGCACGTCGATAACTAACTGAATTCAAAGCACTTTTGTCGACCGGGATTTGGTGGGCCAATTGCTTTGAAGCAGGTGTCCCCTGAAAGAGGGGAAAGGAGTACCAAAGATGCACTCATTCGCATGGTGGCCAACTGTCGTTGTTCTCGGCGTGGCCACTTTTACGGATTTGCGCAGCCATCGCATTCCCAATTGGCTGGTGTTTCCTTTCCTCGCAGCGGGACCCGTAGTCTCTGTCTGGCTGCATGGCTGGCAGGGTCTCGGCCAGAGCCTGGAGGGTGCGGCGCTCGGCCTGGTGATCTACGGGTTCCTCTTTTGGATGGGCGGCATGGGCGCCGGGGACGTAAAGCTGTGTGTCGCGATCGGGGCCTGGATCGGCCCCAGCCAGTTGTTTATCGCGCTGGTCATCACCGGCATGGCGGGAGGAATCATGGTGCTGATCTGGGCGGCCTTTGGCGGATTTCTGAAGGAGCTGTTTGGCGGCGCCAGCAGTCTGGCATTCGGTTGGAAGCAGCGGGGCGGGATTCGCGATCCGGAGATGACCTTGAGCAATCCGCTCAAGCGCAAGATACCCTACGCGCCGGCCATCGCCATCGGAACGTTGATCTCGTTTTTTGCTCGCTGAGAAAAAGGGTTAGAGGTTATGTCGACTTTGCGGACCAACTATCAGTTCTCGGTGAATACGCAAGCCAAGCTGCGCGAGTCAGAGAGTGGTGAATCAGTGAGTGCCAATCCTTCCCCGTTTCTTGTTACGCAGGCGCCCGAGTCTCTGGGCGTGGATAAGCTTTCGATTGCTCTGATCGGTCCTGACGAGAGGCGGCGCGAGGCCGTTGCCCTGGCCTTGTTCAGATGCGCGGGCAGCGAGGTGCGCGCCTTTTCATCCTATCCTCCCGGCCTTGACGATCTGCCCCGCCTGCTGGAGCAGCACCACGACGTCATCATCATCGACCTCGACAGCGATCCCGAATATGCCCTGGATCTTGTGGAGAGCATCGGCGCCAACGCCTCGACGACGGTGATGGTCTATTCGGCCAATGCCGATCCCGAGCTGCTGGTGCGCTGCATGCGCGCCGGCGCACGCGAGTTCCTCACCCTCCCCCTTGAGCTTGACATCATGGTGGAGTCGCTGGTGCGGGCCGCGGCCCGCCGGCCGGCGCCTCGCCCCGCCGCCCCCACTCACAAGAAGGCAGGCGGAAAGCTGCTCGCATTCATGGGCTCCAAGGGCGGCGCCGGTGTAACCACGCTGGCCTGCAATTTTGCCGTCGCCCTGGCTCAGGGGCACGAACAGAGCACGCTGCTCATCGATCTCGATCTCCCCCTCGGAGACGCGGCCCTCAATCTGGGTATCGTCAGCGAGTATTCCACCATCAACGCCCTGCAAGCCTTCGAGCGGCTCGATTCCACCTTCCTTTCCAAACTGCTGGTCAAACATTCCTCGGGAATCTCCGTGCTTGCCGCTCCAGGAAGATTTCAGGAGTTCCAGCGTAACCAATGAGGCCATTGACAAGCTGCTCACGGTAGCGCGGCAGGAATTCGACAACGTCGTGGTCGATGTGGGTTCGAGACTGGATTTGACGGGAACGGCTCTGTTCAAGGAAGCCTTCACCATCTACCTGGTCACCCAGGCGGGCATTCCGGAACTGCGCAACTCGAATCGCCTGATCTCACAGTTTTTCAATTCCGGCGGCCCCAAGCTCGATATTGTGATCAACCGCTATGAATCGCGCGCCCTGGGTGTTTCAGAGGAGCACATTACCAAGGCCCTCACCCGGGCCGCGCAATGGAAGATACCCAACGATTATGCCTCCGTGAGGCGTATGCAGATCAACGCTACACCTTTGGCGCTGGGGGATTCGCCCATCTCCCGCCAGATCCGCCAGATGGCCACGTCGATCACCGGCCAGCCCGCGGCCCAGGCAAAGAAGAAAGGCTTCAGTTTATTCGGATGAGGGTTTTCACCATGGTTATTGCTGAATCGATGGAAGGAATGACGTGGAACTGCTGAATCTGGAAAGTTACAAAGCGGAGATACACCGGACGCTGATCTCAAAGCTGGATCTGGAGAAACTGTCGCGCGTCAACTCCAACCAGGCGCGTCAGGCCGTATTGGGCATCGTCAAGGAGATCATGGCGGACCAGCGGGTACCGCTGAGCTACGACGAACAGGAGAGAATCCAGGGCGATCTGCTCGACGAAGTCTTCGGTTTAGGACCCCTGGAACCCCTGCTCCGCGATCCCAAGATCTCCGACATTCTGGTCAACGACAAGGACCATGTCTTCATTGAAAAGGGCGGACTGCTGCAAAGGGTAAGTACGACCTTTCGCGACGACCGCCATCTGTTGCAGATCATCGACCGCATCGTGTCGCGAGTGGGGCGCAGGGTTGACGAGTCCTCGCCGATGGTCGATGCCCGCTTGCCCGATGGCTCGCGCGTCAACGCCATCATTCCGCCCCTGGCGCTGGACGGCCCCTCCATGTCCATTCGCCGCTTCGGCACCGGCCCCCTGGCCGCAAATCAACTGGTCAAGTTGAACAGCATCTCCGCGGAGATGATGGAAATGCTCTCCGCGGCGGTGAAGGCGCGCATCAGCATTCTCATCTCCGGCGGCACCGGCGCCGGCAAAACTACGTTCCTCAACATCCTGTCCCAGTACATTCCCAACAACGAGCGCCTGGTCACCATCGAAGACGCGGCCGAACTCCGGCTGGCCCAGGAAAACATCGTGCGCCTTGAAACCCGGCCCCCCAATATTGAAGGCCAGGGAGCCATCCGCCAGCGCCAACTACTCATCAACTGCCTGCGTATGCGCCCCGACCGCATCATCATCGGTGAGGTTCGCGGCGAAGAAGCGTTCGACATGCTGCAGGCCATGAATACCGGCCACGAAGGGTCGATGACCACCATTCACGCCAACACTCCCCGCGACGCTATTTCCAGGCTGGAATCCATGGTGGCCATGGGCAACATGAATCTGCCCGAGAAGTCCGTTCGCCAGCAGATTGCCTCGGCCATCACCATCGTGGTGCAGGCCACCCGCTTGAGCGACGGCACCCGCAAGGTGACATGTATTTCAGAGATTACCGGCATGGAAGAGAACGTGATCAGCATGCAGGAAATCTTCTCCTTCAACAAAAAAGGTATCGGACCCGACGGCAAGGTGATTGGAGCCTTTGTGCCCAGCCGAATCCGTCCCAAATTCCTTGAACGGCTGCGCGTTTCCGGCATTATTCTGCCGCCCAGCCTGTTCGAGCGTGAAACTCAGGTCAACTGACCGGAAAGGAGGGAGCAAGTATGGGACTGATCATTGGTTTGGTTTTTGTGGGCGTGTTCGCGGCGGTTGCAATCCCGTGGATCGCCAGCAGCGTCGGACCCTCCCAGAAGGCCAAGGAGGTGCAGACCAGGCTGGCGTCGGCCCTGGCTGCCGAAGCGCCGGAGCCCCGCGACCTGGCCGTGAATCTTCGCAAGGAAGACCAGTTGAGCAGCATTCCCTGGCTGAATAAAAAGCTGCTGAAGTTCGAACTTACGCCCTATCTGCGCAAGGTGCTCGATCAAGCCAATCTCAGTTGGAGCGCGGGCAGGCTGCTTACCATGTGCGTGGGCAGCTTTGTGATCCCGTCCTATCTCGTCGACCTGCGCTTCGGCCAAATCTTGCCGGCGCTGGGGGTGGGACTGATTGCCGGCATGGCGCCCTTTGGCCTGGTGCTGTTCAAACGCAGTCAGCGCTTCGCCAAGTTCGAACAGGGACTGCCGGAAGCCCTCGATCTGATGGTAAGCGGCCTGCGCGCCGGACACAGCTTGATTGCCGCCATGGCTTTGGTGGGGCGGGAATGTTCTGACCCCGTCGGAGGCGAATTCAAGACCTGTTTCGAAGAGCAGAACTACGGCCTCGAGCTCAAGGTCGCCATCGCCAACTTGCTCGAACGGATTCCGCTCCAGGACCTCAGAATCATGGCCACCGCGATCATGATTCAAAAGGAGAGCGGGGGAAACCTGGCCGAAGTGCTCGACAAGACCTCCTATATCATCCGCGAGCGTTTCCGCCTCAAGCGGCAAATCAAGGTCCACACCGCACAGGGACGCCTTACCGGCTGGATTCTCAGCCTCTTGCCGGTGGTGCTGGGCATCGCGCTGTTCTTCGTCAATCCGAACATGATGAGCGTTCTGTGGACCCGGGAAATCGGCGTCAAACTGCTCTGGGCCTCGGGCGCCATGACATTGCTGGGCGGTCTGATCATTCGCCAGATCGTCAATATGGAAGTTTGAAGGGAACGTATGGTACTGGTGATCATTGCATTTTGCGTCGTATTTCTGCTGGTGCTCAGCGGCGGGCTGTTGCTGTTTTATCGCGATGCCCTGCCGCAGCGGATCTATGAGGCAATCAATCCCCATCCCAAACAGCGAAGCCTGATGACCACTATCCGGGAAACAGGCACTTCGCTGGGCGGCGTGGTGGAGCACTTCGAGCAGGTGCTGCCCAAGAGCCAGGCAGAGATCTCCGTGGTGCTGCAGCGCCTCACCCGCGCCGGATATCGCAACGAGTCCGCGGTGAATGTCTTCTATGGGTGCAAAGTCCTGGTTCCGCTGCTGCTGTGCGCGCTGTCCTTTGTCACCCGCCTCGCCACCTTGAGTCCGTTTTTCGTTTATGCCTCAGCCCTCGGCCTGGGGTTCCTGGCGCCGGATTTCTGGCTGGGAAAGCGGATTAGCGCCCGCCAGAAACGCATCGAGCGCGGCCTTCCCGATGTTTTGGATCTCCTGGTCATCTGCATCGAGGCCGGCCTCAGCCTGGACCAGTCCACCGCCCGCACCTCGCAGGAGCTCAAAACTGCCCAGCCCGAGTTGTGCGATGAGTTTGGAGTGCTGGTGCTGGAACAGCGCGCCGGCCGCGCCCGTTCCGATGCCTGGAAGAATCTGGCCGAACGCACCGGCGTAGACAGTCTGCGCAACCTGGTTTCAGTCCTGGTGCAGTCGGAACAGTTTGGAACCAGCGTGGCCAAGACTTTGCGCGTTCATGCCGACACCCTCAGATCCCAGCGCATTCAGGCGGTCGAGGAAATGGCGGCGAAGACCTCCGTCAAGTTGGTCTTCCCACTGGTGTTTTTCATCTTTCCAGCGCTCTTCCTGGTAACCCTGGGACCTGCGGTGATCATGATGATGGAATCGTTTCAAACGTTGCTTAACCATTGAAGGAAGGAGGAGTTCACGTGGACCTAGCCACAATTGTCCAGATAATTTCCGGTGTGATGTTCGCGGCCGTGCTGGCGTTTTTGATTCAGCGCCGCCGCACCCGGGTGCAGTAAGACGACTTGTGCAGTGGATTCAACGGCGCCGCGGCAACCGGGCGGCTGCCTATTACCGGCTCTGGAACGGCTCAGGCCCGGAAAGTTCACCCCCAAAATTGGGGGGGGTTCTCTCCCAGGTAACCTTCCGTTTAGGAAGCACGTGTAGGATTTTCTTAGAGGAAGGGAAACCGCTATGGACGGTACCACAATTGTCCGGATAGTTGCTGGCGTGCTGTTTGTGATCGTGCTGGTGATTTTGATTCAGCGCCGCCGCACACGGGTAAAGTAACCCGGATCTGCGAATTGAATTCGGCGGCGCCGTGAAACCGGGCGAGCGCCGCCGATAAGCTTAACTCTCCCGATGGACGGGAAAGTTGTCGCTTGGGCGGCAACTGTCCAGGAATTCCGCCTGCTGGCGGAAAAGGTGGAGTGCGCCCGTATAAAGCCAGGCTACTCGAGGGAAATGGAGAACTGGGATGCGAATGACAGAGAAGATTGACTGGCCGGCCCGGAGCACCGACGCAGAACCGGTTGCGATGCACTCGCCAAAGGCAGGAGTTTCAATGGAATTGCGCGCTCATTGCGCTTACAACCAGACTCGCGAATGCTTTCTTGGCCTTGAAGTCGAGGCCGACGAATTCTCCTATGCCGACCTCGAGGAGCGGCTTGCGGAGCAGGAACTCAAATCCGGCGAAGGCCTGTGGCTGAACCCCTTCCACGGCATCCCCATGACCGGCTTGTTTTCACCGCTGGATTTGATTTATCTGGACGAGGACTGCCGGGTCATCGAGGCCGTCGAATCCTACCCCACGTTCCTGGCCAGCCCTTCGCGTCCGCGGGCCGCAAGCGTGCTGGTGCTGCCGGCCCACTCGATCTACTCGTCGCAGACCCAGATGGGTGATCAACTGGTGTTGTGCGTGGCCGAGGAGATGGGCCGGCGTCTGGAACGGATATCGGAACCGCCCTCCCCTGACTGTGACGATTCCGGCGTGGTTCAGGGCGCGGTTCTGCTCCGCGAACAGCCCCTTTGGAGCGGCGGGCCAGGACTGCTGGAACTGGGGGACCGCTCAGACAACGAACGCGGCAATCGGCCGCCGGCACACGAAATGAGCCTCATCGAGCCCGGGATCAAGGCCGTCAGGCCGCCGAAAAACTGGCTGGAGCGGTGGTGGTCGCCTGATCCGCGGAGAGCTCCGCGGGAGCCGGCGCCAGGATTGGCAGCCTATTACTGGAACGGCGCCGCGCCCAAGGCCCATACCGTCCGCGATATCAGCTCCACCGGCTTGTACGTGGTCACTGAAGAACGCTGGTATCCGGGGACCCTGGTCTTGATGACATTGCAGAGGACTGGCAAGGGCGAAGAGATCGCCGAACGGGCGATCTCCGTAATGTCACGGGCAGTTCGCTGGGGAAACGATGGGGTGGGACTGCAGTTCATCCTGCCCGATGACAAGAATCCGCGCAATGGGGAAAACCCTCAGATGGACGGGGCCGGCAAGAAGGAATTCGCGCGATTCCTGAAACGGCTTCTGAAAGAGAAAGGCTAGGCGGTTATGGGCCGGCTTCTGCCGGCTCGCAACAGCATGGCAATCAAGGGCGTCGTCGCACCGGAATCGCAGGGTGAACGCCGCCGGGAGAGAGAACGATGAAGATTTTAAGCGGCTTGCGCAGGCAAGCCAGGATGTTTACACGCGGCCTGAGCCGCCTGGCGGTGCCAGCAGAAGAGAGCGCTCGGCCCCATTCGAGCGGCGGCCGAAATTGCGCGGCGCTTCTGCGCGGCGAAGAGGGCGGCCCGCTGGTTGAGATCGCGCTAACGGTGCCTGTGCTGCTCGGCGTTCTCACCGGGATATGCACCTTCGGTATTGCTTTCAGCAACCAATTGACCCTGACCCAGGCCGTGGGCAGCGGAGGACAATACCTGTCGCAAATCCGCACCACCACGACTAACCCCTGTGCCGACACGTTCACGGCCATCAAGAACGCAGCGCCCAACCTCACTTCGTCGAAGATCTCCGTCACCGTCACCATGAACGGCACCACGCCTACACAGACTGGGAATACCTGCTCCGGCGCTCAAACCGACCTGGTGCAGGGCGGACCCGTATCGGTTTCGGCCACCTATCCCTGTTCCCTCTCCATCTACGGCGTCACCTTCGGAAGCAGTTGTCAACTTCAGGCCAAGGTTACTGAGTATGAGTATTAATCACCGCATCAGCGAGGCGACTTCAATGAAAACGACCATTTTGTCTTTTGCCCGGAGAGCGCTTATCGACCAGCGCGGGCAGGTGCTGCCATGGGTGGCATTGGGATTGGTCGGCATGTTGGGAATGGGCGGATTATCGGTTGACGTAGGCCGTGCCTATGTCGTTCACGCCCAGCTCCAGAACGATGCCAATGCCGCGGTGCTGGCGGCTGCGGGCCTGGTGTACAACACCTCCTCCACCAACAACGCAACCACTGAAGCGACCGACTACAGTGGCAGCAGCGGAGATGAGAACGCCAACTCCACCCTGGGAACTGTCAACACGACAGTAAAGACGGTGTGCCTGAATGCGCTGCAGCCCTCTGGCACCACCTGCCCCACCACCAACCCCCCGCCAAACGCCGTCAAGGTCACTGAGTCAACCACCTTGAATACGTATTTCATGAGGCTCTTCGGCTATAAGCAACTGAGCGTGGCGGCCACGGCAACCGCATCCATGCAAGGCCAGGTGCAGCCCTGGAACGTGGCCATCATTATTGACGCCACCGGCTCCATGAGCACCAACGATACCAACTGCGGCACCAACGTGACGGAATTCCAGTGCGCCATGAACGGCATCATCGCCATGCTGGGGTCCACGAATCCCTGCCAGGCCGGCGCCACCAGTTGCACCAACTCAACCGCGAATTTTCACGTCGCCCTGTTCAGCTTTCCAGGCGTCTCCACGGCCACGGTGACGAATGAGAATGCTTGCAGCAGTTACTCCACTCCCGCCTTTGAGATCTATTCCCTGCCTTACACTACGGCGACCTCCTACACGCCCATCCAATATTCGGAGACGGTCAATCAAGTTGTGAAGTCGTTCACCGAGACCTACGAGGTCACGCCAATCAACACCGGCGATGGTGATGCCAATGGTTTCGTGAGCGACTATTACAGTCCTAGCGCCTCCAATGGACTGAACACCAGCTCCTCGATTGTGAAGGCCATCACCAAGTGCATGAAGCCCATCAGCCAGGCCGGCAGCGGCACCGGCGGCCTCAATGGCGCGCAGACGGGCGGCATCACCTACTATGCCAGCATCATCTACGCCGCGCAGTCGGCCCTGGTTGCCGAACAGAAATTGAATACCGGGACCAATAACGCGCTCATCTTCCTCAGTGACGGTCAGGCCAACCTGGTCGCCGCTACCAGCGATTTCCCAACCTCTCCCTTTGCCGCCGTTCCCACCACCGCCGGGATAAGCACACTCACAGGGAACGGGACTTACCCCGATACCAACGATGAGTGCCAGCAGGCGATCGTTGCCGCCCAGGCCGCGGCCAAAGCAGGCACCCAGGTCTTCGGCGTCGCCTATGGATCGGAGGCTTCTGGATGCGCCTCGGGAGATGGCGCTACCGATACCTCGCTGGTGGCTACCGGCAAAAACGCAACCTTCACGCTCTCCACGCTCACCCCCTGCGTGACCATGGAGAATATCGCCTCTTCGTTGAACAACTTCTACTCCGACTACAACCAGAGCGGATCGGGCAGCACCTGCCAGGATGCCTCGCACACCGTAACCAGCCTGGCGGATATCTTCCTGGCGATTGCGGCGAATTTCACCCAACCTCGATTAATACCCAACACCGCCACTTGAGCGCTCCAACAACACAAGCCTCCACATCCCGGCAGATCCGCAATTTGGACCTGCCGGGATTTTTTCTTTATCAGCCGCGAAAAGCTCGTTCGGCTTGTGAATGCGTCTGCTTTGGCGTGTGAATGCGACTGCTTTGGCGTGTGAATGCGTCTGCTTTGAAAGGGACCGGCCGGGCTTTGTGTTAAAGCACGAATTCACAGCTTACGAAAAAATCATCCGTAACTGCAAGAAGTGTCAGGGCACGACTTCAGTCGTGCCGCAAGCGGCCAAAAATAGGCGTGGGCTTTAGCCCCTGAGGGAATGCGCCCTTCAACCCGGCGTAAAACGCAACGAATTCTCGCGCCGGCTTTATTCCATCTCTTCGGGAATGATCAGCAGCACTTCCACTCTTGCCGCCTGCCCGTTCTGCGTGGCCGGCCTGAATTGCCACTGCTGAAGCGCGCTCAGCACGAATTGGGCCTGCGGAAGCTGCGGCGGGAACACGATGTTGAGCGCCTCGAAACGGCCGGCCTGATTCACAAAGCCGTGGACCATGATGGTATCGGCCTCCACCGGCCCTGGGCCTGACGCCAGGTTGGGGCGCACAATGTTGAACGGCCATGGCGCCTCAAGCCGGGCGATGTTGCCCGCCGCCGCGGCCTCATCCGAGCGCGGCAGCGAGTACTGCAGAATCCAGCTCCGGGCCAGTCCCACGTGCAGATAAACCGTGTAGGCCAGCCTGCCGCTCCATACGCTGGCCATCTCCGGAAACTCATCCTCCAGCGAAGCTCCTACCACGACCGCGCCGAACTGCCCGTCCTTGGGCAGCGTGATCTTTGTGGATGAAGGCTGGATGTCCTGGCCGAAGCCGGCATCCGCTCCCCGGCGCAGCGCGGCTTCGGCCCCCGGCCGTTCCAGCGCCACATCGGCGTTGCCGGGAGGATCCGCGCCACTGGCTGCGCTATCTCCCGCGCCTCCGGCCCCGGCCTGGTTGCTCTTTCCCGGCCCTGAAGAGTCCCTTGTCGGGCCCGGCGCCAGCGCCCCGGGCGAATTGGAGTCCGCGGTTTCGTTCACCGGAGGCAGCACCACCGTGCCCTGCGCCATTTTCAAATCGGAAAGCGACATGACCGCCGCGGGTGTTGGTTCGGCGGAGGGCTGCGAGACCGTTGCCGGCGCCAGTTGCACCTGTTGCGGCGCCTGCACAGCCACCGGCGATGTGGTGCTCGGCAGGGTGGGCAATTTCGGCGCGGCCACCGGGCTGGCCGCGATGCTGATGTCGGCCAGGTTCAATTCTTCATTGGGAGGATCGGGCGACGGCCTCACATCGGCGGCCGTCGGCTTTTCCGGCAGCGGCGCAACCACCGTCTTCACCGGCGTCTTCTTCGGAGACCAGATCACCAGCGTGGGCACCGGGATCTCCTGGGTCAGCGTCAGTTGCGAAGCTATATCGGGCTGCACCAGCGTCTGCGCGCCCTTCTGTGCGTGTGCAATCTGCCGCAGGGCAGCCTGCCGCGCCACCGGCTTGCCGCCGCGTTTCAATGGCTGCGTTACAGGCCGCGGCCCTGGGTACTTCACCTTGCTGCGCGCCGCGCGCCGCATCTGCTCCGGCGTGTCCAGGTCAAGACGGCGCACCGTGAAGTGTTCGGCGGCCGCACGAGTGTTCAATTTCGGCGAATACACGACCCCGAAAAACACCAGGCCCGCGGCGACCGCGTGGAACAGAATCGAAACCAGAAAAGAGGTTGGCGCCTGGCTGATATCACGGCTCTCTGTAAAGAGCGTTATCGTGCGGGAAGACCTCATGAACGGGTGAACTCCCTCCCTGCCGCCTCTTTCTAGACTCATTGTAGCCTCTATCAGAATCGCTCATTTCAAACTCCTGCCTCATAGCTCTCTTGATACCTCACACATATGTCACGTTACTTTCGTGCGGTGGGTTGATATCTAAAGGGAATAAACTGGGACAGCGTTTGAACAGAGCTGGACAGTTGTCATGACCCCGGGCGGATTGGTTCGCACTGGGGGATTCGTTTACCTGGGCGTGGGGATTGGCACAGGAGACAGAAGAGCGGAGCTGGCCGGGGAGCCAGTTTATTCAGGATTCCTTATGAATCGAAGGCTGCTGACAATTCTCCTCATCTCATTGGCGATATCCGGCGGATGCGCCTATCTGGTCTATCGGATCGTCGGCGCCCGCATGAACGCATCGAAGCCGGTGTTGACTACGCGAGTGGTTGCGGCGGCTACTGACATCAAACTCGGCACGGTTCTCAGCGCTACCGACCTCACCACCGCCGACATTCAGGGAACGGTTCCCAAGGGCGTGTTTCTCAAGCCGGAGCAAGTGATTGGCCGCGGCGTAATCTCGGACCTCTATCAGGGCGAGCCGATCCTTGACAGCCGGCTTGCCCCGGCCGGCTCCGGAGGCGGATTGGCGTCGACCATTCCTAACGGCATGAGGGCCCTGGCCGTCAAGGTGGATCAGGTCGTGGGCGTGGCGGGATTCGTCATTCCCGGCATGCGCGTTGACATCCTCGCTTCAGGCAATCCTCCCGGCGCCACCAACCCCGCCGAAGGCACCATCACCAAGACCATTCTTCAGGACATCCAGGTTCTATCGGCCGGCACTGACATTCAGAAAGACGCTGAAGGCAAGCCGCAGCAGGTGCAAGTGGTCAACCTGCTGGTGACCCCGGAGCAGGCCCAGACGCTGAGCCTGGCCACCAGTGAATTGAGGATTCAACTGGTGCTGCGAAACCCGCTGGATACGAAGGTCTCGCAGGTTTCCACCACCGCCATGGGCCAGATGTTTGGAGATCAGGGCGCCGTGGCGAAAGGCCCCAGGAGAGCCCCCAGGGCCGCGCCCAGAACCTTCACCATCGAAGATGATCAACGGTGCGAATACCACCCAGGAAAAATTCAGATCCCCCGAGGCAAAGCAGTGAGAGCGAAGGCCGGTTTCTCCATCGCATGTTTCAGCGCTTTGTGTCTTTTCCTCTGCGCCGGGCAGGGTTTGCGGGCTCAGGCTGCGCCGTCTCCGTCCGCCGGGGTCTCCTTTCAGGATTCGTCAAACGAACTTTCAGTGGCCGTAGGCAAAACCGTGCTGGTCGATTGCGTGCGCCCCGTAACCCGGGTTGCCATCGGCCTGGGCGACGTGGCCGAGGCCAGCGCCATCAGTCCCACCGAAATCATGGTCAATGGCAAAGCTGCTGGAGAAACCAGCCTGATCATCTGGGACGACCGCGGCGGCAGGCAATTCTTCAACGTCACCGTGCGCGCCAGCGCCTCTGCGCTCGACAGCAGCATGGAATCGGTTCGCCGCGAGCTCCGAACCGAGCTTCCCGATCAGTCCTTGAAGGTGAACTCGGAGAATGGCGTCATCTATCTGCGCGGAACGGTGAAGGACCTGACCAGTTCTGCGCGCGCCGTCCAAATCGCTTCCACGGCAGGCAAAGTCGTGAATCTGCTTGACGTGGTTGTGCCCCCCTCCGCCCCGCAGATTCTGCTCAAGGTGCGCTTTGCCAGCATTGACCGCAACAAAGCCAAGAACATGGGCATCAATCTCTTCAATCTCGGCCTGGGAAACACAGTCGACTCGAATCTCCACGGGAGAGTTCTCTCCGCCGTTCATCTCCGGAGGTGGTGGATCGAGCTCGGGCGGCCTGTCCGCGGGAGGCAATTCAGCCACCACCGCGAATGAAGGGACCATACTTGCTTTCTTCCCGGGTCTCGACGTGGGCGCGACCATTCAGATGCTGCAGACTCAAGGCGTGGCGGAAGTGCTGGCGGAGCCGAATGTCCTGGCCATGGATGGCAAAGAGGCCAGCTTCCTGGCCGGCGGAGAGTATCCCTACCCGGTGGTGCAGGGAACCTCCTCCGGCGGCGCGGGAGCGGTGTCGATCGAGTTCAAGGAATATGGCGTCCGGCTCAACTTCATCCCCACCCTTACTCCGCGTGGAACCATCCGTCTCCAGGTGGCGCCTGAAGTCAGCGCCCTGGACTTCGGCAATGCCGTGCAGATCGCGGGATTCAACGTCCCTGCGCTTACCAACCGCAAGCTGAAAACCGAAGTCGAGTTGGCCGACGGCCAGACCTTCGTGATCGGCGGTCTGCTCGATAACCGCGAAACCGAGACCTTCGAGAAGATCCCCTGGATTGGGGACATTCCGATTCTGGGCAAGTTCTTCCAGTCCAAGGCGATCAACAGAACCAATACGGAGTTGATCGTGCTCGTCACGCCGGAAGTAGTGGCGCCCATACCGGCGGGCGCCGCGCTGCCTGGGCTCAAGTATCCCACCAAGTTTCTGCCTCCCAACTCCAACATCCCCATGCACACTCCCGATGCCAAGACGGCTGACAACACGCTGCCTGCCTCGCCGCCCACCATCCCCGTGGAGAAGTTGATCCAGAGCATGAAGCCGGAGCCGCCCCTGGTCATCGAAGGCGCTACGGGAGGCTTTGGCGCTGGTTCAGGCTCATCAACTCCTGCTGCTGCGCCTGCTGCTGCCGGCTCGCCTCCCCAGCAATGAGTCGTCAAGCTCCCCTCCGCGCGTCCACGCCTGATCGTCGCCTTCAGGTCACGAATCCGGCGCGCTCCACCGTGCTTGCCACTCGCCTTGAAGTAGCCGACAGCGGGCCAAAGCGCAACAAGGGGTTGCTCGGCCGTGACCGGCTCGATTCCGGAGAAGGAATGTGGATCGTGCCCTGCGAATCCGTCCACACCTTCTTCATGCGCTTCCCCATCGACCTGGTTTATCTCGACCGGAAGAACAGAATCAAAAAAGTAAGGAGCGCGGTCGGTCCCTGGCGGCTGTCCGCCTGTCTCTCCGCCCATTCCGTGCTCGAGCTTCCCGCCGGCACCATCCGCGACACCCATACCCAGCCCGGAGACACGCTGGAGTTTTCGCCCGCTTCCGAGCCGGATTAGACAGTGTTTGGTGAATACCAAATCGATAGGCTTTGTGTCAGAGCACGACTTCAGTCGTGCCGAAAACCCAGCAAAACGAATTGGGCTTTAGCCCCTGGGGGGCAAATTTCTCCGCTCGCCGAACGCTCGGTCGATTCACCAAACACTGTCTGGAACGCCGGCCGTCGAAGCGGCGACAGAATAGTCGATCGGCAACGCTGCACGAAATCAAAAAGAGGACGTCACTTCCGGAATCACATTAGCGCGATTTAACAATCGCCTCGGCGCTGCCGCCAACCGCTCGCCTGCTCCTGGCCGCCGTCGCGTAGACATACCACACAATCCAGGCAGGCGCGCTCCACAACGTCCAGTTGTAAAGGGCTTCGGGCTTCCAGACAATGGCCAGCAAGGCCAGCTCGATCAAGGCGCTCAGCAGCGCCAGGGCTGCCAATACGCTCTGCGAACGCGCTACATAGGCGCCCTCGAGCAGCGCCGGTATCGCCAGCGCCTGGTCGTAGAGCCAGGCATACGGCGCCACCAGGATCGATACCAGCATCACCAGGCTGCCGTCTGTCGCCCAATCCCATGTCCTGCGCCGCGCCCAGAAATACCCCAGTCCCCAAACGCATCCCAGCGCAGCCGGCACATAGTTCAGCCAGGCTGTGTCTTTGCTGATCCAAACCCGCAGCAAAACGCTCACGCAGGGCACAAACTCCCATTGCGATCCGGGGCTGTGCAACACCCGCAGGTAATCGCCCCACTTGATCGGGGCCAGCAGAAATGCGAGCACGCTGCTCGCCGCGACTGAGAAAGTTGCGCCCAGCAGCACCCGGTAGCTCCTGGAGACAATGATCCACGCCAGCAGCACCACGGCGAAGGGCAGAAACAGGTGCGGCTTCAGCATGCACAGCCACAGCGACATCCCGGCCAGGAAAGGCCGCGTGCGATGCAGGTAGAGAAACAGCACCAGCCCCAGCAGTGCGAACAGAGTCACTTGTCCCATGATCAGGCAGATCAGCGCCGGCGCGAAGGAATAGCCAAGGTAGTGCCGGCGATTGCCGGGCCGTCCATGCATGATCCAGAGCAGGTGGATTGAAATCGCGAAACAGGCAAGCTGAAGAATCGACCACAGGACGGATGCCGCCTGCACCCCCATGAACCCCAGCGGGTATACAAGCGGCAAAGTCCAGGGCGGATTGAGCATATACATCACGCCGTAATGAGCCGGAAACCCCGCGCCGCGTTCCAGCTGCAAAAGCGCGTTCCCATCGTAGGGATTGGCGTGGTGGGCCATCAGTTGGGCGGCGGCCCAGCGGGCCACAAAGTCGCGCGTCCCCAGCGCCTTGCTGCCCGGCACCGTGGAAAGAATGAAGACGAAAACTGTAAATCCAAACGCCAGGCCGCAGACCGATGTCAGTAGCAGCCTTGCGATGGCCAGGATGACCTTCGGCCGTGTGCCCGGCGCTGCGGTCTCATTCATCTCCGCCACCAGAAATTGGGAGTTCACGAGGAAAGAAGCGCGCCAGCAGATACCACACGAACCAGCCCGGCACGGTCCAGAGATAGAGGGCCGAGGTGACTTTAACGCCGCAGACCAGTTCCACCTCGATCAGCAGGCTGGCAAAGGCGAGAATCACCAGCAGGGTCCGGCTCCGTGTGCCCCAGGCGCCTTCGAGCAGAGCGGGTATCGCGAGGCCGCCGTCGTAGACCCAGGAGTAGGGCGCCGCCAGCAGCGATACCAGCACCAGCAGGCCGCCGTAGCGGTTCCAGTCCCAGGCATGGCGGCGGGGCCAGAAGTAGCCCAGCGCCCAGGCGCAGCCCAGCGCGGGCGCAAGGTACTGCAACCATATCGACTTGGGGCTGAGCCAAAGCCGCAGCACCACAATCAGGCACGGAACATATTCCTTCTCCAATCCCACCCTGTGCATCATCCGTGCGTATTCCACCCAACCCGCCGGGTCGAGGAAGTAGGCCAAAACGCAGCTCCCGGCAAGCGCAACCGCGACTCCGGCCAGAATCTTGTAGCTCTTCGAGATCGCGATCCACGCCAGCAGCACAACGCCGAAGGGCAGAAACAGATGAGGCTTCAGCACGCACAGCCACAGCGACATTCCGGCCAGAAAGGGCCGGGTGCGATGCAGGTAGACAAACAGCACGTACCCCAACAGCGCGAACAGCGAAGTCTGGCCCATCATTGAGCAGATCAGGGCGGGCCCGAAGGCAAAGCCAAGCCAATGCAGACGGCTCTCCGGCCGGCCCTGCATCACCCAAAGCAGGTGTACTGAGATCACCAGGCACCCGACAATGGCCAGGGACCACAGCAGCGCCCCCACCCGCACCCCGACCAGCCCCAGCGGCAGCACCAGCGGCAGGGCCCACGGCGGGTTGCGCATGAAAAGCACGCCGTACCCCGCGTTAAGCCCGGCCGTTTGCTCGATCTTCATCATGGCCGCCGCATCGTAGGGATTGGCGTGGTGGATCAGTTGCTGCCCGGTGGCCCAGAAAACCACGAAATCCCGCGACGCCGCAATCTTGCCTAACAGCGGCACCACGCATAGGAACAGCACCGTAAACGCAAGCGCGAGCCCGCAGGCGATGGCAATCGAAACTTCTGTGAAATCAATGTGCGGCTTGGCCGCGGAAGGCTCGGTCCGGCTGATCACATCGCTATTCTACTTTCTGCCCGGGTTCCATCTTCCCGGCTGCACCAAATCCAGTGCCTGCCTGGTAACTTCCGGCGACACTTTCCCCGGCTCATGTATACGGTGCCGTTCTGTCCCAGCCGCCACTGTAAACGCGTGTTTACACCGCCTGCCCCGGCTGCCTCAGAGGCAATTCCTCAAGTCGTTGATTTATAAAGGGAAGTTTTAGTGTCCGAGATTGGCACGTCACTTGCATGGGTGATGGTGCCCCGGCTGAGGCTGGGAGAAATCAAATCGGAGAGAACAATGAACAACTTGCTTATCAAGCTCTATGTGAAGTTCCAGGATCTGGCCAGCCGTCAAGAAGGTCAGGATCTGGTCGAGTATGCCCTGGTCGTCGCTCTGATCGCCTTCGGTGCCACTGCGGGCATGAAGAACCTGGCCGCCGCCATCACCACTGCGTTCGGCAACGTCAGCACGCAGCTGGGCTCCGCCATCAGCTAATCCCTGCATAGCAACGCAAGGACATTGCAACCCATTACCTCAGCCCCTTTGCGGGAGAGATACGTTTGCCTGGTCTGGGGCCGCAACGTACTCTCCCCGCCAAAGGTCGCCGTATAACCAGCTTCCGCAAAAAGCGCTACTCGCCGCCGAATTAGGAAGCGCAGCCTAAGTTTCTAATACCTGCCTTGATTCCTGAAGATCAATAAGTCCAGGAAAATCAGGGGTAATCCGCTATTCTGCCGGTAATCCGGCTGCGGCCGGAAATGCAGAAAAAATGGAGACTACGAAAATGAACGACCTGCTGCTCAAGCTGTATGTAAAGTTCCAGGACCTGAAGAACCGCGAGGAAGGTCAGGACCTGGTCGAGTATGCCCTGGTTGTCGCTCTGATTGCCTTCGGCGCTACTGCTGGCATGACCTCTCTGGCCACCGGCATCAACACCGCCTTCGGCAATGTCAGTACGCAGCTGGGCTCTGCAATGAGCTAGTCGCTGGCGTAGAACCGTCACGACAGCACAACCCAGCGATGCCGTTTCTTTGCGGGAGAGACGTAAACCTCAGGCTCAGCGCCGGAACGCACTCTCCCCTGCAAAAGGCATAGCGTAGCCCTCCAGAAAAGGCAACTTCTTGTTGTCCGATTTTGTGAGCTTCGTACCCGGATTGCATCGCCCAGATGTGACCCAGCAAGACCGGGTTTTAATCCAAACTCTCCCGGCTGGGGCTGGGACAAAATTGAACACCAAGGAGAAACCACAATGAACGATATGCTGCTTAAGTTGTACGTGAAGTTCCAGGATCTGAAGAACCGCGAGGAAGGTCAGGACCTGGTCGAGTATGCTCTGGTTGTCGCTCTGATAGCTTTCGGTGCTACTGCTGGCATGACCTCTCTGGCCACCGGCATCAACACCGCGTTCGGCAATGTCAGCACGCAGCTGGGCTCCGCCATCAGCTAGTCGCTGCCGTAGAACCGTCAGGACAGCACCAACCGGCAACGCTGTATCTTTGCGGGAGAGACGCGATCGTCATGCTCAACGCCGAGCGTACTCTCCCCTGCAAGGGGGTGTCTCTCAGCCGCCTCCTTAAAAGGCGGCTCGTTATTGCCGGACGTAATAAGTTCGCTCGTAGATTGCTTTCCCGGGTTTGACGCAGTAAGAACCTGCACCACCCGATTCCCCGCCCGGTCGGGGAAAAATCAGGGTAGAAGGATTGGCACAAACATGAACAAGGCACTTTTCTCTCTGCTCGTAATGATTCGGAATCTGGCCAAGCGCGAGACCGGCCAGGATCTGGTTGAATATGCCCTGGTCGTGGCCCTGATCGCCTTCGGCGCCGTGGCCGGCATGAAGAGATTAGCCACCGGCATCAGCACCGCGTTTACCAACGTAAGCACGCAATTGGGCAGCGACATCACCTAGTAACTGCCGTACCACGGGCACGGAAACGCAACACAGTTCCTTCGCGGGAGAGATACGCGTGGCAAAAGGATTGCCATTCGTTCTCTCCTTTTGTATTTCAGTTCCGATTTCCCGCAGCCATCGTCCTTGTCTGGGCAGTGCCCTCGGTCCGGATTGGCCGGGACCGTCTAGAATGAAGCTCAGCATGGAAAGCACGCGGCGCATCGGTCTGCTTTGGCTGCTGTTGAGCAGCGCAGTTTTCATCGTCTGGGGCTCTTTTATCGAGCACTCCTCGTCCGGCCGGATGGCGGACTTCAAGGCGATTTACTACGGCGCGCGATGCCTGATTCATCATGCCGATCCCTACCAGGAAGCCGAATTCCTGCGCGTCTACCAGGCAGAAGGAGGGCAGCTCCCCTCCGATCCCGCCATTGCCACGCTGTTTCGCCGCGCAGTGCCGGTGTGTATCAATCTGCCCACTGCGTTCTTCCTGGCCGCGCCCTTTTCCATTCTGGGATGGGGACCGGCGCAGTTGCTGTGGATGTTTCTCACCGCCGCAAGCCTGATGCTGGCTGCTTTCCTCGTCTGGACGCGCGCGTCAACATGGTCGCCGGGCGTCTCCGTCTTCCTCATCTGCATCGTACTCGCCAACAGCGAAATCCTCTTTGCGGGCGGCAACCTGGCTGGAATCGCCGTGAGCCTTTGTGTGGTGGCTGTGTGGTGCTTCCTCGAGGATCGGTTTGTGCCCGCCGGCGTCCTGTGCATGGCCGTCAGCCTGGCAATCAAGCCTCATGACGCGGGCCTGGTCTGGCTCTTTTTCCTGTTGGCCGGCGGGGTCTATCGGAAGCGCGCGTTGCAGACCCTGGTTGTGGTCGCCGCGCTCAGCCTGCCCGCCTTCCTCTGGGTCTCGCACGTTGCGCCGCATTGGGCGCAGGAACTGCAATCCAATCTCGCCACAACTTCGGCGCACGGCGATCTCAACGACCCCGGGCCGGCCTCCATCGCCTTCCACAATGTAAATATGGTCGTTGACCTGCAATCGGTTATCAGTATCTTCCGCGACGATCCGCGCTTCTATAATCCGGTCAGCTATCTGGTTTGCGGCGCGCTCCTGCTGGCGTGGTCCGTTCGCACTCTCAGGTTGCGCTTCTCCCAGGCCAATGCCTGGTTTGCCCTCGCCGCCATCGTGCCTCTTGCCATGCTGCCTGTCTATCATCGGGAATACGATGCCAAGCTCCTGCTGCTTGCGGTCCCGGCATGCGCCATGCTGTGGGCCGGGGGCGGTCCGCTTCGTTGGCTGGCGCTCCTGCTCAATAGCGCGGGAGTAATACTCACCGGAGATATTCCGTCGGCAATTCTGGTCTTGCTCACAAAAAACCTGCATCTGAACACCGCCCAATTATCCGGGCAGATACTGACGGTTGTGCTGGTCCGGCCGGCTCCCCTCGTCCTGCTGGCCCTGGCCGTTTTCTATCTGTGGGTGTACTTGCGGCGCGCCACCCCGGATAACCCGGATAAACAGACAGGCGCAAAGGAAACGGAGCGTCTGGCTGCGGCCGCCGCACCAGGCGCCGGAGGAATTCTTTCCCAAGGCAACGCCCAATCATGAGTCCCGTGCCCGCTACTCCTGAAAACGGCGCTTCGATGATGCTGCTTGAAGGCGGCCTGACCGCGATCGCCATGGCGGCGGTAGTTGCCTGGCCGCGGCTGGGCAACCCCTGGTTCGCGCGCATCGAGCTTGTCCTCGGGCGGCTGGCGCGCAGAAAAGGACTGGCGGTTGCCTCCGTCGGCATTGCCACTCTTCTCCTGCGCCTGGCCCTCCTGCCCAACTGCCCCATCCCCCTGCCCTTTCTTCCCGACGACTTCAGCCTCATGCTGGCCTGCGACACATTTGCGCACGGGCGGCTCACCAATCCGACCCCCGCCATGTGGACCCACTTCGAAAGCGTCCAGATCAGCATGCAGCCCACTTACATGTCCATGTACTTTCCGGCGCAGGGGCTGGTCATGGCTGCGGGCAAGGTCCTGTTCGGCAACCCCTGGTTCGGCATCCTCATCTCCAGCGCGCTCATGTGCGCGGCCCTCTGCTGGATGCTGCAAGCGTGGTTGCCGCCAGGTTGGGCGCTGCTGGGAGGAACCCTGGCGATGCTCCGCCTCGGCCTCTTCAGCTATTGGATCAATACCTATACCGGCGGAGGCTTCATCTCGGCTCTCGCGGGAGCCCTGGTGCTGGGCGCGCTGCCCAGGCTGATGAAGACTGCGCGCTTTCGTTACGGCCTGCTCATGGCTGTGGGCATCGTTCTGCTCATTGTCAATCGCCCCTACGAAGGCATGCTGCTGTGTCTTCCCGTCGCAGTTGTCCTGGCGCGCTGGGTCTTCTTTGGAAAAACCGGCCGGCCCCCGCCGTGCTGCTTCGCAGGGCCGCGGCGCCTCTGCTGCTCATCGTTGCTGCCGGAGTCTGGATGGGCTATTACGACTACCGCGCATTCTCAAGTCCCTTCACCCTGCCCTACACCGTCAACCGCGCCACTTACGCCATGGCGCCCTATTACATCTGGCAGTCCCCGCGTCCCGAACCCGCCTATCGGCACCCGGGAATGCGAAGGTTTTACTACGACAGCGAGCTGGAGATCTACTCTAAAGTCCACTCCTGGTATCTCTTTGTCCCTGAAACCCTGGCCAAGGTCGTGCAGACCACGCTGTTTTTCGCCGGCTTCATCCTGCTGCCTCCGCTCATCATGATGCGGCGCGTGCTCCGCGATCGCCGCATCCGCTTCCTCGTCCTGTGCGTGCTCGTTCTCATGGCCGGCATGTTCATCGAGATTTACCTGATCCCTCATTACCTGGCCCCCTTCACGGCGGCCTTTTATGCAATCGGCTTGCAGGCCATGCGCCACCTCCGGGTTTGGAGCCCGGATGGAAAACCAATGGGCGCCACCCTGGTGCGGCTCACCGTGGTTTGCTGCTTTCTGCTCGGGGCGGCGCGGGCGTTTTCCGGGCCGCTTGGCTTCAAGGTCCCGGAATGGCCGGCGCCCAGTTGGTCGCTCATGTGGTACGGGCCGGATCTCTATGGAACGGAACGAGCCCGGATTGAAGCTGACCTGGAAAAGCTTCCCGGTAAGCAACTGGTGCTTGTTCGCGATTCACCCAAACGCGATTCCCACGATCAATGGGTTTACAACCATGCCGACATCGATGCCTCTAAAGTCGTATGGGCGTGGGATATGGATGCGGCAAATAATCTTGAGTTGATGCATTACTATCGGGACAGGAATGTCTGGCTGGTTCAGATGGATACCCAGCCGGCAACTGTTTCTCCATACCCGATTCCCGCGCAGGCGGGCGCTGCCGGGCAATGAAGCGGGCGCCGGTCCGCGGCACGAGTAGATGATGTTCCGGGAGTTGAAAACCATGATCAACGGAAAGCGAATTGCGGTCGTCATGCCGGCGTACAACGCCGAGAAGACCCTGGAAAAGACGGTGCGGGAACTGTCCGACGTGGTGGACATCAAGATTCTCGTAGACGACTCCAGCCAGGATCAGACCGCCGCGCTCTCCCGCAAACTGGGCGTGCAGACCTTTATTCACGACACCAACTATGGATACGGGCGCAACCAGCAAACCTGCTACCGCGAAGCTCTGGCCGCCGGCGCCGACATCGTGGTCATGGTGCATCCCGACTACCAGTACACGCCGTCGCTGGTTCCGGCCATGGCCGGCATGGTCGCCAGCGGAGTCTATGACATGGTTCTGGGCTCGCGCATTCTGGGCGCGGGCGCGCTCAAGGGTGGAATGCCGTTCTATAAATACGTCGCCAACCGCTTGCTTACGGCATTTCAAAACCTGTTTCTGGGCGTCAAGCTCTCGGAATACCACACCGGATTCCGGGCCTTCTCGCGGGAGTTGCTCGAGACCCTTCCACTGCTCGAAAATTCCGACGACTTCGTCTTCGACAACCAGATGATCGCCCAGGCCGTCATGTTCGGCTTCAGGATCGGAGAAATCTCCTGTCCAACCAAGTACTTCAAGGAAGCTTCCTCGATCAACTTCAAGCGCAGCGTCGAGTATGGACTCGGCGTGCTGGTCACCACCGCCGGCTTCGTCGCCCATAAGTGGGGAATCCTCCGCAGGCCCCGATACGACGCCGCCGGCAGAAAAGTAACCCAGCAGTATTATTCCCAAAGTGAACGCGGCGCGTGAGTTTCGCCATGAAGACTTCGGCCGCGGCAGAGCAACTCCCAGCCTCCCACGGTCCGGGGCGGCGCGGCGCGGTCTCATCGGCCCCTCCCGTCACCACGCTTGCGCGCGTGTCCAGACAGGTCCATTCGCGTTGGCCCGAGTTCGCCACGCTGCTCTTGTATGCCGCGCTGGTCGCATTTGCCATTCCCTATCATGAACCCTGGGCGGACGAGGCCCAGGCCTGGCAGCTTGCGCGCACTCTTTCGCTTCCCGCCCTCTTCCAAACCTATCTCCGTTACGAGGGATCCCCTGGTCTCTGGCATTTCCTGCTTTGGGTCCTGATTCATCTCCATGTCGGCTATACCGGCCTGCACTGGGTCTGCGGAGGTATCGCTACAGGGGCCAGTGCACTGCTTGTCCTCAAGTCTCCTTTCCCGCGCTATCTCAAGCTTCTTCTCCCCTTCACTAGTTTCCTGCTGTTTCAATATGCCGTGGTGGCCAGGAGCTATGTTCTTGCGCCCCTCCTGCTTTTCTTCGTAGCTCTGTGCTGGAAGAAGAGCCCCTTGCTTCTGGCGCTGCTGCTCGGCTTGCTGGCTAACGTCGCTCTCCACGCCGCGGTCATCTCCGCCGGGCTCGCCGTCGTCTACCTCATCGACCAGTTCCGCGACGGAGCCGCCCGAGACTCTCGTCGCCGCAGTCAACTCCTGCCCGCCGCGCTCCTTCTTCTTGGCCTCTGGGCTCTGGCGCTGTGGACGGCCTGGCCGCCGGCTGACCTCTCCGCCCACGCATCGTCCGTTCCCGTGGAATCTCGCGCGTTCTTCCTTTTCGCATTCCTGTCGCTGGTTTCGGGGATCGCTGAACCGTGGATCCTCTCTGTTCCTTTCTGGATCGCGATTGTGCTTTGGTTCGCTGCCTTCCGCAAGCCTCACTATCTCTTGCCGGTGTTGTTCTTCGCCGCCTTTTCCGGCAAGGTGCATGCCAACTGGTGGCATGTGGGACTCCTGGTGCCGCTGGTGATAACCCTCATGTGGATTGCATGGCCGCCTCCGGGAGCCAAGGTCTCCGAGCCTGATGCCATTGGCCGCTATGCCCTGGTGGGAATGGCGGCCATGCAGCTTCTCTGGTCCGGTTATGCCATCGGATTCGACCACTACCGCGCCTACTCCCCCGATCTCGCTGCGGCACAGTTTCTCCGCCCCTTTGTCCGCCAGGGCGCTCCAATAGCGGTTACTTCCTGCTACGATCCGGGATGCGATGCCTGTCGCTCGGTGGGCATATTGCCCTATTTCGACCATGACATCTACATCGATCAACCGGATCCATTCTGGCTTTGGAGCACCCGGAATCGAACTGAAGAATTGTTCGATAAAGTCTTGCCTGCCCATCCCGCCGTGGTGATCGTCGAGATGCGCACGCACGATCCTGACGCTCCCATTAACCCATCGGATCCGAGGATTCAGCTCTTGAGCCGCACCGGCTACAGCTTCACCCACATGTTTTGCGGAGCCAGGCCTGAAGGCTTTCGACTGGCCGAGAAAAGCTGTCACTTGATCTTTCAGCGTGTTGACAGCTCCCCGGAAATCCCAACAACCCGGTCGAGCGCGGCTTCCGCTGCCAAATGAACTGCCCAGCGCGGCCCGGCATCATAAGGCAATTGCCTCACGAGGTTCCGGCGGCGCAATTCGTGCAATGGGTCAGCCGCGGCTTCAAATAACATTCAGGAGAGACGGCTCAATGAGCGCGACAACCGTGCAACTCGCCAGGCAGCCCGAGCTTCGCCTTTGGCAACACGGCGCTGTGTTCCTGTTAGCGATCGCCGTAATTGTCTCGCGCCGCCCCGACGCCGTCTTTCACGCGCAATTCTATGCCGAGGACGGCCACGCCTGGTATGCCGACGCCTACAACCTCGGATGGTGGCCTGCGCTGTTTCGAACCTGGACCGGATACTTCCTGACCCTGCCGCGCCTCGCAGCCGCTTTCGCTTTGCTGGCGCCGCTTTATCGCGTTCCTCTGCTTCTCAACCTCATCGCCATCTCTATTCAGGCGCTCCCCGCAAACCTGTTGCTCTCTTCCCGGTCTTCGGCCTGGGGCAGTCTGCGCTTCCGCGCCGCCCTTGCGGGCATGTACCTGGTACTTCCGAATTGCGATGAAGTCAGCTATGGCATTACCGATGCGAATTTCCTGCTGGCTATGTGCGCGCTGGTTTTGCTCCTCGCATCCACGCCCCAAAGCACCGCGTGGCGCCTGTTCGATATCGCCATTGTGCTTCTCTGCGGCCTTTCCGGACCGTTTTGCATCTTCCTGTTGCCCGTCGCTGTTTTCCTTGCCTTCAAGCGTCGTGATTCCTGGCGGTGGGTCCCGGTTGGAATCCTGGCTGGCTGCTGTCTCATTCAGGCGTGGGCACTGTTGTTTCTGGCCCCCGCTGCCCGCTCTAACCGGGCATTGGGCGCCAGTCTTCAGTTGTTCGGGCGCATTCTCGGCAGCCAGGTTTATCTCGGAGCCTTGCTGGGCAGCAACGCGCTGTCCGCAATGCCCGGCCGATGGCTCTCCATCGTCCTGTGCTGTGTAGCCATCGGCGGAACTGCTTTTGCAATCGTCTGCTCCTTCAAGTCGCCCCTGGTGATGAAGCTGTTTCTCCTCTTTTCAGCCGTTCTCTTTGTTGGTGCGCTCAAGGCACCCGTCGAATGGGGCCGTCCCGAATTGCCGGTCTGGGATGTGTTGTCCGCCTCGCCCGGCTATCGCCACTGGTTTTTCCCCACGCTTGCCTTCGCATGGTCCCTGCTTTACGGTTTTCGCTCCCGCATTGTCGGCGTGAAAATCGTTTCCGCAGCGCTCTTATGCCTGATGAGTCTAGGTATCCTCCGCGACTGGCGTCACCACACCTTTCAAGAAACCAATCTTGCCGACTCCGTAAAGAACTTCGCAGCAGCGCCGCCAGGAGCGGTTGTCACCATTCAGGAGCAACCTGAGGGCTGGACCATGAAACTGATCAAACACGGCTCGACCAAACAAGGCCCAACCAAACAAGGCCGAAATTGACAGGCGGCAGAATGCAGAATCCTCCGGACCGGCAGACGGACCTTCGACCCTGGCAACTTGGCTTGACTTTTCTACTCGCCTGCGCCGTGTTCGTCTCCAGGCGTCCGGATGCGGTCTTTCACGCCCAGTTCTATGCCGAGGATGGACACGTCTGGTATGCGGATGCCTATAACCTGGGCTGGTGGACGACGCTGTTCCGTACCCAGGATGGATACTTTCAAACTCTGCCGCGCCTTGCAGCCGCGCTGGCCTTGCATGTGCCCTTGGCCCTGGCCCCATTGGTGCTCAACCTCATCGCCATCGCCGTGCAGGCCCTCCCCGTGATTCTCCTGCTCTCATCCCGGTCTTCTGCGTGGGGCAGCCTGCGTTTCCGGGCTCTGCTCGCGGCTACCTATCTGGCACTGCCGAATTGCCGGGAAATGATCGCTATCGTTACCAGCTCGCAATGGATACTCACTCTCTGCGTTTTCCTGCTGCTTGCTGCGTCCACGCCGAGAGGCCTCGCGGGCCGGTTCTTCGATGTTTCCATCCTGCTGCTTTGCGGCCTGACGGGACCGTTTTGCTTCTTCCTGTTGCCGGTCGCTCTTTTCCTCGCGTTCAAGCGTCCCGATCGCTGGCGGTGGGTCACTGCCAGTGTGCTTTCAGCCCTTTGTGCAGTCCAGGCGTGGGGACTGTTGGTTATCAATCCCACTGGCCGCGCTCATGCCGCGCTGGGCGCCAGCCCGGCTTTGTTCACCCGCATGCTTGCCTGCCAGGTCTATCTCGGGACACTGCTGGGCGGCAACGGGCTGGCGGCGAGCCCAAGCCGGGGGCTCCTCATCTTCTCCCTCTGTCTGGCAATTGGCGGAACCGCCATTATCGCGCTCTGTTTCGTCAAGTCGACCATGGAGATGAGGCTTTTCATTTTTCTTTCCTCCATCCTTCTTGCGGCTTCCTTCATCTCTCCGGCGGCCTATCCGCCCCCGGGAATTTCCAGGTGGGAATTGCTCGCGGGTGTCTCCGGCATTCGCTATTGGTTCTTCCCCGGGCTCGCCTTCACATGGTCGTTCCTGTGGGGCTTTCGCAGCCGGGCTGCCGTTCCCAGGATTGCGTCGGCTCTCCTCTTGTGCGTCATGTGCTTCGGAATCATTCGCGACTGGAAGATTCCGGCCCTCAAGGATATGCACTTTACTGAATATGCACAGCGCTTTGAAGCCGCGCCGGCGGGAACCGCTCTCACCATTCCGGAGAACCCTGAAGGTTGGAATGTGCGCCTCGTCAAGCACGCGTCTTTTTGATCCGAATCTCTATTGCGGCGTTAATTCCCTCGCATTGCGCCGCTCCTGCGGGAACCGCAAAAATCGCCGCAGCCTGATCCCCGCGCCGGAACCGGAAGCCGCCGGCAACCGGCGTATACTGACGCCGAGGCGGGACACCAACAGGGCGAAAGTTCCGATTGATTTCAATGCCGCTTCGTGACTGCGGAAGGCGGGCCATTTCCAGTCTGCTTCTGATGCTCTGCGCGGCGGTTGCAGGCGGGCAGCAGCAAGCCGCACCTGCGCCGGCCGGCCTGGCAGCTCAGGTCCGCATCACGGTTGTCGACGAGAACGGCCTTCCCGTCCCCGGCGCGCAGGTCACCGTTATCGAGCCCGCGCAAAGCCCCGTTCAACTGTGGACCGACTACGACGGCCATTGCGGTTTTGTCCCCCGTCAATCCGCTTTTTACCAGGTTCAATCAGGCAAGCCCGGCTTCTATCAGGATGTTGAGAACGGCGTCGACCCCGCAGAGAAGAGCATCCACATTGTGCTCACCCACCTGCAGATCGTGCAGGAGCAGGTCAACGTAGCCGCTTCGGTTCCCGGCATCGATACCGAGCAAACCTCCGATCAGTTCACCATGAACACGCCGGAGATCGTCAACATTCCCTATCAGACCTCGCGCGATATTCGTTATCTGTTGCCCTACTATCCCGGTGTCGTGCAGGATGCCACGGAGCAGGTACACGTCAACGGGTCGGAGACCTGGGAAACCCTCGACCAAATCGACGGCTTCGACATCCGCTCCCCGGTCAACGGCGTCCTGGGTATGCGCATCAGTCCCGACGCGGTTCGCACCATCGACGCTGAGACCACCCGTTACCCCGTCGAGTTCGGCCGCGCCACCGGCGGAGTGCTCGCCTTTTACACCGGCATGGGCGACAACAAATTCCGCTTCAATGCCACCAACTTCATTCCTTCGTTTCGCGACCTCAACGGAATTCGCTTCGACAAGTTCGTTCCCCGCGTTACCTTTTCAGGGCCGCTGCTGCGCGACCGGGCGTGGTTTTACGACGGCCTGGAGGCGGAATACGACAACATATATATATCTGAGCTTCCCGCAAACGCCGACACCGACCAACTGATCCGCGGCAGCAACCTCGTCAAAATTCAGGCCAACCTGACCTCCGCAAACATCCTCACCGGCGGCCTGCTTTTCAACGATTATCATTCGCCCTACGACGGCATCTCGTCGCTCACGCCGCAGCAGAGCACCGTCAAACGCGACACCATCGCCTGGTTGCCTTATCTGCGCGACAAGTTGAGCTTCGCCGGCGGCGCGCTGCTGGATCTTGGCATCGACGCGGTCCGCGTCCGCGATGGCTATGAACCGCACGGAAACACTCCCTACCAGATCACTCCCGAACTTCCTTCCGGCAGTTATTTCGAGAATCTTGCCGGGCGTTCGCAGCGCGTTGAAGCAACCGCGGCCTTGTATCTGCCTCCGCGCCACTGGGCCGGGCAACACGACCTCAAGCTCGGCCTCGACCTGGACCATATCGGCTACAACGAGAATGTCGCGCGCGCTCCGGTCAGTTATCTGCGCGAAAACTTGACGCTGTTGCGCCAGAGCGTCTTTCCCGTGACCCCGCCTTTCACGCTTCACAACGCCGAGGCAGGCGCGTACATCCAGGACCGCTGGCAGCCGCGCGCGGGACTGCTGGTCGAGCCCGGCCTGCGTTTCGATTGGGACCAGATCGTCCGCCGCCCGCTTTTATCGCCGCGAATTGCCGCGGTCTACTCGCCGCCCGCCGCCAATGGCGCCACCAAACTGTCGGCGGGCATCGGCCTTTACTACGAACATACGCAACTGGAATATCTGACCCGCGCGCTCGCCGGAATCCGTTACGACACTTACTACGCGGCCGACGGAATCACGCCCACCGGCGCTGCGCAGCAGACCAGTTTCACCGCCAGCGACAGCTCGCTCCACGAGCCGCGCGCCGTCAACTGGAGCCTGGGAGTCGAGCACAAGCTTCCCTGGCGAATCTTTGCCGGAGCCAACTTCCTTCAGAAGCGCACATCCAATGTCTTCACCTACGTAAATCAAAGCGGCCCCGCGTCGCTCTCCGGGAACTATCTGCTCACCAACCAGCGCCAGGACCACTACAACTCCTTCGAGGTCGATGCGCGCCGCCTGTTTGCGAATGGATATACGGTCTTCGCATCGTATACGCGCTCCTCGGCGCGCACCAATGCGGCGCTCAACTACATGCCCACTCTATCGCCGCTCGGCCCGCAACAAAGCGGCCCTCTGGCCTGGGACACGCCCAACCGCGCCATCTCCTGGGGCTGGCTGCCCCTGCCGCTGCCCTGGCTACGCAAGAGCTGGGACGTTGTGTACCTGCTTGACTGGCACACCGGCTTCCCCTACACCTCGGTCGATGCGGGCCAGCAGGTGGTGGGAGCGGCGGGCTCCGAGCGCTTCCCGGATTTCGTCAACTTCAGTCCCGGCCTCGAATGGCGCTTCCATTTTCGCGGCGCATACTTCGGATTGCGCGGCGTAATCGAGAACGCCACCAACAGCGAAAATCCCGCCATCGTAAACAATGTTGTGGATTCACCCGAGTACGGAACCTTCAGCGAATTCCTGGGCCGCGCCTTCACCGCCCGCATCCGCCTGATCGGCGCAAAATAGTTCCGCCACAACTCGGCGTGGCAATGCAGCCCCGCCCCAACCCTTCCTGTCATCCTGAGCGACCGTAGCGATGCGCAGGGAGTCGAAGGATCTGCGTTTCGGACGCTTCCGGCATGACACCAAGCCTCAAAGAAATGCAATGAACTTCCGAGACACCACACTAGAGCTGCGAAAAGTGTCAGGGCACGGTTTCACGGCTTGCGAAGAATCAACCGGAGCTGCGAGGAGCGTCAGGGCACGACTTCAGTCGTGCCGAGAAGCCGCTAAAAAGGCCTGGGCTTCAGCCCCTGCGGATGCACATCCGGTGCGTCCCCTACCGGTAAGATTCATCCCGGTGAATCACAAACTCCGGATAAGCCCCGCCGCCCAGCTCGTGCAGGTCCATGCCGATCCGCTCGCCGTCCGCGTCCACTCTGAACGGGACAACCCGATTGAGCAGCCAGAACAGCAGATACACCAGCGGCAGAAACACGCCCAGCAGCGTGGCAATCCCCACCATCTGCGCCACCAGTTGGCCGTGCTGGGGCGCGAACAGCCCTGCGGCAAACAGTCCCCACACTCCCGCCGCCGCGTGAACCGAAATCGCCCCGGAAGGATCGTCGACCGAGAGCGCAAGTTCGAACAACTCCACCAGCAGCGGCGTAGCAATGCCGGCCACCAGGCCCACAAACAGCGACGCCGCGGGCGAAACCATGGCTGCGCAGGCGCATGAGGCCACCAGTCCGGCCATCCAGCCGTTGGCGCAGAGGCTGGCGTCGGGCTTGCCGAAGCGGACGCTGGTAACCACAAACGTAGCCGCCAGCGCCGCGGAGCCTGACAGCAGCGTGTTCACGGCGGTGAGGGGCAGAGCGGCCAGCGGCGCGTGCAGCCACAGGATTGCGCCCGCCAGGTTCCAGGCCATCCAGCCGACCAGGCTGATCAGGCACCCGAACAGCACATAAACGGCGCTGTGTCCGGGCATGGCGGTCGAGAAGCCTTCCTTGGGGAACTTGCCGCGGCGTGGCCCCGCGATCCAGATCACCGCCAACGCGCTCAAGCCGCCCAGCACGTGTACCGTGCCCGCGCCGCCGGCGTCAATAAACCCCGCGCCGCCCTCGCCCGTCGCCGGAAAGTTGACGCCCAATTGGCTGAGCCATCCGCCGCCCCAGATCCAATAGGCCGCTAGAGGAAAAACAAAAGCAGCCATCACCGCGGCGGCCGCGCAGCCCGCCGTCAGCCGCCAGCGATCGGCGCCGGAGCCCCATGGCAGCAGTGCGGCCAGAGCGACAGCCAGAAATTCAAAGATCAGCGCCAGTTGCCGTTGCGCCGGCGCCGTGCCCAGGCCGCGGAGCAGAAACGGCCCCGCGCCCAGCCAGTTCCAGGGCTTGCCGGCCAGTTGGAAAGTGTGGCCCGCGCCGCCCGGAAGACAGCCGGCAAAGGCCGAGCCCACTACGGCGAAAATGATCGCGGTGACGGCGACAATGGCCAGGTTGCCCAGCAGCGCCTGCGCGGCAGAGCGGGACCGGCCCAGTCCGGTATTGATCAGGGCCACCCCGGCAATGGCCAGCGGGGCCAGCAGCAGCAACGCCAGGGTGAGCGCAACCAGGGCGTCGGGCATGGCGGAAGCAACCGGCAAAGTCGGGTTCATGAGTGGCTTTCTCCACGCGCCTGCATGTGTCCCCGCACCGCGACTCCCAGGCCGAGAGCCTCCACGGCTAGGCCGCAGAACACGAAGACCGATCGCTCCACCGGGTCGGCGAACAGCACCAGCGCCGCTATCGAGAGAAAGAATCCGGCTGGCATCACGATTAATCCGGCGTATTTCATGGTCTTTCCTTTCCAGGCCTTTTCAGGCTGTTATCGGCAGCCTCAAAAGGGCGGCAGCGCGGCCCGGGACCGGATAAACGCCCGCCCACCGGATTCTGTTTCAGCAGCTCCGCTCTGCCGGATGATTTTTCTTGAGATCGACTGTTACGCGCCGATGAATTCCCTTATGAATTCTATAGCAACCGGTTGTCAGAGTTCATGTGCCGGGCTCACCTGCCGGGAGAAGCATCGGCGGCCTCTTTTGCAATTTGCCGGTTCATCCGCCGCCGGATATGCTGAATGCCATGCCGAAGGCCATGCACGCCGTGCCCCTGCTCATTGCTCTCGCGCTTTCGAGTTCATTGGCTTTCGGTCAAGCCTCAACAACGGCGCCGGCGTTTGACGTTGCTTCGGTCAGGCCGAGCCAACGCTTAGCCGGGCCCGACTATAACAATCAAATCACATACTCGCCCACCGGGTTCACAGCCGGAAATGTCACCCTGAAGCGTCTGTTAGCGGAGGCTTACCATCTGCAACTGAATCAAATCCTGGGGCCAGGCTGGCTTGACCAGAACGAATACGATATCGACGCAAGAACAGCAGGAGTCGCCAGCAGAGAGCAAATGGCCCTGATGCTGCGAAGCCTGGTTGCCGAGCGGTTCAATCTGACCAGGCACAGCGAGATGCGAGAGATGCGCGTGTACGAGTTGGTTATCGGCAAATCGGGTCCCAAAATCCGCCCCGTGAACGGCGGAGAAAACGTCAGGGCAGGGGCCGGATTTCATTTTCGCGGGGATTTGCGCCAGTTCGCTGACCTGCTTGCCGTCCAGTTATCCATACCGGCTCCAGACAATCCAGGCCAACCGGCTCGGGCAAGCGGGTCCCAGATTCCGGTGGTCGACGAAACCGGACTTCCGGGTATTTTTGACTTCAGCGTGGACATCCACCCTGAGCTGGGTACTGATATGTTCACGTCGTGGCAGAGGGCCCTGCAAGATCAGTTGGGACTGAGAATCGAAAGCCGCAAAGAGAACGTAGCCGTATTGGTTGTGGACGGAGCGGCGAAAATCCCGACTGAAAACTGACCACGGAGCCCATCCGTTACAGCGCGGAGTCACGCTTCCCAGGTGTCGTCTTTGCAGCCAGCCGATTCAATCTGAACGGCGGAGGGATGAAGACGAAATCGTGCCCGGGAAAGTGCTTCGAAACGGAGCCGTTTTGGCATTGCGGCGGTTACCAATGAGATTGCGAGCCGAACAGTCGGCGCTGTATTCTCTCGTGATTGGAAAGCAAGATGGCAACTCCGGCGATTCGACCCTATCGATGGCTTGCACAGTATTATGACGAGCTGTTTTCGTCTTTTCGATTCCCGATAGATGCAGCGCGTGAGCGCCTGCTCGGCCGGATTCTGCCCCACGTTGAAACCGCTTGCGATCTCGCCTGCGGCACGGGAACCACTGCTCTGGCCTTGGCGCGCAAAGGCATCCACATGTACGCTGTCGATCTATCTCCGCTGATGTGCCGGCTTGCCCGTCAGAAGGCTGATCGCGCCCGCCTGCCGGTACGCGTGCTTCGGGCCGACATGCGGAGTTTCCGGCTTCCTCAACCGGTCGATCTGCTTACCTGCGAATACGATGCGCTCAATCATGTTCCCCGCAGAGCAGACCTGCGAATGGTCGCAAAGGCCGTGGGACGAGCGCTGCGCCCAGGCGGCCATTTCTTCTTCGACGTGAACAACTCGCTTGGATTTCAGCGATACTGGTCGGGCGCCGTCTGGCTCGAGAAGCCGGGCTTTGCGATCGTGATGCGCAATGATCATAATCGTCAGGCCGACAGGGCTTGGACTGATGTCGAATGGTTCATCCGGGACGGGAGCCACTGGCAACGGCGTCACGAACGCATCGAAGAGGTCTGCTGGGATTCTGATGAGATCCGGCGTGTTCTCAAGGAAACAGGATTTGACCAGGTGCGAGCCTGGGATGCTGCTCCCTTCTTCAAGGGCAATCCGGTGATCGTTCCCGGTTGCCGCACAATTTATCTGGCGCGCAAGGCAGCGGGCTGAAGGCTGGCGGGCGGCAGTTCCCCCGCACCGGAATCCGGGTGCTCCAGGTCCGGATTCCAAGACCTGAGAGCCAGCCGAATCTCGCCAAGAAGATTGCTGAGGACGTGACTTGACGCCAGCAGGCCGAGTCACTCTTCCAGGCCCGACTCGGATCAGAGTTGGGAGTTCCGGTCGGATCGTCGCCGATACTTCCCTGACGTGATCTGGCTCACATCACTTCCGGTTGGGCGGTCATACGGCCGGAGCGCACCAAGATCAAATCGGGATCTTACAATTTCGGTTCAATGAACAACGTGGAAAGTGCGTTTCCAGCGCGTGTCTGGGAAGAAATGCACCATCACGTGGCCGATCCACGCGAGCTTGTTAACAAATCCTGTTTGTTCAAGTCGTGCCTCTGTGGCCTTGAACGACCAATAGTTGAACAGCGGACGGCCAAGTATGTTGGCGCGCGGCACGAAGCCCCAGAAGCGCGAGTCCAGGCTGTTGTGCCGGTTGTCGCCCATCATGAAGTACATGCCGGGTGGAACCACCAGGTCGCCGCCCTGGATGTAATTCGAGAAGTTCACGGCCCACGACTCTGTTGACCCGGGCACCCCGTCTGGGGGTACTGCGGGGAAATCATCAAGGAACTCGTTGAAGTTATCCGGCGTCGTCGGCTGCGCAAATCCCACGGGCTGTGCGACACCATTAACAATCACAGTGCCGTTGCGTAGATGAATATGATCGCCCGGTACGCCAATCAATCTCTTCACTAGGGGAATGTGCTGCGGTGTCCCATCGGCGTCTGTCGGATCAATACCAGGCTGATAAACGGGCTTGATGAACACCACTATATCGCCGCGCCTCGGCTCGCGATACCTTATTAGCGGCATCCACGAAGCGGGCGGCATTAGCGTGATCCGGTCGACGACTAGGTGATCGCCTACAAGCAACGTGTTCTCCATCGAACCTGACGGAATGACGTAGTTCTGAGCTAAGAAGGTCAGAATGAACAGGCCCACCACCAGAACTGAGCAGATGCTGGCCAGCGCCTCGAAAGGAGTCTCTTCCCGATTGATGTCGGTGGCAGCTGCGCGCTTAGTTGAACCAGGAGAAATCTGCGTCGTTGGACTCATCCAAAGGCTCCTCAGTGAGGCTGACGAGCCCCAGGGCGTTCGCAGCGGTCACTTCAAAAGAGATGATTTCTTCTACGTTCGACTGTCGTCGAGTTTGCGTCTTGACCAGAGTCTATCAAATCCCTGTGCACGTAGAATTCTCCGGATGATTCGGCGTGCGAGCGGTTAGTCGCCTACCCGTCAGTAATCAAGTAGTAATTCCCGGTTAGGCGGTAATCCGGCCGGAGCAACGCCGAGATCCCGAAAAACGGTCGCGATGTCGACTAATCGTTCCTAATCGAAAGAAGCTGAACGCCTGAGGGAACTCCTGGCCCGGAACTCGCGTAGAAGATGACAATCATGTTCAGCGATCTAAGACTCACAATCCGGCAACTGGCAAAATCGCCAGGTTTTGCCTTGACGGCGATTGCCACCCTGGCACTGGGGATTGGCACCAATGCCGTGGTGTTCAGCGTTCTGAATGCGCTGGTGCTGCGGCCGGTGAACGTGCCCCACGCGCAGAATCTCTACATGGTGCAGCGGTTCCAGTACCCATCGCAATCCTACCTGGATTATGTGGATCTGCGCGACCGGAATCGGACCTTCGAAAGCCTGGTGGCGTTCCAGATCGTTGGTCCGGTGGGGGTGGATTCCGGCGGGAATCCGTCGACAGCGTGGCCCTACCTGGCGAGCGGGAACTATTTCGACGCATTGGAAATTCAGCCGTATCTGGGGCGGTTTTTCCATGCTTCGGACGAGAAGGGGTTGAACAGCGCTCCCTACGTTGTGCTGAGCTATGCGTACTGGCACAGCTATTTCCACGGCGACCCGGGCGTGGTGGGGAGGATGGTGGAGATTAACAGGCACTCATTCACAATCGTGGGGGTGGCGCCGCCCGCGTTCCGGGGCACGGAGTTGTTCTTTTCAGCGGCGTTTTGGATGCCAATTGTCGAACAGCCGGTTATTGAGGGTCAAAACTCGCTCCAATATCGCGGCAATCACTCTCCCATGGTGGTAGGCCGGCTGAAGCCGGGGGTGACCGCGGCGGAAGCTGCAGCGGACCTGAATACCCTGGGGACATGGTTGTCCAAGACCTATCCGACAGACGACGAGGGAGTGAAATTCTCCCTGGCGCGTCCGGGGCTGATCGGTGACATGCTGGGAGGACCGGCGCGGGCGTTCATGGCCGGCTTGATGCTGCTCGCCGGGCTGATTCTGCTGGCGGCGTGCGCGAATCTGGGCAGCTTGTTCGCAGCGCGAGCGGCTGATCGGGCCAAAGATGTGGCGCTGCGGCTGGCGCTGGGATCGGGGCGCGGGCTGATTCTGCGCAAGCTGCTTACAGAAGCGATGCTGGTTTCGGTGGCCGGAGGAGTGATCGGGCTGGCGGGCGGCGTGGTCATCCTGCACGTGCTGAGCGCCTGGCAGCCGATTCCGGATGTGCCGATCAATGTGCCGGTGAACCCCGACGTTCGCACTTACGCCGTGGCGCTTTTGCTGGCGCTGGTCAGCGGATTGCTGTTCGGGATGGTGCCGGTTCGCCAGGTCATGCGCACGGATCCGTGGCAGGTGATTCGGACGGGAATGAGCGGACCGGCGGGAACCAGGCGGTTCGCCCTGCGCGACGTGCTGCTGGTGACCCAGATTGCAATTTGCGCCGTGCTGGTAACCTCGTCGCTGGTGGCGGTGCGGGGACTGGTGCGTTCTCTTGACAGCAGTTACGGATTCCAGCCGCGGAACGCGATGCTGGTGGAGAGCGATCTGCACATGGCCGGGTACACCGGCGAACGCGTGCCGCAGATGGAGCAGCGCATGCTGGATGCAGTTGCGGCGATTCCGGGCGTGACGGCGGTGGGATATATCAGCCAGCTTCCACTGAGCCTGAGCGGGAGCGACTCATACGTTTTTACCGACAGCACAACCGATTTCCGGCCCACCAACTACGCCGCGGACGCCATGGACTACGACATATCGCCGGGCTACCTGGAAGCAGCGGGCACCAGGCTGCTGGCGGGCCGGGATCTGACCGCATCCGACCAAAGCAAGGCTCCCAAGGTGGCGCTGGTGAATCGCCGCTTTGCGCAAAAGGTTTTCGGATCCGTGGACAAGGCGATCGGCGGGCATTTCAAGTACTGGGGCGGACAGCGGGCAGAAGTGGTGGGGGTTGTGGAAGACGGAAAATACCGGACGTTGACCGAGGATCAACAGCCCGCCATGTTCTTTTCGTTCTTGCAGCAGCCGTCGAGCGGCACGTGGTTGGTGGTGCAATCAAGACGCAGTCCGCAAGAGACTGCGGGGGCGCTGGAGAGCGCGCTTCACGGGCTCGATTCCGGGCTCCCGTTCGTCATAAGAACGTGGACCGAAGAGATGGATAGCGCATTATTCGCTGCGCGCGTGGCTACGGTTGCGCTGGGGATACTCGGATTACTGGGCGCAACGCTGGCGGTTACGGGTATCTTCGGCATGGCGTCATACGTGGTAAGCAAGCGGCTGCGCGAGTTGGGAATTCGCGTGGCTTTGGGCGCATCGCAACGGGAAATCCTGCGTGCATCGCTGGGACGCGCCTTTCGCCTGCTGGTTGTCGGCTCGGTTGCCGGCCTGGTGCTGGGAGTGCTGGCGACACGCGTGTTGTCGTTCATCGTTTACCAGGCCACGCCCAAGGACCCGCTGGTGCTGGTCGGGGTAAGTGTGACCATGCTTCTGTTGGGCGTGGTGGCGGCGTGGATTCCAGCGCGTCGGGCACTGGCCGTGGATCCGCTGGTCCTGCTGCGCGAAGAATAGCCGCAGTTCCGGAAAAGGATGCAGTACATTCAGGGCCTGAAGGCGCCTGCTCCCTCCGCCTCAGGGTGACAGGATATCGGCCATTGAACAACAGGTCTGCTGTGAACACGACGTTCTGGTCGGGCACGCGCAGCACGATGTCCGTGCCGGAGTGGCCCGGATATGATTCCAATACCGCGGTCAGCCGGCCCAGGTCGATAGAAAGGGGAGGCTTCGCGGGATCAATCGGAAGATTCGGCAGGCCCAGCACACTCGCATTGGCAATGCCGAAGATATGGGTCATCGCGTTCAGGTCGCTTTGCGCACGGGTCCGCTCCAAATCCGACTTCGCATCCTCGGGTCCTCAGTGCGTCACCCTGTACGGTCCTAAGGCCTGACTATCATCTTCCCGACACCGTCGCGATATTGGCTGGCGATTGCGAAGGCCTCATCGATGCGTTCGATCTCCCTCGCGTGTGTAAGCAGCGGTGCAAACCACTGGGCGTGCGCCTGGAGTAGTTCCAGAGCCTCTTCGGTCTCGTGGTTCGATCGGCGCACGTTGAAGATGGTGAGCTCCTTGCGCCTCATTGCCGACCCATCCACCTGCACCAGGGGTGTTGAATGAATACCTGTCAGCGCGACGCGGCCGGCATTGCGGGTTAGTCGAATAGCTTGAATGGTGGTATGTTCTCCTGCCGCACAGTCGATTGCGCAGTCCACACCGCGCTGCCCCGTCCCGCGGAGGATTTCCTCGGCAGCTTCCCCGGGCTCGATCGCGACGTCGGCGCCAATCCCCCGGGCCAACTCGCGGCGGTGCGCCAGGGGTTCCACGGCCCAGACTCGTCCGGCCTTGGCGGCTCGCAGTGCGGCGATCGTCAAAAGCCCGATTGGTCCCGCGCCGATGACCGCTACCGTTTCGCCCGGGCGGATCGACGCCAGGCCGAGGGAATGCAGGGCAATCGCGAGAGGTTCGGCCAGCGCCGCTTCGTCGAACGACATCCCGGCGGGGATGGGACGAAAGTTGGCGACCGGCAAGTTGACCAGTTCACGGAAAAAACCGGGATGGTGAGGGGTGCTCAGAAAGCGGATGTTCGCGCACACGTTATGGTGCCCGCTCAAACAGAACTCGCAGTGGTAGCAATAAAGCGCGGGCTCAAGCGCCCCGCGGTCGCCCGCAGCCAGCCCGGTGACACCGGCGCCCGTCTTCACGATCCTTCCTGCGGGTTCGTGCCCGAGCAACATCGGGTAGAAATTGGGAGTGCCGCCGACCGCGCCCTCGGAGTAGGCATGCAGATCGGACCCGCAAACGCCCACAGCCTCGATCCGGACCTGCACTTCGCCCGCTCCGGGATCTTCAATCGGCATGTCGGTAAGCCGGAATGTCAGGGGAGCGATGAGTTCCGCAGCTCGCATGGAATGCTCTTCCTCAAATACGATACCTCATCGGTGGGCGGGAACAAAAGGCGAGCGGACGGCTGCCCCAGCGGCGCATTCCGGGTGTGTGGTCGCCTATCCTCCCCCAACTTGGTCACAGGCGGCCAAAACGGGAGTTCTGCACGGTTGGTTGGCCGGTAAACCAAGCGGTACCCGGAGCTTCTCCATCAGGAGATTTCGATGAGTGCATCGCCGGATTACCATTGTTTGGGCAGAGACAATATCCTTACCGCGTGAGGTGAGAGACCGATGAAAGTGAGCCCCTTTGCAGGAAAGCCGGCTGAACCCTCGAGGCTGGTGAATGTACCCAGACTTGTAACGGCCTATTACACCGAGATCCCTGACCCTTCCGTACCGGAACAGCGGGTTGCCTTCGGCACCTCGGGGCATCGTGGGTCAGCATTCGACAAGGCTTTCAATGAATGGCATATCCTCGCCATCAGTCAGGCTATCTGCCTGTATCGAGCGCAACAAAAAATCGATGGTCCGCTGTTTCTTGGCATGGACACGCATGCGCTCTCGGTACCGGCTCATGCCAGCGCGCTTGAGGTGCTGGCGGCCAACCGGGTTGAAGTCATGATCGCGGAGGCCGATGAATACACCCCGACCCCTGCTGTTTCTCACGCGATTCTCACTTACAACCGGGGGCGCGCAACAGGACTCGCTGACGGTATTGTGATTACGCCCTCCCACAATCCACCTGATGACGGCGGCTTCAAATACAACCCCGCCAACGGCGGTCCGGCGGAATTCGCCGTCACCAGCTGGATCGAGGCGAAGGCGAACGAGTTTCTCGAGACGGGCCTTCGTGGATTGAATAGGCTTCCCTTCGAGAAAGCTCTTCGCGCCTCCACGACGCACCGGCACAACTACCTCGATGCCTACACCGGGGATCTCGGCAATGTGATCGATATGGATGTTGTTCGCGGTGCGAAGATCAGCATGGGGGTAGATCCTCTCGGCGGTGCGGGGGTCCACTACTGGGGCCCGATTGCCGAGCGCTACGGATTGAATCTGACGGTCGTGAACGATGCCGTCGACCCGACCTTCCGCTTTATGACGGTCGATTGGGATGGCCAGATCCGCATGGACCCATCCTCGCCGGACGCGATGCAGCGATTAATCGGCCTGAAGGATCGCTTCGACATCGCCTTCGCCTGCGACACGGACCATGACCGGCACGGAATTGTGACCAAAAGCGCGGGACTAATGCCACCCAACCACTACCTTGCGGTTGCAATCGACTACCTCTTCCAGCACCGCCCGAATTGGCGCAAAGAAGCGGCGGTAGGTAAAACCGTGGTGAGCAGCCAGATGATCGACCGGGTCGCCGCGAATCTTGGCCGCAAGCTCTATGAAGTTCCGGTTGGATTCAAGTGGTTCGTTGATGGCTTGTTCGATGGCTCGCTGGGTTTTGGCGGCGAGGAGAGCGCGGGCGCGTCTTTCGTTCGTCTGGATGGCAGCGTGTGGACGACGGACAAGGATGGCATCATTCCGGCTTTGCTGGCGGGGGAGATCACGGCGCGAATGGGCCGCGATCCCGGCGAGATTTACCGCGAACTCACGAGCCGGTTTGGTGAGCCTGTATATGACCGGGTTGAGGCGCAGGCCACCCCGGAGCAAAAAGCCGCGCTGGAAAAACTATCGCCACAACAGGTTCGGTCCACGGATCTGGCCGGCGAGAAGATCCAGACCGTCCTCACTCGCGCGCCCGGCAACGGGGCTCTCATTGGCGGCTTGAAGGTGATTGCGCCGAGTGGGTGGTTCGCGGCGCGTCCTTCAGGAACCGAAGACATCTATAAGATCTATGCGGAGAGCTTTCTTGGAGCTGATCATCTGCGCCGCATTTTGGAGGAAGCACAGGCGATCGTTAGCGATACGCTGGCGGCGGTTCCAAAACCGAAGGAGAATCCATGAGCGAACAGACTCGCGTCAGTCACCCGATGTACAACCTTCTGCCCAGGGAAATCGAGGGGTTCGATTCCCTGGCGGAGCTTGCCCTGAATCTGCGCTGGTCGTGGAATCACGCCACCGACGAAGTGTGGCGGCAGCTTGATCCCAAACTGTGGGAGTTTACGCATAACCCCTGGGTGGTCCTGCAAACTGTCTCGCGCGACCGGGTCGAGCGCGTATTGGCCGACTCCGCCTTTCGCAAAAACCTCGAGGGTTGGGTGCAGGCCAGGCGGAACGCGCTGGCCGCGCCTGCGTGGTTTCAGGAGAATCATGCGCAGAGTTCCCTGACCTGCGCCGCGTATTTCAGCCTGGAATTCATGGTGAGCGAAGCTTTGCCCATCTATTCGGGCGGGCTTGGCAATGTGGCCGGTGATCAACTCAAGGCCGCCAGCGATCTCGGTGTGCCGGTGGTCGGGGTGGGCCTGCTCTACCAGCAGGGCTATTTTCGCCAGGAGATCGACAAGTACGGAGCGCAACATGCCCTCTATCCGTACAACGATCCAGGACAGTTGCCGATCGCGCCCTTGCGCCAACCCAACGGGGAGTGGTTACGGCTGGAGATTTCGCTGCCGGGATACTCGGTCTGGCTGCGCGCCTGGCAGGTCCAGGTGGGCAGGGTAAAGCTTTACCTTCTGGACAGCAATGATGCGGCGAACCTGCCTGTTGATCGGGGGATTACCAGCGAGCTTTACGGGGGCGGCCCGGATTTGCGCCTCGAGCAGGAACTGCTCCTCGGCATCGGCGGATGGCGGCTGCTCCGCGCGCTCGGCATCCAACCGGAGGTCTGCCACCTGAATGAAGGGCACGCCGCGTTCGCCATCCTGGAACGTGCCCGCAACTTCATGGAAGAGACCGGGCAGCCCTTCGAAGTGGCGCTGGCGGTTACCCGGGCGGGCAATCTCTTCACCACCCACACCGCCGTGGCCGCCGGCTTTGACCGTTTCGATCCTTTTCTCATCGAGCAACACCTTAGGGGGTATGCCGAAAAGGAGCTCGGCATCGCGTTTCAAGATCTGCTGGCTCTGGGTCGCCAGAACCCGGCCGACTCGTCGGAGCCTTTCAACATGGCGCTTCTGGCCATCCGCGGGAGCGGCGCGGTGAATGGTGTAAGCCGCTTGCACGGGGAAGTCAGCCGGCGCCTCTTTCAGCCGCTGTTTCCGCGCTGGCCTGAGGATGAAGTCCCCATCGGACATGTGACCAACGGAGTTCACGTGCCCACCTGGGACTCGGCCCTGGCCGATGATCTTTGGACTGCAGCCTGTGGAAAGGAACGCTGGCTGGGGACGGCGAAAAGCCTGGAACAGGATATTCGCCAGATTCCTGACGCCACGCTCTGGCAATTTCGGACCGCCGCTACCAGGTCTTTTGTGGACTACGTTCGAGATCGATTGCCGCTTGACATGGAGATAAGACACGCGCCGCCCGAGGAGGTCGAAGCGGCGAAGCATCTCTTTGATCCCAACGCCCTGACGCTGGGCTTTGCACGCCGCTTTGCAACCTACAAGCGGCCGAACTTGCTGCTGCATGATCCGGCGCGGCTGCTCCGTCTCTTGACCCATCCGCAGCGCCCCGTGCAACTCATCATCGCCGGCAAGGCGCATCCTGCGGACCAGGCGGGACAGGACATGATTCGGGAATGGATGCATTTCATTTGGCAGCCCGAGGCCCGTCCCCATGTGATCTTCCTCAGCGACTATGACATGCTCTTGACCGAGCAACTGGTGCAGGGCGTGGACGTTTGGATCAACACGCCGCGGCGGCCTTGGGAAGCCTGCGGGACGAGCGGCATGAAGGTGCTGGTCAATGGTGGCGTCAATCTCTCGGAGTTGGATGGCTGGTGGGCTGAGGCCTACACGCCGGAAGTCGGTTGGGCGTTGGGGGACGGCCGGGAGCATGGCGACGATCCGGCCTGGGATGGGGCCGAAGCCGAAGCACTCTATGACCTGCTTGAACGGGAAGTGATTCCCGAGTTTTATGCCCGCGACGCGCAAGGTATCCCTACAGCGTGGGTAGCGCGGATGCGGAATAGCATGGCGAGCTTGACGCCGCGCTTTTCCGCAAACCGCGCCGTGGGCGATTACACCGAGCAACACTACCTCCCGGCTGCTGCCGCCTACCGTAAGCGCGCTGCCGATAAAGGCGCAGTCGGCAAGAACATCGCCAATTGGGAACATGCTCTGAAAGAGAAATGGGCCACCCTTCGCTTTGGCGATGTGAAGGTGCAGACCAATGCGGTCCAGCACATCTTTGAGGCTGAGGTGTTTCTCAATGGCCTCGATCCGGACGCTGTGCGTGTCGAGCTGTATGCCGAGGGGACCAATGGCGGAAGTCCAATCCGAGAGGAGATGACGCGCGTCCGCCAATTGGCAGGTGCTGACAGCGGCCATGCTTATGTCGCCCAGGTGCCCGCGACACGTCCGGATACTGACTATACGGCGCGAGTGATACCGCGCTGCGATGGTGTTGCAATCCCACTGGAAAACGCGCGAATCCTGTGGCAGCGATGATCCGGTTGAGGAACGGGTGGCTGCTAAGTACGGTCAATTCTGCCGGCTGTGGTTCCGCTCTAGGTTACGGCGGAGCCGAGCTTGGAACTGAGGCTAATGTAAGTGCTGTTGATGCCGCCCGCCAGACCCTTCAAGCCCGCGACTGCGGCGAACGCAATCAAAGCTACGACCAGGGCATATTCGACCATATCCTGGCCATCCTCGCGGTCCATCAGGATCTGGAACCTGATGTACAGATTTAGAAAAAAGTTGTTCATGCGTGTTCCCTCCGCTGGTGCATTCTCCGAGCCTGCCTTAGGTCTTCCCAAACTGGCGATGCTTTGAGCTGGGGTCTGCCTGACTCGAGTCAACAATCGGTTATGCCGGAAATGAACAATTCCAAATGCCCACTGAGAGTCGGGTGATATGAGCAGATCCCCTATGAACCTCAGCTTCCGAAGAGGTCCATGCTTGGATTATGGAGAGGACGTACCTTCAGAGCCATACTCCGTAAGCTCCAACCTGCAAGGACCGATGTGTCACTGCGTGTGGCGGCACGGTAACCGGCAGTGCGACGGCAAGGTAACCAGCCCGGAGGTTACCAGGCCCCGGCCGCGCCCTTTCAAAACGGACACACTCTCCCGCATAGGTCACGGGAAGGCCGAATTCAAAGTCGATCTCAACGGGGATGCCATCGAGGCTCTCTTGGAGCTGATCGGTGCATTTGAGGAGATCCGGAAAGAGCGCCGGTGATATAGTGGCACTGGCCGGGCGGCCAAAAAGGAAATAGTGGTTAACCTGATGCGGTGAGAAGATGTCGACGACGAACAGCAAGACCGTATCCCTGGTTCTCGGAAGCGGCGGCGCTCGAGGCTTGGCGCACATTGGCGTCATTCATTGGCTCGAAGAAAACAATTTCAAGATCAAGTCGATAGTCGGCTGCTCGATCGGCGCAGTCATCGGGGGCATTTACGCTGCCGGCAAACTGGATGAGTATGAGCAATGGGTGCGTACCTTGACGAAAGTCGACATCGTCACGCTGCTCGATCTCTCGTGGGAGAAAAGCGGATTGGTGAGAGGTGAGAAACTTGTCAACACCCTGGTCGGCCTGGTGGGGGAGAAACTGATCGAAGACCTCCCGATTTCATTTACGGCCGTCGCCACTGACCTGAGAGGCCAGAAGGAGGTTTGGATACGGTCGGGCAGTCTCTTCGACGCCATGCGCGCCTCTTTCGCTATACCTCTCTTCTTTACTCCGTTCAAGTTGGAGGGGGTCGATCTTGTCGATGGAGGGGTTCTGAATCCCGTGCCCATCGCGCCGACCTCCGGCGATGAAACCGACCTGACCATCGCCGTGAATCTGAACGGGCTCGCGGAGAGTCCGATGGAGCCGGCTGACGTGATTGCCGCCCCGGAGTCCCCTTCGTATCCGATCCGCGAGAAGATCAATCGCTTCATCGGCCACCTCCAACTATCCGTGACCAGCGGCGGCAGTCGGGATTGGGGAGCATACGAAATCCTCAATCAGGCGTTCGACGCCATGCAGAGCGCCATAGCCCGCCAGCAACTGTCCGCCTATCCACCGGACGCGGTCATAGAAATCGCCAGGAACGCGTGTCGGACGTTGGAGTTCGACCGGGCCGCCGAGATGATCGCATTGGGATACAAAAAGGCCAGGATGTGCGACTTCACGACCTCGGCTGGCAGGCGCTAGCGGGCGATGGCAGACAACCTCCCAGCTCGCCCCAATGCGAAACAATCTCATGCCCCGCGCCTGCGCCGCGCGATTCCTCATGCAGCCTCGCCCCTCCACAAAACCCTTACGACTTCTTTTCGCGCGCCGGTCGATAATGATTTATGTACAAACGTCTTGACCGGGCCCACAGGGTCCTTCCTGTCGTCCTCGGCGTCGTCACCCTTGCGGGCGTGGCGGCACTGCTCGTCTGGGACGCCGTCCCGCGTCTCTTTCCCCCCGGAAGTCACGACTTTCTCGCCGCCTTTTCCCTGGCCATGATCGCTTTTGCGTACCTCGTCTATCAGACCGTCCATCGGCCCTCGCCTATGGAATTCGCCAAGGCCGCCATGCTCGCCGTGGCCTTTCTCTTCTGGGCCGCCAACCAGCTCTGGCCTGGTTTGCCCCAGGCCACGCTGTTCAACGACATTGCCATTGCGCTCTTCGTCCTCGATGTATTTCTGGTCATGATCGGATGGCCACCGGCGTCGCCCGACAGCTCCTTTGCCGAAACCTACGCCAGGGAGGAACGATCATGAGCAGCGCTGATCGCAGTCGCCTGCGCGTTGACGGCCTTTCGCAACAGGCCAACCGGGCCCTCCATATATGGATGGGCATTCGCCGCTATACCGGCATGCGGCGCCTGCAAAAGAATAAGCACCCGGCCCGGCACTTCCGGCATCTAGCAATTTAGGGCTTGTCGAGGCCGTCAAAGAGATTGCAGCGGTCATCGAGACGCCTTCACGCTTCTGATCCTTGGCCCGGTATGGGCGCGCCGGTTTTTCCCGGCAAAAGGGGCTTCGCGGCACACTGGCGAAACCCCGAATCGGCATGATGTTTTGAAGGCATTATCTCAGTCTCTGGTACGCAAGAAGCCGGAGATTCGGTGAGTTATTCCCCGCGATCATTCTTATCACAACTGATTTAGTTATCAATAGGTTACGTAGCTGAATTTGCACAAGATTTTTTTGCATTTCAGCGCCGTAAACCCTTGCGCGCGCACTTCAGGCTGTTATATTGAAATTTCGGGCTTCTCCGCCTCTCGGGTGAGTCTTACCCAAGAACGATCTTTGTACACAACCTGTGTGACCGCCGGCACAGCGGACGCATTCAAACGCAAAAATCAAGCAGGAAAAGCATTCATGGCGCAAATCTTTGAACGCAGCTCCAACGCTCTGGCTCGAATGAGCCTGGTGCTGACGGGACTGATCGTCATCGCCCTGGGAGTTACGCTCGATCAACTGCAACGCTCGCCCTGGGTGACGCGCCAAGGTCAGCGTCCCGATCAGCCCGTGCCCTTCAGCCACAAGCATCATGTGCAGGGACTCGGATTGCAGTGCCAGTACTGTCACACCACGGTTGAAAAGTCGAGCTACGCCGGAATCCCCCCCACCAAGACCTGCATCAACTGCCACGCGCAGATATGGACCAACGCCCAATTGCTCGAGCCGGTCCGCCTAAGCTGGGCCAGCGGACAGTCCATTCCCTGGATCAAGGTCCACGACCTTCCCGATTATGTTTTCTTCAATCACTCCATTCACGTGGCCAAGGGCATCGGCTGCGCCACCTGTCACGGCCGCGTTGACCAGATGCCGCTGATGTATGCGCAAAACACCCTGCAGATGGAGTGGTGCCTCAACTGCCATCGCAATCCGGCCAAGAATCTGCGCCCCACCAGCGAGATCTACAACATGGCCTGGGAAGAGCCCGCCGGCGACCGGCCGGTGTGGTGCTCGGTCGCGAACCAGGCCGGCGGCGTGCCCACCGCCGAGAGCGTGAGCTGTACCAGCCAGGATCCTGCGGCGAATCCTGAGGCGCTGGCCTCGCTCACTCCTCCGGTGCTGCTGCAAACCGCCGCCCAGGTCAGCGATACCGCGACCGGAATGACCGCGCTCAACCAGACGCAGACGCAACTGCAGTACCGGAAATTCACCAGCCAGGATCAGCTCGGTCACTTCCTCCTGGATCAATACAAGATTCGCACTCCGAGAGATCTCACCAGTTGCGAGGTCTGCCACCGATGAACGAGCGACGGATGAAAGTGACCACGAATTCGACAAAGGCAGCCCCAGCGCATAAACCCGAGACGGAGGGAGGCGGGGGTTTCAACCCCCGCACAAGGTCGGAAGATTCAACGCTGGCTTTAGCCCCGGAGGGAAAACTCACTTCGGCCGCGTCGCACCAAGGCCCTGCACCATCCGCATCGCAGGAAGGCTTTGTATCAGGGCATGACTTTAGTCGTGCCGCAATTGCCGCAAAATCACCTGGGGCTTTAGCCCCTGCGCCAGCTCCCGTGACCCTGGTTCAAATTCGCCAGGCGTTGAAGGGCGTGAAGGGCAAACGGTTCTGGCGCTCGCTGGACGAGCTGGCCGATACCCCCGAGTTTCAGGCAGCCGTCGAGCGCGAATTTCCCTCCGCGGCCCCGGAGTGGGTCGATCCGGTTTCCAGGCGCGGCTTCCTCAAGCTGATGGGCGCGTCCATGGCATTAGCGGGCCTGGCCGGCTGCACCAAGCAGCCTGAAGAGCTGATTTATCCCTACATCAAGCAGCCTGAAGATCTCGTCCTCGGCAAGCCCATGTACTTTGCCACCGCCCATCCGTTCACCACCGGCGGCATTCCGCTACTGGTCAAGAGCGACGAGTTCCGCCCCATCAAGATTGATGGCAACCCGGAGCACGCCTATAACCAGGGCTCGTCGGATCCCTATACGCAGGGAACGCTGCTCGACCTCTACGATCCGGACCGCTCCAAGCACGTGCTCTATCGCGGCGAGGATCGCGAGTGGGCGGAATTTGCCGAAGCCCTGCGGCTCAAGGCGGCAGCCAGCAAAGACGGCGCCGGCATCTACTTCCTCAGCGCCACCATTACCTCGCCCACGCTGGCGCGGCAATGGCAGGCCGTTCAAAAAGCGTATCCCAAGGCCAGGCTGGTGCAGTACGACCCCGCACTGGCCGGGACCGCCGCTTCAAAAGGCTTGAACGTTCAATACGCGCTCAGCGACGCCGATGTAATTGTGTCGCTCGACGCGGACTTTTTATCGGGCGCCAGCTTCCCCGGATTCCATCAGCTGGTCCGCGAGTACGCAAAGCGGCGCAAGGACCCAACCCATCTGAACCGGCTGTATGCCGTCGAAAGCACGCCCACCACCACCGGCCTCAAAGCCGAGCATCGCCTGGGCCTGCGCGCCAGCGAGATTCCAGCGTTTGCTGCCGAGCTGGCCAAGGCTGTCGGCGTTGCCGGCGTCAATCCGCCGGCCTACGCCTGGACCCCCGAGCAGCAAAAGTTTCTCGCCGCCCTAGCCCGGGACCTGAAGGCCAACGCCGGCAAGTCCGTGGTCATTCCGGGCCTCTACCAGGACCAGTCGGTCGCGGAACTGGCGCTGGCCATCAACAATGCGCTGGGCAATGTGGGCAAGACGGCTTTTGTTGCGCCCGATCCATTCAACCCGCTGCCCAGCGATCAGCTCGCCGACTTCAAGTCCCTGGTCGCCGATCTCTACGCCAGTAAGGTGGACTGGCTTGTGATTCTCAACGCCAATCCCATCTACACCGCGCCCGCTGACCTCAACTTTGCCGACGCCTTCAACAAAGCCAACATCGTTGCTCACCTGGGCTCGCATCTCGACGAAACCGGCCAGATCTCCCACTGGCACATTCCCGCGGCGCACTATCTCGAGTCGTGGTCCGATGTGCGCGCCTACGACGGCACGGTTTCCATCGTTCAGCCCATGATCGATCCCCTCTATGGCGGCAGAACGGCGCACCATGTTCTTCAAACGCTGCTCGACGAGCCCATGCTCAGCCCCTACGATGCAGTGCGCGAGACCTCGAAGCCGCTGATCAAAGGCGACTTTGAGACAGGCTGGCGCAAGTCGCTACATGCCGGCTGGATTGACGGCACCGCTTACGACAGAACTTCGAAGGCGAGCCCAGCCGCGGCCTTCAAGTCGACCGTTCCCGCGCCCGCGTCGAAGGATTCGCATCGAGATCATCTTCCGCCCCGACCCCAACATATATGATGGCCGCTGGTCCAACGTGGGCTGGCTGCAGGAGCTGCCCAAGCCGGTCACCAGCCTCGAGCTGGGACAACGCCGCCATCGTCTCCGGCGCAACGCTCACCAGGCTGGGCCTGGAAGAAGACGACATCGTCGAGTTGACCGTGGGCAACGGCAAGGTGAAGGCGCCGGTCATCGTTGCTCCCGGCCATCCTGACAATTCGGTCACGGTATATCTCGGCTACGGCCGCGAGTTTGCCGGCCGCGTCGGCTCGGGAGCGGGCTTTAACGCCTACCTCATCCGCAACACCTGGGCGCCCTTCTACGCCACCGGCTCCATCCGCAAGATCGAGGGCAAGTGGGGCATCGCCATCACCAAGAGCCACTACCAGGACCACCGCGGCAAGACCTTCGGCCAGCCGGAGGGCCACGACCAACAACTCGCTCGAAGCCGATGAGGCGCTCGGCCCGCGCGGCATTATCCGCTACGCCACGCTCGACGAGTACAAGGCCAATCCGGGCTTTGCCAACGAGGGCGAGGGCCGCGAAAAGACCGAGATGGGAACCTCGATGTTCCCCAACTGGACTTACCCTGACAACGCCTGGGGCATGTCTATCGACATGAACAGTTGCACCGGCTGCAACGCCTGCATTGTCAGTTGTTACGCCGAAAACAACATTCCCGTCGTAGGCAAGCAGCAGGTGCGCATCGGCCGCAACATGCAGTGGCTGCGCATCGACACCTATTTCGAGGGCGATCTTTCCGCGCCCCGCGCCCACTTCCAGCCCATGGCCTGCCAGCACTGCGAGAACGCTCCCTGCGAGCAGGTTTGCCCGGTGGGCGCCACCGTGCACACGCCGGAAGGCCTCAACATGATGGTCTACAACCGCTGCGTGGGCACCCGCTACTGCTCCAACAACTGCCCCTACAAGGTGCGCCGCTTCAACTTCCTGCTCTACTCCGACTACGAAACCGAGAGCCTCAAGCTGATGCGCAACCCCGACGTCTCAGTGCGTTCGCGCGGCGTCATGGAGAAGTGCAGCTACTGTGTGCAGCGCATCTCCGCGGCCAAGATCGACGCCGACAAGGAGAATCGCCCGGTCCGCGACGGCGAAATTGTGACCGCGTGCCAGCAGGCCTGCCCCGCCTCGGCCATCACCTTCGGCAACATCAACGATAAGCAGAGCCGGGTGGCTAAACTGCGCGCCGATGAGCGCAGCTACCAGGTGCTTGCCGACCAGAACACCCGTCCGCGCACCACCTATGTGGCCGCGGTCATTAATCCCAACTCCGAACTTGAAGATGCGCCGGTCGAGCACCTGCCGGCCAAGGGTTGAATCCACGATGGCAACCAGCGAAGTGAAGACCAGCGATCCCGGAATCGATCCCGCAACCGGAGAATACCGGGTCATAGGGCCGGGCCAGACCTTCAGGTCGGTCACCGAGAAGATCTCGCGCATCGTGCTCACGCCGTATACGCCGCTGGGCTGGTTCGCGTTCTTCGGCATCGCCGGCGCGGGCGCCACCATGCTGCTGGTGGCCGTCACCTGGCTCTTCCTCAAAGGCGTCGGCATCTGGGCCATCACCCAGCCGGTGGCCTGGGGCTTTGCCATCATCAACTTTGTCTGGTGGATCGGCATCGGCCACGCCGGCACGCTGATCTCCGCCATTCTGCTGCTCTTCAAGCAGGGATGGCGCAACTCCATCAACCGTTTCGCCGAGGCCATGACCATCTTTGCCGTGGTCTGCGCCGGCATGTTCCCGCTCATCCACGTGGGCCGCCCCTGGCTGGCGTACTGGATGCTGCCGATTCCACTCACCATGAACGTGTGGCCGCAGTTCCGTTCTCCGCTGATGTGGGACGTCTTCGCGGTTTCAACCTACGCCACCATCTCCGTGGTCTTCTGGTACATCGGCATGGTTCCCGACTTCGGCACCCTGCGCGATCGCTCCGAGTCCAAGATTGCCCAGTATTTCTACGGCCTGCTGTCGATGGGCTGGCGCGGGTCGGTGCGCCACTGGATGCGCTATGAGACGGCCTCGCTGCTGCTGGCCGGTCTGGCCACGCCGCTGGTGCTCTCGGTGCACACGGTCATCAGCTTCGACTTCGCCGTGGCCGTCCTGCCCGGATGGCACACCACCATCTTCCCGCCCTACTTTGTGGCCGGCGCCATCTACTCCGGCTTTGCCATGGTGCTCACGCTCGCCATTCCGCTGCGCAAGTTCTATCACCTTGAAGCCCTGGTCACCGAGCGCCATATCGACAATATGGGCAAGGTGATGCTGGCCACCGGCTTCATCGTCGCCTACGGATACGGCATGGAAGCCTTCATGGCCTGGTACTCGGCCTCGCACTGGGAAGCTTTCATGTTCTGGAACCGCATGTTCGGGCCCATGGGCTGGGCCTACTGGGTGCTGGTCACCTGCAACCTGGCCATTCCGCTCACCACCCTGTGGTCGCGCAAGCTGCGCACCAACATCGCCTTCATGTTCTTCATCTCCATCGTGGTCAACACCGGCATGTGGTTTGAGCGCTTCGTCATCGTTGTCACCAGCCTCTACCGCGACTTTCTGCCCTCCGCGTGGGGAACCTACCGCGCCACCAAGTGGGATTACATGACCTACGTGGGAACGCTGGGCCTGTTCACGGCGCTGTTCCTCTTGTTCGTGCGCTTCCTGCCCATGATTCCCATGAACGAGATCCGCATGATGTTGCCGGGCGCAAAGATCACGCCCAAGGCAACCGCGAAGGCAGGTGACTGAAATGCCCCCACGCGAAGGAACCTACGGCCTGCTGGCCGAATTCGATACCCCCGGCGACCTGATCCGCGCCGCGCAACAGGCGCGCAAAGACGGCTGGCGGCGCATGGACTGCTACACGCCTTATCCAGTGGAGGAGGCGGCCGAGGCCATCGGCTTCCATCGCAACAAGGTGCCCCTCATCACCCTGGTCGGCGGGCTCATGGGCCTGGCGGCCATGTTCCTGCTCGAGACCTGGATCTCGGTGCTCGCCTATCCGTTGAATATCGGTGGCCGTCCCACCTACTCCTGGCCGGCCTTCATTGTGCCCGCCTACGAGTGGACGATTCTGTGGGCGGGATTGTCGGCGGCCTTCGGCATGATGGCGCTCAACGGTCTGCCGGCTCTCTATCATCCGCTCTTCAACGCCCCCAACTTCCGTGACGGCGCCACCACCGACAAGTTCTTCCTGTGTCTTGAGGCGCTGGACCCCAAGTTCGACCTGGTCGAAGCAAAAGCCTATCTCGAGAGCTTCCAGCCAACCTCGGTTGTGGAGGTGCAGTACTGATGCCACCCACCCCCCTCAATCCGATCCTCGGCCGAAGCACTGCCGCTTCCCACCCCACTCACCCTGTCATCCTGAGCGACCGTAGCGGACCGGGGTCCCCGCGGACAGGTCTTCGTCCGTGGGGTGGGGGAGCGCAGGAAGTCGAAGGATCTGCGGTTGCTTTTCGCACAAGCGGCACAAATGCCGGGTGCCCCATCCTTGCGACATCTTTTCGTCGCAAGGGTGGGACAGCACGACTGCCCATATCCCGCCTTGCCGCAGCAACGGGCCTCGCCGCCCTCCTGTTCATCGCCGGCTGCCGCCAGGACATGCAGGACCAGCCCAAGATGGTTCCCCAGCGCGGAACCGACTTTTTCGCCGACCATCGCGGCGCGCGTCCGCAGGTGCTCGACACCGTAGCCCGCGGCCAACTGCGCGAGGACAGCTACTTCTACACCGGCGTGGTGCAGGGCGCCAACGGCTACCGCGAAGAGCTGAACCAGATGCCCTTCCCGGTCACGCTCGAAGTGCTCAAGCGAGGCCAGGAGCGCTTCAACATCTACTGCACCCCCTGCCACTCGCGCGTGGGCAACGGGCAGGGCGAGATCGTCCAGCGCGGCTACAAGCCGGCCGCCAACTTCCACGACCAGGTCCGCATGTCGCAGCCCATCTCTCACTACTTTTACGTAATGACCCACGGCTACGGAGCCATGCCGGACTACTCCGCGCAGTTAGCTCCCGAAGACCGCTGGGCAGTTGCGGCCTACATCCGCGCCCTGCAGTTGAGCCAGGAAGCCACGGTTGCGGACGTGCCGGCAGGCGCGCAGGTCCAGGAACTCAAGGACCTCGCCGCCGCCCAGGGGCATCCTGAGTACGCCCAACCCTGGCTTCTGCCCTCCACCGCGGTGCAGGCCTATCCGCCAATCGCCAAAGAGGGCACGCCGGGCATGGCTCCGGCCTATCCCGCCGACCCGGCCATCAAGATTCCAGCAAGCAAACCCGCCCCCGCGGCGGCCCAGAAGTAAGGACAGACGGAATGGCTCACGAATCTCACTCCAAAGCGCTCCCCGCCGACCTCGGCGCGCCGGCCTTTGTCGACGGCTGGAAGACGCGCGCGCTCGCCGTGGGAGTGGTCTTCTCCGTGATCGCCGCCGGCCTGGCCCTCGCCGACGGATCCATCGATCACGTGTTGCGCGCGTGGGTGCTGGGCATGATGCTCACCTTCGGCTGGTCGGTCGGCGGACTGGCTCTGCTCATGGTGCAGTACTGCACCGGAGGCAAGTGGGGCCTGCTGCTGCGCCGGCCTCTTGAGGCCATGAGCCGCTCGCTTCCGGTGGTCTTCGTCTATTGGCTGGTGGTCGTCATTGAGATGAAGAAGCTCTACCTGTGGGCCCAGTTCACATCCGTGAGCGAGACAGCCGCTGCGCTCAAGGCCGGTTTGATCACCGAGATTCAACAGCACTGCATGGATTTCAAGCGCCCCATGCTCAATCCCAACGCGTTTATCCTGGTCGGCCTACTCTGCTTCGCCATCTGGGGCTTCTACACCTGGCGGCTCAACTCGCTGGCCCTCCGGCGCGACGCCGATCCGCAAGGCAACACGCCTTACTGGATCAAGAAATTTGAAAACATCAGCGGCCCCGGCATCGTCGTCTACTCCCTCACCATGACCGCCGCGGTCATCTACTGGGTCATGTCGATGGACCCCACATGGTACTCGTCGGTCTACGGCCTGCTCTTCCTGGTCGGCCAGGGCTACTCGGTGCTGGCCCTCTCCATCATCGTCTCCATCTCGCTCTCCAAGGCCGAGCCTTTCAAAACAATTCTCCGCCAGACCGAACAGCACGACATGGGCAAGCTGACTTTTGCTTTTGTCATGCTCAATATCTACCTGGCCTTCGGACAATTCCTCATCATCTGGTCAGGAAACCTGCCCGAGGAGATTCCCTGGTACCTTGACCGCATTCGCGGCCACTGGGGCATCATCATCACACTGGACTTCCTCTTCCACTGGCTCATCCCCTTCACCCTGCTGCTCTCGCGCGACCTCAAGCGCAACAAGAAGCGCCTCGTGCGCGTCTGCCAATGGATGGTCTTCGCGAAAGCCTTCGACCTCTTCTGGCTGATCGAGCCCAACTTCAAAGACGCCGCGCGCAACCTCCACTTCAGTTGGGGAATTCTGGAGTATGTAGCCGTTCCGGTGGCCATGACGGCCTTCTGGGTGGCCTTCTTCTGCACCCGCCTCAAGACCCGCCCGCTGGTGCAAGTCAACGACCCGCATCTGGCGGAGATTCTGGAGCCTGAACATGCACAAGCCTGAGAATCACGATCCGGAACCCGAAAAAAACGAACACGAGCCGGAAAAAATCGATACGTCCCTCGGCTTCGAGCAGAGCGACGTCAAAATCGCCGGAATCCTGGTCTTCATCACCGCGCTCACCATCTTTGTGGTGGTCACGGCCGTCCTCTGCTACGGCATCGGCAAGGTCATCAACGCGCGCATGAGCCGGGAAGACGGGCCTACCAGCAAGTGGGCCAAAACGGTGGATGTCCGCCAGCTCGGCAACATGCCCAACAATCCGGAACTGCAGAACAAGGTCGCCGAACTCACGCAGCAGTTTCCCACGCCGCGGGTGCAAACCGACGACGGCAACCAGGATGTGGCCGACCTGCACGCGCGCGAAGATCTGCTGCTGGACAACTACAGCTGGGTTGATCCGGCCCACACCAAGGTGAGGATTCCCATCGAACGCGCCATGGAACTGATTGCCCAGCGCGGCCTGCCCGTAGCACCCGCGGTCCAGACCGCGCCCCCGATGACCGGAGACAGCAATCCGGTCGTGCAGGCGCCCTTGACCAACGGATTTGCGCGCACCGCATTTGAACAGGAAGAGGCGCAGGCGCAAGCCATCCAGGCCCGCCGGCAGGAAAGCAGCAAGTAACAGCAACACGACCGCACCCGGCAAGCTAGTTTGAACGAGGCCGGGAGAAGGAGAGCAGGAATCATGCAGAGCACAGGCACAATCCTCAGAAGCTGGCGCACCGCGGGAATTGCCTCGGCGGGCGCGCTCATCCTCTGCCTGGCCGCAGCCGCTCCTGCCCTCCTCGCCCAGGTCACCAGCTTAGGCGAAAAGCAGATGGGCCCCGTCAACGACAAGCCGCCCGCGCTCCTCGACGGGGTCGGCATTGCCCAGCGCCTCAACCAGCAACTGCCGCTCGGCCTCACCTTCACTGACGATGCCGGCCGGCAGGTCGCCCTGGGCAGCTACTTCGGCAAGCGGCCTGCGATTCTGGCCCTGGTCTACTACCGCTGCCCCATGCTCTGCTCCGAGGAGATGAACGGCCTCACCAGCGCCCTGCAGATGGTCAACTTCGTCCCCGGCAAGGACTTCAACGTGATCGTGGTCAGCATCGATCCCAGCGAGGGCACTGATCTGGCCGCGGCCAAGAAACGCGAATACCTCAAGCGCTACGGCCATCCTGAAACCGCCGATGGCTGGCACTTCATGACCGGCACGCAGCCCAATATCGACGCCCTCACCCAGGCCGTCGGCTTCCGTTACGTCAAGATTCAGCTGCCGGACGGCCAGACGCAATTCGCCCATGCCAGCGCCATTCAAATCGTCACGCCAGAGGGCAAGCTGGCCCAGTACTACATGGGGGTCGAGTACTCGCCCAGGGATCTGCTGCTGGGCCTCGACGAGGCCTCCTCCAACCGCATCGGCTCCCCGGTCGACAACATTCTCACCTACTGCTACCACTACAATCCCCAAACCAATACCCACTCGCTGATTGTGGCCCGGGTGGTGCAGGCGGGCGGTGGACTCACGGTATTGCTGCTGGGCGGTTTCATGCTGGTCATGTTTCGCCGCGACTTCCATCACGACGACGACGCAGGCCACAACGGAACCGGCGACTCGGAAAACACGGGGACAGGGCAATCGGGGTCAGGCAAGAAGGTGAACGGATAACGGAATGAATGAAATCAGTCCAGTACTCTGGCAGTTTCTCGTCAAGTGGATGACGAACTTCGCGCTCTTTCCGCCCGAGGCGTCCAAGATTGCGCCGCAGATGGACGCGCTGTATTTCTTTATGGTCCTGGTCAGCCTGATCGGCCTCACCATTGTGGTTTTGCTGGTGGTCAGCTTCTCCATCCTCTACAGCAAGGAGCGCCATCCCCACGCCATCCAGATCGAAGGCTCCACGCTGCTTGAGGCCACATGGACCATCATTCCCCTGGGCCTGTTCCTGATCATGTTCGTCTGGGGCGCGCTGATTTACTTCCGCGTCTACACCCCGCCCGCCAACGCCATGAATATCTACGTGGTGGGCAAGCAGTGGATGTGGAAAGCGGAACATCCCGGCGGCCAGCACGAGATTAACGCCCTGCATGTGCCCACCGGCCAGCCGGTGCAGTTGACGCTCATCTCGCAGGACGTGTTTCACAGCTTTTCCATCCCCGCCTTCCGCGTCAAGCGCGAGGCCATTCCCGGACGCTACACCACGGTATGGTTTGAGGCCACCACCCCCGGCACCTATCACCTCTTCTGCACCCAGTACTGCGGCACCAACCACTCGCAGATGATCGGCGACGTGGTAGTGCTCTCGCCCGACGACTTCAAGAAGTGGCTGGAAAGCTCCACCAGCGGCAACTCCCTGGCCCAGGACGGCGAGCGGCTCTTCGCCAGCCTCAGTTGCGCCGCATGCCACAACACCCGGCCCGACGCCCGCGGTCCCAGCCTGGCCAACGTCTACGGCTCCCGGCTCACGCTCTCCACCGGACAGCAAATCACCGCCGACGACGCCTACCTGCGCGAGTCCATCCTCAACCCCTCGCAGCATATTACCCAGGGATACGCGCCCATCATGCCCACGTACGAGGGCCAGGTCAGCGAAGAGGGCGTCATCGCGCTGGTCGAGTACATCAAGCACCTCGACTCCGACTACCGTATCCAGCAGACAACCAATACAACCGACCTGCTCCCGGAGAGCGAAGGCACTGCGGCGGGACAAAAGCCCGCGGGCCGGCAACCCAAGCCGCAGGGGAAGGTGAATCCATGAGCGCCACCATCGTCAGTCTTCCCGATCAGTCCACGGCCAGGATTCCGAAGATCAACTTCATCACCAAGGAGAATGGCCTGCTCAGTTGGCTGCTGACCGGAGACCACAAGCGGATCGCGATTCTTTATCTGATCTCGATAACCTTCTTCTTCTTCATCGGCGGAGCCCTGGCCGGCCTCATTCGCCTGGAACTGCTTACGCCGCAAAGCGACCTCATGGCTACCGACACCTATAACAAGGTGTTCACCATGCACGGCATCATCATGATCTTCCTGTTCCTGGTGCCCTCGGTTCCGGCCACGCTGGGCAACTTCTTCATCCCCATGATGATCGGCGCAAAGGACCTGGCCCTGCCCAGGATCAACCTGCTCAGCTGGTATCTGTATGTTGTCGGCGGCATCCTGGTCATCTACACCATGGTGGCCGGCGGCGTCGACACCGGCTGGACCTTTACCACCCCGCTCTCCACTCACTACATCAACACCAATGTCATGTCCACCGGCATGGCCGTCTTCATCGCCGGTTTCAGCTCCATCTTCACCGGGCTCAACTTCATCGTCACCCTGCACAAGATGCGCTGCCCGGGCATGACCTGGTTCCGGCTGCCGCTGTTCTGCTGGGCCCACTACGCGGCTTCAGCATCCTCATGGTGCTGGGCACCCCGGTGCTGGCCATCGCCGTCGTCCTGCTGGCCCTCGAGCGCACCGTCGGCATCGGCGTCTTCGATCCCACCAAAGGCGGCGACCCGCTCCTCTTCCAGCACCTCTTCTGGTTCTACTCCCACCCCGCCGTCTACATCATGATCCTGCCCGGCATGGGAGTCATCTCTGAGACCGTCTCCACCTTCAGCCGAAAACGCGTCTTCGGCTATACCGCCGTCGCCTTCTCTTCGGTGGCCATCGCCGTCTTCGGCTTCTTCGTCTGGGCCCACCACATGTTCATCATGGGCATCTCCAACTACGCCGTCCTGGTCTTCTCCCTGCTCACCATGCTGGTTGCGGTCCCCTCGGCCATCAAGATCTTCAACTGGACTTTCACCCTCTACAAGGGCTCCATCACCTTTGAAACCCCCATGCTCTACTCCTTCGGCTTCATGGGACTGTTCACCATCGGCGGCATGACCGGCGTCTTCCTCGGCGCCTCGGGAACCGACATTCACCTCACCGAAACCTACTTCATCGTCGCCCACTTCCACTTCGTCATGGTCGGCGGCATGTTGATGGCCTTCCTCGCCGGAATCCATTTCTGGTGGCCCAAGATGACCGGCCGCATGTATCCGGAGAAGATTTCGCAGTTGGCCGCCGTGGTCACCTTCATCGGCTTCAACCTCACCTTCTTCCCGCAGTTCATCCTGGGCACGCTGGGAATGCCGCGCCGCTACGCCGCCTATCCGCCCGAGTTCCAGATCCTCAACGTCTTCTCCACCGCCGGCGCAACCATCCTCGGCGTAGGCTACCTGCTGCCGGTGCTCTACCTCACCTGGTCGCTCAAGTACGGCGCCATCGCCGGCAACAATCCCTGGCAGGCCACTGGCCTGGAGTGGACCACGCAGTCGCCGCCCCTCACTGAGAACTTTGTAGTCACCCCCATCATGGATCACGAAGCCTACGACTACGACTGGCTTGAAGCTCAACAAGCGAAAGAGGTGGCAAGTGTCCGATAGCCCCGCCATCGCTCACGGCGCCCAGGCGCTTGCTAACTCCGCTGACTCCGCGAGCGCCGCTAACTCCGCTCTCGGGGAGCACCCCGCCTACCAGCGCCACCACTTTGAAACCGTCGATCAGCAGGCGGATGCCACCAACTTCGCCATGTGGCTCTTCCTGCTCACTGAAGTCATGTTCTTCGGCGGCCTGTTCACCGCCTACCTCATCTACCGCAACTGGTATTACCCGGCCTTCGTCGCCGGCTCCCACCAGCTCAACGTCGTCTGGGGCACGCTGAACACCCTGGTCCTCATCGCCTCCAGCTTCACCATGGCCATGGGCGTCTGGTGTTCCGAGACCCGGCGCAGGCGCGGGCTCGTTCTCTGCCTCTCGCTCACCTTCTTCCTGGGCATGTGCTTCCTGGGCATCAAGACCATCGAGTACCACGAAAAGTGGGAGAAACACCACATCCCGGGCCTCCACTACAGCCTCCAGTCCTTCCTCGATCCGGCCCACGACGAGGCCGCGGCCGCCTATGGCGACAAGCCGCTGCCCCTGGACATGGCCCGCCACACCGAGCTCTACTTCTTCCTCTACTTCGCCATGACCGGCATGCACGCCCTGCACATGATCATCGGCATCGCCATCCTGGGTTACATGATCGTCAGGGCGAAGGCCGGAGCTTACACCACCGGCCATGTCACCTTTGTTGAGAACTTCGGCCTCTACTGGCACTTCGTCGACATCATCTGGATCTACCTGTTCGCGCTGCTCTACCTGATCAGCCGGCATCAATAATGAACGCCCGATTCCCCCTGCTGTCATCCTGAGCGACCGCAGCGAGCCGGGGTCCCCGCGGACAGGTCTTCGTCCGTGGGGTGGGGGAGCGGAGGGAGTCGAAGGATCTGCGGTTGCTTTTCAGTCGCAAGGGTAGAAAGAGCAAGTTCGCCTGATAGAGAAGAAAGGGAAAACAGGGAAGGGAATACCGCCATGAGCGAGCCAACCAAACACGCCGAACACGAGCATCACATTGTCAGCCCTGCGGTCTACGTGGTCATCCTTTTCGCGCTGCTGGCCGGCACCGCGCTCACCGTGTGGGCCTCGTTCCTCGAACTGGGCATCTGGAACCCCATCGTCGCCCTCGCCATCGCCACCACCAAGGCCGTGCTGGTGGTGCTCTTCTTCATGCACGTCAAGTACTCCACCAGGCTCACCAAGCTCACCGTCATCTGCGGCATCTTCATCTTCCTCGGCCTCATCAGCATGACCCTCGCCGACTACATGAGCCGCGCCTGGGGACGATGGTAGAAAAACAGCTCCTGATTCATGCTTTGCTGCTGGGTGCCCCATCCTCGCCACGTTTTTGTTTTTTTGGCTAGGGTGGGATACCACCAGAACCTCAAACCGCTGCTTTCTATCACGCCCCCACCCGGCGCTGCCCGCCCTCGGAGAGATGAACCCCGCGCCAACCACCGTTGCCCGCCAACCTGCTGACTTGCTATAATTCCCCCAACATCGGCGCTGGGAATTGCGGCGGCTGAGACGAAAGCCACCAACAGCCGTCCAGGCGGATGCAATGAAGGATCCTCGTACCTGGAATCGCAGGGATTTCGCGGTCACGTCCAACGGCTACTTTACCGTCCTGAAGCCTACCGGGTGGTTTTCTACAGTGCGTCTGCCGGGAGGCTTCCGCTATCTCGTGGGCCAATCCAAGGGGACTACGTCTCCGCAGGCGCACGGGAATCCCACGCAGAATCCGGCAGCAGCGCCCCCGCCTGGGTCAACACTCGTGCCGGGGCAGAAGTCTCCAGTCCACGCTGACAGCCGGAACACGGCACTACCATTGCAGTTCACCAGTCTGGGCGCGCCTGATCGCCGGCTGATGCGGCCCGCGTTGATCGTTTTGGCGGCAACTGCGATCACATGGATTCTGCTGCTGTGTCTCGCTCTCCCCTAAAGGGCCGCTTCCTCGCCTCCATTGCCGTCTCGGGCGAGCCGCCGCCTATTCGCACAGAACCCCTTTTCAGCCACCCTGGGCCGAGCTGAGGAATGGTGACCGCAACCCACCCCGAATGCGCCGCCGGGGCAGCCGTCCGCTCGCCTATTGTTCCCGCCCGCCGATGAGGTATCGTTTCTGAGGGAGAGCATTCGGTGCGAGCTGCGGATGGCAGAAGTTCATCGGCAGCCTGGAGCGTGTAATTGGGGGGGTGGACTGATCATGAAAGCAAAAACTATGAAAAAGAGCGCAACGACCAAGGGCGAATCCCCTTCTCGGCTGATCGACGCGAGGATCAAGGAACTGGACGACTGGAGGGGCAAGACGCTCTCCCATGTCCGCGCCCTCATCAAACAGGCTGACCCTGAGGTGGTCGAGGAGTGGAAGTGGAGAGGCGTTCCGGTTTGGTCTCACGATGGAATGATCTGCACCGGCGAGACGTACAAGAGCGTCGTGAAGCTGACTTTCTCCAAGGGCGCTTCGCTCAAGGACCCTTCAGGACTATTCAACTCCAGCCTTGAAGGCAACGCCAGGCGCGCTATCGATTTCCATGAGGGTGATGAAATAGATGAGGATGCCTTCAAGACGCTCATACGCGCCGCTGCAGCCCTGAACAGGTCATCGGCCCGATAGTCGAATCCGGCCGGGTGCCCCATCCGCCGCGCATTCTGCCAAGGCACGACCGGGGCAGCGGGGAGCCGGGGGACCCCTGGGTCGGGCCGCCGCGACCCGGTGCTTCCGCCGCCGCGGCCTCGTTTTACTTCGCCCTTCACGGCCCGCAAGAGGACCCAGGTCTCTGACAGCTTGAAGTTGTACCAACGATGGGTGCCCCACCCTCGCGACGCTTTTGTTTTTGTCGCTAGGGTGGGAGACCGCAGCACTCGACCGCAAGGAACGTAATCACGCGGTCAGAGCCTTAGGTGCCGTAACCTTGTTCGGATTTGTATCTGTATTCGACTTGGGGACGGCGGATGATTGTCAATCCATCGTGTCCAAGAAGGAATGTGGTTCCCGTTTCATTGCGCTCGAGTTTGCTGGTCACCTGTTTGACGGTGAAGAGCAAGGAAGGGTCGGCAGGGTTTGAAGTATCCAGAACCTGATAATCTCGCGGGGCTGCCTGCCTATCCATATTGCCCCCGTCCGGAATCAGGAATGCCGAGTCGCCAATCGGCTCAGAGCGGCCTACGTCGTGCAGGTTGGGCACGGCTTTCAGTGTGGGGGCCTTCGGTTTCCGCAGATCGAGCACTGCCCCGCCAAGATTGTTGCGGAAACTGATCAGAAACGCCGAACTTCCAATTGTTCGCACAAACTCGAATGGGCCTGGGACCGTAAGAGTCACAGCTCCCACCATCTTCACGTGTGCGGGGTCCGTAACATCGAGTACAAGCAGACGTTCACCCTGGTTTTGCTCGATGTAGAGGTAGGCGCTGCCATCGCCGGCCTCCGAATACAGTTGAAATGCGATTCCAGGCTCTTGCGCAAGTGTGGGCAAACTGGTTGGTGTCACAACGACGATCTCTTTGGAACGGGACACAACCTGCGCCTGTGTCGCACCCGCGAAAACCAGGACGCCAAAGAGGATCACTGACAGTGTTCTACTGAACTGTCTCCACGATGAATTTTCCATGTAAGTCCCTCCTCAATCTCAACGCGACATTCAGGGGAAGATCGCCTTTGAGATTGCTTCGTGACAACGGATGCCGTCTTCCGACGGCGCAACTGGGCCCAAGATTGGTCGTATCCTACCAACCAATTCATCTGAGCGCAACCATTATTTAATCGAATTTTAATCTTTCCTATTTCGGCTACCCACCTGTATACCTCCAGTTGCTCCCGTCGGGTCCTCGGGAGAGCTTCCTGCCGTCGCTCAGGCCTGCGTAACCGGCCAGGCGCCTGCGGATCGGCTGGCGCAGGAGATCCGCCAAAGACCGGGTGCTATGCCTCTTCCTTCTTTCGTAAGTCAACATCTCAGCCCATTTCGCCCTCAAAGCAGCGGCTTCGGCGGCTTCACAGGAGCCCAGACCGGCGCGTAAGAGCCTTGAATCCGGACCAGGGTGGAGCGGTCCGCGCATGAGTGCCCGTCGTCACTGTATCGCTGCTTTTGAGTTGGCCTATAATACGCCCGGGTTGTTCTATAGTTAGTGACCCATAGTTTCAATCCTGGAAACTGCTTGTTTCACACTGCGTAATCCAGTGGATTCCGCGCTCATCCCCCTCGGAGGTTGACAGGGAGGGGAAGCCGGAGTCGGATTCCGGACGCGTGTGAAGAAGTTGATCTCTGAACCGGAGTTACGCAAGCCTGCCCGCAGCGGCGGCGTAGAGACACGTGTTCCTACCCGCCGGGAAGGCGCCGCGGTGACCCTGAAGCGGGCCATCGTGTTGGCAGCATGGGCTTTGTCGGTTTTGGTTGTCCCGGCGGCTCCGCCGGCAAAAGGGCAGCAAGCCGCTTCCGGCCCCGAGGGAAAGACCAGGACGCAACAGGCGAATCTGCCCCCGCGTGTCATTGAGGCCAGGCGCTTTCTGGCCCAGCGAGGCTGGACACCTGCTCATGGTTTGGCCGCCAGGCGCACCGGCGTACGAATCAACTCGGCTGCAGGCGAGGCCGCGACAGCAGCCGGTACCGCGGCAACAGCGGCATGGCAGCCCCTGGGTCCGGCGGCCGTTCAGACGCCGGCGTTTGGCCTGGTTACAGGACGCGTCACCGCCCTGGCCCTGGACCCCTCTGACTCAACCGGCAATCGCCTCTATCTGGGAACAACCGGGGGAGGGGTGTGGGAGGCGCAGAATGCGGGCGCGGCCATACCGTCCTCAGTGGTCTTCTCGCCGCTCACTGACACGCTGGCGGCCCTGGGCGGGGTCCCGGACGCTTCCATCAGCATTGGCGCGCTGACCGTGCAGCCGGGCGGGACGGGAGTGATTCTGGCCGGAACCGGAGACCCGAACGACGTGCTCGACTCCTATTATGGTGGCGGCATTCTGCGCTCGGCCGACGGCGGAAGCACCTGGAGCCTGGTCTCCCGAACCAACGATGTCGAGCAGGGCCTGGGCGCACAGGACTTCAGCTTTCTTGGCGAGGGCTTTGCGGGCTTCGCCTGGAGCACGGCCAATCCGCAGTTGGTGGTGGCTGCGGTGTCGCAGGCCTACGAAGGCACGCTGGTGAATGCGGAGCGGCCCGGTAACAGCTACGAGGGGTTGTATTACTCCTCCGACAGCGGCGTCACGTGGCATCTGGCCACCATCACCGACGGCAGCGGAAGCTTCGTCCAGGGTCCGATGGCCGCGTTTGCGGCGCCTGACGGCAATGCGGCGACATCGGTGGTTTGGAACCCGGTGCGGAAGTTGTTTGTGGCGGCGGTGCGGTTCCACGGCTACTACCAGTCGACGGACGGCATTACCTGGACGCGCATGGCCGCGCAGCCCGGCTCCCGCTTGAGTGCGCTGCTTTGCCCCACCAATCCGGGCAGCACGGGCTCGATCGCCTGCCCCATCTTTCGCGGCGCGCTGGCGGTGAATCCGTCCACCGGCGACACCTTTGCCTGGACAGTGGACGTGAACAACCAGGATCAGGGCCTGTGGCAGGATCAGTGCGCGGTGAGCGCCGGCACGTGCAGCAGCCAGACCATCGCGTTCGCCAAGCAGTGGAGCACGGCGGCTCTCGAGACCAGCACGTCCGATGGCGCGGCCACCATCGCCAACGGCAACTATAACCTGGCGCTGGCCGCGGTGCCGGCTGGTTTGGAGCGGGACAGGACACGCTGTTGCTGGCCGGCGCCAACGATCTGTGGAAGTGCAGCCTGGCCATGGGATGCGTGTGGCGCAACACCACCAACTCCACCACCTGCATGAGCGCGCAGGTGGGCGAGTTTCAGCACGCCCTGGCCTGGAACACCGCCAATCCGCTGGAAGTTTTTCTGGGCAACGACAGCGGCCTGTGGCGCTCGACCGACGCCATCGGAGAAAGCGGGCAGGTCTGTTCCGCGGCAGACTCCAGCCACTTCCAGAATCTGAACGGGAGCCTGGGCTCGCTGGCCGAGGTGGTCAGCCTTTCTCCGGTGACCACGACGCCCTACACGATGATGGCCGGCCTGGGAGTGAACGGGACCGGAGGCGTGAAAAGCAGCGCGGCCACCGTGGACTGGCCGCAGATTCTTGGCGGATACGGGGGCCCGGTGGCCATCGACCCCAGAGACAGCGCCAGCTGGTATGTGAACAACCAGGCGGGAGTCTCCATCTACCTCTGCGCGCAAGCCGCGGCCTGCACGGCGGCGGATTTCGGCTCGAGCCCCGTGGTCAGCGATGCTGATGTGGGTGGAGATGGTGACGCAATGCCCACCCCGGCGCCGTTTCTGGTGGATCCGCTTGACCCAACGCAATTGCTGATCGGAACCTGCCGGGTGTGGCGCGGACCGGCCGATGGAAGCGGTTGGAGCGGCAGTAACGCCATCAGCGCCGATTCTTGACAGCGGGGCCAGCAGCGGCGCGTGCAAAGGCGATGCGCTCATTCGCTCCATGGCCGCCATAGCCTTGCCCGCGGGCGGTGAGCGGGTCTACCTCGGCATGTACGGCTCCGCCAACGGCGGCGCGAACCTGCCCGGCCATGTGCTGAGCGCAATCGTCAACCCGGCCTCGAGCACTTCTCCGGTCTGGCAGGATCTGACCCTGGGCCCGGTGGCCAACGACAGCAACTCCCTGAACAAGTTCGGCATGGACATCTCCAGCATTTTCATCGATCCCCATGACACCACGGGAAATACTGCTTATGTGACCGTCGAGGGAGCCGAAAACTCATCGGAAGAGATCCAGGTGGCCTACCGCACCACCGATGCAGGAGCGCACTGGACGGATCTGACTGCCAATCTTCCCGAGACCCCTGCCAGCAGCATTGCCGTGGACCCGCAGAGCGCCGATACGGTCTACATTGCCACCGACGAGGGAGTTTATTTCACAACCCAGGCGGGAAGCTGTGCGCTGGCCAAGTCCGGATGCTGGTCGGTGTTTGGAACCGGACTGCCGGCGGCCCCGGTGGTTGCGCTCAGCGCTTCTCCGGCAGGCGCTTCATCGCAAGTGCTGGTGGCGGCGACCTACGGCCGTGGCATTTGGCAAACCCCTCTCTGGACCGCGGGCACCAGCCTGACCACGGCCACAGTCAGCCCCGCCGCGCTTACCTTTGCCAGCCAGATGTTTGGAACCGCCAGCAGTGCCCAGACGGTAACCCTTCAGAACACCGGCAGCATCGCCCTGACGGTGACTGCTATTTCCATGAGCGGAGACTTCAGCGAGACCGGCAACTGCGTGAACACAAGCGTTGCCGCAGGGTCGAGTTGCGCCATCCAGGTGACGTTTACGCCCAGCGGGACAGGCAGCCGCACCGGCCAGATGGTCATCAGCGCCAATGTCGATGGCGGGCAACTGACTGTAGGTTTGACCGGGACCGGAGCTCCGGCGGGCGTGGTCAGCCTGTCTCCGGTCAGCCTGGATTTCGGACAGGTCGCGGTGGGAAGCACGTCCGCACCGCTACCGGTTCAGGCCGCTAACAGCAGCGCAGCGGCGGTGCCCATCAGCGGCGTCACCATTACTTCTCAATTTACGATCTCCAGCAATTCCTGCGGCGCCGTCACCCTGGCGGCGAACTCCAGTTGCCAGGTGCAGGTGGAGTTTGCGCCCACGCAGCCGGGAGCGGCAACGGGAACGCTGACTTTTACCGATGGAGCCGGAACCCAGACGGTGGCGCTGAGCGGGACCGGCGCCGCCGCGCCGACCGATACTCTGAGCCCGGCTGCGCTCAGCTTTTCCGCGACGGCTACAGGGGAGCTCTCTGCCGCGCAGACCATCACGCTGACCAACGCAGGAGACCTGGCGCTGACCTCAATCGCCATTTCGGCGAGCGGCGCATTTCAGGCCTCGAACAACTGCGGAACGCAACTGGCCGGGCACGCGGCCTGCACCATCAGCGTGGTCTTCGCACCCACCCAGCAAGGCAGCCAATCCGGCACACTGACTGTCTCCGATGCTCTGCGCACGCAGACGGCAGCTCTCACCGGCATGGGTGTCGCGCCTCCTGCGCTCAGCGTCAACCCCTCCAGTTTGACCTTCTCGACGCAGCTGGCCGGCGTCGCCAGCGCGCCGCAAACATCCACCATAAGCAACACCGGCGGAGCGCCGATGGCCAATGTGGGCTTTCAGATCACGGGCCCGGCCGCGGCCAGCTACTCCATCGGCGCCACCACCTGCGAATCTGCCCTGAACGCCGGCAGCAGTTGCGCGGTGCAGGTAGTTTTCACCCCGGCAGCCACCGGAGCCATCTCGGCCACGCTCATCGTCTCCTCCTCGACCCTTGGCGTGGCGCCGGTCTCGATCTCGCTCAACGGTGCGGGACAGGTATCCGGTGGGCTGGGCGCCGACCCGGCGCAGTTGACCTTTCCCGTTGTCGCTGTAGGCCAGTCAAGCACGGCGCTGCCGGTGACGATTACCAACAACGGCAGCTATGCCATCGGCTCACTGGCGCTTGCGGTCAACGCTCCGTTCGTCCTGACTCAGAACAACTGCACCGGCAGCCTGGCCGCCGGGGCAAACTGCGCCGCCGCGGTAACTTTTCAACCCACTGTCAGCGGGACGGCGACAGGCGCATTGACGGTCAGCTCCTCTGCTGTAGCTGTCCCGGCCAACGTGGCGCTGTCAGGTATGGGCTTTGATTTCACCACCGCGGTCTCCGGCTCGAGCAGCATGACCATAGCCGCCGGCCAGACCGCCGACTATACCGTGACCATCAACCCGCTCAACGGAGCCCAGGGATCCTTTACCTACACGTGCGGCACGCTTCCCGCCAATGCACTTTGCCTGTTCAACCCCACCGCAACAACGGTCAGCGCGGGCGCTACCGGCAACGTGACCGTCGAGATCTCGACCGGGAAGCCCGGGACAGCCCGCATGGACCTCCCGGGCGGATGGCGGATGCTTCCGCTGGCCTGCGGGCTGTTGCTGCTACCTCTGGCTTTAGCAAAGCGCCGGAAACTCCTGCTGCTCATCGTGCTGCTGGCGGTGATGGCTGGCACGGTCTCAAGTTGCACCAGCTCAGGCGGAGGAACGGGCGGGGGTTCGACCGGCACTGGCGGCGGCTCTGCCACTCCCACTGGGACGTATACGATTCCGGTTACAGTGTCTTCCACCGGAATCTCTCATGCGGTTTCCCTCACCCTGACCGTAGACTGAGGGCCGCGCCGGATGCCAGGGAAAACCGAAACGGGGAACGGGCTATACACTATCTTCGAGCGCAATCTTCGCGCCGCTCTGAAGAGCGCCCGCAGCGGAATTCGCAGGCAGGCCGGGTCCAGTGGGCCGGAGATGGGGAATACGAGGCAATGACCGCCAAAGTAACCGTGGATGAAGTCGAGCGCGTGGCTGAGCTGGCTCATCTGGAGCTGAAGCCGGAGGAGACCGGGCCCATGCTCAAAGACCTGAATGCCATTTTGGACTATGTGGCCGAATTGAACGAGTTGGATACGGCGGGCGTTGCGCCGCTGGCCCAGGTCAGCGAACTGGGAGATGCAGCAGGCGCCGGCGCACTGCGCGCCGACCGGGTGTTGCCCTCCCTCGATCGCGCGATTGTAATGCCCCAGGCGCCGGAAACCGACCAGATCTTCTTCAAGGTTCCCAAGGTAATTGAGCGGTAAGCGCTGCAATTGGAGAGTTCACCACCTCGAAGGCCGCGGGGAGTCCGGCACAGAGCTTGGACGAGGCCGGGAACAGCCCCCGGCAGGCGGCCAGGAAGCGATCAAGGTTCTATAAGGAAGGTTCGATTGTCCAGCGAATCCAAAACAGCGGAAAACTACACCGCGGAAAACTATGTCGAAAAGCCCCGGACCCTGGCCCGGTTGCGCGCCGAAATTGCCTCGGGCCGCACCAAAGCCGTTGACCTGGCCGCCGGCTACTATGAGCGGATCGAGAAGAAGAACCCGCGGCTGAACATCTATCTGAGCCTTACCAGGGAGCGCGCTCTTGCCCAGGCCGCGCGCGTTGACGATGCGGCCGCCAAGGGCGATCCACTCCCCCCGCTGGCCGGAATTCCCGTCGGCATCAAGGATGTGCTGGTGATGAAGGGCGCTCCGGCCACCGCGGGCTCCAAAATCCTTCAGGGCTACCGGCCTCCCTACGACGCTACGGCGGTCGCGAAGTTGGAAGCAGCCGGCGCGGTGCTGCTCGGCAAGCTGAACTGCGACGAATTTGCCATGGGCTCGTCGAACGAGAATTCGGCCTACGGTCCGGTGCGCAACCCGGTAGACACTGAGCGGGTTCCGGGCGGTTCCAGCGGCGGCTCGGCCGCTGCTGTAGCTTCGAATCTGGCTGTGGCCACACTAGGGTCCGACACCGGCGGCTCGATTCGTCAGCCGGCCAGCTTTTGCGGCGTGGTGGGCGTGCTGCCAACTTACGGGCGCGTCTCGCGCTACGGGCTGATTGCCTTTGCTTCTTCGCTGGACCGCGTGGGGCCGTTTGCCGCCAACGTGCGCGACGCCGCCACGCTGCTGGGCGTGATTGCGGGCCACGATCCGAAAGACGCCACCAGCTCCCCGGCTCCGGTTCCGGACTACTCTGCCGAGAGCGACAAGCCGGTGAAAGGCCTAAGCATCGGCGTCCCGGCCGAGTACTTCGCCGAGGGGCTCGACCCTGAGGTGCGGGCGGCCATTGAAAACGGCATTGCCGCGCTTGAGAAGGCCGGCTGCACTGTCAAGCCGGTTTCGTTGCCCCACACCCGTTACGCTGTCCCCACCTATTACCTGATTGCCACCGCCGAGGCCAGCGCCAACCTGGCGCGTTTTGACGGCGTGCGCTACGGCTACCGGTCGCCCGCGTCCAAAACCCTGTCCGCGATGTACTCGCACTCCCGCGACGAGGGTTTTGGCGCCGAGGTCAAAAGGCGCATTCTGCTGGGAACCTATGCGCTTTCGGCGGGCTACTACGATGCCTATTATCTGAAGGCCCAGCAGGTACGGCGCCTTTTGGCCGAGGAGTATCTGCGCGCTTTTTCCCAGGTAGATGCGGTCGTTACACCAACGGCGCCCACGGCGCCCTTCAAGCTGGGCGAGAAGACCGGCGATCCGCTGGCCATGTACCTGGCCGACATCTATACGGTTACGGCCAACCTGGCGGGGATTTGCGGCGTGGTGGTCCCCTGCGGCGCGACCCGGGCCGGGCTTCCGGTGGGCATGCAGGTGCTTGCATCCCATCTGAACGAAGGCACAGCCTTCCGCGTGGCGCGGGCCGTGGAGGCAGCAGAGTTGTAGGAGCAAGGGGGATGGGCAAGAGCGCAAGGATGGCGGCAATAGCCGCGGTGGCAATTCTGGCCATGGGCATGGCGGCGCAGGCGGCGCCGCGCAAGGGGCATAGCGTGGTCCTGGGCGCGGTCAGGCACGTGCCCTACTCGAAGGCCGGCGATCCGGCCGGCGCCATTGCCGATCCCGCAGCCAATGATGCCTCGCTGAAGATTCGCGCGCTCCTGGTGGATGGGGTTCTGAAAGAGTGGACCACCGGCGACGCGCATGACGTAACTGACCGCAGCTTCGTGGTGCGGCGCGTGATTCGCCTCAACGACGCTTTACCCGGCGACAAACAAGGCTCCGGAGACAAGCTGGGGCAATGGGTCTGGCAGCGCGGTCCATGGCTGCTGGTGGACCGGGTCACGGGCCATGTGGCGCCGCTCAAGCTGCCCGACTACGACCCCGGCGTGAGCCAGGTGAGCTGGTTTCGCGACTACGGAGCCTACTGCGGAGTGACCGCCAGCGGCAAGAGTCTCTACGCCGTGGTGGCCCAGGTGGCGGCGCGCAAGCCGGTGCTGGCCAAGAGGCTGGAGGCTTTCGACGCGGATAACCACTCCGATCCGGCCTGTGGAGAGCCGGATTGGCAGCGCCAGCCGCTCCGCATCACCTTTCATCCCGCCGGCAAGGATGCGGTCAGCTTCGACATTGTTCCCGGCTCGGCGGTACTGGTGGAGGACTCGGGCGACGACGAGGAGACGCCGGCCCCCGCCCCCGTAGCCAAGGCGAAGTAGCAAGTCGGCAAGACAGCAAGACCACGCGAAAATGGAATCTATCGACGAGCTTTTGCGGAGGGCTGAGGCGGCGCACGGGCATCTGTGCGCGGGGCAGATTCTGGGCGTGCGCATGGCTTTGCTCGGCTTGGAGCGGCTGGGAATTGCGGACCCGCGGGGCGCCGACCGCAAGCGACTCTGCCTGAGCTGCGCCCGTCCGGAACTGCGCTATTGGGAACCGGACGAAAGTGACCAGTGAACAGTTGGCAGATTCCAAGCCCTCAGCAAGCACCAGGCAGCACACGGCGGTCGTCAATTCAGGCAAGGACTCCATGGTTCGATCGGGCTCGTCCGGCTGACCACTTTTCACTGTCCACTGTCTTACCTCTTTATCTCCTTGCGCAGATGCCAAAGCATCCAGAGCATGAACCACACGGCCAGGATGATCGGGATCAGCCAGAGCGACTCAGGATGGAATTCGAACGTCACGGCGATTCCTCTTCCCGCCTTCCGCCGTGCAGGCCGGGTTTTGAATCAGGTGCGCCCGGGGGCGGAGAGCATTCTGAGTCCAGATGAAACCGTAGGAGGTAAGGATGGAGTAGGCAACCTGTAAGGGCTTTATAAAGGCGTGGCGGGCCCGGGCTGAAGCCGATTCGCCCTCGCTGCGCCTTGACACGCAACCGGGCGCGCGTATCTTATCTTTCTAGGCACTCTTTTGGGAGCCGGGCGGAACGGGCAATGGTTGAACGGTCGAGTTTCCGTCGCAGGAGCGCCAAAGGAAAGCTGTGTCGAACAGGAAGCAGACGGCAGTAGGGTTCCAGAAATGGTTGCGTGCATGGGATGGGAATCCTATCCCCGTCATGCGGCAATCTGGCCGTCCATCCCGGTATCTGGCCAGAGCCAGGCCTGGATTGGACCGACAGCCATAACCGTTGATCGTTCCCGGAGACAAATCTGCGTTTCAGGCGCCCGGCAGAAGGCCAGGTGCGCCTGCGCCCTGAACGGCGGCGAGTTTGCGGCTTGAGGGCGAGCAAAGGATGAGTGTGGCGACAAGTTTTGCATTATTTTTGGCAGGACCCAGTGGACCAGGCGGTGGCGGCCTTACGGTGCTTCTGCCCTTGCTGTTGATCCCGGTGCTCTACCTGGTAATGATCCGTCCGCAACAGAGGCGGCAAAAACAGTGGCAGGCGATGCTGGGATCCATCAAGACCGGCGACCGCGTCACCACGGCCGGAGGCATCCGCGGCATCATACTTTCCATCAAGGACGATTCGATCATCATTCGCGTTGCCCCCGACAACCTTAAACTGGAAGTAGCCAAGAGCGCGATCGCCTCCGTCACCACCCAGGAAGACGCGTCGAGCTCTTAGCGGGCGCCTTCGGGTTTTTCAACACTCGGACGGACTTTTTAGCGATTTGAACTAGAGAAATGGAACCATGAAGAAGAATCTCAAGAACAAGGTTGCCCTGATTATTGGCGGGACTGCTGGTTTGCCTGTACGGCATCTTCGGGATCCCGTCGGGCGTGAGCGGCAAGGCCCTGTTGGACGCGATGAGCAGCCGCATTCACCTGGGCCTGGATCTGCGCGGCGGCGTTCACCTGATCCTGCAGGTGGAGGTGTCAGAAGCGGTCAACGCTGAGACCGACAACGCCGTGGCCCGGATTCAGCAGGATCTGAAGACCGCCAACCTGACCTATTCCCAGGTGTACAAGCCCGATCCAGCCAAGCCGGAAGCTCAGTTCGGGTAGAAGGCGCAACGCCGGCCAACGCCAGCGCCGTGCGCTCCCTGCTGGACACCAAGTACTCCAACGAATACGACCTGACCGGCGGCGGCTCTGACACCAGCTTCACGCTCACCATGAAGCCGCTGGTGGAAAAGGCGCTGGAAGAAAAGACCGACCAGCAGGCCATCGAGACCATTCGCGACCGCGTCGACTCGCTGGGCGTAAGCGAGCCGAAGATCGATGAGTACGGCCTGGGCGCCAACCAGATTCTGGTGGAGCTGCCGGGCGTGAGCGATCTTGACCGGGTAAAGAGCATCATCCAGTCCACGGCGCGGCTTGAGATTCACGCCGTGGTGGGCGGACCCTACCAGGACGAAGCGTCGGCGCTGGCCAGCGTGGGCGGCGCGGTTCCTGCTGACGAGGATGATGGTGCATGGCTCCGGGGCGCTCGCTACCGGCTCCGACGCCGACAGCGTCTACGTGCTGCAACGCGTCTCCGTCGTGGCCGGCAGCGACTTTCGCTCCGCCGATCCGGGCGTGGATCAGAATACCGGCTCAGCGGACGTTCGCTTCACGCTCACCAACGAAGCCGGCGACAGGTTCTACGACTATACCAGCGCCAACGTGGGCAAGAGCATGGCCGTGGTCATGGGCGGGCGCGTCCGCGAGGTCGCCAACATCAAGAGCGCCATCCGCGACAGCGGCGAGATCGAGGGCAGCTTTACTCCCGACGAAGTTGAAATCCTCTCGAAGATGCTGCGCACCGGCGCTCTGCCGGCTTCCTTGAATTATCTTGAAGACCGCACCGTGGGCGCGTCCCTGGGCGCCGATTCGATTCGCGAGGGCGTTACGGCGGCCATCGTGGGCGTGCTGGTCGTCATGGCCTTCATGCTCATCTATTACAAGAGCTCGGGCATCAATGCCGACCTGGCGCTATTCCTGAACCTGGTCATTCTGCTCGGATTCCTGGGACTTTTCCGGGGCCACGCTCACCCTTCCGGGCATCGCCGGAGTCATTCTGACCATCGGCATGGGCGTGGACTCGAACGTGCTGATCTTCGAGCGCATCCGCGAAGAGGTGCGGGCGGGTAAGGCGCCCTCGGCGGCTGTGGACCAGGGCTTTGCCCATGCCTGGGTGACCATCGTCGATACCCACGTTACGACCATCGTTTCGGCGGCCATCCTGTTCCTGTTTGGCACCGGCCCGGTGAAGGGCTTCGCGGTCACCTTGACCTTCGGTCTGGCAGCCAACCTCTTCACGGCGGTCTATGTCTCGCGGGTGATCTTCGAGGCCCACCTGAACAGATTGAAGCCAGGGGAGATGGTGTCCATCTAGGATTCGGAACCAAAGCTGCCGGCTCGGGAATTTCTGCCGGCCGCGGAAAAACATTGAACGCTGGAGCCCCATAGGCCTCCAGCCTCCAGGAAGCGGAGAGAACCAGTGGAATTGTTTCACGGCGTAAATGTGGATTGGCTCGGGAAGAAATGGTATTTCCTTGCCTTTTCGATGATCTTCAGCGTGGCCGGCATCATCTCGATGGGCTGGCATTGGGCCAACCCCGTCGGCGGGATGCGCAGCCCCGTCCCCCTCAGCGTGGACTTCCGCGGCGGCACGCAGGTGCAGGTTCAGTTTGCCCAGACACCCGATATCAGGCAGGATTCGCCAGGCTACCGCGGCAGCGGGCATCAAGGACGCCACCGTCGTCAACTACGATGTGGCCAGCAACAATGAGGTGCTCATCAGCCTGCCCGAGCAGACCAACGAGAGCTCGCTCGATGCGGGCCGCCAGCAGATTGCAGAATGCCCTTACACGCGCACTATGGCAACGCCTTCACCATCCGCGATGTGCAGTGGTCGGCCCCACGGTGGGCAAGCAGCTTGAGAGGACAGGCCCTGCTGCGCCACGCTTTACTCCATGCTCGGCATGCTGGTCTACCTCTGGTTCCGTTTTCAGTTGATCTACGGCGTGGCCGCGGTGGTGGCCTGCTTCCACGACACGCTGATCACGGTGGGCGCCTTCGCGCTCACCGGCCAGGAGATCAGCCTGACCGTCATCGCGGCCATCCTCACCCTGGTCGGCTACTCGATGAACGACACCATCGTGGTGTTCGACCGCATCCGCGAAAATCTGCGCCTCAGCCGGCGCGAGGCCTTGCCGGACGTGGTCAACCGCAGCATCAACCAGACGCTGAGCCGGACCGTGCTCACCTCGGGCCTTACCTTCCTGACCGTGCTTTCGCTCTATATCTTTGGCGGTCCGGTGTTGAAGGGCTTTTCATTTGCGCTCGTGGTGGGTATTCTAATCGGTACGTATTCGTCGATTGCCGTGGCCGCGCCGATGCTGGTGGCCTGGCAGGAGTGGCGCGGGAAGAGGGGCAAGGCGGTGGCTCTGCCGGCCGCGAAACGCGCCAGGGTTTAGGCAGTTTGTGGGGTCTTGAGCAGGCGCTCGCACCGGTTTGCGAGCAAAGGTTTTCCTGAGCGGGACGCCGGGGATTCAACCGGCTGCGGAGCACGGCAAAGTGGAAGGCGCCGGACTTCGGGAATTGCACCAGTTTTGCAGCAGGTTTTGCAGGTGAGGCGTTGTTCTGATAAGGTGAACACGCTTCTATGGGACGGTTTTCAGGTACGGGAACATTTGTGGTTCTCGCGGTGTCTAAGTAGGAGTAACCAACACCCGATTCGAGGCTGGCCATGTTTGAAGATTCCACATTTGAATCCGGAGGCAGGATCAAGACCAAGAGCGGCCGTTGGATGATGTTCACCGGCATCATCAACGGTTCCATTCTTGTTCTGCTGATCCTGATTCCGCTGATCTATCCCGAGGCGCTGCCGAAGGGCGATGATGCAGACACTGCTGTTTGCTCCACCTCCGCCTCCGCCCCCACCTCCGCCTCCGCCTCCGCCTGAAGCCGTGCACATGGTCCACGTGCAGTCGGAGATGATGAACAACCAGTTGACGGCGCCCACGCGGATTCCGCACAACATCACGATGGTCGCCGAGAAGGAAGCGCCACCGTCCACCTTTGGCGTGGCCGGCATGGAAGGCCTGGGCGGCAGCAGCGAGCGGCGTGACCGGCAGCATGTTCGGCAACAAGGGGCCCAAGGTGAAGGTCGCCGCGCCCAAGAAGGTGAACATCTCGGCCGGCGTCATGGTGGGCATGCTGATCCAGAAGACCACGCCCATCTATCCGCCGATCGCCAAGGCGGCCCGCGTTCCGGGCACGGTGGTGCTGCAGGCCACCATCTCCAAGGCGGGAACGATTGAGAATCTGCACGTCATCAGCGGGCCGGCCATGTTGCAGCAGGCCGCTCTGGATGCCGTGAGGACCTGGCGCTACAGGCCCTACCTGCTCAACAACGAGCCGGTGGAAGTGGAGACCACGGTCAACGTGATCTTCACTCTGGGTGGATGACAAACTCTCTGGCTCCCTTTGCGTCTTTGAGCAAGGAGCCTTGCTTTTGACCTGAATGCGAATCCGGAAAGAGCCGCATTCCCAGCAACCGCCGCAAGGTAGTCTTCAGTTCACAAGAAACTCCTTAGGAGGAACGATTCAGTGATTCTCGCTCAACTCGCACACTTCGCTTCGCACACGGTCAGCAGCCTGGCACTTTTCCAGGAAGAGCAGACGGTCAGCTTCAGCCCCATGGGGCTGTGGGAACACATGGGATGGCTGGCCCGCTGCGTGGCCATTCTCCTTTTCATCGAGTCGATCTGGTCGCTGGCCGTCATGATCGACCGCTACCTGTACTTCTCTGCCGCCCGCAAGCAGTCGCGCGAGTTCGCGCCCAAGGTTGCCGGCGCCCTGAAGGACAGCAAGCTCGAAGAAGCGATCAAGATCGCCGACCGCAACAAGAAGTCCCACCTGGCCGAGGTTGTGACCGCCGGTCTGCAGGAGTTCCGCGCTTCCGGCGGCACCGCTACCGACGAGACCATCGCGAGCTCGGGCCGCGCGCTGGAGAGGGCTGAGGCCATCGTCCACGCCAAGCTGAAGAGGGGCCTCGCGGTTCTGGCCACCATCGGCGCAACGGCTCCCTTCGTCGGCCTGTTCGGCACCGTCGTCGGCATTCTGAACGCCTTCCAGCAGATCGCCACCCAGAAGACCTCGGGCATCGGCGCGGTTGCCGGCGGCATTTCTGAAGCCCTGGTCACCACGGCGTTCGGCCTGCTCGTGGCCATCCCCGCCGTTATGGCCTTCAACTACTTCACCGGACGTGTCGAAGCTTTCGACGTGGAGATGGACAACTCCTCCAGCGAACTGATCGACTACTTCATCAAGCAGAGCCACAAGCGCTAAGCGAGGCGGCTGTCGGTTCGAGCGAGAAGCTCTGGCGGGCGGGAGAGCCTGAACTCTCTCCTGCCCGCCGGTTTCCACGCTCGCGCGGGCTGGCTGGCTCTTCAGAGCAATGCCGGAAGCGATCCGGTAAAAATTCAAACGCACGGAGCCCCGACAATGGGAATTGCGGTTCGTGACCGAAGGCAGAAGGTCAACTCCAACATCAACGTCACCCCGATGGTGGACGTGATGCTGGTGCTGCTGATCATCTTCATGGTCATCACCCCCATGCTTCAGAACAAGGTTGCCATCGACATGGCCAAGGTGGACAACGCCGTAGCCATGCCGGACGCCGACAAGGAAGACGCCATTGTGGTTGCTGTCACTCGCGATGGCGGCTTGTTCCTGGGCCAGAACAAGGTTGCTCCCAGCGAGCTCGGCAGGCTGGTGCGCGACAAGCTGGCCGACAAGCCCGGCAAGACGATCTATGTTCGCGCCGATGCGCGGGCGCAGTACAAGGCGGTTGAAGACGCCATCGACGACGTGCGCACCGCCGGCGTGGATGAAGTGGGCTTGCTGACGCAGAAGAAGGAAGGCAACCTCGCAGGCGGCGAGTAATTCTGCGGTGGTGCGGTCCCTTTAACGATTTTGCAGTAAACGAGGAGTTTTAAGCCATGGCAATGTCAATGGGAGGCGTCGGGCGGCAGCATGGCCGACATCAATGTTACGCCGATGATCGACGTTCTGCTGGTGCTGTTGATCATCTTCATGGTCATCGTGCCGGTCACCCCCAAGGGTCTGGATGCGCTGGTGCCCCAGCCGCCCAAGGACCCTCAGAAGCAGCAGCAGCCAAACGACCGCACCATCGTGGTTCAGGTCCTGTATCGTCCCGGCGCGACACCGACGTACAAGATCAACGAGACCGACGTGAACAAGGCCGATTTGCTGCCCAGGCTGACTGAGATCTACGCCAACCGCGCCGAGCGCGTCATGTTTGTCAAGGGTGACGACAATCTGAACTTCGCCTACATTGCCGAAGTGATCGATATTGGCCGTGCCGCCAACGTGGATCACATCGGGTTGATGACCCCGAAGATTCAGGCCGGCCAATAGCAGGGCGCAGCCGGGCGTCTTCCCTGCAGAGGGAGTCGCAAAGGCAGTCGGCATCCGCAATGCGGCAGGTGCCGATCAGAGTGAAGGCCCGAAGATTCTGGCCGGCAGAGGGGGGATGGGATGGATCGAGTTTCCCGGTTCCTCTTGAGGATTGCCGACCACGTCCGGAAGTTGTAAGACCGGACGGAAACAGGAGTACAATTCTTCAATCCTGGTTTCGGTTGCTCCCGCCCGCGGCCAGTTGCGATAGATTCCAGGCGTGCCGCCGATAGGCGCTCGCCTGAAGGAGAAGGATACGAACATGAATGGACCCGCACGTATTACGGCGCTCGCGGTTACCCTTGCCGGCATGGTGCTTTCCATGAGCGGGTGCAACCAGCTTGCCGCCCGTGACCAGTTGAACAAGGGAGTGGAAGCGTACAAGAGCGCCCACTACGAAGAGGCGATCGGTCACTTCCAGAGGGCCACGCAGCTTGACCCCAGCCTGCCCATGGCAAAGACCTATCTGGCCACCGCGTTGGCCCAGAACGTGGTGCCCGGCCTGGATACCGCCGAAAACCTGAAGACCGCGCAACAGGCCATCGACATCTTCAAGGAGGTTCTGGCCAAGGATCCCACCGATGTGAACAGCATGAAGCAGATTGCGGGCATTTACTTCAGCATCAAGAAGCTGGACGACGCCAAGGAGTGGCAGAAGAAGGTTCTCGCTGTGGATCCGAAGGATCCTGAGGCCGCCTACACAATCGGCGTGATCGACTGGGACGAGGCGCACCAGAACACGCTGACCGCTCTGCAGTCGGCCGGCATCAACGACGATGGCGAAGGCAACGTCAAGGCGCCCAAGAAGGTCATGGAGCCCCTCAAGGCGGAGAATGGTCCGCTGGTCGACGAGGGCTTGCAGTATCTCAACCAGGCGGTGGCTAACCGGGCCAACTATGACGACGCCATGGCCTATCTGAACCTGATCTACCGGCGCAAGGCTGACGTGGACTACGGCGATGCTGCCGCGGTCAAGGCAGACATTGCCGCCGCGGAGGATTGGCGCACCAAGGCGATGGGCACGCGCAAGGCCAACGAAGAGAAGAAGAATGCGGGGCCGGGCGGCATCACCATGGATTCCAACGGCAACCTGAAGTAAGCGGGTTCCGCTCAACCGGCAACACCAACGGCCCCCTCCATCGGCGGGGGCCGTTTTTCTTCTACCTTCCTTCAGCCGCAGTTTACGAGGTGTACCTTGGTCAAGTCTGTCTCCTCCTGCTTCCATCATTTGTCCGTTCTTGTTTGCCTTTCGATGATCGCCGCCCTGGCTTCCGGCTCGGCTGCTCAGACCGTCCTCGGGGGCCCTCCCCGTCCTGCCGCAATGCAGGTGGAGCAAACGCCGGGGGGCCTGACCGCGCACAACGACTATGAAGTGCTTGAAGTAACCGTCTGCACTGACTCGCTGGTGCATGTGGTGGCCCGGCCGGCTGGTGCGCCGGTTTCGACTGCGGCGCGGCCCTGGATGCTCGACAAGGCCCAGTCCTGTCCCGGAGCGCCATTCCAGTTCAGCCAGTCCAACGGTCTGATCGCGCTGACCACGGCCCGCCTGACGGTTTCACTGTTCGCGCGGGCCGGGAGTCTGGCCTTCAAGACGCTCGACGGGCAGACCTTGCTGCGCGAGTCCGGGGGTTTGCCCCGCACCTACGTGCCCTCGGGGACGCCTGCGCTCTACCACATCGAAGACCGCTTCTCGCCCGATGCCACAGAGGCCATCTACGGCCTCGGCCAACACCAGAGCGGGCTCTTCAACTATCGCGGCAGCACGGTGGAACTGGGACAGAACAACACTGATGTCGCCATACCGCTTCTGCTCTCCAGCAAGGGTTACGGAATCCTCTGGAACACGGCCTCCTTGAGCTATGTGGACAACCGTTTTCCCCTCGATCTCAACTTTGAGTCGATGGCCGGCGACCAGGTGGATTACTACGTGCTCTACGGCCCTGAGATGGACGGGATCATTCATGAATACCGGACCATGACCGGTCACGTTCCGCTGTTTCCGCAATGGGCTTATGGGTTCTTCCAGTCCAAAGACCGCTACAACACTCAGGCCGAGATTCTCGACATAGCCAACCAGTACAGGACCCGGCACATTCCCATGGATGCCATTGTGCAGGATTGGTTCTGGTGGCAGCGGGGCGGTAAAGGCGATCCGCTGTTCAACTCCGGCTATACCGACGTGCCCGCCGAACTCAAGACCCTGCATGATGAGCACGTTCACGCCATGATTTCGGTTTGGGCCATGATGGATGCGACCTCCGAGAACCTGAAGGAGATGGAGAAGCAGGGCTTCGAGATCAATCAAACGGAGGTCTACGACCCCACCAATCCCGCGGCCCGCGATTTTTTCTGGAATCAGCTGGTGGGAAAGCTCTTCGCGCAGGGTTGGGATGCTTTCTGGCTGGACAGCTCGGAGCCGGAGGAGAACTGGCCGCACTCGGGCGACGCCAGTCTGCGCGACAAACAGTTGCACATCGGCAGCGGCCTGGAATACACCAATATCTTTCCCCTGGAACACACCGATAATGTTCAGGAGCACTGGAAGCAGGCCAACCCGGAGAAGCGGGTCTTTCTGCTCACCCGTTCGGCCTTCATGGGCCAGCAGCGCAATGGAGCCACGGTCTGGTCGGGGGACGTGTACAGCAGTTGGTGGGCGCTTCGCCACCAGCTTCCCGCGGGCCTCAACTTTGCGCTCTCCGGGTACCCCTACTGGACCACCGACATCGGCGGCTACCATCAGGTGTACAACGGCGAGGCCAACCAGCCGGCCTACCAGGAGCTGTATGCGCGCTGGTTCGAGTATGGAGCCTTCTGCCCGGTCTTCCGCACCCACGGTCACCGCGACCACAACGAACTGTGGACCTACGACCGTGTCTTTCCGGCGCTGCTTGCCATCGATCGCCTGCGCTACCGGCTTCTGCCCTACGTTTATTCGCTGGCCTGGAAGGTGACCAGCGAGGATTACACCATTCAACGGCCGCTGGTGATGGACTTCCGCAGCGATCCCGCCACCTGGGAGATCGGCGATCAGTTCATGTTCGGTCCGGCGATCCTGGTGAGCCCGGTGCTGACGGAGCACGCTGTTAACCGGCAGGTCTATCTGCCTGCCGGGACCGGCTGGTATGACTTCTGGACAGGAGAGCGGACGGCGGGAGGAACGGATGTGAATGCGGCGGCGCCGCTCGATCGCATTCCTCTTGACGTGCGCGCCGGCTCCATCCTGCCGCTGGGCCCGGTGATCGAATATGCGGGGCAGGCCGCGGATCCCATTGAGCTGCGCATTTATCCCGGGAAAGATGGCGACTTCAATCTCTATGAAGACCAGGGCGACAGCTATCGCTACACCGCAGGCGCTTATACGGCCATCCCGATTCACTGGGACGATGCCGCGCGGACTCTGACCTTCGGCGCGCGCCAGGGTAGTTATGCAGGGATGGCCGCGAGGCACACCTTCAACGTGGTGATTGTGGCCGCCGGGCACGGAGTGGGAGCAGAGCCGGCTGCAGTGCCCGACAAGACTCTGATCTATTCGGGAGAGAAGACCGCGGCGAAGTTCTAAGGCGGGACGCGCTCTAGTGCGCGTCCTCCTTCAGAATCTGCTGGGCAAGGTAGTTGCTCACCTTGGCGTCGTCCTGGAGCACTTCGAAGTAGGCGTTCTCCAGGAGCTGGGCGCGGTTGTTGTGCAACTGGGTATGGATCGCCTGCTGGACGCGGGGGTCGTTCAATTCGCGCTGCCCGGCCGGGTCACGGGAGATCAGCCTGTAGATGGCGTAGCCGAGGGTTCTGTGTCCCGGCCCGGCGCTGTCATAGATGGGAAGAACTTCAGTGAACTGACCCGGCTTGAGCTTGCTGATCGCGTCGTAGACTTCCGGGTCGCTTTTCAGGCCTGATTCAGCCACGAAGCCCATGTCGCCGCCATTTGAGGCGGTATTCGGATCCTCGGAAAAGTTCATGGCCACGGCGCCGAATTCTTCGCCGCTTTCCAGCCGGTTGTGCAGGACCTGAATCTTCTTTTTCGCGTCGGCATCGCCTGAGGCCTTGTTGTTCTGCAGGTTGCCGGCCTGCTGTGAGGGCGCGCTGGTCACTACGATCTGCGCCAGGTGGTATTGAGGCTCAATCAGATTGAACTCCGCCTTGTGGGCCGCGTAGTACGCGGCGATCTCGGCATCGGTTATGTTGATCTTCGACTCGATCTCCTTGTTGATCAGCTTGTCCCTGGTCAGGGAGCGGCGAATGTCGCGCTTCAGATCGTCGAGAGTCATGTTGCGCTGCTTGAGCTGCTTGTCGAAGTCCTCCTGGGTGTAGGGCGCCTTGATCTCGGTGAGCTTGGCGTTTACGTCCTCATCTGACGCGGCCAGGTTGAGCTTGGCGGCGCGCTGCAGCATGAATTTCGTCCGCGATCATCTGGTGGAGGATGGTGAGGCGGCGGATGTCGGATTCCTGGGGAGAGAGTTTCTGCGGGGCGTCTCCCAGGCTGGCCTGGTAATTGCGGTCCAGTTCGGGCCGCATGATCTCCTTGCCGTTTACCGTGGCCACCACATCCGCTGAGGGCGGACGATGGCACCCGGCGACAACCCCCAGCAAGGCTGTGCCGAGGAGGATCGGAAAAGCAACACGGGAACGCATCCAGGACAATCGATTCAACTTGCAACCTGGTCTCTCCTGCGGGACCCCAGAAGGCCCCGGCACTCAAGGATATATCCACAAGGCCGGTTCTGGGATAGCATGGCCGGCGCCTAGTTAGCTGCGCCGCCATGACCGGTTCCGGGTTTAGCGGCATCCCGATGGCTGCGGCGTGGCGGGCAGCGTGGCCGGCGGCGCCGCGGGAGGCTGTTCGCCGGCAGCGGCCAGGGCGCGGTCGATGGCCATCCAAACCTGCTCCTCGGGCACGGCGCCATTTATCCGCTCGCCATTCACAAAGAGAGCCGGCGGTCCGTCCAGGGCCAGCGCGGTGGTTTCCTTGAGCGATTCGTTTACCTGGGTTTCGTCCTGCTTTGCGAGGCAGGCATCGAGTTTGGCGGTGTCGAGTTTGCTCACCACCGCCTCCTGGCGGGCGATCCGGTCCAGCGCTGCAAAGCTCTTGGCCTGATTCCGGTCCTCGCCGGTCACCTCGTCGACATGGGTATGGAGGTAGTCCACGTAGGTCCAATAGACCTCGCCGCTCTGCGCGGCCAGGCAGTTGGCGTCCACTGAGGCATGCATGGCCCAGGGGTGCATATCCGGGGGCAGCGGAAAGTCCTTGTAGACGAACCGTACTTTGTCCTTGTAGCGCGCAAGAGTGAGCCGGAAACAGCGATTGGTGCATGCGCGCGCAGTAGGGGCACTCGAGGTCGTCGAAGTTGATGATGGTGACCTTGGCCGCCGGATTGCCGCGGATGGGGCGGCCGGCGATGTCGATGGCCGAGGCGGGGTCTTTGCTCAGGTCGAAGGATTCAAGACGGGCCAGCTTCTTGCTGTCGGTGGAGATCAGGAAGTCCACCACCTGTGACTTGTCGCCGTGCGAAAGGGTGATGGGCAGCGTGTCATAACCGGTAATCGCGCTGGGCTTGCGGGCGCCGATCGCCACGCCGTAGTCCGGCGGCAGGCCGAACTCGGAACGAACCGTGACCTCGATGCGCCGGTCGAGCGCGGGGTCAAATGAACCTTGCGATGGAGTTTGGGCTTTGCAGCCCGCGGTCAGGCTAAGCGCCAGCAAAACCGCCAGAAACCGAAAATGCGACAATGTGAATTCCTCTCAGGAAAGGATACTCCAGCGGAGGGATTGCGGCCTCGGCGGAGGAGATGATTTTCCCGGCGATAGTGTGTTGACGCGGGAGCAGGGGAAAGGCAACCGGGAAGGCTTCAATAGGCCGGCGGCAGGGCGGGGTCGCGGAAGATCGAGTTGGAGCGGCGGATGTCGCCCACCGAGCCGAAGTTCGCCAGGGTGAAACTGTAGAGATACTGGGTTTCGTCGCGGACTGACCCAAGCTGGAAGCGGCGGTATCCGACCGTGAGCCCGCAGCAGTCCCAGTTATAGTTGGCTTGGATGCCGGCGTATTGCACCTGCCCAAGCACGAAGTCGTAGCCGCCGTTGGCCGCCAGGTTGAAGCCGCCGCCGCTGGGCTTGCCGATGGTTAGAAAGGGTTGCAACTGCTGGCTCTTGATGGTGGAGGCGGCGCCGCGGCTTTCGTCCGGGGCGTTCAGCAGGGCATGGCCAACGCCTACGGTGGTGCGGCCCCAGCTGTAGCCGGCATACAGGTTATCGGAGTTCAGTTGCCCTTGCCTGGGGTCGTAATCCAGGTCCCACTGTACGCGCAGATTGTCGATGGCCTCAAAGCGCAGGCGCGAGGTGATGGGCGACAGGTTCCGCGGCGAAGTAAGGAAGGCTACGCCGCTCATATCCAGAGTGGAATCGAAGACGTTGCGCCGGCCGGTGATGAGCGCGCCGCCGAAGTTGGAATCGATAAAGACATTCTGGGCGATCTGCCAACTGGCCCACTCCCGCGGCTGGGCCGGGCACTCGCCGCTGGTCTCGGAACTATCGCAGGGCTGCGCGTTTCTGGGGCGCAGATAGAGGCGCTGGGTGAGCGAGAAGCCGGCTTCGTTGGTGTTGGTGGCAATGTCGGCGGTGTCAACCAGCAGCACATTCTGGGCCTGCGTGCCGATGCCGCCCACATACCTGTAGGTCAACTCAGGTTCGATTACATGGCGCATCACGCGGTTCCAGCGGGCCAGAACAAAGTCGCGCTCCAGGGCCGGCGGCCGGATGTCCACCGATGCCTCGACATCGATGCGGTTGAGGGCATCGTGGCTGATGGTAGGGACGCCGTGGCGCAAATCGGCAAGATCGGGGGTCTGGCTGATGGTATACACGGTGTCGCGGAACGCGGCCTCGGGAACCACGCTCCAGCCGCCGGCTGCTAAGGGCAGGGAAAGATGAGGGTAGAAGTCGAAGCGGCCCACGTTGCGGGCGTGGAAACGCGGCTCTGAGCGGGTAAGGTAGCTGATCGAGGAGCCCAACCCCCAGTAGGCAGGCGAGTCGCTCAGCGGCTTGTCTAGAACGTCGTAGCGCACGCTGGGCAGGTGGAGAATCCTGGCCTCGTCGCCCCGGGATGAGCTGGCGAAGGTCTCGAAGCGGTCCAGCGAAACCGACGGGATGAATCCGTTGCGGGCGTGAGTGAGACCCACGTCGCTGGCTACCTGGGAGCTGATGGCCTGTGAGAAGTTGTCGTTGAAGACCAGCCGGTACATGTAGCTGGAAAGATATTCCATGGTGCCGGCGGCATAGGTTCTGCGCGTGAAGTCCTTGCGGCCCTCGGCCACCACGTCCACTCCGCCCTGGTTCACCTTCTCATAGCCGACCGGGCCGGGGATGAGATCGGCGGGCTGAGCTGAAATCTGCCCTGGGCCTCGTCTGGCGGCCATGCCGGCGGGCCGCTCGGCCGCGGCAGCGATCGTGTTCCCCACCTCCTGTTCCACGCCCCGGTCCAGCAGGGCATTCCAGCGCACGATCAGGTGGTCAAGGTCCCGGCCCTTGTAGCGGAAGTCGCCATTAGGCGCCCAGCCGCGCTTGCTGTAGAATTCCGCGCCGACCACCATGTCCATGCTCCGGTTGATCACCCAGTACACCTGTTCGCCGAGAATGAATCCTTTGATCGATGAGTTGCTGAGAACAGGAATCAGCAGCCCGCTCTCGCGGCCGGTCTCGTCAACCGGATGGCGAAGGTAGGGAAAATAAAACACCGGCATGCCGAGAAACTCGAAGAAGGAGTTGGCCGTTGAAGCATCGCCGTTTTCCAGATTGATGGCCCGGGAGATGATCCGCCAGTCGGGCCTGGGAAAGCTGCAGTTAGTCATGGTGCCGTCGATGAGCCGGTAACTGTCGTCGCCAGTCTGCAGAAGAACCCGGGCAGTGAACTGGAACGGGGTGGATGTGGAGTAGACGGCGCTGCGGCCCCCGGAGTGGATTCCCTGCGACCCGCTCACGTTGTAAAAGCGGGCGGTGTGCATGTTCAGGCGCATGTCGCCGTGGGAGGCGTTGATGAGCACGCCGTTGGGGCCGCCGGTCACCTGCAGGTGGCCGTCAGCCTCGAGTACCGATGTGGACTGGTGATAGACAACCTTGTCGGCGCGGAGAATGTAGTCGCGGTAGTGCACCACTACATGCCCGTCGAGGGTGAGCACGTCTCCCACCCGCGACTGGTGATCTGCATCCAGTTGCACGGGAACTCCGCTGGCGGGCCCGGGCTCAGGCTCGGCGACGGGGAGAATCTCCTGACCCGGGTCGTCAGGAAGTGACGACCGGGAAAGTTGCTCAGCCGAATTGTCAGAGGGAGGCGCAATAATACCAGCTTGGCCTGGCGCGGCCAAAGGTAACGCATTGGTCAACGCCTGCCCCGAAAGTTGCAGGTGACAGAGGCCAAACAGCGTGATAATTACTAAGTTACGAGGACGCATCCCAGAACCCAAGACCGGTGCAAGGCTCAGCATAGCAAAACCGGGCAACCTTGGATGGGACGCGCTCCACGCAGCTCTGGCAGCAGGAAAACTCGGGTTCATCTTACCGGTCACCGATCGTACGATCCGGACCGTTCCCGCGTTTTACCGCGCACTTCCTTTTTTCGATTGAAAGCCTTGTCCGCGAAGCCCTGGTTCTCTTTAAGGGCCTCAGTGCGGACTGGAACAGCGGCGTGGTGCGCAAGCCGGCCAGCAGCCGTGTTGGAAGGGATACAGGAACCTTGAGCACATTGCCAAACCAGGCCGCACTTTCACCCTCGTGGAAGCAGGAGATCAACCGGCGCATTGCCGCGCACAAATTCCGCAAGGCGTCTCCGCTGGCGGCGCCGGCGGAAGCGCTCTCTGAGGGGCACCACAGCGCCAGCAGCCGTGCCGCGGCTGCCGCGGCGCGGGTAGCCGCGCGCTATGCCAATGCACCCAGCTACAGCGAGCTGCTGGCCGGCGAGGCTCGCGCCGCCGTGCGCGCGGCTGAGGCTGCGTCCAGGGCTGCGCTTGAGGCCCAGGCCGCCGCGGAATCCGTGCTGGCCGGGCTGGAAGCGGCCTCGGCCGCCGAGCCCTCCTGGGAGCTGCAGGCAAGGCAATCGGATCCGGTGGCCGGGGCGGCCTCTCAGGATGCACTGACTGCGCTCGAGGCCCCGGAAGGCCGGACCGCTGAAAGCCAGACTTCCGGCAGGCAGTCGTTTCAGATTCGCTGGGAGCCGGATATGCCGGTGCGGCAGCCGGAGCCTGCGGGGGCCCGCACAACTTACGGTAATGACTTTTTTGAGGTGGACATGAACGACTTGAAAGAGAAAGAGCAACCTGCCTTGGATTCGCCGGGCGGCGAAGCGATTAAAGTTGTGGAACCGGCACAGCCGATTCATGCCAACCTGATCGAGTTTCCCCGTGAGCTTGTGGCTACGCGCAAGGTGCGTCCGCGGCGCGCTGAAGGACCGTTTGCGGCTTCCAGTGTTCAGTTGAGCATCTTCGAAGTTGACCCCGGCGCCATCTCCATCGGGCCCGCGGCCAGCGACGCCATGGAGGAGACTTCAGCGCCCGCCTGGACAGCTCCGGAGTGGTCGGGCATCGAGCTGGCCGCGCAACCGCAGCGTGAATTTCCTGATGAATCTACGCTTGAGTCCCGGGAAGAACCGCCGCGCACCGCCGATGCTCTGGGCGAGGTTCCGGCCATGGACCTGGCGCCGCTGAACCTGCGGCTGATGGCCGCGATGGTGAATGGCGCGCTGATCGTGGGTGCGTTTCTGGCGGCTGCCATGGTAGCCGCGGTCAACCTGAATGAACTGCCTCCGCTGCGCGAGATCGAAGTGGGCGGGGCGGTGGCGCTGCTGGTTGTCGGCGCGCTCTACCAGGCGCTCTTCGCCTTCCTGGCCAAGGGAACGCCGGGCGCCAGATACGCCTACATCTCGCTGTGCACCTTCGACGGCCAAAGTCCCACCCGGACGCAAAGGTGCGGCCGGCTGTTGGCCCTGCTCTTGTCCCTGCTGCCGGTAGGGCTGGGAATCGTCTGGGCCATCTTCGACGAAGACCGCCTCACCTGGCACGACCGCCTGTCGCGGACCTACCTGCGGAGATTCTGAGATCAGAGATCAGGGGAGCGATGGGTCGGGATACTCCCCTCCCAGGTCTCAAAATCGAGACCTTGGTCCACCCCGCTCAAGCTTGTTGCTGTTCACGGCGTCAGTGCGCGCAGTGCCGATACGCCGGCGCCGAGCAGGGCGATTTCGTCGTCCTCGGGCAGAATTTCCAGCGAGAAGCTCTGCAGTTGGGTCATCTTGACCATGGATTCGATGTGAGCGCGCAACCTCGGCAGCTCGACGAATCCCACATTGTGGCCGGTAAAGTAGAAGCGGCCGGGGCCGGCGAGGTGGATGAAGGAAGCAGTGGCGGCGGCCAGGGCGCGGTGCCAGAGGTCGACAAACTCGCGGCAGCGCTGGTCGCCCTGCTTGGCCTGGGCAAATACCTCCTCCGGCTCCAGGTCGAGGAAGCGCATGCGCATGGCCCGGTAGCCCATGATGCCTTCCAGATGGCCCACGCCGCCACAGCCGCAGTAGCGCTCTTTAGCGTCGAGTGTGACAGTGATGTGGCCGCCCTCCCAGACGCCATCCACGTAGGGCCAGCGGCCGTAACCAATCCCGTTGCCGATGGTCCAGACGCGGGTGAGCTTCTCCAGCCGGCCGTGCGTGGCGGCTACGCCGGCAGCGATGGCGTCGGCGTCGTTGGAAATGTGCACCGGCGCGGCGATGCCGCGGGCGTCGAGTTCCTTGGCCAACTGTTCCCCCAGCCGCATTCCCTTGATCTGAGTCAGGTTGGGCGAGTCTTCCACGACGCCGCGGCTGATGATGCCGGGCACGGCGACGCCGATGGCGTCCGGCGGGCGCTGTTCGCCTTTAGCCAGGAAGGCGATCTGACCGGCCATCAGCTCCACCAGTTCGTTGGCGGGGATAGCGCTGAGCGCGTCAATAGGGTCGGTGGGGTCGGCGGGGTCGCTGGGGTAGCGCAGCGGCTTGGCGATGAGGCGATTGTCCTCAAGCCTGCCGGCCACAATGTGGTCGGTAATCACGATGCCGATGGCAGTGGTCATGGTTGGCCCTCCGAGCTTTCAGCTCCCAGCTCTTTCGTTGCAGCATCCTCATGACTCAAGAGTCCGCCTGGTAGCGGCGCAGGCGCCCCAGGCCGTTGAAAGCGGCTACTTTGTAACATTCCGCAAGCGTGGGGTAGTTGAAGACGGTGTCGATGAAGTAGTCCACCGTTCCGCCCAGGATCATCACCGCCTGGCCGATGTGGACCAGCTCGGTGGCGCCCTCGCCGATGATGTGCACGCCCAGCACTTTGCGGGTTTCGCGATGGAAGATGAGCTTCAGCCTTCCCGTGGTGTCGCCGCGAATCTGGCCGCGGGCTACTTCGCGGTAGTAGGCCATGCCTACCTCGTAGGGGACGTCCTCGCCGGTCAACTGCTCCTCTGTTTTGCCTATGAAGCTGATCTCGGGGATGGTGTAAATGCCGTAGGGATAAAAGCCGGGATTTGAAGTAGCGGCGCGGTCGTTGAAAGCGCGGGCGGCGGCGATGCGGCCCTGCTCCATTGAGACCGAGGCCAGGGAGGGAAAGCCGACCACGTCGCCGACCGCGAAGATGTGTTCGACCTTGGTCTGGTAGTGCTCGTCGACGGCGATGCGGCCGCGATTGTCGGCCTCCAGGCCGGCGGCGGCAAGATTGAGGTCGTCAACATTGCCCTGGCGCCCCACCGCGTAGAGCAGAGCGTCGCCGGAGACACGCTTCTTGCTCTCCAGGTTGGCGACCACGGTGTTGGGCGGCAACCCTTCAACGCTCTCCACCTCTTCGCCGAGGCGCAGGGTTACGCGGGCGTCGCGCAGGTGGTAGCTGAGAGCCTCGATGATCTCGCGGTCGGCGAATTCGAGCAGGCGGTCGCGCTTTTCGATGAGCGTCACGCGCACGCCGAGAACCGCGAACATGCAGGTATATTCCACCCCCACAACGCCGCCGCCGACCACGATCAGGGAGCGGGGCAGGGCCTGAAGCCCGAGAATCTGGTCGCTGTTGACGATGGTGCTGCCGTTCACCGGCACCTTGGGCGAGCTGGCGGGCTTGGTGCCGACGGCGATGATGATGCGGTCGGATTCAAGCGTGGTTTCAGTCTGCGGGCCCTTCACGTGCACCTGGCGCGGGTCGATGAAACTGGCGATGCCGTGCACTACTTCGATGCCGTTGCGCGAAAGCTGCGCCTCGGTCACGTCGACCTCGGTCTTGATCACCGCCTGGACCCGGAACGCCAGGTCCGCCATGGTGATCTTTTCTTTCACCCGGTAATTGACTCCATAGATTGAGCGGTAGTTGTAGCCGGAGAGATGAAGGACGGCCTCGCGCATGGTCTTGGAAGGGATGGTGCCGGTGTTGATGCAGACGCCGCCCACGACTGTGCGGGCCTCCACGACGGCCACGCGCTTGTTCATCTTTGACGCGGCCACGGCAGCTCGTTGACCGGCGGGCCCGGAACCGATCACGACCAGGTCATACTTGACGCTCATGCGAGTGTCTCTCCCAGGATTCGATGCGGATTTGCCGCAATGGGTATCACCGGAGTGCGGCGATGGGTCCTTAAGGCGAGGCTACCATAGCAGCGGTGATTGGACACAGCATGGGTGTGGGCAGGCGGGGGCCCCGGCGACGGAATGGAGAGTGGTCGCCGGGGCCGCAGATCTGGGCATCCGCCTGGCTTGATCTTCTGAGCGGCTTCAGATACAGCCTACGAATGCGCGGGCCGCAAAGTGCGCTGCCGCGCCGGCTGCGCGTGGCCGCCGAGTTTTACTCCCGTCTGCCGTTCTTCTTCGAGGCTGAACTGGCGGATCATGCCGTCCAGGTCGCTGGCCAGCGAGGCCAGGTTCTTCAGGGCTTCGACAGCCTCTTCGGCGCCCTGCGCGGTCTCGATCGACAACTGCGAAATCTGCCCCGCGGACTCGGAGATTTCGCTCGAGGCGGAGGTCTGCTCGGTGGCCGCGGTGGCGATCAGGTGAATCTGGTGCTCCACCTGCTTTGAGGACTCGATAATGGCCTCCAGGCTCTGCCGTGCGCGCGACGGTTTCTTCCATGCCGCTTTCCACGGCTTCGCGGCTCTCGTGCATCACCTCGAGGGTCTCGCGGGTCTCTTCCTGGATGCTGCGGATGGTGCCGGCGATCTCCTCGGTGGCGCTCTTGGTGCGCTCGGCCAGGCGCCGCACTTCGCCGGCCACCACGGCGAATCCGCGTCCATGCTCTCCGGCGCGGGCCGCTTCGATGGCCGCATTCAGGGCCAGCAGGTTGGTCTGCTCGCTGATCTCCTGAATCACGTTGACCACCTTGCCGATCTCCTCGGAGCGATGGGCCAGCGAGGTCATCTTGTCGGAGACCGAGCTGGTGGCGGCGGCAATCTTCTCCATGGTCACGGCCGCGGCCTGCATCACCGCGCCGCCCTGGTTGGCGGTTTCGGCCGAGTCGCGGCTGGCCGTGGCCGCGTTCTCGGCGTTGTGGCTGATCTCGCCGATGGTCGCCGTCATCTCCTGCGCCGCGGCGGCAATCTGGTTGGTCTTGCTGGACTGGGTGCGGGCGTTGCCGGCGCTCTGCGACGGAACGGGCGCTGATCTCGGTGGTGGCCGCCGAGAGCGTCTCCGCACCCTGGGCCACCGACTGGAGAACCTCGCGCATCGAAGCCACGCTGCTGTTGAACGCCTCGCCCAGTTGGCCGATCTCATCGGTGCCCGTTACGCGGATGCTCGCCGTCAGGTCCTTGGCCGCCATGGCTTCAACGGCGTTCTTGAGCCTGTTGAGCGCGGCGCGATCTCGCGGGTAAGAATCATGCCGGTCAGCGCGCACAGCAGCAACATCAGCAGCGTGACTCCCAGGTTGATCCAGATGGCGTGGTTGGCTCGACGCCGGTGGCGCCCTCGGCGGTTTCCGTGCCGATCTTGGCGTGGAGTTGAACTCCATTGTTGGTTGCCGTCAGCGCCTCGTTCAGCCAGTCTATCGTGGCGTCCGAGGAGAGCAGGTCCAGCGCATCGCCTGCCTTGCCCGCGGCCAGCAGAGCGATGCCCCGGTCGCTGGAGTCCTGATACTCTTGATGGACGCCATCAAGGTCAGGTAATAATTGCGCTCGGCAGGCGCCGCCAGCGGTTCCATCTCCTTCAATGCGCTCCTGGTAGTCCGCAATAGCCTTCTGACGCCTGCGCGGCGTGTTCCGCGGTACATGCCGGCTCTGCGCACAGCATCATCTCCAGATCCTCCCGCCGCTCGACACTGACGCCGTTGCGGATGTCGCCAATGGAGATCAGGGAAGGAAGATGGCTCCCGCTGACTTCCGCGCTCTGCGCCGCAATGCCGTGAAAGGTGAAATAGCTGTAGGCCCCCTGCACGATGCAGAGGCCGCAAACGATGCCGAAGGCGAAGATGAACTTGCGGGAGACAGGGAGATTGCGTAACCACTGCATGCCGGTAACCCTTTCTTGGGCGATCCGATGGTTTTATCGGCGGAATCCGGCTGAGCTTGAGTACTTTCGTACGGCAGGTGGAGCGGAAGACAGTTCCGTCTGCCACGGTTTTCAGGGCACGGGGCCGCCGGGCCGTAAAGCGGCTCTTGCCCAAATCGGAGTGAATCGATATTCTTGGGCCGCTTCGCTCTCCGCCTCGGGGGATGCGATGGAAATGAGGTTTTGCCATGGCGATTTTGCGGACTATGCCGCGGTTGGTTGTTCCTCTCGTTCTGCCTGCTCTGGCGCTGGCTTTTCTGGCCGGCCCGGGCAGCTCGAAACTGGCAGCGCAGGCAGCGCCCGCCGCTGCGCCGGCTCAGGCAGCTCCGGCGCGCCCTGCGCCCACTCCGGAGCAGTTGGCCATGCAGGCAGCGTCGGAAAAGGACCACCAGCGCATGATGGACCTGCTCGGCATCAAGACCCTGAGGGGCGGGGCCAGCGGAGACGCCAATTCGCCCAACGCGGCCAACTACGACGAGTCGAAGGCCAATGTCTACCCCAACCTGCCCGATCCGCTGCTGCTCAAGAACGGCAAGCGGGTGACTTCGGCCCAGATCTGGTGGACCCGGCGCCGACCGGAGATTCTAGAAGATTTTGATCGCGAGATTCTGGGCCGCATGCCCGCCAATCTGCCCAAGGTCACTTGGGAGGTGGTCAGCACCACCCAGGAAAAGAACGGCGATGTGCCGGTGGTGACCAAAAGGCTTGTGGGTCACGTGGACAACTCGGCCGATCCTGCGATCAAGGTGGACATCGATCTGACTCTGACCACGCCGGCCAACGCAACCGGGCCGGTTCCGGTGATCATGGAATTCGGATTCAGCCGCGAGTTTATGGCGGCAATGGCGAAGCGATTTCCGCAGATGGCTGCCGGAGGCGCTCGCAAATCAGGGGCCGACCTGGCAGCAGCAGGTGCTGGCCAAAGGCTGGGGTTATGCGGAGCTACGTGCCCACCAGCTTCCAGGCCGACAACGGAGCCGGGCTCACCGAGGGCATCATCGGCCTGGCCAACAAGGGCCAGCCGCGCCAGCCGGACGACTGGGGCGCGCTGCGGGCCTGGGCCTGGGGCGCGAGCCGGGCCCTCGACTATTTTGAGACCGACAAGGCAGTGGACGCGCGGCAGGTGGGCATTGAGGGCCACTCCCGCTACGGCAAGGCCGCGCTGGTGGCCATGGCCTATGAACCGCGCTTTGCCATTGCCTATATCAGCTCCTCGGGCGAGGGCGGCGCCAAGCTCTACCGGCACATCTTCGGCGAGCAGGTGGGCAACATGGCCGCCACCAGCGAGTACCACTGGATGGCGGGCAACTTCCTCAAGTATGCGGGGCCGCTCAACGTCGGCGACATGCCCGTAGACGCGCACGAGCTCATAGCCCTCTGCGCGCCGCGGCCGGTATTCATCTCCGGCGGCGCCACCAAGGGGGACGGATGGGTCGACGCCAAGGGAATGTTCCTGGCGGCTGCGGGCGCGGGGCCGGTCTATCGGCTTCTGGGCAAGCGGGACCTGGGGACGACGGAGTTTCCGCCCATTGAAACTTCGCTGATCGACGGAGACGTGGCCTTCCGCCAGCACAGCGGCGGGCACACGCCGGCGCCGAACTGGCCCACCTTCCTCGCCTTTGCCGGCCGCTACCTGCACGCGCCGGGGGCGGCGCAAGCCCCTCCCGCGCCTACGCCGGAACAGCTTGCGGCCCGCGAGGCGGCCATCAAGGACCACCAGCGGATGATGGACCTGTTGGGCATCAAGCAGTTGCGGCCCGCCGCCAGCCACGACCCCAAATCGCCCAATGCCGTCAACTACGACGAGTCCAAGGCAAATCCCTATCCCACGCTGCCTGACCCGCTGCTGCTCAAGAACGGCAAGCGCGTCACCTCGGCCAAACTCTGGTGGACCAGGCGTCGGCCCGAGATCGTCGAGGATTTCGATCGCGAGATTCTGGGCCGCGTGCCCGCAAACGCGCCCAGGGTCACCTGGGAGGTGACCAGCACAACTCATCAAACCATCGGCGGAGTGCCGGTGGTCACCAAGCGGCTGGCAGGCCGCGTGGACAACTCGGCCGACCCGCGGATCGCGGTGAATATCGACCTAGTGCTCACCACCCCGGCCAACGCCGCCGGCCCCGTTCCGGTAATCATGGAGCTGGCCTTCAGCCCGGAGTTCATGGCGGCCATCGCCACGAGCATTGCCGAGATGATGCCCGGCGGTCCCGGCAACACGGGACCGAGCTGGCAGCAGCAGGTGCTGGCCAGGGGGTGGGGTTACGCGATCCTGCTGCCCACCAGCTTTCAGGCCGACGACGGCGCAGGGCTCAACGCGGGCATCATCGGCCTGGTTAACAAAGGCCAGCCGCGCAGTCCAGAGGACTGGGGCACGCTGCGCGCCTGGGCCTGGGGCGCCAGCCGGGCGCTGGACTACTTTGAAACCGACAAGGCAGTCGACGCCAAGCAGGTGGGCGTCATGGGGCATTCGCGGTTTGGAAAGACGGCGCTGGTGGCCATGGCTTACGATCCGCGCTTCGCCGTGGCCTACATCAGCTCGGCCGGTACCGGCGGTGACAAGCTTTACCGGCACATCTACGGCGAGCAGCTTGAAAACCTGGCCGCCGCGCCGACTTTCTACTATTGGATGGCGGGAAACTTCATCAAATATGCGGGTCCGCTCACCACTGGCGACCTGCCGGTGGATGCCCATGAGCTGATTGCGCTCTGCGCGCCGCGGCCGGTTTTTATCGGCGTCGGTTCCAATACCGCCGGTGACGAATGGGCCGACTCCATGGGTGAGTTCCTGGGCGCGGTGGGGGCCGGTCCCGTCTATCGCCTTCTAGGCAAAAAGGATCTCGGGACAACCGTATTTCCGCCCATGCAGACCGGCCTCCTTCAAGGCGATCTCGCCTTCCGGCAGCATCAGTTCGGCCACACGCCGGGGCCGAACTGGCCGTTCTTCCTGGACTTTGCGGCGCGCTATCTGCATGGGCCGGCTTCGGGAGCCAGATAGCTCCGGCCCGTCTGGGGGGCGGGCCGGAGTGGCAGGAAAGCGCCAGCGCAGTGCGTCAGCGGCCAAATGAGCGGATGGCCACTCCGCCGCGCATTCCCGCCATGCGGCCGGGCGCCCTCATTGCCTGCCCGGCCCTCTGCGCCCCGCCGCCATACGCGTATCGTGCGCCTGGCGCGCCATACCCATACCGGGCGCCTGGAGCTACCCGGTAAGCATAAGGCCGGGCCAGGGGCGCACCGTATGCGTAACGCGGACCCAGCGCCACGCCGTACGAGTAACCCACAATTGGGGGCGCAACGTAACCGTAGTAAACCGGCGGTGGTGGAGCGACATACCCGTAGTAGGCCGGCGGGGGCGGGGCAACCGGCACGGGCTGTGGGTAATTCTCGGCCGCCGGTTCCGCGGCCGGGGCCTGATATTGACCCTGGTCCTGATACTGATTCGGCGGGGGCGGCACGTCATTTTCGCTGATCGGCGACCGCGGGATCAGACCGTAGGGATCACGCTGCATCGGTTCCGTCGCGGGCACCCCCAGATCGTCCATCACTTTCAGCGTCAGCCGCGTCTCTTCCTTCAGCGTGGGCCGGGGTCCGCGCATGGGCAGCATCAGCAGGTCGATGGGCCACAGAATCGGAATCGACCAGGTCACAATATCGCGCGTCTCATGGCCCTTGCCCAGGATGCGTCCCTGGTTGTCCACCTTATAGCCCGGCACATCGACCACCCGCGCATCCACCGGGATCACGGTGTCGGGCTCGATCACCATGCGGTCGAACTTCAGCTCCATCCAGCCCTTGCCCACAAAGTGGCCTGGATCCTTGTAATCCTCGAAGCGGCCCACCAGGTAGCTGTCCTGGGGCAGAACGGAGCGTCCGTAGCGTTCGGCATGACCCACCTGGCACAGCACCGGATCGCCTACGGCGGTGGTCTTTGAGGAGATTCTCGGCTCCGCAACGGTGCACTGTATAAGCGAGCCGGCCGGAATGAGATGCTCGCCCACGCTCGCAAAAAGCGGCGCGGCGAACACCAGGGAAACCAGAGCAAAAGAAGTCTTTTTCATTAAAAGTCCTCCTGGTTGGCGGGCTCGGGTTCGAGCCATTGATCTTGGAGCTTGAGGCGTAGAACTGCGCTCGATGTTCGGCTAGATAAAGGCACTGAACCGGGTTTCGAGGATTAGTTGCGCCGATCGAAAAGAATTTTGGGACTTTTGTAACCCGCGGCCCGAATAAGTCGTCGGCCTGAAATGGCGAAACTTGAGCTGTGCCGCGCACCCCTCGCCAAACTACCCTCATCCAGGCAGCCGATCCTCGGGGGCTGAAGTCCACGTCGATCTTGCCGGATGAATGGGCTAGAGCAATGACCTGCCAGCCACCGCCCGTACCCTGCAAACAAACACGCGATCCGGAATTTCTCCGCGCCTGCCCGGAATATGCTTTAGGCTCATACTATGGAATTCAAGATAAGCGAACTGGAGCGGGAGCCGATCGACTTTGACCTGGAACTGGCTCCGGGAGTGGTCGATCTTGGCGACGAAGCCGGGCAGATCGGAGTGCTGGCCACCTCCGGGCGGGCCGAGGTGCTGCACGAGCATCGCGGGCCCCGTGACATTGTGGCCGACATCCGGCTGCGGGGGAAGTTTGCGGGCAGATTCGAGGTTCCTTGCGCGCGCTGCGTTGAGCCGGTCGAGATTCCGCTCGACGCAGATTTCGACCTGATCTTCCGCCCCGCGACGGCCGATTCAGAGGCCGCGGAACGCTCGATTACGGCGCCGGAGACCGAAATCGGTTATTATCTAAAGGACAGTCTGTTGCTTGAGGATGTGCTGCGCGAGCAGGTGCTTTTGTCCCTGCCGGTCAGAACGCTTTGCAAGCCCGACTGCAAGGGACTTTGCCCGCGCTGCGGTGAGAATCGCAACAGTCAGGCGTGTACCTGCGAAGAGGGTCCGGGCGACCCCCGCTGGGAAGCGCTGTCTGGGCTCCGCGGCCGGATCAAGCCCTGAAGATAACCCCAAGAGATTGAGGGTGTTCCGCCAAGCCGAAGGGCTTTCATGGCTGCTTGCGGCCTGATTGGATAAGACGCGGGCGGGATACGAAAGGAATTGCACCATGCCGAATCCGAAAAGGCGCCACTCGACCCGCCGGACCGCCAATCGCCGCGCCCACGACTTTTTGACGGCCAAGGGACTCTCCGAGTGCCCTAACTGTCACGAAAAGAAGCTGCCCCACCGCGCCTGCCCCAAGTGCGGCGCATACAAAGGCCACGCCGTCCTGGACATCAAGGAAGCGGCCAAGTAGTCTGAGCGCCTATGCTCATCGACATCGCGCTCGACGCCGTAGGTACCGACAAAGCTCCTGAGCCGGAGATTCGCGGGGCGATTCTCGCCTGTCGCGCTCTGCCGGTGCGGGTTCACCTGATTGGACCCGAGGCGGAGTTGCGCGACGTACTCGACGAACACCTTGAAAACGAAGACCTGCCCATCGTCATTCACCATGCCTCGGAACGGATAGGCATGGAGGAGAAGGCGGCGCACGCGGTGCGAACCAAGAAGGACAGTTCGATGCGCGTGGGACTGAAGCTGGTGCGCGAGGGCAAGGCCGCGGGCTTTGTCACCGCCGGCAATACCGGCGCGGCCATGGCCACCGCCAAAATGGTGCTGGGCGCGCTGCCCGGCGTTGACCGGCCGGCCCTGGCAAACCCCATGCCCAGTTCCACGGGAAATCCGTGCGTGCTGCTGGATGTGGGCGCAAATGTGGACTGCAAACCGCAAAATCTCGCCCAGTTTGCGCTGATGGGCGAAATGTATGCCCGCAGCGTGCTCAAGATCAACGAGCCGCGCGTGGGACTGCTCTCGATCGGCGAAGAAGAGTCCAAAGGCAACGACCTGACCCGCGAGGCGTTCCCGCTGCTCAAGGCCCTGCCTATCAAATTCATCGGCAATGTGGAAGGGCGCGACATCTTCAGCGGATTGGCGGACGTGATTGTCTGCGACGGCTTTGTGGGCAATGTGGCGCTGAAGACCAGCGAGGGAGTGGGCCGCTTTGTGCGCGACGTGCTGCGCGAGTCGCTCACCCGCACGGTCACCGCCCAGGTGGGAGCGCTGTTGTCGCGGCGCGCCTTCAACGAATTTCGCCGCCGGCTCGACTACAGAGAATATGGTGGAGCGCCGCTGCTCGGCGTGCGCGGGGTGTGCATCATCGGCCACGGCTCCTCGAACGATCGCGCCATCTTCAACGGGATTCGCGTGGCTTACGAGTTTGCCAAGGGCGGCACCACCGAGCGCATCGAGCGGGAGTTTGCCGTCCACCCCAAGCCTCGCGCGCCAGGCCACGACGCCGCCTCCAGCGCCAAACCCGACGCCACCATCCAATAGCGGCCAGCCATTTTGCCAGCCCAGATGCCCGCCCAATCCAGCCCGTCCTTCTCGTTTGACCCGGATCTTGCGGGCAAGCTCGCCTGCCCGGCCTGCCTGGGCGATCTGCGGCCTGAGGATGTGCACCTGGCCTGCGCGGGCTGCGCGCGGAATTATCCCATTGTGGACGGGATTCCGGTGTTGATTGCGGAGAGAGCGTCGAGATCCGAACCGGAGACGGCCGTCACTTCGATATGATTTTCAACTTGGGAAACGCCGCGGCGTAGAGCCGCCGATCGAGTGTCAGTAAGGAATAGCCCCGAACAAGCGAATGTGCTCCGATTAGAAAATCAGTCAGGATCCGCCGCGGAAATGCGCCAGAACCCGACCGGCGCCGATGGATGTATCCTCGGTATGCTTTTCCAGCTTCGCGCCAGATCTCTTCGTCGAGGACCCAGTCGATCAGAATCCCGCCTTCGGCAAAAAACTCATCCAGCTCGGCTTCATTTCTATCAGGATCACCCATCAATTCGGCATAGGCAGGCGCGCAGACAACCATCCTGCCTCTCCGCTGGGCCTGAAAGAGCGCCTGAGCAGCAATGCGGTTAAGCGGATCGGATTTCCACCAAAGTGCGACGATAATGTTGGAATCAATCGAAGTCGTCATGACCGCGCATTTCCCTGAAGAACGCGACAATGGCTTCGCGGCCCTTGCCGGAGATAGGGAATCCGGTTCCTATTCCCCGCCATTTTTCAAATACATTCTCATCGCCGTCTCGAACCAGTCGAATTCCGCTTTCCTGAGGCTCAAAGCGCAGGTGATCGCCGGCCTTGATCCCAAGGGACCTGCGAATCTCCACTGGAACGGTGATCTGCCCCTTGCTGGTGACTTTGGCACGGAAAGATGGCGCCGGTACGGGTTTAGCTGTAGCGGACATGGCCGAAGACTCCTTACCTTCTTTAGTATACTCCTTACTTTTCTTTACAGGCAGGTTTCTGCGGGTCGGAACTGGACCGCTACCTCCGCTGATAGAACGGCAGCACGATCAGCAGGGCGAAGGCCGTGGCGGCGACCAGGGCCAGCGCGATCAGACTGTAGAGGAGCACAAGGTTCGGTCCCTTGGAGGGCATCTCGTCCGGCGTGTCTTCTGCGCCGGAAGCTTCGCCCCGGGATTCGCTTTCCGGCTCACTCATATTTCAGCGCCTCGACCGGATCCATCTGGGCGGCGCGGGTGGCGGGAACAGTGCCGAAGACGACGCCCACCCCCACAGCCGCGGCCAGCGCAATCACCACCGACCAGGGCGAGATGGGCAGATGGTAGTCGGTAAACAGCCGGATCGACAGCGGGACAGCCATGCCTACCAGCGTACCCACGAGTCCGCCGGTGAGCGAGATGATGACGGCCTCGGCTAAAAACTGCAGCTTGATTTCGCGGTAGGTGGCGCCCAAGGCTTTGCGGATTCCAATTTCACGGATGCGGGCGCGCACATTGGCGAGCATGATGTTCATGATGCCCACCCCGCCCACCGCCAGGGTCACGGCGGCCACCAGCACCAGCACCGCGGTGAGAGCTTCGGCGCTCTTTGAAGCCACGTCCAGCAACTCCTTGAGCGTCTGCGCCTTGTACACCGAATTGTCCCTGTGACGCGAATGAATGATGCGCACGATCTCATTTGCGGCGTCCGGCACCTCGTCCATGCTGCGCATGGAGAAGTAAATCTGATTCACGCGTTCGGTTCCGGTAAAGTAGCGAACCACCGAATAAGGAATCAGGATGGTCTGGTCGGCGATCTCCGATTGGCCGAAGTCGTTCACGCTCATCTTGAAGACGCCGATCACGGTAAAGGGAATGCCGCTGATCTCGAAGGTTCCTCCAACCGCCGAATTCGAACCGCCATATCGTTCCTTGGCGAAGAGTTCGCTGACCACCGCGCACTTCTGGTGAGTGGTTTCGTCGGTGTCGTCGAAGAAGCGGCCCGCGGTCACAATGAGATTGTGAATATTCTGGTATTGGGGGCTCACGCCCAGCACCAGCGTGTCCTTCACCACGCCGCCGCCGAAGCTGATGCGGTCATGCATGTCCATCACCGGCGAGGAATACATCACGCCGGGTAACTGCGCGTCCACCGCTCTTTCGTCCTCGCGGGTCAGGTAATCGGTGTAGCGCACGCGCTCCGCCGCCGTTGCGCCCCCGCCGGCATACTCCACCTCCACTGAGTTGGTGCCGAACTTCTGGATCAGATCCAGAACATATTGCCTGCCCGTCATGCCGATCGTCACCACCAGGATCACCGAAGCGGTTCCGATGACCATGCCCAACGCGGTCAGTACAAAGCGCGTCTTGGCAGCGCGGAAGCTATCCAGGGCCAGCCTGAGAACCTCGCTCAGCAACATGGTGCGGCGGGCGCTCAGCAGCGTCTCTTCGAACGAAGTGTGCCGGCTTTGAACGACTGGATTCATTGCTTCCTTTTGAAAACGATGCGGCTTCCGGAATCGCCTTGTGCAGCCAGGCTCGGGCTCTTGGTGCAGCTACGCCCTGCAGATAGCTTACGCGTTCGCCCGCAAAATGTGGAACAGGCCACCCCGGCAGCGGGCTGTATCCTGTCCTGTATCTTCTTCTGCAAAGTGTTCGTACAGCCGCCTGGGACCGGGAGACGGCGCGAAAGTGAAAGTGGAAGACCGGTCGGGATGGGAAGACCAATCAAGGAGATTGGATGCGCGCTCTGGTCTATACCGCTCCGCGCCGGGTAGCCATGGAGGATTGTCCGCGCCCGCATCCGGCCGTTGGAGAGGTGGAGATTGCCGTTGCCGCCGCGGGCATCTGCGGCGCTGACCTTTCCGGATTTCTGGGCCGCAGCCGCCGCCGCGCTCCGCCCCTGATTCTGGGCCACGAACTGGTGGGACGCACACCGGACGGGCGGCGCGTGGTAGCCGATCCGCTTGTCGGTTGCGGGCGATGTGCGGAATGCCTCGGCGGCGCAGGGAATCTCTGTTCCAGCCTGCGCCTCCTGGGCATGGACCGCATGGCCGGCTGCTTTGCCGAGTTCGTCTCCGTTCCCCGGTCCCAGGTGTACGCGATTCCCGATGACCTTGACGATTTGCGGGCAATCTTTGCCGAGCCGCTGGCCAACATCGTTCACCTGTTCCGGCTGGCCGCGCCGCCGCCGTTGTTCCGCATGGGCATTGTGGGCTCGGGCGCCATGGGTTCGCTGGCCCTCAAGATGGCGCTTCACCTGGGAGTGCGTGAGGTGCTGGTCGAGGATGTGGACGAAGTGCGGCTGTCGGCGGCCAGGCGGATGGGCGCCACGCTGGCGGTAAACTCCCAGGCCGGACCCGGCGAGGCGCGCAGCTTTGCCGGCCATGGCCTTGACCTGGTGCTCGATTCGAGCGGCGCGGAGCCGGCGCGCCAAGCGGCCTTCGATCTCTGCCGGCCGGGCGGAACAGTGGTGCTGCTGGGCATGGCCATGGAGCGCAGCGCGATCGACTTCGGGGCCAGCATCCGCAAGGAGCATCGCGTGCTGATGTCGTTCGGCTATACGCCGGCTGACTTCAGGCGTTCGCTCGATCTGCTTGCCGCCGGCGAGATCGACTTGAGGCCGTGGACCGCGGAGATGCCGCTCGAGGACGGGCAGAAGGCCTTCGAAAAAATGACCGGCTTGCGCGGCGACACCCTCAAGATGGTATTGCGCGTGCGTTAGTGCTCATGGATTCGGGCCGGCTGCGGCGACGGGCCGCACCTTTGTTACCAGAGCGTCTTTCACAAACCCGCTTTGTATCAGGGCACGACTTTAGTCGTGCCGAACAGGACCGGAAAAACAAGGGGTTTTAACCCCTGGGGGATTGCCAACACGACAACATGGCCATTTATGAAACACAATCTACTCCACGTTGCTGCGCCTGCACTTCAGGGAATCCTTGCGCACCCACTTGGTTACCTCCACCGGGGTGCCCTGCATGCACACAGTCGCGCCCTCGTGGGGCACGCCGGTGAACTGGATCCCTATGCCGATTGCCGGCTTGTCGCCCTTGATCAGCAGGTTATAAAGTTTACCGCTATCCACGTCCTTCACCACCAGGCAACTGGTCTCGACACCGGCCTTGACGCAACCCTGCGCGTTCACCTGCTTTGCGTCCGGCGCGGGAGCCCCGCCTGCCGCCGCCGCTGCTCCGGCAAGGGCAATCGCCGCCACTGCGCAAACCAACCTTCTCATCGACATTCTCCTTCGTGTAATGGCAGAAACTTTCCTGCGTTCCCGCTCCCTCTTCGAAGCCGAGAATACGCCGCGACGGTTGTTGCAGTCCAGCGGGATTCAGTGCCTTCGCTCCCAGCTCTCAATCGCGAGAACTGGGGCGCCTTGAATCCAGACTTAGCCAGAGAGCTGCGAGCTTGTCCACGGGTAATGCCTCGGCGCGGGCCTGCGGATCGATGGCTGCCTGCGCCAGCGCAGCCGCCGCCCTCGCGGGCGAAATTCCGGCGGCGCGAAGGTTGTTGGCCAGCGTCTTGCGCTTTTGCGCAAAGGCTTGGCGCGCAAAGCTGAGAAAGCCGGCTTCCTCAACGCCAAGCTCGGCAAAGCGCGGCGCAAACCGCCAGCGGATGACCGTCGAGTGCACCTCGGGCGGCGGTGAAAATGCGTCTGGAGGAAGCGTGAACAACGGCTCGGCCGGCCCATACATCTGCACTGTCACCGAGAGAAGACCGTAATCGCGCGATCCCGGCTGGGCAGTGACGCGATCCGCCACCTCGCGCTGCAACATGAGCACGGCGAGCGAGAGCGCGGCGTGGCTGGCGGTCAGCTTGAGCAGGATCGGCGAGGTCATGTAGTAGGGCAGGTTGCCCACCACCACCAGCCGCTCGCCGGCCGTTGCGGCGGCCTCGGCAAAGTTGAAATTCAGCACATCCTGCTCGACGACATGAACCAGGCCCGGCTGAAATTGCGCGCGCAGACGGGCGGCAAGTCCGCGGTCCAGCTCCACGGCGACTACGTGCCTCGCCCTTGCGGCCAGGGCTCCGGTAATCGCGCCGCCGCCGGGGCCGATCTCCACCACGGTGCGGCCGGAAAGATCGCCGAGCGCGGCCACGATCCGATCCACGGCCTGCGCGTCGTCGAGAAAGTTCTGTCCGAGCCTGGGCTTGGTGGGCATCTGCTCCTCTGATGGTAGATGAGTGCGGAGGGCCCGTACGTCAGAAGAAAAAAGCCGGTTGCCGCATCGGCCGGAGATTCCACTCCGCGGCTATTGATCTCTGCATAAGCAATACCCATATCGAAACTCCGCGTGGGCCCGGCAGGGCTCTCGACTCTGTCGCTGTTTTTAAAAGGTACCGGCTTTCCAGGCTACGGAAAAACTCGCTCCAGCGAAGATTCTCAGAAGCTTTGTATCAGGGCACGACTTCAGTCGTGCCGCAATCGGGCTTCAGGTGAAGGGTACGGGCTTCAGGTGAAGGGTACGGGCTTCAGGTGAAGGGTACGGGCTTCAGGTGAAGGGTACGGGCTTCAGCCCGTACGTCAAATCGAGCAATAAAACCGCGGGCTTTAGCCCCTGAGGGAATTCAGGGCGCAATGGTGAACTGCCTCAAATGGTCGCCAAGTACATGCTCCGCCGGCTCGGTAAGAAAAACGCAAAGAGGCGGAAGTGGAGAGACAGGGGCAACGGAATGCAGTACATCATCGGATTTGTCATCGCGCTCTTCATGGCGCTCACCGGCGTGGGTGCGGGCACTGTTACGTTGCCCATCCTGGTGCTGTTTCTTAACGTTCCCGCGCCGGTCGCGGTTGCCATCGGACTCATGTTTTCCGCGGCCATCAAATTAATCCTGGTGCCATCGCAGATTCTGCGCCGCAACGTGGCGTGGCGCACGCTTGGCTTCATGCTTCTGGGAGGAGCGCCGGGCGTTCTGGTCGGATCGCTGCTGCTCAGGCGCCTGGTCATTCGATGTATAGCAGGCCAACCGCCAATCTGCCCCGGCGTACAATGTTTTTTTGAAGGACGCTTCCCTGTAATGGCGAATTTCCAGATCATGACCAAGCCCATGGGGCCCATCTGCAATCTCGATTGCACCTATTGCTATTACCTTGAAAAGGAGAACCTCTACGGGGAGCAGAAGAATTTCAGGATGAAGGACGAGCTGCTGGAGTCCTACATCCGCCAGTACATTCAGTCGCAGTCCGCGGCCACGGTTTCATTTGCGTGGCAGGGCGGCGAGCCAACTCTACTGGGCGTGCCCTTCTTCGAGCGCGTGATTCAACTGCAGGCAAAGTACTGCGGAGACAAACGGATCGAGAACGCGTTCCAGACCAACGGCACATTGCTCGACGACCAGTGGGGCGAGTTTCTGGCGCGGAACAGCTTTCTCATCGGCATCTCGATCGATGGTCCCGCGGAGATTCACGATGCCTACCGCGTTGACAAGGGCGGCCGGCCGACGCACGCGCGAGTGTTGCGCGGGCTTGAAGTGCTCAAGCGCCACAAGGTCGAGTTCAACACCCTGACGGTGGTCAACCAAAAGACCTCTTACCAGCCGCTGGAAATATACAGATATTTGAAATCGATCGGTAGCCGGTTCATGCAATTCATCCCCATCGTTGAAGAAGTCGCCGCCGCGCCCGATAGCAGCGGACTGCGCCTGCTCAAGCCATACGCGCCCAGCCGGACTACCGTTTCCGAGTGGTCGGTCGAGCCTTTGCAGTATGGAGTTTTCCTTCAGACCATCTTCGACGAATGGGTGCGCGCGGATGTGGGGCGCACATTCGTGAACCTCTTCGACGTGGCCCTGGAGTCGTGGATGGGGATGGACCAGAGCCTGTGCGTTTTTGCGAAGACCTGCGGCTCGGCGTTGGTGATGGAGCATAACGGCGATCTTTATTCCTGCGATCACTTCGTCTATCCCGACAACAAGTTGGGAAACATTCTGGAACGCCCGCTGGCCGCGCTCGCCGGTCTTCCCAAACAGGTTCGCTTTGGCAACGCCAAGCAGGCCGCGCTGCCCAGCTACTGCATTGAATGCGATGTGCGCTTTGCCTGCAATGGCGAGTGCCCCAAGCACCGCTTTCTGAAGACCCCGTCAGGCGAGCCGGGATTGAATTATCTGTGCGCGGGATACAAGCACTTCTTTCATTACATCGATCCCTACATGCAATTCATGGCCAATGAATTGAAGCACGAGCGCGCGCCGGCCAACGTAATGGCGTGGGCGCGCAACCGGCAGGCGTGATCTCCGCGGCTTCAGAACGGCGGCAGATTGCCGTCTTCATCAAACCGCATGGGCCGCGCTGTCCCGATGGTTGTCACTCCCGGGCGTCCAGCCAGCAGATCCACGCAGCACTCCGATACCAGCAGGCGTTCGAGATTCAGAGTATTGGCGATGCGCATCACGCGCAGCGTCTCCGGATTCGCTGAAGCAAGCGTTGCCAGTGCGGCCTGAATCGTCTCTCGATCCGTATCGAAGTGAATGGGGATTTTCGACGATAACATCTTGATGGACGTGAGTGCGTTCATATATGTATAGCGCAAATCCAGAGCCTTCACCGCGCGGCTGGTGGCGAAATCGGCCATGCCGATTCCAATCCCGTTGCCATTGGTTGCGGCGCTGAGGTCGCGAATAAAAATTCTGAACACCCGCGGCGTCCAAGCGCTCTTCGCAAGTAGTGAGTCGGAGTAGCCGGAGCCATCGCGGCCGGTCACGTTGGGGTCCATGCCGGCGCCGCTGATCTCTTTCCCGATCTGGTCGACAATCAGCAGGTCGATCTCATCCAAAGGCAGGCGAGCCATCAAGCCCCGCGCCTTTTCGAGCAGCCGTTCTTCCGCGTTCACCATCTGCTCCGGCCGCAGCACCTCAATCTCCGCGGTCTGGTGGCGTTGATCTTCCACAATGGCCACGCCGCACAGCACTGGAACTGAGCCGAGGATGATCTTTGAAAACTCGCGCAGCACTTCCTCGTATCCCCGGTGCGTCACCGCCCGGTGGGCACTGTTCGCGCCTGCCTGCTTGCCGAATCCAATGGTCAGCATCTTCAGAATGCCGCTGCCTAACGTTCCGCGAAAATCCGTGTGCGGCTTGATGCGATTGATGGCAATCACACCGTCCGCCTCCAGCGCGGGAACGCTGAAAAATACGCCGGACCCATCCACAGCCGTGCCGATCCTGCGCACTTCCATGTTGGCTTCGATGGGGACGCCCAGGCTTTCCGCTGTGATTCCATACCCAGCCAGTACCTTTGTCTGGCCCTCCGGCGTGGCCCCGCCGTGGCTGCCCATCGCCGGTATCACAAACGGCTCCGCGCCGGCGCTCTTCAGCACGCCAAGGGTAGCCTGCACAATTTCCTTCAGGTTTGTGATGCCCCGGCTGCCAACGCCAACGGCAATCTTCATGCCCGGCCGAATCTTCTCGCCGATGCCTGCCTGGGTAAACTGCCGCTCGACCAGGCTGGGAAAATCCAGTCGCGCCGAGGGCGGATAACTCTGCCTCACTTCGATCATTCTGGGAATGAAATCGCTCATGGTCCTCGCCGGGTATCCTACTTAGCCGGGTCTTTTCGGGTAATGGCGGGATACAAAAGTCTAGAAGCTGTTTCATTACCTTGCCTTGAAAGGGCGCGGCTTTAGCCGCGCCGCTCACAAAGCCCAAAACCGAGGGCTTTAGCCCCTGAGGGAAAGATCGAAAACGACGATCATTCGGTTATGAAACAACTTCTACACTCTTTTATACCTGCTGCAAGGCGGGCGAAGCCATCGACGGTGTCAATCGCACTTGCTATCCCTTCCTTTCCGCTGATATAAGGAGCGCTGCGGTGGACCGCACTCCCCGGCGGGATAGATTCATCAGAGATTCTTATGACCCGGATCAAAAGTCTTCGCTGGTGGATCGCCGGCCTGCTGGCCTTCGCCACCACCCTCAGTTATCTCGACCGTCAAACCCTTTCCGTCGCCATTACCGATATCCAGAAGCACATCCCGGTCTCCGATCAGCAATACGCCCTGTTGCAAATGCTGTTTCTGCTCGCCTACACGGTAATGTATGCCGGCGGGGGAAAGATCGCAGACGCGCTGGGAACGCGCCTGGGCTATACGGCGATGATTCTCTGGTGGTCAGCGGCAACCGTCCTCCATGGGCTTGTGTCCGGCGTTTTTGGCTTCGGCGTGGCGCGGTTTCTGCTCGGGCTTGGAGAAGGCGGAGGCTACCCCTGCGCGTCAAAAGCCATCTCCGAGTGGTTTCCGCCCGAAGACAGGTCAATTGCATTCGGGATGAACAACATCGGATCATGCCTCGGCGCCGTCATTGCTCCCCCCTTGATTGCCATGCTGGTGCTGGACCTGAACTGGCGATGGGCCTTCGTGATCACCGGTGGAATCGGAATAGTTTGGGCCATCGTCTGGTGGCTGTTCTACGATCTGCCGGAAAGACAGCGTCTCATCTCGGCTCAGGAGTTGGAACATATCCAGGCATCGCTGGGCAGAGGAGCCAGGCGCACTCTCGCCGCCAACGAACCTCGCATCGCGTGGACCGCCCTCTTCAAATACCGCCAGACCTGGGCGTTGATGTCGGCCAAGTTCTTTTCCGACGCAGCCTGGTATTTTTTCGTCTTCTGGCTGCCCAAATATCTTGGCGACGTGCGCCATCTGAATATCGCGCAAATCGGGTACTACGCCTGGATCCCGTTTGCCGTGGCCGGCTTTGGAGCTTTCGGCGGCGGCTGGCTCAGCAGCACCCTCATCCGCCGCCATTTGTCCATCAACCTCTCCCGCAAGATCGCCATGGGTCTCAGCGCCGCCATCCTGCCGGTTTCTCTCCTGATCACCGCGTCTCCGCTTCGCCTTACCATCGTTTTCTTCTCCATGGCTCTTTTTGGACATCAATCCTGGTCAACCAATCTGCAGACCCTGGCCGCCGATATTTTTCCTTCCTCTGTCGTCGGTTCGGTGGCCGGGCTGATGGGCGCCCTGGGCTCATTTGGTGGAGTGCTCTTCGGATTGCTGGTGGGATTGGTTCTGGCCCACTTGCATAGCTACTCGTGGCTCTTTATCGTGGCCGGTCTGTGCCATCCGCTTTCATTTCTGCTGATTCTGCTTTTGATTCCCCATATCCAACCGGTCGTTCAAGGCAAGATCGCGGCATAGCAAGGCCGCTGTTGAAAATAGCTATAACTTGCTGGTGCGAAAGGGGGGACTCGAACCCCCATGGGTTACCCCGCCAGATCCTAAGTCTGGTGCGTCTGCCAATTCCGCCACTTTCGCGTGACGATCATCTAGAGCTTAATACAATTTTGCGCGGATTCAGGCGCGAAGAATGTTGACGCCAATATGTTCGAAGGGCGCGATCTGCTCGTCGCTCGCCGAGCTGCTGGTAATCAGCAGGTGAATCTCGCCGGCCTGGCAGATAAAGGCCGGGCTCACCTGGCCCAGCTTGCTGGGGTCGGCCGCCACGATCACTTGCTTCGATTGCTTGAGCATCTTCCGATAGACCAGCGCCTCCTCGGTCTCCAGCGTGGTTGCGCCCCGGTAAGCGTCAAGCCCGGTCACGCTCAGGAAAACCTTGTCCAGGTACACATCGTCGAGAAAGCTCAGCGCGGCGCTGCCGGTAAGCGAGAACGACCATGCCCAGGGAACTACGCCGCCGGTGAGAAAAGTGCGGATGCCCGGCTGATTGCACAGCTCCATGCCGATATTGATGGCGTTGGTCACCACCTTGATGTTCTCGCGGTGACGCAGGCTGCGGCCAATGTGCGTGGTGGTGGTGCCCGCGGTCAGCCCCACGGTTTCGCCGGCCTTCACCAGTTCGGCTGCCGCGAGGCCTATGCGGCGCTTTTCCGCGGCATGGCGCTGTTCGCGGGCCAGAAACGAGCTGTCGTAGCGAAACGGCTCGTATAGCAGCGGCTCCACCAGCGTTGCCCCGCCGTGAGTGCGCCTGATCAACCCCCGATTTTCAAGCCGCGCCAGGTCGCGCCGGATGCTGGGCGCCGACGAGCCCGCTTCGGCAAGAATCTCCTCGATGGTCGCGCTTCCGGTCCGCAGCAGCAGTTTGATGATCAGCTCTGAGCGGCGGCTAATTGAGTCGGTCATATCGTACCGATTCTTCCTTTCTGCGGCACAATGAAGGCAATTTCTCAGGATTACAAGGCTATTTTTCAAGAATCGTTCAAGAAATTGATCGATCTAACGCGCTATGATCATATTCGAAGGTCAACGCGGCCCGCAAGCGCTCGCCGCAGGGACAGGGAATATGCCCAGCTTCAAGCATGAAATGCTGCAGGAAATCTATGAACAGCCTGCGGCGCTCCGCCGCACGCTGGCTCTCTACCTGGCCGGAAAAGGGCTCAAGCCCGAAGTCGCCGGCATGTTGGCGGGCTGGCCCAACCCGGCAGGCGAGATTCTGATCGCCGCCAGCGGCTCCAGCCGCCACAGCGGCCTTTACGCGGAGATTCTGCTCGAGGACCTGTGCGGGCTGGCTGTGGATGTCGAGTACGCCAGCGAATACTGTTGCCGCGGCGGTCTTCACCTTCGCCATCCCAGTGTTCTGGTGCTCTCACAGTCCGGCGAGACCTCCGACACCCTGGCGGCCCTGGGCGAAGCGCGCCGCCGCAGCCAGAAAACCCTGGCCATCACCAATCACCCCGCCTCCACCATGGCGCACCTCGCCGACGTTTCCATGCCCCTGGCCGCGGGCGTCGAAAAGGCGATTCCGGCCACCAAGAGCTTCACCTGCCAGTTGGCGGTGCTCTATTTGCTGGCGCTCTACGAGGGTGCGCGCCTGGGCCGAATGGATGCGGCGGCGCTCAGCAATCATATTGAAGAGCTGCTCGATGTGCCCGGCCGGATCCAGGCCGCGCTCGATCCCTGGCGTCGGCAGATGGCCGCCCTGGCCGGCAAGTACAAATCCGCCGCCACCTTTCTCTACCTGGGCCGCGGCATCCACTACGCCATTGCGCGCGAAGGCGCGCTCAAGCTCAAGGAAGCCTCCTATGTCCATGCCGAGGGCTACCCGGTGGGCGAACTCAAGCACGGGCCCAATGCGCTGGTCAGCGACCGGGTGCCGCTGGTGGTTCTGGCCACGGTTGACCGCGCGCTGGAGGCTTCAGTCCTGCGCTACGAAAAGACGCTGCAACTGCTCGGCGACATGAAGGCGCAGGGAGCCAAGGTGATTGCCGTCGCCAACGCAGGACGACAGCGAAATAGCGGAGCTGGCCGGCGACTGCGTTCGCGTAGAGCCCGCGTCAGAGTACCTGCTGCCCATCCTGGAAGTGGTTCCGCTGCAGTTGTTCTCTTATTTCATGGCCCTCGAACACGGGGTTGACGTGGACCGGCCCAGGAACCTGTCGAAAGCCGTGGTGGAGAAGGCGCCCATCGCCTGACGGCCCATCCGGCTTTGCCCGTTGGTCTTTATTTCGGTCCCGTCGCGGCAAGCGGCGGCAGCTTGCTGACGGCGGCGACGGGCAGTTCCACGGCGCCAACCTTGTTCGTGGTTTCGTCGTGTACGCCGATGCGCAGAAAAGACTCGCCCTTCACCGGCACGCTGATGTCCTGATGGAAGCGCATGCCGGTCTGCCGGATGACGGCGTAGTTTTCCGCGGGAATGTTGGCACGGATTCCCCCGCCCATCGAATTGAGAAGCGTGCCGTCGACGTCATAGACGATGATCACGAACTCCAGCTCACAATGATGAACGCCGTCCGCGGTGGCTGGGCAGTCGATGTCGTGCGCGTCGACGCCGAACTGGACGGTATAGCGCTGGTAGGGACCCTTGGTTTTCGCGGCGGCTTTATTTCCGGGCGCAACATCGGGTTCGCTGCCGGAAACACTGGGCCGGACGCTGGCTGCAAAGATAATCTCGGTTGGATCGGGCCCGCCCCGCATCATGGCGTTACGAATGGCGCTGTAAGCAGGAGCCTGGCCGGGGGTCGCGCTTGCTGGTTCGCCGCGCTTGGGTGGGACGTTGGGATCGTCCGCAAAGTAGCCGCGGCGATACGCCAGCGTGAGACCCTGCCGCGCCGTGTCGATATGAATCTTCCGATAATCGCCGTTCCATTTCTGGTTGGTGGGAGTATAGGTGAGCGTGTAGTAATTTGAGCCGGCATCGATAGCCTTCTCCACAGCCTCCTTCAGGCCGTTGGTGTTCACAAAGGCCCGTCCTCCGGTGGCTTCGGCCATGGCGTCCATGGTGCCGTGCTCGCCGGCGGTGTTCTGGAAGAATGTTTCGTTGTCTTTAGCGAAGGCACTCGGATTTGCCCCGTACGTGTTGCCGGAATTGGCGGCGCTCAGCATGGGCGTGGTGATCACTCCGCGGGCATCGATGGGATAGACCGCAACCTGGCTGCGGGATAGCAGCTCGGTGGTCTCGCGAAATTCGTCCGCGGCTGAGGCAACCACGCTGAAAGGATTCTGGAGATCCCCGTCGGGCAGGATATTGATGGGGAACGAACCGGAGAACCAGATCAGATTCTTGCGGCCGGGCAGTGCGCTCAGATAGCGGCCGAGTTGGTTGAATGCGTCCAGGGTCATGCGGGCGCGAAGCTGCAGTTGGAACGACTGCATTTCGGCCTCGAATTGCTGAAAGTCGGCAATCATCGAGGCGTAGCCGGGGTCGTTGCCCAGTGCGGGAGGAGCATCTTGCAGCGTATCCATCATCGGGTCGTCCGCGCCGGGGTTGTCGCCGTTGACGACATCGTCCATGGCGACGGAGCCCTTAGGGAGACCTTTCTTTCCGTTCAGCACCGCGCGCAGAAGCTCGGGATCCGATGTGAATCCCTGCAGCAATATGAGCCGTGTGGTCAGGCCGAAGATGGCCATGTGGGTGCCGGGACGAGCCTCTTTCAGGTACTTCAGCATCTCGCCCCTCACCACCAGCTGGGCACTCATGGGCGTATTGAGCGTATCCAGCAGCAGCACGTTGAGCGCCCCGTTTAGTGGGGCAACGGAGTAGTTGGTGAATGTGCCGGGAGGGAGCTTGGGCAACGGCGGCAACTGTGAGGCGGCTGGGTTTGAGACATGCTCCTCAAAGGTCTTGATGGTCTGCGCATGGCCGCTTTCAAGCACCGTGAAATCTGCCGCACTGAGCTTGTGGACGGGGTTGTGCTGCGCGTCGGTCACCACCACATCCACCACCACCAGGTTCGCGTTGGCCTGGATGGTCGAGGCGGGCTGCGGCGCCGGGGTGGCCTGGGCCGGGGAGGACTGCCCGGCTGCAAGCGCCGGGGCACACAGTGAAGCTGCGATCAAGGAGGTAAGAAATAGGCGTGTCACGCGACCGGCTCCTGTTTGGACCCTCGATTATAGCTCTGACTTACCCGGCGAACCTGAAATTGCCCGGCCGGGCGATGCCCTGATTTGTGATTGCCTTGACAGCACACGGCTTTATTGAGGACTGCATAAGTAATGTCCGGACAAACGCGCCGGAGGCGCAGAGTTGGCTAGCCCCGCGCTTCAGCGTGGGGAAAAGGGATTCCACAATTTCGTTACGGAGTCCCGTAGGGACGGCGCAAGGACATTATTTATGCAGGAACCAATCGCCGCGTCGTCGTCGGCGTTTTTGAAACCTTGCCTTATTGACTGCTGTATAAGCAATGTCCATATCTACATTCAGAGCCCGCTCGCTAGAGACTTTGAATCTGTGGCTGTTTTGAAGGGTACGGGCTTTAGGTGAAAGGTACGGGCTTTAGGTGAAGGGTACGGGCTTTAGCCCGTACATCGGGCTTTAGGTGAAGGGTACGGGCTTTAGCCCGTACATCAAATCGAGCAATAAGACCGCGGGCTTTAGCCCCTGAGGGAATACTCCTTCAAACCGACCCGCGACCGGGATTTCGCGTGCTGTGACTGAGCGCCGTGGTCTCCCGGTCCTCAAAATCGAGACCTACGCCCCACGGACGGGACCCCTGGACCTGGCCCACCCGCAGTCGATCCCGAAAGACGCTGTCAAAACCCAACTGCAGAACTTATTGCACCGTGAGTGACAAAGTGGTCGTGTGCGACAAAGCGCCGGATGCCGCGGTCACGGTTAGAGAATACGAGTCTGCTTTCAGCTTACCGTTACCCCCGCATCCGGTAAATCCCGCAGCCAGCGCGATGCCGATAAGAGCCAGCACCGCCAGACTCCTCCATTGCTTCGCGGCTTTGCGCAGCCGGCGCGCAAAGGGTAGCAGGATCAGGCTCAATGCCAGGGGCAGCGAACTGCCGCCAAAGGGCCGGGCCGGCGGTTGCAGCGCCGCCTTGCCCGGTAACTGCACCTGCAGCGTCACCGTGGACGCGCCTGACCCCGCCGTCACTGTCGCCGGTGAAAAGCCCGCCGTCGAATCCAATGAAAGCCCGGTCACGCTGAACGTCACCGCTCCCGGCAGTGTCGCGCCCCCTACCGGCGCAATCGCCAGCGGATAGGAGGCCACGCTTCCCGCGGGCACGTTCGCTGTCCCCCCGCCCAGTGGAGCAAGCGTGAAGTCTTCCACCATCTCCGACAGCGCGCCGCTGGTCGCCGGCCCATAGCTGCTGTCGCCGGAATAGACCGCGGTAATCGAGTTAGCCAGGGTTGCGAGCGCCGATGTGGTAAAGGTGGCAACACCCGCTGACACGGTGCCCGACCCAATCTGCGTTGCGCCATCGTAAAAGGTCACAGTACCGGTTGGCGGTGTCGCAAACGAAGTAATGGTCGCCGTAAAGGTGACCGGGTTGGCCAGGAAGACAGGGTTGGCGTTGGAGCTCAGCGTCAGCGTGGGAGTTACCGGGATCACCGTAAGCGTAACCGTCGCCGTCGAGGTGGTGTAGTCCGTGGTATCGGTGGGAGTAAAGGTCGCCGTCAGCGTATGCTGTCCCACGCTCAGGACTGTTCCCGCGGCCGGAGAATAGCTGAAGCTGCCCGCCACCGGCGATGTTGCGTCGAGCTGCGTCCCGCTCAGCGCGGTTCCATACACGATGTTTGCCGGCGTCGGCCATGTAATTGCCGGCGGCTGCTGGAAGATCACGTTATCCGTGTTCGAAACATTGTTTGAGAAGTTCGGGCTGGAGGCGGTCGCGGTGATCAAGCCTGTGGTGGTGCTTCCCGGTCCATACGCCGGCACGCTCACGGTCAGGGTCACGGAATCGCTGGCGCTGGCGGCAATGCCGGTGGTCCGCACGCAGGTCAGGGTGCCCAGCGTGCAGATCCAACCGCCGGTTGAGTCGGTGAGCGCAGTTGCCGTTAGCCCCGCCGGCAGCGTGAGGGTCAAAACAACGGAACTGTAGACCACGGTAGTCGCGCTGGTGTTGGTCACGTCCACCGTAACCTGGTCGGCGCTGTCGCCCTGCTTGACGATCAACGGACTTGGGCTGAAAGAAATTGAGAGCGTGGGCACCACCACCGGCGTTACAAAGCTCGACAGGTCGAACAGGGCATATTCGAGCATCTCCTCCTGCGGGGTCATCGTATGCGGCTGAGCAGAGCACACGGAAAAGGTCTGGCCGTTGGGGAGGGCAGTATTGTAAATGGCGCCTCCGGACGAAGCGTTGTACACATGGTACTCATTGAACAACACCCGCCCGCATTGGTTTGCGGCGGTTGCCCCGACCGGCGTGTTGAAGGTAAGTTGCATGATATCGCCGGTGGCGTTGTGGGTCGCCCAGGACTGCGTCGGCGCAATAACATCGGTCAGGTCATGGCGCAGCGTGCTCAGCTGAACCTGCCCGAAGGTAGTCGACGCGCCGGAATTGTAAAGCCATTGGGCCAGAGTTGCTCCATCCGTAAAGCCGGTGTTGACAGTGGCCTGTCCGGGGTCGGGAGTGGGGTTGACCTGGCCCACACTCCAATCCGCAACCCCCGTAAACAGCGAATCGTACGGCGAGCCGGGGTCAAGCCACGCATAGCTGTAATGGGTTGCAAACACACGGCCGCCGGAGTTCGCATAGCTCAGCAGGTTGGTCGCGCCAGTCGCGGTTGCCTGGTTGCTCGGGTTTCCCTGGCAGGGAAACATCACCACGTCGTAGCCGTTCATGGTCGCCGAATTGGTCATCAGCGTGGTCTGCGAGGGGGTCGACGCATTGATCTCCGATCCGGGCGCTGAGCTGCCCTTGTAAAGATGGATGTGCCCTCCCGCATTCACGCTGCCGTTGTCATCGGTAAACTCCGTCGGCGATATGCCCATATCCAGCAACACGCACTCCAGCGCATCCACTGAACCCGTGGCGATGGCGATCATGGGAATGTCGCCCAGCGTATGGTCGGATGGCATGTGCAGGGCAAGACCGGTGAGCGGACCGGCCCCAACCGTCTCGGCAAACTGCCTCCGCCACTTGCCCGCCTGGATGACCAGCGTGTAGCTGGCGGTTACCGGCACATTGCCCAGCGTGAAGGTGCCGTCCACCGCTGTATTGGTGTAGCTCACCACCCCGGTGGGGGTGGAACTGGATGACGTCAGGCACTGCACCCCGGAAGGCAATGGCGCCACCGTCCCGGTGGTCACATAGACCAGCACATTGGGCAGAGGCAGCGAGCCGGCGGTCGTTCTCGGGTCGTAGACCGTGCCGCTGATTGTCGTGGTTTGCGCGGACGCATGTGCGCAAAGCAATGGCAGCGCCAACACCAGCGCCGCGATCGCACCTTTGAGCCGAACCGGCAAATTGTATTTGGAGACGAGAATCAAGCGAATCGAGCGGAGGGGTGCGATCATGGCGAGGGATATCCTTTTCCACACATGCCCGTCTGCATGATCGATGTTGCGTGACCCGCGCAGGCGTCGTACATCGATAGAGAGACCTGCAAGTGTACTTCCGAATATCGTTAGGAACCCAGGAAACATAATATACACATTTAAAGCAATCAATCGTGGGTTCCCCTCCCAGGAACTTACGAAAGTCACCTTGGATCCCCGCCGGTACTGTTCGGTAAACCACCTGGATCCATTATTTTGCGGCTATCGGCGATCGGGCAGGGGAATGGTCGGCCAACTATCACTAAAGGGGTATTTCCTGATCGCGGGAAAGCGGGGATTCTGTGAATGCACTCATCTGCCTGGTGGCCGGCTCGTTGGGAGATTCTCATTCCTCCCGGCCGGACCTGCGCGGATGTGCGCAGCCGCCGCTTTTCCCGCCGCCTCGCGTTTCCCGTTTGCCGGCAACGCTGCCTCCGGCCAGAGCGATCGGACCACTTCTTTGCTGCTGTTCCCGGTGAAGGCCCGGAATTCGCCCCATGGATTCTCTACCGACAAAACTCCAGCTCTCAGACCTCCCGGATGGCGCTCAGACAGCCGGCGGAACCATTGAGATCAGCGTTCGCGGGAGGTGGGTGAAGGCGCCGCTCCTCCGCGTGAACGGACAGGACATTGTTACCCAGGGCAAGCGGATCAGGATAGCTGCCTTGCATGACGAAGATTGGCTGGAGGCGGAGATCGCCGATCCCGGGGATTGTTTGAGAAAGTTGAAAGAGTGCCCCGGCGCCCCTCCAGCGGACATCTTCCGCTTCTCGCAAAAAGTTCCGGAGACGGTTCCCCGTTACCAATACCCCATGGAGATGCGTAGCGTAGCGGTTGCCGAGGTATCCACGTTCAAGAATTGGTGGGATGGAATTCCCTCCAATACTCGCCAGAATGTGAAGCGGGCGCAAAAGCGCGGCGTCGTCATCAAGGTCAGGGCTTTCGAGGACGATGTAATCCGGGGAATCATCGAGGTGCAAAACGAGACTCCGGTGCGGCAGGGAAGGCCCTACCCTCACTATGGAAAGTCGTTTGACCAGGTGCGCCGCGATCACGGCGCGTTCGTTGACCGCAGCGACTTCATCTGCGCCTATGTCGAGGACGAATTCATCGGTTTTCTGAAGCTCGTGTACCGCGGAAATGTCGCTTCGATACTGCAGTTGAACGCCAAAACCGCGCACTACGACAAGCGGCCTTCGAATGCCCTGTTTGCCAAGGCTGTTGAACTGTGCGAGGCAAAGGGCATCGCCTACCTCACTTACGGGATGTTCAATTACGGCAACAAAGGCAGCGACTCGCTTCGCGAATTCAAGGTCCGCCACGGATTCGGCGAGATGCTGCTGCCAACTTACTATGTACCCCTGACGGCTTGGGGCCGGCTGTGCGTAAAGCTCAAACTCTATCGCTCGCCCAAGTGCATGCTTCCCGGCAGTGTGCGGGCCATCGCACGAAAGATCCGGGCCAAATGGTATTCCTCCGTCCCCTCGAAGAGTCCGTCTGCTTTGGAACCCTCAAATCCGGAGCGGTGCTGACGAATGGCCGTCAGCTCCCCGACACAGAATCGGCCTTCAGGTGAAGGGTACGGGCTTTAGCCCGTACGTCAAATCGAGCAATAAAACCGCGGGCTTTAGCCCCTGCGGCAATCTCTTTGGGGGACTGAACCAAAACAGTCCCTTTTCCGCACCCTGTTCACCCCCTGCGTTTCCGCCCTACTCCACGCCCAGCACCTTCACGATCACCCGCTTTGGGCGCTGGCCGTCGAACTCGGCGTAAAAAACCCGCTGCCAGGTGCCCAGATCCAGCTTGCCGTTGGTCACCGGCAAAGTGGTTTCGTGGTGCAGCAGCAGCGACTTCAGATGCGCATCGCCGTTGTCCTCGCCGGTGCGGTGGTGTTTGTAATCGGGCCGCGCCGGCGCCAGTTCCTCCAGCCATTTGCCGATGTCCTCAATCAAGCCGCTTTCGTGGTCGTTTACATACACCGCCGCCGTAATGTGCATCGGCGAAACGAAGCACAGCCCATCGCGCACGCCGCTGCGCTCCACAATCTGCTCCACCTCGCCGGTGATGTGCACCATCTCCCGCCGCTTCTCCGTTTCAAACACCAGATACTCCGTGTGACTCTTCATTGCAGCCTCCCGGCATTCGCCGGTAATGGGTCAGTTTGAAGGGTACGGGCTTTAGCCCGTACATAAACCCGGCAACACCAATGCGGGCTTCATCCCCTGGAGGAATGCTCCTTCAAACTGACCCACTACCCATGACCCGCATCCGGCGGCAAACCAGCCGCCCAGCCATTATCCTAATGAAAGCCGTGACCGCAATTAAAGCTCCTACTGCCGAAGAGCACTGCCAGCGTGGTCTGGATCTGCTTGCTGCCGGCTCGCCGGCTGAGGCCGCCGCCGCCCGCGCCCGGGTTCTGGAGTGGAAGATTCAGCTCCAATCTCCGCCCCATGAGTCCCCGGCACGAGAGTCCAAGCCGGATCAGGACCCTCAGCCGTGAAACCCCGCCGGCGGCCCACTCCAGCCCAGCGCCTGCGCCGCATGCACTCGCGGCTTGCCCAGGCTTACGGACCCCAGCACTGGTGGCCGGCCGAGACTCCCTTTGAAGTCATCCTCGGCGCCTACCTCACCCAGAACACCGCGTGGAAGGCGGTTGAGCGCTCGCTCGCCAACCTGCGCGCGGCCGGGGCGCTCACCCTCGACGGCCTCCGCTCGCTGCCCGTCGAGGAGTTGCGCCGCTGCATTCAGCCTTCCGGCTTTTTCACCCGCAAGGCGCCGGCTCTGAAGGCATTTGTGGCCATGCTCGACGAGGAGTTCTCGCGGATCGCTCGAAGTCCTTGCGGCTACGCCCACCGCCGCGCTCCGGCATCGACTTCTGGCTCTGCCCGGCGTTGGTCCTGAGACTGCGGACGCCATCCTGCTCTACGCCCTCGGCCATTCCGTTCCCATCGCCGACGAATATCTGCGCCGCATCGCCGGGCGCCACCGGCTTCTCTCGCTGCCGTCAGGCTCCAAAAATCTACGACGCCCTCGCCGAACTCACCCGTCAGGCCTTCGCCTCCGATCCCGCTGCCCGCCACGCCCGCCTCTTCAACGAGTTTCACGCCCTCACGGTGGCCGTAGGCAAAGCCCACTGCGGCCGCACCGCACAGTGCGAGGGTTGCCCGCTGGCCGCCGATCCTCACCGATAGCTCTTAGCTTCTAGCCCGTCGTGCCGGAACTAAGTCCATCAACCTCGCACGGAATGAAGCTGAAAGCTGAAAGCGCTAAAAGCTAAAAGCTGAAAGCTAAAAGCTGAAGCTCGGCATTTCCGCCTCTCCGGCGTAATCTGAAGGCATCATGAGTCCAACCGCGCAACAACCCCAGATGAATCTTGTCCAGACCGCCGACTACCGCGAGTCCTACGCCAACAGCGTGCAGGTGCGCGTCAGCGTGTGGGATTTCCAGCTCGTCTTCGGCCTGGCCTCCAGCGAAACCCCGGAGCAGGTGACCATCCGCAACCACCAGGCCATCTTTCTGAGCCCGCAGCAGGCCAAGGCCCTGTGGAACGTGCTGGGCCAGAATCTTGCCCAGTACGAACAGGCCTTCGGCACGCTCAACCTGGAGCCGCAGAGCCAGAACTTTCCGCACGGGACCCGTCAACTAGGGATCAGCTCAGCCGCCGCTTCTGCAGTCCTGAGCTGAGTCGAAGGACTGCAGTAGCTCTTCCGCGGAAGCTGGGAAACCACAAGCAGCATTCACCAGGAGCGATCCTTGCGCTTCAAGAAACTCATCGATCCCCGGCTGGACGCGCCGCTGCCGCTGTGGATGATCTTTCCGGTCATCTTCGTGGCGCTCTACGCCAGCCACTTCACCCTGCTGCGCCTGCCCTACTACTGGGACGAGGCGGGCTACTACATTCCCGCGGCCTGGGACTTCTTCCGCACCGGCTCGCTGATCCCCATCACCACGCTGACCAACGCCCATCCGCCGCTGCCCAGCATCTATCTCGCGCTCTGGTGGAAGGCCTCCGGCTTTCTATCCCGAAGTCACGCGCGAGGCCGTGCTGCATGGTGGCCGCGCTGGGCGCTGCTGGCGGTGTGGCGGCTGGCCATGCGCCTGGTCGGCGTGGCCTCGGTCGCCTTCTGGACCGTGCTTCTCACCGGCCTCTATCCCATCTGGTTTGCGCAAAGCTCGCTGGCCCATGCCGACATCTTTGCCGCGGCCTGCTCGCTGTGGGGACTGGTCTACGCGCTGCCCGAGCGCGGCCGCAAGCCCTGGGCCGCCGCGCTGTGGTTTTCCGCCGCCGCGCTTTCCAAGGAAACGGCCATCGCCATTCCGCTCACGCTTGGCGGTCGTCAACCTGGTCGAGGCCGTTCGCGCGCCCGGCGCGCCGCCGCGTACGTCTGCTGTGCGCGAGGCGGCGTGGCTCTCGAGTTGCGTTCTGCCGCTGGCCGCCTGGTACGCCTGCCATTACGCGAAGACCGGCTTCCTCTTCGGCAATCCCGAGTTCCTGC
>CAVRAQ010000010.1:0-94692 GCA_963718985.1 uncultured Acidobacteriaceae bacterium
TTAACTCCGCGCAGTTAGGCGGATGCTTTTCTTACAAGCCTTGTAAGTACCCATCAATTTCGTTGCAGGCGCGTGCTTGAGCAACAAACACGCGCCGGCAGGTTTTTTGGCGCCAGATTGCAGTCCGCGTTCCTACTCGGCCCGGGAGAAACCATCCGGGACAAACTAGACGTCGCGGGCAGGCTGCGGGCAACCACCCGCCAAGCGCCATCTAAAGACAAAAGGCGAACCGGAGATCCTTCGCAAAAAAAGATGCGCTCAGGATTTCGGCTCAAGGCTCACGGCAAAGAACGCCTGACGCCTTGAAAACGCCTGAATTTGCCGGTGACCATACTGCGAGGGATCACCCGTTCCCATCCCGAACACGGAAGTTAAGCCTCGCTGGGCCGATGGTACTGCACGGGTGACTGTGTGGGAGATTAGGTGATCGCCGGCATATATATCCAGCAAAAAGCCCATCCCGAAAGGGATGGGCTTTTTGCGTTAAGCGGGCTTGTGGTGATGGGTTTCTGTCGCCCCTACGGGGCTTGCTCTCTCTTGGGCAGCTTTCCCCGGGTGCCGTCCGCCGCTGATTGCGGCGGACTCTACCCGGGGCTACTTTCCCAGCATCCCTCCGGGATGGCGGGTGGCCCAGGTCTGACCAAGGGTAGAAAGAATGGGTGCCCAGGTCTCGATTTTGAGACCTGGGATTACTGCGGCTCTTATATAACCACGGGTAGCGCGGGCATGGAGCCTTGCTTTTTCGCTTCGGCCACTACGGCGTCAAGCTGAAGCAGCACCTCGGCAACGGTGATGGTGTAAATTTCGCGGCGCGAGTCGTAACCTTCTTCAATCAACTGCTTGAGATAGCGGCCGGCAATCTGCGCGGCTAACTGGTCGGTGATGACCTTGCCGGTACGCTGCTTCTGCTCGACCCAGGCGGTGCACGGCAGGGCAATCCACATGGGACGGCCGTTGACGTCGAAGCGGACATCGACGGCGTCGGCGTGGCGGGTGGCGATGGCCACCATGGTGCCCTTCCAGCAGCAGTGCAGATCCTCGCCGCTCCAGCGGTCGGTAACGTGGAAATCTTCGTACATGCATCCAGCCTATCGTTCCGAGCAAAGAAGGGCAAGTTGGTGGGCTCGGACCCGGCCGGCGTTTCGATTCGGCGAGCGCGCAGGAAGGATTCTCACAGCCGGGGCTCTGTTCTTCCGCGCCGGCCTGCCGATGAATCCGGAAGAGGGAAGGCCAACCATGCAAGTTACTGTCACTATCTCCGACGCCATCGTCCGCGAAGCTGGAGTTCGCGGGCTCCAAGTCATCGATTTTGTTGAATCGCTGATCGACAAGGGGATGAGCGCGGCGGAGGGGCGTCCGATGCTGGACGGCGCGATGGAGCGGATTCGCGCCTTGCGCGCGGTTGCGGGAGAGAGAAAACCTTAGGGATATATGCGGCTGCAGGCAGGCCGGCCTTTGGCCTGGGTCAGCCTCAAGAAGGGCTCTCACCGAAAGGGAGAAGGCTTCGCTCGTTTCGCAAGCTGAGCGATCCAGATGAGAAGGCGTGGGGAACGAGTGCAGCAAGTTATTGAAAACTGTATAAGAAATGTCCTGACGGTGCGCCGATGGAGCATTCACTTGGCGACCATTTGAGACAGTTCACTATCGCGCCCTGAACTCCCTCAGGGGCTAAAGCCCGCGGTTTTATTGCTCGATTTGACGTACGGGCTGAAGCCCGTACCCTTCACCTGAAGCCCGTACCCTTCACCTGAAGCCCGTACCCTTCACCTGAAGCCCGTACCCTTCACCTGAAGCCCGTACCCTTCACCTGAAGCCCGTACCCTTCACCTGAAGCCCGTACCCTTCACCTGAAGCCCGTACCCTTCACCTGAAGCCCGTACCCTTCACCTGAAGCCCGTACCCTTCACCTGAAGCCCGTACCCTTCACCTGAAGCCCGTACCCCTCACCTGAAGCCCGTACCCTTCACCTGAAGCCCGTACCCTTCACCTGAAGCCCGTACCCTTCACCTGAAGCCCGTACCCTTCACCTGAAGCCCGTACCCTTCACCTGAAGCCCGTACCCTTCACCTGAAGCCCGTACCCTTCACCTGAAGCCCGTACCCTTCACCTGAAGCTCGTACCCTTCACCTGAAGCCCGTACCCTTCACCTGAAGCCCGTGCCCTTCACCTGAAGCCCGTACCCTTCACCTGAAGCCCGTACCCTTCACCTGAAGCCCGTACCCTTCACCTGAAGCCCGTACCCTTCACCTGAAGCCCGTGCCCTTCACCTGAAGCCCGTACCCTTCAAGCCAGCGACAGATTCAAGAGCCCTGCCGGGCGGGCCCGGAGTATCGATACAGACATTACTTTTGCAGAGATCAATAGCCCCCGCTCAAGCGGGGTGGCGAGTTAGCAAGTTAGCGGGCGGAGTTGGGCAACAAGGTCCGGCGGTGGACGCTGCTCTTGGCGCGCTGATAGACTAGTAGGGTTGCAGTTGCGGCGCTTCGGTCCGGGTTGATCGGCGGATCGGACGTGGCTGCAAGTCAAGATCAAGAAGGACAAGAAAAGACTCCGTGGATACTCGAACACGTCACGCTCTGAAGAAAGACAAATTTGCCCAGGCCGCGGCGAGCGGCGCCAGTTGGGTCAGCGGCCACCGTTCCGGCGTTCTGCACTGGGTTATCGTTGGCGCTGTGGTTGTTGTATTGGGCGTGGGCGGGCTGATTTTCTGGAACCTGCGCTCGGCCGCGGCCGACACCGCCCTGGGCGCTGCCATGGACACCTACAGCGCTCCGCTGGCGCAACCCGGACTACCGGTCGGGAACGGCGTTTACTCGAGCGCAGCCGATCGGTCCAAAGCTGCCAATAAGCAGTTTTCGGCCGTGGCCCAGCAGTACGGCTGGCTGCCCCAGGGCGCCAAGGCGCGCTATTTTACCGGCATTACCGACGAGGAACTGGGCCAGAACGGCGCTGCGGAAACGGAGCTGAAGGCTGCCGCGGGGGCGTGGAACTGGGGGGACCGGAATTTCACCAACCTGGCCAAAGTGGCTCTGGCCGGGCTTTATCGCCAGACGGGTCGCGACTCCCAGGCCATCGACCTTTACAACGCCCTGATCGCCAAGCCGTCAGAGACAGTTTCGGCTCCAGTGGCGCAGCTGGACCTGGCCGACCTCTATGTGGCCGAAGGCAAGCAGGACCAGGCCCGGGCGCTGTGGGCCAAGGTCAAGGACGCGGACAAGGATGGCGCCCCGGGCACCATTGCCGCGCAAAAGCTGGCCGCCAAATAATCTGTGCGGCCGGGCAGCAGGATAGACTCGCGGAGCCAGGGGTTCCGCGAGTTTTCATTTTGCGCTCGCCGGCAAGACGGCGAGCGAATTCGAGCATTCTAATAGCTTCCTGCGTCTGGTGTGCATGAGCACCAGCCAGGCAATTTACGCAGGTTGGATGGAGATCGAAAACAGCGCGGTGGACGATCTGGCTCGCACACAGGCGGAAGAAGCGACTGTTGCGGCTCTGGTGAGCCAGTACGCCGGGGCGCTCTATCGCGTGGCCTACTCGGTGCTGCGCAATCCGGCCGACGCCGAAGATGCGGTGCAGGAGGCGTTTGTGCGCGTGCTGCGCCATCGCGACAGCCTGGGCGAGGTGCGCGACCAGCGGGTCTGGCTCATCCGCATCGTTTGGAACATCGTGCTCGACCGCAAGCGCCGCGCCAAAACCCGGCCGGAGACCGACGACGTGTCGGAGCTGGCGAGGGTGCTGCCCTGCGGCGGGCTTTCAGCCGAGGAGATTGCCGCCGCCGCCCAGCACCACGCTCATGTGCTTGCCTGCGTCGACCAACTTCCCGCCAAGGAGCGCCAGGTGCTGATGTTGTCGGCCTTCGAAGAGCTCACCAGCGTGGAAATCGCTGAGGTCCTGGGCATTACCGAGTCCAGCGTCCGCTCGCGGCTGTTTCGCGCCCGCAACCTGATGGCCGGCCTGCTCGATCATTCAAGGAGTCAGCGATGAATTCATCCACACGGAATGCCTCGGTTCACAATTCGATTTCCGGCGCGGGGTCTGGGGACGCGGCGGATGTCGATGCTACTCTGCGCCTGGTTGCCCGGCTTCCCGCGCCCGAGGGCCTTGAAGACCGCGTGATGGCCGGCTTGAAAACTGCGCCACGGACTGGCCGAATTCTGCACTGGCCGGCGATGATGCAGCCTGGCGGCAACTGGATGCGCGGCGCGGCCGCGGCTGCGATTGTGTTTGTGGTTGCCGGCGGCGGATGGGGAATTTATACGCACGTGCAGCCGACCCAGCCGGCCCGGGTCATCGTGATGCCGCCGCGCGCAGGCGCAGCCGGAGGGTTCTCGAACGCAGGAGCCATGCGGACGCCGCAGACACTAAATGGACCGGTGGTTGTGCAGACGAGCGATTCTCGGGTGGTGACGGCTCCGACGCCCAAGACCAAGGCGCTGAAGAAGGCTCCGGCGCGGATCGGGACTACGCCGGTCCATGGTCCGCAGGCGACCGCGAATCGTAAAATAGCCGCTCAGCCTGCCGTGGCGAAGTAGAGATCGTTTGTCGGCAGAGGGGCAGAGGGAATTACGCGTTCTTCGTAATCGCCCGGATCATCATGCCCAGCAGCGCCAGGACCACCGCGCCCCAGAATGCCGGGCCGAATCCGTTGACGTGAAAACCGCGCACGATGTGCGATGCGAGCAGGATCATCAGCGCGTTGATCACCAGCAGGAACAGCCCCAGCGTGAGGATGCTGATGGGAAAGGTGACGATCTTCAGGACCACGCCGACGGTAGCATTCAGCAGCCCGATGACCAGCGAGGCAATCAGCGCGGGCCACACTCCCTGCACATGAAAGCCCGGGACGATCCGGGAGACAATCAGCAGCGCGATCGCGCTTAATACCCATTGCAGCAAAAGTGCCATGGTCTTCTCCTTGGTTCGGCCCGTGGGGCCGTCTGCTCTGAGCCGCCCCTGCGGTGGAATGCGGCCCATCGCTCTACGGTATAGCATGATCGGGAACGATGTCGCCGCAGATTTTTCCCCAATGCTGCGACCTTTCCCGGCCGGGCGGGGTCAAAGAAGATATGTGCGGGTGCGCTGGGCTGGTTATCTTAAATCAGCCGAAGGGAACGGGTCGGTCAACGAAAGCTCTGATTAAGTTCGGGCGCATGCGCCAGCATTCCCTCAGGGGGCTAAAGCCCAACTTATTTTGCTGGGTTTATGTACGGGCTGAAGCCCGTACCCTTCACCGGAAACCAATTTATTGGACAGATTCTCAAAGGATTGGGGCAGAAGGAACGGGATTCATGCATCTTGAGCGGGTAACGCGGGTGACGGGGTTGCTTCTGGCTCTGCTGCTGGCGCAGACGGCGGCGGCCCAGCAGGCGCCGAATGCGCCGCTGCCCGACATTCGCCAGCTTATGAAGGAGGTTCAGGCCCACCAGAAGCAGCTTGAACAGGTGCGTGAAAACTATACCTACAGCTCCCTGCAAACCACCCAGGACATGGACCAGAACGGCAGGGTGACGAAGACCGAGACCATGGAGGGCGAAGACTTTTTCGTCAACGGCCACGTCATCGAGCGGACGGTGAAGAAGAACGGGCAGCCGCTCAGCGGGCACGACCTGGACAAGGAAACGGAACGCGTGACGAAACTCGTTGAAAAAGCGGAAAAGACGCCGTCCGATCAGCCGCTGCAAGGGCAGACGATCCGCATCAGCCGGGTGCTGGAGATCATGGATGTGCGCAACGCTCGGCGCGAGCTCTTTCGCGGCCGCCCGACCATTGTCTTCGATTTCATTGGCCGCAAAGACGCCAAGACCCAGGGCATGGTGGAAGATGCCTCAAAGAAACTACAGGGTACGATCTGGATCGATGAGGCGGACCGGCAGGTGGCGCACATGGAGGTGAGCTTCAACGACAACTTCCGCATCGCCGGCGGCCTGTTTGCGAGCATCCAGAAAGGCTCGAGCTTTCGCTTCGACCAGAACCTGGTGAGCCACCCCAACGACAAAGACCCGTCGTCGGGGGCCCCGGTGAGCGAAGGCCTGTGGCTGCCGACCGGCGCTGAAGCTTCAATGCAGGCACGGCTGCTGATGGTGAAGAACCTGCGCCAGCATTTTAGCGAGCGGGATTACGATTTCAAGCGGTTCCGGGTGGAGACGCAACAGCCAAAGGACGCAAAAGTCGTGCCGTAGAAGGCGCAATAGAGGCTTTGGTGGGGCATTAGCGACGGCGGACCTCGCGCATCCGGTACAGTGGAAGCATGTTCGCCCGACGGCTCTCTATCCAGCGCATCGACTCCGCAGGCGAGCGGCACGCCTGCCCGATCGGCTGGATCGACAACTTTGCGATGCGGAACTTTACCAACGATGCGGTCTTTGACGACACGCTTCCGGCGGCAGATGGAGTGCTCGAAGCGGGTAATCGTGTGCCCCTGGAGCGGCTTGGGCCTGCCATGGAGGATTGGTTTCGACGCAAAGGCTACCTCAAGGCGGAGGAACGGCTGGAAATTGCGGAGATTGGCGCGGCAACGGAGTGAATCCCGGCTTTGGCAGCCCTTCTTGATTTCGCCGGGGCGTTTGGGGCCGGGCGGGTTTTGAAATGCGGTCTACGCGGCGGCTTTCTGGGTGGTGCTTTGGCCGCTGCTGACGCCACCGTTCCATAGGGCAAACTCGGCTTCGCGGCGGGCTTTCAGGCCGGCGTTTTCCTGGCCGCCGGCCAGGTCCCAGCGTAGCAACTGCTCGGCGGCCTCCTGATAGCGGCCGCTGTTCAGCACCTTGAGCAGCGTGGAAGAGGCCAGCCTGCCCTCGCCGAGGTTGAAGCAGAAGTCCAAGAGCGCATCGAACTGGCCTTGCGTGAGCGGAACCTTGACCAGCCGATCGATGGCCTGGCCGGCTTCGCGGACATCGCCGGCCAGGATCCCGGCAGCCTGCTCTTCGCTGATTCCGCCGGGAAACGACTCCTGGTTCAGCAGCCGGTGGCCATAGCCGATGGTGGGTACCCCGTTTACATCCAGATAGGTAAGACTGCGAAACCCTTCAGACCTCTTCAGCAGTTCAAGTCCCGCCGCGCTCAGTTGCATAAATCCTCCTGCCCAGAGCCATGGATGGCCTTGTATTCAGCCTGGCAGGACGGGGGAATTAATCTGCAAATCGGTGGCTGGTGAGGCTGCGCCTTAGTGGGCGGCGGTTGGGATGGCCGGCGGCACCGGTCCAGCGGCAGGCGGGGCGGGATTCTGGGCGACGGCCAAGGCTGCGGTAAGGAGCGCGGCGACGATTACGACCAGGATTCCCACAGCTATCTTTTTCATGCGAGTACCCCCCGGTTCAAGTTCTGTGCATCCGTTCGAGTCTACGCAGTAGCCGGGGGTATTAGTTTCGCGGCGTTCGGAGCAGATTCTTCGGGATAGGTGGCGGGGGTTGAGCGGTGCTTTCTTTCGCTTTTTATTCCCGTTAATTAACGGCGCCTTGAGTTCCAAAAGGGGAATAAGATTAGTGAGGTCAAATACGTGGATTTTATTGCTCTGTTTTTGGTGCATTTTGCAAACGATACAAGATTAAAGACTTACCGGAAATCACCCGAGAATTTACTGTTATTTTAGGGATTTTTCCGGGTTTTTCAACAGAAAAACCCTTGTCTATCTTGCCAATAGTCCAGGCATGGGAGTACCGAGTTGGTAAAATAGAAGGATGGTCATGAAACGGAAATCACGCAACTTGAGCTGGAACTCCCCGCTTCGCTTCTGGTTGCTGGCGGGTGCTTCAACGATTGCGCTGGTCGCAGTTGTGGTGACGTTTGCCACGCGGACAGTGCACGCGGATGCGCGGCTTTCCCGTCCCGTTGCAACAACCATGACAGCCGCACCTCCTCCAATCGCAACCCCAACGCCGGATTCGCTTGCGGCGGAGCAAGCTACGCTCAAGGCGCAGCAGACCGCCATCAAGCGGGGCGACAGACTCCACGGCATTGCCTCCTGGTATGGGGGGGTCTTCAACGGACGCATTACGGCCAGCGGCGAGCGGTACGATATGTACGCCATGACCGCCTGCCATCCGACCCTCCCCTTTGGATCCCTGGTCAGGGTGATCAACCACGCCAATAAGCGCTCCGTCATCGTCCGGATTACCGATCGCGGCGACCTGGTAGACGAAGGGCGCATCATCGACCTTTCCTATGGCGCAGCCCAGAAACTGGCGATAACCAAGGCCGGGCTGGCCAAGGTGGACCTGGAAGTGATTTCCCTGGGCATTTTCCGCGGCAACAAGTAGGCAACCAAGCCCTCCCCAGATACGACGACGGCCAGCCCTGGGGCTGGCCGTCGTTGCGATTGGCCGCAGCCGGCTCAATCAGTGTCGGGGCGGGTATACGGCTTTGTCAGGTAGAGGCGGGCTTCGTTTACCGCTCCCTGGGTGTTGTCGTTGGTTTGCACGGCCAGCCGGTACTCATTCACAGCCCGGTCGCGCTGGCCGGTTACGTCGAAGATTTTGCCGATCTGGATGTGGCTCCAGACTTCGGTCCAGCGGGGCTCATCGTCTCCGCGCAGCGCATCCCGGTAGGCATCCACGCTGGCCTGGTAGTTGTGCTGGCTAAACAGGATCTCGCCAATCCGGTAGTTGGCCAGGGAGCTCTGCGGATTGGATTCAAGGGCCTTTTTGTACTCGGCCAGGCCGCCGGGCAGGTCACCCTGCGCCACCAGTTGCTGGCCCTTGAGGATGGCGATCCGCACCTGCAGGTCGGGGGTGGACTTCAACACCAGGTCATCGGGATCGATGCTGATGCGGCGCGGCCTGCCAAAGGTATCCACGACGTATTGCGTGTCGGTTCCCACCACTTCGATCTTCTGGTTCTCGGTCTTGCCGTCGGTCTCGACGCGGAGTTGGACCGGCATGCGGAAGAGGTCGAGGTCCTGCTCAATCTCGCCGATGGTTCTGAAGCCCTTGTTGTTGCCCAGCCGGTAGACTGCGTACTTGTCAGTGAAGCGGGGCGCGCCGGTGCCGTCGATCCATTGCGCAAAGAAGGGGGTCAACTGCTGCTGGCTTTGCGACTCGGCCACCTTGACCAGGTCCTGAGTGCGAATGGAGGCGTCGGTGTACTGGCTGAGCGCGCCCTTGAGGGTGGCCAGAAAGGCCTTGTCGCCTATCACGCCACGGAGCATGTTGAAGACCATGGCGCCTTTTTCAAGGGTCATGGACTGGAACTCCGGCGAAAACGGGGCCATGCGCCCAACACTCGACAGCGGAATGGTGTCGTAGGCCAGGGCTCCGGCGGCAACGTCCTGCATAGCGGCCTGCATGGCATTTCTACCGCTTTCGTCCTGGAGGTACATCAGCTCGCCGTAGCGCGACATTCCATTGGTGATCCAGGCATCGTTCAGGGTCCTGGGGCTCACCTCGCAACCCCACCACTGGTGGGCAATGGTATTGGCCAGCAGCCGGACGCCGCTCTTGTCGCCCACTCGCGAACTCTGAATGGCGGCCAGTTCCGGAGCCCATACCGCGGGCAAGGTGTCGTCGGGCACCTCAATTACGTCCAGGCGGCTGGTCTCGGGTTCTCCAAAGCTGTCGGTGAAGAAGTCGAATATCCTGGTCGCGGTCTGCGCCAGTTGGTTGGCCGACGCCTGGTGGCTGATGGACAGGTAGACCTTCACATTTCCTGCGCCGGCCGACACCGGGCCAATGTAACGCCCGGCAATCACCGTTCCCGGGAATCCAGGCTTGTTCCAGTTGAAGTCGAACTCGTCGCCCGGTTTCCCGTTGCTGAGAGTCACGGATTTCGACGCTCCTACGGCGCCGCTCGCAAAAACTCTCATTCCCTGAGGCACGCGGATATGCATTTCGGCGGTAAAGCGGTCGGTCATGTACCCGGTGGCAGGGAACCAGCGCGCGGCATAGAGCAGGTAGCAGATGGGCTCCTGGATGGCGGCCAGCTTGAGGCCCTCAATGGGGCCATCTTCATTTCCAGTGATGACGCCCTCGTACTCGAAGGTCCATTGCATGGTCTGGCCCTGAACGAAGGGGGCACCCGGGGTGACGCGGATGGCTCCGTCGGCGGTCCGCTCGCCTTCAAGCAATTTGCCGCTCTGGTCGGTGATTTTGGTGACTTTGAGGGCGGGATGAAAGCCGAAGTTCACGACCTCAAGGTTGGCCGGCGCGGTAAAGCTGACCACTGCCTTGGCCGCCAGATGGTGGGCAGCGGTATCCAGTTCGGCGTCGATCACGTAGCCGGTAATGGTGAGCGCCGGCCGCTCGGCACGCTGCGCCGCGAGAGGCATCGCCATCAGCAATACCGCGACCAGGCCTGCCGCGCCCGCCATGGAACGCAGTCTGTATCTGCGCCGAATGTTTCGCTGTCGTTTATTCATAGCTTTCACCCTTGCATTGCTGATTCTTTTCAGGCTGTGAGAAAGGTCTCAATTCGATCGATGGTTCTCAAGAAACGTTCCTCCGGGGCTATTGGTTCCTGCATAAATAATGTCCTTGCGCCGTCCCTACGGGACTCCGTAACAAACTTATGGAATCCCTTTTCCCCACGCTGAAGCGCGGGGCTAACCAATTCTGCGCCTCCGGCGCGTTTGTCCGGACATTACTTATGCAGTCCTCAATAAAGCCCGCGTCTATTCTCGGCGGCTTGCGGCACGCGACCCGGCCCGGCTCTGGGGGCTCCCCGGCTCCCCGGCTCCCCGGTGCCCTGGTCGTGCCCTGATACAAAGCTTCCGAGAATCTCCGCTGGATTGAGTTTTTCCGCAGCCTGTAAAGCCAGCGGTAATTCTGTTGGCTTTTTGCGGGGGTTGAAACCCCCCGCCTCCCTCCGGATCGAGTTTTTCCGCAGCCTGTAAAGCCCTCGTTGATTGCGCAGATTCAATTGCCGGGGTCAAGCCCCGGCCTACCAGTCGTGCCCTGATACAAAGCTTCGATTCCATTCAGATTACACAGTCATTTCGTTCTGCGCGGTGGAAGCCGCTGAGAGTTCTTCAAGGGTGATGGCCGCCACCCGCTCGATGGCGCCCGCGGCTCCAGCCTTGCCCTTCGCCGGCGGCATGGTCAACGCATCGCGAATCGCCCCCAGCTCCTTCATCATGGACTGTCGAGGGACCCCGTCGGGTAGCAAGCGCTCCATCTGTTGGACGATATTTGCCGCCGTGAAGTCATGCTGGATGAGCTCCGGAACCACCCGTTTGCCGGCAATCAGGTTGGCCATGGCCACGTGGGGCACCTCGACCACCTGCCTGGCGATGGCATAAGTGAGGGCCGAAACCCGGTACACCACGACAAAGGGATTGCCGATGAGCGCTGCCTCGACCGTAGCCGTGCCGCTGGCCACCACCGAGGCGCGGGCGTGGAAAAGGGCCGCGCGGGCATCGTCCACCAGCCGCACCGACAGCCCGCCGCCGTGGTCCTTGGCAATCCGCAGCACCTCAGCCCGCTGGGCCACGCTGAGCGTGGACGCCAAAGGCACGATAAACTCGAGCGCCTGGGAGGGATGCGCGGCTGACGATGCGGGCAGGGCCAGTCTCCGCGCCGCCTCCAGCATTTCGGGCAGATGATCGCGTATCTCCCGGGAGCGGCTGCCGGGGAGCAGGCCGATCCAGGTTTTGGCGGGGTCCAGATGGTTCACGGCCGCAAACTGTTCACGGGTGATGGCGGGCAGCGGCAACTCGGCCAGCGGGTGGCCCACAAACTCCGCCTTCACGCCGTTCTCCCGGTAAAACGCCTCCTCGAAGGGAAAGATCACCAGCATTTTACGGATGAATTTTTGCACCAGCCGGATGCGGTGCTTCTTCCACGCCCACAACTGCGGGCTCACGAAGTAAATCACCGGAACCCCGAGGCGGTGGAATTCCCTGGCAAGCCGGAAGTGGATCTCAGGAAAGTCAATGAGCACGGCCACATCGGGGCGGCGCGCCCGGATGGCCTTTTTGAGCTTGCGGAATTCACGGTAGATGCGGGGCAGATGGAGCACGACTTCAGTCAGGCCCATCACCGCCATATCTTCAGAGCGGACGACGCACTCGAGGCCCGCCGCCTGCATTCGCTCGCCGCCCATCCCGAACAGGCGCGGGGTTTGCCCGGCCGCAGCGAGATGCCGCCGAAGCGCCGCCGCCAGCAGCGCCCCGTAGTGCTCGCCACTGGCCTCGCCTGCCGATATGAAGATGGTTGGGGACATCAATGATCGTTTGCCGCGTGTTGGTGCATTGCCCAGGCTTCGATTCCGTGGCGAACGCCACTCACCTGCGTGAGATCGTTCCGGCCGACGCCTTCCCAGGGGGTGATGTTGCTGAGATGCCCGCCCAGGCGAAGCACGCCGCCGGCGTTCAATCCGCGAAATGACTCGACCAGCGGCAGGTTGTCCCTGGAAAAGAACTGAGGGTTGCAGAGCTGGCCCTTCTCATAACTCAGGCCTATGAGATCGGCCGGCATTTGCGGCCACTGGCTGCCGGGGGGCGTGAGTTTGACGGCGACATTGGAGCCGGCGACGTTGAGCCTGGCGATGCCGGAGTGTAGTGAAGCGAAAGCCGCCGAATCCGCGCCGTAAACAAACTTGCGGCGATCCATGCGCACACCTTTCAGAACTCCACAGTATATCGAGTTGGTGTATACGGAGGGTTGCGGCGGCTATCCTGAAACTGACCGGCCCCGCACCGCCGCACTCGGCTGGCTCGATTGATTATGCTAGAAGCAGGGCTGAAGAGGACTGACCTCTCGTCCTCTTCCCCCTCATCCCCATCAAGGAGCAAGCTTCATGCGCCGCCGCTTTGCCCTCTTCGCGCTCGTGCCGCTGGGCCTGGTTTCAGTCATCGCCGCCAGGAACCTGGCCGCCCAGGACACGCGCACTGTGATCGAGCCCCTGCTGCCTGAACTCTGCACCACGCTCGACGCCCAGCTCCAGACCAGCGGCCGCTCTCTGGCCGAAGCCGACGAGTCCAGACTCGACACCGCCCGCATCCAGAAGGCCATCGACAAGTGCGGCAAGGGACGCGGCGTGATGCTCCATGTACACGGGAGCGCCAACGCTTTTCTGAGCGGTCCGCTGGAGTTGCGCCAGGACGTTACCCTGATCGTCGACCGCGGCGTAACCCTGTTTGCCTCCCGCGATCCCGCTCTTTATGCCGTCTCGCCGGGCGGTTGCGGCCTGGTCAACGACGCTCCGCGGGGATGCAAGCCGCTGATCTCGGTGGATCATGCCTCGGGAGCAGCCATCATGGGCGACGGAGTAATCGACGGCCGCGGCGGCGAAAAAATGCTCGGTTCGAAATTCTCCTGGTGGGACCTTGCCGAGCAGGCCCGCGCCGGGGGCCGGCAGCAGGTTCCCCGCATCCTGGTTGCGGATTATGCCGACAACTTCACGCTTTACCGCATCACGCTCAAGAATTCGCCCAACTTCCACGTGGTCTACAACCACGGCAACGGTTTCACGGTCTGGGGCCTGAAGATCGACACGCCCCAGCGCCTGGCCCGCAACACCGATGGCGTCGACCCCGGCCAGGGATCGAAAAACATCACCATCACCCACAGCTACATCCGCACCGGCGACGACAACGTGGCGATTAAAGGCGGAGGTCCCGTGGGGGTGATCGACATGACCGTCAGCCACAACCATTTCTACTGGGGACACGGGATGTCGATCGGCAGCGAGACCGATGGCGGGGTGAGCAGGATCCGGGTCATCGATCTCTCGCTGGACGGTCCCGACAACGGCATCCGCATCAAGAGCAACGGCTCACGCGGCGGGCTCACGCATGACGTGATCTACGACGATGTGTGTATCCGCAACTCGCCCAACCCCATCACTCTCGACACCGGCTACACAGCCGCTGGAACTCTGAAAGGCAACTCTCCGCCCACCATGCGCGAGATCACGCTGCACAATGTCCGCATCTCCGGCGGAGGCAAGATCACCTTCAACGGCTACGACTCCGGGCACAGGATCGGCGCGATTCTCGACGGCGTACAACTGACGGATACGGTCAACTACACTTACTCGCTCAATCACGCCGACCTTCGCCTCGGCCCCGGCCCCACCAACCTGGAGTTGCCCGCCGGCGAGGACTCGACGACAAAGGGAACCCCGGCAGAGGCCACACCGGCTTCCTGTGCCGACAAGTTCGTTCTCTTTCCGGAGTGAGGGACGGGCGCGGCGCCTTTTCAATGTCCGGCAGAGGCCCCGGTTGGCGTCGGCGGCGAGCTGCGGTGGACCTTCAGGTTGTTAAGCGCATATTCAATGAACCGCGGCTCGAAATGCGGCATAAGGCCCATGAAGCGGCAGGTGGATACGACCTGATCGACGATGAACTTGGGCTGAAATGCGGCCAGATCGAGACCCTTTTCGTTCCTGATCTTGTACACAACGAGGTCGAAGATCTCGTCGGAAAGCTCCAATCCGTGCCGTGCGGACTCCTTTTCGAAGATGCGCCTGTAGATGTCCGGGCGGGGCGACCCTACTTCGATCTTGTAAGGCAGGCGGCGCAGAAAGGCCGGGTCCATCAGGTCTTCCGGCTCCAGGTTCGTGGAAAAAATGACCAGCTCCTCAAAGGGAATGTTGAAGCTCTTGCCGGTATGCAGGTTGAGATAGTCGACCCGGTCTTCGAGGGGCACAATCCAGCGGTTGAGCAGGTTCCTGGGGCTCACCAACTGGCGGCCGAAATCGTCGATGATGAAACAGCCTCCCAGCGCCTTCACGTGCAGAGGGGCCTCGTAGAAGTGGCCGGTCTCGTCATAGCGCAGATCGAGCATCTCCAGCGTCAGTTCGCCGCCGGTGACCACGAAAGGCCTGCGGCAGGGCACCCACCGCGCATCGTATTCCGCGGACCGGACAAAGGTGAGCGCGCCGTCGTCCTTCGAGAAAGGCCGGTTGATGGTGATATGAATGCTGGGGTCGTGGAAGCGGATGATCTGCCCCTCGATCGAGATCGCGTAAGGCACGTAAATGACATCGCTGAACACGCTGCCCAGACAATGCGCAACCGAGGTCTTGCCATTGCCGGGAGGACCATAGAGGAGCATGGCCCGGCCTGAGTTCAGCGCCGGCCCGCATTGTTCGATGATGCTGTCTTCGAAGGTGAGTTCGCCCAAGGCGGCGCGGATGCGATCGAACGTGACCTTTTCGTTGGTCAGCTTCTGCAGGTTCACCCGGTACGCGAAATCCTCGAGGTTGACCGGCGCGGGTCCCGTATAGCGCAACCGCTCCAGGGCATCGATCGTCCAGCGCTTGCCCTCATCGGTGAAGGTGTAGGCCAGATCGAGGGGGCTATTGGAGCCGCGCGTTCCCAGCGTGCGCAGCAACTGCCGGTCGATGGCCATCCTCACCAGCTCGGCCACAATGTGGTAAGGCAGCTTGATGGCATCTACGAACTGACGGCAGGTCTCCAGACGGCCTGTATACATCACCTTCATCAACAGGCTCATGAGATCGAGCTCGTCGATTCCCGTGGCCGCAATATCGGCGGGCTCGGTGGGGATGCGATGCAGAAAATCGTCCAGCACCTCCTGCTCGATGGCGCCGATGGCTACCAGGTTGTCGCCCAGGCGGCCGCCGCTGCCGACGATACGTTCCACCGCCTGGGCCACGTCTTGCGCGCTGACCAGATTTGCCTCGATCAGCAGATCCCCCAACCGCATTCGTGCGCTGATAATGTCCTCCTCGAAACTGCCTCATCCCGCCAGTTTCCGAGCCGCGACGTTTGACCCTCGATCCCCAGGAACGAATCAAGACTCGCCGAAGGAGCTCGCTGAAGCAAGCCGATTGATCCAACTCGCTATTCTACGGCAAAACCCGGGATACTCCTTCGTGCTGGGTTTTGCGGTAGTGTCTCAGTTTGAAATCCACAGCCCTTGCGCTGGATCACAGCAGGGCCGGATACTAGGGATATGGCAAAGCGCCCGCGCGATCCGAACCAGCTCGCCAAATTGATTGTGGATATTGCGACCGGCGAGGCTGAAGATAATGTATCGCCGAAGAAACGCGCCACTTCGATGCGCGGACGAAACGGAGGCTTAAAAGGGGGACAGGCAAGGGCTACCACGCTAACCCCAGAGCAGCGTGAAGACATTGCCCGCACAGCAGCCCTAGCGCGATGGAAAAAGCGGGATTAAGCCTAATACTGTTCACTTAACGAAATCTGTGGCATTCTGTATGAGGCGAAGACAGGAGGCCACAGGTGGCGCGTACGGTTGCGGAACTCCCTCCGGGTGCCCGGATCACGGACTACATCAGCCTTGGCGTAATAACCAAAACGTTTCCTCTCTCCAGCATCGAGCCTGTGCTTTCAAACACAGGGAAGTCCAGCATACGTCAGCGCGATCTGCCGGCGCAGGTGGTTGTCTACTACGTCATCGCTCTGGCGCTGTACATGCAATCGTCCTATCGCGAGGTATTGCGTTGTCTTCTGGAAGCAGTCCAGTGGCTGCGCGATCCCTCGGCCGGTGTGCGGGTGGCGGGGAAATCGGGGATCTCGCAGGCCCGTACGCGGCTGGGCTGGGAGCCACTGCGGCAGTTGCACGATGAGTTGGTCAAGCCGATCGCAGTGCGCAACACGCGGGGCACGTGGTATCGGAGTTGGCGGCTGGTGAGCCTGGATGGCAGCACCCTTGATGTGGCCGACGAGAAGGCCAACGAAGATGCATTCTCTCGCCCTGGAGCCGGCCGCGGTTCAAGCGCTTATCCGCAAATCCGTTTCGTATCCCTGGTGGAGAACGGCACACACGTGCTGTTCGGCAGCCAGATGGGTGGTTACCAGACGGGCGAGATCACGCTGGCTAAAGCGGTGCTTCCACGCCTGAGAAACGGCATGCTTTGTTTGGCTGATCGAAACTTCTTCGGCTTCGAATTATGGCAATTGGCACGGGGAACCGGCGCCGATCTGCTCTGGCGGATGAAAAAGAACATGCGTATGTCTTGCGAGAAGCGTCTGCCCGACGGATCCTATTTGAGCCACGTGTATCCCTCCGAGCGAGACTGGCGGCACAAGACCAATGGGCAAGCCTTGCGGGTAATCGATTATCGCCTGGAGGGAATCGAGGGTTGCGAACCGATCTATCGACTGGCGACGACCATCCTTGATCCAGCAAAGGCCCCAGCTGGCGAGTTGGCAGCTCTCTATCATGAGCGCTGGGAGATCGAAACTGCCTTCGATGAACTCAAGACTCATCTTCGCGGCGCGCAGATCGTACTGCGCTCGAAGACACCGGATCTGGTGCGCCAGGAGTTTTACGGTCTGCTGATGGCCCACTTCGCTATCCGCGGTCTGATGCACGAAGCCGCTCTCAAGGCTGACGAAGACCCTGACCGGCTCTCGTTCCTTCACGCCGTGCGCGTGATCCGTCGCAAAATAGCGTCCTACAGCGCTATTCCCCCCTCGGCAGAGGAGGGCCTTTCATAAAGCGGTTCTCGATGAGATCCTTCAGGAACGCGTCGTCTCCAGCCGTAACCGGCGCAATCCCCGCGGCGTCAAGCGCAAGATGAGCAACTTCCCGCTTCGCCCGCGGCACATCAAGCCTCTTCCGCCAATCGACATCCGAAGGGCCATCAGGATTATTAAGTGAACAGTATTAGGATTAAGCCACCTCAACCGGATTCTTCATCATAGCTTCCCGCTCAGCCACGTCGTCCGTGTAGTCAAGCACGAGTTGGACCTTTGGAACCTTTCCTCTGTTGAGATCGTTATAAACGTCAACATCGATCTTGAGCTGGAGATTGTCGCCAACGATTTGCTCTCGCCTCTGAGTAAACGCCTTTTCCATATGTTCATGGGGAGCAAAGCCCATAACTGCCCAAAAGGTTTGTTGAACTCCGCCCTTCGTGACGCGCACTGCATGGTTAACGCGGTATCGCCGTCCATGCTCGTCTGTCTGATACTCGTCACGCAAGGCACTCGACATTTGGCCAGCCAGAACGTCATAAGGATCGATCTCCGGCAGGTCGAGAGCTCCTTCCCTTACCGCCCATTCGACTGCTTCACGAGCACTCGTTGGCTGATGATCCTTGTTGGCGTCGTAACGATGCCAAATCTGTTGAAGCCGTTCGGTTTTTGTTGGCATGAAACCCCCTTTACAAAGAGACGGTCAAATTGTGCCCCCATCCGTCCACGATGGCACTCGGCGTAACAAACTGCCTTATTTTGGCGAGATGCCGGGCGAGATAGCTATAGTTCACCATCACGCGCTGCATTTGCCCCACGATGATTCCTGGATGCCTTCCAACGATGCGCGAATAAGCGATCACATCCCGCTCATAGTAAAAGGGTTTCTTTCGGATCATGAATGACTCGAATTTTTCCGTCACAACGCAGAAATCTCTAGCAGCGGAATTTGCGACTTGCTCCTCTTCGGATTCTGCGTTGACCTCCTCGGATTTGAACAGATCACCATCGATCATCTCTTCGCCTATTCCCTGCTTTCTCAACACGTGCTCTATCTCGTGGCGCAGGACAAACCAAAAATTGTCGATAGTATCGCGCTGAATAGACATCCCGATAACGGGTGAATGCGCGTCCAACCAGAAGCAAACACCGTCAATTTTGGAATTGGGGAGCTTTTCCACGATCACGTACCGCACCCCGCACTCGCCCAGGAGCCTCGGCACCTCCCGTGTTTGTTCCGGTGCAATCAATAAGGTACGTAACTTTTCAATGGCATCGCGCAATTTGGATTCTGAATATCGCGGAGCAGAGATCGACCGCGCGATTTGGCGAACCCTGAATAGCCACGCAAGCTGAGCCGGAGGTACGTCTCGTTCTTCATATGAGTTTCTTTTCTTTGCGGCGTGTTCCAAATAGGGAATCTCAGATGGGCCTGATACCCCAAAAAAACGAACTAACTGCTCCTCAAGCATGTTCGCATCTGAATTGACGAGCCATCCACGATTCACCATCTCACGCACTGGATAGCGCACGTGCATCTTTCCAAGCAAGGAGACACCGGGATTCGGTGGTTTAGCCAGTGCCATGTCATAGTTCTTCTGGAGATTTGCAAAGAGATCGGGATGAACGTCAAATGCGTCTCCCAAGGCACGGGCCATATCGGGGCTGAGTCCCCTCTTGCCGCCTACAATCATGTTTACAGCCTGTTCAGGCACACCAAGGATGAACGCCAGATCGCGCTGACTCCATCCGCGCTCGTCCAACTCCTCTTTGATGTAAAAGCCAGGATGCTTGATCCAATTTGCCGCCGTTGCCATGTCCCCCCTCCGCTTTTTCAATCGTGGTCCCAAACCCTCAGAATCGTTATCTTGTTCGGACTGCAAGTCGTATCGATTGTGAAGATTAATCTGAATTGGTCGTTTAACCGGATCGATTTCTCCTCTCCTTCCATCTTTTCGTAGTGCAAGCTTCGCCAGTTTCGTATTGATCGCTCATCGGGAGCGCCGCGCAGGAAACCGAGTTTGTTTCGCATTGACTCGATTACCGCAAACGGCAACTTCGTTTTGTGCGCTTCATCTGTCTCAACCAAGGCGAGCGATCTGTCCGCAAATTCAATGTCCACAATATCCGGCCTCAAATGCAACCTTAGAATATCGCAATGAACACGAATAGTCAATGAATTGCTGAACGTAATGCGTTAAACTGAACTTTATGCTTGACAAGTATGTGAGAATTCAGTAAGGTGTTTTCATGAACAGGCTTCCAATTGCGAAACGCGCACAGATCATCCAAATGCTCGTGGAGGGCGCAAGCCTTAGGGCCACAAGCTGGACGGCAGGCGTTTCGATCAATACTGTCCCGAAGCTATTTCTGGACGTGGCCGACGCTGCCCATGCCTACCACCATCAGGCTGTGCGGGACGTGCGCTGTAAGCGGGTCCAGTGCGACGAAATTTGGTGCTTTGTCGGCGCGAAGCACAAAAATGCCTCGCCTGAGCAAAAGACGCAAGGATGGGGCGACGTTTGGACCTGGACGGCGATAGACGCGGACACGAAGCTGTGTGTCGGCTATCTTGTAGGTGGTCGCGACGGATGGTGGGCAAACGAGTTCATGCAGTTCGTTGCCAGCCGTATTCGTGGCTGCGTCCAACTGACCACGGACGCGCACAAAGCGGATCTGGAAGCCGTCGAGAATGCATTCGGCGCAGATATAGACTTCGCGACCCTCCAGAAGATTTATGGTGCATCGGACGAGCTAGAAAAGCGTTACAGCCCTGCCGAGTGCATCGGCTCTGGCATGAAAGTCGTTTCTGGTGACCTCGATCCGGCGCACGTTTCCACGAGCTTTGTGGAGCGCCAGAATCTGACTATGAGAATTTCCATGCGCCGGTTCACGCGGTTGACCAACGGCCTTTCAAAGAAGGTTGAGAATCATGCGGCAGCGGTCGCGCTTCACTTCAGTCACTACAACTTCGCCCGCATTCACAAATCGCTCCGAGTCACCCCGGCGATGGCTGCCGGCATTGCCGACCATGTTTGGAGCTACGAGGAGATCGCTGCGTTGGCAAACTGAGACACTACCAGTTTTGCCCGCTGCTTTTTGCCGGCGCCGGGATGCCGAGCCCCGGTTTTGAGAATCCGAGGCCGCAATTCTCGCCTCCGGCAGGCTATCACCCTCATCGGACCGGGATCCTCTACCGATTTCCGTCACTACGCAATCAAAAATTCACATCCGTGCGAACATGGTTTACGCTGTTAGCACATCCATCTTGCTTCGGCGAGCCACGCACAACCACTTATGAATCCAGTCGCTTTGGCGGTTGACGATCTTCGGGAGCAGTATCTGCGGGAGATGGCGCTTGTCCGCCAGACCTGTGAGCGCACCGGAGACGGCACGGCCGCGATTCGCCGCCGATCCGCTGTTGTCGACCGTATCCTCATTGAAATGTGGCGCCGGGCATTCTCAGGACTCCCCACCCAGAATGTTTCTCTGCTGGCCCTGGGCGGATACGGCCGCAAGGATCTCTTCCCCTTCTCCGACATCGATGTGCTGTTTGCCTTCGCCGACGACCGCACCGAAGAGCAGTCAAGGGAAGCCGTCCGCGCCATCATCCAGGGCATGTGGGACATCGGCCTGCGGGCCAGCCCCAGCTCCCGCACCGTCAAGGAGGCCGGGCGCTGGGACCCGGACAACCTGGAATTCACCCTCGCCACCCTCGACCGGCGCTTTCTGGCAGGGCAGTTTCCCCTTTACCAGCAATTGCACCAGGTGACTTTCCCCGGCCTGGTGCTGAGCGAGTGGAGCTCCATCACCCAGAAGCTCGGCGAAATCGCCCGCGCCCGCCACGCCAAGTACGGCAACACCATCTTTCACCTCGAACCCAACCTCAAGGATTGTCCCGGCGGACTCCGCGACTATCACCTCGCGGTCTGGTTTGCCGTTCTGTTTCACTTGAAGGAGACCAAGGAGTGGCCCCGCCAGCGCGGCGGCGTCTTCCAGAGCGCCCGCGGCGACGCCGAGGCCGCCTTCGACTTTCTCGCCGCCGCTCGATGTTTTCTCCACTTCCGCCACGGCCGCGACGACAACACCCTCGACTGGCAGTCCCAGGACGAGGCGGCCGCTCTCTCCATCGGCCTTGAAACCCGCGGCACCGCCGACCCCTCCTACTGGATGCGGACGTATTACCGGCACGCCCGCATCGTCTACCGCCGCGCAGCACTGCTCATGGAGCATCTCCCCGCTCCGGTCAGCTTCTATCGCCAGTTCCGCCGCCGCCGCACGCCCATCGCCGGTACTGAATTCCTGCTCGACCAGGGCCGCATCGACATTCTTCCGGGCGCGCAGTTCAACGACACCAGCGCCATACTGCGCATCTTCTCAATGATGGCCACGCACGGCTATACACTCTCCCAGGCGGCTGAAGACCGCATCACCGATGCTCTGCCGGTACTCGCCATCCACATCCCTGAGGGGCCCTATCTGTGGAACTCGCTGCGCGAGGTTCTGCTCGGCCCCCACGCCGCCCACGCGCTCAGGACCATGCACGCCCTGGGCGTGCTGGAGATGCTGATTCCCGAGTTTCATGGCATCGACGCCCTGGTCATTCGCGATTCCTACCACCGCTATACCGTCGACGAGCACACCTTCCTGGCGATCGACAACGTCCACAGCCTGCGCCAGCCCACCCACGACTTCGAGCATCGCCTGGCCCAGTTGCTGCCGGAGATCGACCGCCTCGACCTTTTCCTCCTCGCCCTGCTGCTCCACGACACCGGCAAGGCCCGGCGCACCGGCGAACATGCCGGGCAGAGCGTGGAACTCGCGGATGCATTCCTGGCCCGGCTCGACTTCGATGCGGAGGAGCGCGAGTCGATCCTCAAGCTTATCCGCCTGCACCTGGAAATGTCCGCCGCCTTGCGCCGCGACATCTTCGACCTTGAAAACGTGCGCGCATTTTCTGAGAAGATCGGCAGCCCCCAGCTGCTGAAGATGCTCACCATCATGACCTTCGCCGACATCAAGGCCGTCAATCCTGAAGCCCTGACTCCATGGAAGGCCGAGAACCTGTGGCAGTTCTACATGTCCACGGCCAACTTCATGGACCGGTCAGTGGATGAAGTCCGCTACCACGCCGCCATCGACCCCACCCTGCTCAACCGCCTCCGCTCCATGGTCCCCTCCGCCCAGTACGAGGCCCTGGGGCAGTTTCTCGAGGGTCTTCCCCAGCGCTATCTTCACACCCGCCTTCCCGAGCAGATTCGCAACCACTTCCAGATGGCTCTCAACCTCGACAAGGATCCAGTCCAGCTGGACCTGCGCCCCAACCGCCAGCTCTTCGACCTTACCGTGATCACCCGCGACCGCACCCGCCTGTTCGCCGACGTGGCCGGAGCCCTCGCGGCCTGGGGCATGAACATCGTCCGCGCCGGCGCCTTCTCCAACGAGGCCGGCGTCATCGTCGACAGCTTCCACTTCTCCGACGTCTTCCGCACCATCGAGCTCAACCCCAGCGAGAAGGATCGGTTCCTCGCCAACATTCACGACGTGGTGGCGCAAAAGGCCTCGGTCCAGCAATTGCTCGAAGCCCGCCGCCACCTGAACCACCCCACCAACCTCAAAGTCGAAGTCGCTACCCGGCTCGAATTCGATTCCGAATCCTCAACCCACTCCACCCTCCTGCAAGTGGTGGCGCAGGACCTGCCCGGCCTGCTCCGGCAGATCGCCCTCACCCTCTCGACCCTGCAGTGCAACATCAAGGTGGCCCTCATCGACACCGAAGGCGAAACCGCCATCGACGTCTTCTACCTGACCCGAAACGGCGAAAAGCTCACTCCCGATGACCAGCAGACTCTGGCCGCCGGCCTGACCACCGCCCTTGAGTCCATGCGCGCCCCGTCCGCCTCATAGCGGGCAAATTCCAGGCGAATTCCTTCAATCTCCCGTGCCGCTTTTTAACGGCTCCCGGTTCGCTGCCGGCGCCGGCGCCTCAAATCGGAGCAGTGCCTGGCCATGTACCCGGGATTCATGCAGGGTTCATTTCGCACGGCCTTCAAGGTCTGACCTTGCACAAGAGTCCAAAGTGCACAGTGCGGTATAAGTCTATCAATGCAAGTTATTTGAACGACCAACTGGGTTCTCGCGAAAAGATAGAGCTTGACAGTTGTGGACTGACCACGTTAGATATGAACCGGACTATCAGGATTGACTGTTTCGACACGTGAACCATTTCTGCATGCTGAACGCCCTGACCGAACTAAGCGGCCAGGGACCTCTCGACGACTGTTCACATTCAAATACCACTTGGAGGCTTCAATGCGACACACACGCTCAAGAACGCATGGAATGGCGGCCCGCTGGGCAACCCTCTTCTGCTGCGTGGCAGTATTTCTGTTTGCCACAAACTGCCTCTCCCAGATCGCCGGGACCGGCAACATTCAAGGCACGGTCTCGGATACGACGGGAGCGGTAGTCCCCGATGCAACTGTCACGCTCACCGACGAAGCGACCCATGTGAGCCGTACCACCAAGACCAGCGGCGCCGGCGTCTATCTCTTTCCCGGTATCCCGATCGGCACCTACGATCTGACCGCATCCGCGGCTGGATTCAAAACCTACGAGCAGCACGGCATCGTGCTTGAAGTCGGCAGCAGCATCGCCGTAAATCCCGGCCTCACCGTTGGTAGCAAGGAGCAGACGATTGAGGTCCAGGCTGAAGCACTTGCCCTGCAGACCGAGGACGCAACGTTCAAGCAGACGATCGACTCCAACGAAGTGACGGAGATGCCTCTCAATGGCCGCCAGATGACGGGCCTAATCACTCTTTCGGGTGGCTCCAATATCGCCCCGGCCGGTGACTTCACCGGCAGCAAGTACTCCTACGCAACCATATCTGTCTCCATCGCAGGCGGCGGCGGCAATACCACTCTCTGGCGCCTGGACGGCGGCGACAACCAGGACTACATGGCCAACGGCAACCTGCCCTATCCGATTCCCGATGCAGTGAGCGAATTCAGCGTCGAATCCACTGCGCTGGGCGCACAAGATGGTGGGCACGTGGGCGGCATGGTCAACGTCGTCACCAAGTCGGGTACGAACAAGTATCACGGCGAAGCCTTTGAATTCATTCGCAACAACTACATCGACGCTACCAACTTCTTTTCCACCTGCACGCCGGTGGCGCCCGCGACCACTTGCACACCCAAGGACACACTGCACCAGAATCAGTTCGGCGGCACGTTCGGCGGACCCATCAAACGGAACAAGATGTTTGCATTCGCGGCCTACCAGCGGTGGAAAGCAGACCAGTCGCAATCCAGCACGCAGGCCACGGTGCCCACAGCGCAGAACTTGGCTGGCAATTGGTCGATTACAGACGGAACTCCAGGCGTCTCGGGCAGCAACGCATGTAACTCAACCCACGCGCCCATCACACTGGTCGACCCCCTCACGGGCACGGCTCTGCCTGGAAACAAATATGCGACCTCGCCCACATACAACTCAGCGGCGCTGGCGCTGGAGAAATACCTGCCAGCCATCAACCCCTTGTACGACACAAACAACTGCGGGTTCGTCTCCTACGCAATCCCGTACGCGATCACAGGCAACCAGTTTGTGACGAGGGTCGATTACACGGTCAGCTCCAAGCAGAACATCTACGGCCGGTACTTCGTCGATGGCTACCAGTTCCCGGCCTATTTTTCGCCCACTAACATCCTCATCACCACGCAATCCGGAAATATCGAGCGGGTGCAGACATTCACGCTCGGCGATGCATACACCGTGACTCCCAACGTCGTGAACGCGGCCCACATCTCCATCTTGCGGCGCGTTGACAACCGCGGTTATGCATCCAACGACATCAACGCCGCAACGCTGGGCGTCAACGTCTACCAGGTCGTACCCAACGGCCTGCAGATGTCCGAAGGCAAGTTCTCCATCGGAGGCGGCACGAACTCCGTGGCTCATTTCAACGACAACACAGCGTCCCTCGACGATGACGTGACCTGGGTGCGGGGCAGGCACCAGATCGCGTTCGGCGGCGAATGGGTGCAGAACCAGCTCAACATCGGCAATGCCTATGAAGGCAACGGCATCTTCACCTTCAACGGCGAATATAGCGGCAGCGGACCTAAGGGCGGCAGCACCATCGGCGATCAGAATCTCGATTTCCTGATGGGGACGCTCGGGTCGTCGAGCCCGTTCCAGCAGAGCAAAAAGCAGCAGAACGCACTGCGCGGGCCGATTCCCAGCTTGTACCTCCAGGACACTTACCACGCCTCTTCCCGTCTGACGCTCGTTGGCGGCCTGCGCTATGGGCCCAATGTGATGCCGCACGATTACTTCAATCGCGGCGTTGTCTTTAACCAGGCCGACTTCATGGCCAATAAATCCAGTTCGGTTTATCCCAACGCGCCCGCGGGCGCTCTTTACTACGGCGACCCGGGCGTGACCCGCCAGTTCACCCAGAACTCCTATGGGCAGTTCTCGCCCAACGTCGGTATCTCGTATGATCCAGTGGGCAACGGCAAGACTGTGGTCCGCGCGGGCGGCGCGCTGATGTTCGACAATCCTAATTTCTTCACCGCTCAGCGCAACCAACAGAACCCGCCGTTTGCCACGGCAGTGACCAACACGCAAACGTCTTCATCGGGCCCGGTCCTCTTCAGCGCTCCGTGGTCCCAGGGCACCTTCACCACCAGTCCGTTCCCTCAACCCGCGATTCCATCACCCTCGCAGGCGCTGTACTTCGCGCAGTCGCAGTTCATCGTGATGCCGCAGCAGTTCAAGCCCGCTTATACGATTCAGTGGACCCTCAGCATCCAGCGTGAGTTTGGCCACGGCTGGCAGGCCACGCTCGACTATATCGGCAACGCAACACGGCACGATCCGCTTGGCTACCCATTCGATCCGGCCGTGTTTATCCCCGGCGTGTGGGGCGCAAGCGGTACGGGTTGCACGGGCATCGTGACCACCGGACCGGCCGCGGTCAAGGCCGGCGCCGCTGGAGCCAACTGCTCGACAACCTCAAACCAAACTTCGCGCTTCCTTCTCACCCAGGAGAATCCGGCGGGCACGAACTCGGCTGGAAACGCCAGCGGCGGCAACCAGTACCTGGGCGGCGGCGCTGGCTCTGTCATCGTCGGCGACGAAGGCACGGCCAACTACAATGCCCTGATCTCCTCCATCCAGCACCGCATGTCGAGCACTTTGAGCCTGCTCGCTAACTGGACATGGGCCAAGTGCCTGAACATCGAAGATGCCCAGGGCGATTTGGCCGGCACAACCATCGAGAATCCCAGCAACCCGGCCATGGACTACGGCCCGTGCGGCTCGGATTACCGGCATGTCGAGAATGTGGTCCTGGTGGCCAAGAGCGGCTTCAACAACCACCTGAATCGTGTTGAGAAACTCATCGTCAATGACTGGGAGTTTGCGCCGCTCATTCACATTCAGAGCGGCGAGCCCTTCACCGTCACCGCGGGTCAGGACAACTCGCTGACCGACGTGGGCAACGACCGTCCCAACCTGCTGCCCGGCGTGAATCCGTACGCCGAGGCAAAGTTCCAAAAGGCCACGGGAGAATCCAACCGAGAGTACTTGAATCCGGCTGCGTTCGCGCAGGTCACTGCGTCCTGTGCGTCGACAACCACGGGCGGCTGCTCATACCTTGGCACCTATGGAAACATCGGCAGGAACACCTTCCGCGGGCCGAAGTCGCTGCAATTCGACGCCCAGATCTCGCGTATCTTTACGATTCACGAGAACTGGACGACAACGCTCCGGCTGGAAGCGTTCAATGTGCCTAATCATCCTGACTTCAACGCTCCGACCGGCACAACAACCGGCTCGCTTCCAGCTAATACCGGAAGCGCCGCAGCTCTCACGTCATCGACCTTCGGCCAGGTATCGTCAACATTCAATCAAGCCCGCATTTTCCAGGGCAGCGTCAAGATCAACTTCTAGATCGACAGTCACTTTGGCTCCCAACCCGGTTGCCCCGCCTGCCGCAAACAGCGGCGGGCGGGGTGGTCCGGCAATAAGAATCGATCTTTATACGCTCCAGCATGTCTTCCGGCATCCACAGCCAATGCTCCGCTGCTCCCACCGCCTGCTTTGTACTTTCCGGCCAACCCCACTTGTGAAGCCCCGAGACGGAGCCAAGCCGCACTTGACGCCAAGGGCCTTGTGGTCTGACCATGGGTGTTCCGGCGGCGGGCGTCAGCACGGGCACGCGAAAGAGCCGGCTGGGGTTCCACTGTCTCAACGCTCGGCGCAGACATCCGCACTTCACACATCAAACCGACCACTCGGAGGGTCCGATCATGGCATTGAATAAAAACAATCGCAGGGAATTTTTGAAGGCGGGCAGCGCAGCTCTCGCCGCAACCGCATTCGCGTCGAGCGCCCGCAGCTACGCCGCCATCGTGGGCGCCAACGATCGCGTCAGGGTGGGCATCGTGGGCTGCGGCGATCGCATGAGGCAGGGCGACCTTCCGGCTTTTCAAGCGAATGCCAAGGACATGAACTTCCAGATCGTCGCCGTAAGCGACATCTGGAGCCGCCGCCGCGAAGAAGGCGCCGCTTTTATCGAGAAGCTCTGCGGCAATCCCGTTGACCCGGTCCGCAACAACGACGAGCTGTACGCCCGCAAGGACGTGGATGCCGTCATCATCGCCACCGCCGATTTCCAGCATGCGTATCACGGCGTTGAAGCCGTGGAAGCCGGCCGCGACGCCTACGTGGAAAAGCCCACCGCCCACACCATGGCCGATGCCCGCAAGTTCCGCGCCGCCGTCCACAAGACCGGAAAGATTGTCCAGGTAGGCACCCAGCGCCGTTCCACGCCGAGCTACATCAAGGCCGCCGAGTACATCAAGTCAGGCGCCTTCGGCGACATCGTCATGGTGGAAATGACCTGGAACGTGAACCAGCCCGGGCGCTGGCGCCGTCCCGACGTGGTGCCGCTGCTCAAGCAGGAAGACACCGACTGGAAGCGCTATCTGCTGGGCCGGAGCATGGGCCCCTTCGATGCCCGCAAGTATCTTGAGTTCCGGCTTGTTCTGGCCTTACTCCTCGGGCATTCCCGACCAGTGGCTGGTGCACCAGATCGACACCGTGCACTGGTTCACCGGGCTGCCGCATCCGCGCTCGTGCGTGGCCAATGGCGGCATTTATCTGTGGAAGGACGGCCGCACAGAACTGGGACACGATGACCGCCGTCTTCGATTACGGCCCGCTCGACGACCTGACCAAGGGCTTCCAGGTGCAGTACTCCTCGCGGTTCACGAACTCCGCCGGCGGCGTCAAGGAGCTCTACTACTCCAATGGCGGCATGATCGACATGGACAAGCAGACGGTGACGCCGACCGGCGGGCTTGACGGCCCGCTATGCCGCCGAGATGAAGATGCAGCCGAACCTGCTGCCAAGCTTCTCGCTGGTGGAGAAGGCCGAGGCCGTGAACACCGATGCCGGCATGCACGGCGACCCTCAGACCGCGGCCAATATGCGCAACTGGATGGAGTGCGTCCGGTCGCGCAAGACGCCGAACGCGTCGATCGAAGCCGGTTACAGCCACTCGATCGCGCTTTGCATGAACGTAGCCGCCATCCAGACCGGCCAGAAAGTCACCTTCGACGAAAAGACCCAGCAGGTGATGGTGGGAGGAAAAGTGTATGCGTAAACTCGCCGCATTCGGGCTTCTCGCCGCCAGCGCGCTGCTGGCGGCGAGCGCCCTTGCCGCAGCCCCATCCGCCAAGGGCGTTCAGGTGGTCGCCGACGAGGCCCAGCGCCGGGTCGACATCACCATCGACGGCCAGCCCTTCACTTCCTACATCTGGCCGACGACGCTCAAGAAGCCGGTTCTCTACCCGACTCATCGACTCGGACGGCGTCACGCTCACGCGCGGCTTTCCGCCCCTGCCCGGCGAGCGCAGTGACCATCCCCACCACGTCGGCCTCTGGTTCAACTACGCCAGGGTCAACAACTTCGACTTCTGGAATAACTCCGAAGCCATCAAGCCCGAAAACCACTCCAAAATGGGCACCATCGTCTTCGACAAGATCCTTTCCACCTCCAATGGTCCCAAGCAAGGAGAGTTGGCCACTCTCTCCACATGGATCGACGGCAACGACCACCCCATCCTGGAAGAGACCACGCGCTTCGTCTTTTCCAGCAACCACGGCGCCCGCGTTATCGACCGCATGGCCACGCTGAAAGGCCTCGACCATGTGGTCTTCGAGGACGAGAAGGATGGAATGCTCGGGCTGCGCGTGGCCAGTTGGCTCGAATCGCCCACCGCCGGCGGGGGCATCTTTACGGACTCGAACGGCAACGCCACCAAAGTCGCAACCGCCTCCCCGGACGCCACCGGCGAATATCTCACCAGCGAAGGCATCAAGGGCGACGCTGCATGGTCAACCCGTGGCCGCTGGTGCTCCCTCACCGGCCACAAAAACGGCCACACCGTCACCATCGCCATCTTTGACCAGCCCAGGAACCCCGGCTATCCAACCACCTGGCACGCCCGCGGCTACGGCCTCTTCGCCGCCAACCCCCTCGGACTCAGCGTCTTCAATCCCAAGGAGGCCCCCATCAATTTCACCCTTGAAAAGGGCCAGTCGGCCACCTTCCGGTATCGCATCGTGATCTACACCCACGCCGCCACGCCCGAAGAGCTGAACCGCGAAGCCGACGCCTTCGCCGCTGAATCCAAATAGACCCATCCTGAGCAGAAAATCATCGCTGACCCGCCCTGGCCGCAGACTTAAAGACGCGGCCAGGGTGGGTCGGCACGAATTTCTGCTTGCCCAGGGTTTGCGCCCCGCCCGCATTCGATTTATTGTTGTCAGGCCACAAATTATCGAGGTGTACGATGCTTTTCAGATCCCTTGCCGCAACTCTTCTTGCCGCCTTCACCCTTACCGCCGCTGCCCAGACTACCCCGCCCCGGCCGCGGATCACCGGCATCTCCCACCTGGCTATTTACACATCCGACCTGGTCGCTACCGACCACTTTTACAGCGAGATCGTCGGCGCCGCCAAGCTCCCCGATCCGGAGAATGCGCTGGGCGTCCGCTACGCCCTCAGCCCCACGCAGTTCATTGAGGTGCTTCCACTCCCACCCGGCTCCGGCATTAATCGCTTCGACCACGCGGCATGGAATACCGACAACGCCGAAGGCATGCGCAGTTACCTGGCCGCCAAATCCTGGAAGACGCCAGGAAAGGTTGAAAAGGGCGCCGACGGAAGCCGCTGGTTTACCGTGCTGGACCCCGAAGGCAACAAGATCGAATTCGTTCAGCCGCCCCGCCATCCCCAGGCCGTCACTGCGCCCACGGCCATCGGCCACCACATCATCCATGTCGGCTTCCTGGTCCACAGCCGCGCCGCCGAAGACACGTTTTACCGCGATCTGCTCGGCTTCCGCCCCTACTGGTTCGGCGGCATGACGGAGGACAAGCTGGACTGGGTAAGCCAGCAGGTCCCCGACGGCCACGACTGGCTCGAATACATGCTCTCCGGCGGCCCGGGCACCGGAATCCCAGCCGACATGACCCAGCAGCATCTCGGCGTTCTCGACCACTTCTCCATCGGCGAAGTCTCGGTCCCCGATGCGTATAAGGTGCTTGAGGCGGGCAATCGGCTGACCGGACGCCACGATGAAGCGCCCAAGATCGGCCAAGACGGCAAGTACCAGTTCAACATGTACGATCCCGACGGCATCCGCTTGGAAATGATGAACTTCCACGCCACCAACAAGCCGTGCTGCTCGCCCTTCACCGCCGAGGACCCGTCAGAATAGCCCTGCAACCTCGCTTGCGGTATACTGGTTGGAGCCTCAAGAGCGCAGGGAAGTCCCTGTCTCGCGGGTAACGCGCTGGGGTCATCCGGATTCTGGGGCGACCACCCTGGCGGACAAAGAGAAAAAGCAAAAATGCCCAAGTTGAAGACCCATACGGGCGCGAAGAAGCGCTTCAGCAAGACTGGCACCGGCAAAATCAAGCGGGGCCAGACGAAGACGCGTCACATCCTTACGTCGAAATCGCCGAAAGTGAAGCGCAAGCTGGGACGGACCCTGCTTGTTTCCGACGGCGACTACGCGAAGGTAGCGCGCATGATTCCTTACGCCTGACCGCCTGCGCGTGGGGCGGACCTTTGGATTGGGTTCGTGCCGCTGATGATGCTGGGCCGAAACGGCCCCCGCCGGTTGTGAAACGCGTTCGCAGCGGCGAGAGATCAAGGCTTGAATGAGCGAGTGAAGAGGTTTACCGCGCCGCCCCCAGGGGTTGCGCCTCCTGCCTCCAGCCGCGTAACCGACGCAACGCAAAATGGAGAATACCCAATGCCCCGCGTAAAACGCAGCACCAAGCGGAGTGACCGCCGCAAGAAGATTCTCAATCGCGCCAGCGGTTACTTCCTTACCAAATCCAAGCTCTACCAGGCAGCCCAGGAAGCCGTCGAGCGCGGCCTGAAGTTTGCCTACACCGGCCGCAAGCAGAAGAAGCGCCAGTTCCGTTCGCTGTGGATTGTCCGCATCTCCGCCGCCGCCAAGCTGAACGGCACCAGCTACTCGCAGTTCATCAACGGTCTGAAGAAGGCCGGCGTCGAGCTGGACCGCAAGATTCTGGCCGACATCGCCGTCCACGACGCCGCCGGCTTTACCAAGCTGGTCGAGCAGGCCAAGACGGCGCTGGCGGAGAAGAAGACCGCGGCGTAAGCCGATGCTGGAGGAAGACAAGAACGGCCCGGAGCCTGGCTCCGGGCCGTTTTGCGTGTGGAATAAGGGGACGAAAAGCATCTATTCTCGCGTCTTCGGCGCTTTCTCGTCGAAAACACGAGAATAGCCCAGAGATATTCGCTTAATGCTCGGACTTAACACTCAAGAAATCCTCCACCGCTTTCTGCCATATTAACGGCTGGTCGACGAAGTTCATGTGGCCCGCATTGGGCAGGATCACCAGCTTTGAGCCCGCGATCTTTTCGTGCATCTCGCGGCTGAGGCTGGGATCACACTCGTCGTGGTCGCCGGCCATCACCAGCGTTGGAACGTGAATCGTGGGCAGCCGATCGACCCACTCAACCGACTTCAGATTGCCGTCGATGATGAACTCGCCGTGCTCGCCCCACATGGCGCGGTAAAGCTCCCAGTTGGTGGGGGCGTTGCCCTGCGCCGGGTCGTAGTTGGCGTCGGGCCGCGCGCCGTAAAGGAACGGGAAGTAGCCATCGCCCCAGGCCAGGGTTTCGTACTCGGCCGGGTAGCGGCCATGTTCCCAAAGCGCGCCCTTGCCGAACAGGCCGGCCTGTTCCAGCTCATTGAGCCGCGCCAGCTTGGCCGGCGGCATGGCGGCTTTTTCGCGCGCCAGCACCTGGTTCATTTCGCGGGTAGAAGCAAAGGTGCTGTTCAGGATCAGGTGGCTGAGATGCTGCTGGTACTTGAGCGCGTAGGCCTCGGCCAGCACCCCGCCGCAACTGTGGCCAAGAAGATCGATCTTTCCCAGGTTGAGCGCGACACGGACGGCTTCAACGTCGTCGGCCATGGCCTCGATAGTGTACTTGCCGGTGTCCTCAAGGCGCTGGGAGCGGCCGGAACCGCGCTCGTCGATGAAGATGAGCCGGTGGGTGCGGGCCAGCGGCAGCAACCAGGGGAGAAAGTAAGTGTGATCGGCGCCGGGGCCTCCGTGCAGCACCATCAGCGGCGGGCCCTTGCCGAACTCCACGTAGTAAATCAGCACTCCGTGGGCGTCAACAAAGCCCTCCTGCTGGGCATAGACGGCAGAGGGGGTTTGCGCGGCGGTTAGGGCCGGGTTGGCGGTGAAAAACGCGGCCAGAACGAGGCTGGAGAAAAGCTGGAAGAGCTTCATGGAAACGAGCATACCGGAATTTTTGAGCCACAGTGATTTATCCTGCTCTTTACGCATGACGAACGATCCAATTCCCAATCTGACGGCATTTGACGAGGCCGCCCTCGACCGTGCCTTTGCGGCGCTGGAGCGGCAGGCGCGCGAAGACGCCGCCGCGCTGAACGGCCCCGACGCCCTGGAGGCCTTCAAGCTGAAGTGGCTGGGCCGCAAGCAGGGCCGGCTCAACGAGGTTTCCGGCCGCTGGCTGAAAGCTGCGCCCGTGGAGGCCAAGAAGCTTCTGGGCGTCCGCTTCAACGCGCTCAAGGTAGTGGTGGAGGGCCTGTATGACGAGGCGACAGGCTCCGGGCCAACCGACGCCGCGCTAGCCGCCGAGTCCATCGACATTACCCTGCCCGGCACCCAGCGGCTCATCGGCGCGGAGCATCCCATCACCCGTACGCTGAACGAGATCACGCAGGTTTTTGCCGCGCTCGGCTACTCGGTGGGCGTGGGGCCGGAGGTGGAAACCGACTACTACAACTTCGAGAGCATGAACTTTCCTCCCGGCCATCCGGCGCGGGACACGCAGGACACGCTGGTGGTGGCCAATCAGGACCGCCGTCCGCTGCGCGACCGCCTGCTGCTGCGCACCCACACTTCTCCCGTGCAGATGCGGACCATGGAGCAACAGCCGCCGCCGCTGCGCATCGTCATTCCCGGCAAGGTCCATCGCAACGACGCCGCCGACGCCACCCACTACCCGATTTTTCACCAGGCCGAGGGCCTCTGCGTGGACACGGGTATTACCTTCAGCGATTTGAAGGGCACGCTCGACCACGCCATGAAAGCCCTGTTCGGCCCGGCGGTGAAGACGCGCTTCTTCCCTTCGTTCTTTCCGTTCACCGAGCCGAGCGCCGACGTGCAGATCAGTTGCATCTTCTGCGGCGGCAAAGGCTGCCGCAAATGCAAGCAGTCGGGATGGATCGAGCTGCTCGGCTGCGGCATGGTGGACCCCGCGGTGTTCTCCTTCGCCGCCGAAAAGCAGCCCGCCTACGATCCGAAAAAGATTTCCGGCTTCGCCTTCGGCATGGGCGTGGAGCGCATCGCCATGATGAAGTACGGCATCAGCGAGATCGGCAGCTTTTTTGCGGGAGATATGAGGTTTTTAAGTCAATTCGTTTAGCAGGCCAGCGCGCTTCGCGCAAGCAAGTCAGCGAGTCAGCGGTATGAGCAGGACCAGACACTATCGTGATCTGATCGCATGGCAGAAAGCCATGGAACTGGCCAGATTGGCCTACGCACAGACCGAAGATTTTCCGAAATCGGAGACCTTTGGACTGCGCATGCAAATTCGCCGATCAGCGGTAAACGTGGCAAGCCACATTGCAGAGGCGCACGGCAGACTTAACGACGTTGAAATGCGCAAGGGGCTCGGCTCCGGCCGGGCTACACTCAATGAGTTTGAGACACAAACAGAGCTTGCAAACAGTCTTGGCTTCTTCCAAGCTGGAGTCGCCGAGGCTCTGCTTGACCTTTCATCTGAAGTCGGGAAGTTGATCAATGGTCTGATTGGCGTGCTGGACCCGAATTCACGCTGACTTGCTGACTCGCTGTCGCGCGGAGCGCGGCTGGCTTGCTGAGAGGGAAAACAGGAAATGAAGATTCTGACCAAATGGCTGAGAAGTTACCTTCCGGGATTGACTGTCGACGATGTTCAACTCGCCGAAGACCTGACCCTGCGCGGCATTGCCGTCGAGGGGATTTACGATCTCGGCGAGGGCAACGGCTCGCTCTACGAGATGGACATCACCACCAACCGCGTGGATGCCATGAACCACTACGGCATTGCGCGCGAGGCCGCGGCTTTCTACGGGCTTGCTCTGCCGGCTCTCGACTTTGCGCTTCCAAAAGCCCGGCCGGCTGCCAAGGCTTTCTCCGTGCGCATCGAGGCCGAGGACGCCTGCGGCCGCTTTACGGCGCGCGTATTGCGCGGCATTACCATTGCCGGCTCGCGCGACTGGTTCGCGGGCGCGGAAGTGGCAACCTACTTTGCGCTGCTGGAGCAGAAGCAGATCTCCAACGCCGTCGACGCCACCAATTTTGCCTGGCTCGCCATGGGCCAGCCTACGCACGGATTCGATCTGGACAAGATCGAAGGCGGCATCGTAGTGCGGCGCGCCCGCAAAGGCGAACGGCTGAAGACGCTGGACGGCATTGAGCGCACGCTCGATCCCGACGATCTGGTCGTGGCCGATCATGCCAAGGCCCTGGCGCTGGCCGGGGTGATGGGCGGCTGGGACACGATGATTACGCCCACCACCACCAACGTGCTGGTTGAGGCGGCCTGGTTCGATCCCATGGCGGTTCGCCGCACGGCGCGCCGCCACGGCCTGCACACCGACGCCAGCCATCGCTTTGAGCGCGGAGCCGACTTCAATGCCGCGCCCGTTGCCTCGGCGCTGGTAAGCAGTATTCTGCTCGCCAACGGCGGCTGGATCGAGGGTGAACTGGTTGACGCGCGCGTTGCTGCTGCCGAGGCTCGCACCGCACGGCGCGATCCTATTGCCCTCGCGCTCGGCGAAGTGCGCCGCATCCTCGGCGCCACGGTGGACGAGGAAGGCATCTCCGCCGCAATTGTCGAAAGCGTGCTTCCGGCGCTGGGGTGCGGATTGACGATGCACGAGGACACTTTCCTCGCAGGCGAGCCTGTTTGGAGTGTGACCCTTCCCAGTTGGCGGCTCGATCTGGAGCGCGAGATCGATCTCATCGAAGAGGTGGCGCGAGTCTACGGCTACAACCGCTTTGCCAACACCCTGCCCTCCTTCGGCGAAGGGGTGCGCGCGCTGCCCTGGGCGGAGAGCGAAGCGGCTGTCCGCCGCACCCTGCTGTCAGCCGGATTTCATGAGGCCATTTCGAGCACCTTCTGCTCGGCCGCCGACGCCGCATTGACGGCGCCGCAGCCGGGACTCTCGGTTCCGCTCGGCAATCCGCTCAGCGAGGAGGCCGGCATGCTGCGCCCGTCGCTGCTGCCGGGAATGCTGACCATGATTGCCGGCAACCTGCACCGGGATGTGAGCGACGTGCGGCTCTTCGAGCTGGGAACGGTCTTCAGCGGCACCACGGAGAAGGTCGAAGAGCGCCCCGCGGTTGCTTTCGGCGCGGTGGGCAGTTTCCCTGAGCAGGGAGCGTTGCACGCCGGGCGGGCCATTGATTTTCACGATGTGAAGGGAGCGTTGGAGCAGGTGCTGGCGCGGTTCCAGGCGCGGTCAACTTACTTTGACCGCTTTCCCGCCGAGGCCGGTCTCACCCCTGCGTGGCTGCATCCCTACCGTGCGGCGCGGGTGGTGGTGGAGGGCGCAACCGTGGGGTGGTTTGGCCAATTGCATCCCCGCGAAGCCGCGGCTCGCAAGCTGAAGGAGCCGGTTCTGGTGGGCGAGCTTTATCTGGACCGCCTCTACGAGCTGCCCCTGCGCAAGCCGGTTGCACGGGAGATCTCCCGCTTTCAGCCGGTGCGGCGCGATTTTTCCCTGATCCTGGACCGGAGCATCGAATGGGAGCAGATCGATCGGGCGCTCGCCGGATTGCGGATTCCCGAGCTGGTGGGGTGGCGGGTGCGAGAGGTGTTTCGCGACCCCAGGCTGGGCGAGCGCGAGTACTCGTTGCTGATGGGCGCGACCTTCCAGGCGCCCGACCGTACCCTGCGCGAGGACGAGTTGCAGAGCTTCCAGGCGCAGGTGGTTGAAGCTGTTGGCAAGGCAGGCGCACGGCTGCGCAACTGAGAGAAAAAACACGCTCCATCGGCGATATACTTACTCCGACAGGTGGTATTTGCATGGAGGTTTTTTCCCATGGAACAAACATTCTGGGAGGCTGAAATGGAAGAACAGACGCAGAACGAGGCACAGTCCGAAGCGCAGCAACTGCCAATGGAACCGGCAGCCCTGACCGTGAGCGTGGACGATTTCTCCGCCCTCGAGGACCGCATTCTCCGCACCGTCGAGTTGGTGAAGCAGGAGCGGCAGGCCCGGGCCGCGGCCGAGCAGCGCGCCGCGCACGCCGAAACCCAGCTGCACGAGCAGGCGCCGCGGATTGAACAAATGGAGAAGGAATTGCACGCGCTCAAAGCCGAGCGCGACCATGTGCGCCAACGCGTCGAGCACCTGCTGGCCCAACTTGACGCCCTGGAACTCTGAGGTACCGCATGGCTCAACAGCAACCCGGCAAAGCAACCGATTACATTACGGTTGAGATCTACGACCAGACCTATCACCTCTCCGGCCAGGACGCGCCCCATATCCGCGAACTGGCTGCGCGGGTGGATGCCAAGATGCGCGCCGTCGCCGCGCAGGGCCGCACCGTGGACTCCTTGCGCGTGGCCGTGCTGGCCGCCCTGAATCTGGCCGATGAGCTTTCCCAGGCCGGCTCCGCGGATCCGATGCTGGGTCATTCGCGCGCCGCCAGTCTCCGCGGCCTGCTCGATGAAGTGCTCGAGGACGAACGCCAGACCGGGTCCTGAACCCTTGTCGATTCAGGTACCCCGTTCCCAAAAGGGGCGGCCCGAAACCGTAGCACACAATGCCCACCTCGCACAAGACTTGTAATTTTCTGGCCAGACCCCTAGTATCCGCAATAGAAACCGGCCTGCAAAGCAGGTGGGCGATCAACGCTGGTTGAACCAACATTCAATGAACAGGGGCTCAACTCGACAATCGGTTCTGTGTGCCGTGTCCGCCAGTCCGGAATGCCTAATGAACCGCGGAGAGCTCCACCGTCTTAGGACGGGTTCACCAGCGCATCAACCACGGCCCCGTGGGCCGGATTCTACCTTCCTTGCAGATTCCCTTCGCATCCACGCCTGAAAGGCGAAATGCCGTATCCTTGCTCAGGTGCATCCAGTTCTCTTCCACATCGGCGCGATTCTCATCCCGTCCTACGGCGCGTGGCGGCGTGGGCGTTTTGCTGGCGCTTTTCTGGCTCAGCGCACGGCGCGCATTGCCGGCCTCAATGCCGGACAGGTCTGGAACCTGTGCGTTTTGTCTCTGTTTGCGGCGCTGGCGGCCCAGCGCCTGTTGCTGGTGGCGATCAACTGGAGCGATCTGCGCCATCATCCCTCCTGGTTGCTCACGCTGGCCATGGTTCATCATCCGCTGCTGGCCACGGCAGGAGCGTTGGCGGGCGCGGGGTCCGCCGCGCTCTATGCGCGCTGGCAGAGGCTGCCGCTTCGGGACCACGGCCGATGCGCTGGCCGCGCCTTTGGCCCTGGGACTGGCCTTCGAGCAACTGGGCGCGCTGCTGGCAGGATCGGGTTACGGAACCGAGACCGGCGTTGCGCTGGGCCGTGACTTACACCCATCCGCTGGCTGCGCTGTGGAGCGGGACGCCGCTCGGCGTTCCGCTCGCATCCCGTGCAGGCCTATGCGGCGCTGGCTTTTCTTTCCCTTTCCATCTTCCTGCTGGTCTGGCAGCCGGCCATCCGGCAGCGCGGCGACCTGGCCGGCCTGGGGCTGATGGGAACCGGCGTGGCTGTCTACATCACCGAGCTGTGGCGCGATCACGAGGGCCGCGGCGCGCTGCTGGGCGGCGCGCTGGATGGCCCGCAGCTGGCGGCGATTCTGCTGGTGCTGGCCGGGGCGCTGGTGCTGCTTGAGCGCAAGGACCGGCGCACCGACAGCGAGGCCGAACATGGCTGAGCCTGAAGACTCAAAACAGCGCACCATAGACGTGCCTGCCGAGGCTGCCGGGCAACGGCTCGATCAGTTCCTGGCCGCGCAACTGGACGGCGTGAGCCGCTCCCGCGTGCAACTTCTCATGACCCAGGGCGATGTGCTGGTCGACGGCGAGCGGGAAAAGGCCTCGCTCAAGCTGCGCGGCGGCGAGCGCATTGTGCTTACCGGCGAACCGCATCCCGCGCCGCTCAAGGCCACGCCGGAAGACATTCCCCTGGATGTGGTGTTTGAGGACGCCGACCTGGCGGTGGTGAACAAGCCTGCCGGCATGATGGTTCACGCCGGAGCGGGCCAGAAGCGACGACGCGCGCAGCCAGGGAACGCTGGTCAACGCACTGCTCTACCGGTTCAAGGCTCTCTCATCGACCGGCGGCGAGCTGCGCCCCGGCATTGTGCACCGGCTCGACAAGGATACCAGCGGCCTGATCGTGGTGGCCAAGAACGACCGCGCCCACGCGGCCCTGGGCGAGATGTTTGCAAGCCGCCGCATCAAAAAGACCTACATTGCGCTGGTGCAGGGAGCGGTGGAGCGGGAGAAAGGCACCATCAACGCCGGCGTGGGCCGCGATCCGGTGCGGCGGACGCGCATGACCGTTCAGCCTAACGAAAACGCACGCTCCGCCGTCTCTCACTACGAGGTGGTTCGGCGGCTGGCGACGCGCTTCGGCAAGTTCACGCTGGTGCGGGTGCGCATCGAGACCGGCCGGACGCATCAGATCAGGGTGCACATGGCGTCGATCGGCCACCCGGTGGTCGGTGACACGCTTTATGGCGGCGCCGGGCAACTTACTGACCAGGTGGCCGCGCAGGCAGCGCAGTCCCGGGCCGCGCGGCGGAAGGCCGAGCCGGAGAGACTCCGGCTGGGACGGAACTTTCTGCACGCGGCCAGGCTCGAATTCGCCCACCCCTTAACCGGAAAGCCGTTGCAGCTGGAGGCGCCGCTGCCCGCGGAGTTGGAGAAATTCCTGGGACGGCTGGAAAGCGGTTCCATTCCGGGTTGAAACCCGCACCCTTGGAGCTACCCCCAAACGTTGTAGAGGACGGGTGCCTTCGAACGGTTTCAATTGTTAAAATAAGGACGACATGACAAGACTGCTTTTCACCACCTCAGCGACAGGGTTGGCGCCGGGGAACCGCTCAGGGTCGCGGCGCCGCTGGGGAGCCCGGCTTTCAGGCCTCGCGCTTGCGGCCGCGTTCCTGTGCGCCGCACTTCCCGCCCAGCAACCCGCAACCCCGGCGGCCAAGCCTGCGCAAGCTCCGGCCGCCCAGCAGCCCGCGGCCCAGCAGGCGGGGGCCCGGCCGGGCGGATCGGGAACCGATGTGGGCGTCACCACGCTGAGGACGAACGTCAATGAGGTCAACCTCATCTTCACCGTCACTGACAAGCATGGCCACTACATCCCGAACCTGCAGCAGAGCGACTTTGCCCTGCTCGACGACCAAAAGGCGCCGGAGAGGGTGAACTCCTTCCACCAGCAGATCAATCTGCCGCTGCGCGTGGGCATTGTCATCGACACCAGCACCTCGATTCGCTCCCGCTTTCAGTTCGAGCAGCAGTCGGCGACCGAGTTTCTGTCTGCAGATTCTCAAGGCCAAGAAGCGACCGCGCCTTCGTGATGGGATTCGACGTGACCCCCACCGTGACGCAGGACTGGACCAACAACCTCGACGGCCTGGAGACGGGCATCAACCGGCTCAGCCCCGGCGGCGGCACGGCGCTGTTCGACGCCGTTTACACCGCCTGCCGCGACAAGCTGCTGGACGAATCGCGCGGCCAGGAGCCGGTGCGCAAGGCCATGGTGCTGCTCTCCGACGGCGACGACAACCAGAGCCGCGTCTACCTGAACGAGGCCATCAAGGAGTGCCAGCGCGCGGAAACCATCATCTACGCCATCAGCACCAACTGGACGCCCAGCCGCGGCGAGGGCGATAAGGTGCTGGCCAAGATGGCCGAGGAAACCGGCGGCCAGGTCTTCTTCCCGCCCTCGGTGGAAGAGGTCTCGACCAGCTTCCACGACATCGAGGAGGAGTTGCGCAGCCAGTACGCGCTTGACCTATACGCCGGCCGACTTCAAGGACGACGGCTCCTTCCGCACCATCTATCTCTATTGCAACGACCGGCGCTACCAGGTGCGAGCCAAGAAGGGATACTTCGCCCCGCGCCAGTGATTCAAGAACGCCGGCCAGGAACCCGATTCGCAAACCAATTCTCCACACTGGGCAAAGCGCGGCTCTCTCCGCACTACTCCAGTGGCCGCATTTTTTCTCTTAAATTTTTCGATTGAGGGTGGCTGTGTGTTCCGTTTCAGGACGGTTTTGCAGCCATGGTTTTAGTTTGACCCTCCCCGAGATTCCCGCTCCTGCCGCCTCACCTATTCCCCCGGATGCGCGATGAAGTAAGGGAAGACGATTCCGAGACTGCTCGAACCGGGCTGCATGCGCGGCTGCGGGAATACCGAATCGGCCCGCCATGCAACACCCGGAGCGAGGTCTGGAATCGATGATGCCGTAGAAACATTTTGCGGAATAGGGGGATTGCGGTGATTCGGCAGGCGATATCGTGCGACATCTGCGCATCGGAGAAGAAGCAGACCAACCACTGGTTTGTAGCCTATGAGCAAGGCGGAGAATTGCGCGTGAGCGGATGGCACTCGCGCAACCGGCTGCGCCCAGGGTCGAAGCATCTGTGCGGGCAAACCTGCCTTCACAAGCTGGTCGACGACTTCATGGCAAGAGCCATCGCGGTGCGCCCGCATGGCGCCGCGGCGGTGGCTGCAGAGCCTCTGGAACGGGACGTATGCACCGATGCCAGCTTCACTTCCAGCGCCGCGCATATTGAATTGGAATCCTCCGCGCGCTTGATTACGCCGGCTGCGCCGGCCTTGCCCATCTTGCCGTTCAAACCCCAGCCCGAACTGGTTGCGATGCCGGCAAGGCTTCATTCGGAGGGTTTCGCGGCGCCTCCCGACGAAGCACCACGTTATGCATCGCGCAACTGGCGCGCCGAAGCCTGGGAACGGGAGCGGGAGCGCGAATCACGCGCTAACGAGCGCCGTCCGGACCGCGCCCGCCGCCGATCAACTGCCTGACCTCCGCTATCCCGCTGCGAGCAGGGCCAGCAGCCCGGCCTCGTCGAGCACCGGGATGTTGAGCTCGCGGGCCTTGTCCAGTTTCGAGCCGGCTTCTTCGCCGGCCACCACGTAGCTGGTTTTCTTGCTGACTGAGCCGGCAGTTTTGCCGCCGGCGGCCTCGATCCGTTTCTTGGCCTCGTCGCGCGTGAGCGTGGGCAGCGTGCCGGTTAGCACAAACGTCAGGCCCGCCAACTGCGTCGAGCGCTGCTTTTTCTCCGCGCTCATATCCACCCCGGCCTTTTTGAGGCTTTCAATCAGCGCCAGGTTCGCCGGCTGCGCAAAGAACTCCAGAATCGCCTGCGAGATGCGCGGACCCACCTCCTCCACGCGCTCCAGCTCTTCGGCCGTCGCATTCTCAAGCGCTTCGATGGAGCCAAACTCCTGGGCCAGCAACTCGGCGGTGCGTTCGCCCACAAAGCGGATGCCAAGCCCCATCAGCACGCGCGCCAGCCCGGCCTTTTTCGATTTTTCGATTTCGCCGATCAGCGCCCGCGCGGACTTCTCGGCAAAGCGATCCAGGCCGACCAACTGTTCTTCGCTCAGCGTGTAGAGATCGGCCACGCTGCGCACCAGGCCGCGATCGAGCAACTGCTGCACCACCGCTTCGCCCAGCCCCTCGATGTTCATCACCTCGCGGCGGCCAAAGTGGAGCAGGCTCTCGCGCAGCTTGGCCGGGCAATCCGCATTCACGCAGCGGTAGTCCACCTCGCCCTCGGCGCGAACCACCTCGCTGCCGCACTCCGGGCAAACCGAAGGGAAAACGAAGCGCTGCTCTCCGCGCGGATGCTCGGCGTCTTCGATAACCTCAACCACCTTGGGAATCACGTCGCCGCCGCGCTCCACCTTGACCGTATCGCCCAGCTTGAGCCCCAGCCGCTCGATGAAGTCGGCGTTGTGCAGCGTGGCGCGGCTCACCGTGGTGCCGCCGATGAAGACCGGCGCGAGTTCGGCCACCGGCGTCAGCTTGCCGGTGCGCCCCACCTGCACGGTGATCCCCTTCACCTGGGTCACGCCCGACTTGGCGGTGAACTTGTAGGCAATGGCCCAGCGCGGCGCGCGGCCGGTGTAGCCAAGGCGCTGCTGGGTGGCGTGCGAATCCACTTTCAGAACCACGCCGTCGATCTCGTAGCCGAGCGTGGCGCGCACCGCCTCGGCCTGATCGATGAACGGGATCATCTCTTCGACCGAGCTGACGAGTTTGCGGTGCGGATTGACGCGGAAGCCGAGAGCGGCGAGCGCATCGAGGGTTGCGCGCTGCCCCTGCGGCCAGTACTCGCCCTCGACGAGCAGGAAATAGGCGTAGAAATCCAGGCGGCGATTGGCGACGATGCTGGGCTCGAGAGTGCGCAGCGTTCCGGCGGCGGCGTTGCGGGGATTGACGGCCGGCGGCAGGCCCTCCCGCTCGCGCTCCTCGTTCAGGCGCAGGAAGGCGGCTTCGGGCATCACCGCCTCGCCGCGCACCTCGAATAGCCTGCGGCAGCCGGACTTCTTCAGCTTTTCAGCGGAGATGGAGAGCGGCACGCTGCGGATGGTGCGGATGTTGGACGTGACGTCCTCGCCGGTCTGCCCGTCGCCGCGGGTGATGCCGGCCGGCCAGCCGCGCCCCGCCGTCTGTTCGCCGGCTCGTAGCGCAGCGCCACGCTCAGGCCGTCGAGCTTGAACTCGGCAATGTACTCGACCGGCAGCGTGCCGGCCAGCTCGCGCACGCGCCGGTCCCAGGCGGCCAGCTCCTCGGCGGAGTAGGCATTGTCCAGGCTGAGCATGGGCCGCGAGTGGCGCACTTTCTTGAAGCCCTCGGCGGGCTTGCCGCCTACGCGCTGGGTGGGCGAGTCGGGCGTCAGCAGCTCAGGGTGCGCGGCCTCGATCCGCTTCAGTTCGTTCATCAGCGCGTCGTATTCGGCGTCGGAGATCTCCGGGGCATCCAGAACGTAATACAGGTGCTCGTGGCGGCGCAGTTCCGCGCGCAGATGTTCGGCGCGTTCGGCTGCTTTGCGGGCTGAGTCGGGCTGGCTGGGCGAGTTGTCGGTTTCGGCCATGGGGTGAATTATAGGAGGCTGCGGGGCAGAATAGCAGGACCAGTGAGCAGAGCAGGTTAGGATGGTTTGCAGAACGCCATGGAACCAATCACTCATTTTCTTACCGGAGCCTGCATCGGCCGCGCCGGGCTGAACCGCAAGACAGCCTACGCCACGCTGGCCGCGGTGCTGGCCGCCGAGGCCGCCGACATCGATATCCTGTGGGCCTTCGCGGGGCCGGTGGAAGAGCTGAAGCACCATCGCGGCATCACGCACACGTTTCTCGCTGCGCCGTTGGTGGCCGGGGCGGTGGTGGGCGCGGTCTGGCTATGGCATCTCTGGCGACAACGGCGGCGCAATCGCAGTGCCACTGCCCTAAACCAAAACGCAAAAGCGCCTACGGCGCCGCGGCAACCAGTACATTGGGGATGGCTCTATTTGACCGCCCTGATTGCCGCTCTCAGCCACCTGCTGCTGGACTGGACCAACAACTACGGCTTGCGGCCGTTTTTCCCCTTCAATCCGCGCTGGTACGCGGGCAGTTTTGTTTTTATCGCCGAACCGGTGCTGTGGGCGCTGTTTTTCCTGGCATTGGTCATGCCCTGGCTCTTCGGCCTCGCGGACAGCGAGATCGGCGCGCCGCCGCAAACCCTTTCGCGGCCGCGGCTGGGCAATCTTCGCGCTGACCGGAATGGTCGTGCTCTGGTGCTGGCGCTGGGCGGAGCAGGCGCAGGCCCGGGCGATGCTTGAGAACACGAAGTAACCTCGGCTCCGGTGGCGCGCATGGCCCTGGAGCCCTATCCGGTGAATCCCTTCCGCTGGCACGCGATCCTGGAGACCGCGGACTTTTACCAGACCGCCGAGATCGACACCTGGAGCGGCGAAATCGCGAGCGATCCGCTCCGCGACAGTGATCTACAAACCCGCCGACACTCCCGCCGTCGAGGCCGCCAAGCGCACGCTTCTGGGGCAGGTTTATCTGGACTGGGGAACGTGGGCCGTGGTCCGCGATGTGGGACAGGAACCCATACCCGGAATCGAGCCTCCGCAATCTGCCTCCCAACCGCCAGTGGACGACGGTCGAGTTCACCGATCTGCGCTTTGCCTACCCCTTTCTGGCCACACGCAGCGCTGCCGGCCGCTCCCCGCTGGGCGGGTGGGTTTATATCGTGGACAACCGCGACGATGCGGGCGAAGCGATGGGCGGACGCCGGCAGAAGTAGCGATTTTGCCCCGGATGGAAAAATTTATTCGCCACGTGGAATGGTCCTGCCGCGGTTCCGGTGCGGTTCGGGTTGACCCCGTGACCCGCGGACCGCAGAATGAATGAGAAGAGTTTTTTAACCGAAAGGTTCTTCCCTGAATCGGGAAATCGGGAAGATCACCCCGGAAACCAAGAGAATGAGGTCTTGATGTTCGCTTATCTGCTACTGCTGATTGCCGTTCTGAGCCGTGTCCTGCCCCATGCCGGGTGGATGAACTTTACCGCTGTAGGCGGCGCGCTGCTCTACTTTGGCGCGCGGCGCCCGTGGCGGGAGATGCTGGCTCCGTTGGCCGTCCTGATGGCTACCGATTACTTCCTCACCGTTTTCTCCTACCACTACACGTTCCGCTGGGAGGCCTACGTAACCACGTGGGCGTGGTACCTGATGGCGATGGCGCTGGGGCAGATTCTGCTCAGCGCGCGAACCACATTTGCGCGCGTGGCAGCGGGAGCGCTGCTGGGGCCAACCTCATTTTTTGTGGTCTCGAATTTTGCCGTCTGGGCAGGCGGCGGAATGTATCCGCCCACACTCGCCGGCCTCCAGACCTGTTATGTGGCGGCCATTCCTTTCTACCGTAACGATCTGGTCTCGACCACGATCGTTCTGGGCGCGGCATTCGGGGTTCCCGCGCTGGTGCGGCGCATGAATGCAACCCCGGTGCAGGCAGAGCTGGCTGGAAAGTAGTTTTTGAGTGTCTTCAATCCCGATGCGGATTGGGCTTCCCGTCCTTCGCGCGTATTGCGGAGGGTGGGAAGCGAAACCTAATCCTCCAGCAACTTGCCGGCGCGCTTTTTTCTCTTCCACCACCAGGCAAATCCAAGCAACGCCAGGACGCCAACCACGGCCACCGTAGGCAGAGAGTGGTGCGCCACCAGGTCCGCCGCGCCGGGGCCCAGCTTCAACACCAGCACCGACAGAATCAGCCAGCGCACCATCCTTCCCGAAAAGACGGCGAGCAGAAAAGCCGCCACTCGCATCTCGAAGACGCCGGAGGCGAATACGAACATCTTCCAGGGCGCCGGCGGGGGCAGCATGGAAGGGATCATGACGGCCAGGAATTCCTGGCGTTCGAAGCGGATGCGCATCCGCTCGAAGCGGGCGCGGTCGACGCGCTTGAGCAGGAACAATTCGCCGCCGGCCCGGCCCAGCCCGTAGGGAAGCAGACCCCCAATCGCCGATCCCGCGGACGCCAGCAGGCAATAGAGCCAGAAGTGGCTCTTGTCGTTCCAGACGTATACGGCCAGAATCGCGTCCATCGGGACAGGGATCGTCGAGGAGTCAAGCAGCGCGACCGCGCCTATGCCCCAAAAGCCCAGTTTGGCCAGTATGGGCAGCAGCACCAGCTTCCACCTGGCCATAATTCGCACAAAAAACTGCTTCAAACAAGTTCCCTTTCCGCCCGCTCATCCGTCCATTCAGAAAGAACCATTGTACGAGGCGGGCCGTCCGGCATGGATTGCGCCGTTTTGCGTCTCTCATCGGAACCGGCTCTGGATCGCGGTTTCAGCGGGATGAGAGAATAGATAGAAAGGACTCGAAACGGAGCCGGCAAGGTGAATATGCCTCCGGGAGTCTGCTCAGAAACAAATGCCCACCAGCGAAGCGCCAACCGACGTGAACGAGCCTAACGAGCCGCCCCAGGCGAATCCTGCAGCCAGTCCTGTAGCGAGTCTCGACCCGGGCAGCCCAGAGCCGGACAGCCCTGTCCCGGCCGAGGAGCTGCGCGAGCCTGCTTCCCCGGTGGTCAGTGGTTCCCGCTGGATTGACTACGACACCCACGAGCTGCTGGAAATGATCAGCGAGCTCGAGGACGAGCGGCGCTGGGCCCGCCTGCGCGAGGGAGCCCTGTGGGCGATTCTGGTGCACCTGGGGCTGCTGCTGGCGCTGTTCCTGTTGCCGAAGTACGTCTTCAAGGTTCCGCCGGTGGTGGACAGGAGCGCGATCCGCGACCAGGAGTTCACGTATCTTGACACGCCGGAGTGGCGGCCGAAGATCGCGCCGAAGCCGGCACCGATCAAGCCGCCGCAGATCGACAAGCAAACGCTGGACGAGATGCGGCAACAGGCTGCGCCGGCGCCGCCGCCCCCGCCTGAAACCAAGCCCGAGGAAGCTGCGCCGGTCAAGCCGCAGCCCACGCAGCCCATCCCCACCAACCAGCAGTCGCAGGTTGAGGCGCCGCGCCCGGCAGACGTACCCGCACGGCCCAACTTTGCCTTGAACTCCCAGAATCCTGCCGACCAGCTTCGCCAGGCGATGAGGGACGCCGCGCGGGCGCACGGCTCCGGCAGCGCGGGCAACCTGGGCTCCGACAGAATGCCCATGCATCCCGGCGCGGGCTCCGGCGGCATTCAGGTTCTATCCGACACGCAGGGCGTCGACTTCAGCAACTGGCTGCAGCGCTGGCACTGGGAGACAGAGCGCACCTGGGACCCCTTGATTCCCGATGAGGTCAACCCGCCGATTCTCAAGTCCGGTATGGTAGCCATCCGTTTCAAGGTGCTGCCCAACGGCCGTCTGATGGACGGCAGCCTGGTGCTCGAAGGCCGCTCCGGCGACGTGGCTCTTGATCGGGCCGCCTGGGGCGCGCTCACCGGCTCCAACTATCCGCCCCTGCCCAGGGAATTTCACGGCCCCTATCTCGAGCTGCGCGCATATTTCCTCTACAACATGGAACCCGGCAACAGCACCCAGCAGTAAAGGCCGCGAGAGTACCCGCGGTACGGTTGAAGCCGTGCCCTGATCAAAAGCCCACGCATCGAATGTCGAGGCGTGGGCTTCTGTTCTATCGCTGATTTGTTGACTTGCTGACCCGCTGACGCGTTACCCGTTCAGCAGATCCTGGAGCTTGTTGAGCGTCCGGTGCAGGTCTTTGTCGGTGCGGCGCTGCTCGTCGATCTTGCCGATCGAGTGCATCACGGTGGTGTGGTGCTTATTGCCGAACTGGCGGCCGATCTCAGGAAGGCTGGCCTCGGTCATCTGCTTGGCCAGGTACATGGCAATCTGGCGCGGCACCACGACGTTGCGCGAGTTGTTCTTCTGCTTCAGGTCGCTGATCCTCATGCCGAAGTTTTCTGCCACGGCGCGCTGGATGGCCTCGATGGTGATCTTGCGCACCTGCATGTCGATGAACTGCTTGAGGCACTGCTGCGTTGAGGCCAGCGTGATCTCCATGTGATTGTGATGGCACCAGGCGATCAGGCGCACCAGCGCGCCTTCCAGCTCGCGCACGTTGGTGCGCACATTGGAGGCGACGAACAGGGCCACGTCGGTGGGCAACTGCACCTGCTCGCTCTCCGCCTTCTTCAGCAGAATGGCGACCTTGGTTTCAAGATCGGGCGGCTGGATGTCGGCGATCAGTCCCCACTCGAAGCGCGAGCGCAGCCGGTCTTCGATCTCGGCCAGCTCTTTGGGCGGACGGTCCGACGCGATGACGATCTGCTTCATGCTCTCGTGAAGCGCGTTGAAGGTATGGAAGAACTCCTCCTGGGTGCGCTCCTTCTGGGCAATGAACTGGATGTCGTCGATGAGCAGCACGTCAACCGAGCGGAAACGATCGCGGAAGCTGGTCATGCGGTCGTTGCGCAGCGAGGTGATCATCTCGTTGGTGAACTTTTCCGCGGAGACGTAGCAGATGTTGGCCGCCGGCTGGCGGCGCTTCACCTCGTGGCCGATGGCGTGCATGAGGTGAGTCTTGCCCATGCCCACGCCACCATACAGAAACAAAGGGTTATAAGCCCGTGAAGGCCGTTCCGCGACGGCCAGCGAGGCGGCGCGCGCAAACTGGTTGCCGTTGCCGATGACGAAGGCGTCGAAGGTGTAGCGGGAGTTGAGCTGGGCGGCGGTGGACCAGTCGAAGCGCCCCTGCTCGGGCGTGCGCGCCGGGGCTGGCGGCGGCGCCGAGGGAGCATGGGCCGGCACCGGGCCAAAGCCGCCGTCCCTGCGCTGGGGCGGAATCGAGGGATCTTCCTCGGCGGTGACGAAGCTTACGTCGTCGAACTCGAGCGACTGAAGATCGATGGCCTCCTGAATCAGGTCACCGTACTTGTCTCCGATATGCTGAAACTCCGGCGAAGGCACGCGCACGTACAGCGTGCGGCCCGTCGCGTGGCTGAAGCGCGTGGGCTTGAGCCAGGTCTCAAAGGACTGCCTGATCACCTTTTTCTCTAAAGCAGCGAGGATCTGGAGCCAGGGATTGAGAGCCGAACTGGGAGAAGTTGCAAATGCCATCGTACAAATCCTTGCCTGCGCCGCCTGCGGAACATTGGGCTGGTTCATTTACGAAATTCCGGCAACGGCTCTCTAATGGCGGAAAATATTTGCTTCCCGTCTAGCTTTTCTGATGACCGATTACCTGATTGCCGCTGGTCTGCCCCTGAAAATTGCATCTCGGGGCGGCGAATAAAAAACCGTTCCGTGGGACGCTATAGACTTTCCTGAACGGTCCCGATAGTAGCACATTTGGCGGTCGTTGCAATCATTCTTTAACAGAAGTTTTCTGCGGTCTGGTTGAGTTGCACCAATGATGGTGAAACTCGACGCGGAGGTTACCAGAGTTTTTGATGAAGTCGCGTTGCCGCGCGTTTTGATTCGCCGTTTCACAATGCCGGTCCAGCGAGTGGCGGCGAACCAGAGGCGCGATTCCGGGCTCCGCGCTGGATTCCCTGCTCATCATGCGATATACTCGAAGATGCTGTCAAAGCGCAGATTCTTTAGAGGAAACAGGAGCGCATTTCTATGCCCAAGCGCACATTTCAACCCAACCGCCGCCACCGTGTGAAAGTGCACGGGTTCCGGGCGCGCATGAAGACCAAGGCCGGCGCTGCCGTGTTGAGCCGCCGCCGCGCCGCGGGCCGCAAGCGCGTTTCAGTCAGCGCCGGCTTCCGCGACTGAGCGTTCCCTGCCGTTCAGCCCGCCCCTCCTGTTTGCCCCGGAATGCGCTGCCCGTTGCGGCCGTTCCGGATCGAGCTCACACGGGCAACGCCATGAATTCCCCAGCCAAAACTGCTGAGCCTGCCAAGCCTTTCGAGCGCCAATCGATGGCGGCGGCGCGGCTGCGCAAGCACGCCGACTATCAGCGCGCTTACGCAACCGGGCGCAAGCGGCAATCCGCATCGATGAGCTGGTTTCTGGCCCCGCAATCACTCACCGGCGCCAGCGCCGCGGGCCCGCGCATTGGACTTACGGCCGGCAAGGTGCTGGGCAAGGCGCATGAACGCAACCGCATCAAGCGCCGCATGCGCGAGGCTCTGCGCCGCCATTTAGACCTGTTGCCCGGGAGCTTTGACCTGATCTTCCATCCCCGCCGCGTCGTGCTTACCATGGAATTTGCGAAACTCGAGGCGGAGATTGTGCGTATCCTTGAACAGGCAAAAGCCGAGGCTGCGCGCAGCGCGCAGAGTTCCGTCCTGCATTCCGCCTCGGCAGAGCCCCTTTCATGACGCGCCTTTTGCTCGCCCTGCTCGCCTTCTATCGCCGCTGGCTCTCGCCGGCCCTGCATTCGCTGGGCACGGGCGGATGCCGCTATCTGCCCACCTGCTCGGAGTATGCCGTGGTGGCCATTACCACGCACGGCCCGCTGCGCGGCACCTGGCTGGCTTTCTGGAGGCTGATGCGCTGTCATCCCTTCGCTCGCGGCGGGCTCGATCCGGTTCCGCCCACTACCCATGCAAGACCTTTTCATCACGAACCATTACCATAGAAAGAGCGGCGGCCTGACGGGCTGCCGGTTCGAACTGACAGGACGTATCCTTTGCCCGAAATTCACAATCCTAATATTCAGACGCAGGGTTCCGGCGGCGGCGGCGGCGATATGCGCTCGACCATCGCCTTCACGGTGCTGATTCTGGTGGTGCTGCTGGGCTACCAGTACTTCATGAAGCCCACGCCGCCTGCCGCGCCGCAGACGCAATCGCAAACAGCGCAGCAGGGCCCTCAAGCGGGACAGACGGCCGGGCAACAGCCTGGAGCTGCCTCCGGGCAAGCGCAGTTGCCCGCGGCTGCCGCACCGGGCGCGGCAACAACCCCGTCCATCGGCGCTGCCATCGAATCCGATATTGCCGTCGAGAACGAGCTATACAAGATCGTCTTCACCAATCGCGGCGGGCGAGTGAAGCAATGGATTCTGAAGCACTACAACGACTCCGCCGGCAAGCCGCTGGATATGGTGCAGCCCCAGGCCGCCGAGAACTTCGGCTATCCGCTCTCGCTGTATACCTATGAGCAGCCGCTCACTGCCCAGTTGAACAATGCGCTCTACCAGGTAACGGTGGAGGGCGCGCAGCCTTCGGCCACCGGCCTGGTGCTGGCGCCCACCGCGCTCACCTACCACTACGCCGCCAATGGTCTCGACGTGGTCAAGACCTTCCGCTTCGACTCCAGCTACGTGGTGACCGTCGAGACGTTGGTCAAGCGCAACGGCGCGCCGGTGCGGGCTCTGGTGGAGTGGCCCGCGGGCCTCGGCGACATGGAGGAGTTCAGGCCCACGTCGCTCACTCGATCCCAGGTACCCACCTCCGCAACCTCATATTTTGCCTGGTCGCTCGAAGGCAAGCAGGATTCGATAGCCGCCAAAAAAGTGAGCGGCAATGCTACCCTCGACCAGCCCTACAGCTATGCCGCGGTCATGGATCTTTATTTTGCAGCCGCCTTCCTGCCCGACAATCCCGAGCGGACAACCGTTGTCACGCTGCACAACTCGCTCGACTTGCCCGGCAACCCGGGCGATGCCAACAGCAAGAAGACCCCCGCCGACGTGATCGGCCTGGCCATGGGCGACTCGAGCGGCGTGACGCGCCTGCGTCTATTTGCCGGGCCCAAGGCGACCGACCTCCTGGCATCGATCCACGCCATCGGCCCGGACGGCAAGGCCACCGGCCAGTCGCTCGAGCCGCTGATCCAGTTCGGCTTCTGGACCTTCATCGCCAAGCCTCTCTACATTGTCCTGCGCTTCATGGTTCTGCACGGCATCCCCAACTGGGGTTGGGCCATCATCATCTTCACCGTGGTCTTCAGCCTGGTGCTGCTGCCCACCCGGTTCATGATGATGAAGTCCTCGCTGAAGATGATGCGCATTCAGCCCAAAGTGGACGCCATCAAGAAGCGCTACGCCCATCTCAAGGTCAACGACCCCAAGCGGTCGGAGATGAACACCGAGATGATGGCGCTGTACAAGACCGAGGGCGTGAACATGTATGGCGGCTGCCTGCCCCTGCTGTTGCAGATGCCGCTGTTCTTCGCCTACTTTCGCGTGCTCCAGAACGCGGTGGAGCTGCGCCAGGCACACTGGTACTGGCTCACCGACTTGTCAAGCCCCGACCCGCTGCACATCCTGCCCATCCTCATCATCCTCAGCATGTTTCTCACCCAGTACATCACCCCGTCGCCCGGCATGGACGCCGCCCAGCGCCGCATGATGGCCTTCATGATGCCGATCTTCTTCGGCTTCATGTTGTGGCACTACGCCTCGGGACTGGCGCTCTACTGGGGCACCAGCAACCTCATCAACCTGGGCATACAGGTGGCGATCAATCAATCCAAGCTGGGCAGGGAGATGCACGAGATCGCCGCAAAACGAGCCGCCAAAAAAGCCGGCGTGAACCCCAAGACCATTCAAGGGCGCAAGTAGAAATGCTTGAGAGATCGCAAACCCCGCTCAGGCACTGCTTGAGCGGGGTTTAACTTTTCTACCCAACGAGCTGGACGCCCCAGATCTCGCTCTTGAGACCTGGGAATCGGCGATACCCAACCGGCATCAAGGGCGGCGTTTTTCTTCGCGCCGGCCCAGCAACTGATGGCGCACCACTCGATGCGATCCGCTCTCTTGGTGTATCTTCCTACCGTATGGCATCTCCAAACAGCGTCCCGCATCCCGCGCCCGAAGCAGAAGAGGCCTATCGCCGCTGGCTCCAGTTTCTGGACGACGAGCTCATTCGCCACAGTTCCCCGGAACGGCGGTCGGAGATCGTGCGCGACCAGCTTCACCAGCTCTACCTGGGCCGCCCGCACGGGACCAAGTCCGCCGTCAGCCTGACCTCAGAGCTGCCCGGCACCATTCTGGCGCTCTCGCTGGACCCCGCCAACGTGACCCTGGAGGCGGAGTACTTTGCCGACACCGACCGCGAGCGCTACGCCAGCCGCAAGCCGCTGCTCTGGTTCTGGAAGATGTTCGACCGCTCGCCCATCGGCCTCAACCACTGGCTTGGCCTGCGTTTCCGTTGCATGCTCGGCCGCCACATCTTCGACCACCTGGGCGCGGGCGTCAAGATCTACCACGGCGTCGAATTCAACTTTGGATACAACCTGTCCATCGGCGACGGAGTCATCATCCGCCAGGGCGCCTTGCTCAACGACCGCGGCGGCCTCACCATCGGCGAGGACGCCGTCATCGGCTCTTTTTCGCGCATCTTTTCCATCACTCACGATCCGGCGGACTTCGAGAAGGTGACGCTGGTGCCGACCGTCATCGGTCCACGCGCCCGCATCGCCAGCCACGCGATCGTGCTGGCCGGGCACCATGTCGCGGAAGGCGAAGCGGTAGGCACGTTCCCCGCCGACCGCATGTAGAGCACCTCCGCGCCATCATGCTACTCTGGGCTTTCCAGCCTGTGGAGAGATCGTTTGCAGCAGCCCGACCTGATCAAAGCGGTTTTCGAGTTCGTTATTCTCATCTTCTCGCTCTGCGTTCATGAGTGCGCCCATGCCTGGACAGCCTCAATGCTGGGCGACCAGACGGCCCGCCTCGAGGGCCGCATCACCCTCAACCCCATGTACCACGTTGACCCCATCGGAACGCTGCTGTTTCCCGCACTGATCATCTTCGGGCCCTTCATCGGATTCAGCTTCTTCAGCGGCTTGCTGGTGGGCTGGGCCAAGCCCACGCCGGTGATCACCCGCAACTTCCGCAAGATCGTCCGCGACGACAACCTGGTTACGCTGGCCGGTCCGGTGTCGAACCTGCTGATCGTGGCCACGGCCCTGGTGGGGCTGGTCATCCTCAACTTTGCGCTTCCCGATGGACACAACGTAGTCCTGGCGTCCTTCTTTGCCGCCTTCAGACCCACCGGGCCAGATCTTCCTGAACCATTCGTGCTGCTGTGCTCGCTGGCGATTCTGATCAACCTCTCGCTGTTCTTCTTCAACCTGCTTCCGATTCCGCCCCTCGACGGCAGCCGCATTCTACGCAACATGCTGCCCTACAACGCGGTCCAGGTCTATGATCGGATTCCCATCTGGGTGAGCTACCTGCTCATGATCTTCGTAGGCGGCTACGTGCTGATGGCGCTGCTGCGCCCGGCACTGGAACTGGTCATCTTCGCGCTTATCCACATCTAGAGCGCTGGTTATCCGGAGCGCTGGTTCGCTTCCCGCTACAATGGAATGAGCCTTGCGGCGATTTTTCTGAAAGCTGGCGACCCTGTTTAGGCGACGCCCCGGAACCGATACGCACCATGCCTGAAAACGCAATTTCATCGTCCCGTCCCCGCGTGCTCAGCGGCATGCGCCCCACCGGCAAGCTCCACCTGGGCAACTACATGGGCGCGCTGGCCAACTGGGTCAAGCTGCAGGAGGAGTACGAGTGCTACTTCTTCATCGCCGATCTGCACGCGCTGACTACCGACTACGCCGACACATCAGGCATCGCGCCCAACACCCTCGAAGTGGCGCTGGACTTTCTTGCCGCCGGCCTCGATCCGGCGCGATCGACCATCTTTGTGCAGAGCCAGGTAAAACAACACTACGAACTGCCTCTGCTGCTGGGCATGATTACCCCGCTCGGCTGGCTGGAGCGCGTGCCCAGTTACAAAGAGATGCAGGAGAACCTGGCCAGCAAGGACCTGACCACCTTCGGATTCCTGGGCTACCCGGTGCTGATGGCCTCAGACATTCTGCTCTACCAGCCGGAGTTTGTTCCCGTGGGCCAGGATCAGCAGGCGCACGTGGAATTGACGCGGGAGATTGCGCGGCGCTTCAACCAGTTCTACAAGCTCGGGGACTGGGAAGTTTTGCCGGAGCCGAAAGTGCTGCTGACGCCTTCTCCCAAGCTGCCCGGAACCGACGGCCGCAAGATGTCAAAGAGCTACGGCAACACCATCCAGATGACCGACCCGGAGCCGGTGGTGCGCCAGAAGCTGAAGACCATGGTCACCGACCCGGCGCGCGTTCGCCGCACCGACAAGGGCGACCCCGACAAGTGCCCGGTGGGCGACCTGCACAAGGTATTCTCGACGCCGGAGACGCTGGCCAAGATGTACGAAGGCTGCCGCTCGGCCGGCATCGGCTGCATCGAGTGCAAGAGCTGGGTCGCGGATGCGCTGGTGCGGATCCTGCAACCGATCCAGGAGCGGCGCGCCCGCTTGAGCGAGCCCCAGGTGAAGGAGATATTGAAAGACGGTTCGCGCCGCGCCGCCGTCCGCGCCGAGAAGACCATGCAGGACGTGCGCTCGGCGATGCGATTGACGTTGACGGCCGAGGTCAGCCGATGAGCAGGGCTTGAGCCGCCGGGGAAATGCAGATGGAAGAAAAGACAGTCCCGTGGTGGCGCAAGGCTCTGAGTTACGCTCTGGGCGGAATTCGCTCGGGATTCGGGCTTTTCTCGCGGTCCGCGAAAAGCAAAGCCGCAAATGAACCGGAGAGGTTGGCCGGGCAGAAAGAAAATTCAGAAGAAGAAGCAACATTGACCGAACATTCCCCGAAGCTGGAATCCATTGCCGATGCAGTAACCGAATCCGAGGCCGTCCCCGTGCCTGAGACCGCAGTTGCGGCTGAGCCTGAGGCGGAAGAGCGTTTGGAATCGGCATCAGAGCCCGTGCCGGAAGAGACCGCTGCTGAAGAAAGCCTGTCTCAGATCGAATCTCGCCGCGAGCCCGCCGCGGAACCGGAAATCCCCGATGAGCCTGTGGACGCGCCTGCGGTCATTGCCTCTGCGACATCTGCCGGCGAGGCTTTACCGGATCGCGAATCTGTCCAGCAGCCCTCGGGCAAGGCCGATGCTCCGGCTGAAATCGCTGTTGACGAGGAGACGGCTTCAGCGCCGGTTGACCCGGCGGAAGGAATCGCAGAGCTTGAAGCCGCGCCTGAGGCTGAAGTTGCCGCCGAGCAGGCCGCGCCAATAGCACCAGACGAAATGGATGAGCCAGCTCCCGCCGATGAGCCCGTTCCCGAGCCCGCATCCGCGCCTGTTGAATTGACTGAGCCGGCGGTGGAAGCAGCTCCAGAACAGACAGCCGGGCAACCCGCGGCGGTCGCGGTTGAATCTGATCGCGAAGCAGCGCTCGCAGCCGAAGAAGCGCCGGAGCCCGCCAGCCTCCCCATGGACGCAATTGAGCCAATCCCGGACCAGACAAATGAGCCGGCAGAGTCAGACGCGGCAGTCGAGCCTGTGCCGGTTGCCGAAGCAACGGCGAGCGAGCCTGTTCCTGCCCATGAGCCGGCCATCGAAGTTGCTGCTGAGCCGGCCATCGAAGCTGTTGCCGGGCCAGTCCAGGAACCGCAGCAAATGCCGGCTCTGGAGCCTGCCATTCAGGTTGCGCCTGCGCCAGAGCCTGCGCCGGCGTCGCCTGCTCCCAAGCCGTTTATCAAGCTTGAAACCCGCGACAACGAAGCCGACCTGTCACCGTTTTCGGTGATCGTGGCCCAGGTGTACGATGGCCCGCTGGACCTGCTGTTGGACCTGATTCGCAAGCAGGACATCGATATCTACGACATTCCCATCGCCAGGATCACGGCGCAGTTCCTGGCCTATGTCGACCAGTTGAAGGCGAGTGACGTGGATGTGGCCGGCGACTTTATCTACACCGCGTCGCTGCTGATCCACATCAAGAGCAAGATGCTGTTGCCGCGCGCGCCCGCCGGCCCCGACGATGCCGCCGAGGACCCGCGCCGCGAGCTGGTGGAGCGGCTGCTCGAACACGAGCGCTTCAAGAACGCCGCCCAGATGCTGCAACAGAAGCAGATGCTGGAAGCAGCCTCCTGGACCAACCCCGGGCTGCGCGAGTTCCAGGAAGACGAGTCCGCCGAGCCGGAGATTGCCGCCGACACCGTGGACCTGGTCCGCATCTTCCGCGACATTCTGGAGCGCGCCCGCAACCGGCCGGTCATCAATGTGGAAGAGGATTCGGTGACGGTGGGCCAGATGATTCAGTTCCTGGCCCGGCGCCTGACCATGGAAGATAAGCCCGTGGCCCTGCGCCGCCTGCTCAGCCACACGCGCTCTGAGCGGGCGCTGATCGCCATGTTCCTGGCGCTGCTGGAGTTGGTGCGCCTCCAGGCCATCCTGTTGCGCCAGGACCGGCACTTCAGCGAGATCTTCATCAAGAAGCACGTCGGCTTTGAGAGCGTAATGAACGATGGCCTGGCCAACGCGCGGGATGACTGGCGGTAGCTGGTTAATTTATGAAGACGCGGCAGCGGCGAAAATGCACTTCCCCACCTCCCGCACGAATTTTAGCGGTATCTTGGGGTTGTTGATGTCCTTGTCGCCATCGTCGGCCCACTTCTTGGCCCATTTCTTGAAATAGGGCTCAATATCTGTCGGAGTCAGAAGATATATCTCAACAAGCTCGATCCCGTCGTAGACCGCAAAGACCCAATCCACCTGCCGGTACTTCCCTATGATGTGCGGATTCATATGATGGTGAGTGGAGGAGCTCTTTGTGAGGTGGATGTTAACCGACTTCAATTCGTATTCGCGGCCGTTCTCATCCCGAGCATCGTTTCCTTCACGTCCCGGTAGAACCGTCAAGCCTGTGTAAAGCAGGATTTGGAGAATCTTGCCGCCATTGTCCTGGAAGATGTCGTCGATTCCATGCTTTGAAGCCAGCTTCTGGAGCTTTCGGATGCTCGGCATCAGGGCACGGAGTTTCGCCTGATCGGGATGAGGTTTCATGTTCACTCCCGCTTCAACAGGTCCACAACATCAACCCCAAGGACAACTGCAAGCCTCTCCATACTGTCGATGGAGATGTTCTTCTCGTTTCGCTCAACGCTCCCGATGTAGTTCCGATGTAGGCCTGCGCGGGCGGCGAGTTCCTCTTGTGATAACCTGTGTGCCAAACGTGCCGATCTCAGGTTGACCGCAAACCTTGCGCGAGCGGTAATCTGAGAGTTAGAGGGTTTCATCTTCTTTCATGCTGGCCTTGTGGTAAGCTGAAATCTACAGCCTATAGGCTGTATGAGGTAACGATGTCGGCAACCATTACCTCTGCAAATCCCGCCTATTCGACGCAGCTTGGCGCCGCGTATGTGGGCGACTCATTGAGATTGATGGCTGATTTGCCAGATGGCTCTGTCAACCTGGTTATCACCAGCCCGCCCTTTGCGCTTCAACGCCAAAAGGAATACGGCAACTTCGACCAGAATGAATACGTGGATTGGTTGATGCAGTTTGGGCGGTTGGTGCACCGGAAGCTACGCGAGGATGGGAGCTTCGTGCTCGATCTCGGTGGGTCCTACCAAAAGGGTGTTCCGGTTCGCTGCCTGTATCAGTTTAGGGTTCTTTTGAGGTTTTGCGACGAGTTGGGCTTTCACTTGGCACAGGAGTTTTTCTGGCACAACCCGTCCAAACTGCCGAGTCCGATTGAGTGGGTTAATAAGCGTAAATTGCGGGCAAAGGATACCGTGAACACGCTCTGGTGGTTTTCGCGCTCAGAATGGCCTAAGGCAAATGTTTCAAATGTCCTGACTGAATACAGCTCGCGTATGAAGAAATTGCTGGAAGATCCTGCTGCCTTCTACACACCAAAGCAGCGGCCTTCAGGCCATGAGATTGGCCTTGCCTTCGCAACCGATAACGGCGGTGCGATCCCTTCCAACCTGCTACAGATTTCAAACTCTGAAAGCAACGGCGTCTATCTGGGAGCATGCAAAGAGGTAGGAATCAAGGGGCATCCGGCACGTTTTCCCTCAAAGCTGCCTGAGTTCTTCATTCGTTTGCTGACCGATCCTGGAGACTTGGTTGTAGATATCTTTGCCGGTTCCAATACCACCGGCATGGTGGCAGAAGCCGAGGGGCGTCGTTGGCTTGCCTTTGAACTGAATCGCGATTACGTTGCCGCCTCGGTGCTGCGGTTCGTGCCCAAAGGGCTCCCAGTCGCGAGAATGAGGGAGTTGTATACGGCAGTCCTTCGCGGTGAGCCAGTCTCTATTGAGGAAGAGACAGGGTTTCAGTCGCAGTTGCTTGCCGTCTAAACGAATCGGGCCGGGACCAGAATTGGATCGATAAAAATGGAAGAAAAGGCGAAAATTCCTAAGGATCGCCATGGCCCGCTCTGGACAGAACTCAGGGAAAAGGCCAAGGACGACCCCGCGCTCGCCAGACAAATGGAAGCAATCAAACGAGTAATGGAAGAAAACAGCGAAGTCTTGCAACGGCTAAAGCGGAACCAGGGATGCTGTACCTCGAAGCCACAGCACTTAAGTTGACGCGACCATCAGGGAGCGGCGACCTCGTACAAATCTCATTGGGACACGGTTACCCTGGCTCCGCTCTAGCCGACTCCTGACCAATTTCCTTCGCCGTCCCGCTTTTCCACCGTCCCAAACTGGGATTTTTACCTTCCTCGCCCATCCCGTGTAGAATCAACTGTAGCCCGGTACCGGCTTCCTCATCGCCGGGTAAGCAATCGTGACCTGATGCGATTGTTGAGGTTTTATGGACGTCTTCTTAGCCGATCCTTCACACTCCTGCAACAAACCATCCTCTTTCTGTTCGCTATGCGGTCTCGTTGAGCCTTATTGCTGGAGGCCCAGGCGTCCCCGGAATATTTCCGGACGCCGTGGTGATTTCTGATGGCCGACCTTGCGACGGTAGTCGAAGTCATGCCCGCGGGCAAATCCCTGCTTGATCGCAAGATGAAGAAATCGCCAAGCCGGGCAGGCATCGTTGCCTTCCTGGTTGCCCTGTCGGGCGGCCTGGCCTACATCGCATTTCACGTTGCCAGAGATCTTGACAATGTCACCGTCACCAGCGCGTGGCCTTATGTGCTTCTGGCTCTGGCGCTGCTGATCGCCCTCGGCTTCGAGTTTGTGAACGGCTTCCACGACACCGCCAACGCCGTAGCCACGGTCATTTACACCCACTCGCTGGAGCCGAACATCGCGGTGGTCTGGTCGGGGCTGTGTAATCTAGCCGGCGTGCTTGCTTCCACGGGCACCGTGGCTTTTGCGGTCATCACGCTGCTGCCCGTCGAGCTGATCCTGCGGGTGAGTTCCGGGAGCGGCTTCGCCATGGTCTTCGCCCTGCTCATTGCCGCGATTCTGTGGAACCTGGGCACGTGGTGGTTCGGGCTGCCGGCATCGAGTTCGCACACCATGGTGGGTTCCATCATCGGCGTGGGCCTCGCCAACCAGCTCCTGAGTCCGCACAGCGGCGCCTCGGGCGTCGACTGGGAGCAGGCCATCAAGGTGCTCAAGGTTCTTCTGGTCTCGCCGCTGATGGGCTTTGTGCTCGCCGGGCTGCTCATCCTGGTGTCGAAGCGGCTGGTCAAGTACCCCGCACTCTACCAACCGCCCAAGAACAACCAGCCGCCACCGTGGCCTATCCGCGCCCTGCTTGTGTGCACCTGCTCAGGAGTCAGCTACTTTCATGGTTCCAATGACGGCCAGAAGGGCATGGGCCTGATCATGCTGATCCTCATCGGCACGGTGCCCACCGCCTACGCGCTGAATCACGCCGTCAGCCCCATGGAGTCGCAGAGCTTTATCGCGGCCTCGGTGCAGACCGGGCAAATCCTCGACCAGCACGTGGACAAGAACGGCGCCCTGGGTTCCGACCCACGCGCCGAGGTCACCGCCTACCTTCGCACCCAAAAGGTTCAGCCCGACACCATCCTCGCCCTCAGCGAGCTGGTTCGAAACGTGAAGAGCGAAGTGGTGCTCTACAAGGAGTTCAAGTCGGTTCCGGCGCAGGATCAGAGCAACGTCCGCAACGACATGTACGTGGCTGGCGAGGCTATTCGCCTGATGGAGAAGAACCACAACCCGTCCTTCACCGCTGCCGAGACCGCCGCGCTCAACAACTACAAGAGCAAGCTGGACAAGGCCACCAAGTTCATTCCCGGCTGGGTAAAAGTGGCCGTGGCGCTGGCCCTGGGCCTGGGCACCATGGTGGGCTGGAAGCGCATTGTGATCACTGTGGGCGAAAGGATCGGCAAGGAACATCTTTCTTACGCGCAGGGCGCCAGCGCAGAGCTGGTGGCCATGGTCACCATCTTCGCCGCCGACAAATTCGGTCTGCCGGTGAGCACCACCCACATTCTCAGTTCCGGCGTCGCCGGCACCATGTCTGCCAACGGCAACGGCCTGCATTTGTCCACGGTCCGCAATATCGCCGCCGGGTGGGTCTTTACGCTGCCTGCCGCCGCGCTGCTCTCCGGGATGCTCTACCTCATATTCCGGACCATTTCCTGACGCCTCTGCAAGCCGCGCCCTTCGAAGGCGAGTCCTGTCACATCAGGCTGACGCCGCCATTCCGCGGCAACACGATTCTGAGAGGGTCACGCGCTTTCTGAAGAATTCCGCCGCATATTGCAGCCCCAAATCCAAACGATCCCTCAAGTATGCAGCGCGGACGGCCGATGAACGATTGAGCGGTCCTCCAATTTGCAGGGCGTTTCCGGCATCTCGCAAGGCAGCTCTTCTTGAGAAGAGCCCGCGCGGATGCGGTTTCACTCTAACCCAATGGCGGAACCGCGATGGGGGAACGATCGCATGGCAGCGCAAGCTGGACAGGTAAAGGGCACGGGGACCGCTCAGCCGGAGCCGGCTGCCGAGGTGCGGTACGTGGCGCGCCAGCCGATTCTGGACCTGCAGGGGCGTGTGCACGGATACGATCTGCTGTTCAGGAACGCTCCCGAGGTAATCTTCCGCCGCGATGCCGAGCTGGCTGTTGAGACCATGCTCGACAACGAAGTGATCTTCGGACTGGAACGCCTCACCAATGGCCTGCCTGCTTTTGTCACCTGCACCGCGAAGGCTCTGACCGAGGGGTGGGTGCTGGTTCTCGCGCCAGCCCTGACGGTTTTGGGAGTGTCAGCCGGCCTGGAGCCGGCGCCAGGACTCGTGGACGCCTGCCGGTCGCTCAAGGCCCGCGGCTTCCATCTGGCGCTCGATGATTTCAGCCGCGGCGAAAAGCAGCATCCGCTGCTGGATCAGGCCGACTACATTCGTTTTGATTTCAGGCGCCTCCACGACGCGGAGCGGCAGCAACTGTTGCAGCGGAGTTTGAGTTCGATGGCCATGGTGGCGCAGAAGGTGGAGACAGGGGAGGACTACCGGAAAGCGTGCGCGATGGGCTTCACCCTGTTCCAGGGCGACTACTTCTGCCACCCCGTCCTCTTGAAAAAGCGCAAGGTGCCCGCCAGCCAACTGTCTCACTTCGAGATTGTGCGCGAGCTGTATCACGATCCGATCGATATCCATAAGGTAAGCCAGTTGGTGCGGCGCGACGCCGCCCTCACTTACCGTCTGCTTCGGCTGGTGAACTCGCCAATTTACGGCATCTACCAGGAGGTGCGGTCTGTCGAGTCGGCCATCGCCGTGCTGGGTGAGGCGAACTTTCGCCGTATCGTGTCGCTGGCGGTGTTGAGCGAACTGAATATGGACCAGCCGCCGGTGATTCTGCACACGGCCCTGGTGAGGGCTCGCTTCTGCGAAATGGCCGCCGGCCTATGCGGCCAGGACGCCTCAGAGCAGTACCTGCTGGGCATGATGAGCCTGTTGCCGGCCATGCTCGGCGTTCCCATGGAGGAGATTGTGCCCATCCTGCCCTTGCGCGGCCAGATTTGCGAGGCCCTGGCAGGAACCATGAACCCGGAGCGCAACCTGCTTGGATGGCTGGAGTTTCACGAACGCGGCGACTGGGAATCCTGCGACCGGATCGTTGCCGCCCATGGCCTGAATTCGAAGCAACTGGTCAACTGCTACGTTGAGGCTGTCACCTGGGCTTCGCAGCCCTCCGCAGCCTGAAGCGGCCGCCACTCTTGCTTTCAAAGGCCTCCGGCACTCCCCGGACGGCTTTTCCGCGTTCTTCTTGAGCGCCAGAGCCCCATGAACACGCAGGGCTGCGCCGCATCCGGTACCATACTTGAGGTACCTATTGTCGAATGAGCCTGAAAGCAAAGCTGGAAGCCGTTATCTACGCCGCCGAAGAGCCGGTCACGCTGGCCCAACTCGCCCTCCTTTTCACCGCCGACGCCCTGGAGTGGAAGGCGGAGCAGGAGGCCGCTGCCGCCGCCCTGGCTGCCGACGCTTCGCTTGCGGCTGGTGAGACCTTGCCCCCTCAGAATGGGGAGTTCGACTACCTGGCGCTGGAGCAAGCCGCAGGCATGACGCCGGAAGCGGGTCCCGAACCTGCTCCGGAGCTTGATTTGGAACCGATTCCGGAGACCGTGGCCGAAGCCGGCGCTGCCCCAGCCTTGTCTGAAGGCGAAGATTCCAACATGGACCAGGCGGATGACGAAAGCGCCGAGTCGAGCCTGGATGCGGAATCCGAAACAGCTCTGTCGGAAGAAGCCCGCCGCAAGCGCGAAGCCCGCCTGCGCGACCGCGAAGCCCGCGTCATCCTGCGCCAACTGCTCGACGAGCTGATCGCCGACTATGCCTCAGACAATCGCGGCGTGGAGATTCGCGAGATTGCCGGCGGCTACCGCATGGCCACCAAGCCGGAGTGCCACGACGCCGTCCGCTCCTTCGTCAAGAGCCTGAAGCCGGCCCTCAAGCTCTCATTGCCGGCTCTTGAAACCCTGGCCGTCGTCGCCTACAAGCAACCCGTCACCGCTCCTGAGGTCAACGAGATTCGCGGCGTGGATTCGTCGGCCGTCTTCGGTTCGCTGCTGGCCCGCAAACTGATCACCACCGCCGGCCGCAAGCAGGTCATCGGAAGGCCCATCCTCTACAAGACCACCAAAGAGTTTCTGCTTCGCTTCGGCCTGAAGGACGTATCCGAGCTGCCCTCGATGGAGGAGTTCGAGAAGATGGCCGCCATCGAACTCGACGAGCCGGAGCTGGCCGGCCAGGGAGAATCCGCGCCGGAGATCAAGGAAGATCTGAGCCTGGAGCTGGACGGAACGCCAAGCGAAGAGCCTGAGAACGAAGCGGCCGAAGGCCATGAAGCAGAAGCAACCAGCCCCGAGGCCGCGCCTGCCGCGCCCCCTCCCACAGAGTAGGCAGAAACAGAGGCTCTCCCCATGGCGAAAAAGACCAGAAAGACTGCAAAAGTCAGCGAGCCGCAACCGGAGCCGATCGAGCCCGCATCGGACGCCGGGCCCGAAACCGAAACTCCGACGCCCGTTCCCGCAACCGGATTCGAAGATCCGATTGGCGATGTCTCCGATGGCGAGGCCGGGAGATCCCTGGCGGACGAAAGCAGGGCCGAGGACGAAAGCAAGGCCGAGACTGAGGTTGAAACCGCGGCCGGCAGCGAAGCCGTATCCGCCAATGCGGAAGAAGCCGCCGGGGACAGCGTGGAACCGGCAAATCACGAGCCCGATTCTGAACCCGAGTTTACTCCGCAGCCGCGTCCGCCCGCCAAGCTCGAACGCCTGCAGAAGATCCTGTCGCAGGCCGGCGTAGCCAGCCGGCGCAAGGCCGAGGAGATGATCGAGCAGGGCCGCGTCCAGGTCAACGGCAAGGTGATCACCGAACTGGGCACCAAGGCCGACGCCTCCCGCGACCACATCCGCGTTGACGGCAAGCTGCTCCACGGCGCCGAGCGGTTACGCTACTTCGTTCTCAACAAGCCCAAAGGCTTCGTCACCACGGTCAAAGATCCCGAGGGCCGGCCCACGGTGATGCAGTTCTTCGAGAAGATGCGCGAGCGCCTCTACCCGGTGGGCCGCCTTGACTACATGAGCGAGGGGTTGCTGCTGGTGACCAACGACGGCGACCTTGCCAATCGCCTTACCAAAGCCGGATCGGGCGTAGAAAAAGTCTACCTGGTAAAGGTGGCCGGCCAGCCCACCGAGCAGGAGCTGGACATACTGCGCGGCGGCGTGGCCATTGAGCGTGGCCAGCCCGGATCGCCCCAGGTGCGCACTTCGCCGGCGCGCATCCGCCAGGTTCGCCAGGGAGACAATCCCTGGTATGAGGTTGTGCTCATCGAGGGCCGCAACCGTGAACTGCGCAAGATGTTCTCGGCGGTAGGGCATTTCGTTGAGAAGATTCGCCGCGTTGGCTATGGCCCCCTGGTACTGGACCAGGAGCCGGGCAACCTGCGCGAGCTGGAGCCGGAAGAGCTGGCGGCCCTGCGCGTGGCCGCCGAAGGCAAACTGCGCACTCCCAAAGCGAAGGAGGTGCGCCGCCGCAACCTGGCCGACGCTCAATTGCCCACGGTGCCGCCCAAGCCCAGCCGGCCGCGGCAGGCCAAACCGTTTGAACCCCGGAGACCAGCGAAGCCGTTTGAGGCTCGGAGTTTTGACAAGGGTTCCGCAGCCGCAGGCCGGCCCGGCGAGTTCCGGCCCAAACGGCCGTTCAGCACTGAGCAGCCCTTCCGCCCGGCGCGCCCTTCATCCGAGGGATTCCGCCCTGCCGCCGGCCGCGCTTACGGCTCAAAACCCGCAGCCGGGCGCACTTATGGCGGCAAGCCTGCGGGCCGGTCGTTCGACGGCAAACCCGCATCAGGAAAGCCGGCCTGGAAAAAGCCAGCCTCGACTAAACCAGCCTGGAAAAAGCCGGGCAGCAGCGCCCGCCCACCTTTCAAGCGCCCAGCCGCGCCGCGCCGTGAGCCGCCCGCTCCCGCGGAAGGCTTCGCCCAGGATCGGCCGCCCCGGCTGCGAATCGACGCAGTAGAAGTGGATCGGCCCGACACGCGCCGCCCCGACACGCGCCGTGCCGGCCCAGCGCGGTCCAGTGCAGGCCAGCCACATTTTGACCGGCCCGGACCAGGCAAGCCCGGCTTTCGCAAACCTGGTTTCGGCCGGCCTGGCTCCGAACGGTCTGGCGGTCACGGCCGCAGCAGCCCGGAACCTTCAGGCCATTCCCGGCCGCCGCGCGGTGAAAGCGGCCTGGCGCGCCCCTTCACCACCAGCAGCGGCAAGCCCAGAGCAGGCGGGGCTCGGCCCGCCAGCAAGCCTTTCAAGCCCGGCGGTCACAGCGGCTCCCGCCCGGCGGCTGATTCCGGTTCGCGTCCAGCAGGAAAAACCGGCTGGAAGCCCAAGCCCGGCGGCTTCTCCAGATCCGGGCCGAAAGGGGGCGGCTACAAGGGCAAGCCCGGCGGAAAAAAGCGCAAGTAGGAGCAAGAAAAGGCGCAGTCACACTTGGTGTGCAATCAGGCCAGTAGCGGAATGGACTTAGAAAGCTCAGAGGCGTGGCGCCAGGCCACCGCCAAACAGATGCAAGTTGGTGAAAATGGGTTAGGGACCCTGCGGTTTCCGATCCGAGCCTGACTGCTGTCCCGAACCCGTGCATGCGAAGCGCTTTACCGTGCCTTGAGCGACGCCAGAAATCCGGAGCTGGGGACGGCGCTCAAAGTGATGCATGTTCTTGGAGTGCGGCTTTCGGCCTGGTTGGAGGCTTGAATCTGTTCCTTCCCGCGATTCTCAACTGACCGTGTTCCGCGCTAGAATTCAGGTGTCAGCCATGTTCAGCCGTTCCGCAACTCGAATCTCCTCGACACCGCTGCTCAGGCGCTTTCGCCGTGGCCGGCCCGACCGTGGACGGCGTTCCTCCCGCTGAGTAATCTATCCAGTTGATTCGTTTTTTGGTTCGCTGCGCGCGCTATGTGTCGCAGCGGCCGTCGGAATCTTCCCGCAATCGAGATTCCACACAAGAACTCCCCAAGCTTCCGGATCCATCCGCCCGATGTGCGGATAGAAAGGTATTTCCCCGATGAACAGCTTTTTAAGCAAGGCCGTGCTTTCCTCCGGCCATCGCAGCTATACGATTTATCGCCTGCCCGCGCTCACCGCGCGAGGCTTCGACCTGGGCCGCCTTCCCTTCAGCCTGAAGATTCTGCTTGAGAACCTGCTCCGCCGCGAGGACGGCGTTACCGTAAGGGCCGGCGATATTGAGTTTCTGGCCAAGTGGGACGCCAAGGCCGAGCCCAGCCGCGAGATTGCCTACATGCCGGCGCGCGTCCTGATGCAGGACTTTACCGGCGTGCCCGCCGTGGTCGATCTTGCCGCCATGCGCGACGCCATCAAAACTCTCGGCGGCGATCCGGAGCGCGTCAATCCGCTGGTTCCCGCCGAGCTGGTCATTGACCACTCCGTGCAGGTGGACGAGTACGGCACCATGGGAGCCTACGCCGCCAACTCACTGCTGGAGTTCCAGCGCAACCGCGAGCGCTATGCCTTCCTGAAATGGGGCCAGACGGCCTTCCGCAACTTCTCTGCCGTGCCGCCGGGGATGGGTATCTGCCACCAGGTAAATCTGGAATACCTGGCGCGCGTGGTCTTTACCGCGGAGATCGATGGAGAACTGGTTGCTTATCCCGACACCGTGGTCGGCACCGACTCGCACACCACCATGATCAATGGCCTGGGCGTGCTCGGGTGGGGCGTTGGCGGCATTGAGGCCGAGGCCGCAATGCTCGGCCAGCCCGTCTCCATGCTGGTTCCGCAGGTGGTCGGTTACAAGCTCACCGGCAAGCTGCGCGAGGGCGCGACGGCCACCGACCTGGTTCTCACTGTCACCCAGGCTCTGCGCAAACTGGGCGTGGTGGGCAAGTTCGTCGAGTTTTACGGACCCGGCATCGCCGCGCTTCCACTGGCCGACCGCGCAACCATCAGCAACATGGCTCCCGAGTACGGCGCTACCTGCGGCATCTTCCCCGTGGACGCCGAGACGCTGCGCTATCTGCGCCTGACCGGCCGCAGCGAAGATCAGATTGCGCTGGTCGAGGACTATTACAAGGAGCAAGGGCTCTTCCACACATCGGACTCGCCGGAGGCCGAATACACGCAGACGCTGGAGCTGGACCTGGGCGACAGTGGAGCCGAGCGTGGCGGGGCCGAAGCGCCCGCAGGACCGCGTGCTGCTGAAGGATGCCGCGGCCAGTTTCGCGCAGCAACTGCCGACGCTGCTGGCGCCCACGGCCAAGCCGCTGGGAACGCGCACCGCGGCTGCCTGGGAGCGCAAGCGCGGTGGCCGATTCGGCTGTTGCGGAAAAGGCTCCCCTGCACGTGACCACAACGGTGGCTGCGAACACGGTAAAAGCCCGATTCAACGTCGATCCGGACAAGTATCTCGATCACGGCTCGGTGGTGATTGCGGCCATTACCAGTTGCACCAACACCTCGAACCCCTCGGTGATGGTGGCGGCCGGAATTCTGGCCAAGAAGGCCGTGGAGAAAGGCCTCACCGTTCCGCCGTGGGTGAAGACTTCGCTGGCGCCGGGTTCGCGCGTGGTGACGGACTACTACGCCAAGGCCGGCCTGCTGCCGTATCTCGAAAAGCTGCGCTTCAACGTGGTGGGCTACGGCTGCACAACCTGCATCGGCAACTCCGGCCCGCTGCCCGCCGACGTTTCAAAGAGCATCGACGAGCATGGGCTGGTTGCGGTCAGCGTGCTGAGCGGCAATCGCAACTTCGAGGGCCGCGTGAACGTGGACGTGCGCGCCAATTACCTGATGAGCCCGCCGCTGGTGGTGGCCTACGCGCTGGCCGGCCGGATCGGCCACAACTTCGAGACGGATCCGCTGGGCACGGACGAGGCCGGCAAGCCGGTTTACCTCAAGGACATCTGGCCCACTCAAGCCGAGGTGGCCGAGGCCATCGAAAAGGGCCTGAGCAGCGAGAGCTTCCGCAAGGAATATGCGACGGTGTGCGCAAGGCGACGCCAACTGGCAGGGCCTGAGCTTCCCCACCGGCGACGTTTACCAGTGGGAGCCGGACTCGACCTACATCCGCAAGGCGCCGTACTTCGACGGCATGACAGAGCACTCCCGCGCCGGTGACTGACATTGTTGGCGCGCGCGTGCTGGCGGTGCTGGGCGACTCGGTGACCACCGACCACATTTCGCCGGCGGGCAACATCAAGGCCAACGGGCCGGCGGGGAAATACCTGGCGGAGCATGGCGTGAAGCCGGCGGACTTCAACAGCTACGGCTCGCGGCGCGGCAATCATGAAGTGATGGTGCGCGGCACCTTCGCCAATGTGCGGCTGCGCAACAAACTGGCGCCGGGCACCGAGGGCGGCGTCACGCGCCTGCTGCCCGAGGGCGAGCAGATGTCCATCTTCGACGCCAGCGTGAAGTACGCCGAGCGCGGCGTGCCGCTGATGATTCTGGCCGGCAAGGAGTACGGCTCCGGTTCCTCGCGCGACTGGGCGGCCAAGGGGCCAAAGCTGCTGGGCGTGCGCGCGGTGATTGCCGAAAGCTTCGAGCGCATTCACCGCTCGAACCTGGTGGGCATGGGGATTCTGCCGCTGCAGTTTGAGGCGGGCCAGAATGTGGAGTCGCTGGGCCTGACGGGCGAGGAGGTTTACGACTTCCCCGGCCTTACCGCGCTGCTCGAAGACAGATTCGCCAACGGCCGCACCATTGCGGTGAAGGCCACCGGCGCCGATGGCAAGGTAAAGAAGTTCAACGCCACGGTCCGCATCGACACGCCGCAGGAGATCGGGTACTTCGAGCACGGCGGCATTTTGCAGTATGTGCTGCGGCAGTTGGCGGCGAAATAACACCTGCCGATGCGGTCCTCGGGACCGCCATTCTCAATCTGGCCGGGTTGTTTCTCGAATGAGGAACAACCCGCCGAGCCCATCCCGCAAAACGAGCTTGAGGGCGTAACACAGACAGGACTCAAAAAGTCCTATCTGTGTTACTATATTTGCGTGAGCAAGAAAAAGCGCCCGGTCAAGACTTTCTCGGTGGAGATTAGTCAGCTCAAAGGGAATCGCGAGGGCGCGATCCTCAAAGACGAGGTCTGGTACGAGAATGAAAAAGTTATCGCCTATAACCTGGCCTACATCAACCTGAGACGGTGTCATGTAGACCATGGGAGGGTGCTGGGATACGACAACAGCCACGGTTACCACCATAGGCATTTCATGGGCAAAGTGGGGCCGATTGAATACACAACCTACGATGAGCACGTGAAGCGGTTCATCGCGGAAGTCCACAAACTCTGGAGGATCGAAGATGAGGAAGACTAGGATTACCCTCAGGACAGGCAGCACGGAAGACTTTTTCAATCGCCTCCGGGAACGTGCGAAGAAGCTGGACAGGGGCGAAACTCTGCCTCCGGGGATCACCATTACCTTTGAAGATCCCGAAGACTTGCTGGATATGCTCACCTCAGAGAGGGTGCGTTTGCTGCGCAAGGTCAAGGGTGAACCGCTGCAGATTTCCGCATTGGCGACGGGATTGAAGCGCGACGTGCGGGCCGTCAGCCGGGATGTATCGCTGCTTGAAAAGGCCGGATTGCTGCGCACCAGCTATCAATCCAACCCCGGCCACGGCCGCAAGAAAGTCGTCGAGTCGGTTGCGCAGGAGTACAAGCTGGTGGCTAGCTTGTAGGCATTCCAAGCTGAGGCGATGAGCCGCCTGCTTGAACCGCACCGCAGCTCTGGGAACAGCAACGTGCAAAATCCCAGCCCGCGCTCACTCTAGGGATTCGAAATCTTGGGCGGATTCGGCGACGGATATCTCCGAAAAGTCGTCCTCGGCTTGCGGGCCGGGGGCTTTTTACCTTCGGATGCTGTCTGCGCCGGCTCCTGGTCGCGGGCCATATGAAAGCGCTCGCCTTCCAAGTGGCTTTCGCCCATCACGTGCAGGCGCAGGAAGTTTGTCGAGCCGGATTTGGTGCGGGTTCCGGCCACGATTGCGATCACCTCGCGGGTGCGCACGTATCCGTTCATCTCCAGCAGGCTCTCGGCACAATCCACCAGGGCTTCAGTGCTGTTGACCTTGGGGCAGCGGATGGGCGTGGTGCCCCACAACAGGTTGAGGCGGTTGATGGTGACCTCGACCGGGCTGAGCGCGAAGATGGGCGCCGACGGATGGTATTTCGAAAGCTGGCGCGCGGTCTGTCCCGACTCGGTAAACAGCGCGATGCCGCGCAGGTCCAGGTCATCGGCGGCGTGGGCCGTGGCTTCGCAGATCGTCTCGGCGATGGAAAGGCGGCTTTGCCGCTGGCGAGGCTCGTTCTGCTCGCCCTCCTTCATATCGCGCTCGGCCTCTGAGACGATGCGGGCCATCATGGACACAGCTTCCACCGGATACTTGCCGATGGCCGATTCGCCGGAGAGCATGACGGCATCGGTGCCGTCGTAAACGGCGTTGGCCACGTCGGAGACCTCGGCGCGCGTGGGCCGCGGATTCTCGATCATCGACTCCAGCATCTGCGTCGCGGTGATCACCGGCTTGGAGTACTCGGACGCGCGGCGGATGATGTGTTTCTGAATGGCGGGAACCATCTCCGGCGGCACTTCGACGCCCAGGTCGCCGCGAGCCACCATGATGCCGTCGGAGGCCTGCAGAATGGCGTCCAGGTGCTCGATGGCCTGGGGCTTTTCCAGCTTGGCGATGATCCAGGTTTCAAAGCCGAGGGCGGCAACTCGATTGCGCACCAGGCGAACGTCCTCGGCGGTGCGGACAAAGGAGACGGCGATGGCGTCGACGCCGTTCTTGAGCGCGAATTCAAGATCCTCCGCGTCCTTCTCGGTGAGCGAGGGAGTGCGCACCAGGATGCCGGGCAGGTTAATGCCCTTGCTTTCGCCCAGCATGCCGCCGTTGACGATGTCGCAGGAAACATCGTCTCCAAGCACCTCGTGAACGCGCAGTTCGATCAGGCCGTCGGAGAGCAGAATGCGCGAGCCTTGCTCGACATTCTCGGCCAGTGTCTTGAAAGTGGTGCCGACCAGCGTAGCTGTTCCCGGAACATCGCGCGGGGTGATGGTGATGCGCCCGCCGGCCTTGAGCAGCACCGGCTGGTGATCCTTCAGAGTGGAGGTGCGGATCTTGGGCCCCTGCAAGTCGCCCAGGATACACAGCGGCTTGCGCTCCTCGCGGCTCACCTTGCGGATCAGCTTCATCACCGCCAGCTTTCGCTCCTGGGTGCCGTGGGAGAAGTTCAGGCGGACCACATCCACGCCTGCACGAACCAGGTCGCGGACGACAGACTCGGTGTTGGAAGCCGGCCCGAGAGTGGCAACGATCTTCGCGCGGCGTTGAGACGGGGACTCGGTTAGGCTCGATTGAACAAACGACATGGGGAAGGCTCCAACAAAATGGCTTCAGCCAGGTGAAAAGGGTTTCAGCCGGGCAGAAATACGCAGCGGGGAACGCTTTTTTTATTGTACATGGAGGATTTGTAAGCAGCCCCGTTTTCGGTAGTGTCCTATTAGTGCGTTGCTGTTTTCAAGATAAACGGCACCAAATCCATCCGAGGGTGCATCCTAGCGCGACAGTCAGAAGAAATACCTTGAACCACTTGGCGAAGCACAACCAGCAGAGGCTTTCCTGAAAAAAGTCTTGAAGAGGCAGAACTGCCGCGATGCTCGTTAGTGTTAAGGCCCACTTCAAAGAGAGTGAGATTCCAATTCCAGACGCGCCCCCGTGAAAACAAAGAAAGCTCAGAGCAACCAGTAAATAGTAAGCCTTCGTATTCAGGTCGCCTAAACGTTTCTTTACTTTACAAAGCTGGCTCAATTCGGGATGCCCTGCTGTTGTATCAGCCACGTTTGCCTCCCCTCCGTGCTTCGATTAGGAGTATAGTGCCTCCCCAGCGACGCGGTCTTAGGACACTACTCCCTTTCCATCATGCCGCGCGTCGCGTGTAATGGCCGGCAGGAGCCGTCACTGGCCTGGAGAAGTCGAATCGATCAAGCGCTCCGTGAAGATCCGGGCGGATATCCGATCCTGGCGATCTGCATAGAGAACCCCGTTCAGTTCCGCTCCCACCAGCACGCTGAAGGCAGTGATGTACATCCAGACCAGGGTGGCGATGCCGGCGCCAAAAGAGCCGTAGAACATGGAATAGTCGGCGACCCGGGTTACATACCAACCGAAGGCCAGCGTGGAGGGAAACCAGAGCAGCGTGCCGGCAACGGCGCCCGGCGCGACCCATAGCCAATGTTCTTTTCTTTTTGTTCCGAAGTGGTAGAGGGCGGTCAGCACGGTGACGCTGGTGAGCAGTGCTATCGACCAGCGCACCATGCGCCAGAAGAACAACACAATGTGGCGCAGCTCGTGGCCGGCATTATCGATCATCCACAATTCGATCTGATGGCCGAAGACAATCACCAGGCTGGCCACCGATAGCGGGAATAGCGCGATGGGCACCAGCAGCAGGGCGCGCAGCCTCCGTCCCCCAAAACCCCATGCCTCGGGAGGCAACTGGTATGCCCGTCGAAAGCCCTCCATCAGCGACAGCATCATGCCCAGGCCGGCGAAGATGCTGAGGCCCGTGGCGGAGGCCAGCAACTGGCCGGAATAAACGCGGCGAGTGAGGACGTAGGACTGCAGAATATCCATGGTGTCAGCCGGCAAAAACTGCTCGAAGATGGATCGAACCTCGCCCACCAGCGTGGTTCCCTCCTGCACCTGGGCGAGCAGGGTGGTCATCACCAGCAGGGCGGGGAACAGCATAAGCATCCCCGAGTAGGCCGCTGCCTTGGCGGTATTGATCACGTCGTGGTCAAGGGCCTGCAGGATTGCTTTTCGGAATTTTCGAAAGAAAGGTCTCATGCGTTCTCAGGCAAGAGTAGAGCATTTCCCGGGCTTGCGGCGAAAAGTCTTTGTGAATCATTGCACATGGAAGGCGTTCTGAGGAAGAGCGCCGCGCCGGCAGATGCCCGAATTCCGGTTTGCTGCCTGAACTGAGCCGCACCACGATTTTGATCTCCCCCTGATTTTGATGGCTCATTGACGGGTGGAGCAGCGAGAATGTACGGTTGCGGGAAATCAGCGAGCCATCACAGGCAAGTGCCGGGTCAGGGGGAACGGGCGAGGGATGATTCAGGATCAGGGGCGAGAGGCCGGCAAGGGACTGCCCTTACGTTATCTTCTGGTGCTGTGGGTATTGGTCCTGAGCACCATAGCGTTCCTTGACCGGACCAACATCTCGATTGCGGGCGTTCAGATCAGCAAAGAGTTCAGGATCGACAACACGCATCTGGGATGGGTGTTCAGCGCATTTCTGGTCGGCTATGCCACGTTTCAAATCCCCGGCGGAGTGCTGATCCGGCGATTTGGGCCGCGCCGCGTGCTCACCTGCTTCGTGGTGCTCTGGGGAGTTTTTACCGTCCTCACCGCGCTGGTGCCTGCGGGCATGCACGGCGCTCTGTGGCTGCTGATCGCGGTGCGGGTTGCATTGGGAGCCAGCAGTTCGGTGATGTATCCGGCGGCGAACCAGTTCGTGGAGCGCTGGTTCCCCATCCATGAGCGGGGCAAGGCCAACGGCATCGTCTTTGGCGGCGTGGGGCTGGGCTCGGCGCTGGCTCCGCCGCTGCTCACGTCCATCATTCTGAGTTACGGGTGGCACGCTGCGTTCTGGTTCTGCGCGCTGGTCGGCCTGCTGGCGGCAGCGGTGTGGTACGTGGTGGCGCGCGACGCACCTGAACAACATCCCTGGATAAGCAGCGGGGAACTTGCACTCATCGCCGCCGGCCGTGGCGACCGGGAACATGCAGCCGCGGAGGATGCAGCGACGGCAGGGAGCGGGCCGGGCAAAGCAAAGACCGGCGTGCCCTGGATAAACATCTTCGCCAGCAAGGAGGTGCTGGCGCTGACGGGAAGCTATTTCACCTACGGCTACATTTCGTGGATCTTTTTCAGCTGGTTTTATATCTACCTGGCGCAGGTGCGCGGACTGAGCCTGAAGACCAGCGCTGTGTACTCGATCTTTCCGTTTATCGCGATGACGGTGGGCTCGCTGGCCGGCGGAGCGGCGAGCGACTGGCTGGCGCACCATTGGAGCGCGCGGGTGGGGCGATGCTATCTTCCCGCCTTTGCGCTGCTGCTGACCGGTGTTCTGCTGCTGGTGGGGTCCAGGGTCGAGAGCGCCGTAACCGCGACCGCTGTGCTGGCCTGCGGAGCCGGATCTCTGTACCTTTCGCAAAGCTGCTTCTGGTCAGTGACCGCGGACTTTGCCGGCAGGCACGCGGGAGTGGTTTCCAGCACCATGAATATGGGCTGCCAGATTGGGGCCGCGGTAACCGCTTCGCTCACCCCGTTGATTGCCGCCCACTTCGGATGGGAGGCGTCGTTCCTGACCGCGACCATGCTGGCGATGCTGGGCGCGGCGGCGTGGCTGGCTGTGAATCCCGAGGCGCGGCTGGCGGCGTGAAGTTTTTGCTGCCCCGCCATTCCGCCGGAAGGAAGACGGAAGGATGGAATTGCACAGCCGCGCCGCGACCAAACGTACAATGGGTGCATGATGCGTAGACCCTCTCCCATCCTGCTGGCCGCGATTGCGCTGGCCTGTTGCCTTTCTTCACCACTGTTTGCCCAGGATTCGCTGCCCACGGCATCGGCTGCGGATCGGGCGCTGGCGCGATCGATTCTGAAGGAACTGATCGAGATCAACACTACGGACACGCCGCGGGGCAACGTGACCACGGCGACCGCGGCAATGCGGAAGCGGCTGCTGGACGCCGGGTTCGCGCCGCGAGACGTGCAACTGCTGGGCCCGAACCCGCGCAAGCAAAATCTCGTGGTCAGGATGCGGGCCGCAGGCACGCCCGCCGAAAAGCCGGTGCTGTTTCTGTGCCACATGGACGTGGTTGAGGCGCTCAAGACCGACTGGACGACCGATCCCTTCCAGTTTGTCGAAAAAGATGGCTACTACTACGGGCGCGGCACGCAGGACATGAAGGAAGGCGACGCGGCGCTGGTTACCACCTTTCTGCGCCTGCACCGGGAGGGGTACAAGCCGAAGCGCGACTTGATTCTGGCTCTCACCGCGGATGAGGAGGGCGGCAAGTTCAACGGCGCCCAGTGGCTGGTGGAGCAGCATCGCGAGCTGGTGGACGCGGCATTCGTCATCAATCCGGACGCCGGCGGCGTGGAGCTGGATCATGGGCGGGCGGTGGTGGCGGCGGTGGAAGCTACTGAGAAGGTCTACTCCGACTTCCAGGTTAAGGCGGTGAACCGCGGCGGGCACAGTTCCCTGCCTCGGCCCGACAACGCGATCTACGAGCTGACGGCGGCGCTGAACAAGCTGGCGGCGTACACGTTTCCGTTCGAGATGAACGAGGTGACGCGGGCCTACTTCAGCAAGCTGGCAGGGCAGGAGACGGGACAGACGGCAGCGGATATGCGGGCCATCCTGGCCACGCCGCCGGATTTGGCCGCCGCCGCGCGGCTGAGCGCCGAGCCCAGCTTCAACTCCAACTTCAGGACCACCTGCGTGGCTACGCGGCTGAATGCCGGCGTGGCCAACAATGCGCTGGCGCAGACCGCGCAGGCCAACGTGAATTGCAGGATCTTTCCGGGACACTCGCCGGAAGAGATCCGGCAGCAGTTGATGGCGATCTTCGCCGACAACAAGCTGACCGTAAAGTATGTTTCCGATTCCGGCGAGGTCCCCGATGCGGCTCCCGAGCGGAAGGCGATTGTGCCGCCGGCGCCGATTCCCGAGGTGTTTGATCCGCTCACCCGGCTGACCAACGCGATCTGGCCGGGAACGCCGGTGACGGCGGTGATGGAGAACGGGGCCAGCGATTCCATCTACTTTGCGCAGGCCGGAATTCCCTGCTACGGCTTCTCGGCTATCGCGCTGGAGCGGGACGACGACCGCGCCCACGGACGCGACGAGAGGCTTCCCGTGGATTCGTACTGGAAGTCGCTGGACTTCTTTTACTCGTTTGCGAAGGCGGTGGGCGGGGAGTGAGAAAGACAGGGAATCCTGCAGGTTCTTATGGGCTGGTGCTAAAACCGGGCAAGACCCGGGCGTCCGAGCGAAAGACGTGATACTTGGTGAAGGAAACATCGTTCACGAAGGTCTGGAGCGGTGCGGAAGCGGGCAGCGAGCTCCCATCGGCCGCGGTTGAAGGCTGCTTCAGGGTCGCAACGGCACGGACCGGGCAGATGTAGATGTTGCCGCCGATGGGGACCGGACCGTACTCGACAAGAATGGAGGATTCTGACATCGAATCGGAGGGGAGATGGTCGGCCTCGATGGTGATGCGGAAGATGGTTCCGCTTGCTGGGTCGACCGCAATCTCTCCGTGGTAAGCGGGATAATCAGCGGGGCTGAAGATCCCGGATGCTACCGCGAAATGCGAAAGTTCCCTGTGCACCTCATAATGGAAGACCGCCAGAAGTTCATTTGTGCCCCGCTCCCAATGACCCCAGGTAACCTTACCGTGGATGGCATCCCCGAGGACGACGTAGAGAATGGGCCCGAACTCTCCTTTGGTGGTCAGGCCGACCGCGGGAGGGGCAGCATGCTTGCCGTTCCTTGAGAGCGCATCCTCCACCTCGAGGCCGTCCCGGTAGGTGACTACCACGCCCCAGGTTCCGGCAGAATACAGTTGGATGCTTTTCGATTCGGCTGAATTCAACGGACCCAGCGAGCGGAACGATGGATTCGAATTGTTCAGTTGATAGACTTGGAGTTGCCGTTGCTGGAGCAATTGCCGAGGCGTCGACGTTTCAAAGTACGTGGTGGTCCGCAGGGCAGAGAAGTTGGGCAGTTTCGACAGCGTCTTGCTCACATAACCGGCGATTCGCGAGAAGATCTGCTCCTGGGCGGCCAGCTCCGGCGGCGGGGCGGCAGGGAGATCGGCTGCGGGAAGATCGAGGAAGGCGGATGCATCGGCCAGGGCAGTGAGCGTCTCCTGGGTGCGCTTGCCTGAAAACTCCGTCTCCCACCGCGAGAGGGTATCTGAGGTTACACGTTCAGTAAGTTCGAAACCGGATAGCTGTCGGGCCACTTTCGCATCCGGCTGGTGTTGGAAAGAGGCGAGCAATTGTTCCATCTGGCCGACGGTTACACGCGTTTGCCCGGGCGCTGTTGGGCCGATCGCCGCGAGAAGCAAGAGGAACCCCAGTTTGCGCATTGCAAATCCGCCTGGATGATCGCGGACTGATTATAGCGGCTTCAAAAAAAAAGCCCGGCGCGGCAGGAATGGGCAGCGCCGGTTTGACGCACCGGGTTGCGGGCAATAGTTTGGAAGAGAGCGGGGTCGCGCGTCTACACCCTCAAACAAGGAGACTGGATGCAGAGCAGAGCTTTTTCCTGGGTTTGGAAGGGTTTCCCGGCGCTGATGCTGGCGGCGATGTCCCTGGCCGCCGCGCAGGGGCAGGATCTGAAGAGCTTCGAGCAGAGGATTACAACCAAAGTGCTGCCTAACGGGCTCACGCTGATCGTCTGCGAACGTCCTGAGGCGCCGGTGTTCAGCTACACCACGTTTATCGACGCCGGCGACGTGAACGACCCCTCGGGCGAGAGCGGCCTGGCGCACATGTTCGAGCACCTGGCCTTCAAGGGCACCAGCCAGATCGGCACCACGGACTACGCCGCCGAGAAGGTGGCGCTGGAAAAGGTGGAGGCGGCCAACAACGCCTACGAGGCCGAGTACCTGAAGCCCGTGGGCCGCGACGAGAAGAAGCTGGCCGCAGTTGAACAAGGCGTTCGTCGATGCCCAGGCGGAGGCGCACAAATACGTCATCCCCAACCAGTTCACCGAAGTGGCCGAGGGCAACGGGGCTAACGGTTTGAACGCCGAGACGGGGCTGGACGAGACCCAGTACTTCTGGTCGATGCCGGAGAACCGGCTGGAGCTTTGGGCCTGGCTGGAGAGCGGGCGGCTGTCCGACGCGGTTCCGCGCGAGTTCTACAAGGAGCGGGACGTGGTGATCGAAGAGCGGCGGATGCGCACCGACTCGAACCCGATCGGGCGGCTCGTCGAGCAGTTTCTGGCCACCGCCTACGTGGCGCACAACTACGGGCGCAGCGGAATCGGCTGGCCCAGCGAGGTGAGCCAGATCAACGCCACCGAGGCCATGGCGTTCCACAAGAAGTACTACGTGGGCGGCGACATCGTGGTCACGGTGGTGGGCGACGTGAAAGCGTCAGAGGCGATGCCGATGCTGGAAAAGTACTTCAGCAAGGTTCCCGGCGGACCCAAGCCGGAGGAGATGACGACCGTCGAGCCCAAGCAGTTTGCCGAGAAGACGGTGGCCATTCGCGAGCAGACGCAGCCGTTCTACATCGAGGGCTACCACCGGCCCAACTATCGCGACCCGGACGATGCGGTGTACGACGCCATCCAGGACATCATGTCGAACGGGCGGGTTTCGCGCCTCTATCGCAGCCTGGTTGAGCAGCAGCAGATTGCGGCCGAGGCCGAGGGGTTCAGCCCATTTCCCGGCGACAAGTATCCCAGCCTGTTCGCGTTCTATGCGGTTCCGCTGCCCGGCCACACGCCGGCGCAGATGCGCGACGCGATTCACAAGGAGATCGACAAGCTCAAGACCGCCGACGTGACCGACGCGGAGCTGCAGATGTTCAAGACCCGCACCCGCGCCGACCTGCTGCGCGGCCTGGCCGACAACCAGGGGCTGGCCAATGCACTGGCCGAGTACCAGACCCGCTACGGCGACTGGCGCGAGCTTTTCCTGCAACTGGACAGGGTGGACAAGGTGACCAAGGCGGACATCCGCCGGGTGGCGAACCAGGTGTTTGTGGAGTCGAACCGGACCAGCGCGGAGATTGATACCGAAGCTCCGGCGACGGCCGCGAAGAAGGATGGAGGCGCGGAATGATGATCCGGAGCGGGAAAATCTGCTTTTGAAAGGGCGCGGTTTTAACCGCGCCATGGAGCCTCCAAATTGGAGTGCGGCTTTAGCCGCCGAGGGAATGCAAATGTCTGAGAAAGCATTCCCTCAGGGGCTAAAGCCCGGGGTTTCTTTTCTGCGTCGAGCGGCGCGGTTAAAACCGCGCCCTTTCAAGACTCGTTTTTGTGGATTCGGTCTCGCCTTCGCCATGTTGGCGTCGGCCGCCGCATTGTGCGCGCAGCAGAGCAAGCCGTGGGAGCAGATCCCCATTCCCAAGCTGCACGACTTCAATCCGCAGCAGCCCAAACGGATCGAGCTCAAGAACGGCATCGTTGTTTTCCTTCAGGAAGATCACGAGTTGCCGTTCATATCGGGGTCGGTGATGATTCCCGGCGGATCGCGGGAAGAGGTGGACCCAGCCAAGACCGGTCTTGTTGAGCTGTATGGGGAGGCGTGGCGGACCAGCGGCACAGAGAAGATGGACGGCGACGCCATGGACGACTTTCTTGAGGCCAGGGCCGCGCACATCGAGACCGGCGGCGGATGTGGATTCGACCGCCATCTCCTGGGACTCGCTGAAGGGCGACTCCGACCAGGTTTTTGCGCTGGCGATGGACCTGCTTTTCCACCCCAAATTCAGCGCAGGAGAAGCTGGAACTGGCGCAGCAGCAGATGGCCACGGGAATTGTGCGGCGCAACGACGATGAAGACGGAGATCGCCGGCCGCGAGTCGGCCAAGCTGGTGTACGGAGCCAACAGCCCGTATACCCGGCAGCCGGAGCTGGCCACCATCGGCGCGGTCAACGCTGGCCGACCTGCAGGCCTGGCACGACCGCACCCTCAACGGCAAGCTGATCGTCGGCATCAGCGGCGACTTTGACCCGGTGGCGATGGAAGCCAAGGTGCGCGCGGCGTTTGAGGGGCTGCCGCCGGTCGAAGCCGGCGCCGCCGCGCCACGACGTGTTTGCCGGGCCCAAGCCGGGCATCTACTTCATCGACAAGGAAGACGTGAACCAGTCGAACGTGGAGATTGTGGGGCTGGGGACTGACCGGCGCAATCCCGACGTGCCCGCGCTGGCGGTGATGAACGAGATTCTGGGCGGCGGGTTCGCCAGCCGGCTCTTCCAGAAAGTGCGCACCGAGCTGGGACTGGCCTACGCGGTGGGCGGCGGCTTCGGGATGGAGTACGACCATCCCGCCACATTCCGGGCCGAGGTGCTGACCAAGAGCGCGTCGACCGTGGATGCGACGAAAGCCGCGATGGCCGAGATTGCGGGGCTCAACACCAGGCCCTTCACCGAGGAGGAGTTGAAGCGCGCCAAAGACGATATTTTGAACTCCTTCCTCTTCCGGTACGACACCAGGGACAAGGTGCTCGAGGAGCGCGAACGGCTGGAGTTCTACGGCTATCCGGCGGACTATCTTGAAACCTACAGGGCCGCCTCGAAAAGGTGACGCTGGCCGACCTGGCCGCGGTGGCAAAGAAGTACATTCACCCGGACGAAGCTGGCGATTCTGGTGGTGGGCAACGGGCCGGAGATCAAGCCGGGACTGGATGAGCTGAAGATGGGGCCGGTGCAACCGATAGACATCACCATACCGCAGCCGGGACGGCCCGCGGGCGCGGCAGGCGGAGCAGTGAATTAACCGTAAGCCGGAGAGAACCGAGGCAGCGGCAGCGACGATGCTGACCGATAAGAACGCGACACGAAAGACAGCGGGAGAGTGCGTGACGTGAAGACGATTGCGGAACTTGTGGCGGAGGATGCGAAGTTGCGGGGCGAGGCAGCGGCGCGGCTGATGGCGGCCGGAGTGACCATCTACAGGCCGGAGACGTGCGTGATCGACGCCCAGGTCGAGGTTGCGGCGGATACGGTGATCGAGCCGTTTGTGCAGTTGCTGGGGCTGACGCGGATCGGCGGGAACTGCCTGATCCGGTCGTATACGGTGATTGAGAACTGCACCCTGGGCAACAACGTGCTGGTCAGGCAGAGTTGCGTGCTGGCCGAGAGCAAGGTGGGAGATGGAGCCAAGATCGGGCCGTTTGCGCACTTGCGGCCGGAAAGCGACATCGGCGAAGACGCGCACGTAGGCAACTTCGTTGAAACCAAGAAGGCGAAGCTGGGCAAGGGCGCCAAGGCCAACCACCTCACCTACCTGGGCGATGCGGATGTAGGCGAAGCCTCGAACATCGGGGCCGGAGTAATCACCTGCAACTACGATGGAGTAAACAAGCATCGGACGCAGATTGGAAAGCGCGCCTTTGTGGGCAGCGATTCCACTCTGGTGGCTCCGGTGAGCGTGGGAGAAGGTGCGTATGTCGGCGCCGGCTCGTGCATAACCAAGGATGTGCCGGCGGGAGCTTTGGCGGTGAGCCGGAGCCGGCAGGCGAATATAGAGGGCTGGGCTGAGGAGAAAAGGGCGCGGCAGCAGAAGAAGGAGTTACGTCAGGAGTGATCCGAGGACCGGGCGGCATGGGCAAGCCGCGCAAGTTTCTGCGATGTATTTTAAAATCAATCATTTAACAATATTTCCCGTCGCGAGTTGTCCATCGCGACAATTTCACCGGAGAGGTCTCGGGAACTGATTCCCTGATTCCGCAAAGGCCGGGAACCGGCTTCCTGCATCCAAATGAGTGCCGGTATCCAGGAGGTTCTGGCTTTTAGCCTGTTGAGAGCGCAGCGCCGGCTCGAGAACCGAAGCCGGAAGCTGACAGCGCCGCAAAAGTTGTACATGGGCAGCTACTTTCGGTTTATTACTTTCAGGATGCGATACGGTCCTATGACCCTTTTTTGTGATGGTCAACCAGCTTGCACCTTGGTTAACTTGAACGAGAACCGGGTTTTCGTAGCGCAAACCTTGGGAGCCCGATGAAAACGGGCTCAGCCCCAGGGCGGAACGCAGCAGCCTGGGAGGAAGTTTCTTGGCATTGAACCTGGCAGGACCGGGAACGCCGAACCCCGCAGAGGTATTCCCCGCGGAAGGGGAAGCGCGCGCAATCATCGACGCGGGCAGGCCGGCAAGGGTTCTGGTGGTGGACGATGAGGCGCACGTCCGTTCCATGGTGGGTACGACACTGGAGCGGAGGGGATACGAGGTGCAACTGGCCGCAAGCGGCCGTGAAGCGCTTGAAGCCCTGGAGTTGAACACCTTCGACCTGGTGTTGACCGATATCGTCATGCAGGATCTGAACGGCATTGCGCTGCTGGAGAGGGTTCATGCGCAACAGCCGAACCTTCCCGTAGTCATGGTGACTGCGATCCACGACATCAGCGTAGCCATCGACTCAATGCGCCGCGGAGCCTATGACTACCTGCTCAAGCCGTTCGAGCGCGACCACCTGATGGGCACGGTGGAGCGGGCGCTGAAGCACCGGCAGGTGCTGGAAGAGAGCCACAACTACCAGCAGAGCCTGGAGCAGATGGTGCGGGCCAGGACGGAGATGCTTCGCCATGCGATGGAGGATCTGGAGCACTCCTACGACGTGACGCTGGAGGCGCTGGGCGACGCACTGGACCTGAAGGACTCAGAGACAGAAGGGCACTCGAAGCGGGTAACCGCTTACACGATTGCGCTGGCGCGGGCCATGGGGTTGGCGCCGGCGGAGATCAAGGTGATTGCGCGCGGCGCGTTTCTGCACGACATCGGGAAGATGGCGATTCCCGACGAGATTCTGCGCAAGCCGGGCAAGCTGACGCCGGAAGAGCAGGATGTAATGCGCGAGCACTGCACGCGCGGCTACCACATGCTGCGCAAGATTCCCTTCCTGGCCGGCGCGGCGGAGATTGTCTTTTGCCACCAGGAACATTTCGACGGAAGCGGCTATCCGAGCGGCCTGTCGGGGCGGGAGATTCCGATTGGAGCGCGGATCTTCGCGGTGGCCGACACCCTGGACGCCATTACCAGCGACCGGCCGTACCGCAAAGCGCGCAGCTTCGACTCGGCGCGCGAGGAAATTCTGCGCTGCTCCGGAACCCAGTTCGACCCGGCGGTTGTTGAGGCTTTTCTGAAGATCCCGAATGAGCTTTGGCAGGAGTTGCGTTCCGAGATCAGCGGCCAGAACCGGCGATATTCGACCTTCGAAATGGCCCCGTCTCCCAGCTCACAGGAGTTGTAGGGCCGACCATCGGGAGCGCGAACCCTGTAACGGAAATCTGGATCGGAAATCAGGAGCAGAAGCCATGGGCGCACTGTCTGCTGAAGACGCCAACTCTCATCTGCGCGCCTTGCCCCACTGGAAGATCGTGGCCGGCGAGCTGGTGAGAACCTTCCAATTTGAAGACTTTCGCGGCGCGCTCAGCTTTGTCAACCGAGTCGGGGAGCTGGCTGAAGAGGCCGGCCACCATCCGGATATCGACCTCCGCTACAACCGTGTGCGGCTGGCGCTGACTACCCACGATGCCGGTGGGCTGACCGTGAAGGACTTTGACCTGGCCGCTCGGGCAGATCAGCTTGTCTGACAAGCAGATCTGGGCAGCGAATTTGACCGGACTGGAGCGTCAGGCATCATTGCCGGGATCGTCTGTTGGTATCCCAAAATGCGGATTTTGGGTGGTTTCATCGGTTTGACGGAGGGTTTTTAGGGTTTTTCGGTACCACCAGGCAGCAGCCAGCCCGCCTGCCAAAGCTGAAGCCGCAGCCACAACCCCCACCTTGAGCCACTTCGAGGGTTCAGCATCTCGGGTTTTTGTGGACGTATAAGTATTTGATTCCGAAGGATTTGCCATTTTTTTTGATTGCCTCCTGACGGTTGCCTGCGCCGCCGTTATCCGAGTAGAATGTCTGGATTTTAGATGCCGGACAAAGAAAATCGATTGATTTCCAGAGCTGAGGAAAAAATTTCGATTTTTGTATTTGCATTCTTCTCAATCTATGCTATGCTGTATTTATTCCACTGGGAGAGCGGTTCACACCGTCTCCTTCCAGTAGGAAGTAGTTTGCGTCACTGGCCTCCCGGCACGAACAGCTAGACCGTTCGTGCCGTCTTTTTTTTGTGCTGTACGAAAATGAGACACAAAATCCGAGTGGCCGGTCCTGGATAGCGATGGTTCCGCTTTATTCCCGTTGCGGATAGAATCAGAGCCAGAGAGGTCCCATGAAGCACCCGATGAAGAGCCGCTTGGCGCTGGGCCTGGCGGCTTTTGCGCTCACCGCCGCCAGCTATGCGCAATGGTCCAACCCGGCCGACGACGTGGCCGCGTATCACCCCTCGGCGCCGCTGAAGGTGAGCGCGCTGCCGCCCATCCTGTCGGGCGCAAAGCTCACCGGGGAGAACTTCCGCTATCCGTGGCAAGTGCACGTTTACCAGCAGGTGGCCAAGGTGAGCGGCGTGGTCTACCAGTTGCCCTGCAACTGCCGCTGCGATCGCGCCCTGGGACACACCAGCCTGCGCAGTTGCTTCGAGGGACTGCACGGAACTGAGTGCTCCACCTGCGCCCAGGAAGGGTTCTACGCCTACCAGCAGACCAGGCTGGGCAAGACGCCGGCGCAGATTCGCGCCGGAATCGCGCGCCACGAGTACGAAAAGATCGATCTGGACAAGCAATAGAACCCGGTGGGCCTGCCGGCGTTCTTCGGCAAACATGGATCAGAGGTAGAATGGAAGTAGCAGCACGAGCCAGTCGGCTCGCACCATCAGGTTCCCGGCCCATGGTCTTCATCGGCCGGATGAGCAAGTTGGGGGCGTCACGGTTTCGACGGGATCGATTGCGGCTTAGGAGGCATGCCGGGGTGTGGGCACCCGTAATCGCCTGCAAAACAAAAGTTGCCAACGATAATCTGGCACTTGCAGCTTAATTAACTAAGCTGCCGTCTTCCACGGTTTCGCCTATGGGCTGTGAGCGGACGTCATTCAGTAGGCTGGCGCGAACGGCTCGGTCCGTGTCGTCTGCGCGAGATCATCGGACTAGCTTCTGGCGCATCTTGTCCGTTCTGAGCGCCAGGCGTGAATCATTCGGAACCGGACTGAGCATGGACTCTCCTGGCTGACAGCGATTTCGGACGCGGGTTCGACTCCCGCCGCCTCCACCATTACTAAATAGTTTATTATCAACACTATCTATACGCATCTTGGAAATTGTGCTAATTTTGTGTTACCCGAATGCCGGGGAGCAATGCACGATGAGCCCAGCACCGACCATCACAATCTTTGTCCGTCATTCCCCCGACTGCAAATACAAGGGCGACGAGTTCTACCGTCGTTGCACTTGCAGGAAGCACTTCCGCTGGTTTGCCAACGGCAAGCAACACCGCCGCACAGCCAATACACGCTCGTGGTCAGAGGCCGAAGAGGTCAAGCGTGAGCTAGCCGACCAGTTGAGCGGTCGCGTAGTTGAACCTGTCTCGACAACTGAGCGTGACATCCGGTCAGCCGTGGACGTGTTCGTCGCTGAGAAGCGTGTTGAAGGTCTGACATCCGACCTCATCAAGAAATACACGCTGTGGCTCGGTCGGCTCGTGTCGTTCTGCGAAGGTCACGGGGTCTTCACGCTGCGGGCCATCGACCGGGAACTCCTCATCGCGTTTTGCACCAATTGGGAGATGCAATACCCCTCGTCGCTGACTCGTTCTAAGCTACTCGAACGTTACAAATCGTTCCTTCGCTTTTGCGTTGAGGCTGGGTGGTTGGCAACGGTGCCCAAGTGGCCGAAGATTCAGGTTCAAACCACACCCACGATGCCGTTGACCATGAATGAATACAACCGGCTTTTGGATGCCGTGTATGCGGTTGTGCGGTCTCCAGAGAATCCCACAGTCGAGAATCAGAAGTATGAATACTGGGCATTGCGGGTGCAGGGGTTGTTCCAGTTGATGCGGTGGTCTGGTCTGTCCATTCAGGATGCCCTAACCTTTCGACGCGACGGGCTTATCCACCGGGACGACAAATACCGTGTTGTCACGCAACGGACTAAAACGGGCACAGACGTTTCAGTGGTGATTCCGCCTTCGGTCGCCGAAGAACTCCTTGCGGTGCCCAACGACAACCCTGCATTCTTTTTCTGGTCGGGCATCGGGTCTAAAAAATCCATCTGTAGCAACTGGGGTAAGCGGTTTATCGCCCCTTGCTTCGAAGCGGCTGGCATTCCCCGCAACGGGCACATGCTGGCGCACCGACTCCGGGACACTTTCGCGTGCGAATTGTTGACGGCTGGCGTCGGGCTCGAAGATGTCAGCAGACTTCTCGGGCACAAGAGCATCAAGACCACGGAGAAGAGCTACGCCCCGTGGGTGAGGGGGAGGCAAGACCGTCTTGACGAACTCGTGATGCGGACATGGCCGAAAGCCAAGAAGAAAGAACAGGCGGGGCGTACAAAAGCCTCATAGTGACACCCAAAGAACGAAGGCCACCTAGGTTGGTGGCCTGTTCGTTTGGGTCTTACATCGGTTAGTCGTTTCGCCCTACTGGCCTTTGCGTCGGCGTCCCTGAACCTTTCGTTCCGCGAGGTACCGCTCGAAGGTGGAGTGCGGAATCCGAAGAATCCGCTTGCGGCGTTTATGACATGACGTGGGTGTGCCAAGGTCGATAACGCCTTCGAGCGTGGCAAACTGGCGTGTGACCGTAGTGACCGAGACGTTCAATATCGCCGCAATCTGTTCTGGTTTCAGATATGTTGAGTAGACTTCATCTTCTCTTTGCACAAAGCAATCCCATTGGGCGCGTCACCGCCCTATTTGGATTGCCTCTGTAAGACCCTTGTAGCTATCCCGCGTTGCTGACTATGCAATTTGGACATGACCCACCACAGTGTAACTTCGCTGCCCACCGTCTCCCGCTTACGCATCGGTACGGTGTATGGGTCGATTTTACGCGGCTGCTCGTGGCGACCCCGCGCTAATAATCTTAAAGGGAACTGCACTGTAGAGAGTAAATTACCTCTCTGACCACGACTACACCCTCCGTGGCGCGGTAAGGCATCCGGCCACTATTTGTCGATTCAGTTTTTACAATTACCGAAGTACGGAATGAATTTCTTCTTCCGTGTAACCCATCTCGGCAAGCTGCCGGAACACGTCCTCGTCATCGGGTTCCCAGCACCAATCATTGGGGTCGATAGGTTCGCCATCCTCCCGCGCCTCGAACACTACATCAGCGCGGCGACCCTGAATCTCTGCCTCCACCCGACGCGAGTGCGCGTGGAGAAAGGCATCTGTTGCGCTCTCACACGGCCAGCGGTCGTTGACAACCGCAGACCCATCTTCATTCCACGTGTGCTTTTCCATTTCAACTACTTCGTACTTGTTTGCCATTTGTCATGTCTCCTTATGGTTGTCGAGTCGGTGAACTCCGACCGTGTTAGTAGCCCCGGCTGGCTGTCTGCTTCAGTCCGTCGCCAACATCTTTGCCCATTCAGAGGTTGGGACATACTGCTTCCCGCCCAACACTTCATTAGTAAGAGCGACGGCTTCAACAAAAGCCTCAGCCTTGGTACAGTTGAATGTTTCCCACTTCCAACCTTTGATGGCTTCCAACTCGACAACCTTCTCGGGTTCAAGTTCGCCGAAGGCGTGCATCAGTTGCAAGACCTTCATGTACTTCTTAACCTGCTCCTTGGTGTGCTTCATAATTCTGCTGCCCTCCTTCAGGGCGGTTACCAGCCAACTTCGCTGGCGGTTGTGGCCGATGGCGCACCGGCCTGTGGTTGATTACAGCGACTTCAACGCTGCGATGGTTGCGTCAACGCTGTTGGTCTTCTCGACCGGGACGTAGACTTCGAATCCGCCGTCCTTGTCCATTTCGACAATGATGTTGGACTTCGGGGTGTAGTAGTGCTTCACCGTCACGATGCATCCGTGGGACACCGGCGTGGACTCGCAGTAGCACCGCGCTCCCATCTCCTTCAGAGCGGTGTTCAGTTTGTCGAGTCCCGTTTCAACTGCTGCTGATGTTGTCATGTTGTTGCCCCTCCTTGAGGGTGTTGCCAGCTCCTCTGCTGGCGGGTTGTGGCCGGTGGGTGGCACCGGCGTTGGCACACTAATCAAGCTGCCTCTGCGTCCCTATCCTCGATTACCTCCACAGCCGTGAGAGGTTCGTCACCGTTGAGCAGGAGCAACATCTCATGTTCGGTGCGACCAGACTCATGGATGTAGGCATACACATCTGACCGGGGCACCACGATGCTGTAGACGGTACCCTCAAGCCCAAACATATTGGCGAAGCGACGTGCAATGTCGATACTGGTCGTCCACGAGAAACCGTGAGGGTTACCATCGCGGTTCACACCACGATATAGGGTGAAGCTGTCGCCCTTGGGTAATGGGTCACCAGTGACCACCATCTTCTGCTGGTCAACCTGCTCAAGCGCCCAGCGCATAGCGTCCGCATATTGAAACGTGTACTTCAGCGACCTTGAACGATATTGGCAAGGGTTGGAATGTAGACGGCGGCGAGCAGGCGCCGCGGGCTGGATACCGGAGAATGCGAACGATCTCCGACGCGGGCACGCGTACGGCGACGGTGTCCAACGATGCGAAGTGCGCGGTAAGGGCGCTGCCAATGATGAAGACGGCGGGTTTCGCAATCCCTCCCTTCTCGCGTGAGTTATAGACATCCCAGGCCTTCACGACTTGTCTTTCCGTGTCGCACAAGATGGCGAAGGGCAAACTCATTTGGCGGCGCAAAGCTTCGGATACTTCCGGCGCGTCGCCAGCCAAACATCAGATTCAGGAGGTTATGTTGGAAAGAGGACTGATGAGAGCGGCCAGACTCCACAAGTTCGGCGACCCGGTCAAGATTGAACAGGTGCCCATTCCCACCAACATCGGCTCCAACAATGTCCTGGTCAGGGTCAAGGTGTGCGGCATCTGCCACACCGATTTCGGGATACTGAGCGGGCAGCTTTCTCCCCCGAAGCTGCCCATGATACCGGGACACGAGCCCGCCGGCGAAATCGTCGAGGTGGGCAAGTTTGTCAAGGAGTTCAAAGCCGGCGATAGAGTCTGCGTGAACTCCGTTATCTCGTGCGGCCACTGCCATTACTGCATCGAGGGGCAGTGGAACCTGTGCATCAATCCGTCGAACCTCGGGGTTGACTGGGGCGGAGGCTGGGGCTGAATACATGGAGGCCCCGGCGTTCAACTGCTGCATCATACCCCCTGATATTCCCTTTGAACAGGGCGCTATAATTACCGAGTGCGGTGGCGACAACGTTCCACGCCATGAATCGCGGCGAGGTGAAGACCGGAGACATCGTAGCGGTTTTCGGTATCGGAGGGGTCGGTGTCAATGCGCTCCAGATGGCCAGGGCCTTCGGCGCCGCCAAAGTCATCGCGGTCGACCGCAAGGATGCTAGTGCAAACGGGCCTGGAGATGGGCGCTGATGCCGCTGTTGACCTAGATGCCCCCGATGTCATCAAGCAGATAAAGAAGCTGAGCGGCGGGAAGGCACCAATGTCTCCTTCGAGTTCATCGGTGCTGAGGCCACGATGGAAAAGACCGTGGAGTCGGTGCGGCGCGGCGGCAAAGCGGTCATCTGCGGCGTCAACAAGGGGCTGTTCAAGGTAGCCTCGCACCCGCTCATTGTGAAAGAGATTGACATCCTGGGGAGTCTGGACGAGCCAGCAGCAGGACTTCCCGCGTATCATCGAGCTTGTCAGGTCGGGAAAGGTTGATTTTTCCCGTTCGATTACACACCGAATCCCCCTCGAAGAGGTCAATCGCGGACTGGAGATACTGGACAAGAAGATCGGAAATCCGCTGAGGATAGTCATCATACTGTAGACTGGAGAAGGAGGAGACGTGGAGAAATACGATGTTGTTGTCGCCGGGTCGGGCATCGGCGGACTCGCCGCCGGGGCGCTGCTCGCCAAATACGGCTACAAGGTCCTGATAACCGAAAGCCTGGGAGAGTGGGCGGCCGGTTCTCGACTATCGAGCAGGAAGGATTCAGAGTACCGACCTGGTGCGGTGGCCATTGCCAGACGCAGCGTTATCGACCAGATGTTCAAAGAGGTTGGCGCAGAGCTCGATGCGCCGAGATAGAAGGCACCAGCGTGTGGATGGATGGGCAGTGGTTCCAGCTCCCCAAAAAGGGGCAGCTCCGGGCGCTATTCATGATCCTGGACAAGATTGGCGCGGACAAGACCAAGATAATGAGCCGCCTGGCGCAGGGCGCTGTGAAGCGAGAAGATCATGGGAGCCTTCCGGCAAAGGCACCACCTCACCAGCCAAACAGGAAGACAAGATGTCCTTCCGGGACTGGCTCAAACAGTACACGGACGACGAGAGAGTATTCAAGGTCTTCCATGCTCTCACTTCGGCCATATCCGAGGTCAACGACTACGAGTACCCTGTCTCGCACTGGTTCGCCTATGTATCGAGTGCCGGGCAGGGTGGCATGCCGTTCCACGGTGTAGCACCCAACGGCAACATTGTGCTGGCCCGCTCCGTCGCCGACACCGTCACGAAGAGGGGCGGACAGGTTTGGCTCAACTCGCCGGTCAAGAAGATAACCGTCCAGAACAACAACGACTGGCCTCGTCATATCGAAAGAAGGTAACGACGTCGAGGTCAAGACCAACGTGCTCATCAGCGACATGGGGCCGAGGCGTACCGTTGACCTGGCCTTGCAGCAACTTCCCCGCCGAGTACATTAACGACGTCGATGCCCTGAGGCCGGACCCGTATTGTACACACGCTCGTCGCCAGCGACAAGCCGCTCGTTCAGGCCACTGGCGGCATGCTTATCATCGGAGCGAAGAGGGTTGTCACCGCCAGGCCGATGACAGCGCACTGCCCGCGCTGTGGCCCCGCCCGGCCAGCACATGATGGTCGTCTGGGGCACCGCTTTTTGCCTGCACCACATCAACAAAGAGGAGGAGGCAAAGGCCAACCTCGAAGACATAAAGATGGTATTCCCGGATTTCGCCGCGCACGGCAGAATACTCAGGATGGACGTGCGTGATATTGACGACGAGCTTCCCGGCCTGCGCAGCTGGATGGGCTACGATATGCCACAGGAGACGCCGTTACCCAATCTGTCTCGTGTTGGCGATGCGGTTAAACCATTCGGCTGGGAAGGCCTCGCCGCCTGCACTAAGGGTGGCTGGCTCGTTGCAGACAGGGTGAAGAAGAAGTTCAAACCGGAGAAGTAGACGCAAACATGCACTTCAAAAAGGGGGGCGAAGCCCCCTTTCTTTTTGGGGTGGCTACGGGCCGTCGGTCCCTCGCGCTCGCCGGGAGAGACCGTTAAGCATTGACAATCCAGGTATTTGGCCGCTTGGATTCATCTGGCTTCTGCCGCACCGAGTCCATTCCCGTTTCCTCCATCCCCATCCCCCCAACCTCTCCTTGAACCCCGCCCTCTCCACCTGAAGTCACTGGAGGAATCTCAGCACGCCTCTCCCCCCGCCGACAATCAGTCCCGATACGTATTTATTTCTCCGACAGGTACGTAAATTAGGGGCACGCCACGCACGACTGTCGCCAGAGGAAGACGGTTCGCCGCTGCCAATACCGAAGACGGCCGGGGCAGAATCAGGTGGAGTTCGCCCGAGCACAACGGGAGATGTTGTGGCGACAGCGGAAACAGGTTGTTGCAGTTGCCGGACTGGGGTTACCCTGCTGATGGTCCCGGGGAGTCTTAGCGTCCTGCCCTTGAACGGGGATTATTACCGTCAAGTGCGTACCTTTGCCAGGCGCGGATTCCAGCACACAGGACCCGCCAAGGTAGACGGCGCGCTCCCTCATACCTCTTACACCCGGTGCTCATCGAAACAGCCGATGGATCGAAACCGACACCCTCATCCCGGACATCAACATTTATAGTGCCATCGCGCGCCTCAACAACCACCGCCACGTGGTCGGTGCGGGCGTGTCGGATGACGTTGGTGAGCGCCTCCTGGACAATACGGTAGGCGGCTGTGACGATCTGCGGAATACAGCCGTACGCCAAGTCCGCGATGCCTGAAGTCCACCTGGATGCCCGTTTTCCGGGCGTAGTCCTGGAAATACCACTCCAGTGTCGGCAGGAGACCCAGGTCGTCCAGCATGGCGGGCCGCAGCCGTAGCGACATGCTACGCATCTCGTCGACCAGCTCCCCAACGGTCCTCGAAGCCTCTGCCAGTTCTGGCGGATGCTTCTCACCGAGCGAACGCTTCGCTTTGTCCAGGAGCAGCTTGAGCACGGTGAATTGCTGTCCCATCTCGTCATGGAGCTCGCGGGCTACGCTACGGCGCTCTTCCTCTTGGAGTGCAGCAGCCGGTTCGCCAGGGCGCGCAGTTCCGCCTCGGATGCCACCAGCGCCTGCTCAGCTTTCCGGCGTTCACGTCGGTTCTCGGCATCGGCAAGCTCCCTCTTTACCGCCTTGCCCAGCCGCTGCAAGCCGCCCTTCATCACGAAATCGTGCGCGCCGGCCTCTATGACTTCGACCGCGACTTCCTCCCCCATCTTCCCCGAAACGACGATGCACGGGATGTCAAGCTCCCTCCGGCGCAACGCTGCAAGCGAGGACAGCGCTCCGAAGCCGGGCACCTGGTAGTCGCACAGAACGACGTCCCACTGACCTTCGTTCAGAGCGGCTTCCATCCGGTCGGCGCTATCGACACGCCGGCACTCTGGCGAGTAGCCGGCCCTGCGTAGCTCTCTCTCGACCAGGACGGCGTCTGCTTCGGAGTCTTCGACGATGAGTACCCGTAGCGGTATCACTTTCCGACCTCCGCCGGGTAGACCCCTATCAGTGCTGTTGGCCAGTGTCTCCTCCCCTGCGTGTCCGGCCCCATGACGAGGCGAAGCCAAGCCGTCTCCGCACGGTCACTTTGCGTGCGCCACGGTTCTATACCTGTAACGGCGATGGTAATTCGAGCCGCACGGACCGGCAAGTCTCTCTCGGTACAGTCCGTCACTCGGCTGCGTTGACATGCCCTATCGAGTAGACGAATTTTATCACGAAGGGCTGGAGGCGTCAATAGTATTTTCCCACTCTACCTGGGCAGTCGTCGAGGAGCCGTTACGGGGCAGAACACTCAACCTCGACTACAGCCAGAGTGAAGCGGCCTCGGGGCCGGCTGCGCTACCACTTCATCGGTGTGGGGCAACCATAGACTCAGGGCCGGGAAGGCAATGATTATTCCCAGGTTGACGGTTGCAAAAGGACGAATGGCCACGCCCCGGCAATCACCTCGGACATCTTCTCTTTGGTCAGACCCTGGATGACGAACAGGTTCATGCCCACCTGCGGCGTGAGCATAGCGATCTCCAGGTTGGCAGTGAGGACGATGCCAAAATACACCGGGTCGAAGCCCATAGCTTTGAGCGCCGGATAGACAATCGGCACGGTGATAAGTATTATCGATGCACCCTCGAGTACGCAGCCAAGAAGGATTATCAGGATGTTGACCATTAGCATGACCGTCCAGGGGTTAAATCCCTGCACGAGGGCCATGAACTGTGCCGGTATGCGCAGAAACGTAAAGAGGTGCCCCAGCATCATGGCCCCGACAATTATGAACATGATCATGCCGGAGGTCTTCACGGTGTCCGAAAGTATCTCCCCGATGGCCTTCCAACCAACCGTCCTCAGAATGAATATCGTCACCAGCAGCGCGTATATCACCCCTGCCCCAGCGGCTTCCGTGGGAGTGAACACGCCGGCGAAGATGCCACCCAGTATCACGATGGGTGCCAGAAGGGCCCAGATGCCGTTCCTGATCGAAAGGCCTTTCTCTTTCCAGGTTGCCCGAGGATACGGCTGGTGCTGCCGCCCGCCACGGCACATGAAGAG
>CAVRAQ010000011.1:0-13600 GCA_963718985.1 uncultured Acidobacteriaceae bacterium
GCCAAGTGTGCAGCGGTTTCAAAGGGGTTAGCGGAGAGGAGCTGACGTCATATGCTTCAAAACGCTGCCACCTTATGGGTAAAGTCACATCGTGTGTCATTACAGGCATAAATTGACCGGGCCTCCAATCATGAGTTGGCCGCGAATTCCGTTTTCCAAGAAAAACTTGACTGCGGGTGTTGTTTCGCTCTTCGCGGTAGTTACCATGCAATCGGAGAGATTGCGAGCGCTGGTGAGGATCCATCGCTGCAACAATCTTTTTGCTCTTTTAGTGAAGAGCAATCCGTCGCTCACAAGCTGCCATTTGACCAACGTGGCGTTTATGCACCTTCGTATGCAAATTGAACAGCCTGCTCAAGCAACTCTTGGCCAGGAACCACCGCGACTAGCTTGTGACGCAGCTCGCGCAAAAGGAATCACGAATTGCGGAACTTGAACGCCAGGTGCAGTCCCTTCGCATCTGTCACCTGGCGATAATCCGCACTGTTGACGAGTTGGGAGGCACTAGCAAGATGCTGAAGCTGTAAGAGCGTTATCGTGAAGTCAGGAGTCAGCTGCATCGACTCAGTGCCCGCCCCGCGGGGAGTGTGACCGTTTCAGCCAGCGGACCGGGCCGAAACCACTGAGAAATAATTGCGGCGCTGACATGGCTGAACTCCGGTACGTAGTTCGCATCGGCGTGTACGAACAGTTCCGCGATGAAAGTATAGAATCGTGAAGGTACGGCTTAGCACATCAAATCACACCTTCTGTGCCTTCGCCTAAAAGAGCAACCAGCAACGGCTCAGTTGCGGGGTTCCTTTCTAGATTTTCGAAGCGCGGTTTCAGGTAGCCGCTGATGTTGTATTTTCGATGGTCTTTCCAATACCAATACTCCCCAGCCACCCAGAGGTACGAATCAAGTTCAGCGCAGTTGCAACTCAAACCCGCAGCCCGCTTAAGTGTTTCGATATCTTCAGTGAATTTGTGATACCGTCTCTGGTCCTTTGACTGCATCTGGCGACTGAGATGCCTTCCAAGCATCCACTCTGCAAACCCGTCCAGTATGGGGAGGCTCGAATCGATGAAGAAATGAGCATATTTGGCGGCAAAGCTGTAATTGCGTTTGTTGGTGACCCCTTGAATCTCATTGACCAGTTCTTCTATCAAATCTGGGCCTGTCGGGTAATTCGGTTTTAACACCCGCTTAATAGGGTCGGCAACTTTGTTGATTGCAATGATGTTCGTTGAATAAAGAGAATTAAGTACAATCGCCTTGATGCTGACGGCTTCGATAGGACTTGGGAATGCGCTACTCAGTTGCTTGAGTTCCTCGCTTTCCCAGCCTCCGTCCCAGAATCTCTTAGCGGCATCAATCTGGTTTTGCTTCAGCGGTTTCGCTAGTTGCTGTATCCTATCCATTTCGTAACTTCACTCGTCGAGTTCGACTTCGGTCAAATGGTTCTTAATCAACTCCAAAACAAAAAACATCCTGCCCATATAAGCGGCTCAGTGCGTATTCGCCGGGAGCGAGGTTCGAGACTGTGATTCGGTAGGAAGATGTGCCGTAGCGTGAAAAGGTGATGGGAATCTGACCGGCATTCAGATTGGTGGTCGCGTGTCCTCCAAAAGGAGTGAAATGACCAGTGGAAAATGCAATTTCCCGGCTCTTTTTCTTTGGATCTAGCTTGCGGAGCACATAGAGAGTAGCGGGGTCTGTATCTGTCTGAGCTAGTAAACTGCGCACTACAAACAAAAGCTCCGGCGCGCCATGGAAGCGCACTGGAGACTTTTCGCCAGGGATTTCATACGCGGCCTTGCTGGTCGCAACCATGAAACCACCTCCACCCGCGCGAATCGCAGCCGTTTCGTGCTCCAGTGGGACAAGATCACCAGAAACTGAGAGCGCCGCGAACGTATCCGCAAATTCGGGCTCTTTGACCGGCGACTGCGCGAATGCAATCAGGGCCGTTAAGCAGATCGCAAGCATTGCAATTTTGTTCATGGCTCCGAATTCTACCACCTACAGCCGCAAACAGTCGCGAGACTGAGCCTCATTGTCCGGCCGGAATTACAACCATAAACTGGCCATTCCGGCCAATTTATGGTTGTAGTGACATCGTGTCTCATGCCGCCGCGGGCGCCTCCATGTACGCCGACATATGGTCGAAGATGCTCTCGACCGAAGCAAGCTTTGTCTCAGCCTGCTCGGCCTCACGATTGCGAATCGCCTCATCCATGCGGGAGACGATCCCCGCGGCATCGGCCGCCGTGCCACGCGCAGCAACTCATGCTTCTTGAGATCGTGCGCCGTGTAGGTGCAGAGCTTCTGGCGGGCTTCCTCGGCGAACCGGTTCAACTCCGGATCGCCCGTGACGTTCAGCCTCGGCAGCAGTTCCACCAGATCGAAGATGTTCGTCACCAGCGTCGCGTGAAAGCGCGATTCCGGCTCATTCAGCCGGTCCACCATGTGCGAGACCACATCGCGCAGCCGGCTCCAAAGATCCTCGGTCCCGCGCACCAGCGACTGCCGAACATTCGAGTCGATCTCGCGGGCGACGCGCGCCTGCTCCTCGGCCGACATCTGCACGCGAAAGTCGTTGCCGGTGGGAATGGGCAGGACTTCGAGCTTGACGCCGAACTTGCGGCGCAGCTTCTCGGCCTTCGGGTAGTCCTCCTCGCGGAAGAGCCCATTCAACTCTGGCCGCACCTGCTCGATGTACTGCGGATAGATCGCCAGGAACGCCTCGACGCCCTGCTCGAACTGGGCCTCGAACTCCCGCATCCGAGCGGTCAGATCGAAGTAGAGATTTGCCGGCAGCAGCCGGTAGCCCTCGTCAGTCCAGGGCAGCGTGATCTTGTAGAAGTACTGGCGGACCTGACCGGCGAGCGTGCGCAATTCGTCGAGCTTGTCGGCCCCGCGCAGCAGTTGCTTGTTGTAGCGGCCGGCGCTCATCGGAGCGCCGTTCCTTTCGGCCACGTCGCGGCTGACGCCGCGGTCGTGTTTGACGGCCGTCCAGATGCTGATGTGGACGGCGGCGAGCATGGCGCGTTCTTGAATCATTGGACCACTCCCTGGTGCTCGATGCCGAAGCGGATGAACTCCGGCGTGTGCGTGATGGCGCGATCCCGCGCCGCCGCGTCGCGCATGGCCATCACGCGCATCTCGGCGGGCATCCGGTCGAGATACTTGAGGCCGCGCGCGATGGAGCTATCGCTCATCACCCGGCCCAGCGCCGTCGAGATGGCGATCTGTGCCGATGGCTCCGTCGGCAGCGGCGCCGACTCGGGATTGAGCAGGATCTCGTCGATCGACGGCAACTGGCGGAAGAGGCGCAGAAAGGCCAGCAGTTCCGCAGATGCGGCCTGCCCCACGGTCCCGTCGAGCAATTGCGCCTCGAACTCTCCAGCGCCGGTTAGAAAAGCTGTGTTCTGCCTGCGCGCCACGCCGCAAAGAACATGTGAAGCCATCTCCCAGGAGCGCGGAGTGGGCCAGGCATTGGCGTCCGAGGTTGTGTCGGCCGCGTGCAGCAGGTCCGGCTTGAAGCGCAGAAAGGCGATGATCTCCGGCCGCACGCCCGCGCCCACGGCCCACCTGCACCAGTCGCTCAGGTCGGCTTCGAGTTCGAGATGGACAAAACGATTTCGCAGAGGCCGCGGCATCGCGAAATGCACGCCACGCTCCGATGCCGGGTTGCCGGCGGCGATGACGACCCACCCTTCGGGGAGCACGTATTCGCCAAGTTTGCGGTCGAGGACGAGCTGGTAGCAGCCGGCCTGCGTCATCTGCGGCGCCGAGGTCAACTCGTCCAGAAAGAGAATGCCTTTGCCGTCGGTGGGCAGGAACTTGGGCGGAACCCACTCGGTCTGATCCGATGCGATGCGCGGCAGTCCGCGCAGATCGACCGGATCGAGTTGCACGGCGCGCACGTCGAGGAACTGCGATCCCGAGATCGCGCGCCACCTGGGCGACGATCTGCGACTTGCCGACGCCGCACGCGCCCCAGATGTGCAGAGGCACACGTTCGCCGATCAGCGCATGAAGCGCCTCGTAAAGCTTGGATGGTTTCATTTGGATTTACCTCAGTCGGAATACTGGTTCGGACGTGAAGAAAGTCAGGTCGGCCCTCTATACGTGATTGCGCTGGATTGCCGTATTGACCGCCTTGGGAAGGAACAGCGACGACAATATAAACTGATTCCTGAATGAATTCATCAAGGGATCAGCAAATTGAGGCGCTTCAGGCCGCGCTGCGGGTGGCCCGTGAGAACGAGAACCGGTGGATGGAAATCTCCGCCGAGTTCTCCACTGATGCTGAACGGATGGAGCAGTGGACCAGCACCGCGAGACTCAGGCGGCTCGAAGTCGAGCGGATCGAGGCGCTTTTGGCCGGCGCGGCCGGAGCCTTGTGGCTTGGCGCAACCAGTGTGCAGCGAGACGGTTGAAGCGAAAAACAGAATGGGAGAGACGGCATGAACGAAGCGGAAATGAAAGCCGAGTTGGAGCGTCTGCGGGCAGAAAACGCAAAGCTCAAGAGCAAGGATTCAGCAGGGTTGAGTCTCAAGGTCAGCGAGAAAGGCGCCGTATCCCTCTACGGAATGGGACGTTTCCCCGTCACCCTCTACAAGGAGCAGTGGCTTCGCATTCTTGCCAGCGCTTCTGAGATCGAGGCGTTCATCCGCGAAAACGACAGCAAACTCAAGACCAAGGAGTAGTGATGTCCACAACATCCTTCTGAGCCGCACCCCGAGTGGTAAGGCGATTTAGCGTCGATTGAGAATCTCGGATTCTGAGGAGTGGCCTGTAACCCCATATCCAGTATTAGATAAAGGCATTATCATGCGTAAACAACGGAACCTCTGGAGCACACGGCCTAAACCTTGGTTTAGATTTGTACACTTAATGGAAACTGGGGCAGTGTCCTAATTTGGATTGGGACGCTGCTCTTGGCGGTCGTGTGCCTAGTTGGCGTATTCTCGCTCCGAGTCTGCGGACGGACAGAACGTCTGCGATTTGATGTGGTAGATGCGCTCAAATCCAGTTTTCCTCTTGACTCCGATGTCGTCTGTGTAGGTGATAACTCCACCGCAAAGGATGTATGTCATCTGAGGCAAATCACGCGCAACAGCACTCTCAGAAATTCGCAGACGAACGTGAATGCTACCTCCTGTGGGAACGTCGTTCCCGAGAATAAATTCAATCGCTCTTTCCTCTCCAGCTTGCAACGTAAAAGCCCCTATCTTTTCGGTTTGTATAGGTTCCTTGTGGTCTGGCGACCGCCTGAGCCACGCTATTTCCACGTCTGCGGCCTGGATGTGTGCAGCGGTTCCACCGCCATTCTCAACCAACAACCTGATCTTCCATGGCGGTCCATCTGGATTAGCCTCACCGGCCATTGCCGTACGATCTTCGGTTGATTTCGGATGCAGTGTAAGACTTCGCACGATTACCTTAGGCCGGAAAGTGGAAACGAGGGTTCGAGTGCCGACATCGACAGATCGGCGAGTTTCATACGATTGCCAGCCGATGAGCGCAAGCGTAGCGAAAGCCGCTCCGACAATCCACCAATCTGGCCGTTCGAGGGCTGCATACCACTTTGGCGGGTCGGCGTCGGGTTTGGTTTGATCGGTTTGTCTACCGATCTGTTCGTTTGGACTGTTCGCCGGGAGAACGGCTGGCTGGCTTTGGGCTGCTGGTTGCTCTTTGTGATCGGCAGCTTTATTTGACTGACCGGGCACGCCGACTGCCACGAATACGGCAATTGCGAGTATCGCCAGACGTTTCAGCATGATGCGGAGATTGTAGCCCAAGAATGGGTGAGTTGGGATGGGCGCAAAGTGGAATACTGAATTTAGTGTTCTGGAGGCTACTGAATGTCTATGTCTCGTCCGGCTGTGGAGGCTGTGCCTGCCGCGCTGTTGAGCCTGTCCACAATTCTCGCTCTCTCGATTGCCCTGCTCTCGTCTGGTTGTGGCGGAGGTTCGGGCGGTAGCGGCGGCGGGGGCAGTACGCCCGCAATCACGTCTGTTACGGTGGTCTGTTCTCCAAGTTCGATCTATACGAACCAAGCCTCAACCTGCACACCGACAGTGAGCGGGACTGGAAATTACAGTTCATCGGTCACATGGTCTATCAGCCCCCCTACCATCGGCACGGTCAGTAGTGCTGGCGTCTTTACTCCCGCAGGTACGGGGACGGCGACGATCACCGCAACATCTACGCAGGATTCGACCAAATCCGGCAATGCAACGGTGACAGTGACGACGCCGTCCACAATTACTTCGGTTTCGGTGACCTGCTCTCCAGCCTCTATCCTGAGCACCCAGACATCCACATGCTCCGCAACCGTGCAGGGAACTGGGTCGTATAGTTCGGCAGTTACCTGGGGAACAACGGAAGGCACAATCACAACTTCTGGGGTTTTCACACCCGCTGGTACAGGCACCGCGACCATAACGGCAACCTCGACGCAGGACACCTCAAAATCAGGCACCGCTACAATACTGGTTGAAAGTCCGACTTCAAACGAATGGACATGGATGAGTGGCAGCAGTACGATGTCTGTCGATTCATCTGGGTTCTATTATGGACAACCAACATACGGCTCACTAGGTGTAGCTTCGCCAAACAATGCCCCCGGAGGAAGGGTTGGGGCCATTAGTTGGACAGACAGTAGCGGCGACCTCTGGCTCTTTGGTGGCAACGGCTATGATTCGACCGACGTGGGCGAGAAGCTTCTCAATGATCTATGGGAATTCAACATCTCGACCAAGGAATGGACATGGGTCAGCGGTAGCGATATAGGAACGCCAGTCTCAAGTGCTTCTGGCACACCCGGTGTGTATGGAGCATTGGGAGTTGCAGCTGCTGCGAATACGCCTGGCAAGCGGTATACACAAGCCGGATGGACTGACAGTAGTGGCAACCTGTGGCTATTCGGTGGTGCCGGATTCGATTCGACAGGAGCGAGTGGCGGCCTTAACGACCTCTGGGAATTCAGCCCAACAACCAAAATGTGGACTTGGGTGAGCGGAAGCAATCTAGCTAACGCATCAGCTGTATTTGGAACTCAAGGTATTGCTACACCGAGCAATGTGCCGGGAACTGGGTATTTGGCGGTTTCATGGACGGACAATAGTGGAAATTTCTGGCTCTTTGAAGGCAACACCCTTCCTTGTAACGATCTTTGGGAATTCAGTCCAACAACCACAATGTGGACTTGGGTAAGCGGGACCAACACCAACAGCGGAGCATCATGCGTCGCGCCGGTTTACGGAACGCAGGGCATCGCCTCTGCCAGCAATGTCCCTGCTGGAGTGCAAGAGGAGGTTACTTGGACTGACCTCAGCGGGAATCTTTGGCTCTTCGGGGGCGCTGGTTATGATTCAACAGGGGCATATACGTCCCTTAACGACCTTTGGGAATTCAGTCCCACCTCCAAGGAATGGACGTGGATAGGCGGGAGCAACAAGGGAACGGCTACCGGTGTTTATGGCACTTTGGGTGTTGCTGCTGCAAGCAACATGCCTGGAAGCAGGGTTAGCGCCGTAAGCTGGACAGATAGCAGTGGCAACCTCTGGCTCTTTGGTGGACTGGGCGTTGACTCAACTGGAGGAAGTGGTTGGCTCAACGATCTTTGGATGTTCAGCCCAACTTCCAAGCAATGGACTTGGATGGGCGGCTCCAATACAACCTATGCAAACGCTGCACAGTATCAGGCAGATCGAGGCCAACCAGGCGTTTATGGAACTGAAGGTGTGCCTGCCGCTACGAACGTCCCCGGAGGCCGATATTCCGCCGTAAGCTGGACTGACAGCAGCGGAAATTTCTGGCTCTTTGGAGGCGCGAGTCATGATTCGACGGCGACACAGATAGGCGAACTTAACGACCTCTGGCGCTACCAGCCTTAGCCAATCGCCAGTAGGTCACGCGGTGGTGCAGCGCAAGCACTACTTCACCAAAACACATCTCATACCCGAAAGGAAATTCAGGCCAACCTGATCGAGAGTACAATATCAGTAACCGGGCCGGGAGCCGGAAATTCGCAGTTAGAGGTGGGGATAATGACAGTTGAAGAGTTGATCCTTGCAGGAATACGCACCCGGCAGTTCATGCGCATTGAGTATACCGATGGTGGGGGACGGCCGCGCACGGACGTTCTCGAAGGCTACACGCTTGGTTACAATCGCTCAAAGCAGAAAACATTGAAAGGGTTTCATTGGGCGAGTGATCCGGGGCCATGGTACTCCAAGGGTGGACGTACATATCCCGTTGAGCGAATCACCGATGTGGAGCTGACGGGACACAAGTTCGGTCGCCCACAAGATGAAACCGGCGCTAAGGACTCCAGCGAGTTCACCCACATCATCTGCGATTGCTACTTTCCGGCCTGATGTTCTGAATCCGTGCGACAGCATCGGCAGACATACCTCCTGCGGTGAACTGACCCGTACACTTCCAACAAGACGTGTCCAACAAGACGTGGTCTTGATAGAGTACCGGCCTTCTAAGCCGGTGCTCTATTCCCGATCAGCTTCCGCGGGATTCTCGGTATACGGTGACAGCCCATTGCGCTCAATAGGAGCGCTATCGGCATTTTCCCACAGATTTCGGACGTGTGGCTTGCTATCCGATTCCCTCTTGAAGAGAGGAATTGTTGCCGTCAGGCCGCGTCATCCAGTTCTTCGACCTCTTCGATTGGTTCGTCATCGTCGATTTCTGCAAATCCGGGGTCATCTTCCGGTTCGGCTGGCGCGGCGGTGGGAGTAGTCGCCGGTGTCGGCATATCGAAGAGGCTTGCCGGCTTCTGCGGTGCGGGCTTCGCTGGCTCGGCAGGCTTGGCGGAGGGAGCATTCTGAGTGACTTCCGTCTTCGCCGGTACTGACCTTGTCGCAGTCTTCGACTTCGCGCGCGCCTCGGCCTGCGCAGTCTTGGTGGCGGCGTCCATCTCGCCTTCGCCTTTTCGAGGGCATTCTTCATCTGAAGATGCGACGCCACAAAGCCAACCAGGGTGGCCGCGAGTTGCGTGTCCAGTTCTTCGGCCGTGCCGGTGACGCTCAGCGGCGTGGTGAGGGCGTCATGGTCGCCGTCCTTCATCTTCTTGGGAACGACATTGACGCGAATCTGATCGTCGTCGAGCGCAGTCGCCGTCATGAGCACGGCGCGATTGCGCAGGATGGGAACAAGCTCTTTGAACATAGAGTTCCTCCTCGTGTATTGAGTAAAAGTTTTCGATTTCCCGGTGGGATTCATCGAGTCGGCAGTTTTGCTTGCATCTTCCGGTTGCGAAGGCGGGTCTTCCGCCAGAGTTCGGGATCGACAGGCAGTGCTGTTACCTTGCCCGTTGCAGCATTGAAGAAGCCGCCGTGGTGCTCGATCTTTCCGTAACGTAAGAGGCGCGCAAGCATCGTCAGAGCACTTGCGGCGAGCGTCTGATTGATAAACGGCTCCTGGCGTTCGAGAGCCTCGACAGCCGAGCAACTCGGAAGCGGGTCTTCGCCGGCCTTGACGTCGGCGATCTCCGGATACAACTCGTTCACCGTGCGCAGCCTTTCCGCCGAACGCCGGTTGCGCGCATTCCACGGCTGGCCAAGCACGAACTGGCCGCTCGCCGCATTGTTGCCAAGATCGAGCCAATAGGCGGTACGGTTGTTTGATTTGACGAGCGACCGCGCGATTGTGCTGCGCGCCGCGCGGCTGTCCACGCAGCCGATGAGGAAATCGATCGAGGTGTCCTGAATTCTCTCGAAGGTCCGCTCGTCGAAGTTTCTCGGCTCGGCCTTCCAGTTTGTTCCCCAGAAGAGGTTGATGCGATTGACGAGTACTGTCGCCTTGCTCAACCCGATATCGGAGATCGAAAACGGCTGGCGGATGCAGTTGGTTTCGGAAACCGTATCGGCGTCCATCAGGACAACTTCAAGTCCGGCAAACCGTCCCCAGACGCGCAGCGCCTGGTCGAGATACGGCAGCCCCATCGTGATGGCGCTTCCCGTACCTCCGGCTCCGACGACGAGAACGCGAATCGGTCTGCGCGCATCGGCGCGAAGGGAGAGTATGTGTTCAATGCGCATGATTGCCCTGCTCTCCGCGCACGAATTGGTCGAGCGTCTGCGGCAACTGAATCAATGACTCGGTTGGGAAACGCCTGCGCTTGCCCTTGAGCGATTCCCAAAGACCCTCGAATCCGCCCTCGTGGCGCGTGAGGCGGCCGACGTTTGCGTGCGTGAAGGCGCTCTCGTAGAAGCCGCGCTCCCAGGCCGGGATCGCCGCGACCGTTGCGCTCTCAGGCCGTCGCATCGTGCCGGTGCAGACACGGCCGTCGTCCGAGAGATTCCAGAAAGGGGCCACGGCAAGAGTCGTCGTGGCTTGGGGCCGTTTGTTCACGGCAAGCGCCCGAATGCTCAACTCGCCGCTGGCGACCTTCCAAACCAGAGGGGGCTGCGGGAAGATGCGGCCGTTCAAATCAGAGGCCTTGCCTTCGGCGTTCTCGTAGAACATCTGCCGGCGTCGCGCCGGAGTCCACCAGACGATCATGCGATCCGCTTTGGCAAGAATGTTCGCCGGCAATACCTCGGCCTGGACGCTGCCGCCGAGCGAACGCATCAGAGACTCGACGAACGCGAGGGTGAGAGGCTGCGCCGGACCGAGCGTGGGTGGCCCGCTCTTTTGGACCAGAACGTCATGCCTGGTGATGAAACTCGATTGACGGTCGCGGTAGACGAGCAGAGCCTCACGCAGCTCGAAGCAGTGATTCTGACCGATCGAAAGATGGATCTCCACGACGGGCCTCCGACTCATGAATCGATTCGACAAGCGAAAACAGTTCCGCATTGATCTGAATGAAGCGCGCTACGATCCGCAGCGCATTGCGCACTTCGGCTGGATTGGTCGGCGAGAAGATGGCGCAGAGCGCAGGCTCGGACGAGCATTCGAGCATCGACTGGCTCTCTTCGTCGAAACAGGCCACGATGGCGTCGTGCTCTTTGAAACAGACAAGCAGGCACGGCAATGGCGGCTGGTCGTAGTGGCCCTCTTCGAGGTACTCCCTCGATTGCTTCAGGGGAAGCCGCGCGAGTTGCTCGATGCGGCGCAACCGGCCGATCCAGTCCTTGAAGCGCCCTTTGCGATGCAGTCGCAGCAATTCCCGGTCGCACGCCTTGCCTTCGCGGAAATCGCGCTTCAGCGTCTTCCGGATGCACTCGGGCAGAGCCTTCTCTACCTCCGGGAACTCATACTGACCCTGGTTTTCTTCGTCGTCCTCGGCTGCGTATTCGTGCATTTGCTCTTCGTACATCAGTGCGTCGTCATGGTTATAGAGGCGCATGACCTTGTAGAGAGCGTGAGTCAACGTCCAGTAGAATGCCGCTCCCAGCCCTTCGGCTTCCGCTTCCATTGCTTCGATCGCTGGGCCAATCTTCAGATAGCCCGATCCTCCGCACTCGATGAGGACGGCAAGCCTTCCCGAGCCAAGTTGCGCGTCCTCGCCGTACCGCTCCAGCGCGTCGCTGACCAGCAGGTGATACTCGACATTGCGCGTAAGTAGCTTGTCGCGCTCGTCGCCGATTCCGCTAGCCATCGAGGTTTGCGCAAATCGAATCGCGCTGCCGCCAGCCTGCTTCCAGGTATTCTGGTCGCCCAGTCCCTCGCGCACCAGCGCGGCGCACAACTGAAAGAGCAGTTCCCGGTTGGTTTCGTGGGTGTAGTCGGTGCGAACGCCAACAAGGGACGGCAGTGCCTGGCTGAATGCGGGCGCCAACGTCATTACGCCAGTGGCGAAAGCAGTTCTGGTGGCGCCTGCAGCAGAGTCCTGTCTGTCCCGGCATAGCGTTGAGTGGCCTCTGCGATGGCGCTCGATAGGTCGCATGATTCCTTGCATTGGAGATGCCTCGCCAGAATCAGGTTGGCAGCGGGAGGAGCCTCGGCGGCTTTGGCCATGAACAAAGCAGCCAGCTCTTCTCTCGTCATTGAGCGCCGTGCCACGGCTCACCCCTTCGAGCCGATGGCGCGGCTGAAGGAGTAGCGAAGCGCGTTGCCGGTATCCTCCGGTCCGGTCAATGTGGCCGTGGCGATTTCCGGATAAGACGGCGTGAGCAGGTCGCGGATTTCCTCGGCCGTCATCTGCGGTGCGGGATCGGGAATGCGCGTGCCGTTGAAATAGAACTCGCGCGGCAGGGATTCCACTTTCAGAGTGGCCATATCGGTCGTCTCCTCGTCTGCCCCTGATGGGCAGAAATGGTTGATACGGATTGTTTGCGGACTTCAGAACAGGCTGGCTTGAACTGGGGTTCTTTCGATCACAGGCGACGCTGGTTCAGACTATAGCTAAATCAGCGGTCATCGCGCCGGCATCGTCTGTTCGATTGGCGGGAACACGATACTTGGCCTCCAACCGTCTGAGCGTCTCCATCTCGCTCGCGCGCTCCGCTTCGGCCACACGCAGTTGGTAGCGGGCCAGATAGTTGCGCTTGCGCACTTCCTGTTGAATGGCGCGCTCGACATCGGAGAATGTGTACTCGGGATCGCCCCAGCACGGCCATTTGAGCGTCTTCTCAAGGAAGCGCAACCGGTCATGGTCGCAAGTGAACCAGGTCTCGTAGAAGGTCGGTCTATCCATGTGCGCAATATGCCCGAAGCACATCGACAGGCGGTGATAGAAGTCCTTGGTGAATAGCGCCTGCGCCCATTCGGACTCGATGAAGCGCAGAAAGTGATTGCCGAACTCAGCTTTGTCGGCCGCTGTTGAGAACTTGGTCGCCGTAAATTCGGTGGGAAGAAAGGGACCCTTCGGCATGAGATGCCTCCGAAGACGCCGATGGCCAGCATCGCTGGCCCTGGCGTTGCCTTGATTGCGAACCGGCATTGGCCGGCGTCGCTCGGAACTACTTCTCCCTGGTGGGAGAGTATCACTGCTTATTTCTCGTGGAAGAGAGATTTCGAAATGCAGGATCGATCCATCCATGGAGCGGAAGCTAGTTCCGCTCTTCCTGCCATTCCGTCGATTGGTTCTGCTCCTGCGCTTGAGTTCCCGGTGAAGGTCGGTTAGCTGATCGACGGTATCGGCGCCGCTGATCTGTTCGTCGGTCGTTTTCCCGAGCCACGGAAATCGCTCTTCGAGCAACTGGAGCACCACTCGACAAAGGTCCGCGGTGGGCGATTCTCTTTGGTCACAGGATCACCTCGATCGTCTTTGTTGTGAAACAGAAGGGAGATTCGAAGTTCCGCGCAATCTCAGCCGAAGAGGCTGAGTTGCACGGGAACCGCCGCCGCCGGCCAGGGTGTGCTCTTGATTTCGGTCCTGACAGGTTCGAGCAGATGGATGCCGTCATGATTCGATGACGGATTGGCAACCACGAAGTCCGGCAAGTCGAGCAGCGAATCGCTTTCCAGCTGGATTGGTGGAGGAGGCTGAGGCACGAATTGGCCGCGTTCCTTCTCAAGTTGTCGCCAGACCAGATCCGCCGATTCTCCGACTCCAGCCTTTTCGACCAACTCGCGCGCCATCGCGCTCATCAGGTCTTCGTCGGCATCGAGCGCCATCAGGCCTTCGCCCGAGAACTTACCCTCCAGCATCAGCGCAACGAGCATCTTTTTGCCCATCAGCCGCAGGCAGGTCTCCTGCAT
>CAVRAQ010000012.1:0-9937 GCA_963718985.1 uncultured Acidobacteriaceae bacterium
GCATGGTCGAAATGCGCGGCGCTACAGGGTCCTTTGTGCTTTGCAGAGGCGGGAAGGTATTGAGAATACGATCTGAAAGCTCCGAGGCGTGCGCTCTTAAGTACGATGCAATATCGATGATGCTCTCTTGGCTCATGCATGAACCTCTCGGCGGGTCTTGTGGGTGGGATCAAGCCAGGAATTGTTCAGAAGACGAATCTGCGGGGAGCTATTGTTCGTCCTTCTCCGGAATCTGGCGCAACGCCTCGAACAACGTGTGCTTCGGCCACTTGATCGGCCCATTCTCTTCGGGGAAGGCAATCTCATAGGACTTCAGCGCCGACGAGATCCAGGCGAGCATCTCATCGGCTGTGGCCGTAACCAACACAGGCTCGCAACCGATGCCATGAAGTGGCTGGAAGCGGCCTTCGGCTTCAAGAGTCCCGCAGATGTGCTTTGCCCACTCGGGCACAGCGGGAAGGCCAAGAAAGGTCGATAACCACGCCCAGGCTTCGTTGGGACTTTTACGGGAAAGGATTGTCCGGCCCGCGCTGCCATTCGCGTGCAACTGCTCGGAGATGGCCACCAGATGGCGCACCGGATGTTTCCGCCTAGGCAGGATCACCGAACTGCGATAGCACGAGGCGTGTTCGCCGAGCGTGATCTCCTTGATTTCACCATCGGGAAAGGTCAGCGTAAAGTATGCCTTCTCGTGAACTGCCGCGGTAATGGCGCCAATGTCGGAATCGTTTCCGAAGACGCCGACGAGATGCGCCTGCTCATCCTCTCCTATATAGGAGGAAACCCTCACACGAATTCTGGTTGATGTCTTCTCTGTGATGCGGTGATACTCAAGCAGCCCGAGCCGCAGGTGCGCATTCTGCATCGGCATCTTCCTCCTGCCGGATCGGCGTTTCGGTCAATTTCAGCGTTCTTCCGTCCGCGTAGACCAGCCGCAATTCGTTGGCCCATCGCTCGCGGTGATGGACAATCTCGTTTTCCTCGTCGTGCTCTACGAAGGTGGTGACGTGCTTGACCGACCTCCATCGCGCAATGTGCCGGTCGTCTCCTTGGCCGAAGACGCCATTCAGCAGGCCAGCCGTGCAGAGCAGTCCGACATGGCCTCCATGCAGAGGCGTGATCGGCCGCCCGGTGGCTACGTCTTCGTGTGGAGCGAGAAACGGCATTACTTGCTTCCACGCGCCGGAGTGCGGCAATAGGTCTTCAAGCAGGTCGTAGGGGAGACCGCGGTAGCTGAGCGATGTATCGCCTGTTGGCGGAACCCGATATGGCTCGCAGGCATCGGGCGCCAGCTCAGGCAACTCCTGATAGCTGCCGTAGAGGCCAATGCGCTGCAACAGGCGCTTATTCGCGTCAATGGCCGAGCCGCGTACGTTCGAACGCACGCCGAGCACGGCGATCTGCCGGAAGCGCACGGATTCCTCGTCGGTCATGCGGAAGACATTGAGCGCGGTGAAGTGCGAACTCAGCAGGCCGGCGCAGTCCATCAGCCGCTCGAAGGGAATGATTATCGCCAGCACGCCATCCATTGCCAGCCAGCGATAGGTGTGATCGAGAAACAGCCGCTCCATGCGGTTGTTCGCAACCTGACCAATCTCCGAGTCGTAGGGCGGATTCAGATAGAGCAGTGAAAAAGACTCCGGCTTGGCGACGGCATCGAAGGCGTTGCCCTGAATGGTCTCGATGCCCTTCGACTGCGCGACCAATGCGCGCTCAGCATCGAGTTCGACGCCGTAGCGGCGCACATCCGCGCCTTGTGTGACGATTTCAAGCGCCGTTCCTTGCCCGACGCAGGGATCGACAACCGATGCCGAGCCAGTAAACTCAAGCAGTGCGCGAAGCCGAACGGCCTCGCTTACGGGCAGCGGATAATAGCCCATCTTCAACCGTGCCGCGTTGCGCGCCATGGTTCCTCCTTGGGCGGTAAACTCTGGTTTTGAATCGGGTCGTGTATTCTTCGGGGGAGGTGCTTAGCGCACCATGGTGGAAGATATTCTTTCCGCAACCGATGCAGCGTTCTGCCGTTAGGTAATCCCGTGAGAGGACCAGCATCATCCTCGCCAGATGTGTGTGGGAGATTTGATCAACCAGCAACTGCCTGTTGGACGGTCAGATTCTCAGTGCAGCGCCGAGATCCGGAAAACGTGCGCGATGCCGACTTAACGGTAGTGATCTCGGGTCGTTGGTCAGATACAATCGCTGCTCCCTTCTGAGAGGTGGAACGGCATCAATAGAGATAATCTATCGTGGCGCAAAAGGTCCTAAACACTGACCTTTGAATCCGGTCGAAATCGTTCCAGATGACTGATTCCGACTCAATCTTGTGGGCTCCCCGGTTCCTGAGGCCATAGGCTATTGCAACGTCGCACTGCAGCCTATCAAGAACTCTCCCGTTGATTGCCAGTTTTCTGTCGAGTGCGTCTGTCATACACGGACCAAAATTGCTTTTGAATTGAGCGTTAAGCTCTCCAAGTTGCGGAAGCGCATGTCCAGCATGACCGAGAAGATAGGTGCCGTGATCGACGAACTGCCACTTGGATGAATTCTTTTGCTTGATCGCATTGTCGATCACAAGCAAAAGCTCAAAGAGAAGATTGAGCTGAAGCTGGCCCACAAATTGGTTTCGCTTGGCCCCCACGGGCATTTCCGACATCTCCTTCAGTCGTGCAAGTGTGTAAGTGAGAAGAAAGACTACGTCGTGATTTGGAGGATTGCGAAGAAACTTATCTCTTACGTCGTCGATGCTGAACGCGCGTCCGTGTACATTACTGTAATCCGTGATGAACACCTTGAAGAAGCTGACCTGTTCATCGACCCAGCCCTTGAATGCCTGATTCACTTTGTCATAGTTGAGACTAACTAATGCATAAGCCGGAGTATCTGGGTATTTGAGTCCAGATGAGGTCCGACTGTCTTCCTCGGCAGCTTGATGAGCTAAGACGTAGCCGCTGTCGATACTTCCCCTGAGAAGAGCGGCTATTGCCCAAAAGTAATAGGGAAGTCCTTTGTCAATCTGCTGGCCCGAATGCGTTCCTTCCCACTCCCGAGCGGGATCGAGGGCCATTCGCCAAACCTCCTCAGCCAAATCGAGCCTCCCTTTGCCACGGAAATAAGCCCAAAGCGGCGAAAAGCCATAGAAATAATGGTCGTGCGCTGCCGGCGCGTCGGGACTACCGATGTAGCTATCGAAGTACTCGGACGCGGCGGCTCTGAATTCACTGTCAAGCTGAGGCTGCGCACCAGCGACTATTACACTTTGGTAGAGGCGGTCAAATGCCGCTTCCATCGTCTGCTGCCCTATAGGGTGAACGTCAAACAGAAAATTGCCTATGGAAACCCTTCGCACGTTCGCTTGCTCCAATCTTCCGGGCGTTCATACCTGCCTACTCTTGGGACTCTACTGCTGCCACAATGTGTGTCTACGGCTGCGTCTGAACCGAACCAAGGACACACTGACAGCCTACCTTGTATTGTATTGAGCAATTCATGGAAGCATTTCCGGAGTATCGTCGGCAATTCGGAAACAGTTCCGAATTACTACCCTGAAACGCCGCAGTATCCAAAATTGAGGCAGTGCCCGGATTATTGCCTGGTGGGAAGTTGACTGCCATTTCAAGGACATCACCTTCGCGGGCCTATCCTCCGGCTAGAAACGCGCGGGCGGCGCTCAGGATGGCTGGCGCCACCGCATCAATTTCATTCTCGCGCATCAGGCGCAGTGGCACTCTGTCTCCTAGTTCCGGGTTCACGCCTGTCAGCCAAGCCTGTATGACAGCGGGCGAATCGTGCTCACTCAAGGTGCGCGCCACCTGAAAGGCGAACCGCAACCGGCTCTCTGCGTCGCCGTAGATCTCGCCGCCGGCGATCCAGCGATCGACAGCCCGCGCGTCCTTGACGCCGCCGATATACGCGGTCAGTTTCCGCCCAACAATCTCAACCAGCTTCTCGACCACCTTCGCGGCGGGAAGTCGCAGCGCCTCCCGGTGGGCGAAGAGGTCGGGCCTGGGAAGCAATGGTGTGTCCATGGCGGACCTCCTGATTGAGCTTTCTAAGAATAGCGATGGGCGGCGTGTCCCATCGGGTCTACTACGCCGCTCTGGCCAATTCGATTTGCATAGTGGGCGCAAAGCGCCGAGCCGATGCCGAGCCGGAGTGTGGCCCCATCGGCGGCTGCGGCACCAATTCGGCCAGCGGCCAAACGGAGATGTTGCCGCACACGCCGCAACATCCCCCGCTGGAGTTCGAGACCGAGGCGCAACTCTCGCAGTAGACGGCTTCGACAACCGGAATGCTGACGAGGCTGCGCCGCGGACGCAGAATGCTGATCTCTCCCATGATTTCCTCCCGGCGCTAGAACCGCTCGCTAGGCGACCTGCTGGTTGGCCAGGGATTCGAGATCCTCGACCAGTTGCTTCAACGCCGCCAGGCTCGGCAGTTCGGTGACCGACGCGATCTTGAAGCGCTCCGTTACGGCGAAGAACTGCGCGTCGCCAGCCATCTCGGCCAGTTGGCGCAGCCGCTCGAAACCGCGCGCCGCAGCCTGCATCTTTTCGATGGTCTGCTTCTGCCGCTCCGCGTTGGGGATGGTCCGCGCGTCGGCGCTGTGCCCGGTTCGGCGCAGAATCTCCGCGTAGATCGGCTCGCCCAGCGTCCCGCGAAAGCCCTCGATCTCGGCAGTCAGCCGCTGATCGACCGGGCCGCGCGTGTCGCCGGCCAGGCCGTTCGCCTGAGCCATGGTCATGCCCGGCGGCAGCGCCCACTCGGGCAGGGTGGGAATCGCAACCGGCTCTCCACGGGAATTCAGCCGCACTCGGGTCTCCCCGAAGCGGTAGAGGTAGCGGCCCAGCCCGAAACAGCTACAGGCCCGCTTGAAGGCCTGGGCGTCCGCCGCCGTGACGGCGTTTTCGCGGTCAGCCCACTCCTCGCCGGTGCCGGTGTGGCTGCCCAGCCGCGTGATCGTCACGGCGGTGGCGACCAGCACCTTGCTGGTCACGATCGCCTTGCCCCGCTCCATGCGGCAGAGCGACGGCACGGTCGAGATCGTGTACTCGCGCGTCCATCCCGACGGCGTGAAGAGATCGTTGAGCCGGTCCGTGTAGGCGCGCGGATCGGCGAAGGGCAGGATGACGCCGCTCCGGCCATTGTCGAAGGTGCGCATCACGCGCCACTTGATCAGCGCCGGATCGAACGGCGCTTCGAGCTGCGCGAAGAGCTTCTCGCGCTCGGCTTCCGTAAACTTCGTTGCGGCCATACCTCACCTCCTTGGGCTGGGTGTTTGCACTTCCCGCCCCATAAAAACTGAGAGCGCCCCAAAGGGCGCTCACGACAACTGCAAATTGGATTGGATCTGAAGAGTTTGCCTACGCTTGGCAGTGTCCAGCCATCTAACTTGCTGATAAATTTATGGTTATGTTGGCTCGGAAACTTGACTTGTGATTCCTAGATACTCGCCAATACAGATCCTTGTGTGTAAAGTGATTTTCCTTTTTCAGCTACTCTCGGTCGGTGGTTGATGAAAATGAAGCACAAGCACATTTAAAAGGAGTTCTTGAATGATTGAAACCATCCTTGTTCGTCCGCATGCACGAGCGCGGCATCTGAATGCGCCTTTGCTCAAGGAAAGAGACGATTATCTTTCTCACCTGTTCCGTCAAGGCCACAATCTCAAGGGGTTGCGTTTCAAAGCGTCGCTCTTGCTCCATGCGATTCGCTTGATGGAGATTTCCGCACCGAGAAGAGTTGAACTCGAGGAAATTGAACGGGCTGCTGCATCTTGGTCCAATGACACTGAGTTTCACAAGGCCAAAAAAGCCGGTTTAAGGACGGCATACAAACTCCACGTTTTGGCCCTGGATTTCCTGCGTTTTCACCGAATGACCATTGAGCCAGATGCCATCCCACAGCCATTTGCGCTTTTGCAAAGCGATTACACTCAGTATCTTCGCGAAACCAAGGGATTGGTTTCAGGTACAATCCGGACCTACACGGAACGCGCATCGAAGTTTCTGACTTGGATTGCCCTCCGGCACGACTCCCTTACAGAAGTCACGCTGGTCGACATCGACGATTACTTGGACAAGAAACGTGCGGATGGGATGCGGCCGGGAACTATCAAATCTGTTTGCCAAGCATTAAGAGCATTCTTCTCGTATGTGCAGTCCCGGGGGGGATGCGTACAAAATATCGTTGGCGGCATTCGTGGTCCGGCAATCCCAAAGTACCACGAAGTCCCTCAAGGACCCTCATGGAGGGATGTACGAAGATTGCTGAAATTTCCAGCCAATTTGAGCCTTGGGGAAATACGTGCTAAAGCCATCTTGTTGCTGTGTTCAATATACGGGATGAGAAGTTGCGAGATTGCCGGTCTGCGCCTTGAAGACTTCGATTGGTACAACGAGACGCTGACCGTGAGGCGCGGCAAACGGGGACGGGTACAGCAGTTTCCGATCCAGTATGAGGTAGGCGAAGCAATCTTGGAGTACCTGAGATCCGTCCGCCCTCGTTGCTCTTGTCGTCACCTTTTCGTTACCCGCTACTATCCCCATCGACCAGTTTTGCCGACGACCCTCAGGCCGATAGTCACCAAACGCATGATGAAGTTAGGTATCAAGTCAGAGCAAATGGGGCCACATTCGCTGCGTCACGCATGTGCCACACAACTTCTCAGAAAGGGATCTTCTCTCAGGGAGATTGCAGACTTCCTCGGCCATAGAAATCTTGGATCGGTCAGCATCTACGCCAAACATGACCCATACACCCTTCGCAGAGTCGCCGACTTTAGCTTGAGAGGCGTGAAATGAGATTGAGCGAAGGCATCGGTATCTATGTACAGCGAAAACGCGCAGACGGATTTGCCTTTGAGAATGGCTCGAAGACACTTTCCAGATTCCGAAAGCAAATCGGCGATTTGCAACTCTCAGAGGTGACAACACAGCATGTATCCAACTTTTTAAATCGGTCCCAGACGGCCAACAAAACGTGGCGGATCAATCACAGCCTCCTGAGAAGGTTCTTCGAGTATTTCGCCTCCCGAAATGCAATGCCGATGGTGCTGATGCCGCAGAACCGGCCGCCTATTCGCTCGACGTCCTTTGCACACGTTTATACACGCGAGGAACTGCGCGCACTCATCAGAACGATCCCACGTTGTCAGAAGCATGGTTTATGCGGGCTCGACAGGCAAACTCTTCGGAGCGCGGTGCTTCTTCTGTACGGAACGGGGGCAAAAGTTGACGAGGTGTCGCGACTGCGCGTGCCGGACGTCGATATCAAAAAGGGATATCTCACTATCGCAAATAATCGTTTTGGCCGTTCTCGCAAAATCCCGATCTGTCGAGATCTGCGCACGATCTTAAAGTCATACCTTGCTTTCCGGTTGAAAAAGCGCGTACAGCACGATCACTTCTTCCTTGCCCGAGATGGCCGGCCGCTCACCGCAGATTTGTTGCGCAAGAGCTTCCAAAGGCTGCGGCGGTATGCCGGAGTCCTTGGAGCAGGCGATCTGGCATGCCGACCCCAGCTACATGATTTGAGATCTACCTTTGCCGTGCACAGGATTGCTTCTTGGATAAGAAAGAAGGCTGATCTGAACCGGATGCTCCCGGCGCTGGCGGCCTATATGGGACTGGCGGGCTTGACCGCTACTGAAAGATATCTGAGCTTAACCCCCGAGCGCTTTCGCAAGGAGCTCATGAAGCTCAGTCCACAGAAGGCAAAGAAGCATTGGCGCGATGACCCAGTCCTGATGAAGTTCTTATCGTCTCTTTAAGCTGATCTGTCGCCCAGAGGTTCGTGGAACGAAAATGCTGCGACAGATTCGAGACCCTGAAAACAATCATGGCCTCATAACGTCGAACGCACTGCCTTTCTGCAGGATTGAAGTGGGTCAGAGGCGTCTTCTGGGGCATCTGTCCTTTGAACGGGCCAGGGCCCTTTGTTTTCAAATTAGGATCGCTTCAAACCACGTTCTAATAGGGCACCTCTTCCTGCGAGATTTCCGGTTCCTCGGTAAACTCAGGCGGCGCAAAGCCCTGCCCGCTGACGTAGTGCTCCACGTCGTCGCTGCCGCCATCGGGCGGAGGCGAGAGGAGGCTGATCTCTGTGACGACGATCTCCGAGCGATACCGGCGCTGGCCGGTCTGCCGGTCGTCCCAGGAGCGCGTTCGCAGCGCGCCCTCGACATAGAGCCGGGATCCCTTGCGAACGTAATCGCGCAGGATCTCACCGACCCGCTGGAAGCCGACCAGGTTGTGCCACTCCGTGTGTTCCTGCCAGTCACCGTGGATGTCCCGGTAGCGTTCGCTGGTGGCGACCGACAGGTTGACGATTGTGCCCGTGCGCAGGATGTGAACCGACGGGTCCTTGCCGGCGCGGCCTAAAAGAATGACCTTGTTTACACTCCGTCCCATGCTTCTCTCCTTTATTGGTCGTGGCCGTAGACAGAATCGAACGCCTGTCGCCGGTCGATCTCGATGTACTCGTCATTGGCATAGCGGTAGAACTTTCCCGTCACTGCGTCGATGTTCAGATAACGCCGCGTCAAGCAGTGCTTGTAGAGGACGATGTCGCCAGCCTTTCCCATATACATGTAGTCTTCGCAGTACTCGGGCGGAATGGCATTCTCAAGAGGCCGCCAGTCTGGCTTGCCGACTTCGATGGCGTGCTTCATGGTTCACCGCCTTTGTTCGAGGCAGGAGCCACGGCGATGTGCGTGTGTTTGCATCCAATGCAAGCGACCGCGCCGGTGATCTTGCGAATCGTCTCATCGAAGCGATCCGGCAGGTTGAGCATCTCGCCGGCTGCGGTGTAGAAGACCGGCGCAACCGTCCCGCGTAGGGATTTGTTCTCTGCATTCCAGAGTTCGACGGCGAGCGTTCCCTGATGGCCGCGGAAGATTGGCGCCGTGGCGATTGCCGGGCGCGTGTGGCCTTCGTCGGTCTTCAGCCAAAGCCGCGTGATGGCCAGTTCGTAGGTGTGGCCGACGCGCAACATCTCGATCCGCACCAGCTCCGGCGCGATCACGATGGCGTGGCGGCCGTTGCCAGAGATCGAGTCGATCTGTTGCAGCCACAGCGCCGGGTTCCCATCGGCATCGAGATAGGCACAGTAGCGGCCCATATCGGCAACCGCGCCGCCAGACTCGACGCCGCGCAGCACATACCGCTGAGCCAGATGCTGGTGCTCGATCGAAACACTTGGCTGGCAGTAGATGCCGCGTTTCTCCAAGGCGCGAAGCGTCTGCTGCTGAAGCGGCAGGCCGTATCGCGCATAGCGGTTGGCTTTGCTTGTGGCGATCTTCGCTGGGCTCATCATCGGCTTCGCCTCCTCAGACCGCAACCTTGCGGTGGATCGGCTGGCCCAGCGCCGCACGAATCTCTTCCTTCGTGCATCCGGCCCAGCACTTGTAGAGGCGCGGATTGCTGATCTGGATGGCGAGGTTGTCGCCGGAGCGGTCGTGCCCGGCCTGGGCGCACGAAGGGCAACGCGCCCACCAGTTGCGGCTGTCCTTGCGCGTCGTGCGTACGTAGTCGAGAATCCGGAACTCAGTGCGAAGCGACGCTGTAGCCGGTGGTATATATGGAGGGGCCACGACCGGCCGGTAGGCTTCGGGTAGCGTCATGCCGTGGATGAAGGTTCTCAGTTCTACCTCGGTGAGCTTCTTCAGGCTGTCGAGGTAATCGAGTTGCGCCTCGGGCGTTAGGGCGGCCTCGTAGAACCAGTACCGCTGGTTCGTTTTGCGATGCACGCCGAGCGGCGCGCGAATGGCGTTGCCGTACTCGCCGTCCTCGATCCGGTCCTGGCGCGGGAATACCTCGATGCCATCCTTGAGACCCCCGCCCTTGACCGGTACACCAAGCCGCAGAGCGAGGTTATATATGTAGATGCGGCACTCCGAAGCCAAGAGTGGCGTCTCGGCGAAGATCCACAAGTGGCCGCC
>CAVRAQ010000013.1:0-10609 GCA_963718985.1 uncultured Acidobacteriaceae bacterium
TTCTCGGGTCGCCTCCGTTGCGCAGATCCTCGATCAGGAAGGCGCGGGCGCGCGGTATGGTCACCAGTACCTCTCGCGCCCACTTGTGCGTAATGTGCGAGGGGCACATCACCAGCGTCGTCGAGGGCCGCCCATCGGCGAGGACGTGAATTGCGCCCAGCGCCATGTAGGTCTTGCCCGCGCCGCACTCGGCCACGATCCGCGCCGCTTTGGCTTTGCGCAGGTACTTTGCCGTCCCAGTAATCGCCAGTGCCTGCGCCGGAAGCGCCTTGCGCAGCATGGTCGAAATGCGCGGCGCTACAGGGTCCGTTGTGCTTTGCAGAGGCGGGAAGGTATTGAGAATACGATCTGAAAGCTCCGAGGCGTGTGCACGCAAGTACGAAGCAATATCGATGATGCTCTCTTGGCTCATGCATGAACCTCACGGCGGGTCTTGTGGGTGGGATCAAGCCAGGAATTGTTCAGAAGACGAATCTGCGGGGAGCTATTGTTCGTCCTTCTCCGGAATCTGGCGCAACGCCTCGAACAACGTGTGCTTCGGCCACTTGATCGGCCCATTCTCTTCGGGGAAGGCGATCTCGCAGGACTTCAGCGCCGACGAGATCCAGGCGAGCATCTCATCGGCTGTGGCCGTAACCAACACAGGCTCACAACCGATGCCATGAAGTGGCTGGAAGCGGCCTTCGGCTTCAAGAGTCCCGCAGATGTGCTCTGCCCACTCGGGCACAGCGGGAAGGCCAAGAAAGGTCGATAACCACGCCCAAGCTTCGTTTGGACTTTTGCGGGAAAGGATTGTCCGGCCCGCGCTGCCATTCGAGTGCAACTGCTCAGAGATGGCCACCAGATGCCGCACCGGATGTTTCCGCCCAGGCAGGATCACCGAACTGCGATAGCACGAAGCGTGTTCGCCGAGCGTGATCTCCTTGATTGCACCATCGGGAAAGGTCAGCGTGAAGCACGCCTTTTCGTGAACAGCCGCGGTAATGGCGCCAATGTCGGAATCGTTTCCGAAGACGCCGATCAGATGCGCCTGCTCATCCTCCCCTATATAGGAGGAAGCCCTCACACGAATCCTGGTGGATGTCTTCTCTGTGATGCGGTGGTACTCAAGCAGCCCGAGCCGCAAGTGCGCATTCTGCATCGGCATCTTCCTCCTGCCGGATCGGCGTTTCGGTCAACTTCAGCGTTCTTCCGTCGGCGTAGACCAGCCGCAGTTCGTTGGCCCATCGCTCGCGGTGGTGGACAATCTCGTTTTCCTCGTCGTGCTCGACGAAGGTGGTGACGTGCTTGACCGAACGCCAGCGCGCAATGTGCCGGTCGTCGCCCTGGCCGAAGACGCCATTCAATAGGCCTGCCGTGCAGAGCAGTCCGACATGGCCTCCATGCAGAGGCGTGATCGGCTGCCCGGTGGCAACCTCTTCGTATGGAGCGAGAAACGGCATGACCTGCTTCCACGCGCCAGAGTGCGGCAACAGTTCTTCGAGCAGGTCGTAGGGCAGGCCGCGGTAGCTGAGAACTGTTTCATCCGAAGGTGGCACTGGATACGGCTCGCAGGCATCGGGCGCCAGCTCAGGCAACTCCTGATAGCTGCCGTAGAGGCCAATGCGCTGCAAATGGCGCTTGTTCGCGTCAATGGCCGAGCCGCGTACGTTCGAACGCACGCCGAGTACGGCGATCTGCCGGAAGCGCACGGATTCCTCGTCAGTCATGCGGAAGACATTGAGCGCGGTAAAGTGCGAACTCAGCAGGCCCGCGCAGTCCAGTCAGCCGCTCGAAGGGAATGACCATTGCCAGCACGCCATCCATTGCGAGCCAGCGATAGGTGTGATCGAGAAACAGCCGCTCCATGCGGTTGTTCGCCACCAAGCCAATCTCAGAGTCGTAGGGCGGATTCAGATAGAGCAGCGAGAAGGACTCCGGCTTGGCAACGGCGTCGAAGGCATTGCCCTGAATGGTCTCGATGCCTTTCGATTGAGCAATGGCCGCCCGTTCGGCATCGAGTTCGATGCCATAGCGGCGCACCTCCGCGCCATGCGTGATGATTTCGAGCGCCGTTCCTTGCCCGACGCAAGGATCGACGACCGACGCCGGGCCGGAAAACTTGAGCAGTGCGCGAAGCCGCACGGCCTCGCTTTCGGGAAGCGGGTAATAGCCCATCTTCAACCGTGCCGCGTTTCTAGCCATGGTTCCTCCGTGGGCAATGAATTCTTGGGCTTGTGTTCAGGTCTCGTATGTTTCGCAGGGACTTTATTGAACGCATCGGTCGCAGTTCGCTCGTAGGAGCGGTCTCATTTATGCTCTTATGCCATGCTGAAGCAGAGATCCGTACACGTGCTCGAATACGGTTTTCGGGACAAACCCGTCCAGGGTTTGCATCTCGAACATGTAAGAGTCCTAGATCACATCCGGGGAAATAAATGGAAGGTGGAGTGGATTGATCCCAACCCTGGCCTCGTGCACTACGCAGAGTCAGGTCAGCTCGTATGCATCTGGAAAAAGCGCCGAGTGTTCCTCGATGAAGAGGAGAGGCGCCAAAGACTGAAAGAGCGGAATGAGGCGCAGGGATATTCGGAGAAGTCCCCGCTCACGGGCGCGTTGTATGACGTATTCGAGAGCCTTGGAGAGAAAGATGTGTCGTTTTACAAAGGCGTCGTGCTCTGCACGCCCGAGGCTATCGAACGCGTTCACATTCGGGCAAAGATGAAGGTTGGTGAGCATTCTCCGTATGCATACACTGATCGGCAAGGAATCATTCATTTGCCATTTGAAGAGGCTCTGGCGATTGCTAAGAATTTCTGTGCTGCTGAACCGGGCGCGGTACTAGCCGGCGTCGAAGCGACCGAACGCGAGTGGACGCGAGAGACCCGCACTCCGGGAAAGGAGCACAAGGTCTCCCTACTGAACGAGTTTCAAGCGTCCGCGGCTTTGATTCGGCAGTGGACTGGTCACGACCCCGCCATTGCACAGAGAGAACAAGAAATTCAAATGCTGGAGCGCCTAGTCTGGGATGCCATTTACGCCCTTCAGAAAGCTGGACAAGACAAGGAAGCCTCGCGGCTTCGCCGCGTGCTCGGGCAATAAGGTTCGCCGAACAAGCGCCTAGCTGGCACGCGGATTCCAGATGCAGTCTCGGCCCTAATGAATCAAGGTGGAGGGCTTGGAGCGTGAGCGCCAAATCTGACCTTTGGCACATATTCACCAGGCAGTGACAGCAATTTCGCCATTGCCGACCAACCACCCGGAGTGCAGTCAACGAGCGCTATGGCCTGAAGTCAATAGCCCAATGATCGACTCCAGCGAACACCGATCGACTTTTCGCTTCAATCCTCCGTGGTTGTGATCTATCCTTCGCCAAGGAGGCGTCATTACGGAGTCGGATTCGACAACCACCACGAGCCAGCCGCCAATCCAGAGGCGGTCAAGATTGACAGGTTTCCCTGGGGAAAATCAAGGGGTCCTTGCTGTTCTCCACTACATCGATACCGGCACCAAGGCTCACCTAAACGCCCATGGCCCTGCGGGGCTGCCCGGAATGTACACGGTGGAGTTCGTACTGGCGAAGCCAGACGCGAGAAACGCCCCGGAAAACGAGTTCCGCTTCGCTGACCAGCGTCGAGGCGATTCCCATCTCGCGATCGCAAAGCCCGCGGTGATCATCGACATAGATCCAACCGAAGTGTTATTTCACTTCCAGAGCCCCTCAAGCCCGGCCCTTGTTTTTCATGGGTTCCCCAACGATGCCGGTTACCTGGCCAAGCTGAAAAGTGATCCCTTTCACGCATCAAACAGAGGTGAAGCTGAAAAAATCGCGTCGACCGCCATGCGAAGCCTGCTCAGTAGTCTGTCAGCGCAGCTCGACATCCCTCTGATAATTGAACTTGTGGAAGTTATAGAAGTGGCGACTGGCACCAAAGGCATCACTTTCACGGCACCATTTCCGGTCACCGGTTTGGCTGTTAATGCCAGAGAAAATCCGAATGACCGAGAGCTTCGACACACCATGGCGCTTTATCGTGAAGCGTTGAATAGTAACACTCCCATCTATAGGTTCCTTTGCTTCTACAAAATTATTGAGACGAGCATCAATCGATGGAACAGGCTCGATCCTCAGCAGAAAATATCGTTAGGGCCGCAGCGCAAAGGTGAACGGATCCCTGCCGGAGCATCGAGAGTAGAGATGGAACAGTGGCTCGCGGCGCTTTTTCATGTAAACCGCAACTGGGACGAGGGGATCTTAGGGGAGATATTTATCCCTGAAGTTCGCGGGAAGAAAATCACCAACATCTTCGAGAACCAGCTACGCGAGATTCGCCACAAAGTAGCGCATGGAAGTCTGGATTCGGGGGATTTCCTGCTCCTCGATGAATCGGAGGATCGAGAGCTGGTAGTGAAGTGGCTGCCTTTCCTGCGATGTGCAGCACGACGAAGGATGAAGAATGACTTCGATACCTTCCTGCGATATTTGGGAGAGGACGGGGTCGTCGTTGCGGATCCCGACGAATAGCTCGTGACGATCATGGCGGAGGCAACGGCGTAACCAGCCAAGATCACGGCCGACCCCGCAACAGGGGATTTTCGATAACCTCCCACTCGCCAAGAGCCACCTTGCTGTAAAACCTACCCCGCGGAAACGTGATCTCGCCAATCCACCCCCCTAGGACGCTCTCGGCGAGCGATGAATCGCCGAGGCACTCACGGACATCCCGGGCTGGATGACCGGCTATGGCTATGGAAAGATTACTACCTGGTTAACAAACTCGCCTTTGATGGCATTCTGCGCTGAGATCAGTCGGGCGTCAGCCTTGCGGCGGGTTTCAAGCCCTACGGGCTTATCCTCCGGCGAGAAATGCGCGGGCGGCGCTCAGAACTGCTGGCGCCACCGCATCAATCTCATTCTCGCGCATCAGGCGCACCGGAACTCTGTCTCCCAGTTCCGGATTCACGCCCGTCAACCAAGCCTGAACGACGGCGGGCGAATCGTGTTCGCTTATGGCACGCGCCACCTGAAAGGCGAATCGTAGACGGCTCTCTGCGTCGCCATAGATCGCGCCGCCGGCGATCCAGCGATCAACCGCGCGCGCGTCCTTGACGCCGCCGATATAAGCGGTCAGTTTCCGCCCAACGATCTCAACCAGCTTCTCGACCACCTTCGATGCGGGAAGCCGAAGCGCTTCCCGGTGGGCAAACAGGTCGGGCCTGGGAAGCAATGGTGTGTCCATGGCGGACCTCCTGATTGAGCTTTCTCAGAACAGCGATGGGCGGCGTGTCCCATCGGGTCTACTACGCCGCTCTGGCCACTTCGATTTGCAGAATGGGTGCGGAGTGCCGAGCCGATACCGAGCCGGAGTGCGGCCCCATCGGCGGCTGCGGCACCAACTCGGCCAGCGGCCAAACGGAGATGTTGCCACACAGGGCGCAACATCCCCCGCTTGAGTTCGAAACCGAGGCGCAACTCTCGCAGTAGACGGCTTCGACAACCGGAATACTGACGAGGTTGCGCCGCGGACGCAGAATGCTGATCTCTCCCATGATTTCCTCCCGGCGCAAAGCCATGAGCTGGCCCCGCCCGCTAGGCGACCTGCTGGTTGGCCAGGGATTCGAGTTCCTCGACCAGTTGCTTCAACGCCGCCAGGCTCGGCAGTTCGGTGACCGATGCGATCTTGAAGCGCTCCGCCATTGCGAAGAACTGTGCGTCGCCCGCCATCTCGGCCAAGTTGCGCAGCCGCTCGAAACCGCGCGCTGCGGCCTGCATCTTCTCGATGGTCTGTTTCTGCCGCTCCGCGTTGGGGATAGTCCGCGCGTCGGCGCTGTGCCCGGCCCGGCGCAGAATCTCCGCGTAGATCGGCTCGCCCAGCGTCCCGCGAAAGCCCTCGATCTCGGCAGTCAGCCGCTGATCGACCGGACCGCGCGTGTCGCCGGCTAGGCCGTTCGCCTGAGCCATGGTCATGCCCGGCGGCAGCGCCCACTCGGGCAGGATGGGAATCGCAACCGGCTCCCCACGGGAATTCAGCCGTACTCGGGTCTCCCCGAAACGGTAGAGGTAGCGGCCCAGCCCGAAGCAGCTACAGGCCCGCTTGAAGGCCTGGGCGTCCGCCGCCGTGACGGCATTTTCTCGGTCGGCCCACTCTTCGCCGGTGCCGGTGTGGCTGCCCATCCGCGTGATCGTCACGGCGGTCGCGACCAGCACCTTGCTGGTCACGATCGCCTTGCCCCGCTCCATGCGGCAGAGCGACGGCACGGTCGAGATCGTGTACTCGCGCGTCCAGCCCGACGGCGTGAAGAGATCGTTGAGCCGGTCCGTGTAGGCGCGCGGATCGGCAAAGGGCAGGATGACGCCGCTCCGGCCATTGTCGAAGGTGCGCATCACGCGCCACTTGATCAGCGCCGGATCGAACGGCGCTTCGAGCTGCGCGAAGAGCTTCTCGCGCTCGGCTTCCGTGAACTTCGTTGCGGCCATACCTCACCTCCTCTGGGCTGGGCGTTTACGCTTCCCGCCCCATAAAGACTGAGAGCGCCCCGAAGGGCGCTCACGACAACTGCAAATTGAATTGGACCTGAAGAGCTTGGTTGCGCTCGGCGATGCCAAAGCGGCTAAACTACTGATATGGTTCTGGATGCCCCATGGAATGAGAAATGAGATTTGACGCTTTATTCCTGGATACTCGCCGACCTTCCGTTCCAGATCCGTCCAGAATGCACCTCATAATCCCCAAGTGCCGCGCATCAGCCTGTTGGACTAGCGGTGTTGTAGGATTAGCTCGTCATCCAACGAGACAATAATTGAGGTACAAGTGGAACGATGACTAGCCAGACTGTTTATCAGCCGCGCTACGCAAATAGTTGGGCGCTCGTGATCGGAATCAATAACTACCAACTGGCGTCCCCATTGGAATACGCCAGACAGGATGCGGCGGGCTTTGCCGAGGTGCTGACCAGTCAGCATGAATTCCCACATGAACGCGTAACGGTTCTGCTCGACGCGGATGCGACAAAAGTAAACATTCTCTCTGAATTCCATCGCTTCCATAGAGAAGATGTATTACCCGATGACAGGATCGCTGTGTACTTTGCCGGTCATGGTCTGACGCGAACTGGCCAGCGCGGAGAAGTTGGGTTTCTCCTTCCCGTCGACGGTGACCCAAACGATCTAGCCACATTGATTCGTTGGGATGACCTGACTCGGAATGCAGATTTGATTTCTGCGAAGCACATGATCTTCATGATGGACGCGTGCTATGGCGGGCTCGCAGTTCATCGCAGCATCCCCTCTGGAAGCTCGCGTTTTCTTAAGAACATGCTTCAGAGGTACTCGCACCAAGTGTTGACAGCCGGAAAAGCCGACGAGCCGGTTGCTGACTCTGGAGGCCCTCGACCTGGTCATTCGATTTTCACCGGACATCTTCTCGATGCCCTCGAAGGCAAAGCTGCCGACGCGCAGGGGATTCTCTCGGCCAATGCCGTAATGGCCTATGTCTATGAACGAGTAGCGAAGGACCCGAATTCTCAGCAGTCGCCCCACTATGGGTTCTTTGATGGCGACGGCGACTTCATTTTCTCGATGTCGGGAGCGCTTCCTACTGGCGAGCAGGCAGAGAAAGAGGGGAGTGACCTGCTCATTGAGATGCCCATACCTCAGCTTCCATCCGAAGAGACCGAGGCAGCACAAAGCCTTGAGGAAACTGTCAAAGAGTACCTCTCTGATGCCCGTTTCCGGATACGCCTGGATGATCTCGCTGCTCGCGAAATCCGCGCCGCATTGAGGAATTTTCAGCAGCCAGAATTCTCACTAACTCCGTCAGTGACAGCCGAAGCTTTTGCATCTCGGCTTCGCCAGTACGAAACGGCTCTTGCACAGTTGAATACGCTGACGGTGCTGACAGCGAGATGGGGAAACACGGAGCATCAACAAGTGCTCGAAAGAATTATATCGAGAATTACGGATGGTAATGAGATGGCCGGTGGAAAGGTCGTCTGGCTTGGACTTCGTTGGTATCCGCTCCTTTTATTGATGTACGGAGGCGGGATTGCTGCGCTGTCAGCTCAGAACTACTCTAGTCTCGCCACCCTCTTTTACACACGTCTTGGAGATCACATAAGTGGGAAGGGTACAGAGGAAGCGATCGCCGCGACCGTATCCGAAATATTGGAAGTGGACCGGAATGACATGTTCAAGAGATTGCCCGGTTACGAAAGAAACTACGTGCCACGGAGCGAGTACCTCTTCAAGACCATCCAGCCGGGTATTGAAGATCTTCTCTTCCTAGGCAGGAGCTACGAAGAACTCTTCGACAGGTTTGAGATTTTCTACGCTCTTACGTACGCCGATATTGAGGATCAAAAGGGCCATCATTTCTGGGGACCACCAGGGCGATTTGGATGGAAAGCAGCCTCGCGCGGTCGAAGTGGCAATCCTTACGCAGCTTTGCTCGATGAGGCTAGCAGAGCCGGAGATGCCTGGCCTCCCCTGATCGCAGGGTTCTTCGGGGGATCTATCGAGCGATTCAAGGAGGTGGCGCAGAGATATGACTCTGAACTCCTGAACAGGCTTAATTGGTTCTAGTACCTGGCTCTAGCCCGTGATCGGTCCCAGTAAACCGGCCCAGGGTCCAATCGTTACTGCTGGAGCGTTTCATCGCTCTGAGGGATCTAGTACGGCACCTCCTGCTGCGTGATCTCCGGTTCCTCGCTGAACTCGGGCGGCGCGAATCCTTGTCCACTGACGAAGTGCTCCACATCGTCACTGCCACCATCGGGCGGAGGCGACAGAAGGCTGATTTCGGTAACGACGATCTCTGAGCGATACCGGCGCTGGCCGGTCTGCCGGTCGTCCCAAGAGCGCGTCCGCAGCGCGCCTTCGATGTACAGACGCGAGCCCTTGCGGACGTAGTCGCGAAGAATTTCGCCGACCCGCTGAAAGCCTACCAGATTGTGCCACTCCGTGTGTTCCTGCCAATCACCGTGGATGTCCCGGTAACGCTCGCTGGTGGCGAGCGACAGGTTGACGATAGTGCCTGTGCGCAGGATGTGGACCGACGGGTCCTTGCCGGCGCGGCCCAAAAGAATGACCTTGTTTACACTCCGTCCCATGATTCTCTCCTTTATTGGTCGTGGCCGTAGACAGAATCGAAGGCCTGTCGCCGGTCGATCTCGACATAGTCTTCATTGCTATAGCGATAGAACTTTCCCGTCACCGCGTTGATGTTCAGATAGCGCCGCGTCAGGCGGTGCTTGTAGAGGATGATGTCGCCAGCATTGCCCATATACATGTAGTCTTCGCAGTACTCTGGCGGAATGGCATTCTCAAGAGGCTGCCAGTCTGGCTTGCCTACTTCGATGGCGTGCTTCATGGTTCACCGCCTTTGTTCGAGGCAGGAGCCTCGGCGATGTGGGTGTGTTTGCATCCAAGGCAAGCGACCGCGCCGGTGATCTTGCGAGTTGCCTCATCGAAGCGATCCGGCAGGTTGAGCATCTCGCCGGCTGCGGTGTAGAAGACCGGCGCGACAATTCCGCGCAGGGCCTTATGCTTCGCATTCCAGAGTTCAACGGCGAGCGTTCCTTGCATGCCACGGAAGAGCGGTGCCGTGGCGATTGCCGGGCGCGTGTGGCCTTCTTCGGACTTCAGCCAAAGCCGCGTGATGGCTAGTTCATAGGTATGGCCGATACGCAGCATCTCGATCCGCACCAGTTCCGGCGAAATCACAATGGCGTGGCGGCCGTTTCCGGAGATCGAATCGATCTGCTGCAGCCACGGCGCCGGGTTCCCATCGGCATCGAGATAGGCACAGTAGCGGCCCATATCGGCAACCGCGCCGCCAGACTCGACGCCGCGAAGCACATACCGCTGAGCCAGATGCTGGTGCTCGATCGAAACACTTGGTTGGCAGTAGATGCCGCGCTTCTCCAAGGCGCGAAGCGTCTGCTGCTGAAGCGGCAGGCCGTATCGCGCATAGCGGTTGGCATTGCTTGTGGCGATCTTCGCTGGGCTCATCATCGGCTTCGCCTCCTCAGACCGCAACCTTGCGGCGGATCGGCTGGCCCAACGCCGCGCGAATCTCTTCCTTCGTGCAGCCGGCCCAGCACTTGTAGAGGCGGGGATTGCTGATCTGGATGGCGAGGTTGTCGCCGGTGCGGTCACGACCGGCCTGGGCACATGATCGGCAACGCGTCCACCAGTTGCGACTGTCCTTGCGTATGGCGCGGACGTAGTCGAGAATCTTGAACTCGGTGCGCAGGGTCGAAGAAGCTGGCGGAATATAAGGAGGGGCTGCGACCGGCCGGTAGGCTTCGGGCAGCGTCATTCCCTGGATGAAGGTTTTCAGTTCTACCTCGGTGAGCTTCTTCAGGCCATCGAGGTAATCGAGTTGCGCCTCCGGCGTGAGGGCGGCCTCGTAGAACCAGTACCGCTGGTTCGTCTTGCGATGCACGCCGAGCGGCGCGCGGATGGCGTTACCGTATTCGCCGTCCTCAATCCGGTCCTGGCGAGGGAAAACCTCGATGCCGTCATTGAGGCCGCCGCCTTTAACCGGAACGCCGAGCCGCAGGGCGAGGTTGTAAATATAGATACGGCACTCCGACGCCAAGAGCGGCGCATCGGCGAAGATCCAAAGAT
>CAVRAQ010000014.1:0-1316607 GCA_963718985.1 uncultured Acidobacteriaceae bacterium
CGCCGGGCCGCGGGCCGAAGGTGAACCGGTTGAGGGCGTGCAGAATCCGCTCGTCGCCGCGCAGTTGGTTGGATTGGTACGCGGGCCGCTGCATAGTTTTGCCGCCGGACTGGTTTTGGGGCGCGGGAGTCTGTTGGGCATAGCCCAGGGGCGCGGAAGCGCAAAGGGTACAGCACAGGAATACGGCCAGAGGGGCTCTTAACGCTTCCATCGAGACTCGCTCCATGGGGACGCTCCAGGGGAAGGATGGCCGGGGATCGTACGCACGGCACGGCCCTGCTGTCTAGTCAGACTCCATTCTATGGGGAAAGTTGTGGTGGGGGCGCGGCGGAATGACTTTGGTAATGAAACCCATCAAGGGATCCAGTCGGGCCTGGCCTCAGCAGCCTTTTTTGCAGCGGGCCATGATGGCGGCGTGGAGGCGTTCGCGGAGGCCGACGGGCAGATCGTAGATCTCGTGGGAGCGGTAGATTTCAATGGTCTTGCGGGTGGTGTTGAAGATGACTTCGCAGTGACCGCACTTGTGCAAGTGCTTTTCGACCTCGGCGCGCGTTTCGGCGGCGATGGAGTCGTCGATCAGGTCGTCGAGCAGGGCGAGGAACTCAGTGCAGGTCATTGTTCAGCCCTCGCTTCCCTGGGGCCCGATGGCTTGACCCTGATTTCTTGCGGAAGTAGCGGCTCAGGCGCTCGCGCAGTTGCAGCCGGGCGCGCAGCAGGCGCGATTTGACGGCCGGAATGCTCAGGCCGAGCGTTTCCGCCGTCTCCTCGGTGGAAAGACCTTCCACGTCGCGCAGCGCAAAGACGACTCGAAATCCCTGCGGCAGTCCCTGGATGGTCTTGCGCAGAATCTCGGCCAGTTCGGCCTGGTTGTAGTTCTGCTCGGGATCGGGCGCCCAGTCGGCCAGGTCGCGAGGCACGCTGCCTTCCTCGGTCTCGATATCCTCGTCGATCGAAACCATCTTGCCGGTGCGCCGCTTGCGCAGCCGCATCAGGCTTTCGTTGACCGCAATACGAACCAGCCATGTGTAAAACTTCGAGTTCCCCTGAAACTGATCGAGCTTCTCGTACGCCTTCAGAAACGCGTCCTGCATCACGTCCTCGGCATCTTCGCGGTTTTGCGTGATGTGCTGCGCAATCCGGAAGAGCTGCCGCTCGTACTTGCGGACCAGCGTATCGTAGGCCGAGACATCTCCGCCGCGGACCCGTTCGACCAGGGCCACGTCGGGATGCTGCTCGTTTTCTCCTGCAATCGATTGGATGGTCGTCATGGGGCGTGGTTGCGGAAATCGTAGCGAAAATCGTGTGCCGGTCGGCGCCGCGTGAACGGACCGGGAAAACAAGACCGGTAAAAGAAGAGTGTAAAGGACGGCAGGGCAGGGAACCAAACCGGGGTTGTGGAAGGTGGGACGGGCAAAGCTGTCTTGTTCGCCATCCACCGGGATTGCGGTAACCCCAGTGGTTCACGCGCGACACGGAGGCGGCCAGGCGGAATAGAGTGAAGATATGAGGGCAGCGTCTTCCCCAGTCTCCATTGCCCGGCCGGCGGCCCGATGCCTGGCTGGGCTTCTTTCCATCCTGATGGTTGTGCTGCCGGTGGCCGGGCAGACCTCAGCCGGCTCAACTACGCCCTCAGCGAGCTCATCGGCTACGAAGGCAAAGGCTGAAGCGACCGGGACGGCCAGGCGAAGAAAAAGCCCACTGCCAAGAGCCGCAAGCCGGTAAGCCGCGCAAGCCGGGCCAGCCGCGCGGCGCGGGCGGCCCGAACGGCACGGATCAAGCAGGCTTTTGTGGCCTCGACCGAACTGCGGCCGATGGCCCAGCAACTGGCCACGATGCGCACCCCGGAGGCTTACGCGGGCGTGACCGCATATGCGCGCAAGCACAGCGGCGAGGCGGCCGCGGCGGCTTACCTGGCGCTGGGCCACGCTTATCTGCTGGACAAGCGCTATGCTGAGGCCGAGTCGAGCCTGCGCCTGGCGCGGCAGGCCGGCCAGGAGCTGGCCGACTACGCTGATTTTCTGGGCGCGCAGGCCAGCCACGATGCGGGCGACGAAGCTGCCGCCGAGGCCTTGCTGCGCGGCTTCATTGACCGCTATCCGGACAGCATCTTCGATGCGCAGGCGCCGGAGCTGGAGGCCAACGTGCTGCTGGCCCTGAACAATGCCGCCGGGGCGCAGAAGGTGCTGGCGCAGGCTGCGGGGCTGGCCGCCGAGGACCGCACCGGCTTTCAGCTTGCGCAGGGACAGGTAGAGTTTGCGCTGGGCCAGACAGCAGCGGCGGAGCGCACTTTCAAGCAGCTGCTGTTGGGCCATCCGCTGAGCCAGGATGCAGAGATTGCGCGGGCAAGGCTTACGGAGATGGGCGCGGAGGCCACCCTGACCACGGCCGAGCTGCGCAGCCTGGGCGATGCCTATTACAACGCCGGCCGCTATGGCGAGGCAGCCGAGCAATATCGCGCGCTGCTGCGCACGCCCGCGCTCGAGCGCCGGAGACCGCAACGGCTTTGCCGTGGCTGCGGCGGCCTGCGACCTGAAGCTGAAGCGGCTGACTCCGGCCCAGGCCGAGGCGCTGCCCGATACCGACGACGAGAACGGCGCGCGGCGGCTCTATCTGCTGATGGAGCTGGCCAGGGATCGCAGCGACATGGCGGAGCAGCAGCGCATCGTGGCCGGAATGGAGACCAGGTTTCCCGCCAGCCCGTGGCTGGCCGAGGCGCTGTTTTCAAGCGGCAACATGTATCTGCTGAAGAAGGACTATCCGACGGCGGCGGAATACTACAGGTACCTGGCTGCGCACTTTCCGGGCAGCAAGAACGCCGCGGCGGCGCACTGGCGGGCGGGCTGGCTCAGCTACCGGCAGGGGCTTTATCAGCGATGCCGCGCGCCTGTTCGACGAGCAGATCAAGCTTTATCCCGCGGCTACAGAGACGGTGGGCGCGCTTTACTGGCGGGGGCGCCTATACGAGACCGAGGACCACACTCCAGCGCTGGCAGCGGCCAACTATCGCGCCATCATCCGCGCCTACCAGCACTATTTTTATGCGCAGATGGCCCGGGCAAGGCTGGCGGCGCTGGGCAATACACAGCCCGTGCAGGAGCCGCAACTGGATCGCTTTCAGCCCCTGCCGGAGCCTCGGCTGGTGGAGAGCTTTCCGCCTGACAGCCCCCACCTGGCCAGGGCGCGGCTGCTGGCCAACGCGGGCTTGAACGAATACATCGCGCAGGAGATTGCCGCCGATCCCGACTCTTCCTCATGGAGCGCGCTGGCCGAGGCGCAGATCTATGCCTCGTATGGCGAGACCTTTCGCGCCATGCGGGCGCTGAAGCGGGCGCTGCCGTATGCAGCTTCGGCGCCCATCAAGTCCATTCCGCTGGTCTACTGGCGGATTCTTGTTTCCCGAGCCCTGGTGGGAGACGATCAAGGCCGAATCGGCGAAAAACAATCTCGATCCCTACCTGGTGGCGTCGCTGATTCGCCAGGAATCGGAGTTCGACCCTTCGGTGGTTTCCTACGCCAACGCCTGGGGCCTGATGCAGTTGCTGCCCGCGGTGGGCAAGGCGATGGCCAGCAAGAGGGGATGAATCACTTTCAGACCTTTCAACTGCTTGATCCGGAGACCAACATCCGCCTGGGAACCCGCTATCTGCGCCAGATGCTGGACCGCTTCGGCGGAGTGCAGGAGTACGCCCTGGCAGCCTACAACGCCGGCGACAACCGGGTGGTGGACTGGGAGGCGGCCGGGCCCTACCATGGCATGGATGAGTTTGTAGAGTCCATTCCATTCACCCAGACACGCGAGTACGTCGAGGCTATCCTGCGCAACGAGGAAACCTACAAGGCGATCGACGATCTTGTCCGATCGCAGAGCCCGGAACGAACGCGGAGCGGCCCAGTAGGCAACGGAAATCGCCTGCCCCGAGCCAGGAATCCCACTCGACACTACCGGGATTCGATTCCGATTGACTTGGGCGGCTGTTCCCGGCAACACTCGTTCCAATATTGATTCAATCCCGAAGCCTCACAGGTTTCGGAATGCCATTCGCAGCCTGCTGTTGTTCGACAAGGGCCGGCCCCAAAACAATCGGACTCGGCTCGGTTACATCAACCCACCGGAGGGCACGATGTCAGCCGACTTGCAGTTTCTGGAAGAATGGATCCCCGAAAGAATGGACCCCGGAACGGTCTTCGTGCTGGAAAACCAGGCCAAGCTGGGTCATGCGCAGAATCCGTTTGTGGCCGTCATGTCCTGCCCGCGCTGCGGCACGCTGGGACTGATAACGCGCCGTCAGCTATATGCCGGGGAGACGATGATCTGCGGCGGCGATGTCTGTTCGGCCGAATACCGGCTGGACGGGGAAAACATCTGCTTCCGGCGCGCGCAGTAAACGCCGAGGAGCAAGGTTGGGCTGGGCTCGGTCATTACCGGCGGTGAGTCATGTGCGTAGTGCGCCTCGGACGGAATGCACCCTGAATCCTGTACACGCTTCCATCGTGAACTCCGTCTAACCCTGATATAGAATCGAACTTAAACGTGGAATTATTCTTCAATTCCGTCTGGGCGCTGGTGGCGATTGCCAGTGTGTGCCTTTGGCTCAGGCTTGGGCGGCGCACACTCGCAGATCGGCACATGTCGTTCATTGCGCTGGTCATGCTCATCGTCATCCTGTTTCCGGTGATTTCGGTCAGCGATGACTTGTGGTCCATCCAGAATCCGGCTGAAACCGATAGCTGCCAGCGTCGCGACCACAGGGCCTATTGCCCGCACGCTGTTTTTCCGGCAATCGCCGCTCTACCCGTGCCCATCCTCGCTGCGTTGAATTTTGGCTTCCAACGTCTCACCGCCCCGCTCAAGCTCGCGTTGCCCGCAGTCGAAAATCCCGCCCTTGGTCCCATTCAGAACCGGCCTCCTCCCGCGGCCTGATCGCTCCGTTTCCTTCATTCAAGCTCTATCCCACTTCATTCCTGTAATCGCCGTTCGCAAAAGGCGTAAAGGATGCGTATGAAGCAGATATTCCCCATAGGGTCTGCGCCGGTTGTGGCTGCATTGATTTTCCTGGCGGCAGCACCTTGCCCGGCGCAGCAAGCTCTCACCTGGGATCAGGTGAAGGCGAAGTTTGAAATCTCCAACCCTGCGCTCAAGGCCGATGCCGATAACATCGACGAAATGAAAGCCGAGGAGATCACGGCTTACTTTCGTCCCAACCCGCAATTCACTTTATTGGCGGATGGCACGCAGATCGCGCCGCACGCTGGGGCCTGGACTCCCTTGAAGGGCACCTACGAACAGCCCAACTTCAGTTACCTGCACGAGCGGGAGCATAAGCGCGAATTGCGCCTGGAGAGCGCAAAGGAAGGCACGCGCATTACCGCCAGCGAACACGAGGACCTGAAACGCAATATGGTGTTCACGCTGCGCGCGGCCTTCGTCGAGACCCTCGAGGCCAAGGCCGTTCTTGAGCTGGCCAGGGCCGACCTCGAGTATTACGACAACATCATCGCGATCAGCCGCGACCGTTTCAAGGCCGGCGACCTCGCCCAGATCGATCTGGATCGCATCGAGCTGTTGCGGGTGCAATACGAAGTCGGAGATTCAGACCGCCATCGTCAACCTGCGCACCGCGAAAATCCAGCTCCTGCAACTGTTGAACGATCGCACGCCGGTGGAGCAGTTCGATGTAACCGGCCCCTTCGATTTCTCCGCCACGCTTCAGCCCGCTCGATGATTTTCGCCAGATGGCGCTCGATGCGCGGCCCGACCTGCAGGCGGCGCTGCAGACCATTCAGCAGTCTGAGACCAACCACAAGCTGGCCATCGCCAACGGTTCCACCGATCCGACCTTCGGCGGCTGGTACACCTACAATCCCTCGAATCAATAACCCCAATGGGATACAGACCCTGGGCGTCAGCGTGAGCGTTCCTCTGCGCATCTTCGACCGCAACCAGGGCGAGAAACAGCGCACCCTGATCGACATCGACCGCAGCCACCAGGCCACCGAGGCGGCGCGCGCCCAGGTCTTCAGCGACGTGGACTCGGCCTACGCGCAAGTGGAGAGCAACATCGAACTGCTCAAGCCTTACAAGGCGAAGTACAAGGACCAGGCGCTGCGGGTGCGCGACACGGTCACTTATGCCTACGAGCACGGCGGCGCGTCGCTGATGGACTTTCTCAACGCGCAAAGCGACTACCGCCAGGTGCAACTAGCCTATGCGCAACTGATCGGCGCCTATCTGACTGCCGCCGGGCAACTGAATCTTGCCGTAGGACGCGAGGTAATCCAATGACGTCGAGTAGTTCTCTGAGGCAATCCCCTGCTGCTCTTCTGGTCTATGTTCTGGTTGCATCGCTGCCCTTGTTTTTGTCCGGCTGCAAGAGCAAGACGCAAGGCGACGGCGCTCCGCCCCCCGCCCATGTCATCCAGGTTCCCGACATGAACCTGATCACCATCGACGACAACGACGTGAGCAAGTTTCCGCTCGCCCCAGCCGAAAAAATTGAGATCGGCCGCCGAACTGAATGCTACCGGCGCGGTCTTTCCCGACGTTTCCCGCGAGGTTCCCGTCATCTCGCTGGCCAACGGCCGCGTCGTGGACATCAAGAGCCCGCCTCGACGACAACGTGAAGAAAGGCCAATTGCTTCTGAAGGTGCAAAGCCCCGACATCACCAACGCCTTCGATACGCTATCTCAAAGCCGCCAATGACGAACAGCTCGCCAACAAGGCTTACATCCGCGCTCAGGATCTGTTTCAGCACGGCGCCATCTCGCAGGCCATGCTGGAGCAGGCCGAGGACACTGAGAAGGACGCCAAAGCCGACCTGACCGCGGCTGAAGAGCAATTGAAAACTCTCGGCGTAGACAAGGACCACCCCAGCAGCATCGTCAATGTCTACGCGCCCATTTCAGGAGTCATCGTTGCGCAGAATGTGACTGACGCCGCGGCCGCGGGCGTCAGCCTCTCCGGCTCGGCCACCGCCTTTACCATCGCCGATCTCTCCCGGGTCTGGGTCGTCTGCGATGTCTACGAAAACGATATTCCCAAGCTGCAGCTTGGCCAGGAAGCGAAGATCAGGATCAATGCCTATCCCGATCGCCCGCTCACCGGCCGCGTCAGCGACATCGGCCCCATCCTCGATCCCTCGCTGCGCACCGCCAAGGTACGCATCGAGGTTGCCAATCCCGGCTTCCTCAGGCTGGGAATGTTCGCGACCGCTACCTTTACCAGCCGGACGAAGGAGGCACATGCCGTGGTTCCAGCCGACGCCGTTCTTCACCTGCATGATCGCGACTGGGTCTTCGTGCCGGCGGGAGGCAATCAGTTCAGGCGCACTGAGGTTCGCGCCGGGCAAATGCTCAGCGGCAGCCGCCAGGAGATTCTCTCCGGCCTTGAGCCCGGTCAGCAGGTAGTCACCAATGCACTGCTGCTTGAAACCGCGGGGAACCAGTAGATGATTCGCGCACTCGTCGATTTCGCGCTCAAGAACCGCTGGCTCGTGCTCGGCGGAGTGGTGGTGCTCACCGCCTGGGGCATCTGTCAGCTTCCGCAACCTGCCCATCGAAGCCTACCCCGACGTGGCCAACAACTACGTCCAGATCATCACCCAGTGGCCGGGCCGCAGCGCCGAGGAGATCGAGCGCCAGGTCACCGTGCCGGTCGAAATTCAGATGGCCGGCATTCCTCACCTCACGCATCTGCGCTCCACCACGCTGGCCGGCCTCTCCAGCCTCATGCTGATCTTCGATGACGACTCCACCAGCGACATGAACCGCGAGCACGTGCTGGAGCGGCTCAGCCAGGTCAGCCTGCCGGCCAATCTGGTTCCGCAGATGGGCACCGACTGGAGCCCGGTCGGCCAGATCTACTGGTACACCCTCGAAAGCACCAATCCCGCCTACGACGTGATGGAGAAAAAATCGCTCGAAGACTGGACTGCTGGAAAAGTCTTTCAAGGGCGTCACCGGCGTGGTGGATGTATCCAGCTTCGGCGGCCCGACCAAGGAGTACCAGATCAGGCTCGACCCCGGAGAAGCTGGTCGCTTACGGCCTTGCAATCAGCCAGGTCGAGCAGCAGATCGCCAACAACAACACCAATGGCGGCGGCAGCTTCATTGAGCAGGGCGCGCAGCAGATCAACGTGCAGTCGCTGGGCCTTTACACCAGCGTGCAGGACATCGAAAACACCGTAGTCAAGACCCAGAACGGCGCGGCCATCAAGATCAAGGACATCGCCACTGTTGCGCAGGGACCAAAGATTCGGCTCGGGCAGATCGGCCAGCGCCACCCATCGCCCGGACGGAACCGATCGTCGACAACCCCGACACCGTCGAAGGCATCGTACTGCTGCAAAAGGGCGACGACTCCGATCCTGTCCTGCAGGGCATTCACGACGAAGTCAAGCAAGCTCAACAGACGGACATCCTGCCCAAAGGCGTAAAAATCGTTCCTTTCCTCGACCGCTCCGATCTGGTCAAGTTCACCGTCGACACCGTTGAGCGACAACCTGACCGCGGGCGTCATTCTTGTCTCCATCATTCTCTTTCTTTTTCTGGGCAACGTTCGCGGCGCCATTATCGTCGCGCTCACCATTCCCTTCGCGCTGCTGTTCGCCTCCATCTGCCTCGACCTGAGCCACATTCCCGCCAACTTGCTTTCGCTGGGCGCGCTGGATTTCGGCATGGTGGTCGACGGCTCGGTGGTGATGATCGAGAACATGGTCCGGCATCTTACGCTCAAAGACGACCCTCGCACTCCGGCGCAGAAGATCCGCGAAGCCGCGCACGAGGTGCAGCGGCCGGTCTTCTTTGCCCGCGGCATCATCATCGCCTCCTATCTGCCCATCTTCACCCTGCAGGCCGTCGAGGGCCGGCTGTTCAAGCCCATGGCCTGGACCGTCACCTTCGCACTGCTCGGCGCGCTCGGTCTTCGCCATGCTCGTGGCTCCGGTCATGGCGAGCATCGTCTTCAGCAGAGGCGCAAAAGAGTGGCAGAACCCCATGATGCAGTGGCTCACCGGGCACTATCGCTCCGCGGTCCGCACGGCCATCTGCATCGCAATATCACGCTGGGCATCTCCTTCGCGCTGTTCCTTATGGCCATTTATCTGTCCTTCGGCGGGCCCATCGGCTCGGAGTTCCTGCCCCACCTGGACGAAGGCTCAATCTGGGTGCGCGGAACGCTGCCCCCCAGCGAAGGCCCCACCGCCAGCATCGACTTCACCAACAAGGCCGGATTGTGCATGGCCTCGTTTCCAGAGGTCACGCAGGTCGTCAGCCAGACCGGCCGTCCCGACGACGGCAACGACACCACCGGATTCTTCAACACCGAGTACTTTGTCGATTTGAAGACGAAAAGAGCAGTGGCGTCCCGTCTTCCATCAGAACAAGGAAGCACTGATCGCCGCCATGGACAAGCAATTGGAGAAGTTTCCCGGCGTCATCTGGAACTACTCCCAACCCATCTCCGACAACATGGAAGAGGCTGTTTCCGGCGTCAAGGGCGAACTGGCCGTAAAGCTTTACGGCGACAATCTGCGCACGCTGGAACATACGGCTGAGCTCATTCAGGCGCAAATGGCCAACGTCCAGGGCATTCGAGGACCTGGGCATCTTCCGCATCGTTGGTCAGCCAAACCTCAACTTCACGGTGGATCGCGAGGCCGCGGCACGGTGGGGCATCAACGTGGCGGACATTCAGGACGCACTCCAGACCGCGATCGGCTCAAACGCTTTAACCCAGGTACAACAGGGCGAGGCGCGTTACGATGTGACACTGCGTTATCAGAAGCAGTATCGAGACACCCGGGAGGCCATCGAGAATGTGCGCCTGCTGGCGCCTTCAGGGGAGCGCGTTTCTCTGGCGCAACTGACCAAAATCACCACCGACGACGGCGCGGAGCAGATCAATCGCGAGGGAGGCCAGCGTTACATCGCCATCAAGTACTCGGTCCGCGGCCGCGACCTGGGCTCGACTGTGGAAGAGGCCATCAGCAAGGTCGAGCACAACGTGAGTCTGCCCTCCGGTTATCACTTGGAGTGGGCCGGCGAATACGCAAGCCAGAAGCGCGCCGACAAGCGAATGGCGCTGGTCATTCCCATCACCGTGCTGGCCATCTTCCTCATCCTCTACACCATGTTCCGATCCTATAAGTGGTCCGTGCTCGTGCTGGTCTCTGTCATCATGGCCTCAATTGGCGGCCCGCTGGCGCTCTTCCTAACCCACACCAATTTCTCAGTCTCTTCCGCGGTCGGATTCCTGGCGCTGTTTGGGGTCTCGGTGGAGACAGGCGTCATCATGATCGAGTTCATCAACCAGTTGCGCGCCCGGCGCATGGCGTCGGAGGGCTTCAGCGAGGAACACGTCATCGAAGCCGCTGTCGAGGGTTCGGTTCAACGCCTGCGTCCCGTCATGATGACCATGCTTGTCGCCACGCTGGGATTGCTTCCCGCGGCGCTCTCTCACGCCATCGGTTCTGACTCGCAGCGGCCGTTCGCTATTGTCATCGTCGGCGGCCTGCTTGCAAACCTGGTGATTGGCATCTTCCTGATGCCCACCCTCTACGTCTGGATGGCTCGCGAGAACGATATTCTGCCGGCGGCCGAGGACCATGGAGGTTCATGAAGGCCCGCTGAGAAGTTGCTGCTCTACGTACTGCTCAATCATCGGAACATTGTGGGCTTCACCGAGACCTGCGGCATCGGCGCGTCTTCCTGCTTGAATTCTGGAGCTTCGCAGGCCGTCCTCACCAACGAGCTGTCCGCGTGCGCATTGCATTTCTGGGAGCGAATAGCATTCCAAGCTGTGGCGGCCATGGAGTCGGCCGGCTCAATCGGCGATTGGCGTCACGGTTTATGCTGGTCTTGTTGATTCTCAAAGATACTGATCGATTCCAACCAAGGGGTCCGGCTTTTTGGCAGGGGAAGGAGCAAGCCGTTGTCTAACTCAGCCTTGTGCAAGCAAATTGGGCGCTTGACGTTTTTGCTGTCCTCGGCGTCCGTTGCGGTTCTATGCGGGGTTGCTCTTCGCCTGCAGCAATCCCACCCGGATAGCAGACACGTGGCGATTGCCATTGAATGTGGCCTCGTGCTTTTGGGTGTGTTCTGGATCAGGAGCCTGGAGCGCCGCCTGGTCGATGCCGGATTTCCGCGCTGGTGTTTCTGGCCATACTTTCTGCTCGTCTTTGCTGCCTGTTTTGGAGTGCATGTACTCAAGCATTTGGATGTTCCGCAGACGCTAACGTTCTTTGTCGCTCTCCAGTTTCCGTCGGTGCTGTTCCCAAGCAAACCAGCCTCTGCTCGGTCGCCGGCCCCAGGCGGCGGTCAGGCGGATGCGCCAGGCTGTCCCGGCTCCGATTACAACAGTCCGGTCGGGCGTTTCCAGTTTCTGCTGCGGGTCTTGCTGGTTGCGGCCCTTTTCATCGCGTTGTTCCATCTGGCGCAAAACACAGGCCCAGTGGTTGCGTTGTGGGAGATGCGCATCGGTCTTGTTCTCCCTGCTCTTATTTGGATTTACAGCGTGGAAGGCCGCGTGATGGATGCCGGATTGCCGCGTTGGGTTTCAATCCCTTACTGCCTGATTCTGCCCGGCGCGTGCTTCTTGCCGGTTTTCTTCGGGAAGGTCAGTCTCCACGTTGCACTTGCGTCGTTTGTCGTTCTTCAAATCCCCACTATCTTCTTTTCAAGCCGCGCAATGCTGGCGGACCAGCAACCCCTGAGCGCCGGCCGGCATCAAGCATCCAGTTCGCCCGTAGTGCATGAGAACAAGCCTGTAGGACAAGCCTCACCGCTCGCAGGTTTTGAGTTCGCGGTCTATACCTTGTTGATCGCTGGCCTGTGGTACGTACTGCATCTATTGAGGGGCGACGTAGGCGGCGGGGACAGGACATGGGCCTTTCAAGTTGCATTGGATGCCGGCTCGGCGCTTCTTTGCGTGCTGTGGATGATCAGCGTGAAAGGGCGGCTCAGCGATGTCGGCCGGCAGCGTTTTGCCGGTGACTTTTGCCTCATCGTGTTCACCGCGTGCTTGCTGCCGGTCGCGTTCAGAATCATAAATTTCCCGCAGGCGCTGGTATTATTTGCAGCTCTTCAAATTCCGGCTGTGTTTATCCGGCGTGAATCCATCCTTGCGAGATTCCTTCCTGTTGATAAGGATTCTTGAGAAGTTCGGTCGAACGCGCCCCATTGCCTGGAGTCTTTTGCTGCTTTCTGCCTTCGCCCTTCCACGGAAATACTCCCATAAAAACACCTATTGAGAACGCCAGGGAAGAATAGACTACAGAACGGCGCGGCGAGACTCTGGGGCTGCGCTGGCTGGATTTTGACTTCAAGGTTGGGCGGGTTATGCTCCCCAAAATGAAAAGTGGCGAGAGGCTGCCTGCCCCATCGTTCATAACAGGCTCTAGTACAGTCATCACGCGTAGGCATTTGTCCATCCATCGGTCTGGCGCAACATGGCCCACGCGAGGAAGGTCATCCCCGAAGCCCGGCGCCCGGGCGCTTTGACTCCATTCTTCCGATAATTCCATTTCCCAATTGGAACTGCTGGAACAATTCGAACGAACAGAGAATCTTTCTGGTAAAAAGGTATGCAAAGTATTGCACATCATATAACCATCAGAAGCCTAAGTTATTGAATCTGCATAACATTTGTTTGGCATGTAACTTGCACATGAAAGGGGGGAACCATCGAGGCCGGCATCCGGTCCATGGTGGGAGTTTGCAAGCGGTTCAGGCTCTGGGGCCGTTCAGAACCGCTAGATCGGGGGAAAGATGAAGAAGCACTTGTGTGCGTCACTCGCATTGACAATTGCCTTTGCGATTACCCCTTCTGCATTTGCAGACTCCTTCGGTTACAAGGTCAGCGGGGCAAACTTCACCTCCCAACACACATTTGATGCCGGCCCTGCAGGTTTTGCGAATGGCGTCGCTGAAGACCGCGACTATGCGATCACTGGCCGGTCTGGAACCTTGATGTCTGGCAGCGTGACACCGGCTAACTTCGGTCCTATGGTACTCGAGGGGTTCAACACCGGCTTCGGGTCGAACAGTCCGGCGCTGTCCGGGGATGGTGGGTTCATTTTCGACAATCTGCTCTACCCGGGAAATTCCGGGAATAGGATTCAGGACTCGGGCAGCATACTGGTTGATGTCAGTGGCTACGAACTGAATCTCTTCTCTCGCAGCTTCGGGGGCAGCAGCGGAACCAGCGCTGCAGGCAGCGGGCACTTCTCTTTTGCCGACAAAGGCGGCTACCACGTCAACAGTGGGATACCTAAAGGCAAAAGCGAGTTGGCAACAGCGACCGCAACTCTTGCTCAGACGCCGGAGCCTGGATCATTGTTCCTGCTTGGCACCGGCCTTCTTTTCCTGGCGTTGATCCTGTTTCGGAGGGGCGCAAAGCGGCCAACCGGATCTTGAGCGCGTGGTCATTCCTCAACGGCGCGAATTGACCGGACAGGCATTTTGGATCGGTCGAATTGTTCGAGCAGCGTGGCGAATCATTGCTGGGGCTCGCTGCAACCTGGGTCATGGAAGAATAGGAGGTGTTTTTTGCTTTCCATTCTTGCATGATCCTATTTTTGTTTCGGCCCGTCAGGATACCGAGGTAGTTGAATGGGCCTCACTTGTCCGCTTGGTTCAGAATTCAATCTCGACCGAAGGGAATGGATAGGTTGGTGGTGAAGGCAAGCAGACTGGGGTGTCCTACTTCTACCCACATGGTATGCAAGGAATTGCATGTTGGCATCTGGGAAACCTCATTATTTCAACGTTTTCAGTGAGAATGGTTTGGCATTGAAATTGCATTGTAGGTTGCGTGTCAATCGGCCAAAGCTGTGCTGGTAAGCGTCGACGATACTTTCGCGCAACGACTCCGAAGGACGTTCAGGTTTCGCAGGTCGCGCAATTGCGCTTTAGAGCACAGGCGACGGCAGACGGCGGCATTTTGAATGAAGCAGCGCTCATGACGGAAGAATTCACAGCGGCAAACGACCGGAGGGGAAGCCAGCGCTTCAGGATCAGTGCACCCCTCACCATTCTCGCGGGAGACAGCGAGATCCAGGCTTATACGCGGGACCTGAGCAACCGGGGCGTGTATTTCTATCTATCGTTAACCGACAGTGGACTGATCGATCGCGACTTTGAATTCCTGGTTGAACTTCCGGCGGAGATTACGCTTTCAAGCAGTTGCCGGATTCGATGTCGGGGCAGGCTGGTTCGCAAGGAAATAACTTCGAGGAATTTGACAGGGGCAGGGGTAGCTGCGGAGATTCTGGATTATTCAATTCTCCGGGAGGCCTTCTCGCCCGCCTAGAGTAAATAAACAACAGTCTCTAAAGCTTGCGCAAACCGAGTATGCGGTGGTCAACCAGCCAGCTCTTTACCACGTAAACGAGCTTGTTGTTGCTTCCGGGATCGGTTGGCAGCACGAAGAATCCCGGGTCGACCAGATAGCGAATGGAGTTGTATACGATTCCCTCCATGACCTCTCCATCCAGGAATTGGAATCGCATCCAGATTCCATGGACGATGGGTGCCCGAGTATGAAAGTTGAGATGATTGCGAACCGGGTTTCCATCGAAGCTGTTTACATAGAAGACGGCCTTGACATCCTTGAGTGAGATCTCCTCAACAACATCCGAATCGAGACGGCGTATCCGGAAGGTCTCGGGCGAGCTCTGCGGAGCGCTGCTCAACAGCTCTTCGATTGTGTTCCAAGCCGGGGACTCCAGGTGACCTTTGATGACCCTGGTGCCGAATTGGATCACTACCTTTTCCGACTTGGTTGGATTCGTCTCGATCATGAATTGGCGAGCTTTCTCACGTGGCTCAAGCAATCTACTTAACCGTGTAGCGGCGACGTATCCTTATGATCCTGAATAAGTTGTATACATGCCAATCCCAGTTTCGTGCTAGGTCCGTGCCACGTTGGTAACAGACCACACAAGCTATATTTGCAGGCCTCAAGGACAGCGAGACTTTTTAGATGGGGCGGAATGTCACCTGCACGCAGTCTAGCCCGATCCAAATCAAGTGATCTGTGAGAAGCGTCACCCGGCAGCTTTTCTGTTTCGAATTGGGTCGGAGATTCCAGGTGGCCCTTTTCCGGCCAGGTTGCACTTATCTCGATGATCAGCCGGCGAAGTCTCTTGGTAAGTTTAAACAGGCCGCTCGACTGAGCAGCAGAGACTTATATTCATGATACTGAATCGGTTGTAATGATGCCAATCCCGGCTTCGTGTCATTCCGGCGTCACCTTCGCAGCAACCCTCGCCGCTCGGAGCGTGCAAACGCCCAAGGCAAGAGCAACGAGTGAATGGGGCAGAGAGTCCCCCAATTGCAATCCAACTAACCCATGAGGTGGATGGTCAGAATGACTTGGCAGTTTTTCCGCTGCGATTCAAGCCGATAATCTCAGGGGAGCCGGACCGTCCCGGTTCCGAACCGGAGCACGATCGTTTCCGGCCTGGACGAATGGCGCATTCGCGTGCAGGTTCACGCGCTCTGTGCCCGATCAAGACCGGACTCTTTCTCGATCAAGGGTTGTCGCTTTCGTGGCGGGGGGCTTAGGTTGTACTGCTTGATCTTGTACAGCAGAGCCTTGTAGCTGATCTGCAGGTCGCTTGCCGCCAGCTTTCGGTTCCACCCTGAAACCTCAAGCGACTGGGCGATCGCGGCCGCTTCAGCTCCGCCCTTCAGGTTCCGCACCAGATGCTTCAGGCTCTTGTGATCATTTGTGCCTTCCCCGCTAGATCCTGACGATCCCGCACGCTGCCAGGGATTCAGTTCGTCCATGATTGTCTGCTCGTCGGCGAGTACAAGGTAACGCTTGATCGTGTTCTCCAACTCACGAAGATTGCCTGGCCATGAGTAGCTGGTGAGAGCCTGCATAAGGGCCGGGGAAATGGGCAAGGGTTCGCACTCGTACTTTGTCGCGACTTTGCGCATGAAGTGCTGGGACAGGACAGGAATCTCCTCAATGCGTTCACGCAGCGGGGGCATCTTCAGGGTGAATCCATTCAGACGGTAGTAAAGGTCCTCTCGAAATGTCTTTTGGGCAATGGCCGCCTTGATGTCAATGTTTGTCGCGGCAATCACGCGTACATCGACCTTGACGCTGTTCCGGCTGCCCAGGCGTGAAAAGCTCCCGTCCTGAAGAACCTGCAAGAGCTTGGCCTGTAAAACGGTGGGCATTTCGGCAATCTCGTCCAACAAGATGGTGCCGTTATTGCAGATCTCAAATTTGCCGGGCTTGGACTTGACAGCGCCGGTAAAGGCGCCCTGCTCATAACCGAAGAGTTCGCTCTCGAGCAGATCGGCAGGCATGGCCGCGCAATTCACCTTCAGGAAGCTGCGCTGGCTGCGGGCGGACATCTTGTGAATCAACATGGCCGCGACTTCCTTGCCGGTGCCGCTCTCTCCGAGGATAAGGACCGGGATGTCGGCTCGCGCCACCAGCGCGCATTGGGACTCGATCTCCTTCATGCGCTTGCTGGATCTGACAAAGGAGGTGTTCTCATCAAGGGGGATTTCTTCCACCTCGCCGTCGGCCGGCTGCTTGCCCGATTTCTTGAGGCACTGCTCCACGGCAGTGTCAATGTCGCTTTTTCTAAAAGGCTTCAGGATCACGTCTGAGGCACCCATGCGGGTGGCTGCCACCACTTCCTTCAGATCGGCCGAACAGGCGAACATGATGATCGGAAGAGATGGTTTGGCGGCGTGAGTCTTTGCCAGCAGGCCGAGCGCGTTCTCCTCGGTTTCGTCTTCGACAATGTTCCAGTCCATCAGCAGCAGGTCAGGCGCGGCAGATCCGTTGAGGCTCTGGTTCAGCTCCGCGGCCTCGGTAAAAAGGCTCACCTGGAAGCGGTCCGCGAGAATGCTCGTAGACATAATCCAGGATTGCGGGATCACCATCGAGAACGACGATATGCGGGCCGCGCTTGCCCTGAGCCTTCACTGACGCTCCCCTTTGCTGGCCTGCCATCCCTGTTCCTCCCGCACCTGCCAAGAGAATCCGGGACAAGTTCCGTTCCCAGCGCCGAGGCCCAGGATCACGAAGCTTGAACAATCCGTATCGCGATTTGTTGCGGGCTGCCGAAAAAACGCCGGGGTGCGGATCATCTCATGAGAGAGAACGGGGCGCCCAAACCTGAAGCCGTGAAACAACATCTTACCATCGCAAGTGGTAAATTTTTTCGCTATTTGTGCGAGGATTTACACAATCTGAGTCAATACATCGCACACGATTGAGGAAAAGCCGCGCAAGATCACCTTAGAGCAGGTAAAAAGGTTACTTTTGTGTGATATCTATTGCCCGTAAACGGATTAGTCTGGTCCGGAAGTTGCAAGCAAGCAAGAAGACACCTCCCTCTGAAATGGACAGAGAATGCCTCTGGCGCGCGCCTCCCAGTTTGTCGATATTCGCGAACTGCCACCGATAGATGTGATCTTCGGGCAATCATCCCTGATGGCGGCTGCTCGCGAACAAACTGGAGCGGGTTGCGGATACGACCGTACCGGTCCTGTTGCAGGGTGAGAGCGGGACAGGCAAGGATATTTTTGCCAGGTTGCTGCACGTCCGCTCTAATCGCTCGAACGGTCCCTGGGTCAAGGTGGCCTGCCCGGCAATCCCACACGCCCTGATCGAGTCGGAGCTGTTTGGCTATGAAGAGGGAGCGTTTACCGGGGCGAATGCAACCAAGCGCGGCCGCGTGGAACTCGCTCATATGGGAACCCTGTTTCTCGATGAAGTCGGCGGCCTGGAATTGTCTGTTCAGGCCAAGTTACTGCAAGTGCTGCAGGATGGTAGCTTTATGCGCGTGGGAGCGCAGGAGTCGAGAAAAGTCAATACGCGGCTTGTCTGCGCGGCCAATGGAAATCTTCGCCAACAGACCGAGAATGGAAGCTTCCGGCTGGACTTTTTTTTCCGCATCAATGCAGTGACCATCGATTTGCCGCCGCTGCGTCAACGGGCTGCGGATTTGCCTATGCTGATCGACTACTTTCTCGATCTGCATTCGAAAGCCTATCGTTTCGAGCCGAAGCCGCTTTCGCGCGAAATAATGCGCATGATGCAGCGATACAACTGGCCCGGCAACATCCGTCAACTGGAGAACATGATTCGCAGCTACGTCCTGATGGGCGATGAAGAGGCTCTGGCCGCGGATCTGGTTCCGGTCAGCCCCGCCGGGATAGTTCCCGAGATCGATCTGGCCAACCCCATCTCCTTGAAGCAGATTACGAAGGCCGCCACGCGAGGTCTGGAGAGAGAGATCATTCTGAAGGTGCTGCAGGCCAATGGCTGGAGCCGGCGGAAGACGGCCAAATGGCTGAATATCAGCTACAGGTCGCTCCTCTATAAGCTGCAGGAATCGGAAGTCCACGCGCTTTCAAGCAGACCGCGGAAGACAAGGTCTTCGGATGCGAAGTCTAACCGATCGTAGACGGTCACGATTTGAATCGGCATGAAGTCGATGGTGCGTGCGAGGACATTGGCATAAGTGTCTGGAGCTGGATATTGATATAGGTTTCGATGGGCCCGCTGATATATGCAGGCAAGCGTCTGGCAAAGACCACGGGCATCGATTGGCCGAACACTGGGCGATGTCGAAGCGGGTCGTTTGCAGGTAGGCAAATCGTACCTACATCCAGCCGCGGAGGCTGTAGTAGGCGATCTTGGCAGACTCGATCAGCATGGTCTCGAAGGCTGGGAAACGCCCGCTCCAATGCTGGGAGGTTTGAACCGCATCCGGGGCTGCCATTGGTGCCACATCGATGCCGAGTTTGCGGAAGACGCGAATCGCCCGGTACATGTGAAAGTCGCTGGTGAGCAGAACCTTCTTGCCGGTTAGGTCTCTGGTCAGGCGTGCCACCGCGATTCCGCTTTCGCGGGTGCTGGTAGATTGCCATTCGGCCAGCATGGCTTCGCGGGGAACGCCGTAGGCTACCAGGAAGTTGAGGATGCCAGGTCCGCCGCCGCCGCTGATCACGATCTTCTTGAAGCCCCCGGTTTGCCAGGCAAGCAGAGCATAGCGCGCGCGCCAGTATGATGAATAAGAAATGCCGCCTCTGTCGTCGCCTGCCGCACTGAGAAGGATGAGAACGTCGCCCTTGGGCCGCTCGATAGGGCCGGTGTAGGCCAGCGCCCACCACGAGACCACGGGAGTCGAGATCACCAGGACCGTGATGAGTCCGATGACCGCGAGCACACGGTTGAACCATCGGCCAAGGATGCGGGCCGCATTGCGCAAACGCCCCGACCTGCCTTCTGGCATGTTAAGGGGCATTTATCACCGCCCGGCGGGTGGACAGAAGCGATTCGAAGAGCTCGAGCAGCTCTGCCGCAACCGCATTCCAGCTACGGCTCCGGCTTGCAGAGATGGCCGTTGGCGTCCCAGGTTCTGTCAAGGACCGATGCAAGGGCCTGAGCCAGCGCGGCCGGGTCGCGAGGGGGCACCAGCCGTCCGCAGGCGTCGCTCATGATCTCAGGGATGCCGCCGACATTGGTGGCCACTACAGGCCGGCCGCAAGCCAGCGCCTCCAGCACGACGTTGGGGCAACCTTCCATATAACTCGGCAGGGTGACCAGATCGGCCGCCGCCATCCAGACGGCAACGTCGTCGAAGGCGCAACCGGGCAGCGCGTGGATGTAGCCGGCGGCTTTGTTGGCATGAATGGCGTTCTGGATCATCGGCCTGTCCGGACCCTCGCCGACCATATACACCTGCAGATTGGGGCGCTCAGAATGCAGCGAAGCCGCCGCTTCGACCAGTTCACGCAGGCCTTTCTTCACGTCCATGCGCCCAATGTAAACGACGGCCTCGGCGGCCGGGTCGATGCGCAAGCTTCTGCCTCGCCTCAAGACGGTCCCTGACATGGAAGACGGAGAGATCGCAACCATTGACGATGGCGCGGCTCTTCTCCGGCGCGGCGCCCATGGCCACGGCCTTTTCACGCAGATCGCCGCTCACTGTGACCAGAAAATCGGCTTCGCGCAGAACGGTGCGCGTGTGCATGGCCGAGATGGGATCGCCGATCCGGTTGATGTCGGAGCCAATGCTCTGGCGACGACCGGAACCGAGAGGGCTTTGCCGATTTTGAGAGCGGCATAACCATCGGGATAGAGAAAGCAACTGAAGATAAGATCGGGCGCAAAGCTGCGCACGTGAGGCAGAAGCGCACGGGCGGCCATCCAGCCGTTGAACGGCCGGGAGACCAGCGGCAGCGCGGGATAGTCGTAGTAGCTCGCCTTCACATCCGGCGGGCTCCGGAAGCGTCAAGCTTGTCGTAACTCCGGCTGCGCGGCTTGAGCAAAGAGGGATAACTTGCGTTGGGAAAGAAGACCCGCACATCGGCCTGGCGGGCAAGCACGCGCAGCGTCTGATAGGCCGAGCGCCCCTGCCAGGGCTCCGCCGAGCTTGGAAAATACCGGGTGACGACCGCGATCTTCATCGTTCAACCTGCGAGATAACTGAATTGTAATGAATTCGGTTGTCCTCGAGGATTGCCTCGAACTCCCGGCTAACAGCGTCCCATGAGAATTCGCTTTGCGCGCGCCCCAGCGCGTTATGCGCGATAGAGCGCCGCGCTTCATCGTGGGAAAGCAGGTTAATGCATGCCCCGGCAAAGGCGCCGGGATCGTCGGCCAGGACGATGTCCGACGTAGGAGGAGCGGCGCCGCGGGACGCAGAGTAATCCACATCGACCCCGGTAAGGACGCTGGTCACAGTCTCAATTCCGAACATGCGCTTCATTCTCTCGGCACGGATCTCCGAAACTGCACCCAGGCATCCAACAGTCCACGCACATTTCCAATCGCGGCACGACAGATGCTATCTAACCGATTATCTTGCAATCACATGCGAATCAATCGCCCATTCTCACAGGACCGCAGTCATGACTACAGTACGATTTGACGTGGCTTGCCTAGTTGCGGCACGTACCTCGTCGGCCTTCCCATGCTGACATAGATAAAGCCGTGGTCAAGCATCTCCTGCGGCTTGTAAAGATTGCGGCCATCAATCACGATGGGAAAGTGAACCGTCTGCTTGAGCCGCGCTAAGTCGATTCCGGCAAACTCATGCCAGTCGGTCAGGATCAGCACCGCGTCGGCGCCCTTGGAAGCATCATAGAGATCCCCGGCATAACTCAGATTCTCCGAGGGTGGAAGTACTGTCTTAGCACGCTCGATGGCCGCCGGATCGTAAGCCGCGACCGTCGCGCCCTCCTTCAGCAGTTTCCTGATGATTTCGATGGCAGGAGACTCGCGAATATCGTCTGTTTCGCCCTTGTAGGAGAGGCCCAACACCGCCAGCCGTTTGCCGCGCAGGGTCCACAGCGCCGCGAGTACTTTTTTGAAGAAGATCTCCTTTTGGTTTTCGTTGATCTTGCGGATCTCCTGGAGGAGTTGGAGAAGTTTAAAGTCCACGCCCTGCTGCTGCGCCACCCAGTGAAACGCGGCCACGTCCTTGGGGAAGCAGGAACCGCCGTAGCCCAAGCCGGCGCGAAGAAACTTGGGACCGATGCGGCTGTCCATGCCCATCCCGGCGGCGATGTCCTCGATGTCCGCCTCCACAGCCTCGGCCAGGTTCGACACCGCATTGATGAAGGAGATCTTCAGCGCCAGAAAGGCATTGGCGGCGTGCTTGATAATCTCCGCGCTCTGTGCCGAGGTGAGCAGCAGCCGGGCCGGATGGGAGGCGCTGCAAGGCCCCGGCAAAGCGCCAGGTTGGGCGTAATAACTGCCCCCTGTGAGCGGCTCGTAGATGCGCCGCAGCACTTCCGCGGAGCGCTCGTTGCCCACCCCCACCACGATGCGGTCGGGATGCAGGAAGTCGCTGATCGCTGTGCCCTCGCGCAGGAACTCGGGGTTCGATACTACGTCAAAGCTCTTGGGATCCACGCCATGCAGGCACAGCACCCGGCGTATCCAATCGTTGGTGTAGACGGGAACCGTGCTCTTCTCCACGATCACCTTGTAGCTGGTAATGGCGTGGGCAATCTCAGAGACGACAGATTCCACGTAGGAGAGGTCGGCTGCACCGGTGTCGCCCTGCGGCGTGCCCACGGCGATGAAAATGGCCGCGCTCCGTTCAACGGCCTCGCGCAGCCTGGTGGTGAACTCCACGCCCCGGTCCCGGTGCCGGGCCAACAACTCGGGCAGGTGTTGCTCGAAAATAGGTACGCCGCCTTCGCACAGGGTCCGCACTCTGGCCTCGTCATTGTCCACGCAGATAACTTGATGGCCCATTTCGGCAAAGCAAACTGCCGCAACGAGTCCCACATATCCGGACCCGATTACACAGATGGAAACTGGATTCGGCATCGACTGTTAGTCTCTCCTTCGCTGCCTCCCGCGGGATATCGCGCTTAGTTGAAAGTCGCCCGCGGCGGTTGGATTGATGTTACTACGCCACCGCCTGTCAGGTGGCGGACTGCGATTCGCTCAGAATCGCCTCCAGGGTGCGAGGATCTGCGAAAACGATCCCATCGATCTCCACGATGAGCAGCTCAAGGCCGTCGAAGCACCGTCCGATAGGCAGACCGGCCATGCCACGACTCCGCCGACCCGGGGAAATAACGCTTGACGACCGTGATCTTGCGCATCGCAATTTTCCTGTTCACGCGGGCTTGGCGACCGGCGCTTTTTGGTCGCACTCGTGCTGTCTGCTTCCGATGGCATGCAGGAGAGCGGCGTAGCTCTGCGCAAGAACCTTGCGTTCATACTGCGCGATCTTCTCGTTATCGGGATGAAACTCACCGGGCAGTAAACTGCCGCGGACTGCAGCGTCGAGGAAAAGCTGGCGGATGCCTTCGACATCGCGACTGCCCGCCCACCATCCGGCCCGCAGTTCTTCAAGCAGGCGGCGCACGTCGCCCTCGGGATGGACGCAGCCGAGGATGGGCTTGCCTGAGCCGATGTAATCGTAAAACTTGGCCGAAATGTTCAGGCGATCGTGGCTGATCAACAGGACGTAGTCGGTCTCGTTTATCGCAGCCAGAGCTTCGTGTTGCGGCAGGTATCCCTTGAGTTCCACCATTTCGCCCAGTTGCAGAAGCGCTTCGCGGAAGCGAGGCTCTTCGATGTGGCCAATGAAGCGGAGCTTGAAGCAGGACTTCACCTCAGGCGGCAGCGATTGCACGGCTTCAACCAGCGTAGTCGGTTCCGTCGAGCTATAGATGCTGCCGATGTAGGAGACCAGGATCCTATCGCTGGACCGCGGCTTTGACGAGGAAACGGCGTCACCCAGTCGGGCGCCGTCGAATCCGTTGGGGATAAGTTGAAACTTGCTTTCAGGCTCCAGCGGATAACGGGCGCGAATTTCGCGGCGCGCAGCCTCGGTAACTGCGACAACGGCGCTGGCGTTTTTCACGGCGCTCGCTTCAGCGTCGCGGGCCACCTGGAAAGCCCGCTCGCTGCGGCTGAAGCTGACCAGGTCGATCGTAGTTGACAGCCACTCATCGCGGAAGTCAACCACGACAGCTAGGTGAGGAAATTGCCTCCGGAGCTTCTCAACCAGCAGAACACTGGAAAAAGGCGGCACAGTGATCAAAACGAGGTCAATGTTCCGCTCCTTGACGATGCGACGAACGGTGTATGTCAGCACCGGAAGCCACGTCACCTGCGGGTCGGGCAGCAGAATATCCTGCAGAATCCTCTTGAGAAAACTCACCTTGCCGGCTGGGGTGCCAGCGGCCGCCTTACCTTCAGACATTGCTCCTCGGGTGATCAGCTTCTTGATCCGTTTCTTGACTCCGAAGGGAACATCGAGCGTGACGGTGCGGTGAATATTGACTTCCGCAGGGACCTCCGAGAGAAGCGTGGAGTCAGTCCCGACGGCAGAAGCATTGCGAGCGGTAATCACGTCGAGCTGGATTCCTTCTGCTGGCAAATAGCGCGCCAGGCTTGTGGCGCGCAAAACCCCTACGCCTCCGGCGGGTGGGAATGAATAGGTGACCAGTAGCACGTTTAGGGTATTCATCGGCTGGCATCCGCAACTGTGACTGCCGGAACAGTAACGGGCTCACGGCCATTTATCAGCGCATTTGCTGCCTCGTACATCTGCCAGGCCGTGGCCCAGTGAATCTCAACGCCCCTTCGCTCCGCTTCTTCCGCGAGCCAACGGAAAAGGTTGCCGAGGCCCCCATTGAGGAGCGGCTCGAGATTCCTCTCCGACGCACCGTGGGTGTAGAGCTTCAAAAAGAGATCATTGCCGACGGTTGGCGCGAGATCGAACCACTGACGTGCCCGCGAGGGCGTCGGCATGTCGTAGACGGCAATCTCTCCGGTCTCCAGCCGTGGCAGCAGCCGGCCGCGTAAACGCACGCCGAGCGGCCCGGTAATCATGAGCAGGTCGCCGCGGATGCCGCCGCCAACTGTAGCTTCGATTCCGCGATCGAAAGATCTGGGACGATTGTCGGCAGAGCTCGTGCACCAGTAAATCTGGTTCACTACGCGGCCCTGAGTTGCAGAGGGCAGTGACGGCATCGTGAAGTCGGCATAGCAGCCAAGATCGCGCAGCAGAGCGATTTCTCCGTTGAGGCCGCAAAACCTGCCGTCCGGGCGAGAGTTATCGAGCGCCCAGTTGCCATGGATAAACCCGAAGACCGTTCGACCGTTTTGCTGGCGAAGCAACCCGTGGCCGTCCGCGAGCCGGCGGCAGTATTCCGTGACTTTCCGAATGAATACGTCACGCTGCTCATTGTCGTGGTGGACATGCACCTCCACGTCGCCAACGCCCAGGCGCACCATCTCTGCAATGCCGTCGACCAGTTCGCGACGATAATCCTCCTGTGGGTAAAAAAAGCTGTACTGCGGGCGCTGACCCGCCGCGTCTCTGGGAGCGTCATCGGCAATCCGCGGCCACTTGTCGCGCCACCGCGCCACGCGGCCCAGCGCGGTCTCAACGGATGCGCCCAAGCCCAGCGGTTCGTAATGATCGGTGATGGCAACCCAGGCGCGCTTTGGCTTTGCAGGTCGCGTGGCTTTGCGCAATCGATCTCTCAGGTACGGCACAAGCCAGATTTCCGCGTTTCGAGGGAGCTTCATCAAGTCGATCTTCTCTTTGCAGGTTGCCGTAGTCAGCGGAAGGCCCCCCTAAAACAGAGGCAGTATCTTTGAGTATCGAATACGCTTATCGAGCCTGTCAAAAACTCCCGGACCCCTCACAGTGTGCTCTTTCCTCTCCCAGAAAGGCGCCTCGTCAAGGAGCCTGCCGGGTAAAAATCTCAGCGATCCGCTCCCACGCCTCACCGTCCCATGGCGGCAGACGGCCCATCTGATGGCGGTGGCCGCTCAGCGCCTCGTGGAACCCCTTCCGAAGCAATTCCCGATTACGCCCTATCGGGACATGTGTGCCGAGACTCACCGTGATTGGACGCTCGGTGATCTCGCGCAAAGTGAAGCACGGCGTTCCCAGATATGTGGTTTCCTCCTGAATACCGCCTGAGTCGGTGATGACAACCATGGCATTCTTCTGCAGCGCAAGAAACTCAAGGTATCCCGGCGGCTCAATAACTCGAAGATTCGGGTTGCACTGCTCCAACCGCGCCGACCACTTCAGGCGCGTCCTAGGTTGGAGACAGATCGAACCCCAGGTGTAATCACGAGAGAGCCGGCATGGAGTAGACGGCGACCGCCAGGGTCTCTGAACAGCGGCAGAATCCTGTGACTTTCTGGATGAAAATGTCGCGCTCTTCGTCGTCGTGACCCAGATGCCCCTCGACGCCGACGCAGAGGCGCACCATCACCGCGTAGGCGTCGAGCAGATCTTGCCGGTCCTTCTCCCATGGGGTGGAAAAAACTGTATAGTGGGCGCTGGCCAGCAGCATCCAGAGGAGCGTCGCCGGCAATGCGCAGCCATTTGTCGAGCCAATGCGCCACACGGCTGAGCACGGCTTCAAGGGATGCCCCCACACTCAGCGGTTCGTAGTGATCGGTGATGGCAACCCGGGTACGCCGTGGTTTTGCAGACCGTGTGGCTTTGCGAAGACAATCCTTCAGGTATCGCGCAAACCAGATTCCCGCGTCTCGATGATGCTTCATTGAGTTGATTTGCCCTTTGTGCGTTCTGGCCGCGATACATGCGCTACGCTCAAAGCCGCCCGTCCAGAGCATCGCGCACACTTCTTTTGCCTGTCAAAAGCCTTTTCGTGTAACTGGCGTCATCGCGGGGGAGCGCATCTTTCCAGCAACGAAAAGCGACCCGGATCCACCTAACTGCGGCGAATGGAGCGGATAGCCGTAGTGTTGAGCCCCGTTGCAAATGTGGCCGCCTCAGGTACAAGAGTATGTTAACCATTCGGGTACTGAATATACCACTTTGGTTACCTCCGCCGGCATCATTCAACTGCCTCAAACTGCCGCATTCTGCTAGAATCAGCCATGGCTAGCGGCGCGATTTTAGATGGAAAGCGAGAGTTACTGGCGCGCGGACTGTCCTGGAGCGGCGTCCTTTCCATGCTCGCGAGACTTCCGGCGCGTGATTCGCTATTGGTCTTGACTTATCATCGGATTGGAAACCCCGAGCACGATCCCTTCGATCCCGGCGTATTCTCGGCGACGGGCGACCAGTTTAACGAACAAATCTCCTACCTGAAGCGCAATCTCTCGCTGGTAACTCTTGAAGAGGCGCTCGAATTCGTCGACGGTACAATTAAGGAAAAGACCCGCCGTTGTCGAGTACTTATAACCTTCGACGACGGCTACCTGGACAACTACGAAATTGCTTTTCCCATCTTGCTTTCGCATGATGTGCAGGGCGTTTTTTTCCTCTGTACGAGCCTGATTGGATCCTGCTTCGTTCCCTGGTGGGACCACATTGCCTATGTTATGAAGACTGCGCGACGGCGTCAGTTCTCAGTTGGTTATCCAGCCCGCCTGGATGTCGATATAGATAAGTACGGCATGGCGGCAAGCCTGCGAAGCATGTTTGCCCTTTTCAAAGCGGCAGAGAACATCGATTCCGAACGGTTCATTCGAGAGCTGAGGGAAGTGGCGGAAGGGCAGGATCTGCCAGCCGCATCGCGGCGCTTTCTCAACTGGGACGAAGCCCGGGAGATGCTCGCCGGGGGCATGGCGATCGGGTCCCACACGCACTCCCACCCGGTGCTGAGTCAACTGAAACCAGAGGAGCAGCGCAAGGAATTCACTCAATCCCAGGCCATATTAAGGGAGCGGCTCGGCATAGAAGCCAAAGTGCTTGCTTATCCGTTCGGCCACTCGACAAGCTTTTCGGAACAAACCCAGCATCTAGCCCAACAGATTGGTTTCCGCGCCGCATTCTCCTATTTTGGCGAAATGGCGAACCAGCGGGGAACGATGGAGCGCTACAACCTCAAGCGAGTCCCCGTTGCCGGCCAAAGGCGATTCCACTTTCAAGCCCAGACGGCTTTCTGCCGGCTCACGGGCAGGTTCTGGCCCTGAGTCCGTCACTTTCCAGCGGCTCACTTTCTTAATATCGCTTGCTGCCAGAGACTAGTGACTTGCAGCTTCGGTAGCTCCGCAGCAGCGGCTCCGAGAGCATGCGAGGCACTAGAGCAACACCCAAAACGCAAACCAGTCTGGGTTGCCAGGTTCTATGTCTAAGACCGAGCAGGGCGTGATGTCGAACTCCAGCATAGTCTTTGGTCTTGAGCAACTCCTCGGCAATCCACGCATGAGCTTCGGCAAGCACCTCGTCGATCATGGCCTGAGGAAAGGTGGCAGTCCCGCTCTCCCGCGCGATTGCAGCTTGCACCGTCTTCAGGAAATTCTGGGCGGTCGCCTTTTTGTGCAGCGTCAGCCGATCCTCGAACCCCAGCTGATAGATCGTCGACGGGACATCGACGAAACAGACATCGCCCCACTTACAGGTGCGGAAGTGAAAGTCATAGTCCTCACCCGAAAGAGTGAGTGTCTCATCAAACTCCCTTACCTTTGCGAGCCGCTCCCGCGATAACATCACGGTCGAGGTATGAACAAGGCTTCCCCGAAGCATCGAAGTATAGATGTTTCCAACGTAAACGCGCGCGCCGGCCTCCAGGCCGCTCGTCGATTCCACCAAGTCGGAAAGAGCGCGAGAGTTCTCAAACAAGTTGTCGAACGATTCAAAAAACCGGTAAGCTTCGTACATGGTGGTGAGATAGCGAGGCTTCACAATCTTGCCGGCTGTATCGACCGCCTCAAAATTGGTCCATACCATGCCAACATCGGGGAAAAACCGGAAACACGCAAGCTGGACCTCTAGCTTCCAAGGCTTCCACACATCGTCAGAGTCCAGATAGGCCACATAGTCTCCCCGTGACTCGCGGATTCCCGTATTACGTGCTGCCGAGACGCCTGCGTTACTCTGGTGCAAATACCTTACACGCGGCTCATCACCGTACCTTGACACGATCAGCGCCGCGGTATCGTCGGTCGAGCCATCATCGACAAGAACCACCTCCCAGTTACGGTGGGTCTGTTCCCGGACACTGTCAATAGCTCGGCAGACACAGTAGGCACGATTGTAGGTAGGCACAATGACACTGACCAGCCCATCACCCATGTGACACTTCCTCCAATGGAGCCCTTCGGATCGCAGATGCAGTATAACAAACACAATTCGCATCCACCCAGCAGAGAGCCCGGCCCTTCTTGCGCCAATGAAGACGAGACAGACTGGTATGAGATGAAGAGAAGCGGCGGGCAGGCGATACCAATCTGGACGGCGGAGGGAGTTGAGGGAGTGGTGTGCGTGGAATCGCTTCGATATACGGCACATTCCGGATTCTTCGTTTCGGTAACTGCTTGTTGGGCACATCTGGGTCATTGGCTTTGAAGTGGTCGCAAAAGAATCGTCTTCAGAGGCGACAGATCGTTGATTCGTTCACAGCCGAGAGGTAGAATGAAGTCACTCGAATAAGCGCTTGTCAATTGTTACACTCCGCGGGCCGGCTATTTAGGAAGGTTCTTGGTTGCTGGCGTAATTCCCCTCGTATCAGCCTGGGTCCAACTTCAGTAAAACGGAGAATGACTGGATGGAGCTCGTACATCAGTGCAGCAGGAGCGGCCTCCATGCGATGCTGATCCGCGGGTTGGGTCATGAACGTGACTGCGCGGAACGGGAATTGCTGGAGGCAGGTGTGCCGCTGGCACTATCGCATCGGGCGATATGGGCAGCGCATGTTTCCCGTTGGGAGTCCTGGTTCTTGTTAGTGCGCGACGCGAGCGGGCGAGCGTGCGCTGGTGTCGCGATTGAGGTGGTGCGAACCCGCGCCATGCCCGGTTACGCAGTTCTTCGTGTGGAAAAACTCGGAGGAACCCTGCCGGGCGAAGTTTCCAGCGTGGCGCTGGAGGCGATCGCAAAGCTTGCAAGGAGCACCCCTCGGGTCCTGCGATTGCAATTGAATGTATTTTCGCGAGATGGGCGAGAGACAATTGGGAAGACCTTGGAGGAACTTGGATTCCGCGAGGTTCGGCCGCCGAGTTCCTATCGACACACATTAGTCATCGATCTCAAGCCGAGTGAGGACGAGATCTTTGCATCGCTGGGCAAGTCTGCCCGGAGACGAATTCGAGAGACGGTGAAGTTGTCGCTTCGGTCCGTCGTGATTACCGATCCGTTATATGCAGAACGGCTGAAGGAGTTGCAATTGGAAGCTTTGCAGCGAACCGGCGGGCATAGCCCTTCTGAAGATTGGCGAGGCATTTTAAGGATGTCTCAGGAACATCCGGATCATTCCCGGGTAATCGGGGTGTTCCCAGGCGAAGATAATGCGTCGGAGAACATGGGAGCATTCGGCTGGGTTTGCAACCACGGAGATCACGCGGAGTATCGAGCGTCGGGCTCGACGAAGCGAAGCGGCCGGGCACCGTTCGGCTATCTGCTGGTATGGGAGATGATTCGATGGGCCAAAACGACAGGGGCGGAATGGTTCGATATGGGGGGTGTGACGCTGGCAGACGGCGATGAGAGCGCACTGGAGGGCATCTCAGAGTTCAAGCGGTTCTTTAGCCGCGAAGTCGTGGAGGTGGGTGCGGAGTGGGTACTGGAACCGTCTCCGGTGCGGGCCAGGATCGCGGCGATTGTTTCGAGCGGCGCACAGCAAATACGCGGGTGGATAGGGAAGAGGGGTTGACCGGGAGGGAAGGTCGAAGTCTTCTAGATACAAGGTGGCTGGATTGGCGTTAAAGAAGGGCGCCAGAGCGACAGATTGGCAGGCCGGTAGGATTTGAACCTCCAACGCCTCCGGTTTGCAAAGCTTGCTCTGGACGATGCGGCCAACGCGCTTCTTCCGCTCCGGGCAGAATCGGCTACCTTGCAAATGCCGGTCGAATAAGCAACGCCAAAAACTTATTGACTGGCCCGGAGACTGGTTTCGGGAGTATGCCGGTCAGGATGCTGAGCCGGTCGCCGTCTTCCGGCTCCAACACGCGCATCAAATAGAAGAGCCCGAAGAGAACAATCAGTGAAGCGGTTCCACCCCACAGAATGCCCCAAAGCGGAGCAAAGCGCAAAGCGATGAAATGCGCGGAGAGCGATGCCAGCGCGCTGATGAAAACGATCTTTGCCACCTGTACCCAGGGAAGTCTGATTTTGTAAAGATATATGCTGATCGCCCACATGATTCCAACGGCGGTCATCTGTGCTGCTCCGTTGCCGATGCATGCGCCCACCGCGCCGTGCGCTGGAATAAGGTACCAGGCGACGCCTATATCGACGATCCCCGCCACCACTGTCGCGGCAATGACATAGCACTGGCGCTCGGAGCACTGGAGGAGGCTCTGCGCGGGCGAGATGAAGGCTTTGAAGATGCACAGCAGTGGAGCCAGCGTCACGACCATGGCAGCGTCCTGGAATTGGCGGCCGTAGAGAAGAAGCAGCGCCGGAACCGCGAGCGATGCCGCGATAAAGTGCAACGGAATCGTCGATCAGGGCAAGGTAGCGGAAGGTGGAGGCTGTTATGGCGGGAAGCCTTGACTTGTCGCGCCCGTACTGAACGAAGATCGTGGCGCCGGATGCTGTTCCGAAGACGGTCGCGGCCAGCAGCAACTGTTCGGCCATGGTAAATGCCAGCGAATAGAATGACACCTGGCGGATATCCGTGCAGAGATACTTGAGCAGAAGGATTTCCGACCGGCCCCATACGATCATCGCCACCGCCAAGCTGGCAACGCTCGCCCACGCGAAGACAATCATCCGTTTGCGCAATCCCAGCGGATGAGCATGAGTTGTCTCCCACGCGCGCGCGCGCGCCATGGTGGGGAAGAAACGCATAAGAAAATCTACGGTTCGCATGATAAGCAACGACGCGCCAACGCCGACTACGCCCCAATGAAGCACCACCGTTGCCATGATCGCGATGAAATAGGTGAGGGTTGAAGCGACGGAGGCAGGCAGATTCGTCGACAAATCTTCAGTGGCGGCGTTGGCCTGTGCCGAAATGGCGTTAACCATCGAAGGCCAAATGCTGAGCACGAGCAGTGCCGCAGCCAGCTTGTAATCGGGATTGGCGTCGCCAAGCACCCAGTAGAGAAAGCCGCCCGTGGCCAGCGTGGCCAGGCCGGTCTGCAACAGCAAGGTGCGCAGATAAATGTAGCGCGCAGTGCCCCGGTCGCCCATTCCGATAAACTCGGCCATATATTTTCGGGTGGTTGCGGAAATGCCGAATCCGCCCAGGCTGCTGACCAGCGAGGCGATATACGAGACATAGACGATGTATCCGTTCTTCGAAGGTCCGAGATAGCGGTTAATAGCAATCGAGGTGAAGATCGCAACAGCGGCGTTGGCGATATTTTCAATGCCGTTCCAGCCGAAATTCCGAGCGATGGTCTTGGTGTTCGACATATCGATATTCACTCTGATCCGAGGGAACTGCGCGGGTAATTCTTCAGGTACCAGTCAATTGGTACACACTGGCAGCCGAGGGCGCTCTGCGTGCCTCCGGCTGCCATCAAGCCGCCATTGGCGTCTAACCTAGTCCCTTCAACGCTGCCCTTGCATCCTTTCCTACCGGCGAATCGGGTGCCAGCGACACGGCTTTTTTCAAGTGAACCACAGCGCTGCCCTTATCCGAGAGTTTGCTGTATACCATTCCCAAGTGATACTGCATCGTGGCGCTGTTGGGATCGGTTTTGACCGCGTCCTCCAGTAGATCGCGAGCAAATCCGTATGTCCCCTTGAAGTAGTAAGCCCAGGCCAGCGTATCTGCGGTATTAGGTGAATCCGGCATGCCCTGCCGGGCCGTTTGCGCGAGTGTCAAGGCTACATCCACCATTTGGCCGTTCAGCAGCATCCGATAGGCGAGGTTGTTGGCTGCGATGGGCTGTTGCGGCTGGATTTGCAGAGATTTCCTGTAGTAGGCTTCAGCCTTGTCCATTTCTCCACGCGATTCCTCGAGAGTTCCAAGAACTGCAAGCGCGCCGGCATCGCCGGGATGCGCATTCGACCACTGCTCCCAGGCGCTAACGGCATTAGCCGTTTGTCCGCGCTGAACCGCAATCTGCGCGTATAGCCTCACTGCCTCGCCATCGCCGGGATTCAACTGGATGGCCTTCCGGGCAGTGACGGCCGCCTGGTCAAAGTCCCTTTCTTGAATCTGTAACTGCGCCAGGAGATCATAGAAACATCCGGTCATGGGACTCTTGTCGATTTGCGCATTCAGGCGAGCCAGGGCTTTGCCCGTCTGTTTTTGGTAGAGGTCGTAACCGATCACCAGGCGCATGGCCTCAACGGAATTGGGCTTGTACTGCAAAGCCCGCTCCAGCAGCGCGACCCCTTCTGGAAAGCGCTTCTGCGCGAATCGAAGTTTGCCAAGTTGAAGATAGGAATCCGGGTTTTGCGGAGCCACATTCATTGCCGTCTTAAGGTCGGCTTCGGCTTTATCCGGTAAGTTGCGATTCATCTCAACAATGGCACGCCACACATAACCGTCAGGAATACGCGGCGCCACAACGATCGTGTTGTCAGCGACTTTGGCCAGCAGGCCCAGGTCGCCGTGCTGACTTGCGATTCGCGCCAGTTCCTCCTGAGCATCCAGCGCTGACGGATTCAGGTCTGCCGCCTGGCGAAAGCTCTTTTCAGCCAGGGTACTATCGCCCTTTGCCAACGCCGCCCTGCCCAGCCAGTACTGGATGAAGGCGTCCCGCGGGAAATTCCTGGCGCTGCCCAGAAGGGCATCTACGGCGTAACTCGCATTGCCATCGTTAAGCAGGACGATCCCATTCAGAGCCGCAACTTCCGGATCCATGGGACTGCTCTTCATCAGCCCGGCAACCATGGTTCGTGCCGTTGCGTAGTCCCTGACCTGGAGAAGAACGTGAATATACCCCTTCTGCACAGAAGCGTTTTTGGGAAACTTCACTGCCAGGCTTGAGAACTCCGCCAGGGCCTTATCCAACTGCCCGGAGCTGGCGTAGTAATCCGCCAGCATGCGCACTCCCTGCGGATTGTCGGCGAGATCCTTTGACGCCTGACGGAGCACCGCCTCGGCTCGCGCCCGATCTCCTTCCTTGAGGATGATCTGGGCGAGATTTGCCCTGGCGGCAAGGCTCTTGGGATCGGTCGCAACGGCTTCCCAACTGGTTCTTTCGGCCTCTGGCAAGCGAGTATTCCTGGCATAGAAGGCCGCGAGCAGCAGCTTGGGGTTTACCGATTTCGGATCGAGTGCGACGGCTGTCTTCAGCTCATCTTCCACAGAAGAAGTTTTGATTGGATCACCGGCTTGAAGAAGTGCGAGATCCTCGTGGAACGCCGCCCGTTTAGGATCGAGTTCCAGGGCGCGGCGAATCTCGATCAGAGCCTGATCCTTCTGTCCATGTCTTACTCCTATGGCGGAAAGCAGGGCGTGAACGTCAGGGTTGTTCGGTTGTGCTGCCATCACGGCATTGGCCTGTGCTTGTGCTTCGTCGGTCCTGCCGCCTGCGAACAAGAGGTTTCCAAGGTCGATCCGCGCCTTGTAGTTGGCCGGCTGCAAGTCCACGGTGCGCGCCAGTTCTACACACGCCGCGTCAGAACTGCCCCAAATGCTCATAAGTCTGCGCAAGCTCATAATGAGCGTCGGGATAATTCTTGTCGACCTTCAAAGCGTTCAGATACTGGATGGTGGCCTCTCTGTATTTGCCCTCGGCGCCAAATCGCTTCCCGCTCTCCAAATACTTCTGCTTGCGCACGTTCGGATTGCTGTGACACCCGGTCAACAGGGTGGTCGCGATAAGGAATATGGCCACCGAAAGGTATCTTCGCCGATTCATTTGATTCCACCTACCATCGAAACTCAGTTGAACTGCTTTGAACGAGCCTTGTACCGTCTTCCGTCCTTGCTGTCTGCCTCTCGCGCCAGCGCTACGTCCCCTCTTTTGCCGAGCCGGATCGCCTTTTCCTGCTCCATCGAACTCACCTAGTTGGGGATAAACCGCGGCAGAATGGGGGCAAGTTGCACAGTAAATGCCTCCGCCCGAGCCCTTGCCGACGATGCTCCTTCCGTGGGGTCAATGGGCGTCATTACTCGTACGAGCGCCCCATCCGTTCGATTCATCCGCATCGCGTCAATCACCATATGCATCTTGGCCAGGTATTCGTTGGCGACACTACGCCCGTGCGCCTGATACCAATAGATGACGAACTGCCTGTTTTCCCCGTCGGCAATGATGTATTCACCAACCCGGTGCGCCTTGCCATTGACATCGTTCAGATCCACGTACCTTGACGATTCAAAGGCCCAGCCGGCTCCTGGCAGGCAGTTCTTCGGTGAATGAATGGTGACGCCCATCCTCTGGCTGGGGAAATAGGCGATAAAGAGGTCGATCACTTGCGGCTGTCTATTCAGGCTATAAACGCGAGACAGGAAATCTCCCCTCCCGAGAACATCGAGCGTCTCCTGGTCGATTTGCACATCGCTTCCCGACCATCCGGCAATCGTGCGCGGGACCTGCGACACGGGCTCGCTCGCGGGAATCAGATCGCTATCGCCGCGGGCGTACAGCAGGATTGCAGTTCCAGACAGCAGGACGACGACCGTCCAGAAGCGAGGGCTCTTCATACCTGCCTCCATTGAGCCCGGAACAAGCGCGTGGTGCGATGGACGAAGAAAAGGCACCCGAGGGATACCAAGAACATCACCCAGCCGGAGAAATCGTGGAAGAAGCCAAGGGCTTTATCCGGATCCCAATACTGGACGCACAACCCGGTGCCGAAGATGCGCAACGCGTTGGCCGCGATTGCAATCGGAATGCTGGCCATGGCCAGGACGGCCCGCCTCAGCAAGGATTTCTCCAGAAAGTATCCATAGAAAACCGCAAGCGTGAACAGGCTCACCAGGGAGCGGATGCCGCTACAGGCCTCGGCCACCTCCAGCCTCATTGCGGGGAGCTGAATGACGTTGCCCTCCCTCAAAACCGGCACGCCGAACAAAGGAAGCAGAGCACTGGCCAGCTTCGAAGCCACAATCTGTAGCGGAAGGGTTATCTCATTGAAAATAATAGCCGGAATTGGGATGGCCAGGAGCAGGATCAGCAACGCGAAGCGAAGTTCCTTGAGAAGCTGCCACCCGCCAAAACAAAGCACCAGTCCTGCCAACAGGATCACCAGGGAAACCCGTGACAGGAACAGCTCTGCACCGAATACCCCCAGTAGCAGAACCGCCAGCCCCAGTACAACGACTGCAATCCCGCTCCAGGTGGGAGTAAGTACCGTCTTGAGAAGGGTTTCTCTCTTTGCCCACACCAGGTAAGCCGCAAAGATCGGCACCAGAAAGCCGTGAGAGAAATCGGGGTCCAGCCACCAGGTCATTACAAGTTTCGCCAGCACACGGTAGTACACCGCCGCCATAAGCGCGCCAATAAGCACCGAACCCCATGCAAAACAAGCGTTTCGAAAGGGCCAGGAGTTCCTTGAAATCGATGGCGTCTGAATGTCTTGGGCCATATCCTCTTAAAAGCGCACCTGTAGCATTACAATCCGTTATGACCTCTTTAGCAATCGCAATGCCGAAAGTGGAAAAGCCTGATCCAATGGGATCCCCCATGAAATGCCCGGAATCTGGAACAAGTCTTTCCGTGCAAGTGGAAAACACTTTCCACTCTGGAGGGAAATCAATGTCGCAATAAATCCCGCCAAAAGGGAAAAACATTTCCCTTTCCTCAGCAACCGCACCTCTCACGAGAGCACCTAATCGCGGATATAACCTATGGAAAGCCTATTCCACAGCCTGTCCCCAGGTTTGGAACCTGCATTGCTAAGCCAAAGGTGGCAACTAGGACCCTCCATGTCAGACAGTGCAACCATCCAAAGTTTAAAGCGACACACGCGGCCGTTTGTCCCTACAAGGCCGTTTGCCCCCGTTGAGGCGCAGGTTCAAAGCGCAATTGCCCGTATCTCCGAGAGCGATTGCCCAGTCCTGATTGTGGGTGAGCACGGCGTTGGAAAGCGATCCATTGCCGCGCAAATCCACGCGCATTCGCATCGCTCTCGGAGCACCTATACGGAGATTCCCAGCGCCGATGCCGATACTCAGGCGATCTTATCGGCCTTTTCCACAAAGGGAACTGTCTATTTGACGGAAATCGCGGATCTGAGCCTTTCCCTGCAGGAGCTTATTATCAATACATATTTTCACTCCGATCGGGCGCAAACCAGCCGCCTCCTTTGTGGTACGAGCCGCGAACTTATAGGGGAAGTCAAGTCCTCACGGATGAGAGAAGATTTTTATTATCTGGTCTCGGCCGTTACGCTCCGGATTTCACCCCTGCGCTGCAGGAAGTCGGAGATCCTTTCCATCGCCGACGACCTCTTGACGCAGTATTCCAAGCAGTTTGACCGTCCCAAGCCGGTACTGAAGGAGGAGATCATAGGGTTCCTCATGGAGCATACCTGGCCCGAAAATCTGTCTGAACTGCAGACCGCGATCAAGACCTTTGTCGCCATCGGGGACCAGTCAGTCTCCCTCGCCGCGCTCAAAGCAGCGGCCTCAACCTTGAAATCGAATGGGCAACGCAAGCTTCCGTCGCTGAAGGAAGCCGCGCGGGCCGCATCCACCCAGATCGAGCGTCAGTTGATCTCCGAGGTCCTGGTTGCAACCGGAGGCAATCGTAAACGGGCCGCGGACGAACTGGGGATCAGCTACAAGGCCCTGCTCTATAAGCTCAAGCAGGTCGGAGCAGAGTACCAACCTGCTTCCAATAAGAACGGAGTCGCATCATGAATCCAGGAAATCTACTAATTCTGGCCCTTTATGCCTCAAGCCTCTTTGGCCATGGCCAGCACAAAAAGGCAGCTGGCAAGAGTGATCAGGCAGCGGTGCCAGCCTCGACCGCGCCGGTCCCGGTCGCGGGAGCTGCGGCCGACAGCTATGTTATCGGCGCATCCGACGTGCTTACCATCACCGTCTGGAAGGAGCCGACCCTCTCGGGCACCATCTTGGTCCGGCCTGACGGCATGATCTCCCTGGCGCTTCTCGGCGACGTGTCAGCCTCAGGCATGACACCGCTGCAGTTGGCAGATCAGATCTCGACAAAGCTCAAGAAGTACATCCAGGACCCAAACGTCTCTGTGGTGATCAGCCAGATCCACAGCAAGGTCGTTTACCTCCTCGGCGAGGTTGTGAAGAAGGGGCCGGTCGAGATGACACCCGGCATGACCTTGCTGCAGGCTGTAGCCAGCGGTGGGGGACTCACTGACTTTGCCAATAAAAAGAAGATCTACATCCTGCGCGACGAATCCGGAACGCACCAGAAGATACCTGTGCATTACAAGGAAGCGTTGAAGGGCGACAGCGCATCCGATCTTGTTCTGAAACCCGGCGACACGATTGTGGTTCCGTAAGGTGGCACAAATGAAAACGACTCTCAAACTACTGGCGTTCTTCTTCACCGTTTGCTCCGTGGCTGGTGCTCAGGTCGAGCCTGCGGCGACGGCGGGCGGCGCCAGCCTGAACTATGCTTTACGCTACGCGCAGACCGGATATATTTCCAGCGGCAGCCTGGGCAACTCGCAGTATGCCGTTGCCTCTGGAAATCTGGGATACATCAACGGCAGCGAACGCCTTCCGTTCACAGCGGACTTTGGCGGCGGCTACGACTGGAAAATATCCGGCACATCCTATGCGACTGGACTTTTTGAGAACCTCTGGTTATCGCAGGGTATTGTCAGGCGCAACTGGAAAGTCCTTCTCAACGACAGCGTAAGCTATCTTCCGCAGACCCCGACCACGGGCTTTTCCGGAATCCCGGGCATAGGGGAACCGATCGGCGTGCCAAACCCGGCCCCCCCATCCAGCCAGTCGATCCTGACGCTGAATACTCACGTTGTCAATAACGTTGCCAGGGGGGAATATGAACATAGCCTCAACTATGCGACTTCCCTCAGCGCAGCCGGCTCTTATGATTTACTGCGCTACCCTGACGGCAACGGTCTGGATACGAACGATGAGACAGGGGACGCGGCGCTTGCCTGGCGTCTCAATGGGCGAAATTTGCTGTCGGGCACGTACGTATACTCTGATTTCAGCTACCCCGGATACAATGTCACTTTCGAGACCAATACCGGGCTTTTCGGGTACCAATACAAGTGGAGCAGGAATCTTTCCACAAATGTCTCTGTAGGGCCGCAGTGGATCAGCAGTTCGGAAACTTCGGTCGTGCCCCCCTCCACAAATGTCGCAGCGAGTGCTGCAATCAATTACACGTTGCGGTTTACTTCAGCTAGTCTGACCTACAGCCGTGGAACCAACGGCGGTTCGGGATACCTGCTTGGGGCAGAGTCTGATTCAGTTATTGGAAACTTCTCGCGGGAATTCGGAAAGAACCTGACCATCGGACTGACCGGAGGGTACCAGCGCACTGCTGGACTGAACAATAACGGAGTAACCAGCGCTAACTATGGCGGTGCGGAGGCAACCTGGAGAATAGGTCGGGATATCATTGTATTCGCAAACTACACCGGAACCGACCAGTGGTCGACTTCCACGCTTCCTGCCAATGCCCTCAACCAGCTAATGCAAGTGGTTGGCTTCGGCATCGGATATTCGCCTCGGGAAACCCATTTCAAGCAGTAAACCTTCAAGGAGTCGTATGCTCGGGCATCGTGATTTAACAATGGAAGACTACGCCGACATTCTCAGGCGGAGATTCTGGCTGATTCTCACTTCCGCGAGCGTTTTCCTGGGGATTGGCGTCGGCTTCGCCTATCTTATCCCTCCGCAATACCAGTCGCAGACGCTGGTCCTCATTGAGCAACAGAAGGTTCCGGAGGACTATGTCAAGCCGGTCGTCGAGGAGGATCTGAGCGCGCGCTTGGCGTCGATGAGGGAGCAGATCCTGAGCCGCTCGCGCATCGAGCCGATCATCAAGCGATTCGATTTGTTTGCCGGCGTCGGGGCCAGCATGGACGCCCGCGTCGAAAAGACGCAGCAGGCGATCGGGATCAAGCCGATCCCCTCTGGTTCGAGCGGGATGCCGGGTTTCTATGTCACGTTCAAGGCGCGCGATCCGCGCACAGCACAACAGGGTATGCGGCGAGATCACCTCACTCTTCGTCAGCGAGAATCTGAATGCGCGTGAGCAGTCAGCCGAAGGCACGACCGAGTTCCTGAAGCAACAACTCGACGACTCAAAGAAGAACCTTGACGAGCAGGATGCCAAGCTCGCGGCCTTCCAGCAAAAGTATTTCGGCAGGCTCCCCGAGCAGGAGCAGTCCAACGCGAACACGCTTCAGGCACTCACAACTCAGCTTGACGCCGTGACGCAGTCGCTGAACCGCCAGCAACAGGATGTGACCTTTCTCCAGGCGATGGTTGCCCAGCAGACACACGATCTGCAGAATACCGAGCCCGCGGCCGCCGGCGCTGCCGTGGATGAGCGCAAGACCGAGCTCAAGGCTCTCATCGCAGCAGAAACAGGCGCTGGAGGCGCAATACACGCCTGACCATCCCGACGTGGTCGAGGTCTCGCGCAAGATTGCCGATCTGCAGGCGGAGATCGCGCGCTCCTCGGCTGAGCCGGCGCCGGCCCCGGCAGCGCCCGTAGTCAACCGTCCTGACCCACCGCAGCTCCAACAGCTCAAGGCTCAGCTTCGCGCGGCGCAACAGGCCATGGTCGACGCAAAGCAGGAACAGGCTGGGATTGAACAGCAGATTCGTAACTACGAGTCCAGGATTGAGTCGAGCCCGCAGGTCGAGGAAGAGTATAAGCAGATCACCCGCGACCATGAAACAGCTTTGGAGTTCTACAACTCGCTGCTGAAAAAAATGAACGAATCGTCCATGGCAACCGCCCTTGAGCAGCAACAGCAGGGCGAGCAGTTCTTGGTGATGGATGCTCCAAACCTTCCCGAAGCGCCAATTGCCCCGAAGCGGATTGTCTTCGCAGGTGGAGGGCTAGCTGCCGGCCTTATGCTGGGCTTGCTTCTTGCCGGGTTGCTCGAGTATCGAGATACTTCCCTGCGCAATGAGAGGGATATTTGGGCCTTCACCAAGCTGTCGACACTGGCCGTGATCTCACACATCGACGGTCTTCCCCAGCCTGCCCAGTCTCGCGGGCGCTGGAAGCTCTTCTCACGCACGAATGAACCCATTGAAAGCGCGCTGGGATAGCCATGTACAGATACTTCTTCGGCATTAACGACTTCCCCTTCGGAAACTGCCCCGATCCGCGGTATCTATACAAGATGCCGCATATTCAGGAAGCACTTGCCTGCCTGCAATACGGCATTGCTTCACGCAAGGGCTTTGTCGTCATGACGGGAGAGGTCGGCACAGGGAAAACAACTCTTCTAAAGAGCGTCCTCAGCACCTTCACTGAAAGGCGCATTTCAACCGCATTCGTCTTCAATCCGCGTCTCGATGTGCTCGACTTTCTTGAATTTGTGCTCGCGGACTTCGGCGTTCCACCTGACCCACGGGCGAAGCCCGGCATGCCTCAAACCAAGTCCGGCATGCTGCTGCAGCTCAATCGCTGGCTTATCGACCGATTCCGCAATGGGGAGTTGTGCGCCATTGTGGTCGACGAGGCGCAGAATCTCTCCTGGGAACTCCTTGAAGAAATTCGCTTGCTGACCAATCTTGAGACCTCGTCGGAGAAACTGGTGCAGATCGTGCTTTCCGGACAGCCTGAACTCGAAGAGAAACTTCGCGACCCCTGCGTTCGTCAGTTGCGCCAACGCGTTTCACTCTGGTGCAGGACGCGGCCGTTGACCAGCGAGGAGACTAAAGCATACATCGCAAAGAGACTCAGGATCGCCGGTGCGAGCCAACTCGTGCTTTCACCTGAAGCTGTGCAGCTCGTCCATCGCTACTCGAATGGAATTCCTCGTCTCATCAATCTGATTTGCGAGCATGCCATGATCAGCGCGTACGTGGAGCAGATCAAGCCGATCCCACCGCGCATTGTTGAGTCGGTCAGCAGAGAACTCGATCTGGACCAGCAGCCCTTCGTGCTCTCACCGATGGCTATGTCTGGGTTCACGGAGAATCCTCTGCCAACTTCAATCTCCAGCAGCATCGACCCCGTCGCGGATTCAGCAGATTTCCTAAAGGACAGTGAAATATGAGCCGCATACACGAAGCACTTCAAAGAGCAGACCGCGAGCGGAAGATTGCGCCGGTTTCCCGAGACAATCATGCTGCTGTGCCGAGAAGCACCACCAGCCTTGAGGAACCGCCGCTAACCAAGCCCGAAAGCGCCCTTCAGAGCACTGCGCAACATCCTTGGAAGCCATCGATCGCTTCCTTTCCTACCCTTGCAGAGCGCGGTGCGGGCGTAGAGCAGTTTCGCAGCCTTCGCTCTCGCATCTACCAAGCTCGATATGATGCTCCACTTAAGACGATCCTTATCTCGAGTGGTCTGCCTATGGAAGGCAAGAGCTTTGTCGCAGCCAATTTGGCCATGAGCCTGGCGCGCAATAGTATCCATAACATCATGCTCGTCGACGGCGATCTGCGCCGTCCCACGCTCCATAATCTGCTGGGCGCTCCCAATGCGCCGGGATTATCGGATTATTTGGCAGGCACCGCCGATTTGATTGACATCATGCAGCGCGACCGCAGTCCCCTGTCTGCAGAGAATGCCGGCATTTCCAACCTCACCTTCATCCCTGCTGGTAAGTGCAGCGACAACTCTTCGGAACTCGTGTCTAATCACCGTATCGAAGAACTGATCGCGACTGTTTCACCGCATTTTGACTGGATCGTGATCGATGCCCCGCCGGTGCTGGCGGTTTCGGACGCGGTGGAACTTGCCCGCGCCGCCGATGCTGTATTGCTTGTTGCACGAGGAGCGAGCACGCCCTTCGAAGCTGCTCAGCGCGCCCAGGCCGCATTCAGCAGTTCGCGCATCCTCGGCTTTGTGCTTAATGATGTCAAGGATGCTCCACGAGGCGGATCGTACTACTACTACTACGGTGAGCCGGATGCCGGCGGCCATGCTAAACGGCCGAAGGATAACGGGAGATAGGGATGATCAGGCTTTTCAATGTTTACTATCCGGCCCGGACCCTGGTGCTGCTTCTGTGCGAAGCGCTCCTCGTAAGTGGCGCATTTCTGCTGGCCACCGCGTTTCTCATTGGGCCAGATACGTACATTGTTCTGATCTACGAAAGCGGGATCCAGAAGATCCTGGGTATCTCTGTTCTCACCTTGCTTCTCTCTTATTACTTTGATCTGTATGAGCCGCAACGCATCTCAGAACGCTGGGAGATCTATTTTCGACTGTTGCTGGTTCTTAGCGTACTTTGTTTTCTTCTCGGCGGGATTGTCTATTTCTTTCCTCAAGTATATATCGGCCCTCATGTTCTTACCGTCGGCATCTCCATCCTTGCAATCGTCCTTCTTGTCTGGCGACGGTCCTATGAATGGATCATTGGTCTTCCGGTGTTTTGCGAGCGTGTCTACGTGCTGGGAAGCGGCGAGCGGGCGCGCACCGTCGTCGAGATTCTGCGCGCCAGGCGCGACGCCGGCATGGAAGTCGTCAACGGAGAGGGCAATGGATCGTTCGATGGACAACTCGAACATTTTGCCGCGGACCTTCGTTCCTTCTGCAAACCGAAAGCCAGCATTGACCGCGTGATCGTTGCCATGGAAGACCGCCGCGGAGCGATGCCGGTTCGTGAACTCCTTGACCTTCGGCTTCGCGGGGTTGTTATTGAAGATGCCAATTTTCTCATGGAGCGGCTCCTGGGTAGACTGCCGCTGGACGGGCTAAATCCCAGCGCGCTCATTTTTACTCACGGTTTCAACGTGAAGGCATCGCAGCAGATTGTCCGGCGCCTGGTTTCTATCACTGTCGCATTCATTGGGCTGGCGATCTGTCTGCCGTTCATCCCTTTCATTATTCTGGCCGTGCGCCTCTCCTCGCCTGGCCCTATTTTTTTCCGCCAGACTCGTGTCGGGCTGCGCGGGCGGCCATTTTCCGTCATCAAGTTCCGGACGATGCGTCAGGACGCCGAGGCACAGGGAGCAGTGTGGGCGACCAAGGACGATCCTCGCGTCACTCCGATTGGCAGGTTCATGCGGACCACTCGGCTCGACGAGATCCCACAGCTCTGGAATGTCCTTCGCGGAGAGATGGGATTTGTCGGTCCCCGTCCGGAGCGTCCCGAGTTTGTGCAGTGGCTCAGCCAGGAGATTCCCTTCTATGAGCTTCGGCACATGATTCGTCCAGGGATCACGGGTTGGGCGCAGGTGCGCTATCAGATACGGCGCAAGCCTGGAGGAGACCAAGGCAAAAGCTCGAATACGATCTCTACTACGTCAAGCACCTAGTCGATTGGTCTTGACTTGCTCATCATGTTTGAGACCATCAAGACGATCATTCTGCGAAGGGGCGCCCAGTGAAGATCATCTTCTGGATGTCACTTGTCGGCGTTCTCTACACCTACGCGGGATACCCTGTAGCGATGTGGATGCTCGCGCGGCTGCGGCCACGGCCCTGGAAGGCAGCTCCGATCAACCCCAGCGTGAGTATCGTGCTCGCCGTGCATAACGGTGTCTCGCTGCTCCCGCGCAAGATCGAGCATCTTCTTGGACCTCGATTACCCGAACATCAGAGAAATCATCATCGTCTCGGATGGCTCGACCGATGGCACAGCAGAATTGCTGGCCCGCCAGCAGCATTCTCTGATCAAAACCATCATCCTAAGAGAGCACGGCGGCAAGGCGGTTGCCATCAACGCCGGCGTTGCGGAAGCCACGGCAGAAGTGATCCTCTTCGTGGACATCCGGCCCGAAGATTGCTCCGGGCGCGATTCAGCATCTGGTCGGCAACTTCGCCGATCCGAAGGTTGGCTGCGTGGCTGGTGAACTGATTCTGCGCGAGGAGGGCCACGACGCCGCCTCCGCTGCGGTCGGTGGGCTTTACTGGCGGTACGAAAAGTGGATCAGGAAATGTGAGGCCGTCTTCGACTCCCCGGTTGGAGTCTATGGAGGCTTCTATGCTATTCGTCGCGAAGCTCTTTGTTCCGCAGCCAGCCGGACTGATTCTGGACGACATGTTTCAGCCGCTCTCGATCATCCGTCAGGGCTATAGGTCCGTTCTCGATCCCCTGGCTTGCGTTTACGACACGTGGCCGGAGAATGTTGAAGGTGAGTTTCATCGCAAAGTGCGTACGCTGGCGGGAAACTTTCAGCTCTATTCAACTTGCGCCGTGGACGCTAACCCCGCGGAATCGAGTTTTGTTCCAACTTGTCTCTCACAAGGTCATGCGGCTCATAGTGCCTTACCTCCTGGCTCTTCTGCTTGTATCCACGGTGGTACTCTCAGCCACATATGCTCTCTATGCGGCGTTCGCAGCTCTTCAGATTCTAGGCTGGATAGTGGCTATCGCCGGCCTGCGCTATAGAATTCCGGTACTGCATCGCATCGCGGCTCCGGCCAGTGCGCTGCTTGTGCTCAATGCCGCCGCCGTCGTCGGGCTTTACAAATTTCTCTTTACGCGGGGCCCGCTTTGGAAGATATGGAATTCGGGTAGGCCGGAGGCCTTGCGGTCAACCCCTGAAACTGAGAACCTTGCGTCGCCAGATGCAATCGCTTGTGGCGCAGAAACTGAGATTGGCAAGAGATCTTTCACTGATTCACAACAACGAAGGGAGCATCGGCCCGCCATGATCTACAAGAAGAACACGCTTTTCATTTCCGTGTTGGGAATCGGCGCCATCGTGACCGGCTTGGCGATTCACTACCATATCGTCAACGTCAAGGCCGCAAAGCTGGAGCACGTCGTTCCGCCGGCGCCGTATTTCCCCCCTGGCGCTATCTGGACACAGGATGTGAGCCATGCGCCCGTCGATCCCAACTCCTCAGAAATAATCGCCTGGCTCGCGGATGCGGGTGGATGGGGAAACAACAATAGGATGCAAATCGACTTCAGCCTCCGAGTCTTACAGGCAGACGCGGCCACTCCGTTTGTTCCCTTTCGCAAAGGGGAGCAATTCTATAGTCAGGATTCCGACCTGGTCACTGCTTTTCCCCTGCCTGCCGGTGGCGGCATTGAAGGGCAGCCGGGCTATCAGTGCGATACTGACCAAAATGACTGCCATCTCATCGTAGTCGACCGTAGCCACGGCAAACTCTACGAAGCGTACCAGGCCAACTATGCTGATGGCGCGCTTACCGCAAACGGCGTCGTGGTGTGGAATCTCAATCGCATTTATCCAGCTTCAGGGCGTGGAGATCAATGCTCCAGTACCGACGCCGCCGGCTTCCCCATTGCTCCGCTGCTCTTCAATGCGGATGAACTCGCTACCGGAAGCATCAATCACGCCATCCGCTTCATCCTTCCCAATCCGCGGATTCGCGCACATGTCTTTGTGCATCCCGCCACGCACGCCGGTGCTCCACGCGGACCGGTTACCGCTCCGCCGATGGGCGCCCGTTTTCGCCTGAAGGCATCCTTCGATATGTCGAAACTGACACCCGCCGCACAGGTTGTCGCGCGTGCCATGCAGAAATACGGCATGTTCCTGTCGGACGGCGGCAATATCGCCCTCACCGCGCAGAACGACACCGATACGAAGGCAAAGTACACCGACATGGATTTCGGTTCCCACGATTTGCAGGACATCAAGGTGACCGACTTTGAAGTCCTCGATTTAGGAAAGCCAATCCGATTGACCGATGACTGCGAGCTTAGTCGGGAACGCTGATCGCTGCACCCTGCTCCCCGGAAATGACTTTTCAGTTGACAAGCTACGCCGATAGCCTGGAAGAGGCCCAGCTCATTGCACCACGGACTGCCAGTGCCGAACGGTTGCCCTCGCTAGGGTCGGGGACGAAGCAATCGGGCGCCACTCGGCGGCGATAGACGCAGAAGTCCCTGACAATTCGCATTCGAGCCAATTTGCGGCACAGAGCTTGTTTACGCACGCAGGTTACTCCTGATTACCAAAGGATTATGCCTCTTCAACGGAAGCGCTATTTTTCGTAAGTGCTCTATTGCTCTACTCTTAAACAGGTTGATCCGAAGTAGCAGGGAGGCATGCCAAAGCGCGGTATTCTGTGGTAAGAGAGAGGTCCGCATGATCTCAATGCGGCGGTTCGATTATGTCCGGCATCCCCATTTCTTTCAACGACTTGACTCTTGTGTATCGCAAGGTCCACGTCGCTTCCGCAAGGACCGGTGCGGGAGAAATCGACGCGGAGGGCTCTCGATCAGGCGAACGAGTTCAGGACGGCGCGAATTGCACGGTTTCTCCAACGCAAAACCCGTTTTGATCCAGTGGACCCTCTCAGCAGCGGCGGAGTTTGACAGAGTCACAGCCGAAAACGGTGCTTTCGATAAAAAACTGTGTAAGGAAGAAAGATGAAGGCTTTAGGAATCTCGCCGGAGCAGCGTAGCACAGTTATCGAGCTTTGGAAGGAGACCCTTGCCATCTCCGACATAGATATAGATCTCGATCGCGGCTTTGCGGACCTCGGTGGAACCTCGCTTGCGGCAAACCGCTTTGTGGCTAAACTCTCGCGGCAGCTCGGTCTCGATGTGCCTGTCCTCCGTGTGTTCGAGTACCCGACTCTGCGACTGCTGCTGCGTTATCTCTCCGACGGGCCGGGCGTGAATCCGTTATCGGCTGTGCCTGCGCCGGTATCGCTGGATGCATCGTCCCCCGAAACCGTCGATGCGCCGCGGGCCGGCCACGACATCGCGATCGTCGGCATGGCGTGCCGTTTTCCAGGCGCGAAAAACCTCGATGAGTTCTGGGCAAACCTTCTCGATGGCCGTGACACGATTACCCTCCTGAAAAGTGAAGAACTAAGTCCGGATGTGCCCGCGGAGCTGCGCAACGATTCGCGCTATGTGCGCGCGGCGGGACTTATCGACCAGCCGTATGCAATGGACGCCGAGTTCTTCGACATCAACCCGATGGAAGCCAAGTTGAGGGATCCACAACAGAGAATTCTGCTCGAGACGGCGTGGCAAGCCCTTGAGCATGCCGGGGAGGGCGTTGGCAGCCTCCCCTCGCGAACCGCGGTCTACGCCGGCACTGAGGACAACAGCTATTACAAGAAGGAGATCGCGCCTTTCCCGGAGGCCGAAAACCGGGCCGGACGGTTTGCGATCATGACCGGTAACGAAAAAGACTATGTCGCGATGCACATCGCGCACAAGCTGAATCTGAAGGGGCCCGCGGTCAGCGTGCACACTGCGTGCTCTACTTCGCTCGTCGCTGTCATCATGGCCTGCAAGAGCCTCAGATATGGTGAGTGCGATCTCGCGCTCGCCGGCGGTGCGACAGTGCACTTCCCAACCCCCGAAGGCTACTACTACCAGGAGGGCGGCGTCTTCAGTTCGGATGGCCATTGCCGGCCGTTCGACCAGGCCGCGCAGGGAACAATCTTCACCGACGGAGTAGGCGTTGTCGTCCTCAAACGTGTCGAGGACGCGATTCGCGACAAGAACACGATCTTCGCGGTCATCAAAGGGACCGCCATTAACAGCGACGGCGGCGAGAAGGCTTCATTCTCCGCGCCAAGCGTTGCCGGACAGGCAAACTGTATACGCGACGCGCTCACCGATGCGGGAGTAGATGCCGGTACGATTCAGTATGTCGAGGCGCACGGTACGGCGACCCCGGTTGGGGACCCGATCGAAGTCCAGGGACTAAGGCAGGCATTCTCCTCGCGCAATGACAGTGCCCGGTTGCAGTATTGCGGTCTTGGCTCGGTAAAGAGCAACATCGGCCATACTACCGCCGCTGCGGGTGTGGCCAGTCTCATCAAGACCGCCCTCGCACTCCGGCACGGAGTGATTCCGGCGACGGCGCATTTTCTGAGCCCGAACCCCGGCCTCGACCTGGAGAATTCCCCATTTTACGTCGTAGGCAGCAAGCTCGACTGGCCGCGCGGTGAACCACGCAGGCGCGCCGGCGTTAGTTCCTTTGGCATCGGCGGCACCAACTCGCATGTCGTGCTTGAAGAAGCTCCGTCAATCGTCGAGGCCGCCAGGTCTTCCGAGCGGCCGTTCGAGATCTGGCCCGTTTCCGCCAAGTCGGCTCCACAGCGCGATCGGCTGGTCACGGACCTTTCCAAAGAGCGGTACTGGCCGCGGGATATCGCATACACGCTGCAGCACGGACGTGCCCGCTTCAGGCAGCGAGGCGCGCGCGTGCGTCTCACCCAGCTTCAGGTTGACGACTTGCTTGTGCAGCCATCCCAGCAAGCTTCCCAAGAACCGAGCCCGGTCTTCATGTTCCCCGGTCAGGGCTCTCAGTATATCGAGATGGGCAAGGGGCTCTATGAGCAACTGCCGGAGTTCCAAGCCACATTCACGCGCTGCTGCGAGGTCCTCAGCGCGGAGATGGGTCTCGACTTCAAGCAGTTCATTTTCGACGCGGCAAACCGCGAGACGCTCGAGAACACTCGCTATACGCAGCCTGCGCTTTTCGCCATTGAAGTTTCTCTCGGGCGCATGCTGTTCGATTGGGGGATTGAGCCCGCAATCATGCTCGGTCACAGCATCGGCGAGTTCGTCGCTGCGCACCTGGCAGGCGTGTTCTCACTCGAGGATGCCCTGCGCCTGATAGCTGCTCGCGGTCGACTGATGGCAGAGCTGCCGCGCGGCACGATGCTGTCAGTGCGGGGAACGCTTGAAGCTGTTGTCGAAACCGCGGGTGAACCGGTCGATATAGCATCTCTGAACGGCCCGGTCCACTGCGTGCTCTCCGGGGACGACGAACAGATTGTACGCGTCCGGGCACGCCTCGAGTCAGCCGGGATCCCCTGCCGACCGCTTCATACCTCTCATGCGTTCCACTCGGCCATGATGATGCCTGTTGTCGAGCCTTTCCTCGAGGTCGTTCGCAGCATCAGCCTGCACGGCCCCAATCGGTCGATTGTCTCCACTGTGACTGGCCAACTGATGACGAAAGCCGAGACCACTGACCCGCGGTACTGGGCCAATCATCTTCGCGCCACTGTAAAGTTCAGCCCGGCCCTTTTCCGCAGCATTGAACTGGGCGCAAACGTTTTTCTCGAAGTTGGTCCGCGCACGACTCTCTCCAGCCTGGCCGTCCAACATTTCGTCAAGGCGCCGAAGGGTGCGGGTGAGTGCATTTCGATTTCAATGCTGTCTGACAACCCCAGTGTTCAGGCTGAGCTTGGCGGCATCGGTACAGCTCTCGCAAAGCTCTGGTGTGCGGGAGCGGAGCTCCCTTGGCAGAAAATCTGGACGGGCGGGCGCAAGGTGCCGCTCGTCTCGACATACCCATTCGAGCGCAAGGACTATCGTTTTTCGGAAGGCCGCCGTCCGGAGCGCCGTGCAATCGCACCGGTTTCCGAAGATACGACATCGGCTGAGACCTTGAACCAGGCCGCGGGCCCTGTGCCGGCGGCTGCAAACGTCGAGGAACGAATGGCCGCGGAACTGGGCGCGCTCTTCAGCGAATACTCCGGCCTTGCAGTGAACAGGCTGGATTCCACCTTTGTAGAGTGTGGATTCGATTCCCTCCTTCTGATGCAGATTGGCGTGGAACTCGGTAAGAGGTATGGCGTCGAGCTTTCCCTGCGCGACCTGATGGAGAATCAAAACACGCTTGCACGGCTCGCCATGCATCTCATCGCAGCAGCCTCGCCCGCCAGCATCCGTCATCTGACGACCGCAATGTCGGCGCCCCCGCCGGTAGTCAGTGCGCCGGCGACCGCCGGTTCTCCAACCCCAGCGGCCAGGGTAAACGTGGTCGGCTTCCCTCAAAATCCGGAAAGTGCGCTCACCTCGGACGCGGCCTTCGCACTCAGGGAGAAGTTGCTTGCGATTCGCGACTTCATTGAACTGCAGTTAAGCCAGATTGACGTTTCCACTGCAACTTCGCCAGATGTTTCTGCGAAAGCACCGCCTGAACCGGGGCGCGTGGCGTCGCGAATTGCGGGCGGCGCAGGGGGCAGGACGGCACTGCCCAGCGGCAAACCTCTCATCCGCGCCAAACACGCGGAACCGCTCGAACCAAGAGCCTTCCGAGCCTCCCCATCCAAGAGCGAGGATGCCCGGCATGTCTTGGATCCCGAATAGCAGCGCCATGACCGCACCAGGCATTAAGATAGAATTATGGCCGATGTCCCCAAAATCGCGTCCAGCGCTCCCAACCCACCGCTTACGGAGGGCGCTGACATCGATCCCCAGCAACTCTTCGGCGCAGAGATCGCTGTCCCCACAACCGCCGCGCAGCGCGAGATCTTCAGCGCCGCGCTAAGCGATCCGGTTGCCTCGCGCGGTTACAACCATTCGATCTCGATCTTCCTCGAGGGCCCGCTCGATCGCGATGCGCTCTACTCGGCGCTCCTCAACCTGCTTGACCGTCACGAAGCCCTGCGGGGCCGATTCTCGCTCGATGGAACCGAGTTCATGGTCCGCAAGCTCATCGCCTTTGAACTGCCCGTCGCGGATCTCAGGCCGCTCAAGGAGGCTGAAAGGCAAAGGGCATACGAACGCCTGATCCGTGACGAACTTGATCATGTCTTCGATCTGCTCGAGGGCCCGCTCTTTCGTGCCTTGCTGGTTGTGCGCGGCGAGCACGACAACGTGCTCGTATTCAACTGCCACCACGCTGTTGTCGATGGCTGGTCTCTGAAAATCATTCTTGCTGAGCTGCCTCAGCTCTATACAGACCTCGTCAACGGACGCGAAGCCGCGACTTTGCCCGCTTCCACGTCGTACGTCGAATATCTGCGCTTCGCTGCCAGGCGTGAGCATGAACATGCCGACCGGGTGCAAGCTTACTGGCGCGAGGTATTTGCCGGCGGCGCCCCCGCACTCGAACTGCCGCTCGACAATAAGCGCCCGCTGCTCAGAACCTACGAGTCGCTGCGAGAAGACTACCTGGTAGATCACTCGATCTACGAGCAGCTCAAGGCCGCCGGGGCAAGGCGCGGAGCAAGCCAATTCGTTACCCTGCTGTCCGCCTTCGCTCTCTTCATCAGCCGCATCTCCGGCCAGCGCGATTTCGTGATTGGCGTCCCTGCCGCCGGCCAGATTACCAGCGGCAAGAGCGCGCTCCTCGGCCACGACGCGCGGCTCATGCCGATCCGTTTTCTCGTCGAGGAGGGCGACACTTTTGCCACCTTCGCAAAGCGTGTCAGGGAGCGCTTTCTCGCTGCTTACGAGCATCAATGGATCACAATCCCCGAACTTCTGCAGGTCCTGAACTTCGAGATTGAGAAGACCCGGGCGCCGCTGGTTCAGGTAATGTTCAACTTCGATCCCGGCATGGAGGAAGGCGCCCTGCACTTCGAGGGTCTTGAAGCGCGGCACTTCTTCAACCACAGGAACGCAGAGACTTTCGAGATATCCGTCAATTTCGTCGTCGAAGCAGGCGAACTTGTTCTCGAGTGGGCATACAATCGCACGCTCTTCAACCCGGTCGAGACTCACTTGCGCCTGCAGCAGTTCGAGCGGCTGATGGCATCCATCGTCGCGCAACCCGACAGCCCGGTCGACCTGTTGCCGCTCCTACCGGCCGAGCAGATTGCGGTCATGGATGCCGAGCTCAACTCCACGGAGATGGAATTCGAGCGTGCCCTTTGCACAGATCAGGTGATCGAGCGGACCGTGCTCGCGATCCCGGACAAGGTCGCGGTGGAATGGGGATCCGAGCGTCTGACATACCGGCAATTGTGGAGGCGTTCAGGCGAAGTGATGGCCGCCCTCCGCCGCCAGGATCTCGGATCGTTGCCCTTGGTCGGCGTCATGATCGAGCGCTCTGCTGACATGGTCGCCGTACTGCTTGGCGTTTGGCGTGCGGGCGCGGCGTTCGTACCGCTCGACCCTGCCTACCCCGCGGACCGGCTCGACTACATGATCGAGCACTCCGGCATGCGGGTGCTCCTTACCCAGCAAGGGATCGGCTGGCGGGCAAAGGGCGCGGTCCGTATCCTTGACGTCGACCAGATCCGGGCTGCTGCGGAAGAAGACACATCTCCTCCGCCAAACCGAAAACCCGATGACCTCGCCTATGTCATCTACACTTCGGGCTCGACCGGCAAACCCAAGGGCGTCCAGGTTCCCCACTCGGCGCTCGTGAACTTCCTTACCTCCATGCGCACCCGTCAGCCCGGCATCTCGGCAGATGACCGCTTGCTTGCGGTAACCACCTTGTCCTTCGACATTGCAGAACTCGAGCTATGGCTTCCGCTTGTCGCCGGCGCAACCACCGTGATCGCGGATCGAGCCATCGTCATCGACGGGACGGCGCTCGTGCGCACTCTGTGCAACGCGAAGATATCGTTTCTGCAGGCGACGCCATCGACATGGAGGGTGCTTCTGGCAGCTGGTTGGGAAGGCGACCCCGGCCTCACCGCAATCTGCGGCGGCGAGGCGCTGCCCCACGATCTGGCTGCCGAACTGCTTCCCCGTGTCGGAGTTCTATGGAATGCCTATGGGCCAACTGAGACCACCGTTTGGTCGACCATTGACCGCGTCGGGACCGATGCGCTGACAATCGGCAAGCCAATCGGTAACACCCAGGCCTACGTGCTCGATTCCCACCGCAACTGGATGCCGCGTGGCTCGACCGGTGAACTGTGGCTGGGTGGCGACGGTGTGACGCGCGGGTATCTCGGACGCGACGACCTCACGCGCGAGCGGTTTCTGCCCAACCCGTTCACCGGGCGCGGTCAGATGTACCGAACCGGAGATATCGTGCGGCTGCGCCGCGACGGTCGCATCGAATACGTCGGCCGAAACGATTTTCAAGTCAAGGTTCGAGGGTTCCGCGTTGAACTCGGCGAGGTTCAGCTGGCGCTGTCGCGACTGCCAAAGATCCGCCAGTGCGTCGTGGTCGTGCGCGAAAAGGAGCCGGGCGATTCACATCTTGTTGCTTTCTACACTTTCAACGGAGGCAGCAAGCCTGCCACGCAGGAACTGCGGGCCGGTCTGCGCGAGTCGCTCCCCGATTACATGATCCCCGGCTGGTTCATTGACCTCGAGCGGCTGCCCCTCACCGACAACGGCAAGATTGACACCAAAGCGCTCCCCGATCCGTTCACGGCATCCGCGAGCATCGACGCTGAGATAAGCATGGAACTCTTGCCAGTCGAATTGCTGCTTGGAGAGCACCCTCTGTTGGCAGCGGTTGCGTTGGTGCGTCAACCGGACTCGACGCCCGATGTGCGGCCGGTCGCATTCGTTGTTCCGCGCGGCAATGAGGAGCCGAATGCCGTGGAGCTGCGCAAGCACCTGCGCGGACGCTGCCCGGAAAGACTGATTCCCGAGAAGATCGTCCTGTTGGAGTCGCTGCCGCTGACCCGCAAGAAGGCAATCGACCGCGCCCGTCTCGTTGAAATGCTGCCCGGCGCCGGACGATTGGCCGCCGGCGCGTCCGGTGCACCGCGTACTGAAACCGAGGTCGCGCTCGCCGCGGTATGGCGCGATATCCTGAAAATCCCCCACGTAGGGATCAACGACAAGTTCTTCGACCTGGGCGGTCATTCACTGCTTTCAATCCAGATGATCGCGCGCGTCGAGCGCGAGACCGGCTACCGTTTGATCCCGCGGCACGTCCTGCTTGACACGCTCGGCCAACTCGCCGGCCGCCTGGCAGAAGAACGGCAGAAGGATTGCTGCTTATGACTGCTTTCCATTTCGGACCGGCGGAGGAGCCGCTTTTCGGTGTGTACACACCGCCGCGCGCTTCGGTTCCCCGCGACGCGGCCATAGTGTTATGCGCGCCAATAGGCCTCGAGTACATGCGGACGCATTATGCCATCCGGCTGCTCGCAATCCAGCTTGCAGCGATGGGTTTCCATGTGCTGCGCTTTGACTACCACGGGATAGGGGACTCGAGCGCCGAGGTCGGCGTGGGCCAGTTCGACATTTGGCTCGATGACGTTGCACTTGCCGTGCGTGAGCTTGTTGATATCTCGGGCGTTCAGGCGCCGGCTCTGGTGGGCCTGAGGATGGGCGCATTGCTTGCCGTCGAGGCGCTCGCAGGCCGAGGGCTCAGAGCAAAAGGTCTTGTGCTCTGGGAGCCGGTAGTCGCCGGCCGAGAGTACCTCGCTGTGCTCGAGCACATGAATGCGCAGATGATTGCAGCGCGCGATGTGCCACCCCGGCCAACCGACGATCTGCTCGGTGCCCGTTATCCGGTCGATCTCCGAGCCGCGATTCAGGGGATTCACCTCGAAAAGCGTGTGTGCAACCTGGATGTTTCGAGCGCGGCACTCGTCGTATCCGAGGACCGGCCTGAGTACGGCGTCCTGCTCAAAGAAATGCGGAACCGATGGCCTGACGCGATGTATCGTTCCATGGACGATCCAATCGCGTGGGACAACCTGAAGGCGGCATTCGATGCCCGCCTGACAGGACCTATCGTGAGGGCTGTTGCTGAAGCCGCGGAGAGCCTGACATGAAGGAGCGCATCTACGAGTTCGGCCCGGAGCTCAACCTCATCGGAATCCTGACCGAGCCAGAGGCGGCGGACGCGCGCACCGGCTTGCCGGTCGTGCTGATGCTCAATGCAGGACTCTTGCACCGCATCGGGCCACACCGCATGTCGGTAGAACTCGCACGCCGGCTCGCGGCCCGCGGCATCAGCAGCCTGCGCTTCGATATCGGCGGCCGCGGCGATAGCGACTCGGCCAGTCAGGCGGAATCCGACGAGAGCGCTGTTCTGGCGGACATCAAGGATGCGATGGACTACCTGGAGCGCAGGCACGATTTCCACAGCTTTGTGCTCCTCGGGCTGTGCACCGGCGCCGATAATGCGCATTCGGCTGCGCTGCGCGACTCACGGGTTGTCGGGGCAGTCTTCCTCGACGGTCATGGCTACTGGACGCGCCGCAGCTACATCGAACATTATCTGCCGCGGGTCTGGCGGGCACGGGCGTGGCTCAATTTCCTGCGTCGCTGTCTAGCCCCATCCAGGCAGGTGCTTGAGGAAATCGGTGTAGAGAGGCAGCGCCGGCCGTTCGGGCCACGGCTCGAGGTCCAGCGCGAGATCCAGACGCTCGTCGACCGGAATGCGCAATTGCTTTATGTCTATACCGGTGGGGCCTCCTCGTACTTCAACTACGCAGGGCAGTTTAACGACATGTTCCGTGGCCTTGATGCGCTCGGCAACATCGAGGTCCTGTACTACCCGAATGCCGATCACACTTATACGTTTGCCGGGGACCGCGAGCTCCTGCTTGCGCGCGTGGTCGACTGGTTCGGTTCACGGGTTTGGAATGCCGAGCTGAGTACTTGCTCTCCGGCTGCTGCTCGACCTGCAACCTTCCAAGTCAATATTTGACCTTGCCCTCAGAATGCGTATCTCTTAACCGGCCGGGTTTGGGGGAAGTTTAATCATCCCCGTCGTAGTCGTGGCGGTGGAAATGTGGGAATCGGCTTCATCGATTTCCAAGGTTTGTGGGAAGGGCGGGAAACAGCACCATCGTTTTCCGGGCTTTCCACAAACCGTCATTTCCACGGCCTGTCTCGATCACCTCGAACTCTCAGGCGGCGATCTTCACCGTAGCATCCATCCAGTCTTGCTCGAATTGCATCGGGCTAATGTAGTTCAGCGTCGAGTGCATTCGTGTTCGGTTATACCAGAGCAGCCAAGCGATGGTTTCATCCTTGGCCTCGCGGATGGTTTCAAAACGCTGGCCATGCAGTCGTTCCACCTTCAGCGAACCAAACAACGTCTCCGAACAGGCGTTGTCCCAGCAGTTGCTCTTGCGGCTCATCGATGGCCTAATGCCATGTTCTTTGAGTACCTCACTGAAGTCCTCGCTGGCGTATTGGCTGCCGCGATCGCTATGAAAGATCAGTTCTGCATTCTTGCCTGGATTGCGCTTGAACCAGGCCATCTCCAGAGCATCGATCACCAGGTTGCGCTGCATGTCGGGCCGCATCGACCAGCCCACCACTTTGCGGCTGAACAGATCGATCACTACAGCCAGAAACAGCCAGCCTTCCTCGGTCGCGATATAGGTCAGATCACCGACCCAAGCCTGGTTGGGCGCGGCTACAGTGAACTTGCGATCAAGCAGGTTGGGCGCAATCGGAAGACCGTGCTTGCTGTCGGTGGTGGCCACGCGGAAACGCCGCTTGCCACGGGCCTGGATGCCGTGTTTCTGCATCAGTCGTTGTACCCGCAGCTTGCCCACGCGAATGCCTTGCGCCCGCAGTTGCCGCCAGATGCGCGGCCACCCATACGCACCCCGATTTTCCGCATAGACGGCGCTGATGTGAACCAAAAGTGCTTCATCGCTCAGATGGCGGCGCTGGGCAATATCCACGCGACGTGCCAAGTGTTCATGGTAGCCAGAGACGCTCACCAGCAGAACCCGGCACTGCACACAGATCGGCCAGACCAGCTTGTGGCGTTGAATAAAGGCGTACTTCATTTCTGGCACTTCGCAAAGTACGCCGTCGCTTTTCCCAGGATGTCGCGCTCCATCGTCACACGCGCCAGTTCCGCACGCAGACGGCTGTTCTCCATCTGCTCAGCGCTAACCAACGGCTTGCTGCTGGCACCCTTCAAGGTTCCAGCTCGATGCTCCCTGACCCAGTTGCCCAAAGTTTGTTCAACCACTCCCAAGCTGCGTGCTGCCGCTGCTTGGCTCTGGCCCGACTCAACAAGCCGCGCCGCCTCTTGCTTGAATTCAAGCGTGTACCTGCCCCGCTTCCCATTCCTCATCTTCGCTACCCTTTCGCATTAGAACAGCTTGCTAAGGAGTACGTTTTGCGGGGGCAAGGTCAATTTAAGGTCTTAATGGCTGCTTTTTTGTGGACATTAGCGTCCTCCCCCACAGCTACTTGCGCGACTCAGACCTGCTCCACCGAACGCGCCAGTATGGCATCCATCTCCATCATCAACAGCCCCCCGGCAACCCGGGTCACTGGCACAAAGTCCACCACGTTGAACCCCCGGTCCTCAAACTCCTTTAACGACTCCAGATGACCTGGCATGCCCTCATAGATCGGAACAAAGGAGATCTCGGTCTGGGCCCCAATGAACTTCTCGATCACCCCATGCGAGCCCCTGAGGACTTCAAGGTCAAACCCCTGAGTATCCATCTTCAGAAAAAACCGCCTGACATCGATCCCCGCGATGCACTCATCAAAAACCGAGTCCAGTCGGCGCACCTCGACCGTCTCTTGCCCTTTCGCCATGTTCAGTGGAAGTGTCTTCGAGGGTCCGAGTGGAGTAAGGAATGAGTTTAACTCGCTGGCCTCGGTGATATTGATCACCGCCTGCCCATTCGTTGTGCCCAGCGCGTATTGAAACACTCGCCATGGCGGCCGAACAGCCGCATGAGCTGCAAGCTCCTCAAATGTCGCGTGGACAGGCTCGAACGAAATAATCCACCCCTTGTAGCCGACGTCGCGCAGCAGATCGCCGTAGTCCCCGGAGTTGGCGCCGACATCAAAGATGCAATCGATCGAAAGCTTATTTAGAACTTTTTCCAGGATGTCTCGGGTTCGCACCCAATCGGTAGGCGGATATGGAACAACTTCATAACCAAATAACCTAAGAAGGCGTTGTGCAATCTTTACGGCTCCCAAGTGTCCTCCCCAGATCCATCAGCATGTACACGGGACCCCAACATCAGTTGCCTTGACGAATATATTTGCTCATGGATTGCAAGGTCCTTATAAAGAGATTAAATCCGAAATTTCCGTTTTGCCTCTCTGCTGTGAGCCAATATTTTGCCATCCGCCTCTGCTCGCGATCTTTTTTGCATCCGTTTCCATCCCAAAGCCCCGAGCGTGCCCCGCTGGGCCATTGCCGGGACCAAAAAGCCATGACTTTCTCCATTTCGCAGCGATTTCACGAACACCTCCCCCCTCAACTCCCCTCCGTCGTCCAGATTGATTTCAACCGCTTGCCAAACCTATCCGGCTGGCAGCGGCAGAGCCTCCATGCGCCGCAGCATGCTTCCGAACAGGCGTCGCGTCAGAGGGTTCTCTGCCAACAATGAGAACTCCAGCCGTCCGCGTGCTAAGCCAGGTCCGCGCCAGGATGAACATGCCAAGTACACCCAGAACGCTCAAAACGACAGAGAACATTCGCAGGTCCACTGGCGCACTCTTGATCAGATTCAGGCGCACCCAAAGCCACAAGAGAACGTGATAGAGCGGTGGCGCGGTGTCGCCTATGCAGTACCGAACGAGGTCGTGAAACGGCAGGGTCGCGAAGAATGCAGAACGGGACTCGTCCAACCATAGCTCACGAGCGTTGAGCCTGATGAGTTTAATGATCGTACTGGCCGCAACCCCGAGCAACAGGGTGACGAGCGGCCAGCTTGAGAAAAGACGGCCGGTCTTGTCGATTGTATTCTGAAACCATCCCCACCGGCCGTTCCCAGGGATACGCTCGTGCATCGCATCGACCATGCAGACAGGAATCTCCATTCTTGGTACTTATCTCGTTAAACTTGAACTATGCACAAAGCCATTTGGAAACCCCTGAGAATCCTGGCTTAAAACAGCAGGAACACGAAGTTCGCAGCTTCGCGAACCGATTCTCAGGAGTCACCCAAATGGTGCGTAATGGAAATAAGACTACGCTTGACAGCCCCGTCAATCAAGGGGTTCGCGCAGATATTCCAAAGCCCAATAAAACTGGGGCGTCCACGCCCTTTGACTTTGAAGCGCGCAATCTGACGGCCTACGCACGATTCCTGCTCGCGTTCATAACGAATATCCGATCATCTCTTTCATGATTTCATTGGTGCCGCCATAAATGCGTTGCACGCGGCTGTCGGTAAACATGCGCGCGATCGGATACTCGGCCATATAGCCATAGCCGCCGTGCAACTGAACGCAGATGTCTATGACGCGGCACTGGCACTCCGTGAGCCAGTACTTCGCCATCGCCGCGGTCACCGCATCCAACTGGCCGGCAATGAAACGTTCGATGCAGTTATCGAGAAAAACACGGCCAATATGAACTTCCGTCTTGCATTCCGCCAACTTGAAACGCGTGTTCTGAAAATCGAGCAGCGGCTTGCCGAATGCGATCCGATCCTTGACATACTTGGTTGTCAGGGCCACTGCTTGTTCCGCATTCGCGACCGCGCCGACGCCAATTGAGAGTCGCTCGTAAGGCAGTTGCTGAATCATCTGGCTAAACCCCTTGCCTTCGTGACCAAGAAGATTCGAAGCCGGAACCCGCACATCGTTGAAAAACAGCTCGCAGGTATCCAATTCGTTCATGCCGACTTTGTCGAATGGCCGGCCGGTGCTGTATCCCGAAACCTGCTTCGGTTCCACCGCGATCAGCGACATGCCGTGAAAACCGGCGGCAGCAGGGTTGGTTTTCACTGCCACGCACACCAGGCTCGCAAGCCGGCCGTTGGAGATGAAAGTCTTCGACCCGTTGATGATGTACTCATCGCCCTCGCGGCGCGCGCTGGTTTTGACTGCTGCCAAATCTGAGCCGGCCCCCGGTTCGGTCATCGCGATGGCCCCCACCAACTCGCCACGGCTCATTCTGGGAAGCCAATTGCGTTTCTGTTCCTCGGTGCCGTAGGCCAGGATGTAATGAGCCACAATACTCTGTACACCGGAGCCGAAATTGACCCCCGCTGCCGACAGTTCTTCGTTTACGACGGCCTCATGGGCGAATGTCCCGCCTCCACCACCGTATTCTTCTGGTACGTCAGGGAGCAGGATGCCTGCCTTCCCTATTGCGATCCATGCCTCGTCGTCCGGATGGTGCTGCTCGCGCCAGCGGGCTTGTTGCGGCACAAACTCTTCTTGAATAAACTGACGAACCGTCTTGCGGAACAACCGCAACTCCTCATTCATCCACGACGATTGATACGTGGCACGTGACATTTCGATCCTTTCATTGTGTATCCGGAAATGCGACATGCGGCAAACCTTCTTGCCTGTTAGAACGCGCATGAACCGGCGATGTCTCAGGGTCCGCGCCTAGAAATGACAGGCGCTCTTCCGGAAACTTCCTATCTTGTGGCAAGTTATCCCGTCTTTGCCGGGAGATGCAATGCACAACGCTACTCGTTCCTGGACTCGTTTGATTTGAATCCCCAGGTTGACCAAGCAGCCTGTAATCAATTCATTCTGAAGCCCGGACTGCAACCATCACAATAGCTCGTTGGTATAAGACTAAATGGGGCTCCAGTAACAATCAACAGCGCTTCGGCGCCCTGATGCGTGTGACCTTGCCCCCGCAAAACGTACTCCTTAGCAAGCTGTTCTAATGCGAAAGGGTAGCGAAGATGAGGAATGGGAAGCGGGGCAGGTACACGCTTGAATTCAAGCAAGAGGCGGCGCGGCTTGTTGAGTCGGGCCAGAGCCAAGCAGCGGCAGCACGCAGCTTGGGAGTGGTTGAACAAACTTTGGGCAACTGGGTCAGGGAGCATCGAGCTGGAACCTTGAAGGGTGCCAGCAGCAAGCCGTTGGTTAGCGCTGAGCAGATGGAGAACAGCCGTCTGCGTGCGGAACTGGCGCGTGTGACGATGGAGCGCGACATCCTGGGAAAAGCGACGGCGTACTTTGCGAAGTGCCAGAAATGAAGTACGCCTTTATTCAACGCCACAAGCTGGTCTGGCCGATCTGTGTGCAGTGCCGGGTTCTGCTGGTGAGCGTCTCTGGCTACCATGAACACTTGGCACGTCGCGTGGATATTGCCCAGCGCCGCCATCTGAGCGATGAAGCACTTTTGGTTCACATCAGCGCCGTCTATGCGGAAAATCGGGGTGCGTATGGGTGGCCGCGCATCTGGCGGCAACTGCGGGCGCAAGGCATTCGCGTGGGCAAGCTGCGGGTACAACGACTGATGCAGAAACACGGCATCCAGGCCCGTGGCAAGCGGCGTTTCCGCGTGGCCACCACCGACAGCAAGCACGGTCTTCCGATTGCGCCCAACCTGCTTGATCGCAAGTTCACTGTAGCCGCGCCCAACCAGGCTTGGGTCGGTGATCTGACCTATATCGCGACCGAGGAAGGCTGGCTGTTTCTGGCTGTAGTGATCGATCTGTTCAGCCGCAAAGTGGTGGGCTGGTCGATGCGGCCCGACATGCAGCGCAACCTGGTGATCGATGCTCTGGAGATGGCCTGGTTCAAGCGCAATCCAGGCAAGAATGCAGAACTGATCTTTCATAGCGATCGCGGCAGCCAATACGCCAGCGAGGACTTCAGTGAGGTACTCAAAGAACATGGCATTAGGCCATCGATGAGCCGCAAGAGCAACTGCTGGGACAACGCCTGTTCGGAGACGTTGTTTGGTTCGCTGAAGGTGGAACGACTGCATGGCCAGCGTTTTGAAACCATCCGCGAGGCCAAGGATGAAACCATCGCTTGGCTGCTCTGGTATAACCGAACACGAATGCACTCGACGCTGAACTACATTAGCCCGATGCAATTCGAGCAAGACTGGATGGATGCTACGGTGAAGATCGCCGCCTGAGAGTTCGAGGTGATCGAGACAGGCCGTGGAAATGACGGTTTGTGGAAAGCCCGGAAAACGATGGTGCTGTTTCCCGCCCTTCCCACAAACCTTGGAAATCGATGAAGCCGATTCCCACATTTCCACCGCCACGACTACGACGGGGATGATTAAACTTCCCCCAAACCCGGCCGGTTAAGAGATACGCATTCTGAGGGCAAGGTCAGTGAATTCCAAAGTGCTGAATCTCGGAAGAGCTCCCGGAGCAGTGTGTGAGGCGTCTAGCAGGGTGCGGTTACGATTTCAGGCCAGATTAAGAAGGAGTAGCGTGCATCTGGCGAGCAAGTGCCGGAACAGGAGCCGAGATTTGGAGTTCTCACGCCGCGATCCTGTCAGGTCCTATCCATCCCAAGCGGATTTGCCGGTCATCTTCTGCAGCTTCTTATACCAGCTCCAACACACATGCGGCGCGTGATTTATGGATGCTTCCCCACGTGATGGCCGTTCTTCTTCTGGGCGCGGGACCGCCCCTGTTCTGTACCGGAAATGTACCCATGTACGGAGAAAGGAAGATTTGGTGGGCCCACCCGGACTCGCTTTGCCCTTCCCTGCTGGCGCAATACTGCAAGTTTTTGAGGTGTCGGGTGGTCCACCATTCGTTTCGATAATAGGCGTTTTGGGGTGATCTTACGGATGCTGGTCCCGGTCTCTGGTCCCGTTCTTGGTATGCGATTCGGCAGAAAAAGCTAATCAAAGAACGACGCAATAAGCTAAAATACGCAAGACGACAAAAGCTAAACGGAGTCCATTATGTTAACGCCTGCCAAAAAACTCGCCCAGTCTCTGCAGATCCTCGGTAAGCTCCAACATCTGGGTAGTAAGGTTGCAATCCGTGCCAAGGACCTGTCCCGAACTCATCGTGAGCGCCTCCTTGCCAATGGCTTCCTATTGGAGGTCATCAAGGGCTGGTATATCCCGAGCCGGCCAAAGGAGAATATTGGCGAAAGTACGCCGTGGTATACGTCCTTCTGGAGGTTTTGCGCAGCCTATTTGAATGAGCGCTTCGGTGCGGATTGGTGTCTCTCTCCGGAGCAGTCGCTTTCTTATCTGGCGGGCAATCGTACCGTGCCGCGGCAGCTCATGGTGCGCTCGCCCCGGGCCCGCAACCGGATCACCGCTCTTCCGCACAATACGTCTCTATTCGATGTTCGCGCTGCACTGCCAAATACGGGCGACATGGGACTCCGCGACGACCTCCGTCTCTTTTCGCCGCAAGCCGCCCTGATTTCTTGCTCTCCGCGTTTCTTTTCAAGCAATGCAACTGACGCAAGGACTGTTCTGCTGACCATGCGTGACGCATCCGATCTTCTACGACGGCTGCTGGAGGGTGGTCATTCGACCATAGCCGGAAGGCTCGCAGGCGCGTTTCGCAATTGCGGCAGAGAACGCATTGCCGACGACATAGTGAAGACCATGACTGCGGCAGGATACGGAATTCGCGAAAGCGATCCGTTCGCCGACAAACCCGGGCAGCTTTTTTCGACGCGGGAAACGTCTCCGTACGTCCACAGAATCCAATTGATGTGGCGAAGAATGCGAAAACCCGTCCTGGAATCGTTCCCTCAAGCGCCCGGTCGCCCACGCGCTGTTCGGGCGTATCTGAACCGCGTGATTGACGCTTATCTCACGGATGCATACCACTCGCTGTCCATTGAGGGCTATCGGGTCACGCCGGAGTTGATCGAACGGGCTCGCAGCGGCGACTGGAATCCGGACGCCAACCAAAACGATCGGGAACAGCGAAATGCGATGGCGGCGCGTGGATACTGGCAGGCCTACCAGGCTGTTCTCAAAAGCATCGACAAGGTATTACATGGCGAAAACGCGGGGGAAGTAGCAGACCAGGATCACGGCGCGTGGTATCGGGAGCTTTTTGCTCCGAGCGTAGCCGTGGGACTATTGAAGCCCGCCGATCTGGCGGGCTACCGTAACGCCCAGGTTTATATCCGCAACTCAATGCATGTGCCGATGAACGCGGAAGCCGTGCGCGATGCGCTTCCAGTTCTCTTCGATTTACTGCGCGAAGAGACCGAGCCGGCGGTCCGCGTGGTTCTTGGGCATCTTCTCTTTGTCTACATTCACCCCTATATGGACGGAAACGGACGCATGGGACGCTTCCTCATGAACGTGATGTTGGCCTCTGGCGGCTATCCCTGGACTGTAATCCCTGTCAACGAGCGCACAGCATACATGTCGGTTCTCGAACAGGCCAGCGTTCAGGAAAACATCCTGCCCTTTGCGCGCTTTCTCGGCGGACTCGTCGATAGGGGACTTCGCGGGGAACCGTATCCGCCCTTGCTATAATCATCGCCCTCTTCGTGTTGGTTAACACCGAATCAGTTCAGGAAGGATCGCATGGGTGCAAAGCAATCGCGAACGGTCAGGAGCAAAGGAAACAAGATTTCCCCGAATAAGGGATGGAAGGCTTTGAGTTGGGATGATCTGAGTGAATGGGCGGGCTTGCGTTCGGTTACCCACGGCAGAATCTATCAGAGCCACGGACGCGTCCATGACCTCGCAATTTCGGAAGACGGCCGGCTGCTGGCCACAGTGACCGGCGGCGAGCGCTACGCCGTGGCGGTTTGGTGCGAGCCGTCGGCGAAAAAGGGCGGTGCTCTCTATTCGCGCTGCACCTGTTCGGTAGGCACCAGCGGCTGCAAACATGCGGTGGCAGTAGTGGCCGAATACCTTGAGATGTTGGGTGAGGGCGCAGAAACTCCTGTGGCAAACCAAGACGATGAGCGTTGGGAGATGTTCGCCGACGAGAACGGCGACGATGATGATGCGGACGATCTCGATATGGATTCCGCCGATGACGACTACGACGAAGAAATCTACGTCCATCGGCATCTGCATTCTTCGAAAACAGGAACGAAAACGCAGATGACAACGGATGAGAAGATTCGAAAACATATCGAAGCTAAAAGCCGCGAGGAGTTGGTGTATCTGGTCTGGTCACTGAGCGAGCGCTTCCCGGAGCTGCGCGAGGAGTTCCGCGATCGCATCGCACTGGGCGAAGGCGATGTAGACCGGTTGGTGACCAAGGCGCGTAAAGAACTGAGGCGCGTTTCCTCCGAGGCTGGCTGGAGAAACAGTTGGACGGGCGAGGGACCTACGCCGGACTATAGCCGCGTCAAGCATCGTTTGGAGCGGTTGCTGGAACTCGGACATCCCGACGCAGTAGTGCGGCTTGGGCCAGAGCCCATGACTCTCGGAAATGAGCAGATCGGGCAATCGAACGATGAGGGAGAGACCGACGAAGCCGTAGGCGAGTGCATCCCGATACGTCGAAAAAACCGTCGCATTCCTTCCGTGCGGGCATTCATGGAGGAGCACGATGGCTCTCAATAAGCGGGGCGAAATCTACGATTTTGATTTCGCCATAGATCGGCGACGATATCGCGGCACGACGAGAGAAAGTGTCCTCTCAAAGGCCCGGATTGTCGAAGCTCATTTGATGAACGAAGCAAAGCGGCGAAAGCTGACTGTTCAGCGCAGAACGTTGACGCTTGCGGAGTTCTCGAAGCGCTTTCTGGATTGAGTGAAGATGGCCCGTTTGGAACCGGAATCCAGAAAGTATTACGAATCAGGATGGAGAATGCTCTCCCAAAACCCCATCGCCGCAATGCGACTCGCGCACATCACGACCGATGAGGCCGAAGCGCTCCGATTCGAACATTCCCCTGCGAATGCGAACCGGGCGCTCAGGACCTTAAGGAGAACGATGGGCAAGGCGGCGGAATGGGGCGTCATCGCGGCGGCACCCCGAATCAAGCTGATGAAAGAAGAGGGACGCTCCGCAACCATTGACAGCGAGGCGGAAGGCAAGCTTCTTGCGGTGGCCAAACAGCCGCTGCGCGATGTTTTGATCATCGTGCTCGACTCCGGGATGCGTCCAGGCGAAGTCTTCCGCTTGTGTTGGGAGGACAGTTCTATGGGAACCGAGGGATGCCGGTCACTGCGGCGCGTCCGGGGCTGAGCCTGAAGAGTACGCACGCCGTGTAATTGGATGGTTTGATGCACATCAGCGGCCCAACGCTTGAGCAGCAATGCATGGATCATTCCAGGCCAGCTTGCTGATTTGGGCAGAGCCCCGCGGCTGGCCTCAGGCCAGGCCGAAAACTGCATTGGAGCCGTGTAGGCGGTAATATACCCTCACCGTCCTAAATGGTGAAATCAAAGCCGCCCGACATCCGGGCGGCTTTGATCTGCCCTTCTCTGAGAGGGCAATATGGATGGGCGACAATCCAATCCAGGATTGGTCGCCATACCCCGGGTATTGGCGTCTCTGGCTGTGAGCAGATCGACGTGTCCGTAGTCAGACGCTTGCATTCCGTTGGACAGGGCTTGCACGATCAGGATTTGGACGTCCTTACTCCGGGTGAGGCTGGTGTTGTAATCGCTGGAGTGTCCGAAGCCTCCGATTGCTCCGACCAGGAAAACTGGGACGCTGATCTGGCTCATATGGGAAGCAAAGGTGACATCGGGAAACGAATTACCGCAATCGACGGCTTCGGTTTCGTAGTCGACTCGAATTGGGTAGTGGGGTGGTTCATTGTATTTCAAGAGTTCAAACCAAAGCCTGTCTTCAGTGAAAATCAGAACGGTCGGTAGCCCAGTGTCTTGGTCAAACCAGCCACCCGCGAAATGCCACGGGATTTGCGGCTGCTCAGGGTACTCTGCCACTTCAAGAGCAAATATATAGTTATCGACCGTGGGGTCGAACGGCGAAGTCCCGCTCGGATGAGACAAGGCTAGAGAGCCCATCTGCCACATTGAGCGATTGTCGCTATAGTATGTCCCGCTGTCGATCGTCGCCTTTATGCGGATTGAGGTGCCAATAATGAGGAACGCCTGCCCTATGAAAATTGCTGATCCGAACCGGCATCCAATCGCGCTGGCATCCCTTTGTTGAAAACCAGCCGCTGGCAGCGACACTCGTCGGCCAAACCTGCTACTCAACGCTCCGCGTAGACATATTCGTGCTGGTCATCCCTGATGGTTAAAGTGCGCTTGGGCCCGGAGCCGACGACAAACTCAAACCCCATGGCGCCCGGCACGATCGTGATGAAGGAAATTGTGCCGTCGGGATTCTTGCGGCTCGCCACCTCGCTTTTCCAATCGCTGAAATCGAAGATCGTCGAGGCGCCTGATGTACTCACCGTGATGTCTCCGAGCGACGGATTGAAATAGTGCTTGGCAAGTTTGGCAACTTCATGTGGATCCGCCGGGATGGTGAGAAGTTTTCGATCGGCCGCGAGACTGGAGTAGAAGACGTTGGCGTCGTTCTCAACCTCCGCGTCGGCTTCAGGGTGCCCATCAAAGAGAACCTCGAGCAACTTGCGTTGAAAGCGGTTGCGAATCACCCAACCGAGGTCGCCGTTCGTCAGAATGACGGCGCCTACGTTCTGTTCGGGCAGCCACATCATGTCGCTGTGAAATCCGGTCAGGTCTCCGCCGTGGTGAACCACAGGCACTCCATAGGTGGTGTCGACCATGAGGCCCATGCCGTAGGTAATGTCTTTTCCGATTTGAACCTGGGGGGCACGACGTTCGAGTAAAGGGTCCTTAGAAATGTAAGTTGTTCCGTTGGGAAGCTTGCCTTCCGCAAGCTCCATGGAAACGTACTGCAGCATATCGTGCACACTGCTCCAGGCTCCCCCTGCGGGGCGCAGCGGGATAACCGCATCGTTGATGGCTGCCATTGCCTTGGCGGGTTTTCCGTCGGCGTCTGGCGAGTGCGGTGTGGCATGATCGCCGGCGAGCGCGTGCTTGAAGTCAAAAGTTGTCGACTTCATTTGCAAGGGGTCGAAGACATAGTTCTGCATGGCGCGATCGTATGCGGCGCCGAACTCCATCTGCGGGAAAATCACGTAAGCAGCGGTGTACCCGGCCGCTGCAGCCATCAGATTGGAATATTGAAAGAGCTCCCCGAACTTCGACGTCGGCTGCATAGTGCCAAGAAGAGTGAGCGAGCTGGCGGGGGTCATGTCGCTGTAATGAAAGATCCATTCCAGATCCTGGCGCGGCATTCCCGTGCAGGCGCAAATGAGGTGTTTGACCAAAACGCTGCGCGTGGTGTCGGCATCACCGAGCCGGAAACTCGGAAGTAAGGTCGTGACGGGAGTCTGCCAGGTGATGCGGTGTTCATCCACCAGCTTGGCCAGTAACAGTGTTGTGAGCGCCTTGGTGTTCGAGGCCACCATGAACAGGGTGTCGGCGTCGGGCTTCTCAGACCCGCCGAGCTCTTTGACGCCAAAGCCGCCGGCGAAGACGACTTTGCCATCCTGTACCAGGCCGAGCGCGACCCCGGGGACCCTCGAGCTCTTCTGCGCCTGCTCGATGAAGCGGGCCAGCTCTGCAATGCGTGCCTGATCGAGAGAGTGCGCGGTCTTTCCGGCAAAAGATTCGCGGCTGTAGCCCTTGGGCAGCAGACGCCCAAAAATGAGATTAATCTGCCCGCCGCGTTTGCCTCCAACTGCGTCGGCCACGTCGTAAATTGCGACGGTCCATGCCGACCCCGAGTAGGCCGCCAGCGCTTCCACGGAACGTTTCTCATTCGGCGAGGTCAGATATTCGTAATCGCGGCGCCGGCTCCAACCGTCTTTGTCTGGCAAATCGTGGGTCACCTTGACGGGCCACTTTGCGTCCGGCCTGTACGCCTGCCAGGCCGCGGCCAGAGCTTCTTCCGGAGTCTTGGCTTGCACATCGACAAGTGCGACCCAGGAGTCGCCCTCAGGTGCTTCAAGGATCGTCGCCGGACCCTTGACGCGGACGGACCAATCCTTCGGCGCAATGAATGCGTTTCCAAGAACGGTGGTCTCTGGGGTATCGCTGGAAAGGCGCTCAGAAACCTGTGCGCTGGCCGGGTTGATTGGCCGGACGGAAGAGCTTTGGCTTTGTCCCAGCAGCAAGGCGGAACCGAAGACCAGCAGAAAGCTTACGAGAACTCTTTTCATGGCTCAGGATTTTCCTCCATGTTCGAGTGATGATAGAGGGTGTTCGTTCATTTGCGGCAGACCGCAGCCGAAAATCACGACGGAAAATGGGGACCACAGAAAGGATAGTTCCACCATTGGCAAAGTAAGAAGACATTTTTCTTGTGGGTGAGCCAAATCACAACTACGCATTACAGGTCGCGCTATTGCTGAATGGCTTTGATATGCCTGCGAGGTAGGACGAATCGGCTGGATCCGTAACAGCAGACGGGCCCCATGAATGGAACAGTGAATCCGTTGACATGCGTCGACAAAGTCTCTGTGTATTGCGTCCAAGTAGCTGGCTGTTCGGCGGCCATGAAATCGTAACGTCCGAGTGGTCGGCCAACCTTCTCCAACCCCAGAATCGGGATTGGAGACGGTTTGCCAGTGATTCTCCCGGAACCCCGGAATCCGTCACGCAGGCGCTCATTTCGCGCCTCGGCGATTTCGCATTATTTGACACACTGACCGTGGACCGTGCAGGAGGATGTCCCACCCATAGTTGAAAGTTGAGCGGCGGTTCAGCCTGATTCTGAAAGAATCGGGTTGCCAAACCTTGAAGGGAGAACCGCCGTGAAGAAAAGCTACCACACCATAGGCAAGCAAGGAAAAGAGAACGAGCAGGAGCTGGCCGGGTATCTGGCCAGGAGCGGGCAGATCCTTCTGCCCATGGTGGATCTGATCGAGCAGTGCCGTCTTGCCTGCGACGAACTGATCGACGTAACCGGCCGCGCCGCCATCGAGGCGGTACTGCAGCTTTCGGCCAACCATGCGGCCGGGGGGCCTGCGCAACAGGGCAAGCGCCGCCCCGGAGAGGTTGTTTTCCATGGCCGGCAAGCGGGCCAGGTGATGCTCAGCGACCGCAAGCTGGAAGTCGAGCGGCCGCGCTTGCGAACCCGCGGGCGCACGGGCCGGGAGGTCGAAATCCCCGCCTATGCCGCCATGCGGAACGGCGAGCAAATGGGGGCACGCATGCTGGAGATCCTGATGCGTGGCGTCTCCACGCGCAACTACAAGGAAGTCATTCCCACCATGGCCGAGACCGTGGGAGTTTCCCGGTCAGCGGTGAGCCGGAGGGTGGTCGAGGCCTCCGAGGCCGAGGTCGAGGCGCTGCTCAACCGGCGATTCGATGAACTGAAGTTGCTGGTGATCTACATCGACGGACTCATCTTCGGCGACTATACCGCCACGCGATCACCATTTCGAATCAGGCGCGTGAAGTCGGACGACTCGCCGTTCAACAGTATCAGATCCACCTCTGCATGCGGAACGCCGATATCCTCGATCATGTCCTTCACGGAAGCCGGCACGAAGAACTGCTTTTCCACCATCCGATACTGCTTGCCGGGCGGCAGATGATCATTCAATTCGGCATAGAAGCGAAAGCGGGCACAAGCCGGGGCAGGGGCCATCATAAACGCCTCAACCTCAGTGTAGCCCGTTCGCGATGACCTTCTCAGGCGTCGCCCTGCCTCCTGAAGAAAATCCAACTGAAAGAAAATATACTTCTTACCTGCAGGCGGCAGGGCGCGATCCAGGATATTGGCCGTGTATCTCACTGTACGCGCCAACTGAGACTTCGATCTCCCGGTTGCCAGTCAATCGCTTGAGATCGAGATTCCTGTAACAGTTGCAGCCGCCCGCGCGCGCAATGTCCTTCTAAAACCCTGCCCGCGCTTTGAACTCGCGGGCCCGGTCGCGGGCGACGGTCAAGTCAGTGTTCCTGCTATCCTTCAAGCGGACATTAAGAGCCCCGCCGGGCAGTGACGACACCTCCTTAATCCACGCAAGGTTCACGAGAGTGCTGCGGTGGATGCGGGAGAACTGGCTCGGATCCAGTTTTCTCTCCAGCTCAGCGATGGTGTGGTCGACAGAGTAGGCCTTGCCCTCGGAGACCGCGTAGGTCAACTTGTCCTCGGCATAAAAATGACTCACTCGATCCACGTCGAGGAACCAAAGCCGGTCGCCGAGGCGCGACGCAATCCGGCTGGGAAACTCCGTCTTGCTGTTGCGCAGCGAGTCCGTGATCTGGCGCAGCAGGGCCTGCAGATCCGGTTGCGCCGACAGCCCCGCACCGCGCAACCGCTCCACCTTGTTCAGAGCGCGTTCCAGCGTCTCTGGTTCCACCGGCTTGAGCAGGTAATCGACGGCGTTTTCGCCGAACGCCTGCAGCGCATACTGGTTGTAGGCTGTGGTGAAAACCACAATGGGCTGGCTCGGCAACCGCGCCAGAACTTCAAAGCCATTCAGCCGCGGCATCTGGATATCGAGAAAGCACACATCGGGCGGATTCTCCGAAAGCGCCGCCACCGCTTCCTCGGGCTTGGTCGTGAAGCCCGTCACTTCCACCCGTCCCGTGTTCTCCAGCAACCGGCGCAGGCGCTCCAGTGCCAGCCGCTCATCATCCACGAGATAGACACGCAGTTTCATACACGTGGCAAAACCATCTCCACCACAGAATAAGCGTCCCGCCGGAAGACGTTCAGCCTTGCCCGGTCGCCGAATAACGCATCGAGACGCTGCACCAGCTTGTCCAGTCCATGGCCGGCGCAAAGGTCGGTCAGATCAAAGCCCGGTCCCGTATCGCCAACCTCGATGCACACGCTCCCCGCATCGGCGCGCGCTGTCACCACCAGATCCCCGCCCTCGCTCTGCGGAGTAATTCCGTGCTTCACCGCGTTCTCAACCAGGGATTGTACCGACATGGGTGGAACCATGGTCTCCCTCAGCTCCACCGGCACTTCCACCCGTCCGCGCAGCTTCTCGCCCAGGCGTACGCGCTCGATGTCCAAATAACTTTCCACCATCGCGATCTCCTGATGCAAGGGGATCAGCGAATGATCGCTGGAGTCCAGAGAGGCCCGCAACAGCGTCGCCAGGCGGCCCACAATCTCCTCGGCGCGGGTGGGATCTAGAACGATAAGCGCACAGATCGAATTGAGCGTGTTGAAGAGAAAATGAGGATGAATCCACGATTCGAGCGACCGCAGGCGCGCCTCTGCCGCGAGTTTACGCGAGCGCTCTTCGGCGATCTCTTTTTCATGCAGCGTCGCCTCCATTACTTGTACGCGATCTCGCAACGACCCATAAGCAATGGCGCCCAGGCCGAATACTACGGCCAGCGGCATGCAGAAGCGCAACATGCGCAAGTACTCCGGCCAGAAAGGCTGCCGAGCCGCGAAGCCTATCCCTGTCAGCAGAGCCTGCACGATTAGTATCCCCAGAGGAACCACAACAAAAAAACACAGCGCGAACGTCGGAGCCAGCGAAAGCTCGCGCCGAGCCAGTTTAGGCAGAACCATGCCAACCACCAAAAGACCGAGAGCCGCAACCAGGTTGGCATAAACAAGGTCATACACGAGTACATGCACCAGTTCCCGCGCATTCAAATGCTGACTCCACAGGATCTGGATCAGGACCACGATCGCCACAGTCAGATTGGGCAACAGCAGCGGCAACATCCATTTTTGCTTGCGTGAAGCCATGGTATCGCCTCTGATCAATGTCATCTTCTACTTTGCGTCAACGGGTTGAAGAGTGCCGTTGCGGAAGATGTTGAGGACCTGCGTGGTGTCCTGGCCGGGCAGTTTCATCTCGCCGACCACGCTCTCGTACAACGTGCCGTACTCAATCTGCTTCGTCTCCAGCGATACCCAAATCTCTCCCCAATAGTCGCTGCGCCCGATCAAAGTCATCCCACCTGTCGCAAGATTGATCGGATTGAAGAACGCCTGGTACGTGATCAGTGCGCACTCCTTGCCATTTCTTTGCGAACGGCCGATCCACTCGAGCACCACGTTGTGGTTTTTGAACGCGCCCACGTCAGGAATGTTGACATCCTGATTAGAGAACACCTGGTAGGGTTCGTTCAGCCTCAGGTGATCGAAATAGTTCTGGCCGAACATTTCGATCATTCCCGTGTCCCAGACAAGATTACGCTCAATTATGGCGGCGGGCGGGAAACCCTTGAAGAACTCAGGCTTCAGCGTGTCAGGCGACCCCTGCGGGTAGTGGAAGCCCTCGATGAAGTCGCGCTTCTGCGGCGCAGGGAAAGGAGCCGTGGCGCCGTCCGCATCGGCCACACCGACGTTCTTCCACTCGACCTCTCCATTGGCAAGCCCGCGCGTATAGTCTCCCGTTACGCGCTGGCGGTGAACCACCTCGCCGGTGGTATTAGCCGTGTCGTAATCCACGGTGAACCGATAAGTGCGAGGACCGGCGTCTTTCACAACCGTCCCGTGCGGCAGGTCCCAGGTCTGCACAGTAGAGGTTGGCACAGAGGAGGATTGGGCAAGCAGGGGTTGCGCGGTCAGGCCAGATGCGGCCCACATCAAAGCGGAAAGCAGGAACATTCTCTTGAACATTGGTGTGATACCTCTCAGCGCGCAGTGTCCCATCCCCAGCCAAGCCATGCACCCTCTTAACGATAAAAGGCAATAACTCCCGACCGGGCGCCGTCACAGACCGACGAACCGTGATCTCTCTCTGCGCCATATCGGGCCAGTTCTTGTAGGGCGGACGAAGATTCAAAAGCTGGCGGAGATTCTTGTCAGTTGACGCGAAACCGCATGGGCGCGTTTCCAGGAAGGCCCCTCGAAACGTGCCTCGGTCTGTCTCGTCAACTGACATCCCTATCGGTCAACACAAGTCAACTCAGCGTTACGAGCGTGACTTAACCAATTGCGTGAATCTCATGCTTGATATCGAGCAACAGAAATGCGGTGCAATCGAGCGAAGTTCCCAATGATCTGCAAGCTCGCCGAAAAGGCAATCGCAGACTGCCGACCATAGGTGGAAAACGATGCGGCCAGCTTACGAGTTTCGTCTCGGGGCGTATCGACTCAGATCCTTCGGAGAAATCGCCGTTCTGACGCCGGCAAACGAAGATGGAGCATCTCCCAAATTGGGAGACTAAACCCGACTGGCATAAATACGCCTGTCAAGAAGGGGGTTGGATCGGTAGCTCAGGTTGGCAACCAGGACGACCGATAACGTTCTGAGACTGTGCGTTTTCCTGGCGAGCTGCAGCATCCGCCGAAGAATCTGCGCATACGAGTAAAACCGGCCGTTGAACCGGTTTACCTCCTCCTCTAGTTCCGCCCAGGTAAGGTGCGTGTAGCTGGCCACCGGATAAGTCAGAGTGTAGTACTTCCAATCCTGTGGGTAATCGTTCGACCGGATCCTGCCTTCGCGCTCCATTTGAGCGTAGAGCTTGGTTCCGGGAAGCGGGGTAAGGATCAGAACATTGGCGGCGTCGATGCCGTATTCCTTGGCCGCGCGAGCGATTGTCTCGCCGACCAGTTGGAACGGCTTTAGGCGGCACGCCTGCCTTCGTAGCACCCGTACTTCACATAGCGCTCACGTTGATCTTTAGGATATGGAGGCGCGATCACACGACGAAGAACCTTCGATGAACTTTTTGTGTGCCCTGGGCATGCCCGGAGTTGTCATGAAGCACCTAAATGGTTTTTCACATACATATAGCTCATGAGACAGCAAGGCCTTCTCGAAGGTGGACCAGATCCATTTCTCTTGACCAGAGCCAAACACAGCTCAAGATACAGTCAATCTAACTTGATCAATGATAGAAACTGGCATAAGGATCATCTTTAATTGATCGAAGTTGTGGATTGTGGTAGTCTAGATCAGTTAAGGATGACTCTTGATTCTTGAGAGCTATCTGATCAAGAAAGATGAATCATGGCTGAATTCCTTTACGGGCATGTCTACTTTCATGATCGATTCGCCGGTCTGCTCCAGCAGGAGCCGGGAGACCGCTGCTCGTTTACGTACGACGACGAGTTCCTGCGAAAGCCTGAGGCCATTGCGGTCTCACTGCCGCCGCAGACCGAGGCCCACGTCTATCCGGGCAGACTGCACCCGTTTTTTGACAATCTGCTATCTGAGGGACGGCAGGCTGCGGTCCAGGCTCGCTGGCTGGGTGTTCCGGTTGAAGACCGTTTCGCGCGGCTCCTGGCATTTGGCGGGGATTGCATTGGGGCAGTCACGGTGCGCGACCCCAAGCCCCGCCTCGCGGCGGGTGAGATGCCTGAAGCCGCCGAAGATATTGCTTCAATCCTCAGCCGTGCTTCTATTTCCGGAGTTCAAGCCAAGTTGCTTGCGGTTCAAACCGAAACCGGGTTCCGACCGGCACAAGCAGGCGAGCTAAGCACGCATATTGCCAAGCTGCCCAGCGGCAACCTTCGGGAGATGATCCATCTGGAACAGTTGTCCACCGTAGCCGCGCGCATTCTACTGCCAGACGATGAAGTCGCCGAGATGCAGATTGCGGCGGTCAAGGGCATCGCCGATGAGTGCCTGTTGATCCGCCGTTTTGATCGTCCGAATGAAGGAGGGGCAATTCTAAAGCGGCACTTCGAGGAATTTAACCAAATCCTGGGGCATATCAGTGAAGACAAGTACACAGGGAAGTACGCCGAAATGGCGGATGTGCTGCGCCGGAATCCCCGCTGCTCCTTGCTTGATGTTGATCGGCTTTTTCGGCGAATCCTCGTCTCGATTTTGCTAGGTAACAACGATGCGCACCTGAAGAATTTCGGCTTGCTCTATATTGGGGACCAGCTGCGCCTGGCTCCATTTTACGACGTGCTGGCAGCCGCTCTTTATCCCGAGTACGGCCGAACCGGAATGGCATTGCAGCTAGGCCCGGGGACGAATCCGACCAGCATGGCGGGGATCGGGCAACCGCATCTGACTGCGCTGGCCAATTCATTTGGAATGAGGAACGCGGCTCTGCGTGAAGCGACGCGGGACCTGGGCAGACGGATTGAGACTGCCCAGGATGCCGTTCGAGAGGCTCCGTACGGGTCGCGAACGCTCAGGAGCCAACTCGTGGATTACATGAGGAAACGATGGAACGGAACCTTCAAACAGATAATCAGCTCGACTGGCCGGAAATCGTAGCATCTGCCAAGCGTCGGCGCCATGAGATGAAGCTGACGCAACGCAGACTGGCTGCCGTTGCAGGCGTAAGCTTGCCCACGGTGGTCAAATTTGAGACCGGTGCGGATATCCGTCTTTCCTCGGCGCTGGCCATTCTAAAGATACTCGATATGGTCCCCAGACCCATCGAGGGGGTATTAATGATTGCTGCCGGTGGCAACAGCGCGACGGGACCCTACCAAGTCATGTTCGCACCATATGCCAGCCGGGGAGGTGCGCTGGAATCGCGTAGGCTGGCCGACCGAGCCGCACTGGATGAGTTCCTTAAGGAGCTACGCGTCGGAGAAGAAGAAATGCAGCGTGCCTTCACTGCGCTGGCGCGGGAGAATTCTGCTGACATTGTCAACCTGCAGCTTTCACCCGTGGAACTGCGCCGCCATTGGCCGGCACAGTTTACGACTGCACACTCTTAATTAGAGCTCAGAGCGCCGGCCCGGTCAGAAGCTCTTGGCTTTGGTTCGATGTAGATTTGGATTTGAACCAACCCCTTTGGGTGTGTCTCTAAACCCACACAGGTTGGAGGTTTACCTGAATCTGGCCAGTCGGATGAAGCTGACCGGGGTCAATCAGCTTTGGGTGTGGGCAAAGCGCGAGGAGCAGATCCGAGGAGTGATTGAATCGACGGACGGCATGTATGGCGATTTGCAGGGCATCGCCGGCAAAGGGCTTTATGAAATCAGATCGGCGTGCGACAAATCGAATCTGTGTCCGGCACTCGCATAACGGAGCCGCAGGCCTGCAAGTGAGATATATACTGGCGTGTCTGCGAATTCCGATTGAAGGCTGATGGTTATGCCCAACGGATGCAGGTTGATCCGTCATCAAGGATGAAGAACGGGAGGAAGTATGAAAACGTTGTCACGCCGCGATCTGCTGAAGTCCAGCCTGCTGGCGCCTGCCGCCGTGGCAGCTCAAGGGATGGGGCCGATGGGCGCCGCAATCGAGGCAATCGCCCAGGAGGCGCATCCGCAGCCTGCAAACGCAGCGCCGAATCCCTCAGCATCCGGCGCGGGCCGCGAGCGGCTTCTGCTCGATTTCGGCTGGCGCTTCCACCTGGGTAACTCCAACGATGCCGTCAAGGACTTCGGCTTCGGCAACGGCCGCGCCGGCAGCTTCCAGAAGACCGGCTCCTTTCTGCCCGCCGGCGCCATCGGCTTTGACGACAGCGACTGGAAGGCAGCGGACCTGCCCCATGACTGGGCCATCGAGTTGCCGTTTCAAAACGATCCGGCGCTGGCCAGCAAGGGCTTTTACCCCCTCGGCCGCAATTACCCCGAGACCAGCGTCGGCTGGTACCGACGCGTCTTCGAACTGGATGCGGCGGATGCCGGCAAGCGGGTTTCGCTCGAGTTTGACGGCGCCTATCGCGAGACCATGGTGGTCTTCAACGGCTTTTACATCGGGCGGCACAGCGGCGGATACGATCCTTTCCGCTTCGACGTGACGGACTTCGCGAATCCGGGTGGCCGCAACGTGCTGCTGGTGCGTGTGGACGCCACTTCGAGCGATGGCTGGTTCTACGAGGGCGCCGGCATTTACCGGCACGTTTGGCTGGTGAAGACCAACCCGGTGCATGTGAAGCAGTGGGGGACGTTTGTATCCTCTGAGATTCGCCCCAACTCGGCAGTGCTCTCCATCCGCACTGAGCTCAGCAACAGCAGCTACGACGCAAAGAACGCCCGCGTTGTCTCCACCGTGCTTGACCCAGCGGGCAAAGAGGTGGGCAAAGACGTAACTGCCACCGTATCCATTGAAGCCGACGGCGAGCAGACGTGCGAGCAGAAGGTGACCGTGAGCCAGCCAAGGCTCTGGTCGCTCGAGGAGCGCAACCTCTACACCCTGGTCTCCGAAGTCCGCGTAGGCGGCGAGGCTGTGGACCGCTACGAGACTCGGTTCGGCATCCGCTCCATCCACTTCGACGCGCACAAGGGCCTGCTGCTGAACGGTAAGCCGGTGAAGGTGAAGGGGACCTGCAACCACCAGGACCACGCCGGGGTGGGTGCCGCCGTGCCCGACGCTGTGCAGTACTACCGCATTCGCAAGCTGATTGAGATGGGCTCGAACGGCCTGCGGACCTCGCACAACCCGCCTACGCCGGAGCTGCTCAACGCCTGCGACGAGCTGGGCATGCTGGTCTTCGACGAGACGCGCATGATGTCGTCGAATCCTGAAGGTCTGAGCCAGTTTGAAAACCTCGTGCGACGTGATCGTAACCACCCCAGCGTATTCATGTGGTCGATGGGGAATGAGGAGCGGACGGCGAACCTGGATAAGGGTGTCGGCATCCTCACGGCTATGAAGGCCGTGGCCACGCGGCACGACGGCTCACGGCCTGTCTCGATTGCGCCCACCGGCGCCATCGGCACCGGCGGGCTGGCGGTCTGCGACGTCGTTGGCTACAACTACGCCGATCCGCAGGCCGAGGCGTACCACAAGGCGCATCCTGACCGCCCGGTCATCGGCACGGAGACGGTGAGCGCTGTGGGTACGCGCGGCATCTACATCACCGACCCCAACAAAGGTTTTGTGAGCGCCTACGATCCGTACACCACCACCGGGCGCGCCTCCGCGGAAGGCTGGTGGCGCTTCTGCGACGAGCGTGAGTGGCTGGCCGGCGGGTTTGTGTGGACCGGCTTCGACTATCGCGGCGAGCCCTCGCCCTACGCCTGGCCCAACATCAGCTCGCAGTACGGCATCATCGATACCTGCGGATTCCCCAAGGACACCTTCTTCTACTACCAGTCGTGGTGGACCACGCAACCGGTGCTGCACCTCTTCCCGCACTGGAACTGGCCAGGCTATGAGGGCAAGGAGATCGCCGTCTGGGTTCACTCGAATATGGACAAGGTCGAGCTGTTCCTCAACGGCCAGAGCCTGGGCATGAAGGAGTTGAAGAAGGACCAGCACCTGGCATGGAATGTGAAGTACGTCTCAGGCGTCATCGAGGCCCGCGGCTACAAGGATGGCAAGCTGGCCCTCACCGCCCGGCGCGAGACCACCGGCTCGCCCGCTACGCTGGTGATCACCCCCGACCGCAAGTGGATTGCTGCCGACGGGGAAGATGTAGCCATGTTCACCTTGGAGGTGTGCGATGCGCAGGGCCGCCTTGTTCCCGTTACCAGCAACAACGTCACGTTTAAGATCAGCGGCTCAGGCCGTCTCATCGGCGTGGGCAACGGCGACCCCACGGACCACGACTCAGACAAGGGCTCCTCGCGCAAGGCTTTCGGCGGCGTGTGCATGGCCATCGTCCAGTCCACTAAGTCCACCGGTTCCATTTCTGTAAAAGCCACTTCGCCCGGACTGTCTTCGGCCAGCGTCACCATCGATGCCAAAGAGGTCAAGCTGCGCCAGCAGGTGGCCCCGTGGGAGCGCGCGGCGCCCAAGGGCTCCGGTGCTACCGGCCTCTGGCGGCCGCAGCAGGATTCCGCCTCGCAGATCTTCATTCTTCGGCAGGACGGCAACACACTCACCGGAACCGCGGAGGGCGTCTCCGGCGACTGGGCCGGCGGCGTTGATGCGCCTGCTCCAATCCTCGACGGAAAGGTAGACGGCAGTTCGGTCAGCTTCAAGGTTGGCAATGCCACGTATGCCGGCACACTGAAGGGCGACCACATCGAACTGGTACGCACTCCGGTTCCGGGTCCGCAGCGGCCCAAAGCCGAGGAGAAGACGGCGGAGCCGCGCCCGGCCATTGGACCCGCACCCGATGGATCGGACCCCTCCCGCAGCCCCTTCTACCACCCCCCGGGCCCTATCCCGGTGGTGCTGCAACGGGTCCAGCGCTAACCCCCTCGCGCAGAGCAGGCGGCGGGTCCATCCGAGCCCGCCACCGGCTCTGCATAGGGGCAAATCATTGATAAAAAGACTCCTCTGGCCAGGATTGGTCAGCGTCAGAGTCCCAATCCGGTACTGCAGCTCGGCACGGCTGAACAGACGCTCACAATCATCCTTAACCCCTGCCTTTTGAATCGGCCGGATTGGCTAGAACCAGCCGTAGGTATGATTGAGTTTGCTGGGCGGGTCATGGGACCCTTTTTGAAACGTAGTCTCCAGAGGTTTCGCTCACTCGATCTTCCTCAGCGCCCATATTCCTCTTCCGCTCATCACGCCACCTTTACAACGAGGTACACCGGGGACGACTCTATGCTGGAATCGGGCTAAACAAGGGATGAAATCACTGATTTGCTCGTGTGGTATACCACCCCGCCCCTCTGTCCCCGCCATCCCTCTTTTCGTTGCTTAAAGTATCAAGACTGAATTCGCAAACCCGGGTTTGCCGCGCGGGCGCTGACAAAAGCCCAAACTGCGCCTTCTCCACAACGATCGCCGACAGGCGCAACACACTCCCGCTGTTCGAAAGTGCGCATTGTTATCCCTTCAATGACTCATTGGCTGCTGTAGATGCGGAATCAACACCCTCACAGACCGACACGGCCGACACCGCGGCTTCGAATGATGCGGCCGGTGCAAAAAGCCAAGTTCCCGCGGCCCCATCCAATGCCTCCGGAGACAGCCTCCTGCTGACCGCCGGAGGATCCGTGACAGAAACTGCTGAGGGTGATGACGGCGGATGTTTTGAGCCCTTCATTCCCCAGGTCTCGTTACCCCCCGCAACCAAGTCGGTACCGCAACCCAAGCCGCCATCGTTCATGCCGATGATCGACAAAATCCTGCGCGATTGTGGCTTCGACTTCACCCCGACTGACACTACCCCGGAGACGGCGCCTCCTGCGCCTGCGCCACCTCGGGTGGTCACGGCAGGCGAGCTCGTCACGTGGATCAAGCGGTGCCTCTTGGCGAAGACGCACCTGGCAGGGGATGTGGCCGAGTTGGTCGCATTCTGAGTAGTCACGACCTTTTTTCAAGACGAACTGACCGTTCTTCCGTGCCTGGTCATCACCGGCCCCGCCCACGAGGCAGGGGTCGTTCTTCACACGCTCAGCGATTTCTGCCGCGAGGCGAAGCTGCTGTCCGGATTCCGGCGGAGCCACCTGGCCGTGCTCCACTGCTGCTGCAAGACCAACTTGATTTGGGAACCCTACCTCGACAAGCGTACAGCCTCCTTATTGAGCAGCCTGACAGATCGCAACTTCTCGGTCGTGGAAGGGGGTTCATGGGCCTGTTACTCCAGGTCAACGGCGATCTACGTTGGCGAGAATCCAGGAACGCACAAGATCGAGAATTCCATCCAGATTCACATCACCCCAACAAACGCGGTGCCACCTGCTCCTCCAAAATGGCTGCAAAAAATGATGAAGCGCATCCCCGTCCACCTGGGCCAATATCGCCAGAAGAATCGCGGTTATGTGCGCTACTGGACGTGTGTTTTCTGCGGCTTGTCTTCTGAGACGGCGGCCATTGCAACGGTTCTTGAACGTTGCCTCGTGGACGCGCCCGAGGCCCAGCAGAAACTGATGGCCCTCCTGAAAACCCAGGACCAGCAGCGTCTCTCAGAAATGTCTAACACCATCGAGGCCGTCGTCTTGGAAGCGATCCTGGCGCTCAGCCGTGACGGGCGGGAACTCGCCTACGTTAAGGAAATCGCGGCCGAGGCCAACCGTTTGCTGGAGGCTCGCGGTGAAACGACGCGGCTGAGTCCCGAAAACGTGGCCCACAAGTTGAAGAAGCTCGGTCTGCGCACTCACCCGTTATCACAAACCGGCAATGGTCTGACGTTCGATAGGGCTACCATCGCCCAAATTCAGCAGCTTGCCGCGATGTACATGGTGGACGTGATGGAGGATACGCCGGCAGAGGCCAAGAACCTCCATGGCCCGCAAACTACAGAAAATAAGTAGTTTGAGGAGGCTATGGAGGTTGTGGAGAATGTGTGGTTTTTCGTGATTTCTCGGCGCGAGCGGCAACGGCGTCCGCGGCCGCAGAGCTTTTGGACATAATTCCCTGTCGGCAATGGATCCCGGCAACCTGGCGTCCGCGTACGCTGCCAGCATCGCATGGCTGGTGAAGAGCGTCGATGCCATGGAATCATCCTCTGCGGCTCCATGCCCCGGAGAATACATGGGGCCAGGATAGAACCGCCCATGGCCCGATTGTGCTCGGGCGAAACGTGGCTCTACAGGGCCGTGATCCTAATGCACCTGACTTCTATTTATCAGTATCCGGCGAGATACACTCATCGGTAGGAGAGAACGCGATGGCGCAGCGCCGTGGGATCTACGAGCGGGTCAAGGGCAGTGGCATCTGGTGGGTCCGCTGGACGGATCTCGATGGGCGCAAGCGCCGCGAGCTTGCGGGCACGCGCGGCGCTGCGGAAAAGCTGCTCGGCAAACGGCACTCGCAAAAGCTCGCAGGCCGGAAGTTGCCGGAGAATCTGCGCACCAAGGGGGTCGCGTTTCGCGAACTCTGCGAGGATGCGCTTGCCTACAGCAGGGCAGAAAACAGCGCCAAGCAGACCTACGAGCTTGGCCTGCGCGTCAATCAGCTGATCGAGTCGTTCGGCTCCCGAGCTGCCGAGTCGATTCGCAAAAACGAAATCGTCGCCTGGTTGGCCGAACAGGCCAAAGCGCGCAAGTGGGCTCCGGCGAGCAGGAATCGCTGGCAGGCAACCTTCTCCCTGGTCTTCCGGGTCGGGATCGACAACGAGAAGATCGCGCGCAACCCGGCGGCGCGCATCCGGCGCAAAACGGAGGGCAATGGCCGGGTCAGGTTCCTCTCCGACACAGAGGAGAAACGCCTGCGCGCCGCCATCGAAGGCCGCTTCCCGAAGTTCCTGCCGCACTTCCTGCTCTCAATTCATACCGGGATGCGGATGGGCGAGCAGTACGGCCTGCGCTGGAACCAGGTGGATTTCGAGCGCCGGCAGCTTCATCTGCTCAGGACCAAGAACGGGGATCCGCGCACCATTCCGTTGAATGCGGTCGCCCTCGCGGCGCTCCAACAAATGCGGGGCGAGAAGAACCGGCCAGGAGCGGAGCCGGTCTTTCCTTCGGCGCGCACCGGCGACTCCTTGCAGGGATCGCGCGGCTGGTTCTCGACCGCGCTCGAAGAGGCCAAGATTCAGGAGTATACCTGGCATTGCAACCGCCATACGTTTGCCAGTAGACTTGTGATGGCGGGTGTGGATCTGCGCACGGTGGCCGAGTTGCTTGGGCACCGGACACTCGAGATGGTCATGCGGTACTCTCATCTCGCGGGCGAGCACCAGGCGGCGGCGGTCGATCGACTGGTCAATTCGAGATACAGAAGGGACACCAGAACGGACACCGAACTGTCCAGCGCGAAGGCGCCCGAAGATACTCGACCGACGAGTAGAAAGAATAGGTTATAAACGCGGAGAGGTGGCAGAGCCCGGTTGAATGCACCTGACTCGAAATCAGGCATAGTCGTAAGGCTATCGGGGGTTCGAATCCCTCCCTCTCCGCCATGCAGTCTAAGTTGTTTACTTTGTTCAACTTAACATCGAGAGTTTGCCCGCTTTTCGGGCAGTTTCTGCGACCGGATGCCACCAGAGAATCGCTCAAATCTGCCAAACCTGGCTCGGAAACGGCGCTTTTCTCTGGCTTGGTGACTCGAAGTCCCATTTTTGGGAGAAAGGCTACTTAGAGTTCGAATTCTCCTCCCCCCGCCGCGCAGTCTTGATTGCTTATTTTGTTTGACTTACATCGAGAGAATCCTCGCATTGTCGCGCCATTTCTACGAATCTCCTCCCACAGGGAAGCTCAGCTACTACCGCGATCCGTCCTGGGAAACGGATTTTTCTCTGACACAACGATCGGAGGTCCGGTTTCCAAAGGAAGCTCCGCAGAGGATTCGCCTGCCTCTCCGCCTGCCATCGCCCTCTAGATTCTGCTTTTGGCTACGCGACAACTCCAAGGCGATTACGCAACTGGACAGTCTCCTGGTTCGGGACCAGGGGGTCGGAGGTTCAAATCCTCTCTCCCCGACCATTCTTTTCAATAACTAACAAACCAGCGATCCCGACTCCTGGCATAAGCCCAGGCGCCCTAGTGCGGGAAGGCGCGTCAACCTTGGGTTTCTCGCCGAGTTTCGGCTGCAAAACAGTCTACAAATGCATCTACAGTCGGAATAGACGATCCAGTCTTACATCCAGACAGCGAAACTGGATATGCTACCTTTCTGTTTGATTCAGCAGCGGATCGTTATTTTGGCGTGGGACACCATTTCTTTGTGGCCGTCACATCGCGCAGGCTCAGTTCGGTCGAAGCAGCCTAATTAACTGATCCGGCGGAACGGGCCGACTGAAAAAGTTTCCCTGGGCTTCGTCACAATCGTGTGCCCACAGAAACTCCAGATCTTCAGCCGTTTCAACTCCCTGTGCAATGACCCTGAGGTTAAGGCTCCGGCCCATGTTTATGAATGCCCTGACGGTGGTGGTTCCACCGGGAACGGTGGTGATCTGACGGACGAATGACCGGTCGATTTTGAGGGCATTGAGGGGCAATTTCTGCATACTTCTCAAGCTGGAGTTGCCGGTGCCGAAATTATCGACTGACACCTGCACTCCCTTATCCCTGACGGTCTTGAGGATGAATGCGGTGCGCTCGGGATGGTTCATCAAAACACTTTCGGTCAGGTCCAGCTCCAGAAGGCCCGGATCCAAGCCAGTAATGCTAAGGGCTGCGAACAGGCCATCCAGAAAATCCCCACTCTGAAACTGCGCTCCTGAGACGTTGACGGCTATCGTCTTCAGGGGCACACCCGCATCCGCCCAAGCTCGGGCTTGCATGCATGCCTGACCGAAGACCCAGGCGCCGATGGGCAGAATCAGGCCGGATTCCTCCGCGATAGGAATGAACTTCCCCGGAGCGATCATTCCGTGCGTGGGATGTATCCAGCGGGACAGCGCTTCAGCCCCGGCGATGGCGCCCGTCCTCAGATCGACTTTGGGCTGGTAGTGCAACGTCAATTCGTTTCGTTCCAGGGCGCGCTGCAGGCTCTGCTCAATGGGTTCGTGCTCAACGGTGGGTGAATTCATGTCCCGCCTGAAGAACTGATAGCTCTGACGCCCATTCTTCTTGGCCTGATACATTGCGGTATCCGCATTCTTGATGAGCGTCTCCACATCCAAGCCGTCTTCGGGGTAGACACTCACACCGATGCTTGCGGTGACGTGAAGCTCGCAGTGGTCCGCGAGATGAACCTCCGCCACTGCCTGCAACACTCTTCCGGCCGTAGTGGCGGCATCTTCCGGTTTCTGCACGTCTTCCAGCAGCACGAGGAACTCATCGCCTCCCTGCCTGCTTACCGTGTCTGGGGTGCGTACGCAACTCAGCAAGCGCTTTGTCACAGACTTGAGAAACTCGTCGCCGGCCGCATGTCCCAGGGAATCGTTGATGTGCTTGAAGCCATCCAAATCGAGGAACAGCACGGCGGCCCGCCCACCGTGTCGCCGTGCAAGAGAGATCGCCTGGCCAACCCGGTCGCAAAAGAGCAATCGATTAGGCAAACCGGTCAGAGAATCATGCTCGGCCAGATGAGCAATCAGCTCCGACTGCGCCCGCGCCACGCTTACGTCGCGAAAAACGATAACCGCTCCAGTGACCTTCCCCTCACGGTCGTGGATGGGGGCAACGGAGTCTTCGATGAAAACTTCATGTCCGTCCCGGTGGATGAGTACACAATTCGACGGCAGTTTCCCCGCCTGGTCTTCCGATGCCGCCTTCGCCATCGGATCCAGGATTGCCTTTCGAGTGGTGGCGTCCACGATCCGGAAGGCCTCAATCAGGGGTCGGCCGACCGCTTCGGTGAGCGGCCAGCCCAACATGCTCTCCGCGATGGGATTGAAGAAGGTGATGTTTCCTGACATGTCGGTGCAGATCAGGGCATCGGCGATTGAGTTGAGCGTGACCTGGGCGCGTTCCTTTTCATTGAACAGGATCTCTTCGTTCATCTTGCGCTCAACGGCATTGCCTAGGGCTCGCATGAGTTTGTGCGGCTCGATCTGGCCCTTGATGAGATAGTCTTGCGCACCCTCATGAATGGCTTGAATTGCCTTCGACTCGTCGTCCAGACTGGACAAGAGCACAATGCAGACGCGCGGCGCGGCAGCGCGTGCCCGTCTGACCGACTCCAGTCCTTCTGGATCGGGCAATCCCAGGTCCAGCAAGACAATGTCAACCGGATGCCCTGCAAGATACGTTTCGGCGTCTGCCAAAAACTCGACGTGGGTGACTGCGAAAGGGTATGAGCCCTGGTCGTCGAACATTGCGCGAATTATGCGAGTTTGTTCGGGGTCATTCTCGATCAGAAGAACTGTCTTGTCTGGGTTTTTTGCCATCCGTTTCACCTCGGCACGAGCAACCTAGCACCACTTGTCTAAGATTCATGAGTTCGCAGAACCTTTCCAGATGAAATTGATTGAAGAGTCTCAAAGCCCCACACAACCGGACTGTTCGTTTTTGCTCACTTTGAGGTGACAAGTCTGGTTCCTTTGATCCAGGGGAAAACATTGCGACCTCATCTTCCTGATTCGACAGCAGATGGCCAGGCCGGCGAGCATAGGTTCAAATCCTCTGTCCGCGGCCGGCATGTTAACTAATGTCGTTTCTGTTAGCTGCGACCAGAGCCCGGGGAACGCCCGGACTCTTCACCACTGGCGACGCGGCAAGCTTCCGCTTGACGACAATACACCAGGAACGCTAATCAGCTGATTGATTTGATACGAGATCGGTGTTTTGGCGAGGGGCAACTGGCTGGAAGTCTTGCTGGGAGCGATCCGGAAGGATCCGACTTCCAGCTGAATCGAGCGCCTCCAGGATTGGCGCCGACCCAGGCCGTTTGCGGAGGCCGAGTTTGGACGACTCATTGGCCGCCCGATTGCAACTCCTGCTGGTGTATCACGCCGTCCAAGTCGTTCAGAGAACATGGTTTACCGCGAATGCGTCCATAGCCAGCCGTCCATCCACATCTCTTTCAACAGATCTTCGATGGAATATCGCGAGATGATTGGCGCGGCACTGACCGAAACGAGAGGCCAGGCGGCCGGGGCCTCCGGCGCGGCAGCACGGCTCGGCATTCCACTATCAACGCTGGAATCAAGGATCAGGTCGATGAACATCAACAAGTATCAGTTCAAGACGGGATAGCTGAACTGCCTTCAAGTACCCAACCACCAGCAGTCGCGAGCATCGCGAATTCTCGAAGAGATTGCGGCTCCGCGATGTATCCTTGCTTGTGTTTTCAATCGCTTACCGATCGGCGGTTGAATTGCATTGAAAAGGCCGCAAGACAAAATCGAAGGGAGCAATGCATCCGACGCATACTTCGACGACGCGCAAACGGGGCCTGATCGGCGCGGCAATGCTCGCACTCTGCTACCTCTCTATCCTCCTTTTGTCGGCATGGGCCGTGCTGGCAATCCTTTTCGATCTTCATCCCTCGGGTAAGAAGCTACTCGCCGTTACCATCTATCTGATCGTATTGGCGGCCTTGCTGATTTTTTTCAATCGCCCGCTCCAGCGGTTGCTTGTTTCTATTCTGTGCTTTGGCGTCGTTCTTCTTTGGTGGCTCAGTCTCTCCCCCTCCGACAACGGCCAATGGCAGGCCGACGTTTCCCGCACCGCATATGCAGAAATTCACGGATCGCGGATTACTTTCTATAACGTCCGCAGTTGCGATTATCGAGCTCAGTTTGACTATACCTGCCAGTGGCTCACACGTCAGGTGGATCTCGATGATGTCTTGGGCGTAGACCTCTTCATGGATTATTGGGGCTCGCCCTGGATTGCGCATACTATCGTGAGCTTCGATCTCCGTCCCGATCCATCAGGACCGGATGCGAACGGCGATGGACATCTCGCCTTTTCTATCGAAACCCGCAAGCAGGTTGGACAGCATTACTCCGCCATTCGCGGGTTCTTTCGCCAATTCACACTCATCTCGATCATCAGCGATGAGCGTGACCTGGTTCGGCTGCGGGCCGACTATCGCCATAACGAGGATCTCTACCTTTATCACCTCACGGCATCGCCGGCCTTTGCCCGTTCCCTGCTACTCGACTATGTGGCCCTCACCAATCAACTCCACAATCGCCCGCAGTGGTACAACGCCATCACGCGTAACTGCACCACCGAGATATTTACCTTCCAGGTTATGAAGGGGCGCCCATTTGACTGGCGCATCTTGTTAAACGGCAAGGCCGACGCCATGCTCTACGAGCAGGGCGCGCTGGCGACCGGGTTGCCCGGCCAGTCCCCATCCGCTGCTCCCATGTCTTTCACCGAGCTCAAGCGTCGCGCTTATATCAACGAAGCCGCCAAAGCCGCCAATCACGACCCCGCTTTCTCAGAACGAATTCGCGAACAACGCCCGGGGTTTGGGAAGGCAGAGTCGGAACAGTAATGCACTCTACGGATTTCGTGCGCAGAGGAGACCATGCTGAGTAACCCGATCCCGAAACTCGATTGCACAAAACGATGAGACGATTCCGTTGCAGCTTCGCTAGTTTGATTCCCCTGCTCCTGGCAGCGCTGGCTCTCCGCTCCACCTCCCCTGCCCAAACTGTTGATCAGACCCAGCCGCAGACAACCTCATCCGATCCCCGGGACCTGGGGCAATACAAAGTCGAGCTTGTCCCGCCGCGGAGCGGAAGCGCCAGCGCAACCGATGGCATCGATGCCTCTGAAGCCAGTTTCGGGAGCGCGCCCGCCGTGACCGCAAACCTGCCCGCCGTCACGCCTGCCGGCCGGCCGGTCATCGGGCTCGTTCTTGAGGGAGGAGGGGCTCTCGGTATCGCACACATTGGCGTGCTGCAGTGGTTTGAGGAGAATCACATCCCCATCGACCGTTTGTCGGGTACCAGCATGGGTGCGCTGGTCGGCGGACTCTATGCATCAGGAACCAGCGTTGAGGAACTCCGCGCCATCGCCAGCGGTAACGTCCTCGAGACCATCTTCACTCTCGAAGTGCCGTATACCGACCTTAGCTATCGCCGCCGCGAGGATCGACGCGAACTGTCCCAGGCAATCCAGCTCGGACTCAAGGGCGGCGTGAGCCTTCGCAACTCTATGCTGACGGATCATGCACTCGACGACTTTCTGCGGGAAGAGTTCGCCTCCTACAACAGCGAGACAATCGATTTCGACCAACTGCCCATCCCGTTTCGCTGCGTGGCCACCGATCTCACGGCGCTCAAACCCCTAATCTTTCGCGGCGGCCCTCTTCCCACAGCCATTCGCGCGTCCATCTCCATTCCGGGTGTGTTCGCGCCTGTGGACTATCACCACCACTACCTGGTGGACGGCGCCATTGTGGATAACCTGCCCGTCAGCGCCGCCAAGCGCGATCTCCAGGCCTCGGTCATCATTGCCGTTCACCTCGCCGACGCACCGTTTACAGACGGGGACGTTAGCTCCGTCGTTACTATTCTTGAGCGCACGCTGAGCGCCGGCACGTCCAGCAATGTCGACGAGAACCTGAAACAGGCCGACATCCTTGTGCAGCCTGAAACCGAGAAGTTCACCACCATGGACTACAACAAGGCGCAACAACTCATCGATGCCGGCTACAAGTCTGCCGAAAAGCAACGCGCGCAACTCATCCGTTATGCGCTCACCGATGCCGACTGGGCCGTCTACCTGGCCACGCGCAAGGCGCGCATCCATTCCCAACCCGGACTACTGCAGGCTCTGCGCGTCGAGACAACTGCAATTGCCCACGGCGCGGCTGGCGCCGAGCGTCAGGTTGCCATCGATTTGGCGCCGCTGAAACAACGGCCGATCGAACCGCTCCAGGTCGCTAACAACCTTAACCAGGTCGAGGCAAACGGCAGCTATGAAGCCGCATTTGAGACCTTCACAAGCGCCGCGTCGACCTCGGAAGCCACGCCTAAACCTGCACCGGGCGCAGTCGCCGTTCCTGATACCGGCGTTCTGGTCCTTCTTACCCCGGTCCGCAACGGTCCGCCCTTCCTCATGGCGGGCGCCGATGTATCTGCTGCAAACTCCAACGTCACGCGCACCGATCTCGACCTCCGCGTCATCGACCAGAACGTGGGCGGCTTTGGCTCCGAACTCCGCGGCGATCTTCGCCTGGGTTTTCTTACTCAGGCCTCTGGCCAGTACTACCGCCTGCTTTCGTCGCGTGGCTGGTATATCCAGCCGCACCTCGACATCCTCCGCGAACCGGTCTACGAGTGGCTCAACCAGCGGCGTGTTTCTGAGTGGTTTGAACAGCAGGCCGGCGGTGGGTTGGACATAGGCCGCACATTCAGTCGTAATCTCCAGACCTCCCTTGAGTTCCATCAACAGCAAATACGATGGCGCCTGACTGCCGGCAATGTTCCCGCCCAGGATTTATCCGGAACATCGCAGACTGCTGTCGCCCATCTTGTCTACGACAGCACTCAGTCGGGGACCATTTCGCCCGAAGGAGGCCGCATCGAACTGACCGCCGGAGCCATCTTCAATACAATAGGGAGCGAGAATGCACCGCTCCTCCAGCTCCGCACCGGCAAGAACTTCACCTGGCGGCAGAAGAACCTCTTTGGCATAAGTGCGGATATAGATACCTACTTCCGCCGCAACATTGCCGATCCGCTGCGATTCACGCTGGGCGGGCCGTTGCGTCTTTCAGCCTCCTCCATAGATGAGTACCGTGCGACAGATGACTACCTTGTTCGCTTTGGATACCTACGCAGGCTGGCCTCTCTGCCAACGGGACTGGGCCAGGGGCTTTACTTCACGACTGCATATGAAGGCGGAGAAGTCTGGACGCCGGAACAGCCAGCCTACCTCCGCCAGGACTTCGTTTCCGGTCTGGTTGCCGCCACGCCTCTGGGCTTGATCACCTTCGGCGGAAGCGTAGGAGATGCGGGCCGAAGAAAGATGTTCGTTTCAGTCGGAAAACTTTTCTGAGCCGATGCGTCTCGCGTCGCGGGTCCCTGCCTGCCGGCAGCACCGGCCACCTGTCCCCGTGTTCGGCGCGCCATGCAGCGAAAAGCCGGTTGTAGTCCGGAACCTATGATGTCTTGCCACATCGATGCACCCAGCTAACCGTGAACGCGGCGCCGGTGCGATTTGAAGTGGGTCAATGCGTCAATTCCGGCCTAAACAGCCACCGCGGTCAGGCTTTTCGCGAACTTCGCGAAATCGCGAGGAGACTACGAATCCGCAATGCACACGACTCAATGTTTTGAGACGCTTACCTATTGGCATATGAAGTGCATTGAAGGAGGTGCAAGACAAAATCGAAAGGAGCACCACAGCCATGGACAGGATGTTAGTCGTTGTGTTCGACACGGAACCGAAAGCGTACGAAGGGAAGAAAGCCCTTCATCAATTGGATGACGAGGGGAGCATCTCAGTCTACGCAGATGCAGTAATCGTCAAGAATGCGGATGGCTCCGCATCGGTGAAGCAGAGCAACGACCGGGGACCACTCGGGACTCTTATCGGGACTTCGCTTGGAAGCCTCATCGGACTTCTCGGTGGCGTGACTGGCCTTGCGATTGGCGCCACGGTGGGGTTGCTCACCGGTAGCTTTGCCGATCTGGACAACGCCAGGATCGGTACGGACTTCATCGACGACGTGACCAAGGAACTGCGGCCGGGCAAGTTCGCATTGGTTGCGGAGATTCAGGAAGACTGGACCACCCCGGTTGATCTGCGCATGGAATCCATCGGCGGAAAGGTTTTCCGGCGGGCGTTGTCAAACGTCAGGCACACAGTGAACGACGAGGAAAACGAGGCGATGAAAGCCGACCTGGCGCAATTGAAGGCGGAGCACGCGAAAGCCCACGCCGATCGGAAAGCAAAGCTCCAGGAAAAGATCAACCAACTCGACTCCAAGATTCAAGCGAGGCTGGAGAAGGCCAAAGAGCGGCGCGAGGCAATGGAGCGCGAGACGAAGGCCAAGGCGAAAGCACTGAAGGCCAAGGCCGCCGCTTTGAAGGCAAAACTGGCCGAGACACACGTTTAAAATCCGCGACGCGCTTCGCCGCTGGATGACTATCGCAGTTCAACAGGGAAAAATGAGGCTGGCTATGGAAAACACCAGGAATGCAGAACGGCTTCACAAATGCGCGCATCAGCCTTGTCAGTGCATGGTTGGACCGGCGCAGGAGTACTGCAGTACTTACTGTTCGACCGCGGACGACGTGGAAGAAACCGAAATCCAGTGCGACTGCGGCCACGACAGTTGCGCGCTGAACTGAGCGCATCGTCTGTCCGCGGCTTTACAGAGGACGCAAAGGCCATTGAGCCGCCACTCTGTAGCTGCCGCGGAACACTTTTGGAATGATCGAGGATTAGCGAATGAACCGCGGCCATTCAAGACATTTGCCAAACATCGTCAACGATTGAGGTGCGGCTTTGGCATCGCAATAGGACAGGATGTACTTCAACTAACATCACACCACAAACCCAAACTCAAGAAATGAGGAGACAGAACATGAGCATCGAAGTGAAGACAGCGAAGCACGCAGTCCACGACAAGCTTGAGTCCCAGCTCAAAACCGCCGAGGCGAAGCTTGACACATTGAAAGCACGGGCCGAGGTCGCGAAGGCCAACGTCGAAATCAAGGCGATTGCCGACCTGACCACCCAAAAACTGGAGATCCATCAGAAGCTCCAGGAACTGAAGAAGTCGGGCGGCGACAAGTGGGAGCACGCGAAGACGGAGCTCGAAGCGCGGATCGCGGCATTCGAGAAGTCGGTACAGGGCATCGAGTCGAAGATCAAGGCACACTGAATCACGACCGTGGCCGGAGCGCACGCGGCCTGATTGAGGGAGCGCCTGCGATGTTGGTGAAGAGGGCGAAGAGATGTTCGTGAGCCCCGCGAACCGAAAGGCGATCTTCGCCCTCACCTGGCCGATTAAATCAAACTCCCGCAGGGATGTGAGGATTCAGGCGCCTTGCATTGCGCGGACTACTGAAAAGGAGAAAACTTCATGGGAAACACCAAAAGCGTTTTTAAGGAAGTCACGGGAGCATCCATTGGATGGGCGGTTGTCATGATCCTGCTGGGACTTCTCGCAGTGATCCTTCCACTTGCAACGGGCATTGCTGTCTCAGTCCTGGTTTCGTGGCTGATCGTCTTTGCCGGTCTGGCGTACCTGGCGTCCGCCTTTGCCGGCCGAAGTGCCGGAGCATTCATCTGGAGAATGCTGATTGGGATCGTCTACGTCGCCGGCGGCGGCTATCTGGCTTTCCATCCCGGACTCGCGCTGCAATCTCTCACTGTCGTTCTGGCGGTGATCTTCGCAATCGAAGGCGTGCTGGAGCTTGTCACGTTTTTCCAGTTCCGCGTTTATCCGGGCTCAGGGTGGGCCCTGTTCGACGCCATCGTCACGCTGTTGCTTGCATATCTGATTGCGCGCCCCTGGCCTTCCAGTTCGACCTGGGCCATCGGAACGATCCTGGGAATCAACCTTATCTTCAGCGGCCTTACAGTGCTGATGTATTCGCTGACGGCCCGGAGGACGCTGGAAGCACTGAACTCATGAGCGGAGAGCCTCCGGTGCTGACAATTGAGGTGCAACTCTGCCTTGTTGTGGCCTCAACCCTCAGCGACATGAAGAACACGCGAAGGGCAGCGGCTGCTGAGGGCGATGGAATAACGCGTGTGTCGCAAGACCTGGCCGAGAGCTGCAACCGCCGGTTTCAATGCCAGGCGGCCTGCCTGCCGCAAGCTCGCCCGTTCGTGAGTCGAGCGTGCCGGCGCGCCGTGCGCGCATCGTTCTCTAGGGAAGATTGTGCTTAAGATCCGCACCGAAAGAACATTCTTCAGTAACTGCGGTAGAAATCAATCTGGAATCTGTGAAAGGAGAAAAGACAATGCTGGACTCATTGACTATAGTTCAAGCTACCCCGGAGATGATCCGTAACTGGGGATGGCTCCTGGCGTTTGGAATCGTGCTGGCGTTGCTTGGCATTGCCGCCGTGATCCGGTCTTTTGCGGCCACGGTAGCTTCGATGATGTTCTTCGGATGGATGCTTTTGTTCGCCGGCGTCGTCGAGTTCGTCAACGCGTTTATGGTGGGGCACTGGGGAGGATTCTTCCTGCACTTGCTCGCATCCATCCTGTTTATCGTTACCGGCTTCCTCCTGGTGATCAGGCCGGTGGTCAGCGCGGAGGTCGCGACTTTCGTAATGTCCATGTTCTTTTTGATCGGTGGCTTGTACCAGTTGATCGCCTCTGCGTGGACCCACATGTCAGGCTGGGGCTGGCAAGCCTTCGCCGGATTCATCTCGTCGCTGATGGGCGTTCTATTACTGGTTCAATGGCCCCTCTCCGGGCTCTGGGCGATCGGCCTGTTCATCGGAATCGATCTGATCTTCGCTGGATGGGCGTGGATCGCACTGGCGCTTGGCCTTCGCAAGATGTGAGCCAAAACGCGCAGAGGAATGCATTGAGGGGGGCAGCGCGAGAACGTCTCAAACGCTTCTGTCTGACGCTCGGCCCCCCGGCGGCTCTGGTCGCGCGGCTACGCAGGCTGACCTTGAATGGTCAGACCGCGTAGCCATCGATGTAGTCCGTGCAGCAATTGCTTAGGCCCGGTTCGCATCAGCGCAATTCAACGCAAATGCAAATCGCCGTCAGGCGATCATCGTCGGCTTCTGCCAGGCAATGATCTTGTCCCAGTCGTTCGGCAGTTGATAGGTTTTCGCATAGTCCTTGATCGGCGGGCCGACGATCTCAATCTTGCTCAAATCTCCCTGGCCCCGGTCGCCCGCCTGGGCACAGAAGCTGAGGTAGCCGATCTTGGTGAAGTCAACACCCATCAGTGCGGCGCCAACGCGGTCGGCGGCAAGCCAATCCATGCTGGCGATGCAGACCTTCTGGTTGACCGGCGTGCCATGGACCGGGCCGGTGCCTTCCATGCCTTCGTAGCCGTCGATCACCGCCAGGTCGGGGTGCAGAATCGCAGAGAGGGCATAGAGGTTGTAATTGATGCCGTGGGTTCCCCCGCCATGCGTGAGGCGTTTGTCGTTCCTGGCGCCCCTGGCCCCGTTCTGATCCTTGATCGCCGAGCCGACGATGACGTTTTTCAACGAGAGCGTGATGCCGACCAGGTCGTGCGTCTTGAGCTTGGCGGCGGATATGACAAAGTTGTCAGGGCCCATCATCAGATTCGACATGCGGCAGGGATGGGGTTGGAAGTCCTTTTCGTCAACGCACTGAACAATGTTGAAACCTTCGTTGTCGAGATTGACCAGCTTGACGTTGTATTTTGCGGCGAGTTTGTTATAGCCATAGTTGGCGAAGCCATCCAGGGCCGAACCGTTAGCCGGCGACTCGGCGACGATGATGTTCTTCTTGCCGATGGAATGCAGGAATTCGACGATGCCTTCGAGGTTGTCGACGTGGGTGGCGCACAGCGGAACGTTGATGATGACGTTATTGGGCTTGAGGACGACCCGCTTGTTGCCGATGGCAGCCGCGATTTCTTTCTTGAAGGGTTCCAGAGATTTGAATGCAATGTTGGCGCGATCGTCTCCGGCGGCGAGCGAGACGCGGCTTGTGAAGTTGCCGGCGGCAGGCGACGCGGTCTTTGCGGCCCAGGCCGAGGGGAGATGCAAGGCAGCAGCGGCGGCAGCGCCGCCAACTACTGAAGTTTTCAGGAAGTTCCTCCGTGAAGTGAAGCAGTCCGAATTCATAGACTCAACCCCTTTCTGTCACCACCCTTGCCAGCCGCAGGACGGCATCATCGAGAATTTCGATTCCGACTTTCCGGTGACGGACCAGTATAGCCCCGTTTGTGCTCGCCTGGCATGCTTTTTGAATTTTTTTCATATGAGAAACTTTGACGGCACTGAAAGGTGTGTTGGGGGGAAAGAAGAGCAGGGAATTGCGGGGTATTCGAGCGGTCACTCTTTATGGGCTGCGCCGGGTTGCCGTCGGGAAGCTGTAGAGCGTATTGCAGAAATGACTCGGCAGATCCTCGAACAGTCCAAATGGAAGGCCAGCAAAGGATCTTGGAACAGATGCAGCGAGTTAGCGGGCGACATTGATCGGCGCAGGCTTCATTCCTCCTGGCGCTTTTCGGTCAGAGGACAAGGGCCGGCAGAACGCAACTGCTGGTGCATGGCATCGCCGCCATTTATCGAAGTCAGTTTCACGACTGGAACTGAATGCCGAGTTCACGGGTCACGATGGGCTCGACGCGGCTGTTGAGAGTTGAGGCGTCGTATCCAAGGATGGATTCGAGGAGCATGCCGTAGTACAAGGCAGTAAATCCCCAGAAACGGGTCTGGCCCAGGCCATCGCCGGTCTCGGCGTTGTAGTACTCGCGGAGCGCGGGGTTCTTGAGGAGGGCCATGTTGAAGAGACGGGTGGCTAGCTCGCGGGCCTCGGCCTGATACCCATAGCGGCGCAGACCCTGGAAGATCATATAGTTGGTGGGCGCCCAGGTGGAACCGCGCCAGTTGCACTCATTGTGCGAGCCCTGATAGTAGTCGGGCTCGGTTTTTGCGTAGCTGGCGACCGGATAAGCGAGCCAGAACTCATCAGGATTGAGCAGATGCTCGTGGATGGTGCGCTTGGCGCGTTCCGGCGTGGCCGCGCCGGCGAAGAGGGGCATGAAGTTGGTGGCGGACTTCACGTAGACGCGCTTGCCGGTTTTCTCATTGCGGTCAAAGTACATGCCCTGCTTCTCATCCCAGAAGGCGAAGTTGATGAGCTCGACGACCTGGTCGGCATGACGGTCGAATTCATCGCTGTCCGCTTTCAGATTCAGGCGGGTGGCGATGACCGACATGGCGCGCAGCTCGCGGATGAGATAGGAGGCCAGATCGACGCCTTCGATTTCGAAGGAGCTGAGTGCGCCGGCGCGCGACCATTGGTTGTCGGTCCCGGCGGCGTCGGCGGAGTTCCAGACGGGCAGACCGTTGTGGTCGCCGTCATAGGAAAACCACTTGTCGAGGTATTTGACCAGGCGATCGTAGTAGTTGCCGCGCAGCCACTCGTAATCGTCGTGATTCTGCTTGCAGCCGAGTACGGCGAGTTGGGCAAGGAAGGGCTTGAACTGCTGGCGGTCACGCTGCTTGATGAGGCTGCGATTGACATAGCCGTCCGGCTGTTCGCGGTTGAGGAACTCCTTGAGGTTGGTGAAGCAATAGGGCCAGACGCCGTAGTAAGAGAGGTAGAGGTTCTCGAAGTAGAGGTCCCAGTCGTAGAACTCGTTATAGGGATAGCCGGTGAGGAAGGTGGCTTCGATGCCGGGAATCTTGCGCAGGCCGTGTGCCTGAATGTCGTCGTTCACGGCATGAAGGCGATGGTTCAGTTCGGTCCAACTGCCGGCGCCGATTTGGTCGTATAGGGTTTTTGCCGCTGGAGTGGCGGCGGCCGGGACCGGACCGAAGTCAAGCGCAGAAGCTGCGGCGGCAAGCGACTTTGCGAAGCCTTGACGGCTGATGGATTCGTGCCGAGAAGCGAGGCGGAACCGATGAGTAGAGTTCGCCGGGTAACGGACATGGTCTGCTTCCTCTTTTCTGAATGGCGGGCCTGATCGCCGGGGAATTTCGGAGTTGTGGCTGCCAGGCAGCAGCGCAAGTCAGGGGATTGCTTGTCAACCGCGTGTGCAACGTCATTGTCCAGGAGCAAGCGCAATCCGTCATCGGGAAACGCGTATCGCGAATTATACATATCATGCCCCGGCTTGGTTTAGCGGCCCCTTAGGCGCTGAGACAGATACTTGCGGGCTGCATCAGCTTCAGCCTCGGTGGCGTTCTCGATGAGCAGATTGGCCAGATGACGCGCGTGGCGCGGCGAAAAGACAATACGGCCAACCCCGGTGGCATCCGGCTTCAAATCCGGATGGATGATGACGATTTCATGGGTGTCTTCGGTTCGCGATACTTCCAATACCCCTGCAACTTTTTCCATAGTCAGCCAACTTCTCTCCCCTGGGAGTAAGGTTTGGATTTCGCAGTTGAATAACCTTCATCCAACCGGACGCATTCTGACTTGCGATCATGGGCCGGCGGACGTATTTCACTTAATTGACAGGCTCATGGCGGGAAGCTCTTTGTTTAGCTGCTTGCCGGCTGCCGCGAGCGAGTTGGTGTTGGCCATTCCTGGCGCACAGGGCCTAAATGCGCCGTGGGCCAGGGCGCTCAGACCGAGTGAACTCTCAATGTTGTTTGCGTGCCGGCAAATTAAGTAGAGAAGCCAGGAACCCGAGAGGCGCGGCCGGGAAAGGCGGCGCCTCCGCGGGTCGAGTGCAGCGGCTCGATCAGAACGTAAGGTGTCCGGACATCTGCCAGTCGCGCGGCGAGGTGCCGGGCGCGGAGACTTCTCCGAAGGTGGTGGAACCCACTCCCCAACCTGCACTGGGACCTCCCCAGATCATCTTGTTCAGGAAGTTCGAGCAATCCGCCTGTACCAGACAACGCCAACTTTTCATGCCAGATGGGGAAGTTGCGCCGGATTGAAAGGTTGTTGGTTTGGTTGCCCGGGATTGCGAATGCCATACGCCGCGGTGCGTGGCGCATTGCCGATCAGATACTGGGCGGAGTTGGCGGTGGTTGAAATGTTCGCCGGCTGCGAAAATGCATTGATGTCGAGGTACTTGATGCTGCTTGCATTGGCGAACACGTAGCCGTTAGGCCCGCTGCCGAACTTGCCATTGATGCGGGGACTGCTGGTATAGCCCGAGGTGAGAGACGGCATGCACGTGTAAGCATTCAGAGTCGTGTATCCGTTGGCGCATTGGCCGCCCGAACTCCAGGTGACGCCAAAGGGTCGCGCCGGAGCTGTATTGGTAGACCCCGGAGACCGACCAGCCGCCGGCAAGTTGCGTGACCAGCCAGTTGTTGCCGCCGATCTTGCCCTTGCCGAAGGGAAGCTGGTAGACGCCGTAGGTGTTCAGGATGTAAGGCGCGGAGGTCGTCGTCCAGGAGCGATCGATACGGTCCTGCTTGTAGGCTTGCAGGTGGCCGTCGATGGCCGAGGCCGGGATGGGCCAGCCGCTGCGGAAGTTACCGTCGTCTCCGATGTTCTTGGAGAACGTAAAGTTGAAGTTGAAGGAGAGGCCGTGGGCCATGCGCTGGCTCACAGTGGCCTGAACTGCCTCGTAGCAGTAGTTCTCAACAAAAGCGCCGCCCCATCCGTCCTGAAGGCCGCTGTACTGCGGAAATGCCGTCAGCATTTGCTGGATGGTTAGATTGGAATTGGAAGGCGCCGCGTTCGCGGCAGCGATAAAGAAGGCGGGGTTTGGCAATCCGGCCAACGCCGCATTCAGGATGGCGACATTTGCCGAAGTCGCGGGCGCAGTCAAGATAGAGACTGTTGAGCCTTTGGAGTTCACTCCGTTAACAGGGCCGAGGAGGGCACGGTAAAGGGGATTTGGCTCATTGTTCCAGTAACCTCTCGCATTCTGCGCGCCGCTATCCCAGGTGTGATGGGCTTCGTCTCCCACATAGTTGATGTTCAAGGTTATATCCCTGGTGAGGGTCCGCTCGATGCCGAAGTTCCAGAAGGTGTACATGGGCGCGCGCCCGCCCGCATAGGGGTCGTCGTACCCCATCTGGCCCGCGGTCACGACTGCGTTGCTGCTGTTGAGATAGTTGCCGGTGTTCAAGATGGTGCTTGCCGCGCCGGGCGTGGGAGCGGCGGGGTAGGCAAATCCCGGTCCGAACAGCGATGAGTTGGAACTGTTCAGGTAGAACGACGGACCGGCGTTGGGACCGGAAAGAGTGTCGCCCACTGCCTGGGCTGTGGTGTTGAAGCCGAGGGCCTGACCCGCGCCATTTGAAGCGCCGGGGCCACCGCTTGTGCGGCCGCCGCCGGTGCCTCCGCCCTGCGAGTAGACGATGCCCGAAGCCGCTCTGATCACCGTCTTGTCGTTCAAGGCATAGTCAATGCCCAGGCGCGGACCAAAGTCCTTCCAATAGGTTTGCAAGGGTGTTTTGCAGCCGCAGCTAATGCCGGGCCCTCCGTAACTCCCTGCAAACTCCAACGCGCCAAGCGTCCCAGTAGCCGAGTTGGTGGCGGTGGGATTGAGGAAGGTGAAGTGGCTGAATTTCTCGTGCAACGGGCGGCAGGTAGTCCCAGCGCAGCCCATAACTGATGGTCAGCCTGGAAGTGAGTTTGTAGGTATCTTCGGCAAACGGTGCGATCTGCTTGATGCGGCTGTAGATGGTGGCCACATTCTGGAGCGGAAGCGATATGCCCGTGGCGCCGCTGCCGGTTGCGCCCACGGCGCCCAGCAGAAAGCTGGCGTATCCATAACCTGTTGACTTGGTATCGATCGCGGAGCTGCCGGCCGTGTAGTTTGCGGTCGCGTATTGGTCAAAAGGCAGAGACAGGACGCCGGTGAAGGTGGCGGGGTTGGCGTTGTTGAGACCTTCAAACTGGTAGGTCACGCCAAAGGTGAATAGGTGCTTGCCCTTCAGCCACTGCACGTTGTCGACCCATGCATAGTTGTTGGGGATGGTGAGCTGTGTAGAAGCCGAGTTGCTGTTGGTGGTCCAGGTGGTGGGGTTAACGGTGGTTGCGCCGGAGGTTGAAAACGATACGCCGGGAAACTCCTGTCCCGCTTGCCCGCCGGGAAGATTGGTAACGCCCATTGCGCCTATTTCGTACTGCGAGACGCCTTGAGTGGGGTTGGTAATGGGCATGAAGAAGCGCGTATAACCGACTTTGAACTGATTGGTCAGATGGTCGGTGAAGGTGTGCACTTCCTCGATGTTGTATTGTTTGGGGACGATGGTGGCATAATCGCCTACTGCATACGGCAGCGGAAGATAGGGGGAGCCGAAGTTGTTGAGATACACAAACTGCCCCATCGCGCCGACCGAAGATATGCGGTCTTTCGCGGTCCAATCATAGTCCACGCGCCAGTCGTAAAGATGACTGTCGCGGCCGTTGATTTGCGTACCGAGGTAGTTATTGTTAAGCACGGCGGTGTTGACGTTTCCCGACAGATTCGCGTTGGGCGAGCTTGGATAGTTGGGCAGGAACGACTCCATCTTCTGCGTAATCGCGGAGATTCTGCCGGGAGGAATCACGTTGTTCTTGCCGTTATAGGTAAACGGCGTCCTGGTGCAGGTAGAGCCGGCGCAGCTGTTGGACGCCGGATCGTAGATGAAGGGATCGTTGTTGGCGTCGGCCAGCTGGGAGAAGTCGCCCTGTTCCTCCTGGAGGGTGGGAATCGTGAGTTGGCCAGGCGTATCGTTCAGGCGGGAATGGTATTTGTCGTAGGCGAAGAAGAAGAACACCTTGTTTCCGGTATGAGGGACGCGTCCGCCGGCGGATGCGGAGAGCTCATTTGCATGCTCGATATTCTTCGGCGCGGGAATCGTGACTCCGGCGGCGTTCTTTACGGTTGCTTCCTTCTGGGAGAAGTTCCATGCATCCAGGATGGTGTTACGAACATAGTCCGAAACCTGGCCGTGATAATCGTGACCTCCGGACTTCATGGTGTAGTTGGATGCGCCGGCGCCCATGTACTCGGCCGGAGGCACGCTGGTGGTTATCTGGAATTGATCGACGGCTTCAATGCTCATGCTCAATGAGACGGTGCGGTTGTCGCCCTGCTGATTGATGGTTTCAGAAGGCACGCCATCCAGATAGAGATAACCCTGGTAGTTGGAGAGGCCGGCAATGAGAGGGGTTCGGGAGCCGGCCTGGGCGCCCGGCAAAAGCACCGCAAACGCAGTGGGGTCGCGCTGCTGCGTGGTGGACATGACAATGGGCAGGGCGGCGTAATCGTGATTCTCCATCGTCCCTTCGAGGATGGGGCTTTCCGTATCCAGCACCGGTGGGGCGGTGGTTACGGTTACAGTTTCAGTCGCCGCGCCGACTGACAGGACGGGGTTGAAAGCCAGCGGAGCCAGGGCATCGACAACCAGGTGCTCTTGTGCCAGAACCTTGAAGCCCTTGGCGGTTACGGTCACCGAGTAGGTGCCCACGGGCAGGGGAGAAATGGTGTAGAGGCCGTCCCTATCCGACGAACGCTCGGTGGAAACGCGGGTTGCGGAGTTGGTAGCGGTGACGGTGGCATTGGAGACGACGGCCCCGGAGCTATCCGTGACTGTGCCTGAGATGGAGCCTTCACCGGCGGTCTGGGCCAACAATGCGCCGGGGAGAGCGCATGTGAGAAGAACCAGCAACGCGATGACCAGGAGTCCCACCGGCGCGAGGCCATGGGGACGTGAATTCAACTGCAGCATCTGTGACCTCCAAGTTAGAAGCTGTAAAGCAGCTGGGTGTTAGGGAAGAGCAGGGAGATTTAGGAACGGTGCGAGCGTTTCCCTGCTGAATTACTTTCGAATCGGATTGTTGTTGAGAAATCAGAGACTTGTCAAGAAAAAAATGTAACGTTAAATATACGAAAGTTTAACGTTATATAAACCTATTCGATTCATAGACATGGAAAATTCCGCCGCCCGCAGAGGGGCGAAGTCAAAGCAGAGCGAATCCAGGAAACGCAGCGATTTCAACAACTTTGCCAGGCTAAACGGTCCCGTTTTTACGCTGTGAGGACTGGCGCACAACCAGCGTTGGCTGCAACACCACATGGCGGGGCGTCCCGGCTCTCTTGTTCTTCAGAAGTTTCAGCAGCATCTCCGCGGCCCGGACACCGATGAGGGCGCTGTGATGGTCAATGCTGGTGAGCGGAGCTTTGAGGCTGGAATCGTAGTGCAGGTTGTCGCATCCCACGAAGGCAATGTCTTTGGGAATCCGCAGGCCGGCTTCCAGGGCGACATCGATAGCGGCGATGGCAATCGGATCGTTGTAGCAGAAGACCCCGTCAGGGTTTTCCGTGGCCAGCAATTTGCGCATCGCGGTGTAGCTTTGCTGCCAGTCTTTTCCATCCGCAGTCACGTAGGGGCTGACCAGGCGGGGGTCGTACTTCAGCCCATGTTTCTTGAGCGCCAGTTTGTAACCCTCAAATCGCCCCAGCCCGGTCGTGAACTCGAGGCCGCGGATATGCGCGATCCGTTTGCATCCCATGGCGATCAGATGTTCGGTTGCAATGCGGCCGACGGCGACATCGTCGACCCCGACAAAATTTGTTTTGAACCTGGGGAAATAGCGGTCAATCAGAACAAAGGGGATTTTCTGCTGCTTCAGTTGCTCGAACTTTGCCGTTGAGGTATTGCAGGACGCAATAATCAAGCCATCGAGACGATGTCCCAGGTGCTGTTCAATGGTTGCATCTTCGACGGCTGGATCTTCCATCGAAGAAGAGATCATGAGAGCATACCCGCCCTGAATCAAGGTTGAAGAAAGAGCCTCAAGGACTTCGGCAAAGAAGGGATGAAGCAGAGTGGGGACGATGATTCCAACCTGGCGGCTGTGCCCAGTGACCAGACCGCGCGCGGTCAGATTTGGCCTGTAGTTCAACTCCTTGGCTTTAGCCAGCACGCGAGCGCGCGTTTTTTCTCTGACGTCAGGACGATCGCGCATGACTTTGGAGACGGTCATGACCGAGAGCCCCAATGCCTGCGCTATGTCTTTCAACGTAACTGTCGTCATACCCGCCCGTTCGAGATTTCAGAGTGCCGGAATCGCTCGTCAAGCAGAGCACGAGTGACAAACAATCCGGATGCGGCCGGAATATTCTGCTGCGAGTCCCGGATTCGTAGTGCAGGTTAACACAGAATTGCGCGAGCGTGCTGTTTGGGACGGTCAGCCGCTCGAGAGCTACACGGGGAAAAGACGGATCTCCGAAGGCCCGGTAGAGGAGATCCCGTGCCGCTGCAAGAGCCGTACGCATTTCCTGTTCATCGCGCCGGAATTGGCAGGGAGCAGCAGAACGCTTTACAGGCGAAATTCATTCGGAATACAATTCCCCAGATGAATCGGCAAGAGTGCCGCGTGTGGAAAAGAGATTCTGCACTCGATGGAGTCGCGCACCAGGAGAAATGAGGAATGCCCATGTCAACACCTCCCATATCACGCCGTGAGTTTCTTTCAACAGCCGCGGTAGCGGCAGCCGAACTGCCCATCCTTGCCGGAGCGGGGCGCGCCGCGCTCGCAGCAGCGCCGGCTTCGCGTTACACGCCGCCTCTATCCGCGCGCGCCAGGCTGAACTTCAATCTCAATTGGCGGTTTATTCGCCAGGACGCGCCCGGCGCCGAAGCTCGCGCCTTCGACGATTCTCAATGGACGACTATCAGCACCCCGCACAGCTTCAACGATGTGGACTCTTTCAGGAAAATCATCTCCCACAGCGGAGGCGACGTTGGTACGTACAAGGGGCTCTCGTGGTACCGCAAACATTTCAAGCTTCCGGCCAGCTTCTCAGGCCGCAAGATCTTTCTCGAATTCGAAGGCATGCGGCAGGCCGGGGATATCTTCCTGAATGGGAAACAGGTGGGATTGTATGAGAACGGGATTACAGCTTACGGCGTGGATATCTCCGACGCGGTGCATTTCGGCTCCGAGGAGAACGTACTGGCCGTGAAGGTGGACAACCGCACGGACTACGCGGAACGCGCCACGGGAACCAAGTTTGAATGGAACGCGAACGATTTCAACCCCGACCACGGCGGCATTAACCGCCATGTCTGGTTGCACGTCACAGGCAAGATCTACCAGACGCTGCCGCTTTATTACGGGCTGGAGACCTCGGGCGTTTACGTACACGCCGCCAAATTCGATATTGCCAGGAAGACCGCCGATGTAACCGTCGAATCCGAAGTGCGCAATGAATCGGGCGACGGGGCCAAGGTCGGCTTGTCGGTGGTGATCGTCGATCATCGCGGGCAGACCCGTGCGCGGTTTGAAGGCGATCCAGTTAGCATGGCTGGCGGCGAGAAGATGCTGCTGAAGGCGACGGGCGGACTGAAGAACGCGCAGTTCTGGAGCACCGAGGATCCCTACCTCTACAACGTCTACTCCATTCTCAAAGTGGATGGGAAGGTCGTCGACGCGGAAAGAATCGTCACCGGATTTCGCAAAACTGAATTCAAAGGCGGCGCCGGCAGCGGCGGCGTCTACCTGAATGACAAGTTTGTCTACCTGAAAGGCTTTGCGCAGCGCTCCAGCAACGAGTGGGAGGGCCTGGGCCAGGCGTATCCGGACTGGCTGCACGACTATACCGCAAAGCTTATTCGCGCCTGCCACGGCAACTACATGCGCTGGATGCACATCTCTCCGCAAAAGGTGGATGCGGACGCGTTGGCGCGCTACGGCATCATCCAGATTTGTCCGGCGGGCGACAAGGAGCGGGAAGTCACCGGGCGCCAGTGGGATCAGCGCGCCGAAGTGATGCGCGCCTCGATCATCTACTTCCGCAACAACCCCAGCATCCTCTTCTGGGAGGCGGGCAACACCATAGTTACATCGGACGAGATGAAGCAGATGGTCGCGCTACGCAAGCAATGGGATCCCGAAGGCGGCCGCGTGATGGGCTATCGGGACAACGATGACCTTGCCGCCAACAAAGCGCTCACTCCCATCGCGGAGTACTACGAAGTGATGATCGGCCAGGATGCGAAGACGGATACGCTGGCCGGGCCCACCGACATGTTCCGCGGCTACAGCGCTGAACGCCGCGACCGCGCGCCGCTGGTCGAAGCCGAGGATTTCCGCGAGGAGGGCGCGCGCCGCTTCTGGGACGACGACTCGCCGCCTTACTACAAAGCGAAGAAGGGACCAAACGACTTTTGGAGAATCCGGTCGCGGTATCTCTTCACTTCGGAGAGCTTCGCGCTGGCCGGCATCGAACGTTATTGGGCGTATTGGCAGAACCGCATCTCCAATTCCGACCCGGCTCACTCGAAGTGGTCAGGCTACGCGTCAATTTATTTCACCGATTCCGATGCGGACGGCCGCCAGGATTCGAGCGAGGTCTGCCGGGTGAGCGGCAAACTGGATGCGGTGCGACTGCCCAAGGAGATTTACTTCGCTCACCGGGTGATGCAGAACGAACAGCCGGATCTGCATATTCTGGGGCATTGGAGTTACCCGCTGGAACAGCCCGCCACTCCGGAGGAACCCGCCGTGCCGGGCCGGCCCGCGGCTCAGGGCAGGCCCCCGATGCCAGACCTGCCGGCAATCCCGGCTCAGCCCGCGCATAAGACCGTGAAGACCGTCTACGTTGTCGCGAACACCGAGCAAGTGGAACTGTTTGTCAACGGCAAGTCGCTGGGCGTGAATTCGAAACCGGAGAACGGATTCGTCTTCGCATTCCCGGATGTGGAGTTTGTGCCCGGGACTCTGAAAGCCGTGGGCAGAAATGGGGCCAGGATCGTGGCCAGCCAGGAACTAACTACGGCCGGCGCGCCCGCGGCCATCAAACTGACGCCGACGGTAGGTCCGCTTGGATTGCATGCCGATGGGCAGGACGTTGTTTTCATCGACTTCGAAGTGGTGGATGCAAAGGGACGGCGATGCCCGACGGATGACGCAAGGGTCGATTTCGGAATCTCCGGCCCGGGCGTATGGCGCGGCGGCTATAACAGCGGCAAAATCGATTCGACGAACAATCTGTATTTGAATACCGAATGCGGCATCAACCGCGTTTCTGTGCGTTCGACCTTATCGGCTGGAACCATCACCGTCACCGCCAGCCGTCCCGGCCTGAGATCGGCTAAGATCCAGATCGTCAGCAGACCGATCAATCTGAAGGATGGCTTTTGGAATGTGGACCTGAAAGGCCTGTTGCTGGACGTGAAAACGGGCGAAGCCGTTACCAAGACGGATGTGGAGTAGACGGACCCGGTCAGAGTTGCGTCATTGAATTAGTGACTCCTTATGGCATTGCCGGGGGCAATACCTTGATTGTCACTGAAGTACTCTCCGGAAAAACGCCATCGTTAACCGTGAACGTAACGGTATGCGATCCTGCCTGGCGCGGGCCTGGGGTCCACGAAAATGTCCGTGTCTCCGCGTCGAAGCCGGCGCCGCTTGGCAGATTGGATGCGGAATAACTCAGCTTCGCACCTGGAGCTGGGGTGTTAGCCGTGACTGTAAATTGCAGCAGTCTTCCCGCAGAGATACTTTTGGCGCCGATGTATTCAAATACCGGCCTGTAGACCGTCAACGGAAGAGGATACTTATCGTCCGCAATCGCATAAGCGTAGGGATAAGTTTTCGACGGCGCAGTGGGATACGAATAAAGAGAGTCTGGAGGCGTTCCCGGCGACGGATGATCGACTATGACTTTCTCCACGCGCAGCGCGGGCCGCACTGAGACATTGGTCACTGTGGTTGTTTTGTACGGCGTATCTTTGACATATTCCCGATCCGGCTCACGCTTTCTTGTGTCTGTAACTTCGACGATGGCCGGAACTCCGGGCGCGGTCATCGCGGAGAGCCCTGAAAAGCGCGAATCCACCACATCGTCCAACACCACGGCAGGCCTCTGATCCGTAACTTTGTACTTGAGGTTGATGTTAGTCAGCCTAAGTCCTTTGACATGCCTTGCATAGATTCCATAGGCGGGTAGTATTCCCATGATGCTTGGCTCGGGGTATTCTCGAGTCATCTCCGGGACATTGTACGGATCGTCTTTCCACGCTCCTTTGCCGTCGTTTGCTGATGCGTTCCAACTAACTCTCGGTAACAATGCTTCATTCTTAGCGAAGAAAGTATTTACAAGCCAGGGAAGCATCTGAGTGGCGGGCGGTCCCTGGTAGGACGTGTACGTCCACGTCTGGTTCAATTGCCTCTGCTCGACTGCATCTTCCATCTTCAGCCCGCCGCGATACTCAACAACAACATTGCTGATGCTGACATTTTCAATCGGGTGGTCCACCAGGCCGGTGAGAAGAATAGGATAGCGGGAATCGGCGTTCTCGACCACAACATTTCGAATCGCGATGTTACGGATCCTGGCAAAGGGGACGCCCACTGCATTTGCAAAGCGTGGGTCGTCCGGCTTGATGGAGTTAGGGTTCAACCTGGTAGGAGTAAGTGGATTGACGATGGTGAATGGATGCGCCGCCCCTGGGATCGAAACCTGGGCCGTTTTATCGTAGGAGGGTATGTATCTCAGAGGAGGATAACTGCCGTAAACGCCGGGCAAGTCAGGCAATATCCAGCCGGTATCGTTCAAGCGGACATTGTTGACGGGCATGACGACCTGCTCCGTGCTTGTGCCGGTGACGGGAGCGCGGCCCCGGTCTGCCAGATCAATGAATATGGGAGAACTGCTTATGTTCTTCATCCGAACGTCGGTGAAGAGAATGTCTTTCAGCTCCGCTCCGTCAACGGATTCAAGCGCGAAGCCGCGAGAGCGGTCGAAGACGATATTCCTGATGGTGACGGTGTCAAGGCCGCTGGTTCCTTCAGTCCCGAATTTGACGCGTCCGGTTGGACCGTCGCGATCGGTGGCGACCAACTTATGCGTGGAATAAGTCTTGTCAAGGACCGAGCCCGCATCATAGCCGCTGACAGTATCGTTCTCGAACAAAACGTTTCTTGTGGTGATGTATTTCCCGTCGGCAAAGGAACCTTTCAGAACCAGTGCATCGTCGGTCAAAGAGTTAATAACTGAGTTTCTAACTGTCAGATTCCGGCATGTGTCGATATCGATTCCATCCCGGTTGGTATCGACAATGATCCCGTCCATCGTCCAGTGATTCACCGAGATGCCCAAAATCGCGAAGTGTCCGCCATTCTTGAGATGAAAGTCGCGAAAGATGATGTTATTGGCGTCCTTCAAGCCGATGGCTTTATTTCCAGGCCCCGGCACTCCAGCCGCGGTTCTCAACTGAACCTCGCGGGGATCGAAGCCCGTCAATACGTTCACCGTCACCCCGTTGCTGTCACTGTAACTGCCGTCAATAAGTCCGGGGCCCGAAATCATTACGTTCTCAACGCCGATGCCGTAGATGAGACTGTTGGCGATATGAGAGTGGCCCATATCCTGCACGCCGTCAAAGAGGTTCACTTCCGGGGCATCGTAGAAACCGCCGTCCTGGTGTTCGCCCGTGCCTGGCACGGCCGCCCTGAGGATGGAATCCCTGGAATCAAAGTGGAGGCCGACGTTACTTTTCAAACGGATCGAATAGGTTTTGAATGTTCCTGCTGGAATGACGACTGTTCCCCCGCCGGCCTTTGCGGCAGCGTCGATTGCGGCGTTGATTGCCGCCTGATTTTGAAGCGCAGGTCCGCCCGGCACCGCGCCGAACGAGGTGATGTCGAACATGGGGCCTTTCGGCGCGGGCAATGCGAGAACACCGCTCCCGGTCGCAATTTTGATCGCGGATGCCGGCGCGCTGGAGGCCGGTTGGGCGGCTGCCGAATCAATGCAAGGCGCGAGAGCGGCAAGGATGCCTGCAAAGGCCAAGGATGTGATGAGGGTTCCGATTTGGCGCGACAAGCGAGTCTCCCATGTGTTCTATTTCGAAAGATCAAGCCGGATTGATCTCCGGCTGAGTTTATATATGCCGTCTGGAATCCGGCAAACAGTTCCGGCGGATACACGTGAAATAGCTACCCTTGCAATCTGTTGCGGCCGGGGAGAGTGAATTTCATGCTGGAAAGCCGACGGCTACGACGGCCGCCCTGAGGGCGGATTATATGGAGCGCGAAAAGGGCTGTCAATCCGCGCAAATCAAATGCCTTGACAGAGTCGCCTGGGGTCTGTATATCAATAGCGAAACTTAACCAGGGAGGAATTCATGGCGCGAGACGTGGATCGTCGCACGGTTTTGAAGGCGTTTGGTTCTGTCGCCGCTGGAATGGCGCTGTCGAGCGCAGGCTTCGCGGCGGGCTTCAAAGGTAATGAGGCCAAGCCTCTTCGCGGGCTCTTTCCCATCGGCCAAACCCCATTTACAGAGGACGATAAGCTGGACTTCGACAGCCTGGCCGCGGAGGTGAAATTCTGCAACCGCGCATCGGTTCCCGGCTTCATCTGGCCGCAGATCGCAAGCGGCTGGTCAACCATGTCGACGAGTGAGCGGCTGGCCGGAGCGGAGGCGATTCTGGCGGCGGGCAAGGGCGGCAAGACCGCTCTGGTCATCGGAGTGCAAACCCAGAACAACGATCTTCCCGGCGCCATAGCCTTTGCCAAACATGCAGCCAAGAACGGCGCAGACGCCATCTGCTCGCTGCCCCCGACGGGAGACGATGCAACGCTGTTGAGTTACTACAAAGCTATCGGCAATGCCACCGATCTTCCTCTGTTTGTGCAGACCATTGGCGATATGTCAGTGGACTTGATCGTGGAGATGTATCGCTCCATTCCCACCATGCGGGTGGTGAAAGATGAGGCCGGCGATCCTCTGGCGCGAATTACCGAAATCAGGCAGAAGACAGACGACAAGATCGGAGTTTTTGCCGGCAAGGGAGTCCGGCTGATGGTTGATGAGATGCAACTCGGATTCGCGGGATATTGCCCCGTGGTTGCGCTTGCCGATGTGTATCAGCAGGCCTTCGAACTCTACGAAGCAGGCAAGCACAGGGAAGCGTTTGATATGTTCGGCCGCATCTTGGCATTTGATTCCATCACCAATGCGGATCGATATCTGCTGGTGGCGCGAGGAATCTTCAAAGAGAACACCAGGTCGCGGCCCACGCCTGGAATGGGCGACTCATCCCGAAAACAGCCGCCGCTAAGTGAAGATGAGAAGAAGGCTGTTCGCAAGGCGCTCGACAGCTATCTGAAACCTTATCTGCGCGGCTGAGTTGATGGCTGCTGCCAGCGCGCAAATCCGCTCGATCGGAAGTCTGCTGGACGGGATCTATCCTATTCGATCCCCGCTCGGAGGTTTAGAATCATCGAGCGGCTTTATCCGGCTCGCAAGGCCCACCGACTGAGGAGTTGAATTTGAGTCGACCTCCCCATTATGTAAAGCCGCTCCCGTTGCACGTGCTGGCGATGGCATTTGTATTCGGTTCTGCCGGATTGCCGGCCTGGGCGCAAGACACGCATAACATTCAGCCGCAGGCGCGGGAGGTTCCAAAGCAATTTGCAGAAACCTGCGCTCTGTGCCACGGTGACGATGCGCGGGGTACGGACCGCGCGCCGACTCTAGTCAATTCCGCCAAGCTCCGGAGTATGCCGGACAGTGGCATCGCAAACATTATTCGCAAAGGAACGGACAAGATGCCGGCCTTCCCATTGCCCGCATCCGATATCGACGCGCTGGTTCGCTATTTGCGAACCCTCAGTCCAGCCGCACCGGAGACTGCAGTTGCAGGCGATCGGAAAGCGGGAGAGCGCAACTTCTTCGGCAGCGGGCAATGCTCCACTTGTCACATGGTTCGAGGCCGGGGAACGGTGAATGGACCTGACCTTTCCAACGCAGGGAGCAGATTGAGACTGGAGGAGTTGAAACAGTCGCTGACCGACCCGGACGCGAGGATTGCCGATGGTTGGGGCATGGTTTCTGCAACGATGAACGATGGAAGCAGGTTGCACGGATTTGCCCGAGCCCAGGGCAGCCACGATCTGGTGCTGCAGACCAGCGACGGCAGATTGCACCTGCTGCTTGACAGCGAATACAAGACATTGACTCCGGACAGACGCTCCGCGATGCCTGCGTATATGGGCAGGGAAGAGGATCTGCGCGACCTGGTTGCCTACATGAGCGATCTGAAGGGAGTAAGAACAGGAGCGCTGACAGAGCCGCAGACGCCGGCTACCGCGGCGGAGATGAGTGAGATTGCTCACCCCAGGAAGGGAGACTGGCCGACTTACAACGGCACGCTGGACGGCAATCGGAACAGCAGCCTGGAACAGGTGAATCTCCAAAACGCTTCAAAACTGCAACTGCAGTGGACCTATTCGATCCAGTTCAATGGGTTGGAGACGACTCCGGTAGTGGTGGACGGAGTGATGTATGTAACCGGGAATAACCAGGTGTATGCGCTGAGCGGCAAGACGGGGCGGGAGATCTGGCGGTACGAGCGGCCGAAGAGCGTTGGCGCGACCATTGCATCGGACGCAGCCATCGGCGTCAATCGTGGCGTGGCCGTGCTGGGAGATCGCGTTTTTTATCTTACCGACGATGCTCATCTGATCGCGTTGCACCGGCTGACCGGCGCCCTGCTTTGGGATGTGGACACACCGCAGGGCGCGAAGGGCCGTTATGGCGGCACCTCCGCGCCGCTTGTAGTGGGCGATCTGGTGATTACCGGCGTCAGCGGCGGGGACAACGGCATTCGTGGATTCATCGCGGCCTACAAGGCGGCTACGGGCGACCTTGCCTGGCGGCTGTGGACCATTCCCAAGCCCGAAGATACAGGGCCGGCAGCCGAAACATGGAAGGGTTCAGCGCTGGGTCTTGGCGGTGGCGCTACCTGGCTGACCGGCAGCGCGGACACGGGCTCGAATGTTCTGTACTGGGCCGCCGGCAATCCGCATCCGGATACAGACGGCGATGAACGGATCGGCTCCAACCTCTACACCAACAGCGATCTGGCTATCGATGTAAAGACCGGCAGGATGCTCTGGTACTTTCAATTCACTCCGCACGATCTTCACGACTGGGATGCCAATCAGCCAATCGTGCTTGTGGATGCGAAGTGGAAAGGCCAGGATCGCAAGCTGCTGCTGCATGCCAACCGCAATGGATTCCTCTATGTTCTCGACCGCACAACCGGCAAGCTGCTGATGGCGACGAAGATGGTGGACAAAATGAACTGGGCGAGCGGAATCAATCAAGAGGATGGAACTCCGGATCTGCTTGCCGCCAATGAAACCACGGTGCAGGGAACGGTGACGTGTCCGGCAGTTCGCGGCGCCACCAACTGGTATTCGACGGCCTACAATCCCGCCACGCATCTGTATTACGTGATGACGGTGGAGGATTGCACCACTTACGTGAAAGCGGAAGACGCAGGCTATCGCAGGTATAACAATCCTGCCGACCCGGCGCGGAAAATCCTGCGCGCATTCAACATAGAGACGGGTAAGGTTGCCTGGGAGATTGTTCTGCCCGGGCCGGTGCAATCAAATTACTCTGGCGTATTATCGACCTCGGGTGGTTTGCTGTTTTTTGGAGAGAGCAGCGGAGGCTTTGCCGCCGTGGACGCACAGACGGGGAAATACCTTTGGCACTTCGAGACTAACCATGCGATCAAGGCCTCGCCGATGACCTACGCAATCGGCGGCAGGCAATACGTCGCCATCGCTTCGGGGACTAACATTCTTTCGTTCGCTCTGCCGAGGTAATTCTTGAATCACGCGATCTTCATGCGGAACGAGGAGAGTCTTCCGCTCTGTCATCGACGATAAAACGGCACAGGCCACAAACAGGAATGAGGAGAATGAAATGAATCCAACCACATCGCGACGTAACTTTCTGGCCGGCTCAACTGGATTCGCGGCAGCCGGCTTTGCTTCTCTCGCCAATCCCATTGCGGCTGCTGCCCAGTCAGTGGGCGTGAAGGCGGGCGACCTTCCCGATCTAACCATCAAGGAAGTGAAGGTCTATGTTACCGACATCAGCAACGTGCATAAGCTGAACGGTTCGGAGACGGGCGAGCTGATCTCGGTGGTGACCAACAGCGGCATCGAAGGCAATTACACTCTCGGCGATCGCGACCCAACAGTGGGGTGGCTCGATTGGGCCAAGACCGCACTGGTTGGCAAAAGCATTGTCGACCTACTGCCAACGATGACCTCGACAACCGGAATGAAAGGCCGCGCCGGGTTTGACGGACCGATGATGAGACGGCCCCCCGGGCAAATGGGCGGAGGCGCCGGCGGCCGGGGAACGGGACCGGCGTTTGGCGGCGCGGCGGCGGGATCGGGAGTGTTCACTCGCGGCGGTGGCTCGTGGCCGAATTTTTTCACCGCGGCGGCCGATGTGTGCATGTGGGACATTCTTGGCAAAGCTGTAAACCGGCCGATCTACAAGATCCTGTCGGGAGGTACTCCCACCAAGGAAAAAGTAATGGCCTACGCCAGCTCGCAGCACCTGCCCACCGTGGAAGACTATGTGCCCGACGTTTTGAAGGCCAAAGGGCTCGGCTATAAGGCCTATAAGATTCACCCCGGCGGAGGGCAGCACGCTACGGGTCCGGCTATTCCAAGCTATATCGGACATATGGAGGAGATTCGCGAAGTTCGCAAGGCAGTTGGCGACGAATTCGTGCTCATGCACGATCCCGTGCAGCAATATAACCGCTTCGAAGCCATGGCGGTTGGCCGCCTGCTGGATGAATTGGACTATCTGTGGTTCGAGGATCCGGTAAGATCAACCGATCAGGAAGGTCTCATCGAACTATGCGCGGCCTTGAATCTTGCCATCCATGTCGGCGAGTTTCTTTACTCGATTTCGGATTTCGCGGAGTATATCAAGCGCGATGCGCTGGATGTAGTTCGACTGATTGCCGACAACGTGGGCGGAATCTCCGGCTCCATGCGCGTGGGGCTGCTGGCCGATGCACATGGACTGGAGTGCACACCACACAACTGGGGCAATACTGGGGATATGGCGCTGCACTTCCATGTGGAACTGGCGCTGCCGAATTCTTCCTGGTTCGAGATGCCGTTCCCACACGAGTATGCGGACCGTCCTTATTACAAGGATAAGTTCCGGATCGATGCGGATGGTTATGTGCACGCACCTACCGAGCCGGGCTTGGGATTTCCCCTCGATTTTGATGCATTGGAGAAGATCACAAAACGAATTGACCGGTAATTGCCGGCTTACGCGAACAATCCGTTCGATGAAATTCAGGCCGCTCAAAGGGCGCCGGGGAGACTATCTTCTTGGGGCACCCGCGGGCGGCCTTATCCAGCAGGCAATCGTGTCTTTCATCACGGAGAGGCGCTTGTCGAGCATCCGTTTTGATCCCAGGTCGCGTTGAAAGACCGTGGACAAGGTGTGCCTGTTCATCAGGTAAAAGAATCCGAGCGCCGCAATATTGACGTTCAGTTGCATCGCGTCGAGATCGCGCCTGATGCTTCGCTCGCGCCTTCCCCTGGTGAGCAGTTTTTTTGCCAGAGCAATATGTTTTGCATTCATTTCGCGAGTTCGGGTAGAACCCTTGAGATGTCGCGCCTCCAGTTGGTTCTCGCTATTCAAGAGGCAAATGAAATCCGGATTCGCGAGGTAGTAGCGCCAGGTGAACTCCACCAACCGCAGGATCGCTTTATCGGCTCTCAGTGAATCCAGGTCAAGAGCCGCCTCCTGGCTGCGGATACTCCGGTAGGCTCTCTCGAGGACCGCGGTGAACAGGTCGTCTTTGCTGCCGAAGTGGTGGTATAGCAATTGCTTGTTGACTTTTGCGGCGGCCGCGATCCGGTCGACCCTGGCGCCATCGAAGCCCATCTTAGCGAAGATCTTTGTCGCGGCCCTGAATATCCGTTCCTTCGTCCTCTCGGGGTTACGTCCGCGGACTGCCGGGGAAGTCTTCACTGGCATCTTGTACCTCGCTTTGCTCCTGGTGTATAGTAACCAACCAGTTGGTTGTTTGCAAGATATTCGTTTAGTGCTTTTGAAAATCATCGAGCGAGCAAGGAGCGTAATCAATGGATTCTGAAATTCTCTATTCCCGCAAGGAACGCGATGGAGCGGCATGGGCAGAGATCACTCTGAACCGCCCGCAAAAGGGGAACGCGCTGACCGGGCCGATGCTGGACGAACTGGAGTCGCTCATCGCCGGCATCCGATCGGATCTCGCCTTGCGGGCGGTGGTTCTGCGAGGCAACGGCCGGTTCTTCTGCACCGGCGGCGATATCGAGGCCTGGGGCAGCTTGTCTCCGAACGAGATGGGCCGCGATTGGATTTTGCGAGGGATCGAGGTTTTCGACCAGATCGCATCGTTGCCTCAACCCGTGATCGCCGCGATCTCAGGGCATGCGCTGGGCGGCGGCTTGGAACTGGCGCTCGCCGTCGACTTACGGGTGGGCGTGCGGGCAGCGAAGTTCGGCACGCCCGAAGTCACTCTCGGGATGATCGCAGGATGGACGGGAGTGCGGCGGCTGGCGGAGACGATCGGGGTGGCGCGGGCGCGGCACCTCACGCTGCTCGGTTCTCTTATTACCGCCGAACAGGCCCTGGAGTGGGGGTTGCTGACGGCGCTTGCGGAGGACGGCGCGGGCCTGGAAGAACAGCTTGGCCATTGGCTTGACCGGTTGCTCTCGAACGGCCCCATTGCGATGTCGCTGACCAAGGGCCTACTGAAGACGATGCATGAGGATATGCGCCACGCCCACGCCTCAGCCGCGGCACAAGCGGCGGCCACAGAGGACTGCAAGGAAGGTGTTCGCGCCTATGTGGAAAAGCGCAAACCCGTTTTCCGGAACCGGTAGCGGAGGAGAGCCGAATGAGCAAGGCCAAGTTTACAACGGCAGCGGCAGCGGCCGCGATGATCGAGAATGGCGACACTGTAGCCATCAGCGGAAACGGGGCTGGAATGATTTCGGCCGAGACCATCTTCGCCGCTGTTGAGAAAAGGTTTCTGGAAACCGGCGAGCCCCGCGATTTGATGTTGGTCCATTCATTGGGACTGGGCGACCGCGGAGAGCTTGGAACCAACCGCTTCGCTCACGAGGGAATGATTCGGAAGATCATCGCTTCGCACTTCACGTGGTCGGCCAAGATGCAGCAGCTCATTCGTGAAGAGAAGATTGAAGCGTACTGCTTTCCAGGTGGCGTGATTCAACAGCTTCTCCGCGAGATCGGGGCGGGCCGTCCGGGCTTGATTACCCACTCCGGGCTGGGCACATTTGTGGATCCGCGCCAGGACGGCGGGCGCTGCAATCTGCGCAGCCGGGAGAATCTGGTAGAGTTGATGTCCATCGACGGCAGGGAAGTACTTCGCTATAAGCCATTCAAGGTGGACGTGGCCATTATCCGCGGAACTTACGCGGACACGCGGGGCAATATCAGCTCAGAGGAAGAAGCGATGGATCTCGATATCCAGTCGATCGCGCTTGCGGCTCATAACTGTAACGGGATTGTTCTTGCGCAGGTGCGGCAAGTGGTGGAGGCCGGCGCACTGCACGCAAGGAGCGTTCGCGTGCCGGGCATCATGATCGATGCTGTTGTGGAAGAGCCCGATCAGCAACTCTTCTACGGAATTGGCTACGACCCTACGGTGAGCGGATCGCTGAGGGCGCACCTGGGCAGGTCAACCGCCGAGGTCCCGGCCAAGCTGGAGAGGCGCATTATTGCTCGGCGCGCGGCCATGGAGCTGCGGACCGGCGCTTCGGTCAACTTTGGCTTCGGCATTCCCGGCGGAATCTTCGGCGTGATCGCAGAGCAGGGAATTGAGGGCGAGTTGTGGATGAGCGTCGAGCAGGGAGTACACAACGGCCGGATGCTGGACGATCGCTTATTCGGGGCGGCTCGCAATCCGGACGCGGTGGTGCCTTCCATCGAGCAGTTCGATTACTACAGCGGCGGCGGAATCGATATCACCTTCCTTGGAATGGGCGAGGCGGACGCTTCAGGCAATGTGAATGTGTCGCATCTCGGCGGAAATCTTGTGGGTCCGGGCGGGTTCATGGAGATTGCGCAGAATGCGAAGAAGGTCGTGTTCTGCGGGACATTCGACGCGCTGGGCAGCCAGGTCCGCTGGGAAAACGGGAGGCTGGAGATTGTCAAGCCGGGGCAGATTCGCAAGCTGGTAGGCAAGGTAGAACGCATCACCTTCTCAGCAGACTATGCCCGCGAGCACCGGCAAGAGGTGCTGTATGTAACCGAGCGGGCCGTGTTCCGATTGGACGCCGGAGGGATGCGTTTGATGGAGGTCGCTCCGGGCATTGAGATCGAGCGCGACATTCTCCCTTATATGGATTTCAAACCGTTGATCGGCGACGTGGAGCCCATGCCGCTTTCAGCCTTTTCCTGATCGCTGTCAGAAAGAAGGCATGGCGTTGACCTCTGGCTCCAGCTTGAAACAGCGCCAAGGAGATTGCTCGATCGAATTTGTGCAACTAATACACTCACTTAGAAAGGCATAACTGCCGGATAAGTGCGTAGCACTTAAAAAAACAGAAAAGACGAAGGCGATTCACAGCCTAAAGAGCACAGCCGGGCGTACAATGGCTCGCAATCGGGAAAGTAACAGGAACTCGCGCCTGAATATGCCTCCGCCAAGAACGGAAAGCGCATGGGCCCGGTTTCCCTATTGCAAATCCACTACTGGAGTCATGTATGCGAATGAATCGGATGTTTCTCTTCGGTTGGATGCTCTGTGCCATTTGCGTCGCTGGTTCGATCCAGGCGCAAACCGATAACGGGATTCCACACCTGCAAAAGCAAGGCAGCGCCACGCAATTGATGGTGGACGGAAAGCCGTTTCTGGTTCTCTCAGGAGAACTCTCCAACAACGCGGCCACCAGTCTGGAGAATATGCAGGCAATCTGGCCGAGGGTCGTGGCCGGCAATCTCAACACTGTGCTGGTCGGCGTTTCCTGGGCGCAGTTCGAGCCCGAGGAAGGGAAATTCGATTACTCCCTGGTGGATGGAGTTATCGCCGGAGCCAGAGAGAACCACCTGCACCTCGTCTTTCTCTGGTTCGGCTCCTGGAAGAACGGTACTTCCAGTTATGCGCCCTATTGGGTCAAGAAAGACTATGAACGGTTTCCCCACATTCAGATAGGAGAAGGTAAGACAGTTTCGGTGACCGGCCCGATCGAAACGCTCAGCACCTTCAGCGATGCCACCCGCGACGCCGATGCCGCGGGCTTCGGCGCTCTGATGCGGCACATCAAGGAAGTGGACGGTACCCAGCACACCGTAATCATGATGCAGGTTGAGAACGAAGTTGGTGTCCTGCGCGATTCGCGCGACCGCTCTCCCGCCGCCAACCGCGCCTTCGCCGGCCAGGTTCCCGCTGAACTCATGAACTATCTTGAAGCGCACAAGGACAATTTGATTCCCGAGTTTCGCGAAGTCTGGGCCGCCAACGGCTTTAAGAAGTCGGGAACCTGGGAACAAGTCTTCGGCCCGGGCAAACCGGCGGCCGTGGAAAGCCCCCTGCAGACAAGCAGCACGCTGCTGGGACTGATGGAACATGAAGGCGACTGGCTGAAGCTGACCTGGCCCTCGGACGAAATATTCATGGCCTGGAACTACGCGCGCTTTCTTGAAAAGGTAATTAAGACCGGCAAGGACGGCTATAACATCCCCATGTTTGTGAATACATGGCTGCAGTCGCGCGATGAAGCCTGGCCGGGCAGTTATCCCAGCGGCGGCCCACTGCCGGAGGTGCACGATATCTGGAGGGCCGGAGCCCCGGACCTGGACATCCTCGCGCCCGATATCCACATCGAGTACTTCGACGACGTGTGCGCGCGTTATCTTCGCAACGGCAATCCGCTCTTTATTCCGGAAACCAGCACCAATCCGGCCAACGCCATCATGGCTGTAGGCAAGTACAACACCATCGGCTTTTCTCCCTTCGGCGTTGACAGTGTGAGGCCAGTTACATCGGACCTTGCCGCCACTTACAGCATGTTATCCCAGTTATCGCCCATCATCCTTGCCCACCAGGGCACGGATACTATAACTGCCGTGCGCATGAACAAGGGCGATCCGCCGAAAGAGATCAAGCTGGGCAATTACAACCTGACCTTGACCTACACGGGCCACAATTACCAGCTTCCGCTTCAACCCAAGGGAGGAGTGGCTATCTCCACGCGTTTTGGCGTTCCGGAATCGGCCACTTTGCCGCCACTTGAAGCCGCGGCGATTCTCATCGCCACCGGTCCCGACGAGTATTACCTTGGCGGAGCCGGCTACCGCATCGACTTTACTCCCAATACGCCCGGACCGCAGAATGCCGGCCTCGGCGTGGTGCAGGAGGGCAAGTTTATGGATGGAAAGTGGGTAGTTACCCGTCAATTCGCCGGCGACGACGATGGGCAAGGGGAGATCCTTACGCTAAGGCCTAACATCATTGTGCGCGTGCTTCTCTACCGCTTCCCATAGATCGCAATATCGCATGTGTCCGCCGGAGTAACTCCGGCGGGCACATGAATACCGTTCACGCCGCACTGGCTAACTGACCCCGGCCCATAACACTGCGGCCTTCAGAGGCCTTGTCGTAGAATTCCGCCCGCACCCGGAGGCGCAGCCGGCATTGCTTTGCGGTCCTGCTGTTGCTGAGCCGTCGATCAAGGGAGCCACGTGCAAGGCTGTTCCATTTGGCCTTCGCAGAAGCAGACCCGGAACCCATCCGGCTTGTGCAACTGCGTCCACAGGAGGCCGTTGATGAAGTAGGGCTTGGCCCACGCCTCGCTGTCGATGGTGCGCGGCGCGATCACCGAAACCGATCCGCTCCCCGGCGCCGGGTATCCCGTCCGCGGATCCATCATGTGGGAGTAGGTGCGTCCCTGTTCCCGGAAGAACTTCTCGTAGCTGCCGGAAGTGGAGAGCGACATGTCCTTCAGGAACACCTCGGCCACCTTCCGGCGCGGGTTGCGTGGATCTTTGATGCCCACCGGCCAGCCCCTCGGCTCCGTGGGAGGAGCACCCATCCCATAAATGGTGCTGGCCGACCCGGCCACCAGAGCGATCTGAAGGCCCTGCTGTTTGAGAACATCCACCATGCGATCCACAGCGTAGCCCTTGCCGATTCCGCCCGGGTCCAGTTCCACTCCGGAGTGGTCAAATCGCGCCGTCTGTTCGTCCGCGTCGAGGTGAACGTGATGAGAGCCCACCTTGGGAAGCACGGCCGCTACCTCCGCGGGACTGGGCAGGTGGCCGGAGCCCTTGTAAAAGCCCCATAGCTTCATCAGAGATCCCACCGCAATATCGAAAGCCCCTTCGCTCTCGCGGCCGTAGGCAAGGCACGAGGAAAGCAACTGGAAGAGCTCTGGCGACACGCGGACGGGCTGTTCGGCAGCGCGGCGGTTTACCTGGCTCAATTCGCTTTCAGGCCGGTAATTTGAAAGCATGGCGTCGAGCCGGCAAACCTCAGCGAAGGCGGCGTCTGCCGCCGCCGCCATCTTTGCCCGGTCATGCCCATAAAGAACAATGGAGAACGTCGCGCCCATGGCGTCGCCGTTCTCCTCTAGCCGCAGAAGTTCGGTGAGTCCAGAATCGATCTCCGGCACGGCTAACCCATTTTCTCGCTCGGCGCAGGGGAAATCAGCCATGTGAAGTTACGCTTCACGCTTTCTTCCCCGCGGCCAGAATCCTGTCGCGGACCGCGCTGTAGCTGAATACGACTTCAGAGATCGGAGTTCCAACGATCTCGTTCCGTTTGGGGTCGCGCAGGCCGATTCCCAGGTCTTCACCGAGGCGCGTCATGCTGTCAGAGTTGGCGAACGGCGGCGCACCGCGGTCGGCCATGGGATCGAACCCCATCACGGCCATTCCCACCGCATCCGTCGCTACGCAATTTGTTCCGGCGATCAGCACTCCGGGGTTGATTGCGGCCTGGGGCCGGTTTGGACTTCCGTAATTGGTTTCCGCGCCGGTGGCGGTCCGGACGCCGTCAATGATGGCCAGGTGGACCGGCCGAGCCGAGCACAGTTCGGCGACAATGCGCGGAATCCTGTAGCCGGCATCCTTGGGCAAACTCATGTCTTTCTGCTGCGGCGCGCTCTTTGAGGGCATGCGGCGGGCAAAGTGAAAGACTCCACCGCGCCCGCCGTGAGGACGTATGCTCGGTTCGTCCACTCCGGCGCCTTCGCCGTAAATTGTGATGGGAGTGGATCCGTACACGTTCTTCATCGACAAGGTGACGCCGGTGGCCGCATGTTCTTTCAGCTTGGCGAGAGACACGAAAACGTCGCAATCCTCATAAGAATGATTCAGGTCGTAACCGGGATAAATGAGGCCCCCGCCAGGAACCATGAACCGCGAGTACTTCTTTCCCCGGCCCAGGTAGTTGGTGTTCTCGAATTCCACGTTGTCGGCGGCGCTGAGGATATCCTGCGGCTGCCAGTTCATCGACAGCATGACCTCTTCAAGGGTCTCGGCGGTTGACCACGGGCCTTCAACCACTCTTATCCGATGTGCGCCGGCCTTGCCCAGAAGGTGCACCACCGCCGCGATGACGCGGGGATGCGTCCAGAAGGTGTCCTCCATCTTCGCGGTTCCCAGGCGCTGCCAGCGGACGCCGATGAGGTTGATCTTGACCGCGACAGTCTTTCCCTTTACCAGCCGGTCCAGGCCACCCATCTGATCGAACATCTTCTCCATTGAGGGAAGCAGTTCGGGACCATAAGTTTTGCACTTGGCCACGGCGATGCGCCCGGATGGAGCGGTGGGGGCAGTACTCCATGCGGGCAATGCGGGCAGCGCGAGCAGGGCGCCGGCTCCCAACAGCCATTCTCTTCTGGTCAACTCTGGTTTCATTTCGGTCTCCTTCGCCTCCTAGCTCTCCAACTCGACGGCGCCATACACGGAAATGCGCGGCAGAGACAACTCCGCCCCGCCGGCTTCCTGGGGAGCCCATTGAAGCTCGGCGGGCGAATTCAATTCCGGACTCACCAGGCGGACTGACCGTTGCGGCTCCTTCACGTAAAAGAGAGGCCCATCGCTCGCCGGCCGGCGCGAGTAATTCAACAGGTGGATCACTCCCTGCCTGCCTTGAGCGGAGGTCTGGTAGAAGAAATTCATGGACGATGCGTTGTACAGGCGCAGCAGATCGTTGCGGTGACTCATGATGTTCTGGATGTCTGCCACGGTATCGTATGTGTCCGGGCGATCGACCTTGCATACTGCCAGGCGGCCTTTGCCCAGGACATGCAAGCTGAAAAGAAGGTAGGGCTCCGCGGGTGCGGGCGGGCCCTCAGGATTGGGCCAATTGGAAGGCACAAAGAGGGTGCCGCCAGCCTTTGCGAAGGCGATCAGTTTCTGCCGCAACTGGGCTTCCGGCGGCTCCCGATCGACGTAGAAGATGGCCTGCAGGCCGTCATAGGAGGCGCCCGCTGCCCGTGACCGGGCAATTACCCGGGCCGGCTCTCGAAGCCTGGGAAGCAGGTTGAGCGCTTCCTCGCCGGGAAACCAGTCGGGCCCGCCGAAATCCGACATCACGGCCAGCGCGCCCATGGGCTGATAGGTCCTGGCCTGTTTGTGCTGCTCGAAGAAGGCCAGCATGGTGGTGATTTTCTTCCAGGTATCCAAGGCGGGCTGTTTTTTCGCGGTCAGGTCCGCGCGCAACCCATCGTCCAGCGAGACCACCCACCTTGCCCCGTAGCTGGCAGGATCCGCGACCGCCAGCATGTAAGCTTCGGCAGCCGGCGCCGGCTGCGGCGGTTCGAATTCGATCCAGACGCCTTTGTCGGGAGCCAGCGCCTGTGCGATGCGCAGGACCGCTCCGTTGGAATCGACCCAGGGTAGGTTGGTCGGGCCGCCGACCTGATTTACATCCTGCGGGATTCCGGGCCATTTGCCGTCTGAGATGCCCATGAGGGGGGAGTTCGCTGTCCAGCGCATCTGGGCACGCGAGCTGCGCGGGATCACCGGGATACCGGCGTCTTCAGGCGGGTCGCCTTCGAAGGCGATGGCGGAAAGACCCGCCGATTGGGCAGCCGCCAGCGCTTGCCTGGTCGCTTTCCCCTCGATCAGGCCGACGAACTCAAGTCCGGCCTGCCGGCCTTTCTCGATCAGCGGCTTGAGCGCCTGTTGCTGGCCGGCATCCGCCGGCAGCCCGGAGGCCCAGCTGACCACAAGGCAATTGACCGGCGTACCCTGCACGATTGCCAGTGAGGCCGGATCAAGCCAGTTGCGGAGCACCTCTTCTGTCTCCGCCGAGACGTTGCTTGCTTTCTTGAGGCGTGCGATGTCCAAGGGGCCTGCCGGCCATCGCATCGGTACGGACTCTGCGCTTAGGGCCATGCTCCTATACCTCCCATTCTTCCGTTGAGGTGGCAGATTCAACCGGAGTTTTCCAATTTGGATTGGCTACGAACACTATACCCCTGGTTATCTCCCTTGAATAAATTTATTTATCGAAAAAACAAGGCCCGAAGCCGGCGTTTCGCGAACTGCCAACCTCCCTGCTCACCGTCGACCGGCGCGACCTTTCACTCATGATCCTGGCTGACCGTCAGCCGGAGGTCAGGCATGAGCTTTTCTAAAGGGTTGCGCCAGGACCCGGACCTTTTGACACGACCGGATCTGTCGATTATTCGATTGATTTTATTTGGCTTAAGATGTTGGTTCTGGAGCCATTCTCATATCGAGCGAATGCGGGCCGGTGTCGCTTGTGGCGGAATCCCGGGGTCTCTATCTCGCATAACGGAGCGGCATGGGCGCGAAGTTCCGCTGCGTAGTCCTTGAAACTGCGTGCCGACAGAAAAGGACCGCGATCATCGTCTGTATGTGCCCATCCATTCTGTCTGCGACAGCACGTGCGGCTTCATGGCGAGTTCCAGTTCATTCCTGCCGGCGCCTGGCTTGACATCGAGCCTGGCATCGAGCGCGTACAGCTTGAAAAAGTAGCGATGGGGTTTGCCCGGAGGCGGGCACGGGCCGCCATAACCAATGCGCTTGAAGTCGTTCCTGCCCTGACGCGCGCCGTTGTCAAGTACTTCGGCCTTTGGGATGCCCTCCGGCAAGATCGTAGCTTTGGCAGCGATGTTCCAGATGATCCAATGCGTCCATGTGCCCGAGGGCGCATCGGGATCGTCCGCGATGAGCGCCAGCGATTGCGTCCCGGCAGGAGCGTTATCCCAGCTCAATGCAGGCGAGAGGTCAGCGCCGTCGCAGGCGTACCTTCTGGGAATCTCGCCGCCGTTCGCAAATGCCGTTGATTTAAGTGCAAAGGACATGGCGCGACCTCCTTGTAATTCGTAATGACCGGGTGTCATGGAGGCGAAAGCGATGAATTGGCCGAAGGAGTCCGGCCGCGTGCAGTTGAATGGAATCAGCAGCACAGCGCCAGTGAGCAAGAGCGACGTTCTTCGATGCCTGCGCATGGTGCAGCTCCAGCACAACATTCTATCTCCGCAGGGTCATTTGGGATGCGCTTCGCAACGATCCTGGCTTTGCCGGAGTGTTTACTGCACGCCAGGCTGGGTTGCGGCCTGTTGCTTGACGAAGTCGAAGGTGCAGGGACGGCCGACGATGCCGAGGCCCTCATTCCTGAGGCCGGTGCCATCCGTGTCTTTGAATTGCGCTTTGACATCCCAGGTGTATTGCTCGCCTTTATGGACGAAGACTCCGCGGGCATACTCCCTGGAGTTGATGATGCCGGTGCCAGTGAGTTTTGCGCTGCCGTCATCCGCGATCTTGCCTTCGAGCACAAACGAGGCGGGCTGACCCTCTGTACCGTGCACTCCGCGCAGGTTGCCGTTCTGGACGACGCTGTCAAATTTCCAGGTAAAGCCCTCGGTGTTGCCTTTTGGAGGGCATGTAACCTTGGTGTGCCAGGTACCGTCGAAGTGTTCTGAAGCGATGAGAATTCCTGGTGCGAAAAGAATTGCGCAGACGATCAAAAGCCGGGTTGCCTTCATTCCGGGTCCTCCGGCGGCGATTCTAGCACAGGCTGTTCTTCGGAATCTCCTTTTTTGGGCCAGTTCTTTCGAGCCGGGCTTTGGAGCCAGGCACTGTTCAAGGAGCGGAGGCGCAAATAGGCGCTTGAGAGGAATCTCGCGGTGTTGTAGCATGATCCTCTGGTCGCCGCTCCCCCCCAAAGACGGCCTTATTTAGACACCCCAGGGGAAATCGGGCCAATAGCGGGGAGGAAACAGGACAATGACGGTCTACGTCCGGGAATCCGCAGGCAAGGCTCGCGGTGAAGAGGTGCAATTCGATCTAGCGAAAGTGCGCGGCGCTCTAAGCGCCGTTCGCGGATCGGAATCGGCCCGCGTAGGCGCGCTTGCCTCGGGCGCCGGCAGAGTTCCAAGTCCGGTGGGGCACCTCGTTCGGCCGGATTCAGTGCGGCCTACGATCGCTCTTGCCGGCGGCAGGTTCCCGATGGGAACCGACTATCGAGGCGGATTTCCGGAGGATGGCGAAGGGCCTGTTCGCCCGGTGATTCTCTCTCCATTCGAGATCGACGCCTTTCCGGTTACAAATGAAGACTTTGTTGCCTTCGTAACTGCAACAGGATATGTAACGGACGCGGAAAAGTCCGGCTGGTCGTTTGTATTCTGGTCACACATACCCAAGGACCGCATCGAGGAATTGGTTGAGGACACATTGGCAGCGACGCCGTGGTGGTGCAAGGTACGCGGCGCCTGTTGGAAGCATCCGGAAGGACCGGGCACAAGCATCGTGAACAGGAGGACGCATCCCGTGGTTCATGTGTCCTGGGACGATGCTGCCTGCTACGCATCATGGGCTGGGAAGAGCCTGCCGACGGAAGCGCAATGGGAGTATGCGGCGCGGGGCGGTCTGGAGCAGAAACTCTTTCCCTGGGGCGATGTGCTGACTCCGGGCGGCGAACACCTGTGCAATATCTGGCAGGGCGAATTTCCTTACCACGATACCGGGGAAGACGGTTATGCAGGAACCTGCCCCGTGGACAGTTATCCGCCCAATGGATACGGGCTCTATTCGGTCACCGGCAACACCTGGGAGTGGTGTGCCGATTGGTTCACGACCTCATTCTCATCGAGGCCCGCATTGCGCGATCCGGCCGGCCCCTCGGCGGGACAAAGCAAAGTGATGAAGGGCGGCTCATTTCTCTGCCATGCCTCTTACTGCAATCGCTACCGCGTCGGAGCGCGGGCCCGGAATGCGCCGGACAGTTCGTACTCCGATATAGGGTTTCGCTGCGTCAGAGCGTAACTCAGCTATTTCTCTCGCCTGGCGACTTCGTTTGTTCCGATTGAATGTCGCTCCATAGCAGATCTCAGAATCGAGACCTGGGCATCCGGCATGCGGGATGTCTCTACGACGCTGCCGCTGTTACTTCACCAGCATGATGGGGTTCACCCAGAACGCGACCCTGTGTCCGGAGGGATCGAGCACGCTGATCTGGCACTGGTATTCGCCGGGCGCGAGGTCGCCAAGGCCGATTTGAAAGCTGAACGGCACTACGCCCAGCCGGCTCTCGGCATCCGGCATTACGGCGATGGGCGCAGATTCGAATGCCTTTTTGCCTTCCCGATAGAGGCTCACAAACGCGATCAGCGGTGAAGCGGGCTTTGCGGGAGCGGAAGGCGATGCCGTGGCAGCCGAGCCGCCATCATAGGCCTGCAGGTACACGTACATCTCGCGCGCGACCGAGAAGACGCGGGTTACGCTGGGGATCAGCTTGAGCCCTTCCTGCACCAGCGGATTCTTGGCGTCGTCCTTGGTTTGCTGCTTGCCTTTGGTTGCGTTGTAGAGCGCGTCCCTGGTATCGACGCGCTGGCTGCTCAACACGACTGAACTGATGGGAACGCGCGTTGTCTCCTTGTTGAGATTGGGGATGATGAACTCCGTCTGATAAGTTCCGATCCTTCCCGTCTCGTCGTCGCGCGCCAGGAACTTGATGGAGTACCTGCCGGGGAGCAGAGTGAATCCGGAGTCGTACTCGACCGGCCGCTTGGTCAGCTCAAGCGCGGTCGCATCGGTCAGCTTGATGTCCACATTGTCTCGCACATTGCTGACCGTGAAGCCGCCGGCCTCGTCCTTGATCTCGCAGACAAAGTCGATCAACGTGTGCTCGGCGCCGAATCGCTTGGCCAGCGCCAGCTCCCGGCCGGGAATCTTTACGATGATGGGCACGTAGTACTCGGCGCGGTTGAGCTGAAAATAGTCGATCTCCATGGCGATGGTCAGGTCGGTAATCGGGTCGCCGAGCATGAGCGCATCTTCGAGTTGCCGCTCCTTGTCCACTGCGGTGAACTTGTTGAACTCCTTGTTTGCGTAGTAGCCCTCCCGGTAGGAAAGGCCGGCGTCGAGCGGGGAATTCACAGTAATTTTCACGCGCCTGAAGCGGCCGTTTTGCGCGGTGTCGGTGGTGTAGTAGCCGACGACGTAATAGTCCGAGATAGCGCGCTGCGCCTGCACGATGCCGCGGGTCAGGTCGTTGTTGTCAAACAGCGCCTTGCCGCCGGTGTCGGCGGCCAGCGAGTACATGGTGTCCTGAGACTGCTGAAACCTGTCGGTGGAAGCCTGCGCAGCCGTACCGGAATACATGCCCACGTTGCCGGCATTGCCCTGGGTTGCATCTCCGAGCGGCGCGCTTGCCACCAGCCCCCGCGCGTCAACAGGCCAAAAGGAAACCCCGGCCCGCACCGCCGCGTCGATGGTGGCGTGCAACTGCGCGATGTTGTCGACGCCGTTGAGGCGCAGGCCGCTGGCGAAGTAGACGAGCGACTTCTTCTCGGTCATCTGCTCCAGCATCCTGGCCGTGGTCTGCAACGCGGAAAGCTGCCGGTCGGTATTGAAGATGTTGAACTCGCTGTCGTCCTGCCCGAAGGCGGCGCCGGTGTCGGCGCTGCTGGCGTCATCGATGGAATCCGTTGAGCCCTGGCCCTCGCCCACAATCAGCGTCTGCAGAATGCTCAGCAGACGGTTGCGGTCAGCCGTGAAATCCTGCAACACATCCACCGACCCGCCGTTGAATTGCAGGATCGAGACCAGGTCCGCGGAGGTCATCTGCTTGCGCACGAATGTCTCCGCCGCGCTCAATGCGCGCATCTGGTCCTGCGGCTGCATGGCGGTCATGTCAAAGTAGAGCGCCAGCAGGCGGCGATCCTTGTACTTGTTGCTCTCCGGAGGCTCCGGCGCGATCTGGGTGCGGGTCAGTCTCCTGTAGATCGTGATATTTTCGTCGTCTAGCGGCGCCGGGGGCAGGGGATCGACTGCCTCTGAGAATTGCTGATGCTCGCAGAACTTGATGGTCTGCGGCACGCCGTCCTCGGTCACATTAAAGTCCTTGGCCGTGAGCCCGCCGATGAAGTCACCCTTCTTGTCCTTCACCACAACTTGCTCGACCACCAACTGCGAGTTCAGGGTCAGCTTGAAGGTTTCAGTTTGCCCAGGGGTCGTATTGGAGCCAATCTGCTGCGCTCGGGCCCCCACGGAGATTAGAGCGCCAAGCGTCGTCAGCAGCAGCAATGTCTTGAGCGTTTTCATCGCTGAAACCTAAGCCGCGCCGTCACCTGCAAACTGCGCATGGGATTGGCCGAAGCCGGAAGCCCGAAGGTGGTGCTGTTCACCACCGTGTTCCATCCGGTGAAGACGCCATGATTCAGCAGGTTGGCGCCGTCGATCCGCACATCCAGGTTGAATGGGTTCCGCAGCCGCAGGGTTCGCGACATTGACCCGTTCAAGGTGAATTGATCGGGTCCGGCAATCGAATCCCGCCGCGCAGTACCCCACGCGCCCGCGGCGGGCGCTGCGAATGCAGCAGCGTTCAAGTGGTAGCCGGCGGGCGCACTGTAGATCGACGCGCCGGTCAGGTTGGGGCGGATTGTGCCGGTCACACCCGTGCCGGGCACGGTGGCAAGAAAGACCGGCGTCTCAGGCAGGCCGGTGCCGGCGGTGATCTGGCTGGCCACGGTCCATTCCTTCAGCAGGCGTCCGCTCCATCCGCTCATCAATGTCCGGCCACCCATTCCCATCCCGGTGGTGTATTGAAGCTGCGCACTCAGTAGCTGCCGCTGGTCGAAGGTCGAGAGCTCGCGCTCGGCGCGCAGATCGAGCCAGTTCTGCGCAACGGCCGGCCCCGCTCCCGACTGGTTTGTGCTCGCCGCCGAGGTCGCGGTCACATGGCCCTGCGCGCCCACCTGCGCGTCATCGTCCAGAGACTTGGCATAGGTGTACTCCACGCTTGCCGTGAATCCGCTGCGCAGCCTGCGCCGCAACTGGAGCTGCCCTGACTCGCGCGTCGAATTGCCGCCCGAGGTGCGGTAGACAAAGCCCGACTGACAGGTTAGACATGGATTGGCCGCGCCGATCGGGTAGGTATTGGGAAGAAACTCCTGCATTCCGTGCGTTCCCTTGGTTCCCAAATAAGTGGCCGTCATCACCAGGGCCCAGGGTAGATCCCGCTGCGCAATCAAATCCCAGGTCTGCATGTAACCTACGCGCAGATTTGGATCGATTGCAAAGGTGTCCGCCGCGGCGCTTGCGCAGTGGAGAAATCCGTTGGCCAGCGTCAGCGGACATCCGCTGCTGTTGGCCTCGCTCAGGCTCCGAGAAAACGGCGCCTGCTCCGCCATGCTCTCAGTGGCCGACAAATATACCGAGGTGTCGTCGTAGATTCCGTAACCGGCTCTTACCACCAGCGTGGACGCAGGTATCGGCCGCCACGAGATGCCGATCCGCGGCTCAAATCCGTGCTTATCGGGGCGCACCAGCGAGGTTGGATAGGACATACCGGTCACCGAGGCCTTTGGGTTGGTGGCCAGAACCGGCGTCACTGACTTAAATCCAGGCGCAACGTCAAGATTCGCAAGCCTTCCAAAGAGCTCGGTCAGGGGCGCGCCGTAGTCCCAGCGCATGCCTGCGTTGATGGTCAGTTCCGGCAGCATCCTCCAATCGTCGGTAAAGTAAAGGTCATAGACCGACTGCCGGAGGTACTTGTCGGGATTGCCGTACGAAATGGCGCTGGTGTCGGGAATGCCGAGCAGAAAGTCAGCCAGGTCGGAGCCGGTAGTAGTGGAAGCGCCGCCGGAAGAAGAACTGCCACCCGCCTGCGTCGCCGCCCCGGTAAACGCAAATGTGCCACGCGGATTCTGCTGCCCGAATTGGTTGAACTCCTGCCTGCGAAAGTCGCCGCCGAAGTCGAAGTTGTGACGCCGCAGGGAGGTCTTCAAATCACCCGACAGCGCATCAGTGCGGTTACGATTGAAGGCGCTCTGGGCGTCGCCGAGCCCGGCGATTCCGCTCGAAAACGTGAGATCCGGCGGACCCCAGTCTGCCGGGTCCGGGGATTGGCAGGGTCAGTGGCGTTGCCGTCAATGCCCGCCAGCGCCGTCACATTTTCGCGGCCCTCGAACGCCGGACGCACGTCGGTGCGCAACCGGGTCAAATGGTAGGTGAGCAACACAAACGTCTGGTGACGGTAGCGGTGCGACCAATTCGCATTTGTGTCGATGCCCAGCGTATTGGCGGTATCGACAAAGCCGAACAGGTTGGTGCTGTCGGCCCGCGAGCTGCTAAACCCGAATCCGCCGTATAACTGGTCCCGACGCCCGAAGGTCTTGTTCAGCCGCGATTGCAGCGCGTCCATGTGGGTGTCGTTCAGCACTTCGGCCTGGTAGTTATACCTCGAACTTCCCTGCAGGTTCGGTTGCGGATAGAGATTCAAGAGCGCCGCCGCCTGCGGATTGACTGTGATGCTGTTCGCAGGTGTCCAGGTAAACGGCAGGCCGGTGGCGGGATTGTAGATAGTCAGCGGTTGCCCCAGCGCATTCAGCAGTCCCGACAAGTTACCGCCCCTCTCCGCCGCATCGGGCACCAGCCCGCTCTCGATGGCCGCATTCGCGTTGCGCGTCCACTGGTAGGCGACAAAAAAGTTGGGTCCAATCGGCATAAGGCGGGGAATGCGCAGCGGACCGCCCAGCGTGACCACCGACGTTACGCGGCTGTAAAAGTCTTTCGGCGTCTGCTGCCCGGTGAGCGAGTAGGGGCGCGCGTCGAAGGCCGAGTTGTCAATGATAGCGCCGATGCTGCCGTTGTAGAGCCCCTTCTGGCCCGGCCGGCGGTTGCCGAATGCCGGCGACAGAGAATACTGCGATGTAGCCGCATTGTTCTCGCTGCCGTTGATCAACATTCCATCCGCGGATTTCTCGGCGTCGTCGTTGGAAGGTTGTGGCGCCTCGGCTGCATTCGGCTCCGCGGCCTTTGGCGCTTCCTGATTCGAAGCCGGCTTTGCTTCAGCCGCTGGCCGCGTCTTGAGCGGTTTGCTCACCTGTGCCTGGGCCAGCAGTTGGTCCAGGTCAAGCAGCTTCAAATCCCATTTTCCCTGCGGCGTATCGGGCGCCACTGTCACTTTGCCATCGAGCTTCGAGAAACCGCTCATCTCGATCTCGATCTTCCATTGACCGTCGGCAAGGTCGGCGAACTCATACAGGCCCTGCCGATCGGTAACGGTGGTGAACTGCTTGCTGCCCTGCGTAACGGTCACCGTCGCGCCGGGCACCGGCAGGCCGTTGAAGAAGACCTGCCCATGATATTCCGAGGCCCACGCCGAAATTGAGACACAGAGACCCACGAAGGCGCAGAGGAGCGAGATTTTGGAGAAGCGCCGCGCCATCAGTCGATTTCCACCAAGTGCCTAATTGGCCGATGGCTTCTCGGCCTTGTCGATTACAAGCACTCCAACCTGCGCTTTGCCCGCATCCAGCTTGAGCCCTATCTGTTCCTGGATGGCGGCGAACAGCGGCGGCGGCGCGTCGGGTGCGTCGCTGGGCGGAGGCACCTTGATGCCCATGCCGCCAAATTGCGACTCATCCGGCGTCCACTTCAGCAGAAAGTTCCACTTGCCCGTCAGGGCCGTCTGATCCACCACCGGCCGGTCCAGCACCGCCGACTGCATCAGCCCAGCGAAATCAGTCATGGTGGCGTTCTGCACGGTCAGCACGCCCAGTCCGCGGAAGAGCAGGGCGGGGAGCTGATTCGGGTCGGCGTCGCTCCTGGTCATCTTCTGCCCGGTCTTTGACACGGTCAGCACATACGCCGACAGCTCCTTCGTGTCCTTGTGGAACTTGAGCTGGAAACGGTCGGCCAGCAGCTTTTGAACCATGGTCCGCAACTGGTCGCGGTTTGGCGAGCCTGGAACATCGGGCTGAGCTTCGATATCCCACTTGTCCGTATCCACCCAGGAGGGTTGGTCCACGATCTGCTTTTGCTGCACACCGTACGCGAAAGTGATCAGATCGTTCAGCGTCGTGTTGATGGTGGTGAAGTGGCTCCCGCGCACTCCGAACAGCTTGCCCGGACGGTCCGGCTGGCTGGGCTTGATGGTGGCCACTTCAAAACTCGGATTGGCATCCGCGGCCATCGGGGGCACCCTGACGGGCGGCGGCGGAATGGTCCATTCAGTCGCCGGCGTGGCCCGCTCAAGGAGCAGCGGGAGCGGGTTCGGGCCCTGCGTCCAGTTTCCGGCAATCGATTTGCCGTCGCCGGACATCTTGCCCTCGTAGCTCCCGTCGATGGCCTGGATGGCAAACTTGAATACTCCATCCTGAAAGCTGGCGGAGGAGGCCGTCATTCCTACGCCGCCCTGGTCGATGCTGTAATCCATGACCTTCAGCTTGCCGTCATCCCCCTTGGTGATCTTGTTCACGATCCGCAGGTCAATCCCTGGATGGCCGCCCGCCGCGGGAACATGGAGCGTACCCTGCCAGGTGCCAACGATGCCGTGGTCCGGTGTTGCTGCCGGAGATTGTTGTTCAGCCGGTGCTTGCGTGGGGGCCTGACCGGCGGAGTGCGCGCCGTAGATAACCGGAATCAATCCGGCGGCAAAACAGGCTAGGCCGACCAACAACTTTCTGCGGCGGCTCAGTTTGCACACAGCACCTTCAGTTTTCATGCGGACAGTTCTTCCTCCAAGCTAGTTTGCCGATGGCTTCTCGACATGATCGATGACGATCACATCGTCGGGGGCCTTCTTCGATTCCATCTTCAGCCCAAGTTGTTCCTGAACCGCGGTGTAAAGGCCCGGCGGGGCTTTGGGGTCATCGGTCGCGGGCGGCACAACCACGCCGGTAGTTCTGAACTGGGCGAATTGAGATTGGTCAGGGGTCCATTTCAACTTGAAATCGTACCTGTCCGTAAGCCCGGTTTGATCCACAACCGGCCTGTCCATGACACCGGACTGCATCCATGTGGCAAAATCCGCCATGCTCATGTTTCTTACCGTCAGATCTCCAAGCGCCACGAAACCGAAGCCTTGAGGATCGTTGGGTGCGGCTGTGCTCTTTGTCATCTTCGGTCCACCGCCGGCAACGCTGATGGCGTAGACGGAAAGCTCCCTTTTGTCGTGATGGAATTGCAGTTTGAAGCGGTCTGCCAGCAGCTTTTGCACCATGACTCCCATCTGCTTCAGATTGGGCTGGCCCGGCACGTCAGGCACCCCGACAATGTCGTAAAGATCGGTGTCAAACCAGGCCGGCGCATCCACGATCTGCTTGGCATGAAGCCCGTACGCAAAGGCGATGAGGTCGTTCAGATTGGTATTGATGGTGATGAACTGAGTGCCTCTGAAACCAAAGCCCTTGCCTGGCCTGTTGGGAGTGCTGGGCTTGATGGTTGCGACCTCGAACGACGGGTTGGCGTCCAGGGCCATTGGCTTGACCGGCGGTGGCGGCGGCGGAATGGTCCACTCGGTCTCCGGCGTCGCGCGTTCCAGAAGCAGCGAAAGCGGATTCGGACCCTGCGTCCACGTTCCCGCAATTGACTTGCCGTCTCCTGACATCTTGCCGTCATAGGTTCCGCTGATCGCGTCAATTGAGAACTTCAGCTCCCCGTCCTGAAAGCTCGCCGCCGAGGACGAGATTCCCTGTCCGCCCTGGTCGATGCTGTACATCGTCACCTTCAGGGCGCCCGCGTCCGTCCTGGTAATCTTCGCCACGAGCCGCAAATCTCTCTGCGACGTGTGCAGCGTTCCCTGCCAGGTGTCGTCAATCTTCTTGGCCGGATTCATGGCCGCGGCCTGGTTTGCTGCCGGGACCTGGCTTACAGCCGGGGCTTGGCTCGCGGCCGTAGCCTGGGCGTTGGCTAAGATGGGATAAGAAACGACCGGAATCAATCCGGCGGTGAAACAGGCCAGGCCCAGCAACACCTTCCTGCGACGGTTCGATTTGCACACAACATGTTCAGTTTTCATGCGGACAATCCTCTTCTGCGGCCGGCTTCCGGGTTTCCTTCAGACGCAAACCAGCTTGATTCTCTTGATCCTGAGAAGAATACACCGGTAAGACGCTCCCGCTTTCCTTTTGTTTCCGCGGCTTCTGCTTTTTTGTTGCCGCTAAGAGCACTGTTTTTCTTTGCCCAGCGCTAGTTTGGCGAAGGCTGTTCGACATGGTCGATGATGAGAACCTCGACCGGGGCTTTTTTGGGCACCAGCTTCAAGCCAAGCTGCTCCTGAAGCGCGGTAAGAAACGAAGGCCCTGAAGAATCAGGCGGAGGAGTGTTTGCCGGGCCCTGACCCGCGCCGGCTCCGTTGAATTGCGCAGTGTGGACGTCATCCGGCGTCCAGTTCAGCGTGAAGTCGTAACTGCCCTTGAGGCCGGTTGCGTCAATCACCACGCGGTCACCTGTTTCGGACCTTCCCGACAGCCACCGGGTAAACATGGCCATCGAAACCGCGCCTGCCTTCAGCTCTCCTCTCGATCCTCCGGTCAGCGTCGGCATGTGTCGCATGATTGCTTCCGGCGATACGTTTACCGGGGTTAGATGCGGGCCATTCTTCGCCACCACTAATGCATAAACCGGAAGCTCTTTCATGCGGGTGCTGACCTTCAGTTTGAATCGGTCAACAAGCAGCGATTGCATCATCAACCGGTATTGTTCAAACTTCTGATCGGGAGAGAGTTTGCCCATCGCCGCGACTTCAGAGTCGTCAACCTTGGCGTCGATATCGAACTTCTCCGACCTGATCCAGCCCGGGTCTTTCGGAAGCTGATCGTCTGACTTGATGTCGTACGCAAACCGGATCAGCGCGGCGAGTGGCACATTCTCTGACTGGAATCGTGCGGTTGAGATGTGGTAGTTGAACAAGTCGCCGTCGGTGCGGCTGGGCCTGATCGTGGCCACATCGAAGGCCGGAGACGATCCATCGGCCGGATGAAGTAACTGCGCACGAACGCGCGCTGTCGGCACCGGGCCAAAGGCAACCAGCAAAGCCGCGACCAACAATCCAGCCGCGCCCGGCAACACGTTTCTGCTGCGGTCAGATATGCGCATCAATCTCCAAAACTCCGCACCAGCGATGGAGCCAAGCCTGGGCGTGTAGAACGAGAAGGGACCTCACTCAGTTAGACACCCACAGACGCCTTTTTGTTCCCATTGCCTGGTTCATACGCATTGGCCTGGCAGGCGGTTCCACCAACCGCTAATTTGGCGAAGGCTGTTGGGCGTGGTCGATGAAAATGGTCGCTACGGGACCTTTGGCCGCCTTTAACTTGAGACCGATCCCCTTAAGCGAATTGATGACAGAAGATTCGACATCGGTAGATGACGCATAGGTGTCCTCATCGCCGCTCTTGTATTCGAAGTCAAACGATCCCGACAGTCCAGTGCGGTCCAGCACGGGACGCTCCAACCACTGGCTCAGGCGGTCGGCCAATTGCGGCATCGAGATATTCTCACCGCGCAGGCCGGAGCCTCCGGGAAGCCCTCCGCCGATGCCCCCTGCCCAGGGAAATGCGCTTTTTTCTTTGGGGGCTTGCAGCTTGAGCGCCTTGACTCCCTTGGCCAGTATGTATACGGGGCCTTCTCTGGTCTCGCGATGGAACTGAAGTTGAAATCGGTCGATCAAAAGCGATTGCAGCATTTGGCGCTGCTCGTCGCTGGGAGGGGACCTGGGAGACGCCGGATTCGACTTGCTGGATTGCGAAGAATCCGGCGGCTCGGCCTGAATGTCGAATCTGGCATTATCCATCCAGCCCTGATCACCCGAGATTTGGAACCGTTGGACATCAAATGCCAGCATGATCAGGTACTGCAACGTGCATGCTTTGGCAACGATTCTTCCACCTGGGTACGTGAAGAAGCCAACTATGAATCCCCCTTTGCTCGGGCTTGCGGGCCTTACAGAGGCGACCTCGAAGGATGGCAATGACCCCGCGATCGCCTGCGCCGACTGGGCGCTGAGTTGCGGCGCCTTCATGAGCCCGGAGACAAGAGACCAAGCCGCCGCGGAAACACAAACCAGTCCCAGCAACGCCCATCTGCGGAACTTCAGTTTGCACACAACACGTTCGCTCATCCCGCGGACCATCCTTTTTCGCGCCGGCATCCGGATCCCGGGGACGCAGGCCGGCGTTATTTCCTGAACCTGAGAAGAATACATCCATAGGACGTTCCAGGGCTGCCTTTGGTTGGGTGGTTCCGGCTTTTTTGTGGCTGCCGGAGCGCTTCGCCCGGAGCCTTGCCGTGCTGATTCGCGCCTGCGCTGTCCCCAGTCGAGATATGATGGAAACTTAGAGAATTCTTGCGCGAGAATCCCATCAGAGAGATGTTTTTGCAATCGTGAACAGGGACACATGACAGAAATCAAAGCCAGAAAAGTCGAGTTGTTCGATACCAGCCTTCGCGACGGGATGCAGCAGCCGAACCTGGAGATTTCGGTGCCGAACGCCGTCATGCTGCTGAGCGCATGGGCGCCTTTGGCGTCCGCTATGCAGAGATCGGCTTTGCCGGCGCCAACCAGTTTGTTGCAGACCTGACCGGCGCGCTCGAATCGGCCGATACGGGGGCCATGAAACTGGCCTTGTTCGGCAGAACCCGCGGCCGCGGCGCTAAGGTGCAGGAATGGCCCGACGTGCAATTCATCGTGGCCAACAAAAAGCGTGTCTCCTGTCGCGGTGGTGGTGGTCAAATCCAGGCTGCTCGATATTGCAAAGTCTCTTGAAACCACGCCGGAAGAAAACCTGCTCATGGTCTCGGAGACCATTCAGTGCCTGCAGGACAACGGCCTGGAAGTATTCGTGGACCTTGAGCACGCCATGGACGCCGCTTGCGGCCGGCGCGAAAACGGCAATCCATGCGACGACGACCTGAGGAGACGCAGCCTGGACTATTTTCACCAGATGATGGAACAATGCGTCCGCCAGAAAGTAAGCCGGCTGGTTGTTTGCGACACCACCGGCGGCGCCAGCCCTGAAGAGGTTGCGCAGGTGATCGGCGGAACTGACGCGGAGTTATCCCCAGGCTAAATTCGGATTTCATGGTCACACGGATCGCGGTCTTGGAGTGGCCAATACCCGCGCCGCCATTCTTGCCGGCGCCGTTCAGGTTCAAGGCACTCTTCTGGGAACCGGCGAGCGCTGCGGCAACGTGAACCTGACCACGGTGATCGGCGGCATGCAACTCCGGGGTGAAGCTGAGTTTGTTGCGCCCGAATCGCTTACCGGGCTAACCAGCCTTGCGCATTCGGCTTACGCGGCCTTCGGGCTGGAAGCGCCGCACGGCACTCCCATCGTCGGGCCTGGCGCTTTTGGCACCTGGGCCGGCATGCACGGCAGCAGCGAACGCAAGAATCCGGGAGCCTATCTATGGTGCGATCCCGCCAAAGTCGGCGCCAATCCGGTCATCGGCGTCAATGCTCAATCGGGAAGAGCCAACATCGTCCTGCTCTCTGAGGCGCTGGGCGTTCCGCTCGATTCCGCGCAAGCACAGGCTCTGATGGACGCGAACCAGGGGATGATCGATGGCGGCGCGTTCACGGTGAGTGAGATTTCCTTCAGGCTGGCCTGCATGAAGGTGCTCAAGACCCTGCAAGAGCGCTTCAGCGTGAAGAGCTGGCGTGTTCTGGACGAATCCGACGAAACCGGAAACAGATACGTTCAGGCTTCAATGCAATTGTCCATCGGCGACTCTACCGTGGTTACAACACGAGCCGAGGGCGCCGGTCCGGTGGATGCGCTTACCAAGGCCATGCGGCACGAACTGGAAAAATGGTATCCGGCAATCGCGCACATGCACCTGGGCACCTTCACTGTGACAGCCATCGACGTATCCGCGCAGGACACGGCGGCCCACGTTCGCGTCACGGTGAGCTTCAACGCCGACGGCCACGAACCGTGGGTGACCGCTGGGGTCAGCAGCGACCTGAACCAGGCGGCGCTAATGGCCATCGTGGATGGCTTTCATTACTGGCTGCTGAATAGCTCGGCTGCCTGACCGTTCAAATTCGAGATGGAGATTTGTGCGAACCCACCCTTGCCGCAAAAAAAACTGCGTCAAGAATGGGGCACCCAGGGTTTTGCTTTCGCTCGAATCGAAGATGCCCTAGGGAATCTATGATCAAGTTCGAATGCGGCGCCGTCATTCCCTCAGGGGCTAAAGCCCGCGCTCATTTTGCTGCATTTACGGCGCGGCTAAAAGCCGCGCCCTTTCAAAGTACAGACTTGATCAGAGGTTCCCTATGCTGCGCCGAGGTTTTCGTCTTTCAGCAATCGCTGATACGCCGGCAGCGTGAGGAATTCGATAAACTGCGGAGCACGGACCAGTTCGCGCATCAGGTCCGCGGCCTTTTCGTAAGCCGCATAACGGACGGCATCCACTGCCAGCTTCTGCTTATCGAGCTCGGCAGCGATCAGGCTTTCGACCAGCGCAATGTCCGCGATTCTTCCATCGCTTAGCTTTGATTTCTGGTGGACCCATTGCCAGAGCTGCGCGCGGCTGATTTCGGCGGTGGCGGCGTCTTCCATCAGGTTGAAGAGCGGAACGCAGCCGATGCCGCGCAGCCATGCCTCAACGTAACCCAGGCCGACGGCTACATTCTGCTTCAGGCCGGCGTCGGTGATCTGTCCCTCGGGAACCTGGAGCAGATCCTCGGCCGTGGCGTTGTAATCGGGCAACTGCTTTGAGATCTGGTTGGGCTGCGGCATCAGGCGGTCGAAGATTTCCATGGCCACCGGAACCAGCCCGGGATGCGCCACCCAGGTGCCGTCGTGGCCGTCGCCGGCCTCGCGTTCCTTGTCGGCTTGTACCTGGGCGATGGCCTTGTCATTGGCCACCGGGTCAGTCTTGATGGGAATGTAGGCCGACATTCCGCCGATGGCATGGACGTTGCGATGGTGACAGGTCTTGATGGCGAGTTTCGAGTAGCTGCGCATGAAGTGCGTAGCCATGGTCACTTGGGCGCGATCGGGCAGCACTGCGTGCGGGTCGCGGGAAAACTTCTTGATGAAGCTGAAGATGTAATCCCAGCGGCCGCAGTTCAGACCCGCGGAGTGCTCGCGCAACTCGTAGAGAATCTCGTCCATTTCGAAGCTGGCGAGGATGGTTTCGATGAGCACGGTGCCCTTGATGGTTCCCTGCGGCAGGCCGATCTTCTGCTGCGCGCGGATAAAGATGTCATTCCACAGCCGCGCCTCCAGGTGGCTTTCCATCTTGGGCAGGTAGAAGTACGGGCCGCTGCCGCGAGCCAGCAGCTCTTTTGCATTGTGAAAGAAGTAGAGGCCGAAATCGAAGATGGAGCCCGACATCGGCTCTCCATCCACGCGCACGTGCCGCTCTTCAAGGTGCCAGCCGCGCGCGCGGACAAACAGCACGGCGGTCCTGTCGTTGAGCTTGTACTGCTTTTCCGTGGCCGGGTCGGTATAAGTAATGGTGCGGCGAATGGCATCGCGCAGGTTGATCTGGCCGTCGAGCAGGTTGCTCCAGGTCGGCGTACTGGAATCCTCGAAGTCGGCCATGAAAACCTTCGCGCCGGAGTTGAGCGCGTTGATAATCATCTTGCGGTCCACGGGACCGGTGATCTCAACGCGGCGGTCGAGAATATCGGCAGGCAGCGGCGCAACAGTCCATGCAGCCTCGCGGATGGCCTTGGTCTCTGCGAGGAAGTTTGGCTTTTCGCCGGCATCGAGCCGCTTCTGCCGCTGGTGGCGGGCATCGAGCAGCGCCTTGCGGCGCGGGTTGAACGTACGCTGCAGATCGACAATAAAGGCGACAGCTTCCGGCGTCAGGATTTCCGCATAGCTTTCATTGATTGGCGCCAAGAATTCAACACCGGGAAGGTCGATGGAACGGGGCATGCAGGGAGCTCCCTCTTCGCAAAACTGCTGTTAACAGAATAATGGCCGGACGGCGAGCGCCGTTGCGCAATCTGGAATTCCGCCTTGCATTCCTAGGCAAACCGCAATGACACGCTGCCAACTGTCGAGAAGCGCACATTCACTTGCGATCCGGCCGAGGCAAAAGTATTGCCGGTCCAGCTTCCCGTGGTAATCCAGTTTCCGCGCTTCAGGCCGCCGGTGCGCGCCGCGCCTTCATTGGCCAGATAGAGCATTAGCCGCAGCAGGTCGGCGCCGGCGGTGTTTGACGCGGTGCGCTCCACGCGTACGGCGCCATCCACGGCAAGCGAGACCGACTCTTTGGCAAAATCAATCTTCTGCCAGTTGGGCACAGCAGGGCCATGGACAAAGCCGCCATGCATCTGCAGATCGGCGATCATGGTGAACCGCGCAACCTTCGATGGGTCGGCGAGCCCCGCCTCCAACTCCTCGATGGCCGGATGACAGCTTGCGATGGCGGCGACAATCTCCTCGCGCGTGTAAGGCGCCGGGCGCGGCGGCAGGTCGCGGCCAATCAGAAAGGATATCTCAGCTTCAAGGCCGCGCAGACGATGCCGCGGCTCCCCAAGAAGGCTGCCGTCGTTCGCGATCCAGGCGGAGATCATGGGCCCGAACATCGGCGTGGCGTCGGGCGCGGGAGCTCCTACCTTCCATGCGCGTACGCCATCGGGTTCAAGAACGCGGGCCATCGCGTCCTGCACAAAATAGGCTTCCTCGAGCGAGGTTGGTTGCAGGGATTCAGGCAAATCGGCAAGGGGAGCGCCGGTGCAGCGGGCTTCAAGCAGAAGCCCGGCCGCGGAATGCAGTTCGGAAGTGCGGGCGTCGGAAATCATATCTTTCAGTTTGCAACAATCGGCTGAGTCTTGTCTCCCTGCAGCAGGTTCTCGGCGGAGATGCCGCGGATGGAGGCGTCAAGCAACTCAACCAGGTGGAAGGCAGGCATAACCTTGAGGCCGCGCCGGCATCGCTGTTTCCTTTATTCGGAGCCTCGGATCAATCTTGGATCGAGCCGCTTTTCGAGATTGGCGTCGCCTGTAATGTTGGACCCATGCATCCACTCGAGAACGGGAACGGTTGGCTCGGCGATCCACCAGGATTCGAGCCGCAAACGGTCATCAAACTTTCGTAATTACGCCTGCCTTTTCCTCATGCGGGCATTACTTGTTTCAAGACCATCGAAGTCTCGTCCACTTCTGGCAAGGGAGCGGGGAATGACATGCGCCGAGGACTCTTCAAGCCGGCATCTGAGCGAAGCTAACTCATTGAAAATTATAGTTATATTTGCATAAGGGGAGAGACTTTTCGAGGAAATGATGGCGGGGTTCGATCCGATCTGGAGAGGCAAACGAGTCAATGCATGTTTGCTCGTTGCTGCCGACCAAAGTATGCACCACTGAATACAACGGCTTGGGTGACTCCCGTCACAGCAGACCCCTCTTGCAAGGAGCAGAATAGCGCGGGCTTTGGGGAGTATTTCTAAAGGCCCGAGAGCCGGGCTCTTTGAGAAAAAGGCCCGCATGCGGAGTCGATTGAAGATGTCCTGGAGCGAGGAATATCGGAGCAAGCGCATGAGCGCCGCGCAGGCGCTGGACGCAGTGTGCTCCGGAGATCGCGTATGGATCCAGTCGGGGTGCGGCACGCCATCGGTCCTTGTGGATGCGCTGGTGGCGCGCGCTCCCCATTTGCGCAATGTCGATATCGTTCACATGAAGACGCTGGGCGACGCGGATTATACAAAGCCGGAGTACGAAGGCCATTTCCGCCATCGCGGACTGTTTCTGGGCGAGAATGTGCGCGAGGCGGTTGCAGCAGGGCGCGCCGATTACACGCCCATCTTCCTCAGCGAGATTGAAGGTCTGTTTGAGAGCGGCGCTTTGCCGCTGGATGTGGTGCTGATGCAGGTTTCGCCGCCGGATGCGCACGGATTCGTGAGCCTGGGAACCACGGTGGACTGCACGCTCAATGCCGCGCGCTGCGCCAGAACCGTGATCGCCGAGGTGAACGAGCGGATGCCGCGCACGCATGGCGACACATTCATACCTGTGAGCCGGATCTCCGCCGTGGTGGAGACATCGCGCCCGCTGCTGGAGTTCCACTCGGAGCCTTGCACGGAGATGCATCTGCGCGTGGCGCGCAATGTGGCCTCGCTCATTCCTGACGGAGCCACGCTGCAGACCGGCATTGGCGGCATCTCCGACGCGGTGCTCCAGTGCCTTGGCGACAAGCGCGATCTGGGGATTCATACCGAGATGGTCCCGGACGGAGTTATCGATCTGATCGAGTCGGGGGTGCTGAATGGGGAGCGGAAATCGCTGCTTCGAGGCAAGGCGGTGGCGTCTTTCGTTCTGGGAACGCAGCGGCTCTTCGATTGCGTCCACGAGAACCCCGGCTTCGAGTTCCGCCCCATCTGCTATACCAACGATCCATTTGTGGTGGCGCAGAACGACAGGATGGTTGCCATCAACTCGGCGCTGCAGGTGGACCTGACCGGCCAGGTTTGCGCCGACTCGATCGGGACCCGGCCCTATAGCGGGTTTGGCGGACAAGTGGATTTCATTCGCGGAGCGGCGCGATCGAAGGGAGGCGTGCCTATCATCGCATTGCCCGCGACGGCGATGCGCGGCGATGTTTCGCGGATCGTGCCGGTGCTGGAGCCGGGCGCGGGCGTGGTGACGTCGCGCGCCGACGTGCATTACGTGGTGACCGAGCACGGCATCGCGTACCTGCATGGAAAGACACTGCGCGAGCGGGCCGAGGCGCTGATCGCCATTGCCGATCCGCGCTTTCAACAGGAACTGGAAGATTTTGCGGTGCGCGTCTCATTATCTGGAGCGCGAGAAGGCGGCGGCTGCGTTTGCCTGAGAGGCGGCGGCTTGCCGGATTGGAGCAGGGAATGACGGATGTCGGCAAGCGGGATCGAGGCTTGCTGCGGATCGATGTGGATGAGTGCAAGGGCTGCGGGCTGTGCATTGAAGCCTGTCCGCCCAAGGTGATCGCCCTGAGCGAGCGGTTGAACCACTACGGCTATCGCACGGCGATGTATGCGGGCGCGGGCTGCACGGGGTGCGGAATCTGCTTCATGGTCTGTCCCGAGCCGGGAGCGATCACGGTGTTGCGCGCTGATGCGCAAGACCGGTGAACTAACTACGACGAACACAGGCATGGAGGGGGCAAGCCAATGCGCAAGCAACTGATGAAGGGCAACGAAGCGATCGTGAAGAGCGCGATTCTGGCCGGATGCCGCGCGTTTTATGGCTATCCCATTACGCCGGCCAGCGAGATTACCGAGGCGGCGGCGCTCTACATGCCGCAGGCCGGCGGGGTGTTTCTGCAGGCCGAGAGCGAAGTGGCGGCCATCAACATGCTGTACGGCGCGGCCTCGGCGGGCGTGCGCTGCCATGACGGCCTCGAGCGGGCCGGGCATCAGCCTGATGCAGGAAGGCATCAGCTACATGGCCGGCGCGGAACTGCCCTGCGTGATCGCCGACATCACCCGCGGCGGGCCGGGCCTGGGCAACATCGCCGCCGAGCAGGGCGACTATCACCAGGTGGTGAAGGGCGGCGGCCACGGCAACTACCGCACCATCGTGCTGGCGCCGCATTCCGTGCAGGAGATGGCGGATTTGACCGCGCTGGCCTTCGAACTGGCGGACCGCTATCGCAACCCGGTGGTGCGTGCTGGCCGATGGATTCATCGGCCAGATGATGGAGCCGGTCGAGTTTCCGCAGACCGCCGTCGAGCCGCAGCAGCCCGAGTGGGCCGTGGCCGGCACCGCGGCGACGCGCGGCAACCTCATCACGTCGCTGCATCATGGACATCGACGATCTGGAGGCGCACGTATCGCATCTGGAGCAGAAGTATCGCTGCGCGCGAGCAGCGTGAGGCGCGCGCCGAAGAGTGGCAGACCGAGGACGCGGAGATTGTGCTGGTGGGCTACGGCATCGTGGGGCGCATTTTGAAGGCCGTGGCCGCCGAGGCCCGCGCCGACGGCACTCAACGTGGGCGTGCTGCGGCCGATCACGCTTTATCCATTCCCGACAGTGCATTTCCAGCGGCTGGCCGAGCGAGCGCGCGTCTTCGTGGTGGTGGAGATGAGCAACGGCCAGATGGTGGAGGATGTGCGGCTGGCGCTGAACGGCGCGCGGCCGGTGGAGTTCCTCGGCCGCATGGGCGGCAATGTGCCGTCGCACGAAGAGGTGCTCGCGATTTGTACGAGAACTGGCTCGCAAGCGGCGAGAACCTGCAGCGCGGCGATCCGAGCCCGCAATCGAGCCGGAAGAGGAGCGGATGGCAAATGTCTAGCGAATTGGTTCCGGAATACGAGGTGGTTCACGGCAGGGCCAAGGCATTCTACGAGCGCTATGAGCGCAAGGAGGAGCTGCAGCACCAGACGCACTTTTGCCCCGGCTGCGGCCACGGCCTGGTGCACAAGATGCTGGCCCGCGCCATCGACGAGCTGGGCATTCAGGACAGGACGATTCTGGTCGGCCCGGTCGGCTGCTCGGTATTTACCTATTACTACTTCGATGTGGGCAATGTGCAGGCCGCGCACGGGCGCGCGCCCGGCGGTGGCCACGGCCATGAAGCGCAGCAGGCCGGAGAGCATCGTGATCGGCTACCAGGGCGACGGCGATCTGTCGGCCATCGGCGCCGCGGAGATTCTGCATGCGGCCAATCGCGGCGAGAACATCACCGTGATCTTCGTCAACAACGCCATCTACAGCATGACCGGCGGACAGGCCGCGCCGACCACCCTGATGGGACAGAAGAGCACGACCACTCCCGATGGGCGCAGCGCCGCTACTGAAGGCTATCCGCTGCACGTGAGCGAATTGCTGGCCACGCTGGAGGCGCCGGTCTACATCGAGCGCGTGGGACTGGGAGACAACAAGCAAATTGCGCAGGCGAACCGCGCCATCAAGCGCGCCGTCGAAAACCAGGTAAAGGGGCTGGGCTTCTCGCTCATCGAGGTGCTCTCGCCCTGCCCGACCATCTGGAAGATGTCCGCGGTGGACGCGCAGCACTGGGTGCGCGACGTGATGGAGAAGACTTTCCCGCTGGGCGTATTTTGCGATCGCACCAAAGACGCGCATCCGCGTCAGTTGCCTGAGGTCGCGCCTCCGCTCGATCGAATTCCGGGGATTCTCGGCGTCGCCGACGGCGAGTTGCCCGAAGGCAATTCGGCAATGAGCACGGCGGTTGAGGCGATTGACCTGCATGTGCGCGTGGCCGGCTTTGGCGGCCAGGGAGTGCTGCTGCTGGGCGAAGTGCTGGCCGAAGCCGGATTGGATGCGGGCCTTGAAGTCTCGTGGCTGCCGTCTTATGGGCCGGAGATGCGTTCAGGCACTTCAAACTGCCACGTGCGCCTGTCGAATCAGACCATCGATTCGCCGCTGGTGACGGCGCCCAATGTCCTGGTGGCGATGAACGAGCCGTCGCTCAGGAAGTTCGACAAAAGCGTGCGCCCGGGCGGCTGGATCATTTACAACGGCGATACCTTCCCGGCCGATTGCATGCGCGAGGACGTGCATGTGCTCGCCGCTCCGTTTACGAGCTGGCCCATGAACTGGGCGATGCGCGGGCCGGCAACATGGTGATGCTGGGCGCGCTGCTTGAGATTGCGAACGGGCTGCCCCAGGCCAGCATCGACGCCGCGCTGCGCCGCCTGGTCAAGAACACAAGATGGTTTGCACTCGACGAGCGCGCGCTGGCGAGGGGACGGGAACTCTTCAGGAAATCGTGTCAGGAGGTGTGACATGAAGGCTGAGGCCGATCAGAACCTGATTGTGTATTTCGGCGGGCAATATGTGCCGCTTCGCGAGGCCCGCGTAGGAATACTCACGCATGCGCTGCACTACGGAACCGGCGTCTTTGAAGGAATTCGCGCGCACTGGGACGAGCCCGCGCAGGAGCTGTTTGTCATGCGTCCCGTGGAACACTACGAGCGCTGGAAGCAGAACTGCGGCATCCTGCGCATTGACGTTCCGGCGTCGCCCGAGGAGTTGTGCGGCATCACTGTCGAGTTGATGCGGCGCAACGGGTTCCGGACCAACGTCTATGTCCGGCCGATGGCCTACAAGAGCGCGGAACGAATCGGCGTGAGTACCGACGATCAGGACGCGTTGGCCGTGATTGCGCTTCCCTTCGGCGACTATCTGCACGCTGAAAAGGGGCTGCATGCTGGCGTGAGTTCATGGCGGCGCATCGAAGACAATGCGATTCCCGCGCGCGCCAAGATCTGCGGAGCCTATGTGAACAGCGCGCTGGCCAGCGATGAGGCGCGCCACGGCGGATTCGACGAGGCAATCTTTCTGAACGAGAGCGGCCACGTTGCCGAAGGCGCCACCTGCAACATCTTCATGGTGCGCAAGGGAAAGCTGATCACCCCGCCCGTAACGGAGAACGTGCTCGAGGGCATTACCCGCGACTCGATCATGGAACTGGCGCAAGGCGAGCTTGGCCTGCAGGTTTTGGAACGGCCGATCGACCGCAGCGAACTCTACGTGTGCGACGAGCTGTTCTTTACCGGGACCGCGGTGGGCATTGCGCCGGTGGTGCGCGTCGATCATCGGCCCGTGAAGGATGGGGCCATCGGCGCGATCGTGCGCCAGTTGCAGCAGTCGTATTTCGATGCAACGCGAGGACATTTACGGGCATATCGGAAGTGGTTGCTTCCGGTCTACCGTGCACAGCAGGGGCCGGCGAAGGATGCGGTCCGGCTGGCGGAAACGAGTGTTGCTTGAGGCGATGCCAAAGCGCAGTTCGCGCCACGGCCCGGCTCAGGCAAGGAGGAAAGAAAATGTTGATGACAAAAAGTACAGGGAACGCATACGAAGTTGCCATGGAGAACTTCGATACGGCAGCGGACGCCATGGGACTCGATGCGGATACGCGGGAGATGATCAAGTATCCCGAACGAATCCTGATGGTAACAGTGCCGGTGCGCATGGACGACGGGCATATTCACCGCTTTGAGGCCTATCGCGTGCAGCACAGCCAGGTGCGCGGACCCGCCAAGGGCGGCATCCGCTTTCACCCCCAGGTAACGCTGGATGAGGTGAAGGCGCTGGCCACCTGGATGACGTGGAAATGCGCGGTGGTGAATATTCCCTTTGGCGGCGCCAAAGGCGGAATCACCTGCGACCCAAAGCATATGTCCAAGGGCGAACTGGAGCGGATGACGCGCCGCTACACCAGCGCGATTCTTCCCTTGATTGGGCCGGAGCAGGACATTCCCGCGCCGGATGTCTACACCAATTCGCAAACCATGGCCTGGATCATGGACACCTACAGCATGACCAAGGGATATCCGATTCCCGGCGTGGTGACCGGCAAGCCCATCAGCCTGGGCGGATCGCTGGGCCGCAACGAAGCCACCGGGCGCGGCGTGTTCTACACCATCGAGTGCGCCTGCGAGCATCTGAAGATGCCGTTGAAGGGCGCAACAGTCGCGGTGCAGGGCTTTGGCAACGCCGGCTCGATCGCGGCGCAGTTGCTGCACGAAGCGGGAGCGAAGGTCATCGCGGTCAGCGATTCCACCGGCTGCATTTACAACCGCGAACGGTCTGAATATTCCTGAGCTGATTCACATGAAGGCCCTCTGCGGGCACGTGGAAGGGTTCCCGGAAAGCGAGCCGCTCGAGCCGGCCGACCTGCTGGCATTGAACTGCGACATCCTGGTGCCGGCGGCGCTGGAGAACACGATCCACGCCGAAAATGCAGCCACAGTGCGCGCGAGGATCGTTGCCGAGGCAGCCAACGGGCCTCTCACTCCCGCGGCCGACAGAATTCTGGAAAGCAAAGGCGTGTTCGTGATTCCGGATATTCTGTGCAATGCCGGCGGGGTCACGGTCTCTTACTTCGAGTGGGTCCAGGATGAGCAGCACTTATTCTGGGAAGCGCAGGACATTTACAACCGGCTGGAGCGGGTGATGAAGACGGCCTTCCGCGACGTGCTCAAGATCCACCTGGAACGGAATGTGCCCATGCGCATTGCCGCCAACATGCTCGGCATCGGCCGCGTGGCCGAGGCGGTGCAGATTCGCGGCATCTATCCATAAAACCGTGCGCACGCAATTGCGCAAGAAAGTGGATAGGGAAGGTTAAACATTAGATTAATGAGTCAGTAGAGCACGTCCGTTCTCCCCGGCCTGCAACGGGCCGGGGAGAACAGATGAGCAGACGCGGGCGGTGTCGGCGGCCAATTGTGACGAATTGGCGCCATTCGAAAACGACCGCGGGAAAGCTGTCTTGCGCAGCCTAATTCACGCACGGCATTTACAATCCTGAGTGAAGAAAACCCGCGCCAGGCAAGTTCCGTGTCACGACACATTCATACGAGCGCGAAGCCACTTGCGTTGAGGTAGGACAATGAATTCGAAGTTTTTGTTGGCAGTTTCCGGCGCGTCCTTTTTGCTCGCGCCGACATTCTTTGCGGCACAAACCATCGATCTGCCCTCGAGCAAGCAGTTGATCGGCGAGATTCCCGGGCATCCGCAGAGAATGAACAGTCTGCCGATGTCCATGGCCGTGTCTCCCGGCGGGCGTTACGTGGTCACGGTGAATGCCGGGTATGGAACCTTCGAGTCGAATTATGCACAGTCGCTCGCGGTTCTGGATACGCAGACGGGCGCACTCAAGGACTTTCCGGACGACCGCACGATTGCCAGGCTGGCCAAGCAGACGCTCTACTCGGGGTTGGCCTTCAGCCGCGACGGAAAGCATATCTATGCAAGCATGGCCTCACTTTCCGACCCGCTCGGAGACGGCAAGGACAAAACCGGAAACGGGGTAGTGATCTACAGCTTCAGCGACGGAAAAATCAAACAAGAACGCATGATCTCATTACCCCTGCAACAACTCGCTCCGGGCAGAGAAACGAAGCTGATCGGCGGCGTTGAAGGCGACGAGGGCGTACCCTATGCCGCGGCGATCGCGGTGGTTGGTGGCGCCGGCTCTGAGAAGCTCCTGGTCGCCGATAACCTCTCCGACGACGTTCTGCTGCTCGATCCATCGACCGGCACAATCGAAAAGCGGTTCGACCTTTCCGAGAGCGATGCCGTGCCTTCCACCTATCCCATTGCCCTGGCGGTCTCAAACGATGGCGCGCGCGCGTTTGTCGCGTTATGGAACGCGTCGGAGATCGTGGAACTCGACCTTGCGAAGAAGATGGTTGGGCGCAAGCTCGCTCTGCTCAAGCCCTTCAGCCCCATCGCTAATGGAACTCATCCTTGCGCGTTCGAGTTCTCGCCGGATGGAAGGATACTTTACGTGGCGCTTGCCAATCGCGACGCCGTGGCGGCGGTGAATGTCGGCTCAGGCCAGTTCTCACTGAAGGGTTACTTCGACACCCGTCTTCCCGGGCAGAGTTACTTTGGCGCCGAGCCGGTGGCGCTGGCCATCAACGCAGACGGCAGCCGGCTTTACGTGGCGAATATGGCCAGCGATGCCGTCGCTGTCATCGACACCAGGCAACTTACCGCGAAGGTATCGAAGCAGGGAATGGTTGAACCCATCGGATTCGTGCCCACGGAATGGATGCCCATATCGATGGCCTTCGTTCCCTCCGCATCCGGCGGAGAACTTTATGTCGCCACCGATAAAGGCAAGGGAACCGGGCCGAACAACTTTCCCCAGCGCCCAATCGAATCGATGCGGGACAAAATGCCTCCGCGGGCCAACGCCTACATCGCTACGCTGCTCTATGGCTCGCTGGCTACTCTCGAAGAGACGGATATTGCGAAGAACCTGCCGCAGTGGACTTCGGTGGTGCTGGAGTCAAACCGCATGAAGGCAGCGGCTGAAAGAATCACCTTTGCCGGCGGAGCGCAGGGCCGCATCAAGCACATTATTTACATCATCAAGGAAAATCGGACCTACGATCAGATCCTTGGCGATCTGAACAAGGACGGAAAGCGGGTGGGCAATGGCGACCCGAGCCTGGCGATGTTTGGAGAGGCGATCACTCCCAACCAGCACAAGCTCGCCCTGCAGTTCGGCGTACTCGATAATTTTTTTGACTCAGGCGAAGTGTCGGGCGACGGCCACGTATGGTCGACGGCAGCCATTGGCTCGGATTATCTGGAGAAAACCTGGCAGCAGGAATATCGCGGCGCACAGCGAACCTACGATTATGAGGGCGTGGTGGCCGACGGCTATCCGCTGCTGCAGAAGATTCCCGATGTCAACGAGCCGGGGAGCGGATATCTCTGGGGCGATCTGGCCGCCCACGGCAAGTCCTACTACCATTTTGGCGAGTACATCTCCACCACCTTCTGCAATACGGCCGGGACCGCGAATCCGCAGGAGGGAGCCCTGCTCGCGGGCGGCAAATGCGCGCGCAACGCGATTGCACCCGGCGAACCGATTCCCGCCGAATGGGGCGGCGGCGTCAACAAGTGGCCGTGGGCCATTCCGCTGATTGGCGCCAATATCGCAACCAAGCCGGAGCTGGTGGGACACTTTGCTCCCGAAGCGCCGGACTTCAACCTGTTTGTTCCGGACCAGGTTCGATTCGCGATCTTTGAAAGGCATTTGAAGGATTGGATCGCGGACAGGGAGCGCGGCAAAGACACCATGCCCGACTTTGTCATGCTGCGCTTCCCCGACGACCACACCGCCGGAACCAGGCCCGGCGGACCGACGCCCAAATCCTCGGTCGCCGATAACGATCTCGCGGTGGGAAGGGCTGTGGAGGCGATCTCGCATTCGCCGTTCTGGGACGATACCGCTTTTTTCATTCTCGAAGACGATGCCCAGGCCGGCGCGGATCACGTGGACGCGCACCGCAGCATTGCGCTCGTGATCAGCAAGTATTCTCCGCGCGGACCTGGCGGCGCGCCTTTTGTCGACAGCCGCTTCTACTCCACCGTAAGCGTGTTGCGCACCATCGAGTCGCTGATGGGCTTGCCGCCCATGAACAACAACGATGCTTTCAGCTCGCTGATTTCCACTTTGTTTACGGGCCCCGGCGACCAGCCGGCATATGCGGCGGATTACTCGAATCGCGACAACGGCCTTATCTACACGGCCAACGCGAAAACCGCGGCAGGCGCAAAAGAAAGCATGAAGATGGACTTCAGCCACGCCGACCGCGCTCCCACTGAAAAGCTGAACGTCATTCTCTGGAAGGACGCCATGGGCAACGCGCCGGTGCCGGCCATGCTGAAAGTACACGTGAAGAAAACCGGCAAGGATGACGACGATTAGAGCATTTTCACGGCTGGCGTAAGGTTCTTGGTGGGATCCAAGCAGCCAGGAACCATCCGCGGTGCTAAGATGGCCAGCGGAGTGTGTACGATGCGCGAGCAAGCTGCAAAGTGCTTTCTGGATCGAAGGTTAAAGGTGCGTAGTTTCATCCGCCTGTTCATAGCAGGTTTCGCCTGTACTCTAATCGCATCGGCTCTGCACGGCCAGCAAGCCGCCAAGCTCACCATCCACTGGGACAAGGTCACGGTGGTCTCTCAGTCCACGCCCACGCTGCAGGTGGTGGTCAATCCGCCGCTGCGGCCCGGTGAGGCGCTGGGCGCAGCCTCCTACAAGGCTGTGCAGGAACTGGGCGCCGACTACGTGCGCTATGTTCCCTGGCTGCCCTATCCCAAACTGGCTGTCGCCGAGCTCGATCCGCCCACTGCGCAAAAAACCTCGTGGGAGTTCAGCTTCATCGATCCCATGACCAAGGGTTTTCTGGACGCAACCGAAGGCCACCCGACGGTGATGAACTTCAGCACCATTCCGGCGTGGCTGTGGAAGACCGACCAGCCGGTGACCTATCCCGCGGATCCCAACCAGGTGGTCTGGGATTACACACAGGGAACCGAGTTGCGCGACCCCAGCGGCAATGAACTGGGCGACTACTACGCTCGCCTGGTGAGCTGGTATGTGAATGGCGGCTTCACGGACGAGAATGGCGTTCGCCACGAGTCCGGCTATCACTACAAGTTTCCGGTGTGGGAGGTGCTCAACGAAGTGGATTTCGAGCACAGGATGACTCCCGAGCAGTACACCGCTCGCTACGACGCCATCGTGAGCGCGATTCACAAGGTCTCGCCGGAGACGAAGTTCATGGGCATGGCGCTGGCTGCTCCCAGCGCCAATCCGCATTATTTTGAATACTTCCTCAATCCCGCGAACCACAAGCCCGGCATTCCGCTCGATTACATTTCGTATCACTTTTACGCACACCCTGACGCGCAACAGGCTCTGGATAGCTGGCAGTACACATTCTTCGATCAGGCCAACGGCTTTTTGAACACGGTGCGGTTTGTCGAATCCATACGCAGACGGCTTTCGCCCCAAACCAAAACGGATCTGGATGAACTGGGCGTGATTCTGCCCACCGACAACAAGGCCGGGGACGATGTGCCGCCGCCGGCAGCTTACTGGAATCTGGCCGGTTCGCTCTACGCCTATCTCTACATCGAGCTCTCGCGCATGCAGATCGATCTCATCGGCATGTCGCAAATGGTCGGCTATCCCACGCAGTTTCCCAGCGTCAGCATGATGGACTGGCGGACGAACGAGCCCAATGCGCGCTTCTGGGTTCTCAAGCTCATCAAGGACTCACTCCATTCAGGCGACCAGCTGGTGGAGACGTCGATCGGTACGGGCGACGTGGCCGCGCAGGCGTTTCTCACCCCGCGCGGGCGCAGGCTGCTGCTGGCCAACAAACGGAACCGGCCTGTCGATGTCGAGTTGCCTGATGCGGACAACGCAGCGGCGCGCACAGTTGACGAACAAACCGGCGACGGTCCCGCGCGGATGGTAAAACCGGCGAATGGCAAGATCACACTGGAACCGTTCGCGGTGACGGTAGTGAGCTGGTAGGCTCCGCCTGCGCGCGCCGGAGGGCGCCCAAAAAGCCGCAAACGCAGTGTCGACGGGCTTGCCGCCCGGTAAGCGGCTCACAAGGTGGGATGAGTGGCGAAGAATTGAGGCCGAGCGGACCTTTCGCACCGCAACTCCTTAGCCAAAACAGGCCCCAAATCTGGTACGTTGAGTAAGAAGGACGTTAATTCCCAGATGGCCTCAAATCCTTACTTTTCCCTGGCGGTTTTGTTCCTGGCGGCGTTGGGTTTTGGGTTGGCCCCGCTGGGCCTGGCGTGGCTGTGGGCCAAGGCGTTTTCGCCCGCCAAGCCCAACGCGGTCAAGAACTCCATCTACGAGTGCGGGCTGGTGTCGAAAGGCGACGCCTGGGTGCAGTTCCGCTCCGCCTACTACCTGTATGCCATCATCTTTCTCATCTTCGACGTGGAGGCTGTGTTCCTGCTGCCCTTTGCGGTGGCGTTTACCGGGTTGGGCGCGGCGGCCTGCGCGGCCATGCTGGTGTTTGTGCTGATGCTGATCGAAGGGCTGGCCTGGGCCTGGGCCAAGGGCGTGCTGACGTGGGCGTGAAAAGCAGCTTCTAGCCTCTAGCTTCTAGCTGCCTGCTAGGAACTGCTGGGGAGCAGCAAGGTGCGCCGCAGATGTGGTGAAGCTGAAGGTTAGAAGCTCAAGGAGCGAAGCGACCGATGGTTGAAGAAGGATTGAAGATCGAACTGGGCAAGCAGGGCGTCTTCGTTACGACCATCGAGGAGCTCTACAACTGGGGACGCCGCAACTCGATCTGGCCCATGCAGTTTGGGCTCGCCTGCTGCGCCATCGAGATGATCGCCACCACCATGGCGCGCTACGATCTGGCCCGCTTCGGTGCAGAGGTCTTCCGCCCCTCGCCCCGCCAGGCCGACCTGATGATCATCTCCGGCACGGTGACCAAGAAGATGGCGCCGCAGGTGGTGCGGCTTTACAACCAGATGGCGGAGCCGAAGTATGTGATTGCCATGGGCGCCTGCGCCATCTCCGGCGGGCCGTTCAAGCAGGGGTACAACGTGCTGAAGGGCATCGACCGGTACATCCCGGTGGACGTGCACATTCCCGGCTGTCCGCCGCGGCCGGAGGCGCTGATCCAGGCCTTCATGACCCTGCAAAAGAAGATCGACGGCCAGCCGCTGACCGGCGAGGGCCGGCCGCGCTTCCTTGATGCGGATGCGCAGGGCGAGTTTCCGGTTCCGGAGCCGGGCGAGCACGATCTGGAACCCTCGTCGAACCAGGGCGTCTGGCCGGTGCCGGTGGTGATTCGCTGATGAAGACGGTAGAAGAGATCAAAGCGGCGATCGAAGCGGCTGTTCCGGGCGCGGCGGTGGAGATTGTCCTCAATCCCAGCCCCAGCGGGCAGCATTCGCTCCGGCATCGCGCCCAGCCATGCGGCCGAAATTGCACGAATTCCTGCGCGACGACGAGGAACTGGCGCTGGATTTTCTCTCCAACGTGACCGGCGTCGACTGGCCAGACAAGGAAATCACCGAGAAAGTGAAAGTCACGCGCACTGTCGCCAAGGCAGTGGACGGTGTGGAGCAGCAGGTGGAGGAAACCGTCGAGGAGCCCCGCAAGCGCATCGAGCCGGGCTGCCTCGAGGCGGTCTACCACCTGTATTCGATCGAGAAAAAGCATGGCCCGGTCGTGATCCGCATGCGCACCGTCAACCGCACCGATCAGGTGGAATTGCCCTCGCTCACGCCCATCTGGCGGTCGGCGGAGTTTCAGGAGCGCGAAATCTTCGACCTCTACGGAATCGTCTTCAAGGGCCATCCGGACCTGCGCCGCCTGCTCATGTGGGAGGGATTCAAGGACCACCCCATGCGCCGCGATTACGTGGAGCCGGACGACTTTGAATACGAGCCCACCGCGCACGATGCGGTGCTGGCGCGAGCCGCGGCGCGCAAGGCTACGCAAGAGTCCGCGGGCCAGGAAGGGACGGGCGCCGGACAATGACGACTTCTGCGTTCCTTCGCGAGAAGATGGAAGACGGCTGGAACCGGCCGCCGGTGATTGCGCCGGACGGCGAAGGGGAGTTGCTGGAAGTGGCCATGGGGCCGCACCACCCCTCCACCCACGGCGTCTTCCGCATGGATGTGGCGCTGGATGGAGAGCGCGTCATCCGCCTCAAGCCGGTCTTCGGCTACCTGCACCGCAACCACGAGAAGATTGCCGAGGGCGCCAGCTACCTGGCTTCCATGCCTTACACCGACCGGCTGGACTATATCTGCTCGCTCACCAACAACTGGGCCTACGCGCTGGCGGTCGAAAAGCTCGTCGGCCAGGAGGTCCCCGAGCGCGCCGAGTACCTCCGCGTGATTCTGGGCGAGCTGACGCGGGTGCAGAACCACGCCTCGTCGATCGGCTTCCTGATCCAGGAGATGGGCGCCAGCGGCACGCCGCTCATGTACGCCTTCAAGGAGCGCGAAAAGATTCTCGACCTCTTCGAGGGGCTCACCGGCTCGCGCATGATGTGCAACTACATGCGCTTCGGCGGCTGCCGCGTGGATGCTTCGCCGGCCTGGCTGGATGCGGCGCGCAAGGTGGTGGACGGGCTGCCGGGATTTGCCGACGAGTTCGAACGGCTGCTCTGCTCAAACGAAATTCTGATGGCGCGCTGCCAGGGCGTCGGCATTCTGCGGCCGGAGCTGGCGGTGAACGCCGGCGTGACCGGGCCGATGCTGCGCGCCTCGGGCGTGAACTACGACATTCGCAAGGTGGACGGCTACGGCATCTACAACCGCTTCAATTTCCGCGTGCCGCTGGGCGATCATGGGGACGTTTACGACCGCTTCATGATCCGGCTGCTGGAGATGCGGGAGTCGATTGCAATTCTGAAGCAGGCGCTGAAGGAGATTCCCGGCGGCCCGGTGATGGATCCCAAGGCGAAGATTCGCGGCTTCCGTCCCAAGCCGGGCGAGGCCTACGGGCGCATCGAAGCGCCCAAGGGCGAACTGGGCTTTTATCTTATCAGCGACGGCGGGCCGAATCCCTATCGCTACCGGGTGCGGCCGCCGAGTTTGATCAACCTGACGGTGCTTGAAGATATGTGCCTGGGCAGCAACGTGGCCGATGTGGTGCTGATCTTCGGCAGCGTGGACATTGTGCTGGGGGAAGTGGATCGATAGCTTCTAGCTCCAAGTTACTCGCTGGGATTGTGAGTTACTTGGATTTGCCGCCGAATTCAAGTGCGGTCCGGAAGAGCTGGAAGCTAGAGGCTAGAAGCTAGGAGCTGTTTCTAGGAGGTTTCATTGCTGGGCGAGGGAATACTGAAGGGGATGGCGGAGACGGCAAGAAATTTTGCCGGCAGCTTTGTCTCCGCGGAGCGGCTGACGACGGTCGAGTATCCGGAACAGCGGATCGCTCCGGCCGAGAATGCGCGCGTCTTTCCCTTCCTGGTATATGACGGCGCGGACTGGGAGGCCGGCCTGCGCTGCGTGGCCTGCCAGATCTGCGAGAAAGAGTGCCCGCCCAAGTGCATCTACATCGAAAAGAGCAAAGACAAGAAGCCGGACGCGGTCGGCAAGCCGCAGTTTTATCCCGGCTCGCTTCGACATCGACATTTCCGTCTGCATGAGTTGCCAGATCTGCGTTGAGGTTTGCCCATTTGAAGCCATCAAGATGGATACCGAGTTTGAGTTGAGCCACCGAGGACCGCTTTGGCGGCCTGTTGCTGGACCGCAAACAACTGGCCAAGTCAAACGAGTACTATCACCGCATTCATCCCACCGAGGCCGCGGAAGTGGATGCGCGGCTGGCCGAGGAGAAGGCCAAGGCCGACGCCAAGGCCAAGGCTGCCGCCGATGCGGCTGCCGTCAAAACCGCCGCATCCGCAGCCCAGACCGCCAATTCCGCAGCCACGCAGGCCCCCGTGCAGGAAGGAACTGGAGACTAGCCCATGATCGCGACGATGGACCAGATCTTCGTTCTGCTTCGAGCACTGGCTGGTGGCATTTCTGCCCGCGGCATGGCAGCCGGTGGCCAGCGTGCTGCTCAGCGTGGTGGCCATCGTCTGCCTCTTTCCCGGCGCTTTTTGCGCTGACCGTGTGCTGGAGCGCAAGGGGCTGGGGCGCATGCAGAACCGGCTGGGCCCGAATCGCGTGGGGCCCTTCGGACTTCTGCAGCCGATTGCCGACGGCATCAAGTCGCTGACCAAGGAAGACATTGTTCCTGCTGAGCGCGGATGCGGCGGTGCACTTTCTGGCGCCGCTGCTGCTGGTGGTCGCCGTCTTCATGGGCTTTGCGGTGCTGCCCATGGGACGCAACATGGTGCTGGTGGACATGGACGCCGGGCTGCTGTTCTTCTTCGCCATGGGCGCCTCCACTGAGCTGTCGGTCTTCATGGCCGGATGGTCGAGCCGCAACAAGTATTCGCTGCTGGGCGCCATGCGCGCCGTGGCCCAGATGATCAGCTACGAGGTGCCGCTGCTGCTGTCCAGCGTGGCCGTGGTCATGATTACCGGCTCGCTCTCGCTGACCAAAATCGTCGAGGCGCAGAACCACTACACCTGGGGCTTGCCGCACTGGTACATCTTCACGCCCTGGGGACTGGCCGGCTTCGTCATGTATGCCATTGCGGCCACGGCGGAGACCAACCGCTCGCCCTTCGATTTGCCCGAAGGCGAGTCGGAGCTGGTGGCCGGCTACCACACCGAATATTCCGGCTTCAAATTTGCGCTCTTCTTTCTGGGCGAGTACCTGGCCATGTTTTCCATCTCCGGACTGGGCACCACGCTGTTTCTCGGCGGATGGTCGGCGCCGTTTTCATTTCTGGCCTGGGTTCCGTCGTGGATCTGGTTCTTCTCCAAGCTGATGCTCTCGATCTTTGTCTTCATCTGGATGCGGGGAACGCTGCCGCGGCTGCGCCAGGACCAGCTGATGAACTTTGCCTGGAAGTTTGTGCTGCCCATGTGCGCTGCTGAACCTGCTGGTGGCCGCGCTGTGGCGATTCATGGGCGAGGGATGGGAGCGCTGGGTGGTCTGTTCGGCGATTCTGATTGCTGGCCTACGTGGGCATGGGCCGCGTGGAGATGCGCAGGGAGCACTTCGGGCCGAGGAGATATCGCTATGCGGAGTAAGATCTGCCGGAGCGAAGTTCGCGCATCCCGAATGAGCGCCGTGAAAAGGAGAGCGGCCGATGAGCTTTGTTTTCTATCTGGTCGCGGCCTGACGGTGGCCGGCGGCCTGGCGGCGGTGCTGCTGAAGAACACGGTGCACTGCGCGCTGGCGCTGACGGTGGCTTTTGCCGGGCTGGCGCTGCTGTTTCTGAATCTCGATGCGCAGTTTGCCGGCTTTGCGCAGATTCTGGTCTACATCGGCGCGGTCGCCATCCTGGTGGTCTTTGCGATTCTGCTGACGCGCGGCTCGGAGACTCCCAAGGATGGAGTCTTCAGCCGCAACTGGCTGGCGGGCCTGGCGATCGCCGCGGCGGTTTTTGCGGTGCTGGGTTGGGCGGTGCTGCAGAGCGCGCGGACCTTGCCGCATGAGACCGCCGTGCCGACGGTGACGGTGCAGCACATTGGCAATGCGCTGATGGGCCGCTACGTGTTGCCGCTGGAGATTGTGGCGCTGCTGCTGACCGCGGCGACTGATCGGCGCGGTGATCGTGGCCATGCACGAGAAAGGACGGCGCCAAATGACGCCGCTGGCGGGTTATCTTCTGGTGGCCGCGCTGTTGTTTGCCATCGGACTGGCCGGCGCGCTGACGCGGCGCAACGCCATCCTGGTGCTGATCGGCATTGAGCTGATGCTGAACGCGGCCAATTTGAATTTGATTGCCTTCTGGCGCTACGGGCCGCATCCCGAGGCGCTGACGGGGATGATGTTTGCGATCTTCTCGATTGCCGTGGCGGCGGCCGAAGCGGCGGTGGGACTGGGGCTGGTGATCTCCATCCATCGCCACGCGCATACCACCGATCTGGACCAGATGAACAGGATGAAGGGGTGAGAGGATTGATGCAAGAGACAATTTCATTCACTCCGCAGTTGGCCGCCTCTCCGATCACGGGGATTCTGTGGCTGATTCCCGCCGTGCCCATCGTGGCCTCGGGCATGATCGCGCTGCTCAAACAACCGCAGCGCAAGGCCGCAGCCACGCTGGCCATCGGGTCGCTTGAGTTTTTCGCTCCTGCTCTCGCTGGTTGCATTCGTACACGTCGTCAGCGGCTGGGCGCATGGCATCGCCGTGCGCGAGACCGTCAACTTCACCTGGATTCGCGTGGGCGCGGCCAATGTGGACCTGGGCTGGGTGCTCGATCCGCTCTCGGCCGTCATGCTGGTGATGGTCAGCTTCGTCGGCCTGCTGATCTTCATCTACTCCATCGGCTACATGGCGCACGACGAGAACTACACGCGCTTCTTCTGCTTCCTGTCGCTGTTTGCCGGAGCGATGCTGGGCGTGGTGATCTCCAACAGCCTGCTGCTGCTGTTCATGTGCTGGGAGTTGGTCGGACTTACGTCGTACTTGCTGATCGGCTTCTGGTATCAGAAGCCCTCGGCCGCAGCGGCAGCGAAAAAGGCCTTCATCACCACGCGCGTCGGCGATATTTTCTTTCTTCTTGGAATCGTCTGGCTCTTCGCGCAGACCGGCACGCTGCTCTTCTACAACCACGGCGCGGGTTCGCTGGAGGGCTGGGCGCTGGCTGGATTGCTGGCGCAGCCGGCGGCTCTCGGCCTGACCGCAGCGGGCGCTATCGGCCTGCTGATCTTTGCCGGAGCCGCGGGCAAGAGCGGCCAGTTCCCTCTGCACGTGTGGCTGCCGGACGCGATGGAAGGCCCCACGCCGGTCTCCGCGCTGATTCACGCGGCCACCATGGTCGCCGCCGGCGTTTACCTCATCGCGCGCGTCTATCCGCTGATGCAGGCCGGCGCGCTTGACCGGCGGAACCACGACCGCGCTCACCGTCGTCACCTGGGTGGGCGCGTCCACGGCCGTTTTTGCCGCGCTCATCGCCGTTGCGCAGAACGACATCAAGCGCATCCTGGCTTACTCCACCGTCTCGCAACTCGGCTACATGATGGCCGGCCTCGGACTGGGCGGCGTCGCGGTGGGCATGTTCCACCTGATCACGCACGCCTTCTTCAAGGCGCTCTTGTTCCTCGGCGCGGGCTCGGTGATTCACGGCTGCCACGAGGAGCAGGATGTGCGCCGCATGGGCGGTCTCAAAGTCCGACATGCCGCTCACTTTCGTCACCTATGCCATCGGCATGCTGGCGCTGTGCGGATTTCCGCTGCTGTTCTCCGGCTTCTGGAGCAAGGACGGAATTCTCGAGGCCGCGCAGCACTGGAGCGTGGCCAAGACGCCGTTTTACATGCTGGTCTTCGGCGCGCTGCTGACCGCGTTTTACATGACGCGGCAGGTGAGCTACGTCTTCTTCGGCTACAATCGCGGGCACAAGACGGCGCACGAAAGCCCGGCGGTGATGACCGTGCCGCTGGCGATCCTGGCCTTCTTTGCCATGGCGCTGGGCGCGATTGGAACTCCCGCCTGGCCGTGGTTCCGCGCCTTTCTTGAGGGCCGCGCTGCGAGCTTCGACCTGCACGGCTTTGACGAGCCGGGGCTGCTGGCGCTGATGGCGACTTCATCCCTGGTCGTATTTCTCGGCCTCGGCCTGGGCTGGCGGCTCTACGGCAACCATTCCCCCAAGCCCGAAGCGCCGGATGCGCTGGAAAAAGCCGTGCCCTGGATCTGGGCCGTGCTTCGCGACAAGTTCTACGTGGATGAGCTCTACGGAGTGACGGTGATCGCCTTCTACGCATGGTGGGCGCGCGTTGCCGACTGGCTCGACCGCCGCGTCTGGGGCGGCGTGGTGGCCGGCGTTGCATGGAGCTTCGGGCTTTGGGCGCAGTTGAACCGCTTCCTCGATACCAACGTGGTGGACGGCGGCTTCGACAAGGGCTGCGAAGAGCTTCGACCGAGCGGCGGCCTGCTGGCGCGGGTGCAAAAGGGCCGCGTGCAAACCTACCTGAGAATTCTGGCGCTGGCCGTGGTGGCGCTGGTGGCGATTCTGATCTGGAGCAGCCGGCCATGAGCGAATATCGACCGGATTGACGACCGGATTTCCATACTGACGCTGTTGACCGTGCTGCCCCTGGCGGGGGCGGCGATTGCGCTCTGCTCAGGCAAGCACGCGCGCGCCGTGGCTCTCGTCACGACCATCGCCAGCCTGGCGCTGGCGCTTGTGGTCTGGACGCAGCTGCCCGCGGACGGAAGCATGGGCATGGTCGAACGCGCGGCCTGGGCGCCGTCGCTGGGCATCGAGTATCACCTGGGCGTGGACGGGCTGGGCGCGCTGATGCTGGTGCTCTCGGCCATCGTCACGCTGATGTCGGTGGATGCGGCGCACCGCGTGCATCATCAGCCGGGCCTTTACTTCGGGCTGGTGCTGATGCTGGAGGCGGGACTCTTCGGCTCCTTCACGGCGCTGAATTTCTTCCACTGGTTCTTGTTCTGGGAGCTGAGCCTGATTCCCGCCTTCTTCCTCATCAAGCTGTGGGGCGGAGCGCGGCGCGGGCCGGCGGCCACGCAGTTCTTCATCTACACCATGGCCGGCTCCGTGGCGCTGCTGCGTCTCGTTTCTCGCCGTCTTTTTCTCCACCGGCAGCATGGACTTTCGGCTACCTGACGCTGCTGGCTTCGACCGGCGAACTCGAACAGATGGTCACGGCGCACCTGGGCCCGGTGATGATCTGGCTGGCCATCGGCGTGCTGGCCGGCTTTGCGGTCAAGGTGCCGATGATTCCCTTCCACACCTGGCTGCCCGCCGCCTACGCCGAAGCGCCTTCGCCGGTGACCATGCTGCTGACCGGCGCAATGTCGAAGATGGGCGTCTACGGCCTGCTGCGCATCGCGCTTCCGCTCTTCGGTCACCAGATCTCGCAGATGCGCACGCCGCTGCTGGTGCTGGCCGTGGCCACGGTGGTGATGGGCGCCTGGGCCGCCGCGGCGCAGAAGGATCTGAAGCGCGTCTTCGCTTACTCGTCGGTGAATCACCTGGGCTATTGCCTGCTGGGCATCTTCGCGCTGGCGGTTCCGGCGCTGACCGGAATGACAGCGCCGCGCTCGCCAGCCAGGCCGCGGCGCTCAACGGCGTCATCCTGCAGATGTTCAACCACGGCATCACGGCGGCGGCGCTCTTCTGGTTTGTGGCCATGATGCAGCAGCGCACCGGCGGCCATCGCGGCATCGACGACTTCGGCGGCCTGCGCAAGCCGGCGCCGGTGCTGGCCGGGCTGATGGGCATTGCGCTCTTTTCGTCGCTGGGCCTGCCGGGGCTGAACGGCTTTGTCGGCGAGTTCCTCATCTTCCGCGGCGTTTTTCCGCTGGCCTGGGTCGCGGCCACGGTTTCGCTTCTTGGCCTGCTGGTGACGGCGGCCGTCGATTCTCACGGTGATTCAGAAAGTTTTTAGCGGGCCTGTTGCCGGAACATTGCGCCGGCTTTCCCGATCTGCACCACGGCGAGCGGCTGGCGCTGGCTCCGGTGATCGGCCTGATGTTGCTCGTCGGCCTTGTGCCTCAACTTGATTGTGGACAGCGTGAACCCAACGGTCGTTAACCTGCTGGCGCACTGGAGATTTTGATGTTGGCGTGGACGATCTATCTCTCGTTTGCCGGGGCGCTGGTCGAGGCGCTCTTGCCCAAGGGCAAGAACAGTCCTGGCGCGCTGGCTGGCGCTGGCCGTCGCCGTGGCCGGGCTCGCGCTTGGCCGTGGGGGGGTTTGTCGCCGGCATGGGGCAGGGCCGCGTGATGATTGTCGACCTGCCCTGGGTGCCGTCCATGGGCATTCACTACCTGCTGGCCGCCGACGGCATCAGCCGCGTGCTGGTGCTGCTCACCGGCCTGGCCGCGGTCGCCGGCGTTCTCTTCAGTTGGAACATCGAGCTGCGCACCAACGAGTTCTTCGCCTTTTATCTCGCGCTGATCGGCGGCGTCTACGGCGTTTTCCTCAGCTTCGATCTGTTTCTGCTCTTCGTCTTCTACGAAATCGCCATCGTTCCCAAGTACTTCCTGATCGCCATCTGGGGCTCCACGCGCCGCGAGTACGGGGCCATGAAGCTGGCGCTCTACTCCTTCGTCGGCTCGGCGATGGTGCTCATCGGCCTGCTGGCGGCCTACACGACGGCGGGCAGCCACTCCACCGGCCTCGTCGAGCTGGCTCACGCCGGCCTGCCGGTCAGCTTCCAGATGTGGTGTTTCCCGCTGGTCTTCATCGGCTTTGCGATTCTGGCCGGCATGTGGCCCTTCCACACCTGGGCGCCCACCGGCCACGTCGCCGCGCCCACCGCCGCCTCCATGCTGCTGGCCGGCGTGGTGATGAAGCTGGGCGCTTACGGCTGCCTGCGCGTCGGCATTGGCTCTCTTCCCGCACGGCCTCGACCCGTGGGGATTCTCCTTCATCGGCATCGGCTCCTGGCGCGACGTCTTTGCGCGTGCTGGCGGTCATCGGCATCGTCTATGGCGCGCTGGTGGCCCTGGTGCAGACCGACTTCAAATTCGTCATCGGCTACTCCAGCGTCAGCCACATGGGCTTCGTGCTGCTCGGCCTGATGACGCTGAACCAGATCGGCGTCACCGGCGCGGTCTTGCAGATGTTCTCGCACGGCATCATCGCCGGGCTGCTCTTCGCCATCGTCGGCCGCATCGTCTACGACCGCACCCACACGCGCCAGTTCGCCGAACTGGAAACCATGCACCTCTCCAAGCGCCTGCCCTTCGCCGCATGGGCCTTTGTGATTGCCGGCATGGCCTCGATGGGACTGCCCGGCTTCTCCGGCTTCGTCGCCGAGTTGCAAGTGCTGGTCGGCGCGTGGATGGTCAAACCCTGGTGGACGATCGCCGCCGGCGTGGGCATCGTGGTCGGCGTGGCCTACACCTGGCGCGCCCTGCAGAAGGCCTTCTTCAGCGATGCGCTGCCCAGCGCGCACGTCCTGGAACAGGAACATGGGCCCAGCATGTTCGCCGCCATCACCTGGCCTGAAGTCACCGGCGTTGCTCTGCTGGCCGGAGTCAGCCTGGTGGTCGGCCTCTATCCAAGGATTCTGCTCGACGCCATCGAACCGGCGGTAAAGGCGCTGCTTGCGGGAGGGGTGCAATGAACTACGCAGACCTCTTCCGCGTAACGCTGCCGGAGACGGCGCTCGAAATCGCGGCGCTCCTGGTGCTGGTTGTCGACCTCGGCTTCCTGCGCAAGGCCGCGCTCAAGGTGCGCGTGGCCGTTGCGGCGCTGCTCGGCGTGGCCGGCTGCGGCGCGGCGCTTTGGGCGTTGCAGCTACAAGGCAATGCGGGACTCGGCTACTGACAGCTACCGGCGAGTTCACGCTGCTCGGCACGGGCACTTACGTGCCGTGGCGCAAACCGGAATCCTGGTGCTGACGGCGCTAACGCTGCTGCTGCTCATCGATTCGGATTTCACCCGCCATGTGGGCGAGTATGTGGCCGTCGTGCTGATGGCGGCCGCCGGCGGCTTGCTGATTGCCGCCGCGCAGGACCTGCTGGTGATCTTCATCGGCCTGGAATTGTTGAGCCTGGGCCTCTACATCCTGACCGCCTTTGCCAAGAGCTCGGGCAAGAGCGCTGAAGCCGCGATGAAGTACTACTTATTCGGCGGAATGTCGGCGGCGTTTCTGCTGTTTGGCTTCAGTTATCTCTACGGGCTGACGGGCTCGACAAATCTTCATCAGATTCTGCTGGCGGTGCATGAGTGGAATGCCTACCATGCAGCGCCCTTGCTTTACGTGGCAATGGTCATGATTGCGGCCGGACTGGGCTTCAAGGTTGCCGCTGTGCCATTTCATCTGTGGGCGCCGGACACCTATGAAGGCGCGCCCGCTCCGGCGGCGGCGTTTATCGCCTCGGTGTCCAAAGTGGCGAGCTTTGCGTTGCTCATTTCCATCAGCACGGCTGCATTGCATGTCTTCGACGGCAGGCACATTGGCCGCCTACGTATCGGCCCAGGTTATCCCACCGGGTACGCCGCGCCCGCCGGTCTATCTCGGCTTTAACATTCCCTGGTCGCTGATTCTGACCGTGCTCTCTGCCGCTTCCATGGTACTGGGCAATCTTGCTGCTTTGGCGCAGATCAGCGTGCGCAGGCTGCTCGCATACTCGGCGATTGCGCATGCAGGCTACATACTGCTTGGCCTTGCCTTCTTCTCTTATTCGTCCCGTGAGCGCCGAACGGCGATGCTCTACTACATCCTCACCTACGGCCTCACCACCATCGGCGCATTCGGCGTGGTCTCCGTCGTCGAGCGCGCCACCGGCAGCGACCGCCTCGATTCTTTCCTCGGCCTGCACAAGCGCAATCCGCTGCTGGCGGCGGTGCTGCTGGTGCTTTTCCTCTCGCTCGCCGGGATTCCGCCGCTGGTCGGCTTCTGGGCCAAGTTCAATCTCTTTGCCGCGGTGCTCGGCGTCTCAGCCGGGCCGGTTCCCTTCGCGCTGGTAGCTCTGGCCATCGCCTTGAGCGCGGTTTCGCTCTATTACTATTTGCAGGTGCTCAAGCGGGCCTACGTGATGCCCGCCATCGACGAAACGCCGATCAAGGCGCATCCGGTCACGCTGGTTGTGCTGTTGGGATTGCCGCCGCGGTGGTAGTGCTGGGCTGCTTCCCGGCGCTGCTGCAAGGCTGGATCGCGAGCTTCTACCCGCAGTTGTAGATCGTCCGATTTGATCCTTCATTAGAGAAGAGCGGATTGGCTGGCGCCCAGAAATCCGGCCGGCGGCGTGATGGCAACATCTCCGTCTACACCACCCGCCGGAGACCAGGCATCCGCACCAGCGGATCGGCTGCCAGCCAGGTGGCGATGACAGCCAACAAGCCGACAACGCCAAATTTGACCAGGGCGGGGGCGACCCATGCGTGGAGCAGCAGGCTGACGCCTACCAGCACAGGCGGATGGATGATATACGCCGCGTAGGCGCGCCGATTGAGCCAAGTCCAGAGCTTTGAAGGCTGGTTCATGCGCTCGCGGAAGAGCAGCAGGCACGCGGCGATCAGCCCCCAGGCAACGAAGGGTTCCCAGCAGGCATACAGGATTGCCGGCCAGGAGAGCCCGCCGGAGAAGTTGGACTTGGCCTTCCCGTATATGGCGTGGGCCATCTCGATGCCCAGCGGCATCAAGGGCCAGGCGATGAGCAGGGTAACGATCCAGGGCCGCGCATTCTTCCAGGTTAGTTGGCGGAGCCAGTCGTATCGCCATGCGGCTACACCGACACCGAAAAGAAAAATGTAGCTTGCAAAGTAGCCAAGCTGCAGACCAAAGACGTTTTCGCCGGCGGGAACGAACTGACGAACAGCCAGTGCGGTGGCGGCGACTCCGGTGGCGCTCGTCAGCCACCAGCCATAACCGGGAACGGGTTTGGGCGTGCGTTCAGATTGTGCGACGGCGGAGCCGAGGACCGCTCTCCATGCGCAATAAGCAAGACTGAAAATCAAGAGGGCCTGCACAAACCACAGCGGCCCGTTGTTGACCTCCTTGTGCTGCCAGAGCCAGGCAAGAGTGGACCAGAAGCCATCTCCGCGCGTGAATTCCGCAAGCGCCAAGGTCAACGGGCCCAGAATCAGGATGTATGCAGCGAGAGGCAGGCCCAGGCGCAGGAATCGGTCTGCGATAAACAGCGCGTAGCCTTTGCGCTCCAGCGAAGCAGGAGTGAAATATCCGGCCAGCAGGAAGAAAAAACCCATGAAATAGGCTTGATTCGTTACGACGAAGAGTGTCAGTAGCAGGCTGGAGAGCCCATAGGAGGATTCGATCTCGTGATAATACCAGCCTCCTGTGGCGCCATAGGTGATGGCGGTATGGAACACCACGACCAGAGCGGTCAGCACGGTGCGCAGGCGGTCGATATAAAAATCACGCTGGGGCATGAGTCATCATACGTTGGGCCACGGCCTTATGTTCGCGGCCCAACAGGACTCGACAGAAATTAATACTTCACGATTGCCGTGAACGAGTCCGGCTTCAGGCTGGCGCCGCCCACCAGGGCTCCGTCGATCTCTTCCTGCCCGATCAGCGAGGTGGCGTTGTCGGGCTTCACGCTGCCGCCGTAAAGGATGCGCATGGCCGCGGCCACATCGGCGCCCAACAGCTTGGCGACCTCTGCGCGAATGATCTTGTGCGCGTCGACGGCGATCTCCGGCGTGGCCGTTTTACCGGTCCCGATGGCCCACACCGGCTCGTACGCAATCACGATCGGAGCGGCGGCCGCGGCGGTAATGCCCGCGAAGGCCCCGGCGATCTGGGTCTTCAGCACATGAGCGGTCTTGCCGGCCTCGCGCTCTTCCAGCACCTCGCCAATGCAGACCACGGGCACTACGCCGTGCTTCAGCGCGGTGTGCAGCTTCTTGTTCACAATCTCGTCGGTCTCGGCAAAGTACTGCCGCCGCTCGGAGTGGCCGATCAGCGTATGCGTGCCGCCCACGGCCAGAAGCTGACCCACGGAGGTCTCGCCGGTATATGCGCCCTCCTCGGCAAAGTGAATATTCTGCGCCCCCACGGCCACATTCGAGTCCTTGCAGGCTGCAATCACCGTAGGCAGCAGCACGGGCGAGGGAAACAGGGCAATCTCGTCGCGGGTGTGTCCTGCAACGAGCGGCAAAAACGCGTCGACAAACGCCTTGGCTTCGGCAGGCGTCTTGAACATCTTCCAATTGGCGGCAATCAGTGCTTTACGGGGCATTTTTCTTGGCTTCCTCAAGTCGATTCTAGCGGATGGAATTCAAAGGTCAGGGTGACGGCCGGCACAAGGGGATAGCGCCGCGTCATCGGCGTTCTAAAGATGCAGCACTTCACTGCAGAAGGCACTGGCTTTCAGAATCTTCGTCCGGCCCAGTTTGTCCATTTGCAACAGTCCCTAGCGCTTGTCACCGGTAACCGCGTAGTCGGGCTGCGCGGCCTCAATAAGGTCGAGCAGGTAGCTGTCTGTTGGATCAGCCGCGTCGTGCCTGCGCAGCAGCGGCCCGAGCCAGACAGAAGCCCCGTAGAGATTGTTCAGCATCATCCCAACCAGATGAGGCTGAAGCCTGTTGCGGAATTTCAGATTGCGGCCGGCAGCGCGGATTTCGTCGATCTGATGCTGGCAGGTGAGCAACCGAAACCTGCCTTCGCGCCATTGATCGACAATGCGGGCAGGCGCGCCGTGAGGCGAGAGCAGCGCACTCATGATGACGTTGCTGTCCAGAAGTATCAGTATCAGCGGCGTTGCGCCCGCGCCCAGGCAAGGGATTCCTCAATGATCACTTCCATTTCATCGGGGTCCACGTCTGCGTTGTGCTCTCGGGCCGCCTTGAGCGCCGTATCGAAGATGTGCTTCTTGACCGCCTCCTCGACAAAGCGCGAGAGATCGCCCTTCTTGCCTCCGCCTTCGGCGGCGAGGAACTGGCGAAGGGATTTGTCGGTGCCTTTGGAGACGACAAGATTCCAGCGGGTGGTTGTAGAGGACATTAGACTCTCCATCTCTAATATACACCTAAACAGATAAGTGCACAAACATTTAAACACCGATCAATCGTCGACATTCAGCAACGGTTCTCAGGCGTTCGGAAAGTGCGTTACAATATGACTATAATATGTGACTATGGGAGGAATTTCGATGTCAACCACGATTGCGGCCGGGGAATTCAAGGCTAAGTGTCTGAAATTGCTGGATGAGGTCGCCGAGAAGCGCGAGACGCTGGTGATTACCAAGCACGGCAAGCCGGTGGCGCAGGTGACACCGATCCCGGCAAAGGAGAATATTGTCGGGTCGATGAAGGGCAGCGTGCTATGGATGGGCGACATCATCTCTCCGATTGATGTTGAATGGGATGCGATGAAATGACAGCCTCGGAGAGGGACAGATCGCCCCTTTTACTTGTCGACACGCACACGCTTATCTGGATGATGGAGGAGGCTCCCCGGCTGGGAGTGCAGACCGCCGAGGCGCTGAACCGGGCTGGATGGGAGAACCGGATTGCCGTCAGCGCAATCACGCCCTGGGAGATCGCACTGCTGGTGAGCAAAGGCCGGCTGCAGCTTGGCTCCGACGTGATGCAGTGGATTCGTGTTGCACTGGCCAAGCCGGGCGTGCAACTGGCCCCTCTGGAGCCGGAGATTGCGGTTGCCAGCACCCGGCTGCCGTGGGAGATGCACGCCGATCCCGCGGACCGGATTCTGGTCGCCACGGCGCGGCACCTGGGCGCGACGTTGGTCACTGCGGATCGGGCGTTGCTCGACTTTGCAGCGAAGGGGCAATTCGCGGCGCTTGACGCGACGGCCTAGGCTCCGTGCTATCCCACCCTTGCCGCGATGAGAGCGCTGCAAGGATGGGGCACCCTCATTGGTGAGGATTCAAAGGCGGGCCACCCGCCTGAAAACTGAATACTGTATTACTTGTCCGTCAGCGCCTCAACGCCCGGCAGCTTCTTGCCTTCAAGGAACTCCAGCGAAGCCCCGCCGCCGGTGGAGATGTGCGTGATCTGGTCGGCTACGCCGGCCTGGTTGATGGCCGACACCGAGTCGCCGCCGCCGATGATGGAGATGGCTGCCTTGTTGGCCGCCACAGCCCTGGCAATGGCGTTGGTGCCCACCGCAAAGCGCGGAAACTCGAAGACGCCGGCCGGGCCGTTCCAGACAATCGTGCGCGCCGTCGAAACCACTTCTTCAATCGCCGCGATCGACTTGGGACCGATGTCCAGCCCCTGCCAGTCGGCCGGGAAGTTGACCGAGCAATCCCACACCTGGGTGTTGGCGTCGGCGCGCGAACTTGTCGGCCAGAATGTTATCGACAGGCAGCAGCAGCTTCACGCCCTTCGCCTTGGCCTTGTCGAGAGCCGCCTTGGCCATGTCGATCTTGTCTTCTTCGACCAGCGATTTGCCGGTGGTTACGCCCAGCGCGCGCTCGAAGGTGTAGGCCATGCCGCCGACGATGACCAGCGTGTCCACCTTGTCGAGCAGGTTGTCGATCACGTCGATCTTGCCGGAGATCTTCGAGCCGCCGATGATGGCCACGAAGGGCTTTTCCGGCGATTCAAGGGCCTTGCCGAGGTAGGTGATCTCCTTTTCCATCAGCAGGCCGGCCACAGCGGGCTTGAGGAAATGCGTAATGCCCTCGGTGGAGGCGTGGGCGCGGTGCGCGGAGCCGAAGGCGTCGTTCACGTAGACCTCGGCCAGCGAGGCCAGCGCCTTGGAGAAAGCCGGATCGTTGGCCTCTTCCTCAGCGTGGAAGCGCAGGTTTTCCAGCAGCAGCACCTGGCCGGATTCAAGCTGGCGGGCCATTTCGCTGGCCATTTCGCCGATGCAATCCGGCGAAAAGGCCACGTTGACGCTCTCGCCCAGCTTCTTGTCCAGCAGTTCGCGCAGCCGGTCAACCACCGGGCGCAGCGAGTACTTCGGATTCGGTTTTCCTTTGGGCCGGCCCAGGTGCGAGGCCAGAATCACCTTGGCCTTGCGCTGCAGCGCGTAGACGATGGTGGGCAGCGTGGCCACAATGCGGGTGTCGTCGGTGATGGTCGAGCCGTCTTCGGTGAGCGGCACGTTGAAATCGACGCGGATGAAGACCCGCTTGTTGGCCAGATCGATGTCGCGAATGGAGAGCTTGGGCATGGAACTGTGCCTTCCTTGAGGTTCGGTTACTATTTGGTTTCAACGCCGGATTCCGGCGCTGGATTCAGAGCCGGGAATCACGGCGTCCATCTCGATTTCAATGCGCCACGCGGGATTGAGCAGTTGGGCCACAACCACCATCGTGGCCGCAGGCCGAACTTCAGAAAAGAATTCGCCATGCACGCGGCCCACCGCTTCCCAGTCTTCAGCGCGGGTCAGATACATGCGGGTGCGGACCACGTGTTCGAGCGCCGAGCCGGCCTTCGCCAGAGCCTCGGCGGCGATCGCGAAGATGCGCCGCGTCTGGCCTGCGGCGTCCTCGATCTTCCGCGCCCACCGGGCCCGTTCCGGACAAATGCACAGCGTTCCCCACGCGCACCGCGCGGGAGAAGCCGATGATGGGCTCGAAGGGAGAGCCGCCGCTGATGTTCTGGCGCATAGCGTGTCGGATGGTGTGCCGGGCTCCCACCCTAGCCGCAAAAACAAAGACGCGGCGAGGGTGGGGCACCGGCACTGTGGGGTTATGGCTTACAGGCCCTTCGTGGCCAGGAAGCCGATCAGGTCGACGACGCGGCTGGAGTAGCCCCACTCGTTGTCGTACCAGCTCAGCACCTTCACGCTGTTGCCGACTACCTTGGTCAGCGGAGCGTCCACGATCGAAGAGACGCGCGTCGCCCTTGAAGTCGGAGCTGACCAGCAGGTTGGTGTCGTAACCCAGAATGCCCTTCAGTTCGCCCTCTGACGCCTTCTTGAAGGCGGCGTTCAGGGCTTCGGCGGTGATGGGCTTCTCGGCGATGAAGGTCAGGTCGACGATCGAGACATTGGGCGTGGGAACGCGGATGGCGAAGCCGTCCAGCTTGCCTGCGGTCTCGGGGATGACCAGCTTGAGGGCCTTGGCGGCGCCGGTCGAGGTGGGAATCATCGACAAGGCCGCGGCCCGGGCGCGGCGCAGGTCCTTGTGCGGGAAGTCGAGGATGACCTGGTCGTTGGTGTAGCTGTGGATGGTGGTCATGATGCCGCTGACGATGCCGCATGTCTCCAGGATCACCTTGACCACCGGAGCCAGGCAGTTGGTGGTGCAACTGGCATTGGAAAGGATGTTGTGTTTGGCCGGATCGTATTTGTTCTGGTTCACGCCCAGCACGATGGTCAGGTCTTCGTTCGTGGCTGGAGCCGAGATGATGACCTTCTTCACGGTCGCGCCCAGGTGCGCCTTGGCTTTGTTCGCGTCGGTAAAGTGGCCGGTCGACTCGATCACGATCTGCGCTCCCACTTCGGCCCAGGGCAGCTTGGCGGGGTCGCGCTCGGCCCACACCTTGATCTTCTTGCCATCGACGGTGATGAAGTCTTCGCCGGCGGTGATTTCGTTTTTCAGGTTGCCCAGGATCGAGTCGTACTTGAGCAGGTGAGCCAGCGTTGCCGGGCTGGTCAAGTCGTTGACGGCAACAAAATCGATCTCTTTATTGCCAAGCGCGGCGCGCAAAACGTTGCGGCCAATCCGGCCGAAGCCGTTGATACCAACCTTTACTGCCATGTGTGATTTCTCCTTCGTAATCGGTGAGGCTGTGGTTTGTGCCAAGGAAATTTGTGTCTGGAATGTGCCAAGAAGGCAGATCTACCAAACTCTTGATCGTAACATTCAAGGTAACGGAGCTGAAATGAAAACGCGTTCAATCCTGAGTCCGCACCAAGAACCGCTCACCGCTAGGATGCGGGTTCCAATGTGGAACTGTATGTGACGGAGTGCACAGCATTTGCAGCCCTTGGTGCTGATGTGGTATTCCGGTATCACAACGAAGGTGTTCAAGCCGGCATGAGAAGACGCTCCAGACGCGCTCCCAATACTTCGGAATCCACAGGCAAAATTGGCCAGGAACTTCCATCGAATCAACCAGCTCCGCTAGTTCCGTTCTATCCGGACGACCCTCCGGCGGCAGCCTCGGGTCAACCGGCTCGCGCCCCTCGGCCCCAGAACCCCACTCCCGGCGTCAGTCCCAATGCGGCCGCCCGGCCCCAAGCTCAAGCCCCGGCCAGGCCCGCCGCGCCGCAGCGCCCGCCCAGACCGGAACGGCCCGCCAGGCCGGAATGGAATGAGCCGGAGGGTTCGGGCCGCTTCGAGCTCGAAACCCAGCCGGAGATGCCCTCAATCCCTCCGCCGGAGGCTGCCGAGCGTTCGCCTCAGGCTCCCAAAGGCTTTGTCGTGTTGGCCATCGGTCTGCCCGGCTCCGGAAAGACCACCTGGTTCGGCCGCCGCGGCATCACCCCGCTCTCCAGCGACCTGCTGCGCAACATCCTCTTCGACGATGTCGAGGAGCAGCGCTACCAGGGCCTGGTCTTTTCCACGCTGCGCTCGCTTCTGCGCGCCCGGCTCATCGCCCGCATGCCCGCTAACTACGTTGACGCCACCAATCTCTCCATCCACGAGCGCCGCCAGTGGATCAAGATGGCCAAGAGCTTCGGCTACGAGGTACAGGCGGTCTTCTTCGATGTGCCCCTGGAGGTTTGCCTGGAGCGCAACCGCAAGCGCGACCGCTCGGTCAGCGAAGAGATCATGCGCAAGATGGCGGAAAAACTCAAGCCGCCGGTCTTTGAAGAGGGATTCGAGAAGATCACTGTGGTGCGGGTGAAGAGCGCCGGCTGAAGGACAACGATTTCATCAGCACTTCTCCTGTGCCCGCTCCGTACGTGGAACCCTGGCTGCGCGGAGTCGAAGGATCTGCGGTTGCCTATAAGCTGATCGGGCCGAGAGCCGAAAGCTGAAAGCTGAAGGCTAGAAGCTAGAAGCTAGAAGCTAGAAGCTAGAAGCTGACTCACTCCGCCTGGTCTTCCGTCACCACCATCTCCACGATGTGCCCCATCTTCTCCTGCTTGGTCTTCAGGTAGCCGGCGAAGCTCTCCTGCGGCTCGACCTCGGCGGAGACGCGCTCAGTAACAGCGATCCCTGCCGACTCCAGCGCCGCCACCTTCTCGGGGTTGTTGGTCATCAGCCGTACGGCGGTCACGCCCAGAAGCTTCAGCGCCTCGGCGGGCAGCTCGTAGCCGCGGCAGTCGGCGGCAAAGCCCAGCTTGACGTTGGCCTCCACGGTGTCCATGCCCTGATCCTGCAGTTCATACGCTTTGAGCTTCGCCATCAGTCCGATGCCGCGGCCCTCCTGCTGTTCGTAGAGCAGAATGCCCGCGCCCGCCTCGCCGATCCTGGTCAGCGCCAACTCAAGCTGCAGCCGGCAATCGCAGCGGAGCGAGCCAAAAACGTCGCCGGTCAGGCACTGGGAGTGGATGCGTACCAGCGGCGGCGCGGAGTGAATGTCGCCCATCACCAGCGCCACCAGCCCCTCCACTTCGCCTTTGTCCTCGCCGCCTGCCGCAGCTTCTCCGCACGCGCGCGGCTGCTCCGGCTGCCCCTCGAAGCCCAGGATGCGGAAGGCTCCCCAGCGGGTGGGAAAATCCGCTTCGGCGATCTTCTTCACGCTCTCAAATCCCATGCTCCTATTCTACGGCGCAAAAATTGCCGACCCCTGATTCCTGTCCACTGTTCACTGTTCACTGTCCCTAAGTGCGATACATTGATTGGGTGACGGATACGCTCATTCTCATCACGCTGCTGGTCAAGCTGGGCGTGGCCGCGGCCGTGGCCAGCGCCCTGGCCCGGTCACGCACCTTCCAGCGGCTGCTCTTTGCCGAGCATCGCCACCATGGCCAGACCGCGGCCCTGCTGGCCTTTTTTCTGGTGCCGCTCACCCTGGGCGTGTGGGTGCGGACCAAAGTACCCAACTTCCTGGCCGCCGACATCTCATTTGAAACCGTCATTCTGCTCGGCCTGCTCCTCGGGCCGGGATGGGCCATGCTGGGCGGCGCGGTGCTGGCGGTCCCCGCTCTCTTTCACCATGAATACCTGGCCCTGCCCTTCAATGCGGCGCTCGGATTGGCCGCCGGCCTGCTCGGCCGCTTTGTCGAGATGGACGAGATCTGGTCCTTCACCCCCTTCATCGACCTGAGCCTGTGGCGCTGGGTGCGCCGCAACCTGCGCAAGCCGCGCATCGACCGCCAGATCATGATGCTGTTTCTCATCGTAGTGCTGGAGATCTGCCGCGAATGGATTGCGCGCAACCTGCCCAGCCGGACCGGGCCGCGCCGCCTGTTTGCCCTCAACACCAGCAACTGGTGGCTGCAGGTGCTGGTCTGGCTGTGCGCGCCCATGGTGGTGGGCATCGCGCTGAAGGTTTGGAACGCCCTGCGCATTGAGCTCAAGCTCGAAGAACAGAAGCGCCTGCTGCTCGAAGCTCGCCTCGACGCCCTGCAGCGCCAGATCAACCCTCACTTCCTGTTCAACACCCTCAACTCCATCGCCGCGCTGGTGCGCAGCCAGCCCGAGCTGGCTCGCGAAATGACCGTCAAGCTGGCCAACATCCTCCGCGCCCTGCTCAAGGATCACGACACCTACGTTCCGCTGCGCGACGAGCTGAGCTTCACCGACGACTACCTGGACATCGAGGTGGTGCGCTTCGGCGCCGACAAGCTGAGAGTGGAAAAAGAGATCGATCCGCGCACGCTGGAGGTCCTGGTGCCCAGCATCCTGCTCCAGCCGCTGATCGAGAACAGCATCAAGCACGGCCTGGAGCCGCGCATCAACGGAGGCACCGTGACCCTGCGCAGCCGCCTCGAAGGCGATCGGGTGTTTATCGAGGTGGCCGACGACGGGGTTGGCATGGGCAACCGTCCGGCCTCGGCCCTGCGCCGCTCGGGCGCCGGCATCGGCATGAAAAACGTCCAGGAGCGGCTCGAGGTGCTTTACGGCAACCAGGCCCGCTTCAACGTGGTCAGCAACCCAGGGCGCGGCACGCTGGTCTCCATCGAGATTCCGGCGGTGATGCCGGGCGCTCTATAAGCAAGCCCTTCGCGGTATGCTCAACACATGGTCCGTTTCACGGTGCTGGCTTCGGGTTCCAAAGGCAACTCGACAGTTGTCTCGGGCGGCCGTACCCGCATCCTGGTTGACTGCGGCCTGAGCTGCCGCGAGCTTTTCCGGCGCATGAAGCTGGCCGGCGAAGAGCCTGACACCCTGGACGCCATCGTCATCACCCACGAGCACATGGACCACATCAATGGTCTCGCCGTAACCGCCCGCAAGCTGGGCATTCCGGTGTACTTTACCGAGGCTACCCACCGTGCCTGGATGCGCTGGCTGACGCCGCGGCGCCAGATGACCTATGCCCAGTGGCTTGAGCAGTGCCGCAGGCAGGCCGCCGAGCGTCAGGCTGAAGCCAACGCAGCCGCCGAGGAAGGGGAGCCTGACGAGCCTGATGCCGAGCCCGAAGCCGAGATGCAGCCCGCAGCGGCCGGCGCGCCCTTGCAGGCGAGCGATCCGGCCCCCAAACCGGCTTCAGACGGGCCCCCGTCCCGCAAAGAAGACCCCACCTGGCTCCCGGCCGTCGAGTATTTCCAGGCCGGCCAGCCCTTCGAGATCGGCGACATTGCGGTGAGTCCCTTCACCATTCCCCACGACGCCGCCGACCCGGTCGGCTTCGTCTTCAGCGCCGAGGGGGTGCGGATGGCCTTTGCCACCGACCTGGGCTACATTCCTCCCAATGTCAAGGCCCAGCTCCAGGGCGTTGACCTGCTGCTGCTCGAATCCAACCACGACCTGGAAATGCTGCGCGACGGACCCTACCCCTGGGCAGTTAAACAAAGGGTACTGTCCAGGGTGGGTCATCTCTCCAACGAGGCGGCTGCCGAATTCCTTGAAAACGGCTACGACGGCCAGGCCGCCTACGTGATCCTCGCGCATCTGTCTGAAAGCAATAATCTTCCGGAACTGGCGCGGGTGACGGCCGAACGCGCCCTCAATGGCCGCGCCAGCCTTCTGGCCAACCGCCTGTTGCTGGCGGCGCAGCATGAACCCCTTTCCGCTATCTATTTTTAGCTGGAAAGCGTTACAATAGTAAGACACGGGCATCTATCAGTAATAGGCAGGATTGGCACGGAAAGCGCCATGCAGATTAGCCATGGCGAGGCGGAGCTGATCGGGGCTTCACTGAATCAATCACAGCCGGTGGAGCATCCCAAAGTTAAGAGCCCTCCGTTGCCGCGTGAGCCGCAAGCTGGCATAGCGGTCGAACAAATCCTTTGTAGGTGAGTCTTTATGTCTATGGCAAGTACCCGATGCACGGACCGAGTCGTAGGCGCCATCTTGGCAAGCTGGCGATATGACATCTCAGGAATCTCTCCGGAGATGCGCAAGGACTACGAACAACATTTTGCCGAATGCACCCATTGCAGCGCGCGTCAGAAATTCCACCGCAGTCTCGATGGGACGCTGGCTGTCTTAACCTCACTTTCCGCGCTTTTCTTTCTCTTCGCGCTTGCGGTCCTTAAGCACATCAAGCCGCTGGAGCACGTAGCATTCAAGGTTCTGGGACTCGATGTCGCCGACACTTACCACATGATGTTCTCGGCTGGGATTGCCGGGCTTTGCTTCTCGGTAATAGCTCTGGCGCTGGTACTCACGGCTACCCCCGCGCCGTCGTATCTGGGCGGCATTGCATCGGAGCGCGCCAAATTCATCGAGCAGCGCCTCCCCGCCGCCATCAAATCCTTCCGTCCGCGCTAAGAGCCGGCTTGAGAGCAACAGAAAAGGCGAAGCCGCAAAGGCTTCGCCTTTTCTATCCCTGAAGCTGCAAGCTAATGCAGGATCGGTATCCGCAGATCTCCGCCCGTCATCTCTTTCGGCTCGTCCAGTTTGAGGATGGCAAGCAGCGTGGGCGAAATGTCGCGCAGCGAGCCATCGGTGCGCAGCCGGTAATGGCTGGCTTCTTCGGCTACGTAAATGAATGGCACCGGATTGGTGGTGTGCGCGGTGTGCGGGCCACCGGTCACCGGGTCCACCATCATCTCCGCGTTGCCGTGATCGGCGGTAATCAGCCAGCTCCCGTTCTTCTCCTTGATGGCCTTGTAGATGCGGCCTAACTGCGCGTCGATCGCCTCGCAGGCCTTGATGGTGGGCTCCAGCTTGCCGGAGTGGCCCACCATGTCCGCATTGGCGAAGTTCACCACGATCAGATCGAAGGCGGTGTCGTTCACCGCCTTCACCACCGTGTCGCCGATGGCCTCGGCCCGCATCTCCGGCGCCAGGTCGTAGGTGGCCACCTTCAGCGACGGAATCAGGATGCGCTCTTCGCCGGGGAAAGGCGTCTCGATGCCGCCGTTGAAGAAATACGTCACGTGCGCGAACTTTTCGGTCTCGGCCACGCGCAGGTTGCGCAGGTGATGCTGCGCCAGAACGTTGGCCAGAATGTTGTCCATCGATTCCGGCGGAATCACCAGCGGCAGCTCGTAGAGCTTGTCGTACTGCGTCATGCACACGTAGAGCAGATTTTTCGGAATTTCGGTGCGCGGGATTGCCTGGTCGAGCGATTCCCATCCCTCCAGGTCGCGGCCGCCCTTCTTGTTCAGGCCGCTCTCGCGGGCCAGCACCCGCGTAATCTGCCGGGCGCGGTCGGCGCGGAAGTTGAAGTTGATGCACACATCCTCGTCGCGAATCTGCCCCACCGGCTTGCCCGCCGCATCGGTCACGACAAAGGGAATCAGGAACTCATCGGTAGTGCCGCTGTTGTAACACTCCTTGATGCGGCCCACCGCGTTCGCATAGGCGCCGCCCTCGGCCTTGCCGTTCACCATGGCGTCGAAGGCCTTGCGCTCCCGTTCCCAGCGCTTGTCGCGGTCCATGGCGTAGTAGCGGCCGTTCACCGTGGCCAGCTTGCCCACCCCGTACTCGCGCATCTTCTGCTCAAGCTGGGCAATGAAGCCCGCGCCCGACGTAGGTCCGGTATCGCGGCCGTCCATGAACGCGTGTACGAACACCCGCTCCACGCCGTTCTCGCGCGCAATCCGCAGCAGTGCATAAAGATGCTCCTGGTGCGAGTGCACGCCGCCGTCCGACACCAGCCCGAACAGGTGCAGTTGCCGGCCGCCCTCGCGCGCCCGTTGCATCGCCTTCACGATGGATGGATTCTTCTGAAATTCGCCCGAAGCGATCAGCGCATCGATGCGCGTGATGTCCATCTGCACGATGCGTCCCGCGCCGATGTTCAGGTGCCCCACTTCGCTGTTGCCCATCTGCCCGTCGGGTAGGCCGACGAAATGCTCTGACGCGCGAATCAGCGTGTTGGGAAACTCCCTCAGCAGCTTGTCGTACGCGGGCTTGCGGGCAAGAGCGATGGCGTTGTTGGCGGTTTCGGCGCGATAACCCCATCCGTCGAGAATGGTGAGTACGAGAGGACGCTTGTAGATGGACACGGGCAGGTTCCTTTGTTGAGAGCAAGCTGGATTGCGGAGTTAGAGGAAATAGCGAGATTGCCAGTGAGGTTGGTGCAATCCCAGGTCTCAGAATCGAGACCTGGGGCACCCAAATTTCGCATGGAGCAGCATAAACAAGCGGCTAGTCGCTGTAGTTAAGCCCTTCAAGCCCCAGGTAAACCGCGCCCGATCCCAGCTCCTCTTCGATGCGCAGCAACTGGTTGTACTTGGCGATGCGGTCGGTGCGGCTCACCGAGCCGGTCTTGATCTGGCCCACGCCGGTGGCGACAGCCAGGTCGGCAATGAACGTGTCCTCGGTTTCGCCGGAACGGTGGGAGATGACCGAAGTGTAGCCGTAGCGACGGCCCAGCTCGATCGCTTCCAGCGTTTCGGTGATGGTGCCGATCTGGTTGAGCTTGATGAGGATGGAGTTGGCCACGCCCTCTTCAATGCCGCGTTGCAGAAGCTTGATATTGGTGCAGAAGATGTCGTCGCCCACCAGTTGAATCCGGCCGCCGAGCTTGTCGGTGAGAATCTTCCAGCCTTCCCAGTCGTCCTCGGCCAGGCCGTCTTCGAGGGAAACGATGGGGTACTGCCGCATCCAGTTGTCGTAGAAGCGGACAATGTCTTCGCTGGACAATTCGCTCTTGTCGCCCTTCTTGAAGACGTACTTCTTCTTTTCCGCGTCATAGAACTCGCTGGAGGCCGGATCGAGAGCGATGGCGATCTGCTCGCCGGGCTTGTAGCCGGCTGCTTCAATGGCTTCGAGGATGAGCTCGATCGCTTCGGCGTTGGACTTGAGCGAGGGAGCAAAGCCGCCCTCGTCACCCACGGCCGTGTTGTAGCCCTTCTTCTTGAGCACGCCCTTCAGAGTGTGAAAAGTCTCCGCCGCCCAGCGCAGCGCCTCTGAGAAGCGCTCCGCGCCCACCGGCATAATCATGAACTCCTGAAAGTCCACGTTCGAGTCGGCGTGCGCGCCGCCGTTAAGCACGTTCAACATCGGCGTCGGCAGCACAGAGGCGTTCACGCCGCCCAGATAGCGGTAGAGCGGAATCTCCAGCGTCTGCGCCACGGCGCGCGCCGAGGCCATTGAAACGGCGAGAATCGCATTTGCGCCCAGTTTCGCCTTGTTCGGCGTTCCGTCCAGAGCAATCATCGTCTGGTCAATCAGGCGCTGATTGGCCGCGTCCATGCCTTCGAGCTCCGGCGCAATCACGCTCTCCACATTGGCCACGGCCTGCAATACGCCCTTGCCCATGAAGTGGCTCTTGTCGCCGTCGCGCAGTTCCACGGCCTCATGTTCACCTGTCGAGGCGCCTGAAGGCACAATGGCGCGGCCCATCGCGCCGCTTTCCAGAATTACGTCCGCTTCCACGGTCGGGTTTCCGCGTGAGTCAAGGACTTCGCGGGCACGAATAGCAATAATCTCAGTCATGTCGCTCCTCATAATGCGGTGCTGCAGCCGGTCATTGAGTGTGGGCAGTTGGGGACGGCGATCCACGGCAAGAGCTTCTCCGGCGGCGCTTTGAATCGAGTTCAAAAGCCCCTGCACGTTCTGAATCTCCTCTCCGTCACGAGCGGAAAAGTTGGTTAGATACCGTTCCGATTCTAGCAAGCCCGGCCGCGGCGCTCCCTGTGGCGACGGTCACACCCGGCTAAGTGGCCCAAAAATGGGACGCAGGCAGTGAATCGGGAAGGGAAGCGTGAAAAACCTGGACTCCGGGTAACTTCCCGGGGTTAACCGTCCCGGGTTAACGGTATTGATTCGTGTTCCCAAAGGCACTTCTAAGGGTTGCCGCCCAATCCGCCGCTCCCGATGCGCGCTAGCCTTATCTTGGGTGAGTTGTGCCGGTGGCAGCACGCGGGCATGTCCTGCGCAACTCTTCGCCCCCCGCCGGGTCTAAGACTGCAAGGATACCTTTGCTCGCGCAAAGGGAGGCCCCCGGAGATGGAGACTCAGATGAACCGGATGTTTCTTGTGTGCGCTTTGATGGTCGCGACCGCCGCAGCACTGGGAGCGCAGCAGACCAGCCAGCCCGACCCCTACCAGGGGACCTCGAATCCGCCTCCCGACGACACCATTGTCACCAGCACGCCTTCGGCCCCCGCGCCCAAGCCCTCCCCCGGCAAGCCGGCTCAGCCTGCACCTGTTCAGCCCCAGGCCCAACCCCAGGCTCAACCTCAACCCGCTTCCGTCGATCCCGCACTCGCCGCTCCTGCCGACGGCACCGACGACGGCATTGTCCAAATCGCCCCCGATACGCCTGCTCAGCCCGGCTTGAGCCAGCGCAACGCCGCCAACGATCCGGACGGCGATATTGTGCATCCGGCCCCGCTCGGACCTGGGGAACTGGGCGAAGGAACCACCATCCGCGTCCGCCTGCTTGAGCGACTTTCCACGGCCGAGAGCCAGAGCGGCGAGACCTTCCGCACCCGCGTCGCCTCTGACGTTCTGCAGGGCGGCCAAGTGCTTATCCCCGCAGGTGCTGAGATTGACGGCAAGGTCATGAACGTATCCAGCGGCCATCCCGGCGGTCACGGCACAATGCGCCTGAGTCCGGACACCGTCATCCTGCCCGACGGCTCGCGCTTCCGGCTGTACGCGCAGGTTACCGGAACTCCGGGCTCCGGGACGCGTGTCGGAAGTGAAGGAGCAATCAACCCAGGTTCGCGCCTCAAGCGCGACGGCATCGAATACGGCGGCGCAGTGGGTGCAGGCGTCACCACCGGAGCGATCCTCGGCGGACCGGCCGGCGCCTTGACCGGCTCCCTGGTCGGAGCCGGCCTGGTTACGGCTCACCTGCTTATCAGCCATCCCCAGGCGACCCTCGATGAGGGCACAACCCTGGTGTTCACGCTCACTGAGCCGCTGAGTCTTGTCCCTGCCGGCCCCAGCGGGAATCAGTAGAGCCTCATTCCGCAAGCAGTCCCGTCTCGGTCTCCGGGCGCGCATTTACACTAAAAGGCTGGAAGTGTGCCGGAGACAGAACCCTTTCAGGTGGAAGCAGCGATTTTGAGGAGCGCCATCCGCCGGTAAGCTGCACGACCCGCGTACGGAAGTTCTGATTCCCGCAACAGCCCAGGGAGTTTCCTGGCCTCTCCATGGGGGCTCGGCATTTATGGACAAGTTCGTCATTCGCGGCGGCAATCCGCTGGTGGGCACCATCCGCGTCTCGGGCGCCAAGAACTCGGCTCTGCCCTGCATGGCCGCGGCTATCCTCACCGAGGATGAGGTCACGCTCGAGAACGTTCCCCAGGTCCACGACATCGAAACCGAGCGCAAGCTGCTTTCCTCAATGGGCGCCGAAGTCCAGTTGCGCGAAGGCCGGGAGCACGATCGCACCACCATCAGTTGCCGCACGCTCTCCGATCCCGTAGCCCGGTACGAGATTGTCAAGACCATGCGCGCCAGCTCCCTGGTGCTGGGCCCGCTGCTGGCCCGCACCGGAATGGCGCGCGTGGCCATGCCCGGGGGCTGCGCAATCGGCGGCAGGCCCATCGACCTCCACATCAAGGGCTTGGAGAGAATGGGCGCCATTATCACACAGGAGCATGGCTACCTGGAGGCCCGCGCCGACCGCCTGCGGGGCGCACACCTGGTCTTTGACCGGATCACGGTAACCGGCACTGAGGACCTGCTCATGGCCGCGGTTTTGGCCGAGGGCGAAACCCTGATGGAAAATTGCGCCCGCGAGCCCGAAGTCTCAGACCTTGCCGCGCTGCTCACCGCCATGGGCGCAAACATTCAGGGTGCGGGCACTCCGACCATCCGCGTCAGGGGCACAAGCAGCCTGCATGGCGCGCGCTTCCGCATCAATCCCGATCGCATCGAGGCGGGAACATTTCTGATTGCCGGCGCCATCACCGGCGGCGATCTCGTCGTCTCCAACTGCCAACCGTCTCACCTCGGCGCGGTGATCGCCAAACTGCGGGAGGCGGGCGTCCGCGTGGATGTTCCGGGGCCCGACGCGGTTCGCGTGCGCGCCGGCGGACGGCTCCGCGCTGCCGACATCTCCACCGAGGAATATCCCGGCTTCCCTACCGACATGCAGGCCCAGTACATGGCGCTGGCTACCCAGGCAGAGGGGGCCAGCATGGTCAGGGAAAACATCTTCGAGAATCGCTTCATGCACGTGCAGGAGTTGGTGCGCATGGGCGCCAACATCAAGGTGGATGGGAGCACCGCCACCGTGCGCGGACCGGCACGCCTTTCCGCGGCCGCCGTCATGTGCTCCGACCTGCGCGCTTCGGCCTCGCTGGTGCTCGCCGCGCTGGTCGCCGACGGCGAGTCCATCCTCGACCGGGTCTATCACATGGACCGCGGCTACGAGCGCATCGAGGAAAAGCTGCGCGCCGCCGGAGCCCAGATTCGTCGCATGGGAAACGTCTTTCCCGCCAAAGGCGATGAGAGAATAGCCGAATAACCGTCGCGCGCTGCTTGAAGAGACGAAAGAGCGGAAGCAATCATCTCGACGGCATTGCAAGCATGGAAATGGCTCCGCAATCGAAGGCTCATCCATACGAGCCGTTGCAGGCACACTTGCCCGCGTCTCCATCGAAGCGCAAGAATCCGGGCACTCGATTCAACAGTAGTGTCTGAGCAATTTTGAACACAAGTTGGAAATGTTCCGTGGTACAAGAGGACCAGCGTGGTTCTCGGCGAGTGCGCAACATTTCCCGCCGTGACACGTCGATGTCGTCAAGAATCCGGAACGCACCTGATATTCCGGAAGCTCTTAACCCCATGGAGGACACAATTCACCGTGAAGAAAATCGCATTGGCAGTGTTGCTTGCACTTTGTCTATCTCCTGCGGCTTCGTTTGCGCAGGTTGTGGTTCGCATTGGCCCGCCGGCTCCCATCGTTGAGCGCCGCCCTCCGCCACCCGATCGCGGCTACGTGTGGATCTCCGGTTATCACAACTGGGATGGCAACCGCTATGTCTGGGTTCCCGGCCGCTGGGACCGTCCGCCCCAACCCCACGCCGTCTGGGTTCCGCACAAGTGGGTTCACCACCACGATGGCTGGGTCCTGGTTGAAGGCCACTGGCGGTAGGCTCCAACCTTGAAGCAGTAGCTTCAAAATGAAACAAAGAAAGCGGGGCGCAAGCCCCGCTTTCTTTCTGCGTGCAGTTTCGCCGCCTTAGCGCTAAGACTAATCCGCTGACTTGCTGGCTTGGTGGCCCGCCAACTATCTAATCTCAATCACGTCCGTAGCCGCGGCGGCGGCCTCTTCCGCGCGCTCCATCAGTTTTTCCGCCAGGGCGTAGAACTCCGCCGCCTGCGGACTCTTGGGCCCGGCCAGCGCGACCGGCAGCCCGCGGTCGCCACCCTCGCGGATAGCAGGCACCAACTCGATCGAACCCAGAAAGGGAACGTCGAACTGCCGCGCCGTGCGCTCCGCTCCTCCTCTTGAGAAGATGTCGATCTCCTGGTGGCAGTGCGGGCAGGTAAAGTGGCTCATGTTCTCCACAATCCCCAGCACCTCCACATTTACCTGCGCAAACATCTCCAGCGCCTTGCGCGCATCCTCCAGGCTCACGTCGCTCGGTGTTGACACCACCACCGCCCCGGTCAACGGAACGGTCTGCACCAGTGAGATCACCACATCGCCGGTGCCCGGCGGCAGATCCACAATCAGGTAGTCCAGCTCCCCCCACTCCACTTGTTGCAAAAACTGCCGGATGATCTGGTGCAGCATCGGCCCGCGCATCACCAGCGGCTTGTCGCCGGGCGAGATGTAGCCGATGGAGATGGTTTTGATCCCGTGCGTTTCGTTGGGCTGAATCATGTTGCCTGCGCCCACCCGCGGCTGCTTTGTCGAGCCCATCATCAGCGGTACGTTCGGTCCGTAGATGTCGGCGTCCATCAGCCCCACGCGCTTTCCCAGTTTGGAGAGGGCAATGGCCAGGTTCACGGCGATGGTGGTCTTGCCCACCCCGCCCTTGCCGGAACCGATAGCGACAATCTTGGAAACACCGGGTAAAGCTACCGGCGAAGGCATGGCAGAGGAATGCGCCATAGTGTTTGATTGCTCCTTTTCTTGAAACCCTTTATTTCTTCAGGTTCCTGCTCTTTGGAATTCTGTCTTCCAGCTTTGCTTCACGTCGCTCAACCGTTGCCGGCTCCCTCGTCATCCAGCGCGGCCGTGGCCAGCCGTTCCTTTTTGCGGCGTGCGCCTTCCGCCTCGCGATGCTTGCGGCGGAGCAGTGCATCGGCGTAGCGGCGGATCTCGTCCGGCGTTTCGGGCAGCAGCTCGGGGACCTTTTGCAGACGCCCGTGCTCGTCGATAGCCACAAACACCAGGTAGGCGCTGGCCACATGCACCACTCCGCCGGTCCGCGTGTTTTCCGCCCACACCTTTACGCCCACTTCCATCGAGCTGGTAAATGCCCGGTTCACGCTGGACTTCAGCGTAACCAGGTCACCCAGGCGCACTGGACGGATGAAGTCGATGTGGTCCATTGCAGCCGTCACAACGTAGGTTCGCGCGTGACGGTAGGCAGCCATGGCGCCGGTCAGATCGATAAAGTGCATCAATCGCCCGCCCAGCAGGTTGCCCAGCATATTCGTGTCGTTAGGCAGAATGATCTCGGTCATCTCCGACTGCGTGCTGGCCACGGTACGCACGATCGGGTTCGGCACTGGCTCGCTGATGGGGTCGCTCATGCTGCAATCGCTCCGTTCGCCGTTTGCCCCGGCTGCCGCCCGGAAACCTCCGCCCTCCGGATACAATGAAGCTGTTGGCGGGCGTTCCGGGGAGCTAAATCCGGCCTGGCTTACTATTCCAGTGTCGGCAATCCCCGCCAATTACGCAAATCCTCCGCGGCTTTCATGAAGGATTCATGGCCGGACACGAGCAAAATGGACAAGATTTCAGCACTGAAAGAGATTCTGGCGCTGGACCCGAAAAACAGCTTTGCCCGCTACGGAATGGCCATGGAACTGGCCAGCCGGGGCGATGTCGAGGAGGCGCTGGCCGAGTTCTCGACCCTGCTCGCCAACCATCCGGATTACACCGCCGGCTACTTCATGGCTGCGCAGACGCTTGCAAATGCGGGGCGGATTGCGGAGGCCATCGAGCGCCTCAAGGCCGGCGTCGGATGTGCTGCCCGCACCGGTAATAGCCATGCTCTCAGCGAGATGCAGGCGATGCTCGACGAACTGGACCGCTAGATTTTCATGCCGGCTGCGCCTGCCGCGGATGGTCTTCATGGAACCTGAATGCATTTCTTCCCGCTATGTAATCTTTTTGCAATCCACTGGCATCTATACTGGCAATATGGCGAAGTACTCCATTGTTGTGCCTTTTCACAATGAGGAAGAGAACGTCACCGTTCTATATGCGCGCCTGAAACAGGCCATGGAACAGGTGGCCGACAGCTTTGAGCTGGTGCTGGTCGACGACGGCTCCAACGACCGCACCTACAAGCTGCTGGAAGAAATTGCCGCTGTCGATAGCCGCGTCCTGGTGGTCAAGCTGCGCCGCAACTTCGGCCAGACTTCGGCCCTCGCCGCGGGCTTCGACCATGCCTCTGGCGAGTTCATCCTGGCCATGGACGGCGACCTGCAACACGACCCCAACGACATTCCCGCTTTCATCGAGAAGCTCGATGAGGGGTACGACGTGGTCTCCGGCTGGCGCAAGGAGCGCATCGACAGCTTTTTCATGCGGCGCATTCCTTCGCGCTGCGCCAACTGGCTCATGTCAAAGCTCTCCGGTGTCGAAATTCACGACTTCGGCACCACCTTCAAGGCCTATCGCCGCGAGGTCATTCAGAGCATTCCGCTCTACGGCGAAATGCATCGCTTTATCCCCGCCCTGGCGAGTTGGTATGGCGCCTCGATCTGCGAGATTCCCATCCGCAGCTTCAATCGCGAGCGCGGCAAGAGTCACTACGGCATCGGACGCACCTTCCGCGTCTTCTTCGACCTAATGACTATCCGCTTCCTGCTCAAGTACTTGAGCCGCCCGCTCCATTTCTTCGGAGGCTTCGGCCTGTTGGGCATCACGGTGGGAAGTTGCATGGCTGCAACCTTGCTGGGAATGAAGATTCTTGACCCGCAACTGGACGTGATGCGCCAACATGGACCGATGTTTGTGATCGGCTCGGTGCTTATCGTCGCCGGCATCCAGATGCTGGCCATCGGCCTTCTCGGTGAGCTCCAGGTGCGTCACTACTACACCAGTCAGCATCCCGCTTCCTACGCCGTCGACCGCCTGGTGCGCCTGGTTCCCGCCGACGAGCAAAGCCTGCTGTCGGAGAGCAAGGAAGACAACTTCTAGCCCAAAAGCAGGGAACAGGGAATAGGGAATGGAAGATCCAAACCCCGTCCGGTCGTCCGGGCGGGGTTTCGACTTTTTTCAGGCTCAATTCGGTTCCGGCTCATGCGTCCCACAGGAATCTGCTTGCATGATGGTTCCATTATTGGTACCATCCTCCTCGACAGGTTGGAGGAGATAGGCAAGTCAGACCAAGAGGAAGCAATGGAGGAACCCGAATGAGCCCCAAGAGTCTCGACCATTACACCTATCGTGTCACCTGGTCGCCGGAAGACAAGGAGTATCTGGCCCTCTGTGCGGAGTTCCCCTCGCTAAGCTGGCTGGCGGCGTCTCCTGAGTCGGCGCTGACGGGCATCCGCAAGGTTGTCGCCGGAGTGGTGGCCGACATGAGAGCCAACGGCGAGATTCCGCCCACGCCGCTGGCTGAGAAGCACTATAGCGGCCAGTTTCGCGTCCGCATTCCTCCTCATGTGCATCGGGCGCTTGCCTTGGAAGCAGCCGACCAGGGCATCAGCTTGAATCGTCTGGCCAGCGCCAAGCTGACGGGGTAAGCGAGCTCGGGAAAGATGCCTCTTCACTCGGGCTCACCCAAACTGAACAAGTCAGCGTCATTTCTGTCGAGGCCCAAGCGGGGCTTGCCCCACCCCACCCTGAGGGTTCATTCTTACCCTGATATGAAAGCCATCCAGATTAACGAAACGGGCGGGCCGGAGGTTCTTCAACTGGCCGATTTGCCCATTCCCCATCCCGGCCCCGGGCAGGTGCTGCTCCGCGTCGAGGCCACCGGCGTCAACTTCATCGAAATCTACTTCCGCAAGGGCCAGTACAAGGCCTCGTTTCCCCTCACGCTGGGCAGCGAGGCGGCGGGAACCGTCGAGGAACTCGGTCCGGGCGTAACTGGATTCACGGCCGGCGATCTGGTGGCCTCGGTCGCGGTGCTGGGCAGCTATGCCGAGTATGCCCTCGTACCTGCCGCGCAACTGGTCAAGGTCCCGGCCGGCCTCACTCCCGAGCAGGCTGCCGCCGCCATGCTCCAGGGAATGACCGCCCATTACCTCGCTTACTCGACATTCCCGCTCAAGGCTGGAGACACGGCGCTGGTGCACGCCGGCGCAGGCGGCGTGGGCCTGCTGCTTACCCAGATCGCAAAGCGGCTTGGCGTCCGCGTTATCACCACCGTCTCCACGTCCGCCAAGGCCGAACTTTCCCGCGAGGCAGGCGCCTCCGAGGTGATTCTCTACGCCGAGCAGGACTTCGAGGCTGAGGTCAAGCGCCTCACCGGCGGCAAGGGTGTGGATGTGGTCTACGACTCGGTCGGCAAAACCACCTTCGAGCAGAGCCTCAACTGCCTCAGGCCCCGTGGCCTGCTGGCCCTTTTTGGCGCCTCCAGCGGCGCGGTCCCGCCCTTCGACCTGATCCAGCTTGCGGGAAAGGGATCGCTGTTCGTCACCCGCCCCACCCTGTGGCATTATGTAGCCACCCGCGCCGAGCTCGAGCAGCGCGCAGGCGACGTGCTCGGATGGGCCGCAAGCGGAAAACTCAAGCTCCGCACCGAGCACATTTATCCGCTTGCCGATGCAGCCCAGGCGCAGATCGACATGGAAGGGCGCAAAACCACGGGCAAGATCCTTTTAGAGCCGTGAAAGACAGCTTTTAGCTGCTAGCTTCTAGCCTCTAGCTCTGCCGTGACAAGGCTGGCTTTTCGCAGTGAGCCAACGATCAGCCCCAGATGCGCTGGGAAAGCTGATAACTGAGAGCTGAAAGCTGAGAGCTAGCAGCTAAAAGCTAAGGAAACGTCATCATGACCGCCATTTCCATCTCCCCCACCGACCGCGTCTTCGTCCTCACCGGCGCCGGCATCAGCGCCGAGAGCGGGCTGCCCACATTTCGTGCCGAAGATGGATTATGGGCAGGCAATCGAATCGAGGACGTGTGCACTCCCGATGCCTGGGAGCGCAATCCGGCGCTGGTGTGGCAGTTCTACTCCGCGCGCCGCGCAGCGGGAGCAAAGGCCCAGCCGAATCCGGCCCACTTCGCGCTTGCCGAACTTGAGAAGCGCATCGGCGACCGCTTCTTTCTCTGCACCCAGAACGTGGACGACCTGCACGAACGCGCCGGCTCCGTTCGCCTCGTCCACATGCACGGCGAACTGACCAAAGCCCATTGCGAGCGCGACTGTGGCCTGCCGCCAGTCGAAGACCACGCCATTTATTCCAGCCTTGCGGAGGTCGGCCGCTGCCCTTGTGGAGGCCGCCTGCGTCCTCACATCGTCTTCTTCGGCGAGATTCCCCTCGAAATGGATCGCATCCAGGAAGAGATGGCTAAAGCCACGCTGATGCTGGTCGTCGGCACCTCCGGCTCCGTCTATCCTGCCGCCAACTTCGTTCATTGGGCCAGGCTGGGCGGAGCCCGCACCGTCTACGTCGGGCCGGAAACGCCGCTGAACGCTTCCGCCTTCACCCATGTCGTCGAGGGCAAGGCTGGAGAAGTACTGCCGGGGTTGTTTCAGGTTCAATAAGACCTGCCGCTATCGCATTGCCTGAATTCTGTCTCCTGTTCAAATCCGCGCAGGGCCGCTCGCCGCTGGAGAGGGCTTCTGTTCTCTTTTCCCCTCGGCCTCCCGGTCAAGCCTGGCGCGCTTGGGAACTTCGATCAGATCCTGGTCGTGCGCGGCGCGATGGACCTCAGCCTGCGCCGGGCGCAATGGTGCGGGTGTAATCTGCATTGGTGTTCCTCCTGCTTTTCGGTTGTAAGTGAGATAAAAAACGGGCGCCCGTCCTCGCCCGTCGTTCTGGGCGAAGCGAAGCGTAGTCGAAGAGCCTGCTTCTTTACTCTTGCCGCTAAGCATCTGTCCAGGAACTTGGATTTCGGTGAAGGGTACGGGCTTCAGCCCGTACATAAATCCAGCAAAATGAGTTGGGCTTTAGCCCCTGAGGGATGTTCTTTCCTCTTATCTCCGCGGTCTTTTCAGACTTCCTGGACAGGCTCTAAGGGTGGGCTTGCCGTGGCCGCCGGCTCGCTATTGCCGCGCCTTGATGTACTCCGCACGCCTGAACCGCAGCCCCGTCCAGTCCTCGTCGATGGCGACGGCGCGCACGGTTTCAAACCCGGCGCTATTCAGTGCGTCCCATCCGCTGTCACGGTTGAAATCGCACTTATACTTCTTCGAAGTTCCCTTGGGATAGGCAAACCACACGATGGCGTCGCCTTTAGCGCGCGCTGCAATTTGTGCTGCCAGCGCGTCCACTTCGCTCTTGCGGGTCACAAAAGCCAGCAGAAATCCTGTCTCGGCAACCGATTCAAGATGGCGGTGAATCGTCATCACCGGCAGCCGTGCAAGCTCCGCCTCAAAGCTCGCCGGCGCGTTCAGCACCACCATCTCCTGTCCGTCTTTCAAATTGAGTTTCTCAAAAACATTCGCCATGGATTTCATGATAGCTGGATCGTGGATTAAATCTGCAAATTCCATCCTCATAATTCCTCAAAAATGGAACCGGTAGCGCAACTCCGCCGAAATCATCCGCGGATCGTTGTAGTGGAACCCGCCGATGGTGATTGAGTTGTCAAGCAGCACGCGGTGATTGGTCACGTTCAGGATCGAGGCCGACAGCTTCCATCGTTCTCCCAGCGCATGCCCCGCCGACACATCGAAGGTCGTATGCACGGGCAGATAGTCTCCCTGGTAAGGTCCCTGGCCCGATCCTGCCAGCCCATTCGTAAACCCGGACCCGTAGTAAACATTGGTAGCAAACCAGGTGTGCGCGGGCAAATTGGCCGTGAAGCCGGTGTTCAGCGTGTTGCGCTGGTCGTGGTCCACGGGCGTGTAGTTGAAGCCCAGGTTGCAGGCCGGATCGCTGGGATCGCTGCACGCAAACCCGCCGATAACATTTCCGCGCTGCTCGGCGATCTGGTTCGAGTAGCTCAGGTGAAACTGGCCCAGCCGCGCCAGCTCCGGCGAACGCAAGGTCATCTCCCACGCCCGCACCAGCGCTCCATCCACCGCGATGGGGAAATAGATGTTCGATTCGCCTACGTTGGAGTGGTCCAGAAAGTTGTTCACGCGATTCTTGAACGTGTCCACATCCAGCATCCATCCCCGGTAAGGAATCTGAATGCCGAACTGGTGCTCCTCGTCGCGCTCGGAAGGCAGCGGCACAAATGCATTCTCGCCGGATTGGCTGGTCACGTAGTTGAGAAAAAGGTTGGAAACAGTCTCGATCGGCGCGGGCTGGAAAAAGTGCCCGTAGGATCCGCGCAGAACCCAGTTGAGCCGGGGAATCCGCACCGTCGCGCCGATGCGCGGATAGTTGGCGCTCTCGTTGAATCCGCCGTGGTAAAACGAAAACCGCATCCCGCCCAGCAGAGTGATGTACTGACCTACGCGCAGATGATCCGAAACATGAAACTCAGCCAGCCCGGCGTTTGATTGGGCCTCGGTGTTGGGAACGCTGTTCGACCCATAGCTCTGGTCGTTGATTACCAGGCCGAACAGGTCGTGTTCATCCTGGTAGAACGTGTACATCCCGCCCGAGAAGTTGTTCGGCCCCGCGTCCACGCGCGCGTCGAGCTGCGCGCCCACGTAGTTTGACCTCTGGTGCCATGTTGTCGCCACCGGATAGTCGGTATTTGGCGAGTCGTAGTCGGCCTGGTTGAAGTGGTAGAACGGCGCTACGGAAACCAGCGCCCTGGGCGAGAGCGTGTGCGTCCAGTCCAGAATCGCAAACGAATCCCGCTCGGTCTGCCCGTCGCGCAAGCCGTACGACTCGTAATACTGGCTGGCCTGCTCCCAATCGTTCTGGTCGGGGTCGTAGGGGATCTCGAAATAATCCTGTCGATACTGCGCATTCAGCCGCACTTGATCCTTTGCCGTCTGGTTGCGAATCAGCGACAGAAAAGCGCTCTCGGAGTTGGTGGCATCGTGGTAAATCCCGTTTACCGGAGTGGCCAGACCGTAGTTGGCGCGCGAACCGTTGAGGCTCGCGTACCAAGCGGTCTTTTCGGTGTGGTTGCCGAGTGAGAGCTGCGTCTCGCCCGCGTAGAGGTTCCCCGCCGACAGCAGCAATTCGCCCTCGCGGTCGCGCTCGAAGCCGTTGCGCGGCAACACGTCGAAGACTCCATACGTGCGGTCGCCCACATCGGCAGCGTAACTGCCCCGCTGCGTTTCCATGGAGTCGATGTCCTTGGGATCGATCTGCGGCCCTACGTTCGATGCAATCTTGGTGTTTGGAATCGCTACCCCGTCAATCAGCCAGCTGGTCTGGTGTCCGCCTCTCATGTGCAGCATGTCGTGCGTCATGTAGGCGCCGGGAACGTAGTCGGTGATCATCTCCATGCCGATGGTGCGGCTGGCGCCCGGCGTCTCCTCGATCATCGCTCGCGTAATAAGCGTGGCCGGCGTCACAGTATCGGCCGAACTCGCAGTTCCATGGACGATGACCGATTGCGTGGCCGCGCCGACGGCGAGTGGAATGTGTAAAACAGGGTTGGTGCCGGAAGTCAAAGTTAATGTCTGTGTCACGGTGGCAAAGCCGGGTGCGGCAACGGTCAAGCGGTAGACGCCGATCGGCGCCTGTGTCAGTTCGAATGCGCCCTCGGCGTTGGTCGCGGCCTGCAGCACGAAGTCGGAATCGGCAGCTTGAAGCTTGACTTCCGCGCCCGCGATAGGCCGGTGTTCGGGATCGTGGACCACTCCATGCACGGTTGCGAATACTGTCGCGCATGCGGGAAGGGAAGCGGCCAGCAGAGCCGCGGCCACAAAAGAAGAATGAAACCGCATAGATGAAAGAACCTCCGGGGAAAAGCTGACTCAAACGCAGACAAGCGTCCCTACGCAAAGACTGCGGCGCGCAATGCCGGCGAGAAATGGGGACGCGTTGAAATCAGACCACGCGGTACCGAGACGAATCCTCCTTGGACGCAATGCACAGAATGGTCTGCTCAGCCAGGGAAAGGGCTGGGCCCCTCGCCCCTTAGAACAGGGGCCGCGGTTTTCAACGAAGTTTTCAGCTCAGGGTCAAAGCAGGAGGTCCACGCCCGGCGCGAGTGCGAATCGGACTTATCGGGGCATCGGCGCGGCCGGCGGCGGGCGAGTGCGGTTGAGCCAGTAGAACGGGCAGGTTCGCTGGCGACGCGGCCAGCCCATATGCCGGTGTTGAAGGCCCCGCCGTGAATCCAGGGAACAGCGGGCAGGTCATCGGCGCGGTAACGTAAGGCGTGGAGCCGGACGCTGCCTGCGCCATCATCGCCGCCACCCGCATGGCCATGGCGCAGTGGTGCGCTCCGTGCCGCCGGCAGCAGGGCGGCAGCCGCGAATCGTCGCCGGCTTCGAGTGTCGCCGTCAGGGGCCACAGCCCGAAGAACAGTACCAGGAAGATTGAAGTCCCGCGCCGCATCTGGTTTTGATGCTACACGAACCGAAGTCCATCTCAAAGCACCGCAACTTCTCGCTTTCGGTTCGTCGCCACCCGGTCATTTATCATCGAAGCATTCGGTATCTTCATCCCGCCGATTCAGGTCAAAGGAATTCAAGGTGTCTAAAGTGCAAGCTTCCGCATCGTCGCTCCAGCATTCCGTTGCGTCTGCGCAGAACTCATCTGTCCGGCGTCCATTGCGCATTGCGCTTTTCGGCTTTGGTACGGTAGGCAGTTCCGTGGCGCGGATTCTGGTGGAATCGAAGCCTCAGGGATTGGAGCTGACCCACATCTTCAACCGCGGCGTGGCCCGCAAGCGCGTCGACTGGACGCCCGCCGATGTTGTGTGGAGCGAGAACGCCGATGCCGTGCTGGCCTCGGATGTGGACGTCATCGTGGAGCTGGCCGGCGGTCTCGACCCCGCGGCCGGCTGGGTGCGCCGCGCCCTGGAAGCCGGCAAGAGCGTGGTCACCGCCAACAAGAAGCTGATCGCCTATCACGGCGTCGATCTTGAACGCCTGGCCGCGGCCAAAGGCGGGCACCTGATGTATGGCGCCGCCGTGGCCGGCGGCATTCCCGTCATTCCCGGCCTGGAGCAGGGCCTCGCCGGCGATCGCATCGAGCGCATGGAAGGCATTCTGAACGGCACCTGCAACTTCATCCTCAGCAAGATGGAGAATGGCGCGGAGTACGCAACCGTGCTGGCAGAGGCGCAGGCCAAAGGCTATGCCGAGGCCGACCCCACCGAAGATGTGGGCGGATTCGACGCCCGCTCCAAGCTCGCCATTCTCATGCGGCTGGCGCTCCGCGTGGTCGTCGATCCCGAAGAGATTGTGCCTCAATCCATCACTTCGGTCTCGGCCGTGGACTTCAGTTATGCCCGCGACCTGGGCTGCACCATCCGCCAGGTAGCGCGCGCTCAGCAGGCCAAGGGCCGCGTCGCCGCCACCGTCGGGCCCATGCTCGTCGACCTCCATTCACCCCTGGCCTGGTCGCGAGGAACTGAGAATATGGTCATCCTCACCGGCCACTTCGGCGGCGATGTGGTCTTCTCCGGTCACGGCGCCGGCGGACATCCCACCGCGGTTGCCGTGGTCAGCGATCTGCTCGCCCTGGCCCACGATTCCCGCCGCGTCGAGATTCCCTCAGTGCCCGCGCGCCTGGGCGCGGAATTCGAAGTTCCCCATTACATCCGCTTCACCGTCGTCGACCGTCCAGGCATCGTGGCCGAGATAACCGGCGCGCTCGCCAAGGAACGCATCAACATTCGCGCCATTGTGCAAAAGCCCGGCTATCCCCAGCACGCGTTGCCCTTCGTGGTCACTGTCGAGCCCTGCAAGTCTTCAGCCATGCAGCGCGCCCTCGCCGTCATTCGCACCATGGATTGCCTGATTGAGGAACCGCTGGACCTGCAGATGCTCGAGTAGGAGCCCCCGAGCAAGTCGGGAACTGATCGGGTCAACGCCGAGTTGAAGCCGCGCTGACCGGATCGAGAACAACATCGAAGCTATCCACATCGTGACTGACAGAGGCCTTGAGATCGGCTCTGTCTTTTGGTCTCTCGTAGCCTTTAACGCTCGACCATACAGAGTAGTTACCTGCGGCCAAACCAGAGAATTCAAAGCTGCCATCAGCGGGTAGTATGACGGATTGGGTATCCGAGGTTCGATCAGAACTGATGGACACCCGCATCCCATCCGGAATTGTCTTGCCATCGCTGAGACTCACCTTGCCCTGCAGACGGTACCCGTGCCTGATAGAGAGGTCGCCGACATTCACCTCCCGGCCGTCGCGAGTTGTTGCAAGCGCGACGGGGTCGGTGGCGCCCCGCGAGGCAATTGACTCCATCTTGCCATAGATGTTCCATTCCTCCGGAGCGGGGACGCCGGCAATGACAAACGAGCCGTCCTCTCGGGTGCCGATCCGGATCTCGTCATAGGGGCTTCCGCTTATGTCGAAGTTCCCCTTCCCAGTCCACGAAACTTTGGGACGCAGCCCAACCTCAACGCCGGCGACGGGCTTGCCATTTTCCACCACGCGGCCCCGGACGAGGGAGCCAAGGGACACCTTTACCTTTTGGCGCACAGATCCGGTTGGCAGGATGATGAACTTCGGAGCCATGCCGCGAGCTTCCACAATAAGCGCCATTCTGGACACGGATTCGGTATAAGCGATCTCGAACTCCCCTTTGTCGTCGGTTGCCGCGATGGGATCGAGACCCGGGGGCGTTCCGTACATGGTCGTGGGGCCCTGTCCTACGAGGATGGCAAATGGCGTCACCACTGCATCGCGCATCGGGTCGCCGTACGGGTCTACCACCCGGCCGCGGACCACCCGGCTGGGGTCGTCAACCGGCGTACGCACTTTAAGCGCCGCGGTTGGCGCTGGTCCCTGCAAAGGGTCGACCCGTTTCACGAACGCGGGCGTGTATCCGCTGCGGACGACCAGCAGTTCGAACCATAGGTCGCGGCTGAGCCCATTAATGGCAAAGGCTCCGCCGGCGTTAGTGACGGCCCGCTTGCCACAGTCGGCGTAGCAACTTGGGCAAAACGTACTGTAACCCCTCTTCTCTCCCGCGTGGTACACGAGCACCGTGGCGTGTTCCAGCGGCTTGCCGGATGCGTCGGTAACCTTGCCAGTGAGCGTTGCCCGGTCAAGGGCAAATGACATCGCTCCCCACGCAAAAAGAAGGGCCGCCAGGACAGCCATCCGCCTCCTGATGTCGTTTGCCATGTGAGCCTCCGCTTTCTCTACTGCTTGGGCGCGACCAAAGACTACCATTGGACTGTTCGCGCAGAAAAAATGGAGCCATGATGCACATTACCCCGCACATCTCGACTGCAGCATACCATGAAGCATTTCCGGAGAGGGGTGCATCTGACTCGGCAAGGGTCTGCTCGTGTACTCTGAGCGAGAGCGTTGGAGGCTGCGGCTTAAATGAACCGAAACTCTGTTTGGGAGGTCGGGCAATGATCGATAAGATTTATCGTTGTGAGATTTGCGGCAGGGAAAGCGACAATCCGAATCGCTGGGTTGTGATCCACTGCAGCGACGCGCAACTGACGGTCTTCAAATGGACCAGGGAAGCCGCCGATGCGCCCCACGCACGCCACTACTGCGGCGAAGCCCACGCCCAGGTCTATATCAGCCGCTGGCTTGAATCCGTCTGTTCCTGACTGGCCGGGCGCCTCACCTCCCGCTTTTGAAACCTTGGCTTCTGTTACGGCGTCACGGGATCGATCAGCGGGTTTACAACCTGAATTGCCCCATAGTGTTGTCCGGTTGCCAAATCCTCGGAGTAGAGGATCGATGTGCCCGCATCATCGGCAGCCTGAAGGATGAGTGCATCCCAAAAGGAAGTTTTATAACGCATCTCAATGTCCAGCGCCTTGAGGACCGATTCGGGAGTGTTCGTGACCACCTCCCAGGTAGAGTACTCGCGGATCAGAAGGCGGACCTCATCCATCGGCAGAGGGTTGCCCGCCCTGCGGCGAAGATTGATGCACAGCTCTTGCAAAACCTGCGTACTTAGCACACCCTTGCCCGAATTCCAGAGCTGTTCTATCAGGATCTGTGCACGCTGATGTTTGACTCCGGTGGAGCGGCATGCGCGTACACCAGAATGTTGGTATCGACAAAGCACTTATCGCTCATGCAACTCATCCCGCGAGCGAGCGGGTGTCCAGCTCAGATCGAAGCCCGTCCGCAGCCGCGCCAGGGCGCTTCGGCGCGCCCGGTTGTATCCCTTACGCTCGCGCACAACCTGCTCCAACCGGGCGGCGAGCAAGGCGCTGACGGATGAGCCTTCCTGCGCGGCAAGAACCCGAGCCTCGCGCAGCAGATCCGCCTCAATTTTCAACGTGATGTTGGTTTTCATAGTTGCACCTGTTTCCGTGCAGCACAAGTTTACGTGCTCGCTGCTGGAAATGCAAATATCCGCTGAACATGGGGCGCACTGTGGCCGTTCAGGCCTGCGGTTTTCCCGGAGCGGCTCCCGTGGATTCACGGATCACCAGTTCCGGCTTCATTACGATCTCCGCGGGAAACTCCTTCTCGCGGTTGGCAATCCGTTCCAGCAGCACCTGCGCGCCGCGCTTGCCCATCTCGGTCAACGGCTGGCGCACGGTGGTCAGCGACGGCGTCGAGTAAGCCGCCGATTGGATATCGTCGAAGCCAACCACTGAAACGTCTCCGGGCACGGTAAGGCCGGCGTCTTTCAGCGCCCGGATGGCGCCGATCGCCGCAATATCGTTGAAGCAGAAGATAGCCGTGAAGTCGCGCGTCTTTTCGAGCAGCGCATGCATGGGTTTGTAGCCGATCTCCGGCGCCATCGGGTGGTATCCGGTCTTCATCGACCACCCCGCGGAGTCGATGCGGATGACCAGTGCCGGATCGAGCCTGAGGCCCATCTCCCTGGCCACCTGCTGAATGGCCTCCCAGCGAAACTCTGAATCGGGAATGGCGCGCGGTCCGCGCATGAATGCGATCCGCCTGTGCCCCAGAGCGTACAGGTGGGCAAGCGCCTGTTCGACGGCCAGGTGATGATCGAGAACGATGTTGGTCACATTCTCAGCCGCGCTATGGGATGAGATCGCCACCACCGGAACCGGCACCGCAATCTGGTCCACGGGCGTGTTCAGCAGCAGAAAACCGTCCACGGCCCGCTCCACCAGCATGCGCGGATACTGCTCGATCAGCTCCGGCTTCCAATCGTGGCATGCGGTGAAATAGAAATAGTGGGCCGCGGTCAGCTCCTCCACCACCCCGCTCATTACGCGCGTGAAGTAACCCTCGCTCAGGTCCGGCGCCAGAACCCCCACGCTCATCGATTTGCTTTGCCGCAACGACCGCGCAAAGTAGTTGGGCCGGTAGTTCAGCCGCTCGGCCGCTTCCTTCACCCGCTTCCGGGTCTCCTGCGGAATCGACCTGGCCGAGGGCGAGTTGTTCAGAACCAGGGACACCGTCGTCTGCGAAAGCTTCAAATGCTCGGCGAGCATTCTCAGATTTACGTGTCCTGGCGGCCCCAGCCTCTTACTCTTTGCCATGTAGGAGTTTTAGCACGTTTTCTTCCATGGGTAAACCATTGTTTCCCCTCTACTACATCGATTTTCCATTTGCTCACCTGGGTACCCCATCCTAGTCGCGTCTTTGTTCTTGCGGCAAGGGTGGAATCTGAAGACGGGCGCGGCCGTTTCCCTACCGCGCCTGAATCGCATTCACCCCCGGTTTCAGCGCCCATACTTTGCCATTGAAGACGAAGTTGCCGCTCAGCTTACCGGGCAGGATCACGGTTGCGTTCAGTCCCGCACCCTCGCGTGTGTACTCCACCCGTATGGTTCCCTCGGGATGCGGATAAGTAGCCGTCAGCGAGGGCAGCGCGCCCAGGTGAGGCGCAATCCGCACCGTGGCAAATCCGGGACTGGCCGGCTCAATGCCCGCCACCAGCGTCAGCAGATCGTAGATCGGATGCGCGGTCCACGCGTGCGAGTCAGAGCGTGTGTCGCCGGGAACCTCCGGCCAGGTGCTGAAGTGCAGCGCCAGCATCTTTCGCCAGGGTTCGATCGAATTCAGGTAGTCGTCCGCCATGCCGGCATGTTCCAGCGCCCGCGCCAGGTAGAAGCGGAAATAGTACGACGCGCTCAGAACGCCGTCGGGCGTGGTTCCCGGCTCCACGGCCAGCATTTTCCGCAGCACTTCCCGCTGCTGTTCCTTCGGAACAACGTCCAAAAGCACGCCCAGAATGTTGGCCTGCTGGCTGAAGCTCTTGCGCTCCGGCGTGTCGGCAAGCAGCCCCCGCCCGGCGTTCCAGCACTGGTTGTAGAGGCCGGCGCGCACGTGCGCGGCGCGGGCCTGGTAGCGGGTCGCCCGCAGCGGATCGCCCAGCCCTCTTTCCAGAGCCGTGGCATCTTCCAGCGCTCCCAGGTACTCGAGCGTCGTCACGCACGACTCGCCCTTCGCGTCGTAGGTGGGAATCGTGCCTGAAGGAACCCAGTCAATAAAGCTCCACCAGGGAAGCTGCTTCAGAAGGCCGTCCGGCTGCTCGTAGCCGGCAAACCAGTCCATTACCGTGCGCGTTCCAGGCAGCGCCGCCCGCGCCGGAGCCGGATCGGTCCGGTACATCCAGTAATCGCGCACCATCCCGACCCAGAGCAGCGAGAACGTAGGAATCGTCTGCGCCAGCGAGCTCGGATAGCGGCTGCGCGTGATTCCATCCGGGAAGCGCGAGTCGTCGAACGCCTCGATCGCCTGTCGCGCCAGCCGGTCGTCCCCCGCCACCGCGTAGGAGATCAGCGCCTGGATGCGCGTATCGCCGACGTACTGGAGCTGCTCGTAGTACGGCGTGTCCATGTAGGTCTCATGCGCGTCCAGCCGCGCCGTCCGCCAACTGATCTCCCAAATCTTCTTCAGTTCTGCGTCGGGAGATTCGAACGTCGCCCGCTCTTCAAACGGATAAGCTGTAAAACGCGCCTCCAGCGACTCCAGTTTCAGCGGCTCTGCGCCCGTCTGGATCTCCAGATCGAGATAGCGCCAGGTCCGCCACCACAGCGGCTCGAAGACGCGGTGCGCTCCGCCATCGGGCAGAAAGCCGTCCTTCAGCCCGCGCGCCGTGCGGTCGCCCACATCGTCGCGGTCTCCCTTGTGCATATCCTTGTCGTAGAGAGCCTCGGAGTAGGTAAGCCAGATCTGCGCGTCCTTGCCGCCGGAGACGGTCAGAATCGGATAGGCGGTGGTCAGCGTCTTGCGGTCCAGCAGGATGTGCGCATGGCTTCCTGCAGGCACTGTCACCGGGGCGCCAGGGAACTGGTGCAGCTCGGGCGCGGCTGCTCCCCCGACCGCTTCTGTGCTCACAACACCCACTCTGACCGCCTCGCCCGCGCTGGCCGGCTCATACGCCATGTGCGGCAGCGTGTCCGGCACCAGCCCCCAGGAATCGTCGCCGTCGCTCTCGGCCGAGCGCGCCTTGTTGACGCCCGCATAAATGCTGTCCCGCATCGGCGTGGCCACGGCAACCCAGTTCGAGCTCGAATCGGATTCCGATTGCCAGTCCCAGTCGTAAAGCGCCGCATTGATCTCCTCTCCCGGACCCGCGGCCATGTACGTCTTCAGGTCCACTGAGCTGCGATCCAGCGCCCGGTGGCCTGCCTCGATCTCCACCTGCCAGCCCTCCGGAGTGCTGATCGAATCTCGCCGCCTGTAGCCTCGCTCTCCAGCAGAAACGCCGTCCGGTCGCTCATCTGCGCAAGCGGCGCAAAGATGCCCCAGTTCCACACCGTCGCGGTGACCAGGTTCTTGCCCGCGTGCAGCATCGGCGCCAGGTCGAACCGCTCGTAGCGCCAGTGCGCCAGGTCGCCCCGCGCCGGCCCGTCGCCCGCCCGTTGCCCGTTCACATACAAGACAAACCGATTGTCCGCGCTCACCCGCACCAGGTAACTGGCCGGCACGGCCCCCAGGACCAGCGCGCGCCGGAAGTGCAGCACCAGCGGCTCCCGCAGCGGAGCGGTTGGATGTGTGACCCACAAAGCCCGCCAATCCCGGCGCATCCCGTCCGGCCCGCCGGTCTGGGCAGTGGTTTGGCCCTGATTTTGGGCGTGAACGGTCAGGACTGCGAGTGCAACGGCGAGAACTCCGAAAACAGGGCGCATGATTCAGGCCTTCCGGTTACCAATTCTCCAGCTTAGCCGATACTGGGGCCCTTGCAGGAACATCTTCACGACCTGAACCTGCCACGGCCTGTCCCGGCCCTTCCCTGGGCAGGATTTTTCTCGTTCTATGCGCTTGATTTAGCACACTTGTAACCTCCTGTTCATATTTGCCCGGTAGCCTACGTTCTTGGTGAACGCCAACGTGCCGGAAATACGTATCTCCCAGGCTCAATTTCAGCCGGAACCCGACATCCCCGAACGGCCAGGCGCCGGACGAGACTCCTTCCGCGGATGTTTCGGCGGTGCGCGGCTTCCTGCTTTCGCGCGGAAACTCGGCGCTGACCGATCGCGCGTTTTCCTGGCTGATGCTGCTGTGCGCGCTGAGCATCTTCGCCATCGTTGTGCTTGATTGCTCTTGAGCTGGTTCGAGCGGTCGCAGCTAAGTTTGCACAAGTTCGGGTTTGCCTTCTTCTACAAGGCCTTTACCGATCCCGATACGCACCTCACAGTGTACTGGGATCCGGTGAACGAGCTGTTCAGCGCCCGGCCCTTTGTTTACGGCACGCTGGTTTCTTCGTTTCTTGCGCTTCTGATGGCGGTGCCGCTCGCTGTCGGCCTGGCCATCTTTCTCACCGAGATGTGCCCCGGGGTGCTGCGCGGTCCCGCTGGCTTTTCTCACCGAACTGCTGGCCGCCATTCCCAGCGTCATTTACGGGTTCTGGGCGGTCTTCGTGCTGGTGCCGCTGCTCCGGGAGCACGTAAATCCGCTGCTGATTCACGGGCTGGGCTGGACCGGCTTCTTCAACGACGACAACCCCACCGGCCTGGGCTATTTTTCCGCCGGCGTGATTCTGGCCATCATGATTCTGCCCATCATTTCCTCGCTTACCCGCGAGGTGATGACCGCGGTGCCGCACTCCCAGCGCGAGGCGGTGCTGGCGCTGGGCGCCACCCGCTGGGAGATGATCCGCATGGGCGTGCTGCGCAATGCGCGCATCGGCATCGTGGGCGCCATCATTCTGGGCCTGGGGCGCGCGCTGGGCGAGACCATGGCCGTGACCATGGTGATCGGCAACAGCCCGGAGATTCACCGCTCGCTGCTCTCCAATGGAAGCTCGATGGCGTCGGTGATTGCCAACGAATATGCCGAGGCGGTGGGCGATATGCATCTGAGCGCGCTGACTGAGATCGGGCTGGCGCTGTTTGTCGTGACCATCATCGTGAATGCCCTGGCCCAGCTGCTGATCTGGGCGGTGACGCGGGGAGCGCCGCGCAGGTGCATTGAGGCAGACTCGAGTGAGCCTGAGGAGATTGCGGTGAGTATCGACGCACTTGAAATTGCGGTCCAGGATGCGGACGCTGACCGATGGCCGGTCACGGGGCTGGCGATCCTGGCCACGCTGGTCGTCGTAGCGCCGCTTGGTGGCCATCTTCGTCTATCTGGTTTACAAGGGCGCCAGTTCGCTGAATCTGGACTTCTTTACCCAGATTCCCAAGCCGGTGGGCGAGACTGGCGGGGGCATGGCCAACGCCATCCTGGGCTCCGCAATTCTGCTGGCCCTGGCCAGCTCTGATCGGCGTTCCCATCGGCATTGGCGGCGGCATCTTTCTGGCCGAGTTCGGGCGCGGAACCAAACTGGCCAATGCGGTGCGCTTTACCGCCGATGTGCTCAACGGCGTTCCCTCCATCGTGATGGGCATTGCGGCCTATGCCTACTCGCTGAGTCGGTGGTTCCGTTCACAGGGCACTTCTCGGCCTTCTCGGGCGGCGTGGCGCTGGGCATCATGATGATCCCCACCGTCTGCCGCACCACCGAAGAGATGCTGCTGATGGTGCCCCACGCGGTGCGCGAAGCGGCCCTGGCGCTGGGCGTGCCCAACTGGCGCTCGGTGCTGTCCATTACCGTCAAGACGGCCTCGCCGGGCATCATTACCGGCTGCATGCTGGCCTTTGCGCGCGTGGCCGGCGAAACCGCTCCGCTGATCTTTACCGCCCTGGGCAATCAGTTCTGGAGCTCAGCCTGAACCAGCCCATCGCCGCGCTGCCGCTGCAGATTTATGTCTACGCGCTCTCCCCCTACGACGATTGGCACCGGCTGGCGTGGGCGGGAGCGCTGGTTTTGATTGTGTTGATTGTGCTTGCGGTTTCGCTGGTGCGCTACGTGACCAGCCGCGGCGTTTTGAAGGGGGCGAGCTAAGTGGGCGTCGGCATCGAGGTAACCAACCTGAATGCGTGGTACGGAACCAATCACACGCTGCAGGACATCAATCTGAACATTCCGGCCAACCATGCCACGGCGCTGATCGGCCCCTCGGGCTGCGGCAAGAGCACCTTTGTGCGCTGCCTGAACCGCATGCACGAGACCAATCCCATTGCGCGGGTCACCGGCACGGTGCGCATCGGCGACCTGGACATCTACAAGGACGCCAAGCCGGTGGAGATTCGCCGCCGCGTGGGCATGGTCTTCCAGCGGCCCAATCCCTTTCCCACCATGTCCATCTACGACAACGTGGCCGCGGGGCTGAAGCTGAACGGCTACAGCAACCGCCGCGCGCTGGACGAGATCGTCGAACGGTCGCTCAAGAACTCGGCGCTGTGGGACGAGGTGAAGGACGAGCTGAAGAAGAAATCCGGCGCCAGCCTCTCCGGCGGCCAGCAGCAGCGGCTGTGCATCGCGCGCGCCCTGGCCGTGGACCCCGAGGTGCTGCTGATGGACGAGCCGGCCTCGGCCCTGGACCCGGTTTCCACCTCCAAGATCGAAGACCTGATCTTCCAGTTGAAATCGCAGTACACTATTGTGATTGTGACCCACAACATGCAGCAGGCCGCCCGCGTGGCCGAGAAGACGGGCTTCTTCCTGAACGGCCGCATGGTGGAGTTCGACTCCACCCACAAGATCTTCACCAACCCCAGCGACAAACGCACGGAAGATTACATCACAGGCAGGTTCGGATGACACGCATACGCTTTCAACAAAGTCTGGAGGAACTGAAGGAGAACCTGCTGGTGATGGCCGGGCTGGCCGAGCAGGCCATCCAGCGCGCCATCGAGGCCTACCGGGTGCGCGACCTGTCCATCTGCGACCTGGTCAGCCGCAGCGAGATCGCCATCAACCGCCTGGAGCGGGACATCGACCAGGCCGCGCTGGACCTGCTGGCCATGGAACAGCCCATGGCCATCGATCTGCGCTTCATCCTGAGCGTCATCAAGATCAACGCCGACCTGGAGCGCGTGGGCGACGCCGCCAAGAGCATCAGCGACCGCGTGCGCAACATGGAACAGATGGCCGTGGCCGAACTGCCCGTCGATATTCCCAGGATGGCGTCGCTGGCCGCGGAGATGGTGCGCAAGAGCCTGCAGTCGTTCATCGAGGCCGATGCCGAGATGGCCCGCTCCGTGCTCACCATGGACGACGCCGTGGACGCCATGAACCGCGCCGCCTACAAGGCGCTGACCAAGGTGATGGAAGAGCAGAGCCACCTGGCTCCGCAGGCCCTGAATGCGCTGATGATCTGCCGCAGCCTGGAGCGCGTGGCCGATCACGCCACCAACATCGCCGAGGACGTGATCTTCTGGGTGCAGGGCGCCGATGTGCGCCACCACAAGAGCGTCATCCTCGGCGGCAACGATCCCCACGCCATGGGTTGAGCGCAGTCGGCGCCGAATTCGCCCGCCAACAGAAAAGCCCCGCATTCCGCGGGGCTTTTCCTTCCTGCGCATCGTTCATTGCTTATTTGCAGCCGCGATCCGCACGCCCATCCCGTTCAGCTTGCTGCGCGCGCTCGCCGCTTCCGGTGTCCGCGGGTGCCGTTGGATGAGCAGGCGCAGCTCGTGAATGCCCGCATCCTTCTTGTTCAGCGCCAGCAGCGCCAGTCCCTTGTGCAGTTGCGCCGCCGGAGCCTTGGGGTTGCCGCTGAACCCTTCCAGCACCGCGTTGTAGGCATTCACCGCATCGTCATAGTGCTTCTGCTGGTAGGCAATCTCGCCCAGGTAGAACTGCGCGGTGCCGGCCAGATCGTCGAGCGGATAGTAGTGCAGCACGTCCTGAAACTCCCCGGCGGCCACGTCGTACCTGCCGGCGTTGAAGTCGCGCAGGCCGCTCTGGAAGGTCTCCTGCAGCGGCGGCGTCTGGCTCATCGGCCGGCGTGCTTGGCGTCTGCCCGCCTCCGGGGCCAGCCGCTGACCGCTTGCAGGCAATGCGCCCCCGCCAGCCGGTGCCCCTTCGGCGTCGCCGGCGGCCGTGCGGCGGAGTCTGGATGTTCTGCAACTGCGCCTGCATGTCCTGGATCGTCTTGTCCAGCTTGGCGATGCGCGACTTCAACTCGTCCACCGAGTCGTTCAGCGACTGCACCTGGCCGCTGACGGTGTCCAGCTTGCCGTTCACCGCTTCGTTCTGCGTGTTCATCTTCTGCTGCAGGGCGTTCACCGTCGCGCTCATCTGCTTGGCCTGGTCCGCGGTTTGCTGCGCCAGGTTCTGCAGCACGCCGAAGCGCGTGTCCAGCGTCGACTGCAGCCGCTGCACCATGTCCAGCAGTTGCTGCACCTGCGTCTGCAGCTCGATGATCTCCTTCGAAACCGCGTGTGCCGGCGCCGGCGCCGAAGCAAGAACCATGGCAAACACTGCCGCCGCAAGAAGACGATTGCGAAATGTACGTGCTATCTGCATACTTCATCCATCATAACAAGAACGCGGCAGCCCGTCGAACGGCGAAACTGCCGCGCGCATTCAAATCGAGATTGCCGCACTCGGTCGCCACAGACCCCAGGTCCAACGCTTACCTGGCTGGGCTGATTCTCACCGGTCTTACCGATCCATCGAGAATCCGCCGCGGCGATTCTGCTGCCAGCACTGCCTCGTTCGACTCGGTGCAGAACGGCTTCTCCTTGCCGTAGCTGATCACCCGGATCCGGGTGGCCGCCACGCCCGCCGTCACCAGCGCATTCTTGGCCGCGTCGGCGCGCCGCTGGCCCAGCGCCAGGTTGTACTCGTCGGAGCCGCGCTCGTCGCAGTAGCCGCCGATCACGATCTTGATGTCTGGATGGCTCGACCAGATAGGCGGCGTCCTTCGACAGCGTGGCCTGCGCGTCGCTGCGGATTGCATCGGTGTCGTAGTCGAAGAAGATGTCCTGCACGTTGGCCTTGAACTCTTCTTCCGCGCTCATCGTGTTCGACGGCACTACCACTGCCGGCGGAGCATTCACGGTTACGCTCGCTGAAGCGTCAGCCGTGCCGCCCTCGCCGCGTGCCACCAGGTGATAGGTGGTCGATGCGGTCGGGGTCACCGTCCTCACGCCTGAGGTAGGCACTTCGCCGAAGCCGTCGATCGACACTGACGTCGGCGTCCGTCGTCCGCCAGGTCAGCTGCACCTGGTCGCCGGCCGTGATCACCGTCGGCGTGGCGGTCAGTTGTGCGGTCGGCGCGGGTATCGCTAGCCGGCGGCGGCGCCTCCTGCGGGGGCGGTAGTGGCTGCTTCTTCTTGCATCCTGCAACAGCGATCAGGGCGGCAAGCAGGACAACAGGCACAAGAATCCGAGTGACGTATCTTCAATTTAGTGCTCCTTCCCAAGAATTCAAAATCTTCATCCGGGCGGCTCGGCCTTCTTATCTCCTTGCACAGCCGCCATACCGCAATGCCTCCACTCTCCGGCTCGACCTGCCGCAGAATTCGGGCGACCATAAAATCATAGCCCATCAATCCCTTACCGTTGCGAGACCATGCCAGAACGAATGTTGCCCTCTGTGACGGCGCGCACCGTTTCCCCTTCAATTCCGCGGCTCACTTCCAACTCCAGTTGGGCATCGAATTGTCGCCCGCGTGCGTCAGTTGCTGCTGATGCGTGCCGTCGGCCAGCATCGTCCAGATCTGCGGGTGTTGGCCGATCGTCCTCTGGAAAACAATGTGCCGTCCATCCGGCGCCCACGACGGAAAGTCGTTGCTGCCCGACTCGTGCGTCACCTGCAGCCAGTGCATGCTCGCGATCTCGAACACATAGATATCCTGTCCGCCCGGATCGCCCGGTCCATACTTGCGATTCCAACTGAAGGTTAGCAACCCGCCGCTGGGCGCCCACGACGGAGAGACAGCATAGCCGCTGTCGGTCAGGCGCTGAATGTTCGGCGCCGTCCTGGTCCATGGTGTAAATCTGCGGTTCGCTGGTGCGCCCGCCTACAAAGGCCAGTTGCGCGTTGGTGCGCGGGTTCCAAACCGGTGCAACGTTGGGTCCGGGCAGGGAGGTAACCCGGTGCAGGTTGCCTCCGCTCGCGTCCGCCACCCAAATCTCCGAGTCTCCCGATCGCGACGACGAAAACGCAAGCCTGGTACCGTCGGAAGACCACGCCGGGGATAGATTGCTGCCTCCCGCCGAGCCTCCGGGAAAGCTCACCATGCGGCCCAGGTCGAGGGAATACATGCGGATCGCCCATCCGTCGCGGCCCAGCGATGGAAAACGCAATTCGCGAGTTATCGGGTGAGATGCGCGGCGACATCGAAATGCTGCCCAGGTGGGTGATCTGGTGCTGGTTTTGCCCGTCGTAATCCATCGCCCAGATCTCTTTTGACCCGCTGCGCGTGCTCACAAAGTAGATTTTGGTCTCCGCGATCCCGTTGATGCCGCCGCCCAGCCGGGCGATGATCTCATCCGCGAACCGGTGCGCTACGGTGCGCGCCATGTCCTCGCTGGCCGCTTCGTTGTACTGCTTGCCCAGCACCTGCGGGTTGGCGCTGTTGCTGGTGTCGAACAGCCAGCCGTACACCACCAGCCGCCCATTGCTCGCCGAGAGCGCACCAAAGGCCACCATCGCCGCGTTGGCCGGCGCCGCCGACCACTGGCTCAGTACCATCTCCTGCGGCGAGCCCGGCATGGCCTGCGGAGCCAGGCTCTTCGACACCAGGTCGAAGATCCCGGCGTTGCCCAGGTCGTTGAAGAGCGTGGCGTCGAACACCGCCTTCAGCGCCGGGGTCTGCGGATCGCCGCCCACCGGCTTGAAGTCCGCCGCCGCAATGCGAATGGTCGGATTGCTCAGGTTGGTGCCGGTGTGCACCCAGTCCTGCGCCGCCAGCGCGGGCGAACTCCAATATGCCAGGGAAACCAGAAAGAGCGGCAGAAACCGGATAATTCCCTTCATGAAAAATCCCTTCATGCGATTCACAATCCTTCCTGCTGAAAACCTTCCCGATGAAAAGTGGATGGGCTGTGAGCACGCCCGCTTGCGGAGCCTGTGTTCGATGACGCCGAGTTTTGCTGAAACGTTAGTATTCACAGTAATAGGAGACCATCAGAGTGCTCTGGTTGTATGCCGATGGCAGTGCGCCGAAGGTATCCACGCGCTGTACGGCGCGCTGGCACGAGTGTCGAGCGTGGGGCTCCCGCTTGACCGGTCCAACCGCAAACTGCCGGGGCTCCCGTCCTTGTGAATCGCGAAAACCAGATAAACCCGGGCGCCCTTCGGGCGTGCGCGGATCCACCTCTTGCTTGTACCAACTGTTTGCCATTTTGATGTTGATCTGGTTCACATACCACCCAAACATGCTGGCAAAGTCGCTGTCGCCCACCGCCGTTGGCCCATTGGTCCCGGTTTGCGGCTGGATGGCCCGCTGTATCGACGTTCCCGTCTGCTCTCCGTAGCGGGCCAGGTTGTCCTGCTTCGGCTGGGGCTGGTGCTGCTGGGTCTTCGGCGTCGTCTTCTCCTGCGGCTTCACTTGTTTGCCCAGGATCGGAATCGCCGTCTCGTCCACTGCCTTCTGCTCCTTTGGGCTTGGCAAGCCGGCGCCTGGCTGGGTGTCTCCGTGGTCAGCACATTTTGATTCATCGGCTGATTGTTGGGCAGCGGCAGCGCATTGCTCACCAGGTTCACCTGCATTGCGCCTCCGGCGCCCTGGTTGCCCCACAGATTGTGATGAAACAGCCCGCCCAGAACCCCGTAGAACACCAAGGCCGCGGCCAGCAAGCCGTGCAGCACAAAGGAGCCCGCCGCCGGCCCCGCAATCGGCTCCGGCGTCAATTCCCGTTCCAGGTGCTCGGCGCCCTCCAGAATGCTGTTCATCTTCTCGCCTAACCCGCACTGGGCGCCCCAGGTCTCGCTCTTGAGACCTGGGAATCTTCGAATTCAAACCCAGCTCCGCTCAATCTCAATTTCCGCCCGCCGCCGCGCTCTTCGTATCCAGCGGCTGGGTCACGATCGATACGTTGGTAATTCCCGCCTGCTTCACCGCATCCATCACGCTCGCGAAGGCTCCAAACGGCACCGTCTGGTCGGCCCGCAGATAAATCACCTGGTGCGCCGGATCGGTTCCCGCCTGTTGCAGCCTCCGCGGCAGTTCGTGAATGTTGATCGGCTGGTCGCCCAGAAAAATCTGCTGATCGTGGTCGATCGTCACCACCATCCGCTGCTCGGTGATCTGCTTCACCGTCCGCGTCTTGGGCACATTCACTTCAATCCCCGACTGCAGCACCGGCGCGGTAATCATGAAGATCACCAGCAGCACCAGCACCACGTCCACCAGCGGCGTAATGTTGATGTCCGCCAGCGAACTCCGGATCTGGCCGTTGCTACTTGTAAACGCCACGTTCAGCCTCCCGCGGCAATTCGGCCCGGGCGTGGTTCCGGGTGTCAGGGGGCGCGCGTGCGGCCCGGCAGCCGTCCGCACCGGAATCTCTTCCAGCGAGTTCAGCAGCTCCCGGCAAAAATCGTCGATGGCCGAGGCAAAGATCCTGATTCGCGCCGTGAGCTGGTTATACGCCACCACTGCCGGCACGGCCACAAACAAGCCCGCCGCCGTCGTAATCAGCGCTTCCGCAATGCCCGGCGCTACCGCCCGCAGGGTTCCCGATCCCGCCGTTCCCAGCCCGTGAAACGCATCAACCACGCCCATCACCGTCCCGAACAGCCCTACAAACGGGCTGGTCGAAGCGATGGTTGCCAGCCAGGTCATCCGCCGCTCCAGGCTGGTCACCGCCTCGCTGGCCGCGGTCTGCGCCGTCCGCTCCAGGGGAGCCAGGTTGCGCGGCGGTCCCGAGCCGCCCGTCTGCCGCTTGTAGGTCTCGTACACATCCTCAAACACCTGCGCCAGCGGGCTTGCCTGGCACTCGATGGCCAGCGCCGAAATCTCCTTCAGCTGCGACGCCTTCCGGAACGCGCGGATAAACCGCTTGCTCTCTTTGGTCGCCTTCTTGAAGGTCGAAACCTTGCCTAGAATCACCGTCCACGAGTACAGGCTGGCAATCAGCAGCAGCACCAGCACGCCCACCGCTATGGGGCCGATGTTGCCCATCAGATCGGCCAGCGCGCTGAAGCCCGTTATTCCGGTCGGCGCAGCGGGAGCCGTACCGCTGTCAGACTGCAAGATGTAGACAAACGCAGCAGTTAAAATCGGCATTTCACCTCAATATCAACGGTAACAGACCTCATCACCCTCACCCAAGTGATTGCTCTGGTCCCTGCCGCGCGCCTCCCGGCTGTCCCCGCAATCCCGCCATTCATGCTATGCTGCGCTCGGATTGTCATCGCTCCATCCATGACCTACCATTGTCCCGGTTACTGAACGGGTTTCAAGAGGTTCGCTCAAGATGCTCGTCGAACTGCGCGCTGAAAACTACGCCGTCATCGATCACGCCATCGCCGTCTTCGGCCCCGGTCTCAACCTGCTCACCGGCGAAACCGGCGCGGGCAAGTCCATACTGGTAGATGCGCTCGCCCTGCTTATGGGTGGCAAGTCCTCGGCGGAAGTTGTCCGCCACGGCGCGGAAAAAGCCGTTGTCGCCTGCGTTTTCGAGTCCACCCCCGGCGCCGAAGCCATCCTCGAGGAAAACGGCATCGACTCTGAAGGCAACGACATCATCCTGCGCCGCGAAATCCTCTCCACGGGCAAGGGCCGCGTCTTCGTCAACAACCAGCCCGCCACCGTCGCCGTCCTCAAGCAGCTAGCCCCCGAACTGGCCCTGGTCCACGCCCAGACCGAGACCCACTCCAGCTTCGACCAGGCCCAGCAGCGCATCCTCCTCGACCGCTTCGCCGGCCTCTCGACCGACGCCGTGGCCGCAGCCTACGCCAGCTGGCATGCCGCCCAGGCCAAGCTCAACGACCTTCTCCAGGGCGAGCAGGACCGTCTGCGCATGGTCGACCTCTGGAGCTACCAGCGCAAGGAAATCGAAGCCGCCCACCTCGAGCCCGGCGAAGACGAAGCCCTGGAAACCGAAAAGCGCGTTCTGGCCAACGCCGAAAAGCTCTACGCCGCCGCCATGGGCGCATTCGAGCAGCTCTACGAAGGCGGAGCATCGGCCGAAGTTGCTCTTCGCGCCGCCCTCCGCAACGTCGAGGAGCTGGCCCGCTACGACAACCGCTTCACTGAAGCCGTCCAGCAGCTGGCCTCCGTCCGCGCCACCGTTGGCGACGTCGCCGCAACCCTGCGCGACTACGCCGAGGGCATCAACGCCTCGCCCGAGCGCCTGGCCGAAATCGAAGACCGCCTCGCCCTCATCGACCGCCTCAAGCGCAAGTACGGCAAGACCATCGCCGAGGTAATCAGTTTTGGCGAAGAGGTAGCCCGCAAGCTGGCCGAGGTCGAAGACCGCGACGAAATCCTGAAGGCGCTTCGTGCCGCTCTTGATGAGGCTGCAAAGGCATACCGGACAGCCGCCTCCGCCCTCACCGCCGAGCGCAAATCCGCCGCCGCCAAACTGGCCAAGCTGGCCGAAGCCCAGATCAACACCCTGGCCATGAAGGTCAAATTCGAAGTCGCCGTCTCATCCGGCGCACAGGAATCTCACTGGACCTCCTCCGGCTGGGACCAGGTCGAATACCGCATCGCCACCAACCCCGGCGAGCCTCTCAAGCCCCTGGCCGAGATCGCCTCCGGCGGCGAAATGTCCCGCGTCATGCTGGCCCTGAAAGTCACCGTAGAAGAGAACTCATCCAAGACCAGAAAAAGACCCACCCCCCGCACTCTGGTCTTCGACGAGATCGACATCGGCATCGGAGGCCGCGCCGCCGAAGCCGTCGGCCAGAAACTCAAATCCCTCAGCCGCGGCCAGCAGGTCCTCTGCGTCACCCATCTCCCCCAGATCGCCGCCTTCGCCGACCAGCATCTCGCCGTAGAAAAGCGCGAGTCCAGACGGCCGCACCAAAACCCAGATCCGCGTCCTCGACGACCGCGCCCGCACCCACGAAGTAGCCCGAATGGTCTCCGGCGCCAAAGTCACCGAAACCAGCCTCCAGCACGCCGCCCAGATGATCGCCGCCAGCCGGTAGGAGGTGATTGACACAGGGTTCGATTGTAGATACAATTCCGTATATACGGAGGACCGGTTGCATTGGACATGGGACCCCGAAAAGGCGAAGGCGAATCTCGAGAAGCATAAGGTCAGTTTCGAGCTCGCTGAACGCGCACTCGGTGATCCCTTATGCATATCGGTTCCTGATCCGTACCCGAACGAGGATCGGTGGAGAACTCTCGGTTCACCCTGCGCAGATGGGAGCGTAGTTCTCTACGTCGTCCACACTTGGCCCGAGGACGAATCGGAAGCCGGAAGAATCATCAGCGCGAGAAAGGCAGAGAACCATGAGAAGAGGGACTATGAAGAGAGGTAATCCCGAGCCGCTTACACCGAGGCTGCAGGCCGAGTTGGATGCTCTTGCCGCGATGCCGGAGAGCGAAATCGATACCACCGATATGCCGCCCATCACCGACTGGAGCAACGCGGTGCGCGGCCCGTTCTACCGCCCCATCAAGCGCCCTTTATCGCTGCGCGTGGACGCCGACATCATCGACTGGTTCCAACGTCAGGGCCAGGGCTACCAGACTCGCATGAACTTCGCCTTGCGCGAATACGTCGAGCGCAACCGTAAGCGCGCTTGACCACGTGCAGTGGGGCCGGGTGCACCATATCCTCCAACGCATCCGCGGCGCGCTCTTTCGTAGCCGTGCCGATGCGGGCGCGAACGTAAGTATCGGCGGTTGCCATCGCAGTCCTCCCGAATCCTGGCGGTAGGACTTTGTTGTAGTCGCAATTTGACTACAAAGCAATCTCGCTCACGAACGCCTGCTGCCCGCGGATCCTCATCCGAAGATCGCCATCACCGCATGATTTACCACGAAGGCCGCGCCATAAGCCAGCGCCAGCATGTACAGGAACTGCACCGCCGGCCACTTCCAGCTATTGGTCTCGCGCCGCACCACCGCCATCGTCGATGTGCACTGCATGGCGAACGCGAAGAAGATCATCAGCGCCAGCGCCCCGCCCAGCGTCATGTCGTGGTGCAGCGCGGTTTGCAGGTGCATCGCCTGCGTGCTTGGATCCGCCCCGTAGAGCGTCCCCATGGTGCTCACCATCACTTCGCGCGCCAGCACGCTCGACAGCAGGCCGATCCCGATCTTCCAGTTGAAGCCCAGCGGCGCAATCGCCGGTTCGATGAAGTGTCCCAGCCGTCCGATCACGCTGTCGGCCAGCTCCGGCGCAGCCAGCATTCCCGCCGCCGTATGAATCACCGGCAGATGCGCCAGCACCCACAGCGCCAGCGTGACGCACAGAATCACCGTGCCGGCCTGGCGCAGAAAAATGCGCGCGCGGTCAATCAGCCGCAGCGCCAGCGACCACAGCGTCGGCATCCGGTACTGCGGCAGCTCCAGAATGAACGGCGTCTCGCTGGACTTGAGAATCGAACTCTTCAGCAGCCATGCGGTGGTCATGGCTCCCCAAAAGCCGGCCACGTAAAGACTGAGCATCACGATCGTCCGCAGTCCCAGAAATCCGTGCAGATAAAAGATGTTCGGAATGAACGCCGCAATCAGCAGCATGTACACCGGCAGCCGCGCCGAGCAGGTCATGAACGGCGTCACCAGAATGGTTGCCAGCCGGTCGCGCCGGTTTTCGATGGTCCGCGTCGCCATGATCGCCGGAACCGCGCACGCATAAGCCGAGAGCAGGGGAATGAATGCCTTGCCATTCAATCCAATCGTCCGCATCACGCGGTCGGCGATCAAGGCAGCCCTGGCCAGGTAGCCGGAGTCTTCCAGAATCCCGATAAACAGAAACAACAGCAAAATTTGCGGCAGAAACACCAGCACCGAGCAGATGCCCTTCCAGGCGCCGTCCAGCAGCAACGATTGCAGCCATCCCGCCGGCAGCAGCGGCCGCACAAACTCGCCCATGCGCGCGAGGATGTCGCCAAAGCCGTCAGACAGCGGCTGGCCGATCGAGAAAACCACCTCGAAGACTCCCACCACCACGATCAGAAACAGCAGCGGTCCCCAGATGCGGTGCAGCAGCACGTTGTCGATCTTGCGCGTGTTTTCGGCCGACAAAGGGGCGCGGTAGCCGGTGCTGCGGCTCACTTGGGCTGCCCAGGAATGAGTGCTGGCCGCATTTCCCAGCACCGGAAGCGCCAGCGGCTTCGCGGCCTTGCGGCCGGTCTGCTGGTTCAGGAACAGCGGAACCGCATCCAACCCGGTTCCGTGCACGGCGCTGATCTGCGCTACCGGCGCGCCCAGTTCTCTGGCCAGCTTAAGCGTGTCGATGTGCCCGCCGCGCGACTCCATCAGGTCGCTCATGTTCAGCAGCACCAGCGTGGGCAGGCCCACCGCCAGCACCGGCGCGGCCAGCATCAGTTGCCGCGTCAGATGCAGTGAGTCCAGCACCAGCAGCACCGCATCCGGCTTGGGCGTGCCCGGCATCCTGCCGCGCAGCACGTCCACCGCGACGCGCGCATCTTCTGAATATGGAGTCAGAGAGTAAATGCCGGGCAGATCGATCAGCGTCAGGTCTTCGCGGCCCACCCCGGCCATCAAGCCCAGCCGCTGTTCCACCGTTACGCCGGGGAAGTTGGCCACCTTTTGCCGCAGTCCCGTCAATCGGTTGAAAAGTGTGGATTTGCCTGAGTTCGGCGGACCGATCAACACAACTGTCTTGAGCGCTCCGTCAGGCGGAGCAACAGCAGGAGGAACAAAGGGCGGAGGGGTGCAGCAGGTACTGCTCATCGTGCCGCCTCAACCAGATCGTGCACGTCAAAACTGGGATCGCCAAAACCGCCATTTTCGCCGGCCTCTGGATCGCTCGCGATTCCGTTTTCGGCCGATCGCACCCGGATCGCCTCCGCCGTCTCGTGGCGAAGAGCAATCTCCATCCCGTCCACGCCGTAAACCGTTGGGTCGCCGGCTGGGGCCCGGCGTAGCGCGGTCACCAGGGCGTCGGGAACAAAACCCATATGCATCAGGTGATTCTGCACGGATTCAGGCAGGTCCAGGGCCACCAGCACCCCGCTCTCACCCACGTTCAATTCGCTGAGTACGCTCACCCGCCTTGCTCCGAGGGGCCGCTTGAATAGCAGCAGCCTAAAACTACGACCTTTCTGGTCGTAATTAAGTATACGACCAAAATGATCCGGGCTGCAAACTTTGGTATCCAAGCCTTTCGTTCGGCAAAATCCCACAGCGAAACCCCCAGGAGGGCGCAACTTTCCCGGTGTTGCCAGTTCCTCTCATCCTCCCTGGCGGGCCCTCTGATCTGTTTATCGGAACGATGATTAGTTTTTATCAGTGTGGGTTCTCGTTGGATGTGATCCAGATCACATGAGTTAATCTGTCCGGCCAAAGGAATCGCACCACGGAAAAGCTGTCATCCAGAGCGAAGCCTGGTGCTCCATCCTTCACTTTTTTCTAGAGCCTGTTATTAACTTCCGGCGAGCAACCGGAAGAGGTTAGCGAGCATGAGGCAAGCGCAAGCCAGGAAGTGGAACGCCCCCAGCGTGGCAGCCAGCCGTTCGTAGTCGCGTGCCAGACGGCGGAAGCGTGCGGCCCAGGCAAAGCTTCTCTCCACCACCCATCTTCGTGGCAGCAGAACAAATCCGCGCTTGGCTTCGGTGTGCTTAACTACTTCCAAACGAATGCCGTGCTCAGCCGCAGCTTCTTCGGCGGCCTCGCCGGTGTAGCCCTGATCGACATATGCCAGCTCGACATGTTCCCCCGTGATCTGTTGCACCTGTTGGGCCAGTTCGCCTATCTGTGCGCGGTCCTGCTCATCGGCCGGAGTCACATGCAGAGCCAACAAATGACCCAGCGTATCCACCGCTGCGTGCACCTTCGAGCCCTTGCGCCGCTTGGCCCCATCGTAGCCCGCGCGCGCACCAGACTCCGGCGTCGATTGCAGCGTGCGACTGTCAAGGATCATCGCCGTCGGTTGTGCCTTGCGCCCGGCAAAGGCGCGCAGCAACATGCGCAAATCCTCGACCATGGTCTCGAAACAGTGCGCCCGAATCCAACGTTGCACCTGCTGATAGACCACGTTCCAAGGCGGCAGATCGTTGGGCATGTAGCGCCACTGGCAACCCGTGCGCACCACGTAGCGAAGACCGTTGAACACCGCGCGCAGAGGGTAATCTCGTTGCTCGGCATCCTCCTTGCACAACGCCAGGTAAGGCGACACAAACGCCCATTCCTCGTCCGTCACGTCGCTGGGGTAACCACTGCGTCCGCGCTTCTCCATGCTCTCAGCATGAATACCCCAACTACCAAAACCTCATCTCAATCAAAACAAACGTACAAAGTTAATAACAGGCTCTAGCGAAGGGTGGGTTCCACGCGTCATTTCCCCGCGTCATATTGACGGTTGCGACGCCAGAATCCGCCTTAAGGCCAGTCTTGCGCGCCGTGGACGATGCGCGAAATCTCAATCGCGCTCGGCGTGACCTGATAGATGACTATGTAAGGCAAAGGCGCGAAGGTAAGTTCGCGCCGCCCGGCCATGCGGCGGCTGGCCCGTCCAAGATTGGGAAAATCCTTCAGGCGGCCGCACTCGTCATAAATCGTTCGAGCAACGCGGCGAGCTGCTTCGGGGTTGTCGCGTTCGATCCACTCGCAAATGTGCTCTAAATCTTCGGCTGCGGGTATGGACCAGCGGATCTCCATCAGGGCCGCAAGAACCGCTCGAGGCGCTGGCCCACTTGTTCGTGCGTGAGAGACTCGCCGCGCAGTAACGCTTTTTCGCCCCGGCTCACCGCGTCAATGAAGCGGCTCTCCTCGTCGAAATACCGGGCCACGACTTGCCTTACCAGCTCATCGGGATTTCGGCCTTGCTCTGCGGCAGATCGTGCGAGTTTCGCTTCGAGCTCGGGTGTGAAAAGTACTTCCATGACGCTCAGGATACGGGAAAACCCAGCGCCTGGCAAGGTTGACCGAAGGGGAGACTCGAGAGAACCAGGCCGTCTCGAATCGATCTCTGAGCCGTTTACCGTGAGTCTGCCGCAGTTGCGGAGCGTTAGAGAAGGCACCCATCCCAGCCTGTATTTGGTGTTCACCTCATGAAAACTATTTCATAATGCGGGAATCAGGGCCCGCCCTGTGTCACGCATCACTGCCACTCCACACCCCCGCAAACGACACTCGCCCTAGCGGTTGATTTCCCTGGGCCGCGCAAAGAGGCAAAGCGAATGAGTGAACAGAAAACTGTAATTCTCGATGGGAACGAGGCTGCCGCTTCGGTTGCCTATCGTCTCTCCGAAGTGGTCGCCATCTACCCCATCACCCCCTCGTCCCCCATGGCCGAGTGGGCTGATCAATGGCGCTCCGAGGGGAAGAGAAATATCTGGGGCGCATTGCCCATTGTTGAAGAACTGCAGAGCGAGGGCGGCGCCGCCGGCGCGCTCCACGGCGCATTGCAGGCGGGTGCATTTGGAACCACCTTTACCGCCTCGCAGGGCCTGCTGCTGATGATCCCCAACATGTTCAAAATCGCCGGTGAGCTCACCCCGGCCACCATGCACGTGTCGGCCCGCACCCTGGCCACCCACGCGCTCTCCATCTTCGGCGACCACTCCGACGTCATGGCATGCCGCTCCACCGGCTGGGCGATGCTGGCCTCGAACTCCGTGCAGGAAGTCCACGACCTCGCCCTGGTCGCGCAGATCGCTACCCTCGAGTCCCGCATTCCCTTCATCCATTTCTTCGACGGGTTCCGCACCTCGCATGAAGTCGGCAAGGTTCTTCCCATTAGCGACGACACCATCCGCGCCATGGTCGACGACAAGTACCTCATCGATTTCCGCAAGAACGCCCTCTCGCCCGACCGCCCCATCATCCGCGGCACCGCGCAGAATCCTGACGTCTTCTTCCAGGCCCGCGAAGCCTGCACTCCATACCACAAGGCCGTTCCCGCCATCGTGCAATCGGTGATGGACCGCTTCGCCGCCCAGACCGGCCGCGCCTACCACCTCTTCGACTATTACGGCGCACCCGACGCCGAGCGCGTCATCATACTCATGGGTTCCGGCGCCGAGGTTGCCGAAGAAGCCGTCGACCTGATGGTCAAGCAGGGCGAAAAGATCGGTCTGCTCAAGGTTCGCCTCTATCGGCCTTTTGACGCCGGCGCATTCCTGGCTTCGCTGCCAGCCACCGTCAAGGCCATCGCCACCCTCGACCGCTGCAAGGAGCCCGGCGGCATGGGCGAGCCGCTCTACCAGGACATCATTACCGTGCTGGCCGAGAACGCCGCCGGCCTGCCCTTTGCCGCCATGCCCAAGGTGATCGGCGGACGCTATGGCCTTTCTTCAAAGGAATTCACTCCTGCCATGGTCAAGGGCGTCTTTGACGAGCTGGCAAGGCCCGCTCCGAAAAATCACTTCACCATCGGTATTGACGACGACGTAAGCCACTCCAGCCTCGCCTACGATCCAGCCTTCTCCACTGAAGACCCGAAAACCATCCGCGCCCTCTTCTACGGCCTCGGCTCCGACGGCACCGTCGGCGCCAACAAGAACTCCATCAAGATCATCGGCAGCGAGACCCCCAACTATGCCCAGGGCTACTTCGTCTATGACTCCAAGAAGTCCGGCTCCATGACCACCTCGCACCTGCGTTTCGGGCCCAATCCCATCCGCTCAAGCTATCTCATCACCCGCGCCAGCTTTGTCGCCTGCCACAACTTCAGCTTCCTGGAGAAGATGGACGTGCTTGAAGCGGCCATGCCCGGCGCCGTCTTCCTGCTCAATTCGCCTTACTCGGCGGCTGAAGTCTGGGACAAGCTTCCCCGGAGCACCCAGGAAGGCATGTTGCGCAAGAAGATCGAGTTCTATGTCATCGATGGCTACAAAGTCGCGCGCGACGCCGGCATGGGCACCCGCATCAACACCATCATGCAGACCTGCTTCTTCGCCATCAGCGGCGTACTGCCTCGCGATGAAGCCATCGCCCAGATCAAGAAGGCCATTCAGAAGACCTACGGCAAGCGCGGCGAGGCGGTCGTCGCCAAGAACTTTGCCGCCGTGGACCATGCACTGGCCCATTTGGAAAAAGTCGCGTTGCCCGCCGCCGCATCCTCTGAATTCGACCTGATTCCCGCCATCTCTCCCAAAGCGCCGGAGTTTGTCCGCAACGTGCTTGGCCAGATTGCTGCCGGCAAGGGCGACCTGCTTCCGGTCAGCGCCATTCCCGCGGGCGGCGCATTTCCCACCGGCACCGCCCAGTGGGAGAAGCGCAACATCGCGCAATTCATCCCCGTCTGGGACAAGGACATCTGCATCCAGTGCGGCAAATGCGTCATGGTCTGCCCCCACGCCGTGATTCGCGCCAAGGTTTACAGTCCGGAGCTTGCCGATAAGTCGCCGGCAACCCTGCAATGGGCCAAGCCCAAGTGGAAGGGCATGGAGGAGGATCGCTACACCCTCCAGGTTGCTCCCGAGGATTGCACCGGCTGCGCGGTCTGCGTGGAAGTTTGCCCGGTGAAGAACAAGAGCGACGCCAGCAAAAAGGCCATCAACATGGCGCCCCAGGCTCCCTTGCGCGAGTCCGAGCGCGAGAACTGGGATTTCTTCCTGTCGCTGCCTGAGGTCGATCGCTCGAAGCTGTCGCACTCGCAGGTCAAGGACGTTCAACTTCTGCAGCCGCTCTTCGAGTTCTCCGGCGCCTGCGCAGGCTGCGGAGAGACGGCTTATATCAAGCTCCTTACCCAGCTCTTCGGCGACCGGCTTTATATCGCCAACGCCACCGGCTGCTCGTCCATCTACGGCGGCAATCTGCCCACCACTCCCTACACCAGCAACGCCCAGGGCCGCGGCCCCACCTGGTCCAACTCGCTCTTCGAGGACAACGCGGAGTTCGGCTTCGGCATGAGAACCGCTCTCGACCAGCAGAAGGAGTTTGCCGAACTGCTGGTGACGCGCCTGGCCCCTGAAATCGGCGTTGAACTGGTTGCGGAGCTGCTCCACGCCTCGCAGAAGACCGAGACGGAAATCGACCAGCAGCGGCAGCGCGTTCTGGCATTGCGCGAACGCCTCGCCGGCAACGGCTCCTCCGACGCCCGCAACCTGCTCGCCATCGCCGATACGCTGGTTCGCAAGAGCGTCTGGATCCTCGGCGGCGACGGTTGGGCATTCGACATCGGTTTCGGCGGACTCGACCACGTCCTCGGTTCCGGCAAGAACATCAACGTGCTGGTCCTCGACACCGAAGTCTACTCCAACACCGGCGGCCAGATGTCCAAGGCCACCCCGCGCGGCGCGGTTGCCAAGTTTGCCGCCGCCGGCAAGCCCAACAGCCGGAAAGATCTGGCCATGGAAGAGGTGAGCTACGGCTCTGTCTACGTGGCCCAGGTTGCCCTCGGCGGCAACGACAGCCACGTCATCAAGGCCTTCCAGGAGGCCGAGGCCCACGAAGGCCCGTCCCTCATCATTGCCTATTCCAGTTGCATCGCCCACGGCTACGACCTGGTCCACGGCCTCGAACAGCAGAAGCTCGCCGTTCAGTCCGGCTACTGGCCGCTCATGCGCTACAACCCCTCGCTCCGCGAGACCGGCAAGAATCCCTTCCAGCTCGATTCGAAAGCGCCGTCGATCCGCTTCAAGGACTATGCCTATCGCGAGGCTCGCTACACCATGCTTGCGCGCAGCAACCCGGAGTTGGCGGCTGAACTGCTCAAGGAAGCCCAGGACGACGTCGAGCGCCAGTGGCGCGTATACTCCGCGCGGGCCGCAATGCCCGGCCGCGGCGAAACTCCGCACATCGCACCTGAAGAAAAGCCTGAAGAAAAACTGGCGGCCGTGGCTGCCGGAGGTGAAGAATGATCGACCTGTCAATGCAATACCTCGGCATGAAGCTGAGCGGCCCCATCGTGGTTGCGTCCACGCCGCTCTCGGAGTCCATCGACAACGTTCGCCACATGGAGGATGCGGGCGCCTCCGCGATCGTGCTCACCTCGCTCTTCGAGGAGCAGTTGGCGCTTGAGTCCGGCACCCTCGACGACGATCTCTCCCGTGGCACCGATTCCTTCGCTGAATCGCTCGGTTATCTGCCCGACCTCGACGACTACCGAATGACGCACGAGGTCTACCTCGAGCATCTGCGCCGCGCGCGAGAGGCCGTCGCCATTCCCATCATGGCCAGCCTCAACGGCGCCACCACCGGCGGTTGGGTCCGCTTTGCAAAGGATATGGAACAGGCCGGCGCTCAGGCCATCGAGCTCAACACCTATGCCCTAGCCACCGATAGCAAGCCAGACCTCGACCGAGCTCGAACTGCAACTGCTCGACTTGGTCTCGAGCGTCTGCCAGGCGGTCAAGGTTCCCGTAGCCGTCAAGCTCTCCCAGTCTTTCACCAGCTTCCGCATCTTGCCTCCCGGCTTCAAGACGCGGGCGCGGGCGGCGTCGTGCTCTTCAACCGCTTCTACCAGCCCGACTTCGACATCGAGGCCCTCGAGGTGCGGCCAACGCTGCACTTCTCCACGCCTTCTGAACTCCTACCCCGGCTCCACTGGGCTGCTATCCTCTATGGCCACCTCAACATCGACATCGCTATCACCGGCGGCGTTCACTCCGCCGAAGATGTCCTGAAGAGCATTATGGCCGGCGGCAGCGTCGCCATGATGGTCTCCGCGCTCCACATCCACGGCATCGATCACATCGGCAGCGTGCTGGCCGACCTCTGCTACTGGCTCGAAAAGCGCGAGTACACCTCGCTCGCCGAAACGCGCGGCTGTCTCAGCCGCCGTTCCGTCCCCGACACCTCTCCATTCGACCGCGGTAACTACATCAAGACGCTCAGCTCCTACAGCCTGCGTCAAACCGTAGCCGCCTTCTAGCTCTCTGGCCTCATGGTTTTGTATCATCGGGTGCCCCAGGTCTCGCTTTTGAGACCTGGGATTGCACCCTTTTTTTACGCCTGAAACAGGAGCGGGCGCCCCGCTGAGAAATGGTCTATCATCCAGCCATCGGCAAAGCTGAATTCAAGGACTGAAAGAGAGTCGACATGCCTCGCAACAGGCCGCTTTTCGGAATCATACCAGCGTTATTCGCACTGGCGTGCACGCCGGCATTCGCCGTCATCCCGGCCGGCTCATCTCCAGATGCGGACTCTCAGCAGGAGAGGAACAAGGCCGTCGCCAGGCGGGTGTTTGAAGAGATCTTGAATCAGGGAAAGTTCCAGGTTGCGGATGAAATCTACGCCCCGGATTTTGTAAATCATGGATTGCACAGAGATGCCGGTCTGCAGGAAGACCAGGCAGCGGCTCGCTGGGAGAAACGGGCATGTCCTGACTTGAAGGTGACGGTCGATCTGATGGCAGCCGAGGGCGACCTGGTGACCGTGGTGTGGAGGGCGCAGGGAACCAACACCGCCGCGGCGAGCCCGTTACCGGCAACCGGTGTGAAGTGGGAGTTGAAGGGCATCACGGTGTGGCGCATCGTCGATGGCAGAATTCGAGAGGAATGGAGCGCCTTCGACCTGTTAACGGTCGTCCGCCAATCTGTAGAACAGTTGAAATGGAAACTCGTCGGCCTTTTGTGCGCCGCAGTGCTTCTTCTCTGGGCGCTCGCCAGGGCAATTCGAAGGCTGCGGCCCATTCATTCGACTGCCGGAAGATAACTTTCCATTGCCAGTGCCGGAATCGGCGCATTCGCTAAGGGGATCGCCTTTTTGGGGTTAATTGTTTTGTTCCTGATGAGCCGGCTGCGGTAGCTCCGGGCCGCCGAGCAGCCGCAGTGCCGTTGCCTCCAGCAAGCTGCACGCCTCGGGCAGCGCTGCTTTCACCGCGTCGCTGAACCCCTCGCCCAGTTCCGTCGAGCCCGCGCCGATTGTCAGCAGCAACGCATTACAGGGCAGGGAATTGTAGAGTTCCCGCCCCAGCCCCAGCAGTTCCGCAGCGCCCAGATGATGTGTAGCCGACCCTTGCGTGCCCGTGGCGGGCTCAACCGGAACCAATCTGATCAGGCCAGGTTCCGAATCCGCCGCACAATCGATGAACAGGACAGACTCGACGCGCGCAATCTCTTCAGCCAGCTCCGGAGTCCATTGCTGCCGCGAAAGAACTCGCACATCGTTTTGCGTGCGAAATCGCTCCTCAGCCCATGCAGCCAGCCACGGTCCCACGCCGTCATCCGAGCGCAGCGTGTTGCCGCACGCAAGCACAAGGCATCGGACCGGATGCTTATTCATGGCTCCGCCTTAAACTTTTTGATTTGCCACAAAGATGGGTGCCCCAGGTCTCGATTCTGAGACCTGGGAAACCACGAACCTCAATCTGAGAACTGATGGCTCAACGACAAAGATAGGAGACCACAACCCATAGTCTCAGGCCGGATCAGGAACGAACAACCCGGTCCACAACCTCGCCCTCGGCGGAGACAAGCGAGAGAACCAGCGGCATCTTCCCATAAGCGTGTGTCGAGCAGCTCAGGCACGGATCGAAGGTGCGCACCACCGCCTCTACGCGATTCAGAACGCCCTCGGTGAACTTGCCGCCCTTCACATAGGCCTTCGCCGCCTGCAGCACGCCTTTATTCATGGCGTTGTTGTTCTGCCCGGTCGCAATCACCAGGTTGGCCCAGGTAATCTTGCCGTTCTCGTCCACTTTGTAGTGGTGGTTCAGGGTGCCCCGCGGAGCCTCGGCCTGCCCCGCGCCTTCGAGGCGGTTCACGCCCGCGCTGGCGCGCACATGCTTGTCCAGGATCAGCGGATCGGTGAGAATCTGCTCGATCTTTTCGATGCCGTACAGAGCCTCGATCAACCGCGCGTGATGGTAGTGGAACGAGCTCTCCACCGGTCCCACCGCCAACTGTTTGAACTCGGCCATTTCCTGGTCCGCCTGCGGCGTGCCCATCCGCTTGGCAATGTTGAGTCGCGCCAGCGGGCCCACGCGGTAGCTGCCCTGCGGATAGCCGAGCGGCTTGTAATAGGCGAATTTGGTGTAGCTGTACGGTTCAACCGCTTCGCCGATCACCTCGGCATACCTGCTCGCCGTAATGCCTTCTTCGATCGTGTTCCCCTGGGCGTCGATCAGCCGCAGCGTCCCGTCGGTAAACTCGATCGACTCGTCTTCATTGATCAGGCTCATATACAGCGACGGGAAATTCGCAAACACTTCGATCTCCGGCTTGAAGCTGTCGGCGAATTGCTTGTACCATCCCAGCGCCAGGCCCAGGTTGGCATAGGCCTCCGGTAGCATGGCCAGAATCTCGTCGCGCTTGGCCGTGGTCAGAGGCTCGGTCACGCCGCCCGGAACCACCCACCCGGGATGGATGCGTTTGTCGGCAAGCAGTTCGATCATGTGCTGCCCGAAGCGCCGCAGCCTCACGCCCGCGCGTCCCAGTTCAGGCTTCGCGGCCGCAACTCCAAAAATGTTCCGCGCCTTGGGGTCCGACTCCATCCCCAGCACCAGGTCGGGCGAGGCCAGATAGAAGAAGCTCAGCGCGTGCGACTGCACCATCTGCGCCAGGTTCAACATCCGCCGCAGTTGCGCCGCCGTATGCGGAATCCGCACCGACATGATGGCCTCGCATGCCTTGGCCGAGGCAATCAGGTGGCTCACCGGGCAGATGCCGCAGATCCGCGCCATCAGGCTCGGCATCTCGTAGTACGGCCGCCCTTCGGCGAATCGCTCAAAGCCGCGCACCTGGGTTACGTGAAAGTGCGCGTCCTCAACCTCGCCCTGGCTGTTCAGTTGGATCGTGATCTTGCCGTGCCCTTCAAGGCGCGTTACCGGATCGATAGTGATGGTCTGGCTCATGGTGCAAACTCCGAATTTTCAGGCTCCAAAGCGGGTGAGCGCCGAAATGTCCAGCGGCCCACCGGTTACCAGCGCCGTCAGCGCCGTGTGAAATGTGTCGGCCGAAGGCGGACAGCCGGGCAGAAACACGTCCACCTTCACAAATTCGTGAATCGGACGCACCACCTTCAGCAGCTTGGGAACAACCACGCACGGAATCTGCTTTTGTGCGCTCGCGTTCTCAATATAGGCGCGCTCCAGAATCGCCTCAGGCCCAATGGGGTTGCGCATCGCGGGCACGTTGCCCGTCACCGCGCAGTCGCCCATGGCGATCAGCATCTTCGAGTGGGCGCGAATCTTCTTGATTTTTTTCTCGTCGTCTACCGATGCCACCGCTCCCTCGACCAGCGCGATATCCACTTCGTCCGGGAACTCCTTGGTGTCCACCACCGGGCTGTACACCACATCGACGAACTCCGCCAGTTCGAGCAGCCGTTCGTCCATGTCAAGAAACGACATGTGACAACCCGAACAGCCGTCCAGCCACACTGTTGCCAACTTCAGTTTGCTCATTGCGCTTCCCTCATCAGGTTCAGATAGGGCAGAAAATCAGGATACTTGGGATGATCGGAGCCGATCTTGCTCTTGTCGAACAAGGCTCCGGTCGGGCATACCTGCACGCACTTGCCGCAGCGGGTGCAGGTCGAACTGCCCCACTCCTCATGCAGGTCGGTAATCACGATCGAGTTGATGCCGCGGCCCATCACGTCCCACACGTGCGCGCCCTCGATCTCCGCGCAGGCCCGCACGCAGCGGGTGCACAGAATGCAGCGGTTGTGGTCAACGGTAAACCGTTCGTGCGAAGCGTCCACGGTCAGCTCGGGATTGCGATAAGGCAGCCGGATGTGCGTCAGCCCCTGCTCCTGGCCCATGGTCTGCAACTCGCAGTGGCCGTTTGACACGCACACCGAGCAAATGTGGTTGCGCTCGGCAAACAGCATCTCGAGAATCGTGCGGCGGTGCTTCTGCAGCCTCTCGGTATTGGTGCTCACCTCCATGCCCTCGAAGACCGTGGCCACGCAGGCCGGAAGCAGCTTGTTGCTGCCCTTGATCTCTACCAGGCACAGCCGGCACGCGCCCACGTCGCTCAGTCCCTCCAGATGGCACAGGGTGGGAATGTTGATGTCGTTCTCTCGCGCCACCTCGAGGATGGTCTGGCCCCTGCAGAGCGCTCACTTCCTCGCCGTCGATGACTAGTGTTTTTACCTCCACGGCCTCGCTCATGCCAATCACCTCCACCGGTGCTTCAATCTTGCAAACGCCGGCCGGACAGCGCTTGTTGCACAATGTGCTCGATGTACTCGTTGCGGAAATACTTCAGCGTGCTCAGCACCGGGTTGGGCGCCGTCTGCCCCAGGCCGCACAGGCTGGTCTCCTTCACCGTCGAGCACAGATCTTCCAGCAGCTCCAGGTCCTCCATCGTCCCTATCCCTTTGCAGATGCGCGTCAGCAGCGTGTACATCTGCGCCGTTCCCGCCCGGCAGGGAATGCACTTGCCGCACGATTCGGTCATGCAGAACTCGATGAAGAAGCGCGCCACGTTTACCATGCACGAGGTATCGTCCATCACGATCATGCCGCCCGAGCCCATGATCGAGCCCATCTTCAGCAGTGCGTCGTAACTCACGCCTATGTCCAGCATCTCGGCCGGTATGCAGCCGCCGGAGGGTCCGCCCGTCTGCACCGCCTTGAAGGTATGCCCGCCCGGTACGCCGCCGCCGATCACCTCGATGATCTCCCTCAGCTTGATCCCCATCGGAACTTCCACCAGTCCGGTGTTGGCGATCTTGCCGGTCAGCGCAAAGACCTTGGTGCCCTTGCTCCGCTCCGAACCCATGTTTGCAAACCACTTGCCGCCGTTGCGCACGATGGGCGCGATGTTGGCGTAGGTTTCAACGTTGTTGATCAGCGTCGGCTTGCCCCATAGCCCGCTTACAGCCGGGTACGGTGGCCGCGGCTTGGGTGTGCCGCGCCGGCCCTCGATCGAGGCGATCAGCGCAGTCTCCTCGCCGCAAACAAAGGCTCCCGCGCCCAGCCGGATCTCCACGTCGAAGTTGAACGTCGTTCCGCCGATGTTGTTGCCCAGCAGGCCGCGCCGCCGCGCCTCGCGCAGCGCCGTCGTCAGCCGCGCCACCGCCACCGGGTACTCCGCCCTGACGTAAATGAATCCCTTGCTCGCGCCCACCGCGTAGGCCGCAATCGCCATGCCCTCGATCACGCGGTGCGGGTCGCCTTCCATCACGCTGCGGTCCATGAACGCGCCGGGGTCGCCCTCGTCGCCGTTGCACACCACGTACTTCACGTCGCCGCCGGCCTTGGCCACCGTGCTCCACTTCAGCCCGGTAGGATAGCCGCCGCCGCCGCGTCCTCTCAGCCCGCTCTCGGTGATCCGGTGGATCACCCCGTTCGGCGTCATTTCCATCAGCGCCGTCAGCAGCGCCTTGTACCCCTCGCAGGAGATGTAGTCATCGATCTTCTCCGGATCGATGTGGCCGGCGTTCTCCAGCACCACGCGCACCTGCTTGTCGAAGTGCTCGTTCAAGTCGCATTGCAGCGCTGCTACGGGCTCGCCGCCCAGGCTGGAAACAATCGCCTCCGCCTGGCCCGCGTTTACATGGCTGTAGAGCGTCTCCTCCGGATCCACCCGCACCAGCGGTCCCGACGAGCATGGTCCCATGCACCCGGTGCGGCGCACCAGCACTTTCTTTCCTGATGCCTCGGCCGCCTTCACCAGCGCCTCGCGCAGTTTCTCTGAGCCCTGGCTCGCGCAGGCCAGGTCCATGCACACATTCACTTCATAATCGAACTTCGCGTTCTCCAGCCGCACGCTTTCCGCTATCTGTTCGAGCTCCTCGATTGTCATTCCACAGCCCACCTTTCCAGTTGCTCGAGCATCATGTTCAGCGGTCGCTTCGCCCGCCACCTCGCCGTCGCAAAGCACCACCGGCGCGCGGCTGCACGCGCCCACGCAGCGGGCGGTCATCAGGCTGATCTGTCCGTCTTTCGTCGTCTGCCCCTGCGCAATCCCCAGCCGCTTTTCGGCCGCGGCCACCAGCTTGTCGGCGCCCTTGATGTAGCAGGCCGTCCCGGCGCAGATCGTCAACGTGTGCTTGCCCGGCGGCTTCAGGCTGAAGTAGTGGTAAAACGTCACCACCCCATAGGCCTGGCTCAGAGGAACCCGCAGAGATTGCGCCACAAAGCGAATCGCGTCGTCATCCAGATACCCGAATGAGGACTGCACGGTGTGCAGCGTTTCAATTAGCGCATAGCGGGCAAACCCGTTCTTGCGCATGGTGCCGTTCACGATCTTCCATCGTTTGTCGTCGCTCGGTAGCGGCGGAGGTGTGAATGCTGGCACGATTCCCTCCCGGATTGGAGACATCGCGCGCAGGACCTGCACTTCGCCGTTCTCTCTGCGCAATGCCTACCATTGTTGTACTCGAAAGGGGACTTGGCAAACCGTGACAGTGGTCACGGGGGGTAGAAGGCTATCTCATTTTCTGGAACCGATTTGGGCCGTTCCGCGTTGAAAAAGTGACCCTTATCACCAATCGGGTGTCCGCGCCGCCTCAAACCTCGGCTGTCCGCCTCCGTTAGCCCAGCGTCGGAAGACGATCCGAGATTCCGAACAGGAAGATGAACCCGATAATGCAGCTGTAGGCCGCGCCGGTCCATGCAATCAGGTGGTAGAACCGCCGATGATGCCCGCTGGCCCGGAACGCCCCGCCCATCGACGCTGTCATCAGCGCATTCATCGCCACCAGTCCCACCGCAAACGCCGCCAGCCCCAGCATGCCGCGCGAAGTCCCGCCCAGGTTGGCGGTGAGAAAGAACAGCGCCAACTGGCTGGGCGTCTCAGCGCCCACGCCGTGCAGAATGCCGATCGCGAACACCGACTTCCCGGTGTACATCCACTGGAAGCGCTCCGGCTTCGGCGCCTCCCGGTTCCACAGCCGGCGTACCTGCCAGGCCAGCCACAGTATGCCGTTGATGGCGATTGCCAATCGGCTTTCGATGCGGCCGTGCTTGTGTCCATGCACATCTTTGCGGAGGATTCCGGCCACCACGCCGATGCCCAGAACAATCAGCGTCAGCCCGATCAGCCGCTCCGCCCAGTGGTCCAGCCCCTGGGGCAGGCCCAGGTGCAACTCCAGAACCGCAATGCCCAGCGCCGCCACCGTAAACGCGTGGCCCAGCGCATACGTCATGCCTAACCGCAATCCGCTGCGCCAGTTGCGCTGTACCGCCGTGATGTCGGAGATGGCCGCCAGGTGATCGTAGTCGAAGCCATGACGCAGCCCCAGCAGACAGGCAGGAGCCCAGCGCGGCATCGAGTTTCCAGTCCCCGAAGGTAGGTGTCACGAAGCTCAGTATAGAGCAGAGACAGTGCATTTGGCGCGGTCATTGCCCCCAGCGCCGATCTCAATGCCCCGTTCGAAGCTGAAACTGATAGTCCCGGTAATCGATCGTCACCACAGTCCGGCCAAACAGAAAGCTGTCCGACTCGGCCCGGGCGTGGGTGGCCTGCGCAAAGCCGTCAATATCCGTGTATTGGCGCATCATCTGCGTAGGTCCGGTCCAAACCGACGGGCTCTTCGAAGCCACTCCCTGAATCTGCACGATCGAGTCGTCCTTCGCGTCCACCCACATGGTTCCTTCGATCATATTTGGAGCCTTCCGCCTGGGCATCAATGCCACTTGAAAGCAGTCCCGCCCGTTCAGTCCGTTCGGTCCCGCCTGGCTTCACGTGCATCTCATAGTTTGCTGAAGTGAACCACGACTGCGCCACTTTGTCGGGCTCGTTGATGCTCTTCTCGTTGTCCAGCAGCGGCTTCAACCCAAATTTCTGTACAAGCTCCGAGCCGCTTTGTGAAACGATGGTGTAACTTTTGCCTATGCCCTTCCGATAGGTTGTTTTCACGGTCATTTCAGCCGCCGGATGCGTTTCGTCCTTGCCCCGGTAGACGGCATAGTGTTCGGTATCGGTGAACCCCAGAACACTCTCAAATCGGATTTGGATGGCAGTGTCGATGTGGCGAATGATCGTTGCGCTGTCCGGTTGCTGGCCCATGGCCGTGCCCAACCCGGCGCACGCAAGGCATAACGCAGCCAGCGCTCGCACCGTCTTCCATCGCCTCACCCTGATCATCTTCAAGCTCCCCTCACGGCGCTTCTTCCAGATTAGCTCTTCGCCCATGCGCTATGCTGGACTTCGGTACGAGGTCCGGCGTTGTCTAGCAAATCCCAACCAAGACGAGAACGGCACGAAGTGCATGTCCGCGGCGTCGTGCAGGGCGTCGGCTTCCGGCCCTTCGTCTACCGCCTGGCTCTCGAGGAGGGTCTGGCCGGCTTCATCGGCAACTCGACCGACGGAGTCACGATTGAAGTCGAAGGGCCTTCCGCGTCGCTCGACTCGTTCCTGGCCCGCCTGCGCTCCGAGGCCCCGCCCCTGTCGCGCATTGACTCCATTGCAGTGCGCAACATCGCACCGGCCGACGGCACCGGCTTCCGCATCGTGGCCAGCGAAGTCCTGGGCCGCGTTTCCACGGGGATTCCAGCCGACGCCGCCACCTGCCCCGATTGCCTCCGCGAGTTGCTCTCGCCCGCCGATCGCCGCTACCTCTATCCCTTCCTCAACTGCACCAACTGCGGCCCGCGCTTCACCATCACCCGCCGCATTCCCTACGACCGCCCCCAGACTTCGATGGCGCGCTTCAAAATGTGCCCCGCCTGCCAGGCCGAGTACGACGACCCGGCAAACCGCCGCTTTCACGCCCAGCCCAACGCCTGCTGGGACTGCGGTCCGCAGCTCTCGCTCGTCGCCGCCGACGGTGCTGCGATTCCCGCAACCGACGTCGTCGACACGACCATCACCCGCCTCGCCGCCGGCGAAATCCTCGCTATCAAAGGCATCGGCGGCTTCCACCTCGGCGTCGATGCCACCAACGAAGCCGCTGTCATGCGTCTCCGCCGGCGCAAGCACCGTTATGGAAAGCCGCTGGCAGTCATGGTGCGCGATCTCGAGGCGGCGCGCGCAATCTGCGATCTCTCCGAAGTTGAAGAAAAACTCCTTACCACCCCGGCTCGCCCCATCGTTCTGGGTCGCAGGCGTCCCGATTGCGCGATCGCCGAATCCGTTGCCCCGGGCATTCCCTGGCTCGGTCTCTTTCTGCCCTACGCGCCCTTGCACCATCTTCTCTTTGCCGATTCGCGCCTCCAGGCCTTGGTCATGACCTCCGCCAACCTCAGCGAAGAGCCCATCGCCATCGACAACGAAGAAGCCCGCGCGCGCCTCGGCGCAATAGCCGACGCCTTCCTGATGCACAACCGCGAAATTCTCCAGCGCTGCGACGATTCGGTCACTGCAATTGTCGACGGCGCTCCGCAACTCATTCGCCGCGCGCGCGGCTTCGTTCCGCTTGGCGTCCAGTTGCCGCTCGATTCCCCGCCGCTGCTCGCCGTCGGCGGTCATTTGAAGAATGTCTTCGCCCTGGCCCGTGGCCGCTTTGTCTACCAGAGCCAGCATCTCGGCGACCTTGAGAATCTGACCGGCCTCAACTTTTTTCGTGAGTCCCTCGACCACCTCATGCGCACCTTTGAGATCGTGCCCGAGACGGTGGTTCATGACCTGCATCCCGGCTACCTTTCCACCGAATGGGCCAAGGAGTGGGCGCGCGAGCGCGGCCTGCCACTTATCGCCGTGCAGCACCATCACGCCCATGTGGCCGGATGCATGGCGGAGCACGGACTCGAATCTGAAGTCATCGGCCTCTCGCTCGACGGCACCGGCTACGGCCTCGACCGCCGCATCTGGGGCGGGGAAGTGCTGGTGAGCACGTTGAGCGGTTTCGCCCGCTTTGCCCATCTCGATTACGTCCCCATGCCCGGCGGCGAAGCCGCTATCCGCGAGCCCTGGCGCATGGCCCTTGGCCATTTGAATCATGCCGGTTTCGATGTCGAGTCGCCGGATATATTGAACCTCGTCGGCGCCAAGCAGAGCGAAGCCCGCGTCCTCCGCCGCATGATCGAGCGTCAAGTCAACGCGCCGCTCACCTCCAGTTGCGGAAGGCTCTTCGACGCAGTGGCAGCGGTAATATTGCAGCGCACCGAAGTCGATTACGAGGCCCAGGCAGCCATCGAACTCGAGGGCCTCGCAGTCGATGAGCCCTATGAAATCGGTGCCGCGTCAGGCTATGAAATGGAGTTAATTGGCGGAAACTGGTCCACACGCGATGCAATGAAGATTTCTGCTGGCCAATTGTGGCGTGGGATTCTCGAAGACCTTCGCGCCGGCGTAGCCAAGCCGCGCATCGCGGCTCAATTCCATGCCGCCGTCGCCTCAGCCTTTGTTCGCACTGTCGTTCAGGCCCGCTCAGCAACCGGCATCGAGCAAGTCGCCTTATCCGGAGGTTGCATGCACAACCGCCGCCTCGTCCGTCTGCTCCGAGAGGGCCTTGAGTCAGAAGGATTTGAAGTTTTTCAACATCGCAGCGTGAGTCCGGGAGACGGCGGCCTGAGCTACGGCCAGGCCGTTGTCGCCGCGGCGATCCTGAGCAAACAGAACTCGCAGGCTGTTGTATGAACATTGGGTGCCCCAGGTCTCGATTTTGAGACCTGGGATAGTACGGCTCTCAATCAAAACAAATGAAACCTCGCGGTCAGGGAGCTAGCCCGAAATCCTCACCAGCTCCTGCGCTTCCTGCCGCGGCCCCAGAATCGAGATTCGCGGAATTCGTCCGCGCACCATCGCGACCTCATCGCAGCGGTGCAGACGCGGGCAATTCTGGCAGTCCTTGAAGATCTTGTCGGGCAACTCTGACTTGTCTTCCACGGTGCGGAATCCGTACTTGAAGAAGAAATCCGGAATGCGCGTGAACAGGCACACGGACTGAATCCCGTGCTCTTCGGCCTCCTCGATCAGCGCGCTTAGAATCTTCCCGCCGGCTCCCTGGCCCTTCGCTTCCGGCTTCACTACGATTGAGCGCACCTCGCACAGATGCGGTCCGTAAAAGTGCAGCGCGCCGCAGCCGATAAACACGCCGCCATCGGACTCGGCAACCGTAAAGTCGCGAATATTCTCGCAGATCTCCGCAAAGGCGCGCTTCAGCAGCGTACCGTCGCCCGCGAGCGAGTTCACCAGGTCGTAGACGTTCGAAGCGTCCTGGAGGAGGGCCTTACGCACCAGCATGGACGGCCTCCCCAACGTTGTTTTTCGTCATCCCGGCAACGCGTTTCGCCGTCAGCTCCAGGGCCGTGCGCACCCGTTCGCGCGCGGTTCCTCCGGTCACGTCGTGGCAGTCGAGCGTGGCATTCAGCGTCACCGCCGCAAAAAAATCCTCCGCGAACTCAGGCCCGAACGCGCGCAGCTCTTTGAGCGTCAGGTCGCCCAACTCCACGCCCTTTTCCAGCGCAAACCGCACCGCATTGCCGATCTTCTCGTGCGCCGTGCGGAAGGGAACGCCCTTGTGCACCAGGTAAGTAGCCGCGGCCATTGCATTCAGATAGCCGGTCTGCGCCGCCTCGCTCATGCGCTCCCGATTGAATGTAAGTGCCGCCGTAAAACGTGCCGCCAGCTTGAGCATCCGCGCTACAAAGCTCACTGCAAAGGCCGGCTCCTGGGTCTCCTGCATGTCCTTATTGTAGGCCAGAGGCAGCCCTTTCAGTTGCATTGTCACCGCTTGCGCCGCTCCGTTGATCCGTCCCACCTTGGCGCGAATCAACTCCGTGAAATCCGGATTCTTCTTTTGCGGCATCGCGCTCGACCCCGTTGAAAAGGCCTCAGGCAGCGTCACAAACCCATATTCCGCCGTCGCAAACAGCGTGATCTCTTCGGCAAACCGGCTCAAATGCAATCCGACAAAAGTCAGCGCCTGCAGGTACTCGAGAATAAAATCCCGATCGCTGGTTGCATCGATTGAATTCGCAGGTCGGCCCCGTGAATCCCAGCTCTCTGGCGGCAATGGTGCGGTCCAGCGTCAGGGTCGCGCCGGCCACGGCTCCTGAACCCAGCGGGCAGTAGTTCAGCCGGGCCGCGCAATCGCGCAATCTGTCCGCGTCGCGCAGCGCCATCTCAACGTAAGCCAGCAGCCAGTGCGCCACCAGCACTGGCTCCGCGCGCTGCAGGTGCGTATAGCTCGGCATCACGGCGTCGCCCGCGGCCCGCGCCTGCTCCACCAGCGCCCCTGCCCATGCAGCCAGCCCGTCTACGACAGATTCAATCTCAGTCCGCACATACAAGCGGAGATCGGTCGCAATCTGTTCATTGCGGCTGCGCCCGGTGTGCAGCTTCAGTCCCAGCGAGCCCACGCGCTCCACCAGCTTCAGCTCCACAAAGTGATGAATGTCCTCGGCCGCCGCGTGATCGCGCACCTCCGCCTTGCCCGCGTCGGAGCTGTGCGCCGCGGCAATCGCATCCAGCGCCGCGCGCAACTCCGCTGAGCTCCGCCGCGGTCAGCACGCCGGCCGCCGCCAGTGCCGATGCATGGGCCTTGCTGGCGGCAATTTCTTCCTTCAAGAGCCGCCAGTCGAAAACAATCGACCGCTGCCACTCCTCGAACTCGCGCGTCCAGCGGCTCGCGAAAGCGGCCCGACCACATCTTTCCGGATTGTTGTTCGTTCGACATTGATTTAGGCGTACCTCACGCTAATTCTTCTCCTTGGCGCTGCTCAACATGGGCATTTCGTTGCCTGTGCTGAGGGTGAGGAGGCCGCTTGCGGCGTAGGTTAAGAGCTTATCGCGGGTGTCGGCGATGTCGAGATTGCGCATGGTGAGTTGGCCGATGCGGTCACGCGGGGAGAATGTGGATTCGGTCTTCTCCATGCTGAGGCGCTCGGGATGAAAGGTGAGGTTAGGCGACTCGGTGTTGAGGATGGAGTAGTCGTTGCCGCGGCGCAGCTCCAGGGTGACTTCGCCGGTGATGGGTTTGGCGACCCAGCGCTGGGCGGATTCACGGAGCATGATGGCCTGGGAATCGAACCAGCGGCCCTGATAGAGCAGGCGGCCGAGTTTGCGGCCATTGTCGCGGTACTGCTCGATGGTGTCCTCGTTGTGAATGCCGGTGATGAGGCGCTCGTAGGCGATGAAGAGCAAGGCGAGGCCGGGCGCCTCGTAGATGCCGCGGCTCTTGGCCTCGATGATTCGATTTTCAATCTGATCGGACATGCCCAGGCCGTGGCGGCCGCCGATGCGATTGGCTTCGAGAAGAAGTTCGACGGGCGTCGTCGAATTGGCGGCCGTTCAGGGCGACGGGAAAGCCCTCTTCAAAGCGGACGGCAACCTGTTCGCGCTGGATCTCGACATCGTCGCGCCAGAAGGCCGTGCCCATGATGGGAACGACGATCTTGACGGAGGAAGAAAGATGCTCCAGGTCTTTTGCTTCGTGGGTTGCGCCCAGCAGGTTGGAGTCGGTGGAGTAGGCCTTCTCGGCGGACATCTTGTAGGCGAAGCCGTGAGCGTTGCATGAACGCGGACATCTCGGCGCGGCCGCCGAGCTCGTCGATGAAAGCGGTGTCGAGCCAGGGTTTGTAGATCTTGAGGCCGGGATTGACGAGCAGGCCGTAGCGGTAGAAGCGCTCGATGTCGTTGCCTTTAAAAGTGGAGCCGTCGCCCCAGATGTGGACGTCGTCCTCCTTCATCGCGGCGACCAGCATGGTGCCGGTGACGGCGCGGCCGATCGGAGTGGTGTTGAAGTAGGGGACGCCGGCGGTGGTGATGTGGAAGGCGCCGGCCTGCAGCGCGGCGATGCCTTCGCGAACTAGCGGGCCGCGGCAGTCAATGAGGCGGGCATTTTCAGCGCCGTATTCGAGTGCCGCGCGCGGGATGGCGTCGTAGTCGGCTTCGTCGGGCTGGCCCAGATTCGCTGTGTAGGCGTAAGGAATGGCTCCCTTCTGCTTCATCCAGTGCAGGGCGGCAGAAGTGTCGAGCCCGCCGGAGAAGGCAATGCCGACTTTCTGGCCCGTGGGCAGCGATTCGAGAATTGCGGACATGCTTTTCAAACCTCAAAGAGCATCTAGCTTATCTGGCTAGAGGCGAATGGTCACGAAACGATGATGGAGGTGTCGAGGACTTCTGAGTATGCGAGAATCACTTTCTTTGCCATGATCTCTCCTGAATGCAGCGAGCAGTGAATGGTGGACAGTGATCGGTTTGTCCGTGCCACGATCCGCTGCTGCGTTGATAAATCAAAAAATCTTTCCTGAAACTGGAAACTCTCGGCTCACTCCGAGAATGCTGGTCTTGTACTGTCCACTGTTCACTGTCCACTGAAACTAGCCACATTCGCCAACCCGCCCAGCAGCAAAAGCAGCAATGCCTTCTGCGCATGCATCCGGTTCTCGGCCTGGTCGAACACGATCGACTGCGGGCTGTCCAGCACCGCGTCCGTTACTTCAGCGTTGCGCCGCGCCGGCAGGCAGTGCATGAACACCGCGTGCGGCGCTGCCTTCTGCATCAGCGCCTCGTTCACCTGGAACGGCCTGAAGATCGGCGCGCGCTTGGTCGATTCGTGTTCAAAGCCCATGCTCACGCATACATCCGTGTAGATTGCGTCGGCGCCCTCGGCGGCGGCCTGCGGGTCCTGCAGCAGGCGCAATTCGCAGCCGTTGGCCTGCGCCATGTCCCGCGCCAGGGTCACGATCTCGATGTCCGGCGAGTAGCCGCGCGGCGTTGCCACCGTCACGTTCGCGCCCAGTTGCGCGCCGGTGAGCATCAGCGAGTGGCACACGTTGTTCCCGTCGCCCACATAGGTGAAGTTGAAGCCGTTCAATGAGCCGAAATGTTCTTCGAGCGTCATAAAGTCGGCCAGCGCCTGGCAGGGATGCTCGAAATCGGAGAGCGCGTTGATCACCGGCACGCGCGAATTTGCCGCCATCTCGGTAATCGTGTCGTGCGCGTAGGTGCGCAGCACGATCACATCCACCCAGCGCTCCAGGTTGCGCGCCACGTCGGCAATCGCCTCGCGCTCGCCCAGCGGCGAACTGGTCTGATCCACGAAGATCGCGTTGCCGCCCATGGTGTTGATGCCGGTTTCAAATGCCAGCCGCGTGCGCAGGCTGGCCTTCTCGAACATCAGCACCATCTGCTTGGCGTCCAGCGCATGGCGGTACTCACGCGGATTGCGCTTCACGTCGTGACCCAGCTTCAGAATCGCGCGCACCTCGGCGCTCTGACAGATCGGCGATCGAGCACAGATCCTCGCCGGCCAGCCGCGCCGCCGCGGCAAGAATATCGGGGTCCTTCTCCACCGGAACTCCTAGGTCCCGGCGTTCCATGGTTGTCTTGCTAGCCACGAGTGTGTCCTCCTGCGGATGCGCGCACTGCTGCCGAGTGTGCCCGGCGGCATATTCGGTAAAGATTTCGTCCAGCGCCGCGATGGCGGTGTCCACATGCGCGCGTTCCAGAATGTAGGGCGGCAGGAAGCGCAGCACCGTCTCGCTGGTGCAATTGATGAGGATGTGGCGCTTCAGCATCTCCGCCACGGCCGTCTTGGCAAGCTCCGCGGAATCGAGTTCCGCTGCGATCATCAATCCTTTGCCTCTCACGTCGACAATCGCCTCATGCCGCTTGGCCAGCTTGCGCAACTGTCTCCTGGAAGTAATCGCCCACTGCGGTTGCATTGGCCAGCAATCCATCCTTCTCGATTGCGTCGATCACGGCCACGGCAACCGCGCAGGCCAGCGGCCCGCCGCCAAAAGTTGTCCCGTGCACGCCGGGATGGAACGATCGCGCCACCTCCTCGGTGCAGAGCACTACTCCCAGCGGAATGCCGCCCGCCAAGCGGCTTGGCGAGCGTCGTAATATCCGGCTGAATTCCGTAATGCTGATACGCGCACCACTTTCCGGTGCGGCCCATCCCGGCCTGAATCTCATCCACAATCAGCAGCGCTCCAGTGGAGCTGGCCAGCGCCCGCGCCTCGGCGAAGAACTCCTGCGTCAGCAGGCGAATCCCGCCCTCGCCTTGAATCGCTTCCAACAGAATCGCGCACACCTCGTTCGAAAACTTCGCGCGCAAATCCTCCACGTCGTTGAAGCGCACAAACTCCACGCCCGGAACTACCGGTGCGAAAGGCTCGCGGTATTTGTCCTTGTAGGTCGTCGACATTGCGCCGAACGTGCGTCCGTGGAAGCTCTGCTCCAGAGCCAGAAATTTCGTCCCGATCTTCGCGCCTTCGCCGCGCAGCAATCCTGCATGAGCTCGCGCCAGCTTCAGCGCGCCCTCCCACGCCTCAGTGCCGGTGTTCGCAAAGAACGCGCGATCCAGCCCGGTGCGCTCGGTCAGCCGCAGCGCCAATTCCGCCTGGCCCTCGTGGTAGTACAGGTTCGACGTGTGAATCAGCTTCCGGCTCTGTTCGGCGATCGCATTCACAATTACCGGATGGTTGTAGCCCAGTGCATTCACGCCGATGCCGCTCAGCAGGTCGAGGTACCGCTCGCCCTGCTCGTCGATAATGTGCACGCCTTCGCCGCCCACAAACAGAACCGGGCTGCGGTCATAGGTTGAAAGCAGAAGCCGCGCTTCCGCGGCGCGAATTTGATCGAGTTTCGTCAATTCCATTTCTCCTCAGGCCACCATCACTTCGGTGCCGTGGGCTACGCGGGAGCTGCACAGGTCGGGAAGGGAACCGGCCGCCTCCGCGGGTAAAATCCTTACGCGCTTCACGCCGTTCAATAGAGCTTCGCGGCAGGCGCCCAGCTTGGGCAACATGCCGCCGGTGATCACGGCGCTCTTCGCCATCTCGGCAATCTGATCGATGCTCAGCCATCGGAGCACCTCGCCGTTCGCATCTTTCACGCCGGGCACATCGGTAAGAAACACCAGCGCATCGGCGCCGCAAGCCATCGCGCATGCCGCCGCCATCTCGTCCGCGTTGATGTTGTAGTACTCGCCGTCAAAGCCCAGCGCCAGGGAACAAATCACGGGCACGCCGTTCAACTGCCAGATGGCCTCAAGCCAGCGCGGATCGCTGGCCGCGATCTCGCCCACAAATCCAAGATCCGGCGCAGTCCGCTTTTTGCGCGCCCTGAACAGCAGTCCGTCGCCGCCTGAAAGCCCCATCGCCGGCTGTCCCAGCGCGCCCAGCGCGGCCACCAGCTTCTTGTTCACCTTGCCCGCCAGCACCATCAGCGCAACATCGCGCGTCTCCGCATCGGTCACCCGCAATCCATTGATGAATTCGCTCTGCTTGCCCAGCGCCTTCAGCGTTTGCGTCAATTGCACGCCGCCGCCGTGCACCACGGCCACCTGGTTGCCGTCGCGCACCAGCTCGGCAATGGCGCGCGTGCAGCCTTCCAGCAACGACGGAGTCTCAAGCCCCGCTCCGCCCAATTTGACGACGTACTTCATTCCAGCCCCTCCGCCTCGCCCCAGCCCTGCATCACGTTCAAATTCTGCACGGCCTGCGACGATGCGCCCTTCAATAAATTATCAAGGCAACTCACAATCACCGCGCGCCGTCCGCTCGCGTCGAGCTGAAAGCCGATGTCCGCGTAGCTGGTCCGCACCGAGTGCTGAATCTGCGGCAGTCCGTTCTCATACAGCCGCACCATGGGGCTGCCCGCAAAGAACTCGCGGTACACCTTGGCCACGCTGGCCCGGGTCTGCGGTTCCTTGAAACGCACGTAAATCGTCGTCAGAATTCCGCGCGGAATCGGCAGCAGGTGCGGCGTAAAAACAATTTCGCTCGCCTTCAACGCCGATCTGCTCCAGCAGTTCGCCGGTGTGGCGATGCGTAAAAACTCCATAGGCCGAAAGATTGTCGGCCGCGTACATGAAGTGCGTCTTCGCCGTCGGCGCCTTGCCCGCGCCGCTCACGCCGCTCTTCGCATCGGCCACGATGCCATGCTTCAGGTCGATCAGTCCCGCGGCCACCAGCGGCTTCAGCGGCAGAATGACTGAAGTCGCGTAGCATCCGGGATTCGCCACCAGCCGCGCCCCCGCAATCTGCTGTGCGATGCAGCTCCGGCATCCCATACACCGCCAGTGCCTGGGTGGCCGCGGCCAGCTCGGTGCCGTCGTCCTCGAACGCATACACAGCGCGGTTGGCTGTCTCGGTCAGCCGCCAGGCCCCGCTCAGATCGATCACCCGCAGCCCGCGTTCCAGCGCTTCGGGAACCCACTCCCGCGACTGCTCATGCGGCGTGGCCAGAAACAGAACCTCCACTCCACGCCCCGCCAGCAGCTCCCACGAAAAAGGCTCCTGCTTCAGATCGCCGCTGCCCTTGCTGTCCACCAGTTCAGGATGAATCTCGCCCAGCGGAACGCCGCCGCGAGCAGCGTCCTTCGTGTCCACGCGCCCGGCAAACACTGGCGGCTTGCCCTTCAGGCGGGGATGGTGCAGCAGCAGCCGCGCCAGCTCCGCGCCCGCGTATCCCGTCACTCCCACAACCGCCGTTTGTACCGTGTCTTTCATGATTCCAGCATCGTCCTCAGCCGCGCTTCCACTTCCCCTGCCCGCCGCGGGTCAGGACAGATCACCAGCACCGTGTCGTCGCCCGCGACGGTGCCCACCACCTCCGGCCATCCCTCGTGGTCCAGGGCCGCGGCCACCGGCTGAGCGCCGCCCATCACCGTCCCCACAACCACCTGGTTCATTGCCTGTCGCACCCGCAGGCCGAAGCTCTCGATCATCTCCTCGATCGAAGGCGGTCCGTCGTCTTCCAATGTTGCCGCCGCGCCCGTCCCCCGATGCCCGTTGGGCAGCGAATACCCGCTGGGGCCCTTGGATAGCCGCAACTCATGAATATCCCTCGATAGCGTGGCCTGCGTTACTTCAATGCCGCGCCGCCGCAGCTTCCGCCGCAGCTCGTCCTGGTTGGCCACCAGGGATTTCGCCAGCACTTCCCGTATCGCATCCAGGCGTTGATGTTTCATTGCCGCTGCCTCTGAAAAAAGTTGAAGGCGCGGTCCGCGAAGCGGAAACCGCGCTCGAATAAATATACAACGAACATGCATAACTATGCAACATCCGCCTCTTTCCGGCCTCGGGCAGATTCATCCCATTTTGCCGGTTGCGCTCCGTGCCCTCTGCGCTGATACACTCTCGAATGGCCGAGCGTTGAAGTTTCCGCGCTCCCTAGATCAAACCAATGACTAAGATCGCTCCCATCTCTACCATCAATGACCTCTTTCGCCGCGTTGCTGCCGCGGCCAACCCCCGTGCCGTCCTCTGGCAGGACGAGTTTGGCCAATGGCAGCCCATCTCCTCCGACCAGATCTATCAGCGCGTCCGCGCGCTGGCTGAGGCCTTTCTCGGCTGGGACACGCAAAAGGGCGACCGTATCGCACTCATCGCCGAGAACCGCTGGGAGTGGGCCGTCACTGATTTTGCCGCACTTGCCATCGGCGCCGCCGACGTGCCCATCTATCCCACCCTCACCGGCGAGCAGATCGCGGCCCTGATTCGCGACGCCGGCTGCCGTATTGCCGTCGTCTCCACCCGCCAGCAATTCGACAAGCTCAACTCCGTCCGCGACCTCACCCAGCTCGAACGCATCGTCATCATGGATTCCCCGGCGCCCGAGGGAGCCATCCCCTTCAGCTCTCTGATGGCCAGCGCCGATGACCGCGGCACCCAACGCGACCCGGTCTTCGACGCGCTCGTCCGCACCGTCGAGCCAAGGGACCTGGCCACCCTCATCTACACCTCCGGCACCACCGGCGAGCCCAAGGGTGTCGTCCTCACCCACGGCAACATCGCCGCCAACCAGAACTACGCTCCCGCTGAATTCAACTTCGACTCCACCGACGCTCTCATTTCCTTCCTGCCCCTGTCGCACGTCACGGCTCGCGCGCTCGACTACATCATGTACGGCCACGGCGTGCAGGTCGCCTATTGCTCGCAGTTCGACAAGCTGCCCCAGGCCATGCGCGAAGTCAGGCCCACTGTCTTTGTCGGCGTGCCCCGCGTATTCGAAAAGATTCGTCAGGAAGTCGAGCGCCGAGCCGCACTCTCACCGGTCAAAAAGCGCATCCTGGCCTGGGCCATCCACTGCGGCTCGGCCCATCGGGATACGGTCTATGACGGCCGCCGCCCCTCCTCGCTCCGCTGGAAGCTGGCCGACAAGCTGGCCTATTCCAAGGTCCGCGAGGCATTCGGCGGAAGGGTCAAGGTTTTTGTCCCTGGCGGCGCGCCCCTCGGCATCGACACCGCCAAGTGGTTTGCCGCCGTCGGCATCGCCCTGTGGGAAGGCTATGGCCTTACTGAGACCTCGCCCGTCCTGGCCCTCAACACGCCCATTACCCATCGCATGGGCTCGGTCGGCAAGCCCTTGCCCAACATCGAGCTGAAACTCGCCGAAGACGGCGAACTGCTGGTCCGCGGGCCTTCTGTCTTTGCCGGCTACTGGCACAAGCCCGACGATTATGAAGAGTGTTTCGACGCCGATGGCTGGTTCCGCACCGGCGACATCGGCCTTTTCGACGCCGATGGCTTCCTGTATATCACCGATCGCAAAGAAGGAACTCCTCAAGACCTCGGGCGGCAAGATGGTCGCGCCCCAGCCCATTGAAAACAAGCTCAAGAACAGTCTGTTTGTCGCTCAGGCCGCCCTGGTCGGCGACAAGCACAAGTTCATCTCCGCCCTGCTCGCGCCCAACTTTGCTGCCCTCGAGGAGTGGGCCCGCCGCCACGGCATCCAGACCGAGTTCCGTGCCGAACTGGTGGCCGACAGCCGCGTCATTGCCCTCTACGCCGAGATCGTCCGCGAGGTCAACGGCACCCTGGCCAACTTTGAAACCCTCAAGCGCTTCCGCGTCGTGGCCGAGGAGTGGACCCAGGAGTCAGGAGAACTTACTCCCTCCATGAAGCTCAAGCGCCGCGTCCTCAGGGAGCGGTATGCCGGGGTCATTGCCGAACTTTACGCGGACGAAGCAACCTCACGAAGCGAATAGGCGAGCCCCAGCGTCCCAGCCCCTTGCCGAACAGCAGGCCCTTGCGCCCCAGCTCCTTGAGTCCCCTGAAGAATGGCGCCCCCCAGGCTCCCACCGCCAGCAGGCTCCCAAACAGAATGACCGCGTCGATACTCAGCCGCCCCTCGCGTGTCCAGTACGCGTCAGGCTCCAGATTCAGCCACAGCGCGAATTCGTCCAGCGTCAGCGCCGCGCCCACTCCATAACTCACCGACATCAGGCGGCTGAAGAAAATCGATATCGGAGAGTGCGACCGGCCCAGGTCCATCAGCCAGCCGTAGCCCACCAGCAGCAGGATCAGAATCCCCCACACCAGGTGGTGAATGTGCATCCCGCGCACCATCACCCACTGGAAATGACCCTCGTGGTTGCACGATCCTGTGGACCAGGAAGCGAACCCCCACAAAGGTAATCAGAAACGAGACTGACGCGATGAACATGCGCCGCCGCGGCCGGTCCGGGATCGTGGTGCGGATCAGGAATCCCAGCCGGGTCAGTTGCAGCAGCACCAGCAGAACAATCACAACCAGGCTGATAAAGGCCAGCAGCAGCAGTGCTCCATTTCCGGGCATATTCCTTATTGAACCACCGCGCCCCGCTCTTTCCCAAAAAGAAATGTCGTTCCTGCTCAAAGGTCCGGTTCAACTCCGCCTACGCCGGCCGCGCGCCGCAAGCTGCAGCCCCAAAATGGCCAAGAGCTGAAAGCTAAAAGCTAAGAGCTAAAAGCTGTTCCTCGGTGAGCGCGGTCACGATTTCCCTTTACAGCTCCGGAGTACACTGTATAAGGCGTCGAAGCCGGCGATTTCTCCGCTTTGAACGCCCGGGTTTGCATGTCGAAAAACACACGTTCCCGGCTCGGGCTCCTGCGGCCTTGCCAATTTTCACGAGGAGATCTTCAGATGCGAGTTGCTTTGTTGACCGGCGGCGGCGATTGCCCCGGATTGAATGCCGTGATCTATGCCGCTGTCAAAAAGGGCATCAACCACTACGGTGACGAGTTCATTGGCTTCCTCAATGGCTGGCGGGGCGTGCTGGACAACAACTTCATTCCCCTCACCCTTGAAAACATCGATGGCATCCAGTTGAAGGGCGGCACCATCCTCCACTCCTCGCGCACCAACGTGAAGAAGATTCCCGGCGGCATTGAGAAGGTTCAGGAAGTCCTCAAGCTCAACAAGATCGACGCCCTCATCGCCCTCGGCGGCGACGACACCCAGTCCGTCACCCTGTTCCTCAGCGAACACGGCGTGCCCTCGGTCGGCGTTCCCAAGACCATCGACAACGACATCAGCGGCACCGACACCACCTTCGGCTACGACACCGCCGTCATGATCGCCACCGAGGCCGTCGACCGCATCCACACCACCGCCGACTCCCACAACCGCGTCGTCGTTATCGAAGTCATGGGCCGCGATGCCGGCTGGATCGCCTATGCCTCCGGCATTGCCGGCGGCGCCCACGTCATCCTCGTTCCCGAGAAGGAAATCGACATCGACCACGTCTGCGCCCTGCTCAAGTACAACTACGATCACGGCAAACACTACGGCGTCGTGGTCGTCGCCGAAGGCTGCCACCTGCCTGAAGTCGGCCAGGTCATCGGCTCCGATCAGGTCGACTCCTTCGGCCACGCCCGCCTCTCCGGCATCGGCGAATCCCTCGCCGAGCTGATCGAGAAGAAGACCGGCTACGAGACCCGCTCCGTCAACCTCGGCCACACCCAGCGCGGCGGCGTCCCCACGGCCTACGACCGCGTGCTCGGCCAGCGCTACGGCCTCCACGCCATCGACATGGTGCACGATAAGAAGTGGGGACGCATCGCCGTCCTCCGCGGCACCGACATCACCGACATCACCATCAAGGAAGCCATCGCCACCAACCGCCGCCTCGACCAGCGCTTCTTCGACGTCATCTCCGACCTCGAAGCCAAGGTTTAGCTCCACAGGGTTCTGCTCAATCACTTTCGCTGGGTGCCCATCCTTCGCCCTTTTCTGGCGAAGGGTGGAATACCACCACACTCAACCCAGCGGCTTTTCTATTCCCTATTCCCTATCGCTGGGGGCCTCAGGTCTGGATCTTGAGATCTCGGAATCAACTCAACCCTCCCCACAGACCAGCCGACTTGCTGACTCGCTAACGTGCGCGCAGCGCGCGCTAACTTGCTAAGCACCCGCTCCCCCCTCAAGCTAAAGTACAAAGCATGCTTTATCGCCTCTACCGTCCGGAAGACTTCCCCCAGCTCTATACGATCGAGCAGGCCTGCTTTCAGCCGCCTTTCCGCTTCCCCCGCCGCTATATGCGCCAACTCGTCGACAGTCCCGACTCCGCCACCTGGATTGCCGTAGAGGACCGGCAAATGGCCGGCTTTGCCATCGTTGACTGGACTCGGGAATTGACCCGGGAAACGGGCAAGACCCTTGCCTACATCCAAACCGTGGAAGTCGCCCCCGCCCGGCGCAATCGCGGCATCGCCAATGAGCTCCTGCGCCGCATCGAAGCCTCCGCCAGCGCCGCCGGCGCCACTGCTCTATGGCTTCACGTCGCCGAGCAGAACGCCGCCGCCATCCGCCTCTACCAGACCCACGACTATCTCCCCCAGGGCAGGGAAGAGAACTACTATGCCGCAGGCATCCCCGCTCTCATCTTTGCCAGGACTCTCGAACCCGCTCCGGCCGCGTGACATCCGAATGCCCCTGGTCACGCGGCAGAAATTCGATTTTGGCTTATGGGAATCCGCAAACCTCAATCTTGGGGAAGGTTACGATTCAGTGCGACGGGGCATTTTGTTTCAGCACGCCTTCACGCGTATGTGCCCCTCTTGCCCATAAGCGAGCAACTTCCGGTCTCGCGTGATGATGATGTGGCCATGGATGCGCGCGGTGGCCACGATGATGCGGTCTGCCGGGTCAGTTGGCGGCGACCCAGGCAGGGCTGTCGAGGCAAGGAGGATTGTTGGCGTCAATGCCGCGAGCCGCACTCCCGCCAGGGCCAGCAGGGTTTCAAACCAGACCTCGGGCGAGAGCGTGAGTTGCAGCCGCCCCTTGGCTGTCAGCGTGCCAATCTCCCAGGCAGTAATGGGCGACACATAAACGCCAAGATTGGCCGCGCGCGCGCCGCGGATGGCTGCGCGGCTGCCGTCCGACATTGCGTCTCCGCCCATCAGCCAGAGCGCTGCGCACGTATCCAGGAGAACGGAATCGGCCACTTACTGCTCCGCGTCCCAGACTTCCCCTGTGCTCTCGGTCAGGTCCACGCCCGGAGTCACGGTGACCGTCCCCCGCATCGCGCCCCAAAGGTCGGTGCCCTCATCGGCGTCACCGCGAATTGGAACAATGGCGGCGATGGGGCGATTGTGCTTGAGCAGAACAATGCGGTCCGTCTTGCCCTGAGCCACGTCGTCAATCAGCCCCAGGCACTGCGCCTTGAAAGCCGTAACGCCAATGCTGTTCTTGCTTGTCGAACGAGCCGGCATAATCACCCCCAATATGGTCCATTTTACATGGTCCATATTGAGAAGGCAAGGACCGTGTGTCGGGCGGGATCGCAAAGCCCTCAACCCAGCGGCTTTTCTATTCCCTATTCCCTATTCCCTGGTCCCTCAGCCCTTGTCACTTCCCCCCCGCCTGCGTGCCGGTAATGAACGCCGCCACGCGGTCGTGCAGTTGCTTCAGGCTCTCGTCGCGCACATAAACCATGTGCCCTGACTCGTACCAGTCGTACTCGATGTTCTTGGCCAGCGACTGCGGAATCGGCAGGTGCTTCTCCTCATACTGCGCGGCAAAGAACGGCGTAGCCAGATCGTAGTAGCCGCCGTTCACCATCACCTTCAGCCGCGGATTGGTCTTGATCGCTTCGGCCAGGTCGGGCGCCACGTTTACGCTTATCGGATTGCCGTGGTGCTTGAAGTCCCATGGCGTGCCCGAGAAAAGCGCCTCGGGCAGATAGGTCTGCCCCTCGCCGTACTTCAGATCGCGCCTCACATAGTCGTTGAACAGCGATACGTATGCCGACGAAATGGCCGAGCTTTGCGGGTCGTACTCCGCCTGCTCGCTCAGCGGATCGAGCGTGGGCCCTGAGAAGCGAGTATCCAGCCGCCCCGTCGTGATGTCGTTGTCGTCCTGCAGAGTCTTCTCGAACTCACCGCCGCTCACCCGCAGGTTGGCCTTCAGCAGGTAGGCCACGGGCAGCCCGGTATATTCGTGCAGCTTCTCGGCCACCGCCTGCTTCTCCGCGGCTCCCAGGTCCGTGCCCAGCGCCAGCGCGTGCGCATAGGGGCCGATGGTAAACTCTTCCACCTCTTTCAGAAACGGCTCCAGCGCGGGCGGCTGCGTGGGCAGTTTCTTGTGGTACCACGCCGTCGCCGCATAGGTCGGCAGCGCCAGCACGTAGGGCAGATCCACGCCCGGATTCCCCATTGGAAAATCGATGTCGGTCGTGAAATTGAAGATCTGCGACAGCAGAATCACGCCATTCAGATCGATACTCTTCCTGTTTTCCAGAATATTGGCCAGCACCGCCGACCGCGTCGTCCCGTAGCTCTCCCCGAAGATGTACTTGGGCGAATTCCAGCGGCTGTATTTGGTGATGAAGCGGGCAATGAACCGCGCAAACGCGTTGGCGTCCTCATCGATCCCCCAGAACGCCTTCTCCGCATCCTTGCCCGTCAGCCGCCCGAAGCCGGTTCCCGGCATGTCAATGAATACCAGGTCACTCACGTCCAGCAGCGAATTGGCGTTGTCCACCATCTTGTAGGGCGCGGCGGGCATGTGCGTGTCGGTATCCGTCACCACGTGCTTGGGGCCCAGCGAGCCCATGTGCAGCCACACCGTCGAGCTGCCCGGTCCGCCGTTATAGAAGAACGTGATCGGCCGCTCCTCGGCCTTCGCGTCCTTCTTGAAATACGCCACGTAAAACATCCGCGCCGTGGGCTCCGCGTCTTTGGGATCCTTGGGAGCCGACACCGCCAGCTCACTGCCTTCCTGCGGCTTTCCGTCCAGTCCCAGTTGCGCATCCTGGGCGTCGGTCGCCCCCACAGTAATCGTTCCGGCGATGGCGTTGTAGGCGATGTGCTGCCCTCCTGCCGCCACCTCGCCCTGCGTTGTCACATCGGCCGGCGCAGCCTTTTCCGCGGTCTTGTCCGCAGTCTTGTCCCCAGTCTTGTCAGAAGCCGCAGCCTTGGCGGCAGCCGTATCGTCCAGTGCGCGAATTGTGGCAGGCAGAACCAGCAAAGCCACGGCAATCGCGGCGAAAAACACCCGTCGAGCTGTATGCATGTGAAAGTCTCCCCCAAAAAGGATCGATGAATAAACAAGTATAGAACCGCGAATTCCGCCGCCCGTACCCTGGTCCCTAAGTCCCTAGTTTTTTTCAAACGGCTGCTTCACCGTAATCCGCGGTCTTTCCTCCGCCTGCAACTGCTTTGACACCTGCTCCACCTCCCGAAAAACCCTGAGCAAGTTTCCCCCCAGAATCTTCCTGCAGTCCCCGGCCGAGTAGCCCCGCTCCATCAGCGCCGCGGTAATCTTCGGAAAATCCGCCGGCGAGTCCATCCCCTGCGGCAACTGCCCGCTAACCCCGTCGAAGTCCGACCCCAGTCCCACATGGTCCACTCCAGCCACTTTGGCGATGTGGTCGATCTGGTCGATCAGCATCGAAAGCGGCGGCCGCGGAATCTGGTCCGCCAGCGCACGCTGAATCTTGTCAATCTCCGCCGGCGTCACCTCGCGGCCCTCCGCCTTGGCCTTCTCCTTCAACGCCGCAATCTGTTTCTTCGCCTCCGGCTCCAGCGCCTGCTGCGCGTCACGGTACTTCTGCGACACAAATCCCGAGTAGAAGTTCACCTGCACCACGCCGCCCTTCGACTCCGGCCCGCCCGAGTTCGCAATCGCCCGCAGCATGTCGTCGGTCATATTTCGCGGCGCATCGCACAGCGCCCGCGCTCCGGAGTGCGACGCCATCACCGGCGCACGCGAAATAATCAGCGTCCGGAAAAACGTTTTGTCCGACACGTGCGACACATCCACCATCATCCCCAGCCGGTTCATCTCGTACACCACGTCCTTGCCGAACTCGCTCAACCCCTCCTTGGTATGCGCCACCGTCGCATCGTCCGCATCTCCTGAGCTGTCGGCCCACCCATTCGAGTTGGTCCAGGTCAGCGTCATATATCTCACGCCCAGCGCATAGTACTGCCGCAGCAGCCCCAGCGAATCCTCAATCGAGTGTCCGCCCTCGATCCCCATCAGCGCCGCCAGCTTGTGATCCCGGTGCGCCCGCTCAATCCCCTCCGCCGACGTCGCCAGCTCCATCTGGCCGGGATATTTAGCCGCCTGCTGCTTGACCGCGTCGATCAGCTCCAGCGTCCGCCGCGCATAGTGCCCCTTGTTCGCCTCCGGCTCTACCCAGATGGAGAAAAACTCCGCCCCCAGGTTCCCCTGCCGCGCCGTCTCCAGGTTGAAATCGCCACCGTTCAGCGCGTCCCCCAGGTCGAAGTGCTCATCCAGAAAGCGTTGCGGCGTATCCGCATGCGTATCGATCACGATCGCCGCCCGGTGCACCGCGGCAGCCGATTGCCTTGCGGCGGCCGGAGTCTGCTTCGCCGCGCCGCCTTGGTTTTTCGTAGTCATGGTCTGCGTAGGCCTCGCTGCTGTCTGGGCGCTCGCCGGCGCCGTCTCAACCATCGAAATCATCGCCGCGCCGGCCGCCAGAAGCAGCGCCGCCGCGGCACTCGAAAGCAGGGAATGCAAATCGTGTGCGCGCATAGTCTTGCGATGAGTGTAAACCCGCCCCCGTCCCAACAACTCCGTCAACCCCGCTAGCTCCGCCAACCCCGCTAGCTCCGCCAACTCCGCTAGCTCCGCCAACTCCGCTAGCTCCGCCAACCCCGCCGATTGCGTCATTTTGCTATACTTGTAAGGTTCACCTCGTGCGGAGGTGGCGAAATTGGCAGACGCACTAGCTTGAGGTGCTAGCGCCCACAAGGCATAGGGGTTCAAGTCCCCTCCTCCGCACCATCTGATTGAATCGCCTCGAGTCCGGCCCGTCCGGACAGCTTAAGTCCGGCTCGCCGGACAGACTTGGAACAGCTTAGAACATGCAGATTCTCTTTTACGTTTTCATCGTCCTGCACCTGATCGTGTGCTTCTTCCTGATCGGTGTCGTCCTCATCCAGCAGGGCCGCTCGGCCGACCTCGCCGGCGCATTCGGCGGACAGGGATCGCAAACCGCCTTCGGACCCCGCGCCGCCGCCAACGTCCTCACCCGCCTCACCACCTGGTCGGCCATCATCTTCATGTGCACCTCCATCGGACTCGTGGTCCTCTACAACCGCGCCTCCAGTACCCACTCCGTCCTTGAAGGCTCAAAGCCCGCCCCCATCAGCACTCCCGCCAAGTGAGGCCGAACTGAATTTCATCTGATCGAGGATCGTTACCAATGCCCCTCTCCGGAGAAGCCATCCGCCTCATGAACTACATCGACGACGTCGCCGTAACCCTGCGCCGCGTCCTGGCCACCATCCCCACCCTCACCGCCGAGGAACGCGCCCGCGTCGCCGAACACCTCCTCCAGGCCCGCCCCAACGCCGAAGACGTAGCCCAAGCCTTGACCGCCAAGTAGGCCTGCGCGGCCGGCGAACGCTCAATAAAGGCTGCCATCCCGATCACTCAACGAGGCTGTCATCCCGAGCGCAGCGTAGCGAAGTCGAGAGCCTGCCCTGAGCCTGCCGACAGGGGACCTGCGGTTGTTCTTTCGACTCTTCCAGCCAACAAGGACTGGGTGCCCCAGGTCTCGCCTTTGAGACCTGGGATACCACAAATCTCCAAACTTCATGCCTTGTATCAGGGCATGACTGGTAGGCCGGAGTTTCAACCCCAACAATTCAGCCGAAAAAAGTCGTGGGCTGGCAGGGATGGGTCTTCACCCATCCACTTACCCCAGCGGAAATCAAATCAAACCAAAATCTGTCACCCTGACGAACCGCAGCGTAGTCGAAGGATGAGTGTATTCTCTAAATTGAAGTGATTGACCTTGTGCTCAACGCGGTTCGCCTCGCCTTGTCGAGTGACGCTCGCAAGAGCACCTCCGCATTGCTGGAGTTCATTAGACGAAAGCCAGAATGGGAGCGAGATATCTGCAAAATCGACGCTCACGTATCGAAATCCTCGCGTGAGGAGGCGATGTTTCTCTCTGGCGTCTGCGCCGAAAAGATGAAATCCCTCAAATATGACCAACCAGTGATAGAGGCGCTTGAGACATCATTTGCCGAGCTCAGCGGCAACGCATTTGAGCACGGGTGCCGCCATCCCAAGGACGTCGTCGAAATCAGCTTAGATATCACTGCCTATTACGTTTCGCTCAGGGTTAACAACCCCAAGGGACGGCGCTTCGATCTCCAGGCCAAGTTGTCCCAACAACTGGAATCTTTGCGGATGAACCCCGGCGAGCGCCGCGGGAGGGGCCTATTGCTGGTATCGGAATTGGCAGATACCCTCGAGGCCGTTGAGGACCACTGTGGCGCCAAAGCTGTATTCTTCGAAGACCGAGTCGCCCTCAAGCCATCAAAGCAAGAGGGAATCAACATATTGAAGGTCCTGTCAGGCATCCGTAATCCGTCCCTCGAGCGCCGCCTCAAGGCGGCGGCGCTGCGTTTCAAAGGTGAAAACCTGGTAATCGACCTTCGTATGCTGTCCTGGAACTCGTACACATATAGAGCCGTGCTGGAACTCAAGGACATCTATGACGAGTTTGGGAGCAAACTCATCGTGTGGTTGCCGGTCCGAGACACGCCATTGGTAAGCCTGCCGGCAGGGCTAGGTGCTGAATCCTGGGAGGAAATTGAGGCACGACTCGCTCAACAATAGCCACAAACCTTGCGTGGTGGCCTAAATCTCGAACTTGAGACCCGGGAATCACAATGTCCGCGCCCCATGCCTTGTATCAGGGCATGACTTCAGTCGTGCCGAAGATGCCGCAAAATGAATCGTGGGCCTCTGCCCCTGCGGGAATTCTACCCCCTACAATAAAAACACCGAATGCCCACCATAGTCATCATCGGAGCAGGCCCTTTAGGCCGCTGGCTGGCCCTCGAAGCCGCTCGCGCCGGTTTCTCCGTCCTGCTTGAGGACGTGATGCCTGACCTTGCCCTCAGAATGCGTATCTCTTAACCGGCCGGGTTTGGGGGAAGTTTAATCATCCCCGTCGTAGTCGTGGCGGTGGAAATGTGGGAATCGGCTTCATCGATTTCCAAGGTTTGTGGGAAGGGCGGGAAACAGCACCATCGTTTTCCGGGCTTTCCACAAACCGTCATTTCCACGGCCTGTCTCGATCACCTCGAACTCTCAGGCGGCGATCTTCACCGTAGCATCCATCCAGTCTTGCTCGAATTGCATCGGGCTAATGTAGTTCAGCGTCGAGTGCATTCGTGTTCGGTTATACCAGAGCAGCCAAGCGATGGTTTCATCCTTGGCCTCGCGGATGGTTTCAAAACGCTGGCCATGCAGTCGTTCCACCTTCAGCGAACCAAACAACGTCTCCGAACAGGCGTTGTCCCAGCAGTTGCTCTTGCGGCTCATCGATGGCCTAATGCCATGTTCTTTGAGTACCTCACTGAAGTCCTCGCTGGCGTATTGGCTGCCGCGATCGCTATGAAAGATCAGTTCTGCATTCTTGCCTGGATTGCGCTTGAACCAGGCCATCTCCAGAGCATCGATCACCAGGTTGCGCTGCATGTCGGGCCGCATCGACCAGCCCACCACTTTGCGGCTGAACAGATCGATCACTACAGCCAGAAACAGCCAGCCTTCCTCGGTCGCGATATAGGTCAGATCACCGACCCAAGCCTGGTTGGGCGCGGCTACAGTGAACTTGCGATCAAGCAGGTTGGGCGCAATCGGAAGACCGTGCTTGCTGTCGGTGGTGGCCACGCGGAAACGCCGCTTGCCACGGGCCTGGATGCCGTGTTTCTGCATCAGTCGTTGTACCCGCAGCTTGCCCACGCGAATGCCTTGCGCCCGCAGTTGCCGCCAGATGCGCGGCCACCCATACGCACCCCGATTTTCCGCATAGACGGCGCTGATGTGAACCAAAAGTGCTTCATCGCTCAGATGGCGGCGCTGGGCAATATCCACGCGACGTGCCAAGTGTTCATGGTAGCCAGAGACGCTCACCAGCAGAACCCGGCACTGCACACAGATCGGCCAGACCAGCTTGTGGCGTTGAATAAAGGCGTACTTCATTTCTGGCACTTCGCAAAGTACGCCGTCGCTTTTCCCAGGATGTCGCGCTCCATCGTCACACGCGCCAGTTCCGCACGCAGACGGCTGTTCTCCATCTGCTCAGCGCTAACCAACGGCTTGCTGCTGGCACCCTTCAAGGTTCCAGCTCGATGCTCCCTGACCCAGTTGCCCAAAGTTTGTTCAACCACTCCCAAGCTGCGTGCTGCCGCTGCTTGGCTCTGGCCCGACTCAACAAGCCGCGCCGCCTCTTGCTTGAATTCAAGCGTGTACCTGCCCCGCTTCCCATTCCTCATCTTCGCTACCCTTTCGCATTAGAACAGCTTGCTAAGGAGTACGTTTTGCGGGGGCAAGGTCAGCCCTCCAACCTCCACCACGTTCAGGAAGCCCTTCGAGAGCCGAAATAGCCGAGACCAGGCAGTCGTTTTGGTCTAAGATATTTGTATGGGCCGTTTCGCATACATCACGACACCCATCCCCACCCTTGACGAGGTGGGAAAGAGCTTGAAGATGAGCAAGGCGCGCCGGAAGCGCATCATCGAAATCCTCAGAGGCAACGGGTCTTGCAACTTCTCAGCGCGGCATAGGGACGCGTCGGGCACACTGGACGGACGCATGCGCAACCGAAACGGCGCCGGAAAGCTGTCTGGACCGCGAGTCGCCGCGAAGGTTTCCGCGCCAGGTAAGAAGAGCAAGCGTGCCACCGCCAGTTAAGCCAAATGCTGTCTTCGTGAACATTCCTTACGACGAAGCCTTTCGCCGCCTTTATCTTGCCTACATCGTCGGCCTGACTCACATCGGTCTTGAGCCGCGCGCTACCCTCGGAATCCCCGGAGGCGAGCGCCGCTTGGATCGGATACTGGCGCTTATACAGAGTTGCCGGTATTCGATTCACGATCTCTCTCGTGTTCAATTGGATCGGACTCCGCCCTGTACCCCACGCTTTAATATGCCCTTCGAGCTTGGCCTGGCCGTGACCTGGGCCAAGCTCACGCCCAGAAACCATAGCTGGTTTGTTTTTGAAACGAGGGCGCGGAGAGCACAGAAGTCTTTGAGCGATTTGGACGGCAGCGATCCGCATATCCATGACGGCACGGTGGAAGGTGTAATGCGCGAGGTATGCAATGCATTTGTTCGCACAAGGTCGGCGCGGCCTACCATTCCGGAGATGATGCGAACCTATCGTGGACTATCCCGCAATTTGAATGCGATTACAGCTGCAGCCGGCGCCAGGAGCGTCTTCGAAGCCCGAATCTTCGACGATCTCTGCTTTGCTGCCAAAGCTGCCATAAGCCAAACCTGAGCCGGGCGTGAATTCAACCACTGTCTTGACACCTTACTACGCGAGTCACGGCGGCACCACCCTACGCCCCACCCCCTACAATAAAACCACCGGATGCCCACCGTAGCCATCATCGGAGCAGGCCCGCTAGGCCGCTGGCTGGCCCTCGAAGCCGCTCGCGCCGGTTTCTCCGTTCTGCTCGAGGACGTAATGCCCTCCAACCTCCACCACGCCCAGGAAGCCCTTCGAGTGGCACTCGGTCCCGAGGCCCTGCCCAACGTCCGCTTTGTCTCCACCATCGAGGACGCCGTCCGTCACGCCGATCTGGTCATTGACTGCGTGCCCGACGAGCTGGAATCGAAGCTCGAAATCCTGTGGCTGCTCGATCGCATGGCGCCGCCCCACACCGTCTTCGCCACTCCCACCACCCGCCTCTCCATCGCCGATCTGGCCAACTGCACCTACCGCCCGGAGAAGTGCATCGCCATCGCCGCCGAGGCCTCAGCCCTCACCGCCAACCGCAGCCGCGAAATCCTGCTCCGCACCACCCCGCGCACCGCCCCTGAATCCATCGCCCTGCTCGACGATTTCTGGCGTCGCCTGGCCTTCACCCCCACATTCGAACCCGAGCCGGAAGCCGGTCCCCTGACTCGCTGACTCGCCGACCCGCTGACTCGCTGCTAATGCACCGTTTACTGTGCACTTTTCCCCGTTCAGTGATACGAAAAACCTCCGAAAACCTACCGTAAACCTACCGAAAACCCCCAATTAACGATTGAGTCCGATTGAGTCCTTAAAGTTCTGTAGAAGCAGTCCAGGTGGCGAGCGGTAGCGAGCCACCTGTGGGTTCTCCTTAGGATGTTGTTTATCGGAACGACATTCCGAGAGGAGGACATGAGGATGGCTCGCAAGAGACAGGGTATTGGGATCGTGGAGGGGTGGCAAGGGTTGGGTGAGGAGGATTTTCTTCGCAGCCTTGTGACCTTGCCCCCGCAAAACGTACTCCTTAGCAAGCTGTTCTAATGCGAAAGGGTAGCGAAGATGAGGAATGGGAAGCGGGGCAGGTACACGCTTGAATTCAAGCAAGAGGCGGCGCGGCTTGTTGAGTCGGGCCAGAGCCAAGCAGCGGCAGCACGCAGCTTGGGAGTGGTTGAACAAACTTTGGGCAACTGGGTCAGGGAGCATCGAGCTGGAACCTTGAAGGGTGCCAGCAGCAAGCCGTTGGTCAAACCCTATAAGCGAACCATTAACGTTTACGTCGCTGCTTATAAGGGACCATTTCGAGCCCCGTACAACCCCGTTTTTGGCGTCTGCTTCCTCGTCCGGCGACCCAGGACGGCAAGGGTGGATTCTGTCTCCGGTCGGGTGAAAGTGGGTGCAGCTTTCCCAGGCCTCAAGAGCGAGTCTCGGGGCACCCGGCGCACGACCTGCTAGTTTTCAGGGCAACCGGTCGTACATTCCCTTGGCATACGATGGCACGTCTGCAGGGCGTTGAGCGCGGATGCGCCGGCCGACAGTTAGAGAAAGCGACGCCTGGAGATGGTTATCACTTGCCTGCCGGGGCCTCCTTCTTGTGCTCCACGAAGGTGTGTGCTTGATGACAGCTCACACACGTCCTGCCTTTCATGAATGGATCAGACTTGAGTTGCGCCACCTGCTCGGTGTGACAGGCGTCGCATGTGCTGAACGCCGGCGTGCCCGCGAAGTCCTGTGATGTTGTCTCGCCATGGCACACGGTGCATTCGACACCGTTGGCGCCATGCGGGCTGGCTTTCCATTGGTCATACACCACCTTGTGGCAGGTGGAACAGGTATCCCCGGCTGGAATCAGCCGATGGTGAATATGCTTGGCTTGATCCTGCTGAGCAATGGCAGGTTGGACGGCAGCAGCCAAAACGAGAAAAACGAACAGGGCAAAACCGAACAAACGCGCGCGGAATGCATTCATGGGCAGATCTCCTGAGTAGGATGTCACTTTATGGGACCGGCGATGGCCGCCTCAGTGATGCCAATCACATCTCACCGGAATGCGATCTGCGCACTGGCTGCGAGGTCTGTTGCCCAAGGAATGGTCGCAAACCTCGCTTTATACCGCTGTCTGCCGCTACGGTCGTGCAGATTCACGCGCTATGATGCGCCTTTTCGCTACCACCTCGGCTGAGGCGTTGCTGCCACCAGAGTCGGCCCAACCGCACAACTGGCAGCGTACCGAGCCTCTGAGGAACCCTGTCCGACCGTTCCAATATGCAGGCGAACACCCAAAGCCCCAATCGAGCAAATGTGGTACGGCACTTGGCGAGTCATGGGCAAGCCGGAACTTATCCGTCCATTCGTCAGATCAGTACCCACAAAAGTCAGCAAGTTTCCTGATGAATGCGCTGCTGTCCTTCCATCGGAACTGTTCGAAAACGGACACTCGCCGCACGGACGGACAGGAAATGAATGAATGCGAAAGACGAGCCTTGGGGCTATGTCGATGTTGGCCGCAGACTTACATACAGACGTGCTTTGGAACACCGCGTGCAAATAGAAAGGACAATACTCTCATTCCCCGAGAGCAAAGATCTTTTGAGAGGCGGTCATGGCAGGACTGCTCCAGGATGTACGCTTTGCCTTGCGGCAACTCCGCAAGAATCCCAGATTCACGTTTACCGCGACGGCGATGCTGGCGGTGGCGATGAGCGCAAACAGCACCGTCCTCAGTTGGATTGACGGCACCATGCTGCATCCGATTCCGGGAGCACGGGACACGGGCGACCTGGTGAGTCTGGCCCGCGGGGAGTGGAATATATCGCCGGTTCCGCCGCTATCCTATCCCGATTATCGCGACCTTCGCGATCAGAATCACAGCTTCACTGGGTTCCTCGCGTATAACCATGACTGGATCACGTTGACGGGCGGCGCACAGCCGGAGCGGATTTATATCGCAAATGTTTCGTCGAACTATTTCAACGTGCTGGGCATTCAGCCTTTTCTCGGGCGATTTTTCCTGCCGGAAGAGGAGACACGCCCGGACGCCGTTCCCTATGTGATCCTGAGCTACTCGTTATGGAAGACGCGCTATGCAGCAGACCCGGCGATCGTCGGCAAGTCGATTGAGATTGCCCGGCACCCCGTGACGGTCATCGGCGTGGCCCCGGAGGGGGTTATTGGAGCCATGCCGGGGATTCGCGAGGATGCGTGGCTGACGCTCAATCCCATCGGATCAAATAATTGGCGAATGACGCACCGCAGCGTGGCCTTCCTGAACGTGGTGGGAAGACTGCGCCCCGGAGTGAACCGCGCGATGGCCACGCAGGACCTGGAGACGATCATGCGACGCATCGTGGCGGCGTATCCCAACGACCATCTGGGGGTGAACACCATCACGCTTGACCCGATGTGGCGCTCGCCCTTCGGCGCCAACGGCTACATGGCGTCGACGTTGCCCATTCTGCTGGCCATAGCCGGAGTGGTGCTGTTGCTGACGTGCGCCAACGTCGCCACGCTGACGCTGGTACGGTTTGTGTCGCGGCGGCGCGAGATGGCCATCCGGCAGGCCCTGGGTGCGAATCGCCTGCAACTGGTGCGGCAAATGCTGCTCGAAGGCGTCATTCTTTCACTCTGCGCGGGTGCGGTAGCGTTGCTGCTCACCTCGTGGTCCGCGAAGACATTCGCATGGTTCATTCCGCCCAGCTCGAACCCCATCGAACTCAATGGGACGGTGGATCATAACGTGGTAATGGGGATCGTAGTGTTGGCGATATTGGCCGGCATGCTGTGCGGCGCGTTTCCGGCCTGGCGGTCGTCCCATGTGCCTGCCGTTGAGGTGCTCAAGGAAGAGTCGGCCAGCGTTTCCGGCGGCTCACGCAATCGGCATGTGCTCAGCGGCCTGGTAATGGCGCAGATTGCGCTTTCGCTTGCGCTGCTGGTGAGTTCCGGGCTGTTTCTGCAAACCCTCCGCAACCTCTCCGATGGCAATCCCGGGTTCGAGCAGGATCACATTCTGACCGCGTCGGTGGGTCTGAATATAGCCGGCTACAGCGATGAGGAGGCGGACGTGATCCGTCACAGGATTCTCGATCGCGTGGCTACCTTGCCAGGCGTAACGGTTGCATCGCTCACAGACTGGGTTCCGATGAGCTTCACGCGCAAAACGCGCGACGCTTACCCGGAGGGGTATATGCCCCGCCCGCACGAGTCGCTGGAGGTGCGCAGGGCCGATGTAACGCCGCGGTATTTCGAAACCCTTGGCATTCCGATGATCGAGGGACGCGATTTCACGCAGAATGACAGCGAAAATGCGCCGCGCGTATTGATCGTGGACGAGACGGCCGCACACCGCTACTGGCCAGGACAGGATCCGCTGGGGAAGAAGCTCTCGATCTGGGGTCACCCATTTATCGTTGTGGGCGAGGTGAAGAATTCAAAGCATCAGTTCATGAATGAGCGGCCGGAGCCCATGGTCTACATGAGTTATTTCCAGGAATCGGACAACGAGACGATCGTACAGGTGAAAACGGAAGGCAACCCGGTGGATCTGGCTTCGGCGGTGGAGCGGACGATCCATGAGATCGACGGACAACTGCCGGTATTCGATGTGCGCTCCATGCGGGAGACAACACAGATGGCGAGGATCTTCGCCGTCATGCAGAGCACATTCGCGGGGATGTTCGCGGTGATAGCGCTCATTCTGGCGGCTACCGGCATCTACGGGGTGGTAGCGTATCGCACGCAGTTACGGACGCACGAAATCGGAGTGCGCATGGCTCTGGGCGCTCCGCGCGCCAATGTGCTGCGTCTGGTACTGCTGCAGGGACTGTGGCCTACCCTGATCGGTTTGGTGCTCGGACTGGCCCTTTCGTTCGGGCTGACGCGCTTCATCGCGGGACTGTTGTACGGAATCAGCGCCAACGACCCGATGACTGTGATTGGAGTGGTGGTGCTGCTGGGAGCGATCTCGCTGCTGGCTTGCTACCTTCCGGCGCATCGAGCCATGCGCGCCAATCCGGTGGCTTCCATACGCGAGTTGTAAGGAACAGTTTCAAGCGTGGCGCGAAACCCGCTCTCAACAGGAGAATCCAACGATTGGGTCGCGAATGCCGGTGCCTGGGCATGTGCCGTGCATTTCCATGCTCTGTTTGGTCGGCGCGGAGGGCACCCGAATTTCGTCCTCACACCAAATCCCAGCGGTCGGGGTCTTTGTCGTCCGTTGGCGTGAACAGGCCTAGGTATTGATATCCCACCTTAGGCACAAGAACAAACAGGCGCCGAAGATGGGGCACCCGGCTGTTCAGCCCCTATGGGAATGCGCTCTCACAATAGATTTATCCTCCCAGGGTGAAGATCACGTTGACTGTGGTCTCAATCTCGACCGGTTCGTTGTTGAGCTTGTAGGGCCGGTAGCGCCAGGACTTTACGGCTTCAAGAGCAGCCTGGCGCAACATGGGCGGACCGCTGACGACGTGCAGATTCTCGACCGTTCCGGTCTTGGTGATGGTGGCTCCGATCACCACCGTGCCGGCGACGCGGGCGGTCCTGGCGATGGGTGGATACGCGGGCTCAACCTTCTTGATGAGCAGGCCAACCGCGACCCCGGCGGAGATGGCCAGGGGCTTGGCAGCCTTCACATTGGGGTGCGCCTGGCCAGTGAAGACGCTGCCCATGGCGCCGTTGCCGCCGAGGGCGTCAATGCTTGCGGAGCCAAGGCCGGCAGCGGGCGGAGCTTCCTCAACCGGCACGGTCTTGATGTTCTTCGGAATCAGGTTTGGCGCGGTCAGTTGGTCGTGCATCATTTGCGACTGCACCGGAGGCGGAGTCACTTTGGCCTGGACCGCGGCGGGCTGCGTATTTGCCGGCTGCTGCGCGTCGGCCCTGGCCGGCTGGGCTACGGTTGCCGGCTGCGTTGCGGCGGCGACGGGCTGGTTGCCGGAGGTCGCATCTGCCGACGGCGATTGCTTGGAGGTGTCAGCGACGGCCGGCGGCGCAACGGCCGCTACAGGCTTGGGTTCAACCAGGTGCTTGACCATCGGCAGGGTTCCGGAATGGAAGAGCTGAAAGACGGCGAGCAGAACGGTCGCGGTGGCGACGGCCATAACCATCGTCCACTTCCTGCTGGTGCTCTGCGGGTCTTCAGCATCGACGCTCTGGAATCGCAGCGACCGGGCGGGAGATAAAAACGAGCGGGAGGAAGGCCTGGCGGCTTCGCGCATCAACTCTTCCTCGAGCGAGGCGGTGTTGCGCATGGCATCGATGGCGATGGGCGGGGCTTCGAGTGAAGGCGTGACACGCAGCGCATCCTTGGCGATGGGCGGGGCTTCAGGTAAGGGCGTGATACGCAGCGCATTTTTTGCGGCGGGCGGGACGGGCGCAACGTCAGTGGACGAAGGGGCCTGAGGCAGTGTATCCACCAGAGCACTGACGGACCTCAGCCGCCGGAAATAGCGTTCATCGTCGGTCGGGTCCACGTCGGGAGCGGGCGAGCTCGCGGTACGGAACCCACGCGCCGGAGGCCTGACGGGAAGTTGCGGCAGGGCATGGGGCGCAATACGGGGCGCGCTGCGGGGGGTAATGCTGGGGGCAATACTCGGGGCTGGCGGTTGCGCGTGGGGCTTTGGAACAGCGGCGAAACCACGTGCGGCTTCGAGGCTGCTGGAGTTGACGGGTAGTTTCGCCTGCGAATCATCGCTGTCCCATTCGCTGAAATCCGCGGGAAGCATGTCGGGTAGAACCTGCGCTATTTCTGCTGGCGATGCCATTGGCCATCTTCTCCCTTCTCATAGATAGTGCCTTTGTAAGTGCGGGTTTCAGGCGGGCTTTTCTGGTGGTGGGTGTTTCCGCCGGTTACTACCTCCCACTCGGCGCGCGCGGGAGCAGCGTGGTCGGCGACGGCGTTTTGCAGGAGCGGCACCGGCGTGCCTGCCGCGAGCAGCGAAGCGACGTCAGGTAATTCCTCGACCACAATCGCCACCGTGGCTTGCGCGGGCGCGTGCCGCTCAGCGTCCTCCGGAGTAAAAGTCACCGAGAGCGTATGCCTGCCCGGCGGGAGCACGAGGCCGGCGTAAGGAGTGTAGGTGAAGGTTCCCGGAACCGATGCCGCGGCATTGAGCTGAGTGTCGCTGAGCGCGGCGCCGTAGGAGATGGCGGAGGGGGTGGGCCATGTGATTACAACCGGCGATTGCTCGATGACGGTGAGCATAACGATGTCGCGCGCGGGTTCGTAATTCATGGTGTCAGCCGGAGTGAAGGTGACCGAGAGCGTGTGCGATCCCGGCCCAAGCACTTCGCCGGCGGCGGGAGTGTAGGTGAAGGTTCCCGGAACCGATGCCGTGGCATTGAGCTGAGCGGCGCTGAGTGGGACGCCGCAGGTAATTGGCTCGGGCGTGGACCACGCGATGACCGGTATGGCCATGGCGACGGTGAGCGATACGGCGGCCTGGGCTGGGGAGTATTCCGCGGAATCCCTGGGGGTGAAGATGACCGAGGGGGTGTGCTCTCCAGCCGCGAGCACGGCTCCTGCGCCGGGATTGTAGACGAAGTTTCCAGGAACCGATGCGGTGGCATTGAGCTGAGTGGCGCTGAGGGGAGTGCCGTAGGTAATGGGATAGGGCGTCTGCCACGAGATGGAGAGCGGGGTCTTGGCGACAGTGACTGAGACGGTGGCCTGCGCCGTCGAGTATTTCTCAGTGTCGGCGGGAGTGAAGGTGACCGAGAGCGTGTGCGTTCCCGCGCCGAGTACTTCACCGGCCGCAGGAGTGTAAACAAATGTTCCCGGAACCGATGCCGTGGCGTTGAGATGGTTTTCGCTGAGCGGCGCGCCACAGTTGATCTGTCTGGGCGGCGGCCATTTGATGACCGGCGTCGCCTTTGCGACAGTGACTGAGACGGTGGCGTGTGCAGTAGTGTAATTGGCGTCGTTGGCGGGGGTGAAGGTGACCGAGAGCGTGTGCGTTCCCGCGCCGAGCACCTCGCCGACGGCAGGAGTGTAGACAAATGTTCCCGGAACCGATGCCGTGGCATTGAGCTGCAGGTTGCCGAGCGGTGCGCCGCAGGGGATCACGGCAGGCATCGGCCATTTGATGGTTGGCGTGGCTTTTGAAACTGTGATGGAAACGGCGGACTGCACCATGTGGCCGCCGGCCGGAGTGAAGGTGACCCAGAGCGTGTGCGTTCCCACCGGCAAGACGTAGCCTTCGCCGGGAGTGTAGGCGAATGTGCCATTCACCGATGCGGTGGCATTCGAGCTGGGCGGAACTGAGCGGGACGCCGTAGGGAATGGGTGCGGGCGAGGGCCAAGTGACTGTTGGCGGCGCACCGCCGTTGCCCGGCGTCGCACTCACGATGGCTTGCGCCGCACTCAGAGAGCTGGGCGGCTTATCTGCGGCTGAAATTCTCTCCGTAAGATCTCTGCCGAGACCTCTCAAGCTGAGGCCATGGTTCTTTCCGTGGGTGAGGGGATGGCCGGTAACGGAGCTGGTCATCTCCAGGATCAAGCGTGAAAAGGGCGAATCCGCAATGGAGAGGGGAGAATCGGTGTTCGGCATCCGGCGCGTGGCGTCATAATCGTCGGGAATCTTCCAGCGCACGGGCAGGCCAAGAGCCCTGGTGATGTTTTCCTCGGTGACCCCGAGGTAGCCGGGTTCAAAGCGGTTGACCACGATTTCGAGTCTTGGATCGCCTTCGCCGAAGAAGCGAGAGATGAGGCGATTTGAGTTGCGCAGCTCGGAGATGCCGGCCTGGGTAACGAGATAAATCCTATAGGCGTCTCTGAAGAGAGAGGTGTCCATCAAGTCGAGTCTCGATCCCAGATCAACGATGACATAATCGAATTCCTCCCGCGCCACGGCCACCAGCTTTTCGACGGAGGCGATGGAAGCCGGGACCTCAGAGACTTTGCTGGGCCCCGCTAGCACCGATACCCCCGAGTCATGTTTGGCGAGGAGCGCGTGAAGCAGGGACGAATCGAGCCGGGCGGGATCGCGGAAGGCATCGTCGGTGGAGTATTCCGTGGCGATGCCGAGGTTGAGCGCGGCGTCACCAAGCGGGAGGCCGAGATCGATCAACAATGTGCTCTGAGGGGTGCTTTGGGGGGATTCCTGGGCCATGGCGAGGGCAAAACTGCAGGCAATCGTGGTGACACCGGAGCCGCCCTTGGCGCCGAGAAATACCAGCAGCCTTCCGCGAGCCTTCTTCACGGGGTGAACTCTCTGACGGAGGAGAGCCGAGGCCCGAACCAGCGCCTCGGCCACGGTGCTTTGGTCGAAGGGCGGATCGAGATACTCGCGAGCGCCGGCGCGCATGCAACGGACCACCAGTTCCTGATTGGCCATCGCCGAATAGACCATTACGGTGGCCGTGTCCTTGACGCAGATGCTCTCCACCAGTTCCAGGGCGTATTCCGGATTGCTGTCAAGGTCAATGATGATGACGTTGAATGCGTCCTCCAAAAGCCTGGGCACATCATCAAGGGCGGGAGGATAAGCGGAGAACTCACGGACTTCAGCGCCACGACATTTTGTCAGAGCGCCGGCCACAGCCCTGCGCCGCTCGGCATCCGGGCCGATCAACGCAATCGACAGGAGTTCGGCTCCAATGGAGTCGGGATAATTCGTATCGAGATTCGATGTTAGGCCTGAACTCATCGCATGACCTCCGCCTCCCGGCTCCCGCGTTCCTGCCGCTCAGGCTCAGCTTGCCGGGTGGTTTCGGAGTCGAGCCTGGCAGATGATCCTTCCACTTCTTGGCCAGCCGATCTTGACGAGCCAAGACGTGGTGGTCCTGCAGATCCTGGGAGATGTGAAGGCGGTAGCGATGCGAGCAGCCCGCCGAGAGGTTTTGCCAAACCGGGAGAGATACCGAATCCGGTTTTTGCTGCTACATCTCTCAGGAGAACCTGATGATACTTGATTTGTTACTATTGTGAGCTATTTTGTGACTTCTGTAATTCCATTTTTACGGTACTAAAGTGCTATTTCTGGAGCTTTGGCAGGGGTTCTTTTTTCAGCGTGGACTGCTCGAGTGTGCGGCGCCTGGATCACGGAATCGTAACCCCCATCCAGCGAGCATCTCCGGGTTCACGTCGTCAGCGCGGAGCGGCGCCCAGCACCTGTTCGTAATAGCGGATGTACTGGGGGACGACGAGGGAAGAGCAGAAGCGCTTCTGGGCGGTGCGGCGGCCGGCATCGCGCATGGCGTTCAGACGATCCGGATCGCGCAGTAAAGCCAGAGCTCCCGACGCCATGCCGTCGATATCGCCCACAGGGAACAAGAGGCCGGTTTCGCCATCGTCGATGAGCTCGGGAACGCCGCCTACAAGCGTGGCGATCGAGGGAACCTTGCAGGCCATGGCCTCAAGCGCGGCCAGGCCGAAGGACTCCAACTCGCTGGGCATGAGCATGATGTCGGCGAGGGGGAGAAGCTCGTTGACGCGCTCCTGCTTGCCGAGGAAGTGAACGCGGGCCTGAATGCCGAGGTCGTGAGCCAGCCACTCGGCGGCCGAGCGGTCAGGGCCGTCTCCGATGAGAATGAGTTGCGCGGGCAGCTCGCGGGCCACGCGAGCGAAGATTTTTACGACGTCGGGCACCCGCTTGACCGGGCGGAAGTTGGAGAGATGCATCAGGATTGCTTCGTCCGGGGCGGCGAGGCGGCGGCGCGCTTCAGCCCGGAGAGCGACGTCCTTGATGTGGGTATAGACATCGCAGTTGACGAAGTTCGTAATCACTTCGATGGGGCGAGTTACCTGGAAGCTCTGAATCGTCTTGTCCTTCAGATAGTTCGAAATGCTGGTAACGCCGTCGCTTTCCTGGATGGAGTAGCGGGTGATGGGCAGGTAGCTGCGGTCAAGGCCTACCAGCGTGATGTCGGTGCCGTGCAGGGTGGTGACGAAGGGCAGGCGGCGGCCCTTGCCGGCCAGCATCTGGCGCGCCAGCAGAGCGCTGACCGAGTGGGGAATGGCGTAGTGGACGTGGAGCAGATCGAGCTCGTTGAATTCTGCCACTTCTGCCATGCGCGAAGCCAGCGCCAGATCGTAGGGGGGAAACTCGAAGAGCGGGTAGCTGGACACAGGAACCTCGTGGTAGAAGATGCCCTCGTCGCGGCCGCTGAGGCGGAATGGCTGCGAATAGGAGATGAAGTGGACCTCGTGGCCGAGCGCGGCCAGTTCAATGCCCAGCTCCGTTGCCACTACGCCCGAGCCGCCGTAGGTGGGGTAACAGGTGATGCCGATGCGCATAGAGCCTTCTTCAATAGCAGTTTTTCGGGTCCTGATTTTGGACGCTTGCCGATACAGGAAAGATGCAGGCACTGAGTCAAAGATCGATTCGCAGGGATTGAGGCGGTTCGAGCTGAGCAAAGCTTATCAGCTCGATTTCAGGGAATTCTTTGATGGTGGGGATGGCCTGGCGTTCGATGTCGCGTGACGCGCGCAGGCGGGTGCGAACCTTGTCGAGATCGGCATCGTTGTAGCCGGGATGCGTTACCAGCTCCCAGGCGCCGGCGGGAAGCTGATTGAGCAGGGAACGAACGGTGGCGGCGTTGAGAATGCCGGTGCCAGCCATGGCGATGGTCCCGTCGGTGGTCGCAAATCCCTCTTCAGCGATGATCTGGCGGCAAGCAGCTTGCAGACTGCCGCAGTACGTTTACCTGAGCGCAGCGGGCCCAGGAAGCGCCGGCGGCGGCGCGCACGGCCCAGGCCGGCTCGAAGGGATTGCGCACGGCGCGAATTCCGGCGGCGCGGGCGGCGCGGAGCACGGGGCGCAGCACGGCCGGAAACATGTGGGTGTGCTTGTGGGTGTCGATGTGCGTGAGGCGCAGGCCCCGGCTCTGGAGCCGACCGATCTGCGCGGCGGCTTCGGCCTCGATCTCGGCGGCGCGGATGCGGCCGGTGAAGAGGCGGCAACAGGAACGCGGTGAGCGAGATCGGGAAAGAGCCGGTGCCTCGGTCGACGAGGGTGGGGATTTCGTGCGGCGGCAAGGACCGGCTCGCCGTCGACCAGAACCAGTGGCAACCCACGCCGAGCGAGGGAGCTGGCGCGGGCCAGGTCGATGGCCTCGTCGGTGGCGCCGGCCGTGGCCATCAGCGTGGTGCTGGTGAGCGACTCCGGCGCGATGCAGCTCGACGATGGCGCGGTTGACTCCCGGCGGTCAGTCCAAAATCGTCGGCGTTGACGATGAGACGGCCCACCGGCTGAGTCTATCAACGAGTGCGCTGCGCTCGGAGCCGAATACAATCTCGCTGCTATGATCAGAGGAGACCGCAATGGCTTCGCCGTCGACCGTGGGCGGTTAGCTCAGTTGGTTAGAGCGCCTGCCTTACAAGCAGGAAGTCGGGGGTTCGAGTCCCTCACTGCCCACCAGGACCTCAAGGCAAATGAGCGAACGCCAGACGAGACGAACGAGCAAGGGCGCGAGTCTGGTGTCTCAGAAGTTCCTTACATTTTTTTGAGGCTTGGTGCCATGCCAGAAGCGTCCTAACCGCAGATCCTTCGACTCCCTGCGCTCCCCCACCCCACGGACGAAGACCTAACCTTCACCCCAACGAGCAAAGATCGCTCGCTGGGGACCCCGAGTCCGCGGGGCCCCGGTTCGCTACGGTCGCTCAGGATGACAGCATTTATGAGATGAACTTTAGAGACAGGACACTAGAGCCGAGAGCGCACGGCTAGGCGCGCAGTTTGTTGAGCAGATCCTGGGGATGGACGGGCTTGGCCAGGATTTCAAACTCGTAGCCCTGGGCGCGGGCTTTCTCAAGCAGATCGGCGGTTGCCGCCTGGCCGGAAAAGAGCAGGATCTTGATGTGCGGGCAGCAGCGCGCGAATGCGGATTGCCGCATCGATTCCGTTCAGGTCGGCCATGATGACATCGGAGATGAGCATGTCGGGCTCAAACGTCGGGAGCCAGCTCGAGAGCGCCCTCGCCGGAATAAACGGCGCGGGCATCAAATCCGCTCTGATTCAGAATCATGACCAGCGTGTCGGCGATTACGCGTTCGTCGTCAACTACCAAAACTTTGGGTTTGTTTTTGGCTTCGGGCATACGCTCCCGGGTAACTCAATCGGGCCGGATTGGTTGGATAATCAACGCGGCGCGCCTTGACATGTATGGGGGAAGGCGCACTTTTCCGGCTAGACGTTCTCCCTAATGATACGCTCGGGCGCGGCGATCCTATCCAATTGCCCAGCTTCCGGCCAAGGAGATAGCCCTCGCGAATCCGGCATGCAGGCTGGGCCCGGGTGCGCAGGGCAGCTTTTCATCCGCGGACAATACGCTGACCATATACTGCAAAAAGAACGGCCGACCGCGACTTCGGCAGACGGCCCGACGCGGAGAACTACGCATGCAGGAAGCAGACCTCACGAACCAGACCCAGACTCAGACCGAGGCCCAGGTCCCGGTTCAGGGCCCGGCCCAGGGCGCGGCCGTTGACGCGATCATTCGCGCCGAAAAGATTGAAAAATACTACGCGCAGCCCAGCCAGAACCGCATTCAGGTGATCTCGGCCACCGACCTGAGCATCGTGCCGGGAGAGATTCTGGCCTTGCTCGGCCCCTCGGGCTCCGGCAAATCGACCATGCTGCGCATGCTGACCGGGCTCTCCACGCCCACCGCCGGCCAGGTCTACTGGCACGAGAAGCCGATTGCCGATGCGGAAATCAATGTCTCCATCGTCTTCCAGAGCTTTGCCCTGTTTCCCTGGCTCACGGTGCTGGAAAACGTGGAAGCACCGCTGCAGGCGCGCGGCGTGGACCCGGAAGAGCGCCGCGAGCGCAGCATGAAGATGCTGGATACGGTGGGTCTGGACGGCTTTGAAGCCGCCTACCCTAAGGAATTATCGGGCGGCATGAAGCAGCGGGTGGGCTTTGCCCGCGCCCTGGTGGTGGAGCCGGAAGTTCTGTTCATGGACGAGCCTTTCTCGCGCGCTCGACGTGCTGACGGCCGAGAACCTGCGCAGCGAACTGCTGGAGCTGTGGGCCAAGAAGACCATGCCCACCAAGGCCGTCTTCCTGGTGACGCACAACATTGAAGAGGCGGTGCTGCTGGCCGATCGCATCATCGTGCTGGGCCGCAACCCCGGCCACATCCGCACCGACTTCCGCGTCCAGCTTGCGCAGCCGCGCGATCGCAAGTCGGAGCCCTTTACGCAGCTGGTGGACTACATCTACAAAGTGCTCACCCGGCCGGACGTAGTTCCCGCGGAGGCTCCCGAGCAGCAAGCTGAAGTCCGCGTGCGCGACCAGCGCCAGATGCACTACCAGATGCTGCCCCACGCGCGGCCCGGCGGCATGGCCGGCCTGCTGGAACTGCTGCTCGACAAGGGCGGCCGCGACGACATCTACCGCCTGGCCGACGACCTGGCCTTCGAGATCGACGACCTGCTGCCCATTGTGGACGCCGCGCAACTGCTGGGATTCCTCAAGGTCGAAGAAGGCGACGCGGCCATCACCCCGAGCGGCACGGAGTTTGCCAACTCCGAGATTCTGCGCCAGAAGGAACTGTTCCGCGACGCGGCTCTGGAGAACGTGCTGCTGCTGCGCCAGATTCGGCGCGCTCTGGAAACCAAGAGCGACCACACCGTGCCGGAGGACTTCTTCCTGGACATGCTCGACGAGCAGTTCAGCGAGGAGGAGTGCCTGCGCCAGATGGAGACCGCGGTTGCCTGGGGCCGCTATGCGGAGCTGTTCGACTATGACGCCGGACGCCGCCGGTTCGTATTGCCCGATGCAGCCGAAGAGGACATTGCCGCGAGCGAGGACAGCAAGTGAAGACCCAGCATCCGCTTGCGCGATCCCTGGTCACCGCCCGCACCTGGCCCATTCTTCATGGACCTGGCGGTGGCTGCTGTTGCGGCTGGCAATCTTCTTGGCCATCGTGAGCACGGGCATCTACTGGCTGGGCAGACCCGTGCCTGTGGTCCCCATTTCGAACTCCATCGGCGCGCTGCCCGTTGTATGCGTTTTACTCCATTGTGCGGATGGGCATTGCCTACCTGCTGAGCCTGGTTTTTGCCATCAGCTACGGGTACATCGCGGCGTACAACCCGCGACGTTGAGCCGTGGATGGTTGCGGTGCTCGACATTCTGCAGTCGATTCCGGTGCTGAGCTTTCTGCCGCCGGTGGTGCTGGCCATGGTGGCGCTGGTTCCCGGCCACCAGATGGGCATCGAGATGGGCGTCATCCTGCTGATCTTCACCGGCCAGGTGTGGAATCTGGCCTTCAGCTTCTATTCCTCGCTGAAGAGCATTCCCAGGGAGATGATGGAGGCCACGCGGATCTACCGCTATTCCGCGCTGGCAGCGCTTCTGGCAGCTGGAGATGCCCTACGCCGCGATCGGGCTGGTGTGGAACTCGATTGTCTCGGTGGCCGGCGGCTGGTTCGCCCTGATCTTCTGCGAGACCTTTACCATGGGCGATCGCAACTTCCAGTTGCCCGGACTGGGGAGCTATATCCAGACGGCCACCTATGCCGGCGACGTCCGCGCGCTGCTGAGCGGGATCGCGGCGGTGGTCCTGATCGTGGTGGCGACCGACCAGCTTGTATGGCGGCCGCTGATCGCCTGGAGCGACAAATTCAAATTCGAGCAGGTCGAGTCGGCGGAACGCGTGACGTCGCCGATCCTGGAGCTGCTGCGCAGGTCGGACCTTTTCAGTTCGCTTCCCGGGCGGATTTTTGCGCGGCTGGACGAGCCCATCTTCCGGCGCCTGGCGCGGAGCAGGGAATGCCGCGTTGTGCAGCCGCTGGACAAGGTTGAGCGCGAAAGGTTCAGCAGGGCTTTGGGCGCTGGCCGTGGCGGCAATTGGAATTGCATGCTGGGGGGCCGCGCATGCTGTCTTCATGCTCAGTACAGTGACCTGGCCGGAGCTGCGCCTGCTGCTGGAAGGCGCGGCAGCTACCTTTCTGCGCGTCAACGCATCGCTGCTCATCTCCGCCGCATGGACGATTCCCGTGGGCGTGGCCATCGGCCTGAACCCCAGGCTGGCACGGGTGGTCCAGCCGCTGGCGCAGGTGCTGGCCTCGGTCCCGGCCACGGCGTTCTTTCCCATCCTGCTGATCGGGCTGGTCAAGATCGGCGGCGGACTGGGCATCGGCTCCATTGCGCTCATGCTGCTGGGGACGCAGTGGTACATCCTGTTCAACGTGATCGCGGGAGCCATGTCCATTCCTTCGGACCTGCGCGAGGTTTCAACGCTCTTCCGGTTCACGCGCTGGCAGAGGTGGACGAAGCTGATTCTTCCCGGCATCTTCCCGTATCTCATTACGGGGATGGTCACGGCTTCAGGCGGGGCCTGGAATGCGTCGGTGATGGCCGAGTACTCGCATGTGAAGGACCGGACCCTGGAGACGATCGGCCTAGGCGCGCAGATCGATGCAGCCACCGACAGCGGGCGGTTTCCCATCCTGCTGCTGGCTACGATCATGATTTCGCTGATGGTGGTGACGATGAACCGGCTGGTGTGGCGGCGGCTTTACCGGCTGGCGGAGACACGGTATAAGCTCGAAAGCTGAGGGGAAACAGAGGCTCCGATTGTGGTGCAGGCTGAGTGGCACAGTTGGGAATTGCGAGGAGTTCAGGAACAAATGCAGCTAGTTAGCCCCCGCTTGCGCGGGGTTAGCGAGTCAGCAAGTCAGCCCCGGCTTATGCGGGGTTAGTTGAGTGGCCCAGTTGGGAAGGCGGCTAGGAACTTTGGCACAAATGCAGGAAGTTAGCCCCCGCTTGCGCGGGGTCAGCGAGTCAGCAAGTCAGCCCCGGCTTATGCGGGGTTAGCAAGTTTTTTCCCGCGAGCTGTGAAGTCTTGCCATGAGACGAAACGGGCGCTTTCCGGCAAGGCGTGAGGGCGCGCCCTGAGAAAGCAAAAACTCTGATTCCGAGGAGGACGGGATGATTCGAGTGGGTGTGGTTGGATTCGGGATGGGCGGGCGGGTTTTTCATGGGCCGCTGATTTCCTCGGTCGAGGGGCTGGAGCTGGCAGCGGTGGTGGAGCGCAGCTCCAACAAGGCTGCGGAGCGCTATCCCGGCATCACTACGTACCGATCGGTCGAGGAGATGCTGGCGGACTCCTCGCTGGGGCTGTTTGTGGTGACCACGCCCAGCGGCACGCACTTTGAGATCGCGCGGCAGCTTTTGGAAGCGGGAAAGAACGTGGTTGTGGACAAACCAATGTCGACCACTTCGGCCGAGGTTGCCCAGTTGATGAAGCTGGCCGCGGCCAAGAAGGTGCTGCTGGCTCCGTTTCATAACCGACGCTGGGACGGCGACTTCCAGACGATTCAGAAACTACTGGATGAGGGTTCGCTGGGGCGGCTGGTGTGGTTCGAGTCGCGCTTTGACCGGTGGCGGCCGGAGATGCCCAAGGACCGGCTTTGGAAAGAAAGTGCCGCGCAGGGCGGTGGTGTTTTGCTGGATCTGGGAGCGCACATCGGCGACCAGGTTCTGATGCTGTTCGGCAAGCCGGAGGCGGTGAGTGCCGATGTGGGGCGCGAGCGGGACGGACAGGGCGCCAACGACGCTTTCACGGTGCGCCTGCGGTATCCGGGCCTGACCGTCATTCTGGGCGCCAACAGCCTTTCACTTCCGGCGGGACCGCGCTTCCACCTGAGGGGCACGAAAGGCAACTACTGGAAGTCCGGCGTGGACCCGCAGGAGGCTGCGCTGACGAAGATCACGCGCATTGAAGGTCCGGGTTGGGGCCAGGAGGCCGCGGCGGCGTGGGGAACACTTCACGTGGGCATCGATGGAGGCACAGTTTCGAGGCCGGTTGAACCGGTTCGTGGCGACTATCGGCTCTACTACGCCGGGATTCGGGATGCGTTGCTGGGCAAGGGGCCGGCACCGGTGATCGCGCTGGATGCATGGCGAGTGGTGCGGTTGCTGGAGTGGGCGGCGGAGAGCTCGGAGAAGCGGCGCGAGATGGTCTGCGACTGGAGCGAAGAGCCGAAGTGATCAGGTGCTTTACGGCTTAAGAGGTCGAGATCATCTCAGGCCTTGCTCTCCGGGTTCCTTTTCCACCAGCGGCACCCAGAAGCGGAAACGGGCTCCTTTGCCTGCGATGCTTGAGGCTTCGATCCCTCCGCCATGTGCGGCGAGGATGGCGCGGGTAATGGCCAGGCCCATTCCTGAGCCCTTGCCAGTGGCTCTCCTGTGCTTGCCGCGGTAGAACTTCTCGAAGATCAGGGGCAGGTCGAGGGCGTCGATGCCGGGGCCGTCGTCCTCCACGCAGAACTCGAGGCGATCGCCGGTGCGCCGGCTGCTCAAGGTGATGCGGCTTCCCGGCGGAGTATATGCGGCCGCATTCTCCAGCAGGTGGCGCAGAACCCGGCCCAGCAGGTGCGGATCGAACCAGGCCGGCTCGTCCGGCTCTCCGGGCGCTTGCGGAGCGATAGAGACGCGGTGGGCGGCCAGGGTCTTGCGCGACTCCTCGACGGCCTGATCGAGCAGCGCGCGGGGATGCTGCGGAGCCAGGTGCACCTGCACCACGTTGGCGTCGATCTCGGCCATCTCGACGGCCTCGCCGATCAGCGAATCGAGCCGCGCGGCCTCTTCGTCGATGATGGCCGCCATGTCCGCCGGCCGGCTTCGTCCAGTCCCCCGGCCTCAAGCAAGGTGGTGGCGGCGGCGCGGATGGAGGTGAGCGGGGTGCGCAGCTCGTGGGTGAGCGAGTCGATCAGCGCCGTGCGCAGCCGCTCGCCCTCGCGGGCGGCTTCAGAGCGCGCCGAGGCCTCAATGGCGATGGAGCGCGCAATGACGATGGCCACCTGGGCGCTGACCGCCGTGGCGACCTCGCGGGAAAGCGTCTGCCGGCCGCCAGGCGAGGGCCCCCACCGGCCGCATTCCCAGCATCAGGGGCCTGGCGGTGAGGCCGCCGGGAATGGCAAGCGTAGGATTGGGGCCCTGGGTCATGGCGCGCAGACTGGCCTGAATGCTCATGGGCAGCTCGGAGGTTGAGGCATAGAACTGGTCCTGGTCGCAGACGTAGAGCACCACGCCATCGAGGGCGAAGATGCGGTCGATGAGACGGGGCAGATCGCGGATGAGCCCTTCGGCGTCCTCGTAGAGCATCATCTCCTGGCTCAATTCGTAGAGCCGCTCGACGTCTTCCTGCCGCTGCTCGGCCTGGCGGGCCTGGCGGCGCGCCAGCTCCGCCACGCGGCTCACCACCAGGCAACTGGCCACGAAGGTGAGCATGTCCACCCACTGCTGCGGGCCGGCCAGCCGAAGCGTGTGAAAGGGAGGCAGGAAGAAGAAATCGAAGGAGAGCGCGCAAAGGACCGCGATATATAGCGAGAGAGCGATCCCGGCCTGGGTGGCGGACCAGACCACCAGCACCAGAAAGACCATGCCCGCGGTGGTGGAGTTGGCGCCCAGCCAGACCAGCGCCAGGGTGGTCAGCGCGGCAATCGCGGTGGCCACAAACCAGTGAACGATCCCCCGCGAATCGGAGAGTCCTTCCATGATCTTCATCACAGAAATCATACGCGCCGTCGGCGATGATGTAATCTTCCGATGGAAGAAGGTACAGCATGCCGGGCAGAATTCTGGTCATCGACGACGAACCGCAGATTACGCGCGTGCTGCGCGCCGCGCTCTCCGCGCAGGGCTATGACGTGCGCACCGCCAACGATCCCGAGGAGGGCCTGCGGGTCTTCAAGGACTGGCCGCCGGACCTGGTGGTGACCGACCTGATGATGCCGGGCATGAGCGGCGTCGAGGTCTGCCGCGCCATCCGCTCGCACGTGCGGCAACGCCGGTGCTGGTGCTGTCCGTGCGCGACCACGAGCGCTCGAAGGTGGAGGCGCTGGATGCCGGCGCCGACGACTACGTGACCAAGCCCTTCGGCATTCAGGAGCTGCTGGCCCGCGTGCGCGCCCATCTGCGCCGCGCCCCGGAGCGGACCACAACGGCCATTGAGGCCGGCGACTTTGTGGTGGACGTCGAGCGCTCACAGCGTCACCGTCCAGGGCAAGCCGATCCACCTTACCCCCAAGGAGTTCGATCTGCTGCTGCACCTGGCCCGCCATGCCGGCAAGGTGATGACCCACCGCGCCCTGCTGACCGCCGTCTGGGGAGCGCAATCGGCCCACCAGCCGGAGTATCTGCGCGTCTTTGTCGGCCAGTTGCGCAAGAAGCTGGAAGCCGAGACCGGCAAGCAGTACATCCAGACCGAGCCCTGGGTCGGCTACCGCTTTATCCCCGAGGGCTGGAGCGGCAACGAGGAATAGGCTTTCGGGCTGTATTGGATTTCGCCCTGGCGGAGGGATGCGCTTTTCGACGGATTTCTGTTGTTTACAGGCAATTCACATCACCCTTACGAATAATTTAGGAAATCTTTTTAGATACTCAAACCTGAGAGCAGGCCAGAATCGTTCTTGAGCAGGGAGCCGGTTGGCTTGCTAGCGCGGCAGCGGATTGCAACCCGCGGCGGTGAGCAGACCGGAAAACCTGCGCAGAGTCGGTCGGTGCGATCTCGGCTGAAACTGAGGGACCTGCGATGCAAGATGTAGTGATGTTGCTGTTCACCGTAGTTTTCTTCGCCCTGGCGTTTCTCTACGTCAAGGCATGCCAGAAGTTGAGGTAAGCCCATGCAAATCGACCTCATCACCGTCATTGCTCTGGTTCTGTCCGTCCTGCTGCTGGGTTACCTGACCCTCACCCTGCTTTTCCCGGAGAAATTCTGAAATGTCCGCCAATGGCTGGTTGCAGTTTGCCATCTACTCGCTCATTCTGCTTGCAACCGTTCGTCCGGTGGGCATCTATCTGGCGCGCGTGCTGGAAGGGGAGCGCACCTGGCTGGATCCGGTGCTGCGCCCGTGCGAGCGGCTCATTTACAAGCTGTGCGGCGTGAACGCCAGACAAGGAGATGAACTGGCGCGAGTATGCCTATGCGGTGCTGGGCTTTTCGGCCGTAAGCATGCTGCTGACCTACGGCATCGAGCGGTTGCAGGCGCTTCCTGCCGTTGGAATCCGCAGGGCCTGGCCGCAGTTGGGCCTGACCTGGCCTGGAACACCGCCGCCAGCTTTACCACCAATACCAACTGGCAGTCCTATACGCCCGAGTCCACGATGAGCTATCTGACCGCAGATGGCGGGCCTGGCAACGCACAACTTCTGGTCGGCGGCGGTGGGCATCGTGGTGGCCGTGGCGCTGATCCGCGGCATCAAGCGGACCGTCCTCCGGCACGATCGGCAACTTCTGGGTGGACATGACGCGGACACTGCTCTATGTGCTGCTGCCGGCATCGTTCCTGTATGCGCTGCTGCTGGTCGGCCAGGGCGTTCCGCAGAACCTGCATGCCTATACCGTGGCGCATCCGCTGGAGCAGCCGACCCAGACCCAGACCATCGGGCAGGGGCCGGTAGCTTCGCAGGAAGCCATCAAGATGCTGGGCACCAACGGCGGCGGATTCTTCAACGCCAACAGCGCCCATCCTTATGAGAACCCCACGCCGTTTTCGAACTTTCTGCAGATCCTGTCGATCTTCATCATTCCCGCCGGGCTCACCTACACACTGGGCCGGATGACCGGCTCGCCGGGCCACGGCTGGGCGGTGCTGGCAGCCATGTTCGTGCTCTTCGCGGCCGGATTCGCAGCCGTCTACTGGGCCGAGTCGCAGCCGCATCCGCTGATTCACGGCGCCGCGCAAGCGCGCACGGCTACCGCGCCGGGCGGCAACATGGAGGGCAAGGAGGTCCGCAACGGCATTGCCGAAAGCGCGCTGTTCGCCACCATCACCACCGACGCCAGTTGCGGCGCCGTCAACGGCATGCACGACAGCTTTACGCCGCTGGGCGGCATGGTGGTGCTGACCAACATCATGCTCGGCGAGGTGGTCTTTGGCGGCGTCGGGCTCGGGCCTCTACGGCATGCTCATCTTCGTGGTGCTCTCGGTCTTCATTGCCGGCCTGATGGTGGGCCGCACGCCGGAGTACCTGGGCAAGAAGATCGAGTCCTACGACGTGAAGATGTCGATGCTTTACGTGCTCATCTTCCCGCTCATCATCCTCTCGCTCACCGCCATCTTCGTGCTTTCGCCCAACATCGGGTTCTCCGCTCTGACCAATCACCGGGCCGCACGGGCTCACCGAGATTCTCTACGCCTTCACCTCAGGCGCGGGCAACAACGGCTCGGCCTTTGCCGGTGACTTCGCAACCCCACCACCTGGTGGTACAACGTGATGCTGGGCTGGGACATGCTGATCGGGCGGCTGCTCATGATGATTCCGGTGCTGGCCCTGGCCGGCAACCTGGCCCAGAAGAAGAGCGTGCCTCCCTCGCCCGGGACCTTCCCGGTGAACACGGCGTTGTTCACCGTGCTGCTGGTCGGCGTGATTCTGCTTCTCGGCGCGCTCACCTTCTTCCCGGCGCTGAGCCTGGGACCGATTCTGGAACACCTGCTGCTGCAGGCAGGGCAGCTTTTCTAACCGATAGCGCACAAGGAAAAGGCGAAACGGACTGTCATGGCTGAAAAGAAGAGTCTTTGGAACACGGAAATCATGGCCCAGGCGCTGCTGGACTCGGTGCGCAAGCTCGATCCGCGCTGGATGGTGAAGAACCCGGTGATGTTTGTGGTGGAGGTGGGCAGCGTGCTGACCACGGCGCTGCTGATCGACAACACCGTTCACAACCGGCCCGGCTTCGGCTTCAACCTGCAGATCACGCTGTGGCTGTGGTTCACGGTGCTGTTCGCCAACTTTGCCGAGGCCATGGCCGAGGGCCGCGGCAAGGCCCAGGCCGACACGCTGCGCAAGGCCAAGGGCGAGACCATCGCCAAGCGGTACACCGCCGACGGCGGCTTTGAGGAGGTCGCCAGCGGCCTGCTCCGCGCCGGCGACGTGATCTACGTGGAGGCGAACCACTACATCGCCGGCGACGGCGAAGTGATCGAGGGCGTGGCCTCGGTGGACGAGTCGGCCATCACCGGCGAGTCGGCGCCCGTGATCCGCGAGGCCGGCGGCGACCGCTCGGCCGTCACCGGCGGGACCAAGGTGCTGTCGGACTGGATCAAGGTCCGCATCACCTCCAACCCCGGCGAGACCTTTCTGGACCGCATGATCGCGCTGGTCGAAGGCGCAACGCGGCAGAAGACTCCCAACGAGATCGCGCTGAGCATTCTGCTCTCCGGCCTCACCATCGTGTTTCTGCTCGCGGTGGTGACGTTGCAGCCCTTCTCGATGTACTCGAAGGCGCCGCAGACCATCTTCGTGCTGGTCTCGCTGCTGGTCTGCCTGATTCCCACCACCATCGGCGGACTGCTCTCGGCCATCGGCATCGCCGGCATGGATCGCCTGGTGCAGTACAACGTGCTGGCCATGAGCGGGCGCGCCGTGGAGGCCGCCGGCGACGTGGACACCCTGCTGCTGGACAAGACCGGCACCATCACCCTGGGCAATCGCCAGGCCACCGAGTTCATTCCCGCCCCCGATGTGACCCAGGAGCGGCTGGCCAACGCCGCGCAACTCGCTTCGCTCTCCGACGAGACCCCCGAAGGGCCGGTCGATCGTCGTGCTGGCGAAGGAGAAGTACAATCTGCGCGGCCGCGACCTGGCCGGCATTCACGCCGAGTTTGTGCCCTTCACCGCGCAGACGCGCATGAGCGGCGTGAACCTGCCCGGCACGCGCATCCGCAAAGGCTCAGTGGACGCGATTGCGCGCTTCCTCGAAGAGCAGGGATCGTCGCTGCCACAGAAGGTTCGCGACCATGTGGAGGAGATTGCCCGCGCCGGCGGCACGCCGCTGGTGGTGGCGGAAAACGCCTCGGCCCTGGGCGTGATCTATCTCAAGGACATCGTCAAGGGCGGGCTGAAGGATCGCCTTGCGCGGCTGCGCGCCATGGGCATCCGCACCATCATGATTACCGGCGACAATCCGCTGACCGCCGCAGTGATCGCGCGCGAGGCCGGAGTGGACGACTTTCTGGCCGAGGCCAAGCCCAAGGACAAGATGGACCTGATCAAGCGCGAGCAGGGGAAGGGCAAGCTGGTGGCCATGACCGGCGACGGCACCAACGACGCGCCCGCCCTGGCCCAGGCCGACGTGGGCGTGGCCATGAACTCCGGCACGCAGGCCGCGAAAGAAGCCGGCAACATGGTGGACCTGGACTCGAACCCCACCAAGCTGATCGAGATCGTCGAGATCGGCAAGCAGCTCCTGATGACGCGCGGCGCTCTGACCACTTTCTCCATCGCCAACGACGTGGCCAAGTACTTCGCCATCATCCCGGCCATGTTCGCCGGCGTGTTTCCGGTGCTGAGCGTGCTGAACATCATGTACCTTCATTCGCCGCAGTCGGCGATTCTGTCCGCGGTCATCTTCAACGCGATCATCATCGTGGCGCTGATCCCGCTGGCCCTGAAGGGCGTGAAGTACGAGCCCAAGGCCGCGGAAATTCTGCTGCGCAACAATCTGCTGATCTACGGCGTGGGCGGAATCATCGTGCCCTTTATCGGCATCAAGGCCATCGACATGTTTCTGGTGGCCCTGCATCTGGCGTGGTAACGGCCCGCTGCGATTGAAGGGTACGGGTTTTGGCCCGTACATCAATCCGGCAAATGGAATCCAGGGCTCAAGTCCCTGAAGGTTATTTTGAAGGAGTTTTAAAGTGCATTCCGTCTGGAAGACATCGATTCTCTTCACCCTTGTGACCGCAGTCCTGCTGGGCATTGGCTATCCGCTGGTGGTTACCGGCATCGCGGCCGTGATGTTTCCGCACAAGGCCGCCGGAAGCCTGATTCTGGAGAACGGGCAGGTGATCGGATCGGAACTGCTGGCACAGAGCTTTACCTCCGACCGTTACTTTCATCCCCGGCCCTCGGCGGCGGGGAACGGGTACGACGCCACCTCGTCGGGCGGGTCGAATCTTGCCCAATCGAATGCGAAGCTGGTTCAGCGCATCCAGGGCGACATCGACAAGCTGGCCGCGGATAATCAAGGCAAGCCGGTTCCCATCGACATGGTCACCACCTCGGGCTCGGGGCTCGATCCCGACATCACTCCGGACAATGCGTACTACCAGGCGGCGCGCGTCGCCAAGGCGCGCGGGTTCACAGAAGACCAGGTGCGTGCGCTCATCGCGCAGCACATCACGGGCCGCGATCTGGGCCTTCTGGGCGAGCCGCGCGTCAATGTGCTGGATTTGAACCTTGCCCTCGACAAGATGGGCAAGTAGATTTTTTGACGAGACGGCTTCCCCACCCGCAATGAGTTGGGGGAGGGCCATTGCCCTCCCCCGATTTTTTGCTTCGAACTTGCTGGATGTTTCCCGAGGCTGTGGCTGCGGCGAGAATCGGCTGAGCGTGGTGGGTTGGGATCGCTGAGGTTTCTGGATAAAGGCAGCTAGTGTGGTGAATCTGAAGTTCATCGCATAAATTCGTTGAAGTCTTTGGATAACGGCAGCAAGTCAGCTCCCGCTTCGCGGGAATAGCGAGTCAGCAAGTCAGCGGAATGGTGCGGTGGGACGAATCCTGGCGCGGTGATTCATTTCTGTCGCGAGTTCTGGAGTCTGGAAGGACAGCTTTCGAGGTGAACCAGCTTCGAATCGTCTTCAGGAATTAAACCTCTCTCCGGCCTTCGAGGGCGCGGGCCATGGTTACTTCGTCGGCGTACTCGATGTCGCTGCCCGCGGGAACGCCCGTGGCTATTCGAGTGATCCTCACCGAAGAGCTGCGCAATGCAGTTGCCAGCCAGTCGGCCGTGGCCTCGCCTTCGAGCGTGGGACTGGTGGCCAGGATGACTTCGTCCACTTCGCCGCGCTCCACGCGGGCCAGAAGAGTGCCGGCGCGCAACTGCTCCGGGCCTACGCCATGGAGCGGCGAAAGAGTGCCGTGGAGCACGTGGTAAACGCCCTGAAATCCGCGCGTGCGTTCCACCGCGTCGATGCTTGTGGGCTCCTCGACCACGCAGACCAGGCGCTGGTTGCGGGCGGGGCTGGCGCAGTAGGCGCAGGGGTCGATGTCGGTGACGTTATTGCAGACGGAGCAGAGGCGAAGGCTGGCCTTGAGTCCGCGGACAGCCTCGGCGAGAGCCGCGGCGTCGTCGTCGGTGGAGCGCAGAATATGGAAGGCGAAGCGTTGGGCGCTCTTGGTGCCCACGCCGGGGAGTTTCTTCAATTCTTCGATGAGCCGGGCCATCGGCTCGGCATAGCGTGACAATTTACGTGCCTCCTCATGGACAAGGCTGGTGGAGGTTTATCGTTTTCCACCCTTTCTACCACAAAAGCAACCGCAGATCCTTCGACTCGCTACGCTCGCTCAGGATGACAAAAGGGATAGGTATGGAGCATTTGTGCGCCCCGCGCATCAGGTCAGGCCGGGAATCTTGAGGCCGCCCAGCATGCCTTGCACACTGGATTGTATGGCATCGTCGGCCTTGCGTCCGGCTTCGTTGACCGCGGCCACTACCAGGTCTTCGAGCATCTCCACGTCGGGCTGTCCGCCGCCCAGGCCAATGACCGCCGCGGGGTCGATGCGCAACTTGAGAAGCTGTTTCTTGCCGTTCATGGTGGCGGTGACGGCGCCGCCTCCGCTGGACGCCTCGACGACAGTCTCGCCCAGCTTGCGCTGGACTTCTTCCTGCATCTGGTTGGCCTGGGAGAGCATCTCCGAGATTTTGAGCGGGTTGATCATGATTTGTTCTCCTGCGCTGGTTCTCCTGCTTTGATCGTTCAACTACTTTTGGCGCAGATCGACCACGCTGCGGACCTCAGCCTTGAAGATCTCCTTTGCCCGCTGCACCAGAGGGTGGGCGAGCGCGGCTTCCTGAATGCTGCCGGCCAGGGGCGCGGCCATGGGAGCCGCGGCCTGAGCAGACGCCTCGCCGGGAACGACCATGAAGCGCGCGGGCGCGCCCAGCCGTTGCAGCTCCTGGCGGATGATTTTCTCCGCCGCGGCATTCACCGTGAGAGCTGAGCATCTTTTTGCCCACCCCAGGTACTTCGATGCGCAGGCTGGCGCTGTCGAGCATCCATGTGCCGGCGCCGAGCAGTTGCGCGGCTGAGTTGTGACCGGCGGCGACGAGCGCGGAGCCGATGGCGTGGCGGAGCGAGTCGATGGTGGGAGCGGGAGCGAGATGGCCCGGCGCGGAGGTCTCAGGAGCCTTGGCCAGCGCGCCTTCGGTGAGCGTTGCGCGTGTGAGGCGTAGCCCGTAGCCGGAGTTGCGAGCGGCAGGGAAGGGCGCGGATAGGGCGATGGGCGTTCCATTTCGGCGACCGGGCCGGACTCGTCGGCGCTCTGTTTGGGGCTCGAAGCTGGACTCCAGCCGCCGGGCCGAATGGGAGAGATGGAGGGAGCAGCCGGCGCAGATGCGGCCGGCGGGCGCGAGGAGCTAGCGGCTGGGCTTGGATGCGGACTTGCATTTGAACGGGGGACGCCGTGCGCGGCAGGATTGCGGGCTCCGGAGCTGCCGACTACGCCGCTGAGCAGCTCTTCAATGGGCAGCAGCCGCTGGGCATGAATCAGCTTGAGCAGGCCCAGTTCGAGATGGAAGCGCTGCTCCTGGCGGTAGTTCAGGTCGTCGAAGGTGCGCAGGACGATCTGCAGATTGCGGGTGAGCTCTTCCTCGGTAAACAGCAGGGCGGTGCGCGCGGCGCGGGCGCGCTCGTCGGCGGAGATCTGCAGCAGCTCGGTCTCCTCGCCGCCCAGCTTGGCCATGAGGGCGTTGCGCAGGTAGCGGACCATCTGGCGGGCCAGCGACGAGGGGTTGTGGCCGGCATTGACGAGCAGGTTCAACTGCTCCATCAGCTCCGGCGCTCTGGCCGGCGGCTACGGCTTCCAGCAGGCGCTCGAAGACGGCGTTGGGGACCGCGCCCATCAGCTCGCGAATCTGCGCGGCGGAGAGCACGGGACGGCCGTCTTCGACCGGCGCGGAGGCGATGGCCTGGTCCATGATGGAGAGCGCGTCGCGCATGGAGCCGTCGCCGGCTTCGGCCAGCAGGGCCAGAGCGGCTTCTTCGGCGGTTCACCTGCTCCTCGGCGGCAATCATCTTCAACTGGGCCAGAATGTCGTCGAATTTGACGGCGTGAAAGCTGAAGTGCTGGCAGCGGGAGCGGATGGTCTGGGGAATGTCCTCCGGCTGCGTGGTGGCCATCATGAAGATGACGTGGGCGGGAGGCTCTTCGAGGGTCTTGAGCAGTGCGTTGAAGGCGGCCTCGGTGATCTGGTGGGCCTCGTCGAGGATGTAGATCTTGTAGCGGTCGCGGGCCGGGGAGTAGCGGGCGGCGTCGCGGAGTTCGCGAATCTCGTCGATGCCGCGGTTGGTGGCCGCGTCGATCTCGATCACGTCCACGGCGTTGCCCTGGCGGATTTCGATGCAGGAGTCGCAGACGCCGCAGGGCTCCTGCGTGGGGCGCTCCGCGGCGCCGACCTCGGTGCGGCAGTTGAGGGCCATGGCGACGAATGCGGGCGATGGTGGTTTTGCCGATGCCGCGATGGCCGGAGAAGATGTAGCCGTGGGCGACGCGGTTCTGGCTGAGGGCGTTGAGCAGGGTGCGGGTGACGTGATCCTGGCCGGCCACGTCGGCAAAGCGCTGCGGACGGTATTTTCTGGCCAGAACCTGATAACCCATGCTTGGACGCGCTCCCTGAGGCCGGCGGAGAGATTCAGGCCGCCTAGAGGGGATTGTATCGTTCCGGGGCGGGAGGGAGGTGGGTGGGCGAGGGGTGGAAAAGCGCAGTGGCGCAATGCGGCGGCCGTGGAAGCGTAGCGGAGCTAGCGGTGTTGGCGGGGTTAGCGGAGTTAGCAGACCACCGAGCCGGCAAGTCAGCAAGTCAGCGGGGCGTGGTGCTGAAGGGATCGATGTGCATAAAGTGCAACAGGGAACTGTCGTAGAAGGGGGTGGGGGTGAAGGTGAGCAGGAAGATGACGATGCCGATGACTCCCAGCACGATGCGGCCGCGGCTCAGACTGGTCTCCACCGGGACCCTGGGGTGACGCATGGCCGGAATCAAGAGGAAGGTGCCCCAGAGAATCCAGCCTACCCAGTAAACGGCTCCAGCCAGGAACAGAACGAAGGGCAGAAGGTTGGTAAACACCTTGTGGACGCGGGGCGAGAAGGCGTAGAGGATGTGTCCGCCGTCGAGTTGACCGCCGGGGATCAGATTAAGGGAGGTGATGAAGAGGCCGATCCAACCGGCGACCAGGATGGGGTGAGGCGCGATCTGCTCGAAGGAGGGAATCTTAGGATCCCAGTGAGACAAGAGGGCGTGGAGCAGGCGAATGGTGAGGGGTTCGCCGCCAAAGCGCACGATGGCCGCGGAGGCATTCGCGGAAGCGTGGAAGCTGAGCGCAAAGCCCACGCCCACCGCCAGCGCGGAAGCTATAAAGCCGCAGAGCGGGCCGTAGATACCCACATCCATGAGCGCATTCCGGTGGGGAATGCGGGATCGGATTTGAATGACCGCGCCGGCCGTGCCGCTGAGCGTGGGAGCCGGCAGTATCCAGGGCAAGGTGGCGCGGATGCGGTGAAATCGGCAGGCGAAGTAATGGCCGAATTCATGGATGAGCAGGATACCGAGCAGGGTGGCGGAAAAGGCCCAGCCGGTGACGTACAGATTGGGATTATCGGAGAGCCAGCCCCACGGCCAGAGGTCGGTATCGCGGACCACCGGGGGCATGCCTTCAAGGAAGTTCTGCATGAAGCGCGCGCCGTTGGCCATGGTAGTTACCACGGTGGCGGCGAGCAGCACCGCAGGCAAGCCATACTCCCGAAAAGTCGATCGCACCGGACTCCTCTTCGTCTTCAGAAGGGTTGGAGGAACTTACACCGGCTGGTGGCGTAAGAACGCGCAAAGCCCGATGGCCGGACAGCCCGGGTCAAAATCGGCCCGCCGCGGCAAATCAGCCCGCCGCGGCAAGATCAGGCCACCGTATTCAGCCGCAGCGGGAAAGGCCGCATCGCAGCTACGCATTCAAGCGGGAGGCGCGACGTTTGTCTCGATCGAATGCAGTTCCTTGCCGGGCTTGAAGCGCACCGCCTTGCCGGGTGAGATGCTGACTTCGGTCCCGGTGCGGGGATTGCGGCCGATGCCGGTTTTGCGGGCGCGGACGCTGAAAACGCCAAATCCGCGCAGTTCGATGCGCTCGCCGGCTGCCAGGGCCTGCTTGAGGCCCTCGAAGACCGTATCCACCGCGGCCTCAGCCTTGGTACGCGGCAGGCCCGTGCGCTCGATTACCTGATGGACGATGTCCTGTTTAATCAATGGGGTATCCTCGCTGGCGCGACTGGTATTGACTGTACTACGCCTTACAGTGGAGATGCTACAGATTTTGCCTCGAATATGGAACAGAAGAAAGAAAAATGCGCTGGATTTTCTGTTGAGGAAAAGCCGGCGGCTTTACCTGGAGCTGCCTGCCTGGCCCACCGGCAGGGCGGCTATGGGCGATTTCGATTGTAAATTTGCCGGCACTTTTCGTAAGATAGATCATCAAGTCGGGAAAACTGGGGGCAAATTTTCCGCAGGGGAAAATCTGTATCCGGGACAGGTGAAGACGATCTTCCGATGGCTTATCCGCGGATATGGAACACAAGGTGCATTTTACGAGTTACATAGCTCACTAATTATCCGCACCTCCTTTATAACATTTTTATGAAGTCGCGAGTAAGAACACAGAGAGGAGATGCATGTCGATTCAGAGCGATCGTTGGATCAGGGAACAGGCCATCAACCATCGCATGATCGAGCCGTTCAGCGAGAAGCAGGTAGCCAGCGGCGTCATTTCGTACGGGCTTTCTTCTTATGGATACGACCTCAGGGTTTCCGACGAGTTCAAGATTTTTACCAACGTGAACAGCGCGATCATCGATCCCAAGGCCTTTGACGAGCGTTCATTCGTCTCGGTTCAGGCCGAATCGGTGATCATCCCGCCCAATTCGTTTGCGTTGGCGCGGTCAGTGGAATACTTTCGAATTCCCCGGGATGTATTGACGATCTGCGTTGGCAAGTCGACCTACGCGCGTTGCGGAATCATCGTGAACGTAACGCCGTTCGAGCCGGAATGGGAGGGATTTGTGACCCTCGAGATTTCAAATACCACTCCTTTACCGGCCAGGGTTTACGCCAACGAAGGGCTGTGCCAGATTCTGTTTTTCCGCGCCGATGAAGCCTGCGAGATCAGCTATGCGGATCGCAAGGGCAAATATCAGAAGCAACAGGGGATTGTGCTTCCCAAACTCTAAGGGTTGCGACCAGTCATCTGATCGGGGTGGTTGGAAAAAGAACGTGCAGTGTGTGCGATTGGGCGGCCGAGCACTTTCCATGACCACACTGGGCCCAGCTCTCCTGCTTTTTGACGGGGGAGCAAGATGTCATCGATTTGCAATCCTGAACCAATTCGCATCGGGTTGGTGGCTGACGAGCCGATACGCCTTGCGGGACTCGCCAGCATCCTCGACCGGCCTGCCCGGCAGTCTCGCGCCAAATTGCTTCCGGTTACCGGGAGCATCACGGAATTACTGTCGGGTGCGACGCCGGAGTATCTGGTCGTCGATCTGCATTCTTCCTCCAGCGGGCTGAAAGCTCTGGACACGATTCGCCGGGCGCGTCCCGAGATCCGATTGATTGTGATCGGGCCGGAGGGAGACGACGAGCTGGCGATGAACGCGCTCATTGCCGGGGCCCGGGCCTATCTGGACCCGAGAGCCGGGCCCAAAATGGTGCGCAAGGCGATCGAGGCGGTCACCGAAGGCTCAATCTGGGCGCCGCGGCGGGTGCTAACGAAACTCATCGACCGGCTGCTCAAGGTTTCCGAATCGCGCCTCGCCGTCACCGTTCCTCAACTGACCGCTCGCGAGCGCCAGGTGCTTGAACTGATTCTGATGGCTCGTTCCAACCGCGAGATCGCTTCCCAGCTAGGCATTGGGGAGCGCACCGTGCGGGCGCACCTGGGCCGGCTGATGCGCAAGGCGGGTGTAGACAACCGCATTAAACTGTCCATGTCAGCGCTGAGTTTATTCCTTTTGCCAGAGGAGGTTGCGAACCGGGCCATGAGTGCGCAAGGGGGGGGGGACACCGTTACTAGTTCATCACCCAGGATTGTTACTTAACGACATGACCCTTTCGTACTCTTGCGTCGAACCGGTGTTTTCCACAAAGCTGTGTACAGAAACAACGCAGATCTGGGGAAAGGAGTTCCCAGGCAGCATGTTTCCATGATGCCTGGGAACTCCTCTTTTTTTCTATTTACGGGTCTCACAAGAAAAACGGATCTGTGCTCGCCTGCTTCAGCCCTCCCTAAGGTTCATTCGCGCATCTGACCATCTGGAGCGAATATTTCGATGGCAGTATTCGTGCGCTCTCAGACGGGCTGCGCGTGATTGTTGAGGAGTTGCAGTTGAAAAAGAGTTTGGCCGCTGCACGTTCTGTTCCCGTCCCAGCTCGAATGCTGTAGGCTGTTTCAGGAGATTCCGGTGCTGCGCCGGGAGATGACGACAGCCTCCTCGATGTTGGGCGGCCGGCAGGCCGCAGCGTCGGGAAGGGCTGCTTCAATTTAGAACTCAGCCTTCCACGGAGCGGTTTGCCGTGGGTTGGAAAGGAAACGGATATGAAGAAGATCATTGCCTCGATCTGTCTATGCTTCTCGCTAACTTGCACTGGCTTTGCTGCCTCCTCGCGGGAGGATTTGCAGGCCCGCATTGATGCCGCGAAGGTGGTCCTGGACCAGATCATGGACGCCAAGGACCGCAGCATTCCCATGAATATCCTGCAACAGGCCACCTGCGTCGCCGTTGTTCCCGGAATGATCAAGGGAGCGTTCGTGGTCGGCGGCCAGTACGGCCAGGGCGTGGTGACATGCCGCACCGGGCACGGCTGGAGCGCGCCGGTGTTCATCCGCATGGCCGGCGGCTCGTTCGGTTTCCAGATTGGGGGCCAGTCGACCGACCTTGTGCTGGTTGCCGTGAACGATCGTGGATTCCAGGACCTGCTAAAGGACAAGTTCAAGATCGGCGGGGATGCATCGGCCGCGGCCGGGCCTGATGGGCCGCAGCGGGCAGGCCGCCACTGACTGGAAGATGAATGCGGAACTGCTCAGCTACTCGCGCAACAAGGGGCTGTTTGCGGGCATCGATCTGGACGGCACAAGCGTGAGCCAGAACAGGGAGGACACGGACACCTACTACGGCGCACCGCACCACTTCGACGCCATCCTGAAGGGCGACGTGGGGGTGCCGGAGGGGGCGGTGCCATTTGTGCGCACCGTAGCCCAAGACTTTGTTGCGGCCAAGTACCACAAGTAGCAGCAAACCGGATTCAAGCGGGATTGAGGGGCGGTCCGGCCGGCGCCGGGCTGCCTTTCGTTCGTCTATGGCCTGGAACCCGCGCAGGAAGGCTAAACTGGTGTTTGCCTTCAACGATGCGGGAAAGGATCGAGTATTGGCTGGTCGTGCCGGTGGCGCGCACATTGGGGCGCATGCCGCGTTCCCTGGCGCGGCTGTGGGCAGGCATTCTCGCGTTCAATGTGTACTGGCTGTTTGGGCGGCTGCGGCGGGTGGGTGTGCGCAACCTCGAAATGGCTCTGCCTGAACTCTCCTCGAAGGCCAGAAGAAAAATTCTGCACGGGGTCTACATCCATCTCGGCTGGCAACTGGTCGAGTTTTGCCGCATGACCCGCTATACCCCTGAAAATACCCGCGACTGGATGCGCACGGAGGGCCTGGAACACTACCTGGCGGCGCAGGCGCGCGGCAAAGGAGTGCTGGTGATTACCGGTCACCTGGGCGCGTGGGAACTTTCCAGCTTTTACCACTCGCTGATGGGCTACCCGATGGGGATGGTGATTCGGCGGCTGGATAACCGGCGGCTGGACGAGTTTGTGAACGGCATCCGCTGCCTGCACGGGAACCACGTGCTGCACAAGGACGACTTTGGGCGGGGGTTGCTGACCGCGATGCACTCGGGCGGGACCGTGGGCATCCTGATGGATACGAACATGACGCCGCCGCAGGGCGCGTTTGTGAAGTTCTTCGGGATGGAGGCTTGCACGGCCACCGGACTGGCTCACGTGGCGCGCAAGACCGGCGCGGCGGTGCTGCCGGGGTTCATGCTGTGGGAGGCGGCGGAGCGGCGGTACGTGCTTCACTTCGGGCCGGAGGTTGAAATTCCGCATACGAACGACGTGGGTGCGGACATTCTGGCCGGGACGCAGTTGTGTACTGGAGCGATTGAGGAGTGGATTCGGCGCTATCCTGACCAGTGGCTGTGGATTCACCGGCGCTGGAAGACGCGGCCGGCGGGGGAGCCGGGGCTGTACTGAGGCCACGTGTCTCCATGGGAGAAATAGATGACGGTAGGTGAATTGATCGAGACGCTGGGCGGACGGCTCGCGCAGGGAGATCAGGAGTGGGGGATCGATGGGGTAAGCTCCCGCGAATGGGCCGCGCCTTCAGATGTAACCTTCGCCGAAGACGCGGCTGCTGCATCCGCGGCGCTGGCCAGCTATGCGGGGCTTGTGGTGCTTCGTGCCGGGTGCGTTGCAAATTACCCTGCTGAGAAGAACGTTGTCGAAACCGATCAGCCACGGCTCTGGTTCGCGCGCGCGGGACAGTTGCTCAAGCCCATATTGCCCGCAACCGGCGTCCACCCGAGTGCGGTAGTCGGTGAATTCGTCCAACTGGCCGAGAACATCACCATCGGCGCCGGCGCTGTGATCGAGAATTACGTGCATATCGGTCTTGGAACCCGCGTCGAAGCCGGGGCAGTGATCGGGCAAGGAACGCAGATCGGCGAGTTCTGCCGCATCTATCCGCGGGTTGTTATTTACCCCGGAACGCGGATCGGCAATCAGGTCGTTGTCCATGCGGGCGCGGTGCTGGGCGCGGATGGATTTGGGTACGTGCGGGACTCTGTTACCGGGGCTTACACGCAGTTTCCGCAGCAGGGAACGCTGGTGATTGAAGACGAGGTGGAGATTGGGGCGAACTCGACCATCGATCGCGGGGCGCTGAGACAGACACGCATCGGGCGGGGAACGAAGATCGACAACCTGGTTCACGTGGGGCACAACTGCGACATCGGCGAGGACGTGATTCTGGTGGCGTTGACGGGAATCTCGGGCTCATCGACGGTGGGCAATGGGGCGGTGATCGCGGGGCAGGTGGGCATCGGCGACCACGTCAAGATTGGGCCCGGCGTGATTCTGGGCGGGCAGGCTGGGGTCTTCAGCGGGTCGAAGGTGACTAACGAAGGCCTGAAGCCGGGGACCGTTCTTTATGGCACGCCGGCGCGTCCGCTGAGGCAGGTTTTGCGCGAGCAGGCGGTGCTGGCGCGGCTGGCGAAGAAGCAGGGAACAGGGAAAAGGGAATAGAAAGACCCTGTTGAAGTTCGTGATCTCCCAGGTCTCAGAATCGAGACCTGGGGCACCCGGCGAGCAGGCGGTGCTGGCGCGGCTGGCGAAGAAGCAGGGAATAGGGAAAAGGGAATAGAAAGACCCCCAGTTGAAGTTCGTGATCTCCCAGGTCTCAGAATCGAGACCTGGGGCACCCGGCACCCGGCACCCGGCGAGCCGCCAACAAACAACCGCCACGCTACCTGAGATTAGCTCAACACCACCCCAAAGCAGTGCGTGTGAGAAATGCAGGTTAGCGAGTTAGCGGACGACGGTGGGCGACGAGGATTCATCGCTCTACCGGCCGGCGGCGCTTGGATCAAAGGAAATCCGGCTGCAAAGTGTCTTCAAGAGGGCTTTTCGGTGAGGAAGGGCTCGGGTTTGAGGGAGCCGTCGCGCTGCTTAACGAGCATCTGCACCTTGCCCTCGGCGGCGTCCAGTTCCTGCTTGCAGGCTGCCGAGAGGCCTACGCCTTCCTCGAAGAGCTTGAGCGACTGTTCCAGAGACAGGTCGCCCTTTTCCAGTTGATCGACGATGGTCTCGAGCTTTTTGAGCGATTCTTCGAACGACGGCATGGCGTTCACTCCAAATCGTTACCGGGGCACCAGGGCAATTAGATTAGATCAGCCAAGAAGGGCAAAAGCCGTTACGGCCACGCGACGGCGCGAATCAAATCCGAATGCTGGGCCAACTCGCTTGGAACAGCGCCACCCGGCAGCGCGATCAGAATAACCTGCACTCCACTCTTTCTGGCGAGCTTCATTGCGGGCACGCAATCGGTATCCGCTGTCACCAGGCCTATTCTGTCCACGCACTTCAACGCGGAATAGGACGCGATATCCAAGCCTATCCGCATATCTACGCCTTTCTGCTCGAAATCCGGGATGAAGTCCGCATCTGTGAGGGCTGCTATCCCCGTTACAGGAACTCTCTTCAGTTTATAGCCGCGAAACTTCAGTACGCCTCGTCTGACAGCAATGAGGTTCTTCTTGGCGAGATCCAATAACCACTGGTCTGAGCCAGCAAAGGTTTGCGTCAAGCCGGATACTGGAAGCTTCTGCTGCCCTTGGTAGGGAGCGCAGTCATAATACAGTACACGGAATAATTCCTCATCCGCCGACGGGCACATTGTTGAGAATGACTCGATGAATGCAGGATCGTAATGCCTTCCAGCGTTCCTGGCAGCGACGCGCAAAAAGCCGCCATCAACCATGAGGACTATCTTCTTCATACTCTCGGTCAAAAGCAAACCCCGGAGCTTTCGCTCCGGGGTTTGCAGGATACATGCTCGCCTACGAGCGTACGGAATAACTTAAGTATCCACTTGTGTTCGTATGTAGTCAAGCGAAAAGCGGAGGGTTTCTTATTGGTCGCGCGGAAACCCCTCAATGTTGCATTTGCACCGCACCCGGCGGCAACACACTGGCGATGACTTCGGCAGCCACGTTGTAGAGGCCGAAGGGAGCGCTGACCTGGACGCCCTGGACATAGGGGCGCACCGCCTCGAGCATCTCCTGGGCGATTCTTAACGCCCTCCTGGCGGGCGGCGTCGGGAGTATCGGCCTGGGCCATGCGCAGCATGATTTCTTCCGGCATGGAGAGGCGCAAGTCGTTTTTCATGTATTCAGCGTTGCGCAGGCTGGTGAGCGGCCAGATGCTGGCGATGACGGGAATGCGGTGATCGGCGATGCGCTCGAGGAAGTGTTCGAGCAGGCGCAGGTCGAAGACCGGCCTGGTGATGGCGTACTCGGCGCCGGCCTCGACCTTGTAGGCAAAACGGCGCAGTTCGTTTTCGATGTCGGGCGCGCCGGGGTTGGCGGCAACGCCGACGGTGAAGTTGGTGCTGGCGCCGATGGAGTTGGCGCCGATGTCGAGGCCGTGGTTGAGCCGCTGCACGATGTTGACCAGGCCGATGGAGTCAACGTCAAACACTTCAGTCGCGTCAGGATAATTACCCGGCTTGATGGGGTCGCCTGTGAGGCAGAGGATGTTGCGCAGGCCGATGGACGAAGCTCCCAGCAAGTCCGATTGGATGGAGAAGATGTTGCGGTCGCGGCAGACGTAGTTAAGGATGGTTTCAATACCGTTGTGCTGTTGAATCTGAATGCAGAGGCTCTGCGCGCTCATGCGCGCGGAGGCATGAGGCGAATCGTACACGTTGATGGCGTGGACGCCGAGTTGCGCGAGCAGGCCGGCGCCCTCGATCTCTTTCGAGCAATCGATGCCTTTGGGAGGAACAATCTCAGCCAGGGTGAGGAATTTGCCTTTCGCGATCAGCGATCCGATGCGGGAGCGCGCGCCAAGCGGCTCGGGCGGGGTTTCGGGGTTCAGCACCGGAGCTGCGCCGGAACTCTCGAAGTGTGCCTGGGCATCCAATGGCGCGCATGGCGGAGCGCATGGCGCGAATGTGGTTGGGGGTGGTTCCGCAGCATCCGCCGACGATCTGGACGCCCGCGGCGATGGCTTTACGCGCGAAGCTGGCCATGTACTCAGGCGAGCAGAGGTAGATGTTGCGTCCCTCGACGGCGCGGGGCATGCCGGCGTTGGGCATGGCGGCCAGCGGCAGCGCGGTGGCAGCGCGCATGGCTTCGACAGCGGTGAGCACGGTGGTTGGGCCGGTAGAGCAGTTTACGCCGACGGCGGTGGCGCCCCACTCGGTGAGCAGCGCCGCGGCCTGCTGCGGGGAGGAGCCGTCAAGGCAGTTGTTCTCGTCGTCCACGGTGACCATGACCAGCACCGGCAGATGGGGCGCGACCTCGCGAGCGGCTTCGAGAGCTACGCGGGCTTCATTGAGGGCGGGCATGGTTTCGATAATCAGCAGGTCGACACCGCCGATTGGGCCGCCGTCGGCGAGGATGCGAATCTGCTCGGAAAAGGCGGCGCGGGCTTCGTCGAGGCCGGTTTTGCCGAGCGGCTCGAGACGCACGCCGAGGGGCCCGACCGAACCGGCGACCCATGCTTCGCCGCCCTGCTTCTCCTTAAGATGCGCGACAGCCTGGCGGGCCAGGCGTACACCGGCAGCGTTGATCTCAGTGACTTTTCCAGCCAAACCGTGGCGGGCGAGACGGATGCGGTTGGCTCCAAAGGTGTTGGTTTCAAGAATCTCCGCTCCGGCCTGCAGGTACTCTTCGTGGACAGAAAGAATCAGACCAGGGTCGGAGAGATTCAACTCGTCGTAGCAGCGGTTGATGAAAACACCGCGGGCGTAGAGCACGGTACCCATGGCGCCGTCGGCGAGCAGGGGGCGGTTGGCGAGGATCTCGGCAAACTGGGTCATTCTCTTGTCATGCTAAGCCAAGGCAGCGAGCCGCGCCAGAGGAGCGGCCTGCTTTGTTATACTTCGGGAGTCATAAGCTGGGCAGCAACAGGTTACGGAATCCCCATTTTCGGGGTGTTCCGGAGGCATCGCAAACCCTGCTCAAAACGTTTCAGGGCACAGTGCCCAATGAAATGCCATCATCCGCGGCAGGTTCCGCGCTTTCGATTGAGGTAAGGGATTTTGAAGAAGAGAAGTCTTTGGATGAGCGCCAGCGCCGCCCTGGCGGTTGCAGCCGCGCTGGCAGGTTGTGGCAGCACTTCCTATTTTGCGGGGCGCAGCCTTCCCCCCAGCGGGTTGCTCAATCGTGTTGTGATCGCAATCCAGAACCCCAGCGCCTTTACCAAGGGCGCGCTGGAGATCGTGGACGCCTATTACGACATTCGCAGCGGCTATACGGGCCAGCCGGCATCGTACTCACTCTCCGGTTATGGCGGCGCACGGCCGATCAGCATTCAGAGCATGCCCGAGGAGCAGTTGGGGGCGGTCTACGGGTCCGGCGACGGCACGCTGACCCTGGCCAACTACGCCAAAGAGCAGACCAGCGGTACTGTTTCCGGCTTGAACGGTCCTTCCTCGAGCATCTTTATTACCCGCAACGGTACATACGTTTTCGCAGCCAGCCAGGGATCGCACGTGCTCACCGTGGTGAACCAGACTTCCGGCTCGACCTATCCGCTGAGCCTGCCCGGCGTGTACCGGGTGAGCGTGAACCCCGGCGGCTCAATGGCGCTGGCGTTCGTGCAGAATTCGAATTACGCCTACTATCCGCGCCAACTGACGGCCGCGCAGTCGATCTCCTATTCCGGAGGACCTACCACGTGGCCCAAGGCGGCTGTAGACTGCGAGCCGCAGAACGCGCCGGGGTGGTGCCTTTTCCAGGCGCAGAGCCCGGACAATTTGGACGCAACCGGGAACTACTACGGAGCACCGCTGGTCTTTGACCGGCCGATCAAAGCGCTCTTCTCCGCGGACGGCGGCACCGCGTACGTGCTGAACTGCGGGCCGGAGTGCGGCGGCAGCAAGGCCTCGATATCCCTGTTGCCGGTAGCGCCGCTGATCTTTCTTCTCGGTAAGCAATCCGGGCTGCTGCCCTGCAACTCCGCGCCCTGCGCCAACTCTAATTCCGTTCCCATCACCAACATCCCGGTTCCGGGCGGGGCCAGCAATGCCCTGGTGGATACGTCCACCATGTACGTGGTTGGCCAGCGCCTGATGCCCGATGGCTATTTCGGCGGGTTCCTTACGGTGCTGAATCTAGCCACCAACACGGTTGTTGCTTCCACCGGCAGCTCCCCGAACCCGGTGTCGATAAGCGATGGAATGCCCGGCGCAGACAGCCGGATGCTCGAAGCGGACGACAATACGCTGTGGATCGGCATGACCAAGTGCAACGAGGGCGAACGCTTCTATAACAACCAGCCCTATGGCTGCCTGACGATGTACAACACCTCAACCAACAAGGTCATTTTGCTGGAGCCCTATATCGGCGATGCGACCGGAATTGCGGCAGTTACCGGTCTTCACAAGATCTACACTGCACAGGGAGGCCAGGTGTACATCAACTCGACCAAGGACGGCACGGCGATCGACAACCAGTACGTGACGGTGACCGGCACGGCCTATGACGTGGCCTACATGGACGCTATTACCGATGCCAACAATACCGTTTACTAGAGCCTGTTATGAACTATGGGGTGGGCAGCGCCGGGAGCCAATTTTCCTCAGTTCGAGGAGCGAGGAGGGACAGATACCGGGTGTATCTTAGCGACGAGCGACGACGAAATGGGGAAAATTGGCCCCGTCCCTTCGGGTTGCGGCACAAATCCGGCCATACTTCATTCTCGCCCTCGACGGTGGACCCGCCACAGCCTTCGGGCTCGGCTTCGTCTGGCCGGATTTTCGCTCGCAACGCTGCCCGCTCCATAGTTCATAACAGGCTCTAGGCGATGACCGCCGTGGCTGCCGATTCTCGATCCGATGTGCCGGGGGCCGATGTGCTGGCCGTGGCCGCCCACCGCGACGACGTGGAACAGACCTGCGGGGGGACGCTGCTGCGGATGGCGGCGCGCGGTCTTCGCACCGCGATACTGGACCTGACCCAGGGCGAGGCCGGAACCCGCGGCAGTGCCGACGAGCGCACCAAGGAGGCGGCAGAGGCCGCGAAACTGCTGGGGGTGGGCTGGCGGCAAGCGCTGAGCCTGCCCGACGGCGCAATCGAAAACACTCTCGAAAACAGAGTTGAAATTGTGCGGGTGCTGCGTTTGCTGCGGCCGCGCGTTGTGATCCTGCCCTATTGGCAGGCGCGGCACCCAGACCACGCGGTGACCGGAACTCTCGGCTATGACGCCTGCTTCCTCTCCGGCCTGGCCAAGGTGGACACCGGCGCGGCTCCGCACCGGCCTTTCAAGATTGTCTATGCAAGCCTGTATGCGGATGTCCGGCCGAGTTTCATCGTGGACATTACGCCCTTCATCGAGCAGCGGCATGCGGCGCTGATGGCCTACCGCTCGCAATACGCCAACCAGGCCGCCGGCGGCGGGCTTTTCGTACCCGAGGAGGAGATTCGCGAGCGCACATTTGCCGAGGCCCGCCACTACGGGCTGCTGGCTGGAGTGCGCTACGGAGAGCCTTTTGTACAAAAGGAAGTGGGCCTGGCCGACGATTTGACGCTGCTGCCGGTGCAGTCGATCTGAGGCAGTGCGCAGTGGTTTTTCAGCGCGCCTCATCCCATAACAATCCCTTATTCAAAGCAGAGATAGAATAACTTTGCCTTATGTGATCGTATCCGCGAGAATTTGATGAGGAGGCCGATTTTGGCGCAGACGTGGGATGCCGAGACTTATGGGCAGAACGGCGCATTTGTGCACGGCCTGGCGGGCGGAGTACTCGAATGGCTTGCGGCGCAGCCCGGCGAGCGGATTCTCGGCCTGGGGTGCGGCGATGGCCAACTGACGCAGCGCATCGCTGTGGCCGCGCGATTACGGGGGATCGAGGTGGATGAAGGCAGCGCGGAGTCGATGCCTTATGCGGCACATTGCTTCGATGCGGTGTTTTCAAATGCGGCTCTGCACTGGGTGCGCGATCAGGACGCCATGATGGCGGAAGTGCGGCGCGTGCTCAGGCCGGGCGGGCGTTTTGTAGCGGAGATGGGCGGCCACGGCAACATTGCGGCCATTCGCGCCGCGCTGATGGCGGTGATGGAGCGGCACGGCTTTGACGGCCGCGAGGACAACGTCAATTACTATCCCACCCCGGAAGCATACGCGCGCCGGCTTGAGCGGCACGGCTTTCAGGTGGAGCGGATCGCGCTGATTCCCCGACCCACTTCGCTGGCCGAAGGCGGAATGAGCGGCTGGATCAGAACCTTTCGCCGCGGGGTGCTCGATACGCTGCCGGAGGCGAAGCGCGAGACGGTTATCGAGGAGGCGGTGACGCTGTTGGAACCGGTTCTGCGCGACGAGGATGGGAACTGGACAGCGGACTATGTGCGGCTGCGCTTCATCGCGAGGGCGTGACTTTGCAGGTTTTCCACCCTTTCGCCCAAAAAGACGAAGCGCAGGTTCCTGGACGCGGCTGCGCTTCGCTTCCGATGACAGAAAGGATGGGTACGGGGCACCCGCACTCATTTTGCGGAGGTCGCATTAGTCGGTCTGGAGCGCTTTTGAGCGGAACAGCAGGCCAGCGACGGCGCCTCCAAGGGTGGGAACCAGCAGGAAGAGCCACACCTGGGCGAGGGCCTTTCCGCCAACAAAAAGCGCCGGACCCAGGCTGCGGGCCGGGTTTACGCTTACGCCGGTGATGTGAATGCCGAAGATGTGAATTGCCACCAGCGTAATGCCGATGGCGAGGCCGGCAAACCCCTTCGGCGCGCTCTCCTGAGTCGAGCCCAGGATGACGACGACGAAGATCAGCGTGGCTACAAACTCGAACAAAATGGCCGAGGCGATGCTGTAACCGCCCTGGTAGCCGGGGCCCCAGCCGTCCTGGCCGAGCCCGCCGGCGGCAATGTCGTAACCCCCGGCAACGCCGCTGACGATCACGTAGAGAATCCCCGCGGCCAATGCGCCGCCCAGGAACTGGCCCACCCAGTAGCCAAGCATGTCCTTGATGGACATGCGTCCGGCCACGTAGACACCGAGGCTGACCGCGGGGTTGATGTGGCAGCCGGAGATAGGGCCGATGCCGTAGGCTGCGCCGATCAGCGCCAATCCGAAGGCAAATGCGATGCCCAGAATGCCGACCTTGTCGCCGGCGACCACTGCCGTTCCAACGCCGAAGAGCACCAGGATGAAGGTGCCCACGAGTTCAGCAAAGTACTTCTTCATGTTTCCTCCTGCCGATTGGTTTCTTGAATCCGCACCAGCCAGTGCGGGGCCGGCGCACATTTCCAGGCAGAGCTTTTCAAGATCGCTGCCTGGGGCGAGGCCGCTCATGATCTGGGGAGTGGAGCCGTTCCTCTGTGCTGAATGTGCGCAGGAAGTTTTTCAGAGGCTGCTCGGCATAGTCAAGAAAAACATTACTTCCGGAGCGCGGCGGCTCTCGAGCTGGTTTGGCAGGGGCGGCAATGCCCTCTCTAAATTCATCAAACGTTTGCAATCTGTTTGCCTGGCTGAATTACTCTGTTATTGGTTCCGTGCGGCCCAAGCAGCTTGCATTCGATGGCCGCCGGGCGAGGGCTGACAGGTTGAGCCAAACCGTATTTGTGCTGGAAGACGACGCCGATATTGCAAGGCTGGTGCAGCATCACCTGGAAGCAGCGGGATTCGATGCGCGCCTGTTTCACACTCCCACCAATGTAATTCCCGATGCCGAACGCAAGCCGCCGGCGTTGTTTCTGCTCGATATCATGGTTCCCGGCGGAGACGGGCTGGACGTCTGCCGGCGTTTGCGCAATCATCACGGACTTTCGACCATACCTATCATTTTTTTGACGGCGCGGGCCGGCGAAAACGACCGTGTGCTGGGGCTGGAACTGGGGGCCGACGATTACATTACGAAGCCATTTTCGACCCGTGAGCTGGTGGCGCGCGTCAAGGCAGTGCTGCGGCGGTTCGAGCGGCCCACATCGCCTTCGATCATCAGCTTTGAAGAGGTTGTGATCGACGCCGGCGCCATGCAGTTGAGGGTACGCGGCGAGTTGACCACCACCACGGCCACGGAGTTCCGGCTGCTGGACTACCTGGCACGGCATCCCGGCCGGGTATTCAGCCGCGACCATCTGCTCGACGCAGTATGGGGCGATGCGCGCTTTGTTACACCTCGATCCGTGGATGTGTATGTGCGGCGCATTCGTGAGAAAATCGAGGTCGATCCGGAGAATCCGCGCTATCTTAAAACCGTGCGCGGCGCCGGATATCGATTCGAGCTGCCCAAGGGCGAGTAGATTCCTTGACCCACCGATTCTTCACCAAGCTGCTCGGACTTTTTGTACTCCTGCTTGTCTTCCACACGCTGATGATGGAGTTGGTCCTTCACAGCATGGTGGAGCAGACGGGGGGAAGGCCGCTGCGCCTGCTGGGCCGCGAGGCTCTGTGGTCCGGGCTGATCGCGCTGGCGGTTGCAATACCGCTGGCCGCCTGGTTTGCAAGCCGCATCTCCGCTCGCCTGCAAAGCGTGGTCAACTTTGCCCGGCGCATCGCCGAGGGCGATTTGAGCGCCCGCCTCGACGACCCCAGTGACGACGAACTCTCCGCCATGGAAGCGGCCCTGAACCAGACCGCCGAACGGCTGGGCCAGAATTTTGCCGAGATCGAGAAGCGCCGCCAAGAGCTTGCCGCGATGCTGGATTCCATGCAGGAAGCGGTGGTGGCGATTACTCCCGAGGGATTTGTCCGCTGGTCGAACACCGTGATGCAGCGCATCGCCGGAATGCAGATCCACCCCGGTCGTCCGCTGGTTCATTCCGTGCGCGACCCCGAACTGCTGGCTTGCGTTCGGGGAGCGCTGGAGCGCCGCGAGGTCTGCTTTGGCCGCGCCAGCTTGCTCGCGCCCGGGCGGGTGTTTGAGATCAATGCCGCCCCGCTGCCCAGCGGCGGCGCGCTCGCCGTTCTCCACGACGTGACCGGCGTCGAAGCTGCGCAAAAATCCAGACGCGAGTTTGTCGCCAACGTGAGCCATGAGCTGCGCACCCCGCTCACTTCCATTCAGGGGTACGTTGAGACGCTGATCGAGGACCCCAATCCAAGCCCCGAAACCACCCTCGAGTTTCTCGGTGTGATCCTGAAGAACGCGACGCGCATGAACCGGCTGACAGAGGACCTGCTGGCGCTGGCCAGCGTCGAGAGCCCCGATTACAAACTCTCGCTGCAGCCGACACGCGCCAGCGCCCTGGTGAAGGATGCCATCGATTCCCTGGGCGGGATCGTGGTGGACTCGGGGGTAAAGCTGCAATTCGCGGGCGCGCCGGACTCGCTGGTGATGGCCGATCCTGATGCCATGAACCAGGTATTCGGCAACCTGATCGAGAACTCCCTGAAATACGCCAAGGACGGCAAGCGCATTCGCGTCGGCGCGCGGCTTCTCGACTCCGAGGTTCAGTTCACGGTGCAGGACTTCGGGCCAGGGATTGCATCCGAGCACCTGGATCGGATATTCGAGCGCTTCTACCGCGTGGATAAAGCACGATCGCGCGAATCCGGCGGGACGGGGCTGGGACTTGCGATTGTGAAGCACATCGTCCAGGCCCACGGGGGTCGGATCTGGGCGGAGAGTGAGCTGGGCAAAGGCGCTGCCTTCCACTTCACGCTGCCTCTGGCGCCGGTTGCGCAGCAGCCGCCGGTTCCCGTGGTCTAGCGCTCTGACCGAGTCACTTCGCTTGGCGAGCCTGGTTTAATTGACTGCCGCAACATCCCAGGTCTCAAAACCGAGACCCGGGGCACCCGCATCCGCCTCTCTCCCAGCTATCCTTGATTAGACGGATGTTCGTACCTGTCCGCCGGTCATCGGGAGGTATCTGATCAGATGGATTCTCTCCGCAAAGTTGTTGTATCGATCTTTAGCTTTTGCCTGCTGCTGGCGGCCGCGGGCGCTCATGCCGCGGACAAGCAGACCGCGCTCGACGTCTATGTTCATGCCCCGGACAGCCACTACCACTATCGACTAGTCGAGAAGAAGCGCAATGCGGGGTATACGGCGTACCTGATTCGCATGACATCGCAACAGTGGCGAACCGATGCCGAGGTGAACCGGAGCGTGTGGAATCACTGGGTAAGGATCTATATTCCGAACACCGTGTCGACTTCTACCGGGCTGCTCTACATCCTGGGAGGTTCGATCGGCGACAAGCGCCCACAGGCGGACGAAAACCTGGCTTCCCTGGCCACATTGACTCAATCGGTGACCAGCGAGGTGTACGACGTTCCCAATGAGCCGCTCACCTTTGCCGGCGATGCCTACGGCCCGCGCAAGGAGGACGAGATTATTGCCTACACCTGGAGAAAGTTTCTGGATGGCGGCGATTCGAACTGGCCGCTGCGCCTGCCCATGACAAAGGCGGCGGTGCGCGCGATGGACACGGTGACCTCGTTTGCGGCCAGCAAGAAGGGGGGCATGCACCAAGTGGACCGCTTCGTGGTGACCGGCGCATCCAAGCGCGGCTGGACCACCTGGGCCACTGCCGCGGTGGATCCGCGCGTGGTTGCCATCGCTCCCATGGTGATCGATATTCTGCATGTCGTTTCATCGTTTGAGCACCACTACCGCAGCTACGGCTTCTGGGCGCCGGCGGTGAAAAACTACTACGACGAACATCTGATGGACGATCTGGACGGCGAGGCCTTTCAGAAGCTGATGGAGATTGAAGATCCCTATTGGTACCGGGATCGCCTCACCATGCCGAAGCTCATCATCGGCGCCGCGGGCGACCAGTTTTTTCTGCCGGATTCATCGCGGTTCTACTTCAACGATCTGGGCGGAGAAAAACATCTGCTCTACGAGGCCAATGCGGATCACTCGCTGCGCGGAACGGATGTGAACTCGAGCATCGCGGCCTTCTATCAATCGGTGCTGGACGGCGGCAAGCGGCCGAATCTCGAGTGGAGCTTTGAACCCGATGGCTCCATAAGAGTGACCATGGACCGAACTCCGCTGACGGTGACGCTGTGGCAGGCCGACAATCCGGATCATCGCGATTTTCGCGCGGAAGCTATTGGAGCCGCCTACAAGTCCAGCAGTCTGGCAGCGGAGAGTCCCGGCGTCTACGTGGCGCGCGTGGCCCAGCCCGCAAAGGGATGGACGGCGTTTTTTGTCGAAGCTACCTTCGCCGGCGAAGGGAAGTACCCATTCAAATTCACGACAGCAGTTCGCGTGTTGCCGGATGTGGAACCCTATCCGTTGGCGGAAAAGGGGAAATCGAAGTTGCAATCGAAGGCGGATGCGGGGCACTATTGATCGCTGCCGAACAAGTGCTTTTGCGATCGGCATTCCCTCAGGGGCTAAAGCCCGCGGTTTTATTGCTTGATTTGACGTACGGGCTGAAGCCCGTACCCTTCACCTTGAGCCCGTACCCTTCACCTTGAGCCCGTACCCTTCACCTAAAGCCCGCGCCCTTCGCCTAAAGCCCGTACCCTTCACCTAAAGCCCGTGCCCTTCGCCTAAAGCCCGTACCCTTCAAAACAGCGACAGGCTTAAGAACCCTGCCGGCCCGGGTCCTTTGTTTGGGGCTGGGTTGGCTGCCGTTGTCGCCGGCCCGCGGGGATGATAGCAGTGCAAAAAACACTCTTCTTTAACTCCCCGTAACATTCGCTATAGACAATGGATGCGGCAGTAAAACTGCAATGGAGCGTACCGTGAAAAAGATGTTGATTGCCATTGTGTTATCGATGTTGAGCCTTAGCGCGGCCCAGGCGCAGAAATTGACCGGGGCAGGCGCCACATTCCCTTATCCGATTTATTCCAAGTGGTTTAGCGAATACAGCGCGGCGCATCCCGGGGTCGAAATCAACTACCAGTCCATTGGATCGGGGGGCGGAATCCGGCAGGTAAGTTCGGGTCTTGTGGACTTCGGCGCCTCGGACATGCCGATGGCCGACGACATGCTGGCGGCTTCAAAGGTGAAGCTGATTCACATACCCACGGTGCTGGGCGCGGTGGTCCCGGTATTCAACGTGCCGGGCGTGAGCGATATCAGGTTCAGCGGCCAGACGTTGGCAGACATCTACATGGGCAAGATTACGAACTGGAACGATGCAAACGTCGCCAAGGACAATCCCGGCGTACACCTGCCCGACCAGAAGATCATTGTCATTCACCGCTCCGATGGCAGCGGTACGAGCTTCATCTGGACCGACTACCTGAGCAAGGTGAGCAAAGATTGGGCGGGGGGACCGGGCAAGGGATCATCGATCAACTGGCCGACCGGCGTGGGCGGCAAGGGCAATGAGGGCGTGGCCGCGCAGGTTCGCGAATTTCCGGGCGCCATCGGCTATGTGGAACTGATCTATGCGCTGCAGAACCACATGACGTTTGGCGCCGTCAAGAATGCGGCCGGGAACTGGGTAAAGGGCTCGATTCCCGGGGTCACCGAGGCGGCGGCCAGCGTCAAGAACATGCCCGCCGACTATCGGGTTTCCATCACCAACGCACCGGGCGCCGACGCCTACCCCATCTCCAGCTTTACCTACCTGCTGATTCCCGCACAGCCTGTGAATCCGGCCAACGAAAAGACGCTGAAGGACATGCTGAGCTGGATCCTCAAGTCCGGCGAAGGCGAGGTTTCGGCACTTTCCTACGCCCCGCTTCCGAGCAGCTTACAGGAAAAGGTACTCAAGACGGTCTATGCGTTGCCGTAGAGGCCGTGCCGTAGAAGTTGGACTGTAGAAAAAGAGCGAGGGTCCGGCGCACACCTGATTTTGCGCCGGACCTGTAGGTTCGACTTCGTGAAGCAGTAAGGGAGAAAACGGAATCAGCTAGCTTGCGAGGTGCTCCGCGATCAGGCGGTCGACGAGCGGAGCAAGAGCCTCGCCTGTGCGCGGCAGAACGAACGCCTGGCCCGCGGCATCCCAGTCGAGTTTGAAGCTGGTGGAAAGCGCCGAGATCCAGATCTGGCGGACCGGGGCATTGGGGGTAATCACGAATTTGCCCGCCGGTTCCTCGAACAGGACATTCAGCACGCCGTTCTGTCCTTCCACTTCGAAGCCGGCTTCCGCATCTTCCTCGCGCTCGATTAGATGCTGCTTGAGGGCATCGAGGGCAACTTCGGCATGACGGCCAAACTCCAGTTCATCCAGCATGGCCCCAGTGTAGCAAGTTCGGTTGGGCGGGTTCCGCGGGCACTTGTGGTGTGTCCGAATTCTGGACAGTCTGTAGCGAATTGGGACAGGGATTGTTTCAGGGCAGATTAAAGTTCTTCCCGGTTCAGTCGATATGGGGCAGCAGGGGAAGCCCGACCGAGGAGTGAAAATGGAAATCAGCCCAATCGCCGGAATCCGCGCCATGCCGGTGATGAAAGTGCCGCCGGCGAATTCGGGGCTCTCCAAGGTCTTCGATATAGAGAATTCGTCAAAGCCAGGGGACGACAGCTATTCGGGCAGTGGAAAGAAGGCCGCGGGCGGTGAGGACGACGAGGGCGACGAGTTGGAACAGGGCGTCGAGGGCGAGTCTGCGGTGCAGGTCGCAGAGAACGGCCGGGTTGCTCAGGTCGATTATTTTGCGTGAGAAGTTGTTGATGATACAAAGTTGGTGGGAAAGCCCAGAAACCGATCCCTCAGGGGCTAAAGCCCGTGGCTTTATTGCTTGATTTGACGTACGGGCTAAAGCCCGTACCCTTCACCTAAAGCCGGTACCCTTCAAGACAGCGACAGATTAGAGAGCCCTGCCGAGCCCCCTCGGAGTATCGATGTGGACATTACTTACGCAGCAATCAATAAAGCTCGTACCCTTCATTCAAAGCCAAGCGTTAGACAAGTTTCATAAGCCACGTAAACAGGAGCTACAGTGTCCGCTTGAAGAGCGGCGTGGCGATCAAGCAGCGTGCCCATGCCGAAAACAAACAGGAAGAAGAGGTCGAATTGGATGGCGACGAATCCGCCGTCTTTCAGGATGATCGATTTGAAGCCGTGAATGGCGTAGGTGAAGGGGTCGACGACGGACAGCGCGCGAAGCCAGATGGGAAATGCGGCGATGGGATACATGGCGCCGGATGGATAAAACAGCAGCAGGTTGAGCACGCCGAACATGGCGCGCGGCACGAGCGGGTCGTCGACGCGGACCATGAACAGAAACATCATGCCGTTGAAGGCGAGCGAGGTGACCAGAATCAAGGAAAGCACCTGGAGCATCACCCAGGGATGAAAGATGATGCCGAGTCCGGCCATGAGCGAGCCGATGACGGTGAGGCAGATGCCGCTGAGGACGGCCTTGATGGAGCCGGCGATGTTGAGGCCCATGACCAGCTCAAGCCGGGTGATGGGGGTGACGAGATAGCCCTCGTGCACGCCGCGGGCCTTGTCGTCGATGTACAACATGCCGCCGCCGATCATGACCGAGATATACATGGCCAGAGCGATGCAGGCGGGAAGCAGGAACTTCATGTAGCCGACGTAGGGGTAGAGCTCGACGATCTCCAGGGCAATGGTGTTGGCGACGCGGGGCTGGATGACCGGCGTGGTGAGGGCGGTGACCAGAGCCTGCATCTCGGCTTCAAGGCTGCCGGAGGTGAACTGGTCGGTGTTGTCGACAACGAAGCCGATGCGCGGCGCATCCTGTGCGTAGACGCGGCGCGAGTATTGCGCGGGAATGACGACGGCGCCATCCACCTTGCCGGTGCGGACGTCTTCGCGGGCCTGCATTTCGTCGCTGTAGTTGACGGTGGTGAAGGTCTTGATGTTCACGGCGATGGCGTCGAAGCCCTCGCGGATTTTCACGGCTTCAGGGCCGTGATCGTAGTCGACCACGGCCACGTGGGCGCCTACGATCTTGCCGCCGAAGGCGTTGCCCATGATGATCAACTGCAGGATGGGCATCATCAGCGACATGATCATGAGCGTGGGCGAGCGGAAGAACTTGCGCATCTCGCGCTCGACAATAGCGAACATTCGGTTCATGGCTGCAGCTCCGGGACGGGGCGGCAGGGTGAATGACCGCGGGCTTGACCTGCTCATCGCGGAGCTGGCGGCCCGTGTAGTGGACAAATACATCGTCGAGCGTGGTGTTCTGCACGCTGAGCGAGGTGAGGGTTTCGCCCAGCGAGGCGGCCATCTCGACCAGTTGCATGGTGGTTCTGGAGCCGGAGGAAGTAAGGACGCGATAGAAGCCGGCGCTCTCGGCCTGCACGCTGGTCACTCCTTCGAGATCCTCCAGGCGCTTTTGCCACTCTTCCGTTTCGCGGTCGAAATGGACCTCGACAACATTGGCGCCGGGCACGCTGTGCTTGAGCTCGAGGGGTGAGCCCAGGGCCACAAGCTTGCCGTGATCCACAATGGCGATGCGGTCGCAGAGCTTGTCTGCCTCTTCCATGTAGTGGGTGGTGAGCAGCATGGTCAGGTGGCGTGTGTTGCGCAGGTTGTCGAGCATCTCCCAGACGGCGATGCGGGAGACCGGATCGAGCCCGGTGGTGGGCTCATCGAGAAAAAAGATGTGCGGATCGTGGACCAGGCCGCGGGCAATCTCAAGCCGGCGGCGCATACCGCCGGACAGGGTCTTGGTTTGCGCGCCGCGCCACTTGGTGAGGTCGACGGCTTCAAGCACTTCAGTGATGTTTTTCAAGCGCTCGGCCCTGGGGACGCTGTAGAGCTTGGCGTAGATGCTCAGATTCTCCTCGACGGTCAGGTCAGGATCGCTGGTGAGCGCCTGGGGAATGACGCCGATGACGCGGCGCACCGCATCCGGCTCTTTGGCCACGTCGTGACCGGCAACGATGGCTTTGCCGCCGGTGAGCGGGATCAGCGTGGTCATCATGCGGATGAGGGTGCTCTTGCCGGCTCCGTTGGGTCCGAGCAGGCCGAAGATTTCGCCGTCGGCGACAGAGAAGCTCACGTCCTTGACGGCCTCGAAGGCGCCGTAGCGCTTGACGGCGTGTTCAACGATGATCGCGGCCGGCTTTTGCGCCGGGGCGTTGTCTGCAGGCGCCGTGCTCATTGTTTCACCAGTTTGCTCTTGGGAATGTAGATCTCGGCCGTCATGCCGGGGACGAATTCTTCGCCGGGATTGGAGATGAGCAGCTTCAGCTCGATGGTCTTGATATCGCGCTTGCGGCTGCTGACGTCGCGCTGAGTGGCAAAGTCAGCCTCCGCGGCTTTGTTGATCACATTGCCGTAGACGGTTGCGCCACTGGGCATGACCACGCGCAGGTTGTCGCCCAGTTTCACGCTGTCTTCCTGGGTCTCAGGCAGCGGCGCGTAGACCCAGGTCTGGGTCAGATCCATGATGGTGACGATGGTCGCGCCCATCGCGACCACCTCACCCTGGCGGGCCGCCCACACGTTTACCCTGCCGCTGACCGGCGCCAGGACCTCAGCATAGTTTTTCTCGATCCTGGCCTGGTCGGCAAGCGCGCTGGCGTTTGCCACATCGGCGCGGGTCGAATCCACGTTCTGTTGCGAAACGGCAGTCAGCAATTCATGGGCACGGGCCTGGCGCAGGTTGGCCTGGGCCGCGGAAAGGGTATCGCGCGCCGCGTCCACGACGGCTTGATCAGCCTGGAGGGCGGTTACCTGCTCATCCCGCGTTTGCGCGCTCACGATCCCCTGTTGCGCCAGCGCTACGGTCCGGCTGGTGTCTGCCTGCTGGTGGTCGTACTGCGCCTTGGCCTGGGCAAGCGTGGCCTGCGCAGCCTGAACCTGGGCTTCGGCGCTGACGGCGGCGCTCGAGGTTTCGCCGCTGTTCTGGCGCTCGGTTACGACGGTTCCGTTGAGCTTCCATTTCTGGCTGGCCGCATTGGCCTCGGCTGCCTTGAGCGCGGCTTCCAGATCGTCGCTCTCGATGACAGCGATCAACTGCCCGGCCTTCACGGTGTCGCCTTCCTTGACCGTCAGCGTCTGGATGCGCCCTGGAATCCTGGCGCTGACCAGCACCTCGTTGGCGTCCACGGTGCCGATGAGTTGCAGGTCGCCGGTGGGCCTGACCGTGACCAGGTACCAGATGAGCGACCCCACCGTGAGCAGAGCCAGGATCATGAAAACTCGATTGCGTGCGTTCACTTGGCCTTCACCTCGAACTTTTTGAATTTGCCGCTCACCGGCATCGGCGTGTTGGCGAGGACTCGCGCCGCAACCTCAGCCCCGTGCCTGCGGTCGGTAAAAATCGTCATTCCCAGATACTCGACGGCCGCTTTTCGCCGGAACTCCATCGCGCTCCGCTCCAGCGGATTGCTCTCCAGCATGATGCCGACGACCGGCGCGGAGAGAAAGTAGAAGACATTGGCTCCCAGGGCCGCGTACATGATCTGCCACTCGTCGGCCTGGATCAGCTCCCCGGTGCGCTTGCCCTCGGTAAACAAGTCGCGCAGCCGGATCATCATGGGCCGGAAGACCTTTTCGACGATGGGAGTGAGCGCGTTTTCCTCGCCGCGGTGCAGGCGCATCATCTCCTGCTGCATCAGGCTCTGGAAAGCCTGCTGAGAGTGGATGCGGTCAAAGTGGTTGAGCGCGAAATAGACCACCTGCTCTCCGGCCGAACGCTCGCTGCTCATGGCCGCCAGGCTGCTGGAGACAACGCGCTGCGCGACCGCCTCAAGCGCGGCGGCATAGAGCGCATCCTTGCCCTCGAAGTAGTAATAGAGCAGAGCCTTGTTGACGCCGGCGGCCTCGGCAATCTGCTCGGTGCGTGCGCCGGCGAGGCCGTTTTCACTAAATTCGCTGACCGCGGCGTCGAGGATGCGGGCACGCGTCTGGTCTGCGCGCTCGGTTTGGGTACGGGTTGGAGCGTTGGCCGGCATTTTAACTAACTGGTTAGTAAATTAGATCAAAAGGCAGAATTTTGCAAGCCCAACCGAGCAAAACACTGTGAAAATCCTCGCCGGCGGTTCGGCGTTCAAACGGAAGCGGTTCTACAAGACCTGGCGACCCCCGCTGCGCGGGGTTGGCGAGATAGCAAGCTGGCGGGCAGGAGTGATCGATTCTGGTTTCACAGGTGCGGAAAAAGGCTTGAATTTGATTCAGCGCCTTCAGGGGAGTTCCCGCAGGGGCTAAACAGGTTGCGGAAAAACTCGAGGTACCGAGTGAAAATCGAAGAAAAGCGTCCCTCCGGGGCTAAAGCCCGCGTTAATCCTCTTGGCTTTATGCGGGGGTTGAAACCCCATAGGCGCTAAGTTAAGGCTTCGTGGCGACTTTTTGTCTAGCTTGACACGCAACCGGTGGGGTAACCAAGGTGATAACCGCACAATGAGTAGCGTTACTGATTAGGATGATTATGCACTTGACACAGAAAGAGAATTCTGAGATGATTTGTTTGTTGAGGGATTCTGATGAACTTGATAGACGTAACCCAACAGTTCCGAACCGATGATGATTGCCTCCTTTACCTTGAGTCTATGCGCTGGCCGGACGGCATCCGGTGCCCTATTTGCGGGGCGAATCGCATCAGTAAGATCACCCGGAAGCCCGGCGGAGATAACAAGCGCACCCGCATCTACCAGTGCCTTGAGGCGACCTGCAAACAGCAGTTCTCGGCTACGGCTGGAACGATCTTCAATGACTCCCATCTGCCCCTCACGAAATGGTTCCTCGCGCTGGCACTCATTGTAGACGCCAAGAAAAGCATCTCCGCGAAGCAGCTACAGGAGCATCTCGGTATCGGCTCCTATCGCACGGCATGGTACATGGCCCATCGCATCCGCAAGGCGATGGTGAACGAAGACTCCGCTGACATGAGCGGGATCGTGGAGATGGACGAGACATACCTGGGCGGCAAGATTCGGAACAAGCATTGGAAACGGCCAGAGTTCAACACAAAGCAGGTCGTAGTAGGCATTAAGCAGCGCGGCGGGAAACTACGCCTCTTCCACGCGCCGAATGCGAGGGTAGAGACTCTGGCGCAGTACCTCGAGGAACACGTCAGCGCCGATGTGGAAGCGATCATGACCGATGAACTGCCAGCCTACCCCAAGGCTCTCCGGCTGGCTGGCCACGATGCGATAAAGCACAAGACCGTCAATCACAGCGCCGAAATCTACGTTGACGGCGATATGTAAGCGTTCGAGGTTCCCATCTTGACTGGGAGTGTCTACATCGCAAGTGTCCACTTGTTTTTAAGTGGACACCTGTTGAGTGGGTTTAAGCGGCTTGGGATGGTTCGGTTTGGAGTGCGGCAGCGATGTTCCAGGGCAACAGTTCCTCGATGCGATTGATCGGATGGTTGGTGATCGTCGCCAGGACCGTGCGCAGGTAGAATGCCGGATCGAGGCCATTCAGTTTGGCGGTTCCGATGAGGCTGTAGAGCGATGCAGCTCGATGGCCGCCGGAGTCGGCACCCATAAAGAGGTAGTTTTTCCGGCCGATCGCGACGGCACGCAGTGCCCGTTCCGCGGCGTTGTTGTCGATCTCCAGCTGTCCGTTGTCCAGGTAGCGCGTGAGTGCGCGCCAGTGCGAGAGCGCATAGCGGATGGCGCCCGCCGTCTCGCTCTTGGTTGAGAGCGAACGCAGCGCCTTCTCCATCCAGTTGTGCAGCTCATCGACAAGCGGCTTGGTACGACCCTGGCGGATGGATCGTCGCAGTTCGGCAGGCTTGCCGCGGATCTGTTCCTCGATTGCGTAAAGGGCTCCGATCCGTGCGATGGCTTCGGTAGTAATCGGCGAGGCGTGGGCCACATGGATATCGTGGAACTTGCGCCTGGTATGCGCCCAGCAGGCAACTTCATAGATGGCGCCGTCGCCGTAGAGATGATGAAATCCAGAATTATGTGGCGCGCCACATAATTCTGGTTATGTTGCGTGATTAGTTATGTTGCGTAGCCTAGGATTGCCAGACTGCGATGGGGTGTGGGACATCGAATGGAGCACATAACTAGGCACCTCCTTGGTCTCAGAGCGCCTTCAAGAACGCCATCAGCGTTGGGTTGTTGCGCCATGTTTTGGTTGGGCCTTTTGTAGCGATCTCACAGTGGGCCAGTGCCTTTGCCTTCATCTCCAAATCGACCTCTGCATAGATGTTCGTGGTATCGATCGAGACGTGGCCGAGCCAAGCCCGGATCGTGTTGATGTCGACGCCGGCTCTGAGTAGATGTACCGCAGTTGTGTGACGAATAATGTGAGGACTGATCTGCCTCGATCTGAGAGCCGGGTTGGGAGATGATGCATTCAGTCCAGCTTTTCTGACTAGGCGGTAGATCCCGAATCGGGTCAATGGTGCTCCTCTCGAATTTCGAAAGAGAGAATCATCATCGGAGCGCCCAGTTATCAGTGGTTTTAAGATGCCGGCTGTGTGCTCCCACAGGGGGCATATTCGAATCTTGTCTCCTTTTCCGTGGATCCGAACCGCTGGGGATCTGTGGAGGGCAAGATCAGTTACGTGTACATGTGCGGCTTCGTCTGCACGGGCTCCAGTGTTGTAGAGAAACAAGAGAAGCGCGTAGTTCCTGTATCCCATAGAGGTGTGTCGGTTGAAGCACTTCAGGATCGCATCCATGTCCGCCTTATCCAGATATCCGACAGTTGGTTCAGCGGTCTTTTTGAAGGAAATGGCGCAAATTTCCGTACTCCACGCAAGATGTTCAGGGTTATGACGCCCGATGAACCTGGCTATGGAGCGGATGGCAGCAAGTCGCTGGTTACGAGTTGCAACTCTGCAGGATCGAACGGACTCAAGGTCGGCGAGAAACGTGCTCACAATCTGAGCTGAAACGTCCTCGATGAGTAGGTTCTCAAGAGGTTTTTTGCAACGAGAGTGCAAGAACTGGAGGAGGAGAACCAGGGTATCGCGATAGCTTGCCTGGGTGTTGTGGGACAGATTTCGTTCGGCAATCAGATGCTCGAGCAAGAAGCGACGGATCCATGGACCGAGCAGCAGTCGATTATGCATGCCGTTCCTCCGGACCTGCATACTTCCGGAAGCGATGACTGGCCTGTTCCAAGAGCTCCGGTGTCATGCTCAAGTAGTGTTGCGTACCGCGCAAATCCTTATGCCCGAGGTAGGTTGCGAGCTGTGGCAGAAGCCGTTGCACGTCGGAACCGTCCCGATACCAACTGATGATCCTGTGAACCGCTGCAGTGTGGCGAAGATCATGCAGTCGCGGCGGATAGCTGGATCCCTCATCTCGCTGGAGACCTGCAGCAATGCGGACGCGTTGGAATAGCGTGATGATGTGCTGATACGGTATCGGCCGACCTGTACTTGATGCAAAGAACGCAGAATCCTCCAACTGCGGTGTCGGCAGAGCGGTGCGACGTTTTCGAAAAGCAATGAGTTCGCTGGTGAGTCGCGGGCCGAGAGGAACCAGGCGGGACTTGAAAAACTTGGTATCTCTAATCGTAAGCACGCGGCTGTGCAGGTCTGCATCCCGCAATGACAAATGAAGTGCTTCCCCCACGCGCATCCCCGTACCGTAGAGGAGGAGAAGTAGAACCCGAAATGTGTGCGGCTGCATCGGATTACGAGATGACTTCAGAACACTAGTTGCGTGTAACAGACCTGTGAGTTCGTCGTTGGAATAAATGTGCGGTCGAAAGGCCGGCAAAGGTGAAGGTGTAAAGTCTGGCAGAGGCAGGTCTCTGATAACTCCACGGCTAACTGCGAATGAAAGCAGTCCATCGAGCAGCCGATAGTTAAGAAACCAAGTGTTCGTGATGGCCTTGTCGCCATCGAGAAAAGCTCTGACTGCTTCCTTGGTGACCTGAGAGACATCGATGTCTCCGAGAACTCTACAAAACCTTCGGAACACGCGAGGTTGGGTTGCGAATCTCATCCCAAGAGAACGCTTCAGGGCCACATAGTTGTTGACCAGCGCAACGAGCTTCATCGCAGTCCTCCCAGGTCGAATGCTGCAACTTCCCGAAGGGCTGCAAGGTTAACCTTCGCGTAAATGCGAGTTGCCGAGATACCTCGATGACCAAGGTGATCCCCGATCTCCTTGAGCGATAAGCCTTCGGAGACAAGCCGCCCTGCGCATGCGTGCCGCAGCGAATGGGGGCCAAAACGAGTTGTTTGCGCTCCGACTCGCTTCAAACCTGTCGCAACAATATGTCGTATAGCACCCTGGCTAAGCGGCCCATGCGGAGAGTTGAGTCCAAGAAACAGTTCTCTCCGTTTCGATGCCGGCCTGATCTCTCGCAAATATCTAGCGATCGCCATGCCGACGGATGCAATCAGCGGATAGGCCTGGACCTTGCGGCGCTTTACGCGCCTTACGTTCAAAAGACTTCGCTCCCAGTCGAGGTCCTCTAACCGCAGTTGCATGACCTCTCCGGCACGAAGTCCATAGATGGCAAGAAGCATGAGGATAGCGCGGCCGCGTATATCCCGGGGCCGATCGGTATCGACACTCTTTATCAAACGTTCAACATCGCGCCATGGCGGTCCCATGGGGATGGATTCGTCCGAATATACGCGTGGCCCGGAAATGCCGTCGGCAAGATGCTTGCAGCACCAACCCCGGTCTCCCGCAAAACGTACAAATGACCTCAGGGCCTTAACAAGGTTGCTGATGGTACGACGGCAACAACCTTCGCTTGCCAAATGCGCGACGTAGCGATCGAAGTTGGAGACCTCAAGATCTTGTAAAGGGCGACCGGTGGCGCTGTACCAAACGAGGAATCTCCTGGCACAGCGATCCCAATACGAGATGGTTGAAACGCTAAGCCCGCGATCGGCCCTCATGCAGTTGGAGTACGCCTCTCGTAACTCGGACCATGGGTCAGGCTTAATCGCTTGCTCCCACCAACCCAGAAATCGAAGCCATGGCCTGACGATGTCCTCAAATCGCTGCTGAATCCGTAAGGGATCGCCCCGCTGTCCGGCCGACCGCCGTACTGCAATCGCATGCAGCGACTCCTGGTTGAACGCCGATCTGCGCTCGCCATCAATCAGCTGAGCTGCCCAAAGGAGCTCTCTGCACTTCAGACCCACAGTGGAATGCGTCGCTCCGAACTCAATACAGTGCTGGATGTAGCGAGCTCGTTCCTCAGCTAGCGGAGCAGTGCGGTGACGTGTCAGCCCTCGTTCACTCTTGAAAAGCGCTTCAAACATGATGTACCCCCTTGCAAACATGTTGGGGTACTTGGGTGGACTCAAGGTGTATTTATGTTGTCTCAATCTGAGGTCCGACTCAGGTAGAATCCGCGCTCCAGGAAGCTACGCAACATAACTAATCACGCAACATAACCAGAATAGGCATCGGCCTGCAGCGCGCCTTTGAAGTCCTTCAGGTGCCGTCGCGGATGATCGCCCTTGCGATCTTCCGAGTATGCAAACCAGACGGCGGGCGCAGTGTCTTCTCCCGCCGGGCGATCGTCGCGCACATAGGTCCACAGGCGTCCAGTCTTGGTCTTGCCGTTGCCGGGAGCAAGCACCGGAACCGGTGTGTCATCGGCGTGGATCTTCGATCCTGCCAGCACATGCTCGTGGATCGTATCGACCAGCGGAGCAAGCAACTGGCTGGCAGCGCCCACCCAGCCGGCCAGTGTCGAGCGGTCAAGATCGATGCCTTCGCGGGCGTAGATCTCCGACTGGCGATAGAGCGGTTGGTGGTCACTGTACTTCGAGACCAATACGTGAGCCAGAAGACCGGGACCAGGCAGACCCCGCTCAATCGGCCGCGCAGGAGCAGGCGCCTCAACAACACGTTCGCAGCCTACGCAGGCGAACTTCGGCCGCACATGACGAATCACCTTGTAGGTTGCAGGGATGCGCTCCAGTTGTTCGGAGACATCTTCACCGAACTTCCGTAGCGCACCGCCGCAATCGGGGCAGCAGTTATGAGCAGGAAGATGGGTGATCACTTCACGCGGCAGATCTTCGGGTAACGGCTTGCGCGCCGGGCGTGGGCGCGCCTTCGTGGATGCTTGAGCGGCACTCGGTTGTGTGGCTTCCGATACGGCTTGTGTAGCTTCATCGGCGGCTTGCGCAGTCTCCAGCTCTTCGAGCCGGAACTCAAGCTGTTCCAGTTGCGCCGTCTGCTTCTCGCTCTTCTTGCCGAAGATCATCCTGCGGTACTTCTCGATGACCAGCTTCAGATGTTCGATCAGTTCTACGTCCGACCTGTGCTGTTCCATCGACTCGATGTGCTTGGCGATCAGCAGCGCCTTCAGCGCTTCGATGTCGAACTGATCGAGATCTGGAAGAGCAGCCACAACCATGAGCGCAGTATGCCATGAAGCGATGTGGAAAACATCAACAAAAGGCGCATGAATAAAGAGGAATCACAATAATCAATCAGACGGCGATCTGCGGAGCCCAGGTACGTTCGGGTCTTCTCCAGTCAATGCCTTCCAGCAGCATCGAAAGCTGCGCGCGCGTCAGACAAACGGTTCCACTCTCGGCCTTCGGCCAGATGAAGCGTCCACGCTCTAACCGCTTGGCAAACAGGCACAGACCATCGCCATCGAACCACAACAGTTTTACGATGTCGCCACGGCGTCCACGAAACACAAACACGTGACCGGAAAACGGCTGCTGCTCAAGCACCGTCTGTACCTGCGCGCTCAGACCGTCGAAGCCGCGCCGCATGTCCGTCACCCCGGCCGCGAGCCATATCTTCGTTCCAGTGCGAAGTTCGATCACTTGCGCAGGCTCTCCAAGATCGAGCGCAGCAGTGCTGGATCGGCGCCGCTCTCCACGCTGATCATCGCCCGGCCAGGAAACTCGATGTGAATCGCGCCGGATGTCGCTGTCTGTTCCTGTGCGGCAGTCTCATGAGTCGCTGCCGCAAACGAAGCCGATACCGTGACCGGAAGCAATGCAGTGGACCGAACTGCCGGCTCCACCAACTCGCCTCTGGCAAACTCACGCCGCCACTTGAACACCTGGTTCGCGTTCACCCCGTGCGCTCGCGCAACCTCCGCCACGCTCGCGCCAGGCTCCAACGTCAACTCTACAATCCGCCGCTTCTCTGCAACCGACCGAAATCTGCGTACGCAACGTCCCGCTCCCGCTTCCTCTGCATGATCCATGACGCCATCATCGGCCTCACCCCCGAGGCAATGCCAGAGGGGAAGGCTGGACGCTTACGGCGATATTACGACCAACGGCATTGAATCGGCATTCTCGCTATTCAAACGGTCCGTGATAGGCAGCTTCCACAAGATTTCGATAAAGCACCTGCACCGATACTTGAGCGAGTTTGAGACCCGCTTCAATGCAAGGAAGGCGGACGACAGGTTCAATCCCACACTGCGCCGGATGCTCGGAGTCGAGCCTATGTCTTATGCGGAACTGACGGCGGAAGGGTAGAGGGTATTATCTCCCTCGTCTTCCCTTCCGTCTTTATGGTCTTAGCCGGTTGAGGCGGGGTGCTCATGAGGCGACTGAGCAGCGCGTTGAATTGATCCTTGTTTACCTTCATATTAGATCGCTTCAAATTCCGTCCTGATGGATCCGTGTTTGTCTTCGTAACGTCGAAGAACTTCCCCTAATTGTGCGTGGAAAATCTTAGCAGTAGCCCAGCTTACAGTGACATCCGCACTATGCAGCAGGTGATTGGGAGCGTGTTTTTGTGATGGTATTTCCCGATAAGGCTGGACGACCTGATAAAGTTGCACACTCAAATCTGATCCGCCCCATGTGATCGTCGCCACATTAGCATAAATGCGCTTCACGCCTTCTTGCGGCAGAGCGATTTCGAAGTTCGGGACAGGATTAGGCACATCAGGCGTTTCAGGCAGCGACATTTCTCTCCTCCATCAACTGTTGTTGTTCATCTTTTGGCAACGAGGTTGTAATCGCGCCAAGTGGTCTGCTGTCGATTTCGGCATCCCCTCTCCCCAGAGCACGGCTAATTACATCGGTTCCAAAATGCGCGCTGTAAGTATTCCTCAAGGGCACCTGAAATGCATTCGAGAGAGGAAGCCAACTATTCACAGTAAAGGTCGGAGAGATCGGCGTACTCCCATCAGCAATTCGATTGGACGCTTGTGAAGCAATTGGATCAACGGGGGTGGCCGGAGCAATTGACATCTTCGGCTTGATTGCTAGGTCCAGCTGAAGCACATCCAACACGGATGTTAGCGTCTGGAGTGTAGGATTGCCGACCTCCGAAAGCGCGTGATAAAGCGTTTCTCTTTGGATGTTGGCTTCCTTCGCTACCCGTGCCATCTGTTGAGCTTGTGCAACTTTCCGAAGCGCGATAAGGAACATCTCTTGAGATTCCTCAAGCGCAGAGTTCAAATATCCGGCTGCCAAATTGGGATCAGAGAGCTTCCCCAATTGCCAAGACTTGTATGACTGAGTTCGCTTAGGCATTGTAGTCTCTCCAATATTCCTTTGCAGCTTCAATATCCCCTTGCTGCCCCTTCTTTGATCCTCCTACAAGCAGGATCACGAAATCCATCCCATCTCGTCCGTAATAAACGCGATACCCAGGACCGAAATCAATTCGCAATTCGCTTACTCCATCTCCGACCGGCCCATGATCTCCAAAATTACCGAGTTCCACCCTATCCAGCCGCCGCACGATCTCGAAATACGCGGGACTCCCCTCGATGCCATCCAGCCAGTCTCGGACCGGGACTTTTCCATCTGCCGTCTCGTAATAAAGCAACTCTCTCGGGAAGGCTTCCACGATAGCACACGAAGACGGCTATGCGTGAAATAAATTTCACGCCAAGATTACCACCGTCGCTCCTTGATTTCAAAGTGGGGATAAGAATGCCTCAAGGTGTGGTATAAACGCAAGAGCGGCAGGTGGGGGAGTTGAACCCCAATCCCTCTCACAGGACTGTTCGCGGGTATAAATCCGCTTAGGAGCACCGGCTCCTCACCTGCCGTGTAAGATATATTTCACATTTAAACTCTACCACGGATTAGGCTATGCGGAGGCCCCGTCACGGCACTTCAAGCGCACTATGTTCTCTATATCTGTGTCAAGTGTATAATCATGCTGATTAGTTATCTTAGCGCTTATGGATTGAAACCCCCGCCTCCCTCCGTCTCGAGTTTTTCCGCAGCCTGTGAAGCCCTCTTTTATTTTCAGCCACTTGCGGCACCCTTCGGCAGGCTCAGGGCAGGCTTTGAAGTCGTGCCCTGACACTTCTTGCAGCTCCGAGTGAGTTTTTCCGCAGACTGTTCAGGTGCTTTTTGCCATGCGCTGGCGAATCGGCTCGTTGTCGCAGTATACCCGCCACTCCGCCACCTTTTGATCTTGAATAAACGAGCGAAAGGCGGCGGGCGTTGTCCACCGGTTCTCGGGCTTCAGATGCCCGTGCGGCGCATAGGTTCCCTGCGCCATGCCCAGCATCGCCACCACGGGGCCGTCGCAGAAGGTCTCTTCGATGGCGACCGTGAAGTCGGGAACCATGCGGAAGTACTTGGCCCACGCAACCCGCATCTTCTCGCGGCCCTCGGTCACGCCTCCCAGCGAGTCGACGAAGCGGTGTTCCGGCGTCATCAGCTCGGCAAGGGCATCCACATCCTGGCGGTTAATGGCCCGCACAAACGCATGAGCAACCGATTCCAACGGATCGTTCATCTTATTGCGCTCCTTACATCGCCTGCAGCAGCGCCAACGCCATCCGGTTCATGGGCGTCGGGATGCCGTGCTTTTCGCCTTTGCGCACAATGGCTCCGTTGCGCGCGTCTGCTTCCATCTGTCTTCCGGCCATCCGGTCCGCCAGCAGGGAATTGACTGAGTCGGCCGGCTGGGCACGGTACATGGCCATCACCTGTTGGGGCAAGGTGTCTTCAAGATGCGCGCCTTCCGCCCGGCCCACCGCAACACATTCGGCCACCATCTCCAGCGCGATGCGGCTCATCTGTTCTCCCCAGAGCACGCTGACCGGCTTCAAGGTTAGCGCATTCAGCGCGCCCACGGAGTTGATGCAGAGCTTCCACCAGGCGGCGGTGATGAAATCATCCACCAGCACCATCTTCGCGGCGGTTCCGGTAAAGAGGCCGGCAAAGTCTCTTCCCAGTTGCGCATCTTCGATCTTCATCAGAGTTGCGCCGCGGACATTCACGCTGCCGTCCGGCCGCCGTTCGGTGGGGCAGTCGATGACCACCGGCAGCAGCCGTCCGGCGCCGATATAAGGGGCAAAGCGCTCGCGATGCTCGACGCCGTTCTGCACGACTGCAACCGAAGCGCCCTTGGCGCACAGGCCAGGGAACCACGCTGCCGCCCCTGCCGCGTCGTACGTTTTGGTGGCTACGATCACCCAGTCCACAGCCTCGGCGCGCGCCGGGCCGGTGACATTCCGCGCCTTGACGCGCACATCGCCTTCCGGCGTGTGCACCAGCAAAGCCTCAATCGGGCGCCGGGTGCAAAGCGTAATCTCATGACGCCCGGCCGTCTCCAGCAGCGCGGCCAGGGCACCTCCAATTGCACCCACCCCAACAATTGCCACTCGCGCCATCCCTGCTCCTTTCCGGATCGGTACAAATTTAAAATACACGTCCGCGCGCCCTTCAAACAGCAGTTCTTTCGAGGTTGCTGGTCCAGGGAGCCGGGGGATTGCGTGCCGCGGTCTATACCGGCGGGAGCGCGTTGACTACGGGCACACCGGGCGGAGGCACGAAATGGAAGGTCTCTGCCGGGATGGGGAGATTGGGCTGTTCGCCGGTGAAGGTAAAGCGGGTGAGCGCGCCGCCGGTCTCTTCGATCTCAATGGCAGCGATGGCTCCTTCGGTGGTTACCGTAAGCGTGAGGCCACGGACGCGATCCTGCTGTCCAATGGGCTGGCCGGTCAGGGTGAAGCAGCCGTTGGGAGCGGCAGCAAGGGCCAGATTGCTCAACTCCTTTTCGAGTTCGGTGTGGCCGAGGAGAAAGCGCAGCGGAGAGCGCAGATCGTCGAGTTCCTTGGCTGGAATGCGCTGCACCTGGGGGTCGCCCGGAGTATAAAACCAGGCGTATTTGCCGTCGAGGAGAAAGAGCTTGCCGGACGGCGAACTGTACTCCCACTTCATGCGGCCAGGCTTGAGCAGCAGCATGGTTCCGCTCTCGGTTCGTTTGATGCCCATGCCCTGATAGCTTTCGGCAAAGCCGGCTTTGAGGGAGTGCAACTGGTTGTAATGGCGGTCGACGCGCCGGGCCAACTCATGCGCGCTTGGCATTGAAGTCTGTCCAAAAGATAAAAGCGCGGTAGCGCCCGGCGCGGAGGGCGAAGGTTTTTGGGCGCAGAGGCAGGTTGAGAGCAGGGCGGCGGCGAGAAGCAGGCAGCCGCCGCGGCGCGTGTGAGGGCCCAGGGTCATTGCAGGTTCTGGGAGCAGTTGGCGCCGCCTGCGGGGTCGTACTTGATGATGCCGGTCTCGTCGCTACAGAAGCCGCGATCCCCGGTCTTGCCAACCGTCTGCGGAACTGCGGTGATGACGTAGCTGTTAAACCGATCCGCGCCGTTCGCCGTCACCTTGTCCTTGCAGGTAAGAGTGAACATGTAACCTTGCTTGAATCCGCTGGCCAGGTCGGGGGGGAGCAACTGAGCGCTTGTAAGGGAAGGCGGTCCTGAACTGGGATCCCCGCCCAAGGCCTGGAGCGTGCATGCGAATCCGTTCGCGGGGTAGGAGTCGGAGTACATCATCTGCGCTTGGACGATCTTTTGCACGGAGTTGATCGCCGACAGGGTGTCGGCCCTCTTGGTGTAGGCGCCTATGCTCGAGATCGCCAACATGGCCAGGATGGTGATAATCGCCATCACGATGAGCAATTCCATCAGCGTGAAGCCGTTGGGGCGCGGCCGGGTCCGGTTGGGGCGGGACAGAAGATTGGAGCCGCGGCGGGCGGTGGAGAGCGACGACGTGCGATTCATGGGGTTCCAGTGCCTCGTGGAGCGGGCCGGAGGTTCCCGGCCCATTCGAGAAAATGCTACAACGTTACAGACGCGAAAGGGAAATGGGACGCTCGGAAAGCAGCTTTTAGCTATTAGCTTTCAGCCCGTTTATGCCGATATTGGCTTCCGCTCTAACGCGCGGTAGCGTTCAGCGGTGAATCTCTCGCTTGATTCCGAGAATTGAGTGCTCGCAAGGCCGGCTAAAAGCTAGAAGCTAAGAGCTAAAAGCTAAAAGCTGTCTTTCAACACACCAGCCTGGTGCGGCTCAGCTTGACTCCGTTGAGGCGGCCGAGGAGGGTTACGGCGATTTGCTCGGGACGGAAGAGGCGCTGGGCCATGGCTTGCACCTGGGCGGAATCCACCTCGTCGATGCGCGCGATGAGCTCGTCGACGGTAAAGAACTGGTGGAAGTACATCTCCTGGCGAGCCAGGTTGGCCATGCGCGCAGTGGAGCTCTCCAGGCCCAAGAGGAGGTTTCCCTTGAGCTGGTCCTTGGCGCGGGTGAGTTCTTCGTGGGCGAGCGGGGTCTGCTTGAGATTGCGGAACTCGGCCAGGATGAGGTCCACAACCTCGAGGGCCTTGGCGGCGGAGGTACCGGCGTAGACACAGAGGGTTCCGGTGTCGCGATAAGGGCTTAGGTCGCTGTAGATGGAGTAGACCATGCCGCGTTCCTCGCGGATGGTCTGGAAGAGGCGGGAGCTCATGCCGCCGCCGAGCACGGTATTGAGGATGAGCGCGGCGTAGCGGTTTTCGTCGGTGATGGGCGGGGCGGGCACGCCGAGGCAGATCTGTACCTGCTCCAGGGATTTCTTGTTGCGCAGCACGATGCGGGCGCTGGGTTCGGGAGCGGGCATTTCGCTGAGCGTTTCGCCGCCGGCCAGGGAGGAGAACTTGCCGGCAACGGCATCGACGAACTGGTCGTGGTCCAGGTTGCCGGCCGCGGAAAAGACCATGTTGCCGCCGTGAAAACGGTCGCCGTGGTAGTCGAAGAGCTGCTGCTGGCCGAGGCGGGCGACGGTTTCAGTGGTGCCCAGGATGGGCCAGCCCAGCGGATGGCCCTTCCAGAAGCTCTGGGTGAACAACTCCTGGACCAGCACGTCAGGATTGTCCTCGTCGATCTTGATCTCTTCAAGGATGACGCCGCGCTCGCGCTCGATATCGGAGGGAGCAAAGACCGGGTTGAGGACCAGGTCGGCAAGCACGTCCAGGGCAATGGGCACGTGATCGCCCAGCGACTTGACGTTGAAGCAGATGGTCTCCTTGCCGGTGAAGGCGTCGAGGTTGCCGCCGATGGAATCCATTTCGCGGGCGATGTGCTGGGCGGTGCGGGAGCGGGTGCCCTTGAAGAGCATGTGTTCAACGAAATGTGAGATGCCGTTGGTCTCGGCGGGCTCGCAGCGGGAGCCGGACTTGATCCATACGCCCATGGCCACCGAACGCAGATGATCCATGCACTCGGTCAGCACGATCAGACCGTTCGGCAGTACGGTTCGGCGAAGGTTTCGCTCGGTGGTCATGGTCATCGGGTCGAATTCGATTGTAGGCCAACGCGGCTCAAAGGGCACGTTTCAGTAGTGGGTCAATTTGAAGGAGCATTCCCTCAGGGGCTAAAGCCCGCGCTGATTTTGCTGCACTTGTGGCACGACTGAAGTCGTGCCCTGACACTTCTCGCAGCTCCGAACGCGTCTTTCCGCAGCCTGTAAAGCCCGCGCTGGTGTTGCCGGGTTTATGTACTGAAGCCCGTACCCTTCACCCAGAGCCCGCACCCTTCACCTAAAGCCCGCACCCTTCATCTAAAGCCCCTACCCTTCACCTAAAGCCCGCACCCTTCACCTGAAGCCCGTACCCTTCAAACTGACCCATTACCCACGTTTCAGGCTTCGAGGCGCTGTTGAGCGGGAAGCGGGCTCGGGAGCAGGTCGCCGGCGTTGGGGCTGCAGGATGGGATGAAATACTCTATGCTGAGCCCGTGACCCGAAGAACAAGCCAACTCGTTCAATTAGATTCCAAAAAAGGGAGCCGGAAGCCGCTCTTTGGTTTAGACGCCAGTGCGCTGAGGGCGATGATGGTAGCGGCGGGCGAGCCGGCCTGGCGCGGAAAGCAGTTGGCTGAAGCCATTTATCGTCAACGGGTTGCGGAACTAAGTGAAATTACTACTTTGCCGAAATCACTGCGCCTGCGGCTGACGGCCGCGGGCTGGGAAGTAGGCAGACCGAAGATCGCGCAGGTCTTCAAGTCGGTGGATGGGACGGAGCGCTACCTGGTGCAGGGCCAGGACAAGGACGGGCTGACTGTTGAGACCGTCTGGATGCCGGAGGGAGATGGCGGCGAGGCCGGCGATGGGAGCGGAATCGAGGCTGAGGGGGCTGGTGAGACTGGAAGGCGGAGCCGGGCCACGATCTGCGTCTCCAGCCAGGTGGGGTGCGCGGTCAACTGCCGGTTTTGCCTGACGGCGAAGCTTGGGTTGCAGCGGAGTTTGAGCGCGGGCGAGATTGCTGGGCAGGTGGTTTCGGTGCTGGAACGCCACGGCGTGGAGGTGGGCCGGGAGCGCGTGAACCTGGTGTTCATGGGCATGGGCGAGCCGTTTTTGAACTACGACAACTTCATGGCGGCGGTGCGGCTGCTGGTGGAGGAAGTGGGGCTGAGCCCGCAACGGATGACGGTTTCGACATCGGGGATTGTGCCGGGCATCGAGCGGTTTGCCGAGGAACCGGCAGAAGTGCGGCCCAAGCTGGCCATCAGCCTGAATGCGCCGAATGATGAAGTACGCGGCGAGGTGATGCCGATCAATCGCAAATGGCCTATTGCGGCGGTGATGGAGTCAGTGCGGAAAGTCCGGCTGCGCTCACGAGAGCGGATTACGTTTGAATACGTCCTGCTGGGCGGGGTGACGGACCGGCTGGAGCACGCCGCCGAAGTTGCGCGGCTGGTGCGGCGGACCGGATTGCCGGCCAAGGTGAACCTGATTGCATGGAATCCGGGGCCAGGAATTGAATACACGATGCCGCAGGCGGAGGCGGTGGAGAGATTTCGCGGCGCGCTGGCGGCGGAGGGGATTGCCGTCTACTTGCGGCGGCCGCGCGGACGCGATATTTTTGCGGCCTGCGGGCAGTTGAAGCGGACGGTGGAGGGGTGAGGGTTCCCACATCTCAGAATCGAGATGTGGGGCAGCGGGCCATCGAAACCGCCAGATAGGGATGGTTCACGCGGCCCGATCCACCACTTCAAGCTTGGTTCCTTCGATCTTTTGCAGATAGGCGACGATTTCGAAGAGGTTTTTCGCTTGCGGATTTCCGGATGTGCTGAACATGCGCATCAGCACCTTGGGGGAACGGCCAAGATCGGCTCCCAGTTTTACAAAACCAATTGTGCCGTTGATGTATTTGCGGAGTACGGACTTTCCCGTTTCTACGTCTCCGGAGATCATGCAGGCGACGGCTTCCCGCAGAAGCGCCCTGCGAAACGCTTCGCTTTGTTGGAGCTTGCTCTTGACCGTTTCATTGAAGCTTTTCGTGAGTGGCATCATTCCTCCCGCTTTCGCGCCTTGTACTCCTGCCAGAGGGCGTGCGCTCTATCGATTTCTGCCTGTTGACGTTTCTTAGAGCCACCGCCAAGCAGGATTACCAGCCGCTCGCCATCCTTGCCGAAGTAAACGCGGCAACCGGGCCCGAAATCCAGTCGCAATTCGAAGACGCCCGCACCTACGCCCTTGGCCGCTGAAAAATTGCCCCGTTCGAGCCTGTCGAGAGACACGGTAATTCGTGCCTGGATTTCGTCGTCCAGCTTCTCGAACCATCGATCGAAAGGATTGCGACCCAGACGGTCAACGTACTGGCGAATCTCGATCACATTTGAATGGTAGCACAAAAGACACTATTGCAGGAATGTTCGATTGCCTTTATTTAACTGAAGATTCATGCAAGGAATGCCTTCCCGCCCATTCCGCAGAAAGTCGCGGCGCCTGGCCCGGGGTGTGCCCCGGCGCCCAGATAGGCGCCGAGGCTTGTGGCTAGGTGGGACTGAAGCTTGAGGCTAGTTGCTGGGCATTTGCGCGGGTTTTACGCTGCCGCAGTCGGGGCCTTTGTACACGGACGTGGACTCGATGGTGTACTCGACCGGCGTTGCGTTCGGCCCCATCTGCATGTTCCCGGCAAAGTGCACTTTGGTTGTGGAGTGGTCGGAATCGGTCCAGGAAGACTCCACGGTTCCTTTGCCAGCCATCTGGCCGGTGCAAATCCAGTCGCCGGTCATGCTGTTGGCCTTCATCTGTACGTTGCTCACCTGGCACTGGTTGTTGCGGCTCTGGGGCATGGGAGAGCCGTACTTGTCGATCATGGCCTGGGTCAGGCAGACCTGCATGGTGTGCGTGCTTGCACCGAACGGTGAACTCATGCCTGGAGGCATATTCATTCCAGCGGGCATAGGCGACTTTTGCCAGGTCATGGTGCTGGTCATCTCCCACAGGCCGGGCTTGCCGTTAGCTTGAGCCCCGGCGAACAAAGCCATGGTGAGCAGACAACAGCCCATCGTGATCCAAACTCGGGTCTTGCGCATGAAACACCCTCCTTGCTCGCGCCGACTGAGGGCCGCGCGAGCTTTCACTTTAACTCAGCCTCTCACTCTAAATCAGCATTGACCGGGCAGGGAAGAGAAAAACCATCAGCTCTGTGGATTATGGGTGGTGCGTCCCAGCGCCAGCAGAGCGCCGGCAACGCGGTCGGCCTGGTGCCGGACCACGGCCTCTTCGCTGGCAAAGTCGCCGGCGATGCAGCGCACGCCCAGAGCCTGGATGCGTTCGATATCCGGGGTGATGGGGGAAGCGCCCTCGGCGGCATAGCGGGCCAGCGTCTCAGGAGAAAAGGGGGCGGTGTTGATCAGGGCACAATCGAAGATGGGCGCGCGGGTGTGCTCATAGATGCGCTCGATATGTTCGGCGGCGGTGAGGTTCAGGCTTTCATTGGCCTGGGTCATGAGGTTGCAGATGTAAACGCGCAGGCCGCGGGCGTTGGCCAGGGCCGCGGGAATGCCTTCGACCAGGAGGTTGGTGATGAGCGAAGTGTAGAGCGAACCCGGTCCCACGGTAATCAGGTCGGCGCGCTCGATGGCCTCCATGGTTTCAGGGAGCGGGGCGGGGTTGGGTGGATCGAGCGTGAGTTCGACGATGCGGCGATGGCTGGCGGTGATTCTGGTTTCGCCGCGCACAAAGGAACCATCGTCCATCTCCGCCACCAGGGTGGTATTGGCGGTGGTAGCCGGGTAGATGCGGCCGCGGGTAGCAAGAATCTTGGAGGAGAGCTGGACGGCCTGGGCAAAGTCGCCGGTGATTTCAGTGAGCGCGGCGAGAAAGAGGTTGCCGAAGTTGTGTCCCTGGAGCGAATCGCCGGCCCGGAAGCGATGGTTGAAGAGGCGGGCCAGCAGGGCCTCTTCTTCGCTGAGCGCCACCATGCAGTTGCGCAGGTCGCCGGGGGCCAGCATATTGAAATCCTTGCGCAGCCGGCCCGAGGAGCCGCCGTCGTCGGTGACGGTGACCACGGCGGCGAGGTCGGCGATGGCGCCTGGAGGAGGGTCAGGCTGGCCAGCCGTGATTACGTGGCGGCGCAGGCCGCGGAGCAGCGTGGAAAGGCCGGTGCCGCCTCCGATGGCGACGACGCGCATAGGCTGAGGGAACGGCGAGGCATCAGCGCCGGTTGAGGGCGCCGTGGGGAGGTTGCCGGTGGCGGGGGATGCAGAATTCAAAGCAAGCCTTACGGAATCTCAGGATACAGCAATTCCGTAAAGCGGGGATCGTCCACCATGCTCTGAAAGTCGTTGTCCACACGGGCCTGAAGCCGGTTTCGGGGATTCAACTCGATGGCCCGGGCCAGATTCGTGAGGCAATCCTGAGACTGGCCGGTGATTGCATCCAGCACGGCGAGCCCATAAAAAGCGTAGTCGGCTTCGGGATAGGCGGCCAGAATTTTGTTGAACTGCTCGCGGGCTTCGTCGTAATAGCCGGTGTTCAACTTGGAGACGGCATAGTCGTAGTGCTCTTCGGGGGTGGCGAAGGTCAGGCTGGGCCGCTCCAGTTGCCGCTGGCAGGTGTTGATGTACATCTGGCAGCGTTCCTTGATCTCGACGGGGGCCACGGGGAGCAGCTTCTCAAAGGCAGCCAGGGCCTTCTCGTACTTGCCTTGTTGCAACAGTTGCACGGCAGCCTGATAGTGCTGGAAAGCGGGACCTGTGCCCGTGGTGGAGTGGCCGTCGGATTTGGCGGCCGCGGGGGCAGATTTTTTGCGGCTGGGCGCCGCGGATCGGGCCTCTTGCATCATGGGTTTGCCAGGAGTGCGTCTTCCAGAACGCCCGATTGAGCCGGATAGCTTCCGGCCTAAAACCTGCGTGCGAGGAACAACGCTACTCAGGCCCTCTTTATACGCATAACCCCGTAATACGTCAATGGGTGGTCTGCTGTGCAGAAAGTTACCGGCCGCGGCCATCGAGGAGTTAGCCGGGGAGTTTGCGGTAGATAGCGGGGTTGAGCGAGGGATCGTTGTACATCTTCAACTGGCGGTAAAGCTTGAATTGCCGTGTGCCGGCAAGGGTTTCGCGCCACAGGGCATCGAGGCAGCCGGCCAGGTCGGCGCGCTGGGATTCGAGAATTGCCAGTCGATCGCGGTTGCGGATTGCGTGGCCCGGGGGCGCGGCGATGCCGGTGCGCTCGGCCTCCTCGCGGGTGTGGTAGATCTTGAGGGCAAGAATGGAGAGGCGGTCGATGATCAGGCCCGGGGATTCGGAGTTCAGCGGGGCGCTGCGGATGGGCAAGCCGCGGGGTTCGAGCCAGCCGAGCAAGGCGCAGTCCAGTTCTTCGGCCAGGTCGTTGCGGCGCTGGTTGGTTTGGTCGATGCGGCGCTTCACTGCGGCCAGTTCCGCGTCGGTGATGCCGGGCGCTCGGGCCTCGTCCTCAATGTGCCAGAGGTCGAAGTTGGCGCGGTGCTGGCGGGAGACGGAGCGGAGCCAAAGGTCTACGGCGCCCTCTGTCGCGTTGGCCTCGGCGGCGGACGGCTGCTGGTGCCAGGCGCGCGTTTGCCGGTCTTGCAGTTCGACGATTGCGTCCGCGGAAAGCATTCTGAAGAGTCCCCGGCGCCAAGAGGCCGGTTAGGGTTGCAGCGTCTATGGTAGAACTATTCTCGCCGGGCAGTCCAAGCCGGGAGCCTCTTGCGCAGAGACTGAAGCGGGATGCCCGGGTGTTGACGACAAGAGTAGCGATGCGATCCAGGGGCCGATTTTGGCCAGAGGGCCTATGTTGGACTCAACCGAGCGATTTCTTTGCATTGCCAGCTGTGAGAAAGGGCACGACTTTCTGCGCCAGTGCGCGGAGATGGGGGTAAGGCCCACACTGCTCACGGTGGACAATCTGCGCGATGCGGACTGGCCGCGCGAGGCGCTGGAGGATCTGGCCTCCATGCCTACGGGTTTGAACCGCGAGCAGATTCTGAACACCGTTTCCTGGATGGCGCGGGGCAGGCGATTCGATCGCATTGTTGCCCTGGATGAGGGCGACCTGGAGACGGCGGCTCAGATTCGCGAGCATATGCGCATTCCGGGGATGGGGACAACCACCGCGGGCTGCTATCGCGACAAGCTGGCCATGCGGGTGATCGCGCGCGCATTGGGCTTCCTGGTTCCGGAGTTTTGCCGGGTGCTTAATTACGACGAGCTGCGCGACTACATGGAGCGCGTGCCCGCGCCGTGGCTGCTCAAGCCGCGCTCAGAGGCGTCCGCATTGGGAATTCGCAGGATTGAGGAGCCGGAGCAGTTGTGGCGCGACCCTTGAAGACCTGGGCGACCGGCAGAGCCACTATCTGCTGGAACAGTTCGTGCCTGGCGACATCTTCTGCGTGGACTCGATCGTGAGCGAGTGCGAAGTGAAGTTCTCGATTGTGCATCAGTACGGCCGGCCGCCCATGCAGGTAAAGCACGAGGGCGGGGTGTTCACCACCCGCACGGTGGACCGCGAGAGCCGCGACTGGAAGGAACTGACCGCCCTGAACGGGAGCCTGGCGCCATCTTTGGGCATGGTGCGCGGCGTGACGCATGCCGAATACATCCGCGCGCATGACGGCGGACGGTACTACTTTCTTGAAATCGCGGCCAGGGTCGGCGGAGCGCTTATTGCCGAACTGGTTGAGGTTGCCAGCGGAGTGAACCTGTGGCGGGAGTGGGCGCGACTGGAGGTGGGGAATCTTCGCGGCGAGACCTATGTTCCCCCGATGACCTTCGCGAGCTACGCGGGCAGCGTTCTTTGCCTGGCCCAGACCGCCGAGCCGGACACAGAAGAATTCAACGATCCGGAGATCGTGGTTCGCATGAAAAAGCAGCATCATGCGGGCCTGATCGTGCGCTCCAGCAAGCCGGAACGGGTGACGCAACTGCTGGATGAGTACGGCGCGGAGTTTACGCGGCGGTTTCTGGCTTAGCTGCCGCCGCTGGAGGGGCTAACGTTTGCGTAAGAACGGATTCTGTGGTGCGGAGTAGATTCCGTTAGAGCCGGGGGGCCGCGGCCGGGGGGTGGTGAGCTCGCTGGGAATCGAACCCAGGACCCACGCCTTAAAAGGGCGTTGCTCTACCAACTGAGCTACGAGCTCGTTCAAGGCCGCTGATTCCAAACTAACACAGGGATGATTTTGGCGCTGCTACGCCGCGACGGTTCATGATGGCGCGGAGCTCCCGATCTGCACTTCCAGGCAGGTAATCTTGACTGGTGGTACGATGGTAATCAGCACCCCGAAAGAACAGATTACTGGTTGGTGATAGAAACCCGCATCGCGAACAAAATGAGGCGTTTCGGGCCTTTCCCATGACGGGAAAGTGGTAGGGACAGAACCGTGCAAGTGTTATTGTTCTGTCCACAGCGATGAGACTACGATTCCCGGTGAGGATATCCTCCGTTTGGGTGAGTCTGTCCTGGTCTTCCGCAGCAAAGAAGCCAGATGAAAATATGGTTCGCGCGGCGAATCGGGAGTGACAGCGGAAGATTCCGGGGTGAAGTATGACTGATCGTAGACCGCCGTACGACCAGAATGAAACGCCTGAAGACGTGGCGACGCTCTATTCCTGGGCCAATCTGCATGGTGCCAAGTACCGAGACTTCACGGCGTCGCGGGCGCAGACGCGGGAAAAGGTCCGTTTGCGGGTGCAGCAGGCCATCGAGGAGGAGCAGGCCCGGGCGCAGCAAAATCTCCAGCAACAGGATGAAGCGAAGCGTGCCGCGGAATTTCAGCGCATGGCCGAGGCGGCACGGGCTGAAGAAGACAGGCGCAGGGCGGAGTTGGCAGCCGAGCAGGCCGCGCAGCAAGCCGCGCAAGCCGCGCGGCAAGCCGAACAAGCCGCCCAGCAGGCCGCGCAAGAAGCAGCGCAGCGCGCAGCACGCCAGGCAGCAGAACAGGCCGCCGAGGAGATTGCCCGCCGGGCCGCGCAGTATGCCGCACAACAGGCTGCGGAGCGGGCCGCACAACAGGCTGCGGAGCGGGCTGCACAAGAGGCTGCGGAGCGGGCTGCACAAGAAGCTGCCCAGCAGGCACAAGCGGCACAACGGGCCGCGCAACAGGCCGCGCAACAGCTTGAGGCTTTTCAGCAGTCCGCCCAGCAGGCAGCCTGGCAACAACCGCTTCTGGATCGATTCACTGCGCCTGCTGCTTCGGACCCTGCGCCGGCAACCGGGCGATACCGTGCGCCGCAGCTTGATTACCCGGGTTATGCCCCGCCTCAGGCGCAGCGGCCGGTTCCAAGCCAGCCGCCGCATGCGCCGATGCGCGAAGAGAGTTATCCGCCGCTCAATCCCTGGGCTGCGGGCGAACAACGGGAGGATAGCGGCCGTCCGGCGTGGCTGATGCCTGACCGCCCGGATGTGGCCAGTCAGCCGGCTGTTCCGCAGGCTCCTGAAGATACGCTGCAGGGCTCCCGCGATCGGCTGACCTCGCGCTGGTATGCGCTGAGAGGCGTGTTTGAGGGAGTTGGCGCGCAGGTGGAGGCGGCTCCGGCACCGGCGCCATCGCGTGCCCCGGTGGTGGCTGTTTTTTCACTTGCCGGCGGCGTCGGCAAGACCAGCCTGGTGGCGACGCTGGGCCGGGCTTTATCGGGCCGGGGCGAGCGGGTCTTGCTGGTGGATACCGCGGCCTATGGATTGCTGCCGTTTTTCTTTGGCGCCCACGATCAGCGCCCGGGTTTGTTGCGGACCTTCAGCCCTCCAGGCACCAGTGGGGACGCGCCTATTCAGATGGTGACGGTGGATCCGGAGACTCTGGGTCCGGAGACGGCAACCCAGGAAGGTCTGACCGCGGAGATAGCCAAGTACTCGCGGGGAGTAAGCCGGGTGATCGTCGATCTGGCAACTGCGTCCGGCGCAACCACGCGGAGAGTGATGCGGACGGCGCCCCTGGTGCTGGTGCCGTTGGTTCCGGACATGAATTCGGTCGTGAGCCTCAGCTCGATCGATAGCTTCTTCCAGCACAATGGCGGCACGGCCGGGAAGCCGTCGCTGCCTTACTACGTACTGAATCAGTTCGATTCCTCTCTTCCGCTGCATCTTGATATCCGGGAGGTGCTTCGCGAGCAATTAGGCGACCGTCTGCTGCCTTTTGTACTGCGCCACGCGCCGGCCGTAAGCGAGGCGCTGGCCGAGGGGATGACGGTGATGGATTACGCTCCCAATTCCACCGTGGCCGAGGATTTTGGCAGCCTTGCGGGGTGGGTGAAGAGCCAATCTGCACCCGCGAGCAGCAGTTATCGCGGCGTACGCTGGAGTGAACGATGACGGCAACGGGCCTTTGGCAGGATATCGGGGCAGGGGAGAATATTCTCACCAGAGTTCTCCGCCTGCTCTTCCTGCTTGCGGCGGCAGCAGTTTTCTGCTTCCTGGCCGTTCTTCCCCTGACCTGGCCGCAGCAGGCCGTTCTGGGACTTTTGAGCCTTCTGATGGCCCTGGCCATGGCGCGCAGTTCCGACTCCTACCTGGTCACGCTTACCCTGATGATGATGTCGATGTTCTGCACCTTCCGCTATGGATATTGGCGCATTCTGCAGGTGGTGCGATTCTTTCAGGATCCGGCCAGTCACTGGGGCGCGCTGGACGCGTTCTTCATCATGTGCCTGCTTCTGGCCGAGGCCTATGCATTCATCATTCTGTTCCTGGGGTACTTCCAGACCATCTGGCCGCTGCGGCGCGCGCCGGTGGCGCTGCCGGAGAACACGGAGGAATGGCCGCACATCGACGTACTGATTCCCACCTATCAACGAGCCGCTGGACGTGGTGCGCTACACGGCGCTGGGCGCGCTCAACATGGATTGGCCGGCAGACAAGATGCACGTCTACATTCTGGACGACGGGCGGCGCAAGGAGTTTGAGCGATTCGCCTTCGAGGCGGGCATCGGCTACAAGACCCGATCCGACAACAAGTATGCCAAGGCGGGCAACATCAACACCGCGCTGAAGAGCACCAGTTCGCCCTTGGTGGCCATCTTCGACTGCGATCACGTGCCCACGCGCAGCTTTCTGCAGATGACGATGGGCTGGTTCCTGCGCGATCCGCAAACTGGCGATGCTGCAGACGCCCCACCATTTCTATTCGCCCGATCCGTTTGAGCGCAACCTGGAACAGTTTCGCGTCATTCCCAACGAGGGCGAGCTGTTTTACGGCGTCGTGCAGGACGGCAACGACTTCTGGAACGCGTCGTTTTTCTGCGGCTCCTGCGCGGTGCTGCGCCGGACGGCGCTGGACGATGTCGGCGGCATCGCGGTGGAGACCGTGACCGAGGATGCGCACACCTCGCTGCGCATGCAGATGAACGGCTGGGGCACGGCCTACATCAACATTCCCCAGGCGGCCGGACTGGCCACGGAAAGGCTCTCGGCCCACGTGGGCCAGCGCATTCGCTGGGCGCGGGGGATGATCCAGATTCTGCGCACCGACAACCCGCTGTTTGCGCCGGGCCTCACGTTTCCGCAGCGGCTGTGCTACTTCAATGCCATGGCGCCACTTTCTCTACGCGGTGCCGCGGCTGATCTTCCTGACCGCGCCGTTGATCTATCTGTTGCTGAACCACACCAACATTCCCGGATACTGGGCGGCGATCCTGGCCTACGCGCTGCCCCACCTGACGCTTTCCAACGTGACCAACTCGCGCATCCAGGGCGAGCACCGGCACTCCTTCTGGAATGAGATCTACGAGACGGTGCTGTCGCCGTATATTCTGCTGCCCACCATGATGGCGCTCATCAATCCCAAGCTGGGCAAGTTCAACGTGACGGCCAAGGGCGGCGTGGTGAAGCGCACCTTCTTCGACACCAAGATCGCGCAGCCGTTCCTGGTCATGCTGGTGTTCAACATCGCCGGGCTGATCGTCGCCATTCCGCGCTTCTTCATCTGGGATCGCGGACCGGCCGGGCACGGTGCTGATGAACGTGATCTGGTGCTGCTTCAATGTGGTGATTCTGGGCGTTTGCACGGCGGTGGCGCGCGAGCTGAGGCAGTTGCGGACCACGGTGCGCATCAGCGTGGTAACTCCGGTGATGGCCAGGATGCCGGACGGAAGGTCGATTGCCGGAGAGACGATCAACATGTCCAGCGGCGGCACCAGCATCCGCTTCAACGAGGCGGTGGATGTTGCGCCGCAGACGGAGGTGCGCCTGGCCTTTCCCGCACCGGCCTCGGCGACCGATCTGCCCGCCACGGTGGTCTCCTCGGAGGGGTCCGTGTTGCGCGTGCGCTTTGAAGATCTATCGATTGCCGAACAGGAAGTGTTGACCATGGTGCTTTATTCCCGAGCGGACTCGTGGCTGGGCTGGGGCGAGTCGCGCGAGAGCGACAACGTGCTGCGACAGCCTGGGCCGCATCTTCCAGATATCGATGCATGGGCTGGTCTCGACCTTCCAGAGCCTGTTTACCGACAAAGACAAGCAGGCCAGGAAGCCGGCTTCGCTTTCCATTGCCCGCACCTCGGTGATCTTCGTGCTGGCCGCGCTCTTGGCGGGCGGCGCTGCAAAGCGCGCGGGGGCAGATGCAGGGCGTTTCCGGGGCGCTGGCAGAACGGGAGCCAGCGACAAGAACGCGCCGGTTGCGCCGGGACAGTACCGGGACACGTTCACGCTGAACGATGCCGGCTCGCCGCAAATCGAGCTGCACGGCATCGACAGCATGCACAACATCTATTTCACGCTGCCGGAGACCCACGTGGTCCGGACGGCCAAGATTCACATCTACTACGCTTTTTCTCCCAGCCTGTTGCCGCAGCTCAGCCACCTCAAGCTGATCATGAATGGAACGCTGTTCGCCACCATCCAGCCCACGCCGGGACAGGTGGGCGGCTCCGACAGCCGGGATGCGGAGGCGGAGTTCACAATTCCGCCCGAACTGCTGGTGCACAACAACACGCTGACCATCGAGTTCATCGGCCACTACACCATGGTCTGCGAGGACCCGGCCAACACCACATTGTGGGCGCGCGTCCACCGCACCACATTTCTGGACATTCGCGGCGACCTGCTGCCGCTGGCCGACGATCTGAAGCAGTTGCCCATGCCGTTTCTCGATCCGGCAGTGATTCAGCCGCTGAGCATTCCGGTCGTCTTTGCCGCGCCGCCCTCGTACAAAGCGATTCAGGCGGCCGGCATCGTGACCAGCTACTTCGGCATGATCTCGGAGAACAGGCCGGTGCGTTTTCCGGTTCACATCGGGGCCATCCCCCAGGGCAATGTGATCGTGGTCGCGGATAATCCGGGCAATCTGCCCGCCGGCCTGAATCTGCCCGGCGTCAGATCGCCCACCGTGGCCATGCGCACCAACCCCAACGATCCATACGGCAAGATTCTGATCGTGGCCGGCGCCGACGGGGACCAGGCGCTGATGGCGGCCCAGGCCGTGGCCTTGCATAGCGACATGCTGGCGGGAGCGCAGGCCAGCATCGACAGCCTCAAGCTGCCCGACAAGCAGCAGCCCGATGCGGCGCCGCGCTGGGCGCGCACCGACCAGACCATTGCCTTGTGGGATTACGCCACTGCGGAGCAGTTGCAGGGCGACGGCACGGCTCCGTTGAATGTTTATTTCCGCATTCCGCCGGACATCTTCTACGCCGACCGGCCCAATGCCGTCCTGAAGCTCGTCTACCGCTACAACTCCATTCCCATCGGGCCCATCTCCAGCATGCAGGTGCGCATCAACAACGCCTTTCTGGGCTCGATGCCGCTGATTCCCGGGCAGGAAACCTCGCGCAAGATGGAGACCGAGGTGCCCGTGCCGGTGGTCAATCTGCGCCCGTTCTCCAACTCCCTGTCGTTCGATTTCACCTTCCAGTTGCTCAAGAAGGGCGGCTGCCAGGATACGACGCCCATTAACATGCAGGGCGCCATCCTGCGCGACTCCTACCTGGATCTGCGCGGCTATCCGCACTATGCGCCGCTGCCCAACCTGGAGATCTTCGCCAACGCGGGCTTCCCGTTTACGCGCCTTGCCGACCTGAGCGAGACCACGGCGGTGCTGCCGCCCACGCCCACCGAGCAGGAGATCGAGACCTTCGTCACGCTGATGGGCCACTTCGGCCGCCAGACCGGCTTTCCGGCCTTGCGCGTCACCGTGGCCGGCCCCGAAGCCGCTGCACAGCGGCGCCAGGACCGATTTCCTGATCATCGGCACGGGCGACGACCAGCCGGGCTTCGACAAGCTTGGCCAGCCATCTGCCCGTTGCCCTGCGCAGCGGCCAGATCCAGGTGCGCGACACGCAAGGCTTCTTCGCCCCGGTGCTGCATCACGCCTGGTGGAAGCTGCGCAATCAGATGAGCACACCGAATCCGGCGACCTGACCGCCGCCGGCACGCCCGACGCGGTGATCGAAGGCATCGAGTCGCCCTTCGATCCGGGCGGCGGCCGCAGCATCGTTGCCATCCACCTCAAGGACGCGAGCGACTTTGAGCCCTTCATGGACACGTTCATGAAGGTGCAGCAGTCCAGCGACATCTCCGGATCGGTTTCGGTTCTGCACGGGACCCAGTTTCAGTCGTTCCGCATCGGCGCGGAGGTCTATCATGTGGGCGTGCTGCCGTGGTGGACGCGGTTGAGGCTGTGGTGCATGCAGGTGCCATGGCTGGTCGCGGTCGTGGTCGTCATTCTGGCGTTACTGGTTGCCATCTGGACACAGACAATGGCTGCGCGTCAGAGCCAGGGCGCGTTTGAAGATGATTGAGGACTAGTGTGGTGAATCTGAAGGTCATCGCATGAATTCGCTGAAGTCTTTGGACAACGGCGGCAAGTCAGCTCCTGCTTCGCGGGAATAGCGAGTCAGCAAGTCAGCGGAATGGTGCGGTGGACGAGACCTCAGTCGTCGTTTACTGCAATGGCAAGGCGTCGCCTATAGTTCGAGAGCTGCTGAAGCGGGCTCTTTTCCGGCTGCAGAAACTGGAAAGCCACCGCAATCCCTGCGTTGGAGAACTGCCGCAATGGGCCTTTGGACGTCCCGGCCAGGGAAGCGTTTGTTGCTGATCGTGCTTTTGTCGATGCTCTGCGCTACGGGCGGGTGCAGGCAGAGTCCATGGACACTCTGGAACTCCTATTCGGCGCGATTTATCGATGCGCAGGGCCGGGTATTCGATCCCCAGGGAGACCAGCACACCACCTCGGAAGGACAGGCGTACGCCTTGTTCTTTGCGCTGGCCGGCAACGACCGCGCACCGTTTCGACCGCGTGCTGGCCTGGACCCAGAGCAAACCTGGCCAATGGCGATCTTCAGACCCACCTTCCGGCCTGGCTGTGGGGCAAGGACAAGGACGGCCAGTGGAAGACGCTGGATCGCCAACCCCGCCTCGGATGCCGACGTCTGGATGGCCTACACGCTGATTGAGGCCGGGCCGCCTGTGGAAGATATCCCGCTATACGCAATCTGGGCCGGCGGATGCTGGCGCTGATCGCCAAGAGCGAGGTGGCCGATCTGCCCGGTTTTGGCCCCATGCTCTTGCCGGGCCCGACGGGCTTTCAGCATGACAAATCCTGGACGCTGAATCCCAGCTACCTGCCGGTTTTATCTTTCGAGCGGCTGGCGGCCGTGGACCCGGCGGTCCCTGGGAGCAGATCGCGCTCGGCATTCCCGCGCCTGCTGGAGCAGAGCTCCCGGCACGGCTATGCCATGGATTGGGTGGACTATTTTCCCGGCGACGGTTTTTATCCGGTGCCCGAGCAGCAGGCCGGGCAGCAAGGATACCGATGGCCCCGGAGGCGGATATGACGCCATCCGCGTCTACCTGTGGGCGGGCATGCTGGATGGCAGCGGCGAGACGCGCACCGAGATCCTCAATGCCGATTCCGGCGATGAGCGCCTACCTTGCCAATCATGATGCCCCCCCTGAAAAGGTAAGTGACCAGGGCATTCCATTGGCGCAAGATGGACCTGTGGGATTTTCGGCGGCCGTGCTGCCTTATCTGAGGGCATTCCCCGACCTCTCAAAGGTAAGCGCCCAGCAGATGATTCGCATGAGCACGCAGAAGAATCAGTCTACGGGATTGTACGGAAAGGACTTAACATATTACGATCAGAATCTTGCCCTGTTCGCCACTGGTTTTCTGGACGGCAGATTCCGGTTTGGTCCAGGGGGCGAACTGAACGTAGAATGGAAGCGCCGATGAGGGTTGGCTGCGGGGCTTGGAGAAAGAGTTCGATCGTTGCGGGCTGCCTGCTGCTGGCGCTCCAGATGAGTCTCGCCCAAAAGAAGCCTGCCGTGGGCACGGCCGATGCCACGCGCGCTCGGTCCTGATCGAGAAAGCCCGTGCCCTGGAGTCGCGCGGCCGGCCGGATATGGCCGTTCAGCTGTGGCAGCAGATTCTTCTTTCCGATCCCAACAATGCCGAAGCCCTGGCCGGCGTGGCCAAGGACTACAAGCTGATGGGCTCGGCAGACAAGGCCAATGGAGCACTGGATCGTCTGCGCAAGGTCAATCCCAACGACCCGAACATAGCCAGGATCGAGGCGCTGAGCAGCACCGCGGGCGCAGAGCGAGCAGCTTCGCCAGGCGGGCGAACTGGCCAGGCAGGGCAAAGCCGATGATGCCATGCGCATCTACCGGCAGTTGTACGGCGATCATCCGCCCGAAGGGGATATAGGCGTGGCCTACTATCAGACCCTTTATGGCACAGCCACCGGCAAGGCGGCGGCCATGGCCGGCATGCGAGCGCTGGCGGAACGCAACCCCGGCGATCAGCGCTATGCCATCGCACTGGGCACGATGCTCACCTACGACGCCAGAACCCGCGCCGAGGGCATTCGCATCCTGCAGGCGCATCCGCAGGATTCCGATGCGCAGGCCGCGTTGCGCCAGGCGCTGATGTGGGATTCGGCCAATCCGGCCTCGGCGGCGGAGTTGCGCGAATACCTCAAGGCGCATCCGCAGGACACCGAAGTTGCCAGAAGCCTGAGGGCGAATGAATCGAAGCTGGCGCAGATGAACTCCGGCATTGCCCGCACGCCGGCCGAGCGCGCGGCTTTTGCGGCACTCAACGCGCACCGGCTGGATGAGGCGCAGAGCGCGATTTACCGAGCTGCTGGCAGAAGGAGCCGAACAACGGGCGCGTAGCGGCGGGCATGGGATTCCTGCGCATGCAGCAGAAGAACTTCGGCGGCGCCATCAGCTATCTGACCCAGGCGGAACAGAACGGCTACAAGGCGAAGACGGTCGAGAACGCGCTGGCCACCTCGCGATTCTGGTACACCATGGGCGAGGCAACGCAGGCCTTCGACGAGAATCGGCTCGACGTGGCCGGAGCCAAGTACCGCGCTGCCCTGGCCATGAATCCGCGCAGTCCGGAGGCGCTGAATGGGCTGGCCGGCCTGCTGACCAAAGAACAGCAATATCCGGCAGCCGCGGGGGTTTACGAGCAACTGATCAAGGTTCAGCCGGGCAATCGGGACGGCTGGCGCGGGCTGTTTCTGGCCTACGCGCGCGATAACCAGAACCAGAAGGCGCTGGCCACCTCTGCACGCTTCCCGGCGCGGTGAAGGCGGCGCTGGCCAGAGACCCGGAGTACCTGCGCATCCCTGGCGATCATCTATCAAGCCCAGGGCCGCAATGCGGATGCGCAGCGCGTGCTCGCCCAGGCGTTGGCGCTGCCTTTCCCCGACAACGGAACCAGCCTCAAGGCGGATACCAAGCTGCAGTACGCCGGCATCCTGATGGAGGCCAAGCGTTACGACCAGGCCGCGGCGCTATATGCGCAGATACTCAACGACAGATCCCAGCAACGTTTCGGCGTGGATGGGCCTGGTGAGCGCGCATCACGAACTGGGGCAGGACACGCAGGCCATCGCCGACGTGGAGAAGATGCCTCCGGCCACCTACGAGTCAGCGCTCGACGATCCGGGATTCCTGTCGATGCTGGGCGCGATTTATCAGCAGGCTAACCAGTTCGAGGTTGCCCAGGGGCTGCTGGAACGATCGGCCAGGCTGCAGATTGCGGCGGGCGGCCAGCCCAGCGTCGCGCTCGAATTGCAATTGGCGGCCATCTATCTGCTGCGCAACAACACCGCGCAGGCTTATGCAATTTACAGCCAGGTGCTGAAGGACAATCCAGACCGCGTGGATGCATGGAAGGGCCTGATTGCGCACGCTTGCTGGCCACCAACCGCAACTCCGAGGCGCTGCAGGAGATTGCCCTGATTCCAGCGCCGGTGCGCAAGCAGCTTGAAAGCGACATCGAATTTGTGCAGACCGAGGCCAGCCTCTACGCGGCCAGCGGCGATATTCCGCCACGCCGTGGAATACATGAATCGCGTGCAGGCGCACTACGCCAGGCTCAAGACGCAGCCGCCCGCCAACATCGATATACAGAACGCCTGGCTGCTGTACAACACGGGAAACGACCGCGCCCTTTATCCGGCCCTGATGCGCCTGGGAAGCCGCAACGACCTGACCGTAGCGCAGCGGGAGACGGTCCAGGACATCTGGGCCAACTGGAGCGTGCGCCGCGCCGCAGCCGCGATGGAAAACGGCAACGTGCGGCGCGCCGTGGATATTCTGGACGCGGCATCGCAGGCGTTCCCTGACAACCTGACGGTGCGCAAGGCAGTGGCCGGCGGATATGCGCGGGTGGGCCGAGCGAAGGAGTCGCTGGCGCTCTACAAGACCGTTCCCATGCAGGACGCAACCTCAGGGCGACTTTCAGGGCGCAATCGGAGCGGCGCTGCAGGCCAACGACAAGAACCAGGCTGAGCTATGGCTGCGCCAGGCGCTCGAGCGGTATCCGCGCGATCCGGCCATTCTGTCGCTTGCCGCGCGGTACGAACAGGCTCGCGGCGACAATCAGCGCGCCGCCGACTACTGGCGCGCCTCTCTGGCCGCCATGCCGGCGGCGACGCCCGTGGACAGACTGGCCCACGAGCTGGTCTATCCCGAGCAGGACATGAAAACCCATCGCGCCGTAACGGCGGCCGATCTGCAGCACCTGCTCGACCCCGACTACGAGCCTTTTGCAAAGACAACCAAATTGCCGCCTCTGCCCGCATATGGACCCGATCCTTACGACGGCTCTGCCCCGGTCGTGCTGCCCCAGCCGCAGTCGCCGTCGCAGCCGGCGCCGGCAGCAGCGGGGAGGAATACTTCTTCAACCATCGAGGAACAGTTGCCCGCCGCGCCGGATTCCAATCCTGTCATCACAAATCATTCCTACGACGCAGCCGCCGAGTCCGCAGCTTTTTCGTCAGCAGAGCGCGACGCAGATTGAAATCGGAGATTCAGGCTCGAGCCAGCCTGCCTATGGCGGATTGGTGGTGCGGGACGCGGTATACCACCCTAAAGGCCTGGGCAATGTGCAGCCGGGAGCAATTACGGCGGTGCAGCCTGCTCATGGCGGCGCTGCCGGCGGAGCTTATGGGATAGCTTCAGCGGAGATGGCGCAGGCTCAATATTCGGAACGGCCGGGTGTGCCGATATCCGCGAACGCGCCCCATTCCATGGCTTCCGATGCCTGGAAGGGGCTGATTTTCTCGCTGATGGCCGGCAATCGCAACGCCGAAGCGCTTGCGGAGCTGGAGAAGATTCCGCCGGACGTGCGCAAGCAGCTCGAAGCCGACATCGAATTCGTGCAGGGCGTCGCCAGCCTGTATGTCGCGGTCGGCGATTCCACGCACGCTACCGAATATCTGAACCGGGTGGAGAACTACTATCTCCTGCACCGGTCGACTGCGCCAGCGGGGCTCGAGATCCAACACGCCTGGCTGCTCTACAACATGAAGGACGACATCGCGCTTTATCCGGTCTTGTTGCGTCTGGATTCCCGCCAGGATTTGACCTCCGCGCAGAGGGAGCAGGTTGAGGGCCTGTGGGCGGAATGGGCCGTTCGCCGCGCCGAAACCGCGATGGATGACGGCAATCTGCTGCGCGGCGTGGAGATTCTGCAGGCCGCAGCCCAGGACTACCCGGACAACCTGGAAGTCCGCAGGGCGGTGGCAGGCGCCTATGCGAGGGTAGGGCGGGCGACCGATGCAGTGACTCTTTTCAAGTCGATTCCGATGGACAACGCAAGCTCAGGCGATTATCAGGGCGCGATTTCGGCAGCTCTGGGGGCGACGGACATGGTCCAGGCTGAGGCCTGGCTGCGCCAGGCGCTGGCGCTTTATCCCCGCGACCCGCAGATTCTTGGACTCGCCGCACGGTTCGAACAGGCCCGCGGCAACAACGAACGCGCCGCCGACTTCTGGCGCGCCGCGCTGGCGGCCATGCCTCCGGGCGCGGCCATGAAGAGTCTGGATAGCGGGCTGGTTTATCCTCCCGGGTCCTACCGTGCCCCGGCGCCGGGCGACACGCGACGCCTGCTCGATCCGCGCAACGACCCGCTGACGACCACCAAGCTGCCGCCTTTGCCTGCTTATGCTCCCCCGGCTGCCAACCAGGCCCCGGTTGGGGTACCGAGTCCAGCGGCGACGCCTGCGCCGCAGCATCAGTGGCTGAGTGCGCCGTCGAGACAATCCGCTCCCACTGCCCAGCGCCCCGGCGTCCACTCCGGTTCCAGTGCCAAATGCACGCAGGGAACGCCGCCCGGCAACGCGCCCATTTACATACCCCAGAGTTCAAGAGAGGGAAGTTCGGTGGCTCAGCCGGTGCTGATCCAGCAAAGCTGGACGCAGGAAGCGACGCCCCAGCCAAGTGCGAACACAACTCAAAACAGGAAAAAGGCTCATGCCGCGTCCAGGGCCAAAGTCTCTTCGAAACCGCAAAGCTACTCGGGCAGGGTGAACCTACCGCCCTCGGAGCAGACCATCAATTCGGCGGAGCCGGAATCGACGCCCGCTCCAGCGCAGGGATTGCGGATTTCATCCGAGCCCATGGGGACGATGGCTGCCCAGGTGCAGGCCCTGTTTGCCGACCAGACGGATAGCCAACTGACGCAGGGATCGGCTTCGGTGCTGCGCGGATTGCCGAATGTGCCGATGAATTCGCAACTTGGTTCCCCGAGCAATTCCCAAATCAATCCTCAACTCCAGCCCCAACTCAATCCGCCGGTCAATCTGGGTGCGGGACCTTCCGGTCCGGGCGCGGCTCCCTCGAATGCGGGCCAGTTGACAGCAACGCAGTACACGCCCTCAGCGCAGGAAGCGGCCACGGGCGCATACTCCGTGCCCAAACAGCAGACTGTGCAGCCTGAGAAGCCCGCAGCGGCCTCGACACAGCCGAACTGTACCTATACGACGAGATGCAGGAAGAGCAAGCGGGCAAAAAAGCAGGCCAGCCGGCAGACAAATTCGACTTTGGGTAATACTCCTGCTCTCAAGAACGCGCCTGAGACGCCCGCGGCGCTGTGCCTCCTGAAAGCCAGCAGCAGGGCGAGGCTCCCTACGAAGCGCAGGCGCAGCCCGCCGCGCCTGCCTCGAGTGGCGCTGGGCTAACCGACGAGGAGCTTGAACAGCGCGGCCTTCCACCGCTGCGCGGGCCGTGGGTTCGTGTCCAGCGCGGCGCAAACCCCGTGAGCCCGCGCGAAGAGGCGGAGATGCAGTTGCGAGCCATCGAGAGCGGGTACAGTGGCTGGCTGGGCGGCACCGGCCTTATCAACTATCGCAGCGGCGCGCTCGGCTATGACCACCTGGCAGCCCTCGAAGCTCCCTTTGAGGCATCGCTGCCGATGGGCTATCATGCGCCGGCTCACCATTGTTGCCAGGCCTGTGTTCCTCGACTCCGGCCAGGCCGACGGCACCGCGACGATCTCCGTTCTGCAGTCGACCACGGCCGGGAACCTACCTGGCTGCGATCCCGGAGCCGATCGGAACCTTGACCAACACCGAGCACCACGCCACCGGCGCAGCAGAACGCTGTGGGGATTGGAGGCGAGGTGCAGCTGGCATTTCCGCATCTGGCGATTGCCGGCGGATACACGCCGGCCGGATTCCTGGTGTCTACATTCACCGCCCGGGGCATGTGGAGGCCGGGCAACGGCCCCATCACCTTCAGCGTGGTCCGCGACTCGGAAAAAGACAGCCAGCTCTCCTACGCCGGACTCCGCGATCCAGCCGGGAATACGCTGGGCCACCTGGGACAGATTTGGGGCGGGGTAGTTTACAACCAGGGCAATGTGCAGTTTGCGCGCGGCGACGCGATGTCAGGATTCTACGTCGGCGCGGGCGGCCAGTATCTTACCGGCTACAACGTGGAGAGCAATACCCGCGTCGATGGCAACGGGGGCGCTTATTGGCGTGTGCTGACCTCGCCGGAGTACGGCAACCTTAGCATCGGCGTGAACTTCTTTGCCATGCACTACGCCAACAACGAGAACGCATTCACGCACGGCATGGGAGGGTATTTCAGCCCCCAGGGCTACTTCCTGGGCAACGTGCCGATCACTTTTGTCGGCCACTACCTGACCAACTGGCACTACAACATCGTGGGCGGGCTGGGCGTGCAGGCCTTCCAGGAAGACCGGACGCCGCTTTGGCCGCTGGCGGGGGATAAGTCAATAGAGACCAGCCAGAACAATCCGATGCTGCCGGATGTGACCACCGTGGGCCCCAACTACGACATCCGCGGCCAGGTGGCTTACCAGATCAGCCCGCACTGGTTTGCAGGCGGATTCTTCGGCGCCAACAATACCCGTAATTACACGTCCGCTACGGCGGGCTTCTTTGTGCGTTACATGTTCCGTGAACAGCCGTCCACGGCAGCCGGGCCGACCGGAATCTTCCCCAGCGACGGGCTGCGGCCGTTCACCGTGCCGTAGGCATTGCGGGAACAGGCTATGGGTGAACGTTGGGGTTGGCGGGAGGCGCACTGCGTTCGAAGTAACTGACGAAACTATAGTCGGCGCGATGGCTGCCGTCAGTGAAGTGATTAAAGGTCTCAACCCGCAATCTCTCATCGTCCTCGAACCTGAGTGTGATCCAGACTTGATCGAAGCCGTTGTTCACCTGCGCCAACAGGGCGACCGGGTAAGCAGATTGGACGCTCGAGCCAAAGCTCATCGCCTTGATGACACCCCAGTCGCAGGCAGTCGGATTGCACGCAGCGTAGGGATGTATGTTGTTCCCCTCGATCACGATCTCGGCGAAGTTTCCCGGAGCACGATCGACGTTTCGCCAGTCTCCATCCATGCGGTTGCTTCCCGCTCCCGGGAAGGCCTGGGCACTGACCCTGTCTGGACTTGAACATCCAAGAATAATGACCGTGGTTATAACGAATGCCTGCACCGCGCAAAGCTTCAAGCTGAACTTCGGGACACTATGGATGAGATTGCCGGTAGGCGCAACGTGAACCTTCATTTCGATCCTCCACCCCGGCGTGAGTATAGCCCCTGCCGGATTCGGGCGCAATCGACGCAACGCCGGCCTGCATGAGGGCAGGCATGGGCTTTCCACGAGCCATGCACAGGCGTATCAACCGCGGCGCAGCGGCTTGTTCATGGGCACAACCTGCACGGTGACGTCGCGAACCTCGGAGAGGAAGCGGTTGAGCACCGAGCCGCGCCAGAGAATATCCCAGCGGGAGCGGGCGGACTGGCCGAATACCACGTGGGAGATGCTCTCCTGCTGGGCAAAGCGGATGAGGGCGTCAGAGACGTTGCGGTCGGTGAGGTTGACGACTTGCGCGCCCAGGTCGCGGGCCATGCGCTGGTACTCTTCGAGACGATGGAAGGCCTCAGGATCGCCGTGGCCCTTGTCGTCTTCAGGGCGGGTGACGTAGACGGCGTACCAGTTGCTGGCCAGGCGGCCGGCCACGCGCGCGCCCACGCGCAGCAGCCGCTCGGTGCCGGGCCGGGTGCTGAGGCAGACCATCACCTTCTCCGGAATGGGCGCCTGTTCCAGTCCCTGGGTGCGGCGATATTCGGAGGCGCGGCTGCTCACCTGCTCGGCGGTGGTGCGCAGGGCAAGTTCGCGCAGCATATTCAGATTGCCCTTGCGGAAGAAGTTGGCCAGCGACTGCTCCACCTTTTCCGGGGCGTAAATCTTTCCCTGGCGCAGGCGCGAGCGCAGCTCGTCCACGGTCACGTCCACATTCACCACCTCGTCGGCGCGCTTGAAGAAGTTGTCGGGGACGGTCTCGCGGATGATGGTGTTGGCGGAGCGGTTGACGGCGTCGTTGAGCGTTTCCAGGTGCTGGATGTTGACGGCCGTCATCACGTTGATGCCGGCTTCAAGCAGTTCCAGCACATCTTCGTAGCGCTTGCGGTTCTTGCTGCCGGGAACGTTGGTGTGGGCCAGCTCGTCCACCATCACGGTGTTGGGATGGCGGGCCAGGATGGCGTCCACATCCATCTCTTTCAGGTTGACGCCACGGTAGGGAATCACGCGCTGGGGCACGATTTCCAGGTCGCGGATGCGGGCCTCGGTCTCCTCGCGGCCGTGGGATTCCACCAGGCCGATGACCACATCGATGCCCAACTGGTGCTTCATCCGGTAGGCATCGTTGAGCATGTCGTAGGTTTTGCCAACACCCGGCGCGGCGCCGAGATAGATGCGCAGATTGGCGGGTTCCGGCTGTCTTTTCCAGCACGATCTCGGCCATGGCTCAGCCCACCTCGACGGGATGCCGGACTTCATCCACAGCGGCTACGGGAAGAGTGAAGCGGAAGGTGGTTCCGTGGCCCAGGCGGCTCTCGACGGCAATCTGGCCGCCCAGCGACTCGACCAGCCGGCGGACCAGCGCCAGGCCCAGGCCCGAACCCTTCTCAGAGAATGCATTGAAGCGGTCGAAGATGGTGCTCAGCCGCTCGGCCTCGATGCCGCGGCCGGTGTCGCGAACCGTGAACTGGACAAAGTTCTTGATCTCCTCGGCGGCGAGAAGAATTTCGCCCTCGGGCGGCGTGTAGCGAATGGCATTGGAAAGCAGGTTGTCGAGGATGGAGCGCAACGCGCGCCGGTCAGCCTGCACGACGGAGAGATCGGCGTAGGCCTTCACCTCCATGCGGATGTGCTTCTGGGCGGCCTCGTCGCAATAGCGGTCGCGGGCCTCGCTCAGGGCCTGCAGCGGGCGCAGCCGCTCGAGTTTGAGTTCGCGCTTGCCGGTATCGAGTTCGGCCACTTCGATCAGGTCGCCCATCAGATCGTCCAGCTTTTCGGTCTCGTTGCTGGCCGAGGCCACCAGTTCAGCCTGCAAGGGGAGCAGCTCTCCGCCAAAGCCCTGGTCCAGCGCATAGAGGCCGCGGCGCAACTGAAGGAGCGGATCGCGCAGCTTGCGGCTGGCCACGGCGATGAACTGCGTTTTGAAGCGGTCAGTATCCTGCAGGGTGGTTACGTCTTCGAGCGTGGTCACGGTGCCCAGCAGCCGGCCCTCAGAGTCGCGCATGGGCGTGGTGCGCAGGCGGTAGCTGCGCTCCTGCTTGCCGATGCGCATGGGCAGCATGGAGGCTTCGTCTTCAGTGGCCACCGCCTTTTGCATGGAGACGGCGTCGCGGATGGCGCTGAGAATCTTGTCGCCGCCGGGAGTATTGGTCAGCGCCATGCGGTCGGTTGCGGCTTCGCCCAGCAACTCGGCCGCTGCCTGGTTCACCTTGAGCACGTGGCCCTTGCCGTCGGTGACGATGATGGGCTCAAAGATGGATTGGAGCACGGCGTCGGAGAGTTGAAACTCCATCTGCCGGCGGCCGGCTTCGGAATCGCGCAGTTCGCGCAGCCGGACCGCGATCCGGCTCAGTTCGCCGGCGATCACGCCGAAGGCAGTCGCGGCTGCTCCACTCCACGCGGTGTTCCAGATTGCCCTGGGCGATGCGATGGGCATCGCGGGCCAGCATGCGGATGGGGCGCAGAACGAAGTAGATTGTCCCCAGCGCAATGAGGAATGCAGCGGAGACAAGCGCGTAGGCCAGGGTGGACTGGCCCGCCGCTGCCAGGGCGCGGTGAGTAGCGGCCACCAGCCCGGCCGTAAGACAGGCAAGCAGCACGCAGCCGAGAATCAGTCGCTGAGAAAGGTTGAGCATTGCCCGGTCTCCGTGCCGGCTGAGCGGTTCTCCAGTTGCACTGAATAAAGCCTCAATTGCTGAGTGGCTTTTTCCGCAAGAAAAAGCCGCCTCGGTCGACCCTCAGAAAAGCCCCGCAAACTGGAGAACCGCTCTGGTGGGTATATTAACCATTCTCGCGGAAATGGCCCCAACGCGCAAAGTGGAGAAAAAGTGGACAGTGAACAGTGGCCGAATTCAGGTGCAGAATCTTCTGTTCACTGTTCACTGCTTTTACGGAATCCGGCAGACGGCAAGGGATTCATTGTGCCAGCGGCAGGCAAGGCCGGCGGGTGAGGGAAAGGAGACCAATACCCAGTCCACGCCAAAGTCCGTCCTCAACCGTTCGAAGTCCTCAAGGCGGAAGCTCTTCCAGCCTTGCTGGGCGTCGACCTGACGATTCCACACCGGACCCAACTCGGGGACCTGGGTCACAACGGCTGTGTCCTTGACGGCGTCGGCCAACTGGCTGCGCTCGGCGAGGGCGCGGAAGCTGTGATAGTCCTCGCCCGGAGCTTCAAGATAGCGTGGATCCAGGGCAAAGTAAGCGTCGGTTGGGGTGTTGGCGCGAATCCAGGCAAAGGCTTGCAGCCACGGATTGGAGGGCGCGCGTCCCGGCCACTCGATATGCCGGCTTCCGCTGAACTCCGCTAACTGCGCGGCAAACATGGCTCCGTTGAAGATCAACAGGAACAGCGCCCAGCGCCAGACCGCGGCCTTCAAGAGGTACTTTCCCAGCAGGCAGCCAAGAATCAATGGGAGGAAGAAATAGACGAGGTGCAGGTAACGCATGGGCTGCAAGGGGGTGAGGCGGACCAGGGATGGAAAGGCAAGCATGAGCATGGCAAGGGCCTGCTGAAAGACTCCGTAGGCGAACACGGCCAGGGCAAAACGGGCCAGGAGGGTGTTGCCGTGCTTCCTTGCCAGGCGCCACAGCAGCCAAAAGAGGAAGAGCGGAGCCAGCGCACCGAGCCACTCGTACCAGGTCCATTTGTAGAGGTAATAGTAGGTTCGCGTATCCAGGGCCCTCTTCCATGCGGGACATGGGGACTCAAAAATCCAACCCAGAGGGGCAGCCGCGGCCAGCGCGGAGGTGCTTTCGGCCTGGCGCCAGGAGCGGAACCAGGCATGAACGGGCTCCGACAAGGTGATGGTGAGGAAAAAGCAGAAGGAGATGCCCACAGCGGCCATGATGGGATGCATGACAAAAGCCAGCACCAGCAGGGGCAGCGCCTGCCAGCGCTTGCCTGCCATGATGCGTGAGACCGCCAGCAGAATAAGAGCGGTGGCCACGTTGCGCGCGTGCAGATGCTGGTCGTCGAGATACAGCGCGGTGCCCGCCACGGGAAGGGTAAACATGGCAGCGACGAGGGCAACGCCAGCCCAATGCGCACGCTGCTCGGTAAACAGTTTCCGCGCAATGCTCAAGCAGGCGAAGAGAGTAAGCGCGATCGACCCGAATTGCAGGAGCAATTCCGAGATCGCAACGGGAATGCCGGTTACCTGCACGAAGCCAGCAACCCATTTATCGAAGAGAGTCGCCTGGAGCTGCAGACGGAAGAATTCGGCATCGTGCGGGTAGAGCGCTGGATTCAAGTCGCTCTTTATCGCGGACAGATACATCCCGTCATCTTCGATGCCGGGATGGTATCCCATCACGGCGAAGCCGAGTATTGTGAAGCCCAGGATCAGCAGGAGGTTGATCAGGGGTTTGCGTGGTTGCGCCATAAATCCTGTATACTCAGGCTCAGCATGTCGTCGGTCACGACAGAATCATCGTACATGGCGGTAGACGGCCCGGCAACGCTTTCGGTTTCATCGGCGGGGCAGCCGGAGTCTACCCAGGTGAAGCTGGGGCTGGCGATTCCTACCTTGCGCGAGGCCGAGAATATACCCGGCCTGCTCAATCATGTTCGTTCCGTACTCGACCCCCTGGGCATTCGCTACGAGATTCTTGTCGTGGATGACGACAGCCGCGATGGAACCGAAGAGATTGTCTCCGCCATTTCGCTTGAGGATCCGCGGGTGCGGCTGCTGGTGCGCAAGGGGCAGAAGGGCCTGTCGGGGGCCGTTCTTCATGGTTGGCAGAACACCGACGCGGCGATTCTCGGCGTAATGGATGCCGATCTGCAGCACCCTCCGGAACTTCTACCCAAATTGATCGCCGCCATCGACGCGGGCCGCGACCTTGCGATCGGCAGCCGGTACACGGAGGGCGGGCAGTTGGGCGCATGGAATCCGGTAAGGAAGCTGCTCTCCGCCGCGGCCGTGTGGGCCACCTGGCCCATTCAAAGAGCGGGGATTCGCGCCAAGGATCCGATGACCGGATTCTTCCTGCTTCGCCGCGAGTGTATCGAGGGAATTGCCTTCCAGCGCTCAGGCTTCAAGCTATTGCTGGAGATTCTGGTGCGCGGGCACATCCGGTCGGTGGAGGAGATTCCGTTTGCTTTCGGGCAGAGATACCGCGGCGCGAGCAAGGCCAACTCCAAGGTTGCCATCGATTATGCGCGCCTGCTGGCAAGGCTCTATGCGATTCGCCTGGGTCTGCGGCGGGATTGACGCCAGCTCAGAGGGCGGGCAACAACATGCGCAGCAGTAGAAACGCCGCCACACCCAAGAAGAACACCAGCGCCATGCGGATTCCGGGTTCGCGGTTGACTTCGGGGACCAGGTCGCTGGCGCCCACGTAAAGAGCTACGCCGGCCGAGATGGGCAGGCCGTAGGGCAGCCAACTTGGCACGACCTCAATGACCAGCACACCCAGGAGAGTGGCCGCAGCCAGCCCCACCGCGGAGTAAAAGGCCGCGGTCCGGCTGCGCCCGCTGGCCAGCATCACAGAGGCCATGGTGAAGCCCTCCGGCGCCTTGTGCAGAAAGATGGCCAGAAAGATCAACCAGCCCAGCCAGTTGGAGACGACAAATCCTGAGCCGATGGCCACGCCGTCGAAGAGCGCATGAACGCTGAGGCCGGCCAGTACCGCGTTACCGGTGTGCCGGGAGACAAACTCGCCGCGGTGGGTCTCCTCGCCATAGTGAAAGTGGGCATTGATGGTGTGCTCGAGCAGATGGACGACGCAGTAGCCGGCCATGATGAGGATCGGCCCCAGCTTCGGGCTCAGGCGAAAGCTCTCGGGGGCCATTTCGAGCAGAGCGACGGCCAAGAGGAAGCCGGCTCCCAGGGCTACGAAGTAGCGGAGGTAGCGTTCGACGCCACGGGCGCGCACCAGCACCAGACCGCCGGCCACGTCGGCCAGCGCGGCAATGGCGCCGAGGATAAGGGAGATCTTCAGCATTCGACTTAGCCGCTATGCCGGATGTGCATGACGTCGCCATCCTGCACAATGTATTCCTTGCCTTCCAGGCGCAGTGTGCCCCTGGCGCGCGCCGCGGCTTCAGAGCCGGCGGCCAGCAGGTTGTCCCAGCGGATGGTCTCGGCGCGGATGAAATGGTGCTCAAGGTCAGAGTGGATGGCTCCGGCGGCTTGCGGCGCCTTTGATCCCACGGGCACCGTCCAGGCGCGGCACTCGTCTTCTCCGGCGGTGAAGAAGCTGATCAGTCCGAGAAGCTCATAGCTCTTGCGGATGAGCCTGACCAGTCCGCTCTCGTGAAGCCCGTAGCTCAAGAGAAAATCCGCCGCCTCTTCGTCGTCCATCTCCGCCAGCTCGGCCTCGACCTTGCCGCAGATGGCGGTTGCGCCGGCGTTGGGGCGGTGGGCCACCTGGTCCAGCTTGAAGCGAGTCACTGCGGAGTCAAGGTCGGCGCCCAGGGTTGTGCTTTCGCCGATATTGAGCGCGTAGAGGATGGGCTTTTGGGAGAGGAACATGAAGCCCTTGATGAGCTTCTTCTCCTCGGGAGTCATCTCCAGTTCGCGGAGCGGCTGTTCCTTTTCGAGCGCTTCCTTTGACCGCAGCAGCAGCGCATGTTCGCGCTCCAGCTCACTGGTGCGCATTTTTTTTAGATCCTTTTCGACGCGCTCCAGCCGTTTTTCAATCTGCGTGAGGTCGCTGACCATCAGATCGAACTCGACGTTCTTGATGTCGCGTAAGGGATCGATGGGGCCGACATGGAGAATCACGTCGTCCTCATAGGCACGCAGCACGTGAATCAGGGCGTCCACCTGGCGCAGGCTGGCGAGAAACGCGGTTTCTTTCAGCGCCTCCTGCCCGATGGCGGCTACGTCAACGAATTCAACCGACGCGAAGGTGGTCTTTTTGGGCGAGTAAAGCGCCGACAGTTTTTGCAGGCGCTGGTCGGGCACGCGGGCCACGCCGATGTGCTCCTGGCGCGAGTGGCCGCGTTCCTCGAGTTTGGCCTTGGTGAGAATCTTGAACAGCGATGTTTTGCCTACCTGAGGCAGGCCGATAATGCCGGTTTTCATGGTCGTTCCAATGCGGCCCCTGCACGATACGGTGCGCGCTTCAGAGCCTCTTCGATGATACAAGACCAGGGATCAGAGACCAGAGATCAGGGAATAGGGAATAGGGAATAGGGAATTGGGGAATAGGGAACAAGGAAAGGCGCATTCGTGGCGGCATGTAGAACTGATCTGCGATCTCTGACCCCGCTGTCCGCTTTTACGCCGTCTCTGCCCGCGCCACCAGCACCACCGTGGCCAGGCCCAGGAGCAGGATGGTCTCCTCGACGAACTCGCTGCGATTGTGGAGCTTGTTGAAGTGGATGCGGCTGGGGTTTGCGGCGTCGGCCTCATCGATGGCTCCGCCGGCGGCGATGCGGTCGCGCTCCATGGATGGAATGATGGCGAATTGCGAGTAGGCGGTGCAGGCGATCATGAGCACGACGAGGATCATCGGCGCCAGCACCGCGCGCGGCTTGTAGATGCCCCAGGCCGGAGCCAGCGCCAGCAGGGCCAGCGCCACCATTCCCGAGACCAGCCCCATGCCGTGCAGGATGCGCAGCAGTTGGCCAACGATGGCGCCGGCGGTGTGGGTGTCGGGCCGCAGCGTGGTGAAGGTAATGGCGGCCACGATGGGGAAAAAGATCTCCGCGCCCAGCCAGACGATGAGCGCGAGGTAGAGAAGAGTGCGGAGAAGAGTCTTCAAAATCAGCCTCTAGCTGCCAGCTTCTAGAGCGGAACCAGAGTAATAGTGCCCATGGTTGGAGCATACCGAAGGTTTTTTCTTAACGGAAAAAGCCACTTGAGCGATGGGGCGTAGGATACATCTACTCTGGTTCCGCTGTAGCCGCTAGCTATGCCTTCGATCCATTTTACTTCTGTGGCTGCGAAGTGCATATTGCACCCACAGAAGGGGTCGAGGGCCAGAGGCTAGAAGCTAGGAGCTGCGTTTCAGCGCGCGCTTCAGCACGATCTCCAATGCGGCCTTCACCTGGGCGTATTCCTCGGGCGTGATTGTTCCGGAGATCTTCTCGCTTTCCAGGGCAAAGAGCTCTTCCTTGAGCGCGTTCAACAATGCAGTTTGTCTTGCAGGGGCGGACGCAAAGGCCGGGTAGGCTGCAGCTCCCGCGATCGGCGCGGCCGCCGGCACGGGTGTTCCCGCCGGCCTGCGCAGCAGGAAGGCGGCGGCGGCAGACAGCAGCAGCGCCAGGGCGCCCAGAATCCACCATTTGTACTTCGACAGCGGGTCGGGCGTGTTGATAGGGTTTCCGATGCCGCCGCCGGGCTGGTTACCGGGCGCGCCTGCTTCCTGGCCTCCGTTGTCAGCTTGCGGGCCGCCCGCGGCACCCTGGGCTTCGCGCGGGATCGATCCGGAACCGGAGACTGTGAACTCGACGGCCTTGCCGGGAACCGCGTTCTTGAGCAGGAAGGTCTGAATGCCGGGGTCTCCCTGCACAGACTTGAAGGTTGCTCCCGAACCCGCGGTGAGGGTCATGCTCTTGGGCATCAGCACACCGATGTTGTCCGCCGGAAGAGAAACCATGGACTTGAAAGTCGTACTTGCCGCTGCTGTAGGGCAGGCTGTAGCTGATCTGGAAGAGCGTGTCCTTGTCGCCGTCGTCGGGCTGGATGGGGAAGTTGAAGGAGTAGTGGCCCTTGGGGCCGTCCGGATCCAGCTTGATGGAGGTGGGCAGGCCGCCGGGCCGCTGCGCGCCCGCGTCGTTGAGCACCGCGTCTTCGGGCAACACGATCTCGAAGGACCGCTTGCTCCACTGCGTAGGAGGCGGGGAACTGGTGTTGTGCACAAAGTACCGCTCGTCCACTTTGAGCTGGCCGTTCTCGGTCTCGACTTCAAGGACATCGGCCTCGATGAAGACGCCCTGGACCTTGGCGGCCACGTCATAGACGGGGATGTCGCCGGGCGCGCCGCCCTGGGGCGCGGCAATAAAGTAGCCTGCGCCCTGGTGCGTGACGCGGACCAGGTAGGGGCTGCTGCCCGGCTCATTGAGCGAGTAGTGCCCGCGGGCATCGGTGGTGGCGTGGGCCACTTCGCCCATGCCGGCCTGCACGTCCACCAGCACCACGGTGTCGCCCGCGGCGGGCTTGCCGGTGGTTTTGTCGGTTACCGTGCCGGTGACGGTTGCGGCCTGCGCGAATGCGCCGGTGAGCAGCAGGCTCACAGCAAAAGTGCGAAGAACTAACTGGGTCGATTTCATGGTCGTGATTGCGTCCTATGGTTACGTCTGGTTGGGTCATTGCCGATCGAAGCAAGAAGGCAACTGCAGATCCTTCGACTTCGCTGCGCTTCGCTCAGGATGACAGGCTTGAAGAGGTTTTGAGGAGTCCCAGGTCTCAAAATCGAGACCTGGGGCACCCGACATTCAACATCGATCGATATTTCCTTTTCAGGCCTGTTGCAAATGGTCGATTTCGGCTAGTAATTGGGCGGTCTCGTTTTCAAGCTGGGCGCGCTGGACCTGGAAGTCTTCTTCAGGGTACTTGCCGGCGCGAAACTCGAAGTTGAGGTCGCGCAGGTTCTCGTAGAGCTGATCCTTGCGCTCCAGCAGGAAGTCCAGGCGTGTTTTCTCTCGCTGGCTGGCAAAGACGTTCTCCGGCCAGAAGGTGTAAACCAGGAGTGCGAACAGAAGAAACAGTCCCGCGATCATGCCTTGGGTTTCAGTCATGGCTTCTAAAAACCTCCATCGCTGCCGGTTTCGCGGCGAATCTTTTCACGGCGCTCGCGGTCGGCGGGATCGTCGATAGCCGGATCGGGTGCAGACGCAAGGGCTTTTGCGCCGGCCAAACCTGACCAGCGGCGGATGAGCAGAATGGTGCCCAGCAGCGCCGCGCCAAAGACCGCGAAGGGCGCAATCCAGGCCACCAGGTCAAAGCCCTGCGTGGTGGGCGCGGCCAGCACGGTTGCGCCGTACTTGGCGGTGAACGCGGCGAAGATTTCCTTGTCGGTCATGCCGGAGGCGATATCCGATCTCAGTTCGCTGAGCTCCTGTCCTGACTCGGTGCAGCCAACATGGTTGCATTCGCCCAGCAGTTGCGCGCAGCCGCAGGTGCACATCAGGCGGTGGTTCAGGTCATGGTAGCGTGCGCTTGAATCGGTAGCGCCCATCGAGAAGCAGACGGCAACGGCCAGCACCAGCGCTTGCACTGCTCTAAACCAAAACGCAAAACGCAACGGAGTTGCCATTAGAGGCCTCCTTTCAGCGCCGGCTCGGTGGGAACCGTTCGCGCAGGCACGCGCAGTGAGGCGGTAGCCGGGCTGAGGCTGGGAACCAGCGCTACGAAGGTGCCGAAGACCATGACCACCAGGCCGGCCCATATCCAGCCGACCAGCGGATTGAGGAAGGCCTTGATGATGGGCTGGCCGGTGTCGGGATTTGTGCCTTCATAGACCACGTAGAGATCCCAACTGGGAAGCGAATGAATGGCCACCATGGTCTGGGGCTGGTTGCTGGCCAGGTAGACGCGCTTCTCCGGAGTCATCTGAAACTGTTTTTTGCCGTCCCTGTAGACGTTGAGCATGGCGTATTCGGAGTTGTAATTGAGATTCGAGTCCTGGGTGAAGCCTATGCACTCAAGCGTGTAGGGGCCGATGAGCAGCTTGTCGTGCAGGCCGAGTTCGCGCTCCTGGCTCTGGTTGAAGGCAGAACCGGCCAGTCCTACGACCACAATGACGACGCCGATATGAATGATGTAGCCGCCGTAACGGCGGGTATTGCGGCGTGTCAACAGCCAAGTGCCTACCAGGAGATTGCGGCCGGTCTGGCGGGAGATGACGCCTGCTCCGCGCAGGAACTCGGAGAGAATGGCGGTCATCACGGCCGCGGAAACAGCGAAGGCCACCAGCGCATAGAAGTCGCCGGAGGAGAATGCACCGTCTTTCCAGGGCCGCACACCCACGGCCAGGCAGACGACCACCGTGACCCAAAGAGCGATGACCGGCAGCACGAAGTTGCGCCGGATGCTTTTGAAGGACGTAGCGCGCCAGGGCAGCAGCGGTCCCACGCCGGTGAGAAAGAGCAGGAACAATCCAATCGGAACGGCTACGCGGTTATAAAACGGAGCGCCGACCGTGACCTTGTTTCCCACCACGTATTCACTGAGGATGGGAAACAGGGTTCCCCACAGAATGACGAAGCAGGCGGTGAGCAGTACCAGATTATTGAACAGGAAGCTGGACTCCCGGCTGACCAGCGACTCGAGATGCTGTTCGCTCTTCAGGTGTCCGCGTTGCAGAACGTAGGTGAAGATGCAAACCGCAAGCACAATCCCCATAAAGACGACGAACCAGGTGCCGATGGAGGATTGAGCGAAGGCATGCACGGAACTGACCAGTCCGGCGCGGGTGAGCAGCGTGCCCAGCAGAGTGAGCATGAAGGTGGAGAAGATGAGCCAGACGTTCCAGCTCTTCATCATGCCTTTCTTCTCCTGCATCATGACGGAGTGGAGAAAGGCGGTACCGGTGAGCCAGGGCATGAAGCTGGCATTCTCGACCGGGTCCCAGCCCCAGTAGCCGCCCCAGCCGAGCACGGCGTAGGCCCAGTGCATGCCCAGAAAGATTCCGGCGGTGAGGAACAGCCAGGTGACCAGGGTCCAGACGCGCGTGACTTTGATCCATTTTTCGCCGGGGTAGCGCATCATCAGCGCTCCCAGCGCAAAGGCAAAGGGAACCGAGAAGCCCACGTAGCCCAGGTAAAGCATGGGCGGATGAATGACCATCTCCGGGTACTGGAGCAAGGGATTGAGGCCGTTGCCGTCGTCGGGAATGGCTCCTCTGAGCAGCGCGAAAGGCGGCGCGGCAAAGTTGAGCACCAGCAGGAAGAAGACCTGGATTCCGGCCAGGATGGTGCCGGCATAGGCGTACAGCTTGACGTCGGTCTTATGGGTCAGCCGGAGCACAAAGCCATATATCCCCAGCAACCACGCCCACAGAAGCAGGGAACCTTCCTGGCCGCTCCACAGTGCGGAGAACTTGTAAGCGGCGGGCAAGGCGCGGTTTGAGTGCTCCAGGATGTAGGTGATGGAGAAGTCGTTGGCAAAGACAGACCAGATGAGGGCGAACGCGGCGGCGGTGATGGCCAGAAAGCCGGCGATTCCGGCCCGGCGCGCGGTATCGGCCAGCCGTTCAGGGGAGATGCGGGCAGGCTGCCCGACGGCAATGAGCCGCAAGGCCAGCGCTCCAGCCAGAAGGTTGTAGGCGGCCAAAGCCAGCGCAATGAGAAGAGCAAAGCTACCGAAAGCTGCCATTATGATTATGACTCCACGATGATTCTCGCATGCAGATGGGGAGCGGGAAGACCTCCCGATGAGGTAATTCTCAATCCATTATAGGCCTTTCGAATGTGATTTAGCTCACACCTGGGAGCGTAGAGTTGGGGCTTTGCACATTCGGGGAGGGTCTGCGGCGGATCAGGCTGTTTTGCGTTCGCTTTGGGCCATCATTTGAGTGGCCAGGGTCAGCATCTCTTCAGCCAGGATGGGGCGGGGAAGGTAGCGCACGCGCTCACCGGAGTAATCTCCGGAATCCTCGCTGGTGTCGCCCAGGACCAGAACCGGCAGAGAAGGTATCCGGGTATGCAACTCGGCCACAAAGGCAGGTCCGCCGATGCCGGGCCGGTGGTGGCCGGAGACAACCAGGCTCAGATTCCCGGCAAACTGGGGCTGCTCTACGAGGCACAGCGCTTCTGCTGCATCGGCGACGCGCAAGACGTTTGAGAATCGTTTTTCCAGGATGGACTTTCGCACGAACGCCTGGAGAGGGTCATCGTCCACCAAAAGAATTGTCAACACATACCCCAGAGAGTGCGCGCCTTGGCATCGGCGGCGCGAAACTATTTTCTATCTGAACAGCTTGGATGATGTGGTTGGCGATACCGTTGCCCGAGATAGCTTGGGATTCAGCCGAAAAGGAATTCCTTGTCGCGAAGTTCCTTGATTGAATCGCGGAGGCGGGCGGCTTTCTCGAACTCGAATTTTTTCGCTGCTTCGCGCATTTGGGTTTCGAGTTTGGCGATATAGACATCCAGCTCGGCCTGGGAAGAAAAGTCGGGCAGATCCGCAGTTTCCTCTTCGGCGATGTCGCCGTACTCGGCTTTGAGAATGTGGGCGAGGCCCATGTCGACCTGGCTGACGATGGACTGCGGGGTGATGCCGTTCTCCTCGTTGTAGGCGGTCTGGACGGTGCGGCGGCGGTCGGTTTCATCGATGGCGCGGCGCATGGAGTCAGTGATGTGGTCGGCGTAGAGGATGGCGCGGCCTTCGATGTGGCGGGCGGCGCGGCCCATGGTCTGGATGAGTGAGCCGGCGGAGCGAAGGAAGCCTTCCTTGTCGGCGTCGAGGATGGCGACCAGCGAAACTTCGGGCAGGTCGAGTCCTTCGCGGAGGAGGTTGATGCCGATGAGCACGTCGTACTCGCCGCGGCGCAGGCCGGCGAGAAGCTTGACGCGTTCCAGGGTTTCAATCTCGGAGTGCATGTAGCGGCAGCGGACGCCAACCTCGGTGTAGTAGCCGGCCAGATCCTCTGCCATGCGCTTGGTGAGGGTGGTGACGAGGACGCGTTCGTTGCGATTTGCGCGGTCGCGAATTTCGGCGAGCAGGTCGTCGATCTGGCCCTTTACGGGACGAATCTCAACCTGGGGATCAACCAGGCCGGTGGGGCGGATGACCTGTTCGACGACGATGCCGGAGGAGCGGGTGAGCTCGTAGGGGCCGGGCGTGGCGGAGACGTAGATGGTCTGATAGACGCGGTTCTCAAACTCCTCGAAGGTGAGCGGGCGGTTGTCCAGGGCGGAGGGGAGACGGAAGCCGTAGTCGACGAGGTTCTGTTTGCGGCTGCGGTCTCCGTGCCACATGCCGTGGACCTGGGGGATGGTGGCGTGGCTCTCGTCGACGAAGAGCAGATAGTCGCGAGGGAAGTAGTCGAGCAGAGTGGGCGGGGCCTCGCCAGGCAGGCGGCCTGAGAAGTGGCGCGAGTAGTTCTCGATGCCGTGGCAGTAGCCCATGGACCTGATCATCTCCAGATCGAAGCGGGTGCGCTGGTGGACGCGCTGAGCCTCGACCATGCGGCCCTGGGACTCAAGCTCGGCGACCCAGGAGCTGAGTTCGGCGAGGATGGAATCGATGGCCTCGGCGCGACGCTCGGGCTGCACGACGTAGTGGCTCTTGGGATAGATGGGCAGGCGCGAGTACTTCTGCTTGACGGTGCCGAAGAGGGGATCGATTTGGGAAAGGGATTCGATCTCGTCGCCGAAGAGTTCGATGCGGTAGGCGGACTCGTCGTAGGTGGGAAAGACCTCGATGACATCTCCGCGGACGCGGAATGTGCCGCGGCGAAAGTCGTTGTCGTTGCGTTCGTAGAGGATTTCGACGAGGCGGCGGGTGATGTCCTTGCGGCCGATGTGCTGGCCTTTCTCGAGCAGCAGCAACATGCCGTAATAAGCCTCCGGCGAGCCCAGGCCGTAGATGCAACTGACAGAGCTGACGATGATGGAGTCGCGGCGCTCGAAGAGCGAGCGGGTGGCGGAGAGGCGGAGCTTGTCGAGCTCCTCGTTGATGGTGGCTTCCTTCTCGATGTAGAGGTCGCCGGCGGGGATGTAGGCTTCAGGCTGGTAGTAGTCGTAGTAGCTGACGAAGTACTCGACGGCATTGGAGGGGAAGAACTGCTTGAACTCGTGATAGAGCTGGGCGGCGAGGGTCTTGTTGTGGGCCAGGATGAGGGCGGGGCGGTTGGACTGTTCGATGATCTTGGCCATGGTGAAGGTCTTGCCGGAGCCGGTGACGCCGAGCAGGACCTGGTGCTTTTCACCGGCGGCGAGACCGTCCATGAGTTCATCGATGGCGCGGGGCTGGTCGCCCTTGGGCTGGTAGGTGGTGACCAGTTGAAAGTCCATGGAGGGATTATACGCGAGGAGCGAAGATTGGGCGAAGACAGAGATCAAAGATCAGAGATCAGAGATCAACGATTGGTGATCGGCAGGCGCGAAATGGCCGCTTTTAAGCAGCGACGTAAACGTTAACGGTCGGCTTATAGGGTTGCGAAATGGGGCTAAAGGTTCGCTTAGGTGGTTGCGCTTTTTTGAGGACTTAACTCTATGACCTTGCCCCCGCAAAACGTACTCCTTAGCAAGCTGTTCTAATGCGAAAGGGTAGCGAAGATGAGGAATGGGAAGCGGGGCAGGTACACGCTTGAATTCAAGCAAGAGGCGGCGCGGCTTGTTGAGTCGGGCCAGAGCCAAGCAGCGGCAGCACGCAGCTTGGGAGTGGTTGAACAAACTTTGGGCAACTGGGTCAGGGAGCATCGAGCTGGAACCTTGAAGGGTGCCAGCAGCAAGCCGTTGGTTAGCGCTGAGCAGATGGAGAACAGCCGTCTGCGTGCGGAACTGGCGCGTGTGACGATGGAGCGCGACATCCTGGGAAAAGCGACGGCGTACTTTGCGAAGTGCCAGAAATGAAGTACGCCTTTATTCAACGCCACAAGCTGGTCTGGCCGATCTGTGTGCAGTGCCGGGTTCTGCTGGTGAGCGTCTCTGGCTACCATGAACACTTGGCACGTCGCGTGGATATTGCCCAGCGCCGCCATCTGAGCGATGAAGCACTTTTGGTTCACATCAGCGCCGTCTATGCGGAAAATCGGGGTGCGTATGGGTGGCCGCGCATCTGGCGGCAACTGCGGGCGCAAGGCATTCGCGTGGGCAAGCTGCGGGTACAACGACTGATGCAGAAACACGGCATCCAGGCCCGTGGCAAGCGGCGTTTCCGCGTGGCCACCACCGACAGCAAGCACGGTCTTCCGATTGCGCCCAACCTGCTTGATCGCAAGTTCACTGTAGCCGCGCCCAACCAGGCTTGGGTCGGTGATCTGACCTATATCGCGACCGAGGAAGGCTGGCTGTTTCTGGCTGTAGTGATCGATCTGTTCAGCCGCAAAGTGGTGGGCTGGTCGATGCGGCCCGACATGCAGCGCAACCTGGTGATCGATGCTCTGGAGATGGCCTGGTTCAAGCGCAATCCAGGCAAGAATGCAGAACTGATCTTTCATAGCGATCGCGGCAGCCAATACGCCAGCGAGGACTTCAGTGAGGTACTCAAAGAACATGGCATTAGGCCATCGATGAGCCGCAAGAGCAACTGCTGGGACAACGCCTGTTCGGAGACGTTGTTTGGTTCGCTGAAGGTGGAACGACTGCATGGCCAGCGTTTTGAAACCATCCGCGAGGCCAAGGATGAAACCATCGCTTGGCTGCTCTGGTATAACCGAACACGAATGCACTCGACGCTGAACTACATTAGCCCGATGCAATTCGAGCAAGACTGGATGGATGCTACGGTGAAGATCGCCGCCTGAGAGTTCGAGGTGATCGAGACAGGCCGTGGAAATGACGGTTTGTGGAAAGCCCGGAAAACGATGGTGCTGTTTCCCGCCCTTCCCACAAACCTTGGAAATCGATGAAGCCGATTCCCACATTTCCACCGCCACGACTACGACGGGGATGATTAAACTTCCCCCAAACCCGGCCGGTTAAGAGATACGCATTCTGAGGGCAAGGTCACTACAGGGTTGCGAAAAAGCCGGTTTGGCTGCCGAGAATTTTCCATTCTGGAGGAAAGGGTTGCTGAGAACTAGCCTGAAAACCTCGAAAAGGGGGGTTTATTGAGGTTAATTGGGGGTTTTCGGTAGGTTTACGGTAGGTTTTCGGGGGTTTTTCTGCACAGTGGATGGTGCACGGTGGACAGTGGACAGTCACCCCAGCGACGAAGACCTGTCGCTGGGGACCCCGGCAGTGGTCGAGGCTCTTTAGACAAACGCAGCGAGTCAGCCCCCGCTGTCGCGGGGATAGCAAGTCAGCGAGTCAGCGGGCCCGGGGGCAGGGCGGCGGGCTTCTTAGACAAATGCAGCGGGTCAGCCCCCGCTGTCGCGGGGATAGCAAGTTAGCGAGTTAGCGAGCCAGGTATCCGGGGTCAGAAAAGCCTCTTGATTCAGGGTCGTGAACTCCCAGGTCTCAAAAGCGAGACCTGGGACACCCGGCGTTTGTTGCGAACCGTCCGCCGGGCGCTCGTGCGGCGTTAGCGTCTTACCAACTCGTAGCTGGTGCTGCGGCCGGCTTGTGGGCTGCGAACTAAGATGGCGCGCTCGACCAGCGGTAGGATGTCGCGCAGGGCAGTGTCGTGGGAACACTTTGCCAGTTTGGCCCATTTGGAAGTTGTGAGTTTGCCTTCGAATCCGTCGAGCAGCCTGTTGAGCACGAGACGCTGGCGTTCGTTGAGTTGGAAGTCGCGTAAGTTCTCCCAAAAGCGGGTTTTGTAGAGGACGTTTTCCAGCGTTGTTTGCGCGCCCACGATTGCGCGCTCCAGGCATACCAGGAACCATTCCATCCAGCGCGTGACATCCAATGTGCCCTTCTGCGTTTGTTCGAGGACGCGATAGTACGCATCGCGCTCGTCGCGGATTTGCGCCGACATACTGTAGAAGCGTTGTGAGCTGTGTTCGGAGCGCGCGAGGGCCATATCGGCGATGGCCCGCGCGATGCGTCCGTTGCCGTCGTCGAAGGGATGAACGGTGACAAACCAAAGGTGCGCAAGGGCGGCCTTGACCACCCAATCGGCCTCATTGCCGGCATTGAACCAATCGAAAAAGGCCGCCATCTCCGCATCCAACCGGGTGGCTTGGGGCGCTTCGTAATGGACGCGCTCACGTCCGATGGGCCCCGAGACAACCTGCATTGGACCGTTGCTGTCATCGCGCCACGCGCCCACTTGAACCCGCCTCATACCACTGCGGCCGGTAGGGAAGAGAGCCGCATGCCAGGCGAAAAGGCGTTCGGAGTTGAGGGGTTGATCATATTTGCGCGTAGCGTCGAGCATCATCTCCACGACGCCTTCGACGTTGCGATCCGCAGGTTTCAGTCCTCCAACATCCATGCCGAGGCGGCGCGCGACGGAGGAACGAACCTGGGCGGGATCGAGGATTTCTCCCTCGATTTCACTGCTCTTGAGCACGTCTTCGGTGAGGGTTTGAAGAACTGCCTCCTGCCTGGTTTGGAAGCCGAGAGCTTCCATCCGGCCCAGGAGGCGACCTTGCTGGTGACGGACCACCCCTAATTGCTCCGCCAGGCTGGCACGATTCCAGTAAAACTGGGGCCAATTCTCCAGATGGTGGAGATAGCGTGTCATTCTACGCATCCTTTGCGTAGATTATGGCAAGTATTCGACGCAAGAACAAGTATTCGACGCAGAATGTGCGTCGAATAAGGCGACTATTCGACGCACGAACATGCCCGGTCACCAGGGGATCGGTTCGCCTTGGTGGAAGTAGCCGCCGGAGGGGCCGTCGTCGGGGAGGGTGGCGAGGGCGGCGCTGGTTTTGGCGCCTTCGCTTGGTTCCATGGTGGCTTGAGGGCCGCCCATGTCGGTTTTTACCCATCCGGGGTGGGCGGAGTTGACCTTGATGTTGGTGTCGCGGAGCTCGTAGGCGAGATGGACGGTGAAGGCGTTGAGGGCGGTCTTGGAGGCGTCGTAGGCGAAGGAATTGGAGTGATAGATGGAGGAGTCGGGGTCAGAGTGGAGGGTAAGCGAGCCGAGGATGCTGGAGAGATTGACGATGCGGCCGGCGGGGCTTTTCCTGATGAGCGGGAGCAGGGCTTTGGTGAGGGCTACCTGGGAGAAGAAGTTGGTTTCGAAGACCTGATGAAGGAGGTCGAGAGGGACGTCGGCGGCGCGATGCTCGGGTCCGACGCCGGGAAAGGCGCCCGCGGCGATGCCGGCGTTGTTGACGAGGATGTCAAGGCGGCCGTACTTGGAGTTGAAGTAGCTGTAGGCGGATTGATGGCTGGCGGTGCGGGTGATGTCGAAGAGCAGGACATCGGCGTCGATGCCTTCAGCGCGGAGTTTGGCTACAGCTTGCTCGCCCTGGACGAGGGAGCGGGAGCCGATGACTACTTTGATGCCGGCGCGGCCGAGTTCGAGTGCGGTTTGGAAGCCGAGGCCGCGGTTGCCGCCGGTGATGAATGCGACTTTCTGGGACATGGGGGATGGTACTCCTGTCGTTGGTTGGATTCGCGGGGAGGGGGAAAGGGTGCACGGTCGGGGAACCAGCTTCTAGCTTCTAGCTCCTAGCTTCTAGCTATTCCAGGGGGAATCGAAGAGTAGGAAACAGGAAAAACTGATCGGTTGAGGGTTATGGCATCCCAGGTCTCAAAATCGGGCAAATATATACTTGACGAATCAGCCCGGTAAAGACTAGGGTTTGAATTGTTGAGCGTGTAGTTGCCGAGAAATGGAGAATTTCTCGTGCAAGATGCCCTAATGGATGAGCAATGGACCCCTCGGCACAAATCTTGGCTGCTAGAGGAGTGGCCCAGTGAGGCAGGTGACACCATGGAGTTTCGTCTTGTTTTGCGCGGTCACTTACCGCCAGACAAACGTGGCACCGTACCGGTGAAACACAGGATTAGGCGCGAACTTCACCCGCAATTAAAGACGCTGTGGCAACAGCATCCAGCCCTGCGCAGATCATTCGACACACCTAATGGAGGAATATCCCGAGTGGAAGAATTAGCCAGAAATCATTCACATTCTGGATTTCGCTTTGTGCCGCTGGTGAAGAAAGATCATTTCGCTTGCGCACTGGATATTCTACTGCTGCGACGGCAACCACCATTCCGGGTGCTTGACCCTATTGGTGACCTAGATGGAAGGGTGAAAACGCTTATTGATGGCTTGCGTATGCCACAACTTGGTCAAGAAGTTGGAGAAAACACACCTGGGGTAGATGAGGACCCATTCTTTTGCCTGATGGACGACGACAGTGCGATTTTTAATTTTCAAGTAACTGTTGACAGGCTCCTAGTTCCTCCAGAACTGAACGAACCAGAGAAGGACATTATGGCAATCATCGGAGTGAAGGTAACAACGTTTGCTGGCGGACAGATCACATATTTCTCTGCGCAATTCTGATGCAGTCCGGAGATCGAATGAAAACGAGTCGCGAGTTTCAACAATTCAACACAGCGATGGACACGATCCTAAAGGCCGATCCTGCGAAGGTGAAGGCCGAAGTGGATGCGGAGGTGCGGGCCAGCGTCGAAGAGCGCAAGGCAAGAGGTGAACGCAAGCGCGGGCGGAAGCCACAGGAACCTCCCCGTAATTCTAAGGAGCAAGGGCGATGACGGAAGAGAAAAGAATTTTTGCCACTCTGAAAGAAATTAAGAGAGTAGTTTTTGAATGTGACTCTTGCCATTCCGTTATGGCTTTTGAGCCAGAGCACTGGAACCGAATTCCACTACAGTGTCAGAACTGCCCTGCGATGTGGATAGCTCCGACCACTGATGAGGAAAAAGCGATGGAGCAGATACGGCAAGGCTTTCTGACCCTTCGCAAAAGCACGAGTATGAAGTGCCAGTTCAAACTCGAATTCTTATCGTCTCTTTGAGAATGGCTTTGGGCCACGCTTTAATCACCAGAGGGATGGCCGAAGTAAAACGTGACTTCGAAATGGACCTAGTATTCGGGCGGCTATTATGTCGATGATTTCGTGCAAAGAATGTGGCAAGGAAATCTCCTCGGATGCCAGCGCTTGTCCGCATTGTGGCTATAAGCGAAGTCGGGGTAGCGGCAAGGTTCTGCTGATATGCCTTGCTGCATTGGTGGTCTGCGGCACAATAATTTTTATTCAGAAATCAACTGAATCGCCATTGGCGGGAACCGGACTAAAAATAGGCCAACAAATCGTGCTGTCCAGTTTCCTTCCGGGGTGCAAGTCTTTGGAGCATTTCAAAGTGTACACCGACCTCACGGAAGCTGAAATATACCATGGCGAAGATAGCGACTGCGCCGGGATGGATAAGGGCACACAACTCCAATTAGTAGATGCGGATTTGATGAGCACCAAGACAGTTGAGGATGTCAAAGTTGTAAAAACCGTCGTTTCATCTGGCCCAAATAAAGGGCAGACATTTTGGTGCACGGTCGAGAATCTCGCATCGGTCACACCGGGCGCTAACTACTAGGCGCAATGGAGAGCGTATGACAAGCCAGACGCAAAAGTTCATCGAACTGTCTGATATCTTGGCGCTGAAATTGGAGTGCAAACATTGCGAAAGTGTACTTGCAATTCCTTCATCGCGGGATATGGCACGGCGTGAGGATGTAGGGAAGTTGAGCATCTGCCCCGTCTGCCAAAGGCCATGGGCGACTCTCGGTGGTGCTACTTATGAGCCGCTGATCGCTAAGTTTGTCTCAGCGTTGAATGAGATGCGGAACGCCTTCAAAGATGCGCCCATAGGATTCACCTTGACTCTGGAGATTTCTTCGGACCCCGTTTCAACCGCCAAGGATTAGAACGTCGTTTCTCCCACCTTGCCGGTTACCTCGGCATAGGTGAGGCGCTTGCCAGCCACTTGAGATAGAACGAGAGAGAAGCGGTCGGAATCAGTCAACGGATTGTCTTTGGTCGCCCGGTTGTTATAGCGAAATACCTGCTCATCGAGGTAACGGAAAAGATGGAACGGTTCGACGCTCACATAGGTACCGTGAAGGCCCCGCTTCAAGAGGCTCCAGAAGTTCTCAAGTCCGTTTGTGTGGATGCGACCATCAACGTACCTGACGGCGTGGTCGATGATCTGATGCATGTAGTCACGATCAAGACCGATGTAAGAGTGCATCGAATCGGTGTAGAGCGCGGTGCCCGCTTCGACATGCTTGCGAACTTCGCCATGAAGAATTGGTCTGCTGAGGTTCGGAATTACGGTGGTCCGTATCTGCCCGCCGCGCTCCAAGATTCCCATCACAATTGCCTTACCCCTGTTCGGAGCCCCAGTGATTGCCCGCGCCCGCTTGCTGAGATGCATGTTGCGCGACTTGCCCCCGATGAAAGTTTCATCCGCTTCGACCTCGCCACCGTTGCCGCCGATCTTCATCAGGGAGCCATTCGCCATGGCCTTACGAATGCGGTGAAGCATGAACCATGCGGTCTTCTGAGTCACACCCAAGGAGCGGGCAATCTCGCAGGAGCTAACGCCATTCTTAGAAGTGACAATAAGCCAGACAGCGGGGAGCCACTTCTCAAGGCCGAGAGGCGAATCCTCGAAGATGGTTCCAACCTTCGCGGTGAACTGCCGCTTCGCATGGGCCCTCTTGCACTGCCACTTTTTCTGGCTCTCCAGATAGGTCACATCCTTGCGGCCACAGGTCGGGCACTCAACGCCATTTGGCCAGCGATGGGCGACCATGTAGCGAAGGCAATTGTCCACGTCTGCGAAGTGAATGATGGCTTCTTGAAGTGTCTTAGGTGCTTTCATGACTTAAGCATAGGTCAATTCGCATGATTTGTCAAGTATATAATTGCCCAAAATCGAGACCTGTCATACATGGGACACCCGGCACCCGGCAGGGACTGAGGGACTAGGGACTAAGGGACTAGGGACTTGGTTCGGCGGGGGTTCAGATGGTGAAGGTGTAGTTGGGGAGGACGTTGGTTTCGGCGGCTGCGCGGAAGAAGCCTTTCATGCCTTCAATGCATTCCTGGTCGAGGATGTAATGGATGTTGGTGGTCAGATAGGCGCGGATGGTGTTTTCGGGGATGGGAAACTTGTGGGACCATTCGGCGACCAGGGCATCGATGTTTTCGAGGCCGTGGATGCGGGATTGGACGAAGTCATTGGCGACGGTCTGATCCAAAGTGCTGCTGCATGCAATGCCCCAGACGGCGGAGACGAAGGCGAGACCGGTGAGGGAGCGCCATTCGTGGGCGAGGTCGTGGTAGACGAGCTCTTCGCCGGTGCGTTCGAAGCGGTTGGAGCGCTCTTCTAGGGCCAGCAGGGCGGGGTCGCCGATGAGGATGGCGGCGTCGGCCTGGTCGAGCATTACGTCGAGGTCGGCGGGCAGGGGCAGGAAGGGGACAACTGGATTGCCCCACTTGTGAAAGAGGATGCGGGCGTAGGCGAGAGTGGTGCGGCTGGCGATGTCGGCAGCCACGGAACGGAGTTCGGCAAGAGGCTGGCCGGCGCGACGGACCAGGAGCAGGGAGCGGACGCGGTCTTTTGAGGCGATGGTGCAGCCGGGCAGGATGCGCAGGCCAGGGGTGGTGGCGAGGGCGGCGATGGGAATGAGTCCGATGTCCGCAGTTCCCGAGGCCAGGCGCGCGGCGCACTCGGAGGGGGACATGCGGTCAATGCGGTAGCGGCGGGCGAGCGGGGCGTCGAGGGGAGGGTGTTCGAAGTCCCACATGAGGGGCGCGGGATTCAGGAAACCGATAGCGGCAACGCGCAGGCGTGAGTCTTGCACAGGGTTCACCTCATTAGACTACCAATTTTTTGTCAAGGAATCGGGTGGAGTACCGGCGGCGGCACTATGCTCGTCTTGACAGGGGGCGCCGAGGGCATTAACGTGAGCGCATTTGCCTTTGATTGTGCATTTGGTTTCCTGTGAGGAAGCGGAAGTGTGCAATTTTGGGACACAATTGCAGCCGATATGACAAAGCCGGCTCAAAACTCGGAATCAACCCAGGCTTCGGCGCAGGATGAAGACCGTCTGGCATGGCTGGCGCTGTCGATGTCGCCGGGGCTGGGACCGAAGCGGATTCTGGATGCGGTGCGGGAGCTGGAGACGCCGAGCCGGATTTTTACGATGCCGCTGACGGCCCTTGAGGGGCTGAGGTTTCCTGCCGAGTCGGCGCAGTTCATCTTTGACGGGAAGGCGCGGGCGGCGGCCGAGGCGGAGTGGGCGCGGGTGACGGCGCAGGGGGCGACGGTGGTGAGCTTTGGCTGCCCGGAGTATCCGGAGCGGCTGAAGGAGATTTACGATCCGCCGCCGGTGCTATGGGTGAGAGGGGATGCGCGGCTGCTGAGCCGGCCGGCGATTGCGGTGGTGGGAACGCGGCATCCGACGCCTTACGGGTCGGGCGTGGCGGAGATGCTGTCGCGGGACCTGGCGGCGCGGCGGCTACTGATAGTGAGCGGAATGGCGCGGGGCATCGACTCGTGCGCGCACCGGGGAGCTTTGGCGGCGCGGATGCCGACGGTGGCGGTGTGGGGCACGGGGATCGACGTGGTCTATCCCAAGGAGAACAAGAAGCTTGCGGAGGAGATTCTGGCAACGGGCGGGGCGATTGTGAGCGAGGTGCCGATGGGGACGTTCCCGGCGCCACAGAATTTTCCGCGGCGCAATCGGATTTTGAGCGGGCTGTGCGTGGCCGTGCTGGTGGTGGAGGCGAGCGAGAACTCAGGGACGCGGGTGACGGCGCGATGCGCCGCGGAACAGAACCGGGACCTGTTCGCGGTGCCGGGGAACGTGACGAACAAGGGGTCGTGGACGCCTAACACATTGATTAAACAGGGGGCCAAGCTGGTGGCGACCTGGGAGGATGTGTGGGAGGAACTGCCTTCGCAGGTGCGGCTGGAGCTGGAGGCGCTGGCGCCGACTGAATCCAAATCGGAGACGACCGCATCCTTATTGCCTGACCCGGTGTTGCGGCCCCAGGAGGCCATGGTCCTGGAGGTTCTGCGCTCGGACGCGAGCTTGCAGATTGATGAGATTCTCGAGCTGCTGGAGACGCAACTGACTTCTTCCGAGGTATTTACGGCGCTTTTTGAGCTGGAGATGGCGGGGCGGGTACGGGGGCTGCCGGGGAAGAATTACGTCAGGACCATGTGATAGAGGCCGGTTTGTGGTTCACAGTTCAAAATTGAAGCGCGGTAAGTTGAGGGTGGGCGCGGGTTGAATCAGAAGAGATTCTTCAGGTTGCGTCTTCCGTCGATGATTCTTACGATTTGTACGGCTTCGATATAGCCTACGTCGCTGTCGGGATGGGTCTCATAGAGGATGAGATACGGCCCCTCGATGAGGATGCGTGTGGACGGGCGAATGTCAGGACGGCGCACACCAAGCCGAGGAAAATCGGAAAGAGATTCGACCTTTATCCGAATGGCTTCGAGGATGCGTTCGGCGGCGGATGGGTTGTCGAGACCGATGTAGGTGTAGATCTCAATCAGATCTTCGCGTGCTTGAGGAAACCAGAGGAGATTAGCTGACACGGGCCTGATCTTCTTCGGCACTCGCCAAACGACGCCGTGCTTCTTGCCGCGCATCGTCAAAGTTCACCGGCGTGGCAGTTCCGCTGGCTTTGCCCAGGTCCCAGAGTTGGCGCAGGCGTCTGAGGTCTTCCTGACGGAGTTCACGCTTGAACTGCCAGTCGCGGATGGCCTCGCGGACAATCTCGCTGGTGGTGGCGTATTCGCCGGTTTCCACGGCAGCTTTGAGGGCGCCGATCTGCTCCCCGGTGAGGGCGACGCTGATTTTTTGAATTTCCGGCATGGCGCGTGTCCGTTCTGGAGCAAGATTTGCTACTTCTTGCTAGATTGTAGCAGAAGTCTTGTTGCATCGGCTGTCTAAGAACGTGTCTGGTGTGGTGAATCTGAAATTCATCGCATAAACTCGTTGAAGTCTTTGGATAACGGCAGCAAGTCAGCTCCCGCTCAAGCGGGAATAGCGAGTCAGCAAGTCAGCGGAATGGTGCGGTGGGATGGGACCTCAGTCATCGTTCACTGCAATGGCAAGGCGGCGCCGCAAGTCTTGCCGGTTCAATTTGTGATAGGAACTCTTGACTCATGACACTAGAAGCTCTGAAGGGATGAAATTCGCCGAGATTCCGTGTGCTGTTTGACTGGGTTATTCAGCGGTTGCTTTGGCCTTCTGACTGCCCCGGAAATGGAGCAGCGGGTGTATAAATTGGTGCCTGTGAGTGGAAATGGGGCGGTGTTCCGTGGTAGGGTGCAACTCTTGCGGATCATTTTTCCTTGAATGGGACGGTCAGAGTGGGCGCGGGCTCAATCCGGACCGGGTGAGGGCTGAATCGAAAACGTGAAAGGTGAGTCAAACAGGGCTGACAGGTTAGATTGGGTACGGTAATCAAGGATGGCGATGAACGAAATCACTGGTGATCGTGGAATCGCCGGCCAAGGCGAAGACGATCGAGAAGTATCTTGGCAAGGGCTTCGATGTGCGGGCATCGATCGGGCACATCATGGATCTGCCCAAGAACGATATTGGCGTGGAGCTTGAGAAGCGGACGTTTGTGCCGGAGCTGGTGGTGTCTCCAGGCAAGGAGAAAGTGGTGGACCAGCTGAAGAAGCTGGCCGCCAAGGCGGACGAGATTTACCTGGCGCCGGACCCGGATCGCGAGGGCGAGGCGATTGCGTACCACCTGGCGCTGCAGCTGGGGACCAACGCCAAGGAAAGAAAAAAGATTCGCCGGGTAACGTTCAACGAGATTACGAAGAAGGCCGTGCAGGATGCGTTCGGCCATGCCCGTGACATCGACCAGAACCTTGTGGATGCGCAGCAGACGCGGAGGGTTCTGGACCGGCTGGTGGGTTACCAGATATCGCCGCTGCTTTGGGACAAGGTGCGGCGAGGGCTTTCGGCGGGACGCGTACAGACGGTGGCGGTGCGGCTGATCGTGGAGCGGGAGCGGGAGATCGGCGCGTTTCAGCCGGTCGAGTATTGGACGCTGGATGCAATGCTCCACCCGGAGCGGCAGGCGGAGAAGAGCTTCAAGGCGCGGTTTATCGGCATCGATGGGGAGCCGGCGCGGGTTTCGAGCGGCACCGACAAGGACGGGAAGGCGCAGTTCATCGCCAATGCACTTGGAGACAAGGCGGGGATGGACGCGACCATGGCGGCGCTGAAAGATGCAAAGTGGACGCTGGCCTCGGTGCAGGCGACCGAGAAGCAGCGAAGGCCGCTTCCGCCATTCATTACCAGCCAACTGCAGCGGGACGCTTCAAACAAGCTGGGCTTCAACGTGCGCCGGACGATGGGCGTGGCGCAGCGGCTTTACGAAGGCGTGGACGTGGGCGCGGAGGGCACGGTAGGCCTGATTACCTATATGCGTACCGATTCGCCGCGGGTGGCTCCGGAAGCGAAGGTGGGGGCGCGGGAGTGGGTTCAAAAGAACCTAGGTAAACAGTACCTGCCGGCAACGCCGAATGAGTACAAGGGCAAGAAGGACGCGCAGGACGCTCACGAAGCGATCCGGCCGACGGATGCCTCGCGGACGCCGGAGTCGATTGCGCGCTACCTGAGCGACGAACAACTGAAGTTGTACCGGCTGATCTGGCAGCGGTTTGTGGCCTCGCAGATGGTTCCGGCGGTGTACGACGTGACCACTGCGAACATTGCCGCGTACTCGGCGAAGACGGGCAAGACCTACGATTTTCGCGTGAGCGGGTCAGTGCTTCGCTTCGACGGATTCCTGAAGGTGTACGAGGTTGTGGAGGAGAAGAAGGACGAGGACGACGAGACGACGCAACAAGCTTCCCAATCTGGATGGCGTAAAGGCGCTGGAGCTGGAGAAGCTGGAAGAGGAGCAGCACTTCACGCAGCCGCCTCCGCGCTACAACGAGGCTTCGCTGGTGAAGGAGCTTGAAGAGCGGGGGATCGGGCGGCCGTCCACCTATGCGTCGATCATCAATACGATCCAGGACCGCGAGTACGTGGTGAAACACGGCGGATCGCGGGGCCGGTTCTATCCGACCGAGATCGGGGTGGTGGTGTGCGACCTGCTGGTGAAGAATTTTCCGTACATCTTCGATACGGCGTATACGGCCAAGCTGGAGACCGAGCTGGACGACATTGAAGAGGGCAAGGAGAAGTGGACCGATCTGCTGAACGGGTTCTACGGCTACTTTGAGGAAGAGCTGAAGGACGCCGGAAAGAACATGGAAAACATCAAGCGGATGGAGAAGGTGACGCAGGAGAAGTGCGAGGTTTGCGGATCACCCCTGGTATTGAAGTGGGGCAAGTTCGGGACGTTTTTTGCCTGTTCGGCCTACGACAAGAAGGATGCTTCGAGCTGCACGTTTACCAAGGAGAATATTGCGGCCAAGCCGGACCTGAACACTCCTGAGGCGCAGGAGGCGGGCGATACCGAAGAGTACTGCGAGAACTGCGGGAAGGTGATGGTGATGCGCCGGGGACTGTTCGGGCCGTTCATGTCGTGCCCTGACTACAACGCCGATCCGCCCTGCAAGACGTTCAGGAAGCTGAGCCAGAAGCAGCAGCAGAAGCCGCCGGAGCCGACGGGCGAGGAATGCCCGTTGTGCGGCAAGCCGCTGGTGCTGCGGCAGGGAGCGTACGGGGAATTCGTTTCCTGCTCGGGATATCCGAAGTGCAAGTACATCAAGCAGAACCTGATTGAAGGCATGAAGTGCCCGAAGTGCGGGACCGGAGACCTGGCCGAACGCAAGGCGCGGCGGGGGAACGTGTTCTGGGGCTGCACGAATTATCCGAAGTGCGACTTTACGTCGAATCTGAAGCCGGTGGCGAAGACGTGTCCGGAGTGCGGAAGTCCTTACCTGGTGGAAAAGACGCTGCGGTCGGGGGTATACCTGGAATGCCCGAACAAGAAGCGGGGCATCGAGGAAGCGGCGATGCCGAAGAAGCGGGCGAAAAAGGGGGCTGCGGCCGAGGAAGGTGCAAAGGTGGTTTGCAGCTACTCGAAGCGGATTGGGAATGCGCCGCCACTGCCGACGGCGGAGACGCACGGGCCGGTGGTGGAGAAGAAGGGCAGGAAGAAAGAGCTGGTGACGGCGTAAAGGCAGCTATTAGCTTCCAGCTTTTAGCTTTCAGCTTCTTTTTGCCTCGATGAACTGGTTCGGCTTCTGTACGTCCCAGGTCTCAAAAGCGAGACCTGGGGCACCCGGCTATTAGCTTTCAGCTTCTCCGTATCAAGATCTGGGGGCGCCCATGCTGGTTAGGAGGATTTGGCAGCAGGGTGGGAAATTTCTGCTCGGCAGTTTCCGGGTGAATCCGGTAGTATGGGGCATCGGAGAAGACCAGATGGAACGAATGCTCGCAACGCCGGCGGATGCGGAAATCATCTTAAAACTCTATCAACTGCGGACCGAAGCTGTGATGCGTCAGGCGCGCGCGTGGGTGGCCGGGGAGTTCTGGCCGACGACTGCGGAGGAGTATTTTGCCGTTTATGAGAACCCTGACGACCCGCATAACCCGTGGCTGCGGCAGGTGCTCACCTATTGGGAGATGGCGGCGGCGATGGTGCTGCACGGGGCGGTTTCAGCAGAGCTGTTTGTGGATTGCAATGGAGAGGGGTTCTTCCTGCTGGCCAAGTTCGCGCCCATCCTTGAAGCAGTGCGGGAGCGGAATCCATTGTTCCTGGTGAAGACTTCGGAGCTGGTGAACCGGTTTTCGGCGGCGTCGCAACGCTATGAGGCGGTGCTGAAGGCCGTGGAAGCGAGGCGCAAGCGGATGTTGGGCCAGTAGGAAGATATCGTTCCGTTTGTTGATTGCAACAAAGCTTCGGTCGGGTAGTGGGTCAGTTTGAAAGAGCATTCCCTCAGGGGCTAAAGCCCGCGTTCATGTTGCCAGGTTTACGTACGGGCTGAAGCCCGTACCCTTCAAACTGAAGCCCGTACCCTTCAAACTGAAGCCCATACGCTTCAAACTGAAGCCCATACGCTTCAAACTGAAGCCCATACCCTTCAAACTGAAGCCCATACCCTTCAAACTGAGGCCCGTACCCTTCAAACCGAAGCCCGTACCCTTCAAACTGAAGCCCGTACCCTTCAAACTGAAGCCCGTACCCTTCACGCTGAAGCCCATACGCTTCAAACTGAAGCCCATACGCTTCAAACTGAAGCCCATACCCTTCAAACTGAAGCCCATACGCTTCAAACTGAAGCCCATACCCTTCAAACTGAAGCCCATACCCTTCAAACTGAAGCCCGTACCCTTCACGCTGAAGGCCGTACCCTTCAAACTGACCCACTACCTCGGTTTCAGGTCCCTTGACGGAAGAGCGGCCAGGGGAGCATGGTAGTAACTGTTCGTGACTCCCCATTCCCCGGAGGTTCTTCGTGAAGCGTGTACTTTTTGTAGTGGTAGCTGTTTTTGCCCTGACCGCGCTGGCGGCCAAGGCTGCCGATTCCGCCAAGATCAACGGCTGGATCTCCGATTCAATGTGCGGCGCCAAGCACGCCGGCAGCGGCGCGGATTGCGTGAAGAAGTGCATCGCGGGCGGCATGAAGCCGGTGTTTGTGGACGAGAAGGACAAGGCAGTCTGGTCGATCGACAACCCGGAGGCAGTGAAAGACTTCTACGGCGACCACGTGACCGTGACCGCGACCGCCGATGCTTCGACGAAGAGCGTTCACATCGATGCGATCGAGGCGGCCAAGTAGGATTTTCAGGGACAATTGAATACGCGAAGGGACTCGCCACGCAGCGCAATCTCTGCTAGTGTCGTATCCGTCAGCCGTTCCGCGGGCGTTTTTGATGCCCGCATGAGCGGCGGTTACGGAACCGATCATGGCGCGAGCAATCTGGAACGGCAAAGTCGTTGCCGAAAGCGATACGACGGAGACGGTGGAGGGGAATGTGTATTTCCCCGAGGCCAGCCTCAAGCGGGAGTATTTCCGCCCCAGCAGCACGACCTCGATCTGCCCCTGGAAGGGCCAGGCGCGCTACATGAGCCTGCTGATTGACGGGCAGGATAACCCGGACGCGGCCTGGTACTACCCCGATCCGAAGCCCGCGGCACGCAAGATCAAAGGGTACGTGGCTTTCTGGCGGGGCGTGGATGTGGCGCCGTAAAGAGCAGCTTTCAGCTCTTAGCTATTAGCTCTTAGCTTCTTCTGTGACGGATTGAACCGATGCGGCGAGCGCCAGCAAGACAAAGCTAAAAGCTAACGGCTAAAAGCTAGTAGGCTTGCAACTGGTCCAGGGGCAGGCGGACGCGGAAACAGGTGGAGCCGGGCTCGGAACGGACGCTGATGTGGCCACGATGCTTGCGGACGATGCGCATGGCGTTGTCGAGGCCGAGTCCGAGACCCTGGCCGGGGGCCTTGGTGGTGAAGAAGGGCTCGAAGATGCGTTCCTGCAACTCGGGCGGAATGCCGGGGCCCGTATCCCAGATCTCAACCAATAGCATTTCACCTTCGAGACGGCAGGCTAGCCGCAGTCGGCCTTGATTGCCGAGGGCGTCGAGCGCGTTTTCGATGAGGGCTGTCCAGACCTGGTTGAGTTCGCCGCCGTAGGCGTTGATGCGGGGCAGATCGGGCTGATAGTCGCGCTCGATTTCGATATTCGTCATGCGCGACTGGAGCATTTGCAGGGTGGCATCGAGGCCGGCGGGCACATCGACTTCGAGGATGGGGGCGCGGTCCATGCCGGAGTAGGCCTTGATGGCGTCGATGAGGTCGAAGATGCGGGCGGTAGAGTGAGCCAGGGTCTGCACCGAGCGGGAGGCGCGGAGATAGCGGGCAAAGAACTGGAGAGAGATGCAGGTTTCGTGAGCGCCGACGAGAAGAGCGCGCAGCTGATCGAGGTCCGCAACGGAAACGCCCTGCTCGGCCAATTGAGGCGCGACCTCCCAGGGATCGGGGCAGGCGATGCCGGCGAGCCAGGTGCGGATGGAGTCCTCGCGGGCGATGAAGGCCAGGGCATTGGCCTCGTGAGCCTGGCCGGGGAGCGCGGCGGCACGGTTGAGGATGGTCTCTTCCCAGGCTTGAATGCCCTGGATCTGCTCTTCATTGAGGCGGAGGTTGACGAGCTTGAAGCGGTTGGTGCGGTTGGCGCTGAGTGCCTCGGCCAGGCTGGAGGCGGCGCTTTGCGCGGCGGAGGCGGGATTGTTGAGCTCATGGGCCAGGTTGCCCGCGAGCTTGCCGAGGGCGGTGAGCTTTTCAGCCTGCTGCTCGATGCGGGTGACTTCGCGAACCCGGTCGAGGAGGGTGGAGACGACGCGCTGGGTCATGGAGGGAATGGCCTGAAGCATCTCAGGGAAGAGGGTCTTGGGGATGAGGAGCGCCCAGAGGGGCGAGATGGCGAATCCCTGTCCGCCGTAGCCTTTCATGCGGGAAAAGGGGAGCACACCGGTCATCTGCCCGGCGCGGCCAATAAACAGGGCCATGGGTCCGCCGTGCTGGCGGCGGACATGGATTTCGCCCTTGAGGATGAGGATCATGTTCAGGACCGGCGCGCCTTCTTCGAAGAGCACATCGCCGGTGTTGGCGACAAACTCCTGGCCGTGGCGGGCCAGCCAGAGGCGGTCTTCCAGGGGCAGGCCATGAAGGGGGACGATGCGGTCGAGGGCTTCGGCGATTTCATCGACCGGGGTGGGCGAGGCAGGCGTGGTGACGGCTGGGGAGAGCACGAGGGGACCTCCGGGCGGGACTCATTCAGGATAGCCGATTTCGAGGGTTGGCTGATGCGCGAGGACTCGTACCATCCCAGGTCTCAGAAGCGAGATCTGGGGCACCCGGCCGATGGGCGGGGACTAATACCATCCCAGGTCTCAAAAGCGAGACCTGGGGCACCCAGGGCTGTGCGCGTCGATACAGGCTACTCGGATTCGGCGGGGAGCGGAGGTGGGGCGGCAGACATGTGCCGACGCGGAATGACGCCGGCGACAGCAAGCACCACGATGGCCGGCTCGATGGGCTGGCGATAGTCCATGAGCGGGTGGGTTATGTAATAGGTGAGCGGGAAGATGCAGATGAGGACCAGGTAGGGCAGAGCCGTAGCGGGGTTGATGCGCCAGCGGCGGCGGAGGCCGAGGAGCATGAGGATGGTCATGGAGCTGACGTAGAAGACGTTGAAGGGCTCGTAGGGCTGTTCGCGGAGCTCCTGTGCAGAGAAGCTCCAGAAGCCGGTCCAGTAATAGAAGGCGCGGCGCAGGGTTTTTCGGATGGGGAATTCCGGATGCCGACGGATGTAATCGATGGCGAGGAGGCGCTTTTCGGCCAGGAAAGCGGGTTCGCCCATGGTGAGGAATTTGTGCATCTCGACGGGATTACTGGAGGGATGGGCGAAACTCGGATCGAGGGAATCGTCACCGGAGTTGTCGTCGTAGACTTCGAGCCAGAAGTTGTCGCGGACGGGGCAGAGAATGCCCAGGGCGCGGTAGTTGCGCACGGTCCACGGGGTGAGGACGGCGATGGCGGCAAGAGCGGTGAGCGCGCCCTTGAGCAGCCAACGCCCGCCGGACCGGCGCACCTGATAGAGCGCCAACGCGAGCAGAAACGGAAGCGTGGAGAGGGTCGAGGGGTTCGACATGGCGGTGACGCCGTAGAGCGCGCCCCAGCCCAGCCAGGCGAGAGGGCTTTTGGCTTGATGGATTCGCTGCGCGATACAGAAGCAGGTGGTGAAGAGCAGGCCGGTCAGAGAGTATTCCCAGACGCGACCGGCGGAAAAGTAGATGGCGAATGGATAGAAGGCCCAGACCCAGGCTGCGATCTTTGCAGCGCGCGCCCCCAGAGAGTATTTGGCGCTGAAGTAGACCGGGATGCAGGTAAGGGCGGAGAGCAGGCTGTTGATGGAGAGGATGACGAACGCGGAGGTGAGCGTGTAGATGCCGAAGAGCCGGAAGACGAGGGAAAGGAGGGTGGGATAGAGCGGAGGCTGCATGGCGGTGGGTCCGCTCCAGGGCCAGTACGGCGAACTGTAACCATGACCGCTGGCCAGGGCGCGCGCGATCCAGCCCATCTCCCAGCCGAAGGCTTCGTAGAATTTGTCGGCATCGGGCAGGTCGCGATACGTGAAGCAGACGACGACCAGGCGGATGGAGAGCGCGGCAAGAACGATGAGGGGAAGAAGCCAGCACGACGGTGTTTTCTGCACGTCCTGGGCGTTGAGGGCGGGGGGAGTAACCATATTCTCCAGTTCGATGCAGAAAGATGACGAGCAAGCTCGATTTGCGCTTCTCTAGAGTTGGACGAGGAGAATGGCTGTGGAGATTACATGGATGGTGGGAATAGTGAACGGGGAATAGGGGATAGGGGATAGGGAATAGGGAATAGGGAATAGAAAACGAGAGGATTAGCTGGGTGGGGGTTTTGCATCCCAGGTCTCAAAGGCGAGATCTCCACCCCACGGACGAAGACCTGTCCGTGGGGGCCCCGGTCCCTGGGGCACCCAAACCTTTGTGGGATTTGGAGATACAAATTCAGGAATTGACAGGTGATTATCGGTGTTTGGGGGAGCCGGCGGCTTCGACCAGCGTTTCCAGAGGAGCGAGGACTACGAATTCAACCAACTCACCGGGCTTGACGGCGTGGCGGAGGATGGCTTTCTGTGCATTCTGCCATCCTGGGGGCGGGGGGTTGCCGGAGCGAATGTAAGAGAGCGCTTCAATGCCCATTTGTCCCAGCTTGGGCCAGGCGGCGATGTGGGCTGAGGCTTCCTGGAGGAGCGGGGAGTCGGCCTGGAGACGGTCGAGAGCAGGAGCGGCCTGGACCCAGGAGTGAAAGAGCGCGTCGAGCTGGTCGATGGCCGCCTGGTCGCCGCGGAGGGCTGCGTCGACGAGGATGGGCATTTCGTGGCGGAGCGGGGGATCGGGGCTGACCGAATCGACGAGGCGGTCGAAGACGGTGGCGGGCGTGGGGCTCTGCTCGCGGTTGCGAATGCGGAAGGGGACGGGTTGGAGGGTCGAGACAAATAGCTCGAGGGGTTGAGTCTGCAAGGAGCCTGCCAGATTGCGCATGCCCCTGGCAGGGCCGGAGATGTGGGTGAGGCCTTCGGCTTCAAGGCGGAGGGATTCGACGGCGAGGCGGCGATACATGTCGTTGACGTCGCGATCCGCGGCGGGGGACCAGAAGCGCTCGGCAACGGCGGCGGCGATGGGCCAGATGCGGGAGTCGATGGTGGAGGGAATGACCTGCTCGCCCCACATGCAGGCTTCGCCGCCGAGGATGAGTTTGGCCTGATCGGGAGTGAGGCCGGAGTTGGCGGGGAGCGGGTCGGCGAGAAACATGTCGGCGGCCGAGTCCATGTGATCGAGATAGTAAGGGCTGGAGAGCAAGCCGCGATGACCCTGCTTGGCGGCGTCGATGAGGTGGCTCGATGCCGTGCCAGTTCTGAATGACGGCATCGCGGGGGAGGGTAGGGCTGAGGATTTCGTCCCAGCCGACCATCTGCTTGTGATGGTCGAGCAGGATTTTCTGGAGGCGGGTATTGAACTAGGCCTGCAGCTCAGGAGTGGTCTTGATGGCGTGCGCGTCCATGAAGGCTTTGATCTCCGGATTGGCGCGCCACTGCTTGCCGTTGCTCTCGTCGCCGCCTATGTGGATGTAGGGATCGGGGAAGAGCTGGGCCATTTCGCCGAGAAAGGCGTCGAGAAAGCTGTAGGTGGATTCGCGGGTGGGGTCGAGAGCCGCATCCAGGACGCCGAACTGATCGGCGATGGCGTAGGGGCCTGGGGCGCTGCCGAGCTCGGGATAGCCGACCATCCAACTGGTGGAGTGGCCGGGCATGTCGAACTCGGGAACGACGCGGATGCCGCGTGCGGAGGCGTAGGCGATGACGTCGCGGACCTGCTGCTGGGTGTAGTACTGGCCGTTGGAGCCGAGCTCGGTGAGCTTGGGGAAGACGAGGCTTTCAATGCGGAAGCCCTGGTCCTCGGTCAGGTGCCAGTGGAGGACGTTGAGCTTGACGGCGGCCATGCCATCGAGGGTGCGAAGGACGACGGGCAGGGGCAGGAAATGGCGGCCGGGGTCGAGCATGAGGCCACGCCAGGGGAAGCGGGGCGCGTCTTGAATGTGGACGGCGGGAAAGACGTAGCCGGAGCCGGAGGGCTGAAGGAGCTGGAGGAGCGTTTCCATGCCGTGGAGTGCGCCGATATCGGTTTTAGCGCGCAGGGAAACGCGGTGCTCGTCAACGTCGAGGGTGTAGCTTTCATCTTCGCCGGGCTGGGGTACGGCTTGATCGGATGGGGTAAGCACATCGATGGTCAGTGCCGCCTGGCTGTCTTGCGGCGCGGGAGTTTTTGCGAGGGAAATGCCGGTGCGCATCTCGAGGCGGTCGAGGAGGCGAACGGCGGCCTGGCTGAGGCGCGAGCCCGGGTCGCCGTGAAGGGCGTAAGAGAACGAGGGATCGATGCGCAGGACGCCGGGCTTGCCCTCTACGGTCGAGGGCAAGGGCATGAGGGTGTTGACGAAGCTGTTTGCAGCGGCAGGATAAGGCGGCTGAGCGGAGATCGCAGCGGCGAGCAAGAGCGAGAGAAGGATGGCGGCAGAGAAGCGTATTTGTGCGAGGCGGCTTCTGAAGCGCTGCTGACTATCTATCATCTTCAACTCCATCTTCTGCTCCAGGGTGCTTCTGGATTTTAGTATGTCTGCCTGGCCGGCGGTTTGAGGGCATTTTGTTGCTTCTGCTTTCTCCTGGTTTAGACTTGGCGGATTGAAGACTCTGTTTCTTTTCTGCGCGAGAGAAGGCGCGGAGTTGGGAAAGCAGGGGGGAGTTTTAGAAGAAATGCAGCGAGTTATTGAAAACTGCACAAGAAATGTCCCAACGGTGTAGCCCATAGAGGATTTACCTGGCGATCATTTGAGGAAGTTCATCTTTGCAGCCGGAAGTCCCTCAGGGGCTAAAGCCCGCGTTTTTATTGGTCGAATTGATGTACGGGCTAAAGCCCGTACCCTTCGCCTAAAGCCCGTACCCTTCGCCTAAAGCCCGTACCCTTCGCCTAAAGCCCGAATTACCTCAGGGGCTAAAGCCCGCGTTGATTTTGCCGCACTTGCGGCACGACTGAAGTCGTGCCCTGATACAAAGCTTCCGAGAATCTCCGCTGGATTGAGTTTTCCGCATCCTGTGAAGTCCGTACCCTCCACCTAAAGCTGGTACCCTTCAGAACAGCGACAGGGAGGAAGAGGAGTTCGGTCAACATGCAAGTTCAGGCGGGACGAGGTTCGATGGCGAAGTCACTTGCCTTCGCATTTGTATTTACTGCGTGCCTAGCGGCACGAATGGACAATGCGCAGGGAGTGCTGGAAGGCAGGCATGAGCTGCGCGGAGATCGGCTGACGGCGCGGTTCGAGGTGGCGAACGGCGGACTGAAGGGCGTGGAGGTTGTAGACGGCAGGAGCGGAGCGAGGCTGACGCCGGGCGAAGGTTTCAGCATTCAGTTGCGCGACGGGCGCGTGATTAACGGGTCGCAGATGAAGGTGAATGCAGGTCCTCAAGAGGAGTTGGTTGTGTCCGATCCTGGGGCGTCGAGAGCGGCGACTCGGGTGGCGGGACAAAAGTGGTGCGGCGATCTGAGCGCGGAAGACAACTCGCTGACCGTGACCTGGTGCGCGGTGTTGCGCGACGGAGCGAATTATCTGCGCCAGGAAGTGACGCTGAAGGCCGGGGCGCAGCCGGTGGATATTGCCGAGGTGCGGATGTTCGACTTCAATGCGCCGGGTGCGGAGGTAGTGGGGAAGGTTCCGGGATCGCCGATTGTGGATGGGAATTTCTTTTTCGGGTTTGAGTTTCCGCTGTCGGAGAGCGCGGTGAGGGATGGGCGGGCGACGGCGATTCTGAAGCGCATGTTGCCGTTGGAGGCGGGGAATTCAGTTACCTATTCTTCGGTGATCGGGGTAGCGGCTCCGGGGCAGATGCGGCGGGAGTTTCTCAAGTACATCGAGCAGGAGCGGGCGCATCCATACCGGACTTTTCTGCACTACAACTCCTGGTACGACCTGGGCTACGGGAATCGCTTCGATGAAGCCGGGGCGCTGGACCGGGTGCATGCGTTCGGCGATGAACTGGTGCGCAAGCGCGGCGTGACGATGGACTCGTTTCTGTTCGACGACGGTTGGGACGATACGGAGACGCTGTGGCGCTTCAACCCCGGACTGCCGAACGGATTTACGAAGATTCACGAGGCGGCGGAACAATTTGGATTCGGGATCGGCGCGTGGCTATCACCGTGGGGCGGCTATTCCACGGCCAAGGAGCAGCGCATTGCGGCGGGAGAAAAGGCGGGCTACGAGACCGTGAAAGGAGGGTTTGCGCTGTCCGCGCCGAAATACTACAAGCTGTTCGAGACGACGTGCCTGGAGATGATTGCAAAGTACGGCGTGAACCAGTTCAAGTTCGATGGGACGGGGAATGCGAGCACGGTGTTTCCGGGCAGCCTGTTCGACAGCGACTTTTCGGCGGCGATTCACCTGATCGAGCGGCTGCGGCAGCGGGAGCCGAGTATCTTCATCAATCTGACGACGGGGACATGGCCTTCGCCGTTCTGGCTGCGGTATGCGGACTCAATCTGGCGCGGCGGAGACGATCATAGCTTCGATGGAGTGGGAAGCTGGCGGCAGAAGTGGATTACTTACCGCGATGAACAGACGTATCGCAATGTTGTGGAGGGCGGGCCGCTGTACCCGTTGAATTCGCTGATGCTGCACGGGATGATCTATGCGGAGAAGGCGAAGAACCTGAGCACGGATCCCGGAGACGATTTTCCCGACGAAGTGCATTCGTATTTTGGGACCGGAACGCAGTTGCAGGAGATGTACATTACGCCGTCGCTGCTCTCCAAGATGGATTGGGATGTTTTGGCGGAAACGGCGAAGTGGTCGCGGGCGAATGCGGGGGTGTTGAAGGATACGCATTGGATTGGGGGCGATCCGGGCAGGCTGGAAGTTTATGGGTGGGCCTCGTGGACGCCGGAGAAAGGGATTGTGGTGCTGCGCAATCCGGCAGATCGCGCGCAGGAGTTTGCGCTGGATGTGGGGAAGGCGTTTGAGTTGCCTGAGCATGCGGCGCGAAGCTACCGGGCGCATAGTCCGTGGGCGGCGGATGAGGGAGGGGCTGCGATCAATCTACGCGCGGGTGAGGCACATCGGGTTGTGCTGCAGCCATTCGAAGTGTTGACCCTAGACGCGGAGCCGGCTAATTAAGTTGTGGAATCCCAGGTCTCAGAATCGAGACCTGGGGCACCCGGATTTTTTGATGAAGCCTGCTGCTTTACGATTGAGAGATGCGAATTGTTTTTGCAGCTTCGGAGTGCGTACCGTTTGCCAAGACCGGCGGGCTGGCTGACGTGGTGGGCGCGCTGGGGCCGGAAATGGCGAAGCTGGGTCACGAGGTGACGGTGTACCTGCCGCTGTATGCGCGGGTGCGGCGGCAGATCAAGGGCGAATTGAAATACGCGGTGCGGTCGATCACGATTCCGTTCCAGTCTTACAACCGATTCGTGGGGATTGTGGATGGGGGGATGCGGAACGGGGTGAAGTACTACTTTGTGGAATGTCCGGAACTGTTTGACCGGCAAGAGCTTTACGGGACCCGAAGCGGGGACTACAAGGACAATGCGGAACGCTTCGGATTGTTTTGCCGGGCGGTGCTGGAGGCGGCCAAACAATTGGGCGTGCCCGATGTTTTCCATGTACACGACTGGCAGGCGGCGCCAATTGCGATCTACCTGCGAACGGTGTATGCGGCGGACCCGGTGCTGCGCGGGGCCGCGGTGGTGCTGACGATTCACAACGCGGCTTACCAGGGGAAGTTTCCGGCGGTGACGACGGAGAAGCTGCTGCTGCCGTGGGAGATCTTCACCATGGACAAGGTGGAGCAGTTTGACAGGTTCAATTTTTTGAAGGGTGGAGTGGTGTACTCCGACATCTTGACCACGGTGAGCCGCAAGTATGCCGAGGAGATACAGACGGCGGAGTTCGGCGAACAACTGGAGACCGTGTTGCGGGGACGGGCCGCGGATCTGCGCGGGATTTTGAACGGCGTGGACTATGAGAAGTGGGATCCGGCGACGGACCGGAACCTGGCAGCGCACTACACGGCGGAGGATTTGACGGGCAAGCTGGCGTGCCGCGCGGATCTGCTGCATGCATTTGGTCTGGAAAAAGTGGAGGACACGACGCCGGTGATCGGGATTGTGTCGCGGTTTGCGACCCAGAAGGGCTTCGACCTGGTGCAGGAGATTGCCGGGAAGTTGTCAGACCGGGAGGTTGCGGTGGTGGCGCTGGGCACGGGCGAGCCGGTCTACGAGAAGTTCTTCCGCGATTGGGCGTTCTGGCACAAGGCGAATGTGGGCGTGCAGATTCGCTACGACGATGCGCTGGCGCACAAGATCGAGGCGGGAGCGGACATGTTTCTGATGCCGTCGAAGTATGAGCCGTGCGGATTGAACCAGATTTATTCGCTGAAATACGGCACGGTGCCGGTGGTGCGCGCTACGGGCGGACTGGACGACACGATAGAAGAGTGGAATGCGGAGCTGGGAACGGGGACGGGGTTCAAGTTCTCGGGGCATGAGGCGAAAGATCTGCTGGCGGCGATCGATCGGGCGCTGGAGGCATTCCAAGACAAGGAAGCATGGCAACGCCTGATGCGGAACGGGATGGCGCGGAACTATAGCTGGCAACAGCCGGCGCGGGAGTATGCCGCGGTTTATGAGGAGGCGGCGGTTAGGGCAGGGACCTAGGGAATAGGGAATAGTGGACTAGGCCTGTGACCGCGTGATTTCGTTCCTTGCGGTCAAGTGCAGCGGTTTCCCACCCTAGGCGCAAAAACAAGGACGCGCCGAGGATGGGGCACCCAATCTTGGTACAACAACTGTCAGAGACCTAGCCGCCCAGGAGAACGAGAATCGCTCGCCGGGGACCCCGGCAGGGGCTCGGAAAAAGGGAGACGGCGGGGATTTGTGAAGACGCTGGCCAATGGGAAGGACAGGGCGGAGATTGTGCGGCGATTGGGGGCGATCGGGCCGGCGAGCGAACGGCGCTGGGGGAAGATGACCGCTCGGGAGATGATCTGCCATTTGAGCGATGCCTTTCGCGTGAGCATGGGCGAGAAGGAGGCGAAGCCGGTGGGGAAATGGTTTTCCCGCTACGGCTTCAAGTGGCTGGCCTTGTGGTTTCCGGCATCGTGGCCGCACGGAGTGCAGACTGTGCCGGAGTGCGAGGCGAAGTTTGGCGGCACTCCGCCTGGGGAGATGGAACGCGATCGGAGTGAGCTTTTGGAACTGCTGGATCGGTTCACGGGGCAGCCGAGGGGATTTGCGTTGCAGGCGCATCCGATCCTCGGGCAGATGACAGAGAAGGAATGGATGCGCTGGGGGTATCTGCACACGGACCATCATCTGAGGCAGTTTGGAGGGTGAAGGGAAAGCTCCAGTGCGGTAGTCTCCCACCCTTGCCGCGATTTTTTCCTCGAAGGGCGGGTCAATGATGGGGCACCCGGCCCATGCGCACAAAAAGCATACCTCAGGGGTTAAAACCCCGCTCCCGAAGGGCTGTCGCATTGCCGGGGATAAATCCCCGGCCTACCGCTTCCGGTCGGCTGACATCCCAGCATCCCAGGTCTCAAACGCGAGACCTGGGGCACCCAGCGTCAAGGATGGGGCACCCAGAGTCCGGATTAGTTGTGCTTGCCTTTCCATTCGGCGTAGGGGCCCTGGAAGTCTTCTATGTTGTCTTCGTGAAAGACCCAAAGCCTGGTGGCTACTTCGTCGATCAGGTCGTGGTCGTGAGTTACCAACAGGACTGTGCCTTCGTAGCGCTGGAGGGCGATGTTGAGGGCGTTGATGGCTTCGAGGTCGAGGTGGTTGGTGGGCTCGTCGAAGATGAGGATGTTGGGCTTGGTGAGGATCAGCTTGCAGAAGGCGAGGCGGGCTTGTTCGCCGCCGCTCAGGGCCTTGGTTTGCTTGTCGCCTTCTTCGCCCGAGAAGAGCATCTGGCCGAGGATGCCGCGGATGTCTTCGACGTGGGCGGCGGGGTTCCAGCGATGGAGCCACTCGGCGACGGTGAGGCCGTGCTCGATGGTTGCGCCGACGTCCTGGGGGAAGTAGCCGATCTGGGCTTCGTGGCCCCAGAAGACAGAGCCGGAGTCGAGAACGAAGTCCTTGTCGGCGAGGCCGGGATAATTTGAGAGCAGGCTCTTGAGAAGGGTGGTTTTTCCCGCGCCGTTGCGGCCCATGAGACAGATTTTTTCGCCGCGAAGGACGTTGGCGGTGAAGCCGTCGAGGACCTTGAGGTCGCCATAGAGCTTGGTGAGGTGCTTGAATTCGAGGACGTGCTTGCCGCTGGGGCGGATCTGATCGAAGCGAATGTAGGGGCGCTGGATGTTGGAGCGGGCGAGGTCGTTGGTCTGGAGGCGCTCGACCTCCTTGCGGCGGCTGGTGACCTGGGAGGAGCGGGTTCCGGCGGCGAAGCGGGCGATGAAGTCGTTGAGCTGGGCGATCTTCTTTTCGCGCTGGGCGTTTTGGGATTCGAGGGTGGAGCGGATCTGGGTCTTGGCCATCACCATGTCGTCGTAGCCGCCGGTGTAGACGATGATGGTTTCGTAGTCGATGTCGGCGGTGTGGGTGGTGACGGAGTTGAGGAAGTGACGGTCGTGGGAGATGGCGATGAGGGTGCCGTCGTAGCCGTTGAGGAAGTCCTGGAGCCAGTGGATGGAGTCGAGGTCGAGGTAGTTGGTGGGCTCGTCGAGGAGCAGGGCTTCAGGTTTGCCGAAGAGGGCCTGGGCGAACAGGACGCGGACCTTCTGGCCGCCCTGCAGCTCGCCCATCTTGCGCTCGTGCAAGGGCTCGGGGATGTCGAGGCCGTCGAGCAGGACGGCGGCGTCGGACTCGGCGGTGTAGCCGTCCTCGTCGCCGATGACGCCTTCCAGCTCGCCGAGGCGCATTCCGTCGGCGTCGGATAGCTCAGGCTTTTCGTAGATGCGGTCGCGCTCTTCCATGGCAGCCCAGAGAGGCCTGTTGCCCATAATCACCGTGTCAATGACGCGATAGGCGTCGAAGGCAAACTGGTCCTGGCGAAGGACGCCGAATTTGCGGGGGCGGACGACGGCGCCTTTCTGGGCTTCGAGCTCGCCGGTGAGGATGCGCATGAAGGTGGATTTGCCGGAGCCGTTGGGACCGGTGAGTCCGTAGCGGCGGCCGGGGACGAAGCTGACGCTGACGTCTTCAAAGAGGACTTTGGAGCCGTAGCGCATGGTGACGTTGCTGACACTGAGCATTCTGTTCTGGTTCCTATGTGCGGGCCGCAGCAGGGAATCGGCGCCGATGTGCCACCCCACGGACGAAGACCTAACCTTCACCCCAACGAGCAAAAGATCGCTCGCTGGGGACCCCGAGTTCGTGGGGACCCCGGAGTGGCCCGAGTGAAGCTGGGGTTGAGTCGTTATTGTGACGCGAGTGAACAGCGCCCTGAGAGCTTCTGCTCTTCTAGTTTCTCATAGATGAGGTGAGGGGGATAAAGAGCTAGTGTATTGAATCCGAAGTTCATCGCATGAGTTTGCTGAAGTCTTTGGATAATGACAGCAAGTTAGTCCCCGCTTCGCGGGGATAGCGAGTTAGCAAGTTAGCGGGTCATGCGGCAAGGAACAGGCATTCAAGATTGAGACTTGGGTCACCCGGGAAATCTCTGGAACGGTGGTAGAATTGCGGCGAATCCATCGTTTGGAAAGAGATTCCGATGAAAAATCGAAATGGCATTTTACTTGGCTTTGTTGCCAGCTTGTTTTTTGCGGCGGGTGTGAGCGCCGGTCAGACGGCTGCCGCCAATGCTGCGTTTGAAGTGGCTTCAGTGAGGGCGTCGGCCCCGCTTGACGTGTCGAAACTGGCGGCGCAGATGCAGGCCGGCTCGATGCCGAGATTCGGCGCGCATGTGGATGGTTCGCGAGCGGAATACGACTACATGTCGCTGAAAGACCTGATCGCCAACGCGTACAAGGTGAAAACGTACCAGGTGACCGGCCCCGGCTGGTTGGATACGGAGCGCTTCGATATTGTGGCCAAGATGCCGGATGGAAGTTCGAAAGACGATGCTCCTGCGATGTTGCAGGCGCTGCTGGCGGAGCGGTTCAAGCTGGCAGTTCATCGCGACACGGAGGAACACCCCGTGCTGGCACTTGTGATTGGCAAGGGAGGGCCGAACCTGAAGGAGTCGCCTGCGCCTGCCGAAGCGATCGCCGACGACGCTCCTTTGAAGCCCGGGGAGATGAAAGTGGATGGGCCCAACGGGCCAATGCGGGTGAGCAGGAACGGCGACGGCTCCGTGACCATGAATATGGGAGCGAAAGGGACCACCACGCAGCGGATCGACGTGCAGTCCAGGATGGTGCACATGGAATCCGACACGGTGACCATGGCGGGCTTTGCCGACACACTTACCAACCTGCTGCAGATGGGCGGGGGAGGCGGCAAACAGGTAGTGGACATGACCGGGCTCAAGGGCAACTACCAGGTGGCCATCGATGTTTCTCTCATGGATATTATGGCGATGGCGCGCGCCCAGGGGATAGACATGCCGATGCGCAGGCCGAGCAGCGGGGATGCGGATAGCTCACCGGCCGGCCTCGCATCCGATCCGAGCGGCGGTTCGACGGTTTACGCATCGGTGGAGAAACTCGGACTCAAGCTGGAACAGCGCAAGGCGCAGGTGGAGCAGGTGGTCATCGACCACGTGGAGAAGACTCCGACGGAGAACTGAGGGCGACGGCGGGATTGAGTTGGAGTTGACGCGGTGACTTTCCCAGGTCTCAAAAGCGAGATCTCCACCCCAGCGACGAAAGTCTGTCGCTGGGGACCCCGGACCTGGGGCACCCGGCATCGAAAAAGTCACAGCCTCTCAGGATGACAGGTATCAAATTATCGAAAAACTCCAAGCTATCTCAGTGGGTTGGGACGGCGGCGTATTTGCCGGACTTGGCGTAGAGCCAGTCGCCTCCTGCGCCGGGGTCGTTGGGGTCCTTGGCCACAAAGTAGAGCATGGTGGTGGGCGCGAAGCACTGGCGGTAGATGAGGCCGATGCCGGCGCCGCGGCCGGGTTGGATGAAGTTGGTGCTGAGGTTGAAGTAAGCGGGCGGATTGTCGATGCGGAGCATGCCGTTGCGGATCTGACTGGTGATCTCGTGCAGGCCGCCTCCTGAAAAGGTCGAAGTGCCATCCCGGCCTACGCCAAATTCATAATGCGGAGGGGTGGGGTCGTCCTGGTTGTATGTGGTGTCGATGGCGGCCTGCCACTTGCGGTTGATGGGAGCCATGGTTCCGGAGTTGACGGGGCGGATGAGGATGGAACAGGAGTTCTTGGAGCCGGGCCCGTACATGGCATTGACGAAGTTGTCGCCGCTGTCGCCGGTTTCGGCGGCCATGAGCTCAGCCGGGCTGGGTGGACGCTTGTAAGGGGCGCAAAAGGCGGGCAGGGTGAGGATCGACGCAGGAGGCGGGGCGAGGGAGACGCTGGTGATGTCGACCATGGTCTGCATGGGGCCGCCGGGGGCTCCAAACTCGGCACGAACGACGAGCTTGTCTTTTTCATCGAGCCAGGCCTTGAGGTTGGCGCCCTGAGTGACGCCTGCGTAGACCCTGGTGGGGATTCCGTGCAGGGTCTCCATGCCGGTGGGCTTCAGGTCGCCTTTGGCGATGGCGTCGGAGAGTTCCTTGGTCGATTCGAAGGGGTCGCCCCAGTCTCCGGAGAAGGAGGAGCCATTGCAGGCGGGCGGCTTGGCGGCGGGGTCCCAGGCGTAGGAGATGCCCGCTTTGATGTCGTAGAAGCTGAGGGTGCGCTGGGCTGGGGTACCGTCGGGCTTGGCGGGGTGGTTGAATTCGAGCACGGCCTTGTCGCCATTTCGATAGACGGTCATGGCGCCCCCATCGGAGCCGGGGAGTGCCTGCTTGATGGTGTAGACGGTGGGCGTGGTTTGCGCCTGCAGGAACGTGGAGAGAGCAAGCAAACCGAGAGAAACGAGGATTCGTGGAGTTGACATTGCAAAAAACTCCTTTTTGAATTAGGGATGAGCCCGGATGCGACCAGCAAAATTCCAGCGAGGGGAAAACTCCTGAGGAGTTTCCGATGATAGCGGCCGGCGGGTTGATCGTCAAGACGGAGAAGTTGATGGTAGTGGGTCAGTTTGAAGGAGCATTCCCTCAGGGGCTAAAGCCCGCGTTCATATTGCCAGGTTGACGTACGGGCTGAAGCCCGTACCCTTCAAACTGACCCACTACCAAGTTGATGGCATCAGCAGAATTCAGAAGATGGTGCGGAGCTTGGCGAAGGAGTCGAGTTCGATGAGGTGCTGGCCGGGGGGCGCGGGGTCGACGGAGGCGTGTTCGAGAACCCAGGTGTCTTTGTGGAAGAGGAAGACGGCGTGGAGACCGGCGGCGAGGGCGGGGTTGATGTCGCTTTTGGGGCTGTTGCCGATCATCCAACTGGTGTGGGGCGCGAGCTCGTGGCGGGCGATGACCTGGCGGTAGGTGGGAGGGTCTTTCTCGACGACGATTTCGACGGCTGCGAAGTGGGGCGCCAGCCCGGAGCGGGCGAGCTTGTCGGCCTGCTCGGCATGGTTGCCCTTGGTCATGAGAATGAGGTGGTGACGGCTGGCGAGGTCGGCGAGGGTGTCGGCAACGCCGGGGAGGAGCTCGATCTCCTGCTCGGCGATGGAGCGGGCAAAGCCCAGGATGCGCCGGGCTTTTTCTTCAGTGACCGGGGTGGTGCTGAGGCGCTCAAAACATGTGACCAGCGAGCGGGTGAAGCTGGAGAGGCCGTAGCCGTGAGCGAGGATGGTTTCGCGCTCGACGGCGTTGAGGGCGCTGCGCACGGCAGCCGGCGAGTACTCGTGGTGATTGAGGTAGCTGATGAATGCGGCGATGGCGCGCTCGAAGTAGATGTTGTTCTCCCAGAGCGTGTCGTCGGCGTCGATGAGGAGGGTCTGGCCGGGGGGAAAGTCGGGCATGGATTAATCGTAATAGCTGCTAGTGTGGTGAATCTGAAGTTCATTGCATAGATTCGTTGAAGTTTTTGGATAACGGCAGCAAGTCAGCTCCCGCTTCGCGGGAATAGCGAGTCAGCAAGTCGGCGGAATGGTGCGGTGGGATAAGACCTCAGTCGTCGTTCACTGCAATGGCAAGGCAGCGCCGCGAGTCTCGCCGGTTCGATTTGTGAGGGGAACTTTTGACTCATGACACTAGCTGCTAGCTTTTCGTTGTTAGGGGCGGATGTTGGTTTGCGGCGAAGAGAGGCATAAAAAGCTGTAGATAGGTGAAGCTATCCCAGGTTAGGCGCAAAAACAAAGACGCGCCGAACCTGGGGCACCCAAGTTTGGTTCGTTGATCGGCTATGCGCCGAGTTCGTTTTGGATGGCGGAGGCGATGGAGTTGGCGTGGTGGCGCATGAGGGGTTCGGATTCGGCTTCGATCATGACTCTGGCTAATGCTTCGGTGCCGCTGTAACGGATGACTACGCGGCCGCTGTCCTTTAACTCCTTCTCGGCGGCGCGGATGGCCCGGGCTACGGTGGGGATGGATTCGAGTGGACGCTTTTCGCGGACCTTGATGTTGACGATGACCTGGGGGAAGACTTTGAGGTCGGCGGTCAGCTCTTCGATGGATTTGCCGGTGCGGGCGATGAGATCGAGGACGACGAGCGAGGTGAGGAGACCGTCGCCGGTGGTGGCGAGATGGGGCAGGAGGATGTGGCCGGACTGCTCGCCGCCGAGGGCAGCGTTCTGCTTGAGCATTTCTTCGAGGACGTAACGGTCGCCGACCGGGGCGCGAAACATGCGGATGCCGGAGCGCTTGAGCGCGGCTTCGAGGCCCATGTTGGACATGGTGGTGGCGACGACCAGATTTCCAATCAGCAGGCCGCGGGCTTTGAGGTCGCGTGCGGCCATGAGGAGGATGGCGTCGCCGTTGATGACGTTGTTGCGAGCGCCGGCCAACATGCAGCGGTCGGCGTCGCCGTCGAAGGTGAGGCCTATGGCTGCGCTCCGCGCTTTTACCTGTTGGACTAGATATGTGGGATGATAGAGCGCCGCAATTGTCGTTGATGTTGCGGCCGTTGGGGGCGATGTTGAGCAGGGTGACGTTGCCGCCCAGCCTGCGGAAGAGCTCAGGGGCGACAGCGGCGGCGGCTCCGTTGGCGCAGTCGGCGACGATGTGGAGGCCGGAGAGCGAGAGGCCGGGGACGGAGGCGATGAGGAACTGGATGTAGTCGGCCTGGAATGCAGGATTGTCGACGACGGGCGGGAGGGCGGCGGGGTCGGGCGCGTCGATTTGGGAGGCGTGCTGGAGGATTTCGTCTTCCATGGCCAACTCGACCGCGTCGGGGAGCTTGAAGCCGTCGCCGCCGAAGAGCTTGATGCCGTTGTCCTGCCATGGATTGTGGGAGGCGGAGATGACGACGCCGGCCTGGAAACCGTGGGTATGGGCGAGGAAGGCGACGGCTGGGGTGGGCACGATGCCGGCGGATTCAACGCGGGCGCCGGCGGAGCGAAGGCCGGCGGCGAGGGTGGCGGCGATCCAGGGGCTGGACTCGCGGGTATCGCGGCCGAGGATGACTTTGGGATCGGGTGACCTTTCGCGCAAGGTGTGGGCGAGGGCAAGGCCGGTGGCGAAGATGGTGATGGGATCGAGCGGGGCTTCGCCTGCGATGGCGCGGATGCCGTCGGTGCCGAAAAGTTTGCGGATGGATTCGGCCATGATCTCAATTCTTGATTTTAGCTGTGGGGGCCGTCTTGTTGGGGGTTGTGGATTCGACGCGGCTGGTAAAGGCGCCGTCGGCGAGGCGGGTGGTGAGCTGGTCGCCCGATGCGAGCTGTGCTGTGGAGCGGATGAGGCTGCCCTGGGCGGAGAGGACGAGGGCGTAGCCGCGGTCGAGGACGGCGAGGGGCGAGAGCGAGTGGAGGCGGGCGTGGAGAGCGCCGATACGGACGGCGGCGCGGCGCAGGGCGCGTTCGAGCGAACGATCGAGGCGGGCGCGAAAGGCGATGGAGGCGTTCGCGGGCCTGGGCAAGTGACTGGCGGGGATCGTGGCGGAGGACGGCGGCGGCGAGGCCGGCGACCTGGTTCTGAAGCCGGCGAAGCTGGGCGGTGAGGGCGGATTCCAATGCGAAAGCTGAAGTCGTCAAGGCGCTGGGCCTGGCGGTGCAGGAGCGTGGAGACGCGAGACTCGGCGCGGCTGACGGGCAGGCGGTCGAGGCGCTGGCGGGCCTGAAGGAGCTGGAAGCGGGCGGCGCGCTCGAGACGGTGGGAGTGGGTGGCGATGTGCTCGGCGAGCTTGTGCTGGGCTTCGGTGATGAGCTCGGCGGCGGCGGAAGGAGTGGGGGCGCGGAGGTCGGCGGCGAAGTCGGCGATGGTGAAGTCGGTTTCGTGGCCGATGGCGGAGACGACGGGGAGACCGGAGGCGACGATGGCGCGGGCGACGCGCTCGGAGTTGAAGGCGGCGAGGTCTTCAAGCGAGCCGCCGCCGCGGGCCAGGACGATGAGGTCGACGAGGCCTGAGCGCATTGAGTTCAGGCGAGGGCGGATTCGATTTCGGCGGGGGCGGATTCGCCCTGCACGGAGGCGGGGTAGAGCAGGACGTTGAGGCCGGAGTGGCGGCGGGCGACGATGTAGAGGAAGTCGCGGATGACGGCGCCGGTGGGCGAGGTGACGATGCCGACGGTGCGGGGAAAGGCGGGCAGAGGGCGCTTGCGGGCGGCGTCGAAGAGGCCTTCGGCTTTGAGGCGCTCCTTGAGCTGCTCGAAGGCGAGCTGGAGGGAGCCTGCGCCGACCGGCTCCATGGTTTCGGCGACAAGCTGCATCTGGCCGCGCTGCTCGTAGACGCTGACGCGGCCGCGGACCAGGACGTGGAGGCCGTCTTCAGGGCGGAAGCGGAGGAGCATGGCCTGGCGGCGGAAGAGGACGATGGGGAGCTGGGCGTCAGCGTCCTTGAGGGTGAAGTAGACGTGGCCGGAGGGGGCGGGGCGGTAGTTGGAGATTTCGCCTTCGACCCAGACGTCGCCGTATTCCTGCTCGACGAGTTCGCGGACCTGGGCGACGAGCTCGCGGACCGGCCAGATGCGGCGGGAGGGGCGGGGCTCGTCGAAGGTGAGGTCGAGCTGGGGCGCGAATGGGTCGCTACGTGGATCCTTGGAAGGCATTCCTATGCAGTGTAATTGGTGGGGAGCGATTGAGGGTTGTTTCGATCCGGTCTGGTAATCTGAATGGGCTTTTGGGAAGACAGATGGAGGAGGTTAAGGATGAAATTGTGGCTAATGGCAGTTTGTTGCGTGTTGGGCATGGGTTCGCTGGCGGCGACTGGGCAGATGGGGGCGGGCGGGGCGCAAGGACCCGCGGCCGGAACTCAGGCATCGCCGGCGACGGCGGTCGATTCGCAGTTGAGCCTGATTGAAGAGGAGATGATGGGCGCGGTGAAGGCGATGCCGGCCGAGAAGTACGGATTTGCGCCGAGCGCGGCGATTTTTGTGCCGGGGCAGACGACGCAGTTCGCGACGGTGAGGACGTTTGCGCAGCAGGCGACTCATGTGGCGATGGCCAACTACTTCTTTTACAGCACGGTCGGTGGGCTGAAGCCGGATGTGGATGTGCGCGGACTGACAAAGCTGACCAACAAGGATGAGGTGATGGCCGCGCTGGCCGGGTCGTTTGCTTTTGCGCACAAGGCGATTGCGACGCTGACCACGGAGAACGCGTTCGAGGTGGTGAAGATCTCGGAGCCGGGCGTGCAGACGCGGTCAACGCTGGCGACGTTTGGCGTGGCGCACGCTTTCGATCACTACGGGCAGATGGTTGAGTATCTGCGGATGAATGGGATTGTGCCTCCGGCGAGCGCGAGGTAGTTCGGGACCGGTGATCGGGTCTGAAGTAAAAACAGATGGGCCCTTCCTGAGGGAAGGGCCCATTGGCTGTGCTGGTTTGAACCGCTCTAATTGACGGTCACTGTAAATGTGGCTGAGACATTCGGCGTGACCGAGGGGTTTCCGGTTGCCTGCACTGTGAAGGTGTAGACTCCGGCAGTGGTTCCAGGATCGGGTGGAGGCGAACTGCTACCGCCGCCGCTGCTACCACCACCGCCGCCGCAGGAGCTAAGCGCGCCCAGTGCAGCAATCAGCACCAGGACGCCGAGCATTTGCCGCCAACTGCGCCGCCGCGCCGGAATCCCCAGGAACACCAGGAAAGCCAGAACCGCGCCGCCGCCGGCCCCTGCCCAGCCCCTGCCGCCGCGCACCTTGGGATAAACCAACTCCGCCACTGGAGCGGTTGTGGTCACTGTGAAGACGATTGGCGATCCGGTCACTGTCCCCGACGAGCTGATGGTTACGGGAAGGCCCGTGCCGCCGCCGGTGCAATTGGCTCCGTCGCCTCCGCTGGCCGTATTGCTGGTCTCCTGGCAGGTGAGCGTAATGGTCCCCGCGTATCCGGCCACCGGGGTTATGGTGACGGTCGCCGTGGCAGATGCTCCGGGAGCGATGGATGTGGTTGGGCTGATGACGATCGGAGTTGAATTCAGGCTGAAGGTGGATTCGGTCACCGTTACGCTGGCCGTGTTGGTGGGCGAGGCGGCATAGTTGCCGTCCCCGCTGTAGTCCACATTGAGGGAATCGCTGCCGGCGCTCAGGGTGTTGGCTGGAATCGTGATGGTGCAGCTTGCGGGAGTGCAAGTGCCGCTAGACGCCAGCGTCTGCGCACCGGAGTTATAGCTGCCGGAGGTAAGCGTCACAGTTCCGGTAATTGGAATGACGCCGTTCCCGGTCACCGTTGCCGTGACGCCCAAACTCGCACTCGAGTTCAAGGTCTTCGATGCCGGAGTCACAGTGACAGTGGGCGTCAACAGGGCGACTGTGGTCACGGTCACCGTGGACGTACCTTTATTCGCCGCATAGAGGATGTCCCCGGAGTAGGTACCGGTGAGGGTGTCGACACCCGCGCCAAGCGAGTTGGCGGGAATATTGAAGGTGGCGCTACCGGCGCTGGAAAGCGACTGCGAGGATGTGTAGGTGGATCCGGTCGCCGTCAATGTCACGGTCCCGGTCGGCGTTACGCCTCCGGAGGCCGTGCTAGCTACCGTTACTGTGACGCTGAGGCTGTTGTTCGAGTTGATGCTGGATTGCCCCGGCTTCACGGTCACCGTTGTTGCCGTGGCGCCCTGGACGGCGGGCCAGGCGTTCACGACGTTGGCCACATTCAGAGATCCCAGGCCGGTGGCGAGGTCATAGCCCGTGCCCGCGCTGTAGCCGGTAAGAATGCCGACATAATCCGTGGAGTGAATGCGGTTACAGTTGGGTGATGGTGTTGTAACGGAGGCACTGTAATCGCAGGCCATCGCATTTGTGCCCGTATCGATGTCGTTGAAGTAGCAAGAGGCGCTGCCCGCCGTGACGCTTTCAGCGCTGCAACTGGAATAGGTCTGCTTGGCCGCCAGCTTGTACAACTCAGCGTTGGGGCTTCCCTGCGCCGCACCGGTCTTCTGGTTGATCAGCGCCATCACCCCCGCCATGGCCGGGGTCGCAACCGAAGTTCCGCCCACCTCCTCCGCAACCGGTTCGCTACTGGAAGAATAGGAACATTGAGAATCCACGGTGGCGTTGGAGACACAGATAAGGTACGCGCTGCTGGAGAGGGATCCGTCAGAGGCAAAGAAGCTCACGTCGGGAAGGTCGCGTACTTGGTCCGTGGGAATGCCGGCCACGCCCGTCTGCCAACTGGGTTTGGGCCATCCGTCATTGACGAGGCGAATCGACCCATAGGTTGAGCCTGTACTGGTGGTCGAAGCGGCACAACTGGCGACAGTGCTGCCGTCGTTGACCACGCAGCCGCTGGCGCCGCCGCTGCCGCCAACGGTGTCGACCAGGTAAAGGAGACTGCCAAAACCTTGCTGCTGAAGCTCATTCGCGTACACGACAAAAGCGTTGCAGCCGGTTTCGGCGTCGGAGACAGTGAGTACCTGACTGAAGAAATATTTCATGTAGGGCAGCACCACCGGACTCGCGCATGTGTCGTTCCAGGGAACCTCGGGAACGTAGCCCAGGGCGCTGTAGTTTGAGGTGTTGGTCGAACTCCAATAGGGCGCAGCCGTGCATTCCGGCGAATTGTTCGAGGAGGGCAGGGGGCACCAGTTGAAATCGGTGCCGCCGACAGCAGTGTTGTAGGGTGTGGAGGCCAGCCCGCTCACCGAAAGGCCATATTCGGCGAGATACGGCACTCCGTATTGCGCATCCCCGCCGGCGTCGCAGCTTGCCGCACCCGAGTCTCCGGAGGCCACAAACACCGCAATACCTTCGGCGGCTGCGCTCTGCCACAGGTTGTAGTACTGTACGTTGCCGGCAGTGCCGACGCCCAGTTCGCACTCGCCGTAACTTACGTTCATAATGCGAGCGGTGAGATTGTTGACGATATAACTCTCCGAATCGAAAAGGTTGTCGTCGGTGGCCGAGTTTGGATAGGAAGCGACCAGGACGATCTGGGCCTTGGGGGCGATTGCGCCCGACCACTCGACATCGAGTGAGTTTTCGAGCAGATCGTCGAGCGTGCACGGCGCGGTCGGATACGGAGAGGCGCCGGTGGTGCTTGTGCAAACAGTGAGAGGCGAGCTGTTGCCGGAGATCAGTATGGGCGCGGGGGTCGAGGTGTAATTCGGCATGAAGAAATTGCGAAAGGTGGCCACATCGTTGAGGACGATGCTGCTGGTTCCCGCAATGGCGATAGTCTGCCCGGTTCCGTCGATCCCCGCATTCCACAGGGGAATAACGTTGTAGATGGTGGCAAAGTCATATGGCCCGATATCTTCCACCAAGTAGGGAGACCCGTTTGAGGTCCCGCTGATGCCGAACTGCGGGCGGGCCGCGAATGCGGTTTTGACGCCGCCGCCAACTGCTGAACCCGTTGCCGCAGCGCCCAACAAGGTGCGCGGAGCCGTGCTTCCCGCAGTGGAACTTGCGGCTGCTGCGCCCAGGCTGGAGGCCGCGGGCGCGGTTCCGGTGATTCGCGCCCATTGCCCCGTCTTGCTGTCCTTGGTAACCAGGCTGCCCACGTGGTGCAGGGGCCGGGGGAAGAAGTTGTGCAGAGACTTTATGCCGACCACGACGGGCGCGAGCGCCGCCGGAATCTGCGGGTCGCTCATGTTGCCGATGTGGGCTTCGCCCTTCACCACCAGATTGTGAATCTCGGTGTGGAAGGTGCTTTCAACCTGCGATGCAGTGCCGCTGAAGCGGATGGACAATCGGTCGTTGGTCACCTGGGTAACCGAGAATCCATGCCCGGTGAGCCAATTTGTAACGGTGGCGATATCGGTTTGGGAAGGGCCGAAGTTCGCGCCCACCTGCTCCGGAGTTAGCCACTGATGGTAGTTGGGCGAGTTCGGGTCGTACTGGCCGGCCACGAACTTATCGAACGCCGCCTGCTGGGCCGGATCGCGGCTGAGCACCAGGATCAGGTCGGTCATGGGAAGATCGGGGCTCACACGCCCGGCATCGTTTTTCGCGTTGGCAGACGGGTGAGTGTTGCCCTTGAGGGTTACCAGGTTGGTTTCATCGATGCGGTCGACGATCCGTACTTTGGGCGCGAATTGCTGTGCCGTAAGTGCCGTGGAGCAAAGCAATGCACTGACTAGTACACAGAGGGGGAGCTTACGCGGATTTGCCATGCTTGTAGGCCTAAACCCTTTCTTCGAAGAAAACCCCGGAAAGCGAGAAAAGTTGCGGTTGCACACGAAAAAACTGACAAGAAGCTGCTTCATAACCGAATGTTCGTCATTTTCGATCTTTCCCTCAGGGGCTATTGGTTCCTGCATAAATAATGTCCTTGCGCCGTCCCTACGGGACTCCGTAGCGAACTTGTGGAATCCCTTTTCCCCCACGCTGAAGCGCGGGGCTAACCAACTCTGCGCCTCCGGCGCGCTTGTCCGGACATCCCTTATGCAGTCCTCAATAAAGCCCTCGTCGATTTTGCCGCGCTTGCGGCACGCGACCCAGAGGGTACCCCGGTCTTGCCCTAGTACAAAGCTTCCGAAAATCTCCGCTGGATCGAATTTTCCGCAGCCCGTAAAGCCGCGCCCTTTCAAAGCAAGGTTATGAAACAGCTTCTAACACGAGACTGCTCGACAGCGCTGCATTGTCGATCTGGATGTCAATGCTCTCATAACCTTGCGTTGCACATTGAGACGGTGGGTGCAGCTCTTTGGCTTACAGAGTCCGTCGTCATTTGCTCATGGGGAACGTTTCTTTAAAGGGAAGACTCCGGCCCCATCCTTGTCTGTGCAATTGGCACCACTCAAATACGTCAATATGAAGCCGCTAGAGAAACCGGGTTGAAGATCGGCATCCGACGACAGAAACAGTGCGAGCAATCAAGTTAGTTAGACGCGATCGATCCGGGAAGGTTGACTGCCGGCCGGAGAGCGCAGCGAGGGCCACAGCCGATTTTTGCCGAACAGAGGGTTGTTGCCGAGAGGATCCACGGAGGTCAAGGGGCAAGATCGCGCGGCAAAAATCGGTTTATCGCGAGAGCGGGTTTTCAGAACCGGTTCAGGAAGTCTGAAAAGGCTTTGGAGATAAGGGGAGAGAATATCCCTCAGGGGCTAAAGCCCAACTCATTTTGTTGGGTTTATGTACGGGCTGAAGCCCGTACCCTTCACCTGAAGCCCGTACCCTTCACCTGAAGCCCGTACCCTTCACCTGAAGCCCGTACCCTTCACCTGAAGCCCGTACCCTTCACCTGAAGCCCGTACCCTTCACCTGAAGCCCGTGCCCTTCACCTGAAGCCCGTACCCTTCACCTGAAGCCCGTACCCTTCACCTGAAGCCCGTGCCCTTCACCTGAAGCCCGTACCCTTCACCTGAAGCCCGTACCCTTCACCTGAAGCCCGTACCCTTCACCTGAAGCCCGTACCCTTCACCGAAGTCCAGGTTCTTGGACAGATTCTTAGTACTACGGTTGTACTTGCGTCAATTCGCGGAAAAAGGCGCAGAGGCCCGGGCCTGAAGGCCTCGCAAATCAGCACTCTTTCAGGGGGCTGAAGCCCCCTGCTCCCTCCGGAATCTTCGATTTACGGCTGTGGTATTAGACCGGAAATCTCCGATTTACAACTGTAGTATTAGACCGGAAATCTCCGATTTACGGCTGTAGTATTAGACCGGAATCTTCGATTTACGGCTGTGGTATTAGACCGGAATCTCCGATTTACGGCTGTAGTATTAGACCGGAATCTTCGATTTACGGCTGTGGTATTAGACCGGAATCTCCGATTTACGGCTGTAGTATTAGACCGGAATCTTCGATTTACGGCTGTGGTATTAGAAAAGCAGAGATTGCAATAGACAATTGATTTCTTATCTTATATTATTCGCTTTCATGGTTTCGCTCTGTAAAACTGGTTTCACATATGCACGTATCGCTCTTCATTACCTGTTATAACGACACGCTCTTTCCGGAGACAGGCCGCGCAGTGGTCAAACTGCTGGAAAGGCTGGGAGTGGAACTTGACTTCCATTCTCGACAAACCTGTTGCGGGCAGATGCATGCCAACACGGGTTTTCGCGGGGAAGCGTTCTCTCAGGCCAAGCGCTTTGTTCAGCTCTACCAGGACACTGAGATCGTCGTGGTTCCTTCATCGTCGTGCGTGGCGATGATTCGGGATCAATATCCCGGACTCTTTGACGAGTTGGGCAACGAGGAACTGCGGAAGCAGTTCGCGGCCCTGCTTCCACGGGTGTACGAGTTGAGCGAGTTTCTCATCGACCGGCTGAAAGTGGAGGATGTGGGCGCTTATTTTCCGCACCGCGTGACTTACCACGCCAGTTGCCATGGGTTGCGCGCGCTGCACCTTGGCGACCGGCCCTGGCGGCTGATGGACAAGGTGCGCGGACTGGAACAGGTTCCGCTGCCCAACCTGGACCGCTGTTGCGGCTTCGGCGGGACGTTCTCAGTGAAGAACGGCGAGGTTTCGTCGGCCATGATGGCGGTCAAGCTGCAGGACATCGTGGCTACCGGGGCCGAATTCTGCACCGCACTCGACAACAGTTGCCTGATGCACCTGGGCGGGGCCATGCACCGGCAATACGCGGGGATGAAAACCATTCACCTGGCCGAGATTCTGGCCAGCACGGAAGCGGTACCGGCGGAGGCGCTGGGATGAGCCACCCGGCTTACCATCCCGTGCTCGACCCGGCGCACGCGCCGCCGTTTCCGCAGGCGGTGTTGCCGGTGCTGCGCAATCCGCAACTGCGCAAGAACGTGGCCCACGCCATCGACGTCATTCAGGCCAAGCGCGGCAAGCTGGTGGCGGAGAAGACCGACTGGCAGGAGCTGCGATCGGCGGCCTCGGCTATTCGCACCCATGTTCTGGAAAACCTGGGCGCTTATCTCGAAGAGTTTGAAGCCCGCTGCACGGCGGCCGGAGGCACGGTTCACTGGGCCGCCGATGCCGAAGAGGCGCGCCGGATCATTCTCGAACTGCTGCGGGAGGAGAAAGCCTCGGAAGTCATCAAGATCAAGACGATGACCTCGGCCGAGATTCGGCTGAATCCGTTCCTCGAGGCTGCGGGCGTCCGCGCGTACGAGACCGACCTGGCGGAGATCATTCTGCAACTCGGCGAAGACGAGCCCTCGCATATCGTTGTGCCCGCATTGCACATGAATCGCAGCCAGGTGCGGGAGATATTTGCGCGGCGGATGGGACTGAAGGATCTCTCCGACGATCCGAAGGCGCTTACCGGCGGCGGCGCGCCACTATCTTCGCCGCAAGTTTCTGGACATTCCGACGGCCATCAGCGGAGCGAACTTCCTGGTGGCCGAGACCGGCTCGGTCGTGGTGGTGGAGTCGGAAGGCAACGGCCGCATGTGCCTTACCCTGCCGCGCACCATGATTACGCTGGCCGGCATCGAGAAGGTGCTGCCGCGCTTCCAGGACCTGGAGGTGATGCTGCAGGTGCTGGCTCGCTCGGCTACCGGCGAGCGCATGAATCCTTATACCTCGCTCTGGACCGGGCGTGACGCCCGGCGATGGGCCGCAGCGCTTCCACGTGGTTCTGCTCGACAACGGCCGGTCGTCGATTCTGGCGCAAGAAGACCGAGCGGCAGACACTGCGGTGCATTCGCTGCGCGGCCTGCATGAATACCTGCCCGGTCTATCGGCAGACGGGCGGGCACGCTTATGGCTCGGTCTATCCGGGGCCGATCGGCGCGATTCTGACACCGCAACTGATGCGAGATGCACCATGCGCAGACGCTGCCTTACGCCTCTTCGCTGTGCGGCGCCTGCTATGAAGTTTGCCCGGTCAAGATCAATATTCCCGAGGTGCTGCTGGAACTGCGCTCCCAGGTTGTAAACCAGGAGCGGCGGCAACTGGGGAAATTCTTCGACCCCATGTACGTGGGCCTGCGGATTGCGAATCTCATTTTTGCGAGGGCGTGGCTTTTTCATACTGCGCAGTTTTTCGGCCGCATCGGCCTGCGCATCTTCACGCGCAAGGACGGGTGGATTCACTCGCTGCCCAGCGTGGGCGCGAAATGGACCCAGACGCGCGACCTGCGCGGCCTTCCCAGACAGACCTTTCATGGCTGGTGGGCGGCGCGCGCAAAAGGAGGCAAAATGAGCGTGCCTCTGCAAGCGGGACAAGGTCAAGGCAGAAGATTCTCGACCGCGTCCGCGGCGCAACGCGCTCTGCCGCCAAAGGTCCCGGCGAACTTGCCGACGCTTATGCGGCCTTGCCGCGCGGGTATATTCGCGGTGGCCGGCTCAGCCGAGAGGCCTGCGTTTACCTGATGATCGAGCGGCTGCGCGAATACGATGCCGAAGTGGTTGAGTGCACGCCGGACGAACTTGCAGCCACGATCGCCGCGCAACTTGCATCGAGCGGCAAGCACACGTTCGTTGCCCCCGCCGGACTGCCGGCCGCGTGGCTGGTCAGCGGATTCGAATGGAAAATCGACCACGGACTGACGGCCGCGGAGATCGAGCAGGCCGAGGGCGTGGTTACCGCGGCCTCTTGCGGGGTCGCCGATTCGGGAACCATCGTACTTCACCACTCCGCCACCGAGGGACGCCGGGTGCTGACCCTGCTGCCCGACTGGCATCTCTGCATCCTCCACGCCAGCCAGGTGGTGGAGACATTGCCTGAGTACTTCAGCCGCTGCCAGCAGCCGCCGGCGCTCGCCACTTTTATTTCGGGGCCCAGCGCCACGGCAGACATTGAAATGACACGCATCAAGGGCGTGCACGGACCGACGGTTTTTGCACGTGATCCTGGTTCATGACCAGAGCGTCAGACAAGAATTGAATTGAAACCGGGCGAAGGGGCCCGGCAAGAGGAGCCAATCATGAAGCAATTCGGATTCCGCAACTTTAGATCGTGCTTTCAAGGCTCTGGACTCTTTCCAGATCGAGATTCCCTCCTGGGGATTCGCCAATACCGGCACGCGCTTCGGCAAGTTTGTGCAGGCCGCAGCCGCATCCACGATCGAGGAGAAGTTTGCCGACGCGGCCGAGGTGAACCAGTCTCACCGGCGCTACGCCCACGCTGGCTCTGCACGTGCTGTGGGACCTGCCCAACGGCCTGGCCGACGTGCCCGTGGTGCAGGCCCTGGAGCGCCATTTCGGCATTCGCTCGGGTTCCATCAATCCCAACCTGTTTCAGGACCAGGAGTACAAGTACGGCTCGCTTTGCAATCCTTCGCCGGTTATCCGCGAGCAGGCACTGGACCACATGCTGGATTCCATCGAGATCGGCAAGGCGCTGGGCTCGCGCGACATTTCCCTGTGGATGGCGGACGGCTCGAATTATCCCGGCACCCAGAGCATCCGCAAGCGCATCGGCTGGCTGGAAGAGGCTCTGCGCGCCTCCCATGACCACCTGGGGCCCGAGCAGCGGCTGCTGGTGGAATACAAGCCCTTCGAGCCCGCCTTCTATCACACCGATATCGCCGACTGGGGCATGTCCTCTCACTTTGCGCGGCAGGCGGGGCCTCAGGCTCGCGTACTGGTCGATACCGGGCATCACTATTCGGCGCAGAACATCGAGCAGATCGTCGCCTGGCTGCTGCACACCGGCATGCTGGGCGGCTTCCACTTCAACGATCGCCGTTATGCCGACGACGACCTGACGCTGGGCTCCATCGATCCCTACCAGATCTTCCGCATCTTCCATGAGATCCACGCCGCGGCCGACGACGGACTGGAAATGAACATCGCCTACATGATCGACCAGAGCCATAACCTGAAGGGCAAGATGGAGGCCATGGTGCAGACGGTAGTGGCTGCCCAGGAGCTGTATCTGAAGGCGGCGCTCGTGGATCGCGAGCGCTTGTCCCATCTTCAGCAATCCTGCGACCTGGTGGCGGCCGAGGAGTTGTTCCGCGGGACATTCTGGGAGGACGTGCGCCCGCTGACTGCAGCCTGGCGGGAAGCGCGGGGCCTGCCCGCCGACCCCCTGGCGGCTCTTCGCGGCAGCGGCTATGTGGAGCGCGTCGGCCGCGAGCGGGGAAGCCGCTCCTCAGCCGTGAGCAGTTACGCCTGAGGAATGGAAAACGATTGGGCCTGGTTTCATGTTGACCGATTTGCAGCAAGGGAGATGAGCTGTTGGCCAAGACAAAGATCAAGCGGCTCTATCTGATTCCGATTCTGTCAAAGGCGCTCGATGTAATTGAGCTGCTTGAGCAGCATCATGCCCCTCTAACCCTGGAGGATGTGTACCAGAAGACGCACATCTCCAAGACCAGCGTTTACCGCATTCTCAAGACGCTGGTACACCGCGGCTACCTGGCCCAGTCACAAAACGGGCAGTACCGGCTGGTTTCCCGGCCGCGGCGTTTGCGCTTCGGCTTTGCGGTCCAGAGCGCCGATATGCCGTTCTCAGTGGCGGTGGCGCAGAGCGTGACCGCGGCTGCGGCGGCTTCCGGCGTGGAGTTGCTGGTGCTGGATAACCGCTACGACCCCGACGTCGCCATCCAGAATGCCGAGGAGTTCGTGACCAAAAGGGTGGACCTGGTCCTCGAATTCCAGGTGGAAGAGGTGGTTGCTCCGCGCATTGCCCACATCTTCAAGCGAGCCGATATTCCGCTGATTGCCATCGATGTGCCCCACCCCAATTCCACCTACTTCGGGGTGGACAACTTCGAGGCAGGCTATGAAGTGGGCGCCCTGCTGGCCCAGCACGCACAGCGCAAGTGGAAGGGCAGCGTCGATCGGGTGATCGGCGTGGGCTTCAGCGAGGCCGGGAGCTTTGTCCAGAGCCGCATTACAGGCGCCTTCGACGCGATTCGCGAAGGGTTCCCCGATTTGACCCCCGACAAGTTCCTCTATATCGAAGGCCGGGGCATGAGGGAACCCAGCCGCAAGGCCATGAAGGATGTTCTGCGCGGCCACCACGCAGGGGAGCGCATCCTGGTGACCGCGACGACGGACTCCAGCGCCCTGGGGGTGCTGGATGCGGCGCGGGAGGCGGGATGTGAGCAGGACTTTGCCATCGCCGGACAGGACTGCATTCCGGAGGTGCTGGAGGAGATGCGCTCGGGCAAGAGCGCGCTCATCGGTTCCATCTCCCACGAGGTGGAAACCTACGGTCCCCGCCTCATTCAGCTGGGGATTGCCCTGTTGCGCGGGAACATCGTCCCCCCCTACAACTACGTCCGTCACCGGGCGGTAACCCCGGAAACCCTTTCCGCGGAAAAGGGAGCACTGGGCACGGCGCGGAAAGCCCTGGTCCTGGCCGGGATAGAGGAGGAGAGCGGTAGCGGGTGAGTTTGGAGAAGGAAACCTTCGTCGATTGTACCGAGGTTATGCACGGGCTATTGAACGCTGCATAAGAAATGTCCTAAGGGTGAGGCCGATGGAGCGTTTTCCGGGCGACTATTTGAGATAGTTCACCATTGCGATCCGAATTCCCTCAGGGGCTAAAGCCCGCGTTTTTATTGCTCGATTTGACGTACGGGCTGAAGCCCGTACCCTTCACCTGAAGCCCGCGCAGAGGCCCGGGCCTGAAGGCCCCGCACATCCGCACTCTTTCAGGGGGCTGAATGGGCTGCGGAAAAACTCGAGGTATCGAGTGAAATTGGCGAAAAACGTTCCTCCGGGGCTAAAGCCCTCATTGGTTTTGCAGGCTTTATGCAGGGGTTGAAACCCCCGCCTCCCTCCGGATTGGGTTTTTCCGCAGCCTGTAAAGCCCGCGTAGATTCTTTTGACTTCATGGGGGCTGAAGCCCGCTGATCCCTCCGGAATCTTCGATTTGCAACTGTAGTATTAGACTGGTATGCATGAACAAGGCAGCGCTCTCTTCCCCTGCACTGGCTTTTCTTGAGGATCGCTGGGACCCCAGCGTAGCTGACACTCTCGACGAAGCCGAACTTCTGCGTTATCGCTCAAACCTGCTGGGCTCCGACCTGCGCATCACGAACTTTGCCGGCGGCAACACCAGCTCGAAGATCGCCGATGTCGATCCCCTGACCGGCGAGCCGGTGGAGGTGCTGTGGGTGAAAGGCTCGGGCGGCGACCTGGGCAGCATCAAGCGCACCGGCTTCGCTGTTCTCTACCAGCAAAAGCTGCTGGCCCTGGAACATAGCTATAAGGGCGTGGAGAGCGAAGACGACATGGCCGGCCTGTACCCGCTTTGCGCCTTTGGCGGCAATGCCGTGGCAGCTTCAATCGACACGCCGCTGCACGGGTTTCTTCCGTTCCCGCACGTGGACCATCTGCATCCCGACTGGGGCATTGCCCTGGCCGCATCAGCCAACGGCAAAGCCAAGATGCAGGAGTTCAACCGCGAGTTCGGTCATTCCCTGGTCTGGTTGCCCTGGCAGCGCCCCGGCTTTGAGCTGGCCATGATGATGAAGCGCGCCATTCAGGAAAATCCCGGCTGCGACGGCATCCTTCTGGGTGGACATGGGCTGTTCACATGGGGCCGGACGCAGCGCGAGTGCTACCTGAATACCATCAACGCGATCGACCAGATCGGCCAGTTCATCAAGCGTCACGGAATCGCCAAGGGCAATGCGCGCTTCGGCGGAGAGGTGATTCCCGCCCGGCCGGATCGCAAGGACCTGGCAGTTCAGATTGCGCCATTTCTGCGCGGACGCATCAGCGCGCAGCGGCGTTGGATTGCGAGCTTCAGCGACGCCGCCGACGTGCTCCAGTTCGTCAACTCGGCCCACGCCAAAGAGCTTGCCTTCCTGGGCACCAGTTGCCCGGATCACTTTATCCGCACCAAGATCAGGCCGCTGTTCGTGGCCTGGGAAGCGGGCGCCGATCTGGCTTCACTTAAAGATCAGATCATCGTCGCGCTGGCCCAGTACCGCAAGCAGTACCGCGCCTATTACAAGGCCTTTGCCACGCCGGATTCGCCCGCCCTGCGCGATGCCAGTCCTACGGTTGTGCTCATACCCGGCCTGGGCATGTTCAGCTTTGGCAAGAACAAGACCGAAGCCCGGATCACCGGCGAGTTCTATAGCAACGCCATACACGTGATGGAGGGCGCCAGCCTGCTGGCTGAAGGCGAAGTCCAGGGAACGGTTCCGCAGTGCCCTGAAGGCATGGATCCGTCCAGCTTCAAGGTGTTCACGAACTACGTCGCGCTGCCCGCCAAGGAGGCCTTCCGCATCGAATACTGGGCTTTGGAAGAGGCCAAGATCCGCCGCCAGCCCGCTGAAAAGGAGTTCAGCCGGCGAGTCGCCCTGGTGGTGGGCGGGGCCAGCGGAATTGGCCGCGAGGTGGCCCAGATGGCTGCAGCCCGCGGTGCACACGTGATGATTGCCGACCGCGACGAGGCCGGCAGCGCACGTGTCGCCGAGGAACTGAAAGCCGTTGCCTGCGCCGAACAGGTGGTCAGCACCGGGGTGGATATCTGCAGCCGCGAATCCATCGCCGGCGTGCTCAAGGCCACGGTTGCTGCTTTTGGCGGCGTAGACATACTGATCAACACCGCGGCCCTGTTTCCGTCGGCGCTCGACGCCGTGGTCCCGGACACCGCCTGGGCCAGCACGCTGGAAGTGAATGTGACCGCCAATTTTCTGCTGGCCGACGAAACGGCCAAGATTTTTGCGGAGCAGGGGCTGCATGGAACCATCGTCTTTACCAGCTCGGCCAACGCGGTGGCTTCAAAGCAGGGCAGCGAGGCCTATGACGTAAGCAAGGCCGCGCTCTCACACCTGATTCGCGAACTGGCTGTGGACTTCGCGCCCGACGTGCGGGTAAACGGCATCAGCCCGGCCGCGGTGGTGAAAGGTTCCAAAATGTTTCCGCGCGAACGGGTGATCGCCTCGCTGACAAAGTACAATATTCCTTTCCAGGATTCGTTCAGCGACGAGGAGCTACGCGGCCGCCTGGCCAGCTTCTACGCCGAGCGCACGCTGACGCAAAAGACAATCGAAACGGTCGACTGCGCAGAGGCAATCCTGTTTCTGGCCAGCCCCCGTTCACGCTGCACCACCGGCCACCTGATACCCGTGGACGGCGGTCTTGCCGAAGCGTTCTTACGATGAGTTTCAACGGACTAATCAAGAGACGGAGATTGACCTGCTGTCATGCAAGAACCTGCCCGTGTTGCAATTGATTTAGGCGCGGAGAGCTGCCGCGTATCGCTGCTCCGCTGGGACGACGGGAAACCGTCGATCGAAGTTGTCCACCGCATTCCGAATGGCCCGGTCCATCGCGGCGCTACGCTCCACTGGTCCCTCGATACCATTCTGGCCGGCCTGGAAGAGGGTCTGCGCAAGGCGGCGCAAGCAGCTCCGGAAGGCATTGCCTCAATCGGCGTGGACAGTTGGGGCGTGGATTACGTGCGCCTCGCCCCCGATGGCCGTCCGCTGCGAGAACCATTCTGCTATCGCGATGAACGAACCATCACCAGCAAAGAGGCCGCGGACCAGGTCATCGCGCCTTTTGATCTTTACCAGCGCACCGGCGCCTTTCCAACGCGCCTGAACACTGTGTATCAACTGCTTGCCGATCCCGCGGCCGGCATCGACCCCCATGCGCCCTGGATCATGATGCCCGAGTATGTCCTTTATTGGCTCGGCGCGCGCCGGGTCTCAGAGTACACGCAGGCCACCCACACCGGGCTGGTGGATCTGAAGACCTGCGACTGGTCTGCTGAAGTCTTCCGCGAGTTCGATCTTCCCATCGAAGCCGCGCCGCCCATGGTTCACGCCGGAACCGTCGTAGGCCGGCTGCAGGGGCCGCTGGCCGCGCTCGACGCTTACCGGGAAACCCAGCTCATTGTTCCGGCCTGCCACGATACGGCTTCAGCCATCGCCGGCATTCCCACCGACCTGAGCTCCGCCGCTTACATCAGCTCCGGCACCTGGTCGCTGGTGGGGACGCTGACCGCCGTCCCGGTGACCACTCGCGCGGCCTTCGACTCCGGATACACCAACCTGGGCGCGGCCACCGGCGACCTGATGTTCCACTGCCTCATCAACAGCATGTGGGTGCTCAAGCAGTGCATGGATGGATGGGAAGCCCAGGGCCGCGGCTGGAAGATCGAAGATATCGTTCAACAGGCCGCGGCATGCAATGTTTCCACGGGGCTGCTCGACATGGACGCCGAGGCCTTGATGCTGGACACGGAAATGCCGCAGCGCATCAACAATGAGCTGACCCGGCTTGGTTTCGATCCCATTCCCGACGTGGCCGGGAATGAGCCGATTTTTGCGCGGGTGATCTTTGAGAGCCTGTCAGTGCGCTACGCCGCCGCGCTGGCCAGCCTGGAGAAGATGCTGGACCGCAGGCTCACCGCCATCCACATGCTGGGCGGGGCGAATCGCAACAAGCTGCTCGTCCAACTTACCGAACAGCGCACCGGCCTGCCGGTCGAGATTGGCGAAACGGAGAGCTCCACCATTGGAAACCTCGCGGTGCAACTGGCCGCAAGCGAAGCCGGCGGACAGGCGATCTGTCCCGAGGCGGTTCGCCAATGGGCAAGGCAGCTCTGCCAACGGTAGAGGCTGCGGCCATCCGGGGTTGCTCTAGGCCAGGAAGGTAAGGATTGCCGGGCTACCTACCGGCGCGTACAGGCCCGTGAAGGCCAGCAGGCCGGTATCGCGGTTGCGCCGGAACGAGGTAATGCAGTCGCTTTTCTGAGCGCACACAAACATGAAATTCCCGCTGGGGTCGATGCGGCAATGGCGGGGATAATCGCCCATGGTGGAAGTCTCGCCGATCAGCTTCAGCCGGCCGTCCGACGAGATGGCGCAGATGGAAATCGTGTCGTGTAAGCGGTTGGCGCTGTAAAGAAACTTTCCATCCGGCGACACCACGATCTCCGATGCAAAGCTGGTACCGGCAAAACCGGAGGGCAGTGCGGAGATGGATTGCCGCGGGGACAGGGATCCGGTTTCAGGATCGTAGCGGAAAAAGTCGATTGTCGAAGCCTCTTCATTCATCAGATACAGCCAGCGGCCGTTGGGGTGAAAGGCAAAGTGGCGCGGACCGTCGCCGGAGGGCGGGGAAACAAAAAGCGGAGCGGGGGCGGAGGGCGTTGGGATAGGTGGAGTCAACTTTCCGGTCGCGGCGTCGAAGCGGTAAACATAGATCCGGTCCTGCGCCAGGTCGGTTGCAAGTACGAATCTGTTATTGGGATCGGCGGAGATCATGTGCGCGTGAGGCGCATTGTGGCCGCTGACGGCAAAGCTGCCGCGCGGGGCGTCGGCGGCGTGCGCGGAGCCGAGAGAGCCGCTGTCGCGATGCACGTCGACCGCCGCGCCCAGCGATCCTCCAGGCAGGATGGGAAGCACGGCAATGCTTCCGCCGGCGTAGTTAGCTACAAATGCAAATCTTCCCTGAGCGTCAAGGCTCATGTGCGCAGGGCCCGCGCCTTCAGAACTTACCGTGTTGAGCAAGGTGAGATCGCCGTTTGCAGGGTCGATCGAGAAAGCGCACACCGAGCCGCTGTTGCCTTGATAATTTGTAACTTCGTTGATGGCGTAGAGATACTTCTTCGAAGGATGAATGACGATCCATGTAGGGTTTGGGATTCTTGCAACTAATCTCCGCTTGGATAACTCGCCGGTGTGAGGATCCATCTCGAAGATATAGATTCCTTCCCCATTTGCTCCACCATCCACAGCGCTTGTATAAGTGCCGGCGTAGGCCAGCAATTTACCGTTCTTCAAGGTTCCGGCGGCTTCCTGGGCCGTTCCCAGCGCGGAATGCGCGAGCGCGAGAGCTATCGAGCTTCTCAGGAAGTTTCTACGCGACCAGTATGCGTTGTAGATTCTGTCAGTCATGCTTTTCATCCTACTTCAAAGTTCAGGTTCAGGTTAAGGAACCTTTGATCAAGTTCGAATGCTGCGCCTTCATTCCCTCAGGGGCTATTGGTTCCTGCATAAATAATGTCCTTGCGCCGTCCCTACGGGACTCCGTAACGAGCTTGTGGAATCCCTTTCCCCCACGCTGAAGCGCGGGGCTAACCAACTCTGCGCCTCCGGCGCGTTTGTCCGGACATTACTTATGCAGTCCTCAATAAAGCCCGCGCTCATTTTGCTGCATTTACGGCGCGGCACCCAGAGGTACCCGGCCGCGCCCTTTCAAAACACAGACACGCTCTGATTGGGCGATGCGGCACCCGACCCAGAGGGTTCCCCGGTACCCGGCCGCGCCCTTTCAAAGCACAGACTCAAAGGTTACTTAATTGCGATCCTTGTAACTCATGGCGCCGGTCGTAGTTAGTTACGCGAAATGCCATGCAACGGCGGTGAAACCCAGCGCAGTAAAGGAGATGATGGTCTCGCACATGGACCAGGTCTTGATGGTTTGCCCGACGGTCATATTGAAATACTCTTTCACCAGCCAGAAGCCGCCGTCGTTGACGTGGGAGAAGATGAGAGCGCCGGCCCCCGTAGCAATGGCCAGCAATTCGGGATGAACGCCGGTGCTGTGCAATGCGATGGGCGCCACAATGCCGGCAGCGGTGGCCATGGAAACGGTCGACGAGCCAGTGGCAATGCGCAAGGCCGCGGCCAGCAGCCAGGCCAGGAGAAGGAGGGGGACGTGACTCTTCATGGCGACCACAATGATGGCGCCGGAGACGCCGCAATCCTGCAAGACCCGCCCAAAACCTCCGCCGGCGCCGATCAGCAGCGTGATTGCCGCCGTCGGACCGAGGCACTCAGTGCTGAAGCGCAGGATGGTCTCACGCGAGAATCCCCTCATGGTGCCGAGGGTGACAAAGCTGAGCAGCGCGCCGATCAGCAACGCCATATCGTCGTTGCCTGCCAGGCGCAAGCCGCTGTTCAAGGTGCTGCCTGGCGCGGAGAAGGTGTCGGCCCAACTGCCGATCAGCATGAGCAAAACCGGCAGCACGATGGTGAGCACGCTGAGCCAGAAGCCGGGCAGCTTGCGACGCTCATCACGGCTGCTGAGCTGGTCGGCCATGGGATTTTCCGCCGGCAGATGGATATGCGGCGCAATCAGCTTGGCGTAGAGCGGTCCGGCGATGATCGCGGTGGGGGTGCCGATGAGCAGTCCGTAAAGAATCGTACGGCCCACATCAGCGTGAAAGATGGTTACTGCAAGCATGGCCGCGGGATGCGGCGGCACCAGCCCGTGCACCACTGAGAGTCCGGCTACCATGGGCAGGCCCGCCATCACCAGCGATGTTCCGGTTCGCCGCGCGACTGTGAACAAAATGGGAATCAGCAACACGAAGCCAACTTCAAAAAACGCGGGCAGGCCGACCAGGAGCGCGATCACGACCATTGCCCAAGGGACATTCTTTTCGCCGAAGACACGGACCAGCGTATGCGCGATCTGATCCGCGGCGCCTGACTCGGCCATCATCTTGCCCAGCATCGTCCCCAGAGCCACGATGATGGCGATATGTCCCAAAATTCCGCCCACGCCGACTTCAAAGGAATGAATGACGGTAGGAAGCGGCATGCCGGTAACGATGGCAAGCGCCAGCGCGGCGAGAAAGAGAGTAATAACCGGGTTCAGCTTGACGACGGCAATCAGCACGATCAGACCAATGACCGAGAGCAGCGCCGAAACCAGTAAAAACATGCTGTGAGAATCAATCATGGGCATAACTCCGGCGCCGATCCAGTTACAACGACTGAGGAGGAAACTGAAAAGAGAATCGATAGTTCCTGGATCATTCTTGGGGATCCTTATAAGCCACGCAATCGATCTCAATCTTGCAATCGACGACCATACTAGATACAACGCAGGAGCGCGCGGGAGGATGGACGCCGAAATGCTCTTTGAAAACCGAATTGAACGAGGAGCAATCGCGCGGATCGTCAAGCCAGACGCCGCAGCGCACAACATGCTCGGATCCGTAGCCGGCTTCCTTGAGAATTGCCAGAAGATTTGCGATCGCCTGACGGGACTGGGCAACGATGTTACCCGCAACTAACTCGCCATTCAGCATCGGAGTCTGCCCCGAAACATAGAGCCAGCCGCCGGCCTCAACCGCGCGCGCGAAGGGGAGATGCTGGCCTCCCGCGCCTTTGCCGCCCTCCACCCCATACCGCTTGATTCTCATCCCGCGCTCCTTTTTCCTTTTCGAGTTACCGATTGAGTTACGGATATTGAGTTACTGGAGTCCATGCTGTCTTGCCGCGGGGGAGAAAGCGTCCCGCGCGGTCCCCAGTCGCTCCTTTTGCAGTATAGGAGAGAACGCCGTTAACCCACACGGCCGCGATCCCTTTCGCCGGGCGTATGGGATCGGCAAACGTGGCGGTGTCGAGAATGGTTTCGGGATCGAAGAGCACCAGGTCGGCGGCATAGCCCTTGCGGATCAGTCCGCGGCCGGCGAGGCCGAAGCGCTGGGCCGGCATTCCCGTCATCTTGTGAATCGCTTCCTGGAGCGGGAACAGCTTCTCATCGCGGCTGTAACGCCCCAGGACGCGGGGAAACGTTCCCCACAGGCGAGGGTGCGGCCTTGGATCGTTGGGCAAACCATCTGACCCGATCATGGTCGCCGGGTGAGCAAGAATACGGCGCATGTCCTGCTCCGAGATGCTGTGATAGATGGCTCCGGCCGGTTGCAGTTTCCGCGCCGCATCCACCTGACTCAGGTTCCAGCCCTCGGCAATCTGCGCCAGTGTTTGCCCCGCAACTTCAGGATGCGGCGTGCTCCAGGTGATCGCGATCTTGACGCGTTCATCCACCTGGCGCAGGTCCAGGGTGCTGGAACCGGCAGCATAGGGATAGCAATCGCAGCCCGCAGCTTGCGGTTCGCTGCGCGGATTCGAGAGCCTGCAAGACCTCGCCGCTACGGCCCCAGTTGGCGATGCCCGCGCACTTGAGATGAGAGACAATCACGGGCACGCGGCTCAGGCGCGCGATCTCGAAGGCCTCGCGCATTGCATCCAGAATTGTTTCGGCCTCGTTGCGCATGTGGGTGGCGTATACCGCACCCGCGGCAGCCAACGGTTGCGCCAGGGCCAGCACCTCCTCGGTCGTGGCCGAGTTGGCTGAGAGATAGGCAAGGCCGGAACTCAATCCCAGCGCGCCGCCATCGAGCGCCTCCTGGAGTTGACTGCGCATGGCTTCAATTTCAGGCGCAGTCGCGGCGCGGTCCAGGCGGTCCATGTGGTTGTTGCGCAGGGCGGTGTGGCCAATCAGCGCAGCAACGTTCACCGCAGGCTGCGCCTCACGGATTGCAGCCAGATATGCGGCAAAGGCCGGATAGCGAAACGCGTCCGCGTCACCGAGCAGATTCATCGGGTCGGGCAGTTCGCCGCGGAGCTTTACCGGTGAAGCGCTGATGCCGCAGTTGCCCACAATGACGGTTGTGACGCCTTGCGAAAGCTTGGGCAGCATCGCGGGAGTGCGGATGACGGCGGTGTCGTCGTGGGTATGAACGTCGATGAAGCCGGGAGCCAGCGCCAGGCCATCCGCGTCCATGGCCGCCTGCGTTTTGCATTCGAGCTTTGGTCCGACCTCGCCAATGCGGTCACCGCAAACAGCCACGTCCATGCGCTCAGGCGCTGCGCCGCTGCCGTCGAGGACTCTCGCGTTTCGGATCAGGATATCGCAACCGGTCATCCATGCACCGCCAGGATATAGGCTATATGCATTGCGTGTTCTCCATCCATTACATTCTTCATTTTGAAGCCTCACGGAGGTTCATACGATGAGCCAGCCAGGTTCCGCGCACACAGCCGCGACTTCCGCCATCTCTCCCCTGAACAAGGGCCTGGGCTTGCTGGATGGAGCGCTCGAACCCGAAGAGATTGCCGCGCTCGGCTGGAATCTGCTCAACGAAGATCTGAGCCTGCCTTGCGCTGTGCTCTATGAAGACAAGCTGCGGCACAACCTGGAATGGATGCAGCAATTCATCCGCGCGTACGGCGTTCAACTGGCGCCCCACGGCAAGACCACGATGGCTCCGCGATTGTTTCAGATGCAATTGCAGGCAGGCGCCTGGGGAATCACGCTGGCCACCGCGCACCAGACGCTGGCTGCCTGGCGGCATGGAGTGCGCCGGATTTTGATGGCGAACCAACTTATCGGCAGGCAGAATATGGCTATCGTTTCGCATCTTCTCGACGATCCCGGCTTCACATACTATTGCCTGGTCGATTCGGCGGAGCAGGTGGATCAGTTGGGAGTGTTTTTTGCCAAGCGCGGGCAGCGGCTGCAGGTGCTGCTCGAGTTAGGCGTGACGGGCGGGCGCAGCGGCGTGCGCGATGAGGAACAATTACAGATGGTGCTGGCCGCGCTCGCCCGCTGGAGCCGGTCCATCGCACTCTGTGGCGTGGAGATGTACGAGGGCGTTCTGGAGGAGGAATCTTCAATTCGCGCGTTTCTGCTGAGGGCGGTCGAGGTTACGCGAAAGCTCGCGGCGGAAGAGCGGTTTCAGCAGGCCCCGATTCTGCTTTCCGGCGCCGGCTCGGCCTGGTACGACGTTGTAGCCGAGGAGTTCTCCGCCGCGGGTTTCGGCGACACGGTCGAAATCGTTCTGCGCCCAGGTTGCTATCTCACCCACGACGTTGGTTCCTATCGCAAGGCGCAGGCCAGGATTCTGGAACATAACCCTATCGCGCAAAGGATGCGCTCCGGCCTACGGCCGGCGCTCCAAGTGTGGGCTTACGTGCAATCTATCCCGGAAGCGGATAAGGCGATTGTCGGGCTGGGCAAGCGCGATGCCGCGTTCGATTCCGGCCTGCCAACGCCGGAGCTGCACTACAGGCCGGGAGAGCGAGCGCCCAAACCGGCTCCTCCGCATTGGTCGCTGACCAAAATGATGGACCAGCATGCATACATGCAAATCGACGCGCGGCACAGCCTGCTCGTCGGCGACATGATCGGCTTCGATATCTCGCACCCGTGCCTGACCTTCGACAAGTGGCGCGTTCTGCCGGTGCTGAACGAGCAGTTTCAAGTGGTCGATGTGGTGCAGACATTCTTTTGAGAGATGCAGAATGGGAACCGATGCTGCCGATTCGGCGTGGCGATCTTACTCGCGCACCGCGACCCCGCCGACCGCCCGATCGATGCGGTCCAGCGCCTCTGCCGGCAGCTTGACGCCGACGGCGCGCACGTTGTCCTCGATCTGCTCAGGGCGGGATGCGCCGATAATTGCCGAAGAGACTTCAGGCCTGCGCAGAACCCAGGCCAGCGCCATCTGCGCCATGGTCAGCCCCAGGCCGGCCGCTATCGGCTTCAGTTGCGCCACAGCCTCAAGCAGGAAATCGGACCGGTAATGGCGGCCGGCTGACTCCATGAACACATTCATTTGATCGCTGGCGGCGCGGCTGCCCGGCGGAGGCGGCTGGCCGGGCGCGTATTTTCCGCTCAGCACGCCGTGCGCCAAAGGAGAGAAGGCAAGGTTGCCGATTCCGTGGCGGGCGCAGGCCGGAAACACCGCGGCCTCCGGCCTGCGCCACAGCATCGAATACTGCGGCTGGCTGGAAGAGAAGGGAATCAATCCGCCTTCGCCCGCAATTGCTGTCGCGGCATCAATTTGCTCCGCGGTCCACTCGCTGAAGCCGATGGCCCTCACCTTGCCCGACTTCACGGCGCGGTCGAGTGCGGCCAGGGTTTCATTGAGCGGCGTGTCCTTGTCGAAGCGGTGGCACTGGTAAAGATCGATCGTGTCCACATCGAGCCGCTGGAGGGAGCGGTCGAGCTGCTTCTCGATCTGCGCGGCCGAGAGCCCATGATCCGGCTCGTCGCCCACCGGAAAATACAGCTTGGTAGCAATCATGTAGCGATCGCGCGGAAAGCCGCGCAGGGCCTCGCCCAGCACTCGCTCAGCCTCGCCTGCTCCATATTGGTTGGCCGTATCGAAGAGCGTAATCCCATGGTCCAGGGCCGCATGGATGCAGCGAATTGCCTGCTCCCGGCCGATTCCGCCAGCCACGGTCAGCCAGGTGCCAAAACTCAACTCCGAGACTTCAAGCGGGCCGTGGCCCAGTCGGCGATATTGCACTTGCGCTCCCTTGTTTGATGCAACTTTGGCGTTCTTTGCATCAAAATCATAACAATTGCATATCCTTTCTTAAAAGTGTATCATACAGAGATTATGGGCACTGCGGCAGCAAATTCGAAGCGGTTACCGTCTGACCTAGGCGCCAAGCCGCCGGAAAAGCCAGGCAGAACAAGGCTTGCCGCCCACAGAACGACAGTTGCGCTTTCTCCGGAGGCCATGGAGATCGTGGAACGCTTCCAGCAGGCAACGGGATTGTCGATGAGCGAGGCCATTTCAGAACTGATCGAGCGTACCGAGCCGCGGCCCCCCAGGATCAAATATGTAGACGGCTTTCCCACGGCGGACGTACCCATGGATGGAAAATGGATCACCACCGAAGATATCCTGCGCGCTGAGAACGAACCGTGGTGACGAACTATTTGCTCGACACCAACGTGCTGATACCGTTGCTCTGGCCCCTGCATACTGAACAAGCAAATGTTCGAGCATGGTTCAGGGCAAACGCCGAAGCTTCATTCGCCACCTGCTCCCTCACCCAGGCAGGTTTTTTGCGTATTACCAGTTCTGAGGCTATTACCGGCAAGCGGTTCACGCTCAGCGATGCCCGTGAGTTGCTGCTGGACTTTACCAAGTGGCCCGGACACACCTTCTGGCCCACCACGATCAGCTACTTTGAAGCTACTGCGCCCTTCGAGCGCCGCATGTACGGTCCCAAGCAGATTACCGACGCCTACCTGCTCGGCATTGCCAGGCAGCATGGCGGCAAACTTGCGACATTGGACAGAGCGGTCAAGAGCCTGGCTGGCCCTGAATTCAGCGATCTGGTTGAATTGATCGCATAGGCGGGACTATCCCAGCGCCTGCACCGACCCCTTGCCCACCAGCTCCTCGACGCGCTCGACCCAGCCGCGATCCGCGGCCACGCTCATCCCCTCCGGTTCCAGGATCACCGTGTACTCGCCCTTCCTCTCCAAATGCAGCATGACCTTGCCCGGTCCCGGGGCGGCGTCGGCGGCGCTCTTCAGGCCAGCGAACAACTCTTCAGTGGCGCGGTCCAGATTGATGCGGATACGCACGCCCACGGGCAGCTTGACCTGCACTTCTTCAAGAGCCTGGATGGAGCTGACGGAAATCTTCGGCGCGGCATCCTCGTCGCCCATGAGCACTCCGCGCACCAGCACTGGGGCCTCGATCTTCAATTGGCCTTGCAGCCGCTCGTAATCACGCGAGAAGCAGATCAGGTCGATCTTTCCGGTCGCGTCCTCCAGAGTTGCCTGGGCATAGAGTTTTTGATCGCGCCTGCTCTTCTGCACGCGCAAACCCAGGATCATCCCCGCCACCTGTATCTCGTCCGCGGGGTCCAATTGCGTTCCCCAGCGCCGCTCCGGCGGCTTGCGCTCCAGCGCCTCGGCGGCTGTAATCACTCCGGTCAGATTGCGCAGCTTTTCAGCGTATTTATCCAGGGGATGCCCGGAGACAAAGAAGCCAAGCACCTCCTTTTCATTGGCCAGCCGTTCGCTTTCCTCCCAATCGGCCACGCGGGGCAGGTCGTCGTTGCCGCGGCCCGCGGCGGGCGCTTCGTTGAAGAGGCCAAACAGCCCCGATTGTCCTTGCGCCGCGTCCTTCTGCGCCTTCTGCGCGCGTTCCATGGCTTTGTCAACGGCGGCCATCAACTGCCCGCGATTGCCCAGCGAATCCAGCGCGCCGGCCTTGATCAGCGACTCAATCACGCGCTTGTTCATCACCCGCAGGTCAACCTTCTCGCAGAACTCCCAAAAGCTTTTGAATCGTCCGCCCGCTTCCTCGCGCGCCTTCAGGATCGATTCGATCGCGTTCCCGCCCACGTTCTTCACCGCCGCAAGGCCAAACCGGATGGCCTCGCCATGGGGCGTGAATTGCGCGCCCGAAATTTGCACATCCGGCGGCTCGACGCTGATACCGATCTCACGGCACTCGCCGATGTACTTGACGACACTATCGGGCTTCGATGTCTCCGAGGTCAGCAATGCGGCCATGAACTCAACCGGATAGTGCGTCTTCAGGTAAGCCGTCTGGTAGGCCACCAGCGCGTATGCCGCCGAGTGTGACTTGTTGAAGCCGTACCCCGCAAACTTGTCCATCTGGTCGAAGAGTTCGCCGGCTGTTTCTTTGGCGTGCCCGAGCCGCGCGGCGCCGCTCATGAAGCGATCCCGCTGGTTGGCCATCTCCTCAGCGTCTTTCTTGCCCATGGCCCGGCGCAGGATATCCGCTTCGCCGAGCGAGTAACTGGCCAGCACGTTGGAGATCTGCATGACCTGTTCCTGGTAGACGATGACTCCCAATGTTTCCTTGAGAATGCTCTCCAGCTCGGGGAGCATGTACTCCACCTTGCGGCGGCCGAGCTTGCGCTCGATGAAGTCGTCGATCATTCCGCCCTGGATGGGCCCGGGCCGGTAAAGCGCGTTCAAGGCCGTCAGATCCTCGACCGAATCGGGCTTGTAGCGGCGCAGCACGTCGCGCATTCCGCTCGACTCGAACTGGAAGACGCCCGAGGTGAGCGCGGAGTGAAACACTTTTTTGAATGTCTCCTCGTCGCTGGGCGGAATTGCTTCGATGTCCAGTTTCTCACCACGGGTCTTCTCGATCAGCTTGAGGCAGTCGTCGATCACCGTCAGCGTGGTGAGGCCCAGAAAGTCCATTTTGAGCAGGCCCATTTTTTCGATGGCCTTCATGTCGTAGGCGGTGACGATTTCGTCGTTCTTGGTCTTGGCCACCGGAACCAGCTCGGTGAGCGGACGGGGCGCAATCACCACCGCCGAGGCATGAACACCGGAACCGCGCACCAGGCCTTCGAGCTTCTTCGCTGTGTCGATCAACTCGCGAATCTGTGCGTCGTTGTCGTAGGCCTTGCGGAGATCAGGAACTTCATCGAGAGCCTTGTCAAGGGTCATGCCCACCGTGGCTGGAACCAGCTTCGCGATCCGGTCAACATCGCCATAGGGCATGTCGAGCGCACGGCCGCAATCCTTGATGGAGGCCTTGGCGGCCATGGTGTTGAAGGTGATGATCTGCGCCACCTGTTCGCGGCCGTACTTGCTGGTTACGTAGTCGATGACCTCGCCGCGGCGGTTCATGCAGAAGTCCACATCGATATCCGGCATCGAAACGCGCTCCGGATTCAGGAAGCGCTCGAAGAGCAGTTCATGCTGCAGCGGGTCGATGTTTGTGATCTCCATCGAATACGCAACCAGCGACCCGGCCGCCGATCCGCGCCCCGGGCCTACGGGAATTCCATGGTCGCGCGCATACTTGATGAAGTCCCAGACGATGAGGAAGTAGCCCGAGTAGCTCATCTGCTTGATGATGCCGATCTCGCGCTCCAGGCGCGCCTGGTACTCGTGGAGCGGCGTGCGCAGCACTCCACGCAACTCGAGTTGGCGCACCGCGGTTTCAAGCCGCTTTTTGAAACCGGTGCGGCAGACCTCCTCGAAGTAGCTGTCGGTGGTGTGTCCCTCAGGCACCGCAAACTCGGGAAAGGGTTTGTCGATCTTGGCCAGCTTGAGGTTGCAGCGCTCGGCGATCTCCATGGTCCGCTGCAACACCGCCGGCGAATCCTTGAAGATCATGTCCATCTCGCCGGCGCTCTTCACGAAGAACTGGTCGCTGTCGAAGCGGAAGCCGCTCCGCGTCGTGGACCTTGGAGCCGGTCTGCACGCACAGCATCACGTCGTGCGCCTTGCGAGTCCTCGCCGCACAGGTAGTGCGAGTCGTTGGTGGCAACGAGCGGAATATCGAGTTCGCGCTCGAGACGGAAGAGCGCCTCGTGAATCTTCTTTTCCTGCTCCAGGCCCTGGTCCTGAATTTCGAGATAGAAGTTACCCTTGCCGAAGATGTCCTGGTACTGCACGGCCGCCGCGCGCGCCTTTTCGTACTCGCCGGCCACCAGGTGCTCGCACAGCTCTCCGCTCAGGCAGCCGGAGAACCCGATCAGGCCCTCAGCATGTTCCGCCAGGTAACGCTTGCTGACGCGGGGCTTTCTGTAGAAACCGTGCAGCGAGGCCTCCGAAGTAATCCGGATCAGGTTTCTGTATCCCTCTTCGTTCTCGGCCAGCACCAACAGGTGGTTGTTGTCGTCGCCTTCGCCCGGCGCGCGGTGGTCTTCGTTTTTTGAGATATAGAGTTCGCAGCCCAGGATCGGCTTGATGCCCTTTTCCTTGGCGGCGTCGAAAAAGTGCACAGCTCCATAGATATTCCCGTGGTCGGTCATGGCGACAGACTTCTGGCCCAGCGCGGCGACGCGATCGACGAGCTTGTAGAGGTCGCAGGCGCCGTCGAGGAGGGAGTATTCGGTGTGCAGATGGAGGTGGGTGAACTCGGCCATGGCTAGATTGATTCTAGCCGCCGGGTGTAATTCGCACTCCGCCCGAAATCCGGTTGAAATCCAGACCGTCTGAGGAAAAGCCAGGCGATGCGGCGGATGAAAAAGCAAACGCGAGGTTTCGCCTTTTGTTTGCTACGATGCAATCATCTAAAATCGAGAGGTTGAAGGACTGAGACGCTGTTTCAAATCATCTGGTTGCGAGAGGCCAGCCTTCTCGATCGGGTACCTGGCGAGTACCCCAGTTTCCACAAAGGCCTCAAGGGCAGGAATTTGGGTGCCCCACGTGCGGATTTCCGGACCTGGGAGGGCACGGATCCAAACAGTGACACCTGACCTACCTTGACATATGTTGTCAAATATGACTACACTACTTGCGTAGTGCCGGTAACCAGCCGATGACCAGGAAGACGCGGCCTATCTCGTGGATCAAGGCCGCCCGCAAGGATTTTGAGAGCTTCCCGGAGGAAGCGCAGACCATCTGCCTGACAGCCTTGAGCATTGCGGCCGAGGGCGGCAAGGCCGACATCGCCAAGCCGCTCAAGGGGCTGGGCTCCGGGGTATTTGAGATCGCTCTGCCGTTTCGCGGAAACGCCTTTCGCGTGGTCTACGCTGCGCAGTTTGGAGACGAGATCTGGGTGCTTCACGCCTTCCAGGAGAAATCGACCCGAGGCATCAAGACCCCGCCGCACGAGATCGAATTGATTGGGGGCCGGCTGAAGAGACTTAAGGAGGTGTTGGGATGAATAGCGAATCGATTGAAGTGGTACGCGGCAGCGGGAACGTTTTCCGCGACCTGGGTCATGCGAGTCCCGACGTTGAGCAATTGAAGGCCATTCTCGCCGCTGAAATTATTAAGATGCTGGACCGTGAGGAACTGACCGTTCGCGCCGCCCACTCGCGGACAGGCATTGCCGCGGCCGACTTCTCCCGCATTCGAAACGCCGACCTCAGCCGGTTCACGCTCGATCGCCTGGTTTCGATCATCAACCGTTTGGGATCACGGGTCGAGGTGAAAGTGAACGTGCGCACCCTCGATTCAAACCAGCCTGCGCTGGTTTGATCCGATCAGGCGTTCTTTCGGATTTTGCTGCGCTTCAATTCAGTTATCAGCTGTACGGCGGGCCGGGTTTTGCCGGTCGTGTGGTCCTTGCGGCTTGCCGCGATTGAGGCCTTGACTTTGGGGTTGCGCAGTTCCAGGTAGTCTTCCAGTTCATCGGCGGCCATGATGCCGATGACGGGAATGCCGTCCTTTTCCAGGATGAAGTACTCATTGCCGTTGTGCGCCCGCCGGGCGATCTGGCCGAGGTTGATGCGCGCCTTGGTGATGGGGAGCCGGTTGATCGTGGTCATTGATGAATATTGATTAACCTCAATCAAATGGTAGCACGAGGCTCCTTAATGTCAAGCATGAGCTGTTGCCGGTCCCGATTGGCATTCCCTCAGGGGCTAAAGCCCGCGTTTTTATTGCTTGATTTGATGTACGGGCTGAAGCCCGTACCCTTCACCTGAGGCCCGTACTCTTCAACTGAGGCCCTTGCGGGTGATTGATGAGTTGGGGTGGGGATGGATGGAATCGAAACCGGGGGCCCCATCCCTGACGTTTCTCTTTGAGGAAACGAACGCGGCAAGGGTGGGACAAGGGGATTCTCAGCCGGTTACTGGTTGAGGAAGAGATAGGGGTGATGATGGTGGTGGTAATGGTGGCGGTGGTGAACCACAACGATTACCTGCGCCTGCACCGCGTAAGGCATTGCGAAGCAGAAGAGGAGCACGAGGCCGAGCAGAATCTTTTTCATAACTAAGGATGGCGCAGGGTAAGTGCAATTACAGAGCTATTGTGACCGCTGCTCGCAAACTCGGAGCGGGAAGTTGACAGGGTGAACAAATGCGGCGAGTTAGCCGGCGCGTTGCTGTTGCATAAGGCTGCACCCCCTGCTGCTCTCTCCTGGGTAGTGGGTCAGTTTGAAGGAGCATTCCCTCAGCGGCTAAAGCCCGCGTTCATGTTGCCAGATTCATGTACGGGCTGAACAGGTTGCGGAAAAGCTCTCGGTATCGAGGAACCCGGCGAAAAGCGTGCTTCCGGGGCTAAAGCCCGCGAAAATTCTGTTGGCTTTATACGGGGGTTGAAACCCCCGCCTCCCTCCGTATTGAGTTTTTCCGCAGCCTGTAAGGCCCGTACCCTTCACCTGAAGCCCGTACCCTTCAAACTGACCCATTACCCTCTGCTGTCGTTTGAGCCCGGCGATTGGTATACTGGGAGATGTGACTACAACTGTGCTCGAATCCATCTCCAACGGTAACGCCGCCGGGACTTCCCCCAGCCAGAAGAGGGTGTTGCTGCTCAAGCCGCGAGGCTTTTGCGCCGGAGTGGTGCGCGCGATCGACGTCGTCAAGATCGCCCTGGAAACCTTTGGCGCGCCCATCTACGTGCGCCGGGAGATTGTCCATAACCGCTATGTTGTGAATGAGTTGGCGGAAAAAGGCGCGATTTTTGTTCATGAAATCGACGACGTGCCCGACGGCCAGCGCGTGATCTACTCGGCCCACGGCGTTTCGCCCGCGGTGCGCGAGATCAGCAAGGGCCGCAACCTGAAGGTGATTGACGCCACCTGCCCGCTGGTGACCAAGGTCCACATCGAGGCGGTCAAGTTTGCCACGCCAGGGCTACTCGCTGGTGCTGATCGGCCACCGCGACCACGACGAGATCGAGGGCACGCTGGGCGAAGCGCCCGAGGTGACCCAGGTGGTTTCGAACGTCGCCGAGGTCGAGGCGCTTGAGGTGCCCGATCCCGACCGCGTGGCCTATCTGACCCAGACCACGCTTTCGCTGGACGAGGCGCGGGACATCATCCACGCCCTCAAGGTGAAGTTTCCGAATATCGTCGGCCCCCACTCCCAGGACATCTGCTACGCCACGGAGAACCGCCAGGTGGCGGTGCGCAACGTGGCGCACAATGCCGGGCTGGTGCTGGTGGTGGGTTCGACCAACAGCTCCAACTCCAACCGGCTGGTGGAGGTTTCGCGCAACCTGGGCACCATCGGATACCTGATCGACAACTCGCAGGCCATCAACCCGGAGTGGCTGATTGGCGTGAATACGGTTGCGGTGACGGCAGGGGCTTCGGCTCCCGAGGTGCTGGTCGAGGACGTGGTCAATTATTTGCGTCAAAACGGCTTCACAAGCGTCGAAGAGGTAGAAGTGATGCCGGAAAATGTGCGCTTCGGCCTGCCCCCGGAGATTGTGCAGGCCATTGGCAGCGCGGGCGGGGAAGAGCCTGTGCCGGTTCGGTGAATTGGATTCCCGGGTTTCAAAGATCGAGGTCTGCGGCACTCTGGGCGAGGAATCAAAGTACGATGCGCAAGGCTCGCGGCATGCGGTGCAATCGGCACCATGAAAGTGATTGGATTTTGATTTTTCCTGAAGGAACTGAGGCGTTTTGAACCGCATGAGTCTAGAGCAGCAAAAGACACAATCCGCGGCGCCCAGATTTGGCCGGCTCGACGCGGACCTGGCGGATGTGGAGTCGGCCATCGGTCCGCTCGCGGGAGTTTCTCTTCTCCCGGCAGCATCCTGAGGGCTACTGGTGCGGCGAACTCGAGGCCGATTCGATGCTCGAGGCCGACTACATCTTTCTGCACACGTTGCTGGAGAGCGGCGATCCGGGCGGCTGAAGCGCGCATTCACCGAGATGATGCGCTACCAGAACGAGGATGGCAGTTGGAGCATCTATCCCGGCGGGCCGGGCAACATCTCGCTTTCGGTGAAGTGCTACTTTGCAGCCAAGCTGATGGGCGTGGGCGCGGACGACCCAAGGCTGGCGAAGTGCCGCGAGTGGATTCTGGCGCATGGCGGCGTGGTGGCGTGCAACACCTTCACCAAGATGTATCTTTGCGCGCTGGGCCAGTACGACTACGATGCGGTGCCGGCCATTCCGCCGGAGATCGTCCTGTTTCCGAACTGGTTCTACTTCAATATCTACGAGATCTCGTCATGGTCGCGTTCGATTCTGGTGCCGCTGGCCATTATCTACGCCAAGAAGCCGTACAAGAAGATTCCGGCTGAGCAGGGGATCGACGAGTTGTTTGTGGGCGGGCGCGCCAACTCGATCCTGCGCCTGCGCATGGACCGCAAGTCGAATCGTCTCCTGGCGGAATTTTTTTATTGTGCTGGACAGGATGATGCACTGGGCGGAAGCGGTTCACCTTCGCCCGGTGCGCACACTGGCGCTGCGCAAGGCGGAGAAATGGATGCTGGCGCGGCTGGAGATGACGGACGGGCTGGGGGCCATCTATCCGGCCATGCTGAACGCCATCATCGCGCTGCGCTGCCTGGGTTACTCCGAGGACGATCCGCAGGTGATTCGCGCCCGCGACGAGTTTGAAAAGCTGGGCATCGAGCAGCGCGCCGACGCCGAGTTGCCCGAGCCGACATTCCGCATGCAGCCGTGCGTATCGCCGGTGTGGGACACGGCGCAGGCGGTTTTTGTTCTCGGAGAGGCGGGGGTGCCGCGCAACGATCCGCGCCTGATCAAGGCCGCCGACTGGATGCTGTCAAAGGAAGTCCGCCACAAGGGCGACTGGGCGGTCAAGGTACGCATCGGCCGATCCCGGGCGGATGGTACTTCGAGTTCAACAACGAGTTCTATCCCGACACCGACGACACGGCGCAGGTGCTGCTGGCGCTGAACAAGGTGGACAATCCGCGCGAGCGCTACCAGCACCAGGTGGCGGAGCGGGCCATCGAGTGGGTGTTGGCCATGCAGTGCCGCAACGGCGGCTGGGGCAGCTTCGACAAAGACAACACCAAGATGATCTTCCAGTACATTCCCTTCGCGGATCACAACGCCATGCTCGATCCGCCGACGGTGGACATTACGGGAAGAATCCTGGAGATGCTGGCCAGCTATGGGTACACGCGCGCGGACAAGCGCGTAGAGAAGGCCATCAAGTTCATCTTCAGCGAGCAGGAGCCGGACGGAAGCTGGTTCGGCCGCTGGGGCGTGAATTACCTCTACGGGACGTTCCTGGTGCTGCGCGGGCTCGATGCTATCGGCGTGGATCATCTTGAGCCGCAGATTCAGCAGGCGGCGGAGTGGATCCGCATGGTGCAGAATCCCGATGGCGGCTGGGGCGAAACCTGCGGCAGCTACGACGATCCGAACACGCGCGGCATAGGCCCGAGCACGCCTTCGCAGACGGCATGGGCGATGCTGGGATTGCTGGCCGCGGGCGACGACCGGTCTGATTCGATGGCCAAGGGGGTTCGCTGGCTGCTGACGCGGCAAAGGCCCGACGGCAGTTGGGACGAGAGCACAGGCTCAGGCATTACACGCCAGGCGCTGTACACTGGAACTGGCTTCCCCAGAGTCTTTTATCTGGCTTACACCATTTACCGAGATTATTTCCCGCTGCTGGCACTAACGAGCTACCGGCGGGCCATGGAACGGAAAAGCAGCTATTAGCTATTAGCTTTTAGTGCCACGACCGCGTAGATATTTGGTTTCCCAGGTCTCAAGAACGAGACCTGGGGCACCCAGCATTTTCTAGGGAAGTTTGGATTTTCGCTAGAAGCCAGGGACCGGAAGCCAAGAGCTAAGAGCTTGCTATTACGAACTTTACTTATGGAACGCGCTGCAATCGGCGCTGGAGGTTAACTTAACGATGGCTGTTCCGATCTCACAGATGTGGACGGTTGCCACCTATGTTGTGAAGAAGCGGATGTCGGGCACCAAGCGCTATCCGCTGGTGCTGATGCTGGAGCCGCTCTTCCGCTGCAACCTGGCCTGCGCCGGCTGCGGCAAGGTGCAGTATCCGCCCCACATCCTGAAAAGGCAGCTCACGCCCGAGGAGTGCTTTGCCGCGGTTGAGGAATGCGGCGCGCCCATGGTCTCAATTCCCGGCGGCGAGCCGCTGCTGCATCCGCAGATCGTGGAGATCGTCAACGGCCTGATCGCGCGCAAGAAGTACATCTACCTTTGCACCAACGCGCTCGAACTGAAGCGGCGGCTGCCGGAGTTCACGCCGTCGAAGTACCTCACGTTCTCGGTTCATCTCGATGGGCAGCGCGAGCATCACGATTTTTCAGTTTGCCGCGAGGGCGGCTACGACATTGCTGTCGAGGGCATCAAGGAGGCCGTGAAGCGCGGGTTTCGCGTGACCACCAACGCCACCTTCTTTGACGGGACCGATCCGAACGGCGTGCGCGCCTTCTTCGATGAGGTGATGGACATGGGCGTGGAGGGCATCGTGCTCTCGCCCGGCTACAGCTACGACAAGGCGCCGGATCAGAACCGATTTCTGGGCCGCGCACGCGTGCGGCGTCTGTTCCGCGCCATCCTTTCGAATCGCAAAAAGACGTGGAAGTTCAATATGTCGCCGCTGTTTCTGGAATTCCTGATGGGGGACCGCAAGTACGAGTGCACGCCGTGGGGTTCGCCGGCTTACAACATTTTCGGCTGGCAGAGACCCTGTTACCTTATGCAGGAGGGATACACGGAGACGTTCAAGGAGCTGCTCGAAACCACAAAATGGGAAGAGTACGGCGTGGCCAGCGGGAATCCCAAATGCGCCAACTGCATGGTCAGTTGCGGATACGAGCCCTCGGCTGTGATCGATGGATTTGGCTCGCTCAAGGGATTCTGGAGCATGATTCGCGGCACCTTCAGCAGATATCCCGACCAGCACGCGCTCAATCTGCTCAACGAGTCCGCGCCGCATGGGCCCGCTCCTCTGGTGCAGATCGATCACCGCGACCGCGAACTCGAGGAGACGCGCGCATGACCGCCGAGGTGCTGAAGTACACGCTGGAACAGGTGGAAGCGCTGGAACTGGCCCCCGGCACCGAGCATCAAGCGCTTGAGGGCTGGGCGCCCGAGCTGGCCAGCGACGATGACCTGCGCCAGGCTCTGGGAAAAGCCCTGGACTATCGCGGCGATGTGACGCTCACGCTCAAGAATGGCGAGCGTATCGAGGCCTACATCTTCAACTGCCAAACCGGCCCCACGCTGGGCGAATCCTTCTTGCAGTACTTCACGCCCGGTTCGCCGGAGAAGCGCAAGGTGAGTTATTCCGAGATCGCTCGCGTCGAGTTCAGCGGCAAGGACCGCGCCGCCGGCAAGCACTGGGAAGACTGGGTGAAGGCCTACAACGAGAAGAAGGCCGCCGGCGAGAAGAACATTGCGCTGGTTCCGGATGCGTTGGAGTGAGGTCGCCCTGGGGGATGCGCTCCAGATCAGGCCAGCAATTTGGCCTTTAGTCGCTGCCTGACGATCAACGAAACGGCTTTTTTGTCAAAAGAGACGAAAGTCTCGCCGCCCAGCCACCGTCCCTCGTAAGCAATCACGCCGTCGGCGAAATCTCCTCCTGCCTTCAAGACCGCCAATCCTGCATCAACGGCTGGACGGTCCAGCGCGACATTCGCGGAATTGCAGAGGGCTTCGATCGCGACCGCAGTCTCTTGTCGCGAGAACTTGTAGACGCTATCGAGTACCCAGACAAATTCGCATAGGCTTGGCAGCGTAACGGCGACAACGTCGGCATTCCTCAGAAGCCTAGTTGCCGCAGCCGTCTGTTTCGGATGGTCGCGCACTGCCGCGCGAACCAGTACATTCGTATCGACCGTGATCTTCATCTTTTGCCGGCCCAACCCCTTGCCGCCGCCTCGTTGATCTCCTCGATGCTCGCGATCTTCTTCGTCCGGCCGGCAAGGATACCAATGAAGCCATCGATCGAACCAGATGGGCGCGCGGCCTTGAGCACGCCCCGCCCTTCCGGCAGCAACTCAAGCTCAATCATTTCCCCCGGTTTCACGCCGAGATGCCGGAGCACATCCTTCCGAAACGTGACCTGCCCCCGCTCGGTAACTGTCAATGTGGCCATGGGAATGAACCCGCCTTTCCGCTGGTTCCTATTATAATGCAAATTTGCATTATTCACCAACTGCCCGGCCTGCAAATCGCCGACGAGGGCCAGTCTTTCGCAGTACCTCCCCGCTGTAGCGCTTAGAATAAGTCCAGCCCGTCACGCGATCTTCGCTCACTCAGCGAAAACGCGCGCGGCGCGTAAACTGATCTCTGAACCCTGATCTCTGCCATGAAGGTCTTCCTTACAGGCGCGACCGGTTTTGTAGGCCACCATGTGGCCCTTGCGCTGGCCGCCGAGGGCGCGGATTTGCGGCTCCTGGTTCGCAAAACCAGCAATCTGGCGAATCTCGAAGGCATCCCGGGCGAGACGCATGTGGGCGACCTGGCCGAGCCGGAGTCGCTGAGGCCGGCGTTGGCCGGTTGCGACGCCGTGGTCCATGTGGCCGCCGACTACCGCCTGTGGATTCCCGACCCCAAGGCAATGTATCGCGCCAATGTGGACGGGACGCGGGAATTGCTCCGCCTGGCCCGGGAGGCAGGCGTGCCGCGCGCCGTCTACACGTCCTCGGTGGCCACCATGCACTTCAGGACAGATGGGATTGTCATCAACGAGGACACGCCGGTTTCGCTGGCCGACATGGTGGGCCACTACAAGCGGTCGAAGTTCATGGCCGAGCAGGAAGCCATCGCCGCAGCGCGCGGCGGACAGCGGGTCATCATTCTCAACCCCACCACACCGATCGGCCCCAACGATGCCAAGCCGACGCCCACCGGCCGAATCTTTGTCGACTTCCTCAACGCCAAGTTTCCTGCGTATGTGGACACCGGCCTTAACCTGGTCGACGTGGCCGAAGTTGCACGCGCGCACGTGGCTGCACTCAGCAAGGGTACGTCTGGCAATCGTTACATTCTGGGCGGGGAAAACCTGACCCTCAAGCAGATTCTGGACAAGATGTCGGCGATTACCGGGATTCCGTCGCCCAAGGTGAAGATCCCCTTCGCCGTCGCCGCTACGTATGCATTTTTCGAGGAGTGGATTACGGGGCGGATCAGGGGCAAGGAGCCGAGGGCGACGCTGGAAGAGATTCGCATGGGGCGCAAGAAGATGTATGCCTCCAGCGCCCACGCACAACAGGAACTTGGATTTCGGATTATGCCTGTTTACCCGGCCATGCGCGCGGCGATCGAGTGGTTCAGGGCGCATGGGTATGCGCAGTAGGGATCGGGCGATGGTTGTTTTGTGAATAGTGCGGGATTTGCGGGTTGCGGAAAGGGGGCAGGGTTATGATTCAAGGTCGTGGAAGGTCTCCGTAGGGGCTAGTGTGGTGAATCTGAAGTTCATCGCATAAATTGGTTGAAGTCTTTGGATAACGGCAGCAAGTCAGCTCCCGCTTCGCGGGAATAGCGAGTCAGCAAGTCAGCGGAATGGTGCGGTGGGATGAGACCTCAGTCGTCGTTCACTGCAATGGCAAGGCGGCGCCGCAAGTCTTGCCGGTTCGATTTGTGATGGGAACTTTTGACTCATGACACTAGAGCCCACTTTCATTTTGCGGCATTTGCGGCACGCGACCAGGCCCCGACCCAGGGGGTACCCCGGCTCCCCGGTCGTGCCCTTTCAAAACCAGGTTATGGAATGGCTTCCAGTACCTTCATTTAGGCGCGAGGAGTTCTTGAAAGGGATTGATTGACCCCAGCATGACCCGCACAGCCATCATCGCCGCCATGTCAGGGGAGCTGAAGCCACTGGTGAAGGGCTGGCAGCACGAGCGGCGCAACAATGTAGACCTTTGGACTTGGTGCTTCGATGAGGGGGAGTGGGTGGCAGCCTGCGCGGGCGCGGGTCAGCAGGCCGCAACGCGCGCCTTCAGCGAAGTCGAGAAGGATGGACCCATCGACCGGGTGGTTTCGGTTGGCTGGGCTGGGGCGCTGAGCGAGCGGCTTGTGCGCGGACGGGCTTACAACGTGGCCGGCGTCATCGACATGCGGACCGGGGAGAGATTTGAGGCGGAGGATTTGGCAGGACCGGAAAGGGAAGTGGGGATGCAGACCCACCCTAGCGACAAAAACAAAGACGTCGCGAGGGTGGGGCACCCGGCTGATTGTTCTCCCAGGTCTCAAAATCGAGACCTGGGGCACCCAGATTTGTTTCAGGTGGGGAGCCCTGGATTGTGGCTGGTTACGAGCCCGAAGGTTGCCAATGCAGCCGAGAAGCGGCGCCTGGCCGGGGTTTATCACGCCGGGCTGGTGGACATGGAGGCAGCCGCCGTCGCCCGGCTGGCTGCGATGCGCGGAATTCCCTTCAGCTGCATCAAAGGAGTCAGTGACGGACTCACCGACAATCTGCCTGATTTCAATCTCTTTATCTCGCCCCAGGGACAGTTTCAGATGGCCCGATTCATCCTATTTGTCATTCTTGGTCCCTGGTTCTGGCTCGAACTCATCCATATGGGTCAGAATAGTAGGAAGGCTTCCCAGGCCATAAGGGAGTCCCTGTTCGAAAATCTGGATAGACCAGGAGCTGTCGGTAATCGGAATGGCGACTCAGACCTCAAACCCTGAAACCCGGATCGAATCGAAAATCCCCTCCACCATGCGCGCCGTGGTCTATCGCGGCATCAACGACATGCGCGTGGAAACCGTGCCGGTGCCCACGATCGGCCCCGGCGAGTTGCTGATCAAGGTGGCCACCTGCGGCATCTGCGGGACGGATCTGAAGAAGATCCACATGGGCTCGCACTCCGCTCCCCGCATCTTTGGCCACGAGATGGCGGGCACCATCGTCCAGGCGGGCGAGGGCGTGACGAGCTATGCGGTGGGCGAGCGGGTGATGACCTTCCACCATGTTCCCTGCGGCGAGTGCTACTACTGCCGCAAGCGGACCCCGGCGCAATGCCCGCTCTACAAGAAAACTGGCGTTACTGCCGGCTTTGAACCCTCCGGCGGCGGCTTTGCCGAGTACATTCGGGTGTTGGACTTCGTGGTGGCCAACCGCGGAGTGGTGCGGATTCCCGATGGTGTGCCCTTTGAGCAGGCGGCGTTTATCGAGCCGGTGAACACGGTGCTCAAGGGCGTAAAACTGCTCGAACTTGCTCCCGACGACACGGTTCTGGTGATCGGGCAGGGGCCGATCGGCCTGATGCACGCGGCACTTGCCAAGCGGACCGGCGCGCGCGTGCTTACCTCCGACCTGTTTCCCGAGCGGCACGCCATCGCGGCCCGGTTTGGGCTCAAGGAGCCGATCCACGCCGGCAGCGAAGACGTGGTCAAGCGGGTGTTTGCGGAGACCGAAGGTCGGGGCGCGGATGCCGTGATTCTGGCGGTCGGCGGCAATGCCCTGATCAAGACCGCTATGGACGCAGCCCGCCCCGGAGGCAAGGTGATGCTCTTTGCCCAGACCCAGCACGGCGAAGCCACCATCGACCCCGCCGCGGTATGTGTGGACGAGAAGACCCTGCTCGGCTCATACTCATCATCGTTCCCGATTCTGGACGAGGTGACGACGCTGGTTCTGGACGGCTACCGCAATGGGTTCGATCTGACCCAACTGATATCGCACCGCTTTCAACTTGAGCAGGCGGTCGAGGCCATCGAAATCGCATCCCACCCCCAACCCGGGTCAATGAAGATTATGATTGAGCCAGTACTGGGCGCGGGAGCAAAGTAGGAGGGACTTGATGGCGACAACCATGAAGGCCGCAATCCTCCACGGTCGTGAAGATGTCCGAATTGAACGGGTTCCGGTCCCCAGGGCCGCGAGGGGCGAGCTGATCGTCCGCGTAGGCGCCGCGCTGACCTGCGGCACCGATCTGAAGGTTTTTCGCCGCGGCTACCATGCGCGCATGATTGTGCCTCCAGCGCTGTTTGGCCATGAGCAGGCCGGAACGGTTGTACAGGCAGGCGAGGGGGTGTTGGATTTTGCTCCCGGCGACCGGGTGGTCGCGCTCAATTCCGCCCCTTGCGGGCAGTGCTACTTTTGCGCCCGGGGCCAGGAGAATCTCTGCGACGATCTGCTCTTCAACAACGGCGCTTATGCCGAGTTCATCCGCATTCCCGCGCGCATCGTAGCCAAGAACACCCTCCATATTCCGGACCATGTGCCCCTGGAGCACGCGGCGCTGACCGAGCCGCTGGCCTGCGCGGTGCACGGCTTTCAGGACTCCAATCCCCGTTCCGGCGACACCGTAGCCGTGATTGGGGGCGGCCCGCTGGGACTGATGATTCTGCATGTGGCGGCCCTGGCCGGCTACGAAGTCATCGCGCTCGTCAAACACGACGGACAGGTGGAGGCGGCGCGGCAGTTGGGCGCGGCCCATGTGGTGCAGACCACGAGCATTCGCAAGGCTATCCGCGAGACCCGGGCTCTTACCCCGAAGAATCGAGGCGTCGATATTGCGATTGAGGCCGTCGGAGTACCCGAAGCGTGGCAGGAAGCAGTCGAGTTGGTCCGCAAGGGAGGGACGGTGAATTTTTTTGGCGGCTGCGCGGCGGACACGCACGTAACCCTGGACACCAACCGCATCCACTACAGCGACATCACCCTGCGCGCCACGTTCCATCACACTCCGGCGATTTGCCGCAAGGCGCTGGCGCTGATCGCGAGCGGCCGCTTTCAGGCCGGAGCGTTCATTACCGGCCACGCCCATCTCTACGAACTCAACCGCGTCTTTGAGAAGCTGATGAACCGCAGCAGCGAGATCAAGACCGCCATTGTCCCCTGAGGCGAAGAAATGACTGCGGCCACCGTGCAACCGGACAAGAACGCTCTGGAAAGGGCAGTACTGGCCCAAAACGACAGGGGCGGTGAGGACGATGCAAGCGAACTGCTTGCCCGCGGGTGGGCGGCGCTGCCCGCTTCCTATCGCATTCCCGAAGTTGCGCCCACCCTGGACGAGGCGCGTGCCTGGTGCCGCAGCCTGGCCGAGTCGCACTATGAGAACTTCCACGTGGCCACCTGGTTTTTGCCCAAGGCTCTGCGCCCGCATTTTCACTCCATTTATGCTTACTGCCGCGTCTCCGACGATCTCGGCGACGAGGTAGGCTCGACGGCCCAGGCCCTGGCGCTGCTCGACCAGTGGGGCCGCGAACTCGATGCCTGCTACGAGGGCCGCGCGCGGCATCCGGTGTTTGTTGCGCTGAGCGAGACCATTCGCGAGTGCGCGATTCCCAAAGAACCCTTTGCGGACCTGCTGACCGCGTTTCGACAGGACCAGACTGTCACCCGCTACGCCTCGATGAGCGATGTGCTGGGCTACTGCCGCTATTCGGCCAATCCTGTTGGGCGGCTGGTGCTCTACGCGTGCGGCGAAGCGCCCAGGGGAAATATTGAAGAGAAATTCCGTTTGTCCGATCTGACCTGCTCCGCGCTGCAACTGGCCAACTTCTGGCAGGATGTGCGCGTGGACTACGCGAAGGGCCGCGTCTACCTGCCGCAAGACGAGATGCGCCGCTTCGGCGTGAGCGATGAGACCATCGCGAGCGGCGTTGCAACGGCCGAGTTCCGCGCCCTGCTGCGCTACGAAGTTGACTACGCGCGTTCGCTCTTTGAGCAGGGACTGCCGCTTATCGGCATGGTGGCCCGCGACCTGGCGCTCGATCTCGATCTCTTCAGCCGCGGCGGACTTGAGATTCTGCGCGCCATAGAGCGCCGCGACTACGACGTGCTCAGCGCCCGTCCGGCCATCTCGAAGCGCTCCAAGCTGGCTCTGGCGCTGCGCGCTGTTGGCGGCAAGGCGCTTCCATTTCTCCGCCTTGGCACAGGCTCTTGAGAGAAGGCGGCTTGACCCAAGAATACCCATCCGACGGACTCGCGCTCGACAAGGCCTACGCCGTCTGCCGCTCAATTGCCAGGCGCGAAGCCAAGAACTTCTACTACGCGTTCATCGCTCTGCCCACAGCGCGCCGCAATGCCATCTGCGCCATCTATGCATTCATGCGCCGGGCCGACGACCTGGCCGACGACGAGAGTTTTTTAAACGCGGAGCGCCGCAACCACCTGAACGCGTGGCTGGGCGCATGGCGCGAGGTCTGCGGAGGAGCGCAGACAGCCGACCCCGTCTTTCTCGCCGTGCGCGACGCCACCACGCGCTATGCCATCCCCATCAACCTGCTGGATGAGCTGGTAGCCGGAGTGAGCATGGACCTGGATCGTGCTGAAACCGGCGCGCCCGACACCTACGCTACTTTTGCCGATCTCTATCGGTACTGCTATCTAGTGGCTTCGGTCGTGGGCCTGGTCTGCATCCACATCTTCGGTTACAAGGACTCTCGCGCCGAGAAGTTCGCCGAGGAGACCGGCATCGCTTTTCAGTTGACCAACATTCTCCGCGACGTGGCCGAGGATGCAGCGCGCAACCGCGTCTATCTTCCTCTTGAGGATTTGTCTGCCCACAATGTTTCGCTCGACTCGTTGCTCCATCGAGCGCCAGGCGCGCCGCCAACCGCCAATGAGCGTGCGCTGCTCAGCGCCATCGCCCAGCGCGCGGAGTACTACTACCGATCGGCCGAGGCGTTGGCTCCGTTCATCGACGCTGAGAGCCGACCGGCGCTGCGGGTGCTGGTTTCTGTTTACCATGCGTTGCTCAAGCGCATTGAGCGAGCGGACTACGATGTTTTTTCCCGCCGCGCCACGGTGCCCCTGCGGCAAAAGCTCGCTATTCTGGCCGTAGGCCTGACGCGGATGACCTGGGCACGGCTGTTTGCCTGAAAATGTTGATTGCGGGCTTCGGGAGTTGCGGAGATGGGCTTTCCAAGTAGGTTCCGAGGTCTTGGCTGAAGGGTATGGGCTTTAGGTGAAGGGTACGGGCTTTAGGTGAAGGGTACGGGCTTTAGGTGAAGGGTACGGGCTTTAGGTGAAGGGTACGGGCTTTAGCCCGTACATCCAACAACACTGAAAGATGCGGGCTTTAGCCCCTGAGGGAATAGGGTGCGTCCACAACGAGAAGCAATTGAAAGTAACGAATACGCCTACTTCGTCTCCACCCAGACACAAGGTCGCAAACCCTTCTTTCGCCACGAGCGCTGGGCGCGATTGATGCTTACCATACTGAATCACTATGACGGAAGTGGATACAAGCTACATGCCTATGTTGTAATGCCAGATCATTTGCATTTGCTTATCACTCCATTCGACGCCATTGAGAAATCGGTCCAACTAATCAAGGGTGGATTCTCTTTTCGCGCCAAACGGGAATTCGAATGGACTGGAGAGATTTGGCAGACAGGTTTTACGGATCATCGAATCCGGGATGAAGAGGATTGGAAGAGGCATCTGGCTTACATTCGCCAGAATCCGATCGAAGCAAGATTGGTCGAGGGTGGCTTTCCCTATGAGTTCATTGGCTTGCCCAGCATTGAATTCCCTCAGGGGCTAAAGCCCGCCGATTCTGGTGCAGCTAATGTACGGGCTGAAGCCCGTACCCTTCACCTAAAGCCCGGACCCTTTACCTGAAGTCCGCACCCTTCACCTAAAGCCCGGACCCTTTACCTGAAGTCCGCACCCTTCACCTAAAGCCCGGACCCTTTACCTGAAGTCCGCACCCTTCACCTAAAGCCCGGACCCTTTACCTGAAGTCCGCACCCTTCACCTAAAGCCCGGACCCTTTACCTGAAGTCCGCACCCTTCACCTAAAGCCCGGACCCTTTACCTGAAGTCCGCACCCTTCACCTAAAGCCCGGACCCTTCACTTGAGGCCCGTACCTTTCACGTTAGGCCAGTACCATTCAGCCAGAGGCCCGTATCCTTCAGCCATGAGAGGCTTTCTTTGATTCAAGCTCCGCAAAATTTGCAGAAGACCGTCACCGTAGTGGGCGGGGGCGTGGCGGGGATGAGCGCGGCCTGCGCGCTGGCCGAGGCCGGCTTTCGCGTGCAACTGGTGGAGCGCCGCGGCTACCTGGGCGGGCGGGCGAGCTCCTATCTGCATCCCGGCGTGAATGAGGTGATCGATAACTGCCAGCACGTGCTCTTCGGCTGCTGTACCAATGTGGTTGGCTTCTACCGCCGCATCGGCGCCGCCGACCGCATCTACTGGACCAGCGAGATGACCATGATCGAGCCCGGAGGACGGCGCTCCGCGCTTGGACCTTTTGGATTGGGTCCTATCAGCCTCCCAGCTCCCCTGCACGGGCTGCCGAAGCTGATGGCCGCCCATGCTTTTACACTGGCCGACAAGTTCGCCCTGGCTCGCGCGTTCACGGTTCTCATGCGGCCAGTTCCGGCAAAGTCCACTGAATCTCTCGGCGCCTGGCTCAGGCGCAATGGGCAAACGCAGGGCGCGATCGAGCGCTTCTGGCGTCTGGTCATCGCCAGCGCACTCAATGCCGACATCGACTCGATTGCTCTCCCGTACGCAGCCAAGGTCATTCGCGAGCTGTTCATGAATTCGGCTTTCGCGGGCAGCATGGGCATGAGTACCGTGCCGCTGAGCGATCTTTACGCCGGCGTGAAGCCCTACATCGAAGAGCGCGGCGGCAGAACTCTCTTCAACGCGAATGTGGAGTCGGCGGAATGGGACGAGGAGACTTCACAATGGACGCTGGCCACGCGCAGCGGCGAGCTGCTGTCGGATTTTCTGGTACTAGCCCTGCCCTTTGAGGCCACCGCCAAGTTGATTGCCAACATGCCCCCGGCCGCCGGCGCCGAGGCCCTGGCCGCGAAGATCGAGCAGCACGAGCACTGGCCCATCTGCAGCGTGCATTTATGGTTTGACCGCGAGATTACCGAACTGGATCATGCCGTGCTTCTGGATGGCGAGATTCACTGGTTGTATAACCAGTCGCGCCTGCAGACGGGGCGCGGCGGACACTATATCGAACTGGTGGCGAGCGCGACGCGTGCATTTGCGGCACTGCCGAGGGAGGAAGCCATCCGGCAGGCGCTCGATGAGCTTGCGGAGTTTTTCCCGCGGGTTAAAGAAGCGAAGTTGGAGAAGGTTGCACTGGTCAAGGAAGTCCTGGCCACTTTCGGCGTTCCGCCAGGCATCGATGCTGCGCGGCCGGCAGCCGTTTCTCCGTGGCCTAACTGCTTTCTGGCCGGCGACTGGACCGCGACCGGCTGGCCGTCGACGATGGAGAGCGCGGCGCGGTCGGGGCATCTTGCAGCCGAGGCACTTTGCCTGAGAGTTGGCGAGCCGCGGACCTTCCTCGATCCGGATCTGAAGCCGGAAGGGATGATGCGGTGGATGAGGGCGGGGAAGAGGGAACAGGGAACAGGGAATAGGGAACAGGGAATGGGGAACAGGGAATAGGGAACAGGGAATGGAAAGGCTCGCTGGCTGACTATGCTCAGCGCAGGCTTTCGACTTCAGTACCCTTCACTTCGTCGAAAATCATCTGCGGGGGTTCGAACGGCCCTACGGGGCGTATTGAACCCAATCGCGCAGCATTCCCAGGGCTGCGCTTCGCTTACCCTGGGCTATTCTCAGCGCTCCCTCCGGGAGCGAATTAGGAGTGCGTGGTCACAGGGTTTTCATCCGCTTGAGTGGGCAACGGTGCCCGTCGAACACTCCCGATGACACGCAACCTAAACCTAATAGAATCGGTGGAGGCGTATCGGGTCATTTTTCCGACGTAACTCGCCATTGCGAGTCGGGGTGCTCAGGATGGCCGCAGGATTAAGGTGCGAGGTGTTTTCGCAGGTCCGCGGTGGTTCAATGCGCGAGGAGATATACGCCAATGCAAACCAGGACTGCCGCAGACCAGCGGCGGCGGTCTACATTTTCCTTGAGAAAAATCTTTCCCGCAATCGCGTTGGTGACCAGAGTGAGCGAGGCCGAGGCTGGGGCCACCAGGCTGAGGTTCAGATGGTTCAAGGCGAACAGCAGCGAGAAGAAAGCCAGCGCCAGAAAACTCACCCCGGCAAAGAACAGCGGGCAAGTTAGCACGGCGCGAATGGCGCCCTTGAGGCCCGAGCGAGCGCGAATCTCATCCAGGTCGCCGACGGACTTCATGGCCGCGGCGGTAAGCACTTCGCCTGCTGTTGAGCAGAGGATGATGGCCGCGATCATGGCAGTAGCGGCCCAGAAGCCGGTGGCCGAAACGGAGGCAGGAATGGTCATCGTACCTGCTCCTCCCGCGCCTGACTGGCGGGCAATTCGGCGACCGATGCAGGCCTCACGGTGAGCGAAGGTCCCTGGGCCACGAAGCCCACGCCCAGCGTTATGAGCACAATTCCCGCCCAGCGTTCCAGCGAGATGGCCTCATGCAGCCAGAAACGCGACAGCAGCGCCACGATCACGTTGCCGAAGGCCGTAGCGGGCAACACAAAGGTGAGATCGGCCCAGGAGAGCGCGGTCAGATAGCTGGCGAAGAAGCCGATCAGCAGCGCGATGCCTAGCGCGATCCAGGGCGTGAAGACCGCGGCGATGAGGGTTGCGGGATGGGCCAGCGTGATGGCCGGCAGGCCGGTCATGCCGCGCGAAAGACAGGAGTCGCCGAGAGGAGCGCACACAGCCACCAGTCCCAGGATGAGGTATTGGCGCGGCAAGAGATCGTGATGAGCCATCAGTTCAGTATCTTGCAGTCTCGATGTAAAAGGCCTAAAGAAATTGAGGGCGGCGCTATCGCGTCCGCCCTCGATTCTGAGAAATCGGGTTCGGCTACGCGCCCGCGCCCACCGGAGCCGGCGGTTCGGCCTTTTGGCTGCGCGCGACTTTGACCATCTTGTTGCGCTGCGCGCGGAGCTTCATGAACGACTTGGCCTCGACATAAAGGCGGGGCAGATCGCCATGCACAAATGCCTTCCAGACTACGCGGAATGCAGCCTTGGGGCGGAAGTAGTACTCGTCGTAGAAGCGGTGCACCATCTCCATCACGTAGTCGGTGGGCAGGCCGGGGTACTCGATGTGCGCCATCTGGTGGCCGCCGCCGTCTTCCATGCGTTCGTTGGTGATGAAGCCGTTCTTGGCGGCGAAATCGTAAAACTCGGTGCCGGGATAGGCGTGAGCGATGGAAACCTGGATGGTTTCGCAATCCAGCGTCTTGGCAAAGTTGATGGTGTTGCGGATGGACTCCTTGGTTTCGCCGGGCAGTCCGAGGATAAAGTCGGCGTGGATGGTCAGGCCGAGGTCGTGGCAGTCCTTGGCGAAGGCCCGCGCCCGTTCGACGGTCGCGCCCTTCTTGATGTTCTTGAGAATCTGCGGATCGCCGGACTCGAAGCCTACGATCAGCAGCCGGCAGCCGGCTTCCTTCATCGCCTTGAGCGTGTCGTAGTCGGTAGTCACGCGCGATGTGCAGCTCCAGGTGAGGCCCAGCGGCTTCAGCTTTTCGCACAGCTCGATGGTCCGCACCTTCTGGATGTTGAAGGTATCGTCGTCGAAGAAGAACTCCTTCACATCGGGGAAGTTCTGCTTGGCCCAGGCCAGCTCAGCGGCCACATCGTCAGTGGAGCGCTTGCGCCAGGCGTGTCCGCTCAGCGTCTGCGGCCAGAGGCAGAAGGTGCACTGCGCCGGGCAGCCGCGCGTGGAGTAGAGCGCGATGAAGGGGTGCAGCAGGAAGGGCACGTTGTAGCGCGTCACGTCCATGTCGCGCTTGTAGATCTTGGTGGCCCAGGGCATCGCGTCCAGGTCTTCCACCTGCGGGCGGTCGGGATTGTGGACGATTTTGCCGTCCAGCTTGTAGCTGATGCCGAGAATCTCGTTGAGCGGCTTGCCCTGCGCAAATTCGACCACGGAATAGTCAAATTCGCGGCGGCAGATGAAGTCCAGCACCGGGCACTCGTTCAGGGCGCGGTCAGGGTCGGTGGTCACCGGCGGTCCCACAAAGGCGATGCGAATGGAGGGATTGGCCGCCTTGATGGTCTCGGCCAGGCGCTGGTCGCCTTCCCAGCCGACCGTGGAGGTGAACAGCACCAGGAACTCGTAGTCCTTGCAGATGTTGATGGTTTCTGCGGCGGAGACGTGGTGCGGAGGCGCGTCGAGCAGGCGTGAGCCCTCGAGAAGGCCGGCCGGGTAGGTGAGCCACACCGGGTACCAGTAGGATTCAATCTCGCGCGTGGCCGGCCAGCGCGAGCTCGCGCCGCCGTCGAAATTCTCAAACGAGGGGGGATTCAGGAAAAGTGTTTTCAGGGGCATAGGCATCTCTCTAATTCTAACATCGCGGCGGTTTTCAGGCTGATTGCCGCGGGTTTATATGGGGCCGAAGCATCTTGATTGACATGTTGATTCTGCAGGGTTTATGAACGGGCTCGACAGGTTGCGGAAACTGGCTGACTTTGGTCCAAAACTCTGGACACATCAATAAGAGCAGGTAAAACAGCGATTTGCCGCAAGTGAAACGTCAGGTGGGTGGGATTTCTGGAACAAATGCAGCAAGTTAGCCCCCGCTCTCGCGGGGTTAGCGAGTTAGCGAGTTAGCTCCCGCTCGCGCGGGGTTGGCAGGTTAGCGAGTTAGCGGACGAGGGTGGTTACTTTGCGTGCAGCTCGTTCAGCCAGTCCTGCATGCGGCCCAGGGCGCGGAGCAGGTTGAGGCGGGCCTTGCTGAGGTCCAATCCGGCGTCGAGCGCGTCCTCGAATTTCTGGCGCTCGTCGATGCGCGCCAACTGCTCGGCCTTAGGAGTCAATTGCGGCTGCGCTCCCGGGCTGTTTCCAGCGCCGTTGCCGAGTTCGAGTTGGGCCAGCACGGCCTTCAATTGCTCGTCGGCAATCTGCTGTTTGAGGCCGGCAATCTCAGCCAGCGCATCCAATTCGCGCAGGCTGCCGGTGAGGGTCGCAATCTGCAACGTCGTTCTGCCGCTGGGCCTGTTCGGCCTCGACTGTTGCGCGCAGGGCTTCGGCCGCGGAGACCTTGGCCCTTGCGCGAAGGACGAAGTCGAAAAAAGGAACCGAGATCTGGACGCCAAAACTGATGTTGTTGGGAGTGAAGTTGTTGTAATAGGTGCTGTAACTATTCAACTCGTTGGAATCGTAGTTGTACACGGCTCCGAATCCGATTTGCGGCCGACGCCAGGACAGGTCGTCTCCCCGGGCCTGGAACTCCCGGGAGCGCGCGAGAGCGCCGGCGGAGTCGATGCCAGGGAGGCTGCGCGGCGCTAGATCCGCGGATACGGCGGGAATCTCAGGGATGCTTGCATGGTCGGGCAGAATGGAGCCGAGGGGCATGGCGGTGAGGACGGCGAGCTGCTTAGCAAGGGTGGCGGCCCGAGTTTCGAGATGAAGTCTCTGGAGTTTAATCTGGGCGGCTTTCAATCGGGTTTGTAACAGGTCCAGATTGGAATCGACGCCAGCCTCGGTGCGTTGCTGTTCGATCCGGATCAGGTCAGCGGTGTAAGTCTCCTGCTGGCTGGCTGCTTCCAGTTCGCGATTGACTGTGTCGAGCTCAATGTAGGCTGTCGAGGTGTCCAGAGCCACCTGTTCCCGGGCCTCCTTGAGGCTCAGGTTGGCGGCTTCCACGCCGGCGCGCGCAGCTTTGGCGTACTGACGCTGAGAGAAGCTAAGAACCAACGACTGCATACTGGCGCTCAAGACCGAAGGCTGTCCGGTGGGAAAGCCATGAGAGTAGCCGACCTGGGAACCAATGACGAAGTTGGGAATATACGCGTCCTGGGTCTGGTCGAGCGCTGCCTGTGCCTTATTGACGTCGGCCTGGGCGAGTTTGACTGCGCTCGAGTTGCGCTGGGCCAGGTCAACGAGCGTGGCCAGCGACACCTGTGCGGGCAAGAGGGCAGGCAGGGCGGCGAGCGCCAATCCAACCAGGATCTGCGTCCAGGCCCTGCGCGGGTTGTGTCCGGTGTTCACGTGCTCAATTCCTGTCAGAACTTTAAATCCAGTGCGGGCGTGTAATTGTGGGCTAACTGGAGCGCCGCCGCCCGCGCCTGCTGCGCCCCGGCGGCGTCGCCCAGTTGTTGCTTCAGGGTCGCCAGCCGCACGTACGCCTCAAATACCGGCGCCTCCTCGGTTTTGGACGAGCCGGCTAGATATTCTCCCAGCATTTTGGCAGCCAGCGCCGGATTACGTTTGGATTCGATCAGCACGCCCGCCCCGTCATAGAACGCCAGGCCCTTGGTCTGGTCCCGTTCCGCAGAACTCTCGCAGCTTTGGATCGCCGAGTCCAGATCCTGCCAGCGCGACCTGCGTTGATAAAAGCCGGCCAGAGTGGACCAATCGTCGGCCGGGTGTGCGGAGGCCGCGATGGCAGCCTTGAGCTCCTTTTCAGCCGTGGTGTAGTCCTTGCCTCCCTCGGCAATCCGGGCACGCAACAGGTGGGCGCCTGCCGGATCGACCTTGTCCAGTTGCGCGGCAATTCCCTGGGCCTTGTCCGTGCCACCTCCCACAATCGCGGGAGCCTGTTGGTAAAAGTCGCCCAGATCCGTGAGAGCATCGGCATTGCGCGGATTCAGCTTGACCGCCGTTTCAAATTCCGTCTTCACCTGCTTGCCCAGGGAATACGCGCTCAGGAACGAGGCCGTGCCTGCCTTTGCGCCCAGCGCGCGGCCCAGCCAGTCGTGGTCAACGGAGTTCTGACTGTCGAGCTGCACTGCTTTTTGGCACTGTTGCACAGCTTGATTCCACTGTTGCAGGGCATAGTTCACCCGGCAGGCCAGATTCTGCGCATCAGCCATCGAGGCGCCGCCCTGAGGGAGGGAACTGAGCAGCGCCAGCGCTTTATCCGCCTGGCCGGCTTGCAAGGCCTGATTGGCCTGGGCAAGCGTCTGGGTTGCCGCTGCCTGCGCGGACCCAGAGACGGTAGCCATGGCCGCGAGCAGCCCCACAGCGAGTCCACGGGCTACCGCGCCCAATCGGATTGCAGGACAACGCTTCACGGGACAACCTTGATCGGAACGCCTTCCTGCAAGGGCTGTCCGGTGGTGGTTCCGGTCGCCACCCAATCTCCCTCCTTCAGTCCGCTGATGATGGCCGCATTGGTCAGGTTGGTCGTGCCCGTCACCACCGGGGTTCGCACCAGGCTGTTTTTCACTACCTTGAAGACATAAGGCTTGCCGTTCTCAGAGCGCAAAGCCTCGCGCGGAATGGTCAGGGCGTTCGGATCGCTGGAGGTGGTCACGGTTACGTTCACATTGGTATTCGGAAGCAAGCCGCTGTCGGAGTCATCGATCCCCACCGGCACCTCGCCCACATTCCGCGTCCCGTAGGTAATCACGGTTACCGGCACGCGCTCAATGTGCCCATGCCACTCCCGGCCGGGTTTGGCATCCCACTTGATGAGAATCTTCTGGCCCGCTTGCAGGGTGCCGATGTCCGCCTCGTCGAAGTAGGCGCGCACCCGCTCATGGGTAAGGTCGGCCATCTGCAGCAGCAGCTTTCCCTGCTCGGCATACTCAGTGCGGGCGGCATCCAAGCTATACACCGTTCCCGCGACGGTGGCATGGATCGCCGTTTGCGCCACCACCTGCCGCGCTGCCGCCAGGTTTGCCTCGGCATCGGCAAGCGCTGCCTGGGCCCGCGCCACCTCAGCGGGCGAGTAGCGGCTGTTGGCGCTCTGCTCGGATGCGTGCATGCTGACTTCCGCCGTCTGCAATCGCTCCCGCGCCGCACTCACCTCGCTTGCGGAAGCCGCACCGGTCGAGTTCAGCTTGATCAGGGCATCCAGATCGTGTTGCGCCTGGTCGCGCTCGAGGCGGGCGCGAGCAATATCGCCGGCCGCCATCTGGCGCTGCTCCTGGGTTCCGTTATGGGTAGCCGCATCCAGCGCTGCCTGCGCCGACTTTACGCCGCTCTCCGCGGTGGCCGCGCGCGCCCGCGCCTCAACGTCGTCCAGCACCATCAGCAGCTTGCCGGCCGGAACCTTGTCTCCGGGCTGCACATAGACCGCTTTCACCGTGGTGGCTATGGGGCTGTAGAACTGGTAGTTGACTTCCGGCTCCACGTGGCCGTTGGTGCTGATCGTGTTGCGCAGCACCTCGTGCCCAACCGGCGCTTCGCGCACCTCCAGCCGGTCGCGGAGCAGGTACCGGGTCGCGAAGAACACGATGATCAGGACGAGCCCCAGACTTCTATAGAGCCAGAGCCGGAGCCGGTCCGATTGCTTTCTCTCTTCAGCCATTTATCTAACCAGAGCCAGTATATAGGACTGGAAAACAGAGCCGCGAGAAGCAGAAAAAATGGGTAGTGGGTCAGTTTGAAGGAGCATTCCCTCAGGGGCTAAACAGGCTGCGGAAAAAGGGGAAATGGGAGGCGAATCTCCCGAAAAGCATACCGCAGGGGCTAAAGCCCTCGTTGATTTAGCTGCACTTGCGGCACGACTGAAGTCGTGCCCTGACACTTCTTGCAACTCCGAATGGTTTTTCCGCAGCCTGTAAAGCCCGCGTTGGTGTTGCCAGGTTTTCGTACGGGCTGAAGCCCGTACCCTTCGAACCGACCCATTACCAAAAAACGCGGCGATGTTCGGGCCCGGGAGAAGTTCCGGACCCTGAACAAACCTCGAGCCTCGTACAATATCGGTATGGCTCTCGAAACCAGCAAAGCCGCACGCTACACCGACGAACACGCCAAGGCCGGCCTCGATTTCGCCTTTCCCGCCATCGAGACCTGGCAAAACCAGTTTCCCGGCTACGAGATCCTGATCGACGACCCGGAGCTGACCTCCGTCTGCCCCAAGACCGGCCTGCCCGACTTCGGCGTGCTCACCATCCGCTACATGCCCCGCGAGCGCTGCCTGGAGCTGAAATCGCTGAAGGAGTATCTCTTCAGTTACCGCAACCTGGGAATCTTTCAGGAAAACATCGTCAACCAGGTGCTGGAAGACGTGGTCAAGGCCTGCGACCCGGTCTGGGCCGTGGTTCGCGGCGAGTTCCGGCCCCGCGGCGGCATCGGCACCACCGTCGAAGCTCGCTGGCCCCGGCCGCAACCGCGCTGAAGCTCGCGTCCTGCCATGGGCATCGCGCCAGCCCGCTGTGATATTCGTGATTAAGTATCCTCTGAACGCGATATCCGTGAGCTCCTTTGGTCTACTTCCTTCCACATTCTTCGCCCCCGCATCAGCCCCGCCTGGGCACGTTCCTGCTGCTCATCGGCCTCAACCTGCTCAACTACATCGACCGCTACATCCTGCCCGGCGAACATCTCGCTGATCCAGCGCGAATTCCACTCCACCGACCAGCAGATGGGCGCGCTGACCACGGCGCTGTTTATCTTTTACATGTCGCCGCGCCGCTCACTGGCTGGCTCGGCGACCGCTTCCGGCGCAAGCCGCTCATCATCGCCGGCGCGATTCTCTGGAGCCTGGCCACGCTGGGCACAGTCTGGGTCCACGGCTACTGGACCTTCTACATCCGCCAGGCACTGGTGGGCATTGGCGAGGCTACCTTCGGCATCTTTGCTCCCGCCGTGCTGGCCGACTTTTATCCCGAGCGCGACCGCAATCGCGTCCTCTCCATCTTCTATCTGGCCATTCCCGTCGGCGCGGCGCTGGGCTACCTGGCGGGCGGAGAACTGGGCAGTCAGTGGGGCTGGCGCGCGCCGTTTTTCGTCTGCGCGATTCCCGGCCTGGTCATCGCGGCGCTCTACGCTGGCTTGGGCCGCGAGCCGGAGCGCGGCTCTTCCGACCACATGCTGTACACAAAGCCAATCGCGTCCACGGTCCTGGGGCTGTTTCGCAACCGCGCCTTTCTCACGGCGACCTTCGGTCTGGCCACGCTCACCTTTGCCATGGGCGGCATCTCCGCGTGGGTGCCCACCTTCCTGCATCGCTTCGCCGGCCTCTCGGTGGCCGACGCCAGCCTCACTGTGGGCGCCATCACGGTGATCGACGGCATCGCCGGAACCCTGGTCGGCGGCTGGCTGGCACAGCGCTGGCTGCGCACCAACTACCGCGCGCTCTACCTGCTCTCCTTCTGGAGCGTTGTGCTTACCCTGCCCTGTGGCGCGTTGCTCTTTTTCGGCCCCCGCGCCTGGGCCATCCCCTCCCTGTTTGCCGCCGAGTTCTTCCTTTTCCTCAATACCGGACCACTGAACGCCGCCATCGTCAACTCAGTCTCCGCGCCGGTTCGCGCCACCGCCATCTCCATCAACCTTTTCTGCATTCACTTTTTCGGTGACACGTTCTCTCCGCAGATCATCGGCGCCATCTCGGATCACTCGAACCTCAGCATCGGCCTGGGCGCAACGCTTGTCTTCCTTATCGTTTCCGCGGTGATTCTGCGCATGGGTGTACGCTGCGCGCCGCCGCTGGAAGGACCCGCCCGCTCAAACCCTGTTGCCTAGGATGTGCGCCCTGGAGAGATGCGCTTGCCCGCGGTCCGGTTTTTTCGGAGCGGCAGGCTTCGTAGGGCGCGTAGTTCTACTTCGCCGGCCGCGTCTCCTGGTCGCGCGTGTTCATGAATGCTCGTCCGCCGCCCTGTGAGCGCAGATTGGGGTCGGAAACGGGAGGCCGGCTCTCCTCGGCATTGAATCCGCGCGCCAAGCGCGGGTTGGGCTTGAACTTTGGCGGACCGCCATAGAACTGGCGCGCGTGGCTCAGCACCATCCCCGCACGGCCGTGCATGGGCTGCACAATTCCGCGGATATGAACGTCCGCATCCCGGTATCTGGTCAGCTCGCCTACCTCGCCGCGATCCTCCCACAGGCTCACGATGGTGAACCGGCAGGCGTCGTCCGGGGTTTGCGGGGTACACACATCCAGAAAGCGAGTCCCATCCGGAAGCTGCACCACGTCATACACATGCGCGGAAACGCAAATGTCTTTGTTGAAGAGTTTCGAAGCCTGGTCGGCAGTCACGCACGGCTTTGGGCCGGCGGCAAAAGCCAGCGCGGGTGAAACCGCGAGAACGAGCACAAGCCAACCTATCCGGCGCAGTGCCATCATCGACCTTTCCGGGGACTGTGGAAAGAGTAGCTCGAAATAGGCAAGATAGGAAGCGGATTTGCACCCTATCCGATTTGAAATGGATATACAATAGGAATGTATATCCGGAGGTGCGCTTTGAAGTTCGCAAAATGGGGAAACAGCGTCGCCATTCGCGTTCCCGCCGAGGTGGTCGCGAAGCTGGGGATCTCGCCTAACGAGGAGGCTCAGATCAAAGTGACCGGGGAATTCTCCTTTGAGGTTACGCGCGACCGAAGACGCCAGGAAGCGATCGATAACTTGCGCAAGATGCGATTTGTGCTACCGGACGATTACGTGTTCAATCGCGAAGAGCTTCATGAGCGATAATGTCTTCCTCGATACGAATGTTCTGGTGTACGCGTTCGGCGCGAAGAGATCATCCATGCCTGATCCACGGGCCGAAGTTGCCCAAAGAATCGTGATCGACGGAGCCATGGTCAGCGTGCAGGTATTGAACGAATTCGCTCAGGTTTGCCATGGCAAGGTTGGGTTGCCATGGGATCGCATTATCGCAACGTTGCAGGTGATCAAGGAGTTGTGTGGGCCGGCGGTTCCTTTGACGGTAGACCTGCATGAGATGGCTGTAGAGCTTTCAAGGCGGCACGGGTTCCGCATCTATGATTCGCTAATCCTGGCGGCGGCCATCAAGGCACGGTGTACCACGCTGTTGACCGAGGATTTGCAGCATGGGCAGGTGGTGGAGGGAGTGCGGGTCGAGAATCCATTCCTGTTGGCGCAGAACCCCTGACATCTGCGGCTACCGCGCGCCCACCAGCTCCGAGCTCTTTGCGCCCTGCCCGTAGTGGCTCTCGACGTAGCGGTCCAGAATTTCCTTGAACTCGGCCACGATGGTGTCGCCGTGCAGGGTTTTGTAGAGCTTGCCGTCGATGTAGACCGGCGCCTTGGGCTCTTCAAAAGTACCGGGCAGGCTGATGCCGAGATTCGCGTGCTTCGATTCGCCGGGTCCGTTGACGACGCAGCCCATTACGGCCAGCTTCAGCTCCTCTACGCCGGGATACTTCTTACGCCACTCAGGCATCGAGGCGCGCAGGTAGCTCTGGATCTGCTCGGCCAGTTCCTGAAAATAGGTGCTCGTGGTGCGGCCGCAACCGGGGCAACTCGTTACCTGGGGCATGAAGCTGCGGATGGAAAGCGATTGCAGAATCTGCTGCGCGGCCCGCACTTCCTCGGTGCGGTCGCCGCCCGGCTTGGGCGTAAGGCTAACGCGAATGGTGTCGCCGATGCCGGCCAGCAGCAGAGGCGCGAGGCCGGCGGTGGAGGCGATCAGGCCCTTCGATCCCATTCCGGCTTCGGTCAGTCCCAGGTGCAGCGCGTAGTCGCAGCGCGCGGCCAGGTTGGTGTACACATCCACCAGGTCGCGCACGCCGCTCACCTTGGCGGAAAGAATGATCATGTCGTGGCCGAGGCCGTAGCGCTCGGCGGCTTTGGCGGAGTCCAGCGCGCTGACCACCATGGCTTCCATCATCACGTCGCGCGCGGGCGAGCGGTTCGGCTTTCCTGCTGTTCTCGTCCATCATCCGCGTCAACAGAGACTGATCGAGCGAGCCCCAGTTGACGCCGATGCGCACCGGCTTCTGGTTTTCGACCGCGCACTCGACCATGACCTGGAAATTGTCGTTGTCTTTCTTGCCGATCGACGCGTTGCCGGGATTGATGCGGTACTTGGCCAGCGCCCGCGCCGTGGCGGGATACTTCTTGAGCAGCAGATGGCCGTTGTAGTGGAAGTCGCCGACGATGGGCACGCGAATGCCGCGCTTGTCGAGGCCCTCGACGATGGCGGGAACAGCGGCCGCGGCGTCCTCGTTGTTCACCGTGACGCGAACAATCTCAGACCCCGCCATGGCCAGGGCCGCAACCTGTTCGATGGTGCCCTGAACGTCGGCCGTGTCGGTGTTGGTCATCGACTGCACGACGACCGGAACCTCCCAGCCGACGCGAACCTGCCCAATGTTGACCGTCGGTGTTTTTCTGCGATGAATCTCCGCCATACAACTATTTTACCTGTAGTTCGACCTCGGGAAGGCCCAAATCAATGCCAGGTAGTGGGGCAGTTAGAGAGAGCTAACCCTCCGGGGCTATTGAAAACTGCATAAGAAATGTCCTGACGGTGCGGCCGATGGAGCGTTCACTTGGCGACCATTTTCGACAGTTCGCCATTTTGGCCAGAATTCCCTCAGGGGCTAAAGCCCGCGGTTTTATTGCTCGATTTGACGTACGGGCTGAAGCCCGTACCCTTCACCTGAAGCCCGTACCCTTCACCTGAAGCCCGTACCCTTCACCTAAAGCCCGTACCCTTCACCTGAAGCCCGTACCCTTCACCTGAAGCCCGTACCCTTCACCTAAAGCCCGTACCCTTCACCTAAAGCCCGTACCCTTCACCTAAAGCCCGTACCCTTCACCTGAAGCCCGTACCCTTCACCTGAAGCCCGTACCCTTCACCTAAAGCCCGTACCCTTCACCTGAAGCCCGTACCCTTCACCTAAAGCCCGTACCCTTCACCTAAAGCCCGTACCCTTCACCTAAGGCCCGTACCCTTCACCTGAAGCCTGTACCCTTCACCTAAAGCCCGTACCCTTCAAGGGGCCCAAATGCACAGACCAATAGGAAGGCCCAAATGATTGACCAAACGGCAGCACGAATACGGTAATCTGATGCGATGACGGACGGATCGAGCCATTCCGAAATCGGGCCGGCGGCAGGCCCTGCGCTGCTGATTAGCGGGCTGCGGAAGGCGTTTGCCGAGGTGCAGGCCGTGGATGGGATCGACCTGGAGGTTGCGGCGGGCGAGTGCTTTGGCCTGCTTGGTCCGAACGGGGCAGGGAAGACAACCACCATCGAAATCTGCGAGGGATTGACCGTCGCCGACGAAGGCACAGTGGAGTTGCTCGGCCTGCACTGGAGCACCAGCGCCCGCGAACTTCGCCAACGGATCGGAGTTCAGCTCCAGGAGACGCAGTTTCCCGAAAAGCTTACGGTGGAGGAAACGCTGCGCCTGTTTCGCAGCTTTTTTCGCCGCGGCATCTCCGTGGATGAATCCATCGCCACCGCGCAACTGGAAGAAAAGCGCCGCTCCCGCGTCGGCGGGCTCTCGGGCGGGCAGAAGCAGCGCCTGGCGATGGCCTGCGCACTGGTCGGCGATCCTGAGCTGCTTTTTCTCGATGAGCCCACCACCGGCCTCGATCCCCAGGCGCGACGGCATCTGTGGGACCTTGTCGATCAGCTCAAACTCGCCGGCCGCACCATTATTCTTACCACTCACTACATGGAGGAGGCCGAACGGCTCTGCGACCGCGTCGCCATCATGGATCATGGCCACGTGATTGCCCTCGGCACTCCGCAGCAACTCATCGCCACGGTGGGCGGCGAAGACATTGTGGAGTTTGCGGTGAGCCGCAGCGAGCCGGGCAGCCATGAACCGATTCGCGGCGTGGTGGACCCGGCGCAACTTACGGCCATTCCCGGCGTCCAGTCGCACCGCGTGGATGCGGCGCTCCACCAGCTCTCGGTGAGCGAACTGCACACCACGGTGCCGCGCATCTTTGCCGCTCTCGCCGGCGAGGGCCTGCACCTGAGCGAGTTTCGTACGCACTCGGCCACGCTCGAAGACGTTTTTGTACGGCTCACGGGAAGGAATCTGCGCGATGAGTAAGCTCCAGCTAGGCAGCCTTTACCAACTGACCGTGGTGCGCTTCCGGCTGATTCTGCGCGAGCCCGAGGCTATCTTCTGGATCTTCATTTTTCCCGTGCTGCTGGCGGCGGGACTCGGCATCGCCTTCCGCAACCGCCCTGCCGACGTGTTGCCGGTAGCGGCTACGACCCAGCAACTTACCCAGGCGCTGGCCGCGGACAAGGGCCTGACCGCGACCACCATGGACGAGGCAGCCGGCACTCATGCGTTGGCCACGGGCACTATTCTGCTGCTCGCCGTCCAGCAGCCCGGCGGAGTGGCCTACCAATACGACGACACCAATCCCGACGCTCGCACCGCGCGCCTGCTTGCCGATCGCGATCTGCAGGCGGCTGCCGGGCAGCGCGAGGCCATTCACGCTGAAAACCAGTTGATCCACGAGACCGGCTCGCGCTATATCGATTTTGTCGTACCGGGCTTGCTGGGCATGAACCTGATGGGCTCGGCGATATGGGGCCTGGGGTTCGCGATCGTCGAAGCGCGCCAGAAAAAGCTCCTCAAGCGCATGGTGGCCTCGCCCATGCCGCGCTGGCAGTATCTGGCCTCGTTTTTGCTTTCGCGGCTGGCCATGCTGGTGATCGAGGTTGTGGTTTTTCTCGGCTTTGCCGGCCTGGTCTTCGGAGTGCCCTTCCGCGGCTCGCTCTGGCAGTTGGGCTTTCTGTGCGTGCTTACTTCCATGGCCTTCTCCGCGCTCGGATTGTTGATCTCCTCGCGGGCAAGAACCATGGAAGCGGCCTCCGGACTCATGAACCTGGTCATGCTTCCCATGTGGATTTTGTCCGGCGTCTTCTTTTCCGCCTCGCGTTTTCCGGCCGTCATACAGCCCTTTGTCCGCGCCTTGCCGCTTACCGCCGCCAACGAAGCCTTCCGCGCCAATATGCTGCAAGGCGTGGGCCTGAGCCAGCTGATGGTTCCGGTGGCAATCCTGCTGGCCTGGCTCATCGTTCCCTTTGCGGTGTCGCTGCGGATCTTTCGGTGGAGATAACGGCCCGTCCCCACCCGTTAAAATTGACACTATATGGAATCAACCAACCCAAACCCAGCCGCTGTCGAAGGGTTTCCCGAAACCATTCTCGACGGCAGCCGCTTTGTACGAGCCTGCCTGCGCCGGCCCGTGGATCGCACGCCGGTGTGGTTTCTCCGCCAGGCCGGGCGCTACATGCAGGAGTACCGCGACGTCCGCAGACACCACACGCTGGTGGAAATCTGCAAACATCCGGATCTGGCCGCTGAGGTCACCATCACCGCCGCTGAAAAACTGGGCGTCGACGCCGCCATCATCTTTGCCGACCTGCTGCTGCCTCTCGAGCCGATGGGCCTGCCTTTCGAGTTCCAGGCCGGCGAGGGTCCGGTCGTTCATCATCCGGTGCGCACCGCCGAGGACGTTCGCGCCCTGCGCACCGATCGCGCGGATGAATTGGCTTATGTGGCCCGCGCTATTCAAAAGGTGGCCGCGCACTTCCGCGACCGGCTCGGCATCGTTGGCTTCTGCGGCGCGCCTTACACGCTGGCCAGCTACATGATCGAGGGCGGCGGATCGAAGAACTACATTCACACCAAGCAAATGATGTACCGCGAGCCATTGGCGTGGCATCTGCTTCTCGACAAGCTGGTGAAGGTTCTGGAAGACTACTGCCGGCTCCAGGTGCAGGCCGGCGCCGACGTGATTCAGATCTTCGACAGTTGGGTCGGGTCGCTTGGCCTGGCCGACTATCGCGAATACGCCTTCGACGCCTCGAAGCGGCTGGTGCGCTCGGTGCAGCAGATGGGCGTTCCGGTTATCTACTTTGGCGTGGAGACCGCCGGCCTGCTCAGCCAGATGGCCTCGACCGGCGCAGACGTGATCGGCCTCGACTGGCGGCAACCGCTCGACGAAGGCTGGCGTGCCGTAGGTAGCGGCCACGCGGTGCAGGGCAACCTGGATCCAATCACGCTGTTTGCTCCTCTTGAAGTCCTGGAACTCCGGGTCAAGGAGATCCTCCGCGCCGCCAACGGACGCCCGGGCCATATCTTCAACCTTGGCCACGGCATCGTTCCCGAAACGCCGGTCGAAAATGTTCAGGCCGTGGCGCGCATGGTCCGCGAGTTCCGCCTGGAGCCTGCCAATGGGTAAACAGGCGGTACTGCTGCTCGCTCACGGAACGCCGGAGACCGTCGAGCAGATTCCCGAATACCTGCGCAACGTGGTCAGCGGCCGTCCCCTGCCGCAGGCCGTGATTGAAGAGATTCAGCACCGCTACGCGCTCATCGGCCGCAGCCCGCTGACGGAGATCACGATGGAGCAGGCCCGGCTTGTCGAAGGAGAACTTGCCGCTGGTGGACTGCCGGTTTCGGTTTACGTGGGGATGCGCAACTGGCGTCCGTATATCCCCGACGTGGTCCGCCAGATGCGGGCCGAGGGCGTAGAGGAGGCTGCGGTGATTTGCATGGCGCCGCAGAACTCGCGCACCAGCGTGGGGCTCTACCGGCGTGCCGTCGAGGCCGAGGCGGGCGGACTGCGCATCGATTTCACTCCGGGGTGGGCGCAACATCCGCTGCTGGCGCAGGCTTTTGCCGGGCGCCTTCGCCCCGCCTTGAGCAAGCTCACGGCCGAGGTTGGCGCACCGGTTCCGGTCCTGTTTACGGCTCACAGCGTTCCCACCCGCACCATCGAACCTGCCGCCGATGCCGATGCCCAGCCGCGCCTATGGCCCGGCAGCGGCGCTGACCCCTATGCAGAGGAAGCCAGGCGCACGGCCGCGCACGTGGCCGAGCTGGTTCCTGAAATTCCCCGTTGGTGGTTCGCCTTCCAGAGCCAGGGGGCCAGCGGCGGCCCATGGATCGGTCCCAGCGTGGAGGAAACCCTCAACTCGATCGCCGCGGAAGGCGTCAAAGCCCTCATGCTGCAGCCCATCGGATTTCTATGCGACCATGTCGAGATTCTCTACGACGTGGACCATCTCTTTCGCGAATATGCAGCCAAACTCGGAATCCGGCTGGAGCGGCCCGAGTCGCTGAACGACTCAGTTACCCTGGCCAGGGCAGTTGCGGATCTGGCCCGTATGGGGTTGGAACGTTTGAGGGGTTGAGCGGCGGAGGCGTGGGAGCAGAGCGCAGATCATCCCTGATTCTGAGCCTGAACCTGCCGAATTACCACTTATGGAGTATTCCTTATTTTTCCTTTAAGCAAGCATACTTGGCGGGTAGCATGCCTTCATTCCGACAGGAGGCCTGGCTCCATCGGCACCGTTTAAAGCGGAGAGGGTCATGTCTTCCGGGATGAATTCGGCGGGGAGTTGTGTCCCGGTTGAACGCAGGCAGCTAGATTGAACCTCAAGGAGCGGGCTGTGCCGGTTGAGAGTTTAAAGAAGGCCGTTGAAGCGGCAACTGAAGAGGGTGTTGAAAGAAGACAGGGCACCCAGTGCCCCAGGTGCGGCAGCAATTACTTCAGGCGGATGTCGCGAGTTGGCTTTCTGGAGGAGAGAATCTATCCCCTCTTCGGGCATTTCCCCTGGCGATGCACGGGATGCGGGGGAAACTTCCTGATAAAGAAACGGGGCCAGCCCATGAGACATCAACGCCACAGCCTGGAAACCGAATCGAGTGCCGAATAGGGTGCCGATTCGCCGGCACTCCGATGCAGTCCTAGTGTGGTGTCTCAGAAGTTCATTGCATTTCTTTGAGGCTTGGTGTCATGCCAGAAGCGTCAAAAACGCAGATCCCCTTCGGCAGGCTCAGGGCAGGCTTTCGACTCCCTGCGCTCCGCTACGGTCGCTCAGGATGACAGCATTTATGAGATGAACTTTAGACTCAGGACACTATGACCGGAAGAAGTTTCTGGCCAGGAAGACCACGTTGGCCGGGCGCTCGGCCAGCCGGCGCATGAAGTAGGGGTACCAGTCGGTGCCAAACGGCACGTAGACCCGCACCTTGTATCCATCCTGGACTAATCTGCGCTGTAGATCGCGTCGTACTCCGTAAAGCATCTGAAACTCGAACCGGCCGGGCTCGATCCCGTGCCCGGAGGCATACGCCTTCAGCGCCGCGATCATTGCGTCATCATGCGTGGCCAAGGCGTGGTAGACAGGACTGTCGAGCAGCATGCGGCTCAGCCGGATGAAGTTCGCGTTTACATCCGCCTTGCGCGGAAACGCCACTTCGGCCGGTTCCTTGTAGGCCCCTTTGCACAGCCGTATCCTGATGCCATCGGCCAGAAGTTGTTCCACGTCCGCCTGGGAGCGGTAGAGGTAAGCCTGAATCACCACCCCGATAGCGCCTCGCGAGTCAGGGTGCGCGTGCAGGCGGCGCACAATGTCCAGCGTGACCTGCGTCAGCCGCGAGTCCTCCATGTCGATGCGGACAAAATTGCCGGTCGCATGCGCATGCTGGGCCAGGCTGCGGGCAATCGACTCGGCGAGCTGGGGTGAAAGCTCCAGCCCCATCTGGGTGAGCTTTACGCTGATGTTCGCGTTCAGCTTGTGCGCTGCCAGCACGTCCAGCATTTGGTGGTAGATATCGGCGGCCTGATGGGCTTCAGCCTCAGAGGTTACGCTCTCGCCCAGCGAGTCGAGCGTGACCGCCATGCCCTGCCGGTTCACCGCCTCTGCCACGCGCAGCGCGTCAGAGATCTCCATGCCCGCGATGAAGCGCGAACTGAGGCGCACGCCCATGCGGGAATTTTCACAGAAATTACGTAAAGGACGATTGCGGGAGAGTGCAATAAAGATCGAACGCAAAACAGGCATTTGACGCCTCTGCCGGCGAAATCGGGGGGAAGGGCTCTTCCGCCGGACTAACCAGTTTCGCACAGTCGGGCAGCCGCCGAATTACAATCCGGCCCCAATTTGCACGGTACTTTTGTGTCAGCACGAGGCGTCTTTCAGCCTGGCGGCCAGCGATAATGAGCCGCCGCGCGCTGCATGGCAAAGGCCTCGATGGGGCTTTCCTCAGCCCCGCGGCCGATGTTATGCACGATCAGGATGTGCCGGTCCGTGCTTACCGCAATTCCGACATGCGGCAGCCGTGCGTCAAGCAACCAGGTCAGGATGTCGCCCACTTCGACAGTCAAGGGAAAGGCATCGCCGGCGGTCGGGCGTTTGGCAAACCAGAGCCGCGCGCCGGCCCGCGTCCAGAAGGTTTCCAGGTTCGGCACCCGCCGATGGTCGATGCTCGCATCGGGTTTGCGCGACCCCCACGCAGTCCGCGCCGGATAGGCGTCGAAGTTCCTCAACATATCCTCATGGACCAGCTTTTGCAGGTCGAGTCCCAGTCCGTCGCGGGCCGCACGAATGACCACGTCGGCGCACACCCCGGTCGAGCGTGGGACATCGCCGCCGGGATAGGCCAGATGGGTCCACGCCGGGTCGTAGCCTGTGGTCACTCCCACCTGCGCCCGAGCCGCATCGGCCAGGCGCTGGCCTTTGGTCAATTCGGCCCTGCCAACCCGTCCAGCCGCAAGCCAGGTGACCGCCAATCCGCACAAGAACTCTCGCCGCCGCATCTTGCACCCCTGGCGCGCAATCAGCCCTACTTCACCTCGTAAACCGTGCTGCCATGCGCCGGCAAGGTCACATTCACTTCCTTTAATTCCTTGTAGACGCTGTCGCTCCACACATTCTGGGCCTGGTGCTTTCCACCATCGAGGCCGAGCTGCTTCCAGGTCGCCTTCAACGTAACCGGATTGTCGTCGAGGTTGAAAAAGGCGAAAAACTCAGCGTAATTCCTGGCGCCGGGCGAGTCGATGGTTGCCCGCCAGACACGGGCGTGCTCGAACCCAGCGGGCAGGCTCGCCGCATCGACGGGATGGCTGTAGGTAACATTCTGGTTGATGAAGAGCATCGCCTGGTTGGTAATCAGCGAACGGGTAAAATCGTCCAGCCGGGTCAGATTCGCGCCCAGAATCAGAGGCGACCGCGCGATCGCCCAGAGCGTGAACTCGGTTTGCTGCTCGTCGCGCGTTTCCCGGGACTGCCTGGCCTCTCCCCACCCCGGATGCGGTCCCAGCCAGCCCCAGGGCAGCATGTCCGCGTCAGGCCAGTTGCCGGGGTTTACATACGGCACCCATTGCGCCAGCCGATCGAATTCGTCCTTTATCCCGAAGGGAAACTCGCCCTGCTCCGGCGTGTGCGCGGCCGTCCACACGTCCCAGTGATCGTCTGAAATCCGCCACAATTGCGCGTACCTGCCTACCTCAACCGCATTCTTGAGCGAGGTCGGCCCCGGCGACAGGCTAAGCACGATCGGCCGCCCGGTCTTGTGAATTGCCTCGGCTATCTGCCGAATCTCCGTAGGCCGGTAAGGCCGGTCGCTGATGCAGTCCACCTTGATGAAGTCCAGGCCCCACTGGGCATAGAGTTTCATCATCGAGTCGTAATAAGCCTGCCCGGCGGCATTGTCCTTCACGCCCCAGTTGCCCTGATCCCAGGGACAGGGGCTGGCGATGTCGGCGGCGTCTTCGGCATGAAAGCCGGACCCCGCAATGGGCAGGTTTGCCTTCACCACCTGGCGCGGAATTCCCCGCACAATATGAATTCCGAACTTCAGCCCCTGGGCATGGACCCAGTCGGCCAGCGGCTTGAACCCCGCCCCATTGGCCGAGGAAGGAAACCGGTCCGGCGCCGGAATCAGCAACCCGTTGCCGTTCCACAGGTACTGCTTGTCTTCAAGGGTACGGCCGAAGGGGTTGGCCATGTACCACCCCTCGTCGATGACCGCATATTGCCATCCGTATCGCTGGATCTGGGCCAGCACCGAGGCATTGGCCTTGTAGTCGTCCTCATTGATGGTTAGCCCGTAAGCGTCCCAGCTATTCCAACCCATGGGCGGGGTGGGAGCGAGAGTTTGTGCACGGTTGAGGGTTGCGGCGGAAAATGCGACGGCAAGAAAGGCGGCGGGAAAAAACATGCGGCGAAACATGTGTAAACGTATAGCACAATTGGCCTGCCCGCAGGGGCCGCACTTGGATGGACGATAAGGCCGCTTCCGCCCGCCCGATGAGCGATCTCGCCGCAACGTCTTCGCGCTTACTGTGCGCTTGCCAGCCGCTGGGCAGCGGCCAGGCCGCCGGCCCGCAGAATTCCCAGCACATCGAAGTGCTCCAAATAATCCGCATCCGAGGTCAGCAAGTTAACGGAGCGGTGATCGACGCGGATTTCATCGCTCGTTGAGCCGGCAACGCAAGCGGAGGAGTTACACAATCTCAGGCGGGGCCGCGACAATCTCAAACTCCACCTGCTGTACGCCGAGGTGAGGATGAAACGCGGTGAGCCGCGCCTTGCCCGCCATTTCCAGGGCTCTGACCCAGATCGCTCCCGATCCTCCGATTAGTGCAAAGGGATTGTCGCCGATCATCTCGGCGGGCCCAGCCAGTTCAAAACGAATCGCATCGTTTGCAAACGGGCGAATCGCGTCGAACTCGTCGGTCACGCGCAAGACTACACGCGTGGTGTCGGCGCCATCGGCCGCCAGAGTTGTGTCGTCGGGCAGCAGCGCAAACTTGCGGTCCACACCGCGGCCGGAGAAGCTGCGCGAAATGACCTGCCGGCCCGCGATATATCCCTCGATACGCAGATCGCCCCAGCCCCAGTGAACCCTGCTCAGGTCTGTCGAAAAGGGCGCGAACTTGAGGTGCGCAAACTCGCGGCGATCAGGATCGGCTTCGGCCACCAGCTTTTCGTTCACATAGAACTTGAGATGGTCGCAGTTGGAGCAGACCACGGCACTTGTGAAGCCCACGTTTTCATCTCCGCGCGCCCAGTGGAACGCCGGCTCGAGCACAATCTCCTCGTCCGGCTCGCACTGGGAGCGATAGAATCCCGCCGCCGGCTTGGGCTCGCGGAAGATGTCGGTCACGCCGTGGTAGCAGATGCGGTCGCCGGATCCAAAGTTGGCGTGGGTGTTGTAGTCGAACGCGCACCAGCCGATGCCGCCGGCGTATTGTGGGTTCGAGGCCAGTTGATCGTGGATGCGGGCGTGGCGCAGCGTGTGTTCGCGCAGCCGCTCGATGTTGTCGATGGTCTTGGTCGGATAGGTGTGGCCCACGAACTCCGTATTCAGATACAGGGGATGATTGGGCGGACGGAGCGGGAAGCCGAAGTCGTTCATCGTGAACACGTCTTCAAGCAGCTCCGACGCAAAGTTGTACCGGATGCCGCCGGTCTGCCGGGTCGGGTCGAGCTGGTGAGCCAGCGCGTTGGTGCGGGTGTAGAAGTCGTGGTCGTCCTGCGACTCGTTGATGCGCACACCCCACAAAATGACCGAAGGATGATTCCAGTCGCGGCGGATCATGCGGGCGACGTTATCCACGGCGATGTCCTTCCAGGCTTGATCGCCGATATGCTGCCAGCCGGGAATCTCTTCGAGGACCAGCAGTCCGACCTCGTCGCAGGCATCCAGAAAATGGCGCGACTGCGGATAGTGGGAGGTGCGCACGATGTTGCACTTCAGGTTCTTGCGCAGAATCAGCGCGTCGCGCCGCTGCACGCGTCCCGGCATGGCCTGGCCCACCCAGGGAAAGGTCTGATGCCGGTCAAGGCCGCGCAGCTTAACTACCGTTCCGTTGAGGCTAGAATCCCTGCGGCGTAAACGCCGCCTCGCGGAATCCGATGCGCCGCGAGTCGCTGTCGAGGACATGGGCGCCGCTGCAGCAGGCGCACTTCGACGCGGTAGAGCTTGGGCGAGTACAGGCTCCACAGGTCGATCGCTCCGAGGTTCTCCAGGTGCAGCGTATGGTTCACGACGCCTCTGCCGCCCACCGGCAACTCCTGCGCCGTCTTCGCCACCAGCCGCCGGCCATCGTAAAGTGCGGCCTCCAGCGCACGCGCGTTCTCCACTGCGCCGGCCTGCTCATCGTGCTGGATAAAACACTGCACGTCCAGCGATGGGTTGCCGGACAGCACATCCTTCGGCTGAGCGAAGATGTTTTCGATGAACGTTGGCGAAACCAGACGCAGCGAAACCTCGCGGTAGATGCCGCCGAAGGTGAGGTAGTCGACCTCGTAGCCGAAGGGCGGAATGTCCGGGCGCTCGGTGGAGTCGACCTCGACCGCCAGCACGTTGTCGCGTTCCCAGTCCAGGTGCGGCGTCAGTTCAAAGGAGAAGGGCGTGAAGCCTCCCTTGTACTCGCCCAGGCGCACGCCGTTCAGCCATACGGTCGACGCCGTCATCACTCCTTCAAAGTCCACGAACACCCTGCGGCCGCGCGCCGCGGCAGGCAAGCGGAAATGACGCCGGTAGATCGATACGAATTCATACGCTTTGTCGTCGAAGCTGTGCCAGGGCAGCCGAATATTGGTGTGCGGCACCGTCACGCGCGCGAAGCCGCTGTCGTCGAAATCCCGCTCATGCGCCGCGTCGGTCGCCTTCGGGCTATAGCGCCAGCGGCGATTGATGGGCAGCACCACGCGTCCCTTGGCGGCAGGAACGGCGGAGAGCTCGGCTGCGGGCAGTCCCGGCGCCATTGCGGTTGCGGCAAGCATGGTTCCAGTAGTCTTCAAGAAATTGCGGCGATCCATAACGCTCCCTGGCCAATCTGAATGAATGCGGGCGGCGCGGGGTTCTCTTGAAGGCAGCGCGCGCCGCAGATATCGAAGGCCGCCAGTAGTTTATACCGTTCCAGACAGGTGGGTAGGGCGCCGGATTGGCTTGCGGACAAGGGCTGAATCCCGGCTTCGCCGTTGCCACGGCAGGAGCGCGTCTATACTTGAAGAGACGGGACTTGAAGAGACGTGGTGCCTTTTCTACATATCGGACATCTGAACTTGCCCACCTTCGGGCTGATGCTTTGGCTGGCCGCGGTTGCGGGTGCGTTTGTGATGGACCGGGGCTTCAAGCGTGCGCACATCACGGCGGATGCGGTGGGCATGGTGGCCGTTGCCGTGGTGCTGGGCATTGTGGGCGCCAAGCTGTGGCATGTGCTTGACACCCCGGCCGAGTTCCGAGAGATGGGCTGGCGGGTGCTGTGGGATTCGGCGGGATTTGCCTGGTTCGGCGGGTTGCTTTTCGGGATCTCGGCGCTGGTGTTTCAGGGCTGGTGGGCGAAGATCGGCGGTCTGCGGACGCTGGACCTGGCGGCTCCCGCGGCAGCCATCGGCTACGGTATTGGGCGCATCGGCTGCTTCCTGTCAGGGGACGGCTGCTACGGAATCGAGACCAAGCTACCGTGGCCCTGGGGCATGAGTTTTCCCAACGGCATTGCGCCCACTTTGCCGGGTGTGCGCGTTTACCCTACACCGCTTTTCGAGCTGGCCGCCGGGTTGCTGATCGGCTGGTGGTTGTGGCGGCGCGCAGGGAAGCCCCACGCCACGGGCGCCATTGTGGGCCAGTACCTGGTGCTGAGCGGGATAGCTCGCTTTCTGGTTGAATTTATCCGCCGCAATCCAAAGGTTCTTTGGGGCTTATCGAATGCGCAACTGGCCAGCACCGGGTCAGTGATTGCCGGAATTGTGCTGATCTGGTGGGCCGCCACGCGACCGTCTCTCGGGCCGGAACGGGCTGGGGCGGCTGTGGAAAAGCCGGCATAGGGCGCGCTTCCGCGATCGAAATCACCATTCAATTGTGAAGAAATGCGGGAATCAGCCGTGGGCCATGGCGCGCGGCGGATGTTCAACTCTCAGCCTTTCAAAGCTAGTCTGGTGAATCTGAAGTTCATCGCATAAATTCGTTGAAGTCTTTGGATAACGGCAGCAAGTCAGCTCCCGCTTCGCGGGAATAGCGAGTCAGCAAGTCAGCGGAATGGTGCGGTGGGATGAGGCCTCAGTCGTCGTTCAATGCAATGGCAAGGTGGCGCCGCAAGTCTTGCCGGTTCGATTTGTGATGGGAACTTTTGACTCAGATACTAGTTCGGTGTCTCAGAAGTTCATTGCATTTTTTGAGGCTTGGTGTCATGCCAGAAGCGTCCCAAACGCAGGTCCCCTTCGGCAGGCTCAGGGCAGGCTTTCGACTCCCTACGCTTCGCTCCGGTCGCTCAGGATGACAGCATTTATTGGATGAGCTTTAGGGACAGGACACTAGAACGAAAGATTGATCTGAAAGATGATGGCGCGGTTGCCGGGAGTGGGGTTTGCAAACGGGCCGTCGGCGAGCGATTGCGATTTGTTGAAAAGCGGCGAGATCAGGACGCCGTTGGGTGGGCTCCAGTTCACGATGTTGAGGAGATTGGATCCGCCGGCGACCAATGTGAGGCTGTACCGGCGCGGAGCGCCCTCGTCCAGACGGATGGAGGCTCCGCCACTGCTGAGGCCGCGATCGCTGACGCTGTTCCCGTTCTGCAGGGTGTCGCCATCGGACGCGGTGTGGATTCTGGGGCCGATGCCGATGACCTTGCTGAGGCGCAGATCGAAGAGGACATTGGCCGGTCCGGCGCCGATGCCGTAGGGCACGATGCGCTCTGCTTTGCCCATGGGATTGGTGTCAAGGCAGCCATACCTGGTCGAGATCACGCCGGCAGCGCCGCAGACGCCGTAAGCGGGGCGGGCGTTGAACTGGTTGTTGGCGGTGAGATCGTAGCCGGTGGTCAGGTTATACGGTGTGCCCGATTGCGCCGTAAGCAGGGAAGCAAGGAGGAACCCGAAGGGCATGGTGTAGCTTTCAAGAAAAGTGACGCGGTGGCGAACGCCGAAGCTGGGCCGTCCGTAATCGAGGCCAGGATTCTGAGATACAGAAACGAAAGAGTTTACTCCCTGCGTGTCGCTCTTGGCCTGGTTAAATGTGTAGGAGCCGTTGAGAGTAAGGTGCGTGGATTGATAGCTGCTGTTGAAGATAATCTGGTTTTGCCTGTAGAAGCCGCCGGATTGGAATTGATAGTTGAATACCGCCGGCGCAGCGCCGGTGACAGTGTAAGTGGCGGGATTGAAGGCGGGCGCGGTCACGTTGTTCGACAGGTATTGATGAACGCCCTGGGTGTAGAGGTAGGTGACGTTCGCCGTGATCTTTCGTGTGACCTGCTGGTCGACCCCCGTCCCCGCCTGCATGTCGAGGGCGGTATGGAAGTGCGAATCGATGGTGTGGTAGGAGGGAACAGACGAGCTGGACGAGGTGAATGAGCCTGGGGGCTCCGGGACATTGGGATTGTAGAAGGCTGGATTGTTAACGACATAACTCTGCTGATTGATCTGATTGTCGTGGATGGCCTGCATTACGTGCGGCGCGCCGGCGGCGGAGTTAAGGCCGTTGGGCACGGTAAAGCGGTCATAGAACCAGCCGTATCCGGCGCGAATCACAGTTTTTGCCGAACTACTGCTGGGCCGGCCGGGGCTCCACGCCAGGGCCAGCCGGGGCGCCCAGTCGGAGTGATCGCGAATCCAATTCTGGCCCTCCCAGCGAGCGCCAATCCCGACCATGAGGTTTGACTTGATTCGCCAATCGTCCTGAAAGAACCCTGCGCCATCGGCTACAAACGCACGCGCGACCGGCTTGTTGATCACCGTGGCGTAGTACTGCGACGGCTGCCCAGCCTGGTAGGCTGCGATGGAGCTGAACGTATAAATTCCGTTACTCCCGGCCGTCGAGTAGTTGGTATCCCGGTTCAGCCGCAGTTGCACGCCGAAACGCAGGGTATGATTGCCGACCGTTGCGGTCCCAAAATTCTGCAGCTCAAAGATGTCCTGGTGGTCCTGGACGGTTCCGGCGCTGTTGCCGCCGCCGGTGAATGCGCCTGAAACGATGATGGTTGGGGTGGTGTATCCGGGGGTCTGGCTGTAACGGACGTGACGCCACTCGAGATGCAGTTCGTTGAGCAGCCGCGGGCTGACCACGTGGGTATCGGCAAACTGGAAGGTGTTCTCCTGGTCGGTCGTGTCGACCGCCTGGCTGGGCAGAATGAGGGCACCTACGCCGGCCCCTTTCTGTGTTAACTGGTAGAAGTAGTCCCGGAAGCTGAGCGTATGGCTGCCGAGCTGGACATCGAGGCGCGGATTGCCGACCAGGTTGCAGATGGGGTTGGGAACCGCTTGTGTAATATTTGCCGCGGGGTTCTGCGGATTCACGGCATCGACCATGTTCTCGTTTTGCTTTTCGAGGCGGAAGCCGCTGAGCATAAAGGAGACATTCTTCCCCAGCGGCCCGCCGATCACGCCGGAGTAGGAGTAAAGATCGTATTCCGGCTGCTGGGAGACCAGGGGGTTGGCCGTGTTCAAGGCCGACGCGTTGCCGTATCCCGACACGCTGCCGTGGAACTTATCCGTGCCGGGTTTGGTGATGATCTCGACGCGCCCGTAGCCAATGCGGTCGAACTCCGCGGAAAACGGATTCTGATTCACGCGGATCTCGAGGATGGAGGACTTGGGCGGAAGCTGGCCGCCGGCGAAACCATCGATGTAAATCTGACCGCCGTTCGGCCCTGCCGCGGCCCCGGCCAACTCCTGGAGTTCGCTTTGCAACTGGTCGGGATCGTCGGAAAGCGCATCGAGATCCTTGCCTTTGAAGACCATCGCGCCGGCATTCTGATCGGGGTTGGTGCCGACGCCCTGGGCGCGGGCCACGACCGTGACCTCCTGGTGCTGGACGGCGATCGCCAGAGGCAGGTCCAACTGCTTTACCTGGCCGGCTGCCAGCGAAATACTCTCAACCGTGAGCGGTGCGAATCCCCTGGCTGTGACCTTGACTTTGTAGGAGCCGGGAATGAGAGAGCGAAATGAGTAGCTTCCGTCGGGGCCGGACTGTTTCACAAGAACATGGCTGGCATGGCTGAGGGTGATATGTGCGCCGGGCACAACCGCTTTGCTGGGGTCCAAAACTTCGCCGAGCAACACCCCCGCGTGGGCGCCGGTCTGGGCAGCGACCGGCAGGTGCAGGACCAGCGCAAGGAGCAGTAATCGAATCAGGACCGGCAATCTTGGCTTGAAGATCATGACCTCTTATTCGCCAACGAGGCGGATATGCCTTTTTAGACAATACCCTTGGCTTTATGAAATCTCGTCACTCTCTTCCGCATATAGAAGGGGGTTGTGCCAGATAGGTAAATACCGGTCATCGCCCGCAGTGTCTCGTTTCGATACAGTCCTTTGAAGAACGCAATTGCCTGAGTTGATCGAGGGAAGCGCGCGCTCTGAGTGTTGAACCCGAAGAGTGCCCGATTTGCATGGTTCACATTCAGGTTGAAGTCATCCGCGGCAACACAAAGGTTTTGCGTGGTTTATCGAATGCGAACTTGGTCAGCGCCGGCGGCGAGGCCCTGCTCCGATCTGTGGAAAACTCGAGCCGCCGGCGCCCTTTGCCTGTTCAGGCCAAGTTCCAGGGAGCGCGATACGGACGCGACAACAGTTCGCTGGCGGCGCTGTCGCCGAGAATCTTCTCCCCGGCCACATCCCATTCCAGCTTTCGGCCCACCAGCATGGAGATCAGGCCGAGATGGCCTGGAATTGTGGAGTGATGCGCCGTCTGGACGGGCGTGATGGCCGGCTTGCGCGATTTCACGCTGTCAAGGAAGTTGCGCCGGTGCTCAACCGACTCATAGAGCTTTACCTTGCGCAGTTGTTCGGGAAGGGAGTCGGGCTTGATCCATTCCTGGTTTGAGGCGTCGAATCCGCCGCGATCGACCCACACCCATCCGTCGGTGCCGATCCACTTTGTTCCCATATTGATAGCCGGATGACCTCCAGCGATGGTTAAAGAAACGTCCGCCTGATAATGGGTGACTTGCTTGCGGTATTTGCATTCGATCCGGTAGGCCGTCGCGGTATTCCACAGGGCGTTTGCAGCAGGAAACTCGCCGTGGCCCTCAACCTCGGATGGCCCGCTCAGGTCGAAACCGAGACCCCAATGGGCGATGTCGCCGTGATGGCCGATCCAATCCATAAGCTGGCCGCCGCCGGTGTTGTAGTTCCAGCGCCAGTTCTTGTGGACGCGCGCTTCGATGTAAGGCTCCATCTTCGATGGGCCGATCCAGGTTTCGAAGTCCAGTTCCGGCGGAGGGTCAGTGACGGCCAGATCCCAGGCCGCAGTTCCGGGAACGACCAGGGCGGGATCGACGATTTTGCCGGGAAGCGAGGCCAGCTTGGCGAGCAGCGCGGGCTCAGTGCCGGCGAAGTCGTGATGGCCGCCGGGCAGGCCGACTTCAACATGAACGACCGTGCCGATGAGGCCGTTGCGCACAATCTCGGCCGCCTTGTGGAACGGAGGCTGCGACCGCTGCCAGGAGCCGGTCTGCCAGATGATGTTGTTCTTTTCAACGGCCCTGACGATGGCTTGTTGTTCCGCGACGGTGCGGGCCAGCGGCTTCTCGCCGTAGATATCCTTCTTCCGGTTGGCGGCGGCGATGGCCACCAGCGCATGCCAATGATCCGGCACCGCAATCATCACGGCGTCGATGTCGTCGCGCGCCAGCAGCTCGCGATAGTCGTGGTAGGCCTTGCAGTCCTGGTTTCCGTAGCGGGCGTTAACAGTGTCCACGGCGGCCTGCAGGTTATTCTTGTCCAGGTCGCAGGCAGCCACCACCTGGCAGTCGTCCTGGGCAAGAAACACCTTGGTGTTGCTCGGCCCCATCATGCCCCATCCGATGACTCCCAGCGTGATGCGGTTGGACGCGGAAGGACGGGCAGCCTGCCCCCAGGCACTGCCGGGCAGGATGGCCGCGGCTCCGGCAGCTTTAAGGAAATCTCGCCGCGTGAAAGGATAACGAAGCGTTGGATCGGATAGCAGGGAATCGGACAGCAGGTTGTTCATCATCGCCTCCAAGGTGCTTTGGTCGTCGCTTCCGCTCCACACCCACGCTTGGCCTGAACGGCAGCCTGGAAAGCAGCGGAAACCGATGCCCGTGAAGTTTAGCATGCGGGCTTTGGCGCGAGATAGATGGGGCAAAATCGCCGCTTGCAGCCGGGCATATAATCAAGATTCCCAAGAGAAGGCGATCTGAAGTTCCCGCTTGGAAAGGGGCCTGACAGCAGGTGCAAGCGAGCCCGTTCTCGTTGGTCAAGTGGTACCTGGACTGCGTAACCGATGCGGGCGACGCGGTGATCGTCTATTGCGCTGACCTGCGCTGGCATGGAGTGCATGCGGTGATCGGCAGCGTGCTTTCCGGCGATGAAAGACATGTGGGTACGCGAACCTCAATCTCCGGTTACAGGATCTCTTGCGATGACTTGCGCATCGCAGTGAATCTGCCCAGGTTGGGCGTCTCAGGAGATTGGGAGGCCGACGCCGCGCCGGTTGAGCGCACTGTCTATGAGCAGGATGCCGGGCGTGTGCATTGGAATTGCCTGCAACCCAGATCCGTGGTGCGGGTTCGCATTGGCGACAGGGAATGGAGCGGTCTCGGCTACGCGGAATGTCTCACCCTGACGATTCCTCCGTGGCAGTTGCCCATGCGCCAGTTGCGTTGGGGGCGTTTTGTTTCTCCACAGGATTCGCTTGCCTGGGTCGATTGGCAAGGCGCTTATGACACCAGCTTCGCAATCCTGAACGGCGAAGAGTACAGGCCGCTCACCGTCTCAGAATCGGAAGTCGCGCTGCCGGGTGCGACGCTTCGCATCGAGGCCGGGCTTCCATTACGATCAGGGCGGCTCAAGTCCACGATTCTGCCCGGCGCATCAGGACTCAGAAAGCTGCTGCCGCGCTCGATCTTCAATGCCGAAGAGCGCAAGTGGCGCAGCCGGGGAATCCTGACCGCAAATGACCGAAGCAGCGCCGGCTGGGTGATCCACGAGGTAGTCCATTGGGAAGTCTGATCCGATCCTCTTTGCCAAGGGTTCTCTACGGGCTCCTTTTCGTGGTCCTGCTTCCCGCCGCGCTGGCGGCATGGGCCAAAGGCGCAGACAGCGCGATCCACGTCGCGGCTCCGCAGTGGATGCTTTTGGGGACTTTGTTGACGGTGGTTGGAGGGACGATCACCCTGCTGGGCATGCTGTCGCTCTGGGTTCACGGCGGAGGACTGCCGATGAATGCGTTTCCTCCGCCGAAGTTCGTTCAGAGCGGAATCTATGCTGTCATCCCGCATCCAATCTATTGCGGATTCGTTCTTGTCTGCGGTGGAGTGTCGATCGTCTTCGGTTCGGCGGGCGGGCTGTGGCTGGTGACTCCGAGCGTAGCTCTAGCCAGCGCGGCCCTGGTTCTCGGCTACGAATTGCCGGATTTGCGGCAACGCTTCGGCGAACGCGCGGCGTCACAATGGCCGGCGTTCAATGATGCCACGGCGCCACCAATCCTGTGCCGATTTCGAGTCTATTTCGCGGTTCTGCTGCCATGGCTGCTGGCCTTCGGGGCAATCATGCTGCTCGGAAAGCCTGCCGACGCAGTAGGGACTTACCTGCCATTCGAGAAGCGTCTGCCCGTCATTGACTGGACCGAGCTGCCTTACGCGAGCACCTACCTGGTGGTGTTGCTTACGCCCTTGCTGGTGCGGACCGGACAGGGACTGCGCAGCTTCGCGATGCGCGGCCTTACTGCAATGCTGCTTCTGTTTCCGCTCTACCTGCTGCTGCCGTTCTTCGTTCCGCCGCGACCATTTACGCCAACCACTGCGATCGGGAGCCTGCTGCTCTTGGAACGTAATCCTTATTCGGGAGCGGGAGCTTTTCCGTCCTTTCATGTTGCCTGGGCGTTGATTGCCGCTTCCGTTCTCGGCGAAGGGGGACGCTGGAGACGGATTCTCTGGTATGCATGGGCGGTGCTGGTCTGCGTCAGTTGCCTGACGACTGGGATGCATTCCGTTTTGGACGTTCTGGCTGGAGCTGTCGCGTTCGTGGTTGTCGTCAACATGGGGAAGATCTGGACGGCAATCCTGGGCTGCGCCGAGCGAATCGCGAACTCCTGGAAGGAGTGGAGGATCGGAGCGGTCAGAATCATCAACCACGGGGGATACGCCGCCGCGGCAGCATTTGTTGGCATGCTGATGATCGGCGCATTGCTGGGAGCCGGATGTGAGTTAGTGATGGCCAGCATTTTTCTTTGTGCGATTCTGGGAGCGGCTTTCTGGGCGCAATGGGTTGAGGGCTCTCCGTCGCTGCTGCGGCCGTTGGGATTTTACGGAGGAATGGCGGGAGCCACAGTCGGAGCTATTCCCGCGCTGTGGCTGGGCGTCAACCTGTGGGTAGCCCTGACCGCCATCTGCATCGCCGCTCCATGGATTCAGGGCATCGGACGGCTGCGCTGCCTGGTGCAAGGATGCTGCCACGGACGCGCCACGGAAACGGCCGAGGGGATTCGCTACGTCCATCCCCGTTCCCGCGTCTGCCGCCTCACCCAATTCAAAGGCCTCCCCGTCCATGCGACCCCTGTCTATTCGATCCTGTGGAATGCCTGGATTGGCCTGGCGCTTCTGCGGTTGCTTCAACTGCACGCGTCTTCCACCCTGATTGCCGGAATCTATCTGCTGCTGTCCGGCGCCGGACGATTTGTGGAGGAGGCTTACCGCGGCGAGCCGCAGACAAAAGTTTTCCTCGGACTTCGTCTCTACCAGTGGATCGCCATTCTGACGGTTGTGGTTGGAGCTATCGTGACTACAGTAAAAGCGGCGCCCATGCCGCAATCATTCCAATTCGACTTCAGTGAATTCGCGCTTGCCGTTGGATGCGGCGCGTTCACATGGTTTGTGACAGGTGTTGACTTTCCTGAGTCTTCGCGGCGATTCGCGCGCCTCACGTAAATCGGAAAGACAGTGAGAATGTGGCGAAGGGGATCGATGGAGCAGGTTTCCTATGCCTTCACGGACCAGGGATCGATGACGGTGAGCCCGCAGGCAGCGAAGTCATCGACATCACGCGTGGCCAAGGCGGCGCCGTGGACCTTTGCAATTGCGGCGATTTGAGCATCGAACTCGCGGATCGGGCGCCCGAGCTTGCGGCGTATCGAAAGAATCTGACCGTACTGACGCGCCGCACGCAGATCGAAACTCAAGATCTGGCCTCGAAAATCGTCGGCGATCATCTCTTCAACCGCTTCGCGCAGGGCTTTTTGTTTGCGGCCAGCGGGCATCATGTCGATGCCGGAAAACAACTCGGCGAGGACCACGGAAGCAGTCCATAGTTCTTCTTCCGGTTGTTTATCGAGCCAGGCCGCAACGACCGGATCCGGTCTCACCCGCGTCATCTCGGAGATCACGTTGGTGTCGAGCAGGATCATTGGTCAAACTTGGGGATCGGGCGGCTCGAGAACTGGCGAGGTGGAATCTCGAGTTCCACGCCTCCGAGCGCGGCGAATCGCTTATGGATAGCGGTCCCAAGACCCTGCCTGGGCGCGGCGGAGCCATTCGTCGCCAGTTGAGAAAGCATCTCGCGCGCTTCGGCCTCCATGGAGCGGCCGTTGAGGGCGGCGCGGACCTGGAGCCTGCGCTTGACCGATTCATCGAGATTGCGAATGGTGATGGTTGCCATGGAATCAGGATAGCATGATTTTGCCAGCATTGCCAGCAATGCTAGCAACGGGTCGTGGGTCAGTTTGAAGGAGCATTCGCCCAGGGGCTAAAGCCCGCGGTTCCGTTGCTCGATTTGACGTACGGGCTAAAGCCCGTACCCTTCAGGGCTATTGGTTCCTGCATAAATAATGTCCTTGCGCCGTCCCTACGGGACTCCGTAACGAACTTGTGGAAACCCTTTTCCCCACGCTGAAGCGCGGGGCTAACCAACTCTGCGCCTCCGGCGCGTTTGTCCGGACATTTCTTATGCATTCCTCAATAAAGCCCGTACCCTTCACCTGAAGCCCGCACCCTTCACTTGAAGCCCGTACCCTTCAAACTCACTCATTGCCCGGCAATGCCGGCAGTGTCTCGTTTCGCTACAGCCGCTTGATAAACGCCATTGCTTCAGCCAGTTGCGGAAAGCGCGCTTCCTCGGCCTTGAACTCGCGGGAGTGGACGCAGCGACGCACGCCGCGCATCCTCACCGGGTGCTTCAGGTGCAGCATCTCGTGGTAGAGCAGGTATTCGATGGCGTAGCGCGGGCTGGACGGCCGGTCGAAGACGCGGCTGACCACGATGGTGTTGTGGGCGGCGTCGTAGTGGCCGAGCGAGCGCTTGGCCAGGTGCTCGCTCCAGGTGAGCTCGGGACGGCCCATCAACCCGCCGAAGAAGCGCGAAGTTGAGCGAGTCGAAGACCTCTTCGAGGTTGTAGAAGCGGCCCTCGGGGCCGAAGTAGCGCTTGCTGCCGCGGGCGTGGCGGATGAGCTCGGTCTGGCGGGTGACGGCGGCGCTGGAGGCGAAGCGCTTGTAGCGCAGGTTGTGCGCGGCGTCGATGGGCTTCTTGTAGAGCTTGGCCAGCAGGATGTGAGCGATGGCGCGAATCACCGTCTCCGGCGCGCCCTCCAGCAGGTCGGAGAGGTTGACGTGAATCTTGTCCTTCGCGCAGGCGGATGGTGGTGTTCAGCGAGGTAAAGCGGCGGAAGCGCACCAGGATGGGCGGCATGGGCGCCCTGGGACGCAACGCCCGGTACTCCTGCTGAAAGATGGGGACAAAATCGGCGCTCACCAAGATGGAGGGTAGCAGAAGACAGCTTCCGGCTTCCAGCCTCTAGCTTCTAGTGTGGTGAATCTGAAGGTCATCGCATAAATTCGTTGAAGTCTTTGGATAACGGCAGCAAGTCAGCCCCCGCTCACGCGGGGATAGCGAGTCAGCAAGTTAGCGGAATTGTGCGATGGGGTGAGGCCTCAGCCACCATTCACTTCTGTGGCGACGCGGCAAGGCAAGTCTTGCTGGTTCGATTCGTGAAGTGAAGTTTAGACTCAGGACACTAGAAGCTGCCTTACTTGGGCTCGGCCCGGTCCTGGCCTTTTTCGTCGGGGTGCAGTTTGAAGTAGTCGATCTGCTCCTGAAGCAGGCGCCTGGCCTGGTCGGACAGATCTTCGCCGCTCTCGATGGCTTCCTTGCGGGCCAGGTCGAAGCCCGGCTCGCCGGCCAATGCGCGCAAAATGCCCTGCCAGCGAGGAGTGGCCTCGGTGAGCCCCCTCAACGATTTGCGAATGTCGGCCTTGCGGTCGGAGTAGATGTCGAGGTTGTCGCCAAGCTCGTCCTCCAGGGCGGTAAAGTCCTGGAGCGCATTGTTGAGCCGGCTGCTGCGGGCATCGGATTTGGCGCGGTTGGTCAGGCTCTTGATGGCGTCGGCATGTTCGTTAAGGTATTGGGTATAAAGGGCGATGCGGGCGTCGGGATCGATGCCGGCTTCGGCGATCTTGTCGATCTGGTCCTCAGTCAACGGCTCGCGCTTCTGCTTTTGCGCGGGCAGGGGCGCGGCAAAAAGCAGGCAGAGGAGAATCGCGGGAAAGCAGCGCATCGGGCATCCCTCCGGCGCTTTTATTCAAGCACAGTGGACGCCGCCGGGAAAAGAGCCAGGCAGAGTTCTTGGCGGGAGGGCAGTGATCTTCAAGGTTCGGGCGAGGATGGGCCGGCTCTATTTGTGGAAGACCTGCATCATGGCCTCGTTCTGGGCCTGGTTGACATCGGTCAGAGCGGCCTCGACCAGCGGGCGGTCTTCAAAGCTGCTGGAATGGAGCATCTCGTTCAGGCGGAAGGCGGTATGGCTCAACAGGAGCTCGGTGTTCTTGAGCCGCTTGTCGTTGTTAGCCATGGAAAGGTGAATCTTTTGCGCCATTTGCTGGACCCGCTTGAGCATGCCGGTGGCATTTGCCACGTCGCCCGCGGCGTATTGGCGCAGGCTGAACTCGGTCATCTGGTGCACCAGTTCGGCGTAGAGGAAGCACTGTTCGCGCGGTTGCGCCTGGCTGGCGCGAACCTCGAGGGCCTGGATGCCTTGCAGGTCCAAGGGCTTGTCATCGACACCGGCGGCACAAAGCGGGATCGTGGTTACGCCGAGGAGGACGGCGACAGCCAAAGGGACTTTGGACCGCATGAGGAACCTCCGCTGGAGCGGTAATGCCTCGTTACGAGACTATAGGACGATTTCATGAGCGCGCGCAATAGGAAAGAATTGCGATCGCTCGTTGGCCGCGGCAAATTGGGAAAAAGGTCAGGCTTCTGTTGATGGCATCCGCGCCGGTCTCACGGTTTCTTTTCGAGCAGTTGGAGCCTTTGGCGTGCCTGCCATTCCTGGTTGGGAAACTTGCCTGCGGCGGAATCAAGGAAGTGATGGTAGTAGGCCGCCGCCTGCGCCTTTTGGTGCAGCGTATCGTAAGATGTCGCCCAAAGGAAATAGGTAGAGGCATTTTCCGGAAGAAACTTTGACCGCATGGTAAGCGCGTGCAGCGTGACGGAAGGCTGATTGGTGCGCGAGGCTGCAAAAGCCAGTCCGCTCCATCCGTCGGTGTTGGCGGGATCGATTCGGGTTGCCTTGTCGAAGACCGTGAAAGCCTCGGCGAACCGGCCCTGGAGGACCAGATTCTGCCCATGAGCGGCCAACAGGTCAGGGTCCTCGGGAGCAGCCGCCAGCAGCTTGACGTAAAGCAGGTCGGAGCCGGCAACGTCTCCGGCCTCAGCCAGCACCTCGGCCAGCATCCTGGAGATGGCTGGGTCGGCGGGGTGGGCTGCGTGGAGCTTTTGCAACAGAGGCAGGGCTTCAGCCTTGTCCTGTGCGGCCAGCACGGTGGCCAGTTGCGCGGTCAGCACCGGGTCGTCCGGCAGTTTCTCCAGCGCCGCGCGCAGCAGCGTTTCCGCCTCGGGATACTGCTTTTTCAGGATCAGCAGGTGGGCCAGGCCGGTGTTGGCCGGTTCGGAGTCGGGTTCCTTGGCCAGGACGCGGCGGTATGCGGCCTCGGCTTCGTCGTACTGGCGAGCCTGTTCAGCCAGGCCGGCTGCCAGCAACGTGTCGGCCGGAGTCTCTGGCGAGAGCTTCAGAGCTTCAAGAAGTTCATTGGATGCGGTAATGGTGTCGCCGGAGGTTCCGGGTCCGGGGCGGTCGATCTGGGCCAGTGCCCGCCAGGCGCGAGCTTTCAAAGCCGGTCCAGCGTCGCCGGGATCGAGCGTAGTGGCGGCGGCCAGCTCAGGACGAGCTTCGGCGGACTTTCCCTGGCGCGCGAGCAGCAGACCCAGCGAGAGATGGGCCTCAAACGACTTTGGATTGGCGGCAGTGGCACGGCGGTAGAGACCGGCGGCATCGTCCAGGCGGTTCTGCGCGTCGGCCACGTAGCCGGCGTCGAACAGGGCGCGCGCGTCTTGGGGATGCTCCGCCAGCCAGGGGTCGAGTTTTGCCTCCGCGGACTTCCAGTCGGAGCCGGCGATGGCGGCCTCGGCGGCGGTGACCTGTGCGGATACAGGCTGAGGTTCGGCGGCTTGAGCCTGCGCTTCGGGATTGGACGAGGACTCCTGGGCAAACCCGGCGCCTCCGCCGGAAATCGCAGCGATCAGCAGGACGGACAAAGCGATACTACGCACGAAATACCTCAATGAACAGTTTAACGGGAAGGGCACGGCCGGAACGGCTGAGCAGTGGGTCAGTTTGAAGGAGCATTCCCTCAGGGGCTAAAGCCCGCGATTTTATTGGTCGATTTGATGTACGGGCTGAAGCCCGTACCCTTCACCTGAAGCCCGTACCCTTCACCTGAAGCCCGTACCCTTCACCTGAAGCCCGTACCCTTCACCTGAAGCCCGTACCCTTCACCTGAAGCCCGTACCCTTCACCTGAAGCCCGTACCCTTCACCTGAAGCCCGTACCCTTCACCTGAAGCCCGTACCCTTCACCTGAAGCCCGTACCCTTCACCTGAAGCCCGTACCCTTCACCTGAAGCCCGTACCCTTCACCTGAAGCCCGTACCCTTCACCTGAAGCCCGTACCCTTCACCTAAAGCCCGTACCCTTCACCTGAAGCCCGTACCCTTCACCTGAAGCCCGTACCCCTCACCTGAAGCCCGTACCCTTCACCTAAAGCCCGTACCCTTCACCTGAAGCCCGTACCCTTCACCTGAAGCCCGTACCCTTCACCTGAAGCCCGTACCCCTCACCTGAAGCCCGTACCCTTCACCTAAAGCCCGTACCCTTCACCTGAAGCCCGTACCCTTCACCTAAAGCCCGTACTCTTCAACTAAAGCCCGTGCCCCTCAAGCTGCCCCACGGCCAACGGCTGAGGGTTCGACGGGTTCTTGGGGAGATGGAAATCCGGACGCCGGCCGCGCCCTATAATAAAGAATGGCCGGTTGCGCTCTGAGCCTCGCTGAGGGGACAGGGACGCCGCCGGACGACTTCTGCCCCCGGTGCCTTCCCTTTGAATGACGCCATCATCATCCGCGGCGCGCGGACCCACAACCTGAAGAACATCTCCTGCGAGATTCCCCATGGCAAGCTGACGGTGGTCAGCGGGGTGTCGGGGTCGGGGAAGAGTTCGCTGGCCTTCGACACCATCTATGCCGAGGGACAGCGGCGGTATGTCGAGTCGCTTTCGGCCTACGCGCGGCAGTTTCTGGAGCGGATCGAGAAGCCGGACGTGGACGAGATCGACGGGCTGGCGCCGGCCATCGCCATCAAGCAGAAGAACTCGACGCGCAACCCGCGCTCGACGGTGGCGACGGCGACCGAGATCTACGACTACCTGCGGCTGCTGTATGCGCGCTGCGGCACGGTGCATTGCGTCCACTGCGACGGGCTGGTGAAGCGCGATTCGGTGGACGAGGTGGCCGAGGCGATTCTGGCGCTGGGCGAGGGAACGCGGCTGAATGTGCTGTTCCCGGTGCTCAGCGCGACGCCGACGCCGGAGACCGAGCCGGCGTAGCGGCAAAGACGGCGAAGGCCGCAGGCCGGGCAGCAAAATCCGCCGCCAAGGCCAAGCCGGTGGTGAGCGGGGGCGACTCGCCGCACACCGAGACGCTGAAGGCGCGGCTCGCCGAACTGCGTTCGAGCGGCTTCAACCGCCTTTGGCAGCAGGGCAAGATCTTCGAGTTCTCCACGCCCGAGTCGCTGCTGGATCTGGATTTCACGCTGCCGGTGTTTGTTCTTTTGGACCGCATTGTCGTCAGCGCCGAGAACCGCTCGCGCATTGTGGATGCCGCGGAGATCGCCTACCGCGAGGCCGGCGAGGTGATCTTCGAAGAAGCCCCGCGCGAGGAGTCGGCGGAGCGCCGGCGGCTGCGCTTTTCAGGCGCGTACGAGTGCAAGAGCTGCCACCGGCCCGGCAGCGAGCCGGAGCCGCGCCTGTTCAGCTTCAACAATCCCTTCGGCGCCTGCCCGCGCTGCCAGGGCTTCGGCAACACCGTGGACTTCGACCTGAACCTGGTGATTCCCGACAAGGGCCTGAGCCTTGCCGACGGCGCCATCGATCCCTGGAACCGTCCCAAGTACCGGCCATGGTTCAGCGATCTGCGCAGGCAGGCGCCGGAGCTGGGCGTGCCGCTGGACGTGCCCTGGCGCGAGCTGCCCGAACCGGCGCGGGAGACGGTGCTGCGCGGCAAAGGCGGCTTCGTGGGCGTCTTCGGCTTCTTTGCGCAGATGGAGCGCAAGAAGTACAAGCTGCACGTGCGCGTGATGCTGAGCAAGTATCGCGGCTACGCGGAGTGCCCCGATTGCCGCGGGCAGCGGCTGCGCGCCGAGGCCCGCTCGGTGCGCATCGGAACCGGGAAGGATGGGGGCCAGAACATTTGCCAGGCGTCGGCGCTGACCATCGCCCAGGCCAAGGAAGTTCTTTGACGCGCTCAAGCTGTCGCCGATGCAGGAGGAGATTGCCGGACCGATTCTCAACGAGGTGCGGCAGCGGCTGAGCTTTCTCGATGCCGTGGGCCTGGAGTACCTGACGCTTGACCGGCTGGCTTCAACGCTCTCCGGCGGCGAGGCGCAGCGAATTCAACTGGCCACCTCGCTGGGCTCGCGGCTGGTGGGCGCGCTCTACGTGCTGGACGAGCCCTCCATCGGCCTGCACACGCGGGACACGGCGCGGCTGATTCACATTCTTGAAGAGCTGCGCGACCTGGGCAACACGATCCTGGTTGTCGAGCACGACGCCGACATTCTCCGCTCGGCCGATCATCTGCTCGACCTCGGCCCCGGAGCGGGCGAGTTTGGCGGCAAGCTGATGGCCGAGGGAGTTCTGGCGGAGATCGAGGCCAATCCCAACTCGCTCACCGGCCGCTATCTTTCCGGCAAGATCTCCATTCCTGTGCCGACGCGGCGGCGCGACGCCGGGCAGGGAACGGCTGGTGCTGCGCGGCGCGCACGCCAACAATCTGCACGGGCTCGACGTCGAAATTCCGCTGGGGATGCTGGTGGCGATTACCGGGCGTTTCCGGGTCGGGCAAGTCCACGCTGGTGCACCAGGTGCTGTATCGGGCCGTGGCGCGGGCGCTGGGCCAGAGCGATGGCGCCGATCCATCAGGAGTCTTCAAATCGTTGACGCGGCGTCGAGCGCCTGAACGACGTGGTGCTGGTGGATCAGACGCCGATCGGACGCACGCCGCGCTCGAACCCCATCACCTACATCAAGGGCTTCGACCTGGTGCGCGAACTGTTTGCTTCGCAGCCCGAGGCGAAGCGGCTCTCGCTCACGCCGGGGCATTTTTCATTCAACGTGCCCGGCGGCCGCTGCAATACCTGCGAGGGCGATGGCACGGTCACCGTGGAGATGCAGTTTCTGGCCGATGTGGAGCTGCCCTGCGAGGACTGCAACGGCACCCGCTACCAGGCCAGGATTCTCGAGGTCAGGCTACAAGGGCAAGAACATTCACGAAGTGCTGCAGATGACGGTGAAGGAGGCGTTGCGCTTCTTTGCCGGGCAGACCAAGCTGCTGGAAAAGCTGGCGGTGCTGGACGAGATCGGACTGGGCTATCTGCGGCTGGGGCAGTCGGCCACCACGCTCTCCGGCGGCGAGGCGCAGCGCGTCAAGCTGGCTGCTCACCTGGCCCAGGTGCGCGCGGCGAACGCAACCGCCAAGCCCTCGCAGGCCAGCCGCGTCCTCTACATTCTCGACGAGCCCACCACGGGGCTGCACTTCGACGATGTTTCAAAGCTGCTGACGGCGTTTCGCAAGCTGATCGACGGCGGCGGCTCGCTGATCGTGATCGAGCACAATCTGGACGTGATCAAGTGCGCCGATTGGGTCATCGACCTGGGCCCGGAAGGCGGCGAGGGCGGCGGCCGCATTGTCGCCGAAGGCACACCGGAGGAGATCGCCGGCAATCTGCATTCGCATACGGGGAAGTGGCTGGGGCGGGTGCTGTAAAAAAGGGATGTTTCTTGGGCCTCGCGAGCACGCCCGAAGAACTATACCTGGATGACCAGCTCGCTGTATCGCTTCAATTGCGGATCGGCCGTGAGCAGATGCAATGGCTCGCTGATGGCCTGCGCTATCAGGAGACGGTCAAACGGGTCGGTGTGATGGAGCGGCAGGCCCGCGACCACGACGGCGTGCCTCGACCAGACCGGCAACTCCTGGAATCCGTTTGCCGCAATCTGTTCGAAGAGTTCCTGGGGGTCGGCGCTCATCCTGCCCAGACGGACCTTGATTGCAACCTCCCAGATCGAGGCTGAAGAGACAAAAACATCCTCGGCCCCTTGCATCAGCTCACGGGCTTCACGGGGAAGCCGTTTGGAGTCATAGAACCACCAACAGAAGATATGCGTATCGAGCAGCAGACGCATTACCGTCCCTCAAACTGAGCCAGAAGATCGTCCGGCAATGGCGCGTCGAAGTCCTCGGCAATCCAGCCCTTTCCTTCGAGCGCACCTAGCCCGCTAAGCGGATTTTTCTTGAGAGCTGTCAGCCGCGCCACGGGCTTCCCTGCACGCGCGATCACCACGTCCGTGCCAGTAGAGGCCAGATCGACGAGCCTGGAGAGCTTGGTCTTGGCTTCATAGATGTTCACTGTCTGCATTCCTGGTCTCCTGATCTGACCAGGTCTAGTCTAGCATAGGTCCAGCTTTTCCGGCAACTCCGCCTTGAAACCGTCTGAGAGGTCCATGACGGCCGTACGACAGGGCTGCATTTAACACCACGATGGTCGCAAAGGTTGCTCATATTCTTCCGTGCTCTGCGGGATGGAGCATGTCTGGGCAGCCTACCGCCCGCGAGATTTGCCATCGGGCAGGCAGATTGGATAAAAAGGGTGGAGCAATTCAACGCAAGCGAAAAGCACCGGGAACGAAAACGTTTTCGAAAACACGCCGCCGCAACCCATCTGAGGAGGAAAAGCAAGCTTTGGATATTCCTGTCGGTTCTGTCGGTTCTGAACCCCTGCCTTCGTTGAGCAACGAAGACATTGAAGCTCCACTGATTCCCGCGGGACGGATGTTGCCCTTCGTGGTGGTGACGGTGCTGTTTTTTCTTTGGGCCATCCCCAACAACCTGAACGACATTCTCATTCGCCAGTTCATGAAGTCGTTCAACATCAACCGCTCCAGCGCGGCAAGCATCCAAATCTGGTTCTACCTGGGATATTTCACGCTGGCCTGGCCGGCCGCTCAACTTATGCGCCGCTTCGGCTACAAGACCGGCATCGTGACCGGCTTGTGCCTGCTGGGCGCCGGATGCTGGATGTTTTATCCGGCCGCGCAGGCGGGCCTGTATACGTTCTTCCTGGTAGCGCAGTTTGTGATTGCCAGTGGTTTGTCGTGCCTTGAAACCGGCTCCAACTCCTTCATCGCGCAACTGGGTCCCTCGGGATCGAGCGAGCGCCGATTGAATCTGTCCCAGGCCTTCAACCCATTGGGGTCGATTACCGCCGGTCTGATCGGGACCATCTTCATCTTTTCCGGCGTCAAGCTGACCGATGTGCAGGTGGCGGCGCAGCAGGCGGCCGGCACTTACCAGGCCTATCTCCATGCCGAGACGCTGCGGGTGGTGACGCCGTACATGGTTTTGGGGTCGATCGCCTTCTGCTGGGCCTTGCTGGTGCTGATGATCAAGTTTCCGGTTCTGGGCGGCGAGGAGGTTTCATCGAATCCGGCCGTCAAGGCGGAGCACGTGCGCCTGTTTCAGCCCCACTTTGTCTTCGCTGTGATCGCGCAGTTCCTTTATGTGGGCGCGCAAGTGGGCACGTGGAGCTACTTCATCCCCTATGTGGAGTCGGCCACCGGCGTCGGCGACAAGGCCGCGGGATACATGCTGACGGCCACGCTGGGGGCTTTTGCCGTGGGGAGATTCAGCTCCGCGTGGCTGATGCGCCACTTCCACGCGCGCCTGATGCTGGTGGTCTATTCGGTCGTGAATGTGGTGCTGGGCCTGGTGGCTGTCGCGCATCCGAGCTGGCTGGGCGCGGGTTGCCTGTTGACCACCAGCCTGTTCATGTCCATCATGTTCCCCACCATCTTTGCCCTGGGCCTGAAGGGGATGGGCGAGAAGACCAAGACCGCCGGATCGCTGTTGGTGATGGCGATTCTGGGCGGCGCGGCGCTTACCAAGGTGATGGGCATTCTGGCTGACAAGAGCGGATTGCAGGCGGCTTACATGGTTCCGGTTGTCTGCTTCGCCGGAGTAGCACTGTATGGCTGGCTGGTACCGGAACACAAAGGCAGCGAGTTAGCGAGTTAGCGAAAAGGCTCCACGACGCGGAGCCTTTTCAGTTAGCGGAGTTATCAAGTTGGCGGGTTGGGCTGGAGGGGATTTTCGGTTGCCGGACGCCGTCTCGTGCCTACTCAGCCACCACCGGATTGGTCAGCGATCCCAGGCCTTCCACTGTCACAGTGACGACATTGCCGGGCTTGAGCCAGCGCTGCGGGGTGCGGCCCATGCCTACGCCCCCAGGCGTGCCCGTGGATACGATATCGCCGGGCAACAACGGCGTAATCGAGGAGATGTACTCGACCAGGTCGGGAATCTTGAAGATGAGCTCGCGGGTATTCGAGCTCTGCAGCACTTCGCCGTCGATCGAGAGGCTGATTGCGAGTTCATGAGGGTCGGCGATCTCGTCCGTAGTCACGATGGAGGGCCCTATGGGACAGAAGGTGGGAAAGCTTTTTCCCAATGACCACTGCGAGGTGGCAAGCTGTACATCGCGCGCGCTCACGTCGTTGACGATGGTGTAACCGTAGACGTGCTCGCGCCACGCCGAGGCGGGAATCCGGTAGCCGCCCTTGCCGATGACAAAAGCCAGTTCGGCCTCGTAGTCGGGCTGGGTGGAGTTTTTGGGCAGCACGATATTCTCGCCGGGGCCGATGATGGCGGTGTGCATCTTGAAGAAGACCACAGGGACTTTAGGCAGCGCCATCTTCGATTCGATGGCGTGGTCGCGATAGTTGAGGCCGATGGCGAAGATGCGCGGCGGGTTGGCGAGCGGCGCGTGCAGGCGGACCTCACTGAGCCGGTAGCCGGCATACGCAGCCGGTTTATTGGCCGCAGTGAATCCGGCGCTCATGACTGCGATGGCATCGGCGTGGCCTGCGGTGGTCAAATCGACGACCAGGTTGGCTTCCTCGATCAGCGATCCGGGACGGACCTTGCCGTCGGCAGTCGAAAAGGATACAAGTCTCATTCAAACCTCCAATGCGGGAATCAAAGAGAGGGCGTTCGGGGTCCTACGCGGTTGTCCAGCCGCCATCGATAGTGAGGAGCGAGCCGCTGACGAAGGCCGCTTCGTCGGAGGCCAGGTAGCGGACCATCGACGCGACCTCCTCCGGCCGCCCCAGCCGCCCGGCCGGCTGCCGGGCGCGAAGTTCGGCGCGCCCCAAAACGCCAACGTGTTCCAAGGCTGCTATTTCCCGCGCACCTCGGCAAATATCTTCAAATAAGCCCTGGCGGTTTCGGTAATGGTCTCCGGATGTCCGGCGTCGACGGCGGCCAGATTCACCAGGTCGCTGCCCACGCCCAGCGCCCGCGCACCCGCGCGCAAAAAACTCTCGGCGGTCTGCAACGTAACGCCGCCGGTGGGAATGAGCTTGAGATGCGGAAACGGCGCCAGCAGCGACTTCAGATAGGATGCGCCGCCGACGGCCGAGCAGGGAAAGATCTTCACGTAGTCCGCGCCCGCATTCCAGGCGGTGATGGCCTCGGTGGGAGTGAGCGCGCCGGGGCAGGAGATTTTCTCGTTGGCTTTGGTCACGGCGATCACTTCAGGATGCAGGCTGGGGCTGACGACAAACTCCGCGCCAGCATCGATGGTGGCCTGGCACTGCTCGGCGGTGGTAACCGTGCCGGAGCCGAGCAGCAGCTCGTTGCCGTATTCCTTCTTCAGTTCCTTCAGAAGATCGACGGCGCCGGGGACGGTCATGGTGACTTCAACGACCGTGACGCCGCCGGCGATCATGGCTTCGACCACGGCGTGGGCCTGGGCCGCGTTCTTGGCGCGCAGAACGGAATCAGTCCTACACGCTCGATGGTTTCCTGTGTCGTTTCGGGCATTTTATCCTGCTCCCGGGCTTACGCTCGAGAAGATTCTTGAGCTGCCTCTCAGGGGCTAAAGCCCACGTGATTATCTGCCTCAGGCACGACTGCTCGGCACTTCAGCTGACAGCCGGAGTTCACTAACGCGCAATGCGCGCCGACCCGCCTTTAATGATGCGTTCGACTTCAGCGAGCGTGGCCATGCTGGTGTCGCCGGGAGTGGTCATGGCCAGAGCGCCATGGGCCACGCCGCAGCGCACCGCCCATTCGATACCCTTGCCGGCCAGCAGACCGTAGATGAGGCCGGAGGCAAAGCTGTCGCCGCCGCCCACGCGGTCGAAGATGTCGATGTCGCGCTGCGGCACGTGCACGATCTTGTCTTCGTAGAGCGCAATCGCGCCCCAGGCGTTGCGGGTGGCGCTGTGCACGGAGCGCAGGGTGCTGGCGATCAGCTTCAGATTTGGATAAAGCCGCGGCCACTTCGCGCAGCATCTCTTCGTATCCGGCAATGGGCAGCTCGGCAAAGTCCTCGCTGACGCCTTTGATCTTGACGCCGAGCATGGCGGAGAAATCCTCTTCGTTGCCGAGCAGCAGGTCGACCTTGCGGACGATCTCGCGGTTCACTTCCTGCGCCTTGGCCTTGCCGCCGATCGACTTCCAGAGCGAATCGCGGAAGTTCAGGTCGTAGGAGACCGGCGTGCCGTAGTTGCGGGCGGCGTCCATGGCCTCAACGGCCACCTCGGCCGTGGATGCGGAGAGCGCGGCAAAGATTCCGCCGGTATGGAACCAGCGGAGCATTACCACCCAGGAAGCAAAAGCCGCTTCTGGGCCCGGCTATCGCGGGCCAAAGATCGCATTCCCAGTCGAAGTCGCCGGACTTGACCTGGCTGATGGCGGTGTGGCCGCGGTCGGAGCAGCCGGCCGCCGCGCGCACGCCGAAGCCGCGCTCGGTAAAGTTGAGCCCGTTGCGCACCGTGCGGCCGACGCCGTCGTAGGGAACCCATTTGAGCAGGGAAGTATCGACGCCGCCCTGCAGGATGAAGTCTTCTACCAGCCGGCCTACCTGGTTGTCGGCCAGCGCGGTGGCAATGGCGGTGCGCAGCCCAAAGCAGCGGCGCAGGCCGCGGGCCACGTTGTATTCGCCGCCGCCCTCCCACACCTGAAACTGGCGCGTGGTGTGGATGCGGCCCTCGCCGGGATCGAGGCGAAGCATCACTTCGCCCAGGCTCAGGCAGTCCCAGCGCCGGGGAGAATCGGGAATCGATATCGTATTCATAGCCACAGATAATTTATCGCATTCTGCCGTGGCCGGTCTGTGACCGAATCGAAGGTGCGGGACGATCGTTCATGGCAGGCTCTATGCTGTTACTGTTTTTACAGACGTGTACTGGCGCTATGCCTGTCGAACATTTTTTTGAAGTGGCTCGCTCGAAAATGTAGCCGGCGGAGGAAGGTGCGATGACTCAAGGACTTTTCGATTTGAGCGGCAGGGTCGCGGTGGTGATTGGCGGGCACCACCGGCCTGGGCCGCGAGATTGCTCTGGGCCTGGCGCGTGCCGGCGCCGACGTGGCGCCCAGCTCGCGGCGGCAGGAGCAGGTGGAAGCGACGGCGGCGGAGATCGAGGCGCTGGGCAGGCGCTCGCTGCGCGTGGCTTGCGACGTTTTGGACCGGGCCTCAATCGAGCATTTGCGCGATGCGGTACTAAAGGCGTTCGGCAAGGTGGATATTCTGGTGAACGCGGCGGGCATTACCCAAAAGGTGCCGACGCTTGAAGTGAGCGACGCCGACTGGTCGCGGGTGATTGAGACCAATCTGACCGGGACCATGCGCGCCTGCCAGATCTTCGGCGCAACCATGGCCGACGCCGGTTACGGGCGCATCGTCAACATCGCCTCGATAGCGGCTTTCCAAGGCTTCTATCGCGTCGCGGCATACGCGGCAAGCAAAAGCGCGGTGGCCTCGTTTACCAAGACGCTGGCCATCGAACTGGCCGGGAACGGCGTAACCGTCAATGCCATTGCGCCGGGAGTCTTTCCAACGCCCCTCAACATGGCCCTGATCCAGGGAACGCCGCGCGGCGAAGAGATTCTTCAGCGCACGCCCATGCATCGCTTCGGCGATCCGCGCGAGGTGGTTGGGCCCGCCCTGTTTCTGGCTTCAGCGGCAGCAACCTTCGTTACCGGGGAGGTGATCGCCGTGGATGGAGGTTTCCTGGCCAGCGGCGTGAACCAATAGACAGAGTTCAGAGATCAGTTGACATTTCGCGCAGTATGCGGTCTTCGACTTTTCGTCTCTTACCGCGCGCAACAGCGCGGGCGCGTATGAGGCGGCCGTCACATTCCGCAAAGGCAGCAATTCCATCGCGGTGCGGCCCTGACGAGCACTCGCGGTGCGTGGTGTAGACTGGCACGCGAAGAGATTTGGTTTTGAACACAGCCACGCGGCATTAACCAGGGAGGGAAGGGATGGCAGGATCGCGAAAATTGCGCATGGGCATGGTAGGCGGCGGGCCGGGAGCGTTTATTGGCCCGGTGCATCGCCTGGCCGCGGAGATGGACGGAAAAATCCAGATGGTTGCAGGAGCCTTCTCGCAGACGGCGGAACGCTCGCGCGCAGCCGGCGAAGGCTTCGGGATCGATCCCGCGCGGGCTTATGCCGACTACCGCCAGATGATCGACGCAGAACGCAAGCGGCCCGATCCCATCGACTTTGTGGTGATCACGACGCCCAACCATCTGCACCTGCCTATCGCCCTGGCAGCGCTCGATGCGGGCATTCCCGTGATGAGCGACAAGCCGGCCACTGCCACCTATGCGGAAGCGCAGGCGCTTGAGGCTGCTGTCGCCAAATCCGGCCTGCCCTACGGCCTGACCCATACCTATGCCGGCTATGCGATGGTGCGCGAGGCGCGCGCAATGTGCGCGGCCGGACGCCTGGGCAAGATTCGCAAAGTTGCCGTCGAGTACTTTCAGGGATGGATGAGCAAGGCGATTGAAACCACCGGCCATAAGCAGGCCGCCTGGCGCGCCGATCCCGCGCAGAACGGGCAGGGCGGCGCCATCGGAGACATCGGCACCCATGCCTTTCACCTGCTCGAATACATCTCCGGGCTTCAGGTCACCGCGATCAACGCTACGTTGCGTTCCGTGGTTGAAGGGCGGCGGCTGGATGACGATTGCAATGCTTTTTTGCGCCTCGGCAACGGCGCCGGCGGCACGCTGGCCTGCTCCCAGGTGGCCGCGGGTGAGCTCAACGAGATGCGCATCCGCATCTATGGAGAAATCGGCTCCATCGACTGGCGCCAACAGGACCCCAACCGGCTAATCGTCAAATGGCTTGAAGGTCCTGAAGAAATTCACCATGCCGCCGCGCCTTATTTGGGCCGTGATGCGCTCGCCGTCGCCCGTGTTCCATCCGGCCACCCGGAGGGTTATCTTGAGGCCTTCGCCGTTCTCTACCGCGAGTTTGCCGATGCCTTGATCGACTGGCAACAGGGAAAGGTCAACCCGCTGCCGCCCACGCTGCCCGGCATTGTCGCCGGTGTCCGCGGCATGAGGTTCATCGATCGCGTTATCGAAAGCAATCGCAAGCAAGCCTGGGTTGAGTTTTAAGAAGGCCTCGCGCTTTCAAGGAGAGAAATCATGAAAACGATCAAAGGTCCCGGAGTTTTTCTGGCGCAGTTCGCCGGCGATGCAGCGCCCTTCAACACGCTGGAGGGCATGGCCGGCTGGGCCGCAGGACTGGGCTTTACCGGCATCCAGATTCCAAGCTGGGACCGCCGCTTATTCGATCTCCAGCGGGCGGCCGAAAGCCAGGCCTATTGCGACGAAATTCTGGGCATCGCCGCTCGCGCCGGGCTTGCCGTCACTGAGCTCTCCACGCATCTGCAAGGACAGTTGGTCGCAAGTCATCCGGCATTCGACACGGTGCTTACGGGCTTTGCTCCTACCGAGTTGGCTGGGGACGTGAAAGGCCGCCAGGCGTGGGCCGTGCAGCAGTTGGGGTGGGCGGCCAAAGCCAGCCGCAACCTGGGCCTCAATGCGCATGCGACCTTTTCCGGCGCGCTGGCGTGGCCCTTCTTCTATCCCTGGCCGCAGCGCCCGGCGGGCCTTATCGAAGAGGCCTTCAAGGAACTGGGCGCGCGCTGGCTGCCGATTCTGCGGCAATTTGACGAGGCCGGCGTTGATGTCTGCTTCGAATTGCACCCCGGCGAGGACCTGCACGACGGCGTCACCTTCGAACGCTTCCTCGCGGTGGTCGGCGAACATCCGCGCGCCAACATTCTCTACGACCCAAGCCACATGATCCTGCAGCAGATGGATTACCTTGCCTTTCTCGACGTCTATCACGAGCGGGTTCGCGCATTCCATGTGAAGGACGCCGAGTTCCGCCCTGGCGGGCGCTCCGGAGTTTATGGCGGCTATCAGGAATGGATCGATCGTCCTGGCCGTTTTCGTTCGCTGGGCGATGGACAGATCGACTTCAGCCAGATCTTCAGCAAGATGGCGCAATACGACTATCCGGGGTGGGCGGTGATGGAGTGGGAGTGCTGCCTGAAGCATCCCGATGCGGGCGCGGCGGAAGGCGCGCCCTTCATTCGCGACCACATCATTCGTGTTACGGATCGCGCGTTCGACGATTTCGCCGGCGCTGCCACAGACCAGAAAAGGAATCGCAGAATTCTCGGGATTTGACGCGCCGGAAACCGTGCGGCGACTCGGAATTGCTAAGTATGCGGGTGCCCCAGGCTCCTTTTTGGGGGAGTCTTGGAATCTACAGGTCTGAGCAAACCACTAATCGAAATCCGTAACTTCCTGCAGCGGCGACGGAGTCTTTCCCGGAGCCACGATCCCGTATTTCAAATCCAGGAATTCCTGTAACTCATCGGGCAGAAACGCCGCTAACTCCTGCCAGGTAAGAACCTTCAACCGGGTCCGCATCGCCGCGCTTTTCACCGCCGACATTACCAGGAACCACTCTTCGCTCAAGTCAGGCCTGCGCTGGTCGTGAAGAACACAAAAGCTGCAATCCGCCGCATAAGCCGCCAGCACGTTCCTTATTAGTTGATAACTTGCGTAGCCGGACTCACTAATCTTATTAGTCTCGAAGTCATGAGCGGAAAGCAATGACCGGGCTTGTATCTCAAACCTGGGCGGAATCCCCGCGCCGCTCTCCGCCATGTCGAAGTCGCTCTCAAACTCCTGCGAATAATTCTCAGGAAACTCGCCCGGCTCTTTGCGCCTCTTCGGACCCAACTCGACCCGCGGGAGCAGCTCCCGGGCGAAGACCTTGTCGAAGTCCCGATACGCCTCCACGATCCCAGCCTCGCGGGTTTGGAAATCGCCCTCGGTCAGCTTGGCCTCCACGAGCAACGTTCCCAGCCGCATGTCCACTTCGGTGCGATCGAATCGCCCTGCAACCAAAGGCACACGCGCCTTCCAGCCAAAGACAGGGGCCGCATCGCTCTCGATTCCCAGAGCAGTTCGCACGGCCGCGGACTCAACCACTCCCGGCGTGCAGAACACATTCATCAGCAGCGCGTCCGAACTCATCGAAGAGTCCAGCTCACGCCAGCGCCGGGCCGCATCAGGCAGCGACCGCCGGGCCTGCGCATGTACCTTGTCGAATCGACGCATCCACTCCGGCCGTGACGCGATGGCTGCATAAGCCGCATCGTGGAAATTTCCGTGCCGCCCATTTTCCGGCGCATACACAATTACCGGCGGGTTTCCATAACTCTCCACATGCGCCCGCCCGCGCGCATAGCACCGGTTGCGCAGGCCCAGCTCCTGTCTGAGTTGGCTCGCATACCAGCTTCCTTCTTCTGTCATATCACGTCAACACCGGCACGTCCGCCACTCCGGCGATTCCGAATACGCGGCGGTAGCGCTCGATCTCGTCTGCATCTCCCAGCGCCTTGGCGTAGTTATCCGAGAGCTTTACCGCCGGCCTGCCTTCCACGTCGCTCAGTTTGCAGACCAGGCTCACCGGGTCGAAGCCTTCGCCGCCCTGCGGATTGCAGCCGCGAAAATCATTGGTCAGATAAGTACCCCACCCCGCGCTGAAGCGAATGCGGTGATCGGGAACCCACTTCTTCTCATCCAGAAAGTCGCCGGCGCGTTGAAAGCTTCCGGGCGAAGCGCCATTGCGGAGCGTCCCTCCAAAATAGGCATGAAGCCCGAGAATCTGTTCCACATCCAGCGCGTCGGAGGCGATCAGCCGCTTGCGGCGCGGGTCGCGTCCGTGCCGCTCCAGCCACACGATATACTCGTCACCCGCGAGCCAGGGGTCCTTGCTGTCGACACGCTGGCCGGTCCAGTCCGCCACCCAATCCGGCGCGCCATTCAGAAACTGCGTTGTCCCAAAAGTGTCGGGAAGCAGAATCAGCAACTCATGCTGGTAACTCTGCTGCCATAACTCGAGAAAGCGATACTGCGCGGTCTTCAACTCTTCTTCGTCCGCGGCCAGCGCCGCCATCGCCATGGGTAACTCATGGGCATTGGTGCCGATCGCTTCCAGATCGTGCTTATAAGCCAGGTAAGTATTCGAGCTACCCGAGAATCCGGCGCCCAAGGCGTCGCTCATGGCCATCACCACATACTCATGCCATAGAAAGCTGTGCCGCCGCCGGGTTCCAAAGTCGCTTACATTGAGCTTTGGAACGCCGCGCAGTCGCTCCATCTTATCCCAGAGTTTGGTTTTGGCGCGCGCATAGAGAATATCCAGCTCCAGCTCGCTGAGTTGCTTCAGCGTGGCCCGGGTCTTCAACTCGTCGATAACCGAGAGCGCATAGATCTCCCACATCGTGGTTTCGGTCCACAGGCCGCTGAAGCGAAGTTCAATCTGCCCGTCCTGCATCGACAGGTCGAATTCCGAGAGCCGGAAATCGTGCTCCAGCCACTCCAGGAATGCGGGCTCGAAGATGCCGCGGCGTCCATAGAATGTGTTGCCGGCGAGCCAGATGAGCTCGGATTTGTGGAAGCGCAGCCCCCTGGTCGCTTCCAGTTGCTCCCGCAATGCGTGCAGGCCGACGATATCGCCAAGACGCACCGATGCGGTGCGATTGAGAAGCGTGAAGGACGCGTGAATCGTGGGGAAATTCTTCCAAATAAACTGCAGCATCAGCAGCTTATAGAAATCGGTGTCGAGCAGAGAACGGGTAATGGGATCCAGCTCCCAGTTGTGATCGTGCGCGCGTCTGGCGAAGTTGATAATCACTTGTGAACCAACTGTAATTGAACGGCCCGCCACTCTGAAAGCGAATTGCAGCCGAGCAGGGCACGGGGATGCCGGCCATGCGCGGCGAATGCGGGCCAGAACCACAACTGGACTGACCGCGTCGACGCCGATTCTTAAAGCAAGCAGGAGTGACTTTGGCTAGCCCCCCAGGCGTTATACTTGCACAGAGCCGAAGGCCAAAAACTGGTGCTCCGGCCTGATGGTAGTTTACGCGCGTTTATCGAAGAAGGGGTTTTGATGCAGCATTCCAACGAGAATTCAAACAACATACACGAAATCTCCAATCATGCCGGACCTACCCGGCGTGAGATTTTGCAAGGATCGCTTGCTGTGGCAGGAAGCGCGATCGCTTCCTCAGTTGCTTCGTCAGTCTTGCTGGCTGAAGCAAACGCAAAGCGGCCAAATCTGGTCTTTTTTCTTGGTGAAGGCCAGCGGGCCGACGCGCTCTCCATCGCCGGCAATCCAATTCTGAAGACGCCCAATCACGACCGCATAGGCCGCGAAGGAATGCGCTTTGAGAACGCGTTTTGCACCAATGCTCTATGCGCCCCGGCACGCACGGTGGCTCTATCCGGAATGTACTCGCGCTCCACCGGAGCTCTCTCCAACGAGCACCTGAATATTCCTCTGCCGTCCGACATTCCACTCTTCACCGACATTCTTCGCGAGGCCGGCTATGAGATTGCCATCCTTGGAAAAGTGCATATGCCGAACGGGGTTGAAGAACGCAGTTGGGACTATTACTTCGGCCACAACGATCCCTCAAATAACTACGCGAATCCCTTCTTCAAGGAAGGCCGCAAGGGGAAGATCGGGCCGGAGAAGCAGTTTCGCAGTGTGTATCCGGACGATTTGACCGTTGACCGCGCGCTGGCATGGCTGGAGGAAGACCGCGGAGACAAGCCCTTCTGCCTGCTGGTATGGTTTGTGGCTCCGCATGAACCGTTCTTCAGGCCGCGGCGTCACCAGGATTTATATCGCGGAACCGCGACTCCGAAGCCAGAAACCTTTGACGCCGATTTGAAAGGATATCCCGGCAAGCCAAAGGGTTTTGTGGATGCCGAAAACAAGATAGGCACAACGCCCTCACACCCCGCCTGCGGATCGCTCGAAGGAGTTATGAAGGACTATTACTCGGGATTAGTGGCCGTGGATGAAAATATCGGCCGTATCATCGGCTATCTCGAAAAGAAGAAGATTCTCGACGATACAGCGATCGTGCATACTTCCGACCACGGATTCTTTTTAGGCGAGTGGCGCATGTTCGACAAGCGGCTCATGCACGAGCCATCAATCCGCGTGCCGCTGATGGTGCGCTATCCCAGACGCATTCCCGCGGGAACGGTGCGAAGGGAAACGGCTCTGGATATCGACCTGGCGCCGACGTTCCTCGATCTTGCCGGGCTGCCGATTCCAAAGCACATGCAGGGGAAGAGCCTGCTGCCTCTCGCCAAGGCGTCCGATCCGTCGTTCCGCAAGGAGTGGTATTACGAATACTATGAGTGGCCGAATCCTGAAAAAGTTCCCCCTTGCCGCGGAATTCGTACCGAGCGTTACAAGCTGATCCAATATGTGCTGGAGCCGCGGGAGTTTGAGCTTTATGATCTGGAAAACGATCCGAAAGAGACGCGGAATCTTTACGGAATGCCGGAATTTGCCGGGCTCCAGCAACATCTGCTTGAACGTCTTGTGTCGCTGCGGGCTGCTGTGCCGGAGCGGAAGAAGCCATAAGAAGCATGAATGACTCAAGTGAAACGACACGAGCTTTAGGAATGAATCCATGAAGACAGTCAATCGCCGCAGTTTTCTTCTCGGGACGGCGGCCGCGGCAACCGCAGGCATGGCTTCGGCTTTGCCCGTGGGCGTGGACTCAGACAGGAATGCGAGCGATGCGCGAGCGGCGACCAAGCAGAGGCCGAACATTGTTATCTATCATTCTGACCAGTTTCGCTGGGACTTTGTCGGCGCCAACGGCTCGAATAGTTCCACCCACACCCCCAATCTGGACGCACTGGCCGCGGCCGGAACGAATTTTACGCATGCCGTCACCAACCAGCCGGTGTGTGCTCCCTCGCGCTCCGTGCTGCTGACGGGCCGGTATGCGTCGGAGACTGGGGTGTGGCATAACGGCCTGGGGCTTAGAGAAGATCTGCCCACGGTAGCCACGGAGTTACGCCAGGCCGGTTACACGGCGAACTACATCGGTAAATGGCACCTGGCTCCAGGTTCGGAGGCCGAGGGCGGAGGCCGCGGTCTCGTAAAGCTCGAACATCGCGGAGGATTTCTTGATCTTTGGGAAGCCTCAAATGCGCTCGAGTTTTCGACTCACCCTTACGAGGGAACCATCTGGGATCGCGATAACAATGCAATCACTTTCAAGGACCAGTATCGCGTCGATTTTCTGACTGATCGCGCGGAAAGATTTCTGCGCCAGAAGCAGGAGAAGCCGTTTCTCCTGATGATTTCGCAACTCGAACCGCACCAACAGAACGACATGCACCGCATGGTTGGGCCCAAAGGCTCGGCTGAGCGCTTTATCAATGCGTTTGTACCGCCCGATTTGCGCAGCTTCCCCGGCGATTGGCATCAACAATTGCCGGACTACTATGGCGCCTGCGAAAGCATCGACGCGTCGGTAGGCCGGATACGGAAGATTCTGGAGGAAGAACAGCTCGCCGATCACACGATTTTTGTTTTTATGAGCGATCACGGCTGCCACTTCATGACGCGCAACCAGGAGTACAAGCGCAGTCCGCATAACAGCTCTCTGCGCGTGCCGCTGCTGATTGACGGTCCCGGCTTTGAGAACGCGCGGCAGATACAGGAAGTTATTGGCATTGTTCACGTAGCTCCAACGCTTTTGGATGCGGCGGGCGTGCCCGTGCCTGCGTCGATGAAAGGAAGGAGCGTGATGCCGCTGGTACAGGACGCGAAGGCAAGAGAAGCGTGGCCCGGCAAGGAACTGATTCAGATCAGCGAATCGATGACCGGCCGCGCCATCCGAACCAGGGACTGGACTTACTGCGTGGCCGACCCGGCCGGCGCCACGGACACGCCCGCAAGTACCAACTATCATGAGTATCAGATGTACGATCAGCGCAACGATCCGCATGAGCTGGTGAACCTTGCGGGAAGAAAAGAGTATCGTGAAACTGCAGACCAGTTGCGCGAGGAACTGAAAGGATTGATTGTAGTTTCAGGCGAACCGGAGCCCGAAATCGTTCCGGCGAAGTTATACCCGTAGTATTCGTGCTCGTGAAAGGGAGCTATCGATGAAAGAACTAAGTCGATTGAATGAATCCACGAATAACATGGACTTGAGAAGCGAGCCGGACTTACAGCTCACGGGGAGGCTTCAGTGAGCCGCCTGAGCGAGTGGCTGGCCGGCGGTCTGATGATATCCGATGGCGCCTGGGGAACGCAGTTGCAGGCGCGCGGATTGCCTTCCGGCACCATACCGGACACCTGGAACCTGACCCACGCCGACCAGGTGGAAGCCGTGGCGCGCGCCTATGTAGAAGCCGGCAGCCAGGTGATTCTGACTAATACCTTTCGCGCCAACGCAGTTGCAATGCATAGCAGCACGGAGGCCGAACTCGACGCGATCAATCGCGCCGGTGTTGCTATTTCAAAGCGGGCGGCAGGACAGCAGGTGCTGGTGTTTGCCTCCATCGGCCCAACGGGAAAAATTCTGCTGTCGGGCGAGGTCGGCGGCGAGCAGGTGACTGCCGCTTTTGCCGCCCAAGCTCAGTCGCTGGCTGCGGCGGGCGCTGATGCATTGCTGATCGAAACGATGAGCGACATCGAGGAGGCGCGCCTGGCTCTGGAAGCAGCGCGGCGCACGGGGTTGCCGGTGATTGTCTCGTTTGCATTCGACTCCGGCAAGAACAAGGACCGCACCATGATGGGCGCCACGCCCGAGGCCGTGGCAGCGGCGATGGAGGAGGCCGGAGCGGACGCCGTGGGCGCTAACTGTGGCGTGGGCGTTGAGCTTTCCGTGCCCATCTGCCGGCGTTTGCACGCGGCTTGCGGTCTGCCCATCTGGATCAAGCCAAACGCGGGTCTGCCCACAATCGAGGGGACGGCCATTCACTACGCCACAACGGCGGAGTACTTCGCTTCGCACTACGCGGCGTTGCGCGACGCAGGCGCTTCGTTCGTGGGCGGCTGCTGCGGCTCGACGGCGGAGTTCATTCAGGCGCTGGTTGCCGCGAGGCATGCGATGCCGTAGTATCTTGTCTTTTGAATATCTAATTCCCTGTGATGTAAGCGGATGCATTCGTATCCCAGGTCTCAAAAGCGAGACCTGGGGCACCCGGCCAATGTGCTCTCGATTTCGTATCTCAGTGTCTCAGTAACTCAGCTCCAGCACATTGATTGAGTAAGGCGCAAAGGTCTGCTTGAATTTGGGTCCCGCGACCGCAATGCTGTGTTCAACCGGAACGATAGCATCGGGATTGGTGATGCTGTTGGTGGCGTTGGGCGTCTTGCCGCTGAGCGTGATGAGTTTGGCCTGCGGAGAGACCTTGCCGGCGCCTTCGATGTTGATCGCCAGCGGTTGTGCGCTGGACGTTGCGTTGACCACCTTGACGAAAAGCTTGCGCTGCTTCTGATCGCGGGTGACCGAGGTATAAAGCCGCGGGCCGGTGTTGGCCAGGGTGGCCGCCACAACTTCGGCGCCCAGGTGGCCGGAGAACAGCACCTGCGCCCAATAACTCGGCGAGCCGTAACTGGAGAGCGCGTTGTAGCCGATCAGGTCCGTCGCCCATTGCATGCCGCCCGGATTCACATTCACAAACAGCGGCGCATAGCTGGCCATGATGATCAGGTCGCTGTTGCGCTCCAGGCCCGTCAACCAGGCCGCATCGCCCAGCGCGGCCTGAAGGTTCGGTGTCGGATCGCCCTCGCGCGTGGCCCACTCGCCTACAAAGATCTTCGGTCCATTGCGATCTCTCGTGTCGTAGTAATTTGCCTTGGAGAACGACTCCTCGGCCGACATGTAGAAGTGCTCGTCCAGAACGTCCGGCGTCATGCTCTTGATGGGCGCGGTGGCGATGATCTGCAGATTCGGGTAATGCGGCTTGATGGCCTTGTAGAACTGCGCATAGCGGCCGTCATAAGAGCCCGAACGATCGAACTCGTCTTCGTTGCCGACCTCGACGTAGTGCAGCGGGAAGGGCGCCGCGTGGCCGTCTTTGGCGCGCTCCGCGCCCCACTTGGTATCGGTGCCGCCGGTTACGTATTCGATCTCGTCCAGCGCGTCCTGCACATAGGGCTCGAAGCGCCGGACCGGGGTCGACGTGCTCCTGCGCCAGCGAGTAGCCGGCATAGACAGCCAGCACCGGCTCCATCTTCAGGTCCTCGCACCACTCCAGAAATTCCAGCAGCCCCATGCCGTCAGAGGAGCGATAGCGCCAGGGGCTGGCATGGGTCGGCCGGTCCACCCACGGGCCGATGGTCTTCTTCCAGTCGAAGCGGTCGGCGATATGATCGCCTTCAAGGTAGTTTCCGCCCGGCAGGCGCAGGAACTTCGGATGCATCGCCGCCAGCTTGTCCATGATGTCGATGCGGTTGCCGCTCGGCCGGCCATGATAAGTGGGCGGAAAGAGCGAGACCAGATCGAACCAGACCGTTGCCGGCCGCGAAATGGTCAGGATCAGATGATTGTTTGCAGTGACCGGCACGTCGGCGGTCTTGAGCGTGTAGCTGTACTGCTTCCACTCGCCGGTCAATCCCGTCACGGTTGCCGTAGCCGCCGTGACGCCGGTCTGATCGTTCACCAGGCTCACCGTCACCGGAACGCCAGGGCTGTCCGATCTGCGCATAAAAGGATCCGCTATACGTCGAGCGCGGCCGTACCGGGATTCCCCAATAGCCGTCGTTTTCAACTCCGGCCGGCGCGGCTTCAGTGGCCGATTCCACGCTGACTTTGAGACTGCGGGGCAACGCGGCGCTGGGGCCGGTCGATTCGTCCAGCGAAACATGCACCACGGAGTTTCCGCGGGCTACCATCGGCCAGTGCGAAAGCCCGCCAAAGCCGCGGTCAAGTACGCGATCGCGGACCAGTTCGCCGTAGAGTCCCTCCGTCGTAGGAGTAGTTGATCTCCTCGGTCATCAGCCCGTACAGCATGGGGCTGACCTTGGCGGTGGGGTGGTCCACCTGAATGGCGAGCGAGGGCGCCTGGGCGGCGAGGCCCAACGGCAGCACGAGAAAGGCGATAACTGCGAGCGGGAAACATGGCTTCTTCATAACCAGGCCATACTAATCCGCTACGGCTGCCTCTGACAATCTGGATAACGTTTTCTGCGGGGGCAGGATTTTCATTCGAAAAAGGGTCGTGGGCTCTGCCAGCGGCAGCGCAACTGCCTTCCGATCATCCCTCAATGGCCGCGGCTATCCCGGCGCGCACCGCCTCAGGCAATGGCGGCATGGCGCCGGTTTGTGAAGCCACCCAGCCGCCCCAGCGATTTCCCGCCTCATTCAGCGTGGCCAGGTCGGCTCCGCGCAAGAGGTAGTGAGCGATGGCCGCGGTAAACGCATCCCCGGCGCCGATCCGGTCCAGCACGTTCACCGGAAATCCAGGGTGCTCGCTCCACTCCTCGCGGCGTACCAGCAGGCTGCCCTGGCTGCCCCTGGTCACGGCCACCATTTCGAGCCCGGGAAACTCCCCCAAAAGCCGGGCCGCGTCGAGCCGCAGCCGCTCTCTTTCCGGCTCTTCGTCCCAGGGCAGGCCCAAGCAGGCTCAGGACCTGCGGCAATTCGTCTTCGTTCATCTTCAGCACCGTCGCCAGTTCCAGCGATTCCTGGATTACCTCGCCGGAGTAGAAGGGAGCACGCAAATTCACGTCGAACACACGAATGCACGCCGCCGAGGTCTGCGCGGCCAGTGTCTGAATCGTCTGGCGTGACTTCGAGGTTGCGCTGCGCAAGCGACCCGAAACAGATGGCGTCAGCGCGCTCGGCCAGGCGGACCCACTCGTCGGAAAGTTCCAGAAAATCCCACGCCGCCGGCTGGTGAATCGTATACTGCGGCTCGCCGTCAGCAAAGCTCACCGTGACCCGGCCGGTCTCGTGTACCGGGTCTACTTCAAGGCAACTGGCGTCCACCGGCAGGGAATCCAGCCGGTCAATCGCCTGCCGTCCCAGTTCGTCGCGGCCTATGCGGCTAAGAATGGCGGCATGATTGCCCAGTTGCCCGGCCATCACAGCGAAGTTTGCCGGCGCTCCGCCTAACTTTAACCCCTCCGGCAAAACATCCCACAGCAGCTCGCCGATTCCCAGGATCAGATGCGGTTCCTTCACGGTTAAACTCCCGCGGAAAAGCTTACAGCAGACAGCCGGCAGTAAGCAGCTAGAAGCTAGAAGCTGGAAGCTGCTTTCCCACCCACCGGTAAATCGAGCAGTCCTCCCAGTTCGTCACCGCGTACTCGCCATCCGGCTGGTTGGCCAGGATTCTGTGGTCGGCAATCGCGTCCGGCCGCGACCGCCTTACCTCTCCGGCGAACAGCCTGGCGAAGCCCGCCTGCCGCTCCAACACACGCTCCTGCTCGTTGTTCACATACAGAATGTCCAGTTGCCCCTCGCGTCCGGCAAGGCTCCGGGTCCATGCCGTCAGCAGCCGGCGCAGCACCGGCGCCCCAAAGGGATTGAAGAGGAACACCACGCACGGCCCGTCCGGCAGTTTGAACTCCGCCGCATCCCGGCACAGCATTCGCATCGGCGCGCGCGCCCGTTTCGCGGCCCGCCAAAGCGCCATGTTCCTTCTACCGATCCGCGCCAGCGTGGGATTCAGCTCCACTCCCACCACGGCGCGGAAAGGGAAATCAGCGGCCAAAAGCAGCGCGCGCCCCATCCCGGCTCCCAGATCCACAAATGTAAACTCGTCGATCGGCGCCACCGGCTTTAACCTGCGCCAGCGCACAATCATCTCTCGAAACACCGAGGGCGCAACCCCGAAGTAAGCCGTGTTGTGCCGGTCAGCCCGGTGCCCGCTCTTCAGATTACGCCCGGCAACCAGGCCGCTTGTCCGCACCCCGAACTCCAGGTCGAACGGATGCCGCATGAACCCGTCCTTGACCTTGAGCCCCGGCAACAGGCGCGGCCTGCCCTTCGCCGGCGGTCCTGCCTTCCCTTGTGCTCCATGTTTCACGGTTTGAACCTTAGCACAAAACGGAGCGCCCTCCAGCGAATCGGACCGTCAAGCCTTCGTTGCTTACTTGCCGATCACGAGGATCTGGAATGAGCCTGGGATCATGGGCGCGCGAGGGCCGCGCATAAAGGCCGGCGGACCGCCCGGAGGACCAGCCGGCGGCGGTGGCGCGCCCGCTGCAAGAGCCGGTGCGGCCGGCGCCGGGCCATACTCGGCGGTGATCAGCAGAATCCGGTTGGTTTTGGTGTCCAAGGTCAGCGTCTTGGCACGCGCGGGGGTGGCGACTGTCTGCTCCACTGAGAAGCTGGTGGGCGAATCCTCCTTGATCACCGTAAGCGTGCCGTCTCCCTGCGAAGTGAAGGCTTCCATCGTTGCCGGGTTGAACGTTGCGCCATCGCACCCCACGCCGATGGGCAGATCGGTGATGATGTGCCCGTCGGTCGCCGACAGGATGATCATGTTGTTCTTGTCGCGACATGCGGCGAAGAGGATGTTGTTCTTTGCGTCGAGGGCAAGTCCGGCACATCCCGCGCCTCGGCTCGAAAGGTCGTATTTGCCGACCATCTTCATGGCGTTGGCGTCGATTACCGCAATGGCGGCCTTGTCTTCAATGTCGACATAGATCCTGCCCTGACCGTCGGTGGCAGCCTGCTCCGGTGCGCCGCCAATGTCGATGGTGCCCAGGATCGAGCCGTCCTTATCGTCGAGAACGGTGATATTGGGCGCCGAATGGCTGAGAACGTAGAAATGGTGATTGTAAGCATCGTTGAGGTATCCGTCCGGATTGCCTTGCACGTCGATTTTCTTCAAGATCGCGAAGGTCTTCGAGTCGAACATCGTCACCGGCTTCGAGGTTGCGAATCCGTGCCCCGATGCGGTGTCGACCGCTCCACCGTGCGCGCTTGTGCCCGGGATGTCTCCCACCTGGGCCAGCGTGTCGAGGTTAAAGACGCCGATATGCCCTGCCGGGCCAGACCGGGCAACATAGAGGTTGCGTCCGTCAGGGTCGGCAGTGACGTAATCGAAGCCGCCGTCGCCTCCGACCAGTTGAATCTTGAGCACCTTATACGGGCCACTGCCTGAGCGTGGGCCAGGCTCGCAAACGAGAGCATTGCGGCGAGTGCTGCAACGATGAGCGACTTTGGGGTCATGGTGGTGTCTCCTGCGAGGAATTTTCAGCGCCATCCGGCGGTCAGGATTGGTTTGAGGCGAGGATCGATTCCCGCTTCATCTCGACATCGAGCATACACGCTGCAACTTGTGGTTGGGTGAATGCCTGCGCCGGACGGTCTGATGGGATTGAAGTGGATGCGCCCGGCGCCCATTCCGGCACCTTATTGCTTGCCAGCGGACCCCTGCCGTGACATGCTGCTTCGGTTCGCGGTACCCTGACATGTATGCGCGGCGACGCGCATCAAGGAGCATTTCGACCCCACTATGCCTATCCAAACGACATCGAAGATCTGGCACAACGGCAATTTGATTCCCTGGGAGCAGGCTACCCTCCACGTGATGAGCCACGTGATCCACTATGGGTCCAGCGTTTTTGAGGGCATTCGCTGCTACCGCCAACCGCAGGGCTCGGCCGTGTTCCGGCTTCCCGAGCACATGCAGCGCATGCTTGACTCGGCCAAGATCTACCGCATGGAGCTGCCGTTTACGCTGGAGGAACTTTGCGCGGGGGTGGTGGACCTGGTTGAGGCCAATGGGGTAACGCCGTGCTACATCCGGCCCATTGCGCTGCGCGGCTACGGTGAAATCGGGGTCAGCCCCAAGGGTTCGCCGATCGAGGTCTACATCGCCAACTTTCCCTGGGGCAAGTACATTGCCGGGCACGGGGGGGCGGACGTGTGCATCTCGAGCTGGAACCGGCTGGCGCCGAACACCATGCCGTCGCTGGCCAAGGCCGGGGCCAACTATATGAATTCACAGCTGATCCACATGGAGGCCGAGATCAACGGCTACCAGGAGGGGATCGGGCTGGACGTGAACGGGCTGGTGAGCGAGGGCTCGGGCGAGAACATCTTCGTGGTGCGCAACGGGGTACTGTACACGCCGCCGCTGGCCAACTCGGCGCTGAGCGGCATTACCCGCGACAGCGTGCTGACCATCGCGCGGCACCTGGGCCTGCCGGTTACCGAACAGGCACTGCCCCGGGAACTGCTCTACATTGCCGACGAGGTGTTCTTTACCGGCACGGCCGCGGAAGTTTCGCCGATCCGGTCGATTGACCGGATTGTGGTGGGCGACGGCAAGCCGGGGGAGATTACCAAGACGATTGCCGAGGAGTTCTTCGGCATTGCGAACGGGCTGAAGCCGGACCGCTTCGGCTGGCTGACGCCGGTGAAGGTGAATGCCACCGAGGCGGTTACGGCGTGAGGGGCTGCGGGAAAGGCGCTGAAATGAGCGATTTGCTCGAAAAGCACTCCGCAGGGGCTAAAGCCCTCGTTGATTTTGCTGTACTTGTGGCACGACTGAAGTCGTGCCCTGATACTTCTTGCAGCTCCGGATGAGTTTTTACGTATCCTGTGAAGTCGTGCCCTGACACTTCTTGCAGCTCCGAATGAGTTTTTCGGCAACCTGTAAAGCCCAACTCATTTTGCTGGGTTTATGTACGGGCTGAAGCCCGTACCCTTCACCGAAATCCAAGTTCTTGTACAGGTACTTGCGGGCGGCGTCGGGCCGGGGCGGACTAGAATGAACATAAAGGAAGATTGCCGCGCGTGAAACCCGACATGAGAGTGACGTTGGCGGGGCTGGAACTGGCCAACCCCATCATCGCCGCCAGCGGCACCTTTGGCTACGGCATCGAGTTTGAGGAGATTGTCTCGCTGGAGCGGATCGGCGGATTCGTCACCAAGGGGATCTCGCTGGAGCCGATGGCCGGCCACGCCGCGCCGCGCATCGTGCAGACGGCGGCGGGGATGCTCAACGCCATCGGACTGCAGAACGTGGGCGTTGAGGAATACATGGAGCGCAAGCTGCCGCCGCATGAAGCGCTATCCCCTCTGCAAGGTGATCGTCAACGTCTTCGGCTCCACGGTGGGCGAGTACATCGCAGGTCATCGAGCGGCTCAACCAGGCCGAGGGCATCGCCGCCTATGAGCTGAACGTCTCCTGTCCCAATGTTCACGCCGGCGGCATGGCCTTCGGCGCCGATGCGGGCGAGCTTGAATACCTGGTCAGGCCGGGCCAGGGCTGCTTCCAGCGCGTCCGCTGATCGTGAAGCTCTCGCCCAACGTGACCTCGATCGCCCACATGGCCAGGATCGCCGCCGAAGCCGGCGCCGATGCGGTGAGCCTGACGAATACGTTTCTGGCCATGTCCATCGATGCGGAGACGCGCCGGCCGCGGCTGAGCAACATCACCGGGGGACTTTCGGGCCCGGCGATCAAGCCCATCGCCCTGCGCATGGTCTACGAAACGGCGCGCGCCGTGAGCATTCCCGATCCTCGGCATGGGCGGCATCGTCACCGCGGAAGATGCCGTGGAATTCCTGCTGGCGGGCGCCACGGCCGTCGCAGGTGGGTACGGCCAGCTACGCCGACCCGCGGGCCGTCGAACGGCTGGCGCGCGGCCTTGAATCCTGGTGCCGCGGCCATCAGGTGGAGCGAGTGGCCAGCTTGACCGGAGCACTGGAACCTCCGCAGAGGTAGGCCGGTCCCCGCGCGCCTCAAAGCCGCATAATCCCCTCATTTTGTTGCCCTAATCACCCTCAAATGGACTGAGCAGGCGCATTTCTGTGATCCACATCATGGTCCGGTCGCCGGTCATCGGGAAAAGGGTGTTCCAAAACACATGTGATGTAGCGCACAGCGAGCTGTTATTTCCGGTGGATAACTTCGATCACGTCAGTCGGCGAGACCCTGAATTCAAGATCCTGTTCGTTCAGCTTCGGGAAATCGCCGGAACCTGCACACAGAGCGAGGTAGGTATGGGACAGTCGATATGGCAGTCGATGGAGCAGAAGGGCTACAGCCGCAGGGACTTTCTACAGTTCTGCGCTGCGGCGGCAACGGTGGCGGGCTTCGGTCAAAGCGGCGTTGCCCAGGTTGTTTCTGCTTTTGAAAAAAAGGAAAAGCCGGCGGTGGTTTGGATGCACTTTCAGGAGTGCACCTGCTGCAGCGAGTCGTTCATACGGTCGTCCCACCCAATCGTGGCGGATGCACTGCTGGACGTGCTGTCGTTGAACTACACAGAGACGCTGATGGCGGCCTCCGGTTTCCAGGCTGAGAAGAGCCTGAACGACACGATCCAGAACAACAAGGGTAAATACATTGTGCTGGTGGAGGGCGCGGTACCTACAAAGGAGGACGGCGTCTACTGCATGATCGGCGGCAAGACCGCGGAGTCGATTCTGCAAACCGTGGCCAAGGATGCGGCGGCGGTGATTGCCTGGGGCAGTTGCGCCTCGAACGGGTGCGTTCAGGCGGCCAAGCCGAATCCGACCGGGGCCACGCCGATTTACAAGCTGGTCGACAAGCCTGTGATCAATGTACCCGGCTGCCCTCCGATCGCCGACGTGATGATGGGCGTGGTGACTCACCTGCTGGTGCTCGGTCAGGTTCCGGCACTGGACAGCCAGGGCCGGCCGAAGGAGTTCTACGGGCGGCGCGTCCACGACACCTGCTATCGGCGGCCCAATTACGATGCCGGGTTGTTCGTCGAGTCGTTTGACGATGAGAACGCGCGCAAGGGATATTGCCTCTACAAGGTGGGCTGCAAGGGTCCGGTAACCTACAACGCCTGCTCGGTGGTGAAGTGGAACGAAGGCACCAGCTATCCCATCCAGTCGGGCCACGGATGCATCGGTTGCAGCGAGGCGGGCTTCTGGGATAACGGCCCGTTCTACCAGCATCTGCCGTCATTCCCCGGATTCGGCATCGAGAGCACGGCCGATACGGTGGGCGCGGTCGTGGGAGTGGCCACGCTGGCCGGAGTAGCGGCCCACGCGGTGGTGACCAACATTCGCAAGCGCAAGCGTAATCGCAGAAGTGCACGCTGAAGACCAAAAGGAGTCGTGAGAAGCCTATGACACGCGTCGTCGTCGATCCGGTAACTCGCATTGAAGGCCACCTGCGCATTGAGGCAGTGGTGGAAAACGGCGTCATTACCGACGCATTCAGCTCGGGCACCATGGTGCGCGGTCTGGAGAAGATTCTCATCGGCCGCGATCCCGCGCGATGCCTGGGCCATTACCGAGCGGGTGTGCGGCGTCTGCACCACGGTGCACGCGCTGGCCAGCGTACGCGCCGTTGAAAGCGCGCTGGGGATTGCCGTTCCGCCGACCGCGGAGCTGATCCGCAACATCATGATGACCACGCAGTACGTGCAGGATCACGTGATCCACTTCTATCACCTGCACGCGCTGGACTGGGTGGACATTGTCAACGCATTGAAGGCCGATCCGAAGAAGGCCGCGGATCTGGCGCAATCGTTCTCCAAGTGGGACAAGAACACTCCCGCCTATTTTTCCGGGGTGCAGGACAAGATCAAGGCCTTTGCCGCCAGCGGGCTGGGCATCTTCGCCAACGGCTACTGGGGCCATCCGGCCTACAAGCTGCCGCCGGAGGTGAACCTGATCGCGGTGGCGCACTACCTGGACGCCCTGGAATGGCAGAAGGAGATCGTCAAGATCCACGCGGTATTCGGCGGCAAGAATCCGCATCCGAATTACCTGGTGGGCGGCGTTCCCTGCTCCATCAACATGAATGAAGTGGCGGCCATCAACTCCGAGCGGCTGAACCTGGTAGCGCGCCTGATCAGCCAGGCGGATGAGTTCCTCAACCAGGTCTACATTCCCGATCTGCTGGCCGTGGCGTCGTTCTACAAGGACTGGGCGCAGTGGGGCGGCGGTTTGACCAACTACCTCAGCTACGGCGAGTTCCCCACCAAGGGCTACGGCCAACCGGAGTCGTTCAAGTATCCGCGCGGCGTGGTGCTCAATCGCGACCTCAGCACCGTGCATCCGGTCAACGCCGACCGATTCGCAGGAGATCAAGGAGTACATTGCCTCTCCTGGTACAGCTACGAGGGCGGAGACGGCGATCGGGCATGCATCCCTGGGCGGGCGAGACAAAGCTGAACTACACCGGGCCCAAGCCGCCCTTCGAGACCCTTGAGGGCCACGAGAAGTATTCGTTCCTGAAGACTCCGCGCTGGAAGGAAAACGCGATGGAAGTGGGTCCGCTGGCGAGGTTGCTGGTGGCCTATGCCTCCGGGCGCACCGGACGTGCAGGAACTGGTGAAGGACACCCTGGGCAAGCTCAACGTACCCGTTGCCGCGCTGTTCTCCACGCTGGGCCGCACCGCGGCTCGCGGGCTGGATGCGGCGCTGGCGATGATCTGGCTCAAGGAGTTCTACGGCGAGTTGATGGACGCAGGTGAAGATCAACGAGGTCTCCACCTTCAACGGCGAGAAGTGGGATCCGAAGAGCTGGCCGGCGGAGGCCGAAGGGCGTTGGCCTTACCGAGGCTCCTCGCGGCGCGCTGGCGCACTGGATCAAGATCAAGAACGGCGCCATCGACAACTATCAACTGGTTGTGCCGACCACGTGGAACGGTTCGCCGCGCGATGCCAAGCAGCAGCGCTCGTCGTTCGAGGCATCGCTGATCGGCACGCCGGTGGCAAACCTCGAGCAGCCGGTGGAGATCATCCGCACCATCCATTCCTTTGACCCGTGCCTGGCCTGCGCCGTGCATTTGTACGATCCGCAGGGCAAGCACCTTCACCAGGTTTCCTTCGAGTGAGGACTATGAGCGCTCCATAGCACTGTCGCAGACAATGGCTTTTCGGCAAATGGCAGTCATCCTGTGGAGTACCGGCGGGTCTATGTGTGGGAACTGCCGGTACGCGTCTACCACTGGATCAACGCGGTGGCCCTGGTGGTCCTCTGCATCACCGGCTACCTGATCGGGGCCCCGCATCCGCGCTTTCTATGCGGCCGAGGCTTATCAGCAGTACTGGTTCGGCTGGGTGCGGTTCCTCCACTTCTTGGCCGCGTTCGTCTACGTCTTCAACTTCGCGGCCCGGCTCTACTGGGGCTTTGTCGGCAACAAGTACTCAAGCTGGCGCGCCTTCTTCCCGTTCAAGCGGTCGCAACAGGCAGGAGATCGTCGAAGTGATCAAGGCCGACGTGCTTGAAACCAAGATGCACGGGCCCATCTCCACCGGGCACAACGCGCTGGCCGGGCTGATCTACTTCTTCACATTTCTGGCATTTGTCTTCCAGACCATCACCGGCTTCGCGCTCTATTCCAGCATGAGCAACTCCTGGCTGCCGCGGATGTTTAACTGGGTTGTGCCGCTGATGGGCGGGGAATTCGCTGTGCGCTTCTGGCACCACCTGTTCCTGTGGTTCTTTGTTACATTTATCATCATTCACATTTATCTTGCCTTCTATCACGACTACATCGAGGGGCGCGGCACGGTATCCTCGATCATAGGCGGATGGAAGTTCGACCGGGAGAAGAGTGGCAAATGAACCGGTAAAGACGCTGGTGCTGGGCCTGGGCAACGTCCTTATGGGCGATGAAGGCATCGGCGTTTACGTGGTAAGGGCACTGGAGAAACACACGCTGCCGGCCGGCGTGGAGTGCCTCGACGGCGGTACCGGCGGCTTCACGCTGCTGGAGCCGCTGGAGGACGCCGACCTTATCATCCTCATCGACGCGGCGTCCGACGGCAATCCGATCGGCACCGTCACCCGCACTACGCCGCACTTCTCGCGCGACTACCCGCCCACGCTTACCGCCCACGACGTCGGCATGAAAGACCTGCTGGACATGTTCTACATCCAGGGCGGAGAACACGATATTGTTCTTTACGCGATCACGATCGATCCCAGGCAGCCGATCCGGATGAGCCTTTCGGCGGAGGGGGAAAAGTCTGCCGCCGTGGCCGTAAAGCGGATTCTGGCCGAACTGTGGGCTGGTTCCGAAGGCCAGGCTGCCTAACGGGCAGCTGTAGAGGAGAATGATTCCAAAGCACCCTGGGGCAGACCTTCCAAAATCAGTATTTGCTTTTCTTTCCGTTCGCAGCTACTATTTCTACATGGACGTTATGACCTGTTGTCGCTTCTGTACGCTGCTTCGCGCGCACAGGTGACCTGGGTCTGAAAGTCCGAACGTAAATCCAAGTTTCCCCGTCGCCCGCGATACAGCCAAGCTGTCGCGGGTTTTCTATTGCTCGAAAAAAGCTCCCCAAAAGGAAGTCATGACCCAAATTGCTGAAGTAAAAGAGACCAAAGCCCAGCGTGCCGAGCGGCTCAAGCGCGAGAAAAACCCCTGGGAAGCCTTCAATGAGGTGCGCGAATTCGCGCGCGCCGGCCGCACGAGCGTTGTCCCCGAGTGGGCCTCTACGTATTTCAAGTGGTGGGGCATCTACACGCAGGGCGACGGAGTGGGCGCGGTCGGCGGCAAGGGCGGCGAGGGCCTGGCCTCCGATTGGTTCATGATGCGCATCGGCATTCCTAACGGCATCGTCTCCGCCAGCCAGCTTGGCACCATCGGCGGCATCACGCGCAAGTACGCCCGCAACCTGGCCGATATCACGGTGCGCCAGAACATTCAACTTCACTGGCTCAGCATCGAATCGCTTCCTGAGGTAGTGGACGCTCTGGATGCCATCGGCCTGTCGCCCAAAGGAGCCTGCGGGGACGTGGTGCGCAACGTGACCGGCTGCCCGCTGGCCGGAGTCGCAGCCGACGAGCTCATCGACGCCTCGCCCATCGCTCTTGAGATCGCCCATCTGCTTACGGCGAATCCGGAGTTCTATAACCTGCCGCGCAAGTTCAAGATCTCCGCCACCGGCTGCCCCTCGTGGTGCAGCTATCCGGAGATCAACGACATTGGCCTGACGGCAGTGGAGCGCGACGGCGAGGTGGGCTACTCCCTGCGGGTGGGCGGAGGCCTCTCGAACGAACCGCATCTGGCTGTTCGCCTCGACACATTCCTGCTTCCGCACCAGGCTGTTCCCGCAGTGCGCGCCGTGACTGAAATCTTCCGCGACCAGCAGGGTCTGCGCGAAAGCCGCGAGCGCGCCCGGCTCAAATATCTGTTTATGAAGGAGGGCTGGACTGCGGAGAGCTTTCTCGCTGAACTCCAGTCCCGGCTCGACTTCAAGCTTCTTCCCGGCGTGCCCGAGCAGGTGCCGGACGACATTCTCCGCGATCACTCCGGCATCCACCCGCAGCGCGAGCCGGGGATGGCCTACGTGGGAGCTTCAGTGCTTCGCGGCCGCATGACCGGCGAGCAGTTAGAAGCCGCGGCGGAGCTGGCCGAGCGCTTCGGCAGCGGCGCCCTGCGCGCTACCGTCTCGCAAAACCTGGTCTTCATCGACGTTCCCTACGGCAAAACCGGGGAACTGGCCCGCGAGCTGGGCCAGATCGGTCTTCAGGTGGATGGATCTACCTTCTGGCGCGGGGCCATCGCCTGCACAGGTACCGAATTCTGCAAGCTGGCCATCACCGAGACCAAGGGCTTTACGCGCTGGCTTGTGGATGAGCTTGAAGAGCGCTTGCCGCAGTTTGACCAGCAGCTCAAGCTGCACGTGACCGGTTGCCCCAACGGCTGCGGCCAGCACTGGATTGCCGATATCGGGTTGGAGGGCAAGAAGATCAAATATGAAGGCAAACTGACGGACGCGTACTACTTCTGCCTTGGCGGTGCGGTGGGCCAGAACGCGGGAGTGGCCCGGCCAGTGGGTTATCGCACTCCGTCAGTGCTGGTTCCTGAGGCCATCGAGCGCCTGTTGCGCCACTATTTGGCTGGCCGCCAGCCCGAGGAGAACCTGCGCGCGTGGTTCGGCCGCCACTCCAACGACGAACTCCGCGCCCAACTCGCAGGGGAGGCTCTGGCTGCGGTGGAACGCGATCTCCCGGCCGGCCGCGTGCCTCACGCGGTGGCGGACTGATTGCGAACAGGGAATAGGAGCTGCTGACGGAAGGGAACAACACTATGAGCTTGTTGCCAATTTTTCTGAAACTCGAAGGCCGCCGCTGCCTGCTGGTAGGCGCGGGAAATGTTGCGCTGGATAAGATCGGATCGCTGCTCAAGACCGGGCTGCGGCTGCGTGTTGTTGCGCCCGAAGCACGGCCTGAGGTGCGGCAGTTGGCTCTGGAGGGCAAGCTCGAATGGATTCAGCGTCCGTTTGAACAGTCCTATCTTGATGGCAACTTTCTGGTCGTTACTGCCACGGATGTTTCCGAGGTCAACGCCGAGGTTTACCGGGGAGCTTTGGAGCGCAACATCCTTTGCAACAGCGTGGACGATATTCCCAACTGCGACTTCTTCTTCGGTTCCGTGGTCAGCCGCGGCGACCTGCAGATCGCGATTTCCACGGCCGGAGAAAGTCCCGCCTTCGCCCAGCGCCTGCGCCGCGAGATCGATGAGCAACTGCCGGAGGATCTGGGCCCATGGTTGGCAAGCCTGGGACAACTGCGCCGCGAGGTTTTGGCCACTCATCCTCCCGGTGAGGCTCGCAAATCGCTGCTGCACCAACTGGCGCAGCGGCAGGTGTGCGAATCGCGCTCTTGCCCGTCACGCCAATTGGCGTTTGCGCAGCGGACGAATCAGGGCAGGGAAGACTCGCCGGCTGAAAAGGGGCGAGTTTACGCTGGTTGGAGCGGGCCCTGGAGACCCTGATTTGCTCACCGTCAAGGCCGCGCGCCTGATCCGGACCGCCGACGTGATTCTTCACGACGACCTTGTGCCGCGGGCGATTCTCGATTTAGGGCCGGTTTCCGCGGAGATCGTGAACGTGGGCAAGCGCTGCGGCACAAAGACCATTACCCAGGACGAGATCAACGCCATGATGATCGAACATGCCCGCGAGAATCGCAGCGTGGTTCGTCTCAAGAGCGGCGATCCGCTGCTGTTTGGCCGGGCTGCCGAAGAGCTGGCCGCCCTCACGAAGCAGGCGTTGCTTTTGAGGTCGTTCCCGGCGTATCGGCGGCCTTTGCCGCGGCTGCTGCCCTGGGCCGCTCTCTCACCGACCGCGCCTGCGCGTCCAACGTCATCTTCTCCACCGGCCATCACGCGCAATCGCACAACCGCGCGGCGCTGCCTGCTCTGGAGGACGCAACCCGCGTGGTCTACATGCCTGGACGCGACCTTCATTTGCTGGCCGAAGAGTGGCTCCAGGAGGGCCTGCCGCCGGATCTGCCGTGCGCCCTGGTTTCGCGGGCCGCGCAGCCGGACCAGCAGGTGTTGCATACCACTCTGGGCGCACTTGCCGACACCCAGCCCACAACAGCGCCCAGCCTGCTCATTGCCGGATGGGCTGTCCGGGAGATCGCCGCGGCGAGGCAATTAGCAGAGGACAGCATTTCAGTTACCGCCTAGAATTCCAAGAACCACTTGCAACTGCGCCAGGTTGACTTCCGATCGGTGGTTTACGCGGACAATCCTGGGAGTGGAAAAGCCGCCGTGGCCGGGGACGGGAAACTGTTAACCTAGATTCATGAAATTCGGGGTTCTGGTCTTTCCCGGTTCCAACTGCGACCACGATACGTACCACGTGATTGCCGAAGTCGCCCGCCAGCCGGTGACTTTTCTCTGGCACGATTCTGAGGATCTGGCCGGGGTGGATGCGGTTCTGGTTCCCGGCGGGTTTGCCTATGGCGATTACCTGCGCACCGGCGCCATCGCGCGATTTTCTCCGGTGATGCAATCGGTGAAGCGTTTTGCCGAGGGCGGCGGGCTGGTGCTGGGCATCTGCAACGGTTTCCAGATTCTGACCGAGGCCGGCCTGCTGCCCGGGGCGCTGATGCGCAACGCCGGGCTCAAGTACATCTGCAAGCAGGTTCATCTGCGCGTGGAAACGTCGGACAGCCCGTTTACGAACCAGTTGGCCAAGGGCGAAGTGCTCGAGATGCCGATCGGGCACATGGAAGGGAATTACTTCTGCGCGCCGGATGAGTTGCATCGCCTGGAGGCCGAGGACCGAATCGCTTTCCGATACTGCCACTCCTCAAGGTGAGACGACCGCGGAAGCCAATCCCAATGGTTCCCTGAGCAATATTGCCGGCATTCTCAACGCGGGAAGAAACGTTTTGGGCATGATGCCTCATCCTGACCGGTCGAGCGAGCAAGTTGCTGGGGTCGGCGGACGGCTGGAAGATTTTTGCGTCGATGGTTGAGGCCCTGGCGGTGCGTTGAAACCCCTCTTTTGGGAGCCTGGAGACAGGAAAAGATGATCGACATTCATCAGCACCTGATCTACGGGGTGGACGACGGGTCGCCGGACCTGGAAACTTCGCTGGCCATGGCGCATGAGGCCGCCAGGGACGGGATCACTCACATCGTCTGCACTCCTCATGCGAGCGACGACTATCCCTATCGAGCCGCGGTGATCGAGAGACGTTTTGGCGAGTTGCGCGGGCTTTTGAGCGGCGTGATCGAACTGAGCCTGGGATGCGACTTCCACCTGTCCGCGGATAATATTCTTGCCGCGCTGAGCGACCCCTGGCGTTACTCGATCAACGGCAAGGGGTACCTGCTGATCGAGTTTCCCAACACCGCGATTCCCGCGCAGATGTCCGATGCCATGTTCAGGTTGCAGGCGGCGGGCTACATGCTGATCGTGACCCATCCGGAGCGGTATCCGGCAGTACTGCATAATCCCGAGTTGCTGGCCGGGTGGATGCGAATGGGATGCCTGGTCCAGGTGACCGCCAACGCCCTTTATGGGCGCTGCGGCAGAATGGCTGAGGCGCTGTCGAATGAGCTGCTGAAACGCAACTGGATTCACTTTCTGGCCACCGACGCGCATCGCCTGACGTGGCGGCCGCCGCATTTGAAAAAGGCCTATGACTATGTGGCCGGGCAGGCCGGCGAAGAGACGGCGCGGCGGCTGTGCGTGACCAATCCCCAGGCAGCAGTCGAGGGAGCCACGTGGCCGCCACAGCCCGAACCGCTGGGTCTGCTGGAGCGGGTTCCTTTGAAGTTCAATGCGAGGCGCTATGCGGAAGGTCCAGGGGCAGACGGACAAGCGACTCGGAAAACAGGCGCAAGAAGATTCTGGGATCGGCTTTTTGCACGATAGGAAATCTCCAGGGATTGCAGACGCCGCTATAAGAACCTGTCCGGGAGGCCTGAAAAGACCTCGGAGACAAGAGAAAAGAACATCCCTCAGGGGCTAAAGCCCAACTCATCTTGCTGGGTTTATGTACGGGCTGAAGCCCGTACCCTTCATTGAAATCCAAGCTCTTGGACAATCCAAATTCTTGGACAGGTTCTAAGAGAGGCCTAACCCTCCATCGACGGCCAGGACCTGGCCGGTAACAAAGCTGGGTCCGGTGGCGAAAAAGAGTACAGCCTGGGCCACATCGTTTGCTACGTCCGTTGCGCCGCATGGGCGTGCGGGCGGCAAAGCGCCGGGCGTCGTCTGAGGATCGTTCATCCAGTTCAATCCAGCCCGGCGCTACGCAGTTGACGCTGACCTCGGGTGCAAACGCCTTGGCCATGGCCTGGGTGAGCATGTGCAGGGCGGCCTTTGAGGCGCAGTAGTGAGCGTGGCCCGCCCAGGCATGGATTCCGCCCAGCGAGCCGATGTTGACGATCCTGCCTTGAACGGCGCGCAGATGCGCGAGCGCCTCTCGCGCCACCAGGAACGGGCCTCGCGTGTTGGTCTCGAAGACAGTATCCCATTGCTCCAGGCTGATGCGATCGAGGGCGGCAGAATCAAAGACGGCAGCGTTGTTGACGAGCAGATCGAGTCTTCCGAGCCGGGCGAAGGCGGCGGCTACGGCCTGGCGCACCGAAGCTTCAGAGCGCACATCGCATTCGACAGCGAATGCGCGGCGTCCCAGGGCTTCGATCTCGTGAGCCGTCTGAGCTGCCTCGGCGTGGGAGGTGCGGTAGGTGATGGCCACATCGGCCCCGGCCCTGGCGAGGGCCAGGGCAATCTCGCGGCCGATGCGCCGGGCGCCCCCGGTGACCAGTGCCGATTTGCCGCTGAGGGGTTGGGTTGGCATCGTTAGGCTAATTGCGTTCATCAGGTCACAGTTTCAGGCTGCTAGTTCGGCTGAGGCTGGGACTGACCCGGAGTCGGCTGGTTGTTCGGCTGGCTTTGGGAGCCGGACGGCTTGCTACCGGTTGGGGGCGCCGGCGTCCTTTGAGGAGTTTGCGGGCTTGTCCGCCCCTGAGCCCTTGCCGGAATCCGCCGCTCATCGTTTTCCTTGTAGATGGAGTATTGCTCGCCGGGCCGCTTCATCCGGATCTCCATGGTCATTGCCGCCTTGTCGATCTTGTAGTCCTCTCCATAGGTCTGGAAGCCGTTGGCAATAATCTGCAGCCGCACCGTGTCGCCGATGGGAATCACGTCGATGATGGCTTTGCCGTCCTCGTTGGTCTTCAACTCCATGTTGCCCTTGTCTCTCTCGCCCTCCATGGGATGAAAGATGACGGCGGCATTTTCGATGGGCTTGCCATTGACGTCGCGCAGCACGGTGACCTCGATGCGCGCGGTGAAGGCGGCGGAACCTTGTACTTGCGGCCGCGTTGGGAGCTGTCCTGCTGGGCGCCGGCTGGAGAGAGCTGACGGCCAGAGCAATGCCGGCCACAAAGACGCAGAGACGAAGAAGAGAACGGCGAAACATGGATTTCATTGTAAATGGTTTGACGGGTAGATGCGGACACGAGGGAGCGGGTGCAGGGGCGGCGGCAGCGACTGTGCTCCAACATTGACAGAGCATACTTTATGAGCGAGATACACTCATATTTTAATCGAAAACCCCCTTGACAAGCTCGACCCTGCTGCTCTATCTTTAGCAATTGGAAGGCGGGAGTGCTAGCATACTCGCTGGCTGAACTGCTTGACCGGGTACTCCGCTCCGATTTTTGGGGCTGCAGTCACGCAATTTCGCAGGTTCGTTCTTGAAAACCACTCAAATCCCGCGGCCGGGCTCAACCCTGTCCGCGCGTGAAGGAGAAGCGAAGCAATGGCAGCAACATCAGTAGCGACCACATTCACCCCGCTCCATGACCGCATCCTCGTCCGCCGTCTGGAAGAGGGCGAAACCATCCGTGGGGGAATCATCATCCCCGACAGCGCCAAGGAAAAGCCCCAGGAAGGCGAAGTGATCTCCGTGGGCAAGGGCAAGTCGAACGACGAAGGCAAGGTCTTCCCGCTGGACGTGAAGGCGGGCGACAAGATCCTCTTCGGCAAGTACTCCGGCACCGAGATCAAGATCGACGGCGAAGAGTTTCTGATCATGCGCGAGGAAGAAGTTCTCGGCATCGTGAAGAAGTAGTCAGTTATCAGTTATCAGTTGTCAGTGAAGGCCCGCTGCGAATGAAAGCGGAAACTGGCGACTGCAAACCGATCACTGACAACTGAACACTGACATCTGACAACTGTATTAAGGAGAGTTACGAGAATGGCAAAGCAGATTCTGCACGGTGAGGATTCCCGTCAGGCGATCCTGCGCGGCGTGAACACGCTGGCGGACGCCGTCAAGGCGACGCTCGGGCCCAAGGGCCGGAACGTTGTGATCGAGAAGAAGTTCGGTTCGCCCACCATCACCAAGGACGGCGTGACGGTGGCCAAAGAGATCGACCTGAAGGACCCGATGGAGAACGTGGGCGCGCAACTGGTGCGCGAAGTTGCCTCCAAGACCATCGACGTGGCCGGCGACGGCACCACGACGGCGACGGTTCTGGCCCAGTCCATCTTCCGCGAAGGCGTGAAGACGGTGGCGGCCGGCGCCAACCCGACGGCGCTGAAGCGCGGCATCGAAAAGGCCGTGACGGTGATCATCGGCACGCGCGACAAGGACGGCAAGTGGACCGAGGGCGGCGCCCTGGGCAAGCTGTCCAAGCCCGTGAACGAGGGTTCGGTGGCCCAGGTGGGCGCCATCTCGGCCAACGGCGACCAGGAGATCGGCGACATTATCGCCGACGCGGTCAAGGTTGTGGGCAAGGATGGCGTCATCACCATCGAAGAGTCCAAGACCATGCACACCGGTCTGGAGACGGTGGACGGAATGCAGTTTGACCGCGGCTACCTGAGCCCCTACTTCGTCACCGACGCCGAGCGGCTGGAAGTGATTCTGGAAGAGCCCTACATTCTGATCTACGAAAAGAAGATCAGCGCCATGAAGGATCTGCTGCCGCTGCTGGAGCAGGTTGCCCGCGGCGGCAAGCCGCTGCTGATCATCGCCGAGGACGTTGAAGGCGAGGCACTGGCCACGCTGGTGGTGAACAAGCTGCGCGGCACGCTGAACGTGGCGGCCGTCAAGGCTCCCGGCTTCGGCGACCGCCGCAAGGCCATCCTGGGCGACATTGCCATCCTGACCGGCGGCAAGGCCATCACCGAGGACCTGGGCATCAAGCTGGAAGGCGTGAAGCTCGAGGACCTGGGCAAGGCCAAGCGCATCACCATCGACAAGGACAACACCACCATCGTGGACGGCGGCCGGCAAGGCCTCTGACATCGAAGGCCGCGTGAAGGAGATCCGCTCGCAGATCGAGAAGACCACCTCGGACTACGACAAGGAAAAGCTCCAGGAACGGCTGGCCAAGCTGGTGGGCGGCGTTGCCATCATCAAGGTGGGCGCGGCAACCGAGACCGAGCTGAAGGAGAAGAAGGCTCGCGTCGAGGACGCACTGCACGCTACCCGCGCGGCAGTCGAGGAAGGCATCGTCCCCGGCGGCGGCGTGGCCCTGGTTCGCGCCATTCCGGCGGTGGACGCACTGATCAAGACGCTGGAAGGCGACGAGAAGATCGGCGCGCAGATTGTTCGCCGCTCTCTCGAAGAGCCGCTGCGCCAGATCGTCGCCAATGCCGGCGAAGAGGGCGCGGTGGTGGTGGCCAAGGTGCTCGAATCCAAGGATCAGAACTTCGGCTACAACGCCCTTACCGGCGTCTTCGAGGACCTGGTCAAGGCCGGCGTCATCGACCCCACCAAGGTGACCCGCACGGCGCTGCAGAATGCGGCCTCGATTGCGGCTCTGCTGCTGACCACGGAAGCGCTGGTTGTGGAGATTCCCGAGCCCAAGTCCGCAGCTCCGGCCGGCGGCCACGGCGGCGGCATGGACGGCATGTACTAAAACAGCGGACAGTGAACAGTGGTCAGTTCTTTCCGCCCGGTGAGGGAACCGCTGAACACGCACAAACTGAAAAGGCCTCCAGCTTCGGCTGGGGGCCTTTTTGTATGGCTGATTCTATGGGCGGTCAGAGCGCCGATTGCGCAGCTCTATGAAGCTGTGGCTACGATTGGGGGACGAATGGGAGTCACGTTTGCGGGAGACACCGGGCGCTCCGGGCGTAACCATCCGGCCGACAGCCAGGAGCGAGGGATTGAGAATTCAGACCAGCCGCAATCCAGGCAGACGCGGACATCCGGAGAAGGGGTCATGGGAGGATGGCTCAACGTGCGCGGGCTGTTGCGATAGAGACGAATCTCTGCGGGCACGATTGAAATTGAGCCGGATTGGCACTTAGGGCAAACCATGAATGCACCTCGGAACTAGAGAGCTCAAGATTGTCCAATCTCGGGGGGAAGGCAATAGTAAATGAATCAGGGTCACTTTTTCAACAGAAACTGCACAAGATATGAGGCATTGCAAGTTGGTTTCATGTTGTGAATATATTAGTTGACAATATGAACTTGAAGCTAAAGTCAGCGTTTCAAGTCGAGTGTTCTCCATAGGTTGCCGGCTTCGGATGAGCGAAGCCTGGTTGGAGCCTGGTTCGGACACTCGAAGCGCCTACGGTTGGAGCACTCCCTGGCGCGGCAGAGACACTCGGCAATTGGTCCGTGGGCCTTTTGCGCACAAAAAACGCGGCGGCCGAAGCCGCCGCGCTGCTATTTCCGGGTAGATCCGAGCCCGGCTGGAAATTAGAACTGCACACGCAAGGTGAGTTCAATCTCACGCGGCGTGTACATATACACGTTGTTGGTGCTGGTTATCGAGCCAAATCCGCCCTCTGAGGTTCCAGCGCCAGTCAACGGCAGGTAGGTCAGGGTCGCGCATTCATCCTGCACCTGCCCGGCCACCATCTGAGCTGCTGTGCAACCGCTCGTCAAGCTCGAGTTGGCCGACGAGTTGTAGGCGTAGGTGTTCACGGTGGTGACGTTCTGGTGATTGGTCAGGTTAAAGAACTCACCCAGCAGTTGCAGGTGATAGGGCTTGTCGTGCACGTCCACGGTGAACTGCTTCTCCAAGCGCGCATCGAGAACGAATACTCGCCTCTGTGCGAAGGTATTGCGCCCGATGGGCGGAAGCCAACCGCTCAGGGCGCCATTCCAAGCATAGGAATTGTACGCCGAATACGATGTAGAGCCGGTGCCGATGCCCGCGGAATACGGCAGGCCATTCTGTGTCTGGAACTCCGGATTCAGGCTCCAGTCGTTGGCGATCCACTTCAGCCAGCTGTTTGTCTGGATGCTGGGCGAGTTGATCAACGCCCAGGCGACAAACCGGTTGGGAATGTTATAGATCGAATTGCCGTAGTTGCCGCCCTTCCGGAATCCGTCGATGTTGTAGGGGTCTACCCAGCCGTTGCCCAGGGTGGTGGTATTCGCGTTCTGCGCAAAATCCAGGGCGTGCGACCAGGTGTAGTTGGCATCGAACTGAATCATTTTCGAGGTCTTGTTTTCCACCTCGGCCACCAGGGCGTTGTAGCTGGAGTTGACGTTGCTCATCAGTTCGTTCACGGCTCCGAAGTGGGTGTTGATGAAGCCGGTGTAGGTGGGAACGGTGTAGGTTGCGCCGTTCGGCAGCGGGCCCTTGCCGGTTGAGTCTGAGATCGTAATCACGCTCTGAACTACGCCGTTGGGCGAGCCGCCGGCGGTCGTAACTGTATTTGCATTGGGGTTGAAATTGATGTCCAGCGCGTTGGGCAACTCCCGGCCCAGCGCCCCCATGTAACTGATCTGGAAGACCGTTCCGTGGCCAAGGTCCTGCTGGACCGCGGCGTCGAATTCGTGTACTTCCGGGTTCTTGAAGTTCTGTGAAAAGAAGTACGAGGTGGGAGTCGATCCCGATGCGGCGGAAATGATGTTGGGGAACAGCGGCGCGCCCGCGGTATTCGGCTTCTGTGTCGCTGAAGTGTACTGGCCGAGCGGGCTGCCGGTGTTCAGCAGGTTGTTCAGCACCGCGCCGTTGGTGATGGGCCCAAAATAGAGGCCGTAGCCGACACGGACGGTTGTCTTGCCATTGCCGTACGGATCCCAGACGATACCGACACGCGGGCCGAGGTTTTTCTTCTCGCTGGGATGATTGGTGATATTGGCTGCGGCAGCCAGCGCGGGGCAGGTGCCGGGGCCGGTATAGCCCGCGCAAAGTCCGCTCGATGAAGCTAAGTAGGGCGTGAAGCTTCCGGAGGCCGCAATCAGGGTCGAGTACGGGGCGGGCAGCGCCTCATAATCGTAGCGCAGGCCCAGATCCAGGGTCAGCCGCGGTTGCAGCTTCCAATGATCTTCGCCAAAGAAGCCGTAGTTCATGGTTGCGATATCCCAGGCCGGTGGCCCGAAGCCCTGCACAAAAGTTCCGCAGGGAGCGGTTCCCGTGTAATTGGCGCTGCTTCCGGGCGTTGTGACGGTGCTAACGCTGTTGCATACGCCGTGAGCACTTGAGCCGGAGGAATTTGCTTCGTTCAGCAGGTCGGTGAAGTAGTTGCCGATATAGCTGTAGGTGTAAACGCCGTTGCCCTCATAGGTGTTGTTCATGATGTCGTAGTTGTGGACCATATCCACGCCGAACTTGATGTTTTGGTTGCCTTTCTGCCAGGCGGCCGTATCCCCCACCTGCCACTTGTGCTCGTCGGGCAGCGCCTTGCGGTAGGAGTAGTACGGCGATCCGAGAGTAAACCCAATCGAGGTATCCAGACCGACTTGCACCACATTCGGCGTAAAATCGCCCGCTGCGGTATTTGTGTTCCCGTTCGTGCCCTGCAGGTACTGCTTGGTGTAGGCGCTGAGCGGCTGTTGGCCCTCGTCGTTCAGTTCGCGTCCGTACTGATATCGAACCTCATTGGAAATGTTGCTGGTGATCAGACTATCCAGCTTCGCCACGCCGTAATCCAGCTTCACGAAATCGGTGCCGAACGTGTCGATACCATAGGTGTTGGTAGCCTGCGTCTGCACGCCGCCGGGCGAGTCCCAACTCAGGCGATGGTAGAGGACGCTGACGTGGTTCTTTTCGTTGATCTGCCAGTCCAGCTTGGGCGTGTTCAACAGGTTGTTGCCAAAACGGGGAACGGGGCCGAGGTCAGGCAGCAGGTTGACCAACTGCGAAGTGTATCCCGCTGCGCCGGCGGCGTAGCTGGCATAACCAAGGCGCGCAGCCAATTCGCAGGATTCCTGGTCCACTTGGTAGGTACTTGACGAGGAGGTCAGGCCGCTCATGTATCCGGCGGTGGAACCGGTGGTGTTGCATGTGGATCCGGCCGGAGCAGCCGCATCCGGGATGATGAAGAACGAGGCTGGGTTGCTGGCCTTGGCCGTCCCCGGGAAATTGCGGTGGAATTCATTGTAGCCGTAGAACCAGAAGAGCTTATCCTTCTTCAGCGGGCCGCCCACATCAAGTCCCCACTGCTTGCGCCAGTCCTTCGGCTTGTAGGGCGAGGTGACAAAGTGTGGCGAGGTGGGCGTGCCGGTGTTGACGGTGTTGGTTGTGAATTCGTTGAATGCGCCCCAGGAGCCGTTGTCGCGGTCGGCGAAGTACAGGATGCCATGCGGGTCGTTGGTGCCGCTCTTGGTAACCGAGTTGATGACGCCGCCCGCGGCACGCCCGAACTCGGCCGAGTAGACACCGGTATTGACCTGGAACTCCTGGATCATGTACTTCGATGTGGAGTAGCCTTCACGGGTACGGCCGCGCTCTTCAGCGTAGTAAGCCTGGTTGTCGTCGGCGCCGTCCACTTCAACGTTGTTCAGAAGAGTGCTGATGGCGCGGAAGGAGATCAGGCCATACCCGGCCGTATCCAGCGTCGCTCCCGGCGTCAGCAGCGTCAGGTTTGACCAGCGGTCACCATTCAGCGGCAGGTCCGTAACGGCGTGAGTGTTCAACTCCGAGGAAATATCCGGAGATTCGAAATTCAGAATCGGCGCCTCACCGGTTACTTCCACGGTCGCGGTTGTACCGGAGGCCGACAGGTGTGGCAAAACCTCCGTCGTCACGCCGACCTGCACGATGACGTTGACTTCCTTGAATTGTGCGAACCCCGGCGCAGTGACCGTCACCGTATAAACCGCGGCAGGCAATTGCGGAGCCTTGAAATATCCGCTGCCATCCGATACCAGGCGGCTCTCGGCATTGGTGCCGTCGTTGTGAATGGTGATCGTCGCGTTGGGAATTACGGCGCCGCTGGGGTCAAATACCGTGCCCGCGATCGAGCCTTCGGTGTAGGTTTGTGCATGCAGGGCCGTCGACCCCAGACACACAGCGATGGTGACGAGCGTAACGCAGAGAAGGAAAAATCGAATTCGACTCATAGTCATAGTGGCTCTCCAAAGTGGTTGATTGCGTTCAACAAATCCTCCGTTAATAAAGGGCAATGCCGCCTTGCGGTCATGCTACGCAAAAGGCAGCGCGCCAGGTCCGTTGTTGCCGGCAGAGGAGGATTCCAGGCGCAGAGAACGCCTCGGGATCATCCAGAGCAGCGAGCTTCTCAAAATGCAACCCTACAGAATGTGGATGAAAGTCTTGTGAAATACAGGAAACTTCAGCCTGGCTGAAAGGCCGGGTATCCGGACCGTGTCCGGTCCACAGTGTTTTCCGCTGGGTGGTTAGAAAGTCACCATGGCCAATTTTGCGATATCTTTTCTCTTTTTCCATGCCCTCACACGGATTTGGTTCGGCCTGACCGCACCATACTGTGCATCCTGAATCGATTGTGGGCGGCCAGAATAAACTCTCCAACGCCGAATTCGGCCGCCAACACCTCTAAGTTCCAGTCTGTGTTTTATTTACGGCCCAAATACTGGCAGCAAAATGCCCTCCGTTGTTGGCTTTGCCCGGTTCATGACTTGCTAGGAGAGAGTCATCATATGCCAAAGCGGACTGGTATTACAAGAGGTATTGCAAGCGGAAAATGCCCATTTTCTTCGCTTTATGCACGCTGGTCTGTGAAAAAAGAGGGTCAAATGCGGGAATTATCGGACGCCGCTGGTCCTTCCGCGTCAAGGTCATGTCCAAAAGAGGAAATGGGGGAGGATGCAGCAGCATTCTCCTCCATTTCGAGCGCTGTATTTCTCTAGAGCGAAACCAGAGTAACTGTATCCTGTTGGGTTTTGCGCAAGGTCGCCGCTCGCTCCACCCCACGGACGAAGGCCTATCCGTGGGGGCCCCGGTTCTGATGGTCGCGTCGACTTGAATTCCGTGGTTCCGGGATACGTCGAATCTGGTTCCGCTGTAGCCTGCACCCTGGCGTGAAGCTGCGTCAGCGACGGCTTCCCGGTCCCCACTGGATGCGCAAGCCGGTGCGAAAGTTCATGGGCAGGCTGGGATAGCCGATCGGCGCGATGTGCTGCTGACTCAACAGGTTCTCCGCCTGGCCGTAGATCGCGAGCCAACTGAGCAACTGGTAGCTGTCGCCGAGGTCCAGCCTGGCATAGCCGAAATCGAGATTGCGATTGGGCAGCACCAGCGAGTTCCCTTGCTGGAGGTCTTCGTAGCCAAGAAACGTGGAGTCGTCGCTGCGGCTGGCAAAAGCCGAGGTAAACACCGCGGTGAGTTTCTTTCCCGCGTAGCTGGCGGTAAAAAAGCCGGTGTGGGGCGGGCGGCGGAAGGGACGGGCGCCTTTAAGCGGTGAGTAGATTCCGACAGGGATTCCGTCAAAGGTGGGCGCATAGCCGCCCAGCAGCGCCTGATTGTCGCTGGAGAAGGAGTGCTGCACCACCGAATCGAGGTAAGTGTAGCCGCCGCGGAGGAAGATGTTCTTTCCGATGCCGCTTTCGACGGTTGTTTCGATGCCCTGGGCGCGGAAGGCGAGCGAGTTGAGATCCAGCGAGTAGGCGTTGTTGCTCTGGAGAAAGGCCTCGAGGATGCTTTGCTGCTGAGCGGTCAGATTCGGGCAGCAATGCGGGAACCAGTCCCGCGCCAACCGGCTTCGATGTCGCGGCCGAATTCGTTGTGGAAATAGGTGGCGCGGAAGACGATGCGCTCGCTCCAGAAGGCCTGTTCGCCGCCGCCCTCCCAGGTGCGGGTGGTGGGCGCTTCGATGGGGGAGATGTGCAACTGCTGGATCGTTGCCTGGCCGCCGTTCTGCTCGCAGAAAGTCGTAGAGCGAACCGAATTCATCGGTCAGCTTGGGTTCGCGCACGCCTTGCGCGAAGCTGACGTTCAGGCGCGTTCCGCTGAAGACGCCGGGGCGCGGACGAAGCGCATAGAAGCCCAGCCCGGCATTGGGCGAGACGCCGTTGCCGATCAGTTGGTAGTGCTCCACGCTTGCGCCGAGCGTATAAAACAGGCGTTCCTTGAAATCGCCATGCGCGCCGAAAATGTAATCGTAGTTGTTGAGATTGATGGACTCGTTGATGAAATAGACCGGCTCGCGCTCGGCGGCGCGCTCATTCTCATAGTGGAAGCCTGCCAGCAGCATCAGATGCGGCGTCAGATGGATAGTCGCCCTGGTAGAGAAACTGGTCGCGGTTGTTGATCAGGTCCAGCCGGTTGGGGTAGACGCTTCCGTTGGCCGCGCTGTAATTCAGCAGTGCAGGCCCGGTGGCGCTATAGCCGTTGGCGCCCTGGATGGTGACCGGCAGACCGTAGAAGTTGCCGCCGGTAAATGAATCCGGAGCGCCGTTGCAACTGCCGGCGGGAATGCAGATGCCGGCCGGATACCATTGCTGGGATTGCTCGCGCTTGCGCGTCAGGCCATACTGAAAGCGATTGTGGAAGCCGGGCGTGGTCTGGTTCTCCACCGTGCCGCCGCCATAGAGATTCTGATCGCCTTCCTTGCGGTCGTCGGTGACGTGATAGAAGTCCCAGGTGTTGGGAACGCCGGTTGCATCGACGCCATAGTGCAGCGTGGCGCGAATCTGCGTGTTCCCGCTGGGCTGCCAGCCGACGTTGGCCGCCGAGGTGGCCACGTGGTACTCGTCCATGGGGATGGTAGTTGGCGGTCTGCAGCCAACTGAAGGCGCCCAGGTAATCCAGCTTGTTGTGCGCGCCGGCCACTTCCAGTTCTTCGCGCGAGGTGTTGAAGTTGCCGGCATCGCCCTGGAAGAGAAGCGAGGGAAAGCTGGTGGTGCCGTGCGGGGTGGTCAGGCTGACCACGCCGCTGGCCGCGTCGGCGCCATAGAGGCTGGAGTCGGGGCCGCGATAGACCTCGGCGCGCTCGACGGCGGTGGTCGAGAGCGGGCCGAAGTCGAATTGCCCGCCCAGATCGCCGACGCTGACCCCGTCGAGAAGAATCTTGTTGGAGTCCGAGTCGCCGCCGCGGACAAACAGCGAGGTCTGCGCGCCAAGCTGGCCGTCCTGCGCCACGAACGTGCCCGGCATCAGGCGCAGAGCGCTCACCAGGTCGTCGCGCAAGCGCCAGATCGAGCGGCCCGAGCACGCTGGTGGCCGCGCTGGTCTGCGGCTGCGGCGTGGGGGTTCCGGTGGCCGTGACCACGATGGACTCGCGCACCCACTCCGGCTCCAGCACCACGTTGCGCTCGATCGAGTCGAGCCGGCCGGCATAGAAGCCCGGCGTCTCCAACTGGCGGAAGCTCTTGGCCGAAACCACCAGGAAGAAGCGGCCCTCGACCCCGGTCAGAATCTGAAAACTGCCGTCGGCCGTGGAGACGGCGGTGGCAACCACCTTGCCGTTGCTGATCAGAACCACGTTGGCGCCGGTGACTTTGGCGCCGGAGGCGTCCGTGACTACGCCGCGGATGGACGCGGCCGGGCAGGAGAGCGGCGCAAGCAGCGAGCAGAATGACGGCGAATGCGCGGGGCAAGGCGCGACTCGGCTGCAAGCGCGCGAAGATGAGCGGAAACAGGCATGATGGCTCCTTCGTTCCCCTCGGAACGCAAGCGGTTGAGGACGCAAGGACCGGTCTCCTGACTTGCGCCTTTCTCAGCCACCTTCCCAAAGACGAGCCTCGATGGGCTCGCCTCCAGTGGTTCACGGGCTTCCAGCGATAGGCGGAAAGACCCTGGCTGATTTCCTGCCCTCATCCGTGACCGAATCGACGGCCGCCGAGGCAGGGGCGCTCACAGTTGCGGGGCAGTGGCGGAGTTTCACCGCCTTCCCGAGCATCCTGGCGATTGCCGTGGTGAATTGCGCTGCTCAATGATGGAGCAGCCGTGACGGCATGGAACAAATTTCCATGACATCAACTTTTATAGCTGCAAACGGGCGGCGAAGTCAAAACGTGCCATGTCGCAAGGTACGGTTTGCGCAGTGTCTGGCAAGAATGTTTCAGCCGGATGCAATGCGAAGGAAGAAATGGTGACCCCGGGAAGACTCGAACTTCCGACACGCAGTTTAGGAAACTGCTGCTCTATCCACCTGAGCTACGGGGCCACTTATCGTAACGCGAATTACTCTATTAGTTTACCGCTGCCGAAGTACGGGGAGCACTGCCGTTTGTTGCCCAATTGTTGCCCAATTCAGGGAGGGCCGTTTCCAGCCGTCCCATCGCGGCAACCGCGTCCGCCGGAGCCGATTTAATGTAATAGGTCGTTGTTGTGCTCACATTCGCGTGCCTTAGTATCGCCTGAATCGTTTTCTCAGGGATACCCAGAGAATACAGGTTGCTTCCCAGCCCGCGCCGGGCCGCGTGCCAACCATGCCAAAGAGAACCGATTCCAGCGTTCTTTAGCGCGGGCTTGATACTCCGGGTGAGCACGTTGTTGAGGCTCACCGGCTTGCCGTTGCTTGCCGCGAAAACCGGACCGGATTCCGGGTTGCCGCAACGAATCCGATGCGCGTCAAGCATTCGTGCGACTGGCTTGATAACCGGAACCGCGTTCCTGCTCTGAAACGTCTTTGGCAGGGTTGCATGACCTTCCCAGATCGATTGTGAGACGTGAATTTCGCCGTCCCGGCAGTCCTGCCAGCGCATCCCGCGAATCTCGCCGCGCCGGAGTCCCGTGAATGCAGCAACCGCGAAGATCGTTGCCGCCGGTTCGGGGATCACAGCGAGGATTGCCCGGATTTCATCCAAGCTGTACGCATAGGTTTCTTGCGGTTCTTTTGCCCCAGGTGCAATTGCCGAGTCTCTTACGGGGTTTTCCCCCACAAAGAACCCTTGCTGCTTTGCCAGCTTGAAAATGGCGCTCAGGGAACACTTGATGTGCTGCAAGCTCCGCCTTCCGAGATTTTCGGGGAGCGCGATTTCGTCAAGCCATTGTTGGACGTGGTAGGTCCGCACATCCTTGACCCAAACCGAAGCGCAGCGCGGTTTCAGGTGGATTTCCCAAATGTCCCTGTATGCCTTGAGCGTGGATGGCCGCAAGTGCTGTTCGATCCGGGGAAAGTAGACCTTCTCTACGAAATCCCCGAGCTTGACCACCTTCTCAGGCGCACAGGCGGGACGGTTGACGGTGGAAAGAATCTCCCGTGCCTGTTCGGTTACGACAGCGGGTGCAACCTTGCCCCGCGTTGTCACTTCTCCGAGTTGCTTGCAGACTCTCACGCGCTTAACTTCGCCGTCGATCACGCGGCTTTCGTAGAAGCGCACATACCAGCTTCCGTGTCGCTGGAAGACCTGGCCGGATTGTTCGCGGTTTCGTCTCATTCCTTCCCCTTTTCTGCCTGCTTGGTTTTTTCCCGTTTCGCTTCGCGGGCTTTCACAGCCAGCTTTGCGATGCGGACGCGCTCCGCTGCCGTGAGCTTCGAGCTTCGCGCGCTGCCCGCTTTACTGGCTATCGCTGAGCGTTCGGCTTGGGAGAGCTTCGCTGCCCGCGCCTCTCCGCCCAGCCTTCCGAGTGCAACTGCGTTCGGATTGGGTTTCTTTGCCATGCAGTCAGTATCTAACTTAGCAGTAAGTTAGTCAAGAGGAAAATGCGGATCATCGTGACTATTTGCGCCGTTTCTCCCACCAGCGTAGAAGCGCCGGAGAGTTCCACTCGAATCGAACATAGCGGCCCAACCGGACACAGGGGATGGGTTCGACTGCACGGGTTCGGGTCTGCTCCAGAATCCAACTCTTCGGAATCCGCCAGCGGCTTGCAAGCTCGCCCGCGTCGATCACTTCAAAGAAGCTCATCTTATCGGGAGCGTTCATTGCCGCCGGAGGGGAGTTTCTGCTGTTATTGGGCAACATTCGGGCAACAGCCTCCTTTACTGGCAGTCAAATCAACCACTTGCAGGTGAGCATCGGTTAGCGCAACCGCTGCGCGAAAATCGTTGCCTTTGACGGGCGCGCCGGAAACCGGAACGCCCGCCCCTTGGGTGTGTGCTGGAGTGGTTGTCACCCTCGACCCCGGCAAGGGCCGAAACTGAATCTCTGCGAGAGAAAATGTATGCATCATTGCCCGGAACCTCTTCCCTCTGCGGCCCTTTCCCCATGCCTGCCTTGACTGGTTGACTTGCTGACGGGGTGACACAGTGGGCCAGTCTCCCATTGAATGATTCGCCTGACCACGGAATAGGGAACCGGGCTGTTCGCATCGCCAATCTCCACGCGCGCAACTCTGCGAGTGAACACGTTCGGAGAAAGGCGGTCCCCGCGTCCTGGTGGCCCGCCATTGGCCCGCACCCATTCGCGCAGATATTTTCCCCGCCGCGATGCATGGGGTTTGTCACCCTCGCCCAAGCCAAACCAGAGGGGGATGCACTTTGCTATGGTGCTTTGCAAGTCATCTGAGAGCACGTCCCAGCGCAGCAGACACGTCCAACGCCGCATGGCCGGGTCACGATACCGCCTTGCCCAATAGCACAGGGCAAAGTATTCTCCGGGTTCAATGCACGGATACGCTTTCCACTCGATTGCATCATCCACGGGGACCGGGCGAAGCATGGCGGCTTTATGGCTCATTCAGCACCCCCGTCTAGCTCAGGATCAAAGCGGAGCCAATACCGGGAGAGCACAGCACCGTCCGCCGTCCGCTCCATTTCATTCTCGACTTGGAATCCCCGCTCCCGAATCTCTTTGAACCGCGCGCCGTGCTGCGCAATTCCGGCTTTCATGATTTCGGGCAGTTGAAGGGGTTTGCGTTTGGAGCGGGCCGCGCGCAGCATTTCGACCAGAACATCGGCCTGTGTGAGCTGTCCGCCCCGTTTGCGGTTTGCGGTGAACAGTAAGGTTTGCTGCTGGGGTGTTGCGGAATGGCCGCGCCAGAGCTTGTTCATTGCCCACCCCCGCGCTCAAGGGATGACGCAAGGCCCGCAATGGGGAGTGAAAGCTCTCGAAGGTCTGCTAGCAGACGGCGCAATCGTTGCTGGTGGTAACGATCCGGGGCGGCACTGGTGGCCGCCGCGAGTTGCTTCCCGGCTTGATTGAGATGGGATGCGGCGCGCGTGACACGAAGGGTTGCGGCGCGGCTGATTGTGTGCGAGACTTTGGACATAGAAACCTCAAGCGGCATCCGAATTTCCCTGCCAGGGTCGGGTGCCGTTTTTCTATGCCCAATTTCGATTAGAGCGCGGGGGGGTGCAAGTTGTAGCGCGCAAGGGACGAGTAAAAAGCGCCTGCGGGCCTCTGTTTATGCGGGTTCCGCAGGGTTCACTTTCACTCGTCACCGGCGAGTTTGGCGAGTTCCTGACTTGCCGTCGATGATTGCTTCGCGTTTTGCGGTTGGGGTTTGGTCGAACCGCTCACGAAACCGGCACTTCTCATCCTGTATTCTTTTCCGCCACCGTGAATCTTTGTACGCCAATGTGTAGGTGCTGGGGCAGCGTTCCGCTCTCCACGGCGGGGGCAATTTCCGGCTGTCCAGTTCAGAACAGTATTTTTGCCCTTTCAGACCCGCCTGAATCGCCCCGAAGATTACTTTGCGCCTCTTTTTTTCGGTGCTGGTGAGCGCCTTAGCCATCCGCTGCGCTTTGGGCTTGCTCGGGGGGCGCGATTCGAGTCCTGTATTGAGCAATCCGCCCTTTAACAAAGGGGCATTAACGAGATCGGCAATGGTGATTGGAGGGGCAGTGAGCCGAGGAATGCGGTTGGCTTCTTCTTCCCGCTTGGCTCTTTCTTCGCGCTTGAGTTGGTCGATAGCAGGAAGGGCTACTTCGCGGATTGCATCGCTGATCTTGTCTTGATCGCTGTCGTATGACGTGCCATACAGCGGAACATTGACCGCACTTCGGAGGCATTCCTCCAAGTCGGCCTTTCGTCTTGCCCGCAGACGGCCAGCCAAGAGCCCCTTGCCTGCCCGCAATTTTTCAGTGGGGTCCGTCATGTGTCACCCTTCCGTGACCTTCCCGATTCTTGCGGATCACCGGGAAGGCGGGACGGGAAGGCGTCCCGCTTTGTCGCCGCTGATGATCTGTCAGCAGCTATCCGGCACTGCAAATTTTACCGCAGGCAGTTACCGGGTACAGCCGCGCCGCTTCGCCGGTTGACTGTCGGGCTGCTCTGGATTAGAGTTGCAATCCCGCAAAGATTTTTGTCCCCGGTTGCCAGAGCGGGACGGCGTTGGCACAAAAGGTCAAGGGAGCAAGCAGATGAACTCCGAAGAAAGAAAAGGAGTAGCGGCGCGCGTTTGGTTGTGGGTGCAGTCGTTCTGGCAGCAGCCGAATGGGAGCACCTGTCACGTTTACCTCTTAATTTCAGGCATGACTCTGGTGTTTGCATTTGTCTTCGCCCAGGCGGGCGCGAACATCGTATTCATTGTTGAAACCTTGGTGCTAGGTTTGATGATTGCATCTTTGGTAAAGAATGCAGAGTGGAGCGAGCGAAACCTCTCCATTCTTCGCAACGTGCTGCTCGACATGGCTTTTGAGGAATGCCGTTGCAGAAGAAAGAGTCACTGCCACGTCTGCCAGGCTCGCGCCGCTCTCAAAGAGCACTTTCCAGAAGCGATAGTGACTGAGATACGCGAGCGGCTAAGCGAGTACCGTGACGACGATGGCCGATGGGTCCTCAACAACCTGCCATTCAACCCGAACGGTAAGATAGGGCCTATACCTGAGGATTTGGATTTAACGGCTTACTTATCCCCAGCGGAGTTGGAATGGCACAGAGCAGCCGGGCAGTTGCCTGAAGCGCATAAGGTGAACCCACCATGACGGAAGCGGCGTACGGCGGCGTAGCCCTACTTAGACGATTGGACGAAACCGGCTCCCGCCCATCCGATAGCGCGAACTACGCCCCAAGGGATGAAGAATCCGAGCACGGGCAGAATGGCAATTAGCAGATACGACCATGTGCCGGGGGCTGGCGAGGGATAGAGGGTCTGGCCGTCCTGGGTTTCGATGGATGCAATCTGGCGATTCTCGAAGTGAACGGTTTTTATTTCTGCGCTTTCGGATGCAGAGGGGCTGTAATCGGCAGCATTTGCATCATCATTGGACACGATGCAATAGATTTTGTGTTTGTCAAAGAAATCTGCTGGAAGAGTGTCGGATTGCACCGCCGATTCTTTGGGCTGGGTTCCTGGGGTCTGATATTTCTCCCAGGGACCGTGCTCTGCCGGTGCGCTGGCACCAAAACATCCCACGCGCCCCTTGTCCACAATCGAAGAATTTGCCAACTGCTCAAACCTCTGGTGGTCCGTTCTCTGGCGAAGGTTGGATTGCAATTGCGCCCATGACAGCACACCACAGAGAATTGCACCCGCCGCGCCGAGGAGCAGGGCCAGCCGCCGTGTTCCTTCTCTGAGATTCATACCCGCCCCCATTCCTCAATCCAGCGCCTTGCACTCCAGTGAGGCGCTGAGGCGCTGGCACCGCCATGCGATAACCCACTTATCTATTCGGTCGATTCGCCCGTCGTAGCGCACTGGCATAACGTGGAAGTCCTGCTCTAGTTCATCTCCGGTAACGGTGTAAAGATACATGGCCCCTTCGGGCGGAACTTGATCGGGTGGTGGCGGCTCCGCACCATTTGTGTGCTGGAAATCAAATAACCCATTGGCATCTTTGCCGCAGAAAAGGCGCGGCAACCTATTCAGATTGTCGAGGGTTTTATCCCCTCCCGCAACAGTCTTGGTCCGCATCTGGCAGTCGCGGTACTCTCCCACCAGCCAATCACCCTGTATCCACACGGGGGTATCGTGATCGTGCGGAATCCATCCAGAGCTGTCCAGGTCACTGTATGAATTGATTGCAATCACGCCAGCAAAAAAAGCAAACAGCGCCCAGCCTATTGTCTTCAAAACTCCCTTGCTGGCTTGGGTCACTTCTCCTGCCCAAACCGCTATTGCTCGAAACGCCCGGCTCAAAAGCGGAGACCTTTTTGCTGCCTCCCGTAAGACGGCTCCGGCTCTCCTCCCAGCTTGCTCCTTGCCGGATTCAGACATGTTTACAACCTCCACTAACCGCGAATTTCCCCATTGCTATCGCATAGCGACAATCTTGTACTCGGACTCACGCTTGCCCACCTTGACGTAAACCGCGCCGCCTTCGGAGCGCATCTTGATGGCAGTTCCCGGCAGCACCCCATAAAGTACGCTGTTCTTTTTCAGGAAGAAAGCGCCCATGCCCCCGTTGCGATAATCGCGAGTCCTTTTGCAGCAACCACGCCCCCAGGTTCTTTAGGGGAGAGCACAAAGGTGTGATTGCCCATGACGACCGTATAGTAGGCCATCATACGTGGCGAACAGGATGTAGACGCCGTAGAAGTCGCCTTGACAGTGCCGCTCGTATTGCCATTGCTGTCCGTATCGGCGTCGATACTTCCATTCGTGTCGCCCGAGGTCGAGCAAAATGAACCGTGCTGCTCGGTGTGAAAATCCTTCAGGACAGCATCCTCATAGACAGGTTTGGGCTTTTTTGCTGCCCACGCGGTGCCGCAACCAAAGACGAGCAGTGCAATGGTGAAAGTGAAAATTGGGAGCATGGCTGACGACTTGGCGGGCAGACTTTTCAACACAGATAGCGTACCAGGCATAAGGCGACCTCGAAACAGTGGAGTGCAGAAAAGGCGGATAATCTGATTCGCCAATAAGTCTACATCAATGTGACTCATCGGATGTGTACGCATCAGCTACATGATTCGATGATTGACCCGATGCCAGTAGATATTCGCATCCGGTTTGGTCGCGCTATTCGTCGCATCCGCGAGGAGCAGGGGATCAATCAGGAAGAGGCCGCCGAGCGTTGCGGGCTGCACCGGACGTACTACAGCGGACTAGAGCGCGGGGTGCGAAACGTCTCTCTGTTGAATATCGAGAGGGTTGCCAAGGGGCTGAAAACACCGCTCCCGGAATTGTTTGGCCGTCTCTAAATACTGACTGACCGCCAAATCATTGGCTCTGGCAACGTGTATTCTGGTGAGAAATAGAAAACCCCCGACTGGAATCGGGGGCGTTCGGTTTGGGGTGCGACTCAGATCATTATATCGGAGTGCGCGCGATGCCAACTAGCGAAGTGGAAACCCGTATTTCCTCCCCAGCCGTATCTGGGCAGTATCTGGACAAAGGCCTGCGGCCTCGATTATGGCGCGTAGGCCGTCGCCTGCGAAAGCGCTGTCAGGCTGTTTGCTGTATATGGAAAAGTGCTTTTCGGAGCTTTCTTGGGCACATACGAACTCAAAGCACCACAGTGATTCCGTATACCGATTTTGGCCCTGTACTGCGCCGGACTCCTGATGGATGTCTAGCTCCTGAAAAACGGACACAAGTCCGCAGTCGTTGCACCAGTACCTTAGAGGCCACTTATCCTTGGCTCGATCAGGTGGATCGAAAGCTGTTCCTAATGGGTTTCGATGCCGGAGAACAATGGGGTCGTGACAGTTCGGACACCGGAGAGTAAAGACGCTTTGTTCGGCCATGCGCGAAATTATATGCGCTTGGCCTTGGCTGTCAGTCCAGGGCCATAATCCGTCCCGGCCTAGACCAACGAACGCGGGGTAACGGCAAAAAGCGACTTGAACGGAGTAGGATTTCAAACATGACCGGACGTGGCGGCATCCGAAAGGGTGCGAGACGCAAGTCGAAAGCCTCCAAATGACTTCCGCTTCCCCCGGCAGCGCATTGCGGGCCTTGCGGGGGAGTGCCTGCCGGCACACAATAGCAGCATGACCCACCACGCAGCGGTAAGCCTCGGAAGGCACCAGCGGAATTGTTCCATCTGCGCCCATTCGCAAAGAGAGGAAATCGAAGGTGCCTTCATCGGCTGGCGCTCACCAAAAGCCATTGCGGAGGAATTTGGACTGGCAGACCGGGCCAGCGTCTACCGGCACGCGCACGCGCTGGGACTGTTCCCGAAAAGGCAAAAGAACATCCGGGCAGCCTTGGAGCGGATCATCGAACAGGCGGGCGAAGTGGACGTGACCGCCAGCGCAGTTGTGGCGGCTGTCCAGGCATACAGCAAGATCAATGCGGCGGGACAGTGGATTGACCGCACAGAGCAAGTGAGCTTGAACGATCTTTTCGACCGCATGAGCACGGCGGAGCTTGAGGATTACGCGCAGCATGGAACGCTGCCAAAATGGTTTGAGGCGGCAACCGTGGGCGCAACAGAGGGTGACAGTCCCGAATGACAGAAACCCGCACAGAACGCACAGGACGGCCATCCTTGCCCGCAACAGCGGCGGGAATGGGTTTGGGGTGCTTCCCGCTGCGCTCGCCGCAGTCCAGGGCCGCTGCGCGGTCGCTATTAGCATCCAAGAGAGCCATCGAAGGCGAAGGGCTTCTCGTGGTCATTCGGGTAGTCGGATCACCACCCGCGCCCGGTCGGAAGTGTACCTGCCCGATTCCCCCCGCTGGCACGGTTGCCGTTTGCAGGTGCTTCTGTGAAACCCGGTGATTATCCGCTTCGATCACTGCAATCCCGCGCCGCTGTGCGGAGGATGCTGGAAGAGCGGCAGGCGGGCAAGACGGCAATCACACTGATTCTTGACGGCGAGGAAAATGGGCCGCCGCGCTTTACTCCGTGGGTTGAGAGTGAGCCGGGACGGATGGGGCGAGTTGCTTCGATTCCGCCGGGGATGACGGTTGAACAGGCGGAGCGGCGCTGCGGCGAGCTGCTTGCTGAGATGCCGAAAGCAAAAGGGGCAAGAGTAAGAGGCGGCGATTCTACCGGCAGTCCCATAGTGTTACCACCGGGGAATGAGCAAACGCTCGCCGATTTAGGCATCAGCAAGCGGCAATCCTCCGAGTGGCAGGCACTCGCCGCAAAGCTGGGAGATGAGTTTGAAAGCGCACTTGCCGAGCAGGAAATCCCCACAACAAACGGCGTTCTGAATCATCGCGCTCAAGGTACTGGACAGAATGAACCGTGTACCACGGATCGCGCGAATTGCGACCAGTGCGGCTGGCCAGAAAACGGCCAAATCCTGTTGCCCAAGCTGTTGCCCAATAAATCCCGACTGGCAGCCTGTTGCCCCGATTTTCGTGATTGGATACGGCTTTAAGTGATTGATACGACAGGCGGCCCCGCTGGAACCCGGCTTTAGGAAACTGCTGCTCTATCCACCTGAGCTACGGGGCCACTTTTAGTTGTGCCGCAGCAGTTTCAGGAAACTGCTGGGCTTGATCGTACGGCTCTTGCGAGCCGTGGCCACCTGAGCTACGGGGCCACTTGTCGTGATGCCGGCCACTCAACCATTTTACAGCTACCCGAACGCTGGATGAGAGTTGTAACACGGCCTCTTTGGCAATCCCTTAGAATTGAAGCACGACGATGATTCCCGCCAAGCGCACCTCAATTCGCTCGCTCATCCTGACGCTCGTTGCAGTAGCCTCACTGTCCATTGCAGTTGGGCCCACGCCCGCGGCACTGTCGCAGGAGGCTCGGCCTGTCCCGGCTGCACATGCTCGCTCGGCAAATTCTGCGCAGGCAGAGAGCCGCACCATCCCCGCACTTCTTGTCAGCGATATCCACTTCGATCCCTTTCACGATCCCGCCAGGGTGCACGAGCTTGCGGCTGCGCCGGTGACCGAGTGGCGGCGAATCCTGGCGTCGCCGCCTTCGTCCGATCAGCCACAGGCGTTTGCCGCGCTTCAGCAGAGCTGCAACGCGCGCGGAGTCGACACGCCTTACGCTCTGCTTCGCTCCAGCCTGCAGGCGATGCGGGCCCGGCAACAAGACGCAAAATTCATGACGGTGAGCGGCGACCTGATTGCCCACGCCTTCACCTGCCGGTATAGGACACTCTTTCCGGGCTCCAAGCCCAGCGACTATGAAGCCTTTGTCGTGAAGACCCTGAGCTTCGTCGTGGAAGAACTGCGCGCTTCGTTTCCCGGCATGCCTGTTTATGTTGCCCTGGGCAATAACGACTCCGGATGCGGCGACTACGAGCTCGATGCCGGAAGCGGGTTCATTATTGATGCCGGCAGGATCGTCGCTGAAGGCCTGCCGCCATCTCAACAGCAAGATGCGCTCAAGCAGTTTGGAGAAGGCGGCTACTACAGCATCACGATGGCAGAGCCGATGCACGATACCCGCCTTATTGTGGTCAATGACGTGTTCTTGTCACCGAAGTACAGCACCTGCGCCGGCAAACCAGACTCCGCCGCGGCAAGCGAAGAGATGTCCTGGTTACAGCAGCAATTGGCACAGGCGCGGCAAGCGGATGAAAGGGTGTGGGTGATGGGGCACATTCCGCCCGGCATCGACCCGTATTCAACGGCCTCAAAATTCAGGGATGTTTGCGGAGGTCAGGCTCCGGTCAGATTCCTGTCGTCGGGTAAGATGGCCGACCTGATCGTTGAATATGCCGATGTGGTACGGCTTGGAATCTTCGCACACACCCACATGGATGAGATGCGCCTGCTGGAGCCTGAAGCGAGTGGAGGGCAGACCGCGGAGGGGCATGGCGCAGCCATCAAAATTGTTCCCTCCATCTCGCCGGTCGATGGAAATAACCCGTCCTTTACGATTGCTCGCGTAAACCCATCTTCCGCAATGCTCGAAAACTACGAGGTGATTGCAGCTTCAAACCAGACCGGCATCGCCACAAGCTGGGCCAAGGAGTATGACTTTGGCCGGACCTACCATGAAGCGGAGTTCTCGCCCTCAGCGGTGAAGAAGCTGATCGACGAGTTCAGAATCGATGGCGGCGCAAGTACGGCGGCGAGCGCGGCATACATTCGCAACTACTACGCGGGCGACCTCTCTCGCGAACTCACCCCGTTCTGGCCGGAGTACGTGTGCGCGCTGGACAATCGCACCGCCAGGGGATTTGCCGCATGCGTTTGCTCCGCCGCCAAGTGAACGTCAAACAGGGAGCCTGTTCGAATGCCTTCCAAAACCATCATCGAGCCATTTCGCATCAAGAGTATTGAACCCATTCGCTGGACCACTCGCGAACAGCGGGAGAACCTGCTGCGCGCCGCGCATTACAACCTCTTTTTGCTGGCGGCCGACGATGTTCTCATCGACCTGCTGACAGACTCCGGCACCGGCGCCATGTCCACGCATCAATGGGCAGGCATCATGGAGGGCGACGAGAGCTACGCGGGCAGCAGGAGCTTCGATCACTTCAAGCGCTCAGTTCAGGACATATTCGGGTTATACCCACGTGATTCCCACTCACCAGGGACGCGCAGCGGAACGCATTCTCTTCAACGTGATGTGCAAGAAGGGCGACGTGGTGCCGAACAACACCCATTTCGATACCACGCGCGCCAACGTGGAGTTTGTCGGAGCGGAAGCGATCGATCTGCAGATTCCCGAGGCGCGACAGCCCGAAACGCGCCTGCCGTTCAAGGGCAACATGGATGTTGCGGCGCTGGAAGATTTGATTGGCCGGGTCGGGCGCGAACGCATCCCGCTGGTCATGCTGACGGTGACCAATAACTCCGGCGGCGGACAGCCGGTATCGATGGAGAACGCGAGGGCTGTTGCCGCGGTGTGCCACAAGCATGGGATTCCGCTTTACTTCGACGCCTGCCGTTTTGCCGAGAACGCGTATTTCATCAAACTGCGTGAGCCGGGGTACGCCAGCAAGACGCCCAAGCAGATTGCGCAGGAGATGTTCGCGCTGGGCGACGGTTGCACCATGTCGCGCCAAGAAAGACGGCATGGCCAACATCGGCGGCTTCCTCTGCACCAACGACGAAATCCTGGCGCGGCAGGAGCAGAATCTGTTGATTCTGACCGAGGGCTATCCCACTTATGGCGGGCTCGCCGGACGGGATCTGGAGGCGGTTGCGGTGGGCATGCAGGAATCGCTGGAAGAGGACTACCTGCGCTACCGGATTGCATCGACGGCTTACCTGGGCAACCATATTGCCGAGCATGGCGTTCCGATCGTGCAGCCGCCCGGCGGCCACGCCATTTATATCGACGCAAAGGCGTTTCTGCCGCACATTCCGGTGGATCAGTTTCCAGGTGTTGCGCTGGCCGCGGAGTTGTATCTCGAGGGCGGTATCCGGTCGGTTGAGATTGGCAGCCTGATGTTTGGCGAAGCTGCGCAGATGGAACTGGTGCGTCTGGCCATTCCGCGCCGAGTCTACACGCAGAGCCACATCGATTACGTTGTGGAGATCATTCTGCGAGTGTGGGAGCGGCGCACCCGCATCAAGGGGATGCGCCTGACCTATGAGGCTCCGTTCCTGCGGCACTTTACCGCTCATCTGGAGCCGATGGGCTGAAGTCTCATTCGGCTACTCGTGTCCAATGGCGACGACAAAATAATTTGCATTTGTGTCGCCTACATTCTTGAGCCCATGCATCACGTTGGACGCGGCGAAGATCACTCCGCCCGGTCCCAGGCGCTCGAAGGTCCCGTCGTTGTCGAACTCGACCGTTCCCTCACGGATCAGCATGAGCTCCGAGTGACGGTGCTTATGCCGAGGGTGGGGCATGTGCCCCGGCAGCAGCATAGTCTCATGCAGTTCGACAGTCTCGCCCGTCGGCAGCACGCCATGCAGTACAGCCCGCGACTCTCCATTCGGCCCCGTCTTCACCGCTAGCTGGTCGAACGGATATGAGCGCTGCGCTGAAAGCACGGGCTCCGCGGGAGCAGCCGGAGCGGCAGTTGCAACGGAGCCTGTCTGACTTTTCGCCGGCAACGCAGCAGCCACAGCCGCGAAAGAGGATAGTGCGACACAAAGATCACGACGGTTCATGTTCATCATGCACAGAATCCTACACCGCCCCGCGGATTATTGTGAAGTTGCATTAGCGATGAATGCGCGAGAACAGGTAGAAGACGACGGACAACACAATGCTGATCAGAATCGACGTGCCGAGAGGAATGAAGATAGAGACGTGTTTGCCTTTGTAGACGATGTCGCCCGGCAGCCGGCCCAGGGGCAAGCCGATGCGTCCGGCAAGCAGCAACAACGCCCCGATGAGCGCGAGCAGAAATCCGAGGGCGACAAGCGCTTTGCCAATCTCGCTCATGGAAAGCCTTTGTATGCCTTTGCTGACCAGAATACAGCGGTGATTTGCCACTCACGAACTCGGTGGATCTCTCCGCGCCGGGTCCTCCTCGCGAATTCCTTCCGCTGTGACCGCGATCTGTTTCGATTTCCGATAGACATTTGCGACCGCAATCGTCCAGCAGGGAAACAAGTCGACTCCGGGCACGAGCTTGGCAAAAAACGAAGGCAGGAACTCCCAGTGCCAGCCGAGAAGGTATGCCAGCACGGCTGCAACACCAAGATCGAGAATGTCGTCGGCAGGGGATTCAGCGCCCTCGACAAATAAGGGGAAAACGACAATTTGTAGCAGGTCCGCAACGATCGCCAGTATCATGGCGGCTCGAAGTCGCGGACCTGCCGAGATTTTGATGGCGTCGCGGTTCACATCAGCCTGCTGTATTCATATTAGAGCCTGTTATGAACTATGGGGCGGACAGCGACGGGAGCCAATTTTCCTCAGTTCGAGAAGCGAGGAGGGACAGATACCGGGTGCATCTTAGCGACGAGCGACGACGAAATGGGGAAAATTGGCCCCGTCCCTTCGGGTTGCGGCGCAAATCCGGCCATACTTCATTCTCGCCCTCGACGGTGGACCCGCCACAGCCTTCGGGCTCGGCTTCGTCTGGCCGGATTCTCGCTCGCAACGCTGCCCACCCCATAGTTCATAGCAGGCTCTAGTGCTTGATCTGCTTATTCGGCGGCGCAAACATCGTTGCAGCCAGCTTCGATTGGCGCAAGGCCGGGGCTGCGAAGTTGGACGGGCTCTTCGAGTAGTACGCCGCGCTCGATCTCCAATCCCGGGCTTTGGTTCAGGATGAGGTTTCACCTGTAAGTGATACGAGGAATTTGACTTATTGGAGCCAGTTCCCGCCTTGACCCAGCTAAAGCCGGACATCAGGAAGCACTGTGACCCCAATCACGGAAAAGTCGGTTCTGGACGGCGGACATTGGTGACCTTGAGGAATGAGGTGCGGCGGAACAGGTCTGCCTTCCTGTCCTCAGAATCGTGCGTCGGGCAGGAGGAGCCGCATGAACTATCCGGTTTGGGACGTTGCCTTTGGTGCCGGCCTGCTAATCGCGTTGGTAGCCATTCTTCACGTCTTCGTTTCCCATTTCGCGGTGGGCGGCGGGCTCTTTCTGGTGGTGACAGAACGAAAAGCCCGGCGCAACAACGACCAGGCGCTTCTGGAATGGCTGAAATCGCACACCAGGTTTTTTGTTCTGGTGACGGTCGTCTTCGGAGTCGTAAGCGGAGTGGGCATCTGGTTCACCATCGGGTTGATCAACCCCATGGCCACCACCAGCCTGATTCACATTTACGTCTGGGGATGGGCGATCGAGTGGGTATTCTTCTTCGTTGAGATCACGGCCGCGCTGCTCTACCTCTATGGCTGGAAGAAGCTGGAGGCGCGGCTTCACATGTGGTTCGGATGGATTTATTTCATCGCCGCATTTTTAAGCATGGTGGTCATCAACGGAATCCTCACTTTCATGCTGACGCCCGGGAGCTGGATAAAGAATCACGAGTTCTGGAGAGGATTCTTCAATCCAACCTACTTTCCGTCGCTGGCGATGCGATTTGCCATTGCCATGGCGCTGGCTGGAATCTACGCTTTGATTACCGCCAGCGTGCAGAAGGACGCGGCTCTGAAGGCGCGCATCGTCAGATGGAGCGCGCTGTGGATCGTACCTTCTCTGGCGGTTGTGCCATTGCTGGGCAAGTGGTACATCCACAGGATTCCAGTCGATACCTGGGCCAGCGCCCGGGGTCCAATGCCCACCGGCACGCAATTCGCCATGCTCGCCGTAGTTCTCCTGATCGTGACATTTGCGCTGGCCCTGCTTTCCCTTATCCGGCCCGGGCGAATACACCTGGCATTCAGTCTGCTGGTGGCCCTGGTCGCGCTCGGTACGATGGGATCGTTTGAATTTGTCCGCGAGGCCATTCGCAAGCCATACGTGATCGGGAGTTATCTCTACGCGAACTCGCTCTACGCGAATCAGATGCCAGGGGATGGCGGATTCAGCACCGATGAAGTCAACGGCGCGGGCGTGCTGCAAACCGCGAAGTGGATAAGCAACCGGGAACTGACCCCGGACAACCAGGCCGCCGCCGGGCGCGAAATATTCCGCGTGGAATGCCAAAGCTGCCACACAGCAAACGCCTACCGGGGAATCAAACATTACCTGACATTGCGTCAATGGGATCAGAACAAGATTCAAGCCATGCTAGGCGGTCTTGAATTCATGCACAACAACGTGATGCCTCAATTTGCCGGCACCGATGCGGAACGCGGCGCGCTGGCGGCTTATTTGACTACGATCGAGCCCATTTCCGTTGCCTCAGCGGCTGCTGCTACAGACGGCAAGACCATCTTCGAGCAGAACTGCTCGATGTGCCACCAGGTGAGGGCTACCGATCCTCTCTTCAAGAATCTACCTCAGGATCCAAATGCAGCCAGCGATGCGCTGAAGGATCTGACCGGCCTGTTCCCCCTCATGCCGGATCTGAAACTCTCTGACCAGCAGCGCCCCGCGCTGGTGCAGTGGCTCAACACGCAGCGCAGCGCGATGGGAACCGGCGCCGCCGCGCAAGGAGGAAACTGAACATGATGCAGCTCAACCCGATTCCGATTGTGGACCCGAATCCGCTGCCCGCGCCCTATTGGGTCTTCAAATTGCTTCTCATCGTGACCTTCTTCCTCCATATTGTTGCCATGAATTGCATGCTCGGCGGCGGTGTTCTTGCGCTGGTGTCGAAATGGCGCTCAAAGGATCGAGAGAATGGCAACCGCTTGTTTTTTGACGTTGCCAAGAAGCTGCCCTCTCTTCTGCCGGCAACCATTACCCTGGGCATTGCTCCGCTGCTGTTTGTGCAGGTGCTGTACGGGCAATACTTCTACACTTCGGCCATCATCGTGGCCTGGCCATGGTTCATGGTCCTGGTGCTTCTCACCATTGCTTACTACTGCTTCTATTACGCTTCGTTTCAGAGTGTTCAACATGCGGGCCGGGCCGGGAAAGCGTTGCTGTTCAGCGTGATTCTGGTCTTCATCATCGGCTTCGTGTACTGCAACAATCTGACTTTGAGCGAGACGCCCTCACGCTGGGCCGGAAAGTACTTTGCCGACCCTGGCGGATGGAATCTCAACCTTTCGGAACCTACGTTGTTCCCCCGCTACCTGCACTTCATGGTTGCAGCCGTGGCTGTGGGTGGACTCTTTCTAGTTTTTGTGGCCCTCGCCAATTGGAAGCGGGACGGCGAGTATGCGCGTCAGGTTCTGCAGTTTGGCGGCAAGGCATTCATGTACGCCACCATGGCGCAAATCGTTGTGGGCGTCCTGTTCCTGATCAGCCTGCCACGAGACTTGCGCATGTTGTATATGGGTGACAATCCCCTGGCGACGGCTCTGCTGCTGGTGGGCATTGCAGGAGGAATCGGGGCTATTTTCCTGATGTCGGACGCCTTGCGGAAAGAAAACATCCGTGCCGCCGCTTTCTACGTGCCCGGTATCACAGTGGTCGTGATCTTGAGCATGTCGGTCATGAGAGACATCCTGCGCGATGCGTATCTGAAGCCCTATTTCCATCCCGAAGAATTCGCCGTGAAAACGCAGTGGTCTGTGTTTCCGCTGTTCCTGGCGCTCTTCATTGCGGGTGTAATCCTGTGGTTCGTCATGCTGAAACGGTATGGACTGTTTGGCGGTCGTCAGCGCTGACGGTGGCCGCGCGGCCAACCTGTAGACTGGTCGCATGGAAAAACGCATTGGGGTGCATCTGGGAACGGCGGGCGGGGCTTCAAACGCCGTGGAGCGGGCGCGGGAGATTGGCGCCAACACCTTTCAGATCTTTTCGTCGAGCCCGCGGATGTGGCGCGCGCCCAGGGTAGACCCGAAACAGGCGGAGCGGATGCGTGAGCTGCGTGCCGCCCTCGACGTGAGCCCCCTCGTTATACATACAAGTTACCTGGTAAACGTGTGCAGCCAGTCGGACGAGGTGCGCGAGAAGAGCGTCGCGGCGTTCCGCGGGGAGGTGGAGCGGGCGCTGGTGCTGGGCGCCGAATACCTGGTACTGCATCCGGGTTCGCGGAAGGGGCTGACGCGGGAAGAGGGTTTGAAGCTGGCGGCAGACTCGATCAAGCGGGCCATCGACGGGCTGCCGTGGCAGGGAACCGGCTTTCACATTCTGATCGAGAATACGGCCGGGGCGGAGTTTTCGCTCGGCGGCAGCTTTGAGCAGGTGGCTGAGCTGGCGGCTCGACTCCGGGCATCGGCTCCAGTAGGCGTGTGCCTGGATACCTGTCATACGCATGTAGCCGGCTACGATATGGTGAGCGCCGACGGTTACGCTGAGACCATGGCGCAGGTTTCCAACACTGTCGGATTCGATGCCGTCCGCGTCTGGCACTGCAACGACGCCAAGGCCGCGCGCGGGTCAAAGCTCGACCGGCATCAGCACATCGGGCAGGGAACCATGGGAGTTGAGCCGTTCCGGCGGCTGCTGAACGATGCGCGCCTTGCGCACACCGCCTTTATTGCCGAAACGCCGGTGGACGAACCCGGCGACGAAGAGCGGAATGTGCGGGTGCTGAGGAGCCTGGTTGATCACTGAATTCCCTGGTTGAAATTGCGGGTAGCATTATGCTACCTTAATGTTCATGAGTCAACCGGTCAAACTGTCCGATGCGCTGGTGCTGGATGCCCGGATTGCCGGTGAGGTGCAGGAGCGTTCGATTGCCGGACAAGTGGAGTTCTGGGCGAAGCTGGGGCGCTCTGTGGACATGCTGCTGGAAGGCAGGCAGGTTTTAGCATTGCGCAGGAATGCAGGAACGCAGCCACTGTCAGAGGCGTTGGCTTCAGTGAATACGCCGGCCGGCAGGAAGCGCCTGGCCGATACGCTTGCCAGCCAGCCCTATCCACATTTCAAACCGCATCCCGGCAAGTCAGGCCTGCTGGTTCGGACCGATGAGGATGGCAAGCAGACGGTGGGCCGCTTTGTGAAGCGCGTTTTCTCAGTTGTGGAAGGTGCAGATGGCCTGCCAAACCAGTCCGGCAAGGTGGCCAAACTCCGGACCAAGAATAGTCTCAAGACAAGAGGAGCCTCAACCAGGACTGAAGTGAAGTCCAGGCCTAAGCCTAAGGAACGTCAGGCGTGGGTTTGAACTCGCTGCTCGACCGGAGACCGATTGTCGTTGCCCTGGCGGGGCCGAATGGGTCGGGAAAGAGTACTTTCTTTGACGCGTATTTGGCAAAGACCGGCCTGCGCTTTGTCAACGCGGATGTGCTTGCACATTCTCTTGGCATGGACCCCTATGCTGCAGCGGAGAGGGCTGATACACTCCGGCGGGAATTGGTGGCGTTGCACGAGAGTTTCATCTTCGAAACCGTATTCTCCGATCCCGTCGGAAATAAGCTCGAATTCCTGAAAGCTGCGCAAGAACTCGGCTATACGGCGGTGTTGATCTTCATCGGTGTGGCTGGGCCGGAAATTTCGGATGAACGCGTGGCCATGCGCGTTTTGCAGGGTGGCCATGACGTTCCGCCGAGAAAACTGGTTGAGCGCTTTCCGCGGATCATGAACAACTTGAAAAGAGCATTAGCCGAACTCCCTAACGTGTGGGCTTACGATCATACCGACCTGGAAGAGGGCTACCGCTTGGTCGCCAACATGGAGAATGGACAAGGAATTAAGCTGTATGAGCCAACGCCGGAGTGGTTGCGCAGTCTACTACCCCGAGACTGACGCTGCACCCGTTTACACTTGAAGAAGTATGGCGGAAGAAAAGGAACTTCGTTACGATCCGGCGGCAATTGAGCTTGAATGGCAGAAGCGCTGGGCCGCGGACCCAAATCTGTACGCGGCCGAGCCGGCCACCAGCGGCAAGCCGAAATACTATGTGCTGGAGATGCTGCCCTATCCGAGCGGGCAGTTGCACATGGGCCACGTGCGCAACTACTCGATCGGCGACGCGCTGGCCCGGCACATGTGGATGCGGGGCTATAACGTGCTGCATCCCATGGGATGGGATGCCTTCGGGCTGCCCGCCGAGAATGCGGCGCTCAAAAACAACACACCGCCGCGCGAGTGGACGCTGGCCAACATTGCCGCCATGAAGCGGCAGATGCAGCGGCTCGGCCTGGGCTACGACTGGGCCACCGAATTGACCACCTGCCTGCCCGACTACTACCGCTGGAACCAGTGGTTCTTCCTGCGCATGTTTGAAAAGGGGCTGGTTTACCGCAAGAAGAGCAAGGTGAACTGGTGTCCGGAGTGCGCAACGGTGCTGGCCAACGAGCAGGTGGTCGATGGCTGCTGCTGGCGGCACGAAGACACGATTGTTGAGCAGCGCGACCTGGAGCAGTGGTTCTTCCGCATTACCGCCTATGCCGACGAGTTGCTGGATGGGTTGGACAAGCTGGAGGGCTGGCCGGAGAAGGTGCGCACCATGCAGCGCAACTGGATCGGGCGCAGCGAAGGCACGGAGGTCGACTTTTTCCTGGCGGAAAAAGACGACCAGAGATCAGAGATCAAGGATCAGAGATCGGAAAAGACGCGCATTCGCGTTTTTACCACCCGCGTGGACACGATTTTTGGCGCCACCAGCGTGCAACTGGCGCCGCAGCACGCGCTGGTGGCGGCTTTCACGGCCGCGGATCCCGACCTGAATGAAAAAGTGGCGGAACTGCTCGAGCAGCAAAAGAGGGCCAGGGAGGCCGGCGACCTGGGCGCGATCGAGAAACACGGAGTTCCGACCGGACGCTTCGCCGTGAATCCCTATAACGGCCAGCGGGTGCCGATCTGGGTGGCCAACTATATCCTGGCCGACTACGGCACCGGCGCCATCATGAGCGTTCCCGGGCACGATGAACGGGACTTCGAATTCGCGACCAAATACGGGCTGCCCATTGTCGAGGTGATTCGGCCGGCGGGCCAGGACACGCCCGCGGAACTACCCTTCCTCTCAGAAGATGGCGTTCTCGTCAACTCCGGCGAATACAACGGATTAAGTTGCTTCCCAGGCCCAGAATCTCCTCCAAAAGGCTGCCGCGCGCGGCGGGTTCGGTGAAGCTACAGTCACCTTTCGGCTGAAGGACTGGGGCGTGAGCCGGCAGCGTTATTGGGGTACGCCGATTCCCATGATTTACTGCGATTGCGACGGACTGGTTCCTGTTCCGGACGACCAGTTGCCGGTGGTGTTGCCCGAGCAAATTGAGATTACCCAGCAGGGCGGCTCGCCGCTGGGACGCATGCCGGCGTTTGTGAACACCACCTGCCCCAAATGCGGCGGACCGGCGCGGCGCGAGACCGACACGATGGACACGTTTGTGGATTCGAGCTGGTACTTCTACCGCTATACGGACGCGAAGAATGCGGATGCTCCGTTCGATCCCGCTGCGGCTCAATACTGGTTTCCCATCGACCAGTACATCGGCGGAGTGGAGCACGCTATTCTGCACCTGATCTATTCGCGTTTCTGGACCAAGGTGATGCGCGATCTGGGGCTGATCGTCAATGACGAGCCGGCGCGGCGGCTATTTACCCAGGGCATGGTCATCAAGGATGGGGCGAAGATGTCGAAGTCGAAGGGGAATGTGGTTTCGCCCGACGACATGGTGGCCCGCTACGGCGCCGACGCTACCCGGATGTACGCATTGTTTGCCGCTCCGCCGGACCGCGACCTGGATTGGCAGGAAGATGGCGTTGCCGGAGTGAGCAGGTTTCTGGGCCGCGTGTGGCGGCTGGTGACGAAGTACGCTCCCCTGGCGCGATCAGCCTCATTCGAAACGCGGAACAGCGTAGCCGCGCCAACCGGTCTGTCGCTCAAGCTGCTCAGGAAGTTGCACCAGACCGTTGCCAAGATCACTCTTGACTTTGAGGGCCGATGGCACTTCAACACCTGCGTGGCCGCCATCATGGAGCTGGTAAACGACCTTCAGGCCGCGGATGCGCAACTGGAGGCGGGTGAAATTCCCGCGCCGGTGATGGGTGAGCTGCTGCGCACTCTGGTGCTGCTGCTGGCGCCGTTTGCGCCGTTTCTCGCGGCCGAGTTGTGGGAGCGACTTGGCGAAGAGGGCGCTGTTCTCCGCGCGCCCTGGCCCAAGAGCGATCCGCTGCTCGCGAAGGAAGACGAACTGGAAATTCCAGTACAGATCAACGGCAGACTGGCGACGGTGGTGCGGGTGCCCGCCGGCGCGGATGCGAAGACTATCGAAGCGGCGGCGCTGGCCGACGAAAGGGTGCGGACGCGGACCGCGGGTAAGACTTTGGTCAAGGTGATCGTTGTGCCGGGCAGGGCCGTCAACCTGGTGGTGAAGTGACCGAGGTTCGCAAGGCCGCGCCCTTGCGCGGGACCCAGTCGCTGGTCGGTTCCATGGGCTGGGTTATGAGACGGCCCTCGCTCACCGCAATCGAAGTGGGTTGGCGCTGGGCTTTCGGCATTCCCTTGCTCGCGGTCTGCTGGAAGCAGTGGCAGAACATTCTTGCGGCCTTCCCGCTGGAGTCTTCAGGATTCAATTCAGTCGATGCGCAGAACCCGTGGGTTGCGGTGGTCCAACTTGCCAATGTATGGACCTTTTACCAGCCGCATGTGCTGGCTGTGCTGCGCTGGCTCCTGCCGATAGCCGCGCTTGGCTGGGCAGTGGTTTCAGGACTGGGCCGCAACCTCGTTCTGAAGCGCATAAACCCCAGCCTGCCCTTCCGGCCCCTGGAGACGATTGCGCTGCAAGCGGTATGGCTGGCGCTGCTGGCTGCGACCTTCTTTGCTTGGTTTTGGTGCATGCAATGGGCAGCGGTCACGCACATCTCCGCCAGCGGAGAGCCGGACCTGGTGGGCTACGCAATCTGGACTATCGTTCTCTCTCTGGCGTTCTTTACGGCCTGGGCGCTGATCGACTGGGTGCTGGAGATCGCGCCGTTGCTGCTACTTTTGGAGCGGCGCTCGGTGCTTTCCTCTCTTGGAGAAAGTTTAAGGCTGGGGAAGACATTCACCAGCAAATTGGCGGAGATCAACCTGGTGATGGGCATCGTCAAGCTGGCGCTGATCGTGCTGGCGATGGTGTTCTCGGCGGCTCCGCTGCCGTTCAGCGATGAGTTAGGCGGCAGCGCCCTGCACGTGGTGTGGGCCGCTTCAACGGTTTTCTATCTGGTGGCCAACGATTACTTCCAGGTGGTGCGGTTAAAGGGGTTTGTGGAGTTCTGGCGAACCTACCGCGGCAGCGAGCTGGCGAGTGAGCAAGTCAACTTGACATAGAGTTGGGAGCTTGTCTGAGATTCCACGCGCCGATCTGCCGCAAGAGACGAATCATTGCTGTCAAAAGAGCTTGAGGCGGATGATCAGGTACTTTTTGGGGTCTTCGCGGATACTCTTCAGCAATTGCTGTGCCTGATCCATGGCCTGGTCGCCATGGTCGTAGAGCGCGCGGTTCTGGACAAATTGCCCCAGCGACCCCTTGCCCTCGTCGACGCCTTTCAGGATCGAGTCCAGGCGGGTGACCGTGTCGTCGAGCTTCTGTGCAAAAGCGGGGTCCTGGGTAATCTTGCCCAATGCGCCTTTGCCGGAGTTGATCTGAGCCACCAGTTGATTGGCATTGGTGACGGCGGTATTCAGATTGTTATAGAGCGAGTCGTCCTTGAGCAGCTTGCCTGCGCTGCCCTTGCCCTGGTCGAGATCGGTGGTGATCTTGTCCAGCTTGTCGATGGCCGAATTGGCGCGGGTGTAGAGCGTGTCGTCATTGACCAGTTTGCCCAGCGAGCCCTTGCCCTCGGCAATTCCGGCGGTGATGGTCTGGAGGTCGGTGGCGATTTGGCTGATCTTCTTGCCGAGAGTGGGGTCGTTGATCAATTCGCCCACGGTGCCGCGTTTCGAATTGAGCGTATCCACCAGAATATCTATCTTTCGGGTCAGCGCCTGGACCTGTTCGATGGAGACCTGGCTGGTGCGGATGACGTCCTGAATGCTTGGCGTGCCGGAGGGCTTCAGTTCCGCGTTGTTGGCAGGAGGCGGTCCCGAGGCGTGGGTTGAATCGATATCGACGAAGCTATCGCCAAGGACGCCGGCCTGTTCAATGGAGGCGGTGGAATCAACGTGCAAGGCGCCCAGGTATTCATGGCCCACCTGCATGGTCACTTCCACGGGAGTGGGGTTGCGATCGGGAACTACGCGAACGTGTACTACATTGCCGATGGTGACGCCTTCCAGCGTTACCGGAGCGCCATCCTTGAGCCCGGCGGCATTATAGAAGTAGGAGCGCAGAGCGATCTTGCGGGCAAACACTCCTCCCGTGGATCCGGACATGAGAAAAATGAGCCCGATCAGCACCGCCGTGGCTGCCAGGACCAGCGCTCCCACTCTCAATTGCGACCACTGAATCTCTTTGCGGCTTGGCACGAAGCTCCTCGTACGGAAACGATGCAGTAGACGCCTTGAGGATAGCAGAAAGCGCCGATTCAGTGCGCGTCTTCGAGTGACCACGCTGGCCACGGCAAACTCGGCTGTGTGAGTGACGGAAAGCGCGGCGCTCGATAATCCCAGGCGGGCGGCTATCTGGGCGGCGCGGCCGTGAAAGCGGAGGTTCGGTCTTCCTCCCGGCTCGCGGACAACCTCGATCTCCAGCCAGCTCACGCCGTAGCTGATGCCGGTTCCCAGGGCTTTGGCTCCGGCCTCCTTGGCGGCAAACCGGGCGGCAAAGCTCTCGGCAGAGTTGCGCTTGCGCAGGCAATAGGCCTGCTCTTCCGCGGTAAAGACACGGTCGAGAAAGCGCCTTCCATAGCGATCCATGGAGTGCTGGATGCGGCCGATCTCTACCATGTCGATTCCGGAGCCAATAATCATTCTGATTACAAAGCTACAACATTTGACATTTGCAATGACTGCGGCCTTCCCACTTTTTCAATTCCGATTCTGCGAGCGGCTCGCAAGATGATAGCGGGTGAAACATCCAATTACCAGAGAAAGCGGCGGGCGCCCCTCTGGGGTCGTGCATGTGTCAAAGCTGGGCAAGCCCGTTCAACTCCTGAACAGACCTGATTCCGTTCTGTCCCGCACCGATAAGCCACTAGTGAGGCAGGCGATGCTGGAGAAGGATGCAGGGCAGACGATGAGCATTCCGTGGGCGATGCAAATGAAGGCCATCTCCATTGAGGAACCGGCGCGACTGGTCCAGACCCTCACTGGCGCAATACTAGGCTGCGGCGGCTGGGTACTGAGCCGTGGAGCAAACGATACCGGAATGATAAGCATGCTGTTCGAATTCGAGCGGCAGGCATGTGTTGATATCTACAGTGTGCTGATTGCGGCCGGGCTGGAACTGAGCCAAAGCGGGCATATCCGCTTCACCGAGCTTTGCCAGTGCACCCGCAACAGCCGCCGGGATTGCGGTGCGGAGATTGCCAGCATCGACCTGGAGATCCAAACGTTTCCGGTTGAAACAGTGGGCGGTTTGCATACCTCCCGGGCAGTCTGACCGGATATTTAGAGCATTCTCAAGCGAAGTTGTTTATGCACTTCCGTGCAATCGGCCCGAGGTAACCGATGGCGGGTTTGATTTCTGCCTTTTGGGGACTTAAAAACCACATTTTTGAGCCGCACCTCGTTCGACCGGAACCGGTGGCGGCGGAGTTCATCCCAGCCCTCGGCGCTGTGCGCGCTGCCGGGCCGCAGCCTGGCCGCTAGACAATGACGCCCCAGTTGAACAGCTGAGGGCCGATTACGCCATTGCGCGCGTTGCATCAAGCGTAAGTTGGTTGCCTGTGTACTTCCAGCGACGCGTATCAACATTGAGAAGGATTTGCCAGCTTTCCCTCGCCGGGTTAGGCTATACAGGCCGGCAAAGGGGGAAATAAGTCAAGCGTTCGCTCGACCTCCACTGGATCGGCGCGAAAGCCACCTGCTTCGGCATGGCCTACGACAAACCCGAAGCGCAAATCTTCCATGTCAGTGGTGCGTTTGATGACACTGCAGAACCTATAAGACGGATGCAGCGTCAGCACCGCGCCGCCCGGTTGCAGGGCCATCAACCCGTGGACCAGATGGCTGCCTTCTATCCCGGCGATAATCCTGGCCCCCGCGCAATTTGCCACGATGGTGGGCACGTCATCTTTCGTCACATCCACAATGCGAAAGCCCCTGCGCTCACGCAGGTATTCGGCCAGTTCGATTTCGTTGTGCATGATCCGCGGCTTGCCTGAATCTCGACGCAGGATGAATACGCCTGGATGCTGCTTGACCTTCACGTTGGAGAGTAGCTTTTCCTTGAGCAGCCTGAAACGCGCATGCTTGCTGAAGTTGTTCCCCCAGCAATCATCGAACAACGCGACCGTGCGAAGAAAGGCGCTGTTGGCTCGCAGGGGTGTCATACCGAACTCTTTCTCGTATTGCAGCATATGCGGACTGGCGGGCTGATTCGAGGTGATCGGGATTCCCTGATCTTTTGCCAGTATGTAATTTGGGCAATCGTCCGTCAGCCACAGGCCGAAGAACTCATTCCCGTCATACGAACTGTAGATTGCGCCGCAGTCAAGCTCGTATTCGACTTGCATTCGGGGGATGTATCGAAGCCTCCTGGGTATACGTGCACGCGAATGGAGGTCGAGACGTTGATTGGCCTTGTATAGCGAGCCGTCGAGCAATATGGCGTCCTTTACCAGAAACCCACGGACAGGCGGGTGGAATGTTTCAATGCCTCCCTGCATATCACGCCGCGGGTCTTCTGTGTACGCCATTCCGGTCACTCGCTCAAGCTGTCCGGGCAGGAAAAAGGCTGCGCGCGAAATTGCTGTCGAGCCCGGCGAAATCTCCCAGGACTTTTCGGCAATGCCTTCCAGAATCGAGCCGGCGCGAAACAGCCGGTGTACGTTTCTGTAGCTCCGCCAGTAATTCGACCAGGCTACCGGGGTCCATTTTCGGGATCTCTCGGGCGCCGGGAAGAGGCTTGCCGCCAACCTGTATCTGCCTTCAGCCAGTTGCGGTGTGACTATGGTCTCGGTGGTCATCGTGCGGACCTTGAGTCCGGAATCTCCATTTCAAAAAAAAGCAGATTTCTAGCAATTGTAAGTCCGTTGGCGCAAATCGCAAAAACCAACGAGGTAGTTTCAAGGGAAAAGCCGGACGACTCGCTCCGTTCTGGCCTCGCCCGCCCGTTTTCACCAACCGAAGCTGCAGGCTGAATTGCGACCAGCCCTCAATCCTTTCCGGTAGTGCCAGCCGCCGCCACAGGTTGCCCAGGTTATAGGCCAGAATGCGGAGCCACAATCGGACTTCGTTGGACCGGAATCGATGGCAGCTTAGCCGGGTCATCTTCACCGCTTGCTTCGTTTCTTTGCAAGCGCCTTGCTCAACCGGCCTCAACCAGTCCATAGCGGCGTTGCCAGGCCTCTTTGAGCCGCGCCCAGACGCGCGCGCGCTCGGCTTCGCTGAGTTCCGCATCAGGATGGTTGGCAAACCGGGCGGCTTCCTGCTTGGCCAGCTCCAGCAATTTACGATCGCGCACCAGGTTGGCTACCCGAAAATCCGGTAGCCCGGCCTGGCGGGTTCCGAAAGAATTCGCCGGGGCCGCGCAGAGTTAAGGTCAAGCTCGGCCAACTCGAAGCCGTCCTGGGTGCGCACCATGGCGTTCAAACGCTCCTCGGCAAGTGGAGAGACGCGCGGGCCAGTCATGAGAATGCAATAGCTCTTGGCGGCTCCGCGGCCTACCCGGCCGCGCAACTGGTGCAACTGCGCCAGCCCGAACCGCTCAGCGTGCTCGATGACCATTACGGTGGCGTTGGGCACGTCTACCCCAACCTCGATCACCGTAGTTGCCACCAGCACGTCGATTTCGCCGCGCTGAAAGCGGCGCATGATGATCTCTTTTTCGTCGGCATCGAGCCGTCCGTGCAGCAGACCCACGCGCAAGCCTGCGAGCTGTCCCGCGCGCAGTTTTTCGTACATCTCGACGGCCGATTTCAGGCCGGATCTTGCTCCGGGATTTGCCTCCTGTTCGGATTTAGGAAACAACTCCGCGGTTTTGCCCTTTCGGGCGACTTTGCGCGGCGGCGGAGACAATTCAATGCCGGACTCGGGATCGTGGGAGAAATCCAATTCCGGCTGGTCCTCCTTGCTCCCCTCGATGACCGGGTAGACGATGTAAGCCTGACGCTTCTGCGCCACCTGTTTTCTCACAAATCCCCAAACCTCTTCAGCGCGTTCGCCCGCTACGCGACGGGTGGCGATGGGCGTGCGGCCGGGGGGCAACTCGTCAAGGACGCTCAGGTCCAGGTCGCCGTAGAGGGAGAGAGCAAGAGTGCGCGGTATGGGCGTTGCGGTCATCACCAGAACATCGGGCTCGGGCTGATTGGGCTTTTTCATCAGCTTGAACCTCTGCAGGACGCCGAAGCGGTGCTGTTCATCGACCACTACCAGGCCCAGCCGGTCGAACTCGACCTTTTCTTCGATCAGCGCGTGGGTGCCGATGACCAGTTGCGCCTCGCCGCGGTTGATCAGCCGGCGGGTGTTGCGCTTGCGCTCCTCGTCGAGTGAGCCGGTCAAAAGCACGATGCGCGGATGGCGGGACGACCGCTCCAGCAGCTTGCGCGCGGCCAGAAAATGCTGGGTGGCCAGAATTTCGGTGGGCGCCATCAGGGCCGCCTGGTAGCCGTTTTCCATGGCCACCAGCATGGCCTGGAACGCGACAATGGTCTTGCCCGAACCCACATCGCCCTGGAGCAGGCGCCGCATCGGGCTCGGGCTGCGCATGTCGGCCACAATTTCGCCCAGGGCCCGCTTCTGCGCCGCGGTGGGATGGAAGGGAAGCACCTCGCGAATGGCCTCGCGAACCTTGTCGGTAGTCGCAAAGCCGATTCCGGCTCGCTCTCTCATGCGCCGGCGCTTGAGTTCCAGGCCCAGCTCCAGAAAGAACAGTTCCTCGAAGATCAGACGCCGGTGGGCTGGCGTTGCGGAGGCTTGCAATTGGACAAAGGGCGTTCCTTCGGGCGGAAAATGAACATTGCGCAGGGCGGTTTCGCGGTCCGGCAGGTCGAGCCGGGCCAACAGCGCATGCGGCAGGCACTCCGGTACGGCTCCGCGCATGTTCTCCAGCAGGTTGAAGATCACCTTGCGCTGCCAGCGGGAGGTCAGGCGGTTACCGCCCAGCGACTCGTAGACCGGCGTGATGCGCCCCACCTCGAGCAGCCGCGTTTCGGCGTCGTCGCTCGAGTCGGGCAGCAACTCGAACTGCGGTTGGATCATTTTGAAGTTGCTACTGGATCGCGAGGGCTCGACCTTGCCGTAGACGGCCACCGTTTGCCCGGCATGAAACTTGCCATTCAGATAGGTCCCGTTGAACCAGATGCACTTGAGGGCACATCGGCCCTGGCCGACGGTGAGCTCGAAGATGGGTGCGCGGCGGGTGCGCAACAGGATTGAGCCCCGTACCTCGGCAATCACGCTGGCCATCTCGCCGGGCTGGAGTTCGTCCAGGCTGCGCGGGTTCTGGCGATCCTCATAGCGGAAGGGCAGGTGGTAGAGCAGGTCCTCGGCGGTCAGGATGCCCTTGGCTGCGAGCATCTCCGACACACGCGGACCTACGCCCTTCACATACATCACCGGAGTGTCCAGGGCAGGCACACTCAGGATGCTAAATCGCGCGACTGCAGGGGGACAAACGCCCGGCGCTTCCGATGCCGTCTGCCGGCATGGATGAGTCGTCGCCACGCGGGAATTCGCATAAGCACTTCCAAATAGGTCGAAGCGCGCCGTAGAATCTCACATGCATCCAAATACCCGGCCGATGTGCATCCAGGTCACTCGGCCAACTTCCGCTTGCACTGGTTCGGGACTGAAGAGGGAAAGAGCGGCTTATGAAATCCGAATTGACTCTGGTCAAAGCAGAAACTTCAAACAATATCGGCGTCATCACGCTCATTAACCCAAAGCGACACAACGCCCTCAGCACCGCGCTCATCGGCGATCTCTGCGCTGCTCTTGAGGCAATGCGGAACGAAGAGGTCCGGGTTGTGATCCTGCGAGCGCCCGCGGGCTCCAAGGTCTTTTCCTCGGGTCACGATATCGGAGAGTTGCCCACCAATGGGCGCGACCCGCTCACCTATACGGATCCTCTGCGGCACGTGATAAGAACCATCGAGCATTTCGCCGCGCCTGTGATTGCCATGGTCGAAGGAAGCGTGTGGGGTGGCGCCTGCGAACTGGTGATGAGCTGCGACCTGATCGTCGCCGGCGAGGACAGCACCTTTGCGGTTACAACGGCAAAGATCGGCGTGCCCTACAATATTTCGGGAATTCAGAACTTTCTTAACACCGGCGGAATGCCGCTTTGCAAGGAAATGCTGTTTACGGCGCAGCCGCTGGGAGCGAAGCGCCTGCTCGATCGCGGCATCGTGAGCCACGCGATTCCGCGAGATCAGTTGGAGAGCGTGACATTTCGTATCGCCGGGCAGATCGCGATGAATTCCCCCCTCGCCGTGAGTCTTCTCAAAGAGGAATTGCGGTTGCTGTCGGCTTCACACAATCTGGGTCCTGAAACCTTCGAGAGAGTTCAGGCCATGCGGCGCCAGGTTTACGACAGCGAGGACTACCAGGAAGGCATACGGTCGTTCTATGAGAAGCGCGCTCCGCAGTTTCGCGGGAGATGAGGGCCGAATGAACGTTAGTGAGACCGAGCAGTGGGATCGAGTATTGTTAGAGGCGGCGAATTGCCGGCACACGGGGAGGGTTTGAAATGCAGGAGCTGAATCGCAGGAACTTTTTGAGAGCGGCTGGAGCGGCATCGGCGGCCACGTTGCTGGGCGCGAAGATACATGCCTTGGGCGCGGTTCAAGCCGAGCCGGATAAGCCGGTTGCGGCCAACGATCATATCCAGATTGCGCTGATCGGCGCGGGCGGCCAGGGACAGGGAGACACAAAGATCGCGGTGCAGGTTCCAGGCGTGAAACTGGTGGCTGTGGCGGATTGCTACAACGGCAGGCTGGAGCACAGCAAGGAGATCTGGGGCGACGACATCTTTACCACCCGCGACTACAACGAGATCCTGGCGCGCAAAGACATTGACGCCGTGATTATCGGCACGCCCGATCACTGGCACAAACGAGCCTCAGTGGATGCAATGAAGGCGGGCAAGGACGTTTATTGCGAGAAGCCCATGATTCATCTCTACGAGGACGGTCCGGAGATGATCGAGACGGCCCGCACAACCAACCGGATCATCCAGATAGGAAGCCAGCGTGTCAGTTCGCTGCTTTATATCAAGGCCAAGGAACTGCTTGAAGCGGGCGCCATCGGGCAGCTCAACATGGTGACCGCGCGCTGGGATCGTAATTCGGCCATGGGAGCGTGGAGCTACACGGTGCCGCCGGATGCCTCGCCGGAAACCTGCGACTGGCCGCGTTTTCTGGGCGCCGCGCCCAAGATTCCCTTCAATGCCGAGCACTTTTTCCAGTGGCGCAAGTGGAAGGCCTACGGCAGCGGCGTGGCCGGCGACCTGTTCGTTCATCTCTTCAGCGGCACGCACTTCATTACCGGTTCGCATGGGCCGACGCGGGGTATGGCGACGGGAGGGCTGCGCTTCTGGAAAGACGGCCGCGACGTGCCCGACGTGATGCTGGGCCTGTTCGACTATCGTGAGGGTTTCAACCTGAGCCTGCGGGTGAACTTCGTGGACGGCGGCGAGGAGAGCGAAGGGCTGATCTTCACCGGGTCTGAAGGCACGATGGAGATTGGCGGGGGCGCCGTGACGGTGAGCCGCGTGCCGCGCGAACAGGCTCCGGGCTACATGATCGGCAGCTTCACTGAAGCGATGCAAAAGCGGATTCTGGCTGAGTATGCTGAGAAATATCCGCCGCATTCCGGATCGGAGTCGCTGGGCGGGGTCGAAAAGTTCGAGGCGCCACGCGGCTACAGCGACAGCTACGACCACTTCAGGAATTTCTTTGAAGCGGTTCGTACGCGGAAGCCGGTGGTGGAAGACGCGGTGTTCGGGTTCCGCGCGGCCGGCGCAGCCTTGCTGAGCAACCTAAGCATGGAGCGCGGCCAAGTGGTCAAGTGGGACCCCGACGCTATGAAGCGGGTGTGAATGGAAAGGTCCGCGGTTCATACTCACCCATCCTTGTGCCTTGAGAAAGGCGCAAGCCAGGGGCGCGGATCTTCGATTGATGAATGCCGCACAGAGGTCCCGCGCCGGACCGGCTTTGCTACACTTCTCTTTAGACCGTCCCCTGGTTTGCCCACGGCCAATCTGCAGGAAGAAAGCGGCGGGAGAATCCATGCCAGTTGTCGAACTCGCGGGAGTTACGAAGGCCTACGAGAATAAGGTTGCTGTCAACAACCTGAGCCTGTCGATCGATGCGGGCCAGATGTTTGGCCTGCTGGGACCGAATGGGGCGGGCAAAACCAGCTCCATTCGCATGATGATGGGTATCACGATTCCGGATTCGGGCCGGATAAACCTCTTTGAAAAACCCTTTGATCGCAAGAGCCTGGAACGGGTCGGCTATCTTCCCGAGGAGCGCGGCCTGTACAAGAAGATGAAGGTCATCGAACAACTGGTCTTTTTTGGCCAGTTGCACGGCCTCTCGTCCGAAGAGTCGCGCAAACGGTCCACCGCGTGGGCAGAGCGCATGGAGATCGCCGACGCGCTGCACAAGAAGACCGATGAGCTTTCAAAGGGCATGCAGCAGAAGATCCAGTTCATCTCGTCGCTGCTGCACGAGCCCGGACTCATCGTCATGGATGAGCCGTTCAGCGGCCTCGATCCGGTGAATGCTGCGCTGGTGGAGCGAATCCTGCTGGAGCTGAAGGATCAGGGCAATGCCATCCTGTTTTCAACCCATCGCATGGACCAGGTGGAGAAGTTGTGCGATGCCATCTGCCTTATCAACAACGGCGAAGCTGTGCTTGAAGGCAAGGTGCGCGAGATCAAGAGCCGCTATGAGCGGAATCATGTGATTGTCGAGTTTGAAGGCAGTTCCGCATTCCTTAACAGCCAGGAGATTGCGGAGGCGAAAAACTTCTCCGGCCACGCCGAGATTCGCCTCAAGCCGCACGGAAACGCGCAAAAACTGTTGCACGAGGCTGCCGGAATGGCGACCATCTACCGCTTCGAGCTGGTCGAGCCTTCGCTTGAAGAGATCTTCATCCAGACTGTGGGAGGCAAGGCCAATGCGTAACATGCTTCTTGTTGCCAGGCGTGAGTATCTTGAGCAGATACGCGGCCGCGCCTTCCGGCTATCGACCATCGGGCTGCCGGCTCTGTTCGCGCTGATCGTCGGCATTGGATACGTTGCCAGCCTCGGCCTGGGCACAAACAAGAAACTGGTCATTACGTCAAATGACCCCATGCTGGCCAATGCGGTGCGCGCCCAACTGTTGAGCGACAAGGACGGGGACGCCAACGTGGATGTGGTGGCGCCGGCTGATCCCGGAACCCGCGCGGCGCTGATCCGGCAGCTTCAAACCAAGGCTGTCGACGGAGTTCTCTCCATCGAGACGCCGGCCGGAGGGGTGCCCACGGCTACTTACACCTCGCAATCCTCGGGCGATTTCGTTACCAACGATCGGCTGAGGAGAGCTTTGCATAATGGCATGGTGGATGAAGGCCTGACCGGCGCAGGCATGAAGCCGGCACAAGCGGATGCGGTGGTGAAGGGCATCACGATCGAAACTTTTCAGGTGAATAAAGACGGCGCGGTCGTCAAGAGCAATGCGCAAGCATCCTTCTGGAAGGGCTACGTGATGGCGTTGCTGCTGTCGATGACCACCATGATCTACGGCTTGAATGTGGCCCGTTCGATTATCCAGGAAAAGACTTCGCGCATCTTTGAAGTGATGCTGGCAACGGTCAAACCCAGCGACATGCTGGCCGGCAAGCTTATCGGCGTGGGGGCCGTGGGCCTGACGCAGATCATTATCTGGCTGGTAGCGGGAACCGCAATCATGCTCTCTCCATTTGCCGCGGCCATGCTGACCGGCGAATACGCCGTCCGCTTCTCATGGACCGAGGGTGTGCTCTTCCCGGTCTATTTCCTGCTCGGCTATCTGCTCTACAGTTCGCTGTTTGCGGGGCTCGCGGCCACATGCGAAACCGAGCAGGAACTGCAGATGTACATGCCGCTGGCCGCGGCGCCCACCTGGCTCAGCTTTGCGCTGATTATATTGGTCATCAACGACTCGAATTCCATCTGGTCGATTGCAGCCTCGCTTTTCCCACCCACCGCGCCGATCATCATGTTTCTGCGCATGGCATCGCAGATGCCGCCGACGTGGCAGTTTGCGGTTTCCATCGGACTGATGATCGTGAGCATCTGGGCCACGCTCTGGTTCTCATCGCGGCTCTATCGCGTGGGCATCCTGATGTATGGCAAGCGGGCCACGCTGCCGGAACTGGTGCGCTGGCTGCGTTACAGTTAGAGTCGCCTCCGGCTATGCGGCTAAAATCATCTGAGTGACCACGGAAGCCACCCCCAGATTCACGCTGGGCCAGCGCCTTGTGCTGGCCGTGGTTCCGCGTGTCGTGTGGGCGTTGTTCTCCCTGATCGGCCTTACCTGGCGGTTTGAAGTGATCGCCGAAGAGGGCGCAGTCCCTCTCCCGGGCGGCGCCGGCGCGGGTGCCGAGATCTTCTGCTTCTGGCACCAGTGCGTGCTGCCGTGTACGGTCTACTACCGCCGCACCCACGCCACCATTCTCATCAGCCAAAGCTTCGATGGCGAGTTGATCACGCGCACTCTCGGGCTGTTCGGCTTCCGTGCCGTGCGCGGTTCCAGCTCAAGGGGTGCACGCGAAGGGCTACTGGGACTGAAACAAGTTATCGAAACCGGAGCCCCGGCCATCTTTACTGCCGACGGGCCGCGCGGCCCCATCTACCGCACCAAGATGGGGCCCATCAAGCTGGCAAAACTGACGGGCGCGCCCATCGGCGCCTTTCACCTGGAGCCCGAGCACGCCTGGACGATGCGCTCCTGGGATCGCTTTCTGGTGCCCTGGCCGTTCACGCGGATTGTGGTCAGTTGGGCACGGTGGACGCGGGTTCCCGTCGATCTTCCCGAGTCGGAGTTCGAGCACAAGCGCGAAGAGCTGAATGCGGCAATCGAACGAGCGCGGCTGCGGGCGCTTGAGCACTTCAATAAGCCCGGCTCAGAGAAGGCCCAGCCATGAGCGAAGAAGCAGAAGAGGGAACCGGGCTGCTTGTCGCCGACTTCGATTTCCACCTGCCCCCGGAACTGATTGCGCAGCAACCGCCCGCGGAGCGCGGCATGAGCCGCATGCTGGTGCTGGATCGAGCCTCCGGCGATTTGCGGGATTCATTTTTTGCTGAGTTTCCCTCGTTGCTCCGGCCCGGCGACCTGCTCGTTCTCAACGACAGCCGCGTAATTCCAGCGCGGCTTTACGCGCGCCGCACCCTGCTTCGCGACCATGAAAAGCCTACCGGCCGCATCGAGGTGATGCTCACCGAACCTGCCGGTGAAGAACTCTGGCGCGCGCTGGTCAGGCCGGGCAGGAAGATCGCTATCGGCGAGCGCCTCGTTTTTCCCGCGCCTGCCGGCGACATCGTGCTCGAAGCCGAGGTGCTGGAACGCGGGAAATTCGGCGAACGGCTGCTGCGTTTCGAGCCGGTGGATGATTTCTTTGCGATCCTGGACCGCATCGGACACATGCCGCTGCCGCCTTATATCCGCCGCGATGATGCTGTTGAGGATCGCGAGCGCTACCAAACCGTCTTTTCACGCGAACGGGGCTCGGTGGCCGCACCCACGGCCGGGTTGCACTTTACAGCGAAGACGTTGGAAGCGCTGGCGGCCAGGGGCGTTGAGGTTGCGCGGATTACGCTGCATGTGGGATTGGGTACGTTTGCTCCGGTCCGTGTAGACAGGCTCAGGGATGTGCTTCTGCATCGCGAGCGGTATACGCTGAGCGCCTTCGCAGCCGATGCCGTCAACCGGGCCGTCAGCGATCGCAGGCGCATTGTCGCCGTCGGCACCACCGTAGTGCGTACGCTGGAACATTGCGCGCTCCAGGCTGTAGGCGGCGAACTCAAGCCGCATTCCGGAGTGACGGAAATCTTCATCTCGCCCGGTTTTGAGTTTCGCCTGGTGAGCGCTCTGCTCACCAATTTTCACCTGCCTCAATCGAGTCTACTGATGCTGGTGAGCGCGTTTGCGGGCCGCAGGCGGGTGCTGGCCGCCTATCGCCATGCGGTCGAGCAAAAGTACAGTTTCTTCAGCTACGGCGATTGCATGTTCATCCAGTGAACCCACGCTGATAGACTCTCTAGCGTGACCGACCAAGCGAAACCGCCCGTCTTTCTGCTCGACACCATGTCGTTCATCTTCCGCGCTTACCACGCGATGCAGCGCAGCCGCCCCATGTCAACGCGCGCAGGGCTGCCCACGGCTGCCACTTACGTCTTCGTGAACATGATCAAGAAGCTGCGCCAGGACTTTGCGCCACGCTACTTTGCCGCGGTCTTCGACATGAGCGGCGAGGTCTTTCGCGACCAGCGGGCGCGCACCATGGGTCCGCTACGCAAGTGGAACTCGAAGACGCAGAGCTTCGATGAAGTGAGCTACGAGGGCTACAAGGCCAATCGCGAGTCCATGCCCGAGGATCTGCGCCGCCAGATTCCATATATTCGCCGCGCTCTTGAAGCCCTGAGAATTCCGATCCTCGAAGCGGAGGGTTTTGAGGCCGACGACGTGATCGGGACGCTGGCGCGGCAGGCCGCCGAGCAAGCCCACCAGGTCTTCATCGTCTCCGGCGACAAGGACATGATGCAGTTGGTCACGCCGCAGGTAAAGGTTCTGAACCCGCAAAAGGACAACCTGGTTCTCGATCCAGACGGAGTGACTGAGACGCTGGGCGTGCCGCCGGAGAAGGTGGTGGACGTGATGGCTCTGCGCGGCGATGCGGTCGACAACATTCCCGGCGCGCCCGGCATTGGGGATAAGGGCAGCGTGGAGCTGATCCGCGAATTCGGCAGCGTGGAGGCGGTGCTGGACCGGGCCGCGGAGGTCAAACGCAAGACCTATCGCGAGTCGTTGGAGCAGAATCGCGATGCCGTTCTGCTGTCGAAGGAACTGGTGACCATCGATAGCCACGTGCCGCTCGCCCTGGATTTGACGGCGATGGAGACACAGGCTCCGGACATGGAGGCCTGCCGCGAGCTATTTACGGAGCTCGAGTTTACGTCGATGCTCAAGGAGCTCGCGCCCTCCGCTACCGCCGATGCCGTTGAACTGATCGAGGAGCCAAGCGCAGAGCAGGCCGCCGGATTCTATCGGGCAGCTCACGCGAACGGTTTTGCCTTTGCTCTCGATGCGGCAGCGCCCGCGGCTGAAACTGCGGCTGAAGACGAGCCGCCCCCTGCGCAATCCCTACTCGATTTGGCCGAGGCGGAAGAAAAGCGGGCCAGCTTTGCCGTGGGCGTATGCGCGGAGCCAGGGGTTGCATTGCGGCTGCCGCTGACGCCCGAATTGCGCAAACTGCTTGCAGACGAGGGAGTGCCAAAGCGGACACATGACTTGAAGTTAGCTCTGCATATCCTTGATAAGCAAGGGGTTGCGTTGCGAGGTTGGCGTGATGATACGATGCTGCTCTCCTACGCGCTGAATCCGACCCACGCCACGCAGGCGCTGGCCGATGTAGCTGCGCGCCATGGGCAGCCGGCGCCGTCAACGCAGTCTGCGGCTGCGGCGGCAATTCATGCACTGGTTCCGGTGCTGCTTGAAGAGGCTCAGAAATCGGGCGTCGAGCGGGTCTACCGGGAGATCGATCTGCCTCTTGCGCCGGTTCTCTACCGGATGGAGCAGGCCGGTGTCCGTATCGATATCGGCGTGCTTGATGGTCTCTCCAAGCGGTTCAGCCTGGAATTGGAACGTGTGGGCGAGCGCATCTTCGAGCTGGCCGGACGGCGGTTCAACATCAATTCGCCCAAGCAACTGGGTGAGGTGTTGTTTACGCACCTGGGACTGGCGGCGCCGGCGAGCCGCGGAAAAGGAAAAAGCATTTCCACGGCGCAGGACGTGCTGGAACAACTGGCGGAGCAGAACGAGGTTCCCAGGCTGGTACTGGAATTCCGTCATCTGGCCAAGCTCAAGTCGAATTACATTGACGCATTACCGCTGCTGGCCGACTCGGAATCGCGAGTTCATACCACCTTCCAGGCGGCGGCCACGGCGACCGGAAGACTGTCGTCGGTGAACCCAAACCTGCAGAATATTCCGATTCGGACGGAGTTGGGCCGGGAGATTCGGGCGGCGTTTACAGCTTCGCCGGGGACGCAGTTGCTTTCAGCGGATTACTCGCAGATCGAGCTGCGGCTGCTGGCGCACTTCAGCGGCGACCCTCTGCTGGTGCGGGCCTACGAGGAGAACCTCGATATTCACACGCTCACGGCGAGCGAAGTATTCGGCGTGCCGGCTGAAACCATGGATAAGGAGACGCGCGGACGGGCCAAAGCGGTCAATTTCGGCATCGTGTACGGGATCTCGGCATTCGGGCTGGCTGCTCAACTGGGAATTCCGCAGGCGGAAGCGAAGGCTTATATCGAGCGCTATTTCGCCCGCTACGTGGGTGTTAAGACATTCATAGAAAAAACACTGGAGCAGGTGCGGCGGGAGGGCAGCGTGCGCACGATGTTTGGACGAATGCGGCCGATTCCCGACATGGAGAGCCGCAACCCGAACCAGCGCGGATTTGCCGAGCGGACGGCCATCAATACCCCGTTGCAGGGCACGGCGGCCGATCTGATCAAGCTGGCCATGATCGCCATCGACCGCCAATTGGCCGAGCGCAAGCTGAAGACGCGCATGATCCTGCAGGTACATGACGAGTTGATCTTCGAGGTTCCCCTGGACGAGACAGCCGAAGTGGAGGCGCTGGTGCGGACTGAGATGGAGGGAGTTGTGAAGCTCAACGTGCCGCTGGTGGCGGAACTGGGATTCGGGCCAAACTGGCGAGATCTGTAGCAGGGCTCGCCTCAAAGCCTTCGGCCGGGAAAAGATTCTGGTGAGCTTCTGTATTGGAGTGGTGAAATCGCCCGCGATGGCCATTCATTAAACGGGCCGCAGTCGATCAACTGCGGAACGGAGGCTCCGGCTCACCGGGCACTTCGCTTTTCGGCAACATCGGCAAGCTGAGCAGGCGGACTCCGGTGGCGGCGAAGATAGCGCTGCCCACGGCAGGCGCCAGACCCACGATGCCGGTTTCGCCCGCGCCCGCCGAGGGCAGGTCCTTGCGGTCCAGCAGCACGACTTCGATCTGAGGCGCGTCACTGAACCGGGGAAGGCGGTACTGAGCGAATCGAGGATTGAGGATGCGGCCGTCGGCAAACAGAATCCTCTCGAAGAGCGCGCCGCCCACGCCCTGCATGATTGCGCCCTCATTTTGATTGCGCAGGCCGTCGGGATTGACGATCGCGCCCGACTCCCAGGCCTGAACTACACGCCGGATGCGTACCTTTTTGCCGGCCGGATCGATTTCGACTTCGGCGCAGGTGGCAACGTAGCCGCCTTTGTCGGTTCCGCAGGCAATGCCGAATCCGTGCTCGGACGTGGATTTGGCGCTGCTCCATCCGAACTTGCCGGCGGCAGCCTCCAGGACCGCGCGCAGCCTGGGATCGGCCAGATTCTTCAGCCGGAATTCCAGCGGATCCATGCCGACCGCGTGGGCGATTGCGTCGATGTGCGATTCGCGGGCGAAGTGGTTGGCGGCGGCGGCCAGCGACCGATACGAACCCTGGCGCAGAGGCGACCGGGCCGAGTGGTATTGGATGACCTGGTTCGGCACCTCGTACGGGGTCGCGATTGCGGCCGAGCCGGAATTGTAATTGTGATGCTCCCATGCCAGCAGCTTTCCGTCACGCTGCGCGCCTGCTTTGATCTCAATGAGGCCGGCAGGGCGGAAGTAGGCCCAGGTGAACTCTTCAGCGCGGGTCCAGACCACCTTGACGGGCTTGCCGGCGGTCTTCGCCAGACGCGCTGCTTCAAGAGCGGCTTCGCCGGTATGTTTTCCTCCATAACCGCTGCCCATATCCGGCTGGATGACGCGCACCTGCGCGGCAGGAATGTGAAGGGCCTGCGCCAGCTCATCGCGAACGCCGAAGGGACGCTGGGTTCCGGTCCAGACGGTCAGATTGGGGCCATCCCACTCCGCGACGGCGGCGCGCGGCTCAAGCGGCGCATGGGCTATGTATTGCACGGTATAGCTTGCTTCGAGCTTCAGGTCGGCAGCCGCCATGGCCTGCGCCACCGAGCCAGAAACGTGTTGCGGGCCGTTGTCGCGGCTGGACTCGGGATTGTTCTTCAGATAGTCGAAGAGATCGCGATTCGAGGGCTGTGCGGGAACATTCCATTTTGCCTGGATGGCGGCGATCGCCTTTTGCGCGGTGAATGCATCGGGAGCCACCACGCCGGTGAAATCGCCGTCGCGCACCACCTGGACTCCTGCAAGTTTCTCCGCCGCGCCGGTGTCGAGAGACTCAAGGGTTGCGTTGTATCCATCCGGGCGCAGCACTGCGCCAAAGACCATTCCGGGCCGGACGATATCGGAGGGGTAAGTGTGTTTTCCGGTGACAAAGTTGCGGCCTTCGGCTTTGGGGACGGGAGTTCCGGCGATCTTCCATTCGCCGGCGGGCGTGAGGCTCTCCTGGGCGGAGATGATCTTGACCAGATTCTCGCCGCGGGTCAGTTCGCCATAGGTGAGCGAGCGCGAATTCTGAGCATCGGTGATCTTGCCATCCGCTGCCGTCAGGCCATCCGCGGCGATATGCCAGCGCTCTGCGGCCATTTCCTGCAGCATCCGGCGCGCAGCCGCGGCCATGGTGCGAAGCTGCGGCCCCATGGTGGGCGTGGTGCGGCTGCCAAAGGTGCCCATGTCGTATGGAGTCAAGCCGGTATCGCCCATGACCATTGTGACCGAGTCAAAGGGAACCCGCAGTTCCTCGGCGACAAGCTGGGCGAGAGAGGTGCGGATGTTCTGCCCGGTCTCCACCTTGCCTGTAAAAACCTTCACCTGGCCGTCGGCCGCAATGTGCAGCCATGCGCCCACATCTTCTGGGAGCTCATTTCTGCCGAAGGCTCGACCCGACTCCTGCGTCCGCGCGGCAGTGGGAGTGAGGCATACCAGCAGGCCTCCGCCGAGGAGCCTGAGAAAGTCGCGGCGATCGACGTGGAGGCTGCCGGCAGGGCTCCAGTATTCCTCCTGGAAAGATTCAAGCTCGGGCTCATCGCGGAGGATCATCGTGTGCCTCCCTGGGCCGTCAGGCGTGAGGCGCGCTTGATTGCTTCGAGGATGCGCACATGGGTTCCGCACCGGCAGACGTTTCCATTCATTGCCGCGACAATCTGCTCTTCACTGGGGTTATGCGTCTGCCGCAGCAGGGAAGTAGCGGTGAGAATCATGCCCGAGGTGCAGTAGCCGCACTGGAACGCGCCTTCGTCAAGGAAAGCCTGCTGAACGGGAGTAAGCTTGCCGTTCGTCTCCAGACCTTCGATGGTCACGATCCTGGCATTGACGACCGATGCCGCGGGAATCAGGCAGGAACGGGTAGCCAGGCCATTGATCAGGACGGTGCAGGCTCCGCACTGACCTTCGCCGCAGCCGTACTTCGTCCCGGTCAGGTTGAGCCGATTGCGCAAGACAGAGAGCAGTGACTCTTCAGGAGCAGCGCTTACGTGGAGGTGAGCGCCATTGACGTTTAAAACAAACTCGCCCATTTGGAACTCCGTCTGCGGCCGGGCAGTTCAAACGGATTCAGGATAGCGCAATTCACATGGGAATGCTCTTTCAGCCTACGGTTTGGGCTGGGTGGCGAGCCATTGCTTGAGGTTGGGCTCCTGGAGGGAGCGGAACTCGATGCAACCGTCGATGCGCTCGATGGCGTGCTTCAGAGCGCGGTCGCTGGCGGGGACTTTGTGGGTCGAGAAGAAGCTCTGGACATCGTCGCGCGCATCGGCGGAGCAGAAACTGCCGGCAGAGTCGACCAGATATGAGCCCATTTCGGTGGTCAGCTGGGCCCGGACTTTGTCCCAGTGGGTCTTGATGTAGCTCCAGGCCTGGCCGCGCGTGGCAGACATCTGCAGGGCGATGGCGAATTGGATGGCTGCATCCTGGTTGCGGACCTTGCCGGAGGCCGCGAAGTCAAGAGAGCGCTGGACGAGGGCGGGGTTCTCAAACTCGGCAAGAAGGCGCAGTCCGCTCATCTGGAAGTCGGGATTTGTCGATGTTTCATAGATCTTCTGCAACCTGTCAAAGAGTGCAGCGTCGCCGTTGCGGGCGGCAAGGGCGAGCGCTGTCTGCCCCAGGGTTGGATCGACCGAGGCTGGATCCGCGATGTATTTTTCAGCGATCCGGGCGGCCTCGGCGAGCACTGCGGGGTCCTTGCCGTAGTAGCCGAGGACATCGAAGAGCCGGGCCCGCAACTCGCGGGTATTGGGGGTGTCGCTGGGCGAGGGCACGCCTAGTTTGGCGTACTCAGGCGCAAAGGTCCGGACAATCCAGGCGCCGAGTGCGGCTTTCTCATCGTGAGTTGCGGCCACCCGCTCCTCAATCGAGTCGACGCCTCCCAGGGCGCTGGAGATGACCGGGGCGTTGGGGTCCGCCTTGAGGGCTTCACCCAGGTCCAGATAGTCTCCCACCGTGGCCTTGTTGGCCCGGACCTGGGCCCATTCGTCGCCAGCCAGGCTGATGCGCTCGGCTGGAGTCAGGGCGGTTTCAATGCCGGAGACCAGTGCGGCGTAGACGCTGGGAGGATAGGCGCTGCGGTAGTAGCCTTTGCCGCCGGCATTGGGATAAAACAAGCCGACGGTTGGGGCTTGCAACGTGGACGTGGCTGGAGTCAGGAGCTGGCAGTCCTGCGCGCCGTTCGCGGCCTTGAAGCAGACCGGGAGAGTCCATTTCCGGTTAGGGTCAGCGGGAGTGCTGGGGCTCAGGAAAAAGCGCTTTTGCTGCACCGTGACCTGGCCGCCGTCTGGCTGGCCGAAGGTGAGCAGCGGCTCGCCGGGCTGCGCTACCAGCGAATCCATGATCTTGTCTACCGGCTTGTGGCTGATAGCGGTCTGGGCATTCCAGAAATCTTCCGCGGTCGCGTTGGAGTAGAGGTGGGCCGATAGGTAAGCTTGTACGCCTTTGCGAAAGGTCTCGGGACCGAGGTAGTTCTCCACGGTGAGCAGGACGTCGCTGGCCTTGCCGTAGGCGATGCCGTCGAACATCTGGTCAATCTCGTCGGGAGTGTCGGCCTTGGCGCGGATGGCGCGGGTCGTGGGCAGGGCGTCGATGTTGAGGGTGTCGTCCTCGCCGGCGGCCACGTCCTGGTCGATGTTCCACTCCGGGTGCATCGCGGCGACGGGCTTGCTCTCCATCCATGTGGCGAAACCTTCGTTGAGCCAGATGTTGTCCCACCACTGCATGGTAACCAGGTCGCCGAACCACTGGTGAGCCATTTCGTGGGCAATGACCAGGGCCACATTCTCCTTTGCCTCGTCCGAGGCGGTCTTGGAATCGATGAGCAGGTCGGTTTCCCGGTATGTGATAGCGCCGAAATTTTCCATGGCGCCGGCCTCGAAGTCGGGCAGGGCAATCAGGTCCAGCTTCTTGAGCGGGTAGGGAATGCCGAAGTAGGTGTTGTAGTAGTGGAGCACGTATTTGGCAATGGAAAGACCGTAAGGCGTGAGGGCGACCTTGTCGGGAGTGGCGCAGACGCGGACTGCGACGCCGTCCTGCTCACCTGCTGTGCACTGAAAGTCGCCGACCAGAAAAGCGACGAGATAGGTGGACATCCTGGGGGTGGTGAGAAATTTGAGGGTATGCTTGCCGGCGCCGGGGCCGGGAGTATCTGAAACGATTGGCCCGTTGGAGATGGCGGTATCGGCAGCGCCGATCACCAGCGAAATGTCGAAGGCAGCCTTGAAGGCCGGCTCGTCGAAGCAGGGGAAGGCGCGGCGGGCGTCGGTAGCCTCGAACTGGGTGACCGCATAATTGCGGCGCGCGGTTTTAGAGAGATAGAAGCCGCGCAATTCGTTGTTGAGAATGCCCGTGTAAGCGATGAAGATCGTGGCTTTGCCGGCGGGGATCGGGTTGGGGAAGGTAAAGGTGGCCTGCTCCTTCTCCTTGTCGAGAGCAACGGCGGCGGTTTGCTGCTGGCCGGCGGCCGAAACAATCACAGACTGAAAAGCGATCTCGGCGGAGTTGAGGGTAATAGCCCTGACCGGCTCTTTGACGGTGACTTCAATGCGCTCGAGGCCCGCGAACGTGGCCGCTTTGAGGTCCGGGGTCAGGGTGAGCGTGTAGTGCTCAGGGAGAACGGTGGTGGGCAGGCGCTGGGCGCTTGCCGGACAGATTGTCCCCAGGAAAAGAACGGCTGAAACAGTCGCGGAGCCGACTACTGCGCGCATGGAAGAAGAGAGTCGCATGAATCGATTTTCACACAATCTGCTTGTCCATACGCGCCGGAGCCAGCCTCGGCGAAATGCTGTGGATGATGATCAAAGCCACTGGGTAGGCCGCGCATGCCACCACAAACAGCGGCACATAGCTGTGGGTCATGCTCACGATCAAGCCTGTGGCCGGTTGCAGCAATACGCTGCCAATGGCGCCCATCATGCCGCCGATGCCCACCACGCTGCCCACCGCGGATTTGGGGAACATGTCTGAAGGGAGCGTAAACAGAGTCGCCGACCATCCCTGGTGCGCGGCGGTGGCCAGGCCCACCAGTCCCACCACCAGCCAAAGATGATGAATGAATGGCGCGGCGAAGACCGGCACCACGGCCAGAGCGCAAACCAGCATGGCGGTCTTGCGGGCTACGTTGGGGCTCTTGCCCCGATTCAGCAAGGAGGAGGAGATCCATCCGCCGCCAACGCTGCCCACCGCGGAGATGGCGTACACCATCACCACTGGAAGCCGATTGGCGGCAAGGCTCAGGCCGAACGTGGACTGGAGATAACGGGGAAGCCAGAAGAGATAGAACCACCAGATCGGGTCAGTAAGAAACTTGGCGATCGCGAAGGCCCAGGTTTCCTTGCACGGCAGGACGCGGCTCCAGGGAACACTCTCGACCTCTTCCACCGGATCGCTCAGGATAAAGGCCAGTTCGGCCCGAGAAACCCTCGGGTTCTGCTCCGGCCGGCGATAGTAGATCAACCAGAAGATCAGCCACACGAAGCCCGAAGCTCCGGTGACGACAAAGGCGCCGCGCCAACTGAACGTGGCCACCAGAAAAGGCACCAACAGGGGGACGGCAATGTTGCCGATGTTGGCCCCGGAGTTGAAGATTCCGGTAGCCAGGGCGCGCTCGCACTTGGGAAACCACTCCGCGATCGTCTTGATGCAGGCTGGAAAATTCGCGGATTCTCCCAGGCCGAGGAGAAACATGGCGATAGCGAAGGTGATGACCGAAGTCGCCGCGCCCGGCAACATGGCCGCCACGCTCCACAGGCAGATGGCGATGGCAAACGCCTTGCGCGTGCCCAGCTTGTCGGTGAGGCCGCCGGCCACCACCATGCCGATAGCATAGGCTGCCGTAAACGCGCCGAGAATGAGGCCGTAATTGACGCTGTTCAGGCCCGGGATCACAGCCTCGAGGAATTTCTCGAGATAGGCGATGACGCCGCGGTCCACGTAGGCAATCACCGTGGCCAGAAACAGCAGTGCGCAGATGACCCAGCGCTGATGCGAAGTGCGATTCGGCGACCCGGCATCTACGAAAACAGGATTTGATTCGGAACCTGGTGAGGACATCTAGCGCAGCTCCAAAAGCCTGTGGAACAGTTGCGCCGATTATAGCTGCCAGAAGCGAGATGGCGAACGTGGCGAAGAAACCATGTTCGCGTGAAGGTCGGCCAAACTCAGGAAACGGGTTCCCGATTCTTGTTCTCCGATACCTGACCGCTCTTTTTGGGCAGCAGCGAATCCAGCATCAGCAGGCACGCGCCAATCACCACCGAGGAGTCGGCGATGTTGAAATCAGGCCAGTGGTAGCTGAAGATGTGGACTTCAATGAAGTCGATAACCGAGCCGTATGCGATGCGGTCGTGAACGTTGCCGAGCGCTCCGGCAAGGACCAGGGCCAGGGCGACGGTAGTGAGGGTGATGCGGTTGCCCAGGCGAATCATGACCGCCAGGACCACAATCGCGGCGAGAAGCGAGAAGGCGACCAGGACCCAGCGAACGGTGTCAGGCGAGGCCGAGTCGGCGAACAGCGAGAAGGCAGCGCCCTGGTTGGTCCAGTGCGTGATGCGGAGCACGCGGTGGATGACAGGGATGGCACCGCCCAGCGGGATGTGATTGCTGACCCAGGTCTTGGTAAGGCGGTCGGCAAGCAAGTCGAGCGCGGAGAGGCCGAGCAGCCAGGGCAGACGGCGGGGCGCGGTGAAGGTCACTTTGAGATCTCCGCTGGCTGGGGCCGCGCAATGCCCATCTCCGTGAGCGCCGACTGGCAGCGGGTGCAGACATTCTGCCAGATGCCGTAGTCGCCGACTTCAGGCATGAAGTTCCAGCAACGGGCGCATTTATGGCCGGAGGCGGGCAGAGCTTTCACAGTCAATTCCGCGCCTTCGATCACGTGAACGCCCGAGACATTGATGACTTCCTTGAGGCCCGCGGCGTGGCGCTTGAGCAAGGTGAGTTGTTTACCGGAAGCGGTGATTTCCAGTTCGGCTTCAAGGCCCTTGCCGATGATCTTGTTCTGACGAGCCTCTTCAAGGACGCGGAGAGCTTCGTCGCGCACGGCGAAGATTTGTTTCCACTCTTCGAGCAACTTCGTTGGGTCCTCGGAGAAAACCTCTTCGGGCTTCGGGAACAGCGCCAGGTGCACCGAGGCTTCGCGGCCCTCGACCGCAGGCAGATACTCCCAGACCTCGTCGGCGGTAAAGCTGAGGATGGGCGCGACCAGGCGCACCAGCGCCTCGGTGATCTTCCAGAGCACCGTCTGCGCGGAGCGGCGTTCGTGGCTCGTGGGCGCGAAGGTATACATGCGGTCCTTGAGCACGTCGAGGTAGAAAGCGCTCAGATCGACGACGGCGAACTCGTTCACGGCCTGATAGACGCGATGGAACTCGAAGCCCGCGTACCAGCCCAGAATCTTCTCGGTCAGGTCGCGGGTGCGGGCCAGCATGTAACGGTCGAGCGGCAACAACTTCGTTGGGTCCTTGATTTGGTCGGTTTCCGGGGAGAAACCAGCAAGATTGCCGAGCAGGAATCGAAACGTGTTGCGCAGCTTTTTGTAAAGCTCGGCGCATCGCAGCATCAGGTTTTCGCTGGCCGCCATGTCCTCACGGAAGTCCACTGAAGCAACCCACAGGCGGACGATTTCTCCTCCCATGCGATTGGCAATATCGACCGGATCGACTCCGTTGCCCAGCGATTTCGACATGGCGCGGCCCTGCTCGTCGAGCGTCCATCCGGCGGTGGCGACGTGCGAATAGGGAGCGCGCCCGCGCAGGGCGACCGAGGTGAGCAGGGAAGAGTGGAACCAGCCGCGATGCTGGTCGCCGCCCTCCAGATACAAGACCTCCGGGGCTCCTCGCCCTTCCCCCTTTTGGAAGAGGGTATAGGCCGGGCTAAGGTCGGGATCGGACTCGCAAACGGCGAACCAGCTGATTCCCGAATCGAACCAGACATCGAGGATGTCGGTTTCCTTGCGGAATGTTGAGGGGACACATTCCAATGCGTGCAAGGCCTTTAACCCCTCAGTCAGCAAATTGTCCGCCGCATTAGTGTGCCAGGCCTCGATTCCCTCCCGCTCGAACAAATCCACAATGGAGCGGTTGAGGTCCGGGTTAATGATGGGCTGATTGCAGGCCTCGCACATAAACACCGCAATCGGTACGCCCCAGATGCGCTGGCGGCTGATGCACCAGTCGGGGCGGGTGGCGATCATGTTGGTGATGCGCTCCTTGCCCCAGGCCGGGTCCCAGACAACCTTGTCAATCTCTTCAATCGCAAGCTGGCGGAAGCTCTTTTCCCGGTTCCGGGCTGACTTTACCGGCGTTTCCAGGCTGATGAACCACTGCTCGGTGGCCCGGAAGATGACCGGGTGGTGGCAGCGCCAGCAATGGGGGTAGGAATGCTCGAGCGGTGCGCCGGCCATCAGGGCTCCACGCTCTTCGAGCATGGCGACGATCACGGGATTGGCGGCAAAGACTTTCATGCCCTCGAAGGCAGGCGGGGCGGCAAACGGCCATGCTTCGGGATCGACGTGGATGTGGCCGGCGGCATCCACGCGGCAGGTGGAATCAAGATTGTAACGTTGCCCGGTCGAGAAGTCGTCGGCTCCGTGGGAGGGCGCGGTATGCACGGCGCCAGTACCGGCGTCGGCGGTAACGTAGGTGGCGAGAACGCCGAGGACGGTGCGCTCAAGGAAGGGATGCTGGAAATGCACCCTGTCAAGCTTTGAGCCCTTGAAGCGCTCAATCTGGACCGCGTCCTCCAGCTTGCACGCGGCTTTCACCCTCTCCGCCAGTTCTTCGGCCACGATGTACACATCGGCGCCCTGCTTGAGCGCAACGTAGTCGAAGTCAGGATGGAAAGCCACGGCCAGGGACGCCGGCAGAGTCCAAGGGGTGGTCGTCCAGATGATCGTCCAGACCCGATAGTTGGCCAGAAGCCGATTCAGTGTCTCGTCTGCCGCGGAGCGGTCGTCAAGCATGGCGTAGCGCACGTAAACCGAAGGACTGATGTGGTTTTCGTACTCGACCTCGGCCTCGGCCAGGGCGGTGCGGTCGTGGATGCACCAGTAGACCGGCTTCAGGCCGCGATAGACGAAACCCTTCTCGAGGAAGCCGTAAAAGGCCTCCAGAGTCCGGGCTTCGTAGTCGCGCGACATGGTTTTGTAGGGCGTTTCCCAGCGGCCCAGGCAGCCAATGCGCTCAAACTGGGCGGTTTGCAGATCGACGTACTTCTGGGCGTAGGCGCGGCAGGCTTCCAGGACGGCGGGGACCGGCATTTCCAGCTTTTTGCGGCCCAGTTTCTCGTCTACTTTGATCTCGATGGGCAGGCCGTGGCAGTCGTAGCCTGGAACGTAGGGGGCGTCAAACCCGGCCATGGTCTTGGATTTGACGACGAAATCCTTGAGCCCCTTGTTGAGGGCGTGGCCCAGGTGGATGGGCCCGTTGGCGTAGGGAGGGCCGTCGTGGAGCAGGTAGGCGGGGCGGCCCTGGCCGGCTTTGCGCAACTCCTCGATAGAGGCGAATCGAGGCCCAGCGGGCCAGCCGAAGCGGCTCATTCTGAGGCAGATTGGCCTTCATTGGGAAGGCGGTTTGCGGTAAGGTAAGGGTCGCCTTCAACTCCGGCGCTGGCGGCATCGTGACTCCCTGGATTGGTGCAAACTTGTTCTTCCACCAGTGTAAACGGATTAGGAAGAGATTTTGGGTAACAAACCGGGGCGCCGGTTCGTCTATTGTTTATGGGAGCCATGAACAGGCCGGACTATGAATCCCTGGAATTTGAATCCCTGGAGTTTGACCCTCAGGAGAATGCCGGAAACTGGGCCAAGACAAGTGCGGGGCCGGTCAAGCATAATGGATCATTGGGCGTGAACGAGGGAAGTCTCCCTGGCAAACGGGAAGCCAGGGAGCCCATGGCACCGGAACCAGCCGCAATTATGCAAAACGACATACTGACGCAGTTAAACACGGAATCGCAAGCTGCCGCGGTCCTGACCGACGGCAATCAGCTTCTCAATGCCCTGATGGGCGGGACATTTGAGGAGAAGCCGATCTGGGTGAGCCTGTGGGAGAGCATCCAGGACGTATTCTTCCCGCGCAAGCTGCCGCCGCTGGAACTGACCTCGACGCCCATACCGGTGCCCGACCGGATGGCGGTGAAGCCCAACCCATGGGCGATCGGGATCTCCACGACAGTCAACCTGGCGATTCTGATCATTGTGCTGTTTTTTGTGGGCAAGAAGATCATCGACACGGTGAACAAGCCCGCATTGATTGCCACCGACATCGACGTGGGGGATTACAACGCGGCCAAGGCGGCCCAGAAGAATGGTGGCGGTGGCGGTGGTGGAGATCGCAGCATTATCGACGCCAGCAAGGGGAAGCTGCCGCTCATTGAGAAGGATCCGATCGTACCTCCGCAGGTGGAGACGTTCGACAAGCCGAAGATCGAGATGCCGTCGGCGATCGATGTACAGAAGGACATCAAGCTGCCCGACAACCCGGATCTGCCGACCATCGGCATGAAGACCGGCGTGAACGTGGTTCTCTCGGACGGGACGGGTTCGGGCGGGGGCATGGGATCGGGCACCGGCGGTGGGCTGGGCTCCGGAAACGGAATTGGCTATGGGCCAGGATCGGGATGGAATACGGGCGGAGGCCTGGCACAGGTTGGCGGCCGGGTTTCGGCGCCGATTCCCCTCTTCCAGCCCGAGGCCGAGTTCTCTGACGAGGCGCGCCGGGCCAAGTATCAGGGCGTTTGCCTGGTTGGCCTGATCGTGGATGCCCAGGGAAATCCGCAAAATGTGCATATCGTGCGCGCGCTGGGAATGGGCCTGGACGAAAAGGCCATGGAGGCGGTTCGCAAATACAAGTTCAAGCCGGCGATGAGGGACGGCAAGACGCCGGTGGCTGTGTATGTGAACGTCGAGGTGAACTTCCGGCTGTACTGACGGATTAAAGCGACAGATAAAGAGAGAGCGAGGCGCATGGGCGCTTCGCTCTTTTTCTTTTATGCAATGGAGAGCATCGTCCCCGGCAAAATCCGGTGCGGATGAAGGCAAGCGCAACCAGGAATCGAATCGCGCGCCTGGGAAGAATTCTGATCGGAGGAATCGGGGAAGGATGGTGCGCCCGGAGAGATTCGAACTCCCGACCTACTGATTCGTAGTCAGTCGCTCTATCCAGCTGAGCTACGGGCGCACAAGGGCGATTCCACGCGGAACCAATGACAGATTATCAGGGATCGCGCAGAGGCGCAATCCGGCCGCTCAGGCTGCGGGAGCGGAGGGCTGCGGAATCAGCGGCAGCTCCTCGGCGATCTCCAGGCCGGTGAGGCGGACGAGCCTGGTGACGGTAGCGGCGTTGAGGCGTGTGGCGTCGAACTCGACGCGCAGAGTGCGCGCGTCCGGATCGATGCTGACGCGGCGGATGCCATAAACGTCACGAGTGCCGGCCAGCGCGAAGTACACGCTCTCAGTGGGTGGTGTGCTGTAGCGATAGAGAACCTCTACCGTGGTCATAAGGGAATAATATCAAGACCGCAGTCGCCAAATGATCGTGTGCGTGATGTCTATGCGGAGAGACATTCCCAGGTTGCGAAAGAGTGTTCAGATTTGGAAACCGGGAGCGTGCTGCTCGCCAGGCCCATGGGACTGAACCTAAAGTGAATTGAGGAAGGCGCGAATTTCAGGGTCGGACCAGTCCTGGGGCCCGACGAACTTGCTGCGGATGATGCCTTTTCGGTCGATGACGTAGGTTTCAGGCCACATGTCGGTGTGGTAGAGCTTGGCGGCAGACTGGGCGGGGTCGCGCACCGTGATCAGGTCCACGTGGCGGCGGGCGATGAAGCGGGTGTAGGCGTCGGGATCCTCGTCGATGCTGACCGCCAGGATGACGAGATCGGGCCGGTCGTGGTGAAGCTGGAGAAGCGATGGCAGTTCAACAACGCAGGGCTCGCACCACGATGCCCAGAAGTTGAGCAGCACAACCTGGCCGCGGTAGCCGGCAAGGTGGACTGTGGTGACGCCGTCGGAGACGGTGAAATCAGGGGCGGGTTTGCCGGTCTGGGCGGGATGAGCGCCGCGGTTGCAGGCTGCGACAAGGGCCAGCGGCAGAATGAGAATTAAGGCGAGGGAACGAGGAAACCGCACATACTTATAATACGGAGCGACGGGGCAGGAACGAAAGAGAGATGAACGATGGGGAAAGACCGAGCTGATTCGGGCGGAACATCTGCAGGCGGCGGGTGGAAACCTGTGCTTGGCCTCTCCGATGAACCCGCCGGCGGGACTGCGCCGGTAGATTGGCGGGAGTGGGCCGGCAAGACGATCGCGGGCACCGTGTTTGCGCAGCCTGAGCCGGAGCAACTGATCGAGCTCACCGTCATCGTTCCCGCGCGGGACGAGGAGGATTGCCTGGGGGCGTGCCTGCAGTCGCTGGTGAGCCAGTCGGAGGAGATCTTCGAACTGGGCAGGGACTGGGAGTTGATCGTGGTGGACGATCACTCGACGGACAGGACCGCGGAGATCGCGCGCGGTTTCTCCGGGGTGACGGTGATGGAGGCGGGAAAGCTGGAGCCCGGGTGGACGGGCAAGGCAAACGCCATCTGGACGGCGGCCACGCGCGCCAGGGGGCGGTGGCTGCTGTTTACCGATGCGGACACGCTGCACGAGCCCGGAAACCTGCGCCGTGCGATGCACGAGGCGGAGCGCCACAAGGCGGGGATGCTGAGCTATTCGCCTCGCCAGATTGTGCACGGGCTGGCGCAGCGCTCGCTGATGCCGCTGGTCTTCTGCGAACTGGCTCTGGCTTATCCGCCCGCCAAGGTCTCCGATCCGAACCAGCGTATTGCCGCGGCAAACGGTCAATTCCTGCTTATAGAACGGGAGGCTTACCGGCGATTGGGCGGTCACGCCAGCGTGGCAGACAAGGTGCTGGAGGATGTGGAGCTGGCCTATCTGGCCAAGCGGCGCAGGCTGGGACTGCGATTCCGATATGCTGACGATGCAGTGGCCACCCGGATGTACCGGACGACGGCGGCGATGATCGAAGGGTGGACGAAGAATCTTGCCCTGTTGTTTGACAACACATTGGCGATGGCGCTGTGGCGGGCGCTGGATATTCTGCTTTTGTTCGGGCTGCCGGTGCTGGCTGCCGAGCTCTGGAATGCGCGGCTGGGAGCGCATTCGCTGGAGTGGCTGGGCGCCGGGTGGATCCTGGCCCTGCTGTGGGTGCGGACCCTGTTCCGGTTTTACAGCCGGGTAGCGAAATCGAATTTTCCGTTTGTGGATTGTGCAATTTCGCCGTTGGGGTTGCCGCTGTTTGTAGGGCTGCTTTACCGGAGCTGGTTTCAGCATCGGATTCTGAAACAGGTAAGCTGGAAGGGACGGAGCTATAAGGCCTGAAAAGCAGCTTTTAGCTTCTAGCCTCTAGCTTCTAGCTGTTTTTGCGTGCTTTCACGGCATTCACCCAGCGAAAAGGCTTCTAGGGCGCGGAAAAGCTAAAAGCTAGAAGCTAGCGGCTAGAAGCTCAAAGGATGAAGCGACGGACCGGTCTGAGGCATCTTCTTTAATAAGGGGTCGAAATGATCTTTTTAACGCGGCGGGCGACCTTCTCCGCTTCGCATTACTACTGGAACGAGAGTTGGACCGCTGAAAAGAACGAGCAGGTATTTGGCCGCTGCGCTAACCGCAACGGGCACGGGCACAACTACACGCTCGAGGTGACGGTGGCCGGCGAGCCGGACCCGGTGACCGGGTTTGTGGTCGATCTGAAGTGGCTCAAGGACGTGATGGAGCGAAGGGTCCTGTCCGCTTATGACCATCGGCATCTCAACCTTGAAGCGCCGGAGTTTGCCGAGTGGAAGCTGATTCCGACCACTGAGAACATTGCCATTGCGGCGTGGACGCGGCTGGAGCCCGAAATCGCCGCGGCAGGCGGGGCGCGGCTGACCTGCGTGCGAATCTACGAGACGCCGGAAACATTCGCTGAATACCGGGGTGAGGCATGAGGGCCTACTTTGGCCGCCGCTACATGCTGAGCGCCAGCCATAGGCTGCATTCCGATGCATTGTCGCCGGAAGAGAACCGGGCAGCGTATGGGAAGTGCAACAACCCGCATGGGCACGGACATAATTACGTTGTTGAAGTGCTGGTGGGCGGGCCGGTGGGCCTGGAAACCGGCATGGTGGTGAATCTGGCTGCGCTCGATGAAGTGGTGCGAAAAAGAGTAACGGAACGCTTTGACCATACGAACCTGAATCTCGATCCGCTCTTTGCCAATCGCGTGCCGACCACTGAGAATCTATGCAGGGCCGTATTTGGACTGTTGAAAGACGCGATGCCGGCCGGTGAGCTGGAATATGTTCGCGTGGAAGAGACAGAGAATAACTTTTTCCAGTGCTATGACGCAAGCTAAGGAATCTTTGTGCGTAGATGATTCGAAAAGCTTGGAATACGTAGAACACCCAATTTCCCCAGGGTGAGAGGATGAGCAGAATGGCACAGCCGATTGCAGTGAGCAAGCCGATTCGCAGGGCAGTGGAGATGGACGAAGGGTTGAGCGGGTTCAGCACGCAGGAGATGTATCGCGAGATTCTGAGCCGGCTGGGCGAGGATCCGAGCCGCGACGGACTGGCTTCGACGCCTGCGCGGGTGGAAAAGTCGATGGCCTTCCTGACCAAGGGCTACGCCGAGGATCCGATGGGGATCCTGCGCGGAGCGATGTTCGATGTGGACTACGACGAGATGGTAATCGTGAAGGACATCGAGATGTTCTCACTGTGCGAGCACCACATGTTGCCTTTTTTCGGCAAGGTGCACGTGGCCTACATCCCCAAGGGCAAGGTCATCGGACTGAGCAAGATTCCCCGGCTGGTGGAGGTTTTTGCGCGGCGGCTGCAGGTGCAGGAGCGGCTCACCCGGCAGATTGCGGACGCAATTCAGGAGGCGATTGCGCCCCAGGGGGTGGGCGTGGTCATTGAGGCGCGGCACCTGTGCATGATGATGCGCGGAATTGAGAAGCAGCACTCGTCTACGGTGACCTCGGCGATGGTGGGCTGCTTCAGGCAGAAAGAGACGCGAACGGAGTTTCTCACGCTGGTTAGGCAGCCGGCGGCGGGCGGATTTTGAATGTCTCGCGCGTGGGATTGAATTAAATCGTCGCAAGCCGGCTTTGGCTTCAAGGTTCAGAAACAGCGAAATCGGCATAGGCGCTCAGATAGCGTCTTCTAAGCGCATAAGCCGCGGCTAACGCCCGGTTGAACTTCCCGGTTCCGATCTCCTGGATCTTCTTGAGCGCTGTGCGGTCTTTACTGCGGTTGAGCACATTTCCCGCAATCTCTCCCAGTTGCTGCCAGTCGTGCCAATCGCCAATCTGCCTCTTCACCTTTTCCAGAGCATTCATGAACTTCAGGTCCGGATCTTCAGCCAGTTGCATCACGTAGCGCAGCTCCTTCACTTTGATGCGGAAGGCGTGGAGATTTTCCGCGTTGAAAGCGGGCCAGCGGCTAAGTTCATCCATCAGGCTGATGGCCGCGCCGGCATGGGGCTGATTGCAGGTGGTCCCGGCAGAGGCACGAGGATTCTTTGCGCTGAAGCGCCTTCCTATCTGCCTGGAGAATTGCTTCAGTTCGTGGCGGGCATCCTTCCGTTGCCTGGCAAGCGTTTTCAATAGTTGGCCGGCGCTTTCGACGCGCATAGCCTGCAAGTGTTCGAGCAGTCGGGCCACGGAATCGTCGTGGCCGCGGCCGGCAAGACTGAGAGCTTTGGAAGCCAGTACATCCATATCGCGTACTTTGCCGGCCGCCTTGCGCACCGGCTTGAGGGTCTTCAGCAAGCGGCGTGCCCGCCTGTCGTTGCCGGGCATCAGCGCCGCGACGATCGCTTCAACGCGGCGCGCGCGTGTGCGCAGATCGTGGACCTCCTTCATTGCAGGGTTACTGGGCAGACTCTTCAGCGATTGGCGCAGTTGCTGAACCGGTTTCCGGACGTGGCCGAGTTCCAATTCCATCATCCATCAGGATAGGAGGCTTTTGCGGCGGTTGGCAAAGGATAGTTGGCAATAGCTGAATAATCTCTCCTTTCGACAGTTGTAGATCGCGAAGCCGGAGGGAGCCGGGGGCTTCAGCCCCCAGGAAAGAACGCAGATCTGCGCGGCCCACCCAATAGTTCATAGCAGGCTCTAGGCCCGGGGCCTTGCCTCTTCTATGCGGCGGGAAGCAGTTACAGCCGTAGTCTTTTTGCCTGGCTGGAAGGCCAGGGGCGCGGCGGTGAAACGTACAGTGTGAAAATGCTCTACATTTGATGAAGGGAACGGACGAAAAGCGTGAATGGGTTACTGGTAATCGAGAAGCCCGGCGGGATAACCAGCCACGATGTGGTGAGCCGGCTGCGAAAAATCACTGGGGAAAAGTCGATTGGGCATCTGGGGACCCTGGACCCGATGGCGACCGGGGTGCTGCCGCTGCTGCTGGGCAAATATACGCGCCTGGCGCAGTATTTTTCTTCCTCTGAGAAGAGCTATGCCGGGACGATCCGCTTCGGATTCTCTACGGACACATACGATGCCGATGGCCGGGCCGCGGGGCCGGACCTGTGGCCTGAGATGGGGCCAGCGCTGACGCTTGAACAGGTGCGGACGGCGGCCGCGCGGTTCCATGGCGAGATGGAGCAGATGCCGCCGCCTTACTCAGCCAAGAAAATTGCAGGCACGCCGGCCTACAAACTGGCGCGTAAGGGCAAGGCGGTGGAATTGAAAGCGGCCAAGGTGTCTATCTCTTCGTTTCAGATTGTTGCTCTCAAGGGCGCTGAGGCTGAGTTCACGATGAGCATCAGCGCCGGAGGCTATGTGCGTGCCATAGCGCACGAAATGGGGCAGGTTCTGGGCTGCGGCGCCCATTTGAACCGGCTGCGGCGCACCCAGGCCGGGGCGTTCACGCTCGATCGGGCGCACACCCTCGAGGAGTTGGAGGCGGCGGCCGGAAACGCAGAGGCACTGGAATTGTTGTGCGTGCATCCGCGGAGTTTGTTGCCGGAGATGCCGAATGTTACCGGCGATGCACATGCGCTGGGACGGTTGCGAAACGGAGCACAGGCTAACCTGCCGGAGTTTTCCCAGGCGCCAATGGTGAAAGTGTTTGCCGGACAGCGGGAACTTGTTGGGATCGCCAAGAGGGTGGCTGGAACGCTGTTTCAGCCGCTGCTGGTGATGGGGTGAAAAAGGCAGGGGCCAGGGGGCAGGGAACGGTCGAATCGCCGAGGGACCGGCTGATCTCTGTCACTTGCGCAGCAGCGGCTTCAGCACAGGGAGCAGCGTTTTGGCGATGATCTCGGAGCCCTTGGCGGTGGGGTGAATGCCGTCCTGCTGGATGGTGTCGGGGACATGGATCAGGTCCTTGTAGATCATGGGCACAAAGGCGACGTGATGGCGCGTGGCCAGCGAGCTGAAGAGCCGATCGAAGGACTGGATGTAGTCGGGCCCGTAGTTGGGAGGCAGGGTGATGCCGGCGAGCAGAATTTTGATGTGCGCGGCTTCGAGCGTGGTCAGGACCTGATCGAGGTTGCGGCGGGTCTGATCGAGAGGCAGGCCGCGCAGGCCGTCGTTGCCGCCGAATTCTACAATGACGATCTCAGGATGAAGGCTGAGGATGGATGAGAGGCCGGCGACGGCATCTTTGGTGGTGGCTCCGCTGGCGCCCTGGTTGACGATCTTGTAGTGGTAGCCCTGGGCGTCGAGTTGCCGCTGCAGAGCGTCAGGGAAGGACTGGCCGTCGCCCAAGCCGTGGCCGGCGGTGATGCTGTCGCCGTAGCATACCAGGATGTGCGGGTTGGCGGCCAGTAGAGGGGCGGCCAGGATCAGCGGGCAGATTGAAACGAGAAACGCGCGGCGAACGTCCACACCTATAGTGTAGTCAAAAGCAGGGGCACGGTTCAGTGATCAGGGATTTGGGTAGTGGGTCAGTTTGAAGGAGCATTCCCTCAGGGGCTAAACAGGCTGCGGAATAACTCGAGATTTCGAATGAAATTGGCGGAAAGCGTGCCTCCGGGGCTAAAGCCCTCGTTGATTTTGCAGGCTTTATGCGGGGGTTGAAACCCCCGCCTCCCTCCGGTTCGAGTTTTTCCGCAGCCTGTAAAGCCCGCGTTTATATTGCCAGGTTTACGTACGGGCTGAAGCCCGTACCCTTCAAACTGACCCATTACCGAGATTTGAGACCAGGGCGATGAGCATGGGGAGGCAGAGTGATTGAAGTTCGGGATGCGAGCAAGTGGATACAAAACGGGGCACGGCGGGTGGAGATTCTGAAAGGGATTTCGCTCACGATTCCTGCCGGGCAGTTTGTGGCGATTGTAGGGGCGAGCGGGAGCGGGAAGAGTACGCTGCTGGGATTGCTGGCGGGCCTGGATACGCCGAGCTCAGGAGAGATATGGCTGGATGGAGCGCCGATTCACAACCTGGCCGAGGCTGAATTGGCCACAGTGCGAGGGCGGAAGATCGGGTTCGTCTTCCAGTCCTACCAGTTGATTCAGACCTTGACGGCCCTGGAAAATGTGTTGTTGCCCTACGAGTTGAATGTGGAAGGCAGCGGCCTGAAACAGGCGCGGCGGCTGCTGGACGAGGTGGGCCTGAAAGAGCGCGTGGATCACTACCCGGTGCAGCTTTCGGGAGGCGAACAGCAGCGCGTGGCGCTGGCGCGGGCGTTTGTGGTGGAACCGCCGATTGTGATGGCGGATGAGCCAACGGGGAACTTGGATTCAGCCAATGGTCGGCTGGTGTTGGACCTGCTGCTGGAGCGGAACAAGAAGTCGGGGACGACGCTGGTGCTGGTGACGCACGACCCGGAGGTGGCGAGCCGGGCAGACCGGAAGATTGTGCTGAAGGACGGCATGGTGGTGGAAGACACGCTGCCGTTCAACGGGCCGCATGCGGGGCAACCGGCGGAGGCCACGAGTGATAGTCCCGAAAAGCAAGCCTCAGGGGCTAAAGCCCTCATCGATTCGGCTGAGTTTACGCACGGGCTGAAGCCCGTACCCTTCAAGAATCCCGAGTCTACGTACAGGCTGAAGCCAGTACCCTTCAAGAATCCCGGCTTTCTTTATAGAGACCTAGCGGTAGTGCGAGGCCGGAATGGCTAAGCGGGCATTGAGCTGGAAGCGCGCGGGAGCCATTGGCTGGCGGGATTTGAAGTCCGCGCCGGGCAAATTCGGGTTTGTGGTGCTGTCGGTGGCGGTGGGCGTGGCGGCGCTCGTGGGAGTGCGCGGGTTGAGCGACAGCTTCCGGAAGACGCTCTCTGGCGAGGCGCGATCGCTGATGGCGGGAGACCTGAGCGCACGGATTTTTCATCCGCCCACGGCGGAGGAAGAGAGCAAGATTGCGGCGATTCTGAACTCGCACGGTGGTGCGGCAGGCTCGAATGGAATTCGTTCGCCAGGACTTCGTTCAGCAGGACTTCGTTCTACGTGGGTGACCGAGACCATTTCAATGGCCTCAGTGCCGCCGGATCCGGTGCCGCTGCTGGTTTCGCTGAAGGCGGTCGATCCGAGCGAGTATCCGTATTATGGGACGGCCGAGCTGGAGCCGGCGATGAGTTTGGAGCAGGCTCTCGACGGTGACTCGGCGGTGGTAGCTGATGAGTTTCTGATCCGGCTGAATGCGAAAGTCGGCGAGACGCTGCGGCTGGGAGGGCTGAACTTCAGGATTGCGGCAGTGCTGAAGCAGGAGCCGGACCGGATCACGGCCGGTACCGGGTTTGGGCCTCGGGTGATGATTTCGCAGGCAGCTCTGGCGCGGACCGGCCTGGTGGCGCCTGGAAGCCGGGCGAGCCAGCGCCTGCTGGTGAAGCTGCCGGAGAAGGCGGCGGGTGGGCTCTCTGCCAATGCTGAGGCCGAGGCGATTCGAGGACAACTGGAAACAGCACTGCCGGATGCGCAGGTGATGGACTTTCGCGAGGGCAACCCGGCTCTGAGCCGCGGGTTGGATAATGCGACAGCGATTCTGAGTTTGATCTGCCTGGTGGCGATGGTGCTGGGTGCGATCGGCGTGGCCATGGCCATGCACGCGCACCTGGAACAGCGGATGGACATGCTGGCGATTCTGAAGGCAGTGGGCGCTGGATCGGGTGATTTGTTGCGGATATTTCTGCTCCAGACGCTGGGCCTGGGGCTGGCCGGAGGCGTGCTGGGCGTGGCCGCCGGCGTGGGCGTGATGGCGGCGCTTCCGGCTGCGTTCGGGAATCTGGTTCCAGTGCACATTGTGATGAATTTTCCCTGGCAGTCGGCGCTGGCGGGGTTGGGAACGGGTCTGTTGACGACGCTGCTGTTCTGCCTGCCTCCACTGCTGGACGTGCGCGCGGTGCGGCCGGTGCTGGTGCTGCGCAGGCTGGTGGAATCGGGGCCGGAAGGGATTCGAGGCTGGTTGGCGAAGTGGTGGGCGCGGCGGCTGCAACTGGCCATTGCTGCGGCGGTGGTGGCGGCGCTGGGAGGAATTGCCTGGGCGCTATCGGACTCAGCCAAGGTGGGGACCTGGTTTGCGGTCATGTTTTCGATTGCACTGGTGGTTCTGCTGGCGCTGGCGGCGGTGGCGCTGTGGACATTGCGTTTCCTGCTCGATCGCGTCCGGCTGCGGCTGCCTTCGTCGCTGCGGCACGGCCTGGCGAATCTTTACCGGCCCGGAAACCAGTCGGCGGCGGTGCTGGCCTCGCTGGGCACAGGGGTCATGCTGATTCTGGCGGTTTACCTGATGCAGGCGCAGGTTCTGCGCGAGTTGCGGGAGACGGCTTCGCCTAAATTGCCCAATATTTTTCTCGTTGACGTGACGACGGACGAAGTTGCCGGAGTGCGGAAGTTTTTCGCCCGCCAGACCGGGAGTGAGCCAGGCCCTGGATTTGATGCCCATGGTGCCGGGACGGTTCGTTTCCATCAACGGACAGCCGGTAGAACAGCTAAAGGGGCAGCATTATCCGCGGCGGATGCTGGAGCAGGCCGAGCTGACCTGGGCCGATGCGCCCCCCGAGGGCGACAAGGTGACGCAGGGCGCATGGTGGAAGGACTCGGGCGCGGCCGAACTGGCGGTGGGTGAAGGCGCGGCGCGGCGGCTGCATATGGGCGTGGGTTCGGCGGTGGAAATGGAGATTGGCGGAACCTCGCGTGCGCTGAAGGTGGGCGCAATCTACCGGGCCGACGGACAGCATCTGGGGGGGCGGGTCGAATTCGTGCTCCCGTCAGGGCAACTGAAGGACCAGCCGGCGATCTGGTACGGGGGCGTACACATTGATCCCAAACAGGTAGCAACGATCGAGCGGGAACTGTTTACCGCTTATCCGACCATTACCGTCATCAACGTGGCCGATGTCCTGGTGAGGATCGAGGGCGTGGTGGATCAGGTTACGTTTGTGGTGCGGCTGCTGGCCGGTTTCTCGATTCTGGCCGGGCTGACGATTCTGGCCTCGAGCATTGCCAGCACTCGCTTCAGGCGAATGCAGGAGGCGGTGGTGCTGAAAACGCTGGGGGCGACAAGGATGAGGATTGTGCGCACCTTCAGCGTGGAGTTCAGCGTGCTGGGACTGCTGGCGGGATTGGTGGGAGTGGTGTTTGCCAACCTGCTGACCCGTGTGCTGCTGCGCCGGCTGGATGTTGCGTTCCAAATCGAGTGGGGAGCGACGGCGATTGCGCTGGTGGGAACGGCGGTACTGGCAACAGCCACGGGATGGATTGCAAGTTACCGGATTCTCGGGTTGAGGCCGTTGCAGGTGTTGCGGGAGGAGTAAGAAGGGCAGGGAACGGCAGACAGGGAATTGAGACTCGGGAATAGGGAAGAACCGTTCAGCGGCTGCGCGGTTTTTGGATCCCAGGTTTCAAGATCGGCAACTGGGGCGGCCGGCATGGTACAGACATCCTCTTCACCGCTGCAATCAAACAGGAAAGACGCGCTACTTCCGCGGAGACGCGCAAGCGGCATGACGGGGCCTCTGCGGGTTTGACCCCGGTTGGGAATGCACTTATGATGAACAGGTTGGCTTTTCCGGTCCGGCGTCCTGCCGGGGCCCAAGCCAATACGGCCGCAAGACCAGCCTGGCATTACGCTTGCTGCCCCCTCGTTCAATGGTAGGACAGCTGACTCTGGATCAGCATATCGGGGTTCGAATCCCTGGGGGGCAGCCAATTAGAATCAACAAGAGAATTGGCTTTGCAGTGCAGACTTTATGTTGATCCGTTCCAGAGCGCCGTTGCGTCTTGGGCTCGCAGGAGGCGGCACAGACGTCTCTCCCTATTGCGATCAATTCGGCGGTGCGATTCTGAACGCAACGATCGATTATTACGCCTATGCGGCATTGCAGCCGCTGGACACGAACAGTATCGAGTTTGAGTCTGCCGATCTGCATGAGAGCGCTGCCTACCCCGCACAGGCTGAGCTTGAGAACGATGGCCGCCTGGATCTGTTCAAGGCCGTTTACAACCACGTGGTCCGCAACTTCAATGGCGGCAAAGCTCTCAGCCTGCGCATGAGCACCCGCGTGGATGTGCCTGCAGGTTCCGGCCTTGGCTCCTCTTCCACGCTGGTTGTGGCGATGCTGGCGGCGTACGCGGAATGGTTGAATCTGCCGCTCGGCGATTACGAACTGGCGCATACGGCTTTTGTGATCGAGCGCGTGGAGGCCGGACTCCAGGGCGGAAAGCAGGATCAGTATGCGGCCGCTTTTGGCGGCTTCAACTTTATGGAGTTTGGCCAGAATGGCCGCGTGCTGGTGAACCCGCTACGCGTGAAAGACTGGGTGGTCTCGGAACTTGAAGCTTCGCTGCTCTTGTATTTCACGGGCAAATCGCGCACCTCGGCGGACATCATCGAGGAACAGTCACGTAACGTGCGCAATAAAAACGAAATAGCTCTGGACGCCATGCACTCAATCAAGGAAGAGGCGTTTCGCATGAAAGAGTGCCTGCTTCGGGGGGATTTTCAACTTTTGCATGAGGTTCTGCGCAGCAGTTGGGAATCCAAGAAGAGAATGGCCAGCCAGATTACTAACGAGCAGATCGAGCGCCTGTATGCCTGCGCCCTGAACGCCGGCGCGCATTGCGCAAGAATATCCGGAGCGGGCGGCGGCGGGTTCATGATGTTCCTGACGGATCCGATCCACAAGGATAAAGTGGCCGCGGCCCTGCGCGCCAATCACGCGTCGGGCATGGCCTATGGGTGTCACTTCACGGCTGGAGGAGTGCAGGCATGGAGGGTTCCATAAGCGATCTTATCCAGGAGAAACTGGCGGAGGGGATGGCCGTTCTGCAGGCGGTGGCGGCAGACTCCGCGCTCCGGGCTGCACTTGGAGAGGCGGTGGAAAGAACCGCTTCCGCATTGAAATCCGGTCATAGACTGATGATTGCCGGCAACGGCGGCAGCGCTGCGGATGCGCAGCATCTGGCGGCAGAGTTTGTCGGCCGCCTTTGCGAAGACCGGCCGGCGATGCGCGCGGTGGCGCTGACAACGGATTCCTCAATCCTGACGTCGGTCGGAAACGACTATGGCTTCGAGCGCATTTTTGCGCGCCAGATTGAGGCGCTGGGCCAGGCTGGCGATGTGTTTATGGGCATCTCAACTTCAGGAAACTCGCCTAATGTCCTGCGTGCGATGGAGCTGTCGAGAAGGATGGGCATTGCGACCATCGGATTGTGCGGAAGAACGGGCGGCAGGATGGCGCCTCTTTGCGATTATTGCATTTGCATTCCCTCCGATGTGACCATGTACATCCAGCAGGCACAACTGGCGCTCGAACATATCTTCTGCATGATGGTGGAGCGGCACTACTTTGGCAGAATCAGTTCGATCCAACCGGCGCCGCAGCCGTGATTAAACAATTACCCTGATGGAAGCGATTGTTCTCGCCGGCGGGCTGGAACGCGGCTGGCGCCGAAGCTGAGCGGCATTCCCAGGGCCTTGGGCCCATAGCCGCTCGGCCATTTCTTGAAATCATGCTGAACCGGCTCACGCGCGCCGGCTGTGCGCGTGCGTTTTATCTTCTGTGCTTCCGCGTGTTTGTTCCGGCTCGTAGGCTCATCCTCTCGTCCAAATCGCATCCCCAAATGGATGAATTCAGGGGGCAGGTTAGCCGGTTGCACTTGTCATTTCAGCGCGGCAAGGACTGGCATATCTGTTGCACTAGCGATCCCCTAAAAGTGGCATGTTTTGTCTTACGTTGGATATCGCACCAACACCTAGCCTATAGACTAAGATACAGAACATGAACAATATAGAGAGAATTGCCCAGCATCAAGTTTGTCAAGCATCTGTCTTTCATATTCTCTTGCATCCTTAATGCGGACCTGCTATTTTTAGACCAATCAGTTCATGCGAACGACGAGTTCGGTACATAGTCAGTGCTCAGACAACGCACTACTCCACTCGTCCAGCAAACGCATCTTCTCCGGCTAAGACTCGGGCAAGGTGCTTGGGACTTAGGGGGGCGAAGCCTGCCCTGATTTGACACCCAAATCTCGACTTATTGAGAACCCACTCAGTATTGCCTTCACCTTCACAGGAATTACTCTCAGGTTTCCTCGAGTAATCAAGGACGGCCCTGTATCTTCAACAGGAGTTTGAACCAGCATGACAGTGATGAAACCGCGTTCACGAATGATTAGTGTTCGTCTCTCTGAAGAGGAGTACTCGGCACTGAGACACCTCTGCTCTCTCACCGGTGCACGCAGCGTATCTGACCTCACGCGCGACGCGATGCGAACGGTTCTGAGAGGCGTGAATCGAGAGGATCCACATGTAGTTAATCTCGACGAATTTCGCGATCACATAAGGAACCTGGACAACAATTTGAAAAGTCTGGACTGCAAGGTGGAGCAGTTGGCTGCGGAGATTACGACATTCAAGATCGGCGGCAACCAATGAACGAAATCGCTGAATCGGTATCGGTTTCGATCAACTGAGGTCTGCGATACGCAAATGGCGACTTCTGAATTCTGGCAAAGGCTATCGGCGTCGATGGCTTCTTCCCATGAATGGGAGGGAGGCCTGGCGGGAGAGCCCGCGCGTGGGGCGCGGGGCACGGCTAGGCTGTGGATGGTGCTGGATGTAATTTCCATTGTGAGTGCGGCGATGGTTGCCACGATGTACAAGTTTCACACCGGGCTGGTTGAAGGGGCGAAGGGTTTCTGGCAGGGAACGCTGATTCATGGCCGCCCGATGTGGATTCTGCTGGCGCTTTTGTGCGGATTTACGATGGTGCTGATGGTTACCAGCAAGCGGCTGCAGTTGTATTCTCCGACGCGGCTGACCAATATCTTGCACGAGCAGCGGCTGAGCCTGCAGGCCTGCTTCACTTCCGGCCTGTTGCTTACCGGGGCGCTCTACGTGCTTCATGCCGACGACATTCCGCGCAGCATTGTGCTGATTACGGTGGGGCTGGTAGCCATTCTGCTGGGCCTGCGCAGGTTTGTATATCGGGTTGTTCTCTATCATCGCTACGAGCGCGGGGTGGGCACGCGCAATGTGCTGATCGTGGGCACCGGGCCGGAAGCGCACGCTCTGCGCCATCATCTGGAGAGTATCCGTCATCTGGGTTACACCTTCAAGGGATTCATTGAATTTCCCGGATCGAATCCGCGCTTTACGGCGGTCTCCGGCGAGATTGTGGGCACGCTTGAGACGCTTTTCCAGCACGCCCGCAAGCAGTTTGTGGACGAGATCTTCTTTACCTCGCCGTGCGAGCGCGGGCAGGTGCAGAACGTGCTTGAGCAGGCCCGCGTCCACGGCGTGGATCTGCGCCTGGTTCCTGACATGTACGACGGGCTGGCCTGGAACAGCCCCATCGAGTACATCGGGCAGTTTCCGACCATTCCTTTGCACTGCGGCCAGGTTCCCGAGTTGGGGCTGCTGTTCAAGCGGGTGTTTGATTTTGTGTTTTCCGGTCTGTTGTTGATGGTTCTTTCGCCGTTTCTGTTGATCATCGCGATTGCGGTGAAGCTGGATTCACCGGGGCCGGTTCTGTACGAGTCGGAGCGCATCGGCAAGAAGGGCCGGGTATTCCGCTGCATCAAGTTCCGCACCATGGTGCGTGACGCGGACCAGCGGCGGGCCGACGTGCTGCACATGAACGAGCGCGACGGGGTGCTGTTCAAGATATCCAACGATCCCCGCATCACCCGGCTGGGCCGTTTTCTGCGCAAGTATTCACTGGACGAGTTGCCGCAGTTCTTTAACGTGTTGAAGGGTGAGATGAGCATCGTGGGCCCGCGTCCGCCGATCGCCAGCGAGGTGAAGGAGTATAAGCTCAGCCACCTGCGGCGGCTGGACGTGACGCCGGGGATCACCGGCCTGTGGCAGGTACAGGGGCGCCAGGATCCCTCCTTCGCCAGTTATGTATCGCTGGATGTGACCTACATCGACAACTGGAGCATCTGGCTGGACTTCAATATCATTCTGCGCACCATCGGCGTGATCTTTGAGGGGACGGGGACGTAACCCGCACAACTCTCGAAGGTTGAAGAAACAATAGCCTCTCGTGGTGCAAATACTGTGTCAACACAGTGTCTTAGACACGTGAGATATTTTGCCTCATCGACCTTACGGCGGCCAGGAGTATTAAAGGCCAGATGTGTTTCTCAAACGTCAAAGGATGAACAAAGTCATGTTTGATACCCCTTGGATTTGTAACTCCGGATCGCGATCGAACCGGACCTGTGGCCTATTGCGTACCTCAGGATTGCTCGTATTACTTTGCGGCCTTTTCGCGATCCCTGGTGCTGGAGCCCAGACTCAGGATCAACCGGGAGATCAGTCCCCATATCAGCAACCGGGGCAAACGCCGGATCAGCAGATGGATCAGACGCAGGGCCAGCAGCCGGGGCAAACGCCGAGCCAGCAGACGGGGCAAACGCCGAGCCAGCAGCCGGGACAGACGCCGAACCAGCAGACGATGTCTCCAGAGCAGATAGTCGGCATTCTAGAGCAGGAGCCGGATATCCTGGACACTATTAAGATCCAGGTTGCGCAACAGTCCGGGGTGGATCCAAGTACAATCAGCGATGTAGCGATCTATACGCGCATACGCCAGGATCTCAGCCTACGCGACTTGGCTACCAAAGAACTACTCAGGCGTGGCTATACCATCGATCTGGGCGCGCTTAACTCGAATCTTTCGAATACGGGAAATGCTCCTTCCACAGCAGTAACTGGACGTCAGGCGCCAAAACCTTCCCCGGCTCAGATCCTTCCTTATGAAAACCCGGACGATTCGCAGGCTCAGCGTCGACTTAGCCCGTACGTGAACATGCCCTCATTGTCGGATCTTTATTCTCAATTCCCCGCCCGGGAAACGAAATTGCGCCGATTCGGCAGTGATGCCTTTCTTATTGGCACGGGAAACGCGAACGAATTGCCGATGGATCTCCCCGCCGGTCCCGATTATGTTCTTGGGTCTGGGGATAACCTGATAGTGAATATGTGGGGCGGCCAGTCGAACCGCTTGAGCAGAATCATCGATCGTCAAGGCCAGATTGCGCTCCCTGAAGCGGGCACGATCATGATTGACGGAATGACGATCGAACAGGCGCAGAGTGCAATTCAAAAGGCGCTCGATACGCAGTTTCAGGGTGAGCACGTTGAAATATCCCTGGGGCGGCTGCGCACAGTGCGCGTGTATGTGGTAGGTGACGTGCAGCGGCCTGGAGCCTATGACGTTAGTTCTCTTTCTACGCCCCTGAGCGCCTTGTACGCGGCCGGTGGCCCGACCGACCGCGGATCGCTGCGAATCCTGCGCCAATACCGCGGCAAACAACTAATCCGTCAAGTCGACCTTTATGATTTTTTGCTGCGAGGCGTACGTTCGAACGACGACCGGCTGCTACCCGGCGATACCATCCTTGTGCCGCCGGCAGGGCCGCAGGTTTCGGTTGAAGGCGTGGTGCGTCGTCCCGCGATTTACGAGCTCAACGGTGAGCAGGGATTGAACCAGGTACTCGACCTTGCTGGAGGAGTGTTGGTTTCTGCGAGCCTGAAACAGATCAATGTGGAACGAATTGAAGCTCATCAAAGCCGCACTATGTTCAGCTTGCAGTTACCTGACGACCAGGACGAGGTGAAAGAGAAGATTGCTGCTTTCAAGGTACGGGACGGAGACAACGTCGTAATCACGCAGATTCTGCCTTACAATGCGCAGGCAGTCTATCTTGAAGGGCATGTCTTTCATCCAGGTAAGTACCCCTATCGTGATGGGATGACTATTAATGATCTTCTGCACTCTTATCAGGACGTAATGCCGGAACCTTCCGATCACGCCGAACTTATTCGCTTGCAGCCGCCTGACTTCCGGCCAGAGACCATCAGCATCAACTTGCCCGACGTATTTATCGGTAACGAGTCAATTCCGCTTCATCCATTTGATCTAGTTCGCATTTACGGTAGATATGAGATCGATTCCCCCAGGGTTAGTATTGACGGAGAAGTCATTCGCCCCGGCAGTTACCCGATGTCTGAAGGGATGACTGTGGCTGGATTGGTTGGGATGGCGGGCGGATTCAGGCGTAGCGCCTTTCGCGATGAGGCCGACCTTTCCAGCTACATTGTTGAGAATGGCCAGAAAGTACTGGTCGACCACAGCGAAGTGGCTGTACAGAAAGCACTCGATGGCGACAAAGGCGCTGATGTTGCTCTGAAGCCTGGCGATGTCGTCAGTATTCGACGCTTGGCCGGCTGGCAGGACATCGGTGCATCGGTGACGATAAGCGGCGAGGTCGAACATGCCGGCAGCTACGGAATCCGAGACGGAGAACGGCTTAGCGCCGTGCTGAAGCGGGCGGGAGGTTTCCGAAAGGAAGCGTATCCGTACGCAGCCGTTTTGCAACGGATACAGGTCCGCCAACAGAATGAGCTAGCTCGCGAGCAGATGATCCGTCGAATCGAGAATACGCCGGTCGTGGTGAGTCCGGGGACGATAACCGGCTCACAGACAGCGCAGGACATGCAAAAGTCACTTGAGATGCAGCGCCAGGAGATTCTCGCGAACCTTCGCAGTCAGCCCGTTGGTGGTCGTCTGGTGATCAACATCTCCTCCGACATCAGCCGATGGGAGAATACGCCTGCCGATATTGAGCTGCGCGCAGGCGATACCCTGCTCATACCGAAGCGGCTGGATTTCGTAGCAGTCAGCGGCCAGGTATACAACCCAGTCGCAATAAACTATGCCCCCGGAAAGAATCTCGGCTGGTATTTGCGAAAGTCGGGCGGCGCGACACGATCGGGCGACAAGAAGGAAATCTATGTGCTCCGCGCTGATGGGTCGATTGTGCCAATGGGCAATAGCTGGGTAAGCAATAGCTTCATGGACCTCCATATGCGGCCCGGCGATACTATCTTCGTTCCGGAGAGAATCATCGGCGGTTCGCAGCTCTGGCAGAACATACTGGGTGCGGCGCAGGTTGCGTCCGCGGCTGCTCTTCCCTTCGCCTTTGCCGGAGTCATCTGATAACTCGACGAACGAAATGCCTGCTTCACTGCACTGGAGATGAAACCTTGAGTAACGAAGAAGAAAAGCATCTGGGCGCCAGCGATGTTGAGACGGCACTGATGGGGGTCCCCGTGACGAACCTGAAGGCGGCATTATGGCGGCGCCGTCGCTGGTTAGCCACGGTGACCGGTCTCGGCTTGTTGCTCGCAACCGCCAGCACATTCCTTATCCCGAGTGAATACGAATCGACCGTCCAAGTGATGCCGCCCGATCAAGAGTCCTTATCAGGCAGGGCAATGCTTAGCTCGATGTTGGGCTCTTTGACAGCGGGAAGCTTGCTCATGGGAGATATGGGAGGCGGGTTGTGGAGCGGAAGAACGCAGGGCGGAACCACCATCGGGATTCTGAGCAGCCGGACGGTCCAGGACGATATTATCAATCGTTTCGATCTGAGGCGTGTTTATCATCGCAGGCTCTACATGGAGGCCCGCAAGGATTTGGCACACCAGACCAAATTCACAGAGGACAGGAAAAGCGGAATTATGTCCATTACAGTAACAGACAAAGATCCCTATCGTGCCCGCGACATTGCGCAAGCGTACATCGACGAACTAAACAAGCTCGTCAACAGCCTTAGCGTCTCCTCGGCCCGCCGCGAACGGATATTCCTGGAAACAAGACTGAAAGCCATTAAGGATGACCTTGACGCCAGCTCTCAGGCATTGAGTCAGTTCTCCAGCCGCAACGCTGCTTTGGACCCCGAAAAACAGGCAGAAGCAACTGTAGCGACCGCTGAGAAGGTTCAAGACGAGCTGATTGTTGCTCAAAGTATGCTGTCTGGGCTGAAAGCCACGTATACCGATGACAACGCGAGGGTACGCGAGGCTCGCGAACGCGTCGATGAACTGCAAAGGCAACTGACGAAGATGACGGGCGTACGGGGCAATGCAAGTTCCACGAGCCCCGCTTCTGACCAGGCGCTTCCCTCAGTCCGCGAGTTACCCCTCCTGGGAGTCACATACTACGATCTCTACCGGAGAATCACGATAGAGGAAACATTGTATGAGGCTCTAACCAAGCAGTATGAGCTTGCCAAGGTTCAGGAAGCCGAGGACGTTCCACCCGTCAAGGTGTTGGACGCACCAGACGTGGCGGAGAAGAGATTGTCAAAGCACCGCGCACTTATTATGTTTTTCGGCATGTTGGTATTCGCTTTTGCAGGTAGCGTGTGGGTTTTCGTCAGTGAGCTGTGGAGGATTACTGATAACTCTCATCCTGCGAAGGCGCTTGCAATTCGAGTTCTGCATTCAACCCGGCGTCACAATCCCGTTGCTCCTGCCTAAGTCGAACCTGCTTACTCCGTGGAAGTTCGACCGTGCGCTTTACAGGAAGCGCACTCAAATCGAGCGGCTTTTCCGCAGATTTAAAGGGTTCTACAGCATCTGCTCCCGCTTTGAGAAGCTTACTGTTGCCTTCCTCGCCTTCCTCCCCTTCGCGCTGCTTGTCTAAGCCCCAGGTTAGTGTGAGCACGTCCTTGTTCGTGGTCCTGCTCTCCAGGTTCGAAGCTAATCAATAAATGCCGCAACAGGCTCTCCAGAAGTCTTGGGCGGAAGGAGACACTCCATGAGAAGATTCTTGGGCTTGGGGGCAGTCGTTGAGATGTGCCCGCCGCTTCACCGGCAGATAAGCCGCCTCCGCAAGTGGCGGCTGCATGAACCAGATTTTCGTCTGGCGTACAAGGTTCTCGGCAGCAGTTATGGTGGCTGGGCCGTGCCAGAAGGCTACCTGGATCGAAAGTCGATTGCTTACTGTGTGGGCGTTGGGAGAGACATCACCTTTGATTTGGCGTTGGTCAATCGATATGGTTGCAAAGTCTTTGCTTTCGACCCGACCCCGATGGCTGTGGAGTTTATGGGCAGTCGCGAGCTCCCAGATGAGATTACATTTGCCCCGATCGGGTTGAGTTCGCACGATGGGATGGCGACGTTCTATACGCCTCAGAGAGAGGGGTTCGACGCCTTTAGCAAAGTAATTGATCCAAAATGTGGAGAGTCGGCGGAAATACTATGCGAGACTCTGACGTTGGCTTCGATTATGAAGCGTCTTGGTCACGACCGCGTCGATCTGTTGAAAATGGATATCGAAGGCTTCGAATATGAGGTTATTGACGATATCATTTCATCTCGTGAATTGCCAAATTGCCTTCTGCTCGAATTCCACCATATGCTATATGGGATTGGAGTCCAGCAAACCTACAGGGCTGTTGAAAGTCTCTTGGCGGCAGGTTATCGAATATTCTGGGTAAGTAACTTGGGCCGCGAGTATGGCTTCATTCGCAACATGAACACAGCTACCGATGCGGCCAATTCGCTTGAGGCCCGGGCTGTCGAACATTGAATGCGGCGCGGAACCGCGCACCAGTCGTAGGGAGGGATACAGGATGACACGACACATGAGTCTGTTTGGCTGTAGCGGCTTGTGAGCTCCAAATTGGCGCTATCACTGTTTCAGCGGCTGATGAAGGGCGGCTCAGTCTGGGCAATTGCCGACCAAGTCGTGGTAAGTGCCGGAAACTTTGCTACGACGCTGCTCCTTGCCAGAGCGCTTGTGCCAGCTGAATTTGGAACGTTCGTACTCATCAACTCGGCCTGCCAGATCATGATAGGTTTCCATGGAAACCTTGTCGTCTCTCCGCTTGTTGTGCTCGGGGCGTCCGCGAGTACTACCAAGTATCGGACCTATCCGACGGCAGCGCTGGCATTCACTTTGGCACTGCTGCCAGTGTCGTTCCTTGTTGTATTCCTGGCATCGGCATCCTTACATAGAGAAGTAACAGGATTGCTCGCGGTATTATATATCCTCGCGTGGCAATTCCAAGAGACTACGCGACGGGCTTTGACATCCAAACTCCGATACGGAGATGCAATCTGGGGAGACTCCATCAGTTATCTCGGCCAGGCGTTGCTTGTGGGTCTGGTGTTTCGGCACCCTGGGAGCACACTCAACGAGGCGTTCACGATCATGGCCTCTGCGACGTTGGGTGCCGCAGCCCTGCAATGCTGGCAGGCAAAAGCCGTTCTGATGACATGGACGGAGTTGAGCAATTGCGGAGTTGAGTTCTGGGCCTTGGGCAAATGGATGATTGTAGTCTCGCTGACGAGCGTAGCAGCCGGCCCTCTATTCCCCTGGTTCTTGAACTGGTTTCACGGCAAGGAGGCGGTAGCGAGCTATCAAGCCGTGATGAATGTGCTGGGGCTTGCAAATCCGCTAGTTATCAGCATTTCAGCAATCGTGATGCCTACAGCAGCAAACTGGTTAAATGAGAGCAGTATGCAGAGAAGTAGATCCTTGTATAAGCTGGCGATGCGGTATGTGCTCCAATTCGAACTGCTTCTCGCTCCTTGGCTCTTGGTACTTTTGGCCTGGCCACATAGTGCGTTAATCGCATTTTACGGGAAGACCACACTATACGGCGGCCAAACGGCTGCTCTGCGGGTTGGGGTTTTGGTCTACGTATTGACCGTGCCGATGACTGTTTTTGGAGCTGTTCTTACCGGCATGGGAAAGACCAAGAGCAACGCCGCCATGCAAGTTGTAGGCGCGGGGGCATCTCTGGTGTGCGCGCCTCCGCTGATATTTGCCGGAGGAGTAGTGGGAACGATGCTGGCTGAAACAGTCGCGCGCGGATCACGCGTTTTGTATGCAGCTCGATCGATTCGTCGGTTTTCTGCCGTCAACAGTATTAGGGAAACGCACACTACTGAAGGACGCGCACTGAAGGCCTGACAGAGCTCGAGTCAAAATGGCTGAAAGGAATCATGTGTTTTCTATCGCCCAAACCGAAATCGAAACTGCAGGTCCTAATCCTGCGGGCACTCGACCTAGGACACTAAAGGTTCTAGTCTCAGCTTTTGCCGCCAGCCCGATCAAGGGATCTGAGTTCGCTGTTGGATGGGAGTGGATAAGGGCGATTGCCAAGAATCACTCGGTATGGGCCATTACCAGAGAGTCTGAGCGCGAAGAGATTGAGGATTATCTTCGCGCACATCCCAACGAGCTTACGAACGTGTCGTTCTGCTTCGTTCCATGGCATGAACCGTCCTATTCTGGGATCCTACTCCACATCGCTTATCGAATAGAGTATGTCAATTGGCAAAAGCGTTGCTTCGCGAAGGCGCGGGACCTGGATGCAAATGTGAACTTCGACATTGTTCATCACGTCAACGGTACAGGTTTTCGAGAACCGGGGTTTCTCTGGAAACTTGGAAAGCCATTCATATGGGGTCCAATTCTCGGACTGACGTATTTCAGATTAAGGTTTCTCAAGTCAATTCCAATTGGCGAAGCTGCGTTTCTCGTTGCGAAGAATCTGACAACCGCCTGGATGATGTATGTCGCGCGGCGCCCAAGGCAGGCGGCTTTTGCCGCTGCTCGCATTTTGGCCGGAACAAGACAAACCGCAACCATGGTTGATCTGCTCTGGAAAAAGCCCTCCACTGTCATTAGCCCTGTTACTCCGCCGGAGATTAAAGAGAATCTCCCCACGCGCCGCAATCCTGGTGCCCCGTTGCGTCTCATCTGGTGCGGTAGCTTCGAACCGAGAAAGGCTCTGAAATTGCTGCTGCTTTCTCTGGAATGTCTCAAAGGCGACGAAGTCCAGTGGGAGCTGATTGTGATTGGCAGTGGCCGATTGGAGGATCGGTGTCGGCGGATGGCGTGTGATCTAGGCATTTCGGAGCATTGCAGATTTCTGGGACGCCAGCCTAGAGACAAAGCGCTTGCTCTAATGCAAAGTGGGCATGTTTTTGTACATTCCAGCCTTTATGAGGGCTTTCCTACCACTGTAGTCGAGGCGATGAGTTTGGGGTTACCGTTAGTTGGTATAGACCATTTTGGATTTGGGGATGCTGTAGACGACCGTTGCGGGATTCTAATCCCCCCTACCGACATTCACTCGGTGATTGTCGGTTTCGCAGAGGCTATACGAAAGTTGTGGCGAGACGAGGAGTTGAGATATAAGATGGCGCTCGCGGCACAAGCGGCCGCATTGTACCTATCGTGGAAACACAAGATACAGATTGTAGAATCTATCTATCAGGACGTTCAGCGCTTAACCTATCGAACGACGTGACGGGATAATCATTATCGTCTACACGATTCTTGAACTGGAGTAGCATGCAGCCTGAAGATACCTCAATTGCCCTCAACCATTTCCTGCTTTGCACGGGCTGACTATGATCTTTACAGTTATTACGGCGACCTATAACAGGCGGCGGCTTTTGGAGCAGCTATTCAAGAGTCTCATGGCGCAACATTATGATGAAATTGAGTGGATTGTTATCGATGATGGGGGAAGCGACGGAACTGGGGACCTAATAGCGGAGTTTCAACGTGAGGCAAAGTTTAGTATTCGCTACGTTCGCCAGGCAAATGGCGGCAAGCAAGTCGCGGTTAACCTTGGGCTTGGAATGGCGACTGGAGGCTTGGTCACGATTATTGATGACGACGATTGGTTTGTGCCGGACGTATTCTCTTCCATCGCCAGGGACTTCACAACTATTGCTCACAGCGAAACGGTCGCGGGGCTCAGTTACCTGTGCTTCGATTCGGCAGGGAAAATCCGGGGAAGACAGTTTCCGATAGACCGCATGATCTCGGATCATTTCGAGTGCCGCATTAATCAGAATGTGTGGGGAGACAAGTGCGAATTCACCAAAGCTCAAGTACTGCGCGAGAATAACATCCGATTTCCTATAATCGGCACAAAGGGGGGCATTGCAGGGGATACATTGTTTCTTTTGCAGATAGCGAATAAGTACAAAACCTGTTACATCAATAAGCCGGTGCTCGTGAAGATATTCCTCGAGGAGGGAATTACCGTGAACTGGCGCAAAAAGGCCTTAGAGAACCCGGGGTTAACGTCTGCGTACTACGCCGGGTATTTGAATTCACGAGTTCGTCTCAGGATCCGCCTCAGATATATGATCGCGTACGTTGCTATAGAGAGCTATGCGAAGAAGAGGATAGTGGATCCTAGTGTACCCGGATCGCTGAATCGCGTTCTCTTCTACCTATCATATTTGCCTGGACGGACAATCGGGGCAGCATGGAGACGCTATGGAGACGGCGCGCACCCATTAGCGAGGCGGCGGCTGGGGTCAAACGGTTGACCGAATTAGAATGCACTCTGAATCGAGCTCAATCACCAACAGTCGTTCTTTGATTTGGACAGCGTATGCGCACCCCACCGAGCGGAGGAGATCATTGAGGCAAGGCCAAAAGCCATGGGTGAGAATTTGAAGCGCACTAGAACTATGCCCGCTCTCGGAACGATCTTCCTGGTGCAACTTGCGGGAGTTTATCTGCTGGACTGGTGGTTTCACTTCGAGCCCGGCGATTACTCAATGCGGTTTTGGCCCCATCTCATTCGCGCTGTGTTTGTGATTCAGATTGTTGGATATATTGCACTCCATGCAAGGCAGGTTAAGAACCTCCGAGTCGCGAGAATCCAGTTTTTGTGGTTGGCAATCCTGACGCTCCGATTTCTTTACTCCGGCAACTTCGATAGCCAGGTTGTTTTGTACATGTCCTACTACGCGTATTGGGTATTGGTTTTATGGGCTGGATATTGTCTGGTTGTCGATGGACATTTGAGTACCAGGCAGGTCGCCACCGCCGGCGCCCTGATGATTGTATTGATGATCATAAGAAATGCGCTCTGGACTTTTGCGGGAGTCTGGATTGGCGTTCTTGGCGTAGGATGGCGCCCGGAGAGCGAGATTACGAATTCCGCTTATGCAATGTTGTGGTTTACTCTTATGCTGATGCTGGATATCAGCGTACCGCTGGGCAAGCTGATTGCTCTTTTGGGCGTGATGTCCATTGTACTTTCCGTGAAGCGGGGTGCTTTCATAGCGCTTCTACTTGCCGGCTTGGCGTACGGGATAACATACGCCTACATTCACCGCAAGAGTCGCGGGATACAGCGCGCTGGCGCAATCGCGGTTGTCGTAGCCGTTGTAATTGGGGTGTCGGTATGGGCGCGCTCGGACGTGATATCCGAGCGATGGGCAAACGTCGATGATCCGAGTGCAATGGGCGGCGGGTCCGGGCGTGAGATATTCTGGGCGATTATTGGACAAGAGTGGCTCGGTGACGATCTGACGACGAAATTTATAGGAAATGGGCCCCACTCTGTCTATGAGTTAACGGGGGAATTGTGGTTAGCCGAGATCCCGGCTCATAATGATTGGCTGAACCTTCTCTACGAGTTCGGCATTATCGGTATGTTGGCATTTGCAGGAGTATGCTGGGCGTTGGCACGAAGCGTCCCACTACTAATACGAGACTGCGCCAGAATGGCTCCAACGTTCAGCGCTGCATTGGCGGCCGCGTTCTGCGTATCGGTATTTGACTTATTCTGTTATAACACTGAAACCTCCTTTTTTGCCGTGCTTGTTGCTGTTCCTTTGGGCATGAGCGCGAGGACCCACCTGGCGGACATTGAAGAGCCGTTAGCCCGCAAATCTGCTTAGGGAACCTCTGACTAAGTTCGAATGCGTCGTCGTCATTCCCTCAGGGGCTAAAGCCCGCGCTCATTTTGCTGCATTTACGGCGCGGCTAAAGCCGCGCCCTTTCAAAGCTCGGGCTTGATCAGAGGTTCCTTAGAGAAGCGCATTCAATCCGAAGCGGCGCTGTATTCAGAGATTTGCGGCGGGAAGAAGATACTTTGAAGACAGCATTGAAGCAAAGAGCCTTGCTTTGCACAGGCGACTTTTAATGAAAATTGCTCTCGCAAACAACTACTATTATCTGCGCGGTGGAAGCGAGCGAGTATTGTTCGACGATCAAAAGGCTCTGGAGGCGCTGGGACACGAGGTAAGGCCTTTTGCGCAGTATGACGAAAAGAATCATGCCGCAAGCTCGGCGACTTTCTTCCCTCGAATCGCAGACTATACGACCGTGGGGCCAGCAGGCCGGGCAAAGGCCGCCATTGATATTGTCTATTCGAGTTCAGTTGGAAAGGCCTTCGCGGCATTTTTGGATGATTTTCATCCCGATGTGGTTCATTGCCACAACATCTATGGACATCTGACGACTGCCGTTCTCGATGAGGCAAATCGGCGCCATATACCGAGCGTTCTGACCGTGCACGATCAGAAGCTAGTATGCCCTGCCTATCTCGGACTACGCCAAGGCAAGCCCTGCCAGCTTTGCCAGGACGGGGGATACTGGCGTTGCGTACGATGGAAATGCCACAAGCAGAGTTACGCGGCATCGCTGGTTTATACCGCCGAATCTTATTTCAATCGCCTGGGTGGCAAGTATGACGCAGTTTCGCGCTTTCTATGCCCCAGCCGCTTCATGCAGAATTCACTCATAGATTCCGGGATTGCGGAAAGCCGGACCTCATATCACCCCAACGCTCTTGCGCCGGGGGATTATGTTCCCTGCTTTGAACCGGGCGATTATGTTTTGTATGTAGGCAGGCTATCGGCTGAAAAGGGACTGCTAACATTGCTGGCGGCTCTTGAGCAGACAGATATCCCGCTGCGCATTGCCGGCGCAGGGCCGCTCGAAGCCGAGGTCCGGGAGCAAATCCACGCGCGAGGGCTCGCCGTTCAAATGGAAGGGTACTGTACCGGCGAACAGTTGGCCGAGTTGTTCAGAAACTCGGCGTTCACCGTTGTTCCGTCCGAATGGTTTGAAAACGCTTCTATGTCAATTCTCGAATCCTTCGCATATGGCAAGCCGGTGCTGGCGGCCAATATAGGCGGGAATCCTGAACTGGTCGTTGATGGAGTGACGGGACGCCAATTCGCTTCCGGGAACGTTGACGATCTTGCCATTGTGGCGCGTGAAATGTGGGAGAATAGAGATGAACTTAACAACATGGGACGACAGGCGCGGAGTCTCATAGAGCGGCAGTTCAATCAAGAGCGGCGCATAGCGGATCTGCTCTCTATCTACAGCCATGTCAGCGGGCACCTTGCCATGAAAGAACGCTAGCTTCCCCTGCGACGGGTCATGTCTTTTACCTGTCGCGATGTATGAATATCATGCTAGCCCAAACAGCCGGACGGATCTCCGGAACTGCGGCTATCAAGACCCGGATTGGCTGTTCCTGAAAGTGCAACGGATAGCCGCATCCGGAACCAGGTCCGCTGCATTTCAGAAAGCGGTGCAGGATGCTCCTTTTTCGAGATTCTTGTGCAGAACCTAGAACCCCAACGGAGGTCGGATCATGACAGAAGCAATAACCTATACAGGTGAGAAGCGGATCCATTTCGGCAGCATCATCAGCACCTACAGATGTAACGCTAAATGTAACATGTGCAATATCTGGCGGAATCCAACCAAGCCTGCGACGGAGGCCGGAGTCAACGTCTACGAAAAGCTTCCGCAAATGGATTTCGTGAACTTGACGGGTGGTGAGCCGTTCCTCCGCTCAGATCTCGAGGACATTGTGAGCGTGCTCAAGACGAAAGCACGCCGCATGGTCATCAGCAGCAATGGATGGTTTGTTAACCGGACGATTCGCCTATTTGAAAAGCACGGGAATAGCATCGGCATTCGGATCAGCATCGAGGGACTTTCCCATACAAACGACAGTATCAGAGGCATGCAGAAAGGGTTTGACAACGCAATCCGGATCCTCACTACGCTCAATAGCATGGGAATCAAGGATATCGGCTTCGGCTTAACGGTACAGGACATCAATGCCGGGGACGTGAAGGAACTCTATCAACTGGCCAAGATGATGGATGTGGAGTTTGCAACCGCGGCGCTGCACAATTCATTCTATTTCCATAAGATGGATAATCGGATTGACGACGTGCAGGACTCGCTGACGGCCTTGAAGGCGTTGGCCGAAGACCAGTTGAAGTCTCGCCGTCCAAAGGATTGGTTCAGAGCCTATTTCAATTATGGACTCATGAATTATCTGCAAGGTGGAGAGCGTTTGCTTCCTTGCAGAATGGCTCATGATGCGTTTTTTCTGGAACCGAATGGGGATGTGTTGCCATGCAACGGGATGGATAAGCCGATGCCTTTGGGCAATCTCCATGAACAGACGTGGGATGAGATATGGTATTCCGAGTCCGCGGAAAGAGTGCGTGAGGCCGTTCGCAACTGCCCGAAGCAGTGCTGGATGATGGGCTCAGTGGCGCAAGAGATGAAGAAGCACATCAAGAACCCACTGAAATGGGTCGTGGCACATAAGTGGCTAGGTCAGGAGATCACCGTTCCTCCCAAGGTGGAGAGGCACCCGCACAGTCTTTTTGGAGTCGATGGTTTGACAGCTAAAGAATCAATGCAATTGGTTAGTATTCGAGGGGCCCGGAACCCCATCCAGGAGCAAGTTGTCGAATAAGCACGGGCTCGCTATTACCTCATGCTTAATCAGCTTCCCTGAGGTGGATATTTACAAGTTGCACCTCCCCGGCGCGGCAACGCCGACGCGATATCATAACTCTCTCTGCCGATCCATTCATACCGCCAGTCCAGAATGGCTAAGCCGGCTCTCCCAAACGGCCAACTTCATTTTATCGGCCAGAAGATATTAGAAATCGGGCCTACGGAGGGGTTTCGCCAATGGTTGCAGTGAATAGTCGAATGCGAGTTGGATTTCTTGTGGTCAAGCACCTCCTTTGTGGAGGAGGCATAGAAAGTTATACGTACGAAGTCGGTAAACGTCTTGTCGCCCGCGGACACGACGTGATTGTCTTCTCAATGGGGCATTACGGTGATGTTTCGCCGATGGTAGAGGGGATTCAGGTCATTCGAGTTCCCAGTTTACGCGGGGCAGCGACTGAGCGGCTTACCGCCAGCGCAAGCGCCATCCTAGCCGCATCGCTTGTTAAGCCACGAATCACCGTTATGCACTTTCATACCCCTATGACAGGCGCCTTCGGAGTTATCCCGCGCGCCTTTGGAATCCCGACGGTTGTTCAAATGCACGGCATCGATTGGAAGCGCAGCAGGTGGGGACCGATAGCTCGAACTGTTATCAGAGGGTTAGAGATGGTTGTGATGCGGGGTATGCCGACCTGCACAGCCGTTTCAAAGACCCAGTGCGATTTCTACGAGAAGCAATACGGCCGCAGCTTGACATTTATTCCGCCCGGTGCAACGTCTCCTGACGAGAGCCTGGATTCAGATGAAATTGAGAAGATCGGCTTGAGGCCGGGTAAGTACATTCTATTCACAGCTCGATTTGTGCGAGAGAAAGGCGCGCACTGTCTGCTCGCCGCGTTTCGCAACCTGAGAACAGACTATCGACTTGTCATGGCGGGTGGAGACGTTGCTTCAGATAAATATGGGCAAGGGCTGCGAGACCTTGCAGGCGAAGACGCCAGAATCATCTTTCCAGGTTTTGTTCAGGGGAGATTGAAAGATCAACTCCTCAGGCATGCGTCTATTTATGTGCATCCTTCGGAGATCGAAGGACTGTCGATTGCACTGCTTGATGCGATGAGCTACGGGCGGCCCTGTCTGGTAAGTGACATTCCGGAGAATGTTGAAGCCATTGGCGATGCGGGGATGACATTTGAATGCAGGAATGACAAAGACTTATTTCTTAAGCTTGAGGAGCTGCTAACCCATGAAGCACTTCGCGAGCAGCTTGGATCAGCTGCCCGAAATCGAGTGCTGCAAGAGTACTCCTGGGATCGCGTTACAGACTCGTTCGAGCAACTCTATAGCATTGCCGCCCAAGGGTGAACGCGGGAGTAATAACGTGAGCAGAAGAGCAGCCGGGATGGCCTTAAGCGGATGCGCAACTGTGTTGGCAGGGCTTTTTCTGTTGACCGTTGGCGCACTTGCGGCTGAACAGCCCGGGAGGCCAGACAGCGCAGGGCAGTCTGCAGGCGGCTCGAATGACAATGGAACCGACTGTAATCCTGTCACGCAGGGTTCGCCATACATTCCGGTTGACAGTTGGGTCTATCCGGCTGTGCTGCGGCTTTATGCGCTGGGCTATGCCGACAATGTCTATCTGGGTTTGCGGCCGTGGACGCGCGCGAGTTTGAACCACATGCTGGATGAGACTGCCGACCGCATCCAGGATGCCCAAGGAGAGCCTGGCGCGGACGAGGCGGAAGGATTGTACGAGGCGCTTACACACGAGTTGCGCTACGACACTGAGGACTCTTGCCAGGCGCAGAAGGGAATCGTCCGCGTCGAGTCGGTCTACAGCGCGATGCGCGGCATCAGCGGCACACCGCTACGCGACAGCTTTCATCTTGGCTCGACTATGATCAACGACTACGGCCGGCCGTATGCAAGCGGCTTCAATAACTACTCCGGCGCCAGCGGCTACGCAACCGCCGGCCGCTTCACGCTCTATGCGCGCGGCGAATTTCAGGGAGCGCCCTCGGCCACCGGCTACTCCGCGGCACTGGCCCAGGCGCTCTCAACGGTTGACGGCACGACCTACCTCAACTCCGCTACCGGCAAGCCGTACAACCAGGCCACCATCCCGATGGGACCGCTCGCCGCCATCAACGATGGACGCTTCCTCGAGGCCTATGTCTCCGCTCAGTACCTCAACCATGTGTTTTCATTCGGCAAGCAGGACGACTGGCTGGGACCGGGCCTGGGCGGCGGAATGGCTTATTCAAACAACGCTGAGAATATCTATTCGTTCCGCATTAATCGCATTGAGCCGTTGGATGTTCCACTGCTTTCCAGGGTTACCGGGCCCTTCCGCTATGAATTTCTGGTGGGCGCATTGCGGGGCCACACTTTAATGCCTAACCCGGCGTACGTCGCCAACCCCTCGCCCAATGTGGCGAACGTCATCAACCCCGGCGACCCCTGGGTGCACATCGAGAAGATCAGTTTCAGGCCTACCGTAAACCTCGAATTCGGCTTTGAGCGCACTGTGATCTGGGGCGGGAAAGGCCACTCGCCCATCACTATCCACACCTTCCTGAAGAGCTTCTTCAGCACGGCCTCTCCCTCCAGTTCGGACAAGAATGGCCCCGCCGATCCGGGTGCGCGTTTCGGAGCATTCGATTTTTCCTACCGGCTGCCCTTTGTCCGCAATTGGCTGACACTCTATACGGACTCAGAAGTACACGACGATGTTTCCCCGGCCGACGCTCCACGGCGCGCCGCATACCGGCCCGGCCTCTATCTCGCCCATGTGCCTGGGATTCGCAAGCTGGACATCCGCGCCGAAGCCGTCTCCACCGACCCATCCCACTCAGACAATCCAAGCAAGATCCAGTACCCAAGCCAGTACGGCCATTTCATGTACTGGGAAACGATTGAGAAGCAGGGCTACACCAACCAGGGACAGCTTTTCGGCGACTGGATCGGACGCGATGACAAGGGCGGCCAAGGCTGGATTACCTATCACTTGAGCGGCAACGAATGGATTCAGGCAGGTGTGCGCAATCAGAAAGCCACCAAGAACTTCATCCCCGGCTCAACCACCCAGACCTTCTCTGGCCCAGCCTGCCCCCTTACTGCCTGCCTGCTGCAGGGTGGAACCACACTGAACGACATCAACTTCCAGGTGGTTAAACGCATAGGCAAAGACTTCGAGATCAACGGCAACTTTGCTTACGAACACTGGAAGGCTCCCATCTACCTTCCAGGCCAGCAAACCGTGACCACCACAACCATCCAACTCACCTGGTTCCCGGAGCGGAAGGTCAGCTTTTAGTCCGCATGGTCCAACTCCGCGTAAAGTCGCTGTCTGGTAATTGATCCTAGTGTGGTGAATCTGAAGTTCATTGCATAACTTTATTGGAGTCTTTTGATAACGGCGGCGAGTTAGCCCCCGCTTCGCGGGGATAGCAAGTTAGCAGCTTAGCGGAATTGTGCGAAGGGAAGAGGCTTCAGTCTCCATTAACTCCCGCGGCAAGGGGGCGCCGCAAGTCTTGCTGCTTCGATTTAAGAAGCGAACTTTAGACTCAGGACACTCGCGCCATGTGAGAATTAGCCTGTTCGACATGAAGGCAATCGAAATCGTTCAATGATGGCCCACCTCTGGAACGACGATGACTAAGAAGTCGATCTCCTCGCCGACCTGAAAAAGAACGACCCACAAACATTGGTCAAGAGACACTAGACCACGTTGCCCGCGGAAGCTGGTGGCGTGGTCTATTATCGTTTTGGAGCCGGTTTGCTTCCGGTTCGAGGTTGAAGATGTCCCTCAACATATACTGGGCTTATGGTCTTCGCATTCATGCGGAGATCGATTGTCCGGAGCTTCCTCCCCATCCACAACCTGCCGGAAATCCAGATGTAACGATTCATTTGCTGTCACCGGTGGAGAGCGTTTCAGAATCTCTTGAGAATGGCTGTTATGAGATTCGGAAGGGGATCTTCCGCCTGGCAGTGCCTGGAGTGGCTCAGTACCTGGTAGAGGGAGGGAATCGTATCTCTATCGAGCCCCTAGCCGGGGCTTCACCGGAAGAAGTTCGCCTGTTTTTGTTGGGTTCGGTTCTGGGCGCGCTTCTCTATCAGCGTGGTTTGTTTCCGCTTCATGGCAGCGCGGTGGAAACGTCCTGGGGGGCAATGATTTTTGTTGGAGCGCAAGGCGTCGGCAAGTCCACGCTCGCAGCCCAGTTTCATCGCAGGGGATACCGCCTGCTTTCGGACGATGTCTGCGCCGTGGCAACCACGCCTGAGGGATTGCAAGTTCTTCCCGCTCTGGCCCAGTTTCGTCTCTGCACCGATGCCTACGAGCGCTTCGGGACCCCGCAGGGCGCACGTTTCGATGTAGATAAATTTGTCGTGCCCATGGGAGAAGGTTACTGTCCTCAACCAGCGCCGCTGAAGGCGATTCATATCCTCGCCGAGCATGACAGCAACACCCCGGAATTCGAGGTGCTTCGCGGCTTTGACCGCGTACAGCGTCTTCTGGAGAATTTGTATCGCCCCCAGTTCCTGAAGGGCCAGGGCACGCAAAGCGATCTTATGCGGCTGGCGGGGCTGATTGCACAGAGGACTACCATTGCCGTAGTAAGCCGGCGGCGCGATCCGGATGCGATTGAGGGATTAGTTGGCTTCCTCGAATCGGCATGGGCGGAACGCTTTGCCGCAAATCCCTCGAAGGAGAAGAACTAGATGCGCCGCTTCCGTCCCGAAGACAGGTTATTCCGCGCCCAGGAGATGCTATCAACGGAACTCGACGAGGAGACCGTCCTGATGAGTATCGATGCGGGGGCCTATTACGGCATGGCGGGGCCGGCTCGAAGCATCTGGAAGATTCTGGAGACTCCCCTGACTTTTTCGGCTCTCGTGGACCGGCTGGTCATGGAATACAAGATCACGCCCGAGGCCTGCGCCGAGGACTTGCAGCGGTTTCTGGGGGAGATGGAACGGGAAGGCCTGCTGCGTGTGGAATGATCTGAAGCGCTACGCGAGGATTTTTCGTGCCCATAGAGGCCTTCTATGGGAAGCCCTTGCCGCTCTGGCACTCGCGCGGATGGCGATGGTCTTCCTGCCCTTCCGGCGCATCGCCTCCTGGCTGGGGACGCCCGGAGCCGAGAGTCCAGCCACGGCGACGGCCGAGGAAATCCGCATAGCGCAAGATATTGGCTGGGCGGTGGGCGTTTTGGGGCGCCGGGTACCCTGGGATGGGCGTTGCCTTGCCCAGGCACTGGCCGCCACAGGGATGTTGCGCCGCCGGGGCCTGGAGGGAACCGTGACTTTTGGAGCGCGTCAGGGTGATTCTGCGGGATTTGACGCGCATGCATGGCTGCGTATGGGCTCTTGCATTGTGACCGGCGGACCTGACCACCAGCGTTTCAAGAGCCTTTACGAGCTTTACGCGGAGACAATCTTGAGCGGAATATACGGTATTTATCGATATGACGGAGCTCCGGTGGACCCCGAATGGCTGGATCGGATGAAGGCGGCCATGGCCTATTACGGTCCCCATGGTGGGAGCTGCAAGGCCGAGGGTCCAGTGGGAATGGGGCATCTTCTCCTGGAGGTTAACCCGGAGGACGCTTTCGAGAACCAGCCGGTGCGCGGAGAGCGCGGTCTTGCAGTCAGCGCGGCACGGCTGGACAATCGCTCTGCGCTTCTTGAGACATTTCAAATCACCACAACTGACGCTCCCCGGCTTTCCGACGGGCATCTTGTGAGTCTGGCCTTCGATCGCTGGGGTGAGGAAGTCTGCTCACACCTCCAGGGGGATTGGGCGCTGGCTGCCTGGGATGCGCGGGAACGCCGGCTTCTGTTGGCTCTAAACGCCACCGGAAATGCCGCCCTTTATTACTTCGAGGGCAAAGGCTTTATAGCGTTTGCATCCAGTCTGAAGGCTCTGCTGGCGCTTCCCGGCGTGGTCAAGGAGCCGGATCGGCTACGCCTTGCCCAGGTGCTGGTTGTCTGGCAGCACGATGCGGAACTGACTGCCTACAAGGGCTTCCGACGCCTTTTGTGGAACCACGCGATGACCATCGGTCACGATGGCCAAACCCGCACCTGGCGTCACTGGTCGCCGGAGGGTCGCGAACTCTTGAGATATCGCCGGGATGAGCAGTACGAAGAGGCCTTCCTGGAACACTACACACGGGCGGTTCAGAGCTGCCTGCGGACCCAAAAGCCGGTTGCCGCGACGCTCTCCGCGGGCCGCGATTCCGGTTCTGTGGTGGCGCTGGCTGCACCGCTTCTTGCCAAGGAGGGCCGCGGCCTGACTGCCTACACCTCGGTGCCCTGCCTGTCACCGGACGGAGCCGGTGGAGAGAGGCTGGGCAATGAATGGGATCTGGCCCACGCAACGGCCGTAATGGCGGGCGCCAATGTTCAGCATGTTCCCATCGATGCCAAGGACAATGGAGTCATCCAGGGCATCGAGTACCTTCTGGACGCCCATGCTGGTCCAAGTCATGCGGCGGGCAACGAATACTGGATTCAGGCCATTATGGAAGCGGCCTCCCTAAATGGAAGCGGGGTCGTACTGACCGGGCAGCTAGGTAATGCCACGGTCTCATGGGACGGAAATGGATCGGCGCTTCTGGCACTGCTCCAGGGATACCCTACCACGGCTTTACGATTGCTTCTTCATGCGGAGCCCAATTCCTGGCTCACTCTGAAGCGGCAGGTATTGAAGCCGTTGCTGATGCCAGAGCTGCTGGCGTTGCGCCGCTTCACGATTCCCGCCAGCAGGTACTGGCGAGCCTATTCCGCGCTCAATCTCCACATGGCCGCTGAATTGGATTTGGATGGCCGGATGCGGGCGGCGGGACACGATCCAACCTTCACCTTCTCCCCCCTGGAAGATATCCGCCGCCGTTTCTTCTGGCCTGACGTCTGCGTGGGGCAGGGCATTTCGTCGGAGATCGGCGCCAGGCATTCTCTCTCCTATCTGGATCCAACCGCGAACCTCTCGTTGGTGGAGTTTCTTCTACAGGTTCCCGACGACCAGTTTCGCCATGGAAAGCAAGGCAGTCTGGCTGTTGAGACGAGCATTCCGGAACCGTATGCCTGGGCCAGTGCTAAATGGCCAGCGGAAAGGGCTCCAGGGCGCGGATGTGGGTCATCGAATCCTGCTGGAACTGCCTGCATTCCGGGAGTGTCTGGACTCTCTGGATTCGCTCCCCGAGGCCAATGAAATGCTGGACATGCCATTGCTCCATCGCTGCCTTGAAGATCTGGTCACCAAGGTCAATCCCGATACCACCGAGAGGGCGGAGTCGATCCTTCTTCGCGGGCTGGGCGTTGGGATCTTTCTTCGCCGCTTCAACGAATCCCATTTGTGAGGTTCCTGCCAACCATGCTGCGCAGCCAGATCAACCAGTTCTTCCGTCAGTTGCCGGCCGGCCGTCGCGCCCTTACCCTGGTTTGGGGGGCTGCGGGATGGTGGACGGTGGCCTGGGCTGTCCTGCTGGTGGCCCAGGGGTTGATTCCCGCCGGCCTGGCGCTTCTGCTCAGGACTTTGGTGAACCGGCTGGTGACCCCGCACGGGTGGGTGACCATTGCGCCTCCAGCCCTTGGAATCGCGGGCCTTTGGGTCGCCGCGCAGCTTTTGTCCAGCGCTCTTACCTGGGTACGGGAGGTGCAGGCACAGCGGGTGCAGGACGAGGTCCATCGATTGATCCATTTGCAGGCCCTTCGGCTGGACCTGGCTTTCTATGACCATCCTGAATCCTACGATCAGTTGTACCGGGCTCAGGTCGATGCTATTTCTCAGCCTCTGGCGCTGCTGGAGAGCCTCGGTTCGCTGGTGCAGAACGGGTTGGGTTTTCTGGTGCTGGCCGGGATTCTATGGACCTATGCTGGGTGGCTGCCCCTGCTCCTGGTTTTCACCGCGATTCCCGGCCTGCTTCTGGTGGCCGGTCACATTCTGAAGGAACACCGCTGGCATCTGGAGCACACCATCCAGGAGCGGCGGGCGTGGTACCTGGACTGGATGATCACGGACCAGAGTGCCGCCGCCGAGTTGCGCCTCTTCGATCTTGGGACCTACCACCGCAAGGCCTTCGAGAGCTTGCGGGAGAGCCTGAGGGAAGGGAAGTTGCGCCTGGTGCGGCAGGGAGCTGTTACCGAGCTGGGAGCCGGGCTCCTGGCCTGGGCCGGCAGCCTGGTGGGCTTGGGCTGGATGCTGCACCAGACTCTCGCCGGAAGGGTCAGGCTGGGGGACCTGCTGCTCTGCTTCCAGGCCTTCCAGCAGTGCCAGGTGCTGCTCCGGTCCCTGCTTGAAGGCGCGGGCAAAATCTACAGGAGCCTGCTCTTCGTTGAAAACCTGGACGACTTTTTGAGGGTGGAACCGGCAGTTCTTTCCGGCCAGGCCGGCGAGCAGGGGCTTCCGGTGAAGGAGTCGATTCGTTTCGAGCGCGTCAGCTTCACCTACCCCGGAGGATTCCATCGCGCCCTGGATGAATTCGACCTGGAGATACCAAAAGGGAAGGTGGTAGCCCTGGTGGGCCACAACGGGGCCGGAAAGAGCACCCTCATCAAGCTGCTTTGCCGCTTCTACGATCCCGATGAGGGGCGGATTCTTCTGGATGGGGTGGATCTGCGCTCGTTTGACCAGGAGGCCCTGCGCCGCCAGATTGCAGTCCTTTTTCAGGATCCGGTTCATTATCAGGCTTCGGTGCGGGAGAATATTGCCTTTGGGGACATTAGCGGACTTTCAGACCAGGCGCGGGTGTGGGAGGCCGCACATGATGCGGGAGCGCTGGAGCCTATTGAACGCCTGCCCGGCGGCTTTGAAGCATTGCTGGGCAAGTGGTTTGGGGGCGCGGAACTGAGCGGGGGTGAATGGCAGCGGATTGCCCTGGCCCGGGCTTTTTTCCGGAGGGCTTCGCTGGTGATCCTGGACGAGCCGACCAGCTCCATGGATTCCTGGGCGGAACAGGATTGGCTGGGCCGCTTCCGCACCCTCACCGCAGGCAGAACGGCGCTGATGATTACCCACCGCTTCACCACGGCCATGCACGCCGACATCATTCACGTTTTGGACAAGGGGCGGGTGATGGAATCCGGGACTCATGAGCAACTCGTGGCGCTGGGAGGGGCCTATGCCAGCTTCCTGGGCCGCCCAGATGCGGGAGATCGGCCATGCCTGAGTCTTCTTGCCTCGAGGGACCAGCCCCGCGTTCCGCCTGATGGTCGCTACCTCCTGGCTGGCCCCGGAATCGTGGCAGAAAAATCAGGAGGAAGCCATCCGAGAGGCCATCGAGGCTGGGCCGGATGGGACGGAATATCTCTCTCTGTGGTGGGCCGTCACCGCACTCCTGCCTTGAGCTGGGCCGCCCTCAGCCGGGTGCCGGGAATTGCGGTTCCGGAGCCGGCAATGCAGGAATTGCAAGAAGCGCAGCGATGCTTGCCGGATGCAGGCCGTCAGGCACTGCCTGCTGTTGGCGGAAGTGCTGAAACGTCTTCAACCGCGCCGGGATCCCCGTGATGCCTTTACAAGGGGCCAATCCTTTCCTTCGAGCTTATACGGAGACGTGGGGCTTCGCCAGTCCAGAGATCTGGACCTGGAGGTCACGCAGGAGGACCTTGGCAGGGCGCAAGCCTGCCTTGAGAACATGGGCTGGCGTCTGGATTCCAGTCTCTTTCCCATGACTCCCCGCCAACGGAAAAGCTTCCTGCGGCATGAGCACGCATATTCACTTCGATCATCCCCATGCAGGCTGCGTTCTTGGAATCCATTGGCGCAACGACTGGGATACTCCAGAGCTGACAAGCGCCCGCTGGGCCAGGAGTATTCCATCCGTCTGGCAAGGGTGTTCCTTCCAGGCCTTGGACCCCTGTGACATGGTGCTCTACCTCTGCAGCCATGGAGGAGATCATCACTGGCGCCGCGCCAAGTGGCTCGGGGACCTGGCGCGTGTCCATGTATCGGGCCGAATGGATTGGGAGGCGGTCTGGGGAGTTGCGCGGAGAACAGGCCAGGAGAGAGTCCTACTGACGGGTCTGCGCCTTCTAGGCATTTTATATGGGCTTCCCTTGCCTGACTTGCCAGGCGATCCATGGATGAACCTGCCCTCGTCTCTGCTCGAGATACCGCTTCTCGCCCTCAAGTCACCCGAAGAGCGTGAAGTCCACACCTCTCTGGCCGAGTTAAGCGAACGGCTTCGCGTCAGCCGCTATGAGCGGCTTTTGCGGCCGCAAATAAGCTGGCGGGACAGCCTGTCCAACCTTCTATACTGTCGCGATGATTTCAGAGAGGTGCGTCTTCCTGACAGCTTGTTCTGGGCCTATGTACCTCTGCGCCCCATCTTGCGGGCTTGCCGATGGGCGCGGCAGCTCGGCCGGCGGACAAAAAAGAGTTCGTAAATCCGGGGTATGAACGCCCGGTCCGGCTTGCCGCAGCCTCATTCCACTTTCCGGTAATGCCGACCGTGCTTGCGAGTAACCACGTGCACCTGACTTCCTGTTGGTATCCGTCAGGGTCACACTGAAGTACCATATGGTATATGCTGAAGTACTATTCGTCGCATATTTAATTCCTTGCTTTCATGCGGTTGCATACGTTAAAGTCCAATCAGTAAGTTCTCGTCCAACCCAAGGAGATCGCGAATGGATGTCGTTGTTGAAAGCAATGTTGAGCCCAGGAAAGAATGGTCTGCGCCGGAACTGAAGAAGGTTGATGTTGACGAAATCACCGCTTTCGGCGGTACGACTGGCAAAGACCTTTTCTCACGCTCGTGAAGATATAGACTCGGCGGGGGCGACGGCAATTTGGACTTGCTCTAGCCCTCAGAACACGTATCTCCTAGCCGGTCGGCTTTAGGAGAATCTATCTGCGTCTTCGTTGCGGCTGCGGTTGTGCGGGAGCACAAACAGCCATCTCCAAGCGCTGGGATGGGTGGCGGGAAGACAATTCCATTGTTTTCCCATTTTCTTTTAGGCCGTCATCTCCGCGGCATATTACGGCCGTCGCTAACACCCAGGCTCACTGAGCATGCACTGCCAGTGCCCATTAAAGTCGTGCTCGAACTGGCCGGTGCTGACATGGCCCGGAGCCGGGTATGTCTCTGTGTGGTTTTGACGAGACCCATCGCATGGGCTTTGCTTCAGCAGTTTCGACTGCCCATCGCCGGATGGGGGAGGGGGCGGTTGTTGCCGCCTGTTTCTTTTTGGGGGCGATGCAGGCCGCAAGACAAGCATGAAAATCCGCCAGGTTTTCCACTTGCCACTTTAGTAACCCGCGCTTGTGAGTTCTGCCGGATACTGCAAGCCTGACGTTGTAATATGGCTAAGAGGATACCCAATCGCTCCGGTCCTTGAGATACATGCTGCATCACACGAGAACGACGCCGAAAACAGAATCGGCATTTGCAACCGGCAACTGAAGCATTTTTTTGCGCCTAGGCTCATTTCACCCCCAGGAGTGAACCATGTACAGCAGTCCGTGGCATGTTCTGCATGTGCTTTCAAACCATGAAAAGCGAGTTGCGCAGCATCTCGTAGTGCGTTCCGTAGAGCACTACCTGCCGCTCTACACAGAGCGCGTAAAGTGGACAGACAGAACCGTGGTTGCAGAGCGGCCGCTCTTTTCCGGGTACGTGTTTGCCCGCTTCACACCCCAAAGCAGAATCTCGGTCATCTCCACGCCCGGCGTGCTTCGCCTGCTGGGCGATGAAGGGTGGGACTTGGTAAGCGATGAAGAGCTTGCCAAGATTCGCGATGGGCTGGCGAGCGGACTGTCCTTGCGGCCGCATCCCGGCATTGTCGTGGGAACACGAGTGAGAGTGCGCTACGGCGTGTTTGCAGGAGTCGAGGGGATCGTGACGGAATTGCGCAAGCAATGCAGGGTCATCATTACCCTTGCTGCAGTCCGTCAGTGCTTTTCGCTGGAGGCAGGGATTGATGAGGTTGTAGTGCTGAACAAGCCAGAAGCGAAGCCGGCCCTGAATGCGCTCCCTGCTTACGGCTATTGATCCCGTATGCCGTCAATAGATGAGAGGCACTCGACCATTATGTCGAATGATCGCGGCCGAAGCGCCGGCTGAGCGCCTGGATCCCTGATTCTCAAACCCCGATCTTCTTGACTGGGAGTTCGGCCCCGGCGGCTTAGTGGAAGTTGCCGATCAAAACGAATGGCGCCCAGTAGAACGGATGAGAATATCCGGTGTTTTGCGCCGCGGAGGTTGGCTCTGGCACGCTTTCGAAGCCACGCTCGCTTCCCGCGCCAGTAGATGCGGCAGGCCCCTTGAGCAATGCCATCTGTGCCTGGCGCAAGGCTTCGGCCTTGCCGGCGGCTGGATTTTTCACCCATCGAGCGTAGAAGTCGCTCATCAGCCGGCTGGTGCTGGCGTCGTTCACATCCCAGAGCGTGGCCAGCACCGCTTCGGCGTCCTTTTGCTGAGCAACCATGCCCAGGCTGTCCATCTCCAGCCCGTTCCTGGATGTATAGTCTTTTGCGGTACTGCACGCCGAAAGAGTGAGAAGCCGCGTGCCGTGAAAGGCAACTGCGGAGTTTTCCATATCGGAGAGATTCCACGCGTATCCTGCAGATGCCCCGGCATTTTCTCCGCCGAGCATCAGGTATGGTTCCGCGCCGCTGCCGGTTTCGACCACAAAGTGGCTGGCAATATGCACCACAGGCACGCTCTTGCCGGCGCTCAGCGCTGTCTTCAACGCGGCCAGCGTGAACTGATCGTTGGGTAGCAGCCTGCCCTCCATGGGTCCATGCGATTCAGGCGCGGCGGGATCGTGAACCACGGCATTCAGTTCCGGCATCACACCTGGGAGCGACGGCAGACCGCCATAGCTCTTTGATAAGCCCATCGCCAGCACGCTGGGCGCACTCGCGTTCATGAGCGGTGAATCCGCCATATGGCCGTAACTTTCGGGAGTGAAGAGGACATTGTTGAAGCGCTCGAGCATGTAGTGTTGACCGTCGTAGAGCGCAGCCATCGGCAGGTAGCGCAAGGCGTCGTCCAGGGACCAGAGCAGGGTGGGGACACTGCCCTGCGCGCCGGGAATCGCATTAAGGGCCTTCAACTCATCTTCAAGCGGAGCCACGATCAAGGCGTATAACTGGGCCAACTGCGGCCTGGGGTCGGCGTTGCGCAGGGCAAGAACCTTCAAAGTCTCAAACGCTTTGGCGCGCAACTCGGGCGATGTAGCCTTCAGCTCGAATTTCTTGCGCGAGTTGGCAGTGACCACAATCTCATAGGCATGATTCTCGCCAAGCAGCAGACGAATACCCATGACACGCGGCCCCAGCTTTGTCAGTGTGCTTTGCAGATAACTTTGCACAGCGTTATCGCCGCCTGAAGGCCCGCTCGCCGGGGCAGCGCCGGATTTCTGCTCCAACTCCGGATAGATGGTGCTAACGAAATAGGCTAGTATTGCAGCGTTTTCCCGCTCCATATTTGCGTTCAATTGCTTCAGTCGAGCGTCTTCCTCCGGGGTGCGCGACGGTTTGGTCTGCAAGCCGACTGCTTCGACACTCAGAAGTTCGAAGTCGAGCGCCATCTTCTCCAGCGCCGCCATCTCGCTCTGCGCCTTCTGCTCGGCCGCAGTCAGCTGGAGCGGAGCAATTTTCGGCGCGGTTTCGGGAGTGGCGCCGCGCACGATGTCCTTCAACTCCTGTTCTTTGAGAAGGTCGAGAATCTGTTCGGCCTCACCGAGCCGGCCGGCCTCGATCAGAAGCTCCGCCAACACTCGATAAGTGTTCGACTTCGATTGCGCAAATCCGGCTTGCAGATCCTTTTCCATTCCGGAGATGTTTTTGCGAATCTGCTGGTAGGCATTCACCGCATCCATGCCAAAGAAGATTGCTTCCTGGGGACGATGTTGATCGCGGAAGCCAATCATCAGCGTGGTTTCAATCCCGCCCTGTATCTCCGGATCGCCGGCGGCCTTGGCCAGGGACAACGCCGCCAGTTCGCTCGCCAGCGCGTTCTCAGGCTGCTTCAGTGCCGACTGCGCCCAGCCGATGGACATCAGGGCCAGCGCTTCGCCGCGCTGATCTTTTACTTCGCGCCAGATGGGCAGCGCCTGGTTGTCGAAATCCAGCGCTTTAGCCGGCTCCCCGAGATCGGAATAATCCCGGCCCATATTGTTCCTCGTCATCGCTTCTCCGCGCCGGACACCAGTCTCGCGCCAGATCGGTAACGCCTGCTCGCTGTATTCCAACGCCTTTCGTGGCTGACCCATGTCGGCATAAGCCCTGCCAATATCGTTGAGGGCCAGCCCCTCGCCGATGCGATTTCCTATTTCGCGCCAGATGGGCAATGCCTGGTTGTAGTAGTCCAGAGCCGTCTGGTGTTGCCCCAGGTCACGATACAGGCGGCCTGTATTGTTCAGGGTCAGCGCTTCGACCTGCCGGTTGCCGATGGTGCGCGATATCGACAGCGCCTGGTTATAAACTTCAAGGGAATTCTGCTTTTGCCCCAGGTCCGCGTATGCTCTGCCCATGCTGTTCAAGGTCATCGCCTCGCCGCCCTGCTCTCCCACTTCGCGCCAGATGGCGAGCGCCTGGTTGAAATAATTGAAGGCCTCCTGCCCCCGTCCCATGGCTGAGTATGTCTCTCCCAGATTGTCCAGTGTGTTGGCCTCGCCGGCGCGGCCGCCCGCCTCCTTCAGGTTCATCGGCAGTGCCTCATTCATTTCCTTTAGAGCCTTTAGCTGCCCCAGGTCGCGCAGCATGTCCCTCTTGCTGAGCATCCGCCCCCCGCCCTGCCCGCTGTCGAGGTCGTGCCAGATCGTCAGCGCCTCGTTCAGGTCCTTCAGCGCCTCATCCCGCTGCCCAAGGTCGTTATAGGCCCTGCCCATATTGTTCAGCGTGTTGGCAACGGTCTGCCGGATCCCCAACCTTTGCCAAATCGGCATCGCCTGGTTGAACCGCGCCAACGCCTGGTCCTGCTGGCCCATGTCGCTGTACACCCTGCCCATGGTGTTCTGCGCCATTGCCTGGGCGGCCTGGTTGCCTGCATTCTGTTCAATCGACAAGGCCTCGTTGAGGCAATCCAGCGCTTTCTGCATCTGCCCCGCTTGCCTGTACAGGTAGCCAAGCGTAATCAGCTCAAATCCTTCATCGCTCACGCGTCGCGCCGTGCGCGCTGCCGCAAGCGCTTGTTCATGCAGATCGATCTGATCATGTAGAGGCGACGTCTGGGTGCTGGCCACCGTGGCCGCAAGCAGCCCAAAACCCAGGCATGCGATCACTCGAACTCTCTGCGCCAAATTCATCTTTCTCCCTCCATTCACAGGGTTGGCGCGTGATTGGTCAGTCAGTGCTTACTCTTCCCTCATGGCAGCCATGAACCGGCATCCATCATTTAGCAACCAGATTCTCACGCAGGAATGCCACCGCTTTGGTTACCGAATCGTTCGCCGCCTCGGGGTCCCATTTTATGTGGGCTTTCCTCCCTTTGGCGGCGGGGTCGAAAAAGGTCATTTCGGGCGCATTGAGGTTGAAACCATGCGTAGCCCCCGCATATTCAACCGTGATCAGTTGGAAATTGTATTTTTTCGCGAGCAGCCTTTTGAGTTCCGGAACGGCGTCGCCCTCGCCGTAAGAGTCCTCGGTCCCATAAAAGACGATCATCGGACCGCCGGTCAGCTTGCTGCCGCTCTCTTCAAACTCTTTTGTGAAGTGGTTGCACACCGGGTAAAACATGACAAACGCGACGAATCCCTTGCCATCTCCCATCCATTGTCTAACGTTGGTTTCCATGGCTGTTCTCAAGGCTATGTTACCGCCCAGAGAAAAGCCCATAATGCCGATGCGGTTGGGATCGATGGAGGGCAATTTCCGCAATTCTTTTAACGCCGCGAAAGCCATCGGCAGAAAGACATCGGGCTTTGGCCGGTCCATGGGGCCCATAAAAATCCCGGTCTTAAAATCGACTTCGAAGATCCCAATCCCCGCGTCGAGGAGCGGTCGGCGATAAAGATCGCCGCGCTGGTCGATTCCCGTGGATCCGTGAATCAAAACGACAGCAGGAACCGGACTCGAAGCGTTTTCCGGAAGGTAAAGTGTGCCCGACAATCTGTAGGGATGGTTGGGATCGAGCGAAGAAAAGCCAATCCTCGTTCCCGCCGAGGATGCACCAAGAGGCATGACAAAAATAGTCAAAAAAAACAATGCAAGAAGTCCGAATCGCTTCCAATCTCTCATCATCAGCCCCCGATCAGCTTCATGTTTCCAATTCGTGGTTCCCGGTTGGCGCCATGCCGGCCGCTTCCGAGCGCTCATCCTGCCGGCCATCAGGAAAAGCGTCGCTCACTATTTTGTCTTGCTGCTCTTCTTTGTGCTGCTTGAACTGCTGCTCTTCTTTGCGCTGCTCGTGCTTTCTGAGGAGTTGTCGGCACTCTTGTCGGCCGCAGGCTTTGGTTGAGTATACGAGGCGTCGAGCGGTTGCACGCTCACCCGCATGGAAGCATAGGTGACACCGGGAACAGCGCTCTGTGCTCGCGCCGCCAGCGGTAGATTCGGATCGGCATCCTTGCGCACCAGGTAGCCCTGCACCAGGTCAAGATTCGGTAGTTCCTTGGCCAGTTCGTCGGTGTGCTCCTGCGGAAGCATGAGGTAGTCGCCGGAAAGCAGGCCGATGTAGCGGTCTTCGCGTTCGGGATCGGCCAGCGCCTGCTGCGTGGCCACGGCGGTGGTCAGGTTGCCGGCCATAATGAACCTTGTACGGTCTTCCCAGTAACTCAGCGCCTCGGTAAAGGCGCTGAGCGCGGGCACGCTGATGGCCGGCAGCGATACCAGGGGAACGGCTATCTTGGCTCCCGCCATGATGACGTTGAGCGCCTTCACGAATACTGAAGTGGTTGCGGCCTTTGAAACGTTGACCGCGAGCTTTCCAGTGCCCTGCGTGAGCAGGATCTTGCTGGTGCCCTGGGTTGCCTGGGGGGTCCTGAAGCCGAGCTGGTCCATCGATACTTTGCCCGCCTTGCTGGGTTCCAGCGATGCGATTGCCGTCCATGCGAGCGGGGCGATGATGTTCATATACGGATGAATCTGCGTGGTGTCAACGCGAAGCTGTGCGGCGCGCACGTTGGTTTCAGTGTTGCCGGTGGCGGGGCGGTACTGCGAAAGCGCAATGCTGACGGCCACATCGCCGTCGTGATCCATTAGTTCTTCTTTCCCGATGTCAGTGGCATAGCGCAGTCTTCTCGTTTCAGTTTTGAAATGCAGATACTGGGTTTCTGCGGCAGGATCGGGGAGTTGATCCTTTGGTCCGCGCGAGGCCGCCTTCTGCCCATAGTTCTGGCTGTATGGGTTGACAGAGTCGAAGAATCCGTTCCAGAAGTCATAGGAGTCGTGGGGCGTATCGTCCGCTGAGGAGTGCGAGACGGCGTCCTGCGCAGCGGCGAGTTCGGGCAGAAGTGCGGTGAGTAGGCCGAGGAATGAGGCATCGGTAACGAAACGGCGCCGGGATAGGGACATGGTCGTTCTCCTTCAAAAGTACTCGGGCATCGACAAGCGGATTGGCTGGCTGTGCTGCCAGCAAAGGAAACTCGCCTGGTCGCGTCCTCGGAAATGCTGTGATTTGAAAATCCCCAGTTCACAGCGGCTATGGATGCATCCGGCGGGATGTTGTGCCTTGGTCCTCGCGGGCTGGCAGGCGTCGATGCCGATGAGCAAGGCCCGTTGGGCCTGCGGAAAAGCCTGTATGCCCGAGAGCACGAAGGTCGTGGCGGAAAGAGCGGCAACGTCCACTTTCATAAGCGCTCCTGATCCATTGAAACCGAAACAGCGCTAAAGTTGCGCCGCGATGAGGAAATTGACTTAAAGTATAGCTCTCCCGCCAGGCTACTTAGTAGAAGTGAAATTTCAAGGAGGGGTCGGCCGGAAGGCGGCTGGGAGTCTGGTAACAAATGCAGCGAATTTTCCCGCATCGCGGGGTCAGCAAGTTAGCGAGTTAGGGGTCGACGCTGGACGAAGGGGCTTTATCGCTTCGCGGGGCGGCCAGCTCATGAGCCCATGGGCAGCCTGCGAGTGCCTGAGCTTTTGATCTTGGCTTTCAAGGCACGGGTTGTTTCTAAGGCGAGGCGCGATGGAGCAGCGGAACAGCATCAGCCTGGGCGCTCAAGTATGCGTCTACGGCTGCTGCTGCCTTGCGGCCCTCGGCAATGGCCCAAACGACGAGGGACTGTCCTCGGCGCATATCTCCGGCGGCAAAGATGCCATCGACAGAGCTCATGAAGTTGGTAGTCGCGATGTTGCCGCGGTTATCCAGGGCTAGACCCAACTGTTCGATTATTCCGGAGCGGACGGGCCCAAGGAAGCCCATGGCGAGCAGGACGAGATCGACATCGAGGGTGAATTCGGTGCCGGCGATCGGCGCGAACTCCGGCGCGGGGCCGACACGGATGGCGTGCAACTGCTTGACGTTGCCGTTTTCGTCGCCGGTGAACCTGACGCTGTTGATGCTCCAGTCGCGAATGCCGCCTTCTTCATGGGAGCTCTCGGTGCGCAATTGCATGGGCCAGAGCGGCCATGGAGTGGAGGCAGCGCGCACGTCGGGCGGCTTGGGCATGATCTCGAACTGATGAACGCTTCTGGCGTGCTGGCGATGGCTGGTGCCTAGGCAGTCGGCGCCGGTATCGCCGCCGCCAATGATGAGAACGCGCTTGCCGGTGGCAAGAATGGCGATGGAGGGATCGACGATATCGCCTTCGTTGCGGCGGTTTTGCTGGGGCAGGAATTCCATGGCGAAGTGAATGCCCTTCAGTTCGCGACCGGGAATATTCAGGTCGCGCGGTTGTTCCGCGCCGCCGCAAAGCAGGATGGCCTCATAGTGTGCCGTGAGGGCTTCGACGGGGACGTTGACGCCGACGTGGGCGTTGACGATGAAGTTGACGCCCTCGCCTCGCATCTGCTCGATGCGGCGATCGAGGATATGCTTTTCCAGTTTGAAGTTGGGAATACCGTAGCGCAGCAGGCCGCCGATACGGTCGGCCTTCTCATATACGGTGACCGAGTGGCCGGTGCGGCGTAACTGCTGGGCGGCGGCGAGTCCGGCGGGACCGCTACCGACCACAGCCACGCGCTTGCCGGTGGCCTGCTCGGGCGGCTCGGGATGAATCCAGCCTTCGTCCCAGCCGCGCTCCACGATGGAGCGCTCGATGAGCTTGATGGAGACGGGCGGCTGATTGATGCCCAGGACGCAGGCGGCTTCGCAGGGCGCGGGGCAGATGCGGCCGGTGAACTCAGGAAAGTTGTTGGTGGAGTGGAGGCGGCGGATCGCGGCTTCCCAGCGATTGTTGTAGACCAGGTCGTTCCAGTCGGGGATGAGGTTGTTGACCGGGCATCCGGTATGGCAAAAGGGCACGCCGCAGTCCATGCAGCGCGCGCCCTGCTGGCGCTGCTTCTCCTCAGGGAAGGGCTCGTAGATCTCGAACCAGTCCTGGATGCGCTCGCCGGCGTTGCGGCGGGTTGGCTGTTCGCGCTGAATCTCGAGAAATCCTGTGACCTTACCCATGCAGTACCTCTGCCGTGGACGCCACCATAGGCGGCGGAGTGGTGGGGGAGGAATAAACGGATTCGACACGAGGGACGCCAAGGACACGCTTGTACTCGTGCGGAAAGACCTTGATGAATCTTGGCTGGGCATCGGCCCAGTGCTCGAGGACCCAGGCAGCGCGAGGGCTGCCGGTGAGGTCGCGGTGGCGTTCAAGGAGGGCGCGGACACACTTCACGTCCGCTTCCGCGGCCAAGGGTTCCAGATCGACGCTGGCCTTATTGCAGCGCCTGACGGAAAAGTCGCCCCGGCCGTCGTAGACGTAGGCGATGCCTCCGCTCATGCCCGCGGCAAAGTTCCGGCCTGCTTTTCCCAGGACGATGACGGTTCCGTTGGTCATGTACTCGCAGCCGTGGTCGCCGACGCCTTCGACGACGGCGATGGCGCCCGAGTTGCGAACGGCAAAGCGCTCGCCGGCGATGCCGTTGAGAAAGGCTTCGCCCGAAGTTGCGCCGTAGAGGACAACGTTGCCGACCAGGATGCTTTCCTCGGGCAGGAAGCTTGAAGTCTTGGGTGGATAGGCGATGATTCGTCCGCCGGAGAGGCCCTTGCCAAGATAGTCGTTGGCATCGCCTTCGAGTTCAAGGGTGACGCCGGAGGGGACAAAGGCGCCGAAACTCTGGCCGGCCGAGCCCTGGAACCGGAAGTGGATGGTGCCGTCCGGCAATCCTGCCGATCCGTATCTGCGAGCGATCTGGCCGCCCAGCATGGCGCCGACCGTGCGATGAACATTGCGGATGGCGAAGCTGCCGGAGACCGGGGTTTGGGATTGGAGGGCGGGAGCGGCCTTGTCGATGAGGATGTGATCGAGGGCCTGGTTGAGGCCATGATCCTGGGCCTGCACGCGGCGGCGCGCAACGCGCGAGGGCAGGGTGGGTGAATAGAGGATAGAGGAGAGGTCGATGCCCCTGGCCTTCCAGTGCCCATCGGCGACGGTAGCGTCAATCTTGTCGACGCGGCCCACCATTTCATCCACGGTGCGGAAGCCGAGTTTGGCCATGTACTGGCGCATCTGCTCGGCGATGAAGAAGAAGAAGTTGACGACGTGTTCGGGCTGGCCGGTAAAGCGGGCGCGCAACACGGGATCCTGGGTTGCGATGCCGACCGCGCAGGTGTTCAGATGGCATTTGCGCATCATGATGCAACCCATGGCGATAAGAGGCATGGTGGCAAAGCCGAACTCTTCGGCGCCGAGCAGGGCGGCGATGACGACATCGCGGCCGGTCTGGAGCTTGCCGTCGGTCTGCACGCGGATGCGGCTGCGCAGATCGTTGAGGAGCAGCACCTGCTGAGTTTCGGCGAGGCCAAGCTCCCAGGGCAGGCCGGCGTGCTTGATGGAACTGAGCGGAGAAGCGCCGGTGCCGCCGCTGTCGCCGGAGATGAGCACGACATCGGCATGGGCCTTGGAGACGCCGGCAGCGACCGTGCCGACGCCGACCTCGGAGACCAGCTTGACGGCGATGCGGGCCTGGGGATTGACGTTCTTCAGGTCGTAGATGAGCTGGGCCAGATCCTCGATGGAATAGATGTCGTGATGGGGCGGCGGAGAGATGAGGCCGACGCCGGGGATGGAGTGGCGGGTCCTGGCGATCACTTCGTCCACCTTGTGCCCCGGCAATTGTCCGCCTTCGCCGGGCTTGGCGCCCTGCGCCATCTTGATCTGGAGTTCATCGGCGTTCACCAGATAGTTGGTGGTGACGCCGAAGCGGCCGCTGGCAACCTGCTTGACAGCGCTGCGGCGCAGGTCGCCGTTGGGATCGCGCTTGAAGCGGGTCTCGTCTTCGCCGCCCTCGCCGGTGTTGGACATGCCGCCGATGCGGTTCATGGCGATGGCCAGAGTCTCGTGCGCTTCCTTGCTGATCGATCCGAAGCTCATGGCGCCAGTCGTGAATCGCTTCACAATCTCCCTGGCCGGCTCAACCTCGTCGATGGGAATGGGGTGATCGGCGTATTTGAACTGGAGCAGACCGCGCAAAGTACAGAGCTCGCGGTTCTGGTTGTCGATGAGTTCGGCGTACTCCTCAAAGGTGGCCGGGTTGTTCTGGCGAACGGCATGCTGCACCTTGCTGATGGTGAGCGGATTGAGGAGGTGATACTCGCCTCCCTCGCGATATTGATACTGGCCGCCGACGACTAGCTCGGTCTCCGATTCGGTGAGGGGCTGGAAGGCGTAAGCATGCTTCATCTGGGCCTCGCGGGCCAGCACGTCCAGGCCGACTCCCTCGATCCGGGAGGCGGTGCCGGAGAAGTAGGCGTCGACGAGGAACTGGTTGAGACCCACGGCCTCGAAGACCTGAGCGCCGCGATAGCTTTGCAGGGTGCTGATGCCCATTTTGGAGAAGGTCTTGAGCAGTCCTTTGTTGATGGCTTTGATGAAGTTCTTTTCAGCGTATTCGCCGGAAACGTCGTCCGGCAGCAGGCCGCGGCGCTTGAGGTCGTGAAGGGTCTCAATGGCGAGGTAGGGATTGATGGCGCTGGCGCCGTAGCCGATGAGCAGGGCAAAGTGCATCACCTCGCGCGGCTCGCCGCTCTCGATGATGAGGGCGACCTGGGTGCGGGTTTGTTCACGTACCAGGCGATTGTGGACAGCGGCCATGGCCAGCAGGCTGGGAATGGGCGCATAGGTGGGATCGACACCGCGGTCGGAGATGATCAACAGGGTGTAGCCGGAGTGGACGGCGTGCGCGGCACGGGCGCTGAGATCTTCCAGCGAGTGCCTCAGGCCGGCCTCGCCATCGGCGGCGCGGAACAGGGCGGGCAGCGTGGTGGCGAGCAGATCGCCTGAAGAGACACGGCGGAGCTTCTCGAGGTCGCGGTTGGTCAGGATGGGATGGGGCAGCTTGAGGGTGTGGCAGTTCTCCGGCGCCTCATCGAGGATATTGCGCTCGGTGCCGATGTAGCTGATCAGCGACATCACCATCTCTTCGCGGATGGGATCGATGGGCGGATTCGTAACCTGCGCGAAGAGCTGCTTGAAGTAGTTGAACAACGACTGCGGGCGGTCGGAGAGACAGGCCAGGGGGACATCGGTGCCCATCGAACCGATAGGCTCTTCGCCTTTGGCGGCCATGGGGGCGAGCAGGATGCGCAGATCCTCTTCGCTATAGCCCAGGGCGCGTTGGCGGCGGAGCAGGGTCTCGGGATTGGAGGCGATGACGCGCGGGGGCTCGGGCAGCATATCGATGGTGATCTGCTGCTGCTTGAGCCATTCCGCGTAAGGCTGCCGGCCGGCCAACTGCTTCTTGATTTCGTTGTCGGAGATGATGCGCTGCTGGACGGTGTCGACCAGGAACATGCGGCCCGGCTGAAGGCGGCCCTTCTTGCGTATGTCCTCGGCGGGAACTTCCAGCACGCCGGCCTCTGAGGCGAGCACGACCAGGTCGTCCTTGGTAACGATGTAACGGCCGGGGCGAAGACCGTTGCGGTCAAGGGTGGCTCCGATAACGCGGCCGTCGGTGAAAGCGATGGCCGCGGGGCCGTCCCACGGCTCCATGAGGGAAGCGTGGTACTCGTAGAAGGCGCGCTTCTCCTCGTCCATATCCGGGTTGCCGGCCCAGGCCTCGGGAATGAGCATGGCCATGACGTGGGCGAGTGAACGGCCAGACTGGTAGAGGAATTCGACGGCATTGTCGAGCGAAGCCGAGTCACTGCCCTCGGGCATGATGACCGGAAAGAGCTTGTCGATGTGCTGGCCGTGCAACGGGCTGCGCAGGACCGACTGGCGGGCACTCATCCAACTGACATTGCCGCGAATGGTGTTGATTTCGCCGTTGTGGGCGACGTAGCGGTAAGGGTGCGCAAGCTTCCAACTGGGAAAAGTGTTGGTGGAGAAGCGCTGGTGGACTAGGCAAAGAGCGCTGGTGACGAGCGGATTGGCCAGCTCGAAGTAGAACTTCTCGATCTGCGGGGCCAGCATGAGGCCCTTGTAGATAATGGTGCGGCAGGAGAAGGAGGGGACGTAGAAGGTCTCCTTGTCCTCGATCTCCGAGGCGGCAATCTCATTCTCGGTCCGGCGGCGGATGCGATAGAGGAGGCGTTCGAAGGCGTCCTCGTCGAGGTCCTGCGGACGGCGGACAAAAAGCTGCTCGATATAGGGCTGGGAAGCGCGGGCTTCGCGGCCCACCGCATCGCCGTTGACCGGGGTATCGCGCCAGCCGAGAAGAGTGAGACCCTCCTCCTGGGCGATGCGCTCGAAAACGCCCTCGCACTGGAGACGGCTGTGCTTTTCGACAGGCAGGAAGCACATGGCGACGCCATAGGCGCCCAGCTCAGGCAATTGCATGCCGAGTTGGCCGCATTCGCGCACAAAAAAGGCATGGGGAATCTGAATCAGGATGCCGGCGCCGTCGCCGGTCTCCGGATCGCAGCCGGCGGCGCCGCGATGGGTAAGGTTGATGAGCACCTCAAGGCCCTTGCGGATAATCTCATGGCTCTTTTCGCCGCGAATGCTGGCGACCAGTCCCATGCCGCAGGCATCGTGCTCATTCCGTAAATGATAAAGCCCTTGCGGCTGAGGAATGCGATGATGACTTGAAGTATCCATGGCAGCCTTTTCGATGACCGTTTTGCCTGCAGATTGCCGTGCGTATCCGGAAAGACACAACCGCTGTGCGATTCCAGTTGAGAGAAATCGTCTGAGACCTTGATCAAGATGGTTGCATGAGCAGTACCGCCGCGTCCGGTACTGCACTGTCTTTAATATAACCAAAAATTCACCTGGCTGCAGAACTTCCTTGCGCCAAGGACGGCGAAAACAGCCGAGTAAGCGCCTTTGGGCTCGAAAGCGTCTTGTTTTGTACCATATACTGGAGGGCGTGAGGAAGAGCACCCTGGATACGGTACTTGTCACAGGCGGGGCCGGGTTTATCGGCTCGAACTTCGTCCTGACCTGGCTGCAGGCGACCGGCTCTTCAGTTATCAATCTGGACCTGTTGACCTACGCGGGAAATCCCGCCAACCTGGCTTCGCTGGAGGCAGATCCGCGCTACCTGTTCGTGCGCGGGGACATCTGCGACGCGGAACTGGTGGGTTCGATCCTTGAGAAGCATCGGCCGCGGGCGATTGTCCACTTTGCGGCCGAGAGCCACGTAGACCGGTCGATTGCATCGCCGGAAGCGTTTATCCGGACCAACGTCCAGGGGACCTTCGTTCTGCTGGAGCAGGCAAGAAAGTACTGGTCAGGCCTGGACGAGACGGACCGGGCTGGATTCCGATTCCTGCACGTCTCGACGGACGAGGTTTACGGCTCTCTGGGGAAGGACGATCCGGCTTTTACCGAGACCACGGCGTATGCTCCAAACAGCCCTTACGCGGCGTCGAAGGCGGCATCGGACCACCTGGCAAGGGCGTATCACCACACCTGGGGCCTTCCCGTGCTGACCACAAACTGCTCAAACAACTACGGGCCGTTTCAGTTTCCTGAAAAGCTGATTCCGCTGATCATCCTGAACGCGCTGGAGGGCAAGCAACTGCCCGTCTACGGGGATGGGAAGAACGTGCGTGACTGGCTGTTCGTCGAAGATCATTGTGCGGCGATCCGTGCGGTTTTAGAGGGTGGGCGGATCGGGGAAACATACAACATTGGCGGCAACAGCGAGCGGGCAAACATCGACGTAGTAACCACGATTTGCGATCTTGTGGACGAGATGCGCCCTGAACCCGGCGCAGCATCGCGGAGAAGCCTGATCACTTTTGTCGAAGACCGGCCTGGACACGACCGGCGCTATGCTATCGATGCCGCCAAGATTTCCCGTGAATTGGGCTGGAAGCCCGCGGAACAATTTGAAAGCGGATTGCGCAAGACCGTTGGCTGGTATCTGGACCATGCCGCGTGGATAGACAGCGTGCGGACCGGAGCCTATCGCGAGTGGATCGCGCGGAATTACTCGGAACGGTGCGAACTATGAAGGGAATTGTTCTTGCGGGCGGATCGGGCACACGGCTCTATCCTGTCACCCACGTGGTGTCAAAGCAGCTTCTGCCGATTTATAACAAGCCGATGGTTTACTACCCGCTGAGCACGCTCATGCTGGCCGGCTTGCGGGAGATTCTATTGATTTCCACGCCCCAGGACACGAGCCGGTTTGCGGAATTGCTGGGCGACGGCAGCCAGTGGGGAATCGAGATCAGCTATGCCGTGCAACCCAGCCCGGACGGTCTGGCCCAGGCCTTTCTCATCGGCCGGGAATTTGTCGGGGACGCATCGAGCGCGCTGATCCTGGGCGACAACATCTTTTATGGTCAGGGGTTTTCCCAGCAGCTTCAGTCCGCGGTCAAGCTCAAGCAGGGCGCTACAGTGTTTGCTTACCAGGTGGAAGATCCGCAACGCTATGGGGTGGTGGAATTTGACGGCGCGGGTCACGCGATCAGTCTGGAAGAGAAGCCGAAGCGCCCCAAGTCGCGCTACGCGGTGACGGGACTCTATTTCTACGATAACGAGGTCGTAAGCATTGCTTCGTCTCTGAAGCCGTCGGCGCGTGGAGAGCTGGAGATTACGGACCTGAACCGGCGTTACCTTGAGGCCGGAAGGTTGAATGTGGAGATCATGAGCCGGGGGATGGCGTGGCTGGACACGGGCACGCACGAGTCGCTTCTTGAGGCTGCGCTGTTCGTTCATACCATCGAAAGGCGGCAGGGCCTGAACATTGCCTGTCCGGAAGAGATCGCCTATCGTCAGGGCTTCATTTCGGCGGAGCAGGTGGAAGCGCTTGCCCAGCCGATCAGCAAGAGCGGATACGGGCAATACCTTTTAGCACTGCTGCGCGAGCCACTTTTTGTGTCCAGGGCCGAGAAGCCATGAAGATTCGAGAAACATCCTTACCGGGAGTGCTGGTACTGACGCCGACGATCTATCGGGACGATCGTGGCGCCTTCCTCGAGACGTTCAACCAGCGCAGGATGGCGGAGGCGGGCCTGCCCGAGAACTGGGCGCAGGACAATTTCTCGCTGTCGAAGAAGAACGTGCTGCGCGGCATTCACTATCAGATCGACCAGCCGCAAGGGAAGGTGGTGCGGGTGACGCATGGGGCGGTGCTGGATGTGGCCGTGGACCTGCGCCGCAGTTCACCGGCATTTGGCCGCCATGTGGCCGTGGAGCTGAGCGGCGAGAACGCCGAGATGCTATGGATTCCGGAGGGTTTCGGCCACGCTTTTCTGGTTCTGAGCGAGGTTGCGGGATTTGCCTACAAGGTGACGGACTATTACTCGCCCGCCGCGGAGCGGACCATCGTGTGGAACGATCCGGACCTGGCAATTCCGTGGCCGGTTGCCGCACAGGACGCGATTGTGTCGGAGAAAGATCGCCGGGGAGCGATGTTGTGGAATGCCGAGGTATTTCGGTAGTTGGGAATTGCGGATCCTGGCGGCCGAACACTGCCGGGATGGGCGCAGACCGCCGGGAAAACAGCCGAGATTGCCAGGGCAAAAGGGCATATCCCGCATGTCGCTGCCGATGGTATACTCACATGTCGGGCGCGTGCCCGCGCCGTCATTTTCATTACCCTTGAGGTTCCCATGTCCGGCCATTCAAAATGGGCCACAATCAAGCACAAGAAGGGCGCGCTGGATGCCAAGCGCGGCAAGACATTCACCCGCCTCATCAAGGAAATTACCATCGCCGCCAAGGGCGGCGGAGACCCGGACGGCAACCCCCGGCTGCGCACCGCGATTCTGGCGGCCAAGGCGGAAAACATGCCCCAGGAGAACATCAAGCGCGCCATCCAGCGCGGCACCGGGGAGCTGGAAGGCGTCAACTACGAAGAGATCAAGTTCGAGGGCTATGGACCCGGCGGCGTTGCCATCCTGGTGGATGTGACTACCGACAACCGCAACCGCGCAGTAAGCGAGATTCGTCACGCATTCTCAAAGAACGGCGGCAACCTGGGCGAGTCGGGCTCGGTGCGATTCATGTTCTCGAAGAAGGGCATCATCGCGGTGGAGAAGTCCGCGGCCAGCGAAGAGCAGTTGATGGACATCGTGCTGGAGCATGGCGGCGAAGACCTGAACGACGAGGGCGACACCTGGGAGATCATCACCGATCCTGCGTCGTTTGAAGCGGTTGCCAGGCGCAGTCAAGGCGGCCGGCATTCCGACGGTGATGAGCGAAGTGACCATGGTGGCCTCGACCTATACCAAGCTCGAAGGCAACGCGGCGAGCCAGATGATCCGCCTGCTGGAGGCGCTGGAAGACTGCGACGACACGCAAAACGTCTACTCCAACTTCGACATGGACGCCGAGCAGATGGAACATGCCGCCGGCTGAGGCAATTCAAGGCAGGCGTTGAAAAGGCCGCCCGGTTGTGGCGGTCTTTTTTTGGAGATTCAGGTTTTTTGATGGAGAGAAGGGAAGGAATTTTGACCCGAACTGGAAGGATTTTATTGCTTGTGGTGATATCGGGCGATGGTGGCCAGAGCCGAAACGCCGGCCAGCGTCGCCGCGGGCGGGAATGACACCGCCGCTAATCCAGTGGCCCAGGTTCGCAATGCACAAGAGCTGGGAGTATGGGCCGTTCATCAACTATGGCACCGGCGTCGGCAACCGGTCGGACTACAAGTTTCTTCTGGGGCGGCGTCCAGTTGGGCAAGCCGCTTACGCCGGTGGTGCACGCCGGCATATTCAGCGGCCAGTTTGAGTTCGGCGCCAACATCATGCCGCTCTGGCAGGCCTATACGCCCGCCCCGCATGAGCAGACTTTCACCGTCGGCAGCCAAGTCTATGTGGCGCCGGAGGGCGGAGGCACCTATCGCGGCGTCAGCCTTACCCCGGTGATCTGCGCTGGAACTTCCTCACCAGTTCGCGGCGCTTTCAGCCCTGGTTTCAGGGCGCCGGCGGGCTTATATACACCACACACAAGTTCCCGCCGGACCAACTGGTTCCGCATGGGACTCCCGGCGGGACTTCAGTATGGAATTTTGCGCCGCAAGGCGGAGTTGGCATCCATTACTTCGTCCGCCCCAGGCGATCAATCGACCTGGGCGTGAATGCGGTGCACATCTCCTCGGCGTCGCTGGGCGACCGCAACCCAGGCGTGAACGCAAGTATCCAGCTACAGGTGGGTTACACGTACTGGAAGTGAATTTGGGGGCCGTCAAAAAGTCGGCTCTTTGAAAACCATGGGGCTGTCGACGGGTCATTGGCACAGGGCGGAGCAGCAATGAACGGACCGGTAGTCGAATGCGTTCCCAACTTCTCAGAGGGCACGGATGCCCGGCGGGTCGAGGCGATTGTGGCCGCGATGCGCGTGGAGGGAGTGCGGCTGCTGGACTGGTCGATGGATGCCGATCACAACCGCTCTGTGGTGACTCTGGCTGGGGAACCTGCGGCCATCGTGGAGGCGGCGGTACGGGGAGTGGGCAAGGCCGTGGATCTGATCGACCTGACCCGGCAGCAGGGTGTTCATCCCCGAATCGGCGCGGCAGACGTGATTCCTTTCGTGCCCATCTCCGGCATCAAGCTGGAGCATTGCGCGCTGCTGGCGCGGCAGGCCGGCCTGGAGATCTGGCGGCGCTTCGGCGTTCCGGTGTTCTTCTATGAAGCGGCGGCGGCGCGGCCCGACCGGGCGAATCTGGAAGAAGTGCGTCGGGGGCAGTTCGAGGGACTTAGGGAGGCGGTGCGCAAGGAAGCGGCGCGGCGGCCCGACCTTGGGGGACCTGGCCTGCATCCGACGGCCGGGGCGTGCGCGGTAGGCGCGCGCAGGTTCCTGGTGGCCTACAACATCTATTTCGACTCCGCGGATGTGGCCATGGTGCGCGCCGTTGCGCGGGAGATTCGCGCTGCATCGGGGGGGCTGAAGGGCGTAAAGGCAATGGGGGTTCTTGCCCACGGGCGGGCGCAACTCTCCATGAACATCACCGACTTTGAGGCGACGCCGATTTCGCAGGTATACGGGGCGGTTTCACGGCTGGCACTCCGGCACAAGACTGAAATTGCCGAAGGGGAGGTGATTGGCCTGATTCCCGAAGCGGCCTGTGAGCGCGAGAGCGAGTGGATGCGTCAATTGATTGGGTTCGATCCGCAGACCAAGATTCTGGAGCGCCGTCTGGGAGCTCCACTGGCCTGGCCGGGAGAGGCATGACCGGCCCGGCAGGAGCAGGACAAGCGCCGGAAAGACGGCGGCGGATACAATAGGAATGCCGGAATGCGGTGTTTTTGGGGGTTTTGTAGCTGTCGAAGAGCTCCTTTTGACAGAGAAATTCCCATGACACGATTCAAAACGCGTTCGGTTCCGGGAGGATGAAATTGTTGAAGGCACTGGTTAAGTTCTCGATTGCGCCGATGCTGCTGGCAGCGGCTACCCTGGCTCCGGCGGCTCAGTTGTCCACCGATGCGCGCGGGGCGATTCCCCGTGAAGTGCAGCAATTGGTGGTAATCGACTACCGTGCAATGCAGAATTCGCAGTCGGCGATGGATTTGCGCAACCGTGTAATGCCGCCTGAACTGAAGCAACTGGACGAAGCGTTGGGCAAATCCGGGCTGAACGACAACCACGACGTGGATCAACTGGCTTTTGCGCTTTTTCGGCCCTCGGCGGGGAGCGATTCGCTTTTGACCGTGGGCATCGCCCAGGGCCAGCTCTCAGTGGAGGAGGTTCTGGCCAACTTCCGCAGGCAGAAGATCAAGCCGGCGATGGTGCGCACGAACAGCATCTATCCAATGACCAAATCGGGCATGGTGCTTTGCTTTGTGGATCCGTCAACCATGGTTTTTGGCCAGAAGGATGCCGTTACCAAGGCTCTCGATGCGCGCGATGGAGTGATGCAGAGCCTGCTGACCAACGGACCCATGATGGACGCGATGCGGAGCGTGGATTCAGAGCCGTTGTGGAGCATTCTGGACGGCAAGGGCACCCAGACGATGATGCGCCAGTTGCTGGGGGAGGCGGGTGCAGTGGCCGATTTCGAAGCGGTGCAACAGCGCCTGCTGGCCTCCTGGTACTCAATGAACTTTCAGCACGGCGTGAAGTTCGATCTGACCATCTCTACCGGCGACTCGTTTACTGCAGCTACTGTTTCTTCGCTTTTGACCGCGGCCGTGATGCTAAGGAAGATGAGTGGTTCGGACACGGAAAAGCAGGCGTTGAGCGCGACCTCGATCGGCTCGGACTCAGGCCGGCTTTCCATCCACTTTGCGACTACGGACGGGGAGTTCAGCAGCCTGCTGCAGTCCCCGTTGTTCCAGAGCATGGTGCGCTAGAACAGGTTCTTTCAGACGGAGAAATGGGCCGGCTAACGATCTCACTTAACGGATCGCTAGGCGGCCCGTTACGTTTGGACCGCTGAATGGGAATTGCAAGCGTTCAGCTTGCCTTGTCGGCAACGGTGTTCCGGGGAACGTAGCCGCTGCCGCCGGAGCCAGCCGTGCGAAATGCCCATGGCCCTGTGAAATCATTATTCATGTATTACTCTATGGTTGGCGGATTAAACCACAGATTATGCTTTGGTTATTGCTTTTCGGCCTGCTGTTCCAGAAGCATCGCTTCGATCAGGGCAGCCGCAAGCAGTTTGCTCACCGTGCCGCGCTAGTAACGTGGGCAGATTTCGCTCCGGCGTTTATACTGAGGGGCCAGGCGTGTCTTCATAAACAGGAGAACGAATGAAGAAGATCCTCGTGAACGGCGCTGGTGGATTTATCGGCGGACACATGGTGAAACGGTTGAAGGCCGAAGGGCATTGGGTTCGCGGCGTCGACCTCAAGCGTCACGAATATACGGTCCCCCCAGCCGATGAGTTCATCGTGGGAGACTTGTGCGATCAGCGGCTGGTGGCCGATGTGGTGGAAGGCATCGATGAGATCTACCAGTTTGCCGCCGACATGGGCGGCGCAGGCTACCTCTTTACCGGAGAGCACGATGCCGATGTCATGCACAATTCCGCCACCATCAATCTCAATACGCTGCATTTCGGCGTCAAGGCCGGGGTGCGGAAGTTCTTCTATTCGTCCTCTGCCTGCATTTACCCGGAATACAACCAGATGGACCCTTTGAATCCCAAGTGCAGTGAGGATTCAGCCTACCCCGCCGCGCCGGACAGCGAATACGGCTGGGAGAAGCTCTTCAGCGAACGGCTATACCTCGTCCTATATGCGGAACTACGGGACGGCGGTCCGCATCGCCCGCTTTCATAATATTTTCGGCACGGAGGGAACATGGACCGGTGGCAAAGAGAAGGCTCCGGCAGCTATGTGCCGAAAGGTCGCAGAGACCGACGATGGCGGCGAGATCGAAATCTGGGGCGACGGACAGCAAACCCGGTCCTTCCTCTATATCGACGAGTGCATTGAAGGCGTACGGCGGCTTGTGGAGTCGGATTTCACAGGTCCGGTGAACATCGGTTCCGAGGAGATGGTCAGCATCAACCAGCTCGCGGAGATGGTGATGCAGATCGCCGGCAAGAAGCTCACGATCAAGCACATTGCTGGGCCCCTGGGAGTGCGCGGCAGGAACTCAGACAACCGCCTCATTGCAGAGAAACTGGGTTGGAAGCCCTCGCGCCCGCTTCGTGAGGGATTGGAGAAGACCTACAGTTGGATTCAGGAACAAGTCGCTATCTCGCGATCAGCGGAGCTGGCCGCCAGGGGATAGCGCGAACGCCGGTCATCGAGAAGAACGCGCCGGCTGGCGGACGGGGCGATGAAGGCGCATGGCCGGCATGGAATCAAAGCCCCGGGATCAACTGCGGGTGAAATTCCGCCTTGCCGCCCGGCAGCAGCACAATTTGGAGACGGCCCTGCTGGCGCTCGGATAGCGTGGGGCCGCTAATCATTTCCTGGCGCCCGCCGGCGGCCGTGTACTGCACCTTGAGGGGCCCGGTGCCCTGTATTTGAATGCGATAGTGGAAATCTGCGCCGGCGGCCAGGCTGTCGGCTCCAAAGCTGGCGCTCGGATAGTCGACCTCGAGGAGTTGAATCGCCGCACCGGTGCGGTTCTCCACCGTGGTCTCGACGTGATAGGAACGGCAGCCGTTGGCAACCGGCAACACAGGCAGCAATACCGCGGCCATCAGGGCTGTGCGAATCCCGCAACGGCCCGTCATTTCGGGCTCTCATCCTGGCGGGTGCCGGCGTTCTGCGAGCCCTGGCTCCCGGCTTGTTTCTCCAGGCGGTCCAGGCGCTTGAGCAGCTCCGGCAGCCGTTGAAAGATGGCGACCGCGCGAAGCCAGACGCGGTTGTCGAAGCCCGGAGAACCGGAGATCATCTTGCCGGGCGGAACATCGTGCGACACAGCCGATTGCGCGGTAAGAACGACTCCGTCGCCGATGGTGCAGTGGCCGGCCACCGCGGATTGTCCCGCCAGGATTGCGTTGTTGCCGATCACCGAAGAGCCGGCCAGGCCAACCTGGCCACAAAGCAGCGTGTTTTCACCCACCCGCGAACCGTGACCGACCTGGACCAGATTGTCGACCTTGGTTCCATCCCCGATTTCAGTGGCGCCTACGGTGGCGCGGTCGATGCAGGCATTGGCCTGAACATCCACCCGGCTGCCCATACGCACTGGCCCGGATTGCGGGATCTTCTCCCAGTGGCCAGCCTCGTTCCTGGCGAAGCCGAAGCCGTCCGCTCCGATGATGGCGCCGTTTTCCAGCGTTACGTGGTCGCCCAGGATGCAGTTTTCACGCACCACGGCATGGGCGTGCGCGAAGAAGTGGCTGCCCGCCTGCACTCCGGGATAGAGAACGACGTGGGGCAGCAGCGTGGCGTGGGGCCCGAGACGCACTTGAGGCCCAACCACGACATAGGCGCCGATGTGTGCGCCTTCGCCGATTTCAGCGGTAGGATCGATGACCGCGGTGGGGTGAATCCCGGGAGCGTAGGCCGGCGGCTGATAGAAGAAGCCCAGGGCGCGAGAAAAAGCGTGGTAGGGATTTTTGATGCGGAGGGTTGCGGCAGGAATCTCCTGAAATTCCGGTTCTACGAGGACGGCCGCGGCGTGCGTGGTGCGCGCCAGCCCGGTATAGCGGGGATTGGCCACGAAGGTGATCTCCGTCGGTCCTGCCTCCTCAATCCCTTTTATGCCGGTTATTTCCAGTTCCGCGTCGCCGCGGAGTTCCGCGCCCAGCCGACTTGCCAATTCGCCTAGCTTCATCGATGAAATTGTACCGGAATGGGTGAAGGGCTGTTCATGCGGGGGGCAATGCCCCAGGGTAGGTTCCGCTTCGTACCTGGTCACGGCTCAACGCCAATGGCCGATGGTGCGTTGTCTGGAGGCGGAGCTTGCAGCGTGTGTGCTCCGGACTGAGCTGCACGCAGAACCTCGCCGGGCACGATGCCAAGAACCAGCGTGGCGGCAACCGCAAGCAGCAAAGCGGCTCCAACTGCGACACCGACCTGTGGCGCGGGGATCGCGGGCCGGTCTTCTGTTGAGGGTTGACGCTGCGCGGCCACGAGCGCCAGGCGCAGGTAATAGGCGGCGGCCAGGCCGGAGTTCAACAGGCCGATGATGGCCAGGACGACTGCTCCACCGTCAACCGCCGCGGAGAAGGAGTAGAACTTGCCGAAAAATCCGCCGGTAAAGGGAATGCCGACCAGCGAAACCAGGAAGAAGAGAAGCAGGCTGCCGAGCAGCGGCGCACGGTAAATGAGGCCGCGATAATCGTCGATCATGGGCAGCTTTTCGTCGTAGCCGCTTACCAGCGTGATGACGGCAAAGATACCCACGTTCATGGCCGCGTAGGCCGCGGCATAAAAGCTGGCGGCGGCGATGCCGGTGTTCCCGAGGGCGGCGAAGGCCACCAGCAGGTAGCCGGCATGGGCGATGGAGGAGTAGGCCAGCATCCTTTTCACATTCTGCTGGCGGAGCGCGGCCAGATTGCCTACGGTCATGGAGAGCACGGCAACAATCCAGAGCAGCGGCGCCCAGAGACTGTGGAGCGACGGAAACATCTCATAGACCACGCGCAGCAACAGCGCAAAAGCCGCGGCTTTGGGGGCCGTGGAGAGCAGCGCAACCACGGGAGACGGCGCGCCCTCGTAGACGTCCGGGGTCCAGATGTGGAAGGGCACGGCGGAAACCTTGAAGAGAATGCCGACCAGCATGAGCGCCAGCGCGGCCAGAACCAGGGAATGATTCTGAGCGGATGGCGCGAGGCGGGCGATCTCATAGATCTGCGTAGTTCCGGTGGCGCCAAAGGCCAGCGCGATGCCGTAGAGAAGGAACCCGGTGGCGAAGGAACCAAGCAGAAAGTATTTGATCGCGGCTTCAGGGCCGCGGCCAGTCTCTTTGCGATAGCCGGCAAGGATGTAGGTGGAGATCGAGGAGATTTCCAGAGCGATGAAGACCACCAACAGCTCGACTGCCCCGGTGAGCAGGCACATGCCTACCGCGCCGAAGACGATCAGCGCATAGAACTCGCCCTGGTGATGGCTGTCCTCGGGCAGGGAGTCGAGCGAAAGCAGCAGAACCACCAAAACGATGCCGCAGATGAGGACGTGAAAGAAGACGGTGAAGGGACTGGTTTCGACGGTGGAGAAGAAGCCGGTTCCAGCGGGCAGAGATAGTTGCCAAAGGCTGGCCCATAGGGCCAGGGTAGTTCCGATTGCCGCGACCCAGCCCAGCGGACGGCGCGGCCATCCGGGAGGCAGCGAGGCTTCAATCAGCATGATCGCCACGCCGGTGAGCGTAAGGATGACCTCGGGAAGGATGCGGTAGATGTCGGGAACAGGATTCACCGCTGGACCTCCCCATGGGACGAGATTTGCAGGACGGAAGGAGGCAAGGCGGTTGATACCCTCATGGGCGGCGGATGCACGCCGGTTTGAATGGACGTGAGCCAGAGATTCGGCGCCAGGCCCATGACGAGCATGAGGACGGCGAGTGGCGCGAGTACGGCCAACTCGCCGCGGTGCACGTCGTCGCCGGGTCTCGATGCGGCCAGCGCGCTTTCGGGTCCGTAGAAGAGGCGCTGGACGAGCCAAAGCATGTAGGCCGCGCCCAGAATCATGCCCAACGCGGCGGCGATGGTCCAACTGCGGCTGACCCCGGTGAAAGTGCTGGAAAGAATCAGGAACTCGCCTATGAAGCCGTTCAACATGGGCAGGCCGATCATGGCCAGCGAGGCGATGACGAAGAAAGTGGCTGCTCGCGGCATTTTGGCGGCCAGACCGCCGTAGGCGTCGATCCGGCTAGTGGCGTAACGGACCTCGAGCGCACCCAGAAGCAGGAACAACGCGGCGTCGACCACACCATGATTGAGAATCTGGTATACGGCGCCGGTCCAGCCCGTGAATGTAAGCCCGTAGATAGCCAGGGTAATCAGGCTTAAATGGCTGAGTGCCGCGAAGGCCATGAGCCGCCAGAAATCGCGCTGGACCAGGGCCAGGCACGCGCCGTAGAGGATGCCGATGACGGCGAGTGCGATGAGGTATGGCGCCGCAGCTCGCGCCTGCACAGGGAAGAGCCCGACATGGAAGCGGAGCATGGAGTAGAGACCGAGCTTGCCGGCGACGACCATGGCCAGAGCGACAGGGGCTTCGCTGAAAGTGTCTGCGAGCCAGCCGTGCAGCGGAAAGACAGGAACCTTGACTGCAAAGGCGAGAAGAAACGCGAGAGCGACCCAGCCGACGGCCGCGGCGGGAAAATTTCCGTGGGCAATGAGAAGCTGAAGCGTGGTGAAATCAAAGCTCCCGGTGCGCGCGTAAAGCCAAAGAATGGCGACCAGCAGCGGGGCAGAAGGAATGAAGGTGAACAGGAAGAATTTGAGTGCGGCTTTGGGGCCGTCCTTGCGGCCATACATCGCGATGAGGATGGCCATGGGCACCAGCGAGAGTTCCCAGAAACCGTAGTAGAGCATCAGGTCGAGCGAGACAAAAACGCCGACCATGGCGGTCTGCTGCACCAGGAAAAGGGCATAGAAGACTTTGCGGCGTTCCTTGATTGCGTTCCAACTGGCGATGATGCCGACCGGGGCGAGAAGGCCGGTGAGGACCACGAGCCATAGGCTGAGGCCGTCCACGCCCACGTGGTAGAAGATCGCGGGCTTCTCAATCCACGGGTAGTTGATTTCAAACTGGAAGCCGCCCTGGCCGAGAACAAAATGCGCGGGAAGATGGAGAGTGAGGAGAAAGCTGACGAGGGTGGTGAAAAGGGCGATCCAGTTGGGCAGTTTGGCGCGGTCGGGCACCAGCGCCACGAGGACCGCTCCGGCCAGCGGAACCAGGATGATCAGGGTGAGAATCGATTGGTCGATTGCGTTCATATTCTCAGCGCCCCATCACTTTCCAGATGAATTGCACTGATATGGGCCAGGGCGAGGTCCACGGCCACGGAAGCAGCATGAACAGGAGCACTGCCGCAGCGCCTGCGGCCAGCCATGCCGCATAGGAGCGCAGATTGCCGGATTGCCAGCGTTGCAGGATGGCGCCGGCCAACATGGCAATGCCTCCCAGAAGCCAGGCCAGACCACCCAGAATGCCGAAGTCTACCACCCATCCCAGCACGTACTTTGAAAAGCCGAGCAGCGGCTTGACCACGGTCGCGCCGTAGAACTCATCCACGTAGTACTTGTTGGCGAGGAGTTTATAAGCTTCGGGAAGAGCTTCGGCCAGTTGCGCAGGCTCAGCGGGCTTTTGCCTGTAGAGCAGATCGGCAATGAACCAGCCCGCAAATGCCACTGCCACAGCCGCAATGCTGAGGATGAGTTCCAGATGCGGGTTGGTGGATTCTGCTGCTCTGGCGCCCGTGGAGAGCGAGAGGTAAGAGCCGAAGCGACCCAGGCCCGCTCCAGCGCCGATCCAGCCGCCTCCAATGGAAAGCAGCGCCAGAATCACCAACGGACCCAGCATGGACCACGGGCTTTCATGCGGATGGACTTCGGGGCTGCGCGATTTGCCCAGAAAAGTCAGGTACCAAAGCCGGAACATGTAGAAGGAAGTCAGGAGGGCCGTGACCAGGCCCACAAACCATAGTGCCCTGCCGGCTGGACCTTGCAGATAGGCTGCGTAGAGGATGGCGTCTTTCGAAAAGAAGCCGGCGAATGGGAAAAATCCGGCGATTGCCAAAACGGCCGCGGTCATGGTCCAAAACGTGATAGGGAGCTTGCGCCAGAGGCCGCCCATCTTGCGCAGATCCTGCTCGCCGCCGATGGCGTGGATGACGGAGCCCGCGGCGAGGAAGAGCAGGGCCTTGAAAAACGCGTGTGTGACCAGGTGGAAGATGGCTGCCGAGTAGGCCGCGACACCGCAGCCGAGAAACATGTAACCGAGCTGCGAGATGGTCGAATAGGCGAGGACGCGCTTGATGTCATTCTGGACCAGTCCGATGGTGGCGGCGAACAGGGCCGTGGCCGCACCGATAACCGCGACCGTGCCCAGCGCAAACGGGGCGTGGTCGAACAGCACATGGGTGCGGGCGATCATGTAAACGCCGGCGGTAACCATGGTGGCGGCATGGATGAGAGCGGAGACCGGCGTTGGGCCTTCCATGGCGTCGGGCAGCCAGATATAAAGCGGAAGCTGCGCGCTCTTGCCGGTGGCGCCCAGAAGCAGGCAAAGCGCGATCGTGGTGAGCACGCCGCCCTGCCAGGCTGGGTTGGCGGTGAGCTTCGCGGCGATTTCGCTGAAGGTCAGGGTGCCGAAGTTGGCCAGCAGCAGAAAGATACCGATGAGGAAGCCGAAATCGCCGATGCGGTTGACGATGAAGGCCTTCTTGCCGGCATTGGCCGCCGAATCCTTCTTGAAGTAGAAACCGATGAGCAGATAGGACGCCAGGCCCACGCCCTCCCAGCCCACGAACATCAGCAGCGCATTGCCGGCCAGGACCAGCAGCGTCATGAAGAAGAGAAAGAGGTTCAGGAATGAAAAGTAGCGCGCGTACCCCTCTTCGTGGCCCATGTAGCCGACGGAGTAAATGTGAATGAGGAAGCCTACGCCGGTGATCACCAGCAGCATGACCAGCGAGAGCTGGTCGAGAACGAAGCTGAAGTCGATGTGCAGGGCGCCTATGCTGATCCAGGGATGTGGGCAGGTCTCGATGTAGGGCAGGAAGCCGAAGGCTGGGCCATTTCCAAAGATGCTCCGAGCCGCGTTAAGCACCAGGGCAAACGACGCCAGCGGAGCCACGAGCGCAACCGTGGTTACCAGCCACTTGGGTAACCGCGTGCCGAGGATTCCATTGAGCAGGAACCCCGCGAAGGGCAGCAGCGGAATCAGCCAGATATAGAGAGTTCCTGTCATAGTTTCATCAGGTCGATACGGTCGACGGCCAGGGTTGCACGGGCGCGGAAGACGGCAATGATGATGGCCAGGCCCACGGCAGCTTCAGCGGCGGCGACCATCATGACAAAGAAGACAAAGATCTGGCCTTTCACAGCGTGCCACTGGTGGGCGAAAGTCACGAAAGAAAGATTGACGGCGTTGAGCATGAGCTCAATGGACATGAAGACGGTGATCAGGTTGCGCTTGATGAGGAAGCCGAGCACGCCCAGCGAAAACAGCACGGCGCTGAGCAGCAGGTACCAGGAGATGGGAACGCCCTGAGTGAAAAGGTTCATTTCGCGTCCGTCCTTTCCGAATCTCGGCCGGGGTCTCCGTGACCGTGACGGGCCAGAGCGACCGCACCCAGAATGGCGATGAGGATGAGCACCGAGGTGACCTCAAAGGGCAGCAAAAGTTCGTGGAAGAGCACGCGGCTGAGATCTTCAGTGGAGGTGATGCCGTCGCTCAGTGCGGCGACACCAAGGCCCTGTGAGCGGAGGATGACGGTGGCCAGGACCGCGAGTATGGCGACCACGGCAGGAAAGCCAACAGCGCTCGCCGCGCGGCTGCCCATGGTGCGCTCTTCGCGGCCGGCGTTGAGCAGCATGACGACGAACGTGAACAGAACCATGATGGCGCCGGAGTAGACGATGACCTGCGCGGCGGCCAGAAACTCCGCGCCGAGGAGCAGGTAAAGCACGGCCAGTGAGGTCATGACGACAATCAGCGAAAGCGCGCTGTTGATGGGATGGCTCTGGAGCAGGAGGTTGATGGCTCCGGCCAGGCAGAATCCGGCAAAGAGAAGAAACAGAATAAGGTGCATCGTTCCCTAGCGTTCGGGCTGGAGCCGGTAAAAAGGCCGGCCGGTTAGGGGGAAGGATAGTGGAGCAGGCGAATCAAACTCCAAGAATTCCTTCACGATTGTAAATGAGCGGGTTCCAAAATCTGCATTCTCGACTCTCAAGCTGCATGGAACCCGGCTTGTTGCCGGATTCCACACGAGGCGAGTCGGGCTGAATCCGGTTTTGGAACCCGCTGTCAACGATACGCAAGCCACAGGCTTGTTCCCACAATGTTGAGGATGGCGAGCGGCATCAGGATTCGCCATCCGAAGTTCATCAGTTGGTCGTAGCGGAAACGGGGCAGTGTTCCCCGAACCCACACGTACAGGAACAGGAAGCAGAAGACCTTGGCCACGAACCAGAAGATGGGAAACAGGGCGTGGACAAAAATGTTTTGCGGCGGCTCGATCAGGTTGCCGAAGGGGCTGGTCCAACCGCCAAAAAAGAGCAGCGTCGCGACGCACCCCACGTTGATCATGTTGGCGTACTCGGCCATGAAGAACATGGCGAACTTCATGGAGCTGTATTCGGTGTGGTATCCGCCCGTGAGTTCGCTTTCAGCTTCGGGAAGATCGAAGGGAGAGCGGTTGGTCTCGGCATAGGCGGCCATCAGGTAGATAAAGAAGGCCAAAAACTGGCCTCCGCCGAAAATGTTCCAGGTGGCAAAGCCAAGCCTGGCCTGTTGCTCGACAATGATGCGAAGATTGAGCGATCCAGCGCGCAGCACGACGCCGACCAGCGAGAGGCCCAGGGCCAGCTCGTAACTGATCAGTTGAGCCGAAGAGCGGAGCGCGCCCAGCAGCGAATACTTGTTGTTCGACGACCAGCCGGCGAGGGCAATGCCATAGACGCCGATGGAGGTGATGCCGAGGATGACAAGCAGGCCGATATTGACGTTGGAAATCTCAAAGAGATCCAGGCCGTGCGGCCCAATCTTCGGCTCGCCGAAGGGAACAACGGCGATGGAGATGAGCGCGCAGCCCAGCGCAATGATGGGAGCAAGCAGGTAGAGCGGCTTGTAAACCCCGGTGGGGATCAAGTCCTCTTTGAGAAAGGACTTGGCGCCGTCGACCAGCGGCTGCAACAGGCCAAAGGGTCCTACGCGGCTAGGTCCCCAGCGGTTCTGGATACGGCCAACGAGCTTGCGCTCCAGCAGCACGGTATAAGCGACGCCGAGCAGCATCACCACCGTTACCACGGCCACCTTGAGCAAGCTCCACAGGAAAAACGCTAAGATCGTCACGTGCCTTCAGCCTTTTCTTCTTCTTGAGCTCTAGTCCCGAGCGAAGCGCAACGCAGTCGAAGGACTTGCATTTGCTCTTCGCTCATCTCCTTGAAAATCACCTTCCCAAGCCGCTAATCTGCCGCGGCCCCTGCCACCGTGCGCTCTTGATGCAGTTCGAGTTCTTTGAGCGCGGGGCTGTACCGGCCCAGCGTTCCTGAGGTGAACAAGGTATCGTGCGCCGGAACCACAAGATCGGTCCCGGTCAGTGCCGAGAGCGGGACAAATCCTGGGCCGGCGCCCGGTTCGGTCCGAACGGCATTGCCGCCGAAGAGGTTTGCGCGGTCCAGTAGATAACCCGGAACCAGCCGGGCAATTTCGTCTAATACGGCCAGCGGATCGAAGGGGCTGAGCCGGGGTTCGAGGTTGTTGCTCGCCAGCCAGACAGCGTGCTGATCGGCCTCGCCTGCCTGTGCGCCGCGCGACTGGCCGAGATCGGCCGTAACGCCGCCCTTGCCAAAGGGAACCAGAGCTTTGACATCGGCGCCCATCGCATCCGCCAGGCGCACCAGAATTTCGAAGTCGGGTTTTACGCCCGCGCGGTCGGCAGCCTTCTTTACCATTTGCACCTCGCCGTAGGTGTTGGTCACGGTGCCGGACTTTTCGTAAAGGCTGGCGGCAGGCAACACTACGTCGGCGATGGCCGCGGTCTCAGTGAGGAATAGATCCTGGACGATAAGGAAGGTGTTCTTCAGTGTTTGGGAATTTGCGGCCATCCTGGGCAGGGGATTGGCGCCAACCACAAGCAATGCGGCCAATTCACCGCCGGCGGCTGCGGCAAGAATCTTCGGAAGGGTCTTGCCCGGCGCATCGGGCAGGCCCGGGTATTCGGCAAAGGCCCGCGGGCGCTGTGACGTGCACGTAACCGGGCAGCAGGTCAGGGAAGAGACCCATGTCGGCCGCGCCGCGTGAGTTGGCGTGATCGCCAATCAGGGCAAAGCGAACATTGGCGCGCTTCAGGCCCCAGGCAACCAGTTCCGCGATGGCCTGGCCGCGGCACTCCTGGCCGAAAACGACCACGAGAGACTCCTCAGCCAGGACCGCCTTGCTGAAGTCAGACTCGCCCAGGTCAAGAAAAGCGGCCAGTTGCTTGTAGCCGTCGGACGGCAGTTGCTGGGTTGCCCTGGCCTGGCGATCGAGCTTGATGGGTTTGGAGTTTGCCACGTAGAGCCGGGCGCGATTCAGACGGACGTTGGTGCGCAGCGTCCAGGCCAAAAGTGGATGCTCTTCAGTGGGATCGCCGCCCACAAGCAGGATCGCGCAGGCGGTTGCAATGTCGTGAAGACCGGCTGTTCTTCCGGGGTGTCCTGCCAGGGCGCGCGCAAACTCCGCGTAGCCCGTGGTGCGCTGGTGATCGATGTTATTGGTGCGCAGAACCGTCCGGGCAAACTTCTGGAGCAGGTAGTTTTCTTCGTTTGTGGTCCTGTTGGAGCCAATGACGCCGATGGCCTCGCCACCTTTGCTGTCGCGGATCTCCTTCAACCTGCTTGCAGCGAAGCGCAGCGCGTGTTCCCAGGTGGCCGGCTCGAGCTTGCCCTGGGCATTGCGCACCAGCGGCGTGGTCAGCCGCTCAGGGTTGGCTACGAAATCGAAGCCGAAACGGCCCTTGGCGCAGAGAAAGTCGCCATTGATTCCGCTCTTGTCGCGATTGTCGGCGCGGATAATCTCGGCGCCCTCGTTGGACTGGCGAACACCCAGGGTGACCTTGCAGCCGTCGGCGCAGTGCGTGCAGACCGTCGATACGTGGTTCATCTCCCAGGGACGCGTCTTGTAGCGGTAACTGCCGCTGGTGAGCGCGCCGACCGGGCAAACGTCGATGCACATGCCGCACTGCTCGCAGTCGAGCTGGTCGCCACCGTTGGGCGCGATCACCGACGTGACGCCGCGATTCTGTACGCCGAGCGCCCACACGTCCATGCCCTCGCCGCACATGCGAACGCAGCGGTAGCAGAGAATGCAGCGCGGGCGGTCAAAATAGACGGCCGGCGACCATTGCTGCTCTTCGCGGTGCTGCTTGGCCTCGGCGTAGAGGCTCTCGCCCGCGCCGTACTTGAAGGTCATGTCCTGCAGTTCGCACTCACCGCCGGCGTCGCACACCGGGCAATCGAGGGGGTGGTTGCCGAGCAGCAGTTGGATGGTGGCCTTGCGCGCCTGCGCGATTTCAGCGGACTCGGTGATGAAGACCTGTCCCTCGGCGACGGTGGTGGTGCAAGCCGTTTGCAGCTTGCCCACCTTCTCCTGGCGCACTACGCACATGCGGCATGCCGCCTGCAGGCTGAGGCCGGGGTAGTAGCAGAAGGCCGGAATCTCAATGCCCGCCTTGCGGCAGGCGTCAATCAGCAGCGTCCCGGCGGGGGCGGTCAGCGTCTTTCCATCGACGGTGAAGGTTACGTCTGCCATTCGTCTCCAGCGCCCCTTAGATTACGGCCAGTTCAACGTGTTTGGCGAACGGGCAGGGCTTGCCGTTCAGGTGATCCTCGAACTCCTTGCGGAACTTCTTTACAAAGGCAATCGTGGGCATGGCCGCCGCGTCGCCCAGCGGACAGAAGGTGCGGCCCAGCATGTTTTCGGCCAGGTACTGAATGTTGTCGATGTCTTTGGCCTCGCCAAAGCCGGCGTGGAAGCGGGTGAGCGACTTCTTCAGCCAGTCGGTGCCCTCGCGGCAGGGAATGCACCAGCCGCAGCTTTCGTGCTGATAGAAGCTGATCGTCCGCAGCGCGAACTCCACCATGCAGGTCTGGTCGTCGATGACCACCACGCCGGCCGAGCCGAGCATGGAGCCGGCCTTGCCCACCTGGTCGAAGTCCATGCCGAGGTTCTCAATCTCCTCGGGCAGCAGCACCGGAGTCGAGGAACCGCCGGGAACGACGGCCTTCAGCTTGCGCCCGCCGCGCACGCCGCCGGCCACGTCGTAGATCATCTTCTTGAGGTTGTAGCCCATGGGCAGCTCGTAGACGCCGGGCCGCTCCACGTGGCCGCTGACGCTGAACAGGCGCGTTCCGCCGTTGCGCGGCGAACCCACAGCCGCGTAAGCCGCCCCGCCCATCTCGATCACGTGGGGCACGGTGGCGATGGTCTCGGCGTTGTTGATGACCGTGGGACCGCCATAGAGGCCGACGACGGCAGGGAAGGGAGGCTTGATGCGCGGCACGCCCCGCTTGCCTTCCAGCGACTCCATCAGCGCCGACTCTTCGCCCACTTCATAGGCGCCCGCGCCGGTCTGCGTAATGATCTGGAACTCGGTCCCTGGATTTGGATCCAATCCGAAGATGTTCTTGCCCAGAAAGCCCTTCGCGTAGGCATCGGCGACGGCCTTCTCCATGATTTCGAGCAGATAGCGATACTCGCCGCGCAGGTAGATGAAGCCCACCTTGGCGCCGATGGCCAGGCCGGCGATGATCGTGCCTTCAATCACCGCATGAGGATCGTGCAGAAAGATCAAGTGATCCTTGCAGGTTCCCGGCTCGCTCTCGTCGCCGTTGACCAGGACATACTTGGGCTTGGCGGATTGTTTGGGCACAAACGACCACTTCATGCCGGCCGGGAAGCCCGCGCCGCCGCGTCCGCGCAGGTTCGAGGCCTTCATCTCGTCGATGATCCAGTCCGGGCCCTGCTCGAGGCATTTCTTCGCGGAGGCGTAGCCGCCGAGTTCGATATAGCGGTCGATGTTTGCCGCGCCCATCCCAAAGCGGCGGGAGACGATCTTGACCTCATCGGGATGGGAGACGAGCCTAGGCATGGGGCGCCTGCCCTTCAGCATTCGCCTTCCACCCCAGCGGCGAGGACCCGTCGCTGGGGACCCCGGCCTTCCACCCCAGCGACAAGGACCCGTCGCTGGGGACCCCGGCCCGTCCTCGATAGCCGTCGAGAATGCCGGGCACCAGCTCGGGCTTAATCTCGTCGTGAAAGTCGTAGTTGACCTGGATGGCCGGCGCCCAGCAGCAGGCTCCGATGCACTCCACTTCTTCAAGCGAGAAGACGCCGTCCTGGGTCACGCCTTTGTGCCCGATGCCGAGCTCTTCCTGAAAGCGCTCGTAGACGTCGTAGGCTCCGCGCAACATGCAACTGATGTTGGTGCAGACCTGAATGTTGAATTTGCCCGCCGGCTTGAAGCGCAGCATGGAGTAGTAGGTGGCCACGTTGCGCACTTCGAGCTCCGTGATGCCGATGCGCTCGGCAACTTCGGCGATGACCGCGTCGGAGAGGTAGCCGATCTCATCCTGCGCGTAGAGCAGCATGGGAATCAGCGCGGAACGCTTGACCGGATATTTCTTGACCAGCGCGTCAAGGCGCGCCGCCAGCTTCGGCGAAAAGAGCGTCATGGTCTCGGTTCTCTTGCTCTTGGGGCTCATTGCATCAACTCTCGCGCCCACTTTTCGGCTGCCAAATCCATCTCTTCCTCGCCTGCGTTACTACGCAATCGTCCAGTCTCGGTCAATTCCAGCGCTCCCCGGCTTCCATCTTCGCGCTTCCAGGTAATGGTTGCGCCGGTGCGCTCAAGATCCAGCCACTTTTCTCCGTGGCGCGCCAGAATCCGATCTTCATCGTGCTCAATCGCGGCCTGGCGATTGCCGTTCAGCCCGTGCGCCGCGGTGTAGCTGCGGAGCAGGGAAGCCAGGGAGATCCATAATTCACCCCAAAGTTCTTCCAACGAGTGAAACGGCGGAGCCGCGCTCAACGGTCAATCTCCCCCAGCACAATATCGATGGACCCGATCACCGCAACCACGTCGGCCATCATGCGCCCCTTGCACATGGTCTCAAGCGCCTGCAAGGTGGCGAACGACGGATACCGCATGTGCACCCGGTAAGGCTTGGCCGTGCCGTCGGAAACCACGTAGTAGCCCATCTGCCCGTGGCCCGCTTCAATGCCCTGGTAGACCTCGCCGGCCGGCACCGCAAAGCCTTCGGTAACGATCTTGAAGTGATGGATCAGCGCCTCCATCTGCGTCTTCATCTTTTCGCGGTCGGGCAGCACGATCTTCGGCGCATCGGCCTTGACCGGCCCCTCGGGCATGCCGTCCAGCGCCTGCTGAATGATCTTGACGCTCTCGCGCATCTCGACGAGCCGGACTTCGTACCGCGCCCAGCAATCGCCGTCCGTTGAGACCGGCACCTTGAACTGGAACTTCTCATAGCCGCAGTAGGGCATATCGCGGCGCAGGTCGAAGTCCACGCCCGAAGCCGCGCATCGGCGGCCCGGTCACGCCCAGCGCGATGGCATCCGCGGCCGAGAGATAGCCCACGCCCTTCAGCCGGTTGCTGAAGATCGGATTGCCGGTAAGCAGATTCGAGTACTCGTCGATCTTCTCGGGAAATGTCTGGATGAAGGCCTGCACGCGGTCGAAGAAGTCCAGCGGCGGCTCCATCGCCAGCCCGCCGATGCGGATGTAGCTGGTCATCATCCGCTGGCCGGCCACGGCCTCAAAGAGGCGCAGAATCTCCTCGCGTTCGCGGAAGGTATAAAGAAAGACGGTCAGCGCGCCAATGTCCATGGCGTGCGTGCCCAGCCAGATCAGGTGCGAGTTCAGGCGGCTCAACTCGGCCAGCAGCACGCGCAGCCATTGGGCTTTTCCGGGAATCTCCAGGCCCAGCAGCTTTTCAACGGCCAGGGCATAGCACAGGTTATTGGACAGCGGGTCGAGATAGTCGATGCGGTCGGTGAGCGGCACAACCTGCTGGTAGAACTTGGCCTCGCAGGTCTTCTCGATGCCGGTGTGCAGATAGCCGATCTCCGGGTAGATCCGGACGACGATCTCGCCGTCGATCTCCAGCACCAGGCGCAGAACGCCGTGCGTGGCGGGGTGCTGCGGGCCCATGTTGAGGACCATGTGCTGGTCATGGGCGCCTTCGGCCGGGCTTCAAGGGTGGGCATGCCTGCCGGACTCGGTCATCAGCGATACCCCTCCACCGGATAGTCCTTGCGCAAGGGATGGCCTTGCCAATCGTCGGGCATCATGATGCGGCGCAGGTTGGGATGGCCCTCGAAGCGAATGCCGAAGAGATCGAAGACTTCGCGCTCGTAGAAGTTGGCCGAGGGCCAGACCGGAGTGATGGACTCGACCGACGGATCGGCCTCATCCAGCATCACGCGCAGCCGGATGCGTTCCTTAAAGGAGTGCGAAAGGATGTGATAGCTCAACTGGAAGCGCGGCGAGGAAGGGAACCAGTCGACCGCGGTCATGTCCTCGAAGAAGTTGTAGCCGGCGGCCTGCACGGTGGCTGCCGCGGCGCGAATCTGCCTCGGCCGCGATGGTCAGCGTCAACTCGTCGCGGTCGAATTTTGCGTCGGTCAGAGCTGCGGGCTTCCAGGCCAGGATGGCCTTGACCGCCGGATGCTCTGGAAGTCCTTCAAGCACGGCCGCCTTGCCGCTGAGTGTGTCCTGACCATGCTAGAGGTCCGCCTTGTCCTGGCTCCAGTTCAGGATGCCCTTGCGCACGATGTAGTAGAGGCCCACGGCCACAAAGCCCAGGTAGACCAGCATCTCCCAGAAGCCGAAGAGCCGGGAGCCGGTGATTCCGTGGAGTTTGCGGTAGATGACCGCCCAGGGCATCATGAAGACCGCTTCCACGTCGAACAGGATGAACAGCACGGCCACCAGGTAAAAGCGCACGCTGAAGCGGCCGCGGGCGTCGCCCACGGCCTCGATGCCGCACTCGTAGGCGGCCAGCTTGACAGCCGTGTTGCGGTGCCGGCCGACGAACCAGGAGGCCATAACCATCCCCAGTCCGAGCACAAACGCGGCAAGCGATCTGCATCAACAGCGGGAGATATTGCCAGTAGTAGGGGATCATCGCCGCCCAGTCCGGAAAGAATCCAGGTAAGATGGCACCCGACCACGGGGACAACGCTCATCTCCGATCGAACAGGGTGCTGGTTTGAGATTAGGTTTTCAGCCTCATCCCGTCAAGGCGGGCCAGCGGAGCAGGCAGGAGCTTGAGGGCGAGCGGGAGGTTGTGTTTTCAGTGTTTTTCGGCACTTTGCCGCGGTCTTTTTATACCTTTTTTCCCCTTGAGCTATGTTGTTGAGCCTGGAATGCTGTGCAAAAAGAGGTGAGGGCCGCCACTAGATGTACCAATTCAGTACGCAATACCTCTTCGTACCTTTACGGGAAACGGTACGTTCGTCATCTGAAAAGAATGCCCAATGGGCCGAAGAGATAGGTGAGGATGAACACCATGGCAACTTCCACGACGACCGGCTTCCCGCTAGCAACGTCTGCGCCAACGGTTGACGCCGTCCGTGCACCCATGAATCGGCGGCGGAGCATCAGTCCGCAGGCAGGTCACGCCCTGGAGAAACTGGGTCACGCGATCGAATACCTCACCGACGAGTTCATTCACGAGGGTGGATCGTTTTCCGCGCACAACGCGCAACTGCAGGCAGTGCAGTTGTTGATGGCGGTGAATCGCCAGATCTATTTCGAGTGCCCTGAAGTACCTCCCCTCAGCAAGCGCTTTTTCTCGTTGTTGCATCTTCACACAGACTAACCATCACTAAAAGGCAATTGGCGTCGGAAGTGCCTCCCGCTTCAATTCGCCGGCGCTGTAGCCCTGTCAAAAAAGCACACTGCATGAATCCTGGTTTGGGTTTAATGGCTGAATGCGCGCTTACTGTCCAAAGATCAGCACGGCAAACAGCAATATCCAGGCCAGGCCCATGGTGTGCCAGTACCAGGCAGTCGCATCCACGGCAATCTGCCGGGACTCGACGCGCTTGAACCAGCCCAGGGCGCAGAGGCACAGAAGCAGGGCCAGTACACCTAGCGTCAAATGGGCGGCATGCAGGCCGGTAATGATGTAGAAGAAATAGCTTGCCGGCGTCGACCAGCGATCGAAGGCAAAGCCCTGCGCGGTCAACTGCTTCCAGGCCAGGGCCTGGCCAAGGAGAAAGAGCAGGCCCAAGGCCAGGGTTGCGGCTAGCCAGGGCTGGGCGCGGCGCAGTGCCGGCCTGCCCAGACCCAACCACTCCTCCAGCACATCGATTTCACGGAAGATATGCTGGCGGGCAAATTCCATGGTCAGGCTGCTGAGCACAAGCACCGCGGTGTTGAGAAAAAGGATGGGTGGAAGCAGTACCGGGTGCCAGTCGCCAACCTGGCGCAGGGTGCGAGCGTCCATGTGCGTGCCCGCCTGACGCGCGTAGAAAAGCGCGACCAGCACGACAAAGAACATCATGTCGCCGGCAAGGGCACAAAACACGAAGGCCCGAGTGCGGTAGAGAAGTTCGCGCGGTCCCCGGCGCGGATGTTTCCAGTCGTCGTCTCCTCCTCCGCCGCCACCACCGGTCGGCCTTCGGTCGACGGGCGGTTTGCCGCCAAATCCGGGGTCTTTCCGCTCGGTCTCCGCTGGGGTGGGCGTAAAGATGGAGGGCATAACGGGCCTCTCTGGAAATTGAGGTTACTCTCACTTTGGTTTGGACGCATCCAGAATCGAAACAGGATGTATCAATTTGGCGGGACCGGCCGTCTTTCAGGGAAGAGCCGAATCCCGGCACAAGGTGTAACTGCTTATTGAGACTGCGCTTCGGTCACGATCTGCACAAAGAGCTTGTGAACCCGCCGGTCAACGGAGAGTTCAGGGTGAAAGGTGGCTGCCATGACGAGTCCCTGCCGGACCAGAGCTGGAGAGCCATCACGGCGGGCCAGGATCTGAACACCGGCGCCGGTCGAGACGATGCGCGGAGCGCGAATGAAGACCATCTCGAGCGGGCCGCCGGGAAGGGCGGTCTCAACGGTCAGAATCGTTGAATCAATCTGGCGGCCGTAGGCGTTGCGCTCCACGATTGCATCGAGCAGCCCTAACGAGCGTTGTGGCGGATTGAGAACCTCGCGCGCCAGAAGGATGGTTCCAGCACAGGTGCCGAAGACCGGCCTGCGGCTGCAGAACTCCCGCAAGGCTTCAAAAAAACTGTGCTTCTCAAGGAACTTCAGCATGGTGGTCGATTCGCCGCCGGGCAGGATCAGGCCGTCCAACTCGTTAAGCTGGTCCGGCTTGCGAACCTCGCAGGGATCCGCGCCAGTCTCGGTGAGAGCGCTGGCGTGAGAGGCGTAGTCGCCTTGGATGGCGAGGACGCCGATGCGGGGCGGTGATTTCTTTGTCAATCCTGATCCCCTGGGGCGCTGACGAAGGGATTGAACACCTGCACATCGAAGTCTTCAAAATCCTTTACGTTGCGGGTTACGACAATCAGGCGGTGGATGCGCGCCGCGGCGGCGATCATGGCGTCTCCGCTCAGATCGTCCGATTTGCCTGCCATGAGCCGCGCCCACTCGCGAAACATCGGGCCATCCATGGGAAGTACCGTAAAGTTGACCAGAACGTAATCCAACCAAGCCTCAATCTCCGCGGCCTTCAGTTGGTCTTGCATTCGCGTGACCTCCGCGCCATCCTGAATCTCTCCGATGACGACGGCCGGTATTGCGATCTCGTAGGGGTGCACAGCACGAAACCAAGCCAGAACCGCGCCATGCGGCTTGGTCCTGCGTAACTCCGAGATCACATTGGTGTCGAGCAGGTACACGGGCTATCCCCGATCGTCCGACTGAGTAAAGCGAAGTCTACGGCGCGGGGGAATGTAAAGGTCGTGCGGGCCATTTGGATCAAGCAGAATTTCCTTGATATTCGGTCTCATTGCGCCGTTGAGCCGCTTCCACTCATCGATTGGAACAAGGACCGCCGTCTCCACTCCGCGGCGGGTGACGACCTGCGGTCCGTCCCTGAGGGTGGCGTCGAGGAGTTCGCTGAAACGGGCTTTTGCGTCATGGACTTGCCAGGTCATGCTCAACCTCACACAGATAGTCATATCACTAGTCATATGACTATGTCCAGCACCTGCTTGCGGCTTGGGGATTCCGGCGGTGACGGTTTCCCGATTCTGGCTCTTAAAAGGGATGGAGCCGGCCGTCTGAATAAACCATATGATATTCCCTTGACGATATATGTAACAGGACACATAATGTATGGATGGCATGGGAAGTCGAATTCACGGATGAATTCGGCGAATGGTGGGACGGGCTGACCGAGGGCGCGCAAGACGATGTGGCCTTTGGGGTAAACCTCCTCAGAGAACACGGCCCAGCCCTGACGCGCCCCTATGCCGACACGGTTCGTGGCTCGGGTTTCCCCAATATGCGCGAACTGCGCGTCCAGCATGAGGGCCGTCCGTATCGCGTCTTGTATGCCTTCAACCCGCGCCGCACGGGGATTCTGTTGATCGGTGGCGACAAGACAGGCAATCTCCGCTGGTATCAGGAGTTCGTCCCGAAAGCGGATGCAATCTATGCGCGGCACCTGCGCGAAATTGGAGAGGAGTAGACATGGCGAGAAACTTCAGAGAGTTGGAAGCCAGGATGTCGCCCGAACGGCGGGCGCGTGTCGCTGCGCGGGTGAAAAAGGAGCTGGCGCTGATGCCGCTGCACCAGCTTCGCAATGCCCGCGAAATGACGCAAACCCGTCTGGCCGAAGTGCTGGAGATGGACCAGGGCAACATCTCCAAGCTGGAAAAGCGCACCGACATGTACCTCAGCACCCTGCGCAGCTACGTCGAAGCGATGGGCGGGGTGCTGGAGATTCGCGCCGTTTTTCCTGACGGGGAAGTGAAGATCGACCTGCTGAACAAGCTGTCCGCCTGAGCACCACCTGCGGCGGGGCACCCTCATTCATGCCCGGTCAAGGGTGGGAAGCAACGAACCCCGTGCGAGCGAACAGCGAGCGCCCGCCTGAACGGCCAGTTCACCAGCCGCGGGTTTGGAGGAGTTGCGACTCTTCGATGGAGGCGGCAGCCAGGCCCTTCATGGTGCCGGTGACCTGCTCGCTGACTTCGGCCAGAATCTTGGGATCGTTGTAGTGCGTGGTAGCGATCACGATGGCCTTGGCGCGGGAGACGGCCTCTTCGCGCTCCTTGGGGTCGTTCTCGACGTCCAGCGGGGTGGCGCGCTCCTTCATGAAGATGCCGGAGCCGACAAAGATGGCCTCGGCGCCCAGTTGCATCATCAGCGCCGCGTCGGCGGGGGTGGCGATGCCGCCGGCCGAGAAGTTGGGCACCGGCAGCTTGCCGGTCTGGGCCACCATGCGGACCAGTTCATAGGGGGCCTGGTGCTCCTTGGCGGCGGCGTAAAGCTCCTGCTCGGTGAGCACGGTGAGCACGCGCATCTCGCGCGTGATCTGGCGCATGTGCTGGACGGCGTGGACCACGTCGCCGGTGCCCGCCTCGCCTTTGGTGCGAATCATGGCCGCGCCTTCGGCGATGCGCCGGAGAGCCTCGCCCAGGTTGCGCGCGCCGCAGACGAAGGGCGTGGTGAAGGCGTGCTTGTCGATGTGGTGGGCCTCGTCGGCGGGGGTCAGAACCTCGCTCTCGTCGATGAAGTCCACGCCCAGCTCCTGCAGAATCTGCGCTTCGGCGAAGTGGCCGATGCGCGCCTTGGCCATGACCGGGATGGAGACGGCCTGGATGATCTGCCTGATGAGGCTGGGCTTGGCCATGCGGGCCACGCCGCCCTCGGCGCGGATCATGGCCGGCACGCGCTCCAGGGCCATGACCGAGGTGGCGCCGGCTTCTTCGGCGATGCGGGCCTGCTCCACGTTCATCACGTCCATGATGACGCCGCCCTTGAGCATCTCGGCCAGGCCCACTTTCAGGCGCAGGCTGGTGCCGGTAAAGGTCTTGTTTTCATTTTGTTCCGGCATCTTCTTCGACCTCGATTCGAGACGGTTTCCGGGCCGGCATTGAGCCGGGCAAACCGCATATTGCTCTCTCTTCCAGTGTAGCAGCGATAAGGTTGTCAGATTTCATTGCATGCAAACGAAGAAGGTGATTGATAAGCGCTCCATTAATCCCTTCCAAGCTTTCTGTACGCCTTCTGGTCATCTTTCTGCATGGTTCTCAACCAATGGCAACCGCGCATCCAATGCCGGCGCCGGCAACCGTCCAGCCGCATCAGCGGGCGGCAACGGCGGCAACGAGGCCGCCAACAGTCAAGCGCTGGTCACCTTCGCCGCCGCTGGAAGAGGAGAAGAGCGACCCGGTTCCGTTCAGCGCGCCGGTGGCGCGGCTGCCGGTGGAGCTGGAGGTGAGCGGTTCCGGTGCGCGAGTTCCGGGTGCGCAATCTGCTGGCTCTGGAGCCGGGGCAGGTGATCGAGTCGCAATGGGGAAACGGCGAGGATGTGCCGCTGGCCTCGGGCGAGGTGCAACTGGCCTGGAGCGAGTTCGAGGTCGTCGATTCGCAACTGGCGGTGCGGATAACCCGGCTGGCTTGAACGAGCCGGCGCGGTTTCCAGGAACAGGGGAGAAGCCGGGCGGCTTCTCCTGGGAATTGAGAATAGGGAAAGGCCGGGAATGAAACATGAGGGAAACGCGGGAGCGGCGCATTGAACTCCGCCACCGGGTGGGCTGGCCGGTTGGTTGCTGGAGCCGTTGCTAAGAGGCTGCGCGGTGCGCCGCGCCCGCGGCCGCGGCTGGAGCTGCTGGAGCGCATCGCGCTGGCTCCGCGGCAGTCGCTGGCCCTGGTCGAGGCCGAGGGCCGGCGGTTTCTGGTGGCCACCTCGGCGGAGGGCGGGCCGGCCTTCTATGCGCTCGATGAGCCGGCAGACCGGCGGCGCGCAGCGCCGCGCATCGTGCGCCCCGGAGGGTCTCATGGTAGCTGCTGTGGGCCGCGGCGCAGGCGGCCTCCGCAGCGCCGGTACCTCTGCTGCCCGATCTCAATGCACGCCTGCACCCTTCGGACTCGACGCCCTGGACGATTCTTCTGGTCCTGACGCTGATTACCCTGCTGCCCGCGATTCTGATGTGCATGACGCCGCTGGTGCGCCTGCTGGTGGTCTTTCACTTTCTGCGCCAGGCGCTGGGCACGCAGACCGCGCCCTCCAATCCCACGCTGATGGGGCTGGCCCTGATGATGACCTGGTTTCTGATGACTCCGGTGCTCAACCAGGTGGACCAGCAGGCCGTCGAGCCCTATCGCCAGGGCCAGATTACGGGCTGGGAGGCCATCGACCGCGGAGCCCAGCCGGTGAAGCACTTCCTGCTGCGCTACGCGCGGGAGAAGGACCTGGCGCTGTTTACCGCGGCCGGGCAGATTCCGCGCCCCAACACGCCGGACGACCTGCCCATGCGGGTGGTGGTTCCGGCCTACATCCTCTCCGAGCTGAAGGCCGGCTTTGCCATCGGCGCGGTGCTGTTTCTCCCCTTTCTGCTGATCGACATGGTGACCGCGGCGATCACCACCTCGATCGGCATGTTCCAATTGCCGCCGGTGGTGGTCTCGACGCCGCTGAAGATTCTGCTGTTTGTGATGGTGGACGGCTGGAACCTGCTGGCCAACTCGCTGTTGAAGAGCTTTTGAAAGGGGACTGCCGATGACGCCCGACCTGGTTGCCGAACTGCTGCGCCAACTGATGAAGGAGGCCATGATTCTGGCCGCGCCGCTGCTGATGGCCGCGGCGCTGCTGAGCTTTGTGCTGAGCCTGGTGCAGACCCTGACCAGCCTGCAGGAGCAGTCGCTGACCACGTTCCGCGCCTGGCGGCGTGGCCGTGATTCTGCTGGTGGGGATGCCCTGGTTTCTGGAGCGGCTGGCGGCTTACACGCGGCTGTTGCTGGCGGATTTGCACCGTTATCTGGGATGAGCGAGCAGCTCGTGGCTTCAGCCAATGGCTGCTCAGGGAAAGGCAGGAGCTGACAGCTGAAGTCTGGAGAAGGCGAAAGATGATGACGATGCCGACTGGACGAGCTTTCTGAGCGCCATGACGCTGGCCCTGGTGCGGGTGAGCGGGATGGTGGCCTTTGCTCCCTTCTTCTCCTCGACGGCGCTGCCCATGCGCGCCAAGGCGGTCTTTGCGGGGGCGGTGGCCTTTCTGCTGGCGCCGCTGGTGGCCGCGCTGCCCGGACGCCCGGGTATCGATCGGCTTCTCCGCTCTTGCTGGGCGAGCTGGCCGTGGGGCTGGTCTACGGCCTGACGCTCACGCTGCTGAACGAGATGCTGCTCTTTGCCGGCCAGATTGCCGGCCTGCAGTTCAGCTTCTCGCTGGTCAATCTGCTGGACCCGGCCTCGGCCATCCAGACGCCGCTGCTGGGCGAGCTGTTTCAACTGATGGGCACGCTGGTGGTGATTGGCGCCGGGTCTGGACCGCATTCTGCTGGCCTCGATGGTGCGCAGCTTTCGCGCGGCGCCGCTGGGCAGCTACGCCGCTGGCGCCGGCCACCGCGCTGGCGATCGTGCGCGCCGCCGGAGGCATCTTTCTGGCCGCCGTGGAGCTGGCCGCGCCGGTGCTGGCCGCCACCATGCTGGTGGAGGTGGCCGTGGCCCTGCTGGGCAAGCTCAGCCCGCAGTTGCCGGTGATGATCCTGACCGTGCCGCTGAAGACCCTGACCGGCTTTGCTCATCCTGACCGGCTCTCTGGCCCTGTGGCCGCGCTTCATCGAGGCGCGCTTCGCGGGCCTGCTGGACCTGGCCGAGCGGCTGATTGCCGCTCCGGGCCAGGTCGCGAGCCTGGGAGGATAGCCGATGCCCGGAGAGCGCACCGAACAGGCCACCCAGCACCGCCGCGAAAAGGCGCGCAAGGAAGGCGACGTGCTGCACAGCCGCGAGCTGTCGGCCGCGGCCGGAACCCTGGCCGGGGTGATGGCGCTGGGGGCGCTGGGCAAGGCACGTCTGGTCGCCTGGCGCGCGACCTTTGCCGCCTTTCTCGATCTGGGCGCGCCGGCCCGCTGGGAGCCGTCCGCAGATGGAGCCCACGCTGATCGCCGTGCGCCGGCTGTCGCTCGCCGTGCTCCTGCCTCCGGGCATGGTGATGGCGGCGGTGGCCGCGGCGGCGCTCGGCAGTGGGGGTTCTGCAGACCGGCGGCGTCAACTTCCATGCCGAGGCGATCGGCTTCAAGCTGGACCGCATCAATCCGGTCTCCAACCTCAAGAACCTGTTCTCGCTGCGCGCCGCGGCCCGGCTGGCCAAGTCGCTGCTCCCGGCCAGCCTGCTGGCGGTCTTCGCCGTGCAGCGCATCGGCAGGCAGCTGACCATTCCTCCCTTTTCGACCGCGCGGCTGGAGACTGCTGGGCTCGGACGTCTACGGGCTGCTGCTGGCTGCCGCCTGGCTGCTCTTCGCCTGGTCGGCCATCGACTACCTGGTCGAGTGGCAGAGCCGCGAGTCGCGCCTGAAGATGAGCCGCGAGGATCTGCGCGACGAGTTCAAGGAGACCGAGGGCAACCCGCAGATTCGCGGCCGCATCCGCAACCTGCAGCGCCAGGCGCGCCGCCGCCGGGTGAAGGCCGACGTCTCCAAGGCCGCCGTGGTGCTCACCAATCCCACCCACTATGCCGTGGCCCTGGGCTTCGACTTCGCCACCATGGAAGCGCCCCAGGGTGGTGGCCAAGGGACGCAACCTGCTGGCCGAGGAGATCAAGGCCGAGGCCCGCTGGGCCGGGGTGCCGATCATCGAGAACCCGCCGCTGGCCCGCTCGCTCTACCGCTCGGTCGAGGTCGGCCAGCCGATTCCGGTGGATCTCTACGCGGCGGTGGCCGCCATTCTGGCCTACCTCTACCGCCAGCGCGTGGAGGCCGAGCTGCGCGAGCGCCGCGCCCGCGAAAACGCTGCCCGCGCCAGGGCTCAGGCCCAGGGAGCCGCCCGGCCAGGGCGCGGCGGGCCCGCCAATTCACTCTTTGACGGAGGTCCGCGATGAGCACGACAGCACTGGCCGCCGGCGCTCTGCCCGCGCAGTCGATCTGGCAGCGGCTGCGCGAGTACATGCTGCCGCTGGCCGCCATCAGCGTGATCTTCGTCATGCTGGTGCCGCTGCCGGCCTGGGGCCTGGACTTCCTGCTGGCGCTCTCGATGGCCGCCTCGATCATCGTCTTCCTCTCCGCGGTGCAGATTCGCCGCGCCGTCGAGCTGTCCGTCTTTCCCACCCTGCTGCTGCTGCTGACGCTCTTCCGGCTGGCGCTGAACATCGCCTCCAGCCGCCGCATTCTGCTGCACGGCTCGGAGGGCACGGCCGCTGCCGGCAAGGTGATCGAGGCCTTCGGCCAGTTCGTGGTGGGCGGCAACTACGTGGTCGGCTTCGTGCTGTTTCTGGCCCTGGTCGCCATTCAGTTCCTGGTGGTCTCGCACGGCGCCGTGCGCACCGCCGAGGTGACGGCGCGGTTCACGCTCGATGCGCTGCCGGGCAAGCAGATGGCCATCGACGCCGACATGAACGCCGGGCTGATCGACGAGGCCGAGGCGCGGCGGCGGCGCCAGGCGATCGCCCGCGAGGCCGAGTTCTACGGCGCCATGGACGGCGCGGCGCGCTTCAACCAGCGGGACTCGCTGGCCACCATTCTGATTACCGCCATCAACATCGTCGCCGGCCTGCTGATCGGCACCCTGCAGCAGGGAATCGAGCTGGGCGAGGCGGCCCGCACCTACACCGTGCTGACGGTGGGCGACGGGCTGGTCACCCTGATTCCCTCGCTGCTGGTCTCGGTGGCCGGAGGCATCACCCTGACCCGCGCCAACTCGGCCGGGATGCTGGGCGGCGAGATTCGCCAGCAACTGCTGGGCCGGCCCGCCACACTGTACTTGGCCAGCCTGGTCTCGGCGGCCATGTGCCTGATTCCCGGGCTGCCCAAGCTGGCGTTTCTTTCCGTGGCCGCGTGCCTCTACTGGGGCGGGCGCCATCTATCTGCGGGCGGAGCCACAGCTCCGGCTCCGGAGCCGACAGGCGGCGAGAAAAAGAAGGCGGAGCCGGGGCAGGCCTCCGATCTGGCGGCGCTGCTGCGTCTGGAAGACCTGACCCTGGAGATCGGCTTTCAGCTGATTCCGCTGGTGGACGAAAAGCAGGGCGGGCAGCTTGTTGAGCCGGGTTCGTTCGCTGCGCCGCCATCTCTCCTCGGAGATGGGCTTTCTGGTGCCGCCGGTTCATATCTCGGACAATCTGCGTCTGAAGCCGCGCGAATACCTCTTCTCGCTGCGAGGCATCGAGATCGGCCGCTGGCAGACCGAAGGCACGCATCTGCTGGCCGTCTCCGGCGACCCGGGCCGCCGGCCGCTGGCCGGCAAGGAGGCCCGCGAGCCGGCCTTCGGGGTTCCGGCCATCTGGATCGCTCCGGCTCTGGAGGACCAGGCCATCGCCGCCGGCTATTCAGTGGTGGATGCGGTCACGGTCATCACCACCCATCTGGGCGAACTGGTCCGCCAGCACGCCTGGGAGCTGCTGGGCCGGGCCGAGACCAAGCGCCTGATGGATTCCCTGAACGAAAGCCATCCCAAGCTGCTCGAGGAGCTGGTGCCCAAGCTGCTGACCCTGGGCGAGGTGGGCCGCGTTCTCGAACAACTCCTGCGCGAGCGGGTTTCAATCCGCGATCTGGGCGCGATTCTGGAGGCTCTGCTGGAGACGGCGCCGGTCAACAAGAGCATGGTCGCGCTGGTCGAGGCCTCGCGCCAGGCGCTGGGGAGGCGGCTGATCCGCCCGCTGCTGGACGGCGAAGGCCAGTTGCCGGTCCTGCTGCTGGACCCCGCGCTCGAAGAGGAGATTCTGGCCACGCTGGCGCCGGAGGCCGGCAATCGGCTGCTGACGGCAGCCGCGGCTCCCGGGATCCCGGTTTTGCGCCGCCTCGCCGATTCTGTGAGGCAACTTATCGGCTCCGCCTCCGCTGCGGCTCTGCCCGTGCTTCTTTGCCCTAGTCCGGCACGCTATCACGTCAAGCGCTGGCTGGAGCCGGTGCTGCCCCGCCTGGCGGTGGTGGCCGCCAGGGAGATTCCTCCCGAGATCCGCTTGCGCCCGGTGGGAACGGTGCGCTGAGAGGTGCAGGGGTGAGGCTGGACCGGCAGGGACGGGAATGGGCAAGAGGCAGAGATTGAACGGGATGGAGAGAGCGAGAGGGCAGCGATGGCAATCGAAGCGGCGGCCACAGGGGGAAACCAGAGTAGAGCGCGACGGGGCACGGGCGTGGGTGGTTATCCGCCCGCTGCGGCGGCGGCTCCGGTGCTCACCGGCGAGCAGGAGCGGGTACTGCTCGAGCACCTGCCGATCGTGCGCTTTCTGGCCCGCCGCATCCATGAACGGCTCCCCCAGCACGTGGACATCGAGGACCTGGTCTCGGCCGGGGTGGTGGGGCTGATGGATGCCTTCTCCAAGTTCGATCCGGCCAAGAAGGTGCAGTTTCGCAGCTATGCGCAGTTCCGCATCCGGGGAGCGATTCTGGACAGCCTGAGGACGCTGGACTGGAGTCCGCGCGAGCTGCGCCGCAAGGGCCGCGCGGTCGAAGAGGCCATCCGGGTGCTGACGGCGCGCGCCGGCCATGCGCCGGGCGAGGCCGAGGTGGCCGCGGAGATGGGGCTGGCCCTGGAGGAGTACCAGCAGTTGCTGGGCGATCTGAAGGGCCTGGAGATCGGCACCCTGCATATGGAGCGCAACGAGGACTCGGGCGAAGAGGAGCTGGCCTATGTGCCCGGCCGGCCTGAAGAGGACCCGCTCTTCCGCTGTCTCCGAGGCGAACTCGAAGAGCGGCTGGGGGAGGCCATCGCCAATCTGCCTGACCGGGAGCGGCTGGTGATGACCCTCTACTACTACGAGGAGATGACCATGCGCGAGATCGGCCTGGCGCTGGGGGTGGTCGAGTCGCGGGTCTCGCAGGTCCATGCCTCGGCGGTGGTGCATCTGCGCGGCGCGCTCAAGGATCTGGCCGCGCGCGGGGCCTTTGACAGGACCGGGCAGCGCCGGACGCCGGAGCGGCAGCGGCGCGGAGCAGCGTGAGCCGGATGCGGCGGAGAAATCAGGTCACGGATGAACCGGAGCCGGCAAGAACAGGACCGGAAGAAACAGGGAACGACCGGGCGGAAGACGCGGAGGGAATGACAGTTGATCGAAAAGACGCTCAAGCAGGACGAGATCGATGCCCTTTTCGAGGCCGCGCGCAGTACGACGCCGGAAGCTTCGCGGGCCGAGGTGCGGGCCCGGGTTGTGCCCTACAATTTCTCCTCGGCGGGGCAGATCTCCACCGAACAGTTGCGCGCCATCAGCATGCTGAACGACCTGTTTGCCCGCAATCTGACCCACAATCTGGCCGCCTGGCTGCGCACCCGCTTTCAGGTCAACCTGGTCTCTGCCGAGCAGATCCAGTTCAATGAATTTCTGCTCCGCATTCCCGAGATCAGCTACGTGGCCTCGGTGCGCCTGGAGCCGCTGGGAGCGCTCTCGGTACTGCAACTGGACCTGGGCCTGGCGCCTCCCATCATCGATCTGCTGCTGGGCGGCGAAGGCAAGGACGGGCCCTTGCGCGAGCTGACCGACATCGAGGAATCCATCCTGGGCAGCGTGGTCGAGATCATCTGCCGCGAGCTGACCGCGGCCTGGCAGCCGGTGGGCCTGAGCTTCAACTTCGAGCGCCGCCAGATGCAGACCCAGGTGGCGCGCATCATATCGGTGAACGAGAAGACCCTTTGCCTGAGCTTTGAGATTCGCATGCCGCACAGCTCGGGCCTGCTCAATCTGGCCTTTCCCGCCGTGGTGGCCAACACCATCCTGCGCCGGCTGACCTCGGACTGGGGCCGGCGCCGCCGCCACGCGGGAGACGCCCAGGCGCGGATGGGAGCCGCGGCGCGCCGGATACGCTTTGGCTGCTCGCTGCAGTTGCCCACGGTGCGCCTGGCGGCCAGCACCATCGAGAACCTGGAGCCGGGCAGCGTTCTGCGCCTGGAACTGGCCGCCAACACCCTGCCCGTGTGGCGGGTGGGCGGCCAGCCGCTCTCTGAGGCCCAGGCCATCCGCCAGGGCCCGCACCGCGCCGCCCGGATCGAGCGCCGGATCGCCGAGCCCTCCGTCACGGAGGTTGCCAAATGAAGACCTATATGGATTGCTGGACCCAGGTGGCCGCGGACCTGTTTGCGCAGGCCCTGGCCGGGGAGCCGGAACTGGTCGAGTCCCTGCCCAAACCGCTCCGATCGGGCTCATTTGGTTTTGCCGCCACGCTGTCCGGGGATGAGGAGGGGCGCTTCGCCGTAGTGCTGGACGCCTCGATTCTGGATTCGCCGCTGGTGGGCGAGGGGATGGATCAGAAGGCCGGCTGGGGCGAACTGCTGCGCGAGATGGTCGATGCCGCGGCCGGGGAGTTGCTGGCCAAAAACGGGCACCAAGTGCCGGGTGGAGAAATTCGAGGAGAGCGCCGGGGAGAGCAAGGTCTCGCGCGCCTTCCAGTTGAAGTCCGGCGAGCGCGTCTGGACGATTCTGGTCCGGGACGAGGTGCGCGCGCCCAAGCCGGCGGTTCAAGCCGATTCCGACAAGCCGGCAGCATCTGCACCAGCATCCGCACCGGCGCCCGCGCCGCCTCCGGCCCTGAATCCGGGACTTGAATTGCTGCTCGATGTGGAGCTGGAAGCCTCGTTGCGCTTTGGATGCCGGGAGATGCCGCTGGGCGAGATTCTCGACCTGGGCCCGGGCGACGTGGTGCAACTGGATCGCCATGTGTCGGACCCGGTGGACCTGATTGTCGGCGACAAGATTGTGGCCCGCGGCGAAGTGGTGCTGGTGAACGGCAACTTTGGCCTGCGGGTCACCGAGGTGGCCGCGCCCAGGAAGCGGCTGGAGAGCATACGATGCCTCTTCTGAGCCGGAATCCGGGGCGGGAAGCGCGCGCGTCTTTCGAGACCATTCGTGAATTGGACGTCGGCGGAGACAGAGCTGCGAGGAGAGAGCGGGCCGGACCGGCAAGAGCCCGCACTGGAGAGGAAAGCGGCTCGGGATCTTTGCGACCTGCGCCAATCCTCGGTTGCGGCTCGGGATGGCTGAAGCTCTGGCGCAGCCGCTCGGCGCCGGTCTTTGAAGGTGGCTGGAGTTGCTCGGCGGCGTGCACGGCGGCGCAGGTGGAGGCGGCAGTGCGCCGCGAGATGGAGGCGCGAGGGAACGCTGAGGAGGGACACCGCCATCGCATTCCGCTGGGCCTGGTCATGCTGGAACAGGGCTGGATCACCAGCGCCCAGCTGCGCCGGGCGCTGGAGGCGCAGAAGGGCGGCCGGAGGCGGCCGGCTGGGCCACTGGCTGGTGCGTCAGCAGGGAGTGAGCGAGCAGCTGGTGACCAGGGCGCTGGGCCTGCAATGGAGCTGCCCGGTGCTGCGGACTGGAGTTTCACGATGCCGAAGGCCTCACCGCGCTTCTGCCCCGGCTGTTTGTGGACGCCTTTGGCGCCCTGCCGCTGCGGGTGGCGGCGGGAAGGATCCTCTATCTGGGATTTGAAGACCGGCTGGACCCGGTGCTGGCTCTGGCCGTGGAGCGGATGACGCGGACTGCGCGTGGAAAGCGGGCTGGTGCAGGAATCGCTCTTCCGCCCGGCGCATGCACGCATGTTGAATGCGAAGTTTCCTCCCGTGGAGCTGATCGAGGCCAGCTCGGAGCCGGCGCTGGCTCAGGCGCTTGCCAGGCGAGTGGAACGGGCGCGGCCGGTCGAGTCCCGTCTGGTGAGGATGCACGATTGCCTGTGGCTGAGGATGTGGCCGCGCCCCCAGAGAGGACCGCTTGCCGGAACCCGCCTCGATTCAGGACCTGATCTGTTCTATGGGCGCGCATTGAGAGGCCGGAGACGATCCGCTGCCTCAAGACAGCTTTCATGGAATTGCGTGATTGCCGATAGGAACTTCAGCAGAGGAGCCCGGGCATGAGTGAAATTCGAACCCTGATCGTCGACGATTCCTCGGTAATGCGCAAGATTGTGGAGCGCTCGCTGCGCCAGGCGGGTCTGGACCCGCTGGTGGTCTACGAGGCCGGCAGCGGCACCGAGGGGATGGAGCCTGCTGAGAGCCAAGCAGGTGGACCTGATTCTCTCCGACATCAACATGCCCTCGATGGACGGGCTGGAGTTTCTGCGCCAGATTCGGGCGCAGAACCTGGCTCCCGGCGTTCCGGTGGTGATGATCACCACCGAGTCCAGCGAGGAGCATGTGAAGCAGGCCATTCTGGCCGGAGCGCAGGGATATATCCGCAAGCCGTTTACCGCCGAGCAGGTGAAGGAACGGGTTCTGCCGCTAGTCCATGCGGCCTGAACGGGAGGAGATCCGTGCTGTTGAACGGTGTGCGCAAGGCCGCGATCGCGACAGGGCGGGGAGGCGGCGGAATAGGAATGGAGCCTACGATGGCGGTATCGTTGCGTGAATCCGTGCAGCAGGTCTCCGATCCACGGAACCTGGATGCAAGCGTGGAAGAGGTCTTTCAACTGATGCTGGGGGTGAACTGCCGGCGCGACTCCTCACCGGTTGCCCAGAATGACCGGGAGCCGGAGTCGGTGACCGCGGTGGTTGGATTTGGCGGGTTGCTGAGCGGGGCCTGCGTCTTCACCACTGGCAGCTCGGCCGCCATGGTGATCGCGGCGCACATGACCGGCATGGAGTTTGCCGAGGTCGACGACACGGTCAAGGACGGGATCGGCGAGATCTGCAACATGCTGGCCGGAGTGTGGAAAGGCAAGGTTCCGGAGCTGGCCGCCAACTGCGGACTCTCGGTTCCAGCCGTCATTACGGGCCGGGACTACAGGCTCCATGTCCAGGCTCCCGAGTTCCAGCTGCACCATCTCTACCGCTTTGGAGACGTCGAGCTTTGCGGTGACCATCGTCTGCGACGGCCTGCAGTAACCTCCGCCCCTGCCAGGACGAGCCACGGTCGGCGCCAGGCCTTCGCAGTAGCCGATGCGGGCGACGGCCTGAAGCTGGTCCAGGCATCAGCGACGCCGAGGACATAGCAGGCTTGGCGATTGCGCCGCGTTTCTTCGGGTTTTGTTCTCCTTCCTCCCTCATTCATAATTTGCTCTAATCCCTTCCTTGCTCCCGCGGCACATCATCTGCATGGTTTCCCGTTGTCGGGAGAACATGCGATGGACAGCGGTTATTACGCGGCGATGACCGGGCTGGTGGCGCGAACCCAGGCACTGGATACGGCGGCCGCAAACCTTGCCAACGCACAGACTCCCGGGTACCGTGCCGAGCGGGAGTACTTCCGCTCCGCGCTGCTGGGGCCGGACGCGATGGATTCGCAGTTAGGCGAGACGGTGAACAACTACGGGCTTCTGGGGGGCGACCGGCTCAGCATGGCCCAGGGCGCACTGCAGACGACCGGCAATCCCCTGGATCTGGCCATCGAGGGTCAGGGGTTCTTTCAGGTTCAGACGCCAAACGGCCTTCGCTACACCCGCGACGGCGGCTTCCACCGCGCCCAGAATGGGCAACTGGTGACTTCGGCAGGGGAGCCGGTGCTGTCGACTACGAGCCAGACGATTGCGGTTCCGCCCGGCGACGTGACGGTGGGCGCGGACGGAGTGCTGTCGGTGGCGGGCGGCACGGTAGCTACGGTGGGCGTCTTCACCTTTGCTCCCGGTACTGAGCTGACCCCCGAGGGAGCCAATCGCTACGTTGCTCCGGCCGGAGTTGCGCCGGTGCTGGAGAAGGATTCCGCGGTCCACCAGGGAGCCATCGAGGCCGCCAACCAGGATGTGATCCAGGGTTCGCTGGATCTGATCGTGATGCAGCGGCAGGCGGAGATGATGCAGAAGGCGCTGACCGTCTTCCACACCGAATTCAACAAGATCGCGACCGAGGACCTGCCCAGGGTATAGCCAGTCCTCTTGTCCAAGACGAGGAGAAACATGATTCGAGCCTTGTATACAGCAGCCAGCGGAATGAGCGCGCAGCAGATGAACCTGGACACCATCGCCAACAATCTGGCTAACTCTTCAACGACCGGCTTTCGCCAGCTGCGTCTGCAGTTTCAGGACATGGTCTACCAGAACCTGGTGACGCCGGGGGCCGCACAGAGTCAGAACACGGTCTCGGCCGGCCTGCAGATCGGTCTGGGCACAAAATCGGCCGCCACCGAGGTGATCACGACCCAGGGCGCGCTGAACGAAACCGACAACCCGCTGGATGTCGCGATCGAGGGCACCGGATTCTTTCAGGTGCAGCGCCCGGACGGCACCATCGCCTACACCCGCGCCGGCCAGTTCCATCTCAACAACCAGGGCACGATCGTGACCACCGACGGCGATCCGGTGATTCCCACCATCACCATTCCCTCCAACGCCACGGCCGTCACCATCACCCAGTATGGGGTGGTGAACGCGACCCTGGCCGGGCAACAGAATCCCTCGCAACTGGGCCAGTTGCAACTGGCCACCTTTCCCAATCCAGGCGGTCTGGAGAGCATGGGCGCGAATCTGCTTCAGGCCACGCTCAGCTCCGGCGATGCGGTGCTGGGCAATCCCGGAGGGACAGAGGGCATGGGAACACTTCAGCAGGGCTACCTTGAGAACTCGAATGTGGACGTGGTCACCGAATTTGTGCAGATGGTGCTTGCCCAGCGGGCCTACGAATCGAACTCCAAGGTGATCAAAGCAGCGGATGATATGTACTCTCAAGTCAACAATATGACTCGATAATGTGCATGTACTAGATTAGAGATTGAGATGCGGGAGCCGGGATGAGAACGAACCTGAATACGGGACTGAGGACGGGGGTTGCGCTGGCGGTTCTGGCTGCTCTATCGCCATTTCCAGTCCACGGTCAGGTAACGGGCCCGAATCAGCCCTCCGCTCAAGCTCTTCTGTCGTCGTCGGATCCGGCTCACGCCGAGCAGCCGGCGGCCGGCGAGGTCGATCCGCGAGATCGACGATCCACACAATGGAGACCATTGGCTGCTGATGCGCGACCTCGTCCATCCCGCCGGTCCAGGACGGCTGGTGCGGATCTCTGGTATTGGGCTCCAAACCCGGAACAGCGGACCGGGAGGCGTACAGCCGAAGACCGCCCTGGCGGTTGAGCAGACACAGTTCTTGCCGGTGATCCATACCGGGGATGTGCTGATCGTCGAGGAGAATACGGCGTTGGTCGAGGCGCGGCTGGAGGCAGTGGCGCTCGGTCCGGCGGTGAGCGGGTTGGCGTTCAACGTGCGCCTGAAGATTGGCGGTAACGTGGTGCGGGCGGTGGCTCTGGGACCGGGCCGGGCGGCCTTTGCACCGGAATCGGAAGCACGGCCATGAAATCCAGCTTCAATATCGCCGTTATTGTCTGCCTGTCGGCGGCTCTCGCTGGGCCGTTGCTGCTGAGTGCGACAACGAAAAAACCGAAGCCGGCGGATGAGGTCAAGGGAACCCCGCCTGAAACAGCTCTGCGTACCTACATCGAGCGGGTGCGCGCGCAGCAGGCGGCGGAAGTGAGAACGACGGGGTCGATCTGGAGCCCGGAGGGCCGGCTGGTGCGGCTGGGCACCGATGCCAAGGCGGTGCGCCTGCACGACGTGGTCTCGATCGTGGTTACCGAGAGCCTGGCCGCTTCGACCGATGGCCAGGTAAAGAACTCCCGGGCTTCCAATGCCAACTCCGGCGCTGACCTCGCTGTTCGGCGATCTCAAGGCATCGAACGCACTGCAGAACCTGGTCGGCATGACCGCGGCTTCGGGCCTGACGGCGCAGGGGCAGAGCACCACCAGTTCCAGCCTCGCCACCACCTTTGGCGCTGAGGTGGTGGACGTACTGCCCAACGGGATGCTGGTGGTGCAGGCCACTCGGCAGTTGACCTTCTCGCAGCAGACGCAGCTGATCAAGCTGCGCGGCCTGGTGCGCCCGGAGGATGTGAGCGCGCAGAATGAGGTGCAGTCGACGGCCATGACCGACCTTGAGCTTGAGGTGACCGGCAAAGGCATCGTCAACGACTCCACCTACCGGCAAAACCCGCTGGTGCGATTGCTCGAAAGACTGCTGATCTTCTAGAACCAGGGAGCCTGGGCCGGCGACGTTGCACTTGGAGCACTGGATACGTTGAACAGGGATTTGGGAACAGGACCAGCGATGTCAATGCGAATGGCTAATCGGAGCACGGAGAAGGATCGAGACGCCGGCTCTTTCTGGTGGTGGGCCGCGCTGGCGGCCTTCCTGGCCTTATCCGCGGCCATTTCTCACACCGAAACCGGAGGACAGTTGGCGCGCATCAAGGACGTCGCCACAATCGATGGGATTCGCGACAACCAATTGGTCGGTTACGGGCTGGTAGTGGGGTTGCGTGGCACCGGAGACAGCTCGCAGACGGTGTTTCCGGCGCAAACTTTGCTCTCGGCTCTGGAACGGATGGGCATCACCGTTCCTCAAACCGGCTCGAACAGCGCCAGCAACATGCAGGTAAAGAACATGGCCGGGGTATTCGTGGTGGCCACGCTTCCTCCCTTCAGCCAGCCGGGCTACAAGCTGGACATTACCGTGTCGTCGGCCGGCGATGCGCGATCGCTTGAAGGAGGCATCCTGCTGATGACGCCGCTCTACGGCCCGGATGGTCAGATCTATGCCGAGGCCCAAGGAGCGCTGGTGCTGGGCGGCTACATGGCTGCTGGAGGCGGGAGCAGCCGGCAGATGAACCATCCCACCACGGCGCGAATTCCGGACGGTGCGCTGGTCGAGCGGCCGGTTCCCTTCGACCTCAAGCAGATGCACCTGGTCACCGTAGTGCTGAACGATGCCGACTTTCATACCGCCGAGAGGATGGCGTCGGCCATCGATAGGGTCCTTGGTTCCGGCCGCGCCCACGCCATTGACAGCCGGCGGGTCGAGATTGCTGCCAAGCCGGACGAGGACATTGCGGCACTGCTGGACAAGATCGAATCGGTCGAGGTAGAGGTTTATCCGAGAGCCCGCGTGGTGGTGAATGAGCGGACCGGGACGGTCGTAATCGGAGGAACGGTTCGCCTGCAGCCGGTTTCGATCCTGCACGGCGGCCTGTCGGTCAATGTGATCTCGACAACCGAAGTCTCGCAGCCCGGCCCCATGTCTTCGGGCTCTACTCAGGTTGTGCAACAGACCAGCGTTCAGGCCCAGGACAGGCCGGTGAACCGCATCGACCTGAAAGAAGGCGCGACGGTTGAGGATCTGGTCCAGGAATTGCAACGGACTGGAGCAGGGGCGCGCGACGTGATCTCGATCCTGCAGGCGATGAAGGAGGCCGGCGCACTCGAGGCCGACCTGGAGGTGCTCTGATGCAGCCGATCACAGCCACGGCCTCAGCCGGCACGACAGCGACGGCGGCGCCCCAGCCCCGGCTGGTGCACGCTGCACACGAGTTCGAAGCGCAGATGATGAAGGAGCTATTGAAGCCCATGACCGGAACGGATGCGCTTACGGGCGAGGATGAAGACGCCGGAGGAGACGCCGGCTCCAACGGGGCTTTGGGAGAATTCGCGTCCGAGGCTCTCGGGCGGGCATTGAGCGAGCATGGTGGGTTTGGAATTGCCTCCAGTATCGTGCACGATCTTTCCCATTCCGGTAACAGGCAAGGAACCGGGAAGGTAACCGGAAATCTGCACGGCGATACCGTAATCAAAGCCCTTAAATGACTAATGTGATTAGCAGAGATGCCGATAGTCCCAGCAAGGAGCAATGCGTATGGACATTCGCAACAGTCTTGATGGACTGAGATCTCTTTTGGGAGCCAATCCTGCGCCTCCGCCGGCGACCGGAACCAAGAGCGGCGCCACAACCAGCGGGAGCGGGCTGGGCAGCGATCGGGCAACCCTGAGCAGCGCCGGAAGCGAAGTACTGCTGACGGCGGGCGAAGATGGCGTGCGCACCGACAAGGTGGCCTCAGTACAGGCGGCCCTGGCGGCAGGGACCTACGATGTGCCGGTGTCGGCAGTGGCGTCCAAAATGGTGGATGCCATGCTGAGCAGCGGAGAATGACGAAAGCCCGGTTCTGGCGGGAGTGAGTTGAGCCGGTGTTGGATGGTCGGAATTGCGTTGAGGCCCCAGGGAGGCACCTCTGAGCTGACGAAACGGCCTAGGTGGTATGTCTGCGTTGCAGAGATGGGTGGACGGCGGAGAACGTAGACGGGCAACAGCCCGGGAGCAAGGGAAGGAAAGCGGGCGATGCAGGAAATGGGAATGCGCCGGAAGTACCCGGAGCTGAGAGAACTGGTTGTGGAAGCGTCGCGCGCGCTGGCGCGCCTGGATGCGGACCGGTTGGAGGAGCTTGCACTCTCGTGCCAGGCGCTGAACCGGGACCTGAAGCCAGAGAGCCAGACGGAGCGGGAGGGGCTGGCTCGCCAGTCTCGTGAGGCGGCCGGGGATATGGCCACGTTTGCCAGGGTTCTGGAGGCGACGGGGGCCAACCTGAACGTCATGAACCGGCTGCGGGAGCTGCGTGCGGGCCGGTTGGAGTATGGTCAACGGCCGACGCGGGGACTGTTTAGGACGGTGAGCGTCGATGGGAACCATTAGCTCCGCATTCAGCATGATGTCGCGGGCGCTCGACGCCGATCAGGCAGCTCTGAATGTCGTGGCCAACAATGTGGCCAATGCCAACACCCCCGGCTACACAGAGGAGACGCCTAACTGTCAGCAGAACCAGCCGATCGACATCAACGGAATCTCGTTGGGACAGGGAGTCACGGAGACCGGCGCGACCTCCCAGCGGGACCACGTTCTGGAGGAGCGGCTGGACCAGCAGCAGCAGTTGGCCTCGGCTTCCGGTTCACGATTGTCGGCGCTGAATACGATACAGGCGCTGTTCACGCCCGATTCGGGTTCGACCAGTTCGACGGCCGGAGACATTGGCAGCGACATCACCGGTTTCTTCAACTCCTTCTCGTCGCTGGAGGCCAATCCCACCAATAATTCACTTCGCGATGAGGTGCTTTCGTCGGCGTCCACCCTGGCAGGGGACGTCTCCAATGCCGCAGCCAGCCTTACCTCGCAGCAATCGGCATTGGACCAGGAGGCAGCCGGGGTGGTCAGCCAGGTGAACGCATTGAGCGGAGCCGTTGCCCAGTTGAACCAGCAGATACAGTCAAGCTCGCCGGATGCCGATGCAGGCACACTTGAGGATCAGCGCCAACAGGACTTGAGCCAGCTGTCGCAGTTGATCGGAATCAACCAGGTAACGACCGAGAATAACGGCCTCGCGATCACCACTGCATCCGGTCAGTTGCTGGTCTCCGAGGGTTCGAGCTTCCAACTGACCAGCGGCACGGTGGGCGGGGTCACGCATTTCTTTGTGGGGACGACGGACGTGACTGCACAACTGGCAGCCGGAGGGGGCTCGCTGGGCGGGGATCTGACGGCCCGCGATCACGACATTCCCAACGTCCTTGCCTCGCTCGATCAGCTCGGCTACAGCGTCTCCACCCAGGTGAATGCGCTGAACAACGCGGGAACCGACCTGGCCGGCGACAACGGTCATGCGGGCGATATCTTTTCCCAGCCCACGCAGGTTGCCGGTAGCGCGTGGTCGATGAGCGTGGTGATGACCGATCCGAATCATATATCCACGGCCAGCCTGGGGCAGGGAACGGGCGACAACACAAACGCCGCGGCAATGGCGAGTCTGGCCAGCCAGGCAATCGTCAACGGCCAGACCCCGATCGACTACTACTCGAACTTAGTATCGACGCTGGGCGCGACTGTCTCGGGTGTGCAGACCGAGAATACGGCGCAGAATGCTTCGGTGACCCAGTTGCAAACCCAGAACGACGCGCTATCCAGCGTGAATCTGAACGACGAGGCGTCTTCGATGACCCAGCTTGAACGCAGTTATCAGGCGGCTTCGCAAGTGTTTACCATGCTGAACACAATCATGGCTTCAGCATTGAATCTGGGAGAGCAGTCGACCGTCTCCTGAAGCGGCCGGGGACGACCGGAAGCAGGCTTTCATGCGCTGCGATCGAAGAGGCGTTAAGGCTGGCGGAGGAAAGCGATGCGGGTGGACCCGAATTATCTAACCAATCTGGCTGGCTCCCTCGATCAGTCGCAGGCGACCGAGCAGCAGTTGACCTCGGAGCTATCGAGCGGTGTGCGCGTAACCTCCCTTAGCCAGGATCCGGTGTCTTCTGGGGAGAATGTGCTGTTGCTGAACCAGATTCAACAGGATGACTCATTTACGCAGAGCTCGAGCCTGGTGACGGGACAGCTTCAGGTAGCCGATTCAGCGCTTGGAAGCGTGGTTTCGCAGCTCACGCAGGCTATTTCACTGGCTACGAGCGCCAACAACGGCACTATGAATTCCAGCAATGTGAAGTCCGTTTCGAATCAGATTTCCGGCATTCTGGACGAAGTGACTACGCTGGCCAACACCAGCTACCAGGGCCAATACATCTTTGCGGGCGGCCAAACATCGACTGCGCCGTTTACCACTTCGACTGCCACTTCGCCTGCTGTTACCACCTACAGCGGCGACCAGGACGTCAACTATCTCGAAATGCCCAACGGCGAGAAGATCCAATTGAACGTGCCGGGCGACCAGATCTTCTCGGCCAGCGGTTCGAACAGCGTCTTTGCGGCGCTGAACAGCCTGGTGGCCGACTATTCCAGCGGCGCCGTGAACACCACTCAGGCCGCAAGCGACACCCAGGCCCTGAGTACGGCTCTGAACTATGTATCCCAGCAGCGCGTGGTTATCGACAACTCCATTACCCATCTGACAGCCGCTTCAGACGCCGTCGCGAATGAACAGACCCAGTTGACCGCGGCACAGACCAATCTGATGCAGGCCGACGTAGCTCAAGTATCCACGCGGCTCTCTCTGGCTGAGACACAGCAGACGGCGCTGGAGGACGTGATCGCGCAGCTTGGCTCCGCTTCAAACAGCCTGTTCAGCAAGCTGCAATAGGTCCGCACGCTGACAGAACTTGCGGAGCTTTCGGGCACATTTCTGCGCCGGCTTTTCCCCCGGTTCCTGTTTTCGACGCAGAGCATGAGAACGGATTGGCATCCTGGCCGTCTATACTCAAACGAAAAGGACACGCCTTGCTGGCTCCACTCCGTTTTATCTGGAATGCGACTCGCGGCCATCGGCTGGCTCCGTGGCGAAGCGAATACCTGCGCTGGCGGGTGGAGACCTACTCCGGCCAGCGGGCCGAGACCTTGACGGCCAAGGACGTGATGAGCTTTGTGTGGGCCTCGCGCTGGGAGCTGTTGAGTTTCCTCGCCTGGACTAACCGGCTGGAGCGCGAGGCACGCAAGCGGGCTTGAGGCCGCTCTTAGGAGTTCTTTCCGGCATGAGATTCGAATTACCCCGCCTGTTGCTCTGCGCATTTGCGACATGGCTACCGGCGGCCGCGGCTGCCGGGGCACAACAGTTGCCTCCGATTGAGCCACCCAAACCGATGCCCGGCACCCATGCCGACACGACCACCCTGCGCGTCACGGCTACTGAGGTATTGGTGCCGACGCTGGTTGAAAAGCGTGGGGGCGGAATCATCTACGGCTTGAAACAGGGCGACTTTGTGCTCGAAGACAATGGCGTGCCGCAGAAGATTCGCGTACAGGAGGAGATGGACACCGCACCGGTTGCGCTGGTGGTTGCGGTGGAGCTTGGCGGGGTCAGCGTGCTTGAATTCGACAAGCTGGCCAAGCTCGGCCCGCTGCTCGACATGTATTTGACAGACCCCAGGAGCGAAGCGGCGCTGATGGGATTCGATTCGAAGCCTCATCTGATTCGCGATTACACGCACTCCGGCGAAGTGGTGAACGATGCGCTCAATCACCTGGAGCCGGGCGATGGCGGAGCCGCGATTCTTGACACGATCAGCTCTGCCGTCGATTTGCTGGAGACTCAGCCCAAGGAGTACCGCCGGGTCTTGCTTCTGATTAGCGAGGAACGCGACCACGGGAGCAAGCATACCCGGCCGGCACAACTGATCCAGAAGATCGGCAGGTCGGACGTGCTGGTCTTGAGCGTGTCGTTTTCGCCATCGCGCGCCGAGCTTACCCATGACGTGAAGGACGACCTGGTAGGCAACGGCGACCAGCCCACCATGAGCATGATTTCGACCCTGGTGATGGCCGTCAAGGCGTTCAAGAAGAATGTGGCCAAAGAGATTGCCGAGATGAGCGGCGGGGAGTACACCACGTTCACAGGCGACAAGCGGTTCGAGCAACGCGTGGTCGATGCGGCCAAGCATATGCGCAATCGCTATCTCATCACCTTCAGCCCTTCCGACCCGACACCCGGCCTGCACACCATCCGGGTGCGAACCGCGCAAGACTACGGCGCCCGGATCGTGGCGCGGGCCAATTATTGGTCGACGCCACAGCCATAAGGTCAATTTCAGCAGATAGATGCAACCTCCGACTCTTGGGGCGATTCGATCTCCTGATAGATGCTCAAAGAGATCTCAGTGCAAGAGGGACAAAATGCCGCGAAAACTGTGGCATAATGTCCCTATGAGCCAAGCTGCTATAGCCGCCTTAGAGCCATCACCAGCCTTCGCTTTCAACTGGCGGGACATAGAGCGCGGGATTCCTCTCTCGGCTCTGGAGGCGTTTTCGACCTATTCCGGCATTGCGCTCAAGGATTTGCTGGAGGTGGTGATCCCCGCTCGGACGCTGAAACATCGTCGCCAGCGGCAGGAACCCCTCAATCTGGATGAATCGGACCGCCTGGCGCGAGTGGCGCGGATGTATGAACTAGCCGTGAAGGTCTACGGAGATCGCGAAGGCGGCCGGAAGTGGCTGACCGGCACGAAGCGACGATTCGACGGGAAAACTGCCCTTGCCATGTTGCGAACGGAGGTTGGGGAGCAGGCAGTCCAGGACTCTCTGATCCAAATTGACGAGGGGTACTTCGCATAGATGAACAGGCCCGAGTATTTCCCTTCATGACCATTCTCTGGCGCATCAGCAAATACATAGATTTGACCGGCGAAGGCGGACGGGTGGGTTCAGCGCGCTGGCACACGCGAGGGAAGCCTGTCGTTTATCTGGCAGAGAGTCCGGCCGGCGCAATGCTCGAGCGCATTGTCCACCTATTGGACATGAACGAAGATGGGGATCTGCCACCCACGTATAACCTGATGCAGGTCTCAGTTCCCGATCAGCTTGCAACAAAGCAATTGAACACGCTTGCCCCTTCAGACTGGAGGGAGCGTCCGGAGTTTACGAGCGCCATCGGCGACGCCTGGCTTGCCTCGCTTGAAACGCCTCTCGCCCGCGTGCCCTCCGCCATTGTTCCGCATACCTGGAACTATCTTCTGAATCCCGAGCATCCTGACGCCAAACAAATGAAGATCGTCGAAGTTATCCAGGAACGATTCGACAATCGCCTCTTCCGATTCGGTACACGCTGAATACTGAGGGTTTTCTTCCAGATTCCCGCCGGCCGGCAAATGGCGTAAGGCCGAGCGTTCATGGTAATCTCACACTAGACACTTAAGAGTGGACCTGAGAAGACAAGAGGAGTAACTACACGCCGTGCTGGCGACTGCAAAGAAAACCGACCTGATCGAACGCTTCCGCACCCACGAGACGGACACCGGTTCGCCGGAAGTCCAGATCGCGATTCTGAGTGAGCGGATCGGCGAACTGACCGAGCACTTCAAGACGCACAAAAAGGACCACGCCTCGCGGCGTGGCCTGTTGAGCTGGTCAGCAAGCGCCGCCGCCTGCTGGATTACCTGAAGACGCACGATTCCGATCGCTACCGCGACGTGATCGGCAAACTCGGTATCCGCAAGTAATCAGAAAGCCGACATTGACCCGGAAGCGCCCAGACCGGAAATTGGTCACGGCCCCTGTTCCACCCAGAACCTGGGGCCATGGTGTACCTGGCGAATTCGACCCGCTGCCAGGGACGGCGCACAGCTATCGTCTGCGCACCGCCCAAGCACGGAGAGTGGCGCGGCGCCGTTCAGACAGGCCGGGAGAGCCCGCTCTCCCGCGCGCTGACCGCTATTCTGTGCGTGCCCGTTCAACCGCCAGACCCGACATCGGCATCTCCGCGCCCTCCGGCGGCTTCCCCCCACAAGTTTCCCAAGCGAACACAACGAAACGAGGACTCTATGTCTACCAAGCATGAAGTAGCCGTCGAGCTTGCCGGCGGCAAGCGGCTGGTCTTTGAGACCGGGCGCATGGCCAAGCAAGCCTCTGGCGCCGCACTGGTGACCACGGGCGAAACCGTCGTTCTGGCCACCGCCGTAGCCTCTCCCGATCCCAGGGAGGGCATCGACTTCTTCCCCCTCACCGTGGATTACCGCGAGTACACCTACGCCGGCGGCCGCATTCCCGGCGGCTTTATCAAGCGCGAAGGCCGGCCCAGCGAAAAGGAAGTGCTGACCTGCCGCCAGATCGATCGTCCCATCCGTCCGCTCTTCCCTGACGGTTTCCGCAACGAGACCCAGGTGATCGCGCTGGTCTTCTCCGCCGACAAGGAGAACGATCCCGACGTGGTTGGCATCAACGCCGCCGCTGCGGCCCTGGCTCTCTCCGACATTCCCTTCAGCGCCACGGTGGGCGCGGTGCGCGTGGGCCGCGTGGATGGCGAGTTCGTCATCAACCCCACCTACGCCGAGCGCGCCGCCACCACCGTCAACATCATGGTCGTCGGCCACAAGGACGGCATCGTGATGATCGAGTCGGGCGCCAAGGAAGAGACCGAAGAGGTGATCCTGGCCGCCATCGAGTTTGCCCACGCCGAGATCAAGAAGATCGTCGCCGCCATCGAAGAGCTGGTGGCCAAGGCCGGCAAGCCCAAGCGGGCCTTCACCGCGCCGGAGTTCGACGAGGCCTACTACGCCGAGCTCAAGGCCAAGATCGGCGACCGGCTCAAGGACGCGCTGGACACCAAGACGCACGGCAAGACCGAGAGCTACGCGCTGATCAAGCAGATCAAGGACGAGCTGGCCGCCGAACTGCCCGCCGACGATCCGGCTGCCAAGAAGAAGCTGGCTCACTACTACGAGCACCTGCGCGAGCGGATCTTCCGCGAGCAGGTGACCAAGGAGCGCATCCGTCCCGATCGCCGCGCCTTCGACGAGATTCGTCCCATCACCATCGAGACCAGCGTGCTGCCGCGCACGCACGGCTCGGCGCTGTTTACCCGCGGCGAGACGCAGGCTCTGGTTACGGCCACGCTGGGCACCACCGACGACGGCCAGCGCCTGGAGAGCTATGAAGGCGAGAAGACGAAGACCTTCATGCTCCACTACAACTTTCCGCCCTTCAGCGTGGGCGAGACGGGACGCATGACCGGCGTCGGGCCGCCGCGAGATCGGCCACGGAGCACTGGCCGAGCGCGCCATTGCCGCGGTTCTGCCCAGCGCCGAGGAATCGCCTTACACCATCCGCATCGTCTCCGACATTCTGGAGTCCAATGGCTCTTCGTCGATGGCCTCGGTCTGCGGCGCGAGCCTGGCGCTCTACGACTCCGGCATCGCGCTCAAGGGCGCGGTGGCCGGCGTGGCGATGGGCCTGGTCAAGGAGGGCGACGACTACGCCATCCTTACCGACATTGCCGGCGCGGAAGACCACTACGGCGACATGGACTTCAAGGTGGCCGGCACCCGCAAGGGCATTACCGCGCTGCAGATGGACATCAAGATCGGCGGCCTGACCCGCGAGATCCTGCAGCAGGCCATGGAGCAGGCGCGCCGTGGCCGGCTCTTCCTGCTGGACAAGATGGACGCGGTGCTGGACGGGCCGCGCCAGGAGCGCTCGCAGTACGCGCCCCGCATCGAAACCGTGCATGATTCCCACCGACAAGATCCGCGATCTGATCGGCAAGGGCGGCGCAACCATCCGCGGCATCATCGAGCAGACCGGCGCCAAGATCGATGTGGACGACACCGGCCGGGTCAGCGTCGCCTCCTGCGATGCCGATGGCCTGAAGAAGGCGCTGGCGATGATCAGCGACATCACCGCCGTTCCTGAGGTCGGCAAGATCTATCTGGGCAAGGTGGTGCGGCTGGCGGAGTTCGGCGCGTTCGTCGAGCTCTTCCCCGGCACCGATGGCCTGCTGCACATCTCCGAGATCGCCGAACATCGCGTGAAGGAAGTGAAGGACGAGCTGCGCGAGGGCGACCAGGTGATGGTCAAGGTTCTGGCCATCGAGGGCAATCGCATCAAGCTCAGCCGCAAGGCGCTCATCAAGGAGCAGAAGGCCAAGCTGGCTCAGTCCGCTCCTGTCGAGGCCGACGGATGAGGAAAACACCGCCTCCGAGTCCTTTGCCGCGCCTGCAGCGCCGGCCAGGCCACGCAATGAGTTCGACGAGCGTCAGCCGAAATCCAACCAGAGCACGATCCTCATCGAAGGCGGAGACGATTTCGACGAGGACGGCGGCGAGGAGTTCGACGAGGAGAGCGAACCGAACTTCAACCGCGTTGAAGGTGCGCCTGTACCGGTGGGCCAGACGGCAGGCTCGGGTCGCCCTCCAGCCAACAACAACAATCGCCGCCGCCGGCGCCGCCGGCCAGGCGGTGGCGGCCGAGGACCAGGCGGCGGCCAGGGTTAACGGCAGCTTGATAGAAGCAGAAAGGCCCGGATGCCATATCCGGGCCTTTCTCATTCGAAGTTTGACCTGTGTTATGAAGGGATCTGAAGCTAATCTCCTGCTTGCCGTGAGCCTGCCTCCGCTTCAATGGGCGAAAGGGAGGCCGGCATGCGTGGGCGAGTTGGGTCGCCATGACGTCCGTTTCCATTCTTGAAGTCGTACATCCGCAGGTCGGCTGCAATGCACAGCCCCTCCGCGTCGGATGCATCTTCCGGGAAGACAGCGATACCGACGCTGGCGCCAATCCGCATCGCATGATCTCCCAATTCGAAGGGCTCGTTAAGTAGTTCGATCAGAGAGGTGCCGACATTCACGGCCTCCTCGCGATTGGTAGGCTCGTCAAGGATGACAGAAAACTCGTCGCCGCCCGTTCGCGCCACGGTGTCGGAGCGGCGAACGCGGCTGGAGAAGACCTCTCCGACGCGCTTTAGCAGCAGATCCCCGACGTGATGGCCCAAGGTGTCGTTCACCTGCTTGAACTGGTCCAGATCGACCAGTAGCAACGCGGTCTGGGTTCCGGTTCGGCGGGCGCGTTCCAGAGCGCTGGCCAGCCGGTCCTGGAAGAGGCGGCGGTTAGGCAGGCCAGTCAACTCGTCGTGCAGCGCCAGGTATTGGTTGTGCTCGATCTGTTCCTCAAGAAGCAGCAGAATCATGCCAAAAGCGACCACATACTTGGGCAGATTCCAAATTTCGCTCTCCAGGCGCAGGTGGGGTAGAAACGCGCTTATACTTGCCACCAGAAAAACGGCTGCCCAGGCAAGAAACCCCGTGATGGTGATGAAGGCGCCCGAGGTTGCGCGATTGTAGGCAAACCAGAAATGAATACAGCAACTGAAGTACACGGTAAAGAGAACTGCGTTCAATGCGAGATCCAGACCGTTGCCTGGCCGGTATTGAAAAGCCAGAAGAAACACAGAAAGAGAGCAGTAGAGTGCGACCGTTGTCCAACGCAGCGGATGATTGTCTCTGCGCACATTAAGGAGAGCAAGCGCAAGCGGCAAAGCGCCTAACAAAGCCGCCGCCGGGGTCAGAGCCCAGGATGGAGCAGGGCTCATCGAGATGATTCCGATGTAGAGGGTATTGGTTCCCAGCAAGATGGCCAGCATCCAGCGGCTGGAGAGATTCTTGCGGTAGGGAACAGAGGCCCACATGAAGAGTATGCCTGCCCAGGTGAGGGCAGCGACCCCGATGAAGGCGGCAATCTCTCCGAATAGCCCGGTTGCGGGCACGAAGATGAAAGCGGCAAAGTGCAGCGCGATCATCACCCATCCGGTGAGCCACAATGCCGAGGCAGGCGCCTGGCTGCGCCGGGCCACTGCGGCAAAGGCACTGGCCAGCAGCGTCACGGCAGCTAAATCAGGCAGTTTACCCCAGTCCAAGGCGCAATCCCCAATCCTGTAAGGCGATCAAAGACTAGAATCGGCTATTTCCCAGGGATTGCCATAGCGCTTTTGTAGCACGCCTCGGACCTTAGGTTGCACCAAGGTAACCAAGGGCTTAGAACAATCGAGAAAGCTCTTGCGCAGCTCTGGGTGCCGCAACTTTCGGAACCAAAGACCCCTGGATCCCGCGTCTGAAATCCACGAAGCCTGACGGCAGGGCAGGCACATACCGCTGGATCGAAATCCCGATCAAGCTCGAAGGCGTTTCAATCCGGTTGAAACTCCTTCTTTGGCGCCGCAGGCCGCTAAAGGAGATGCGAGCCTTTGCCGATACTGAGAGGGAACCCGTCTTGGCTGGATTTCCGCGCGAAAAGCAATGCTCCGAGGGCCGATGATCTCGCTGAAAAAATACCTGGATTCCGTGCCGGCAGGCTCCACTGCAGATGGTGAGCTGGATGGGGACGGAATTGCTTCTGTGGCCATCGCAGCGTATCGCTCGGCCTTGGTGGAGATGGGCAGTTGCAGCCTGGATGCCTGCCCCGGGCTCGGAAGCGGCCTGAAGCAGCATCTCGGCGAGCTGGGCCGCAACCTTTCCTGCGACATGAACTGCGCGACACTGGAGAGTACGGACAGGGAGGTACAGGCGCAGTTGCAGAGTTGGGGACGGCGCACTGCCAGGCACTACCAGCAGAAGAGCGACGAGGTAAAGGAGCTGCTGATCGTGATGGCCCATATGGCCGAATCGGTTGGCGCAAGAGATCAGCGCTGTGCCGGGCAGATCCACGAGGTCACGGCCCGCCTCACCGCCATTGCCAGCCTGGACAACCTGACCGAAATCCGTGCTTCCATCGAGAAAAGCGCCGCGGAGCTGAAGACCTCCATCGAGAGGATGACAACGGAAGGCAGGGCTGCAATCGATCAGCTCAGGGAGCAGGTCTCAACCTACCGGACAAAGCTGGAAGAGGCCGAGGAGATCGCTTCCCGCGATGCGCTCACCGGACTTCGCAGCCGCCTGTGCGTGGAGCGTCGCATCGAACGCCATATCGCCGCCGGAGTCGCCTTTTGCGTAGCGATGGTTGACATCGATACATTCAAAAGAGTGAACGACGAGCACGGACATCTGACCGGCGATGAGTTGTTGAAACAGTTTGCGGCGGAGCTAGTTTCGGCTTGCCGCTCTACCGACGTGATCGGGCGCTGGGGCGGGGACGAGTTCATTATTGTGCTCGAATGCGGCTTGCCGGAAGCCAGCGCTCAAACCGACCGGCTGAGCAAATGGGTTTGCGGAAATTACACAATTCCGGGAAAATCCGGCGCGCAGAAGCTGAGAGTGGACGCCTCGATCGGCCTGGCGGAGCACCTGCCCGATGAGGCATTAAAGGAGATTCTAGCTCGGGCCGATGCGGCAATGTACAGGCAGAAAGCGGCCGCAAAGACCAATAGAAACGGCGCCAGGCAATCGTAACGGCGTCTCTACGACTTCCCGATTGGAACGTCGCAAGATCATATAGAGAACTATTTCCCCGGCTGTGCCGCTCATCACGCAGCAGCATTCCGCCGCCATTATGGGAATGCGCCTCCTAAACTCATCCAGTGCGGGAATCCCCGCGCGTCATTTTCACTTTCTAATCTTGAGTTCCTGACCGCCCCGAGGGAAGGTTAAAGAGGGTCATTAGCTTAGCATTCGCTGAGCCTCCCCCAGAGTCGCGATGGAATCCGGATTGCTAGCTGAAGGCGGGCATCGCCGTTACAGGACGGGCCCGACAGAAAGGCTGCCATGAGGTTATTGATTGCCGAAGATGATAAGGCGTTGGGGTTGTTTCTGAGCCGGGGCCTGGAGGCCGACGGGCATCGTGTCCGCCTGGCCCATGATGGAGGGGCTGCCGTAGAGGCCTTTCGCCAGGACTTGCCCGATCTGACCATTCTGGACCTGAACATGCCGGTCAAGGACGGGGAACAGGTCCTCGAAGAGGTTCGCTCTCTGGATGCGGACCTGCCGGTGCTGGTTTTGACCGCCCGGCAGGAGGTGGACACGCGGGTTCGCTGCCTTGATCGGGGCGCCGACGACCTGATGATCAAGCCCTTCAGCCTTCATGAACTTCGCGCCCGCTGCCGGGCGCTGTTGCGGCGCAAGCGGGAAGCGCGCCTGCAGTTGCGCGCCGGGGACCTGGAACTGGATCGTCTGGAACACACCGCCCGCCGGGGCGCGCTGTCGATTGTGCTTACCAATAAAGAATTTGCCTTGCTCGAACACCTGATGCTGAATCGCGGCCAGTGTGTCTCGCGCGTGGAGTTGCTGGAATCGGTGTGGAACCTGGAGCCGGCGCAAACCACCAACATCGTGGACGTGTATATCAATTACCTGCGCCGGAAGTTGAAGGATCCGCCCCCTGGGCATCTGATTCGCACCGTGCGGGGCCGAGGCTACATTGTGCCTTCGGAGGCCGAATTGGACCTCGCAATGCCATCGGCCTTCCCCATTCCTCAAGCCGGGCCTTCGGCAACAGGCCCAGTTCTTGAAGCGAACTAACTCATATCTACAAAAGGCCGTTCCGCGGTCAGGAGAAGATTATGCAGTCCCTTCCGGTTTCCGTTCCACACGCCAGCGTCCACACCCGGCCGCGTACCGCGCTGGTGGCCAGCGCCGATCGCAGCTTTCGTCAGCGGCTCGCGCAGATTCTCACCGGCCTGCGCTGGCAGGTGCGCGAGGCCGAAGGCGGCGCCCAGGCCTGGGCCGAGGCCCGGTCTGTCGCTCCAGAGGCGGTGATCGTCGACTCATGGCTGCCCGACCTCGATCTGGCCGAGTTTCTCAAGGATTTCAGAGGGGCCTTTCCACAGGTGGATTTGGTGGCCGCGGGAGGCGCTTCGGCCCAGGAAAGCCCTCGCGGCCCCTATCGCCAGGAGTTGCTCTATGCCCTGCGCCGCTGCCAGGATACCGATACGGCGGCCTGGAACACGGCGCCGGCGCTCGACAAACCGCACCTGGCGAATGATCGAACCCACAGCGATGGCAATCGCCATGATGTCCATCACGTTGCCCCGTGGCCGGTCCAGGCTGATCAGTCTAGCTCGGATGCAGCGGCATCGGCTTCCCGGCAGAACCCAGCCGTCCCCATCCAGCCGGATCAGCGAGCCCACGGGACCGATCCATTATCCAGCGACCGGCTCCCGGAGCTGATCGGCAGCGCGCCCTGCATGCTTGAAGTCAGCCGCCGCGTACGCCTGGTAGCTCCCCGCCTGACTCCAGTGCTCATCGAAGGTCCCACCGGCTCGGGCAAGGAACTGGTGGCCGAGGCCCTGCACCGGCTCTCGCCCAGGAGCCGCAAGCCGTTTGTCGCCATCAACTGCGCGGCAATTCCCGAGGCGCTGCTTGAAGCCGAACTCTTCGGGCACACCCGCGGGGCCTTTACCGGCGCAGTGCAGGGCCGGATTGGCCGCATCGAGGCAGCCGACGGGGGCACGCTGTTCCTGGACGAGATCGGCGAGATGCCCCTGGCGTTGCAATCCAAGCTGCTTCGCTTTGTGGAGTGCGGAGAGCTGCAGCGGGTGGGCGATAACGAGACCGTGAAAGTCGATGTCCGGATCCTGGCCGCCACGCACCGGCCGCTTGCGCAGCACACCCTCACCGGCAGCTTCCGCCCCGATCTTTACTACCGGCTGGCGGTCTTTCTTATCCGAACTCCGTCGCTTGCCGAACATGGTCAGGACCTGCCCAATCTGGTGGATCATTTCATGCAACGCCTGGGCCGCGATACGCCGCTGAAAAGCCTGGATCAGGGAGCGCTGGCCAAACTCGCGGCGCATGACTGGCCGGGCAATGTGCGCGAACTGGAGCACGTACTCGAGCGGGGCGTCATTCTGGCCGGCGAGGAGCCCGTTCTTACCTCCCGGGAGATCGACTTCGGGCTCACGGTGAACTGAGCTATGCGCGTGATCCGGGTCGGTGACCTGGGGGACGGTGAGTGGCAACCAGTTTAAGCCAAAGGGGGCAGCGATGAGCATCGACATCGAGACGCGCCTGAGCGAACAAATCTCCCGCTACCTGGATCTGGCCGCCGGCGAAGCCAAGCTGACTGCGGCCAACATGGCCAATATCGACACTCCGGGCTACCGGGCCGTGGGGATGGATTTTGAGGCCGAGATGCAAGAGGCCATGGCCGGCGTGGATCAGGGACAACCGGCGCGGCCGGTGCACGTCCGGGCAGTGGGCGGGCTGATCTCGCGCCCCGACGGCAACAACGTCTCGATGGACCGCGAAGGCCTGAACCTGGCCGAGGCGCAATTGAAGTTCAAGACCGGCGTAGCCCTGCTCCGCGAGGAGTATCAGCGGGTGATGGACGCCATTCACTCCGACAAGTAGTTCCGCTGGCGGCTCAAGATTAATCGACCAGTGAATCCCTTACGAAAGGAAACTCCGGAATGAACCTCTTTGGAGTGATGGAAACCTCGGGCGAGGCCATGCAGGCCGAACGGATGCGCGCCGAGGTGGTAGCGGCCAACATGGCCAACGCGGAAACTACCCGAACTGCTTCCGGCGGTCCCTACCGCCGCCAACTCGTGGTTTTTGCCGCCGGCCCCGGTGATCCGGGGTTTCTCGACTCCATCTCCGCGGCTTCGACCGCAGCTTCGGGAGAAAGGCTGTCGAGCCCGCTGGCCCAGGCGGCACTGCCTACCCTCAATCTGCCCGGATCCGGGACCGCGGCGCCGGGCGTGCACATTGTGCAGGTTGTCGAGGATTCCTCCCCTCCGCTCAAGCGTTACGATCCCGGGCATCCTGACGCTGGACCCGATGGATATGTCTCCTATCCGGACATTAATCCGCTCACAGAGATGGTGGACCTGATGGGGGCGACACGTGCATATGGTCTGAATGGTTCCGCCGTGCAGGCCGAGAAGGGCATGATCACCGCGGCACTTGAGATTGCCAAGTCGTGAGCTTGCAGCCCTGAGCCGGGGCTGGAACCAACAAGCCCAGGGCGGAGACCAGAGGCCTTGCGGCAGTTTTGAGCCGCAATGGAGGACCGATGCTACTCCCAATCAACGCTCTTACGGCCGCAACATCCGCGGCCCCGAACCTGGCTGGAAGCGTTGCGACGGCGGGCTTGCCTTCAGTCGGAGAACAGGGGACTGGGCCGGCTCCGTTTGCCGATCTTCTGAGCGACGCAGTCGGCCAGGTAAGCCAGCTCGAAGACCAGGCCCGCGCTGCCGTCGACGGGTTGATGACCGGCTCCGGCGTAGACGTGCACCAGGCAATGATTGCCACTCAGAAAGCCAGCATGGCATTTGAACTGGCTCTGGCGGTGCGCAACAAGGCGGTTCAGGCCTATCAGCAGGTGATTGGAATGCAGTTCTGAAGCAACTCGCCGGACGGGCGCGGGAAGCCGGTGAAATTCCGGGAGGTTAGGTTAAGCCGGTGAGAGATTGAGACCGGCGAGTGGCCAGGCAGCGGCAACGGCCCGGTTTCTAAAAGCACAGGAAAGCGGCGGGACGCGGAGACCATGGCCACGGGAACACAACTCGAGAAGAGCGCCCCGGCAAGGCCCGGACAGCCGCAACTGGCCGGCCAGCTTGCCGGGTTGTGGGGACGGGGCCGGATTCTCTGGGCAGAGATGACGCTTGGTCAGCGCACCTGGGCGCTGGTAGCCGCGCTGCTGCTTGCAGTCCTGGCCGGAGGACTGCTTTGGTACGCGTTTGGCCCTGACTGGCGCACCCTCTACGTGGATCTTGACCCGGAGGACGCCCGCCAGACCGGCCAGATTCTCGCCCAGGCTCAGATTCCCTTCGAACCAACCGCCGACGGTGCGGGCATCCGGGTTCCGGCGGCGCAGTTGGACAAGGCCAGGCTGGCGACCGCGGCCAAGGGAGGCGTGAAAAGCGGACGCCTGGGTTTTGAGATCTTCGACAAACCCAACTGGGTGGGCTCTGAATTCGACGAACAAGTGAACTATCAGCGCGCTCTGGAGGGTGAACTCGAGCACACCGTGGGCACGCTTTCCGATGTCGAGTCAGCCCGGGTTCACCTGGTGCTGCCCCACGACTCGCTGTTTCGCGACCAGGAAAGGGCGGCCAAGGCCTCGGTGGTGATCAAGCTCCGCCATCGCACCCTGGCCGATGGTGAGCCTGATGCAATTCGCAATCTGGTAGCTTCGGCCGTGGACGGACTGACTCCGGAAAACGTCGTTCTTGTTGACGCGAGCGGACACCTGCCGTTGGGGCCAAAGACCGCCGCAGCCATGCAGTTGACCGCAGAGCAGGCGCTCGAGGAAAAGCTGGTCTCGACCCTTGAGCCGGTGACCGGCGCGGGCAATGTCCGCGCCTCGGTGACACTGGACTACGATCGGGCGGCCACCGACGTGACCCAGGAAATCTTCGATCCCGACAAGACGGTCACGCTTTCGATGCAGCGCACCGAGCAGACTTCCGGTGCGCAGCCGGTGGCTGCCGGTGTTCCCGGTACGGCCTCCAACGCCCCCAACTCCCAGGCATTGCCCGTCTACCCGCAGCAGACCACCCAGCCGCAAACCGCGAAGACCGAATCCGGCACGTACGGCGCTTCAAAGATCGAACGTCACGAAATCGATGGACCGGGACGGGTGCGGAGGCTGACCGCGGCCATCGTGGTGAATGACCGGCTGGCGCAGCCTGCATCGGCGGGCAAATCCGCAGTCTGGCAGCCCCGTTCGGCCGATGAGCTGCGCAACCTGACGGCGTTGGCCCAGGCGGCGGTGGGCTTTGATACCACACGCGGCGACATGCTGACGGTCGAAGATCTGGCCTTCGACCAGAATCGCTCAGAGCCGCCGGTTCCGGCGGTTGAGAAGTGGGCGAACACGGCGGAGGATTCGCCGGTGCTGGTCAAGTACGCAGCTTTGCTGGCCGGCCTGCTGGTGGTGCTGGCCTTAGGTGTGCGGCCTGCACTCCGTATGGCGGGATCGGCGCATTCGGGCCGTGCCGCGCTCAAGCCAGGCACAAAGGAGATAGGCGCCGGTGCAACTGCTGCCGCGCAGACGGTACTGAAGGCTCCCGAGCCCGTCGAGGTTGATCCGGAGCGAATCCGGACTCAGGAGATCTTCGAACAGGTGACAGCGCACCTGAAACGCGAACCGACGCAGAGTTCGCGGTTGTTGCAGAGTTGGATTCACTCCGATTAGCGCGCCAGGAAAGGACCTGCACCTTGGATGAGCAGGGGAACACGAACGGGGCGGTACGGCGCCACCAGTCGGTGAATATGTCCGGAGTGCGCAAGGCGGCGGTTTTGCTGGTGGCCGTTGGCGAGCAACTGGCCAAGGAGATCCTGCGCGCACTGCCCGAAGTGGACGTACAGCGGCTCACCGAGGAGCTGGCAGACCTGCGCGGCATCACGCCGGAAATGTCTTCGGAGATCATGGAGGAGTTCTGGCAACTCCTCGAGACACAGAACTTCATGGTTCACGGAGGCCTTGACTATGCCAGCCGGCTCCTTGTCGATACCTTCGGCAAGCAGCGCGCCGACGATCTGCTGATGCTGGTGCGCCGCTCCCAGGAGGCCGCCCAGGGCAATCTGGCCAAGCTGCAGCGCACCGATCCCCAGCAACTGGGGAAACTGCTCGACACCGAACACCCGCAGACCATCGCGCTCGTTCTGGCCCATTTGGACCCGCGTCGAGCGTCGCTGGTGCTCGACAACCTGAGTGAGGAGCACAAGGTAGTCTCCGTTCAGCGTCTTGCCGAGATGCGCCAGTTCTCTCCGGAGATGGCGCAGAAGGTGGCGCACATCCTGCACCGCAGGCTGGAAAGCGTGGGCGACACGGCGCGCAAGAGCTATTCCGGCTTCAAGGCTGTGGCCGATCTGCTGAACCGGCTGAATGCCGAGGAGTCGAAGAAGATTCTGGAGACCATCGAGGACGGCCAGCCGGAGCTGGCCCTCAGCATTCGCAACCTGATGTTCACCTTCGAGGACCTGGTTACAGTGCCGCCTGCCACGATCCGCGAGATTGTCTCCGGAGTGGACAAGCGGCAGTTGGCCCTGGCCCTGCGTGGCGCCAACGATGAGATGCGCGCCCAGATCTTCAAATCGATGAGCTCGCGGGCGGTGGAGATGCTGAAAGAGGATATGGAAGTACTGGGGCCGGTGCGCTCCCGCGAAGTAGCGCAGGCTCAACAGGAGATCCTGAACCTTGCCCGGCGGCTGGAGGCTGAGGGCAAGGTAATTCTGAAACTGGAGACCGGGGACGAGATGCTGGCTTGAGCAGCTTTGGGTAGCCGGTCTTTGTCTGTCGGTCGACGGCGCTGCGGCAAGTCATCGAAGACCGATGGCCGGGAAATGATCAGGAAGAACTCAGCAGCGGAAGAGATGATCCTCCGGGCGGGAAGTGGATTCTTTGGAGCAGACCGTAACAGCGCAACAAAGCAGCGGACCGGGGCGGATTGAGCCATTCGAGTATCCGGCCAGCCCTGATGCGCCTTCCGCGCCCGCCTGGCAAGGCTGGATGGAGGTAGGAGAAGTAGGCGTGCACGATGAGCGAGATCGCGAACACGCCAGGACACCCAAAGAGGCAGCGGCGAACGCCCAATTCGAACAACGGTTGGGCGAGGAGACGCGCCGCTCTTCCGAAGCAGGGCGCGAACGCGGACGGCAGGAGGGTCGCCAGGCCGAGCGCGAGGCCCAGGCCGGGACGCAGAAGGCCGCTGAAGAGCGGCGCATGCGCCAGGCTGCGGAACTGATCGAGAGCTTTGCCCAGGAACGCGACCGCTACCTGCACGCGGTCGAGCATGAGGTAGTCAAGCTCTCTCTCGCGGTCGCAGCCCGCATCCTGCGCCGCGAGGCGCAGATGGATCCGCTGCTGTTGACCGGGGCGGTGCGCGTGGCTTTGGGGCAGCTCTCAGCCTCGACCGAGGTGCGGCTTCGCGTGCCCCCGGGAGAGCTGGAGTTGTGGGCCGATGCTATTTCCTTGCTACCCAACCTGGCTCTGAAGCCCACTGTAATTGCGGGAGAGGGGATGCGGCTGGGCGACTGCGTGATCGAAACTTTGCTGGGCTCAGTGGATCTGGGTATCCGGTCGCAACTGGGAGAGATTGAACGCGGCTTCTTCGACCGCGCCGGCCCAGGAAGATCCGGCCTCACCGCCAGCCCTGCGGCCAAAATCGACGCAGTTGCGAGCGCAACCGGGGAGAGCCGCTGATGACGGCGCAACTTGGACGCTACTTTGCGCGCCTGGATCGCGGCCAGCCCTGGCGCTGGCGCGGGCAGGTTCTCGAATCGGTGGGCCAGACAATCGAGTCGTCGGGGCCGCTGGCCTCGGTGGGAGAGTGCTGCGAGATCGAAGACCAGTTCGGTCATCGACACCTGGCAGAGGTCATCGGGTTCAGGGGCTCGAATGTACTGTCGATGCCCGTTGAGACGACGGAGGGCATTCGCTTTGGCGATCCGGTGGCGGCGCTGGGGGTACGTCCCGAGATTGAGGTGGGGCCGTCGCTGATGGGCAGAGTGCTGAATGCGCTGGGCGAGCCGATCGACGAAGGCGGGCAGCCGGCCGTCTCATTGCCGCTGCCGTTGGAGGGCCGGGTACGTTCGCCGCTGGATCGCTCGCCGATCTCGCGTGCCGCTGGGAACCGGCATCCGCGTTCTGGACGCGCTTCTGACCGTAGGCCGGGGCCAGAGGCTGGGAATCTTCGGTGGATCGGGAGTGGGCAAGAGCACACTGATCGGCATGATGACCCGGAACACCGAAGCCGACGTGACGGTAGTCGGGCTGGTGGGGGAGCGTGGCCGCGAAGTGGGAGAGTTCCTGAAAGACGCGCTTGGCGTGGAGGGCCGGGCTCGGTCGGTGGTGGTGGTTTCCACCTCGGACCAGTCGCCGCTGCTGCGCATGAGGGCGGCGCTGGCAGCCACCACGGTGGCGGAATTCTTTGCCGCCCAGGGAAAACACGTACTACTGGTGCTCGATTCGCTCACCCGCTTTGCCATGGCCGCCCGCGAGATCGGCCTGGCCGCCGGCGAACCGCCTACGGCCAAGGGGTATACACCCTCGGTCTTTACCCGGCTGGCCCGCCTGGTGGAGCGCGCCGGGCAGTTCCACACCGGCTCAATCACCGCCTTTTATACCGTGCTGATGGAAGGCGACGATCAGCAGGACCCGCTCGTGGACGCGGTCCGGTCGTTGCTGGACGGCCACGTGGTGCTGTCGCGCGCCCTGGCTGCCGAGGGCTGGTACCCGCCGGTCGAGGTGCTGGATTCGATCAGCCGGTTGATGCCGGCGGTGGCCGGGCTCGAGCACTGCGAACAGGCGGCGCTACTGCGCCGGTTGATGGCGGTGTACGCCCGCTCTGAGGACCTGGTCCGTATCGGCGCTTATAAGCCCGGTGCGGATCTGGATCTCGATCGCGCCTTGCGGGCCCGGGATACAATGCGCGCTTTCATGACCCAGGACGCACACGAGCAGGTACATTCTGCCGAGTGTCTACGGCGGCTTGCCGCTCTAGCCGCGGAGGTATGAGCCATGGCCGTCGCCAAGGCTCTTCGCCGGCTGCTTCGCGTACTGGAGATCGAAGAAGACCAGTGCCGGCTAGCCCTCGAGTCGGCGCTGGCCGAGCTCAGACAACTGGAACACTCGTTGACGGCTACTGCGGATCGGGCTCGGAGCGGGCGGCAACTGGTCCTGGCCAGTGCGCAGAGCGGAGAGTTGCCGGATCGGCTGGCCGGCCTTGAGGAGATCCGAGCGGCCAAGCGGCGTGCCGTCGCCCTGGTTCTCAGAATCTCCGATGCTGAACTTGAAGTGGCGGCCCTTCGTCAGGCATTTCTCGCCAAGCGCGTGGAACGCCGCCAGGCCGAGACCCTCATTCAGGAGACCGAGGCCAGGGATGCCGTTGTAGCAGGCCGGCGCGGCCAACAGGCACTCGACGATTGGTACCTCAACCGGTTGCATGCCGCGAAACGCGCGCTGAAGTCCGAGAGACCTCCCGGTTCAAACGACGTTTCAGGCCTAACTCGGCGCGCGCCTGATGGAACTTGAGCAGAGTTTCATCTGATAGAAGTTCAGGCGTCTTGAAACGGGATCGACAATCCCATCTCTGACAATGCTCTAACCCGTGTCTGTTCCCTTTGGCACAGCATCTGCAATGACCCTGGCCATGAGTGTCGCTGCGGGATTCGAGACCGGAACGGGAGGGCGCGATGCACCGGGCCTGGGTCAGGTTCTTGCGGGAGTGCATGGCAAGACAAAGAGCTCTGGCTGGTTCGGTGCGGCTTCAGCGAGTGTCTTCCCGGCTTCCCAGCCGGGCGCAGAGAGTTTTAGCTCCAGTTGGCAGTCGCAGCTCGCTGTTCTTGCTCCGCGCGCGGGCACGTCCGGCCTGGCGGAAACCGGGACAGACGAACCGGCAACCGGGACCGCCGCGCCACCGTCTGGGACGAATCGAATCGACACGAGGACCGAATCGGTCCCATTGGAGAAAGTGGGAAACACTCCCGTAGAGACAGCGGTCTCTACCACCGGATCTGCTCTGCGATGGATGCTCGCAACCGGGCCTGAGGGAGGTTCGGTAACCGGCGCAGTGAGGCTGACTGGTTCCGGTTCCGAGGAACAAACCCCAACCTCGCCGAGCGCGAACCTGGCTGATCGGCAAATGGCAAGCGACGGAGACGCGAAGAAACCGGGGAATACTCGACCGCTGGATTCCGCCGGTGAGCCCGCGGCCGACACCAGCATGAACGCCGGGCGAGAGTCTGTCTCTGGCAGGGTCGCGCCGGACGCAGTCCAGGCGTCGCTCGCCAGTGCTTCGCCCCCTGAGTTACCTCAACTGACTTGGAACAATCGGCGATCCGCGAGTAACGAAGCAGCAAAGAGTCCGGAAAGTCTTCAACTGTTGGATTCCGCCGGCGCATCCGCGGCCAGCATTATCAAGAGCACCAGGCGAGAACCAGCCTTTGAGGGGGCAGCGCCGGAAGCGGTCCCGGCCTCGCTCGTCAGTATTCCGCCCCCTGAGTTACCTCAAGTGCTCAGAGGTAGTCGGCAATCCGCGAGTAACGAAGCAGCAAAGAGTCCGGGAAGTCTCCAACTGCTGGAGTCCGCCGGCGCATCCCCGGCCGGCACCAGCAAGAGCGCCAGGCGAGAGCCGGCATCTGGCAGGGCAGCGCCGGAAGCGGTCCCGCCATCGCTCGTCAGTGTTCCGCCCAGACCGCCCGCGCCCAGAAGCGCAAGTCCAGCCGCAAGCGCAGTTGGAGCAGAGGCGCAGCCGTCCCAATCCGTATTGCCCGCCGCACTGCCAATCGCCGTCACCGAGAGCCAGTTTAGCACCGATTCACGGCCCTTGCAGTCTGCGGAAAAACTCACTGCAGTGAAAGTTACGGGCTCTGGTCCGTACAGAATTGCAAGGGAATCAGCTCTGGCCTCTGCTCCTGAGAGACGCTCTTCGGGCTCTTCACCCGCTGTCCTCTCTTTCCCCGAATCCGGTTCGAACCGTTCTGGCTCTGTTGCCCCGGAGGCGAACGAACTCGCAGGCAGAATCGTTGAACCCGCCGAAAATACGGCGCCGTCAGGCAACGTACCTGCTGCCCCCGCAGGGCCCCATCTGGCCATTGGAGGCGGCAGCACGTTGGGCGGGAACCCCGATAAGGCTGACGCTATCAGTTCAGTGGAGCGTGAATCGTCCGCTCCTTTTGCTGTCAGCAACCTGGCTTCATGGTCCAGCCGAGTGCAACCTCAGACCGATAAGTCTGAACAGGCGCCTGTTCAGGGAGAGAACCAGATTGAATCGCAGCCCGGAGGCCATGCCTCAGTGAGCGCCGCGGTTCCAGTCTCAGCCGATCAGGCAGGTGGGCGGATTGATGCAGACGATGCCGGTTCCTCTCCATCCCCGGCTGCGCTTCCCGAAGTTGGAACGGCAGTGTGGACCAGCAGCAGGCCGGCGACAGGGCCAGTTGTGACTCGAGCACCGCACCAGGCCGCGTCGGCGCCGGCGGGCAAGTACGATAATCAGGCTCCTCAAGCGGAACCTACCGGTTTAGCGGCGGATGCGATTGCCCTGGTGCGCGACCCTGCCGCTGCAAGCGGAGTAGTGAACGTACCCGCGGTGGTAGTTGCAGGCTCAGCCGGTGCAGCTTCGGGGCCTCGAACCCGGGAGGCCTATGCGACGCACAGTGCGGGCGCTGGCTCCGGAACTACAGGCTGGACTCATGCCGGAGCCCTGCCGGCGGCTGGAAGTAGTAAGACCTCGGACGTGAACCCCGATGAGGCCGGCGCGGTAAGTTCTGTTGAAGCGGAGTCATCTGCTGCTAGCGAACAGGCAGTGTCGTCCGGCCGGTCGCCGGTGCCGGCAATAGAGCCACAACCGGCGCCTGCTCAGGGAGAGAACCAGAATCAGGCGCAGCTCGGAAGCCAGACCGTGGAGCGTGTACCGGTTGCGGCCTTTGGCGATCAAGCGGGTCGGGGGAGCGATGCAGACGATGCCGATGCCTCCCCATCTTCTGCCGCGCCGCCGAGAGTGAGCAAGCCAGGACTGGCCGGCGTTGGCAGGGTATCAGAGCAAGTTGTGTCGCGGAGCGCGCGCGGGGCCGTAATGAGCGACCCGGGCGAGCGCGGGATTCGGCCATTGCAGGGACAGAGCGGCGGCCCTGCCGCCGATGCATCCACTTTGGTGCGCGATCCGGCCGGCGCCCGCGGCACAACGAGCGCGATGGGTGGAAATGCCTTGGGCTCGCCTGGCGTCGCAGCTGGATCGGCCTCGCACAATACCTTTACGGCGCTCGACGCGGGCACTCCCCCTGGGACGCCAAGCTGGATTCACGCTGGAGCCCAGCGTGCTGAGGCAGGCTTTCAGGACCAGTCCCTGGGCTGGGTCGGCGTGCGGGCTGACGTGAGCGGAGGTGGTGTCCATGCCACGCTGCTGCCCGGGTCGGCAGAGGCGGCGCAGGCGCTTGGCGGGCATCTGGCGGGATTGAATGCGTATCTGGCAGAAGAGCATACACCGGTGGAGACATTGACCCTGGCCCTGCCTGGGGGCAGGGAAGCAGGGTTGGGCGCCGGCCAAAATGCGAACCAGGACATGAACCAGGGTACGAATCAGGGTACGGGGCAAAATGGTTCTCCTGAATCGCCGGCAAACCCACAGCCGTTCATGCCGACGACGGCCACCACTATCCCTGGGGAGATACCGGTGCTGACCGGCAGGCTCGATGCAGCGGCCGGGAATCCAGGGTATGAAGGCACGCGTATCTCCGTCATGGCCTGAATGCGGCAAGCTTCGTAGGGAAGCAGCTTGACGGCAAAACGGTTTCGAGGATAAGCAGTACAGAAGTCGCGAAGGAAACGAGCACAGGAGGGAAGATGGGGGCAGCGATAGCAGGAATCTTCAATCACGCGTTGGCGGCCGGGCAAACGCTGACGGGTACGAGCGCAACACCCATGGCCAGTCCGGCAACAGCGACGGCCGATACGAGCAGCACGAGCAGTTCAGACAGCGCCACCATCTCGGCCAACGACTTTCTTACCCTGCTGGTGACCGAGATGCAGAACCAGGACCCAACCGCGGATGTCGATCCCAACGAGTACATTAACCAGCTGGTAAACGTGAACAGCCTGGAGCAGTTGATCGACATCAACCAGAATCTCACCACTGCGCTTGGGAGTATCGAGCACGCCTTCCGGCAGTTCCGCCTCCACCCAGGCCTCTGGGGCAACGTCCGCTCTTACCGGCGCGAGTCCCGCCGGCACAACCGCGCAAACCGGCGCGGCCGCGCGAAAAGCAGGTGTGCTGGCCGGGGCCCAATCCGCAGCATCCGGCGCAGGCACGGCCAACAGCCTATCAGCCCTGTCATCCGCGGCCAAGCGCGCTCCCGGCAATCTCAGCGTTCCCGATGCCAACCCCGCGGCGCATCGTGTGGCTCATGCCCTCGACGGGCGGTCCCACGCGCAGTCGATCGCCGCGTCGCGTGCCCGGAGCCCAATGAACTCTGTTTACCAGCCGGCCGAAAGGGCCTGCGTCAACCGAATACAACACGAAGAGGAGATTCACGATGGCAAGTTTCTACATTCCGCTTTCCGGCCTCAACGCCGATTCGACTGCCTTGAACACCATTGCCAACGATCTGTCCAACATGAACACCACGGCCTTCAAAGGCCAGACAACCAATTTCTCCGACCTTTTCTACCAGCAAGTTGGGGCGACAGGTTCAGGCGAGGCGATTCAGGTGGGCGGGGGTGTGCAGGTGGCCTCGAACAACGCCAATTTCACCCAGGGATCCTTTGATACCAGCGGCACCACCTCTTCCGATGTAGCCCTGGACGGTAACGGCTTTTTTGTCCTCAATGACGGCGGCACCAACGTTCTTACCCGCGACGGCGCCTTCACGCAGAACATCAGCGGAAATCTCGTCACCGCCGACGGACTTTCGGTGATGGGATATCCGGCTTCGAATGGCGTCGTCAACACCAATGCTCCGCTGGCGGCGATCAATATTCCTGTCATAGGGCAGGTGCAGCAGCCGCAGGCAACCACCACCTTTGGGATGACCGCCAACCTCGACTCTGCGGCCCCAGTGGGCACCAGCGTACCTGGCCAGGTCCAGGTCTTCGATTCGATGGGTAATAGCTATCAGGCCACGGTGGCCTACACCAAGACCGGAACCAACGAGTGGTCCTACAGCGTTTCGCTGCCCGACAACCTGACGGCGGCTCCGGCGACTGCTCCAGCGGCCGCTGCCCTTGCTGTGCCTTCGGCCGCGGCGGCCGGGACAACAACTCTTGACAACACTTTGACGGCGGCAACACCAGCCACAGGTGTTACTCCTGTGACGCAGAGTTCGAGTGCGGCCGCTGGCGCCACAACGCTCAGTTACAATCTCAGCACCACCGCGGGCACGCTGGGCACGATCGATCAAAACACGACCAGCCTGACGATTACCGGGCCCGGCGGTGCGGGCACTGTGACCGTGCCTCCGGCCGGCGCCAATGAAACTGCATCCCAATATGCAAGCGACATTACAACCGCCATGGGGGTGGCGAACATGACCGTTGGCGCCGGCGGCGTGACGGTTACGGGCAACGCAGCTACGGGCCAACTGTCCTTCGCCGGTACAACCAGCGCCTTCACGGTCACGGGCAATGTGAATCAGGATCTGGCCGGGAGGGACAACCAACAACTTCACCTTCAATACTGGCGGTACGGTGGATCCGTCGACGGATCTTACAATTACCGGAGCAAACCGCGGTCGGCGTCCCGGCGACCATCGTCGCGCCGACAGTCACTGCCGGGGAAACGATGACCCAATACGCTAATGCCCTCACCAGCCCCTGGCTGCCAAGGGCATCGTCAATGTGACGGTCACACCCAATGCCGCTACCGGCCAGCTATCCATTGTCGGCGCCAACATCTCGACTGCGAACAACGTGGTCCAGGATTTGACGGCCACAACGACCAATTACGATTTCGGTTCCAGCGCCACTGTCGATCCAGGGACGAATCTGAAGATCACCGGGCAGAATGCGCTGGGCGTCACAGTACCCATCGTGCTTCCTACGGTTACCGCCGGAGAATCGGTGGCGGATTATGCCGCTGACCTCAATACCGCACTGGGCCGCGCACACATCGTCGGCGTTCAGGTCTCATCCACTGGGGGACAGTTGTCCATCACTGGAGCCAACTCATCCATCACCGGCAGTGCGAGCCAGGATCTGACAGCGACGACGATCGGCTACAACTTCGGTTCCAGCGGTGGCACAGTGGCCACGGTTAACCCGGCAACGAACCTGACCATCACCGGGCTGACAACGTCCGGCGCCACGGCCACCATCTCCACGCCCGCGGTAACTACCGGCGAAACGGTGGCCCAATATGCCGCTGCCCTGAGCAACGCGCTGGCCGTGGCAGGTATCACCGGCGTTGCGGTTTCGTCCACGGCGGCCGGCCAGCTTTCCATCGTTGGCTCCAACATCACGGCTACAGGAAGTGTGATTCAGGATCCAGTCGCGTCGGCCAACGCAACCGGCGTGATGACCTTCGATTCGAGCGGTAACCTGGTGAGCCCGGCCGCCAATGTGGCCGATATCTCTTTTGCCGGACTCTCCGATGGAGCCGCGGCGATGAAGATGACCTGGGATATTCTGGGCTCCAGCGGCACCCCGACCATCGGCCAGGTCGACTCAACTTCCATCGCCTCAGCGGCCATCCAGAATGGTTATGCGAGCGGAGCATATCAGGGCTTTTTGATCGGCTCGGACGGCACCGTGACGGCCTCCTATTCGAATGGGCAGACCGAGGCCGTCGGTCAACTGGCGCTGGCCAACGTGACCAACGTCCAGGGGTTGGAGCTCCAGGGCAATGGTAACTACGCAACCACGCTGGCCAGCGGGGCGGCATCGATCGGCGTATCGGGAACCGACGGTCTGGCCACCATCAAAGACTCGGAGGTTGAGGAGTCCAATGTCAACATTGCGGCCGAGTTCTCTGACCTGATCATCGCCCAACGCGCCTTCGAGGCCAACTCAAAGGCGATCACCACCTTCGACTCCGTAACCCAGGACACGATCAACATGGTCCACTAAGGGCCGATTAACTAAGGCGTCGCAGGTCGGTCTTCGGGCCGCCCTGTAGCCTTCATCCTGTTGGCGCGAACTTCAACAAACAACCCTTTGCCTGTAGCCAGTGCGACTGCTTTTGCATTCAGGATCCTGGCTTCGGTCCAGTGCTTGCGGCCCTCGCTGCGGACCACCCGGCCCTCGATGCGAATGTGCGTGCCGGAGGGAACCGGGCGCAGGTAGTCGATCTCCATCTGCCGCGTCATGGTCGTCAGGCCGCGGGCCCGAACTGCCTTGCTCATGGCCTCGTCCAGCAAAGTGGCGATGACGCCGCCGTGTAGAAAACTGGGTGGGCCTTCAAAGCTGTCAGGAACTGTGGGAAGGGAAACGACGGAACCGTCCTCCGCGAGCAGAAATTCGAGGCGCAACCCGGCTGGGTTAGCCTGGCCGCAACCGAAGCAGCGGTTCTGTGCGGCGTGAAGCATGGGGGTCAGGTTTTCAGGGACCTTTGTCATTTCTCACTCGATTGTCTAGGCGCCGTGTCCAGCACCGCCTGGTACGTCTCCCGGTCTACATTGCCGCCTGTGAGTACGATGCCGATCCGTTTGCCTTCTAGGGTGAGCTTCTCCTGCAGGGCGGCGGCCAGGCCTGCGGCTCCAGCGCCTTCAGCCAGATTGTGCGTGTCCTGGTAGTAGGCGAGCATAGCCTCCGATATCTCCGCGTCGGAAACCTCGACAACACGCGCGGCGTTTTCCCAGATAACCTCCAACGCCTTGATATTCGGCGTACGGCAGGCCAGGCCATCAGCGATTCTGCTTAGTGCCGGGGCCTCCACCAGCTCTCTCCGCCTGAAGCTGAGCGCATAAGCAGGGCACTCGGCGGCCACCACGCCAACGATCTCTGTCTTCAATCAGAGCGCATTGCGCGCTGCAGCTACGCCGCAGATCGACGATCCCATGCCGATGGGAACATAGACCGTCTCCAAAGGTGGAGCGCCTTGAAATAGCTCCAGCGCATAGGTGGCCGTGCCCATTACCAATCGCTCGTGGAACGAGTCGACCAGTTGGAAGCCCTTATCCGCGGCAAGGGAGCGCGCAAACTCCAGCGACTCCTGGAAGTCCTGGCCGTATTCCACCAGTTCGACCCCCTGGGCCAACATGGCGCGATTCTTCTCTTTGCTATTGCCGTGGGGAACGACAATGACCGCCTTCAAACCCAGAAGCCGCGCAGCCATGCCCACACCCTGGCCATGATTTCCGCGCGTGGCCGCCACCACGCCTCTCAAGCCTCTCTCTGTCTGTTTGAGCCAGTCAAGATACACGAGCGCTCCCGCGCAGTTTGAACGCTCCCACCGGCGTATGATTCTCATGCTTGATCCAGGCCTCGGTTCCCAGCCGGTCGTTGATGAGCGGCCAACTGTATTGGGGCGTCGGCGGCATGGAGCGATAGACCACGGCCTGGGCGTCGTGAATCTCGGATAGAGAGGGAAGCTTCATAAAGCCAGAATACCTGCACGCGGGCGGCTTGAGTCCGCGGAACTCCTCGAAAGCCTGCAAGATAGCCATGAATCCACTTGACCTTCCCGCTGTGGCCGCTCAGACTGATGAAGCGAACTGCTCGCGCCGGAATCTGCCGGCCTACACCCCTGAACAGAAACTTCCCGGAGGATTTTCCCTATGTCATCGATTGATCGCAGAACAGCTATGCTGCAAATGGGCGCACTTACCGGCGCCGTGCTTCTCTCCGACAAACTAGCCGCCGAGGGCTTGCCGGACGGCCAGACCCCAGCCGCAACAGCACCCCCGCCTCCCACCGGGCCCTTCACGCTGCCGCCATTGCCTTACGCGTATGACGCGCTCGAGCCCAATTTCGACGCTGTGACCATGCACTTGCACCACGACAAGCACCATCAGGCCTATGTGAACAACCTGAACATAGCCGTGGCCGCGCATCCCGAGCTGGCAGGGAAGAGCTTGGAAGACCTGATGGTAAACCTGAACAGCTTGCCAGAGGGCGCACGCACGGCGGTGCGCAACCAGGGCGGCGGACATGCCAACCACTCCTTCTGGTGGCCTACGCTGGGCAAAGGCGGAGCTGCGCCTTCAGGAGAGCTGGCCAAGGCCATCGACGCCAAATTCGGCTCGCTCTCGACTTTCCAGGACAAGCTGACGGCGGCGGCCATGGGCGTCTTCGGCAGCGGATGGGCCTGGCTGGTGAAGTTGCCGGACGGCACGGTGGCTATCGAGACCGCGCCCAACCAGGACAGCCCGTTGACTCTCGGCCACAAGCCGGTTCTTGCCGTGGACGTGTGGGAGCACGCCTACTATCTCAAGTACCAGAACCGGCGCGCGGATTACGTGAAGGCGTTTTTCCAGGTGTTGAACTGGGATTATGTGAGCGGCAGTTTGCCCGGAAGGCGTAAGGACAACGGGGACTGAGAGGATCTGCAGCTCGCGGACGCTGGTTTACCTCGGAGCGGCGGCTCAGTCTGGTTGGCTGCCGCTCAAATCCGGCACTCACTCCGCAGGAGGCGGAAGGGAAGCACCTCTACCAGGTTCGTTGCGCCCATTGCCACGAGGAGAACGACCTGGCCCTCAAGAAGGTTCCCCCGGATCTGCACGGGATCTTCGAGCGCGACACGCTGCCCAGCGGCGCACCGGCCACGCGATGCCGGCGGTTCAACGCGTGTGCTCGCAGGCAAGGGGATGATGCCGTCTTTTGCCGGCCGCTTTACCGATGAGCAGATGGCGGCGCTTCTGGCCTATCTGCATACCGGTCTGCGCTGAGGCAGCAGCGGAATCGAGCGCTTTCGGGCCGCAAAACCCGAATCACGGTATACTCAGGATTGCTATGGCAACCGAAAAAACCTTCTATCTTGAGACCTTCGGCTGCCAGATGAATGCCCATGACTCCGAAAAGGTGATTGGCACATTGCAGCAGCAGGGCTACCGGCAGGTGGAGTCGGAAGAAGATGCCGGCCTGATCCTCTACAACACCTGCTCCATCCGCGACAAGGCCGAGCAGAAGGTCTTCCACCGGCTGAACGACTACAAAAAGCTGCACAAGGCCGGCAAGCGCTTTGGCGTGCTGGGCTGCGTGGCCCAGCAGGAGGGCGAGAAGATCTTCGAGCGGGCGCCGTATGTGTCGCTGGTCTCCGGCTCGGCCTCCTACCGCAAACTGCCGGAGATGCTCACTCGCCTGGAAGCCGGGGAGAGCCGCATCACCGGCCTCGACGACCGCCAGACGGATGAGACCTTCGAAACCGAATTCACCGCCCGCCAGAATCCCTACCGCGGCTACATCACCATCATTGAGGGATGCGACAAGTTCTGCGCCTACTGCGTGGTGCCGTACACGCGGGGCAAGGAGCGCAGCCGCACCTCCTCTTCGGTGCTGGCGGAGGCGCGGCGCATCGCCGATCTGGGCTACACCGAGATTCAGCTTCTGGGCCAGAACGTGAACAGCTACCGCGACCCGGAAGGGAAGCGAAGCTTCGCGGATCTTGCTGGTTGCCGTAGGCCAGGTCGCGGGGATTCGCCGCGTGCGCTTTACCACCAGCCACCCCCGCGATTTTACCCGCGACATCGTCGAGGCCATCGACGCCACCCCCTCACTCTGCGACCATGTTCACCTGCCGGTGCAGTCGGGCTCGGCCCGGGTGCTCAAGCTGATGGCGCGGGAATACACGCCGGAGTGGTATCTGGAGCGGATTGGCTGGATCAAGGCTGCCCGCCGGCCCATCTCGATTTCCACAGACATCATTGTGGGCTTTCCCGGCGAAACTCCCGAGGACTTCATCCAGACCATGGACCTTCTGGCCGAAGTGGAGTACGATTGCGTCTTCGGATTCAAGTACTCGGCGCGGCCCAATACGCCGGCGCTGACCATGATCGATTCCATCCCCGAAGCGGAGAAGGCCCAGCGGCTTCAAGTTCTGCTTGACCGCCAGCGGGAGATTCAAAGGATCAATTATTCCAAGCATTTAGGAGCAGATAATGGAGGTGATGGTTGAGGGTCAGAACCCGGCGCGGGGACAGATCTCGGCACGCAGCAGCCAGAACAAGCCGGTGAACTTTACCTGGCCGCAACCCATCGCGCCGGCTCCTGGAAGTTACCTGCAGGTGAGGATAACCGCCACGCATCCGAACAGTCTGGTGGGCGAGGCCGTCTAAGGTAGAGGCGGCAAGGAAGGGGAAGACATGGATATCGAGGTGCGGATTCGTGGGCTGATGATGGACCCGGCTACCAACATGCCCATCGTCGTACTCAAGGATGTGGCCTCAGAGACGGTGATGCCGATCTGGGTAGGGATTTTTGAGGCCAACGCCATTGCCATCGAGATCGAGAAGTTGGCCGCGCCGCGCCCCATGACCCACGATCTGACCAGAAACCTCATTCGCCACTTGAATGCCAGACTGGAACGGGTTGTTATTACAGAGATTAAGGACGACACCTTTCATGCCGTTCTGTGCCTGCGGCAGGCGGATGAGGCAGTGGTGATCGACGCACGGCCCTCTGACGCCATCGCTCTGGCACTCCGCGCCGATTGCCCGATCTTTGTCTCGGAGCAGGTGATGCAGAGCGCCAAACTGAGTACCTCCGGACCTTCTGAAGGCCCTACAGCCGAACAGTTGCGAGGCTGGCTGGAAGGACTGAACGACGATGACCTGGGCCGTTACAAGATGTAGTCGGGCCCAAGGGCAGAGCAGAGGATCAATGAAATGTGTTGATTCGGAGCAGATTGACCAGATTTGTGATTCCGCGGTTTGACTATACAGAATATCTGTTATCGGACATCGCAACCAGGTTCAATACAGCGCCTCGCGTAGATCCATAGATAGAAAACGCCCATCACCAGCAAGATGAGCGGCGCCGGCCGCCCCAGCACAACCGTCAGCAACTTCCCCGACCACCCCGATGTGTTCGCGTGCAAGCTGTTGCTGAGATCAATCAGGAACACCAGCGGAAGATCCCCTGTCAAAACAATCGCGGCCGTGTTCACCACCAGCGCAAGCCAGCCGATCGCGCCTCCCTCGGCCCACAACATGGCACAGGCCGGAACCGTCAGCAGCAGCAGCTTTGCATCATGCGGCCGGTGATAGACCGGCAGCATGGAAAGAGCCGCGATTGCGGCCAGCGCCAGCCATGTTCTGGCCTGCGAGGGACGCGCCCCGACCGTGGCGCCCGCCCAAACCAGCAGCAGCGCGCCACAAAAAACATAAGTGACCGGATCGTAGATGCGGGCATCATCCCAGAACACGCTGATGACCGGTTGCAGGTTGGTCATCATCGTGGCTGTGCCGCTGCCGACGGCGTCCGGTCGCGGGTCGCTGAGGCCGCCGTGCGCTTCAGCCGTCACTTGATTGGAGTGCATTTCCTTGACCCAGTTCGGTGAGACCTGCGAAGCCCAAAAAACGGCCGGCAGAACCAGGATTGCGGCTATCGCGAGGGTCTGCAGCGCGCGCTTCCGGTAGACTCCCCCCGCCAACAGGAGATAGAGCCACACCAGCCCCGCATCGTGAGGCTTGATGGCGAGACTTAATGCAAGGCTCAGGATGCCGAGCCAGACAAACCGCTCCTGAAGAAAGCACCAGACGGCAATTACGCAAAGGCTTACCGCAATCCCGGCCGAATTGCCATTCAGCAGCAGCCCTACGCTGAAGATGAGCAAGAGACCAATAAGTCCGCCAGCTAGCCGGGGCGCGGCATCTGCCCCAAGTCTCCACATAAGGTAGGCGGCAACGATCAGACTCGCGGCGGTGAGTATTAGCCAAAGAACATGCGCAGGCCCCCACGCCAGCATCGCAAAAGGAGCTACGAAGATGAATATGGTAGGAAAGTACACGCACAACGTCACTACCTGGCGCTGTTCCGCCGCCAGGAGATTCGACGGCCGTTCCCCTCCCTCCGCGAGATAGACACGCAGCAGCTCATTTTCGCTGTACGGGTCGCAGTGCTCAAGCGCGCATCGAGTGCCGTAGTAAACGCCCTTGAAATCCTGCATTGAGCCGGTCGCCATGTGCTCCATGGCAGAACCAACCAGCACAAACATTGCACTTCCCAACAGCAGCAGAAGCAGACCATCAAGCCGCGCCTTTATCATCTTGAGTCTCCTTCTGTCTCCTCTGCGGGTACGGATCGAGGGGCAAGCCGGGGGGCAAATTCCAGGTTCGCAAGCCGCCGGTCATCTGCGAAGTAGTTTCCAGGACGAGCTAGTCGTGCGCAGGAGGCGGTGGCGGGGCTGCCGATGGCGGAACCGGCTTGCCGTCGGCAGTATGAGCTTCCATGAGCTCGACGCGGGTTCCATCCGGATCGTATAGATTCACCTGGCGCTTGCCGTTTACGCCTACATGGATCTCAAGGGGCCTGCCGTAGGTCAGGTAGCTCTTGTACGCGGGCCGAGCCTCCAGATCGGCGACTGCCTTCTCGATGTCCGGGACAACAAGCGAGGTGTGATTCTGGGTGCCGAAGGTGGCCGGGAGTTTGCTGTACAGCATCAGTTCGATGTAGTCGGTTCCGTCCGGTACGCGCAGGTTGATCCAGCTCAGGATCTTCGGATCGCGGCCGCCGCGCCAGGTCTCTTTGAAGCCGAGAATGTCTTCATAAAACGCCAGCGACTTTGGCGTGTTGCCGACCAGAAAACCCACGTGATAGATGGCCGGCGCGATGCGGGTATCCGGCAGGAACTTGCCGGCTGCCTGGGCTTCCATTCCGCTGGGCAAGGTCTGCACGAATTCGACCAGCGTGCCGTCAGGATCCTTGATCTCGAAGGCGTAGTCGCCGGTACGGGTCTTGCCGCCGTTGCCCGACTTTACGTCGATGCCTTTTGAGCGCAGGTAGGCACGCATCTGCTCCAAGTTGTCTACCGTAAAGCAAAGATGGCTCATCATGTTCGGCGGCGCAGTGGGCGCATCGGTGAAAAGTTCAATGTGCTGCCGGTCGTTGATCTTGATAAACGCGATGCGGACCTGGTCGGTGCCCGGTCTCTTCAGGTCGTAGGCCTCGTCGTACCCAAGCAGGTCGTGCCAGAAGCCGAGTGCCTTGGGAAGGCCGGAGACGAAGTAGCCGGCGTGCGAGATGCCTGTGATCCGTGGGCGCTCCGGAACCGCGCCTTGGGCAAAAAGCGACGAAGCGGCTGTTAATATAACGGCCGCAATAAGTGCAAATGTGCGGATACAACTGGAGCGGTCGCGGCGCATTGCGATTCCCTTCCTAGTTTCTTATTTCAGCCAACAGACCTTCGATCTCTGCCTTCTCTTCCGCCGTAAGAGCAAGCAGAGGAGCGCGCGAACGGCCTCCGTAAAAGCCGTTGAAGTCGCAGGCGTATTTTACGCCGCTGATTCCTAGGTCTCCAACGATGCGCTTGTTGACACCGGCGATGCGCTTCTGCTTCTCTTCGGCAAGCTTCTGGTCGTGGTCTTTCCAGGCCAGATAGACCTCCTGACAGGCCTGTGGGGCGCAGGCTGCAAAGGCCAGGATGGCCCCTGTCGCGCCTGCCTCGAGTGAGGCGAGCATTGCCGAAGCCGAGCCGCAGACCACCTGAAATCCCACTTCCTTTGTCCTGGTCTTTTTGGGGGCGGCCGGAGCGGCAGTCGCCAGGGCTACGCCTCCTGATAATTCGCCGGCGGAGACAAATATGCCTGAACCTACTACTTTGGGAGTCAACATGCGCGCCGTCACCGCTTCAAAGATGGGCGTTACGGTCGTTGTGCGTTTAGGAACCGCGCGCGTTGCAGCCACCTGGTCGCGAATCCTGTCGATGCTGCCGCTGGAATCCTTGATTCCGATGATGTTGGGGTGAGCCGCCAACTCCGCGACAATCTCAACCGGTATCTGGTAAGGAACGCACTTGGGAATGTTGTAGAGCAGAACCGGCAGCGGAGAACGGTCGGCGACACTGCGAAAATAATGCAGAACGGCTGCCGGCGACATCTGGCCGGCGTAGTACATGGAGGTGCGAACCAGAACCGCATCGTAGTGATGCTGAGCCGCGGCCTCAGCCAATTCGACCGTCGCTTTCACGCTCTCGCGGCCCACGCCGGCGATCAAGACCTTATCCGGCGCAGTGGCTTCGGCGGCAATCCGCAGCACGTCGCGGGTCTCAGCGTCATTCAGCATCGGCGCCTCGCCGGTTGAACCCAGGACCACCATTCCCGCCAGCAGGCTGCGGGAATAGCGGCTCATGTTGGCTTCCAGTTTGCGAAAATATACGCGTTCGTCCGCGTAAAACGGAGTGGTTGTTGCGGCAAAGACGCCTTCAATCAGCATGGCTCTATTTTAGAGCCATAAGCGCCGGGCCGGGCGTTCTGTCCGATTCGCACAGAGCGGATTCTCTTGATTTGCCGTGCGGCGCGTGTTAAGTGGATAATAGCCGGGAAGATAAGACAGTTTCAGGAGCTGCGCAGATGGAGTCTTTGTTGCACAGGGATGATGAAGAGGACGGAAGCCCCTCGAAACTCACCTGGCAGGCTGTGTCGTTTTTCGTGCACACCGCTCTTGCTCTCGGCTCATGGCTGGCCCTGATGCTGGTCGGTTACGCTCTAAACCCGCCGAATGTTCCGCAGTCGATTATCCTCCTGCTTTCCCTTTGCATTCCCCTGGCCGTGGGCTTTATCGTCACCCGCGTCCGCCAGGACGATATGGCGACCCTGGTGTGGTTGTTGGGCCTGGTCTGGTTGATGATTGTTGCCCTGTGGATTGTGGACATGCCGACAAGGCCCAACCAATGCTTCCAATGCGGCGTATCTGAAAAGCTGACACGCACATTGTTCAGCCTGCCCAGGCCTAGCGGGCTAATCGACGACGATGGGCCTTTCATAGGCACCTGGCCGGCAGCCGCGCTGATTGGGTATTCAATCGGAGCGGCGCTTGCACTCCGGCGTCGCAAGGATTGAGGCGCCGCGGGCCCTCGGCGTCGCCCTCAGGCTTTGATGGCAATATGCAATTCCTGCAAAGCGTAAACCGTGGTGCGTTGGCGCTGCATGGCGGCAATGCCTTCAGCGGCTGCCTGCGCCGCGGCGATGGTCGTGATCGTCGGAATTCGAGCCAGCACAGCGGCGCGGCGGATGGCCTTCTCATCGAAAAAAGTGTCCTGGCCGCGTGGCGTATTCACAATCAGTTGAATCCGGTCGCCCTTGATCAGGTCGACGACGTTCGGACGGCCCTCCTTGACCTTGAAGACCCGCTCAACGATGAGGCCCGCTCCCTCCAGCGCATTGGCGGTGCCCTCAGTGGCCACGATCTGGAAGCCAAGGTGTAAATACCGGCGCGCCAGTTCAATGGCCGCCGGCTTGTCATGGTCGTTGACCGTAAAAAAGACCGTGCCCTTGGTGGGGAGCACGTGCCCCGCCGAGAGTTGCGCCTTGGCAAAGGCCTCGCCGAAAGTGGCCGCCACGCCCATCACCTCGCCGGTCGACTTCATCTCCGGGCCCAGAACCGTATCGACTCCGGCAAACTTTGACCACGGGAAGACCGGAGATTTTACGTAGTAATGTGTGCCCGTCTCCAGGTCCTTGCCTGAGGCAAGTTGGGCAGGCAGCAGATCGCGCAGCGTGCGGCCGGTCATCAGCCGTGCGGCAATCTTGGCCAGGGGAATCCCGGTCGCCTTCGAGACGTACGGCACGGTGCGCGAGGCGCGTGGATTCACCTCGATCACGTAAACGCGATCCTCTCCCTGCGTGTCGCGCTGGATGGCGAACTGCAGATTGACCAGCCCGACTACTTCAAGGGCCAGGGCAAGCTTGCGGGTGTAGATGCGCAGGGTTTCCAGAGTTTCCTTGCGAATGTCCACGGCAGGAAGCACACAGGAAGAGTCGCCTGAATGGATACCGGCCTCTTCGATGTGTTGCATGATTCCGGCGATGATCACGTCCTTGGAATCGCAGAGCGCGTCTACGTCCACTTCGATGGCGTTCTCCAGAAAGTGGTCGATCAGTACCGGGCGTTCCTGAGAGTACTCGACTGCTTCGCGCATGTAGCGGGTGACCGCCTCCGCATCGTAGGCAATCACCATGGCTCTGCCGCCCAGCACGTAGCTCGGCCTCACCAGCACCGGATAACCGATGCGCTCGCCAATGGCCAACGCCTGTTCTACGCTGGTCGCCGTGCCCCCGGCGGGCTGGGGAATCCCGAGATCTTCGAGCAATTTGCCGAAGCGTTTGCGATCCTCGGCCAGGTCGATGGACTCGGGCGAAGTGCCGATAATCGGAACTCCGGCGGCGCGCAGCCTCTGCGCAAGGTTGAGCGGGGTCTGGCCGCCAAACTGCACGATCATTCCAATCTTCGCGCCCGATTGTGCTTCGTGGTTGTAGACCGCCAGCACGTCTTCCAGCACCAGCGGCTCAAAGTAGAGCCGGTCGCTGGTGTCGTAGTCGGTGGAGACAGTTTCGGGATTGCAGTTGACCATGATGGTCTCGTAGCCGTCGTCCTTGAGCGCGAAGGCCGCGTGGCAGCAGCAGTAGTCGAACTCGATGCCCTGGCCGATGCGATTCGGACCGGAGCCAAGAATGATGACCTTCGGCGTTTGTGTCGGCGGCGCCTCGTCCTCCTCGTCGTAGGTGGAATAGAGGTAGGGCGTCATGGACTCAAACTCGGCCGCGCAGGTATCCACGAGCTTGAAAACGGGCTTGATTCCCTTCCCTTCGCGGAGTTCCCTCACCCGCTGTATGCCCTCGTGGCCTTCGAGCTTCCACTCCGTGGCGATCCGTTCGTCGCTCAGGCCGAGCCGTTTGAGCTGCCGCAGTTGCTCCTCACTTATCTCTTCCGGAGTTGTTTGTGAAATAGCCATCTGCGCCCGCGTGACCTCACGCAACTGATGCAGGAACCAGGGATCCATGCGCGTTAGCCGAGCCACTTCCCTTACGCTCATGCCGCGCTCGAAGGCGTAGCGAATGTAGCCCAGCCTCTCTGGGCGCGGCGTTACCAGCATCTGAGTCAGGCGGCGCGGCTCCAGGACTTCGGTGCCCGTCTTCTTCCCGGTTTCCAGCGCTCGCCAGGCCTTCATCAGGGCTTCCTTGAAGGTGCGACCCATGGCCATCACCTCGCCCACCGATTTCATCTGCGGGCCCAGCGTGTCGTCGGCGCCGGGAAACTTCTCGAACTGCCACTTGGGAATCTTGACCACGACATAATCGATGGTCGGCTCGAAACACGCCGGCGTCTTGCGGGTAATGTCGTTGGGAATCTCGTCCAATGTGTAACCCACCGCCAGCTTGGCGGCAATCTTCGCAATCGGAAATCCGGTTGCCTTTGAAGCCAGCGCCGAGGAGCGCGAGACCCTCGGATTCATCTCGATTATGGTCATGCGGCCGTCAACTGGATTGATGGCAAACTGCACATTGGATCCGCCGGTCTCGACGCCGATTTCGCGCATCACCGCGATGGCCGCGTCGCGCATCTTCTGGTACTCGCGATCGGTGAGCGTCTGCGCGGGCGCTACGGTGATCGAGTCGCCGGTGTGTACGCCCATGGGGTCAAAATTCTCAATCGAACAGATGATGATGACGTTGTCCGCCAGATCGCGCATCACTTCGAGTTCGAACTCTTTCCAGCCCAGCACGCTCTCTTCGATCAAGCACTCGTGCACCGGCGAAAGGTCCAGCCCGCGCGCCAAAATCTCCATCAGTTCTTCGCGGTTGTAGGCAACGCCGCCGCCCGTGCCGCCCAGCGTAAAGCTGGGCCGGATGAGAACCGGAAAGCCCAGCTTGGTGGCAAAATCGAGGCCGTCGCGCAGGTTGTTTACCAGAGCTGACTTCGCAACATCAAGGCCGATGCGGATCATCGCATCCTTGAAGAGCAACCGGTCCTCGGCCTTCTTGATGGCTTCGAGCTTGGCGCCGATCAGCTCCACGTTATAGCGATCGAGAATGCCGGCATCGGCCAGGTCGACGGCAAGATTCAGCGCCGTCTGCCCGCCCACCGTCGGCAGCAGCGCGAATTTTCCCGAGGCCGGGTCGGCAGCCAGCATCGCGGCTTCAATGCGGATGATCTCTTCGACGTACTCGCGGGTGAGCGGTTCGATATAGGTACGGTCGGCCAGCTCCGGATCGGTCATGATGGTCGCCGGGTTCGAGTTCACCAGCACCACCTCGTAGCCCTCCTGCTTGAGAGCCTTGCAGGCCTGCGTGCCGGAATAGTCGAACTCGGCGGACTGGCCGATCACAATCGGCCCCGAGCCAATCACCAGGATCTTCTGTATGTCATTTCTGCGTGGCATCTGTCTGGACTGCTTCCTGATCTTCTATGCTTCTGGTGCTTTGAAAGGGCGCGGCTTCAGCCGCGCCGCCAGAGGCTGATTGAGAGTGTTGGGGCTTTAGCCCCCGAGGGAATGCGTCCACTTCAAAATGGCCGCTCGCGGAGCTATACGCGTATTGCTCCGGACTTTCGACCAATCGTGCATTCACTGGATTCCGGGTGATGTAGGCGAGATGCAGCTCAAAATCCTCATCATCGCGAATCCTATGGTCGGCAAAACCTGCCACCCAAATCTCACCCGTCCAGCCCAGTTCCTTCTTTACTCGAAAAGAGAATCCGCCCTTCACACATTGGATCGCCAATTCAAGGCTAGTGGTTGGTGTGATAATCAGGTGAAAGTGATCAGGCATCAGAACGAATCCGTGAAGAAGATAGCGCTCAGGGCGGTATCTATACAGCGTCTCAAGGAATAACTTGGCCCACCTTTCATGCCGGAAAAACGGCTTGCGCTCCGCGGAATTTGAGGTCACAAAGTAAGTTTGCCCGTTGCTGGTAGCAATCTCTCTCTTCGGTCTCATACATTCCCTCGGGGGCTAAAGCCCAGTTAGTTTTGTGGCACTCCAGGGCGGCACGGCTAAAGCCGTGCCCTTTCAAAACGCCTTCCACCTCTCATCTTGAAAAAGCTCGCCGAGGCAACTAGTTCCTCTTAGTGCTTCAAGCTCCGCAGGCCTCTCTTCTAGCGGCCTAGAAGGTGCGACATGCGGACAGCCCCCATTATTGCGAGTTCTTCCAATGTTGCAATTCATGCAAAGCACTTGAAATCCTGGCGGGTACCCTTGTCGTCTCAGCAACCTGAATAGGGGATGACCTCCCCAATCTTTCCGTCCCGGGCTAACTTCACGGCGGTGTGCGCCTCCATCCAGGTTGATGTGATCGAAGGATAAGAACTCCTGTTCAGTTACGCCACAGCAGGCGCATTTGCAACCGCCATACTTCTCGAAAGCCTGAATCTTAAGCTGCAAATACTGGCACTTCAGACTGTGTTTTATTATCCGGGAATCCGCGTTTGGGCTTCATCATCCCTTCCACTCCTCCATCATCAACCGGAAATCGCGGAACAGGTAATGAGAATCGTGCGGCCCCGGCGCTGCCTCAGGGTGGTATTGAACACTGAACAGCGGCAGCGTCTTGTGGCGCAGCCCTTCAAGCGTCTGGTCGTTCAGGTCCACGTGGGTCAGTTCCACCTCGTTCACGTTGATCGAGTCGGGATCGACCGCGAAGTTGTGGTTGTGGGCCGTGATCTCCACCTTGCCCGTTGCACTGTTGCGCACCGGGTGATTGCCGCCGTGATGTCCGAACTTGAGCTTGTAGGTACGCCCTCCCAGCGCCAGCCCGGTGAGTTGGTGTCCCAGGCAGATGCCGAACACAGGCACGCGCCCCAGGAATTTGCGGATCGCCTTGACCGCATAATCCACCGGCTCCGGATCCCCGGGACCGTTGGAAAGAAACACGCCGTCAGGCCGCAATTCGAGCACGTCTTCGGCGGTGGTTTCGGCCGGCACAACCGTCACGCGGCAACCCTCCCGCGTTAGCATCCTCAAAATGTTGTGCTTGATCCCAAAGTCATATGCCACCACATGCAGCTTGCGCTGTTTTGCGTCTTGGACCAGTTCTTTCGCCAAAAAGGGGTCCCCAGACTGATTGCGGCTGTCAGAGGAATCAAACTGGTAAGCACTCTTTGTCGAGACCACGCGCGCCAGGTCCGTCCCATCCATCTTGCGGATGTTTCTGGCCCTTTGGACCAGGGCATCGGCATCGGCAACCTTGGTCGAAATCACACCCCGCATCACGCCGTAGGTGCGCAGATGGCGAACCAGGGCGCGGGTGTCGATCTCGGCCAGCACCGGAACCGCATAACGCTCCATATACTCGTCGGTCACCTGCTCGGAGCGCCAGTTTGAGCTGATGGCCGAGAACTCGCGCACGATCAGGCCTTCGATATAGGGCCTGGCCGACTCGTTGTCTGCCCGGTTGGTGCCGTAGTTGCCGATCTGGGGGTTGGTGAGAACGACAATTTGCCCGGCATAGGAGGGATCGGTGGCGATTTCCTGGTAACCGGTAAGGGAAGTATTAAAAACGACTTCGCCCTGGCATTCGCCCGGGTGCCCATAGCCGTGGCCACGGAAGATGCGCCCGTCTTCGAGCGCTAAGATTGCCTGCATCGCCTCTCCGAGGAGTGGATTCAACCGATTCTAACAGGTTTTGCGGTGGATTTCCGGGCAGTTTCCCGGGCGCTTTAATGCACCACACCCGCGTCTCGTGCCGGCCAGTAGATAAAGACGGCTTTTCCGTAGATGAGGGATCGCCCGACGGGGCCAAACTCGCGGCTGTCGGACGAGATCGAGCGGTGGTCCCCCATCATGAAGTAGGAGTCGGGGGGGACAACCATCTCCGCCATTGAGCGGCTGTCGCGGTACTGCTCGGGGACATAACCCTCGCGCAAAGGTACGCCGTTGACCCAGACCTGGCCGCGGTCTATCCATAACCGGTCACCGGGCAGGGCGATGACGCGCTTGATGTAGCTCTTCTCAGGATCGCGGGGATAATGGAAGACCACCACATCGCCGCGCTCGATGGCTGCGACGTGATAGACAAACTTGTTGATAAACAGGCGATCGCGGTCTTCGAGCCGCGGCAACATGCTGGTGCCTTCCACGCGAACGGGCTGATAGAGAAAGGTGATGATCAGCACCGAAGCGGCCGCTGAAACGAACAGATCGCGGAACCAGAGCCCTATGCCTCCCGCCCTTTGAGGAGGCGCCGGCACGGGGTTGGGAGGCGGCGCAGTTGAGCCGGTTTGAAGGTCTCCACTGGGACTGGGTGCCGAGTTGTCGCCGGGAACCGTTTGCATCTTATTTCCAGAATACTATTATTCGCATCCGAGCTCTCCGGGCGGGCAGAGAACGCGGACGCGTCTAGGCTTCTCAATCGGTTTTGGCTGGCTGGCGGTGGGAACCAGTGCCGGCGACGCTCCGGGCGCAGCGGCGGCGCTCAGGTTCTCCTCTTCGAGCACCAGCGGCCGCTGCAAGACCATCTCCACTGGTGTTCCGCTTTCGATATTGATGTCGTCGCCGCGGGTGAAGAGCGCCACGGCGGTGCCTACGGCCACGCCACCAAGTCCCCCGATGGCCGCACCCTCGAGCGGATGCCCCGTGGCCGCTCCCCCAATGGTGCCCACACCGGCGCCCTCCAGGCCGATTTCAGCGGCGCGCGCCACATCGCGACCCTTGTTTCCATCCTCTTCCACCGTGCCCTCATCGCCTTTCACTGTGCGGTCCTTGGCGCCGGGCAGGCTGTTGATAATGCCTGGAATTTCCACCACCGAACCGTTGGGAAAGATGATCGACGTGAAGTGCAGGTCCAGTTGCGCTCTGCCCTTCACGCGGCCTGCCCGGGTCACCCGGTCTACCACGCCCTGCACATACACGCCTGCCGGAATCATGACCCGGCTTCCGACCACCACTGGAAACGTGGAGGCGAGGTAGACACCGTCCCCAGGCTTGGCGCTCTTGGTGTTAACTGCGCTCCGCAATTGCAACAGCACCTTGGTGCCAGCGGGGACCGTGTAGGTCTTTTTCTGTGTGACAGGTGCGGCGGTATCTGCCGCCGGAGCGGGAGCCGGGGCGGTGTCCGATACGGCGGCAGATGCGGGGCCGGTTGTCTGCGCAGGTCCGTTTGCAGCAGAATCGGGCTGGCTGGGCGCCTGAGCCGCACCGGTCTGGGCAGCACCGAAACTCTGGGCCATCGTCCCAAAGCTCAAACCGATTGCACACGCCAACATTCCACGCAACAGACGCATGGCTTCCTCCAAAATGCCCTACGGTGCCTAATGCCCTACCGTTATAGACGGGCTGTCCGCATCCAAGGATAGCTCTCGCCCCGCAAGGAAGGAAAAAATGGAGGGCTGACACTTCTTTCCCACTCGATTCACGATAGGATGCAAATCAGCCATGCATGGCAAAACCACCCCGGCAGTTCCAAAGCAGGCCCATTCTGGCCGGCGGTTTGGCGCCGCCTACCGGGTTCTGGACGATGCGATTGCCGCCCGCGCCTTTCCTGGCTGCGCCTTCGGCGTGCTGGCCGGGGACAAGATCCTGCTCCAGGACGCGGCGGGTCACTTCACCTATGAAGATGGCTCTCCCTCCGTTACTGCGGAGACCGTTTACGACCTGGCCAGCGTGACCAAGGTTGCAGCCACCACAGCCGTGGCGATGTTGCTGCACCAGCGCGGCCTGCTCGACCTGGACACGCCTCTGGGCGATTTGCTGCCTGGATTTGTGACCGGCCGTGCTCCTGGTGAGCAAGCACGCTACGTGAAACTGCGCCATTTGCTGGCACACAATTCGGGATTGCCAGCCTATGTTGAGTTTTTTCACACCGTCAGCACGCCTGCCGCGCTTTTTCGCGCCTGCCTTCAACTGCCCCTTGAAGCCGAACCGGGCACTCGCGCCGAGTATTCCGATCCAGGCTTCATTCTGCTCGGCAAGGCTCTTGAGGTGCGCATAGGTGAGGTGAGCATGCGTGAGCATCTGCCGGCATGGATCCAGCGTGAGATCTACAAGCCTCTCGGGATGACGTCCACAGGTTTCTCGCCGGCGCCCCCTGTGCGCAGCTTGATTCCGCCCACCGAAGAGGACACAACCCTGCGCCATCGCCGCATCCAGGGCGAGGTGCAGGACGAAAACGCCTGGCTGCTCAATGGCGTCGCCGGCCATGCCGGACTCTTTTCGAATGTGCCCGACCTGCTGCGTTTTGCAGGCGCGATTCTCAATTCCAAACTGGAAAAAGTTCCACCAGGAAAGAAGGCCAACCTTTTCGATGCAGCGACCGTCGAACTCTTCGCTGAGCGGCAAGGGCCCGGAGGGCAGTTCCCGTGCGCTCGGCTGGGATACGCCCTCTGAGAATTCATCGTCCGGACGGCACTTTTCGCCTCATTCCATAGGACATCTGGGCTACAGCGGCTGTTCTTTATGGATCGATCTTGATGCCCGGCTCGCAGTTGCGTTGCTCACCAACCGCACCTGGCCAGACCGCGAGAGTCAGTTGATTCGCGAGGTCAGGCCTGCTTTTCACGATGCCGTTCGAGAGGCTCTTTAGCAAGTCGGCGCCGTTCCCTAGCTGGGACGGGCAAAGCACTACCGAATTCTCTCGGCACTTGCGCACTTTGCAGATACAATTAAAAATTGGGGACAAACGCGATGCTTACCAGCTCGATGATGCAGGAGACGGCCGGCGCCCAAGTTATACGACATCAAGAACGACCAGGCCTCCCTGCTTCAACAACTGACGACTGAGAGCCAGAACGAGGCATCTCAAGGCTTTGACACCAAATCCGCACTCGAGATCGCGCGCATCATCAACCACGAAGATGCGAAGGTCGCGGCAGCGGTCAAGAAGGCGATTCCTGAGATTGCGCAGGTCATCGACCAGGTGGCTCGCAGCCTGCGCGACGGCGGCCGGCTGATCTACATCGGCGCCGGATCCAGCGGACGCATCGCGGCGCTGGACTCCTCCGAGTGCCCGCCCACCTACTCCACGGCGCCGGGACAGGTGCAGTACATCATGGCCGGCGGACCCAAGGCGCTGGCTTCGGCGGTCGAGGTCAACGAGGACTCCGAAGAGCTGGGCCAGCGCGATATAGCCCGCCGCCGCCCCACCCGCAAAGATGTAGTCGTCGGTGTTTCCGCTTCTGGCCGCACTCCCTACGTCGTGGCCGCTGTGGCGTACGCCCGCGCTCGCGGAGCCCATACCGCTGCCGTCACCTGCAACCTGGGAACTCCGCTGGCCGAGGCCGCCGATATTGCCATCGTTGCCGACGTCGGCGCCGAGGTCATCTCCGGCTCCACGCGCATGAAGGCCGGCACCGCGCAAAAGATGATTCTGAACATGATCACCACCGGCGCCATGACCCGGCTGGGCTATGTGTACGAGAACCTGATGGTCAACGTGCACATGCAGAACTCGAAGCTGGTCGAGCGCGGAATCCGCATCCTGATGGGCGCATGCAAGATCGACCGCCAGACCGCGGTAAACACCATCAAGAGCGCGGGCCGCAGCGTACCGGTGGCCCTGGTGATGCTCAAGGCCAATGTCGACAAGCCGGAAGCCGTCCGCCGCCTGGCCAAATCCGACGGCAACGTTCGCCTCGCCATCGAGGATAATGTACTGGAGTTGTAGCTGCTCGCTGTCCAGCAACATGAGCGCCTGCATCTATCCCCTGGCCTGCACGACCCAGCGAGTCCCGCTCAACCGTCTTCGATGGATCGGCAGTTAGCCCCCCAACTTTAGTAGACTTGACGGCAGAATGTCTGCTTCCTCCCACACCATGTGCCCTTTCCGTCTCGCGTTTGGATTTTCCGCACTGGCGGCTGCACTAGCCGTCTCCACTGCTAGCTCTCTGTCAGCCCAGGCGCAGGGCACGCACCTCTGGACCCAGTCGCAGCTCGAGGAGTTTGAGAAAGGCACGCCTCAGGGGGTTGTGATTCAGAGCGACGGCCACTTGCGCGAAGGCCCCGGCCTGAAAGAGGTACTCACCACCCCCTCGACCTTCGTCTGGTCTGTGGCTGTCGACAAGAGCGGCGTGGCTTACGTGGGGACCGGCTCCCCTGCTTCAGTGCTGCGTGTGAGCCGCGACGGCAAGCCGTTTACGCTCTTCGAGACCAAAGACCTGAGCGTGCAGGTTGTGCGCCTGGGACCGGATGGATACCTTTACGCGGCCACACTGCCCGGCGGCAAGGTTTACCAGTTGAAGCCCGACGCCACGGCCAGGCAGGATGACAACAGCGCCACAATGGTCTTCAACGCCGCACAGTTCGACGGCACAAACACTGCCGATAGCAAATCGGCGGACAACAAAAGCGGCGCGGGAACGCACTACATCTGGGACCTGGCCTTCGACTCTGCCGGGCGGCTTTACATTGCTACCGGCGATCCGGGGGCGGTGTATCGAGTCGATCCTGCCAAGCCCGGACTGAAACCCGAACAATTCTTCAAGAGCGATGAAGCGCACATCCGCTCATTGGCGTGGGACGCAAAGGGCAATCTGATTGCCGGCTCTGACGGCTCCGGCCTGGTCTACCGCATCAGCCCCGAGGGCAAGGGCTATGTGCTGTTCGAAGCACCCAGGCGTGAGATCACTGCGGTTGCCGTGGGCGCCGACGGCGCCATCTACGCAGCCAGCGTGGGCGACAAGACTCGCAATCCGCTGCCTCCGCTGCCCGTGCAGGGGATCGGCACTGCCACCATCACGATCGTTCAGCCTGGATCGCTGCAGGCAGTCAATTCAAGCACCTCCCTTCCCGAAGGAACCGAGATCTATGCACTCGAAGAAGGCCAGGCGCCACGCAAGCTCTGGTCCAGCAAGGACGATATTGTCTATGCCGTGGCCGCGCGCCCTGACGGCCTGCTGGCGCTGACCGGCAACCGCGGACGCATCTTCCGCATTCAGAAGGACGGCAGCTACGCCGACGTTGCGCACCTTGAGGCGCAACAAGGGCTGAGCCTGGCCGTTGTTCAGGACGCGGAGGGCATGGGGGGCGTCCTCATCGGCACCGGCAACACCGGCAAGCTGTGCCTGCTCGGAGCCGCGGAAAAGCACGAATATGCCAGCGATGTGCTCGACGCCGGTGCGCTGGCCCGTTTTGGCCGCGTCGAGGTTGAGCCCGGCTCCTCCGGATATGAGATATTCACCCGCTCCGGCAATGTCGCGCAGCCGGTGCGCGGATGGTCTGACTGGCAGCCTCTAAAAGATGGTGCCAGTAGATTCGCCCCCCGGACGATTTCTCCAGTGGAAGGCCGTGCTGCACGCGAACGGAATCGTTGGCAGCGTGGGCGCGAATTACCTTCCCGTGAATGCGGCGCCCGTAGTCGACGAGCTGGTAGTTGCAACCGGCGCCCGCGTCAATCCGCAGGGCCAAATGACCGGCCAGCCGCAGACCGTCAATATTGCATTTGGCGCACCCGGCGCGCCCGTTGACGGCGCCACGACCGACTCCAGCGCCGGCACGCCTCTAACCGCCGTTAAGGACCGCACCGCCGTCACCGTACGCTGGTCAGCCCACGACGACAACGGCGACGATCTCGTCTACTCCCTCTATCTGCGCGGCGATGGCGAAACCGTGTGGCGCCTGCTCAAGGACAAGATCACCGACAAGGCCTACAGCTTTGACGCGGCGTTGATTCCCGACGGCGGCTACCAGGTGAAAGTGGTGGCATCCGACTCCCCTTCTCACACTCCCGGCGAAGCCCTCACCGGCGAGAAGATGAGCGCGCGTTTCGAGGTGGATACCACGCCGCCCGTGATTACGAGCCTCAAGGCTGTCCCTCCGATCACCTTCACCTGCGACAAAGCGCCATGCCTCAACAGGATTCTGGTATCGTTCGATGCCGTTGATGCCTTCTCACCCATTGTCCGCGCCGAGTACTCGCTCGATGCGGGGCCATGGCAGTACCTCGAGCCGGTCGGAAAGATCTCCGACTCCAGAACGGAGCAATACAGCTTCAGCATCGAATTGGACGCAAGAGCCAATAAGACCAGCGAACACCTCATCACCGTTCGCGCTTACGATCGGTATGACAACGTGGGCGTAGCCAAGACAGTGATTCCCGCCCAGGAAAAGTAGACCAGGTAGACCGGACTCGATGCGATTCGAATTCTTTTTGGCGGCGCGGTACCTGAGAGCCAAGCGGCGGCAGGCTGTTGTGGGCGTGGTCACCGCGATCTCCGTTGCAGGTGTGGCGGCGGGCGTAGCCGCGCTCATCATCGCTCTGGCCATCACCAACGGCATGCGCCGCGATCTTCAGGACAAGCTGTTGGGGTCATCGGCTCACGTTGACTTGATGCGTATCGAGGCCGACGGTATCCGCGATTGGCGGCCGCTGTTGGAACGGTTGCGCTACGCACCCCATGTGACCGCTGCCGCACCGGGCATCTACGAAGAGGTGATGGTGTCGCACGGGCCGCGCGCCGGCTTTGCGCTGGTCAAAGGCATCATTCCCCAGCAAGAGCGCACGGTTAGCAATCTCCTGGATTCAATCGTCTCCGGCTCAGCCGGCGGCCTCGATCCGCGCTCAAAGGCCGGCTCGATCTCTGCCCCAAGCGCCACCGTCCCTGCTCTGGTGCTCGGTAAAGACCTTGCCGACCAGATTGGCGTCCAGGTGGGAGACCAGGTTGTAGTCACCAGCCCGCAGGGTGAACTGAACCCTGTCATTGGCCTGGTTCCCAAGTTTCAATCCTTTCGCGTGACCGGGATCTTCCACTCCGGCTTTTACCAGTACGATTCGGCGATGGCCTTTATAAGCCTGGCCGACGCGCAGCGCCTGTTCGATGAGCCCGACCTGCTTTCCGTCATCAGCTTCAAGGTGGACAACCTGGACCGCGCTCCTGAGATTGGCCGCGAGATCGAGCAGGCCGCCGGCAAGGGCTTTATGACCACCAACTGGATGGAGCAGAACCGTGAACTGTTTCGCGCCCTCAAGCTGGAACAGGTGGTCACCTTCATTGTGATTGCGCTCATCGTAATCGTCGCCGCCCTGAACATTCTCATTGCTCTCACCATGATGGTGATGGAGAAGACGCGCGACATTGCGGTGATGATGAGCTTCGGAGTCGAGCCGGGACAGGTGCGGCGCATCTTCCTGATGGAAGGGCTGCTCATCAGTCTCGTCGGCACAGCCCTGGGACTCGTACTCGGCTATTTCGCCGCCTGGGCTGGCGGTCATTACCACTTTATCCACCTCTCCGCCGAGGTCTACTCCATCGACACGCTGCCCTTCGCGCCGCGTCCGCTTGACGGAGTGATTGTGGCCGCCGTCTCCATCGGGATGTCGCTGCTGGCCACGCTTTACCCCTCGTCGGCTGCGGCAAGCGTGCTGCCGGCTGAGGCGCTAAGGTACGAGTGAGAGGGAAAATTTGATCACGTAAATGAGTCTGAGAAACAGTTACTCAAAGAGGATTCTTCGCGGAACCATCTGGCCAGTGACCTTTTTCGAATGAAGGGAGTGCTTTGCTACGCGAGTTCCGGCCTTATTCAACAAATCGTGCCCATCTGAAAGGAAATGACGGATCAGCGCCTTCTCGATTAACGGCAGGCAAACGTTAACTTGCTGACCTGGCTTCGGAACAAACTCGGCGAAGACTACCGCGCGAGGGCCGATAGCGGCGTTCTGAATGCCCTTCATCAACCTTAGGGCCACAAGTTGCTGCTTTATCCTCGTCCGGAGCCTATTGGCTTTGCCGATATACAATGCCCTGCTATTCTCCCCGAATTTTCGAATGAAGATGTAAACGCCCGGCTTTCTAGGAAGCTTGTCGAGATCAATCTCGTAAATCATGCTCGACCGTGGGTCGGCCGCACGTAAATTTACCGGCTTGTGCCAAATCAAATTGAGGTCCATGTCTGCGCTCGGGTTTGTTTCATTTTTGCACCTGTTGGCCAAAAACATCAAATCTAAAGTAGCTGCTCTATTGACGTGTTATCCGATCTGCGGGACCTTCTACTCATGCGCTCGATCACTCTCAGCCAGCTTCGCAACACCGGCCAGTTGATCGCCTGGCTCAGGGCCGGCGAGACGATTGAACTGCGGGAGCGCAGGCGCGTGATTGGGCACATCATTCCTGTCAGTCCATGGCCGCTTCCCAACGAAAATGGCCCGCCGAAGGCCAAAGACAAGGGGTATATCGCCAGTTGAGGCGGTTCTATTGCGGCGTAATAATCCCACCCAGCGTATGGCGTCGAGGCAAGATGATGCCGCGATGATCCACTTCAGCGGCACCCATTCCAGGTTGGTCGATAGCGGGCAGGTTCACACGCTCAATCAGTGCCCCACCACATGCGGGACACCAATCCCCCAAGGTCTCCTGCGCGAGCACGGCGTGGCACTGGCTGCAAATCCGTTCCATACCTTGAAAGCTTACCGGATCAGGCTTCCCTGTCCGAACCGTCGATCCTTGTCCCCGTTCGCACCGCTCCCGGCATAGCTTTCCCGATAAACTGAATGCATGCACCCTCCCGTTCGGCTGGTAGCGATCGACATGGACGGCACCCTGCTGCCGAACGATGCGCAAACTGTGAGCCGGCGCAACGCCCAGGCGCTCAGGGCGGCGCAGCAGGCCGCAATCACTGTGACCATCGCTACCGGGAGGCGCATGGCCTACACCGTGCCGCTTTTGGAGGGCCTGGGTCTGCGAGCGGATACGCCCCTGCTCACGTCCAATGGTGCAGTGATTCGGACTCTGGGCGGCCAGCTGATCGACCGTTGCCACCTGGAGGCAAGGGTGGCCCGCGGCCTTTGTGCGCTGCTCAGGCCGTTTGGAGCCATGGTTTTTACCTTCGATCGACCGGGCCGCGGTGAGCTGGTCCTGGAAGACCTGGAACAGGTACATGGGAGGATTGCGCTTTGGGTAGAAACCAACCGCAACGCCATTGAGGTCTTCAAGCCGCTGGAACTGGCATTCAACGACGGCGAAGACCCCATTCAGGGCATGGTGGCCGGTCACCTGAGCAGGATGAGAGAGGCGGAGCAGGCTCTCAAGGCGAGCGAGTGGAGCGGCAGTTGCGAATGTGTCCGGACTGAGTACCCGGCGCGCGACCTGTCGATCCTCGATCTGCTGCCGCGCGGCGTCTCCAAGGGCTGGGCGCTGGAACAACTCGCTGCCCGGCTGGGTGTTGACCGTAAGGAGACTATGGCCATCGGCGACAACTGGAACGATGTGGCTATGCTGAAGTGGGCGGGACAAGGTGTAATGATGGGCAATGCGGCCGGCGAGTTGCGCGCCATGGCAAAGACCCGTGGCTGGAGACAGGCTCCGCCAAACGACGAAGACGGCGTGGCGGTGGTGTTGGAAGCGACATTAAAGAAGCTCACTGCCGCCAGAGAGTAGCTGCAAAGTCTCGGTTTTAAGGTGCGATTGGTGATGCGCGGAAGATTTCTCTTTACGGTCGCGGTGCTGCTGGTGCTGGCTCCCTCAGCCAGGGCAGCTGAACGTGTCACACTGCGCAACGGATTCGAGATGCGCTGCGACCATCACGCCCAGATTGAGAGCCGGGTGCGGCTCTACCTCAGCGCCGGCGAAGACAACTACATCGAATTCGCATCGCAGGACATCGCCCGGGTCGAGCAGGTTCCCGATCCACCCGCGCCGCTCGGTTTACCACAAACCTCCACCAAAGCCTCAAAGTCCTCAGAACCTGAGGCCAAGCTCAGTCAGGCGGACCTCGGCGAGATGCTGGCCAGGGTTGGCAAGGAGCACAACCTGGACGTGGATCTGCTGGCCAGCGTGGTGAAGGCCGAGAGCGGCGGCAACGCCCGCGCCCAAAGCCGCGCCGGAGCCCGCGGCCTGATGCAATTGATGCCCGGGACGGCTGCCGGGCTTGGCGTGGAAGACAGCTATAAGCCGGATCAGAATGTGCGCGGCGGCTCGGCTTATCTTGACGCGCTGCTCACCCGCTATGGCGACAATCTGGCGATGGCGCTGGCGGCCTACAATGCGGGTCCGGCGGCGGTGGACAAGTTCCACGGCATTCCACCCTATCACGAGACCCGAGCCTATGTGGCGCGCGTGATCCACGAGTTCAATCGCCGTGTGCTGGCGCGCGAGGCGCAGGCACGCCATGCGGTCGCATCCACCACCCCATGATGCAACGGATACCCGCGGATGTTTTCCTCCCCGTTCGCGCCGAGTGCATGAAATAAACTCATAGTGTCAGCGCGGAACGGAGAACGCTTGAAGAAAAATCAGCTGATTCTAGGTCTGGTGGTGCTTGCGGCGCTGGTGGCGCTGGCGCTGTACGGACAACATCTGCATCCCTTCAACTGGCGGATGTTCGGCGAGGAGTTTCAGAAGGCGGACTGGGGAAAGATCGGCATCGCGATAGGATGCATTTACCTTGCCTTCCTCTTTCGCGCCGTGCGTTGGGCCTTGCTGCTCAAGCCGAACAAGAAAGTGCCGCCCCTTTCGCTCCTTGGGACGCAGGTCATCGGCTTTACCGCTGTGGCTCTTATCGGCCGAATTGCCGACCTGGTGCGTCCCTATCTCGTAGCCAGAAAGACCGGCCTGCCGCTCGGCACGCAGATTGCCGTTTACATTGTCGAGCGGCTCTTCGATGCGGGCTCAATGGCCCTGCTGTTCTCCTCCGCCATCCTGCTGGCCCCCGCCGGTACGCTTCCCGACCCCGAGTTATTCAAGAAATGGGGTTACGGAGGACTGGCTGCCACCGTGCTGGGCGCGCTTTTTCTGGCCGCTGTCCGTATAGCAGGGGGAGTGGTGGCATCCTTCCTTGAGGGCGCCTTTGGCATCATCTCCAAACGGCTGGGCCATGCCGTGGGACAGAAAATCCGCACCTTCCGCACCGGCCTCGATACCCTGCGTACCCCCACCGATTTTGCCGTCACTCTCGGCCTCTCGCTGGCTATGTGGGGACTGATTACTATGGCATATTTCGAAGGGACGCAGGCCTTTGAGCCCGATGCTCAGCGTGCAACGGTAACCCTGGCGAAGTGCATGGTGCTCATGGCCGGCGGTGGAGTAGCGAGCACCATCCAGTTGCCGGTGATCGGCTGGTTTACACAGATTGCCACGCTGGCAGTGTTCCTGAGAACCCTCTTCAACATGGCGCCCGAAACGGCTACAGCGGGCGGCGCAACATTGTTGATGATTACTTTCCTGAGCATCGTGCCCGTCGGGCTCATCTGGGCCCAGTTCGAACACGTCGACCTGCGCAAGGTGACAGTGGAAAGCGAGCACGCAGGCGAAGAATTCGCTGAGAGCGAAACCACGTAGAAGATTATCTGAGATCGTGCGGCGCTTGGGTGTACCACCCCTGCCGGCGGGCATCGTCCGCTAATTCGCAGTATTGGCCCTAGGGAACCTCTGATCAAGTCTGCGCTTTGAAAGGGCGCGGCTTTAGCCGCGCCGTAGATGCAGCAAAATGAGCGTGGGCTTTAGCCCCTGAGGGAATGGCGGCGCCGCATTCGAACTTGATCGGAGGTTCCCTAAGCGATCAACCTGCAGCAGGTTCAGAGAGTTGCCTCCTCTCGAAACCGGTCAGGCGGCAGGCGGTTCATTCGTCTTCGCCGGGATTGCCGGCTGCGAGTACCGGATCGTTTCCGGTCCCACTGCCCCGCCGGTCATCAACATGCTCATGGCCTGTTCCATGCTCAGGTTGGTCTCGATCACGCGCTCCACGGGTAGAATCTGGAGAAAGGCCGAAGTCGGGTTGATGGCATTGGGCAGCAGGACCACAGCCAGCGGTGCTCCACTGGTTGAATCGGTCAGTGTTCGGGTGAGAAATCCGATGCTCTTCTGACCTGCAATGGGGAAGTCCACCAGCACCACGCGCTGGCTGGTCTCTTTCTTGGCCATCATGGTGTCAAGAAGCTGGCGCACTGAGGTATAGACTTTGGCAACGAAGGGCAGCCGTTCCAGCAGAGCCTCGAAAAGGTTGAAGGCCTGCCGGCCAATAACCAGTGACGTGACCCGGCCCGCTACGTAGAGCACCACCAGCGTAAGCAAAATGGCCAGCAGCGACTGCAGCCAGGGCTGGCCGAGCCATGCGACGGGGAAGAACGCGGCAAAAAGCCTGACAACGGGCAAGCCGGCATTTGCCAGTGCACTGAGCAAGAAGCTGAAGATCAGGTAGGTGACAAACAGAGGTCCAATGGTAAGGATGCCCGCCAGGATATTGCGTTGCAGGCTCCTCAATGTACGGGCAAGAACTGGTTTCACGCGCCTCTCCCACGCCTCTTCTTGCTACGAGGATACGCGAATTGGGCAGCAGGACGTTCCCGCCGCCCGGCCCGGATCCGGGTTTGTGATAACCGAATGGACCCGGAAAGCCGGATTAGTGTTTCCAGAAGACGCAAAATCAGTTATATATGGGGATTGCCTCGTATTGTTGAGAGAGAAGGAAGGAAGTCCATGGACGATTCAATCGGTGAAGGTTTGGACGAACAGGAGCGCGTGACGCAGAACGCGGAGGCGCCACAACCGCGCGCCGTCGGTTCCCCTCTGCCGATGGGAGCCGGCGGCAGGGCACAGCTGCCCGAGGGCCAGGACGATTCGAGGCGTCCAACGCCTGTTCCCCCGCTTGGGCGGGCGCTGGCTAACCCGCCAGCGGCGCCTGCTCCCACGGCGCTGCCCTCCAGCCTTCAACGTGCCGTGAATGCGCTCCGCGTGGTATTGCCGATCGTGCAACGGATTCTGCCCCTTCTCGACGGCAACATTGCTACAACCGTCTCCAACATCCTCACCCCGCACCCCGCCCCCCCTCCTCCCCCAGTCAACCTTGCGCCCATCGAGGAAGGACTGGCCGAGCTGCAAACCCAGCACTGCGAATTGCGCGACCAGGTTGTCGAACAGAATTCATCGCTGAAGCGGGTTGAGGACCAGTTGGAGATGGTCCGCGAAGCCACCGACCGCAACACCCTCGAACAGCAGGAATTGCTTGAGGATCTAAAGACCGTAGGCAACAAGGTCAACGTTGTGGCGCTGATCGCACTGGGATTATTGGTGATTACCATCCTGTTGAATCTGGTGCTCTACATGCACATTCAGCGCGTTCTTCCCTGATTCCGCATGAGAACTGGTTTCACCTTCCCGGCGTAATCATGCCAAGAGCGGATGCCAATTGACCGAAGTGATTGGCATCACAATATCCTGCGCGTTCCTCAAAAAGCCCTTCGAGGCACCTAAACTATCGAAATGACAGAGCTTTTTTGCTCTATCAACTATCCTGTTGCTTATGCAAATACGAATTTGACCAGTTCTGCTAACTTCCGTCAACTTTTTTACACAAGGTGTTGCCAGCCCTATTTTCGGAGGGCTAGTATTCGCCTTAGTTGAGCCGGGTCCTTAAACCTTGACCCGGAGATCTGATCCACTATGCAGCCTTCCTAGAATCTCAGAGCTTCACCAACCGGCGGCGCTTACCTGCGCACGCAATCGGAGTGTCTTGTTATGGCATGGTATGCCTACTGCATCGGTGAAAAACAAGCATTTCCTGAATTGGCCCGCCATCGTAAACCTGTTCCTCTGGAATCAGTCCTCGGAGTAAGCGGCAATCAGGTATTTCTTTATCCCGCCAGCGACCTTGCAGTCGTCGTCAGTGAGCACAACCCCCAGGAAGCTCTGAATCAGAAGGCCGGCGTCGACCACGCCCGGGTAATCGCGGACTGCTTCCAGCACTCCACGGTGCTTCCCTTCCGGTTTGGAACCGTCTTCAATGACGATGAAATCCTGCGCAAGTCCATTCGCTCAAACCAGCGCCAGTTTCTGGGCAACATCGACAAGCTGCGCGGCAAGACCGAGATGCACCTGAAGATCTTCGTCGACGACTGCTGCGGCCAGGAGATCGAACGGCATCTGCCTGCCGAAGGCGTTGGCCGCGAGTATCTGACCAATCTGCGCGAGAATGCAACGCGCACCCGCGAGCGCCAGACCCGTGCCCGCGCGGTAAGCTTCCAGATGCACCGGCTTTTTATGCCTCTTGATGAAGAGGTGAGCTGCCGGCTCACGGAAAACGGCAAGATGGTGCTCGACATTGCCCATCTGATCGACCGCAAGTACGTCGAGCGCTACCAGAACAAGTTCGCCACCACCAGCGCCATGATGCGCGAGTGCCTGATGCAGCTATCGGGGCCCTGGCCGCCTTACCACTTCGTCCACCGGCTCACTCGTTCGGCTCATCCGCAATCGCACCCCGCTGCGGCTCAGCCGGCCGCTGCGATTACAGCCTCTGTCATTCCAATTCTGGAACCGGAGCCCGCGCTGGCATAAAGCATCCAGGACCGTCTAAAGCAGAAGCCCATCCTTGCGGATGGGCTTCGTTTTTGTATCGACTGCCTGGGGCGTCTCCCCCAACGCAGGCGGTTATAGCGGAACCAGGGATGCTGTATCTCGAAGCCAGAGCACTCAAGTCCGGGGTCCCCAACGACGGGTCCTTGTCGCTGGGGTGGAAGTTGACGCGACCATCAGGGAGCGGCGACCTTGTACAAACCTCATCGGGACACGGTTACCCTGGTTCCGCTCTAGTCGTAGTATTCCAGCCCAAGGTGCGTGATCAGGTCTGCGCCCATGATGTGGCGCAGGGTGTTCTTGAGCTTCATCGACTGGATGAAGAGATCGTGCTCGGGATAGAGGCCCTGCGGCCGTCTGCGGCGACTTCAGGTAGAAGCTCAGCCACTCCTGAATGCCGATGGAGCGCAACTCCGGCGTGCGCTTGGCCAGGTCGAGAAACAGCACCAGGTCGAGCGCAATCGGCGCGGCCAGAATCGAGTCGCGGCAAAGGAAGTTCACCTTGATCTGCATCGGATAGCCCAGCCAGCCGAAGATGTCGATGTTGTCCCAGGCCTCTTTGTCGTCGCCGCGCGGCGGGTAGTAGTTGATGCGAATCTTGTGGTAAAGGTTCTTGTAGAGATCGGGATAGAGCTCCGGCTGAAAGATGTATTCGAGCGAGCCCAGCTTGGACTCTTCCTTGGTCTTGAACGATTGCGGATCGTCCAGAACCTCGCCGTCGCGGTTGCCCAGAATGTTGGTGGAGAACCAGCCGGAGACGCCCAGCATGCGCGCCTTGAAGGCCGGCGCCAGCACCGTCTTCATCAACGTCTGGCCGGTCTTGAAGTCCTTGCCGCAGATGGGCGCCGCGTTGCGCTTCGAGAGCTCGATCAGCGCCGGCGTGTCCACCGTCAGGTTGGGCGCGCCGTTGGCAAAGGGCACGCCCTCGCTGAGCGCCGCGTAGGCATAAATCTGCGAGGGCGCAATGCCGATGTCGCTCGCTTCCAGGCCCTTCTCGAAGGCCTCGATGACTCTGGTGCACCGCCGTCGGCTCCAGAAAGATCTCCGTCGACCCGCACCAGATCATCACCACGCGGTCCACGGTCTTTTTGAAGGCCCGGATGTCGGCCATCACCTGCTCGGCCAGGTCGCGCTTGTTCTTGCCCTTCTTCACGTGCGTGCCGTTGCAGGCGCTTCACATAGTACTGGTCGAAGACCGCCGGCAGCGGCTTGATGGTCTCCAGGTAGGGCTTCAGTTGCGCCAGCGTCTTCTTGTCCAGCACCTCGGCGTGGGCGGCGGACTCGTAGACGTTGTCCTCGAAGATGTCCCAGCCGGTAAAGACCAGGTCGTTCAGATCGGCCAGCGGCACAAAGTCCTTGATCAGCGGCGACTTGTTGTCGGTGCGCTTGCCCAGGCGGATGGTGCCCATCTGCGTCAGCGATCCGATGGGCTTGGCCAGTCCGCGGCGAACGGCCTCGACTCCGGCGATCATCGTGGTGGCCACGGCGCCCAGGCCCACCACCATCACTCCCAGTTTGCCCGTGGCGGGCGCAATCTTGCTCGCGGCGGTCTTCTGGCCGCCTTGCTCTTCAGTTGCCATCGTTTCTCCTAACCTTCCTTTGCATTGCCGATGGCTTCCCATCGGTCCGAATTCAAGTTCCGGCAGACGGAACAGTGTACGCCTTGCGATGCAGTCTCGGTCCCAGTTCAGGCCTCAGGCTGCCTTCGCCTCTCTTCCGCGGCTCAGGTGCGACCAGACAAACCAGACAATCCCCGCCAGCAGCGCGATCTCCACCACCAGATGAAAGCGATGGAATGCCGTGATAGAACCGCGGGTCGGTGTGCCACTTCTCGCCCAGCTTCATGCCCGCGTAAGCCAGGCAGAAATACCACGACCAGGAGCCCACGGTAGTGTAGATGTGAAAGCGCAGCCGCGGCATCCTGGCGATTCCCGCCGGAAAGGCAACAAATGTCTGCACCACCGGCAACATCCGCGCCAGCAATACCGTGATCGATCCGTACTTCTCGAAAAACCAGGTCATGCGGTCCAGATCGTGGTGGCTCATCAGGACCCATTTGCCGTAGCGCTCCACCAGCGGCCGCCCGCCCTTGGCGCCGATCCAATACGCGACCGCCGAGCCAAGATTGCAGCCCACCGCTCCCGCCGCCGCCACCAGAAACAGATTGAAGCGCCCCAGGTAAACCAGGTACCCGGAAAACGGCATGATGAGCTCAGAGGGCAGCGGAATGCAGGCCGAATTGATTCCCATCAGCGCCACGATGCCGGCATAGCCGCCAACGTCGATGACATGGGTTATGAATTGAACCAGGAGAGCAAGAATTTTTTCACTCATGAGCGTTCTCAGTATATAGGCTCAGCGAACCTCTGTTTATGGCTCTTGCGGATCAATAGATAGCGAAAAGATAAATGCACACGTATGCAATTTCGTTTTGTTAGGATGAGGATGATTGCAAGAAGAATTTGAGGTGCTTCCGTTGTCAGATTCTCCCGCTGAATTCCCTCCAGTCCCACTCACCCTTGAAGGCTCCGCGCTCCTCCACCAGTTCTTCCGTTTCGACTGGAAGGCCTGGCGGTCCTGCGCGGACGGCGAACGCAAAAAGATTGTCGCCGAGGCTATTGCCGCGCTTCAAAGCTCTGGAACGCGCCAGAGCCTGACGCGCCCGTTCGGACCGCTCTCTTCTCCGAGCTCGGCCACAAGGGCGACCTGATCCTGATCCACTTCCGCGACTCGCTCGAAGCACTCAACCAGGTCGAGCTCGATCTCGCCCAGACCGAGCTCTACGACTTCCTCGATCTGCGCCACTCCTATGTCTCGGTAGTCGAACTCGGCCTCTACGAATCCAGCCGCAAGACCTACGAAGCCGCCGGCGCCAAGGGCTTTGAACAGCACTCGCCGGAGTGGAATGCCGAAATCGCCGCTTCGCTCGAGCGCGGATCCGCCGCCATGGCGCCGCGCCTCTTCCCTGCCGTGCCTGAAGCCAAATATCTCTGCTTCTATCCCATGGACCGCAAGCGCGGCGAACAGGTCAACTGGTACACCGTGCCTTTCGCCGAACGCCAGCGCATGATGCACGAGCACGGCCTCATCGGCCGCCGCTACGGCGACCAGGTCAAGCAGATCATCTCCGGCTCGATTGGAATGGACGACTGGGAGTGGGGCGTAGACCTCTTCGCCGAAGACCCGGTGGTCTTCAAGAAGCTGATCTACGAGATGCGCTTCGACGAGGTCAGCGCCGTCTACGCGCTCTTCGGCCAGTTCTTCATCGGCGTGCGGCTGCCGATTGAGAAGCTGGGCAATTGGCTGAGCGGCAAATTGTAGTTCGCAAAGCGATGAATCCTCCGCTAAGTAAATCTCTCATCTCGAGCGCAGCGAAGTCGAGTGCGCCCTTCCCCACCGCTCGCCCTGAGAACTACTGGTAGCCACGTCCTCAGTGGCCTTGCAGTCGATTCCGCGCTACAATCTCCATATGAACCGCTCCGCCGCCGAAGTCCTCGAAGATGTCCGTCGCCTCCCCCCTGGTGACGTCGACTGGCTTATTGGGGAACTCCTCCAAGCCGGAGACGGTTCGATCGATGCTGAGATCGACGCATCTTGGAAAGCTGAAGTCGAGCGCCGTGTCGTCGAGGCTGAGGCAGGAAACGCCGTGACATGTTCCTGGGAAGAAGTGGAAGCGCCCCTGCGTGCCCGGTTGACTAAGTGAAGCGAAAGCGCCTTCGCATCCAGTCGCAGGCTCAGCAGGAGATCAACGAAGCGTTCGATTGGTACCTCAAACGCAATCCCGAAGCGGCCGATGCGTTTCTCACAGAAATCGGAACATCTTTGACACAGATTGCTTCACGCCCTCGACTCTATCCTCCGTACACCAGGAACACTCGAAGACGCGTACTGGCGGGGTTTCCCTATTTCGTTGTTTTTCAGGAGAAAGAGGACATCATTCTCGTCGTCGCCGTAGCCCATGCCAAGCGCCGCCACGGTTACTGGCGCGGTCGAGTCTGAACAGGCCCGGATGCCTGTGTCGCGTTCTTGCTTTTGCGGTTAGGGTGGAAAGCTGCCAATCTCTGCCACTGAAGGACGGAATTCAAAACCATGCCTAGAAGCAGGACATCCAGCAAAACCGCAGCGAACAGGCAGCCCAAAGCGCCGCCGAGGGAACAAACTCAACGCGGCGACCTGGCCCCCGACCGCGTCGCCGCCATCCTCAAAGCTCTCGACGAAGCCTATCCCAACGTCGAGTGCGCGCTCACGCATCGCTCGCCCTGGGAACTGCTGGTCGCCACGATTCTCTCCGCCCAATGCACCGACGTCCGCGTCAACATGGTGACTCCGGAGCTCTTCCGCCGCTTCCCTACCCCTCAGGCAATGTTGAAAGCAACACTGCCCGAACTCGAAGCTCTCATTCGCACCACCGGCTTCTTCCGCAACAAGGCCAAGTCGATCCAGGGCGCGGCTCGCAAGATCGTCGAAGATTTCGGCGGCCAGGTGCCGCAAACCCTCGCCGAGCTCATCACCATCCCCGGCGTGGCCCGCAAGACTGCCAACGTGGTCTTAGGCGTCTGTTTCGGCAAGGCCGAGGGCGTAGTGGTGGACACGCACGTCTTCCGCATCGCCCACCGGCTGGGATTGGCCAAAGGCGATGCCCCTGAAAAAGTCGAGCAGGAGCTGATGCAGATTCTCCCGCGGAATCGCTGGATCGCCTTCTCCCACCAGATCATCCACCACGGCCGCCAGGTCTGCGACGCCCGCAAGCCCAAATGCGATCGCTGCAACCTCGAGCAACTCTGCCATTCAAAAGACAAGACCTGGCAGTCGTAGTCGCAGCGGGGTATGCGGCGAGTTGGAGAACGCCGCGATTGCATTTGCGTCAGCGATGCAAAACTTGTGCGACGGCGGAAACCAACCCGGGAATGTCCGAAGGACTGGCTTCAAAAGCAGGCTCCCAGCCGAGTTCGCGCAGAGTCTGGCTGGTAATCGGTCCGATGGAGATCGCGGGAACTCCCGCAAACGGAAAGTCGATTCCGGCTGCGCGGGCCGCTTCGGCAAGGTGAGTCACGCTGGATGAACTGGTGAAGGTCACGGCGTCGAGCCCCTCAGCAAGAGCGCGGCGAAGCTGCTCCGGCGCGGTTTCGGGCAGGACGTTTCGATAAGCGTCCACTACATCGACCTCTGCGCCTGCCTGCCGCAGTGCGTCGGGAATCACGTCTCTAGCGATAGCCGCGCGGGCCAGCAGAATTCGTTTCCCTGAGACCTGGCCCGTCAAGCCGGTGAGCAAACTCTCCGCCACATAGGATTCGGGAACCAGCGTGACTGCTAAGCCGGCTTTGCGTGCCGCAGCCGCCGTCGCGTCTCCAACTGCTGCCACCTTCAATGAAGCCGTCGGCTCAAACCGAATGCCCAGTTCCGCCGCTCGCTCGGCAAGTGCGCTCACCGTATTGGCGCTGGTGAGAATCAGCCAATCGTAGAGATCGAGTTGGCGCAGCGCCTTGTCGAGAGGATCGAAGCTCAAGGGAGGGCGGATTTCGAGGACAGGAACTTCAACTGGCTCCGCCCCCAGCGCGCGAAGCCCGTCGCTGAGCTTGCCGGCCTGATGCGCCGCGCGGGTCACCAGGACCCGCCTGCCGGAAAGCGGCAGCAAAGTCATTGTGCCGCTCCGCCTGAAGCCTGAAGAAGCGGCCCGGCTCCGGCTTCGATGAGCATCTTCGCGATCAGGCGTCCCAGGGCTGCAGGGTCGTTCTCGATGCGGGGCGCGGAATGAAAGATGCGCACAGCCTCACCTGTCTCCGGAGCAGCGACGACGGCAAAAATCTCGTCTGTGGGCCCGGTTCCGCCGCCCGCAATCGCCATGCCTTCCCGGCAGTGAATGCCGATCGGCACCTGGCAGCCGCCGCCCAGAGCAGCCAACGCGGCCCGCTCCGCGGTCACGGCAAAGCGCGTTGGCGCATGATCGAGGAAAGCTGACGGCGTCGATGGTGGCAGCGTCGTCTTTGCGGGTTTCGATGCCCAGCGATCCCTGGCCTGCTGCCGGACAAAACTGCTTCGGATCAAGCCGTTCGCGGACCCAATCGGTCTTGCCCAGCCGCTCGAGGCCCGCCGCGGCGAGCAGAATCGCTTCAACCTGCCCCTCGGCGAGCTTGCGCAGCCGCGTGTCAACATTTCCGCGGAACTCGATGGCCTCGATGTCGGGCCGCAGCGCTTTCAACTGCGCGCGTCGGCGCTGGCTGCTGGTTCCCACCTTTGCGCCTTGCGGCAGCGCGGCAAGGTTTGCGTGGTTCACCGAGACAAATGCATCTCTGGGATCGACACGGGGAGGCGTTGCAGCCAATGTGAAAGGCTCCGGAAGTTCTGTCGGCAGGTCCTTCAGTGAATGAACTGCCAGATCTACGCGTCCGTCGGCCAGAGCTTCCTCGATTTCCTTGGTGAACATTCCCTTGGAGCCGGTCATTGCCCCGACTTGGGCAAAAGTAATTTCCTGCAATCGATCGCCGGTCGTCTTGATGATCTCGATTTCGACGACATGTCCCTGGCCGCGAAGGAGGGCCGCGATGTGGTTGGCTTGCCAGAGAGCCAGTTGGGAGCCACGGCTCCCGATGCGCAGATTCATCGGCGAATCTCCACGCCCGGCTCGCTTGCCTTCTCGCGCTCAGCTCTCACCTGCTCAGAACCTGCCGGACTGGGCGTCGGTTTCTGAACCTGCCGCTCGTTTTCCGGGGTTGCATCGGCGGATACGGACCAGGCATCGCAAAGCGCGTCGAGGCGGGCAGAATCGCCCTCGCGCGCGGCCTGCTTGATGGCCTGCATGGGCGGATGGAGAAACTTGTTGACCAGGCCGCGTGTGAGCGCTTCCACAGCAGCGGCCTGCTCGGCGGTCAGGGTCCCCAACCGCGCCTGGATGCGATGCAGCTCGCCCTGGCGAATCTCCTCGGCCTTCCGCTGCAGGGCAACGATTGCCGGCGCCAGATTCACTGTGCGCTGGCGCTGGTGGAAACGCTCGACCTCGCCGGCAATCAGCGCTTCGGCGTCCCTGGCCTCGCGGCTGCGCTCCTCCATGTGAGCTGAGGCCACCTGTTGCAGGTCGTCGATGTCGTAGACAAAGATGCCGTCCAGCTTGTTCATCGCCGGGTCAACGTCCCGGGGAACGGCAATGTCGATAAAGAACATGGGGCGGTTGCGGCGGCGATGCAGGAAGGCCTGTCCGTGCTCGGGACGGAAGATGTGGTGAGGAGCGCCGGTGGAGCTGATGACGATGTCGGCGCTGCTGGCCGCCTCATAAAGCTGCTCGAATGGGATCACCCGCGGAACCACGCTGCCTTGAAACTCCTCGGCCATGCGGCGGGCGCGCTCGTGGGTGCGATTGGTGACGAGAATTGCGCCGGCTCCCTGCTGGACCAGATGACGCGCGGCCAGTTCGCTCATCTTGCCGGCTCCGACCAGGAAAACCGTCCGCCCTTGCAGCGAGCCGAAGATCTTGCGCGCCAGATCAACGGCGACCGAGGCGATAGAGACGTGAATTGGAACCGATGCCGGTCTCTGAACGGGCCTTCTTGGCGGCGGCAAAGGCGCTCTGGAGCAGGTGTTCGAGCTGTCCGGCCACGGTGCCCGAAGCCTTCGCGACGGCAAAAGCCTCTTTCACCTGACCCAGGATCTGCGGCTCGCCCACCACCATGGAGTCCAGACTGGCGGCCATGCGGAAGAGATGGCGGACGGCTTCCTGGTCGCGGTGTTCGTAGATATGCGGGGCCAGAAGCGCGGGATCAAGGCCGAAGTAGCTATGGAGAAAGCCGGTCAAATCGATATCCGGAGACTCGACGGCAGCCAGCAGCTCCACGCGGTTGCAGGTGGAGACGATCATGCACTCGATTACACCGGGCATGCCGGCCAGGGCGCGGGTGGTTTCGGGCAGGCCCTCGCGGGAGATGGCAATGCGCTCGCGCAGCTCGATGGGCGCGGTCTTGTGGTTCACTCCTATGAGGGCAAGTGTCATTGCGGACCGAACCTGTGAACATGGCTGAAGAGGTTGGCGGCCCAGACGGCCATCATGACGACCAGGACGGCGCCTGACGAAATAGGCGGCCTTGCGTCCGCGCAGGCCGGCGCTGCGGCGGACGAAGAGTAGCAGGACGTAGACTCCCCAACTGATGAAGGAGGCAATGACTTTCGGATCAAGGAAATACGCTGCGCCAAGTGGTGTTTCCTGGGCCAGGACGGAGCCGATAACCAGGCCGACGGTCATGCAGGGAAAGCCGAACTCGAGAGTTGCCAGGGCGATTCGTTCCAGGGTGTCGAGAGGCGGCAGCCATTCAAGCGGCGCCCCAGGAGCTTTCTCCCGGCTTCGGCTTGGCTTTGATGCGGCGCTCCTGCACCAGGTAAAGCATTGAGGACAGCAGGCTGAAGCAGAGGGCGGCGTAGGCCAGGAGAAGGGCTGCAATGTGGGCGACCAGCCAGCTATTCCGCACCCCTTCTGAGGGAAATGTGTAGCGATCGGGCCCCAATGCGGGAACAAACACCAGGAAGAATGTTGCCGGCAAGGCAAAGATACCAAGGGAGATGGCGTCGTAGAGCCACCAGACGAGGAAGAACAGGCCAGCCACGGCGAGGCCCAGAAGAGATTCGATTTCACGGACGGTGACCGGCATCCAGTGATGGGCCTGAACCAACATCTCGACCACGGAAACGAAGTGGAAGAAGAAGGCCATTCCGCCCAGGTGAACGCAGGTCTTCCTCCAACGGACGATGCCATAGAGCACGGCCGGGAAGACGGTAATCGCCGCCGCCGCATAGAGGATAGCCGCAACTCGAAGCCAAAGGAGGTACATTTCGATCTTCACCTTAAAGCGTTTAGGCGCAGCAGACTGTGATCCAAATCACTTAAAGCGGCGATCAATCGTCAGGGATCTGGGATCAGTTGCGCGCTCTCGCCCGTCAGAAAACCCCAGCCGGGCTGTTAACTCCAGAGTAAATCTTCCCCCCGAAAACGTCTCGGCAAGTGTGCATGCGGAGATGCACCAAATTTTGACAAAATTGGGCAATGGGGCCGATTTTGAGGGCGGTCTTTCTTGTTGCGGCTCATAAGTCGTTTATTCCTGGTTGAGCGCGTCGAGATATAAGCGGGTTTTTGCGCAATTTCGCGATTTTTGAAAACATGGTTAAGCAATTTAGTTTGTTATTGTTACGGAGCATTTCCAGGAGGTGCGCGCGCAGCAAACAACTATATGTGCCTGGGAGACAGCACCCGCTAAAGTGCGACGCGCATCTCGAACTTCTATGCGACGGGCTCGAGAACCCGAGATACGCCGTTAGCGGGATTGACCTGTTCGCAGAGAAGGCAGTTTGGTGGGGCAAGATTTCAGGCTGCGGGCTTGCGGGTGGATCGGGAGGCTGTCTCTTTCCTCTCCTGCTTAGGTGAGGAGAGCAGATTCTGCAACTCCGCTGGGAGGCCAGAGAGTGGAACCGCTTTTGCAAAGTCTTCCTCGGTCCATTCCGGATTATCGGCGTCGATCAACTCAGGGTTTGGTCTTTTCATATCGATTTCGCTCCTTGCGGTTAGCCCTCCTCAGACTGATAACCCGGAGAGCAGCGCCGCGCGTGGTAAAGACCAGCGCAAATAGCTTATCTCCAATAAGCCCAAGGGCCCGCGTGCGCACTTCGCCGTAATCCTTACGCGTATCGACGGTGTAGACTGCGGAGTCGAAATCAAACTCTTCCACCATCTCGAAACTCAGCCCACGTTCTCGGAGGTTGCGTTCGTTCTTCCGTGGGTCGAACGTGATCTCCACACATCGAAGTATACCTTCATTTCAGACTTTGGTGCTGGCGCCGTGTTGTCGATGTTGCATCCTACCGCTCCCCCGTCCCGCCGCGATACTCTTGAAGGCAACGTGATCAAAGAAGACCCCCAATCCGGCGTTCCGCGCTTTACCACTTTGGACGAGAGTCCTGCTGACGCGACGCCGGCTCCTCCTTTGGACAAGGTTCCTGCTGAACTCACGCCGTTCATGCGCCAGTGGACGGCGGCCAAGCGGGAGAATCCCGATGCGCTGCTATTTTTCAGGATGGGAGATTTCTACGAGCTTTTCTACGATGATGCCGTCGTGGTGAGCCGGGAACTGCAGTTGACGCTCACGGCGCGGGACCGGGAGCGGAATCAGCCCATGTGCGGGGTTCCCTATCATGCGGTGGAGAGCTACCTGACGCGGCTGCTGCGTAAAGGCTACCGCATCGCCATCTGCGACCAGATGGAGGACCCCAAGCTTACCAAGAAGATCGTGCGGCGGGAGGTAACGCGGGTTCTGACGCCGGGAACGGCGCTGGATAATGCGCTGGGGCAGGATCAGAACAATTTTCTGGCTGCGCTGTTTGAGGCGGGTGGTGCCGCGGAAAAAACTCCCTCAGGGACTAAAGCCCACGATCGCTCCGCTGATTCAATGTACGGGCTGAACCCCGTACCCTTCAAAACATCTGACGCACCCGCATCCGGCAAGCACTCGAACCGGACACAGACGGTTTGTGCGGTGGCGCTGCTGGACGTTTCGACGGGGGAATTTCGGACGGCAGAGTTTCAGGGCGCGAATGCACGGCAGTTGGCTGTCGACTCCATCCTGATGGCGGGGGCGAGCGAGGTGCTGGTAGCTTCGAGCGCGGAACTGCCGGCGGCGCTGGAACGTATTCCGGCGCGGACACGGGTTGAAGACTGGGTCTGGACGCGGGATTTTGCGGTTCCGCTGGTGGAGCGGCAACTCGGAGTGCGATCGCTCGAAGGGTATGGGTTGGTGGGGCACGAAGCAGCGGCCATTGCGGCCGGGGCGGTGTTGCACTACGTGAGGACGACGCAGAAGAACGAAGCGCTGCACGTGGATTCGCTGCGCTTCGAGGAGCACTCGACGGCGCTCGAACTGGACCAGGTGACAGTGCGGAATCTGGAGCTGGTGGAGCCGCTGTTTGTGGGGCAGGACGCGAGGGCGACGCTGTTTCATACGCTGGACGAGTGCCGGACGCCGATGGGCAAGCGGTTGCTGCGCGCAACAATCCTGAGGCCGCTGATGGATGCGGAGGTCTTGGAGGCCCGTTACGAGGCTGTGGGCGAGGCGCATGGAGACTTGCTGCGTCGGGAGGAGATTCGGCGGGCGTTCGACGGACTTCTGGACCTGGAACGGTTGCTGGCCAGGCTGAGTCTGGATTCGGCGGGGCCGCGGGACGTGAGGGCGCTGGCGGCGAGTCTGCGCAGGCTGCCCGGCCTGAAGACCGCGCTCGATGCGATGAAGGCGGGGCAGTGGCGCGCGATAGCAGCGCGTCTGGACACGCTCGAAGACGTGACCGCGCGGATTGAGCGAACGCTGGTAGAGGAGCCTCCGCTGACGCTGGTTGATGGAGGCGCGATCGCGGCCGGCGTGGATGCGGAGCTGGACGAACTGCGGACAATTTCGACGACCGGGCGGCAGGCAATCGCGGCCATCGAAGAGCGGGAACGGGAGCGGACGGGAATTGGATCGCTGAAGGTGCGGTATAACTCGGTGTTTGGCTATTACATCGAGATTACCAAGGCCAACCTGGCGCTGGCTCCGGCCGACTACGAGCGCAAACAGACGCTGGTGAATGCGGAGCGGTTTACGACGCCGGAACTGAAGGAATACGAACGCAAGATTCTGACGGCGCATGACCGGTCGATCGAGATTGAGAAGCGGATTCTTTCAGAGCTGCGGAAAACTGTGTTGCAGGCTGCAAGCAGGATTCGGCGCTCGTCGGCGGCTGTGGCGGAGTCGGACCTGCTGGCCAACTTTGCGCATTTGGCTGCGGGGCGAAGGTACGTACGGCCGAGGCTTGATGAAGCCCCGGTGATCGAGGCCGTGGCCGCGCGTCATCCGGTGATTGAGCAGTGGATGGAGGAGACGCGCGAAGGGCGATTCATTGCCAACGACCTGTATTTAAATGCAGCCGCCGAAGAACGGGTGTTGCCGGGCCCAGCCTGCTGCTGATTACGGGTCCGAATATGGGCGGCAAGAGCACATATCTGCGCCAGGCGGCCATGCTGGTTCTTCTTGCTCAGATGGGCTGCTTTGTGCCGGCGGAGAGCTTGCGGTTTGGCCTGGTGGACCGGATTTATACGCGCATCGGGGCCAGCGACAACGTGGCGCGGGGCCGCTCGACGTTCATGGTGGAGATGACCGAGACGGCGACGATTCTGAATACGGCAACCAGGCGGTCGCTGATTCTGCTGGATGAAATGGGGCGCGGGACGGCGACCTTCGACGGGCTGAGCTTGGCCTGGGCGACGGTGGAGTTTCTGCACGCGGAGACCGGCGCGCGGACGCTGTTTGCGACCCACTACCACGAATTGACGATGCTGGCCGAGAAGCTGCCGCGGGTGCGCAATCTGCGCGTGGGCGTGAAAGAGGCTGCGGGCGGGATCGTGTTTCTGCATAACATCGAGCCGGGCGCGGCGAGCAAGAGTTACGGGATCGACGTGGCGAGGCTTGCGGGATTGCCCGCGGCGGTGATTGAGCGCGCCAGGCACGTACTACGGCAGCACGAAAGGCAGGAGCGGCAGAACGTGCAGGTGGAAACGGCCGCGGAGCCGATGCAGTTGACGATCTTTACGCCGTTGTCGCAGCGGATTGTGGATCGGATTGAGGCTACGGACGTGAACTCGCTGACGCCGCTGCAGGCGCTGAATCTGCTGGAGGAGCTTCAGCAGGAACTGAAGGAGCGGGGATGACGGCGAGTTTGCGGCGGGCCGCGGGAAGCCTGCTCGTGGTGGGGCTTGAGGGCACGGAGTTGACCGCCCCGGAACGGGCCTGGCTCGGGCAGGTGCGGCCGGCCGGGATTATTCTGTTCCGGCGCAATATTGCCGATGCGCGGCAGACGCGCGCGCTGCTGAATGAGGCTACAGGGCTCGGCTCGGCGCACAGTTTGCGCTGCGTGGATGTGGAGGGCGGGACAGTGGACCGGCTGCGGGATGCGCTGGCGCCCTTGCCTTCGGCGCAGGCTGTGGCAAGGGCGGCTGGATCAGGTTCGGTAAATCCCAGGTCCCAAAATCGGGACCTGGGGCACCCGCGAATGGGCAGAACTGGGCTGGCGCGGGAGCATGGGGAACTGGTGGGGCAGGCGGTGAATGCATTCGGCTTCAACACCACGCTGGCGCCGGTGCTGGACCTGGGGCTGCCGGAATCAGCCAAGGTGATGGGAACGCGGAGCGCGGCTGCGACGGCGGCAGGAGTGGTGGAATATGCTCGCGGATTTTTGAGCGGGCTGGCGGCAAAGGGCGTAGTGGGTTGCGGAAAGCATTTTCCAGGACTCGGCGGGGGAACGCGCGACTCGCATTCTGAGACTCCGGCCATTCGCCGCAGCGGGCGTGAGCTTTGGCGCGAAGACCTGGCGCCTTATCGAGAGCTGCGCGATGAGCTGCCGATGGTGATGGTGAATCACGCAGCCTATCCCCAGACGCCGTCCAAGGCACGGCCGGCGAGTGTTTCGCCTTACTGGATTTCGACGGTGCTGCGCGGGCGCATCGGGTACCGCGGGATTGCATTCTCAGACGATCTCGAGATGGGCGGAATTCTTAAATTCATGCCCATGGAAGAGGCTGCGGTTGCGGCTGTTCGCGCGGGGATGGATTTGCTGGAGATCTGCCACAGTCCGGAACTGATTCTGCGCGCCTATGAGGCGCTGATTGCGGAAGGCGAGCGGTCGAGAGGCTTTGCCGGGCTGATGTTGGCGCGGTCCAGGCGAACTGCGCGGCTGAGGGCGAGGCTGTTTGCAGGCGGAGTTGCGCCGGCGCTTTCAGCAAAGAAGTTTGAGGCACTGCGGGCGCGGATTCTGCGCTTCGGAGAAACGATTGCGAAGTCCCAGCCTGCCGCGGAGGTGCAAACCGCATGAGAACGACGGCAATGACAGTAGCGGGCGTCATGAGCGGAACGTCGGCAGACGGAATTGACGTGGCCGTGGTGCGAATTGCCGATGAAACCCACCGTAGCCGCAAATACAAGAGCGCGGCGAGGGTGGGGCACCCGACAAGTCCGAGGCTTACGTTGCTGGCGCATGAGGAATTTCCCTTTCCTGCAGCACTGCGGCGGGCGGTGCTGGCGGCGATGAATGCGGCCTCGACTTCGACGGCGGAGCTGGCGCGGCTGAACTGGCGGCTGGGACTGGCTTACGCTGAGGCTGTGCAAGCTACGCTGAAGCTGAATAAGGTGAAGCTCGGACCGGGCAAACTGGACCTGATCGGTTGCCATGGGCAGACGCTTTTTCATCAGGCCCGCCCAGCGGCTTATGCGGGGCGGAGTTTCAACTGTACGTGGCAGGCCGGCGAGGCGTCGGTGATTGCCGCTGCGCTTGGGGTTCCTGTGGTTTCGAACTTTCGTCCCGCGGACATGGTGGCCGGCGGACAGGGAGCGCCGTTAGTTCCGCTGCTGGACTACGTGCTGTTCGCGGATGCGAAGCGGGGGCGGGTGCTGCAGAATATCGGCGGCATCGCCAACCTTACGGCGATTCCGGCCGCGGCGACCGCCGAGCGAGTGATTGCGTTCGATACCGGTCCTGGCAATATGGTCATTGATGCCCTGTCGCAACAACTGTTTTCAAAGCCGTTCGATCGCAACGGAGCGCTTGCCGCAGCGGGTACGGTGCTTGAGCCGGTGCTGGCCGCGGCGCTGCGGAATCCGTACTTCCGTCTCAAGCCTCCGCGTACGGCGGGACGGGAGCAGTTTGGAAGGGAGTACGCAGCGAAGTTCCTTTCCTCGTGCAAGCGGCTCAGCAGTAAGCCTGAAGATGCGCTGGCCACCGCGACCGCGTTGACTGCCGAGACCATTGCAGTGAGCTACAAGCGATTTGTGCTACCGCGAATGAGAGGGCGCGCTGTGGACTACATTGTCTCCGGCGGTGGAGCGCGCAATACGACGCTGATGGCTATGCTGGCACAGCGCCTGGAGCCGTTGGGATGCGAGTTGGCAGCGAGCGAGCAGTTCGGTTTGCCGGCAGAGGCGAAGGAGGCGGCGGCGTTTGCGCTTCTGGCGTGGCAAACCTGGCGCCATTTGCCCGGAAACGTTCCCGCGGCTACGGGGGCGGCGAGGGCTGTGATTCTGGGCCAGGTGACGTATGCGTAGGCTGCTTGCGCTGATTGCGCTCACGGCTCTCGCCGGATGCCATTCGGCGCAGCGGGATCCGCAAACGGTGGTTTTCCTGATCGAGAGTAGCCCGTCGAACCTCGATCCGCGGATCGGCACCGATGCTCAGTCGCAGCGAATCGACGCGCTTTTGTTCGACGGGCTGGTGGACCACGATGCAAACTTCCAATTCACGCCGGCATTGGCCGCCAGCTGGGAGCAGCCCAACCCCGCGACGCTGGTCTTTCACCTGCGTGACGGGGTTCGCTTCCACGACGGGCGTTTATTGAGCGCAGGCGATGTGGTGTGGACCATAAACTCGATCCGGACCAGTGCGGTGATCTCGCCCAAGGCCGCGGCCTATGCTTCGGTCGAGTCAGTGGAAGCTCGCGACGCGCTGACGGTGGTGTTTCATTTGAAGCATCCTGACAATTTCCTGCTCAGGAATCTCTCCACCGGCGCCATGGGGATTGTTCCGGAAGGCAGCGGGCGCGACTTCTGGAAACATCCGGTGGGCACGGGCCCGTTCCGGTTTGTGAGCCAGCAGATCGACCAGGACGTTGTCATTGAGCGCAATTCACTGAGCTGGACCGCGGTGCCGAAGCTGGAGCGGGTACGCTTCGCGGTGGTGCCCGACGCCATCACTGAGTCGCTTGAACTCGAAAAGGGTTCCGGCGACGTAGCCGTTAATTCCCTGCCCACGGATTCATTGCATGTGCTGGCCGCTCGCCCCAATCTGCGCCTCGAAGAAACGGGCGGCACTGAGATTCAATACCTGGCGTTCAACCTGCGCGACCCCCTGCTCCAGGATGTGCGTGTGCGCCAGGCAATTGCCTTCTCGATCGACCGCAATCTGATCATAGGCGCCTTGCTGCGCGGCCACGCGCAACCGGCGTTGAGCCTGCTGCCCGAGAGCCACTGGGCATTCTCCAGCAATGTGCCGCGATACGACTACGATCCGGCGCGCGCGGAGCAGTTGCTGGATGCCTCCGGGCACGGGCGGAGCAGCAACGGCATCCGCTTTCACCTGGCGATGAAGACCAGCAACGACGAAGGAACTCGCCTGCTGGCCGCGGTCCTGCAACAGCAACTGGCCAAAGTTGGAATTGCGCTCGATTTGCGCAGCTACGAGTTTGCCACCTTCTATTCCGACGTTACCAGGGGCGCGTTTCAGATGTATTCGCTGCGCTGGATCGGGGGCAACGAACAGCCTGACATCTTCAGCTACGCCTTTTTAACCTCAAATTTCTCGCCCCAGGGCGCCAATCGCGGCCACTATTCGGATGCCGGGCTGGACGCACTGCTTGATGATGCTGCCCAAAACGAGGACAGCGCGAAGCGCCGCGCGGATTACGTGGAAGCGCAGCAGATTCTGGCCCGCGATCTGCCCGCCATCAACCTCTGGTACCTGGATACGATCGTGGTTCACAACCGGAGGTTGACCAATGTGAATCCCGCGCCATCGGGCAGTTATGCGTTTCTGGAGACGGCCGAACTGGCGAGATAGACCTATGCAGCCGGCTCCCTTGAGGTACAGACTGAACAGCGGATCGCTTCGCGGGTGCGAGGCGCTGAAAACATAGAATTCTGTTGAGATTCTGCACCCTATAAATTGCAGATAAACAACTTCTTATCGTTATTCCAGGCGATTGCGCGACCAACCCGCCACAGTCTGAAACAGCGCTTCAACCTTTTGCCTCGATGGTTCGTCTACAGGAATAGAAATGGCCTGCTTGTTGCCGGCAGTCTGTGGAATACTGGGCGGTGGAGAACGGCTTTATGAAGAGCAAGATGAAGATTTGCGTTCCGGCTTTGATCGTGCTGCTGGCGGCGCTGCTGGCCTCGGCAGTTCCGGTCCACGCGCAAGCGGTTTCGAAGTTTCTGGGCACGGTTACCGCCATCAGCGGGACAACTGTTACGGCGAAGACCGACGCCGGCGAGGTACATGAGGTTGACGTCCCGGCAACAGCAGCCATCAAGCGCATCGCGCCTGGGGAAAAGGATCTGAGCAAGGCGGTTGCAATCCAGTTCGGCGATCTGGCCACCGGAGACCGTGTGCTGGTGTGGCTCGATCCCAAGGCGCCGGAGGGCACAGCGCAGGCATTGCAGATCGTTACCGTCAAAGCTGCGGACCTGGCTCAGAAGCAACAGCAGCAGCGGGAAGACTGGCAACAGAATGGCATAGGCGGACTGGTGAAGAGCGTTGACAGCTCAGCCGGCGCCATTGTGTTGACAACCGGGGCCGGAACGGCAGCCAAGACGATCACCATCCGCGTCGCCAAGACAACCATACTGAAGCGTTACGCGCCGGCATCGGTGCGCTACGACCTGGCGCAGGCGGCGCCCATCGACTCGATTCATGCCGGCGACCAGTTAAGGGCCCGGGGCACGAAGAGCGCGGATGGAGCGGAGATGACCGCGGAAGAGGTGGTATCGGGCACTTTCCGCAATGTTTCAGGACTCATTGTCTCCATCGATATCGCCGGATCCACACTGGTGGTGAAGGATCTGACCACCAAAAAGCAGGTCACGATCAAGGTCGCGGCGGACACGCAGATGCGGCAGTTGCCTGATCGCATGGCAACCATGCTGGCGGCGGTGCTGAATGGGAACGCTGGCGGCTTTGGCGGCAGGAGCGGCGCGGCAGGTGGTCAGGGACAGCCTGGCGGCGGCCAGGCGAGCGGCAGTGGCGGCCAAGCCGGCGGACAACGCGCCAGCTATGGCGGCGGTGGGGGCGGGTTCGACGCCCAACAGATGCTCAGCCGCGCGCCCGCGATTCAGCTCCCCGCGCTGTCGAAGGGCGAAGCGGTGATGGTGGTTGCCACCGAGGATGCATCGGGAGTTTCCGCAATCACAATATTGGCGGGCGTCGAACCCTTGCTGCAGGCCCCAGCGGCGAGCCAGAATCTGCTCAACTGGAGTCTGAGTTCAGGAGCGCCGGACGTGGCTCAATAGCAGCCATACAAAGGGATTCATTCAAGAACGAGATGGGGGTCACGTGTATTCGAGATTTCACTGCTTAATGCATTTTGTGGTTGCCGTTTCGATCGGCTTTGCCGGTTTCATGGCGGCACAGGCGCAGAGCCCGGCGCCAAGCACGGGAACTGCCACATTGCGTGGACATATCGCGGACCCGACAGGGGCGCTGATCCCGGGCGCGAAAATCACCATCACCAACGCGCTGGGCGTGACGCAGAGGACCACGACCTCCGACGCCGCCGGTACATATGCTGTGACCGGACTGGCTCCAGGCAGTTACATCGTGCAGGCGTCCGTTGACGGCTTTGCTCCTTTTACTTCACCGACACTCCAGCTTGCGGCCGGCCAGTCGAAGCGCGTGGATATTTCGATGGCGATCGAAGTCGAGGAGCAGAGCGTTACGGTTTCAGACGAAGAGGGAGCGCCCCAGGTGAGCGTGGATGCCGGCAGCAACGCCAGCGCAATCGTGCTCAAAGGCAAGGACCTGGATGCGCTTTCCGACGATCCGGACGAGTTGTCGAACGAATTGACGGCGCTGGCCGGTCCTTCGGCAGGGCCTAACGGCGGGCAGATTTACATTGACGGGTTCACCGGCGGGACGCTGCCGCCGAAGTCGGCAATCCGCGAGATTCGCATCAACCAGAATCCCTTCTCGGCCGAATTCGACCACATCGGTTATGGCCGCATCGAGATTCTCACCAAGCCTGGAACCGATGTCCTGCACGGCCGCTTCTTCGGACAGGGCAACGACAACGCGTTCAACACCGGCAACCCGTTCACCAAGGTAATCGCCCCGTACCACAGCTTCCAGTACAACGGAACCATCAGCGGAGCGATCAACAAGAAATCCTCATTCTTCCTCAGCGTGGAAGGCCGTGACAGCCAGGACGACAGCATCTACACAGCGAATACCGCGGTAAACAGTACTGGAGGGCTCTGCACGGGAGGAGGCTGCACACAAGGCATCATCTCCGGCGGCCTCTTTACCCCGCAAACGCGCATCGAGGTTTCGCCGCGCCTCGACCTGCAACTGGGACAGAAAAACACGCTGACTCTGCGCTACCAGTTCGAGCACAGCAGTTCCAGCGGAAATCTGGGCTCGAACATCGTTGCCCATCACTGGCCACGAGCTCGTCCTCTTCAGAAGACTCCGTACAACTGATGGATTCGCAGATCATCAACGACCACATCGTGAACGAAACCCGCTTTCAGTACCGGCGCTCCAACTCTTCCACGACGCCGGTGAGCACGGCGCCAACCGTCGGTGTCGGAGGATACTTCAGCGGCGGTGGGACCGGGCAGCTCGAACGATCATTCCGATCACCTGGAACTGCAGAACATGACCACCATGTCGGTGGGCGCACAGGCGATCAAGTTCGGGACCTGGCTGCGCGACAATCGCGACGCCATTTCGTCCAACAGCGGCTTCAACGGCAGCTTCAGCTTTCCCACCCTGGCCGCCTATGTGACCATGCTGAACGGTCTGGCCGCGAACGAGACCTTTGCCCAGATTGCCGCGGCCGGCGGGCTGCCCAACAAGCTGAGCTACACCACCGGCAAAGAGGCGTTTCTGGGCAATGTCTTCGACGCCGCGCTCTTCTTTCAGGACGACTGGAAGGCCAATCCATTCCTGACGCTGTCCGGCGGCCTGCGCTGGGAGGCGCAGAACCACATGGCGGACCACAGCGACTGGGGCCCGCGTTTTGCTTTCGCCTATGCGCTGGACGGGCACAAGAAGGGGAAGGTAGCCAAGACCGTGTTGCGCGGCGGCTATGGCTTCTTTTATGACCGCTTCGGCATCGGCAGCCTGATGACGCTGGAACGGCTGAATGGCGGCGCCAACACCCAGACCCAGACGGTGATCAGCAACCCCACCTGCTTCAACGCGACCAGCCTGAGCTCCATCAACCTGGCCAGTTGCGGCACGGGTACTGCCATTGCCCATCAGATCGACGAGGTTTCGCACACTTACCGCTCACCCTATATGGAACAGTTTGGATCCAGCCTGGAGCGCCAGGTGACCAAGACCGTGACGGCCACGCTCACCTATGTCCACTCCTTCGGCGTGCACCAGATGGACACGCGCGACGCGAATGCCTACCTGCCGGGCACGTACCAATTTGGGAGCGCTACATTGACGGGGGTTCGGCCGAATCCATCGCTGGGAATCATCGATGAGATGTATCCCGAGGCGGTCTTCAAGCAGAACCAGTTGATTGTGAATGTCAATGCCCGCTTCTCGCCTAACTTCAGCGTGATCGGCTTCTACACCCTGAACTTTGCCAACGGCGACACCGGGACGGCATCGAACTCCTACAACCTGACCCAGGACTACGGTCGCGCTGGGTTCGTAAGAAGGAACATGATCTTCCTTATGGGGAATTACACCGGACCGTGGGCAATTACGTTCAATCCATTTCTCATTGCGCAATCGGGCAGGCCATTCAACATCACGACTGAGAATGACCTGACCGGGGACAACTTCTTCAACGACCGGCCCTCGTTTGCGGCTTCGGCGTCAGATTGCGCCGCCACTGCATCTGTCTCGCAATACGCGCTTACCTCGTTCGGCTGCCTCGACTCCATTCCACAGGCCGGGGAGACCATCCTTCCTTCCGAGTTAGGCACCGGGCCAGCCGCGGTGGCGGTGAACCTGCGCGTCAGCCGCGCTTTCGGTATCGGGCCCAAGATCGTGTCCGCAAACGGCGCAGCGCAAGGCGCGGGCGGCGGTCCCGGTGGTGGTGGCCCTGGCGGCGGTGGTCCGGGTGGTGGCTTCGGTGGCGGCGGCTTTGGCGGCGGCGGCCGTGGGGGCGGTGGAGGCGGCCGTGGGGGCGGTGGCGGCGGCTTTGGCGGCGGAGGCGGTCGCGGCGGAATGTCGAACACCGGCCACAAATACTCGCTGACCTTCAGCGCGCAGGCCTTGAACCTGTTCAATGACATCGACTATGGAAATCCGTCGGGCAGCGTGGCGCCAACTTTCAATTCGGCCACAGGAATTACCGGGCCGGGCGCCCGCTTTGGCCAATCGACCAGTCTTGCCGGTGGACTCTTCGCCTCGCCGTCCGGTTCGGCCGCGCGGCGCATCTTCGTCATGGCCGCATTCACATTCTGAGTTGTTGCGAGCGAGCAAAAGGGCCGGGGCGGGATGCTCCGGCCCTTTTGACTTTGGCTGAAGCAGGTTGAACCTCGCGATTCCCCAGGTCTCAAAAGAGCGATTCGTGACACCCGCTCCTTGCCGCGTTTATGGGGCCGCATTCACAGTGGTGCGCCGGTCTTCGACTCCAAAGGCATCCGTGAGCGAGATGACTTTCAACTGCGCCTTCAGAGCCTCGAGAGTGGCTGCGCTGGTGGCCGTCGATCTCCGCTGTCTCTCCCGGCAGCAGGTCGAAGTAGTTGTCGGAGAGCTTTACATCGAGATCGCCGAAGGAGAGATAGACGCTGCGCGCCAGCACCGGAGAGGTAACGCGGATTCTGTAGCTTCCGTTTGCTCCCGCGGTCTCCGCCTTGAGCATGGCCGGCTTCAGGTGAACCTCCTTGACCGGCGCAAGGTAGACGAGATTGCGCGAGATCTGAGTTCCGCCGACGGTGAGATCGGCGACGATGAAGACGCGCGAGGTGTCAGCCGCGCCGGCATCGGTGAGCTTCTTGAGCGGCCAGTCGAGATAGACCTTGCTCGAAAGCGGCGTCACTTCCACGGCGTGCGTTTCCTCCAGCAGAACCTTGCCGTCGAAGTCCATCAGGCGCGCCCTTAACGTAGCGGCCCGCGCCTCGGTCTTGTCGGAGACGATGTAAACCTTCAGCGAGCCGTCCTCGACGTGCGGCGAGACGAGGATGGGCGCATAGAAGCGGCGCGCGTAGTATTGCAGCGCCTTCCAGCGGCCGTAGTAGTCGATCGAGGACCACGAGGCGACCGGCCAGCAGTCGTTCAACTGCCAGAAGATGGAGCCCATGGTCTCAGGCCGCGAGCGGCGGAAGTGCTCGGCGCCGATCTTGATGCCCTCGGCCTGCAGCACCTGGCTCACGTAGAGGAAGCTCGGCAAAGTCCTTCGGCTCGGGATAATCCTTGAGCAGATAGTCGTGGATGATGGAATTGCCTTCGTTGTTCTTCTGGTGGGCCAGCATCACCGGGGTGAAGATGCCGGTGCGGTCTTCGGGCTCCGTGAATGCTTCGATCGTTCGCATCTCCGGGAATGACTGGAAGCCATATTCGGTCACGAAGCGGGAATGATGCGTTTCGTAAGTCGAAAAGGGCACGCGCCCGTGCCATACATCCCAGATGTGGTCGTCGCCGGTCTGAAATGCAGGCGTGACAGCCTCGTAATCTGCGCTGGGAGAGCTGGGCCAGTAAGGCGTTTCAGCATCCAGCCGCGCCACGACGCGGTTGAGGATGCCGCTGAATTCAGTCAGGTAGTCCTGCCACATCTGAAACTTCACATCCAGAGGCAGTGTCGCCCTTGCGCCCCAGTTGAGCGCCTCCTCGGTCTCGTTGTTGCCGCACCAGACTACGATGCTGGGGTGGTTGCGAAGGCGGCGCACCTGGTCCTCGGCCTCGGCTTCGATGTTGAGCTTGAAGGCATAGGTTCCGGGCTGCCAGTCGTTGCCGAACTGGAAGTCCTGCCAGACCATGATGCCGAGCTCGTCGCAGATGGAGTAGAACTCGTCGCGTCTCGTAGTAGCCGCCGCCCCAATGGCGAATCATGTTCATGTTGGCGTCGCGGGCCGACTCCAGGATGCGGCGATAATCGGCTGTCGTGACGCGGTTGGGAAAGCTGTCGAAGGGGATCACGTCGGCGCCTTTGGCAAAAACCGGGATGCCGTTGACAACCAGCTGGAACGAGCGTCCCCACTGGTCGGGATGGCGGTCGAGGACGATGGAGCGGAGGCCTGCCTTGGCGGTGCGCTGTTCGGCCCAATGACCTGCGACACCCACCTGCGCGGTGAACTCGTAGAGTTGCTGTTCACCGTAACCGGCGGGATACCAGAGCTGGGGCTGACGAATTTCGATAGGAATATCGATGACGTTGTTGCCCGCATGGAGGTTAACCTTGCTGGTCAGGGCGACGGGCTTGCCGTCCGGCGAGTACCGCGATATTTACACTGGCCGGGCCTGCGTTGGCGGCTTGGATTCCGACCTCCGCATCGAGGTGCGCCACTTCCCTGCTGACATCGCGCTGCCGGATAGCGAAATCCGCGATACGGAATTTGTTCCAGGCCTCCAGCCGGACCGGCCGCCAGATGCCGCTGGTCACGAACCGTGGTCCCCAGTCCCATCCGTACTCATAAGCGGCCTTGCGGATGTAGGTCTTGGGTTCGGTTTTGGTTTTCGGCTGCCACGGGTCGCCGGCCGCCACTTCCGCCGCGGCCTTGATAGGCGATGGAAAGACGACGCGGAGAAGATTGCTGCCCGCATGCAGATGGCCCTTGGCGGGCACGCGCCAGATGCGGAACATGTCGTCCGCGGCGAGCACCTGGACGCCGTTCAGATAAACGGTGGAGGCCGCGTCGAGGCCGTCGAAGACCAGGTCGATGTTGGAATGGGAAAGCAAGGCTGGAGTTACGTCGAAGTTCAGGCGATACTCCCAGCTCTCGTTCTCGATCCATTGCAGCTTCGACTCGTCATCGCGAAAGAAGGGGTCGGCGATCTTCTTGTTGGCGAGTAGATCGAGGTGAACGTCTCCGGGAACGGTAGCCGGAAGCCAGCCGCTCTCCGCAGTCTGCGCCGCGGCTGTGATCTGACGGAATTGCCACCCGTGATCGAGCGCCAGGACCGCGTTCTGTGCGGGCTGCGTCTGCGCCCGCGCCAGGCTGGTTCCGATGCCGGCTGCAACTCCTATCACGGCACAGCACAATATTCCCTTTGCAATTGCTGCTTGCATTGCACTTCCTCCCAGGTCGGCGACGTGACGGCTTTCGCTCCCGCGTTCGACGCTGTGCTAATTTCGCTGATAAGGCTATCAGATGCGCCAGGAATCGATCGTGCCTGGGAAGCTGGTGCGGAGGGAGTCAGGGGCGAATCAGGTCATGGAACAACTGCTTCTCGCCCGCCACGATGCGACGAATGCAATCCGCCTCGAATTCGGGATTGGAACCTGTCGTGATCTTGGAACGAAAGTGGGGCAGAGATCGGCCTGACCGGTCTTGGCTGGCTGGCGGGAATCTCTGAAGAGAAATACACCGTGGCCGCTGTCCAGGCCGGCGCAAACCACGGATCGAAAACTGCCCTGGGTCTAAGTTTTTCAATTTAAAAGAATCCTTGTGCGCAAAAGCCGGATTGGGCTGTACAATCTCCACGAGGAGACCCATGGCCGGAGATATTCAACTTACGTGCAGCGATTGCGGGCAGGACTTTACCTTCACCGCTGCGGATCAGGCGTTCTTTCAGGAACGTGGTTATTCGACCCCAAAACGTTGCAAGACTTGCCGTCAGGCAAAGAAGAACGATCAGGGGGGCTCCGGCTACCGTTCGGCTCCGGCACAGGGAACACCTGTGATTTGTTCGGGTTGCGGCCAGCCTACAACAGTGCCTTTTGAGCCGCGTGGCGATCGCCCGGTCTTCTGCCGGGATTGCTACCAGGCGCGCAAGGGCAGCGGCGGTGGCGGCGGCAGCTCGCGAGGCCGCGGTCGTTTCTAGTTTCAAGGCGGTCCGATTCCCGATCAGGCATCGAGAATCGGACATTGGCAGCACCGAAAGAACTCCAGGCAAAGCTCCACAGAAACGACTGACTCGGCCCTTCTCGCCACTGGCGTTCTTTGGTGGCTGGTTGTCTGTCTGCTTTCAGTTGCGGGAACGTTTATTGGATAAACAACAAAAGGGCAGCCACGGGAACGCGGTTGCCCTTTTCGTTCCGGCTTGCCGGGGCGAGCTTTGAAGCCATATTCTAGTGCAAAATCGGCGTTTTCCCCCGGCGAAGCCCGTAGCCTTCAGTCCGGCCACTGCCGAATTCGCAATTGGCTGGACCGCAGCATCGACTTTCCTGTATATGTGAAGAAAACGCGGGAAGGAACGGGAGATTTGACGGGACTTGACTATCTTTGACTTTGCCGTTAGGTTGAGGCGTGGCCGGACCCCCTGGTGAGGGCGGAAACCGGGCAAAGCCTGGTCAATACTGCTCATCAGCGACTGCGGGGGCGCAGATGCAAGGCTCAGCCTCGCGGACTTAACCCCTGACCAACTCTCACGTTACCAGGATTGATTATGTACTTAGCTCTCTGGATCCTCTCGCTTGCCGCAGTCCTGATCTCCGCTGGGTTTATCTATCAGTTGATTGGCAGCTATCGCGATCGTCTGCGCTATGCCGGCTCCGGACGCTGGGTGACGATAGGACAGGGATGCAGGCTCTACTTGCTGGAGCAGGGGTCGGGCGGGCCTACGGTGCTATTTGAAGCCGGCATCGGCGCTACGAATCTGAATTGGCGGCATATTCAGGAAACAGTCTCGCGCTTCACCGGAACCGCCTCTTACGATCGCAGCGGGCTGGGCTTCAGCAGCCGATGCCGCACGGCGCGCACTCCCGGCAACATTGCCGTCGAGTTGCACGACCTGTTGCAGCGAGCAGAGATCAGGCCGCCCTATATTCTGGTGGGTCATTCCTTCGGCGGGCTGGTTATGCGCCGCTATACGCTGCTTTATCCGGAGGAGGTGGCCGGAGTGGTGCTGGTGGATCCGATGCGCTGCGAAGAGTGGCCGCCCCTGGACCCCAGCAAGCAGTCGCAGCTCGATCTGGGCAGACGGTTGATCCGGTGTGCGTTGCCGATCGCGTTCTGCGGACTCACGCGGCTGGCCGTCACTTCCCTGCTCGGTCGTTCAAAGAAGCTGTCTGGGCAATCGGCCGGCGCAACCTCGCTTGGGGGACGCCATGTACTGGAGCGGATCACAAGCGAGGTCGGCAAGATGCCGCGCGAGGTGTGGCCGGTGGTGGCCGCGCACTGGTCGCGTCCAAGTTTTTACGCTGGAATGCGCAGTCATATCGAATCGATACCCGACACCGTGATGGAAATGCACGAAGCGGCCCCAATCCGGGAGATTCCCGTTCTGGTGCTGACGCCAGGAAAGTCAACGCCGCTGTCGCAGGAGTATCTTGGCCGCATCGGGGACAACGTGCAGCAGGTAATTGCCCCGGCCAGCGACCATTGGATCCATCTCGACGAGCCCGAACTGGTGATTGGCTCCATTCGCGCCATGGTGACTGCGGTTGAGTCAGAGAGCGTTGCGGCCACGGTCTGAAAACAGGTCTCTTCCCCGAAACTTGTTTCTTCAAGTGAAGAAGGGGAGAGCTATGGAAGTAAAAGTTTCGCATCTTGGTCAGGTAAAGTTCAGTATTCAATCGCGGTCTCATACGGTTCTTTGCGATCAGCCTGTGGAGAATGGCGGAGAAGACTCTGCCATGACCCCACCGGAGCTGATGTTGGCCTCATTGGGTTCCTGTGCGGCCTTTTATGCAGTGCAATACCTGAAGACCCGCAACCTCGCCCAAAGCGGCGTGGAAGTATCGGTGACTGCCGACAAGCTGATGCGGCCTGCGCGGCTTGGCAACTTCAATATCCATGTTGTGTGCTCTGTCGCTCTAACCGGGGAGCAGACGGAAGGGCTGATGCGCTCCGTGCATTGCTGCCTGATTCACAACACGCTGCTGTCGCCGCCGGAGATCAAGATCGAGCTGGCGTTCGCCGAGCCTGCCGCGGCCTGAGGCTGAGCGTTTTGCCGCCTGCGTGCGGCTGGGGAGTTTAGATTGCGCCAGGCCGCGGGCAGCGGTGTTCTAATCCACTCATGGCGAGTCTCGACAATTTCCGCCTGGTTGTATTCCGGAAGGTGGCCGATCAGCTCAGCTTCCGCAAGGCCGCGGAGGAGTTGTACCTGACCCAGCCCGCGGTGAGCCTGCAGATCAAGGCGCTGGAAGAAGACCTCGGCGTGCAACTATTTGACCGCACCGGAACGCACATCAAGTTGACGGCTGCCGGGCGGGTTCTGCTGGGGTACGCGGAACAGGTCAGTTCCCTTCTGCTTCATGCCGAGCACGATATTGCAGCCCTCAGCGGAGATCATGCCGGGCACCTTGCTCTGGGCGCCTCTACGACCATCGCTCAATATGTGCTGCCTCGCCTTTTGGGCGAATTCCGCAGGGAGTATCCGCGCGTGCAATCCACGCTGATCAGCGGCAACACGGAACAGATTGTGGAGGCAGTTGAGAAGCAGAAGATTGAGCTCGGATTCATCGAGGGTCCGGCGCGGAGCCGAGGCGTGAAGACCGAGCCGTTTCTGAAAGACGAACTGGTATTGATTGTCTCCACCGCGCACGAGTGGGCGGAGCGCGCCTCAATCTCCTGCAACGAAATATCCGCCGCGCCGCTGCTGATGCGGGAGCGGGGCTCCGGCACGCGCCGCGTGGTTGAGATGGCGCTGGAGCGTCAGGGCGTAAGGCGAAGCTCGCTGCATATCATGATGGAACTGGATTCCACCGAGGCCATCAAATCCGCGGTGGAGGCGGGGCTGGGAATTGGCTTCATCTCGCGCTGGGCCATCGCCAAGGACTTGAGGCTCGATAACAGCTTCAAGATTGTCGAGATTGAAGGATTGCGCATCCAGCGCGATTTTCTGGTAGCGTATGCATCCGGCCCTGAGCCACTGGGTCTGGCCATGGAGTTTCGAAGGTTCCTTTTTTCGCGCGCAGGGGCGCGCAGAACGCCGGCGAAGATGACGCGCGCTTGGGACCCGATAAGAAACGCAAATGGGGCATGAATACTTCTGCTTGGACGCAGGCGCCGACAAGACGCGACACTTAAACTGTGTCAAAGAGCCTGTTCTTCGTCGGAATAGTTCTAGCCGCCAGCGGTCTGCTGTCGCCGCCCCTGGCGCTGGCCTGCGGCCTTCTCTTCGGATTCACCTTTGCTCACCCTTTTCAGCTTGCGGCCAAACAGCTATCCAGAATTCTGCTCCAGGTTTCGGTGGTGGGCCTTGGTTTCGGCATGAATCTGCAGCAGGTGATTAGCGTCGGCCGGTCGGGATTCGTATATACGGCCTTGAGCATCAGTTTTGCCATGTTATTGGGTTGGGGGCTGGGAAAACTCCTCAACGTGGAGCAAAGAACCTCGTTTCTCATTTCGGCGGGAACAGCGATCTGCGGCGGCAGCGCCATTGCCGCCGTAGCTCCCATTACCGATGCCAGCGAGGACCAGATTGCGGTCTCGCTCGGTACGGTTTTCGTGCTGAACTCGGTAGCCCTGCTCGCATTTCCGCTCATTGGGACGGCGCTGCATATGACGCAAACCCAATTTGGCCTTTGGTCGGCGCTTGCTATCCACGACACAAGTTCCGTGGTAGGCGCCGCGGCGAAATTTGGCGCGGTGGCTCTGGCGGTAGGAACCACCGTGAAGCTGGCTCGGGCGCTGTGGATTGTTCCCATGTCGATAGGGACCGCAATATCGAGGAAGAGCAAGGCTCGAATCCGCTGGCCCTGGTTCATCCTCTTCTTCTGTCTCGCGGCGGTTGCCAATACTTACCTTCACACTTTCCAGCCGGCCTATCCTGCATTGAAACACCTGGGCATCGTCGGGCTCACGGTCACGCTTTACCTGATCGGCACCGGGCTCTCGATGAAGACGCTGCGGGAAGTCGGAGTGCGGCCTCTCGTCCAGGGGATACTGCTGTGGGTCGTTGTCGCCATGGGATCGCTCGAACTTATTCGAGGCGGCTGGATTCATCTCTAGTGGATTGCTAGAGGATGCTTCTGCTCTTGCGGCTGGCCAGGACCGAGGCCTTGCGGCGGTCCTTGGAGGCATGGTCGATCTGCTTCCAGAAGCCGATGAAATAGTCGATGGCAGAGACGGTGGAAACCAGAACGGTGAAATAGATGGCGGCAACGGCAAACCACATGACCGGAATCACGAGCACGCCGATCTGCCAATGGTCCCAGCGATGCGCCAGGATCGCTGAAACAACCGACACGATCTGAACCACGGTCTTCAGTTTGCCCAGGTCGCTGGCCTGAATCGTAAATCCCTCAGATGACGCGATGGAGCGTAGGCCGGAGATCAGAAACTCTCGCCCGATGATGACCACGGCGATCCAGACCTTGACGACCTGGGGATTGTAGGCGACCAGCGCAATGAGCGCGGCGGTGACCATGATCTTGTCGGCAATCGGGTCCAGCAGCATGCCGATGGTGGTTATCTGCCCGCGCTTGCGGGCAAGGTAGCCGTCAAGTCCGTCGGTGATGGAAGCCAGCACGAAAAGCACCGAGGCGGTGATCTCCTGCTCGCCGTGCGCCTGCCAGGGGAAGTGGGTCGAGAGGATCCACAGCAGCAGCGGGATCATGACGATCCGGCTCATCGTAATGGAGTTGGGCAGATTCATCTGGTTGGCGCTGCTCCGGAAACTCTCCCCGGTTCTGCTCCATTATTGCACCGCCGAACAGCCTGCGAATTCCCTTCCTTATTGTTCGACGCATACCAAACAAATCTGGAGCGTGAGACAGACAAAGTTCATCCCGTTTTCGTTGCAGACGAATCTCGCGCACAAGTGCGGGGCCACCGAAGTCATGCCGCCACTCATCTCCAATAAAAAGGGATGAGCCTCGGGCCCATCCCTTTCCTATCCGGCCCGCTTTCCCTTCAGGCGTAAATGCCGCGCTGCCTGATGGTGAAGGCTACACGATCGATGGCCAGCATGTAGGCGGCGATGCGGTTGTTCACGTTGTGGGCCTCGGCGTAGCGCACCACATCGTCGAAGCTGTCGCGCAGAATGGTTTCCAGTTGCTCGTTGACGATGGCTTCCTTCCAGAAGTAGCCCTGTCGGTCCTGCACCCACTCAAAATAACTGGCCGTGACGCCGCCGGCGTTGGCCAGGATGTCGGGCACGATGAAGATGCGCTTCTCGGCGAGGATCTCATCGGCTACGGCGGTGGTGGGTCCGTTGGCGCCCTCGACGACGATGCGGGCCTTGATCTGGCCGGCGTTGCGGCTGGTGATCACGTTCTCAGTGGCTGCGGGAATGAGGATTTCGCATTCTGAAACCAGCAAGCTCGTCGCTGGGCATGGCTTCGGCGCCGCGAAAGCCCAGGATCGATTCGTTGCGGTACTTGTACTCGGCGAGCTGGTGAACATCGATGCCGGCCGAGTTGTAGAGGCCGCCATCGCGCTCGGCAATGCCCACGATCTTGTAGCCCTGCTCCATCATCAGGCGGGCGGCATTGGAGCCCACGTTGCCGAAGCCCTGAATGACGACCCGGCAACCGTCGATGGGCATGTTGAGATAGCGCAGGCTTTCGTCGCAGACCACCTGCACGCCGCGCCCGGTGGCCTCAATGCGGCCTCGCGAACCGCCGATGGTCAGCGGCTTGCCGGTGACCACGCTGGTGACGGTGTGGCCCATGTGCATGGAGTAGGTGTCCATGATCCAGGCCATGGTCTGCTCGTTGGTGTTCACGTCGGGCGCGGGAACGTCCTTTTCCGGGCCGATGAAATCGATGATCTCCGACGTATAGCGGCGGGTCATGCGCTCCAGCTCGCCCTGGCTCATCGTCTTGGGGTCGCAGATGACGCCGCCCTTGGCGCCGCCGAAGGGGATATTGACCACGGCGCACTTCCAGGTCATCCAACTGGCCAGCGCGCGCACCTCGTCCAGGGTCACATCGGGCGCGTAGCGGATGCCGCCCTTGGCCGGCCCGCGGGCGATGTTGTGCTGCACCCTGAAGCCGGTGAACATCTCGATGCGGCCGTCATCCATGGATACAGGAAAATGAACGATGATCTCGCGCGCAGGGGTCCTGAGCAGCTTCCACAAGCCGTCATCCAGATTGAGCTTGCGCGCCGCAAAGTCGAACCGCGCGCTTTGTGCCTCCCAGGGATTGATCTCCTGGTCCAAAGTAAGTGCGGGATTATTAGCTGACATACTTCCTCCAATTCCGATTGCCGGGCAATGGATTCCTTGAAGAACCCCTTCGCAAGTCATTGACGACGTGAAACTTACCGCAGCGATCTGACGCCCGTTCATCTCTCGCGTCAGATTCCGCCGGTTGCCGGCCTGGCGGTTGGGCAGCTTTTACTGCGCAGGCCCAATCCCCCCAAACCCCGTTGAGTCTAGGCCACACGCCCGTCTGAGTCAAGCCCGCCGGAACCAGCGCTCGCAACCCTTCCCGGTCAAGTTCGCCACCCAATTATCGGTCATAAAGTCTCGGTCGAGGATCGGAATCAATCTCCGAACTCCGACGCGACGCCGGCATCGGGCCGCGGCAACGCCGAACTGCCGCAGTTCCAAGCTCAACAGGTACACTGGTGGCTGTGAGAGCTTCCAGCCATCCCGTTCAGCCCAGCCGCAAGGAGTTTCTGGCGCTTGCCAGAGAGCACACCCTGGTGCCCGTTTGCCGCACCCTGACCGCCGACCTGGAAACACCGGTCTCGGCCTTTCTGCGCGCAGCCTGGCCGGAGCGCGAGTGCTTCCTGCTGGAGTCGGTGGAGGGCGGCGAGCAGGTGGGCCGCTACACCTTCATCGGGCTGGCCCCGTTCAAGCGGATCGTGGCGCGCGGGCGCGAGGTCACCATTACCGAGGGCAGGAAGACCGTCCAGATCGAGGACGACATCTTTGCCGTGCTGCGGCGGGCGCTGGGAGGGCACAAACCAGCGCGGCTGCCGGGGCTGCCTCCGTTTACCGCCGGAGCGGTGGGCTTTTTTGCCTACGATGCCGTCCGCCAGATCGAGCGGCTGCCGGCGCTGGCCAAGGACGAGTTGGGCATTCCCGACGCATGCCTGCTGTTCTTCGACGAGGTGCTGGCCTTCGACCACGTGCGCAAGGAGATCTGGCTGGTGGTCACCGCCGACGTGACCCGCGGCAAGGCTGCCGATGCCTACGGACGGGCCGTTGAGCGCCTCGACAAGCTGGAGAAGCGCCTGGCCCAGCCGCTGCCCAAACTGCCTGAGCGCAAGAGGTGGGGCTGGGCAAGAACGCCCACCTCAAGGTGAAGTACCGGACCAGCAAGAAAGACTACATGGCCGCCGTGGCCCGCACCAAGGAGTACATCGCCGCCGGGGATATCTTCCAGGCAGTTCTGTCGCAGCGGTTCGACGTGGAGCCGGAGACCGACAGCTTCCAGGTCTACCGCGCGCTGCGCACGGTCAACCCCAGCCCCTACATGTTCTTCCTGCGCTTTGCGCCGGAGGGACCGCTGGGCGGGCTGCCGGACAAGCCAAAAAACTCCTCCAAAAGGGCAAAGGCGGGCGGAGACCCTGGAGCTGGCGGGGTCGTCGCCGGAGCTGCTGGTGCGCGTGCAACAAGGGCAAGGTGGAGTACCGGCCCATCGCCGGAACGCGGCCGCGCGGCGCCACCGAAAAGGAAGACCAGGCGCTGGCCGACGAGATGCTCCACGACGAGAAGGAGCGCGCCGAGCACGTGATGCTGGTGGACCTGGGCCGCAACGACGTGGGCCGGGTGAGCGAGTTCGGCAGCGTGAAGGTGGACCGGCTGATGTTCGTGGAGCGCTACTCGCACGTGATGCACATTGTGAGCTCGATCGAAGGCCGGCTCAGGCCGGAACTCACCGCTGTCGACGCGCTGCGCGCCTGCTTCCCTGCCGGCACGCTCAGCGGCGCGCCCAAGGTGCGGGCCATGGAGATCATCGAGGAGCTGGAGCCGGCGCGGCGCGGCACCTACGGCGGCGCGGTGCTCTACGCGGATTTTTCCGGCAACCTGGACTCCTGCATCGCCATCCGCTCCATGCTGTCCGTCGGCGGCAAGGGCTACGTGCAGGCCGGCGCGGGCATCGTGGCCGATTCGGTGCCCGAGCTGGAACACCAGGAATCAATCAACAAGGCGCAGGCGGTGATCCGGGCCATCGAGCGGGCAAGAGAGATGTGAGGCGAGGGCAAAACCAGTCAGGAAATTGAAGCCGCACTGATAGCCTCCCGAAAGACCTGAAAACTGCGCGAAGTGTTTCTGGAAGGCTCCATGTGTGGAGACACAGTCCGGGCCAGCTCAATCTTGCGCAGACCAGACTTGAAATAGCCTGCCCGTTGTAATATCCGCTCCAATGCCTCCCAGGTCCCACCAGCAACAGCGTCGGGATTGGAGTATCGCGGATTCCCCGGAATTGTTCGAGGTACCTTCGGATACACATGCTGCACGGCCTCCCAGTCACCGAAAAACCAGGATTCTAACTCTTCGATCACGATCCGGTTCACCACTTGGAAACGCGAGCCGCGCCGGGCAGAACTCTTGCTTACCAGCCCAGTCCGCGTGGCGATGGCCTCCAGTCTGCCCCTTGAGGATCTCACAACTATCCTGGTCCCGGTCGACTAGTGCCAGCAGCAACCAGTTCCCTGGCAACCACGACCGAAACCCACGTAACCGCGCTGTGAGATTTCGAAGCATATCGGGCTTTCCTTCGAACCGGATCACCTGGAAGGAAGCCTCAGGGATCAACTTGGGCAGAATCGAGGTCAGCGCGGCCTCCATTGACTCCTCCTCCACGAATGCGATCACGTTCTCCAGCATCAGCCGCGCCCCCTGCCAGAAGTTTGCGGCCCACCGTGATTCGTAAGCGGATCCCCTACGCCAAAAAATCCTTCCATCCACAGGTCCCCGAGTTTGCCGCCCTGTTCAATCTGCTCAGAAATGCCTTTTATTTCGCTCGCCAGCTTAGCCTGCGTGAACCCGCGCTCATCACGATATAAAATGCGCACTTCTTTCGCTTTCATTGCATTAAGAAGGAATGGGGAATGGCTGGTAATCAGCAACTGCGAATTTGCTGATGCGTCCCGGCATACTTCGGCCAATTCAGGCAGAAGACGCGGGTGAAGAAAGTTTTCCGGCTCCTCAAGCCCAATGAAGTGGGGCGGCTCCGGGTCGTAAAGAACCGTGAGATACGATAACATCTTCATCGTCCCGTCCGAAGCGAATTTGGCAAGGATAGGCTGATCGAAAGGTGCGTCCTTGATCTGCAACAAAAGGTTGCCGTTCGGCATCTGCTCGCTGATCACATTTTCGAGCCGCGGAACTCGCTCGCGAAGGACCTGAAATATGTGTTCCAGACGATCGGGGTGCTGTTCCTTCAAGTACTGGATAACATTGGGCAAATTGTCCCCGTTCTTGCTGAGCCGCTCTTGGGGACCGGCCTCGGGCTGCTCTCTGGTTCTTTCAATCGAAAGATAGGAAACGTACCAGTCCGTAATGAACTCACGAAGCGCGGCAACCCGGGGATGGTCGGAAAGCTGGCCCAGAGTATTGACGGCAATCAGATCGGGAGATCGGAGAGAGGTCTTTATTCGCTGGGCCTGCTCATCCGGTTCATCCCCACTGACAGCGATCCCTTCCCCATGGTGGAATTCAAGGAACTTGAATGGATTACCGTAGCTTTGCCTGCGCCATCTCAAGGACTCCTCTACCACCTCCGGTCCTTTCGACCCTTCGTCGATTGCCAAGGCGTAGGTGATGACCGGGCTTCCGGGCCGCTCCCTGTACTTAAGCTCAAACTTGATTGGACCGACGGCGCCGCGGGTCTTCAGTTCTTTGCTTCTTCCTCGACGGTCCCACGCATGACGAAGGCCGGACTGAAAACACTCCGACAAAAAGTTGAATACGTCAAAGACCGTGGATTTCCCACTTCCATTCGGACCCAACAGAACCGTCATAGGGGTCAGATCCTTGAACTCTACGTCTCGTAAGGCGCGGTAATTCTCGACTTTTAGCGATTCAATACGAGGCATCCCGGCTGCGCGATGTTTTCGCTTGGGAATCATGCTCATAGCCCTTCCAGTTCCTTCTAATAAGCATACCCTTAGGTTCTGCACATCAGACAGAATCGAATCGAAAAGGAACCTAAACGCCCAATAATGTGAGTAACGGCGCGAAGCTGCGATGGCGGTGTCTTGCAGCCGTTACTCTGCGCCGAAGATGCGGCGGAAGAAGTGGCCTACTCTGGTCAAGAATCCTGGCTTTTTCTCGGCTGCGGGCGCGGCAGGCGGCGGAGTTGCGGCCGGTTGCGCGTCCGGCGCGCCTTTGGGCGCGTGGTCCGCGGAGTTGTAGACCATGGGGGGAATCGGCAGCGATTGCGCTCCATCGCTCTTGACTTCGCCAGGAGACGCAGGCATTGGAGCCAGCCCCTCGCTCTGAGCCACCGGAAACTCATTCCCTTTGGGTTCGCCGGCCGGGCAGCCGCAGGACTCCTTTTCCTGGTCCACCACCTCGTGCAGGCTGCCGTGCTGGAACATCACGCGCTGGCCGGGCTGGACGCGGTACGCACCCCCGTCGAAAACGCTGGAAACCAGCACATAGGGGGCGTTGGCTCCGGCGTTGTCAACGCAGGTGTCGCCCATTGGGCCAAGCCGCACCTTGAGCTCGGCCGCTCCCGGGCCGGCGATAAGGATGCGGAAGTCGGGGGTGAGCAGAATGTCGGAGTTGCGGCTCACGCCGGAGGTCGTCGCGAAACTCATCTCCAGAGCCCCATGGTCCATGGCCAACAGCAGGCCCGGAACCTGACCGGCGGGGACGCTGGAGTCGGCAGCAAGCTTGACGATGGTGTAAGCGCAAACCAGCAGGGTGCCTCGATAGGGCAGAGTGACATGGGCCGCCTGGCTGCCTGCGGTGATGGCTGCGTTGGCAGCGACGAAGGCCCGGCCGTTGTAGACCTGAAGATCGCCGGTAACCTCGGCGGCTGAACCGGAAATCTCGCTGTCCAGGGGGACAATGGCGATAGGGCGGGCATCGGGGGCCGCGAGCTTATCCGCCTGCGCTGTCTGGGATGCAGCAGGAGCCTGGGCTGCCGGCGTGGTTTCAGGCGCCTGCGCATCCGGGACCGGCTGAGGAGCCTGGGCGCTCAGCAGTTGTGCAGCCGTGAGAATCGCCGCAACCAACCAGCAATGGCAAGCCACCCTGTCTGCCGAAAACCTCGCAGGAGAGCCGAATCGTCTCGCTTTGAAAGGGCGCGGCCGGGTACCCTCTGAGTGCCGCATCGCCCAATCAGAGCGTGCCTGTGTTTTGAAAGGGCGCGGCTTTAGGCGCGCCACCAGCGCGTGAGCAGAAGCGGGGGGCTTTAGCCCCTGAGGGAACGTCCTTTCAACAATATGCATTCCCTCCGCGGCCAAAGCCGCTATCCATTTTGGGCGCCTTATGGCGAGGCTGAAGCCGTGTCCTTTCAAAACCAGGAGGAATTCCGTGCCTATCGGACTCGCGCGGTGTATCCAGACTCGAAACGGGACTTGCATGGTGGTTACATTTCCAGGAAGTTGCGAATCATCTGGTGTCCGCCCTCGGTGAGAACGCTCTCGGGGTGGAACTGGACGCCTTCAATGGGCAGATAGCGATGACGCAGGCCCATAATCACCGAACCGGCTGCCCCGTTCGATTCGGGCGTGCGAGCCGTAACCTCAAGCTCGGCGGGAAGCGACTTTTCGGCGACGATGAGCGAGTGGTAGCGGGTGCAGGTGAGCGGTGTGGGCAGGCCGGCGAAAATGCCCTTCCCGTCGTGATCGACCGAACTGGTCTTGCCGTGCATCAGGCTGCGGGCGCGCACTACCTCGCCGCCAAATGCCTCGCCGATGGCCTGGTGCCCCAGGCAAACTCCCAGGATGGGCGCCTTGCCGGCCATGTAGCGGATGAGCGGGACCAGGATGCCGGCCTCGCCGGGCGTACAGGGGCCGGGCGAGAGCAGGATCCGCTCGGGATGCAGCGCCTCAACCTCTTCCACCGTCAGCTCGTCGTTGCGGCGGACCACCACCTCCGCGCCCAGCTCGCCCAGGTACTGGACCAGGTTGTAGGTGAACGAATCGTAGTTGTCGAGGACGAAAACCATGGTGGATTTCAGTGTATCGTGCGGGCGGCGAAATCGCGCGGCGTTGGGCTGCTGATTCACTCCGGGTTGCGTCCCGCTTGCGCCATCTGCAAAACTGGCACTGGTCGCTTATCATGGTTCTCCATTTTCTGATTCAGGGCCGGGTGCAGGGTGTGGGCTTTCGCTGGTTCGTGCAGCGGGAGGCCGGCGAGCTTGACCTGCGCGGCTGGGTGCGCAACACCGAGGACGGCGATGTGGAAGTCGTGGCCGCGGGCAATCAGGCCGAGCTGGCCGAACTGCGCGCCACCCTGCGCCGCGGACCGCGCGGAAGTCGCGTGGATCGGCTAGTCGAGCACTACCTGGACGACTCCGAGGCCGCCGATCTCAGTTCCTTCAGAATCGATGGGGCGTGGTAGAGAGACAGGGACTAGGGACTTAGGGACTAGGGACTAGCGCTGGATTTCATCGGGGTCTTGCCGATTGCCTCGACGCCTCAAGTTCGAAGTTTCGCAAATTGCGCTGCCACTCGGAGCCTCTCAATTACACGAACCGGCTAGTCCCTCAGTCCCTAGTCCCTTAGTCCCTGCTCCCCAATCTCTGCACTCTATAATTGAGCGGGAAGCCGAATCGTATCCCCGCCTGTTCCCTTCCCGCAGTTTCCGAGTTGTTCTGAAGCCAGATGGAGGAGCAAACGTTCCCATGCAGGAAGCAATCAAGCCTATCAACGTGGAAGATCTCAAGAAGTTGGTGCGCACCGTTCCGGATTTTCCCAAGCCGGGGATACTTTTTTACGACATCACCACGCTCTTGAAGGACAAGACCGGGTTTGCGCAACTGATTGACGCGCTGGCGGCGCACTATCTTGCCCGCAAAATCGACCTGGTGCTGGGCATCGAGGCGCGGGGATTCATTTTTGGACCGGCGCTGGCCTACCGGCTGAATGCGGGATTTGTCCCGGTGCGCAAGCCGCGCAAACTGCCGGCTGCTGTGGCGCGGGTGACCTATGACCTGGAGTACGGCTCCGACGCGCTCGAGATTCACATGGATGCGATCCAGCCCGGCCAGAGCGTGGTGCTGGTGGACGACCTGCTGGCCACCGGAGGCACCATGGAGGCAACCGTGAAGCTGGTAAAGCAACTGGGCGGGGAGATTGCCGGGCTTGCCTTCGCCGTCGAGCTGGATTTTCTGAAAGGCCGCGACCGCTTCCCCGAGTACGACGTTTTCAGCCTTCTGCACTACAACGAGTAGGGGAATCCAGGCGATTCCCTACTCTGCCGGTCCCGGCATCTCTTCCGGCTGATTGCCATCAGGCGCAGCGTCCGCGGATTCTCCTTGTAACATCTGGGCATCGGCAAAGCGGTATCCGACGTATACGTCGGTGAGGAGATAGACGGGGTTGGAGGGGTCGTCTTCAATCTTCTTGCGCAACTGGCGAACAAAGGTGCGCAGGTACTCGACCTCCTCGCGGCAATCGGCTCCCCAGACCGCCGTGAGGAGCTTGGCGTAAGTGACGACGCGGCCCGCGCGGCTCATCAGGCAGTGGAGAATATCGAATTCCTTGCGGGTCAGGTGCACGGTTTGGCCGCGCTTGGTAACGCTGCGCTTCACCGGCTCGAGACGGATTTCCCCGATTTCGATGGGCGCGTCCTCGGCGCGGGCCGGGGCACGCACGCGGCGGACCGCCGCACGAATGCGCGCTATTAGTTCGCGTGTGCTGAAGGGTTTGGTGACGTAATCGTCCGCGCCCGATTCCAGCGCCTCCACTTTGTCCTCCTCCTGGTCGCGCACGGTGAGCATGAGGATGGGCAGCCTGGGCGCAAAGGCGCGAACGCGGCGCAGAGTCTCGATGCCGCCAATGCCGGGCATATTCACGTCCAGCAGGACCACATCATAGGTCCCGGCACGCAGCAGTTGCAGGGCCTCTTCGCCGCGCGAGGCTTCGGCCACCTGAAAACCGAGTTCAACCAGCGGCGGGCGAAGCGCCCTGCGGATGGCCGGTTCGTCGTCGACGACAAGAATGCGAATTGCGGGCTGGCTGATCACGTTCTCCCCTTTTGCGCTGCGTCCGGTATGGCAGCAAAGAATGTCGTTCCCTCATGCTCATCGCTTGTAACCCAAACGTACCCGCTGTGAATCAACGCCACTCGCTTGGCCACGGAAAGGCCGATTCCGGTGCCGGAGGCGCGGTTGGAGTGAGTGGAAGAACGATAGTAGCGGTCGAAGATGCGCTCGCGGTCGGCCATCGGAATCACCGGGCCGAAGCTGTGAACCGAGAAAATAACTTCATTCTTGGCATGAACGGCGCGGATGGTGATGACGGTGCCATAGATGGAATACTTGCAAGCATTGTCAATGTACTGCGTCAGCAGCATGACCATCAATTGGCGATCGCAGTAGAGAACCATGTCCTCGTCCTCCAGATCGACAGTGACTTTCATGGTTGCCAGGCGATCTCTGAGACTGTCCAGCACCTCTTCAATCAGCGGCCCTACGCCCACCGGTGTGGCATGAATTGTAATTTCGCCTGCATCCAGGCGGGCCGTGGTCAGCAATCGCGTTGTCAATTCGCCCAGCAGCCCGGTCTGTTCGTCGATGAGGGCCACCAGTTCGGCCTGCCCCGGCGACAGGTGGCCCATTTCACCCAGGCCCGTGCTGGCGGCGCGGATTGCGGTCAGCGGCGTCTTGTACGCGTGCGCCAGGCTATCCAGCACCGTGGCGCGCAACTGCTCGGTGCGGCGCTCGGTCTCGATGCGGCTTTCGTTGGCAAAGGCGCGATAGCGGTCGAAGGTAATCGCAATCAGGGAGGCGATGGCGTTGTTAGTCAGCGGGCTGGTTTCGCCCCGCACCACCAGGCTTCCTACAGGCACTTGTCCCAACCGCACCACGCGCCGGCCCAAGCCGGTATCCGGATCGTCGTCTGAGGTCTCGAAGTAGTAGACGTTCTGTGCAATCTCCTGCGGGTCCACGCTCCAGATGCCGGCCTGATAGACATCGTGCAGGTCGGCATCGAAAACAGCCACCGCTTCCAGGGCGAAGATCTCGTGTACCAGCTCGGCCAACTGCGGCCCCGGCTCAACATGGAGATTCATCTGCAGGGTGCGGCGAGTGAACTCGTAGAGATCGTGCATCTGGCCGCCCCAGGACTCAGCTTCCCGCGCGTGCCCGGTAACCCGCGCCGAAAGACGGCTGACCACAAGCGCCACTAAAACGAAGGCCAGCAGGGTGATCGAGTTGGCAGGGTCTTCCGCCAGTTTCAGTTCGGGCTGCCGCGCCGTGAAATAGCCGTGTACTACAACCGCGCAAAGTGACACGATGACCGCCTGCCAGAATCCGCACAACAGGGCGGTGGGCAACACGATGAGCAGATAAAGCAGCAGGGCAACCGGGAGCAGCCACCCGAACCAGTGTGCGAAAGCTCCCACCAGGATCACGGCTACAATTCCCAGCGCGCACTCCAGCGTGAACAGAAGCACACGCGATCCCGAGCCGCGCGAGCTTCCGCTGCCGAAAACAGAACCAGCAGGAAAAGAGCTTGCAGACAACCAGCACCCACCTTCTCAACGCGACCGACGTATTGTCAGACCTGCTACCCGGCCTCCACCTGTATTGAACAAGCCGTCGGCGGGACCCGGCACGCCACTCCGCCGTTCCATTTCGCAAGCCAAAAACGATTCAACAGGAAACGCATTGCACGAGGCCCGGCCGGGAAGCACTGATATCGTAACAAGATTTTAGCAGGTTCCTTATTCCGTCCTCATAACGTTTCGTGTTGGCGGAACTTCTTGCATGGCGGATGTTTATCTCATCCAGGAACCGGGCACAGGGACTGAACTCGGAAGATCAATCGCCGCATGAAGAAATCTTTTCAAAATCATCATAAGTTCTTTATGCCTTGTTTGTATTACTAGTGTTAGTCAGCTGCGACCGGATCGCATCAGGAAGCAGCACTGTACGATTGGGAACCATTCCGATGAGAATCCATAGGGCCGGAAAGCTCCTGTGGGGCTTACAGGTGTCGTGTGTCCAAATTGCAAACGGGTAAGACAAAGCCTCAGTCCCGCGTTGCCGGTTCAATTCATTGCTTGTCATTCCAAAAACGTTATTTCGGGAGGAATAGTGCCGATGTTTTCTAAGCCGAATCGCATTCTGCAAACGATGGCCGGAGCGGCCATGGCATTCGCCCTGCTGTCTGGCGCGCAAACCCCAACCGCGCCGCCGGCACCCGCAGCCACTCCGGCAGCCGCACAAGCTCCGGCTACACCGACCCCCGCACAAGCTCCGGCAACTCCGGCCCCCGCGGCCCCGGCAGCGCCAACCTGGAGCGTGGGCCCCATGGATCTGAGCGGGTTCATCGACGGCTACTACAGCTTTAATTTCAACCGCCCCAACACCACCGACGGCTACGACCAGCTCAACCAGCTTTACAACTTCAACGACAAAACGGATCAGTTCGAACTGAGCGCGGCCAAGCTCACGCTGAACCACGACCCCGATCCGGTCGGTGCCCATGTTGACTTCATTTACGGCCGTACCAACAGCCTGATCAATGCCGCCCCGACAAACAGCACTTCCGCCGATCAACTCAACTACATCGAGCAGGCATTCCTCAGCCTGAAGCCGCCCAAGGCCAAGGGCTTCGAATTGGACTTCGGAAAATTCGTTACCTCGGCGGGAGCCGAAGTCATCGAGGCAAAGGACAACTGGAACTATTCCCGATCGCTGCTGTTTGTCAACGCCATTCCATACTGGCACTTTGGCGCCCGTACCTCGATGCCGGTGTCGAAGACCGAGACCATCGGATTCCAGTTGGTCAATGGCTGGAACAACGTCTCCAAGAGCAACGGCGGCGTCACCGGCGTGTTTACCAGCGCCTATGTCAAGCCCAAGGCCACCTGGGACCTCAACTATATCGTCGGTCCGGAGAATCCCAACACTACCAGCGGGCTCCGCAACCTCGTCGACACAACGCTGCTGCTGACGCCGCCCGGAAAGTTCAACGCCTACATCAACTTCGACTACGGCATGAATCAGGATGCGATTGTGGGCACCGGCGAGTCCGCCTACGGCGACAAGAAGTTGCATAACTGGGATGGCGTGGCCGTTGCAGCGCACGAACAGGCTACGGCAAAAAATGCCGTGGCAGGCCGATTTGAATACTTCAGCGATCCGGATGGCTTTCTAACCGGCACACCGCAGCACCTCTATGAAGGCACCTTTACCTATGAATACAAGTGGGTCGAGGGTGCGCTTATACGCGCTGAATACCGCTGCGATTTTTCCAACGTAAAGTACTTCAACAAACTTGCCAACCAATCCTCTGACCAGCAACAGACGTTGACCGTGGCCTTCATCGCCTTTTTCGGTCCCAAACGCTGATCTTCGAGCCTTCATCTTCATTTCGTCCTGATGGGATGAAGGATAGGCTTTCAGCACGGCAACAGAACTGATGGCGCCGGCCAGGCAAAGACCGCACTCCTGGCTGGGGTCGTCGCCATACACACCGCGGGCGATCCAAGCTTCGATATGCCACGCGCCGGCAACGGAATCATCTTTGCTTCGGCCCGGATTGAGGTCCAGATTTGGGCAAGCCTTTCGATATTCCCGCGGGCAACCGCCGGAAGCAGACCTACGAAGTTCATTTCTCAGGAGAATGCTCATGGCAGATCAAAAAGCACCTCAGATGCAGGCCACACTCGGGCTCACCGGGCTGACCAGCAACGCAATGGCACTCATCGCCCCCGGCGCCTTCCTCTGGCTCACCTTCGCAATCCAGGCCAATACCGGAGTCGCGAACCAGCCATCCACCGCGCCGGCCATGTGGATCGGCATCTTCGCCGCCCTTCTGCTCTGCCTGGCCACCGCAGTTGCCTACGCCGAGATCTCCAAGCTCTATCCCGGCACCGGCTCCAGCTACTACTACGCGGAACAGGCGCTGCTTTCAAAGGACAAGGCCTTCAAATACGCTCGCGTGGCCAAGTTCATTGTCGGTTGGGGCTCGCACCTCTATTACTGGGTCTATCCCGGCGTGATGGTGGCCGTCACCGGCGTCTTTGTAGGCTACGTGGTCGGCTTTCTCTATCCCAATGTGATGAGCGGCTCCAATCCCGGGCCGGTATTCATGGCACTGGTCGCGGTTGTCTTCTCCTTCTTCGTCGCCTGGATCGCCGCAAAGGGCGCAGGCGCATCCACCGCTGTCAACATCGCGATTAACGTCATCCAGATCTCCGCGCTGGTCGTCTTCAGCGTGCTCGCGCTTGGCTATCGCGCCAGCCATCCTTCGGGCACACCCGGCTTCCAATACGATTCGCAGACGCTGGCAACTTACACTTACCAGTTCGCCACAAATCCCAAGGACGGCTCCACGATGCGCGACTCCAGTGGCGCGCCTCTGCCGTTGCTCGATGCGTCCGGCAAGCCGGTCCCGTTTCAGATCACCTATCCCACCACCGACTCAAGCGGTAACTTCCAGACCCACCCGTCGGCGGCCTCGGTGATTGGGGTTCACAAGCTCAGCTACATGTTCATCCAGGCCACGGTCGCCATTCTGATTCTGGTCGGCTTCGAATCGGTGACCTCAATGGGAGGCGAGGCCAAGAACCCCACCAAACATATTCCCATCGCCGTCATCGCATCGCTGTTGATCCAGGGCCTGATCTGCTATCTGTTCGAGTACTTCGCGGCCAACTACTTCCTCAACTCCGGCTATACCATGGCCAACGCCGGGCAATCGGCAGCTCCCATCGGCGACATGATGATCATCGTCGGCGACGGCCTGCTGGGACAGGGGCACGGCAGGTACTTCATGCTGGCCGAAGCCATTACTGTCTTTTTTGCGCTGATCGGCACCACGCTGAGCTGCATGAACACCGGCGCACGCGTCACCTACGCCATGGGCAAGGACGATGAGGCTCCCGAGCACTTCGGCTTGCTCCATGCCGAATCCCTGTCGCCGCGCAAGGCCATCTGGACGCTGGCCTGGATTTCCGCGGTTATCGGCGTCATCGGCGTCTCGCTGCTCTTCGGCGATGCCGCTGCGCCCACAGACGCTACCATTGCCGCGCTGCCTCACGGCATCTTCTCCAGCTTTGGCTACCTGTCGCACGACCAGTTAGCGGCTCTGCCCAACTCTCTGCTAACCGTCACGCTTACCTCCAACTTCGGCACTTTCATCCTCTACGCACTCAGTTGCTTCCTGTGCATGGTGGCCTACCATGAGCGGCACGATCACAACTGGCTGATGCATTACATCATCCCCGGATTCGGCTTGATTGCGAATCTGGTCTGCATGGGCTTCTACCTGGCAGGTCCGGTCTTCGGCCTCGGCACCTTCAAGGAACCGCTGCTGGCGCTGGGAATATCGGCTGTTTGGGGCATCTACGGTGCCATTTACTTCCTTCGTTCCTCCAAGGCCAAAGGTAAAACAGTTTTGCTCACCTCGAAAAGCTGAATCAACTTCGCCGTAACCTAACCCCAACCGCTGGGTGGAATCTCTCCTCAATCGCTTCACCGGAACGAGGAGCAGAGAACCACCCAGTGGCCATTTTGAAGTGGATGTTTCACAATCCTTGATAAGACCTCTTCCCTGCTTCGATGGGGGAGAGACTTGATGCGGCGGCGCCCATGTTGGATGTTCAGTACGGCCAGGCAAGCGATTTCGGCAAGGTTCGCACCAACAACGAAGATGCGATGGGGTCGTTTATCCCCGCCTCGCGCCACCAGGCCCGTTCCCACGGCTACCTGTTCGCGGTTGCCGACGGCGTAGGCGGCATGGATCTGGGCGAGGTTGCATCGGCTACGGCCATTTCGGTAATTACCGACGAGTTTGCCAGGGCTCAGGCAGGAACCATGCTCATCAGCCTGCTGCCGCGCCTCATTCAGCAAGCCAATGCCGCGGTCCACGACTGCACCATGGCGCAGGAGTATCGCGGGAAACAAATGGCCACAACCCTGGTGGCCTGCGCCCTCCGCTACGACCAGGCCATCGTTTCGCACGTGGGCGATTCCCGATGTTATCTGGTTCGCAACGGCAAGGCCAGGCAGGTGACCCAGGACCATACCCTGGTGAACGAGCAGCGCAAGATGGGTTTGATCTCCGCTGCGGATATCGCCGAATCCGATGCGCGGCACGTCCTCATTCGCTCGCTGGGACCGGAGATGTTCGTCTCGCCGGACACCTCCGCACTCACTCTCCAGCCAGGCGACGTACTGGTTCTCTCCACCGATGGACTGCACGACGAAATGAGCGAGACCGCCATTGCCGAAATCGTCTCCCAGAAGAAGAGTATGGATGAGATTGCCCGTGAACTGGTGGCGCGAGCTGTGGAGATCGACGGCGGCGACAATACCACCGCGCAGGTCATCCGCGTCCGCTCCGTCGAGCAGGTAGGCATGTACCGGGGCCGTCCATACAGGCTTCCTTCCTGATTCCTCATGCGGCAACCAAAAGACTTATGGAATCCTTACTGGTTCCGCGCCCTTTCTCGATAAAGTAGAAGAATACGCACTGATGGAGTGTCCCGCACCATGGGTTTTTACGACAGCCTGGAAGCCGGTTCGCAGCTCGATTCCTACCGGATTGATACGCCCGTGGCCCGCAGTGGCATGGCCACCATCTACCGCGCCACCGATCTGCGCGACAACCGCACCGTCGCGCTCAAGATCCCTCATCCCGACATGGAAGCCGATCCGATTCTCTCCGACCGCTTTCAACGCGAGGCCGGCATCGGCGAAAAACTTAACCATCCCAACGTGATGCGCGTGTTCGGCGAAAAGGGACGCTCGCGCGTTTACATGGTCATGGAGTGGTGCCAGGGCCGGCTCCTGCGCCAGATTCTGGATGAAGGCAGAATTCCCCATGACCGCGCCATCCGCATCGCCATCGGCGTTCTTGAAGCGCTGGACTACATCCACGCCAACGGCGTCGTTCACCGCGACCTGAAACCGGAAAACATCATGGTGGACGAAAACGACAACATCAAGCTGATCGACTTCGGAATCGCCAGTGACTCTTCGGCGCGCCGGCTCACCTACGCCAACTTTACCGCCACCCTGGGCACGCCCAACTACATCTCTCCGGAACAGGTCAAGGGCAAGCGCGGCGATGGCCGCTCCGACATCTATTCCATGGGCGTGATTCTCTATGAGATGCTCTCCGGCAAGCTGCCCTTTACCGGCCCGTCGCCCCTGGCCGCAATGAATGACCGCCTCTTGAACCATCCCATGCCCCCCAGCGTCGCCGACCCTTCCATCTCTCCGCAACTGCAGGAGGTTCTGTACCGGGCGCTGGAGCGCGATCCCAGGAATCGGTATCCCAAGGCGCGCGATTTTCTCCACGATCTTGAACATCTTGACCAGGTGGGAGTGGAGGACCGCGATGAGCTGCGCAACTGGCAACGGCGAAAATCTCAGCTTTCCCGAAAGATCCTCTACTACGGCGCTCTGGCCCTCATCCCCGTGGCCATCCTGCTGCTGATGGTGCTTATCGCTCACCACCGCTAACTGCATCCCTTTGTGCGGACTATCTGCTGAATCCTCATAAGATCTTTATGCCTCAGGCCCTAGCATTCTTGTGAATGCCCCTCACCTTCCCACCCCAAAAGGAGATTCATGAAAAAGTACAAACTCGAATACATCTGGCTTGATGGTAAAAAGCCCATTCCCGAACTTCGCGGCAAAACCCAGATCAAGTCATTTGAGAAACCACCCACGCTTGCCGATCTTCCCCTTTGGGGTTTTGACGGCAGTTCCACCATGCAGGCTGAGGGCAGCAAGTCTGACTGCATTCTGAAACCTGCGGCTCTGTATCCCGACGCAGCCCGAAAAGACGCGTATATCGTCCTGAGCGAGGTCATGCACCCCGACGGCACCCCGCATTCCACCAATATGCGCGCCACCATCGAGGACGATCCCGACTTCTGGGTTGGATTTGAGCAGGAGTACTTTCTCTATAAAGACGGGCGTCCTCTTGGCTTCCCGAAAGAAGGCCACCCCAGCACTCCCCAGGGCCCATACTACTGTGGCGTCGGCTACAAATACATGGGCAACATAGCCCGCCAGATTGTCGAGGAGCACCTGGAACTATGTCTTGCCGCCGGCATCAATCACGAAGGCATCAACGCCGAGGTCGCCAAAGGCCAGTGGGAATTCCAGATCTTCGCTAAAGGCTCCGCCAAGGCCGCCGATGACACATGGACCGCTCGCTACCTGATGATGCGTCTTTGCGAGAAGTACGAAGTGGACCTGGTTTTGTATTGCAAACCCATCAAGGGCGACTGGAATGGATCAGGTATGCATTGCAACTTCTCCACCAAGCATCTCAGAGAAGTCGGCGGCAAGGCATATCTTGAAGCCCTCATGAAGGCCTTCGAAAACAACATCAGGGCGCACATCGACGTGTATGGCCCCGATAATCATCTGCGTCTGACAGGCCTGCACGAGACCCAGGCCATTGACAAGTTCAGCTATGGGCTCTCCGATCGCGGCGCTTCCGTCCGCCTGCCTGTCAACTTCATCAAGAACGGCTACAAGGGCTATCTTGAAGATCGCCGCCCCAACTCCGAAGCCGATCCTTACCAGATCGTCTCGCGCATTCTCAAGACGATCAACAGCGTCCCCAAGCCCTGATCGAACACCAGTTCCTGGTAACACAGAAAATCCCGGCCGGCTCTCTTGACCGGCCGGGATTTTCATCTCCTTATGCAGCTTCAATCTCCTCGGCAAGCGCTTCTGCTGCCGCAACACAGGCGTCGCGGTCCACGTCGAGATGCGTCACCAGGCGAATCAGATCCGGGCCAAGTGCGCTGACCAGGACGTTGCGGGCCTTCATCCGCGCCGCCAAATCCGCTGCGCTCCGCTTTCCAGTCAGCCGGAAGATCACGATATTGGTCTCCACGGACTCGAGATCGATGGATACCCCTTCCACGCCGGCCAGCGCCTCAGCCAGCAGCCGCGCATTGGCATGATCTTCGTGCAGCCGACCCGGCCCCTTTTCCAGCGCGATCAGCCCCGCCGCTGCCAGCACACCCGCCTGCCTCATTCCGCCGCCCAGGGCCTTGCGGAAGAGCCGCGCCTGGTCCATCAGCTCCGCTGAACCCGTGAGCATGGAGCCCACCGGCGCACCCAGTCCCTTCGACAGGCAGAACATCACGGTATCGAACCCGCGCGTCAGGCCTTTCACATCCACGCCCAGCGCCGTGGCGGCGTTAAAGATGCGCGCTCCGTCCAGATGCGTGGGGAGATTGCGCTCCCTTGCCTGGCCCCAGATCTCCTCCAAAACGCGAAGGGGTGTGCACCCCCCGCCGGCCAGGTTGGCCGTGTTTTCAATCTCGATGAGTCCCGTAGCCGCGCGAAACGCTCCGCGCGCGTAGATTGCCGGCTCGATGTGTTTCCAGGTAAGGATGCCGCGCTCGGCGTAAACGGCGCGCACCAGGCAGCCGGAGAAGACGGCGGTAGTCGCCATCTCCCAATCCAGGATGTGGGCGCGCGATTCGGCGATCACCTCCTGCCCGGGCTGCGTGTGCAGCCGGATGGCAATCTGGTTGCCCATGGTGCCTGTGGGCACAAACAGCGCCGCCTCACGGCCAAAAGTTTCGGCTGCACGGCGCTCGAGCAGGTTGACTGTAGGGTCTTCTCCGTAGACGTCGTCGCCCACCTCGGCCGCCGCCATGGCCGCCCGCATCTCCAGCGTGGGCCGCGTTACTGTATCGGAACGCAGATCGATAATTCCAGCCACTTGCCTATTCCCTGTTCCCTGTTCCCTGTTCCTACGGTATCTGCGCCATCGGCAGTTCCATCACCGGTGTCCGCTTGCCATCTTTCACCGCGTAGGCCCACAGCCCGTGAAAGTTCTGCCTGAGCCCCGGCTGCGTCTTCAGAAACGCACTGAACACCGCAATCGCTTCTGTTCGCTGGGCGGCTGGGTCCGTGACCCCCGTCGATTCGTACACCAGAGCCAGATCGGCCTGGTGCAGCGAGGGGTCTAGAATCACAGCGTCGATCTTCCAGGTACGATCGCCGTCGGGAAGCGAGTATGGAAAGGCATCCTGTGGCGAATTCAGAATCTGGGCCTGCTCCTGCTGGAGTTTCTCAAGGTTTGGGGAGGAGATAAGATCCAGCGGCAGCAGCAGGTAGCGCGCCGCGTCATAGGAATACCACGCGCTCCACGGATCGTCTTTTGCCAGCGTGCGTGCGCGCGACCAGTACCAGACCCCGTCATGGCCGTCGAAGATGCCTTGGCGCACAGACACCCCGGCCAGCCTCCAGGCAGCGCCATCCCATGCCAGGATGATGCCCAACTGTCCGCCCAACGGTGCGCCCGCCGCTTCGGCCAACACCACGGCGTAGCGTCCCGGCGGCAGCGCATGCATGGTGATGGTCACGGTAAGGGAGCCGCTCGCGTTCGAGCAGAAGAACTCGGTATCGGTGGGTGCGGTCATGCTGGCCGCATCGAGCAGATAAAGGCTCCACAGTTGAACCTGCCCGCCTTTGACCAGCGGCTCGGCCAGCTCGATGGCCCCGCGAATCCCGCTCCACTCAGCCGCCTCGGCGGGCAGCAGAGCGGCCTGCAGCGTGGCAAAATCCTGTTGTAAAACAGCCTCTGCCAACCGGTCGCCGGCTGCAGCCAGAGCAGAGCGATCCTGGGGCGAAAGCTCGGCCTCCGAGGTACAGTTGGCTGCCTGGCTCGCTGCCGGCAATAACAGCAAGGCCACGACAACCCAAACCTTCCAGCAGAGGCGCAGCACCCCAGACATCCTCAGTGATCCTCTCTGCCCAACAAGACTCCGTTTCGAGCGTCCATGGACTATTGTTAGTCTAGTACAGTGGAGCGGTAAGGAATTTTGCCTCGGCGAAACGCCTGAACAAGTACGCCTCAGCGAAGGCCAAAGCGCCACTCGCCAGGCAGGGGAGCCGATTTCAATGCGCACAACCATCCCGGCACAACCCCAGACGACGCAAAGCCCGAAGGCGCGGATCGCCCTTCCCTTTCGCGAATTGACTCTCTTTGCCGCCATTTTTGGCCTCGCGATACTGTTTGCAACCGCGCAGCAGCCCTCGGCACAGGCGCCGGCAACGCAGACTGCAACCACCCCCGCCCACAAGCCGGTTCACTCCAACAGGCGGATCTCCGCAGCCCATCAGCCGGCGCCATCTGCCCAAGTCGCGCCCACGCCCGTAACGCCTCCCGCGCCAAAGCCTCCGGACTGGCCCGCCAACGACCACCCGGCCGAGGCCACAGTGGTCTGGAACAGTCAGGGCCTGCAGATTGAAGCCTCCAACTCCAGCCTGGAACAGATATTGAAGGATGTGGCAACGGCCACCGGCGCCAAAGTAGAGGGCCTCGGAGCAGATGAGCGCGTCTTTGGCTCCTACGGCCCCGGCAAGGCGCGCGACGTGCTGTCGCAGCTGCTCGATGGCTCCGGCTACAACGTGCTTATGATCGGAGACCAGGGCCAGGGAACGCCGCGAGAGATCGTGTTGAGCGTCCAGCATAGGGGAGACGCCCCGCCGGTCGCCAACAACCAGGCTGCTGCCAACGACGAGAACGCCGATAGCGAGGATCAACCGCAGCCCCAGCCGCCGGCCCCGGTGCCCATTCGCAACGGCTTTGCGCCCGGCGCGCCCCCGCGCACTCCCCAGCAGATCATGCAGGAGATGCAGCAGCGCCAGCAGCAGTTGCAGCAGACGCCGCAGCCCAACAATCCCCAGTGACGACGCTGTTTTCAGTGATCAGTTGAGGGTTTTCGATTGTGAAGGCTTATTGGCTGTGACGGTAATCGAAAGGTGTCCGGATTTAGGGAGTCTCTGATCAAGCTAATGTTCTGAAGGGTACGGGCTTCAGCCCGTACGTAATCCCAGCCAAATCAATGCGGGCTTTAGCCCCTGAGGGAATGCCGGCGCATGCACCCAAACTTAATCAGAGGCTGCTTAGGTCTTAAACGAAGCAAACCAACTGAAAACTGATCACTGACAGCTAACAACTGTTTCCGGCCGGGCCTTGACCGTTGCAGGGCGCCGCTGCGGGCGAATGAGCGCGAAACCCGCGCGAAGAATCCCATAGGCCGCCAGGATGCCAAACGCCATCGAACCGATTGCCGCGCAGATCAACATCGCCAAATTCAACAAATCCGTCATCGTTCCTGCCCTGGTTCTCTACGTTGAAATGCGCAACCTGAGCTTTCAGCCGCTCGGACCCCTCCCTGGAACAGCAAATAGGGATTGATGTGATTCTCTCAGAGGAAGCTGCCGCGTTGACCCTTATTTCTGTTGACCAATAGAATACTCCCAGGGTGTTGTGATGAAGCCATCTGCCTCACCACCCTGGAAAGTGCCCACCGTTCTCAAACGTCTCACCATGGCCATCACTCACATTTCGGTGCGCGGGGCGCGCCAGCACAATCTGCGCGACATCAGCGTGCGCATCCCCCGCAATACGCTCACGGTGGTCACCGGACTCTCCGGCTCCGGTAAGAGCTCGCTTGCCTTCGACACCATCTATGCCGAGGGGCAGCGCCGCTACGTGGAGACGCTTTCGGCCTACGCCCGCCAGTTCCTCGATCAGATCGAGCGCCCCGATGTGGATTCGATCGAGGGGTTGAGCCCGGCCATCTCCATCGAGCAGAAGACCACCAGCCGCAGCCCTCGATCGACTGTTGGCACCATTACCGAGATCTACGACTATCTGCGCCTGCTCTATGCTTCAGTAGGAACGCCTCATTGCCCGAACTGCGGACGGCCCATTGCCCGCCAGACCGCCGAGCAGATTGTGCAGCGCATTTTTGAGCTCGGCCAAGGCGAGCGCGTTACCGTGATGGCGCCCATCGTGCGCGGGCGCAAGGGCGAGTTCAAGGACCTGCTCGATCAGCTCGATCAGCAGGGTTTTCGCGCCCGCGTTGACGGAGAGTTGCACGATCTTTCAGAACCGCTGCTGCTTGACCGGCGCAAGAATCACACCATTGAAGCCATCATCGATCGCATCCTGCTCAAGCCTCCCGCGGCCGATGCGCCCCCTCTGCCGGCGGGAAAGCTCTCAGTGGAAAAGCGTCTCGACCAGGCCGTGAGCAAGGCCTTGCAACTGGCCAATGGGCTGGCGCTGGTTGCCGTCACCGGGGGCGAAGAGCAACTGTTCTCGTCCAGTATGGCCTGCCCGGACTGCGGCCTCGATGTCCCCAAGCTGGAGCCGCGCAGTTTCAGCTTCAACTCCACCTTTGGCGCCTGTCCGGAGTGTCATGGCCTGGGCTCGCTCTACGACCTCGACCCGGCCAAAGTCATCACCGACTGGTCAAAGCCGCTGCTCGATGGCGGCCTGGGGCCAGGTTCCTCTTCGCAGTACCTTATCAAGCTCATCCACCTCGCCGCCGACCGTTACAAGATCGACCTCAAGCTCCCGTTCGAGGATCTGCCCCCGCGCCAGCAGCACGTGCTGGTATACGGACCGCCCAAGAATGAGGCGCCTCGCACCGGTTTTCACGGCATTCTCGACTTTCTGCGCGACAGCATCGACGAGGCCCGCAGCGAGGGCTATCGCGAGTACATGATGAGCTTCATGTCCGCCACCCCATGCCCGGTTTGCCGAGGCAAACGGCTGCGGCCCGAGTCGCTGGCGGTCAAGATCGGCGGGCTTTCGATTGCCGACTTTACCGCGCTGCCCCTGAATCGCGCCCTCTCCGCCGCCATCAACCTGAGCTTCACGGCGCGCGAGGCGCTGGTGGCCGAACGGATTCGCCGCGAGGTCGTGGAGCGGCTGGAGTTCCTCTGCGCCGTCGGTCTTACCTATCTCTCCCTGGATCGCAACGCCGCCACGCTCTCCGGCGGCGAAGGGCAAAGGATCCGTCTCGCCACCCAGATCGGCTCGCGATTGCGCGGGGTTCTCTATGTGCTGGATGAGCCCTCGATCGGCCTCCACCAGCGCGACAACAACCGGCTGATTCAGGCCCTCGAAAGGCTGCGCGACCTGGGCAACACCGTGCTGGTCGTCGAGCACGACGAAGACACCATCCGCCATGCCGACTACGTGCTCGATCTTGGCCCCGGCGCGGGCCGGCTGGGCGGCTGCGTAGTCGCCGAGGGCACGCCGGCTGAGATCATGGCTGCTCCCGAATCGCTCACCGGGCGCTATCTCTCCGGAGCCGCGACCATGCTCCAACGTGCCAAGCCGAGGCCGCTCACCGGCAAGTGGCTCGTCGTTACCGGGGCCCGCGAACACAACCTGCAGGACGTGACCATCCGCATTCCCATCGGGGTAATGACGGTGGTCACCGGCGTCAGCGGCAGCGGCAAGAGCACGCTCATCAACGACATTCTTTACCGTTCGCTGGCCAGGACCATCTACGGTTCGCGCGAGGAGCCGGGCGCGCACGACACGCTCAGCGGCGCCGAGCAGATCGACAAGGTGGTCCGCATCGACCAGTCGCCCATCGGGCGCACTCCGCGCTCCAACCCCGCAACCTACACGCAGGTCTTTTCGCCTATCCGCGACCTGTTTGCCATGCTGCCGGAGTCGCGCGAACGCGGCTACAAGGCCGGCCGCTTCAGCTTCAACGTTCCCGGCGGGCGCTGCGAGGCCTGCCAGGGCGATGGTCAGCGGCGCATCGAGATGAACTTCATGCCCGATGTCTACGTGCAGTGCGAAGTTTGCAACGGGCGGCGCTACAACCAGGAAACCCTGGCGGTAAAGTTCCACGGCCACTCCATTGCCGACGTTCTCGACCTGACCATTGAGGACGCGCTGCCGCTGCTCGCGGACGTGCCCTCAGGTGCGCCAGAAGCTGCAGACCCTTGTGGATGTCGGCCTGGGCTATGTTCATCTGGGGCAAAGCGCGACTACTCTGTCCGGCGGCGAGGCGCAGCGCATGAAGCTGGCCCGCGAGCTCTCCAAGCGGCAAACGGGGCGAACCCTCTATTTACTCGATGAGCCGACGACCGGCCTTCACTTCGACGATGTCCGTAAGCTGCTTGAAGTGCTGCACAGGTTGGCTGACCTGGGCAATTCGGTCATCATTATCGAGCACAATCTGGACGTGATCCGCAACGCCGACTGGGTTCTGGACCTGGGGCCCGAGGGCGGCGAAGATGGAGGCCGGGTGGTGGGCGAAGGCCGGCCCGCGAAGATTGCCGCCACGCCCGGGTCTTATACCGGGCAGTTTCTCACGCGCTATTACACTTCCAGCAACGGTCGGCTGCTGAAAGCAGAGTTCGACGAAGATGTACTATCGGTAACAACGGGCAGCGATTCTTCGTTACGTTTGACAGAATCGGATTTGCCCTCTGCAACACGCTCGAATGCAAAGCGTCCGGCTGAACAAAGACCATCCAAAGGAGCCGCACCCTGGAAAAAGAAGACGGGACGTCCATGAATAGCCTGCCCGATCACGAGACCGATCACGCCCCGCGTCACCCGGCGGGCTCAGGTGAGTGCGTAGAGACGCCTGCCCCTGATGCTGAGCCGAACGAGGAGTGGAAACCGGACGCGGCTCCGCTGCTGGCGCCGTTCGCAGTCTTCGAGAATCCCTTTATCGATGCGGAGATCGCTGAGAAGCAAGAGGCATCGCCTGCCGGCCAACAGCCGTTGCTACAGTCCGAGCAGCCGCTGTTCCAATCCTGGTACCAGCCTGAGATTCGCCCGCCGGCACGCATCCCGCATCTGGGTCATGTGGCGATACTGGCCGTGTTTGCAATCTTCGGTCTGATTGGCGCCAGCGTTTTCATCCGGACGGCACTTCACTATCATCTGTATGGCATTTCCACGGTTCAAAAAGCAATCACCGACATTCACTACACGCTGGGCAGCGAGGCGATTCTCTATCTGCTCATGTTTGTGCCCTGCCTGCTGTTTTTCCCCTTGATCTGGCATAAGAGTTTCTTTGCCGGCTTGCAGTGGAACGGCGCGATCGCACTGCATCAGCGCTGGCGGCTCTTCTTCACTGCCGCGATCTGCTTCGTGCTTGCCCTGGCCAACGGATTACTGTTCCCGGGACCGACCGACGCGCCCATCGACAAGATCTTTCGCGCCCCCGGCGCGGCGTGGCTTCTGTTTGCCTTCGGGGTAACCTTTGCGCCTTTCTTTGAGGAGATGGTTTTTCGCGGCTTTCTCCTCCCCGCCCTCTGCACAGCCTGCGACTGGATAAACGAAAAGGCCACCGGCGCGCCTGTGCGCCCGCTCGACGAGAATGGCCAGCCCCATTGGTCGGTCAACGCCATGGCCATTTCCTCTGTTGTCACCAGCATTCTCTTCGCCCTGATGCACGCCGCGCAGACCGGCTATTCCTGGGGCCCGGTTATGCTTCTGCTTGGTGTCAGCCTGGTGCTGTGCTGGACACGGCTCACGACCCGTTCCCTGGCTGCCAGCGTACTGGTTCACGCGTCTTACAACTTCATGCTCTTCTCTCTCATGATGTTTGGAACTGGAGGCTTCAGGCATTTGGAGAGAATGTGAAAGAGTAGCTTCTAGCTGCTAGCTTCTAGCTTCTAGCGCTTGGCCAGGCACGAAGACCGCTTGCGCTGTGAATTTGTCCGATTAGCTTGAAGCGCTTTCGAATGCAAAGTGCTCGTGGCGCGAAACACTCGGTCTGCCGGTGCCCTGGCTAGCAGCTAGAAGCTAAAAGCTGGAAGCTGCCTTTACAATCAGAACCGATGACCACCCCGACATACGCGCAACAACTGCTCGCCCTTCTCGCCCGCACCAGCTTCCGGCTCGGGCAGTTCAAGCTCTCCTCGGGCGGCGCCAGCGACTACTACATCGATTGCCGCACCACCACTCTTCACGCCGAGGGCGGGCGCCTTACTGGTCACGCGATTCTCGAATTGCTCGAAGAGAACGGCATCCAGGCCGAAGCCGTAGGCGGGCTCACGCTGGGCGCGGATCCCATCGTCTCCAACGTGGCCACGGCCAGCGCATGGCGCGCGCTCTCCCACCCCGGCGCTTCGCTGCTCCACGGGTTCCTGGTGCGCAAGGCAGAAAAGACGCACGGCGCCGGGCGACGCATTGAAGGCTTCTGCCGCGAGGGAGCGCGCGTGGTGATTGTAGATGACGTCTGCACCACCGGCGCCTCGACCATCAACGCCATCGAAGCCGCACGCGAAGCCGGTATGATAGTGGCCGCCGTGGTTTGCATCGTGGAGCGCGAGGAGGCCAACGGGCGTCCCGCCGTCGAGGCAACCGCGGCCGGCGCGCCGTTTCTCTCCCTCTTCACGGCCAACGACGTTCGCGCGGAACACATTCGTCGGCAATGAATCTACCCAGTAGGTTCCGGACACCATCCTTTGTGTCATCCTGAGCGAGCACAGCGAGTCGAAGGATCTGCGGTTGCTTGTCTTGCGAAAGGATGGGATACCAGTAATCACTTCCGAAACGGGCCCACTTCAGAAACGGACTGACACAACTGTCCAGCTTGGCCTGGACGTAGGGAGGGCCGATCCGCATCGCGAACCGGCCCTCCGGACCCGCTGATTAATAAGTGGGGGTATGAATCTCTTCAGCCCTTACAGCCCCGACCCCTGGTTCGATGCCGTTTGAGTCGTGGTCTGATCGCCCATGTTGCTCAGCAATTGTACTTCCACGCGCCGGTTCTTCTGCCGCCCTTCCGCGGTGGTGTTCGGCGCCACTTCCTGATCCTTGCCGATGCCGATCAGGTAAAACCGGTGAGGAGCGATCCCGTACTTCGCGGCCAGGTACTGCACCACCGCATCCGCGCGGCGCTGGCTCAGGTCGTAGTTGTACTGGGCCGACCCGATGGAATCCGTCCCGCCCGTCACTTCCAGAATGTAGCTTTTGGCCGAACCCAGCGAGGCGGCAAAGCTGTCCAGTTGTGCCTTGTCATCGCTGGTCAGTACGGCCTTGTCAAAGCCGAAGGTCACCGAGAACGTCCGCTACCTGCTTGTATTGGTCGAGCCCCTTCACTACGCTGTCCAGAGAGTCGGCGCGATGCACGGCCTCGTTGGCCGCAACCTCAGCATCGCCTGCTGCCTTGTCGGCGCTCTGCGCGTTCTGAGTGGCTGCCTCCGCCGAACCCTGGGCATGACTGATGCCTGCCTGCGCCCGGCTGTCAACATCGTGAATCTGCTGGTTGTTCGCTGACGTTTTGCTATCCAGTTGGTCGGTATGTTCCACCAGCGGCGTCGTCTGCGTCCGCACGTAGTTCTTTGTGGCGCATCCGCTCACGCCTGCTACCGTTAAAGCCGCTGCCATCCACAAGAATCCGAAGCGATGCATGGTCATTGTCCTGTCCTTCTCCCCCTGGACCCTTCAACCAGCCAGATAACAGGCGGAGATGGTTTCATCCTCTCGCGGATTAGGTTGCACATCGGCTGCCACTCACGACCTCTCGCATAAGTCGATGAAATCATTGCCTGTTATTTCTTTTAGACTGGCGGCGTCGGGTTCTCGAAGTATGTATCTTTTACACGGTTCGGTAAGGATTGCGCGGTTTTCAAACAGCATCGGAGAGTTGGCCACAGGTGCAGGCTGCGGTGAACTGCTGCACCGCTACCCGGTATTCTAGAAACTGGCCACACCGCTCCATGGACCTCACCGATGGACCTTTACGATAAAATCCGTCAACTTCCCACCCAGCCCGGCGTGTACCTCTACAAAAACGCCGGGGGCGAAGTCATTTACGTGGGAAAGGCCAAAAACCTGCGTTCCAGGGTCCGCTCCTATCTTCTTGAGGCTTCGCAGGCCAACGCCAAGACCGGCTCGCTGATGCGGGAGGCTGTCGATCTGGATTACATCCTGGTGGCCAACGAGCACGAGGCGCTGGCTCTTGAAAACAATCTGATCAAGCAGCGCAAGCCGCGCTTCAACATCCTGCTCCGCGACGACAAGACCTACCCTTATGTAAAGCTGACGCTCGCCGACCGTTTTCCCAAGGTCTTTGTCACCCGCCGCCTGCGCAAGGACGGCGCGGCCTACTACGGACCCTATTTCCCCGGCAACCTGGCCTACCGTATCGTCGAACTCATCCACCGCAGCTTTCTGTTGCCCAGTTGCAAGGTCGATCTTTCGCGCTACCATCCCCGCGCTTGCCTGCAGTACTACATTCACCGCTGCCTGGGCCCCTGCGTGGAGGGACTTACCACTCCCGAAATCTACAAGGATGCGGTCCGCGACGCGCAACTCTTCCTTGAAGGGCGCCACGCCGAGCTTGAACGCACGCTGACCACGCGCATGATGGCAGCTGCGGAACAAGAACAGTTTGAAGCCGCCGCGCGCCTGCGTGACCAGCTCTCGACGGTTCACCAGCTCCAGGAAAAGCAGCGCATTGCTACCGCCGAGCAGAGCGACGACGCCGATGTCTTCGGCTATCACTTTGAAGATGGCAGCCTGGCCGTGAATCTCTTCCATGTCCGCGCCGGCAAAATCGTCGATCGCCGCGAGTTCTTCTGGGAAGACCTTCCTGATCTGCTGGAAGCACACGGTTCCGAAGCCGCAGAAACAGAACTGGGTGCCCCATCCTTTCCGCGGCCTTTTGCGAAAAGGATGGGAGACCACGACCCTCAATTGCCGGGTGCCCCAGGTCTCGCTTCTGAGACCTGGGAATCGACCCAGCCCGAAGTCCCCTTCCACGCCGGCCACGTCTTCTCTGCCCTGCTGAAGCAGCTCTACATCGACCAGCAATACGTTCCCCGCACCATCCTTGTCCCGGTTGACTTCGACGACCGCGAAACGCTGGTGGCTCTGCTGTGCGAGCGCACCGGCCATCGTATCGAACTCACTGTTCCGCGGCGCGGAGAAAAGCGATCGCTGGTCGACCTCGCGGGCCAGAATGCCAAGCAGTCCTATACGCAGCGCTTCCGCGTGCTGGAACCCTCGCGCAAAGCTATCCAGGAGGCTCTTGCTGATGCGCTGATGCTGCCCGAGCTGCCGCGCCGGATCGAATGCTTCGACATCTCCCACATCCAGGGCGCTGAAACCGTCGCCTCGCTGGTGGTCTGGGAAGACGGCAAGATGAACAAGGCCGCCTATCGTAAGTTCAAAGTGATGACGGTCCTGGGCGTAGACGATTTCGCATCCATGCGCGAGGTAGTCGAGCGCCGCTACCGCCGTCTGAAGGAAGAGCACAAGCCCATGCCTTCGCTGGTGCTGATCGATGGCGGCCTGGGCCAGTTGCACGCCGCCGCCGAGGCGCTTGAATCCCTGGGCTTCACCTCCCAGCCGCTTGCGGCGATTGCAAAAAAGGAAGAGGTGATTTATCTCTACGGCAACGAAGAGGAGCCGGTCGTGCTGGACCGCCGCTCGCCGGTGCTGCATCTTGTCCAGTTGATCCGCGACGAAAGCCACCGCCTTGCTATCGGCTATCATCGCCAGCGCAGGGCCATGCGCGATCGCGATTCGGAGCTGCTGAACATTCCCGGTGTTGGCCCGCAGACCCGCCAGCGGCTGCTCACTCACTTCGGCAGCCTGCGCGACGTGCAGCAAGCCACCGCGGAATCCCTGGCAGCCGTAGTAGCACGCAAAACTGCTGAGACCATCTGGCAGCATTTCCACCAGACCCAGGCGATAACTTGAGGAGCCACTGAACCCGCACGTGCTACGCTCACATGAACGCATGAGACAGAGCCACCCCGAGCAACCTGGAATAGCCCGTGCCAACCTGCCCCGCGTCCTGGGCGCGAGCCAGGCCACGGCCATTGTGGTCGGCACCATTATCGGCAGCGGCATCTTTCTTGTTCCCCGCGAGATGATGCAGGACACCGGCTCCTCCTCGCTGGTCTTCCTCGCCTGGATTGTTGGCGGTTTGCTCTCGCTGTTCGGCGCCATGACCTATGCCGAGCTGGGCGCGATGATGCCGTATGCGGGCGGCGAGTACGTTTTTATCCGCGGCGCTTACGGCGATACTCCCGCATTTCTTTACATGTGGACCTGGTTCGCCGTGGCCAAGCCGGCCTCGATTGCCGCGGTAACCATAGGCCTCGCCCGCACCCTGGGCTTCTTCCCGGCCTTTCACTGGCTCGATCTGCCCATCCTCGGCACGCACCTCGCCGGCGGCTCGTTTTCCCTGGTCTGGTCGCAGCTCTTCGCCATTGCCGTCACCTGGCTCATCACCGGACTCAACTGCCTCGGCATCAAAAAGGCCGGCGACTTCCAACTGATCTTCACGGTCCTCAAAGTCATTCTCATCCTGATCGTCGTAGGTTTCTGCTTTGCCTCGGCTTCCGGTTCCTTCTCTAACTTCTCCACTACGCTGCCCAGCGCCCTAGGCGGTTTTACCGGCTTCATGGCCGCGCTCATTGCCACTCTCTGGGCTTACGACGGATGGAGCGACCTTACCATGGTGGCCGGCGAGGTGCGGCGCCCTGGGCGCAACCTGCCCATCGCACTTATTGGCGGCTTGTGCCTAGTCGGCCTTCTCTTCATGGCTACAAACGCCGCCATTCAATATGTATTGCCCGCGGCGCAGATCGCGGCCAGCGATCGCCCCGCCGTTGCGGCGCTTTCCGTCGTGGCCGGACCGGCTGGAGCAGGCTTTGTGGCCGCTGCCATGGCCCTCAGCATCTTCGTCGCGCTCAACGGAACCGTGATGTCCGGAGCGCGAATTCCCTTCGCGGCCGCGCGCGACCGGCTTTTCTTCCGCCACTTCGCACACGTTCATCCCCGCTTCCAGTCCCCTTCCACGTCGCTGATTGTTCAGGGACTGCTTTCGACGTTCCTGCTGCTGTTCCTCAGCCGGTTTCAACAGTTTTTTGAGCTGGCCATTTTTGCCGAGTGGCTTTTCTACATGCTGACGGCCACCACGGTCTTTGTTTACCGGCGCAGGCGTCCGCATGCGAACCGGCCCTACAAAGTGTGGGGCTACCCGGTATTGCCTGCGATTTTCGTCATCTGCGCCGCAGTACTGTGCTGGTTTCGAGCTTTGCCGGCAACCTGCGCGGCTCGCTGCTCGGCGCGGCGCTGATCCTGCTCGGGCTGCCCGTCCTCTGGCTGGTGCGCAGACTCTATGGCGCCTCGATTCCGCAGGACGATAGTCTCCAGTTCTGAAATCGCAAAGGGACTCTCAACACTTTTTTGCAACCCGCGCTAAAGTATCCACTGCGCAAGAATAGGTACGATAGACGCATGGACAAAGTGCGCATTGACAAGTGGCTTTGGGCTGCACGGTTCTTCAAGACGCGGGCGTTGGCCGTCAAGGCCTGCGATCTGGGCAGGATTCACGCCAACGGGCTGAAGGCCAAACCGGCGCGCGAGGTGCACGCCGGCGACATGCTGCAGGTAGAGAACGAGGGCGGCGTCTTTCAGATCGAGGTTCTGCTGCTGAGCGAGATGCGCGGGCCGGCCCCGGTTGCGCAGACGCTTTATCGCGAAACCGAAGCCAGCCGCGAAGCGCGGATGAAGCTGGCCGAAGAACGCAAAGCCATGCAGCAATACGCGCCGCTGCCCGAACGCAGGCCTTCAAAGCGCGACCGGCGCCGCATCGTTCAGTTTCGCGGCAGGGGTTAGCTGCGCAATCGGCAATGGCCGCTGAATGGCCCTGCGAAAACAAACGGGGCCCCATGCACTTCCGAGGCTTGGATCGCAATCGTTACGAGGATTCTACGGAGCGTCTTCAGGCGAGCAGGCGTTGGACCTTCTCTTCAATTACACTCTGGGGCACATATCCGACAATCTGATCGGCCACCTTCCCACCCTTGAAGAACAACAGTGCGGGAATGCCGCGAATGCCGAAGCGCGACGGCGTAGCGCCGTTCTGATCCACATTCACCTTGGCCACCTTCAGCTTGCCGGCGTAGGTAGCGGCCACACCATCCACGATCGGCGCGATGGCCTTGCAGGGACCGCACCAGGCGGCCCAGAAATCCACCAGTACGGGCTGCTCGCTGCGCAACACCTCCTGGTCAAAAGTTGCATCGCTAACTTCCAGAACTCCCAATCCAGCCATGATTCTCCTTGCGGACCTACACTGCTTGAAGTGTACAGGAAACCGTACTCCGATTGGATGCGGCAGCCTGCCGCAAAGTCGCATGCACGCCTCTAGCGGGTAAACAGAGAATCGCGCAAGCATGAGCGCAGGGTTTTGTAAAGGTCTTAGAGCATTCTATTTACAGAGGACTGGAAAGAGTTGCGGAGCAAATAGAAGCGCCCGGACCCTATGCGGATCCCGGGCGCTAGAGCAGCCCTCCCCCAGAACTGCCCACGGAGCGAATGTAGGTGTTCATCTTGATAAATAGCAAGCAAACTTAGGTAATAGCATAGGTAATCAAAAAATGGTGACTACACAGAAAGTTACCAGAGCAGATGAAAAGTTAACCCCTTGATAACCCACCTTAAAAAGTTCTCCCCTCGGTTCAGTCTCGGAAGCTGGCCGGCTTCACGCCAAGCCTGACTCAATGTTCTGGCTAGCCCCGGAAGGCACGAATCGGCAGACAAGGAGCTCCGCTTCCTGCGGGCTGCTGAGAGCATTGCGGATCGCCGCCGAGGCCAGTTTCAGGCTCTTCTCGTCTTCGATGATGACAAGAACGGAAGGGCCGGCGCCGCTGAGCGCCGCGCCCAGAATGCCGTGTTCCCCGACCAGCGGCAGCAGCAGCGGCAGAAACGGGCAGATTGGCGCCCGATAGGGCTGATGAATGCGGTCGCTCATGGCGGTGCGCAGCAGGTCTGTCCGGGCCTGGGCAAAGGCGAGTCCGAGCAGAGAGACAGACTGAATGTTGGCAACAACGTCGCTGAGGGAATAAGTAGCTGGAAGCACTGCGCGGGCCTTGCTGGTGGGCAGCGGCTCCGCGGGGAGAACCACGATGGCTCGCCACTCGGCTGGTGGAACCACCTTGGCTGCATGCACGGCCTTCCCTTCGCAGGCTGCTGCGACAAACCCGCCCAGCCAGCAGGCCGCGACGTTGTCGGGGTGGCCCTCAAGCAGGTATGCCTCATCCAGGATCCGTTGAGTATTCCAGCCAAGCCGGCCAAAATGGATAGCCATGGCAATGGCGGCAAGACGCCCCGCGGCCGACGAGCCGCAGCCCATCCCCAGCGGAATGCCGTTGTTCATGCGAACGGCCAAAGGCACAATCGGCCTGCCCGCGCTCTTGAGCATTCCCTTGTAGGTTTCAAGAACCAGATTGTCCTCTGTGCGCCCGCAGCGTTCCGCATCCCGGCCGGTGGCGGCAATTGAAAACTCCGCCGCGGGTTCGGCCTCAATCTCAAGGTAGAGATCCAGGGCCACGGCAACCGCGTCGAAGCCCGGGCCAAGATTGGCGGAGGTTGCCGGCAGGCGCAGCCGAAGTCCCCCGGCAATCGGCTTTTGGGGCTCCTTCATCCCACACTGCCCTTCAATGTGGCCAACACCGCGGCAGGCGTAGCATCCACGACCACCGCATTGCGACGCAGTGCGTCGATCTCCGCCTCCTTGCCTGCTTTTTCCTCTTCTGTCAGAAGCGTTCCGCGATGAAAGTCGATGGTGTAGTCGGCGTCCTTGAGCGTGTGCCCGGTAAGCACCAGGACAACCGTCTCATTGGGCGCGACCTTGCCCTGGGCACGCAACTTCTTCAGCCCCGCGAGCGTTACGGCAGAGGCCGGCTCGCAACCCAGTCCCTCAGCGCCCAACTCCGCCTTGGCGATGGCTATCTCGGCCTCGGTAACATCCAGGCACCAGCCGCCGGTGTCCTGAATGACGCGAGCGGCCTTGCGCCATGAAGCGGGATTGCCGATCCGTATGGCAGTAGCCCGCGTGTGCGCTTCGACAGGCTCCAGCGATGCGCCGCGATTTGCCGCCAGGCTGCGAACCAGCGGGTTTGCGCCCACCGCCTGAATTACTGAGATGCGCGGCATGCGCCCCACCAGGCCCAGTTCGTGGAGTTCGCGGAAGCCCTTGCCCAGCGCTGAGCTGTTGCCAAGATTGCCGCCGGGAACGATCAGGTGGTCGGGAACGTTCCAATCGAAGGACTCGGCAATCTCGAATGCAGGCGTCTTTTGCCCCTCAAGCCGGTACGGATTGACGGAGTTGAGCAGATAGATCGGCGCTTCCTTCACGATCTGCGTCAGCAGGCGAAGGCAGCCGTCGAAATCGGCCTTCAACTGGCAGGTGACGGCGCCGTAATCCATGGCTTGCGAAAGCTTGCCCCAGGCGATCTTGCCGTCGGGAATCAGCACCAGGCTGCGCAAACCGGCGCGGGCGGCGTAAGCAGCCATGGAGGCCGACGTATTCCCTGTGGACGCGCAGGCCACCCACTCGAACCCTCGTTCGCGGGCCACGCTCATGGCTGCAGTCATGCCCGTATCTTTGAACGAGCCGGTGGGGTTCATGCCCTGATGCTTGGCAAAGAGCTGGTCGATGCCCAGCGCCTTCGATGTGCGCGGCAAGTGGTAGAGCGGGGTGTTGCCTTCGCGCAGAGTCACGGCATTGCCAAAGCTGTCGAGAATGGGAAGCAATTCGCGAAAGCGCCAGACGCCGGAGTGATCGAGCGCCTCTGAGGAGCTTCGCCGCTCCCGCCAAAGCCACTTGAGTGCGCCCGGGTTGGGACGGTCCGGTCCGCGGCGCTCGACCCAGCCCGGGTATTCCACTTCAAAAAGATCGCCGCAGACGGCGCAGCGAAAGTCGGGCAGCGCTTCAACGCCCGCGATCCGCGCACCGCAGCCGAAACAGCGTAACTGGTGCAGATTGTCGTTCATGCCTGGTGTTAGCCTATCAGCGCGGAGAGGATTTTGCAGCGGACTGGAGGTTCAATCGTTTTGAAGCCGAAGAGATTCTTCCCTGCTCTGCTGGGATTGGCGCTGCTGGCGCCTGCCCAGACCCAAACAGCCTTGCGGCTGGCGGCCGCTGCCGACCTGGAGCCGGTGCTGCCGCCAATCCTGGAGCAGTTTCGCCAGGCAACCGGGATTCGCGTCGAGGTCACCTATCAGGCTTCGGCGATGCTCACCACGCAGATAATCAACGGTGCGCCTTTCGACCTGTTCCTGTCGGCCGACCTGAGCTATCCCAAGCGCCTTATTGATGCCGGGCTTGCCGATGCGGCCGGCAGCGCGGACTCGTCGACGCCGATCACCTACGCCAGGGGCACACTGGTACTGTGGGCGCGGAAAGACTCGCCGCTGCCGCCGCCGTCGCTCGATCTGCTGCGCAACCCTGGCCTGAAGCGATTGGCCATTGCTAATCCCGACCGCGCGCCATACGGGCGAGCCGCGGTCGCCGCGCTCACCAGCCTCAAGCTCTACGATGCGCTCAAGCCGCGATTCGCTACTGCAGAGAATATTGCCCAGGCCGCGCAGTTTGTTGAGTCCGGCAACGCCGATGCAGGATTGATCTCGCTGACCTCTGCGCTCACGCCGCGGCTTTCGGCCAGCGGAACTTATTTCGTGATCCCGCGCGATCTTTACCCCCCTATTGAACAGGGCTTGGTCATCGTCAGCAACACAACCCAGCGCGCCGCCGTTCACAAACTCATCGACTACCTGCTTTCACCGCCCATTCAGGCCCAGCTTGCCAAAAGCGGCCTCACCCCCGTTCACTAGAGAAGGGCCTTCGCCCCCTTCTTTCGGTAGGGAGAACGCGAGAATAGCCCAGAGTGTAGCGAAGCGTAACCCTGGGATTGGCTCGTCCCCTATCTATCCTTGGATTCTTTGACCAGGCACACAATCGGCGTTTAGCTTCATCTTAGGAAACTATGGACTGGCAAGCACTCGCCCTCTCGCTCCGGCTGGCAACTGTGACCACAGCGATCCTGCTGGCCGTGGCCGTGCCACTGGCGGCACTGCTGGTGCTGGGTCGCGGCCGATGGCTGGCGGCCGTTGAGGCTCTGGCCGCGCTGCCGCTGGTTCTGCCGCCCACCGTGCTTGGCTTTTTTCTTCTGGTTCTGCTTGGGCCTCGCACTGCAGTCGGCCGCGGAATTACCGCGCTGCTTGGGCATCCCCTGGCCTTTTCCTTCGATGGCCTTGTGGTCGGATCGGTAATTTACAGCCTGCCCTTCGCCGTGCAACCGCTGGTAGCCGGGTTTGCGGCAGTCGAGCCGGCACTGGTGGACGCGGCGAGGCTGCTGGGAGCGGGTTCGGCGCGAATTGTACTTAGCCTGCTTATCCCCTTGGCACGGCGCTCGCTGGTAGCTGCGGCAGTGCTCAGCTTCCTGCATACCGTTGGCGAGTTTGGCGTCGTGCTGATGCTGGGCGGCGACATTCCCGGCGCCACGCGCACCCTTTCTATCGTGCTCTACAACCAGGTAGAGAACTTCGACTACGCCGCTGCTAATCGCACCGCCGCCATCCTGCTGGGACTGAGCATGGCAGCTCTCGCAATTCTCTACTCCAAAAGGGAAAAGCGCGGAAGCGCCGGAGGACGCCGTGCTTGATTTGGCCCTCTATGCACAGCGAGGCAGTTTCAAACTTGAGGTGGAGTGCCGTTTCGCGTCCGATTGGACGGTAATCTTCGGGCCTTCCGGCGCGGGTAAAACCACGTTGCTGCGTCTGCTGGCAGGCTTGGACAGGAATGCGCCCGGCAATTCGCGTTTTGAGATGGCGCTGGCGCAGGTTGTCCTCGACGGCCGGATTCTCACTGACACTGATCAGGGCGTATGGCGCAGACCCGGCAGGCGACGCACCTCGCTGGTCGCCCAGCAACCCTCGCTCTTCCCTCACTTGAGCGTCAAAGCCAATGTTGCCTATGGACTGGGAAGGCTTGACCGGGCAATCCGTGCCATTCGGGTTGCCGAAATGCTGGAACTGGTGGATGCAACGGACTTGGAGAACCGCAGCCCTCAGGATCTTTCCGGCGGTCAGGCGCAGCGCGTAGCGCTGGCCAGGGCGCTGGCTCCGGGGCCCCGTCTGCTGCTCCTGGACGAGCCCTTCTCCGCCCTCGACGGCGCCGCCAGCGACGCTCTGGTGGACAGGCTGCATCTCTGGTTGCGCACAAACGGAGTGCAGACCGTCCTGGCCACCCATGATGCTACCGATGCCTTCTCGACCGGCGCGGAAGTTGCGTTGTTGCGCGAGGGCCGGTTGGCGGCGCTGGGGCCGGCTGCGGAAGTTCTTCAGGATGAGCGCGAGCGAATAGCTCTCCGCCTGATGACACCCTAAAACCCCACCCGCACCGGCTCCATTTCCAGCCGAATCCCAAACCGGCCTTCGACAGCGGCTTTGATCTTGTCGGCCAGCGCTAGTATTTCGTCCGCGCTGGCGCCGCCGCGGTTGATGAGCGCCAGTGTGTGCCTCGATGAAATGCCCGCCGCTCCCAGCGCATAACCCTTCGAGAAGCCGGCCTGCTCGATGAGCCAGGCAGCAGGCAGTTTCACTCGGCCCTTGCCTGCCGGAAAGCGCGGCGGTTGCTTTGCGCTGGCTCTTGCAATCTGCCCCACCTGGTCTTCGGTGACCACCGGATTCTTGAAGAAGCTACCCGCGCTGCGGCAGTCGGGATCGCCTTCCACCAGCAGCATTCCCTTGGAGCGGCGCACCCTGCGCACTACCGCCGCCACCTCGGCAAGGCTGGGCTGAGCGCCTTCCTGCCCGCTCTCCTGAATTGCCCTTTGCAGATCGGCATATCGCAGCGTGGGCGCGCCGCCGGCTGTCAGCCGATAGTCGACGCGAGTGACGATAAAGCGGCCGCGATCGGTCGAATTGAAGCGGCTGCGGCGGTAGCCAAATCCGCACTCAGCCCCGGGAAACTCGACGAATTTCTGCTGCGCCAGGTCCAAAGCCCGCACCCGTTCGATGACCGAAGACACTTCCTGCCCGTAAGCGCCGACATTTTGAACCGGCGTACCCCCAACCGTGCCGGGAATGCCCGCCAGGCACTCTAAACCCACACACTCATCCTGAATGGTCCTCTCCACGCAGTCGTCCCAGGATTCACCGGCTGCGGCTCTATAAATCGTCTGACCCGAGTCTCCCGCCACATCGATGCCCCGCAAACCCACGTGCAGCACCAGGCCGTCGAATCCGGCGTCGGAGACGAGCAGGTTGCTGCCGCCGCCCAGAACCAACAACGCAAGCCCCCGCTCCCGCGCGTACTCGACAGCTTCCGCAATCTCCGCCTCGCTGGCCGCGTCGACAAGCCAGCGCGCCGGGCCGCCGATGCCGAAGGTGGTCAACGGTGCAAGCGGAATGTTCTCCAGGATGTTCAAAGAGCAAGACTACAAGATTTGATGGATGGCGGAACAGATTAACGAATCAGATGTATACTGCTGTCGATTCCTGGGGAGCACGTCGATGCATAGAATTCTTCCAAGAGTGCTGCTCGTTGTTTTCTGTCTTTGTGCCGTCCCGCTTCTGGTTGGCCAGGTGACGGCCTCGGTGTTTGGCCCGGGTACGGGCCAACTGGCTCCGCCCGCCGATGCGGCTAATGTCACGCATGCGCCCGATCCTGACAGCGGAATGACCGGACACGTGGACGGTCTCTTCATCCCGCTGGTCACCGGACAGCCGTTTCGCGCCAAGATTCCTGTCGAGATTACGCGCCAACTCCCCGATGGCACCACGGTTGCGCAGAAATATTACACCCTGGCGGCGCGCGACAGCTCCGGCCGCGAATACCGCGAAGCCCGCGATGTGGTCGCCGCCGACTCCGACCGGGAACCGCCGCTGATGCGCACCATTGTCTACGATCCCAAGGCCTCCCTGATCACCAACTGCAACCCGGTGCGGCGCGTCTGCCAGCAAACTTCCTTCAATCCCACCTCTCATCCTGCCGATGAACCCGTGGGACCGTCGAGCGACGGCAAGTCCGTGTTGACGCGCGAGGACCTGGGCAAGAAGACGATCGATGGCCTGGAAGTGATAGGAACACGCGAGACGCGCACCTTCAGCCCCGGAGCCTTCGGCAACGACAAGCCGGTGGTGGTGACCAAGGAAATCTGGTATTCGCCGCAGTTGCAGTTCAATCTGTCGGTCACGCGGATCGATCCCCGCAACGGCACGCAGAAACTAGAAGTCGCCGACCTGAAGCTGGGAGAACCGGGACCGGAGTGGTTTGCTTTGCCGGACGGTTACCGCATGGTGCAGGAGCGGGTGATGGCGGGCCGCTCCATGTGGCCCACGGAACTTGCGCCGCTGCTCGAAAAAAACATCTCCGGAATGACGCCCGACCAATTGGCCACCGCGGTCGCCCCCGTTGAGGCGGCCATCGGCGCCTACGCCAAGGCCCACGCCGACGCCTCGCCCAATGACAAAAACGATGCCTTTGCGGGTCAGCTCCGCATGCGCCTTTCCTCCGAACTGCAGATGATGCAGCAGAACAGCTTTCCGCAACGAGTTCAGCTCAAGGATGCGGACCTGCGGCTGAACCAGATGTTTCGCGAGGTGTTGGAATCGCCCTGCCTGAACAAGCCGGCGCCCGGCGATCCGCCCTCGATGCCGTCGAGCGAGGAGACGCTGCGTGCCGAGGAGCGCGCCTGGATTGCGCTGCGCGACGCCTGGATCGCGTTTCTCGCCAAGCTCTTTCCCAACGGCGATCAGTCGGGATTTGGATGGATGCTCACCAACGAGCGAACCAACGATTTGCGCCGGATGCAGAACGTGGAGCGAAACCGGGGCTGCGTGCCGGAGGAATCCATCGCGCCCATGCTGGAGGGCGTGGTCACGGGGCTCACTCCTGAGCAACTGAGCGCCGCGCTGAAACCTGTCGATGCGGCTATCAACGCGTACGCAAAGGCCCACGCAGAGTCTGCGCCCAACGACAAGAATCCGAACTTTGTCCGCATGGTGCAACAGATTCTGTCCAGCGACCTGAGGATGCAGGAGCGGAATCGGGTCTCGACGCAGGACCAGTTTGAAGAGGCCGATCTGCACCTGAATCAGGCTTTTCGCATAGTCATTGCATCGCCCTGCTTGAGCAAGCCGATTCCCGGCGACCCGCCCAATGCGCCCATCAGCGAGGAGAAGCTGCGCGCCGAAGAGCGCGCCTGGATAGCCATGCGCGATGCCTGGACCGCGTTTATGGCCACCGTCTTTCCCAATGCCGGGCAGGCCGGGTTTGGAACCATGCTCACTGAGCAACGCGCCAATGAACTGCGGCAAATCCAGAATGTGGAAAGAAACCGCGGCTGCACCTTCGCCGACCAGTGACGGCATGCATCTAGCCTCAGGCGTCCTGAACCGGTAGAATGAATGCAGGCGACTTCCCCGCCGGAGGCAAACATGTACCCAGAACTGATGGTCATTCCGATGCGCGAGGAACTGGTGCGCGCCGGTATCAATGAAACCCGTACGGCCGAAGACGTAGACGCGGCTTTGGCCCAGCCGGGTACGACCCTGCTGGTGGTGAATTCCATCTGCGGCTGCGCGGCGGGCAAGATGCGTCCCGGCGTGCGGCTGGCGCTGGGCAACTCGGCAAACCTGCCCGACCGGAAGATCACCGTCTTTGCTGGCCAGGATCGCGAAGCCACCGAGCGCGCCCGCAGCTACTTTGAAGGCAACCCGCCTACTTCCCCCGCTGTCGCCATCCTGCGCGACGGCAAGCTGGTTTACCTCATGCAGCGTTTCGTCATCGAGCAGTCCACCGCGCAGGAGATTGCCGGCGAACTGGTCCGCGCCTTCGACGAATTCTGCGCCAGAACGACGGCTTGAGAGAAAAAGTCAGACCCTCCGGATGGGACCTGGATACTGGTCTATCACCGGGTCGGCGGTCAAAAGAGTAATCCCTTCGACCATGGCCTGCGCAATCAGGATGCGGTCGAAGGGATCTTTGTGTATGGCCGGAAGTGAGTCGACGGCAACAGCATGCCGGCTCTGCACGGTGAGCTCCTCATAGCCGTTTTCTATCAGGAGTCTTCGAACCTCTCGAGGATCAAACAGGAAATCTCTCCGCTGCAAGCCCCGTTTGATCGCGATTTCCCAGATGCTCGACACACTGAAAACAAACTGGTTGGCCGGATTACTCAAAACAGTGCGGGCTTGTGAGCTGATTTGGGGATGATCTATCGGCACCCAAAGGACGAAATGGGTATCTAGGAGAAACTTCATTCCTCGTCCTTGCCAAGCATCAATTCCTCAATCTCCTTATCCAACTGCTTGTCGATCTCGTCGAAGTTGTCCGGGATGGTGTACATCCCCTTCATGAAGCCCAGTCGGCGCTTTGCGGGCGCCGCGGGCGTATCCAGCCTGGTTACCTGCACCTTCGGCTTGCCGGCCTTGGCAATGATGAAGGAGTCGCCTTGCTCGGCCTCATCCACCAACCGCGAGAGGTGGGTCTTTGCCTGGTGTATGTTGATGGTGCGCATTGCCCCTCCGATTGAACTAAGTTCACTTAGTTTAGTTCAAAATGCCGTCTGAAAGCAAGTCCTACAGTCCTCAGTGCGGAACGGCCTCCCGCGCGGGAGGCCGTTCTGCTTTCTCGCTCATGATTCGCTCAGTCGCCTTCGGCAGCCTTGGGCAGCGCCTGCACCTTGCTATGCCGGATCGAATAGCTGAAATAAATCACCAGACCGAAGAGAAGCCAGCCTATCATCACTTTCCATGTGAGTAGCGGAAGCTGGCTCATCAGGTAGACGGCCGAGATGATGCCGAGGATGGGTACCAGCGGGACCAGGGGCGTTTTGAAAGGCCGGTGCAGGTCAGGATGCCGCACGCGCAGCACCCATACTCCGGCGCAGACGATGGTGAAAGCCAGCAAGGTGCCAATGTTAACCAGTTCGGCGAGCCGGGAGACGGTGAGGAATGCCGGCAGCATGGCTACCACCACGCCCACCGCAATGGTCGAGATCCACGGAGTTCGGAACCGGGGATGGATCACCGAGGCCCACTTGGGTAGCAGGCCGTCGCGGGACATCGAGAAGAAGACGCGCGACTGGCCCAGCAGCATGACCAGCATCACGGTCCCCAACCCGAAGACAGCGCCGATCTTCACCAGAAGCGAACCCCAGCTAACGCCCGTGACGTCAATGCCGAGAGCTACCGGATCGGGCACATTCAGCAGCTTGTAGTTGACCAGGCCGGTGAGAACGGTGGAAACCATGATGTAGAGAATAGTGCAGATGACCAGGGATCCGAGGATTCCGAAAGGCATATCGCGCTGCGGATTCTTGGCTTCCTGGGCCGCTGTGGAGACGGCGTCGAAGCCGATATAGGCGAAGAAAATGGAAGCCGCGGCCTTGGGAATGCCGCCCCACCCGAAGTTACCGTGCCCGTCCGCCGGCGGAATATATGGGTGCCAGTTGAGCCGCGCCAGTTCCGGATGGCGAATAAGGAAATAGGTTCCGAGAACCAGAAAGATTCCCACCACGCCTAGCTTGATCATCACAATCACTGAGTTCAGGTTGGCCGACTCCTTGATGCCAATGACCAGAACGGTGGTCACCGCCAAAATGGCCAGGATGGCGACCAGGTTGAAGAGCGCTGTCACGTGAGGCAGGCCCGCCACGCTGGTTCCAGGAGGCAGCGAAGCTAGCGGCAGCCAGTGCTCGTTGAAGAACACCAGAACCGTTCCCGGGGTTGCGGTGAACCGGGGAGGCAAAAAGATATGCAACTGCTGCAGCAGGCTGTTGAAGTAGCCTGACCAGCCGGAGGCAACGGTTGCAGCGCCAAAGCCGTACTCGAGGCCGAGATCCCAGCCGATGATCCATGCCACAAACTCGCCCAGGGTGGCGTAGCCGTAGGTGTAGGCTGAGCCGGCAATGGGAATGATAGAGGCGAACTCGGCATAGCAGAGGCCGGCAAAGGCGCAGGTTACGCCGGCCAGCACAAAGCTGAGCGCGACGGCAGGACCTGCATGCAGGGCCGCTGCCTGCCCGGTGAGCACAAAGATGCCGGCGCCGATGATGGCGCCGATGCCCAGCGTGATCAGGTTCATCGCGCCGAGCGAACGCTTGAGCGTGTGTTCGCCCTGCTCACCAGCCTCCATCGAGAGCATCGACATGGGTTTGATTCGAAGCAGCCTGGACATGAAGGTGGGACTTCCTCCTCGGGAGTCGGTTACAAAATCAGTTCACTTCCGCTTGAGCCGGTCTTGCTTGCCGCCGAGACCAGAAGAGATACACGGGAATGCCGAGCAGAACCAGCACCAGGCCCGGCCATGTGTACTGGGGCTTGTATCGCAATAATACGATACAGATCCACGCCGCCATGACGATGTAAAGCGCGGGCAGCACCGGATAACCCCATGCCTTGTAGGGCCGGGGCGCATTCGGCTGCTTGAAACGCAGCACGAACAGCCCTGTGATGGTGAGGACGTAAAAGACCAGCTCCGCGAAGATGATGTAATCCAGCAACTGGCTGTAAGAGCCTGAGACGCACAGCAGCACCGTCCACGCCGCCTGCACCAGAAGCCCCGCAACCGGCGTCTTGTAGCGCGGATGGAGCTTGCCGACGGACTTGAAGAAAAGCCCATCGCGGCTCATGGCGTAAAACACGCGCGCTCCCGCTAAAGTCATCCCGTTCGCACACCCGAAGGTAGAGATCAGGATGGCCGCGGCCATCAGCAACGCGCCGCCGGAGTGGAAGATCTGTCCCAGCGCCGCGGTGGCCACACGATCCTCCGCCGCGTACTGGATGCCGCGAGCCGCCACCGTTGCGCCATTAGGATCGCCGTGCATCGGCAGCACCAGCAGGTACGCCAGCGACACCAGAAAGTACACCGCAAGCACAAAGCCTGTGCCCAGAATCAGAGATAGTGGAAGATTCCGCTTGGGATTCTTCACTTCGCCGGCCGTAAACGTGATGTTGTTCCATGCGTCGGCTGAGAACAGCGAGCCAACCTGCACCACGGCCAGGATGACTACAAGCTTCACCAGCACGATGGGTCCGCCAACACCTACCTGGACCGGATGAAGCGAGCTCCAGCCGGCATTCTTCCAGAATTGTGCGAACCCGGAGCCGAAGTTAGCCTGCCAGGCCTCCGCGCTGCGCCCAATGGTGAAGGCGAGCAGAATCAGCGCTGCCAGGGCGAGCGCTTTGGCCGAGGTGAAGATATTCTGGATCAGCGCTCCCAGGCCGACGCCGAAGATGTTCACGATGGCCAGAAACACCACGATCGCGATGCCTGCAAGATTGGCCGTGCTGACGCCGATCTCCATGTTGCCCAGCACCATCGGCCCGACGCGGAGAGCCGGCACATGCGCGATGTGCCAGAGCCAATGGGTAGTCGACACGGAAGGAAAAAAGACGCCGAGAAACTTGCCGAAGGCAACGCAGACGGCCGCGATGGTTCCCGTCTGGATAACCAGAAAGAGCGTCCAGCCGAAGAGAAACCCCCATAGCGGCCCCAGTGACTCGCGCAGGTAGACGTACTGGCCGCCGGCCTTGGGCATCATCGCCGCCAGCTCCCCGTAGCTGAGCGCGCCGATCAGCGTCAGAATGGCCGTCACCACCCAGGCGCCCAGGTAAAGCGCGGGAGAGTTGGTGCCCCTGGCAATATCGGCATCGACGATATAAATCCCGGACCCGATCATCGAGCCGATCACGATCGCCGTGGCGCTGAACAGGCCAAGTGTCTGCGCCAGCCGGGGAGCTTCGCCGGGCTTGGCTGCTTCTGGTGGGATGGGAGCGTGGTTCGGAATCGTCACTTGAAAGATTCTTACTCGAATTCCCCGCGTATGTCTTTAGTTTTCTTCAATCTTGTCAAATTGCCGGCGTTTGTACTCGGCCGCACAGGGCAAAACCGGCTGGGCGCCCCATCCTTGCCGTTCTCAGCGAAGCGCCACGAAGTCGAAGAATCTGCCTCTTGCCACCTACCGGCAAGGGTGGGAAAGCATGAGCCCATTCAGACGCTCATCCCAACTCAGCTTTCCATTTGCGGAACTCAGCCGCGGGGTTCGGCACACGGAAGATGGCTGCGGAAACGGCAACTGCGTTTGCTCCTGCGGCAAGAACGGCAGGCGCAGTGGCCAGGGTGATGCCGGCCGCAGCCGTGAGAATCCGGCCCGGCCCAGCCTGTTCCCGCAGCCGGCGTACTCCTTCAGGCCCGATCGGGGCCTTGGAAGTCTGCTTGGTAGTGGTCAGGTAAACGGGGCCGACAGCCAGATAATCCACCGGCTCGTCAAGAACGCCCGGCAACAGGGCCTCGCTGCCACCGAATGTGCCCACGATGCGGACTGGCCCAACCAGTCGGCGGGCCTCTGCGGGAGGTACGTCGCCGGCGTCTACGTGCACGCCATCAAAACCAATCTGCACAACCAGATCAGCTCTATCATCGAGAATCAACTTCACATCTTTGGCGGGCAGTGCGGCGCGCAGAATGGCAGCGTCGGCCAGCAGTTCGGCGTCAGAGCCGGCCTTGTTGCGATACTCCAGCAGCGTCACGCCTGCATCGGCCAGCGAGCTGCCCAGCCGACGCAGAAACTCCGCGCGGCCCGTAACCGGAATTGTCGAGGCATCCAGGATGGGATAGATTTTTGGAAACAAAAAGGACATGGAGTAAGGGTAGCCGGAACGGCTGTCACTTGTCAGCTCTCAGTTGTCAAAGTCCGAGGCCGGTCAACCTCTTTGCGCAAGAACTTAATTCGTTTGCTGGTGGCCGCCAAAGACTGACAACTGAGAACTGACCCCTGACAACTGTTCTCCCTACATCTCGTCCGCTGAAGGCCCGTAGGCGCCGGGAATCTTTGCGCCGAGTATGCGCAGATAGACGCCCAACTGCGCCCGGTGGTGCACCATGTGGCTCATCACCATCTCGCGGAAGACCTGGTGCCGCGGCTGGTCAACCCACACCTGCCCGCCGAAGATAAGCTGCCAGTGCGCGTCCCACTTTGCCGGCGCGAGCGCTGCTATCGCTGCGCGGACCCCGGGCAGTCCCTGATCAAACTTCTCCAGCACTGCGGCCTTGTTGGCAGGCACATACGGCTCCCATTTGTGGTCAGCTGCAAACTCCAGCTTGTCCTTGGTCAGAGTGTTGAGCGCCCAGTCCCCTGTCATGTCGGTAAGGTGCCCGGCTAGCCGGCCCAGGCTCATGGATTTAGGGTGAGGTTTGTAGTTGAAATCGGCATCGGCCGGAATGGCCTCGAGCATCTTGCGGGTCTTTGCAGTCTCGCGATCGTATTCGGCAAGCAGATCTTTTTGAAAGTCCATTCGAGCAACCTCCCAAGTTGCAAAGTAAGCATAGCGGATTTCAGCAAGAAAGCGAAGAAAAAACGAAGATATTTCGGTGGATTTCTTGGTTGCACGATAAGGCCCATCCGGTGAATTCGACCCAACCACTCAGTTCCGATGAAGCATCGGCCTACTCGCCGGTTTCCGCTCTGGATGCGAGGAACCGCTCCATAAAGCCGGTGTCGAATTCGCCGGCGCGGAAAGCTGGGTCCTGAAAGATCTCCTGATGGAGGGTAATCGATGTTTCCACTCCCTGCACCACAAACTGGCTCAGCGCGCGCTCCATCTTGGCGATGGCCTCGGCGCGGTCGCAGCCGTGAACAATGAGCTTGGCGATCAGCGAGTCGTAGTAAGGCGGGATGACTCCCTCGGCGTACTGGGCCGTATCCACGCGGACGCCGTTGCCGCCGGGGACATTGAAGGCGCTGATCTGGCCGGCCGACGGGGTAAACTTCTGCGGGTGCTCGGCGTTGATGCGGCACTCGATTGAGTGCCCGCGCATCTCGATCTTGGCGGGCAAAATGGCATCCAATCGATCACCGGAGGCGATGCGCAGTTGCGCTTTAACCAGGTCGACGCCGGTAATGGCCTCGGTGATGGGGTGCTCTACCTGGATGCGTGTATTCATCTCGATGAAGTAGAGCTGGTGGTCCGCATCCATCAGGAATTCGACAGTGCCCGCATTCTGATATCCAATCTCTGCAGAGACAACGGCACAGGGTGCGGCCCACTTCTTCACGCAGGCGCGGAGTCACCTGAAGCGAAGGAGCTTCTTCTATGAGCTTTTGATGGCGGCGCTGGATGGAGCACTCGCGTTCAAACAGCGATGCCACGTTGCCGTGTTCATCGGCCAGCATCTGGAACTCGATATGCCGCGGCTGCTCGATGAACTTCTCCATGTAGAGATCGCCGTTTCCAAAAGCGTTTGTCGCCTCGGCGTTGGCTGCGTGAAAGAGATTGGGCAGCTCGTCCGCGGTGCGCACGATTCTCATGCCGCGCCCACCGCCGCCCGCCTTGGCCTTGAGGATAACCGGCAATCCCACCTTCCTGGCCCAGGCCTCGGCTTCCTCCACCGTGGGGATGATACCGTCGGAGCCAGGCAGGATGGGCACCTTGGCTTTCTTCATCGTCTGGCGGGCTTTCTCCTTTTCGCCCATCAGCCGCGTGACCTCCGGCGGTGGGCCGATGAATTTGATGTTGGATGCCCGGCAGACTTCAGCGAAGTTGGCGTTCTCGCTCATCAGGCCGTAGCCGGGATGGATCGCGTCCACGTCCGCGATCTCCGCGGCTGAGATGACGGCAGGCACGTTGAGATAGCTCTCGGTCAGCCGCGGCGGACCAATGCATATGGCCTCATCGGCAAAGCGGACGTGCAGCGCGTTGCGGTCCGCCTCGCTATACACGGCTACGGTGCGAATGCCGAGTTCCCGGCAGGCGTTCAAAACCCGCAGCGCGATTTCGCCTCGATTGGCAACCAGAACTTTACGAAACATTCATTCCTTTTGAACGGAGCTAGCTCAGCCGCACTGAAAACAGCGGCTGCCCAAACTCGATGGGCTGGCCATTGGACACAAGACACTTGACGATCTCGCCAGCAGCGTCGGACTCGATCTCGTTCATCAGCTTCATGGCCTCGATGATGCAGATGACCTGGCCTTTCTCGACGCGATCGCCGGGCGAAACGAACGGCGAAGCGCCCGGTGAAGGCGAACCATAGTAAGTGCCGACAATGGGCGATTTGACCATGTGCAACCCGGCATCCGGGTCCACCTCTGCGGGCGTAGACGGGGCCATCGGTTCCTGGTGCTCCGCGGAGGCAGCGCCCTGGGCCACGCCCGGAGGGACCGAAGCAATTAGGCGCGCCAATTCGCTCAAGCCTGCCTGCGCACTCTGCTGCTGGTTGAACTTGAGCCGAATCTTCAGATCGCCGCGGTCCAGGTCGAACTCGGCAATCTGATGTTCCTTCAGAAATTCAATCAGTTGTTTCAGATCTGCAATATCCTGTGGTTTCATTCGTTCCTTGACTCTCCCACTTTCCAGTGGCCGGCCGTGGCTGCATGCAAAACCTCCCCGTGTCGTGTTGCCCCAGGGGTTCAAAGCACCTGCCTCATAATTCAATGAGCGCCTTTGGTGCGGGCGTCAACACCCGGCCTCCGGTTGCAGTCACAACCACCATATCTTCGATCCGGATACCGAACCGACCTGCCAGATAAACTCCAGGCTCGATGGTAATAACCATACCCGGCATCAGCCTGGTTGTCTGTCCGGCGCCGATACGTGGCGGCTCGTGAATCTCCAGGCCAACCCCATGGCCGGTGGAGTGGGAAAAGGCCTCCGCCAATCCCTCCCTCCGCAACACTGCGCGCGCCGCCTCGTCTACCTCTCCGCAGCTTACGCCCGAACCCACCGCGGCCACCGCGGCCTCCTGGGCTTCAAGCACTGCGTTGTAAGTATTCGCGCTCGTCTGGCTTCGGCTTTCCCAGGTAGACGGTACGCGTCATGTCCGAACAGTAGCCTCCGAGGATTATACCGAAGTCCAGCGTCAGAAAGCCTCTGCGAGGCAGCGGAGCACTGCTGGCTCTTCCATGGGGAAACGCTGAACGCACTCCCGAAGCCACGATGGTCTCAAACGACATGGCTTCAGCGCCCATTAACCTGGCCTGGTGTTCGATTTCGGCGGCGACCTCCGTCTCCCGGATGCCGGGCCGGATAAAGCCCAGCATGTGATCGAAGAGCTTTGCAGCCTGCCAGGGCCGCCTCAATCATCAGGGCCAACTCGTCTTCATCCTTGACGCGGCGCAGAGGCTCGACCATGCGGAACGGGCAAAGCGGTTAGAAATGCGCGTCGCAATCGTGACGGAAGGGCAGCCTTCCAGCGGGCCAGCTCGGCGACTGTGGTCCATGCGGGGTCAAATCCGGCCATCTCTACACCCGGCTGGGCGGCAAGCCACTGAACAGCGGATACAGAAGGAGAACCTGAGACGATTTCAAACCGCGCGGCCTTCACCTCTTCGCCTGCCTGAGCCGCATATCGTCCATCGGTAAACAGGCGGGCCGCCCGGCTGGTAATGGCCAGGGCCGCACTGGACCCTGTAAATCCACAGAGGTACCGGAGATCGGGAAGGTGGGTGACGACGAGCCCCGGAAGCCCGGCACGCGTCAACTTGCGGCGCAGGGCGCCGATGCGGCGAAAATGGTCCACCCTGAAAGAATAACAGGGCCGGAAAACGCGGGCGCGTGCCGGACGCCCCAGGTCTCGCTTCTCAGCCCTGGGATTCTGATCTCTGATCCCTGTTCCCAGCTCCTTTACAGCGCCGGCCGCACCGGCTTCTTCTGGCGCGGATCAACCTCGGCCTCCGCAGCCTGGATGTCGGACTGGTGGTCCATCCATTCATCCAGCCGGGAGCGCTTGAAGCGCCAGCGGTTGCCGAGTTTGAAGGCTGGAACAAAGCCGTCCGAGGCATATTTGTAAAGGGTGTCGGGAGAGATGCCGAGATAGTCGGAGGCCTGGCGAATGTCCATGACCTCGCGTACCTCTGGAACCAGCAGGTTGGAACGGACCGCGGCGCTGCGCATGGTTGCCTCCAGGGCGGCTAAGGGCCTCAGGGTGGATTCCGGCAAATCTGCCGGTAGTGTTGTATTTAACGCGGATTCACCTGTAATTTCAAGGGATTTCAGGCAGTTACAGGAAATTCATCCGTTTTTCGCCATCCAATCCGGGAGGGTAAAAGAACGATGCACCAGAACAGACCCATCCGGTTGGGGCTGCGCATTCGACAGGCCCAAGTGATTGGGTTATTAGGACGGATGGTGCAGCGGAGAAAAACTTTGGGCTGAAATAGACCGGGGAGATGGAAGAGCACAGTTTGGGGATCGGCCTCTGGGCTTTGAAAAGCTGCCCTACATTGCCTTTCGCCACCACGTGGTCTGCTCATCACTCAGGAACTTGGTCTTCTCGCCTCGAGACAGGTAGAAATCCAAAACCTCATCCTTGTGGAAGGTCGAGCAATCCGGCCAGGAAGAGTCCTTCTCAAGATGAGTTTCAGTCTGATGGTTGTCCACCAGCGTGATCTCGTCCGGAGTACATTCGACGACTTGCTGGGCCTTGAGAGAGAACGCAGTGCCGGGAGGCGGCTCGGGAGGCACCTTGTTGGCGATCTCGGTCAGCAGCAGGATGAATACAAATACAGCTGCGACAATGGCGATCCTTTTCATGGCCTTGGGTTTGGTTTCCGCGAAGTGCCTCTCCGCAACCAATGTAAAGCGGAGCCGCACATAACACAAGCCCAGGGCGTGATCGGCGCGGTCGTGCAGGATCCCCATCCAAGGGCACAGAACGGGCGGCTGTGCCCGTCTGGTGGAAGCGATCAGGCTCTAGTTCTGGTCGTCGCGGCGATGCAATGTGGGCTTGTCGTCGCTACTCGAGTTGCTGTCGTCGGTCTGGCTGGTCTGGCTGCCGGTGTTGTCCGTCCCCGTGCTTGCCCTGCGCAGTGACGGCCTGGTAACTCCCTTGGTATCGGTCAGGCGGCGCTTGTTCTCGATGCGAGCCAGCCGGGCCTTGACATCGTCGAACTCCGAGGTGGTGACCATGTACTCATCCCGGGCCGGCAGGATGCGGGCGATCTCCTCCTGCGTGTGCAGGATGCGGTCAGGGGTCTGCGGATGGTCGGCGAACACCTTGGCCACGGCGCCGGGCTTGCGCTTTTCCAGTGCCTGAATCTTCTCAAAGAAGGTGATGAAAGCCTGCGGGTCATAGCCGGCACGGTACATGTATTGCACCCCAAGGTAGTCGGCCTGGGCCTCGAACTCGCGGGAAAACTTCATAAACGTAATGGGAATGCCGATCGAAGCGGCCTCGTAGATTCCATAGCCTGTCCACCCGCCGATGAAGATCAGCGGAATGGTGCCCAACTGCGCGTAGTTCAAGCGGGTCATCTCGCGCACTGCGTGATGGGCGCAGACGTGGGCGGTTTCGTGGGCCATGACTCCGGCCAGCTCAGCCTCCTCGTCGGCGTTCAGGATCAACCCGGAATTGACGTAGAAGAAGCCGCCCGGCAGGGCAAAGGCGTTGATCTCGTCCGAATCGATAACCTTGATGGTAAACGGCACCTTGCAATCGGAGTTCTTCACGATGTTCTGGCCGATGCGATTGACATACTCGACCACAACCTGATCGTTGATGAACTTGGAGCTCTTTTCGATCTCGTCGGCGTAGGTCTTGCCCATCTTGATTTCGGTATCGGTGGAATACCAGTTGCCCAGGCCGCGGCCGCCGATGTCGCGATTGCCTACCGCGTTGACGTCCTCGATGCTGCCTGTCTTGATCTTGCCCATCTCGCTGCCCACCGCAACCACCTTGTCGGGGTCGACACCTTTTCCGGGGCTATCTCCACCCACTGGGGTTGTCCCAGGCGCAGGTTTCTTCGCGGAAGTGTCGTCAGGTGTGCTGTTCCCGGCAGGCGTCGTGCTGGACGACGGCTGCTTTGTGGAAGTGGGTGCTGGGGCATCGCCCCCAACAGGAGTGGTGCCTGGCGCAGGCGATTTGGTGGTGGTCGCCGATGGGGTATCGCCTCCGGCGGGAGCCGTTCCCTGCGCCGGTTGCGCCGTGGGCGCACTGGCAGTGGGGGTACTGGATTGACCCGAAGTGGAGCCGGTCGTCTGTGCTCCCAATGCGCTGGCCAGCGCCAGCACCAACCCTGCCAGCAGCAATGTACGCAAGCCGTTGAATTCTGGCTTCATGACCTCACCTCCAGCGGGATGACTTCTGTGCCCTGCGTTCCACAGTTCCGCACTGTTTAGACGTTAGTATCCTCTGCTTTGGTAACAACTGGGAAGAATAATTCGACTGGAGAGGGAGAATCCAGGTTTCCGGCCCGGATTTGCTCGACCCTCTTGGAGCTGGCATCCGTCTGAATTACAGTGGAGAACACACTGCAATGGGGAGGGTTTCTTGCGCCGGACAATCTTGAGCGTGGCTTTGGCGGCCGTCTGCGGAACCATGCAACTGGTTGCCCAGACGGCAAATCCGCATCCCAGTCCCTTTCCGGGCGTCTCGTCGAAAGCGCATAGCCGCTCAGGCTCTCCTCACCCCACGGGCCCGGGCAGCCCGGCAACAGTTCTTGACGCCACCAGACTGGGGTCACCGGTATTGCTCGACAAAGGCTGGCGAGTGGGAATCTCGGCCGACCCGGCGGCGGCTGCGCCGGACTTCGACGACTCGGGCTGGGCAATTCGCGACGCCCAGGGCGCCATGGACGACGTTCCCGATGAGGATCAGCCCGCCGGCGGCTCCGGCCAGGACAACAAGAATGGGGGTTCGTCGCAAACCAAGCAGCGCTATGCCTGGTTCCGGCTTCATATCAAACTGGCTCCCAACCACGGGCCGCTCTCCCTGCTCATTGAACTTCCCGTCTCGCAGAACAGCTCCATGAGCTTCGGCTCTACGGGGCCCGGCGTGGATGTGTTCGCCAACGGGAAGCAAGTGAAGCCGGATGGACCGCACGGAGACGCACCACAGCACTATCAGCAGATCTCCCGGATCTACGACCTGAACCTGGCTCCGTCTGAAACCTCGCTGACGCTGGTGGCGCGAACCCCCTACATTCCCTTCGGCTATAGCGCGTATACCGGCTTTTTTGCCAATCGCAGCCTGCGCCTGGGCAACCGGGATGACCTGGACCGTTCTCTGAAGCAGTGGTCCGACAACAGCCTCTTTGAACGCCTGCCGCGGCTGGTAGATTCCATTTTGCTGATGGTATTGGCGCTTTTCCTGCTGGCGCTCTATTTCGCGCAAAAGGGTCATATCGAGTACCTGTGGCTTGCACTGCATGAGATGGTTCAGGCCCCGATCGGCTTCGTGGAGCTGGCTGGAAGCTCAGCCCGGCTGGAAAGTCTGTGGTACGCGGCCGTGGTGCTGCAGTTGATGGTGATCTCGGCCTATCTCTTCTTCGAGTTTCTGATTGCCTTTCTGGCGTTGCGCCCCAAAAGATGGTACGTCAAGTGGTACATCCGGCTCCTGCGCTATACCGCTCCTATCCTGGCCGGAGTAGGCCCGACCTTGCTGCTGGTGGGTCACAGCAAGGTCATCGGCGTTGTCCTGGCCATCGTCTTCCTGTGCAGTGCCTTCTGGATTTTTGGATGGCTGCTGTTTGTTTTCATCACTTTGATCGTGGCCACGCTGCGCCGCAACTTCGAGGCAGGTTTGCTGCTGATTCCGCTGCTGCTCAGCGGGATTGGCGCTATCGAGCCCGTGTTCGCTGCCGGCATGAGCGATTGGAGCGGTCGCGCCTACCACTCGCCGCTCACCCTGCAGGCCGGTCCCATTCCCATTCACTTCGCCTCCATCGCCGACTTCACCAGCATCCTGGTGATCGTGCTGATTATCTTCGGCCGCTTCCTGCGCATTCACCGCGACCAGGAACGCGTGACCAGCGAGCTGGCCGCGGCCCGCAGCGTGCAGGAACTCATGATTCCCCAGGAAAAGCTGGCAACCCCGGGGTTTGAAGTGGACTCGATCTACAGCCCGGCAAACGAGGTGGGTGGCGACTTTTTCCACGTGCAATCCACCGGTGACGGTGGACTGCTGGTGGTCATCGGCGACGTGGCCGGGAAGGGGCTTAAAGCCGCCATGAACGTGTCCATGCTGATGGGAGCGCTGCGCCGGACTGCGGAACGAAGCCCGGCAAAGATTCTGGAGTCGCTGAATCGGGTGCTCACCGGCAGCGAAAGCTTTACTACCTGCCAGGCAGCCTGGTTTGGAGCCAATGGCGAACTGGTGCTGGCCAACGCGGGACACTTGCCGCCTTACATGAACAGCCAGGAGATCGTGCTGCCGGGCGGGCTGCCGCTGGGCGTTCTGCCCGAGGTGAGCTATGAAGAAGTGCGCCTCTACCTGCACCCTGGCGACCGCATGCTGCTGATGTCGGATGGTGTGGTTGAGGCCCGGCGTCCCTCCGGCGAGCTTTTCGGCTTTGACCGGGTTCACAACTTGAGCAATCAATCCGCCTTCTACATTTCGGAAGCGGCCAAGAATTTCGGCCAGCAGGACGACATCACGGTGCTGACCATCCGGCGGCTGGCGCAGGCAAAGGCAGCGTAGCCAGATTCGAGCGCTACAGGTAAAGGGGCAGCATGTACACGCCGAAGTTCAACCAGGTCTCCGATCGCGCACTCCTCATCGAGGCCATGCGCGCCTGGTCGTTCGCTATTCTCTTCGGGCCCCAAAACGGCTCAGCGTCAAATAGCTCGCCGCTGGCCACGCATCTGCCCCTGGTCGTGAAGGACGAGGGCGAACACGGTCTGCTCGAAGGCCATTTCGCCCGTGCCAATCCCCACTGGAAATCCCTTGCCGCGCAAGAGACACTGGTTGTCTTCAGCGGGCCGCAAAGCTACGTTTCGCCCACGCTATACGTCGAGCCGCTCTCGGTTCCCACCTGGAATTACATCGCCGTGCACGCCTATGGAACGCTCTCGCTGGTCGAAGACGAACCGGGCAAGGACGCCCTGCTCGCCGGCCTGATTGACACCCATGAACCGGCTTTTGCCGAAAAGTGGCGCGGAATGCCGGAAGGATTTCGCCGCTCCATGCTGGCCGGCATAGTCGGCTTCCGCATTCCGATTGCACGCATCGAAGGCAAGTTCAAGCTCAGCCAGAATCGCCCCGAGGTTGACCGCCGCAACGTGCAGGTAGCCCATGCCGGCGGTGATCCCGATCAACGGGCGCTGGCCGCCTGGATGGCGCGGCTCTTGGGGTGATCCCGCTGGCCGCTTTACTGGGTTGAATCCGCGCTCTTCGTTGCCCCCATCGCATAAAGCAACATGCCTCGCAAGAGCGCTATACTTCTCCCCATCTTCTCGGAGGTTCATCGACTCATGCGCAGAATAATTGCCGCACTCAGCCTGCTGGTTGCCGCCGTCGCCGTATACGCTGCGCCGGCCCCTACGCAACCAGGATGGAAGGCAAAGGTCGCCGCCGCCATGCCCCTGCTCGGGCACCGGAACTGGATTCTTATTGTCGACTCAGCCTATCCGCTCCAGAGTTCACCGGGAGTTGAAACCATCGAGACCAATTCCGGCCAGATCGATGTCGTTCAATACGTTCTGAGCACGATCGACAAATCCATTCATGTCCGGCCCGATATTTATATGGATGCGGAGCTGCCGTTTGTCCCCGACCAGGACGCACCAGGAGCCTCAAACTACCGAAAGCAGATTGCCAATGTTCTTCACGGCTACCCCGTCGAGTCGGTCCTCCACGACAAGATCATCGCTGACATCGGCGAAACCGGCAGTCAGTTTCATGTTCTCGTGCTCAAGACCAACATGACCATTCCCTATAGTTCCGTTTTCATCCGGCTCGACTGCAAGTACTGGAGCGCGGACGCAGAGAAGCGCCTGCGCTCGAAGATGAACGCGGCGCAGCCTGCTTCTGCTCGATGAGCGAGACGGATTGAATGTTGGATCGCCTGCCGGAAGGCCGATCCTGCATCCGCCGCGAAGAACTGCGGCGGATGCAGGCCGGGTGAGTATTAGAAGTTGATATGTCCGGCGAACTGGTAGTCGCGCGGAGAGTTGGAGATGCCGGTGATGGCGCCGAAGGAGGCCGATCCAGACGACCAGCTTGCACCGGGATTGCCGAACACCACATTGTTCCAGGTGTTCAGGCAGTCGACTTCAAACTGGAAGGCCAGGTTCTCGTGGATCGGGAAAGTGCGGCTCAAGCGTGTGTCGAGATCCCAGGTATGAGGATTTCTCAGACCCAGGGCTGCTGTCCGAGGCGCATTCCCGATCAGATACTGGGCAGAACTGGTTGGAGAGACGTTCTGAGGAGCAAGAAAGACCGTGGGGTTTACGTATTGGATTGCGGTGCAGCCGGTCTGGCCGGGCCCGTTAATGCCCAGATTGCAGGTGGTGTATCCGTTAGGCCCTTTCCCCCAACTGCCATTGATGCGGCCGCTGTGAGGAGCTGCTGCGGGATTCAGGTCCGGCATGGCCTGGCCCTGGCCAATTAGAGTCGAACGTCGTTGATCCGGACCAGGTGACTGCCATGGGAGTTCCTGACTTGAAGGAAAAGATGCTGGAGAACTGCCATCCGCCCGCCAGTTGCCGCACCAGGAACGAATTGCCACCCAGATGCCCCTTTCCGAAAGGCAGTTGGTACACACCATAGGCGTTGATGATCTGGGGTATCGAAATCACCGTGTAGGAGCGGTCGATGCGATCCTGCTTGAAGGCAGTTCCGGTTGAGCGGGAGATAGCGGCTGCCGGAATATCGAAGCCGGTCCGGTAGGTGCCGTCGTCGCCGATGTTCTTGGCGTAGGTGTAGTTGAAGTTGAACGTCAACCCGTCGCTCATACGCTGGTTCACGATCACCTGCAGGGCGTGGTAGGCGAAGTTGCCCACATTGCCCCAGGTGTCGCTTACGCCGCTGTATTGCGGAAACGCCACCAGCATCTGCGCGATGGTCGCCTTGCTGCTGGCTGCTCCCGTGGTTGCATAGAACGCGGGCACGTTAACGTTAGGGAGCGCCGCGGTAACCTTGGCGATATTCGCCGCCGTTGCCTGCGAAGTTAGCAGCGGCCCGCCGCTGGTGCCCGCAAGCGGGGCGAGAGCGGCGAGGTATGTCGGATTGATCTCGTTTGTCCACAAGCCACGAGCGTTTCCGCCCGTGCTGCCGGAGTTGATGATGAAGTGGCTCTCGTTGCCCATGTAATTGACGGCCAGCGTCATGTTCTGGGTGATGCTCCGCTCAACGCCCAGGTTGAACATCACCAGCTCCGGAGCGCGCCCGGAAAGATAGGGGTCCGCGTAGGAAACGCTGCTCGCATTCACGAGTGAGCCGGCAGTGCAGGCGGCCCCTCCGGGACCGATGCCTGAAGCGGGGCACAGAACGTAGCCGGCGTTCAGCTCCTGAGCCGCCACGTTCGGCGAGGGGGTAGCAGGATAGGTGAATCCCGGTCCGAACAGCCCGGTGTTTGACAGTCCCAGTGTGCCAAAGTAGGTGCTGTTGTTGAGATAGAACGACGGAGCTGCTGTGTTGCCGGTCGTGGCTTCGATCGGCCCGATGGCGGTCATGTTAAAGCCGGTCTGTCCGGTGCCACCCGCGGCGCCGCCGCGGCCGCCCACGCCGCCGGCTTGGGTGAACGCGACCGCAAAGCCGGCCCGGAGAACTGTTTTGGGGTTATAGGAATAGGCCAGCCCCAGCCGCGGTCCCCAGTGCTTATAGTAAGTCTGGACCGGCGTTTTGCAATTGCAACTGACTCCCGAACCACCGTAGCTGCCGGCGAACTCCAGCATTCCCGGCGAATTGCTAAGCGGGTTGGTGAGGGTTGGATTCAGGAATGTCCAGCGATTCTTCACTTCGTGGAACGGGGGCAGGTAATCCCAGCGAAGTCCAAGAGTGGCGGTCAGCTTCGGCGTCACTTTGAAGATGTCGTCCACATAGGGTGCAATCGTCTTATACCGTCCGCCCAGTTCGCTGACCGGTTGCAGACCAATCGAGGGCGATCCTCCCACCGCGCCCAGCAGATAGCTGGCGTAGGAATATCCGGTGGCAGCGGTGCTCAGCGAATTCGAATTCGCCCCGAAATTGGCCGTCGCGTAGGCGTTGTAGGCCAGATCGAGCACACCGGTGAAGGTGGCCGGGTTCGCATTGTTGATCTCCTCCCACTGGAACGCAAGCCCGATCGTGAGCGAATGCTTCCCCTTGAGCCACTGCACATTGTCCGTGAGTGCATAGTTATTCGGCGTAGTGAGCTGAGTGGAGATGGAGTTGCCGTTGCCTGTCCACGTTGTCTGCACCGAGCCATAGGCCGTCGTGGTTCCAAACGACGCTCCGGGAAACTCCTGGCCAGCCTGCCCCGCGGGAAGATTCGTAATTCCAAAGGCCGTAGGCTCCCATGCTGTTACGCCCTGGGTGGCGTCGTGGATGTTCTGGAAGAACCTGGTAAAGGAGGCCTTCAACTGGTTGACCACATTCGGCGAAAAGGTATACGTGTCGCCGATAACATAGTCCTTGGGATAGATATCGGCCAGGTCGCCGCCGATGTACGGCGGAGGAAGGAATGGAGACCCATAGTTGTTGACATAACCGACGGTGCCCATCGCTCCAACCGACGAAATCCTCTGCTTACTGCTTATGTCGTAGTCGACGCGCCAGTCGTTCACATGGTTGTCATAGCCGCCCGGATAACCTCCGAGATAGTTGTTCACCAGGACGCTGGGGTTGGTCGGCGCCGGCATGAACGACTCCATGGCCTTTGCGATGGGAGAGATTTCGTTCGACGGAATGACGTTGTTGGTTGCCACGCCATTCTTCGTGCCCTGGAACGGAGTGCGCGTGCAGGTGGTGCCGACGCACTTATTGGTGGTTGGATCGTACAGGATGGCGGCATTGTTGGTTGTTCCAGTCTGTCCCCCCGAGCCTACATTGCCGTTCAGCTCGGTAAAGTCGCCGGCCATCATCAAAGTCGTGGGAACGGTAAACAGCGAATAGCTGGCGCCTTTGCGATAGTGGTATTTGTCGTAGGCCGTAAAGAAGAACAGCCTCTTACCGGTGAAGGGGACAACGCCGCCGACGGAAGCGGACAGCTCATCCTGATGCTCCACAGGCTTGGGAGCCGGGACGGTCGCGCCCAGCGCATTCTTGGTGGTGGCAGCCTTGGCCGTGAAGGACCATGAATCGAAGATCGTGTTGCGCACAAAGTCGGAAACCTGCCCGTGATACTGCAGGCCGCCCGACTTCATGGTGAAGTTCTCCGCGCCGGCGCCCATGTACTCCGCCGGTGGCGTGCTGGTTACCAGTTGGAACTGATCCACTGCGTCCAGATCCATACTCTCTGAAACCAGCCGGTTGTCGCCCTGCTGGCTGACGGTCTCGGCCGGCATGCCATCCAGGTAGAGCTGGCCCAGGTAACTTCCCGTTCCGCCGATGATGGGCAGGCGGGCTCCGTTGTTAGCCGCTTGCGCCCCTGGGGTAAGAACTCCGAACGCCGTCGGATCGCGCTGCAGGCCATTCATTTGCAGGGGCAGATTGGAATAGGTCTGGTTCTCCATGACGTTGCCCAGAGTTGCATCCGCCGTGTCCAGCACCGGCGGCGCTCCGGTTACGGTGACAGTCTGCGTTTCCGCACCGACGGTGAGCACAGGATTGAATCCGCGGGTCTGAAGGGCGTCCACAACCACGTTGTCCTGCACCAGCGTCTTGAACCCCTGAGCCACTACCTGAATCGTGTAGGTGCCCGGCAGCAGCGGAGAGATGCTGTAGAAGCCTGCCGACGACGACTTTTGCACGGTGGCTGTTCCCGTGGCAGTGTTGGTTACAGTGACTGCTGCGTTGGAGATGACGGCGCCGGTCGAATCCGTCACCGTGCCCTCGATGGAACCTTCGCCGGCGGTCTGGGCCCCGGCCGGCATGGCTGCCCATATCAGGCAGATTGCCAGCGCGAGCACCACTGAAGCGGCGATAGTCCAGTTTCCGGTGCGGTTTTGCGGCATGTTGATCGGGTTACGGGATTTTGTCATATCGATCGCCTGGATAGCCTCCTTTTGAATGGATGTAATTACGGTCTCTGACCTAAAACAGGCCAAGCCTCCCTGAGTCCGATGGCAGGGAGGTCCGACCTTCGCCTGGAATTAACTCACTTTGTTGCAATAATTGTCAATAGAAAAATAGTTTTATTTTGGCACAACGCCAACAATAACCTCCACTGCATTAGGGGCAACATGTCTAGCCCTGGAAGTACTCCTCCGCCTTCATCGCCGATCAGTGTGTCGGCAATGCAAATGATTCATCTCCCATCCCAAGTGCCATATACAAAGGTTTTTATACGAGTCTGCAGTAGAGACTCAGGGAGCAATGTGCCACCGGTGAATCGGTTTAGTCGCCCGAAACTGCGCAAAAGCCGGGCAACGAAAGGCTTTCTGACAACCTGCATTCAGAGCTCCAGGGAGCGGTTTCAGGCGATTCAAGGGGGAATAAGTTCGTTCCGCACTCGAAAGAGTGTACTATGCGAAATGCCCGGACTCCTGCAATCTGGCCAGAGGTCTGTCCAATTCGGGAGGGAGTTACACAAAAATGATACGACTACCCTTTATGAGACTGATGGCTGCAACTCTCCTGCTAAATGTCGCGTTAAGCGCCCGCGCACAGCAGCCCTGGCAGCATTCGCAAAACCCCACCGCAAGGGGGACCTCTCGCCGTGCAACTCAAGCTGCAGCCTTACGAAACCCGCGTCCTCGTATTCCGCTGACTCAGCTGCGGCGGGTCTAATGCGAATTCCAATATGTCCGGTCCCAGACCCATTTGAACTTTCAGATCGAGGTAAGAACATGACACTCCAGGCAAAGACAGCAACGCTCGCAATCGCAGCGGGCGTTTTGATTTTTGTATATCGGCCTCTGGCGTTCGCGCAGCAACAGCTCACCGATAGAGACAAAGCGACGATTGCCAACAACGAGATGCGTCATTTTGGCGACGCGCCGGTAAATCCCGGCCCGATTGCAACCGATCTTTCTTACTCAATCAAGCCCAAGGCCGTGGCCAAGGCTATGCGCAAGGTGGCCGACTGGCAACTGGAAAGAGCTCAGCCTTACTTCGACCGGCTATGGACGTGGAGCGCTCTCTACACCGGGTTCATGGCCGCCTCTGATTCGCTGGGTGACCCGAAGTATCGCGATGCCATGATGGCCATGGGGCAGAAGTTCGACTGGAAGCTCAGGGCGCGCATGCCCAACGCCGACGATATGAGCGTGGCCCAGGTCTATCTGGACTTTTATCTCCAGAAGAAAGACCCGGTCATGTTGAAGCCCACCGAGACCGAGCTGGATGCGATCCTGGCTGCGCCGCGGGGATCTACGGTTCCAGGCAAGGAGATTGCGTGGTGGTGGTGCGACGCGCTGTTTATGGCGCCCCCGGTGTGGGCGCGGATGTATGCCGCCACCGGCGATCGCAAGTATATCGACTACCTCGATCAGGAGTGGGCCAAGAGTTCAGACCGTCTCTGGGACACCAAAGAGCACCTTTACGCGCGGGATATCTCTTACCTCACCAGGACCGAGGCCAACGGTAAGAAGATGTTCTGGTCGCGCGGAAATGGATGGGTGATGGCCGGGATCGTGAGGACCCTGCCATTCCTTCCCCAGGACGATCCGGCGCGCGCAAAGTACATCTCGCAGCTCAAGGAGATGGCCGCGCGCGTGGCTGAACTCCAGAATCCCGATGGATTGTGGCGGGCAGGATTGCTTGATCCCGATGCTTACGATTTGCCTGAGATGTCTGGCTCCGCTTTCATTACCTATGCGCTGGCCGCGGGTGTGAACCAGGGATTGCTGAGTAAGAAAGTCTACAAGCCGGTGATTGCCAAGGCCTGGGCAGGAATGCTGCATCATGTGTATGCCGACGGCCGGTTGGGCTGCATCCAGCAGACTGGCGGAGAACCCAGGCCCTTCACGGCCTCTTCAAGCTACACCTACGGCGTGGGCGCATTTCTGCTGGCAGGCAGCGAGATCCGCGCGATGCATTGATCGAAACGCGGCGTCCGGCTCAATGACCGGAGTCTGGAGCAATCGCCTGCCCTTTCGCCGATAGGTAGAAACGAAGCGGGTCTCCAGGGAGCGCTTTGAGGCCCGCTACTACGCACTCCGCGTTCAACTCCGCCCCGGCACGGGTGGTGTGTGTCTGCGGATCGGCGAACAGCGTCTCCACTTGTGCCTGGCCCAGCGCATCGTAGCGGCGCGCGATGATTTCATTGAGATCGACAAATGCGGCCTTCTCTGAGGCCGCTACCTGCTCTGCCCAGCCGCCATAATTGTCTGCATTGCGCACCGCTTTCCCGTCCTTCCAAATTTTGCGCGGGATGGGTGAGCAGACAATGGGAATCGCGCCCTTGGCCAGCGTATCGGCAACGTACTTCCTCATGTACCAGCCGTACGTATGCACCACCTCATGCTTCTTGGTGATGGGGTTGTCGATTTCCCTGGTCTCATCGCCGATTCCAGGTATCGTCCCGCGGGCGCGGCTGGTGTCGTCCAGAGGTCCTGAATCGTTGTGCCCGAATTGGAAGACGACAAAATCTCCCGGCTTGAGCATTGCCAGCAGCTCGTCCCAGCGCCCCTCGGTAATATAGGTCCGGCTGCTTCGTCCGCCGATGGCGCGATTGACCACGTTGATTAGAGATGTGTCGAAGTAGTCAACCAGGGGCTCGCCCCAGCCCCATTGCCCATTGCCGCCATCGCCTCTGCCATTGCGCACCGTCGAGTCTCCCACCAGGTAGAGGCTCGGCAGGCTAGGGTTCCTCGGTGTTGGCAGTGGAGGCGGAACGGCGACGCCTGTGCTTGCATTCTGACTGGCGCTTTGGCCTGTAGTCTGGGCTGTGTTCGCGGCCGCTGCCGGGTGCTCCGCCGGTGCGGCAGGTTCGCCATAGGATATGTTCTTCAACTCCACCGCGGTTGAATCCGTAAACACCGGCTTGCTTTCGTCGGCCATTCGAAAACTGCTATCGGAGATGCTCCAGTTCCTGGCGTTGGCGATTGTGCCCGCGGTCGCAGCCTCGATGTCCAGGTGGTCGAGTCGGAAGTTATCCAGAGTCGCGTTGGGATAAGCGCTCACATCGAAGGCGCGCCTTGCTCCCGTGGCCTTGATGTTCCAGATGTGAACGTCGCTGAAGTGAGGCAGTCCCTGCTGCTCGGGTACCGGGGTTGTAAGCGTGACCCAGTAGGAAGGAAAGTCCTTCGCGCCGGGTGGCAAAGTAGCGTAGCTGAAGCTCGGGTTCCAGTTCATGGTCATGTGAATCGGAACGGCGACGCCTTCGAGCGTGAGGTCGTGAATCCGAATGTCGCTCGCATTGCCGCCGCGCGTGTGCGCCGATTTGAAGAGCACTCCCGAGGGCACATGGCTGAGTGCCGTAATGTTGTATGCCTCGATGTTGTGGAACCCGCCCGAAGTCTCGCTGCCGAAGGTTAAGGCCGCTGCCCCGTCGCGAATGATCGAGTCGCGGATGACCACATCTTCAGTAGGCCGGTTGACGCGCAGGCCGTCGGAGTCGCGGCCGGATTTCAGGCACAAGGCATCGTCGTTGGCTTCGATGTCGGCATGTTCGATCAACACCTTGCGCGATGAGTCGATATCGATGCCGTCGGTGCTCGGCCCTCTGCCGCCCTCATTGTTGCGGATGGTGACGCCATCCACGTGAACATCGTGCGAGTACAGTATCTGCACCGTCCAGAAGCCGGAGCGCTTGAGCATGATGCCGCCGCCCAGTTGCACGTTGGACGAATTCTGAAACAGTATCAGCCGCGGCCGGCGAGCGTCGTAATCCGAGGCCCACCGCAGTCCCTTCGGCGTGTAGATCGCGCGCAGATCCCAATACGATTTCCACCAGATGGGACCGTCGCCGTCGATAGTTCCCTTCCCTGTAATCGTCACGTTCTGCTGGTCCCGCACATTGATCAGCGCAGCGGGCCAGGTCATCTCAATGCCGGCGATGCGCGTCGGAAGCGTCGGGTAGTCATCGAGTTTTTCCGAGCCGATGATCGTACTGCCTTCCGGCACATCGAGAGTGACTCCCGACTTCAGAAACAACGAGCCGGTCAGATACGTTCCTGGCTTCAGAGTCACCGTGCCGCCCGCAACGGCCGCCGCATCGATGGCTTTTTGAATGGAAGATGTATCCAGCGTTTTGCCGTCTCCCGCGGCTCCATAGTCGTTGGCCACAAACGTCTTCGGCGCGGCAAGAGTCGTCCCGGCCGTGAGCAGGCTCAGAATCGCCGTGCCGGCAATCCATCGTGCGGCGTTGTTCATTCGATCTTCTCCTTCAAGGGGCGTATGGGCAGAATCTGAAAGCGAACTCCGGCGCCGTTCGCACCTGGCGCAATGAATTTGAGCAGATGCGGCCTCTACACCTGCGGAACTTTCATCACGTTGCCAGTTCTGGGCGGAATGGGAGTTGCCGGCAGATCGAAAGTCGCCGGCGGGTCTGGCTGTGCCGGGTTGAAGTCGGGCAAGTCTTTTGCAAGCAGCTTTGCAATCGGCAGTTTATCAGTCCGGATGCCGTGGACCACGCAGCGCGCCAGTTCATACGCCCCGTACTTGTTGAAGTGCGTATCGTCGCTGATCGCCTGGGTCTGGTTCGGGAAGGCATTGGCGGGAAAATGCATGAATGCCTTCAACGTACCTTCGGGACCCATGGCGTCAAACAGGGTCTTGCTCATCGCATTCAAGTCGATGAGCGCCGCATGCTGAGCCGCGGCAACCTCGCGCATCGCATCCGGATAGCCGGCAAGAGAGTTGGTGATCTTACCCCCGGCGTCGAACGTTCGCCGGTTCATGCTGGTTACCAGCACAGGCGTTGCACCTTTGGCGCGCGTCTTCTCGATGTAGTCCACCAGCAGTTTCTTATAATCGTCGAGTGAGACCGCGCCGGGTTTCTGATCGTTATGCGCGAATTGCATGAAAAGATAGTCCCCCGGCTGAATGAGCGACATGACTTTGGCAAATCGCTGCTCCCCAACAAAACTCTTGATCGTCTCTCCCGACTCAGCATGATTGGCAATCACCACGCCGGGGCGAAAGAACCGTGGAAGCATCTGGCCCCATGCGGCCCACGGATCTACATCCTGATCCACCACCGTGGAGTCGCCGGCAACGTAGACCGTCGTCTCGTGAACCGGCGCGATCGAAATCGACCGGAAGCCCGGATGTTCGCCGTTGAATTCGAGAGTGAGCTTGTTATCCCAATTCAGGTTGCCGATTTCGCGAGGCTTCAGTCTCACTTTCTGAGTTGCGTCGCCGCCAATTTCGGGCACACGGACGTTGGTATCGAAGGTGCGCGTGGCCGAGCCTTTGGCCTTCACTGAGACCTTCTCAAGCATGAGCCGGCGTGCCTCCGCCCAAACCGTGGTGGTCGAGGCCCGCTCGCCGCCCAGAACAACCTTCACGCGATAACTTCCCTCGGGCAACGCAACGGAAAAGAAAAAGGGTTTGTCGCTGGAGCAGGATTTCGCGCCAACGTCAGGAACTGTATTCAGGTCAAAGCCCGGCGTGGTTGTACTGTAGATAGAGGCCGCGGTGAGCTGCACCGAATTTCCTTGTGCACTTCCGCAAACATACCTCTGCGCCTGGGCAACGAAGGCGCAGATGATAAAAGCGACAACGGCAATGTGTTTCATAACCTCTCCAGGGAAAGAACAATCTCACTTCGAATTCACGGCTTCGACAGCCCGGCGCAAAAAAACCTGGCCGCCGGCCATGGATTTTCTCACCGCACCTCGTGCGTGGAGGTTGGCTTCGTCGGATTAAACTGGCTCGCCAGCTCCGGCGTGGAGTGAACCTCTGAAGCAGCGGGATTGTCGGCCTTCGCCACCTCTGCGGCAAAAACATAACTGGAGCCGAACATGTTGCTGGTAAAGATGACCAGCTTCTTATCCGGCGAAAAGCGCACATTCGGTTCCAGCCGGTAATCGTGGTGTGACATGTTCACCAGATGCTCGGAGTGAAAGACTCCAGGCTGCCAGAAATCGGCTTCATTCAGCGCATCCGGTTCGACCTTGAACATCTGAGGATGAAACAGCTCGATCCATTCGCCGTCCTGCGCCCTGGCCACCTGTCCCGGATCGCCGCCGTCGCCGGTGAAAAGGTCGAGATCCTGCGTGAGATTGAAATGGATCGACCATTCGTTGCGTTGCATGTGGTATGCAGTACGCTTGTGGGTCCCCAGATCGTAGCCGGCAAGATAAAAATCCTCGCCCTTGGGAGGCTGCCAGTCGTACCAGATAGTCTTGCCGTCCAGACCCCAGAACTCATGACCGGCAATCTCGTTAGCCATGGTGCGCTTGTGGATGAGCGTGTTATGCGTGCCATCGGTGTGAATCATCCAGATGCGGTCCACTTTATGCCATGGTCCTTCATGACAGTACATCAGCAGCGTCGGATCGGTAGGCGAAAACAGCATGTGCCCGATCCAGTCTGTGGAGTGCAGCAGCGGCGTAACCTTCCCGGTCTGCAAATCGATCTCGTAAAGAACGACGGGGATGTGGGCTGCCAGGCGGCGCTCCATCATCTCCCCTTTGCCCTCGGGCTGAACCAGGAATCCCCCTTGCTGCTGCGCCGGCGTGGATCCGGGAGCAGTGGCTTCGGGCGTGGTTGTCGCGGGCCGTGGCAGATTGCGCCCATACTCCCGCTCAGCGTCTGCCTCATTTTCGTCATAGCTGCCCACGCCCAGCGTCTCATCGGCGTTGATGGTGGCTACGCTGGCGCGCGGAGGCAGCGTCACCAGCTTCGTTACCTCGCCGGTGTATACATCGGCTTTATAGATCGTGTTCTGGCTCGTGGCCGAATCGAATTTCGTAAAAAAAACGGAGTTCGTCTTCCTGCCCACGACGATGGTGTGTACGCCAAAGCGGAAAAAGTTGCGCGGACCAGCTGTCGCATCGGCCGGGCGCGGCGGATTGGGCACCACAAGCCGCGTCTTCATGGTGGCCAGATCAAGAGCGTGGATGCCGTCCGGCGCGTTATAGACCATCTGCTTACCGTCCGGAGTATAGGCATTCACGTTGAAATAGAAGCCAGAAGATCCTGGCTCATCCGTCAGGCGAGTCACGCGATGACCTGTGTCCTTGTCCACCCACGAGGTGGGCAGGTTCTGGGACAATCCCAACGGCGACAGCGCGGCACAAAGCGCAACTACGGTGAGGAGGTTTCGATACATTTACGGCGCACCCTTCTGGTTTGAGATTTGAGCGGTGGTCCCGGCAAAGTCGAGGCGTAGATCACCACATACCACCGCGCAACGATTTATACATCCGGCTGAGCCGCTCAGGCAAATCATCTCCTATTAAAACTGAAGGCCGCTCACCTGCGCGCCGAAGGCTCAATCTTAAATCCTCGACATATTCTTGGTACTACAGTTGTAAATCGAAGATTCCGGAGGGAGCAGAGGGCTTCAGCCCCCTGAAAGAGTGCCAATTTGCGGGGCCTTCAGGCCCGGGCCCCTGCGCCTTTTTCCACGAAAAGAAGCAAGTACAACTGTAGTACTGGGCCGTACTGCGACCCCATGAGCAAAAGCTAACGGAACCGGCAACTCCGGCCTTAATTGCTTTTGTCCGGATAATCGACGCGCACGGCCAATATTTCATAAGCGCGAATGGGCACAGTTACCCGATCTGCTTTAAGCGTCAGCGCCTGGCCCTGTGCCTGCTCCATCAGGTTTGTCTCCACGGCGCCTGTCGCACCTTTTGGTACGGCGATCTCTACACTTCCACTCTTCCCCGCCCACTCGTACATGTGGAAGATAAGCGCATTACTGTCCTCGGCCTTTTTCATTGCCGTCAGAACCACGTCGTCTGGTGTGACGGCAACAAAGGAATGCTCGGCCGGCATCTCCCCCGAGTGCGCTTCCACTTGCATGGCCGTCAGCGGATAATTGAAGTCGTAACCATGGCGGACGCTCATTGCCTGCTTCCAGTCCCCGGTGTGCGGATAGAGAGCGTAACTAAAGTGATGATGCCCGCGATCCGCCTCCGGATCCGGTGACGTTGGCGACCGCAGTAGCGTCAGCCGCAAGACGTTGCCCGCATCGTCATATCCGAATTTGGAGTCGTTGATGAGGCTGAATCCATGCTGCCCGTCGCCAAGGTCCGCCCAACGCTGAGCAGGTACCTCAAAGCGGGCTTGCTCCCAGCTATTGTTGCGCGTGGTTGGCCGCTCGATGGTTCCAAAGGGTATTTCATACGTGGCAAACGGCGCTGAAGCCGAAAGAGCAAACGCGCTTTTAAGCAGCACATGGGTTTCGTGCCAGTCGATATCATTCACGACTTCGGCTCGATCGCTGCCCGCGTATAGCACGATCTCCTGCACAAATTTCGAACTTTGCCAGGTGCGTGTTACTCGAATCGAGCCGCGCATCGGCCCGTTTTCGACTACCTCTACAGAGTCCGCTTTGGTCAGCAAAACAGGTGGCTGATCGAGCGTCCCAGGATCGATGTTCCAGGCGTCGTATCTCGTTGGCGTGTCTTTGAACGCCTGTAGCTCATTGCCGCAGGCTCCGGTAGCCAGCGTCTCGAAGCGCGCTTTCTTGTCGTACAGGCTTGTGATGCATCCCGTCTTCGGGTCAACCACCACCCGCAGAGCTGCGTTCTCCAAAGTCGTCCCGCTCACGCGCAGATCGCTCGGGAATGTCCGCTTCCCAGCAACTACGCGCAGCACCTCGTATCCCATCGAAGGCACATCCCTGGCTTCGACCAGCAGATGAAATGTACTCGTCTTCGCATCTTTCGACAGAGTCTCCGACGGCAGCACCGCCCCGCGCTCATCCAGCACTGACACTTCCGCGGTTGCGCTCGGCATCTGCACATCGACCGCGACGCGGCCCGAGCGGCTCCATGCCAGAGAATTGAAGACGAAGACCGGCACGCCTGCTGCAGTTCTCATATCCACCTGTGCCGCAATTGTCTTCAATGCCTTCGTTGAAATCTCATTCGTGGCCCAGCGCACCTGGTCGAAATCCTTTTGCGAGTCCCTGTATATGACTCCGATCCCCGAGCCCGCGGCAAGGTCATGAAAGTCATTGAAGGTGATTCTCTTCCAGGCTTCCGTCAGCTCGTCTCCGGGATACTTGTTTCCATCCAGCCAGGCCAGCGACGCATACTTCTCCGCATTCAACGTCCATTCCGGCGCCTGGCGCAGATTGCGCTTCAAATTCGCCTGCGTCGTGTAAACGCCCCGGTGAAACTCCAGATACAGTTCGTCCTTCCATGTCGGAATCGAGATCTCTCCCGCCGGCGGCGCGAGCGGATATTCATATCCCTGCGCGATGGTCCGGTAATTCCAGGTCTTCGATTCAGGGGCAACCTCTTTACCAACCGTCGATAAATAAGACAACGCAGTGCCGAACTCCATCCTCGGCACAACTTTATCCGGTTGCATCCAACGCAGGCCATCGTCGAGCATGTCGCGGGTTGGGCCTCCGCCGTGATCTCCTGACCCGTACAGGTCCATCATCTCCGTCATGCCCGGAGCGAATTTGCGCGCCTCTACCAATTCCGTGGATAGATGAACCGGATTCAGGTTTCCGTCCCCATATCCATGCGGAAAATAGGTCAGCACTTTGCTGCCATCGGGAGATTCCCACCAGAAAAGCTTGAACGGCAACTTATTCGTGTCGTTCCACGACATCTTCTGGGTTACGAAATAATCGATACCCGATTTTTTGTAAATTTGTGGAAGCTGCCAGTTATATCCGAACGTATCCGGGTTCCAGCCGATCCGGACATCCACCCCATAGTGCTGCTGAAACCAGCGCTTCCCGATAAGGACGGACCGCGCCGTCGATTCTCCATCGGGCAGGTTCAGGTCCGGTTCCACCCACATGCCTCCGACCACTTCCCAGCGGCCCTCCTGAATGCGCTGTTTGATCTCATCGTTGATCGCCGGATATTTGTCCGCCAGCCAGTCGTTGTACTGTGCTGCCGATTGCGTGTATGTGTAGGCCGGATACTCGTCCATCAGTTGAAGCGCGGTCGAGAAGGTGCGCTTCACTACGTCGACGGTCTCGGTCCTTGGCCACAGCCACGCTGCATCGATGTGCGAATTGCCGGTGAGATGCAACGTCGCCTGCTGCATCAGCGGCTTCAGCGCTTCCAGTGTGGATTGCGAAGCCTTTAGCGATTCGTCGAATTTCTGCTGGTCGCCGGCATCGAGTGCGCTGATGTCGACTTGCTCAATTGCTTTTACGAGTGTTGACCAGTCCGCCTGGACATCCTTTGAGAAACTGGGTATTAGCAGCGAAGCCGAAGCAAACTCATCGTGCATGTCCTGCGGATTCGGCCGGCCCTCAACAAAGTCGATTTGTTCTCTCGAACCCACAAAGTGCTTATTGCCGGCTGTCGCCAGCAGCTTCACAGCCACCAGCACCCGCTCTGGCGGTTTCGCGCCATCAAGCAGTACGAGCCGCTCGAGGCTCTCGCCCATCGCGACCCGCCGTCCGTTGAAATACACGATCTCGGTCAGCGTGCCGTTGCCAACCACGCGCGCTTGAAATTGAAACCAGATTCGCGTCCCGGTCAGATCGTAACCGTGCAGGTCCTTCGGCACTTCAATCCATTGGCGAAACCAGACAGCGTCCTTGGAATAGTCGCCGCCCGGCCCAGCGGTCGCCCACCCCGAATCGTCCAGATCCGGGCTCTCGCCATGCGGGACGTCGCCGGGATGAACCCGCCATTGTCCTCCGGGAAGATAATTCAACTGTCCCAGCCGTTCAATGACCTGTTGCGCCGATGCCGGCATCGACTCCGAGTTTCCTGCCGGAGCCTGTGCCGATTGCGCCCGCCCGGCACAGTAGAGCAACAAACCCCCTATCGCCATTCCCGAAAGCAACCTTTTCATCGCCGAGTATTTCCTCTTTCCTTCTTCTTTGAGTTTACCTGTTTGAGTATCGAGGGTGCTGCACACCACCGATATATTTAGATGGCCTTATCGGCTTCGATCGAAGGCGATCCTTTATCAGTCCCGTCGCGCCAGGAACAGCAACGAATTGGCCAGGAAGCGCCCAGGTTCACGGCAGAAGTCAGCGGCCCACCATGGATTCATCGCCAGCAGCGGCGAATGGCTTCGTGTAGCTCACGCATGCACATGACGGCAATCACTGACAAGTACCTCCACGTTGTTCCAATCTGATCCTGCCGGAGTAGGTGTCCATGACCGCGCCAACAAGAACCTGTCCCAGGAGACCGGCGACATCTGACGTTACATGTCCATAAGCACAAAATTAGCGCAAAATGACGACTTACTGCGTAGGAGTACCTTCCGCGCTTGTGATGCTGTAAGACCAAGTCTGACCGGCGGTCAAAGTGAACCCCAATTCTGCCAGGAATTTGGAACTGCTTTGCGGCGTCACCTGGCCTGTCATGCGATAGGAGCGCGATATGGTCTCAGTCTTGTCGGCATCAAAGACTTTCACGAGCACCGTTATCTCTGACACATTCCAGTGTGATCCATTGTAGACTTGGAACTCCATCCAACCGCGGCCCGTAATCCGTGGTTCACCTTCCAGCTTGGCTGTCTCTCCAGTCGGAAGTTCATGCGATTGGCTGGCAGCTCTGCTCTGTTCACCGGGAGCGTGCCATCCTGACGGATAGAGGACTTCGGCCCTACCAGTTAATCTGTTGATCCTCACTGGGTAGTCGTAGGCTTCCAACTTCATATGGTCGTACCTGTAAAAAGTTGGCCAGACAAAGACAGCCAGAAGGATGAGAATGACGACTCCCAGGATTGAGAGGATCGTCGATCTTTTCAACGCTTGCATTCGCCTTCACCGTGCCCCTTCCCTTCGCTTCAATCTAGCGGCCTTGCATGTACTTAGTCGCGATCATCACAGCAATTCCCTCTGGGGTGAGGTCAGGTCTCAGCCCGAACTTCGCCAGCTCGGCCAGCTCTGAATCGACTTTCTTTCGCCACCGTTCCTTTTCGGCTTCAGTCATGCTGTTGTATACCTCTATCTTTTCAACACGACGCGCTTTCCTTTCGGCTTCAATCACTTCCGGGGGACGGTTCGTTAAACCGCCCCAAGCCTTGCACCGTGGATACTCAGGGCACCCCCAAAACTCACCGCGATAGCCGTTGACTCTGTGCAAGGGCACTTGGGTGCTCTAGACACCAAGGGGCGTCCAGGTCTAAGTCGGGGTATCTTAGCTGGGAGATACTGATTGTTGTTTTGACCTCGTGCAAAGAGCCGACATGGAAGGCGTAACCAGAAGTCGGGCCATCATTCTTTAGGGGCAGATAGGCTTCCTCGCCGCACTCTAAACATATTGTCTTCGCCATGGTGTAGTCTTCCGCACTCCCGTAAGCGCGGTTGATTAGGTTGGGAAAGATGTCCTTATCGTAAAACTCAATATCGTTTTCTTCGGCATATGCAACAGCGGGAGTGGTGAAGCGCCCCGTACTCACAAAGATTGCACCGGCGGCCCCCACATCATGTTTCGCCGCAAGGAGTATTTGGAGGTCGCGTCGCCCAACGGCTGATCGGTTCCCATACCGCTTGCACTCGATTACGTATTTTTTCTTGCCCTTCCATGCGATTGCATCTTTGCCGCCGTCTCCCACGTACACGGTTTGATTCACTTTGTACCCGAGCCTTCTAAATACCTTCATCACGGCAACCTCAAACTCTCTTGGTCCCATGGCGAAGTATGCTTCGGATGAGCGCAGACGCGCTTGGGAGAGGCGCTTAATCTCCGACCTCCTCAACTTCTCCCACTCTTGCTTGTAGCCCTCTTGCCTGACGTATCGCTCCGCGTCTGCCCTACAGGCTTTGCAGTCCCCTATGACCCCGTGAGCGCATGGCACTGGCTTCCTTGATGCGGCCGTCGGTCCAAAGAAGTGCTCCAAGAGACCCAGGGCAACGAGGATCAGGAAGCCGACGAGGATATTGATCATACGTCAGCAGTCTAACCAGCCGAGTTCTGGGGGTCAATCCCACCGCCCATCGCCCGGTCAGGCCGGATTTCATGCTTGCACTGTGCCACAGGATGGTGACGGCGTCCACGACAATTGTCAGTTGCCCTGGAAGCCCACAAGTGTACCCAACCCGGCCACGGGCAGCACAGCGGTCAATCCCGGCCCCTGCGTCATCGGCTTTAGAGCACAGTAGAGAACCATCGCAGTCGGTCCACTGAGAACTGAGAGGGGCTGGATTTCGGACGTGCATCCAGTTCGCAACTTTTGACGGCGCTGATGCGTAGTGAGAAAATCCAGCGTATGAACGCAAGTTTGCAATCATGGGGAGGTTGCGATGTTCGAGGCAATCACAGCGTGGGCCACAATAGCGATAGCAATCGGTACGCTCCTAAGCGTCTACGTGGCATATCGTGGAATCAAAAGTCAGACGCAGAGCTTTGCGAATTCAGTTGCAGCCAATCTTGCTCTCAAATTGGTTCACGATTTTGATAGCAGTGAGAATCGCGGACGACGCTCACGAGCAGCAAACGCTCTACTCAATCACCTAGCCCTTGCAGAGATCGAAGATCTTTTTGATGTCTTCGAGACAATAGGACTATTCGTGAGGAAAGGCTTCTTGGATGCTGACATTGCCCATTCATTTTTCTTCCACTGGGTCAATTTATATTGGGTAGCTTCCAAACACCTGATTGAAGAAAAGCGGAAAGCCTCCGCCGACCTCTGGACAGATTTTGAGTATCTATACAACAGACTTTTGCAGATTCAGATAGCTGAGGATTCACGATCACGATTCATCAACCCATCTGACGAACTCATCCGGCAGGGCCTCGAGGAAGAACTCCAATAGCTGACGATGAGCAGCAGACATCGCGGCTGCCCTGGCACCGGCTTCGAGCTGGCAACTATATGGGTGCAAGCAGCTCAGGCGAACCTTGTCAATGCCCCTTTGCCGGGATTGTCACCAACGGCCCTGACCATCCGTCCCCATCTTGGCTGCTCTCTCCCAGTGTGACCATGAAGGGTGCCGGGTGACTGGTGCCCTTGGACGACATACCTGGAACCGCACGCTGTGCAGTGGTCAGGGAGACCATCAGGTGTACCCGCCGATAAGCGGACCGCGAGTCTGAGGCAGGTTGAGTTGTTGCTGGCTTGAGTTCGGTACGGTTTTAGAAGTTGCGTACTGTAGAGTACCGTGGAATTTTGACTGTCACTTTTTGTATACCATAAACCCTAGCATTTACTGGGTTTATGGCGGGGACGACGGGGCTCGAACCCGCGACCTCTGCCGTGACAGGGCAGCGCTCTAACCAACTGAGCTACGTCCCCAGATAGAACCTCTATTACTCAACTATATCGCCCGTGATCCGGATTGCACCCGTTGCCAAGTTGCATCCATCCCACTGGCTTGCTGTTCCCTGGCTCATCCGAACCCACGCTGATGCGATTCGATTTTTGCCTTGGCAACCCAATAAGTTTATCAGAAAGTTGGCGGTTTGGAGCTTTGCCCGCGCCAGACATCTTCATTCGTCTTGCGTCCAGGGTGACACGCAAGTGCGGCTCTCCCCACCCGGCTGCCCTACGCTGACCAGGCCGTCCGATTTGCGCGCCCGGAGGTGACGTAGCCCATATCCACTGAGATGCCGCGCACGCATTGCAGCAGGTGATTGGCAATCGAAGGCAGCTTCTGCGCCGTCACGCGAAACGACGGCCCGGAGACGCTCACCGCCGCCACCGGCTGCCGCTGCGCGTCCAGCACCGGCACGGCGATGCAGCGCAGTCCCTCTTCAAACTCCTCGTCGTCCACGGCGTAGCCGCGGCGGCGTGTCTTCTCCAACTCCGTTCGCAAAGCCTCTGCAGTGGCAATGGTGCGATGCGTAAAACGCTCGAAGCGGATCCGCCTCATCATTTCGGCCGCCCGCTCTTCGGGCAGGAATGCCAGAATCGCCTTCCCTACCGAGGTGCAATGCACCGGATTGCTGGCCCCGATGCGCGTGATCATGCGCACCGATCGTGCCGGCTCGATCTTGTCGATATAGATCACCCGCGACGCCTCCAGAACACAAAGGTGCGCAGTCTCCTCGGTCTCAGCCACCAGGCGGCGAAGATGCGGCTGGGCCCGTTCGCGCAGATCGTATTGCTCGATCGCCCGATTGCCGAAGTCGAACAGCCGCAGGCCGAGACGAAACTTGCCGTTTGCGGTGCGCTCCACCATCCGGTGCCGCTCCAGAACCATCAGAAAACGATGCGCGGTGCTCTTGTGCAATTGAAGTGAGGAGGCAACCTGCGCCAATCCCAGAGGCGTTTCGCTCTCTCCAAGCAAATCCAGTACGGCAAAGGCCCGGTCCAGGGCCTGAACTTTGTAGGTTCCTTGCGGTGCCGCGTCTCGCATGTCGGTCCTCCGTTTCGCCTCTTGGCTACAGATACAGCTTCTCAGAATATGGGACTCGTGTCAAGAAGTGATACGCGGCATCTGTCGTTGGAATGCCGGCAGCACTCTGCATGAAAACGGAAAAAGGTTTCGAAAAAGATTGAAAACATCCCGCGGGAGTAAGCCTTACTCGGGAACCACGTCCCCCTCCCCCGGCGCCAGAAACAGGTTCGCTTCCAGTCCGTGCTGGCGCGTGTAAAGGTCGTAGTACCGGCCGCCCATCGCGAACAGCTCGGCATGATTGCCGCGCTCCACGATGCGGCCCTCCTCCACAACCAGTATCTGGTCGGCGCGACGGATGGTCGAAAGCCGGTGCGCAATCACGAAGGTCGTCCTCCCCTGCATTAACTGGTTCAGCCCCGCCTGGATCATGGCTTCCGACTCGGAGTCGAGCGAGCTGGTGGCCTCGTCGAGAATCAGAATGCGCGGCTCGGCCAGAAGCGCGCGCGCAATCGAGAGCCTTTGCCGCTGCCCGCCCGAAAGTTTCACCCCGCGCTCGCCGACAATCGTGTCGTAGCCATCGGGAAAGCGCTCGGCAAATTCGTCCACGCGCGCCGTGCGGCAGGCAAACAGAAACTGTTCCTCGCTCGCTTCCGGCCGTGAGAAACAGGATGTTCTCGCGAATCGTCCCATCGAAAAGAAACGAGTCCTGCAGCACCACGCCTAACTGCGAGCGAAAGGTGTTCAGGTCCACCTTGGCCAGGTCTAATTCGTCCACCAGCACAGCCCCTTTTGATGGCGTGTGAAAGGCGCAGAGCAGGCTGATGATGGTGGACTTGCCCGACCCCGAAGACCCCACCAGCGCCGTCACTGTGCCCGGCTGGGCCGTGAAGCTTATGCCGTGCAGCACCGGCTTCTCCGGCGTGTAGGCAAACTCCACTTCATCAAATCGCACTCTGCCCTCGATGGGCGGCATCTTCACCGTGCGTCCGGGGCTCTGGTTTTCTTCCAGCTCCGACATGATCTCGTTGGTGCGGTCCAGCCCCGCAAAGGCCTCCGTCAACTGCGTGCCGATATTCACGATCTGGAAGACCGGCGCAATCATGAAGGCGAGAAACATGTTGTAGCTGAAGTAGTCGCCGACGGTCCAGGTGCTGCTCAGCACGCGATGGCCGCCGAACCACATCACCAGCCCTGACACCAATCCCAGCACCGTGGTTGAAGCGGCAGACAGTGCGCTGGTCATGGTCAGCGACTTCATCACGTTGGCCAGCAGCCGGTCGACTCCGCCCGAGAAGACCGCTGCCTCGCGCTCCTCGGCGTGGTAGCCCTTGATCACTCGCACTCCGCCCAGCGACTCGGTAAGCCGGCCGGTAACTTCGGCATTGATCTTGCCCCGCTCGCGGAAGATGGGGCGAATGGTCTTGAAGGCATACTGCAGCACAAAGACGAATGCGCCCATCACGGCAAAGACCGTAAGCGTGACCGTACACGCTGAGGTGCAGCAGGTAAAGAAATGCCAAAACCGCGGTGAGCAGGCCGCCCACAAAATCCACCAGCCCGGTGCCCACCAGGTTGCGCACCCCTTCCACGTCGGTCATGATGCGCGCCACCAGCGTGCCCGTGCGGTTTTCGTCGTAGTAGGCCACCGAAAGCAGGCCCACGTGGCGTTGCACTTGGCGGCGCATCTCGGCAATCAGCCGCTGGCCGGCCTTCGAGAGCAGTTGCGTGAGCGAAAACGAAGTGATGGCCTGTATCACCATGGCCGAAAAGACGATCGCAATGATGCGCGGCAGCCATTCAGCGTGCGGATGCTGCGGAGAGAGCACTTTGTCCAGCAGCGGCTTGGAGATAAAGGGCAACACCAGGCCGGCGACGCGGTTGACGACCATCAAGCGCCATGCCGGCCAGCAGCAGACCGATGCGCGGCGCCATCAGCGCGCGGACCTGCGGCCAGATCTTTTTCAGCTTGGGCTTTTGCTTGGGCAGCTCCGCCTGGCCGGCCCGCGCTCCGCGCCCGTGCGGCGAACGCTCGGCGCGCATGCCCATGCCCATCCCGCCACGCATGGTTCCCAAGGGCTACACCTTTCCCGAACGCCGCGCGGCGATGAACGAGCGCACGCAGAGAATCACGTAGATCAGCAGTCAACCCGGCCATGGTGAGCTTCGAAGCCAGCGCAATCTGGTCCGGAGCCAATCCGGCCGAAGCTGGCTGCAACATAACCGCTGCACAGCCTCGATCGCCGCGCCCAGAAAGCCCAGCAGCCCGATGGTCACATTGATGTGCATGAACAGCTTGCGCCGGCCCTCGTTGGGGCTGATGGCCAGAAAGCCAAAGACGCCCAGCGCCAGGCCGAACCAGGTGGGAATCAGCGCCGTGGGATGCACGCTGCCGGTGCCCAAGGTAACCAACCAGACCAAGAGCAATCAAGAGAACCGCAAAAACCAGTGTCACTTTTGCCATGCGAGACCTCCATCCCCGTGCATGGCAAGAATATCAGTTACAGTTCACAGTTCGCAGTTCTATTGCAGCCGCTGGCGAACTCATTGCCGGCTGCCCGCATTTGAACTGAAAACTGTAAACTGTGAACTACGAACTGCTCTCTACCGCTGAATGCGCGCCGATCCGCCCTTGGCAAAGGCCCGCACCTGCTCCAGCGTCGCCATGGTCGTGTCGCCGGGGAAGGTGGTCAGCAGCGCGCCATGCGCCCAGCCCAGCTTGACCGCTTCCTCGGGCGGTTCGCCGGCTCAGCAGGCCATAGATGAAGCCGGCCGCAAAGCCGTCTCCGCCTCCCACGCGATCCACCACATCCAGCTCGCCGTCGGCGCGGTGTAGGTCTTGCCGTCCATCCACGCCACCGCGCTCCAGCTATGGTGGTTGGTGGAGTGCACCTCGCGCAGCGTCGTGGCCACCACCTTCGCCTGCGGCTGCTTCTTGGCCACCTTCTCGATCATGCCGAAAAAGACGCTCGGGTCGAGCTTCGACTTTGCCGCAACCTCCGGCCCCGGAATGCCCAGGCCCTTCTGCAGGTCCTCTTCGTTGCCCACCAGCACATCCACGTTCTCCACGATCTTGCCGATCGTCTCCACGGCCTTCTCGTTGCCGCCCTGGATATTCCAGAGCTTCTCGCGGAAATTCAGATCGAACGAAGTCACGGCGCCCGCGGCCTTGGCCTCCTTCATCATCTCCGCGGCCAGCGCCGCCGTGGTCGGCGAAAGCGCCGCAAACAGCCCGCCGCAGTGCACCCAGCGCACGCCCCTGGCAAAGATCGCCTTCCAGTCGAAGTCACCCGGCTTCAGTTGCGCTGCCGCTTCGTTGCAGCGGTTGTAGAAGACCACCGGAGGGCGCACGCCGTGTCCCTGGTCGCTGTACACGGCCGCCATGTTGGGGCCGGTCACGCCGTCGTGCTTGAAGTGCTTGTAGAACGGCTTCACGCCCATGGCCCGCACCCGCTCGGCAATCAGATCGCCGATCGGGATAGTCCGACCATGGCCGAAGCGATGGCCGTCCTCATCTGAAAGCAGTCCGACAGGTTGGCAGCCACGTTGAACTCGCCGCCGCTCACATGAATCTTGCACTCCGTCGCCTTGCGAAACGGGATGATCCCCGGATCGAGCCGATGGATCAACGCACCCAGCGACAGAAAATCCAACTCGCCATCCTTGCGAATATTCAATCCATGACTCATCGCGCGTCTTCTCCTGATCTTTGTGAAATTCTCTTGGCTTGAGACTCGAAAACTCTTCAGATTATAAACTGGTCTGACCTCTGCGGGAAAGATCAGCCCGCATTACCGGCCAACTTCTTCACATCGGCCACCACCTGGTCCGCCGTCCACTCGTTGCCTGGATAAAACTGCGACCACCTTGCCGTCCGGGCCGATCAGCGTGGTCGAAAGCGTGTGGGTAATGGTGTCGTCGGCCCCGTGGGTGATGCCCACGTCGAAGAACTTCGCCATCTCCAGCAGCACCGCCTTGGCCGGCGCCGCAAAATCCCAATGCGCAAAGGCGCTCTTCGCGTCGCTGCCGATATAGGTAGCGCCGTAGGCCCGCAGCCGCTCCGGCGTGTCGTGTTCCGGATCGAAGCTCACGCACAGCAGGTGCGTTTTCGCATAGAGCCCGGGATTGGCCGCCAACTGGCTGTTGATCACGGCAAAGTTATGCGTCACCAGCGGGCAGAAGTTGGGCAGCGGGCAGCGCGTGTAGATGAACGTCACGAGCAGCGTCTTGCCTTTGAACTGTCCCAGGTGAATCTCCCGCCCGTCCTGGTTGCGCAGCTTGAAGTCGGGCACCTTGTCGCCCGGCGCCGGCACATGATAAAAAACCGCGGGTTTGTAATCCGGTTTGGCCTGCGCCACCACAACAATATGATCCAGCAACACAGTCTCTTCGGAGCCCTTTGAAACCAGCACGTCGGCGGTAATCACGTCTCCGGGATGCAGTTCGCTCAGAACGCTCGGGTCCTTCAGCTTGGTAGGGCATGGTCATGGCATCCATGAAGCCGGGAATCGCCTCATGATCCAATGTCACAATCCCGTGAGCGGGATCGGTTGAGACAACTTTGCCGCGCAGGTGGTACACCGTTACGCCCGCGCCGGCATTGGTCACGGGATTCTGCCCGGAGTGGCATCCGGCCAGCACCACGAACGCGAGAAACGAGCAAGCAAGCAATCGGCGAATCATATTGCCAGTTTACAACCGGCAAGCCGACCAACCATTTGCCTGCTCGCCTACAACATCAGCCACTCGCCTTCATCTTCCAGAACTTCTTCAAGCTCCTTGCCACTGCAGCCTGAAGCTGCCGGCGCGTCGGCGCAGCGCTTGTCCACCGCTTTCATATGAGTTATGAATTGATCGTTCTTTTTTAGTACTTCGTCATGGCATTTCTTAGCAACCGCCATGAGCTGCTCCCAGCTTCCTTCCAGGACAGTTCCTTTACTGGTCGTCTTGTAATGCAAGCCGCTGGCGTCAATGATTCTTTTTATATCTGCAGAGGGATCGCTCAATTGACGGTGCTTCCCCTTTACCGACACGCTCAACTCAAGAAGCATGAGAAAAACTCCCTCTCTCGATACTCTCCATCAGATACGGCAAACGCCAAGACTGTTCCGTTCACTCGACATCACGTGACCGCAGTCACTGGCCGAATGGACCATAGCTTATCATATAGTCTATGATTCATTGAATTCGCCGAGTCTTGCACATTGGGGCATCGGCGTGAATGCCGGCAACGTTCCTTCCGGCGGCTGTTATGCGGGTTTTATTCGCCTTGAGCCGCAGGTTGTCAACCACGCCGGAGAATACTTAACCAGTTTTTCCGAAAGAACTGACAAGGGGATGCACTATGGCAGGAATCGCAAATCCCGCCGCGGGAGGCGCGCCGGATTCTACGCAGCACGCCTCCTTTGATCTGGCAGAACTGACAAAGATGTACGATTTCACCGGCCTGGCAGTCGCTGTCACCGGAGGCGCCGGCGTTCTGGGTAGCGAAATTGCCCGCGCGTTGGCCGGTTGTGGCGCTCAAGTCGCCATCCTCGACCTGAATATCCAGCCCGCCAAGGCCCTGATCGATAGCCTGGGCGAGCATGGCAAGCAGATTTCCCTTCACCAGTGCGACGTGCCTCAACCGCGACAGCATCGCCCAGGCAGCTCAGGACGTGAAAAGCCGCATTCGGCAAAGTCGACTGTCTCATCAACGGCGCGGGAGGCAACAAGCCGGCCGCCACCACCGGCCCTGAATTCAAGATTCTTCGATCTCCCCGCCGACGCTTTGCGTTGGGTCTTCGATCTGAACATTCTCGGCACCATGTTGCCCAGCCAGGCCTTTGGCAAGATCATGGCCGAGCAGGGATATGGAACCATCCTGAATATCTCGTCGATGAATGCCTTCCGGCCGCTCACCCGTATTCCCGCCTACTCGGGGGCAAAAGCCGCCGTCAGCAACTTCACCCAGTGGCTTGCCGTGCACATGGCCCAGGAGTACTCGCCGAAAATTCGCGTCAACGCCGTCGCTCCCGGGTTCTTTCTCACCAATCAAAACCGCTTCCTGCTCACCGACAAGGAGACGGGCGCCCTGACCAAACGCGGCAATCAGATCATCGCGCACACCCCGATGGCTCGCTTTGGCGAACCAAAAGATCTCTTTGGTGCTGTGCTCTGGCTGCTCTCCCCGGCTTCGGAGTTCGTTACCGGCGTTGTGATTCCAATTGACGGCGGTTTCTCAGCCTACAGCGGCGTTTGATCGCAAGAGGAAGACAATAAAAATCGAAACCCATGCGAGTGAGACCCGCCAACAGATAACCCGGATCGCCCCGTGCCCCATCCTTTCGCCTTCTTTCTTGCGAAAGCCCGGGGTACCCAGAACATGAACTGCTTCAACCTGACGCTACCGGCAGCTCGCGTTGTGCGCACCCGCAAATTCAAGAAATGTAATGCTGGCCGGCGCAAGCGTGATCTGCTTGGAATTCACCCGGTCCATATGCAGTTGTGGCAGTGCATCCCTGGCGCCCAGCTTAAGCTCGTATCCGTTGAGCTCTACCTTTGAACCCATCAGATCGGGCGCTGTCAAGGTGAAGCGCCCTGCGCTCGTTGGGAACGGAATCAGGTCGGCGACTTCAAGCGTCTGCGTCGCCTCCATGTCGGCATTGATCGCCAGAACTGTCACCCCTCCCGGGGTACCGCGCAGGCACTGCGCATAGAGGTGCAGGTTCGCCGCCGGCGATGGCCCCGGATCGAGTACCGTGGTTCCCATGAACCTCCGCCAAAGCAGCGCAGCCCAGTAGTTGGGCCGCGGCTCGTAGGTCTTCTCGTCCAGCAGCCCGTAGTCGCTCGAGGCCAGCGTGTTGTGCATATGAACCTGCACGCCGCTCCTGGCCAGGCTCCCAAGCTGGTTGAGATAACGGAAGCTGTCTATGAATGCAGACGCCCAGCGGTCGCCACCGCAGGCAGCCTGCGCAGTCTCGGTGAGCCAAATTGGTTTGCCGGGCAACAGCCGATCGCGAATCGCCGCGTAATACGCCTCGATGTGCTCCCCGCGCGCGAGCCACTCCTCTGACAGCGCCGCATCGCTCGTGGTGGTTCCTGAAGCACCCAGCCGCGCGCACCGGCTCGAGACTCCTCCATATGAATGGTACGAGAAGGCATCGAACACCGGCCCTGTTGCCGTGAGTATATCTTCTGTCTTGACCAGGTTCATGGATGCCGGCGCCAGCGCCGAACCCTCGCCCACCCCGCCCGGTCCCAGAACGATCATACCGGCAGCATCCGACTGGACGAATTTCCTGAAGACGACGAAATCCCGCGCGTAAGCCTCCGCGTCATAGCCCTTCGGCGCGCCTCCCATCTCCGCAAAGGTGGGCTCGTTCATGAACTCCGCCGCCGCGATGCTGCCGCCAATGGATTTGGTATAGTCCAGAATCATCTTCGCCTGGCCCGGCGTCCAGACGCCCGCCGCATCGCGGGTCCCTGCGCTGGTGGCAAACGAGGTCACGATCTTCGCATCCACGGCACGAGAAAAATCGACAACGCCCTTCCATTCCTCGCGCGTGAGCACGTTGTTGAAGCCCTTCGGTGGACTAGCCGGCGGGGGACCATCGAAGTCCTGAAAGTAAGTCGAGTTCATCCACGTGCCGCTGACGCGAAGATAAGCCGGACCCAGCGCCGCCGCCAGCTTGCGCAGCCGTGCATTGCTCAAATCGATCGGCGGGCGGTATTCAAAGAGCGATGGGTCCATCCCTCCCGGCGCAGTCATGGCCGGGGCCGGCGGCTTCAGGCCGGCAGCACTCGCATCCTTCCCAACGTCGAACGGCTTCCAGAAGCGCCCTCCGGTCACTTCAACCGCCTCAATATTGTAGGACTGAAAGCGTTCATCAATCGTTCCCACGCGAGCCATCGCGCCCGGCGCAATCGTAACGCGGCCGGCGGAAGACGAGGACACGCTGTTCTGACCCGCAATGCAAGCCGCCGCACCCAGCAGCAGCACCGCACAAAACCCCAAATACACAACCGTTTTCTTTCCGTTCATCCCGTCCCTGCCTATCGATTACCAGTCCTGCCGACGTTCAATTATAAGCGTTGAAGCCGTCATCGCTTCTCCCACAACCGCCGTCCTTGGCATTGCCGCCGCCCGGTGGCGTATAACGCTGGAATGGGGACATCCGCGGGATCAGAAATCGATTCATGGCTGCGCAGTGGCGGCCTGGTGGTTGCCGCCAGCGAGCGCGCCGCCCGCGCCCTCACAGCCGCCTTTCATCGCGCTCGCCGCGCCGAGGGCCTGGCAGCCTGGCCCGCCCCAGCCATCCTCGACTGGCAGTCCTTCCTTCGCACCGCATGGGAGGATCTCTCCAAAACCAGCGACGGCCGCCTGCTCCTCGATCCTCTCCAAGAACAATCCATCTGGGCAAACATCGCCGGCTCCGATGAGCACATGGCCACTCTGCTCGAAGGTCCGCGCAACCGCATGGCAAGCCTCGCCATGGAGGCCCACAAGCTTCTTTGCTCCTACGCTCCGCAATTTCTGAAGGAAAGTGCGCGCATCGCCTGGCAACAGGATGCGGAGAACTTCAGTGCCTGGCTCGCGGCCTTCGATGAAACCTGCCGCGCCGGTAACCTGCTCAGCCCCGCGCGCCTGCCGCTTGAATTGATTCCGCTCCTTGAAAATGAGTCGCCAGCGACCGCCCAGCCCCAGCGCCCGCCGCTCCTTCTCGCCGGCTTTGACCGCATTCTGCCCGTCCAGCGCCGCCTCTTCGACGCCTGGGGCGCCGCAGGCACGTGGCAGGAAGCCGCTGCCGGCGAGCCAGCCCGCGAGATCCGCTTTTACCAGGCCGCCGACACCCAATCCGAGCTCACCGCCTGCGCTCTCTGGTGCAAACGCCAGCTTGCCGCCAACCCGAATGCGAGCCTGCTCGTCATAACTCAGGACCTGCCCAAACGCCGCGGCGAAATCGAGCGCGCATTCCTCAAGCTTGCAAGCGCGGATCATCGCGCACCCTACGCCTCCCCGCTCTTCGAGTTTTCTCTTGGAATCCCGCTCGGCCAGGTTGCGCTCGCGCGCGGAGCGCATCTCTTTCTCCGCTGGCTGTCGTCTCCAATCGAAGAACATGAGCTGGACTGGCTGCTCTCCACCGGCCAGATCGCGGCAGATTCTCAGCAGTCCTTGGCGCTCCAGGCTTATATGCGGAACCAGCGCCAGCGCGGCCTGGAGCGCACTCATTGGCCTCTGAACGCATTTATGGCCCAGCCGTCAAACTCGCCCTTGCCTCCCGCCTGGGCCAACCAAATGGCCGAAGCTCAACGCCGCCTCTCGGAACACGCCCGCCAAGCCAGGAGCCCGCTCGAATGGGCCGAACTTGTTCCTCAGTTGCTGCAAACGGCCGGCTGGCCCGGCGCTCGTCCGCTTTCGAGCGCCGAGTTCCAGACCCTGCGCCGCTGGCAGCAAACCGTCGACTCTTGCGCCTCGCTGGGCTTCGATGGCCGCCGTATCCGCTGGCCGGAGTTTCTCTCCGTTCTCGCCCACGCCCTCGAACAGACCCTCTTCGCCCCCGAGTCCCGCGATGCGCCTATCCAGATTGCCGGCCCTGCCGAATCCGCGGGCCTCACCGCCGACGCCGTCTGGTTCATGGGTGCAACCGAGGACGCCTGGCCTTCCTCGGGCGCAACTCATCCGCTCTTGCCGCTCGATGTTCAGCGCACAGCCGCGATGCCGCACGCCACTTCTCAGCTCGACTGGGAACTTTCGCGCACCGTCACCGTCCGTTTGCTCCGGTCCGCGCCGCAGGTCTGCTTCAGCTATGCCCGCCAGAGCGAGGACGTAGAAGCCCGACCCTCGCCCCTCATCGTTCAACTTGCCGGGCAGCCGCAGCCCGTGCCCGCTGAGCTTTCCGCGCCCGCCCCGCCTTCCCCGCTCACGATCACTTTCGAAGACGCCAGCCGCGTTCCCTTCCCTCCCGGCAAAGTCGAGGGCGGCTCCAGCGTTCTCACCCACCAGTCGCAATGCCCATTCAAAGCCTTTGCCACGGCGCGCCTCGCGGCCCACGACTGGCAGCCCGCCGAAGCCGGCCTCACCGCCGCGCAACGCGGCCAAATGCTCCACGCCGTCCTTCATTCCGTATGGGCCGGGCCGCCGCAGGGCATCCGCACACACAAAGAACTCCAAAACCTGAAGGCGCGGAGCGCCTTTGTCGCCGGCCATGTCCAGTCGCGTTCTCCAGGCAGCAGATCCGCTCCGGAATCCGCGAGCGCATGCCCCGCCGCTATCTCGAACTTGAAGAGCAACGCCTCACCCGCCTGGTAAGCGAGTGGCTGGACTACGAAGCCACGCGCATCGAATTCGAAGTCACTGAAACCGAGGCTGAGCGCACCGTTCATCTTGCCGGTCTCACCTTCGATCTGCGCCTCGACCGCATCGACCGCCTCAATGACGATTCCCTACTCGTCATCGACTACAAAACCGGCCAGGTATCGCCCAAATCCTGGGAGCTGCCCCGCCCCGACGATGTGCAACTCCCGCTCTACGCCGGATTCGCCCTTGACCCCGAACAGGAACTCGGCGGCCTGGTCTTTGCCAAGTGTGCGCAGCGGCAAGCTGAGCTTCGCCGGCCATGTCGGCGACGCCAAAGCCACGCTGTTCGCCAACCTGCCCGCCAACAGCAACCTCGTAAAGAAGCAATCTCACCGCGGAACAGCTCATCGACTGGAAGGACCACATTGAAGCAGCTGGCCAGAGACTTTCTCTCCGGCCGCGCCGAGGTTGATCCGCGCGATTATCCCAAAACCTGCGAGCACTGCGGTCTACAAACCCTGTGCCGCATTCAGGAAATTCGGGCTCACCTCGACGCCGAAGAAGATTCCGACGAAGATGACGCGGAGGCCGCCGATGAGTAAATCCGCGCACCAGAGTCCGCCACCCGATCAGGCCGAACGTGAGCGCGCCCTCGATCCCGCCAACTCTATCCTCGTCCAGGCTCCAGCCGGCTCGGGCAAGACCGATCTCCTCACCCGCCGCTTTCTGCGCCTGCTCGCCGAGGTTGAGGACCCCGGCCAGATTGTAGCCATCACATTCACCAAGGCCGCCGCCGCCGAGATGCGCCATCGCATCCTCTCCGAACTTGAAGAAGCCGCGGCACAAATGGGTGCCGCTCCCGCCCCCGACGCCTTTTCCATGGAGTCCCTCGCCCGCCGCGCGCTCTCTCACGCGCAGTCGCTCGGCTGGAACCTGCTCGACCAGCCCGCACAACTCCGCATCTCCACCATCGACTCCTTCTGCCGCGACCTCGCCTTGCAGCAGCCGCTGCTCTCCGGCCTCGGCGACGGCCTCGGCATCTACGAGCATCCGGAGGAGCTATACCGCCGCGCCGCCCGCCAGACCCTCGAAGAGATCGACGGAGCCGATCCGGCCCTTCGCTCAGCCATCGAGGCCCTGCTCCTGTGGCGCGACAACAACTGGCAGGAGATGGAAAACCTGCTCGTCGAAATGCTCACCAACCGCGACCGCTGGATGCAAGGCTTTGTCCTCGAGCGCGAGCAGGATTGGGAGGCGCTGCGTGAGCGGCTTGAGCGCCCCTTCGCGAAAGCCGTCCAGGAATCGCTCACCGAACTCAGCCAGTTCCTCGACCAGGTTCCAGAATCCCGCGATGAAGCTCTCAAACTGGCGCGATTTGCCTGCGAGCAGGGCGCAGGTGCGCTCTTCCAGCAACTCGCCGAGCTCGCCGATTTCCCCTCAAGGGGCCTCGACGATATCGAAGCTCTCGAAGAAGCGCACCAGGCCCATCGCTGCCTGGCTCTCCTGCTTCTCACCAACGACGGCAAGTTTCGCAAGCAGGTGGACAAGCGTCTCGGCTTTCCTGCCGATCGCAAGCGCGAGAAAGCTCAGATCCTCGACCTGATCGCCAGGCTCTCCGCCGTCCCCGGCCTCGAATCCGCCCTGGCCGCCGTCCGCAACCTGCCTCCTGCTCGCTACACCGATGAGGACTGGCAGATCGTCCGCGCCTGTTTCACCCTGCTCCGCCACGCCGTCGGCCAACTCAAGGTCGTCTTCGCTGAAGCCGGCGCGGTCGACTACACCGAGGTCGCGCAAATCGCCCTCAGCGTGCTCAAGGGCGCCGACGGCCTGCCCACCGAAGCCGCCTTTTCCGTCGCCGACAGAATCCGCCACATCCTCGTCGACGAATTCCAGGACACCAGCCGCCGCCAGCACGAACTGCTCCGCCGCCTTATCGCCGCCTGGCCCGAGCGCGAGGGCCGCAGTTGTTTCGTGGTCGGCGACCCCATGCAGTCCATCTACTTCTTTCGCGACGCCGACGCCGAGCTCTTTCCGCGTGTCAAAGCAGCAGGCCTTGAGATCCCCAACGCTGACCCGCTCCTCTTCGATCCTGTCGCACTCACCTCGAACTTCCGCACCGCCGATCCGCTAGTCACAGAGCTCAACGAAATCTTCACCCAGGTCTTCGCAGCCGACGATGGTAGCGGCGTCAAATTCTCGTCCGCCCAGCCGGCCCGCGAGGACCAACCCGCGCCGCGCCAACACTTCGAGTTACACGTCAACTTTGTCCCGCAAGTCTCTCATGTGAAATCGACTGGCCCTGACGCCGTCGACGGGAAGGAAGCCGCACACGCAGACCAGGTCCAGGAAATCGTAGCCCTGATCAGCAGCCACATGACTCGGATGAAAAAGGCTCAGGAAAGGCACGAGAAATACCGCATCGCCGTCCTCGGCCGCACCCGAAATGCGCTTGCGCCCATCGCCCAGGCCCTCCGCGAAGCGGCGATTCCCTTCCGCGCTGTCGATCTCGAAAAACTCTCTGCTCGTCCAGAGGTTCTCGACGCGTTAGCCCTCGCCCGAGCCCTGCTCAACCCCCTCGACCGCGTAGCCTGGCTGGGTGTTCTGCGCGCTTCCTGGTGCGGCCTCTCGCTCGGCGACCTGCACATCCTCACCAGTGCCGATGATGCGGAGCTGTTAGCCCGCCCTGTCCCCGACCTGCTCGCCGAGCGCATTCACTTGCTCAGCGAAGAAGGTCGCCTCGCCGCTGAACGCGTCCTCGAATCCCTCGCAGCCGTGCCCGGTCTGCGCTTCACCCAGCCCACTGCATCGCTGGGAACCTGGATCGAACAGGTCTGGCTGCGCCTGGGCGGCGCTCAATGCGTCGATCCCACCGCGCGCGCCAATCTGGATCTTCTGTGGCAGAGCCTCGACACCCTGCCCAACGGCGAACAGGACCTGCTCGGTCCCGCGCTCTCGGCCTCCCTCGACAGTCTGACTGCACTGCCCGACCCCGGCGTCGGCAGCGACTGCGGCGTCCAGTTGATGACCATCCACAAATCCAAAGGCCTCGAATTCGAAGTGGTGATCGTGCCCGAGTTGCAGGCCGCTCCCGGCCGCGGCCGCATTAAGCTGCTCTCCTGGCTTGAGCGCGGCCTTCCGCCGGAAGACATTTCAGCTTTCCCCGACACTTCTGAGGAGATCACCGAATTCCTGGTAGCGCCTCTTCAGCCCAAGGGTGCAGATCGCGGCACCACCAAGCAATGGGTCGATCGCGTCTATCGCGAACGCGAATCGCAGGAGACGCGCCGCATTCTCTATGTAGCCGCAACCCGCGCCCGCGACGAACTGCACTTCTTCGCCCGGCCTGTCTGCAAAAAGGAGAAAGACGGCTCCTGGATCCTCGCCGAGCCTTCAGGCAGTTTGCTGGCCACCGCATGGCCCGCGTTGCAAACGGAGATTCAACAGCGATTCGGCGAACGGAAAACAACTCTTGCAGAACCTGAAGCCGAGCCCTCCGTCATTGAATCCATCGCCGCCTCCGGCGAGAGCAATCTGCTCGTAATGCCAGCTTCGCCCAAGCCAACCCTCCTCCGCCGCCTCCCGCCGACTTACCGCCCTCCACAGCCAGCAACGGACTCTGCTATCCCCAGAGAAATCTCGGGTGCCCCAGAGCCGGGGCCCCCACGGACAGGTTTTCGTCCGTGGGGTGGAGGTCTCGCTTCTGAGACCTGGGAATCCTCACTCTACACCCGCCACGAAGGCGGTCTGCTCTCCCGCGCATTGGGCACCGCAGTCCACACCCTCCTCGAAAGACTCGCCCAACTCCGCAAAGCGCATGACTGGGACGCAGCCCGCGCCGCGCTCAAGCAGCTCCAACCCCAAATCGCCGCACAAATCCGCGCCGCAGGTGTAGATCAACCCAAATCCGCCGCCATCGCCGCCGAAGCGCTCCGCCTCGCCCTCGATGCCTCCGATGAGCCCATCGGAAAGTGGATCCTTTCGCCCCACCCCGAAGGCTCGAGCGAAGTTCGCTGGGCCGGGGTCGTCGCCGGCAGCTCTGCGCACCGTGCAGGTAGACCGCATCTTCCGCGCCGGCCCTGAGCCGCAGTCCACCGGAGATCAAGCCTGGTGGATCATCGACTACAAAACCGCTCACGCCGACACCCTGCCCCGGCCTCCGCCCTGCCCAAGCTGCGCGAGCTCTTTGCGCCCCAGCTCGAAGCCTACGCCGAAGTCCTCCGCAACCTGCACGGCAGCGGCGCACCCGTCCGCGCCGGCCTCTACTATCCGCGCATGTTGCTTTTCGATTGGTGGGAGATATAGTTTCTCGGGCGCGGCATCGCGCTCGCGCCCAAGACTTGAGAAAACTACTGCAGATTCGCCATCAAGCTTTCCAGAGCCGTCTTCGGAGGCCGCGTCAGCGACTCCGGCAACGTTGCCAGCGGCTCATCCACCACGTTCAGCAGGTCGATGAACGTCGGCTTCTGCGTATCGATATAAAAGACGCCGGTCAGAATCTCGTCCTTATCATGCGCCTCCATCAGGGTTCGCACCGCGTTGGCCTTGTCGGTCGGGTCGTAGTCCTCCAGCAGCTTGCGCAGGCGCAGGCTCGATCCGTCGTGCATCTCCACGTCGTACACCTGGCCGGAGTCGTAATCCACCTCGATGTCGTCGAAGCTGGCTACAAAACCGATCTCGTTGATCGGCTCGTCGTTCTCCTGCAGAAACTTGTAGCTCTTGGTCGAGCCCTCATGGTCGTTGAAGGTCACGCAGGGGCTTATCACGTCCAGCATCACCGTCCCTTGGTGAGCGATGGCCGCCTTCAGGATGGAGAGCAACTGCTTCTTGTCGCCGGAGAACGACCGTCCCACAAACGTGGCGCCTAACTGGATCGCCAGCGCGCAGGTGTCGATGCCCGGCAGGTCGTTGATGACCCCCGTCTTCAGTTTTGAGCCGATGTCGGCCGTAGCCGAAAACTGTCCCTTGGTCAGCCCGTAAACGCCGTTGTCCTCGATGATGTAGATCATCGGCAGGTTGCGGCGCATCAGGTGAACGAACTGGCCCATCCCGATTGAAGCCGTGTCGCCGTCACCGGAAACGCCTAGCGCCATCATGGTGTGGTTGGCCAGCACTGCGCCCGTCGTCACTGAAGGCATGCGCCCGTGCAAACTGTTGAACGCGTGCGAGCGGCTCATGAAGTAGGCCGGGCTTTTTGACGAGCAGCCGATCCCGCTCATCTTCATCACCCGCTCCGGCTCCACGCCCATCTCGAACATGGCGTCGATGATCCGCTCGGAGATCGCATTGTGGCCGCAGCCGGCGCAGAGCGTGCTCTTCCCGCCCCGGTATTCAAGGATCGGAAGGCCGATGTGATTCAATTTCGGTCCCGGTGCAGTGTCAGGGGTTGTGGTTGCCATCAGAGGCCCTCCTTCGCAGCAAACTCTTCCGTGATCGTCCGGGCGTCCACCGGCAGTCCGTTGTAGTGCAGAATGCTGCGCAGCTTCGGCGCCTGCTCGCCGGGAAGATCGAGCTTCAGCAGGCTGGCCAGTTGTGCGTCGCGATTCTGTTCCACCACGTAGACGCGCTCGTGCGAGGCCACAAAGTCGTGAATCTCGTGCGCAAACGGGTAGGCCCGTACGCGCATGTAATCCACATCCTTCCCGTACTCTTTCTTGATCTGGTCCATGCTCTCGCGCAGCGCGAAATCCGTGCTGCCAAAAGCCAGGAAACCAATCTTCGAGCTTCCGTCCTTCACCGTAATCGGCCCCGGAACCAGCTTGCGCGCGTTCTCAAACTTGCGCACCAGCCGATCCATCACTTCCTGGTATTCGTCCGGCTTCTCCGTATATGCCGCCGCGTCGTTATGTCCCGAGCCGCGGGTAAAATACGCAGCCTTGGGATGGTCCGTTCCCGGCAGCGTCCGCCAGCCGATCGCGTCGCCGTCCACGTCGCGATAGCGCGCAAATCCGCCCAGCCGGTCCAGATCCTCTTTCGTCAGCACCTTGCCCCGGTCCAGCGGCTTCTCCGGATACACAAATGGATCCGACATCCAGTTGTTCATGCCCAGGTCCAGATCGCTGAGCACAAACACCGGCGTCTGCAGCCGCTCGGCCAGGTCGAACGCAGCGTAACCAAACTCGAAACATTCCGTCACCGAGCCCGGCAGCAAAACCACGTGCTTGGTGTCGCCGTGGGAAAGAAAGGCCGCGGAAAGCAGGTCGGACTGCTGTGTGCGCGTGGGCATGCCCGTCGCCGGCCCCGTGCGCTGAACGTCGAAGATCACGCCCGGAATCTCCGCATAGTAGCCCAGCCCGGCAAACTCGGCCATCAGCGAGATGCCAGGCCCCGAGGTCGAAGTCATCGACCGCGCTCCGGCCCAGCCCGCGCCCAGCACCATGCCGATCGCGGCCAGTTCGTCCTCGGCCTGCACCACCGCAAAGGTCGCCTTGCCCTCCGCCGTTACCCGGAACTTCTTCAGCAGGTCGGTCGTGGCCTCGATCAGCGAGGTCGACGGCGTAATGGGATACCACGCAACCACCGTGACTCCCGCAAACACCGCGCCCATGCCGCAAGCCGCGTTGCCGTCGATGATGATCTTGCCCTCGGTCTCATTCATCGCCTCGATGAAGTACGGATCCTGCTTGGCAAACGTCGTCTGCGCGTAGTCGAAGCCGGCCTTCACCGCGCCGAAGTTCAGGTCGAAGACCTTCTGCTTCTTCGCAAACTGCTTGCTGCAGTCCGCTTTTCCACCACGCCCAGATCGATCCGCAGTATCTGCGCCACGACGCCCACGTACACCATGTTCCGCACCAGCTTGCGCAGCTTGGCCTCGGGACAAATGGCCGCCGTGATCTTGTCGAACGGCACTGGGTAGAACACCACATCGTCGCGATATTGCTTCAGGTCCAGCTTTTCCTCATAGATCGCCACGCCGCCCGGCGGCATCGCCAGCGTGTCCTCGCGGGCCGTGTCGGGGTTCAGCGCCACCAGCACCTCGGAGTCGCGCTTGCGGGCCACATAGCCGTCCTTGCTGGCGCGAATCATGTACCACGTGGGCAGTCCGGCAATGTTCGACGGGAAGAGGTTTTTTCCGCTGACCGGAACTCCCATTCCGAAGATGCTCTTCAGCAGTACGCTATTGGCGGATTGCGAGCCGGACCCGTTCACCGTTGCTACGTTGATGCTGAAATCGTTTGTCACGCGCGGGCGCGCGTTCAGTTCGCCCTGTTCTTGACCCAGGGCCAGGTTTCCTGTCGCCATTTGGCGGGATTCCCTTCGAAGAGATTCTGAAGGCGCATTCATTTCCGCGCCAAATGTGATTATAGTCACTTCCCGGCCCCTCCGTCTCGCTTCCTGACCCGAAGGCAACCCCTTTGAGTCCCAACAAAATGATCCGCGGAGAGCAACGCCCCAATCCGACCCTCCCAGGTCCCCTGATGCCCCGTTTTCTGCGGTCGGCTGCCCCATTTTCGGCGCGGCCCCGGGACCCCAGCGGGCGATTTTTGCTCTTTGAGGTGGTATAGCGCCTGAAGTGGGATATATCCAACTATCTAAAACCCTTTAAGGCTCCAGCTCTTTAGAGCTTCTGATGATCCTGGACCATCCGCTCAGTCGCCCTTGGAGGCCGATCTGCCTTCGACCCATCCAGAAGACTGAAGGTCGATCGTCTGCTACCTGGGAGGGTCCGGCCAAGTTATGGGAAGCCCCGCCGACATCTGACCGCCAACCCTCTGCATTGTCCGTCCCGGAGGAGTATGCAGGAAGATCAGTTGATGCTGTAATCTTGGGGACAACAGGTACATCTCAGTAGCCTCGGTCGCCTGGTTTCGTGTCGTCGAGACGCGGGGGCTCGCCCCCATGGCGTTTTGGTATTCACTCACAGGAGTCACGATGTCCTCTCAGCCTTTGTTTGCTTTCGCAGCCGCATTGGCCGGCTGTGCCTTCAGCCTGGCCGCACAACAGCCTGCGCCGCAGCCCCTCGCGGCTATGCCGTATTCGCCATCGCTCGAACGTCACCAGCTTGGATCGATCGGTGGACCCCTGCCGGGACTTCTACAAGTTCAGTTGCGGCGGTTGGCAAAAGAACAATCCCATCCCCGCCGATCAGGCTTCCTGGAGCGTCTACGCCAAGCTGGCCAACGACAACCAGCAGTTTCTTTGGGGAATTCTCGAGGATGACGCCAAGGCGAAGGACCGTACGCCGGTGCAGCAGAAGGTCGGCGACTACTTTTCCGCATGCATGAATACGCCGGCCATCGACGCGCTGGGCGACAAACCGGTTCTTCCTGAGCTGGCCAGGATCGATGCGCTGCGGACGCGGGCTGATGTGCTGTCGGAGCTCACCAGGTTGCACCACGAATACGCGGGCAGTTTCTTCTTCGCTTCGGGGACAGGACAGGATGCGATCGACTCCTCGACAGTGATTGTCGAGTTGGCGGCAGGCGGCCTGGGGTTGCCGGACCGGGACTACTACACCAAGACCGATGACAAGAGTGTCAAAATCCGCGAACAGTATGCGGCCTACGTTCAACAATTGCTCGGCCTTGCCGGCGAAAGCCCGGAACAGGCCAGGGCCGACTCCGACGCGACCCTCAGAATCGAAACGGCGCTGGCCAAAGCCTCTCTGACGCGCGTCGAGCGCCGCGATCCGCACAACACCTATCACATGCAGACCGTTCAGGAGCTTTCTAAACTCGCGCCCTCGATTGACTGGCCTCAATACTTCCAGGTCCAGGGCGCGCCGGGCGTGGCCAAACTCAACGTTTCGCAGCCGGAGTTCATCAAGGCGGTCGAGGCGGAATTGGCGGCGGAAGACGTGGCGGCCTTGCGCGGCTATCTCCGCTTTCACCTGCTGACGGCTGCCGCATCTTACCTCGCGCATCCCTTTGAGCAGGCCAATTTCGACTTCTTCTCGAAGACCCTGCGCGGCGTACCGGCCATGCCTCCGCGCTGGAAGACCTGTACGCGTGCCGTGGACCGCAACCTCGGTGAAGCGCTGGGACAGGAGTTTGTCCGCCGCACGTTTTCTGCGGACACCAAGGCCAGGACCCAGCTCATGACCGGCCAGATTGAGACGGCCATGCAGCACGAGATCGAAAACCTTGACTGGATGAGCCCGGCGACCAAGGCTGAAGCCCTGCGTAAGCTGCACGCCATTCGCAACAAGATTGGCTACCCCGAAACCTGGCGGGACTACTCGGCCCTGGAGGTGAAGCCGGACGATTACTTCGGCAATACCATGCGTTCGCTTAGTTTTGAAGACGCGCGCCAGTGGCACAAGCTTGGCAAGCCCGTCGATCTGAACGAGTGGGGCATGACGCCGCCCACGGTCAACGCCTACTTCAATCCGCAGATGAACGACATCAACTTCCCCGCCGGAGTTTTGCAGCCGCCGCTCTACGATCCCAAGGAAGACGACGCGCCCAACTACGGAAATACCGGCGCCACCATCGGCCACGAGCTGACCCATGCCTTCGACGACGAGGGCCGGCAGTTTGACGCCGGCGGAAACCTGCGCGACTGGTGGACACCGCAGGACGCCAAGGGCTTTGAGGATCGTATTAGTTGCGTGCGCTCGCAGTATGCGAACTACGTGATTGTCGACGACATCCACATCAACTCCAAGCTGACCAGCGGTGAGGATGTCGCCGACATCGGCGGAACGCTGCTGGCCTACATCGCCTGGAAGCAGCAGACCCAGGGCCAGACACTTGCACCAGCCGACGGCTTTACGCCGGAGCAGCGGTTCTTTGTCGGCATGGCGCAATGGGCCTGCGAAAATCAGCGCCCGGAGAACGAACGCGTAAGCGCGATTACCAATCCGCACTCGCCGGGCTTCGCGCGCATCAACGGTGTGGTATCGAATATGCCGGAGTTTCAGAAGGCCTTCAACTGCAAAACCGGCCAGTCGATGGTGCACACGCCCACCTGCCGGGTCTGGTAGATTCCGGCGGCTGCAGCGTTTCCACGTTGGCTCGGGTGCCCCAGGTCTCGCCTTTGAGACCTGGGAACGCCGCACCAACACTTCCTGATCTCTGACCTCTAGCCTCGAGTCCCTAGTCCCTAGTCCCTTAGTCCCTAGTCCCTTAGTCCCTCAGTCCCTAGTCTCTAGTCCCTCAGTCCCTGCCTTTATCACGCCTCCGGCCTTAGTTCCACTGCCTTCGTCGTAATCGACAGCTTTGCCGGCGTCAGCTCCGGTCCCTCCCAGCCTTCCTTCACCGCCTCGATCTGAATCTCGCCCGGCCGCTTGGTCGCCTGCACAATCACCTGCGCCAGCCCATTGAAGAGCGACCGTTGCGGCTCCTTGTCGCTCTCCTGGCAGTTGGGATCGCCGTTGCCCACGCCGATCAGCTTGCCCGCGCCGGAGACCTTGAATCCGATGAGATTGTTCGCCGTCGGCACGGCGCGCCCCTCCTTGTCCAGCGCCTCCACCTTCAGGATCGCCACGTCCTCGCCGTCGGCGTTGATCTCCGTGCGGTCCGCGGTCAGCCGGATGGCCACCGCCGGCCCCGTCGTCTCCCGCTTCTCGGTCAGCACCACCTTGCCGTCTTTCAATCCGCGCGCCTCAATCGACGCCCGGCTCGTACTTGACCTTCCACTCCACGTGGCCCAGGTGCGGAACCTTCTGCTTCCCCTGGCTCTTTCCGTTCACAAACAGCTCCACCTCGTCCAGGTTCGAGTACACCCACACCGGGATCTCGTCGCCTTCCCTGCCCTCGAAGTTCCAGTGCGGAAACAGGTGCAGCGCCGGCTCCTTGCCCCACCACGCCTTGTAGTAATAGAACGTGTCCTTGGGGAATCCGCACATGTCCACGATGCCGAACTGCGAGTTGATCGACGGCCAGCCATAGGGCGTGGGCTCGCCGCGATAGTCGAAGCCGGTCCACGCAAAGCCGCCCGCCTCCCACTCGCGCGTGCCGTAGAACTTCCACCACTCCTCGGCCGTCTCGCCCCAGCGGACCACCGAGTCGTAGGCGTTCACGGTGTTGCGCAGCGGGTCGGTCGTGTACTCGCCGCGCGTGGAGATCGCGCTGGACGTCTCCGATCCGTAGATCGGCCGCTTGGGATTCTTCTTGTGATATTCGTCGGGCAGTGCCAGGTCGTAGTTGAAGCCGATGATGTCGAACGCATCGGAGACGCCTTGCTTGTTGTCGCCGTTCACCGCCGCCGAAACCACGCGCGTGGGGTCGAGTTCATGGCACCGCCGCACCATGGTTGCCGCCGATCTTCGCGCCCTGCTTCGGCCATCGCGCCCTGCAGTTGTCCCTCCTCGTTGCCGATGGACCAGAGAATGATCGAGGGCGAGTTGCGATAGCGCTTGACCATCGCCTCCAGTTGCGCCATGCCCTCGGGGCTGGAGCTCATCTGCCGCGTCTCGCACATCATCATCATGCCCATGCGGTCGCAGCGCTTCCACCCACTCCGGCGTGGGCATATTGTGCGAGGTGCGCACCGCGTTGCAGCCCATCTCGCGCAGCACGCCCAGCCGGAACCACTGCAGCCGGTCAGGCACCGCCGCGCCCACGCCCGGCATGGTCCTGGTGGTTGCAGGTGCCCTGAATCTTCAGCGACTTGCCGTTGAGGAAGAATCCCTTGTCCGCGTCGAAGACGCGCGGTGCGCACGCCAAAGCTGACACGCTCGGCGTCGCGCGTCTTGCCGTCCGCCTCCACGGTCACAATCGCCGAATAGAGATTGGGCTCATCCACCGACCACAGCGCGGGATTGGCCAGGTTTGCGGTCGCTGTGAAAGCTGGCCGATCCGTCCACGGCAATCGATTGTCGCCGGCAGCCTCGGCCGTGGCCACCGTCTTGCCGGCGGCGTCCAGAATCTGCCAGCTTACCTTCGCGTTCTCCGCCTGCTTGCCTTCGTTCTCAACCACCGTGCCCAGAGTCAGCGTGGCGGAGCCTCGCGTCCACCGCCGTCCGCACCGTGCTCTCCCACTTGCCCAGGTGCAGCGCATCGGTCTTGGTCAGCCACACATGGCGGTAGATGCCGGCGCCCTCGTAGAACCAGCCGTCGCCAAAGCTCGCGTCCACGCGCACCACAATGTAGTTCTTTGCCCCATAGCTCAGAAAATCCGTCAGATCGAAGCGGAAGGGCGCGTAGCCGTTGTCGTTGCGGCCGATAAAGCAGCCGTTCACAAACACCAGCACATCGCGAAAGGCGCCGTCGAACTCCACCGCGATGCGCCGGCCCAGGTCGCTGGCCGGAATCTCGAACTCGCGCCGGTACCAGCCCACGCTGGTCTCCGGATAGCGCCGGCCCAGCGGCTTGTAGCCGTGCGGACTTCTGCTCCTCGTCGCGCACAAACGGCAACTCGACCGCCCAGTCGTGCGGCAGATTCAGCGCGCGCCACTTGCGAGTCGTCGAATCCTGCCTTGGCGAATTCGAAGTCGCCGGTCTTGGCAAAATCTCCCTGCCCCATAGCCGAATCCCAGGTCGCGTGCCGGGTCAGTGCCGTGGCCGAACTGAACTTCCAGCCGAAGTCGAAGAGCAGTTGCTCGCGTGGCGCAACCGCCGCCAGCGCCTCGGCTGAGCCGGCCTCGGGGAGCCGGCCAGCAGCGCCGCCGCGCGCCCCCACGCCGAGCGGGCAACAAGAGAAGAAGCGGAAAGCGCCAGTCCGGAGCGAAGCAGATCGCGACGAGAGATGCTAGGCATGGAAGTCCTCTTTCGGGCATGAAGTCTCGCCGCAGACGAAGACAAACGCTGAGCGGCGAGCAACTGCGAAACTATAAACCAGCCGGCCTGGCCAAGGTAAACGGTTTCATTCTGTTCAGAAAACCGATATTCCCTCTCCCGACAGCCGTCCCTGCTGGCATAGGAGTCCATAAGCGGCGCAGCTATGTTAAATTCAAGACAGATCAGACCACCCTATGGAGAGATGGCCGAGTGGTTTAAGGCGCACGCTTGGAAAGCGTGTGTACTTTAACGAGTACCGTGGGTTCGAATCCCACTCTCTCCGCCATATACTTCCCCTAAAACCATGACTCCATTACGACTCTATCAATAATTCGCCTATAATCAGCTACTTGGACAACTTACCTCTAATACCATCCGATGCCCTGGAGTCCCTCCAATTCCCTCGACTACCCTCATTTTGTATGACCACAGGCGGGTCGCATGAACATGGCCCGGCGCCAGAATATACCACTATATGGAATTCTGGCTGAATCCACTGAATCTTTTGATAGGGCCACGGCATCCGACACACAGGCTCGAATGCTGACCTCACTCAGAGGAAGGGCGAGCCCCGGTCGCAAGATCGGCAGGCGCGGTTCTCAAACCGCCCTGGGCGCTTATGCCGAACACAATTCCTACAGACAATTTGGAGAGAGTATGCGAGGAGTGTGTTTGCGCGCGCCCGTCATCACGGATGACCTGGCGAGCTTTGTGGAATCCCGGCAGGGGGCATGGACGGTCGAAGAGTTCGCGAACCTGCTGAAAACATCAACAAAGTACATCTACAAACAGGTCCGGCACGGGATGCTGGGCGAGCCGATCTACGGGGAGATTCTGCGCCGAGCCGGGCACAGCGCCGACGCGAGGACCATCCCCAACGCGGAGAGACAGAAACAGACCATCGAGAAGATGCAGGCCGCGGTGCGCGGTTTCGAGCGGCTACGCCAACTGGCCGAGATGGCGGGCGACGCACAGTTCTTCGCCGTGGCGGAGCGCTTCAAGATCGCGTCGGTCAAGGAACTGCCGAGCCTGGCGGCGTTGAAGCAACTGGTCGAGGATCTAGAATCCCTGGCCACTACTGTCCGGTTAAAAGTCGAACAGAGTCAGTTGGTTGGGATCAGGGGGGCTTTCGATTGTGTAATCGGCCTGCTGAAGGGCCTGTGAAATGGGCATTTTCTCGAACAAGGTGACCGAAAGCACCTGGAGAAAAGTGTAGAGGGAGTCGGGCAGGTTGAGCCGCTTTTTGATGATGGCGACCAGCAGGTAGACGGAAACGGCGATCCAGATCTGCGTCTTGACCGCGTTTTCAGTGGTGCCGTAGAAGGCCTTGATGCGCAGGTGCTGCTTGATCCATTTGAAGAACAACTCCACCCGCCAGCGGCTCTTGTACAGAGCACAGATGGTCTGGGCAGGCAGGGTGAACTGATTGGTAAGGAAGATGAGACGTTTGCCGGTTTCGGGATCGTGGAAGCGGATGCGGCGCAGATGGGAAGGATAATCGCGATGGCTTCGGAACACCTCCAGGCTGACGAGTTGATCCACCATGATGCCGCTCGGCTTATCGGCGGGGCGGGAATAGACGCGACGGGCGCGCTGATCGCTACGGGCGCGGGTGACGAAGAACGCTCCGGCAAGGTGGATGCGGTAGAGGCGGAGGAAATCCAGATAACCGCGGTCCATGACGTAGTAGGCTCCGGGCTCGATCGCGATCTCATCGAGCATGTTGACGTCATGTCGATCTCCGCTAGTGACGCGGATGAACGCGGGGATGGAGCCGCGCAGATCGAGCAGCGTGTGCACCTTGATGGCCGACTTGGTGGAACGGAAATGCGCCCAGGGAAACAGGCTCAGGCACAGGTCGATGGTGGTCGAATCCAGGGCATAGGCGGCGGCGGCGAGATCGATGCCGAGGCTTTCGCTAGCATAAAGCCTGCGCGCTTGTGCCATCAGCCGTTGGGCCAGTTCGGCATAGATGCGCCAGTCGCGCAGCTGGTTGGCATCGGCCAGCGTGGAGCGACGCACCGGTGCGCGAAAGCCCATCGCATAAAGCTTGTTGGGCTGCGCGTTCAGACAGGCTTCAATGTCGCGCAGGCTCTCGCGATAGGTCAGTTGCGCGAACGCCATGGCGCGATATTGCTCGGTCGAGGTCAGCGAACGCACACGGAAATCGCCGCCGTAGCGGTCCACGCTGCGTGCGAACGAAGTCCAAGGAACGAAGTCCATCAACTGCGCAAACAGCAGCTTGCCGGCATTCATGACTGCCTCCAGAACCGATCTCTGGAATCAGCATCGCGGCAATTTCAAATCGACACCACCCCAAAACCACCTGCAACCTGCCGTACACCAGCAGCTTGCAGAACGAAACGCATCAGTTAACCGGACAGTAGTGATCCCTGGCCAATCAGCAGGTCGCGTAGCCAGCGCTTCAGCGCCGGGAGGCAATCATGGGAGAGATCAGGATTCTGCGTCCGCGACGCAGCCTCGTCAGCATTTCGGTTGTCGAAGCCGTCTACTGCGAGAGTTGCGCCTCGGTCTCGAACTCCAGCGGGGGGTGTTGCGGCGTATGCGGCAACATCTCCGTTTGGCCGCTGGCCGAATTGGTGCCGCAGCCGCCGATGGGGCCGCACTCCAACTCAGCCTCGGCTCGGCGCTTAACACCCACGATGCGAATCGAATTGGTCAGAGCGGCGTAGCGGTCCCGATAGGATACGCCGCCCATCGCCATCTTAAGAAGGCTCAATCAGGAGGTCCGCCATGGACACACCATTGCTTCCCAGGCCCGACCTGTTCGCCCACAGGGAAGCGCTTCGGCTTCCCGCATCGAAGGTAGTCGAAAGGCTGGTTGAGATAGTTGGGCGTAGATTGACTGCGTATATTGGCGGCGTCAAGGACGCGCGCGCGGTCGATCGCTGGATCGCCGGTGGCGAGATCTACGGCGACGCAGAGAGCCGGTTGCGGTTCGCCTTTCAGGTTGCTCGTACCTTGCGCGAGCATGATTCGCCTGCCGTCGTCCAGGCCTGGCTGACGGGCGTGAATCCGGAACTGGGAGACAGAGTGCCGCTGCGCCTGATGCGCGAGAATGAGATTGATGTGGTGGCGCCAGCAATTCTGAGCGCCGTCACGGCCTATCTTAGCGGCAAATAGCCATGCAATACCCATAACGCTATACGGATAACATATTCATCGTAATAGTGGTACAATACATTTAGGAGGTAAATGGTTGGCTGTTACACTCAGTACCGTACGAGAGACGCAGACGGGAATCGCCGGCCGGTTCAAGGCCCGGCGTCTGGCCATGAACCTTACACAGGGCGAGTTGGCCGTGCGCTCGGGTGTGACCCTCGGTTCGTTGAAGCGGTTTGAGCGTCTTGGATTGATTGCTCTCGATTCACTGCTGCATTTGGCCTTGGTGCTGAATTGCCTCGACGATTTCGACAAGCTGGCCGCGGAAAGCACGCCCATCTCAGCCACTCAATCGCTCGACGCCCTGCTGGCCAAGCCGGCGCGGCGGAAGAGAGCGACGGGCAGAAAAGGAAGCAGCCATGGCATATAGTCCGACAGAGTTGCTGACGGTTTATCTGGACGCACGCGGCCCAAGCAGCACTGCGGAACGCCGCAAGGTTGGCCGCCTCGCGTTCAAGGACAGACAGATCCTTTTCGAGTACGACACCTCGTTTCTTACTTCGGGCATTGAGATTTCGCCGATCAAACTTCCTCTCAGGCCCGGCGTATCCATTGCCGACACCACGATCTTCGACGGCCTGCATGGAGTATTCAATGACAGTCTGCCGGACGGATGGGGCCGCCTTTTGCTCGACCGCACAGTGGAAAAACACGGTGTCCATCGTGGCCAACTGAATCCGCTCGACCGGCTGGCCTATGTGGGGCGTCATGGCATGGGCGCTCTCAGCTATGAGCCGGAGCTGAGCCAGCAAACCGCCGACGATGCTCCGCTGGCGCTCGACAAACTTGCTGAGGAATCAGCCGTCGTACTGGCCGGAGAGAATGAAGAGGTCTTCGAAGATTTGCTGCGGCTCAATGGCTCCTCTTCAGGCGCCCGCCCCAAGATCGTGGCGCAAGTGAGCACCGACAAGAAAAGGATCATTCACGGCCAGCAGGAATTGCAACTGGGCTTCGCGCACTGGATGATCAAGTTTCCGTCTTCCCAGGACGCGCGGGACTCGGGAGCTATCGAATACGCCTATAGCCTAATGGCTAAGGATGCAGGCGTGGAGATGCCTGAGACTCATCTTTTCCGTACGAAAAGGAACAAATACTTCGGTACAAAACGCTTCGACCGGGACGGAGATGCCCGCATCCACATGCACAGTCTTGGCGGCCTGCTCCATGCCGATCATCGCACGCCCAGCCTCGACTACGAGATGGTTCTGCGCGTGACGATGGCGTTGACCAGGAATATCCAGGAAGCAGAAAAGACCTATGCGCTGGCTTGCTTCAACGTGCTTGCTCATAACCGCGACGATCATGTGAAGAACTTTTCGTTTCTGCTGAACGCGCGAAACGAGTGGATCTTTGCACCTGCCTATGACCTTACCTTTTCCTATGGTCCAGGCGGAGAGCAAAGCATGCTCGTCATGGGAGAGGGGAAGAATCCCGGCGCGACCCAACTTCAGGCGTTGGGCAAACAGCATGGAATAAAATGCGCGCCGGAGATTCTGGCAAAGGTAAAAGCGGCCGTGGCCAACTGGCCTCGCTATGCCGAACAAGCGGGCGTCTCGCGAAAGTCCGCCCAGGAAATCGCCACCAAGATACGATTGCCTTGAGTGAGCACGATTCGCCGCCGTTGTGCAGTCGTGGTTGACGGGCGTGAACCCGGAACTGGCACCACATCTTTGATGGTTGATTGAGATATGGGCCATGGCGCCTATGGTCCCCAAGTTCAGTGGGTGAACTCACGTCCCCTTTTATAGAACCCGCCATCACTCCATCCTTTCCCGGCCGCGATCTTATCCCAACGCCCGCTCATCGCAAAGAACGCAATGAACAGGGCACAGCTTTTACGGCTCTCTGCGATCTTGATGACCGGGCCACCTGCCGTTTCGTACTTCACGCGGACTGGATGTGATATAGTTCTATAAAATTTGCACACAGGGGAATCTTTCGTGGCTGCCACCAGTCATAAAAATCAGCTGACAGGGATGCTGGGGGTATACCTGACGGCTGCGGAACTGACGAACAAAGGCTTCATCGTGTCGCCAACCTCTCGCAGTGCGGCGGGGGCTGATCTACTTGTCACCGATCAAAAATGCCAGAGGGCATTTTCAGTTCAGGTCAAAACGCAGAGGCAAGCTCAGAGCTATTGGCTGGTTGGACACCAGGCCCACGAGATCAATTCTCCAACGCACATTTACGTATTCATCAACCTCAAAGGAGAGAACCGCCCGGAGTACCTTGTCGTCCCAAGCTCGGTTGTGGCGGAGAAGATGTACGTGGACCCTGGAAATGGGAAAACAGGTAACAAGTTCCATTGGTTTGGCCGGAATGCCGGGAAGGAATTCGTTGCCGCTCAGGGCTGGACGGATCAGCGACAAGAGGGTTGGGAAATCTTTGGCAGCCCAAGCTGAGGTGCTGGTTAAAGACGTAGCCCAGGCCCAAAGGGTCGAAGAGGAGCTGAGCATGCAAACAGAACTGACCGTAGAAAGCTCAATTGCAACCGAGGTGCTCAGCGCGCGTTACCGCAGAGCATACGCGGCGGCCAAGATGGCTCGCATCCTTGGCTTGATAATTAGGTGGGTAGCCGTCGCTTTGGCGATCCTGCTTCTCTTCGGAGGATTCGCGGGTGTCGGCGTATACGGTCCGGACTGGGCCGTCATCGCGGTTCTTTTCTCTTCAATCCTCACTGGCTTCTGTGGCTTCTGCATGGGCGTGCTTGTCTCGGCGCTCTCGCACCCGATCAAAGCCAGCGCGGATACGGCCATCAATACTTCTCCGCTGCTTAGTGCAGAAACCAAGGAACGTATTCTCACCGCTGACTAAGCTCGGCCTATAACGGACGATGTCCCGGTACTTGACACCCTCGCGTTTGGGGACTGGGGATTATGGATATCCTAGGTCTCGCTCTCGATGCCCGCAACGATATACACCTGAAGTCGCCATCGCGCAGGTTCTCCGGATTTCGGAGCGGCTCTGAGAATGCGACCGTCCACCTGGCAGTTTCTGGTTGATTGACACTCCAACACGAATCTAACGAGGATAATGCTGGTTCCCTCACGGGATTTCCTAGCGACAGAACGCTGTATCTGGCTGCAGAATCGATTGTATTCTGCGCTGAAGCCAATCAAGCAGCTTTTGCGGCCTTCTTCTTCGCCTTGGGCAGCGGCGCAACAGTGGCGTTCATGTTCGCCTTGGAGGCGCCCTTCGATGCAGCCCAACGCTTGATCTGCGCCTGGCGGATGCGCTCCCGCCCCTCTGCGCTCATCTTGCGGCGCTTTCCGATCTTCTGACCCTTCGGAGCCACAACGGTAGCAGCCTTGGCAGGCCGGCCGGGCCTACGCTTGGTGACAACGGCGCCCGATGTGCTCAATAAAGCCTTGGCCTGCTTGAGGCAAGCGATCTCGGCGTCGATTGCGGGAAAAATGTCTTTCACCATGGTAAGCAAAGCACATCCCCCGAAGAATACACGACCCGATTCAAAACCCAGATTTTACCGCCCCAGGAGGAACCATGGCGCGTAACGCGGCACGGTTGAAGATGGGCTACTACCCACTCCCGGAAAGCGAGGCCACGCGGCTTCGCGCACTGCTCAGATTTACTGGCCCGGCATCGGTTGTCGATCCCTGCGTCGGGCAAGGAACGGCGCTCGACATCATTACCCAAGGCGCGGAGGTGCGCCGCTACGGCGTCGAACTCGATGCCGAGCGCGCACTGATCGCTCAGTCGAAAGGCATCGAGACCATCCAAGGCAACGCCTTCGATGCCGTCGCCAAGCCGGAGTCCTTTTCGCTGCTCTATCTGAATCCACCTTACGACTCCGAGATTGGTCAGGTAGCGAACAACCGCATGGAGCGGCTGTTCGTCAGCGCTTTGCCAGCTCTCTTTCCGCTACTGGGCCCGGCCGGGCGGGATCCTCAGCCGGTCCGCTGAACGGCGGCACTGTCGATGCTATCGTGTGGCTGATCCTCGTGCAGTCTTATCAGGAGCAGCAGCAGGGCCTCCAGTCTCGGGCGGAGCGGACTCAACTTTACAATGATCTGGAAAATGAAATCCGCAACGTTCTCACTGGGATGGAACAGGAGTCTGCCGCGGCCAAACCAAGCCAGCGCTTCGCAACCTGCACCACTGCATTTTGCCGGTCGCTTCCTTCCCGGCTCGCCGAAATCAACGCCGCCAGCGCCAAAACGTCTCATCCAACCAATCTGCAGGCGCCCACCAACATCACCTATACGCAGCTCTCTGCGCTCCAGAACCAGCTCAATCAAGCACTCAACACCGTGGAATCTGACCAGCAGTGGGCATCTGACCGGCAACAGGCCCAGGCCGCGTTCCAGGCCGCGGACCAAAAGACCACTCAGCTGTTTCAAGTGATTTCAACCGTGGAGAAAACCATGTGCGCTGAGAGAGCGACAATCAATAGTGCTTTGCAGTAAGACCGAGCCGGCCAGGTCAGATGTTGGTGAATCTCCAATGCACTCGGCGAGTGGTCCTCAGGCGTCGTCAGAAAGTTGACCCCAAGTTCTGGACGTATTACCGCTAGCCTACATCGGAACCGCCCCGGACACGAAGGCCTTGGCCTGGCCTGACGCCGATGTGGGGCGGTTTCGATTAGGAGGTGAGAAGGAAGCCGCTGGCGTTTGCTGCGGATGCGGTGAGTCTATGGAGATTCAATCAGAACACGCCTGTAATCAGCTATTTAGCTAGAAACCGCGATTGCCGATGAAGCGCACTCTCCAAGCCCATACACTTCAAGTATGGCACAATCGAGCGTCCGCGGCGCCTGCGGCTTTGTTCTTACCGCCAAACTGGACATCACTCCCCAAATGGGTTCTGTCCAGATTGGCGACAATCCTCTCGGAGCCGGGAAAAACGAATCTACACCGGACCTCAACGAGCGCGTTGGTCTGTTAACCGGCCAATTTCTGCCCATTTTCATTCAGGTGGTGTGGAGTTGTCGTATTTCGGCGAGGATCTTGGTGAGGCGATTGGCAAGCCGACCGAGGCAGGATCGCGGCTGGCCGTTCGGGAGTGATCGACGGAAGATCTCCATTGCATGTTGCGTAGCGAGCAAGGAATCGATGAGGCCATCAAGGCCTTTGCGCACAGGTGTGGATGAGGTTTTGGGCTGGGGAGCCAGATGTCTGGGTTCGGAGCGAGCCAGTTGAAACTCCCGCTGGAGATCGGTCAAGGTCACATTTACATAGCACATGGTCATGCGAGGACTGGTGTGGCCGAGCAGTTTCATCACGACAGCAAATCCCATGCCGGCGCGAAGCATTTCGGTTCCGTAGGTATGCCTCATTTGGTGGGGAACGATATCTGTGGGAAGGCCGACTGAGTAGCAGACCAGATGCAGGTAATCGCGGAGCCGGGCAAGGAGAGCTACTTTAGTTCCTGGCCATGCCAGAAGCTTTCCATCGGCAGGCAGCGGGTCCAGCGAGCGGAAGAAGCGCAGGCGCTGGACGAGTTCACAGACGAAGGAATCGACGGGGACCATGCGTTCGGTTTTGAGCTTGCCGAGGGGGACATGAATGGCCCACTGATCAGGACCGGTGGAGCGCAGGTAGTCATAAGACAGGTCAGCGCATTCGCTGATGCGCATGCCGATGTGGCGGAGCAACAAGAAGACGTTTCCGCCCAGATCGTTACGGCGAAGGCACTCCTGCTGTAGGAGCTGATCCTGCTCTGCGGTGAGCGGCCGGGGCAGACTCTGCGGCGAGCGCGGGATATCTTCGCGCCGCAACAGGTGGGCGAGTTCAGGAAGTTTGCTTGTCCAGGCCAGTTCGTTGAAGACGGCGCGGAGAGCGATGAGCCGGGCGATGCAGGTTGTGGTCGCCAGGGGTGGAGTCTGCGCTCGCAGGCACGCCATCCATCTGAGGATGTGAGGATCGCGGCACAGTTGCTCGAGACGGATGACATCTGCAAACTCGGCGGCCAGATAGACGAGGAAGTTACGCACTGTTGTGTTGTACTGACGAGTGCTGGAAGGACTGAGTGCGGTGGAAAGGGATTCGACGGCACGCTCGAAGGCCGGCGCCAGCGGATGCTGGAGCGGAGGGCGGCGCCAGCGCTTCACGACGGGATCCTCGACTGGGGTCGGATGCACTGTGCCGCGGCGCGGGCATACTGAAGGTAAACGTCCTGTGCGGAGACCTGCACATAGTGCAGGGTAGTTCGGATGTCGGCGTGGCCCATCAGTTGCATCAGCGCGGGCAGGCTGATGCCTGCGCGCACCATAAGGCGTGCTCAATGACCGCGTCCTTCGCAACGTCGGTCATTCGCTACGGAGAATGATCATTGTCTCTGGTTCCAGACTGCTCTATGTCACAGTGTCTTTGTGATGGATTTCCTACAACTCGCGCAGGGAGACGGCGACGGGACGCAGCGCCGCGCGCACGGCGGGCAGCAAGCCGCCGAGAACGCCCATGGCCAACGCGAAAACCACTCCCATCACGAGCAAGTTGAAAGTGATCTTGAAGGCGAAGGCTATGTTCGAGAAGGTCGAGAAATTCATGGTCTGCGTGGTCATGCCGTTCAGCGGAAGCACGGCTAGACAACCGAGGATGCCGGCGATGAACGAAATCAGAAGCGCCTCAAACAGGAATGAAAGAATGACGCTCCAGCTGGAGAAGCCGAGCGCGCGCATGGTGGCAATCTCGCGACCGCGTTCGGCGACGGCCGAGTACATCGTGTTGAGAGCGCCGAATACCGCGCCGATCGCCATGATGGCAGCCACGAGGCCGCCCAACACCGTGATCAGCTGCGTCATGGCCGAGGATTGCTTCGCGTAGTAATCCACCTCGCGCTCGACTTCCAAATTCAATTGGGGATCGGAAGTGATCGAATCCTTGAATTTGTCGAAGGCGGCGGGCGAAGTGAGGTGAACGGTGGCAGATTGAAAGATGTTTTCCGGGCGCTTGAGCACCTCGTTCAGGATGCGCGCGTCGCACCACACATCGGAATCGAACGACGATCCGCCCGCGTCGAACACTCCTACCACCTTCCACTGCCCGCCGCCGAAGCTCACGGTGTTGCCGACGGTCAGGCCCTCGTAGGTCTTCGAGGCATTCTTGCCGACGACGAGCTCATCGAGGCCGGAATGAAACATCCGCCCTTGAACGATCTTCACGAATTTGCGGATTTCGAGCACGTTGGGCGAAACCCCGCGAACCTCCACATTCGCGTCCGTGCCTGTGCTGATCAGCGGTATGGGAACGACTCCGACGACTTCTTGTGTGAGCAGCGGCTGGCCCGACGCATCGCGTGCGACGCCCGGCTTATCCTGTACCAGCTTCACGGAATCGAGAGTGATGCCGCCCATCATTTCCGTGGTGGAGCCGGCACGCATGACCAGCGCGTCGTCAGGCGAACCTGAGGCCACCAGCGTGGCCCGGAAGCCGCGCGCCAGCGAAAGCATGGCCACGAATACGCCGACCGTCCCGGCAATGCCCAGAATGGCCACGATGGTGGAAGTCCAGCGCGCCCGAATGCTGCGGAAGTTGTAAGAAATCGGCACTGATCCGATCAGCGGCGCCAGCAATCCGGCAACGATGCCGCCCACAATGACCAAAATCAGGAGCAAGGCAGCGATAGCCGACAGAGTGATCACTACACCGAAAATGAGTTTTGGCATCATGCTCAAACCCTCCTAAGGGCATTGATCACGCTCATGCGCATCGCGCCATAGGCGGGAAGAATTCCGCTGGCAAAACCGACCACGAGAGCGGCGATCACGCCGTATACCAGCGTTTTCGCTGTAACGAGAAGAGGCGGCAACAGACCAGCCATGGCGCGGCTAAGCGCTGGAATAGCCACCAGCGCAAGCAGCAAGCCCACACAACCGGCAAGCGCGATCACCATTGACTCGCCCAGGATGAATCCAAGGACGATGCGATCCGGGAATCCGATGGCCTTGAGTACGCCCAGTTCATTTGTTCGCTCGCGCACGGAGATGGCCATCGTGTTTCCGGTGACCAGCAAAAGTGTAAAGAAGACGACGGTCCCGATCGACATAATCAGGAGTTTGATGTTTCCGAATTGCTTCACGAAGCCCTGCGCAAACGCGGATTCCGTCTCGGTCTTCGTTTCGTAGGGCGAATTCAGGTACATGTTGTCGATGGCCTTGGCGATGCGCGGGGCATCTTCGGGGTTATCAATGCGGATCGTGTACCAGCCAACCTGACCCTGGATCCGATCGGGTACGCTCTCTTTGAAGTATTCCCACTGAATCCAAAACTGGGTCTCGTCCTCTTCCGGCGTTGCGCCGTGGTAAACGCCGTCGAGATTGAACTCGAAGGCTTTGTCCTGCAGCCCATAGATGGTTGTTTTGATGGGAATGCGATCGCCGATCTTCCAGCCAAAGCGCTTCGCGGTGTCCGCGCCGGCAATCGCGCCCTGGCGATCTTTCAGAAAGGCGCTCCACTGGTCGTCGGGAACGATGAGTTCCGGAAAGACCTGCCGCTGATTTTCCGGGTCGATTACATACTGCGGGAAAAAGTTCTTGGGATCCTGATACACGCCGCCGAACCAGTTTTCGTGGGTGATGTATTTCACGCCCGGGATGCGCAGGATTTCATCCCGGTAAGACAGCGGGATGGTGTTGATGATGGAGGTGCGATTGATGGTGATGAGACGATTCGCGCTCACAACGTCCGCTCCGCGGCTGAACGCGTCGTTCACCACTCCGAGCAGCGCAAACAGAAACAGCGCCACTGCGAAGGAACCGATGGTCAGTATCAGCCGGGCCTTCTTGCGAAACAGATTGGCCAGAATCAGTCTGCTGAATTTCATTAGGCGCCTCCCGCGACAGCGTCTTGCCGCGCTCCCGCTTCAACCAGCACGCCTTTCTCGAGATGCAGTGTGGTATGGGCCTGGCACGCAACCACCGGGTCGTGCGTTACCATCAGCACTGTTTTGCCGTACTCCTCAACCAACCGCTTGATTAGTTTCATCACTTCGTCGGCGCTTTTGCGGTCCAGGTCGCCGGTGGGCTCGTCGCAGAGCAGGAAAGTCGGATCAGCGACGATGGCGCGGGCAATGGCGACACGCTGTTCCTGTCCGCCGGAAAGCTGGCGCGGATAGTGGCGCATGCGCTCGCCCAAACCTACGATGGAAAGGGCGGTTTCAACGTGCTTGCGGCGTTCGGCCTTGGAGAGCTTGGTCAGCAGCAAGGGCAATTCGACGTTCTGGAACGCGGTGAGCACGGGGATAAGGTTGTACATCTGGAAGATGAAACCGACGTGGCGCGCGCGCCAGTCGGTCAGCTTGCCTCGGGACATGTGCGTGATTTCATCGCCGGCCACGCTGATGGTGCCGCGTGTGGGAACATCGAGGCCTCCCATCAAGTTGAGCAGAGTGGTCTTGCCCGAGCCGCTCGGCCCCATGAAGGCCACGAAATCGCCCTTATCAACGTCAAGATTCAAACCCTGCAAGACGTCGATGTCCTCGTTGCCGCGGCGATAGGTTTTGTCCAAGCCGCGCACTTGAATCAGACTGCCCGATGAACCATTGCCATCCACGCGTACCATGATCAACGCTCCTTGATTTCCGCTATCTCCGCTTGCTCGCAGGAATGATGGTGCCCTTTGCAAGGCATTCTGTGTACGAAACAGCAACACCAAATGACAACCAAATGAGGACTAAATCGCAAGAACCCCACTAGCGTTTGATCGAAACCGTTTCGCCATCTTTCAAATCGGTTGGTCCCTCAACTACGACTGTATCTCCAGGCGCGAGCCCGGCCAGAATCTGCGTTTGCGCGCCATTGTTCGCACCCACCTTCACGGCGCGGCGCTCGATGTGATTGCCACTCACCAGGAAGACGATCTTCTGCTCGCTATCATCGCGGACCGCGTTCTGCGGCACCACTACGCCCGCCGGCGCTTTTCCACTCTGCTTCTCTTCATCCCCGTGGAACGTGACCTTCACGCCCATGTCGGGCAGGATGCGCGGATCCAGCTTGTCGAAGGCAATGCGCACCTCGACAGTCGCCTTCTGCCGATCGGCCGTGGGAATGATGGTACGCACGTGGCACGGAATCTTCCAGTCCGGATATGCATCCAAAGCCGCAGTCACGTCCTGACCGGGCTTGACGCGCGCAATGTAGTTCTCGTTGACGTCCACTTCGATTTCATTCGAGGCCATATCGACAATCGTCGCAATGCCCGTACGCGTGAAGCCACCGCCGGCCGAAATCGGCGACACCATTTCTCCCACCTGCGCGTCCTTGGAAACGATAATCCCATCGAACGGAGCGCTGATGACGCAGTTATCCACTGCCTGCTGCGCCTCTTTGATGCGCGCGTCCGCCGCGAGCACCAGTTGCTGCGTGTATTCGATTTTCGCCCTCAGGCTGTCCGCAGCCATCGTCGCATTGTCGAGCGCTTCCTGAGTTTGAACTCCTGCTGCCCTCAATGCCTCTGCGCGATGCAATTCGATCTGAGCGTTCTTCAATTGCACCTGCAGGTCGAGAATGCTTGCCTGCGTGGCATTGCGATCTGCTTTCGCGGATGCAAGTGCCCTCTGCGCATCGGAATCGTCCAGTGTCGCCAGCACAAAGCCCTTATCTACGTGCATTCCTTCGGTAAAAAAGACGCCCGTAACGCGCCCGGTGATCTTTGCCGCTACTGTGGCGCGCCGCTGCGGTGTGACATACCCGCTCGCGTTGAGCAGGGCCGTTGGCCCGCTGTCCGCGGCTTCTACCGTGGCGACATGTACCGATGGCGTCTGACGCATGTATGCGTAGACTCCGCCCACGATTGCGAGCGCGACTAGCAAGACGAAAAGAATAATCGCGATGCGCGCGCCAGCTTTTCGGGCACCGCGCTTGTGGGCGTCAATGTGCAGCCCCCCGAGGTCTGGTTTTACAGGCGCTTCTGACATAGTTTGTCCGGTTGATCTGACCTGCGGTTTCCATTGAGGTCTTCCAGATTCCGCAATGGTACCCGCCGAGGCGTGTTCACTTCAACTACTGCGACGCATCCCCTTTGACCCAGCTCGGACAGCCTGAATCACTGATTCCGAATCCACGCTTTTTCGAGCCCTCGACGGTGCAATAGCGAAGAGTATTGTTTTCAGTTGTTTAAATCCAATGAAAGCCGGGCCTTTCGTGCCGCGTCGCGCAGTTCTTTCGAGACGTTCGGTGTTCCAGAACCGTTGGGGCGGATATCCGCGACGGATGCATTTCGGAATGCCGGTTTGCCGAGGCCTCTGCCCCTCATCGGAGCCGCGCACCGATAAGTAACGAAATGTCGGCCAGTATAGAGGAATCTAAGAAGCACGGCCCGGGACCGCGCCAAGCGATTAATCGTCATTGAATTCTTCACGGGTCGGAACCGGTTTTATACTGGTTATCACCATCATGGAAAACGTGGATACACCGACGAATCCGTCACCGAGCGAGCATTCGCGTTCGTTCGATTTCCGCTTAGCCGCGGCCGTGATTTTGCTCTTGCCGGCCATCTGGTTCAGTTGGAAGACTGTTGATGGCCTGGCCGCGCGCCGTCTCATCCGTACCGACCTGGCCGAGATCACACACGCGCGCTACGGAATCCTGAGCGCCGACCAATGGCGCGCCATCATCGGCCCGATACTCAACGCGCAAGTCGACAAACTCGATCTCAAGGGTCAGAGCAAGAGCCTCCGGCCCATGGTTGAACGGTCGCTGTACGCCCTGCTGGACAACATCAAGACGCAGATGACGTCGCCCAACGCCAAGGCAGCGGGCAAGCCCGGCGGGGTCAACGCGATGTTCGTGAACATGATCATCGCATCGCTGCGTCCGCATGTGCCTGAGTACACCGACGTGGTGATGGCGGAGCTGGCCAAGTCGCAAACGCAAAAGGGCTTCAAGGACTCCATTCGCGGTGTGCTGGCCAATGCGGTCACGAACACGTTCGGCACCACGGACATGACCACCTATAACGCCATCCTGAAGCACTATGGGTGCTCCAGCGGCGCGGCTTGCGAGGAGACTCTTGGCAAAAAGATCGCGGAAGCGGACACGAAGCTGAATCGCTACTATCTCACAGTGCTCGCATCGGCGGCGCTGGGGTTCATCCTGTTGATGGCCGGCAAGCCGACGCTCTCGCGGGGCGCCGTTGTGGTGCTGATGTTGTTCTGCATTGCGATGCTGGCCGGCGGCGTGCTCAGCCCAATGCTGGAAGTGGAAGTTCGCGTCACAAAGATGGACGCAACCCTGCTCGGCACGCCCATCGAGTTTCGCGACCAGTCGCTCTACTACCGCAGCAAGACCGTGTTTGAGGTGTTTCAGACACTGATCCAGATGGGCCGGCCGGAGATGACGCTGGTCGGCGTGCTGGTGATCCTGTTCAGCGTGGTCTTCCCGGCGCTGAAGATGCTGGCGCTTGGGGCGAGTCTCTTCCGGCCGGCGCTGTTGCGCACCAACCGCTTCGTCAAGCTGCTGGCTTTCGAGCTATCCAAGTGGTCCATGGCCGACGTCATGGTCCTGGCGATCTTCATGTCTTTTGTCGCGTTCAACGGCGTCATCGGAAGCGCGTTGGACGGCTTACGCGGCATGCCGAACGTTCAACAGGTGCTGATCCCGACGAATGCTTCCAAGATTCTGCCCGGCTATTACTTGTTCATCGGTTTCTGCGTATCGAGCATCCTCCTGTCGAAGAAGCTGGAGCACGGGATCGCTTCCAGTTCCGTTTCTGAATCGAGCTAGACTCGCTGTTAGTGCGGCGGGCTCGCCGCAGAAGCGGTAGCGGGATTCCCTGCGTGCGCCGAATGCTCCGGCGTCCCCGATACAATCGACATTTCGTGTAACAGATTGGACGCGCCGTCCACGTCTTAAAGCGCATTACGCATTCACCACGATGCTGAATTGGCATCGATAAGTCGGCCAGCGGTGCGGGATCTACGGAGATCCCTGCGGGTCCGGTTCGAGCCCAATCCGATCATTCACCGCGTTGCGGAAACGCTGTTTGCAGCCGAGGTACCGCTCCGTCGTTTGCACAGAGACATGCCCCAGAAGAAACTGAATCTGCTCCAGTTCACCGCCGGCCTGAACCGCGAGTTTCGTGCCGATCTAAAAGCAGTTTCGAGAACAGTAATTCGATCGGGAAACATCGCGGCGATCGCTTTGAGTGAATCCTCAAGCGATGCCGTTCCAGAGTTGCGCCGGTTCTTCGGTCACATTTTCGTGCGAACTGTCGTCTGAGTCTAAGAAACTGTATAAAAACTCGCGGCTTTTCAAAGCAGATGAATTCTTCACCTGAGCGAGTTTTTATACAGGTTCTAAGAGCGGCAATAACGCATTGTGGGCTACCAACGTCCAGTTAACAACCCTCATGCTGACCGCTCGATGTTCCCCTGAGAGAGGATTTCAACAGGTTTGTTCGTGAGAACAATACCACGAGCCTCAACAGCCCCGAAATCGGACTGAGCAAAATCGGCACGATCCATTGTATGTGGGTACCTGACATCTCAAGCCGTAATGAGGGATAATGCTTTCGGAAGCAAACATGCCTGTCTCCGGCTTACGCAGTTCGTGGTGCAATCCGATTCACGTCGGCGTCCTACTGGTTATTACCGGCCTGCCCAGCCTTTCTCTATCGATGTCAACTCTTGCCCAGGAGCAACCTGCCAGACTCAAGCAGCCCAAAAGGCCGGTCAGCGACTCTGCCATCCTGGATCAGGCAAAAAGGCTCATTCGAGTGGGTGATCCGCAGAGTGCCCTGTCGGTGCTGCAGCAAGCCGATCTTCAGGGCGCCAATGCCAGCGACATACACGCCATGAAAGGGATTTGTCTGGCACTGCTCGCCAAGCCAGTCGAGTCGGAAGCCGAGTTCGATCAGGCGATCGTGTTGCACCCAAACCATGCTCCAACCTACTTCTCTTCAGGCCTAGCCTATGCGAGCTTTAACAACTTGGATCGGGCCCTCGACCGGCTTGCGACCGCTCTGAAACTGGACCCGAAATTGCCGGGCGTCCGTTATAACTATGCGCTTGTCCTCGCCAGAGCCGGAAAGTTCGCCGAATCTGAGGAACAGACGGATCTGGAGCTGAAAAGTACAGGCGCGAAGACGGAGTCTGTTCTCGAACTTTGGCGCCTGAAAGCCCGCGATGCTTACTATCAGAAGGAATGGCAAAAGACGATCGATGCCTATCGCAAGATCCTTAAGCTCAACCCCGACAACCCCGAGGCCTACGGAGCTATTGGAGAGGCGCTCTTCTCTCTGAATCGCTCCGAAGAGAGCCAAGCAGCCTTGGAAAAGGCAGTGGCTTTGGATCCTGACAATGGAGCCGCGCACGCATTCCTCGGAAAACTCTACATGGACGACGGGAGACAGGAACAGGCAACTGCCGAGCTAGAGGCGGCCCTTCGGTTAAGGCCGAATGATCAGGAAGCGGCGTACCGGCTGCTCAGAATCTACCATCGCAATGGCGACTCGGCGAATGAAAGCCGTATGAAGAAACTACTTGAGGATCTGGTAGCAAGCCGCCTTGCCGAATCGCAAAGTGAGAGCAAGGCAACCGTATTGAATAACACCGGCGTAGAACTGGAAAAAGAAGGGGACCTGAACGGCGCACTGAACTACTTCGATCAAGCCGCGCAGGCAGATGTGACCAATTTAGTCTTCCGGCGCAACGCCGCCCTGATCCTTTGCAAGCTGGGCAGGACAGAAGAGGTCATTCGGCGTCTGCGAGACATTCTTACCATAGATTCTGACGATCCCGAGACCTTGCAGATTCTCGCCGTCGCCAAAGAATTCTCCGCGAATGATCCTGGCTGGAAACTGACTCTTCCGTCCGCGGAAAGCGCGCACTGAGCGACTTTGCACAAATTCTGTGTGGTGTGCAGCAGGGCTCAAACCAGTAGGTGCGCGGCACCTTGGCGGTCGAACATCTCGCGAGATTCCGGAGCGAGATTTCAGGCCAAAATGAGCTGACGGAATCGCACATGATCTGCGACGTGGGCCATTGCATTCCTGCCGACTTCCGACTCATCCGCGACGATGATTGCAAGGACCGCGAACCCGATCGCACCGGGGTTCGATTCAACCACCAGCGCACTGAGGTCGATCGGCCTTTCTCCGGATTATGCAACGCATTCCGATGACCGCAAGATAGGCGGCGACGCTTTGAATCATGCGTTCGCATTTGGGTCCTGGCGGAATGCCAAGACGGGAGCAGGAATGGCCCCCGGTAAGAGTCACTTCTGTCTGCAGTTCCAAAGCACTGGGGCGACCGTACGGAACCCGTAAAGATCTGAATTGGGCGACCAGTTAGGCGTCATGCTGCACCGCCAAGATTGATTCTCTGGCCACGTTGGCCGTCTGCGCGCCTGAATCAGATCCGCCTCCGTTTGCCCGATTCTCGTCTCATCTTCCAGGCACCTGACAGCGCCGAAACTAGCCCTTGCCGCCAGACTGATGGCCGGTCTGGGTTTTGGGAGTCGCGGTTGCACGGTCCGCTGCAGGTTCAGACTCTTCACAACGTCTCAAGCTGTAATTGACATGATGACAGAAACCTACTACCATTCGCCGAAGATTCCAGTCAGGAGAAGAAGAATATCCGTAGTGAGCGCTCAACCCGATAGGTCAGAGTGATCCATGCTGATGAAGACACCGCCGCACTCAGCTCTGTATGGTCCGTCCCAGCGTTTCCAGGACATTCGAAGACCGGACTTCATGGAGTTGGAACGCAAGAACAAAGGAGTCAATTGGTCATGGACCCAATTTACAAGAAGGACGAATTGGAGTCACGCCGGGACTTTCTCAAGATGACGGCCATGGTTTCACTCGCCGCAAGCCTGGGTCGCTTCGGCAACAGCAATGCGGGTGCCCAAGTGGCACAGAACACTTCCGAACCCTGGTACCGGCGTGTCTGCCGATGGGGACAGATCAACCTGAACGAACTGGATCCACTGCATTTTGACATTCCATGGTGGCGGAGCTACTGGAAGCGTACCCAAACGCAGGGTGTTGTGATCAATGCCGGCGGAATCGTGGCCTATTATCCGAGCAAAGAGCCGCTTCATCACCAGGCCAGGTATTTGAATGGTCAGGATCTCTATGGGGATCTTGTCCGGGCGGCTCATGCGGATGGGCTCGCTGTGTTTGCCCGGATGGATCCAAGCAGTGCTTTCGAGCCGTTTTACAAGGCGCATCCGGACTGGTTCGCGGTCAATGCCGCAGGAGAGCCCTACCGCACAGGCGCTGTTGCCAGCGGCGCGGGCAACCCTGGAGCGCATGGCGTTTTCGATCCGGGCGGAGGCATTGTACTGGGACCGGAAGGCGATGACATCGTTCTCTATTCGACGTGCATTAACGGCCCCTACTTCGAGGAGTACATTCCCAGGATTCTCCGCGAAATCATCGCACACGAAAAGCCGGAGGGATTTACCGACAACCATTGGTTCGGCCTGAGCCGGGACAGCATTTGCTATTGCGGCAACTGCAAGAGCAGGTTTCGTGAGTTTGGCGGAAGAGACCTGCCCACCAAGAAGAACTGGGACGACCCGAGCTATCGGCAGTGGATTGAATGGAGCTATAAGCGCCGACTTGAAATATGGGACCTCTATAACCGCACAACCAAAGCCGCAGGCGGTCCCGAATGCATCTGGAGCGGGATGCTCAGCGGCAATCTTCTGGTCTCTGCCCACAGCTTCCGGGACCTGAAAGAGATTTGTGAGCGGGCGGAGATTATCATGCTCGACCACCAGGGGCGGACCAATGACGTTGGGTTCAAGGAAAACGGCGATACAGGAAAAATGATTCACGGGCTGGGTGGTTGGGGCAGACCCGTGGCTGAAGCGATGGCGATGTATGGACCCAGGAAGGCCGCTCGCCCAATTCCGGAGGTCCGTATGTGGATGGTGGAAGGCTTTGCTGGAACGATTCGGCCCTGGTGGCACCACATAGGCGGTTACCAGGAGGACCGGCGCCAGTTCCAGACTGTGGAACCTTTGTATCGCTGGCATGCCGCCAACCAGAAGTACCTCGTCAATCGTCAACCGGTTGCCACGGTTGGCGTGGTCTATTCGCAGCGCAATCTGGAGTGGTACGGCCGGGACGACGATAACGAACTAGCCTTGGCGCCCTACAACGGAATGATTCAGGCGCTCATTCGAGCCCGCATTCCTTACCTGGCGGTCCATGCCGATCACATTGAGCGGGCCGGGGACCAGTTCTCCGTGCTGATTCTTCCCAACCTGGCCGCCATGTCAAATTCTCAGGTGGAGGCGGTGCGGCGATTTGTCAGCAAAGGCGGGTCGCTGATTGCGACAGGCGAGAGCAGTTTGTACGACGACTACGGTGACCCGAGGCCTGACTTCGCCCTGGCCGACGTGTTTGGCGCAAACTACACAGGTAAAAAGTACGGTCCGCGTAACCCGGCCGGTTTGCAGCACACATATCTGCGGTTGACTCCTGATGTGGGGCAGGACATAGACGGTCCGCGCCACGGGGACGAACCGGCAAAATCTGTCGAACGGCACCCAGTGCTGCGCGGCTTTGAAGAAACGAACGTTATCACGTTTGGCGGGGAACTCCCCGATGTGGAGCCGGTACGGGGAACCACCGTCCTGCTTACGTTGGTCCCGGAGTCTCCGACCGCGCCTCCGGAAAACTCCTGGAACCGCGTACCCCGCACCGAGATTCCGGGCCTTGTGATCAGGGAGCAGAACGGCGCGCGGATCGCTTACCTGCCGGCGGACATCGACCGGCGCTATGCCAATGGCAACATTCCAGATCATGGCGATCTGCTGGCAAACCTGGTGCACTGGGCCGCCAAGGATAGCATCCCGCTGGTGGTGCAGGGCCCTGGGCTCATTGACTGTCATCTCTATCGCCAGCAGAACCGGCTCATCCTGCACCTGGTGAACCTGACCAGCGCGGGAACCTGGCGAGCGCCGGTTGAGGAACTCATTCCGGTGGGTCCACTGACTGTAAGGGTGAAGCTGCCGGAAGACGTGTCCGGCAAGCAACGGCTGCTCCTGACCGTTTCGGGAGCCACCGGCACGCCAGTACTCCGGCAGGGAAGATGGGCGCAGTTTGAAGTCAAGTCCGTTCTCGACCACGAGGTTGCCGTGCTGGAATAGTCTCCTCGCTATCCTGTTTTCTTAAAGCGTTGTTTGGAGATTAGCCAGTCACCGAGCGCGCTCGAATCAATACTGCAGCGAACCTTTATCCGGAACTCGGACGCGGTAAACAGATGTCCGGGCAGTCACATAAATCGTTTGAAGGTCCTCATCGCCGAAAGTCAGATTTGACGGCGTCTCTGGAAATTCGATCATCTTGATGAACTTGCCGTCCGGGGTGTAAATCGCAACGCCGCGGCACGCGATGTAGATGTTCCCGTTTGCAGCCACTCGGAGTCCGTCCGGAAGCCCATCAATTCCTGAGATGAAGACGCGCCCCCGGGATGCGTTCCCCTTTTCATCCAAATCATAGGCGATAACGTCTCGCTCTGCTGTATCGACAATGTACAGGGTTTTTCCGTCCGGTGTGAGTGCAACCCCGTTGGGATAAAGCATCTTCCTGATCAGCGAGATTGTGCCATCCGGAGCCACGTGGTAGACCCCCGCGTATCCGAGTTCAAGGGGTTCCAACCCGCCTTTGGGATTCGGGTCGCTGAAGTAGACCTGCCCGTCACGCCGAACAACCACATCGTTCGGATCGTTGATGCGTTTGCCTTCGAAATCCTGCGCAATTACCGTGATCGTGCCGTCCTTCTCCATTCTTACGACACGCCGTCCGTCCTTCTCGCAACTATACAAACGGCCCTCGACATCCATTGAATTGCCGTTCGCCGCATTCGTGAAGTGCCGATAGATCTCCGTATGATTGGGCGCCGTCATCTTGAGGATGCGAGAACCGGGGATGTCGCTGAACAGCAGGAATCCCTGCCTGGACCAGACAGGACCTTCCACGTAACCGAAGTTGCCTCCGTATTTCTCCACACCCGGGCTCGCTCCATTCATGCCCGGCGGAGGGCCGGAGACGACGAGTTGGATGCGCCACTTCCAGGATTGACCCGCCGCCAGCGAGATCATGCCTTCCTGCTGATTCAGAGAATTCTGACGTCCAAACCACGGCTCCGGGCAGAAATACCCTTCGTGTGGACCGCCAAAGGCGTTGAAGCGAACCAGTTGCTCCGGCAGGCTCGTGCTTGCGGTCTGGGTAATGCGGACGGAAACGCCTTTGGAGTCAATCAGAAGTGCGTAAGGCTGGCTGCGATAACCGGCCAGCGATAGTGCGGAGCGGGAATCGAAATCACCCAGCCTCTGCGGAGTTTCAAACGACCGCTGTTCCTCTTTGCCGCTGAGGCCTGCGCCCGACGGGTTGTGCAAGAGCAAAGTGGTGTTCGGTGTTTCAAATGTCATGTCGGCGGGGTCTGTTCCCTCGACGAAAGGAATCTTGAAGGCAATGTGATTGCCGATCGAAAACGGCATCGCCTCCTTGTTCGCCACGTCAGAAGTCACCTGATAGTTGATTGCTAGTTGCCCATTGCTGAGCAGATAAGTGGCATCCAGCTTGAAAGCGAATGGATAGAACTTTCGTGTGCTCTCGGAGTCTGTTAGTTCAACCGTGACCTGTGCGCTGTTGCTGTCAGCCGATCGGCTAATTTCCTTCCAGGGAAGGTCTTTGGCAAAACCGTGGCAGGGCATTGGGTAGGTGTTGCCGGCAACCGTGTATGTGCCATCGCCGCATGATTGTTTTGGAATGGTGCCCACCGGATACTGAGCTCCGACGGCCGGCCAAAGCGTTGAGGCTTTGCCCCTGAATCCGGGGGCAGAACCGTAGTCGCGCGCACGATAGATCAGCTCGATCGATTGACCAAGGACCTTCACTCGATAACTGCTGAGTTCTCCGCCCCGGGAGGGAGCGATCGCTGCCTCGGCGCCGGCTATGTTGTCGTGAAGAACCACGACATCCGGCGATCCGGGAGCTCCGGCAGGTTCGTCCGATATGGTGTAGCGAGCCTGGCACTGGCCATAATGAGTGGCGCCGAGAACGAGGAGCGGAGCTGCAAGGACGAGTAGTCTGCGGATCATTTGGTAGCCGCCTTTCCGGGCTCGAAGAGCCCAAAGCTGAGAACATCGCCGCCCGCGGCCAGCGATACGTATTCCTTTCCATCGACGCTGTATGTGATGGGCTGGGCGTTGATATGCTGGCCCGTATTGAAGTGCCATAGGATCTTGCCGGTCTTCGCGTCCATGGCAACGAACTGGCCGTTCCATTCACCGGAGAACAGCAATCCCCCGGCCGTTGACATCAATCCCCCACCCAGGCCATCGTTGCCTATCCGCTCCCGTTCCCAAACGAGTTTCCCGGTGGGCATGTCGAGCGCTCGCACGTAGACCTTCCAGGAGTCATCGTGAAGAAGCACGTCACCGCTGGCGCGGTATTGAAAGCCGCCCGGGCGAAACTGTTCGGTTGACTTGGTCGCGACTCCGCAACCCTCCAGGGAGACAACATAGAAAAGGCCAGTCTCAGGATACCGTTCTTGACGACGCCGAAGATTGCGCCCTCGCTCAGGCGAAAGAATCGCCGCTCGCCGGCCAATGCAGGCCCCCTGCTGCCCTCACCGCCGTCGATTCCATGGCAACACCGGTGCAGGTCTTGTTGAACAAGCCACGACCGGCCTGAATCACATCAGGTCCATTGCCGAGAGGATTCGCTGGACGCGGGGCCTGGGCCGAAACAATGAACCCCGCGCAGACAAAAACAATCAGAATACTACAACTTCGAACGGTCATAATGCGATCCATTCAGTTAGATTCCAGTAACGAGTTCTCAAGTCGCGTGTTCTCACGGTGCTCATTCCTGTTCGGGTAGTTGTTCTCGCGGCCTCATCAGAGCCGCGACAAAAGGGCGAACCGGGGGCAGCGGGGGAACGGATTGTGCAACACAGAACTTGGGGCTTCCTGCCGAAATCCAACAGGGGAAGCATTAAACTAACCTGTTTTCTTTCAGTACTATCTGGGCAGATCAACCGGCTCTGATGGCCCGAATTCTGACTCCACCTCAAATCGGAATCATGCATGACCTCCGATCCAAAAATCCTGCATGCCTCTCAAACGACAGGAGTATATAAGATCCAAAAATGAGATGTATAGGCCTTGGTTTGATTCGCGACGGAGTTCTCAGTGCTTACCTCGCCAGATGAATCCAAAACAATGAGAATTTGATCGATCCTTCGCCCTCAGATTTCAGTTTTCCTTGCATTTTCGCTCAGCAGTGATACAATTCGGCGAATTGTTTCCGGGAAGTTTTTTGCTTGGGAAAGGGGTTTGCCGTCATGAACACTAGCGAGCATTTGAGTAGACGCGAGGTGATCAACGTCCTGGGCATGGGACTGGTTGGAGCCGCGACTGTTCCTGTCACCAGCCTGAATGCCTTTGCGATGAAAGCGGAGACGCCGCCAATCTACCGCAGCCGCGGTGGAAACAAGCTCTATCAGCTTCCCTCTGAGTTATCTTCCGCCGCTCTGATCAAAGGGGACGATCGAAGCGAAAACATTTACAAGGCGCTCAAGCTGATTGAAGACCAGGTTCTCAGCGCCATCAAGGGCAAGCGGATCCTGATCAAACCGAACTTCGTGCAGTTCAACAACCAGCTTGCCGCTACCCATGTAGACGCTGTACGAGGAATTCTGGAGTTTCTCCGTCCGCATTACAAGAAAGAGATCCTTGTCGGCGAATCGTCGCCCTATCCGGATAGCGCCACGACCATCGCCTTCAAAAACTACGGGTACCTGGACCTGGTGCAGAAGTACAAGGTCAAACTTGTCGATCTGAATCTCTGCGGCTATGAGTACCGCTACACCATCGGTGCAGACAATGCTCCTTTGCCTACACGAATCTGTGCTCCTTATCTCGATCCCAATCTCTACATCATTTCGACCGCGATCATGAAAACGCACAGCTACGCTTCGGTAACGCTCTCGCTGAAGAACGTGCTGCTGGGTGCGCCATTAAACGATTACAAGACAAGCGACAAGCCGCACATGCACATGGGGCCTCATTACGAACCCAACGACATTATCCACTTCAACCTGTTCCACATGGCGCAGCACGTATTTCCAGATCTGGCCGTCATCGACGGTTTCACGGGAATGGAAGGCGACGGTCCTTCACGCGGAACGCCCGTCGATTCGCGGATCGCGGTAGCCAGCGGCGACCCACTTGCGGCAGATGTGCTCGGCGCTCGAGTGATGGGCTTCAACGCAAAGAAGATTCCCTACCTTGCATCCATGACCGAGGCCGGAATGGGGCAGGGAGACCTTGCGAAGATTACCGTCCTCGGAAACAGCATCGAGGATTGTGCTTGCAAGTTCAAGAACTCACCGCGGCTGCATTACTATGCTGCATGGGAAAGTTAGCCGTCTCTTAAAGAGCAGCGAACAGTGGGTGCGGTTGAGCGCTTTGCCGGCTATCAGAGTCTCTGGCGAAGTTCCGGTGACTTAGGGCAGTTTCCTCGGCGCCGGGTGCCAACGGATTTCTGGATCTGCTGCGGTGTGGATCAATTCACTTTTGCCACTACCGAGACCGCCGATCCTCAGAACATTTCAAGCACTGGCAATGCGCTGGCGTCAGCTCTTCTGGGTATTCCCGACGCCGGCCGCTACCAGTCGAAGATCAACGGCGTACGCGTGGTCGCTCCTTCCGCTTACATTCAGGACTCCTGGAAGATTACGCCGAAACTGACCCTCAACGGAGGCCTGCGCTGGGACGGCGAGTCCTCACCACACATGCTCTTTGGAACAACCGCAGCCATGCTCGATCCGAATACCGGCAATTGGATTGTTTCCGGTGGAAAGCTGCCTCCGGCCTGCAATGCAGCCGCGGGTGTCTATGCGCCGTGTATTCCGGTTGCCGATCCTGCCACCAACGCAATCCTGGCGGCTCATGTGGTGGTCGCGGCGAATCCGAACTTGGGACCGGATCCTGTCTACACCAACCTTGGGCCTCGCGGAGGTGTCTCCTACAAGCTCAACAACAGCACCATCATCAGCGCCGGTTACGGGATGGTCTACGACAATGTAACCGGCGCCATTCAAAGCGTCAGAGACCGCCTCTTCGCGTGGCCCTCTAATGCTTCTCTTCCGCTCACTTACAACATCACCGGTCAGCCGCTGCAAACCATGACAACGGTCGTACCGGCGCTCAGCAATACAAATGCGCTGCCCGTCGTAACGACACCATGGAGCCAAGTTGGCTGGTATTACGACCCAAAACTGAAAAACCACTACTCTCATCAGTTCAACCTTGAAGTTCAAAAGGAAGTCAGCTCGAGCCTTGTCGCTACCGTCGGGTATGTTGGAAGTATCGACAGGCACCTTCCAATCACCGGCTTGGCCAACAATTCTCCCGAAGCTGGCGGAGCAGGCCTTGACCGACCGTTCCCTTGGGCCGTAACAGAATTGGAGGCCACTTCCAGAGGAACTTCAAACTACAACTCGTTACAAGCCAGGCTTGACAAACGGCTTTCGTCAGGCCTTGCCTTCGGAACAGGCTTCACTTGGTCAAAGGGAATGGACAATGGCGGGGGTGGCCTATACGACGTTGAGGAAGGGCCTCTCGGTTATGCAGCCTTTCAAAACTACAACAATCTGAATGCGAACTACGGTCTCTCCGGCAACAGTATTAAGTTCCTCTACTATGGCTGGGGTCTGTATGAGTTGCCGTTCGGTCCAGGGAAGCAATATCTAAACCACGGCGCCGGAGCCGCGATCCTTGGAGGGTGGCAAGTCAATACAAACCTGTCGGCGCACTCGGGCGCTCCTCTGGGCTTCCCGGACTCGGGTATCGATCCGGCAAAAATCGGCAATACGAACGGATCCGTCAATTACTGCAGAGCCAATATCTCGGCAAGTCCGAAGGTCTCGCACCCAACGAAAACTGCGGCCTTCAACACATCCGTCTTTTCTCACCCTTCGGGCACATACGGTAACTCAGGGCGGGGAGTGATCACTGCCATGCCCTACGACAACATCGATCTCTCGCTGATGAAAGGGTTCCAGATCGGCGAAAACGTCAAGGTGCAGTTCCGGCCTGAGTTCTTCAACGTGTTCAACATCATGAACTACGGCAATCCCGGAGTTACATATGGGGGTGGCAACTTCGGCGTGATCACCGGTCTTGCGTCAGGTTCGAAGCCAAGGCAGATTCAGTTCAGCCTGAGGATCACTTACTAATCCGTGGCTTCGGTCGCGGTTTGATAGTAGATGCGGTGGGTAAAGAAAAAAACTCGCCGCGGCTGTGGTGGTTGTGGAAGAGTGGCAAGCCTTCGTTGCTTGCCACTTTTTCATGTTCTTGTCATTCCTCAGTCGGCAGCCTCAGAGCGCCGGCGACCGGTCGTTGTGGCCTCCATCTGCGGCGGTTCCTGGCAGGGACTGAATCGTCTCGAGGATAATACTCAAGAGGGGCGCTATGCAGTCCAAACATTTTGCCTGGCTAGTGCCGGCGATGTCCATTTATTTGATTGCTGGAATGGATCGCACTGCTTCCTCTCAGCCCCCCGCTCTATCGTCCGAGGTATCTTCCGATTGGAAGGTTCCAGTCGGCGCCAGGCTCGAAGGATTGAAACTGTTCGACGGCTGGACAGATCCGCGCGAAGTGAAAGGCGACGTCAACGTCCCTGGCTGGCCCGATTCATCCTATCTTCTCGGCTCCGCAAGCAGAGGGTATGAGCTTCATTACAGCTACTCCCGCTACGATTTTGAGGACCGCGAGCTCCGGCACAAGATGAGAGACGTGGGCCCAGCCCGAGAAGGCCAGGTTTACCCCGCTTTCAATCTATTCAAGGCCACCGTGAAGAATGGTGAGTGGGTATCGGAGCGGCTGCCTTTCAATCCTCCAGGGCCGCTCGACTACGGTGCCGGAGGGATGGCCGAAAGCGGTTCGCCCTATGTCTTTGTGCGCTTCGATCACCCTGCCGGCGCAAAGCACGCAACCTCCAAAATCCTTGAGGTCACCCGGGACGCGAGCGGGAAATGGAGTTCGCCAATCGAGCTTCCCTATCCTGTGAATACTCAATGCGCTCAAGATAATCCGACCTTATCGGCCGACGGACTTACGCTGTATTTTGACTCGAACCGGAAGGATGCCGCAGGCACAGATTGCAAACCGCCTTCCGGGGAGAAATTCAATGGCAGCCGCACGATTTACGTTAGCCATTTTCGCGACGGCCATTGGAGTGATCCGGTTGCGGTCGCCGGGGCGCCGAACAATGAGGGCACGTCCAATATGCAGCCCTTTCTATCGGTTGACGGACATTATCTTTATTGGACAGGTTTTCGCCCGGACTGCCCGGCGATCAACTGTTTTTATCGCGCGGCTCTGCAGCCGGACGGAAGCTTCAAGTCTCCAGTGATGATCGCGGAGCCTACGAGTGTCGGCCCCGACATGGACGGAAAGGTCATCGCTCTTGGAGAAAGCTCGGTTTCGGAAGATGGCGAACTTCTCGTATTCGTGTTCGTGCGCGCGAGAATCACTGGAACAAATACGCCGATCATTGGTCCCGCGGATAAGATCGAGATCGGCATCGCCTTGGCCAGGAAGATTCATCATTGACGCGCGCGGATAATCTGCACTTAAACACCCCAGCTTGGGTGCTATGAATGTCAATCTGAGTAGCGGTGCCCAGTGACCTTATCTCGAGCTTTGAGCAGATTTGACCGGCCCCGGCATTTTCCGACCAGGTTGAACGTTAGCCTAGCGCAAAATTGAAGTGCTTAGAGAATCTACACCAGAAGCCGACCTCGGCGACTGATTGAACTTAGCAATGTGACTCAGATGGCGTCACGCGCGCTTGCTGCAAACTCACCTTCCTCCGTTTGTGTCAGGTTGCTCCCTGTTACCGCACCGCGCAGGGCGCGTGGCCAGACTGTGATCGTTAGCGCGCCTGTAGAGCCAACGCATGTTTACCACTCGCAAGCGTCAAGCTAGAGCCGGGTTGATAGGCCGAGTCGGATTTCTTCCCATCGACTACCAACACCGGATTCGCAATGTCCGTTTCCGGCAAGGAGACATCGGCGCTGGTGTTCTCCGGTATAGAAACATCGAGCGTAAAGCCGGAGTCGGAGTTCTTCCACGAGACGGATACATCACCCATCGCCGTGGGCACGACTCCCCTGGCGAATTGCAGCCCGCTGAGATGCGGCCGGATTGCAATCCGCCTTTAGCCCGGCGCCGCGGGAGTTACGCCAAGAATCCGCGCCGACATCTGGATGAGTGGAGTCCCTCCCCAGGCGTGGCTCCAGTCGCCGCCATACCAGTTTTCGTTGAAGGTGTGCGTTTCGAGATTAAGATGCCAGCGCTGCATCTGCGTCCAGGCATAGCGGTCAAAGACGCCCGCGTGGTCTTCGGCGGCAAAGACAAAGTGCATGAAGTACGGCTGCACATTCAGCGGCGGCGTGGAGAAGAGTTTGTCCATGATCGCCTTCTGGCGCGACTCAGGCGCAAGATCGTATAACACCGCAAGCGAATTAACCTGCGCGCTGTGCGTCACAATGTCCTTGTCTTCGGGGAGCCAGTTGGGATCCTTCTGATGATTCAGGAACGGCTTTCCATCCCGATAGAGTCCGGCCTTCTCATCCCACAGTTCGCGCTCGAACGCCGCATGGACACCGGTTCGCAGTTGCTCGTAGCGCTCCGCGCGCGCCGTGTCTCCGGTGAGCCTTGCGAGTCTCGCGCCATCGGCGAGAGCGCGGTAATAGAAGGCCGTCAAGTAGCCCTGTCCGATCACTGCCGGTGGATGATGCATCAAGAATCCGCCGATCATCACCCAGTCCATGAACATATAGTTTGGCGCCTCGGAGAGCAGGCCATTCGGGCCTTGAAAGGTGGCAAAGTGGTCGAGCAGCCGGTCTGCCGTGGGCTTGAGTTCCCGCAGCAGTGACTCGTCGCCGGTGTAATCGTAATAGTCCATCAGCATTTGCAGCCATAGCAGCGAGTAGCTGGTATGGAAGTTCACCGAACCGGAGTTATCGAGGATACCGGCAAACTTGCGCAAATCCTGGCGCGCCAACCACGGCTGGTTGAAGCTGTAGTCGTTTTCGAGCGACTCAATCAGGTAGTCGCCGAAATCGCTGATCGGTTCCTGGTGGCCGGGTGAATCCAGATAATGGTCCTGCATGCATATCTGCAGAAGCCAGCGTGAAGTTGTCCAGAGTCGGTTCAGATAAGGGTCGCTGGAGGTGAAGGAGCCGCGATACTCAACCGGCTGCGAGGCAAACGTGGCGCGTATATCGGAGAACTCAACCGGCTGCGTGGCGTGCGAGACCGCCACTCGAACGGTGGAGAAAGAGTCCAGCAAGGGATACTCGAAAATGGTCTCTCCGTCGCGGAGCGTCACCTGTGCCGGGCGCATCGCGTAGCCGTCGTGAGTCTCGGTCGGCTCCAGAGTAACCACGGTCCCTGCCGCGCTGCTGACCTTCATCGATAAATAGCCGCTCATTACGCGGCCGAAGTTGACAGAGAAGGCGCCATCGCCCGAAACGCGAATCGAGTGACCGATTCGTGACAAGGGTGCCGTCGTCGTTACATTGGGCGTCGCCGGTCCAATCGATTCCACCGGCCAGACAGCTTCCATGGCTTCGGGAATCTGGCTGGCCATGAGCGGTCCCCAGACCGAGTCGATCGTTGCGGCATCGGCCCAGTCCTTCTGCTGAAAGGAGCCGCTTCTCCACGCCGGATCGTCAAGCCGGGCGTCGTAGAGCAGCCCGTTTGGGGACGATTTGGCGGGGGGACGAGGGGCAAGTGCGCTTAGAGGCCCTTCGCTGTAAGCATCGATCGCCTCGGCCTTCCAGTCTGCGCCGGTGGATAAACTTACGCTCGGCCCATTCGTGAGCGCAACGTCCGCTCCCAGAGCAAAGCCGGGATGCCCCAGGCTGTAGCTGGGAAGCATATTTGCCGTGAGAACCTCCGCGGCAATCACGTTCAGCCCCGCATGGAGATACGGCGCCAGATCAACCTGGTTATAAAGCCAGTGGTGTGACCAATGCGTCCACATGATGATGTCGTTACCGGGGTCCGCGGGACCGCGCGAAACCAGGCATCCATTGACCCAAAGCCGATACACCCGGTCTGCACTGACCTTCGCGTATGCGCTTGCGATGTGTGCGTCGGCGGAGAGCGTAAGCTCCTTGCGGAAGTGAGCCGCAATGGGAACTTTGCCCGAGTTCCGTGCGCCCGAGACCCAGATCCACTGAGGCTGCCACGTAGCCCCACCGGGAGGCACGTACTTATAGTTGACTGCTTGCACTCCCTCGGCGTTGACCAGCGTCTTGCCCACCCACTCAGAGACCGGCCCCCGCGGGTCGATAGGCTCCGAAGAGGAAACCTGTGCTGAAGCCATCGAAAGCAACCCGGCGAAAGAGATGGCGCAGGCGAAGCGGAGCCACGCGAATGGCGAACTGAACTCCCAGGGTCGCCGAGCCTCACTCGCGCAGTGTTGATGGCGATTCCTCGACTGCCGCTGCAGGAGGGTAGTTGTGGGTTGCGAGATTGAACTCATTCTTGACCTCAGTACCCTTGACCCCAGTTCAGCGGATCGGAGGGTCGGTTCGAATTCTCAGACGATGGCGCTTTCTCGAGGAGAACGACACTTTACGAAACTGCCATCGGTTTGCGCCTGCTTTGAAGGTGCAATATCTACTGGACTGCATTGAAGAGGCCAATCTGGACCTTTCCGAGTCTCTTCGCGGAAGTCGCAGGCGTGCCGCTTACGGATTCGAAATGCTGATTTGAGGTTGGCTCCCAGAGCTTGAGTTGCGCAGTCTGTGGCTCTTCGGCCTTTGCGCCGGTTACATCGATGATCAGGGTATCGGTGCCGGGCTGGACATAGGCTGTCGCCGTCATTCCACCGCCGTGCTCTTGAAACTCGCCGTCATACAGATCGAGCCGCCCCGCATAGTCCTTCGCCTGCGTGAGAGACGAGAGGCCGGGAATCACAACCTGTCCCGGCGACAAGCGGTCGGGCAACGTGTCCACCCGATTGAGCTGTGCCGTCAGGCCGTTCTCCGACCAGACGGCAACACCGAGCCGTCCATTGCCCAGCGGCATCGCCTGGTCAGGCTTGACATTCGGCCGGCCCAGGACAATCGAGGAGCGACCGAGCACTCCAGCCACATCCACCTGGAATTTGCCGTCATGCCAGGCGGTTGTTAAGCCGGGCGCTGCTGATTGAGCCGAAATACCAATCGAAAACGCTGCACAAAGCAAAACCATATAGAAGGTATTGCTCGAAAAAGTCTTCATAATCACCAACCTCGCTGGTGCCGAAGTACAATTCCTTTACTCGGAGTCTACTTTTCGGATACGATTCGCTCAGAAGTGTACCCTTTGTTTGAGCGAAATTGCAAGATCAAAGCTAGAATTCAGTCAGAGTCGACGGTACGCCAATCGATCTTGCGCCCGGATCGCGATTGGCCGTTCAGCCGAATCGGCTTGACGGTGGTTGGTTATCTCTGGGAACTTGAACGCTTGTCGTCAGCCCGTTGCGTAGTCGCCGGCAATTGGCTGCTCAGATTCATCACAATTCCGTACTTCAGGAGGCTTTGTGCTCCATTCTGCTCCTGACCGCTGTCACCACCGACAAGGCCATAAAGTGGCGTCTGACGCTGCCGTTCCGTAGCGGGGACAGCAGCAGCTTGAGCGTCCACTGGTCTGTGATTAGTGGATTCTTTTCGTGGGCTGCGGGGATGGGCTACATCGAGAGGTCTCCAATCCCTAACCCCAAGACGAATCCACAGTTCCGCATCCGCTACGAGAAGGCAGAAGTTAAGCCGCCAACCAAAAAGCAAGTCGAGAAGATTCTGGCGACCGCCACGGGGCAAGTCCGGCTCTTATGCCAGTCGATGCGTGAGACGGCGATGGCGCTGGTCGATGCCATGAAGTACGCCATGTCGCAGGAGGACGCCGAGAAGTATCGGCTGTCGAAACCGGAGCGGCGTCCCGTGATTCAGGGCAATCTCATTCGTGGCAACCGCACCAAGACCAACGAACGCTACCGGGTGCGCATCAGCGAGTCATTAGCGAAACAGCTTGAGGCTCTGGGCGAACCTGCGTTTCCCGGCACATATACGCAGTGGCGTGAGCGGGTCGCATCGCAGACAGCGCCGATGTTGGCTCCGGCCTTATGAGCCCGCGCCAGCAGTTGATGGGTGTGTAGTGGCGTGCGCCTTGGGCGGTCCTCATCGCGGATGCGATGTCCGCCGCGCTTCTGCCCCAGATGCTCGCGCAGCAGCTCGCCGCTGCGCGGATCGATCAGCCGCACGTACATCGAGTCCCATTGCACGTTGACCAGACGCCCGATCCAGCCCGGCGGCGCTCCGTAGTAAGCCGCCTCCACCTCGACACAGCCATCCAGGTGAACCGTGCGCTCGCCATACTGGTAGTAGCGGAACGGCTCCAGCGGCAGCGCCTGCAGATGGGGCTTCTCTTCGGCGAACATCGCCGCTACCTGCCGCTTGGTCCGGCCGTGGATCCGCTTGTCGGCCCAGCACTCTTCCCAGTGGTCCAGATACGCCTGCGCTTCTTCCAGGCTCTCGAACTTCTTGCCCTTCAGAGGCGTTTTTTGAGCATGGGCTACGCCCGATTCCACTTTTCCTTTTCGATCGGGATCGCGCACCTTGCAAGGCAGTGCCGTCACACCGTAGTGCGCCAGAACATCGCGATACAAGGGATTCAGACCCGGATCGTAGATGTCCGGAGACAACACGCCCTCGCGAAGGTTGTCCAGAACCACGATCCGCGGCACGCCGCCAAGCCGGCGAAATGCCTTTTCATGCAGTTCGGCCCACACCCGCGTACTGGAACGGAAGACCAGCAGCCGAGCCACGCCTCCCTGATACCGGTGTCTCCCATCCGCTGCTGTACCCCTGGCGTATTTTGTTCGCTTGGATCGCAGCACGATGGTAGAGACACGAACGCCCCGGTCCATGTTAACCAGGGCGTTGTCGTGTCCGATTACCACTTCACGCCGTTAATGAAATCCTGTAGTCCATCGCTCTCGGCCGGGCTTAGGTAGCGCATGGTTGAGGCGAGGTCGGAATGGCCCATCAACTTCTGTACGGTGCTCAGGTCCAGGCCCGAGCGAAGCAGTCGGGTCGCATACGTGCGACGGAACTTGTGCAGGGTCCATTCCTTACATCCCGTGTCGGTGCTCTCCCCCGCCTTGCATCCCTTACAGTGTCCGCATCCCAACTTCTCCCGCCGGACCAGTTCTTTCAATTCCCGTAGCAGCTTCGTGCTCGGCCGATCCTTATCAGTGCCGACTACGAGTGAGGCCGTAGCGTGCATTTTCTTCCATCGCGTGAGTTCATTGAGCAGGTCAGCAGGGATCGGGACTGAACGCTGCTCGGAGTCTCTCACTTTGAATCCCCATTTAGGATTCCCACGGACGAGTAAGACTTTCTTCGCAAAGTCGATGGACGACCACTCCAAGTGCTGAATCTCTTGATCCCGAAACCCGCACTTGAGTGCTAGTGATATGACGATATACATGCGACAATCAGCCGCGCCGAGTATGCTGCTGATCTGATCCTGACTGTAGATGGTGGGCAGTTGCTTCTCATACTTCGGCTGCGGTGGAATCTGGCTCTTGTCATATCCGGCGAAGCGCAGCCATGACGCAAGCCGCGCGTGCTTGTTGGAGATGGTGCGGTCAGACCGCCCCTTCTTCCGTAGTGACTCGTGATACTTGAGGATGTCGGTGCGCGTCACTTCATCCATGTACGTCTTGCTTACCGATTTGAGAAATTCATCCCTGACAACCCTAGCCTGCTCTGCTGCCTCAGTTGCACGGCGCCCTAGAGCATCTTGGATGTACTCCTCAGCAGTCCCTCGGAGCGTCTTGCGTGTGTCCTGAGTTTCGACCTTGAGGCCGGCGCTCTCTGCGATCGCCTTCGCGGTGGTTTGGTTCTCGATCCGGCGCCGTAACGTCTCTGCCTCGGGGGCGTTCTTCCCAGCGTTCTCGTACTGGACCTGGCGATTCTCGTAGTAGCGAACCTCGTAGTAGTACCGCTCAACCTTGACCGGCTTCCCCTCAATCAGTGCGAACTCAGGCTTGATGCGCCCGTTCGCACTCCTCACGACCGGTCCTCGCTTCCAGCCCTCGGCCGTCTTGTAGCGGATCATAAGTGTTGCCTTGCGTTCGGTCATGACTCAAAAGTATGACCACGGTATGAACAAGTCAAGCGTGATGCTGTAAATAAAGGGCTTAGTTAATCAAAGATGAGAATCCAACTCTCTCCGCCATTATTTTCCCTATCTTCTTGATTCTGCTCACAAGTTATAGATAATACGTACCTTACATGAAATTACTCTGGTTACTATAGTCACCAGAAAGCCTTCCAATGCCGCTGATTTCGCCGATTTACCTTAGCACGATGAATCTACCTTCGCACGGTCAGTTTCCCGTGTTTCGCCTATTATTCGCCTACACTTCTCTCATGCCTCATCAAGATGATCTTCACCGGGTGTACAGCCACCTTTGCTGCTACGACTCTCGTTTGGGGCGGACCTATGGTTCAATCCGCAAGGTGCCCGTCTCTTCACTCAGTTCGCGGAATGCCTCAGCATCCGGCGTCTTATCGGCTGGCACGAACCCGCCGTGAAATGCGTATTGGCCTTTGAACGGAGGAAACCGGCGCAGGATCAGCAGCAAGCTATACCTTTGCTTCAGGTGAGTCGGCATCAGCACCTACGGGCAGGTGATCCGGCAAATCAAGGCGCGCCCCACCAATGCGGTTGTCGGCCATCCCGTAGTAGACGTCGAGGCGATCGGGGGTGCCGAGATCGTCGCGCCGGTCGATGCCGGTGGGGAACACGACATTGGCGACCGTCCCGTCGCGTTCCTGCGGGAGCACCGGAGTCAACACCGGCTCACCCGAGCGATAACGGACCACACGCGGATGCTGCTTTGAGAGGACCATCACCCCGGCCGAGTAGCACAGATGATGCCCGTCGCTGCCCGTACTTGCCGCTTCGCTTACGCCGTGGTAAATGATCAGCCAGCCGTGCCTGGTCAGGATGGGCGGGGTTCCGGCGCCAATCTTGAGCCGCTCCCAGGGCGAGACTGGAGTCGCCAGTCTGTGATGAGAGGTGAACCGGCCCAGGCGATCCGGTGCGTGGCTTTTCAAGGCTGGCGGGCAATAGGAAATCCAGATGCTCTCCCGATCGAGATCCACCTCACGGGACCCAGGGTGGCAAGCTGTTTCCTCAGGTCTAGTGCCGGGAAAGAGCGGACGATGGAGCATGCCTAGTTCCAGGTGCCCAGAGGAGTCAGGTATGGCGACAGGGAAGAGGCTCGCATCTTTGTCATCCACGTCAGCCAATTCGATACCGTGCCACAAAGCAAAGGTTGCAAGTCCGAGACGCTTCCAGTGGAAGAGGTCCTCCGATTCGGCCATAGCGATCCGTGGACCATTGGGCGAGAATGCCGCATAGGTCATGATGTAACGTTTGAGCGGTTCCACGAAGGTGATGCGAGGATCCTCGCAGCCTCCTCCGCCGCCGGGCCGCCGCTCATAATCGGCTTCCGGCTCCAGTGCGATTCCAAGCCTCTCGACGCCGACCGGGTCGCCGGTTTCATTGAAGCGCACTCGTGCAATGCCAATGCGCGAGTAATTTCCTTTCGCAACCAGACGTGGGAAGAGGTAGAGTTCGCCGTCAGGGCCACGAACGGCGGCGGGATTCAGGACGCCTTCGACTTCATGAGGATTGCCGGGCTCCGGCTCCATCAACATCCCCAGGCGGCGCAGAGTGAATTCGCTCATCTGTACTCCTCAAAGAGTCGCACTTGCCACCTCAAAGGGTCGCACCTGTTGACCGTCGTCCAAACAAGCGATGATCGCTTCGACAACACGCTTGGTCTCCCGGGGGCCTCGAACTGGAATAGAGATTACACCTGCCTGTTCAGCAGGTTACCCGGCTTTCATCATCGAAAGCTTCCATTCGATGCGGTCCTGCAGTGATTCCAGCGACTGTTAACACCAGCGTCCTGGCTGGGAGGGTCCAGTCGCTGATGGAGTTGGAAGTGTGGATTCAATTCGCCGCACTTGCAGGCATCGCCGGTTGCCGATGACTGTTTGGGACCCACGCCAGGTCGCCGCTCAGAACGTAGATGGCGAGCGCAGCCGCCATAAGGAGCGCACCTATCCAGAAGCGCCAGTCACGATGCATGCGCTTCCAGTAAGGACCGGCATCGGGCTCACCGCTGTCGCCACTATTTCCTTCATGGTTGTGCTTGCTTCCGGTCATCTCTCCTCCATTGCTGCGTTGTATTCGCCGCGGCGGGCAGCCTGGTTGCAGCGTGCGCGGTGAAACAAAGCCTGCTGTGCCGCCTGTACGTTGGATTCCTGGCCTTTCCAAATCTCCAGGGCCGGTTGCTGGATAGCACGGGCAAACGAGAATGCCAACGCCCAGGGTAGCCGCGATTTGAATCTCACGTTCATTGCATTCAAACGAGCCGAGGCCAGCTCCGGTGATTGGCCGCCCGACAAGAACGCAATCGCCGGAACAGCGGCGGGGACGGCCCGCAAGAAACAGCTCAATGTGGCATCGGCCACCTCGTCCACCGTTGCTTGCTTTGCGCAGGCTGCCCCTGGGAGCACCATATTAGGCTTCAGAATCATTGCTTCCAGCATGACCCGTTGCGCAAACAGCTCGCTGAATACCGTTCGCAGCACCTCGTCGGTCACTTCGTAGCAGTGCTCCAGCGTGTGATCGTCATCCATGAGCACTTCAGGTTCAACAACAGGGACAAGACCTGCTTCCTGGCACAGCGCCGCATAGCGAGCCAGGGCGTGTGCATTGGCTTCGATGCAACCCCAGCTTGGAAGTCCATCGCCAATCGCAATCACGGCGCGCCATTTGGCAAAACGGGCGCCCATCTGGAAGTATTCAGCGAGGCGGTCGCGCAATCCGTCTAGACCTTCGGTCACTTTTTCACCGGGATGCCCTGCCAGCTCCTTGGCGCCTGTGTCCACTTTGATTCCAGGAATGATTCCCGCCTCGATGAGGACTTTGACAAAGGGGATGCCGCCTTTTGTTTGTTGACGGATCGTCTCGTCGTAGAGGATCGCACCGCTGATGTACTCACCGAGCCCAGCCGTTGTGACAATCATCTCCCGATAAGCGCGTCGTGCTGCAACAGTCTGCGGAATCCCCAAGCTGGCAAATCGTTTGTTGCAGGTCGGAGTGCTCTCATCCATTGCCAGCAAACCCTTGTTCTCGGCGAAGAGCACTTTCGCGGTGTTCCTGAGCATTTGCGATTTCATTTTGGTCTGCTCCATTTTTCCGTTCCGGCTGACCGAGCCTATCGGAATCTCCTCCTGTGACCACAGGACAGCTTTATTCGGTTGTCGCTTAACTGTCGGTGAATATTGCTTTCTCGGGATGTCCCTTGGCCAGTGGAGCCGGGGAAGCCGCATCGCTAAAGTCTGCCGTCCATTGCCAGTTCCTGATCTCGGGCATATCCTCCAGATGCTCGCGAATGTAGTCGTGATGTTCATTCAGCTTCTTTCCGAACAGCTCGATTGCAGCCGCTGCCTGCAAACGAAGCCGAGGGATATGCTTCAGTGCATCCAGCGCGAGGTGAAAACGGCTCATCTCGTTGAGCACTACCATGTCGAACGGTGTGGTGGTCGTTCCACAGTCCATATAACCGTGTACATGGAAGCGAGCTTCATTGGAGCGCCCATGAACCAGGGTGTGGATGAGCCAACGATTGTTGTGGAAGGCGAAGATCACGGGCGCACTTTCGGTGAAGAGGGCGTTGAAGGACATATCGTCTATCCCGTGCGGATGTTTGTCTGGATACATCAGAGTCATCAAGTCCACAACATTGACCACGCGCACCTTGACGCCGGGCACATGCTTCTGCAGAAGCCATGATGTGGCGCAGATCTCGATGGTAGGCACGTCGCCGGCGCAAGCCAACACGACATCCGGCTCTCCGCCATCATCGTTGGTCGCAAACTTCCATATCGAGGCGCCGTGCGAGCAATGCTCAAGAGCCTCATCCATGTTCAACCACTGGAGCTGCGGCTGCTTCCCGCAGGTAACAATGTTGACGTAATTACGGCTCCGCAGGCAATGGTCGAAGACGCTGAGGAGGCAGTTGGAGTCCGGTGGATAGTACACGCGGATCACTTCACTCCTGCGCGCCAATGCATTGTCTACGTAACCGGTTGCCTGGTGGCTGAAGCCGTTGTGATCGTTTCGCCATGCATGACTTGTGAGCAGAACATTCAGTGACGCGAGCGGTCTGCGCCAGGGATACGCGCGGCATTGCTCAAGCCACTTGGCATGTTGGGTGGTCATCGAATCGACTACCTGCGCGAACGCTTCGTAGGAGGACCACATGCCATGCCGGCCGGTAAGCAGGTACCCTTCGAGCCATCCCTGGCAGAGATGTTCGCTCAGCACTTCCATGACGCGGCCGTCCGGACCCAGTTCGTCGTCGATCGAGACAATTTCAGCCATCGAGCAGCGCTTGGTGGCTTCGAAGATGGAGTTCAACCGATTGGAATTCGATTCATCGGGACAAAACATGCGAAAGTTCTTCGGATTCATTTTGAAAATATCCCGGAAGAAATCTCCAAGCTTGCGTGGCGCCTCGGCAAGAACTTGGCCGGGTCCGGGGATCTCCAGTGCATAATCCGTGAAATCGGGCAGAGCGAGTGTGATCAGCTCTCGCCCGCCATTGACATGGGGATTGCCTCCCATGCGGCGGTTACCCGCTGGCGCAAGTGCCGCCAATTCTTCAATGAATTTGCCATTCTTGTCGAAGAGTTCCTCCGGCTTGTAGCTTCTCATCCAGGCTTCAAGGATCTTGAGATGCTCGGGGTTTTCACGGACTGTCGCAAGCGGAACCTGGTGCGCGCGGAACGTGCCTTCGACCGGAATTCCATCCACTTCTTTGGGACAGGTCCATCCCTTGGGCGTGCGCAGGATGATCATCGGCCAGATCGGCTGCCTCTTGAATCCGTTCTTGCGCGCCTCCTTTTGAATTGACCGAATCTCGGCATAGCAATCGTCCAGCGTCCCAGCCAGAAGCTGATGCACGACTTGAGGATCGTCTCCCTCGACAAAGTAGGGCTTGTATCCACGCCCGCTGTACAAAGCCTTCAAGTCTGCGTCGCTGGTACGTCCCTGGGCTGTAGGTGCGGAGATCTTGTAGCCGTTCAGGTGCAGAAGCGGGAGGACAGCACCGTCTCGTATGGGGTTGAGGAAGTTGACAGACTTCCAGCTACCTTCCAGCGGACAAGTCTCGGACTCGCCGTCGCCGATGACGCAGGCGACAATCAGGTCCGGATTGTCGAAAGCCGCGCCAAAGGCATGCACAAGCGAATAGCCGAGTTCTCCACCCTCGTGCATGGAGTTGGGGACATGCGGTCCGCAGTGACTCGGCACCCCGCCCGGCGTCGAGAACTTTCGGAACATCAGCCTCATGCCGTTCTCATCCAAGGTGATCTCAGGGTGGACTTCGGTATATGAGCCTTCCAGATAAGAGCACGCATTCAGTGAAGGGCCACCGTGCCCAGGGCCGGAGATGTAAATGATGTCTGCATTATGTTCTCTAATGAGGCGATTCAGATGAATGTAAATGAGGTTTTGCCCGGGCGAAGTTCCCCAATGACCGAGCAAGCGCGGCTTAATCTGTTCCGCCTTGAGCGGCTCGCGCAGCAGAGGATTCTCAAACAGATAGATTTGTCCGATGCATAGGTAGTTCGCAGCCCGCCAGTAGCGATTCATCTTGTCGAGCATCTCCGGCGAAAGCGGCCCTTTGGGTACCGGAGCTTGTGCCTCAAGTTTGCCATCTGCCGCGATTGCGGATGATAGAGACACATCGAAGATAAACCCGGAGGAGTTGCCAGTCTGATCGAAGTTCTTGCTCAGTGATTGCGGGATGCCATCCTGATCGGCGTTGATGGGGAGTTCCTTGGTAGCCATAATGACGGTTCCTTTCCATTTCTTCGCAACTGGTAACAGCGTGTTGGGGTCTTTGGGATCTCGGTTTGTTCAGATCTGCCGTTGATGAGGCGCTGACGTTATTTTGCCAGCAGCTTTTTGATGGCGAGCAGTTCGAGACGCCGCTTTGCTGTGGTTTTGGGATACGCCATCTTGAGCCCCCCCAGCGCATCAAGGACGATTTGAGAGACGATCAGCCGTGCGTTCTCCTTATCGTCGGCGGGGACGATGTACCACGGCGTATGACGAGTGCTTGTTGCGTGAAAGCAGTCTTCGTAGGCCTTCATGTAATGCTTCCAGTATTTCCTCTCGTGAATGTCTGAGGTGCTGAACTTCCAGTTCTTGTCCGGCACATCGATGCGCGCCAGGAATCGCTTTCGCTGCTCCTCGCGAGACAGGTGGAGAAAGATCTTGACGATTCTCGTGCCGTTGCGATGAAGGTGCTTCTCCAGGTCCGCAATGGAGCCATACCTCTGCGCCCAGATGTCCTTCTCGTTGCGCAATTCTTCGGGCAGCCCCTGGCTGCGAAGAATCTCCGGATGCACGCGAACGACCAGCACTTCCTCGTAATAAGAGCGGTTGAAGATGCCGATCCGGCCGCGTTCGGGAAGGCGGCACGTGGTGCGCCAAAGGAAATCGTGATCGAGCTCTTCTGCACTGGGCTGCTTGAAACTGAAAACCTCGCAGCCTTCTGGATTGACCCCAGACATCACGTGCCGGATGGCGCCATCCTTGCCGGCGCCGTCCATGCCCTGAAAGATCAGCAGCAACGCATAGCGGTGGGATGCGTAGTGAAGCTGCTGTAGCGAGCTCAGCTTCTCTATGTGTTGGTCCAGAAGTTCCTTATACTGCTTCGTCGACTTCGCATAGGGCTTGACAATCGTCGGCCACTTGCTGAGGTCGACCTTCTTGCCTGGTGGCACGAGATAGTCTTTCGAATCGATGGTCACTGTCTCCCCCGGTGTTATGCGGCTCGTTACGCAATCTTTTCCCCGACCAGCTGATCGCCCCGTTTCTCCCGCTCCGCTTTAGACCTGTCTGACTCATTCCGCGGACTCTCTACCGTCAGGGTTCATAAGTGTTCGATCGGATAAAGCTGGTATTTGACCTATGTTCCTGCCTTCGTGTGATGCAAATGGATACGGAATTCGCTCCAGGAAACGGAATCAACCCAGCGAGTGGGGACCAGCACCGACCGATTCTGAAGCCAGCCTCCACTTTTCACATCGAGGTAGCCGAGGTGCCAGCTAGCCTCATCCATGACAAAGCCCTCAAGAATTCCAAAGTCGCCATCCGTGGCCCACACGTGATAACCCAGCATATGTGAGGTGCTGCGCAGATGGAGGACCTCGGCGGTATGTACCGGGTATTTCATTCCAGTCGGCATGGACGAAATGCCAAACTCGCTGTCTACCCAACTTGCCAGCGAGCCAAAGTAATCTCGCATGGCAATTTCCTGCTGACGCGAAACCGGCATTTCCGCATCAACGTCAGGGCTATCGCGAACTTGCTCCTTGGTCAGATGAGCGTGACAGGTTCTGCTCGCCCAGTCGGGCCGTTCGAGCACCGCAATCGGAAGAACCACATCGCGCCGCTTCAGCCAGTTCCCTACATCCACCACCAGGTAGCGAACCTTCCAGGACTGGTCATCGAAGAGAAAATTGCGGACACTTCCCATTTCGCCATCGGTCGCTACAACGGGAGATCCCGTTAAGGCTTTCAGATCGCACAACATATTCCTTCCTCTCAGGCCGCCTGGATGACTCGGTCTCACCCCTATGGTTTTCTTGCAAGCCAAGGCCTTGATCTTTCAACCGCGAACCGCTGCCGGTCAGCGTGAACGTTCACGTGGAAGCTCATACAGCTTTCGAATGACCCGCCTGATCCTTTCCTATCTCCCGCTCTGCTTCAAGCCAGTCCTGATCCTGTTGGCTTTCGCCGTGGGCTCTTTGCTGGTAGAGTTCATAGGCGCGCGCCGCGATCTCGGGGCTGCGATCGGCAGGCTTCTTTGTAAGTAATGCAGATTTGGCTGGATCGAAAATCCGATAAGCGAGCAGCTTGACGCGATCATTGACAAGAGCCCAGGCCAGAGCGTAGCCCCAAACGAACCCAGCCCACTTCCAGCCGAGGGGCGCCATAAACACTCCAAAGACCGCGAGCAATGTCGCTATAGTTTGCGTGCCAAGCACGGCTATCCACAGAATCCGAGCGGGGCGTATTGACCAGAATGGACCGCGGGTGCGCGTTAGGAAGATCGTAAGATGCCCGGCGATCGAAAGCTTCAGGTACATCAGGGTCTGGATATGCAGACGGTCGAGGTGAAAGACGCGTTCGCCGAGATAGAACAGAGCGAACGCGGCAACAACCCCGATGACTCCCAGCACCGTGGAGATTGCCAGCACGAGCCGCATGTTCCAGGCTTCGGGCTTGTCTTTGTATTGGACGTTGTCATAGGCGATGGACAGGATTGCTCCGTCGTTGAGCAAGGCCAGCATCACGATCATCACCGCGGTGACGGGATAGAAATTGAAGACCAGGATAGCCAGCGTCATGAAGAACAGCACCCGCAGCGTCTCCGCGATGCGGTAAATGGCGTAGCTGTTCATCCGCTGAAAGATGCGGCGGCTCTCCTTGACGGCGTCGATGATTACCGACAGGCCGGGCGCCAGCAACACGATGGATGCCGCAGCGCGGGCCGCGTCTGTGGCGCCGGAAACGGCGATGCCGCAGTCGGCCTTCTTCAATGCTGGGGCGTCGTTGACACCATCGCCAGTCATGCCAACAATGTGCCCGCGCTTCTGCAGAACATCGACAATGTGGAATTTGTGCTCGGGGAAGACCTGGGCAAAGCCGTCGGCCTTTTCGATGGCCTCCGCCATCTGCGTAGACTCTTGCTTCTTCGTGTCGCCCAGTGCGCTGGCATCCAGGATGTTCGTGCCCAGACCCAGTTGCTTGGAGGTTTCGCGGGCAATGGCAATCTGATCGCCCGTAACCATCTTTACGTCCACGCCCATGTGCCGGGCGCTCGCAATTGTCGCTTTGGCTTGCTCACGCGGCGGATCGAACAGCGGCAACATACCGACGAACTTCCATTTGCCTTGCTCATCTGCCCTGGCTACGCCAAGGGAACGGAAGCCGCGTCCCGCAAACTCGTTGATAGCCTTCTCGACGGCAGGCTTGACCTCGCCGACGTTGGTTGCCATCTGCAGAATTACCTGCGGGGCCCCTTTGGCCACAAAGAATTGCTTCCCGTCCGCTCCTTTGACGGTAGCTTCCGTGCGCTTATGCACCGGATCGAAGGGCTGAAAGTGAAGCACCTGGAAACCCTTCAGTTGCTTGTCATCCTTTACGCCGCCAATGACGGCAAGGTCGATGGTGTCCTTGTCTTCTGCACGGGATGCGAGCGCAGCCCAGAGAATGACCTTGTCGGGAGCAATCCCGTCCACGCTGAATGGGTCGCCCAAGGTGAGTTTGTTCTGGGTGAGTGTGCCGGTCTTGTCCGAGCACAGTACGTCTACGCCAGCCAGTTCCTCGATGGCAGGCAAGCGCGTTACAATCGCTTCCTTCTTCGCCAGCAGACGAGCGCCAACGGCCATCGTCACCGAAAGCACCGTGGGCATCGCCACAGGGATCGCGGCCACCAGAAGCACCAGGCAGAATTCCAGCGTGGTGAGGACTTTGTCGCCGCGCAAGAGCGCGACGATCAGGATCACAACGACCAGCGCTACCGCCAGGATGATCAGGTAGTCGCCAATCTTCATCACTGCCTTCTGGAAGTGACTGACGGTATGAGCCTCCTCGACCAGTTGCGCGGTTTTGCCAAAGTAGGTGTTCGTGCCGGTGGCATAGACCATGGCGTCGATTTCGCCCTGACGGATGATGGAGCCGGAATAGACCGCGCCGCCGGGCTTAGCGGTGACGGGCAACGACTCGCCGGTCAACGCGGACTGATCTACCTCGATCGAATCGCCCTCGAGCAATCGTGCATCGGCGGGAACGATGTCGCCGAGCCGCAGACGGACGACGTCGCCAGGCACGAGTTCACTCGCCTTGGGATCCTCCCACTTCCCATCGCGCTTGACTTTTGCGTTAATCGCCAACCGGGCTTTTAGAGCGGCGATGGCGTTGCCCGCCTGGTGTTCCTCCCAGAATCCGACCACCGCGTTGGAGAAAAGCAGAAGGAGGATGATGAAGAAATCCAGCCAATGCTGGACCAGCGCAGACAAAATCACGGCGGCTTCAATCATCCACGGAATAGGACCCCAGAAGTAGGTGAGGAACTTCAGGAACTCATTCGTCTTCTTTTCGGTGATCTGGTTAGGTCCATACTGCGCTTGACGCTTTTGGGCCTCGGCTTGAGTGAGTCCGTCTGCCGATGATCCCAGCTTTTTCATCAGCTCAGGCATGGGAAGGGACTTCAGATCGTCCTTGGGCGCGGGCTTCGACTCCGGCTTATCTGCATTGGGGGTCGGCTTCGATTCCGGCTTCGACTCCGGCTTATCTGGATTTGATGTCACGATGGTTGTTCTCCTGTTTTAGCTCCCTCCACCGGGTGCCAGTCCCGGGAAGGCTTGGAAGATCGTTGAACAGGCATTGAGAAGAAAGACTCATTGGAGGCTTTTGAATTCCTCAAAAGTGGGCACACTACACGCAGCACATCATCCACGCATCCCGGACTGGCGCTTGCAAAAAGTATCAACTCTCGCAGATGCGGACGCTGTGCAATTTTGCTCAAGAATGGCCGAACGACTACTCACTCGGAGGGTTGTGTCGGCTGCACCCGGGGCTGCGAGAATACTTCGCTAATTTCTTCAATACAAAGCACGGCTGCATCAGGACGGACCATTTGCCCGGCTGTTGGATATCTGCCAGGAATGAGCAGAACGGAACAGATTGTTGCTTCTGCTGGCGAAATGCTGCCGTTGTGTACAAGTAAAGAGGAGATGCGCTCCGGTCGGTGATGCGGGACGGTACGTGTGTAGTGGCATACACGATAGATTGTGGCTGGCTGAATCCAAGTAGAAATGCCTATTTCATATTTGCATCCCGCAGAAGTTTGGCCCGGCGCTCTTCGTATTCCTCGCTCGTGATCTCTCCGGCTGCATATCTCCTTTGCAGGAGTTGCAGAGGAGATTGCATTTGCCGATAGGTAATCCGTCTCACCGGCATCATGAAGGAAAAGAACAGGATCCAGAGGAATATCCAGAAAACCCACCAAAACCAATGCATTCCCAAAAAGTAGTACATAGCTGAACTCCGAAAGTGTACGGGTTATCGTTTCCCCGCTGATGCCAATGAGTTAGGAAATGTCCTCATGGGTCAGCGCGAGCTTCTTGCGAGCCGCTCCATTGGCGACCCGCTCTTCCGCTGACGGCTCCAGCAAGAACTTGGCGAGCCCCTCCGAAATCGAGTGTGATAACAGTATTGCGAGTAGCCATTGTGCGACTGTTCAAGATTGAACACCTTTTTAGGAATTTCCATTTTGCTTTCCCGGCCGCGAACCAATATACATTCAGTTGCGCCTGCCGAGCCCGTTTATTGCACCCGTTTCCGTCCCAAAGACCCGAGCGGGCAGCGCGTCAGTATAAATCGGATTCAGGGTGAATGGAGAATTTCGCGTAATGCGGTCATCTCCGGGGTTGGTATCATTCATCCATGCATGAGGACCGAAAAGACCGTCGGCTCAGCAAGCTTTGTAGAGCAGTAGTTGAAGTCGCGTTCATCGTCTTTCTTTTCTATTCCAACCTCTTGATGGGAGAGTTTACTGTCACCAATGGACCGGGGAAAAGTTTGGCGTTCGCCTTGAACGATATCTTCACGGGCACGAATCTTCTTATTGCCACGATTTCCTCGCTGATTGGGTATGTTGTGTTTGAATACCTTCGAAAGAGGCTATAGGGTTGCAGGCCGCGACCGCAGCGACGCCCGCTCTGTAAGGCCAAGGCAGCCATTCACTCAGGAATAGGGTCCAGAATGAAGCGGCGCCGGCACCGTCAATAACGCCTGATTGTTGTTCTCTCAGGCATGAGATGCCATTCGCGTAAACTGTTCCTATGGCATCTGCCTCCACCGCCGAAAACCCGCCGAAAGAGAAATGGTGGACGATTCTCAGGTCGCGTTTGATTGTCCATCTTCAACAGCGTGAGGAGCAGATATTTCTTCTTCTTTCGCTGCTGATTGGGGCGCTCACCGGACTCGCAGTTGTTGCCTTTATCGTAGTCACGGAGCGGTTGGGAATGCGGCTCTATCCTGTGGGCAGCGCCGCGTGGAGGCGTGTGCTGGTGCCCGTGGCGGGATCGCTGGCAATGGGCGTACTGCTCTACCGGTATTTTCCCAATGCCAGGGGCAGCGGCGTGCCCCAGACCAAGGCCGCCCTCTTCGCAGGGGATGGGTTCATCTCCTTGCGCACCGTCCTGGGCAAGTTTTTCTGCACTGCGACCACGCTGGCAAGCGGGATTCCACTGGGCCGCGAGGGTCCATCTGTCCAGGTGGGCGCCGGAATCGGATCGGTCCTCGGTCGCTGGCTCGGATTGCGCCCTGAAAAGGTAAAAGCCCTGATTCCTGTCGGCGCCGCCGCCGCCATTGCCGCTGCCTTCAATACTCCGATGGCGGCGGTGTTGTTTTCACTCGAAGAGGTCATGGGCGATATGCACGCGCCTATCCTGGGCTCGGTCGTGCTCGCCTCTGCCACCTCCTGGGCAGTCTTGCGCCTCCTGCTTGGCAATAACCCTCTATTTAAAGTGCCGCAATACACGTTGGTCCATCCGCTGGAACTCGCCATTTACGCCCTGCTGGGCATCGCTGGCGGCTTTCTGTCCGTCGCCTTCACCCGGCTCTTGTTGGAAATGCGCAAGTTCTTTCTGCATCTGCCCAAGAGTACGCGCTGGTGGCATCCCGTGGTGGGCGGCGTGACGGTTGGCCTGATGGGATGGTTGGTTCCCCAAGTCCTGGGTGTCGGGTACACCTATGTTGGCAGCGCCCTGGATGGCACCATGGCGCTCAAGTTGATGCTGCTGCTTGTGGTGCTCAAGCTCTTTGGCGTCACTGTCAGCTACGCCTCCGGGAACGCTGGTGGCATCTTCGGCCCCAGCCTCTTTCTCGGCGCAATGCTGGGAGGCGCAATCGGCACGGTGGCCCATGGCTTGTTGCCCGGATACACCGCAACCCCTGGCGCTTACGCGCTGGTCGGTATGGGTGCGCTCTTCGCGGGCATCATACGGGCTCCTATGACATCGGTGCTCATGATCTTTGAAATGACGCGGGATTACGCTGTGATCGTGCCGCTGATGATCGCAAACCTGACCAGCTTCTTCATCTCTTCCAGATTCCAGAAGCAGCCCATCTACGAGGCATTGGCCCATCAGGATGGCATTCATTTGCCCAGCTACACCACTCGTGACGAAAGCAACCGGCGCACAGTGGCCCAGATCATGCGGAAGTCGCCGCAGATACTCTCCTCGCAGATGCGCGTTGAGGAAGCCGTTGAACAGACCCGCTCCGGTGGCTTCCGCGTCTGGCCTGTCGCAGATGAGGGGTACTTTCTCGGAATCATAAGCAGGGAAGCCCTTGAGTGCGCCTTTGTTGATGGAAGAAAAGAGCAGCCATTGACGAGTCTTGTGGAAACCCTCAATGTTCCGCACGTCCACACGGATCATGCTCTGCATCTTGCGCTCGAACGCATGAGCAAGTACCATCTCGACGTCTTGCCGGTCGTCCACCGGGCGGATATTCACAAGCTGGAAGGTGTCGTGACGTTGCCGGATGTGCTCGATGCGTATGGCATCGACCGCATCGGCTCACAGTAGCGGGAGATGGCGCAGCATAGCACTTTGCGAGAGCGCCTTTCGAATGAGATCTTCATGCCAAGGAATCCGTAGCTTGGCATCATTCGGGGCCGCGACCGAGACTCTTGCCGCGCCTGCTATGGTCTGAGGGTTTGGTTCTGGTTGTACCAGCCTCCTCGATGGAAGCGGTGACGCACCATGCTTTGAGCAAGGAGAAAAAAGGCGACTGCCAAGACGACAAAAAACAGGAATTGTCCAATTCGGAACCAGAGCGGCTTTTGTCGTTCAGGGGCTTCCTTATTCGCATTCTTTGTCATTTGAGCTACTCATCCGCCGCGTCAAGCCACTGTCGTAATAATGCCATTCGTGCGCCTGGACCGACGCAGTAGTCTGTACTGTTTTGCTCAATATCGGAAATGGTCGAAAAGGTTCACCGGGACGATCGTACATCTCAGCTCAATCTGAAATCTTCTCTTGCGGTGCTAAACCGCTGGAATGATACTGCCTTTGTGCGGCTTCGCAAGATGGGACCCGCCGTTGTGGCCAGTGGAGCGCCATAGCGCCGCGATGCTCTGCAGCGGCTTTGCGGTTTGGCTGGAGGAATCGCGGGGGACACGGGTCGTTGCACTCATCGTTGGCGGCCGTGCGGCACAGGCCGATGTCGCGCACGACCTTCCCCTGCTGGCCGGAAACAACATGGCCCCAGCGTTGAAGGACCTGGTTCTGATGAGCATGAAAGACATCGGCCACTTCGAGCCGATATTCTCCCATCGCGTTCCGTTGCCTCCCTGGGAAGCTCTGATCTCGCGAATGGGCAGATCGTTGCTTCTGCCGAGGAGCCCTCCGAAAGGATGCAAATGCCGAGGCGACGCGCCACTGGCGGCGTTGCTGGAGCCGAGTTACGCTCAATGGCTACACGGTGTCGGCCGGCGGCCAAAAGCCCGGCCGGCCTGTCAAATCGAGATAATCTTATGATCCTTGTCGTATTTATGTTCCGTGAGCGTGGATTTCTGGGCCGCTTCTTCAGCAATGCGCTCAACTGCCTTTTCGGCTGATTCGCTCGAGACCGTCTCGTCTTCCAGCTTTGTTGCCTCAGGATTCTCAAATTGTTCCGGCATGGTTGATTCCTCCTGTTTTCACTATAAACTCTCTTGCGAGGAGATTCTGGTCAGTTTTGCTACCTCTGATCTTTGATGATGCGGAGGAAGACGCCGCCTGCACTCATAGTCGTCAACGTGTATCTCCGTCTTTGCTACCACCATTTAGTGGAGCGCCCTGGCGCAGTCTTCGCACCGGGTTTGGTTGAGCGAAGAAGCAAAAGCGGACATTGCACGAGTTTGACAACCTTTTCGGCAATCGATCCGAAGACCAGCGGGTGCCAGCCAGAGATGCCGTGCGTGGAGATCACGACCAGGTCGATATGCTCGCGCTCAACCACGTCCATGATGCACCCGGCTATGTCATTCGCGACTTCGACACTGGAACCTGCTTTGACTCCTTTGGTTGTGAGGACTGCACAGGCCTTCGCCAGATGCCGCTCTGCACGCGTCTTCTCTTCTTGTTGAAACTGCACCTGGGGAACAGCATATTCGGAGGTAAAGGTCGAGAAGAGCGGAACGACATTCACAAGGAAGAGCTCGGCATGGAAATGCAGAGCCAAGTCCGTCGCAATCTCCAAAGCCGCCTTGGATGACGGGCTAAAGTCAATTGGCAACAGAACCTTCTTGGGAACGGAATGAAAGGCATGGGCTTTAGGCATGACGGGCTCCTTGCCGGACCATGAGAGTGACTGAACACCTATTTTCCTTTGCCATGAGAGCAAAGACTGTGCTTTTTTGAACACTTGATTCGCTTGCGCCTTTCGTTCCCTTTGGATGTTGTGGCGGATACCAGCCCGAGGTCGAGAGTCTCGTGGATGAGCAATTGTGACCGGCTTTCCACAACCGCCTGTTTGATACTTACGACGTAAATGCGGAGCCTTTGTCTGGAGCCGAAATGGCGCGGCAGAGTCTGGGCAATGCCCACAAAGAGACTGGATCGTTTTCCGTTCATCGCCCGGCTGATGGCACGCCCTATTGCCCGTTAAGGAAGAGGAGTGATGAAAGTCCTAATAGGAATTGACAATTCAAAGTTCTCAGAAAATGTGATTCAGGCTGTTGTGAACCAGTTTCGGCCTAAGAATACCGAAGTTCTGGTTTTGCACGTTCTGCAACCGATTGCTGCCATGGCTCCGCCGGAAATGGCTCAAGGCTACGCTCCCGAGTTGGAGGATCAGAAAAAGCCGGCCCGTGCATTGGTCGAGCGAATTGCAAAGAAGCTGCGAAGAGTGGGATTTAAGGCGCACACCGCTGTCGAGATTGGTGACGTCAGAGTGAGCATCCTCGATACCGCAGCCGAATGGCACGCCGATCTCATTGCGGTTGGTTCGCATGGGCAGAGAGGCATCGAGAGTTTCCTATTGGGAAGCGTGGCGGAATCCGTTGCGCGCCACGCTAAATGCTCCGTAGAAATCGTTCGCACGCCAGTGGGAAACGGATAGAGCGTTGCTTGCAGTAACCGGACGCAACAACTACGGTAGAGCCGGAATTTGCCTGCAAGGAAAATGGACCTGCCGCATAGGCGGCGGCTTCGCACTACAAAATGCACAATGGAGGATGCCCCATGATTGAGCAGCTAAACAGCTTTCCTGACAACGTTCTCGCCTTCGTCTGTAAAGGACACGTAACGAAAGGGGACTATGACGCTGTCGTGGTTCCGGCCGTTATGAATCTGCTCAAGAGGCAGGACAAGATCCGGCTCTACTATGAAACCGCCGCGGATTTCGCCGGATATGATCCCGGCACTATCTGGGAAGACTTCAAGGTTGGGATGGAACACCTCACGCGCTGGGAGCGGAGCGCGGTTGTCACGGACGTCGAATGGATCAAGCAGACGGTGCGGTTTTTTAGCTTCCTTATGCCCGGCGCGATGAGGGTGTTTCCGACGTCGGAGGCCGCGCAAGCGCGCGCGTGGATCGTCGCCGCCGGTTGAGGGTCGAAAACCCGCCCGCAGCGAAGACTGCAGTGTGGTTAAACGCGCCCGACCTGTGCATTTTGTAGACTTAGTGCATCCGCAGAGTTTCGCGGCGATCCCTCTTGAAACCTCAGATTCATCTTGAATCCACAGCAGGGCGCATCTTTCACCTGTCTGGAACATCTAAAGCAGCAACACACGTTTCCTCAAGGACTCACTCTATGGCTTCTCTGTTAGATCCCATCCAGATCGGCGACATCCACCTGCCGAATCGGGTCATTATGGCCCCGCTTACTCGCTTGCGCGGCACGTCTGACCACGTTCCCACGCAGCTGATGGTCGAATACTACACACAGCGTGCCAGTGCCGGCCTGATTATCTCCGAGGGCATCCCGGTTGAGCCGCGGGGCGTTGGCTACGCGAATGTACCCGGTATTTGGTCGCCGCAGCAAGTCGAGGCTTGGAAGCTGGTGACTGAGTCGGTGCACGGAGCAGGAGGTCGCATCTTTGCACAGATATGGCATGTGGGCCGCATCTCAGACCCGCGTTTTCTGGAGGGCAAACTTCCGGTTGCTCCCAGCGCTATCCGGCCTGCCGGCCACGTAAGCCTGGTGCGCCCCATTACTGAGTATGTAACGCCGCACGCGCTTGAGAAGTCCGAAATTCCGGGCGTCGTCGAGGCTTTCCGCAAGGGAGCTGAGAACGCGAAACTGGCTGGCTTTGACGGCGTGGAGATACATGGCGCCAATGGCTACCTGCTCGACCAGTTTCTTGAGGACGGCTCCAATCATCGCACCGACGAATACGGCGGATCGATAGAAAGCCGCGCCCGGTTCATGCTTGAAGTCGCCGATGCGGTAATCTCCGTTTGGGGCGCCAAGCGCGTGGGCATGCATCTGGCGCCGCGTGGCGATTCACACGACATGCATGATTCAGATCCGGCAGCCACCTTTGGCTATGTAGCGCGTGAGCTCGGCAGACGCGGGCTCGCCTTCCTGTGTGCGCGCGAGTACTTCGGGCCCGACCGATTGGGTCCGCAACTTAAGAGACAATTCGGCGGCATCTACGTTGCCAATGAAAAATATACCCTCGCGCTGGCTAACCAGGTCATCCAGGCCGGTGAGGCTGATGCGGTAGCATTTGGCCAGCTCTTTATCGCCAACGCCGATCTGCCAGCACGGTTTGAGGGCAATATACCGCTTAACCTTCCGGATTCCACCACCTTCTTTACACCGGGACCACACGGCTATACCGACTATCCAGAGCTGAGCAGGTAGCGGAAGAATCGATGGCTTTCGTTGGGAAGCTGGGACCGCCGGCATTCTGATTCGGGAATCCCGTGTCCACCCTTTAGATGGCGCGTAGACGTGAGGGGTCTACCGCACTTCAGTCATTTCGAATCCATACATAAAAGTGGAGTGACTTTGACAGTGAATGATTCTGTGAGTGCAGACAGCGGAAAATGGACGGAGACCCGGTCGAAGGCCGGGGCGATTGTTCCCCTGCATTACCACGCTGCATTTGCCGCGGCCAAACCCATCTCGTCCGAACTCGTAGCCAAAACATGGAAAGCAGGGGTTGGCCGAACCAAATCCGTTGGCGGCGACTTGGCGGTGGTCGAACCATTTGATCCCGCAGGGGGCGGGATCGGTTACATCGTCAAGCAGATCACGGACCATGGTTGCGAGTGGGATCTCAGGAATACACATCTATTTGGCGGCGGGATCCATGCCGAGCGCAAATCCGATCATGCGTCCCTACGATCAGCCCGCCGCTGGCAAGCCCAAATGAGGAGTTCTGAAGAAGAACCTGCCGCCTTCGATTCAAGCTTCGAGCTTGCTTGGTCTGGACATTCTCTCCTTTTGCGCTGCGATCGGCTTTGTCACCAGGCTCGCCTTCGCGGGCCTGGCCACGGGACTCTGGGAGCTACCGCTTTGGGCTTCTCTCAGCCTGACTCGAATGTCTTTTATGGATACAACTCCATCACCGGCCTGTTTCCTTCAAGCTGCTCAGAAGCCCGGAGTATCGCTTGTGTGACTGATCATTCCTGACGGCGAGGCTCAGCGCCTTCTTCTGTCCGACCGCCACCAGTAGCCGTTTGGCGCGGGTGATACCGGTATAGATCAAGTTGCGCTGCAATAACATGTAATGCTGCATAGCCGTCGGGATGACCACCGCCGGAAACTCCGAGCCCTGCGACTTGTGGATAGTCACCGCGTAGGCCAGTGAAACTTCATCTAACTCCCCGTAGTCGTAGGTCACCGTCCGATCGTCGTACCGGATGAAGCTTGCCTAGCGAGACGGAAACTGAGATAAAGAGGACCGTAGCCTCAAAGGGACTCCGCCACGGCGTTGACCCTCCAAGACCACGAGCCAGAAGCGGAGTCCCTCCTCCTGAAGAAAAACCCCGCTGAAAGAAGATATAGCTTCTTAGCCAAAGCCTTCGTGGTGGGATCTAAGTATATTGGCCGCTTAATTCCGGTGACCCGGAAGTTTGGAGTTCCTCGAGGTCGGCGAGTGACTTGCCGATTTGCACTCACCGCCACCGCGTTGCACCAATCTTCGGACCCTATTTCTCCAGTCCTTTTGGACATTGAGTCGAAGGGGGCCACGAGGCATTCGGCTGGCCGGACATTTCGAAAACCAGCCTACCTCCACGAGCAATTTCAGAGTGCTTGAGCCAGAATCCTGTGTCGCTGAGCCGGAGAGAAAGTGCGACCCGCGGAATCCGTGGAACTGAGTGTCCGCAAAGTAGTACGGTACCAGGCCCTTTCTTTGGCCATCCCGTGTAGCCGGAGTCCATTGGGTCATCGCGAATGGCACGCCGGCGGCGGGGAAGGTCTGTCCTTCATTGGCAGTGCCAACGAGAGGATCCACGAGATCGGCGGGGCGCGATTGCGCGCCGGCAGCGGCATTGAGAACAAGACAGGTAAACAGAAATTGCAGAGCGGCAGCGGCGAAGCGGCAATCGGTATTCATGGACGAACCTCGAGTCAGTAATTGGAGGAGTTTCCCGGCATCCGAGCCGTTGAAGGAGACACAATAATTTCATATTCGATTGAAACTCGTTTCATTTTAATCCGGTTTCAGCCCATCTGCTTCCAGGTGTGCAGGTCGTAACCGCTCCCGCCCTCTGCGTTTCCACGCCCATTGCTCCAACTCAGACGCATCGAGTCCTTGCCTTTGGTGAGCGTGAAGGGCAAGGAGCCATCGCCATAAACCCGTGCCGTCAGCCGCCGCGTCTCCGGAGCGCCGGCGAAGAGGCCCACATCTGCCCAGGGCACGATGCTGCGCCGCCGTCGAGTGACCCGGTATAGGTTGTGGTCGACTGGAATCCAGTCTGCGGCGGCGACACTGTGGTACCGTTATCGGCATAGTAAAGGCCCATGCCGCCACGGATTACGGTCTTCTGATTGAAGGTGTAGGCAAAGCCGCCGCGAGGCCCTAGCTGGTAGTTGATGGGAGCAAATGGCGCGCGCGGGTTTTTATTGACGCCGGCGAAGGTGATGCCGCCAAGGAGAGCGCCGTTGATGGGAAGGCCCGAAGTGTTGACCATGCTGTTGATCGGGTTTACGTCCGTGGTATCGAACGTAGAGACTTGGCGGTTTTCGCGATCGACGCTGCCGTTGATGGGCTTGTCCCAGCGCAGGCCCAAGTTAATGGTAAGATTCGGGCGCACCTTCCAGTCGTCCTGAAAGAACGCCGCGTAGTACTTGAACGAATAGAAGTTGTTAGGTTGGGTGGTTGCGTTGCCCGAGTCCCAGGTGCTGAGCAGCATGGATGCGACGGAGTTTCCGCTGTATCCGGCAGATGTGGAAATGCCGGTAGCGCCCCCGGTCACAACCGTATCCCACTGTTGCGTCCATGCCTTGCCCACCGATAGGTTGACGCTATTCCCAGCCGCATTGCTGATGCGCTGGCTGTACTGAGCCGGTCTAACATCGATGCCAAAATGGATGGCATGATTGCCATGAGTCCAGTTCATGGTGTCGGTGATGACGGTCAGGGATCACGCAGGCGATGTGAAAGCAGTTTTCGATTCTCCCCTGGAGCAGCCGATCGTCACATATGGCCGTATGATGAAGCCCGTATGGCTTCGTCTGCAACGCAGGCAGTCGCTGATTCTTGCTCAATTCTCAAGCCATGGCTCAGCGTGGAAGGACGCAGGTCAGACTCCGGGTTTCAAAGCTGGTCTGTTGGGGATAATCGTAAGTTCCGGTATCGTCGATGTAGATACTGCGGTGCGCTTCGACTCTATCGCGGTATCGACACGGTAAACTTGTGCCATCCATTTTCCTTGCTATGTTCGGCTGCCATGGTTCCTGGAAATCCAATGATGAAAGAGAGAGCCAATCCTTGGGTGTTTGCTGAGTAGAAACCCTCATACCGATCTCCTGCGGTTAAGCTACGATAAGGATCCCCGCTGAGCGATCTAAAAGTACTCTGCGCTCCCGCCCGCTACGCGCAAGGCCCCACGCCACAGAGCAACTTGGCGCCGAGATCCGCAACCTCGGGCTTGATCTCCCCAATTCATCTCGGGGAGTGGTACACTTCTGCGTACAAAAGCGCGTGTACGGGAAGTGCAGCTTCAGTGAAGGTTTCCTCCACGCATCGCCGTACTACAGCGGAACCAGGGATGCTGTATCTCGAAGCCACAGCACTCAAGTTGACGCGACCATCAGGGAGCGGCGACCTTGTACAAATCTCATCGGGACACGGTTACCCTGGTTCCGCTCTAGAGGTTTCTCGCCATGGAGACCACTGTTCAGGCAGAAAATCACGCTCGCTCGAAGACCTTTGAATTGAGCCTTCTCACCCGCAAACTGCATGGAAATGGCTTGAAGCGGAAGGTTCAGAGTCGCCTGCTCCTTGCGCCTCGAGTGCAACAACTACACGCCTTTCTTCTCGCCCCGTTTGAAGCGCTCACGCCCAACAGCATGCCCCAAATAACCCCGCATGACTAAACTCTGAGAAAGGATGAAAAACATGGCCAACCCAACACTTCTCGTCCTGGCAGCCGGTATGGGCAGCCGTTACGGCGGCCTGAAACTGATCGAACCGGTTGGTCCCGGTGGCGAAGCCATCATGGACTATTCCATCTATGACGCCCGCCGCGCTGGGTTCGGCAGGGTCATATTCGTGATCCGCAGAAACATTGAACAGCAGATTAAGGAAAGGATCGGCGCACGGTTTGAGAAGCGCCTTGCGGTGGAATATGTCTATCAGGAACTCCCCAAACTCCCCGGGGGATTTCATGTGCCCGCCGGCCGCACCAGGCCGTGGGGCACGACGCACGCCATTCTCATGGCCGCTGGCGCCGTCAATGAACCCTTTGCGGTCATCAATGTGGATGATTTTTACGGAGCGGAAAGCTACCGGGCGCTGGCACGTCATCTGCAGTCCGGGACATCGGATTATGCAACCGTCGGTTTGGTTCTGCGCAACACTCTTTCCGACTTCGGCGCGGTCGCGCGCGGCGTGTGCCAGGTGGATGGCAACGGCTATCTTGAAAATATTCTTGAAGTGAAATGTATCGAACGCGATGGCGGGCACGCCCGGTACACCGATGCGGCAGGCCGCGAGACGAGGCTCACGGGGGATGAGATTGTATCGATGAACATGTGGGGGTTTACTCCCCAGGTGTTTGCCCAACTGGATGAGCACTTTCAGAAGTTTCTTCAACTGAACGGCTCGGATCTGGAGGCGGAATGCTACATCCCCAGCACGGTGAATGAATTGCTTGTGGCCGGGCAGGCGCGGGTCAGAGTCCTGCGCTGTGTTGATTCCTGGTTTGGTGTTACCTACCGCGAGGACCACTCGTGGGCTGTCGAAAGCATACGCCGCCTGATCGAAGCCGGCTATTATCCGAAAAAGCTCTGGTGATGAGCCAGGAGCACAAGACAAGCGCACTTACGCGCCAGATTCGGACTGTCGGCACGTCAGTTGTCCCCTCAGGAACCGGATTGCGCTCTAAGCCTGCGCGATATGACAACCACATCGAAATGAAGAACCATGCATTCTCAGGCCTGTTGCGCTTGGATCACCGGTATCACGGAAACAATCCCTCAGGGGAAGAGTAATGTCCGGATAACAAACGTGCTTAGGATCGCGATCCCTTCAGATTTGACTTGCCGTGATTCAGGTCACAGAACTTGGCGATCCCCGTAGCTGCTCACCTGTGCAATGCAGATCGCATCCTGATCCTATACTGGTTGCCGCCGGCGAGGTTTTGAGGTCAAGTGGGCCATCGCATTGGTGTGGCCACCACAATTTGCGCCTCGCCGGGCGCGGAATCGCGCGCAGGTGTATGCTGTTTGACTGGTGGGTCGTAAGATCGAGAGTCTTTGCGATAGATCCAGTTTCTGACCACGAACCAGGAATGCGGAGAGAAACCCATGAAAAGTGCCGATAGTATTCATCTCCTGAATCATGCGGTCGCCGATGAACTGCAGGCGGTGCACCAGTACATGTACTTCCATTTCCATCTTGACGACCAGGGTTTCAAGCCCTTGGCGTCGCTCTTCAAGAAGACTGCCATCCAGGAAATGGGCCACGTTGAACTGCTCGCTGAGCGAGTCCTGTTTCTTAAAGGCGATGTTGAGATGGTCCCGGCCGGTTCCGTGGACAGGATCATCGATCCTGAGGCAATTCTTCTGAAAGCGATGGCGATGGAAGAGTTGAGCGCCCACTTTTACAACCAGGCGGCGATCGAATGCGGAACAAAGGCAGATGCCGCAACAAAGCAGATCTTTGAACACCTCGTTGGCGATGAAGAAGGCCACTTCGACCAATTTGAGAAGCAACACGACAATATCAAGCGCTTCGGTTTGAGTTACCTTGCTCTGCAGTCATTTGGCGTTGGCACATCGGAATCCGCCCAGGCTGGACCTGAGTAGCTGCAGCTGCCGTGACTGCATATTGCCGGGGTGGTCGCCGTGGGGGACGCCCACAAGACTCGATGATGCAGCTGAGCAGTGTGGGAGAAACTCGGAAGGAACGGCCTCGATTACATGGCGAGAGGCCAGACTCTCAGAATTGCTTTGCTCTTCGGCTGCTGAGGCGGGCCTGGACTTGCGAAGCAGCTCAAGAGCAGAATAATCCTGGTGGCTCAGAGTTGAAAACGTAGATTTCTGTTAAGGAGCGTTCTCATGTCCGCAAAGCGAATTGGTATTCTCACCGGAGGCGGCGACGTCCCGGGCCTGAATTCGGTCATTAAGTCGGCCGTCTACCGGGGAACCGAAATAGGATACGAGGTTCTTGGCATCCGTCGCGGCTGGGAAGGATTGACGCACGTCGATCTGAAAGATCCGGCCAGCCGGTCGCGCTATATCCAGCCGCTCAACCGCGAGAACACCCGCACTATCGATCGCACGGGCGGCACGTATCTGCACAGCTCCCGCACCAATCCCACCAAGATGCCGGCGCTGCCGCCGGCGCTCGAGGGGCAACAGTTTTCAAGTAAGCAATCCACCAGGAATGGCGTGACGAGCACGGTGTTCGACGTGACGCCGGCGGTGCTGAAGAATATCGAGTCGCTGGGGCTCGATTACGTGGTGGCGATCGGCGGCGATGACACCCTTAGCTATGCCGCCGAACTTGACCGGCAAGGCGTGAGGGTGATCGCGGTGCCCAAGACCATGGATAACGACGTTCGCAACACCGAGTATTGCATAGGGTTTTCAACCGCCATCACGCGTGCCATGGACGCCATCGAGCGGCAGCGGACGACGGTCGGCTCGCACGAGCGCATCGGCATCTTCCGGGTGTTCGGCCGCGACGCAGGCTACACCGCTCTTTACACCGCATATGTGACGTCCTTGCGCTGCTGCATTCCCGAGTACAAGGTGAATCTGAAGCACCTGCTCGAGATTCTGGTCGCCGACAAGCACAACAATCCCAGCAACTACTCGCTGGTGATTCTTTCCGAGGGCGCAGAGTGGGAAGGTTACACGGTAGAGGAATATGGCCTAGCCGATGCCTTCGGCCACCGCAAGAAGATGAGCGTGGCGGAGGACCTGAGCAACGAGATCAAGGCTGCCACCGGCGAAGAGACCATTGTCAGTGATCTGACATACGATTTGCGCTCCGGCAGCCCGGATTTCATCGACCGCATGGTGGCCATCACCTTCGCCGGCATGGCGATGAACGCCGTGAAAGAGGGAAAGACCGGCCTGATGACGGCGATCAGCAGTGGCTGCTACGCGATGGTGCCGATCCCCGATCCCAAACTCGGGCCGCGCAAAGTGGACATCGCCACCATGTACAACACAGAGCGCTACCGGCCGACTTACGATCTCAAGCTGGGCCTGCCGATTTTCCTGACGCGGGGCTAGTTTGGAGGGGGCTGGACCGGAACCTGTTTGTTCCGGTGCCGGAAGCCCATGTGGCCGGAAATGCGGATTACATGCGTGTTCGAAGCTCCAGCAAACCGGCAATCGGACTAATACGTTGCTCGCCGCTAACAGAGCCCCGCTACAATGGAAGGCGTTTGATCGCACCTTTCAGACTGGGTTGAGGAGCCACGCAGCCATGAAAGAACTGCCTTTTTCGAAGGTCTACCCGTTGCTGGAACCGGGTCCGGTGGTCCTTCTGACGACCACCCGCAAGGGCCGCGCCAACATCATGACGATGTCCTGGCACATGATGGTTGAGTTCGAACCGCCTCTGATCGCCTGTATTGTAAGCAACGCCAATTACAGCTTTGCTGCACTGCGGGCGGCGAAAGAGTGCGTGATTGCCATCCCGGCGCTGGAACTGGCTCTGAAAGTCGTCGGAATCGGCAACTGCTCGGGAAGAGACGTGGATAAATTCAAGAGATTCCGCCTGACGCCCGCGCCGGCCGGGCGCGTGGCGCCGCCTCTGGTGGCTGAGTGCTTTGCCAATCTTGAGTGCAAGGTGATCGATACCCGGCTCGTCAACAAGTTCAACCTCTTCGTTTTGGAAGTGGTCAAAGCCTGGACTGATCCGGCGCAGAAGAACCCGAAGACGATTCACCATCACGGATATGGAAGATTCGCTGTGGATGGCGAGATGATCAAGCTGAAGTCGAGGAAGCCGTAAAGACACCCGTGACTTCACCGGGAGTACACTGCACTCAAAGCCTTTCAGTGGTTCGGCTGGGGTGACAGGGGGGAATACCGATCGTGAGCCAGATCACAGTTGATACGAATCTGTGCAAGGGAGACGGCGCCTGCGTGGCGGTTTGTCCGGCCAGGTTCCTTACTCTCAATACAAGAGGGTTTCCTGAAGAGGTTGCGGACGGCAATTGCATCCTCTGCGGCCACTGCGTTGCCGTGTGCCCCCACGATGCTCTGGCTCACTCCGGTCTACCGCAGGAACCCTTCTTGCCTGTGTCCAAAAAACTGCCAAGTCCGACGGTCATCGACGGTTTTCTGATCAGCAGGCGGTCGGTGCGCGAGTTTCAGGACCGGCCCATTGCCCGTAAAACATTGAAGGCGCTGCTGGACGTGGCCCGGCGGGCTCCGACGGCCTCCAACTCCCAAAAGCTGCACTGGATTGTCGTAGGAGAAAGAGCAAAGGTGCACGCCTTGTCTGTGAAGGCGATGAGCTGGTTGCGGACTTCGGAAATCAGTCCGGCTCTGCTGGCGCAATGGGAAAAGGGATATGACTTCATTCTGCGTGATGCCCCCGCGGTGATCGTGGTCTGCACGCCTGCGGATTACGCTTGGGGAAAGCATGATTGCGCCATTGCCCTGACCTTTCTTGAATTAGCGGCAGAGGCCCGCGGCCTTGGTGTGTGCTGGGCCGGTTACCTCACTCGTGTCGCCGGCGTTTATGCTCCCATCCGTCAGGCGTTATCGGTCCCTGAGGGGTACGTCGTGCACGGCGGTCTTATGCTCGGAGAGCGCAAGTACTCCTACCGGCTGGTGCCTCCCAGGAAACCGCTCAGTGTGCAATGGGTCTAGTGTCATGAGTCAAAAGTTCCTATCGCAAATCGAACCGGCAAGACTTGCGGCGCCGCCTTGCCATTGCAGTGAACGACGCCTGAGGTCTCATCCCGCCGCACCATTCCGCTGACTTGCTGACCCGCTATTCCCGCGAAGCGGGAGCTGACTTGCTGCCGTTATCCAAAAACTTCAACGAGTTTATGCGATGAATTTCAGATTCTCTACGCTAGAGCCTGTTATGAACTATGGAGCGGGCAGCGCCACCGCTCAGGTAGTGCTAACAGGCACTAGGGCGCCGACTGCACGGTTTGTATGGCGCAGCCGCCCATGACGCCGGTGCAGCTTTGGTTGAGGAGCGTGGAGAAATAGATGTTCTGCGCGCCTGACGAGCCGTTATCGACCACGATCCCGCTGGTGCCGCCCGCTTCAACGGACGCTCCTGTCAGCGTCGCGCTGCCGCTGTACACGTTGTAGCCGATGACGCAGCCACTGGCGAGCGTGGCCGTGACGCAGCTGCTCACGTTACCGTAAGCGAGCACACCAAGGAAAATGTAGTCGTTGGCGCCACCGGGGTAAAACTCAGTCACCTGAAGGCCGGCTGCGTAATAGTTGTTGCTGTAGTTGGTGGACAGGACGGGGCCCGCGGTGGCAGCGCCGCTGTTCATGACGCCGCTGTTGATGGATACCTGGTACAAAGTGTTGTTCGCGGGGCCGGTGTTGCCGACGACGTACAGGTGCCCGGTGCCGGACGAGGTAAAGTAAGCGTTATCGAGGGCGCCGGACAACATGAACTCGTAGCCCGGGCCCACCGTGGCTTCGGTTCCACCGGCGCCGGTGCTGAAACTCACCGGGAATTGGTACACCGCAGCGCAGGGCGTCGTAGACGCGGCGCAGTTGGACGAACCATCGTCTCCCGCAAAAACGTAGACCTCCCCGGTAGTTGAGTCGACGATGGGTCCGTCCAGAATGCCGTTGTTATAGTCCAACTGCGCCGATTTGGTGACTGCGCCCGAAGAATTGACGGAGTAAAGGTAACCGCAAGGGCTGTTGGAGCTGGTGGACGAAGGCTCGCAGGGCGAAGACGAACTGAGCAGATAGTCGCCGACAAAGACTTTCGCGCTGACCGCATCGTAAACGGGACTGGCGAGCGAGGCGTTGGTATTGACCGTGACCGGCCAGCCTCCTGTCGTTACCTCGCCGGGGGTGCCGGAGGAGGCAAAGATACTGGTGAATTTGTGCAGCGCTCCTGCGTCGTCGCCGACGTAAAGCGTGCTGGTGTTCACGCCGGAGTTGTAAGCGACGAAGGGCGAGGAGTACGTGTCGTTGGGACTGCCCTTGAGCGTCAACGTGGTCATGCAGGGCGCAGTGCAGCCGTTATACGACGCGGCGGCTTCGGGTGTGGGGCTGACCGGGCTGGTGAGAGTGCCGTTGGACGCCTTCCACGTGAGCAGGACAAGGCTGGCGACGCTGGAACTGCTCTGCACAAAAGCTATTTGCGAGCCGTTGAGAGAGAGGACGGGCGAAAGGCTGGCGATGCCGCCGGTGTTGTAGGCCCAATATACGGTGGGAGTGCCACCGTTACAGCTCGAATAGAGGTTGTTGAAGGCGACGATGCTGGCCTGCGAAGACGAGCCGGCCAGGCCGGTGTTGAAGACGACGAAATCGTTGCAGCTTGTGGAGCCGGTGGTGAACGTGGCCGGGAACTGACCCAAGCCGGCGGTCCCGTTGTTGCCCAGGGTCTCGCTCCAGTCGGTTTGGATGAGGTTGCGCTTCATCCTGGGCCAAGGAGAGCCTGCCCGCCTGGGCACGGGGGCCGTGCCGGCTCGCTGGATGGGAGGAGGCAGGATGGCGCGGGTAAGTCCGAAGGGGAGCCCGCTGTTGCCAACCTGGGCGGCCTGCCGTTCTTCGAGGGTCATGTCGATGGTGTCGGAGCGGTCGTCCGTCGTTTCAACGTCGGCGTCTGAATGCTGTTCGGCAGATTCGCGTGCCTCGGGATTTGCCGCGGAACCGTCCTGCGATAAGCCTTGGTGGAAGGCGCCTGAAGCGTTTGCGCTTCGCTTATGTAGCTGGATCATGTAGCGGGGATCGGCGGCGATCTTGAGCCAGTGCTCATACGCGCCCTTCTGAATGGCCTCATCGGCCGTGCCGGGATGGGAAAAAACCACGTGATCGTGACTCCAATCCCATGGCACGCCTTCCGCCTCCTGGCCGTTCATCAGAAGCGTTGAGGCCAAAGTCACAGATAGAATGACGAGCCTCGCCCCCAGCCGGGAAACCGACCTGCTTGTGCTCTTCATGATCTCGATCCTCGCTTCTTGGTTTCTTTACTGCCGGCTGCTGACTGCCGGCCGGCTGCCTTTCTTTACCATGCACTGTTGAAGACCAGGTTGTACGCATTCACGCTGCCGATTCCGGTGGCGAAGTCCCACCCCGGCGTGGCGCCGTAAGCTGGTTGCCAAGAGGCAGGAGCAGTGGTGATAGTTGGCGAGGCCGAGCAAGTCGCGCCCGTCCCTCCGCCGCCCGTCAGCGTGCAACTCGTGCCGCCGGCGTATCCCTGGCCACCATTCGTGATGGTGATGCCGGTTACGGCTCCACCCGATACGGTAGCCGTACAGGTCGCCTGCGCGCCGCCTCCCCATAGAGTTGTGCCTCCGGGAGATTGGTATACGTTGAGATTGCTCGGCGCGCCCAGCGCGCAAGTAGGGGCGCTGGTGTAGCCTGAGCCTCCCGCCGTAACGGTGCCTGGGCTGACCAGGGCTTGCGTGCTGAGCGAACCATAGGTGCCCGAAGGCAGGTAGCAATTGTTTTTGTCTGCGCCCCTAGAGCCGGTATCTGCGCAATCAATGTCGTTGTCGCCCTGGGTGATGTCGTAAAACGCGCACGAGGATGCCAGGCCTTCACGCGGCGGCTGGTTGATGGAGTAGCAGGAACTGTTGCCGCCCGAGCCGAACTCGCTCTTGGCGATGGAATAGTAGATGGGGTCGGGATTGCCGCTGCGCGACGCACCCGAGCCCTGCCATGAGCTACCCCACTTCTCGTTGACCAGGGCGTGGATGGCGGCCATCATCGGCGCAGAGGCAGATGTTCCCCCAAAGCCCGCCCAGGTACTTGGCGCACCTGAGCAGGACGTCCCCCCCTGGGTAGTGTCCGAGAAGCAGACGGTGACGTAATGCCCCCAGATGCCGTTCGAGGCAAAGAGCGAAACGTCGGGAATATCGCGCACGCCGTCGGCAGGATTACCGAAGATGCCGGACTGCCACGAGGGCTTGGCGTACCCCATGCACGTTCCGTCAACGAACGAATGGCTAGTCTGGTCCGTTCCCCCTCCCCCGGTGGCGCAGGAGCTCGGGCCTCCGGAGGCAGCCGCGGTGAGGCGGAAATTCGAACTGGTATTACACTCTCCGCCCGAGCCGTATCCGGCGCCTGCTCCCTCATAGTTATAGAGCAGGTAGCCGGAACAGGAATCATTCCAGGGAATCTCCGGAATGTACGACTTTGCCGACCCGTCAGTGCCGGTGTTGGTCGAGTTCCAGTAGGTGCTGATGGGGATGACAGGGCTTCCTTTGGCTGCGTTGTATGCGTCCTCAAAGTCTGTTCCGCCGACCGAGACGTTGTAGACGGTTTCACCCCAGCCGGTGATGCCTATGCCCGTTGGTGTGTAGGTGCTGTCGCCGAGGTTGCCTGCGCAAGCGGAGGCGCCGGCATCGCCGGAAGAAACGAAGATGGAGGTGCCCGCCGCCGCCCCAGTTTGAAATGCCGTCTTAAAGGCTAAATTGGAAACATTACCGTTGATGGCTTCGCACTCGCCGTAACTCTGGCTGATGATCGCCGGGGGGGTGGTGGAGTTGACGAGGTTCTCGACAGCAATCAGGCCGCCGAAGGTGGTGGTATCGCGGCATGTCGCTACCACGATGGACGCATCGGGCGCCATGGCGCTGGCTACCTCCGCATCCAGGTCCGCCTCGCCGTCGGCCGCGTTGGTGCCCGGATCGTTGCAGTTGCCGCCGACACTCGGGTGAGTGGTGGTCACGGTGCCCGACCACTTGCTCAGAAAAGTATTGCGGTAGGTGGCTACATCGTTGGAGTAGGTGTCGCTGTCTTCCACCACAATAACCGTCTGGCCTGTACCGTTGATTCCCAGCCGGTAGAGAGGATTCAGGTTATAGATGGTCTCCAGGTCCGCCGGCACCAGCGAGTAGCAGTTACCGCCGCAACCGGAAAACGTATAGTTCGTGCGAACCAGCGGGACGCGCATCTGCTGCGGCTTGAAGTCGTGCAGGGAGACTATGCCGGCCACAACACCCGCGAGCGCTTCGGGAATCTGCGGATCGCTCATGTTGGCGATGTGATGCTCACCCCGCACTTCGAGGTGATGGATCTCGGTGTGGAAGGCTTTGCGGATTTCACCTGCTGTGCCGGAGAAGTCGATCACCATTTGGTTGGGGTAGACGTAATCGACGGTGAAGCCGTAGGACTGAAGCCAGCTCGTGATGGCGTCGAGGTCTTGCTGCGCCAGACCGTATTTCTCCCCCTGTTCTGCCGCCATGATCCATTGGTGGAAGTTGGGCGAGCTCTTGTCGGTGAGGCTGTCGATGTATTGGTCGAACTCCTGCTCCAGCTCGGGCGCCCGCTTCAATTCGAGCAGCATATGTTCCATGGGGAAGCTGTCTTCCACGCGGCCGCGGTCGTTTTTAGCGTTGGCTTCAGGACGCGTGTTGCCCCGAAGCCTGATCAGCTTGCTTTCGTCGATGGCCTCGTGGATGAGGATGGGCTTGCTCTCGCTGTTCGTCCGAGCCCACACCGCTGGGACGCCCTGGTGTGTGAGGACCAGCACCAGGCCGGCCAGGACCAGGGCGCAGATCCCCAACTTCCGAGTCATCGATCTCTGGGTCCGTGTTTTCATGGTCTAACCCCCGCTCATATCCCCGCTCCAGAGCAGCGGCGGCCTTGGGGCGCGGTAGCTTGCAGCCGCTTTCCACCAGTTTCGCTTGCTTTGGTCAACTCCGGTTGCGTCTCCTTCACAGCACAAGGCAGTAGCGATGAAGATTCTCTCAGTCGGAATCTCCTTTTTCAACACCGATTTGCCTGAATGGTACCGCTCCTGAAGGAAATTGCAAGGCCAAGACAACATTTACAGTCCCGCGTTCACTTTGGTCACCGCGACCTGCCGATACAGGGTACGGGCGTTGGATTGTCCTATCTCCATGTGGAATTTGCAAACGCTAAACGCATTTGCTAAAGAGAGCTGGCTCGTTGACCACCGCGTTCTCGCCTTGCGCAAACTCGAAGCGGTGGAGATAGCCCCCTAGAGAATCGAATAATCTAGAATCTTCGCGGCTATCCCTGCCTCTGTCAGATTCTCCGAGGTTATTTCCTTGCGGACCAAGCTGCCCCGGCATCGAATCGGGCAACTGCCTGAAAGCGTAATCTCCGAAGGTAATTCGATCTGAAATTCAAAATCGCGATCGATCAGTGCACTGTCGGCCAAGGCCAGATAGAAATACACTCCCCGGTTGCTCAGGTCCCGGGAATAGGCTGGAATCTCGCGATCCCCTACAAAAACAGTAAGGGGGACACTCATCCTGAATCGCTGGCTTCCCCTTTGGTCGTTTGCCGCTGCAAAATCTTGCGTCATACGCACCGTTTCATTAAAAACGCTATCACCTGCCGTCGAATGCAATCTGTGGTGTAATTGCCGAATCCGCGAAATCTGGGCAGCCTTCGGAGTCGTTGCGCGAGGGTACCGTCGCTGCTTACCAGCAGAGCATTGCCTGTTTGACAAGTGAACTCTGCCGCAATCTCAATGCCGGACAATTCTCATGAAGGCGCTTGGGACAATCAGCTCTCCAGAATGTTAGCACGCAATTCCTTGCATCCTACGTTAGAAGTTTGATACCCCAGTCTGCGTGGATTCATCGCAACCCTCTCCCTTCTCTTCGCTGCGGCAATGAGAGCCAACAGCCCTGGTTCCATTCGGGCAAAGTTCTCAGGGCAAATCAGACCGGTATCCCAGGGTTGGCTCTGACGCGTTCCTGAGGTTCGGGGAGGTGATCAACCTCACCGGACTGCCCCGCGCGCCGGAAACTCGATATCGGGTCAGAGCACAACCATCTTGCTCCACTAGCCCAGATTGAGAGTATGCTGTTGGGCGTGGAGAGGTTTTCCTATGCGCATGGAATGGTTTCTCCCTATAGTCGTTGGCTGTCTTGTTTGGGCGTACCTCAGTGTCACTTTCAATCGGCGGAATATCGATGAATTCAACCGCAAGGCCCGAAAGACTGGAAAGTTCGGTTCGCGTGTGTTACATCCACCCTTCAAGGGCTGACTACGCCGCTGCGAAAAGCGTGCCGTATCGGCATTGCCTTTGATGTCCACTTCAGCGGCGGTATCGTAATTCGCAAAAACGGACCCAAAGCCGCCTGCAGATACAGCGACCTCTGAACCGCTCGGAATTGCAGCCAAAGAGAACGATCGGGTCTTATGTGGAAACGAAGTCAATCCTGACAGTCGTCGAATTGGCCAACTCCTGGACCGTCGGCAAACGGGGAATGGAACTATTACCCGGTTATTCCCGCGATTCTCTCTCCACTACATCACGTTCGATGCTGATTGCCGAAATGGAAGATACAGTAGCAGGAATAAGCCGAATGCGACGCCTTCGCAAGCCACGATGTACCAGGGCCAGGGTCCAAGGAAAGTGAGGAGCGTCACAGTCTCAGACCTGGCGCATAGGGACATATAGTCTGTTTTGAAGATGAAATTGAATGTGCCGACGATGGCGGCAAAGATGTTCAAGGCCAGCATCGCCCTGCCGACTGACCCGGGTCGTGGCCGCGCCTGTCTGGACCACACGAGGTAGAGAACGGCGGTCACAATGAGGCCATGGTTGACAAAGAACTGCACTGTCGTGAAGGAGGAAAGGGACTCCGAGAGGTCAGGTGTGAGCAGCGCCATCGAAGTTCCGGCCAGTGCGCCATAATAGGCCAGATCGAAGATCGCATGGTTGAGGGTGAATAACCCGATAATGACAAGACACAGCGTGGCGTCGCAGAGTTCCAGAGGAAGGTGATCTGGAAACGTAAGATGGCCGTGTGCGGCAAGATATCCGTAATACAGTGCCGAGTTCAACAGAAGTGTGGTTGCCAGGCCAACTCGCAGCCATCTGAATCCGGGCGAGAGCTCTCGCTGGACTGCCGCAAGAATGGCTGCAAGAAGAACGATCGCGCCGAGGATGGCAAGATGTACCGGTCCAAAAAGATGGAAATGGGTTGGCATGACTAAGCTGAAATACTGCGATTTCGAATCGGATTACCGGCCGACATTGCCATAGGTGTCGCTACTACCCGTTTTCAGCATACTCCCGGGTGACTGGCAATACGGTGGTTGGGTAATGGGTCAGTTTGAAGGGTACGGGCTTCACAGGCTGCGGAAAAACGCGCTCGGAGCTGCAAAAAGTGTCAGGGCACGACCGGGGCACCGGGGAGCCGGGGGTACCGGGGCGCCGGGGTACCCACTGGGTCGGGGCCGGGCCGGGGCCGGGTCGCGTGCCGCAAGTGCAGCAGAATCAACGAGGGCTTTATTGAGGACTGCATAAGTAATGTCCGGACAAACGCGCCGAAGGCGCAGAGTTGGTTAGCCCCGCGCTTCAGCGTGGGGAAAGGGATTCCAAAAGTTCGTTACGGAGTCCCGTAGGGACGGCGCAAGGACATTATTTATGCAGGAATCAATAGCCCTGAAGGGTACGGGCTTTAGCCCGTACGTCAAATCGAGCAACGAAACCGCGGGCTTTAGCCCCTGAGGGAATGCTCCTTCAAACTGACCCGCTACCGGAAGTTGCCAACCGTAAGTTGACTGCCGTCCCGGCGAAAGCGACGGTCCGGGGCAGACGGGCGGCAGCAAGGCCCATTCTGTGATGTATGCCTGGTCCGATTGACCCTCAAACTGGGGAGTTCATAAATAACGCAGTCTTCGCCTGCTAATCCATGACAGGCTGGGCCATCGGCCTTTCGAAGACCGCGATAGCCGTGTACGTCAACTGAAACGCTGAACAGCCTCTGCGTTGTCTCGGCGGGGAGAATGTCCACTCAGGAGGCGATCCAGCGCTCGCTATGCCGCCAGTCGTCTCAAACTCGTTGACAGCTTCCGTTCCGGCAAGAGTGCAAGCACCCCGACGGCGAACACGCATACAAGCCGGTGCTCTTCCAACTCGTACCTGGCGCGTTCCATATCGACATTCTTCTTGGCCGCAAGCCTCTTGCTGATCCCATAGCTTGCTGAGGAACAAGCCTCGATGTACTCGCTGTGCCCAGCCTCAAAAGCTTGTGCCAGGTCCCTGCAGATGGGGCAATTCATATCCGCGCCTCTCCGGCCTTCTGCCGGTCCAACCGCAGATTGGATGCGGTCGTGGTTCAAAAACTGCCTGAAATCTCGATCGAACTGATGCGCGGGCCAGGGAGAGAATGTTCCCGTGTGAAGTCGTCGACAAAAGTCGGTCTGCCCGCCCATGGTCCGTCCGGCTTGATCTCTGAAAAATTAGCACTACCGGCTTGTTCCACCGGCCTGAACGAATGTCGGCTCTGATTGCGACTCGCAGACAGACGATAGTCTGGATCGCATTTCTTGAGGAGGCTCATCGCAGCTCCAGTCGTTCCGTTGCGTACTTGAATGATGCTCGTCTGGGGCAGTGCTTAGAATGCGGGAGGCGAGAAGGCGAGATTGTGTACTGTTTTGATCATACTCCCACCACAGCCCACGTGCCGACGGCTTTTTACCATTCTTGGAGCTGAACGCTTCCTCAACAGAACCAGCACGGGATTCTGGAGCGAACCAGGATCCGCCGTCTACAGTGGAACCAGGGATGCTGTATCTCGAAGCCAAAGCACCCAAGTCCGGGGTCCCCAACGACGGGCCTTTGTCGTTGGGGTGGAAGTTGACGCGACCATCAGGGAGTCCCAATGGCCCTGCGGGCCGCCAAAAGCGATGAAGACGCCCAACACGTCGAGCCACTTTCGCTGTTCCTTCCCTGCGTTTTCAACGGAGCGGCGACCTTGTACAAATCTCATCGGGACACGGTTACCGTGGTTCCGCTCTAAAGATGCTTCAAGGCCTTTTCAGATTGCCCCTGGACGCCACGCTCTTGAAGGGATGGCGCTCGGGAGGCTCGTCCGGCGCGGGGAGCAGCGCCAGGATGGACGGTACAGCGAGGTTGAGGGCAGGGTTCCGGTGCCGGAGGTTGCCATACATGGGCTGGGCTTTGGCGCCAATCTGGGCCTTGGGGGCGAGGGCGGTGCGGCCCAAAGACATTTGCTCAGCCCCCATCTCAATGCCCTCGCCGACGCCGGCGTACACCAATCCGAGATATAAAGGGATCCCCTTGCCGCCGTGGCCTTGTCGAAACCGATGTAGAGGCCGTGCGCGCTGTCGCCGTCCCGGATCACGTTCACGAAGCCCAACAGCTCGTTGCCCTCCCTGGGCCGGGCGATGACGGTATGGAAATCGTCGCCGAAACTGGCCGCGAGTGCAGGGATCCATTGGGGACCGATGGTCACCAACCGCAGCTTCTGGCGCTCATGCACCTGGAGGTAGAGAGCAAAGATTTCCGGGGCCCTGGCCTTCACCTGCTCCGGGCCGAGGCGTTCCAAAACGACGTTCGAGGCCTCCAGGTCCCTGATGGTCTTCCTCGGGGCCTCTTGTAAACCAGGGCCTGAGTTAGCTACCCGCCCCGGCGCTTATAGAGATGGCTTAGCAGCAGGCCACGGGGAAGCGGGGAGCAAGGATACTCTGGCACGCTCGGATTGAAACAGCAAAAAGCTTCGGCAAGTCCTGCTATGGCCAACAGGTCGGCTGTTGGTGTCTTCCTCGTGATTTGGCGCGGGAGTTGAAGGGAAGAGCGCACGGCAACGCCTATAGGAGCAAGTGGCCCTTTTCGATGAGGCAGCTGTGCTTTTTTGAACAGAAAGCTTAAGTCTCGACCTGTTAGCTTTTTCAACGATCTTGGCCCCGTGCGCGCGCACCGACATGTAGCTGTCCTGAATTCGAAAACGGGATTCGAAAAAGCCCTGGGCTTGTCAATTCGCGCGCCGTTTGGGTCCGGCTTCGCACACTCTCACTGCAAGGGGGAATCCATGATATTCATCCATCTCCGCGGAGTTCTTTTTGGGTCGTTGGCGCTGGCCTGCCTGATTCCGACTCCGGTCTCGACTGCACAAGGACATGAGGCCACCATCTCAGCGAATCCGGGCACGCTGGTCCGCTGGGTAGCGCCGGGCGCAAAGCGCTGCAGCATGAGAGCGCGCTCCTGGGCCGCGCTGGAGGGAACCTGTTACTACCCGATTGACCTGTTGGACAAACCGGGCCCCATAGCGATCGCAATCTCGGGCTCCGGGCCAAAACAGTTCGCCCGCATCTCTGTGGAGCCTAATGATTACGGCACAGAAGAGATCACTCTCCCCGACATTCCGCAAGCCAACCCCTCGCCGGAGGACCTCAGGCGCGATGCGCGCGACCGGGCGCTGCTGAGCAAGATCTGGATGAGAAAGGAGGGACCGGCGAAGTTTACGCTGCCCCTTGGGGAGCCGGTGAGACCGCTGCCCAGGGGCAAGTCCTTCGGCGTGAAGCGGGTCTACAACGGCAAGCTGGCCGAGCAGGCTCACATGGGGTCCGACTACGATGCGCCGGTGGGCTCACCGATCCTGGCGGTTGCGGGCGGAACCGTAGTCTTGGCCAAGGAAATGTTCTTCGAGGGCAACTCCGTATTTATCGACCACGGCGACGGCCTCATCAGCATGTACTTCCACCTCTCCGAGATCAAGGTCCAGGCCGGGCAGGAAGTCAAGAGGGGCGAGACACTCGGCCGGGAAGGAGCGACGGGGCGCGCCACGGGACCACATCTGTGGTTCGGCGTCCGCTGGCATGACGCCCGCATCGACCCCCATTTCCTGCTTGAGAATCCTGACAGGATTCCGGCCGTGAACCGCGTGTCGCCATGAAGTTCAAATGCCGTTTGTTTCCGACGCAGCTCCGGATTCAGCAGATTGGGCTTGAGAATGTATCAATGTGAACAGATACCCGCTCTGTCCCTTGTTTCCTGTCCTTCCATCCTCAGCGAGCATGGGTCGCCTTGATATTCCTTTGATTCCAAAGGAATAAAGTTAATAGGCTCTAGTCCAATACAGGAATAACCGTCATCGAGGGCACTGAGCTGGAAAACGATACGCTGAAGCGGTTTAGTCTTCCCACTTCCGTAGAAACGGAGAATCAACAGGTATATCACGTGGGAGGCGATGTGACGGCTCCAGTGGCCGCCTCTAGGCTTCCGGAGGCCTCATGCACCGACGCTGGGCGCAGCACCCATCCAAGAGGAGAGGTGAATTTGAAGTTCGTGGTAGATGCCAACGGATTTGTGAAGGACATTAAGGTAACGAAATCCTTGGAACCCAGTTTGGACGAAAGCGCAATTAGAGCACTTCAATCCGTGACGTTTCGGCCTGGCACACGTCTCGGAGTGCCGGTTGCAGTTCAAATGGCAGTAAACTTCGAGTTCAGTTGCAACTGACCCGCCGCTGTTTAAATACTCGTAGACAGATTGGAACTGTGGACGACGCTTTTCGGCCAGGGGCCGAAGATTGCAGATGCTCCAAAGTTACACAAGCTCTACAAAGCCGCTCCCGGTTGGAGAGAGCAGGAATGTGATTCTGACATTCTGTTCTGGCCGGCAACGGCAGTTAACTATGGTCCACCTCGCGCTACAACTTTAGTGGTGCACAGAGAAGCGGAAAAGAGTCATTTACTGCAAAACTCACGCGTGGATAATTGGGTGCACCAGTAGTCCATCGAGTGAGCAACCATGAGCCTTATATTTGAGGCGTTACAAAGACTGGACAACGAGCGGGCTGGAATTGATTCGCCTCCACCGTCGGAAGCGGTTGAGTCGCATCGGCGTCCTGAGCGCGGTGTAGCGTTGCAATGGAAGACCGCGTTGCAGGGGCCTGACGACGAAGGCCGCCGGCCACCGGCCGCGCAGGAGCCGCGTCCGCGCTTAGTCGGGTCGCCCCTGCAGGTCGGCGGCAGGAGCCCGGCGGGCCTTCCCGGCCCCGCACTAGCCGGCTCCGCGGAGGCGTCTCCACTCGTGGGCCCCTGCGAAGAACAGCGCGCCTTGGCCGAGCTCCATGCCGCGCTGCCGTTCCTGGAGCGCATTCTCCCCCTGCTCGACGTAAACATCGTCACCGCCGTCTCCAACCTCCTCACCCCGCACCACCATGCGCCCCCCGCTCCCCCGCTCCCGCCGCCGGTCGATCTCGCCCCCATCGAAGACAGCCTGGCCGGGCACAAGACCCAGCACTGCGAGCTGCGCGACCAGGTCGTCGAACAAAACGCCTCCATCAAACGTATCGAAGATCGGTTGGAAATGGTCCGCGGAGCCGCTGACCGCACTACCCTCGAGCAGCAGGAGCTGATTGAAGAACTCAAGGGTATCGGCAAGACGGCCAACTTCGTAGCCCGGGTCGCCCTCGGCCTGCTAGCCGTTTCCGCCGTCATCAATATCGCTTTTTATCTCCACATCCTCAAGTTCCTCCCCTGACGCCCGCCTCGCGTCTCACCAAAATCACCCTTCCCCTCCAACCCGCCCATATTGGCCCCGCCGTGGCTGATGCATCATAGCTGGATGATTCCAACCAAACGGCATACGCTGTCCAAATCATCAAACGCCGCGTTTTCTCAAGTAATTCCTGATCGACCGTCATCCATGTAAGTCATCCGTCAAGAAAAAAGCACGAGATTCCTTGGCGCGCTCAGGAGAGCGCGCATTGAACGTCTGGCTTGTAGCAGCTACAAACGTGCACAGCCGCCCAGTGTGCTGCACCGGAGCCGGAGCGAAGCCTTGCTGAGCGGAGCGGAGGCGCAGGTGCTGGGTGCCCCAGGTCTCGTTTTTGAGACCTGGGAAACCACATATCTACGCGGTCGTGGTACTAGCAGGCCGGATGGGGGTTCCTGAACACAACCTCGATCGGCAGCCAGTCTGACAGGCGCTTCGCGTCTAATTCGGCATCTCCGGCTTGGCTGCTGAGCGACGACCTGGCAATCGCCACGGATATCTTTATTTTTCCCTTCATGCAGTAAGCCCCGAAAAACCTCGACAGCCCCTTATCTGCCGCATCCATGTAGTCCGCGGGAAGGGTGCCCTCCGTGCCGGGGATATCGACCGGGGCCAGAATCATCTGGTCCATCATCGGCCCATGTTTCGTAGCTCCCGAAGTGTCGAATCGCACCACCAGGCTGGCTCTTTTCTCCAGCGCGTCAGGATTCGCCGTGTATTTGATGGCCGGAATGGTGACGCCTGCCGGGTTCGGTTTTGCTGCCTGCGTGTCAAACGCGATATGGTAGGGAGCCCCCTGCCATTTGGGCTTAACGGGAACGTTGGAAGCCTTGTCCCCCTGGTTTCCGCACCCCGCCAAAAGCGCCAATCCCCCGATCGCCAATATGATGCCTTTTCTCAAGTCATCCTCCTCGTTCCTGTCAGACGACGTGCCAGAATACCACTCCTGTGTCTGATGAAACAATGATCGCGGGGAGCTGTCGGCTCTGCGGCCGGAACCAGCCGATTTGCGAATTCATTTTGGATCAGGTATTTTGGGGCCGATTTGTGCTAAATGGAACACTCTGCGCAGAATCTCCTTTCGAACCTGAGCTATTTGGTACAGAAACTCACCGGAAATCTGCGTACATACGAGTCTATGCGCCCGGCGTGGACGCAGAATTGTGTACGCGCGCCCCTTCCTACTTCGCTTCGATATGAGAGTTGTTCGATCGAAACCAGGAGGCACGACGCGAGTTCCCGCGAGTGGCATCCATTCGCCGTTAAGGAATCGATTGTGCGTTGCTTGCCAGAGAACACACTACTCTTCCAAACGACAGCAGCGGACCCACTCGAAGCACGGCAACCAGTTGTCAGGAGGCGACCATGCAATCGATCGATTCAATGCGCTTGGCGATTCAGAACCGGAGAGAAGCAAGACCTTTGCCCGCCAGAATCGCCTGCTGGACAGCGGCGTTCCTGCTGCTTCTCATCTTTGTCGTGCCGGTTCATGCCCAGTTCGGCGCCAGCCTCGCCGGTACGGTGCTCGACCAGACTGGGGCAAGCATTCCCCAGGCGACTGTAACGCTGACCAACGCGGCGACGCAGGTGACGCAGACCTCCACCACAAATGACACGGGCGCTTATCACTTCAACGAATTGGCGCCGGGGCAATACTCGCTTGTGATTACGGCTGTTGGGTTCAAGACAAACAACGTGACCGATCTGGCTCTGGCGGCCGAAACCCCGCGGAATGTGAACGTGACATTGCAACCGGGCGGGGTCACGGAATCAATTCAGGTGAACGGTGACGTTGTCCCGCTGTTGCAATCTGCGGATGCGAGCATCGGGACCACCATCGACAGTGAGGTGATTCAGCGATTGCCCACCTTTGGCGCCGACCCCTATGAACTCTTGCGCACCGCGCCCGGCATCACCGGCGACGGCGCTCGCAGCGGCACGGGCCAGGCCGTCTTTCTTCCCAATGGCGCCGGTCCCGGCGGGTCCAACTCAGGGATCTTTCAGACCGAGAACCAGGTTCAGATCGCCGCGGCCGGCCAGCGCCAGGCCGACAACAACTTCATGGTGGACGGCGTAAGCGTGAACTCGCTCACCCATGGCGGCGCAGCGGTGGTATCACCCAATGAGGAGGCTGTGGGGGAAATGACCGTGGTCTCCACTTCCTTCGATGCATCCGACGGCCGCAACTCCGGCGCACAGATCAAGATCGTTACCAAGAGCGGCACCGATAGCCTTCACGGCTCGATGTTTGGCCTGTATGACGAGGCGGGACTGAATACGTTGAACAAGTGGGGAGGCCCCTCGGGCGCGCTGCCAACGGTTGTGGACAACGATCAGCGCAGTTGGGCAGCTTCTCTCGGCGGACCGGCGGTTCACAAAAAGCTCTTCTTCTTCGCTTCCTGGGCAGGTTTCACCACCGCCAACAACTCTTACGCGAGTTCCTACGTGGAAACTTCGCAATATCGCGCGGCCGTGGTGGCCAATCGCGCCGGTGGGGTTAGCGCCGGGATTCTAGGCGACCCGAATGTGGCGCCGCGTATTCGGGCCGTCCTCACTCCCAGTTGCGCCGGCCTGACCGTGGGGGTGAATTGCAACGTTGTCACCGGCGGGCTGGATATCGGCTCGCTCACTCCCGGCGGCTCATCGCAGATTGGGGTTTTCCCGGCGAATACGCAACTTGGCGGCGGCCTGGACGGCATTCCCGACGTTGAGAATGCGCAGCTTTATGTGCCCGCCCACAGCCGCGGCAACCAGTTCAACGCGCGCGGCGACTATGATGTGACTTCAAGGGACCACTTGGCGGGAAGCGTCTACTTTACCAAGCTGGACAACTATGGCATCAGCGGCGCGGCCGGATCGCGGCCCCAGGGGGATATACCCTTCAAGCCGCTCAACTCCGCTGCGACCGCCATCTACATTCACACGTTCTCAGCCACCTGGCTGAACGAAGCGCGCGCCAACGGCACCCGGTTTGCGGATAACGGAGTGACGGATGCGGCCGGTGTGACCAACTTCGGCATTCCCTATGTGAATGTGCAGACGTTGCCCTGGCCGATTCAATATGGCGCCTATGCCGGCTCGACAACGCCTTCCCTCTATGCCGAAAACACCTATGAAGTGCGCGACATGGTGACCCATACCTGGGGCTCGCACGAGATCCGCGTAGGCGCGGAAGTGCGCTTCGAACAGGACAACGATAATCTCCTCGGCGACCAGAGGCCGACCTATGCCATGCAGGGTCTGTGGACAATGGCCAACGACGCGGCCATCTACGAAGCCATCGAAGCCAACCCGCTGACCGGCGGCACTCCCATCACACAACGATACTTCCGCTCCGATGACATTGCCGGCTATGCGCAGCACGATTGGAAGGCAACACCCAATCTGACTCTCAATATGGGTCTGCGCTGGGAATATTTCACGCCGCTGCGCAACAAGGGCTCAATGATCAACTATCCGGTGCTCGGCTCCGCAACAGGCCAGCAACTCAGCGGCATCACGCTGCAATTGCGCAACCACCTTTGGAATGCACAGCCGCATAACCTGGCTCCCAAGGTCGGCTTTGCTTATACGCCGGCTTTCTTTAAACAGAAGCTGGTGGCCCGCGGCGGTTTTGCCATGGCCTACAACCACCTTGACATCGCGCTCTTCAACAACGCTCTTGAAGACGGGCCCGGCGTAGCCAACTTCGGCCTGTGCTGCGCAGGCAACGGCAACTCCCAGGGCGTGAAGTATGAAAAGGGGACCAGCACATCACCGTCCAGTTTCCCAATCAATCCCGCGCTTGATCTTGGCATAAATCCAGCCACTGGATTTCCCTGCGAGTACGGCTCTACGGCAGGGCATTGCATTGTCAATGCGGAAAGCTACGAGGTCTACGGCGCCTTACCTAACACCAGACAGCCGGTAAGCGATCTGTATTCACTGGATTTGCAGTATGAATTGCCTTACAACTTTCTGGGGACTGTCGGCTATACGGGCAGCGTTGGACGTCATTTTGCGCGGCTCGTGAACCAGAATTTCACTAACTCGCAGTGCTATCCGGCAACCGCAAACTGTAGCGGCACAACGGCAATCACACCGGTCTATGCCGCTTATTTCGCACAGACAGACTCCAATCAGTCCTACAACTCGCTGAATGCCAACTTGACGAGGCGCCTGGCTCACGGCCTCAACCTCTCTGCGTATTACACCTGGTCGAAGTCTCTTGATCAAGTGTCGAACGGAGATGCGGCAGATGCCAATGCCAACCAGACAAACCCGGCAAACAACGCGACGGAATGGGGGCCGGCTGACTACGATGTGCGCCACCGCCTCACGGCTACGGGCGTCTATGAGATTCCTCACGTGCATTCCGGCAGCGACATTGTGAAAGCAGTGGCCAACGGCTGGCAGGTCAATGGCGTAATGACCTGGCACACAGCCTTCCCATGGACGCCGGTTACCTGGAACCTGCAGGCAAACGAACTGATCACGGGCGCGAATCTGGTGGGTCCAACGCGTCCGCTGGCCTATTACGGAGGCGCCGGTACAGGCTGCTCGAACAGCGCCTGGGAAACAGGCTCGAACTTTCCCAAGGGCGGTCCCGCTTACTTCAACACCACTCCGCCCACAAGCGTAAACGCTCCGCTTTATGTGCCGGGCATCGGCCGCAACAGCTTCCGCGGCCCCTGCTACTTCGACACCGATATGAGCTTTGCCAAGGAGACGACGTTCGATCACTTCGACCGTCACATGCTGCTGCGTCTTCAGGTGAATGCTTACAACATCTTCAACATTCTTCAACTGGCGCCGATTTCATTCAACAGCGGCGGTTCCAACATTCAGAGCGCCACCTTCGGCGAATCGCAGAGTGGCGATGCGGGCCGCGTGCTTGAACTGACAGCGCGCATCCAGTTCTGAGCACTGCCCCACTTGGTGCTTCGGGTGAAATGCGTTTCCACCCGAAGCACCGTTTCTTTCCAACTCAACCATGCAAACCTTGGCCATGAAAGCCTGTTAGCTGCATGGCGCGCACATTCTCCCGGTTGTGCATGAAGGTCTTCCAAACCAGCCCGGAGCGAAGATTCTCAGCCATCAGGACCGAAATCCCCTGGTCGATCCCCAGCACATCGGTGTCATACCAGTTGGCTGCAGGATGGAATGCGTCCACAAATCCGTAGCGGCCCCAGGCTTGTTTTCCCCATTTCGAGCGCATGGCGCGCAGAACCGCGAGACATTCCGTGGGTAAGAAGGAAAGCGAGCCCGCGGCGGCGCAAGGAACAACTGTTCCATCCAGCGGCCCCGTAGCGGGTGGTCCGCCCCACACTGCATAGCCGCCGGCATAATCTGACGCCGTCACTCCCCAATACTGCTCGCTATACCATCTTGGATAAGCAAGGCAGAACGCCTTGTGAGCGCGTGTGGCCGTGATGGAGTTGGCAAAGTAATCGGCAAAGGCGTCGCTCTTGTTGCGAAAGTCGTACCATGCCTGCGAATACTGATGCGTGAACAGCGAATCGAGACCGCTTATGTAGTCGAAGCCTGCATAATGGAATACCGGACGGGTAAAGCTGTCCCAGGTTTCCGGCGCAACGGGATGAGTGGGCGAACCGATAGCGAGCAGATAGATCATCATCAGCTCGCAGTAGCGGCTCCAGCGCGCTGCAAGGAAGCCCGACTCCGGCCGCCAACCCATTGAGAATGTCTTGCCGCCATTCAGCATCCATGGCCAATCCACGCGCTCGTAGATCTGGGTGGCCAATCGCCGAATCTGCGCGTCCTTGAAGTACGCGCGCGCCGTGAGTATTCCGCAAAGCAGAAGTGATGTGTCGATAGAAGAAATCTCCGAACCGGAATGGCGCGCCCCGGTTTCCACATCGGTGAAGTGGCAGAAGAATCCGTGCACCTCCGGCAGCAGGTTCAGATGCCAGTCCAGTGTGGTCCTTACCCGTTCCACAATCTCTCGATGAGGCAGGTAAAGGCGACGATCGGCGATGCACAGCGCGGTCAATCCAAAGCCTGTGGCGGCAACGCTGGCCTTCCGCCGGCGATCGCGTGCGCCATTCAGGTCATTGCGAGCCCGGTCGAGAATCTGCCCTGTAACAGGGTGGCCTTGTTCCCAGAAGTACAAACAGCCCTGCCGTACAAGATCGTCGAGGAAAGCTTCGTCCCCATCGGCGGGGCGCCAGGAGTCGCGAGCAAATGCCACGGCCTTGGGCGCCAGCGCGCAACCAACGGACGCTGCCGTCACTTTCAGCATCCGGCGCCGGTTGATCGTTCTTCCTTCGTCCTGCCGGGTCATTTGATCCTTTTACTCACTTTGACGCCAGCTTGCAAGGCAAAAGGCTGATTTAGACAAGCGACTGCGATCGCTTCCAGGCCGGCTCTAACCGCTTCGCCGCAGACGCTGCATACCCTGTAAGATTGTGGTGGGCGGCACGAAGCATGTGCTGTTCTCATTTGACCATTCTTATTCGCGTGGGATGAGAGAATGATTGAGCGCAGTCGATTGCGCAACCGCTGTCAAGCCACCTGTCCTCTTTCATGGCGAAGGCCCTTTGCGCAATGGGCTTGTATGAGTCCCATGATCGCTTTCCTGCCCCTCAATGCAGGCTGGTCATCGGAGCACGGTCCACAGGCAGTGCCCTGGAGAGTATTTGTGTTGCAATTGAATCTGAAGCGAAGCCAAGCTGGCAGGTTCGTCAAGACGCTCGACCCCGGTTTCCGGACGAACTCCTCCCTCCGCGCCATTCTTGCCTGTGCCGTTGTCAGTCTGGCAACGGCTGGATGCCAATCGTATGCAGCGGCACAAACCACCACGTCTGCTTCGACGAGCCGTGCGAATAAAACCACGCATCCATCGAATGCCCAGCTCGCCGATCCAAAGATTGAGGCGCGCGTGGATCGCCTGCTCCGCCAGATGACCCTCGAAGAAAAAATCGGGCAGCTGGTTCAATACAACGATACCGGCGATGCCTCTCCTGCGCTTCCGGCCAAGGTCCAGCAAGGCGCGATGGCCGCCGTAAACCCTGAGACCGCCAATCATGTGAATGCCATGCAACTGGCTGCCGCAGGCCGGCTCGGTTCGATGCTCAACACTATCGGCGCGGAGCGCACCAACACTTATCAGCATCTTGCCGTGGACCAGGGCCGTCTGCACATCCCTCTGCTCTTCGGCGCGGATGTCATTCATGGTTTTCGCACCATCTATCCCGTGCCCCTGGGCCTGGCCGCGAGCTTCGATCCGGAGCTCGTCGTTGCGCTCTCCCACATGGCCGCCGAAGAGGCTACGACCGCGGGCATTCGCTGGTTTTACTCCCCGATGGTGGACATCAGCCGCGATCCCCGCTGGGGACGAACCGTGGAAGGCGCAGGTGAAGACGCCTACCTTGGCGCCGCCATGGCCCGAGCCTATATTCGCGGCTACCAGGGCGATAGCCTCTCGAAGCCGGGCAACGTTGCCGCTTCGGTCAAGCATTTTGCCGCCTATGGCGCTGCCGAGGCCGGCCGCGAGTACAACACCACAGACATGTCCGAGATTCGTCTTCGTCAGGACTACCTGCCTCCTTACCAGGCCGCTGTCGAGGCCGGCGCCGCCACCATCATGAGCGCCTTCAACTCCCTCAATGGCGTGCCATCGAGCGCCAATCCGTTTCTTCTCACTCGCATTCTGCGCGGAGAGTGGGGCTTCAACGGGTTCGTTGTCTCCGATTACACCGCCGTGATGGAATTGATGAACCACGGCATTGCGCTCGACCCGGCGACTGCTACGCGGAAGGCCATCGCCGCCGGCGTCGATGTCGATATGATGTCGCACTTCTACGATATGCAGTTGCCTGGGCTCATTCGTTCCGGACAGGTTCCAATGGCTGTGGTCGATGAGGCTGTGCGGCGCGTGCTCCAGGTAAAGTTCGCAACCGGTCTGTTTGAACATCCCTACGCCGAAGGCGTCGAGGTAACGGCTGCCGTCGAGGGGCACAGGCCGCTGGTGCGCAAGGCGGCTGAAGAGTCCTTGGTCCTGCTTCAGAACGACAAACTCCCCGAGGTCGCGCCGCTGCTCCCGCTTTCGCCAACGCGCAAACGCGTGGCTCTCATCGGACCTCTCGCCGACGACCAAGGAGACATGATTGGGGCCTGGGCCGGCGCGGGGAAAGAAGGCGACATCATCACCCTTCGGCAGGCGCTGGCACAGCGCGCTCAGCAATTGGGAGCCACTCTGCTCTACTCCAGGGGAACCGAAATCGACTCGAGCTCGCAAGCTGATTTTCCCGAAGCCATCGAAGCGGCCCGCGCGGCCGATGTTGTCATTCTTGCGCTGGGTGAATCGAGCGCCATGAGCGGCGAGGCCGGCTCGCGGGCCTACCTTGATCTGCCCGGAAACCAGCAGCAGCTTCTTGAAGCCGTCGTCGCTGCCGGCAAGCCGGTGGTTCTGCTTATCTTCTCCGGCCGTCCGCTGGTTCTCGACTGGGCAGCCAATCACGTTCCCGCAATCCTGGAGGTCTGGTTTCCCGGAACCGAGGCAGGGAACGCCATCGTCAATGTTCTGTATGGAGATGTGTCGCCCAGCGGCAAGCTGCCCATGAGCTTCCCCCGCGCCGCCGGTCAGGAGCCGCTCTATTACAACCAGCTCCCGACAGGACGCCCACCCACGGGAATCGACCTGTCAAAGCCTCCAGGCGACGGCACGCGTTTCTTCTCCCGCTATATCGATGTCCCCAACAGCGCGCTGTTTCCCTTCGGCTACGGACTTTCCTACTCCAGCTTCTCCTACAAAGATGTCGAGGTGTCGAGGAGCAGCATTCCGCTGCCGCAGGCCCTCGCGAACCGAACTATACCGCTCCTCGAAGCTACGGCGATTGTCACCAACACCGGGGGCCGCACGGCAACCGAGGTTGTTCAGTGCTACGTGCGCAACCTGGGAGCGAGCATTGAGCAGCCGGTACGAAGCCTGGAGGGATTTCGCCGCGTTACTCTTGCTCCAGGCGAATCGAAACAGATTAGCTTCCCTCTGGGCTTCAAGGAACTCTCCTTCTTCAACCTGGACAGTGAGCCGACGATCGAAGCGACCCATTACACAGTCTGGATCGGAGGCAGTTCGCTGGCCGGCCAGGAAACCACTTTCGAGGTGGTTTCTCCCCCAGGGATGGCAGATTCGCACTGATGCGCACAGCGGCATCGTCTTCCGGTAAGCCCTGAATGCCTGCCTCAACCGGCAAGGCGGACTCGTAACGGCCAACTGGAGGTAACGACCCAATGCGCTCATCGATCCAAGCGACGCACGTTTTCTGCAGTTCAGGGTGTGTTGGTCGCCGACTCTTCCCTTTCCGGAAATTCGCCCCGAAAACCATGTGAGGCTGACCGTGGGCCGAGTTGTGTACGGTTACAGCGTAACCAGAATCGATGTATCCCGGAACCACGGAATTCAAGTCGACGCGACCATCACGGAGCGGCGGCCTTGCGCAAAACCCAACAGGATACAGTTACTCTGGTTTCGCTTTAGACGGTCATCCGGACAATACGGTCCGCTCGGCTGCTTTAGGGAACCTGATCAAGTCTGTGCTTTGAAAGGGCGCGGCTGGGTACCCTCTGGGTGCCGCGCCGTAAATGCAGCAAAATGAGCGTGGGCTTTAGCCCCTGAGGGAATGACCGCGCCGCATTCGAACTTGATCGGAGGCTCCTTGGGTGCCGGCGATACGGAAATTGGTGACGCCACCACACCGGTCACGTAACGTTAACAAGTTGCGAGTATCATGGCTGCGAAGTCTGGCCAGGGTGCGCGTGTGACAGAATCGAGCGCGTGCGATCGGCAGCGCACGGGAGGCGGGCTTTGGAAAGGATCGAAACCAGAGATGACTTCACCTCCAGCCAGTCCCATCATTCTCACTCTGGATAGCCCTCAGGCGACACTCGAACGGGTGGGCGGCAAAGGCGCATCGCTAGCGCGCATGGTGGCGGCCGGCCTGCCCGTTCCGCCCGGCTTCCACATCACCACCGCCGCCTATCGCCGCTTTGTGGATGAGAACCATCTCGGCGAAAGAATTCTGTCCATCGCGGCGCAGGCACAGGCGAACGATCCCGCCACGCTCGACCGCGCGTCAGCGCAGATCCAATCGCTCTTCGCACAAGGCACGATACCTGGCGATATCGCCGAGACGATACGGCGATCGTACAGCGAACTGGGCGCCGATACTCCCGTGGCGGTGCGTTCGTCGGCGACCGCGGAAGATTTGCCGGACATGTCGTTCGCGGGCCAACTGGAAACCTACCTTAACATGCGTGGCAGCGATGAAGTGATCGAGGCGGTCAAGAGGTGCTGGGCGTCGCTGTGGACAGGACGCGCGATCGGCTACCGTGAGCGGCAAGGGATCCGGCCGGAAGAGGTCAGCATGGCTGTCGTCGTACAGCAGCTTGTCTCGGCCGAAGTCGCAGGCGTGCTCTTCACAGCGAATCCGGTGACTGGCTGTCGCGACGAACTGATGATCAATGCCGCATGGGGTTTGGGCGAGGCCATCGTGAGTGGCCGGGTTACGCCGGACACGATTGTCATCAACAAACAGACGGGTGCGATTGCATCCCAGGAAATAGCCGGCAAAGAACGTCATGACCGTGCGGCTGGAGTCGGGTACCCGCGAAGAGGCAGTCCCGGAGGGCAAGCGCCAACGAGCCGCACTAAAAACGGCGCAAGCCGCGGAACTGGCGCAGTTGGGCATGAAGATCGAGCAGCTTTACGGCCAGCCGATGGACATCGAATGGGCCATGTGCGATGGGCGGATCTTCATTCTCCAGGCGCGGCCGGTGACCGCGCTGCCCGAGCCGCCTGTGGCGCTCGAATGGAAGCTCCCGCGAGCAGGAGCCCGATACTTCCGGCAAAGCGTGGTCGAATTGCTCCCCGAGCCGCTCTCGCCCTTGTTCGCGACGCTGGCTTTACCGCTCTTGAACACGGCGACGCAACCGATCTTTACGCAGCCGATGGGGCTCAAGTCCGACTTGGTTGCGCTCCTGACCATCCATGAGTACGCATATTACGAGTTGAGGTTGACTGCGTGGCAAACGGTGGGGTTGCTCTTCACCATGATTGTCCGGTGGCGCAGGTTGGCCAGGATGCTGCGCACGGCGCGGACGCAGTGGGCCGATGGAACCCGCCCCCGCTATGCGAAGGTTACCGCGGAATGGACCGGCCGCGACTTGGCCGCCACGCCCGCGCTGGAACTGCTCGCCGGCGCCCGCCAGATCGTGGAAGCGGCGGCGAGCTACTACTTGAGTGTGCAGCTTGTCCTCGGGGCTCCAAATTTGAGCGAAGCCATCTTTACCGCCGTATACAACCACCTCATCAAGCGCAAGGGCGACCCGCCCGCGCTGACTTTCCTGCTGGGTTTCGACAGCACGCCGATTCTGGCCGAGAAGTCGCTCTACGATCTGGCGATGTGGGCGCGCGGTGAAGACGAGCTGGCCGGATATCTTGCGCGGACAAGCGGCAAGGAGATTGCGGCGGCATACGAATCGCAATCGGCGCCGATTGCTGACGGAGAAAGCTGGCGCGAATTCTGCGCGCGCCTCGCGGAGCATTTGAACCATTTTGGTCACGCCGTCTACGACCTGGATTTCGCCAAGAGCGTTCCCGCCGATGCTCCGGCGTCGCTGCTCGAAACGCTGAAATACTTTGTTGCGGGGCAAGGCCGCAACCCGTACGAGCGGCAGGCAGAGGCAGTCTCGGCGTGGGAGAAAGCCGCCGCATCGTTGCAGGCGCGCCTGGGCGGGCTTCGCAGGCGATTGTTCCGGCGCGCGCTCGGCTGGGCGCAACGTTCGGCGCCTCTGCGCGAGGACGCGCTCGCCGATGTCGGCCTGGGATGGCCGGTGCTGCGCCGCATCCTGCGCGAGATGGGACGCCGGTTGGTTGCCGCGGGCGCAATGGACGAACCCGATGAGGTGTTCTGGCTGAGGTGGGAAGAACTGGAGGATTCAGCGCGCCTGCTCGATGCCGGCCAGCCCGTGGAGGATGATCGTCGCGCGATAGCGGAGCGGCGCGCGACCTGGCGGCGGGAGCGCGTGGTCACACCGCCTGTCGCGCTGCCTTTGAAGAACGGCGCCCGGATCCTGGGCCTTGACCTGAGCCGCTGGATGCCCGCGCGCAGCAGCCAGGCGGCAGGCAACATCATTAAGGGAATTGGCGCCAGCCCGGGCCGTGTGACCGGCGCTGCCTGTGTGATTCAAGGTCCCGAGGAGTTCGACCAGATGAAGCCGGGCGATATTCTCGTCGCCAAAATCACCACGCCCGCATGGACGCCGCTTTTCGCAATGGCCTCCGGCATCGTTACGGATGTGGGCGGCCCGTTGAGTCACAGTTCCATTGTGGCGCGGGAATACGGCGTGCCCGCCGTGCTGGGCACGGGCGTGGCCACAAATCGCATCCACAGTGGGCAGCACATCACCGTGGATGGCGATGGCGGCGTAGTGACGTTGGGTGGATGAGATCTATTGCCTCTTTAAGCCCGGCCAATGGCCCCATCTGATGCCCAATTAAATTATGCATTATGCCCTGAGTTGTCACCGGCACGGAGAGAGTGTGCGAGTCTTCGCCAAGCAGCGAGCTACAGCGGAACCAGGATGCTGTATCTCGAAGCCACAGCACTCAAGTTGACGCGACCATCAGGGAGCGGCGACCTTGTACAAATCTCATCGGGACACGGTTACCCTGGTTCCGCTCTAACGCCAGCTCCCATACTGAGTCCGCTGGTTTGTCCATGGGCGGGATTGGAAAACCACCCCGTGGTTGCGCAATGCCTGGAAATGGGAGTACCGGGTCCGAAACGGCCTCGTGGAAAGTATTGACCAGGATTCCGGACGGTTGGTCGCCCGGTCTTACTTTCGCATCGGCGTTCGCGTCAGGTCCCAGGTAATGATTCCGCCGGTGGTGGAATCGTTGTCGGCGCCCTGCAGCGAGTCCGGCTTTCGAAGCGGCTTGTCATTGACCTGGAGCAGCATCTGGGCATGCTCCGAGGGTACCTTGATCGGTTCGGGGTTGAGGTCACTGGGGTTTCCACACCCGCCGTCGTTGTGCTTGCGCTCAGTAACTGTCGTCTCACCCTTGATTGCCGGCACATCCACCTTGATGTTGTACCGGCCGTTGGCAATCTCCACTGAGACTGAGGCCTCAACGTCTCCGCCTGCGTTCTGGTCGGTTCTATCCACATAATCCCAGCCGCCGCTTCTCAATTGGGGCGGTTGGGACGCGATGGTTGGGCGCCCGCAGCTCATTTGAACTTTGCCAATTTCTTCCTTTGTGAGCCACTCATTCGAGACGATGCCGGCCTGCGGCTGGCCCGTCCATCCGATCCGGATGGTGACGTCGTCGTGAACGATACTCGTGGTCTTGTTGGTAACTGTTCCGCGACCGCTGACCGCCGCGTGTTCGTCAATGTTCTCCGGGGGGGTCTGATCGAGCTTATACGTGATGGTGCCCGCCCAGGGGTTGGTCGGGTTGCACTTGCTCGCGGAAAACTGGCTGAGACCGCTCAGGCTGTCGACGAACTGTTTTGCCAGGGCCTCGGCGGCATCGAGCGCGGCGTCGCCGCTGCCGGTGATGTCGCCGCCTCTCGCCTGGGCCTGGCCGGTGGCCGTGGTGAACATCGACGCGTTCAAAGCAAGCTGGCCCGGGCCGAGTTCTGTAACCGTGAGGGAAATGGTGTATTTTGCTCCGATAGCCCCGGCGAGATCCGGCAGACTTTCATCCGTGCCCATGATCGCTTGCTGCCGGCTCAATTTCAGCACTGCGCCGATATCCGACATGGTCATTGGCTGCGCGCACGGATATTCCTTCCTAAGCAGCCCCTCGACCGTGTTTTCGAAGTGATCGGCGATGGTGCTCACACCTCCTCCTGCTGACGCCGGCTGCGTGCGCGTTTGAATCAGAATCGTCTGAGGTCCGCTCTGAGACAGTGCCTCCACTGTGGCGAGAAGAACGCTGCAAAACAGAATAAAAAGGGGTTTCACGTCTGATCCTCCTTGGAGCCCACGGCCCCCGTTCGGGAGCAAGGTCAGAACTGCATTGACCCTTGGCTCCCTGCTCCCGCGATGAGGAGATCCACGGCGGCCGTTGCAACTTCGTTTCCTCGAAAGAGGCGCACAGCTACCTGCTCAAGCTGGTACGGCTGGTCCTGGCGGCGGTTTCAGCCACTTTCATCGCCCATTTATCCGCATCCGCACGGTCCGGTATCTCTTCCACTTCCAGTTGAAACTCCGTACTCCCTGCCACGCCGAAGTAAAGACAATGGTAGGAATAGAAATCCGGCGCCCCGTCTCCATAAAACTTTCTCCGCTGGGTCACCCCTTTCCCCCAGGGATACTGAGTTGTTTCCGGGGGGCTGATCATCGGGTCAATGGTCTTAGCCATACTTTGCGCTGCATTCTTGCTTTCGGTTTCAACCTCCTCTCGTTTGCTCGGCGCAATCATCTTCCACATATCGCTATCACCGTCGTAGGAGCGGAAGACGAAGTGGTAGTGAGTCATTACCTGGCTCCGCAAACCACTTTTTCGCTCGGCAACAAACTCGGCGGGCGCATTGATCTGGTTCACCCCAAAGCTCTGAGTAGTGACTTGGGCTCCTTCCGGAACCAGAGCAAGGATTTCCGGTGGAAGCCTTTGACTTTGATTTGCCTGAGCCAAACCGTCCGGCACGCTTGCCGCAATGCCTAACGTGGCGACGATCACGAAGAATACCCACCAGTGAGATTGACGCATCGTAGCTCCTCCTTATCGGTATTACCGAAATTGAACGCTCCAGGCGGGTCACGATGAAACCCGCCAGGTGATCCTCAAAGCGCGCCTTATGACGTCATGTTGCAACGCTCAATGACGTAACGCTTACGGATGTCCCGTCAAAACCGCCGTGCCCGTGCCGGTGCAACTGTTCTCACCCAGGGGCAGGTTCAGTACGAGGCTCTTGTTGAGCTTGTCCGGGTGGGCAAGTTCTTCCTCGCTCAATTTGAACTGGTACGGCCAGGGCTGCCACCGCTGGGCGGCGCAGTTCCCGACGTACTCTTCGGCGTCACCCGCCGGCACCTGGCGGATTACGAACGTGAAGGTGCCGCCCTGCGCCTCGCGGACGAACCGAGCGGTGGCAACGGTCAAATCGCCGGGCCGGTCGATGCTCGAGGATGCGGTCGTGCCCGTCTCGCGGTGGCCGGTGGCGCTGCCGCGGATGGAGGCCTCCACCAGCCCCCAGGTTTCACCGGGCTTCATGGTAGTGAAAGGGCAACCCGTCGCCCCGTTGAATCCCGCCACCCTGTAAATCGTCTCTACGTGGTGGTTTTCGTAGATCTGCGGGGTGTCGGGCATTTGCATCTTCAGATCCACCGCCACGCTGAAGCAAAGGTTGGGAGCCGCGATGTGGACATCGATGTTGTCGACCGTGGGGACGCCCGGATGTTCGCTGCCGCGAAGGTAGACGAAGGCAACATGAATCAGGCCGTCGGCGTTTTTCCGCGGGGCGGTGTAGGTGAACTTGCCGCGGCCGTCACCGCCGACAGTGACCGGGGTCGGAGTGACATCGCCCGTGATCGTCTCCACCGGAACTTCCGCGCCCTTGTCCGCAACGCCATCGCAATCCATCAGCGTGAACGACATGTCGCGCTTCTCGCCGGGGCTGAGTTTCACTGGATAGCGATCGGAATCTGCGAGGTTCACCTTGAGTTCGGGTGCGATTGCATGGTCATGAGGGAACTCCTCGCGTTGTTTTTTCTCGAAATCAAGAATCAAGTCAGCCAGCGGTCGGGTTCCGCTTCCGGCGCCGCTTCCGACGGTGCGGAGATTCAGCGCTGCCATCCTGGCCTGGAAGGGAGCATCTTTGGGATCAGTGAACTTGGGCTGAACGTGCTGGAGTACAACTTCGCGGCTTTTGCCCGTGACCAGATACGCTTCCATGCGGTACCCGTCCGGATCCTTGTACAGATCGCCGAATGCGACATAATCCAGGCCGGCCGTGCCCTCTAGCCCCACATGCGTCTGTGGCTGGGTTTCTCCCAAAATTCGTGCGGGCAGTAAAACCGGTTGAATACAAACGTTCCTATCCGTGTCTATCAGGAACTGCTGCACGAACGCGTCGCTGATCTGCTGCCAATTGATATTGGGGTCCTGGAAGTGGACAATCACGTCGTAAAGACCAATTACCCTGTCGTGCTTGTCGGCAGCAGTGCATTGGGCAGAGTGAAGCAGACAAATGCCCATGATCAATGTAAGCCCAGCGAACTTCAAGTTGCGATTTGCCATGAACTCACCTCCTTGTGGGGACAAGGGAGATGCACCGCTTGGGCGTGACCGAACAGCACCCCCGGTGCGAACTGGCAATCGGCAACGTGCATTTCCCCGCCGATGAAAACGCCAGGACCAGCAGGTCTGCGGCTTGGCTACGAGAAGTTACAGACCTTCAATAGAGGTCCGCGGTCTGTGCAGCGACTGCACAACAAAGAATGCTCAACTGACCGGAATTTCCATTTTGCCTCTTGGCTGCGAACGAATATACCACCAGCCGCTTCCACTCACAATCCTTTTGTATCCGTTCCAAGGCCCAAACCGTAGGCGCGCTTGGCAGGGCCTTTGCCGGACCCAAGAGCCATGACTTTTCCCACCTTGCGGGTGCCGGTCGAGGCAGGAACGACCGTCACTGGTCGCCATCGCACAGATCCGCACGAGCGCGTTTTCACATGCGGCTCTTGCGAAGGATGAGTGGCATCGAAGCGTGCCCCTGGATAGGCAGAGTGATATGTTCCGCCGTTTGACACAAACCAACTTATTGGACCCCAGCGAGTTCAACGCTCAAGAGCCCGATGTTGCCAAAGAAAAACAGATAATAAAGACTCAGCCAATCCCGGCCAACTTGGAATACATCCACTTTCCTACTGGCAATGAATTGTGAATCCGATCTTCCCCTCGACCCGATTGGGAGAATCGATCAGGATTTTCATCCAGCCCGTGAAATTGGCGAATGCCGGTGTATTCGCGCCCAGATTCCACCTTGCGTAGACTGGCACTGAGCGGCCTGCCTGCGGCAGTTCGACCGTCTCGGAGTTCGGAGAGTGGCTGCCATCGCTCCTGACAAACGAATAGCTGATCGTGGTGGGCTCATCACCGATCACGCCCCAGCCGAATTGCAGCATAACCGGGCATGGACCCGTGTACTGATAGCCCTGAGCAACTTGACCATTGGCGCGCAATGACGCTCCTCCGATCCGAACCGCCGCATTGCCGCTGCGAGCGGCCAGGCAGATAGTTATCAAGCAGAACAGAATCCCAACCAGGCTTGCAGTCTTGCTTATCTTCACTTTCCCTCCTTTCGCCGGAAATCCCGTTGTGCTTTCCCGGCGACGAACCAATATACACCTGATCGCACTTGGCCGCGTCAGCGCTTTTGCAGTGATTTCCATTCCAAAGACCCCAGCAAAGCGGAAAGGGGCTTCGCCTGCAAATGCAACGGCCGGGTTAGCGGCGATTTCAAGCCGGTTTCCATCGTCTCGCCTTCGTCTCTCCCGACACGCCGCCGCCGTCTGGTGCCCTCGGATATTCCGGATGCGCTCATTGCTGGGGACCGCTCTCGATCTTGGTCGTGGAACCCTTGCTGCTCGTCGTGGTAGTGGGTTTAGCTTTGTGCGTGATCCCGCCATCAGTGGCGGCCGTGGTATGGCTTGCGACGCTGCCGGTCGTCGGTCCGTGCGTGGTGCTGGCCCCGCCGGTCGTCGGTCCGTGCGTGGTTGTTCCGCCACCGCCGGTGTTAGCGCCCGTGGTATGGCTGGAGACGCCGCCGGTAGTCGGTCCATGCGTGGTGCTGGCCCCGCCGGTGGTCGGTCCGTGCGTGGTGCTGGCCCCGCCGGTCGTCGGTCCATGCGTGGCGCTGGCCCCGCCGGTCGTCGGTCCATGCGTGGCGCTGGCCCCGCCGGTCGTCGGTCCATGCGTGGCGCTGGCCCCGCCGGTCGTCGGTCCGTGCGTGGTGGCCCCGCCAGTCGTCGGTCCGTGCGTGCTGGCCCCGCCGGTGGTCGGCCCATGTGCGGCTACGCTCGGCGTCTGCGTCCAATCATCAGTGACGGCCGTGGAATGGCTGGAGGCGCCCCCGGTGGTCGGTCCGTGCGAGGCGATCCCGCCGCCGGTCGGTCCGTGTGTGGCGATCCCGCCGGTCGTCGGTCCATGCGTGGCGATCCCGCCGGTAGTCGGTCCGTGCGTGCTGGCCCCGCCGGTGGTCGGTCCATGTGCGGCTACGCTCGGCGTCTGCGTCCAATCATCAGTGACGGCCGTGGAATGGCTGGAGGCGCCCCCGGTGGTCGGTCCATGCGTGGCGATCCCGCCGGTGGTCGGTCCATGTGTGGTGGCCCCGCCAGTCGTCGGTCCGTGTATAGTGGACCCGCAGCCACCACACACGCTCATAGTGGCCCTGCCGGTGGTCGGTCCGTGCTGTACACCGCCTCCTCCGGCTGGCCTTCGGATTGGCCTGGGAGCAGCCTTGGCGGGCGGTTTGGAAACAGGCTGGGCGGGCGGTTTAACATGTTGTTGCCCAGCGGCTGCGCTGCCCGCGCCGCTCAATCCCACAAGCACGGCAAGAATCGCTGCTCCGGAGCAGTTTCGAATGGCCCCGTGGAGAAGTTGCATAGTCATCGTGTCCTCTTTTCTCTTTCAGTCTGTTGGCTCCGCGCTCCGTCCCCTATGCTCGAATCTGGATGCGCGAACTTCTACTTGACATTGGCGACCTTTCCGTTTGAAAGGTCACCTTCATACCCTTGTGGTTCAGGATCTCCACTTCGCCTCTTGGCTGCGCGCAAATATACCACCGGTTGCATCCGCTTACAATCTTTTTATCCGTCCCAAAGCCAATGCCCCGGGCGCGCCCGGCAGGGCCTTTGCCGGGACCAATAAACCAGGATTTGCCCCCTTTTTGAAGCGCTTTCCCGGGCGCGTCTTTGTCAACTCCCCTCCGTCATTCAGATCGGTATCGCCTGCCGCTGTCCAGCGCGCCGGCGCACAAACCTCCTGCATGGCTCAGGTACAGGCCCGTCTGCCCGCTTGGTCGGCGTTTTCGCAATCATGGCGCCCTAAACCTCGATCCCCATCCCGCCGCCCTTCCTGATGCGCCGGCCCTGCCTTTTGACCCCTTGAAGCTGTTTTTGTGCTACACTTCCAAACAATCTTCAGCCCTCGAAATTTGTGAGATATGTGAGGTGTTTATGAATGGAAGGAGCTTACCCGCGTCGTTGGACGCGGCGCTCGAGCATCTTGATCCCAACCGGCGTCAATTCCTGGGGATGTTGCTTGCCGGCGCCGCCGCGCTTCCGCTGCTGACCTCATCGGACCTGGCTGCTGAAGGCCAACAAAACAACAAGAAAGTAGCCAACACGGTCAAAAGCGGAAACCAGCAGATCAAAAACTCAAACCCGCAGATCAAGAATTCAAATCCGCAGATCAAAAACTCAAATCCGCAGCTCAAGGCAAACCAGCAGCTCAAAATTTCAAACCAGCAACCCAAGATTGAAAACCAGCAGCACAAGAGCTCAAACTCTGCAATCAAGGGTTCAAACTCAGCGATCAAGAACTCAGGCACTGCGTTCAAGGAGTCAAACCCGCAGTTCAAGAGCTCAAACTCTGCAATCAAGGGTTCAAACTCAGCGATCAAGAACTCAAACTCTGCGATCAAGGGTTCAGACAAGGGCACGATCTGGTAGGGCGCGGTTTTAATCGCTCCGCGAATGCGGCGAAATCGGGGCGGAATTGAGCGTCCGAGGGAGTCCCGGCTTCGCCAGCGAACGTGTTCGGAGACTCTCTTGAATGGCTGCTGAAGTTCTGGCGCGGCTCACGCCTTCACCGACGATCGGCATTTGCGCCGGAACTACGCCCGGCTGCTGCCATGGCTAATCCCATCATCAACCCAGTTGTCGGACTGTCGCCTGTCGAGGGCGGCTACCTTGCGTACGATCCTGTCAATGATCGTCTGCACGAGTTGAACTCGACCGGAGCCTTGATCGCCGAGCTATGCGATGGCGGCAGAAGCGTGGAAGAGATTCGCGCGTTGGCCGGGCCGTTGATGCCCGAGGGCCAGATCGCTGAGATCGATCGCTGGATCGGCGAGGCAGTTGAGGCTCGCCTGCTGGTTTGGGGCGATGGTCCTTCTGCCCGGCCTCGTGAACTCTCCGCGGATGAGTTGACCACGTTGGCCGAACACCTCAGGGAAAGTGACCGGATCGAGCCCGCCCTCCGGTGCTCAAAGAGGGTAACGGAGCTGACGCCGGAGGACCCGGGCGCCTGGTTCGCCCTTGGCCGCATCGCTCAAGCCGCCGGACGGCGCGCTGAGGCGACCGGCGCGTATGAGAAGTATTTTGCGTATCAACCCGAAGACGCTGCCATTCGCCATTTGCTGATAGCCTTGAGGGACCAGGCGCCCCCTCCGCGCGCGTCGAATGAATGTATTCTGCAGTCCTTCCAGGACTTTTCCTCCCACTATGACACCAAGATGCGCGACGTTCTGGGTTACCAGGCTCCGGAGCGTCTTCAAGAGCTGATCCGGTCTGGGATCGGCGATGCCGTGGGCCTTGAAATCCTCGATATTGGTTGCGGAACAGGCCTAGCGGGAGTTGGTTTGAGAGAGCGCGCAGCGCGCCTGGTGGGGGTTGATCTCTCCCCGGAGATGATCGAGGTTGCCCGGGCACGCGGCATCTATGACCTGCTCGAGGTCGCCGAGATCACTGAGTGGCTCGATCAATCGAAAGCGCAATTCGATCTCATTGTGGCCTGCGACTGTCTGGTCTATTTCGGCGATTTGATGCAGGTAGCGGTGCCGGCGGCCAGGCGGCTCAAGCCTGGCGGATATTTCGCTTTCACGGTGGAACGCGGCCGGAGATATCCGTTGCACCTCAGCGATTCCGGACGATTCACACATCATCCCGGCCACATTCGTGAGGTTGCGGCAAAGTCAGGGCTTATCCTCGCCAGTCTGCAAGAAGGATACTTGCGGATGGAAGGCGGCGCCGAAGTGACCGGCCTGCTCGCGCTCCTCAGCAAACCCGGCGCCTGAGGTAAAGGCCGCTCGCCGGATTCTTTCAGGATCTTCTCAGGCTGTTCCGTTCCGGCCAGGTGTTGGACATGTCCTTGGAATCTGTTCAAAAACTCGCGGCTTTGAAAGGGCACGGCTTTAGCCGTGCCGTGAGAGAGCCCAACGCGGGTTCGGCTTTAGCCGCCGAGGGAATGCAAGCTGCTGAAAACACATTCTTTCACGGGATAAAGCCCAATTGTCCCTTTTGCTCACCTGGTGGCGCGGCACCCAGAGGGTACCCGGCCGCGCCCTTTCAAAGCAGATGAGTTCTCCACATGAGCGAGTTTTTATACATGTCCTTGGCGTGAAGTCCAGGTTCACGACATGGCCAGACGGCTTCTAGCTTTTCAGGATCTGATCGACGGTCTGGATGTCGACTAATCCGTGGCATCCGTAAATTGCCGGAAGCACTCGCTCCGCGGGGTAAGTTCGCCGGAGTTCAGCAACCTTCTCTGTGCCGGAGCGGTACGCGGGAAGATACATTCTGCCCAGCAGGGGATGCCGTCCCCAGGCGCCAGACAGTTTATCGGCGCGTTCTTCGGTGACCAGAAAATCGCGCCGCAGCGTGGCCGCCACCTCCGGCTGCGGTCTTTCTTCGCCCCAGGTCAGATACGACGACTGGTTCTTGGCATCATCCTGCAACAGGGCCAGCAGCACGCCGATCTGCAAGTCTTCGTCCGGTAACTGGCCCACTTCGGTAACCCCATGCGCGATGAGAATCGCATTGTTGGCTAGTCCCTCAAAAAGGGTGGCGGCGCGCGTGTTCATGGTCAGAACGGTAGCCTCGAAGCCCACCTTTCCGCGCACGTACAAGTCCTGCAGGTAGGCAAAGGTGGTCACGTGCCCAGGCACAACCTCGTGGCTGACCAGCTGTTCAAACTCCGGATACGACATCTGCAACGAAGCATTGATCTCGTAGGTCGCTTCGTATTGCGGAGTGCCGTCGGCGTTGCGTGCTCGCCCGAGGTAGTTCATCGAACCGGAAAACCAGGCATCCTTGATAGGCAGGAAGTCGATGTTCGCCCGCGGTACCCGCGCAAGTTCCGGGGGAAGGTACGGCAGCAGGTTCTTTGCGCTGAGATTGTCAAAATGCGCGATCACGGCCGCGCCCAGAGCGCGCACGGATGCCATCGGGACCACGCGCTCCCGGCGCCAGGTATCCACTGCCTCCAGCAACCCGCCCGCATTCGATGCTGTATAGCCGGCGCGGCCCAACAGTTCGGCCACACTCTCCCGCTTCTTCTCCGGCCTGGAGGGTTCAGGCGGCTTCGCGGTCGACGCCTCGACTGTGCGGGCGTACGGCACTGGATCACCCTTGCCCAGAACCTCCATGGCCAGGTCCCACATGGTCTCGAGAGAAACCGCGAGCCCGGTCAGATAGGACTTGCGCAGCCCCTGCAGCTTTTCTGCCTCTGCGCGAACTCCGGCGATAGCTTTGGGAAGGTCTACGTGACGCAGGTACTCTTCCACTGCCTCCCGATCGACATTCTTGCCTGAGACGCCACCGGATTCCCGCACTCTCGCGGCCGACGGATGCGTATATGCAGCGGGCAGCGGCTCGTCGGAAAACCATGAATCGGCGATAAACCGCCCCGTGCCCGAAGGACACATGACGTCACCGCCCCAGAGTGTGTCAATGCCCAGAACAGCGTCGGCAACGTACTTTCCTGCTTGATCCATGACTTACACCTTATCCTTCTTCACGGAATAGAACCAGACGTAGAAGCAGAGGCCCGCAAACAGCAGTATTGAAACCGATTGCGAGACCGGGTTGTTCAAGTAGAACGGGGTTCGAATCAGATCCTCCTGATACCAGGGGAAGAGCCGTAGAGACGCGCCCAGGACGCCTCCCAGCGCACCGCCCGCCATGAGTCCCGAGGCAATGATGACCCCGCGCTCACGAATCCTGCCGCCCTGCTCGTCGCCGGCCTTATCCGAACGCTTCTCTGAACGCTTATTGACCAGGTGCGACATAATTCCACCGGCCAGCACCGGCGAAGTGAGCCCCAGCGGCAGGTATATGCCCAGGGCGAAGACCATCGAGGACTTGCCCAGCATCTCCACCACGATGGTCACCATCGCGCCGATGCCAAACAGAATATAGGCAACCGGCTGGTTGTTCATGAATCCCACCACCAGGGCCTTCATGATGGAAGCCTGCGGCGCCGCCAGAATCTGTCGCGTGTCTCCCGGCGCAGCCTCTCCGAACTGATAAACATGGGCCAGCAGGATGATGGTCAACCCGGCGGTGATGGCAGCGGCGATGACGCCGATAAACTTGACCTTCTCCTGCGCCGCCGGCGTCGAGCCAAGCCAATAGCCGGCCTTCAGGTCAGTGATGAACTGGCCCGATACGCATAGGGCCGTGCATACCATGCCTGCAATGGCCATCACAAAGAACATCCCCGTGTCTCCCGACAGGCCAAAGCTCAACAACACGACAGCGGAGATGATGATGGTCAGCATGGTCATGCCGGAGGCCGGATTGTTGGCCGTGGTGGCAATAGCGTTGGCGGCCACCGAGGTGAAGAAGAACGAGAACAGCAATGTCAACGCCAGGCCCAATGCCAACACTGTCCAGGAGACCTGAAGGCGCCCAAAGAAGATTGCCACGCAGATGGCGGCAATGACCACGCCCAGCAACAGCGAAACGACCGGAATATCGCGGTCGGTCCGCTCCGTATGCGGAGCCTCGCCGTGACGGAAGGCATGCAGCGCGATGCCAAACGATCCGGCCACCACGCGCAGCGATTTGAGGATGCCGATGATGCCGGCCGTGGCGATGGCTCCCACGCCGATGAAGCGCACATAGTTGCGATAGATCTCTACCGCGGTCATCTTGGAGATGGGGATCACGGCCGGATACAGTGAAATGTCTGTGTGGCTGCCGATGAACCAGATCACCGGGACCAGTACAAAGCTGGTCAGAACGCTGCCCGCACAGAAGACCAGGGCACTGCGCAAGCCCATTACGTAGCCGAGTCCGAGGATAAAGCCGATGGCGTCGAAGCTGAATACCATCCGGCCCTTATCGGCGAGAGTGCGCATCACCGGCACGAACTGAAAGTCGAGATACTCTTTCCATACATGAAATGTGGTGACAAAGAAGTCGTAAACACCGGCGATGGCGGTTGCCTGCAGAAGCAACCTGGCCTGCGAGCCGCCCTGTTCGCCGGTGACCAGCACTTCGGTGATTGCCGTCGCCTCGGGAAAGGGCAGTTGACCGTGCATCTCGCGCACGAAGTAGCGGCGCAGCGGAATAAGGAAGAGCACGCCCAGGCAGCCGCCCGCCAGGCAGATGAAGATGGTCTGCACCGGGTGCGGATCGAGATGGAGGATATAAAGCGCGGGAATCGTGAAGACGGCGCCTGCCACCACACTGCCTGAGGCCGCGCCGATGCCGGTGATGATGACATTCTCCAGCAGACTGGTGCGCCGCCCGTACACGCGCGCTAGACCGATGGCCAGAATGGAGATGGGAATGGCAGCCTCCATCCCCTGGCCCACTTTCAGTGCCGAGTAGGCCGACGCGACTGAGAAGATCACGCAAAACACAACGCCCCAGAAGACCGATCGCAGCGTAAGTTCCGGCTGCATTGAGGTTGCGGGGACGATGGGCGAGTAGGATTCGCCGGGTTTCAGCGGCTGGTAGGCGTTTTCTGGAAGAGACTTCGTATCGATCTCGTTCATCGATGCATGATACCCCTCTCGGCGATGCCCCGGGGGCCCGGCTTTACAGGTGCCTTGGCTGACGCCGGCCCAAACAGGTCTCCGGGGTTATTCGCTCTCTGGAATGAACCGTGCAGTAAACCACCGCAACAGAGTCAAGTCAAGTGCAGAAATCACAGCGGCAAGCGCCAGCCTCCCTCATGGGAGGGCACTGATCTTCGCAAACAGGGGAAGCGTCTCCTGATGCGATAAGTCTCCGTGTCGAACCAAAGGGCCTTGAGAACCACAACGAATGGAAAGCCATCCTCACATGACTGAGCTTGCGCGATCTGGCGGCAACGTCAAAAAGGGGAACCTCGCTCTACGGCTTATTGCCCCGGAAAACGGGCAAAACCGGATGTCGGGCTCTCAACTGGCGACAGAGTGATTTAAGTCAGAATCCCGGTCTTCTTCCATCGCGCGATGCGCGACATGTTGTACTGCAGGTAGTAGATTCCAAAGAAAAACGTCATCACTCCGCTGAGGTTGAGTTGGATCGGCTCAATCGTGTTGTAGTAGTTGAGCATCGATCGCCGAATGCTGAACACGCCGGTGAGGTAGCAAATCAGCGAGCCGATCGCGCCGACCAAGGACAAGGGGGAGCTGCTCTGCGCCACATTTCCAAGTACAAGCTGGACGTCAAACACGAGAAGGGCGATCGACACAGCGAGCCAGAGGATAAATGCCCAAAGCGCGTTACTGCTCTGGTCGATCTTGCGGGCAAACGACGCCTGAACAATCGCCCAAATAAATACAAATATCCAGGTGATGCTCAGTATAAGAACGATGAACCAATGCAAGTCGGGCGGAACAATCACGCCCTGCTGTGGAACGGCATAAGCCTGCATTGGAATGGCTTGCGGCTGCATCATCGGCGGCGTGGCCACAGGAACCTGGAACAACTGCCCGATGGTCGTCCACGCCGGGCTCGACTCTTCGCGAATGTTGTCTGACGCGTAAAGCGATCCGGCTCCAAGGTAACTCCTTACAGTTTCTTCCGTGTATGGCCCATATTGCTGACCGCCGCGAGCAACGTAATAACTCATGAGTTCTCTCCGATCTCTTCGAATTCTCGACCCCGGTTTTTTACCGGAGTTTCCATTTTGCCTTCCCGGCTACGGCCCAATATACTCCCATTGCCTCCGCTCGCGATCTTTTTTGCATTGGTTCCAAGGCCAAAGACCCGGTCGTGCGCGACACGGCCTTTGCCGAGACCAAAAAGCCATGATTTGCCCCATTCCGCGGCGATTTCTCGCACCAGGAGCAGGCCACCGTCGGAAGTGACGCGTCGTAATTCGAAGATTCCTGAGGGAGCAGGAGGCTTCAGCCCCCTGAAAGAGTGCGAATTTACGGGGCTTTCAGGCCCGGGCCTCTGCGCCTTCTTCCGCGAAAAAAGCAAGTAAAACTGTAGCATTGGTATCTTGTGAAAACTGCTGCCAAAGTGCGATGCGTTCCCTCCTCATCGACTGGCCCCTGTGACGGGATAGCCCTGCCACACGTATTCCAAAGCCTCCGGCAGGGTTTGTTGTTTCACGGCGCGGTCCGTGTGCCCGGCGTTGCGGGCGAAGACAAACTGATAGTGATAGCCCTTGGCCGCCAGCACCTTGGCCATGTTCTCGTTGGCCACCACCCAGTCGTGCATGTGGTCGCCCATGACATTGGGATTGAAGTTATCCCGGTCACCCACTTCCATCCAGATGCGCAGCGGCTTGACAGGAGTATTGGGAATCAAGTGCTCATGAAACTCCCAGGCGCCGTGAGGCGACTGCGGGTTGGCGGGCCACTGCTGGTTGACATAAGTTCCGGAGTAAGTGAGAACGCGGTGGTATAACTCGGGGTGATACCAGGCCATGATAAGTGCGCAGGAGCCGCCGGAGCTGCCGCCCATGGTGGCCCGGGCATCGGGATCGTGAGTGAGTTTCACATGGGCCTGCGCCTCGACCAGCGGAAGCACTTCCTTCTCGACGAACTCGGCATACAGGCCGGACATGGTGTCGTACTCCAGGCCGCGCTCGCTGCCCTGCGCGTCGCCGGAGCCATTGCCGATGGAGATGGCCACCAGGACAGGTACGCGGTGCTGGGCGATCAGATTGTCGAGGGCCGTGAACAAGGCGCGGTCGGGGCCGTCCGCTCCCACGATGAAAGGGGCTGCCGTGCCGGGAACGTATTGCGCGGGTACATAGACCGCAACGTGGCGCGTGTAGGCAGTGGGGTGGCTGGTGGTGACCAGGAGTTTAGCCGGGTCGGTGGGATCGGGCGTGCCGAAGGTGCCGGGCTCGCGCGCGATGCCGGGATAAATCTTGCTGTCGGCCGAACTCATCGTAAACTCGAAGACCGTTCCCTGCGGCACTCCGGGCTGCACCGTCATCTCCGTCGCCGGATTGTGTGTGGGACCAATAATGAAGTTGCCGTCGGCATCCGCGGGAGCGTTGACGCCGTCGGCCAACTCTTTGGCGGTCACAAAGCCGGGGGTGTTGGGATCGCGGGTAGGCGGCGTAGGGCGTTGCGGGCGCGTGGCCGCGGCCGGAGCAGGAGACGGAGCAGCGGACGGGGTCGGCGCCTGGCCGGATGCCGGGGTCGCGGCGGCGATCAGGCAGATAGCAGCCATCAGCCCAAACGCAGCCTTGAGCCAGGACGAAGTTGCGATGCGGAGAAGACGATTCATGGGGAACTCCTTGGTATCTCAAGCATACTGTAGCCAGGATCGTCGTCGGAAATTGCGGCCTCACGGTTCAAAAAGCAATCGTCTAGCAGAAATGTCGGCCTGTTTACCCAAACTTGTCCACGCTCTTGAATCTGTCGCTGTTTTGAAGGGTACGGGCTTTAGGTGAAGGGTACGGGCTTTAGCCCATACATCAAATCGAGCAATAAAAACGGGGGCTTTAGCCCCTGAGGGAAAGATCGAAAACGACGAATATTCGGTTATGAAACAGCTTCTATCTTCTTGTGGGCCGGCTCACCGGCGTCTGCAGCGTGACTGAACAAAGCTTCAAAGCGGATGCGTTGATACCGTTTGGTCGACAAGATGCGCCAAAGCCGGTTTTGAGCGTAGCTTGTCGAAGGCCGGTTCAACAGCAAGATAAACCAGCCATCCGCTGTGGCGGGCGCGTGCTCGTTCAAGCAGCATCATCGCCTTATCTGCGTCGCCCAGCATTGCGTACAGCTTGGCTTTATCGTAGTCGGAGTAATACGGCCCGGCGTCTGGCTTTTCCGTCTCCGCAACAATCGTGCGCAACACCGCGGGATAACCACCTCGCGTATAGGCGTCAGCCAGTGCTTGAGCGATCTCCGGATGTCCGGCTGCGATGTAAAAGCTCTGGCGCGCATGAAGCGCATCCTGCCACAGCCCCTTCTGCTCGCAGGCCCACGCCAACTTCATCTCGGCGGTCTGGAATCCGCTGTCTAACTTCAGCGCCTCGCGGTAACTCTGGATAGCTGCGCTGTAATCGCGCGCAAAGTAATTCACCCATCCGCTATTGGTGATGATGATAAGTGAAACCGGATCAAGCTCCTCAGCCTGGCGCAGCTCGTTTCGCGCTTCGTCAAAACGTCCTCGCGAGGTCAGAAACATGCCATACCAATGGTGCGCCGTAGCATTGTTTGGGGCCAGGTCAAGCGCTTTGTGAAACTCAGACTCTGCCTCGGGAAACTTCCACTCGTAACGCCACAAGCTGAATGCAAGCGATGCGTGCGCTTCGGAGAGGTTCGAGTCAAGAGTCAGTGCCTTGAGAGCGGCGTCCTTGCCCGACGCCGTCTGCGCGTCGCTTGAGCGCCCCTCGTAATACTCGCGTAACAGGTTATAGTCGTCCGCAAGGCCGGCCCAGGCCTCGGCGTATCCTGGATCTTGCGCGATTGCCTCCTTGAAATACTTGATGGACTTGAGGAACCCTTCCTCGTTGCGTTTATTCAGTTCAAATTGCCCTTCCAGGAAGGCCTCGTAGGCTGCTTGACTGGATGTTGTGCTCCGCGGCGCACGCACTTCGGGCAGCACAAGTGAGAGCGATCTGGCCACGCGATCAGCCACCGACTGCTGAAATGCGAGAATGCGCTCGGCACTCACCTGGCCATCGTAAGTGTCAGCCCAGAGCTCCGCCTGGTCGTCCGATCGAACCAATTGCGCGGTGATTCGGATCGTCTGTCCGTACCTCTTCACTGTCCCTTCGAGCAGATACCTCACCCCCAGTTCGCTGGCGATTTGAGGCAGGGACTTCACGGAGTGCTTGTAGTTCATGGCTGAGGTGCGCGCGATTACCCCCAGGTGGCTGGGGCTCACCCTGCCCAGGTGGACAATCATCTCGTCAGTCACGCCATCGCTCAGGTATTCCTGCGCGGGATCGCCGGTAAGGTTTTCGAAGGGCAACACCGCCACCATCTGACGAAGGGGAGCAGCCGGCGGGCGTGCTTTGCGCCCCCGCTGAGAAATAACCAGGATGCTTGCACAGATCAGAACCAGGGCTGTCGCAGCCAAAAGAATTTGGCGCCGCCGTTTCCATCTGTCTTCACTCTTATTGCCGGCCGCCGGTTCCGAGAGTGGATCGAAGAAGCGCTCCTCGGCAGGCTTCGGTGCGCTCACCTCGGTCACAGGGGCCACAAAGCGATATCCGGATCGAGGAACCGTCTCTATATACGTGGGTGCGCTGGGATCGTCGCCTAGCACAGCACGAATCTGGCGGACGCAGTGGTTCAGGCCACGCTCGAAGTCAACAAAAGTCTGTGGGGCCCAAAGCTGCTCCTGAATCTCGGTGCGAGTCACCACTTCACCGGGTCTCGTTGCCAGCAGCACCAGAAGCTGGAACGGCTGCGGCGCAAGGTGCAGGACGGTTTTCAGTCTCTTCAGCTCGCCCTTTCCAACATCCAGACGGAAGACTCCGAAAGCGATGACAGCCGAATTGTCGCGCTCCAAGCTCATCGATCTTGCTCACATCAACAATCAAGCCTGGGGAAGATTGGAGAGATCATTATATCCTGAAGGCTTTATTTCCCGTCGGGAAACTCCATTCCCGGCGCAATCGCGCTCACATCCCATTACAACTCATTCCATTTCTTGCAGTTACGTGTACACAATTTCGCCGAGAAAAATCACCCCCTATCCATTGCTTTTCCTCCCATTGCGGCAGAAAGTGAGACCAATTCCGCTCTATTGGCGTCTCGACCAAAAGGACAGAACTGTCATGTGCGCGCTGCGGTCCCTTTTCCTCGTCTGCTGTCTGACGGTACTCTGCGTGAGAACCAGCTTCGCCGATTCGCTGGCCGCGAGCTCTGTCCTCGGGGCGGTTTTGCACCCGCCATCCGCCACCCCGCAATCCTTCCCGGTCCCGCCTGAAGGGCAGATCCCGCTCTTCACCAACGACGATGGAACCATCGCCGCTGCCCTCACGGGCTACTCCGCCGGCATCGATCGGTTCGGCTTTCACTCCGCGTATGGCCGGGTCGAATACGATGTTGCGTTTCCCTCTGCCCCCCTCGTTGTAAGAGGTCCCGCAGACAACTTAAACGCTCGGTATTTGGGTTTTCAGTGCCCGGATGTCAATCCGGGCTCATCGGATTGCGGTGCCGCGAGCATCACATGGATCATTGGCGCTACCAATGCATCGTTGACGTCGCCTTACCAGGTGCTTGGGGGCGCCGCATCCCCTGTCGACTTCGATCTCAACGATAACCACGACGCCGCCTCACTAATAGGTGAGTCCGGCGCCGCTTCGCTTTCCTATGCACCGCAAACTGCAAGCTCCGTGCCCGAGCCGGGAACCTTCCTTTTGCTGGCTACCGGTCTCGCCGGAGCGCTGGGAGCGGTAAGGCACAAACTCCGGCCGCAAACGGCAACCGGTACGTTTCCGCATCCGTTGAAGAATGTTTCCCCAGATCGAGCGTTCTTCAACGGAGGCGGCTGACCCGCACCTCGCCCCGAGGTGCGGGTCCTCTCAATCTCCATACCAGAGCCACTTCGATGAGAGGGCTTCGTTGCGTGTGTGATTCCACCGCTCCCTGGCGCTGCCCGGCCGCCTTACCCGGGCCTCACCCAGAGATTCGCCGATCATGCTCACCGCCGCCTGCCGCTCGTCTTCACCCGCAACCATCGCGGCTCCGGCAAGCCCGTACACAAGAGCAAGTAACCTACGCAGTTTCTATGACTTATACGCACATAACTTGAGTGCCAAAAATCACCTCCCAAACATTGATTTTTCTTCCCGGTTCGGGAGACAGTGGTTTCGGCTGACGGCTTCCCCGCCCCGCTGCGTGACGCAAACGCAGGACTAACTCGCAAACGTCTAAAGGGGCGCTTAATGAGTCAGTTGTCAAAATGTGTGTTCGCTGTTTTTATTGCCATCGTCACGGTTCCATTTGCTCTCAGCCAAAACGACGTGCCGGGCTCGAAGGACTTCCCCGGAATCACCCGCATGCCCGACACCTACCTCGATACCTACAGGCACCTGAAGTTTGATGCCTTCGACTTTCCCGTCGCAACGGTGAACAACCAGGACAAGAAGCAGTCCGTCGAGGGGGAGAAATACTACATCCGTTACGTGCTTAAGAATGGCGCGGAGCGCACCAGCGCGCTGCAGAAGATTCGCAACTACGAGAATGCAGCGCGCGCCGCCGGAGGCCAGGTCGTGTGGGACCACATGAACGGCTCTCACGACGGCGAAGCCACCCTGCGTCTCCGCAAAGGCGCTTCCGAAGTCTGGGTACACGTCCTTGCCTACACAGACGATTACGCGCTGGACATCATCGAGAAGCAAGCCATGCAGCAGGATGTGACCGTGGATGCGGCGGCCATGGCCTCGAGCATTGCCGACACCGGCAGCGTGGCCATATACGGCATCAACTTCGACACCGCCAAGTCCGACCTCAAGCCGGAATCCGATCCGGCCATCGATGAGATCGCCAAGCTGCTCACCAATAATCCCACGCTCAAGGTGTACATCGTCGGACATACCGACATGGTCGGCGACGCCGCCGCAAACGTGAAGCTCTCCCAGGCGCGCGCCCAATCGGTGATTACCGCTCTGGTCACAAAACACGGTATCGCCGCCGCACGACTCATCGCTTTCGGCGCCGGCCCCTATGCGCCGGTTGCGAGCAACAAGACCGACGACGGCAGGGCCAAAAACCGCCGCGTCGAACTGGTGGAGATTGCGACCAGGTAGGTTGGCTCCAGGGGGCTGCCTTGCGGCTCCCTGGAACTTTCTGATGGAGCATAATTCGGGGCTGTTCGGGGCCAAATGCAAGTCGACACTTAGGAGGAAACTATGATTTCTCTCATGCGCACAATCTTCGCGGCCGGTCTATTGATCGGCCTATCGGCGCCCTTCGCGGCAGCACAAGACCAGGACGTCGAGGGGAGCAAAGACCATCCCTTGATTTCGCGATATCCCGGCTCGTATATCGCGAAGTATCTGACCAAAGAGTTCGATGAGTTCAGCCTTCCGCTGGGTCCGGTCGATGTGGAGAACACGATTACCAAGAACCAGCATCTGGAAGGGAAGATCACCCGCATCGTTTACGTGGCGCCTCCGGGACGCACGGTGCTGGAGGTCTTTCGCAACTATCAGGCCGCGCTCCAGAAGGGCGGATTTGTGACGCTCTTTACGTGCGGCCCGCAGGGTTGCGGGAGCACGGTTGCAAATGCGTATGCCAACAGCGGCGATAACGCCGATTACTGGGGGCCCGAGCACGGAATTCACTACATTTCGGCGAAGCTGGCGCGACCGGAGGGCGACGTTTATGTGAGCTTGCTAATCGACAATCTGGGCCCGGATTCCCGAGCCAATGCTGAGCTTTACGTCATCGAAGTGAAGCCCATGGAGTCGGATCTGATCACGGTGAACGCGGCGTCGCTGGCCGACGACATCAGCCGCACCGGCCACGCTTCGGTTTATGGCATCTACTTCGACACCGGCAAGGCCGATGTCAAGCCGGAGTCCGACGCGACAATGAAAGAGATCGCCAAGCTGCTGCAAGGCGATTCCAAGCTGAAACTCTATGTTGTCGGTCACACGGACAACCAGGGCACGCTCGACATGAACATGGACCTTTCACGCAAGCGTGCGGACGCGGTCCTTGCCGCGCTCACCACCAAGTACGGGGTTCCGGTCGGCCGGCTGCGGTCTTATGGATGCGGGCCCTACTCTCCCGTGGCGTCGAATGACAGCGAGGACGGCCGCGCCAAAAACCGCCGCGTGGAGCTGGTGAAGCAGTAAGAGCGGCGTCGAGGGTCGGCGCGTGTGATCGTCCGCGCGCCGGCCCTCGCCTTGACCGCCGCGTTTTCCGTCGCTGCAGGAGCATCTACCGGGAGCGGGAAAGACCAGGGGAATATCGGGCTCCAAAGCACCGTGATGGCGACCGGCAACGTGGGCGTCGCCCAGGGATCAATTGGGCTCACCGGCACGGCCAGCCTGGAGAACGGCCCGAGCGTTGATCCGATTTTATCGGGCAGCCTCACCCCGCCGACGGTAAACCTGCCCAGCGGAGAGCTGGACACCGCCCGGAAAACAGCGGCCTAACGATCGCGACTGTTTTTGCACTCCTCGTTGAGCAGAGTCAAGGGTTGATTTCCCGTGGATTCAGGCCTAGTCTTGGGTAGCTCACCCGGGGAATCCCGGCGGTGCTGGGTAGCTTCTCGTCCTGGTGTGTTCGCCGGTTCATGTTGCCACTGAGGAAAGTCATCATGGCACGCCGTCTGCCGCTCTCTTCCGCAAACCTCATTCTTGCCGTCATTCTCGTGGCGCTCGCAGCGCCCCAATTGGATACTCCCACTGTGCAGGCCAATGATGGCACCGCACTCGACAAGATCACCTGGTCGGGCACGATTCGCATTGATTCCCAGCATCATAACAACCAAAGCAGCAGCAGTTCGTCCTCGACCGACACTTCAACGGTGGACACCACCGCAGTCTCGGAGTATCAGGTGGAAGGTCTGCCCCACGACGCCGCATTGGGTTGGTTCAGCAGGGATGTGCGCGTGCAGGTTCGCAGCCATGAAGTCCTGACTTCCAGGAGCGTCGATCCGGCCGGGTATTTTGACCGGAATTTTCAGACGACCTACGACGGCAGCGGAACCACTACGGCAGACGTGCACCTGATATTGCGGGGCGAGGGAGGAACCGGAAAAGACACCTGTTGGCTAGAGACGGGCCCTGTTGGACAAGGCGACAACGGCGAGCAAGGGACCAAGCCAATTGATTACCCCGGCACGGACCACGACTGGGGCTGGGAACGCGCCGAATCCGTGGACCAGACCCGGCACTATGACGTCACCAAGAACGTCTCTCAAACGATAGAGCCTCTGGATGTGCGCACCGAGATTCCCTGCCCCAAAGATACCCGCTCTCTGGTTGGTATGAAAGAGGTTGAAAACACCAACGGCTGGGTGGAGCGCGTGAGCTATGACCTGCATGAGTCGGGCTCGGCGGAGACCGAAGTCGAGTTGGTCCCGGCAGACGAATATCCGGAGTGGATGCCGCAAGCCGACAAGGATGAGAAGACGATCGGCAACGATATTGATGTCGGCATCGTGGCTCACGCCCAGGGTGATCCCAGCCTGAAACCGCCCAAGAAGGTGCTGAAGTACACGATCACCCTTGAGGGCACGTCGCAGGAGAAAGGCGTGGACTGCAATTGGCCTGACCCCAGCAGCGCCACCACAGATTACGACATGAAGATTGACCCGGATAACGGGTGGATTAAAGTCACCGACGCCAAGGGCCAGGCGGCCGAAACGAAACAGGAAGGCCTCACCGAGTTTCGGGTGACCATCAACTCCTATGACTGGGGCGGCTACACCAGGCTCAAGGTGGTTGCCCAGCTCGAAGACGGGTCCACGGTGGTGGCGCACGTGCGCGGTCATTCCGATCAGGACTCGCTTTCCATTCCCAAGGACGACAATAACAACCATATTGCCGACGCGTGGGAGCACCAATTCAACCTCAAGAATACCGACGCTTCCGCCGATGACGACGACAAGCCTGATGGAGACGGCCACAACGGCGACTCCATTGCACTTTACGACGAGTACCGTGGCTTCCACATCGGCGGCAAAGGCAAACACGAGCGCCTCTCTCCGGAGACCAAGGACCTCTTCATTATTGATGAAGATGACCTGGGGAGTGGCGTCTACTCGCAGGCTAGCGGGGTGAGCGTCCATCTAATCCAGATTGGTGAGTGGTTCCAAAAAGCAGGCGCGCGCAACACACATGTGGTTACCGGAAATAGTCACTACGGCGATGTATACGCCCTCTATCTTGAGAAAGAGCTGCTTGACAGTGGAGCGATCGGTAGGGCCCTTGGCGGGCCGAGCGTTCCGCGGGATATCATCCGCGTGATGATCGACTCGTCTAAGATTTCGAGACTCTTCGAAGGTGACGCCGGGCCCCAGAGGGTGTCCACGATTGCTCATGAGCTGGGGCACGGTACAAACATCTGGCACCATGGTGAAAGGCCGCCGGACTACAAAACCGGCGACGTAGTCTGCACGCACCCGGACAAAGCCGCCGAGCACTTTCATTGCGACACTGACTGCTTCCTGGTGGCGGCGCAGGGCGGCTCGTACAGCGGCAATGACAAGTGTCTTATGCGTTACAACAGCGCGGACTTCTACGAGAACTCGTACGGCGGCAACTGCACGTGGGTTCACAACGGCGAGAAAGTCCACGGCTACGTCTACGAAACGGATCCGCCAGGGATGACCTTGTGTCCAAGCGGCGCGGGAACTGGAGTGAACGACCCTTCGAATACCTTCGCTAACAAGGCTGGAAATGCGTCACCAGGCCGCGGCGACTGCATCCACAAGTTCTGCCTGAAGAACTCCGCGCATCCTGCCCTATGAAAAAACCGATCGTAATCATCGTCGTGTTGCTCCTGGCCGCCGGTCTGGGCCTGGGAATCAGGCACTGGTGGCGCGCATCGAGAGCCATCGGCAAACTGCCCGTACTTCTGGCGGTGATGAAGGACGAGGACGAGCCGCGTCCGATCGAGCCCTCGCTGGCCTTGCAGGTGAACGAGGGCAAGGAAGCGACTGTGTTTCCCGGCACGCCGGTATGGTTCGAGCTCAACGCCGCCAACGAGGCGGCAATGAACGACGTGGCCGGCACGCGCGTGCTGGCCGAGAAGATTGAGCGTTTAAAGGCGGATGCGGTGCAGGGGAACGGTCGGCCCAAGGAGTTGCAGCGCGCCCTGGCCGATTACCGGAAGAGAACAGCCCCTTCGGACATCACTCTGGGCGACGCTTCGCATCCCTGGACGGATGCGGTGCAATTTCTTGTCCGCGACGGCCAGGGGGGCGAGAAGCCGCTGTCCCTCACACTCAAGCCAATTGGCGATCAGAGCGCAACGGCCAAGCTTGATACGCTCTATACCGCCCAGGCCGGCTTCGGCATTGCATCGGCCAACATGGCGCCGGGGACATACTCTATTGCCGCTTGCCTTGGCTCTACTGGTTCGTGGCATGGGCGTACCTGCTCCGATGCAGTCAAGTTGACCGTTGAGCCGCGGCCCGCCAAACTCACACCCGACCAGCAGCTGGCCCTTGACCGCCAGAGCGCCCTCTACGGGTTACAGGTGAACGACTACGATGCGATTGAGAAATATGGGCGGGAACTCGTGAAAGCCGACAAGAACTCTGGCCCCGGGCACATTTACCTGGGCGAAGCGGCGCTCGGCAAAAAGAACACCGACGTTGCACTGCGGGAATTCCTGACCGCTCGCGTGTTGTACGACCGGCAGAACCCTGACGCCGAGGAGCAGCCGGTGTACCTGAACGAACGAATCAGCCAGTTGTTGTCCAAGAAGATTAGAACCAAGTAACAGGCGTCAGCGGTGTTCGGCAAATCCCACAGGCTGCTGAAGCTGCCTACCTGTGCATTGCCTGTTGGCTGGCGAATCAAGACATGAATTCCGGAGGAGACCATGGCTTCCCGCATTCGAATCACTGTTCTGCTTGTCCTGATTACCGGGTTCCTGGTCGGAGGCCTGGCAGCGCAGACGCGCTACGTCCCCGACAAGGTGGGCAAATGGACCGTTGAGCGCCACGACTACCTGGCGGCAAAAGAGCAGATCGGATTCAGCCCGGCCGAAAAGAGCAGATTCGATGCCAAAATGAGCGCGCTCATCTCGGTCATTCAGGAGTCAAAAACCTTCAACCCGCCGATGGGAATCGAACCCCACATGTATGCCAATTACGAGACTCCCGACGAACCCGATCTATGCCGGAACCAGCCCTGCCTCCGTCATCCGCCCGCGTTCTCGCTGGATATGTTCCTCTGGTACTACCTAATTACGGAAAAAGGTATGGGCCTTCAGAAATTTGTGGAAAACGAGGCGTGGATTCACGTCAATAATCTGACCGAGACCCTCGGCGACATGCCTTGGGCAGAACGCATACGGCTGCCCGATGGCCGACAGATCCACTACATGCTGCACGAAACGGAGGCGCGCGTTGGAGGGTTTCCTGTCTACGAACACCATTCAGGGGACATGAAACTCGTTCTGACCAAAAGGAACCGCGCCCCATGGGTACCAGTGACCCGCGAGCAGCTTGTGTTGGCGCTCATTCGCGAGCGCGAACGCTTGAACGCCCCCCTGGCCGAAATGAAGAAATGGACGCCGCCCCCCTGCGGAGATGCGTACAAGGAATGGATGTCCCACCGGGACGAACGTCGCAAGACAACCGAGGAGGCGTATCAGATACGGAAGAAGACCGATCCGGCCGAAGCCGAGCGGTACCGGGCAGAAATGGAGAAGATGGAGGCTGATACGCCGGCCCAGTTGAAGGAGGCTCAGGCCCGCTGCGAGGCGCAGCAGAAGCAAGCCGCCCAACAAGCGCCTGAGCAGGTCGCGCCGGACCGCATAGTCGAACCCCTTCGCGACGAGCTGGCCCGAATGACGCCCGCCGAGCGTGCATCGCCGGCATGGTATGACAAAGCAGTCGGAAGGACCCGATGCATCGGGATTGGTGGCGCCCGACGCGCCGCGCGCCGAGGAGCTGGTGACCACGAACCCCGATTTCTTCGACCGCTCGCTCCCACTCTCTGACATGCAGGTCATCACCGTCGACATCCGCTACTATCCGGCGGTGGGTGCCGATCACGCCAACCTCAGGCAGGAAGACCTTATCAACTGGCGGCTGTACGAGTTTCTGACCACCACCGATTGGCAGCGTGTCGTTGCGCTGCTCAACTGATTCTCGCGCCTACGGCGGTTCCATGGTTGCTGTACCCTGGAGCCATTTCCCTCGATGCGCGTGGACGGCGTTCTGCTGCTCGCCCGAATTGCGCCGTTCTTTGAAAAACCGAGTGAGTTGTGATCGCCGGCCTCCAATGCAGCCTTAGAACGGCACTATAATCTTCAGCGGAGGAAGAGAACCATGGCTGCTTGTGCGAATTGCGGAAACCAGAACGATCCGGGTCTGAAGTTCTGCACATCTTGCGGCAAACCGCTCGCCGCTACGGCGCCGGTGGCGCCGGCGGGAGTTGCCGGACGGAGCTGTCCCTCATGCGGGGCTTCGGTTCCGGAGGCTGTCAAGTTTTGCGTCCAATGTGGGAAGCCTCTGCTGCAGGGCGCTCCACACCCGCCTGCAGCAGTCCCACCATCACCGCCGATAGCACCACCCCCAATACCTCCGCCGCCGTTAGCTCCTCGAGCTCCAGTGGTATCCGCTCCGCCGCCGCCACCACCTCCAGCACCGGTGGTATTCGCTCCGTCTCCACCACCGCCTGCAGCGCCGGCGGCGTCTTCTGCGCCACCGGCCTGGACACCTGTCACGCCTCCATCCACCGGGCCTGCGGCCGTGCAGCAGGCGCCCAATCCGGTTCCATTCGCGGCTCCGCCTGCACCCGCATATGGGCCGCCTGCACCCGCATATGGGCCGCGGAAATCGGCTGCGGGCAAGATCGTTGCCGCAATCATTCTGCTGGTGGCTTTGGGCGGGGGCGCGTTCTACGGCTATTCGGTATGGAAGAAATCCAGAGTGTCATCCCCGCCGTCAACTGCTGCGCCGGCACAGCCGTCGCCGCCGGCCGCAGTGAGCGCGCCGGCCGCGCCCCAGCCTGCTCCGTCATCCCCCGCCCAACCGCAGCCTGCTCCATCATCCCCCGCCCAACCGCAGTCGGCGCCAACAGCCGCTGGCACTCCGGCAGCAACTCCGGCTCACGGTTCCGGAACACCTGCCGTCACAGCAAACGCCGGATCCATCGTGGGCGACTGGAGAGGTCACTGGGAGAACTCACTCGGGCAGCGTGGCGACGCTTCATGGGAGGTCTCCTCCGAGTACGGCGGCAACGTCCGCGGAATCTGGGATTCCCTGCTGTTTCAAGGGCGCCGCACCGGCAACATCGTCACCTTCCGCGTCGACGGCGGCCTGCGCAGTTGCAACGACTACCAGGTCAAGGTCGAGATCTCTCCTCAAGGCAATGCCGCAAACTTCACTTACCAGGCGCGCAACCACTGCTCTGGAAGCAAATACTCCGGCACAGAGGAACTTTGGCTTCGCACAAGATCCGGCAGCACTTCGGCTCCGCCGGCAGCCAATAACCTCCCGCAGTCGAACGCCGCTCAAGGCGTAGTTCAGAGCGCAGTGCTGGTCCGGAACACTCCACCTCAATACCCGCCGGTGGCAAAAGCGGCTGGGATTACTGGCGTAGTGCGCCTTCGAGTAACCATAGGGCCCGACGGCGCTGTAAAGGACGTAAGCGTGATCTCGGGCAATCCCCTTCTGGCGAAGGCCGCTACCGATGCTGTGCGTCATTGGCAATACAGGCCCACCCTGGTCAACGGCAAACCGGCGCAGGTGGAAACCGAGGCAGCCATCAATTTCACGCTGGGCGGGCGATAGCTGAGGCGGCGCGACGGGCTGCTGCAGTTCAGCCCAGGGATGCTCCGCACTCTCCGCAGAATCGCATGCCCGGCGCGGCCGGTTGACCGCAGCCCGGACAGACTCGCGGCGCGGGCACCGGCTGGGTCACGGGCTGCTGTTGTGCAATTGGCTGTCCGCAGCTTTCGCAGAATTTCAGGCCGGGCTTGATGGCCGCTGCGCAGCGGGGACATGCCGCGACAGCGGCAGGTGCGGCCGGCGGTTGTGCGCGTGGCTGCTCAGTCCCAGCCGTAACGGCCGGTGGAAATCCCAGCGCCCGCTTCAAGAGGTCTTCCAAATCAGCGTTATTCACGGCGCAGACAGCTCCGTCCTGGCCGGCCATGGCAAAAAGGAAGAGATGGAAGGCTCCGCGAATCAAGAGAGCCAGGTCGTGGCCATACTGTCCATCCGGATGATGATCGCAGAGACTCAGCGCAACCTTGGTCACATCGTGCAGGACGCCATCGCAGATCACCCTCCCCATTTCGGTCAGGTCGTAGCGTTTCGAGCGCTCGGTTTCAATGACCGGCTCGATCAGGTGGGCTTGTATAAGGTCCTGGAACGCCGTTGACACGTCGTTCGCAGTAAGCGCCGCCGCCAGTCCCGGCAGCACCTTGTCAGTGAAGTTCAAAGGCCAGCGGAAATCCTCAGCCGCCGCGCCGGCCAGCCGCTCCATGATCTCGCCCGGCGAAAACGTGGTGGTTGGCTCGGTGTGGTTGAGCATCGAATACAACCGGACCGCGCGCAGTTGATCGAGAATAGCCAGAAAAGTGAGAACGGCCGTGGAGGGCAGCTTGCAGCCGATCCCATCGTCTGAGATCGCCTGATCCGCGGCCAGAATCCTGGTGATTGAGGCGCACAGACTGAATGGCTTCCAGTATGAAACCCGGCGCACCGCGCCTGTACGCGCCATGGCAACCACGTAGTCGGTAACGCTGGCCGACCACGCCAGCATGCCTCTGCTGACCGTCTCATCGGCAATCGTGTGGTTCAGGTAAGCAACCTTTACCGGTGCTCTCAGCACCCCGATGGCGATGGTCAGCCGTTGCCGATGGGCCTCCTCCATCTGCGCGAACTCCGCGCCGAGCTTGGCCTTCGTGTCGGCCGCCGGATCGCCGGCGGGAACCAACGCCAGTGGGTTCCCGCGCGCGCCAATCAAATCCGCCAGCGTGGAAAGATCGCCTTCCGACAGCAGGTAGTCTTCGCCATCGATGACGATGTGCGGCCGCACCACGGGCGCCGCCGGCTGTCCTCCAGAAGCTGTGCCTGGTTCCATGGGTGTCATCTCTTGCTCCTTGCAATTACCGGCAACCTAATTCAATGTTCCGCCAATTGCGACATGGAAATTCTCGATTGCGGTACTGACCTGCGCCTGGAATTGGCTTGGGGTCAGGCCTTTACTCGCCAGGATGCTGTCGGCCGCGCTCGGGTTGTCGGCGATCTTCTTGGCGAGCTTGGTAAGATTCTGGTCCAACACCGGAGCATCCGTGGGAATCCCCGCGTTCTCCAGTTGCTGCTGGCCATAGTCGTTGTCGGACATGCGGTTGATGCGATCCGACAGGTCGCTTTGCCGCTTCATGGCCTTGGCCACCGACTTGACGTCGAGATGCCCATTGGCCGCATTCACTTGCTGTCTGCTCCAGAGCTGGAATTCGTCGGGGCTGAACTTGTCTGGATTCGGAGGCAGCTCCCCGGTCACCTGATGGACATTTAATCCGTGTTGGTCCACCACGGCAGTGCCGGTGATCTGGCGCGAGTAGATAATATTTCCATCCGCGTCGACACCAGTGGGGATAATACTTCCGGATCGGTCGAGATTGTATTCCGCGCCTACACCACGGGTTTTGGTCCAGACGCCTGTCACGCCCGCGCCGTAGCAGTCGCCTGGTCCTGAGCCGGGTCCAATCCCGTGATAGGTGGAATAGTGTATGTCGTCCGATTCCATGTGTGAACCCTTGACTGCGCAGACTGTTATCGAGGTTATCCGTAATTTGATTGCCGTACAGATTCTGCAGCTTCTGATTGGCCTCTTCGACAGAAATGCTGTGGTCCCGGGCGTACTGCGCCAGGTCTTCCTGGTTGAATCGCGTCACCTGGGTGCGATCGAAGTCTGTGTATGCCTTGGAACTGGGCCCCTGCGCGCTGGAACCGGAGTCGGCGATGATCGACTGTTCGATCCTGACCCCGGTGCGGCTCTGGAACTGCTGCATGGCCAGGCGCGTCGAGTTGTCGATCTCCGTGTTCACGATCGGCGCCAGCCGGGAGTTCAGGACCTGGGCCTCCCCTGCGGTCATGCCTCCCGCAGCCTGCAAATCTCCGAGCTTGGCCATGCCTCCGTTTTGGTATAGCTTCACCAGATCGGCATCGCTCCCGGATTCCAACACTTTATCCAGTGCGCTGCGCGTGACCTTCAGTTCGTCGCTCAGGAACAGCGCGTTCTTGACCTGTTGTGGTAGCTTGTTGATCCGTTGTCCGAGGTTGCTGATCTGCTGTCCAAGTTGGTTAACCGGCTGCATCATCTCCCCGATACCGGCAGCCACGTTGGGACAATAGATGGGCACGTAATGCACGGCCAGCCCGCCCGCGGCCTGGAGCCCGCCCTGCTTCACCCCCTCCCACATACCTCCCTTCCACGCGTCCCAATCGGTCGCTCCATGGTCGAGGGCGTCCTTTTCCGAATAAAGCGCGTTGGTCGCCGTCAACACTGCCTCCGAGGCCCACCCGCTCGCAGACCCCAGGTACGCCGCTGCCGTGGCCGTGCCTCCGGCGACGGCTCCGGCGATGTGCAGGCCGATCGATCCGAGCACTCCGGCCACCGTGTAGTGTCCGTCGCTGTCTTTCCCGGTGATGAGTTCGTGAATCGTCCCCTGAGCCGTCTCCTTTGCAATTTCCCAGTCACTGGTCTGGTTCTCCGGCAATGAAAGACTTGACTCCGGCTGCGCCGTGCCGGTCAGGCGGTCGTGCAGATACTGGCGGGTTTCCAGAATCTGCGGCACCGTAACAGTCTTGCCGTCCAGGATGTCGTTCATCATGTTCTGCGTTGTGACGAAGACGTCCTGCGCTCCGCCGGGATCGGTCAGGTTTTTGTCATAGGCCAATTCTTGCAGTTTGCCCAGGTAGCTGAGCTCGGCCTGCTTTTTATCTGAGTCCTTCACCATCTGGTCGAGATTCTTGCTGAAGCTGTCCTGGTGGTCGGCAATCTTCTGCAGATCGGCCTGGCTCCAGGCCGCATCTTTCGCCGCCTGGTCCTGCACCTGCTGCCACTTGTCCGGGTCGAACAGGTTGCCGGTCTCGCTGTCGTGCCATTGGCCGGTGCTGGGATCGTAGACCACCTGCTTTACATCGTTGCCCTGATAATCTTTCAGGACCCTGGTGTTGCGGTCCTTTTCCACGGCCTGGGCAATGGCGTCGGCTGTGGCGGCGGAGTCGTCCGCTTTCTGCTTGCAGTAATCCAGGTAATCCGTGTACTGCTTTTTCAGAATGGCGTACTGCGGGTCGGTGGTATCGGCCCCTTGCTCGAAATCGGCCAACTGCTGCTTCATGGCGTTGTATTCATTGGTAGCATTCTGCCCATCCAGCATCGCCTTGGTGTACTCCGGACCGTAATCGGAAGTCGGCGGCGCAGCCTGCGGAGCCGGCGCGGAAGACGGGTCCGTCGCGGCAGTGGAGGGCGTCGAGTCCACCGGAGAATCCGTCATGGAATCTGTGAACCCGGCGGAGCCATCAGGCGAGCCTGCATCCGGTACTGCGGGACCGTAGTCCACCACCGGCGGCGGCGTCACAGCCGAATCGAGCATGGACTTAAGCCCAATGCCGGCGGCCGCGAGCAGGCCGGGCAACAGGATGCCGGTGCCCGTCTCGGGCAGATTCTGCGGTCCGGGCACATCGCCCACGCCGGAGATCCCCGGAGGTTGAGAGTCAACGATCTCCGCGCCCACCCCGTTTCCGCCCAACAGCGGAATGGCCGGCGCGGGCCTTGTCGCTCGCCATTTTCCCGACGAATTCCCGTACTGGTTGGTGGCGTCCCACGTCCCGCTGGCGTCATTCCCCTGAATCGTCCCGCGAATATGTCCGGTGAAGTCGAAGTCGCCGATCTTGCCGGCCAGGCTGGTGTCAAAACTGCCCGAGCTCGGATCGACGGTCCCGGAAAATGTCCCCGAGTATGTTCCGGTATCGGCCTCCTTTTGCTCCGGCGTCTCCTCCGTGTCTCCACTGGGGGCCTGCGCCCATTGTCCGTTGACGGCTCCCTGAATCGAGTTGCCGGTGACTGTGAATTCGATATGGCCGCTGGTGCTGTTGGCGTCCGAACTGGAAACCGTGCCGTTGTATTCTCCGTTCAACCCCACCGGCTGAGCCTGTGACGAGTTACTGCCGCTCGTTCCGCCCCCGCCATCGCTTCTGCTCACGTTGAACGCGCCGGCGAGCATTTGGGTCCCGCTTTCAGTTACCGACCACTGCCCGGATATACGCGGGCCGTTATAGGTGCCCGCGATCCGGTAAACGTCGGCGCCCAGTGTACGCACCAGTTCAAATCCATCACTTCTCCAGGAGGCCTGAATGACGCCATACTCGTTGTCCGATGTCGGGTTCCACTCAGCCCCGACTGTGTAATAGATGTAGGTTGCGCTCCCCGGGCCCACCAGCAGCCCATACTGGCTGCTGGCCCCTCCATCGTAGATCGACAATGCAAGCGGGTTCGCATCCGTCACCTTGGCCTGTTTGAGCTGGGTGATGTACCCCTGATTCGTGTGCTGCTGCATGTCGGTTTCGATTTCCTTGTTCTCCTTGTCGAGCTGGGCGCGCCGCTCCGGGGTCATGTCCTTATTCGAACCCGAAGGCTGATTGGCGATGGCAGCCAGACCGCGCTGCAGAATGAACTGCTCGTTGATCTGCGTGCACTGGATAGTGCCCTGGTAGTCGCCCTTGGGGCTGCTGTCGGCGCGCAACAGAATCGGGCCGGCGCACAGCAACGCGATGAGGCAAAGCAGATTTGTCCGGCTTGCTTTCATGGCCGTTACCTCGCTACCGCCCGCAGCAATGAGCCGATGACCATCCACAGCATGGTGAATCCCATGCCCCCGCCAACCGGCAGCAGCATGTTTGCCACCTTCCCGCCCCCCATTCCCGCCAACTCAGCTCCCACGGCGGATCCGCAGGTCATAATGCCCGCCGATGCAAAGGTCAGGCTGGCGTTCCAGCCCAGCACCCTGTCGGCCAGCAGCGCCAGCACCGTGTAGGGGATGAGAAGCAGAAAGTTCCGGCCCACGGCTCTCCTCACTCCTTTCCACCCATATTCCCGCCGTACGGCGCCGTTGAAGATATAGAGCAGACGGCCGAAAAGCCACAGGCACAGCCACGCCGCCGCCAGACCTCCGATGGTAGCCACGGCAACCGGCTTTAGCGAAGGGTTCCCGCGGTAGGCGGCCAGCCCCGCCAGCGTGGCAAAACAAAGCAACGCCGGTATCGAGCTGCCGCCCTTATTGGTTTGATCTGCCATCGCTCACCTCCCCGCGCTGCCTGTCGCCAATGCGCCCCAGCCCAGCAGCACCAACGCTCCGCAAATCGTAGCCAGCGCCACGCTTCCCGCAATCTTGCCTTTGGAGATCTGGCGAAACACCGCCATCATCGGCCCCAGCGCCCACAACACGCCGGTCACTCCAAACGCCACTGAAGTATTCCACTTGAATACCAGATTGAAGATCAGCCCAACCGCGCCATACACGAGACCGGAACTGTAGCTCAGCGCAATGGCCCGGATGACCCAGCCCGGCGGCTGGTCACCGCCGATGAACTTTGACAACGCCCATGCAACCAGCCCAATGCCGGCTATGCCTGCCGTGCCATAGAGTGCGCCGACCAGCGCCAGCATCGCGCAGCCGCCGGTACTGAGGGAGTTCACACGCAAGCGGTCAAGTCCGGTCTCAAAGAAAAACAGTGCGAAGGCAGCGCCCGAGACCCCCAGGGCGAATGGCCACGAAATCTTGCCCAGCCCGCGCGCCAGCACCTGCCCAGGGCTGACCATCATAAGCAGAATCGACCACCAGCGATTCGCCGGCGCAGCCTGGATTGAGGCCGGCCTTGCTTGAGGCGGCTTCCACGCCACCCACTGCCCGGTATCCGCGTCCAGTCGCCATGCAGTTCCGTCGGCGCCGGTTATCGCCAATTGCGCCACCATTTGTCGATATTGGGCGTCGGGCATCTGCCCCGCATCCCGCTGCTGGCGGAGCGCAACGTATCTTTGGCTTGCTTCCTCGGCCGTCATCCCGCCATCCTTCCGCTCAGATCCTCACCAGCATGCGCATCAGAATTGGAGAGAACACCAGCATGGCTACCACCGTGACTGCTCCTCCGGCGAGAATGAAGATGACCGCCTTCACCGTATCTGCCCCGCTGATCTCGCGCACCGCTGCCACCGACGTTGGAATTGTCCATAAGCGGATCACCGCACCGAGAATAGGAATGAAGCCCAGTACAGCGGCCCCTTGCGCATAGGCCAGCGCGCGCATCAACTGGCCGGCGCTCAGCTTTACCCCCAGCATGCTCTTTGAAAGCAAGGCGAGCACGAAGATGGTCGCTACCATGCCCGCGATCGAGACAACCACGGTGCTGATGATCATGGCGTGGTAGAACACGTTATAGAGATACGGATTCCCGGCCAATAGCATGTAAAGCCAGGCCGGGGCCATCGACAGCGCAAATGCGCCAATCGCCGCCATGTTGCCGGATTTGTCCAGCGCGGCCTGGCGCGCAATGCGGGGATCGAGGAAGGTGGACCGGATCATCCACGCCAGCATCTTCATAAAGCCGCTGGGTTCGCTCCCCAGCGATGCAGCTATGGATTCGCCCGCGGGCACCAGCTTTTGCTGAAACTCCCACATCGGCGGCGAGGCGGGCAACTCGTCTGATGCGCCTGCCGCATAAGGATTCCCGGCAGGCACTGAAGCCACGAACTGAGAAGCGGCAGGACCAGCCTGATAAGCAGGTGGTGGCACTGCGGGGGATGGCACGGGGGATGCCGACACAGAGTTCCACGCAGGCTGTTGAGGAGTATAGGCCGCGGCTGGAGGCGCAGCCGGCGGCGACACAGGTGGCGGCGACACAGTACTCCACTGGGGCGGCTGTGGTGAAGTATAGGCCGCCGCTTGAGGCGCAGCCGGGGGCCCGAATCCGCTGGAAACAGGCGGGGCAGGCGGTGGGCCGGGAGGTGGTGCGAAAGGCGCGGGGGGAGCAACCGGTGCTGGGCCGCTAGGGATGGCCGGTGGGCCGAAACCGGCAGGTGGCTGAGGCGTTTGCGCTGCGATGGTTCCAGCCGCTTGCGGGGCCACCCCCGTCCCGCACTCACCACAAAAAATCACTCCGTCCAAAAGCGGACTTCCACAGTTTCCGCAGAATCTTGCCATGGTCGCACCTTCAGGAACACTCGCCTGCACACCAATGAGGAGCCAGATCGCAGACAGACGGCTACCCGACGGCAGCTCGCTACCGCGCTTGATGCATCACATAACTGATGGCCCAAGGGAATCGTAGCGGAATAGTATCATCGCGTCGCTGATCGTTTCAACGATAAAAGCACTGAGAAATAAGAGTTCTTGGAACGTCAGTGCAAAACCGGACCATAACTCCGCGCACTTTCCCGGGACTCCGATTTTCGCCGGGCTATTGATCTCTGCATAAGTAATGTTCATATCGATGCTTCGAGTGGTCCAGGGCTCACGAATTTGTCGCTGTTTTGAAGGGTACGGGCTTTAGGTGAAGGGTACGGGCTTCAGCCCGTACATCAAATCGAGCAACAAAACCGCGGGCTTTAGCCCCTGAGGGAATTCCGGCCGCAAAGGTGAACTTCCTCATATGGTCGTCGGGCTTTAGGTGAAGGGTACGGGCTTCAGCCCGTACATCAAATCGAGCAATAAAACCGCGGGCTTTAGCCCCTGAGGGAATTCCGGCCGCAAAGGTGAACTTCCTCATATGGTCGTCGGGCTTTAGGTGAAGGGTACGGGCTTCAGCCCGTACACCAAATCGAGCAATAAAACCGCGGGCTTTAGCCCCTGAGGGAATTCCGCCTGCCAGGGTGAACCACATCAAATGGTCGCCAGGTACATGTTCCATCAGCTACACCGTGCACCCTCCCCAACCCTATTGGCCGTCTGCCGGCACAGTACTATGGGGTGGTTCGTCGCCTTGAATTGCTTGGCCAAAAGTGGTTGAGAATCAACTGAATTGATATAAAATGACGCTACGGATGAAACCTCCCGGCGGCGGCTTGGACCACGAAGTGGTCATTGAAATAGGCGGTATCCCCATTGCGCTGCGGACAACTGATCCCGAGTTCGTGCGCATTCTGAGAGGTCGTTATGGTGATTACATGAAGTCCGGAGTAAAGTCCGACTTCACATTCCGCGTGAACATGGTCGCCCCCGAAACCTTCGATCCTGAAGCCGATGCTGAGGTGTGGCTCGAAAACGGCGAATGGCGATTCGAGCGCGGCGATTTCCGCGCCAGGTGGAGTCCGGAAAAGCGCCAAGGGCTGATTCATCAGTCGGCTAATCCGTACTCCATCGACTCCGTCCTGCGCATCACGCATACTCTCCTGCTGGCCCGCACGGGAGGCTTTCTGTTACACGCCTCCAGTGCCGTGCGCAACGGCAAGGCGTACCTGTTCTCCGGTTTATCCGAAGCCGGAAAGACCACGATTGCAAGGCTGGCGCCATCCGATGTGACGCTGCTTACGGATGAGGCCTCCTACGTCAGGCGAGTTCGAGACCAATACCTGGCCTACGGCACTCCGTTCGCAGGCGAGCTCGGAGAGCCCGGAAAAAACATCTCGGCCCCCATCGCCGCTGTCTATCTGCTGGAGAAAGCGCGGCAGAACCGGGTTGTGAGTATCGAACCGGCTGAAGCCATCCAACGGCTGATGCGGAATATTCTCTTTTTTGCGCACGATCCGGAATTGGTGCGCCTAGTCTTTGAGTCGGCTTGCGCTTTCGTGGCCGCGGTTCCGGTTTCTAAGCTTTCGTTTTTTCCCGACCAGCGCGTCTGGGACTTGATAGGGTGAGAAATGCCGCTTGCTGAAACGTATCTGGCAAAGAGTACTGACATCGCGGCGCGCACACTGGGCGACGAGACGATCGTTATGTCCACACTGGATTCCACGATTTTTATGCTCAACCCCACCGGCTCGGTTATTTGGGAAGCTGCGGACGGCAATACTCCACTTTCACGCATCATAGAGAAGAGGGTATGCGCGGAGTTCGATGTCCCCGTCGAACAGGCTTCCGCGGACGCTCAGGATTTTGTTGACCAGTTGGCGAAACACGGCATACTGGTTGTCTCGGATCGACCGATTCCCCAATAGGAGGTCCCATGAGCCTGCTCGAAGAGATGAACCGGAAGGCGACCGCGCAGGGCATTCCGTTGAGCGCGCATATCGACATCACATGGCGCTGCAACGAACGCTGCGTCCACTGCTATCTTGACCACGACGGCAAGGACGAGATGAGCACTGCCGAGATCAAAGACGCGATCCGGCAGCTCGCCGACTGCGGAACATTCTTCCTCAGCATCAGCGGTGGAGAGCCCCTGTTGCGGCGGGATTGCTTTGAGATCCTCGAGTATGCCCGCGAGCTGCGATTCAACGTCAAACTGAAGACCAACGCGGTGATGATTGGAACCAAAGAAGCAGCTCGGCTCAAGAAGATGGGCATCGAGCAGGTCCAGATCAGCATCTATTCCCACCGCCCCGAGATTCACGACGCCATCACCAAATTGCCCGGATCGCTGCGCCGCTCGCTTGAAGCCATCCGGCACCTCAAGGCGCAAGGGGTCAAGGTCTCCATCACCAACGTGCTCATGAAGCAGAACGCCGCCAACGGAAAGGCTGTGCAACAACTGGCCAGGGATATGGGCGTCGAATTTGCCATTGATCCGATCATCACCCCCATGCTCAATGGCGACTGGTCAATCACCAATCTTGGAATCTCCAGCAAGGAACTTGAAGAGGTGTTTCGCACCGAGGATTTCGTTGGGAATGTAGGCGAGTTTTGTGCTCCTGTTTCGAACGTAGACGATAACGTGCTTGACGGCTACAGTTGCAGTGCCGGCCATACGCTGGCTTACATCTCTCCCACCGGCGACGTGTTCCCTTGCGTGCAGTTTCCCATGCCTTGCGGAAGCCTGCGCCAGAAGACCTTTCGCGACATCTGGTATCGCTCCGAGCAGCTTACCGAGCTCCGCTCCGTCCACGTGCGCGATCTGCCCACATGTTCCCACTGCAGCCATACCGCTTATTGCTCGCGTTGTCCCGGTCTGGCCTACATGGAAGGAAGCATGCGCGGGCCATCCAGCATTGACTGCGCAAAGTCGGAAGCGCGAACTGGCATTCCCAGTGCCTGGCAACTGAGCCCAGGCTACTCATCCTCCAAACTGGTTCAAATCAGGCTTGCCTAAAACCGGTTGCAAAAATCTGGTTTTGAAAGGGTGCGGCTTTATTGATCTCTGCAAAAGCAATGTCTGTATCGATACTCCGGGCCCGCCCGGCAGGGCTCTTGAATCTGTCACTGGCTTGAAGGGTACGGGCTTCAGCCCGTACGCCAAACCGGGCAATAAAACCGCGGGCTTTAGCCCCTGAGGGAATTCAGGGCGCAATAGTGAACTGTCTCAAATGGTCGCCAAGTGAATGCTCCATCGGCCGCACCGTCAGGACATTTCTTATGCAGTTTTCAATAGCCCCGGAGAGTTTGCTTTTTCAACCTGACCCGCGACCCACCTCAACCCCGTCTCGACAACGCGTACTTGTGCGCAAGCCGCAAAGCCCGCAGCCCTGGGTAGAGCGGCGTCATAATCGGTGGCAGTCTGAACATCTCAAAGTCCTCCACCGCCGGGACAGAAGAAGCTCCCTGCCAACAAGCGAATGCGGTCCGCCAGATCCTCGCCCGCGGAACGATCCAGCATCCAGCGCAGGCTCGATGTCGTCAGCGCAGGGCTCGCTGACGGCCATATCTCCGTCTGAACGCGCCGGCCAATCGCGCCACATGCGGGTCAGCGGAGATCCTGGCCACCAGTTCCTCGGGAACCTGTGCCTCCCAGTGCTCTTTGAGCAGGCGCAGGCTCACGTAGACAATCCGCTTCGTGTTTGAATCGCCAAGATGACTGCCCACGATATCCCAGTCCAGTTGCGGGTGAATCCGGAACAACTGGGCGATATCGGCATAGATGCGATAGCTGCGTGCCATCCATGATGGCCGGCATGAAGGCAAAGCGCCACCAGCAAGTCTTCCGGACAGAAAGTCGGCGCCTCGCTACCCCAAAAAGGTGTCAGGGTCACGCGCTTCCATATCCCGTCCATATCCAGCGAGCGCGCTTTGAACTTCTGCACCACGCCGCCAATGCAGGTCCAGGTCAAGTCCGTCCGCCGCGGTGAACGGATGCTCAAAACCGTACCGGAACGACGCCTCCTGCTGCCTGGCGTTCAGGCCGCTCTTGTCTCTGAAGCCGATTTCACCCAGCGCATCGCGCGTAGCCTCAACTTGCTCCGGCCGCACCAGGATGTCGAGATCGCGGAACACGCGCAGCGCGCAACTCCCGTAATAAACCTCGGCCAGCAACGGGCCCCTGTACGCAATGTGTTCAATCTCCCGCAAGCGCAGATGGCTCGAAACCTCTTTAAGCCTCGATGCCAGGATCAGGTTGCGCCCGGCAATCACCTTGCAATCCTCGCGCAGCGCCTGCATCGTCCCGGCAGGCAAAATCTCCTCGGCAAAAGAATGCAAATGCAGAAACAGCAGCGGCTCAAGACCGTGCCGCGCAGCCATCAACAGCAGATACTCCCAATCCAGCGGCCCAGCCAGCAGATCGTTCAGCACCCTCTTCTCGCCGGGCTCCAGCTCCACCCTCGCGATGGTCAGCAACAGCGTCAGTTCCGGTGAGTTGTTCACGCCTGCGGGCAAAGCGGCACCTCGACTCTCATTCTAAGGTCCTGTGCCTTTGGGCCGGTGAATCGAGCCGCACCATGACAGCGAGCATGTTTCTCCTTTGGACTCCTGGCGGGCCGAATGTAATTTACGTGCCGCTCGGTCATCGGCAATGGGAGTGGTCTGGCACAGCGCCGTGTTCTGGATCAAGCTGCAACCATCAAAGCGATTGGCAAGCAACAGCGAACTCCGGAACCGGTCTGGTTGGCCCGTTCAAGGTCGTCACGCCAGGTTCGACGGATTTTAGGACAATGGGAACTCCGGTTTATACTGTTGCGGCTTGCAATCTCCTTATCTCCGAGGCGTTATGAGAAACCATCTTTGTATCTCCATCGCTCTCTTTCTGGCCGCTCTCCCGGCCACGGCGCAGAAACCAAAGCCACCTGCCGCGCTTCCGTCGCAGGGGAATGCCCTGTTCGCCAAAATGTGCGAACAATTCATGAAGGACTCACTCGCGCTTAGCCCGGTTACCGCTTCACAGGTCGGCTACCACAAACACACGGATCCGAAGACGGGCAAAGTCATCCGCCTGGACGCGCAGCTCGATGACGTCAGCCCGAAGGCGATGGCTGTTCAGGCGAGCTTCTATCAACAGTGGCGGAAGCGCTTCCAGACGCAGACACCGATCTCCCAACTGAATGCGCAGGACAGCGCCGACTACCGCCTGATCGACGACCAGATCGCCCTCAACCTGCTGGAGCTGGGAACGATCCGGAGTTACAGGCACAATCCCACTGAATACGTAGAGCTGATCGGAAACGGGCTGTTTCTGCCGCTTACGCAGTCGTATGCATCCCAGAAACGTCCGCCTGGGCGACGTGATCTCGCGCATCGGCCAGATTCCCCGCTTCGTCGAGCAGGCAAAGTCGGAGCTGACCGACGCCGATCCCATCTTCATCTCCACTGCAACCGATGAGAATGCCGGCAACCTCGACCTGCTTGACAGCGTTGCCGCCGGAATTCCCGCCGGCTCGCCGTTAAAGGCAGAGTATGACAAGGTGGCGCCTGCTGCTCGGAAGGCGCTCAAGGACTTCGACAGTTGGATGAAGGAGTACCTTGCCAAACAGCCGGCCAATGGGCGCACCTGGCGGTTGGGCGCGGAGTGGTACGCATCCAAGTTTCGCTATGTGATGGAGACCTCGATTACCCCGGAGCAGTTGCTGGCCGACGCCGAGGCCGAACTGACCCGGCTGCGCGCGCAAATGCTGGAGATCGCGCTGCCCCTCTACAGGCAGATGTATGCCGGCCAGGACGAATACGCGAGCCTGCCCATCGAGGAACGCGAGAACAGAATCATCGGCGCGGTGCTCGACAAGATCGGCAACGAGCATCCCCGGCCCGATCAGTTGATGGACACGATCAAGGCCGACGTGGTCAGCGCCCGGCAATTCATCCGGGATAAGAAGATCGTCACCCTCAGCGACCGCGACAATCTGAAGGTCATCCCCACGCCGGAGTTCGAGCGCGGCATTTACTCGGTTGCCGGCTTCCACGAAGCCCCCGCGCTGGAGCCAACTGCCGAGGCACAGTATTGGGTGACTCCCATCGACCCCAAGATGACGCCGGCCCAGGTGGAGAGCAAGCTGCGCGAGTACAACAACTACGCCCTCCAATGGCTGACGATCCACGAGGCCCTGCCCGGACATTATGTGCAGTTCGAGCACGCCAACGGCGTACAGCCTCCGATGCGGCGCGTGCTGCGCGGCCTCTTCGGCAATGGCGCGTATATCGAGGGCTGGGCCGAGTACGGCGCGGAACGTCATGACCCAGGAGGGCTTCGACGACTTCAGTCCAGAATTCAAGCTGGTGCGGTCCAAGATATGGCTGCGCGCGGTTGCCAACACCATCCTCGACATCCGCCTGCAGACCCTGAACATGACCGATCAGCAAGCGCTCGACCTGATGACGAAACAGTGCTTCCAGACGCAGGCTGAAGCCCAAGGTAAGCTGGTGCGCGCAAAGCTCAGTTCAACGCAGCTGCCGACCTACTTTCTGGGTACGCGTCAGTGGTGGGCGCTGCGCAAGAAGTATCAGGCGGCAATGGGCGGCAACTTCACCTTGCAGGAGTTCCACGATCGCGCCCTCGACCAGGGCCCGTTGCCGGTTGAGTATCTTGAGAAGATCCTTCTTCCCTATTGAGAGTGCTTTGACAAGAGCGCGCCGGTAATTCGGAGTCAATCGATAGGGAACCGTAAACGCCGATTGTGACGGCGATCTCGGTTATAGATAGACACGGAAGGTCGAAGGCGTTCGCGCGCGTCATCCCTTCCCTGCCCGCAGCGGCGATGAGCTCGTACCGGGTGTCCGCACCTCTGAGGAACGCCGCAGACGGCGGCTCAGGAACAGCGTGACACGCATGCAGAAATCCGAGCGCCGCAATATCGCTGAGGCAACCCGCTGCCAAAATGTCTGTTCCGGATCGACGCTTCGACCGCCTCGAGAAATGCTCACCACCCGGCCCACAATTTCGTTCGGCTGCACCGGAGGGTCCAAGCTCGGCAGCGAATCTCCCCGCGCAATCAGGTGATCGCTCTTGAGATGCTGAATGCGATGCGCCGTGAGCTTTCCGTCCCGGCGGTACAGAACAATCTGCCCCGGCTCGAGCTCGGCCAGCTCGCAGCGCCGCACGGTGACCTCGTCGCCCGGCCAAACGGCAGGCAACATGCTCGCCCCTGTCACCCTCAGGCGTACTTCCCCGGCAACGCGAGCCACGTCGCTCACCAGCTCGCAACACACAGCGTGACTTCGTGTCCCTGTCTCCATGCGCGCCAGTGTCTACGAATCTCTGCGGGTATAGACGCACGGTCCCTGAGTTGAATGCGCCTCGCCGCACGAAAGAGCCATCGTCTCGAACACCCGCTCATCCCGCACTTCAGGCTTCAGGTCATGGTTTCTTCGCAGAACTCTTACTCTCCGCCGCCCGAGCACCCTTATTCTTCGGTTTCGGTTGGCTCATCATGGCCCCATGATACCGTGGTCTCGGTTCCTCTTCATAGCACAAACCGCCGCCCCGGCTCGCCGCTCTTTTGCCCCTGTCCTCCCTCCATGCTCACTTCCCTTATGGGTTATTGTGCTGCGCCTGTATCGCTTCCAGGGTGGTTGGGGGTGAAGTATTGCAATTGCTGCTGGTTAGCGCCAGTCGGGCCCCCGGCGTCATGCGCCGTTCAAGGCGACGAAGTAGATCTGCGGAGCGCCTGTCAGATTAGTGGCAGCATTGTCAATCACAATCCCACCCGTCGCCCAGCAGCCATTCGTACCGGGGGTTGCATAGTTCTCAAAGCCGGACAAAGTGACCGAACCTGGAGTGCTGATGTTATACGACCGAATGCAGCCGTTCCCGGCGGTGGGTTTGCAACCGGTTCCCGTCCCTGTCCCTTGGTTCACGCTGAAGAAAAGATAGTCGGTGCCGGCGCGTGGTCGACCGTCCCGTTGGCGGTGCACGCGTTCGTACCATTGTCGCAGAACTCGGTGAGAGGAGACGGCTACGGGATATGCGCCCGAGACCGTAAGGACGTTGCTGCCGCCAAGGGCGTTAAGGGGAGTCCCTAACGCACCGGCCGTGATGGGAATCTGGTACAGGATCCCCCCGGTAGTCACGCCCGTGTTTCCTATCGCATAGAGATTCCCCGAGGGAGCCGAGGACGAGAAGTAGACATTGTCGAAGATGCCGTCGTAAAGGTTGTAGCTGGCCCCGCCCGTCCCTATCGCTGCCGTATGCGTCGGGGCAGCGGTGGTGCTGCCGCTGCTAATGGTGCCAGCACCAAATTGCACGACACAATTGTCCCCTGCCACACAGTTCCCGATTGCGGCGCTGCCGGTAACGAAGGCGTACACATTTTCCGACGTGGAGTCCACCAGCGGGGCGTCGAAGATCCCTTCATTTGCGGCCCCGTTCCCCAGGTTCCGCGAATGGCCGTAATCGGCAAATGTGCCGCCAGAGCACACCGTACCGCCAGCCCCCGAGGCGACGGAATAGAGATAGCCTTCGCTATCGCCCACGAAGACGCATCCCGACGTGGGATCGTAAACGGGCGATCCGACGTCGTATGTAGAGCCGGTCAGCGTAAGCTGAGTCACCGCGGGGGCTATTGTCCCGTTGAATACGCCCGTGATCTTGTAAAGGTGCCCGTCGTTGTCGCCGACGTACATCGCATCATCGGACCTGTAGTCGTAGAACGGCGACGAATAGGCGTCTCCAACAGAGCCGCTAATCGTTGTGACGGTCATGCACGGGGCTGGGCAGCCCGATATATTGGTCGAGGTTGTTGGAACCCCCGGCTCGGTGATGAATTCCGTCGTCGACGGCGCCCACTTCACGACAACCAGGCTCATGGTGGTGCTGGTTGACTGGATAAAGGCCACCTTCGTCCCGGCCGCGTCCGGGGAGATGATGGGAGAGGTCGTAACCGTAGCCGCACCCGTGTTGTAGGCCCAGTAAACTGACGGGACGATGCCCGTGGTGCACCCGCCCTCATAAAGATTGTTGTAGGCGATGATGTTTGCCGCGCCCGTAGCGCCCGGCTGCCCGGTCGGATATACAACAAAGTCGCTCCCGCAGCTTGCGGTGGTCAGGCTGGCCCCATATTTGGCTGGAAACACGTTCGGCTGCACTTGGGCCGTTACTACGCCGCCGTAAGGAATCGTTCCCCCCCCGTTGAAGGCCGAAAAATCACCAGGCGTGACCGTATCGGGAGAATCGAAGATGGAATACAGTTCTGTGATGGTCACGTCCCCGGGCGCCGGTAAATTCGCAGTCGCTGTCATCAACCCAGGGAGGTAGGGGTCGTTGTTGATTGCGTAGGCAATATTGGTCGCCAGTTCCGCCGGGGTATCATAAGTGTTGCCCGACCAATAGGCAAACGTCGGGTTCGTGAAAAATGTCCCGCCCGAGGTTGTGCCATTCGTGCCCAGGACGTGGGTGAACGTAGTGAAGTTGGTCGCGCCTGTTTCCGAGAAAGTGAACCCCGTTGACCCGGGCGTCACGGCGGTCAGGTTGATTGTGGGGATAGTCCCGCCAGTTGTAACCGCGCTGTTTCCCCCGCTGCCGGCGCAGTAATAGGAATAATAGTTGCCACCGTTGACGCCAAGTAAGGCGCCTTGCCCGCCAGTGGATATTGCCGCACTCAAATAACCAGCCACTGTGTTGGTGCTGCCATTCGAGTAGACCGTGCAGCCCGAGCCCGGAGCAATGTGGATATGTGCCGTGGAAAAGGTGTAAGTTACGCCGCCAATGGTAACAGTTGAGCCGTTAGCCGGTATGGTGCCGCCGACCGTGATAGTCGCCGTCTCCGCCGTCGGCGGGCTCGCATCCAACGTGATATTGAGAAACCCGATCCCGTAAAAGAAGTCGAAGGTCAATGTCGAGTTTCTGTTGATATTGGTCGAGCTGAGAGGCCCGACGGTGCTGATCAGGGCCACCCGCCCCCCAACACCACGCTCCAGTCCTTCGTCACTCCTGAGATCGTCGTTCCCGGCTTTCCGCCGCCCCCGCGATTCCTGTTCCCATTCCCGGAGTTCTCCCATCCCCACGCACTACCACCACCCCCGATGACCGGCCGCGGGCCCAGGTTCCGCTTGATCTGCTGCAACTGGTAACGTGGGTCATTGGTTACCTTCAGCCATTTGTCCAGCGTTCCGTTCCGCGCCGCGTCATCCCTGCTCCCGGGGTTGGAGAAGATCAGGTGATGGTGAGTCCAGTCGTCCACGTAGCCCGCCTTCGGCCCGGACGACCCTGTGTCTTCCTGCGCCCGCAGATGAACGCCGAAAACGCCCATCGTCACCAACATAACGGCGGTTGCGGACAACCTGAAAGATCTTGAGGAAAAAGAACTTGCATTCATCATGGCTCGGATTCTCCGATCTTGCGCGGAGATCTGCCCATCTCCGTCGCAGCTCACCTCCTGCTTCGCAATCTGGAGGGGGATTCGAAGGTCGCGAGACAGTTTACGGGCCCCACTATTTACCCCGGCTCCAGCTCGGCAGGCTCACGGCGTCGGGCGGCAACCGGTTCGCAGACCCACTCGCAACGCTCGGCGTCACGTTGAGTCTTTGCATTTATAGTTCCAAATCTATGAATTCTAAGAAAATTCTATGAGTTCCTGCGGTTATGAACGCACGATCCCTGGGTTGACTGCACCTTGCCGCATGAGAGAGCCATCGTCTCGAACACCCGCTCATGCCGCACTTCAGGCTTAAGGTAAGGCTTCTTGGCGGAACTCTTGCTCTCCGCCCCCCGAGCACCCTCATTCCGTGGTTCCGATTGGCTCATCATGACCTCATAATACCCCTGTTGATCTCCATTGTCATGCCCAAATCAGGTAGTGGTGCAGTTTGAAGGGTACGGGCTTTAGCCCGTACATAAATCCAGCAAAATCATTGCGGGCTTTAGCCCCTGGGGGAATGCGCTTTCAAACCGACCCACTACCCCAAATCTGCGCCCGCAAAACCTGCCCCTCTCGCCGGCCCCTCCCATCCAATCCCGCTTCCCTTATGGATTATTCTGCGCCGCCTGGATCGCATTAATCGTGTTCGAACTGCCGGTAGTGCAAGCGCTGCTGGTTGCGCCATTCGAATTCGCGGCCCCGGCCGTGTTGCCGGCCAAACTAACGAAGTAAATCTGGGAAGCGCCAGTCGTGGCGGCATCGTTGTCGATGACAATTCCGCCCGTTGTCCAGCACCCATTCGTGCCGACGTTTGTATAGCCTAGTCCTCCGGTCCGGGAAATACTACTCGGATTGGTGACGTTATACGAAACAATGCAGCCAGTCCCGGAGCCCCCTCCACACCCCGTCCCAGTCCCCTGATTCACGCTGAAAAAGATGTAGTCAACGCTGGGGCTGGTCGTTACCCCGCCGGAGGCGGCGCAGGTCCCTGTGCCCGCGTTGCAGAATTCGGTGACAGGAGACGGCCAGGGGTATGCATTCGCGGCGTTGGGCGTAATGACGGTGGTGCCGCCAAGCGCATTAACGGCAGCCGACAACCCGCCGCTAAAGGGGACCCGGTACAGGACCGCACCGCTCGTCAGTCCGGTGTTCCCCACTACATAGATGCTCCCGCTTCCCGTAGCGTAGAACGCATTGTCGAAAGCGCCCGCGTAAAGGTAATGCCCAGCGAGGCCATTCCCCCCTCCCGACAGCGCGAGTGCTATGACCCCTGGCGTACTGGGCGAAGAAAATGAGGTGAACCCGGTCGAAAACTCGTAGATGGCGTTATAGCCAGGCTCGCTGTAGGCGCCGCTTTGGTTGACAAAAACAAGCAGGCTCCCGCCAGTGCCGTTGACCAGCGGGGCGTCGGCAATGCCGCTCGTATCAAGAAGATCTGTTGTGCCTGTGCTGTGCACGGTCCCGCCGGCGGCCGGCACGGAATAGAGAATTCCGCCCATATCGCCCACCAGGACGTTCCCGGAGCCGGTATCGAAGACAGGCGACGAGACTTTGTTGCCGCTGAGAGATTCCGGCCAGCCGCTGACCACCTCGGCCGGCGTTCCATAGAAAACTGGTGTGAACTTGTGGAGCTTGCCGCTGTCGTCTCCTACGTAAAGCGTATCGGTAGTCCAATCGTAGTACGGCGCTGAGTACGTGTCGTCAGCGGCGCCGTTAAGCTCCATGCTGACCATGCACGGCGCAGTGCAGCCAAAATAGCTGCCCGTGCCCACGCTGGTGAGCGTCTCCGGCGCGGTCATAGTATCGTTGGAATTCTTCTTCCACCTGAGCAGAACCAGGCTTGCAAAGGTTCCGTTCGATTGGATGTACGCCACCTGATCGCCGTACGGGGCCATGATCGGAGAAGTTGTAACCGAATCGGGTGCGCCGCTGCCGGCCGTGTTGTAGGCCCAGTACACCGTAGGATTCGGGGTCGTGCAGCCGGCCCCAACATAAATCTCGTTGTACGCGATGATGTTTGCCGCGCCCGGCGCGCCCGCCTGCCCCGTCGGATACACAACAAAGTCGTTGGCGCAGCTTGCCGCGGTCAGGCTGGCCCCATACTTGGCCGGAAAAGCATTCGGCTGCACCGCAGCTGTTGTACCGCCGATGAGGCTGCCGGCCCCGGTGACCGCCCCAAAACTCCCTGCTGCGACTGAATAGCTGTTTCCGCCTGTCCCGGCGGTTTTGGCGACGAAGGTCACGTCATTGGTCGCTGGCGAGTTCGCGGTCGTGGTAATGACGCCGCTGACCGTGGTGTTGGCGTTGACGGCCGTAGCGATATTGGTGGCCACCTGCGCCTGGGAAACATAAGTGCTGCCCGACCAATAGGCAAATGTCTCACTTGAGCTTGAGGTCGTTGAGGTCGTGCCGTCCGTGCCGCCGGCGAGTTTGGTCGCGCCCGCAGTCCAGCCGAAGCCGGTCAAGCCACTGGCGAGGCCGACGCTGTTCCCGCCCGTGCCGGGCGTGGCATCGGTCACGGTCACCGTGCCTGTGCTCGATGTGGCAGTATAGCCCGCAGCGTACGTTGTATTGCAGCTGTTGATGGCAGCCGCCAGCGCCGTGGCTAGATTCGTCGTATTGTCCGGATTGATGAATGACCCCACAGTCGCGCTGGTGCACCCGTTCCCGTACGTTGCGCTCGGCGCGGCAAAGGTGTAACTAAGCTGCGATGCGCCGTTCAAATATATTTCTGTGTCGTTGCTCGTGGTCAAGGTCACAGCACTCGAAGTTGCGTTGTTCACATTTACGATATTGCTAGTAGGTGTCGAGGTCACGACAATATTCGGATCGCCGCCGGTCTTGGGGCAACCAAAGAAGTTCCAGCAGTTCGTGCCCGCGATCGCGGCCGCCAGATTTGTGGCGGTGGCGGTGGTGTTTGCGCCGATCTCCACGCACTGGTCGGACCCGGAGCAACTGAATTGTCGTGATGAGCTTTCGAACTGGTAGGTGAGCCCCCCGGTCCCCGTCGATATCGTAACGCCGTTTCCCGGTTGGGAATTAATGACAATCGTGGTCGAACTTGCCGAGCCAATGGTCAGCACGAGACTGCCAATCGTCACGGTCCCGCTGGCCGGCTGGGATGTGAACGATCCCGTTTGACTCGCCGCCGTCGGCGCGCTCGCAGTGAAGGTCACGCCATCGATTTTGAGCGTCGAGCTGCCGGTGATGCTGGTTCCGCTAAGAGCTCCGATCCCGATAGTCAATTTCGCCTGGCCATTGCCTATAGGTTGGCTCCAGTCCTTCTTCACCCCGTTGCTGGCCGTCCCTCCGCCGCCCCCGCCGCCGCGGTGATCCCCGTGCCCATCCCAGGAGTTGTCCCCGCCGCCCGCGCGATTCGGGTCCGGAACCACCGGCAGATTGCCCAGGCTCCGCTTGATCTGCTGCATCTTGTAACGCGGATCATTGGTAATCTTCGTCCACTTGTCGAGCTCACCGCGCTTCACCGCGTCTTCCCGCGTGCCGGGGTTGGAGAAGACCATGTGATGGTGCGTCCAGTCGTCCACGTAAGCTGCCTTCGGCGTATCGTTCGTTTCCTGCGCCCGCAGTTGAAGGCCGAAAGCGGCAATCGTCGCCAATGCGAAAGCGGTCGTCGTCAACCTGAAAGAAAGCGGATTTGCACTCATCATGGCTCGAATTCTCCGGTATTGCGTTGTCACGTTTACATCCCTGCCGCGCCTCGCGGCCCGCACATCAACCTCAAGCGGGCCTTTGAACGTTGCGCATCGATTTTGCCGCGCGCCTAACAATTGCGGGAAAAAGCTAAGCTCCTGCTGAACAGGCCTCGCCCCTTCAACTGCAGTTAGCTTGAATTGTACTGTTTTCCCAACCCGCTGCAAGTAAAAATCCGCCGGTAATGACACCAAAGTGTTACGCCAAAGTGGTAAAGATTTACCACTCTCCATGTGCAAGTAAGTTCACACGTTTTGTGCGCGTTGAAAGCGGAATTGAATCCTCGCCGGCCGGGTTTCACCAGTCACCGGACACCTGCCCATCGGTAACTTCACCACCGCCCGCAATCGTTACCCTTTTTAGATGCGCTTGACTCCCCGATCGGACCGTTCCTGCCCCTTAACCCACCCAGATCGCCTGCCGCCAAGGCCTTCATCGACCACCTCGCAAACCCTGACGGTGAGCGCCAACCTGCGCGTCATTCGGATGTCATACGCAGCTTGGGTCAGCCATGCGAAAACAACCCCGCTCGATGGGCTATTGAGGGCTGCATAAGTAATGTCCGGACAAACGCGCCGGAGGCGCAGAGTTGGTTAGCCCCGCGCTTCAGCGTGGGAAAAAGGGATTCCGCTCTATTGAGGACTGCATAAGTAATGTCCGGACAAACGCGCCGGAGGCGCAGAGTTGGTTAGCCCCGCGCTTCAGCGTGGGGAAAAGGGATTCCACAAGTTCGTTACGGAGTCCCGTAGGGACGGCGCAAGGACTTCATCCGGTTATGATCGGCTCATTTTCCCTGCACGGTTCCAGCCGCCTCCGTAAGCCCCTGCGGCGTAAACATCTTTTCATCCGGATTGGTGTTGAACTTTACCTCGTCGATCGTCAGCACCGTTCTGGTGCCGTCCTGCAAGGTGCGCATCTCGGTATGCCGCGCGCCCCAGATGCCCTCTTCCCGCTTGAGCTGGCCGGCATGTTGCACCCGCACTTCGCGGCCCTGCGCGTCGTAAAACTCGGCAAAAAGAATCACCGGAACGTCCTGCCCCACCCAGTAAAAAATGAATTTGTATTGGGAGCGCGATGCATCCACGGGGATCGCTGCTACCTTGTAGGTTCTGTGCCCATCCACGGCTTCGCTATCGCCGATCAGCCGGTAGGTAAAGTCGTCAAGCACCCGTTCTCCGACATCTTCAAAGCTGAAATCCGTTCCGATGAAGCGGCTCGAGCGCTCCTGCGGAACAACGCTGCGAACCCGCTCCGTGGCCGGCGTGTAAATGTACTGGCGGTCCGACGTTCCCCGCTGATTGCCCTGCTCATTGATCGACAGCAGCGCAACCCCGCGGATCTCCTTGGGGGCCGTAAAGACCACCAGGGTCTTGCTGTCGCCGGGCGAGCCGATGCGGCGATAGATGAAGTCCTTCTTCGAGCTGTGTCCCTGGTTATCGAAGACCTGGAAGCTCGCCTTCATGGTGATGTCGTGGCTGGTGTCCTGCCGGTACACGTCCTCCATGATCTTGTGCGCATTGGGAGCCATGTCGGCCGCAAAGATTCCCGCGGACCAATACAGGACCGCGCATAGGCAGGCAGCCATCGCCCGAATTGGTTTTCCCGTCTTGCTTCCGGAATTCCTACTCATAACCGATCGCCTCAATCACCGGCGCCTGCATCGCATGGCGCGCTGGAATCCAGCCGGCCAGCAACGATACCAGAGCCACGGCCGGGAAGGTCTCAAGAATGAGAGCCCAGGGAAAGTAAAATGGCACGTCGTACCCGGCCAGAACCGTGGATACCGTCCGCGAAAGGAATTGTATGTTGAACAAGGCGGCAACCGCACCCACAATCACGCCTATAACCGAAATGGAAAAGGCCTCCAGCAGCACCATCTTTCGAATCTGGGCGCGATAACCGCCGATGGCCCGGATAATTCCGAATTCGCGGTGCCGTTCCGCGACCGAGATGATCAAGGTGTTCGCGATTCCCACCACCGCAATGATCACGGCAACCACAAGCTGCATGTAATTCAACAGGAAAAACTTGTCCACCAGGCTCCCGATCCAGTTCCTGAATTCCACATTGGTGTAGACCAGCGCGTGCTCTGACCCGGCTGTCAGTTGTTCAATCTTGTGCTTCACCTCGATTGCGTTCTGCCCCGGTTTCAAAGTGATATCGACAAAATCCACGGCATCGTCTTTCCAATAATGTTTGTAGAGCGCCCGATCCATGAAGATCGTCCCCTTGTCTGAGCGGTAATCTTCGACCATGCCCAGGATGGGCAGATCCAGCGGGCCCGTGGGAGTGTCCAGATGTATCCGCTCTCCAACCCTGCTTCTCCAGCGCGCGGCGAAATTCTTTGAGACCAGCACCCCTTCGCCGCGGGGCAACAGATCCTGCACCGTCCTCTTGTTGCCGCCCAGGACCGCGTTCGACGATCGGGCCAGGAACCCGTCCATCTCAATGGCGACCACGGCTGCCGTGTCGCCGTTATAAGGAACGATGGTAAAGCGAACGTTCTCGATGCGCTCCACTTCCGGCAGCGCCGCAATGCGCTTGCCCAGATCCTCGCTGAAATGATAGGAGGTGGACCGCAATAACGTGGATGTGGCCACCGTCAGATCGGAATTCAGCATTTGATTGGTCCAGCGGCCGATCATGTGCTTGTAGCTCTGAATGTAAGCGGCGGTCGAGTAAACGAACATCAGGCCGACCATCAGCGCGCCCACCGTAGCCGCGCTCCGCCGCGGCGATTGGATCATGGCGTCCACCGCCAGCGCGCCTTCCGAGCCGCCCGCCCGATCCATCGCCGGACGAATGGCGCGCGCCGCCCAATGCACCAGCATGGGCAACAGCATGGTCAGCCCAATAAGCATCAGGGCGGCATAGGAGAACTGAAATCCCATCCCTACCCCGGAGGGAGAAAACTGGATCAACAGCATGCTGAGCAGAAGCAGCGCGGCGCCAAAGGCCGTGCGGCCCCACCCCAGGGCCGATTCCTGCTGGCGCGCCTCGATGTTGTGCAGCGCCAGGATCGGATCGAGATACGATGCGGCCCTCGCCGGAATCCAGGCCCCGGCCAGTGAAGCCGCCACGCCCAGCGCAAACGAAGTCAGAACCAGGTCGGGATGCAGTCTCGGCGCAACCGCGGTGGAAATGATTCCGTATACCGATGCCGCGATCGATCCCATCACTTTATTCGCCGCAATCGCCACATAGAATCCCGCCACAATCCCGGCGCTGGAGCCGATCACGCCCATGAACAGCGCTTCGCCCAGGAACATGGCGTTGATGTTTCCGCGCTCCACCCCGACGGCCCGCAAAATCCCGATCTCCTTCCACCGCTGGTTCACTGCAATCGTGAACGAGTTGAAGATGATGTAGACGCCCACCAGCAGCGCAATAAAGCTGGTGATCAGCATTCCCAGCCGCATGGCGGTCACCGCGTTTTCCAGCGCTTGTCCCGCCATCTCCGGCCGCGTCACTTCAATGCCCGCCGGCAAGCGCGCGCGCAGCCGCTGTTCAAGTTCGTTCACCGCAACCGCCGGCGCGTTCATCAAGTCGATGCGATCGAAATTATGTCCTCGGTCGAAGACTACCTGCGCCGAATAAATATCCATCACCGCGATATTGCCGCCGAACACCTCACCAACGCCGGTAGGCTTGAAGATTCCCTCGACAACGAAGTCCATCTTCCCGTGAGCCGTGAAAATGGGAAAATGATCGCCGATTTGCAGCCCGTGCCGCTCGGCAAACGACCGCGAAAGCAGAATGGAATTCGGCTGGGCAAGATATGTGAGTGGATCGGCGATCTGGGTTTGCGAACGGTCGAATTCGTATTGCCGCAACTGCTGGTCGCCGGTCGTATCCACGCCCAGGATGAGCAGGTTGCCTTCGTCCTGGAATCCCGTGTGCACGATTACCTCAATCACCGGCTCGGCAAGTTGCACTCCAGGGGTTCCCCGCACGGTGTCCAGGGTTTCTTCGGGGAATCCGGTCTCGCCGGCAGTCACTTCGAGTGTGGATTTGCCCGCCAGCCGCTCAACGGTAAGTGTCAGTGAATCCAGAAGCGCGGAGTTGGCAGTGCGAATCGCGAAGAACACCGCCACGCCGAGAGCGATGCCCAGGGTCGTCATGGCGACGCGAAGACGATGCGTGCCCCACTGCCGCCAGGCCACCTGCCACAGCGCGGAAATCATCAGGCCGATCCGTGACCGGAGGCCGCATCCGCCACAATCTGGCCGTCATGCAGGGTGACGATGCGATTGCAGTAGCTCGCCGCCTGGGCGTTATGGGTCACCATCAGGAGAGTGCTCTGGTACTCCTGCTGGAGATCGTCAATCAGGCGAAGAATCTCTTCGCCGGTCGTGGAGTCGAGGTTGCCGGTGGGTTCATCGCCCAGCAGCAGCGGCGGACGGAAGATGAGTGCCCGCGCGATGGCCACGCGCTGCCGCTCCCCGCCGGATAGTTCATCGGGCCGGTGCGCAGTCCTGCTCATCAGTCCCACGTGACCCAGCATGGATGCCGCGCGCCCTTCCGCCTCTTTCTTTGACAAGCCCTGCAGGCGAAGCGGCAAGGCCACGTTTTCCAGCGCCGTAAGTGTTGACAGAAGATTGAAGGTCTGAAAGATCATGCCGATCTTTTCGCGGCGCAGCCGGGTACGCGCATCGTCGGTCAGCCCGGACAGTTCCACTCCTTCAACTTTCACCGAACCCGACGTGGGCTCATCCAGCCCGCAAACCAGGTTCAGAAGCGTGGACTTTCCCGAGCCCGACGGCCCCATCACGGCCACTCGCTCCGCGCGCCCGATCTGCAGGTTGATGTTGTTCAAAGCCACGACGGATTGCTCTGTCCCGTAGCTCTTGGTTACGTTCGTCAGCTGTATCATTCAGGATTCCCGCCCATGCAGGCTATCACATCCGGCGCTCGCGCTACTCTCCGTTCCGCGCCCTTCGAATCTGACTCCGCTTTGAAAGTGCGCGCCTTTATTGATCGCTGTAAAAGTAATGTCCGTATCGATACTCCGGGCCAGCCCGGCAGGGCTCTTGATTTGCCGTTGTTTCGAGGGGTACGGGCTGGTAGGTCGGGGTTCTAACCCCGACACATAATCCGGCCTCAGGTGAAGGGGACGGGCCTCAGGTGAAAGGTACGGGCTTCAGGTGAAGGGTACGGGCTTCAGGTGAAGGGTACGGGCTTCAGCCCGTACGTCAAATCCACCAATAAAAACGCGGGCTTTAGCCCCTGAGGGAATTCAGCGCGCAATGGTGAACTGTCTCAAATGGACGCCAAGTGAACGCTCCATCGGCCGCACCGTCAGAACCTTTCTTATGCAGTTTTCAATAGCCGCCGGGGAAGGCCTTTATCGAAATCAGGACATTACCCGGTTTCCCCAATTTCGAACCCTCCCCTCCTATGTAAACTGAATGCGACATCCGGCCCGTCCAGAGGTCTCATGGAATCGAATCACCCTTCAACAAGCCGCACGCCGCAAGCCCCGGGCAGCAAGTCAACCTTGGCCTCTTCGCTGGTCTTCATCACCATCTTGGTTCTGCTCGCCGCCGCCACAATCTGGCTTTTCAAGACCAACCCGGCTGCGGGAACTTGGGCGCAGGGCTACAACCCGATGGGCCGCTGGTGGTTCTCCACCATCTTTGCGGCTCTGCCTATCATCGTGCTGCTGGGCGCAATGGCCGTCCTTCGCCTCAAAGCCCACGTTGCCGCGATCGCCGGCCTGCTCACCGCGCTCGCTGTGGCCATCGCCGTCTTCCGTATGCCCGTCCGTCTCGCCCTCACTGCGGCTCTCCACGGTGCGGGATACGGAATCTTTCCCATCTGCTGGATCATTCTGCCGGTCATTTTTCTCTACGATCTGACCGTCAAAACTGGAACCTTTATCACCCTCCAGGAGAGCCTGGCCAACATCACCGACGACAGCCGTCTGCAGTTGCTGCTCATCGCCTTCGCCCTGGGCGCGTTTTTTGAGGGCACATCGGGTTTTGGCACGCCGGTAGCTGTGTGCGGCTCCATTTTGATCAGCCTCGGCTTCAGGCCGCTGCAGGCAGCCGGCCTTACGCTGCTGGCGAATACCGCGCCCGTGGCTTTCGGAGCGCTCGGCATTCCTGCTGTGTCGCTCCATGCTGTCACCGGATTGGATCTGAACCTTCTGGCCAGAACCATCGCGGTAATCCTGTTTCCCTTCTGTCTTATGGTGCCGTTTTGGCTCGTGTGGGCCTACGCGGGTTTTCGCGCCATGATTGAGGTTTGGCCGGCGATCCTGGTAGCCGGCGGAACCTACGCCCTGGTGCAATTCCTCATGGCCACCTACAGCGGTCCCACCCTGGCCGCCATCGTCGCCGCCACCTCCACCATCGTTGCCCTGGTCGTTTTCTTGCGCTTCTGGAAGCCCAGAAGGGTGCTCAACGCCAGGGGCGAGGATGTGACCGGGGAAACGCGGCAGCGGTTCGAACACAGCGCCGGAAAAATCTTCAAGGCATGGATGCCGTGGCTGGTTCTGAGCGCGGTGGTCTTCGTCTGGGGAATTCCGCAGTTCTCCCACTGGATGGACGCGAAGACTACCATCAAGGTTGCCGTGGCCGGGCTGCACAACGTTGTCCAGCGAGTTCCGCCGGTGGTGGCCAGGCCCACCGCGGAGGCCGCCGTCTTCACGCTCAACTGGCTTGCTGCCACAGGCACGGGCATCCTGGTGGCGGCGGTTCTGGCCGGGTTGCTCATGGGGCTTGGGCCGAAAACCTTGGCTGCGGCGTTTTTCCGAACTGCCTATAACATTCGGCTCACCGTGGTCACCATTGCGGCCATGATGGCGATCGGGTATGTCACCCGCTACTGCGGCCTGGATGCCACGCTGGGACTGGCCTTTGCGCGAACCGGAGCCCTTTATCCCTTCTTTGGCACCCTCATCGGCTGGCTGGGAACGGCGAGCACCGGTTCAGACACCTCGGCAAATGTGCTCTTCGGCAGCCTGCAAACCATGACTGCGCACCAGATCGGTGTTTCGCCGCTCCTCATGGCCTCGGCCAACGCCTCTGGCGGCGTCATGGGTAAGATGATCGCCGCGCCCAGCATCGTAGTCGCCAGTACCGCCACCCGGACCTACGGCCAGGAGGGCGCCATCCTGCGCTTTGTCTTCCTGCACAGCCTGGCGCTGGCAACTCTGGTCGGCTTGGTTGTGTACCTGATGGCTTACGTGCCCCCCTTCACCACCCTGGTAGCGCACTAAGCCCAGAATTGCCGCGCCCTAAGCCAAAACCGCCCCTCGCTGAGGCAAATTTCTGCCCCGGCCCTGGCAAAATAATTGTCCTGAACCGACGGGAGGTGCTAGCATTACCTAGTTCATTTGAAAATGTTTCAAATACGAAAAGGTCGAGATGCGAGTCTGCTTTCTGCTAAAGGTCCGCCCGGATAAAGTGGAGGAGTACAAACTGCGCCATTCCAGGGTTTGGCCTGAGATGCTCGATGCCCTCCGCCAGACCGGTTGGCGCAACTACTCCATCTTCCTCAGGCATGATGGCCTGCTCGTGGGCTATTTGGAAACCGACGACTTTGACAAGTGCAGCGCCGCCATGAAAGACCACCCGGTAAACGCCCGCTGGCAGGCAGAGATGGCCTCATACTTCGAATCCCTCGGCAACGGCGCTGTGGATGATAATATGTTTCCGCTGAATGAAATCTTTCACCTCGACTGATCTATGTTTAACCTGTGTTTCCACACTCGGTCGAAAAAGCGGATCGCGCAAAATCCCACTTCAGCACTATCCCCCGGAAGTCTTGTATCAGGGCACGGCTTTACAGCGTGCGTAAGAACTCAATCCGGAGGGAGGCGGGGTTTCAACCCCCGCATGAAGCGAATAGAATCTACGCGGGCTTTATTGAGGACTGCATAAGTAATGTCCGGACAAACGCGCCGGAGGCGCAGAGTTGGTTAGCCCCGCGCTTCAGCGTGGGGAAAAGGGATTCCACAAGTTCGTTACGGAGTCCCGTAGGGACGGCGCAAGGACATTATTTATGCAGGAACCAATAGCCCCGGAATCAGGCTTTTCGGGTATTTCGCTTGTCCATTGTCGTCTTTCCGCAGCCTGTTTACTCATGCCGAAAGCAGCCGAATAGAAACGAGGGCCTGCCGGAATCAAACCCACAACCCACACCACTCGGCTCCAGGAGGATTCGCTCATGAATAGCTTTAGTTCGCTTCGCCGCGATTTCTTGCGCACCGGCAGTCTTGGCATGGCGGCAGTTGCAATTCCGGCCGTTTCCCTCGCGGCTTCCAAATCAAAGGCCCCCGTGTCCTCGGCTGGCCTCTTCGACGTTCGTAACTTCGGCGCAACCGGGGACGGCAAAACGCTGGATACGGACGCAGTCAATCACGCCATCGAAGCGGCGGATGCGGCGGGCGGAGGCGTGGTTGTCTTTCCGGCGGGGATGTATCTCTGCTTTTCGATTCGCCTCAAGAGCCATGTGCACCTGCACCTGCTTGAGGGCAGCGCCATTGTGGCTGCCGATTCCCCCCTCCCCGGCCAGACAACCGGCTATAACGGCGGCGTCTACGATGCCGCGGAACCCAAGACCGAATGGGACACCTATCAGGACTACGGACATAATCACTGGCACAATTCCCTGCTCTGGGGCGAAGACATTCACGACTTCAGCATCACCGGCACGGGGCTCATCTTCGGCAAAGGTCTCAGCTTCGGAGCCGGCCGTGCCGCCCGCGGCGACTACCCGGTCTATGTTGCCGAGCAGCCCGGCGTCGGCAACAAGTCCATCGCCCTCAAGAACTGCCGCAATGTCGTGCTCCGCGACTTCTCCATCCTCAAGGGCGGCCATTTTGGCCTGCTGCTCACCGCCGTTGACAATCTGACCATCGACAATCTCAAGATCGACACCGATCGCGACGGCATGGACATCGATTGCTGTCAGAACGTGCGCGTCTCGAATTGCACCGTGAACTCGCCCTGGGACGACGGCATCTGCCCCAAGTCGAGTTACGCGCTGGGATATGCCCGGCCGACCCGCAACGTCACCATCACCAACTGCTGGGTCACGGGCTGCTACCAACTGGGCACGGTCCTCGACGGCACTTACAAGAAGTTCCCGCCCAACGTCCGCGCCTTCGGGACCGGCCGCATCAAGTGCGGAACCGAATCAAACGGCGGATTCATCAACATCACCATCTCCAACTGCGTCTTCGAAGGCTGCCAGGGTTACGCGCTTGAAACCGTCGATGGCGCGCTCCTTGAGGACATCGCCATCACCAACACCACCATGCGCGACCTGGGCTCGGGACCGGTCTTCATGCGCTTGGGATCGCGTCTGCGCGGGCCCAAGGAAACCACCAAGGTGGGTACGCTCAGGCGCGTTCTCATCAGCAACCTCGAATGCTACAATGCACCCAGGCGGCAAGGCTCCATCCTCAGCGGCATTCCCGGCTATGCCATCGAAGATGTAAAGCTCTCCAACATCTATATCGAGACCCTGGGCGGCGGCACGGCGGACGACGCCAAGGTTCAAGTGCCGGAGATTGAAAACGCCTATCCGGAGCCTGGCCGCTTCGGTCCCACGCCGACCTCAGGCTTCTTCTTGCGCCACATCCGCAACCTCGAAATGAGTCACGTGGAGATCAACAACACCACTCCCGACGCGCGCCCTGCCTTTTACCTCAGCAGTGTCGAACGCGCCGACTTCTTCGCCGTCACCGCACCAGCCAATGCAAGCGGAAACTTCGCGTTACACGATGTCAAGGATCTCCGCATAGGCTGGAGCCGCGCCGCCGCCGATACAGTGCAAAGCACCATCGACAACAAGATGCTTTAGAAGTAAACAACACCGGGTGCCCCACCCTCGCGGCGTCCTTGTTCTTGCCGCTAGGGCGGGATACCGCCGGCCCGAACCCCAAATAAGACTTGTCACCCCGAGCGCAGCGTAGCAGAGTCGAGGGATCTGCGGTTGTTCTTCGGGGCTTATCCCAACCCACAAAGCCCGGGTGCCCCAGGTCTCGCTTTTGAGACCTGGGAGTTCCCGACCATCAACCGAGCAATCCCCCTATCCGCTGTTCCCTGACCTCTGACGACTATGCACCGTTCCCTGTGCACTTTTTCCCCGTCCACTGATCCCGAAAACCTCCGAAAACCTACCGTAAACCTACCGAAAACCCCCAATTAACCTCAATAAACCCCCCCTTTTCGAGGTTTTCAGGCTAGTTCTCAGCAACCCTTTCCTCCGGAAAGGTAAAATTCTCGGCAGCCAAACCGCCTATTTCGCAACCCTGTAGAGTTAAGTCCTAAAAAAAGCGCAACCACTTGAGCGAACCTTTGCCCTGTTTCGTAACCCTATAGGCCAACCGTTAACGTTTACGGCGCTGCTTATAATCGGCCATTTCAGTCAATAAGAAAACCGCTTTTCAGGCCGATCTGGAAACGGGATTCAGGCACACAAAACTTGCGGCCCATCGTTACCCGCGCAAAAAGTCCTTGGCCTTCTGGATGATCACGTCGCGGCTCACATCGGAGATAGCGTTGGTCAGCGGAATCTGCTTGGGGCACGCCTCCACGCAGTTCTGCGCGAAGCCGCACTCCTGAATTCCGCCGTCGCCGGCCAGTGCCCGCAGACGATCTTCCTTGAAGACCTTCCCGGTGGGGTGATTGTTGAAGAGCTTCACCTGCGCAATGGTGGCCGCGCCCACAAACCCGGTTTCTTCGTTGAACTGCGGGCAGACCTCCATGCAGCACGTGCAACTGATGCAATTGGAGAGCGGGTAGTTGGCCTCCTGCTGCTGCGGGAAGACGCGCGGACCTGAGCCCAGATCGTAGGTTCCGTCCACGGGAACCCAGGCCTTCACGGCCATCAGGTTGTCGAACAGAACCGAGCGGTCCACCTGCAGATCGCGGACCAGCGGAAACTTCGACAGCGGCTCCACGCGAATCGGCTGCTCAAGATTGTCGACCAGCGCCGAGCAGGCCATGCGCGCCTTGCCGTTGATGCGCATGGCGCAGGAGCCGCAAATCTCTTCCAGGCAATTCGAATCGTAGGTGATGGGAGTGGTCTCGCGCCCGTCGGCGGTCACGGGGTTGGCGGCAATCTCCATCATCGCGGAGACAACATTCATGCCCGGACGCCACTCCAGTTCAAACTTCTCCCATACGGCGGGCGCATCGGGGTTGGCCTGGCGCTTGATTTCGAAGGCTACGGTTCTTGTTGCCATGATCCCTTTCCTTAGGAGGAACTATTGGAGAACACCGCGCAGCGCCTATTTGGTTGCGTCGTAGCGGCGCGGGCGCGGCTTGATGTATTGCGTATCGACTTCTTCGTATTCGAAGCGCGGACCTGCAACGTCGCCCGTAAAGCTCGCCTTGGTGGTCTTGAGAAACTTCTCGTCGTTGCGTTCAGGAAACTCGGGCTTGTAGTGGGCGCCGCGCGATTCGTCGCGAAGCAGCGCGCCTAAAACCACGGTGCGCGAAAGTTCCAGCATGTTCTTCAACTGGCGCGCGAAGGCGAAGCTGGTGTTGGCCCACTGGCTGCGGTCGCTCAGGTTCACTTTCTTGTAGCGATCGAGCAGTTCTACGATCTTCTCGTCGGTCTCCTTCAGGTCCTTGTTGTAGCGGATCACCGTTGCGTGCTCGGTCATGGCCTGGCCCAATTCGCGCCAAAGCCTGAAGGGATTCTCCGTGCCTTCGTTCTTGAGCAGCTTGCCGTTGATCTCTGCCTGCCGCGCGATTTCGGCGGCGTGGCAGCCGTTCCCTTCAGCGGCAGAGGCGTTCTTCACGAACTGCAGCGCATTGGGCCCGGCCCGGAAACCGCCAAAGATGCAGCTCACCAGAGAGTTTGCGCCCAGGCGATTGGCGCCGTGGTACTGGTACTCGCATTCGCCCGCGGCAAAGATGCCGGGAATATTCGTCATTTGATTGAAGTCGACCCACAACCCACCCATCGTGTAGTGCATGCCGGGAAAAATCTTCATCGGCTCTGCGCATGGATCGACGCCGACGAATTTTTCATAGATTTCAAGAATGCCGCCGAGCTTGTGGTGCAGCGTTTCGCGATCGATATGCGTCAGGTCGAGATAGACCATGGGCTGGCCGTCGATGCCCAGGCCCTCCTCGTACACCACTTTATGAATCGCGCGCGTGGCTACGTCGCGGGGAACGAGGTTGCCGTACTTGGGGTACCACTCCTCGAGGAAGTAGAAGCGCTCGGCTTCGGGAATCTGCTTGATGGGGCGTTTGTCGCCGGGCGTGCGCGGCACCCATACGCGGCCGCCCTCGCCGCGAGCCGACTCTGACATGAGCCGCAATTTGTCTTCACCGGGAATGGCAGTGGGATGGACCTGAACGAATTCGCCGTTGGCGTAATACGCGCCTTGTTGGAAGATGGCAGACTGGGCGGACCCCGTGCAGACCACGGAGTTTGTACTTTTACCGAAGATCGCGCCGATGCCGCCGGTTGCCAGGATGATTGCGTCCGACGGGAAGGAGCGCAGCTCCATCGAGCGCAGGTCGAGCGCTGTGATGCCGCGAGCCTGGCCCTTGGAGTCGAGCACGGCAGAAAGAAACTCCCAGCCCTCATACTTGCGCACCTTGCCGTCAGCCTCGTAGCGGCGCACCTGCTCGTCGAGCGCATAGAGCAATTGCTGTCCCGTCGTGGCACCGGCAAACGCGGTGCGGTGGTAGAGCGTGCCGCCGAAGCGGCGGAAATCGAGCAAACCCTCCGGGGTACGATTGAACGGCACTCCCATGCGGTCGAGCAAATCGATGATGGCAGGTGCGGTCTCGCACATGGCCTTCACCGGAGTCTGGTTGGCCAGAAAGTCGCCGCCGTAGATGGTGTCGTCAAAGTGCTGGCCGGTGGTGTCGCCCTCGCCCTTTAGATTCTTCGCGGCGTTAATGCCGCCCTGAGCGCAAACCGAGTGAGAACGCTTGACCGGAACGATCGAAAAAAGATCCACAGTCCCGCCGGCCTCGGCAATCTTGATAACCGCCGCCAGGCCCGCCAGCCCTCCGCCAACAACGATAATTCTTGGTGCTGCCATGAACCAAGTCCTTTCCAAAGGAGCAGCTACTAGCCTCTAGCTTCTAGCTGCCAGCGAAATGCTAGAAGCTGGGAGTATTCGGATACATCGGCCCGACGAAGGCCCAGATGCTGGCCATGCCCATGACGGCCAGCACGATACCGAGAACAACGCAAATAAAGCCAAAGCGCTTGCGGGCGGTTTCGCCGGGGGTAATGCCCCACTTGGCCGCAAACAGCCAAACGCCGTGAGCGAAATGCCAGCAGATCGCGATCATCGCGATGATGTAAACGGCCAGCATCCAGGGATTGGATAGCTCGTGCTGCACCTTGGCGAAGGCCGCGTAGGGATTTTCGGGAAGACTTATCCCCATGAAGCGCTGGCGAATCACATGCTGCAGGATATAGGCGAAGGCGATCAGGCCGGTATAGCGCTGGGTCAAGTACATCCAGTTCCCTGCCCAGGGATAGTACACAATGTTCGATTTGCCGCGCAGCCAGATATAGACGCCGTAGACAGCGTGATAAAGAATGGGCAAAAAGATGAAGACCCATTCCATAACCCGCACCAGTGGCAGGCTGTTGAGAAACTTCACCTGTGCTCCGTAAGCCCCCGGGCCTTTCAAGGCTTCGAAGTTCGAAAGCAGGTGCTCCAAGAGGAAAGCGCCGATGGGAACGATGCCCAGCAGCGAGTGCAGCTTGCGCCAGATAAATGAAGTGCCCTGACCGGCGCGCAGTGGTTGCACGCCGCGACGGACAGTGGGCGCGGCAGAGGGTTGGGCTGTTGCCATGAAAGTGTCGGCTCCTGAAGGCTGCGGTTGGAGGCTGTTCCAGATAGAGAGACAGTGAATCTCTGTCTATTGCCTCAAGCATTATTCGTGTCGCGCATCCCACCCGTCAAGGCGTTCCACGCCCTTGATCCTTTTGGAGGAGAGATGTCGAAGCGCACGCAAGCAGCATGGGCAACAAAGCCGCGATGGCACGGCCGCGATGGCTGAGCGAGAGCTTGGTATCGATGTCGAGTTCCGCCATGGTGCGATCCAGTACCGGCAAGTAGAAGAGAGGATCGTAGCCAAATCCGCCTGTGCCGCGCGGCGCGTCCAGAATGAGGCCCTCGACCACGCCTTCTGCTGCGTGCAAGGGCAGACCGTCGCGAGCGGCAACCAGCACGCACCGGTAGCGCGCCGTGCGTTGGGGTGCGGGAACGGTGGCTAGCCGCTGCAGTAACACCATGTTGTTCCACACATCTGAATTGTCGTTGGCATCGGGGGAGTCCACCAGGCCGGAGTCGGCGGCAAAGCGAGCAGAGCGCACGCCGGGCGCGCCGCCGAGAGCATCCACTTCGAGGCCGGAGTCGTCTGCCAGGACCAACTGGCCGGGAGCAAAGCGGGAGTAATACACGGCCTTAAGGGTGGCGTTGGCGGTGAACGTGTCGCCGTTTTCTTCGGGCGCAGGGATGGCGTCAACCGCGGGCAAGGGATCGATGAAAAGGGAGTAGGCGTGGGCGGCGGTGCGAAAGTCGCGGAGTTTGCCCTGGCTGGTGGTAGCGGCGAGAAGGCGGAGGGCCATGGAGAGAGTGTAATGGCCGAGAGCGCCGTTCCATTGCGTCAATGCACCTTCAGCATGGTTTGGCCGCATGGTTTTCGTGCCGGCGATTGACAAAGGCATCCTGGCTTGAATAAGGTGGTTCCGCTTGTAACTTATTTCATTTGAGGAAGTTTTCGCACTGATTTTGTACCCGGCGCTAGCTGCTCAGGAACGTTAATCAAAACCAACCCGGCGATTCGACTCAATTGCACCGGCAGATTTCGGTTCGGCGAAGCAACAGATTCTGAGCAGGCGTTGAAACTACGCAATCGACGGACTTCAATTCGAAAGTGAGCTGATAAATGAAGAGCGGAAGGCTATATCGGGTCGCCCTGGGTTTGCTTTTGGGAGCTGTGACATTTGTAGCGAAAGCGGCGCCTTTCACGGGACCGGTCGAGCTGCGCGTGGACGACCTGAAGACGCCTCTGGGCATTGACGACGCGGCTCCGCGCTTTTCCTGGCAGTTGCAGGACCCGGCGCGCGGAGCCAGGCAGACCGCATACGAGTTGCAGGTGGCCTCGCAAGCCGAACTGCTGAGTGAGAACAAGGCCGATGTGTGGGATAGCGGGCGCATCGCTTCGAGCGAGTCAGGGAATGTGCATTATGCTGGGCCTGCGGTCGCGCCAAGCACCCGCTATTTCTGGCGGGTCAAGGTGTGGGATGCAGCCGGCAAGCCTTATCCAGAGAGCGAGACCAGTTGGTGGGAGACCGGCCTGCTGACCCAGGACGCCTGGCGCGGGCAATGGATCGGCTATGAAACCGCGGAAGAGTCCGCCGTTCGGAATGCTGCTGCGGTCTGGATCGCCAGCCCCGACGCGAAGGCGTTGGCTGAAGAAGAAGGCAAGGGACAGCACTTTGCTTACCGCGCCACCGTGACGCTTACCAAACCGATTCGCCACGCCGTCCTCTATGCAACCGGCCAGGATACAGTTTCCGCCTGGATTGATGGCGCGCCTGTAGCGACGGCCGGAACATTGCCCCCGTGGATGCAGATGCCGTGGCGCAAGTTCATCCGTGTTGACGTAACCGGAAACATCCGTCAGGGCTCCAACACCATCGCCATTGAGCCGGTGCATTATCTCGTCAATCCCAACGGAATGGTCACCGAAGATGCGCCGCCCATGATTGCAACGCTAGTGGTGGAATACACCGACGGGACCTGGGCGACCTTTGCAAGTAATCCCGATTGGAAGGTCGCAACCCATGCCGCCTCGGGCTGGCAGAAGAATAGCTTCGACGACTCGGCATGGAAGAGTGCCATGGCCTTTGCTCCTGACCCAGGCTCAACGGCAGATCCCCTGGGTCATCCCTGGATTCCGGATTCGGTGAAGACGCTGCGGCGCTCGTTCACGGTGAATAAGCCAGTGAAGTCGGCGCGGTTGTATGCGACGGCGTTGGGCGCTTACGACATGGGCCTGAACGAATGGTGGGGAACGGGCGATCAAGTGTTCGCTCCGGGATGGACCGACTACCGCGAGCGCGTGTACTACCAGACGTACGATGTGACGGTGCAGTTGCGGCAGGGAAAAAATGCGATAAGCGCGATGCTGGCGCCAGGCTGGTACTAGACGCCGCTGGAGTGGTTGCAGCAGCCGAATAATTACGGTGATACGCCGCCCGCTTTGCGCGCGCAGTTGCGCATCGAGCACACCGACGGCAGCGTGGAGTGGGTGGTCACTGACGCGAGTTGGCAGGCTGCGGGATCGTGCATCCTCCACTCGGAGCTGTACGATGGCGAAACGATGAACCCCGGCGACTGATGGGTGGGCATGTCTAGCCCAGACTTTGACGACAATTGGTTCCATGAGCGGGCGACGATCATCCATCCCGCTCCAGTCGAGATCGTGGCGCAGGACTTTCCGCCGATTCGCGTGGAGCGCGACATTGAAGCGCTGTGGCGCTCACGGAGCCGAAGCCGGAGTTTGTGTCTACGACTTCGGGCAAAACTTCTCCGGTATCGCGGCGCTAGTGACATACGCGTATGGGTAGGGCGAAAACAACGGCGCGCATGCGCTTTGCCGAAGTCTTGAATCCCGACGGCACGATCTACACCGACAACCTGCGCACCGCAAAGGCGACCGACACCTTCGAATTCTCAGCCCGAGCGAGCCGCCACGTACCGAGGTTCACGCCGCAATTCACCTTTCACGGCTTCCGCTATGCGGAGCTGACCGGGTTCCCCCGGAAAGCCGACCATCGACTGCTGTGACAGCGAACGTGATTCACACCGATGCGCCGTTTACCGCAAAGCTCGAAACCGGCAGCGCGATGATCAACCAGCTGTGGAGCAATATTCTGTGGGGCCAGCGGTCGAACTTTGTGGGCGTGCCCACGGACTGCCCGCAACGCGATGAGCGGCTGGGCTGGATGGCGGATGCGCAGGTCTTCTGGCGCGCGGCCACCTACAACATGGATCTGGCCGCATTCTCGCGCAAGTTTGCCCAGGACATGCGCGGAACGCAGACGGGAACGCCTTACTACGGCAGTCTTCGCGCCCGGAACCGTGCAGCAGTCCTCGGGCTCGGGGGCCGGATGGAGCGATGCGGGCGTGATCATTCCCTGGACCTCATGGCTGCAAACCGGCGACACCAGCATGATCGAAGAGAACTGGGCGGCCATGGAGAAGTATCTCAACGCCATTGAGGCGGCCAATCCCGATGGGCTCTGGAAACTGACGCCGGAACTCATTTTGGAGACTGGCTCTCGCCCGAAGGCAAAACCGACTACACGCTCATCGCCACTGCCTACTGGGCTTATGACGTGACCCTCATGCGGGAGATGGCGCACGCAACCGGGCGGGCGCACGCAGAAGAAGAGTACGCGCGGCTGTTCGAGAAGATTCGCGCCGCCTTCCAAAGGCAGTTTGTGCGCAACGACGGCTTCGTGGCTGGAGCCGACAACAGCGAGCCGTCTTTCGGCGTGATCAATAATCCGGGTGCCCGTGCCCAAGGCGGAGATACCCAGACCGGCTACGTGCTGGCTCTGCACATGAACCTGCTGCCCGACCAACTGCGCTCCGCGGCCGCGCAAAGACTGGTGAACAAGATCGAGGCCAATCACGGACTGCTGGGCACGGGCTTTCTGGGCACACCGTATCTTTTGGAGGAGCTAACCAAAGCCGGCCACGCCGGTCTCGCCTTCAAGTTGCTGCTCAACACCGGGTACCCGTCGTGGGGTTATATGGTCGAGCATGGCGCGACCACCATGTGGGAGCGATGGAACGGCGACCAGATGCGCGGTGACCCGAGCATGAACTCCTACAACCATTACGCCTATGGTGCGGTGGCAGACTGGATCTACCGTTATGCGGCGGGAGTGGACGCAACGCCGCTCGATCCGGGTTTCCACACCGTCGTGCTGCATCCGGTGTTCGACGCACGCCTGGGAAAGATCTCATTCGACTACACCTCAGCCTATGGCCCGATTCATTCCGATTGGACAGTAACGGGGCCGGCCGCCGAGTGGCACGTAACGATTCCCGCCAACACCACAGGCTGGCTGCCGACGGACACTCCGGCACGATTCAAGTTCCGCGGCATTAGTCCGGGGACAACAGGCCTTGTGATTCAGACCCAGAGAGACGGCCTGGCTGGCTTCGAGCTTGCGCCCGGTTCGTATACGCTTGATGTTGGCCTGGAGTAAGAAAGCGTGGAGGCGTTGCGCAGCCGGCGCCGGCTGCGGGGTTGATGAGCGGATCGGCAGGGCGTACACAGGCCAGATCTGCCTCAATCAGATAAAGGAGATTTGACGATGAGCGCTGTGAATGCCACGGATCCGACACTCGGAATCCTCATCTTCACCCTGGGCGGCCTGTCGGGCGCGGTGTTTTATTTGCCATTTTCCAAGGTCAAGAAGTGGGCTTGGGAAAGCTACTGGCTGATCTATGCATTGGTCGGTCTGGTTCTGGTGCCGTGGATTCTCGCCTTTACCACCGCTCCGAATACGATCGCAGTGCTCAGAGCTGCGCCGCGTCACGAGATTCTCTACTGCATGGTCTGCGGCATGCTGTGGGGATTTGGCGGACTGACCTGGGGCCTGATGATCCGCTATCTCGGCGTGGGCCTCGGCCTGGCAATGGGTGCGGGCCTGACCTCTGTGACGGGCACGCTGATTCCGCCCATGCTCAAGGGCAAGGCCGCAGTGCTGGCCATGTTCCACTCGACCGGCGGGCAGGTTGCTGTGATGGCGGCGGCAGTCTCACTGCTGGGCATCATTTGCGTCGGACTCGCCGGCCGCTCCAAGGAGTTGGAACTGCCCGAGGAGGCGAAAAAGAAGGCCGTCGCCGAGTTTGACTTCCGCAAAGGAATCATGGCCGCTGTCTTCTCTGGTCTGATGAGTTCGGCCATGAGCTTCGGATTGCAGGGCGGCCCGGAGATCCAGAAGCTTGCGCTGTCGACCGAGCCCGCAACCGCCGTAGCTTGGGCAGGCATCCCCGTGCTGGTGGTCGTGCTCATGGGAGGCTTCGTCGTCAACGGCGGATGGTGCGTAGTTCTCAAATTCAGGAATCGAACTTTCGGCGATTACGTGAACAGCAGCGCGCCGGTATTGAACAACCTGTTCTTTGCCGCCATCGCCGGCGCCATCTGGTGCCTTCAGTTCGTTTGCTTCAAGACCGGCGAACCGCTCATGGGCAGCACCTCCTATGTCGGCTGGGCTGTGCTGATGGCGAGTTCGATCCTCTTCAGCCAGTTGCTCGGTATTCTGCTGGGTGAGTGGAAGGGTACCGGCGGCAAGACGAGGGGACTGCTGGCCGCGGGTCTCCTGTTGTTGATTTCCTCGTCCGTGCTGGCCGGCTATGCCGGATCGCTCTAAGAAGGCTCCGCGAAAGTTCTTCGGCATCTCCGGCGTTCACGGTGTTCTTGTAAGTAACCTGCGAAGCGGCTCTCACCGGGGCACATGAAATACCGCACGATACGTCGCGCAACAGAAGCGCGAGGAGAGTAACTGAATGGCATCTCCGGTAGTGGCAATCGGCTGGCATATGCTGGGCGCGGCAATGGCCGCAACCTTCTATGTGCCCATTGAGCGCGTGAAAACCTGGTCCTGGGAGACCACCTGGTCCATCGCCGGCTGGTTCTCATGGATTCTGGCGCCCATCGGCGTCGCCTTTATGCTGCTGCCCGACTTTCACGGCTTCTACGCCTCGATGGGCTGGCCGTTGCTGCTGCGCGTGGCTCTGTTTGGCGCCCTGTGGGGCGTCGGCAGCATCACCTACGGCCTGACGGTACGGCACCTCGGCCTGTCGCTCGGCATCGGCATGGCCATCGGCATCACGCTCACTGTGGGCACGCTTCTTCCTCCGCTGGTCCACGGGCAGGCGGCCATGCTCTTCAACACACGCTCCGGCCTGATCAGCATGGCCGGCGTGCTCGTGTCGCTGATCGGTGTGGCCATCGTCACTTGGGCCGGCCATCAAAAGGAAGTGCAGCGGAAAGGACATCTCGAGGAGTTCAACGTCAAGCTCGGCATCGCACTGGCCATTCTGTGCGGCTTCTCCTCGTCGGGAATGTCGTTCGGCATCGACGCCGCCAAGCCAATGGAGCAGGCCGCGCTCCACCTGGGCGTGAACCCGCTCTACGCCGCGCTGCCTGCCTACGTGCTCATCATGGGCGGCGGTGCGTTCGTCAACTGGGCCTACTGCTTCTTCCGGATGTGGACGCTCGGGCACAACCCGCTCCACGATATGCGCCAGCCCGTTTCGGCCTTGGCCGCGAACACCGCGCTGGCCGCAACCGGAGGCATCATGTGGTACCTGCAGTTCTTCTTCTACGCCTGGGGCGCGGCCAACATCCCCCAGCGCCTTTCCTACGTGAACTGGACGTTGCACATGAGCGGCTACGTGCTCTGCGGCGGTCTTGTGGGCCTAGTGCTGGGCGAGTGGGCGGGTGTCACCAGCCGTCCCATCCGCCTGCTGTGGGTGGGCATCCTGGTCATCATCGCCGCCGCCAATCTGGTGGGGTTGGGGATGGCGTCGTAGTTTTCTCTTTTTGACGTACTGAACTGATTCTCACCCAGGAAGTGGCAGGGCCGCGTCCAGCCCTTGCGCGATCAGGTTGGCGCGCAAACGTTCTACGGTCGTAAACACCAGGGCCTGCATGCCCAGCGCGTCTGCGGACTCGACATTAAGGGGTTTGTCGTCGATAAAGAGCGTCTCCTCGGGTCGCGTGCCGAGTTCCTTCAGCACGTATCGATAAATGGCGGGATCAGGCTTGGCCATGCCGAGCTGATAGCTCCAGACCAGAACATCGAATCGGGAGAGCCAGTCGAATTCCCGCTTCATGTTCGCGAGCACATTGTCGCCCATGTTCGAGAGGATGGCGGTAAGAATGCCGCGCTGTTTGAGCTGCTGCTGCCAGGCCAGCATGGCGTCGTTCTGCGTAGTCCACATGCGGGCGTCCCAAAGATTTAACTCCTCGATTGCGGACGGGCCGAGATCGAGGCCCGCTTCGCGGACGATTTTCTCCCAGAACGCGGAGCCGGTGAGCTTGCCTTCGTCGTAGGCGTGGCGATTGGCCCAGTAAACGCTGTCAAGCCGGGCAGAGGTGAGCCCGGTGATGCGCAACAGCGCCGAGTAGGCCGTGGGGTCCGGCGGGCCGGTCAATACCATTCCATAGTCGAAGACAACCGCGCTTAAACCCAATATCCCTCCCCATGGACGCCCGTGTATGGTGGAAATGGGCCCTCTGCTATTGTGCACGATTGGGCCTTGTGACGAGGTTCGGGTCGGCCCGGTGTACCAGCGTGAGCTGTTGAACGGATGGGGATTATGCGCTTTTCCCTGAGAACGGACTGGAATACCGAGGAGAGCGAACTGGCGCGCGCCCACCGGCTTCGCGCGCAGGCCGGGTTGCCCATCGCCGACCTGACCGCTTCGAATCCAACCCGTTGCGGCTTTCGATACAGCCCTGTATTGCTTGAGGCGCTCACCGATCCGGAGGCACTCGACTACGATCCCCTGCCCAAAGGCAGTCTGGCTGCCCGCCGGGCGGTTTCGCACTACTATTCCGGGCTCGGTGTAGCTGTCAACCCCGGCCAGATTGTTCTCACCACTAGCACCAGCGAGGCCTACAGTTTCCTCTTCCGTCTGCTCTGCGATCCGGGGAGCGAGATCCTGGCGCCCCAGCCCGGCTATCCCCTCTTCGACTTTCTGGCCGTGCTTGACGATGTGCGCGTCAAGCCTGTGCCGCTCATCTATGACCAAGGCTGGCAGATCGATCCCGAGGGATTCAGGAGAGCGATTGCGGCGGAGACGCGGGCCATCGTGTTGGTGCACCCGAACAACCCTACCGGCCATTTCACCAAGCCCTGGGAAGTTAAGGAACTTGCACGGATGTGCCGCGAGTTCGACCTTTCGCTGATCGTGGACGAGGTTTTTCTGGACTACGGGATCTCCGCGGCCGGCCGGAGTTTTGCAGTCGGGCTGGAAGGGGTTTCTGTCTTCGTGGTGAGCGGCCTCAGCAAGATTGCCGGTCTGCCGCAGATGAAGGCGGCATGGATTGTGGCCACCGGACCGGGACAGGCACAGGCTCTGGAGCGCATCGAGGTGATTGCCGATACCTTTCTCTCCATGAATGCGCCGGTGCAGTGCGCTTTGCCGGAATGGCTTGAAGGACGGGATGCGATCCAGTCCCAGGTCAAGGAGCGCGTGGCAGCGAACCTGGCTGAGCTGGACCGGAAACTCGCCCTGATTCCCGAGGTGCACAGGCTGGAAATCGAAGGCGGTTGGTATGCCGTGCTTCGAATTCCGGCTCTCGATCCCGATGATCGAACCGTACTTGCACTGCTTGAGCGAGGGGTCTGGGTCCATCCTGGATACTTCTTCGGAATGGCAGAGTCAGGCTGGCTGGTGGTGAGCATGCTCGGACAGGAGGCCGAGTTTTGCACAGGAGTAACCAGGCTGGTTGATTATCTTCGCACGCATCAGGGTAGTAATGTAACCTGGCCCTTACTGTAACCATCGCTTGAAGAGATCGACTTATATTGCTGAAAAATATAATCTTGCCGATATGCGCGCCGGTTCACATTGTGCGAAGAAACGGATTGCTCCTGCGTTCCTCTCCGATGTTCGTCGCAGGACCATGGCCGGGCAGAACCGTGGTTTCATCGGGTAATGCCAGCAAGCGGGTATGAATCGAATCGATGATCTGGTCAAAGTTGCCGCCGGGCAGATCGGTGCGGCCTATGCTGCCGGCAAAGAGCGTATCGCCGGCGATGAGAAGCTTGAGCGGAACGAAGTGCAGGCAGACCGAACCTTGGGTGTGACCAGGGGTGTACAGCACCTGGGCTGGGTATTGTTCAAGGCCCACGATCAGGCCGTCGGTCAGGCTCTCGTCAGGCGGTGCGGTCTCCGGGGTGGAAACCCCCAGCCACGCAGCCTGCGTTTCCATCATCTTGAGCAGAGGCAAGTCGTTTTCGTTCAGAAAGATGGGCGCGCCAGTGAGCCGCTTGAGCCGGAGCGCGCCACCCACGTGGTCGATGTGGGCGTGGGTAACCAGAATCTGCTTCAATTGGAGGCCGAGTTCGGTAAGGCGCCGATGAATGCGGCCGACCTCGTCGCCGGGATCGATGACGATGGCCTCATGGGCCTGTTCGTCGCCCAGCAGGGTGCAATTACATGCGAGTGGCCCGACGGGAAAGGACTCGAGAATCATGCTCTTGATTGTAGAGGGCGGCCGCTCTGGAGACTGGCAAGAATATTCATTGGCCAACGACGTTTGACTCGGGTGGGTGCCCCGGCGGTTAATCCTCCGGTAAAAAAGAGTTGTTGCGATTCGCTTTTTATTCGCTATAATGCGCCTATGGCTGTCACACGAAGACAAAAAGAGGTTCTCGACTTCCTGGAGTCGTTTGTGGCGCGTAACGGCTACTCCCCGTCGTTTGAGGAGATTGCGCGTGGGATGGGACTCAAGAGTCTGGCGACCGTACACAAGCACATTACCAACCTGGAAAAGAAGGGGTTGCTGGACCGGGTACATAACCGAAGCCGCTCCATCGATCTGCTACCGCCAGGATCGCATACCCGCTCCAGCGCCAAGCTGCCCCTTGCCGGACGCATTGCGGCCGGCCTTCCTGTCGAAGCCACAGAGACGCCTGAAAGCATTTCGCTGCATGACGTAGTGGGCAACCGAGACGTGTTTGCCCTCGAGGTGCGTGGAGACTCAATGCGCGACGAGCACATCATCAATGGCGACTACGTGCTTGTGGAGCGCACGCGGACGGCTCGCCAGGGAGAGATTGTAGTGGCTCTTGTGCACGGAGCCGAAACCACATTGAAGCGTTTCTTTACGGAGGGCAACCTGGTGCGCCTGCAACCTGCCAACGCAGAGATGGATCCCATCTATGTTCCGGCTGCACAGGTGGCCATCCAGGGTCGGGTTCTCGGCGTTCTTCGCAAGTATAGGTGATTCCTGGTGCATGCTGAGCATGAAGAAGCAGACCTTCATTGGCTCTAAAGTGCGCAATAATTCTGCAGAATCGATGTGCGGGCCAAAGCCCGCACCCTTCAAACTGACCAGCAACCCACTCTTCCCGGTCAACGGGAACACCTGCCATAATCTCATCTATGCGTACGATTTTGACGGCGAAGCGGCTCTGGAAGGGGACCAGTCTGCTCGAAAACCCCGAAGTAACTATCGAAGACGGGCGGATCGCAACGATAATCAGCCGGTCAAACGGTGAACATTCGGCGGTCGCTCCGAACGGCGTTCTCGACTATCCCGATGCGACGCTGGCTCCGTCGTTTTTTGATGTGCATATTCACGGCGCCGCCGGCCACGACGTGATGGAAGCCACGCCCGAAGCTCTCAACGCCATCGGCGGCTTTCTTGCGACGCGCGGAACGGGAAGCTTTCTGGCCGCTACGGTCACCGCACCTCTGGATGCAACCCTCCGCGCAGTCGCAGGACTCGCCCGGCTGATTGAGAGTCCCAGACTGATTGAAGCTCACAGCAAGATCGGTCAACCTATCGCGCGACCTGTCGGCATTCATCTGGAAGGACCATTTCTCTCCCATGCCAAACGCGGCGTCCAGCCACTGGAGCACCTGCGCGCTCCAGATATTGCCGTCTTCGACCATCTCTTTGAGGCCGCCGAGGGCAAGGTCCGTCTGATGACCCTTGCCCCCGAGTTGCCCGGCGCAGTCGAGCTGACCGCACACGCAACCGCGCTCGGCGTTCGCGTCTCGCTGGGCCACTCGAACGCGACTGCGGCTGAAACCCGCGCCGCAATTGAAGCCGGGGCTATCAGTGCAACGCACACCTTTAATGCCATGCGCCCGCTCGACCACCGTGAGCCAGGCATTCTGGGCGTCGTACTAACCACCGACTCCGTCTATGCCGAGCTGATCTGCGATGGCATCCACACCGCCCCGGAACTGGTGAGGCTGTGGTATCGAGCCAAGGGTCCTGAACGCGCCATCCTGGTCACCGACGCCATGAGCGCAACCGGTATGCCCGACGGAGAGTATCAACTGGGTGGATTTCCGGTCCAGGTGGCAAACGGCAAAGCGATGGCTCGCGGAGTCCTGGCCGGCAGCGTGCTGACTCTCGATCGCGCCTTGATGAATTTCGTGGAGTATACAGGCGCGCCGCTCGATGAAGCTTTGCGGCTACTCACCGTCAATCCCGCCGCCATGATCGGCTTGACCAGCGATGCCGGATCACTGGCCGTAGGCAAGCCTGCCAATGTGGTCGCTGTGGATCCATCGGGAAGACTGGTCGGCTCGATCCTCGGCGGGCAGTTGGCTGCGGGTGCGTGATTCACTTTCAAACTAAACTGCAGATTCAGCCAATCGCTTTGCACGCCACAACGCACCGTCGAGGGAGACCACCGGTTCCTGCCCAATCGGCATTTCGGGAGCAGCTTCGCGGAGACCTTTGAAGAAGGCTTCGCGCACAATCCTCATTTTTTCGATCACCCCGCCGGTCCAGGCAACGGGAACTTCGCCTTGGATGGCATGTTTCCTGTGCAGTTTGTCGCGCACCAACAGCACAAATTCAATCAGGTCCGCTGACGCCTGCTGCAGAACACCCAACGCAACGGGGTCGCCCGCCTCGGCCAACTCGTTGATTGCCGGCGCCAACGCGGCAAAGTCCGGCCCCGGTGTGCCATCGCCTATGTTTATCAGTTCATCCAGATCGTGTGTACCCCAGATCTCGCCTACTTTTTCGAGAATGCAAGTCGGCTGATCGTGATCATAGGCACGGAGGGCGCGCCGCACACTGTGCAATCCAATCCAGTAGCCTGAGCCCTCGTCACCCAGGTGCGAACTCCAACCGCCTGCGCTCTCCTGCTTGCCGTCCGGCGCCCGTCCGATGCAGTTCGAGCCGGTTCCAGCAATCTGCAGAATTCCCGGTCCGCCGTGGAAGGCAGCATCCAAGGCTATGACCTGGTCCCCTACTACCTCGGAGCGCTCGACTCCAAAGTCGTTGAAAACCGCGGTGATCCATTCCGTGATGCCGGGCATGCTGACGCTGGCCACACCACAGCAGGCAGCGCGCACGCCGGTGACTCCGGACTGCGCATACACTTCCTTGAGCAGGACGCGTAGATTCTCCTCGGCGGCTTCCGCGCCAACCCTCAAGCGCTTGATCGAACCGCTTTCGCCGTGCGCCAGAACTTTTTCGCCGTGCACGATCGAGGCGCGCGTACGCGTCCCTCCGCCGTCAATTCCGAGAACTAGACACATTCTTCGCTGCTCCCTTATCTTGTTTCACTTTTCTGGGTCGTCTCCGGGTTCGGCGCCGCCGTCGCGAAGAGTTCCAGCCAACACGTTGAGGCTTCCGTCGTTCCTGGAGGGAGTGAGACCCAGCAGGTGAGCAAGCCACGGGTACAAGTTGACGTTTTCAAATGGCGCAACTGTCTTTCCCTTCACTATATCCGGTCCGGCGGCAAAAAAGCTGGCCTTCATCTCGGGCACTTTGCCCGGATCGAAGCCGTGCATGCCGGCGGTGGGCGGTTGGTCGGGTTTACCGGCCGGCGGGGCATGGGCGCGGATGGCGTAGGGGCCGGTGGCAATTACGATTGGATCGCCTTCGCGGGGGTTCTGGCTGTAGTTGAGGTTTGCGGGCACGTTCTTGAGACGGTATGCGACAAACTGCGAGGAGGCCTTCTTGAGCTGGTTGTAAACACGGACGCGCTCCTCTTCCGTCTTGGCGTAAAGGAGGTCGCCGGCAGTATCGAACCCTGACAAATCAGCAAAATGGTCGAGCGTGATCCAGCCGCCCTCGACATGGACCATGCCGTGGTCGCTGACCACCACCAGGTCGATGGGAAGGCCGGTTGCGTCGAGAGCGGCCTTGAGCTTGCCCACCAAGGCGTCCATCTTGAGTTCTGCGGCACGGGTTTCAGGGGCATCGGGGCCGAACTGGTGACCTTCATGGTCGGGCTCGGAGTAGTAAATCGTTATGAAATGAGGTCGATCGGCCGGGGGCAAGCCGAATAAGGCGACGGCATTGTCAATGCGCGCCTGCTGCGCGGCGGGAGTGGCTTGGGTTTCGTCGTCGAACTGCGCGTACCAGGAGGGCCGGAAGCCGGCGATCTTGGCCTCAGAGCCGGGCCAGAAAAGGCACGCGGTGCGCATCCCCTGGCTCTCGGCCAGGCTCCACAAGGGAGTTCCGCTATACCAGGAACCATCGGTGACGGCCTGGGGATCTGACATGCCGAATCGAGCTTGCCGGGCAGGGTCGAGAAAGTTGTTGGCGACCAACCCGTGATGCTCGGGATAGAGGCCGGTGACGATGGAAAAGTGGTTGGGAAAGGTGAGCGAGGGATAGCTGGGCAACATGCCTTCGGGCGCCCAAACGCCCTCCCTGCCGAGGGCCAGGAGGTGGGAGGCGTTGTCGCGTTTTGCGTAGTCCCATCGGAAACCGTCGAGTGAGACGAGAACTACATAATGCTGGCTCTGCGCTTTGGCCGAGTTGGGACCGTTATCGACACGGGTAAGTGGCAAAGCCGAATTGAAGGCTGTTCCCTGCCCTGCCAATGGACGCGCAGCGGCCAGCCCCAGTCCAATGAACAGCAGAACCGGCGCAAGCGCCGCGCGGCCCAGAGCTTTCAATCGCATCGAAAACACCTCCGGACCAGCTTATCGCATGGGGTTGGATAGCAAGCGATAGGATCCCGGATGGACAACAACGTGTTGAAACTTCAAATCAAGAGGCAAGCCCTTTTTGCCGGAACCAGAGAGAGCCCCAGGGCGTGCCGAGGAGCTTCAGTTCAGCTTTACCGGAATAATCACCCGGGAGCTGGGTACGGACTAGGGTGAGGGTGTCAATGTATTCGGCGGTGTAGGACTTCCCTTCCGGAAGCGCAAAGGTCCCTTCGGCAGGCTGGTGTTCGTCGAAATAGTAGAAAAGGACCGTATCGTTGGGTCGGCGGGCGCACATCGGGTTGTCGCCGGCGAAGGTGAAGCCGATGGGGCCTTGCCCGAGAGCGATCGTCTCTTCAAGGAGCTTGCGGAGAAAGGCGATTTTGGCGGGGCTTGAGCCGTGGAGCGTGCCGCCGTGGGACCACCAGAGGATATCGTTTGGGTCCAGATAGGTTTCGCCGTGGCCGCAGTAGGCTCCCTGCACCGCGGCAAGCCAGAAGCGCCGGACCATGGCATCGCCGGAGAGGTTGCCCCAGCGGGAAGCTATGTTCCCTTCGTACTGGCATTCGTCGAAGACCAGGGGCTTGCGCCAGTCGGCGCGCCAGCCGGCGGCCAGCTCCATGCGCGAGTCCTGCACGCCGGCGTGGGTACACCAGCCGCGGCCGTATTCGTACTGATGAAAGCAGTAGTGAATGGAACGGAGGTGATTGAAGGCGTCGTATTCCTCGAGAATGCGCGCATAGCGGTCCCAGTCTGTGCTGGTTTTGCTCTTGAGCAGGTCGTACTCGTTGGCAAGCGACCACCAGACGTTGCGGAAGGCGCTGAAGCGCGCGACGACGTAGCGGAGATAGCGGTCGTCGACGGCGGCAGGCATGGATTGGTAGCCCCACTTGTCATAGGGATGAAAAAGGATGAGGTCGGCCTGGACGCCGATGCGGCGGAGTTCGAGGATGAGCCGGTCGAGGTGTTGGAAATATGCGGGGTTGAAGGTGGAGTAGTCATTGCTGTCACCGCTGCGCGGGAAGGGATACATGGGTGGCTCGCGCCGATTGTGCTGATACCACTTGGGGAAGAGACACATGCGCAGCTTGTTGAAGGGCGAAGCAGTAAGGGTCTCGATGGTCTGGCGCTGGGTCTCTTCCGTCTGAAAGGCCCACGCATAGCAGGTGCTGCCGCACTCGACGAAGGGGGTGCCGTCGGCGTAGCCAAAATGGAAGCTGTCGCGAACGGAGACAGGACCGCGGTTGCCGGCCGCGGGTGCGATGCACTGAAAAGAGCCGGATTGGCCATTGAGGGCGGGCGTGTTGCTGGCCGTTGTCCAAGTCCACTCGCCAAGTTCGTCGGGCATGAAACGGAATTTGTAAGAGCCTTCGCCGTCATAGAAGCCATCTACCGAGAGAGTGCGGTGCTGGTAACGGAACGTCGCGGTGAGAGTGACATCGATAAATGGATTGCCGGTGGAGGGTCCCGGAAGGTCGAACTCGATGTGATCCCAGCGGGATATGGATGGGCTGCCGATTCCTTCGGCCGCAGCGGGAGCGGGTTCGCCGAGTGCACCGGCAGACGCTGCGGCGACGGCATAAGAAGAGAGCTTAAGCATGTCGCGACGATTCATTGCGTTCCTTTGAGCGAAACGAGTTGCTTATCTCCATTGACGAAAGAGGCAAGCAGTGGAAGTTTAAGATCCAAATAAGCGAGCGTCCAGTTGAATCTGAACGGCTGCGCTGGCAGCCCCCTCGGAGAAAGGCTTGATTCTGAACTGTATCCTCAAAGAGCATTCCATATCTGCTAAATCCTACGCTGAAAGTGCCGAGCTTACGTGCAGCCTAGAGCAACTGCGCTTCAAACTGGCCAGCCAGCGAGGCCGGCAAACCCGAAAACAGGCCTGATTTGCACAGACCCGATTGACCCCGATTCGGGCGATACTGTGTGCATGTCTACGATGACTTACCAAGGCCTCGATGTTCTTTTTTCCCGCCAGCAGATCGCCGAGCGCGTCGCCGAGATGGGCGCCCAGATCACCCGTGACTTGAACGGCGAAAAGCTCGTCATGATCGGCGTCCTGAAGGGCGCGGCGCCCTTTCTAGCCGACTTGTCGAGAGCCATTCAGGTCGACGCCACCTTCGACTTTGTCGCCACAACAAGCTACGGCAAGGGGCAGCGGTCTTCCGGCGCGGTAAAGCTCATCAAGGACCTCGACCATTCCATAGAGGGAAAGAATGTGCTGGTGGTCGAGGACATTCTCGATACCGGTCTCACGCTCTCTTACCTGCGCAAGCTATTCCTGCAGCAACATCCCAAGACCCTCCGCATCGCCACGCTGCTTGACAAGCCCTCGCGGCGGATCGAAAAGATCGACGCCGACTATGTGGGCTTCTCCATTCCCAACCTCTTCGTCATCGGCTACGGAATGGACTACGCAGAGCGTTACCGGAACCTGCCCGATATCTGCGTCATGCCTCCGGGCGATCCCGAGTGATCGCTGCCGCACGCAGACTACCAACCCAATCCAGTCATTCGCATCCAATCATTTGGTCCCGGAGTCCGGGAAGCACTATACTCATCTCCCGGAGAGCGCGCGGCGAGCCGGCCATAGAGAGGCGCGTTCCAGACAGCGGCGTTCCGCGGATAAGGAGCAGAGGATCATGGCTTTGCCCACCCCGATTGATCGGGCGGACCTTGATTTTGACAACGGCAGCTTTGATTCAGCCGCCTTCGCCGCCCAGGCGCTCGGTAGTTGGCAGGCGCTGGCCGCGGTCATCGATCACACCCTGCTCAAACCCGACGCCACTCGCGAGCATATTGAAAGTCTATGCAACGAGGCCCTCCACTATCGATTTGCCTGCGCCATGGTAAACCCGGTCTGGGCTTCAACGGCTGTGGGCATGCTCTCCGGCACCGGCGTTCCCGTCGGTGTCGTCATCGGTTTTCCCCTCGGCGCTTCGCTGGTCTCCACGCTGCGCCAGGAAGCGGCCGCCTTGTCCCGGTTAGGCGCCCGCGAACTGGACATGGTGATTCCCATCGGCCAGCTCAAGAGCGGCAACCACCATGCTGTCCACCATACCGTCCACGCCGCTGTCACCGTCGCTCACCATCACGGCGCCCTGCTCAAGGTAATTCTTGAAACTGCCCTGCTCAGCATGGAAGAGAAACTGCGCGGCGCGGAGATCGCCATCCAGGCCGGCGCGGACTTTATCAAGACCTCGACCGGCTTTGCCTCCGGCGGTGCGACTCCCGCCGACGTAGCCCTGATGCGCGGCGTGGCTGGCGGGCGCTGTGGCGTTAAGGCCTCGGACGGCATCCGCACCCTGGCCGACGTGAGGGCCCTGCTCGAAGCCGGCGCCAACCGCATCGGCACATCCGCCTCAGTTTCCATCATGCGCGAGCTGGGAGCGGAGTAAGAACAGCTTTCAGTTGTCCTTTGCGTTATCATTCCCTTCGACACGTATGACCGAAACTTCCCCATCTCCGCCTCAAGGATCAGAGTTCGAGGGCGACTATCGCCCCGCCAGCGCCGGGCCCCTCGATCTGCTGAACCCGCGCGTGGAACCGGCCGACGTGGCCTACCTGATGAAGCTCACCGACGCGCTCAATACCACGCTCGACCTGCAAACCCTGCTCAATCGCACCTCGGAGCTGGTGCGCGCCGTCATCCATTACCGCATCTTCGCCATTCTGCTGCTCAACGACCGCACCCACGAGCTGCGCATGCGGTTCCAGATCGGCCACACCCCTGAGATCGAACGGATGCGCATCCCCATAGGCAAGGGCGTGTCGGGCCAGGTGGCCCTCACCCGCCAGCCGGTGCTGCTCAACGACGTCTCCAGCGAGGAAAACTACATCAACGCCAATCCCGAGGTGCGCTCCGAGCTGGCGGTGCCGCTGATTGCCAAGAACCGTCTGATCGGCGTCATGGATCTGGAAAGCACGGAGGCCGGCTACTTCCAACCTGAGCATCTGCGCGTGCTCACCGTCACCGCCTCCCGCATCGCCCAGGCTATTGAGAACGCCCGCCTCTACGCCCGCGTCTCCCGCCAGGCGCAGACCCTCGAGGTGCTCAACGAAATCGCCGTCGAACTGGCCTCCATCCTGGAACTGGGCCCGCTGCTCGAACGTGTCGGCCAGCTTCTCCGCCGCCTGATCGACTACCAGATGTTCACGATTATGCTGCTGGACGAAAAGGGCGAGACGCTGATTACCCGATACGCATGGCGCTTTGGCTACGCCCACGCGCCGCTCCGCCGCGTTCCCATCAACAGCGGTCTGGTGGGCGCCGCGGTGCGCGAGTGGCGCTTCGTCAATGTCCCCGATGTCCAAAAGGACCCGCGCTACGTTCCCATGAACGAAGAGACCCGCTCCGAGCTGGTCGTGCCTCTCTTCTACAAGGGCCGCATCATCGGCGTGCTTGACCTGGAACACACCCGCCCCCATTTCTTCACGGAAGAGCATGAGCGCGTACTAACCACGTTGGCCGCGCAGGTGGCGATTGCAATTGAAAACGCGCGCCTCTACCAGGCTGTCCGTACCCAGGAACGGCAACTTGAGCGCGACATCGCCATGGCCCGCGAAGTACAGCTTCGCCTGCTGCCCTCCGCTGCGCCATCGCATCCCAACGCCGAGATGGCGGTCCGCTTTCTTCCCGCCCGCACCATTGGCGGCGACCTCTACGACTTTGTCGATTACGGCCCCGGCCGCACCGCCATCGTGCTCGGCGATGTCAGCGGCAAGGCCGCGCCCGCGGCCCTATTTGCAGCCCTGGTCAGCGGCATCATGCGCGCCGCGGCCGCCCAGCAACCTGGGCCCGCCCAGATGCTCGCCCTGCTCAACAACGCCCTCCAGGAGCGCAAGCTCGAATCGCAATACGTAACCATGCTCTTCGCCCTCTGGAACGACGAAAACAGAACTCTAACGGTCGCCAACTCCGGTGCCGTTCAGCCTGTCTTCTGCCGCTCCGACCAACCGGTCACCGTACAGGCCGAGGGCTTCCCGCTTGGGTATATTTCCCGACGTCGCCTACGAGGAAATTAACGTCGCCACTCAGCCGGGGGACGCCATCGTTTTCGTGTCGGATGGAATCCTGGACGCTGAAAACGAACAGGAAGAGATGTACGGCCAGGAACGGTTATCCGGCCTGCTCTGCTCCCACCGCGACCAGCCCGCACTCGAGATCGCCGACGCCATCCTCGAAGACGTTGCCCGCTTTCAGGGCGCCAAAGAACGCTTTGACGATGAAACCATCATTGTGCTGCGGGTGCGATAGCGAGACTGTGGAACAGTAATCGGAAATTGAAAGTGTCTACCCGGCCGGATAAACGCAAGATGGATCGAAGCCTGACCGCACGTCACAGATCCATTGCGGCAAAGGCCGATTGGAAATGCGAACGAATGAGCTCCAATCCCCTGTTGTGTCCGGTTGCTCCCGTTTCCGGCTCCCTCTGTTCCATTGGTTAAACTTGAATTGACGCCGTCCCGGAGGATCCTTGCAGATCACCACGAAAGAACGACTGATCCGCCCCGCACGCAACGTTTGCGGAACCCTGCGCCTGCCTGGCGACAAGTCCATCAGCCACCGCTACGCTATGCTGGGCGCGTTTGCCGACGGAATCTCGCGCTTTACCAACTTCTCAACCGGCGCCGACTGTGCCTCGACCTTGGCCTGCATGGAGGCTCTGGGCGCAAGGGTAAACAGAATCGGCAATGATGCGGTGGAAATCACCGGCGTGGCCGGCCGTGTAACCCCCTCCGCAGCCCGCTCGACTGCGGCAACTCCGGCTCGACCATGCGCATGATCTCCGGCTTGCTTGCGCCGCAACAGGGCAGCTTCACGCTAATCGGCGACGCCTCGCTCTCCCGCCGTCCCATGGAGCGGATCAGAAAACCGCTTGAAGCCATGGGCGCAAAGCTCACGCTCACCGAGGGCCATGCGCCGTTGACCATCGAAGGCACGGCGCTTAAGCCAATCGACTACACAACGCCCGTTCCCAGCGCGCAGGTGAAGACCTGCATCCTGCTGGCCGGACTGCAAACCGCCGGGGACCACAACCGTTCGAGAGGCTGTCCGCACTCGCGACCATAGCGAGCTGGCCCTACGCGCCTTCGGCGCTACGCTGACCCGCACCTTGGATTCGGTTTCGATCATCGGCCCGCAGGCGCTCCACGCCATCGAGGCTTCGGTGCCCGGAGATTTGTCCTCCGCCGCATTTCTTTCTCTGCGCCGCTGCACTCTTCCCCGGCTCCAGCCTGGTGCTTGATTCGCTTGGGCTCAACCCGACGCGTGCCGCGCTGCTCGATGTGTTGACCGCTCTGGGCGCAAAGATCTCCGTTCTTCATCTTGAAGAAAAGCACTGCCGAGCTGGTGGGTACGGTGCAGGTCTCGGCACCGGCTGAGGGTCTTCGGATCGACAGAGATCAGCGGTGCGCTCGCTGCCCAGCTCATTGACGAGTTGCCGGTGCTGGCGGCCATCGCGCCCTGCACCAGTGGCGGCATTCGCATCCGCGACGCAAAAGAACTGCGCGTCAAGGAGTCCGACCGCATTGCTCTGGTGGTGAAGAACCTGCGCGCTATGGGCGCCGAAGTGTCCGAGTTCGAGGATGGCCTTGACGTGCCCGGCGGTCAGACACTGCATGGAGCCGTGATCGACTCCGGCGGCGACCATCGCATCGCCATGGCCTTCAGCGTGGCGGCGCTTCGGGCCGAAGGCGATACGCTGATTCAAGGCGCCGAGGCGGCCGCCATCAGCTTCCCTGAGTTCTTCGATTTGCTTGACCTGGTCGCGGAACGATAGAGTGCGCTGTCAGGAAACCCTGCGTTACAGTTCAAAGAAAAGACCCGGCGCATGGCCGGGCCTTTTTGTATTCAAGCGAAGAGCTACTTAGCTGCCGGCGGAGCCATCGAGGGCTCATTGCCAGGCGGGGCAGGTTGCACTCCGGGAACCACGGGAGCGGTCTTTATATCCCCGGACGCAGCTTCAGGAAGGTTGATGCCGTAGTGTTGCAAGGTGGTGGCCAGGGTCTGGTAGAGGCCGGCGCGGGCATTGGCATAGGCGGCATTGGCTGCAATCAGGTTGTCCTCCGCTATGGCCAGGCTGCGTTGCTGAAGCAGCACGTTTGCCGAGGTCGAAGCGCCCAGGCGCAGCTTCTTGATTTCCGCGTCGACGCTCTGCTGCTCATAGTCCCTGGCGGCAATGTCCGCCTGCACCTGCGCCCGGTCGTTGGTGAGCGCGAACTTCGCATTCACCACCTGCATGCGTATCTGCGTATACAGTTGTTCCAGCCGCAACTCAGCCTGGCGATACTCCATCAACGACCGCTCCTGCACCGACTCCGCGTAGCGGTTGCGGATGGGGAATCGTTAGGTTGAATCCGATGCCTTTATCCGGGGCCGAGTTGTTGAAGGCATGGTCAAAAGCGGTCCCATAGCCGGTATTGCCAGTCGGACAGACGCCGCCGGGATAGAAGGCGCAATTGAGATTCTTGTTGATGGCGCCGGCAATGCCCTGTCCTGCCAGATATCCGTAGATATCGAATATCGGCAGCAGCGCATTGCGCGCACCCTTCAGCGTGATTTCATCGTTGCGCAGCGTCAGCACGGCCTGTTCCAGTTCCGGCCGGCGCTGAAAGGCTTCCTGCACCAGCGCTTCCACCGGCTGTTGTTCCTCGGGAATCTCCTCGATGCTCACGCGATCGGTGGGAATGACCGGAGCAGCTGAAAGGACTGGGTCGTTGAGGTTGCGGGCAATGGCCTGCTTGATGATCTGCTGCTGATAGTTCAGGGCGCTCTGAGAACTGATGAGGGACTGCTTGTCAGAGGCCACTGCCGAATCGTCGCTCACTACCTGGAGCGGGGCCACGGTGCCGATCTGCAACTGTTTCCGGTCGTCGCTGTCCAGTTTGGTGCTCTGCTCCAGCGCGCGCCCTTTGGCCTGTACATCCTCATAGGCCTGCACCAGCCCCCAGTAAATGGTCTCGACCTGGTTTACGGTGTAAAGAATCTGCTCGCGGAACGAGGAGTCGACAATGCGCCGGTCGTTCAGCGCCTCATAGATGAAGCGCTTGTTCACCCAGATGCCCGCGCCCTGCAACAGATGCTGGGTCACGGTAGCTTTATAGGTCGAGTACAACTCCGGGCTGAATTCCGAAGTGGAGTTGGAACTGGTCGCGTATTCGTTATTGAAGGCCACCTGAAGATTTGTTCCGGTGACAAAGCCCTGGTTGACGGAAAAGTTATAGATGTTGGTGGAACTGGTGCCGCCAGAGAAGAAGCTCGTCGAGGGCAGATGGTCGCGATCGAAGGAGATCGTCGACGCCAGGTTTGGATCCAGGCTCTCCGGGGCTGGACCAGCGCCGCCCGTAGTAAGCGTCAAGCCTGCTGTGCCGGAACCCGCGCCACCTGCGCCGCCTACCGTTCCACCAGGCCCTCCGCCGGTGCTCAAAATCGAATTGGAACCGCCCTGCGTGCCAGTGACTAGGCCGGTGGGCACGCCCAGCGGCCCCTGCCCGGTTTTCGTGCGCAGAATGTCCGTGTCCGCAATGTCAAGGTCATAGCGGGCGATGGCAATGTCGTAGTTGTTCTCAAGAGCCAGCGCGATGGCATCGGAGAGGCTGAGGTAGATCTTGCCGTCCTTCACCAGGTCGTTGAGCCGCACCGAGTTTGCAAAGCTGGCTTTGCCGAGGGTTGTGGGCCGGTACTTGTTGATGGGGTTGCTTAGGAAGCCGGCGTAGGGCTTGGAAAAATCGCGCTGGGATGGCCGGAGATTAAAAGGGTCTGTAGGAATCGGCGCCGGCGCGGCCGGAAGCTCGGATGCTGCCTTGTCCGGGCCCGTCGTTCCAGCCGGCGTCTGCCCTGCAAAACCTGAAGGGACACACGACGCCATGGTCAACATGACCGCAGCAATTGCGCGCAGCCGTCCGCCTGTCTGCCTGCGGCCTGCCTGTTCAGGTCTCAGCTGTTCCAGCATGGCTTGTTCGCGAATCTCCCGCTGGGTCATTTCCTGCCCATCGAACACACGTATACGCTGCAAATGCATGGTTCCTCTCCACGAATAGCTAAGGCATGTGGGGATGCCATTCTTCAAGACGACCGGAGAGCCTCTCCGGACGCAAATTTGTGACGATCCAGGGCGAACTTCGCTTCCGGACAGCTGCTTGGCTCATCCAGTATTACGCGCTAGGCGCCACTTTCGTTCCCTGCACCCCGGCATACACTCTCCGCTGCAGCCTGATGGCCACTAAATGTAGAAAGCTGAGTATATCTCACCGACGCTTCCCTCTACAGGGAGCGCCTTTGTCGGGTACCCTGTTATGCAAGTGCACGCAATGACCGATTTTGCTGAACCCGTGCTGAACCCGCAAATCTGGAAGCTCACACTGGCTTACGACGGCACGGATTTTAGGGGCTGGCAGGTACAGCCCGGAGAGCCCACCATCCAAGGCGAACTGCAGGCAGCGCTGGGCCGCATCACTGGCGAAGCTCCTCTGCCTCAGGGCTCTGGACGCACAGATGCTGGAGTTCACGCACTGGGGCAGGTTGCGAGCTTTGCTTTGAGAGCGCCCATTCCGCCTGACAGCCTGCAGCGGGCGCTCAACCGGAGTTTGCCTGGCTCGATCCGGATTCTGGAGGCGAGAAGGGTGGCTGCCGGCTTCCATGCGCGGCATTCGGCGGTGGCGAAGACCTACGAGTACCGGGTTTTTCGCGAGGCGATCTGTCCTCCCTTCCTGGCCCGCTATGTTCACGCGTGCTCCTGGGCAATGGACGTGGACGCGCTCAAAAAGGCAGCCCGGGTTTTTGAGGGGGAACATGATTTTCTGAGCTTCGCGGCCACCGATCCCGACCTGGCTGAGCGTGGGATCTCGACCGGCGCAGAAATTGACCAGGAAGCGATAGTGCCCTCATCGCCGCTGCCGGCGCGGGTGCGGACGATTTTCTCTTCGACGTGGGAAGAGCGGGAGAGCGAAGCGGGAAAGCTTCTGGTGTATCGGGTTCAGGGCAACGGGTTTCTGCACCACATGGTGCGCAACCTGGTGGGGACCATGCTGGAGGCGGGCCGCGGGCGACTCGAAGTCGACGAGATTTCCGGGATTCTGGCCGCCCGCTCGCGCTCGGCGGCCGGACCGACGGCTCCGGCGCGAGGGCTGTTTCTGCATTCGGTGGAGTACGGCGAAGACGATTGACGCTGCCGTGCCTCTCGGGGGTCTAACTTGCCCTTCGCGGATCGGAGACGACCTAAAATGCCGGCGCATGCGGCTCTTACGGAGGCGCGAAATGGCCGCTTTCAAGCAGCGCCGTAAACGTTAACGGTTGGCTTATAGGGTTACGAAAGAGGGCCAGAGGTTCGCTCAAGTGGTTGCACTTTTTTGAGGACTTAACTCTACAGGGTTGCGAAACGGGCGGTTTGGCTGCTGAGAATTTTCCATTCCGGAGGAAAGGGTTGCTGAGAACTCACCTGAAAACCTCGAAAAGGGGGGTTTATTGAGGTTAATTGGGGGTTTTCGGGGGGTTTACGGTAGGTTTTCGGAGGTTTTTCTGATCAGTGGACGGGGAAAAGTGCACAGCGGGCGGTGCAAAGCGGGCACCCGGCTCCAGAGCCTGTCCTGAGCTTGCCGGGGGTCTCGCTTCTGAGACCTGGGGGTTGTGTTCTAAGAGGGCGTTGCCGGCATTTCCCGAAGATTCCCGTCCCCCCGCTTTTCGATTGTTTTGACCTTGCCCCCGCAAATCCAGGCAGCCTTGCAACCACGATCAGGAGCGTCAAGAAGCTTGCTGATCGAAGTGACGAGAGAAAGGGCGTCACTCCACGCGCCCCTCAGCCGAGCCCAAGGCCCAATCTGGATCACGCAACGCCCAACGCTCCTGCCTTCGATATCGCCGACAATGTGGAGTTTTATCAGAAATACATCCAGTTGTTCCGGAATGGCGTCTTCCGGTGCGCACGCGCAGAGGAGGGCGACCATCCAGGGGAGATCATCAACCGGCTCTACTTCTCTGGAGCAATCCGCTTTGACGCGCTGCCTTTGCGAGCTACGACGGAGTTCCAGCGCCTCCGTGACTCCATCCCAGCCGAATAAACAATGTTCTCTTTGCACTCGAAGGTGAGCGCCGGAACTTCCGTATTTCTGTCCTACGCACGGGATGACGATGAGGCGTTTGTTCGTCGCCTTTACGGCGACCTGACCGGCGCCGGGTTCGACGTGTGGTTTGACCGCGTCTCCATGCCCTCGCGGCAGCTCACCTTTCACCGGAAGATTCGCGATGTCATCGAGGCGCGCGAGCTGCTGCTGGTTGTTCCCGAGTTGCCGGGCTGCTTCCTGTCGTAGCATGATCCCATCAACGGAGAGCAGATATGAGCTCGCGATTCCGCCCGGTCATTCGGGTGTTTGTCAGTTCGACCTTCAGTGATCTGAAGGAAGAGCGCAATGCTCTTCAGCGCGAGGTCTTTCCACACCTGGAGCATTACTGCCTGGTGCGCGGCTTTCAGTTTCAGGCGATTGATCTACGTTGGGGAGTTCCAGGCGAGGCCGGACGCGACCACCGCACTATGCAGATCTGCTTCGACGAACTGCGGCGCGCGCAGGAGGTTTCGCCCCGGCCGAACTTCCTGGTCCTGCTAGGCGACCGCTACGGATGGCAACCGCTGGCGGAGACAATCACCGAGGCGGAGTTCCAGGCACTCGAAAGGGCGGCCGACGAACTGGATAACGATGCGGCAAGCGAAGTGCAGGCCCGGGGCAGCGCCATGCAAGCACTGCGGACGTGGTATCGCCGGGATGACAATGCGGACCCGGTGGAGTACCAGCTACGCTCGCGGAACGACTGGCCGGGCCTGCCGGAATGGACAGAAGAAGACGAGGAACAAGCGTGGAAGAAGGTGGAGGAAACTCTCTGGGCGGTGATTAACCGCGCTTATCCGCACGATGGATTGGCCGGCCGATTTGGACAGATTCCGGGGGCGGACGAGCCTCTGCCCTCAATCGTGAAGTTTCAGGCTTCGGCTACCGAGCAGGAGATCTGGCGTGGCGCGCTGGCCGTACCTGACGCAGAGAAACACGTGGTTGCCTGGTACCGGGCCATTCGCAACCGAGAGACCTGCCGGCATGACGAGCGAGCAAAAGACTACTTCGACCCAAGGGAGGAACGGGATAAGCCGGCTGCCGATTTGAGGGAGGAGCTAAGGCGAAGACTCGCCAGGGGTGGAGACCATCCTGTCATCGACGTAGAAGCCGATCTGGCCCCGTCGGCGGATGGCAAGAGGCTGGAGCTGACGCGCGATCACCTTCAGCCGATGTGCGAGGAGATCGAAAAGCGATTGCGCACGATCATCGATGAAGAGATAGCCAACTACTGGAATCCCGGTATAGCCGCGAGCGCGTCAACTGGTGAGCAATCCGTTGTCGCCGGCCCCAGCGAGGCACGCAAGCTCGAACTGGAGCGGCAGGTACATGAACGCTTCAGCTTGGAGCGTGCACCGGAGCATGGATTCGTTGGGCGTGAGAAGGAACTCGCAGCCATCGCCGCATATCTGCACGACACAGAGGATCGCAATCCTCTGGTTATCTACGGGCCTTCCGGCGCAGGCAAGACGGCAATCCTGGCGCGAGCTGCACAGATCGCCAACAGGCAGTATAAGGACCGCGTCTTTCTGCGCTTCCTCGGCACCACGCCGCAATCATCAAATCTGCATGCGCTGTTGATGAACCTCTGCCGCGAGATGCGGCCGGATGAAGAAGCGGAGAAGGACTTGCCGTTCGAGCTACGTCTCTTACAGGAGGAGCTCGACCGGTTACTCGCGACGGCCACAGGCGAGCGGCCTATTCTGCTCTTTCTCGACGCGATCGACCAACTAGATGACGCTGACGGTGCGCGACAGACGTATTGGTTGCGCACGCCGCTCCCCGAACACGTGAAGGTGGCCGTCTCTTGCATACGCAATGAAGACACGCCGGAAAAACCCGACAAGCTGAACGAGCCGTACCGGGCTTTCGAGCGGCGTAGACTACTGGATCGTGCGATCTCGGTTGAGTCGCTCACTGAAAAAGAAGCGATGCGAGCGATGGACCTGTGGCTCGCTCATCCCAGGCGGAAGCAGGGCAAGCGAAGACTGGAGCAGAAGCAGCGCGAGGCGATTGAGGCACGTATACAGTCGAGCGAGGCGTGCCGTCGGCCGCTCTACCTGCGCGTGCTCTATGAAGAAGCGCGGCTGTGGCCATCGTGGAAGGTGGTTGCGGCCGACGCGCTTGGCGCGAACACGGCCGAACTGCTTGGCTTGATGTTCGGGCGACTCGAAGATAAGGCGGTCCATGGAACCGAGCTGGTTAGGGCAGCGATGGGCTATCTTGTAGCCGCGAGGCGGGGCCTGAGCGAGAACGAGATGCTCGAAGTCCTGTGGGCCGATGAGGACTACCGCCGTCATCTCGAAGAAGTGAGCCGCAAAACGAACCACGAGTTGCCCGAAGGCGCCACGCGCATCCCCATCGCCATCTGGTCGCGGCTGCGCCACGATCTTGCACCCTACCTTACCGAGCGCGACGCGCCTGGCGGGATGGCGCTGAGTATTTATCACCGCGAGGTCGAGCGCGTCGTTCGCATGCGCTACTTGCGCGAGGGCGCACAGCGCATTCTGCGTCATCAGCGCCTAGCTGGGTACTTCGAGAGCGAGCTGCAGCCGTGGTGGCAAGACGCTGACACCTCCGCGCGAATAACGGCAACTACGGCCCGCAAGCGCTTCGCGAATGTACGACGGGCGTATGAACTGCCTCAGCAGATGCTCGAGCTGTACCGGGGTACGGGTGAATCCGAATTCTCTGCGGAACACGCACAGACTCGGAACGCTATAGAGGCACTGTTTCTGGGCGTTGATTTCTTACAAGCAAAAGTTGAAGCGGGGCTGATCTTCGACCTAATCGAGAACTTTGAAGCCGTGCTGAAGACGATCTCGGACAACGATCCGACTCATCGTGCTCTGCTTCTGCTACAACGAGCGTTGACTCAGTCTGCACATATTGTCCAAGTGGACCCCACGCAAGCCGCAAGTCAGCTTCACGCGCGCCTAATGGCCGTGGCAGAGCCGGGACTCGCTTCCACAGTCGGGCAACTTCATCAGAGGCTTGGCCGGATTGTTCCACGTTGGCCAACTCTTGTGCAGGCGGACAGCGAACTGCTGCGAACATTGGAAGGTCATACGAGCGGGGTGCTGTCGGTGGCGGTGAGCAGCGACGGAAGCGCCCTGGTTTCGGCTTCTGATGACAAGACGATCAAGGTCTGGGATCTGCGGACGGGCGCCTGTTTGCGCACGCTGGAAGGCCACGCGGTCTCAGTGGCGCTGAGCGGCGACGGGAGCACCCTGGTTTCGGCCTCTAATGACAAGACGATCAAGGTCTGGGACCTATCGACGGGAGCCTGTCTTCGCACTTTGGAAGGCCACACGAATTCGGTTAATTCGGTGGCGTTATGCGGCGACGGGATCACTCTGGCTTCCGGCTCTGATGACAGCACAATCAAGGTCTGGGACCTGCGGACAGGCGATTGTCTGCGGACGCTGAAAGAGCACACACGTCCAGTTTTGTCGGTGGCGGTGAGCAGCGACGGGAACACCCTGGTTTCGGCTTCCAATGACAAGACGATCAAGGTCTGGGACCTCAGGTCGAACTCCTGCCTGCGCACCCTGGAAGGCGACTATCAGCCGTCGATGGCATTGAGCAGCGACGGGAGCATACTTGCCATCGGCTCCTATCAGGGGTGGATCACGGTCTGGTGCCTGCGCACGGTGGGTCACTGGATGCCGGCTCGCAATTCTTATGAAGTAAATCCAGGCACAGTTAACTCGTTGGCTCTGAGCGCCGACGGAAGCATCCTCGCCATGGCCTCGAAGATCCGTGCGGTCGAGATTTTTAGCCTCAAGTCAGGCGCTCGGCGCCAGCTATCAGGCCACGTACGAAAGGTGCATTCTGTAGCGTTTGGCTGCGACGGAAGTACCCTGGTTTCCGGTTCTCAGGACAAGACGATCAAAGTTTGGGCCATCTCCCCGAATGCTCCGCGACGCAAGTCGACAGGCCATGCGAGATCGGTGAGTTCGGTGGCGCTCAACCGAGACGGGAGTACGATTGTCTCCGGTTCGTGGGATAGTAACGTGAAGGTCTGGAACCTGCAGACGGGCGAGTGCCTCCGCACTCTGGAAGGCCAGACGGGTGGGGTGTTGTCGGTCGCGTTGGACACGAACGGAAACACCCTCGTTTCCTGCAGCAATGACGATCCCCACAAGACGATCAAGGTCTGGGACTTGGCAAGAAGTGCCTGTCTGCGGAGGTTGGAAGGCCACGACGGTCGGGTGACTTCGGTAGCGTTGAGCGGCGACGGAATCACCCTGGTTTCGGGCTCTGATGACAAGACGATCAAGATCTGGGACCTGCGGACGGGCGCCTGCCTCCGCACATTGAAAGACCACACGGAGGAGGTCCGGTGGGCAGCGTTCAACAGAGACGAGAGTAACTCGAACGACTTGAATGACTGGACGACTGAGGGCCCGGTGTATTCGGTGGCTCTGAGTACCGACCGAAGCACCGTCGTCTCATCTCATGGTGACTGGACAATCAGGGTCTGGGACCTGCGAACGGGTGCTTGTCTGCGCAGACTGGGAGACCACAACGGCCGGGTGAGTTCGGTGGCGTTAGACAGGGGCGGAGGTAAGTTAGTTTCCGCCTCTCAGGACAAGACGATCAAGGTCTGGGATCTTAGGACGGGCTCCTGCGTGCGCACGCTGGAAGGTATTGGCTCTGTAGATTCGATTGCCTTAAGCGGAGACGGGAGTACCGTGATTTTCTGCTCTGATGACAAAACGATTAAAATGTGGGACCTGCGCCTGGACGTCTGTATGGAAACCTTCTATGGAGACGCGGAGTTCTGTTCCTTAGCCCTGGCGGCCGAGAACAACAGCATTCTTGTCGCAGGCGACTCTGCCGGCCGCATTCATCTTTTTGAACTCCGGTCGACGTTCCACAAAGAAGACTAAGATGATCGACTTCGAAGCCACTCCCTACCGCATTCGTATCGGAGTCACCGGCCACCGCAAACTGGACGACCCGGCAGCGGTGCATGCGCTGGTAAAGCAGGCCATCGATGTAGAGATTCCGCGGCTGTTCCCGGCAAGCTCGCGCGAGATGATTGAGCGCGTACGCGCTTCGGGGACGACGGCGATTACTTCCGGTTTGGCGACCACAGATGTCAGTTGAACCCGAGCTCAGGTGCATCCCTTGACTTTGAGAGGATCCTGGGTACGGGGTGCTGAGAGGTCTCAATATGTATTTCGTTCACGGCCGCGCCGGGGCGTGTGAGGCCGTCCCGGGCAGTCATGAGGTTTTGGAGGTAATACCTACACGGCCTGTGCCCGCCGTCTTCGGCTTTTCAAACAATTCACAGCCCAGGTTTCGCGCGTATTTCTCCCGCGTGGCGCCAGTAATCGGCTGACGGTTAAAGCGGTCGATGCCGTCGAGTGCCGAGGCGTCGAACCATTGCTCGTCTCCGCGTTCAACAGCGTGTAGCGGCGGCGAGTTAGCCCCGCTTCACGGGGATAGCAAGTCAGCAGGTTAGCGGAATTGCGCGACGGGAAGAGGCCTCAGTCTCCATTCATTCCCGCGGCAACGCGGCACCGCAAGTCTTGCTGCTTCGATTCGGAAACGAACTTTAGATTCAGGGCACTTGAGGTCTTTACGGTCTCCAACCCTTCGCCCGGCCACCCCGCGGATCTAACCCCCGTCCGCGGGGACCCCGGGTGCGCGATGGATGGGGCACCCGGCTCGCCGCCGCATGGGTTATGTGCTCTTGAAAACCAGGAAGCGAAAGGCTTCCAGAGACGTTTTTCCAGAATGCGTGGGTTGGTTTGCAGCGAGTCGCCGCGAGTTGGCGGCGCCGGCAGAAGAGCCTGCCCGGATGTTGTCACAGGCGGGCGTGATAGCGATCACTGCGGAATCGTTGGTTTTGTGTAGGATTGGCCCGACTATCTGCAGCCTGCAGAATCCAACGACATTCGTGCTTCATCTCTGGACACATTCACCTGCAGATACGTGGGGGTTGAATGTATGCGCAGGATGATTTCGCTTCTTGTGTCTGGTGTTGTCTTTGTTGCCGCAGGTTGCAGCAGTGGAGTTCTCAACAACGTAACGGTTCAAACTCCGGCGGCCAGCCCCGGCGGCAGGGTCCACGGCGGCCAGAATCCGGTCACGGGCGCGACCATACAGGTGTGGGAGGTTGGGACCACCGGATATGGCTCCGCGCCGACGCAGCTCTATAGCACTACCACCGATTCGAATGGCAATTTTAACTTTCCCATCGCGAGCTGGAGCAGCAATTGCACCAACGTCAATAGCGGCTCCAACAGCAGCGCTCCGGTCTACGTCACCTCCAGCGGCGGGGATCCAGGTTCGGGCACAAACAGCGCCGTTGTGCTGATGGCGGCGCTGGGGCCGTGCAACAGCATCACCACCTCGACCTTTGCCTTTATCGATGAGGTCACCACGGTAGCCGCGGCCTATGCTCTTGGGCCGTTTATGAACCCCGCCAATCCAACCCAGATCGGCTACCCGTCCGGCCAGACACAAGGCATACAGGATGCCTTCACCACGGCGGGCGATCTGGTGAGTGTCAGCACTGGATTGGCGAATGCGCTAACCCCCAACGGCAACGGCAGCGTGCCTCAATTGGAGATCAATACGCTGGCGGACATCCTTGCCTATTGCGTCAACGGCTCCGCCGCCAATTGCACTACGCTCGGAAACGACGCGTTTAACACCTCCGGCAGTTCGCTGGGCACAAGCTTCGCCACGCCTACCAATACATTGATGGTTGCCGAGCAGATTGCAGCCTATCCCGGCAACAACGTGAGCGAATTGTATAGCCTGGTGTCGAGCCAGTCGCCCTTCCAATCGACGCTTACCAGCGCGCCCAACGACTGGACCGTGGCAGTGCAGTACGCAGCCAATCTGTCGGACACAGCCTCATCCACGAACAAACGCTCTGAACTGGCCGTGGATGGAAGCGACAGAGTGTGGATTGCCAACTTTAGCCAAAACAACGTGGAGATCATCAACAATCAGGGCGTGCCAGCGGCTTTCAGCCCCCAAACCAGCAATATTAGCGCGCCTTTGGGGCTGGCCATCGATACGCAAGGGAATGCCTGGGTAGCGAATGCGGGCAACTACACGGTGTTCGGTTTGTGCCCAAGCGGAGGCCAATGCGGCCAAACCTACAACGACACCAATGCCTGCAACAACGGCAGCTGCGGTATAGCCGGCCCTTACTCGCTGGCCTTTGACGGCGGCGGGAACCTATGGGTGGTCAACAACGCCACCCCGTCCCTGACCGAGTTGTTTGGCGTCGGCAATCCGGGCAACACCAACAGCGACTTTGCCATCTACACCCCGTCGTCGGTAGTCAATCCGGAGTTTGTAGCCCTTGACACCTCCGGCAACGCGTGGGTGGCCGATTACGGCAGCTCTTTGAGTGGTGCGGATGCTGTAGAGAAGATCAGTGCACACGGCGTCGGCCTGGCAAAAGAGACAGGCAGCGCACTTTCCGATCCGGAAGACATCGCGATCGATCGCTCCGGAAACATCTGGGTGGGAAACAAGGGGAGTGATCGCGCGCTCACCGAGTTCAACAGCAGCGGCGCGGTCCAGTCCGGCAGCGGCGGGTATACCGGCGGAGGCCTGGCCGTCCCCATGGCGATTGCGGTGGATGGCGCAAATCGGATCTGGACGGCGAATGCGGGCACCGGCTCGATCAGCGAATTCAGCAACTCCGGAACCGCGATCAGTCCGTCAACCGGCTACACCAGCAATGGACTCGGCCCAAACTCGCTTGCAATCGATAAATCCGGCAACGTCTGGGTAGTGAGCAAGACCCCGATCCTGGTCACCGGGACCAGCTATTACGGCGCCATCACGGAGTTTGTAGGCGCCGCCGCACCGGTGGTCACGCCGCTGGCTCGGGCATTGCAGAGCGGCCAGTTGGGCCTGACTCCCGGCACATCATCTCCGGTGGTGATTCTGACCACTATACTGCCGTATTACGCGATAACGGCAGGCGGTTTCAGCCATCCCTACAACGCTCAGTTGCAGGCCGGCGGTGGTTCCGGCAGCTATACCTGGACGGCGACCACCGCCAGCAACACCGTTCTCACGAACGCCGGCCTCTCGCTGAGTTCCGCCGGCGTGATCAGCGGAACTCCGACCGAATCCGGACCACTCAGCATCAGCGTCACGGTGGCGGATGCAAACAACAGCAGCAATACCGCGTCTGCAACGCTTACGCTGAACTCCGCCGATCAGATGGCGTCGTCTCCGGGCGCGAATGACAGCCAGTTGAAGGGGACATACACGTTCTTCGCCAGTGGCATGAAAAATGGCGCAACATCACCCGGTTCGGCCCCGATGAGCGTTTACGCCGGTACAATGACCGCCGATGGCGCGGGGAACCTGACGGGCGAATTCGATGCCAACAACAGCAGTAATGGTCTCGATGGTGGTTCTTCCTCAGGCCCCATCGCATTTACAGGCTACTACACCGTCAATTCGAACAATGTTGGCTTAATCACGTTGCTGCCAGAGGTGACGGGGCTGAATGCATTCAACTTTGCCTTTTCAGCAGGCAATTTGAACGGTACGCCTGTTTATCAGAACCTGCAGCTTATCCGCTTCGACGATACCAATGTATCCACCAGTGGATCGGGACCCAACGAAATTGGCGCGGGTTTCGCCAAACTGCAAACCTCGACGACGCTGGCTACCGGAAGCTGGGTCTTTGGCTTCAATGGCGAGACGCCCTGCAGTATAACCGGGAATCCCAGTTGCACCGCGGGCTTGACCACGCCTTATGGTCCGCTGAGCGCCGCCGGCGTTTTCACGGTGAACGGCTCCGGCGGGGTTTCAGGGGGCGAAGAGGATGCCTCGGGTGTATGCCCGCAAGGAGCTTCCAGTTGCGCGGCCTACAACTACAACGTTTCCCTTGGGGTAAGCACCTATACCTCCACAGACAGCAGCGGCCGGGGTACGGTTACGCTGGCGCCAACCGGGACACTCTATCCGGATGCGCCCACGGACTTCGTCTATTACGTCATCAGCCCGACGGAGATGGTCATGATGTCGACTGACAGTCACGTGACCTATTCGCTGCTGGGCGGCGACGTGGTCCTGCAGCAGGGCACATTCAGCAACAGCACCTTCACCAACGGTTCAAATTTCGTGGTCTACGCCCAGGCGGCGAAGGGCTCCGATGGTATCTCTACCTACCCAACGCAGAACAAAATCAATTTACTCCTTTTTAAGGTGACCAACCCCGACAATACAAACTGTTCCGGTGGGCCGTCTCTGTCGGGAACCGGCTACCAAAACAGTGGCGGGCAATATGGGTCGGGAGCGACTGCAGTCATGTGCTTCAACGTGGCCAGCAACGGCCGCATGACCATGCCCAGCGCCGGCCTGAACGGGCCGGTTGGCTATGTCGCCAGCAGTAGCCTGGCCTTGCTCAACTCACAGGTTCCGAATGCCGGCAGCGATCCTGGTCTGTACCGCTCCGAGGCACAAACCGCGACAGCGTTCACCGGTTGCGATTTGTTCTACGGTACGCTGCCTCCGCCAACGCCGATGACGACGACTGTCGGCTATATATCGTCCAGTTCCTGCCCAACCTCGACTTACTCTTCGGCCGGGTATCAAAGCGGCTCCGGTGGCCCACTGCAATCAGGCACGGGGACGTTGAACATCGGCGCTCCGAACAGCAGCGGCGTAATCACCGGTGTGACCGATGCCCAGGGAAACAACATCACCATCGTGGTCATCAGTGCGACAAGGGGCCTTTCACTGGACGCCAACCAGGGAGATTTGACACCTTACCTCTCGATAATTCAGCAGTGAGAAACGCAGCACCGTGAGGCGATTCAACGAACATAACGCATCCATTACCGGGGAGAGGTCGAAGCCAGGTGCAGCGGTGATTGAGGAGGGAAATATGAAGTTCCGATACGATGTACTTTTTGCGATTGTATGGTTCGCCTGTGCGTTTCCACTGCACGCCCAGAAGGGCTGCGTAGATTCTCCAGAGGATTCCACAGTCGTTCTTGCTCTGGTCGCTTCAGCGGGTGCTTTATTCTATGGCGTTCGTGGATGGCTAAGGAGCCGTCACAATTCATCCGGGCGCTAGGGCGGGGGGCTCGCTATTGAGTTTTTCCGCAGGCTGAAGAGCCCGAGATGTTCTGCGCCTGTTAGGGCGCGGCGATTGAAAACTGCAAAAGGAATTTCCTAACGGTTTAGCCGATGGAGCGTGTACTTGGCGACCATGTGAGGCAGTTTACTCTGCGCCCGGAATTCCCTCAGGGGCTAAAGCCCGCGGTTTTATTGCTCGAATTGATGTACGGGCTAAACAGGCAGCGGGAAAAGGCCTGAATCTGATCCGGCGCCCTCAGGGGAGTTTCCGCAGGGGCTAAAGCCCACGATTATTCTTGGCCTGCCGGCGGCATGACTGAAGTCATGCCCCTGACACTTCTTGCAGCTCCGTATGAGTTTTTCCGCAGCCTGTAAAAACCCACGATCATTTTTGGCCGCATGCGGCACCCTTCGACAGGCTCAGGGCAGGCTTTGAAGTCATGCCCTGACACACAAAGCCCGGGCGCGGAGAATTGTGATTTCCCAGGTCTCAAAACGAATCCTCACCCCAGCGAGCAAGAATCGCTCGCCGGGGACCCCGGAGAGTTGGGGCACCCGAACTTTGTGGGTGGGTAGGGGTGGAAAAGACAACCGCAGATCCCTCGACTCCGCTACGCTGCGCTCGGGATGACACGCAACCTAAACCCAATAGAATCAGTGGAGGCCTATCGGGTCATTCTCCGACGTAACTCGCACCGCGAGTCAAGCTGCTCGGGATGACAGCTCTATTGTTAGGGTGCATGGCCTCGGGGGATGAATGGACGGGTTAAACGGGCTGCGGAAAAACTCGGGATTTCGGGTGAAGTTGGCGGAAAGCGACCCTCCGTGGCTAACGCCAGCGTTGATTCTGTTAGCTTTATGCGGAGGTTGAAACCCCCGCCTCCCTCCGTATTGAGTTTTTCCGCAAGCTGTAAAGCCCGTGCCCTTCACCTAAAGTCCGATCATTTGTCGGGGTCGGAACCCCGACCTGCCAGCCTGCACCCTTTAAAACAGCGACAGATTCGAGAGCCTCAGGGGCCGGCTTGGAATATCGATATGGACATTACTTTTGCAGAGATCAATAAAGGCGCCCTTATTGCGGGCTTGCATTCAGGGGCCGGAGGGCACGGCTCCCACCGCGCTGCGGCGCGTTTTTCCGGGGGCGGAAAATGCCGTTTTCTTCAAAGTGACCCGCTGGCCTATTTCAGGGTGGGACGAGGCGGGTTGCGGGCGCCTGCTAACCTGAAACCAAGGGTCATGCCTCTTTTCTCGCGCAGTTCGTCGTTCTCAGTGGTCACGGCTCTGGCTGCGCAGAGGCCGGTACACGAGGCCTTCGCGTGGCTGCACGGAAATCCGAAAAAGATCATGGACTGGCAGGCGGAGCTGGTGAGGATTCCCGCGCCCCCGTTTGGCGAACAGGCGCGGGCGGAGTGGCTGGCGGCGCGGTTTGACGAGGCCGGGCTGAGCGAAGTGGAGACCGACGAGGTGGGCAATGTGCGCGGCACCGCGCCGGCCGCGCAACTGCCGACCGAGAGTACCGGGCCAGTGGTGGTGCTGTCGGCGCACCTGGATACGGTGTTTCCCGAGCAGACGCCGCTCAATCCGGTGGTTGAGGGCGATCGGCTGACGGCCCCGGGGGCCTGCGACAATGGCGCCGGAGTGGCCGGGATGCTGGCCATTGCGCACGCACTTATCCAAGCCAAAGTGGCACTGCCCGCGCCGCTGATCCTGCTGGGCAATGTGGGCGAAGAGGGCGAAGGCGATTTGCGCGGAGTGCGGCACTTCTACCAGCAGAGAACGCTGGCCGGACGGATTGCCGCGCACATCGTGCTGGACGGCGCGGGCGCGGACTCGGCCGTGACCCAGGCGCTGGGAAGCCGACGCTACCAGGTAACGATCAGCGGGCCGGGCGGGCACAGCTTTACCGACGCAGGGATGCCCAACCCGATTGCCGCGCTGGCCACGGCGCTGGCCGCGCTGGCGGAGGTGGAATTGCCCGAAGAGCCGCGCACCACGCTGAACCTGGGCACCATTCGCGGCGGCACCAGCGTGAACTCGATTCCGGAAAGCGCGCAGGCGGCCATCGATTTCCGCTCCACCGATCGAGAACAGCTTCTGCGCCTGGAGGTCGCGCTGCATCGGGCGGTCGAGGATGCCGTGGCGCACTGGAATACGAGGGCAAAGACGGGCGCGGGGAGCGGGGAGAATCCTCTCACGTACACAATTGTCAAAATTGGAGACCGGCCGGCGGCCAGTTTGCCGGACGACTCTCCGCTGCTGGAGAATCTGCGGGCCGTGGACCGGCATCTGCGGCTGCACACCGATCTGCGGCTGGGATCGACGGATGCCAATCTTCCGCTTTCGCTGGGTGTTCCGGCGTTGTCGATAGGGGCGGGCGGCGAAGGCGGCGGGGCGCATACGCAGGCCGAATGGTACTCGGCGAAGGATCGGGAGACGGGGCTGAGACGGGTGCTGCTGCTGACGCTGGCCATGCTGGAATGGGCGGCGGAGCAGTAGGGCGGCGGGCGAAGAATGTGGCCACTTACACTTTTGCCGGAAGGGCAACCGCAGATCCTTCGACTACGCCTCTCGCGATGAGACTGCGAGATTCTTCGCTCAGGATGACAACTATATCATAAATAATTATAAATAAACAACATATTCTGTTATCATATTCTATACAAAGCCTGCACAGCTACGAAGAATCAACGACTTGCACGGAAAACCTGCACGGAAACTGCACAGAACGAAATATACAGCAGGAGGCAACATGGCGTTTCTTACCGAGAAAGAGGAACTGAAACCCGGCCTGATTCTCTTCAGGCGCGGCGACGTGGGGCACCGGATGTGGTATTGCCGCATGAAGATGCCGAAGGCCGACCGCTATAAGACGATTTCGCTCAAGACGACCGATATCAGCGCGGCTCGTGAACGCGCCTTTGACCAGGATGCCGACATCCGGTTTCGCATCAAGCATGACGTTCCCGTGTTTAATCGCGCCTTCCGCGAGGTGGCGCGAGAGTATCTGTTGACGCAGGAGGCGCGGGCGAAACGCGGAGAGATCAGCGCCGCGCGGCCCAAGAAACTCCGTGCCGTCATCGAAGGCACTTTAGACAGGTATGCAGGTTCAACGCAGGTACATCTTATCGGCGACGAACGCTGGGGCAGCTACCCACACGAACCGCAACCGCCCCACGCTACGTGTTCTTCCCCTGTGGATGACAATTCGCCCTTTATTCGCCTATACTCGGCGAATGAGTTTTGGATTCCCAATCCTGGAGAGTAAGCAGTTCGTCGTAACCTGCAAACGGTGCAGAAGGGATGTCCCGGCAGGTGTGAAGGAGTTCCCATTCCAGCCCATCGTAGTGTCCTGCCCACTCTGCGGAGAGCTGCGAAGGTTCTTACCCTCAGAGGTTTTTCTGGGCCAGCCAAACAGCCTTGTATCGAAACAAGCACGTAGACGGGAAATCTGAGCGAGCCAAAGCGATTCTGCCGCTGATGTTCAGCTCAAAACATCGAGTAATTCCGGGCCGTTGTTGCGCACGTTGCCGACGCGGTCGCTCACCGGCCACGCTTTCATCCGCTCCGCGGCGTAGGGGCGCAGCAGGTCTACGGGCGGACGCGCCGGGTCTCCGGGGTCGAGCCAGCGATCATAGTCTTTCGGTTCCAGAATCACAGGCATCCGGTTGTGGATTGGCTCCATGAGCTGGTTGGGATCGGTTGTGAGAATGGTAAATGTCTCCAGCGGCGCGCCTTCCTTTGGGCGCCAGCTCTCCCACAGGCCAGCGAAGGCGTAAGGCTCGCCGGACGCGAGCGCAAAAGCGAACGGCCGTTTGCTCTTGGCATCGAGCCGCTGCCACTCGTAAAAGGCGTCAGCGGGCACCAGACAGCGGCGCTTCTTAAGTGCCTCCCGGAAGGCCGGCTTTGACGCGACATCTTCGGCGCGGGCGTTGATGGTGTTGTAGCCGATCTTTGCATCTTTTGCCCAAAAGGGCACGAGGCCCCAGCGCAGCAAGGCAACCTCGCGCCGACCGGAGTCGTGATTCAGGCGCACCGCCGGCTGGACACTTTGCGGCGCAGCGTTGTAGCTGGGCGCAAACCAGGGCATCTCTTCAAGTTCAAGGCCGAACCAATCGGCTAGAACCTCTTGCGTCGATTTGCGGGCGAATCGGCCACACATGGCTCTCACAGGATAGCCAACTTGGCAGCCCTGCATCCAGGGGCAGACCGCAGACCGTGTGCTCATCAATGTTGATACTGAACTGGGCGCGAAGGATCTGCTCAATAACCGCATGGCCTATGTGTCAGTGTCGCGCGGCCAATGGGACGCTCAGATATTCACGAACGACCGAGAAAAGCTGTCACAGGGTTTGGGCCATGATGTTTCGCACCAAAGCGCCCATACGCCTGACCGAAACCCGCCGGAGCATGAGCTTGCCGAGACTCCCAAGCAGGAAAAGAGTCAGGGTATGGATATAGGGTTGAGCCTCTGAAGGCTCCGACGACGGATGCGATTATCCGTTGCATGAAGCCCATGGCTGAGACCTCGACTAGCGACTGCGGCATAAACATTCGGTTTCATCGCTTCTGACCACTGAACATACCGCGAAGATGCGCCCATTGCTGCGATGATTTATCGTTAGCAGTATGAACAGCAGGAACCGGCATCGCGTATGGGCACATATTCACCTTCGGAAGAAGGGGCGATGCACCCGGCTCCTCATGCCCAAGGGACCTGTAGCAGCCAAATTGACTGAAATTGCACAATTGTCCTGCACAGTTCCTACACAGCAAACATATGCTGAGTTATGCTCATTTGAATCAAGAGTTTCCAAAATCATTTTCACTCGCTCAGGATGACAGCTCTTAATTCTATCAAGCACTTTCATGCGAAAGAATTGTCGATACGGCCTAATTGATTCTTGTGGCTTTCTAACCCTACCTGACAGTATTCCTGGAGATGCTTTACACTCCGCGCATGCGCGTGTTTGCTGCTTTGTTCGCTGTGACTTTGACCGGGGGCTCTCTTTGCTTCGCGCAAGGGGCCGCGGTGAGGCCGGGGGCGGCAACGGTCCTGAGGCCCGCTCCCGCTGGGGACTCTGCGCCCGAGGTCATCTTCTTCAACGGGGTTATCTACACCGGTGTTGGAGTTGGGAAAGACAAGCCGGAAACCGTGGAGGCGATGGCCATCGGCGGGGGCAAGGTGCTGGCGGTGGGCGGCAACGAAGAGATCCTGCGGCTCAGGGGACGCGGGACGAGGATGCGCGATCTGAAGGGCGCCGGAAAGGACGTTTTCGTCTTTCCCGGATTCAACGACGCGCACGTACACCTGGGAATGGCCGCGCGCACAAAGCTGAACGTGGACCTGACCGGCGCGCAGTCGCTGGGGGCGATGCTGGCGAAGGTTGCGGCCTTTGCAAAAGACGCGCCTGCCGGCCACTGGCTGACCGGCGGTGGCTGGGACCACACGCTGTGGGCGCAGAAAAGGCCGCCCACGCGGCAGGAACTGGACCAGGTGACGGGCGGCCGACCCGCGTTTCTGGAGCGCATCGACGGACACATCGCGATCGCCAACACGGCGGCGTTGAAGGCGGCGGGCATTACCGGCAAGACGGTTCCACCGCAGGGCGGGGCGATCGACCTGGACGCGAACAGGGAGCCTACCGGGATTCTGCGCGAGTCGGCGCAGGGTCTGGTTTCAAGGGTGATTCCGCAGCCCAGCCACGCCGAGCGCAGGCGCGGCGACGAGCTGGCCATTGCCGACGCGCTGATGCACGGGGTGACCAGCGTGCAGGACTTCAGCGACTGGGAGGATTTTCTGGTCTTCGAGGAGCTGGAGAAGGAAGGCAAGCTCAATCTGCGCATTACGGAGTGGCTGCCCTTCAAGGCGCCGTTGCTCGATCTAATCAGAATGCGCAATCACCACGACCTGAACGATACCTTGCTGCACACCGGGATGTTGAAAGGCTTCATGGACGGATCGCTGGGCTCGCGCACCGCGGCGCTGAAAGCACCGTATTCCGACGATCCGGGCAACACCGGCCTGCCACAGTATTCGCCAACAGAATTAGATAAGATGGCCGCCGAACGCGCCCTTTTCGGATTCCAACTCGGCTTCCACGCCATCGGCGATAGAGCCGCCGCAATGGCCTTAGACGCGTTTGAAGAATCCGAGCAGCCGCAATACTCCACAGCGCTCTCTCCCGGTCCTTGCCGCCCTGCCGGCCAGCCGTATGAGGTGTGGGATGAAAAGGTTCCATGTTCGAGTGACGGCGCTCAGCCAAAACCGCCTTTTTCTCAATGCAAGTTGAAGGACGGATCGCCGTGCTACCCTCCTTCGACCTCTGTGAGGGCCCGCAACCGGATTGAGCATGCGCAGGTGGTGGATCCGGGCGACATTCCGCGGTTCGTCAAGCTGGGCGTGATTGCGTCGATGCAGCCCAGCCACCTGCTGACGGACATGAATTGGGCCGAAGCGCGGCTGGGGCCGAGGCGCGCGGCTTATTCTTACGCGTGGAAGGCGTTTCTCGATGCGGGCGTGCCGCTGGCCTTCGGTACCGACTACCCGGTGGAGCCGATCACGCCGTTTCGCGGGCTGTACGCGGCGGTAACGCGCATGAACGAGGCCGGGACCAGGAGCTATTTCCCCGAGAACAGGATCAGCCGCGGGCAGGCGCTCTACGCCTACACGCAGGGCTCGGCCTACGCCGAATTTGCCGAGGCGCGGAAAGGTAAACTCGCGCCCGGGTTCGATGCGGATTTCATCCTGGTGGATCGAGACGTTTACCGGGTTGCCGCGGCGGAGATTTTGAAGACCAGGGTGCTGGAGACGTTTGTGGCGGGGCGGCAGGTTTATTTGGGCGGTGTTCGGGCTCAGTAGGCAGAGCGGCCTTCCGCAACTCTTTTGAGTCCAGGGGCGTCTAAGCGGAAGGGGCGATCCTTTGCTCAGGGCCACGCAAGAGCTTGGTGGTGGGTCAGTTTGAAGGGGCGGTCCCTCAGGGGCTATTGGTTCCTGCATAAATAATGTTCTTGCGCCGTCCCTACGGGACTCCGTAACGAACTTGTGGAATCCCATTTCCCCACGCTGAAGCGCGGGGCTAACCAACTCTGCGCCTCCGGCGCGTTTGTCCGGACATTACTTATGCAGTCCTCAATAAAGCCCACGTTGATTTTGCTGCTTTTGCGGCACGCGACCCGGCCCGGCCCGGCCCGGCCCGGCCCGGCCCAGAGGGCGCCCCGGCGCCCCGGCTCTCCGGTGCCCCGGTCGTGCCCTGACACTTCTTGCAACTCCGAATGAGTTTTTCCGCAGCCTGTAAAGCCCGCGGTTTTATTGCTTGATTTGATGTACGGGCTGAAGCCCGTACCCTTCAGCCTGAAGCCCGTACTTTTCAAGCTGAAGCCCGCACGCTTCAGGGTAAAGCCCGCGCCTTTCAGGCTTGAGCGCCGGCGAGGGTTTCACCGGGCCGGACGAGTTTGGCCGCGACTGGCTATACTAAGAGCTGGTGCAGTCAACATTCCAGCCGCAAGGTTGGTCACCTAACGAGGTCATCGAAATCCATGAAATCGCTCTTCGAACGGTTGCGTTCGCGCCGTCTGGCATCAGCATTTGTACTATTAGCTACGCTCTCGGCCTTGATTGTGGCCGGATCCTTTGCGGTTCACGGGGTACGCGGGCAGGAGCAGCAAAACAACAGCACAGACGCTACTCCGCTCAAGGTGGTCAACTCCGCCGTGGCCCCCAATGAGTTTGTGAAGATAGCGCGGGAGGTGGGACCGGCGGTGGTGAACATCAACACCGAGACGCTGCCCAAGCAGACGGCGAACAAAGGCGGGCGGAACTTCCACTTCAAGGTTCAGCCCAATCCGCAGGCTCCCGGCAACGGCGACAACGGCGACGACGATCAGCAGCCGGGCCAGGGGCAGGGTTCGGACAATTTCCAGGACTTTTTCAACCGCTTTTTCGGCGGGCAGATTCCCTCGCCTGACGGCGGCGACCAGGGCGGAGGAGTGCAGGAATCTCTGGGGTCGGGATTCATCGTCGATCCCAAGGGGTACATCATCACGAATTTCCACGTAGTGGAGAAGGCCGACAAGATCTACGTGAAGCTTTCCACCGATCCTGACACCCAGGACCTGGGGCGTCCGGCGCGGGTGATCGGCACCGACAAGGCCACCGACCTGGCGGTGATCAAGATCGATACCAGCACGCCGCTGCCGACGGTGAGGCTGGGCAATTCCGATACCTCCTCAGTGGGAGACTGGGTGGAAGCTATCGGCAGCCCGTTTGCGCTGTCACAAACGGTGACGGCGGGAATCATCTCGGCCAAGAACCGGACCATCGACCCGGGCGCCGGCGGGCAGTTCCAGCATTTCATTCAGACCGACGCGGCCATCAATCCGGGCAACTCCGGCGGGCCTCTGCTGAACATGAACGGCGAAGTGATCGGGGTGAATACGGCCATTTATACGCAGTCGGCCGGCTACCAGGGCATTGGTTTCGCGATGCCGTCTAACACAGTGGTGCAGGTGTACAACGATCTGATCAGCCCCAGCCACAAGGTGACGCGCGGGTCGATCGGCATCCAGTTCCGCGAAGGACTTTCGGGGGCCGTGAATCGGGTCTACGGGTTCAAGAACGGGGTGCTGGTGCAGGAAGTTCAGCCGGGCGGACCGGCGGACAAGTCCGGCCTGAAGGCGGGCGACATCATCATCTCCATCGATGGGCGGAGCATCAAGGACGGCAATGACCTGGTGGACGAGATCGCCAGCCGCAGGCCAGGCTCGACCGTTCGCCTGGGTTACATGCGGGACGGCAAGCAGGCCGATACGACGGTGACCATCGGCGACCGCGACAAGGTGTTTGCGGACCTGGGCAACAACCAGGCTGAGTCCAACCAGGAGAACCAGGGAGATGCCGGAGAGACCAAGCTGGGGCTGGTGGTTCGCGAGGTATCGCCTGCGACGGCGGCCAAGCTGCACAGCCAGGGCGTGCTCATCGAGTCGGTCCGCACCGGCTCGTTCGCCGACCTGCAGGGACTGGAGCCGGGCCTGGTGATCACCCGCGTGAACAAGCAGGCCACCGGCACCAGGGAACAGTTCGATGCCGTGGTAGGGAAGCTGAAGACGGGCGATGACGTGGTCTTCGAGGTGATGGACCCGCGCCATCCGGACCAGGGAATCAACTATGTGGGAGGGACGTTGCAGTAGGGGTAATGGACGCTAGTGCGGTGAATCTGAAGTTCATCGCATAAATTCGTTGAAGTCTTTGGATAACGGCAGCGAGTCAGCTCCCGCTTCGCGGGAATAGCGAGTCAGCAAGTCAGCGGAATGGTGCGGTGGGATGAGACCTCAGTCGTCGTTCACTGCAATGGCAAGGCGGCGCCGCAAGTCTTGCCGGTTCGATTTGTGATGGGAACTTTTGACTCATGACACTCGTATCCCAGGTCTCAAAAGCGAGACCTGGGGCACCCGCTGATGGCCGATTGATCGTATCTCAGTTCTCAAAAGCGAGATCTCTACTCCGGATCTTGGACATCCGCTGATCACTGATTGATCGTATCCGGGGTCCCGAAATCGAGACATGGGGCACCCGCGGATTCCCGCAGGCGAGTAGATTTCTGGTTCAAAACGATTATTTCCTTGCCGCAATGCGGTACGGTGAGCTAAACTGCACAGACTAGTCCTAAATAACGCGCAGTCAGCGAGGTGGTACTACTGTGTTCTATTTTCGTGCAAGTCTGGCACTTGTAATTTCCGCGGCCCTGATCATGCCGCAGGCATATGCGTCTCGTGTTCATCGAGCTCCCACCAGCGGCCAAACGCACAAATCCGGCAAGCTGACGCACAAGAGCCGCCGTCCGCGCGGCCAGCAGGCCATCGAGCCGGATCGCGTGACGCAGATTCAGCAGGCCCTGATCCGCGAGCACTACCTGAGCGGCGAGGCTACGGGCAAGTGGGACGCAACCACGCAGGCCGCGATGCAGAAATACCAGGGCGACCAGGGCTGGCAGACGAAGCTGATGCCCGACTCCCGCGCACTGAAGAAGCTCGGACTTGGACCCGACTACTCCAACGCCATCAATGCCAAGAACTCCTCGTTTGCCGCTCCCCCTCCGGCCAGCACGATACCCCAGGACCAGGCTGCGGGCTTTGCCGCGGCGGCAGGCGTCAACCAATAGGTCGTTGCCGGGATTGGCTCTCCGACCCAATTCGGTGCTGAATGAATCCTGAATCGAACCGTTTGCCATTGGCCGACAATTCACTCTCTTTCCGCCTGGGAGTTGGAATGCTGGGAGCGCTCCTGTTGCCGCTTTGCCTGGTTGCGCAGCCGAACCCGGCCGGCAACGCAAAGTCTTCACCCTCAGCCGATTCAAAGGCGCTTCGGGATCGGCTTCTCGAGGTCAATCACGACATCGCCACGCGCGGAGTACACGACTTCCCGGGGTCAAAAGAGAAGCTCCTCACCGGGTACGCCTATGGCGAGTTTTACGACTGGGATCTGTATTTTGAGAACGTCTATCTTGCCAACTATGGGGTAAGCAAGTACGACTTTTCGAATTTGGAAGTCTTTCTCGACCGCCAGAAGCCGGACGGATTCATCTCCCGCACCCTGGGCATCGCATGGTCAAAACCGAGGCAGATGTTCAAGCCGTTTCTGGCCCAGCTTGCGGTTCTGGGCTCGCAGCAGACGGGCTCGTATGAATGGCTGCGCGCGAGGGATTACGACCGGCTGCGGAAATATGTGGATCGCTGGTTTGCCTACGACGAAGATCACAACGGACTGCCCACCTGGAACAGTTCCGACGCCAGCGGCATGGACAATCAACTGAGCCGGTCAGGGGACCTGGATTCCTACTTCGACGAAGGCGTGGATCTGGCCTGTTACCTGTACCGCGAGCTGGAGGCGATGGCGATCATCTCCGGGAAGCTGGGCAAGACCAAGGAGCAGGCCGAGTATCAGGAGCACGCGCGGCAACTTGCGAAGCTGATCAACGATGTGTTCTGGGACGAGAAGGACGGGTTTTACTACGACAGGAACGAGAAGACCGGAGAGCGGATACGGGTGAAATCGGTGGCCGGGTTCTTTCCGCTGTGGGCAGGAGTGGCAAGCCCGGAGCAGGCACGGCGGCTGGTGCGCGAACACCTGATGAACGAGAAGGAGTTCTGGATTGCCTATCCGGTTCCGACGTACGCGAAGACCGAACCCGATTTCTACGAAGGAACGCTGAAGGGCGAGTGCAACTGGCGGGGAAACACCTGGATTCCATCGAACTACATGATCTTCCACGGGCTGATGCATTACGGGTTCGACAAAGAGGCGCGGGAGCTGGCGGAAAAAACCGCCGCGATGGCGCTGGATAAGAACGCGGTCACGCGCGAGTACTACGATTCCGAGACCGGCCAGGGTTACGGCATGAATCCGTTCTGGGGCTGGTCGTCGCTGGCTTACGTGATGCCGCTGGAGTATAAGCTGCGCTACGATCCTACCGATCTGACGGGCAAGATTCGGCCGATTATCACGGAAGAACTTGGATTGCGGTTTCCCTGAGGGGAGTGCCGGGGGGCAGGCCGGATCATCGGCAAACCTACGCTGCCTTGACGTTGATTCGAGCGGACCGGGACCGAGGCTTGGCTTTGACGACAATCTCCACATCCTGGCCCAGCGCCAAAAGAAAGTTCATCAGGCGTTCGACAGAAAAACCCTCGAGCTTGTAGTGCAGTAGTGCGGAAACCTTGGGCTGATTGATGCCCAGCGCAGTTGCAGTATCGGCCTGCGAAAGGCGCTTTCGCTCCACGATCCGGTTGATGGCCGCACAGAGCCGGGCCTTGGTGTCAAGTTCAGCGGCATCCGGCAAACCTAGATCGGCAAACACATTGCCGCTGCTGCGAACGACTGCTTCTGTGACCTGGTTAGGCATTTCTTTCCTCATGATCGCGCTGCGCAATTTTCAGACGTTCCCTCACCAGAGCAATGTCCCGTTGAGGAGTCGCTATCCCACGCGGGGATTTCTTTTGAAATGCGTGAAGGACATAAACAGCGTTCACAAATCGCACGGTATAGATTGCCCTGAACGTGTCTCCCGCGTAGTCCTTGACAACTTCAAGAAGCCCTGGTCCCTCCCCCTTCCAAGGCTTTGCAGAGGGATGTTTTCCACCATATTGAGCGGCACTGAGCGCATAGCCAATGTTCCGCTGCACGTCTGACGGGAATCTCGTCAGGTCCTTGAGCGACGATCCAACCCAATAGAGCGGCATTTCACCCGGTACAGGTTCCCGTGTCATTATTTATCCCACTTTCAGGATAACTGGTCAAGCAAAAACGCAGCATCCTCAAAATATATCCCGCAATGAACTACAAACGGGAGTCCCTGGTCTTCGTTTGGCCGTGCATGAATCTGTTGACATCTCACGGCTGCCCGGGCGGCATCGCTTTGAGCAGGAACTCATAGCGCGGCTCTACTGTGCTGGGGGCTGAGGTGATGGTGCTGTCGAGATGGATGACCTGGTTTTCCGCGTCATATTTCGGCCACTCGGGAAGGCCCGGCCCGTTGGGGTCGCCGGTTCTGGCGAAGTTGGTCCAGTAGCTCATCATCTGGTCGCTCAGCTTGCGGTCTTCGGGCCGCCACACTGCGCCGGGCCGGGTGTCGAGAGTACCAAAGACATACTCGATGTCGTCGGAGTGGAAAGCGATGGGGCCGGGATCGATACTTGCTGGGCGGCGCGGCCAGCTCGAAATGGTAGCGGTAGACGGGCGACTCGCCAGTCTGCCGATGCGCTTCGATCCACTCCCAGGTGGCGAAGGCGATGAAAGTGTCACTGCCGTAGTCGACGGCCGAACGTACTGCCTGCTCATCTGTCTCGCCGGAATAGAGGCTGAGGAACTCCGCTGCCCGGTCGGCGAAGTGCGCTGTTGCAAAAGCCTTCCATTTCTCGACAGTCATGCCGTTGGCCAATGAAGTGTTTTCGTCGCGGTTCCAGCCGGCCAGGAGGGGCACATGGGCCTGCTTTGCCTGGGTGTAGGTCTCGGGCTCCGGCACAGTGAGCAGGCGGCCGTCAACCACCGGCGAAAACTGCGGCGCACCTTTCTTCAGGGTTGCTGCAAGGACGGCGCGGGCGGGCAGGGCGCGCAGATCCGCGAGGTTGCTCACCCCCAGCGAGGCAACCCACTCCCCGTCCCGCATTTCACGGGCTTCAAGGTCGCCGGTCGGGAGCCCGTTGCTGAAGGCCGCGCCGCTCTCGCCGATGGCCTTCTGGAACAGGCCTTGCGCAGGAGCCGCAGCCATGAGCGTGCTGACGGCATAGGAGCCGGCGCTCTCGCCGAAGATGGTCACGTTGCCGGGATCGCCGCCGAATTTTGCAATATTGGCCTTGACCCACTCAAGCGCGGCCACCATGTCGAGCAGGCCGTAGTTCCCTGCCGCGCCGTTGGACTCTTTGGCCAGATCGGCCGTGGCCAAAAAGCCGAAGACGCCGAGCCGGTAGTTGATGGTGACAAGAACCACGCCTTTCAAGGGCAGGAAGTCGCCGTTATGGCGGGGCTCGGAGGCGGAACCGGCAGAATAACCGCCGCCGTGAATCCAGAACATGACGGGCAGCTTGCTGTCGGGCTTGGCCGCGGCGGGCGTAAAGACGTTCAGGAACAGGCAATCTTCGCTGGGGCCGGTGTCCTGGAAGACCATGTCAGAGTAAATCTGCGCCTGCATGCAGCGCGCGCCGTAGCGGGTGGCGTCGCGCACGCCTTTCCAGTTGGCGGGCGGCTGAGGGGCCTTCCAACGCAGATCGCCTACCGGAGGAGCGGCGTAGGGAAGGCCCAGATAGGCGCGGACTTTGCCGTCGTTGATGGTCTTGCCCTGGACTTTGCCCTGTGCGGTTCTTACCCTAGGGGAGCCGGCACGGACGGGCGCGGACCACGCCAGCGCGAGCCCTGTGATGGCCAGGGCGCAGATCGGCTGCATTGCAAGATGCATGGTGAAGCCCCCCGCGGAACACGATAACAGGATGGGGCGGGGGTTGCACGCGGATCGAGCATACCTGCTGTGATCATTGCGGCCGCAAGATCAGCACTGCCCGTTCTGGCTCTTCCAGGAACTCGGCGATCCGAATTGCCTGACTTCGAATGAGTTCCTCAGCGACCGCAGTCGGATAATCGCAGCCGCGAAGCCAGACCACTTTGGGAGGAGGCCCCAGGGTTGTGGCCAGCTCATAAAAGTCGGCATCTGCCGTGACGATGGAAAAATCGTGTGTTTTGGCGTATTCCCACACGACCGAGTCCGGTGCCTGGAGCAACCCCTCGGAGCCAACGTGCGCTGAATCGGGAAACAGGTCAGCGATACGGGGGACCAGCCGCCGAGAGAGATTCTCATCCAACAGCAGCTTCACAGCGCAACGCGCCGCCCGACGCGGGCGGCGTACTCGAAGATGGCCGGAAAATCGGCGGGCTCCAACTCCGGATAATCAGCGAGAATCGTATCCTCGTCCATCCCGGCCGCGAGCCAGCCGAGAACCTCCCAGACCGTGATGCGCAAACCCCTAATGCACGGCTGGCCTGATCGCTTTCCCGGCTCGATTGTGATGCGTTTCTCTTCCATCGCAGTCTCACCTCAAATGATACCTCTGGCGATGCGAAGTTGCATGCGCAAAGCTTAGAGGATTTCCGGAGCGAGGAGGTCGGATATGGTTTCGCGGCGGCGGATGAGGCGGGAGCCGGCGCCCTCGACCAGGACTTCAGCGGGACGGGGGCGGGTGTTGTAGTTGGAGCTTTGCGCCATGCCGTAGGCGCCGGCATCGAGCAGGACAACCAGGTCGCCGGGGGCGAGGGGTTTCAGGTTGCGGTCATGGGCAAAAAAGTCGCCGGACTCGCAGACCGGACCTACCACGTCAACGGTGCGGGCACGGCCGGCGCGGGGGCGCACCGGCACAATGTCGTGATGGGCCTGGTAAAGCGCGGGTCGGATGAGGTCGTTCATGGCGGCGTCGGTAATGACGAAGGTCTTTTTGCCGTTGCGTTTGACGGTGAGCACGCGGGCCACCAGCGCCCCGGCCTGGGCTACGAGAAAGCGGCCGGGCTCGATGAGCAGGCGGCCGTCGAAGCCGGCCAGCGCGTCCTGAATGGCAGCGGCGTACTCCGCTACCTTGGCGGCTACGTCAAATGCGCCGCCGTGATAGTCGATGCCCAGGCCGCCGCCAGCATCCACAACCTTGAGCAGGATGCCTTCGCGCCCGAGCTGCTCGACCAGCTTGCTGACCCGGCTAATGGCCTTGCCAAAGGGCTGAGCGGAGCGAATCTGCGAGCCGATATGGACGCTGACCCCGTGCGCGTGGAGCCAGCGGTTGCCGGCTGCGGCCTTGTAGATGCCGAGCGCCTGGCGGATATCGATGCCGAACTTGTGCTCACGCAGGCCGGTGGAGATGTAGGGATGGGTATCGGCAAAGACGTCGGGATTGACGCGCAGGGCAAAGCGCGCGATGCGTTTGAGTTTGCGGGCGCGGGCGGCGAGCAGAGCCAGTTCCGCCTCGCTCTCCGCATTGAATTCGAGGATATCCGCGGCCAGCGCGAGATCGATCTCCGCGGCCGTCTTGCCCACGCCGGAGAAGACGACCCGGCCGGCAGCCTGGGGCGCGGCGGCCAGAACGCGCTCGAGTTCGCCGCCGGATACGATGTCGAAGCCCGCGCCACGGGCGGCAAGCAGCTTGAGGATGGCCAGCGCGGAGTTGGCTTTGACCGCGTAGCAGACCAGGTGATCCCGGCCCGCGAGCGCTTGCTGAAAGAGGCTGAGGCGCTCGGCAATCTGGTCGGCGGAATAGACGTAGAGCGGGGTGCCGTAGCGGCGGGCGAGGAGTTCGAGCGAGACTTTTCCGCAGTGCAGGGCGCTGCCGGGCCGCGGGTAATGAAAGGGGCGCGAGGATGGAGGAACGGTCACGATGGAATTCCCCAAAAAGGAGCAGTTTGCCGGTTTGAGGGAGGTTGCCCTCCGGGGCTATTGGTTCCTGCATAAATAATGTCCTTGCGCCGTCCCTACGGGACTCCGTGACGAACGTGTGGAATCCCTTTTCCCCACGCTGAAGCGCGGGGCTAACCAACTCTGCGCCTCCGGCGCGTTTGTCCGGACATTACTTATGCAGTCCTCAATAAAGCCCTCGTTGATTTTGCTGCACTTGCGGCACGCGGCCCGGCCCGGCCCAGAGGGCGCCCCGGCGCCCCGGCCCCCCGGCGCCCCGGTCGTGCCCTGATACAAAGCTTCCGAGAATCCCCGCTGGATCGAGTTTTTCCGCAGCCTGTTAAGCCCGTGCCCTTCAAATGGAACCACTACTAGAGCTGTCTTGAGCGTACAGCATTTTGCGGACGGATGAGATGGGCTCACCCGGGCTATTACAATAACTGAATGGCCGAGTTCGAAAAAGTTGACCTGGTGGGGGTGGGACTGAACGCCACCGACACGCTGATTCCGCTCGCGGATTTTCCGGTGCGCGGCTCGAAGATGGAATACAGCAACGCGAGCGTGCTGCCGGGAGGGCAGGTGGCAACGACGGTGGTGGCCTGCCAGACGTGGGGACTGCGGACCCGCTATGTGGGCAAGCTGGGCGACGACCATGCAGCCTGCCTGCACCGCGAGGCCTTTGACCGGGCGGGCGTTGAAGCGCGGCTGATCTCGGTGGCCGGGGGCGTGAGCCCGCAGTCGCTGATCCTGGTGGACGGCGGGGGCGAGCGGACGGTGCTGTGCCGACGCGACGAGAGCATGGCGCTCAAGCCCGAAGAACTGCAGCGAGTCTGGATTGTGAATGCGCGGGTGCTGCACGTGGACGGCCACGAAACCGCCGCGGCTACGCTGGCCGCCAGTTGGGCCCAGGAGGCCGGGATTCCGGTAGTGGCCGACCTGGACGAGATCTATCCCGGCGTGGACGAGCTGATCGCCAACATCGACTACCTGATTGTGAGCAAGGACTTCTCCTGCCGGCTGATGAAGGACAACCATTTGGAGAGCGCATTGCGGCGCATGCAATCGCGCTACGCGTGCCGTCTGAGCGCGGCAACGCTGGGAGAGGATGGGGTGCTGGCCTGGGATGGCCGGAAGTTCTACAAGAGCGCCGCGTATCGCGTTCCGGTGGTTGACACGACCGGGGCCGGAGACATTTTCCGGGCGGGATTCATCTACGGATTGCTGCAGGGGTGGGGGCTGGAACGGCAACTGGATTTCTCGTGCGCGGCGGCGGCGATGAATTGCATGGCCGCGGGCGCCAGAGGCGGCATCAAGACGGTGGCTGCCGTTGAGAACCTGATGGCGACGGTGTCCCGGTATGAGAACGGGCAAAAGGTGCCGGAACTGGACGTGCCGGTTGCCGAATTGCCGGATCTGGATCGTGTGAACCGCTGAGCTGGATTAGCACTCAGGATTCCGGGGAACTGAGAGAGTTCGCGCAGACACTAAAGCCCCAGGCTTTTATTCATCTCTTGCGGCGCGTCACCCGACCCGGCCCCGACCCATGGGGTCCCCCGGCTCCCCGGTGCCCCGGTACCCGGCCGCGCCCTTTCAAAACGCGATTTGTGCAACCATGTCCAGGGTGGTGTCTCAGAGGTTCGTCGCATTTGTTTAAGGCTTGGCTTCATGCCAAAAGCGTCCTAAACGCAGATCCTTCGACTCCCTTCGCTTCGCTGCGGTCGCTCAGGATGACAGTTATTGTCGAACGAACATCAGAGACGCCACATTAAGGTTCCACTGTTTGAGCCAGGCGGCGAGCAGAGAGGCAACTTTGCGCGGCTGCTCGTAGGCGGCAAAGTGGCCTGCGTCGGGGAGCAGGTGGAATTCGCAACTGCCGGGCGCGTCGCGGAAGGCTTCCATCTCTGCGGGAGTTACGGCGGAATCCTCGCCGCCGGCGATGGCCATCAGCGGCACGCCGATGGTGGCCACGGTGGGCACGGAATCGGGGCGCGCGGCGAGACCGGCCTGGACGGCAACCAGGGCTTCAGGGGTGAGGGTCATGCGAGCGCGCAACTCGGGGACGATCTGAGGACGGCGGCGGCGAGCGGTGGCGCCGATCGAGGTCTGGGCCACGCCGTCGAAGAGCGCAGCGGCTTCTCCGGCGCGGGCCTGGGCGATGTTGGCGACGCGTTTTTGGAGATTGGCCTCGGCATCGGGCTGGGGCTTGGAACAGATAAAGGCCAGGGCGCTCATGCGCTCGGGAACCCGACGCCAGAGTTCGAGCAGGACATAACCGCCGATGGAGCAGCCGGCAAAGACGGCTTGAGGCACGGCAAGATGATCCAGAAGAGCGATCGCGTCGGCGGCAAGCTGCGCCATGGTCAGGGCCGGAGCGTCAGGAACGCGGGCGAAGCTGCCCACCGGCAGCGATGCACCCAGTCTGAGATGCGCCGTGGCCGCGCAGGTCGGGAACAATGGCGCGGACGCCTGCCAGGTCTTCAGTGAGCGGACGCCAATAGTCACGATCGAGCGGGGTGGGATGGAGAAAGACGACCGGCACTCCTGCCCCGGTATCGGTGAAGGCCAGGCGGGCATCGCCAGACAGGAAGGCACTGTTCATATACCGGGAGGATACACTCCCGGGAGGTTCAATGGCTCGTCGGGAATGCCGATCCATCCGGCCAGGTAGGCGATGCCGACGAACCCGCCTGAAAAGATGAATCCGAGCACCGTGAGGATGCGGACGACGGCAACATCCCATCCATATGCCTGGGCCAGGGCCAGACAGACTCCGGCAATCTGGCGGCCAACGCGCGGCCTAACCAGCGGCCTGCCGGGCATGGGCTGCGTAAAAGGAATGACCGAGCCGCAGCTGGAGCAGAATCGCGCGCTCGGTGGCAACGCGGTTCCGCATTGATGACAATAGACGGCCATAACCGGCTCCTCCTCAAAAGGCCAACCAGTCCAATCATACGAAAAGAGGGGTCCGGCGGTTCCATTTTCGGGGCCGGGAAAACGCGGGATTCGATGGTTCTGCCCGTTGAGGGATGCTGATGGGAAGGCGGGCGGTGGAACAAATGCAGCGAGTTAGCCCCCGCTGCGCGGGGTTAGCGAGTCAGCAAGTCAGCCCCGGCTTATGCGGAGTTATGTAGTTCTATCCCGCAAACCGTGAGGTCGCACCATGACACGAAGCGGGCGTATTCCGGCCAGGCGTGAGGGCGTGCTCGGAGAAAGCAAAAACTCCGATTCCGAGGAGGATGGGATGATTCGAGTGGGTGTGGTTGGCTTCGGGATGGGCGGGCGGAATTGGGAAGACTTTGGAAACTTCAGGTTCCCCGGTAGGGGTTGCGCAGATGCTTTCTTGCGGTGTCGGCGCGAGAGGTGTTGGGACCGGCGCCGATGGCGGCCTGGTAGTCGTTGACGGCCAGTTGGCGCTCGCCGTTCATGTCGTGGCACTCGCCGGCGGCCAGCAGCGAACGGATCTTGAGCTCGGGTCCAACGTCCGGGGTCCATGCGGCCTTTTCGTAGGCCTGGGCGGCTTCAGCATAGTGGCGCTGGCCGCGCAGGGCATCGCCGAGGCCGAAGTAGGCCAACTCCAACTGCGCCGAGGCGAAGTAGCCGGGTTTGGCGCTGTCCGCGAGCAGGTTACGGTAGGCCACCACCGCGCCCATGCCCTCGCCCGCATCCTTGCGCAGGTTGGCTTCTTCAAGGCAGAAGAGGAAGTCGTGAGGGTACTGATTCTCAAGGCTGCGCACCACCTGGATGGCTTCCTGATATCGGGACTCGCGGCGCAGGAAGAGGGCCATCGCGGTTCGCGCTTCCATGCTGGTGATGACGCCGCGATTTCCGGCGTCCCTGAGCATGGCGAGGCCAGTGGACTTGGATCCGGTGACGCCGGCAAAGCCGATGAGCAGCTTGAAGGGCCAGGGCAAAGCGCCGACCACGTACTCATAGATCCCGGCCACCAGCTTGGCGTCGACATAATTGGGGTCCAACTGCAAAGCGCGCTGCTCGTCGTCCCTGGCCTTGTTGGCCAGCCTGAAGCCGGCACTGAACTCGCGGTCAACCATGGCCAGATAAGTGCACTTGAGACTGCGCACCCAGCCGCGGGCAAAGAGCGCATCGACATCGTTGGGATTCCTGCTGAGACGCCAGTCGGCCTCGCGAACGGCCTCGTCGGCCAGGCCGAGAATGCGGTCGCGGGCCTGGGGATCTTCCCTGGTGGCGTGGCGGCCGGTGAGAAAGCCGTCGTTGGCGTAGAACGTGGTGTCAAGCAGGTCCTGCCGGTAGAGTTCCTGGAAGAGAACGGCCTCAAGCAAGTACGCCGTGGCCTGGGGATCGCCGGGATGTTCGCCGTGAAAACGCTCGAAGCGCTGGACTGCGCTCGGGAAGTCGAGGTTGTAGAAGTGCTGGAAGGCCTCTCGGACCTGGGGGTCGTAGTTCATGGGATTGGAGTCGACGCCGGCATTCGCGCCGGAAGCCCAGGCAAGGCTGGTCATGCCCAGCAATGCAACTCCCCACGCGAATCTGCGCATGCGAAACAATCCCTTCCGCAACCTCAAATCTCCTTCCTACTTTAACGTATTGACGCCTTCGGACAGGGCATAAATGTTGTGGTTTCAGCCGGCCCAGGTCCTCGACTCTTGAATCTGAATCCCCGGCCTGATTCAGGAGAGCTGCTCCTGTATCCCGGATCGGGACATCTCTCGACAAGCTGGGGCAATGCAAATGTCAGGAGCCAATCGACCGGTGCTCAAATAGGAGATGCGAATGCTATCCCGGTGCGCGTCATGACGGCCATGCGTCCCTCGTCCGCATAGATTCAGAGACAATCCAACGGCCGGTGGATTTTCGGAACGAGGGTTTAAATCATGAGCTCCCTTCGAAGTGGGTTGCAAGACTCCTTCAGGCCGGTATCCAGCCTTCATTGGCCAAGAAAGACACCTGACCAGGCACGCTGGATTCTGTTCGTAATCTTCTATGCGGTTATAGCCAATATTCCCTACTGGATCGCCAGCCGAGAATTTGGATTTCTCGACCACCGTGGGTGGTTTTGCGTTCAATTTGTCACGGTTGGCCTGCTGGCTCTTGTCGTACGACCGATTTTGTCGGCGGTTTTGCTGTTTTCGGTCATGGCCGCAGATTTGGTCTACGCGGTGTGTGAATCCTATTCTCTTTCGATCCAGGAATGTCTGTCGAACATGGACGCGATTCATGCCTTTTCCGGTCACCGGCGAATTGCCGCGGCTGCAGTTTTCCTGCTGGTGCTGCTGTTAGCGGCAAGCACACTGCTGTTGCGGTCCGCAACCGTTCGAAAAAGCGATCGCCGGCGGGCGGCTGTGTGCCTTATCGCCTTTGCGGTTTTAATTCTATCGACGGATGTCCTGACGACCTGGCGTGCGACAGGGCACTTTCCAGTTCCAATGGGCCGGCGGGCCGCGCATGATGGGACCGAGCTGGGAATGCGCAATGTTCCACGATTTGCCCGAATTTCAATCATCCGATTGGTGCGCCAGGAGTTGGGGGACGCCGTGGTTCGCGCGTACGAGAGAAAAGGCGCTACAGCGCCGATGCCGGTCGATAGCGCCTCGGCAGAGGCCTTGCGTTTGGTGAACCTCGCGCCCGGCAACAGCAGCCGGGAGTTGCCCAACCTGGTGATTGTTGTGGTTGAGTCCTGGGGGCTTGCCACGGACTCGCCCCTTCAGCAGGCCCTTGTCCAGCCCTATCTGCAGCCCGGCGTGCTTGCCGGGTATGAAGTGGTGCAGGGCACGGTTCCTTTCTATGGGTCCACGATTCCTGGCGAGGCTCGCGAACTTTGCGGCAGCTCGATCGGATTTCATCTGCTGAACGCCACTGCAAACGATTTGAAGGGTTGCCTTCCCAGCCGCCTGGCCACTCTTGGCTATCACAACATCGCGCTGCATGGCATGAATGGGAACATGTTCCGCCGGTCGACCTGGTACAAGACGATCGGATTTCAGGAGACATGGTTCAACGATCAATTCAGGCAGCAGAGATTGCCCGATTGCCCGGGCGCATTCGCCGGCACCTGCGACGCAGAACGTCGCCGCATGGATTGGACGGCGTCTCGCAAAGGACGATCCTCATCCTTATTTCATCCATTGGATGACATTGAACTCCCATCTTCCGGTTCTTGTTCCATCGACTCTTGCGTCCGGAGCTCCTTGTTCGCCCGCCCTCTCTCTCTCGCCAAACACGGCGCTATGCTCGTGGTACCAGTTGGTTGCAAACGTTCATCAGTCGGTATCCGAGCTGGCTATGAGCGGACTGGGTCGGCCCACCGTGTTCGTCATTGTGGGCGATCATACGCCCCCGTTTGTCGAACCCGCCGTGCGCGACCGATTTTCACGGAGTGTGGTTCCTTACGTGCTGCTGATACCTCGACCGAACAACAGCTCTCAAGATCGGATGCTTGCCCGCAGCTTTGCCGCACCGCCGGGAAAACCGGCCAGGTTTTCCGCTCAAACCCCATGAATGGCTAAGGATACGTCGCCTTTGGGTGGAGATGCCGTAGTCAAGACGTGACAGCACAACTGCGGGGGACGGCGGCAACCTGGCCTATCCAGAGTGCTTGATGGGTTAGGATTCAGGTATGCCCATTCCAGAAAGGCTCAAGCCTAGCTTTGCTTCGGCGCAATCTGCTGCCCCGGTTCGGCCGGACCCGATGGAGGAGGCACGCCGGCGACTGATTGTGGCCCTCGATGTGCCCGATGCAGAGGCCGCGGTCGGCCTGGTAAATCGACTGGAGCCTTATTGCCACTGGTTCAAGGTGGGGCTGGAGCTGTTTGTGGCTGCCGGGCCCGCAGTCCTGACGCCGCTGGTGGCGCGCGGCCACCAGGTCTTTCTAGACCTGAAGTTCAACGACATACCCAACACGGTGGCGGGAGCAGTGCGTTCGGCAGCGGGGCTGGGGGTGCGCATGATGACGGTTCACGCGGCGGGAGGCCCGGCCATGCTGGCGGCCGCGCAGGGTGCGCTGGAGGGTTTGGCCGATCCGCCGCAACTGCTGGCCGTAACCGTGCTTACCAGCATGGATCAGGCCCAGGCGAATGCGGTGGGGCTGGAGCGCTCGCCCGCCGAACAGGTGGAGCTTCTGGCGCGGATGGGGCTGGATGCCGGGATTCGCGGTTTCGTGTGTTCGGCCGAGGAAGTTGCTTCACTGCGGGCGATCACCGGACCGGAGGGGGTGCTGGTGATTCCCGGGATTCGTCCGGCGGGGGACAAGAAGGGCGATCAGAAGCGCATCGCGACTCCGGCGGAGGCCTTGAGGTCGGGCGCCAGCTACCTGGTAGTGGGCCGGCCGATCACCCAGGCGGCCGATCCGGCGGAGGCTGCCGAGGGGATTCTGAAGGAGATGGCGGAGGCTGTCGAGCAATAAGAGAAGAAGGAAGAAGCCCGGCGGCGAGCCGGGCTTTTCCTGTGGATAAAACTTCAAGTTGTGCTTAAAGCTTCTCGTAGAAGTCGCAGGCGGAGCAGGAAATATAGACTCCACCGGGAACGCCGCGCTCGCGGTCCTTTACGCGCTTGACGATGCGGGTCGGCTTGTTGCACCTGGGACAGTCTGTCGACTTGGTCGTGTCCATTACCTTCTTGCGGTCACCTGTTTTTGCGATCTTTGCCATGGGTCGGGTGTTTCTCCTTCAAGGGGGTGTCTCTGCACTCACGCGCGGAATCTACGCGCGGCTTCAACGGCGCGGCCGTGTGCTGCCTCTCATCGCAATGGAATTGCCTGGAAGGAGCGGGACTCGCTGGCTCCAGTTTACATTAAAGCGCGGATGCTGGTTCAGTTCGGCTGGGTGGTGTTGGCCGGAGGGGAGGGCGGGTTGGCCGGGGCCGGCTGCGAGCTGTTCGCAGGAGCTGGTTGCCCGGCGGGCGGGGTCGAGGCGGGCGGCGTTGACGCGTGGGGTGTCGAAGCGGATGGCGTGGAGGCGGGCGGCTCGGTGTCGGGAACGCCATCGGGGTTCGAGCCCGGCTGCGGGGCGGGCTTGGCCTTCGGGAACTGCACGGGTTTCATCACACCGACGTTCTTCTGGCCAGGCTGATTGGCATTGGGATCGTCGGAGGGGAGCTGCTCGCCGGGTTTGCGCAGGCTGGGCGGAGCGGCGGGCGCTTGCGTGTCGGGGTCGCGCTGCACATCGCCTTCCATGGAAACACGGGTGTGAGTGGCGGCGGTCATGACCGGCGTGCCATCGGTGCGCATCATGCCCGACACCTCGTCCTTGGTGAAGATCACCGGTGGCTCGCCCATCTTGGCAACCTCGACGCGGATGACGCGGTTGCCATTGATGCGGACAAAGTCCACTTCTTCGGGGGGCTTGCCGTAGATCCACTCCTCGAAGGGCATCTGCCCATCCATCTCGCGCGACTTGGTCTGCGGCGGCCCTTTGGCGAAGAGCACCATATCGGTGCTCATACCGACCATCACATGATGGTTGAGAATGGCGTCCTTGAGCTGGGGCGGAAGGGTGTCGGTGAAGGCTTGAATCGGCGTCTTGACGTCGAAGGAGATGAGCGGAGCCAACAGGGCCTTGACCTGTGCGCCGGTCAGTTCGGGAATGTGGCTGCCGAAGACGAGGGTGAGGCGCGCGCCGGTGGGATCCGCCTCGTTGTCCTGCACAACAGGAGCGTCCATGTCCGGGCCGGCGCCAATGGAAACGTGGCGCAGAAAGCGATGCTTAAAGTCCGGCCCGCCGTTCAGCTGGAAGATGATCCTGGAGTGGTCGATCTTGACGTCGGTGACCACCAAGCGGTCGCCGGGCTTGGCGGATGTCCCATTGCTTATGACCATGTCAAGATAGGCTTCTCCTGCCGGCTCGAGCTTGCCGTTGGCGACCAGCGTGAGGCCCTTGTGGCCGCGTGGAAACGGGCGCATGGCAAAGCCCTGCTCCGCCTGGAGCACGCGGATGAGTTCGAGCCGGGTCTTGGCGTCGAGTTCCGACTTGGGCAGAGGGATGTTGGTGGGGGTAATCTGCGCGTAGCGGCGGTCGACGGGTCCGTTGGCAGATTCATGTGCCTTGCCACTGGTATCGATGGTGATGACCTGGGCACGAATCGCAGCGGCTGAACAAAACGCTGCAATTGCGCACAGGACAGCGCAGGCCGATGCGACCAGCCGGAAGTGGAGGTTACGGCTGGTGCTTGCGGTCGTTTGCGGGGTCGGACGCGTCTCCAGGGGAAGAAATGTCCGGGTCATGGGAGCCTCCCATGCACAGCAACAGCATTGAGCAAAAGATAGACCGGTTCGGAGGGAAAAAGCAAGTTGGTGCGGTTGCGGCGACAAAACCGCAGATCCTTCGACTACGCCCCTCGCGATGAGACTGCGAGAGTCTACGCTCAGGATGACAGCGCTTTTGAATTTGAGGCATTTTCATGCGTACGATATGTCGATGCGCCCTAGTTGGAATCGGGGGGTGGGTTGGTCTCGGATTTGGGCGGCGGTGGGGTGGCGGCGGGACCGAGCTGACCTATCTGAACGAGTGGGGAAGACGCCGGCTCGACCGCACCCATTGCGGCCTCATGCTGTGCGCGGGCGGCGGCGTCTAGATCTACGGGAATGCCCGCGGGGACGATCACGGGGGCGTTGTAGCGGAAGTCAAGATCGCGGGTGATGCGGAAGACCAGGGGCAGCGCGGCGAGAAGGATGAAGAAGGTAACCCAACTGCCCTCCAGGCCAAAGCCTCCACCGGTGAGCCAGAAGGGGCCCATGGGATCGCCCTGGACCACGGGCGAATGGCTGTTGACGCCGTTTACCGCGAGACCGAAGAGGAGGGCGCGGCTGGCCTTCCAGCCGAAGTTGAGTCCCCAACTGAGCCACAAGGCCCGGGTGCGCAGGTAGGCCGCGGAGAGGACCAGGCCCAGGGCCACGGAGACCATGAAACTGGCGTGGCTCGAACCGGGTACGAGGGATTGGACAATGGCGTAGTAGGCGGCGAATCCCAGCGAGGCGCCGATGGGCCCGACGGCATGGACGAAGCGCTGGAATCCGTAGCCGCGAAAGGCAATTTCCTCAGCCAGCGCGGCCAACGCAAAAAAGGCCGCATCGGCCGCCAGCCATCCCCAGGCGGAAGCCCGGGTGGAAATGGAGATGGCGATTCCGCCGTCGATGACAAGCAGCAGAACGCATACCACCGCCAGCCCCCAGCCGGTTGCCAGGCCCATTCCGACTTCCCTGGGCCAGCCCGGCCGGAGCGGCAAACCCTGTTCGCTGATCGCGTTGATCTGCCGGTTGAGCCAGAATCCGAGCGCCGCGTAGCCGAGCAGCAGCAGGAAGGCCAGCAAGGCCTGCTCGACCAGCGGAGACCACTGCTCGCCGGCCAGCCCCGCGGCTGCACGATGGGCGAGCGAGCGCGCCATGAAGAAGTAGAGGACCGCGAGGAGGAATTGCCAGTAGGCGCGCAACCGGCCGCCGCCCGAATCAGGCGCAGTCATCGACACCTCCGGAACAGGGGTTCGAGGGCGACCGCGGCGCATGTGGCGGCGCGAGGTGTACGGTGCTGCTTCGCCTGAAAACTCGCTGGAACTGGTTGCATAAATGTTGTCCGACTGGCGTGGGAATGTCCCTCAGGGGGTAAAGCCCCAGATTCTTTTACGCGTGTTACGGCGCGTCTAAAGCCGCGCCCTTTCAAAACCCGATTCATGCAACCAGTACTAGTGTGGTGAAGCTGAAGTTCATCGCATAAATTCGTTGAGGTCTTTGGATAAAGACAGCAAGTCAGCTCCCGCTTCGCGGGAATAGCGAGTCAGCAAGTCAGCGGAATGGTTCTGCGGGATGAGACCTCAGGCGTCCTTGACTGCGATGGCAACGCGACGCCGCAAGTCTTGCCGGTTCGATTTGTGATAGGAACTTTTGACTCATGACACTAGTCTTCAGTGTAAAACTGGGCGATATTGCGGAACTTTTGCTGGCGGGCGGCCACCAGCGCATCGATGGGTACGGCCTTGAGCTCTGCGAGATGCTTGCGGAGCACGCTGCCGAGCAGTCCGGCGCCGGCTTCTTGATTGGTATGGATGCCGCCCGGCGGCTCGGAGATAATCTCGTCAACGCATCCCAGTGCGGCAACCTCGGGCGCTGAGACGCGCATGGCTTCGGCGGCCAACTGCTTGTGCGCCGCATCCCGCCACATGATAGCCGCGCAGGACTCCGGCGTAATCACGAAGTAGAGCGCATTCTCAAGAATCAGCACGCGGTCAGAGACGGCCAGCGCCAAGGCTCCGCCCGATCCGCCCTCGCCGCTGATGACGGAGATGGTGGGCACGCGCAGGCGCGACATCTCGAGAATATTGCGGGCGATGGCCTCGGCCTGTCCCCGCTCCTCAGCGCCCAGGCCGGGAAAAGCGCCGGGCAGGTCGATGAGGCTGATGACCGGACGGGAGAACTTTTCGGCGATTTTCATGCAGCGCAGCGCCTTGCGGTAGCCCTCGGGATGAGGCATGCCGAAGTTTCGGCGCACGCGTTCCTTGGTATTGCCGCCCTTGCGGTTGGCGATGACCAAGACCTCGTCGCCGCCGAGGCGGGCCATTCCGCAAGCCACTGCCTGGTCGTCGCCAAAGGCGCGATCCCCGTGAATCTCGCTGAAATCGGTGAAGATTCGCTCGATAAAGTCCATGGGGTTAGGCCGCTGGGGATGACGCGCCCGCTCGATTCTGGCCCAGGCCGGCGAAACCGCCTCCGCCGGATTGGAAGTCCCTGTTTCCTTTTCGCTCATTTTAAGTTGGCGCCTCTCCCGGCAGCATCGCCGTCGGCCCTTCTTGATTCTACGGGTAGTGAGCGGTTGGGACAAATGCAATCGGCAGTTTTGGATGCGGAGGCGGTTGTTGGGCGCCTCTCTGAAGACGCGTAAGTTCCCAGGTCTCAGAAGCGAGACCTGGGGCACCCACACGTTTGCGAAGGGAGAGCTTGCCTAATGCGCGGTGGTTGGGTGACCAGACCTTTGCGCGGCGAGGCGGCTGACTGCGTCGCTCTGCTTGACCATTTCGTGGACCGAGAAGTTCTTTTCGGCGAGCGCGCCGGTGGGACAGGCCTGGACGCATTTTCCGCATCCGGTGCAACTGCGCGCGTGGCCCCAGTCGTCCTTGAGGTCGCTGACGACGCGGGAGTAGATGCCGCGCGAGGCGACCTCCCAGACGTGGGCTCCTTCAACCTCGGCGCAGACCCTTACGCAGCGGGTACAGAGGATGCAGCGATTGTGATCGAGGACGAAGCGCTGATGGGTCATGTCCACGGGCAGGCGCGGGTTGTTGTAGGCGAAGCGGACGTGGGTGACGCCCAGGGATTGGGCCATGGATTGCAGCTCGCAATGGCTGTTCGAGACGCAGGAGGAGCAGACGTGGTTGCGCTCGACCAGGAGCAGTTCGACGGCCATGCGGCGGTAGAGGGTGAGTTTTGCCGAAGAGGTTTTGATGGACATGCCGTCCTGGATGGGGGTGGTGCAGGCGGGCAGGAGGCGGTCAGTGCCGGCCAGCTCGACCATGCAGACGCGGCATGCGCCCACCGCGGACAGGCCCTTGAGATAGCAGAGAGTGGGAATATGCTTGCCGTTGGCGTTAGCCGCCTCGAGAATGGTGTCTCCCTCGTGCGCGGTCACCAGTTCACCATCAATGCGGACGGAAATCGTTTTGCTGGGCAACGGCTTGCTCCTTTCTTGCTCCATCGGACTCAACTCACACCCGCGGTGATTCTCAGATCGCAGCGCAGGCAGCGGCGGCATTCCTCCAGCGCCTCCTGCGGACTGAGGCCGGCGACCACTTCCTGCTCCGAGCGCGCCCTCACGTTTGCGGGTAGTGAATGCGCCTCGTGGCGGCGGCTGAGGCTCGGTTCTCCCGGCGCCTGGCGGCTGTATTCGAAGTCGGGGAAGATGCGCTCCCAGCGCGGGACTGCCGTGCCTGGTTCGGGCATGAGGCGCTCGTCGATCTTGCGCGCGGCCTGTTTGCCGCCGCTCATGGCGTTGGACATGTTGGATGCGCCGGTAATGACATCGCCGCCGGCATAGAATCCGGGGCGGCTGGTCTCGAGCGTGAAGCGATCGACGGCCAGGGTGCCTTCCTCCTTGAGTTCCAGACCGGAGGCGCGGCAGAAGTCCTGGTCGAAGGTTTCGCCCACGGCGAGAATGACGCTGTCGCATTCGAAGCGCTGCACTTCGTCGGTGGGGATGGGGCGGCGGCGGCCGGATTTGTCGTACTCGCCGAGGCGCGTCTTGACAATCTCGATGGCCTTGACGGAGCCATCCGGCGCCGCCGAGGATGCGGTGCGGCGCGGCGAGAAAGACGAAGCGCACGCCTTCTTCCTCGGCCGCCTGAATCTCCTCGTCGATGGCGGGCATGTCCTTGCGCTCGCGGCGGTAGAGGATAGTGACAGTGGCGCCCATGCGCAGCACGGTTCGCGCCGAATCGATGGCCGCATTGCCGCCGCCGATGACCGCGACTTTGGAGCCCATGGCGACCCTGTCGTGGCGGGCCACCGACTCAAGGAACGGCAGCGCGGGGTAGACGTTCTTCAGCTCTGTTCCGGGCAGATAAAGCCAGGATTCCTTCCAGGTTCCGATGGAGAGGAAGACGGCATCGAACTGGCTGGCGAGTTCATTGAGAGGAATATCGAAGCCGACCCTGGTGTTGAAGACCATTTTGACGCCTACGCCCTCGATGAGATCGAGTTCGCGGCGCAGGACCGACTTGGGGAGCCGATACTCGGGAATGGCGAAGCGCAACATGCCGCCGGCTTCGCCGCGCTCTTCAAAGATGGTGACGTCGTGGCCGAGCATGGCGAGATAGAAGGCCGCGGTGAGGCCGGTGGGACCGGAACCGGCCACGGCCACCTTGCGGCCGGTGGGCTCCAGCTTGCGCGCCTTGATGCGCTCGAGCATGGGCGCAAATTGATCGGATTGATAGATGGTGTCGGCGAGGAAGCGATGCACCTCGCGCATGTTGACCACTTCGTCGAAGGACTGGCGGCGGCAGCGATTGTCGCAGGGATGCTGGCAAACCCTGCCCGTGGATGCGGGCAAGGGATTGTCAAGGATCACGGATTCGAAGGCGTCTTCAAGACGACCTTCCTGATAGAGCTCGAGGAAGCGGGGAATGTTCATGCGCAGCGGGCAACTGTTCTCGCAGGGCGAGAGGGCGAGTTCCTGGCAGACGCCGGCGCGGCAGCGGTGAGCTACGATGTGATCTTCATACTCCTCGCGGAAGTGACGGATGGTGGTGAGCACGGGGTTGGGGGCCGACTGGCCCAGCGCGCAGAGCGAACACTCGCGAATCATCCTGCCCAGTTCGTCGAGCAGGCCGAGGTGCTCCGCGGTTCCGCTGCCATCGGTGATGGCGTTGAGGATGCTCAATGCCTTGTTGAGCCCTACCCGGCATGGGACGCACTTGCCGCAAGACTCGGAGTGCGTGAACTCGACGAAGTAGCGGGCCACGTCGACCATGCAATTGTCTTCGTCGAGGACCACCATGCCGCCGGAGCCCATGATGGAGCCGAGCTGCGCCAGGCTCTCGTAATCGACTGGAGTGTCGAACATTTCCACGGGGATGCAGCCGCCTGAGGGTCCGCCGGTCTGCACCGCCTTAACGCGGCGGCCGGCAACGGCTCCTTCTCCGATGTCGTAGATGAAGCTCTTGAGCGGCGTGCCGAGGGGCATCTCCACGAGGCCGGTGTTCTGAATCTTGCCGACCAGCGAAAAGACCTTGGTCCCGGGGCTCTTGACGCTGCCGGTTTCGGCGAACCAGGCGGGACCGCGGGTAACGATGGGGGCCACGTTGTACCAGGTTTCAACGTTGTTGATGTTGGTGGGCCTGCCCCATAGCCCTTTCTGAGCAGGATAGGGCGGACGGGGATGCGGACGGCCCGCAAAACCTTCGAGCGAGGCGATCAGGGCCGTCTCTTCGCCACAGACAAAGGCTCCCGCGCCCTGGACGAGCTCGATGTCGAAGTTGAATCCACGGTCCAGGATATTGACGCCCAGCAGACCGTATTCGCGCGCCTGTTCGATGGCGCGGTTGAGGCGGCGGACGGCCAGGGGATACTCGGCGCGCACATAGACGATGCCTTCGGTCGCGCCCATGACGTAAGCGCCGATGATCATGCCTTCAAGCAGCGAATGCGGATCGCCTTCGATCTCGTTGCGGTTCATGTAAGCGCCGGGGTCGCCCTCATCGGCGTTGCAGATGATGTACTTGACGTCGGACTTGGCCTTGGCCAGGAAATCCCACTTGTTTCCGGTGAGGAAGCCTGCGCCGCCGCGTCCGCGCAGCCGGGAGGCCTTGACCTGCTCGATCACGGAGTCTTTGCGGCCATCGATGAGCACCTTGTAGAGGGCCTGGTATCCGCCAACGGCGATGTATTCCTCGATGTCGGAGGGATTGATCAGGCCGCAGTTGCGAAGAACGATTTTCTTTTGTCCCTTGAAGAACGGGATCGCGTTCCAGGGCGCGATCTCAGGATAGCCCTGGCCGTATTTCACCGAGCCGGTAATGTGATCCCATTCCTCGATCTTGCAATAGATGAGGTCGGGGGGCATGACGCCGGTGGAGACGCCCTCGAGAATGCGCTTGGCATCGTGGGCCTGCACGCGATGCAAGATGACCAGCGGGCAGCCGGGCAGCCGGACGCCGACCAGGGGCTCCTGAAAACAGGAGCCGAAACATCCGACGCCGGTGAGCAGCACATCGAGGCCGCTGCCTTGAATGGCCCCATTGAGGGCGTGAAAGAGCTCTTCGGCACCGTTGCCGCGGCCACAAGTGCCCATGCCGACGGTGATGCGCGGGACAGCCGGCATGAGCTTGGCAAGCCCGGATTCGCGTACCGCGTTGAACGCGCCGATGTCCTGAATTCGCGGCATTATTTCCTCCCGTTGGTGAGAGCCTTTATCTCCCGCTGCAGCGTACGCTCATTCACGTGGCTGAGGATGTGGTGGTTGACTTCCACCACCGGGGCCAGCGCGCACTGGCCAAAGCAGGCAACGGTGCGGATGGTGAACTTGCGGTCGGGGGTGGTGAGCGCCAGTTTGTCGGCCTCGCTGGATTCGTTGACTTCGTGTTCGCTCAAGCCGAGATCGAGACAGACCTTGGCAAGGAGGTCGCGGGAGCCGCGGGTGTGGCAGGCGGTCCCGCGGCAGACGCAGATCACGTTGTCGCCTTGCGGATCGAGGTTGAAGAGCGCGTAGAAGGTGGCGGCGCTATAGATTCTGGCCGGAGGAACGCCGGTTTCTTCGGCGATGTAACGCAGCGACTCCATGGAGAGAAACTTGTGCGCATTGGCGGATTGAACCGTCTCGAGTATCCCCAGCAGGGCTCCGGGCTGGTCGCGATGTTTTGCAATCACCTGGTCAATGAGCAGCTTCTCGTGAGCGTTGAGGACTTCGTGGACAACTTGATTGACGGCGGTTGACATAGATCCTCCCCACCCTGACTTGCGGACCGGTTCCGAGGAGAGGAGATAAGAAATAAAAGGAAAAGAGCACTCGCCGACGACGCTTCGTTTACCTGGCGAAAGTGACCGCTGCGCCGTGAAGGCAAGCGCTATCCGTAGTGACTTCTCCTCAGAGAATGTCCGTTGGAAGATTGATACCGCAAGGGGTGTTTCGGATGTGCCTCAGGTCACAGTCTATTGTGACCGCGACGACCTTGCGCCTATTGAAGGATTCTGCGAGAGGCTTTGGGGGCAGGCCGGGACGGCTCAACGGCTGCGGAATGACGCCGCTTTATCCACCGGATTCTGCGTGGCGGCGATGAGGTATATCGGGCAACAATAGATAGCGGAGAATCCTGATCCTGGAGACGGTGGTGACGGGGAAACTGGAACTGGGCAAACTCGAGTTGATTGTGGGGCCGATGCGGAGCAACAAGACTGCCGAGCTGCTGCGGAGAATCGAGACGCGGCGGCAGTACGCCAAGCAGTACGTGATGCTGCTGAAACCGAGCGACGACACCAAGGCGGCGGCCGGAGTGGTGGAAAGCCGGAACCGGAATGGCTGCGGGAAGATGGAGGCGGTTGAATTCCGGTCGTCGGATCCATGGACGGTGTTGCCGGTGCTGGCGGCGACGGAACAGCAGATCGGCAAACGCGTGGAATGCGTGGCCATCGACGAGGGGCAGTTTGTGCAGGACTTGTTCGCGTTTACCCGGCGGCTGCTGGAGTCGGGCTACGACGTGATGGTTTCGGGGCTGGAACTTGATTTTCGGGGAATGCCGTTCGGGGAAATGCTCGATCTCTCCTGGCTGGTGCGCACGTACTCGGGGAACATTACCGAGCTGGTGGCGTATTGCAGTTGCGGGGCCAAGGCGCTGTACCCGCAGCGGCTGGTGGATGGGAAGCCGGCTTGCTACGATAGCCCGATCATCATGGCCGGGGATTTTTACGAGCCTCGGTGCGCGGAACATTTTGTGCTGCCGGGACGGCCGCATTAAATACTGACTTCTGAAGGAAAAACGCAGGAGGTTTGCATTATTTTTTGGATGGCCCTGTCTGGAAGGCCCGTTTTGGTTTGAGGCCGTCAGCGTCCTGCATGAACTGGTTGCGAACTCCTCAGGCCTTGGGCGCCGTTCGTCCAGCCCAGTTTTTAGAGAAAGAAGAGGGCCGCATTTGCCCAGGGGGAGATGCGTGGATGAAGCCATCGAGCTCAAACGGCAGGGTTTATGCGTCCGGGCTATTCGCTGACTGGCAGCTTGCGGCCGCAGGCCGACAGACAGAATCTGGTTGCGCCTGCGGGCGGTCCGGTGTATGGGCCCCGAGCCTCGACCGAGAACAAACTGAAGGTCTTCAATGCAAGTCTGAACGAGTGGCTGCGGGCCGGTGTGTGGGACGCCAGGGAACCAAGCCAGGGTGGAGTGGCTGCAGGCATTACCTCGGAGATTGCCGGTCACCGCGCCAGGGAGGTGGTATTGCACAACAGCAGAATCGTCTGCTGGTTGACGATGGGCATGGGCATTATCTCCGTGTTCATGGGGGTGTGCATGATGCTGATGGTTGTTTCGTTGCTGTTTCCCGTGAGTGCAATCACTTTTATGCGAGCGTTAGCCGCGGCTCAGTGGGGCCTGGGTGGGCTGATGATGTGCATGATGTGTCCGTGGCTATGGAAGTGGGGCACCAGAATGCTCAACTTCAACGTGAAGCTGGATGCGCGGGGCGTGGACTTCAACCTGGGAACGAAGAAGCAACCGGGGGAGCTGTTCATGGCCTGGGAGCAGGTGGCTGCGGTCCAGCAGAAGCGGGCGGGCAACGTGCAGGAGTACACCATTCTTGGAAAAGACGGAAGTCGAGCGAGCTACACTTCGTACACATTTTTCCGATCGAAGCATGTGGCGCGGACGATTGCGGAGCGTGCAGGGCTGACGATCCAGAAGGGTTGAGCGGCGGGATGGTTGCCGACGGGCGCGTGGACGCCCTTCGAGAGCTAGGATCAGGATCAGGCGTTCCAAAGCAAGGGCCGTTGAGACTCCGGTCTGGAGGCATCGGAATAGGCAATATCGCCCCCTTGCTTGATAATGATGTATCTTGCTGAAATCCTTCATACTTGCCTGTAAGGAGGGATGCTGGTAGTGGAGACTCTTTTACCGGGCCCTGCTTCCGGAACAAAGGTGTTCCATCACTCCTGTTTTGTGATGAACACGCGATTTTCAATGGTTTTGGTGGAAATGGATACCGAGAGAGCGGAAGCATTGGCCATCGCTGCAGAACGTGATCTACGAGCGCACGAGCGGATGATGAGCCGATTCGATGCGGAAGGTCCAGTATCGGATTTGAATCGCTGCGCCGCGGAGAAAGCGATTCAACCGCCAGAGGGACTTTGGGAGGTTTTGTCTTTGTGCAGGGATTATTCAAAGCGAACCCGTGGAGCGTTCGACATCACGCTGTGGCCCTTGAATTGTCTTTGGCGTGAACATCTCGGCCGCGGAGAGGAACCAACCGGGAAGGCTATAAAGGAAGCCCGCCGTCAAACTGGATTCAAACGCCTCCACTTCGATGAGGCCGCTCATACCGTCCGCTTCCAGAGAGAGGGAATGAGCATCGACCTGGGCGGATTCGGCAAGGGCTATGCACTCGAACGTCTGGCCGGCAGCCTCCGGGCGCATGGTGTGGAGCGGGCGTTCCTGAGTTTTGGAGAGAGCTCGATCACCGTTCTCGGCTCTCATCCTCACGGCCCGGCGTGGCCGGTGGGAATCACCAACATGTTTCACCCTTCCGAAACGGTGCATACGTTTCATCTGCATAATGCGTCGCTCTCCTCTTCCGGCACAGCACCCTTCAATCATCTGGGCGGTCCACGAGCGTTCGGAGAGATTATTGACCCGCACAACGGTCGTCCCATCGAGGGGTACCGTACTATGTCGGTTGCAAGCCCCAGCGGAATCGAGGCAGAAGTACTCTCGACCGCACTGCTCGTAACTCCGGAGCGAGATCGGGCTGCGCTCGTCTCCGGATTCTCCACAATCTCAGCGGTTGAGATTGTTTATCATTCCAATGCGGGGATGTTTGTTCCTCGTATCGCGTGGAAATATGGACTGTGATTCGTCATTTTCTTCTTCTTTGGATGGTTCGGGCCACGCGCATCGACGCGAGTTCCTCAAGCGCCTTGCGATTGTAGCCGGTTCCTCTACACTACTCGCCGAATTGCCCTGGTGGTCGCCATTGCGCGCCGCGCCGGTGGGAGACTCACCGGCCGACCGCGTGCGCATCGGCATCATCGGCGTGGGTACGCGTGGAAACCTCCACATCTCTCACCTGCTGCGCACCCCGGGGGTCGAAATCGCCGCCTTGTGCGACGACTACGAGCCCCACCTTCAGGCCGGTTTGGCGCGAGTGAAAGGTGCAAAGGGCTTTGCCGACTATCGCCAAATGCTGGATATGCCGGGCCTGGACGGCGTGTTGATTGCGTCACCTCTCTATCTCCACGCGCGCATGTGCCTGGATGCATTTTCGGCGGGCAAGCATGTCTTTTGCGAGAAGAGCCTCGCTTACACGATCGAGGAGTGCCAGGCCATAGCGAACGCTCACCGCGGCAGCAAGAAGGTCTTTCAGATCGGTCATCAGCGCATGTTCAGCCCTGTCTTTCTGCGCGCCCTTGAGCTAGTACGCAACGGGGAGATCGGCCAGATCACACAGATCCGCGCTTACTGGCACCGCAACGGCAACTGGCGCAACGCCGTTCCGGACCCAAGCTTGGAGCACCGCTTGAACTGGCGGCTTTACAGGGCTTATTCCTGCGGACTCATGACCGAGCTGGCCTCTCATCACATGCAGGTGGCGAACTGGTTTCTTGGCACGCATCCGGTCTCATGCGCTGGATACGGAAGCATCAATTACTGGAAGGATGGGCGCGAAGTCTACGACAACGTCAATGTCGTCTACCGCTATGCGGACAACACGCATGTCGTCTACGACTCGCTGATCAGCAATCGGTTCTATGGCCTTGAAATTCAGATCATGGGCCCCAAGGGAACCATCGAGGCTGAGGCGGGCCGCTTGTACGCCGAAAACCCTCCGCCCGCACCCGGCATCGTACAGCTGATCAACGGAATCGAGCACGGATTCTTCGACACGGTTCCCATCGGCGGGCCAAGTTGGGTGCCAGACCTCAAGCAAGACACCAAGGGACATTATCTCGTCCACGACAAGCCCACCGACGACGGAACAGCGATATCGCTGGCCGCCTTCGCCAACGCGATCCGATTGGGCGAGCCCATTCCCGGCATGATGGAACAGGCGTGCAGAGCAGGCGTATGCGTCCTGATGGGACAGGCCTCTATGGAACAACAAAAGGAGATCGCCTGGCCGGAGGAATTTAAAGAATGAAAGATATTGTCATCTCAGGTCGGCGCATCATCCGGGAGTTGCAGATCTTTATTGGCTGTATTCTCGCGGCTCTTGTTGTAAACGTCTTTTCGATTATCCGATTCAAGACCGAGTGGAAAGAACTGATCACTACGCTATACATCACTCTTGCCATCGCATTGATTCTCTTTGTTCTTGTAGCGTTGCTTCGGGGAATTGTTCTCTTTAGCAGGCGGGTTCTCCGGCGAAAAGCGGGATAACGGTTTTTCCTCTCCGCGGTCAATTGCAGACAAATTACTCTGTGCGATCTTCTAACCGGCACTTACAATTTCTCGGCCCTCCGGCAAACAATGTGGCATGCGCGGGCTGCGATTTGCTACTTTGAAGCCGATTCGTCATCTGTCGTTAGCCATCTTGCCGTTAGCCCGCTAAACGTCCACTATCACTACCGCGCGGAAGCGTTTCGCCTTCGGCGCTCTGGTGGTGAATGTACTCCTTGGAATCGAATTTTCTGGCCGTCGAAGCACCGGACATCGCCCGCACCAGCCCGAAGATTGGACGATTGAACCAGGGACGGTCGTGCCGCCCCACAATGGCCCAGGCTATGCCCGCATATCCATTGGGGTCGCGCCCGTCCAGTTCGTAGCGATCATTTAGAAACACCGCCCACTCATAGGCCCTGGCTGGGTCGGGAGCCCATTCCAGAATTCTCTTCGCCCAGTACATGCGCATATAGTTGTGCATCCAGCCAGTATTCACGATCTCGCGCTGAGCCGCGTTCCACAGCTCGTCGGCGGTCTCGGCGCGCTCCAGTTGATGAAGACTGTAGCGATGCGCCCGCGAGTCGCCGGCGTGCTCAATGAGCGTCTTCCTGGCCCACGGCGCGGCACATTCCCAATTGTCGTAGTTCGGCTCATGGCGCACAAACAAGACCGCCAGCTCTCTCCACCCGATCAGCTGATCCAAGAATCTCTCGCCAGCCTCAGCCGTCGCCTTGCCGTCGGCCACAGCTTTCTCGACCGCCAGCGCAATGGTGATTGGGCCGATGTTTCCAAAGTGCAGATAAGGCGATAGCCGGCTGGTTCCCTTCAGCTCCGGGTGGTTGCGAGTGACCTCGTAATCCCTCAGTTCCAGATTCACAAACTCTCGCAGCCGCCCGAGTGCAGCGTGTGTCCCGCCGGTGAAGTTGTCCACTGGGCCAATACGGCGGTCCAGCTTGCCGAAGCCAGCGGTAATATCCTGTTCCAATAAAAAGCTTTCCAGTCTCTTCCAGGGTTTCCACGGGTGTAGAGGAGTCATGTTTCGGGGCTCGACCAGATAGTTGGGCAACTCGGCCTTCAGATGCGGGCGGAAGTGGTGCAGCAGCACAAAGCTGCGATCGAAAACCCGCGTCGGAACCACTACATCCGCGTCCACAGTCCAGTAGGGCAGCTTCAGCCGCTTCGCCAAAACCTGGCGCCAGCGATCCGGCTCACGACACGGGTTCTCGTCGCCGATCAGAAGAGCCGCTTCCACTTCTTCGAGGAATGCTTCCAGCGAATTATCCGGTGAACGGCGCAGCACAAACCCCACGCCCCGCTCGGCTGCGTCTTGCTCGACGTCTCTCAACCCTTGCTGCAGAAAGTGGTAATGCCTCAGGTTCGCGCCGGGATAGCTTGGAATCACCTGGAAGTACACCACCACCGGCAGGCCCAACAGGTTCCCCGCTTCGATGGCCACATCGAGTGCGTGATTATCCACAATTCGCATCGCGCGCTGCATCCAGTAAACGACGCACCTTCCGCCTTTGCGCGGTGTAAGGCTCCTACGCACCAGCACACGAGGCTGGTTCGCAAATTGCGCCAGATCGCCGCGAGTCTCGAGATTGGTTGGCAGGGAATCCATGCAGAGTGAGCCGAAAACTCCATTCTTAATTGTCAGCTCCGCGTAAGCGGCTTGCAAACGCGAGGCGTTTGGACGGCATCAAAAACAAAGCCCCTGACGAGGCATTGAATCAAGGCGCAGATTCTTCTTTCAAGCCGAGGCCGCTACTTTGCAGCCCGCGCCCAGCGGCGCGTTCCCCGCCCACATGCCCCGCGGCGCCGGCAATCAAAACAAGGGCGTCACGCCGCATTCTCACCCGGCCGGCCAAACAACGCATCAATTCGCCGGCGACGGTAGTCGAAGATCCGGCTCACGTGCTTGCGCACCTTCAGCGCGTGGACGATTCGCCCGAGAACGCCGAAGAGCAGCGAGCAAGTGAGCGGACGGATTTATTGTTTGGGTGTCTCAATTGGTTCTTCTGGCGGGTCCGGTTCGGCGGGTTGCGCAGTTCCCTCTTCAAAGGTTTGGGGTTCACCTTCCGGCGCGGGAGATTCGGATTCTTCACTTTCGGGAGTAGCCGCGGAGCCGAGGAGTTCGTCGATGCGGTAGTTGGCAGCCTTGGCGGTGGCCAGGGCTTCTTCGACGGTTTTGCTTAACTCCTCAACTTTGGCGCGGCTTGGGGCAGGCTCGCCGGCCAGGCGAAGCAGCGAGGGCATGAGCAGCCACCAGAGCAGTTCCTCATACAGTTCACGGACCAGGTAGAGGTGGCCATCGGCTTCGTGGACGCCGGTGAGCCAGCGGACATCGGGATCGAACCAGAGGGCGGGGGCTAGGGCTACTTTTTCGTCGTCGGGCGGGGCTGGAGTCTCGACGCCGGTCTGCGGGATCGATGCTTCGGTTTCGGGCGCGGCGACATCAGGTTCAGGCGCTTGCGCAGCGGCGGGGGGTTCGGGTTCGGCTTGCGGCTCTTCGGGTTTGCCTGCGCCGGCGCCGGTGAGGAGCACGATCTTGATGCGGGCGGCGACGCGCCAGCCCTCTTCGCCTTCGAATCCAAGCTCGGAAAAGGCCTGCGCGAAGGGCTCGCGGAGGCGGAGGCGGTCAAACAGATCCAGGGCCACGCGCTCCGGCTGCTCGATGTCGATGGATTCGGCCAGCAGCTCGAGGGAGCACCAGGCGAGGATCGGGCTCCACATGGCGGTGGCGGTGAACTGGGGGCTGGGACTGGGCAACATGCGGCGTGCGGCCGCGGTCCATGGAGCCGGGAAGAGCGCCTCGGTGGCGGGAATGCGCATGGCGGCGCGCAGACGCTCGCGGTAGGCCGGAGCCAGCAGACCGGGATCGGTAGGCATGGCGTCGACGGATGGGCGTTTTTCCTCAGGGAGGCGCGCAATATAAGCTGCTTGCGCCGCGCGCAGGAAGCTCTCGCAGCGAGACCAGGCCTGATCGAAAAACTCGTTGCGCTCACGGTCGATCCTGGTGTTCTTTCCCGCGGTTCCAGCGCGGGGATGTTCGGCCAGATCGGCGAAGAGGCGGACGATTCCGGGTTCCAACTGCTTGCGGAGGGCATCGTGGACGGGGCGCAGCTCCAAGTTGACAAGAGCATCGTCAAGGTTGGGAACGCCGCGGCCGTTGAGGGAATCGCAGAGGCGATCCCAGGGCTGCCGGGCAGTGGAGTGCAGCTCGCGCCAATCGAGAAAGACGTGGCACTGATAGGCGTGGAGGTCGAGGGTGAGGCCGCGATCGAGCAGATCGCCGGCGCGGCGCAGGTATTCAAGGCCGGTGAGCGAGTCGCGCCAGGCAAAGACGACGGCGGAATCGCCGCTTAGATCCAGGCCCTCGCGCAGGCGCTGCTGACGGAGGCCACCGGAGCCCTTGTCGGCGTAGGCCGCGGAGTAATCGATGGTGCCGTGCGCCGTGCCGTAGCGGTTGTTGTAGACCACCAGCGCGCGCTCGCTGCCGTTGCGGTTGGAGTAGGCAAAGACGTTTTCGTCCACCGCGCCGTTGGCCTGGAAGAAGTCGTAGAGCAGAAAGTTGCTGCTTTCGGCAAACAGCCAGCGGCGCTTGAGCAGGGGCGCGATCTCGCGCTCGTGGCGCTCGACCAGCCACAGGTCGGGCGATTCGTCGTAGCGCGGCCAGCGGTACTCCATGCCGTACTTCTCAGTGAATCCCTCGATCTGGCCGTGGCCGAACATGGGCAGGCCGGGGAGCGTGGACATCATGACCGCGACGCCGAAATACTTGTCGCCGGTGCCGAACTGGTCGACCGCGGTGCGCTCGTCGGGATTGCTCATGAAGTTGACATAGCGCTTCATGATGTCGGGGTCGAATTCCAAAGTGTTCTTGATGACCGAGCGGTACTTGGCGTTGTCCTCGTCGCGCATCATGTTCATGAAGGCGCTGTTGTAGACGCGGTGCATGCCCAGGGTGCGGACGAAGTAGCCCTCCATGAGCCAAAAGGCCTCGGCCAGCAGCAGGGTGCCGGGGACTTCAGCGGCCACGCGATCGACCACCTCGCGCCAGAATTCGTGGGGCATGCAGCGGTCAAATTCGGCCTGGTTCATGCCGTATTCGGCACGCGAGGGGATGGCGCCGCTGGTGCCGGGGCCGGGAAACCAGAGGCGGTGAAAATGGCGCTTGGCCAGGGTCATGGCGGCGTCGAAGCGAATCACGGGAAAGAGGCGCGCGACGTGGATGATGGTCTGGATTACCTGCTCGCGGACCGCCGGATTCAGGTAGTCGAGCTGGGCGGTGTCGTTCCAGGGAAAGCTGGTGCCGTCGTTGCCGTGATAGATGTAGCGGGTTTCGCCGCTGGAGCGGTCGCGGCGGCGAAAGACCACCGCGGCATCGGATTGCGAATAATAGTGGTCTTCAATCTTGATTTCGACGCGACCGTCGTGGGAGAGGTCTGGACCGTTGAAGCTGTAAGCGGGATAAGGCGGATCGGGCCGGGAGATGAACCATTCCGGATGCTCAATGACCCAGGGCGAGTCGATGCCCATGTGGTTGGGCACCATGTCACTGGCCAGGCGGACGCCATGACGGTAGGCGCGGTCGCGCAGATTGATGTAGGCCGGCTCGCCGCCCAGGTCGTCGGCGATGGTGTAGTCGAAGAGGGAGTAGGCGGAGGCGACGGCGTCGCGATTGCCGCAGAGCAGCTTGATGGTCCTGGAAGCGCGGCTGCGTTCCCACACGCCGATGAGCCAGAGCGAATTGAGGCCGCGTTGCGCGAGGGTTGCCAGCGCTTCGTCGGGAATCTCGTCGAGGCGGCCGATGTGGCGACTGTACTGCTTGCTGAGCTGCGCCAGCCACACGTAAGTGCTTTTGGCGATGAGCACCGTTGAGGGCATCCAAGCCGTGTCGGGGGAGAATTTCTCGTATTCGTGGGCCGGATCGCCGAATACCGGAACCTCGGAGCGGCCGTCGGCGAAAGGGCTCTTGTGCCCGTGACGCCGCGTCCCTTCGGCAGCTTGTGCGTCGGGAGGATTGAACTGCATCCAGATGGCCAGCTCTTCTTCATGGAGAATGTCGGCGGCCATCTGGAGGAGGCGCTCCAGGCTGTCGCCGAGCAGCGGCTTCCAGAGGCGGCGGATGAGGGCGAGCTGGTCGCTAAGGGAGTGGGGTGAGCCAACCGCGGGGGCGCGCAGGAGGTCCAGCAGGCTGATGGGTTTCGCGTCGGGGAGCGGAATGAGCGGCCGGGTGGCGAAATACTCCGGCATCTTTTGCGTGACCTGGCGGTAAACGGTTTTTTCAGCCAGGGTGCGGTCTTCGAAGAGCTCCTCGAAGGGGCGAAAGGCCTGGTTGCGGTTGGCGGTCCAGAGCAGCATCAGTTCTTCAAGCGCGGCGGCCCGGTGAGGCATTGCGCCGGTCTTGCCTGCCAGCCATTGGCGAGGCGTCTCCAGGCCGCGGATCACGCTCAAGCCCGGAAACTGCTCGACGAAGGCGAGCAGCATGGCGTCCAGCGCCTCAGGACCGACATGGGCCGAAAACCAGTCCAGGGCCGAGGTCATTACTTCGGGATCGAGCTGCTCGCGGTAGCGCGCGATGAGGACGTGGCTGGCCTCGTCAATGAGGCCCATGGCGTAAAGCTGGCCGGCATGGACCGCGCGGCCGGGATGATTCTGGACGTCGCGCACCTGGTTCATGCGGTGAGCGAACTCGCGGCATGCGGCCATGTTCGCGAAAACTACGTTGCCTGTATAGGAGAAGAGAGACTCCACGAACTGGTAGCGTTCACGCGCATTCCGGGATATATGGAACTCCATCATAGGAAGAACTTGCTCCGAATCTCTTCTGGCCAGGGAGGCGGGTGCGGCGTGCCCCGGAATCTGCACTGCCCCTGAGGCCTATTCCTTCGGCGCGAAGGCGGCCAAAAATTAAGGTACACCAACGAGCGGGAAAGCGCTGGAATCTATTATTTTAAACCGCCTGCGTGGAGGCTGGCAGGAAGGCGGCAGACGGAGGTCTGGTTATTGCTTGAGACCATCGAGAAGCCTGCCTCAGGAGCTAAAGCCCTCGTTGAATTTGCCGCACTTGCGGCACGCGACCCAGAGGGTGCCCCGGTCGTGCCTCTTACAAAGCCTGCTCGCCGAGATTTGGTCTTTCGATTGTCTCTCTTCATAGCGGCTCACAATCGGGCAGCATTGTCCCGGGGCTTTCACTATACAGGCTGCGGCTTACTTCGGACTCCGGGAATAGAGCCGATTCGGGAGCATGCATTCGAGATTGCGTCCGATTGGTCCGACAACGGATCACGACAGGGCGAAGGAACCCAACTTACAGGCTTCCCCCCGGGGGGCGAGGAAGGGGCAACATGCCTTGATCGGCCCCGGGTATTTTGAACCACGGTAAATGTTAGTCTTCGGCAAGATCCGAGCCCGAGGAGGGCAGAGGATTTTGCTGATGAAGAAGCGGTGTTAAGCAGATCGTCGGGGTGCTCAAGCAGACCTTGGTGGAAATTCTGGTCAGCAGCCGCCGTGGTGGCAGTGTGTAAGGTGGCGTGGAAGTAACCGGATGATGATTTAAAAGGGGTTATAAGCCGGTATCGTGGTCAAAAACCGGCCTTCCGGGCGCTATTTGCTACCAAATTGCTACCAAATTCTCTAACTGTTTACCAGTGGGTCAATAGGGCTGGTCGTGGGGGGCCAGCCCGAACTTCTTCCATCCTTCCTGTTGCGTTCGACTCGTGCCATCGCGCAGGACTCTCCAACTCGGAAGGTATATTCATAGTCTTGCTTCAGAGTAGAATGCAGAGTCGTGGACCTGATTATCCAGCACTCAAATGGCCGCCTGCAGGCTCTCAGGCGACCATGCTAAGGACCAGCCGCTTCGCTATAACTACCCTGTCTCTTCCTTCTTCCTTCGCCTGGTAAAGCGCAGCATCCGCAAGGTTCAGAATCATTTGAGCGGATGTGGCGCAATCCTAATTGACCGGAGCATCAAGGTGATTCTTGCCAATTTGAATCCTCACAGCCTCAGGTGGTTTCATCCCATTCCAGTTGGCCTCCACCAGGCGCCTCTGGTGCGGGAACAGGACGAAGGTTCCGATGTCGGCTTGGCTTCCGTGCCCAAGAACCTGGCCAGAACTCACGCGCGCAAGCTCTGACCCATTGTTCTTGACTTCTACCTCCACTTTGGCGCCCGCGCGTCTTGCACTCACAGTTACATCGCGCGAATCCAGAAGATCGCCTTGAACGATGACGACGGAAGAGGTCTCCATCGGCATAGTCAGGCCGTCACTTTGTTCAATCGGCACGAACTCGCATGTCACCACAAACCAGGCTGGCAGAGTGGCCGGAACTGCATGGAAGGAAACCCGCCGGGAGCCGTTCGCCGTAACCGGCTCACTCGGGGTGTCAACTCGAACCTGCAGCGCGTCGTCGAGAGGATGAAGCTGAAGCGTCCCGTGTTCGTCGGCATCGAAACCCCGAGCCCAGCAGGAGATCGTTTTCGGAGCATCGCCGACGTTGGTCACCTGAACCACGCCCCGCGCCTTCTTGTTGAATTCCTGGATCACGGGACTCACGCCCTGGGCCTGTATTGGCGTGCAGGTGGCTACAAACCCAATTCCACAAAGAATCAACAAGCCGAATTCGATAGTTCTTCTCATGGCAGTTTGAACCTCAACTTCTGCTGAACTTCCAGCGCCAACGTTCCCTGATGGTTGTCTGGCGGCACCTGCAATTGCACCTGGAGCAGGATGGTTGCGGGCGTACGGTTCCCGCCACCGCCGTATGAGCGCCGGCGCTGTTGCGCCACAAAGGATGCACTCCCGAGGTTGACGCTTCATGATCTCCAGCTCCGGGCGCCATGCCAGGACTCGCGAGTGAAAAGCGCAGCCATCAGCAACAGGCCCGCGCTTGGAATCAAAAATAGAAGAATCATTGCTGGGTCCCCTTTCTCATAAACCAAAAAGCGTTCGCAACATCCTGCTCAAGAATCTCCCTGAGCACAGGAATTGAGGTCTTTTGGTGCCGAAACTTCATGCGGCGGAAAACCATCGCGCGTTGCGCCGCACAGTAACCGGCGATACTGTCACAGATTCTCAGGATCAGCCGCTCGCGTTCCCGCCGCATCAAGCGGCAAGCGCCACCGTCAAATTCAACGCGCCATGCTGCAGAACCAACAGACCAAGGAACTGTCATGCCTACATATATTGCAATCACGTCACCGTTCTTGATTGAACACAGAATTCATCCCTTATCTTAATGATTTAAAATAAGATACGCTCTAATATTCGCCGGAAACCTGTCCAGCATACCCCTGAGTGGCTGTCCAGATTCTAGACAACTTCCGGTAGATCGTCTATCTTCTAGACGCCCGGTTGGGGTTGCAGAATGCGTTCATGACCCAAGCGGCGTGATGGCTTTTGATTGGTTCACTTCCCAGAAAGGTTGCTTCGTCCTGACGGTTTTTCCTGGCGTTGTTGGGGCAGAGAGAGACGGCCTTCGAGGATCGGGAATCTGGGTTCGATTTGAGCGCTTCTTCATAACCGCTCAAGACTCGCTGGTGAGAACCAGGAGCCATTGAGCTGCAAGGACACTTAGCGTCAAGGTGCAATGAGAGATTTGGAACGTGGCGGCGGAAGTGAGGGGCTGTAATAAGCACGCGATGAAAAACAGAGTTCTGGTAGTTGAAGATGATGTATTGATGCGGGATTTCCTGGTAGACGGGCTCAGCCATGACGGCTTTGAGGTCATAAGGGCCGAGGATCTTGCCAAGTCGTTCTCGGAGATTCTGAAATCGCCACCGGATTTGATTCTGGCGGATTACCTGTTACAGGACGGCACAGCATTTGATCTGCTCAAGTGGCTCAAGACCCGTGATATTCGCATCCCGCTCATTGTTCTCACCGGGAACGCAAGCATTGATCTGGCGGTGGATGCGGTCAAGAACGGAGCAGAGCACCTCATTTCCAAGCCAGTCGATCTCGGATACCTGACAACAGTACTTCGCCGTTCGCTTGAGAATTCCCGCAACCTGCAGAAGAGCTTGGCGGTGATACTCGAACGAGCGCGTTATGAGCGCGATCCCTTTCTTGGTAGTAGCCCGGCAATTCTGGAATTAAAAAAGGCGTCAAAACGAGTTGCCGAAGCCAATAGTACCGTGTTGATCCAAGGAGAAACCGGAACCGGAAAGGGCGTATTGGCGCGGTGGTTGCACAAAACGGGCCCCCGATCGAATGAGGCTTTTGTGGATCTGAATTGCGCTGGATTATCGCGCGAGTTGCTTGAATCGGAACTCTTTGGACACCAGAAAGGCTCTTTCACGGGCGCGGTCATGAACAAGATCGGATTTCTGGAGGCTTCCAATCACGGTACTCTTTTCCTCGACGAAATCGGCGATATGGACCCGCAGGTTCAGCCGAAAATCTTGAAGGTGGTTGAAGAGAAGCAGTTTTATCGGCTAGGCGAAGTACATGAACGCAAGGTCGATGTGCAGATTATCGTTGCGACCCATCGTGATCTGAAGAAGCTTGCCGAGGAGGACAAGTTTCGAAGTGACCTTTATTTCCGGCTTAGTACATTGCGCCTGCGTATTCCACCTCTGCGTGAGCGCCCGGAAGACATTCCGATGATTACGGACAAGCTCCTAGAACAATTTAGCTGGGAAATGAAACGCGGCCCATTACGTATCTCCGACGACGCACGATTGGCGTTGCGGCGCTACTCTTGGCCAGGGAACATTCGCGAACTGCGCAATGTGCTGGAACGGGCTGCGCTCTTATCTGAGGATGGAGTCATTCCGAGGACCGGTCTGGAGCTTGAAGCGCCTTCGAGTCATGACTTTGGAACCAATGTCGCGGCCTCCAACCTCACCCTTAAGGAAATGGAGAAATGCTATATTCTCCACGTGCTTGAATCCGAGGGAGGCCGCATTCCTCTTGCCGCCAAACGGCTCGGCATGCCGAGAAGCTCTCTGTACGCCAAGATCCGCGAGCATGGCCTCTTGAGTAGCGGCCTATAATGGAGGAACTTCTTTTGAAGTGTCTCTAATGTAGCTCACACGCTGCTCAAATCCATCGTGAGTTTTCGGCAAGGCTGCGTCACACCATATCAACTTCCGGTTTGGCGGTTGCCGAGTTTGCGATTGCCGAGTTTGCAACCAACTGGACACAATTGAGCCGCCGCTCACAGTAGTGGCAACCAGAAAAGAGTGAGGCGCCACGCGTCCGATTGTTTCTTCGGCTGCATGGCACCCCAAGTTGTATGCGTCAGTTTCCAGTGCCCGAAAGCGATATACTCTGCGGGCTGTTTTGTGCGTTGTCCGTAATCACGATGCTCGCCGACCGCGAACCTGTCGCCGTGGGCTTGAACGTGACATTTATCGTGCAAGTGGATTTCGCCGTCAATGAACTCGGACAGTTATTTGTCTCCAGGAAATCCAGGTGATTGATACCGGCGATCGCGATGCTGATCGTCGTCAGCGTTGTAGCCCCGGTATTCGTGAGCGTGACAGCTTTAGATGCGCTGCTCGTATTCACCTTCTGTTTGTCGAAGTTAAGACTCGTGGCACTCAGTTGAGCCTGAGGATTGATCACGGTTGCGGTCAGCGTGACCGTCTGCGGACTGCCGGGAGCGTTATCCACGACGCTCAGTGCGGCGGTTTGCGGGTTGTAGAAGGGACCCGCAACAAACTCCAGGCTGATCGTGCAGCTCCTTCCCGCCGCCAGAGACTTTGGGCAGGCATTCACCGCGATGAACTCGTTGGAATTCCCTCCCTTCACAATCGACAAGAGAGGACCTGTGATCGTCATCGGTGCGTTCCCTAAGTTTGTTACCGTCACGTTCTTGGTTGTAATCGTCCCCAAATAGACCGTGCCGAAGTCAATGCTCGAAGGCGAGACGCTGGCCAGCGGCCCGATGACGGATTGCGTGACCGCCGGGGAAGTGCTGCCATTGAAGTTTGGGTCTCCCGTGTAGCTGGCCCTTAGCGTTCTGGAGCCCACAGTAGCGAAGCTGAGCGAACAGCCTCCTACGCTGCTGTTGAGGGTACCCACACAATTCTCGCCCGTTCTGGCAATAACCGTGACACTGCCAGAGGGTAGGCCGTTGGCTGTCACCTGGAAGCTCACCAAGACGGCCTGGCCTGGCGACGACGTGCCGGGTGTGTTTGACGTAATCGCAGTTGAGCTGCCAGCCTTCATAGACACCGTTGACTGGCCGGCTGCAGCACTCGTGTAATTGCTGTCAGCCGCCCAGTTGGCGGAGAGGCTGCAGGTTCCTGTGCCGCTGGTCATGGTGACGGTATTGCCTGCAACTGAGCAAATCCCGGGCGTCCCGGTGATCACTGCACTTGTGCTGGCGTTGGTCGTGGCTGCCACATTGAACGTGGACCCATAAGCTGCGCTGGCCGGCGCTCCAGTGAAGGTCACCGTGGGCGTAGCCCGGGTCTGAATTCCGATGCCGCTCAACGAAATGCTCTGGGTGAAAGCATAATCCCCTCCAGACTCTGGTGCCAGGTGCGTCAGCACCAATGAGCCTGTGAGACTCCCCACCGTTGTTGGTTGAAAGCTAATGGGCATCAAGCAGGACGTACTTTGTGGAAGTGACCACTGATGGCTCACCTCGGACCAGGTGCTCTTAAGTGGACATGCCGTCTCTCCGCTGGTGTCAACTGCGAAGTTCGTCGGAACATAGGGAAAGCTATCCCACAGATAAAAAATAAAAACTGCTGGTTCATTCCCGACATTCGTGACCGTCACCGTCTGCGGGCTGTCGCTGCTGGTTGAACCTACAGGCGTCGACGCAAAGGTAAGGGATGGCGGATCGAAAAAGTCCAGCTCTCTCACCGCATTGTTACCGTAGTCAGCAACGAAGACGTGCCCCTTCCCGTCTACCACCACGCCACTGGGGTAAGAGAAGCCGCTGCCCAGCGTGATGGGTGTACCACCCCCCGCCGGAATCTCCTTCACCGCATTATTGTTCGAATCGGCGACGAAGACGTTCCCGACCCCGTCTACTGCCACATTATGGGGAAGGCTAAAACTACTGCCCAATGTGCTCTCTGTACCGGGGCTGAAGTTTACCTGCGGTCCCAACCCGGTGCCTAAGACGTAGCCTGTTGCGATGGGCGCTCCCGAAGCGTTGCTCAGGGTCGCCGCGCCATATCGGACACCGGGGAGCGTGGGCCCAAAACCAACACTAATGTTACAGGACTCCCCCGGGTTGTAGTTCGTATCCGCAAAGCAGTTTGAGAAACCCCCAAAGTCTAACCCAGTTTGACCAAGCGTCAACACAGCACCGCTGACACCCACTCCGCCTGTGTCAAAAGTGAAGACAAACGAGTAACTCAGGGAGGAGGAAGATCCCACGTTCACAGCGCCAAACGCGGGCAATGGCACAAACTCCCCAACACTCTGGAGGCAAGTGTTCGTGAATGGACATCAGATAGTAGGCGGTGCGGCGCGAATCGGGAAAACGTCTCTGCAGAAATTCATCGAACGACTTTAAGTTCTGCAGCCGCCAGTACTGACCCGCCCGCACCTCCTACAAATACCTGCCCAGATCGACGAAGCGCGTGTCGCGCTCCTCTTCTTTCTGCTTTTCCCACGCCAGGATCTCGTCGATCTTGGTCAGAACAAAAAGAGCACGCTTGCGATTGAGCTTGGGCGGCATCGGCATGGGCCTAAAACGAAAGTTCGTCAAACAGACCGAGCCCCTGGATCGCTGACAAGAGAATCGAAAGGGCCTACTTTTGGGGTAATAAACCCCAAAATTACGTTCAGCAACACGATCGCCGCGCTGGAATGAGTTTTTCCGCAAGGTGTGAAACCCGTACCATTCACCGAAATCCAAGTTTTTAGACAGCTTCTTAAGCTAATCCAGCGCTTTGTGGAAGCGGAGGATGGCGATGGTGAGCAGGCTTAGGCCGAGGCCGGCCATGGCGGCCATCTGCGGCCACAGAATATCCATCCCTACGCCCTTCAGATAGACCCCGCGCAACACGACCAGGAAATAGCGCAACGGGCTTAGATAGGTGAGATATTGCAGCCACTGCGGCATGGTGGCGATGGGAAATCCGAAACCGGAGAATGTGATGGCCGGCATGATGAAGAAGAAGGCGGTGACCATGGCCTGCTGTTGCGTGGACGAGACGGTGGAGATGAGCAGGCCGACGCCCAGCATACTAAGAAGAAAAAGAATGGCTCCGGTAAACAACACCGATATATGGCCGCGAAATGGAATCTGGAACCACAGCGTCCCCACCACCGCAATCAGCGAAACATCGAAGAGGCCAATCAGGAAAAAAGGCAGCGTTTTGCCGAGGATGAACTCGACGGGGCGGATGGGCGTGACCATGATCTGTTCGAGGGTGCCGATTTCGCGCTCGCGCACCACAGCGAAGGCGGTGAGGGTGATGACGAGAACGAGGGTGAGGCTGCCGATGACGCCGGGGACGAAAAACCAGCGGCTGCTGAGCTCGGGGTTGTACCAGGGCCTCTGCTCAAGCTCGACCGAGGGCATCTGCTCGATGAGTTGGGGCGCAATGCGGCCGATGCGGTCCTGCTGATAGTCGCGGGCGAAACCGAGCGCGATTTGGGAGATGTAACTGGAGGCAATCAGCGCGGTGTTCGAATTGGTGGCGTCGACGATGACCTGCAAAGGGGCGGTCTGGCCCTTGAGCAGCTTTTGCGCAAAGCCGGCATCAATCTCCAGGCCGACCGTGGCGTCGCCACTATCAATGAGGTCGCGAATCTGGCGCGAGTCGGTCAGTTGCCGCTGCACGTTGAAGTAAGGGCTCGAGGTAAAGCGCGAGACCAGATCGCGGCTCTGCTGGCTCTGGTCCAGATCGAGAACAACCGTGGGAACATGATGGATATCGAAGGTGGCCGCGTATCCGAAGACCAGCATTTGAATAATGGGCGGGCCGATGAGGATGAAGCGCGTGCGCTTGTCGCGGAGTACCTGGATGAACTCCTTGATCAACATCTGCTTCAGGCGTCCCAGCATTGTTCTTCTCCTTTCTTCCAGACTCGTATTACTCCAGCCGCTTGTGGAAGGAGCGGGTTGCGACCAGCGCCAGCAGGAAGGCAAACACGGCCAGGGGGATCAGATCGGCATAGAGCATGGCGGTGGGCGTGCCTTTAAGAAAAACTTTCTTCAGGACCGAGACGTAGTAGCGGGCGGGGAGAATGCGCGTGATCCACTGCAGGACCACGGGCATCTGATCGATGGAAAACAGGAATCCCGACAACAGGAATGCGGGAAGAAACGTGATGAGCAGCGCAATCTGGCTGGCGGCAAACTGATTTTTGGCGAGCACCGAGATGAGGAAGCCGAGCGACAGCACAACTACCATGAACAGCGCCGAGCTGACGGCGAGAGTGAGGTAGGAACCGCGAAACGGCACCTGAAACCAGTGGATCGCGATGAGCGCACAGAGGGCGACGTCGAACATGCCGAGGACAAAATAGGGCGCCAGCTTGCCGAGCATGATCTCCATCGCGGTGACGGGGGTTGAGATCAACTGCTCCATGGAACCGCGTTCCCACTCGCGCGCGATGGTGAGCGAGGTGAGGAATGCGCCGATCACCGACATGACCAGGGCCAACACGCCGGGAATGATGAAGGCGCTGCTTACGAGATCCTCGTTGTACCAGGTGCGGGTTTCGACGCTTACCGGAGCGGGTTGAATTGCCAGGCCGCGCGACTGTAGCCAGTCTGAGTTGAACCTGGGACGAATAGCCCTGCACCACAGCTTCCGCATAGCCGATGAGCACGTTGGCGGTGTTGTCGTCGGTGCCGTCGACGAGGGCCTGAACCTGAACGGGACCGCCAACCGCCAGTTGCTGAGAGAAGTTCCACGGAATGACGATTCCCATCTTGGCGTGGCCGTCGTCGAGCGCCCTGGTGACTGCCTGATAGCTGTCTACCACGCGCGCGACGTGAAAATACTCGTTGGATTGAAAGCGCTTGAGCAAATCCTGGCTTTGCTGGCTGCCTTCGCGATCGTACACATACACCGGCAGCCCTTTGAGATCGAGATTGACGCCGTAGCCGAAGAGCAGCATCAGCGTGACCGGCATGATGACGACGATTCCGAGGCTGCGCGAGTCGCGCAGGATGTGAGTGATTTCTTTTCTGGCGACAGCCAGCAGGCGCCGGAAGCTCATGGTTTGCGCTCCTCGACCGCGGAGGGCGCCGCGTCGCGAGTGGTTGTGAGGGAGACGAAGGCGTCTTCGAGAGTGGGGCGAATTGTCAGGATGCGGCTGACCAGGACGCCGCGGCCCTGGAGATATTTTTCGATGCGCGGTTCAGCGGCGGCTGCATCCTCGACCACCAGGTGCAGCGCGCTGCCGAAGACGGCGGCGTCGATCACGCCGGGAGCCGATTGCAGCGCTTCAACCGCATTACCGAGCGGCTCGCACTCGACGAGCAGCAGCTCGCCTCTCATTGAGTCGCGCTTCAGCTCGGAAGGCGTGCCGAGAGCGACAATCCTGCCGCGAAAAATCAACGCGAGACGATTGCAGTATTCCGCCTCCTCCATGTAGTGCGTGGTGACAAAGACGGTGACGCCCTCCCCGGCCATCCTGTGAATGAGATCCCAGAATTTGCGCCGCGAGATGGGATCGACGCCGGAGGTGGGCTCGTCGAGAAACAGGATGGGGGGCTGGTGCAAGACAGCGCAGCCCAGCGCCAGGCGCTGCTTCCATCCCCCCGGCAGCGTGCCGGTGATGAGACTCTCCTGGCCCTTGAGGCCCGCCATTGCAAGCGCCCATTCGATGCGGTCTTTGAGTTTGACGGAGGGCACGCTATAGAGGCCGGCGAAGAGGCGCAGGTTCTCGATCACTTTCAGATCGTTGTAGAGAGAGAATTTCTGCGACATGTAGCCGATGTTCTGGCGCACGGCTTCGGGCTTGCGGCCGACATCGAATCCAGCCACCTGGGCGCGGCCGGAAGTGGGCTTGAGCAGGCCGCAGAGCATGCGAATGGTGGTGGACTTGCCGGCGCCGTTTGGTCCCAGAAAACCGAAGACCTCGCCTTTGCGGATGGAGAGGTTGAGCCGGTCCACGGCCACAAAATCGCCGAACCGCTTGACGAGGTTCTCCATGACGACGGAGTTCGCAGGGACGGGGTTGATTGGCTCAGGCATGACGCGCTGCTCCGGCCGGCTCCGTGGCGGCGACCGCATCTATAAAGAGGTCTTCGATGGTGGGCGCTACCTGCTGGATGGCGTCGAAGCCCACGCCGGCGGTCTTCAGCCGGGCCTCGATTTCTGGAATGCGGCGGGCCGCATCGTCTACTACCACGTGCACGCCGTCGCCGGTGAGCACCAGGCTGGATATTCCGGCCGCGTTCTCGAGTTCTGTTCGCAAGCGGCGCGGCTCGGCCGAGGTAACCGACAAGACGCCTTTGCGCAGATGGGATTTGAGGTTCGCGGGCGTGTCGCAGAACAAGAGCTTGCCCTGATGCATGAGGGCGACACGATGGCAGCGCTCCGCTTCGTCGAGATAGGCGGTCGAGGTAAGAATCGCCACGCCTTCCGCGATCAGCTCGTAAAGGATGCGCCAGAAGTCGCGGCGTGAAACGGGATCGACGCCGGTGGTGGGCTCGTCAAGAAGAATGACTTTGGGGCGGTGAATGAGGGCGCAGACCAGGCCGAGTTTCTGCTTCATGCCGCCGGAGAGTTTGCCGGCCATGCGGGCGCGAAACTCGCTCATTCCCGCGGCCTGGAGCAATTGCGTGGAACGGGCGTTGCGCTCGGTTTTACGCACGCCGAAAAGGTCGGAGTAGAAGCGGATGTTTTCGTCGACGCTGAGATCTTCGTAAAGCCCGAAGCGCTGCGGCATATAACTGAGCGCATGTTTGGCGCCCTCCGGATCGCGCACCACATTGTAGCCAGCCACCGTCGCCTGGCCCACATCGGGAGGCATGATGCCCGCCAACATGCGCAGCGTGGTAGTCTTCCCTGCCCCGTCCGGGCCGACCAGGCCGAAGATTTCGCCGGCGCGCACATCGAAGCTGAGCGCATCGACAGCCCGCACGCCGGGAAAGCTCTTGGTGAGGCCTTCAGCCAGGATTGCCGGAGTGCTTGCGGATTGTGCCTGGTCCGTCATTGCTTTGCCGGAGCAGCCGATGGCGCAGGCGCGGCGGCGGCCAGTTCAATGTGTGCATCGGCGGGCATGCCGGGCTTCAGTTCGTGATTGGGATTGTCGATATCGATCTTGATGCGGTAGACGAGCGTGACCCGCTCAGCGTATGTCTGCACGCTCTTGGGCGTGAACTCGGCGTCAGGAGAGATGAAGGAGATGCGCCCGTGATATTGCTTGCCGGGATAGGTGTCTGTGGTGATGGTGGCCTGCTGGCCCCAGTGAATTTTGCCCAGATCGGTTTCAGCAATATAGGCGCGCAGCCAGATGTGATCGAGATCGGCGAGCGTAACTACGGGAGAGCCGGGCGAAACCACTTCACCCAGTTCCGCCTGGCGCACGGTAATGACGCCGGTTGAGGGCGCGCGGAGGGTGGTGTAGCTCTCGTTGATGCGCGACAGGCCCAGGTCAGCGTTTGCCTGGGCAAGATTGGCGCGGGCGATGACAACATCCTCTTTGCGGCTGCCTTCGACGGCCTCGTTGTAGCGCTGCTGCGCCGCCTTGAATGTGGCCTCGGATCGCTTGAGCGCGGTTGCGGCCAGGTCGCGGTCCTGAGCGGAGATTTCGTCTTTGCCGAAGAGCTGCTGGGCGCGATCGCTGTCGAGTTTCTTTTCCGCGAGGTCGGCCTGGGCATCGATCATCGCCTGCTGCGATGCCTTCACTTCCTGCTCGCGGGTTCCGGCGAGCGTGAGGGCGAGATCGGATTCGCGCACGGCCACGCCGGCTTCGTCGATCCGCACCTTCTGCTTGAAGTCGGCATCTTCAACCCGCGCCAGCAGCGCGCCCTGCTCGACCTGCTGGCCCTCTTCGACGGGCAGATCGACGATGCGGCCCTGCACCTTGAAACTCACCAGGCTCTCGTGCGCTTCAATGTTGCCGGAGAGCGTGAGCTGATTGGCGGGCGCCGGCCTCTTTGTCAGCCGCGGATAGAAATAGACTCCGGCGACAATGGCCGCGGCCAGCAGAATGAAGATCGGTATCAGTCGTTTCATGGTGTCAATCCTCGTTAACGATCCTTGTGAGAGAGCCTGTTAAGCGAAAGCCGTTGCGCAGCCGCTGGAGCGAAGGCCGCTTACGGATTTCCCATAAACTGCAGAATGTTCTTCTCGGTATCGCCCATGGCCCGAGCGAGAGCGAACTTTGCATCCACATGGCTGGAGACGGCGACGATGTAATTCTCCTGGGCGCGGGCCAGTTCGTCCTGGGCAGTGACCACCTCGACATTGTTGGCCGTTCCGGCCTGAAAACGATCCTGGGCAAGGGAGAGCTCGCGCTGCGCCAGTTGCCGGCCTTGCTGGGCGACGTCGACCTGCTGGGCGGCGGAATCCAGATTCAAGAGCGCTTCGCGGATATCTTCGTCCACGCCGCGCTGGAGGTCTGCAATCTGATCGTCGATGCGCCTGACGCGGCTCGCAAGCTGCTCCGCCTCGCCGTTGCGGTCGCGATCGAAGACCGTGAAGTCAATCTGGCCCTGAATCAGGCCGGTAGTCTGCACGCCGCCGATGCTGCGGCCGAGCTCGCCGATGTTTCCGTTTAGGCTGAGCCTGGGATAGAAACGGGCGCGGCTGGCGCGCTGCTGCTCGACCAGGCCCTGGCGCTGGCTGGCGAGGGAGAGATAATCGGCGCGCGACTGCAGCGCGGCAGATAAAAGCGTCTCAGGCTGGGGCTGCGACAGGACCTGGTAGCGCAGCGGCTCGGCAAGCTCCAGCGGCGTGCCGGGGCTCATGCCGAGGTTCCGCGCCAGAGCGAGCAGCGACTGCTGCAATTGGTTCTGGGCCACCAGCAATGCCTGCCTGTCGTTGGCAAGCTGCACCTGGGCGCGCAAAACGTCAACACCGGTCGCCGTGCCGGCATCATGCTTGTCTGTGGCCAGCTTGAGCAGAGTGCTTGAATCCGACACCCGCGACTGGGCGGCGCCGACGCGGGCCGCGGAAGACTGGGCATCCAGATAAAGAGCGGCAATGGAACGAACGATCAGATCGCGCGCATCCCGCTCATCCATCTTGCCCGCATCGAGAGCGTGCTCGCTGGCCTTCAAGTTGCGATAGCTCTGAAGATCGATCACGTTCTGCTGGGCATAGACGCGAAAATCGTAGTTTGAAAACGGCCCCACGACACTGGGGAGGCCGGCGAAGCCAGGGATGGCCGGCAACGAAATACCCATGGCGCGCAGATCGCGGTTCTGATAGTTGGCGTAGGTTTGCGCATTGACGCGAGGAAGCAGCGCGGCCGACATGCTGCGCTCACGCGCGCCCTCGGCCTCGTCAACACGGGTTTCAGCGACAAGCACGTTGAGGTTGGCCTGGAGCGCTTTTTGAATTGCATCCTGCAAGGTGAGCCGGTAGGGCGCAGGCTGCTGGGCGGCGCAAATTGGGCCTGCGGGCAGACTTACGAAAAGGCCGGCCAGAGATAGAAGTGCGATTTTGCAGAAATCTGGTTTCATGGTCCCTACTCTTCACCGGAGACGGCGATCGATCTCCAGAAGTGCTGAAAACTGTCCTCGATCCAAGCTTCGAGAGCGGGCTTCTCGTGCAACGACCACAGCAAGACGGATCCGATGCAGGCCTGGAGAAATTGAAGCGCGATCTTTGCCTTGTTCAGGCCGGGGTCGATCTCTCCACGTCTTTGGCCTTCCGCCACAAGCCCCCCAATTGCTTTACGGCCCTCGAGCATGTTTCGTTTCTGAATTTCGCGAACCGTCCCGCTGGCCAGGAATGAGGAGATGAAGGCTCGCGCCAGGCTGGGGCTGCGCCCGGGTTCCTCGGCGAGACGCCGTGCGAGCCGGCGCAAGACGGTCTGAATCGTCCGCTTGTCGCTGGCTGCGCGGGCAGCCGCTTCTCTCACCTTGCCCAGCTGAATCTCGGCCATCACGCCGAGAACGTGGTCTTTGGTCTCGAAGTAGTTGAAGAAGGTTCCTTTGCCCACGTCGGCGGCTTCGGTGATATCTTCGACGGTCACGTTGGGCAAGCCGCGCTCGGCAATGAGTCGCAGGGCGCATCGAAACAGGCGCAGGCGGGTCTCGCCGGCGCGGCGCTGGCGGCGTCCCATGCGCTGGGGGTGGGGCGGGCCGGGGGCAGCGGCGGGGCTGAGCGGGGCGGGCGGGTTCCGCGGTTGACTAAGGCTCATAAACGATTGTTAACCGTTATTGACCAACAGTCATATTATTTGGCTGCGGAATTCGGGATGTCAAGCGGGCTATTTTCCGAAAGGGGGTTGCCGGCCTGCCACCCGTTGGCCGGAAAAGCAACCGCAGGTCCTTCGACTTCCTTCGCTCCGCTACGGTCGCTCAGGATGACAGCGTTTATGTGAGACAGGATTCAGGCTATCCCGAGATTTCTGGATTTCGGAAAAATGCAGCAAGTCAGCCCCGCTGCGCGGGGATAGCGAGTCAGCAAGTCAGCGCGTTATCCCTCAGGGAACATGCAGGTCCGCTGGGACACCCGGTTCGCTCCCAGATTTGAGATTCGAGATCTTCACCCCGAGTTCGGCGCGGGCCCTGGACCTGGGACACCCGCGGTTGATACGAGAACAAACGGTCAGAGGCTTAGTAGTGCGCGATTCCGGTTGCGACGCCGGCGGTGTGAGCTGCGGCTCCGACCGTGGGCGAGAGCCACCACAGGCCGTTTTCGCGCTTCTTCAACTCATAGCTAACAATTGTCCCGTAACTGACCAGCGCGAAGCCTACACCGAGCTGGCCCGCATAGGAGGAAGGCATCAGGGGGTTTCCCTCCTGGCAATGGTGATCCGCGATGCAGTGCTGGGTCATTACCACGTCGAAGGTGGCCATGCCCAGATGCAGTCCATTCAACAGGAAGAATGCGCGGCTGAGGGTTCGGGGAGCCGTAGGTGCGGGAGGCACGAACACCAAGCCTGCCGAAGATGACGACCCGGCAGACAATGCATAGGAGCGGCCGACTGCGGCCTCGCTGGCCGGCATTGAGGCTGTTGCAGACAACCGCGCATCCCGTTCAATCTGCCTGATTGGAACCGTGGCGTCCTGCGCGGAACACGCCAAACATCCGATAGCCATCGCCAATCCGAGCATTGTTCCTTGCTTTGTGGTCATGGTGCCCTCCAGCCGCATTGCATTTGCGTCTGGAGGGTCTATCGACTGAACACTGCCCGACTGAACACTGTCTCAGATAAGGGCATTTTTCAGCCCATGGCATTAGAAGCGCCAAAGTGATTCTCCTGTTGCGGACAGGAATGCGAACGGGATGATCGACCGCGGAGATCTTCAAGGCCGATTTGCAATCGGAACAACGATGTGGCATACAATGGTCGCATTGCCCGTCATACCCATTAACGCGGAGTCGGGGTCAGATAACCCGACAGTCACAGCCAATCGGTACACGCCGTTGGTTGTCGCTGCGTGCCTGATTCTGCTGCTGGCTTTTTCCACCGCGACCGCCTTTGTGCAGGATGCCTGGGCACCTCAATCCTTCCAAATCGGCGTCTTTGCCCTTGTGGCCGCATACCTGGTGGCCGGCATTGGCCGCAAGAAGGAAAACATTGCCGGTGGTCCGGCAGCGTGGCTTGTGTACCTGATCCCCGTCTGGGGCCTGATCCAGCTGCTTGCGCACACGACTAGTTCCAGCGTCGAGACCCGCACGGCTGTGCTGAGCTGGGGCGCCCTGGCCGGGGTATTCTTCCTGACCCAGGCAGTGGCTCGAACCCGCACAATCCGGCGCAACATCCTGAGCGCATTTTTGATCTTCGCCACGGCGATGGCGGTGCTCTGCCTTCTGGAGCTTTTCACTTCCGGGGGCCTGGTGCTGTGGATGATCCCGTCCGGCTATCCGGAGGTCTTTGCGACGTTCGGTTCCTATAACGCCTACGCACTGTTCGTGGAACTGGCTCTACCGATCGCCCTGTGGCGAGCGCTGCGCGAGGGCTGGCGGTCCTGGTGGTATGTTCCTGCCGGCGGTCTGCTCTATGCGTCTGTGATCGGCGCGGCATCGCGAGCGGGCTCGGTGCTTTGCACGGCGGAACTGCTGGCCATGCTGACGATAGGGCTGGTGAGGCTGCGGGACCCGGAGACCGGCTTGCCCACACGCCCCACGACTGCAATGCTCCTGATGGTTCCGGTACTGGCGGCGGCATTCACTCTTGCTGTTGGATGGGAGCGCGTTTGGCTGCGCCTTCAGCAGAATGACCCGTACCTGGTGCGCCGGGAGTTCCTTCTGGCGGCGGCGGACATGGCGAAGCACCGGCCGCTGATAGGTTATGGCCTGGGGACCTTCCCGGAGGTCTACCAGCGATATGCCATCAGGGACTTTCCGCTTTACGTGAATCACGCTCACAACGACTGGGCAGAGTTTGCCGCCGACGGCGGATTTCCCTTTTTGCTGCTGGTGCTGATCCCCTTTGCCGCTGTTGTTCCGGCAGCGGTCCGGAACCCCTGGGGACTGGGGCTGATTGCGATTATGTTGCACGCGTGCGTGGATTTTCCTTTTTTCCATCCGGGGGTCCCGGGCTGGATGTTTGTGCTTCTCGCACTCCTCTATAGGTCGCGAATTCCGGACGAAACAATGCCACGGAAACCCAAGCCGGCCATTGCAGATGGCGCCCCTGCGCTGGAGTCTGTCTAGGAAATGCGCAGCGATCTCGCTGCCCCCACAGACGATTCGGCTACCATGAAAGCGCTGACCACAATGCAGAACCGGATATGCGGGTGCTCGCCCCCGTGGAATTCTAAGAAGGGGCTTTCACCGCGGTGAAATAACGCAGGAAGATCAAAAACAGGACAAACGCGGCTGCGAAGATTGCGATCATGACCAGGCGGCGCACAAGGCGCCTCCGAGCTCGAGTCCTCAAGAACCGTCTAGATCGCTTGCTGCGACTTGGTTGAGTCACGCGCTTGGGGCCCGAAGCAGAGGAAGGCGAAGCATAGAAGCGCTTCCGGCACTCACGGCAACGGAACGCTTCCCTGCCCAGCGCCCGCTGGAAAACATCGCCCCAGCGGGTACTTCTTGAAGCACGAGTACGAGAGCTACCGCATTTTGGACAATTCATGACTTGGGAAGAGGTTGAATATGAGTCGATAGTACATCGAGCATGCCCGAGATTCGCGGTGTGCCGAGTGCGCGGCGATAGGCCAGGCGTATCCGTAGGAGCGTAACGCCGGGTGGAACGGAAAAGCCCACCCCGGAGTAGGTCATGACGTCGCTGGATAGATGGGGAGATTCCGCTATTACTGCGCTCGACTTTGCATCGAGAATCTGCCATTGGATTCCCGTGGCCGGGGGGATGTCGGTGGTGCGATAGGCGTAAGAGAGCGCGTAGGCGCCGGGCGTGAGAACCACAGCCTGTTCGGCAATAGTGCAGTTCTCCGGTTGACTGCCGGTGAATTCTGTCTCCAGGCCGGAAGAGCCGGGCCAGGAATGAAGGCCTTCATACTCCGGAAGCGACCAATCGAAACTGACCGGCAGCGGCTCGCGCAGGAAGCCGGAATTATTGGGGACGGTGGTATCGGCGACGACCCAACGTTGCTGGATCAACAAGTGCCACAAGGCAGTGGCCTCAGGCGCGTCATTCAAGGCTATCAGCCGGTTTACGACAGAGATAAGCTGCGCGCTATCCGATTGCGGATCACCGAAGCGGATGAGGTGCGGCGCAACCATGGCTACGGCACCTGGCTGGCCCTTTCCAAGTAGAAAGCCAATGTACTGGCGTATCATTTCGGGCTTGTCATTCAGGATTGCCCGCGTAATTATTCCAGGATCTGGCGACGCGCGCCAGCACAGCTCAAGGAGTGCGCCAATATCGTCGGTGGGTATTGCGGCGGCGCTCCGGGCCCACGCCCAAAATGCCGGCATGTTGTCGCGGCGAAAATAGTAGTTGGCAAGGCTCCAGCGGGGCAGGTAGGTGTGGTCCACATCATAGGCTTCGAGCAGTTGCTTCTCGGCACGGCCGAAGTCCCCCTCGGCCTCATATTGCAGCCCCAACTCGATGTCGGCCTGGGAGTTGTAGCGATTGAGTTCGAGCGAAGCGGTCAACAGCTCCGGTGCATGGGCTCGATCAAACTGAGAGAGGCGCATGTAGTATTGCCACCCGTCGGGCACCAGACGAATCGCCGAGCGCACCGACTCTTCTGTGTCCACGTGGAAAAGGTAGTCGGCACGAGCCAGCGTCAACGAGTTCCAGATTCCGCAGCAGCACGCTCCGGCGATGAGAACTCGCAGTGCGTACCCAACCGAACGGCGGAGAAGAGGCTTCATGGCTAAGCCGAAAGCATAGCACCTGAGGAGAGACTGCTAAAGCAAAAACGAGACCGCCAAGCCAGGCTGCGCGCGGGAAGCAGTGGCTCCGTCCTGATTCTGTGCTGAAATCTTTTGATTTGCCCGTCCAAAGACGATCAACGGTCTGGAGGGGTCGGAAACGCCGGGTAAATACAGCAGGAAGAGCCTAAACTGTATGGCGTATTACCTATGTAATGCATAACTTACTGATTTTAAAGCCGAGAAATCTTGCAGTTTGCGTGATTCCGGAGTATAAGGGAGTGCAGGGACCGCCGAGGTGTGTCGTGAACCTCGGGCCGCGAGGGCAAGCAATGTTGAGGAAACTTCAAGTTGCGGCAGTTCTGTCGTGCATGTTGTCCTACGCAGCAGCTGGAACCGTTTCAATTGGCACTGCCAGCGCCCGGGGGGACATGCGCGTTGATAGTTATCTGGTCAAGGGCAATGCCACACTCTTTGACGGATCGGTGGTAGAGACCGGGCAGGCTACCGCGGAGTTGCGTCTGAATAAAGGCGCCGAGGTCACTTTGTCCACTGGTTCCCGCGGCACCTTGTATAGCGACCACCTTGTGCTGCAGCAGGGAGAAAGCGAATTGGCTGCCTCGAATTCGTTCCAACTCCAGGCCAGTGGCCTGCGCGTGACGCCTAAGGAGCCGAATTCGCGCGGCGTTGTTTCGCTGAAGGCCGGAAACACGGTGGAAGTCGCCTCGTTCAAAGGCAGCTTCGGGGTTACGAACGATCAGGGACTCATGTTGGCGAACGTTCTTCCGGGCCGCTCATTCTCGTTTGCCATGCAGGCGGGTGGTGACAATGGCGCCTTCTCGGGAGTGGGTCTGGTCAGCTACGAAGATGGACAGTATTACCTCACCACTGACGCGGATGTGAAGTATTTGTTGACCTGCAGGGATTTGCATAAATATGTAAACGATAAAGTTGTCGTCTCGGGTACTGTGCAGACTGTCAATGGACCGAACGGAACCAAGTCATATACGCTTTGCATTAAAGCGATCGACATCAATGGTGGCGAGGGCATGTCGGACACGACCAAGAAGTGGCTCATCGCCGGTATTCTGATCGGCGCCGGAGTGGGCACGGGAATCGCAATTTACTTGGCGACCAAACCCTCAACTCCTATTAGTCCTCCATAGCCATGGGTTTGGAGCCCAGGCTCCCGGTTTGCACTGGAATTCAACCTCGAATCAAGTCCTTACGATGCCCCGGATAAGCTGGGGCATCGTGCTTTTCGGCGGATAAATGCGGGCAATCACGGTGTGGGCCAGGGGACGGCGGAGATGCCGAGTCCTCTCATTTGCCTGGTAGTTGCAAGTCTGATCTGGCTTCACGCGGTCTGGATCGGGAGCAATAACTCCGAATCCGGGTCTTCTTGAACGTCAAACAAATGTCATCGCCTGTCATACGTGAGGCCAAAAACCAAATTGCCTACTGAGGAACAAAGTGTCCTGAAATGAAACAGTTAAGCATGAATTAAGACAATTTAATACTGTCTAACTTCTGTCTCACATTTTTCTTGTATCTTTGGCAAATGCGTGCTACCTTGGGTGATATTCTAATTACCGGTTCGAACGAGCAACGCGCTGCGGACCCCCAGTCCGGCGACGCCTGGACGAACCAACTTCACACTTGATTGGCAAGTGTGGGTTGACCGGTTATGGTCCCTTGAAACACATGGGACAAACAGGGGCGAAGCCTGCCCCAAGCCTACTCCAGAATCCCAATCGATTGAGAGTCAATCCAGGCATTGTCATCCACCGGAGTTGTCATTCGCCAGGCTTCTGCGAGTGGCAGCCATAGCCCTCAATATCCAGCTGTTTCCCAAATCGACATGACAGTTCTGAATCCGCGGTCACGCATGATCAGCGTCCGGCTCTCCGAAGAGGAGTACTCGGCTCTCAGACGCCTGTGTTCAGTTACCGGTGCGCGCAGCGTGTCGGACCTCACTCGCGACGCGATGCACGTGCTTTTGAACGGCACGGCCCGAGAAGATGTACTCGGAATTCACATGGACGAGTTCCGGACTCAAATGAGAAGCCTGGATCGCAAGATCGAGCAACTTGCCGCGGACATCACATCGTTAAAGGCCAACGGTAACCGCTGAATGAGATCAAAAGGCTTCAGCGGGATCGAGCAACAGGACAGATGGCTCAGGACAAAATGCCACAAGCCCGTATCAGGGAGTCGTTTATGAGATGCTTAGCTATTTTCTTTTGGGCCATTGCCGTTGCCAGTTCAGGTTGGGCACAACAGCAACCGGATTCAAACCATGCGGGTACTGGAGCAACCACCTCGATCGACGTTCCCAGATCGTCTGTTGACAAGCTCGGCCCGGGAGATGTGATCGCCATTTCGGTGTACGATTCACCGGAATTAACCCGCAATGTCCGCGTAGACGCCGAAGGCAAGATCCGCTTGCCCATGGTACGGCAACACATCCAAGCCGCGGGGCTCAATCCGGACGAGCTTGAAACGGCCATTGCGGCTGCACTGGTTGACGAGCAGGTAATGATAAGCCCCATCGTGATGGTGACTGTTGTGGAACAGCATAGCCGGCCTATCACGGTTGTAGGGGCGGTGAAAAGTCCGACCACGTTTGAAGCCACCGGCAATATGACGCTACTTGAGGCGATCATGCGGGCGGGTGGAGTTTCCAACACAGCCGGGGCAGAAATCCTGGTAACCCATCCGGCGGCGAGAGGCGACGATCAATCGATCCCCCTGACGGAGCGATTTCCAGTGCACTCCCTCATGGACGTCTCCAGCCCGGTATCCAACGTGAAGTTGGAGGGTGGAGAGACCATTCGCGTTCCTGAGGCCGGCCAGGTATGGGTTGTAGGCAACGTGAAGCGTCCAGGGCCGTTACAAATCACCAATGATTCCGAGAGCAGCGTTATCAAAGCAATGGCCCTCTCGGGAGGCTTGGACAGCTATTCCTCCGGTACGGCCTACATCTACCGTACCGATGGAGAGACCGGCCGCGAGAACGAGATTCCAATACCCATAAAGAAGATAGTGGCGCGCAAATCCCCTGATGTGCCGCTGTATGGCAACGACATGCTATTTGTTCCGAGTGTGACAAGTGAGCGGATTAGCGCGAAGGCGTTTGGCATAGCCACGGGGCTCGGCATCGCGCTCACCTTCCTCATGATTTATGTACTTCAGCAGTAGGTTATCTGGAGAGAATCCATGCCTGAACAAGCGAGAATGCCAGAGGTTATTCCCCCCAGCCCGCCCAACAATCTGCCGGCGGTGGCTTATTATGCGCCGATTGCGCCTCAGCAGGACATTGAAGCAGAAGCGCCAGCGGTTCCCTTGACGCACTACCTGTGGATTCTCCGCCGGCATCTTTGGAAAATCGTCGCCTTCGTTGCGACCTGCGTTCTTGTGACCGCTATCGTCTCAGCGCGCTTGCAGCCAATCTACGAGTCCGTCGCCACGGTGGACGTAGACTTCTCGGCTCCGTCGGGAGTTGTCGGCCAGGATTCTACAAACGCATATATCGATGACCCTGACACATTTCTCGCCACCCAGACCAAGCTCATCCAGTCGGACGCAGTGCTGCGCCCAGTTGCCGAGCAGTTCCATCTGCTAAATCAAAAGGGACAGTCTAACCAGGCGGGCTCGACGAATGTGCAGGAAGCGGCGGCAGCGCCGATCTCTTTGGGTCCACTTCAGGTCACGCGGCCGACTGGCACCAATCTTCTGCTCATCAGCTATCGATCTACAGACCCGCGCCTTGCCGCAGACATAGCAAATGCGGTTGCGAACTCCTTTCTGGCGCGCACGTACAACCTCCGCATCCGGTCTTCATCCACCTTGTCGTCGTTCATGGAAAAGCAGCTCGATGACCTGAAGGCGAAGATGGAGCAGTCCAATCTTGCCCTGGCGCAGTTTGAGAAAGACCTGGATCTTATCGATCCGGAAGATAAATCGAACATTCTCTCATCACGGCTCATGCAACTGAACTCGGAGTATACAAGTGCCCAGATAGATAGAGTCAACAAGCAAGCAGCGTTGGAGGCTATAAAATCCGGCACTCGTTGAAGCCGCCCAGGTCTCCGCACAGGGGGAATCGCTCGCAAAGTCCAGCGATGCCCTGAGCGCGGCACGCCAGCACTTCGAGGTGGTAAAGGCGACTTACGGCACCAACCATCCGGAATACCGCAAGGCAGCGTTAGCAGTTACAGAAGCGGAGAAACAGTTCGAAGAAGCGCGAAGCAAGGTCGCAGATAGACTTGAAGCGCAATATAATCAGTCTCTGACTCGCGAGCAGATGCTCGAAAAGACCGTAACGGACACCAAGGCGGAATGGGACAGTCTCAACTCCCGCTCGTTTCAGTATCGTCAATTCAAGCAGGAGGCCGATGCCGACAAGGCCCTCTACGACGAATTAGTGAAGAAGATTCAGGAGGCGGACATCAATGCCGGCTTCCAGGATAACAACATCAGCATTGCCGATGCTGCTCGGCCGCCATTGCACCCTATCTATCCCAAAATAGGAATGAATATTTTTATGGCGTTTCTGGTTTCGACCCTCCTGGGGATATGTACCGCTTTGGTGCTGGATTCCATCGACACCACGCTCCGCGATCCTCAGAAGACCAGCCTGTTCCTTGGCGTGGATGTCATTGGGACAATGCCGATTGACAGTGCCGGGGCTCAGCTACCCAGACCCATCGTGCCGGTGCAGGCGGAGACCGCCCTCAAAAAAGTGATTCCAAGCCCCAATAGCAAGGGATACTATGGGACAACCTCCCGCTTTGAGGAGGCCGTCCGGACGATACGCAACACCATTCTGTTGTCCGACTTCGAGGGACGGCTCCGCTCAATCGCACTTACAAGCGCTGCTCCCTCTGAAGGCAAGACGACCATGTCCGCCCATCTCGCCATTGGCAATGCAGATCGAGGTAAAAAGACGCTGCTGGTGGATGCCGACCTGCGGCGTCCCAGCCTGCACTCGAAATTCGGGTTCACGCCACGAGTCGGGCTTTCCAATGTGTCTGACTGGTGAACTGACTTGGCAGGAAGCAGTTCTTCCCGTTGAGGGCAAGCCGAACCTGACTCTGCTTCCGGCAGGACCCGGCTCCCATCGCGCCGCCGATCTCATCGGCCCCCGGCTCTCCTCCCTGCTGGACGAATTCGCTAAGGACTACGACCTGGTGATTCTGGATTCGCCACCATTGCTGGGCTTTGCCGAGTGCCTGCAGATAGCCACCGCAGCCGATGGAGTGCTCATTATCAGTCTGGCCGGAGAAACCAAGCGCAAGGCCGTTGCTGCCGTAGTCTCGCTACTAAAGAGGCTTCGAGCCAATATCATCGGGGTGGTCCTGAATCAAGTGGGCGAGAACACTTCTTCAGAAGGTTACTCATACTATGGGTATTACCGCTATGGCCACTACAGCTATGGGAATAGTGAGAAATCAGAGAAATGATCCGAACCGCGGCCGCACCTTGCCGGGCCGTGACTCCGAGCGCTGAGGATCGATTTCATGCGCATAAGTTGGGTATCACCCACTCGCCCTTCTTCGACGCTTCCGGCAGTATTGTTACACAGCAGTATCGATTACTTATTTCGCCGGGCTCCTGAGGGGTTGAACGGCCGCGATGGCGACACAGCAAGAACAGCAGACCGAGCTTTCGAAGCCAGACGGATTTGCAGCCGGAGAGCTGGCTTCGGATTCTGCCCCCCGCTCACCAAGACCTGCTCTTGAGACTGCCGGCCGCTTTTACCGTCCTGAATTGGACGTGGTACGATTCCTGGCGTTTTTCCTGGTTTTCTTAACTCATTCGCTGCCTTCAGGTCGGGACTCCAGAACAGCAGCCTTGCCGGAAAGCCTCCAGCAGGTTCTCTACGGCTGTCAAAGGGTTTCTGTCTACGGCCTCAGCCTCTTCTTCACCCTAAGCGCCTATCTCATCTGCGAATTGCTGCTTCGCGAGCGTGCCGTAAACGGTACCGTCCTGGCCAAGCAGTTCTACATACGCCGCATCCTTCGTATCTGGCCGTTGTATTTTGCGGGACTCGCGATCGGACTCATCGGCGCACTCGTGCATGGTGGCCGACCAATTACACTCATTTGGATAGCCTGGGCCGCCACCTTGCTCGGTAACTGGTTCATTGTTTTCCGGGAATTCCCAGATACTGCGATGTTCGCGTTGTGGAGTGTTTCCGTAGAAGAGCAGTTTTATCTCTTTGCCCCGTGGGCTGTTAAGGTCTTGAACCGGAAGGCACTAACTGCTTTTAGCATCGTGCTCATTATCATTGCCAACTTCCAGCTCTTTTCTCTGGGGAGCACTAATGCGCCAGATCACGTTATCTGGTACAACTCCTTCGTGGAGTTTGAGAACTTTGCTGCTGGGATGCTTCTCTGTCTTCTGTTGCGTGGCAGGTCGCCCAGAAAATCCGTTTGGCAGCGGCTGTTTTTGCTCGCCGCGTGGGCTTTGTGCTGGTGTGTTGCCTCCTATGGCTTCCAGATTCACACAGGCGGAGAGGGCGATCCAGGTAGCTGGTCACTTATTGGCGGCTATGCTCTGATCGCACTGGGCTGCTGCTTTCTGCTTGTTGCCATTCTGGGTCTCGACAAGAGGTTGTTGCCGGGCTGGACCATCTACCTGGGACGCATATCCTATGGCCTGTATGTGTTTCACATGTTGGCCCTTTACTTCGTCGACAGAATCCCCTTCCAAAGCCCCTTGCCCGGAATCGAAGCAATGCTCCTGAGAATCTTTGCCGGAATGGGGTTAACAATTCTGTTGGCTTCCTTGTCTTATCGCTACTTTGAGACGCCCTTTCTGAGGATGAAGAAACGGCATGAGGTCATTGAGAGCCGGCCTGTTTAGCTTGGCACTACGCAAGCTCACAATCTATGCCCAGCGTGGATAAGGCCCAAGGTGGATGGAGTGTACTTCTTGCAAGGAAGTATCCAATGAGGAATTCGCCCAAGCGCTGGGTTTTTGCCGTTTGGTCGGTTCTGATCTGTAGCTTCGCGATGCTTCACGCGCTCAACCTGCGTGCCGATTTCTCAGATCATTCGTCTTGGCTCACCGATGACTGCTCCCGACACTGCCGGCCGCTTTTACCGTCCTGAATTGGACGTGGTACGATTCCTGGCGTTCCTGCTTGTTTTCCTTTACCACTCGCTACCGAATGCCGCAGACTCCCGAGCAGTTAATCTGCCCAAAGGCGCGGCGCATTCCCTGTACGCTGCCTTTGCCTCGGCCGCTGGCTATGGACTCTGCCTCTTCTTTACCCTCAGCGCTTATCTTATCTGTGAACTACTGCTCCGTGAACGTGACGCAACCAACACCATCCAGGCCAAGCAGTTTTATATCCGCCGCATCCTCCGAATTTGGCCGCTGTACTTTGCAGGACTTACCATCGCCCTAGTCATCGCATTCCTGCCCGGCGGCGACCGAAGTGCGATTAACTGGGTGGGGTGGGCCGCAGTCTTGCTCGGCAATTGGTTCCTCATCTTCCACGGCCCTATTTTCACTCCGATGGAACCGTTGTGGAGCATCTCCGTTGAAGAGCAATTCTATCTTTTTGCCCCGTGGGTCATTAAAAGGCTAAATCGAAGGTCGCTGTGCGGCTTTGCGATAATCCTCATCTTCCTTGCAAACATCTGCCTAGGTTTATTCAGCGATGTCCTTGGATATGACTTAGCTGTATGGCGTAACTCGTTTGTTCAATTTGAGAATTTCGCTGCAGGAATTCTTCTTTGTCTTGTGCTGCATGGCCGCTCGCCCAAGGTATCTGCGTGGCTTCGAATCGCCTTGCTCGCCGCCTCAGCCCTGTGCTGGTATCTCGCGCAGAGCGCTCAGAGAGCCCATCGCAGCAGTTTGCTGCTAATGGAAGCCTATGGTTTGATTGCGTTGGGCTGCTGCTGTCTACTGGTTGCCTTTATAGGCCTGGACAGAAGATTCCTACCTGAATGGGCGATCTATTTCGGGCGCATTTCCTACGGCTTATATGTTTTCCATGGGCTGGCTCTGCACCTCGTCGTCAGCGTCTTCCCTCACTATACTTCGCTCGGAAGCGTATCAATGCTCTTAAAGGGCGCCGCCGCCATGGGGCTGACGATCCTGTTTGCATCCCTCTCCTATCGCTACTTCGAGACGCCTTTCCTCCGAATGAAGAAACGGCACGAAGTCATTGAGAGCCGCCCAGTCTAAGAACTGGTGAGACTGACCGTCGACACTGACCTGCTATACCCACTCATTGAGGTTGAGGTATGCGCCTTCGTTTGCCGGCTATATATGACCGTAAATGGTCAATTATTCAAATTGGCCTCACTGTCTTTGCTTGTTCGTTTATGGTTAGGCTCAGTATCATGCTGGTCCTACGTTCGTATGACCATCCCCTGCGCACTGAGATTCACCACTTAGCTTACTCGATCGCCAACGGACAAGGATACGGAAACCCTTATCCGACGCCGACAGGACCCACGGCCTTGTACAGTCCTGGCTGTCCACTGATTCTGGCCGGCATTTACCGCCTTTTTGGAATTGGCAGGATCGCCGAGGTAGTAACTTATGTGGTTGACATTGCCGCGGCCAGCGTGGTGTTTGCCCTGTTACCAACTCTTTCAATCTTGCTGGGATTGCCGCGCCGAGTGGGAGTCGCAGCCGCATTTGCCGGTGCGCTTATTCCCGTTTACCTCCTGAACGAGTATCGGTCAACCACTGCGGATTTCGGAGCGCTTTGCCTGATGGGACTCACGCTTATGACAGCGTTGGTGTGGAGGGGAAAGCAAGCGCCTTCTTTGCGGCTCGGAGTTGTCTTTGGTCTTGCATGGGGCTGCGCGCTCCTGATCTCTCCCAATCTCCTGCTAATCGGCCTCCTGTGGCTCGTTGCAGCTGCTCTTCACTATAGAACTAAAGCTCTCGGCTTCAGCGCTGTTGTGCTGGCAGTTACCTTGGCTGTTCTGTCCCCCTGGGCGATTCGTAATGAGGTTGTCCTGGGTGCCCCGATCTTCTCGCGAAGTAACTTCGGCCTCGAGCTTTGGATTGCGAACAACGATGTCTCGACCGCGAGTTATGACGACAATGGCGAATCCCACATGCGGTACCAGCCCTTCATCAACCCGGTTGAAGCGGATAAGGTTCGACGGCTTGGAGAAGTAACCTACATGCGTGAGAAGATGGACTCGGCGGACACATGGATTGAACAGCATCCACGCCGCTTTGTCATGCTCACCGGGAATCGCATCCTCCGATTCTGGTTTCTGATCACCTTCAGACCCATCCAGACGATCATTGTCTGGGGCCTGAGTGTGGCAGGAATCGCCGGACTCGTGTATTTATGGGCTCGGCAGCGCTCTGCATTTTGGATACTCGGTTCGATCTGGTTGGCTTACCCACTTGTGTACTATATGGTCCAACTCGACAACCCATATCGGTATCCTATTTATTGGTCAGTGTTGCTTCTCGCAGCGTTCGGCTGCATGTGTTCAATTGATGTGCTTCGCAAACATGCACTGCCGCACCTTCAAAGACTCTTTGCCCATGTTCGACCTGCCACCGCATCTTAATAGCGGATACATATCGCATTAAAGGCTTAAGAAATGGGAAGAATGCCGGCTGAAGTGATCGTCATGCAAATCGAATGGCTGAGGAAGACCTAGGAACTTGTTGAAATAGGTACCGTTCTGCGACGGAGCTCTGAAGTTGTTCATCTAACAGGCATGCGTGGAGATGAGCGAGTTCAGGATGGGATGTTCAGCTATGTTTCATTGGAGCAGCGGGTTCCTGCGGATCATCCTTTGCGAGCGGTTCGCAAGTTGACGGATACGGTTCTGGGGACGTTGAGCCCGGATTTCGATGCTTTATATGCGGACTCTGGTAGGCCTTCGATTGCGCCTGAGTACATTCTTCGGGCACTTCTGTTGCAAGTCTTCTATTCGGTGCGCTCGGAGCGGTTGCTGGTTGAGCAGATCGATTACAACCTGCTGTTTCGCTGGTTCGTTGGCCTGGGGATGGACGACGCGGTGTGGAACCATGCGGTGTTTTCCAAGAACCGCGACCGGCTGTTGACCTCCGATGTGGCGCAGCGGTTCTTCGCAGAAGTGAACAAGCAGGGGAAGCGGTTCATGTCCGATGAGCACTTCACCGTGGACGGCACGCTGATCCAGGCCTGGGCCTCGCAGAAGAGCTTTCGCTCGAAAGACGGTTCCGATGGCGGCGACGGCGCCGATTTTCGCGGCCAGAAGCGGTCGAACAAGACGCATGAATCGACCACTGATCCTGACGCGCGGCTGTACAAGAAGAGCTACGGCAAGGAGTCGAAGTTGAGCTATCTGGGCCACGCGTTGGTGGAGAACCGCAACGGCCTGATCGCCGCGGCGATGGTGACACACGCCGATGGATATGCCGAGCGCGACGCCGCGCTGCTGATGCTCCAGCAAAAGCAAAACGGCCGTTCGCGCCGTGTCACGGTGGGGGCCGACAAGGCATACGACACGAAGGATTTCGTCAGCACGGCGCGGGAGTTGAATGTGACGCCACATGTTACGAAGAACGACAAGGGCCGCCGCAGCAGTCTGGACCGCAGAACCACACGGCAGCCCGGCTACGCCATCAGCCTGAGCCGGCGATGGCTGATCGAGAAGGGCTTTGGATGGCTCAAGCAGACCGGCCCGCTGCGGCAGGTCAAGTTGCGAGGGTTGGAGAAAGTGGACTGGTTGTTCGTCTTCAGTTGCGCCGCGTACAACCTGATCCGGCTTCCTAAACTCATCACTCAACCACCGGGAAGGCTCATGGAGCAGTGTGCCTGAACGATAGTTGCGGGCATCGGAATAGCCTTTTGCAGGCTCGCAGACCCCAACAAACACTGGCCCAACGCACGATTCAAATGAATTTCAACTTAGCAGAAACGCAAATCTCCAAGAAACTCGCCCCATCGCGGCGAATTTCAACAAGTTCCTAGAAGGACTCCGCGGCGGGAAATCAACGGGAAATGCGCTCAATGACACGACGGTTGCCAGGACAGCGCGGCGTTGTATCACCTTCTAACCACAAATGTGGAGTTGGTCTCACAATATCGCAGCAGCCGAGATTTCTAAGTACCTTTCGAATATGCCAAAGATGAAACTGCCCCGCAAGATGGATGTGGCTCCGACCTTATTCCTTGTTGCAGTGTCAATCGTTTTAGGCCTTCCCATGTTGCTCCATGGATCCTCAATCGACGGACATGACACAACCGAGCATCTTAACTTCATGAAACACTTTTCCGAGCAGTTCTGGAGCGGAGACTCATACCCGCGGTGGCTCACCAACATGAACACCGGATTAGGAAGCCCCAGCTATTTTGTTTTCCCTCCTTTTCCAGCTTACGTCTATGCGATGCTTGACCCGGTGGCCCGAGTGTTCCACTTCAATGCATTGAATGTCGCGGCATGGCTGCCGTTGTTGTGCTCTGGGATCACCGCGCTCCTCTGGTTGCAGACATTTGTTAGCAGAACCATAGCAACTCTATGCGCAGCACTTTACATGCTGATGCCGTATCACCTCACGATCGATTTTTATCGCCGCTGCGCTATCTCGGAATGTTGGGCTCTCGTATGGATGCCGCTGCTTCTTTATTTCACTATCGGCGTCATTGCCGGCAAGCGCAGAGACTTGATTGGACTTGCAATAAGTTTTGCGCTTATGATTCTCAGCCACCTTATCAGCGTGGCAATGTTCTTTTGGATTCCAATTGTCCTTGCAATGCTCCTTTCCCGGCCAGGGAAGAGAATACGCTCCGGGATTCGGCTCATGTTTGCAATGGCGTTAGGCACATGCATTTCAGCAGTGTACTTGCTCCCCGCCCTTGCCAATGCAAAGTACTTCCCTGCCTCCAGGTTAATGAGAGATGCTGGGTATTATCAATTGGAGGATAAGCTTGTCTTTTTCGGCAGCGGACTACTTCTACATTCTATGCACGTAACATTTTTGCAAGCGGTCTCCTGGACAGTCGTGACCATGGTGGTGGCAGTCGCGATTTGCACACCAGTGACGCTCAAATGGGCCACACACGACTCAAAGATCGTTGTATTGTTCTGGATAACGGTGTGCGGCTTCTCCGTATTCATGACGTTAAGGCTTTCCTGGCAGCTTTGGGACCATATCCATCCGCTCCACGATGCAATTCAATTCCCGTGGCGCTTTAACGGACTGTTATGCATTGGGGCTTTAGCGCTCATCGCGATTTTTTTGGCAAATGTATCCCGCGAAGTCCAACCTCTTAGAATCGCTTACACGGGCAGCCTCATTTTAGTTGTAATTATTTGGCTCTGCGCTTCCTGCAATGTTTATTTGCGTAATAATGCCGATGTGCCATCTGGACCAAGGTATACAGAGCCGTCAATTAGCGACAACGACGGATGGCTGCTTGCTTGGATAGCTCCGGGCACACAGCAACGTGCCTCTCTCGTTGCCAGCTCTGGACCGAAGGTGAGGTTTAGAGAAGGCGGTGGCAGCACGCAATTACTCCTGTGGAAGCCAAGGAAGATTGAGCTTCAGACGCAAAGCTCCACGGGGGGCTGGATCATGATTAATCAGCTCTATTTTTCAACATGGGAAGCCGAACTCATCGATCAAGGCAAGCGCGCAATGATTCGACCCGCAATGCCCGAGGGTCTAATAGAAGTGCAAGCACCGCCAGGGAATCAGCATATTGAGATTGACATCCCGATAAGTCGCATGGAGTACATGGGAGGATGGCTTAGTGTTTTGAGTCTGTTGTACTGCCTGATATTTTGCTTCAGCAAGAAGGTCGGTGGAAGTCATGTGGGAAAAACCGACATAGAGTGCTTGGCACACTGAGTCCTGAGTGAGGCACCAGCATGCGACATCCAAGCGTGTTTCGAAACGGCCCGCTGCGGCTAGACTGCGCTGACCGTCTAAAGCTGCTTTGCCTCCTTTGTATTCCAATTCAGTTTGGTTGTGGCCCTGGGATGCTTATTTGAGCTTGTATCATCTTCCTTGCTCTCTCAGTATTTCCAGATTGCATCGCCGTTGAGAGCACAAAAAGGAATGCTAGCCGCCAGGCTGAACAGGCGATTGAACTTACTGTACGCCAAGACGGTAACCCTTCTCGAAAGAGTCTTGGGATTACAGCTCAAGTGCGACTCTCTTCTGTAAGCGCTGGGATGGTCAGCCGGCAAGGCGAGGTCCTCGTATAGCCGACGGCGGTGCTTACACGCAAGTATTTCGTCATGAATGCCCCGGAAATTCTACCTACTTCCTGCGCTGACCTCTCGCCCACACCATCGGTTCGCGTAAGCTTCGTCTCAACGACTTGTGGGCGCCTTAAATTGAGCTAGTCTTTTCAGAGAGAGTGATGATTAATTTTTGTTCCGACAGCGAGGGGAAGGATGTCCAGGCTTTGGTGAAGGATCAAAGGTACAAATTAGCTAGGCTCGTCTGCTGGACTGGATGCATCGCGTTCGCACTACTTGAGGCTTGGTCAGGAAGGCAATTCACCTTTAATGATGGGATTGCATATCTTGATATGAGCGATGCGCTCCTGAAACACAATTTGCACATGCTGATCAATCCACATTGGAGCCCGCTCTACCCATTCTTGATCGGCGTAGCAACCTGGATTGCTCGACCGTCGGCGCATTGGGAACTCCCGATCGCGCACGCCGTAAACTTCGCTATCTTTTTAGGAACGCTTGCCGCCTTCGAGTTCCTCCTGCGCCAGGTGATCTGCGTTCTCGCACAGGGAAATGGGCGTCAAAATCCAGATTTGGCACTGCCGCAACCGACCTGGAGATGGCAACTGCTCGGTTATTTCCTTTTTGCCTGGGGCACTATTGTACTGATCGGGCTTCGCAATGTAACCCCCGAGCCGCGCTACGTTGCCCCTTTTGTGGTGTTGGTGCTACTTGGGTTGCTTCCGGGCATACTTCTCCAGAAGTCCAAGGATGCCACCAGACGAAGTGCCATCGCGACGCTGGTTCTTGCCGCATCTGTGACGTTTTTAACTCTGATGGCCCTTGTTCACCGCGCAGCAAGTACCCCAATCTTTTGGACACAAGGTGGATACGGTCAAACGGCCGAGTCTTTGAATAGAGAAGGCCTGCGACCAGGAGTGGATGTGGCCATCATTGGTGACGGTGATGAGCAAATGACCTGGGCACGCTTAGCGCGCTTAAGAATTGTCGCCCAAATACCTCCCGAAGATGCGGACGACTTTTGGCGGATTTCAGACCCTCGCGAGAAGGCAGAAGTCTATGATGCCTTTGCGAAAGCCGGAGCAATGGCTGTAGTAACGGACAAAGCGCCGCCACCGGACGGGTTCGCGGACTGGCAAAGAGTTGGAGATACAAAATACTACGTCCATTTCCTGGCCTGATAGGGGGGAGCGACCTAATGAGGGCCCAGCAACCTCAAATCTCTACATCCACGGAATCCCCGTCCACACCCTCGGTTCGTGTGTCCACCTCGTCTCGGCGACCCGTACGGTGGACCAGATCGAGCGCCATATCCAGATGCGCCACGGCGTTGCCAGCAGGTAATCGTGATCGGTTTCAACGGGCTGGCGGAAGCGCACAAGAATTCAGGTATTCGGTCGGTTTTGGATGGGGCGGACCCTTGGGTGCCTGACGGATTTTTGTAAGTGTGGCTGGCTTCGATTCGTGGCAACCTTTACGCCGTCAGTACGTTCAACATGCTATCGGAATATGCGCCAAGAGTGGGAATAGGTAAAGATTCAAGAGTAGATCGATTGCATCTGAGGATTAATCAGGATGATCAAGCCATTTGATAAGCCAATTACCGCTGCTCGCCCTGCCCTGCCCTCGCTCGAGGAGTTTACACGTGGACTTGAAGGCATCTGGGAGCGAGCTTGGCTAACAAATAACGGAGAGCTAGCGCAGCGGCTTCGAGATGACCTAATTGCGTTCTGTGGAACTAGGAATCTGTCGCTTTTTGTAAACGGCACACTAGCACTGCAGATTGCACTTCAAGGAATGGGACTCACGGGCGACGTGATCACGACGCCGTACACGTTTGTGGCGACCACCCACTCTCTTTTTTGGAACAAGATACGACCGGTATTTGTAGATATCGAACCGGAATACTATTCACTCGATCCCACTCAGGTAGAGGCCGCAATTACGCCTTGGACGAGCGCTATTCTAGCGGTCCATGTCTACGGCCAGCCCTGCCGCCTGAAGCAACTGGAGCAGATCGCCCGCAAGCACGGTTTGAAACTGCTCTACGATGCCGCACACGCCTTCGGGGTGAAGGTGGAGGGTACTCCCATTGCGCAATTCGGTGACCTGAGCATGTTCAGCTTTCATGCGACCAAAGTCTTCCATTCCATCGAAGGTGGAATGTTGACTTTCCAAGACTCGAAGTACCTGCGGCTGTTTGATTACTTGAAGAACTTCGGCTTTGAGAATGAGACGGAAGTTGTCATGCCCGGCACAAACGCAAAGATGAACGAATTCCAGGCCTTGATGGGGTTGCTTCTGCTTAGTCACATGGACGAAATGATTGAGAAGCGCCGGGCAATCAACGAGCGCTATCGAGAGAGACTCGCATTGGTTCCGGGTATTCGATTGGTTTCGCGGCCCCTCGAAACAGTTCGTTACAACTACGCCTACATGCCAGTGGAAGTGGACGAAGTTGAACTTGGCTTGACTCGCGACCAGTCTGTACTTGAAACTGCGTAAGTACAACGTGCTTGCGCGGCGGTACTTCTACCCGCTGGTTCCTGACTTTCCTTGCTATCGCGGCCTGGTGGCTAGCGATAAACTCCCTGTCGCACGCTGCGTCGCTTCTCGCATTTTAACGCTACCAATTTACAGCGATCTTGCCCTGGATGATGTAGATCGTATCTGTGACATCATTGAGCACATCCACTTAGAGGCCGGCAAAGGGCCAGCGACGACCAATCAGGCTCAGCAAACAGACTCGGAACTCGCGCTTCGCGCGGCGCAATCGTGAATATAAGTCAAAACCCTGCCTCAGATCTGAAGGCCAAGTCGATTACTGCCGTTGGATGGAGCGCGATCAACGTCCTCGGGCGCGGGGGACTCAGTTTTGCGCTGACCCTGATTCTTGCCCGCCTGCTATCTCCAGCTGAGTTCGGACTGATTGCCATGCTGTCGATATTTATCGCGCTGGCAAGTTCTATCGTAGAAAGCGGGTTTGGTTCCGCACTGATTCAGCGTAAAGAACTCACGCAAGCAGACAAGTCCTCCGTATTCTATTTCAATGTGGCGATGGGCGCATTAATGGCGTTGGTAGTGTTTGCTGCCGCTCCATGGATTTCGGAATTCTATCGAGAACCAATTCTGCTCCGGATGACTCGCTGGATGGCCCTGAATCTGTTTATTGACTCCTTTGGGGTGGTGCAAGTTGCACTTCTGCAGCGAAACCTGGACTTCCGGACTTTGTTTAAGGTGAATCTTATCGCCATCATCATTTCCGGCTCGGCTGCGGTGTTTATGGCATGGAAAGGATATGGGGTTTGGAGTCTTGTTGCGCAGACGGTGATTTTTACCACTGTTTTTACGGGCCTGATCTGGACCTTCTGCCCTTGGAAGCCCGCTCTGCAATTTCGCATCGAGTCATTGCGTTCGCTGTTCGGCTTTGGCTCCCGATTATTGGCCTCCGGACTGCTCAACACATTCTTCGATCGAATTCAGTTGGCGGTGATAGGCAAAGCGTTCTCCGCAACGCAGTTAGGGTACTACACACGCGCATTCACAGCGCAACAGCTCCCAGTCAGTGTCCTTACAAGTATTGTGAGTCGAGTAACATTCCCGGTGTTCTCACAACTTTCCGGTCAGGTCGATATGCTTCGCAAGGGCGTTCAGAAAGCCCTGGTGAGCCTCATGATCCCAACACTACCCATGATGTTGGGCCTTGCGGTGGTAGCCAAGCCATTTGTTCTCGTGCTGTTCGGATCAAAATGGCTTCCCTGCGTCCCCTATCTTCAGATCCTGAGCATTGCCGGCGCTTTCTGGCCATTGCATCTTATCAATTTGAGTGTTGCAACGTCCTTAGGCCGATCGGACCTCTTCCTGCGGCTCGAGATCGTGAAGAAGATTATCATCGCTCTTGGAATTCTGTGCACATTCCGAATCAGCGTCATGGCAATGACGTGGGCTGTCCTGATCGTCTCGCTGATATGCATCGTAGTGAACACTTACTATACCAAGTCATTGATTGGGTACGGGCTTCTTAGCCAGCTTCGCGACTTGGCTCCTTATGCATTGATCTCCATGGTGACAAGTGCTCTTGCGTGGGTAGCCGCCGCGCTTCTTAATCATTTTCCACCGTTTCTCCAGTTGTCCGCGTCTGTATTGGTCGGAATTGTGACATATCCTGCCATATGCCACATACTTAGGCTTGAATCGTACCGAGGCACTTTTGCGGCCATTATTAGTGTGTTCTCCTCGGCCGGAAGGACCAATGACGCAAAGACTACTGTGTGCAGCGGGCCGACTTCAGAATCGATTGAGAGCTGCAGCGTAGTCACCGGCAAAGCGGTTCTATGAAAAGCGAACAATTGACGCACGCTCAGGGTTTTGCAAGAACGAATGTTCTCGTATTTCCCTGTGGATCGGAAATCGGCTTGGAGATTCATCGATCTCTCCGGTTTTCCACCCATTTTGAGTTGATTGGAGCTTCGAGCGTATCCTCGAATCACGGCAGTTACGTTTATGATCGTTATGTAGAGGGTCTTCCTCACGCAGGTCAATTTGAATTGATCGCGGCGTTGAATCGCGTGATCGACGAACAAGATGTAGAATTCATTTTTCCTGCCCACGATAGCGTAGTGCTGGCTTTGGCCCTGGGTGCTAATGAGTTGAATGCGCGCTGCGTCGGTTCTCCTGCACCTACCTGCCAGACATGCAGAAGCAAACAAGCAACTTATCGAGCCCTGGGTGGATCTGTTCGCGTGCCATGCCTAATAGCCCCTGGTGAGGCGCCTCCTTCCTATCCCGTATTTCTAAAGCCAGATATCGGTCAAGGATCTAAGGGAGCTCGCATCGCACATTCCCGAGAAGAGGTCGATTTCTTCATGCGTCATGACCCCTCTTTACTTGTTATGGAACACTTGCCAGGGCCAGAGTATACTGTCGACTGCTTCACCGACCGCTTCGGCGTACTCCGGTTTGCCGGGGCCCGCGAGCGTATCCGGATTGTGAACGGGATCAGTGTAGACACGGCCCCAGTCAATGGTGAGGAATACCAAAGAATGGCGGAAGCGATCAATGCATCTCTGTGCTTTCGGGGCGTCTGGTTTTTCCAGGCAAAGCGCACTGCCGGAGGTGAATTGGCGCTGCTCGAGGCTGCCCCGCGCGTTTCCGGTTCCATGGCTCTTTACCGGAACCTCGGCGTGAACTTCGCGGCGCTCGCATTGTTCGACCTGATGGACAAAGACATCGCGGTGTGCCGGAATCAATATTCCATCCGAATGGACAGGGCGTTCTGCAGCCGGTTCCGTCTCGATCTGCATTACGAGGATGTTTACATCGATCTCGATGACACGATCATCCGGGATGGGCAGGTGAATCTGCTGGTTGCCGCATTCTTATACCAGTGCCGGAACCGGGGAATCCGCATACACGTGCTTTCACGTCACGCTGGAGACCTCCACGAAACCTTGAGTCGCTATGCGATCGAGCAGTTGTTCGACACAATTGTCCGGGTGCCGGATCGCTCGTGCAAATCGGAGTATATCTTGACACGCTCAGCAATTTTCGTTGACGATTCCTTCGCCGAACGTCAGCGAGTCCAGGAACGCTTGGGAATCCCGACATTCGCTGCCGATGCGCTGGAAAGCCTGATTCACCTATGATCGCGGAGGTGAAAGTCTTCAAGGACGGCGCCTCTTCCCTTACAAATGCACACTATGTCTACGACTTACTCAGAATACTCTGACACCACATTTCTTGTGGAAGACCCACTCGTTAGTGTCGTGATGATCACGTACAACCACGAGCGTTATCTGGCCGAGGCGATTGAGGGGGTTATTCGACAAGAGACGGAGTTCCCTGTTGAACTGCTTATCGGCGAGGACTGTTCGACCGACGGAACTAGAGACATTGCGCTTGACTATCAGAAGCGGTTTCCCGGGATGATTCGGGTGATAACGTCCGAGCGAAACGTGGGGATGCACAAGAACGCAGCGCGACTCATAGCGGCTGTGCGAGGACAATACATCGCCTTTTGCGAGGGGGACGATTACTGGCACAGAGCCGACAAATTGCAACGTCAGATTGCAGTCCTACAGGGTGACCCGAACGTTATCCTGGTGTGCAGCAGCTGGCGAGAAGTGTCGCCAGAGGGCGCGGTGGTGGAACAGGACGCGCTTGTTAATAAACAATTTCGGATGAGCGACATTTCCAGCGATGACGTACTGTTCACCGGCGTTGTCCTGACCCTCACTGTATGCGCTCAACGCAATTATGTTCAGAAGGCACTTCGCGAATCGCCCTTATGCACTAATCATACTTATCCATTTGGCGATACGCCGCTTTGGTTAGAACTTACGCGCTACGGTAGATGCTGCTGCGATCCCGAGGTGCTCGCAACTCATGTGCTATCCGAGAATTCTGCCAAGCGAAAGCCGGATCCTTTGCACACTTATCGGTTTTATTCAAAGTCGTTGGAATTCAGGAATGACGTTCTAGATTTGTACCCGCTGGTGCAGGGCGAAAGTGCAACGGCAGCAGAGAAGATAAGTGCGACCAGGGCACGGCTTCGCACGGTTGCCATTTTGGGAGAAGCCACGACCGCGCGCGAGCAGTTGACGCGCCTGAGGAGTCTGAACATTACACCGACTCTAAGAGACAGGATCTTGTGTTTTCTCGCGTACATCCCCTTTCCCAGAGCACCTCTTCTGCCGGCCATGAGAAAAAGCGTTCAACTCTGGCGTTCAGTACGGAAGGCGATGCAGGCATAAGAACAACGCTCTCCTGAGTCCACGAATCCGACAAACCTGTCGTATTTTGGGGCGAAAGATAAGGTTAGTTTCATTTCGAAGCCATCTAGCCAGACGACTGATAGAAGCTTCGCTCTCACGTGATAACTCCATCATGAATGCTCAGGCGACTCAACTTACGCAATGCGCTGAACCGTGTGTTCACATCCTCGGTTCCCGTGTGCACCTCGTGTCGGCGCAACGTACGGTCGACCATATCGAGCGCTGGATATCGACGAGCGATGGCCGGTGCCGCCAGGTAATCGTGACCGGTTTTCACGGACTGATGGAGGCGCACAAGAATCCAAGCATCCGGTCAATCTTGAACCGGGCAGAGCTTTGGGTGCCCGACGGAATCGCGCCAGTCTGGTTGGCCCGAATGCGTGGTCACCGCAATGTCGTCCGCGCACCGGGCACCGAGATCATGCTGGAGTTCCTGGAGCGCTCACAGGCAAAGGGCTATAGCAGCTACTTCTACGGCGATACGGAACTGACGCTTGCTGCGCTGTGCAAGACGGTCGCGCTCAAGTATCCCGGCCACAGGATTGCCGGCGCCTATTCCCCGCCCTTCCGCTCACTTACTTTTTCCGAGGAGATCGCTATCGTGGAGCGGATCAATGCCGCGCGGCCGGATGTACTTTGGGTAGCTCTGGGAATGCCGAAACAGGATATCTGGATTCACGACAGGCTGAAGGATCTCGATGTGCCGGCTGCCATTGGCGTCGGCGCCGCCTTCGCATTTGTTGCCGGCACCGTTCCCCGCTGCCCCGAGTGGATGGGGCGCGCAGGCTTTGAATGGATCTACCGCTTTCTGAAGGAACCTCGGAAGCTTTTGCGCAGGGACCTGCTGGATGGGCCCCGGTTCCTCTATCACGCCGGAATGGAATTGATTCGTAGTGAGGCCTCGAATATCAGAACAGGAACCAACTCAGAGTGATTGCAAACGCCGAACTGCAAACGGATTCGTCCGAAGGTCCTAACCTCAGCAATATGCGTATTGTCAGCCTTCTTGTCCCAGTCCCATCAGGCATGTACGTGGCTCACTGCAGTTTGTCGCGCAGCCTAGCTCAACGTGGATGCTCGACCACTTGGCTCTGCTCAGGCCTTTCAAACGCTCAGCAGGTTGCGGCCAGTGGCATATTTCCCGCCGATGGTGAGATTGTCTCGCCGGAGACGGACAACCTGAATGTCAGAACGAGAGCACTGATTAAACGCATAAGTGAGATTTCCCCGGACGTGCTCATGTGCCATGCTCTAGGCGATCCCAGCGAGCTCAATGCGGTTCGATATCTGCCGGATTCTATCCATAGGATTCTGGTCGTCCATAGCACCTCAATAGCGACCTATCGTGGCGCCAGCGCAGTTCGCGAGTACGTAGACGCTGCTGTTGCGATCAGCCCCAGGATTAAAGAGGATCTCATCTATGCCTACGGATTTCGTGAAGAGTCGATACACCTGATACCGAATGGTATCAACGAGTCGGCCTATTCCAATTGCGCATCGAGCAAGAGTCGTACGAGTCGCCTGAGAATACTTAGTCATGGCCGTATCGCCAAGGATAAGGGCGTATTCTTAATTCCCGAGATACTCTCCCGGCTTGATCGTCACTCAGATCAATGGGAGTGCACCATAAGTGGCGACGGCCCGGTTCGCGAAGAACTCGTGCGGCGACTCGTACGCTTCGGATTATCCAAACGAGTTCGTTTTATTGGTTGGACCGCATCAGCAGATGTACCTGAGCTGATGAGTCAACACGACGTGCTGCTCTTTCCCACAGTGCATGAGGGATTTGGCACAGTGCTGGTTGAAGCAATGGCCGGGGGATGTGTGCCCATCGCCTCTCGGCTGCCCGGCGTCACTGACTGGATCATCGAAGACGGCAGGACTGGGCTGCTATTCCCAGTTCGGAATGTCGGTCGCGCAGTTCAACACCTTTTGGGTTTGCTTTCCAACCGGCGCCAGCTAGCGGAACTTCGTCAACGGGTATTGGAAACCGCAGGCAGATTCAGCATGGGCGAAATAGCGGAACAGTATCATCGGCTGTTGAGTGTGGTCCAAACTCTTCCCCGACAGACTCGGTCAGCAGAATACCTGGATACGTGCGAGCTTGCGGACGGATTGAGGCCAGCATGGTGGTACGGGCTTCCTGAACCAATCAAGGATCAGCTTCGCCTCATTCGAGAGACGATTCGGACTTTTGTCAGGATTCCCTGAATTGCCTGGTGGCGAGATTTGTCCAGCAAGAATTGGCAAAACTTTAACGGGAATTGAAGTCGAGACGAAGTATATGCGCGTAGTTATCGGCCATCCTATGATCAGTTTCGGTGGCTCGGAGTCCATCCTGATGTGGCTGATCGAGGCGCTGAAGCAGGACTTCGATGTGACAGTCGTAACGACCGGAGGCTGGGATTTGGCGGCTCTGAACGACTATTACGGGACTCGTATAGGGCAAAACGATGTTAAAGTTCGCATCGCTCCGGTTCCATATTCTGGCGAAGAGTCTAAGCGCAGCGGCTCTGCGGGGAGCCTGCTATCAGCGCTTCGCGCGTCAAATTGCGGGAGAATACGACGTTCGGATTAGTGCGTACAATACAACGGATTGGGGCTCACCCGCAGTTCACTTCATTGCCGACTTCAGTTGGAATCGGGAACTTCGCGAGCGGCTGGACCCTCCAACGCCGGGCTTCATTTACCGGGAATCTCTGCTGCGCAGGGCCTATCTGGGAATTGCGGCGGCTTACGGCAGGCCATCCGGCCGAAATGTGCTGCGGGACGATCTGGTGATTGCTAATTCCAGATGGACCGCCGCCCTCATGAAGCAGCACTGTGGCGTGGACTGCGCGGCGGTCATCTACCCATCCGCCTGGACAGAATTCCCCGATGTCCCATGGGAGGAAAAGGAACAAGCGTTTGTGATGATCGGCCGTATTGCACCGGAGAAACAAATAGAGCGAGCGATTCAAATTCTGGAGGCCGTGCGGCAGCGCGGGCATGCAATTAGGCTTCACCTGTGCGGAAAAACTGAGAACGATCTCTACGGCAGGCGCATCTTGCAGCTCTGCCGGGAGCGCGCCGATTGGATCGTTCCGGAGGGGCGGGTGACCGGCGCTAACAAAGCTCAGATCCTTGCACGATGCCGGTTCGGAATCCAGACGCGCGCTGCAGAGCCCTTCGGCATCTCGGTCGCAGAAATGGTCAAGGCGGGCGCCATCGTGTTTGCTCCTGGGGACGGCGGTCAAGCGGAGATCCTTGGGCATCCCGATCTGCTGTTTTCGAATACCGATGAAGCCGTTGAGAAGATAATCGCTGCACTGGAAAAGCCGTCACTACAGTCGGCATTGCGAACCCACTTGACACGTAGGGCAAAACTATTCAGTACGCAGAGCTTTGTGCACGAAGTGCAGACCTTCATCGCAGATGTACTAACCGCCGATCAAACAAGCAGTTGTAAAGCCGCAAGCCAAACATTATGATGCACAGGATTTCCTTGATCGTAGCAACCAAAGACAGACCGGACGACCTGAAAGGGTTGCTGGAAAGCTTGCGTGACCAAACAGTTGGACCAGCCGAGATTGTGGTTGTCGACGCCAGCCGCGAACCCGTTGGGCAGGTGATCGCCGAGTTTTCTCAACTCACTATCCGCCATCTGAGGCATTGGCCGCCGTCGGCAGCCGCCCAGCGAAACGCGGGCATTCGGGCCTGCGACCCTGCTTCCACGCTCATAGGATTTGCGGATGACGACACCACGTTTGAGCCGCAGGCGTTTGCAAACATGATTAACTTCTGGGAACATGCCGAACCGGATGTTCTCGGCGCCGCCTTCAATTTTCGGAATCTGCCTCGGCGAGGCAACTCTATTCTGAAGCACAGCGCTCTGGCTGAACGGCTCGGTCTTTACTCAGCCAGACCTGGCAGCGTATCTCTGAGCGGCTGGCAAACAGTTGTCGGGGAAATTACTGAGACGCAATTTGTGGAATGGCTCCCATCAGGAGCCTCCATTTTTCGGCGCGAAGTGTTCGGCAAGGATGTTTTCGACGAGTTTTTCCAAAGTTACAGCTATCTCGAGGATCTCGATTTTAGCTACGCCATCAGCCGGTCAGGACGATTAGCTATCGTCGCGGATGCCGGCTTCTCTCATTTTCCGTCACCGGTGGGCCGCGTATCGGGGCGGCAGTTTGGACGATGCGAAGTCCGCAATCGCCTTTACTTCGTCCGAAAACATCGCCTTTCACTCGCGCGGTGCTATCTCGGCCTGGGCATACGATTTGGAATGTCAGCTTGCAGCGCACTGTTGCACTGGGACTCGAACATGCTCAGCCGAGCCCTTGGCAATATGGAAGAGTTAATCAGGCAGAGCGCTACGCCACCGACTAATGCTCCAACGGTTTTCTCACGATAACACCGAAATCAGATGGCTACTTCTCGCCCTGCTTCAACTCGATCTTCACGGTTCTGGCAAGCGCCTACGTCCGCCCTGATATTGTGGGGGTGCCTGTGGTCCAACCTGAACACGGGATTTTGGAACATCCACTCGCCGAAAGACGCCGGCGAATTGCTGGATTTAATCCGCGCCGTTCTTCCGTTCGCGGTGCTTCCGGCAGCTGCCTTTCTTTTGCTGCGCCGCAGGAGGCTTAATCTACCGAGGATAGCCGCATCGCGCCTGCTCATGGTGTATGGCGTCTTCGCGGCGTTCGCAACCATCTTTTCCCCGGTACCAATAACGTCCTTGGAATGGTCGATTTCATTTCTTGCCACGATACTCGCAGCTTGGACGTTCGTCGATCGAGGTGATCCAATGGAATCCGCAAGGCAGTTGCTGCTGGTCACATGGGTGGCAACATTCATAGTTGCGGCGATTATTGGGTATCAAGCTCGTAACTCTGTGTTTAGTAGTGCAGTCTCGGGATATGGCATTGTAGAAGGTGAATTGAGAGGGCTATCGCGGTCATCCGGAGTAGCCCGATGGGCAGCGGTTCCCGGATTGGTGTGCCTGGTCAGGGCGTACCACACCCGGCGCCCCAGTCTCATCGCGTTCTTCCTTGTCGCTGCTGCAGTTTCCTTTTATATCGTTTATCGGATGCAGTCGCGCGGCGCGATCTTCGGCTCAGCGGCGGCGCTGCTTTTCGCTTTGCTCGTCTCGTCCCGAATGCGCCGCTATGCCCTTCCATTTGCAGTCGTGGCCTTTGTCGTGCTGCTTCTCCTGGATCCCTCAGGCTTTGTGTCGAATCGTGTAGACAAATACCTGCGGCGAGGGGAGAGCAGAGAGGACTTCCTCAGCATGACCGGGCGGACTCGTGCGTATGAACACGGCATCGCCGCCTTTGAAGATGCTCCGTTCTTTGGATACGGCCAATGGGGAGATCGTCTGACTATTAGCGAGCATGTCCATAATTCATTCCTTCAAGCGCTGCTCAATGGCGGTCTCTTCGGCGGCATTCCCTATTCTGTCTCCTGGATTGCCGGGTGGATACTTTTTTATAGAGTCCAGAAAAGGAGCGACAGGTTGAGACCGGACGATCGTGTTCATGTGCTGGAGTGTGGCACAGTGATGATGTTCTTCACAGTCCGCGCCATGCCTGAGACCACTACGGCCAGCTTTTCGGTCGATCTGTTGGTCATGGTCGCCGTGTATGTCTATTTTGAAACGCTCAATGTTTCCATGGCATGCAGGCCACCAAGACACCTAGCGCTCATGCTACCCCGCGCATCTGTGAGGGAAGCGGTTGCAAGCCTTTAGCCGACCGGCTGATCGCTACTTGTGATGCACAGTTTTGATTCTTTTGCTCATGTGCATCTCAACAGAGCAAGTTCGCGCTCAAGAAATCACGGTGCGCGAGATTAACGCTAAGAATCGCAAATCGGATATCTGATAGCCCCTGATGGAAAGCGAGATTAGACATGAAAAGAGCGCGGCTTGGTGGTTGGCTTCTGTTCCTGCTGGGCAGTGCGCTGTTTGTTGCAGTGGGCGGGATTAAGGAGCACATCTCTGGATCGATGGTCGATTTCAAGGGCAATTACTGCGCCGGAAGATGTTTGCTTCAACATTGTGACCCCTACCGGAGTAGCGAGCTACAGAGCTTTTATCTTGGAGAGGGAGGGGAGCATTCTCAGGCTGCGGTCGTATCCAGATATGTGTACTTGCCGACAGCCTTTACGGTTACGTGTCCTTTCGCATTACTGCCGTGGGGACCCGCTCACTTGATCTGGATGATCGTCTCCGCAGGTAGCATGATTCTCGCCGCATTTCTGATTTGGAATATCGGCGCGAACTATGCTCCCCTAATTACCGGAGCTCTTATTTGCATTCTGCTCGCCAACAGCGTATGGATCCTGATGATTGGTAATGCTTCCGGGATCGTTGTAGGCCTCTGCGTAATGGCCGTTTGGTGCTTTGTCAGGGAACGATTCGTACCTGTCGGAATCTTGTGTTTTGCGATCAGCCTGATTGTCAAGCCCCATATTGTGGGCTTGGTCTGGCTTTACTTCTTGTTGGCAAGCAAAATCTACCGCAAACGCGCCCTGCAAACACTTCTCTTGGCGGTCCTCCTTGGCCTACCGGGATTTCTGTGGGTTTCGCACCTGGACCCATATTGGATGCAGGAGATCCGCTCCAATATGGCGGTGGCCTCAGCGCACGGTAGCTGGGGGGATCCGGGACCCGCAGGCCCAGCAACATTTTGGGCAGATGCTCGAATAGACTTGCAAACTGTCATAAGCGTTTTCTGGGATGATCCTCACATTTATAGTCCTGTGACATATCTTTTGTGCGGACCACTCGTGCTTTTATGGATATTCACCACTTTGCGCGCACGCACCTCACCTGTCAGGGCGTGGTTAGCGCTCGCGGCAATCGTTACTCTCTCGATGCTGCCGGGCTATCATTTGCAACATGACACACGACTCTTGCTGCTCACATTTCCCGCCTGCGCCCTGCTTTGGGCCGAGGGTGGCCTAATTGGGTGGCTTGCAGTCGTCATGAATGCCGCAGGTGTCGTATTGAGTGGAGATATTTCTTCGGCTATTCGCATCCTTCTCATCAGACACGTGCTCGCGTCTGCCACGGGCTTTTCACTCAAGATACTTACGGTCGTGCTCGGCCGTCCTGTTCCGCTCATCTTGCTAGCCATGAGTATATTCTATCTGTGGGTCTATATGATGCGCACTTCCGACCGGTTGGCATCAACGGATGTTTGATTTACACATCATTCCCATCTTCATCATCGGACAATTGGCAAGATGTCTTGGTTTTCAGCTGGCATATCAGCTGCCACGGGACGAGGAACAGTAACATGGGCAACTCTGACTTTTGGCGAGGGAACAATTGCCTTGGTTGGAACCTCCGTCGTATGTAAGTGGGCCAAGCAATTATTCCGCACGAATTTAGACAATCGTTCAGATCCACGGCATGGCGATTTTCTGTAAGTGGCTAATTATAAGCTCGATGCTGGACTTGAATCGAGTCTAAGAACTTGTTGAAATAGGTACCGTTCTGCGACGGAGCTCTGAAGTTGTTCATCTAACAGGCATGCGTGGAGATGAGCGAGTTCAGGATGGGATGTTCAGCTATGTTTCATTGGAGCAGCGGGTTCCTGCGGATCATCCTTTGCGAGCGGTTCGCAAGTTGACGGATACGGTTCTGGGGACGTTGAGCCCGGATTTCGATGCTTTATATGCGGACTCTGGTAGGCCTTCGATTGCGCCTGAGTACATTCTTCGGGCACTTCTGTTGCAAGTCTTCTATTCGGTGCGCTCGGAGCGGTTGCTGGTTGAGCAGATCGATTACAACCTGCTGTTTCGCTGGTTCGTTGGCCTGGGGATGGACGACGCGGTGTGGAACCATGCGGTGTTTTCCAAGAACCGCGACCGGCTGTTGACCTCCGATGTGGCGCAGCGGTTCTTCGCAGAAGTGAACAAGCAGGGGAAGCGGTTCATGTCCGATGAGCACTTCACCGTGGACGGCACGCTGATCCAGGCCTGGGCCTCGCAGAAGAGCTTTCGCTCGAAAGACGGTTCCGATGGCGGCGACGGCGCCGATTTTCGCGGCCAGAAGCGGTCGAACAAGACGCATGAATCGACCACTGATCCTGACGCGCGGCTGTACAAGAAGAGCTACGGCAAGGAGTCGAAGTTGAGCTATCTGGGCCACGCGTTGGTGGAGAACCGCAACGGCCTGATCGCCGCGGCGATGGTGACACACGCCGATGGATATGCCGAGCGCGACGCCGCGCTGCTGATGCTCCAGCAAAAGCAAAACGGCCGTTCGCGCCGTGTCACGGTGGGGGCCGACAAGGCATACGACACGAAGGATTTCGTCAGCACGGCGCGGGAGTTGAATGTGACGCCACATGTTACGAAGAACGACAAGGGCCGCCGCAGCAGTCTGGACCGCAGAACCACACGGCAGCCCGGCTACGCCATCAGCCTGAGCCGGCGATGGCTGATCGAGAAGGGCTTTGGATGGCTCAAGCAGACCGGCCCGCTGCGGCAGGTCAAGTTGCGAGGGTTGGAGAAAGTGGACTGGTTGTTCGTCTTCAGTTGCGCCGCGTACAACCTGATCCGGCTTCCTAAACTCATCACTCAACCACCGGGAAGGCTCATGGAGCAGTGTGCCTGAACGATAGTTGCGGGCATCGGAATAGCCTTTTGCAGGCTCGCAGACCCCAACAAACACTGGCCCAACGCACGATTCAAATGAATTTCAACTTAGCAGAAACGCAAATCTCCAAGAAACTCGCCCCATCGCGGCGAATTTCAACAAGTTCCTAAGCGCCGGCGAAGCGATTGGAATAAGACGAGCTTGAACCCATCCGGAGTCGCTATCAGGAATCGGGCAAGTTTGAAGCCTGCAAAACATGATCGATCATGACACCTGCTTCTCACTCTAAACAAATGGCGGAGTACGGTTCGACAAATCTTATGGAGCCTGCTTGTATGCTGAATCGCCCCCGACTCAAGGTTCTGGTCGGCGCCTACGCCTGTAGCCCTTCCCGGGGATCGGAATACGGAGTTGGGTGGGGCTGGGTGGAGGCTATATCGAAATATCACGACCTCTGGGTACTTACGGCTGCCCACTGCAAGGACGAGATCGAAGCGGAGTTATTGCGGAGGTCTGAACTTCAGAGCAGGATGCGGTTTCACTACATACCTAAAGGACGATTCTTCTTTGCTGAAGTGCATGGGTCTCCAACACACCTCTACAACTACAAGAATCACTGGCAGAGGCCTGCGTATGAGCTGGGAAAGAAGCTCCATGAGGAAATCAAGTTTGATATCGTTCATCAGCTTACGTATGTTGGATTCCGCGTACCCGGCTTTCTTTGGCATCTCGACGTCCCTTTTGTCTGGGGCCCGATCGGGGGACTTGAACAGACCACTTGGGCGCTAATTCCTTCGCTGGGAGTACGTGGGGGTTTCCGTTTTTTGGCGAGGAATCTGCTCAACGATCTTGACAGGCGGCTCTCACGATCACCTAAGCAGGCGTTCGCCAAGGCTGACGGAGGAATCATTGCAGCCACCACTGGAATCCGGAAAGAGATAGGCAGATTCTACGGTTATGACTCCATTGTCATCAGTGAGGTTGGATTGCCCCCTTTCACTCGGCAAACACCGGTTCAAAGACTCCCTGCCGAGACTCTCGCTCTCCTTTGGTGCGGCCTCCTCCTTCCCAGGAAGGCACTCCCATTCTTGCTGACAGCGTTGAAAATGCTTCCTGCCGACTTGAGCTGGAGATTGACCATCATAGGGGACGGGCCGTGTTCAGCAAAGTGGCGGAGGCTAGCCCGAACCAACGGCGTCGCTGACCGCTGTGACTGGCTTGGTCAAGTGCCTCGCGAATTCGTTCTTCAGAAAATGCAAACTGCGCACGTATTGATTATTACCAGCGTTTACGATTTGACTTCTACGGTCCTTGTGGAGGCGCTGGCCAATGGTCTTCCGGTAATCTGTCCAGATCACTGTGGATTCACCGACGCGATTACACCTGACTGCGGGATTAAGGTTCCTGCGTCCTCCAGGCGCAAGCTAGTAGCAGGCATTCGCGATGGAATTGTCCGGATGAATGATGAGGGTGTTCGGCTTCGCCTTGCCGAAGGCGCCCTTAGGCGAAGTGCGGAATACGAATGGGATCTGAAGGCCCAGGCTGTGAGCAATATCTATTACAGAAAGAGCACCTCTCCGCTGAGCTACATTGCGGACACAACTCTAAAAACGAATGGAAGTAACTAAGTGGTTCCAAGACTGACCGTTATTCTTCCTGTTTACAATGGAATGCCGTACTTACCGAAGGCAGTAGAGAGCATTCTCGGTCAGAGTTTCAATGATTTCACATTCATCATTGTTAACGATGGCTCGACGGATGACTCGCGACACTATCTCGACACTCTTAGAGACCCGAGAATCGTGTTGCTCAACCAAGAAAATGCGGGTCAAGGCGCGGCACGCAACGCCGCTTTACAGCGATGCCAATCCGAATATGTTGCGGTAATGGACCAAGACGACGTTTCGATCACCGACCGTCTCGCTTCCCAGTTAAGTTATCTAGACGCTCATCCTGAGGTCGTAATCTTGGGAACGCAGATCGAGTTTCTCATTGGGAATATCTCTCAACGGGCGTTGAGCATCCCTGTTGATCACGATGCCATCGAGGCCCGGCTGTTGAAGGGTAGAGCCGGACTATGCCATCCGAGTACAATGTTCCGCACCGCGGCCTCAATCGCCTGCGGAGGCTATCCGACCGGAGTCTTTGGAGAGGATATCGACTTTTGTCTCCGCATGTGTGAACAGGGACGCGCTGCAAACCTCGACCGAGTTCTATTTCAATACAGGCTTCACGCTGGACAAGCCAGTTTAGCCAGATGTACCGAAGTGGTAAGCGCAAACCGCTACGCGGCATTTAACGCAACTTGCCGACGCAAGGGTTTACCGGAAACTACTTTGAGCGCGTTTCTCCTTAATGCGTCCAAACTTGGCCGCTGGCTCTGGTCTCTAGAGGCATGGGAACTCATTCAGTATCGAACTGGAAGAATACGGATAGCTAGCGGGCAGCCCATTGAGGGGATACTCCGGCTAGCTGCATCGGGAATTATCAGGCCTTTTTCCGCCATTGCCAGAGTCGCCCATGCGATTGGTATGTCGCACAGAGAGCGCACTGTCTAGATGAGGGCAGATGACCGCCTCAAGATGTCAATTGCATTTAGACGAAAGGTTGTTGCAGCCTCTGCAAAATGATCGGAAGGTTATCTTTCGCTAAATCGAACAGGACGGTGTATTTCCCAGTCAAGCACTGTAGTACCAATCATCTTCCTTCGAGCAAACGGAGTTTTCAGTTTGGTTTGATTGCCTTGTACAGCATCCTGCAGTAGGAAATGAGGATGACCCAATGTATTCCCTCTTATTCCTAGGTCTCGTATCGTTCGCCTTGTCGCTGCTCCTGACGCCATTGGTCAGGAACGTGGCGTGGCACTTTGGAATTGTTGACCAACCTGACCAGCAGCGCAAAATACACAGCTCCCCGATTCCGCGTATGGGAGGGGTGGCTATATTTGCGGCGGTCGTAGGCGCATATGGCCTGCTTCTCATCGTCCGACTAAGCTCGGGCGCAATTGTCTCGGCAGATCTTCCTCTGGTCCTCCGTCTTCTTCCAGCCCTTGCGATCGTATTTGGCATCGGCATCATTGATGACATTATCAGTGTTCGCCCATGGATCAGGCTCGCAGTTGAGACCGTTGCAGCGACTTTTGCGTGGATTGGCGGTATCCACATTACAGCTATTGCCGGGTACTCGTTTTCCGGCGCCGTCGTCAGCTTTATAGTCACGGTCTTGTGGATCGTCACCTGCACAAATGCGATCAATCTTATCGACGGTGTCGATGGACTTGCCTCCGGTGTCAGCCTGTTTGCCGCAGTCACCATGCTTATCGCTGCCCTGCTCGATCACAATTATCCTATGGCCCTGGCGGTCGTGCCGTTAGCCGGCGCCTTGCTGGGCTTCCTCCGTTTCAATTTCTTCCCGGCGAGTATCTTTCTCGGGGACTGTGGCAGCCTGACCCTTGGATTCCTGCTGGGATGTTTCGGCGCAGTGTGGACCGAAAAATCCACCACACTGCTCGGCTTGACCGCGCCACTGATGGTTCTTGCGGTTCCACTTCTTGATGTAGGCCTTGCCGTAGTGCGCCGTTTGCTCCGTGGACAGCCACTTTTTGTCGCCGACAACGCGCACATCCATCACAAACTCTTATCGCTAGGCCTCAGTCCCAGGCATCTTCTGCTTGTTATCTACGGCATTTGCGCATTTGGCTCCGCAGCTTCTCTTCTGCTAACGATTAACCACAATCAAGACCGTGATTTCGTGCTCATACTGGTTTGCCTGGCTGCCTGGCTGGGTCTGCAGCACCTCGGATACACCGAGTTCAGTGTAGCTAAAAAGATGGTCTTCGGCGGAACGATCCGCAGCGTGCTTAGCGCTCAGCTCGCTCTGGAAGCATTTGAACAAGAGGTCAACGCGTACTTGACACTCACGCAATGCTGGGAAGTGATTTGCCGAACCTGTCCTCAGTTTGGATTCTCAGGAATTGTTTTCGACATCGACGATGTGAATCGCCAATGGGGAATCAAAACAGGATGGCAGGCGCGCATAGACTTCCCAGGCCATGGCCACATCAGCGTTTGGCGTGAGTCCGGCGTCGTGAATCACGCTGCGGCTGCTGTGCTCTTCATCGACTGTCTCTCACGTACGTTCAGTCAGAAACTGAACAGTTTGGAATTAGTCAACCTTGACTGAGGGTGAATACCCATGTTGAAAAACAAGCGCTTGGCTTATCTCTGGTGTTTTTTGATCGGTGGCATCTTCCTGATTTCGATCCTGCGCGGAAGTAATTGGAACTACCACTCGATTGCGGTCTACGATTCGAGCCGCTGGGCGCACTTCCTTGCCTACGTATTGGTTGCCGCCATCCCAGTTGTCGCATGGAAATATCGAAGGGACGTGGCGTTCTGTCTTGTTCCAGTAGTGATGAATATTGCTTTTGAATCTCTACTGGCGCATCTTCCCGGGTCCGTTGTCCGCGCGCAGAATATTAGCGCTGACCTATTTGGAACCGCTGCCGGCATTTTGCTCGGCTTGAACATCCGGGTGATGCGCAATTCAGCGAAGTCACTCAACAATTCGGGGCTTAACGTCTTCCGTCCTCTCTTTTGAATCATGGCGAAGGACAAATCGAGCTGATGGCCGGATTTAGGCAGCGGGATGAAGCATCTGATTTCTCGCAAGGCGCGAGGCTTCCGCAGTTCGCTATCGCTTTCTTCGTTCAGACGGTAGTGATCTCTTTCATCAAGACTGCAAACTATTACAAGCCCGACGCCGAGGCGCGCTCGCGCCTGGCACTTGTCTACTGTATCGGATAGAGATGTTCTGGTTAGACTAGAACTGCGCTGCTCTCTTAGTGATGAATTTGCGCAACCTCACTTTGCTTTTATTGTTGCTTACGCATTAACCGCGCAGAGCCCGGCGATTACCTGGTTGCCAATGGACGGGATTCAAACCTGGAGCGACGGAATAGTGTCAATTTAGTTTGATCTTTGACTTGCGATGCTGGACCGGGTCCCAGTACGATAGGAGAACTTTGGTTTATAACTTGACGATTCAGGACATATTGGGAATCCTGCTGGTCCTTCCATTCTTCTCGCTTGTGCTGGTTGCCTCTGGCTACCTTCTCGGTTTAGCTTCGAATATCCTTGATTTCAGGCGAAGGGGCCTTTCCGAGCGCGTTCTGCTAGCCCTCGTTATTTCGGCCGCAGTGTCACCTTATGCTATCAACTTGTTTTGCCGCTTTTTTTCTGTCGGAATTGTGTCAGTGCTTTATTCTCTGTTTGGGGTCGCGTTTTTGGCGAGACTGCTGTTTGAATGGAGGAGCAGCAAATACACATTTTGCACTGGAATGCGCCGGACTACAAAGATAGCACTCTGTCTGGTGTCTACCTGGGTTATTGTCTGCCTCTTCTCCCTGCCAGATCTGCAGCTAGGGCAGAGGATCTACTCTACTGTGGCTACCTACGATTACTCGGTGCGCAGTGCCTTTATAGCTTCGGCATTGCGGACGGGCGCTCCGCCCGCAAATCCATTCTTCTATGCCGGAACTCCAATCCACGCGCGCTATTACTACTATTGGAACGTATTGTGCGCATTGCCGGCATTCCTATCGGGATTCAACACCCGAATCATACTATACGCGAGTTGCGTATGGAGTGGCTTGCTCCTCGCTTCCATGATTCCGATCTATCTGAAGCACTTTCTCGAGCAACGGCGCAATTTGCGTATCGCATCCCTTCTTGGGATGGCAATGCTTGCGGTTACCGGCCTGGATCTGATCCCGACACTAGCCCGAGTGGCCCTTATACATAATCCCCCCCCCGTCGACATGGAGTGGTGGGATCCTTGCCAAATAACCTCATGGTTGGATTCATTGATCTGGGTACCTCATCACGTGGCGGCGCTGGTGGCCTGTCTGGCGGGATATTTGTTCTTATCGAAGGCCACTTGCAAGGGGGGGGGGGCGACACGGATTTGGTTCATTGTGCTCGCGGCACTCGGATTTTCCAGTGCCGCCGGGCTTTCAGTTTACGTCACGTTCACCTTCGGATTATTTATTCTTTCATGGGTAGCTTACCTACTGTTGAGGGGCAAGATTTTCCCGGCGGTTCTCCATGGTGCTGCCGGCGCCCTAGCCCTCTTGTTCTCCATCGGTTACATCAGAGATCTTCTTGGGCCTGGAATGAGCGGAAGTGCGTCCAGCAGTCATTTTTTTGCGCTTGCTCCGCGGCAACTCCCTTTTAGATTCATTGCGATCAAGCAAGATTTTCACGTTAACTTAACGTATTTTTGCGTATGGGTCGTGCTCGCGCTTTTTATTGTGTTTGTCGAACTCGGGATATATATGCTGGTAGGCCTGATTCAAGCAAACCGCGATTGGCGTCAATGGCGGAAACTGCCGGAGGCACAGCAGGCATTGTGGCTTATGGCGGGCGCTTCCTTTGCGGTTATTATGTGTTTTCGATCGACCGTGATCGCAAACAACGATCTCGCCTTCAGAGGCGCCATGGTACTGCAGTTTGTACTGTTGCTTTGGGCGGCCGTTTATTTCGCGAACCGCATCGTAACTCATGGTGAACCTCCGACTAGACGCCTCCCAGCTCAAAGGTTGTTGAACGCAAGTCTTATTGTGTTTTTGGCAGTCGGCGGTGCGTCGTCTCTATATCAGTTGTGCATGCTTCGTGTTTACACGATTTTGAGCGATAGGTATAAATGGGCGAACGATCTACAGATGGCGAACGGGCATGATGCCTTTTTTATTCGCAGCGCATATGCGGAGTTAGATCACATTGTGCCTGCAAGCGCGGTTGTCCAATACAACCCGGAGACACGGCTGAGCAGTCACATGTTGGTCTATTCTCGCTATCAACAAGTGGATGCGGGTGGCCCTGACTGCTCGACCGAGTTTGGCGGGTCCCTGGCCCAGTGCGCAACAGTGCAAGCTGGCTTGCAAGCTATCTTCGATCCCCATGCAGATGACAACTCCTCGAAAGCCGAGGTAGACAGAATTTGCCAGACATTGCACGTAAATGTGCTAGTAGTTAACGCTCTCGACCCGATATGGCAGAGAGAGGATAGCTGGGTGTGGCAGGATACTCCTCTTATCCAGAATGAATTTGTTCGGATGTACAGGTGTGGTGGCGGTCTCTAATCGGGATGCGCGGCAGGAGGCTACGTTAACAAGCGCCGTTGGTACTCGGCGATCTGGCTCAGAGTGAAGGCCTGCATATTCTCGCCCTGCCGCCAGGCATGGAACCACTCCACGACCCAGCGCAGGGCGTGCTCGAGGGGCAGCCTTGGATGCCAATCGAGAAGTGAGCGCGCCTTGCCGGCATCGAGTTTTAAATATCCGGCCTCATGCGGGTTCTCTGCCGTATCGCAGACCCAGCCGGCGCCGGCGCCCCACAATGCAGTCATTGCGTCGGCGACGCGGGCAACCGGCCAGGCATCATCGTCCGCGGGGCCGAAATTCCATGCACCGGCGAATGCCGATCCATCCCGAAGCAGATGCTCAGCCAGCGCGATGTATCCGGCCAGCGGCTCCAGTACATGTTGCCAGGGGCGAATCGCCCGCGGATAGCGGATGTGTACCGGTTGGCCCGCAATGAATCCGCGGATCATATCCGGGATCAGCCGATCCTGAGACCAATCTCCGCCGCCGATGACGTTGCCCGCGCGCGCCGAGGCAAGCGCGACCTTGTGTTCCGCAAGGCCGGCCGGCGAAAAATACGAATCACGGTACGACGCTGTCACCAGTTCCGCACAGGCCTTGCTGTTGCTGTAGGGATCGAATCCACCGAGCGAGTCTTCTTCGCGATATCCCAACAGCGACTCGCGGTTCTGATAGCACTTGTCAGTGGTGACGATGACAGCGGCGCGCACGGAAGGGACGCGGCGAATGGCATCCAACAGATGTACCGTGCCCATGACATTGGTCGAATAGGTCTCTACAGGATTTGCGTAGGAGCGGCGGACCAGCGGCTGGGCAGCCATGTGAAACACAACGTCAGGCTTGAACGCCGCGATGGAGCGCTCCATTTGCTCAAGATTGCGGATGTCGCCGACTTCGTGCTCGATGTGGTCCGCGACGCGCGCATCTTTGAATAGGTTCGGATCACTTTCCGGCGCGAGTGCATACCCGTGTACCGTAGCGCCCAAACTCGCCAGCCACAGCGACATCCAACTCCCTTTGAAGCCGGTATGTCCTGTCAGGTAGACGCGAATGTTTTGCCACACGGTTCTCACCATGTCTTCCAAGGCGCATTGCCGGTAGCCCAAAGGGCCTCCAATTGCACCTTATCGCGCAAGCTATCCATAGGCTGCCAGAATCCGGTATGCTCAAAGGCCCGCAGATTGCCCTCGGATGCGAGTTTTTCCATAGGCTCGCGCTCCCAGGTGGTTTCGTCGCCCTCGATGAGGTCAAGCACGCGGGGTGAAAGAACAAAAAAGCCGCTGTTGATCCAGGCTCCGTCTGCCTGTGCCTTTTCGCGAAACGCGGTAACCGCATCGCCTTTACGCTCAAGAACGCCAAATCGCTGGCGAGGCTGCACGGCAGTCAGCGTAGCTAACTTACCATGCTGCTTATGGAAGGCAATCAGCGCCGTAATATCTACATCTCCCACGCCGTCGCCATAGGTCATGCAGAAGTTTTCATCCTCTGCTACATATGGAGCTATACGCTTGAGACGGCCGCCGGTCATCGTGTTTTCACCTGTATCTACGAGTGTCACGTGCCAGGGCTCGGTATGGTGCCCGTGCACCTGCATACGGTTTTCCTGCATGTGGAAGGTAACGTCAGCAGTGTGCAGGAAGTAGTTGGCAAAAAACTCCTTGATCATGTACCCCTTGTACCCGAGACAGATGACAAAGTCGTTGATGCCGTGCTGGCTGTAAATCTTGAGAACGTGCCACAGTATAGGCTGCCCTCCGATTTCAACCATAGGTTTGGGGCGCACTGTGGTTTCTTCATTAAGACGGGTGCCGAGGCCGCCTGCTAGGATGACAGCTTTCATTGCGTATAGTCTATTGGCAAGACAGGAGTTTTGCAACGTAGATTACCGATCAGGTTGGCCCTGGACCTAAGGAGCGCCCGAGATGAGTCGACGAGCAGCGGAACTGCGCCAGCATATTCTCGATCTGACCGCGGAATACTTTGCCGAAGCCTTTCCGGCACGCAACTTTGTGGCCGACGAGAGCGCTGTGCCTGTTTCCGGCAAAGTGATTGACGCGTCCGACATTCAGGCCGTAGTCGACTCTGCCCTCGATAGCTGGTTCACTACCGGACGTTTCGCGAAGGAATTCGAGCGCAAGCTGGCCCGATTTGTCGGCGTGCGCAGCGCCTCGCTGGTTAACTCCGGCTCATCGGCAAACCTGCTGGCGGTGTCTGCTTTGACCTCGCCGAAACTGGGTAAACGCCAATTGAAGCCCGGCGATGAGGTGATCACCGTCGCGGCGGGTTTTCCGACAACGGTGAACCCTATCATCCAGAATCGTTTGGTGCCTGTGTTTCTGGATGTGACGCTGCCAACATTTGAAGTGGATGTCACGCAGCTTGAAGCCGCGCTCAGCCCCAAGACACGCGCCATCATCATCGCGCACACGCTGGGCAATGTTTTCGACGCGGAGGCCGTGGCCGCCTTCGCAAAAAGGAACGATCTGTGGCTGATTGAGGACTGCTGCGATGCGCTCGGTTCCACGCTGAAGGGCAAGAATGCGGGCACTTTTGGCGATATCGCCACGGTGTCGTTTTATCCGGCGCACCACATTACCATGGGCGAGGGCGGAGCGGTGCTTACCGACAATCCAGCGCTTCAGGTGCTTATCGAATCGTTCCGCGACTGGGGCCGCGACTGCTGGTGCGAACCGGGCAAAGAGAATACCTGCGGCAAGCGATTCGGCTGGCAGTTGGGTGAATTGCCCAGCGGCTATGACCACAAGTACACCTATTCGCACATCGGCTACAACTTGAAGGCGACCGACATGCAGGCCGCGCTCGGCGCCTCGCAGATCGAGAAACTGCCGCATTTCATCGAGCGGCGCAAAAAGAACTTCCGCATCCTGCGCAACGCCCTAGAGCCCTATGGCGACGTGCTCCTGCTGCCCGAGGCCACGCCGGGTTCCGATCCAAGCTGGTTTGGATTCCCTTTTGGCGTGCGCGAGGATGCGCCCTTCACCCGCGATGACCTGGTACGACGGCTGGAGGAGCACAAGATCAGCACGCGCCTGCTCTTCGCCGGCAACCTGGTCCGACAGCCCGCGTACGAGGGGATGGATTACCGTGTGATCGGGGACCTGAAAAACACGGACTACGTAATGCGCAACGTGCTTTGGGTGGGCGTCTATCCGGGGCTGACAAAGCCTATGCTCGACCATGTGGCCGAGGTGATTGGCAAGGTCGCCACGGGCAAAGAATCCGCTCTTCGGGTAATTCAGTCATAGGATGAACTCATGATGACGTCCGGGCCAGTTGCTCAGCGAGATATCGAATCCATTTTCGGCCAGACTGCGCCGATGTGGGAGCAGTTGCGCGGCCAGCGGCTTTTTCTAACAGGCGGTACGGGGTTCTTTGGCTGCTGGCTTCTGGAAAGCTTCTTACATGCGAATCGCGCTCTATCGCTGGGCGCGTCGGTGGTCGCGCTTACGCGCTCGCCGGAGCGGTTTCGCGAAAGAGCGCCGCATCTCGCCAGCAATCCTGCCGTGCATCTGCTGGCCGGCGACATTTGCAGCTTCAAATTTCCGGACGGCGATTTCCAATATGTGATCCATGCCGCAACGGACACCAGCGTGCAGGCCGCCGAGCGGCCTGTCTTGCTGCTTTCGTCTATTCTCGACGGCACGCGCCGAGTGCTCGACTTTGCGGCGGCGCACGGCACGCGCCGATTGCTGCTAGTCAGTTCGGGCGCGGTATATGGCGCACAGCCCGCCGAGGTCACGCACATCCCGGAAACATATCTCGGCGGACCCGATTGGCTGAAGCCGCTTGCTGCCTACGGAGAGGGAAAGCGCGCTGCCGAGTTGATTACCATGCTGCATACGGGTCAGGCGGGGATCGAGTGCATCATCGCCAGGTGCTTTGCCTTCGTTGGTCCGCATTTGCCGCTCGACCGGCACTTCGCCATCGGTAACTTCATTCGCGACGCGATGCAGGGCTCGTCTATCCGTATCAACGGTGACGGTACACCGATGCGCTCGTATCTCTATGCATGCGATCTGGCGGCATGGCTGTGGACGCTGCTCTTCAGGGCGCCTTCCGGCGAGGCGTACAACGTGGGCTCGGATGAGGCCATCAGCATCGCGGATCTCGCGCGCACGGTGGTTGAGGCCCTGGGTGCGGATTCAGAGATTCAGATTGGGCGGGAGGCTGTTGCAGGCATTTCGCGTGAGCAATACGTGCCCAGCATTGCGAAGGCGCGGGAACAACTTGGACTGGGCGTGAGAATCGGGCTGCGCGATGCCATTCGCTATACCGCGGAGTGGCATCGAGGCGCTGTGACAGGAATATAGATAACTCGTGTTAGCGGCTACGGTACCTTCGCCTCCGAATCGAGTGCTGGAGGTACCGGGCCGTGCTAGACTTCGAGGTTAAAGCCATCGCAGCCATTGTGCACTGCAGCCGCGAGAGCCTTATGGCGCGCCGGAGAGAAGCGGAATGAGCAGGAAGCTGATCACCATCATGACCCCGTGTTACAACGAAGAGCTCAATGTGCGCGAGATTCATCGGCGAGTGATGGCGATGGCGGCGGAGTTTCCTGAATATCGGTTCGTGCATCTGTTTGCGGACAATGCATCAAAGGACGGCACGGTTGCGGTGCTGCGCGAGATGGCCGCTGAGGATTCGAGCGTAAAGGTGATCGTCAACGCACGCAACTTTGGACCCGACCGCTCGGGGATGCATGCATTCTTGCAGGCGGAGGGAGATGCGGTGGGATCGATTGCGGCCGATCTGCAGGATCCGCCCGAGCTGTTCGTCGAAATGATCCGCGAATGGGAAAATGGCTTTCCGATCGTGGCCGCGATCAAGAACGCAAGCGATGAGAGCGGCCTGATGTACCGCGTGCGCACTGCATACTATCGCCTTGTGGCGCGGCTGACGAATGTCGAGGTTCTGGAGCACTTTACAGGATTTGGACTCTACGATCGTTTTGTCGTGGAGCAAATCCGCGCTAACTTCCGCGATCCTTATCCTTACTTTCGGGGGATGATCGCGGAGCTTGGGCTGCCGATTGCCAAAGTTTTCTACAAACAGAGCCGGCGCGAGCGCGGCATTACCAAGAACAATTTCTATACTCTCTATGATCTGGCCATGCTTGGCATCACAAACCTTTCCAAGGTGCCATTGCGGCTGGTGATCGGGTGCGGCTTCATCTCCGCCGCGATCAGCTTTGTGCTGGGAGTTGCTTACCTGGTGTACAAGCTCGTCTTCTGGAACAGCTTTTCTGTCGGCGTTGCTCCCTTGGTCCTGGGACTGTTTTTTCTAGGATCGGTGCAACTGATTGCGCTGGGCATTATTGGGGAGTACGTGGGTTCCATCCACACATTTGTGCTGAATCGTCCCCTGGTTACCGAGAAAGAACGTATCAACTTCTGAAGGATCTCACTCACCTTGAAACAGGATTCACACAAGTCGATCAAGCAATTCGTGCGTTACATCCTGGTGGGCGGATTCAATACTGTCTTCGGCTATGGCCTTTTTGCGCTTCTCAACTGGTCGTTTCAGGGGATTGGGCTCATATAGCTACATGTACGCGGCGGTTTTGTCGAATTTTATCGCCATCAGCGTGGCCTTTCTGGGATATAAGTGGTTCGTTTTTCGCACCCGCGGGAATTATCTGGTTGAATGGATACGCTGCTTCGGGGTATACGGCAGCAGCGCGCTGATCGGATCTGGCAGGATCTGCCCATTCTGGTTCCGATTCTGCGCCACACTCTGCACAGGCCGGAACTGGCTCCCTATATTGCAGGAGCCATTTTGACAGTAGTAACTGTGCTGTTCAGCTTCTTCGGCCACAAGAATTTTTCGTTCAGGCAAAAGCTGGTCGAAAAAGACCTAGTTTCGCGCTCAGAGACACCGTCCGCCTGAGTGAAGACTTTCCGCGTGCTCGTGCCTTGAGGAGGGCCGACTCATCGTATCTTGGCGGAGCCGGTTACTCGGGGCGTCGATCCGGAGATTTCTCATTGAAACCAGTTGGAGGCTTGGCTCAGCGCGACCTATATATTGACCGCCTGCGCGCGGTGATGATTGCATTGGTTATCCTGCATCACACTGCCATCACATATGGCGCGAGCGGCGACTGGTACTGGCACGAAGTTGGAGTGACGGTGCGCCCCTCCAGCCTTCTGCTGACTATCTTTTGCGTCACCAACCAGGCCTATTTCATGGGCCTTTTGTTTCTCCTGGCTGGCTATTTCACGCCTGCCTCGCTGGAACGCAAGGGCTATGTGCGCTTTTTGGGCGACCGCTTTCTTCGTCTCGGATTGCCCGTGGCAGCATTCGCGCTTACCCTGGGGCCGCTGACTCACGCAATGCTGAGTTTCGCGGGGGGCGCGGGCTTCTGGCCAGACTTCGGCCTCCTCTGGCACCAGAAGAAGTTCCTGTGCGGGCCTCTCTGGTTTGTGCTGACACTTCTGGTCTTCAACCTCGTCTATTGCGCATTGCGCGCGCTCCTCGGCGCGCCGCGAAAGGCTCCGCAGGGCGCGGGGAAGCGATTTCCCCACATCGGCTGGTGGCTCCTTGGTACGCTCGGGGTTGCGCTCGCCGCATTATCCGCTCGTCTGCTCACTCCTCTTCGCCCGGTCTTTGATCCTTCAATGGCAGCAATCCTGGCCGCGGTCCACGTGCAGGACTTTCCGTGCAAGGTCATTCTTCTCCGGAATGGGGAGCAAATCATTGTCAGACCGCTCTGGTTAGCAGGAGCGTTGCTAATACTCGGCCTGGCCTTGGTCCCCTGGCGTCGCATCTACGCTTCGCGGCACGATAACCTATTCCGATCAAAGCCGACTCAATCACCTGTACCCGCGTGGCCGAGGTGGCTCCTTGGCGCAGTTTGCGTAGGAGCAGCCGCACTCGCGATCCGCGAAGCGTTACCTCCTAATCCGGGCCCGTTCGGCGACTTCGCCTCGTACATCTTCCTGTTTGCTCTGGGAGTCATAGCCAGGCCCCGCAATTGGCTCCCGCAGCTCGGTTGGAACAACGCGAAACTCTGGGTCATCCTCGCCTGTATCGCGTGGCCAGTACTACCGCTCGCGCTGATCTTTGCTGGGAACGGCGGCAACCTCGACGGTTTCCAGTCCTCGTTGGGCATTCTCCGCGCGTTTTGGGAACCCTTCGTGGCGTGGGGAATCATCGCTGCCCTTCTGCTCAACTCCCGCGCCCGCGTCAACCTGCCATCGCGCCTTTGGGAGTGGATTTCACGGCGTGCCTATACCGTTTACATCATTCATCCACCGGTACTGGTGGGTCTCACCCTGCTGCTCCACCCATGGGCCGCGCCCGCGTTGGTCAAGTTCGGCGTCGTCGGCCCGTTGGCCTGTGCCGCCACATGGTTGATAGCTGATCCGCTGGTTCGGCTGCCGGGAGTTAGGAGGGTGGTTTAGCCGTCTGGGCGAAGAGCGGAAACACATCAGTTTCGGGTATGAGCCGACCTGCCCAGGCCGCTTTTGCGGCCAAGTCCCCGCGTATATCCGCGATCACGACCCGCGCCCCGTCAGCGGCCAATGCGCGCGAAAAAGCGGCACCCAGCCCTGATCCGCCACCTGTCACAACAGCAACTTTACCTGCGAAATAGGCCGCTCGTCTCTTGCCCATATTTAATCAGGAGTCTCCCTCTTCAGAACCGATCCATCTGAATTGTACCGCTCGCCTTGTGGCACGGCATACATTACGGTTTGGAAACCATCGCCTTCGTAGGCGCGCAAATAGAGCTTATGCTCGGGAAGCATCTCCCAGACGAGGAGTGGAATGCGCCAGATGTCGTTTTGAGTATGGTAGACGCAGATGGCGAGGATGGGCCGGTCGCGTTGAATAACTTTCGCTGCGCCGCGCAGAGCGCCGTATTCCGCGCCCTCGATATCCATTTTGATGAAGGTCAGGGGCGTCTCTCTGAATAGCTCATCGATGGGCACAACTTCTACAAGGGATCCCCTATCCGAGGCTTTGGAAATGAGCGTACCATCGGATTCAAAATGCACGAAGCCGCGCTCCGGCCCGACGGCGCAGGGGTAGAGATGGATTCGATGCTGTAAATTGGCGGGGAGGCCCTTTACGAATCCCTGCAAACGAGCAAATGAGATTGAGTCCGCTTCCACGGCGTGGATCGCCCCTATGCGGGAATTGGTGAAAGCGAGCGCCTGGCCGACCGTATCCCCGTCAAAGGCGCCGCAATCGAGCAGAGAATCCCGCTCGCCCAAGCTGAAAATGTCGCGCGGGAAATAAGTATTCGCTTCCGGACGTCCCGGCATCTCTAGAGCGTCCCCGAGCGCCCGCCAGCGAATGTTGGCCCGGAACACCTGGAGGGAATCCTGATCGGCCCAGAGTTTTTCAGCACGGAGAACTGAATCGGCATCCAAATAGACTCTGTGCGGAGGCTCATTCAGAAGCAGAAGCTGCAAGAAGCTGCCAGGGAATCTCCAGAATAACGGCGCATAGGTCGAGATCAGGGTGCAGCCGAGGCCGCGAAGCTGCGCATGAGTCTCGGCGAACCAATGGCGGTCGTTCCAGATGGTCACGAGAAAGAGGGCCGACTCACCATAAAGAGAAGCGGCTTGTGCGGGAGGAAGCACTGGTGTGTCATCGATCCGGGTGCCCCAGATTGCGGCGTTATTGTCAGTGAAAGCCAGCACCTGGCAGCCAATTTCGCCCAGGAGGGAGTGCGCGCGTTTGCCAAGCGTGCCTGCGCCGACCAGTACGACTCTGCGCTGACGCAAGGCCAACAGTTCTTCGAGCGCAGTTTGCTCGCGCCGCCGCACGTCGTCTACGGATTCGTGAAGGAAGATCGGCGCGAGTGTTGAATCCATGAACAGATCCTCCTGCCTTTGTAAGCATTCGCTGTTCGTCGGTCGTGGGTCAGTTTGAAAAAGCAGTCCCTCAGGGGCTATTGGTTCCTGCATAAATAATGTTCCTGCACCGTCCCTACGGGACTCCGTAACGAGCTTGTGGAATCCCTTTCCCCCACGCTGAAGCGCGGGGCTAACCAACTCTGCGCCTCCGGCGCGTTTGTCCGGACATTACTTATGCAGTCCTCAATAAAGCCCGCGTTCATTTAGATGAGTTCGTGTGCGGGCTGAGGCCCGTACCCTTCAAACTGGCCCACTACCTATTCCGTTCATGTACGGGCTGAAGCCCGTACCCTTCAAACTGACCCGCTACCTATTCAGGCAGCGGCTTGACAATCATGTTGGCGAGGAACTCTTCGCGGGGGAGGAAGGGGAAGAGATCCTCGAGGGGTTTGGAGACCATGGAGCCGTCGGGCTTCTGGTAGGACTGGAGACGCGGTGAGCGCATCTCGTCGGGGATGACATGGACGTCAACCACGACAGGACCTTCCATGGCCAGCGCGCGCCTGACATCCCGGCGCAGGTTCTTCTGATCGGGAATCACGATGCAGGGGATGCCATAGGCCGCGGCCACCTTGCTCATATCCGGAACGGTAAGGCCGGTGCGGCGGTCGCAGCCGATATTCGGCTTGCCGAAATAGCCGGTCTGCGAGGCGCGGATGGAGGCGTAGCCGTCGTTGTTGAGGACGAAGAACTTTACGGGAAGGTTGAGGCGGGAGGCGGTCTCCAGCTCCTGAATATTGAATTGGAATCCGCCGTCGCCATCGACGAGGATGGTGCGCCGGCGGCCGGCGGCGATGGAGACGGCCAAGGCCGTGGGCAAGCCAAAGCCCATGGCTCCGAGGCCGGCGGTATGGTAGATGCGCTGACGGCTGCGGGTGGGACAGGCGAGCAAGAAGATCTCGATCCCGCTGCCCGAGCTGCCGGAAACCAGGAGATCATCGGGATTGGATTCCGTGCCAATGACCTCGGCAAGATGGAAGATGCTTACCTTGCTGTCGGGGTTGCGGTGCTCATCGGTGACCACGGGATAGCGAGTCTTCCAGCCGGCGCAGCGAGCGTCCCAGGCGGAACGGTCCAGGGAGCGAATGGAGGCGCGCTGACGGAGGAGTTCAGCGAGGAATAGCCGGGCATCCGCGCAGATGGGCTGCTGCAAATGCGGATGAAGCTTTTGGAGCTCGGCGGCGTCGATGTCAACGGCGACCTTATGGGCCTCGCGAGCGAGATTTTGCGGGGCATATCCGGTGATGGCAAAATCGAGCCGAACACCGATGGCGAGCAGGAAGTCAGAGTTCTGGAGCGCGAAGTTGGCGCCCCGGGCAGCCACGGAGCCTGGACGGCCGACATAGGTGGGATCGCTGCTGGGGACCAGATCGGCCGCACACCATGTGGCTACGGTGGGGATAGCGAGCGTTGCGCGCAGTTGTTCGAACTCCTTTTCAGCGTGGGCGAGGCGAATGCCATTGCCCGCAAACAGCAGCGGGCGCTGGGCCTGGTTGAGCTTGTCAATAAGCAGGCTGACTTGCTGCTCGAGGTTTGCGGTACCGGGATGCGCTTCGAGTTCCGCGGGATCGAAGCCGCGCAGGGTGGAGGGGTCCGGGATGGGCGAGGCTTGAACGTCGAGCGGGATATCGATCCACACCGGACCGGGACGACCGTTGAGGGCAAGGTAAAGAGCCTTCTCCATGTGGTAGCGAATGTCGTTGGGCTCAAGAACCGTGACCGCGTACTTGGTAATGGGCTTGACGATGGAAACGATGTCCACTTCCTGCACGCCGAGTTGGCGCATGCCCAGGGGATGGCCTTCATGGTCGAACATGCGGTCGGGCCGCTTGACCTGGCCGGAGACAACCAGGACAGGAGTCGAATCAAGCCAGGCGCCGGCGACCCCGGTGACGGCGTTGGTGCCGCCCGGCCCGGTGGTGACCATGCAGACGCCCAGGTGATTGGTGGCCTTGGAGTATGCCTCGGCGCAGATGGCGCTGGCCTGCTCGTGCGAGTTGCAGACAGGCTCAATGGCAGGCTCAGCGCCGAGCGACTGGTTGAGGTGCATGGCGCCGCCGCCGGTGACCAGAAAGACATGCTTCACGCCCTGTTCGGCAATGAAGCGGACAACGTAATCGGAAAGCTTCATGAGTTCAACCGTGGCTGTGTTCAGAAACTGGTTTCAGGTTCAAGATTTGGTGAAGACCTGTTGCGCGGACAAGCCCCGCGCAGCCAGGAGGGCATCCATCAGTTCACGAACTGCGCCGTTGCCTCCGGCGCTCCTGGCAATGAAGTCAGCGCGGGCAAGTACTTCCTGCGCCGCGTTGGCCGGGGCGGCGGAGAAGCCGGCAATCTGCATTGCGGGCAGATCGTTCACATCGTCTCCCATATAGCAAATCTCCGCCAGCTCAAGATTGGCCGCGGCTGCAAACTCCCGCAGCGCCGTAGCCTTGTCGCGGCAGCCTTTCGCGACGTGGCGGATGTGCATCTTCTGAGCAAAGCGGTCGACAAGAGGGCTATCCTCGCCGGAGATGAGCGCCAGTTCCAGCCCGGCACGCCGCGCCAGCGAGACGCCCATGATGTCAGCGAAGCAGAAGCGCTTCCACTCTTCACCGCTGGGTCCCCACCAGAGGCCGCCATCGGTGAGCACCCCGTCAACATCGAGCGCGACTGCCCGGATGCGCTGCAGGCTGGCCTTCTTGGAATCGGCTTCAGTCATGCCGGACTACACCGCCGCGCCGACACGGCGAAGTTTCTTGATGATGGGCACCTCGCGCTCGTACACGCGCTTGATGCCGTCGCCTCTAGCCTGCTCCCAAAGGCGAATATCGCGCACCAGCCTGGTAATGCCATTCGGCTCGAGCGAGGCGGCCTGATCGGAGCCCCAACTGGCACGGTCCAAGGTGATGTGGCGTTCAACACAGCAGGCGCCCAGCGCAGCCGCGCAGACGCTGGTAGGAATGCCGGTTTCGTGGCCGGAGTAGCCGACCGGGACGCCGTAACGCGCGGCCATGATCGGGATTGCGCGAAGATTGAGCTCGTCGTAATTCGCCGGGTAGGTGCTGGTGGCATGCAGCAGAATGAGATCTTCTTTGCCCAGGACCTCGACGGCATGATCGATCTCGTCATAGGTGCTCATTCCGGTGGAGAGGATCACCGGCTTTCCCGTCTTGCGGATGTGCCGCAGCAGGTTGTCGTCGGTGAGTGAGGCAGAGGCGATCTTGTAGACCGGCAAGGCGAACTGCTCAAGGAAATCAACCGATCCCTCATCCCACGGCGAGGCAAACCATTTCATCTTTACCGACTTGCAGAATCTATCAATCTCCTGGTACTCCTCCTGACCGAATTCGAGGCCGAATTTCAGGTCCCCATTGGTGGGGCCGAAGGGATTTTCGCGCGGCTTGGCCAGCTCTTCGGGGGTGTACACGACTTCGACGGTGCGCTTCTGGAACTTGACGGCGTCACAGCCAGCCGCTACGGCAACGCTGATCAATCGTTTGGCGAGATCGATGTCACCGCTGTGGTTGATGCCGATCTCAGCAACGATGAAACAAGGCTGGTCATCACCAACCAGTTTGTCACCAACCCTGACCGAACTCATAGAATTCCGTCTCCTTTTGCTACATTCCCGGAACAGCCAATTCGTTGCTACACCTGCCTGTCACTCCGCAATCGCCTGAGCGTTAAACTGACGTTATCATAGCTGCACGGGCTTACGGCTCAAAGAAACTGGGCTGACCTGCAGATCAGCTGCAAGAGGAATACGATCAAGCAAATTGCCGGGCCCTTTGAGGGCCTGGCGGAACTCGGACAATCGTTTTATCGCCGAAAAACTGAGCTGGAGGCGTTCGCGGCTGCTGCGTGGGGGATTGGAGAAGATATACATTTGGATTGAGGAGCACAAGTAGCTGTCTCGCGATTCGGCGGAGTTGGCCGCCGATGGATAGCATGAGCACCGGTTAGCAAGAATAGCGCGTCAGTAAAAGCGCAAATGGACCACGTTACCCGCCAAAGCGGTGTGATGTGGTCTATTGTCGTTTTTGGCTCCAATTCTTTGTCTCGTGCCGGGGCCGTTCCCTTAACAAAGGGGCTCAGAGCTACGGACCAACCTGGTTGACCTGATGGAATCCTGCGCCAGGGGAGAGGTTGGAGTTGATGGTGACGCCGCTGCCGTTGGTGTAGTAGTTGGCCTTGGGGCCGCTGAAGATTTGAAACTGCGTGCCGGTGGCCGGCATTGCAGCCGTTGGACGAAACGACTCTCTGCTAAAGTACGATGACTGCCGGTCCACTCTCGGTTTCATGCTTGACCGCTTCGAGCGCGTTGTTCGCGTCCTCTAGAGGGAATGTGGCGACACGAGGACGGAAATTCAGATCGTTGGCCAAGGCCAGGAAGTCGCGGGCATCCTGCCGCGTCATGTTGGCCACACTGCGAATCTGGCGCTCGCCCCAGAGCAGCTTGTCGTAGTCGAAGGCGGGCATCTGGTCCAGGTGAATGGCGTTGATGGCGACTACTCCACCTTTGCGCAGCGAGGACAGAGCGCTGAGGACGACCTTCCCGCTGGGAGCGAAGGTGATGGCGCGATCAAGCACCACGGGAGGCTTTGCATCTTCGTTGCCGACCCAGGTGGCGCCGAGCGACTCAGCGGCCCCGCGGTGAGACTCTCCGCGAGTGACTACATAGACCTCGCAATCCCAGGACTGAAGGATGCGAATGGCCAGCGATGCCGAACTCCCAAAGCCGAAGAGACCGACGCGTTCTCCGCGCTCGACGCCAGCGACGCGGAGGCTGCGAAAGCCGATGATGCCCGCGCATAGGAGGGGTGCAACGTGGGCAGCGTCGAGGCCCGCCGGCAATGGGATGGCGAAGTCGGCGCGAACCGATGCGTACTCCGCATAGCCGCCGTTGACCGTGTAGCCGGTGAATATGGGGTGGTCGCAGAGGTTCTCCATGTCGTGGCGACAGAACCAGCAGTCGCCGTCCACTCCGCCCATCCAGGAGACGCCGACGCGCGTTCCTATCGGCAGTTCCTTGGTTGCGCCTTCCAGCACCTCGCCGACGATCTGATGACCGGGGATGATGCGCGGCTGGATTGGCGGCAGGTCGCCTTCGACGATGTGGAGATCGGTGCGGCAGACACCACAGGCGATGACCTTGAGGAGCACGGTTCCGGATTGCGGCTGAGGCTGCGGGATATCTTCAATGAAAAGCCAACCTCCGGGAGTGCTCGACCGGGAATCGAAAATCGCTGCTCTCATCGCAAATCCTCCAATCACAAACTTTCTCTTGGACGGACCGGGTCACCGCCGGTCTCCGGTCAGGAACCAGCAGAAGGCCGGCGATGCTCGATATCGTCAATCGAGCCATGCAATGGCTCTCCGAGTAGCTATCGCAGGCGACTGGGCTATGCCTGCCAATTCCCTTCCCTGCTTCGTTGCTCCCCCATTCGATCCTTTCCCTTTAGTCTCGTCCGGAGGTAGCGCTGCGGCGTCAAGCGATGGAGAACTTTCCATCCGCCAAGTCCTTTGCGGCTTGCAGGATGTCCTCTGGCCGGCCTAGATCGCGCCAATAGTATTCATCGGCGCGAAAGGCGATGATCTCTTCCTTCTGGGCCGCGAGACGCAGATAGGCGTTGATGATGGAAAAGGAGCCTTCCTCGTCCATCTTCGCAAAGATACGCGGTGAGATGACATGGATGCCGGAAAAGGCCAGGGGCTGCAACTCGAGGGCTCGCCGGACCACTTCTGCCTTTGCGTCGCGCCCAGCTCGACGGCCACAGAGCCGGCCATGCTCGTCAAAGAGCAGATAGCGCGAAGTCGCGCGGTCTTGAACTGCCAGCGTGGCGAGGGCGCCGTGGTCGGTATGAAACCGCATCATGCGCCCGAGATCGATGGTGCTGATGACATCGACGTTGTGCAAAATGAACGGCTCTTGCAAACTCGCATCGGAATCAAGAAAGAAATGGGCGGCCTTTTTCAAGCCGCCACCGGTGTCGAGCAGAATCTCCTCGCGAGAGACTTCAATACTGCATGCCGAAATTGTCGTTGGCTTTCAGATAATCGACAATCATGTCGGCGAAGTGATGCGCGTTCACAATCACCTCGCGCACGCCAAAGACGCGCAAGCGAGAGAGGGCGATCTCCAGCAGCGTGCGGCCGGCAACTTTTACCAGCGCTTTGGGGCGGTCGTCGGTGAGCGGCCGCAGGCGCGTGCCCAGGCCGGCGGCCAGAATCATGGCCTTCATTTGCCCATTTTCTCCGGATCGGTTTTTTCCAGCCCGATATGCCGGACTACCACTTCCACCCTGTCGCTGCCGCGCAAATGCTTCGCCAACTGCTCCGCCAGATACACCGAGCGGTGCTGGCCGCCGGTGCAGCCGAACGATACCATCAGGTTCTTGAAGCCGCGGCGCTGATAGTTGCTCACGCTGGACTCCACAAGCGACAAGACGCTGGCGAGAAACTGGTGCACGGTCTCCTGCTGATTAAGGTAGTCGATAACCGCCGCGTCCTTGCCGGTCAACTGCCGAAATTGTTCTTCACGCCCGGGATTGGGAAGACTGCGGGCATCGAAGACAAATCCGCCGCCGTTCCCTGTCTCATCGGCAGGCTTTTCACCGTGGAATGAGAAACTGAAGATCCGCACCGTCAGAAGATCTGCCGAAGAAGCCAGGCCCTGCAATTTTTCCGATGCCGACATGCCCTGGAAGGCGTCCATCAGCGCCGGCAGATCGATGGGCAGCTTGACGTTATCAGCAAGCCAGCGCAGGTTCTTCAGCGCGTAGGGCACGCTCTGCAGAAAATGGGCCTTGCGCTCATAGAAGCCCCGGAAACCGTAGGCGCCCAGCGCCTGCATGATGCGCACGTAAACGTACGCGTAATAGTGCTCCATGAACGCGTCGCGTTTGAAGTCGATAAAGGCACCAAGGCAGTCGAGATAGTGGTCGAGCAATTCCTGGCGCAACTCCGGCGGCAAATCGGCCTTGCCATCGTAGAGGAGAGACGCGATGTCGTATTGCAGCGCGCCTTTGCGGCCGCCCTGGTAGTCGAGAAAGAACGGCTGACCGTCGCGCAACATTACATTGCGCGACTGGAAATCCCGATAGAGAAAATAATCGTGGTTGGCGGCCAGCAGAAACTTCGTCAGGCGGCCGAAATCAAGCTCCAGTGCCTGTTCGTTGAAGGGTATGCCGGCGAGCCGCAAGAAATAATACTTGAAATAGTTCAGATCCCAGGCGATGGACTGGCGATCGAAGCTGGAGCGCGGATAGCACACTTTGTAGTTCAGATCGCGGCCCGCCTCGACCTGAAAACGCGGCAATACGGCCACCACTTTGCGATAAGCTTCAATGGCCTGCGGAAAGATGGTTTCGCCGGCACGATTTCGGCTAAGAAAATCGAAGAGTGTGGTATCGCCCAGGTCCTCTTCAAGGTAGGCGCCCTGGCTCAAATCCTCGTTATAGATCTCCGGCACCGGCAATCCGCGGCGGCGAAAATGCCGGGAGAACTCAAGGAAGGCGACATTCTCCTCGCGCACGGAATATAGAATGCCGATGGCGCTCGATCCCCCGCCGCTTAGCCGGATAATGGCACGCCCCGAGCCGCCGAGCTGGCCCTGTAGCGGCTGCACGTCTTCGGTGGGCAACTTGTAATGCTGCTCGAAAAGCCGTTTTAGAACGTCCATGAATGTCTTTCCGGGAATAACTCAACTAAATGACAACGATACCTAGACCGGGGGGCGGGTGCAAGCCGCTGAGTGGGCGGGGTCGCGGGATATGTTTCCGAATGCCGGCCAGGCTGGCGAAATCTGCCGGTTTCAGGGCCAGGCATAGCAGAATAATCTTCATGCTGGGTATCTTCTCCATTGCTCACGGTACTGAAACTCAACCGCCTTCACGCCGCCCCCAGCTCCGCTACCCTCCGCCGAGGGTCGACCCAAGCTTAGATTTGCCCTGGCATGGGATTCCGCAACTGCCGGCGGCCCGGCAATCAGGGATTTCGATATTGCGTTATAATCATTATAATGGAGGTAATAATGGTGAAGCTGAAGGTCACAACAGTTGGCAGTTCTTCCGGTATTGTGCTGCCGAAGGAAATATTGACGCGGCTCAAGGTTGTGAAAGGTGATTCGCTCTTCCTGACCGAGTCTCCCGAAGGGTTCAGGATCACCCCCTATGATCCAGACTTTGAACGTCAAATGGGGCTAGCTCGCAAGGTCATGCGTGAGCGCCGGGATGTTCTTCGAGAATTGGCAAAGTGACAAAGCCTGGTTGGAAATGGGTAACTGAAAAGACTGCATTGGCGATCCACGATGAGCAACTGGCGGAACATGGTGGAATGTCAGGCGTGCGCGATATGGCGCTGGTGCAGTCGGCCCTTCATCGGCCGCAGAATCTCGTGGGCTATGGCGCTGCTGACCCTGCCGATCTCGCGGCGGCCTATGCTTATGGCATCTCCCGCAACCACGGATTTGTCGACGGAAACAAACGTACTGCCTTTGTTGTGGCCTACGTTTTCCTGCTTGATCATGGATACGACCTGATAGCAAGCGATCAGGAAGCTGTAACGACAATGCTGGCCGTGGCGGCGGGTGAAATGTCTGAGGTCGAGTTGGCCGTATGGTTCCGAGGTTATATACGTCCACTTTGAGGCGACGCAAGCGATAGTGAGCTGGTGCTTTGGAACCCAACAGGATTGGTGCTCTACAAAGAGAAGTCGCCTGGATCGCACGCAGAACGTGCCTGTTCATCCAGCGATGTGCCTGCCAGGCATCCAACTGGGTTCATTCGCTACTGGCGCCGGAGTCTGATTCCTGAGCCGGAGTTGCGGCGTTTTCAAGCGCATTCCCTTCGAGGATGATCTTCTGCAACTCACCTTTCTTCGTTGAGACGAACGTGCCCGTACCCGGAAACGCCCTGCTGTTCCGGACAACGGCGCCTGCCGTATCCTCCAGGCGAATTACGGGCGTTTTTGGCAAGGGCTTGCGGGTTGTCACGTCATCAAGCTCCAGGTTGCTGGAGTGCTCCACCTTGAATGCGGGACCTGACGCCGGATTCAGCTGCACATCGTGCAACTCCAGCCCATCCGTGTAGGCCGCTTTCATGCCCACCTTGCCGGTTCCGATCACATCGCTGATACGTAGATTCTGGATGCGCATCTCAGGCAAGCCTTCAATGTCGATCAGGGTCCTGGCGCCATCGATTGTCATGTGGCTCACGGCAATGTTACGGAAGATTGGAGTCCTGTTCGAAACAGGCTGTCCCGACGTGCGCCTCTCGCCCTCCATCAAGTAGTAGTTCGTGACAACGATCGCCTCGCCCACATTCTCCATCGTCCAGTTGTCGAATCGTATGTCCTCGACGACGCCGCCCCGGCCGCGGCGGCTCTTGATCCGCGCTCCGTTTTCTGTGTCCTTGACCGTTATATTGTTGGCCACAATGTTGCGGATGCTGCCGGAGGTCTCACTGCCGATCGAGACCGCCCCATGCGCATGATGCACGGTGCAGTTTGTGATGGCAACATCTTCGGCTGACCGGTTGACCCGGAGTCCGTCGGCATCCTTGCCCGATTTGATCACGATGCCGTCATCTCCGGTGTCAATATAGTCGTTCGATATTCTCACGAACCTGCTGGAGTCAACGACTATCCCATCGGTTTGCACGCCTGGATAGGTTTCAATCACCAGATTCTGCACCACGGCGTTCTCGCTGTAGAGCAAATCCACCGTCCACATGGGCGAACCGATGATCCGGAGGCCATCGACCAGAATGTTCCTGCTGTTCATGAAACGGATGAAGGCCGGGCGCAACTCCGCGGCGACGTTCCTGTATTCGTCCTCCGTGACTGGCGTGCCTGCCTCCAGGCTGTTGAGCAGATTTTCCCAGTGCGGTCCATTTGCGCTGCCCGGATCGTCGCCCAACGCCTGTTGCCTGCCGTGAAGTTTCATCCAGTCGTCGTTGTTGCTCATCAGGACTCCGCGGCCGGTTAGGGCCACATTTTCAAGGTCGTGACCGCCGATGAGCGGAACCGGCGTCAGCGTCTCGATTCCCTGTTGCCGCCCAGGAGTAAACGGAAGCATGACGGCCGGAAACTGGACGAAGGCGCCGGCATCGAAGTACAGAGTAAGATTGCTTACCATTTCAATGGGCCCGGAGACGTAATGGCCGGCGGGCACGAAGACTGTGCCTCCGCCAGCCTGCTTCGCTGCGGCAATCGCCGCGCGAAATGCATCGGCGGCATTGGCGGAGCCGTCGTTATGCGCTCCGTAATCGAGAACGTTGAAAAAAGGTCCGTGCCCAATCGCGGGCGGCTGCGCGCCGGCGCAAACTGAAATGGAAAAGAAGGCCAGGGCGGTTGAAATCAACCGCCTGCAGTATGGGTTCATCGGTCATCTCCTGGTTCATGATCTTCGGCGCATGACGTACGACCGGCGCGCGTTCGTTGCAAGGCGCTTATCCAGATTCCCAGGCGCCCCCCAGTGCATCTGCTCGCCGTCAGAATGATCCGGCGCTTTCTCCTGAAAGTGATTCCTGCCGGGCATGATGGACTAGTCAAAATTACCACTTCTTTACTCCTCAGCAATATCTTTACCTCTCAGCAATGCCGGCCCTCCTCTGTCTCCAGAATCGGACCGGTGGCTTACCGCCAGAGGGCGGGGGATTTTTCAATCGGCATCATGGCGTTTTTTGCATCGGCGCTGACAAGCTGGTTTTTACCGGTTGCGGAGATGGTCTTTCAGTTCCCTTGAAAAGCAGTACAATTCAAGCGAATCGTTGCTGAATAAGGAGATTCCGAATGAGAGAAGTCAGATGGGAGCATATGTTTCCAGACGAGTTGGAAGCTGCGTTCCGGGAAGCCCCGGTGGTTTACCTTCCGTATGGGATATGCGAGCCTCACGGTCCCCACAGCGTGTTAGGGTTAGACGGAATCAAAGCCCATGGAATCTGCTGCGCGGCTGCGCGCACACACGGAGGTATCGTCGCGCCTCCCGACTACTGGCACATCCACGAGTGCGGCGGTTACGCCATATGGGCATTTGAGAGGATCGGCGAGCAGAGGCCGTGGCTCACGGCGTTTCCGCCCTGGATTCACTTCAAGAATGTTTGTTACCACATTCGCGCTGTTGATGCCTTGGGATTCCACGCCGCCGTGCTGTTAACCGGGCATTACGGACCCAATTGGAAGGATCTGAAGACGATTATCGGTTTGATTCAGCCCCATTTTTCAATGCGCATTTTAGGGCTCCCCGATTTCGAGGCAAACCAGCCTGGTTTTGACGAAGGCGGCGAAGGTGGTGACCATGCCGGCAAAGTGGAGACATCCCTCCTCTGGGCACTAGAGCCAGGTGGGATCGATTTCTCTCGAATGCCCGAAGAAGGAGCCTCCGGACGGCACTACGGTATGGGAGCGACAGCACGAAAAGCGAGCCGGCGAACGGGAGAGAGAATGGTGGCGGACGAAGTCAGGTGGCTTGGCCGAGAAGTAAAGACGATGCTGGCCGAATACCAGGCAGTGGAACCGAAAAAGCGAAAGCCGCTGTCTTTTGCCGAAATCGAGCGCATCTGGCACGATGAGGTCGAGCCGCGGCTCAGTGAATTCGAATCGATGAGAGAATTCTTTGAAGCCCAAAGCACTCCCCCGCCACCCGAATCGCAGTGGCATCTTAACTGGGCGGTTCCGAAGCTCCATTCGGCGTGACCATATGCACTCCCTGAACAGACTCGATACTCATCCCCCAAGAAGGCACCTGAAAGTTCCCGAACGGGAATCTTTCGCATAAAGCTGGTTTGATTGTGCGATCTGTTCCCGTACGGTAATTTCTCTTTGACTTTGCTCCGAAGAAATATGAATATTCCCGTACGGGAATATTCGCGGTAAGCCAGTGAGATATACAGCGCAAGAGATCGGTCAGATCGCCCGGGCGAGCCGGAAGCGGTTGGGCGTCACGCAAAAGGATTTGGCGCTGACCTCCGGCACGGGACTGCGCTTTGTCATCGACCTCGAAAAGGGCAAGGAAACCTGCCAGATCGGCAAGGTCCTGACCGTCCTGCACACGCTGGGCATCTCCGTTAGCGGTGTGGTAACGACGCTCTATGACCCTGCCGCGAAGGAGCGCTATAGTGGGGCGAAGTAGGACTCTGGAGATATTCGATGAATCGAAGAAAATTCATAGCGCTGGGCACGACCATGCTCGGATTCGGCGCCGGGGAGATGGCATCGGCAGTCAAGCCGGCGGGAGCACCCGGTTCAGGAAATGACGACCGGCCAGCAGAGTTCGCAGGACTGCCGCTGGAAGAGTACGAACCGAAGAGCATGCTTCATCTGCCCAGCCATCCGGTTTCCCGTTGCAGCTTCCCGCTCATCGATTTTCATACTCACATCACCGAAGGAGACCGGAATGGAGCCCCGGGGGCGGTGCGATTTCAAATCAGCCCCGAGACCTGTCTTGGGGTGATGGAGCGGAAAAACATAAGCACGATGGTCGACCTGACAGGGGGTTATGGAGAGGGTGTTCGCGTGGCGATTCACAAGCTCCAGGACGCTCATCCCGGACGGTTCATCGTGTTTACAGAACCGGCGTGGGACAAGGCCTCGGACCCGGGCTATTCGCGGCTGCAGGCGGAACTGATCGAAAGCGCGCACCGAAGCGGCGCAAAAGGCCTGAAGGTACTGAAAACCCTGGGTCTGTTTCTGCGCGAAAAGGGAACGCACAAGCTGATCGCGATCGACGACCCGCGATTTGATGAAATGTGGGAGGCAGCCGGAGCGCTCAACATGCCGGTGGCGATTCACAGCTCCGACCCGGAAGCGTTTTTCCTGCCCATCGACCGCTTCAACGAGCGTTGGGAGGAACTTCACGCACATCCCGACTGGTCGTTCCATGGGCGGGACTTTCCGAGCAATCTCGACATCCAGGAGGCGCGGCGCAGAGTGATGCGCCGTCATCCACGCACACAGTTCGTTTGTCTGCATGTAGCCGACGCAGAGAATCTAAAATATGTATCGGAGTGCCTGGACGAGCACCCGAATATGCACGTGGACATAGCTGCCCGTATCGCCGAGTTAGGCCGGCAGCCCCATACCGCGCGCAAGTTTTTCGACAGGTATCAGGATCGAATCGTGTTCGGCACCGATGCGAGCAGCGATGCAAACACCCCACAACAGCGTTTCGGCGATGAACTCTACGAGATCTACTTCCGGTTCCTCGAAAGCGAAGATGAGTACTTCGAATATACGCCGGCGTCGAAGCCCGCGCAGGGCCGCTGGTGCATCTACGGCATTGGGTTGCCTGAGCTGATTCTTCGCAAGGTGTACTGGGAGAACGCCGCCCGGCTGATCGGCCTCCAGGCAGATCCTGAAACGGCGGCTTGATCTGTGCGTTTCCAGGAGTCGAAGTCCGTCAGCCGTTCATGGCACACTTTGGCGAGACACAACCGGCCACACTCGGCGTTGGCCGATCGCACGCCAGCTGAGTTTGCGGCCGTATGCAGCGATCTGACCTACGCTCCAGTCTCAAGGCTCTTGCTGGAGATCATCACTTGAGTTACATTAACCGCAATCATGCCCACCAAAGGGGCACAAACCGAACCACGCAGGCCGAAACCTCCAATCTTTTGCGGCCAAGTTTTCCGGGGCGGGTCATTTACAATGCCTGTGCACTTGTTGATGGTGCAAAAGATCGGGCAGACCAATCTTCGCGCTGCCCGCGCCGATTTTCTCGCGTTTCATTCCGATCCGAGGAGAAGATAAGCCCTGGCAACAGATTGGACTGACGCAGGAATCGTTTAATTGACAGCTGATCCGGAGGATTCGCGATGGTTGAAATGACGCAAACAGAAGCTCTGGAATGCACGACTCCCGCGACCAACGGCGGATTGAAGGCCGTGATTCTGGCGGCGGGCAAGGAGACCATCAGCGCCGATGGCCAGCCGCTGATTCTGGAAACCCTGGGCGACTGCAGCATCCTCGAGTGCGTGTTGCAAAACGCGCTTCAGGCTGTCCGCGCCGAGGACATCTACATCGTGGTTGGCGACCGCAAGGAGCAGGTGCGGTCACTGTTGGGCGAGAGATACAACTATGTCGTCCAGCAAGAGCCGCTCGGCACCGGCGACGCAGTTTTGCGCGTATGCAGGCTGCTCGGCGATTTTCCCGGCAATCTGCTCATCCTCTATGGCGATACGCCGCTGCTCCGGCCCGGCACGATTCGCGGACTGCTCAACCGCCATCGATTGCGGAAGGCGCATCTCACGGTGCTCACGGCCAACGTAGACCGCCCGTTGCCTTACGGGCGCATCATTCGCGACGCATCGGGCGAGATTATCGATATCATCGAAGACAAAGACGCCTCGGCTCAGGTGCGCGAGATTCACGAGCTGAACGCCGGCGCGTATGTGGTCGATGCCGGGATCCTCGGGGCCGCGCTCGGCAAGCTGTCCGTTGCGCCGCGCGACGGTGAAAACCAGCTTACCGATTGCGTGCATCAGCTCATCCGGCGCGGCTGCCGGATCGCGAGCTATCAACTCTACGACCAGGATGAGGTGCAGGGCATCAACACCGCGCAGGATCTGGAACAGGCCAGGTTCATTCTTCAAAAGCGTCTGTATCGCCCGCGGCGGGAAGAAGAACAAAACCTGATCGCCTTTGGAACAGGCGGCTGGCGCGCCATCATCGGCGAAGGTTTCACCATGCACAACGTCCGGCGCCTGAGCCAGGCATTGAGCAATAAGATTACCCGGCGCGAGGCCGAAAGTCACGGCGTCTTGATCGGCTACGACCGGCGCTTCCTGTCGAAACAGGCAGCCGAAGCGTCAGCCGAGGTTTTTGCCGGCAATAACATTCCCGCCATCCTGCTGAACGAGGACGCGCCTACGCCGCTTGTCACCTACGCAACGGCGATCGAGGGCTCTGCCTACGGCCTGGTTTTTACCGCCAGTCATAATCCGCCGGAATGGAATGGACTCAAAGTCTTTCATAGCGACGGATCGCTCCTTCTGGACGACGAGACGCGACAGATCGAGGCCGAAACCAACGCCCTGACGCCGAATGACGTGATCAAGCTGGAACTCGACCTGGCCCTCGAGGCCGGGATTGTCCGGCGCAAAGATTTCACCAACCAGTACGTCGATGCCGTCGAGGCGCTGATCGATCTGGAAGCAATTCGCAAAGCCAACCTCAAGGTGATCGTGGATCCAATGTATGGAGTGGGACAGCTTACGCTGGGAACGGTTTTGACAGAAGCGCGCTGCCGGGTCACCTTCATTCACGAGCGCCACAATCCCTTGTTTGGAGGCCGCTCGCCCGCGCCCAGCCTGGAAGCGCTTCGCTTCCTGAGCTCGCAGATGGAAGAGGACGGCTATGACGTGGGCCTGGCCATGGACGGCGACGCCGACCGCATCGCGATCCTCGACGAAATGGGCCGATATATCTCGGTCAACGACCTGTTGGTGTTGCTCTATTGGTATCTCCACGAGGTGCGCGGCGAGCGCGGCGGAGTGGTGCGCAACCTCGCCACCACGCATTTGCTCGACCGTCTGGCCCGTTCCATGGGCGAACCATGCTACGAGGTTCCGGTCGGCTTCAAACACATTGTTTACGCGATGCAGCAGCATAACTTGCTGCTCGGCGGCGAATCTTCAGGCGGGCTCACCATCCGCGGACACATTCTGGGCAAGGACGGCATCTTCGCGTCTGCCCTGGTGGTTGAAATGCTGGCCCGCACCGGCCAGAAGATCTCTGAATTGCGCAAGCGCGTGTATGCCATTACCGGAACGCTGCACGACCTGGAACAAGCCATTCCAGCCACGCCGGAGATGCGCATCGCCGTGCCGCGCAGGCTCAAAGAGAGTGTTGGCGGACACATCGGACGCTACCCGGTGGACCGAATCTCGTACGCCGACGGCATAAAGATGTTCCTGGAAAACGACAATTGGGCGCTGCTACGCTTCTCGGGGACCGAGCCGGTGCTGAGGCTTTCGGTCCAGGCCGACACCGAGGAAAAAGCGGCGGAGATGATGCAGTGGCTCCGCCAATTCGTTACGGCCAAGGCGTAAAGAACAGCTCCGGCGCTTCATCATCGCATCTTTATCAGCCCATATTTCTTGAATGATGATTCTGAATTCTCGGACCTTCTGAATCGCCGCTGTTTATGAGTGCATGAACGCGCCGACGACGTTGCTGCGCAGGATTTCGCAGTTGCCGCTTCCGGCAAACTAGCCGATCCACTGTAACGCCGCGAATCCGAATCACGGAGGACAATGGAGGATGGATAGGTGTGGACGCAATTGACTTGGAGGGCTCTCGATGAGGCGGGCAACGCAAGGACGGCGGTAAATCGCCCGGATTTTCCATCACGGCCGTTGGTTTTTTCGACACAATAGTTGCCCTGGTCTTGCAATCCGCCTCAGGAGCGATACAATTTCCTGGAACCGATGCCGAAAAAGGAGATTCCGGCTTAAACCTCTCCGCGCAATCTGCAAACGGGGCAAGAGGCGAATCCCCACCTGGATGAAATCAACGGTTGGACCACGCGCGATTGGGATGACTGGGATCGAAAGGAGATCGAAAAATGGACGCCCCTCCAGGTTCACGATCCACTCTGGAGCGTTGGATCGCGCTGCTTGTACGCTACTGGGCCTTCAATATGACGTTGGCTTTCACGTCGGGGGGTTACTGGCCGGGTTTCGGCTACAGCGATGACGAGAAGGCGGAGATGGCCGCCCTCAGTCAGAAATGTTCCTTCGGGCAGTATGCTGCCTGGGCATGTATCGTCGCTCTCGTCGCCATCCCGGTCATCGTCGTCACCTGCGCGCCTGGGATGTACTTCATGATTTCCGAGGGTGGTTCGACTCTCCCCACACCAATCATTTTCCTGTCGCTGGGGCTAGCCATCGTAACCTGTTTCACGATTGGGCTCCCTGTGGCCATGCTGCTCTCCTCGGCTCTTGTGGGCAGGTTGTTTGGAATTGCGAACTCGGACCTGCCCGATCGCGCGACCACCGCGCGATTCTTTCATAAGTTGTGGTTCCAACTTACCAGGATGGCGATCGTGATGATGGCGATCCTCGTTCCGGTTTGGATCTTCGTCCCGCAAGATTCCAAGTTCTGGGTAACCCTGAAGCTGGTGATCCCCTTTTTGGGACCTGCGGCAGCGGTGATTTCCGGCGCCTACGTCGTTTCCAACCGCTTAAGACGAAGCGTCCAGCCGGCGCCGCCCCTCACGCCAAACCCCGGCAGGCGATAAACGCTCCGCACTTCCTTATCCCACTCTTAAACAGTGGGAGTCAGATCAGAGGCGTTTTATGCGTTACGGCTATTTTGACAATCAGAACCGCGAGTGCCCTGCCCGGTAATTTGTACCAGTGGAATTGTCAGTGTAGCGCAGGACCTTGCCCGCGAGAACGGAATGTTTTGGGGCTCCGGCGCTCATACAAGGTCGATGCCGTCTTCTGCACTTCAGAATATGTGCAGTCTCGCCTGGCCGAAGGACTTCAATCCATTGAGTGTCGCCGCTGCCAAGCCATACGTGCAGAGACGCAATCGAGGGACTGCGGCCGACCTCAATAAGTGTTTATGCCTTGATGGATATCGCCGTTGCGATAACTTGCGGCGGCGTGGCGTTCGTCCCTCAATAAGCGATGGTTTGCGATCAGCCGAACCCACACCGGTATCAACCCGATGCGATTACCGGATGCTTTGGCTATGACATATGCTTGCGCGCATTTCTCATAAAGCTCGGTATTGAAAAGAACGCGTTCGCAGGTCACTCCCAGGCAGAGCAACCGCTCGCCAAGCAGTGCGGCATTGGCCCCTCGTCTGAATGTTTTCCTGACCAATTTTTCATGCGCATTCTCCTCGTCCGGCAACGGTCCGGCGGATGAACCAATATGCCTCACCTGTTCGTCAAAGACCGGCGGCAACAAGCCGCCAAACCCGGCCAGCAGGCGCGCCCCTCTGGGGCTCGAGATGGCAACAGCACCGACATCGGCACGCTCCCGGTAGATCGATGCATGAAGTCCACCCAAGCCCTCTTTGCAAGAAAGGGATGCTGTATGGAGATCGGCGATTCCAATCTGCCGCCAATCCTCATGTCCGGAGGTCAGAATCATTTCCGTGTTCCCGGGAATTCGCATGGAGAAACTGTCCGCCGGAGCGTTAAAGAATCCCCTGCCGGCAAAACGCCGGCATGCTTCAAGAAATTGCGTTTCGATCTGCGCCCGCTGCACAATAGCCCCCGAGTTAAACAAGTTTCAGCACGTCCTCGAAGCGGTTCAGCGCGTCGTCGATGACCGCATCGGTATCGGCAAGCCCGGTATAGATGCGGCTGCCCGCGAGAGTGATGACTCCATGCGCGCTGAAAGCCGCCCCCATTTCTTCCATCATGTGCTTGCGGTCTCCGGATTCTCTCATGACCTTGATTGGATTGCGCATGCTCATGAGCATCACGCCCGAAGTTTGCAGGTGGACGATCGGACCCAGGTTGTAGGTGACGTACGGCAAACCGAGACGGCGGATGATTTCGTCGAGCCCCTTCCGCAACCGATCCCCGGCGCGCCCAGCCTTCACCGCGGCATCCGTGCGCCGCATCTCCTGAATGGCAAAATAGCCGGCGGCACAGGAGAGTGGATTGGCCGACAGAGTTCCACCGACAAAGGCTCGTTTCGAAGTGTTCCCGATGCCGCCGGCCAATAACATCATCACATCGCGCCGCCCCCCGACGCCGCCCGCCATCGGGTAACCGCCGGTCAGGCATTTCCCGAGCACAGTGATGTCCGGTTTAACTCCGAAATAGCCCTGTGCGCCGCCCATGCCGACGCGAAACCCGGTAACTACCTCGTCGAAGATCAGCAACGCGCCAAATTCATTGCAGAGTTTCCGCAGTTCCTGGTTGAAGTCGCGCTGGACGGGCCAGGTGCCGCTCTCCGGCCCCAACGGCTCGACGATAATTGCGGCGGTTCCACCTCTCAATCGATTGAGCCAAAGGGTCCTCCGCAAAGCGTCGAGATCGTTCGGGAATCGTTCCTGCGTATAGGCTGTGGATGCCCGGGGTATACCGACGGCTTCTCTGCGGCCGGTGCCCGGAATGCGCAGGCCATACACCATCTGGTCGCTCCAGCCGTGATACGCTCCGCCGATCTTGATTACCCATTTTCGGCCCGTAAAGGCGCGGGCCAGGCGAAGCGCCGCCATCACCGCTTCAGTCCCAGAGCCCAGCATCCGAAACATCTCCACGGCAGGCATAACTTCGCAGACTAACTCGGCCAACTTGACTTCATACTCATTCAAAAGGCCAGTGAGAGGGCCACAAGAGTCCAGCAGCGCATGGATTTGTTTCCGGACAGTTTCGTCGTTGGAGCCAAGCAGGGTGGGTCCTCCGGCCTTGAGGAAATCGATGTAGCGATTGCCATCGACATCGGTAAGCCAAGCGCCGCTGGCGCCGGCCATGGCCAGCGGAAAGGGATAGTTAAAAGAAAGGTTATGTTGTATACCACCAGGAATGATCCGCTCCGCCTGTTCGGAAAGACGCCGAGAACGATCGCACTTCCGCTGAAAGTATTCAAGGACAGTGGTCATGTTTTCCCGGCGGATAGCGCGTATCGGCTGCTCAACGAGCGCCGCGATGCGCGCGTAAATATCGTCTGTATCGGGCCATTCCGTGATGCCATATGCAGACGCCGGCACGTTAATGTCGGGTAAGGTCGAGGTGGTGCCTGAGGTGCTCATTGGACAGACTCCATATCTCTGGAATTGACAAGCAGCGCCAGCACGTCGGACAAGTGCGGATTGTAGCCCGAGCCTGCGCGGCTGCCGATTGCATCGCGAAAGAAACTGGCGCAAGCCGACTCCAGGGCTTCTGTCCTGGCCACCGTCTCGCCCAGCGTGGGACCGCAGCAGACCACTCCGTGGTTGCGCATCAGGTAAGCATTGATCTCCGGCCGCAGCGCCTTGCGCAGTTTCGACGCAAGCCAGCCGGTGCCGGAAGGAGCGTAGCCCACGAACGCAGCCTTCTTCCCCAACATGATTCGATGGAGCGGATCATGAATATCCAGTGCACGCCCAAGTAGGGTATAAGCGCTGGCAATCGGCTGGTGGGTGTGAATACTGGCTCGGCAGTCCTGCCGGACACGAAGAACATGGGCATGCAGCTTACGCTCGATGGAGGGACGGCGATCCCCGGCGACGCGCGCAAGATTGTCAAGGCGGAGCACGCAGATATCTTCCGGCCTCATCGCGTAATAGTCGGTCGCCGTGGGAGTGACCATAAAATGGCCGTCGTCGGCGCGGCAGGCGACATTCCCGCCTGTTCCCGCGAGATACCCCTTATCGGCCAATTCTCTGCAGGCTGCAACCACCTCGCGACGAGCTTGTTCGAAGTTCACGATCGCACTCTCCCCGGGTGATTCAACCGCCGGTACAAAGGCGCCAGGCGCCGGTATGCAAGCTTGAAAGTGTCGAAGAGTTCGTCGTAGATAGATTTTCTTCCAGGGTCCGGCAGCCAGGTTTGACGGATGCGCGTCAGAGCCGGAATATCGCCGTAAGATAGAGCGCCTATCCCCACATAGCCAATGAGAGCCGCTCCTATGGCGTTCGCCTGCATGGGAGACTCCGCTTGTAGAACAGGAATGCCGAGTACGTCAGCGAATATCTGACACCAGACGCCGGAGGTCGCGCCCCCGCCGACCATGGTGATCTGATCGAGCGGCTTTCCGAGAAACCGATTGAACGGCGTCATCATCCAGCGCGTATTGAGAGCAACCCCTTCAAGGATTGCGCGGATCATATCCGCGCGGGAATGCTGCAAGGAGATATTCAGCAAGCCAGCCCGCAGGCTCGGGTCATCGACCGGGCTGCGTTCCCCGAAAAGCCAGGGCGTATAAAGCAAGCCTCGGGCTCCAGGTGGAACGGATGCTGCCATCCTCTCCAAAACGGAATAGATATCGGGCGGGCGCTCCATGCCGAGTTCGTCCCGATGAAAGAGAATGTTGTCGCAAAGGAAAGAGAGATTGGAGCCGGCCGAGGACTGGACAGCGGATGCAAGATAGCGCCCACTTATTGCACAAGGCACAGAAGCAATCTGCGCAAACACATCTGTCTTCTTGAAAGCAACATGCGCTCCGATCCAGGACGACGTGCCTATATAGAGATGAGCTTCCCCATCCCGAACTGCGCCCGATCCGATGGCCGCCGCGGAGTTGTCGACGGCGCCGGCCACCACCAATGTATCTTGCGGGAGTCCGAGTTCGCCGGCAGCCGAGGGGCACAGTGGACCGAGGACATCGGTGCAGCGCACAATCTCCGGCAGCTTCTCCATGTCAATGCCGGATTGGGCAACCAGCTTGCGGTCGTAGCGGATACAGTTGGAATCTCGATTGTCGGTAACCCAGGAGGTGAGGATGGAATCCACTGTGGCGACGAACCGGCCGGTGAGGCGCAGGTTCATATAATCGAGGGCGTTCAGGAACTTATATGTCCGATCGTAGATCTCCGGCCACGCCTCCTGGATAAACGCCATGTGTCCCGCGGGGTCTTTTCCCGAGAGCGCCGGCGCGCCGCCGGCACGATGAATCCAACGCAATAATTTGACAGGGTCGTAACCGGCCACGGCAAACATCCGGTTCCCGGCTCGGCGGCGAATCACGTTAGCCCCGCGCATATCGATCCACGACAGCGCCCGATGCAGCGGTTTACCTGCCCGATCGACCGGAACCGTGCATTCTCCCTGGCTGGAACAACAAATGGCGGCAATCTCTCCTTCCGCCTCCGGCAGTTTCTCTATAAGCTCCCGGGCAGCCCCGATGAATGCGCTCCACCAATCTTCCGGCGCCTGTTCTGCGCCAACCTCATCGACTATATGTAAAGGAACAGGACGAAAGGCCCACCACTGGACGACGCCGTCCAGACCCACCAGGGCGCATTTGCAGCCCGATGTTCCCAGGTCAACGGCGAGCACAAACCGGTTGTGATGCGCAGCCACCATGGCTTCCCTTGCCTCTTTCGTACAACTTAATGGCACCAGAGACTTTCGAGAATAATATGAGCATCCGTCAGCTTTGTCAACGGAAACCCTGTCCTTCGGGCTCTTTCCGTCCGATCCAGGCCCTGCCTACCCCTTAATTCATAACAGGCTCTATTGTAAGCACGCCCTAAGAAACCTCTGATTGAGTTCGAATGCGGCACCCTCATTCCCTCAGGGGCTAAAGCCCGCGCTAAGTTTGCTGCATTTACGGCGCGACTGAAGTCGTGCCCTTTCAAAGCAAGGACTTGATCAGGGGTTCCCTAAGAGGTATTCACGCATTCGATGCGCTCCAAAAGGCACTGCTTCTCTCGGCGCCGACGCCTGGTGTATGGTCTATTTGATGAGCGTTGCGCCGATTAAGCACAGTATGGCGAGATTCGAGGCTCTTCAGGCACCGCAATGGAATTCCTCCGTTTCCGTGGCCGTACAGGGCAAATTAGGGCCGTTGCCGGTGTTGCCAGCCTTGTCTGCCGGGGAACGGAAATGACATGCGGAACTTAATCTTGCGAGGGAACGATGTTCGATGATGAAAGCCGGACGCAGATAAAGCGGATACCGCGTCAGGAACGCAGTCAGGCGCGGTTTGAGCGCGTGTTGGAAGCGGCTCTGCGCCTGTTCGCGGCGCGTGGGTATGAAAGTGTTTCGATGCGCGAGATCGCCCGCGAGGCGAAGATGCCGATCGCTTCGGTGTACCAGTATTTCCCCATGAAACTGGCCATCGTGCGCGAGATGTGGACCCGCTACACCTGCGCAATTTCGGAAACTCTGGCGGCCGGAATTCCCCGTTCCATTGAGCAAGGCAGGAATGAGGCGCACCACCTGATTGGAATCATTATTGACCGGATGGCCGAATTGCAGGCTTCAAACCCTGCCTTTATCGAGATATGGAGCTGCGTAGCCGCATCGATCGAACTACGGAGGCTCAACGTGGAAGACACGCTCGACAATGCCCGTGTCATCGCCGAGGCTTTGCAGAAGATGCATCCTGAGTCCGACCCGAGCGCAGTCTACGACCGTGCCCTGATCGCAATCGAGATGGCCAGCGCCACCACCCGCCTTGCTCTCGCCCTCCCCGAGCCCCACCGCGCCCGGGTCCTGCTTTCTTTAAAGGCAGCGATCTCTCTGCTGATCGACCCCGTGACGCTGAAGAGCAATGGCTCTTTGCGAACTGGAGGAAAAAAGACGCGCCGCTCCGGCGCCGTTCGCAGTACAAGAACTAATGGGAAAGCAGCCACTGCAAAAGCCGGTCCTTCAAATCGGTGAAGGGTGGATAGCGCAGATCGAGATCGGCGCGCAACGGCCTGCGCACCACCGCCTTGGCATGGGAAAAAGAGTCAAACGTGCAGCGGCCACGAAAGGCGCCCATCCCGCTTGCACCGACGCCTCCGAACAGAAGGCCGGGCACAATCTGGTTGACCAGTACGTCATTCACCACGACGCTTCCCGAACTTATATCGCGAATGACCCGCTCCTGCAGCAGGCGATCCGGAGCGAAGAGGTAGAGCGCCAGCGGCTTTGGCCGCTTGCTCAGGAAGAGGCGCCATCATGTCAAGGAAGCAGGCACTTGCTGCCCGGCCATCCCGCGCAACCTGACCATACAATAAAGTCCCAGGGCCACACCATTGAGCGCGAGCACAAATACCCCCACAGAGGGCGCGCCAAGAGCTGCGCCCAGGCTCGCCGACAGCCCAGGCCCTATTCCATTGCCAAGCGTTACCAGGGCCGTGCTCACCGCAACTGCCCGTCCCAGGCGATCGAGGCTGGCTGACAAGGCAAGTTGATAGATCACGGACGAGAGATTGGTGATCGATTGCAGAACATTCGCCGCAACATAGACCCAGTGGACCGCAATCGTGCTTACGAGAAGGATGGAGAGAGCATTCACCGCGATGAGGAGCAGCAGCGAGGTGAAACGTCCGAACCGGTTGCCGGCCCACGCGGCCCCAACGGCGCCGAGCAGCAAGAGCAGCGTGGCGGCCGAAAGGATGATGCCGATCGCATGGTGATTGAAGCCGGCGCAACGGCCATAGGTTTCTTCCATGCTCCAGAATGCGCCCTGCCCCAGTTGGGTCAGGAAGACGGCCGCAACGGCAAGTACTCCGGCCATGGCAAAAGGCGTGCGCAATGCCGGCCGCGTGCTGTCCTTCCGGACGGACAGCGAGGGCAAGCGCCTGAGCAGGTAAGTTCCAACCAGGCAGATGAGCAGAAGGCAGATATAGGGCGCCCGGTATCCCAACCGGTCGACCATGCCAGGCAGTACGGCCAGCCAGAACGCGGCGTCAACAATAGAAACGATGGTCAGGATCGCAATCAGCCGCTCCCGGTCGACTCCGCGCGACAGGACACTGGTTGCCTCGGCGCCGACAATACCCGCGCCAATTCCGGCCAGGAGCCGGGAGCCAAGAAGCGCCGGAAGCAGGGGAGAGATGAGGGTGAGCGCCGTGCCCACAATCGCAAGCAGGCCGCCGGCCAAGGCCCAGTGCCGCGCAGAATGGTTGCGGGCCCACGCGGACAGGCATAAGGTCGTGAGGGCGGATGCGGCCAGCTCCAGGCTCAACAGGAATCCCGCGGTCTGGCCTGAAAGTTTGGCGTGAACCTCAAGCGTGTCGATCAATAACGGCATCAGGAACAGGCTGGTGGTGACAATGAGCTGCGACCCGATGGCGGGGAGCAGAATCATCCGGTCGCGCCTTTGCGGCAAAATCCGGTTCAACACCAACCCACCCCTTCGGCAATCGGGGAACTTTTGCAGCCGCGCATTAGGTTCGGATGCACGCTCAAAGCTCCTCCAGCATAAGATGACGATTGATCGTCCGATTAAAGATGCGTTTTCTTTCCCTGTCAAACCGAGGTTCGCGGTTCGCCCCGCATTCTGCTTTGAAGGCGCGGTGAGAGCAAATTGCTGTTTTTTGGCCTCTCCCCCTGGTCCGCGCCGGTTCTGGGGTAATATGAGCAAGGAACATGTTACTCCAAGGAACGGAGTTTTCCCATGAAATTGCCCAGGTTCGCTGTCGCCGTGGCTGGAACTGCAATGATCGCAACCAGCGCCTTTGCGCAGCCGGGCGCGGCGCGCGTCGACCCCGACGCTTCCGTCCGGATCAATCAGATCCAGGTGATCGGTACACATAACAGCTATCACGCCGGGCTGTTGCCGGGGATCGCAAAGCTGTTGCAGCAAAAGAACCCCGACGCTTTCGCATCCCTGGACTATGCGCACGGCGATCTGGCCACACAGTTGAATCATGGAATCAGGCAGATCGAGCTGGATATCTTCGCCGACAGCAAGGGCGGCCGCTTTGCCCACCCGCTCGGTGCGGCGCTGGTTGCGCAGGCCGGACTGCCCGCCGACCCCGATCCATATCCAAACGGCCTCATGATGAAGCCCGGATTCAAGGTCATGCACGTGCAGGACATCGACTACGCGAGCGTCTGTCAGCCTTTCACTGCTTGCCTCCAGATCGTTCGCGCCTGGTCCAGGGCCCATCCGGAGCATGTCCCCATCTTCATCCTGGTTGAGACCAAGCAGGACATTCCCAGTGCGGAGATTCCCTTTACCGTTCCCGAGCCGTTCACCGCAGCCACCTTCGATGCGCTCGATGCGGAAATTCGCTCGGTCTTCTCCGAGGACGAGATGATCACTCCCGGATCAGGTGCGCGGACGTCATCGCACGCTCAACCAGGCGGTGCGAGGCGGCGGCTGGCCCACCCTGGCGCAGGCACGCGGCAAGGTGATCTTTCTCATGGATCAGGAGTGGGCTGGTCCTATTTACATGGAAAAGCACCCAGGACTGCGCGGACGCATTCTCTTCACCAACTCGACTCCCGGCTCTCCCGATGCCGCGTTTGTCGAGGAAAATGAGGGCAACGCTGCCAGGACCGAAACGCTGGTCCGCCAGGGTTATCTGGTACGCACCCAGGCGGATTCCGGCACAGTTGAGGCGCGAACCAACGATACCCGCCGCCGCGACAAGGCCCTCAACAGCGGAGCCCAGATCGTCAGCTCCGACTATCCGCAGTTTGAACCTGCCAGGTGGTCGGGGTATTTTGTCGCTCTGCCCGGTGGACCGCCGGCACGGTGCAACCCGTTGATCGGGCCTCCAAACTGCGTGGATTCAATGCTTGAGCCCGCCTTGCCCCGCTGACTCACCCCCTCCGGCCGAGCGCAATTGCAGGCTCGATCAGGCCGGTTTCGGACGCATTGCCGCGTCAAGACGCTCGAGCCAAAAATCCGTACTTTTGACCCTGCCGTTTGCCTGGACGTGGGCCAGATGATCCTTTCGCCGTAAATTTCCGGGATTTTCACTTGACAAAACACGAGCGACGCTCATATTGTGGTGGCACCAAATCAAGCCACAGGCTCGGCGCATGTTTCGTTTTGGAGGTGAATCGTGCATTCTTCTATCCGTTCTGGCTTCTGTCGCTTCCTGGTTCTGATTCTCTGCCTGACGGCGCCATCGCTACTGGCGCAGTCCACACAATCCACCATCCTGGGCACGGTTAAGGACGCAAGCGGGGCGGTGATTCCCAACGCGGACGTACTCGTCACCAACGCCGGTACGGGGGCGTCTTCGACCCTCCGAACCGACGCCGGCGGAAATTACCAGGCTCTGGAATTGACCCCTGGCGTCTACAAGGTGCAAGTGAGCAAGGAGGGTTTTGAGACCCAGTTGACTGAGGGCCTGCAGCTCGATGCCCGTCAACAACTCAGGGCAGACGTGACCCTTGCAGTCGGCAAAGCGCGGCAAGAGGTCGTTGTGAACGCAGAATTTGCGGGAGCGATTGAGACCGAGAGCGCCTCCATCTCCGCCTCCCTCAGCGGACAAAATGTATCCAATCTTCCGGTGAACTATTACGGCAGCGGCGGTACCAGCCCGCTGAACATCATCCAGGCTCTTCCCGGCGTGCAATCCGACACGGCGTCCGGCACCGCTTCTCCATCGGCGAATGGAACTACCTCGATGAACTTCTCCGTGCAAGGTGGGCAACCTTCGCAGACGGAGGCTTCCGTCGATGGAATTTCCACGCAGAATGTGCGCTACAACACCCCGCTTGCCGACGCATTCCCATCCGCGGAGTCAATCTCGGAGATGCGCGTGGATGGAGTGAACAACAATGCGGAGTTCGGCCAGGCGGGCGAGATCACGGCGGTCAGCAAGAGCGGCATGAACCAGTACCACGGAGCGGCATTCTGGCATTTCCAGAATTCCGCCCTCGATGCAATGACCTTCGGCGAGACCACCAAGCCCCAGAAAAACGGCAATGACTTTGGCGTGAGTGCTGGAGGCCCCGCAACCATTCCACATCTCTACAAAGGCCGCGACCGGACTTTCTTTTTCGCTACTTATGAAGGTTTTCTCTTTCCCAAGCAGTCGACCATTCAGGATATGGTTCCCACGCAGCGGATGCTGAATGGCGATTTCAGCGTGGAATTCCCCAACTACCTGCTTGTCAATCCCGCACTCGAGGCCTGTGTGTTCAAGACGGGCAACCCCTATTGCGGCGCCTATGCGAACAACCAGATCAATCCCATCAACCCCTCGGCGAAACCCTTTCTGAGCCTGTTCCCGACGCCGAATTACCCGGTTTCCGCGCCCTACACCACCATTGCGGCTGCCCAGGCCGGCGCAGGCTATAACTACACGGCAAACCGCGCCTCCGATTACAACACCAATCAGTTCGACGCACGCGTCGATCACCGCTTCAGTCCGAAAGCGCTGGCCTTCGCGCGCTTTACCTTCAAGAACATCACGCTTCTGGAACCGCAGGATTTGAATATCGCGTCGATTACGCAGTTCGATAACTATCGAATTCTGGCCAGCTCGCTGATTTATAACTTCACGCCCAACCTGCTGAACGAATTCCGTTTCGGGTTTACCGTGGAGAATAACGGCCTGCGCAACACGCTGAATGGAGCGCCAATTACAACCGCCGCGAACTTCAACGCGGTCGCCGCAAGCCTGCCCGTCAACTCGACAACGGGGACCGAGATTTACTTTACCAGCGGCCTTACTTCGCTTCTTGCCGGCAATATCAATCAAACTACGCAGAGCCACCTGTTTCAATACAATGACAACCTGACCTGGATCAAGGGCCAGCACACGATAAAGTTCGGAGGGGACATTCGCGCTCTTCAATCCATAAGCACGCTTGGCGACAACGGGTTGAATACCGCGGAAGTATTTCCGTTTTACGGACTGTACACGAGCGCCTATTTTGGCGGCCTCCTGGGAACATCCTTCAATGGCGTTGCCTACGAGTTCGCTGACTACCTGGCGGGGGCGCCGGTTGAGACCCAGTATTATTCGCTGGTTCCAAGGGATGACGGCGCGGCGGCGTATTATGCGTTCTTCGGGCAAGACCAGTTTAGAATCGCGCCGCGGCTCACGCTTTCGTTCGGCCTGCGCTATGAATACGACCCGGCCATGCACGACACCACGGGAACGATCGGCAACTTCAACCCCGCGGTTGCGACCACAGGCGCCGTGATCTACCCCGACGGTTTCTCGAATATGTTGGATGCGCCCTATCTGGCCCAGTTCGACGCCTGCGGCTACGGGCCAAGCGCAACCGCCTACGCGGCCTGCACGCCCGTGCTCTCCAATAGCCAGGCCGGCGTTCCCAGTGGCCTCCGCAATGCGCAGAAGGATCGGATTCTGCCCCGCGTGGGTGTGGCCTACCGGCCTTTCAACGACGATAAGACAGCCGTGCGCGCGGGCTTTGGCGTCTATAACACGACCTTGCTCGGCGACAGCTTCTTTGCCATGACGGACACGTTGCAGGCGGCTACGCTGACTTATAACAATTTAGAGGGTCCGCCCTATTACCCACCGTATATCTGGCCGGTTACCAGTCCGGGGTCGGGCGCAATCACGCCGACCTATGGCTCGACAAACTTCACGTCGGCCAATCAGATCGGCTGGAAAAATCCTTATTCCATGCAGTGGGATCTTTCCATCGACCGCGAGTTCAGGGGGAATATCGGCACGCGCATCTCCTACATCGGGATGAAGACCGACGATCTGGTATGGGCGGGCAATGAAAACGTCATGCCGTATTCGAGCACGACCAAGGCCTTGTCGCAACCCCTCACAAACCGTCCATTTCCCAATTGGCACGCGATCATCGATCGCCTGAACGGCGCGCAGGCCATCTATAACGCTCTTCAGGTTGAAGCCAATCGCCGCTTTCAGAATGGCCTCACCTTCCAGTCGACGTATTCATGGGCCAAGAATCTCGCGGACAATCAGGGAACGCAAGCCGGCAGCTTCGTGGGAGAAAACGGGAACTATGCGTCTTATATCCACAACCTCGGACTCGACTACGGAAACGTCTATGGAACCCGCCGTCAGCGCTGGATAACCAGTGGAATGTACGAGCTTCCATTCGGACGCAGCCGTACGTTTGGCACAAACATGAATCGCGGCGCGGATGCCGTGGTTGGAGGCTGGCAACTCAGCAGCATCTTCCTTGTGCAGACCGGTCCTTATTTGACGGCGTACATTCCGGGCGGGGCCGCGGATCCTTCAGGAACCGGCGCCGGGGCCTTGTACCCAACCAATCAACGTCCCGACATGGTAGGGCAGATCGTTCTGGCCAACCGGAGCAGGAACCAGTGGCTCAATCAGTCCGCGTTTGCGTGCCCCAGCAATACCGGATACACCTCAAAATCCTATGCCGGCAATTCCTGCGGTGTTGGAGTTACATCGAATCCCATTGGGCGGTTCGGGAACGAGAGTGTCGGCAATATTCTCGGTCCAGGGACAGTGAATTTGTCGGCGGGGCTCAAAAAGCGGTTCGTAATTTCCGAAAACGTTCACCTGAGCGCGGAAGGCACGTTCACCAATGTTCTGAACCATACCAATCTCAACGATCCCATTCTGGATATCACGAATGTGGATTTCGGAAGAATCACTTCCGCCCGGGGATCGGATTTTGGAGGAGGCCGTACCGGGCAGGTATCCATGAAGCTTGAGTTCTAAACAAGAAAGTATGAGCAATGCCGGGGAGGCCCTCGACGAGTTATGTTATTCGGCGCCCGATCGGGTTGGAGGTTCCTTCTTGTCCTCCTGGGTTGCGCGGCTACGCTGCAATTGCTGCACGGCCAGGCCGCGCAATCCACGCACAACGTCGCAGGCGACAACGTGCATAGTGTCTATCCCTTCCTCGGCGTCGACTGGGGCGGCAATGCCTTCGTCGGCGCGGCGATTCCGTTCGGCATGGTCAAGCTGGGCCCCGATATGGAGGACTTTGATGGCCGGCCTTCCGGCTTCGGCTATCTGAGCGGTGGCCGCATTCTCGGCTTCAGCCATCTGCACCTGAGTGGAGCCTCCGGCAAGTACGGCAATATCCTGGTCGCTCCCGCTACCGGCGCACTCGGCCTCGCCGACATCAAGTCACCCCGGGTCGATGAGGTAAACCATCCCGGCTATTACGCCGCGACGCTGACGCGATACAACGTCCGTGCGGAGCTGACTGCCACGCGCCGCGTCGGATTCCATCGCTATACGTTCCCCGCTTCCCGGCAGTCGCACCTTATCGTTGACATCGCACATTGTCTCGACAAGGGTCCGGGCTCGGAATCGCAGCGTTTCCTGGGCGGGCGAGTGAATCTGCTCTCCGATCATGAAGCAGAAGGCGTGGGCCGCTACGCGGGCGGATGGAACAAGGGCGGCGAGTACAGAGTTTACTTTTACATCGTTCTCGATACCCCGGCTTCCAGCGCCCAAACCTGGAGCGGAGAAACGCTCACATCCGCCAAAGATGCTTCTGTCGTCGAAGACCGTCCTCTCGGCTCCGTTTTCAACCTTCATACTCATGCGGGCCAGGTTGTGCAGGCCAAGGTTGGGATCTCGTTCATCAGCGCGGAGCAGGCCCGCCAGAACGTACTGCAGGAGGTCTTGGGGTGGGACTTCGATGCTGTCCGCAACGCCGCTGTCAAGGCCTGGAATGAGGCGTTATCCCGGATTCAGATTCACGGTGAAACCGACTCGAAGCGCGTTCAGTTTTACACCGCGATGTATCACACCATGCTCATGCCATCCGATCGCACCGGCGAGAACCCAGGCTGGCAATCGAGCGAGCCATACTACGACGACTACTACGCAATCTGGGATACCTTCCGCAGCTCCGGGCCCCTGCTCACCCTAATCGCTCCGGAGCGGCAGCGGGACCTGATCCGCTCGCTGATCGATATTTATCGCCACACAGGTTACATGCCCGACGCGCGCAGCGGCAATGACAACGGCCGCACCCAGGGCGGCAGCAACGCCGATGTCGTCATCGCCGATGCCTACGTCAAAGGTTTGACTGGCATCGATTACCCCACCGCTTTTGAAGCCATGTTGAAAGACGCTTCCGTCCCCCCGGCCGACCCGCAGAAGGAGGGCCGCGGCGGCATCCTCGAGTACAACGCCAAAGGCTACCTGACACTGGCCAACGAGCGCTCCGGCTCCCGCACCGTGGAGTACGCCTACGACGATTTCGCCATCGCGGAAGTAGCCTGCGGGCTCGATCGCCCAGCCGAGGCCAGGCTCTTCGCCGCTCGCGCCCGCAATTGGGAACATCTCTGGGACAAAGACCTCACCGTGGAAGGCTTCAAGGGCTTCCTGCGCCCCCGCAACCCGGACGGCAGTTGGGCCGAGCCAAACCTGCTCGTACGCGGTACCTGGCCCGACTTTTTTTACGAGGGCGACCTCTGGACCTATTCGCTCTACGCTCCGCAGGATGTGCGACGGCTGATTGCCTTGGCGGGAGGCAATCGGATGTTTGTGCGCCGTCTCGACAACATTTTCTATCGCGAACACTTCGACGTCACCAACGAGCCAGGCTTTCTCATCCCGGTCCTTTACAACTGGGCCGGAAGGCCGGACCACACCGCTGAAGCCATTACCGAACTGCTCGAGAAAGCCTTTACGGATCAGCGCACCGGCATACCCGGCAACGACGACTCCGGCGCCATGTCCAGCTGGTTCATCTTCCAGTCTCTCGGCTTCTACCCCAATGCCGGACAGGACATCTACCTGATCGGCACACCAAGTTTTCCCGAGGCGGATATCACGCTTGCTTCCGGAAAAACGCTGCGCATCCTGGCCAAGAACATGGACAGCGAACACATCAACCGCTTTATCCAGTCCGCGACGCTGAACGGTGTGCCACTCGATACCTCCTGGTTTCGCCACGGGCAGATCGCAAACGGCGGAACACTTGTCTTCACGATGGGATCGGCCCCCTCTAACTGGGGAACTGCCAACCCTCCACTATCCATGTCGGATACAGTTTCACCCATTTGCACCGCGGCACAGCCATAATCGCGTCAGCCCGGCGGGGCGCAATGAGGGTGTGCGCATTGGAGTCATAAGGTTGTAGCTTACCGAAGTAGCAATCTGCTGTCGAATGTCGATCGAGACTAAGAGGGACCTTTTTTAATGTATTCTCCTGTCGTGATGAATATCCGCAAAACCACCTTTCTGCTTGCTGGCCTGTCGATCGCGGCCCTTTCCGCGGCCTGCCTTCACGCCCAGATGGTTTCCCCTTCCATCGACCGCCCAGACCAGCCGTTTTCCTACTTCTCCAAACCCACAGACGAGATCGGCGTCATGGATGCCGCAGCAGCCACCGAGATCACCCCGGAGGGTTACCTGCGTACAGGTTTCGGCGAACTGATGTTCTTTTCCGGTCCGGACCTTGAGCCCACGAGTGTGCGCATCCGGACCCTCGAAGAGGGCCGCCTGCCCATCGTCCACTACCAGTTCAAGCGCGACGGCGTGACTTACCGCTTCACGCTCTTTACAGCGACGCTTGATAGCAAGCCGGATGGCCGCCTGGTCAATTTCATTCACATTACCATGAGGAATCAGTCCAGCCGGCCCACCCGCGCCATTCTTGCCACAGGCATCCGCTACGATGCCCCCAACAACACCGGTGACCGTCACGGGGACAACCGTTTCGATCGCCCTGCCGAGGGCAGATTCTCCGGCGATTATCGCCAATTGGGTGAGCGATTCAGCCCTGACTGGGTCTATTCCTTCAACGGCAACCACTTCCTCCGCGAGGGCCGCCTGCTCTACACCTTCTCCGCCGGCTTTTCTTCCCGCAGTTTCACCCTCCACGATGCCTATAATTTCAGCCATCCACAGGACGTGAGCAAGCCAACTCGGCTCAACGTGGGTCCGAATGCCGCCGAGGGCGTTGTCACTTACTCACAACTGCTTCAACCCGGCGAAGAACGAATCCTCGACTTCAAAATGCCCGTCGTTCCCACTGCCGATCCGGCAGTGATGGCCACCATCGATCAAGCCGCCTTCGATCCAACCGAGGCACAAATCGCCGCCTTCTGGACCGGAATCCTAAACCAGGGGATGCAGGTCAGCCTGCCGGAGCAGAAGCCCGTCGATACCTTCTATGCGAACCTTATCTACGACCTTATTGCCCGCGATTACATTGGCCCCGATTACATCCAGACCGTCAACAAACTCCACTACCACTCCTTCTATCTTCGCGACGGCGCCGACATCGCGCACAGTTACGACGTCACCGGCTACCCCGGGATTGCCCGCCAGGTTCTCGAATTCTTTTCGAAGTCGCAAAAGCCCGACGGGAACTTCCTCTCCCAGCCGCAGCAGTACGACGGATGGGGCGAGGCCGTCTGGGGTTATTCCCAGCATTACCGCATCACCCACGACAAGGCTTTCGCCGAGTGGGCACTACCCCAAATAGCCCGCGCTGTCGACTGGCTGCGCGAAGCCCGCGCCGCCGACCCGCTCCACATCATCCCTGCCAGCGACGTTCGCGACAATGAGTACATTCCGGGCCATCTCACCGGCTATGACTTCCTCGCCCTCTCCGGCCTGAAACTGGCCATCCAGATGGCCAGCGAAACCGGTCATGCGGAGCTGGCCCAAAGCTGGCAACTCGAATACGACGGCTTCCGCCAGGCATTCTTCAAGGTGCTGGACGAGCGCGCCAGTGAAAGCAACGGCTATATCCCTCCGGCGCTCGATGGCCAGAAGGGCGGCTACGACTGGGGCAATCTGCTCTCCATTGTCCCGGAGCCCACCCTCGACCCTGGCGACTCCCGCGTCACTGCGACCCTCAAAGCCACTCAGGCCAAATACGCAGAAGGAATCATGACCTATGCCAACGGCGAATACCTCCACCATTACCTCACCATCAAGAACACCATGACCGAGACCATCCGCGGCGACCAGGAGCAGGCGCTTCATGAGTTCTATGCCCTGCTGCTCCACACCAGCTCCACCCATGCCGGATTCGAATACAAAATCCGTCCCTGGGGCGACCGCAACTTTGAAGACAATCTAGCTCCGCACGGCTGGTTTGCCGCCGAGTACCGCACACTTCTCCGCACTATGCTAGTCCGCGAAGAAGGCGACCGACTCCACCTGCTCTCGGTCGTCTCCCCAGAGTGGATCGGACAGGGCAAGACCATCTCCGTCCGCCAGGCCCCCACCAACTTCGGCTCCATCGCCTTCATCATCGAACAGCCGTCGCCCGGCGCAGCGATTCTTCGCCTCGACCCGGCCTTTACCGCCCCACCCAGCCAGATCGTCATCCATCTGCCCTGGTTCGTCGTTCTCAAGTCCGCTATCGCCGACGGCAAACCCATCCAGCCCGTCAACGGAGCACTCATCCTCTCTCCCCAAACCAGGCAAATCCAGTTTCACTGGACTCTCAAACCCAACACGCCTCAACTGAGCTACGACCGGGCCGTCAAGAACTACAAGGCGGAATATGCCCGCCGCTACCAGAGCCTGATGCACGGCGAAGCTGCGGGAAAAAACTAGGTCTGGAGTTGTGTCTCGCCAAAATGGCGATCTGCCTTCAAATCAGGCAAATTGATTCTTCACCCGGGATCAGCATCAACACGATGACGAAGCCCAGGATGAGCCTAAGCTGCTTGACCAGGCCGGCAAGTTCTCACGATTCCGCACTTCACTTCATGACAAACCACAATGGTGCTTCAATTGGCACTTCGCAGAGATGCATATTCGACACTCGGAATCCGGGCCGCACGGGTGTAGTCGTAGGAACTTCACAGTTCAACAGCGTCCAAGATGGCCACACACTAAGTAAGTGGTTTTTTATTGTACTTAAGGTTTCTGGCGTCAACCCACACTTCGATCGCTAAGTGTCCTATTCAGATAATCGAGCTGAGATGCTTGGTACAGCGGAGCTACTGTTGCGCCACGGCTATTCCGTGCTTTTGCCTGATGCGTCTGATGTCCCATGCAAGACCAGAGGTCAGGATGGAGTTGCTGTCTCCTTTTCTGTAGGGCTCTTGCGTCTTCTACAACATGCCTGTTTATCCCGGCGCACGGCGTATCACCGCCCTCTCGTCTCCGACCCCAATTTTTCCCGCCGCACTGCAAGCGCGTGGTGAGCCAAATCACGTCGGGGAAAGATCGGTTCCTGAGATCACCCGGTTTTGCATCATCAGGAGTGGCGAGGGACCAAGACTGAAGCAACTGCCTGAGGAGCGCCCCTCTGAAACTCCCCTGACCGTAGGTTACATCGGAGTAAAATTAAGAAGTATGAGAATTGGAATCGATTTCGGAACCACACGAGTGGTCGTCTCCGCCGCTGACCGCGGCAACTACCCTCTTGTGCATTTCGAAACCCCCGACGGCCAGACCCGCGACTGGTTTCCCTCGGTCGCCGCAGTCAAGGGCAGCGAGCACCTCTACGGCTGGGAGGCCGTCGCTGTACAGGGCGACGAAGACTGGACCTTCTTCCGCTCCCTCAAGCGCTTGCTCCGCGCCGCGGGTCCGCACACCGAGCTGCGGGTCGGCGCCCAGACCCTGCCTCTGCGCCTGCTCATGGCCGAGATGATGGTCTCGCTGCGTACCCTTCTGCTCCATCAATCCAATCTCGGTGCAGACCCCGCCGAGCCGCTCGAGGTCATGATCGGTGTCCCTGCCAACGCCAACAGCAACCAGCGCTTCCTCACCGAAGAAGCCGCACAAGAGGCCGGCTTCACGGTCCTTGGCGTGGTCAACGAGCCTTCCGCCGCAGCCATCGAGTTCGCCTACCGCAATAGCGCCGAGCGCAAGAATCGCGCCGGGAGCAGCCTCCTGGTCTACGATCTCGGCGGTGGCACCTTCGACGTTTCCCTGGTCACGCTCGGCGAAACCGAGCACACGGTCGAAGCCTCCGACGGAATCCCCCACCTCGGCGGCGACGACTTCGACGAAATCCTCGCCGATCTGGCTCTCGAATTCGCTCCGCCAGGCCCCTCTCTCACAGCATTCGAACGCCGCCTGCTGCTGGAAGAGTGCCGCGAAAAGAAAGAGTCCCTCAATCCCAACACCCGCAAAGTCGCCATCGATCTCGAGCGCGTGCGCCCCGCGTGGGAACAGGTGACGCTCGCGGTCGATACCTACTATGAGCGCTGCCGCCCCCTGATCGAGTCCACCCGGACCGTCGTCGAGAACCTGCTCGCCGCCCACCCCGGCCTCTCGCTCGATACGCTCTACGTCACCGGCGGCGGATCGGAGCTGCCCCCCGTCGCCCGCATCCTCCGTGAAACTTTCGGCCGCAAAGTGCGCCGCTCAGCCTACATGCGCTCGGCTGGCGCCATTGGCCTCGCAATCCGTGCCGCCGCCGCTGCCGATCGCCTCTTCGACCAGTTCAACCAGTACTTCGGCATGTGGCGCGAAGCCGACTCCGGCGGCAACATCGTCTTCGAGCTCATCTTCCCCCGCGGGGTCCGCCTGCCCGCGCCCGACCAGCCCCCGCTCCACCTCGAGCGCGTCTACCAGCCCGTCCACAACATCGGCCACTTCCGCTATCTCGAGTGCTCCCGCCTTGACGACTGCGGCCAGCCCATCGGCGAAATCACCAACTGGGAGCAGATTCAGTTCCCCTTCGACCCCGCCCTCTGGACTTGCAACGACCTCGCCGCCGAACCAGTCCGCCCCCTCCCCGTCCCCAACGGCCTGACCGTCCGCGAAGAATACACCTGCGACGCCGGTGGCAACCTCAAAGTCAGAATCTCCACCGCCCCCTACGGCAACACCCGAGAATACTCCATCGGCCAACTAAACAGAACCTGACTCCCCCGTGGCCTCGCATTCTGGGGCCGTCCGTGCGAGCGCCGCTGGGACGACTGACTCGAGATTTTGGGTTCTGGACGTAACCGGCAATCCTTCCCCAACCCGATTTTGGGGTTGGGGAAGGTTGGGCGACCAACCGACCGGAATCCGAAAAGTCAGCCCGCAAATGAGCAGGATTGGCCTTCCGGTGCGGAGCTAACTTGCCGGCCGGCGGCACCGTCCGCATCTACATACTCAACGTCACCGAGGCTGCCCACTAGCCACAACCAACCTCGTTTGCGGACGGATTCAGCTTTGTCCGCAACTGGGACACGGGATTCCAGTCTGAGCAGAAAGATCCCTCACAACGCGGCAGAATTCCTTGAAGATCCTGTCATCCCTCATCCGAGGTTCAAACGCCTTCACCAGCTCGTCGAAATACCAAAGCTGTTGCCCCGCGCCCCGCTTGAACCGCTCGAAGACCTCCAAACCGACCACCCTGTAGTCATCGAGAATCGCCTTGGCGTTATAGAGCTTGTCCGCAATCGAGATGAGCAGCACATCCTCGTCTTCATGCTCCAGCCGATCTATATAAGCCTTCTTGCGCTCTTCCCAACCTTCCTTCTTGTCGTGATCCTCAGCAAACGTGTCAGAAAGACCAGCCACCATCCTCGCCACTTCCGCGCCAAATTGAGCTTCAACGTCCCTTAGCCGCGGCAACCCGCCCTTGTCCTCCACAGTGTCGTGAAGCAGGGCCGCAATCGCCATATCCTCAGTCACCGGAATCCGCCCGTCCGCCTCCCCCATTACCAGGGCAGCCACTCCCAGCAGATGCGCCATGTATGGAACGCGCGTCCCCTTGCGAAACTCCGTGTGCAGCTCGCGCGCATAATCCACAGCACGCGTAAACCGATCGCTCAGCTTCAAATCACTCACTGACTTAGCCATGAAACTCCCCCGTCCGGAAAGTCGTAGTGTACTGCATCCCCGCGCAGCAAACGCCTGAACGCGTCACGGCTGCGTCTTCCATCACAGACCCCATGCACAACTTCAGGTGTAAAATCCATTTTTGAATCAACTCACGCAAAAGAGAGCCGTCATGCAATATCGTTCGTTTGGAAAGCTCGATTGGAAAGCCTCCGCCCTCGGCTTCGGCTGCATGCGATTCCCCAGCGCCGATGGCCAGCCTGGCAGTTCAAATGTCGATGAAGCCGAAGCGATTCGCATGCTGCGTTACGCCATCGATCACGGCGTGAATTACATCGACACCGCCTACCCCTACCACGATGGCAAGAGCGAGCTCATCGTCGGCAGAGCCCTCAAAGACGGTTACCGCGACAAGGTCAAGCTCGCCACCAAGCTCCCCACCTGGCTGGTGCAGGCGCCATCCGACTTCGACCGCTTCCTCAACGAACAGCTCGTCAAACTCCAGACCGACCACATCGACTTCTACCTGCTGCACTCCCTCAACGGCTCCTCGTGGACCAACATCGTCCTAAAGCACAACCTGCTCGATCACGCAGCGCGCGCACTTGCCGACGGCCGCATCGGCCACCTCGGCTTCTCCTTCCACGACAACTACGAGGCCTTCGAAGAGATCGTGAACGGCAGCGACCTCTGGAGCTTCTGCCAGATTCAGTACAACTACATGGATATCGACAGCCAAGCCGGCGCCCGCGGCCTCAAGCTCGCCGCCAGCAAGGGTCTCGGCGTCGTTGTCATGGAGCCGCTCATGGGCGGCCGCCTCGTCGATCCGCCGCAAGACATTCGCGAAACCATCGCCACCGATCCCGCCCACCGCAGCCCCGTACAACTCGCCTTCGATTGGGTATGGGATCACCCTGAAGTCTCCGTGGTGCTGAGCGGCATGAGCACCATGAGCCAGCTCGTCGAAAACCTCCAGATCGTCGAGTCATCGCACCCCGGCAAACTCGGCCCTGCCGATCAGGCGCTCTTCGCCCGCATCCGCGAACAATATAACGCCCGAACCATCATCCCCTGCACGCAATGCGCCTACTGCATGCCCTGTCCCAACGACGTGAACATCCCCGTCAACTTCCATCTCTTCAACTACGCCCACACCTACGACGACCTGGGCGCGGCCCGCTTCCGCTACAAGTTCGTGCTCAAGGAAAATCAGCGCGCGGGCGCCTGCATCGATTGCGACACCTGCGAAGGCCTGTGCCCGCAGCACATTCCAATTTCCGATTGGATGCCAAAAGTAGCGGCGCTCCTTGAAGGGCTCGAGGGCCGGGGGGACGAATGAGTTGCCGTGCCCCGGGCTTATCACCGTCAAGCCGGAACCAACGTGATCCAAATCGCGTCAGGGAAGAGTAGGCGACCATCCGGGCGGAATTCCAGAACTGGTTGTGCTTAGGGCCTCGTCTGGGTGTAAAGTCCTTCCGTAAAAGCTAAATGCGCGATCCTGGCAATCTGCTGCTCAATTGCAGCCTCTGCCCAAGTGAAAGGTACTGAATGAAAGTGGAAAGGACATTGAAGATGAAATCGTGGAACGGCGTAAACCGATTGGTGCGTACTGGAGCCCTTTGTACGGCAGTGTGCCTGAGCCTGCCTGTAAGTGCGTGGGCGCAAAAGCTGGTGACGCCCGGCTATCTCTTCAACGACGATCCGACATGCCGCGAACTGAATGGCAAGTTTTTTCTCTTCACGACGCAGGATCCGTTTACGGCCGAGTTTGAACGGGAGAACGAATTCTACAAGGGGATGTATGCTTTTCGCGCTCTGACCACGACTGATTTCGATCACTGGATGGATCACGGGTCAATCGTCACACAGCGGGATGTCACCTGGAACGTCGGCGAAGCTTTGTGGGATGGCGACGCGGGCATCCCGGCGAATGGGAAATTCTATTCCTACGCTCCCTACCGCATGAACCCCATCACTGAAAACAATTATGGGACCTTCGACATCGGTGTGCTGACGGCGGACAATCCTCTTGGACCCTACCAGGACGCGGTTGGCGGGCCGATGAAGAATGTGGACGGAACGCCGCTTGAAGGACTAAGTCCGTGGGTCGTCTACAGTGACGACAAGACGCCATACCTGATATGGGGTGCTGGAGACACGTCGAAGAACTGGGTGAAGATGGCTCGGCTGACACCGGAAATGACTCAGCTTGCAGAGCCGGCGCGTGATGTAGTCGTGCCCAAGACCGACGCTTGTGGCAATCTTGACTACTTCGAGAGTCCCGTTCTCTTCAAGGCAGGCGAGAAGTGGTATCTGACCTACGTGGCCTATAAGAAGGACAAGGGGCCGGGATGCGATCCCAAGGGAGATTACATCGACTACGTTGTGGCCGACAACATGTTCGGTCCGTTCACTGGTCCGGTACGGCACCTTATTTATCCGACGGAAGATGGCGACGAGTCGGTGCAACAGGGGATCTGCACGTACAAGGGCAAGACTTATATCGCTTACCACGTTCCCTACGACAATGGTGCAACGGCCAGCAATGTTCCTGAAAGCTGGACTTCAACCACGCACGATCATCATCGCCAGGTGGCGGTTACCTTGCTCAACATTTTGCCCGATGGGAGCCTTCAACCTATTTATCCCGGGCACGACCAGGGCGCCGGAACACCGGGCGTAACGCACCTGACGCTGGACGCGTTCGCTCCGCGCCGCGAGGCGGTGGAGTTCCAAATGGAGATGAACGCATGGGGAGAGAAAGGGTTGAAGGGCGAGTACCAGATGAAGATGGGGGACGGCGGCTATCTGCAGTATCACGATGTTGACTTTGGCGATGGCGCATCCACTTTCCAGGTCGAGGTAAGTTCAGAGAACGCCGCCCTCCGCAATGGTTCGCTCGAGATTCGGTTGGACAATCCTGCGGGAGAACTGATTGGCGAAGTCAAGATTGAGGATACTGGGGGGCGAACCAACTATCGCGTTCTCACCACAAAAGTTCTTTCGAGCGCGAAAGGTGTTCACGATCTTTGTCTCGTGGCGCGAGGCGAAGCAACGGCGACACAGCGCAGGCTCTTCAACATCACTTCGTTCGGCTTCACGAGGCGGTGAACAAACGCCTTCGTTCCGGTCCCGGTAGGGACGCCCATCACTGGGCGCCCCCCGGTAAGGTTTCGGTAGGCCGGGATTGAGTGTCCAGCAAATTCCGCACCATTGATAAGGGCAAAGGCATTGTCACCGCTCCTGTTTACGGGTGGTTCCTTACGGGCAGACAACCCTATGTTCCTCAACCACACATTCCAGTACAAAACTCCGGGCGCTACGGCCCCGCGGCTGCTGTCTGCAGCGAAAAGAGCGAACCACGGGCTCCGATGAACAGGGTTTTCTTATCCGCCCCTCCGAACGCCAGGCTTCCCGGCCGCTCCGGAATCTCCACCACGCCAATCTCCCGTCCGCCAGCGTTGTAAATGTAAAGCTGGCCTTCAGCCACATACACATTTCCGGCTGCATCCGTCACAACACTGGACCCTCCGCGCGGCGCGAATTCCGTTGCGGTCACATGCTCTAGACTGTCGAGTCTCAGACGATAGACGGCGTCATCTTCCTCACTTACCGCCAGGTGCTCGTCGCCGACATGGAAGAGCTGCCACTGGGATGCCTGCAGCATGGGTTGCCAGTTCCCCCCCGCCATGACGGCATTTGTGCTGTCCGGAGCATAGAAGTAACTCCGCGGCTCATCCTTGACCGCAGCCACGATCGCCATGTTGCTGCGCGGCGCGTAGACCACTCCGCGATGCTCCATCTGCTGCATGAGGGTTTCCATGCTGTTGTGAAATCCGACGGGCAGCATCAGACTCGTCCCGCTCGCCGGCGCGCTGGCGGGCTCGATCTTTTTTGCTTCTCCCGTCTTGGTGTCCACTCCGAAAACGGACCGGCTGTAATCCAGCGCCAACACCGACCCGTCGCCCGCAAATCCCGCCGACATTGGCGTTTTCACCGTGTCCGTCAGGACTTCGGCCTTCGTTGTATCCGCGTTCCATCTGTAAATCCGATGCATCGCCGCGTCGGTAAAATACAGATGCCCACCCTCGTCAACTGTGAGCCCGGAGAGATTACTGAAGCCGCTCGCAAGCTGCTCCAGCCTTGCCCCGGCCGCAAAGACACCCGCAGGCAGCGGCAGCGGAGTTCCAACCTTAAGCTCAGAGTTCAGCGTGAACACCGTGAAGTCATGGGTCCGGACCCGGACACCGCTGGTCTGATCGAAGACACTGTTATCGAAGGCCAGCCGCGTCATGCTGAAGTCATGCACATTCTCAAAGTGAATATCGGTTGAATCCGCCGCTTCCACCGCATTCAGCTTAGGCAGCACATTTCGCGAGACCCGATACATAAACAGGTTGGCGAACGCCATGTGATGCGCGTCCTTCAGGTCCACTGAAAAGGCGTCCGCGCCAGCCGGATTCTCTTCCTCCGTCTGCAGCGCATACACTGTCCAGTTCGACGCATGATGGAACTGCGTCTCGTGGTGCATATGGTGCTCACAGGACATCTGGTAGACCACGCTCGGCGTTGTCGTATTCTCCACCAGCAGCCCCGCCCTGGCGAGCGTATTCGCCGTCCATATGCCGCGGAAGATCCCGCCGCCTCCATCCTTCACCCATAAGCTCGGATATTGCGTCTCCACATTCGCTGCGGGACTCTGTGGCGGCTGCGCGGGCCGGGGAAGATTCGGGGCCAGTACGGGGTTTCGGCGTCCCAGCCCCGACATGAAGTTCACATCCTCTACCATTGAGCGGGGGCCTGCGCGCCACACCAGTCCCGCCGCCCGATGATCCATAGCCGCAGTGGTGATCCCGATCCCGGTAAGAATCTCTGCTCCACCCTTCGCGCTCTGCACTATCGGCACAGCCTCGCCTTCACCCGTGAAGTTCGACGACTCATCTGACGCCGCAATCAGCGTGGTAACCGGGTTGAAGCCAATCAACACGCTATCTGCCCGCAGCCGCAGCGTGTTCGTCACGCGATAGGTGCCGCTCGGGAAATAAAGCACCCGATGCCCATCGATCGCCGCCTGTAGCGCCGCCGTGTCATCGGCCCCGTCCCCTTTCGCGCCCAGCGTCCGAACGTTCACCCACTCCCGCATCGGCGGCAGCGATGGAATATCGGAGGCCACGGCACTGCCTGCCCCGGCACGCTCTCGATGCCGAACTTCCACGCCCCGCTCACGCCCGTCGGGGCCAATCTCTACTCCGATCGTCAGGTGCTCCTCGACATAGGGGTGGGAACTCCCCTTCACTGCAAACATCCCACTCGAGCCAGTTTCACTCTGCACGATCTGAGGCACGTTGCTGCACACGATATGGTCCAGCGTGACTTCGTGATGTGCCTTCCGCGCATCGCCAAGCACCACCGCCGACCGGCCAATGTCCTCCAGCACGAGGTCGCGTCCAAACAGTTGCTCGGTCATTCCATGGGTGATTTCGACCGCTACCGGCGTTCGCGCAATGCGGTCGCGTACCAGAGTCATGCCCACTTCCTGGGTATGGATTGCCGCGCGTCTCTGGCCCGTCAAACTAGAATCCATCAGCAGAAACTGCCATGCGGGCGAGGTCCGCACCGAGATGATGCCGTACTCGCCGCCTTCGATCTGTAGATCGATTGCACCGTTGCCCACGTCTTCGAGCGCTGCCCGCCCATCGCCCACCTGGAACCGCATGTGCTGAAGAAACGAGTGCTGCGCCACGTGAAACCGCACCGCAATCGCCGCTGGGTTACCCGAGCCGATTTCGAAATCCAGATTGCTGATTCCGCTATAGAACGTGAATTCGTTCGCATCCACTACCGGCTCCCCCGCCGCCGGACGCCGCGAGGCAAACTGCAACATGTAACGGCCAGTGCCAAGAAATTCGTGGCCCTCCTGGAACCCAGGCGTGTTTGCTTCCAGGACAAACACGGGTCGGTGTGCGCCATACCCGATCAGCCGTATCCCCGACCATAGGTGAATCGTCCGGCTGATTCGATATCTCCCCTCCGCGACAAAGACGATGCCTTGCTCCGTTGTCTCCTGCACGCGATCGATCGCTGCCTGGATCGCCGCCGTATCGTCCCCCTTGCCATCCGCGGCAGCGCCGAAGCTCCCACGTTCCAGGTACACCGCATGAGGGTCGTCCGGCCGCATCGGAAACACCGATTGGGCTGTCATCGGCAATGCGGCCGTCGCGACAAACACAAGTGTCCACGTCAATCGACACATCGGCAGAACCCTCCAACTTTAGAACATTAATAGTGGAGCCTTTATAACGCATACACCCCAACGCTGCGCATCTCGGGGAGAAAGCAGGCACACCTCCCCGCGTCATCGTCGATCCGTCGCAGAAACGTCCTTTTGCCAGCTCGGGCATCGTCAACCTGGTCCCTGCAAATCCCTGATTATCTGCCGCATCTTTGGCTAAGCGCATCGAATCATGCAAAGCCCGCTCGCATCGCTCCGGCCTGAACATACTGGGCCGCATGAACGCGCGAGTTGCCTGGTCCGCTTTGACAGAGACCGGGGGCCCGGAGCCTGTCGAACCTGGAGTACCGCCTATCCGGAATCTATGGTCCGCTGCTCTTTTTGCAAGCGAAAAATGACGATGACTAGTTGGTCTGCGCAAATGTATCCGGCCTTTTTTCGAGCAAACGGCTCTGGGCACTTGATGGCATGCGCCACTCCAACGGCTCATGCCAGAAGACCTATCCACAATATTTGTTTATTTCGTCCCCACGAAAAGCCTAGGCGCAAAGTCCTTCAGATCGCGGCGCCACGTCTGCCACTCGTGCGCTGTGCCCGGCGACTCATAGAACACGTGCTGCACGTTCGCCTCAGTCAGCGCCGTGTTGAACCCCTCGATTCCCGCCTTCATCTGGGCGGGCTCCTCAGTCCCGACGCCGATCCACAGCAGATGCACTCGCTTGGCAAAGGCGGCCGGATCGGCCATCGCCCCGTTGAAGGCCGTCTTCATATCGGGCTTCCCACCGCCGCGCATCATCATCATCCCGCCCGCTCCGCTGAATCCTCCAATGTAGGAGAACATGTCGAGATGGTCGAACGTTACCTGGAAGGTCTGCATTCCTCCCATGGAGAGTCCTGCCATGGCGCGGTGATCGCGATCGGGAATGGTCCGGAAATTGGAGTCGATGTACGGGATCAGGACCTGTGTTAGGTCATCTTCAAAGGCCTCCATCATGTCCTGCATGGCGCGCATCATTTCAGGTGAACCGAAGGGCTTGCCGGTCAAATCGGGAGCCTGGTAGTCGGCCCGTCGCGCATTTCCATTCGCCATCACGATTATCATCGGCTTGCAGCTCTTGGCTGCGATCAAGTTGTCGAGGATGAAGTTCACATGACCCTGCTTCGTCCACCCGGTCTCGTCCTCGCCGCCGCCGTGCTGCAGATACAGCACCGGGTAACGCATCTTGGACTGCGTGTCGTAGTCCGGCGGCGTATACACCAGGGCATGTCGCCAGGTCCCCGTCACTTTGGAGTGATACCAGACTTCACGAACCTGCCCGTGAGGAACATCCTGCGGCAGGTAATACGTGGCTCCCGCTTCGGGAACCTCAACGGCGCTTGCATCCTTGCTCCCGCCGTAAAAGGTGTGGCTGCCGGGGTCGCTCACTTCCACGCCGTCGATATTCAACATGTAGTAATGAAGTCCGGGAGCCATAGGCGGCGTCGTGATGGTCCAGAAACCGTCCGCCTGCTTCTCCATGTCGAGTTTGGGATTACTCCAGAAATTGACCTTCACTTTATTGGCGTCAGGCGCCTTGATCCAGATTTGAACCCGGGAGGCGCTGTCGACGCGCGGGTAAGGCGCATCCTGAACGTTGGTGACAGCGGGCTTGAAGTCGCCCGATTCCTGTGCACAACATAGGCTCGCGAACAGCAGCATTAAGATTCCAAAAGGCTTCATGTCTTCTCACTCCCCGCACACAGAAACGCAAATCCACCTAGGCAGACTGCTTCCGGGCGATTTCGGATTGGTGCTTTTCGATCAAGCGCATACTACCCTGAGGAACGGCAAAGCGGAAGTCGCATTTATCCATCAAATATATCGATTTATTAGATAGCTCTGTTGCCCGGGAACTGAGACCCCTTATGAACAAAACATTCCGCATGTTTTGCACAACCTGGTGCTTTGCCGGTGCGGCGGAACAACTCAACCGCTCGTGATCGAGAATCAGTCTTTCCCCTGAATAAATCGCTTTACAAGTTCGCCCGCAGGAGATAAGCTGCGTGATTGGCAAACGGTTTCTCTAAAGCTTCCATCGCAGAACCTGCAACAGGACACACTTATGTTCCCTTGCACACGCCGCAAATCTCTCAAGCCAAGCGTGGGCGTTGCCCGCCTATCAATGCGGTTTTCGGCTGTCGACCGGAAGCTGAGACAGGTGTCGCTGAAGGCTGACGGCGGATTTCTTTCGGTGGGCGCTGAGGGCGATCTTTCGCTGCCCACCGGACCTCCGCAAGAAGCGGAGACTTTCCAATGGATCGAGACATTCACCGGCGATCTCACTCTTCTGTCACTAAAGACCAATCGCTATCTCCGTGTGGACTTTGATAGCGGCAAACTGATAGCCGAAAGCCCGGGACCTCAGCCCAATGGACCGGCAGGTGCGCGATTCGATTGGCGTTGATTCCTCGCGCATCGCCCCGGCAACGGGCTGACAAAAGGGGGTTCGAACTCATGATTTCCAGAAACGTTTTTCTTGCAGCCGCTGCGGCGGGTCTCCTGTTTTCGCAGGATTGCATTGCTTTTGCACAGGGTCCTTTTCAGCCACCTCCCGCCCCCAAGCCCTTCCCGTTTGTCAGCCCGCTCTTTGGCGACGACATGGTTCTGCAACGCGACAAGGCCGATGCCATCTGGGGCTGGTCGGAACCCGGCGACGAGGTGAGCGTGCAAATTGGAGACAACACCGCATCCGGCGTTGCGCAAGCCGATCGCCGCTGGCAAGTGAAGATCAAGCCGCCTGCCGCCGGCGGCCCCTACACCGTCATGATCACCGGCCGTGAAACCGTGGAACTGCACAACGTGATGGTCGGCGACGTTCTGGCTTTGCACCGGCCAGTCCAATATGCTGGTCCCTCTCCAGGGTGCGCTCAACGGCGCCGATGAAGTGAAGGCAGCCAACTACCCTGAGATTCGCTTCTTCGACGTGTTCGGGCATTCTGCTTACGATCACGCCGGCTGGATTGCGGGAAGCTGGAAGGGTGTCTCGCCGGAGACGGCAGGACGGGTTTCGGCGGTCGCGTATTACTTCGCGCGCGAAATCCAGCAGGCTATCCACGTTCCGATCGGCCTGATCGTCGATGCCGTCGGCGGAACGCCGGCCGAGGCCTGGACCAGCGCCGCTGCCCTGCGCCCCCTCAGAGACTTCGATGTTCCGCTGGCGGAAGTCGATCGCCTGGCCGCCGCCGGAGCGCCTGAGTACGGCAACTACATCATGCATTGGTACGACCAGTACGACATCGGGCTCAAGGGGAACTGGGCTGCACCGGACCTTGACGATTCCACATGGAAGCCGGTCACTCTTCCCGGCGGCTTCGCCGAACTGGGCGTGCCAGACACGCCTGCGCTGGCCTGGTTCCGAAAAGAGATCGATTTGCCGGACCCGCTTCCGGCAGGGCGGGCCTCGTTGTTCCTGGGCATCATCGAGCGCATGGACACGGTGTATGTCAACGGGAAGGAGGCGGGCGGCAGCGCCTGGGTTGAGAACCCGCGCATGTATTTCATGCGCGACGGCGTGCTCAAGCCCGGACGCAACCTCATCACCCTTCGTATCATGAAGGTCAAGCCCGATGGCGGGTTCATGGGCAAGCCCGAGGATCTGCACCTGGTGCTCGGCGACAAGACCAGCATTCCGCTGGCCGGCGCGTGGAAGGGCAAGCTGAGCGTGGATGGCCGCCCGCCGCAGCCGCTGCCCATCGCCTATCAGAACTGGCCGGTGATGCCGACGGTGCTTTATGAAGGCATGCTTGCGCCCATCGCGCCGCTTTCCATTACGGGCGTCCTCTGGTACCAGGGCGAAGAAAACTCGCCGAGGGGATATGAATACCGCAAGATTCTTCCCGCCATGATCGCGGACTGGCGCAACCTCTTCGGACAGGGGAGTTTTCCGTTCTACATTGTCAGCCTGCCTGAATTCAAACCGCGCAGCGCAACGCCGGTCGACGGCGACGAGTGGTCCGAAACTCGGGAATCGCAGGCAATCACGGCCGCCAGCGTTCCCAACACTTGCCTGGCGGTCACCATCGATACAGGCGAGGCGGACAATATTCATGCCAAGGACAAGCTCCCCGTAGGCCAGCGGCTGGCATATTGCGCGCTGGCTAAATACTACGGCAAGCATGTTGTGTATTCGGGACCGACACTTGAATCCGTCGAACGGCTCCCAGGCTCCATCCGGTTGCACTTTGCGCACACCGACGGAGGACTGGTGGTGAAAGGAGAGAAACTCGAAGAGTTCTCCATCGCCGGGGAAGACCGGAAATGGTATTGGGCCGATGCCCACATTGAAAGCGACACGATCGTCCTTACATCGCCATCGGTGCCCAACCCGAAAGAGGCCCGCTACGCCTGGCAATCCAATCCCGCGGCAAACCTGTTCAATGGAGCCGGACTGCCGGCCGCTCCCTTTCGGACGGACTCCTGGCCCGGCATGACACAGGACGTGCGGCCGTATTGATGGGAGAAACAGGATGCAACCCGTCAAAGGCCGGATTCAGCAGAGAAGGTATCTTATGAACACGATTTTTGAACGATCTGGGGGACCCATGCAGATTTATCGTTTTGCATCAGCAGTGCTGATCGCCGCTCTCGCCCTGCCCATGGCCGCGCAACGCCGTGTGCCAAAGGACCTGAGCGGCACCAGAGGATTTAATTACATGCCTGCCGAGACCAACGGCGGCGCTGATTTTTGGCTCAAATACAATCCCGCGGTCACCCAACGCGACCTGGATTACGCCAAGCGCCTGCAGTTGAATCAGGTTCGAGTGTTCATCCCCTACGCAGCCTGGGAGACGAATAAGGAGGCGTTGAGAAAGAACCTCGTCGATTTTGTGCGCGCCGCGCATGAGCGCGGCATAGGCGTCATGCCGACCATGCAGTACAAGCGCGGTGAATGGAAGGATAAGGCCGCGTGGCCCAATGCGCGGGAGTTCGTAGCCGGCCTGGTGGCCGCCATTGGAAAGGAGCCCGGCCTGGAAATCTGGGACGTGGAGAACGAGCCCGAGTGTTGTTTCCTGCCCCCCACTCCGGACAATCGGCTGCGCATGGAACATGCCATGTACATGGCCAAGGTATTTCGCGAACTCGATCCCGTGACCCCGGTGACGATCGGCGCGACCTTTGCGGACAACATGATCGAGATGGGCGGCGCGGTGGATGTGCTTTCGTTCCACGACTACAGCCCGACCCGCGCAAGGATTCGCGCCAACATTGCCAAAGCGAAAGAGTATGCGGCAAAGACTGGAAAGCCGCTGATCAATAGCGAGATCGGATGCATTGCCCGCGCGAATCCCTACGATGTCACGCTCCAGGAGCACATGCAAGCCCACGTCGGATGGTACATCTGGGAGTTGATGATCACCGGCTACTGGGGCACGGTGCACGGCGTGTTCTATCCCGATGGCACGGTGCGCGATCCTGCCATCGTCGCCGCCCTCTTCGGCTTCTTCCGCAACCGTGGAGAAAACGTTGTGGAAGATGTTCCCGACCGCGAGAACCATCTTACTGAAGCGGTGACGAATAACAGGGCGTGGCTGGCGGACCCGAACGCCGATTGGAAGACCGGATTGGACCTGGCTGAGGTCTCGGCGAATCTCCTCGAGGCTGCCCAATTGGCGCCCATGCACAATTTACCGAGCAGGCAAGTGGTTCTGTTGCGCAGCGGTCAGCCGAACATGCCTGTCTTGCGCTCGACGCTGGAGAGATTCACATCCTTGCTTGAGCCTTACCAGCTTCCTGCCGGCGATCCCCGCCGTTCGCACCCGCCTGTTCCCATTCCATCACCGCCTTCTGGCCCCACTCCAACACCGGTTCACTGAAACGTAATGGAGCAGATCGTGGCGTCGCCTTTTCAATTCGTCACATCAATGTCTTTGCAGCAAGCGACGGAACACGCTTTTGATCGAAATAACCGAAAGCTCTCTGCGAGAAATTCGTCTTTTCGTTTCGACTCTCGCGGGAATAGCATTTCGTCAGAAAACCACCAACAACATCCACTGCAAGGTGAAAGGATCGGAGACGCACTCCAATGTTCACTCGTTCGATGTTCTTGTGGCCCAAGGCCATCCTGTTTGCCTCCCTGCTCGCTGCCCTGCCGGCGTCCGGCGCCGATCTCCAGATGAAGGTGAACGATAGCGGCTACCTGGATACGCAAGGCTTCAGCGTGTTTCTCTATGACAGCACTTTTCATCCGATCTTCGTCGACCAGAAGAACACCGCCATGGAGTTGATTCTCCACGGCCAGCGCATCGCCACCAACGGTGACGTGCGCATGGTGCCTACTCCGGAACAGTGGGACCTGGTCGCGCAGTTCAAGGGGCGGGAGGCCGACAAGGACCACAACCGCCTCACCGCGCGGTTGTCCTTCCCCGCTTACGAGATGGACTACAGCCTCGAAGTGGCCGCCGAATCCGGCGGCGTGCGAGTGAGTGTCGACCTCGACAAACCGCTGCCGGACAAGCTGGCCGGTCGCGCGGGCTTCAATCTCGAGTTTCTACCCTCCATCTACGCCGGGAAGAGCTACGCCGTAGACGGCAAGCAGTTCGGCATGATTCCGCGCAGCCCTCAGGACCCGATGAAGCAGGTGCTGCCTCCTGCCGACGACCCGAAGAAACTGCCGTACCAGGAGGAGTGGGACAAAGCGAAGGGCTACACGCAGCCGCTTCCGCTGGTCACGGGAAACAGCATAACGCTGGCAGCGGAGGATCCGCTCTACCGCGTCAGTGTCAGCTCTGAAACCGCCCCCGTATCGCTTTATGACGGACGCAACCGCGCCCAGAACGGCTGGTTCGTGCTCCGCAGCCTGATCCCTTCGGGCAAGACCGCGGGTGCAATCGTGTGGCACATTCACCCGATCGACGTCCCGAACTGGACCCGGCCGCCTATGGTGGCGCACAGCCAAGTCGGCTATCCTCCCGAGTTTCCGAAGGTCGCTGTCATCGAGTTGGACCCAAAATTCGACGCGCCGAAGACGGCGAAGGTGCTTCGCCTGGACGCGGACGGCTCCTATAAGCAGGTATTCGAAGGGCCGCTCTCCGCCGCCACGCCCTGGCTGCGCTACCGCTATGCCAAGTTCGATTTCTCTGCCGTCAAGGACCGCGGCCTGTACATGATCGAGTACGCAGGCCAGCGGACCGATCTGTTCCCAATTGCCAGGGGCGTGTACAGCCGGACCTGGCAATCCACCCTGGACGGATTCCTTGCCGTGGAGATGGACCACGTTTCAGTGCGCGAAGGCTACCGCCTGTGGCACGGCGTTTCGCACCTCGACGATGCCCGCCAGGCGCCCCCCAACACCCAGCATTTCGACGGATACCGGATGGGTCCGAACACCGATTCGCCGTTCCAGGCCGGCCAGCACATCCCCGGATTGAATGTAGGCGGTTGGTTTGACGCCGGCGACTACGACAACCTTGCCTCGGGCCAATACCAGGTCATTGAGAACCTGTCCCTGGCCTACAGGGAGTTCGACCTCAAGTGGGACGAACTCACCGTCGATGAGACGGCCCGAACGGTTGAGATGCATCGCCCCGACGGGGTCCCGGACGCCGTCGAGCAGGTCAAGCACGGCGTTCTGCAGGTATTAGCTCAGATCAAGTCCATCGGCCACCCGATTACGGGCATCATTGAGCCCACTCTGCGTCAGTACACGCACCTCGGCGATGCGGCCTCCAATACCGATGGGCGCATCTATTCCGACAAGCTCGGCCCCAACGAGATCGACGGAAACTTCTCTGGGATGCCGGACGACCGATGGGCCTTCACCACCAAAATGCCGAATCTGCAATACGGCGCCGCGGCAGCGCTGGCCGCCGCTTCGCAGACTCTCAAAGGTTGGGACGGCCCGCTCGCCAAGGAGTCTCTGGAAACGGCGATCAAGCTGTGGGATGACGAACATGCCCATCCGACCCCAAGCCAGGGCCGGCCATTTGGACCCCCGGGAATGGCCGCGATCGGCGAGTGGAGGGCTGCTATTGAGTTGTTGATCGCCACCGATGGCGGCGAGCCGTATAAAAAGCGGGTCCTGGAGCTGTTCCCCACCATTCGCGAGCATTTCGCGTTCGGCGGCTGGATGGCCGTTTTGGCCCTGCCGTACATGGATGCGGATTTCAAGCAACAGCTCGAAGAGGCGGTCAAATCCTACAAGGCCGAATTGGATGCCGAACTGGCGAAGACCCCCTTCGGCGTTCCGCCCAGCCTCGGCACATGGGGCGGATCCGGCCAGGTGGCCGATCTTGGCGCACGGATGTACTTCCTGCATAAAGCATTCCCGCAGATCGTGGGCCCGGAGTATACGCTGCGGGCAGCCAACTATCTGCTGGGCACGCATCCCGTGTCGAGCACCTCGTACGTATCCTCGGTGGGGACGGTTTCCAAGATGAAGGCGTACGGAAACAACCGCGCCGACGGAACATTCATTCCCGGCGGCATGATTCCCGGCTATATCGTGATCAAGCCGGACTTCCCGGAGTGCATCGACGACTTCGGCTTCCTGTGGTTTGAGGACGAATACACCGTTGGCGTCGCCAGTCAGTGGATTTTGGCGGCCAATGCGGCAGAAGCACTGGCCAAGTAAACACGTCGTGGACGGAACAGGCGTGCCGGGCTGCCTTTCTCGTGTTGTCGGTTCGGATTGGTCATTGAGAAACCCCGTGGCCGGGAGGGCACGTTGTTGTCCGGAAGGTGGAAAAGCAGAGATCCGTCTTGTTCCGGCTCTACAAGGCAAATGACGGGCATCGGGTCTTTCAGCTTCGGCGGAACCAACTTATTTCATCAACTTCATTGCATCGACGTGGCTTAACCCTCGAGCACTGAATGCAATACAAGCGCGTGAAGGAATTGATCGCATAGAAAGAGGTGCGGAATGAAACGGCGAGAGTTTCTGAAGAAGAGTACCGCGGCTGCTATTGCTTTAGCCGGTTCTCAAAAGACGCTCCAGGCGTCCGCGGCTGGCGAACAAAGTCAAAACGGCTCAACTCAGGTTTCCGGTGCGCCTGCGGCAAAAGCGGGACTCGTTCCTGACCAGGGCTTGTCAGTTTCTCATATAGGCAGCACTCCGGAGGGCGTGTACCTGCCCAAGCAGCCGTTGCTCGCGGAGATCCTTCGCGGAACCAAGCAAAGGACTCGTCCGATGCCGCTGAGCGAAAGAATCCGCCGCGGTGTCGTTCCCAAGCGCGGCGTGTGCGGCACTGCTCCCGGCAGGTCTGTTCGCGAGGGTTTTTTCACCGGCTATGGGCCGGTCTACGTCGAAGTACTGGGCGATCCGTTCTCCGAGCAGGTTCTTTTCCACCACGAGCGCCTGATGGTGCCCTGGAAAAGACCGTTCGAGGCCCCCAAAGTTGCGGAAACTCTCCCCGAACTGCGGGAACTTATCCTTGCCGGGAAATACCGCGAGGCCGTGGCGCTGGCGTTCGACTCGATGAGTCAGGCCGGGCTCCCGATCAATGAGTATCCGCACCAGACCATCTCCGCATTCCTCATGCGCCTCGACATTCCGGAAGAAGGCGTGGCAGAGAACTATCTCCGCACTACGGACTTTGAAAGCGGCGAACTGAAGGTGCGCTGGAACGACAAGCGCGGCGAGTGGGTGCGGCAAGTATTCGCATCCCGCCCGGACAACGTCGTCGCCCAGCTCATTACCGCTCCCAAAGGCGAGTTGGTGAACGCGAAGATCGCGATCGTCAACCCGACCTTCGGTCCCAGGGCGGATGGCGGTCCAATCACGTTCGACCAGGACGCAAACGAGCATCGGTTCATCTTGACCGGCCACTTTGACCCAGCCGTCAATAACAACGGATACGCGGGTGTTACGCGAATAATTTGCACCGGCGGCTCGGCGCGCATGGAGAACGGCGCGGTGGTCGTCAAGGGCGCTCAGTCGGTGACGCTGCTTACCCGCGTCGAGTGGTACGCTGACTTCACGCAGGACAAGGTCGACGCGATGGTCAAGTCTGTAGACCAGGTGGACGGGGACTACGCCACCCTGTTCGCGCGCCATCGGCAGGTCCAGGCCCCCATCTTCGACCGCGTCTCAGTGGACTTCGGCGGCAGCACGCAGCAGGCCATGGCCGGCGAAGAGCTGATTGACGACCAGCGCACCCGGACCGGCTTCTCGCCTGCCTTGCTTGAGAAGCTCTTCGACATGGGCCGCTATTGGCTCCTCGTCACCGCCGGCAATTACTTCGCCGAGATCAATATCAATATCAATCTGCAAATTGCCCCCGGCGTAATGGGCAATCTACCCGAGGCAATGGGCACTTTCTATGATTGGGTCGAGAGTGTGCTGCCGGATTGCCGCAAGAACGCAGAGAATATCTTCGGCGCCCGTGGCGCGGTCTTTCCTATCTTGCCGAGTTGGGGACTTGGGGTCAGTTTCCACTACGCGGTGTCGCAGGGTTACGGCATCTGGCCTCATCCGTATTGGATCTCCGGCGGCGGCTGGTGTTACAGCCCGTTCTGGGATCAATACCTGGTGAGCGGAGATCTTGAGTTCCTCCGCAAACGCGTCGTGCCGGGACTCAAGGAGCTGGCCCTCTTCTACGAGGACTTCCTCACCGTTACCGACGAACGCGGCAACTACGTCTTTATTCCTTCGTTCTCTCCTGAGAACGCGCCCCTCAACTCCGAGCCTCTGCCGCCGGCGTGGTGGCCGGGGCTCAGTAACAGGGATTCACCAGTGCGTCCGCCCACGACTCTCGTCCTGAACGCCAACATGGACATCATGGTGTGCCGGGAAGTGCTGTCGCACCTGATCGAGGCCTCCGAGATTCTGGGCACCGACCAGGAGAGCATTCCCAAGTGGAAGGCCATGATCGACAAGCTGCCGCCCTACCTGCTCGACCCGGACGGCATGTTGAAGGAATGGGCCTGGGCCAGCCTTCAGGATAATTGTGACCATCGCCACGTCTCGCACCTGTACGGAGTCTGGCCGGGCGATGAGATCGATCCGGACCGTACGCCGAAGCTCGCCAAGGCCGCATTGCTGGCCGATCGCAAGCGTACGCCGGAAACTCTGGCGGCCCACGGTTACAGCCATCGCGCTCTTGTCGGGGCGCGGCTCAAGGACAGTTACCTGGTCCAGTCCCAGATGAAGCAGTTGCTCGAACAGGGCTACGTTGCTGCCACTCTTCGCACATCCCATAACCCCTACCTGCCGCCGATGCCCGACGCGCAGGGCGCCCTGACGACGATCATGATGGAGATGCTCATCTATTCGCGGCCGGGCGTCATCGAGATTCTGCCTGCCGTTCCCGACTCGCTCGAGAAGGGGTCCATCAATGGAATGCTGGCGCGGACCTTTGCCAAGGTCGACACGCTTGCATGGGATATGCCGGCAAGGACCGCCGACGTAACCATCACCTCGCTCAAGGACCAGGACATCACGCTGATTGTCCGGCACGGAATCGAAAAGATCTCGGCGCCGGCCGGAGTGTTGGCGAAGATGCCCTTGCCGGATGCAATCTCGTGCGACTTGCACTTGCGGAAAGGCGAGCCGGTTCGGTTGCACCTGGCGCTTGGCCGGCATAAGCCGCTGGATTGGGTTGCGCAGGTGACCGAATTCTGATCCCGCCCTCGCACTTCCTCCCGCCCAGGACGGCTTAGGTATGGGAAAGGCAAAAGGCGGAACGAAACCCCAGGGGGAGATGGCGGCTCGGTAAGACAGGCATAAGGCCGAAGCTGCTCCTCATGGAAGAGAATGCACCCCCGCGCAAAATTAGGCCGCGGCGCCCCAAATATGCGGCGCACCGCGGCCTGGTTTTCTTCCGGCGCTCATATTCCGCGGAATCAACTCGAGATTCCGATTTGGTGGTCGGTGCTCCATGCCTACAAACAATGCGCCGGAGATCGAAGCCGGCCGAGTGACTGAAACCACTCGGACTAGCTAGGATCTCCGGCGCGGAGAAATCAGATTCAATTCAGCAATCAACAACCTTAATACTGCAGCGAACTAGAACTGGTACTTCGCCGCGAGTTGCAATTGGCGCATGGAGCCCGTGCCGGTGATGCGGCCGAAGGTGGAGGACGTGTAACTCAAATTCGGCTCGTTCCAGTTGGGGTGATTGAGAGAGTTGAATGCCTCAAAGCGAATCGCCAACTGATGCTTTTCGTTGTAGGGCATCAGAAACTGCTTGTGGAGCGAGGCATCCAGGTTGGTAAATCCCGGAGACGTGAAGCTGCCGCGCTGCAAGGTTCCAAAGAAACCCGGAGTCGCTTCAGCGTAGGCGGCTTTGTTTACCCAGTCGTTAAGCGTTCTCGCGCTGCCGCTGAGGTAGGGACTCTGCCCGGTTGGAACGGGCCTGTCGAAGTTGCCGAACGGAGACGCGATACTGGCATTGTCAATTCCGAGCAGGGGCGTCCCTACGACACCGGTCTGGTGGGTAAAGATGCCTCCGATTTGCCAGCCGCCAATCGCGGCATTCAAGGCTTTGTTATTCACCGGCACCAACTTGCCGGGTCCGATGGGTAGTTCGTAAAGTGCCGAGCCAACGATGCGGTTTTTGACATCGAACGCGGAACGGCCGTATTCGCATGTGATGCAGTCGCTGTTCTGGGGATACAGGTTGTCATTCCCCTGGTTACGGATTCCGCTGGTGTCGTCGAGGGATTTGCCCCAGGTGTACGAGGCGATCACGCTGAGGCCCTTGCTGAAGCGATGGGTAGCCTTCGCACTGAACGCGTTGTAATTTCCTGTTCCCATGTCATGCGCATCCTGGATCCCTCCCATGTTTGCAAAGGGGGTACGGGATGCGACAGAACTTGAGGTGCCCGTGCCAATGTATCCGTATGGAGTCGCCTGATTTGCATTTTTGAACCCATAAAGATGACGGCTCAAAGCGCCCTGGTATCCCGCCTCGAACGACCAGTTCTGGCCCACTTGTTGCTCGATGTTCAAGAGGAATTGTTGAGTGTACGAGGTCTTGTGGGTGGGAGCGACGTTGTACGCGGTGGACGGACCAAGATTGACGGTTGCACCGCTGCTTGCGCTGCCCGGCGACGCGTTGGCCCAGGTCAGGTTGGAATTGCCGTAGATCCCGGTGGTCGTGTCCGTATTGACTTTCGTCACGCGCCCTGCGATGTTGCGCGCCATGTCGAAGTACGAGTTGCCGATATCCTGGGTGTAGAAGATTCCGTAGCCGGTACGAATCACCAGCGTGGATTTGGGTGAGTAAGAGATGCCTAATCGGGGCGCAAGATTCAAGTATTTGGTATCAAGGAGTGGACCATTGGGCAATAGCCCGTTGCTGCACTGCGGCGCCGGACCGAGCGTGGTTGTCCACCTGATCGCAATGCCTTGATACACATTTGCCGGCGTACAGTTGCCCTGGCGGACATAGAAGGGCCACTGGCTCTGCGCGTAGGTGGTGCTGGTGTCGCCCTGGTTCGGCATATTCGGAACATAGGCGACGAATTCATTGCCGAACGTATTGTTCCACGGAGGAGTCAGTTCGTACCTGAGACCCGCCGAAATCGTCAGGTTGGGGAAGATCTTATACGTGTCTTCTCCGTAAAACGCCTCTACGTTGCGCACGTAATTCGCATTCGCCACGGCCACCGCGACGGTTGCCTGGCTAAGATCGCCGAGCAGGAAGTCAGCGAGCGAATCACCTCCAGAAAGCGTAACCGCTCCAGTGGTAACATTCTTCGTTTCCAGCGAAGTAGAAATGGGCTGCGCGAAGAACTGCCCGCGCGAGAACTGATTGCCTAGCTGGTTGAAGGTCTGCCGGTTGTACTCAAAACCGAAGCGCAGCTCATGCTTTCCCCTCACCCATGAGAGGTTGTCTACAATCTGCCACGTGGGATCGGTCACAACATAGGGGCCATCCCCGCCGACATCCCCAATTTCCTGCCAGATGGCCGGTGTAGTGCCTGCCGGTCCCTGACTGAATGCCATATCTGGAATGCCCCACGTTGAGGGGAGCCCGCCTGTCAAATTCGGAATTCCGATCGAATCAACCACGTCTTTTGTGTATGCCGACAACAAGCCGAGGGAGTTGAAGAAGTGGCTATAGCCAAACCGCGCCTCGTTCACAATGTGGGGCGAAAAGGTCCACGTGTTGGAACCCATGTACTGGAAGTACTGGGTAAAGATCTTGCTGCCCGCTCCCAGTAAACCAGTCGAGATGATGGTTTCGTTGCCAGAGCTGTAGCGGAAGGCATACTGCGACTTCTGCGACTGAATGTAATCTCCACGAACCGCCAAGCCCTGGCGATCCTGTGGTCCCGTGGTGCTGTACGCGTAGTTCGCGACCACCTTACCATTCGCGTAGAACGGCGTCGTACTTGTTCCGAGGTATTTCAGCAGTGCCGTGGACTGCGGCGCAATTTCGCCCGAAGGAATGGCGTTGTTCGGAAAGGCCGTCTTTCCCAGGCCGTTGACGTCTCCGGTTGCCGGATCGTAGATGGTGACCGGAGCACCGGCGGCGGTGGTGAAGCCCTGGAAATTGCCGCCCGCTATGGCTGGGGAGGGTACAGTTGCAGAGCCCTGACCAATTGTGCGGATCTTCCTCCATTCGTCGTCGACCATGAAGAAGAACTTGTCTCTGCCGTTATAAACCTTGGGAATTCTGATGGGTCCGTCGAGTTCGAATCCGTAGTCGTTCCACTTGTAGGGGTATACCTTAGCAGGAGCGGCGTTGTACGGGAAATAATACGGATTTGCATCCGCATAGTTGTTGCGGATGAAATCGTACATCGAGCCGTGATAGGTGTTGGTACCGCTCTTGCTGACCACGTTGACCTGCGATGCCTCGTGGCCGAACTCAGCCGGATAAACGCCCGTTTGTACCTTGAACTCCTGAATGCCGTCAAGGGAAGGCAGGCCGACATACGTGACGAAGTCAGGATCGGTATTGTTCACGCCATCCAGCGTGTAGTAGTCAAACATGATGCGCTGGCCGCCGACCGAGATCGCCTGGGTGGCGCGATCGCCGCCGAGGCGGCTTCCTGCCTGACCCGATGCCGGCGAAAGCGTATTGACGTTGGACGCAAGAGCTACCAGTGACAGATAGTTTCTGCCGTTCAGCGGCAGCTCGTTAACGGCCTGGTTCTCAACCACCGTACCGAGGGTGGCGTTTTCAGCCTGAAGAAGTTCGCCGGCCGCTTCAACCGTGACCGATTGCGTCACCATTCCTATCTGCATCGTGAAGTCCTGGCGCAACGATTGCTGCACCAGCACTTCCACGTTTTCGCTCGATTCGGCCTTAAAGCCCGTGTGCTTGGCTTGAATGTTATAGATTCCCGGCGGAACGTCGGGAAAAAGGTAGTCGCCTGCATCCGTGGTGACCGTGGAGCGTACCGCGCCGGTACCCACATTCGTCAGAGTGATGGCCACGTCGGGAACTACAGCGCCCGTCGGATCGGTGACGTGTCCGGAAATTTCACCGGCGGTCTGCGCAGACAACCTGGCAGCCGACGACATCGCGAGCATAAACACAAAGATGCAGCAGGCTATGGAAGCACTGCATCGTTTGAGCCACTTGAAGGTTCTCAGCGCCATCCGTGCGCGGCCGAGCGATTCCTCTGTGACCGGGGAATTAGAGGCGAGAAATGGAACAAAGCGTCCATTTCCTGATGCATCACTGGCATGATTGTTCAACATGGTCGACTTCCTCCTTCGCTGCTGAGAGCAGCCTCCTTGGAATTAACTGCAAATTACACCCACACTCTTAAGCCGGTGAAGCAAAGTCGCGTGGGTTCCGGACGACTTTCATCGATGGGGAAGTGAAGCGGATTGGGCGCCCCCGTGCATGTACCAAGGCAGGCGCCGTCTGCGTCGATTTCCCCAGGCCCTTAATCCGATTACTTATCCTCTTTCAAAATCTCCTCCACCAGGGCCTTCGATACGGGCAAATGGTCCTCATTCTCTTTCAGCCAGCCGCGATAGTCCTGTTCGATTTCCGGTGTCCACTTGGCATCGATCTGTCCGGCAGTGTACTTTTTTTCTCTCAGACGCTGGTGTCCAAACGTGTCTTCAAGACGAGTGCGTTCCGATTCTTTGACGACCCGCTCGGCTAGCTGAGGCGGTATAAACAGCACACCGCCATTCCGCCCGAGGACTACATCTCCGGGCATTACCAGGGCATGTCCAATGCGGGTAGGCCCGTTGATGCTCACCATCGTTGAGTTGAGCAGTCTTCCACTGGCAAGAGTTCCGAAGTGGTGGGAAGGATCGTAGTAGCGAACGAATGACGTGAAGTTTGGCAGCTCCTCCAGGCCGTTGATATCGCGAACGGCGCCATCGTAGACGATGCCGGTGCCTGATCTCGCATAGATAGCGTTTCCTACGTTGTCACCGATGGAAGGTCCATCAACCTTGAGTCCGAAGTGGTCGGCTACATATACGTCGCGAGGCTGCAACATGTCGACGGGCCAAGCGTTCGTACCTCCCAATCGATGATCCTTTGCTCCCTGCTCTTCAATGACTTTTTCGACATCAGGTCTTCCGGGCATCCACACGGCCGTCAGTGCCCTGCCCACCAGGATCTGATCGGGATGGATCGAAAGCCAGCCATCTTCATACTGGTGCACAAAGCCCGCCGAGCGCAGCGTTGCCCATGCCTCTTCGAGGGTTACATTCTTCATGCGGTCCAGGATGTCATCGGGCACCTTGGGCCGACCGTCAGGAAACCTTTCCCCCTGCCAGTCGGGAGTGTATTTGATGACATCCTCCCGCGTGAAAAACTCCTGCTGCGCCGTCAGGCACGGAGTGAGTGCCAGGAAGGCTACCCCAGCCAGAACACCTGCAATGATCTTCCGCATCTTCTCCGCTCCCAAGGACTGGTGATCTTCTCGAATGCTTACTTCTCAGCTTCGAACCACGGTGTTCCGGGAATCTGAACCTTCTTCGCTGCTTCCTCGTCCATCTCCACACCCAGGCCTGGCCGGTCCGGCGGAGTAATGTAACCGTTCACGATAATCTCGCCTTCCTTCACGAACGTCTTCCAGGTATCGAGATGATTAATCCAATGCCACTCGCATGCCAGGAAGTTCGGATAGGTGGTGCACGCGTGAGCAGTCGCCATGACCCCAATCGGCGAGACCACGCAGTGCGGCGCTACTGGAATGTAGTAGGCCTGCGCCATGTCGGCCACCTTCTGGGCTTCGGCCAGTCCCCCGACCTTCTCAAAGTCGGGCTGAATGATGTCGACAGCCTGCTTCTGAAGCAGTTCCCTATATCCCCATCGCATGTATAGGTTTTCGCCGCAGGCAATCGGGGTAGAGGTCGAATGCCGGATGTCCGCCATCGCATCGATGTCTTCAGGCGGAACCGGCTCTTCAAGCCACATCAGCCTGAACGGCTCCAGCGCCTTCGCGACTTTCTTTCCGGTCGGAGCGTCGTAACGCCCATGCATGTCGCAGGCAAGATCCATGTTGGCTGGAATGGACTCGCGCACGTGCGAAACCCACTTCACCATCCGATCAATCTCGCCGTTGCTTGCAGTCCAGTTAACGGAATCGAAACGCGCCGGGTCTCCGGCATCATCAAGGTCGATCTTCATCGCCGTAAAGCCTTGAGCCTTGATCCACGGGAGCTTCCGGTCCGACTCCGCCCCGATCGGAACGTCCATATCCGAGTCGCAATAGATGCGAACTTTATCGCGAAACTTTCCGCCCATAAGCTGGTACACGGGTAATTCCAGGGCTTTCCCTGCAAGGTCCCACAATGCAATTTCCAGACCCGACAGAGCCGTGATGTACTGCCCGCCTTGCGCGCCAGAGAAGATTCCCTGGGTGCGAATCCGCTCCCAAATCGCTTCAACATTGAGCGGATCGCTTCCGATGAGCATGCGCCGCCAACTATGGATCAGCGACGAGGTTGCGACCGCGGCATCTGTAGCTTCACCCTGCCCGTAGATGCCCTGATCCGTGTAGATCCTTACGTGCGTTTGCGGTCCATGTACGAGTACCTGCGCGGTGCGCACATCGGTGATTTTGAGCTTGGGTCTCCGGTAAGGCGAACTGTTGGTTTCGACAGCTCCGGCCAAGGCGGGAAGTGAAAAAGCAGAGAGCGATCCTAGTGCCGAAAGAGCAGCGCCCTTCAGCATTGACCTCCTTGAAAACTGAGCCATAACCCCTCGGGACCTCTCCTTTAGTTAACTTGACCGAGTTCCACAAGCAAGCGTTTACCCGTCAAAACCCTGCTTTCTATTCAGTAAATCGTCTTATCAAGGAACATCGGGATCGTAGCCCACAAAAAAGTTGCCTGACAAGAGGCATTTTTCGAATTGAAAGGTCGAAGATTTCGATATATCGTTAGCTTACCGATTCAGACACTAGCAGACACTAGACTGTCCGACTCGCTCCGGAGCCTCGTTCATGAATACAACGATCGACCAATGGGAAGTTCTGGAAGCAGTGGTCCAGTTGGGTAGTTTTGCTGCTGCCGCAGCGAAGATGAATCGTTCGCAATCGACGATCAGCTACGCAATTTCGCGTCTCCAGGATCAGTTCAAAATTCCTCTGCTTGAAATGAAGGGGCGAAAGGCACAGCTGACCGAAGCTGGGAAGGCATTACTGGCGGATGTGGAACCATTGCTCAACGGGTTTAGGGCACTCGAGCAAAGAGCCGCGTCTTTGGCAGCCGGAGGTGAAACCGAGATTCGTCTTTCGGTTGACAGTATCTATCCGGACGATCGGCTCTTTGCCGCACTCGCAGAACTCACGCGCTTGTTTCCTCATACCCATTTGAAGCTGCATCGCGGTACGTTCATGTCATCCGTCAATGAGTTCGCAAGCTACGGCGCTGATTTGTGTATTGTTGGAACGCCGCCGCAAGAGCATTTGATCAAGCCAGTCCTCGATATACGAATCAAAGCCGTCGCCAGAGCCGACCATCCCCTGAATGCTGGAACGCGGCAACTGACGCGAATAGATCTGATTCAGCGTCTTGCCGTAATCATCGAAGGAGCAACCGGCCCGGCTCCCCGGCGACAACCGCATGCTCCAGCGCAGCGCCAAATAGCTGTGGCTTCAATTGAATCTGCGATTGAGGCGGTGCGAAGCGGGATGTGCTTCGGATGGCTACCGGTTTACAGAATCCTTCCCTACCTGGAATCCGGAGAACTGGTCGGACTGCGGCTGCCGATCGGCGGTGAGCGGTTCGCTCGAATGTCCCTGGTTGTTAAAGATTCCGAATCGACCAGCCGCGAAAAGAACTACCTCGCTGAGCTCTTAGGTGCGAATCGCGAGGTGGAGGTGCTTTGAGTTTCACAAAGTGATTTCGGCCTACGCCCCGACGTTGACCGCATGGCGCAGTAAGTCAATCACTGAGAGACGGCGACTGATTTCTAATCTCAAGTTCAATTGAAACGCTCAACCCCTTTGGCAAAGGCCGAGCTCGTGTTCAAAGAGCGATCAATTCTCCTAATGGCGTTCGCTTGAACGGATCGCCGAGAAAACTCTCCCGGTACAGCCGGGAGAGTTTCATCTGGCAATTTGCTCGAAGGTATCACCGTGTCGCAAGTAATTGCAGGTTTGCAGTTCCGGTTCTGCGGGTGCTGGTTGAATGCACTTAACTCAATAGGATCTTACGTACGACTCCCTCAGGGTCATCGACCATGCGGCATACATTGTCCCACACCAGAGTCTGGCCGCGAGTCGAGTCCGCGGGCGTCCAGGTCAGACCTGGCTGACTCGGATTCCCCGTCCTGGCGAAGTTAGCCCATGCGGTAGCCATCTTCTTGGCCAGGGCCTGGGCCTCGGCCGTATTGCCCGTGCCCTGTTCGCACCGCTTGGTGTTGTCGAAGCAGAACGCCAGCTCGGCCGTATGCCACGCTCCGGCATCACCGCCAAGCATCGGCGATTGCCAGGTGAAAAAGTACTGATACACCGGCGCTCCGCCCTGTTCGTACTTCAGCTTCGACATACTCTGCACGTGATTGCGGCCACCGAGGCCGGAAACGCCGTAGGACAATGTCCGGATGCTCTTTTCGGGATGCGCCTTCTTCATTGCCGCGATCAGTGCAGTCGCCTTGTCTTCCCCTATTGCCGCCGCGAGGGTCTTATGCCATTGCTCCTCGGTGGGATTGGAACTGTAGCGCATGCCTTCTTCACTCACCGAACCGATCAACATCGGCACATTCTTCGATACCTCGGGAGCGGTGTCGTCGAACGATTTGACCGTGATGATGCGGCCATCGAGGGTCGGTGTCCAGCCAACGCGCGGAACACTGCCTGGACCAGTTGGCGGCCCAAACATCATGCCGCGCGGGGCAGGGTTCATCTTCGCCGCGACCGCGTTCCCGGCACCGACCAGCTTGGACCACTCCATCTTCTGCAGCGCGCCGATGTCATTGGGAGCAATCCCAAGTTCCTTAATCACCTGCCGGGCAAACTCCTTCGACTGTTCGCCGCTGGGGATATTTCCGCCGCCCCCTGATTGCACCGAGGCGCGATGGATCAGCCCCGCGGCTGACGGCATTCCCAGCAGAGTTGTCACCTTTGACCCGCCGCCGGACTGGCCATAAATCATCACCCGGTCAGGATCGCCGCCAAAATTCGCGATATTCTCACGGATCCAGGTCAACGAGGCAACAAGATCGGTCATTCCGACATTCACCGAATCCTGATAGGCAGAACCACCGATTTCAGAAACATCGAAGAACCCGAGCACGTTGAGGCGGTGATTGACCGAGACCTGGACGACGTCATGATGACGCGCCATCTGGGCGCCTTCATGCGAAGGCAGTTCATAAGACGACCCGAAGCTAAACCCCCCGCCATGGAAGTAACACATAACCGGACGCTTGCCCGTCAGGCTCGGTGTCCAGATGTTCAGCTTGAGCATGTCCTCGCTCATGTAGCCGTCGTCCCAGTCTTGCAGAAATGACTGCTCGATCGCCGTGAAGTTGTGAAGGCTCTGGGGACAGTTAGCCCCGTAGATCAGAGCGGGATATTCGTCCTTCCAGGGCTTCGGAGGCTTGGCCGGCAGCCAGCGGTTCTCGCCGCTCGTGTCCTGACCGTACGGAATTCCCTTGAAGGTGAACACGCCTCCATCCACAAAACCCCGGACCTTACCGTACTGAGTGTTCGCGACCGCCGTACTTGGCGTAGTGCAGTTTCCGGGTTCCTGGTGGGCGGCAGTTTTGGTGTTATCCATAGCAAGAGCCGGCGTCCCCAGAGCGACGCTCATGCCCGCTGTTGCCGAAAAGATCAATGCCTCACGACGATTCATGAGGATACGATTTTCAGATTCTGACATAGAGATTCCCTCTCCTCCTTTCAATCATTGAGTCAACACGCCGCCATTCGCGGCCAGGATAACGGCCTGGCAGGTTCTGATGGAGACGCGTTCAATGCCTCTCGTTGAGAAAGCGTATTCCAGTGGAGCACATTAGAACCCTTGCCCCATGTAGTGTCAAGTTGAGGATTGTTGATAGCGCCCGAAGGTGGGCGGCAGACGCAATATCTAAAATCCAGATGGTAATGTTCAAAAAATCCTGCTTTTAAGTCTCGCGCTTTGTGGATACTATGCCCTTGTTCTAAAAAGCGATTTACTTCTGTCTCGGTAAACGGTATCCGAGAAAACATCCAGTCTCCCATAAGCATGCGACAGAAGTATACACTTGCAGCTTCGTCCATTCATTGCTTGAGTGGAATCGCAGGTGCCTGAATGAAAAGAGCAATCAGGCTCGTTTCGATCGCCGCGCTCGTAATCGGATGGTTTGGGACGCCATCACTTCTTGGATTCCAGCTTCGCGCACGAGACACTTCCACTACCGGCCCATTGCGCACGCAGTGGCTCGGGCCGGAGTAATCCGAGAGAGCAAGAACAGATAAGAACAAAGAGCAGGAGGGAAACAATGAAAACTCGAATCGCATTGTTCGCAGCAGCGGCATTGTTCATGGGGTTTGTCGCCGTCGCCGCAGCTCAGCGGGCTGAGTCGAGCGTACCGGACCGGCTGAAAGTAACCATTGACACACAACAGACCGCGGAGCCGGTCTCGAAATACGAGTTCGGCATGTTCATCGAGCACATTGGTCCCCTCATCTATCGAAGTCTCTGGTCTGAGCTGCTTGATGACAGGAAATTCTACTTTCCGATTACGTCAAAAGAAACCGCAGCTCCGGCCGAGGCGCAGGGTGGGAGCCGCCGCAACAACCAGCTTCGCAAATGGCGCCCTGTCGGTCCCGATGAAAACGTGGTAATGGACAAGGACCACCCGTTTGTCGGCGACCAGAGCCCGCGCATCGAGCTCGACGCCGCCACGCCACACGGCATCCAGCAATCCGGCTTCGCCCTGGTCAAAGGGAAGAAATACACCGGCCGAATTTATCTTCGTGGCACTTTCGGCGCCAAAGTGAAGGTCTCGCTCATCTGGGGGGAGGGCGAAAAAGGCCGGCAGGCCATCTCCTTTGCAGGACTCACCAATGAGTTCAAGAAATTCCCACTTGCTTTCACATCTCAGGCCGATGCAGACGCCGCATCCTTTGAAATCACCGGCACGGGCAGTGGGAATTTTCATGTAGGTACCGTGTCCCTGATGCCCGCCGACAATGTTCAGGGATTCCGGCCCGACACCATCGCACTCCTGCGCCAAGTCCACTCGGGCATGTGGCGGCTGCCCGGCGGCAATTTCCTTTCTGGCTGGAGCTGGTACGACGCGGCAGGCGACATCGACAAGCGTCCACCCACGTTTGACCATGCATGGAACGCCATGCAACCGAACGATGTGGGCATGGATGAATTCATGACCTTGTGCAAGCTGATTGATACGGAGCCATACGTCACCGTCAACGCGGGGTTTGGCGACGCGCATTCGGCGGCGGAAGAGGTCGAGTACCTGAACGGGTCGGTAAATACACGGCTCGGCGCCATGCGCGCACGCAACGGCCATCCTGAGCCCTACCACATCAAGTACTGGAACATCGGCAACGAACCCTGGGGTACATTCCAACTCGGCTACACCGACCTGAAGTATTTCGTCCTCAAGAACAATGATTTTGCAAAAGCGATGCGAAAAGCCGACCCGTCGATCACGCTGATCGGTTCGGCGAAGATGCTGGAACCCATGAGCCTGAAGGGTGAGATGCGCGCCAAGTACGCAGATAACCTCCAGCCCGCGTTCGGATCCGAAATCGACTGGACCGGCGGACTTCTGGCGCACAGCTGGGGAACCTTCGACGGCATCGCCGAACACTGGTACGAGTCGCCGGGTAGGCACTTCGATGTTGAACGCGCAAAAAGTCTGCCACTGGATGCACCCGCAGACGATGCATACGTGAAGTATGATCCGACATTGCTTGAGTTTTCGCGCTATGCAGGCGACATCATACGCCGGAAAGCCGAAGAATGGCAGGGATACCAGCAGCGCTTCCCGGAGATGCTCAAAAAGAAGACTTTCCTGTCCATCGACGAATACGCCTACTTCGGCGGGGGCAGAGGCATGGGCTCGAACCTCAAAGTGGCCCTCGCCTACGGCATGCTGTTTAACGAAATGCTGCGGCACACCGATTTCCTCACAATGACCGCGCACACGATGGGCGTCTCGACGATCGACTATAACCCCACCGCAGCAACCATCAATACAACCGGGCTCATGTTCAAAATGTATGGCGATCACTTTGTTGGCAGTATCCCAGTTGCCCTGTCGGGAAATTCCCCGCAACCAGCCACAAAGAACCCGCCTTACGCTGATGAGCCCAAGACGAGTTCCGGCAGCCCGACCTATCCGCTCGACATGTTCGCAGCGCTCACGCCCGATCGCAAGTTCCTCACCCTTGCTGTGGTCAATGCGACGGAATCAGAACAGAAGTTCGATCTGAGTGCCACCGGTGTGCGGCTGGCTGAGCCATCGAAGCTATGGCAATTGACCGGGAACAGTCTGGATGCCGCGAACCGCGTCGGTCAGCCGCCGCAAGTCGAGGTAAAGGAGATTTCGCTGGGCGATGCACAAGGGACAATCACGGTTGCGCCCATAAGCGTTAACATCTATCGGTTTCCGGTGGCTCCGGCGGCGCAGTGAAGACTGTTGCTCAGGCTCGCCCCTGATTGCGCCGTCGAGTTTCTTCCGACGAAAATCGCAGTGGCCGCCCACGCAATCGCAGGCGGCCGCTGCGACAGAAGACGATCTGGGGAGTATTCCGTCTGCCGAAAGAAGACACAGGTACAGGAACAGGCAAGCATCTCAACGCCAAGTCGCCAGCTTTCAGCACCAACACGCTACAAGAACGATGGAGTGAAGATAATCATGGAACTGAAATCTCTCGGCACGTTTGCTCTTCTCATTCCGCTGGCGTTTGCCAACGCCGGCTTGAGCTTCGGACAGGTTCAAACCCTGGTACCGCCAGTCGTCCCTGGCGCAAAGCCAGTGACAGTAGAAAACATCAAGATTCATGGCGCCTCGCTGGAAGGCAATCTTGAAGGAGACGCCTTAGACCGTGACGTGATTGTATTTCTGCCGCCCAGCTACCAGAAAGACAAACATCGCCGATACCCCGTCGTGTATGCATTGCACGGATATTCCATCGGCGCGGAGCAGTGGACGCACGAAATCCATGTGCCCCAAACCATCGAAGGGGCTTTCGCACAAGGCGCCAAAGAGATGATCGTCGTGCTGCCCGATTCGAAGACGGCGCACAACGGTTCCATGTATTCGAGCTCAGTCACCACCGGCGATTTTGAGCGATTCATTGCTCATGATGTGGTCGCCTATATTGATGCACATTACCGGACCATCCCAAATCGCATGAGCCGCGGACTGGTTGGCCACTCCATGGGTGGATACGGCGCGACACGCATCGGAATGAAGCACCCTGATGTGTTTAGCAGCCTGTATATCATGAGCCCTTGTTGCTTGTCGGCTCGGGCTGCCGGACCTGCGAACCCGGAAGATGAAAAGGCGCTCGAAGCTGTCAAGACGGCTGAGGATTCCGCCAAGCTGCCGTTCTTCCTTCGCGCGCAGCTCGCCAGCGCAGCGGCATGGTCGCCCGACCCAAAGAATCCTCCACTTTACCTTGATCTTCCATCAAAAGATGGCGTTGCCCAGCCTGACATACTCGCAAAGTGGGCTGCCAATGCACCCCTGTCCTTTATCGATCAGTACATTGGGAATCTGCGTCAGTATCGTGCAATCTCCATCGACGTGGGCGACCAGGACGGGTTACGGACCGATACAGGTAAGCTCCACAACGTCCTGGATAAGTACGGAATCGCTAATGGCTTTGAGATCTATCAGGGCACTCACACCAGCGCGGTCTCTGATCGCTTCCAGAATCATGTGATGCCGTTTTTCAGCACGAATCTTTGCTTCCAGGCGGACTGCCGGTAGCTTGTCCTGCGGATAAGCTTTAGGCATGGACAGACCCTGGAAAACGGATTTACTATGCCGATGGAACTTTCCGAGCCGCATGCCGATCGCCGCATAGGGTGCGGAGAGTAGACTCCCGGCGACGAGCAGGGACAGGGCGCAACCTACCGAACACTGCGATTCCGCGCTCAATTGGGTTTTTTAGCGGTGAAGTTTGGCGATCGCCCACACTTAACCTGGAGAAACAACATGAAGAAACGCATGACGCGAATTGTTGCAGGCATCGTCGCGTGTACGGGAACGCTCTTCTTTGGCTTAATTCTGCAATTCGCAGTTGCCCAGGATACCGCGAATCTCCCCTACATGAACCCGAATCTGTCGCCGGAGCAGCGGGCAGCTGACCTGGTGCATCGCATGACCCTTGCAGAGAAGGCTTCGCAAATGCAGAACAATTCCGCGGCAGTTCCGCGGCTCAATGTTCCTGCATACCAATGGTGGAGTGAGGCGCTCCACGGAGTGATCAACCAGGGGGTAACGGAGTATCCGGAGCCGATCGGTCTGGCTGCGACTCTCGATGCGCCGGGAATTCATACCATGGCGACCCAAATTGGTATTGAGGGACGCATCAAGCATGTGCAAGATTCAAGCAGCGGACACACGGGCATCGGGGGAGGCCTGGATTTCTGGGCCCCGAATCTAAACATTTTCCGTGACCCGCGCTGGGGCCGCGGACAGGAGACCTACGGCGAAGATCCCTTCCTCACCGGCCGCATGGGGGTTGCCTACGTGACCGGAATGCAGGGCGACGATCCCAAGTACTACCGCGTGATTGCAACACCCAAGCACTATGCCGTGCACAGCGGACCGGAGCCAACGCGGCACTTTGCAGATGTGGACGTGAGCAAACACGACGAGGTGGATACGTACGAGCCTGGATTCCGGGCTGCCATCGTGGAAGGCAAGGCCGGTTCAGTGATGTGCGCTTACAACGCGATCAATGGCGAGCCAGCATGCGCCAACCGGTACCTGCTGCAGGACCAATTGCGCGGCAAGTGGGGCTTTCAGGGGTATGTGGTCTCGGATTGCGACGCAGTTCGGGACGTTGCTGCCAATCATCGCTACCGTCCAACGCAGGCACAAGGTGCGGCCATTTCCGTGATCCGAGGCATGGATAACGAGTGCGTCACCTTCACTTCAAGGTATGGCGAACCAGTCGACAAGGCCTATATCGATGCCGTGCAACTAGGGTACCTGCCTGAAAGCACGCTGGACACGGCGCTGATTCGCCTGTTCACCGCACGTATGAAGCTCGGTTTGTTTGATCCCCCGGAGATGGTTCCTTACACGAAGATCGACGAGAAGGAACTTGACAGCGCAGAACACCGCGCCTTGGCTCGCAAGCTCGCGAATGAGTCCATGGTCCTGCTCAAGAACGACGGTCTGCTTCCGATCAAGCCGGGGATCAAAAAGATTGCTGTAGTGGGTCCACTCGCCGACCAGACCAGGCCGCTGCTCGGTAACTATGCCGGAACCCCGACGCATATCGTTTCCGTACTCGATGGGCTTAAAGCGGAGTTCCCGAACGCGACCATCACATACGTAGCGGGAACCCAGTTCCTGCGCAATGAGGGGAATCCGGTTCCGGACAGTGTTCTGACGACTCCCGATGGAAAACCGGGCCTGAAGTCGGAATACAGCGAGTTCATGGGCCGGCCGGGTATGGGAGCGAACGCCCCCGTGCTTGTCAGCCGGATTGAGCCGAATGTCAATCTCACCGGCAGCAATCTGCCTTCGGAGGTTGCAGGAAAGAAGACCATCGGCGTGCGTTGGACGGGCTTCATCACGGCCCCGGATACCGGCGATTACCTGGTCGGCGTGCGTGGCATGGGCTTCGGAAGACTGTCGATTGACGGCAAGCAAGTTGCCATGTTGGGCGCCCGCGGGGAAGTCGACGCCGCGGTTGGTCGCGCCCACCTGGTGAAGGGGCAGAAGGCTGAGCTGAGCCTGATGTACGGCAACATGGGCGGCGGCAAGGCGCAAGCACAACTGATCTGGGCGAAAGCAAGTGATGTACCTTCGCCTGAGGCTACTGCTGCGGCAAAGAACGCCGACATCGTAATTGCTGTCGTGGGCATCACCAGCAGGCTCGAAGGTGAAGAGATGCCGGTGACTGAACCTGGATTCCTCGGTGGGGATCGCACCGCCATCGATCTTCCCGCGCCGGAAGAAGCACTGGTCGAAGCTGTGGCGGCTACCGGTAAGCCACTCGCCGTTGTTCTGGTGAATGGCAGCGCACTGGCCGTCAACTGGATCGACGAGCACGCCAACGCAGTTCTCGAAGCATGGTACCCCGGCGAAGAAGGCGGCGCAGCTGTCGCTGAAACGCTGAGCGGCAAAAATAATCCCGCAGGACGGCTGCCGGTCACTTTCTACAAGGACCTCAGCCAATTGCCCAATTTCGAGGATTATTCGATGGAGGGGCGGACCTATCGGTACTTCAAGGGAAAGCCGCTCTACCCGTTTGGCTATGGGCTCAGCTACACAACCTTCAAGTACAGCGACCTCAGTGTCCCGATGCAGGCTGTAGCTGCGGGACAACCAGTAGCCGCTGATGTGACGGTGACGAATACCGGCGATCGCGCGGGAGATGAGGCCGTGGAGCTTTATCTCAAGTTCCCTGATGTGAAGGGTGCTCCTCTCATCGCTCTCCGCGGATTCCAGCGCATTCATCTCGAACCGGGCGCGAGCCAGAAGGTTCACTTCGAACTGAAGGACCGCGATCTGGTTATGGTCACTGAGGACGGTAATCCGATCATCGCCCAAGGTGAATACACAGTCAGCATCGGCGGAGGCCAGCCTGATGCTGGAGCGCCTGGAGTCACCGGGCAATTCCATATCGAGGGCCAAATCGCCTTGCCCGAATAGCGGTTGAGTGTCTTGCGCCTGCCGCGACCGCCAGCATAGATGCGGTCGTGTGCAGGTAGACCATCACGTTTGGGGTCCATTCCAATTCCATCCTTCTCTATGCTGAACATGCTCCTATACAATGTTGGCCCGATGGGACTCTGCACACAACGCAAGACCCAAGGAGGAACGACATGCCAATGAATCGACGCGAGTTTCTAACGGCTTCGGTGGCAGGCGCCGTCATGTTGAACGAAGGGATGACGGCCTTCGCCGCTCCGGCAGGAAACCTCCAAGTCACAATCGACGCGGCAAAGACCGGCGAGCCGGTCAATCCGCTTATTTTTGGCGGCTACATGGAACCGGCGACCACGCAAGTGTGGGCCGAGATGCTGACCGACAGGAAGTTTGCCAGCCCGATTACCGATGCAGCGCCGGCGCCGGCGCCAACCAATTCCTTTTTCCGCCGCTTTTTGGGCGAGCCCTTCAAGCCGGTAGGGCCGGCAGGAACGGTCGCAATGGACACGGTGCGGCCATTTGTCGGCAGGCACAGCCCGCACGTCAAGCTTGACGGCTCCGAGCCCCACGGCATTCAGCAGTCCAAACTGCGCTTGGGCCGCGGCAGGACTTACGAAGGCCGCATTTATCTTGCCGGTGATGCCGGTGCTAAAGTGCTGGTCCGTCTGGTCTGGGGGACAGGCGCCGGCGATTCGCAAACCGTCACGATCCCTTCGCTGTCGCCCGAGTACAAGAAATTCCCGTTGAAGTTCACCGCGGCGGCCGACACGGAGGATGCGCGCCTGGAAATCCTGGCTACCGGCAGCGGCACGTTTCACGTCGGAACCGCTTCGCTGATGCCTGCCGACAATGTGCAGGGATTTCACGCCGGGATGATCCGGCTCTTCAAAGAGGCGGGGTTCAAAATGTTCAAGTGGCCCGGTGGCAACTTCGTCTCCGCTTACGACTGGCGTGATGGTCTTGGCGATCGGGATAAGCGCCCGCCGCGTCTGCAACCCATGTGGTCCGACAGGGTGGAGTCGAACGACGTGGGCCTGCATGAATTCATCGCCCTCTGCCGGTTGGTCGGAGCCGAGCCCGATTTGGCGATCGACAGCGGATTCGGTTCGGCGCGCGAGGCTGCCGAGGAAGTGGAATATTGCAATGGTTCCGTCGAGACGCGGATGGGCAAAATGCGGACGGAGAACGGCCATCCCGAGCCCTTCAATGTCCGCTGCTGGACCATCGGCAACGAGATGTATGGTCCCTGGCAGTACGGCCACATGTCGCTCGACCAGTACTGGGTGAAGCACAATTACATCGTCGAGGCCATGAAGAAGGTGGACCCGAACATCAAGGTGACCGTGTGCGGGGCAAGCGTCTGTGAGAAGTCGGTGGGCGGCGCAGAGAAGAAAGGGAATTTCTTCCCGAGCATATGGGAGCCGCCCATTACTGAAACGCTACCCTATGAGTTCGGCAGTGTGAATGACTGGGACGGCTGGCTGCTCGCCAAGTGCGCCGACAACATCGATTTTCTCTCCGAGCATACTTACGCCTATCCTGATCTGGCATTCGACGCAGAGAAGCAGCTGTTTGTGGATGTCCACGATCCGTTGCAGTTCAGAACGCGGCGGCTGGCCAACCGCATCGGCGAAGCCTTCGAAGCGTGGGACAAGTATGTCGAGAAGATGCTGTCATTGAAAGAGAGGAACATCAAATTCATCTTCGATGAATGGGGCAATCGTCTCCGGTCGGCATCGGGAAATGGCGGCGGAGGCTTTATGCGGCAAACCGGAATGTTGATGCCGCTCTCTTACGCACTCTGTCTGCACGAAATGTTCCGCCACTCCGATATGATTGCGGCCAGCTGTGCGACGGGAGGACTGCGCTTGTTGACCGACCACACCGGCGAAGCCGTGGGCTTTTCGGCTGAGGGGGTGGTAATGAAGCTGATGCAGACTCACTTTATCAACGCTCTTCCGATTGCGGTGGACGGGGATTCGCCCCAGCAGTTGGTGCCCGGCACGCCGTTTGTCGACAGGGGTACAAAGCCCACTGGAAGCCCGACCTATCCTCTGGATGTTCTCGCGGCGTTCTCCAGCGATCGCAAGAAGTTCCTTATTTCGGTGGTCAACCCCACGGAAGAGGGCCACAGCTTTACGCCGAAGATCAGCGGCGTCAAGCTGCGCGCTCAGGGCAAGCTGTATCAGATTGCGCCGCCCAGTGTGGACTCAACCAATGAAGCGGGCAAGGAGCCTGCCGTCAAAATCGTTGAGACTGCGCAGACGTTGCTTCCTGAAGAAATTCAAATTCCACCCATCAGCATCAGCGTCTACGAGTTCGACGTTTAAAGAGTGTGATCACCGGCGAAACTTCCTGCAAATGCTTTCTAGGTGATTACAATTGTCGGCGCAATGAAAGTCGTAGTTGGCGGGTCCCCTCATATTTCGAATCAACATCAGGGGACCCGATCTTCAGTCCGGCTTGGGAAGCTGCAACAACATTGACGTGGCGCAGAGATCTCGCGGAGTTTGCTCCAAAACTGTTCTAAAGAAGGAAGAAGGGGAATTGAAGATGAGAAGGGTTTTGCTTGCAATCGCTATCGCGGCGTTGCCCTGGATGAGTGCGGCCGCAAATACAACCGTGAAAGTGGAGCAGGGCTTGTTGGACGGCACAGTTGAACAAGGATTGACGGTTTACCGGGGCATTCCGTTTGCAGCGCCGCCAGTGGGTGACCTGCGCTGGCGTGCTCCGCAACCAGCCGCGAAGTGGGACGGCGTGCGGCACGCCGACAAGTTCGCGCCGGAATGCGTACAGGGCAGTTTCGGCTCTGCACCGCCCGGACAAGAAGCTCCCGCAATGAGCGAGGACTGCCTCTATCTGAATGTCTGGACGCCTGCGAAATCGGCCTCCAGCCACATCCCCGTGCTGGTTTGGATCTATGGCGGCGGATTCAATGCGGGAGCCACTTCTGTCCCGACATACAGTGGAGAGATCCTGGCGCGGAAGGGTGTAGTGCTGGTCAGCATCGGTTATCGGGTGGGACCGCTTGGTTTTCTGGCGCATCCGGAACTGAGCGCGGAATCGCCTCAGCACGTTTCAGGCAACTACGGTCTGCTGGATATGATCGCAGGCTTGCAGTGGATACAGAAGAACATTGCCAGGTTCGGCGGCGATCCGGGCAAGGTGACGATTTTCGGTGAGTCGGCCGGAGGAATCGCGGTAAGCCAGTTGTGCTCTTCGCCGCTGGCGAAGGGACTGTTCCAGGGTGCGATTTCGGAAAGCGGCGGCTCGTTCGGTCATCCGCGGTCGGCGGGTCAACCGGGCGAAAACATGCGACTGCTTTCTGACGAGGAACGTAGTGGAGAAGAACTCGCCAGGAGTACCGGGGCCGCGTCGATCGCGGAACTGCGAAACATGCCGGCGGAGAAGATAATGGCCGCTGCGCGCGGCCAGCGTGGCATGGCATGGCCGATTGTCGACGGTTGGGTGATCCCGGACGATCAATACAAAATCTACGATGCAAAGCAGTTCAACGACACGCCCATCCTGGTTGGATACAACTCGGACGAAGGCGCGAGTTTCTCTCCGCCTCATACATCGCGGGAATACATCGACAACGTGCGCAAGCGCTACGGCAGTTTTGCTGACAGCCTGCTCAGCGCGTACCCAGCCGGCGAAACGACTGTACCCAAGACTGCGCGCGATCTTATGCGAGATACGGCATTTGGGTGGCATACGTGGATTTGGGCGCGGATGCAGTCGAAGTTGGGCAAGTCAAAGGCGTTCTACTATTACTTCGATCAGCATCCGGATTATCCGGCAGATTCACCACATGCCGGTTACGGCGCGCCCCATGGGAGAGATGTTGCGTATGTGTTCGGCCATCTGAATGACCTCCATAACGAACAGCCCACGGCCGCGGACCATGTCATCTCCGATGCCATGGCGACTTACTGGACGAATTTCGCGAAGTACGGAGATCCGAACGGCAAAGGCATGCCCAAGTGGCCTGCATTCAGCGATGAGAATCCGGAACTGATGTACTTCGCAGGGACGCCGCACACCGGACCCGTTCCGAACGAGGCAGGACTCAAGGCTTTGGATGCTTATTTTGCGTGGCGCCGCACGCCGGAGGGTGTACATGCCTCGGCTATCGAGGATGCCCCGCCTGCGAAGACGAATGTGATGGGCGCTCAATACCCGCGTGTCCTTCCGGACCATAGTGCCGTATTCCAGCTCAAGGCGCCTGATGCACAAAAAGTGGAGGTGCAGGTGGGCGGCGCCAAGTATCCCATGACACGCGGCGGCGACGGCGTGTGGAGCGTGACAACGCCTCCCCTGGTCGTGGGTTTCCATTACTATTCACTCCTTCTGGATGGCGTAGCAGTAAATGACCCGGGAAGCCATGCGTTTTTCGGCACAGGAAGGGACGCCAGCGGAATCGAAGTGCCCGAAGACGGCGTTGACTACTACCTTGCGAACGATGTGCCGCACGGCGATGTGCGCATCCGGATCTATCTCTCGAAGACCACCGGGCAATGGCGGCGGTGCTTTGTATACACACCGCCGGATTACGATACCAACCCCGATGCGCGCTACCCGGTGCTCTACCTGCAGCACGGCATGGGTGAAGACGAAACCGGATGGATCTTCCAGGGACATGCCAATCTGATCCTCGACAACCTCATCGCCGAGAAGAAGGCAGTACCCATGATTATCGTCATGGATAACGGATACGCTTCGCGACCAGGGCAATCGATGGCGCCGCCTGCCCCGGGGGCCTCGGGAGATATCAGTGCGTTCGAGGACGTGATCACGAAAGATGTGATCCCCATGATCGACTCCGGTTTCCGGACGATCCCTGATCGCGAGCACCGGGCGATGGCTGGGCTCTCCATGGGAGCCAATCAGACACTCCGGCTCACGACCCATAATCTGGACAAGTTTGCCTACATTGGCGGATTCAGCGGAACGATGAACGGCTTGAGCACTGACCCGCTGGATCCGGCAACGGCGTTCAATGGACTCTTCAAAGACGGAGCTGCATTCAACGAGAAAGTAAAACTGCTTTGGCTCGGCATGGGAACCAAAGAGCCCAATCCGTTCCCTGCGTCCATTGGGGCGTTTCGCGCAATGCTGGACAAGGCCGGAATCAAGTACGTCTACTTTTCGTCGCCAGGCACGGCGCACGAATGGCTTACGTGGCGAAGAGACTTGAATGACTTCGCTCCCCGGCTTTTCAAATAGAGACACCGGCAGCCGGCCAGTTCTCTGTTTCGCGGAGAATGAATAGGGGTGCTGCCGGCGCGGCTGCCGACGTTATTGTTGTAGACTACGATCCGCCCACGCCTCTGACTGCATCGAACATCAACAGCCATCTGCTCTTCGGCGTTTCGGGACGGTAAGTCAAGACAACCATCATTGGCGGGCGCATCGTGATGCAGGATCGAGAGCTTCCTGAGATCGACGAAGCTGAGATTCTGGGCAGGGCTCGAGGCGCGGCAGAGAGGCTTTGGGAGCGGTTTTAAAAACAGAGATCAGAGGTCAGAGATCAGAGATCAGGGTGCTCCGGCGGGGGTGAAATGGTCGCTTATAAGCAGCGCCGTAAACGTTAATGGTTCGCTTAGAGGGTTACGATTCTGCGCAGAGGTTCGCTTATAGGGTTCGACTTCTTTGAGGCCTTAACTCTACAGGGTTGCGAAACAGGCGCTTTGGCTGCCGAGAATTTTCCATTCAGGAGGAAAGGGTTGCTGAGAACTAGCCTGAAAACCTCGAAAAGGGGGGTTTATTGAGGTTAATTGGGGGTTTTCGGGAGGTTTACGGTAGGTTTTCGGAGGTTTTCGCGACAGTGGACGGGGGAAAAGTGCACAGGGAACGGTGCAAAGGGGCAGGGGGCAACTGCTAGCTCCTAGCTTCCAGCTTCCAGCTTTTGGCCGGGTGGCCGGGAGCCGGGTTCGGCCGGAGGGGCGGGCGGTGGGGCGCGGTTTGTCGGCCGTCCGGGGGCTGCCCGTGGCATGCGGGAAGAGCGCGTCCTTCATGCCGAACTTATCAGGACAAATCTCTCGGGACCGGGGAGCAGATTCCTCCCGGAAAGCGGATCAACTGGGAGTTGAGAGATCTCAAATTCCCGGTCGTTCTTATGCAGCTATCGGCAGGCAGCCACGATCAGAGTCATATCGTCGAACTGCCTACCGCGGCTGACCTGCTGCACATCGCTGAGAATGTTTTCCAGGATTTCGCCAGCCGATTGCTGCTGATGCTTCCGAGTCGTCAGAATCAGACGTTCTTCGCCGAACTCTTCCTCTTCGTTTGGCCCCGCTTCAGAAATGCCGTCGGTATAAATCACCAGGACGTCGCCGGATGCGAGCTCGCATTCAGCGACGGTGCAGTCCCATTCCTCGAACAATCCCAACACGGTCGCCGTTGCCGTGAGCCGCTCAAGATCCCCATTGGCCCGCATGAGAATCGGAGGATTATGCCCGCAATTCACATAACGCAAGCGCCGCGAGCCATCGTCGTAGATTGCGAAGAACATCGTTGCATAATGGCTGGTTTCAGTATTCCTGTAGAAGAGGTGATTGACGGAGCGCAACAAGCGCGGCACATCCTCCAGCGCCAGCGCGTATTGGCCGCGCAGATTGGCCTGCAGATTCGCCATGAGCAGCGCGGCCGACATTCCCTTTCCCGAGATGTCGGCCAGCACCAGGCCGAGACGGCCCGAGCCGAAATCGAGAAAGTCGTAGTAGTCACCTCCGACGGCACGGGTCTGAATGCACTTGCCGCAACAGTCCAGCGTCTTCAGCGAAGGCGCCTGCTGTGGCAGCAGCCGGCTTTGCACCTGGCGTGCGATTTGCATTTCCTGCTCGGTGCGGCGCTCCGCTTCCATCTGCTCCGCCATCTTTTCCGCGAGCGTGATACTGCGCATGGCGATTCCCGCCTGGCTGGCAACCGATGCCAGCAGACGTTTGTCACTGGCTGAGTACGGTTCTTCTGAAAGCCTGGGACCGAGCACGGCCACTCCTTGCAGCGTTCCGCCGCCGGAGCCGCGAATCGGCACCAGGCACTCCGGATCGAGCGGAGCCAATTGCGTGCCTTGCATGGCCTCGGAGATCAACTCCAACGGCCCGTCGCGCTCTGCCAGTTCGGCGATTCCGGCGCAGGTGCTGGACAGTGTCATGGCTTCCGGTGGCGGATTGCCCGCATACGCGAACAACCGTCCGTTGTTGGCCTGGAGATAGACAAACACGGAACGCGGATGCAGCGCTTCCCAGATGTTCTGCCGCAGAAGCAACGCCAGCCCTTCGCGGCTGCTGGTGTTGAGGGTCTTTGCGGCAAGGTCCTCCAGGATTTGCTGCGCGTCATAGGAGCTGCGGAAAAAGGCGCGATCCAGTCGCGTCCGAACCCGGCGGTGAACTTGGGTTGCGCTCGAGATAACGAGCACGCCAAACGTGGCCCCAACGGGAATGGCGGCTTTCGAGCCGGCCGAGAAATAATGCGAGAACGCCTGCCCGAACCACAGCGTCAGGCCCACTGAGAGGACGAGGATGAGAATGACAAACCCGCGTTCCACCATGAAATAGCGAGCACTGCGCTTGAGCAGGACGGGTATGTCCATGACCCGATGCTTCACCACTGCGTAGGCGAAGGAGAGCGGAAACAGGAACAGCAGAACTACCCTGGCGAAAATCACCCAATAGGAAGGTTCGGCGTGGAAAACCTCCTGCGCGAGTGCGATGACTGCAGAGGGCGTGACTCCGACGACGGTGCCCCAGAAAAGAACTTTGATCTTGCGCACGTCGTCCTTGCTGGCGCTGAACCTGTTGCACAACAGGGATAAGAGCCCAAGAAAAACAGATCCGTAAACGACGACCCTTCGGACATCCTGGGCGATGCGGTCGGGCAACACCGCGAGGATAAAAGGCAATGCCCTGGAGTCGCCGTGCCGGTAACCTCCAAGGCTCAAACAGATGCCGCTTGCCAGCAGCGCCCACTTCAGCCAGGGGACCTTGCGGTCAATTGGAGAGCGCGTCGGGAAAACCGCGAAGAAGAAGTAGAACAGCCCGGTGAGAACACTGCCCATCACAGTCCGATAGGCGAGCAGGAATGACCTGAGATTTGCCGGTGCGGCGAAAAATTCATCCGGCATGTCAGCGGACGTAATGAAGGCCGCGAATACCAGCGCCAGGATCCATGCATTGCGGTCTTCCACCCGCAGAAATAGGACAGCCAATCCCACGATGAGGAATAGCAGCGGGTACGACCCCAGTATCTGATTCGCTATGGCGCGGGCCACGGTCCTGGTGTCGTCCGCCCCTTGCCTGGCGCGAAACCGAGGTGTGATCGCCAATGGTTGTGATTGTCCCGGCCGCTGCAAAGTGAGAGTCACCGGGTCCCCGGGGCGTGAACTCCGCCAGGTGCGTGACTCCAATTCGTCCCATCCCGATGCCGAATCTGCGCTACTTCCATTGATGGCTACAATACGGTCGTTCACTTTTAGCCCGGACTTCTCCGCTGGGCTGTTTTGATACACGCTGTCAATCTCAATTCCGGCGGGAGAGTACGATCCGTCATAGCCCACTTCGACCGGCGGCGGCGCCGACATCGGGCTGCGAATGTAGTACATCCACGCCGCGCTGTAGAAAATGGTCAGCGTCGCGAAGACGGTGGCGAGGACCAATAATAAGGGTCTGTATGCGCGATTTTGCGTCGCTGTTGCCATATGGCCAGCGGGCGTCCGACTCGCCTCGGCAGAAGTATAGTCCATTCCGCGACTTGGGATGCGCGTCTTCAACGAAACGATGCCGCCTCAGCGGTTCAGTTGTGGATGGGTAACGGCAAAACGCCGTAGCGTTCTCCAATTGGCTCGACGGAGGAATCGCCGGTGAACGGCGCTTGATTTTGCTGAGGACGGGGACGGGGTTCGGAGTGCAATCCCGAAAAGCGGACCTCAGGGGCTAAAGCCCACAATTATTCTTGCAGCATTTTCGGCACGACTAAAGTCGTGCCCTTTCAAAGCAAGGTTATGAAACAGCTTCTAGTACCACGACCGCGTGGATATGTGGTTTCCCAGGTCTCAAAAACGAGACCTGGGGCACCCAGGTTCGTGGGCACGATTACAAAATCACCAGGTCACGGTGCTAGTGTACCCGGCGTCTAGATACTCTGCCACTTGGATGGAGTGCCACGCTGTGCCAGCCGCCCTCGACGGGTCCAGCTTCCGGGGCGGGTCCGGGGCCGGCGAAAAAGCATGATTCAGCCTTAGTTTCTTTACTTGCGCAAGCACCATAACTTAATGTGTTTCGTATGAAATCAGGGCAAAAGCAATTCCTCTCAGAACCGGATGCGTCAAAGAATGAAACTCCCAGCCAACCCATGGATCGCCGGCGCTTTCTGCAGTATGCGGCAGGCGTGGGGGCGATGGTTGGTCTCGGTGGAAGCGCTTTCGGCCAAGCTCAGCAAGATGTCGCCACTCATGCAGCCCAACCCAATCACAAGGCTGCGTCGACGGACTCGCGCCTGCCCGACGGCACCGAGTATGTTTCCTGGGAACAGCCGCTGATATTCTCGAAGACCTACTACGTGGACAATAACTCGGCCAAGGCCAACGACAGCGGACCGGGCACCCGCGAGCGGCCCTTCCGCACCATCAACAAGGCCGCCCAGGTCCTGCAGCCCGGCGAACGCGTGGTCATCGCCTCCGGCACCTACCGCGAGTGCGTCCGCCCGGTGCGCGGCGGCGCGGGTCCGGCTCAGATGATCAGTTACGAGGCCGCCCCGGGGGCAGCAGTTTTCGTCAAAGGCTCTGAAATCCTCAAAGACGGCTGGCAGCCGGAGTCCATTTCGATGGGCTTTCGTGGCGGCGGAGGCCAAACTGGCCAAGGTGCAGGCCAAATACCCGCATGGCAGCACGAACTCACCGGCACGATGTTCCCCGATGCCTACAACCCTTTCGGCCTGGCCAGCGCGCCGGGCGATCGGTCTTGGCTGGACACCAAATCGGTCGACATGGGTCCGTATTTCCGCCGGCGTGGATTGGTTTTTGTGGACGGCAAACCGCTGGAGCCGATGGAGCAGCTTCGCGAACTGGCGAGCGCGCGTCTGCAACCCGCCCCCCAGCCTCCGCGAATCAACCCGCGCCTCGCACCGGCCTGCCCGCTCGCACTCGCGGGGGTCCGATCATGCAGGAAATCGGCGGCTCGCCGGATGCCAGGTTCTGGGTGGAAAACTCGGGAAACGCCATTCACATCCGTATGCCCGCCGGCACTCCCGCCGAGCACATGATCGAAATCACCACCCGCGAGCAGGCCTTCGTACCCTTGCAGAAGGGTCTTGCCTTCATCCGCATCAAGGGAATCACCTTCCAGCACGCCGGCAACGGTTACCCGGTTCCGCAGCGCGGCCTGGTATCCACCGCCGGCGGCAATCACTGGATCATCGAGGGCAACACCATCGAATGGGCCAACGGTGTCGGCCTCGATATCGGCAACGGCGACTGGAATGGCGGTCCCACGCCGCAAGCCGGGGTATCTCAGATCATCCGCGGTAACACGATTCGCTACTGCGGCGTCGAAGGTCTCGCCGGCATGGGAACCCAGGATACCGTCATCGAGGACAATCTCATCGAGTGGTGCGGCTGGGCGGACGCCGAACGCGCATGGGAAGCCGCCGCAGCCAAGTTCCACGGCGCCCAAAACCTGCTCTTCCGCCGCAACGTGGTCCGCCATATCCGCCATGCCAACGCGATCTGGCTCGACAGCGGCAACGTCAACTGCCGCATCACCAGCAACGTGTTCGCCGACGTCCTGACCGTCAGCGCCGCCGTACACATGGAAATGAACCTCAAACAGAACCAGATCGACAACAATGTTATTTGGAACGTCCGCAACGCCGAGCCGGGCACGCCCGGCCAAAGAGGATGCGCGGGATCCGGCGTTTTCATCAATGCCAGCGATCGTCTGACCATCGCCCAGAATCTGATCGGCCGCTGCGACAACTCCGGCGTTTTTGCGATCGTGCGCGAAGATCGTGCGGGCAGCGGAACCGCCCAGGAGAACAATATCTATAACAACATCTTCACCAGTTGCGGCAAGTCAGCCATCGTGTTCCTCAACCAACACAACCAGGCCGACGGTAACCTCTATGTCTCCATGCCGAACGGGTTTCTGGGGTTTTTCACATCCGACTCGAAGCAGTGGCTCGACTTGCCGGCTTGGCGCGAGGCGCACGGCTGGGACAAAAACGGAGCTTTGGGCGACATGCAGGTAGACTTTGATCCTGACCGCCTGGAGCTGACGATGAGCAGCAGCCAGCCGTTCCCAAAGGTGAGTGTATTCAATCATATTGACAACGATATGTTCGGCAAGGTCAGCGGAGAAACCAGAGCTCCCGGCCCCTTAGCCGACCCCGGCGCCAAGCGCACCTGGCAGCTTGACCCTCGCTCGGTGGCTCCGACTGAAAACCAGGTCCGATGAATAACCGGCAAGGTGAACACATCTATCACGGCAGAGGTTGAGGCACCAACCGGGATCGGTAACGCTAATCGTTAGGTCCCCATCGGGACCGCCCCGGCGCGACTTGGGTGGTCTGTCCCAGAATCTTTTGCCGGGGCAGTTTCGATAAGGCCGTTTGAAGTAAGTCGCCGGCGCGACGGACGCGGTGATCTACCTATGGGATTTCAATGGGCGGCAGATAGCCTGCAGGGTGCTGCAAAGACAATCACATGATCGAGTAAATCACGGCGGAAGTTACCGACCCAGCGCTCAGCGACACCGTTTTGCCACGGACTGCGGAAACTGGTGCGTTTCGGCTGGACAGAGATTCATCCCTTCAGGTGATGACGTCGATCTTGAGTGCCTTCGCGACAGTTTTGTAGTTGAGCATTTGAACAAGTCGACATTGACAATGCTCCGTTCGGAACGGATGAGCGGAATCTCGTCTCTGTCTGAACTACTCGAATTTTTTGAGTAGTTGCCACGGGACGAACTATGATCGCTATGAAAGATCAGCCCTTTGTTTTATGTGCGAGAACGGTTAGAGGATCCCGTTGAATTGTTGAGTGAGTAGCAGGCGGGCAAGAGCCTGGGAAGGCTGATAGCACTCTGGTACAGGTTCAGCCTGAAGACATTCCGTGAAGGCGAGGGCCGGCGCCAAAGCGTGAAATGAAGAGCCAAAGTCAGCCTGCCAATCGTCGTATGTCGATAGCTTATCGCATCAAGCAGGAATCGGTTCTGTACCCGCGCTTATGATTTCCAGGTATCGGGTGTAGGCAAATATCCGGCCACGCTCCCTGCCCGTGGTCTCCTTTGCAATCTCCAACCCTGCCAGACGCTTCAGTGGGCCACTCACCGTCGGAATGGAGAGGTTGAGGGCGCAGGCACGGTGATTACCCCTCATGCCGTCTGCGCTTGACTCGTCCAATGATTGATCGAGCGCGTGATTCGGCGTCTCCATAGGTCGTGTCAATTCCTTTGCCCCCTCCCATCGACATCTATACCGCTCTAAGGAACTCTTGATCCGGCACAATCAGCGCACGATTCCCGCTCGCGTTCATAACGAATATCCGATCATCTCTTTCATGATTTCATTGGTGCCGCCGTAAATGCGTTGCACGCGGCTGTCGGTAAACATGCGCGCGATCGGATACTCGGCCATATAGCCATAGCCGCCGTGCAACTGAACGCAGATGTCTATGACGCGGCACTGGCACTCCGTGAGCCAGTACTTCGCCATCGCCGCGGTCACCGCATCCAACTGGCCGGCAATGAAACGTTCGATGCAGTTATCGAGAAAAACACGGCCAATATGAACTTCCGTCTTGCATTCCGCCAACTTGAAACGCGTGTTCTGAAAATCGAGCAGCGGCTTGCCGAATGCGATCCGATCCTTGACATACCTGGTTGTCAGGGCCACTGCTTGTTCCGCATTCGCGACCGCGCCGACGCCAATTGAGAGCCGCTCGTAAGGCAGTTGCTGAATCATCTGGCTAAACCCCTTGCCTTCGTGACCAAGAAGATTCGAAGCCGGAACCCGCACATCGTTGAAAAACAGCTCGCAGGTATCCAATTCGTTCATGCCGACTTTGTCGAATGGCCGGCCGGTGCTGTATCCCGAAACCTGCTTCGGTTCCACCGCGATCAGCGACATGCCGTGAAAACCGGCGGCAGCAGGGTTGGTTTTCACTGCCACGCACACCAGGCTCGCAAGCCGGCCGTTGGAGATGAAAGTCTTCGACCCGTTGATGATGTACTCATCGCCCTCGCGGCGCGCGCTGGTTTTGACTGCTGCCAAATCTGAGCCGGCCCCCGGTTCGGTCATCGCGATGGCCCCCACCAACTCGCCACGGCTCATTCTGGGAAGCCAATTGCGTTTCTGTTCCTCGGTGCCGTAGGCCAGGATGTAATGAGCCACAATACTCTGTACACCGGAGCCGAAATTGACCCCCGCTGCCGACAGTTCTTCGTTTACGACGGCCTCATGGGCGAATGTCCCGCCTCCACCACCGTATTCTTCTGGTACGTCAGGGAGCAGGATGCCTGCCTTCCCTATTGCGATCCATGCCTCGTCGTCCGGATGGTGCTGCTCGCGCCAGCGGGCTTGTTGCGGCACAAACTCTTCTTGAATAAACTGACGAACCGTCTTGCGGAACAACCGCAACTCCTCATTCATCCACGACGATTGATACGTGGCACGTGACATTTCGATCCTTTCATTGTGTATCCGGAAATGCGACATGCGGCAAACCTTCTTGCCTGTTAGAACGCGCATGAACCGGCGATGTCTCAGGGTCCGCGCCTAGAAATGACAGGCGCTCTTCCGGAAACTTCCTATCTTGTGGCAAGTTATCCCGTCTTTGCCGGGAGATGCAATGCACAACGCTACTCGTTCCTGGACTCGTTTGATTTGAATCCCCAGGTTGACCAAGCAGCCTGTAATCAATTCATTCTGAAGCCCGGACTGCAACCATCACAATAGCTCGTTGGTATAAGACTAAATGGGGCTCCAGTAACAATCAACAGCGCTTCGGCGCCCTGATGCGTGAATTCCAAAGTTCTGAATTTCGTAGGAGCTTCCGGAGCAGTGTGTGAGGCGTTGAGCAGGGGCGCAGCTGAGTCAAAGGGGCATATTTCGCCAGCAGGGTGCGATTACGATTTCAGGCCGGATTAAGGTTGGTCTAGCGTGCATCTGGCGAGCAAATGGGGGAACGGGAGCCGGCATTTGGAGTTCTCACGCCGCGATCCTGTCAGGTCCTATCCATCCCAAGCGGATTTGCCGGCCATCTTCTGCAGTTTCTTCAAATCGGAACTGACACATGAGGACTCGTAACGATGCCTGTTGTTTATTGATTCTAAATCAGTTAATACTTGAATGGACGGACTGGACTCGTACCGGTTTTTGAAAAAGCCGCTTATTCCTCGGCGGGTTGATCTCCAGCAGCGCCCGCCTCCGCTTCACTGGCCGAGGACTGACATTCCGCGTGGTTCAAAACACCTGGGACCGATCAAAGTACAAAGTGCCCTTCGTAACTCACCAAAGTGGTAGTGGATATAGCACCGTTGCGCCTTCCTCGCGGTTTTCGTGGGATATTAAGATATCTTTCACCCTCCGATGATTCATTGGTAGGTCCTAGGATTCGAGGTCTTGCACGTGATAGCAGGGGGCGACGAAGTGTTCCTTCCCGAGAACCCGGAGTGGAAGTATTACTCTCGGTATGCTTGGTGTTTGAGCCCTGCTTTGCCGATCCGGGAGTTACGTGTTCGCCTCCACGAGGAATGGCAGCAACGTGACGACGAAACCGTCGCCTGGCAGCGGGGTGAGGCGCTAGTCAACCTCTACCTTCTGCTGAGCGCCCTACACTGCACCGCCGCGGATTACTTAGCTGATCGGCCCTTCAGCCTCGTCGGGCTCAGCAGGCGATTGGCTAGTGCCCAACCGCTAGTGTCCTGCCTGAGGGCTCTCGTTAACGGGCCGTACACGATGGCGATGCGAGCACAGCATCGCACCGTTGAGCGATGGAACGAACACGTCCAACGCTGCCTTGACGCCATCTGCCGCATCCTGCTCGATGAGCCCCGCTTCGGTTCCGAGAGCCGCCAGATGCTCGAAAGAACCCTGCCCGTCGTGGTTTGCAGCGATCTGCCTGAGCGTGTCGTGGCGTGGCGGATGAGGATTCCTGAGGCCTACCGGTGCCAGGACCTCACTCACTCGGATGTATTCAGCCTGGCTGGACTTTTAGCGCAGCGTCAGGATCTGAAAGACCGACCGACCCTCATCTTGGGCCTGCGCACCGCCGGCGCCTATTTTGCTCCGCTGCTCGAGGCCTATTTCTTCAGGCAAGGTTTTCCGACGCTGGGATGGCTTAGCATCCGCCCCAAGGCCGGGTTGACAGCAACGGAACGGCGTTGTCTATCGAAGGCTCTGAAAGCCGGCAGCCGAATCGTCGTGATCGACGACCACCCCAATAGCGGCGAAACCTTTGTCCTCATCCTGAAAATATTGAGAGCCCTAGGAGCGCAGCCCCAGGACGTGGTGCTTTTGGCTCCCCAGCATCCAGCCGAAACGGACTGGATGCCCCAGGTGAAGCCGGTCGAGACCATCCGCCTGCCGCTGTCGGAATTCTACAAGTTCCGTTTGCTTCGAGATGATCGGCGATTGCTCACGATTGTACGCGAGTTTTATCTTGCTCGCGGATGGAAGGAGGTTCAGTTCCTAAAGAGCAGCGATGTCGACGAGGTCAACCAAGCACTCGATGCGCAATTCGGCCACACTTTCCAGACCCGTCTGAAGCGTCTCATCGAGATTCGGGCCTTCAATGATAGCGGAAAACAACAAGTGGTCCGTATTCTTTTCAAAAGTGTCGGTTGGGGCTGGCTGGCCTACCATGCGTATTTGGCAGGGGCGAGCTTAAAAGACCATATTCCGCAACTCATCGGTCTGCGCGAGGGCTTGCTGGCAATCGAATGGGTCGGCCCTCTCGATCCGGCGCTGCCCGCCGCCAGCAACGAGGCCATCCAGGCGGTGATTCCAAAGTATGTTGCGCAGAGAGCCAAGACTCTAAGGGTACCGGGGGACCCTTGGATGGACCCGGCTGGCTATCGCGTTTCGGGATGGGATCGCGTAATAAGAAGTCTGCGCCGTCCACTGGGTCCTGTCTGTGGCCGGATGGCGGCATCTCTTTTGAGGCGAGAACTGCTCGCCTACGCTACACCGCTTCCTACTCTGGTAGATGGCAGGATGAGGCGGGAGAACTGGATTGCGACCTCGTCACACGCCGTCAAGTCCGATTTCGAACATCACAACTTCGGCGGCGGCGAGGAGGACTTCGTCGATCCCGCCTTTGACTTGGCCGGAGCGATCTTCGAGATGGATGTTTCGGCAGCCGAGGAAGATCGCATGATCCAGGCTTATGTCCGCGATACCGGCGATGAGGGTATCCGCGCTCGGTTGCCTCTCTACAAGCTTCGGGTTGGGCACGCGGCCATGGCCGAAGCGAGCCACTATCTCGATCGCCCCATTTCCGATATTCGCAGGGCTTCCGAGAATCTCCGCTACCTGGCCGGTCGGAACTACTTGACCTACCAGTTCAACCGACATCACTCCGACCGAATCGGAAGGCCAACCCAGGTTTCCTGGAGTGGACGGCTGTTCTTCCTCGATCTTGACGGCGTGTTCGACACGCAAGCCCTGGGCGGGTTCCCTCATACGACCACGCAGGGCCTCATTGCCTTGTCTCTCCTTCGTCAGTACGACTACTCCGTAGTCCCCAACACGGGACGAAGCGTGGAGCACGTCAGGAACTACTGCGAGCAGTATGCTTTCCCAGGAGGTCTTGCGGAATTCGGTTGCGTCTTGGTCGATCGAGTACGAGAGTGCGAAATCGTACTTGCCGAGCAAGAAGAACTTGAGGACCTGGCACGATTTCGCGAAGTGCTTTGCAGGCAAAGAGGCGTCCTTGTCGATCCGGGATATAAAGTTGCGGTTCGCACGTACCGCATTGAGAAAGGCTCCATGTTGAGCCCCGCCAAACAGGATCTGGAAGCCATTCTGGAGAGAGAAGCCATCCAAAGCTTGGGCGTGGTCGTCACCAGTGCCGATGGCTACGTCCTCCCGAAGAGCTTGAGCAAGAAAAATGGAATGGAAGCGGTCCTGCGCCGACTGGAATGCAAATTGGATCTGGTTGCTGCGATGGGAGACTCGGACCCCGATATCGACATGCTCCGATCGGCTGACGTCGCCTACGCCCCGATCAACTGCACACCCGCGGTCCGCAGGCTTGCACGATCCTCAAGCAATGTCCGATTGATACGGGCCCGGAACCAACGAGCATTTTTGAATGCCGTCGTCGACCTTATCGAGCGCCGGCACGGCCAAAGGATCGATCGGCATGGAATGGCCGGTGTCGGCCATTCGAGTCATCTGATCGACCGGGTCCTCGACCTGGCCGACGAACCCGAGCACCAGCGATTCCTGCGAATCACCCGGGCTCGATTCGGCAGTGGAAGACTGCCAGAATTGAAGGCCAAGCAATGAAAACAACCAGTTCAGCCGTTCAGATCGCTCGGACGCTCGAAGAATTGCAACAAGTCCAGCCGCTCTGGGATGCTGTCCGGGCACCCTGGGCCAGTCCTACCTTGAGCTACGACTTCGTGCACTCTTGTGCGGAGGTCTACGGTATCGCGGACCGGCTCGCGGCTGTAATCTCCACCTCAGGCCCGCACGTCGCGATCGCTCCCTTCTATCAGTCTGAAGCGGCTCCTCGTCTGGAACTCGTCGGCCAGAATCAGGTTTTCGAAGTTTCGGACTTCCTCTATAGCACTGCGGACGACCTCTCTGAGTTGGCTCGCGCCGTCGTTGCCTTGGGCCGGCCGCTGCGCCTGACTCCCGTTCCCGACGGATCGGCAGCCGTCGCTGCCCTTGAGAAGGCGTATCGCGGACGCGGCCTCGTGGTTAAGAGACCGGCCTCCGGCTGCCCATGGATTGCCCTCGACCAGAGCTGGGAGGAGCCCGATCAACATCTGAACGCTGGCCACCGTTCCGATCTCCGCCGCGCGCGCCGGATCGCCGAAAGGCTTGGAGCGGTAGAATTCGAAATCTGTTCCCCCGGACCGTTGGAGCTGGAGGCCCTGCTCAGCGAAGTATACGCGGTAGAATCCGCCGGCTGGAAGGCTCAAAACGGTTCCGCCTTGGCGGTGGATGCCCGGATAGGTACCTTTTTCAAAACCTATGCTGAGGCTGCCTGTCGCAAGGGAGTGCTCAGGCTCGCGTTTATGCGCATCGATGGGCGGCCGGTAGCAACCCAGTTTGCGGTGGAAGCCAATGAAGGCTATTGGCTATTGAAGATCGGCTACGACGAAGAGTTCAGGCGTTGCTCGCCCGGTATCCTGCTGATCCTCGAGACCATTCGTTATGCAGCCAAGGCCGGACTGAAGTGCTATGAGTTTCTCGGGGTCGAAGAAGGGTGGATTAGTTTATGGAAACCTGAGTTGCGCTCGTGCATCAGATTGCAGACCTATCCATTCAATTTCTACGGTGCGCGGGCTCTGCTCGATGACGCGCTCATCAGTTTGCGCGCCCGACTGAAACCGCTCGCGCGCACGCCTCGGAGGAATGTGTGAAGACCGTATTGCGTTCCATTCTCGAAACCGCCGGTGCCTACGCTGCGCGCCCTTACATCACCGGCGCTCGCCTCGAGGACGCTCTCCCTGCCTGCAAGTCCTTGCAGGCACATGATTACAGAAGCACCATCTGCTTCTGGGACGGAGAAAACGACACCGCCGAGGCCATCGTCTCGCACTACGATGCCACCATCCTTGGCGTAGCGGAATTGAACCTGGACTGCTACGTCTCGGTAAAATCCTGGCCACTGCGGCATTCGTTAGATCATTTTCGCCATTTTTCTCTAGAAGCGAAATCTGGCGGCGTCAAATTGCACTTCGATTCAGCCTCCACTGACGATCAGGAGAAAGTGCTTCGAGCTGATTAGAGAGTTGCTGCCGATCAGTGGGACGCTTGGATACACCTTGCCGGGACGGTGGCATCGAAGCCTGGCCGACGCCGAGTTGGCAGTCGAACGGGGGCTCGAGGTGCGGGTGGTAAAGGGACAGTGGGCCGATCCATCTCAGCATATCGACCCCTCCGAGGGCTTTCTGCGCGTCATCGAACGACTGGCTGGACGGGCTAATCATGTCAGCGTTGCTACCCACGATCCTAAGGTGGCAAGAGCAGCGCTTGCCGCCTTGCTTGCACGTGGCACGGCCTGCGAACTCGAACTTTTATATGGCCTGCCGGTCAGAGCAGTGCTGCCGATCGCCAAAGAAGCCGGCGTACCAGTTCGCGTGTACCTGCCCTATGGCCACGCGTGGTTGCCGTACGTAGTCAACCGTCTTCGCAAAGAGCCGCGAATAGCCCTTTGGTTGCTCCGCGACCTGGTGGACTCCCTGCGATTGCGGTTCACCGGCAAGGAGGGAGTTTCGCGCCTCCCAATTTGAACTCGCGGCAAGCCCGCTGGAAAACTGTGAACTCACATCAAGTGCGACGAAGGTCACGTCCGTTTTGTATCAGTGATCACAAGACGCGACCGATGAGCTTCCTATAATGAGCCGGAAATCCAGTCCCGAAAACTGCTTATTTCACACTGCGTAATTCAATTGATTCCGCACTCAACCCCCGGACAAGATTTGAAAGAGGGGTGGCGGAGCAGGGCTCAGAAGCGCGTGTGATCGACGATCGGTTCGAATGGGAGCGGTTTCCACTAGGAGGGCCGGCGGCCGGCAGGCTAGAATAGTGCCCAATCGGTGGCGGCAGGATGCCACGAAGCTTCCCGGGCGCTTGGATAAAAGGAATGTCTTATGTCCGTTCTCTCAAAAGCGGCGGGCGTTTTGTTGCTGGCGATGGCGGCAGCCGCAGCGTGTGCGCAGCAGGGGACAGTCCCGGGCGGAGCGCAGCGCGGCATGCAGCCGGAGGCCGAGGAGCGGGCGGTAAAGAACGGCCACCAGTACGTGGTGGCCATCGGCATCGATCACTACGAGAATTGGCCCATTCTGAGCACGGCGGTGAGCGACGCCACGGGATTTGCCAAGCTGCTGACCGGCAAATTCGGCTTCGAATACGCGGTCGAGCCGCTCACCGAGAAAAACGCCACCCGCGAAGCCGTCAATTCCCTCATCGACGACGACCTGCGCAGCCGCCTGAAGCCCGAAGACTCGCTGGTGATCTTCTTTGCCGGCCACGGGACCACGCGCAACGACAAGATTGGCGATCAGGCTCGGTCGGTGGGATTCATTGTGCCGGTGGACGCACGCGCACCCGGAGTGAACGAGCACTGGAGCGATTACCTGAACGTTGAGGAACTCTTGCGCACCATCAGCACGCTGCCTGCTTCGCACATTCTGGTGGTCCTGGATAGCTGCCACAGCGGCATGGCGTTGGGAAGCAAGTTCTCGACCAGCCGCGACGACACACGGTTCCAGCGGGACATGCTGGTGAAGATCAGCCGCAAGGTGATCGCCAGTGCCCAGGGCGATCAACTGGCTGCCGACAGCGGTCCGCTTCCCGATCACTCGCTTTTTACCGGGCTCATGATTCAAGGGCTGACGACGGGCAAGGCCGACAGTTACGAAGCGGGCTTTGTGACCTCGAGCCAACTGGGCGCCTATGCCCAGCACGAGGTGGGAGTTGCCGCGGGATCGAAGCAGACTCCTCTGTTCGGATCGTTCGACCTGGATCAGGGGGGCGAGCTTGTGATCCACATGGGCGCGGGAGCGGCGCCCGCATCCACGGCGGAGGGCGCGAATCCGGCCGGCACACTGACGCATTACGAGACCATCGAACTCGACCGGCTCAAGAAAGACGCGAACCATTATTGGCAGGAAGACGATCCGTTGAAGAACTTTCCGGCGGCGCGGAGCGCGTGCCCTGAAACTCTGCGATGGCGGAGACAGTTGGGGATGCGAGCAGGCCGCCAGAAGCTTTTCCACCGGACTGGGAGGCGGCACGGACTATCCCCAGGCCGGGAAGCTGGCGCAGCGGGCATGCGATGCCCACGTCTCCGACGCCTGCGTTCTGCTGGGAGGCCTCTATCAGTCGGGCGAGACCATTGAGCCCGATTTGCAGAGCGCGGTTCGGCTCTACCAGGACGCCTGCACGCAGGGAAATCTGCATGGCTGTTTCGGCCTGGGCAGAATGTATCTTGAAGGTCACGGCGTGGCCCAGGACTACGCGCAGACGAAAGCCCTTTTTACCAAGGTCTGCGACGGCGGCGTGATGACCGGCTGCAACGGCCTTGGCGCACTCTACGATTACGGCATCGGCGTCACCCTGGACCACGCCCAGGCGCTGAGCTTGTGGCAGAAAGCCTGCGACGGCGGCATGATGAAAAGCTGCGAAAACGTCGGGCACATTTACGCGCAAGGCAGGGGCACCGCGAAAGACCCGGTCCAGGCCGTCAGCTATTACCGCAAGGGTTGCGCTGGCGGTGAAATGGAAAGCTGCAGCGAGCTGGGTTTCGCATTTCAAAACGGCCAGGGCGTCGCCAAAGACGAGGCCCAGGCGATGACCCTCTACCGCAAGGCGTGCGATGGCGGGTCGGCGGTGGGGTGCAACAACCTGGGCAACAGTTACCTCAGCGGCATAGGTGTATCCAAGGACCCCGCCCAGGCAGCGAGCTATTTCCGCAAGGCCTGCAACGCCAGCGGTATCGGCACTTATGGTTGCAACAATCTGGGGTTGATGTACGACAACGGCCAAGGCGTGGCGAAAGACCTGCAGGAGGCGCTGCGCCTGTACCGCAGAGCCTGCGACGCCGGCCAGATGATCGGCTGCAACAACGTGGCCAACATGTACCTGAACGGGCGCGGAGTGGCGAAGGACGAGGGAGAGGCGGTGCACATGTACCGCATCTCCTGCAATGGCGAGAACCTGGTGGGGTGTGTCCAGCTCGGTTTCATGCTGTCGGGTGGATTGGGCGCGACCAAAAACGAGCCCGCCGCCATCGGGCTGTTTCAAAAGGCCTGCGATGGCGGCGAGATGAGGGGCTGCCTGGGTCTCGGCGCCATGTTTGACAATGGCCTGGGAGTTGCCAAAGACGCCACCCAAGCGGCCAATCTCTATCGCAAGGCTTGCGATGGCGGCGCGATGCTCGGCTGCACCGACCTGGGCTTCTTGACTGTCAACGGCCGCGGCGTCGCCAAAGACGAGGCGCAAGGGCTAGCCCTCTATAAAAAGGCTTGCGACGGCGGCGACATGAATGGGTGTTTCAACGCCGCGCTTGCGGTTCAATTGGGATCGGGCGCGCCCAAGGACGAAGCGCAGGCGGCTATCCTGTTCCGCCGCAATTGCGACGGAGGCGATTTGAGGAGCTGCGGGCAGCTCGGCTACATGTATTACGCCGGCCTGGGGGTGCCCAAGGATGACGCCCAGGTGTTCAATTTGACGCGTAAGTCCTGCAACGGCGGCGTGCATGCCGGCCTGCGCCAACCTTAGCTTCACATACTTCGCCGGCGTGGGAACGGAGAAGGATGAATCCCTGGCGGTGGCGGTTGCTCGCCATGCCTGCGACGGCGACGAACCGAAAGGCTGCGTCAGCATCGCCACAATCGACTTCATGGATCGCCAGGGAATTGGCACTGCGAAGAGCTATGCGGACGCGGTGAATCAGTATCGCAAGTCGTGCGACGGCGGAGATATGAAGGGTTGCGTGGCTCTTGGTTACATGGATCACAACGGCCTGGGAGGGACCAGGGATCTTGCCGCTGCCGCTGACCTGTTCCGCAAAGCCTGCGACGGCGGAGAGGCGATTGGCTGCATGGGGATGGGCGTAATGGCGCACAGCGGCGAAGCCATGGCGCAGGACGAAACCCAGGCTCTGAGCCTTGAACGCAAGGCCTGCGATGGCGGCATTATGGCGAGCTGTACCTGGATTGGAATGTCGTATCAAAATGGCTGGGGCACGGCGATAGATGCATTGCAGGCTGCGAGCTTCTATCGCAAAGCCTGCGACGGCGGCGAAGCCACGGGCTGCCGCAATCTCGGCAGGCTCTACCGGAACGGCCTGGGCGTGCCGGTGGACGAAACCGAAGCCTTGAGCTTCTATCACAAAGCGTGCGACGGCGGCGATAAGGGCGCGTGCGCGGATTTGAAGTCCGAGCAATAGAAACCCCCAGGGGTGTAAGTGCGCCGCAGACTGACATTGCTGTTGCTTGAAGAAGTGGGGCGCCCGCATGAAACCAGGCGGGTATGCGTTAGCTCGTTACTCCTGCATGACAGGCTGGCTGGAGATTACCCAACGAACAACGGGTAATGAACGGGATGGTCCGGCTGACCGGCGATTCGCCTGGAACTCGGAAGAAAGAGCCTCGACGTCCGCGGCGTGCGTCGGATTGGAGCAATAATGGCAGAGGAACGAACTAATGGGTCCGCTTCCCGTCGAATCGTTCGAGATGTCAGCCGGAGCTTTGAATGCGCATTTCACGGGGCTTGTGGTTGTGGGTAGCCGTGGCAGTCGTTGCGGTGCTGCTACTCTGGGCGTGGATCATTTCGCGGCGCCACACAGAGACGCCGGCCGCCAAAGCTATTCCTGATCTGTCAGTAACCAGCCCGCTGAACCAGCCGGGCGGCGGAACTGCGCCTGCGGAGGCATACGAGATCTATTCCGCGCTTTATCAGGCTCCGATACAGGAGCCCTTGGTCTTCGCGGAGGATTCGGTGACCGATATCCCGCAGGTGAATGGCAGTTGCTTGAAACCATCCACGCCACAGGAGCGCGAGATGACCGATGCCTTTGTAGTCGCCAATCGGCAAAGCCATCGATGGGAGCAGAAATTCACGATTCCGGATGGATACCGACTGCTTCAGAGCAGCCAGGCAGCAGCAGCACAGACTTGTATGGAAACACACGGACAAGATGTCGCGCGATGTGAAAGCTTTAAACAAGTCAGGCATGTGCGCTTTCTGGGAGTTCCGGGCTTTGACCACGCACACACACGGGCGTTGGTGTCGGTAGTCAAAATGTGCGGTGGTTTTTGCGGCAGCGGTGGCATCTTCGTGGTCGAGAAAGCAGCTGGCACGTGGCGGCGATCAGAAACGACCGATTTCACTCGCGACTGCAGCTGGATGTATTAGAATCCAGACCCCGTGAATGGGTAAGCGATGGAATTGTATCCCTTCTCGTGTGCTTGGCGGCTTAAGTATTGAAGTTCTTCTGATCGGACTCCCTGAGATTTCAAGCTCCGACTCCCGCCCTGGCAGAGCCGGGAGAACCCCCGATTGGGTTAGGCCGAAGTACATATTCCATCGCCCCTGCGCGCGCGTTACAGGCTACTTGGCGGCTTGCACTCCCAGTTGCTTCAACACCTCTGCGAGCTCCTAGCCGGTAAGTTCACGGCTCTGCTGGACAGCTACTCCGGGGTTGGCGACTCCTTGGTGCAAAACCGTTTTGAGATCGGTCAAATACCTGGCATCGTCGGTTCCCGGCTTGGCCGCCTTCAGCTTCTCGTCCACACTCGCCGCTGCTGCCTTGCACCGCTCGCTCAGACCCTTGAAAGCGGGGTCGCCGGCGTCGAATTACACGGTTGCCTTCCCTTCATCCTGGCGGTCTGCGTCTAATTGCTGCAGGAGCGGGGTCCATCCCATGCTGTTTGCCTTGGGTGGCGTGGCAGGCCGGGACGCCGCGCCTCCATGCAGCGGCAAGGTCGACAGCAGTTCCGGGGCATAGCCGGAGATGGTTGCAAAGGCCAGCCGATTGTCGGTGTGCGCAATGGCCAGTTGCCTCTGGATCGCGGACGCTGTCTTGGTGTCGCCGTCCTCAAGTGCCTTCTGCTTCTGCGCGACCAGATCCGCTTCATATGCGTTCGAATTCTTCGCCGCTACTTTGTAGGCTTCCCCCATAGCTTGTTCTGTGAGTCCCAGAAAGCTTTCCATCTGTCTTTCTTTGTATTCCTGGCAGTCGGTCGGCGAACCGCAACTTGGGTCAACTGTTGGTAAATTCTTAGGGCCGTGTCCGGAGCGCCCCGATACGCAACACTGCTCAGCGCTTCGGCTTTCTTGTCCGTGATCGGGAAGATTTGGCGTCTGATCCCTTGTCCGCCTTCGTCGGCAACTTGCCGCCAATCTCCATAATGCTGGCCGGTTCGCTTTCCTGCTTGCCACTCTGGACGCCGGCAGCCGGCGGCCTTTTGGTGCTGCTCACCGCATACAGAACCAGCTCGACACGCGAGGAAACTCCCAGCTTATCGAAGATATGAAACAGGTAGTTCTTGATTGTATGCTCGCTTAGCTTGAGTTCCTTGGCGATATCTCGATTTTGCAGACCCTCTGCCAGGAGACGAACGACATCTTCTTCCCGCTTGGTCAGCGACCGCATTCCGTCTGCGTTCACCACCCGGATGGGCGCAAGTTGGGAAAACGCCTCGATAACCTCCACTAATTCGCTGCTATTCGCCCAAATCTGTCCCGCATGAACCTGCTCCACGCAGCGGCATAGCGACTTGAAGTTGGATTGCGAAAGGCAGAAGACGCCTTTTGCGCCGGCCCGAAACGCGTCCACAACCAGATTGTGTTCGCGGCCTTCGAGCAGAATGACCGCCTTAACCTTCGGAAAACTCTCGCGGATCTGCCGCAACGCCCCAAAGCCGCTCATCGGACCGTCTGCAAGGGTCGCGCTGATCAGACCGACATCCACGTCTGCCGACTTCGCCGCTTCGAGTACCTCCTGCGCGCTGGTGGCGCTATCGACTACGTGAAAGTTCGCATGCCGCTTCAGTGCCCCCATAATCAACTCGCGCGCCATTTTGTGCGGGGTTGCGATAAGAACGGAAATGCCGCTTCGCTTGCCAGTCATGGTTTGCACACTCCGGAAATCACGCAGGTGAAACAGGTTACGCAAATATTACCGTCCCCACACCGATGGTTAAGTGTGAGCAATTCTTGATGCGATCGTTGTCACGCAGACTTTGCTTCAGTTGTCGTGACTTCCGGGGGTGCAATAAAGTGAAACTGATTGGGGCCCGGCACTGCGGAGGCTACCGCGCCATGCTCAGCCCCATTGCCCGCTCTCCTCGTGATTGGGAGAAATCAGCGTCTGAATGTTGATCCGCGTTCATCGACAACCTGCCGGCAATCCCCACGCTGCCGACCGGTTTTCTTTCCTGCTTGTCACTCTGAACGCCGCTAGTCCGCGACCTTCCGGTGCTGCTCACCGCGTACAGAACCAGTTCGACACGCGACGAAACGCCAAGCTTGTCGAAGATATGGAACAGGTAGTTCTTGATTGTGTGTTCGCTCAAGTTAAGCTCGCTGGCGATGTCTCGATTCTGCAGGCCCTCCGCCAGCAGACGCACGACATCCTCTTCCCGCTTGGTCAGCAACGCCATTCCGTTTGCGTTGACAAGCCGCATGGGCGCCATCTGGGAAAACGCCTCCACAACCTCTGAAAGTTCGCTGCTGTTTGCCCAGACTTGCCCCGCGTGCACCTGCTCCACGCAGCGGCATAGTGACTTGAAGTTGGATTGCGAAAGGCAGAAGACGCCTCTTGCGCCGGCCCGGAATGCGTTCACGACCAGATGGCGTTCAGGGCCGTAGAAAAGAAAAACCGACTTTACCTGGGGAGAGCACTCATGGATCTGCCGCAACACCCCAAAGCCACTCATAGGGCCGTCTGCCAGGGTTCCACCGATCAGGGCGACATCCACGTCTGCCGACTGCACCGCTTCGAGTACCTCCCGCGTGGTAGAGGCGCAAGCGACCACGTGGAAATGCTCATGCCGATTCAGAGCCCCCATCATCAGCTCGCGCGTCAGTCCATGCGGGGATGCGAAAAGAACGGAAATGTTATTTTGCTTGGCAGTCATCATACGCACGCTCCCCGAATCGCCTCAGGTACTAAAGGCTCCGCAGATACAGGCCCTGCCACTGTCGCAGGGTTATTTCGGCCATTCTCGATGCGCGCTTTACGATGAGGCCGGCGCTTCGCACTTCGCATGATCCGGCCTTGGTAATAGGGAGAATCTGTACGGGTCCGTTACTGCGCACGCTACCGATATTGCTGTTGCACGCCCTGGGGTAGGGTTGGGGGTTCAGTAAATTCTGTGTCTAAAGCCTGGCGCGAAACCGCCGCCTTGCAATCGGGGATTTATACATAACCGCAAACTAAAGCCCACTTGGGAAGTAGACCAATCTTAGCCCCAAATGGCCTCAATGTCGATAGAGACTTGCCGGCGCCGTGGTGGAAAACCGCTGCCTGGCTGGTCGGAATAGGGCCAAGGCGTTGAACATCCCCGCAAAGCCGGCGTCTCGCCGGGCACGCTGCTGTCTTGCCCGGTAGATAGAAAAGGGCTGGAAGCTCTTTCATAACCTCGCTTTGAAAGAGCGCGGCCGGGAGCCGGGGAGCCGGGGAATCCTCTGGGTCGAGTCGGGTCGGGTGCCGCGCCGCTCACAAAGCCTAAAATCGAGGGCTTTGCTCATCCCTGCACAAGTAATGTCCGTATCAATACTCCGAGCCGGCCCGGCAGGCCCTTGAACCTGTCGGTGTTTTGAAGGGTACGGGCTTCAGCCCGTACGTCAAATCAAGCAATAAAACCGCGGGCTTTAGCCCCTGAGGGAATTCAGGGCGCAATGGAGAACTGTCTCAAATGGTCGCCAAGTGAATGCCCCATCGGCCGCACCGTTAGAACATTTCTCATGCAGTTTTCAATAGCCCCTGAGGGAAAGATCGAAAACGACGAACATTCGATTATGAAAACAGCTTCTAGAGAAAGATTACTCTAGTCCGCACTGAGTCAAATCCCTCTATTCCCTGTCGTGGCCAAATGGCCCGCCAATCCCGCCCAAGCACCAGAGCGAGCTGGGACCTGATTCTCTAGCCTGGCGCCACCCAAGAGGGGAGGATCGCTCCGGGTGTTTCGATCACTTGTGAGCATCTTCTCCGCCGCGTACATTGGGATTCCTTAATGAGTCCGCTGAAGAGCGGCTGCGGATGGAGTGAAACCGGCCATCATATGCACAATGCTATCGAACTGCGAAATGCCAAACGCTACCAGCTGAGTGCTCCGGCGCTCTTCCTGTGGGCGCTTCAGGATGGGAGGCCGCAAAGCGGCCAGGGCGTTACTCGTGACATCAATACCTTCGGGGTCTACGTCCTGACCGATGCACTACCGCCGGTCGGAGCGCTGGTCCAAATGGAAATTGCGCTCCCCAGGTTGGAAGATACCAGTCCAGGAATGCACTTGCATGGTGAAGGCGTTGTCCTTCGCTGCGAGTTCCACGACCCTGCCAAATGTGGTTTTGCCGCTTCGGCGCACTTCTACCCAGAAACGGCGGACGTGGTTCTGTCGCAGTTCAAGGTTTCCGAACACGTTGTGTAAGCCACCGTTTACGAACTGGCGCGGATTGTAAGACGCGCCTCTTCGATAAGCGGTTTTTCCTTTGAAGCGGCTGTGGAAAAAGGGACCTTCCGAGTAAGGATGGCGAAGCTATGTCTGAAATCGTTGAGCGCGTGATGAGCGTAGAGAGTAAAGGGGCATTTTGCGCCGGTGCTGACACCTCGCCGCGATGGTTCGCGCTGTACACCACCCCCCGCCACGAAAAACATGTGTCCGAAATACTGGCTGAACGCCGGATCGAGACTTTCCTGCCTCTCTATCGGACGGCCCGGCAATGGAAGAAAAGCCGCCCGGTGGTTCTGGAATTGCCTCTGTTTCCGGCTTACGTTTTTGTCCGCATCGCGCGCCAGGCGCGGGGCGCCGTCCTTGGCGCGCCGGGAGTCCTCTCGCTTGTGGGTTCGGCGCGAGAGCCGTGGCCCCTGCCCGATTTTGAAATCGAAGCGTTACGCCTTGGCGTCCACGAACGCAAGGTCGAGCCGCATCCATACCTGATCGTGGGCGAACGAGTGCGAATCAAGGCTGGAGTGATGACCGGCGTTGAGGGTGTGTTGATCCGCAAGAAGCACGACTTCCGCGTGGTCCTTACCCTGGACACAATCATGCGCAGCGTAGCAGTGGAAGTCGACGCCGACGATATCGAGCAGGTCGGCGCCTTCCCCGAGCGTCACGCCATTCCCTGTGTGGCCTAGGCTGAGCGGCATGCTCCGCCGGCTTGCGGCCGCCTGAACCCGCACCTTGAAAGGATATGAATTAAGGCAATGTCCACCTTCTCAGCTGCCCAGACATCGGCTTATGCCTTGGCCGGTCCCTCAATTCAGGATCCTCATAGGCCCGGTCTTTCGGCGATGGCTGTCCTCGCAGCAGACACCCTGGGGCTGAGCATGATCCTGTGGGCATTTTTGGGCAATACGATCATCGGAAGATGCGCTGTGCAGGGCGGCTGGTTGCCGTTTTGGTCCTTATTGCCGCTATTTCTTGTGCTTTACTGGTTTTTCGATTCGTATCCTGGGGTCAGCGTCAATCCACCGGCTGAGATCCGGCGTATTTGGTTGGCCAACGCCAGCGCTTTTCTTTTTATCTCTGTAATGCTCGTGTTGCATCAAGCAGCAGTGGTTCCTCAGCTGATTTGCTTTTCAGCCTGTGTTGGTGCGTCCGTTGTCATACTCGCGATGCGAGCTTTAATCCGGCAAATTGGGTCGCGGTTCGATTGGTGGGGCTACCCGGTTGTACTGTTCGGGGGCGGAGCGGTGGCGCTCTCGGTGTTGCGCAGACTCCAGAATCAGCCGCACCTTGGTCTGCGTCCAGTCGCAGTGGTCGCCGATCAAGTTGCCGACGGCGAAATGGAGGGCATCCCGGTATTCAAATCCGACTACCTGGACCAGATCGCGTCCAGCGGCGTCAGGCACGCCATCGTGGCTGCTCCGGAATTGTCCCAATCGGAGTTTGCAGAGGTCATCGAACGAGGAGGCGATGCCTTTCCCCATCTGATCCTCATTCCAGATACGGATTCCATCTGGAAGGTCGGAGCTCATACGCGAGATCTAATGGGCATCCTGGGAATTCAGGTCAGGAACAATCTACTCGATTGCGGATCGCGAATTGCCAAACGCACGATCGATTTGGCAGCCTCCACGATGCTGACACTTTTCTTGCTTCCGCTCATGGCCGTCATTTCGCTTCTGGTTGTCGTGGAGTCTGGGTTTCCCGTGTTCTACTTCCAGGAAAGATTGGGCCATGGGGGCCGGACCTTTCGCATGTGGAAATTCAGAACCATGGCGAAAGACTCGACAGAGACCCTCGATCGCTGTCTGGCCGGCAGCTCAGAACTGCGGAAAGAGTGGGCTGAGTACCAAAAGCTCCGAAACGACCCCCGTACAACCCGGGTAGGAAGGGTGTTACGAAGAACCAGCCTGGACGAACTTCCCCAACTGTGGAACATCATCAAAGGCGAGATGAGCCTGGTCGGTCCGCGTCCGTATCTGGACGCCCAATTAGCCAAGTACAGAGCGGCCTACTCCGTATATGTGAAGACGACTCCAGGGATTACGGGTCTGTGGCAGGTATCCGGACGCAACCGCACGACCTTGGCGGAACGTATTGCCTACGACACTTATTACATCCGAAACTGGTCCGTGTGGATGGATGTTTATCTGTTGGCAAAAACAATAGGTGCTGTTTTTACCGGAGACGGCGCCTATTGAGCTAAAACGCTTCTTTGCGGTCAGATCGTTTTGCGACAATTCTCTTCCGGCCTGGTTGTTTCTGTCCTTTCTTCAGCGATGGCCGCGGCCCGCCCACAGTTGAGCGCCGCAGCAGTTCAACTGGATAACCGGAATCAGAGAGGACTCCAACAATCGCTTTCTTACACTCATAAGGTCATTGTGAAGTCGAGGCTACGCAGATTCCTGGCAGTAAATGAGGTTCGATATGAAGTACTCAATCATCGCATTAGCGGCGCTCATTGTGGCAATAGCGAATTCAGCGGCCGGCCAGGGTACTGCAGTTCCCGCCACGGCGGAGGCTGGCTCGCCTGCAATTGCTGCTTCTAGAGACGCGCCCCCGGGGCTACACCAACGGAATCCCCGCTACCGGTTGAGAAAAGGTGACAGCTTCGATCTTGATTTTGCGTTGTCTCCTGAATTCAACCAGGTGGTGGCCGTGCAACCGGACGGTTATGTGACCTTGAAAGCAATTGGCTCGATCTTTGTCGAGGGCCAAACCGTGCCGGAGTTGACTGAAACCGTGAAGGCTGCCTACGCGAAGATTCTGCACGATCCAGTCATCGCGATCGCTCTGAAAGACTTCGAGAAGCCGTACTTTATCGCTTCCGGCCAAGTGGCCAAGCCGGGCAAGTACGACCTCCGCGGCGATCTCACGGTCACAGAGGGGGTAGCGATCGCCGGAGGCTTTAACGACAAGGCTAAGCATTCGCAAGTGGTATTGTTTCGTCCGGCGCCGGGCGGTGGGTATGAGGCGAAGCTCCTTGATGTGAAAAAGTTGCTCGCAACGCGCAATTTGTCTGAAGACGTTCAACTGCAACCGGGGGACATGCTGTACGTTCCGCAAAACGCTATGTCGAAGATTCGTCCCTTCTTACCCACCTCAAGCATGGGTGCGTACTATAACCCGGCGATCTATTGAGACAAGGAACAAACATGAGAACTGAAGAACTGGCAATCATGAGAACTGACGACCCGGCAATTGAGCGGTACACTCGGCAAGCGTTGCCGACCTTGCGCGACGTCATCGCTGTGCTGTTTCGCCAGCGTTGGCCAATGTCGGTTGCATTTGCCCTGGTAGTTATCGCGGTGGCCGTGTCCGGCGTGTGGATTCCGAAATATCAAGCCCAGATGAAGATCCTGGCTCTGCGCCAGCGCTCGGATGAAATGATAACCCCATCGGCCAATGCACCTGCCCAGTTCAGCAGTGACCAAGTCAGTGAGGAAGATCTCAACTCCGAAGTTGAATTGCTTAACAGTGATGACCTGCTGCGCACGGTTGTTCTGACGACCGGGCTAAGTGGAAAGTCCGGTTCGCCAACCGATCGCGAAACTGAGGTTAGAATCGCAACGGCTGTACACAAACTAAGCAAGGATTTGAAGATTGAGCCCCTGCGCAAGACCAATGTGATCTCGGTAAGTTACCAGGCTCGCGACCCGAAGATGGCGGAAGAAGTGCTCAAAGTGCTGGCTGCGGCATACACTGAAAAGCACCTTGAAGTACACCGTCCGTCCGGCGAGTTCAAGTTCTTCGACCAGCAAACTGAACAATACAAGCAGGGATTAAATCAGGCACAGGAAAGGCTGACGAACTTCACCAAGGGAACCGGTGTCGTCTCCGCCGAACTCGAACGCGACTCTGCACTGCAGCAAGCCGACGCTTTCGACTCGACGGCACGTCAGGCCCAGACCGCATTGCTTGAGACCAGGCAACGTGTCAGTGCTCTCCAGGCTCAACTGCAGTCCATTAAGCCAAGAATGACAACTGTGGTGCGTAACTCCGACAACCCTCAGCTCCTCGAGCAATTAAAATCGACCCTGCTGAATCTTGAGCTCAAGAGAACCGAACTTCTGACCAGGTACGAACCCACCTATCGATTGGTGCAGGAGGTCGACCAGCAGATAGCAGATGCAAAAAGTGCTATCAGTACGGAGGAGAATAGACCAATTCGCGATGAATCCTCCGACCAGAACCCCGATTATCAGTGGGTCCAGGCTGAGCTTACCAAGGCTGAGGCCGATCGCAGCGGTTTGAAGGCACGTGCGGCCGCCGCGGCTGCCATTGCCGCGAAGTACCGCGAAGAAGCTCAACACCTCGATCAAAACATGGTCGTCCAGCAGAACCTTTTGCAGGCCGCAAAGACGCAGGAGGAGAATTATCTCTTATATGAACGCAAGCGCGAAGAAGCGCGCATCAGCAACGCCCTTGACCAGGGCGGCATCCTGAATGTCGCTCTGGCTGAGCAGCCGATTGTTTCCGCGCTTCCCAAACGGTCCCCGTTGAGCGTAGCCCTCCTTACGTTGCTGCTGGCCGGAACCCTCGGTCTTTCCACGGCTTTCGTACTCGATTTCATGGATCCAACGTTCCGTACACCGGACGAGTTGGCCGGCTACTTGGACACGCCGGTGCTCGCTGCACTGCCGAGGGGCGGAGAGTAGAGAAATGTTGTTGCAATACTTTGGTTTTCGGGAAGATCCGTTCGGGGCCACCCCCGATCCGCGTTGCTTGTATCCCAGCCACACGCATCGCGAGGCGCTGGCATCGCTGGAGTACGGCTTCTATAGCAACCGTGGTTTTACAGCCATGATTGCGCCCCCGGGAATGGGGAAAACAACGCTGCTGTTTCGCTTCCTCAGGGACATTAAGGAATCTTCCCGCAGTGTATTTCTCTTCGATATCGATGCCGAGTGCGAACCGCGCGAACTGATCGCCTACATCCTGCGCGACATCGGCATCGCTCCCGGACGGAGCAGCTCCGAGATGCACGAGCAATTAACGGGCGCTCTGGTCACAGAGACTCGGGCGGGGCGAAAATTCGTGCTCGTGATCGACGAGGCACAAAACCTGTCGGATGCTGTGCTGGAAAGAGTTCGCCTGCTCACCAACTTCGAAACCTCCCGGGGCAAGCTGATGCAAATAGTCCTCTCCGGACAGCCGCAACTATCCGATAAGTTGATTCAACCTTCTCTGGCACAGCTTCGCCAGCGCATTTCGACCATCTGCCGCATTGAGCCGCTTTCCAAGGATGAGACAGTTGCCTACATCGACTACCGGTTGAAACTGGCGGGCTATGATGGCGATCCGCTGTTTACAGAAGATGCGCTCGCGCTGATCACCGCTGCCGGCGATGGCGTTCCCCGCACCATCAACAACCTGTGCTTTAACGCGCTGTCACTGTGCCGCGCGCTGAATAGCAAACAGGTGGATGGTAGCATGGTGTCCGAAGTAATTGCCGACCTGCAATTGACTCCGCAATCAAAAGAGCCCATCGCGGTCGTCGGCAAGGGTGCGGCTGAGCAGCCCAGTGAAGCTGAGCAACGAAAGCCGGCCGCACGACTGCTGAAGCTCTGGATTCCAGCGGCCGCAATGCTGCTGGTCATGTGTTTGCTGAGCATATTCGGGCTCACCGGACTCCGGGCCCCTCAGTTTCTCAAGGCAAGCGACGACCGCTCCGGGAATCAGAAGGTTCTGCCGGCGTCAGTCCCTGTGCCGGCCGCGGCAGAGACCGGCGACCCCATCGCCTCTAAACCCGCTCCGAACGCGGCTAGATTTGAAATCACAGTAGAACTCGATCAAAGGCTTGAGGATATCTCCGTGCAATACCTGGGAGGCTACGATCTAAAGCGTCTGCACCAAATCCAGGCGCTCAATCCGGAGCTGACCGATCCGGACTTTATTAGGGCAGGACAAAAAATCTGGCTTCCGGGACCGGCTCCAACGCCTTTGGCAAGAAACGCGACGCCTCCAGCCGGCGTGAGGAAACTTCCATGAGCCGTAATTTCGAATTAATGACGCAGCTTGAGATTGAAGTGGGTGCAACAGATCACTTCACGCCAGCCGCGGCTGATCGCACTGTCCCGATGGATGTTGTCCCGATCCTCTCCAGTCATGCCGGCAGTGCCGGCGGGGAGGAGATGTTGCGTCTCGTCCAGCGCGTTTTCTTGTCGGCCAACGGGAGTGCCCCACGCCAGGTCGTTCTCTGCGGCGTGGACGATGAGAATGGCAGCAGTTCTGTCTGCGTCAAGACTGGAAACACTCTCGCTGCAAACAGCTCGCGGCCAGTTTGTCTGGTTGACGCCAATGTGCGATCGCCGCGCCTGTCGGGTATGTTCGGAGTCGACGGGACCACCCCTTTCTCCGGCCCGTCTGCCTCTCTGCGCGAGCAGTGCGCGAAGATCGGCGGCAATCTCTGGTTAGCCGGACCCAACATTCTGGCCGACAATAGCCAAGTACTCCTACCCACAGTTCAGCTCAAGAAGCGTCTTGCGGAACTGCGCGACGCGTTTGAGTACATGCTGATCGACGCCCCGGGAACTAGCGTTTGCGGAGACGCCCAGTTGTTGTGCCAGGTCGCCGACGCTGTCATTCTCGTCATTGAGGCCAATAGCACGCGCCGACTGACAGCGCGCAAGGCAAAGAAATCTCTCGATGCGGCGGGCGCTCGGGTGTTGGGAACCGTGCTGCACAACCGAACGTTCCCGATTCCCGGCTGGGTGTACCGGAATCTTTAGTTGCTGATTCCGTGCACGCTCAAACAGACCGATGCAGTTGCTGACGGATGACGTTACCTTTAAAACGAGTAGATAAGACAAAAGCGACACCTGTCTAACTGGATCTGCAACACAGAGCGGCCGGCTTCACAAAAGGATCGTCCATTACATGCCTGGCAATGTTGCACTCATCGGTTGCGGTGCGATTGCGCGAGCTTTCTACTTGCCTGCCATGGCAAAGCACAGGGCTCTGTTTGGAAACATCTGGCTTGTGGACCCTGCCGACAGGGCGCGCTCAACGGCAGCGTCGATCCTGCCCGGACACACGGCACGTCACCTGAAGGAAGTCCTTGACGACATCGATCTGGCCATCATTGCCACTCCGAATGCGTCGCATTTCCCTCTCGCGTCTGAGGCTCTCTCACGGGGGGCTGATGTGCTGATCGAAAAGCCGTTCGTAATCTACCCCAGTGAAGGGCGCCGATTGGCGGAGACTGCCGCGGCAAACAGCCGCGTGATCGCGATCAACCAGACACGCCGCCTCTCTCCAATTGCGCGTGCCCTCCATCAGCGAATTGAGGCCGGAGAGTTTGGTTGCCTGACGTCGATTGTCCACCGGGAAGGCGCGAAACAAACGTGGCCCTTCGAGTCCGGAGCCGGGTTCGCACCGTCCGCTCGGCGGACGGGAGTGATCATGGATATCGGTGTGCACGTCATCGACTTCTACCACTGCCTGCTGCAGCCGAGTTGGACTTTCGTGTCTGCGGTTCACGACGGCTTTGAGGGCCCGGAAGGGTTAGCAGAGATTGAGATCCGGGCGAACGGCTCGCCTGTTTCAATACGACTCAGCCGTTACTTTAAGCAGGAAAACGTAGCGCGAATGACATTTGAGCATGCCGAAGTGTCATTCAACGTATATGATGCCAAAACCTATTCTGTGAAGTCGGCTTCCAGCCGCACTATATCCGTTCCAGTGAAACCCGTTGGTGCGAACAATGAGACTCCCGCCGAGCAGTTGCTGTTGAACTTTCTGGCGGCAAGCGAAAGGCGCGAACCGGCATTCTGTGATCCCGCATCTTCTATGCCTGTCATTGACATTCTCGATGAGATATATCGGTCCGCTCGTCGATATCCTGCGACGCTCGGTTACGTTTAGGATTTTTGCCATGCGCATCGTCATACTTGGCGCCGGGGGCTTCCTCGGCGGTACAGTTTGTGAAGAGATATACCAACGAAATGACATCCAACAGCTTGCCTGTATTCGAAAGTGGGCCTCTGCGGTTCGTCTTGCGAGGCGCGGCATTGAAATCAGGCGGGTTGATCTCGAGGATATGGATTCACTTTCGCCGCTTCTTGCGGGGGTCGATGCCGTAGTCAACACATCGATGCCGCCACCGTCCCGTGAGCCTGAATTGGTTACCAACATTTATCACGCTTGCAACCAAGCGGGAGTGCGCCGATTCATTCAGCTCAGTTCAGCGGCCGTCTATGGAAACCGCACCGGTGAAGTAAGTGAAAGTATGTCTCCGGCGCCGCTTGATGATTATGGTCGCGGCAAGGTGGAAATGGAAAGGCGCCTGCTCGAGGCGGCTAATCGATCGACCACGCAACTGTGCATACTTCGCCCGAGCATCATATATGGTCCCTTCTCGAGCGCCTGGACCGTCCGCTACGTCGAACGGATCGTCAGGGGTCGCTGGCGGACGCTCGGACGCATTGGAGAGGGAACCTGTAATCTCGTGCATGCGCGCGATGTTGCCAGGTTAGTGATTGCTGCGGCAACTGCAGATACCGCACCCGGACCTCACGTCCTGAACGTCAACGGGCCAGATGTTGTTAGTTGGAATGAATACATAGAGTGTCTGGGCGATGCGCTTGGCGTTCCTGATCGTGTGACACCGAATGCTGCGCTGTTTTGTGGAACTGCTATTGTTGCCGAAATACTCCGATCGGGCAGCACGTCTAAATGGGTGCGCGCGCTCTATCGGCGGTCAAACGGAAAAGCAAAATCCGTAATGACAGGCGCCCAGGATGTAACGTTGCTTTATCCCCCGCGAGGTGAGCTCGATCTCCTTGCGCGAAAGGTCCACTATTCGACGGAGCGCGCCACGCAGGTTCTCGGCCTGAGCCCGTCGATTTCCTTCGCGGAAGGCGTTCGCCAATCTGTGAAATGGTGCCGAATACACGGTATCGTTTGACTTAGACAAGGCTATGATTGCAAGGCTCGCTGCGACTCCCGAAACGCATGCTCAAATGCCTCTGTAACCCCGAGAGCAAGTGTTAACAGAATCTATCTCATGAACAGTCAGGCGGTATCGGAAACACCTCGGTTCCGTGCGCTGGACGGATTGCGTGGCGTTGCCGCAATTCTCGTGGTGTTGTTACATGTCGAGTGGCGCAATCACATCACAGGTACCCGCTTCATCGAAAATGGATATCTGGCGGTTGACCTCTTTTTCATTATATCCGGACTGGTTATTGCCACGAACTATGCGAAGCGCATTATCGACATCCCAACGTCGTTACGCTTCATCGGCCTGCGTTTCTTTCGGCTTTACCCGCTCCATATTGTGATGCTCGGCGTCTTTATTGGTTTAGAGTGTTGCAAACTCGCCGCGGAGAACACGGTCGGTATAACACCGGAACACCAGCCTTTTAGTGGAGGGATGTCATATCGTTCGCTCATTGCGAACATCTTTCTTGTCCACGGTCTTGGCTGGTTACGGCAGTCGGGGTGGAACAATCCAAGCTGGAGTATTAGTTGTGAATTCTTTGCTTACCTCGCATTCGCCATTGCAACTTTGCTCGGACTCATTCAAAACCGGTTGTTTCTCTTCTGTGGTGTGGTATTTACTGTAGTTGCCTATGTGGGAATTGCGCTGATCCGCGGGACATTGAACGTTACATTGGACCTCGGCGTTGTGCGCTGCTTTGCAGGATTCTTCTGGGGGACGGTGCTCGCGGGCTGCCCGAACTTTTTGCGGCTTCGATCATCACAACATGCGGCACGAGTTGATGTTTTTATTACCGCTGCCGTGCTTTTCAGCATGGCGACCCTTTCTGGGCCAATGGTTGCAATCGTAATTCCACTGTTTGTCCTTCTGATAGCGTCCCTTGAGGCGGAACGAGGACCAATTGCACACCTATTGAGCTCGAAGCCGATGCAATGTCTTGGGCGGATTTCCTATTCTATATATATGGTCCATGAGTGTGTTGTGGTCTGTGTGTTAATGGTCCTGAAACGGGTCGGTCGGATGTCGTTCGATTCCAATATAGGTAGAATCGTTGCGGCCATTAATCCGTGGCTTGGTGACCTGCTCACTCTTGCACTGCTGACGGCCGTGGTCCTTTTCGCGTCTCTGACCTATCGTTTGATCGAGGAACCCGGCCGGATGTTGGGCCGCAGACTTCTGCGCAGCGGCATACCGTCTCATCACGCTGAGGCATTGGCCGCGCAGGAAAGAGCGGGCCGCCAAGTGCCGAGCGAATTCTGTCAAGGGCAGCTATGACTTGGCCAGTTCGCTCGCGTGTTGTTGGAGAAGCATCCGGCTTCGAGCGGATGATCTTTCTATTCGTATTGCTGGTACAGCAGGATGCATTCGTGTCGATACCAATGCTCATAAAAAACCTCCCCAATGGAGAAATGCGAGGCGTCGAGAACATCTACAATACTGTCGGCGTTGCTCTCAGTATTTTACTGATTGGATGGATCTGCCTTCAGCGGCTGCGGCCACTCGCATCTATTGGCAGAACAAACCTGTGGGCAATGTTATTTACGTGTCTTGTTTTACTATCGGCAATCTGGTCAATTCATCCGTCTATCACAATTCGGCGTGGTGTAGGGTATGTTCTGACCATTATTGTTGGAGCTCTGTTGCCGTTGCGGTTCGGTGTCACTGGTTTCATGAAAGTGCTGTCGGCCAGCTTCGCAATTTCGGCGCTTGGTTCATTTGTATTTGTCGCAATGTTCCCGCAGTACGGAATTATGCAGGTCCAGAGTCTCGAGGGGTGTTGGCAAGGCGTCTTTGCTACCAAGGAACTGCTCGGATCGGTCATGGCGGTGGCGATCTTTGTTGAGCTCTACATTGTGGTTAGCTGTTCTGGGAAGGAGTGGTGGCGGCTTGGTTTGCTCGCCGCTTACGGTTCCCTGGTTGTACTTTCTCGTTCGATGACGGCGTTGCTGATTGCTTCGGCATATGCGGCTGGTACTGCAGCATATCTGTTGTGGAGGCGAAGCGGCTGGCGCGGCCTGAGTGTAGTCACAGCGCTCGCTTGCGCGCTTCTCGTTGGATGTTTGATCGTGTTGCCGGATTCAGAGTCTGCCTTAGGGATCATCGGCAAAGACGCCACTCTGACTGGCCGTGTCGACCTTTGGCAACAGGTCCTGAAGCTTGTCGACGAGAAACCGGTGTTGGGCTGGGGATACCGGGCCATGTGGCAGCCGGATGACCCAAGCACTGAAGTTGTAGATGAGACCGCGGGGTTCGCGGTGCCGAGCGCTCATAACGCATTCCTCGAAATCGCCTTAGGTTTGGGTTGGACCGGTGCGTTGGTAATAGTTATTATGATCAGTCTTGCAATACGACGAGGCATCCAGTGTTGCGCAAAGGTATCTGGCTTGCTCGGCTGGTTTTCGCTGATGTTTTTTATGGGAACAGTAGTCGCCGGCATAACTACCGAGACGCTCGGTCAGAATCAAACTATTGAGTGGCTTGTCTTTAACGCGCTTTTATTCAGTTGTGGGGCATCGGATCAGAGGGTCGAAAGGAAAACTGCGCTCCGTTACAGGCGCGAAAATGGTGTTTGTCAAAACGCAATTGGGATAGGCGCAGATTAACTTGTCGAGGGGGTCAAGGTGAGAATTGCGCTTGTTGCACCGGACATTCCCGATTATTCCATTGAGTTTGCTCAGACGATTGCGGAAGCGGCGGACGTTTTACTGTGCATTCCAGACAAATACCAATCGCTGCGCTATCCGCGACCCAAGGATCGACTGGAGATAAAGTGGTTGCCATGGCCGAGACAGCGGGAGCTTCTCGGGAGCATCCTATTCATGACCCGCCTGGCCTTGCAGATTCGCCGCTGGCGGCCAGACTTGATTCATGTCTTAATGGACAGATATATCTGGGCAAATCTACTTTTCCCGTTTTTCCGGACAACACCCATTTTGACAACTGTTCACGATGTTAGGTCTCACCCAGGCGATGTTGCATCGGGCCGGATTCCTCGTTTCTTCACCAATGGCATGGTGACTCGTTCTGACGCCATCCTCATACATGGCGACGGACTGCGCCAGGATGCAACCAAATTGTGGTCAATCAGGCCGGAGAGATGCTTTGTTTTTCCTCACGTGCTTCTCTGGCGCTACCGGGACGTGGCCGATCAAAAAAAGTTCACTAGACCAAATGACGACTTTTTTCGGGTGCTCTTCTTCGGTCGTATCTGCGAGTACAAGGGGCTTCAGTACCTTCTGAAGGCTACTCCTTTGCTTCAGAAATCAGTTAGTCGGCTGAAGATTATTGTCGCCGGGTCAGGTAACGATCTCGCGAATTGTCATAATCTCATTTCGAATCTGTCCTGCATTGAGCTGCATGACAGGTTTATTTCCATCCAGGAAACTGCTCGCCTCTTCTCCCAGGCCGACATGGTAGTACTTCCCTACACCGAAGCCTCTCAAAGCGGAGTCCTAATGATCGCAATGACGTTCGGACTGGCGGTGGTGGCCAGCGATGTTGGTGAGCTTGGTGACACGGTCAAACTGACAGAGATGGGTCTCGTTGTGCCACCCTGTGACGAAATTGCGCTAGCTGCGGCCATAAGTGAGATTGCTTGTAACCGGCGACTTAGGAGAAGACTCTCAAACAATGCGACTGCTGCTGCAGAGGGGACATATTCCAGAACATCACTCTCAAACCGCGCAATGTCTATTTATGATGCTCTCTTACAAAACACGATGACTCACATGGATTCGTAAATCTCAAGTCAGATCTAATAATGGCATTGTTGGCCTTAAGCAACGGATCGTATACGGAATGAGCGCAACCGCCATCACTTGGGAAGGCTTCTGCACTATGAAAATGAGGCAGTGTCGCCGTGGTCTGCTCGCGCTTGGTGATCAGGGCCTTGTTAGCATTACGAATTTTGCGACGGCGCTTCTGATTGGGCGGGTATGTGGCAAACCGGAGCTGGGCGTATACACGCTGGCGTGGACACTTCTCAGCATGGTCACCGAGATTTCCGGGGCGCTGATCACCACGCCTTATACAGTGTTCAGTCCGCAACTAAGCCGGTTTCGCAAAAGCCGGTACTTGGGCAGTTTATTTGTTCATCAGCTGGTCTTCGCCATTATCTTCGCACTGGTAATTGTTTCTGGAGCTTGCTTGGGCTCATTGTACGGCTGGATCTCGCATAGTCTTAGGAACGTCTTTACAACTACGGCAGGTGCGGTCGTATTCGTGTGCGTTAAGGAATTCGTCCGGCGCGTAAGCTTCGCCGAACTGAAAATAGGTTCGGCGTTCTTGATTGATGCGATGGCTTGTGGTGTTCAGGTCGGGGGTGTACTGCTCCTGTTTCACCTGGGCTCGTTGAGCACGTCGCGGACGCTCGAGGTGCTCGGCATTTCGTCTGCTGTAGCAGCCGGCATATGGCTGTGGCTGCGGAGAAGAACATTTCGCTTTGAGTCACTCCTTTATGAGCGGGACCTTAGACGAAACTGGCGCTTCGCAAAGTGGGTCCTTGCAAGTGGCTTGCTATCGGCTATCGCCAGATATTTATACCCGTGGATGCTGGCGGCCTTCCACGGGACTTCGGCCACCGGAGCATGGGCCGCCTGCGCCGCGATTGTCGCGATGTGTAATCCAGCCGTCCTGGGTCTCAGCAATTACGCGCTGCCACGAATCTCTAACATTTATGCCAGATCGGGCAGCGCAGCCATGCAGCGGAGCGTCAATCGCTTCAGTCTTCTCTTTGTTCTTCTGCTTTTGCCCGTGGTGGTCACCTTAGGAGCCTGTGGCGAGCGTATTGTGACCGGCGTCTATGGGATGGCATATGCGGGAAGCGCCGCTGTTCTCTTTCTTCTTGGACTGAACATGCTGATTAATACCCTGACGAACCCTTACTCGCAGGGGCTGTTCAATCTGGACTCCGCAAAGGCTGATACGTTGATTAACGTTCTCTGGGTCGTACTACTTTTCACAGTTGGCATTGTTGCTGTGAGATTGTATGCGGCTACAGGCGCAGCATCAGCCCTGCTGGTGAGCAGCAGTATAACTGCTGCTGTCAGAATCGGAGTGTTTGCACGCAAGGTTCGTGGAGCGTCTGGCCATTTAATCAACGCCGAGTCTGACGGCAAACGCGCCAATACCGAAGGTGAGAAGCTGACCTTAGCTGGTTTCACCTCAGAAAACAGAATGGCGAGATCTTAACGCGCTAGCTGGACCTTCTCACATTTGATCAATCCGGTGGGGCCGCGCGCGTTGTTTTCAGGGCCTTCACGCGCTGTGTCATAGGCCTAACGTATTACCATGCGTTCCTATATTCCCCAAGGATGCGGTACTCCATAGCGCGTGTGCATACGATCCAATCACTGAAGTGTCTGCAATGCAGTAATGAGAGTAGCGTCTACATTCTGCGCAGACTTGCCTGCCCTTGAACGCCGTAGCAAGAAGGAAAACCTCACAATGAAAAGAGTGCGTGTAGTTTGCATAGCGCCCGCCAAAACGGTCTGCGGCGGCATCTCACGTTTGATAGAGAAAATCGAGCATTCGTTTCCGGCCGATATCGATTTTCAAGTCATTCCGTCCTGTTCCAACTACATTGGCTATGATCAACCATTGGGTTGGAACAGTGTAAGGCAAGTAGTATGTTTCGTATCATGTCTGCTGCACGTGCTATATCGTGCAATCTTTACCCGGTCGACGATCTTCCACGTTCATTTTTCGCAACGCGGCAGTACGCTGCGCAAGGGGGTAATCTGCATCATGCTGCGCGTTTTGGGGTGCAGGTATATCATTCAGGGCCATGCTTATGAGGACGCCATAGTCCATACATGGGTCCCCAATGTAGTCAGGAGCGCCTTGTTCTGGGGACTTAGGGGTGCGCGGCAACTCATTGCTCTTACACCCTTGTGGCGCCAGTACTACATCGAGCAGGGCATTGTCGCTTCCAACAAAGTAGTTGTTCTGCCAAATCCGGCCCAGAGTCCCGATAACGTGCCACCGCGCAAAGGAAGCGATAATCTTGAGTTTCTGTTTCTTGGCCGAGTCGGCACACGTAAGGGAACGTTTGACTTGATATCCGCATTTGCTGCCCTCCCGTTGCCAGTGAGGGGTCAATGTCGCTTAACAATTGCCGGAGATGGTGAGGTCGATAAAGCTCGCTCTCTCTTGGTTGACCTAGGGTGTGCAAACTGCGTCTCTGTGCTCGGCTGGGTTAGCGGAGACAAAGTAGATAAGCTGCTGGCCGAAGCCGATGTACTTCTTTTGCCGAGTAGGGCGGAGGGCATGTCAATGGCACTACTAGAGGGAATGGCGTGGGGGCTTGCGGTGGTGACTACATTTGTTGGCGGTGCAAGGGAGTTTTTGGTCGAGGACCACAACTGCATTATTGTTCAACCCGGGGATGTTATAGGCATTACAACCGCGATGAAAAGACTCATACAGGATAAGAATCTTCGCTGGAGCATAGGCAGAGAGGCGAGGACCACCGCCAGAAGCTTCGGAGTAGATCAATATGTAAAACGGCTCGCTGACCTTTATCAGGGACTTGCATGAGACGGCATCTCGAGGTCGCCGTCTGGTGTGAGTCGAGTTTGGGCTAAATGAGATCCATCCGCGCCAAATGAAAAGGCGCTCGCAGACGCTTTCAGATCGTTCAGCTTGCCCCTACGTCGACAATAATAGCGGTCATGTCTACGTTCGCCTGCTCGTCAGTCGCTTGTGTTGTTCCGCTGTTTATATAAAAAGTATCTGCGCCGCAATGTTGGTCAACCCCCAGTGAAAAGATGACCTTATTATCATCGTACTGCTGACGACCGCAGCAATATTAGCTGCCACCTATACATACATTGAGAAACCTGAGTGAAGGAGCGGTCGGGAAGCCTTTAGCTGCCAGCTAAGAGTAACAGCATTCACTGAAGTGCGACTCTTTGCCCAAGGCAAGGGATTGGGAAGCTATCTGCATAACTGAAGCGAAAAAGAGAGGTATTCGTTAAATGCAAAACACAAGCACAAAGCGTTACATTGAAACCGCTTCAACAGACTGGCGAAATCCCGCAACCCGGACTATCCCGACCAACAACTGCGCGCCTGGCTCGTTGATCAAGAAGCCTGATCCGGCTTTGCCGCCAAAATTCGATGTAGCCAGTGTGCAGGTGTCGGCCACGAACTACGATGAACTCGTACAGGTGCTAATACGGTGCGCTGAGGAGAAGCAATCAATTATCGTTGATTTCACCTGCGCCGATGTGATTGTTCGTGCCAGAGTGGATCCGTGTTTTCGGAGAATCCTCAGCCAGTTTGACATTCTTTGTCCCGACGGACAACCAGTCCGCTGGCTTATGAATTCAGTTCATCATCTCAAACTGGTGGATCGTGTCTGCGGTACCACCGCGATGCTTCGCCTATGCGCAGCAGCTGCAGAGACTGGAATCGGGATCTACCTTTACGGGTCAACGAATGCGACTCTTCGCGAGCTTCAGAAACAACTGCGCGGACTTTATCCAGCTTTACAAATAGTTGGTCTGGAAGCTCCGCCCTTCCGCCCTTTATCTGAGATCGAGGACAGAGCTGTAGTTGAACGCGTGAATAGCTCTGCTGCGGGTCTGTTGTTTATTGGGTTGGGCGCCGGCAAACAAGAGCAATTTGCATGGGAACACCGTCACAGGATCAATGCGGTCCAACTGTGTGTCGGCGCAGCGTTTGATTTTGTGGCAGGCACGAGGCCGCGTGCGCCTCTCGTTATGCAACGGAGTGGCTTGGAATGGCTGTTTCGGCTTTGCTGCGAGCCGCGCCGGCTGGCCAGGCGGTATATTATCGGCAACGTCAGGTTTGCATTAGCAGCGCTACGGCAGATATGCACGCGACAATCGCAGGCTCAACCCGACGAGAGCGGGCATCACGAAGCGCAAGAATCCCTATCGGGAAACTGATTCAGGGTAAGCTGTAGAGTCCTTATTTGACATAAAAGAGAAGCGCAGCTGCTTATCGAGGGTCGTATGTTCAAATCAAGCGTTCGCTCGGATATCTTCAACAGCTGAACGCATCATCCGAGCCGCCTTTGCGGACCGTAGATTGATTAAAGGAGTGCGCTCAATTCACATACGTGACTTATGTGCAGCCCGGTGTCACCAGCCCGGCCGGCAGGTTTGTTACGCCGCAAAGCCATTGCGGGTATAGCGGATCGTAAATTGATGTTGTGCTTGGTATCTGGTAGCCGTAGCTCTTTGCTGCTGGGGCCGTCGGCGTGAAGTTTGCAATCACGGTCGCCATGCAAGCCGGTACGCTGGCGGTGCCGCTGCAAGATGGTGCGCCCGGATTCACTGGGTTGGCGAAATTGGGATTCGTGCCCGTAATTACGTTCGGACCAGATGAAAAGCCGGCGCTGTTGTACGTTCCTACGTTGTTCCCTGCCGCACTGTAGGCATACGTCGAATAGATTTGATCGGTGCCGTTGCCGTTGGAAATCCAGTACGCATATGCCTGACCGCCGGCGCACCCCGGAGTCGATGCCGGGACGACGGCCAAATTCTGATAAATCGCCGTGTACTCGCCAGGGTTCGGCGAATTGTTCAGCGCGATCTGACCGCAGGAGAGTGGCGTCAGAAGGGAGGAGGAATAGTTGCCGTAAGCCGTGTTGCGCTCGACATAGACGTTCGCGGCTGTATTCCCGCCGCCTCCCTCAACAACTCCTGCCGCCCCATTGAAAACCGTGACGTTGTTATCTACGACGACTTGCTGATTGTAGGCCGAACCCAGGCTTTCTTGCGAACCATCCAGCGTGTCGAGGATAATTCCGCTTCCGTCATACGCGCATCCGGCTGGATCGACGTTATCGAACGAGAAGTTGCCGGCAATGTAAATGTGTGTCCCCGCAGACGAGTCGGAAGCAATCGGCTCATAGATGCTGATTCCTGAATAACATTCTGTGTTCGACTGCGCCGCATTGTAGGCGATGTTCCCGATGATCGCCACATAGTCGAAACTGGCGACTACGGTAGTATTTGAGAATCCTATTCCAGACGCTTCGCATCCATTGGCGACGTTGTTCGCAAATATGATGTGGTGAATCGGCGTAGTGCTGTAAGCAGTAAAGCAGGCGGCATAATTATTCCCACCGCTGGTTGTGACTTCAAAGCCCTGCACGCCCCAGTAGGATTTCCCGATCTGGATGCCAGACTGCCCTGCTGTTGAGTTGATCTTGCAGCCATCGAAAGTAGCACACTTCACCCACGCCACATTGTTCTTCGCAGCGCACGTTACGGTTCCCCAATCCCAGGGTTGGAAGTTTCCGGCCGAGTAGGCTCCTGTCGCCGCTGTCAGCACATCGCCGCAGTTGACAGAGTGATTCGGAGTCAGCCACGGTGTTTGAGGGGACAAACCGTTGTTGGCGTCATTGCCGCCATCTGCAGCCGGCGCAAGGTAGTACGTAGCGCCGGCAGGAGGCGCGATTGTTACGGTGGCTGACGCAGATTTGGTTGGGTCTGTCACGCAGGTTGCTGTAATTGTCACTGTTACAGGGGATGGCGCCGTAGCAGGGGCAGTGTAGAGGCCGGTCGAAGAGATCGTCCCACAAGCTGCTCCGCTGCAGCCGGTTCCTGACACCGTCCAGGTAACCGCGGTGTTTGACGTTCCTGTGACAAAAGCTGCAAATTGTTGAGTGGCTCCGGCAGTAGTTGAGACGCTGGTGGGGGTTACTGCAACGGCAACCGCCGCTGTGCCTGTACCGCTCAGGCCGATGACCGCGGTGCCGTTTGTCGACGAGTTACTGGTAATGGTCAGTTGACCCGTCGCCGCACCCATGGCGGTGGGATCGAACTCTATATTCAGCGTTGCTTCCTGGCCCGGACTCAATATGGCCGGGAACGCTGCCCCCTGCAACGTGAAGCCCGTACCCGTCAGCGTTGCACCGTTGATCGTTACCGGTACAGTGCCCGTCGAGGTCAAGGTTACAGACTGCGTTGCCGGCGTGTTCACCACCACATCGCCGAAAGCCACGCTGGCCGCGTTGATGCTCAGCGCAAGTGTTGCTGCATTCAACTGCAGGGTATAGCTTTTGAACACGCCACCCGTGCTTGCCGTCGTCGTCACCGCCTGGGCGGTCGTCACGGAGGACACAGTGGCCGTGAATCCGACGCTGGTCGCACCCGCCGGCACTGTCACCGTGCCTGGTACTGTCACGGCAGAGCTGCTGCTTGACAGGTTCACAAGCAGCCCATTACTCGGCGCCGAAGCGGTCAGCGTCACAGTGCATGCGTCTGTGCCTGCTCCCGTCATGGACTTACTGCTGCAGGAAAGCGCGCTCAGCACGGCCGTGCTGTTGCCTGTCGTGCCTGTGCCCCTCAGCTTGATCACTGGCTTGCCGCTGGTCGAAGAGTTACTGGCGATCGTCAACTGTCCCGTCGTTGTCCCCGTGGCGGCAGGAATAAATTGAACATTAAAACTATAAGTTCCACCTGCAGCAATAGTGACAGGAAGGTCGCTCGGAGTAACAACGGAGAAGGACTGCCCAGTCAGGTCAAGTTCGGTAATTTCGACCGGCGCCGAACTCCCATTTATGAGAGACACTGGGGTACTAGCCGCTTGGCCGATAGACACGGCATCGAAGGTGACTGTGTCGGGGGATGCAATGAGATCTTCAGCACCCGCTCCGTTCACCACAATACTGCCGCCGCAGCCGGACAAGGCGAAGGGGAGGCAGCAGAACCAGATGATGAGTAGAGCTGCGCACCAACCGTTGAGGCGACAGCTTTGATCACGACTGTGCGAGTGGCGCTGCTGTGGCCGCGAATGGCTGTTAGAGAGCGATGCAATGCATTCTGTAAGTTCGGGATCGGCTGGGGTGCGAACCAGAACTCCGTACACTGCTTCACCGTTGCTCGTGCTTTGATGATCAAGCACTTGTAGGCCCTCACTTCCTTTTCCGAAGACCTCAGCAAGAGTTTAGCAATGCATTCCGCATCCAGGTAATCAATCTTGTTACATGCAGGTTACTTTCGTGTGATTGCGTTCAAGTATAACTGTTCCGATTCAAGTTTGTTCATTTCGCCGGGACTCAGATGTAAAACCGGCAGGTACGACCGTCGCTGAAGTCGAAAGGCTGGTCCTGGCCAGGTAAGCCTACTCGATTAGAATGCAATGCCGGCGCCAAAGCGGCTGTCTGATAATTAGGACCTGTAAACTAACCATATTGGTTGACTTATAGAAACGTAGCCGAGCTTGATGAGGTCAGATCCAGATTCCATACAGGCCCATGGCATTGAATTCCGGGGATCGTCAACGGATTTTCGGAAGGATGAATGAATCGATTATGAAGTTGTGGGAGGTGACCATCGCGGCGATGACCTGCTTCACAGGCCGGATCGTTTGGGACACGAGCCGGCCGAACGGCCAGCCGCGACGGTGTCTGGACGCGAGTCGGGCTGAGCGGGAGTTTGGGTTCCGGGCTACAATACCGTTTGACGCCGGTCTGCGCAAGAAAGCCGACTGGTATCTCAGTTCTGTCCAGTCCGAGGAAGTACATTGAAATTCTGGGACGTTGTCATTGTCACGGCCTCTTCCGAACGTCAGGCGGCGCTTTATCGTGATGAGATCCAGCGCCGGAACTTGTCCGGAACGCTGCCAAACGAGACCCAGTTCCTCGTGGTCCCCGATCCCGGCGACCGAAGGGTGGGCAGCGGCGGGGCGACGATCAACGCGCTGGGTGTTTTGGGCAAGGACCGGGAATGGTGGAGCCAGCACCGGGCTCTGATCGTCCACTCCGGTGGTGATTCGCAGCGTCTACCGCAATATACGCCGGGCGGCAAGCTGTTTGGCGTGCTGCCTTCTCGCACGCTGCCGCGAGGCACGACGACTGTTTTTGACGAGACCCTGGCCCTGTCGGCGGCTTGGGCAGAGAGAATTCCCAATGGACTGCTGGTGGCTTCGGGCGACGTAGTGCTGAGGTTCGACGCGAACCACGTGCGATGGGATCGGCCGGGTGTGACAGGCGTCGCGATGTGGCTGGATGTGGAAACAGGAAGCCATCACGGTGTCTATGTCGTCGGAGCAGGGGACCAGGTCTACACCTTCCTGCAGAAGCCCACGGCGGAGGAGGTGAAAGCCGCCGGTGGGATGCGGGAGGATGGACGGGTAGCTGTCGATGTTGGATTGTTGCGGTTTGACGCCGATCTGACGACGGCACTGACGGAGTTGGCAGGATTCAGGATGCTGCCGGCGGTTGATCTTTATGATGAGATCACGCGCGGGCTGACGGGTCAGTGGAAGCTGGACGTTGACGCCGGGCTGTTCTGGCGGGAACTCGAGAGAATCCTGCATGCCCCCGAACGGCCCTCGGAATTCCACTGCTCGGTGGTTGAGGGCGAGTTCATCCATGCGGGAACAACACAGTCCTTCCGGACGCTGGCAGCGGCGTCAGGCGGAATCCTCGACAGCGTGATTGGCGGCGCGTGCCACGTGGGACACGAAACAGTGATCCTGGAATGCGACCTCAGCGGGCCGGTGTCAGCCAACCGCGGCGCCATCCTGCACGGACTGACTGGATTAAGTGGGCCCGTGGAAGTTCCAGAGAACACAGTGGTTCATCAGTTGCCGGTGGAACAGGACAGTGTAAACGGATGGGTGATCCGTGTGTATGGGGTGGAAGACGATCCAAAACAGGCGATCGAACACGGCACATGGTTCAACCGGCCGATTTTGGAGACGCTCGAACGGCTGGGGTTGAAAAAGGCCGAGGTTTGGGCAACAGGTGAAGTGCCGACGTTGTGGAATGCCGCGCTCTTCCCGGTGACTACGCCGGACGATGCGTGGGCCTGTGCGCGGTGGATGATGGGGTACGTGAGTGGTTATAGCGCGGAGCGCTGGCGTGCGGCGCGGCGTCTATCGTTGGCCGAGAGCGCGCGGTACGCCGACGGGAAGGCTATGGCCGAAGCGCGCAACTACCGATTACAGGGCATCTGGCGAGAGACAGCCGTCGAATTGGCGGAGTCCGGTGCGGATTTGCGGCCGCTGCTGGCAAACCTGCCGGGTCTGGCGCCGGCCGCTGCAGCGGGACGTTCGCTCCGAACGCGTGCCGACGAGTTGCGCAAGGGTGGCCCGGAAAACTTGACTCTTGCGTCCAGCTACATGGTGCAGGCGGCGCGTTTACTGGGCCGTGCAGGATTTGAGCAGGAGGCCGCTCTGGCGGAGGGCGAGGCCTTCACTTGCATTCAGGATGCGGTCCACTATACGGCTGCCGGCGATGTGGGCTGGACTCCGTCTTGCTGGAAGTTCGAATGCGTTCACGTATCAGCGCCGCCGCGCATCGACTTGGGAGGTGGCTGGTCCGACACCCCGCCGTTCTGTTTCGACTGGGGTGGCACGGTGCTCAATTGTGCGCTGGAAATCAACGGGACGTACCCCATTGAGACCGAGATCAGGCGTATTGCCGAGCCCGTAATCCGGTGCTATGCGGACGGCCACGGCAGCATGGCCGAGTTTCGCAGCGCGGAGGAGCTGCTGGAGCCTTGCGGGCCGGGATCGGTCTTCTCCATTCCGCGCGCCGCATTACAACTGCATGGCATTCCGGTGAAGGGCCAGCCCCTGGAAGAGACTCTGTCCGATCTCGGCGGTGGGCTGGAGATCCGATGCCAGGTACAGTTGCCGATCGGCTCGGGTTTGGGTACCAGCAGCATCCTGGCCGCTACGGTTATCCGCGCACTGGCGGTGATGTCTGGGCGCGCGCTGACCGATCATGCCCTGTCGGAAGCTGTGATGCAGCTCGAACAGCGTATGACGACGGGAGGCGGCTGGCAGGATCAGGCGGGCGGCATTTTCCCGGGGGCCAAACTACTCATTACCGGACCCGGTTTGCGGCAGCGCATTCGCGTTCAACCGGTGCTCTGGAGCGAGCAGCGCCGAGCGGAGTTCTGCGAGCGTCTGCTGCTCTACAACACAGGCATTCAGAGGATGGCCAAGGATCTGTTGCGCCAGGTGGTTTCGCGCTATCTGGCGCGCGAAACGGCGACCGTCCAGGTGCTTCACAGCATCAAGACGCTGGCCGTGGAAATGTCCTACGCCATGGCGGAAGGTGATTGGAAGCATTTGGGAGAGCTGCTGGACCGACATTGGCAACTGAACCAGGTGCTCGATCCGCATACAGCCAATGCACCGATCAATGCGATTCTCGACCGGGCTCGGCCTCATATCTGCGGAGCCAAGTTGGCAGGGGCCGGCGGCGGCGGGTTTCTGATGTTGCTGGCCCGGGACGCGCAAGCCGCTGCGGCTTTGCGCGCCGAACTCTCGCAGGAATTTCCGGGGCGAGGAGTGTTCGTACCTTACCGCATCGCCGAAGAGGGGCTGCGCATACAGACCAGTGGCAGGAAACCAGTCAGCGGGATTTCCGATCGCGTGGGCTGAAATCCAAGGCGCATCGCGGCAATACGCAAGAGCCGCAGTCCGCTCAGCCCTGAAGAGAAGCGCAAACTCGATTTTCACCTAGTTGAGTATCTGTCCGCCGGCGTAATCCTCCGCGAAGTGAATCGCCATCGGAGTGCTGGGACCGTAGCCGGGGCTTGATTCTCGCCTATAGCATCGATCTGTTCAAAGATTAGCCCGTGTTGGAGAAGGAAGACCGCCAGGTCTCGCCTGCCCGACGCGGGCTTTTTGTTTTGGGGATGCGGACGGACGCATAAAAGACCGGCAAGATGCGGGCTTCTCAAAAATGACTGGCGACAGTCCACCATGCCAACACCCAGATGGGCAGGCACAAGGCGATGGCCAGGAGCGCTCCCCTGACGAAGCGAATCCCGTCCGGACGTGGCAGCAAGTCGGGAATCCACTCCTGCTTATCCGGCATAAGTGGCAGCAGCAGATGTATCTCCAGGGAATCTTCACGACTTGCATGGGTTGTCATAATCAGCACAATCTCACTGTTTCAAAACATATCCAGCAAGCGGACCGTAGACTTGAGTCTCCCATAGTTAAGAACACGCTAATCTTGTCCTGCTCGATATGTGTACCTCTTTCATCACCGCCTCTGTCGCCATTCAAGAAGGGGTCTTGCCACCTAACCCCAACTAAGAACCTGCCGGATTGGACAAGTCCACGCTGTTGCTTGGTTGATTCTCTCCGAGGCTGACGATTCCCGTTCTGCTCACCAGGTCATATCACCGTTCCGTGGTGATTTCGCTTCTATCCAGTCCTGATCTTTTGCGTCTGGCAATGACGAAGTTTGTTCTAGTCAGGTTTCAATGTGGGCCGAACGTTCCTTTTCCGGACCCCGCCAACAAAATGTGCAGTATTGACCACTTTCCCCTTGCGGTAGTTTTGCCGAAGGTTCCAACTGGACATCATAACCAGCCGTGCGCACTCTATCACCTCCACACGCGCACAATGCATATTTCACAAATCCGCTGAAACCGGCCACGGGCTAACTTCGGATTACAACGGCAGAGATCGCACGAAAGGAAAGGAACATGGCACTTGTCAAGAAAGTTGCCGTACAGGCAACGTCCGCGCCAACTGAAGGAAAGCCCTCGCTCGTAACTGCCCGGGAGGCGGAAGCGCAACGCAAGAAGGCGAGAACGCTCGCCAAACAACAGCAGGCCGCCGAACGCATTGCCGCGGCCACCGGAGAGTTGGCCTCGGGCATCGCCGAAGCATCGTCGGCAGCCGAGGAGTTGAAGCGCGCCAGCGATCAGATCGCCGCCGGCGCCGAGGAAGCATCGAGTGCCGCGCAGGAGTCTTTGACCGCATTTCAGCAGGTGGGAGTTTCAATTAGCCGTCAGTTGCAGAACGCCGATCTGAGCGCCGGCAAAGGCGAGGCCTGCCAGACTCTGATTGCGCGAACCAGCGGGGACGTGGTCGGACTGATCGGCAACGTCGGCGTGGCCGCGCAGCGGCAGACCGAATCCGTGCGCATGGTCGTCGAGCTGGAGAAGCAGGCCGCCAACATCGGCGACATCGTCAAGGCGGTGGCGCGCATCGCCGACCAAACCAACCTGCTGGCCTTGAACGCGGCCATCGAAGCGGCGCGCGCCGGCAAGCACGGCAAGGGTTTCGCGGTAGTTGCCGACGAAGTGCGCACCCTGGCCGAAACTTCCGAGAAGAGCGCCAAGCAGATTCAGGAGTTGGTTGGGCAGATTCAAAAAGACGTGAAGTCCATAGCCGACGGCATCAACACCTCCGCCAAGACAATGGAAGAAGAGGTTGAAAAGGGCAAGGTTATTACTGCCCAACTGGAGCAGATTCGTCTCGACGCGATTGAGATCGTCAAGGGCATCCGCGAGATTGCCGTCAATGCCGGGCAATCGAACGTCGCTTCGCAGCAGGCGCTGAAGGGTTCGCAGAGCATCGCGGCCGCGGCCGAGGAGCAGTCCTCGGCAGCCGAGGAGTCCGGCAAGACAGTTGCCGAACAGGCCCAGGCCCTGGCCGAGTGCGAGCAGGCGGCCCAGGCCTTGTCGGAGCTGGCCGAAGATCTGAAGAACTCGACCGACGTAGCCAAGAGCGCTGAGCAGGTGGCTTCCTCTTCGGAGGAACTATCTTCGGCGGTGCAGGAGATCAACCGCTCGAGCGCCCAGATCATGACCGCGCTGGGGCAGATTCGCAAGGGCGCCGAGGTGCAGTCTTCAGCCTCCGAGGAATCGGCGGCAGCCACCAACCAGATTGAGAAGGGGTTGGAAGTCGCGCAGAAGCGTGCCGCGGCAAGTTCCGAGAAGGTGGTGGCGATCAAGAATCTGCTGGGCGAGAACAAGACCGCCGTGAACGGGCTGATCGCCGGTCTGTCCAGCTCGGCCGAAGCCTCGCGGGCCAGCATCAAGCAGATGAACGACCTGGAGCTGGTGTCGCGGCGCATCGACAAGATCGTCGAGGCCATCAGCACGGTTTCGATCCAGACCAACATGCTGGCCGTCAACGGAGCCATTGAAGCCGCGCGCGCCGGGGAGTTCGGCAAGGGCTTTGTGGTGGTGGCCACCGACATCCGCAACCTGGCCCACGATTCGTCGGAAAACGCCGACAGCATCAAGGACCTGGTGAAGGCGGTTCAGGATCAGATCGGCATAGTAGGCCGCGACCTGAACGAGATTGTGGTCTCGGCCGTTTCTGAAGTTGAAAAGGCAAAGTCCACGACCGGCGACCTGGTTTCGATTGAGAGCGACATTCTGGTGGTCGAAAAGGGCTGTCAGGAGATTCTCTCCGCGTCGGAAGAAATTGCCGCCGCACTGGGCCAGGTGAAGAAGGGTATCGAGCAGATCTCCGCCGCCGCAACCGAGGCCGACAAGGCCGCCACCGAAGCCTCCAGCGCCGCGCAACAGCAGTCCAAGGGCGCCGAAGACCTGGCCGCAGCCATCGAAGAGATCGCTTCGCTGGCCGACGAACTGCAGAGCGCAGCGTAAGGGAGCGACCTAATGACGACGAGAGCATCGAAGTATCGCAATGGCGGGACGCTGGTGGAGGAGCCGGTTCAGGAGCCGGTCCTCGACCAGGACGATCCAGAAAATCAACCGGATGAGGCGGCCAGCGCAGGCAGCGAAAAGGCGCCGGCCGCCTCCAATCCACAACCGGGGGCGCAAGAGGCCGCGCAAGAGGCCACGCAAAAGGGCGCGCAATCGGGGACTCAGCAGTTTGTTACCTTCATTGCCGGCGACGAGGTTTTCGCGGCCGACATGGCGCCGGTGAAGGAGATCATCAGGGTTCCCGATGTGGTGCGGGTGCCCCTGGCGCCGGCCGCATTGGAGGGACTGGCAAACCTGCGCGGCAAGGTTCTTCCCATCATCAGCCTGCGCCGGCTGTTCGGCTTTGAAGAGCTGGCGCACGACGACTCCACGCGCGCCCTGGTGGTGGACGTGGGCCAGCCGCTGGGTTTTGTCGTGGATCGCGTTTCGAGCGTTGTCGGCGTCGAAGCCAGCCACATTGAAGACGTGGGCTCAATCCGCACCACGGTCAACACCGAGGTCCTGTCCAGCCTGATCAAGGATGTAGGCGGCCACGCCATGATCATGGTGCTGGATTTCGTCAAGCTGATCGAGCGGGAGTTCTCGCAGATTGCGGCCATCACAAAGAATGCCGGTGTTGCGGGCACGGCCCAGGCCAGCGTGCAATCCGACGAAGAAGACCTGAGCGATGAACTGCAACTGGTCAGCTTCGATGTCGACGGCCAGGAGTACGCCATCGCCATCGAAGATGTGCAGGAGATTGTGCAGGTGCCGGAGGCGGTTATTCACGTGCCGCACTCGGAGTCGCATGTGCTGGGCGTGATGACCTTGCGCAGCCGCCTGCTGCCGCTGGTCAACCTGCGCAGCATGTTTGCGCTGCCTTACCGCGAACTGGACGAGAAGAGCCGCATCGTTGTGCTCACCCTGGCCGGGGTCTCGGTGGGCGTGGTTGTGGATGCGGTCAGCGAGGTGCTGCGGGTCTCCAAGTCCGGAGTCGATCCGCTGCCCGCCATGCTGGCCCGGGAAGGAAACCTGGCTGAGATTACCTCAATCTGCCGCCTGGACAATGGCAAGCGCCTGGTGTCCATCGTCACCGCGCGTAATCTCTTCGGTCATTCGATTGTAAAGGAGGCATTGAGCGCCGTGAACGAAAGTGAACTGGAAGAAGGCCGGCAAGCCGGGGAAGCAGACGACAACCTGGACGATGACGAACAAGTGGTCATCTTCCGGCTGGATAAGGAAGAGTTCGGCGCACCCATCGCCAGCGTGCAGGAGATCGTGCGGGTGCCGGAAGAGTTGATCCGGGTTCCCAAGGCGCCATCGTTCGTCGAGGGAGTGATCAATCTGCGCGGAACCGTGCTGCCGGTGATCGACCTTCGCCTGCGGCTGGGTCTCAAGCAGGTGGAGCGCAGCGATCGCCAGAGGATCATGGTGTTTCTCATCTCCGATGTGCGCACCGGATTCATCGTCGACCAGGTGGCCGAGGTGCTGAAGATTCCCAAGGCGTCCATCGAACCGGCGCCGCAACTGTCCAGCGACCAGGTGAGGCTGCTCAGCCGCATGGCCAATCTTGAAAAGCAGAAGCGCATGGTGCAACTCATCGATCCGCCCCACCTGATGGAGCAGAAAGAGCTAATGGCGCTGGCCGCGGTTACGGGATAAGCCAATGATCAAGCTGCTGATTGTCGACGATTCGGCGTTGATGCGCCGCCAGTTGATGGTCCTGTTTCAGGCAGAAGGGGACTTCGAAGTTCACCAGGCAAGAAACGGCGACGAAGCGGTGAAGGAAAACCGGGAGTTCCAGCCGGATGTTGTGACGTTAGACATCAACATGCCGGAGATGGACGGATTGACCGCGCTTTCCCTCATCATGGCCGAGAGGCCGGTCCCGGTGGTCATGGTCTCCTCGCTTACCAACGAGGGGGCCCTGGCCACGTTTGAAGCCCTGAACCTGGGCGCGGTGGATTACATTGCCAAGCCGGGCGGAACCATTTCGCTTTCCATCGACAGGATCACCGCGGAGCTGGTTTCGAAGGTGCGCAATGCGGCGCGGGCACGGCCGAGGGGCGGTGCGACCTCGGCCGGGGCACTGGCCAGGCGAATTCATGAAGAGCGCAAGAAGGCTTCTCAGGCCTCTGCCGCGTCAAGCGCAAGCTCGCTCAAGGGAACCAGCGATGGCCTGCTGGTGATGGGCGCATCAACGGGCGGGCCGCGCGCCCTGGAGATTGTCTTGTCGGGGTTGGCGGCGGATTTCCCCTGGCCGGTGCTGGTTGCACAGCACATGCCGGGAGCGTTCACCAAGGCTTTTGCCGAGCGGTTGAATCGAGCTGTGTGCGTTGCAGGTGGTCGAGGCGGGCTCTGCCCTGGCGGTCGAGGCCGGAAAGATCTACATCGGCAGGGGTGGAGCGGACATGGTGCTGGCCAGCCGCGCCGGCAGAATGACAGTTCTGCCCACGCCGGAGAATTCAAAGTATCTGTGGCATCCGTCGGTCGAGTTGCTGGGCCGGTCGGTGCTGGAACACTACGATCCCCGGCGCGTGGTGGCAGTTCTGATGACCGGCATGGGCTACGACGGATCGGACGCTTTCGCCGAAATCAAGAAGCGCGGCGGACGAACCATTGCCGAATCGGAAGAGTCGGCCGTAGTTTATGGAATGCCGGCCGAGCTGGTAGGAAAATCCGGCGCAAGTCTTGTGCTTGCAGCCGAGAAGATTGCCGCGCAGGTTTCAACCTGGGCCGGAAGGTAAGAAACCAGCCTGACAGCTTACAACTGAAAGCCAGGAAGCTAAAAGCTGAAAACGAGGAGAACCATGGCTCTGGTGAAGGGGAAACCTGCGCAACCTGTCGGGACAACTGTGCCCGGGCAATCCAGTTGCGAGGAGTTGGAGGCGGGGCTGGAGAGCGCTGATGTGTCTGTTCGGCGTCACGCAGCGAAGCAGATTCTCCGCTGTCCGAATGCCGGCGCGGCCTTGGTCAGGCGCTTGAAGTGCGAGCAGGAAGTCGTGGTGCGGGCGGCGATTCTGACCGCGTTGATCCGGCTTGACGATCCGGCGGCAACCAAGGGACTGGCTGACTGCCTGCGCAGCGAGGATGTGGCCCTGCGCAACGAAGCCATCGAGGCTCTCAAGGAACTGGCCTCGGCCGGAGACCGTGCCGGCGCGGTGCCGCCGGTTCTGGCCTCGCTGCTCGACGATCCCGATCCCGATGTGCGCATCTTTGCCGTCAATGTCATGGAGTCTGTACCGCACCCGGATGTGGAGAGCTGGCTCATCGAAGTGATCGAGCGCGACTCTCACGTCAACGTTTGCTCGACCGCGGTGGATCTGCTCTGCGAGGTTGGCACGCCGGCGGCTCTCGATCCGCTCATCCGGCTCAAGGCGCGCTTTGCCTCTCAACCCTACATCCAGTTTGCGGCCGGCCTGGCCTTGAAACGCATTCGTGAAAACTGATCTCCCATGAGCGCATCTGCGACCCAACCCGATCCCGGTCACGGCATCAGCGACGAGGACTTCCTCAAGTTCCGGGAGTTCTTCTATCGCCGCACCGGCATCAGCTTTGAAGCCTCGAAGCGCTACTTCGTTGACAAGCGCCTGGCCGAGCGCATCGAGCTCACCGGCACGCGGACCTTTCGCGGCTACTTCACGTTGCTGCGTTTTCAGGCGTCGGGCGAGGAACTGCAACTGCTCACCAACTCGATGACCGTGAATGAAACCTATTTTCTGCGCGAGGAGTACCAGTTCCAATGCCTGGTCGACTCTATCCTTCCTGAGATCGTCAGGCACAAGGCCAGCTCTGACCCCATCCGCATCTGGTGCATTCCTTCCTCTTCGGGCGAAGAGCCCTACTCGATCGCCATGTACCTGCTGGAAAAGTGGCCCCAGATTAACCAATGGGATGTGGAGATCATCTCCTCGGATATCGACACCAGCATTCTGCGCAGAGCCCGGCAAGGCCGCTATTCGATTCGCTCGGTGCAGTATGTGCCCGCGGGCTGGCTGGCAAAGTATTTCAAGAGTATCGGCGAGGAATACCAGCTCTCGGAAGATCTGCGCCAGGCAGTCGAGTTCACTCGCGTCAATCTCTCCGAGCCGGCCGACACCATCAACTACCGCAACTTCGACGTGATCTTCTGCCGCAACCTGCTCATCTATTTCGACGACCTGTCGCGCAAGACCGCGACCGACACATTTTACGAAGCCCTCAATCCCGGCGGTTATATCTGCCTGGGTCATTCCGAATCCATGAGCCGCATGTCGTCCCTGTTCAGGGTGCGCAAATTTCCTGAAGCGATCATTTATCAGAAAACACTGGAGGCGCGATGAATCGCGACCTGGTCTCGAAGCGCATCCTGGTTGTCGACGATGCCGCCACGGTGCGCCTCTATCACCGCGGAATTCTGGAATCCGCCGGTTACGCCGTCGAGGAGGCGCTGAATGGGATCGAAGCCCTCGAAAAGGTCCTCGAATCGTCCTTCGACCTCATTCTCGTGGACATCAACATGCCCAGGCTGGATGGTTTCGGATTTCTCATGGAGCTGCGCCGCCAGCAGATGCCGCAGCCGCCGGCCATCATGGTCTCGACTGAATCTGCTGCGCGCGACCAGATCGCGGCCTACCGCGCCGGAGCCAGCTGCTATCTGCTCAAGCCGGTGCGGCCTTTGCAATTGCTGGCCCATGCCCGGCTGATGCTCGGGGAGGCAACTCGATGAATCCCTTGCTGGAACAGTTCCTATCCGAGTCGCGTGAGTTCTCCCAGGGCATCGGCGAAAAGCTGATGCAATTGGAAGATGCGCCCACCGATCAGGGACTCATCAACGAGTTGTTCCGCCTGGTCCATACGCTCAAGGGCAACAGCGGCCTGTTCACATTTCCCGAGATGACGCGCGTCCTTCATGCCGGCGAAGACCTGCTGGGACTGGTGCGCAACGGCCAGATCGCTTACTCCAGGGAGTTGGCGGACCGCCTGCTTGACGCCATGGATTTTGTGATGGCCATGTGCGCGGATATCGAGGCCACCGAACAGATCGACGCTTCGCGTGCGCAGGACTCGGCCCGCATGGCCGCGTCGTTGAAGGCACTGATGCCAACCGCCCCGATCGCGGCGCAGGTCCCCGCGGTCAAGCCGCCCCGCATTCCATCCGCGCTCCCAGCCGAGTTGCCTCCGCTTGCCGAGGTTCCCGAATCCACGCGCATGCAGGCTCTTCGCCAGTGCCATCAGGGAGAGACGCTGCATTGGATTTGCTACTTGCCGGTAAAGGACTGTTTCTTTCAGGGGGACGATCCGCTCTTTTCCGCGCGCCAGACTCCGGGCCTGCTCTGGGGTAGCGCAAGACCCTCCGAGCCTTTGCCGCCGCTGGCCGAACTGGACACCTACCGTTGCATGCTCGAATTCCATCTGCTCACCACGGCGCCCCTTGAAGAACTCAACGAACACTTCCGCTATGTGCCGGACCAGGTCGAGATCGTTCGAGTCGATCCGAAGTGGCTGAGCCTGACTGAAGAAAGGCCCGAGGAAAGCTCAGCGGACATTGCGCAAGCGGGTCCCGTCATTGCCCATGGCGATGCAGGTGAGGGGAATCCCTTGTTTGCTTCGCAAAAAGAGGCCGCGGAGCCCATCGACGAATCCTCACGGGAGAGAGCTGCCGCCCTCGACGCGATTCTTTCTGCCCAGCAGCAGATTCTTATGCTCGACGACCGTCCTGACTGGGGCGCGGGAAGACTCAAGGCGGTTGGGGCGGTGCTGCTTAATATCGCCAGGGCTGCCGGCGTTCAAGAAACCGCGAGCGAGCTCGAAGCCGTATTGGCGGAGTGCCTCGCCACCGGGCAGAACTCCCTGCTGCTGTTGTGGCTGGAAGACAGCAAGCAACATCTCATCGCCAATTACGTCACCCAGGCCGGCCCTCCTGCTTCCACACCGTCGAAACCGGACGCAAAGCCGTCGAACCGGCCGGCAGAAGCCGCCGCAGCCGAGGCGGGCACAGACAAACCGCCTGCTGCCGAGGAAGGAATCAAGTTCGGCCGCCGGGCCGAGGACTCCGTCACCGGTTCGCGCATTCTCAAAGTCGATCAGGCCAAGATTGACCGGCTCATGAACCTGATCGGCGAGCTGGTGGTCTCAAAAAATGCGCTGCCCTACCTCGCCCAGCGCGCTGAGGCCCACTTTGGCGTGCGCGAGCTTTCCCGCGAAATCAAAGGGGAGTATTCGGTTATCAACCGCATCGCCGACGAGATGCAGGACGCGATCATGCAGGTGCGCATGATGGCCGTCTCGTTTGTCTTTCAGCGCTTCCCTCGGCTGGTACGCGACATCTCCCGCAAACTTGGCAAGGAAGTGCAGCTGGTGCTCGAAGGCGAGCAGACCGAGGCCGACAAGAACATCATCGAATCGCTGGCCGACCCGTTGATTCATATCGTCCGCAACAGCCTCGATCACGGCCTGGAGACTCCTGAGGTCCGCCGTGCCTGCGGAAAGCGGGAGACCGGCACACTGACCATTCGGGCCGCGCAGGAAGCCGACCGCGTAGTCATCGAGATCACCGATGACGGCAAAGGAATCGATCCGGCCATCATCAAGCGCAAGGCCTATGAAAAGGGGTTGATCGACGAAGCTGCCCTGGAACGAATCGACGACCGCGAGGCCGTCAACCTGATCTTCGCCGCCGGTTTATCCACCGCCGAAGTCATCTCGGACCTTTCCGGACGCGGAGTCGGCATGGACGTTGTTCGCTCCGCGGTAGAGAAGATCAACGGCACGGTCGTTATCGAAAGCGAACTGGGCAAGGGCACAAAAATCCGAATTTCGCTGCCGCTTTCGATGGCCGTGACCCAGGTGATGATCGTCGAGTCCGATGGACAACTGTTCGGCGTGCCCATGGACAATGTCGTAGAGACCGTTCGCGTTCCCCGAAGCAGCCTGCGCGCCATCAAGCAGAGCCTGACAGCCGTCTTGCGCGGGCGCATCGTGCCGTTGAAGCCGCTCAACGCCTTATTGGGAATCTCGGCTACTCCTCGTACGAATTCCGACGATGAACTGGCTGTCCTGCTGGTTCAGGCGGGCGGCGAAGTTCTGGGTCTTCTCGTGGATGGCTTCAAGGAGACCATCGGCCTGATTCAGAAGCCGCTTGGCGGCTTTCTGTCAGGGCTGTCCGCGTATTCAGGTTCGGCCTTGATGGGCGACGGTTCTGTACTCATGATTCTCAACATCCGGGAGATTGTCTGATGCCGATCGAATTCAAGAGAAACCGTGCCGTGTTTCACGATGTGGTCAGCGTGGAAGAAGCCGAGGGGCTGCTCGAATGGTTGCAGAAGAAGCCGTCCGCAAAAGTGGACCTGGCCTCTTGCAGCCATCTCCATACCGCCAACCTCCAGGTGTTGATGACCGCCAGGCCGCATATTTCCAGTTGGCCTGAAATTCCGGAACTGCGCGCATGGCTTGAGACTTCGCTGAACCCCAAAGTGCATCCAAGCTGAGCGAAACCTGCGGGTTTGATACCCGGCGATTTTTCATCCACCGACATGGCCGGCAAGACAACCAGTCAACGTGTGTAGCGTGAGCCGAATAAGGCGGCTGGCCCTCTACCTCCAGTTCCCCATCAGCACAAACGCCGCCCAGTAGTAGGGATGCGCGTATCCGGCAGGAGCTGGGCCCTCGGGTTCAACCCCCCTGTTACTCCCATCGCCCTGAACCCTCGCTTTGCCCAGGAGCAGATCGAGCTGCGCCTGACGCAACGCCTCCACCTTTTCCACCTTGCCTGCGCCATCTGCCCACCGCTTGTAAAAGTCACCCATCAGCTGGCCCGTGCTTGCGTCGTTCACCGACCAGAGCGACGAAATCACCGCTTTCGCCCCTTTGTATTCTGCCGTCATGCCCAGCCCGTCCACCTCTTTCCCGTCGCTCGCGTTTCCGCTCATCCCTGTGTCGCAGGCTGAGAGCGTCAGCAGAGCCGTTTTGGAAAGTGAAAGGTTCACGTCGTCGCGAAAGTCCTCCACTGTCAAATGAAAAGGCTCGCCGCCCTGGTCCTTGCCCGCCAGCAGCAGATAACTCTTGCTGGCGTCCCCGGTAGGGCTATACACGAAATGACTCGCAATATGCACCACCATGGGATGCCCGCCCAGCTGGTTCTCCATCGCCTTCTCGGTAAACTGCCCATTCAGGAGGATGGTCCCCGCCAATGCGCCGTTTGCCCCCTGCACTTTCGCGTCGTTCACCACGTCGTCCAGCTCGCCCGCTACCGCCGGCAGCGCAGGCAATCCCTCCTCGTACTTCTGCGATATCCCCATCGCCACCATGCTGATGTTGCTCATATTCGGCTGCTCGGCCAGGTGCGCAATGCTGGTCGGAGTAATCGTCACCGTCGAGTAGTTCTCCACCACGTACTGCTTCCCGTCGTAGAGCGCGGCCATCGGCACATAGCGCAGCACCCCATCCAGCGACCACACCAGCGTCTGGGCCTTCGCCTGGTCCAGATCCGCCTTCACCGGCCCGATCAGGATCTTGTACAGCTCCTGCGCCAGCGGCTTGGGGTCCTGCCCTGGCTGGCGCAACACCTGTTGAAACGCCGCGACCTTCTTGTTCAGCTCGACCTCCGAAATTGCAGACTCCCGCACTACCGGGGGTACGCCCTCCGATCCGGCAATCACGATGATGCTGGTTCGGTCCGTGCCCACCAGCGTATACAGCGCTACCGTATGCGGCATCTCCGCAATGATCTGCTTCAAATCGCTGACCGGCCCCTTCACGTCTCTAACCTGATTGTTGGCGCTGCTTGTCTTTCCAAAAAGCCCATACAGCCGCGAGTAGAAGACGTCCAACCCCTTGCTGGCCTGCGCGAGCTGGTCGGATAACTCCTGGAACTGCTTCTCCTCGTCCGCTGTGCGCGTTGTCTTCTTCTTCAACTGCTCCCACTGCTCGCCCACGGAAACAAGCGCCGTCGTGGACTTCTGATATTCCTCCTCCGCCTGGCGTTCCGCCGGAGTTATGGCCAGCGGGCTCAGCGTGTCCGCCGCCTGCCCGTGAAGATAATCCGAGTACTCCTGCTGTTTCTCCAGATCCAGCACCTGCTCCGCCTCGGGCAGCCGTCCCTGCGCAATCAGCAGGTCCGCCAGAGCGCGGTAGTAGCTTTTCTTTGAATTCAGAAAGCTATTCTGCACATCCTCGTCCAGTCGCTGGATATTCCCGCGAACCTGCTGCAGCAGGTTGATCGCCTGCTTGCCGTAGAAGACGGCAAGGTCCGGCTGCGAGGCCTTTTGATTCAACATCAGTTGGATAAGGATTCTCGATTCAAGAAGTGGATCGTTGACAATGGCGGCCAGCGCCAGCGACTGGTTGTAGCTGTCCAGCGCGCTCTTCTGATCCCCAAGCTTGGCGTACATGTTGCCGATGTTGTTGAGCGTGTTCGCCTCACCGCGGCGGATATTCCCTTGGCGATAGATCGGCAGTGCATGGTTGTAATATTCCAGCGCCTTCTGATACTCCCCAAGAATGCCGTAGCTTGCGCCAATGTTGTTCAGGGCATCAGCCTCGCCGAAGCCGAAATCCATTTGGCGATAGATTTCGAGTGCCTGGTTTTGATAATCCAGCGCCTTCTGCCCGTCCCGGAGATTAAGGTAGACATTGCCAATGTCGAGCAGGAGCCTGGCTTCGCCGAGACGGTTATTCACCTGGCGCTCGATCGGCAGCGCCTGGCTGAAATACTCCAGCGCCCTCTGCTTCTGCCCAAGATCGGAATAGACTTTCCCGATGCCTCTCAGCGTGGCGGCCTCGCCGGCGCGGTAGTTAATTTCGATTTGAATGGGCAGCGCCTGGTTGAAATACTCGAGCGCCCTCTGCTTCTCCCCAAGATCGGAATAGACCTGCCCGATGGCTCTCAGCGTGGCGGCCTCGCCGCCGCGGTCACGCAGATCTTTTGTGATCGGCAGCGCCTGGCTGAAATACTCCAGCGCCTTCTGCCTCTCCCCAAGATCGGAGTAGACGCCGCCGATGTTATACAGCGTCCCGTACTCGCGACGGCGGTCGCCTGCCTTGCGTTCAATAGGCAATGCCTGGTTGAAATGGTCCAGCGCCTTCTGCCTATCTCCCAGAAAGGCGTAGACATCGCCGATCCCGTTCAGCGCAGCGGCCTGGGCAGGCTCGTCTCCTGAGGCCGTGGCTATATCCAGCGCCTGCTGAAAGGGCTCCAGAGCCTTCTGGTTCTGCGACTGGCCGCGGTAGCATCTCGCGATGCCGATCAGCGCCACCGCCTGCTCGATGTTATCGTTCGCGGAGCGGGCCAGCGCAAGAGCCTGGTTGTAGCTGTCCATTCCCTTCTGGAAATCTGAAGCTTGAAAGTACAGCTCGCCGATTTGGCCGAGGGTCTTTGCCTCGGCCTTTTCATCGCCGGCCGCATGTGCCGATTTCAACGCGTCTTCGAGCTTATCCAATCGAGCCTGCGCCGCGGCCGGCAGTTCTGCGCTCGAAGGCTGGGGGCTCGCCTCCTGGCCGCTCAGTTGTGGAGCCCGGTCCTCCTGGCCGTTCAGCTCAAAGGGCAGAACTAAGCACCCAGCCACAACCAGCAGGAGACAAGCGATAGGCAGTCGGGAGTTGACGCAGGCGTTAAGCATTCGGCATTCCTCCTCTTGCAGCAAGGCCGGAACGGTGAGGGAATGCACCAGGCTTATCCGGAATTTCCATCTTGCTTCTCCGGCGACGACAGTATACCGCCAGTTGCCGCTGCTGCGATGTTTTTCGGCATTCGTTCCAGAGCCAAAGAACCGAACGCGCCCGGCAAGGCCTTCGCCAGAACCAAAAGGCCATGATTTGCCCCATTTCGAAGCGGTTTTTCAGACACCCCTCTCTCAACTCCCCTCCGTTTGACCCAGGTCCGGGAGCCAATCGAGCAGTTACAACGTAAGTTGGATCAGTTTTGAAGCACCCGGCCTCGTCGTACAAAGCCTCCTGACCCAATGCCCGAGTAGCCTGTGATACATCCGGAACTCTGCCGTCCCCTCAGAAAAACCATGTTACAAGCCGACTTCCCGCTACAAATCGGTGTGACCTGTGCTTTGCGGCGGCAGAGTTCCAAGCACCCGGGGATGTTGCGCTGACGGTTGTTGGCATTTGTCCATCGGCAAAGGGAACGGGAAACTAATCCAGTCGATTCCGCCGCGTTGAAGGTTCGCGACACGATGCTTTGAGTCGCTAGTCGCAGACGGCATTCGCTGCGCGAGTTTGTGCCCGGTGCAATCCATTGAACTGAGCTTTACTGACCGGACTCGGGCAACCCCGGAGTGAGAGGGTTGAAGCCGGAACTGTGTTTCAGCGAAGCGAATCCTTCGGTACGAAGGCCGAGTGCGCTAGGGAAGGACGCCGGAAAACCATCGTCTGGCGCCTAATTCAGCTTCGCGAACCAAGGAGCGATCGCAATGGCGAGCGCAACAGCCGTGAAGGACCCTGGATGCGGTGTGGACATGGGTACGGCCAACGCTGCTTCGCACACTGAGCATGAAGGTCAGGTGCGCGAACACTTGCAGCCATGCCCTGACCTCTGCCGACGAAGCCAATGACACTTATCCCATTTGATGAGGTGCGCTCTGGCCTTCGGCCAAGGGCCGCAGTTGTCGTCGCCCATCCGGACGACGAGACACTCTGGTGCGGCGGCTACATACTCACGCATCCGGAGTTCCGTTGGCGTGTCGTGACCTTGTGCAGAGCATCGGATTCCGATCGTGCGCCAAAGTTCCGTCATGTCCTGCAGCAATTTGGGGCGGAGGGTGAGATGGCGGATCTGGATGATGAACCGGACCAGGTGGGGCTACCCATCGAGCAGGTGCGGGAAACCATCGTACAGCTATTGTCTGGGGAGAGCTACAGCCTGGTTTTGACCCACGGTCCGAAGGGCGAGTACACACGGCACCGCCGGCATGAGGAGTGTTGCCAAGCCGTCGTTGACCTTTGGCGATCGGGCGGTATCGATACTGGGCGATTGTGGTTGTTCGCCTACGAAGATGGTGAGCGGACGTACTTGCCTCGGGTTCGCGACGATGCTGATCGGCGGTACGTGTTGAAAGACGATATCTGGCGCAAAAAGCACAGATTGATTTCGGATTGTTACGGGTATGAAGCCGACAGTTGGGAAGCGCGGAGCACACCTCGAGAAGAAGGTTTCTGGTGCTTTGACTCGGCACAGGCAGCGGTAAAACGCGCAGCATTGCTGGAGGAAAAAACGTGAAAGTGCTTGTGTTGTTCGACTATCCACCACCTCCGGGCGGCCTGGCGATGCAGGGTGACGTTTTGTGCAGGGGCCTGCGCGAGATCGGCGTTGACGTTCACCCGGTACATCTCGAATCGCCCCTGGAAAAGGAATGGTACTACCGCTGGTTTCGGCCGGACGTAGTGGTGGGCGTGGGGTATTGGGGCCATGTTCCGGACTTGGTCCTGCACCCGCAGAAGTTTGGGATGTTGGCCGTCCCATGGTTGGTCGCGGATGGTTTCATCGCGGAACATCGGGACGTCCTGAACGCTCTGCCGCTGATCCTGGTCACCTCCAACTGGGTGAAGGACGTCTACATTCGGGATGGCATCAGGGGAGATAACATCGAGGTGCTTCCTGTGGGTTGCGGCACGGACCGCTACGTGCCCCATAGCCGTGATGACTTGAAAGTCAATTCGATCCGCAAGGACCTGGGAGTATCCGAAGACCAGCTGATGATTCTGACCGTCGGCGGCGATGGGGCGTCAAAGGGTGCGCGGGAGGTGATGGAGGCGCTGGCGCTGATCGATGCCGAGGTACCCGAATGGAGATATGTCTGCAAGGTTTGGCCGCAGCCCCGCACTGTCCAACAGAACTTGCTCGATCTCGAACTGGCGGCGCGCCTGGGCATCGACAAGAAGGTTATCTACTCGACCAACATCGTGTCGCAGAATTTCATGCCATACTTGCTGGCCGCCTGCGATATCTACGCTGCGCCGTCGCGGCTTGAGGGTTTCGGGATGATTCAGGTGGAGGCCAACGCATGCGAAAGGCCGGTAATCGCGATCGACGCAATGGCGTTTCTCGACACCATGGTTCACGGTGAAACGGCGTTTCTAGCGAAAGTTGCAGAGGAGAGGAAAATCACTGAGTCGGTATTCGGGGAAGGCGACGGGATCGAGAGTGGCCAACATATCGTGTTTCCAAACCCGCGGACAGCGGAGTACCGGGCCAGCGTGCCCGACATCGCCAAATACCTCCTGACACTCATGAACGACAGTACTCTGCGGCGGCAGATGGGTGAAGCGGGCCGAAAGCACGTCGTCGAGTTCTTTGACTATCGCCAGGTTGCCAGGCGCTTCGTGAAGATCGTCTCCGACCGATTGGGAATTCATTAGAGAGTAAGGCGGCCGGGAGCGAGTGCTCCTCGTCGCGGCTTAGCATGCCATAGAGGTGGCTATGTTTATGGACGAAAAATCGTTAGCCTCCATTGATCAGGCCAAAGAGGCGGCCCTCCGCATCCTGCTGCATAACGCGCATGGCGAGTTTCAAGGACTGCCCCGGACCGCCGGGTGGGGCTACCCGGAACCATATACACGGGACCTGATGATTTCTGCCCTGGGTTTTCTGGCCACCGGAAACGAGGAACTCGCAGACGCGCTGCGGCGCACGCTGGTGGCGTTGGCAACCAATCAGACGCCGCGGGGCCACATCCCATCGCTCGCGCACGATCCAGATGACCGCGGCGCCAGCGATACGACACCACTGTTTCTCTTTGGCCTGGCGCTGTATAGGAGGTCGGCCAACCAGCCGGAGTTCCTTGACGAGGCGGCGCAGAAGGCCCTGAAGTGGATGCAGTATCAAAGCCCTGACGACCGGGTGATGGTCTCCCAATTACCCACCAGCGACTGGCGTGACGAGCAGTGGGTTTTGGGCTATGGGCTGTACGTGAACACACTGGTTTATGCGTACCTCAAGCTTTATGGCGAGCACGAGTCCGCCGGTCAACTGCGCGGGTTAATGAACCGTCTGGAAGTTTGCGGTGAGGCGAAGAACCCCCATGAGCACGAGGGTCTTGTAGTGCCATCCAAGCCTTATTACGCGCTCTACTCCTACAAAGTCCTGAACAGCGACCGTTTCGATCTGCTGGGCAACAGCCTGGCAATTCTGACTGGGATTACTTCGGCTGACCGGGCGCAAAATCTGGTGGCATGGATTGAAGACGAGTGCGAGGCCATGCGGCATCGCGGAGAACTGGCGGTGGATTTGCCGCCCTGTTTGTTTCCGTATATCCTGCCCCATCATGCCGATTGGCACCCGCGATACATGCGATATAACCAGCCTGGCAACTATCACAACGGCGGCGTCTGGCCGTTTATCTGTGGCTTCTATGTGGCAGCATGCGTGGCGGCGGGGCGGATGGATCTGGCGAATCGAAAGCTGTTGGCGCTAACCGAACTGGTCAAACCGTGGCACGAAAATGAGGCGGAGTGGGGTTTCAACGAGTGGATTCACGCGCGGACCGGCCGGCCCAGTGGCCGTGATTGGCAGACCTGGTCCGCCGCTATGTATCTGTACGCTGTTCAGTGCGTGCAGCGGCAGGACACCCCGTTCTTCGGCGATATGCGCCCAGGCGATCTGAATCGTTGAGGACATCGAAAACTCTCACTTGAGGATTGAGCAGGATGTTTTACTAATGCAACAGGGGAGATCCCCCGGCTCTCGGGGAGGCAGCCAAGGTTTGACAGTTCCGGGAGTTTGCACTTACCGGTCGAAATACTGTCTCGGGCCGGATTAGGTGTAACGCCGATGAATCGCTGGACGAGCACAGCGCCAGGCATCTCTGCCTTGACTTGCGCCGATGCCCTGGCCATAACCGCCGACTTGCCGCATCCAGAAGCGCCATGCACGACCAGCGGACGGCTCTCGCCGCTGCGAATGTGTTCGCCGATCGCGGTGAGAACGCTCTGCCTGCCGGTGAAGTGCCGGGCGCGGTCGAGCGCGAATGCCTCATGCGCCTCCATCTCCAGATCAAGCGCCGGCCGCGATTTGAAAGTGCCCGCCTCAGCCAGGATCACTTTGCTGAGTAGCTCCTCGACATCCGCGCAGAGCCTGGCGGAACCTGGGGCGGAGAACGAGCGGATATTTCCCTCAGCGAGCTTTTCCCGCAGGTATTCCTTTAGCGCCCTAAGGCCCGGATCTTCGGCTATGCCCGCAGCGGGTTCGCGGAAGAAAGCAAAGACATGTTTACGGTCTTCCTCTTTCTCGCCCAGGCCTTTGAGAATCTCCTGGTGCGTGGCCGAGACGTTGTATTTGATGAGCTTTTCCTGGTTCAGTCCGGCGTCCCGTGCGGCTTCTCGCAGGATGCGATGGAGCTTCTGCTCGATTTCTCCCCAGCGGTCTTTATCCACGAATTCGCCGATGCACGGCTTGAGCAGATACTCCGGCGGAACCTCGTTGTCGTCGCGCTCATACCAGTCTTTAATCAGTTGCTGATCGGCAGCATCTGCAACGCGATTGCAAACCCTATCGAATTCCTGCGCGTCGATCCGTGCTGGCAGTGGCCGCCAAACGTAACGGTCTCCGAGCAGAACGATGAAGTTGGGCTTGATGCCTGTCTGCTGGCAACGTTCAATCTCGCGCAGGCAGATCTCCATGGTCTGCTGGTCGAGCGCCGCCTCGTCGCGCCCGCCCCACCGCAGGTCGATGGCCTGGAAACGCGCATTGTTCTCCTCGCAGAACTTGCGCAGACGGGGAAAGACCTTACGCTGCAGAGCGTCGCGCTCGGCCTTCCGGTCTTCAAAGGTCGAACTGACAAATACCCGGAATGCGCGCGTTGCGGTCGGCATCAGGCGTGCTCCGGTGCGCTTTCGGTCCACAGTGCGTAGAACTGTCTGTAGCTAAGTGGCCTGATAAGCCGCAGTCGAAGCGATCCGGTTCAGGCCGAGCTGAATCAGCTTGCCGGCTTCAGGCCGGAATCTCCAGGAACAGTCGGCTAGCATTTTCGGGCCGGGTCACCGGTGACATAGGGTAGCAACTGCTCAAGAGCCTTCGGTAGATCCGACTCATTCGGGCAGGATGTGACAACGAATCTCCGCAAAGGCAATGGAAGGTCGACTGGATCAATTCCCAAGACGAGCGAGAGCATTTTGCCGTTGGGTTTCTTGCCGCTATGCACATCAACGTTGAAAGTCCGGTACTCATATTCGGGCCATCTCCCCGTCAGATGCTCCAGGCGGCTCCCCACCGCTACAATGCACTGTGCCGATTCCAGCGCACTGTCAATTGCACGTGAGAAATCATGATCCGTTTGAGTGCGCGGATAGTAGAACACCCTCTTGCCACAGCGCTTTGTGATGAACTGCGCGACTTGATCAGCCAGCTTTTCATCTCCATGGCCAAAGCTGACAAAAACCTCGAATGGTTCGGTCACTGCCTGCTGTTTCGGGACGGTGCGCGCATACCTTTGGAGCAGGCGGCGCGTCACCGGGCACAGGTTGAACTTGTGCTCTTGCTTTTCGTACTTTTGAATCGCTTCGGCCGATCTCAGCCCAGCAGCTTTAATGTCTCTGATGAAGCGGTCGCCCATGAGACGTTCGAAGGCAGGTCCGTCAAACTCCACGCCCCCGTAGAAGCACTTATCGGGGACAAACTTAACCTGGTCGAGGTCGGGGTTTGGCCTATCGGTTCGGAAGAGTCCTACCGGCCGATTCAACAGCTTCCCATTCTGGATCTCCCCGTCGTAAACCAGTGTGTCTTCGCTCACGTTGATCTTGACAACTCGGTCCAGCTCGATTCCAAAGTCCTCCGCATTAATGTTCAGATAGCAGCCGGCTACTTCGTGGCACCTGTCCTCGACGTAAATGGTCGCCACATCGGGACCATTGAACCATTTCAGGGCAGTCTCCAATTGACTAACGCCGGCGCCTTTGTCCCATATGCCCTTACTTTTCAAGTCTTCCACAATCAGCCGGACCGCACTGAACTCGGGCCGATCCATCGAACCCTGATCACCCCGCTCCAATACGCACCAATCGCTCGTTCTCGGATCGAGGAGGATGAGTTCCTCGCACAGTTCGCGTTCCAGCGTGTGCAGAGGGTCCAGCAATTCGGCGGATGAGTCGCAAGCCCCGTTAGCGATGTTCCAACCGATAGGAAAGATCTCGCGGTAGAAGAGGCAGTAGTATTCCTCACTTCCTAAGCGGATAATCGGCAGCGCCCCAGCGCTGGCCCAACGGAAAACGAAGTCGGGATCATCGAGCACGAACTCGTCCCGGCATTCACGCACCAGAACGTCGTCCAGCGTTTCCTGGTAACGGTCTACCTTCTCCCTGGACTTAAACAGAAAATCGCGCAGTTCCTCCCGGCCAGAGCGATTCCAGCAGGCGGGCGTCTCCGAATCAAAGGAAACCTCCAGGTGCGCGCGCTTTCCTTCCCTGTACAAGTCAAACTTGGAGAGTAGGACCTCGAGAAAGTGGTTCTCGGCAAGCCGCAACGGACGAAACGAGGCGGAGTCTGGGATAGGCATATCAGAAGTACTCTACAGCAATTGGCGCCCTCTTGGCTGGTTGAATCAGCCGTTCTGAGACAGAGGTTCCTCTCCCTGGCGATTTGTGACATGGCGCCGCGCCTGCGCGACGTAGTCGGACGTGAGCACCCCAGGGCCCACTACCAGCAGCAGCCGCTCCCGCGCCGCAATCGCATCGCGAATCTCCTGGTGAAAGGTGAGCTGCCGTGAGGGTATGGAGACACGGTCAAACCACACGTCGAACCCGGCGCTGGTCAGGTCGGCATAGAGCCGCCGAGCAAACGCCTCATCGTCATTACGCGCGTATGAGAGAAAGATCGAAATCATGGCTATCATTTTCAGTTGCGAGAGAGTCAGGGTGCCGCTCACCCCAGGTGTGCGTCCAGTTGGCCAGCAACGCCGATTTGCCCCCGCCCGACTCGCCCGCGATCACCAGCGGCGGTCCATCGCCGGCGGCGTGGGCGTTGAGCCGGTCCATGTACTCCTGGCGGCCGATGTAGACCGTGCGCCGGCTGGCTGAGTACGCCTCATGATCGAGGGCGGCCCGATCAAGCGTATCTGGGATGTCCTTCTCCGGATAAAGCTCTTCGATGACAGCGGTCAGGTCGCGCAGCACCCACTCGCCAAGTTGCTTCGGCGTGGCGAATGGTTCCGAGACCGGGAGGCCACTCTTGCGGATATCGTCCTTCAGCCTTACCAGCCGCTCGCGTAGGGCCGGATCTTCCTCTGTGAAACCCGGATGCGCCGCGGCATAGGCGGGATCGCGGAAGTAGAAGAAGGCGTGTTTCTCCATCTCCGGATTCCGTAGTTACTCGCGATGTTAGGGGATAGAATCGACTTCCGCCTGCAGTTTGCAAAGACTGCGCGGTTTGCCTCACAGATCAGTGAATATCTTTCGGGGGATGCTTTGCAAGTGGGCCTCCGACCACCTGCTGAATGTCGGCGGCGAGGCTTGAAGGATGCACCTGTCCCTTCCAACATTTCCAAACCCGGCCTTTTGGGTCGATCAGGACAATCATGGGCAGTTCACTCACGCCATACGCTTTTGCCACACTGGAACCAGGATCTGCCAGAAGCGGGAACGTCAAGCTCCAGTCGTAGGACGTGTTCAAGAGCGCTCCGATACCTAGGTCGGCGGCGCCCTCCGGCTTACCTGGCGGCCGTGCAAGCGCAGTCTCATCAATCATGACTACGTTCAACCCGGAAGCCTTGTACTGACGATCCATGCTGATAAGTGACGGGGCCAAAGCACGGGATGCATTGGTCGGATCCACATCCGGCTGAGTACGCACGAAGGCAAGCAGGACTGCTCGCCCCAAGTGGCTTTGCAGTCTGAATTGCCCACCCCGAGCGGCAGACAGGTTGAAGTCTGGTGCGACTTTCGGGCACTGCCCCCATTGTGTTCCATGCTGAATAGCAAGAAAGCAGCATAGCATGCACACGGCGAGCATCCTCCGCACTGCCATTTGGTCAGGCATCCCAATCCTCAGTGGGCTGTAATGCCCCGACAGGCTCCTCTTGGGGGAACTACAGAACCGCCATTTCAGCCGCAGACGAGAACACACCGGACTTTCCCCTCTAGCGTTTGTTTCTTCTCAGAGCGGCAATTGCTTCCTTGGGAGAATCCGTTGACTGTCTGAGCACGAGGTGTGTAAGAACTCGGATTGGTTTGGACAAATTCGAGATCTTCCCCTGGCGGAGTTGATCCAAGGCATCAAAGGCACATCGAGCTAGTTCTTCTCTCGACATCCGCACCGTGGAGAGAGGTGGATTTGCAAACTCTGCCAAGTGGATGTCGTCGAAACCTACAACGGAAATCTCCTTTGGAACCTCTATCTTCTTCTCTGCCAATACGCGCAGAACGCCAACGGCCATAAGGTCGTTCGAGCACACGATGGCAGTAGGACGATCCGCGAGTTGCAGAAAGTGCTCGGCGGCTTGAGTTCCACCTTCAAACGTGTGCTCGCCGTGGAAAATCGGGGTGGCGCTCGCCGCCAGACGGATCTTCCGTGCCGCCTGTTCGAAGGCCTCTTTGCGACGCAGATTCGTCAGGTGGGGCATTGGGCCGCTTGCAAATCCAATGCGGCGATGCCCGAGAATGGCCAGATGTTGAACTGCCTCGTTGATTCCCCGCGCATAGTCGATCTCCAGAACCTGGGAATGGGGAGCGTTGGTGCTCTCATCAATGGACACCAGAGGAATATTCTGGGCGATCAACTCATCGAGAAGATGGGCTTCGCTGCGAAATGTCATCACCGCGACGCCCTCTACCCGCCGCTGGACGAGACGGCGGATGAAGATCTTCGCGCGCTCAAGGTTGTAGTTTGTCGAGCCCACCATGACTTCGAAGTCGTTGGCGCCGGCAATGTCTTCGAAGCTCTGAATCAGCTCCGGGAAGAATGGATTTGTAATCTCCGATATCAAGAGGCCAAGAGTCCGGCTGCGGCCGGAAACGAGAGCTCGTGCCTGGGGATTGGGAAAATATCCCAACTCCTCGATCGCTTTCCACACCCGCTTCGCCAACTGCCGGTCGACAGAGGCTCTTCCATTCGTAACCCGCGATACCGTTGCGGGCGAGACCCCTGCGCGCTTGGCAACCTGGAGAATGTCCTTGCCGGTCCTCCGGCTTTTCGTTGCATTCAGGCCTTGCGATGTCATTTGGATAATGTCCTTTTCATACGGAATCCCCAAACAGGGAGCTCTTGGAAACTGCCCAATATCCATTTCTTGAGAGCCCCGATGCCGTCACGTGCGGCTCCCCGGCCTGACCTTGCGTCGATTTTACACTCCGGGAAAAGGATTTCCGATCCTGAAACTGATAGCTGGCAACGTTGCCCGCGATGCCTTTCGAAACTCGCGCAACTACCCTGAAACAGAGCCGGCTCCAGCCATGCCCGGCTGCTTGTCCCGCGGTTTGATGGTCCCGCGCTATCGCCATAACAGGCGAATCCCCGGCTCTGTGCCCGTTCGTCCGGGGAGGCGGACGCATCTCGCATTTGGCCGTTCTGATCATCAATCGAAAGCTCCAATGTTGTGCGAAGTAGATAGCGTCTGGCCGAAGAAGTCGACCGCCCCCATGCTGCCCGTGATGCAACCTCCGGCCAAAGCGCATACATCTGCGCCAGTGCCCAGGGCAGGTGACCCTGATTTCAGCGTGTAATAGCCGCTGGTCAAGGTCGGACTTCCGGCGCTGTGATAACCGGCGCCATTCAGCATTGGATCGGCATTCACTGCATTGGCATCCTGCCCGGAGCCAGTTTGATAGTCGGTTATCTTCGTGTAGCTCGTGCCGTCGTAGTTAAACAGGTACACCGTCCCAGCAGAATTCCAGTAGAGATTGTGGTCAAGCGTCATGGGACCGGAAATGTTCACCATATTTGGTTGGGTGGAATAGATCAGATTGTTCTTAATGAAGTTTGGCGTTGTGCCGGTAAAGCTGGTTGGGTCGTTGTAGTTCGATTGGATGATCGCGTAGGAGCCCGAGACTCCAGAGAGATAGATCGTGTTGTTGTAGACTTGGACGCCGTTCAGGAGACCGTTCTGGTAGTTGAAAATCAGGATTTCGCCGGTACCTGTGTCATGGCTCACGTTGTTGGCGCAGATGTTATAGCGCACGACAGTGTTTGAGGTGGACGGCACGACAGTATCGGAGGCCACGTTATCGTAGCCTTCAATCAGGAAGCAATATCCCTGGGAGTCGTGGCCATAGTTGTATTCATAGGTTGTGTTCTGGTTCCACATGTCGATGTCAAAGTCGCCACCATCAGTGTTAGCGGCGGTCCAGGTCTGATTGGCGTAGCTCTCGTTGTTGCGCGCGGTTACGCTCTTCGAAAACCAGTTCCAAAGTCCCACCGGCGTGCTCCCGGTGCAGTTGGCGCACATACCCGAGCGGAACACCACATTATTCTGCATAAGCGCGCCGTTTGCCTCTCCAAGCAGAATGCCGTCTGCGTAAACGTCATGGACGGTCGTGTTCTGCACGGTGACATTCGTGTTGTAGCCCGGGGTGAAGGCGTTATAGTAACCCTCGATGTCGATACCTTGCGCCGCAGTCATGTCATGCACGGTCACGCCATCGATCAGAACGTCGTCAAAGTTGCTCCCGGTCCCGGTTACGCCAAAGAGGATTCCGCCGCCGTCGCCGCGCTTGGTGGCCACGTGGTTTACCGCGCTGACATCGAGATTGGAAAAGTGAATGTGCTCGTAAGTGGTGTTTGCCGCGGCGGCAAATACCTGGAGGGCTGCGTAGTTGCTGCCTCGTACCGCCAGGTTTTGGATGTTGTAATACTGCACTCCGCTCAGCCTGATGGTATTTTGATTGCCCGTGCCGCCATCGAGAACGGGCAAGGCGCCTGTTCCATAGGCGTCGATCGTGATAGGCGCAGAACTGGTGCCGGAGCCGTTGGGCGCGAGCATGCCGCTGCATGTTGTGCCGCGCATGAAGAGCAGTTGATCGCCGGGCTCGAAAGTGACGGCGTTCGGGGTCGCCAGGCTATTCCATGGGCTGGTCTGCGTGCCGCTCCCGTTACTGGCCGCCGCGCAATTCACATAGTAGGCCGTCGATGGAGAGATGACCGGCGGAGTAGGCGTGGGCTGCGTGGGGGTCGATGACGAGGCCTGCCCGCCGCCGCAAGCAGCAATCGGCAACAACAGGCCCATCGCTGCCAGCACGGCGATTGCGATGGCTCTCGTTCTTCGGTTGCTCTCATTCTTTATCATCGCTTGTCCCTTGTTGGAATGCCCATGGCCAGTGTCTGCATGCCAACGGGCGTGCCCAGCAGAGCGCGTAGCCTGAGCTCAACCTCCGGAGCAGCGACCAATCCGTTCCAAACGTGTACGACCTTTCCGGCCGGCGAAATCAAAAGCAGTCCCGTGGGCGCGCTTAGCCCCAACTCGTGGCGGGCCGCTACGGGACTGGTATTGGCAAGCACTTGGACAGCCCCGAAGTTCCAGTCCTTTGACCAATTGAGCGCGGCATCATCGTCAAGCTTCACATTGGGCGCGAGGGCAACATGCAATCCGAGAGCCGAGAACTGCTGTAACATACTCTGCAATACCACGAGCTGGCTGCGCGATGCATCAAAGCCCGCGTGGCCTTCGGGAGCCAGCATCGCCAGCAGCGTCCATCCGCGGGGTGAGTAAGCCTTGCGATCGGCCTTCAGCGACAGTGCACCGAGCGGTCGTTCCGGCTGGCGCGCAAGAAATGACGGTGCGATGGCGCCCGGCGCGCAAACGCCCGGGGCAGCGCTGCGTCCATACAGATCGCCGGTTTGCGCAGAAGGAGGATTGCATCCGCGCGGCGTGGCTGAAGGCTCGAAGTACAGGCCCAGGCGCGGGTTCAAATAGGTGCTGCGCTGCTCCTGGCCAGTGTCAGCCTGCAGGTCTTGCAGGCCCAAGTAGTCTTTGGCACCAAGGGTCCAGTGAGGCGATGCGCTTCCCAATACCCAATACTGATTGTCGCTGAAGTCCAGCGTGACGCTGGATCGCATCAATGAAGAGGATCTTGAGACAACGAGATTGTTGGAGAAGATTCTGGGTGCGCTCGCATCGATGTCCGCTTCGTTCACGATCGCCGGGCTATCATCCGGAGGATCCCAGAAAATAGTGTTGCCGTAGATCTGTACGCCGCTGATCCTGCCACCATCCCAGGTACTCAGGTAGATTGCGCCCTGCCTCCTGGCCAGACGCGGGCTTCTGCCGTTGTTCACGCAGAGATTCCGCCGCACAATGCTATTCCGGCTGGTTCCGTTCACTCCGTCTGCGCCAAACACCGAGACACAGTATCCCTGCGAATCATGCGCAAAGTTGTCTTGCACGATATTGCCGATGTTGCCGTAGTCGATGTCGAACTCGCCGCCATCCACTCCTGGAGAATCGGCGAAGAAGCCCTCGTTGTACTGGACCGTGCAGTCCTCGCACATCCATTCCCAGATTCCGTCGGGGGTCCCGATAGTCTCGGTGTATTGCAAACCGGTGTCCCACGCAACATTTCTCTCGATCAGGGCGTGTTTCGCTTCCTCAACCAGAATCCCGTCGCCCGCCACGTCGTGCACAACCGAATTCCGCACCGTCACATTGGATCCGCGCGGGCTGTTCGGCTGGCGCAAATAGCTTGCCCCGCTAACAAGGATGCCCGCCCATTGGGTGCTGTTGTAGACCGTAACTCCATCGACTACGATATCGTCGAACACGGTTGCGGCCTTGTCATCCTGCGCAATGACGATGAGGCCGCTTTGTTTCGACTTCAGCTCGCCGGTCACGTCATGCACGACTACATCAGTGATGCGAAAGTGCGAAAGACGGGGCAGACTGCCACCGATCGCGATGCCGTAGGGGTTCCCGCCGGTAACATCGAGGTTTTCAATTTCCCAGTATTGCTGATTGTCCAGCTTGAGCCCGGCCGGACTGCCGGTTCCAATGATGTGCGGCAGAGCGCCGACGCCGTAAGCTCCCAGCCGAATGGGTTTGCCCTCTGCTCCAGAGCCTTTGGGCCAGAGCATGCCGACGCACACCGTGCCGCGTTTCAGGAGCAGCGCATCGCCGGGCGCGAACGAGTGGCTGTTGACGATAGCCAGCGTCTCCCATGCGGTCGCCGGTTGCAGAGAGTCGAGCGCGTCATTGCCGTCCTTGCAGTCAAGGTAGTGAACGGTCTGTGCGGCAGCGGCCGCGCATGCCATCGCCAGATACAGCGGAACCATCCGCGAACGAATCTTCATGGATTTAGCCTCGGTGAAGGGTGTGTTTTCCTGTAATTACGCACAGCAGGTCCTGCACCAAATCTATGCAAACAGGCTTCTCGGCAAAGGGGCCACAATGCCGCGGCGCTGAATCGACCTGCGCGAGATGGCCCGCGCGGACGCGCGGGCCATCTCGCGCACAATTGCCTGTTAATCACCACTGGAAGCGTGCGCCAAACTGGCCCTGGCGCGGGCTGCCGCCAATTCCAGTGACGTAACCAAACTGTGGGCTGGTGATGTTCGTGTTTGGATTGTTGAAGTAATGCCGATTAAGCAGGTTGTAAAACTCGAAACGGATGGAGAGCTTGTATTTGCCCTCCGAGCCGAAGGAGGTGTACTTCAGGAGCGCGGCGTCTTCATCGGCATAACCAAAGCCGCGAAGTGCGCCCACGATCTCCGGTCCCGATCCCAACGTACCGTAAGCCGGCTGGGTGAAATTGCTTCCGAGGAAGTATTGGTCGCCCGCCGGCGCAGCCGACGATCCTGACGGCGGGACGAATTTGCCGGAGCTGAATTTCTTGCTGAAATCCCCCTTCAGGTTGACGTTGGGATAAATAGCCGCCCACTGGTAATAGGGATTGTTGGCAAAGACGGGCAAAGGCTGGCCGCTGTTGTAGTGCAAAAGGGTCGTCGCGTCCCATCCGCCGATGAACTTGTCGGCCATATTGCTGTTGGCCAGATACTTCCGTCCCCGACCGAATGGCAAGGAATACGTGACGTACCCTTTCAGGACGTTGCGCGTGTCGCCGGTCTGCGGCAGCGTGGCTTCCTGGCTCAGTTTGCTGAAGTCCTGGTATGCGCCCGTGGTCCAGCTTTCTGCAAAGTTGTTTCCGGTATCACCGACCGACCGGGACAGCGTGTAGCTCATGTCGAAGGTGAAACCGGCGCCGGTGCGCCGGACCCCCTCAAGCTGCAGGCCGTCGTAGTTGGTCTGGCCCAGGTGGGTACCGACGAAGTAGAGCGTGACATACTGCGACGCAAGTTGTGGGAACTGGTTGATGGCCGCCTCTGCGAAGCCGCCGAATCCGGTATACGGCAGTGGCACGCCCGACGCCGCGGCGGAGGGGGCATCATATACCCAGTTCCATTCGTTTCCGCTGTTCCATAGAGCCAGTTCCGTGGCGGGGCTGGGCTCCGTGGTGGCCAAGTTGCCGTCGTGCAAGCGCCGGCCGCGATCGCCCACATAGTTCGCGCTCAACCGGGTGTCCTTGGTGACTGCATACTCCACGCCGGCGTTGAATTGGTGCACATACCCCTGGCTCAGGGAATGCGGATCGATGGCCGCCTCCCAATAGCCATTGGCCGCGCCCGTTTCCGTCACCTGCGGGCTCTTCACACCCGGCACGGTTTTGCCGGGATAGCCGCTGTCCCAATTGAATGCCGGCGTGAAATTGCTGTTTTTCGGGACGGAATTCGATCCCTGGAATCCGGCCTCCGTGTCATACGGCACCGCGCCCCAGGTATCCGTGCCAATAGGCACATAGGCAATGCCGTACGAAGCCCGAGCCACAAAGCGGTTATTGATCTTGTACGCAAATCCTACGTGCGGCCCGAACTGGCGAAGGTCTGGGCTGCCCTCGAAGCTTGTGGATCCGCTGTTGGCATACTGGTCCACGCCCTTAATGTTCCAAACCGGATCCACGGCGGCTGTATTGAACGCCGTCCAACGGCCCTGCCGCTCCGTCAGCGGAGTCGTGACATCCCAACGCAATCCGAGATTCAGGGTCAGCTTCGGATTCAGGCGGTAGTCGTCCTGAAAATACGCACCGAGTTCGTCGCGGCGGCTGTGGGACCACACGCTCACTGCCTCAGTGGCGAGTTGGACGGCTCCAAGCTCGAAACTGGCAAAGGCGAAACCAACGTTGCTGGCATAGCTCTTCGTCGGCGCGCCGCTTTGGGAGGGATCGAATGCGAAGGTTAGCGTGCCATTGGAAGGCTCATCGCCCAGGATCTGGTGCCAGAACTCTCCACCCATCTTGAAAGTGTGGCGGCCATGCACCCAGCTCACCGTGTCGTTGTAGATGTAGGTCGCTCCGATGTAGTGGCCGCTCCACTGGTTGCCGATGCTCGACTCGCCAATCCCATTCACACTGCTGTTGAACGTGATCCGTGGAAAGTTGGTGGCTCCCGTTTCGCCGAAGCCGAACTGGGGCGGGAAGTCAGTGCTTTCCTGCGGTACGCTTCCGTTCCAGTAGCGGTTGTAGGCAAGGCTGACCACGTTGAGCAGATTGGGCGTGAAGGTGTGCGAATCGTTCACGTGGTAGGAGTAGCTGCGTACGATTTGCAAGCGGTTGTTGGCCAGCGGCCCGCCGTCGGTGCTGCCCGGCTGCCACGGAGAGGTATTGTCGACCAGCAGGCGGGGCGTGTAGACGTGGATGAAATCGCCGGAGATGTGGTTCTTCGCCGAGAAGTTGTGGTCCAGCCGGAAGGTGTACTGATGGTGGGTCTGCGAGGGCGAGTTCCCAGCGGTGGTCAACTCGTTCTGCACGGCCGACGTGGTTGCCGGCACGTAATCCTTCTGATAGATGGCCAGGATCTGCTGCGATACCTTGCTGAACCGTGTGCTGGGGATTTTGTTCCCCGGGAAAACATTCCCGGTCGTGGGATCGAAGATGGAGCCCTTATAGATGGTGTTGCCGGCGCCATCAGTGCCCAGGACGGAGTTGCCTCCGGCGGTGATGAGGGCGCTGAAATCACCGTTCATGAAGGCGGTAGTGGGCACCGTGGGCCCCAGGCCGCCCGAGGTGAAGTCGAACTGCTGGAATTTCTCGAAGGCACCGAAGATGAAGGTCTTGTTCCTGCCGTTGTAGACCTTCGGAATCCAGATGGGACCGCCGCCGCTGAAGCCCCAATCCCAAAAACGGGCCTTGGGCTTGGGATCATGCAGATAATCATTCATCCAGGTATTGGCGTCGAGGAATTCGTTATGCCCGTATCCGAAGGCGCTGCCGTGGAAGACGTTGGTGCCCGACTTGAGCGTGAACATCTCCACGCCGCCGGTGGTGCTGGCGTTATCCGCCTCCAGGCCGCTGGTCTGGACGTTCAGTTCCTGCACCGCTTCCATGCTGGGGCCGGTCTCGCCCTGATCGCCGGTGATCGTTGAGGTCAGCGAGACGCCGTCAATCTTCACGTCCTTGGTGAAGGCCTGCGTACCATTGATGTCCGCCGTCCACCAGTTGCCTTCAACGCCGGGCATGGTGGCAAACGCGAAGTTTTCCACGTTGCGGCCGCCGCTCACGCTAATGGGCAGATCGGTTAGGGTAACAGCCTTGATATCGGCAGCCACATCCGAGGTCTCCGTTTCAACCACCGGAGCGTCGTCGGTGACAGTCACCGATTCGTTCGTGGAGCCCACTGACAGAGTGGTATCTACCTCGGCGACCTGCGCCACGGAAATGGTAATGCCCTTGCGCTCCAACTCGCGAAATCCCTGCTTTGAGTACTTGAGGGAATACCGCCCCATGGGCAGATTCAGGATCGAGTAGAAGCCGATGGAGTTGGTGGTATCAACTGTGGTCACACCTGTATCCACGTTGATTGCTGTTACTTTCACACCTGGGATTACAGCTCCCGATTGATCCTTGATTGTGCCGTTAATGGTTCCGCGGTCGACTTGCCCATACAGGAACGCCGGGAGACCGCACAGCAGCAATAAGCTCGCCACAAGCAGCAAGCGTCCGAAACTTCTCTTGGTCATATCGTCACCTCTAAGGTCAACTGGCCAAAGCCATCCACACCTGCATTGAGTTCTGTTACGGCCGTAGCCGGCGCAAGGTCATCTTGCGAACGGACGCCCGTCCCACGGATTAAGTTCGCGAGCAAATAGGAGCCGGAAATCCTGTCCAGCGCATCCGGCTCATTGAAGGGATGGGGGGCCACAGGGAGGAACGCGGCCCAAGTCTTGCACGGGCCAGCCTGTACCCGGGTATCGGGCAAGATGTTTGCCATTTTCACCGGCATGGGCATTGCGCCGATCACAACCTTGTTCGCCCCCTCAGAAAAGGTTTTCCCTATGAAAACAAGCCAAATGATCGGCATCGGTCCAAAGTGAACTCGATGCATCGGGTTGCGCTATTCGGATGAGAAAACCTTTTCTGCCGGACACTATAGGAGGACTCTTCCCCAATTGTCAAGTGCTCTTTTTAACTTTTCTCATGTTCACCGCGCCGTCAGCGGCCCGCAGTGGACTTGTTCCCCCACGCCGATGCGCAAATGACGGCTGTGCAATGATTTATCTCCCCTTCCCACACCACCATGGATGATGGCGCTTGGAGAACCTTTTCAGGCTTACCGCCCGCCTGCCTTCCGGCGCCATATCGCTCCGGGAAAACCTTCCCCCACATGCCAACCGGACCGTTGTGGAACTACTGCTCCTGTTCTGTGGCGGCGGGCGCACCCTCCTCAACAATCGCCAGATCCCAGGGACCCAGCGTCAGCTCGGCCGCGCTGGCCACCGGCTTGCCGTCCAGCAGGTTGGTCCCCGCGGCATACGAGTACTTCGCCTTCACTTCCGCTCCGGAGTAGTTGAAGTAGTAGTGGATGCGTTTGCCCAGGCGGTTGACTCCGTGTTGCACGTGGACCTGCGGCAGGTAATTGCTGGTCGGGACCGGTCAGACCGATCCTCTCCAGTTCCGTCTTGAGCATTGCGGTTTGCAGCGCAGCAGAGAGATAGGTTCCCTCGTACAGCAGCGTCCCGGCGCCAAACTCGTTCTCGCGTAATGGCCGGCCATCTCCCAAAGAACGGATGGTCGTAGTAGGCGACTGCCTTGGCATGCTCGGGCATCAGGAACTCCGCCCAGTATTCGACCTGGTTTTCGGCGCCCGCATGGAACGGGATCGCCCTTGAGGGCCAGAGGATGTTCGAGATTGGAAAACTCCTGATAGCTGAAACCGGCGGCTTCGCGCAACGGACCGGGAGCGCGCACCCAGCGCACCGCGGAGTTCTCGTTGGCGAATCCGCTCTTGAAGGTCATCACTACGTGGCCGCCGTTCTTCACGTAGTCCGAGATTCGCTCGAGCAGTGCGTCGTCGGCGATGTAAAGCGCGGGAACGATCAGCAGCTTGTAGGCGGAGAAGTCCTGGGTCGTGGGAAAGACGAAGTCCGAGCCGATGTTCAGGTCGTAGAGCGAGTTGTGCATCTGCTGGACCAGCGAGGCGTAATCGGCAGTTGGCGCGGCGCCAGCTCCATGGCGGCCCGGCAGAGGTGAAGGGCATGAAGCTGATGGCGTTGAGCGAGTCGCGGCTCCACAGGATGGCCACCTGGTTGTGAATCTTGAGAGCCGACCAGGTGCGGGCCGATCTTCTGCAAGCTCGTGCGCGGTGCGGCTCACCTCGGCATAGGCGCGGTTTGGTTCCAGATCGTGCGAAAGCACGCCCTTCCAGTAAGTCTCCTGGTTGGCGGCGATCGAGGCCCAGTGCCAGTACTCCACCATGTTTGCGCCGTTGGAGAGATGGGTGTAAACATCCTCGCGCAACTGGCCGTCGTAGGGCGGAAACTGGAAGGCCGAGCTCCAGCCGGTGGTCTGCGCGTTGGTCTCGGTGATCAGGAAGTTTGCGTGCTTGAGCGAGCGGGTGAAGTCCTCCTGGATGGACTGGGCTGAGCCGTCGTAGTGGTCCTGGGTTCCGTGATAGATGTTGTCGGCGGGAATATCGAGGGACTGCGGCAACGGCCTCTTCGTTCACGTCGCGGTGCATCATGCCGCCGAAGTCGGTGGTGACGAACTGGCGCGGCGAGGCGCACTCGCGCACCAGCGCGGCCTGCCAGTGGAGAAAATCGGTCACGCGCATCTGGCTCCAGCGCGTCCACTCCAGCTTGTAGCCGGTGCTCTGCGCGCCGTCGCGGGTGGGCAGGTCTTCCCAGGTGTGGATGTTCTCGCCCCAGTAGTTGAGGAACCAAGCCTTGCTGAGCGCTTCGGGCGTGACGAACTTCTTCTCGAGATAGTGCTGGAAGCCGATGAAGACGTCGGGATTGGCGGCGTCGTAGCTGGAGGTTTCGTTGTCGAGCTGCCAGCCGATGACGGTGGGGTTGTCCTTGTAGTGGGCCACGATGTGGCGGATGAGCCGCTCGGCGTAGAAGCGGTAGGCCGGCGAGTCGGTGTCCATGTTCTGGCGCATGCCGTAGGTGTTCTGAGCGGCGGCCCGCCGTACATGCCGCCATTCAGGCGTGCGGCCAGAATCTCAGGATGCTGGCGCGCCATCCAGGCGGGAATGGAGTAGGTGGGCGTGCCCAGGATCACCTTGATTCCGGCCTTGCCCATGGCGTCGACCACGCGGTCCATCCAGGCGTACTCGAAGTGGCCGTCCTCGGGCTCCCACAGGCTCCAGGTGGACTCGCCCATGCGCACCACGTTGAGGCCCGCAGCCTTCATCAGGGCCACGTCCTTGTCCAGCTGGGCATTCTGGTCTCCGGGCATGTACTCGTTGTAGTAGGCTGCGCCGTAGAGCACCGTGGGAAAGTCGAGATCCGGACCTGCGGCGGGAGTTGGGGCAACCGCCTTGAGCGTTTGTGCACCGGCCGCGGCGCTTCCTAACAAGGCCGCCAAAGCCAGCCTGGAGAAACCCTATTCCAACCCCATTGAGAATCTTCGTACTCGTTTTCATGTTCCGGCTTCCTTTCCTTGAATTGCCCTCTCGACGTGTTGCACTGCCGGACAATTCCTGTTCAAAACCAGGCGCGAGACCGCGAGCGTATGGAGATGGGAAAACCTTTTCCTGACAACTTAGCGCTGGTTCTGCTCCTTGTCAAGTGCCTCTTTGCAATTCCACTGAGGTGTACTTTTATGGATCGGCGAACAACCGGAACCAGCGCGGCGCCAGATTCGGCCTGCAAAGCGCGAGGTCTACCACCAAAGCAAATTGAGAGCCAGGCAGGCAGTCAACAGGAGAACACTCCAGATGGCGAGCATCGGTGTAGGCCGGAGAGAGCGCGCGGCGCCATCGCTGTAGACCGTTCCCGGATGCTCGAGAACAGCCGCCTCGCCCTGTCTCCCCGAGGAAAGGCAGATCAGGATCGCGACGGTAAAGCTAAGAATGGCGATATAGAAATTCGCGCTCATTTGACTGCCGAAATGAATGCCTCCGAAGTGTGCGCAAACTTGCAAGCCGATTCCCGCCAGTACCCCAAGCAGGATTCCCGCGAATGCGCCGTGCTCCCGGGACCGCCTGTTAAACATGCCGGCCAGCACCACCGCCAGCAGCGGCGCGTAGAAAAGCGAGAGAATGAGTTGCAGAAACTCCATCATGTCGCGGAAGTACATGGTGATGTAAGCAGCCAGCTCGGCCAGGATAAAGCAGGCAAGAACGGCCCAGCGCCCCATGCTGATGTAATGCTGCTCCGATCGATTCGGGCGGATGCGGTTGCGGTAGATTTCCTGTGTCCACGCGGCAGCAAAGCCTGAGACATTTCCCGCAAAACCGGCCATCAGGCTCGCAAGCAGCGCCGCTACGCCCAGCCCCAACAGGGTTGGACCGTAGGCCAGCGCCAACATCGCGGGCATTGCCTCATCATGCGGAACAGCATGAGTCCCTTGCAACAAGGCAGGAGCGGCAACGCCGGGCAAGACGACAATGAGTGCGACGGCCAGCTTCCCGAATCCGGCCAGGATTGGAACCTTACGCGCACCCTCCACGCTGCGCGCCGTAAGCGCCCGCTGGATTATCACAAAATCGGTGCACCAGTACGAAAAGCTGATCATGAACCCCAACCCCAAAACCACGCCCACCCTATCCAGCGTTGCATGCGGAGCAAACAGGGGCAGGGGCTGCCATAAATGCCATCTCTCCGGCCGTTGAACAAAGGTCGCCGGGCTGAATTTGAAGGTCATGATCAATAAAGGCACGAGACCGGCGATCATGACGAAGAGCTGGAAGACAGACGTATAAATCGTTGCGCGAATTCCACCCATCAGCACATAGGTCAGCACTACCAGAGCCGAAGCCAGCGAGCCCAGCAGCAGGTCGCACCCCAGGATCACGTGCAGCACGTGAGCCATGGCATAGAGCGCCGCTCCCGCCAGGCATGCCGTCCCTACCATGGAGATGCAGGCATTGAGGAGGCGCACGCTTGGGCCAAACCGCATCTCAAGGTACTCGGGCAGGCTGCGGGCTCCGGTGCGCATATAGATCGGCAGCACCACGATCGCGAAGAAGATCATGCCCGGAATGCCGCCGATCCAGTAGAAGTGCAACGCCTGCACTCCATATTGAGAGGCCATCGCGCTCATGCCGATGACCTCGATCGACCCGCAATTGTAGGCTAGAAACGATAGCGTGGCGGCCCAGGTCGGCAGGGAGCGGGAGGCATTCAAGTAGTCGTTCGAGCTTGCCGCCCGGCGGCGAGACGCCACGCTGATCAGCAGGATGCCGGCGAGGTAGAGCGGAATGAAGGCCATCCCCCATGGGCTCAGAACTTCAAACTTCATGCTCTGCCTCGCAATCGAATTCTACCCTTGGTTGATCTGGCTATTGGATGCTTCCAGACCGGCCTGTATTGTGAGCCAGTTGAGTTTCCGGCGCGGCGCAGCAAATTGTTCTCTGCTTAATTGGTATTCATTTGTAAATGTTGAGGCTTTGCAAGTTGATCGGGCCATTGCCGAGGCTTCTGAGCTTTACTGAGTGCATTTTCCCGCTAAGATTGAGCGCCTCGAACACAGACACGCCAGAGAGCGCTGGAAAGTTCTTTATGCCTAGAGAAATAGTTGTCGGTTGCCGGTTATCCACAACGATCTCGACATCACCAAACCCGGCGGCCTTGCGGGCAATATACTCGATGCCACTGCCTTTGAATAAGAGGCTGATCGATGCATCCGCTGCATTCCCCGTCAAGACATCATCGCTCCTGTTTGCAGCGGAAGTAAGCTCCGACCAATCGCCCTTTCGCGTGATTTTTCGGTCGTTGTATCTGATCGACCGGGCCGAAGGAAGGAGCGTCGAGTGCAGGAGCACCGGAATACACCATGCCTTGTAGATGCCGGTCGGCTTGTCTTCAAACTGGCAGCCAGAGGTGAAGAGAATAACTCTTGTTCCATCACCTTCTGCTTTCTGGAACTTCGGACACAGCGCCGGCCCATACATATTGCTGCCGGCCGCAAGGAATCGATCACTGAACGAGCTCAGCAGCGCCCATGGACCCCACGGGTGCTCGGCCTGATAGAAGTCATACTTCATTTCATCCGGTTGATACCACTTGCGGAGCGGCCTGGGGTTATACCAGGAAATCAGCAGGTATGCGCCCAACGCCGGAATGTAGGTGATGGGTCCCTGTCCACATCGCGCCGGTGACCCGAGAATCGGCTGGGCATCCGAAATCTGGGCAGACCATGCGCCGTTTGACAGGCCATTACCGCCTTGAAAGTACACCCAGCAAGAAGCATCCAACTTAGGGAGTTCAAGGCGCGGAACGCGCCCTAGAATCAGCGAATCGCCGTCATTCCAAAAACCATTTGTCGAAACTGCGTAGACGAACTCATTTGATCGATCGATGCTGAGGCTTCCGCCATTCTTTCCGTAATGCACGAAGAATGGCGCGCCAAAGGACGGACCGGGCCACATGGGCCTGGCGTAATTGTCTACTGCAGAACGCACCCAGGTCCGGCCCCGATCCTCCGATTTGATGAGGCTCGCATTGAACGCGGTTTGCCGCATGAGCGGGTCATGACTTTCATTTCCATAGACATTGCGGGCAACGAACGCATAGAAGATGCCATCAATACATTCCTGGCCGCACGCCTTCCATGTGGCATTGTCGGGCCCGTGCTGGTTCGCAGGACCGTACCCATCCATCGAATTGACCTGGAACCCCTGGAGTTCTTCGATGCTACTTCCCTCAAAACGGTTGAAGGCGAGATTCTTCGGCGCTTTCCCGAACCCCCTGCCATCACAGTTGAAGGAGTAGAGGCCGTCATCGTCAGCCCAGAATGGGTCCCAGGTGTCCCCGTTTGAATCATCCCACTTATGAATATGGTTCAAATCCAGTTCCATCTGCGCTATCGGTCTGGGATGTTTTCTTGTCTCGCCCGGCAGAGCAAATATTGGGCGACTGATTGCCAGACCCGTTGTTGCTGCAACAAGACTGGCGCCGCGGATAAAAGCGCGCCTGTTCATGCTCAGAGAGTTTCTGCCGATGTTCTTCATCACCATTTTCTTCTCCAATCACTAAGTCTGTGCCCGGATCTGCGGCCAACGCCTCATGCAACTTTGGGTGGACCGCGCAAATTGCGGATTCGAGCCGGCAAGATGTCAGCCGCAGCGAATGACCCCACTGCAAGGGTGTGGAGTCTCAAATCCTTGTTTGTGAACTGCTACCTGCAGAGCCAATGCCCTTGGTTCAACACCATTGTGATTCAACTCATATCCAGGATCAATTCAGCCTTGTCGCCGGCGCCCACTGCCCCGGAAGCACGTACTGCAGGTCTTCCAAACCGTGTCGTTCTTCTCAACTCAACACCGGACATGCCATGCGTCGCGGCGCGAGCTGAACTGAATCTGCCGGGCAGCGTGATTTCCAGTGTTGCCTTGCATTCGATCGAATTCTTGTTCACTACGGACGTCGAGCAATCCGAGCCCGCAAAGTGCTGATCGAAGTCAAAAAGTGCCGGGCCAAGCCGGCAATCATCCCAGTGAACCGCTGGCCACGGCGTAAAGGGCCGGAAGCTTACCTCACGCGCTGGAGTGTCCGTCAGGATGCCGAGGATATTGGTGAGAAACACCGCCGCGTACACGGCCGCGGCGTAGCCGCATTTGCTGGTGTCGGCAGGATGGCCGCGCCGCTCGACCACCCTCGGATCCGCGCACGGGTAGAGATAGGGCCACCACCAGAGGGAGCCATCCAGGTCGACAAGCTTGCGCAACCCGGCAAGGTTCGCAGCCAGCTCGCGTTCGTCGCTCGCTGCAATGAGTTTGGCGATCTGCCCCGGCATGGTGGTGCCGTTGCCAAAGGTCTTCGAGTCCCACCAGATGCCATCGACCTCCGGCGCATACAGCGGGTTGTCGCCTGTGAAGGCCAACTTCGCATGGCGCATCAGCGCGGGCTCGTCGGCTTCACAGAATCCAAAGAAGGCCGCCATCGTTGTGAAGGCCTCTTCCCCGTCATGCCCATGCACAAAGCTTCCATCGCGGTTGGCGCCCTGATAAAAGCGCGGGCCGATGGGGCTGGGGCCAATGCAGAGCTTGTACAAGTCGGCATGGATCCTGTCCGCAATCGACTGCCACTGGCTCTGCAGATCGCCGCGGCGATACACCTCCCCGGCGATCCGGGCCGAACTCTGAAAGCCAAGCCAGGCCAGAATATTAGCGCCCGTGTTATAGTCGCCGGGGGTGGGCCCATCCCACAGCATCTTCGACGGGAAAAGATAGGCATCGCCGGCGCGCGTACCCAATATGTCGGCCAGCGTCTCCTCGGCATATACCAGGAAGCCAGCGTTTTCCTTAAAGGCCTCCGCATCCCCAGTCATGCGATAGTAGAGGCCGGCCCACGGCAGCAACCCCAGTGAGTTGGTCAGCGAGTAGGAAACATCTGAGTACGGCCGCTGGCCCGCCGGCCTCCTCTTGAAATCCTTCACGGCACGCAGGCCGTAGGCCGGAATTTCCGGCTGAAAGTAAGCGAGCGAGAAGGTTGCGCCGCTCGGCCCGCCGTCGAAGAGTTCTCCTCTATCCGACATCATGGCGGCGCTGCGATCCTCCTCGACCTGACGGCGGAGAAAATCCGCATAGTATTCGCCGCCTTCGATCGCAAGCCTGCCGTAGCGCTGCGCATTCGCTTTCCAGGTACTGCTAAACCAATCGAGTGCGCTCATTCGCTGCACCAGGGCAGCCGTCTGCTTAACTCTATCTGCGCTGCTGTCAAGCAACAGCGCGAATGAGTAGTAGCGCGTCTCGTTCTCCGCAATCTCCATCGCAATCGCCGCTTTCCGGCCGGACCACTCCGTTCCATCGAGGCAAACCATCGCTTCATAACCCGGTGCAATGGGTACCGGATGCTCGGTGAAACGCGGGTGCGGACTCTCGGCAGGACTCGCAATCCACGCGGCAGTTGCCGGCCCGCTCGCGTCTTCGAGCGCGGGCGTCAGCAGCGCGCCCTTCCACCTTTCCTGAGATGGGTTGCGTACCTGCATCACAACGACAATCGCCCGCGGGTTCTGTGCAATGTTGCTTCCGCCGTCGGGTGCAAATGCGAGGGTTGCAAACTGCAATCCCTCACACTCATGTTCGAAGATTGGGTAGAGAGCGTCCAGAAGCTTCACCGTAGAACCGTGGGTCATAGGCAGGCGTTGCGGGCTGCCTCCTTCCCGCTGCAAGCCGAAGCTCCAGGCGCTTCCGCCAAGCAGGTCCGGACTCTCAAAGCTCTTCCCACGCCGGTGCGCGCTCACTTGCCTGGAGTACACGAGCGGGTTCTGCAGACAACCTGTAGAAGTTGCGGAGCAGAGAATCTGCTGATTGCTGATTTCAAAGCTGAGGAAGAAACTGTGCGGTTCTTCTTCGCCGCTGATGCCGTCAGCCATGTAGTAGGTCTCTGGATCGCGTGCGACCCTCTTTGCCCTCTGTCCGGCCGCGCCATTGCCAAAGGACTCGACGCGGCTCTCCATTCTGACTCCGAAGAATGGACTGCACGGGGCAGCGAACACTGCTGCAAGCGAGGTAAATCCCCCAGGGTTTCCGGGCCGCGCCTGCTCTGCGCCTGTGCTCGCCGGTCGTAACAGGTACCCGCCGAGGCGCACCGGCTCCGCTTCAAGGCCTAGTTTGCCCGTGGCAAGTCCGGCAAGAATCAGAAAGTCGCGTCGTGTAGGGGGCAAAAGATTCATACCGCCTCGTCCGCCAACAGCCACTCCCCGCGCGAGGGCACGCTGTACAGCCCAAAGTGCATGAACATGCCGAAGCGCGCCTCGCGCCACCAGGTAATTCGCTGCTCATGGGTTGCGGCAAAGAGATCTGCCGAGGGCTGCGGCTTTAGGCCGGACTCAGCCGCCTGGTCCGCTGCGACATGGGACGCTGCAGCCAGCGATGCACCCGTTAAGAGCATCTGCTTCAAATAGTCACGCCGTGACGTTGCCATCGTTTCGCTCGTAAGCTCCTAAGGTCTGCACACTTCGCCCAAGATTGGCTCCGCATGTCAGTTGCTTTGTTAAGCCGTAATTGTAATCTGGTGCACTTCAGATTTGACAAACGGCTGGGCAGACCGGTACTCCGCGTACGTGTCCTTTTAATCGAAAGAGCGCCCCAGCGAGGGTTCCGTCCTCGTTTTTCGTATTTCCACCTGCAGTAGTGACGTAGATGTCCACATAGTCGGCTCCACCGAATGCGAGGCTCAACGTCTTTCGAGTCGGAAGAGAGACTTTCTTCTCGATCTGTCCAGTGGGAAGGAGTCGGACGATGCACGAGCCATCCCAAAGCGCCGACCAGAGGCAGCCATTGGCATCGAGCGCGGCTCCGTCTGGAAGTCCATCGGACTCCTCGAATCTCGCAAAGACTCGCCTATTAGAGAGCGCCCCATTTTCGACGTTGTAGTCGAAAAGATAGATCTCGCGGGCGAATGAATCCGTGTAGTAGAAGCCTTTTTGATCCAGCGTGAAGGCCATGCCGTTTGAACATCCTATGTTATTCAGCACCAAATGGAGCGATCCATCGAGGTCAAGCCGGTAGAGACTGCCCTTCTTTTCGCTGCTCGACATCGTGCCGCAGAAGACTCGACCCATAGGGTCGGCAATGACGTTATTGAATCGGGAGGAGCGCTCCTCCGCAATCGCTGGAAGCACTTCGACGAGTTTCTCCGCGTTCCAATTTGTAATTGCGCCCCGATCCATGAACAGAAGAAGCGATCCGTCGGCCTGCATCGTGAAACCGCCGACGGTTCTGCCCTCGAAGCATTTCTCGTGAATCCCACTCGCCGGGTCAAAGCGGAAGATGCGGCCATTGGGTATGTCGCACCAATAGAGGCGCTTCTCAAGCGGGTGCCAGAGGGGATTCTCGCCTATTTCGCAGGAGTAGTCGGCGATGCACTCAGGTTGCGAAGGCTCCGGACTGGTCGCGTGAACAGAGAACATCGGTTCGATTCCAATTCAGCAGCGTCGCGATGCATGGCAGAGCCGTATCCGCAGCGTTGATTTCTGAACAAAAGAGAGTATACACATCTCAAACATCATATGTATACTGATTGTCGTGATCGGAAAGACCAATTTTATGCCGGTTGCATCTGTTTCCCTTTCCAGGCCGAGCCTTCACCTCGAGGTTGCCGGCAGAATAGGGTCGCTGGTTGCCCGGGGAAGCATCAAACCAGGGGCCGTGTTGCCGAACGAGTCTGCACTCGGTGCAGAAATTGGAGTCAGCAGGACGGCACTGCGCGAGGCTATCAAGGTCCTTGCCTCAAAAGGGCTCGTCGAGGTGCGACGCAAAACGGGGACCAGGGTGCGGCCTCGTTCCGACTGGAATATGCTTGACCCAGAGGTTTTGGGCTGGCTGTTTTCGGGTGCAGGAATAGCTCCAGGCTTGACCGACTTAATGGAGGTTAGAAGAGTTGTTGAACCGGCTGCGGCACGTATGGCGGCGATCCGTGCCACCTCAAAAGATCTGGCTGCGATACGAGACGCACATCTGGGGATGGAACGTGCTACAGGGGACCTGCCATCTTCGGTCGAGTCGGATCTGCGCTTCCACCTGGCTGTGCTTGAGGCAACGCACAACGCCTTTATGAGGCCTTTCGGTGCACTGATTCAGGCCGCATTGAGGGCAAGTTTTCGCCTTACCAGCAGCAACAGCGATCTCTACCGGAAGACTCTCCCACTCCATGGGGTGGTGGTGGATGCAATTGAAGCTCGAAATGGCGATCAGGCAGAGAACGCAATGCTGGTCATTTTGGGCCAGACCTCAAAGGACATTGCCACTCAGACCAAAGCTCTCTTGAAAAACAAGACCGGCGTCACATCACGTAAGCTCTCATAGAACTGGAGTTCATCAAGATGTCCGAACAAAAGAACTCGTTCAGGTCTACAGCCTGGTTTGGCCGGGACGACAAAGACGGCTTTATCCATCGTGGCTGGATGCGCAATCAAGGATTTCCAAGCCATGTCTTCGACGGCCGGCCGGTAATTGGTATCTGCAACACCTGGTCAGAATTGACTCCATGCAATGCGCATCTGCGCGCAATCGCGGAGCATGTGAAGCATGGAGTTTGGGAGGCCGGCGGCCTGCCGGTTGAATTCCCTGTAATGTCCACCGGCGAATCGACCCTTCGCCCCACAGCCATGCTCTTCCGCAATCTCGTGAGCATGGATGTGGAGGAGAGCATTCGCGGCAATCCGATCGATGGTGTTGTGCTGTTGTGCGGTTGCGACAAGACTACTGTTTCCCTGGTCATGGGAGCTGCAAGCTGCGATATTCCTGCGATTGTTGTCTCGGGTGGACCCATGCTCAACGGGAAATATCGGGGTAAGGATATCGGCTCGGGTACGGACGTATGGCGATTCAGCGAAGAACTGAAAGCTGGAACTCTGACTCAGTTGGAATTCAGCGAAGCCGAAGCTTGCATGTCCCGTTCTGCAGGATCCTGTATGACCATGGGAACCGCCTCGACCATGGCGAACATGGTTGAAGCCCTGGGAATCGCACTCCCTCAGAACGGGGCGATTCCAGCGGTGGACTCGCGCCGCGGGGTGCTTGCGCATATGTCCGGACGTCAGATTGTAGAGATGGTTCATGAGGATCTTACCTTATCGAAGATCCTGACGAGGAACGCATTTGAGAACGCCATTCGCATCAACGCCGCAATTGGCGGATCGACGAACGCTGTGATCCATCTGCTCGCTCTCGCCGGAAGAATAGGCGTCCCACTGACGCTCGATGATTGGGATCGAATTGGACGCAACGTTCCAACCCTCGTCGATCTGATGCCCTCGGGCCGCTTCCTCATGGAAGATTTCTACTATGCGGGTGGACTTCCAACCGTCATCAGAACGCTCGCTAGTCGTGACTTGCTCCATTCGAATGCGCTAACCGTCACAGGGAACACAATCGCGGAGAACTGCAAGGACGCCCCAAATTGGAACGAAGAGGTCATTCGGCCGTTCAACAAATCGCTTGTGGAGCATGGCGGTGTGGCGGTGTTGCGTGGGAATCTGGCTCCGGACGGCGCCGTACTTAAGCCTTCTGCCGCGTCTTCCCATTTAATGTGTCATCGTGGCCGCGCAGTCGTGTTTAATTCCATCGAAAACTACAAGCAGCGGGTATTGGATCCCAATCTCGACGTGGACGAGGACTCCGTACTTGTCCTGCAGAATTGCGGCCCCAAAGGGTATCCGGGAATGCCGGAAGTTGGCAACATGGGGCTGCCGCCGAAGCTTCTTGCTCGCGGGATTAAAGACATGGTCCGCATTTCTGACGCCAGGATGAGTGGAACTGCATACGGAACTGTGGTTTTGCACGTTTGCCCCGAAGCCGCCTCCGGCGGACCGCTCGCGCTAGTGCGGGACGGCGATTTTGTCGAACTCGACGTTGAGGCGCGCCGCCTACATCTCGATGTTACGGACGAAGAGATGGCTCGCAGACGCGCCGCGTGGACCCCAATCCCACCTCCGGTTAACGGAGGCTATCAGCAAATGTATGTGCAGCATGTGATGCAGGCATCGCAAGGCGCTGACTTCGACTTTCTGGTTGGTTGCCGAGGGACCGTGGTCACACGCGAGGCACACTAGGGACAGTGTATAAAGGAAACCTTCTGATGGAAAACGCCAACGCATTCGCAACCTATCCGAGCCTCCGAGATCGGGTCATTGTAATCACTGGCGGCGCGACCGGTATCGGCGAAGCAATCGTAGAAGCATTTACGGCGCAGAATGCCCAAGTGATCTTCCTGGACATTCAAGATGAAGCAGCAGAAAAACTCATCGAAAGATTGACGTTGGCGGGTGCGCATGCCCCCGTTTACTTTCGCTGCGACCTGACTGAGATTTCAGAACTTCAAGTGACAGTACAAAGCATTGTGGCAGAGTTCGGCAAGGTCGATGTCCTGGTAAACAATGCCGGCAATGACACTCGGCATGCGGTTGCTGAAGTCACACCTGCGTTTTGGGACCAGGCGATCGCCGTCAACTTGAAACACCAGTTCTTCATGTCTCAAGCGGTCATTCCATCGATGCAGAAAGCTCAGCGGGGATCAATCATCAATATGAGCTCGATCGGCTGGATAATCCCTTCCACAAATCAGGTTGTCTACGTCACCTCAAAGGCGGCAATCGTCGGGCTCACACGTACGCTTTCCCACGAACTTGGTGGTGACAACATCAGAGTGAATTGCGTCATGCCCGGCTGGATCCTCACCGAGCGACAAGAGCGGCTCTGGCTCAACGAACGGTTAAAGGTTCAGGTACTGGACAAGCAGGCATTGAAGAGGATGATAACTCCTGAAGATGTAGCGCGTTTGGTCCTGTTTCTTGCCGCTGACGATAGTTCCGCAATCACCAACCAGAGCTACGTAATCGATGGCGGATGGGTTTAAAGCAGAATCAGCGTAGGAGTGCCTATGGGGAGATCATTCCAAGCGGCCTTTCCGTTGATGCAACAAGTTTCTGCGCTGCCCCGCTGCGTGTCAGCGGTCGGGAGAAACAGAATCTCGACCAACGGCTTTGGACTATGTCGGCCAGTGGAAAGGAATTGTCCGTCAACAGGCGGCTGGAGCGCAGCGGTTCAGCACGGCGGATGACGCATTGGAAGGCGCGTCGGCCTGGAGCACCGGGGAGCGGCTTGACCGGAGCAGGGGCGAATCTTCGGGAGTTTCGGATTCCGGCTTTAAGGCGAAGCGCAGAAGCGGTGGTAGTGTCCAGGGTAGCGTCCAGAGTTTTTCGCACTTTCGTTCTTCGTTAGCATGTTGGCAGGTTGTTGGGTTGGGGTTGTTTTGCTCCTGGCCCCCATGGGGGCCAGGCGCAAAGCGGTCAGGCGATGGCCACAACTTCGGCCAGCCGGTCCACGGGCAGTAGAATTTGAGAGAATCAGCGGTGAAAAAGGAGATCCCGATCCATGACCGCACACACAGGGCAGGATTCCGCCCTCCTTCGTGATTCCACGCTTGCTCAACTCGCCGCCAAAATTACGCGCCCCGGCTATGATCGAAGCCGAATGTTTCCAGGGCTTGTGCATATTGGCGTGGGAGGATTCAACCGTTCTCATCTCGCGGTCTATCTTGACGACTTGCTGACCCTCGGCGCATCGAAACCATGGGGCGAATTCGGAGTGGGTCTGCTCCCCGCCGACAAGCTGATTCATTCGGCGCTGGTGGAGCAGGACTTTCTCTATGGGCTCCTGCTTGTCGATTCGGGCGAGGAGAGCTATCGTGTCATTGGATCGCTCACGGGCCACCTGTACGCTCCGGAATCGTGTGGAGCTGTGCATGACCGGCTCAGTGCTCCCGAGTGCGCCATTGTCTCTCTGACCGTAACCGAGGGCGGCTATTTTATCGAGGACGCATCCGGCGGTTTCCTCGTCGATCATCCGGAAATCCGCCACGACCTCGAGCATCCGGTCCGCCCGAGGACATGGGTGGGCTATGTGGCCGAGGCGTGCGAACGGCGCATGAAACTTGGCCGCGGGCCGTTTACGTTGCTCTCCTGCGACAACCTGCAAGCCAATGGCGCAGCCGCGCGCACCGCGCTGATCTCGTTTGCCGAGGCCCGCAGTGCGGCTCTGCGCAAATGGATCGAGACCAACGTTACCTTCCCCAGCAGCATGGTGGACCGCATCACTCCCCGGACGACCGAAGAAAACCGCGCCACCATTTCGGGCAAGTTCGGCATTCTCGATCTTGCCCCGGTGGTCTCGGAACTGTTCCGGCAATGGGTTCTTGAAGATGCCTTTGCCGCGGGCCGGCCGGAGTGGGAGCTGGCGGGCGCGCAGATCACCGGCGATGTGGCTCCCTACGAGATGACCAAGATGCGCCTGCTCAACGGGGGCCACTCCGCCATTGGCTATGCGGCGGACCTGCTCGGCTACAGCTATATTGCCGATGCCGCCTGCGACCCGCAACTGCGCAGGCTGCTCACGGAGTTCATGGCCGAGGTGCGCCCCACGCTCAAAACGCTGCCCGGCATCGACCTCGACGAGTACTCGGCGACGATCGTCAGGCGTTTCTCCAACTCGGCAATTCACGATCAGGTGGCGCGCATCTGCTCAGGCGGCTGCGCCAAGATCGCAAAGTTCATCGTGCCTTCTCTCAAAGACCTTCTCAGCGCAAAGAGCGATCCGCGCGTTCTGCCTTTCGTCATTGCCAGTTGGCTCCACTACCTCGGCGGCCGCGACGAGAACGGACGCGCTCTCACCATCTCCGATCCGTCTCTCGAATACCTGAAGCCGTTTCTCGATGCCGGCGGCAGCGACGCAAGTCTGGCGCTCTCCGTCCGGCCGCTCTTCGGTGAGCTTGCCTTCACGCATCCGCAACTCGTTAGCAAAGTTCAAACGAGCCTCGACGAACTCCGCAGCCATGGCGTTCGCGCAGCGATTACGCAGATGCTCGAACAGGTTCAGGCGCCATGACAAACAATATGACGCAAACAGAGATCCCGTTTGCGGAGCGCATCGGCATGCACCCCGAGTTGGCCATTGGCTACCTGGGCCTGTTGCTTTTCATGATCGGCGACGGCGTCGAGGCTGGTTTTCTTTCGCCTCTGCTCGTCGACCTCCACTTCAGCGCCGCCAGGGTCGCGCTCGTCTTTACAGCCTACGGGGCCACCGCTGCACTGGCTTCATGGCTCAGCGGAGCGCTCTCTGACATCTTCGGGCCAAAGAAAGTCATGTGGGCCGGGCTGCTCATCTGGCTCGGTTTTGAGATGCCGTTTCTCCTGCTTGGCATAGCTCACGCTAATTACGCGATCATTGTCTTGAGTTATGGATTGAGGGGTTTCGGTTATCCGCTTTTCGCTTACGGTTTCCTGGTCTGGGTCGCTGCCGTCACGCCGGAGCGCTATCTTGCCACCGCCATCGGCTGGTTCTGGTCGGCCCGCACCGGGGGGCTGCCTACGCTGGGAGCCCTGCTGGCCAGCTTCTCCGTGCCTCTGCTCGGCTTCTACAAGACACTCTGGGTCTCCGTTGCATTGGTTGCCGCGGGCGGCCTGATCGTGCTCTTCGGCGTGAATGAAAAACATGGGTCGACTCCGCTTTCCACAACCGGCGAAAACCCGCTCAGGGTCCTGCTGACTGGCGTGTCGATCGTGTGGAAGCACCCCAGGGTCGGCCTGGGCGGAATCGTGGCCACCATCACCACCACGTCGGAGTTCGGATTCCTTGTCTTTCTGCCCATCTTCTTCATTCACGTCATCGGCTTCACCCTCGAGCAGTGGCTTCAGATTCTCAGCATCATGTTCGCCACCAACGTGGTCGCCAATCTCTTCTGGGGTTATGTCGGAGACCGGATCGGCTGGCGCAGGACCATCACCTATGCCGGCGCCTGCGGCTGCGCCTTCACCACGCTGGGCCTGTATTATGTGCCCCATATCTTTGGAGCCAATTACCCGCTGGTGGTGGCCGCCGGCATGGCCTACGGCATTGCGCTTGCGGGCTTTGTCCCCATCGCCGCAATCATGGCCGTTCTGGCGCCTGAGTCAAAGGGCGCCGCCATGTCGATCATGAACCTCGGCTCCGGCATGAGTACCTGGATCGGGCCCGCCATCGCGGGCGTCTTTCTGCCCTTGCTTGGCGTCTCCGGCGTCATCTGGATCTTTGCGTTCATGTATCTGGCGGCTGCGGT
>CAVRAQ010000015.1:0-335121 GCA_963718985.1 uncultured Acidobacteriaceae bacterium
CGTTCCGCAGTGCTGCTTGGGCCGCGTGCGTCCAGATAAACCGTCAGCAACTCTGTCGGACTATATGCCATGGCTGCTTCCTTTTCTGCCCGTCGCTCTCTTCCGCCGCGCCGGCTTGGCCAGCAGGGCGTCGAGCGATTGAGTGGCTGAGATGGGCGTGCTTTCCGCGGCCAGCTTGTCGAAATCGTCGAGGCAATTCAGCACCAAGGCCAAATGCAGCAGTGAATCGAGAGCAATCAATCCAAGACGCTCAAACCGCTTCAACGAACCGAGGGTCACACCCGAGCGCGCGGCCAACTCGCCCTGTGTAAGGTTCATGGCCAGACGCCGGGCCTTGAACCGGCCGGCGATTCCCGTCTGCGTCTCTCGTACGGTACTGAGTGTAACAGCCAACCATTTACCTCCTAAATGTATTGTACCACTATTACGATGAATATGTTATCCGTATAGCGTTATGGGTATTGCATGGCTATTTGCCGCTAAGATAGGCCGTGACGGCGCTCAGGATGGCTGGCGCCACCGCATCAATCTCGTTCTCGCGCATCAGGCGCAGCGGCACTCTGTCTCCCAGTTCCGGATTCACGCCCGTCAGCCAAGCCTGCACGACGGCGGGCGAATCGTGTTCGCTTAAAATGCGCGCCACCTGAAAAGCAAACCGCAACCGGCTCTCAGCGTCGCCGTAGATCTCGCCTCCGGCGATCCAACGATCGACAGCCCGCGCGTCCTTGACGCCGCCGATATACGCGGTCAGTTTCCGCCCAACGATCTCGACCAGCTTCTCGACCACCTTCGATGCGGGAAGCCGAAGCGCCTCCCGGTGGGCGAACAGGTCGGGCCTGGAAAGCAATGGTGTGTCCATGGCGGACCTCCTGATTGAGCTTCCTCAAATAGCGATGGGCAGCGTATCCTATCGGGTCCATTACGCCGCTCTGGCCAGTTCGATTCGCATGGTGGGTGCGAAGTGCCGAGCCGATACCGAGCCGGAGTGCGGCCCCATCGGCGGCTGCGGCACAAATTCGGCCAGCGGCCAAACAGAGATGTTGCCACATACCCCGCAACATCCCCCGATGGAGTTCGAGACCGAGCCGCAACTCTCGCAGTAGACGGCTTCGACAACCGGAATGCTGACGAGGCTGCGTCGCGGACGCAGAATGCTGATCTCTCCCATGATTGCCTCCCGGCGCTGAACGCGCTGGCTACGCGACCTGCTGATTGGCCAGGGCTCACTACTGTCCGGTTAACTCATGCGTTTCGTTCTGCAAGCTGCTGGTGTGCGGCAGGTTGCAGACGGTTTTGGGGTGGTGTCGATTTGAAATTGCCGCGATGCTGATTCCAGAGATCGGTTCTGGAGGCCGCCATGAATGCCGGCAAGATGCTGTTTGCGCAGGTGATGGAGTTCGTGCCGTGGACGTCGTTCGCACGCATCGTGGAACGGCACGGCGGCGATGCCGGTGTGCGCGCGCTCACCTGCGCCGAGCAGTTTCGCGTCATGGCCTTCGCGCAACTGACCTATCGCGAGAGCCTGCGCGACATCGAAGCCTGTCTGAACGCGCAGGCCAACAAGCTGTATCCATGGGCATTCGCGCACCGGTGCGCCGCACCACCTTGGCCGATGCCAACGAGCTGCGCGACTGGCGCATCTACGCCGAACTGGCCCAACGGCTGATCGCTCAGGCGCGCAGGCTCTACGCGCGAAACCCTCGGCATGGAACTCGACGGCCGTCTACGCGCTGGACTCGACCACCATCGATTTGTGCTTGAGCCTGTTTCCCTGGGCGCATTTCCGATCCACCAAGGCGGCCATCAAGCTGCATACGCTGCTGGATCTGCGCGGCTCCATTCCCGCCTTCATTCACATCACGACGGAGATGCACGATGTCAACATGCTCGATGAGATCGTGTCGAGCCCGGAGCATTCTACATCATGGATCGAGGTTATCTGGATTTCCTCCGCCTCTACCGCATGCACCTGGCCGGAGCTTCTTCGTCACCCGCGCCAGAGCGATCAGCGTGCCCGGCGCGTCTATTCCCGCCCCGCCGACCAGCCGAGCGGCATCATCTGCGACCAGACGCGTCAGCCTGAAGGGGTTCCGCAGCCATCGCGACTATCCTTCCCATCTGCGCCGCATCCGCTTCCACGATCCCGAGACCGGCAAACGCTCATCTTCCTGACCAACATCACCCTGCCTGCCCTCACCGTCTCCGCGCTCTACAAGAGCCGCTGGCAGGTGGAGTTATTCTTCAAATGGATCAAGCAGCACCTGCGCATCAAGGCTTTCTCGGCACCACCGAGAACGCGGTCAAGACGCAAATCTGGATCGCCGTCGCCGTCTACGTGCTGATCGCCATCGTCAAGAAGCGGCTGAACCTGCCCGGCTCCCTCTACACTTTTCTCCAGATTCTGTCGGTCACGTTCTTCGAGAAAATGCCCATTTCACGGGCCCTTCAGCACCGATTCCACAATCGAAATGCCCCCCTGATCCCAACCAACTGAATCTGTTCGACTTTTAACCGGACAGTAGTGGTATCGGGTATGTAAACAGAAATGGTCAGGTGGTCATCCGCAATACCGGCCTGCCTGGAACCGATCATGGCCAGTCCGTTTATCAACTCGGCTGTTCTTGCTGTGGCCACGTCTACGGTGCCAACGGAAGCGACATCCACTTGCGCAAATGCCCAAATTGCCAAGATGGAAAACCTGGCCTGCCCATCGAGTGAGGCGAGTGGGCAAAGCAACACATCAAGGGAAATCAATGTATTCGTAGACGCCTTTTTCGCCGAGCTTCAGGGTTCCTGGCCTCTTCGAACGAATCAGCGGCAGTCCGAACCTTTTCCTTTGTTTAGAGACTGTGGGCGTGCTCTTGCGATGCAACTCAGCATCGATCGCCCGCAAGACAATCGCCCGCATGGTCGTGCCTTCTTCCCTGGCGAGTGTCTTCAACCTGGCGTGAATCTCATCCGGAATGTCGAGCGTTACCCGCATGGAATCTCCAAGACCTTATCGGCTCACCAAAGTCATTGCTTACGGCGTAACGATCCGCTCCGCCAAATCCGGTGCGACCATCCGGAAATGTCGCAAGTTCCATGTGTAGATCCATTCGGCCTCGACTTTGCGAGCGCAAGCCAGCAGCAGCGCGTCAAAGACGATGCCGCCGGCGAGCAACGACTGAGCCGTTTTGTGAATCGTTGCCGCATACTCTTCTACGGTCAGCGAAACGACGGCTATTCTACCGATAATCTGTTCAACGAGCAGCCCTGCCAATTCGGGACGCTGCCGTTTCGCTGCCGGTAGCCGGGAAAGCACCGCATACACTTCGGCCAGGGTGTGCGCCGCGCATGCGGTAGTGTGGGGTGTGGCAGCTCGCTAGCAATGGCCGGCTGCGTTCATGATCCGGATGTTCGGCGTCGCTCGCCGCAATTAGAACCGATGTATCCAGGAAGACTTTCACAGGGCCCTTCATGGCTCGTCGGACAGGCCGGCGATGTACCGCATGCGTCTCTCACGCTGCTCGTTGATCACTTCCACGATGTCATAGTTGGCGGTGGGACCGCCGACCATCACCATCAGGCCATCTCTCTTTTCAAGCCGCACCTCAGGATGAATGGGACGCAAGAAGATGCCGTCCTCCTTCTCTTCCACAGCGAAGCGATCTCCAGCCCGCACACGCAACGTGTCCCTGACCTTTTTGGGAACGACGAGGCGACCGGACTTGTCAATCTCGGCAATGGTATTCATAAATGGCATTCTACCACTAAAAATGGCAATATGTAATCTTCATACCCATTTTTCGAGAATTGGGAGCGTAGAAAGGCGAAGGCTGCAGGCGAGGAATTGTCGTCCGATAGGGGCGATTGGGTAAACCAGGGGGCAGGCCCGGCGTTGCCGAAGCCGGTGGCAGCGCTTTTCACTGCGTTCCGTTCGCGGCGAGCGGCGTCCGGTGGCCCTACTCCTGGGGTGTGCGCTCTGCTATTGACAACGCCTTTTGCCGGGCCTATTGTTTGTTGGTTTTTGGATGGAGGAATCGGCATCATGGCTTACTTTCAGCTTCAGCCCGCGGAATTGGAACTTCAGCAACTGGCAGAGAAGTATTGGCACGAGGCAGGAGAAAGAGAGCGGCAACTGGAGGCGGCCGCCTTTGAAGCTGGAGAAGCGATTCGCAGCGGCGAACACACGCTGCCCAATCTGGAGACCATCGTTCGCTGGAAGTCGGAACGAATGGTTCATTACCTAATTGGCAACAGCAGCGAGAACATCCGCGGCGCTCTCGCTGTCGCGGCTTCGCCGGACACCCCGGTGGAGGAAGCCGTCAACGCGTTAATCGCGCTGCGCGGCGTGGACATCTCCATCGCCTCAGCGATTCTGGCCACGATCTACCCGGATCGCTACGCGGTGCTGGACTATCGCGCCCTTGAGGCACTGGGTCACGCTCGCCACGACGTCCATTTTTATGCCGAGTATAATGGCGCTCTCCAGCGCCTGGCCGAGTGCGGAGTGGTGAAGCCGCAAGGCGATCTTCCCGCCCCTACGGCGCTCCACGCACTGGAGCGGGCGCTCTGGCAATGGTCGCGGGCCCATGCGGAGGAGTTGGCTCCGCATTGACATGAGCAAAGCGCCGGATGCGTCCGGCGGGGTAAAATCGCCTTCGTGAGCAACTCCTTTGAAATCGGGCCGGTGCAAGTGGGCGCGGGCCGGCTATTTCTCATTGCCGGCCCGTGCGTGATCGAGAGCGAAGCCCATGTGCGCACCATGGCCGAGCGCCATGCAGCGCATCGCGGCCGATCTGGGCGTTCCGCTTATCTTCAAGGCCAGCTACGACAAGGCCAACCGCACCAGCGTAAAGAGCTTTCGCGGCCCGGGCCTGGTCGAGGGCACGCGCATCCTGGGCCGCCTGGCCAGGGAGACGGGGCTGCCGGTGCTGACCGACGTGCACGAGCCGGGCCATTGCGAGGTGGCCGCCGAGGCGGTGGACGTGCTGCAGATTCCCGCGTTCCTCTGCCGCCAGACCGACCTGCTGGTGGCCGCGGGCAAGACCGGCCGCGCCATCAACATCAAGAAGGGGCAGTTTGTCGCGCCGTGGGACATGACGCACCCGGTGGAGAAGGTGCGCTCCACGGGCAATGAGCGCGTGTTCCTGACCGAGCGTGGCTCGAGCTTCGGCTACAACACGCTGGTGGTCGATTTCCGCTCGCTGGCCGTGATGCGGCGGACTGGCGCCGGTGGTCTTTGACGGCACGCACTCAGTGCAGCAGCCCTCGGCGGCGGACGGGGTGAGCGGCGGCCAGCCGGAGTTCATTCCGCTGCTGGCGCGGGCCGCGGTGGCGGCGGGCATCGACGGGCTGTTTCTCGAGGTCCACGACGACCCGGCCAACGCCAAGTCGGACGGGGCAAACGCGCTGGATCTGAAGCTGCTCAAGCCGCTGCTCGAGACGCTGCTGGCGATTCATAAAGCAGCAAATTGATACCCCGGCGAGTCACCGGTATTCGATCCGCCCCGCCTACCAAACAGTCGAAGAAACCAGGACCGGCGGCCCAGCCTTGCCGTCAATCACCTCAGTTTTGAGCACCAACTCGAGGTTCTTGTTCTCCCAGCCGGCGGGCAATTGCCTGATCGCCTGCTCAAGGTACTGGGGTGAGACGACAAACGCGCTCGCGGCCTCGGTTCCAAAGGGTCCAAGGCCCGCTACAACCATGACCGGCCCCTCGGTGGTCGGATCATGGTAGCGCGCCACGATCGCATAATCGGTGGTAACTGAGGAGTACGGCTTAAAGAAGTCGATGCTCCAATCGGTGTTCTGCAGATTCTTCGCGTCCTGAACCTGGGATTTTGGACCCGGCAGGAAACGAAACCTCAGGGGACCAACCAGGCGCATGGTCCAAGCGTTGTTGGTGGCTCCTATCAAAATCAGCGGACGCGAGTGCATGTCTGTCAGGCTGGTTTCATTGTCTTCTTTGATCTCGTATGCGTTGCCGTGTTGGCGCAGAACGCCGGCAAGGTTTGCCAGCGCGGTTGCGATCGCAAGCGAGACATGATGGTAGGGGCCCGTCATGTGTTCGAAGAAGGTGGTTTCCGCCGTTTCCGGAATCAACTTAGTGCCGTTGTGGCTGGTTCCCACGACAATAAGAATGGGTCCGGGCGGCTTGAACAGCGGTCCCCAGAGTTTGTCGATCGCGGCGATCTGAGGCGAAGAAGCTCCTCGGTATAAGTATGTTGCAACCGCGGCGGCCGCCAGCAGCAGCGCAACCAGGCTCACGGCCAGAGTACGGTAGCGATGCAGATTCTCATGGGAGCGACCTTGTGTGGAAGCTGATTTCGTGTCCCGAGGGGATGCCTGCGTCTCGGGCAGATCCGGTCCCTGCAGCAGGAATTCGGGCACGTAGGAACCGAGCGGCAGTTCGATCTGCAATCGGGCGCCATCTCCGTTCTCGTGATAGTACTGCGCGATCCGCTTTCTCACCTCGCTGGCGCTGAAGCGGACAACAGGATCGGCGCTGGTGTCGTAATCGGGATGGCGTCCAAAAACTTCAACACCCAGGGTGCGTTCTTTCAAGTCGTCGGAGCGGCCCTCAAGGGCGGCGCTGACGACGTACTTGAGCAGTGCCGGATAGCGCTTGCTGCCGCGAAAATGGTAGCTGGCAAGGATCGCATCCAGCTCTCTCACGACCAATTCGCGGTCCTGGGCAGAAGCAGGCGTCCAGTGCTCCGGCGGTTGAACACTCACAGGCATATAAAGATATCAATTACTCCGCTGCGGGGTATCATACACCCCCCTGGCGAGGGATGTCACGGGCAATTCGAAGGCGCAGAACGGAGAGAAACGGCTTCAACTGCCCGTCGGAAGGAAATATATAAGTGATTTAGTTTCAGCATTATATAAGGCCAATCCCCTCCCGAACCGCTTGTAACATACGGTATCAGCCTTGCGCGGGCCTGTTGCGAAGACAAAAATGCGCTCGGTTTGAAAACTTTCTATCTCCGGCGATCTGCAGCTTTAAACGAGCGCTAGGGGATGAGTGTGTCGTCCATGATTGCCGGCATGCGGAAGTTTTCAGAACCTCTTTGCGGCACACCGAGGCCCTCTGTTCGCGGCAGAGAAGATCGGCGCGAGATGAGGCACTCGGCAGACGCAAGGAACATTGCAATCTTCCCGAGGGAAGATCATCCACGACGAGCGCGCGCATTCTATTTTTTGACATATTGCGCAACTCGTCCTAGGGTTTGTGCTGCATTAAATGAGAAATTGTTTAATGCCCGGATATCACTCAGCCAGGAGGCTCCATAATGACGCTACGCAAATTGATAAGACCCATGATCGGGTCCATGTTCGTACTTCTCGTGCTCGGGTTTTCCCAGGCACTTCTAGGACAGGCGGTGAACGCCACTCTCGTAGGAACGGTGACCGATAACACCGGCGCCACTGTTCCCAAGGCGACGGTGACCATTACCGAGAGCGCCACCGGAATTGTTCATACCGATGTCACCAATGAAAGCGGCAACTATACGTTTCCGGATCTCACCCCCGGGACCTACACGGTGACGATTTCGGCGCAGGGCTTCAAGAAGGAAACCCGGGCCGGCGTCGATGTTGCCGTGAACACCACGACTCGCGTGGACATTGCCCTTCAGCCGGGCAGCGTCACTGAGACGGTGACCGTCACCGGGGCGCCTCCCATCATGGAGACCGACCGCGCCAACGTCAGCGCCAACATCGAGGCTCAGGCTCTCAGCTCCATGCCGATCGGGGTCAACCAGAATTTCCAGTTTGCTCTTACCCTGGTCCCCGGTGTGGGTCCGCCGATCTTTGAGCACTCGCAGTTCTTTAACGCCGCCAGTTCCATCCAGACTGAGGTCAACGGCCAGCCCCGCGTGGGCAACAGCTATCAGATTGAGGGCATCGACGACGACGAGCGCACCGGCTTGCTGCAGGTCATGATTCCGCCGGAGCAGGCCATCGAAACCGTCGACGTGGCGACCTCAAATTATGAGCCTGAGCTGGGCCGCGCCGTGGGCACGGTCACCAACGTGATCCTCAAGTCCGGCACCAACCAGTTCCACGGCCTGGTCACCGAATACATGCAAAACAACGACCTGGATGCGCGCGCCTACTTCAATACCAGCACGGGCCACATCGCCTACAACTACTTCGGTGGCGCCGTGGGCGGCCCCATCAAGAAGGACAAGCTGTTCTTCTACGGCGACTTCTTCCGCTCTCCCGATCACGAAGCGGACAACTACGTTGAAACCATTCCCTCGCCCACCTGGTATACATGCAAAACCTCGTCCTACTCGGCATTGGCGGGCAATGGCCAGCAATATATCGACCTGAGCGGCGCGATCAACGGCAGCAAGGGACAGATCTACGACCCCAAAACGGGCAACTCCTCCGGCCAGAATCGCATTGCTTACCCCGACAATCAGATTCCGTGCACGGCAGCCGCCGCGAGCGCCGAGAATGCGAGCTTAGTCACCTACGTGGATCCCGTTGCTCTCAAGCTGATGGGCCTCCTAAAGGCGCCCAACAACGGGAGTTCGTCCACCTGGGCTACTTACGCGGTCTCCAACGACTACTCCTCTCCCAACCTGCCCTTCCAGAAAACCACCAACCGCTACGATGCCAAAATCGACTATCAGATCAGTCCCAAGGATCACCTAAGCTATCGCTACGAGAAGGAGGACGTGACCACGTACCAGGCGCCGATGTGGGGACCCGCGGGAGGCGGTCCCGCGAATAGCGCATTCGAAGGCACGGGAACGCAGCATGTGTACAGCACCGGCCTGAATTACGACCGGGCGTTTTCCAGCACCCTGCTCACCGAAGCGCGCTTCGGCGTGGCCCACTACGGCAACAGCGCCCTTCCCAGCGACTACGGTTCCAACGATGCCACAACCATCGGTATTCCCGGCGTCAACATCAGCCAGTTCACCAGCGGCCAGGTCCTCATAAACATGGGCGACTTCAACTCCTCGCTCATCGGCTACTCCGCGTCGCTGCCCTGGGTACGTGGCGAGACCAACGTCGATGCGGTAAACCATTGGACCAAGATCATCCGCAACCATACCATCAAGTTCGGCGTGGACGTGCGGCGCATTCACGACAACCTGCTGCAGGACCAGACCTACAGCGCGCGCGGCGCGATCACTTTCACTGAGGGCAGCACCGCCTGCGCCAACTGCAGCAGCACCGGCGGCAGCACTGCCACCGATAACGGCAACGAGATGGCCAGCCTCCTGCTCGATCAGCCCAACACGGCCGGCCGCGACATCAACACCTACTTCCCGCGCTACGATCAGTGGTGGATCTTCGCCTTCGGCGGCGACAAGTGGCAGGTTTCGCCCAAACTGACCCTGGACCTTGGGCTGCGCTGGGAACTGTATCCACCGGCCACGCCCGGAACCGCGCAGGGATTCTCCAATTACAACCCCACCAACAACACGCTGGTCATCGCCGGCGTTGGCGGCAACCCCAACAATATGGGAATGCAGACCCATTACGACTACTTCGCGCCGCGCCTGGGCTTTGCCTACCGTGTAAGCGAGGATACCGTCGTTCGCGGCGGCTTCGGCATCAGCTATACGCCGTTCGAGGATAATACCTACGCGTACAACTATCCCGTCCGCGCCAATAACGGCTACACTGCAGCCAACTCGTACACTCCGGCGGTGCTCGGCACCACCACAGCCGCATGCTCCACCACACAAACCTATTTCACCTTTGAGTGCGGCATGCCGGCCCCGGTTCCGGTCACCATTCCCTCGAACGGCATCATTACCGCCAGCGGCTCTCTCCTCGCCCAGTCGGAATTCTACATTCCGCTCACCTACCACAATCCCTATGTGAGTTCGTGGAACATCGCGGTCCAGCAGGCCTTGCCGATGCAGTTCAACATGCAGTTGAGCTACGTGGGCAATCACGGCACGCGCATGGGCGTTGGCCAGAACATCAACCTGGCCTCCGCGCTGAACCTGGGATCGGCCGGCTATCCGCTGAATATCGCATTTGGGAAAACGGCGTCGGTGACCGAGGACTTTTTGGGCTATTCGACAAACTACTCGTCGCTGCAGGCCCAGTTGAACCGTCACTTCACGGGCAATCTGGGCGTAACCACCTCGTTCACCTGGGGCAAAGGCCTGAACTACGCGACGGGCGGCGACGACGACGGCGGCGTTTACTTCTGGCTCGATCAGCGCCACGCCTATGCGGCGACCGACTTTGACCACAGGTTCAACTTTGAGGAAAGCGTCACCTGGATTCTGCCCTTCGGGCCGCACCAGAAATGGCTGAATTCCGGCATGGCTGCTTCCGTCCTGGGCGGCTGGCAGCTCTCCGGAGTCGTTTCCGCCTACTCCGGCCTGCCAATGGACATTACCGCCAGCGGCACCAGCATCAACACCTCCGGCGAAAATCAGATGGCGAACATCAATGGCGGCTTCTCGACACCCAAGGGCATCGGAGCCGGCCACAACTGGTTCAACACAAGTGTCTTTTCTCAGCCAACGGGCTGCACCGGCGCCGTGGGGACCGCGTGCCCCCTGGTCTACGGACAAAGCATCGGCAACGTCGGCAGGAACGCGTTCCGCGGGCCCGGATACATTCAGAACAACGCTTCGCTGTTCAAGACCTTCGCCCTGCACGAAAACTGGACGTTCGAATTCCGCTGCGATGCGTTCCAGCTCACCAACACGCCCCAGTTCGGCAGCCCGTCCAGTTCCTTCACCAGTGGAACCTTTGGACAGGTCACCGGCACGGTGGGCAGCGGTACCGGGATCAACGGCATCGGCGGCGGCCGCGCCCTGCAACTCGCAGGCACGTTGCGCTTCTGAGGCAGCTTGCATCCGCGACCCTCATCGCAGGGTCGCGGTGCAACAGCTTCTTTAGCGGTTCTTGACTCATGGGCCGGCCATCGCATTCCGCGATGGCTGGCCTTTTCACGCCGGTCACAACTCTCGCCCAAAAGTCGCGGGCAGGGCAGGTACACAGGCAAGTCATCACTGATTCCGGCCGTCTGCCTTCACGTATCGATAGAATGATCTTTCTGTGCCCAAGCCCCGAGCCAAGCCGCCCGTGCAACCGCAGAAGCCAGCCGCGTTCGCCGGCTCGCGTCTCAATCTGCTGATTTATCTGGGGCTGCTCCTGGCGACTTTCGCGGTCTACGCCCAGGTCGAGCCACTTCGACTTCGTCAACTACGACGATCCTGATTACACCACCGGCAACCTGCACGTCCGGCAGGGGCTCACCGCGCAGGGGCTGGCATGGGCGCTGACCTCGCGCGACGCTGCCAACTGGTTCCCGGTGACCTGGGTCTCCCATATGCTCGACTGCCAGTTCTTTGGCCTCGAAAGCGGCTGGCACCACCTGCACAACGTTCTGCTGCACGCTTTGGCGGCCATCTTGTTGTGCATGTTTCTCCAGCGGGCGACGGGCTCACGCTGGCGTAGCGCGTTGGTGGCGTTTATCTTTGCATTGCACCCCTGCATGTGGAGTCCGTGGCCTGGGTGGCCGAGCGCAAAGACGTGCTCAGCGCCTGCTTTTGGTTTCTCACCTTATGGGCCTATGTCCGATATACTGAGCGCCCAGGCCCAGGCCGATATCTGGCGGTAGCCTCGGGCTTGTGCCTGGGGCTGATGGCCAAGCCGATGGTGGTCACGCTGCCATTCGTCCTGTTGCTGCTGGATTACTGGCCGCTCGCGCGTTTGCGGCAGCGCTGGCGCAAGGCCATTTGGGAAAAACTCCCGCTGCTCGTGCTTTCAGGCGCCGCCGCCGCCATCACCTACCTGGTGCAGGAACACGCCGGCGCAGTGAAAGCTCTGCCGCTCGAAACCCGTCTGGCAAACGCGACGCTTTCCTACGCACTCTATATCCTCAAAACATTCTGGCCGTCGCGGCTGGCGGTTTTCTATCCTTATCCGCGCAGCTTCGCCTTTTTACCGCTTCTCGCCGCGGGGTTTCTGTTGGCCATCGTCACCGCCGGCGTGATCGTGCTGCGCCGCCGTTCGCCCTACCTGTTGACGGGTTGGGGTTGGTTCGTGATCACGCTTGTTCCGGTCATAGGGCTGGTGCAGGTGGGTGGCCAGGCCCGCGCCGACCGTTACATGTACATCCCCATGGTGGGCCTTCTGATCATGCTGGTGTGGGGTGGAGCTGAGATTTTAGAAAGGTGGCGGGCTAGGGTGCTGGCGGTCCCCTTGGCCGCAGCCACCTGCCTGGCTTGCGCCGCGCTCGACCTGGATCCAGGCCGAGTATTGGCGCAACAGCGAGACGTTGTTCCGGCACGCGCTCGAAGTCACAGAGGCCAATTCCGTGGCCAATCACAACCTGGGCAATTACCTCATGGCCTCGCCTCAGCGCCTGTCAGAAGCTCTTCCGTATCTTGAAGCCGCTGTGCGCATCGATCCCGACTCCGCACCCGCACACACCGACCTCGGCAGCGCGCTGGCCAAGTCCGGCCGCCTGCCCGAAGCCATCGCGCAATTCCAGGACGCCATTCTCCTGGCTCCGGATGCACCCATCCCCCACAACAATCTGGGCAGTGCCCTGACAGAGGCCGGCCGCCTGCCCGAAGCCATCGCAGAATTCCAGACTGCACTGCGGCTGGACCCCGCCTACGACGAAGCTCGCCGTAATCTGGTCGCAGCCCAGGCCGGCGGCTCGGCCCAAACCCACTTGAGCCGCGGCATCGCGCTGCTCAAGGCTGGCGACTCCTCCGGCGCCATCGCCGAATTGGAATCCGCCTTGCGCATCGATCCCAACGATGCCGATGCCGAAAACAACCTGGGCGTCGCGCTCTCCAGCTTCCCCGATCGTCAGCGTGAGGCCATTGCCCACTTCGAAGCCGCCGTTCGGCTGAGGCCGGATTTTGCCGATGCGCAGTACAACCTCGGCGTCGCGCTCTCCGGCATCCCCGGCCGCCTCCCTGAAGCGCTCCGTCACCTCGAAGAAGCTGACCGCCTCAGGCCGGACCCGGGACTGGAGCGAGCGATCGCGCAACTAAGGGCGGAGCGTCAGTGAGGCAACGGCGGGACAACCTCGGAGGCATTGGTTTCGCGGGGCGTCCCCATCGCGGTGGCCGGCCTGTTTCATTCCCATTCGCACTTATATTCGTTACCCAAGCGGCGGTGGCCTGTGAGCAACTCCCCGGCCGGATCCGCTTCATGGGATTTGCCGCCAGCCGCATTGGAGATCCGCCGCCCCGGACTTTCCGTCGAGCAGGAAGCAGGAGGCGCCGTCGATGTCGGTGCGAGAAGGTGCGGACGTCGGCGGCTTGCAGCTCTTCGAGGACTTGCTGGCGGGGATGGCCGTAGCGGTTGCGCAAGCCGCAGGAGATGACGGCCCACTGCGGAGCCACGCGTGCCAGAAACTCCGGGCGCGTGGAGGTAGTGCTGCCGTGATGGCCCACTTTGAGCAGCGTGCTCTGAAGGCCGGTCTCGCCAGCATGGCATCTTCGATGGGCGCCTCGGCATCGCCCTCCAACATTACTGAGGTAGCGCCGTAGGCGACGTGCAGCACCAGCGAGTCGTTGTTGGCGGGCTCGGGGCCGGGCTGGTAGTTGGGGAAGGGCGCGAGCACGGCCACCTGGGTGCGGCCGAAGGGGAATGCGTCGCCGGAGTGGAAGGTGCGAACGCGGACATGGAGGGCGGCGGCCTGGTCGAGCAGCGCGTTGTAGGCGGCGACGCGAGGGTTGTTGCCTACCCATAGCTCATCGGGATGGAAGTTGCGCAGGATGGCGGGCAGGCCGCCCATGTGGTCGGAGTGCGCGTGGCTGAGGGCTACCGCGTCAAGGTGGCGGATGCCGCGCGCCCAGAGAGTTGGAGAAACGACCTCCTCGCCGATGTCGTAGTCCTGCGGGGCCTGATGCGGGTCCGCCGCCAAAGCCGCCGCCATCCACCAGCAGGGTTTTGCCGTCGGGAGTGATGAGCAGCAGCGAGTCGCCCTGGCCCACGTCGATGGCTTCAACGAGCAGCGCATTGCGAGGGTGTTCAATGGGACGCGGCAGCCACGGCAGCCAGCGCGGCGAGAAACAGGGCGACCCAGGCAAGGGGGCGATGCCAACGCCGGCCGCTGGAAACGCCCTGATGCGCCAGCACGATGGCCGCGGCAAGCAGCGCGCAGAAGGCAGCGGATTGCCACAGGAGCGGGTTGGGAATGCGGAAATCTCCCCAGGCCAGCGAGCCGAAAAGATGCACGAGGCCAACGCCGAGGTGCAGCACCAGCGCCACAAACATGGCCGGAAGCACGGCGGCCGGGGGCCAGACGGCGAGCGCCAGCAGCGTGAACAGCGCGGCCGGCATGAGCACAAACAAGCAGCGGCAGGATGAAGATGTTTACCGGCAGGGCAAAGATGGTGATGCGGTGAAAGTAGACGGCCATGGGCAGGGCCATTGCCAATTCGACGACGCAGGAAATCACCACAAGCTCGGCAGACCAGAGCAGGAACTTCACCGTCGACGGAAAGATGCGCCAGGCGAGGTGGTTATGCCCAGCTGCCTTTATGCGAGCAGCAACCATCCGCAGCAGAACGCGGAACTGCGCCAGGTGCGGGGCCAGCTTGGCGTCTACAGCGGTGAGGCGCAGGTCTCGCATGGCCGTCAGGTAGGGATGGATGGCGCCGCGGAGCAATGGAGCGGCGACGCCGGCGATGGCAATGACCGCGAGCAGCGTCATTTGCAGGCTGGAGTCGAACAGGCTGCGGGGACTGACGGCAAGCAGGCACAGGGCGGCAAAGCCGATGGTGTTCAAGGGGCTGCGCTCTCGATAGAGGAGACGGCCGAGCAGGTAGAGGGTGACCATCCAGAGCGAGCGTTGTACCGGCGTGGCGAAGCCGGTGAAGAGCGCGTAGGCGAAGGAGACAATGATGGTGAGGAGCGTGGCCGGGACGCGAGGCAGGCGAAGGCGGCGCGCAATCCAGAAGACGCATGCGGCCACGATGGCGAGATGGAAGCCGGAGACCACCAGCATGTGAAAGGAGCCGGTGCGTTCAAAGCCGACGCGCAGGGAATGGGTCAGGTAGGTGCGGTCGCCGGCGACCATGGCGGCCAGCATGATGGCGTCGTCGGGAGTGAGGCGCAAGGGCGCGGGAAGGCGGCGCATGGTCGCGGGCAGGGCCAGGAGGCGCGTGGTGGTGGCATGCTGCAAACCGCTGAGACGGCAGGCCAGAAACGCGCCTGTGGACGAGCCCAGACGGTCGACGCGTTCGATGTCTACCGTAGCCGTCGAAGTGATGCCTTGATCGAGGAGAAAATCTTGGCGGCTCCAGACGCCGGGATCGTGATAGGTTTCAGGCGGAAGCAGCCGGACGACGGCGCGGACGCGCTCGCCGCAATGAAAACTCTGAGTGAAGGTCAGGGCGGTGGGCTGGGTTGCCGCGCTTTCAGGCCAGCGCACGGTTAGCCGCACGCCGCCACTGATGGGAGTCTGCGTATCCTCAGCATCGGTGACCGTCTCGAGACTTGATACGCGGAGATCGATGCGCTGAGACGGTTGGGGCGTGGGCGTGGCGGCGGCAGGCTGGTCATCGTTCAGGTTTTGCTCGATCTCGCCGCGCACCGGTCCGGCATCGACGACAGTTCCTTCCACGCTGCGGAGAAGGCCGTCGGAGAGCGAGGCCAGGGCGGGTGCGGGAGCCGGATGAGGCTCCATGAGAGCGCACCAGGCGCCCAGCATGCACCACAGGACGGCCAGCGGCAGCCAGGTAATACGCTGGGCGCGCAAGGCCGCCACGACGCATAGGACGGCAACCGGAACCAGCGCGACGAGCATGAGGCTGGGCCGCAGCCAGAGCCAATGAGCGACGGCAATGCCCAACGCAAAGAGCCAGGCGGCATGGAACAGGGGAACGGAACTCAGGCCTGGGCCCAGGCCGGAAGCGGGCTGCCCGGAGGTGGGGGATTCGGATTCCATCGCGCCTGAAAATCAAAAGGGCTGTGGTGGTCAAGCCTATCAGGAGCGGCGCAGGTGGACCACTGTCTCCAGATGGAAGGTCTGGGGGAAGAGGTCGGCCAGTGTGAGGCTCTGGATTGCGTAGCCGGAGGCGATGAGCGCGCGCAGGTCGCGGGCCAGGGTCGCGGGGTCGCAGGAGACGTAGACCAGTTGCGGGGCTGCGATGTCCGCGAGCAGGGTTGTGATCCCGGCGCCGAGGCCGGTGCGCGGCGGGTCGACGACAATCAGGTCCGGCTGCTCAGCCGTGCCGGCGCGGCGCAGGAAGTCGAGGGTTGAGGCTCGCACGGCGGAGCCGGTTGTGCCGCGCAGATTCTCTTTAAGAGCCGCCATTGCTTCGGGGGCAGACTCAACGGCGACTACGCTGTCAAAGCCGGCCGTTAGCTTGCGCGAGAAGAGGCCGACGCCGGCGAAGAGGTCCCAGGCGAGCCTGCCGTTTTGGCCGGCGGTGACTCGCTCGACGAGCGCGTCGACAAGCCAGCGATTCACCTGGAAAAATGCGCCGTGGTCCACGCGATATTCGAATCCGGCGGCGCGATAGGCGAGGGACGGCTCGCCCCATTGCGCAACAGTGCGGGGCGATTGGGCTGAATTCCGGGCTCCGCTTCGGCCTTCGGCGACAAGCTCTACGCCTTTGAGGGCGGGAATTCGCTCGGCGAGCGTACGGGCGAAATCGTCAAAGCGGTTCTTTGCGGCGCCGGCGGTGAAGACGCTGGCCAGAAGCGCGGTTTCTGTAGCATCGCAGAAGAGCGAAATCTCGCTGGGACGCAACGATGGCGAGAATTGCCGGGCAGCTTCAGCGAAGATCTGAGCTGTCTTGAACAACAACGGTGCTGCGATGGGGCATTCGGCGATTGGAATCACAGCATGAGACCGGCGGCCGCGATAACCGGGATTTCCCTGGGCATCGAAGGCGAGACGGATGCGATTGCGATAGGCCCACGACTGCGATTCAGTTGCGGCGGCAAGTACGGAGATTTCGCCGGGCGCGCGAACACCGCCGCGTTCCAGAGTTTCGCGCAGGACGGCTTGTTTGAAGGCGAGCTGGGTCTCATAACCCACGTGCTGATAGTGGCAGCCGCCGCATGCGCCGAAGTGGCGGCAGGCGGGTGCAATGCGCTCGGGAGCGGCGGCGACGATTTCGTCGACTTCCGCAGTCGAGTAGCCGCGCTTGTCCTCGGCGATACGGACGCGCGCCTGTTCGCCGGGCAAGACGAGGGGGACAAAAACAGCTTTGCCTTCGATGCGGGCCAGGAATGCGCCGCCGTAAATGGGCTTCTCGATCTGCACGAGCCGAGGCGGCGACGATTGGGCTTGGGGCGGACTCATTGCTGGCTCATGTAGAAGAGGCTGAGGCGCGGCAAGCTGTAGTGCACCAGCAACTGCTTCTGGACAAACTGGTGTTCAACCTGGCGCAGTTGCACTACTCCCATGCGGCTCCGATAGGGTGCAAGTTCGCGGGCCGCGTGCACTTTCAGCCCCACCAGCAACTCCTCGGGAGCTGCGGCGGTGAGTGCGGCAAACAGCTTCTCTTCAAGCACGGTGAGGGAACGCTCAAGAGTTTCGAGATCGAAGTACGCGGCGTTCCTCTGATTGCTTTCCTGACCGCTCTGCTGACTGCTTTCCTGACTGGTCTCCTGAATTGACGCGCGAACCCCGGCCGCGAGTTCGCGCAACCGCGTTGCGGTTGAGGCGCATGCTTCCGGAGCAACGGCAGCGGCATCCAAAGCGGTTGCTGCCGCCTCTAGATGGGCGGCAACGCGCTCATGTTCGAAGCCCGATTCGCTGGGCGCAGCTTCAGTGGTAGCGGTGCCGGCCGAGGCTTCATTCAGCTCTACCGCGGCTTCCATCACCGCCTGCGCGCACCAGGCCAGGCCATTGATGCGCCGCATACGCCCGCGTTTCTGGCGAGCTTCGTACTTGTCGAAGGCAGCGTCGATGCCGCGCAGCGCCGCTTGCAGCGGAATGCCGGCCTCGCGCCAGGTTTCGATCAGCGCCCAGTCGAGCGTTGAAAGCAGCAGCAGCGATCCGCGCCGTTGCTGAAAGCGTTGCTCGATCTCGGTGAAATAGTTGAAGTAGTTGCGCACGGCAATCTCAGTGGGGCCGGCTGCGCGGGCGGGGGGTGCGATTGCGCTCAAAGAGAATCCGCAATCCGTCGATCGTAAGCCACTCGTCGATCTCGTGGATGTAGCGGGAATCCTCGGCGATCATGCTTGCCAGGCCGCCGGTGGCGACGATGCGCGGCTGCTCGCCGAGCTCGGCGATCATGCGTTCGAGAATGCCGTCCACCAGCCCAATGTAGCCGAAGTAGAGTCCGCTTTGCAGGTGACCGACGGTGTTGGTGCCGATGACCTTGGCGGGTCGCTTGATGTCAACGCGGCTGAGCCGCGCGGCACGGTCGAAGAGCGCATCGGCGCTGAGGCCGAGGCCGGGCGCGATGGCGCCGCCCATGTATTCACCGCGTGCCGAGATCACTTCAAACTTGGTCGCCGTGCCGAAGTCGACCACGATGCAAGGGCCGCCGTAGCGCTCGAAAGCGGCGATGGAGTCGGCAAGCCGGTCGGCGCCCAGCTCGGTGGGGTTGTCGATCAGCATGGGCATGCCGGTCTTGATGCCCGGCTCCACAAACATGGGCTCCAAGTGAAAATAAATTTCGCACACCTGGCGCAGCGTAGACTCGACCGGCGGCACCACCGAGGCAATGATGATGTGCTCGACCTGGCTGGGCGCCATGCCGTGCATCTCGAAAAGGTTGACGAAGAAGACTCCGTACTCGTCCACGGTCTGGGTGCGGTGAGTGGTGATGCGCCAGTGCGCGGCTAACTCGGGTTTCTCACCATCGAGCCGGTAGAGGCCCAGCACCGTGTTGGTATTGCCGACATCGAGCGCAAGCAGCATGGTTGTGTCTCTCAGTTCATCTCCGCGGCGCGGATGCCGCCGGTCTGCACCGTCACCAGTCCGGCAGCGGTGCGAACCAGCAGGAATCCGTGCTCGTCCAGGCCGGCCGTAACGCCGGTGCAGGTCCGCGGACCATGCACTTCAACGCCGCGGCCGCGAACCCATGTTGAAGCCAGCTCGACGCGCGCCGGAACTGCTGCTGCCGCCGACGCATCGGCGAGCGCGAGTGTCTCTCGCTGCAGCGATTTTAGCAGGGAGACAAGCAGGGGCTGGCGGGGAATCCGTCTGCCAGTCTCAATATCCAGCGAGGTTGCGGGTGTGCTGAGGCCCGGTGCAAAATTGCGCTGATGCACGTTGATGCCGATGCCCACAACGGCAAACACAACCGCGGCGCCCTCAGTGTGAGCTTCCACCAGGACGCCGCCCGTCTTGCGCGGGCCTATCAACAGATCGTTGGGCCAGCGGAGATCGACGGCGAGAGCAGAGGTGGAGCGGATCGCATCGGCGGCGGCGAGTCCGGCTGCAAGCGGAAGCAGCGGCAGGCGCGAAGCGGGAATCCGCGGACGCAGCAGGACGCTGACATAAAGTCCTTCGCCGGCGGCAGAGTGCCAGCCGTGGCCGCCGCGTCCGCGGCCGGCGGTTTGCTCATCGGCAAAGTAGACAGAGCCGTGCGGTGCGCCGCTGCGGGCGGCGGCAAGGGCGTCATTGTTGGTTGAATCGGTAACCGGAGAAAAATGAAGCTTGCCGGCAAAGATAAAATCCCCAAGCCCATTTCCGTCAGCGGATTCCAGCGTGGCCAAATCGAACATAGCCTGGCTCACTCCGCCGTGATGGTCATGGAGATGTCGGCGGCTTTGGCCGAGTGGGTGAGCGCGCCCACGCTGATAAAGTCCACACCGGTCTCGGCATAGGCGCGAATATTTTCAAGCACGATGCCGCCCGAGGCCTCGGTAGGAATCCAGCGCCCGCCCTGTTCGCTTGTCGGTTGCCCCTCGGTTTCCTTCCGAATGCGTTCGACGGCGCGCTTTACTTCCTTCGGAGTCATGTTGTCGAGCAGGATGGCTTCGGCTCCATAGGCGAGGGCTTCTTCGAGCTCCTGCGCAGTGCGCACTTCAACCTGCACGCGCTGGCCCTTCTTGCGCCGCTCAAGCGCGCGCGCCAGGACTTGAGCAATGCCGCCGCCCAGCGAAATGTGGTTGTTCTTGATCAGGATGCCGCTGGACAGGTCGATGCGATGATTTGTCCCTCCGCCACACAGGACCGCGTACTTTTCAAGAGCCCTCAGGCCGGGGACGGTCTTGCGGGTGTCGAGCACGTGGGCATGGGTTCCCTGAATGGCGTCGGCGTATTGGCGGGTGAGCGTGGCGATGCCGCTGAGGTGCTGCAAGAGGTTAAGAATGACGCGCTCGCAACTGAGCAATGCGCGGGCGTTGTGGCGGATGACGGCCAGCACCTGGCCGGAGTGGACGCGCACGCCGTCGAAGATCTCCCGGTTGCTGACGACTTCAAAACGAGTTTGCGCCGGGGGGCGCGGGTCGAGACGGGCAAAGACTTCAAAGAAGTGCGGCACCGCGCCCAGGCCGGCTACCACCAGTTCCTGGCGGGCGACGATCGCCGCCGTGGCGCGCAGCTCGGGATCGATGGTGAGGTTGGTGGTGGAATCGAACACGGCCCGATCTTCCACCAGAGCCTGCTCCAGCAATGCGTCGATGCGGGTGCTCTTCCATTCCATTTCGCTGTTCCCTTTGGGAACAGCAGCTTCTAGCTGTCAGCTTCTAGCTTTTAGCTACCGGCTGTTGGCTGAAGGCTGCTGGGACTCTTCCCGTTGTGCCATCGTGCTTCAATCCTTAGGCAAGGCTCCGAGCGCGGCGCGCGCTTTTTCGAGCAGCAGCCGCGTTTCCAATTCCTGCTTCTTCAGGCCCTCGACCACTTGCGCCGGGGCTTTGGCCAGAAAGCTCTCATTGCCCAACTGGCGCTCTGCGGCGGCCAACCCTTTTTCATACTTCGCGATATCTCTTGTCAAGCGCTCGCGCTCGGCGGAGACGTCTCTTGGCTTAGCGTAATCGACGGCAACCTCGAAATTGGACCCGATGCGTTTCGCGAGATCAGGGGGGATCATCGCAGCGTGCTTGATCTCGCTGACCTTGGCTAGTCGAATAAACAAGTCATGATTGTCATCTATTATCTTTTTGAAGGACGGGAGCGCGCACCACAGCAAAATCGGAACCGCAACCTTTTCTTCTACCCCAATTTCCTTTCGCAGTGCGAGGACCTCCGTCTTTAGACTTAGGAGGAAATCCATCTCGATGACTGAGTCGATTCCTGGTCTGCTGTTGGCGGTTAGCCAGTTGAGTTCGACGGATGGAAACTTCGAGAGAGCGACGGACCGGGCAGGAAAATCTCCTTCATATAAGCTTTGCCAGATTTCCTCCGTTATGAAAGGCATGAACGGGGAAAGCAAGCGTAATGATGCTTCGAAGATGCTGACCAGCGTGGTCAGTGCAGATTTGGTCCGTGCTTTATCGGCATTCTCGGAAAATTCGAGGCGGAGCTTTACACTTTCGATGTACGCATCACAGAAGCTGCCCCAAAAGAATTGGTAGATTTCGCTCGCTGCTTCATCGAACCGATAATTCTCCAGGGATGCATTTACGCGCGCAGTGACGTGGTGGAGAGCGTCTGTAATCCAGCGATCTTCGAGCGGTGCGTCGGCAGGAACGGTGGGCATCGAACCCAGCGCGGCGAGATCGACCGTAATCCCGATCTCGGCGGCGCGGTCGACATTCATGAACAGAAACCGCGCGGCGTTCCAGATCTTGTTGGCGAAGGCGCGGTAGCCTTCGGTGCGGGCTACGTTGAAGGCGATGTCGGTGCCGGGCGAAGCCATGGAAGCCAACGTGAATCTGACCGCATCGGTTCCGTACTGGCTGACAATCTCCAGGGGGTCGACCGAGTTGCCCTTGGTCTTCGACATCTTCACGCGGTTAGCGTCGCGAACCAGCGCGTGGATGTAGACCTCTTTGAAGGGAACGGATTCGGCCAGCGGACGCGGGCTGCCGTCAGGCATTGGAACGTCCGACGAGAACCAGCAGCCCATCATGATCATGCGCGCCACCCAGAAGAAGAGAATGTCGAAGCCGGTGACGAGCAGGCTGGTGGGATAGAACGCGTCGAAGTCGGCGCGCGTTTCCGCGGTGATGTTGGGCCAGCCGAAGACAGAGACGGGCAGCAGGCCGGAGGAGAACCAGGTGTCGAGCACATCGGTCTCCTGCGTGATCTCATCTGAGCCGCAGTGGGCGCAGGCAGTGGGATCGACACGGGCGACGGTGATCTTGCGGCAAATGCCGCAGTGCCATGCGGGGATGCGATGGCCCCACCAGAGCTGGCGCGAGATGCACCAGTCGTGAATGTTGCGCATCCACTCGAAAAAGGTTTTCTCGTATTGCTCGGGCGTGAAGCGAATGTGCTTCTGCTCGACGGCCTGGATGGCCTTGTCGGCCAGCGGCTGAATCTTGACGAACCATTGCGTGGACAAGCGCGGCTCGACGACCGTCTTGCAGCGGTCGCAGTGGCCCACGTTGTTGGTGTAGTCCTTGACGGCGGCTAACAGGCCCTGTACTTCGAGGTCGGCAACGATCTTCTTCCGAGCCACGTAGCGGTCGAGACCGGCGTAAGCGCCGCCTTCGGCGTTGATGTGGGCGCGGTCGTCCATCACGTTGATTGAGGACAGATGGTGGCGCTCGCCGATGGCGAAGTCGTTGGGGTCGTGGGCCGGGGTCACCTTGACGGCTCCGGTGCCGAAGTCGAGGCTGACCCACTCGTCGAGGATGACGGGGATTTCGCGGTTCATCAGCGGCAGACGAAGCTTTTTGCCGTGCAGGTGCAGGTAGCGCTCGTCCTGGGGATGTACGGCTACGGCGACGTCGCCGAGCATGGTCTCGGGACGGGTCGTGGCGACGGTCAAAAACTCACCGGTGTCTTTACCATCCGCGTCGACGACGGGGTACCGAATCTCCCACAGGTGGCCCTTCTGCTCCCCGTGGACGACTTCGAGGTCGCTGATGGCGGTCTGGCAGCGAGGACACCAGTTGACGATATACGCGCCGCGATAGATAAGGCCCTGGTCATAGAGGCGGACGAAGGCCTCGCGGACTGCAATGGAGAGGCGCTCGTCCATGGTGAAGTATTCGCGCTGCCAGTCGACCGAGGCGCCCAGGCGCTTCATCTGATCCAGAATGACGCCGCCGTAGTGGCGCTTCCATTCCCAAACGCGCTCAATGAAGGGCTCGCGGCCAAGCTTCTGGCGGGAGGTTCCTTCACTGATCAATTGGCGCTCGACCATCATCTGCGTGGCAATGCCGGCATGGTCGGTGCCGGGGAGCCAGAGGGTGGGGCGCCCGGACATGCGGCGCCAGCGGGTGAGGATGTCAATGACCGTGTGCTGGAACATGTGGCCCATGTGCAGGTTGCCGGTCACATTGGGCGGAGGCAGCAGAACGGTAAAGGGCTGGACGCCCGGGCGTTCCCCCTGGTTGGCCGCAGTGGGAGTGGGCTGCGCGAAGAGATTCTCGCGGACCCAGTATTCGGCCCAGCGGTCTTCAATGGCGGGGGGGTCGTAGGCTTTGGGCAGGTCGTGTGGCATGGGGGTTTTGAGCGAGCCCCCGGGGGTCTGACCCTTGTAAATAAGGGGCTTCGAGCGAGGGGACCACCCCTCACTTTAGCAGATTGGGGTCAGGGAGCTATGAGGCGCACGGTGGGGAAGAACGCCGCATATCGTCGCGTATCCCTGGTCAGCAGCGGGCATCCGAGTACGGCGGCATGCGCGCCGATGAAGAAGTCGGCCAGGACGTTGCCTTTCGTTCCGCCCTTGCGGCGATATTGCACGAATGCTTTACCGGCCAGGAATGCCGCATTGCGAGGAATGTCCAAAACATCCAACCCAAGGTCTGCCAGCCTCTCATTCAGGGTAGTTGGAGTGGCGAATCTTGCCGAGATTTCTGCATAGACGATGGCGTTGATCGCCAATTCATGAAGAATCGACAGTCTCCGCAACTGGCCGCTTGACCATACGTGCCAGACAGGGTCCAGATCCCAGATGTCCAGGATTACATTGGCGTCAAGCAGGATCATCGGAATAGCCGCGTATCAGTTCCATATACTCATCTGTCGTGCCATCCCACTTGATCTCTGCCGCTCCAAGCGCACGATCAAAGCGGTCCGGACGGCGCTCTCCGACGGGCCCACTCTTGCGTAGAACCGGTTCCCCATCGTTGTTGACCTCCCAGATCACCTTGCATCCCGGCTGTATGTTCATGGAATCCCGAAGGTGCTTGGGAATCGTGACCTGACCTTTGCTGGTGACTGTGGTTTCCATTGGAGACCTCCCGGTATTACCTCATCTTCTATTGTAATACCAAAGGGAGAACCACTATCTCCGTAAATGCCAAGGGCCGCCTGGCGGGCGGCCCTCGAATATCGAAACTGGTTTAGAGTCTAAAGGTTAGAAGGGGTTCAATTTGCCGATGCCCTTCTTCTTCTTCTTCTTGCTTGAGGATTCATCGCTCAGGTCAGTCTTGGGTTTCTTGGTCTTGGCGCCGGGGGCCGCGTTGGGCTGAGTGGGCACCGAGCCGGGCTTGATCTCATTTTGCTGGATGGGCGCTTCGGCCGGCTTATCAGCGGCGGGCAAAGCGGTGCTGACGGGGCCGACCGGCTTGACCAGGGCGTTGGGGTCAGTCGCGGCGGGCCCGGAAGGCGCATTCACGACCTCGACGCCCACGCCGGTTCCGCTTGCAGGGGCTTCAAGCTGGAGCGGCGCTTGCGAAGGCTGGTCGCTGCGTGGTGGCTCGTTGACGCCGGTAGGAGTGACGGGGGCCGCAGGCGCGGCAGGCCTGCCGGCATTCGCCGCGGCCACGAACAGATCCCTGTTTTCCTTGGTGATTTCGGGGGCCAGAGTGCGCTTGGGATCGTCGAGGCTTGGTTCGCCCACGTGTACTGCCTCTACCACCGTGGGTCCGCGCTTGATGAGGCCAAGGGTCCTGTCGGTAAAGTGCAGGGCCTGGCGGCTGCGCTCCTCGGCGTCGCTCTCCGCAATGGCTGCCTGGGTGGGCTCGGGAACCGGACGGTTCATGGCCACCAGCCGGTCGCGCGCGTCTTCAACGTGGGGCGCCATGGGATAGCGGGTGATCACCTTGGCGTAGGCCGCGGCAGCCCGGTCCTCGTAGACGGCGGCCAGCCGCTCGCGGATGGCGCCGGGCAGCCCGGGCGCTATCCGAACATTGCGGGACTCGCCCGCGTAGGCGTCGCCGATGGCCAGCAGCGCCTGGTCGCTCTTGGAATAAAGCGGGTAGGTATCTACAACCGTCTTCAGGCGGGCGATGGAGGCGTTATAGTTCTCGCGGCTCTCATAGTAGAGGCCGATCTGGGTTTCGCGCTCGGCCAGAACCTCCTGTACATCGCGCAGCTTCTGCTTGGCGCGGGGTATCAGCGCCGAATCCGGGAACATGTTGATCATGTCCCGGTATGCCTTTTCTGCTTCCTGGGCGTTGGTGTAGTCGCGGTCCGGCTTCTCCATCTGCTGGTAGTAAATGTCGCCTACCTTCATCTTTGCTTCGGCAGCTTCGGGAGCATCCGGGAAGAAGGTGATGAAGTCGTTGTATTCGGCCTCGGCCTGGGTCAGCGCCGCGGTGCCGCCTTCCTTGAACCAACTGTCGCCTACCGACAACTTGGCGCGCATCCGGTATTCCGAGTCGGGATAGGTGTTGAGCAGAGTTTGCAGATCGAGCCGGGCCACGTCGTAACGGCCCTTTTTCAAGGCGACCATGGCCTTGTCGTAGAGTTCCTTGTCAGGCTGCTTTGACGCGACGTTACCCAGCGGGTTGGCGGCCAGGTCAACATTTTTCTTGTGCTTGGGCTTCTTTTCCCTGGCCTGGGCCGAAACCGCACCCAGAACCAGGACTGCCAGCGCCACCGCGGCGATCTTTTTAGACAACCGGTTCATACCACCTCATTGCGGCGGCGGCCCGTCTCGGGACCCTCCACCTATTAGAATCTCATTCTAGAAAATCCTACTCTTCAGGCCCCGATGTCCGCCTGCAGCCGCACCTTAAAGCTCGCCTGCTGCCAGACGGGCCGCTGCCAGCAGCGCGCGCGCATCCTGTTCCGGATGTCCGGAGCCGAAAACGGCATTGCCGGCCACCAACAGCTCCGCTCCTGCTTTGACGATCTGGGCTATAGTGTCGTGAGCCACGCCGCCGTCCACTTCGATTCTAAATGCCAGGCCCAACTCCCGGCGCAAATCCGCCAGACGCCGGATTTTATTCAGCGAAAAGGGGATGAACTCCTGGCCCCCGAAGCCCGGATTCACGCTCATGATAAGCACGTGGTGGACCATGGGCAGAATATCCACGAGCAGGTCGACCCGAGTGGCCGGATTCAGCACCACGCCCGGCTTCATGCCGTGGTGGGCAATCAGTTCAAGCGAGCGGTGCAGGTGGGTGCAGGCTTCGTAGTGGACGCTTAGCCAGTTGGCGCCTGCGTCGGCAAAATCGGCAATGTATTCGTTGGGATTCTCGATCATCAGGTGACAGTCCAGCGGCAGGCTGGTTACTTTGCGCAGGCACTTGACGACCGGCGGCCCCAGGGTGATGTTGGGCACAAAATGGCCGTCCATCACGTCCACGTGGATGACCGTGCCGCCGCCGCGCTGGGCCGCGGCAACCTCATCCGCCAGATGCGCAAAATCGGCAGACAGGATGGATGGCAATAGTTCAACCATAGGACTCCTGGGGCATAGGATTTTTGGCGTAACTCCTTGCCCCGACAGTGTATCAGCCGCGCGCACCGTTCAGCGCGGGTTGCCGGAACCGCGCCACGTCTGGATTGGGAGCTTCCAGTCCGCGCAACAGAATGCGGCCGCGGGCGCGCTGGGCAGGGGTTCCCGAGCGGGCCAGAATGCGGAGCATGTCAAGAACTTCAGGCAGCAAGGAGGGGTCCTGGCGGGTCAATTCGGCCAGCCCCTGCATCGCGCAGGTCTTCACGATCGAGCTTCGGTCATCGAGATAGGTACGCAACGCGGCTGCCGCCCGCCGGCATTCCGGCACTGTCAGTTTCAGGCGAGGGACAATCAGCGCCAGGTTCCATCGCAGCTTGTTCTGCCCCGCCTCAGCCAACAGGCCAAGCAGGGAATCCGTCCAGGGCGCAGCAAGAGCCGGACGCTGGCAGGAGGCTCTTTCCAGGGCATCGGCGGCGCGGTTTGCCACGCCGGGATCTTCGTCCCAAAGACATTCGATCAGTTGGGAAGCTCTCTTCGGCTGCGCAAGGATGAGTGCTACGACTTCGCAAGTCCGGCCGACAAAGAGAGGGCGCCCTGTTGCGAGCATTGCCCGGATGGTTTCCTGCTTCGGCATCGGAGGTCTTTTAACGCTATTGTCCTATGCGTCGCCGGCGGATGTCAGCATCTTTGCCGCCACCCTGCCCACCCCGCGCAGGATCGCCTTGATCGGCCATCGCCCTTCCGTGTCGGAAAAGAAGATTTCGCCCGTGCGGCGGGCTTCAGGGCGGTAATACCAGCGCTTGAGCAGAGCAAGATGGCCCTGGCGCAGAGTCGCCGTGGTCGCGCCTGAAGGTTCTGCAAGTGCGGCCAATGCTGCTTCCATGCGTGCTTCGAGCACTCCACGGGCGAGCTTGACGGGCGCGCCAATGCCGCCTTCAGGCGCTCCCTCGGAAGAAAAAATCCCGGCCGGCGGCCCTCCGGGTGCCGTGGCCTCCGCTATTGGTTCGGCCTCCGCGAAATGGCTCTTACTGATCTCTGCTTTTTCCGGGGTCGGTTCGATCGCCATGGGCTGTGCGAAGAGCGAGGTCGAGCCGGATTGCTCGTTCTGGATTCTCATGCCGAGGGTCGAAAAAGCAGCCGGGCCGCTGAGGCGAGCGTTCTCAAAAAGGAAGACGGCGACTTCATCCGGATTCGCCGAGGCTTGCAGGATGACGGCGCGAAGCTGGCTGAGCGGCCGCACCAGTTCGCTGGCCAACGCGCGCACTTGTTCCACGCGCTGTACCTGCGCATGGAGGGCGGATGCGGACTCGAATTCCAGGTTCGCCGAAGCCTGGTCGCGTTCAGTGCGGAGAACTACCAGACGGCTTTCGCCGCGCGTGGCGAGAAAGCTCTCGACAGCGCCGGCTTCCTCGCCATAGCGCTCATCCGTGCAGCCCTGGTAGCAGGGGGCCAGGCACATCTTCATCTCCGAATACACGCATCCGGGGTGGCTGGGATTGGGATCCAGATCCTCGGTGCAGCGGCGCAGCAGGAAGAGCTTCAGAGCCTCTTCAGCATAGCGCTCAGCCGCGGCGCGGGATGCAAACGGGCCGTAAGACCAATCGGCCTCGCGCTGGCTGGGGCGATGCGTGACCGCGATGCGGGGGTAGGGATTGCCGCCCAGGAAGCGGACAAAGGCCGGAGCGCGCAGGTGCATTCGATCTACGGCCTTTGCGCCGTAAATCTCCTCCAAAAGAGAAAACTGCGTGAGCAGGGACTCGAACTCCGAGCCGGTGAGCCGCCATTCGATGCGGCGTACGCGGCCGGCCAGTTGCAGGCGGCGGGGATGCAGGGGCGAGGGCTGGAGCAGACGGGCGAGACGTCCGCGCAGGTTGGGGGTGCGGCCGATGTAGGGCTCGGCATGAGCCTCAGCGCCGTAGAGCGCAAAAACCGCCGGCCTTTGCGGCAATTGCGCTAGCGCGGCCTTGGGATCGGCCGGGTCAAAGGCGATCTGCTCGATCGCAGCTTGGGAACGACGCCTCGAACTCGACATTCCGCCTTGGTCCGTTCCATCCATGTTGCTCAAACTCCGCTGACGCGCGCGCAGCGCGGCTGACTCCGCTTACTCCGCTACCCAATAGCTCCCGCAATCGTCATGCCGTCGATGCGCAGCGTGGGCGAGGCCACCGCGCCGCGAAACTCCAGGTCGTTGCCGATGGCGGTCACGTTCATCAACATCTCAGCCAGGTTTCCGGCGATGGTCACCTCTTCGACGGCGTGCGTAAGCTGGCCGTTCTCAATCCACAGGCCGGTAGCGCCGCGGGAGTAGTCGCCGGTAACGATGTTGGTGCCGAAGCCCATCAGGCCGGTGACGTAGAGGCCGGCCGGTACTTCCGCGAGGATCTGCGTTTCGGTCAGGGTCCCCGGAAGAACGAAGAGGTTGCCGCATCCGATGCCGGGCGTGCCGGCCAGTCCGCGCGAGGCGTTGTGGGTGGACTTGAGCCCCAGCTTGCGCGCAGTGTAAGTGTTGAGCAGGTAGCTGCGAAGGACACCTTCTTCCACGACCACCGTACGCTGCGAGGGCAGGCCTTCGCCGTCGAAAGGCGATGTGCCGTAGCCGCCGGCTCCCGTGGGCAGCAGCATGGTGTTGTCGTCGACGATGGTGAGATTGGTTGAGGCGATCGGCTCGCCCAGCTTGCCTGCGAGAAACGACGCGCTGCGCCAGATCGCGTCGCCCGAGGCGGCCTCAAACACGCTCCCGACCAGAGAGCGGGCCACCTCCGGCGCGAAGACGATGGGCACGCGCTGGGTGGGGACGCGGCGCGCGCCGAGCCGCCGAAGCGTGCGGCGAGCCGCTTCCCGGCCGATCGATTCAGGTGATTCGAGGTCGGCGAGGCGGCGGGCGCTACTCCACCAGCCGTCGCGCTGCATCTGGCCGTTCGCATCCATGGCCAGCGGCGCGGCGGAGACGCCGGCGTAGCTGGTGCGGTAGGCGCCCACAAAGCCGCGCGAGTTGGCCAGCACCATGCGCCCGGTGGCTGCGTCAAAGCTGCCGCCGTCGGAGTTTGTGATGCGCGGGTCGGCGGCGAGGGCCGCGGCTTCAGCCCGGCGCGCCCACTCAATGCGCTCCCGGCCTTCGAGCGAATAAACATCCGCGTAATAGAGGTGCAGATCGCCGCTCAGCGAGCCGAACTCTGCGCTGTCGGGAAGGCCGGTGAAGGGGTCTTCCTCGGTGACGTTCGCGAGAGCCATCGCGCCGTCCACCAACTGGCGAATGCCGTCCGCAGTCAGGTCGCTGGTGGAGGCCGAGGCCGACCTCTTGCCCAGAAACACTCGCAGCCCCAGCCCCCGCGAGCCGGATTCCTTCAGGGTTTCCACCTCGCCCATGCGCACGTTCACACTGAACTCGTCGCCCTCGCGGACCACCGCCTCGGCATCGCTGGCTCCGGCCTTCATGGCCAGTTTCACCACGTCGGCGGCCAGGGATTCAAGGTCGAGAGCGGAAAGATCAGGTTGAGTCGCGGCTTGGGGCATGGGTCAACAGTAACAAAGTGGCTTGGGGTTGGACACTGGGTGGGGGCTGAACAGGACGTGGACTTGCGCCTAGTGTGGGCATACCCATTGCAATGGTTATCTTAATATGATAACCTTGTTGTTTGATGCAGAAGCGCGACCCTGCTTTCGACACGCTGCTCGACCTGGACGGCCTCACATTGGTTGTGGACCCCGAAGGCGGCCATTGGGTCAAGTTCGTTGTCACTCAGATTCCGCCAACGGCAGAGAAGCCGCACGGGTTGGACTATTCACTTTCGCTGCATGGACGGGACGGCGAAAGGCTGGTTGGATTCGACAATGCTCATCGCGTCGGAAATCAAATGCGCGGCGATCCACAGGATCATTGTCACCGCATCCGCGCGGTCAAGCCGTATGACTACAGTGATGCCGCTACGCTGCTCGCCGATTTTTGGACGGAAGTGGACGCAGTACTGAAAGAGAGAGGAGTGCACCCATGAGCACACTGAAAGTTGGAATTGCCAGCTACGACGAGATGAAGGCACTGACCCTTGCCATCGCCCGCGGCCAGCGCAAACTTGCGCCGCAGGAGCCGCGAGTCTGGTTCCCTTCGACGGAATCCTTCGCCAAGGTGCTCTCGGCGGGCAATCGCGATCTGCTGCGGGTTATTGCGGAAAAGACCCCCGGATCACTCGAAGAGCTTGCGGTGCTGACCGGCCGGAAGAAATCGAATCTCTCCCGGACGCTTAAAACCATGGCCAATTACGGGCTCGTGCATTTGGAACGCGGCGCGCGTGGGCGCATCGCCGCGAGAGTAGTGCATGACCGAATCGAACTCGAGCTGCCGCTGGTAAGGAAGGATTGTGCGGCGTGAGCTTGCAATTTATATCCAATTAGATATAATGCAGACAGGAAAGTGATCCGCTTCCTCGGCGATTCTCGGAAGGTGCTGCGGGAGTTTCCGAAAGATGCTCGCCATGAGGCAGGTTACCAGTTGGAGCGGATACAAACTGGCTTCACGGCTGAGGATTTCAAACCAATGCATCCAATTGGTGCTGGTGTAGAAGAAATCCGCATCTTGGAGGAGTCTGGCACGTACCGAGTCGTGTATACGGCTAGGCTGGCGAAGGCTGTGTATGTGATCCATGCCTTCCAAAAGAAGACCAGGGCCACTTCGCAGCGCGATATTGAAATTGCACGTGAACGGTTTCGGCAATTGATGCGAGGTCGATGATGAGCAAACCTGAGTTTGAAGAATTCGAAAATGTTTGGGATGCACTCGCCGACACACCGGAAGAGGCAGCAAACCTGACGCTGCGCTCCGATCTCATGATGAAGATCGAGGCAATCGTCAAGGAGAATGGGTGGACTCAGGCCGAGGCGGCGAAGCGGTGCGGCGTTACGCAGCCGCGCATCAACGATTTGCTGCGCGGTCGGATTTCGCGCTTTTCCCTTGACGCGCTCGTCAATATCGCCTCGGCGCTTGGGCGCAAGGTCAGGGTCAGTCTCGACGATGCGGCGTGAATTGGACGATTCGATTGCTGAACCTGAGCTTTCGGTAAAGAGGCTATTGCGCAGGCAGCTCTGCCACCCTTGCAACGAGTTCATCGTCTGATGACGCCTCAACCCGCCTTGGACCGGGCATTGACATTGCTCCTTTCACTTATCTTCCCGTCCCGCCAACCGTCATCCTGTCGAGTTTGATCGTCGGCATGCCGACGCCGACGGGCACGCTCTGCCCGTCTTTGCCGCAGGTGCCGATGCCTTCGTCGAGCTTGAGATCGTGGCCGACCATCGACACGTGCTTCAGGGCTTCCGGGCCGTTGCCGATCAGGGTGGCGTCGCGGACCGGGGCGGTGATCTTGCCGTCTTCGATCAGGTAGGCTTCCGAGGCCGAAAAGACGAATTTACCGTTGGTGATGTCCACCTGGCCGCCGCCGAAGTTGACGGCGTAGAGGCCGCGCCTGACCGAGCGCAGGATGTCTTCAGGAGCATCGTCGCCAGCCAGCATGTAGGTGTTGGTCATGCGCGGCATGGGGATGGACTGGTAGTTCTCGCGGCGGCCTGAGCCGGTGTTGGCGCAGCCCATCAGGCGGGCGGAGAGCTTGTCGGAGAGATAGCCCTTCAGGACGCCGCCTTCGATCAGCACCGTCTCCTGGGTCGGTGAACCCTCGTCGTCCACGTTGAGCGAGCCGCGGCGCCCGGCCATGGTTCCGTTATCCACGACGGTGACTTTGGAGCTGGCCACAGATTGGCCGATAAGCCCTGTAAATGCAGAGGTTTTCTTGCGGTTGAAGTCAGCTTCAAGGCCGTGGCCCACCGCCTCATGGAGCAGGATTCCAGGCCAGCCTGGCCCCAGAACCACTTCCATCTCGCCGGCCGGTGCGGGAACGGCGCCGAGTTGCAGAATGGCTCCGCGGGCGGCCTCGCGGGCCAGGGCTTCAGGGCTTTTTGAGCCGGCAAACTGGTCAAGACCGGCTCTCCCGCCGCCGCCCGCTCCGCCCCTGGTGGTGACTGCACCCTCTTTGGCGATGACGAAGACGTTCAGCCGGCAGAGCGGCTGGGTGTCGCTGGCAAATGCGCCGTCGGAGGCGGCAATAAGGATCCGGCGCAGCTCTTCAGAGTAGCTTGCCCTTACCTGGACGACGCGATTGTCGAAGGCGCGTGCGGCTCGGTCGGCGCGCAGGATCAATTCAAGCCTTGCGGCCAGGTCGAGATCGTATCCGCCCAGCGGAACCGGATAGAGATTGGCGGAGGGCGCCTCGGTGAATCCCTGTACCGGCTGTTTGGCCGGGCCCGAAGCGATGAGAGCGGCGGTGCGGGCGGCGTGGAGCAGGCGTTCGGGGCTCAGATTGTCAGTGTAGGCGTAGCCGGTGCGCTCGCCGGAGAGCACGCGGATGCCGCATCCGGCGCTGGTTCCCTGGCTGGCCGATTTGACAATCTGCTCGTCGACGCCCAGGGCTGTCGCGGTGACCGATTCGAAATAGAGGTCGGCATAGTCACCGCCTGCCGAGAGAGCTTCGCCAAGGCAGCGCTCAAGAAGGCGCTCGGTGATGCCGAATTTTTCAAAGAAATAGCGCTTTTGGCTGGGAGCAGGGGAAGCAGCCGGTATCGTCATGGTGTCTTTCAGTTTACGCTATATGCCCCGCGCCGCATTCGTAGTTCCTGTGGTTGACGCGATGCTTACCCAAAGCTTGCGGAATCTTGCCTGACTTATCCATACGATCAACTAATCCGGTATGTAGAAAGCGCCTTTCCGTGTAAGAACTACATAGACAATTGCGCCTCATGAAGACTCCGCGTCACTCATCTCAATTAACTTACTATCTAAACCTAACAATTTAAACGGAAGGATTTTCTTTGCAGACAACGGCGTGTTTGGCAGAAGGATTGCACTCTTAGAACCGATAGCAGATCATTTCAAATTCGCAGTCATTGTCGCTCTTTCAGCGATCCGCGATGCTCGGATGGGGTGGTTTTTAACTCCTATCTATTAGCCCTGCTCCGATAGCCTAATCGTGGAACATGCGCCTCGCTTCAGTTGCCCCAACATATCTCGGGACATCTGTGCCCGAATGTCGATTGAACCGGATCTGCTGCGTCAATCGAAAGCAGCTGGAGAGAATATGAAGCGTGTAACTCTGTTAGTGGTATTCTTACTTGCGATTACCGCAATGGCGCCCAAATCCTACGGCGCACGACACAACGGCCATCAACTGGCGATCACGACCACTTCACTTCCTAATGGGACGGTTGGCGCTGCGTATAGCACCTCGATAACGGCGACCGGCGGCACCACGCCTTATAAATACAGCGCGAACGGTCTGCCCAGCGGATTATCGATCAATGCTTTAACCGGTGTAATCTCAGGCACACCGACCGCCGCAGGGAGAGTATCGGCGGCGATAACGGTGACAGACTCCACCACGCCTACGGCGGAATCGGCGACATCGAGTCTGCGGATCAAGATCGCAGCTTCCGTCGCGCCAAGCCCGGTAACCATCACGACCACTGTACTTCCTGGTGGGACGGTTGGCGTCGCGTATAGCAGTTCGATAGCGGCGAGCGGCGGCACCACGCCTTACACCTATAGCGCGAGCGGCCTGCCTGGCGGATTATCGATCAGCAGCTCGACGGGGGCAATTACAGGCACGCCGACCGCAGCGGGGACAACGATGGCGGCGATAACGGTGAGAGACTCCACCACGCCTACAGCGGAATCGGCGACATCCGACCTGCAGATCACAGTTGCAGCAGCGGTTGTGTCAAGCCTCACCATCACGACGACCTCTCTGCCCGGCGGCACGGTTGGCGTTGCCTATGTCGGCTCGGTAGCGGCATCCGGTGGAACCTCGCCTTATACATACAGCGCGAGCGGCCTGCCCAGCGGATTATCGATCAACAGCTCGACGGGCGCAATTACAGGCACGCCGTCTGCCGCGGTGACAGACTCGGTATCGGTAACCGTGATGGACTCGACCACGCCTACGGCGCAGACAGCGACCGCCAATCTGGGTATTACTATCAGCGCGGCAATCGCCGGGGTTGCATGCGGGAACATGAGTACGGGCAACGAAGGCAGTCTTAACGGCTATATTCCATTCCCAGCTTCGAGTGCGTGGAATACTAACATTTCCTCGGCCGCGATCGATCCCACCTCGGCAACTATCATCACAGCGCTTACGGGAAGCAATCTGCATCCGGATTTCTCAACTCCTGCCGATGGCAATTATGGGATTCCCTATGTAGTCGTGAACTCCAATTCCACTCCGGGAGTAACTGTGGACATGAACCTCTATCCGGATGAGAGTGACATCACCCTTTATCCGATCCCGCTCACGGCCCCGATCGAGGGCTTCCCGGCAAACTGTTCGACCAATGGCGACGACCACGTTCTTGTTCTCGACGCGGCCAAGTGCTGGCTCTATGAAACCGGGTCGACTGAGCTCTGCAACGGCTCTTGGTCTGCTTCGAACGGGGCCATCTGGGACCTGACGACGAACGAGCGCCGGCCTTATGGATGGACATCTTCCGATGCGGCAGGCCTGCCCGTGTTTCCAGGGCTGGTGCGATACGACGAAGTGGCGTCGGGAGCCATCAATCACGCCATTCGCGCGACTGTGAACAATACCTTGAACGACTCGAATGGCGGTTACTTTGTGGCTCCTGCCACCCACGCGTCGGGAACCAGTTCCAGCACCAGCAACATCATGGGAATGCGGCTCAGGCTCAAGGCGAGCTTCAACATATCCAGCTACAGCGCAATCAATCAGGTGATCCTCAAGGCCATGCAGCAGTACGGCTTGATTGTGGCCGATAACGGCAGCAACATGTATTTCCAGGGAGCCCCCGATTCGCGCTGGAACGACGACGACCTGCATAACCTGGGGAACGTCGATGCATCGCAGTTCGATGTAATTCAGATGGGTACCAGATACGATGCAGTCACTGCTCCCACCGGAGCCGTGCCCACAATCAGCAGCTTCACCGCCTCGCCAACCAGCGTGGCAGCCGGCACAACGGTGACTCTAACCTGGACCGTCAGCGGCGACTCCTACGACTTTATCGACGTCGTCGGCCCGGTGCGTGGAGGAAGCCAGACTGTTACTCCGGCCATGACAACCACTTACACCCTGAACTCAACCAACCAGTTTGGACGATCGACCCAACAAGTTACCGTGACCGTCAAATAGCTCGATGGAATCAAGTATGGCTCCCTCTCGGGTCGCTCCCGGGAGGGACTGAGCCGCGTTACTCGCTGCCCGAGTTCGAATTCAGTGATGATCTCAGGGCGCGGCCTGTTCATCACCCCGAGATTCTGTGCCGGATTAATGCGCAGGACGTGCCTTTTCAGCCGTATTATCTTTTTAGGTCTCCTGTTTTTTCAATAACTTACAAATTCTTGCGGCAGCCTTGATCTTGATGGTGTTTGCAAGTCCGGCGTTCGCCGCCGCGAATCACCATCATCACCGCCACGGGCATCATCACCACCACCGCGCTTAAGGCGGTCCTTGGTCTCGAAACAGCACCCGTGCCCGGCCGGGGCGCTGGTTGCTGTCTTGATGCGGGTACTTTGATAATCTTCCCGGTGTTGTCAGGCACGTGCTACATTCCTCGCATGAAGAAGATTCTCGCCGCGGCGCTGTTATTGATGATGTTTGCCGGCCCGGCGTTTGCCCGCACCAAGCACCATCGTCCGCCCAAACCGCTGCACCAAAACGCACCGCACTCCTACACCAAGCACCACGCCACAAAGCACCCCACAGCAATCCATCCTCACCGCAAGGCCTAGAGCCGACCCCTACCTCGAAGCAGCTCCGGCGCCCGACTTGGGCGCCTGCCATTATTTCATTCCGGCAAGCGTCCACCGGGCTGGTAAGCATGGTAATGTTCTTGCCATGACGGAACTGTACGACCTACGCTATCCAATCGGCCGCTTTAGCCCGCCGGCCGGCAGCACGGCCGGCATTCGCGCCGCGCAAATCCAAACGCTGCGCATGCTCCCGGAGCGACTGCGGGCCGCGGTGAGCGGACTGAGCGAGGCGCAGCTCGATACACCCTATCGGGAAGGCGGCTGGACGGTGAGGCAGGTGGTACATCACCTGCCGGATCGCCACGCCAACTGCTACGTCCGCTTCAAGCTTGCGCTCACCGAGGATTGGCCCACCATCAAGCCTTATGACGAGGCTGCCTGGGCCAGGCTGGCCGACAGCAAGTTGCCTGTCGAAGGCTCCCTGGCGTTCATTGAAGCGTTGCACTGGCGCTGGGTGGCGCTGCTGGAATCCATGAAGGAAGAGGACTTCGCGAGGGGCTACAACCATCCCGAAAATGGCCGCCAGACCCTGGCCACGGTGCTGGCGATCTACGACTGGCACTCGCGCCACCACACCGCGCACATTACCGGCTTGCGCGCGCGCAAGGGCTGGTAGGCGCCGCAGTGGCTCGTGAAGACGCTGTCGCATCCGCCGGCCGGCTGGCCGAGACAATCGAAAATTATCTGGCGGACCATCCGGCGGCGGCGCTGCTTGAGGATGGCCGCGTGGTGTTCGACATGCGCACTGCCCACTACGCGGTGAGCGAATCGCACCGGCGCTGCCTGCTCGAGCTTTGGAGCGATGAGCGCAACCTGGTGCGCACGGTCGTGGAAGTGCAGGAGCGCGCGCAATGCCTGCGCCTGATCACCCGCCGCATGGGCGCAGCCAAGGCGCAGGCGCTGGAACTCGTTCCCACCAGCGACCGGCGCACGCCCACGGCTCGCGATGCCGGCCGCCGCAATTACCAGCGCCTGCTGGAGCGAGTGCTGACGCGGAGATTCATCGACGCAAAGGTGGATGGATTGCGGTCGGCGATGGACCTGGAGCACAGCTTTGGCCCCGCCTATGTGCGCGGGCGGCTGCTGCGCGGAACCGCCGCCGACGCGGTGATCGGCGTGAGTGAGGCCGAGTCCGCGGCCATGGTGGATGGAATTCTGACGCTGGGAATCCTGTGGCTCGATCACTGTCGGCAGCACGGCGACGGGCGAAGGCACTTTGGCGGGCTCAAGGTGATTGTGCCGGCCGGGGCCTGGCGGACAACCGCGGAACGAATGGCGTGGATGAACCACGCTGCCGCCGATTTCCAACTTTTTACGCTCGACGAGCGCAGCGAAGAGCTTGCGCCGGTGGATTTTCGCGATACCGGCAACCTGGAGTCGCGGCTGGTTCATGCATTTTCGTCGACAGCGGCGATCGAGCGTTGCAAGGCCGGAATCGAGCGGCTGCTGGAGCTGGTTCCCCCGGCGGCTCGGGAGCGCGTGGAGGTAAGGGCCGGCTCGGCCGCCGAAGTGGGTCTGCTGCTGCACGGACTGGAATTTGCGCGCGTGCGCCACGGGGTTGCGGCCCACTCGTTTGCGCGCCAGGACGAGGCGAGCTTTGGTGCGGGCGCCAACGAGACGCCGCTGACAGAGGAGAATGAAGGACTTTGCCGGGAGCTGTGCGCGAGGCTGTTTGAGAGCCGCCACGCCGATGGGTCGCATACCGACCCGCTGTTTCGCATGCAGCCGGAGCGCTGGCTTGAGTCTCGTTTGAGAGCCGGAATTGCGGAGCTGCTGCCGGGTTTGCGCGGCGATCTGCTGTATACGCAGGTGCCGGCGCTCTCGAGCGGCGACCGCGGGATGCTGGACCTGTTGACACTGGATCGCAACGGGCGGCTGGTGGTGATCGAACTGAAGGCCGATGAGGATCTGCACCTGCCGCTGCAGGCGCTGGACTACTGGATTCGGGTGCGGGCCCTGAACGACGACCGGCAAGTTGGAGCAGGCAGCAATCGGCCGGTTTCGGCATTCGAGCGGCAGGGATACTTTGGCGGCGCGGAAGTTTCGCCCCTGGCTCCGCGGCTGCTGCTGGCTGCTCCAGCGCTCAGGATTCATCCTGCCAACGAGCCGGTGCTGCGCTATTTTTCGCCTAAGGTGGATTGGGAACTGATTGCGGTGAGCGAGCATTGGCGGCGGGAGCTGAACGTGGTCTTCCGGAAGCGGAGCGGGGATAAAGGCATGGAATAGGGAATAGAAAAGCTCCTCGGTCTGCGTTCGTGGTTTCCCAAGTCTCTAAGACGAGACCTGAAGCGCCCGACGACCTCGATCTGAAAGATAATCAGGCCTGAAATCAGAACGCGGCGATCGTCCGCGGCGATAGCTTGGCGGAGGAGTCGCGGTCGAGGTAGACGATGGCGTCAGAGTGGCGGCGGAGGATGGAGCCCGGGGCAAGCGGAGTGATTTCTCCCTCGAAGCAGGCCTTCACGGCTTGGGCCTTGCGTGCATCGGGAACGATGACGAGGATTTCACGCGCCTTCAGAATCTGGCGGATAGACATGGAGACGGCCTGGGTGGGCACTTGGGAAATGTCTGCGAACCAGCCTTCGCCCACCTGCTGACGGCGGCACGCGGCATCGAGATCGACGATCAGGTAAGGCTGCTCGGTTTCAAAATCAGCAGGAGGATCGTTGAAGGCAAGGTGTCCGTTCTCGCCAATTCCCACGAAAGCAACGTCGATAGGGGCGGAGGCGAGCGCTGCGCCCACGCTCTGGATGACGGCCGTGGGATCGGATTCGACATTGAGGAAATGAGCTTTCGTAATGCCGGTCTTCTCGACCAGGCGCTCACGCAGAAACCTTCGAAAGCTGGCCGGGTGATCGGCGGGCAGGCCGATGTACTCGTCGAGGTGAAACATCTCGACGCTGGGCCAGTCGATGTCGCGCCGGTCAGTGAGGGCCTCGAGGAATTCAAATTGCGATGCGCCGGTGGCGGCGATGATGCGGGCGTGTCCGCGCTCGATCAGAGCCTGCTGGAGCGCAAAAGCGGCGCGGTCAGCCGCGGCCTTTGCCAGAGAGAGCTTGTCGTCGAAGATTCTTAGGATCAATGCTTTGGCTCCAATCAGGTCCGATCTGCCTCCATTTTCTCATCATGCGACGGCTGCGGGCCGCCGATTCCATGAACCTGCCGGCAAACGGGGCTTGTTATGGCCAGAAATTATAGCTATAATAGCTCCATGGATATTGGCACCGCGGAAGCGAAGAACCGCCTGCCCGAGCTGATCCGGGCGGTCGAGGAGGGCGAACTGGTCGTGATTACTCGCCACGGCCGGCCCGTGGCGCAGCTTGGGCCGCCTCCCGCGAAGCGCCGCAAGCCTGTGCTGGGCGGCATGAAGGGCCGTATCCGTCTCTTGCCCGGCTGGGACGATCCCATCACAGAAGAAGAACTCCTGGGTGAGGACGATTGAGCGAGAAAGCTCCAGCGCGCGGTTATCTGCTCGACACGCACACCGCGCTCTGGGCTCTGGACCGTCCCCAAGCTCTCAGCGACGCATCTCGTAACGCCGTGAGCTCCGGCCCAAACGTGCTTAGCGTGATCTGCTACTGGGAAGTCATGCTCAAGAGCATGAAGGGAACGCTGGACGTTGGCGACCCGCGCGCCTGGTGGTTCGATGCGTTGGAACAACTGGCCGCGACAGTCTTGCCGCTCAGGGCCGAGCACATCGCCGCCGTGTACGGTCTGGCCCCGATTCACAAGGACCCGTTCGACAGGATCCTGATCGCGCAGGCGACGGTGGAGGGGCTGGCGCTGGTGAGCGGCGATGCGAAGATCCGCCGGTATGCTTCGAGAACCTTGCGAGTCGTGAATTAAGGCGCCTGTTGCTGCTCAGGCCTCCAGCGGAGGATAGGCTTGCGGGCCGCCTGCACCTCGTCGAGCCGGGAGACGCGCGTGGAGTGGGGTGCGGTCTTCACTAACTCCGGAGTCTCTTCCACTTCTCTGGCGATGGAACGCATGGCGGCGATGAAGAGGTCGAGCTCTTCAAGGGACTCGCTCTCAGTAGGCTCGATCATCAGCGCGCCGTGGACAATGAGTGGGAAGCTGACCGTGTAGGGGTGGAAGCCGTAGTCGATAAGGCGCTTGGCGATGTCGCCGGTTTTGACGCCGAGAGCGGCCTGGCGCTTGTCGCTGAAGACGACCTCGTGCATGGAGGCGGTTTTGTAAGGAAGTTCGTAAAGGTCTTCGAGCTTGTGGCGGATGTAGTTGGCGTTGAGCACCGCGTCTTCGGTGGTCTGCCTCAGCCCATCTGGCCCGTTGGCCAGAATGTAGGCCAGAGCGCGGATAAACATGCCGGTGTTGCCGTAGAAAGCGCGGACGCGGCCTACGGATTGTGGCCGCTCATACTCCCAGCATTTCGTGCCGTTCTGGTTTTGGACGAGGACTGGGGCGGGAAGAAAAGGCTCGAGAAAGGCTTTGCAGGCTACGGGGCCGGAGCCGGGACCGCCGCCGCCGTGGGGCGTCGAGAAAGTCTTGTGCAGGTTCAGGTGCATCACGTCCACGCCGAAGTCGCCGGGCCGTGCCTTGCCGACCAGGGCGTTCATGTTGGCGCCGTCCATGTAGAGCAGCGCGCCCTTGGCGTGGAGGATTTCGGCGATTCGGGCTATCTGGCTTTCGAAGACCCCAATGGTCGAAGGGTTGGTGAGCATCAGGGCAGCGGTCTCTTCGTCCACCTGGCGAGTGAGAGCTTCGAGGTCGATGCCGCCTTCGGCGTTGGACTTGAGGTTTTCGACCGTGTAGCCGCAGATGGCGGCTGTGGCCGGGTTGGTTCCATGCGCGGAGTCGGGAATGAGGATCTTGCGGCGCGGATCGCCCTGCGACTGGTGCCATGCGCGGACCAGCAGGATGCCGGTGAACTCGCCGTGCGCGCCGGCGGCGGGCTGCAGCGTGATCGCGTCCATGCCGGTGATCTCGAGCAGGCAGCGCTGCAGCAGATCGATGACTTCGAGAATGCCCTGGGCGAGCGAGTCGGGCCGGTAGGGATGAGCTTCAGCCAAACCCTCGATGCGCGAGACCAGCTCATTGATGCGCGGGTTGTACTTCATGGTGCAAGACCCGAGCGGGTACATGCCCAGGTCGATGGCGTAGTTCCACGTGGAGAGCCGCGTGAAGTGGCGAATGATTTCGATTTCGCTCAGCTCCGGCAGCAGGCCCGGGGTGGTGCGATGGGCGGCGCCGAGCAGAGCAGCGGAGTCGACAGGAGGCACGTCGAGCGGCGGCAGCTTGTAAGCGCGCTTGCCGGGCGAGGATTTCTCGAAGACCAGCGCTTCATTCTGCGTCTGGTGGGGGCGGACTTTGCCGGTGGTTGCGAGAGTCGGCGCGCTGGATGTCATAATGCCTCCACCGGAGCTGCCGCCAGTACTTTGGCGGCTCTATCGATTTGTTCGCGCGTAATCATTTCCGTCGCGCACCAGAGGGTTGCGTTGCCCAGCTCCGGATACCAGCGGCTCAACTCGATTCCGCCCACAATCTTCTCGTCCATCAGCCGCTTGCTCCACGCTGCCGGTGCTTCCTCGGTCCGCAGCACAAACTCGTGGAAGCTTGGCGCGCCGGTAAACAACTGCGTTGTGCCCTGGTTTTGGGAGAGCGCTTTGGCTGCGTAATGGGCTTTGGCCAGGTTGTGCTCGGCCAGTTCGCGAATGCCCTCTTTTCCGTAAACCGTAAGAAAGATGGTGGCCATCAGCGCGACTAACGCTTGATTCGTGCAGATGTTCGACGTGGCTTTCTCGCGGCGAATATGTTGCTCGCGGGTGGCAAGGGTGAGGACGAAGCCGCGGTAGCCGCTTCCGTCTGTGGTTTGGCCGACGAGGCGGCCGGGCATCTGGCGGATGTACTGCTCCTTGCAGGCGATGACGCCGCAGAAGGGGCCACCGTAGCTGAGGGCGACGCCGAAGGACTGGGCCTCCATGCTGACGATGTCGGCCTCGATGGGCGGGCGGACGACGCCGAGCGAGACTGCTTCTGCAATCGACACGATGAGCAGAGCGCCTTTGGCGTGGGCGATGGCCGCGATGGCGGGAATGTCTTCAATGACGCCGAAAAAGTTGGGGCTCTGCACCAAAACGGCCGCGGTTTCATTCGTAACGGCGGTTTCAAGCGCTGCAAGATCGATGCGGCCGGTTTTGGCGTCGTAGCCTACCAAGCCGACGGGCAGCCCCTGATGCGTTGCGTAGGTTGCAAGGACTTCGCGGTACTCGGGATGGACGGTCGATGCAACCACGGCCTGGTGGCGGCCGGTTACGCGGACGGCCATCATCGCGGCTTCGGCAGCGCCGGTCGACCCGTCGTACATGCTGGCGTTGGCCACGTCCATGCCGGTGAGTTCGGCGATCATGGTCTGGAACTCGAAGATTGCTTGCAGCGTGCCCTGGGTGATCTCGGCCTGGTAGGGGGTGTAGCTGGTGAGGAATTCGCCGCGCTGCACCAGCGAGTCGATGATGACGGGACGGTAGTGGCGATAGGCGCCCGCGCCCAGGAAGCTGGCGTAGCCGGTAGCATTCTTGTCAGCGGCGGCGCGGAAGTAGTCGATGATTTCGCTCTCGGCGTGCTGGCGCGGAACGTCCAGGTCGCGGTTGAGGCGGTACTCGGCGGGAATGACGGCGAAAAGATCGTCGATGGAAGCCGCGCCGATCTCGGCGAGCATCTGCTTGCGTTCGGCGGGCGATTTGGGAAGATAGCGCATTTCAGCTTCTAGCTCCTGGCTTCTAGCTTCCAGCTAAAAGCCCGTTGAGCGGGCTGGTTGGCGGCCAGCCGAGAGGAAATATCCGGTGGATCGTGAAAGCTTCCAGTTCCGAGAAAAAGCTAGCAGCTATCCATTCGTTTCTTCCGAGACGAACTTCTCATAGGCGGCGGCGTCCAGCAGGGCATTCAATTCTGCGGGGTTGGTAAGCTCGACTTTGATGATCCACGTGCCGTGCGCGTTCTCGTTGATCTTGTCGGGGGCGGTCTTCAACTCTTCGTTGACGGCGGTTACGGTGCCGGTGACGGGCGAGTAGAGGTCGCTCACGGCCTTCACGCTTTCAACAGATCCAAAAGTCGCGTTGGCCGTGACCGCGTCGCCTATTTTGGGCACGTCAACATAGACAATGTCGCCGAGCGAGCTTTGCGCGTAGTCGGTGATGCCGATGGAGCCGATTGCGCCATCGAGTTCGATCCATTCATGTTCGCGGGTGTAGCGGTAATTCGAGGGATAAGGCATGGTGAGCCAGCTCCTTCTAAGAAGAAAACAGCGAAACTCTAGTGTAAATCGCACCCGCTTGCGGGCGGGGCTGAGGAAAAGGGGGCAAAGACAGGGAATAGGGAATGAGGGACCGGGAATTGGGGAGACTTTCGGTTGAGGGACGCGGGATCCCAGTTCTCAAAATTGAGATCTCCACCCTATGGACCAAGACCCGACCTTGGGGACCCCGGACCTGGGGCGCCCGATCAGTGTGCTAATGCCTATTTTTCGAAGAACTCGCCGTGGCCGCCGTTGGCCCAGGGGTCGTAGTGAAGGGCGAAGTTGGCGCGGGTTTGGACGGAGGGGTGACTGTACTCCCAGAATTCGATAATGGGGCTGGGATTGGGGTCTTCAAGCCAGGCTTCACCGAGGTGGTTGAAGGCGGAGACGGCGGTCTTTTGGGGGTCGGCAACGAGGCCGTGAATGGCCTCCTGTCCGTAGACGTCGGCCTGGTGCTCGAAGTAGCGGCTGAAGGTGTTGTTGATCGGCTCCAGCAGAAAGCCGGCGACGGAAATGGCGAACAGGAGCACAACGAATCCGGCGCGGCTGGCCAGCGGGCTTCCAGCATCCGGACCGCCGGCTTGCTGCCCACCCAGTTGCCAGCGCGAGCCGAAGCGGCGGGCGAGCCAGGCGGCAAACCCGGCGCAGGCCCAGTAGATAAAGAACAGGGCGATGGCCGAAACGGTAATCGACTTGGGAATGTGGTGGAGGACGTAGTGGCCGCTTTCGTGGCCGAAGATGAATAGAACCTCGTCGTCGGGAATGCGGCCGGCGGTGGTGTCCCACACCACGATGCGCTTGGTGGCGCCAATGCCGCTGACGTAGGCGTTCAGGCCGTTGCTCTTGACGCTGGCTTTCATCAGGAACATGCGCTCGGGTGGAATGTTGGTTCCGGTGCGGGCGACGACGGTTTCAAGTTTGGCCACCAGGGCGGGGTAATTCTTCGTCAGGGGCTCGAACTTGTCAAAGATAGGCGCAAGCAGCGGCACCACGAAAGTGGAAAGGACGAGGAGCGGCAGCGTGGCGACCCAGATGCCGAACCAGTAACGGCGAGGCCAGCGGCGCACGATCCAGTTGAAGAGAAGCAGAATGGGCGCGCCGAAGAGCAGCGAGAGACCCAGCGCCTTGGCCTGGTCGCCGAGCCAGCTTCCCCAGCCCTGCACGCTGATTTCATAGCTTTTTTCGACGTGCTGGCTGAACCAGTCGAGCGGCAAACTGGCCAATGTGGTGATGATCAGGAAGGCGGCGAAAAAGACGAGTCCTTGAACCCAGCGGCGGGGAGAGATGCGCTGCGCCCAGGCCTCGAGGCGGGCCGCGGCGCGGGAACTCAGCAGCAGCCAGAGAACGGCAAGGCCCCAGAGCCCGCCGACAATGTCCATGATGTTGCGGATGCGGCTGATGGCGATGGCCTTGGCGAGCTTGTCGGCGGGCAGAGAGTAAGCCGGCGCAGAATTGGTTGACGTGGCGGGCGCAGGGGCGGTGACCTGGGCTGGAAGCTGCTGGCCTTGATTTGGCTGGGCATGAACGCGGGGAGCCGGCACGATCCGAGGCGCAACGCAGGCCAGCAGGGCCGTGAAGCAGAGTGTGAGCAGAGAACAGCGTACAAATGTCATGAGATAACTCCTTGGCGGCAGCCAACTTTGAGACAATCTTGAATACAGATGCTTTTACCCGATTTCGCCCGACCTATGCCACAGAAATCTTCAACCGTCTCAAGACATTTCGCACTCGTGCCGCGTGTATGCGCTGCGATCGCGGCATCCGTCCTGTTGATTCCGGCCGCAGCCCCCGCACAGCCGCCAACGCCCGTATTACTCGACGCGATGACCAGCGAGCTGCACCGCGCGTTTATCTCGCTTGGCAAGCAGGGACCCGGCAAACCGGATTCCGACAAGCAATTGCCGCCTTACTTCCTCAGCTACTCGGTGAGCGACGCGACCGGCGTGTCGATCCGGGCGCAATTTGGCGCGCTGGTCGACAGCTCCCAAAACCATGTCCGGGTGGCCGACGTGCAGGTGCGGCTGGGCAGCCCGAATCTGGACAACACCCACGGAGACCATCGGGCCTCGGCGGTGAACAGCCTGCAACTGCCGCTGGGAGACGATCGCGAAGCGCTGGGACGGTCCTTATGGCTGGCGACCAACACCGGCTACGGCACGGCGCTGGACAACTACCTGCGCGTGAAGACCGAGGCAGAGGTGAGGGCCAGGGAGGAGGACACCTCGCCGGACTTCAGCCAGGAGTCGCCGCAGTCGTACATCGGCAAGCCGGCGCCGCAGGTGGTGGTGGACCGGGCGGCGTGGGAACGGCGGGTGCGGGCGCTGTCGCAGGTTTTCCGCGAATTCCCGGATGTGTATCTGAATGTAGTGATGCTGACGTCGCAGAACGAGACCGATTACTTTGCCTCGTCTGAAGGTTCGCGGGTGGTAACGCCGCACCTGCAAGCGCGTCTGGTGGCGATGGCGGTAACCCGCGCCGACGACGGCATGGACCTGTTCCGCGAGCAGACCTTCGAGGCGGAAACGGTGGATGGATTGCCGGTGCAGGCGGAGCTGGAAGCGGCGATGCGCGAACTGGGCAAGAGTCTGGAGACGTTGCGCAAAGCGCCGGTGACGGAGCCGTTCGATGGACCGGCGATTCTGTCGGGGCGCGCCGCGGCGGTGTTCTTCCACGAGGTGCTGGGCCACCGGCTTGAGGGCCAGCGGCAGCGCGGCGACGAGGAAGGGCAGACGTTTACCAAGGATGTGGGCAAGCCGGTTTTGCCGAGCTTTCTTTCCGTGGCCGACGACCCCACTCTGACGAAGTTCGGCAACACCTGGCTGAGCGGAAGCTACGAGTACGACGATGAGGGCGAGAAGGCGCAGCGTGTCGAGCTGATCGACGATGGAGTGCTGAAGACGTTTCTGATGTCGCGGCTGCCGATTGCGAGTTTCAGTTCTTCGAACGGCCACGGCCGCGCTGAGACGGGCCACGTGCCGACCGGGCGGCAGGGCAACCTGATTGTGACCTCGACCAGGACTGTGCCGGAGGCGGAGCTGCGCAAGGAGCTGATCGACGAAGCGAAGAAGCAGGGCAAGCCGTACGGGCTTTACTTCGAGGACATCTCTTCAGGCTTCGCGGTCACGGTGCGCAGCTCGCCGCAGGCGTTCCAGGTGATTCCATTGGTGGTGTGGCGGGTTTATGTGGATGGGCGTCCGGATGAGCTAGTGCGCGGGGTGAGCATTGTGGGCACGCCGCTGGCGGCGATGAAGCGGATTCTGGCCACCGGCGACAAGAGCGAGGTGTTCAACGGGGAGTGCGGCGCGGAGTCGGGAACGATTCCGGTAAGCGCGGTGGCGCCGGCAATGCTGGTGAGCGAGATGGAGACGCAGCGCCAGCCGCAAGGAACGGCGCGGCCGCCGATATTACCTATTCCCGGTGCTGAAACGCAACCCGTCGCAGCCAAGGAGGCGCAATGAACCCGATTCGTTCTGTTGCGATTTTCGCCGGAGTTGGATTTCTTGCGGCCTGCCTCTGCCTGCCATCTCTCACGGCGGCGCAGCAGACGCGCGCCGATGCCGAAAAGGACCCGGTGCTTAAAGCGATGCTCCAAGAGCTGGACCGGAGCATGAGCCGGTTGCAGTTGCCGGGCTTCGCGAAGCCGTTCTTTATCCAATACCGGATTGAGGACGTGAACGACTACTCGACCAAGGCGGAGTTCGGGGCCAGCGAAGGCTCGCAGCGCACCCACCAGCGGATTGCGCGGGTGACGGTTCGGGTGGGCGACTACAAGACCGACAGCTCGGGCGGGCGCGGCGACGGCGCGCTGGAGCTGGCGGCGCTCGAAGACGATCCAATTGCGTTGCGGTCGGCGCTATGGGCGGCAACGGACATCGCATACAAGAGCGCACTCTCGGCCTATGCGCAAAAACAGGCAGCGCTGAAAGAGGTGCAGACGCCGCCGCAGGCCGACGACTTCAGCCACGAGAAGGCGCTGATTTCCCTGGTCGAGCCGGCGACGTTGAAGCTGGATGAGGGCGCCTGGGCCCAGCGCGTGGCGCACGCCAGCGGTCTCTACCAGAACGATCCCCTGGCCAAGCCGGACCAGGGCAACGTGCAGTACTCGACGGCGGAGTTTCAGGGTCGCGTGACGACCACCTGGCTGGCAACCAGCGAGGGAACCATCGTGCGCAAGACGGTGCAGGAGTACCAGGAGGCGTTCGGTGTGGGGACGCAGGCACAGGACGGGATGCGGCTGGACCGGTCTTATGCGTCGTCGGGAAGCTCGCTCCAGGATCTGGATGTGCCGCAGGTGTTCGAGAAACATGCGCTTGCGCTGATCGATTCGCTGGCCGAGTTGCGCCGGGCGCCGCTTGTTGATGAGGAGTATCACGGGCCGCTGCTGCTGAGTTCCGACGCCGGCGCCGATACGCTGCGCGGATTGCTGGCGGGTGGTGTCACGGCTACGCGTCCCAGGCTGGGCACCGAGGCGCGCACCAACGGACCGTTTGCCTCCAGCTTTCACGCCCAGGTGCTGCCCGAGTTCATTGACGTGGTGGACGATCCGGGGCTGAAGAGCTACGACGGCAAGGGGCTGGTGGGCGCGTACGACGTGGACGAAGAGGGCGTGCCGGCGGAGGCGGTAAAGCTGATCACGGCGGGACGCCTGGAGAACTATCTGCTGGGCCGCGAGCCGGTAAGGGACTTTCCGCAGTCGAACGGCCACGGGCGGGCCGGGATTACCGGGGCGGCGCGGCCGGCGATCGGCGTGCTGAAAGTGACCGCGCAGGATGGCTTACCGGACGAGGCGCTGAACAGCAAGCTGCTGGCTCTGGCCAAGGACCGCGGGCTGAAGAGTGTCTACTTTGTGCAGACGCTGGGCGGAGAGCTGAATCCCCGGCTGCTTTACCGCGTGAGTGCGGACGGAAGGCGCGAACTGGTGCGCGGCGCAGTGCTGGACGACATTGACCAGCGGGCGCTGCGTTCGAGCCTGGCGGCCGCGGGCAAGGACCTTTTTGTGGCCAACTACTTTGGCGATGTGCCGCAGACGGTGCTGGCGCCGGCGCTGCTGCTGGAAGACGCAACCGTGCGCCGCGCCAACGAGAAGAACGAGAAGCTGCCGTTTTATCCGCCGCCGGGAGATTAAAGGCAGGGACTAAGGGACTAGGGACTAGGGACTAAGGACTAAGGGAACTAGGACTTGCGCTGCTGGGACTTCATCAGTGCGCCCAGCATCCGGCCCACCTCGGCGCATAGTCCTTCTGTTAAGTCGAGCATTTGTTTCGAGCCAAAGCCCAACGCTTTTGAGATGACAACTTGTGTTTCCACTTCGGAATTTGATCCGCGCGCGTGGCCCAGGAATTGAACATACTCCCCCTGGTTGAACGGCCATATCCTTCAGCAATGTTGCTGGCGACGGACACGGCTGCTCTACGCAGCTGGTTTGTGAGGCCAAATCGCTCTGAATCCGGATAAGATGAAGTGAGCTTATAAACAGCCAGTGTCAATTCAACGGACCGCTGCCAAACGTCAAGATTCCTGAACGATTCGCCCAAAGCGCACCTCTCAAGTTTTGATTCTCCAGTCCCCTAGTCCCTTAGTCCCTGTCTTACTCCTTCTTCTTCCAGCCGCCGACGATGGCTCCCATGATGACCATGCCGATCAGCCAGAAGCCGGTATTGATGGCGAAGAGCTTGTAGGTGCGGACCTCGAAGACGTATTCGGTGGCCCAGGTGGTGAGCACGCAGCCGAGCCACAACAGGGCGGCAACCCTCATACCGCGCAGAGCCGTTTGCGGACCGGTGAGCTGGGTAACGCAGGAGATGGCCCCGGCGATGACGGCCGCCGAGAGAAGAGCGGTGGCGAATTGCAAACCCAGGTTGACGCCAGTGTGATCGAGCCACTGCTGCGTGCGCCCGATGCCGTCAAGCCAGGTCTGCAAGAATAACGAGTACCATGCGGCCTCGAACAGGAAACATGCCACGGCGGCCAGCGTGATGGCCAGATAGTTCTGCCGGACCCTCTTCACTTCATTGATCATTCCGTCCTCCCTTTCAATTCCGCAAACACATACGATTTCCCGGGCTGTTTGACGCCGCCCTTGCGGTTGCGCTGCCGGGGGGAAAGCAGCGCGGTGTTCAGGCCCGCAAAGAAAAGAGATGAGCCAGATTTTAGATCATCCTTGGCTGGGTTGTCTTGCCGGAATATTGAAGTGAGTCTCTTCCCAGGCGCGAGGGAACACATTCCCCGGTATCGGATGGAGCGCGGCGGACGCGCACTCCTCCCGCGATATGCTTTGACATGGGCGAACCAATCACGGCACACTTTGTGGTTACCCACGTGGACAAGAAGCCGCTCAACCTTTGGTATGCATACCCCGACGATCTGTTGGCTGAAGGGGTCGAGGAGGCGTGCGCGGCGCTGCTGAGCGAAGAGGAGCGCGCGCGCGCTGCGAAGTTCAAGTTCGCCCGCCACGCCCGCGAATCGCTGACCAGCCACGCACTGGCGCGGACCGCGCTGTCTTGCTACCGTCCTCTCCCCCGGCAGGCATGGCAATTCAAATCGAACGCTTACGGCAAACGCGACATCGATCCCGACTGCGGGCTGCGCTTCAACCTGTCGAATTCCGTGGGGCTGGTGGTTTGCCTGGTCGCCGAAGAGGCTGAGGTGGGCGTGGATGTGGAGTCCTGCGGACATGCGGAGAAGATTGTGAGTCTTGCGCCGGACGTGTTTTCTGTTCCGGAGCGGACTCAACTGGAAGCCTTGCCCGGTGTTGAAAAGCTGGACCGGGCAATGTCGCTGTGGACGCTGAAGGAGGCCTACATCAAGGCGCGCGGCATGGGGCTGGCATTGCCGCTGGACAAGTTCTCCTTCCTGTTCGGGGGCGCGGAGGGAATACGGCTGGAAATCGATCCGAGCCTCAACGACGATCCGGGGCGCTGGCGTTTTTGCCTGTTGGACCGCGCCGGGCACCGCATCGCGTTGATGGTGGAGCGGAAAGCCGCCGGCGAGCTCGATGTGTGGGAGGCGCGCCCGGTGTTTGCGCCGCCTGCACGGTTGAGCGCGTCTGTTGCACAGTGGTTCCCTCGTGCATAGACGAGGTTTTCCGTTCGGGCTTGCGGCGGCAGGAGTATTCTTCCTTTTCGGAAAGAATTCTACCGCGGCAACGACGGTGAAAGACCATTTCGGCCACAACAAAAGTTAAAGCTGCGAGGGTAAAGGATGAAGAGTAGATCGTTTGTTTTTCTGCTGGGCGCACTGCTTGGCGCGCTGTCTGCTGGCGCGGCCATGGGCCAGGATGCAAAACACGGCGCAAGTTACGGCGCGGGCCTGATTAAGGTGATGATTCTGGATGGGCAGAGCGCCGGCGCTTACCACAACTGGAGGCTGACGACTCCGGTGCTGAAGAAAGAACTCGAAGACACCGGGCTTTTCGATGTCACCGTGGTTACAGCCCCGGCGTCGGACCAGGACTTCAGCAACTTTGAGCCGAAGCTGAACCGTTACCAGGCGATTGTGATGAACTATGACGGTCCCGGCTGGCCCGAGGATTTTCGCTCGCGCTTCGAGCAATTCGTAAGCGGCGGCGGGGGGCTGGTGGTAGTTCACGCCGCCGACAATGCGTTCCCCAACTGGCCGGCCTACAACCTGATGACCGGCATCGGTGGGTGGCGAAATCGCACCCAGGAGTCCGGGCCGTATTGGTACTTCAAGGATGGAAAGCTGGTCTCCGATCCCGCTCCGGGTCCGAGCGGCTCGCATGGAGCAAGGCTTCCGTTCCAGGTGACGACGCGCGCGCCCGAGCATCCCATCATGAAGGGATTGCCGCCGGTATGGATGCACACGCCGGACGAGCTTTATGCCACGATGCGCGGCCCGGGGAAGAACATGACCGTGCTGGCCACCGCGCACTCCGATCCCAAGAACAAGGGAACGGATCGGGATGAGCCGATGCTGATGGTGCTGCATTACGGAAAGGGAAGGGTTTTTCACACCACGCTGGGCCACGATGTGTTCGCGCTCAGTTGCGTGGGTTTCATAACCACCTTTCAGCGCGGAACGGAGTGGGCCGCAACGGGAAAGGTCACGCAGAAGGTTCCGGCCGGCTTTCCAACCGCAAAGACGGTGAGTTATCGGGTGGATATTGCCGAAATGGATCCGGAGATGCTGAAGGGGGCTTCAGACCCGGTTCGCAGTGGAGATAAGCCTGCGGCGGCGCGAGGAGTTCCCGCGCAGCATTGATCCTCTTGTCGCGTGATTTCATTCGTTGTGATTGAATGCAGTGCCATCCCAGGTCTCAAAACCGAGACCTGGGGCGCTCGGAGTCTTATACCTGCTTTGAAATGACTTCCATTACTTTGCGGTGCGGTAAATTTCAGCGCCCGCCAGCAGATAGGCGCCGACTCCATAGTTGTAGCTTGAGGTTTCAGTGTAGGCGCCGGGCGCCGCGCCGACGGGCTGAATGCAGCCCAGGCGGCCATCGGCATAGACGTGGGTCAACATGCCGGCCCAGGCCTTGTGGACAGCGGGCCAGTAGGTTTTGCGGTCGAGAATCTTCTCGTTCACGCCGTATGCCAGCGCGTAGGTGATGAAGGCGCTTCCTGAGATCTCGGGCAGCGGGTAGGAATCGGCTTCGAGCAGGCCGGGACGCCAGAGCCCGTCGCCGCTTTGAATGGCCAGCGTTTCCGCAGCCATCTCCCTGAGCAGCGCCACGTATTTAGGCCGCAGCGGAGAATCTTTGGGCAGTTGCTTGAGTACGCGGACGATACCGCCCATGACCCAGCCGTTGCCGCGAGACCAGAAAAGCTTTTCGCCGTTCTTCTCGTGCTTGTCGAGGTAGGTGGCGTCGCGGGAGTAGAGGTGCTTGTCCTTGTCGTAGAGCAGATCGGTGGTGACGCTCCATTCGTGATCCATGAATTCCAGGTACTTCTTGTCGCCGGTGGCCTTGGCCATGTCGGCATAAACGGGCGGGGCCATGAAGAGCGCGTCGCACCACCACCAGAGCGGCTTGGCCGGATCGTCGGGCGTGGCCATCTCCTGGTCGAGCCGGGCGCGCATGGGATCGAGCATCTTCTTGTCTTTGCGGATGAAATATTGCTCGAGGTACATCTGGCCCACCGCCTGATCGTCGGCGTGTTCCACGCGCGGCCCCGGCTGCCAGTTGAGCTTGCCGCCCAACTCCAGCATGGCCTGCTTGTACTTGTCGCCGGCTACTGCATCAGGGACTCCCATGAAGCCTGTATAGAGCGCGGCCCATGTCCAGTCGGTCTGCGGCTCGGCGGGCATACGGCTGAGTTGCCAGTCGGCCACCAGCTTCATGGCCTTGGCGAGATCGGGCCTGGTGAAATTCGGAGAAAGATTCTGGGCGAGCGGTCCCGGGGTGGGCAGGGAGTCTCCGGGAGGCGCAACGGAAGCTTTCGTTTGTGCAGGTGCGCTCTGAATGGAAAACGGTGAGAGCAAGGCAATAAAACTGGCTGCGGCCAGAGCGGGGAGGCATACCGTGCGTCGAAAGGGATTGCTGATTTGCATTTGAATCTCCGTTGGTTTGAAAAACATGCGGCCCCGATTGCTTGCCTGATCAGGAGCCTGAGCTACGGCCCCTGTTGTGGCCGGCCGTGCCCTTGCCTGCCAGAGCGCGTTTCATGTGTAGCCCGGAATGGTTCCGATTCGGCCGCAGAACAACTATATCGCTCCAGCGGGCCGCGGGACCATGCAGGAGGATTAAGCAGAGATTTATCTAGAATCTCAAGCGCAAACCGAACTGAATCTGGCGCTCGCGATAGAAGTTGGTGGCGTTGATATTGAGCGGCTGGCCGAACGCCGTGGTGTTGGCTTTGAGGCCGGTGAGGAAGTTGAGCGTGGGAAAGGCTCCGGTGAGGCTGCCTGGCTCGAGGTAATAGCCGGTGGTTTCAAGCTCGGTGACGTTCTGGTGGTTGAAGAGGTTGAAGGACTCCGCGAGTAATTGCAACTGGCGCAGATGTCCGAGGTCGAATTGCTTGCCGAGGCGGAGGTCGGCCTTCCATGTGGAAGGATAGCGGTAAGTGTTTCGGCCCACGTTGTAGACGACCTTGTCGCTGCCTACGCCATAGACGCGATTGTCTCCGCCGGAGCCGTTCATTCCCGGCGCGAGGCCGGCGATGGCGGCTCCGGTTGTCTGCTGGAACTCTTCGGCGAGCGATCCGGAGGTGCGCATGGTGTAGGGCAGGCCGCTGCGGAACTGGCCGATGCCTGAGAGCATCCAGCCATTGCCGACGTAGCCGGCCGGGTTGCGCAGCTTCCAGGGTACGTTGAAGATGACCATGGCGGCGGCGGAGTGACGGACGTCCAGGTTGCCGGTCCCATACTCGCGGCCGAAGTCTGCTGGGTCGAGAACGTCGCTGCCGGCCATCAACGTGCTCTCATTAGGGTTCCAGTCCATGGCGTGGGCGTAGGTGTAGTGGGCGTGCAGGCTCAGGCCGCGGTGGCCGTAGCGTGTGACCTTGAACATGGCCGCTTCATAGGTGGAGTTGGCGCGGCTGAAGATCTCAGAGATTTGCTGGTAGTTCGTATTGAGGCGGCCGGCAGTTCCGGTTCCCGAAGTGGCCGAGGGCCAGGTGGCGTAAAAGGGGACGGTGATCTGCGAGGCCTTGATGGGGCCTTTGCCGGTGCCGTCGACCACGGCATAGGTGATGGTTCCGGGATTGACGGCGGGGTCGAAGTTGGTGTCGATGGTGATGGGCAGGCGGCGGCCCAGGCTGACCAGCGCGGCTGCGGTGAGTTCGATATGGCCGGGCAATGTCTCCTCGATGGCGGCAACGGCCTGGTGTACCTCGGGATTGCGGAAGTTGGGCGCAAACTCGACGGCTCCAGGCTTGACCTGGTCGAGCGGTTCGCCGGAAAAGACGTAAGGGAAGGGCGGAGCGGCGCCGCCGTTCAGGTTGTCAATGGGCCGCATGAAGAAGTTCAGGTCGCCGTTGGGTGAGCCAGTCTGGGTGATCGCCGTCTCCAGGGTAGCGTTCTCGGTACGGCCGTAATACATGCCGTAGCCGAGTCGCAGTAGCGGCCATCCGAACTTTGAGCCCTCGGCATTTCCAATGGCCAGGCTGAGGCGCGGACCCCAATTATTGCCCAGGTTGGGCAGCTTTGCGGTGAGCGGGAGGGCGGGGTTGACCAGCGCAGAGAGGGGCGACGGCAACTGTTCGCGCTCCCAACGCAGCCCCGCCGAGAACACGGTGAACTTGTTGGCCTGCCACTGGGCGGTGGCAAAGCCGGCCCAGTCGTTGGTGCTCAATTGCCAACTCGCCGGACCCATGGTCTGCGAGTAATAGGAGTAGCACGGCAGGTAGCCCAGACCGCGCAGATTGCCCGCCGAGTCGCGCCACACCTTGCCGGTTTCGTCGCAGTTGTGCTGGTTGAACTTGTCCAGCGCGTCGGAGAGCCCAAAGGCGCCAAAGACCAGCGCATCGGAGATGAAGTTCGCCACGTTGGCGTAGTAGTACGTGCCGGTCTGGTTGCGAAGCAGGCCCGTCGCGTCGGTATTGTGACCTATGTCAAGGCCGGCCTTGACGAGCAGGCTGTTGTGGACCCAGTCAACCGACTCCTGAACAAGAAAGAGGCGTTCGTCGGGATAGCTGCCCTGGCCAAAGCGCGACGGATTGCCGATGGTGAAGCCGTAGCGGGAATCGACGACAATCTGCGGCAACTGGCCCCAGACGTTCTGGTTGAGCGTTTGCTCGAATGCCGACGGAGTCTCGGCGTGAGCGCTCTGGATAGTGCGTCCCGCGGAGGCCTGCGTCACGGCCAGCAGGTTGGGGGTGAGGAAGGCCTCCCAGCGCGCGAGCAGCCACTGTTCGCTCGCCTGGCTCGATCCGAAGCTGTGGTTCCCGTAGGTCTGGGAAACGCGCGTGAGGCCGCCGCCGGGCGAATTCCAGTCAGCGCCGATTCCTTCCAGCGTGAACCGATGGCGTTCGGCGGCATCCCAGTCGATGCGGGCAAAACCGGTCCATTGCGCGGCCGTGCGCGGAGCGGGGCCGAGCAGGCCATCGAGGGTTTGAAGCATCTGCGAGTATTTGGCCAGAGCAGTGCTATTGTTTCCCCCCAACTGCGCGCCGAGCAACTGCAGCTGGTCGTTGGTGGGTTGAGTAAAGAAGTTGAGCGGCCACTTCACCGTCGACAGCCCCGGATCGTTGCGGTTGTAACTGTCGAGGGCGGCAAACCAGAAGAGCTTGTCGCGGCGCACGTGGCTGCCCATGCCGATGCCCCAGGTAGTTTCGTGGTCGGGAGGGGTAAAGGACTGGGGCGTAAACACCGGAATGGCGGTCGCCGTGGCCGGGGCGGTCTGCTGCACCCACTGGGTAAAAGGGTTGCGCGCGCCCCAGGTGTTCTGGCGGTCAAAGAAAAAGCCTTGGCCGTGGAGGCCGTTGGAACCGCGCTGGGTTTCCACGTTCATGCGCCCGCCCGCGGCGCGCGCTCCTTCGGTTTCAACGTTGCCGGCAACGGTTTGCACCTGGCGAACGGCCGCTTCGCTGACAGCAAAGCCGCGTCCGCCGTACCAGGCCTGCCCCATTCCGTTCGGTTCAGTCAGGCCCTGGCCTGACAGGTATTGTCCCGGCGAGCCGGGTGAGGATCCCGACCCTCCGCCAAAGGCCAGGCGGATGCTTGCGCCATCCACTGACATATCGGAAGGTTGCTGACTTGCGCCGCGCAGCGAAGCCTGGGAGGAGTCAGCCGGAGCCGCGGCGGCAGGTGTGTCCAGAACAAACTCTTCCCAGCGTCGACCGCCGACGGGCAGCGATTGCAACTCCGTGGCTGAGATTGTGGTGGTCACCGCCGGAGTGACGGGATCGACCCGTTGCGAGGCTGCCTGAATGGGGCTCGCATGCGGCCGGCTCCATTGCAGGTCGGCCTGCACGCGTGCTTCGTGGCCGGCCGAAACTACGATGCCATCGAGCCGCCCGTGACCCAGGTCCGCGCTTTCTGCCTCGATGATGTACTGGCCGGCTTGGAGAGCGAGGAATCGATAATCGCCGTTCCTGGCTGTGGTGGTGCGCGCCTCTGCGCCGGTGGTCGCGTTCCGCAGGACGACTGTAGCGCCGGCCACCGGAGCTGAATTAGGGTCAGTGAGTTTGCCGGTGAGGGAACCGCTGGAAGCGGATTGGGCGTGAGCGTGCATTCCCGCGCCAAAAAGAAGCACGGCCACTGCCAATTGCTTCGCCCAGCTAAGCTTTATTCCTGCCATCGAGACACCTGCTCGCGGCAGACCCTGGGAGAATGCACACAACACAACCCAACAGCTCGCTCTCACGGCGGGTAAGAAATTGGGCATGTCTCCAGGCGCTATCGAATGCGCGGCTTGGGCCGTTCAGGGGGCACCCAAGTGGAGTTGCAAGGAATTCTATGCTGCTTTGGCTAAAGTGGGAAGTTGCGTTATCCACAGGCAAGCTTTTTTTGCTGCGCAATGGACAGAAAATGCGGCCATTGCAAGGGCCTGCCGAGGCGTCCGAGGCCGGCGAATTGCACCTTCTCTGGGGATGGGTCAGTGTGAAATCGAGCGGATTCGGAAGTGGCGCCGGATGGTTTCAACGACGACGCCCGCCAAAGCATACGTGGCAGCATTCGCAACCAGGACCTGGTAGATGCTGAGGGGGTGACGGCCGGCAAGCGCGATCGGGCAGGTCAAACAAAGCATAGCCCAACCAACGCCGCCCGTGCCCAGCAGGTTCTGTCGTGTCAACATGATGTAGAGTGCCCAGAAGGCAACCACCAGCGCGCCGCATTGGCCCAAATGGCGATTCGAGTTTTCATGCCGCCGCTCCCTCTCCCCTTATGCACCAATCATCGCACCAACTCAGCCAAACTCCGAGCCGGCTCACTACCTTAGGTCCGGCAGTGTCGCCCGGTCCGATAAACTGAGAAGACGGCATCTTGGATCTGCAGCTCGCTGCCTGTTGCCGTACAAATTGCGGGTGCCCCAGATCTCGATCCTGAGACCTGGGAGTGACCCTGATCCCTGCTTTTCTATGTTCATCGACGAAGCGAGAATTCGCGTCAAGGCCGGCAACGGCGGCAACGGCTGCATGGCCTTCCGGCGGGAGAAGTTTGTGCCCCGCGGCGGACCCTCGGGCGGCGACGGCGGACGCGGCGGCGACGTGATCATGGAATCCTCAAATCGCCACAACACCCTGATTCACTTCCGCTATAACCCGGAACACAAGGCCCAGCGCGGCGAACACGGCATGGGATCGAACTGCACCGGGCTCGACGGCCGCTCCATCACGCTGCAGGTGCCGGTGGGCACCTCGCTTTACGATCTGGAAACCGGCGAGCTGGTGCACGACTTCAAGGAGCCGGACGAACAGCTCGTGATTGCGAAGGGCGGACGCGGCGGTCGCGGCAACCAGCACTTTGCCACCAGCACCCACCAGGCTCCGCGGGAGCATGAGCTGGGAAGGGCAGGCGAGGAGCGTTCCTATCGATTGGAATTAAAGCTGCTGGCCGATGTGGGGCTGGTGGGCTACCCCAACGCGGGCAAGTCGACGCTGATTTCGCGCATCTCGGCCGCCCGGCCCAAGATCGCCGACTACCCGTTTACCACCCTCGAACCCAATCTGGGCGTGGTGACGGTGGGCGAGGAGCCGGATCTGGAGTCCTTTGTGGTTGCCGATATGCCGGGGCTGATCGAGGGCGCGCACCTGGGCTCGGGCCTGGGCGTCCAGTTCCTGCGCCACATCGAGCGCACCCGGCTGCTGGTTCATCTGGTGGATGTGTCGGACGCATCGGGTCGGCCGGACCCGGTGCAGGACTTCAAGGTCATCAACAAGGAGCTGGCCAGCTTCGGCAACGGCGGCGAGCATCCTCTGGCCGCCAAGCCGATGATTGTGGTTGCCACCAAGATCGACTCCGTCAACCCTGAGAAGCTGAAGAAGCTGGCCGCGCACGTGAAGCGGCGCAAGCTGGAGTTTCACGCGATCTCAGCGGTCACCGGCGAGGGAATTGACGAGCTGAAGTGGGCGCTGGCAAAGCGGCTGCGAGCCTGAGAACGCGGGCTGACGCGGCCTTGCTTTGCACGCCATTGCCCAGCGTAGCCGAAATGGCTACACTTGATGCAGGAGGCAATCCATGCGTCAGGTTTCGCTGCGGGAGTTTCGAACCCGAGGCTCGAAGGCTTTGCAGGCAGTGCCGCGCGGAGAGACGGTGCTGCTGGCGGGCCAGAAGGGGCCGGCCTACTTCCTGATTCCTGTGATGGGAGATGTTGCCGCCGAAGAGCGGGAGTTGAGGCGGGCGGTTGCGAAGGCAAGCTTGAGGCGAGACTGGCAGGTTGCCGAAGCTTACCCGATCACGGAGGAAGAAATTGAGCGGGAGATTGAGGCGGTCCGCGCGGCACGACGCGTTGGATCCAAGAAGAAGAGAGCTTGATGCGGCTCATCGTCCTCGACACCAATGTCGTTATCTCGGCGAGGCTGAGCCCTGGCGGCGCCCCTGCAATGCTGGTGATGGACTACGTGCTGACCGGGCGAGTCCAGGTAACGACATGCCCGAGCGTGGTTCAGGAGTACATCGAGGTCGTTCATCGACCGAGGTTTGAGCGCTTTGCGTTTCCGCCGCCATGGCTGGAGTTTCTGATCGAGGAGAGCCTGCAACTGCCCGATCCTCCTCCGTGGCCGCATCCGGCCCTGGACCCCAAGGACGCGCCTTTCCTCGCCCTGGCCCACGCGGCGGGAGCTTGGCTGGTGACCGGGAACCTCAAGCACTTCCCGAAGGTGGCTCGTCATGGCGTCACCGTGCTTTCGCCGGCGGAATACCTGGATCAACTTGGAGAAGGAAGCCAAGAGTTTGAAGGCAGGTGAAGAGCCTCCAAGCGGGAACGGGAGAGGGGTCGTCGAGATTTCCCACCTTTTCGCCAAGAACGCTAAAGAATGGGGCACCCGGCGCGAAATGCGCGAATTGGCGAAGGTGGGCTCCTGGGTCTTTGTCTGGCGGGCAACCGGCCTCTTGGCGCGCAAGCGCCGGCTGCCCCACCGCAGGTGGCTATTCTTCCTCTTCCTCCACCGGCCGCTTGGCGTTGGCCAGGATCTTGTCGGCTACCAACTGCGGGACGATGTCGTAGTGGTCCACTTCCATGCGGTAGCTGCCTTTGCCTTGGGTCATGGAGGTTAGCAGGGTTCCGTAAGTGAGCATCTCGGCCATGGGGACTTCGGCGTTGATCACTGTCGTCCGGCCCTTGGATTCCATGCCCTGGACGCGGCCGCGGCGGCTGTTGAGGTCGCCCATGAGGGTTCCCGCGAATTCGTCGGGAGCCTCGATTTCGACCTTCATTACGGGTTCGAGAAGACAGGGCTTGGCCTGCTCCATGCACTTGCGGAAGGCGATGCGGCCGGCCATCTTGAAGGACAGCTCATTCGAGTCCACCTCGTGGTAGCTGCCGTCGTAGACGGTAACCCTGAAGTCGACTACCGGGTAGCCGGCGAGATAGCCGCGGACCGCTGACTCGACGATGCCCTTCTCGACTGCAGGCACGTAGTTGCGCGGAATGGCGCCGCCGAAGATGTCGTTGACAAACTCGAAGCCTGTCCCTCGGGGCAAGGGCTCCATGCGGATCTTGCAGTCGCCGAACTGGCCGTGGCCGCCGGTCTGCTTTTTGTGGCGTCCCTGGGCCTCGGCCTTGCCGCGGATGGTTTCGCGGTAGGGCACCTTGGGCGCTTTGAGGGTGACTTCTGCGTGATAGCGCTTCTTGAGGCGGCTGACGATGGCCTCGATGTGAGGCTGGCCGGCCCCGGCGATGAGGAATTCGTTGGTCTGCGGATCGCGGAAGAAGCGGATGAGCAGGTCCTCTTCCATGAGCTTGTGAATGGCGGGAGCGAGCTTGTCCTCGTCGGCGCGGCTCTTGGGCTCGATGGCGTAGGTCATGGCTGGCTCGGGAGGCACGGGGATCTCCACCTGCATCTCCGCGCCCTTCTGGCCCAGGGTGTCGCCAGTGAGGGTTTCGCGCAGCTTGGCCACGGCGCCAATGTCTCCGGCGTGGAGCTCGGGGACTTCGACGGGCTTGCGGCCCTGCATCACGCTCAGGTGCGAGAAGCGCTCCTGGGTGCGGCGAGTGTAGTTTTCGAGTGTGGCGTCGTTCTTGATGACTCCGCTGACCACCTTGAAGAAGGTAATGCGGCCGGAGAAGGGATCGGTCATGGTCTTGAAGACGACCACGCCGGTGGGCTCGCTGTCGGCAACCTTGCGGGTGGTGGTGGCATTCTCGGCATCGGGCGCGGCACTTGGATTCTTGACGGCGTAGGGAGCGCGCTCGACGGGCGAGGGCGCGTAGACCTTGAGGAAGTCGAGGAGGTGGTCGAGGGCCATGTTGGCCAGGCCACTGGAAAACAGGACCGGGAAGATGCGGTCTTCGCGGATGGCTTCGTGGAGGGCGCTGATCAGGTGTTCTTCGGGGATGGTGCCCTTCTCGAAGTACTCCTCCATAAGCTCGTCTTTGCCCTCGGCGACCAGTTCGACCAGGGCTTCGTGGCGAGCCTTGGCTTCAGCCGCCAGTGAGGCGGGAATCTCGTTGCTGGCTTTGCCGCGGCCGTCGCCGCCGGGGGTATAGGTGTAGGCCTCCATGGTGACCAGGTCGACTACGCCGTGAAAGCCCTGGGCGTCGGAGATGGGCAACTGGACGGGAACACAGGTGCGGCCCCAGCGCTCTTGAATATCTTCAATGAGTGCGCTCAATCCGCCGCCGCCGCCGGCCTTGGGATGGTCCATCTGGTTGACCAGGACGATGCGGGGGACGCTGGCCTCTTCGGCAAACCGCCAGACGCGCTCCGTGACGGCTTCAACGCCGTTTTGCGCATTCACCAGGACGATGGCGGCTTCAACAGGAAGCAGGGCGGCCTTGGCTTCGTGGGTGAACATGTGGAAGCCGGGGGTGTCGACAAGGTTGATCTTCACGCCCTGCCACTCGGCAAAGGCGACGGCGTTCTGCATGGTTACGCCGCGGGCAACTTCTTCTTCGTCATAGGCGGTCACGGCCGAGCCGTCCTCGACGCGGCCCTGGGTCGGGGTCATCTTGGCGGCATGCAGCAGAGCGGCGATCAAGGTGGTTTTACCGCTGTGCGCATGCCCCACTACAGCTACGTTTCGGATCTCACTTCCCTGGTACGTTTTCATGGGTTTCTCCTTGAAATCTGGGGGATCTTGCTGGGCTTCGAACGAAATTGGGAGGTCGGCCAGACTGCGGACAGGGACAACCGCCGGGCGCCGTGGGAGGCGTCCTGGTGGCCGGATTTGTGGGCCACAGGTCCGGGTCTGCCGTCTACCTCATCCATTGAAGAGGGTCTCGGGCCGGCGCAGGGCAGATCAATGATGGGAGAATCCGCCGGGCGTTCTTCACCAAAAAGCGGATGCTATCACAGGCGGAGTGTGAACGTCCTGTGACTGGGGGCACAAAGACGGGTGCCGGGGGAATAAGGGACCGAGGGAACAAGGAATCAAGGGACCAGGGAATAACGGAATGGGGAATTGAAGGCTGTGGGTGAAGCGCTGCTTGCGGGTTGTGATAGACTCAGCCCTTTTGGGGGAGAATCTGCATGAAGAACGCATTACGACTTGTGGGACTGCTTGCTTTTCTGGCCGTGCTGCCGAGCGCTCGCGCTACGGACGCGACCGGAACGTGGAAAGGGGCCTTCGATTTCCAGGGCAACAGCGTTCCTTTGACCTTTCATTTGACCGTTGCGGGTAGCGCCGTGACCGGCACGGTGGAAGGGCTTCCGACGACGCCGGCCGAGATCCACGACGGCAAGGTGGACGGGGATACGGTCACCTTCTGGGTGAACACTGACTACCAGGGAACCACGTACAAGATTGTTTACAAGGGAAAAGTCTCGGACGGGCAGATCGAGTTCAGCTTCGGCACCGAGGATGGAAGCTGGGGCGCGACGCTGACCGCGAAGAACGGCCAGCAGCCGGCCGTGACGGCGAGCGTTCCTGACGTGACCGGGAGCTGGAAAGGCGCCTTTGATTTCCAGGGGACCAGCGTGCCGCTGACCTTTCATCTGACGGCTTCAGCAGGCGCCGTGACCGGGACGGTGGAAGGGCTGCCGACCACGCCGGCTGAGATTCACGACGGCAAGGTGGACGGCGATTCGGTCACCTTCTGGGTGAACAGCGACTACCAGGGCCAGACCTACAAGCTGGTGTACAAAGGCAAAGTTTCCGCGGACGAGATCAAGTTCACGTTTGGCACCGAGGACGGAAGCTGGAGCACGGACCTCTCGGCGACGAAAAGCACCTGAGCGCCTACTTATGTGGGCGCGGTGGACAATTTCAACTAGAACAACTATAATTCTGGTTGAAATGGGAGGAAATGTCCATGGCCGTCTGGCAGGTGCAGGAAGCAAAAACGCGGCTGAGCGAACTGATCGAAGAGGCGCACAGCAAGGGCCCGCAGATCATTACCCGGCATGGGTCGGAACGGGCGGTCATTCTCTCGATCGACGCATACCGCGCTCTGACCGCCTGCAAGCCTGACCTGAAGTCCTATTTGCTGGGCGGGCCGAAGGTGGACAGCTTCGAGATTGAGCGCGACCGCGATACGGGGCGGGAGATCGGTCTGTGAGCGGGCGGGTCGAATACCTTCTGGACACCAATGTTCTGAGCGAGACGCGCCGGAAAAGGGCCGATGAGCGCGTTATGGCATTTCTTGCCGGCGCAGAGTCATCGGCGCTCTACATCAGCGTGCTGACGCTGGGCGAACTGCGAAAGGGCGTAGCCCTGAAGAGACGAACCGACCCGGATGCCGCAAGAAAGCTTGCGGGCTGGGTGGATGGGCTGGAGTTGAGCTTTGCCGACCGCATCCTGAGCATCGACGCGGCCACGGCGCGGCTATGGGGAGAATGGTCCGCGGAGCCGCCGAGAGCAGTCGTCGACACGCTGCTGGCGGCAACCGCCTCGGCGCGCGATTTGACCCTGGTTACGCGGAATACGGGCGATGTGATGGATTTGCGCGTGAAGGTGCTCGATCCGTGGAACGAATGAGATTCGAGACTTCCTGGCCATGCGCCCCAAAGACGCGCGTGGGTAGTTCGCCCGATCGCTCAAAAACAGTTCTCAACCGACTCTCCGGTCGCGTACACTGCTGAGGTCCGCTTCAGTGCGGCTTCCCGCCCGTTCAGCTAGCTCGCTGTCTGCCGGGCTCGATCGGGTTCTTCCCCTGGACAACCTGAATTACGCAAAACACATGGAGGTCAATATGAGTTTGTCAGCAACCGCACCTGCTTCAACACCTGTAACTGCACCCTCACCAGATCACATTCTGCAATTGGGCCTTTCGTTCTGGGCCTCGAAGACGCTGCTGAGCGCGGTCGAGATGGAGGTCTTTACCGAGCTGGCCAAGCATCCTGAAGACCTGGAGACGCTGACAGGACGGCTGGGCCTGCACCCGCGCTCCTCGCGCGATTTTCTTGACGCGCTGGTGGCATTGGGATTTCTGGAGCGCCGGGATGGAATCTACTCGAATACGCCGTCGACAGACTTGTTCTTGGACAAGCACAAGCCGTCCTACATCGGCGGAATGCTGGAGATGGCGAACCGGAGGCTGTTCAAGCACTGGGGCCAGCTAACGACAGCGCTCAGAACCGGCCAGCCGCAGGGCGAGGCGGCGGGACCAAACGCGGAGACGTTCGCCTCGCTGTACGCCGACCCGGAGCGGTTGAAGGGATTTCTGCGCGCCATGACCGGGGTGAGCCGGGGCGCCAACCTGGCGATTGCGGCGAAGTTCCCCTGGGCAAAGTACAAGACGGTGGTCGACGCGGGGCCGGCGCAGGGCGATCTGCTGGTGCAAGTGGCGCTGAAGAATCCGCACCTCCTCGGCATCGGATTTGACCTGCCGGAAGTGGGTCCGGTTTTTGAAGAGTATGTCGAGGTCAATGGATTGTCATCGCGGCTGCAATTTCAGCCGGGCAGCTTCTTCACCGATCCGCTGCCCAAGGCCGATGTGATCATGATGGGCCACATTCTGCACGACTGGAATCTCGAGGAGAAGCGGATGCTGATCGGCAAAGCATACGATGCGCTTCCCAAAGGCGGCTCGCTGATGGTGTACGAGTCGATCATCGACGACGACCGCTCAAAGAATGCGTTTGGATTGCTGATGAGCCTGAATATGCTCATCGAAACTCCCGGCGGCTTCGATTACACCGGAGCCGACTGCATGATGTGGATGAGGGAAGCGGGCTTCAGGGAGGCGCGCGTGGAACACCTGGTAGGCCCGGATTCGATGGTGATCGGGATCAAATAGACTTTGGGATGACCGGGCGGGCAGGGCCGCCGTGAAAGCATCCGATGCCGGGCGAAGGTGCTAAGAACGAGATCTGGAGCGCCCGGCGGAATTGTGTGCAGGCTGCGGAATCGAATGCAGGGCGGCGACGACAGCGGCTGGATTCTTTGCGATAACCGTCAAAAAGGCCCTGGCTGAAGACTCAGGGGTGCGTCGTCCACCTTCCCAATGCTTGACCGCGTCGAGCGAGAAGCCGAATGTGTCTGAAAAGCGGGCTTGGGTCATCTTCAAGTGCTTCCGTATGCGCTTCACATCGACCTTGGCAGGCAGGTTGACCATGTAACCGGCGGTCTCCCCGGCCAGGAAGGCCTCGACTTCGTCCAGTCCGGCTTTCAGGGTGTCAAATGCAGTTTTCATGACCTATTTGTACTCCGTTGGACACCCCATCTTCGAGCTATGGTTGCGTTCTTAGGTGCCTGCAAGGGTCCCGACTGGCACAAAGGCAACCCAGGGGTCGGGACTAATGGCCTCCGCGGGGTGGTGTGGGGAACTAGCGGGCCGCAGTTCTGGAAAATCACTGTATGTTCTTCCGTCCAGTGCCCTGCCGGATACGGCCTTTCGCGTGCCGCCCCACTGTTTGAAAAAGAACGGGACGTTGTCTCGACGGCATTGCTTTTGGATCGACTTTACCCATGCCGATTGCATGGGACGTGCTCCGGGTCCACTCTCCCCGCCGACAATTACCCACGCAATCCCGCTTAGGTCGATTTCTCCCAGGTCCTCAAGCAAAGGTTCAATCGACAAGAAACGGACCGCTATCGCGGTCTTCTGCAGCCTCCGCAATCGTGGGAGACCGTGCTTTCTGTTCTCGACGCTGACACCCCACCAGATGTGCGGCTCGGCAGCGAAATTGCTCAACGGTCCCGACAGCAGTCGAGACATACGGTCATGGCGTTTGGTCAATATCTGGAAAATGTGCCAATCGGCTTCCCGCATGACCTGAGCGACTTGTAGGATGTAGCTGTCCGGAATGGACTCATGAAACAGATCGCTCATTGAATTGACGAATATCTTTTTGGGGCTCCTCCAGCGGAGGGGATCTTTCAGTTTTTCAGGAACGAGGCGCACATCGAACCCTTGCTCAAAGGGATGGCCTGGAACACCGCGAAAACGCTCAGCGAATCGCTCCGCGTAACAATTCTTGCAGCCCGGGCTGATCTTTGAGCATCCACGTACCGGATTCCAGGTTGCGTCCGTCCATTCGATCGACGTGCCTAGCGACATGTTGACCTCCTAATCGAACAGGCTGCGTTGCGGGGTTGAATATTTCAGCACCTGATCCCAAAGCCTGAAGGCTGTCTGGCTCTTAGAAAACATTGCCAGAAAATACAAAGGAACGTTCTTGTCGTGCGTCTTGACCGCCTTCATTTGATGTAGCGGAGTCTTCAAATAGCCGACCTCCGACATACTATTAGCGAATTGCTCTGCGAGAAATTTCGCGAAATCCTCATGGATGTCAGATCGGTTCTTCCATCGCGTTCGCCATGTTGTATTCCCAAGCATCCTGTCGATTTTGCTGCCGGGCTGCAGATAGTGATGGATGGCGCGCTTTGCGTCCATATGGAGAGCTAATAAACAAAGGAAATCCACGCCTCGGGCGCTCTTCGAGATTGTCTTTAGATCGTCAATATTGAAATCGCAATCAAAGGGGTCAACGAAACATAGAGCCAAAGAGTTACCCGGCAACAGTGAGCAAATCTCGTCAATGTGTTCTTCGAATTCTCCGGGAATCAGATGAACGTCCTGCTGGGAATAATTCTTCTCCACGCGTGCCTTTAATGCAGAGAATCGATCAGGGTCACTCTCACAAAAAATGTAACGATCAAAGGGCGCATCGACAGATAACGAGATGAGTGGTGATCCCAGAAGAACTTGATGGCGTCCCTTGATCCGGCACAAACCACTGCCAGCGTAGAGGTCCAGGTAAACCCTTGTCCATTTGTTCTTCATTGCGGATGAAAAAATATGGCAATAAAGTCGAATCAGGTCGAACTTGTCTTCAGTCCATGGGCCTAAATCGTCGGGAATGAGCAGACCGTCATCCTCGCCTAAAAGCGTCTTGTTCTCCATGGGCAAAATCATACTCTCAGAGAAGGCGAATAAAAAGAGAAAATGCTGAAGAGTACCAGATCGATACGCGTTTTGTCGCCTTTGATTAGTCTAACCCTCTATCTGTTTTAGCATTAAAGACTTACCGTCGCCGGCAGAATATCTTCCACATCTACCCACTGGGTGGGGTAGTCGCCGGTGTAGCACGCGGTGCAATGGCCGGTCCTTCCCTGGTCCTGGACGGCTCCCAGCAGCCCATCCAGCGATAAGTAAGCCAGGGAGTCGGCTTCGATGTAGCGGCGGATCTCTTCTATGGAATTGTTGGCGGCGATCAGTTCGCGCTTGCTGGGGGTGTCTACGCCGTAGAAGCACGGCGAAATCGTGGGCGGGCAGACTGATTCGGAGATGGACTTCTTTCGCGCCGGCGCCGCGGACCATGCGCACGATCTTCCGGCTCGTCGTTCCGCGGATGATGGAGTCGTCGATAAGGATGACGCGCTTGCCTTCGAGGAGATTGTGGACCGGGTTGAGCTTGAGCCGGACGCCGAAGTCGCGGACGCGCTGCTCGGGCTCGATGAAGGTGCGGCCCACGTAGTGGTTGCGAATCAGTCCGAAACGGAAGGGGATCCGTGCCTCTTCCGCGTAACCCAGCGCCGCCGTCACCCCGGAGTCGGGGACGGGGACGACTACATCGGCAGCCACGCCGGATTCGCGGGCCAACTGGCGGCCCATCTGGTCGCGGCTCTCCTGAACCCAGCGGCCGAAGATGCGGCTGTCGGGCCGCGCGAAGTAGACATGTTCGAAGATGCAGCTGGTTTGCGGGACACCGCTGGAGTACTGGCGGCTGGTGACGCCGTCTTCAGTCACCATGACCAGCTCGCCGGGGAGTACGTCGCGGATGTACTCGGCGCGGAGCAGGTCGAAGGCGCAGGTTTCAGAGGCAAAGACGACGGTGTCGGGTGCGCCGGGATTCTTGATGCGGCCCATGGAGAGCGGCCGGAAGCCGCGCGGATCTCGGGCAGCGAAGACGCGGTCGCGGGTCATCATAACGATGGAGAAGGCGCCGTCGATCTTGGAGAGCGAATCGGCAATGGCGTCTACCAGGGTCGAGGATCCGGAGTGGGCGATGAGCTGGACGATGATTTCGGAATCGGAGGTGGTCTGGAAGTAAGCGCCGTCGCGCTCCAGGCTCGCGCGCAGGTTGCCTAGGTTGACCAGGTTGCCGTTGTGGGCAATGGCGATGAGGCCCTTGGTGGAGTCGACGCGGATGGGTTGGGCGTTGAGCAGCGCCGAATCTCCTGTCGTCGAGTAGCGGGTATGGCCGATGGCCATGGTGCCGGGCAGCTTGGCGAGCACGTCGTCGGTAAAAATCTCAGACACCAGGCCCATGCCTTTGATGTTAGCCAGTCGCTGGCCATCGGCGGTGGCGATGCCGGCCGATTCCTGGCCGCGATGCTGCAGGGCGTAGAGGCCGAGATAGGCCTGGCGCGCAGCGGAGGGATGTCCGTGGATAGCGACGACGCCGCATTCTTCGCGGAGCTTGTCGGTGCTGCGCGTACGGCGGGAAGCGGCTTCGCCGCAAAAACTCTTTCCTTTGGTCTCGGCAAGGATGACCGTGGTTGCGTCGATTTCGTTTTCGACTCCCTGATAAAGCCGCTGCGTCATGCCATTACCTCGCCGTGGAGAGTGGCTTCCAAAGCGGAGGACCAGGGCGCGCGAAGAGAGGCAAGTGGGGCGGAGATGAAAGGCTGCCGGTAGACCCTTATTTCCAAGCGGTCGCCGCCGGTCGAGCCGATGCGGGCGGCGAAATAGCCGTACTGATCAGCCAGTTCTTCAATGGCGGTGACCTGGTTCGGCTCGGTAGTGACGATCATAGTAGAAGCGGGCTCGGCGAAGAGGCCGAAGATGGGGTGAACCATGAGCGACACTTCCTGCTCGACGATGGCGCCAATGCCCAGGGGGAATGCGGCCTGGGCCAGGGCAACGGCGATGCCGCCGTCGGAGATGTCGCGCGCGGAGTGGAGCAGTTGGCGCTCGGCCAGGACGGCAAGCAGGGTGTGGAGATCGGCTTCGGCGTCGAGGTCGAGCGGAGGCGGCTGTCCCCATGTGCTGCCGAGAACTGCACTCGCATACTCCGATGACCCGAAGACGACCAGTTCGGCGTTTGCCGTGGCGTCGGTCTCCGTTGCGTCCTCGGGATGGATGAGTACCGGATCGCCGAGTACCGGGGTAAGGGGGTCGGCGCTGGCTTCCACCGGCTCCGCGGGGAAGGGCACATGGAGGTTGGGGTCGGGCACTTCGCCTGCGGGGATGGGCCAGAGCAGCAGGATGGCATCGCCTCCGCGCTGAAAGTGGGCAGGGACGGCCTTGGTTACGTCGTCGAGGATGCCGACGATGCCGAGAACCGGCGTGGGATAGATGCCTTCGCCGCGGGTTTCGTTGTAGAGAGAAACATTGCCGCCGGTGATGGGTGTCGACAGCGCGGTGCAGGCTTCGGCAATGCCGTCGATTGCGGCCGAGAGCTGGGCCATGATTTCGGGCTTCTCGGGGTTGCCGAAGTTGAGGCAGTTGGTGGCGGCTACGGGAGTTGCGCCGGTGCAGGCCACCTTGCGCGCGGCTTCGGCTACAGCATGCATTGCGCCGAGCTTGGGATTGAGCCAGGCCCAGCGGCCGTTGCCGTCAAGCGCCATTGCCAGTCCGCGATCTCCAGTCCCCAATCCCTCGTTCCCGGTCCCTTTGATTCTCATTACGCCGCCTTCGCCGCCGGGGCCGATTACGGTGTTGGTCTGGACCATGGTGTCGTACTGCTCGTGGACCCAGCGCTTGGAGCAGACGTTGGCGCTGGAGAGGAGCTTGATCAGGTCGGCGGTGAAGTCGCGGTCTTCAGCCAGTTTGGCGAGGGCTTCGTTGGGCGGATCATTGGGAGCGGGGCAATTCCAAGTGCCGACAAGGCGTTGGTAAAGAGGCGCGTCGTCAGTGAGCGACCGGTTGGGAATGTCGGCCACCAGCTCGCCGTGATGGCGGATGCGGAGGCGCGACTCGGGCTTGACCGTGCCGACGATCACCGCGTCGAGACCCCACTTCGAAAAAACGCGTAACACTTCGTCTTCGCGGCCCTTTTCGGCTACCAGCAACATGCGCTCCTGGCTCTCGGAAAGCATGATTTCGTAGGCCGACATGCCGGTCTCGCGCTGCGGGACGAGATCGAGTTCCACGTCGAGTCCTACCCCGCCGCGGGCGCCCATCTCGCAGGTGGAACAGGTCAATCCCGCCGCACCCATGTCCTGGATGCCGACAATTGCCCCGGTCTGCATGGCTTCAAGGCAGGCTTCGAGAAGGAGTTTTTCCATGAAGGGGTCGCCGACCTGGACATTGGGCCGCTTCTGCTCGGAGCCCTCTTTGAACTCTTCGCTGGCCATGGTTGCCCCGTGGATGCCGTCGCGCCCCGTCTTTGCTCCTACATATATGACCGGGTTGCCGGTTCCGCTGGCCTTGCCGTAGAAGATTTCGTCCTTGCGGACCAGGCCGAGAGCGAAAGCGTTGACCAGCGGGTTGCCGCTGTAACAGGCCTCGAACTTGGTTTCGCCGCCGAGATTGGGAACCCCGAAACAGTTGCCGTATCCGGCAATGCCGCTGACCACCCCCTCGACGATGGAGTGATTCCTTGCCACCAGCTCGGGTTCAGCGCTGCCGGGCTCAATTGGTCCGAAGCGCAGGGAATCCATGACCGCCAGCGGCCGCGCGCCCATGGTGAAGATGTCGCGGAGAATGCCGCCCACGCCGGTGGCCGCGCCCTGGAACGGCTCGATGTAGCTGGGGTGGTTGTGGCTCTCGATCTTGAAGGCGCAGGCCCAGCCGTCGCCGACGTCGATAATGCCGGCGTTCTCACCGGGGCCCTGGACCACGCGGTCGCTTTTGGTGGGCAAACGCTTGAGATGGACGCGGCTGGACTTGTAGGAGCAGTGTTCGCTCCACATCACAGAGTAGATGCCGAGTTCGGTGAGCGAAGGCACGCGGCCGAGAGCCCCAAGAATGCGGTTGTACTCCTCCGCGGTGATGCTGTGCGCGGCGAGCAACTGCGGGGTAACGGAGACTGGCTCGGGAACGACTCCAGAGGGAACAGTGGTCATCACGGTTGCCTCCATTGTCGCATGGGACTCATGGTCGAGTGCCGCAACCTGGGTGTGGAAAGCCGGGACGGAACGCGAGCCGGCGAATCGACTGGCGATTCGAAAAGAAGCGCAAAGGGCTGGCCGGACCTTGCGCCGTGTCGCCGGGCGGTCCGGCGCTGCGTGTGGCGCAGCCGGCAATCGCTGTGCGATACTTTTCTCAGCAGGCGCCCACCCTGGCCGGGATGGCGGAACTGGCAGACGCAGCGGACTCAAAATCCGTCGGAGGCAACTCCATGGGGGTTCAACTCCCCCTCCCGGCACCATTTCATGCGCCATATCCTCCTTAGTTTCAAATGCTCACCGCGTTCGATTATGCTGCTTGTTTTGGGTCCTTCCGGTTGGGTACCACACCAAGGTTCGAATTCAGGTACAGTGCGCATCCACTTTCGTTTCAAAATTTTGCATTCGTTCGCGGCGGACTCAACTTCGGACGATTCTCTCCATTTACGCCAGATTTCGGAATGCGCAGCGGACTTGCTCAGTTCAAGTCGGGCGGTATCCGCCGACCTTAATGCACATCGTCCTCGATTGACAACGAGAGCCCTTTTCATGTTTTCAGAGCCGGGCATTCTCGAAAAACGCTTTGGCGAATTCTGCGCTCCCCGAAATCCACCAGTGTCGGGGTGTGAACCGGGATAAGCGAGATTCGCTCCTAAACGTTATGTCGGATGACAGGATCGATGCTTCGACTGAGAGGCATCGATCCAGTGTGCCATGTTGCATTCGGGTCCGGATCAGCGTTGTATCTTTATGGCGAATTGGAGGACACGCGGGGCCTGCGCCTCAGTGATTTGCCCGAAGGCGGGCGAGTTCATGTCGAAAACGGGAGGAATGAGGTTGGCATGGTTCGAAACATTGAAGGCTTCAGCCCGGAACTGCACTTTTGCCTTGTCGCTGAGCGAAAAGCTCTTGTCAAGTGAAGCATCGAGACTCCCGTAGGCGGGGCCATCTACGCTGTTGCGCCCCTCGTTGCCGAACTGCCCGGCGTTCGCAACCGGATCGAGCCGTTGAAATGCCGAGGGAGATACCCATTGCGGCACCTTATGCGGTGCTCCCTTATTCGGATTGCCGACGACGTTGGGCCGGTCTCCGAACATGCCGGAAACTCCGGGGTGCGGCGCCTGCAACGATACGTTTGCTGAGTCATAGACAGTGAAGGGCGTGCTGGAATTAACGGCCAACAGGGCACTGAATTGCCAGCCATCCAGGAGAGTACGGCTCATGCCTGTGAAGTTGCGCGCGAACGGAACAGCGTAGGTTACGCTGCCTGCGAAACGATGGCGCGAATCGAAGAGCGAGCGTCCATGTTCAGCGGCGAGATTCTGGTTGTTCTGGGGAATGTCAAGTTCCCCAAGGACCATCCACGGAGCCGGACCAGACATGTGAAGGCTTGATGAGTAGTCCAGATCCTTGGAATAGGTGTATGCCAGCGTGTAGTTCAGATCTGGTGTACCACGCCGAGTCAGAGAGACCTGTGCAGAGTGGAAGGTTGAGTTGGCATTGCCTTCAACTAGGCCGGCAGTGCCCAACGTGCAGGTGCCGGTCGTCAGCGTACAGCCGGAGTAGAGCCGACGCCGGGGCGAGTTAGCAAAGGTCGCACCGGGTTGATAGATAGCGGGATTAGCTTCTACCAATCGCGGCAGGCGGGTTCCCTTTGAACCGATGTATCCGATGGACAGGTTCTGCTTGCCCAGGCTCTGGTCGACGGTAAGATTCCAGTCCTGCGCATAGGGCGGCTTTAAGTTGCGATCGATGGTGAAGGTGGAAGCCGGCAAAGCGAACTGACCAGGTGTGAACGGGTTGGTTACGGTACCGAGCGGATTGGCGTAGTTGATCTTCGTGTATCCGGTTAGTGTGCGAACCACCGTTTGCCCCAGTGCGCTACTGGTGGCGCGGAACGGCATACCCACGCCGTTCAGCAGTTCGTCGTAGAAGATGCCATAAGCGGCACGGATCACCGTGCGGCTGTTGCCCAGCGGGTTCCACGCGAAACCGACACGAGGAGCGAAGTCTCCCTTGAAGATGGGCGCAATGGTGTCGGGTACACCGGAGTCGCCGGGAAACAGGAGGCCGTTTGGAGCGTTAGGGTAAACGGTGGATTGGTTGCCCGGCGCAAACTCCATCATGCGATTGTGGATGTCTCGGAACGGCGTCGTGATCTCGTAACGCACGCCGTAGTTCAGCGTAAGCGTCGAGCTGATGTGGTACTCATCCTGTCCATAGGCGCCCAACTCCCAGCCACGCAGATCACGCGTGAAGTCGCCCCCGGCCTGAGTAAATATATCCGGCTCACCCAGCAGGAAGTTGGCCAACGAGTTGTTGGTGTACCCCTGAGTGGTAAAGGAAAAGGTGCCCGAGGCAAAGTTTGCCTGGTACCCGTTGATCTGGGTCCGGCGGAATTGACTACCGTAGCTGGTGACGTGTTTGCCCTGTGTATGTACCAGGTTCGCGCTGAATGCGTAGTCGTTCTGGACGCTGTCGCGCGGGTTGATGACCGGATCGCCCACGTTGGAGTAGCCCTGGGTCATGACGAGCGGCGCGCCTGTGGCGGAGGCCCAGGTGGAGGCGTATCCGAAACCGAATGCCTGAGGTGAAAAGCCGGAGAATCGCTTATCCAGAATGACGTGGTTCCGGAAGAAGCTGACATTTGCAGTCAGCACCGTGTGCACGGAAAATGTGTGCGTCTCCGTAAGCCCGCCCAGGTGTGTGTTGGAGTAGTAGCCAACGGGAAACCCTGGGACATCGGCGCCGAGTTCCGAATACGGACTGTGGAGTCCCATCGTCGAGTAGCTGTAGCGCGCGCTCAAAACATCCGCGCTGCGCAGCAGCCAGTCGGCTTTTGCGCCGCCCTGGTCACTGTCTAACTGGCTCAGGTTTGTGGTTTGGGCCAGGTGCGGATTTTCTGGCGTGTTGGGAACGGGATAGAACTGGAGGTATTTCGCGGTGATCGCGTTGACCTGACCGGTAAGATCGTTGCCCAGGGGTGCTCGTGTGGAATTCAAAAGAATGGGCGCATCGGCCGAGAAGTCGCCATTGCGTTCCGCCACTGTCGGCACCACCACGCCATGCGTGATGTCCTGATTCTCGCGGAGACCTTCGTAGTACGTGAAGAAGTAGGCACGGTTATGCACCAAAGGGCCGCCGATCGTGCCGCCGTACTGGTTCTGCTTGAGATCCTCCTTCCGCGGCGCGAAATAGTTGTTGGCATTGAGCGCATCGTTGCGCAGGAACTCATACAGCGTTCCGTGGACCTGATTCGTTCCTGAACGGGTGACAATGGTGGTAATGCCACCGCTGGTTCCACCGAACTCAGCCGGCGCGGTGGTGGTCAGGATGCGAAATTCAGCCATTGAGTCCGCTGGCGGCCGGTATGCGTACCCTCCGTCCATGCGGTTGATGTTACGCATGCCATCCACGAGGAAGGTATTGGACTCCGGACGCATGCCGTTGACTTCATAATTTTGTCCAATTCTCCGGAAGTTGTTCTGCACCGTCAAACCCGAGGAGGTTGGACGCACTCCGGGTTGGAGAATGCCGAGCTGGGAGAAGTTGCGGCCATTGAGCGGCAGATTCGCAATCTCGGTTTCGCTTACCACCGCGCCTTGCGCGATTTCGTTGGTTTGCAGTCCAGCGGCCTCAGCGCTTACCTCGACGGTTTGCTGGTCAGACGCTGGAGCAAGCTGTACAGCAATCTGTGACTGGTTTCCCACGTCGAGGTGTATCCCCGAGTTGGCCCAGACTGCGAAGCCCGGAGACCGTACTTCGACCCGGTAGTCGCCGATGAACAGTTCCTGAAAGGAGAACTCACCATGGCCGTCGGTTCGCTCTACGTGCTGTTGATTTGTGCCGACCGAAGTGATTACGACTTCAGCGCCCGGCACAACAGCCTTGGTTGTATCCGTGACGACGCCTCTCAAAGAGGCGGTTGCGCTTTGACCCAATGCTGTGTTGGACAGCACCGTGAAAGTTAACGCAATAAAGATAAACAGAACAATGCGTTTCATTGAATGGCCTCATAAAGAAAAGATTGAAACTGGTTTTGAACTAGTTGCGTGAATCTCGCGGTGAGATTCCCCTGTTAGATAAGTGCCGTGAGTCTTGAAGTCGTCGTCAGCGAGAGAAGTTCTCAATCCTGTTGGGCCTTGTCTTAGCGAACAACGATAAGGTCCTGCTCGCCGACCCGGAAGAGCGACCCAGTCTTGGGGCTGAAGGTCTGATGGGCTGCGAACGGGAGGGTGGCAGCAAGCTGCGGCGCAACCTGCAGAGTGAGAACTGCCATGCCTCTCCATTCGGTACTTCCTTCGTTTGTGACCGACAGATCGTCTCACGCACACTTCCCCGATGCGCTCCGAATTCGGAGTCACCTTACGCAGCGCGAAGAGCACGCCGGATGAATCTGTCGGGGAATGAACGAGAAAAGAATACGCCGCTCGGAACTACGCCACATCGGTAGATGGATGGACTTCGAAGTCAATCCTAAGATGCAGCAAGTTAGTGATCTGCATCACGACATGGTCATAGCCGTCTTGGGGGAGCTTGCTCGATCGAAAGCGAGGTTGGTCCGTTCAAGAACGAAATACGAGAGTGCCGGGATGATGATTCATCCAGTCAAACCAATAGTCTTTGAATGAATCAACAGGCTCAAGGCAGCGACCCGCCAGTGTGCCATCGATGGCGCATCCTTGGAAGTTCCAGTCGCTTCCGGTCTCGGCATCCCGCATGATGGCGCTGCCAGCTGGCAGAGCGGAATCAGCAGTGGACACGAAAACCATAGGCTCAGCGTCATCGTCAACCTTGAAGGCACGTATGGACGCGTGATCCGGTCCGACAACGAACAGCAGATGAATGTTTGCTATCCGATCCTGGATGAGCTTTGCCGCCAGGATGGATTTCACTGGGAATGCTTTGCTCGCTCCGGCAACCGTGACACCCAGCATCAACTCGTGGGGCGAAATGCCAGACTTGCTTGTGTCAACCACGGTGCGCGTCTGCTCCACGTGCTTCTCCCAGTCCTTGTCGTCGTACTCGCCGGCGTGCTGCGCATCCGGTTTCAGTACCATGCCATTGGGCACTTCCTTGCGCCAAAGGGCGAAAGTCAGTTCATCGCAATGCACAAGTTGCAGTTGACGTCCCCTGAATGGCCCGAAGATGGCGATTCCAGTGCTTTGCTGCCAGATGCTGCTCGTCTCTTCATCCCGCATCAGCGCATTTCCGTTATTGATACCTGCCAAGCGGAAGTGCAGCGTCTGGCCAGCGACCACCCTGCTCCATACCAGCCCGGTATGGCAGAGTGTGCAGTATGTGACGGCGATGGGCGAATCGCCTACTGTGTCATTCACAATGTGGTGGTATCCCATGGTTCGGATTGGATACGCACGCGATTCGCCGTGAACGGTGACACTCAGCACCTTGTCGTCCGAATCCACTTTAGCCGAAGCGGCAGATTCAAATACTGGCTCAGGATAAGGATGAAACATGATCTCGAAGACATTCACATGAGTGAGAACAGCGCCAACAACTGCCGCCAGAGAGAGCGTCGCCAGCGCGATCCGCAGCCAAAGGCGCATTCGGTCCAGCCAGGCCCGTGAGAGAGAAGCGAGCGTTGCCATTGCGCACGCCGTAGAAATCCAGGGAGCGATCCCGCGAACTGTGAGGGCCACGTCGAGTTGCCAGGGATCTTGTGGGCGAAAGGGCCGAATCACATACATCGGAATCGCGAGGCACAGCAAAGACACGAGCGTTCCCAGAAGCCCAACCCATATCGCAAGACGAATCTTGGCGCTCTTGGCAACAGGTGCCTGCTTGGGTTTGGCGCCGACAACATAAGCGTTCCCGTTCCGACTCTGATCTGGGCTTGTCATGAGCTTCAAGAATGCACCGCTCTGGTTGGGGAATCGGTTACATCTATCATTTGTTATCGAGCAATCTCGGCGGGTTGGGGTTCGGGAAGCAGTTCAATCGGCTGCCTTCTGGCGCCTTGAATCTGATAGCGAGGAAGCGCAAACATGAGGAAGCAGGGGATAAGGGCGGGGAGGGCCAGTAGCTGAATCGTAATGGGCCGATAAGTGCCCATCGTGTCAAAAACACGGCCTACCAAGACTGGGCCGGTCGCGGCTCCAATGGCATAGGTGGTCCAGGTGAGAGCGTAGAGGGTGGAGAATCGCTTGAGGCCGAAATAGCGCCCGAGCAGGTAAGGCGTGATGTCTCCCTCGCTGCCCATGCTAAATCCGATGAGAGCGGCGGCGATCAGGCCCGCTGTCAGGCTGTTGGCAACCGAAAGCAGCACGATACCGAGTACAGTAATCAGCAGCATGACCTGGCAAACGCGTGGGCCAAAGAAGCGGTCTAGAAAGAGCCCCGTAAGAAGGCGACCAATCAGGCCTGTGGCTCCAATGATGGAGACAGACCAGGCCGCTCCGGTAGTTGATACTCCGCGATCGGTTAGGAGCGCCGAGAGATGCGCGATGGTTCCATTCACGCTGACAGCATAGAGGCAAACGGTGGCCGCGAGGATCCAAAATGCCGGGGTCGCAAGCGCTCTGGCAACGGGTTCGCCAAGTTCAGTGGAGACATCCTGGTCCTGCTGAGCTACAGGCCGTTCTCGAACGAAAATCGCAGTGAGAGGAAAACCAACAGAAAAGGCAAGCAGACCAAGGGTGAGATAGGCGGCGCGCCAGCCCAGGTGTGTGATGACGGCCTGAATGAGGACGGGAAGCAGCATGGCTCCTAGGCCTGTACCGGCAAGCATGATGGAAAGTGCGAAACCGCGGCGCCTGTTGAACCACGTCGAAATCGCGCGCGAGTATCCAATATAGGCGGTCCCATTCCCTACCAGGCCGATGACGAAGAACGTGAGATAGAAGTGAAGCAGATGGTGCTTCAGCAATGCCAGCGAAGCATAGGCCGCCGAGAACAGCACAATGCACGGCAGGACGATTCGGCGCGGCTTATAGCGGTCCAGCAAGAAGCCAAGCCCGGGCGAGGCAGCAGCCAAGGTGAGCGCGGCAATGCTGAATCCAGCGGAGGTGGCTTCGCGATGCCAGCCAAAGCTTTCCGCGAGTGGCTTGATAAATAGGCCGAAGGTGTAAGGGACAATCGCCGCAAAACTAACCATAATCCCGAAGAAGCTGGCGAAGACGATCTTCCAGCCGGGATAGGACAGGCTGCCCTCGTCTATGCTGGCTTCGACTGACGACGGCATCCGCTCAGGCATAAATGCGTTTGACCTCGGAGAACTATCTTTGCCAGGTGGAATTAGTTGGCTGTACAGTAGGCGTGACGTTATTACTCAATGGGTGTGTTTACCTCTGCATTGTGGCAATCGCAGCTTCGGTCACTCCGGTATACCCGTGCTCAACAATTTGAGCAGCACGTTCGCGGTAGATGACGGGATCCTGAGGAGCCCATGTCCCCAGCCCGTCGACGTAGCGGTTGCACATGCAAAACACCGCGGCAATGAGCACGGTGTCGTGAATTTCGAGATCAGTTGCACCCAGATCGCGGGCAGAGGCTATATCCTCCGCAGTCACTTGCTTGCCACCAAGCTGCACTTTCCCCGCAATGTTCAGAAGCGCCTTCAGCTTGGGGGAGATTTCCGCGCTCTGCCAGTCCGTCTTAACCTTTTGAACCAAGGCCTCGTCGTGCCCGAGTTGCGCAGCGGCAACAGCGCCATGAATTGTCTGGCAAAAGAAGCAGTCGTTGCGCCAGGAGACATGGGTGGCGATCATCTCTCGCTCACCGCGAGACAGGGTGCTCTCTCCGCGCAGGAGCACATTGACCAACTCATTGAGAGGGGCCGCAGTTTTAGGGCGAAAGGTCATGGGACCGAGGATGCCGGGGAACTCTCTGCCGAGTTCCTCGGCAATGGGAAGTTGAATATGAGCCATCGATGACACTCCGTTCGTGTAGGTACAGGCATTTCTTGCGGGAAGCAGGGGGAAGGGGAAAGCCGAACCCGTTCATGCTACTGGCCATCGCTTGCCAAGCGCTTCCATCAAAAGATGGAGAGCAGTTCCTCACTGCTTCCTTCCGCTTATTCACAAGCATTCGTTCATGATCAGGAATTTGGGAGGCTGAGACGCCGGGCCATGGTTGACAGCAGCTTTGGCCTCGCGGTGGGCTTTGTCCAAGGGCACTCGGCGATACAGATTCCACAAGATGCCGCTTCTGCAAAGAACGGAATGCACTTGTCGAAGTCCACATACCAGCGCTCGACGCCACGTACCATCTGCTTCTGTTCATTGATTGCTCCGGGTGGACAGGCATTGGTGCAGACCTGGCAGGTCATGCAGAACTCATCCGCGCCGAAGCGGTCTGGCTTTGTGGCCACGAGCGGCATATCGGTAGTAACTCCAGCCAGACGCAGCCCGGCTCCATATTGCCGGTTGATCAGTGAGCCGTGCTTGCCCAACTCACCCAATCCCGAAGCAATGGCCGGTGGAATCAAAAGCAACGCACTTGCAGATGGTCCTGGATAAGCCTGTGCGTTGTAACCCTGAGAACGGATCCAATTGGCAAGGGCATAGGAGACCCGAGTCCCGCGAGCGTACTGTGTCCCGATTTCGCATACGCCGATGCCGTTGGATTCATCGGAAGGAACTTCTTTCAATCGCTCATAGTCGGGAGCGAGAGCGAGCACAATGACCCACGGCTCGTTGATCGTGTACCCTTCGAAGACGTAGAGCGGGTCCATTGGCGCTATGCCAACACCGCCGGCCTCGTGCGCGACCGCGAAGTCGGTTGCTTCCGCCGCGAACTGTTCGGGTGAGGCATTCCGCCGATCGCTTACAACTGGAATCAACTCCGGATGGGTATATGCCGATATGAAGACCTCCGCAGAGCCTGGGCATTTTCGGGAACTGGTGCGCGCAACCACCTGCAGATCGCCATAGGGATGCTGGTCGGGAGGATGCCAGAAGAATGGCGACGCCCTGCGGGGTTCGGTTTCCCCGAGCCCGTTGATCGGATTCCCTGAAACCTTGAGGAGAGCAAGCGTCTCCGGCCTGGGCTTGTAGCTGCCTCGCCGGGGACGTCTGGGATTTGTTGAGGCAGGCTTGGCTTCCTCCTGCAAAGTAGGTTGAACAATCGACATCTCTGCTCCCCTAGAAGCTCAGCTTAGCGGAAAACTGGAACTGCCGCGCGGCACCAGCATACGTGGGAGTGCCAAAATTTGGATTGTTGAGGCTGGAAACACCGTCTCCAAACGCCTTGGGGATTGGGCCTGCGAACTCTCCTGCCCCATATACCTGATCCACATCCTGGACGTTCACACGATTCAAGAGGTTCAGCGCTTCGGTACTCAACCTCAACTGGAGCTTTTCAGTCAAGTTCAATCGTTTTTGAAGTCGAAGATCTGTGTCGTAGTACGAAGCGCCGCGATAGGAATTGCGGCCGATGTTGCCGACGCGATCATTGAATGGGAAACCGTCGCCATTGATGTCCGACCCAGCCAGGATGCTGTAGTATTGCGGGCTCTGCAAGGTGTTGAGCATTGAAAACGAAAGGTTGCGCAGAGGCGCGTCCCATGTCTTTGGGGACTCTCCCATCAAGGTCAGCACCAGTCGGTGCCGCACATCGTTATCGCCAACAGCGCGATCCAGTTGCGGCGCGAGGTAGTCCTGCGGTTCGTCCTGAAGCTGGTTTTCCGTGGCGATGTCGATGGATTTTCCATAGACGTAATTAGCAAGCACACTGAAGTTCTGCCCAAACTCCTTCCGCAGTCCCACGCTGCCGGAATTGTAGATGGACCAGCCAGAAGCTTCAGCGATCAACGCAAAGCCGAAGTTGGGATCAGCCGGCGCGAACTTCTGCCTGCCGTCGGAAAGAAAACCGTTGGGAACTGCATTGATGCTTTCAGAGCTCTCCAGGTGAATAGCGTGGAGATAGTGGTATCCAACCGTCAGGAACCATTTGTTCCCCAGCTCGTTTTCGATTTCCAGGCTGGCATGTTCCGAGTAGTTTGAAGGATACTTCCGCTTTACAAAGCCGAGTGGAAACTGCTGCAGGATTGAGGGGCTTGGGTAAATGCCACTGTGCGTGAATTTAGAGAATGCTGCGCCGGCATTCACCGGCCCGGCAGTGCCAACCATGCCTGCCGGGCCAAACCCAACAAGATCTTCGTCGGGATTGGCAAACTCAGGCAGAAGCGGCTGATTCATGTGCGTGAAGGGAGCGGCGCCGTGCCATCCATTGATCAGGCTGCTGTATTCAAGTGAACCTGTGTAAATGCCAAAATTGGCTCGCACCACGCCCTTTCCATTGCGATAGCCGTATGCGAGCCCAACCCGCGGCTGGACATTGCCAAGGTTCGTTTGATTCATCTTGCCGATGATGCGAAGGTCGCTCGCCGATGGAAGGAAATCAAGGTCATAGCGAACTCCAAAGGAAAGTGCCAGATTTGGCAATACCTTCCATTGATCCTGCACATAGAAGTCGGCAAGTTTATGCCAGAAGGCAATGCTGTCAGCCGCCTCGCGCGCCTGTCCGTCTGGTCCATCGTAAAAACCGTTCTCCCAAGGCAAGCCGCGCTGCGGAACTTGGTTTTGAAAGTCGGCACGCGTCTGTTGGAAGAGGAACTCGACAGCGGTTCCGGGACCAAAGTGGCTGAACGGCCCAGCACCAAAGAAGCTTTGCGGGCTGAAAATCCCAACGCCCGGCGTGAAGTACGGCGTCTGAGCTGAGAACCAGATGGGCTCAAACTCCGCTCCAACCGTGATGGAGTTGGAATCGTGGGTGTAGGTCAGTGCCTCTCTGGATTGAAAGTGGTGCTCGCTGTAGTAATCGACTCCGCCAAGAAATCCGCCGCTGTAAAGCGTATCGGCGACGTTGATTGCCGGCTCAAAGCCAGCGCCCACGGGGTCCATGTAAAAAATTCGCCGACCAAAGGCGACGGAGCTTTCAGAGGCCACGTGACTATTGAAGACGTGGAAGAGATTGCCGTAAGCGGTTTGGTCGTGGATGCGATTGTCGCGATAACTCGACGGCAATCCCTGTCCTGGGGAGGTTGCGGCAGTTTTGCCATTTGTTACATCGGTGAACAGATATCCCGCAGATAACGTGCTTCTGTCACTGATAACACTGGTGATCTTTCCAAAGGCATTGTCATAGTTTCCGGTTTGGAGGATTGAGCCGAGCTTTTCAGTCGAAAGTCCCAGATCCGTCTTTACCTGATTGATGCTTGGAGTGCCCGGCCCGAGGCAGCCCTGGGTGTCGATGCAACTCAGAATGAAGTGTGAGTAAATGGGCGACTGTGCACGACGCTGACCTTCGTAGCCAGCAAAGAAGAACAGTTTATGCTCCCGGATAGGGCCACCGACCGTGGTTCCATACTGGTTGAACCGTAGAGTATTGAATCCAGGCGCGGCGAGGAGATTACTCGCATCGATCGCACTGTTGCGGAAATACTCATAGATCGAACCATGCAGATCGTTGGTTCCGGATTTGGTGATGGTATTGACTGCCGCGCCTAGGTTCAGACCGCCGCCTGCTGCGTCAGGACCATCGACGACGCGGAACTCTTGCACCCAATCCAAGGACGGGCTTACTCTCTGCACTCCTGAAACTGTGGTTGTGTAGTTGACTCCATCCAACCCATAGAAGACGCTGTGTGTCTCGCGCAATCCCCCAAAACTGATTTCCAATTCCGATTCCTGAAAGGCCGACTGGGCACCTGAGCTTGAATTCCTTCCGACGGTCGCGGTTGGAGTCAACAGGACGAAGTCGATGAAATCGCGGTCAGAGATGGGCAGGTCTGCAATTTGTTCTGGAGCGATCACTTGGCTGCCTTCCGTTTGCTCCTTGTCTACTCCCGTCGCGGAATCGCTGACTTCGACCTGTTCAGTCGCAGCACGCACCTTGAGCGTGATCTTCAGGGAGGCAGTCTGGCCAAGTGTCAAGGTGAGTGGCACTTCATAGGCGGCGAATCCCTCCGCATTCGCGGTCAACTTGTAATCGCCGGCAGGAAGTCCCGGAATCACGGTGAGCCCAAGCTTGTCAGAGACTCCGGTCCGCACCGCCCCTGTATCTACGCTGCGAGCCGAAACAGTTGCGTGGGGAATGACACTGCCAGAGGGATCGGCAATAGTCAGGCTCAGCGTTGCAAATTGCTGGCAGAACAGAGTCGAGGATCCTGCCATTGCCAGTAGAAGGAGCAAAAGGAAATGTTGCGACGAGCGGCGAAGGGAACGAACACATAGTTGCGCGGCACGGCGGAAGCCCCCGCAGGGACAAAGAGCGAGCAAGTCATTCATTTGGAATTCCTCTGCCTAAGCTGATTTGGGAAATGCGAAACGGGAAGCCGCAATTCAAAGCACATTATTGGAAACAGTCCCTAGGACTCGCAACGCCCAGAAGGATGAGTGGCATCTCATTCCCAAGATGGAGAAGCTGCATTGAGCAACTCCGAGAAGTCTCTATGCGTTGTAGATGCGGTCGCGTTTTGCTTCTGTCGTAAGTTTCGCGATTTCCATGCGCTCCTGAAGCTCGATTGCACGCTGCGCCGTAGTGAAGGCGACGCCCAGTTCGCCGGCAAAGCCGGGCGCGGAGACGAATGGATTGGCCGCTAGCATCCTGGAATCACCCAGACGTTGTCTAGGCGATTGCGAAGACTGGGAATTATCCAGTCGCCGTCTGGATAATCTTTGGGAACCTTTTTGCAAAATACTATAGGCTTTACAGCCTGCTGCAATATGTCATTACAAGTGATTAAATAATGATGGTTTGACGCAATGAGCGCTACAAAGCCAATTGAGAGAACCATGCAGTACGTCCGCCGGAAGGGAATTGTGAGGCCCCGCGACTTGGAGGCCCTCGGCATTCCGCGCGAATACCTGCTACGTCTCCACCGCCAAGGAAAGCTGAGCCGAACCGGGCGCGGGATTTATACCCTGCCCGACGCGGCAGTCACGGAACGCCACTCCTACGCGGAGGTGTCGAAACGGGTGCCGGAAGCAATCCTGTGCCTGCTCTCGGCCCTAGCCTTTCACGAATTCACGACGCAAAGTCCGGCATCTGTCTGGATCGCTCTCGGCAAAGGGGCAAGAAAGCCTGCCATCCTGTCGCCCTCACTCCGGGTGGTGCGTCTCACGGAACCTTCGCTCTCCGAAGGCGTCGAAGAGCATACGGTTGAGGGCGTGCCTGTGCGCGTTTACTCAGCTGCAAAGACCGTGGCAGACTGCTTCAAGTTCCGTAACAAGATCGGCCTGGACGTTGCAATCGAGGCGCTGAAAGACAGCCTCCGCCAAAAGAAGGCCACCATCAACGACATCTACCGCTATGCCAAGATCTGCCGCGTGAGCAACGTCATCCGCCCCTACATGGAGGCGCTATGACCCGCGAACCAGCGAAGAATCCAGCGGCGTCAATCCGCGCGCGTTTGCTTGCCCTCGCCCAGAGCCACCACTGGAGCGAACAGAAATGAGCTGCAACAGCATCAAGCCTATCTCGATAGCGAAGCACAGCACCCAATTGTCGGGTACAAGTTCGGGTACAGAGATCAGTTTGGCTCGATTACGGATAATTGAGCTAAATTGCTGATGGGCAGTCACTTGTGGATATTCGACGTTACGCTCAATTTCGCTTATTTATCATAGACTTACGGTATTCTTGAGAGACTCAAAATCCGTCGGAGGCAACTCCATGGGGGTTCAACTCCCATAAGCGCTAAGATAAGGATTCGAGTTGCGGTCTTCGGTGGCGGCTTGGCTCACTCAGCGCTTGGGCAATCTCGTTCCATCGCTGCATGACTGATGCGAGGGACAGACGTGGTGTGATGGCTGCAAGCACCTGATGGAAGGCGAATTCAAATTCGCGCCATGGGCTGGGCGTAGGAGGTTTGCGGCAGCAAGTAGCCCCAGGGGGAAATGGTCTTTCCCACTCTGGCTAGCCTCTGACTGAGCAAGGCCACGAGCAGTTTTCCGTAGAGCCAGGCACGGCTGCTTTGATCGTCGTGCTTGGGCACATGCCCGATTTGCGCTATGGATTTGAGGCGTTTGAACGTCAACTCCACCTGGCAGCGCAGGCGGTAGGCTTCGAGGACTTGTTCGACGCTTGCCTCGGAATCGGGCAAAGTGGTGAAAACAAGGACGTACTCGGCATATTTGCGCGTGGCCGGGCCGACCGTTTTGCCGCCCTGCTGCTTGAGCGTCAAGCGGCGTTGAGCGCGCGCAATGGCGTCCTGGCTCTTGCGAATCGCGCAGACGCGGCTGGCGATCCTGGCCTCGCCGGACTTGATCCAGACGGGCCAGTCGGCCACATCGCCAGCGTGGCGCAACCGGGCCAGCCGGCGCAACAGCCGGATCGGCTTATCGTGTCCATCGAACAGCGGCAACCCGTGCGGACTCAGGCGTATGCACAGATCGGCCTGCGCGGCGACCACCGCCGCAATGCCGTCCGGATGGCAATAACCCGCATCCGCCAACACCAGCTCTCCGGGGTTAAAACGAAACCGCCGCAAGCGCTCCGCCGTCCCGGTGCCGCAGGTCGCGGTGAGCTCGAACTGATCGCACTCCAGTTTGGGCAGACGCAGGCTGTAATGGATCCTCCACTGACTGCCCGTCTTGCCTGGCTCGCGCACCACCGTAGCGTCCAGCAAGCGCACCGTCCGGCCTGCCAAGCTCGGCTCCAACTGCACGCCGTTGTCCTGCCAAAGCTCCTGGCACAGCTGGCGAAGCCAGCTCTCCGCATCGCGCAGACGGTTGAGCAAGGTGACATCGGAAACCTCGGCAATCCCCGCTAACTTAGCTTGCACTGCAGTCTCGCGCAGCGACCAGCCGCAGCCCACATGCAACAGCAACGTGCGCAACAGAGCGTCCAAAGAAGCAAAGCCGCGCAACCGTCGGACGGCGCCGCTGCTTCTGCCCAACTGCCGCCACTCGGAGGGAAGAAGTCCCACCAATACCTGCCAGTCGTCGAGTCCAGTCATGCGGAAAGACTACGCGCCGTTCCGGAAAGAGTCAATTCTTATCTTAGCGCTTATGGGTTCAACTCCCCCTCCCGGCACCACTTATTGCATCTATTAAGTCACATATATTAAATGACTTACAGCGATTAAGATGCGTTGATTGAGCGACACCGCAGCTCAAAAGTGTGATTTTCAGGTACAAAAGCAGGTACAGCCCCCATCCTCTTTCCCCTGAACGATTTAGAAGGAATCACTACCTTTCTTCGATAGATTGGCTTCGTCGCGTTCCTCTTAATTGCGCTCGATTACGGAGTGACCAGCGGACAAATTGTCCGCCCGAGCCGCTGCAATTATGAAGCGCTGCGCCGGATCATGAGCATCGTGGAGATGCCGGACAGAATGGCGGAAAATCTCATCAGGGGCATCCGCTTAAACGAAGGCAAGCTAGGCCGCAAGCGACGCGAAGGCGAATTTGAGAAGCTGACCGACGATGAAGTGACATCCATTGAGGTCATCGTCCGTGAAGCTTTCGACGGCTTCGAAAGCTAGCCCAACTTCCGCGGCATCGGACTTGCACGGAATATTTTGAGTAAGTTTTAGGCGCGAAGCTGGGGGGCAAGAGCAAAGCCTGTGCTCTCGGTTTTGGCGCAATTGCTTCTCGGCGGATAACGATGATTTGCCGGCTTCCCCTACAGATTCGCCTTTGCCAGCCGTCTCAGGAAGGCGCTCTTGGCGGCATGTGTCTTGCGAAGCTCCTCCATCGTCAACTGGAACCCCGTTTCATCTCCTTGGCGAACAGCAAGGTCATGCAGATCCATTAAGAGAATCACTGCCCTCTCGTAGTCCTTTGGCTGCCGCTGCTGGATATACCCCTCTACCTGCTTCCAGACCGCCTTCTCGCGCTTCGCCAGATGGTCCAGGTACACCGCGCGATCCGCCTCGTCCTTGGCTTTCTTCCGTGCTGCGTCAGCCCCTCGCTTCGCATTCAGTTGCCTTGCCCGCTCATCCGCGCGGACGCGTGATGCTGTCAGGAGATCTCTCACTGTGCGCCGTTCGATTGCGCCATGGCTCGCTGCAACGGCGTTCTGCCGTCGAAAGCGTTGCAGGAGTTCGAGCCTGCACCTCTCACTGGACTCTGACAGAAAGTCGATGAGCAGGTCATCCTTTTCACTCGCAGGCAAACCCCGAACCCAGGTTGCAAGGACCTTCCGCGATGGCCCGTCTTTCATCGGCGCAGAAGCGGAGGCTGCAACTTCGACGAGATCCTCATCGATTCCAAGAAATTCGATCAACGAATCAAGGGGCGCTGACAATTCCCGCAGACCGGCAGGCACTGGTGGCTCCAGCGCATCTTGAGAGAATTCCTCATCCTGTGCGCGCATAAGCCATCCAAGATAAAGGCAGCGAAGATCGCCCCGAAGCAGATCGGAGCGCAGAGAAACCAACGATCCCATCCAGCCAGTGCCGTCATCCCAGTCGTCGTCGGATTCCACTTCAATTTCAAAGCTGACAATCACGAACTTTCCGGCACTTCGAACATGCGCGGACTTGCCTGGCAGAATCGACTTGAGCTGTTCGAAGTCGACCAGTTCCTGCGGCAAGCGAAGATGGAATTCTCGTGTGCCCCAATTTGCCACATAGACAAATGCATCGAAATACTTCTCCAGAAGTTTGAGCGGATCGGCTTTCAAGTCGCCCCACTCGTAGTGATTCGTAAAACTCGTCGTGGTGATTACGGCCCGCGTGGAGATAGCGCGAAGGGCGGCCATCTCGGTCTTCGTCAGTGCATGGTCAATTGCTTTGAAGTCGTAATACTGGTATTCGCTCACTTAAAACCCTCTGCGCCAATGGCTGTATGCCACAATCCATTCCGCGCCTGCGGGTGCTGGCTTGGGCAACGGAAGATCGAGGATTTCAATCCTCTGCTTGACTCCGCCCCGTTTCAGACCGCTACAATTCGACAATCGCGCGTCATATCTACCTTTTCCACAACTGTCTCAACGCCCAGGATGCTGACAGAGAAGGGCAGCGCAAGATGCTCCTCAATCATCGTAAAGAAGCCGCCGGTCTGTTCTTCGTCACCGTAAGCATCCACCACGGCTTCCTCAATCAGCGCTTCTAGTCTCGCCTTGCTGAGGGACGGAAGGTTGGCTTCCGGCTTCCGTTTCAGCTTGCGAATATCCAACTGAACCACCGCGCGTTTGCTTTGCTTCTGCGTCATATTCCTCCATGCGCTTCGAGAGTATCCGTGCCTGGTCTATTCAGCCCAATCGTTTGGCGCTCTGCTCCCAACACCTCATAGGGCAAGTTGCAAATCCGGTAGCCGATAACGCTGTAACCTTTTAGTCGGCGCGCATACATCCTTGCCAGCATGAGGACCTTGGAATCGACATAGTCGTAAACCCGGACAACGCGCTTCGCATCGTGAAGCCGATGAAGGCGCCCGACATACTGCTGCAACGTACCCTTCCATGAAATCGGCATTGCCAGAAACAGGGAATCAAGGCGAGCATCGTCAAAGCCCTCTCCGATGTAACTTCCCGTTGCCAGAATGACTCTTCGATTGCCCTCTGGAACTGCCGCAATTGCATCCGCGATTGACCGCCGCTGCTTTTTCCCCATGCCACCTTTCAGTACAAATACGTTTTCAACCCTTCCATCGAGCGCTGTCTCAAAATATTTGAGATGTTCGGTTCTGGCGGTCAGTAGCAGCGGCGAGCATCCATCTTGTACGGCGCGCAGCAGATCGCCGACGATCAGTTCATTGCGGGCTGTGTCATCGACAAGACCAGCGTACAATTCCTGAATCGTCGTGTCAGCCTGTTCGGGAGGAACACAAAACTCTGTCAGGCGCGGAATTACCTCATGCTCGAATGGAGAGGAAGCAGTCATTGAACGGGCGCTGAGCTTGTATCGTATCGGACCGCACTGCATATAGATGATAGGATGATGACCGTCCTTGCGCTCAGGAGTCGCTGTCAGGCCAAGCACATATTTCGCTTTCACTTGCTTCAGCACTTGCTCAAAGGTAAAGGCGGACAGGTGGTGGCACTCATCCACAATGACCTGACCGTATTCAGCGACGAAGTCTTTCACTCCCGCTTTGTCGTGACTGCTCTGGATGATGGCAACGTCTACGCATCCACTCGGATCGTTCTTGCCGCCGCCAATTTGTCCTATCGACTTGGCCGGGAGATTGAGGAACATCGCTAATCGTGCCTGCCACTGATCGAGCAATTGCTGCCGATGGACCAGTACGAGGGCGTTCACTCTCCGTTGGGCAATCATCCACGCTGCTAAAGCGGTCTTTCCAAATGCAGTAGGAGCGCAGAGAATCCCGTCGTCGTATTCGGCGATCGCGGCGGCAGCGTCGAGTTGCTCCGGCCGCAGACTGTCCTGAAAAGTTCACGTCTATCGGATGGCCTGCGAATCGCTCATCACGGATCACCGGCTTGATGCGGTGTGCTTCAAATAGCTGCACGACCTCTGCTATACAGCCTCGCGGCAATGCGATGTAATTGGCGAGCTCCTCGCCACATGCGATGACTCGTGGCTTATTGAATGTTGGAAGCCGCATAGCCTGGGCTTTGTAGAACTCAGGATTCTGAAAAGCCGCCAGGCGTAGGAGCCGATTCAACATCGCGGAAGGTAGTCCATTTTTCTCTACATATACAAGATTCGATCGGACAATTTGCACCTGTGCTGGGAAAGGCCCAGGGATTTCACGTTCCGCCCTTGCCTTTGACGGAGGCAACGCCCAAGGATCAACGTCCTCATCTTCGGCATTGATGATTCTGACACCGAGGAGGTCTCCGCGCTTTTGTGCTTCCAGCACTACAGCCTCAACGGCGTCAGCAGACATTCTCCTGACGCTCGCCAAAAACTCCCATTGATCTGGATATGGTCGGAACTCTGCATCAACAAAAACGCTGTTCTTGTTTGCCCGTGGAATTTTTTGCAGCGGAAGAGCTATCAGGTTGCCAAACCCACCTTTGGGCATGGTGTCTTGGTTGGGAAACAAGCGATCATACGAATCTAGCCCCAGTTGGTGGCGAGACGCCATCGTTCGAGTGAGGATTGCGCAGCCAAGTTTTCTCGCGGTCGAAGCGGGGATTGCTCGTTCAAAGAATATCCAAACATGGCCACCCTTCCCTGATCGTGAGCGTTCCAATGCCGCCGGCACGCTCAGTTCGCTGCAGGTGGCTAGAAACGCAACGGTGTCTTCCTGCCATGCCTTCTTGTCGAAATCGACCGCAAGCAGCCAGCATGTCTCATCCTGCAGGAGCGGATAGATCCCAACCGTCTGTCTACCGACAAGATGCCCGTGAATAACATCATCAGTGACCGGCCAATATGTTCGCGTCAGGCGATCAACCTTCTTGCGGTCTTCATCTTTCGCACTCAGATAGGACTTCCAGTCGCGATCCGCTTTGGGCATGTATCCAGATCGCCCGTCATTATTCTCCCAACGAATGGCATAGATGTCTTCACGGCCACGGAAGAGACTGCGAAATAAAGCGATTCGCTGGTCCGCTGTGGCTATTCCAGGCTTCCGGGCCTCAGGCACAGCATTCAAGGCTTGAGGTGGTTGCAAAGTTGGTTGTGCTGCCTCTGGAATTGGTATGCTGTGAGCAATCAAGAGGCTTCGCAAACGAGCGTTCTCTTCCAGCAGCCGACGAACTTCCACCGCGGAAGCAATTGGACTCGATAGTTCTTGATCGACTGAGTTCACGCTTGGCTCCGTCCAGATGCTCTCGTGTATTGACAGCAAAATGATCGCACATTGCCGGAAACGTCTACGCTCTTCACCGGCACAGACTGTGAGTGTCAGGGAAAACGGCGGCTGCGATTGGCCGCTAGCATCCTGGGAATTGTCCGGACGCCGTCTGGATAATCTTCAGGAACCCTTTGCAAACACGATGGGCTTTGCGGCATGTTGCATTTCGTCATTACAAGTGATTAAATAATGATGGTTTGACACAATGAGCACGACAAAGCCAATTGAGAGAACGATGCAGTACGTCCGCCGGAAAGGAATTGTGAGGCCCCGCGACTTGGAGGCACTCGGCATTCCGCGCGAGTACCTGCTGCGTCTCCACCGTCAAGGAAAGCTGAGCCGGACCGGGCGCGGGATCTATACTCTGCCAGACGCGGCGGTCACAGAACGCCACTCCTACGCGGAGGTGGCAAAACGGGTGCCGGAAGCAGTCCTGTGCCTGCTTTCGGCCTTGGTCTTTCACGAAATCACGACGCAAAGCCCGGCATCCGTCTGGATCGCTCTCGGCAAGGGGGCAAGAAAGCCGGTCATCCTGTCGCCTTCACTCCGGGTGGTTCGTCTCACAGAACCATCGCTCTCCGAAGGCGTCGAAAGGCATACGGTTGAGGGCGTGCCTGTGCGCGTTTACTCAGCCGCAAAGACTGTGGCGGATTGCTTCAAATTTCGTAACAAGATCGGCCTGGACATCGCCATTGAAGCCCTGAAAGACTGCCTCCGCCAAAAGAAGGCTACCATCAACGACATTCACCGTTATGCCAAGATTTGCCGCGTGAGCAATGTCATCCGTCCCTACATGGAGGCGCTATGACCCGCGAACCGGCGAAGAATCTGCCAGCCTCTATCCGCGCGCGTTTGCTTGCTCTGGCCCAGAGCAAGGGCCAAGATTACCAGCGAGTTTTGGGCAGATATGCGATCGAACGGTTTCTGTATCGGTTGGGCAGCTCGACCTACCGCGACAGATTCGCAATCAAGGGAGCGACACTGTTTACGCTTTGGACGGGTGATACCCACCGGCCTACGAAGGACTTGGACCTGCTCGGCTGGGGACCGTCGGCAATTGGTGAAGTCGAGGAGACAATACGGACCATCTGCAAGGTCGAAGGGAATGACGGCATTCTCTTCGACGGCGAATCGGTCGAGGGCACAAGGATCAAAGAAGAGGATGAATACGAGGGTGTGCGCGTGAAATTCCACGCCGACCTGGCCGGCGCGCGGATTCCGATGCAGGTCGATATTGGATTTGGCGACGCTGTTTATCCAGAGCCGGAATTTGCTTCGTTCCCCGTGCTCCTTCCAGTGGAAGTTCCGGTGATCCGCGCCTATCCACGCGAAGCAGCCATTGCGGAAAAACTCAATGCAATGGTTGTGCTGGACATTCGCAACAGCCGAATGAAGGACTTCTATGACATCTGGTTCATGGCCAATACCTGGACTTTTGAGGTAGCGACCTTGCGCGATGCCATCCGCGCATCTTTTGAGCGGCGTGGAGTCGGAATGCCGCAGGATGTTCCTTTCGCTCTGACTGAGGAATTCCTGGGCGATCCGCAGAAGACACGGCAATGGAACGCGTTCGTCAGTCGGCTGTACCCAAGCAGCGACTCGCCATCCCTCGAAGAAGTCGGCGTTTTACTCCGGGCATTCCTTCTGCTGTGCATCCTTTCGGTATCGGCGGCTGAATCAACTGCCCACTACTGGACTCCGAGCCTTCACTGGAGCGAACAGCAATGAGCTGCAACAGCATCAAGCTTATCTCGATAGCAAAGCACAGCACTCAATTGTCGGGTACAAGTTCGGGTACGGACATCAGTTTGGCTTGATTACGGATAATTCAGCTAAATTGCTGATGGGCAGTCACTTGTGGATATTCGACGTTACGCTTAATTTCGCTTATTTATCATAGACTTACGGCATTCTTGAGAGACTCAAAATCCGCCGGCCCTCGCGGCCATGGGGGTTCGACCCCCATAAGCGCTAAGATAAGAATTGACTCTTTCCGGAACGGCGCGTAGTCTTTCCGCATGACTGGACTCGACGACTGGCAGGTATTGGTGGGACTTCTTCCCTCCGAGTGGCGGCAGTTGGGCAGAAGCAGCGGCGCCGTCCGACGGTTGCGCGGCTTTGCTTCTTTGGACGCTCTGTTGCGCACGTTGCTGTTGCATGTGGGCTGCGGCTGGTCGCTGCGCGAGACTGCAGTGCAAGCTAAGTTAGCGGGGATTGCCGAGGTTTCCGATGTCACCTTGCTCAACCGTCTGCGCGATGCGGAGAGCTGGCTTCGCCAGCTGTGCCAGGAGCTTTGGCAGGACAACGGCGTGCAGTTGGAGCCGAGCTTGGCAGGCCGGACGGTGCGCTTGCTGGACGCTACGGTGGTGCGCGAGCCAGGCAAGACGGGCAGTCAGTGGAGGATCCATTACAGCCTGCGTCTGCCCAAACTGGAGTGCGATCAGTTCGAGCTCACCGCGACCTGCGGCACCGGGACGGCGGAGCGCTTGCGGCGGTTTCGTTTTAACCCCGGAGAGCTGGTGTTGGCGGATGCGGGTTATTGCCATCCGGACGGCATTGCGGCGGTGGTCGCCGCGCAGGCCGATCTGTGCATACGCCTGAGTCCGCACGGGTTGCCGCTGTTCGATGGACACGATAAGCCGATCCGGCTGTTGCGCCGGCTGGCCCGGTTGCGCCACGCTGGCGATGTGGCCGACTGGCCCGTCTGGATCAAGTCCGGCGAGGCCAGGATCGCCAGCCGCGTCTGCGCGATTCGCAAGAGCCAGGACGCCATTGCGCGCGCTCAACGCCGCTTGACGCTCAAGCAGCAGGGCGGCAAAACGGTCGGCCCGGCCACGCGCAAATATGCCGAGTACGTCCTTGTTTTCACCACTTTGCCCGATTCCGAGGCAAGCGTCGAACAAGTCCTCGAAGCCTACCGCCTGCGCTGCCAGGTGGAGTTGACGTTCAAACGCCTCAAATCCATAGCGCAAATCGGGCATGTGCCCAAGCACGACGATCAAAGCAGCCGTGCCTGGCTCTACGGAAAACTGCTCGTGGCCTTGCTCAGTCAGAGGCTAGCCAGAGTGGGAAAGACCATTTCCCCCTGGGGCTACTTGCTGCCGCAAACCTCCTACGCCCAGCCCATGGCGCGAATTTGAATTCGCCTTCCATCAGGTGCTTGCAGCCATCACACCACGTCTGTCCCTCGCATCAGTCATGCAGCGATGGAACGAGATTGCCCAAGCGCTGAGTGAGCCAAGCCGCCACCGAAGACCGCAACTCGAATCCTTATCTTAGCGCTTATGGGTTCGACCCCCCTCCCGGCACCATCATAAAGTCAGCGAATTCAATTGATTAGACTGTAACCTTCTTGCCATTCGCCTTGGCTTCCTTCTTCGGCTTTGTTGCGTGGTGCCTGTTCTGGTGCATGTTGGGCTGTCCTGTGCCTGTTCCGGCGATTCGATCTACCACCGACTGTGTGTGCTGAGGAGAGAGATGGGAATAACGGGCTGCTTGGCTCATTGTCTTATGACCAGCGGCCTCCATAATCTCGCGAGTGGTCGCCCCAGCCATCGCAAGCCATGAACAGAATGTGTGACGCAGCCCATGCCACGTAATTCGTGGAATCCCTGCCTCAGTGACGCAGGTCTCGAACCAAGAGCGATTGTCGAAGCGTTCCTGCTTTCGTTCGGTCGGCTCCTTCCTATCCTCCCGAGGGAACACCCTGTCAGTTCGCTTTTGACCGAGATGACGGATGGACTCAATTGCCCCGAGGGCATCCGAGTTGAGATGGACTGTCCGTACCGATCCATTCTTCGTTTCATCTAGGTCAATAGCACGGCGATCCATATGCACTTGGCTCCAGTCAATCGTGTACTGCTCTGACAGGCGCATCCCTGTGTGGGTGGAAACAACGAACTCTGCGAGATGTGCGGGGAATCGCTTCTGGATCACCTTCTGGAGTTTGTCGTACTCCTCCCGGCTCAGGTAGCAGCCCGCCTCCACCGTTCCCTCCTCCGCCCGCCCTAGCCAGGGCATAGGGACTGGCGAGTGCAAAGAGAATCATCAACTTGAGCAGGAGCGATGAGACTCGGCGAAATTGTAACGGCACACTCTCTCTCATGAGGCCCTCTCTAATAAACTGGAATCTCCTTTGCTCCGATTTGCCTAAAGTTTACCGCTGATAGCTGGTTTGGCGAGACCAAATCTGTCCCTCGGCGGTTGTGAGGGCGGCGGGTCGCGTCGATCTGTCCATCATTTCGAGGAACGACTGAGCTATTGAATCCGGTTCCAGCAGGAATCCGCATCCTCGTCCTCATCGGCTTCCTCTCTTGTTTGTCTTTCTGGTCCGTATGTAAAAGCCAAGCGATACTCAACGGTCACAACAAACGGGTACGCGCCTCAACTCGCTCAGGCTGCATGCAGTTTGTGTGACCGCGGGTAGTTAACCGGCAAACCGGAAGTAACTCTCAGTTGGGCTTGAAATACATTAGCGCTCAGTGAGCCGGTTCGCCGTTTTCCCAGATCAAAGAACGACCGAGCGCGAACCCCGTTTCCTCTCAAATCTCGTGTACTTGTAGCGTACTCAAGAACCGCGTTTCCTGCGTTTTGATAGTTCTGAGCGTCTAGTGTTTTCAATAACTTGTTTATAATCAATACGAACCGGCAATCCGACTCCCCTCCCGGCACCATCAAATCAACGACTTACAAAAAGTTCCTGAAGAGGTAAAGTGCGCCCAGCCGCAGCGGCAATCTTCAGCAGACCTTTACGCACTCGATACCCAGCAATAAGGCAAGCTTGGCAAGCTGCACCGACTTTTTCCCCAGGCCGATGGCGCAGTGATGCGCCGCGCCCTGTTGGTTCCAATCCTGCATAAAGCTGCGCGCACCAATGGGGAATCGATAACGGCTATTCGTGTTGCCGATCTCGAGAATGGGGCCGGGCACGGACTCACCCTCGGCCACGACGAGCTTCAGCGACCCCTTGCCATCCTCCGCAACTGACAGAAGTGTGACCGGTCCATGCTTCACTGACATCTCGATGGAGAGGCCGCGGCCGACTTTCCCGTGATATACGCTCAAAGGACGCAGTTTGGGCCTGCCATTTGCGATTGCGAGGTGTCCCGGCCCGTCATGACCCATCAGGATTACATCGTCCTTATAGTCGTTTGCGTAGTATTCGGTAAACGAACCGCCGGCCCCGAAGCAGTCCAGAATCTTCATTGCCTGAACATTCTTGATCTCGAGTTCACCTGCCACTGGAATTCCGCGCCCGGTGAGCAGGCTGTTACCCACGATGATGGAACTGATCACATCCTCATTGTCCGCAACGCCCACACCCTTGTAGTAATAGGCCAGTGAACCGAGCTTGTAATTTTCCACCAAGCGGTCCATTGCAAGCGAAGTACAAGCCGCCCGCTCCAACTCCGATTGAGAGCAATCCGATTGCACATCGAAGGACTCCCCGATCAGAGCGACCCGGTCCGCTATTTGTTTGCCGGTGACTTCACGGCGAAGCGCCGAAAGTTCGTCCACCTCGATAATCTCGAAATGAGTTCCAAAGACAGATGTCTGCAGCGTCATGTCTGTATAGACGTCAAGCATGCCGCCATAGTGGTGACCCATGATGCCCAGCCGATTGTGTTCCATCCGATGAGCAACCTTTGAAGCCGCAAGCCAATCCGCAATTTCCACCCATGCGGAATCCCCGCGATCCAGCATGCCGGTGACCTGGTAGAAGGGAATGCCGCAGCGGTGAAAGACATTTGAGATTTCCGGTACCGAGCATGCCTGGCAGTGCGCCAGCCACTCTCCTGTCATTTCGACGCGGCTCTTCATACGGTTGAACGATTTGTAGTCGATGGCTGCCTCGGGAGAGAGGTTCAACACAATGACTGGAACGCCCGCGCGACGCACCACTGGGAGCACGGTAGAGGAGAGAGCATAGGTGGCCACATGCAGGAATATCATCGCCACATCGCGCTGCCGAAATGCGTGGCCGGCGGCGACTGCTCTTTCGGACGTGTCGATCATGCCGAGGTTTACAACATCGACGCCAAATGATTCGAGGTCGGCTACAATGCGCCGGTTATAACCTTCCAGGCGATCTCGAAGACCGCCGAACTGCGCCCAATAGGCATCCAAACCAATACTGAAGAGGCCGACCCGATGACGTTGATTGACTGACTGTAGAAGATCTTCTGGCATCACGATGAATAACAGTATGCCGCTGTTGACGCAGGTGGCAATCGTCTAAACTGACCTTTCTATTGTAGAAAATGACAGCGATCATCCCGATGCGGCAACCATCTTCTTGCAAGGGGAGCGCTAGCCGTTTGTGCAAACTGCGTGGACAAGCGCGGCCCCGGACTTGGCGTCAGGCTTGATCCGCGGTTCGATCGATCGGCGATAATCCAGATAGACCGCCGTTCGGCTCTGCGGTCTTCGCGGATCTGAGTCCGGAACTGCGGAACTCACTCGGCGTGCATCCTACCTGCTCCTTGAAGAGCCGGCAGAAGTACGGCTCGGAGTGGAAGCCGCTTTGATCGCAGACCTCCTTTACGCTAAGGAATGTGGAGCGAAGAAGCTCGCGTGCCGCCGTGAGCTTGAGGTGCAGACGGAACTGGTGAGGACTAAGGCCAATCCGTTCTCTAAATGCCCGCCTGAACCAGCTGTAGCTTACATTGAGACTCCTGGCCAGCTCCTCCAAGTCAATGTCGTCGGCATTCGGATCGCTTAGAGCGGTAATGGAGGCTTGAATGACCTGGGCATCTTTATCGTCCCGCTTCATCTCCGGGCGCATGGATGAAACCAGCAGGCCGAGAATGGTCATGGTGTGCCCGGCAAGTACCTGCTGCAACGCGAATAGATTTGAGGCCCTGAGTTGCTGCAGCTCGAGAAACGCATTGGCCAGCGGGCGTTCATCCCGTAGCCGAAACCGGGGACTGGCCGGAGTAATGAACCGCTGCTTCGCGAGTTGCTGGACGACCGGCCCGTTGAATCCCACCCAGTCCTCCTGCCAGCCCGATTCCATGTCTGGCCGGTATCGATGCCACACCTCCGGATGCAGCATGAAGGCATCGCCTGCCTCGATTCTCCATTGCGCTTTGCGGGTCTCCAGCAAGCCCGCACCTTGGGTGATGTAGATTACCTGAAACTCGTGCAGTATGCGGCCATGCTCCCAATCAAGGGCATAGTTACGGGGGTGCTGAGCCGGAGGGTAAGGTGTGTTGGGCGCAATGTGAGAGGTGCCGATTGTACTCACGGTGAGACCCCACCTGCGGTCGCGCTGGGATACCGGGAAGTACCGGAAATCGGTGGAGGAGGATTTCTGCATTGGGAGGCACTCCAATCATTTTGTACAACGAATAGAGCAATTTGTACATTTTCTGCCGTACCGCCAGTGGCGTAGGCTGGTTGGCTGGACAAGGATTCCAATCATTTTCGTTAATTGTTCTTACCCGGGGTGCAACCAGTATACGGTTACTGCATGATGAACCCGGCGCGGATTAAAGCAGAGCGGCCCGGGTACTGCCAGGTTTGCTTGATGGCCCGCGTTTCTGGGCAATCGACGCAAAAATGTAAACGCAAGTCAACCAAACTCTTAGGAGGCTCTTAAATGGACAAAGTGAGAATCTGTGAGAAGGGATACCTGAATCGGATTTGGAAAAGATCGCGCGGATGCGCGCCATGGATGGCCCTTGCGGTCGTTGTGGCGATGCTTTGCATGACGACAAGGATCAGCGCACAGGCGAAATATCTGGGCGCACTGAGCGGCGTGGTCACTGACGCGGCCGGTGCGAGAATCCCGAATGCAAATGTGACGGCAACGGATACTACCACGAAATATATTTCGAAAGTGGTCACCAGCGGTACGGGCGAATACACGATTCCGTTTATCACCCCCGACAGCTACGACGTGACCGTTACCGCGAAGGGATTTGGCCCGCAAACCAAGACCGGCGTGGTGGTGACGGCCGGCGGCACCGCGGATGTTCCCTTTTCCCTGGTCGTGGGCTCGGAGACCGCGACTATGTTGGTAACCGCGGATGCGGCGCAACTGGATACCGAGTCCGGCCAGGTGGCAACCACCATCAGCACCCAGGAGGTTGTGGATACACCTTTGATCGGGCACAATCCGTTCATATTTACCACCCTCGGAGCCGGCATTTATTCGGGCCAATACATGCAATCGAAGCCGAGTTCCCAGGCTAACCAATTCAGCGGAACCGCGGTGCAGCTGGTTATCAATGGAATCAGCGGTCACGTCCGGCTCACGCTGGACGGAATTCCAGACGACCCGGCGGAACGGTTTTCGGGCACAAACTACCTGGGCTTTGTTCCCTCGATGGAGGCGGTCCAGGAAGTAAAGGTGCAGAACACCTTGTTCGATGCGCAGGTTGGACATGGAGGCGGCGTTGAGAACACCGTACTGCGCGCCGGAACCAACCAGTATCACGGCGCGGCATATTACGTATTCCAGAATACCTACATGGACGCAAACACGTCAGAGCGCGTTCCCAACCAGAATGCTGCTACATCCCCAACCGTAAGAACAAATGACCAGACCAGCCAGCCCGGCTTCGTGATCGACGGTCCGGCGAGCATTCCCCACCTTTACAACGCTCACGACAAGACCTACTTCATGGTCGCCTACGAGCGCGTGCAGGCGAAGTTGCCTATTACGTCAGTCGCCACGGTCAACGGAATCGTTCCCACCGCGGCCCAGCGCAAAGGAGACTTCTCAGGACTGTGTACCAGCTTTAACGTCAGCGGCGTCTGTAACCCGGGATCCGGTCAGCAGCTTTATGACCCGACCCAGCCTACCGCCGCCAACGGCGACCGGGTGCCCTTCCTGAATAACCAGATCCCGGCCAGCTACTTCGCGGCCGGAACGGCCGGCGCGCCCGGCGCGGCAATGATGGCCCTCTATCCATCGCCAAACGCCACCCCGACGCCTTCAGCGCCGAATAACTACATCCCCTCGTCCGGCTTCACCTATGACGAGAAGTACTTCTCGATCGTCGGCAGAGTGGACCACTCGTTCTCGAATACGAACAAGATGAACGCGTCGTTCTTCAAGGCGATCCTGAATCAGCTTGTGCCCAACGACAATTTCCCCACGGCGATCGGTGCATCCGGATTGGACTACACCGTGTACCGCAACAATGTCGGCGGTCATCTGCAGGACCTGTGGATGGTTTCTCCCACCCTCGCGGTTGACGCGCACGTCGGGTTGATCTATCACCCCTTCGGCCTGGTCTACAAGGGTCTGACTTACAACGTGAGTTCCCTGGGCATCAATACCAATGGCATCGCGTATCAGTCTTTTCCGGGAATATCCTTCACTGATCCCATTGGCGGCTATCTGGGACTCGCGGCTGGAGCAGGCGGCCAGGTCAGCACTTTTGCCCTCATAGCTCCGGGCGTGGTGGTTTCAAAGACGAGAGGCAAGCACGATCTCCGCATCGGCTTCGACAGCAACTTCGACCGGTATGACGTTCAGAACCCGCAAAGCGGCTTTACGACCTTCAATTTCAATCGCCAGTTCACCCAGAAGAATTCCAATACCGGCAACTGTCCGACCGGCGAAATCTGCTCCGTCGGCGGAGATGCAAATTCCGGTAACGCGTTGGCTGCCTTGCTTGTCGGCACTCCTAACACGGGAGCCTATGGCAATAACGTTGCCTACGCGATGGAAGATATTTACTATGCCGGGTTTATCCAGGACGACATGCGCGTCTCGGATAAGCTGACCATAAACATGGGATTCCGCTGGGACTATGAGTCGCCGTTTACGGAACGGTACAACCGGTTGATCAGCAACTTCTGCACTACCTGCGTCAATCCGATGCAGGCCCAGGTTACGGGTCTGCCGCTGCTCGGCGGCCTCCAGTTTGTAAGCTATGGGAATCGCACTCCTTACCCGAGAAACTACTCCAACTGGCAGCCGAGATTCGGTGGGGCCTACCAGGTGGCCAGGAATACGGTGCTGCGCGGGGGCTTCGCCGTTGTTTATCTCAACACCCTGGAATCTCCGATCAGTACTGGGTACAGTGCCTCGACGAGCTATGTATCCACGACCGACAATATCCACCCAGCGAATTATTTCAACAATCCATTTCCTTCCGGGGTGGTTCTGCCTACGGGCAACTCCCTGGGACTGGCGACAGCGCTGGGGCAGAGCGTAAGCTTCAACGATCCAAGCCACGTTCAACCCAGGGACGTAGAGTGGTCAGTCAGCGTTGAATCACAGCTGCCCTGGAGCGTGCTGCTCACGGCGGCCTATGTCGGACAAAAGGAATCGCGCGAGGAAGTGAACAAGTCCATCAACGGTCTTCCCATCCAGTACTACAACAACGCCTCGCTCAATACCTACCTGAATACCAAGGTGCCGAATCCGATGTATGGAGCCTCACTGCTTCCCACATCGTCTTCAAACGCCACCGCGACGATTCTGCAATCGAGCCTGCTGGTTCCGTTTCCTGAATTCACGGGCGTGACGGATGACTATGCCTCGGTTGGAGATCAGCTTTACAACTCGCTGCAGCTTTCGGCCGTAAAGCGCATGAGCCGGGGCTTCAGCCTGCAGGGTAACTTTACCTGGGACAAGCTGATGGACCAGAACTCCTTCCTGAACGGCGGACAGAACAACTTCAACCAGACGTTCCGCTATCAGGACTCAAGTCCAACGATGATTGAAAACTTCATCGCCACATACCAGATACCGACGCTTGTTCATTCCCTGATAGGGCGGACGCTGGTCGGCAACTGGACGATCAACTCCGTGCTCCGCGAGACCAACGGAACTCTGGTCTCTACTCCGGGTGGCGTAGTTCAACTCGCGAATCCTCGCATATCCAATCCCGGCAACGGGAAGTATTTCAACACCTGCTACGAGAACTCCTCAGGCGCTTTGGTGATCGGCGCAGCAGCCTGCGCTAACTCTTCATCCACTCCGGCGTTCCAGCAACTCCCTTCCGGGTTCTGGCTGGCTACCATCGGTCCCGACATGGAAAGCGTTCGCTTCCACGTTCATCCGCTTCTTGATGCTTCGATGTTCAAGAAGTTCACCATTCATGAGAACGCAACCTTTGAAATCCGCGGTGAGGCCTATAACGTTGCGAATACGCCGAACTGGTCGAACCCAAGCACCAGCTTGGGAGGTTCGACATTCGGAACGGTATCGCCGACCCAGGCAAACGATCCGAGAATACTCCAACTCACTGGTCGCTTTAACTTCTAGAAGCAGTCTATAGAAGTGGTTTGCAGCCTCCTTCCGTGACCCACGCTGGCAAAGGTGGGTCACGGATTTTATTGTCCTCTTTCAAGTATTTGAAAGGTCACCCGGCTGCAGTAGTGGTGCGACCGATTGTTTTCACCATGGTTTCTTATCGGCTTCCATCGAAAGGATATCGACAAATGGACAGGCGCAAGTTTTTGGAACGGATGGTTGCAGCGGCGTCAGTAACAGCGGCCTCGCCGTTGATAGGCAGCGCGGTTCGGGGCGTTGGGCTCGAAGATGGCGCTCGGAGCGAATCGCCCGCCGGCTCTCCCATCTCGCATCGGCCGGCCGTTGCGCGAGTTACCCAGGCTGAATTGCCGAAAGGCTTTCTGCATCCGCCGCAATCGGCCGCGCCGTGGGTTTATTGGGTGTGGCTTAACTTTGATACCACACCTGCCGCGATGACTTACGACCTCGAGCAGATGAAGGCCAAGGGAATTGCGGGTTTCATTCTCTATGACTGCGGAGCGGGCAGGGTACCGCCTAGCATGCCCAGGATGGTTCTAGTCGATAAGGATCACAATTTTGAATACGAGTTCGTAAAAGAGGGTGAATACACCGGCTGTTACAACACGCCTATTCCCCTTCAGCCGCTGCAAGCCTGGACACCGCTTTGGCGGGAGCGCATCCGCTATGTTGCCAAGGAATCGGCGCGCCTGAATCTGAAATTCTGCCTGGCCATGGGACTGGCTGGGACGTCGGGACATATTTCCGACGAATACTGCAACCAGAAACTGGCCTGGAGCGAGACGGTGATCGATGGACCGGCGTTCGATGGAATCCTGGCCTTGCCAACCGCCCATAGTTTGGGAAGTGGGAGCAATTGGTCGGCAAATGCGCGGAGCACCGAACAGCGGCCTTTTCACGATGTGGCCGTGCTGGCGATTCCTGACAAGGCTGGATTCTCAGCGAGCGAGGTCATCGACCTCACGTCGAAGATGGATGCCAATGGGCATATGGTCTGGAATCCGCCCGCCGGAAGATGGAAGATGCTGCGCTTTGCGCAGATTCCAACCGACACCCACGACAGTTTCGGATTCTTCTCAGATGCCATGAGCAGCGAAGCTACCGACCAGGTGTGGTCGGTCACCATGGGTCCATTGCTCAAGGAGATGCTGCCTGAGGAGCGCAAGGGATTGATCGGCGTTGAGGACGACAGTTGGGAGGCCGGGGACTTTACATGGACAAAGAAATTTGCTGAAGAATTCAAGCTGCGCCGCGGTTACGATCTGATTCCTTACCTGCCTGTGCTTGCGGGAGCGGATATGGCCGATGCGGCGACCCGGGAACGGATTCGGCGCGATCATCAGCTGACCACCAGCGATCTGATGGCCGAATGCCACTACGGGCATCTCGAAAAGCTGTGCAAAGAGAATGGATTGATTTTCTTTTCTGAAGCTGCTGGCCCCAATTTGCATACCGCCGACTTGCTCCAGAACCTCAGCAAGGTGGACCTGCCCATGGCCGAATTCTGGGTGCCGAGCTTTCATCGCCCCGCGCCGAAGAACCGATTCTGGGCGCGCAATGGCGCTTGCGCCAGCCACATCTATGGAATGCCGGTGAATATGGACGAGGCATTCACCAGCATCGGGCCGGAATGGGAAGAATCGCTTTTCGACCTGAAGCCGGTGGCGGACCGGGCGTTCTGCGATGGCGTCAATCGCATCTGCGTTCACAACTTCAGCCACTCGCCATCCCTGACAGCCAAGCCTGGATACGTCTATTTTGCGGGTACGCACTACAACGCGCGAACGACCTGGTGGGAACAGACTCCGGCGTTCAATACTTACCTCGCGCGCTGCTGCTATCTGCTGCAGCAAGGCAAGTTCGTCGCGGACGCGATCTTCTATGAAGGCGACAACCTCGGCGATGGCGAGCCGATGAATATCGATCATCCGACTTTGGGCGATGGGTACGACCACGACTGTTCAAATACGGATGTGCTGCTGACGAGGATGAGCGTCAAGAATGGGCGCATCGTTCTGCCGGATGGCATGAGCTACAGGGTACTAATATTGCCCGACAATCGGCCCATGGCCCTCAATGCACTCCGGAAGGTGGCGGAACTGATTCGAGCGGGCGCCACGGTCGTCGGCCCGCCCCCCACGGGACTCGCCGGCCTGGCAACTCATCCTGACGAGGAGAAGACATTTGAGGCGCTGGTCGCGCAATTGTGGGGCGGCGACCGGAGCGGTGCAGCCATGATGAAGCGGCACATTGGCTTCGGCTATCTGGTATCGGGACAATCTGCCCGGCAGACCCTGTTGGATGCCGGAGTTCCGCCGGACTTCGAGCATAGCGGCATTAGTGACGATGGCGTAATCTACTGGATCCATCGCAGGATGGACGACGCCGAGATCTACTTCGTCAGCAGTCATTGGCAACCCGCGGAAAAGCTGGAGTGTACGTTCCGCGTATCCGGCAAACAGCCCGAGATATGGGATCCGGTTACGGGCACGATGCGCGACGCGGCGGCCTTTCGCCAGGAAGGCGGCCGCACCATTGTTCCCCTGGAATTCGACCCCTGCGGCTCAACGTTCATTGTCTTTCGCAAACCCATCGGCGCCCATGCCGCCGGAATGGCCAAGTCAAATTACCCATCGGCTGATGGAGTTCAACATATGCTGACCGGGGCATGGGAGGTTAGCTTCGACCCCAAGTGGGGCGGGCCGCAGAAGGTGATCTTCGATCAGCTCGTCGATTGGACGACCCGACCCGAATTCGGCATCAAGCATTATTCAGGCACGGCTGTTTATCGAAAAACCTTCGACCTGATAGGCGCTCCGGCGCGCGGCAGACGGCTGCTGCTTGACCTGGGTGAATTGCATGAAGTGGCCGCGGTGCGTCTCAACGGCCAGGACCTGGGAGTCGCCTGGGCAAAGCCCGCGCGCGTGGACCTGACCGGTCGAGTGAAAGCGAGAGGCAACGATCTCGAGGTCACGGTGGTCAATCTTTGGCCGAACCGGCTGATTGGCGATGAAGGGTTGGCGAAAGAATCCAGACTGACCGAAACCAATATCCATAAATTCAATTCATCTACGCCCCTGCTGCCGTCCGGACTGATCGGTCCTGTCAGGATCCTGTCGGTGAAAGAGCCACAGTAGTATCAGACTGCTTTGTCTTCCGCGAATTTGAGGGAGACACCAGAAAGGAAAGGCGCCACCTGCCCAAGCAGATGGCGCCTTTTTCTTGATTCACGCCTAGGTTAGAACTTGTAGCGCAGTGCGAGCTCCATGATGCGAGGATCGTACGCACCCGTGATCTTGTTCATGTTCGCGTTGGCAATGGAGGTATTTGGGTTTTGGGGGTTGGTATGGTTGAGCAGATTGAACGCCTCGGCGCGGAACTCGACCACGTTCGTCTCTCTGATGTGAAACTCCTTGAACATGCTCAAGTTGTAAATCTCCTGGCCAGGCCCGCGGATGGTGCCGTTCTGGGCGTTGCCATAGTAGCCATAATAGAGAGTCGCGTTCGACACTCCGTTTACGACAGTTGTCGGATTGACATAAGCTGCCGCGTTGAACCATTGCTGAGTCGAGCCGGTTTTCCAGGTCTTCGGTCCGTTGGTCGAAGTACCCGGCGCCACGAACGGCCGGTTGGTGAGTCCGCCGTTGGTCAAGGTTATACCTGGCGTGATCGAGCCTCCGGCGCGGAAGGTCGAGATGTCGTTCAAGCGCCATCCGCCCAGGATCTCCTTCTCGAAAAGGTTGCCGCTGTGCTGGAAGAACGGCAGTTCGTAGAGCACCGTGATGTTAAATGTTTGAGGATAGTTCAGCCCATTATTGCCGTGGAAAAGGCGGAGGTTATACGGATTGACCACGGAGTTGGAGGTGTCGTGCGACCAGGTGTAGGCCGCGGCGACGTAGAGCGATTTCGTCACCGGATGCTTGATCTGCGCCTCCAGGCCGTTCCACTCCTGCCAAAGCCGGGTGGAATAGACATTGATGGTGCCAAAACCCTGGTAAGGCGCATAGTAGTTCGCGTTGTCGCCCTTGTTGCTGTCTGCGGGGTTGATGGCTATCAGTGGATTGTAGTCGTAGCTCACGCCATTCACGACGGCAGGAGGCGCCTGATTCCAGTTCCAGGTGCTCGTAAGATGCTGGAGACGGCTACCGGCTCCCACCACTGAAGCGATGATGTTCATTGGGAATTCATGCTGGACTCCGAGCGAGTAGCTGGTCGCCGGCGAAGCCCCGATCTGGTAGTCCCCTCCGGTGACCGCTATCACGCTCTCCGTATTCGCGGAGCCACCCGCTCCCAACACGTTCCAGGAAGAGGTTGAAGGGAGTACGAGGTTGGAAAGGTTTTGGTTGCTGAACACGGGAGGATTGGCTATGCAATTGAACGAGCAATCCTGGTTGGTAAAGATGCGCGTGTAGCTGATGCCGATGCCGCCGCGCAGGCTGGTTTTGCCATTGCCGAAGACATCCCAGGCGAAGCCGCCATCGGGCCCGACGTACCAGGTGTGGGCGTTGGAGAAGTTTACCGGCAAGCCGCCCGACTGGCCGCTGTTGTAGAGCAGGCCGTTACTGTAGGTGGCGGGGTACTTGAGGTTGGTGGCGCCGCTGTACTCGTTCACGGTGGGTGCGTTGGCAGGTACATAGGCCGGGTTGTTGTATATGTTCCCGGGCGTGACTCCCGCGTCCCAGTTGGTCTCGGAGTTGGGCACGCCGTAGGGCAGGGGCAGGTGGTACAAGCGCACGCCCAGAGTGAAGCTCAGGTTCTTATTGAACTTGAACTGGTCCTCTGCATAAGGCGTCCACGAAAAGGCATGCATGTCGCCGTGAGGCGCGTTACTGGCCTGGCTGAAGCCGCCGAGATAGCCCAGGAGCATATCCGACATCGAGTCATCAATGCTGCATAGGCCGGAAGCAGATTCCCCGTTAGGAACTCCGGGCGTAGTGCTGGCGCAGCCGCCCGTTGCAGTCTTTTCTGCCGATGTGGCCGCACTGGAGGAGCCGTTGAAGGAGAGCGAGCCATTGGTCTGCTGGCCCGAAACCTGGCGCTTGGTGTTCCACACGAAGGTGATGCCTGCCGTGATGTAGTGCTTGCCCTTGAGCCAGCTCCAGTTGTCGGTGACCGTATTGTCCAGATCGGACGCATGGGGGATGGGCCGCGCCGCCTGGATGCCCTCGCCCGCCATGCCGCCGGAGAACGACACCACAGGAGTGCGGCTGGCATAGAGGCCGTTGGGATAGTAAAGAGTTTCAGTGAAACCCGGTACCTGGCTGATGTCCGTGATTCCCACCAGGGTCAGGTTCAGAAGGTAAATGTTCATGGCCACGCTGGTGGTGTTGATCATGTTCGGCGTCAGGGTCTGGGTGAGAGAAACCTGGGCCAGCTTGTTGTGCGTGAAATCGGTCTCCGTGCTGATTGGAGTGGTACCCGGGCTCTCAGTATTCTGCGCGTACGACTGGTATTCGTCCAGGTACTCGCCCATGGCGTGATACTTGGAGGTGAAGTTGTGATCGATCTTGATCTCATCGTCGCGCTGATCGGTAATCTGCGCCTTGTTATTGATGTAGTTGGTGGTGCTGCCGGGGAGGACGTAGTTGGGCGTCGGATAAAGCGTCTTCAGGTACGCCGCTGAGCTGGCGTTGATCCTGCCGCTCGGGATCTGGTAATAGCCGACAGGGCATGAGCCTGACGTTGAGGTCGGGAAGAGCAGGCCCGTCAGCGGATCCTTGATCGGCGAAAAGAAGCAGCCGGAGGCCTGAAGCGCCGTGGGTATGGTGCTGGTGACCTGGTTGGGCACGTGCAGAATTACCCACTGCTCGTCCCAGAAGAAGAAGGTCTTCTTCTTGTCGGTGTTGTAAACATGGGGAATGTATACCGGGCCGCTGGCGTTATAGCCGAAGATGTTCTGCTTGTAGGCCGGAATGGTGGTGGAGAAGTAGTTCTTTGAGTTCAGATCGTTGTTGCGCCAGAACTCCCACGCCGTTCCGTGCCAGTTGGCCGTGCCGCTCTTGGTTTGCGCGATAATGACCGACGAGCCCAGGAGCGAATACTGCGCGGAGAAGTTGTTCTGGAGCACGCGCACTTCTTCAAGGGAATCGGGGTTAGGAACGACCGAATTCGCCGTCATGTTGCCGGTGTTCTCGTTCCACACGCCGTCCAGCACATAGAAGCTGCGGGACACGTCCAGGCCGTTGATGGAGAGCACGCTGCTGGTGGAGCGGCCGCCGGTGCCCAACGCAGAGCCTTGCGCGCTACTGGTCACGCCGGGCATCATAACCGCCAAAGCCTGGTAGTTGCGTCCGTTCATGGGCAGCGTGCTTACCTCTTCGCTGCTGACATCGGCCGAAACCTCAGCAGTGGAGGTCTCCACTTCAGTGGAGACTGCAGCCACCGTCACGTTTTGCGTGGCCGCGCCTACCGCGAGCGTTCCGTTCACCGTGGCAGTTGAAGAGGGGTGCAACTCGACGCCGGTGACGGTGTAGGCCTTGAAGCCTGTCTTGGTGATGGTCACCTTGTATGAGTCCACAACCAGGTCTGGCACGATGTAGACGCCATCGCCGTTCGTCTGTGTCACGGTTGCGACCTTGGTTGCCTCATCGGTGAGGGTCACGGTTGCGGCCGGCACCACTGCGCCGCTGCTGTCCGTCACCGTTCCCGTGATGGCTGCCCGGGTGGAAAGTTGCGCATGAAGCAACGTCACGCCGGCAAACAACACAACGAGAAATGCGAGAGCCCCTGCCAGGTGTGACCGATAGCGATGAACTGCGGAACTGAATACCGACATAGTCCCATCCTCTCTGTTGAAGTGCGGATTCTCAGCTGAATCTGTTTTCGGGTGGCCTCCAATGAAAGCCCAACTCTCGGTTTAGGGGACATTCAAAAGAGAAACTTGTTGCGGACGGAAAGATATCAATACGGGAGCATTTTTGTCAAGGGAAAACAGCGAATCCACGTTGAAATAATTAGTCTTAGTCAGCGGCCGCGATGCGTCGGGCGACAACCCCTTTGCTTTATCGCTTTAGCGGTACACCGCCGGCAGGGTTTCAACGAGGCAGAGAATGGTCGGAGTCCGCCGCCGCGGGCGGGAAAGTCATGGTCAGGCGATTGCCGCCCGGCAGTCGCTCCCAGGCGAGGGAGCCGGCGAATCTCCGCAACAGCTGGAGGCCATGGCCGCCCGGATTCAACTCGTCCGGCTTCATCTCATGGCCGGGCATGGGCGTTTCGTCCCGCCCCAGCGGCTGGCCCGGCGCGAAGTGCGGCGCGTCGTCCACGATGATGAACGTGAGCCCTTTCTTTCCGTCGCCGGCAAAACTGATGTCGATGGCGTGGTTGGGTTCGCCGCAATAGCCGTGGCGGATGATGTTGGAGAGCGCTTCTTCGAGGCACAGATCGATGGCATAGCGCGTATCCGGGGAGATTGAGTGCTCCAGAGCCAGAGCCTCCACCCAGTCCCAAACCAGCTTGAGGTCCGTCAGCCGGCTCCTGAGAGTCAGCCGCGCTGCCGCCTTGGGTGCGAGGATTTTGGGCATGAGCCTAGAGGCCGCAACCTTATTGGAGCGCGGCCAACGCGGAATTTAGTTCGTGGTGGATGGGGATGAGCGCATCGATACCGCTGGCTTTCAGAACTTCCTCCACCATCTTGACGGGGGCGAAGAGAACCACTTTGCCACCGCGGCGGCGGACCGTCTGAGCTGGGACGACGATGGATCGAAGGCCCATGGAACCGAGGAACGAGACCTGCTGCATGTCCAGGAGCAGCAGCTTGCTGCTCCCGGCAATCACATTCATCTTAAGGTCCACGGCCGCTGCTCCCTCGATGTCCAAACGCCCGTCAAGGACGACTCTTGTGATGCCGCCATCCAGCTCTTCAGACGAAATCTTCATCTCATTTTCCTCTAGCGCCGCAGGGTATCGCAGGTGGCGATTCAAATTCCCGTTCGGAGATTTCCCGCGTACCTGCCTGCATTGACATACGTTATCGTAATGCCCGATTGTGACAATCTTGTTACAGGAAGAAGTGGTCTTCCTTGAGGGTAGCCACCACTTGCGCGGCGGCATCGGAGGTAGCTGAGCCCGGCGACGAGACGGGCCGAAGCTCGACCTTCAGAGACATGCGCTTTTTGGCGACGAATTCAGCGCTTACGATGCTTGAGGTCCTGGCGCCGCTCACCGTCACCCGAAACTCATGTACGCCCGGCGGAACATACAAAGTGTCATAGTCCGCCTTGTTTCCGGCCGTGCCCTTGTAATACAGCTTCCCGTTCATCTCGATGGTGAAGTCCAGGTTGGACGGAATGCGGCTCATGTCGATCTTCAGACGAGCGTTCTGCTTGGGGTCAAGGGTCTTGGGATCAAAAGCCACCGGAGCCAGGCGCGGCTGGGGCGCGGGCGCGGCAGGCGGTGGTGCAGCCGCAGTGTTGGCGGCCTGCGGAGCCGTACTTCTGGCCACCATTGGCGTCTTTGTCGCCGGAGTCGCCGCAGAGGGCTTGGTGGCAGCCGTTGGTGCCTGCGCTTGCGTCTCAGCAGGCGCGGGCGCAGTAGCAGGAGGTGGCGCGGGCTGCTGTGGCGCCGCCGGTTGCGGCGCGAACTGCGGTTGAATGGCCTGGTTGCGATGCTGGAACCAAAACCAGCCGCCGGCCGCCGCGGCAAGAAGAGCAACAAAGGCAAGTGCCGCGACAACCAGCCCGGTCCGCTTCTTTGCCGATCCCGCTGCCACGGCCTTTTGAGGCGGCTTGCCCGGTGCCGCTGAAACCGATTGCGCAACACCGGATGTCGAAGTGCGCTTTGGCGGCAGGCTAGGTGCGGGCTCAAGCGTGTCTTCCGATTCGCCTCCGGTGATGGTGGCCACCGGAACCGCGGTCTTCATGCTGGTTGGCGTTGCGCCGCCCCGCACTTCCGCAAGCGCCTGCGCAAGCTCCTCGCCGGTTTGATAGCGGTCGGCAGGGCTCTTTGCCAGGCACTTCAGAATCACTCTCTCCAATTGGGCGGGGATGGCGGGATTCAATTTTGCAGGCGGAACGGGCTCGGTATGGACAATCTTGTAGGACACCGTTGTCATGGTCTCGCCGGGGAAGGGCTGCTCGCCGGTCGCCATCCAATAAAGGATCACCCCCAAAGAAAACAGGTCGGTACGGCCGTCGATGGGCGCCCCGGTAAACTGCTCAGGCGGCATGAATGCCGGCGTGCCCAACAGCTGTCCAGTGGTAGTGATCTCTCCGGCCGTGAGCTTGGCGACGCCGAAATCCGTGATCCTCGGCCGCTCCACTCCATAGGTCTCGCGCGAGGTGAGCAGAATATTCGCCGGTTTGATGTCGCGATGAATTACGCCTTTGCGGTGAGCGTACCCCAGCGCCTCGGCGATCTGCTGCCCGATCTCGCAGACGCGATCCATCGTCAAGCGCTCGCCTTTCTTCATGGCATCCGCAAGAGTTTGTCCATTCACAAACTCCATCACCAGAAAAGGCACGCCCTCGTTTTCGCCGACATCGAAGACAGGCACAATGCCGGGATGAGCCAGGGCGCCCGCGGCGCGCGCCTCGCGGTGGAAACGCTGGCGGTATTCGCCGCTTTGGTCGCTTTCAAGGGCCACGGTGAGGATGGTTTTCAGGGCCACGATGCGGTCCATGGCGGGGTCGCGGGCGCGGAATACGGCTCCCATTGCGCCGTGTCCCAGCTCATCCACAATCTCGTATCGTCCTATCGTTTTCGGTGCGTTCATGGCCTGACTCATCCTAATCTAGCACAGCAGTTTACTGCTTCGTGGCAATGGCGCTCAAGCTGGCCGGAGGAGCGTTTTTGGCAGATGCGCGGTAGCGCACCACCAGCAATGTAACGTCATCCGACTGGGCTGCGCCACTGGAGAAACTGCTTATCGAATCGAGCACCATCTTCTGCAAGGAGGAGAGGGATTCATCCTGCCAGCCGGCCAGGGTTTCGCGCAGCCTTTGAAAGCCGAACAGCTCGCGGGCCGTATCCTCGGCCTCGGTGACGCCGTCGCTGAAAAGCACCAGCGTGTCCTCGGGCTCCAGCTTGAGACTGGACGCGGTGTATGTCGGCCTCCGGGATGAGGCCGACCGGGAAAGAGCCTTCTGTATAGAGGTCGCTGACCTGGCCGCGCCGAATCAGGAGCGGAGATGGATGGCCGGCACGGATGAATTCCAGAGTGCCGTCGCTCGAGATGATGCCGAAGAACATGGTTGCATAACGGCCCACTTCAGAGTGTTCGCAGAGAAACTTGTTGATGTGGTTGAAGACTCTCACCGGATCGGTGCCCAGGGTCATGCCGGAGAGCGCGCCCTGCAGCATGGTGGTGAGAAGAGCCGCGCCCAGGCCTTTGCCGCTGACATCGGCAATCAGGAAGGCAGTGCGGTCCTCGCTGATGGGAAACACGTCGAAGTAGTCGCCGCCGACGCTGTGGCAGGGGTAGTGAACGCCGGTGACCGCAAGATGGGGAAAGTCGTTCAATCCCTGCGGCAGCAGCGCCTGCTGGATGTCGCGGGCGATGGTGAGCTCCTGTTCCAGCCGTTGGCGCTCGCGCTCCCGTTCCACCAGGCGGGCGTTATCCAGGATGCTGGCTGCTTCAACGCCGAGCGCGTCCAGAATCTGGCGGTCGATGTCGGAAAATGCCGCCGGCCGCCTGGAATCAAGATAGAGAGCGCCGAGGAGTTGGCCCACCTTGACCATAAGGGACTGGTCGGAGTTAGCACGGGGCATGGCGTAGAGCGGAATGGCAACGACCGAGCGCAGGTTTTGCACCACAATGCTTTGCGCGCTTTTCAGGTCGATGTCGGCGAGGTTCAGGTCTCCTGTAATGACGCCGGCTTGCCGGTCGATGGCCTGGCGCAACGCGGTCTGGCTTGGGGAAATACTATCCGGGGGCAGGTCTTCGCCTTTGCTTCGGGCCAGGCGAACCTTCAACTGCCCGGCGGCGTCCGGCTCCAGCAGCAGGCCGCGATCGGCATGGGTGATGGAGATGGCGTGATCGAGCATGGTGCTCAGCACTGAGTCCAGAGGAAGCTGCGAATGCAGCAGCGACGTGGCCTCGAGCAGCAGATTGAGCTTGCTCAAGCCCCCGCCCGGCAGCGTGCCTGCAATGGAAGGGATGCTGCCCAGGCGCGTCAGCATGCTTTCGATGGATTCAGTGGCGGCAGCGGAGGCAGCAGCGCAATGGAAGACGATCGCGCAGCAATCCTCGAGGCCGAATTCAATCAGGTCGCGATCCTTCAAGGCAACTTTGTATACCCGCTCGCCGTTGACAAAGATGCCCTGGCGGTGGCCGCGGTCTTCAAGCCAATAGCCGGTTTCTCCGGCAACGATGGCGGCGCAGCGCCGCGAGATGCGCCGGTCGTCGAGCTGCAGGTGGTTGCCGGTGTCGCTGCCCCGGCCGATCAGAAACGGATATTGAGTTATGGGCACAAACTCGTGCGGACGGCCGGGGAAGGCGACCTCCAGCACATTTTCACGATCGGGGGAATAGTCGTTCATAGGAACCAAGGTGCAGGAATTTTAGCACGCTGTGCGCTCACCCATGAATGCCGGCCGCTTTCGAGCGGCCTGTAGCTTGAGCGAGCCGCCGGGCGTAAAATGGCAGCGCCTCCGGAATACGCTCCCCCGTGCCGGGAAAAGCTGCCCGCTGCCGGGTTGATCGCGGAAAAATCCGGCTGCATTTTCATGGAAGGCTTTCCAGGGATGATTCCTTCCAGGATGGAGTATTGACATGAAGTCTCTAGTTCGCGCAGTCGCATTGCTCACCGTTGCCCTTCCGGTTTCGATGGTGGGATTGCTTGCTTCAGCCGACCATGCCCAGGCCGTAACCGAGATCGGCGGCCAGAAGGTCGTTACGATGCCGAGCGGCGACAATCTCGACACCTACATTGGCGGGCAAAAGATCGTCGAACTCACACGCGCCGCCGTGAGCACCACCAAGCCGGAGTTCACCAGCGTCACGTTGCTGCCCGGCCGCGGGATGGAGATCCTGCAGATCACGGCCAACTTTCCCGGCAAGGGCGAAGTGAATGTGCTGGCCTCGCCCGACCTGGCCGGCGCCAAGAAGATGCTGGACGTGGACGACGACGCAAACGGCGACCTGGGCTACCGTCTGGGCGCGGCCTTCCTGGTTCCGTATCCCAACCGGATTCGCGGCAAGCTCTCGGCGGACGGCAAGACGCTGACCACGTAGTGGGAGGGCCACACTCTTACTCTGCCGGCCAATAATACCGGCAAGCTGCCCAGCGCCGAGCGGCACGCCATGCACGGACTGATTCTGAAGGCGAAGACCGATGACATTCGCGTAAAGAGTACGCCGGGCGGGGAGCAGGTCACCGGCGTCATCCATGCCGGCAATTTCGGCGGGCACTGGCTGTCGAAGACCGACCTGGTGGTCACCATCACGCTCACCGCCGAGGCCGTGGACGCGACCATTGTGGCGCACAATGTGGGCAGCGAGGCCGAGCCCATCGCCATCGGCTGGCATCCTTACTTCAACCTGCCCTCCGGCGACCGCACCCAGGCGCGGTTGCACATTCCGGGCTCTCAACTGGCCGAGGTGGACGGACTACGACAACGTCTTCCCGACCGGCAAGTTGTGCCCGTGGAGGGAACCCGGTACGATCTGCGCGCTTCCGGCGGCGTGGCGCTGGGCAAGGAATTCTTCGACGACAACTGGAGCCATCTGGATTGGAAGGGCGGCGCCGTCACCGTGAAGGTGATCGATCCGGCGGCGCACTACGGAGTGGCGATCGAGGGGCTTTCGCCGGAGATCAAGACCATCCAGGCATACGCGCCGCCAACCACGAAGTTCGTGGCCGTCGAGCACCAGTACAACTTCGCCGATCCCTTCGGCAGGGAGTGGGGAAAGATGGACACCGGGATGGTGACGCTGAAGCCGGGGCAGAGCACCCGGTGGCATGTGCGGCTGCGGGTGTTTGTGCCATAGGAGGACATGTACGATCAGGCCCGGAGCGGATCAATCATCTCCCAGCTTTGTCAGCCGGACGCTCCGTCCAGTTCGCGCGGATTCGCGGGCGGCGTCGAGAATCTGCATCACCACGATATTGGTATCGAGCGCGCTCAGATCGCCCTCCGGCTTGATGTGGCCGTCGAGCACGGCAGCTAAATAAGTCAGCGAGTCGTTTTCGGGCGGGTTGAGCGGGGCCGCCGTCGCCAGCTTTTCCTCCAAATCGTGTTCATGGCGAACACGCAGCTTGTCAGAGCCCACGGTGATGGCGTAGCCGGTAGAGCCGTAAACTTCCATGTCTTTGCGGCTGAAGGGCCAGTTCCACGAGGCCTGAATGACGGCCTGGGCATGCGGGTAGGCCAGCACGATGGTGGCGTCGTCATCGACATGCGGGTAGGTTTCCGGCTTGTCGTGATTCACCACGGCGGTGACGGTGAGCGGGGCTTCGCCGTGCATCAACCAGGTCATCAGGTCGACGCCGTAGCAGCCAAAGTCGTAAAGGGCGCCGGCTCCGTTCTGCGCGGGATCGGTGAGCCAGCTTAGAAACTCGGGCTGAACGCCTATCTCTTTGGGTCCCTGGTGGCCGTCGCGAACCACCACGCGCCGGAGCGCGCCCAAGCTGCCGTGGGCCAGTTCGTCATAAGCGGCGCGGTTGCTCGCATACCAGGTGGTCTCGTAGTTGACCAGGACATGAACGTGGTAGTGGAGAGCGATGCGGCGGATAGCGAGCGCGTCGTCGAGCGAGATGGTGAGTGGCTTCTCGACCATTACGGAGACGCCATACTGCGCGGCGATCTCGATGGCATGGCGGTGTTCGCCGACGGGAGTGTAGACCAGCACGGCCCGAGGATGGCGCACTTCGATCATGTTGGCCATGCTCTTGAAGAAGAGGGAATCAGGCAGCGAGTACTTCTTCTGGTATTTGGCGAACAGCGCGGGGTCGGCATCGGCGATGCCGACCAGTTGGACATCGCTGTGGCTGGGCAGGGAGCGTAGAAAGCCCTCGACGTGGCCGTGCTCCAGTCCGACGATGGCTACCCGCAGCGGCACAGGCGGCGCCTGGGCCGCCAAAGTCCCCGGTACCGCAACGAGCAATGCAATCGCCAATCTACGGGACAAGGCACAGATCAATCCGCGGCTCGACTTGCATTTAAAACAGAAGAAGGAGATACACATGCGCTTTGGCTGCCTCCTGGTGCCCGATTCTACTCTGTGGCGTAAGAGGTAATCTCCAAGGTTCCTGGTATGCCTGAGGAAGCGGGCAACCAAGCCGCTCATGCCACCATCAGTTATCAATACTGTCACCGGCAGGCCGTCGCAAAATGCCGCCAGAAGGGAGCTCTTTCCGTGCCCGTCTCGAAGCCCATTCTGTACGTCTGCTTTCTACTTGCGTTTTCGTCCATCCTGCCTTCGATTTCGCCGGCAGCCCGGGCGCAGGTGCCCAAGGGCGACGTGTACCTCGGGTTCAGCCGCACCGGCGCCGACACCTTTTACCCCAACGTGGGAGGACTCAACGGATGGGAAGGCGCGCTACACGTGAAGTTGCACAAGCCATTCCTGGGGGTTGAAGGCGATGTGTCCCAATATGGGCTGGGCGCGGATTCTTCCGTTCCGCGAACTACCACTTTCCTGGTGGGCCCGAGGATCACGGTGGGCGCATTGGGTCCCAAGGTCTTCGCGCATGCCCTTGTCGGCGGGGAACACTCGGCCAATAGCGGTGGGCCAACCCCGATCTCCGGCGGTACTCTCGACTACGCGTTGGGCGGCGGCCTCGATGTTCCCATCGCGCCCTTTTTCGCGTGGCGTGTAGCGGGCGATTACCTCAGGGCCCCCTCGCAATCTCCCGCAGGCAGCACACCCGCGCGCTTCAGCACCGGCCTGGTTTTCAGGTTTTGAAAAACAGCTTCTAGCCTCTAACTTCTAGCTCTTACTCCCCGCTTGTGTCGGCGGTGGTGAGCTATAGATGCGGGTTTTTCACCTTTTCGCCAGGTAAAACGCGATAAGGCGAGGCACTGCACAGATGTGGCGCGAAAGCTGCAAGTTTCTGGAAGCTCAAAGCTAGAAGCTAGAAGCTAAAAGCTGCCTTTCGGTAATCCCGGCTTATCTTTTTCCGTCCATTTTGACGTGGAAACCGTCGCTACCCGCTTTCGTTGTCCCTGCTGTGGATACAAGACGTTGGCAGCACCCAATGCCTTGGGGCTTTGTCCGGTCTGCTGGTGGGAGGACGACGGCCAGGAGGACGATGACGCCTCCGATGTGCGCCTGACTGTGAACGGACAGTTGAGTCTCAAAGAGGCTCGCGAGTACTATGCGCAGTGCGGCGCGGCCCACCCCCGGTTCCTACCTTACGTTCGTAAGCCCCAGGTCACTGAGGAGTAACGTGCCTTTGGCGGTGCTTTTCGCCGCCCGCGCTCCCTGCCGGTTTGACCCTGCCGGCAAACCCTCTTACCATGAGATGAGACATTCCCCGGCCACACGGAGCTGTTTCCGCCTTGGGCGGCGGCCTGCAGCGGTGGTTTGTACGTGAACGGCGGTATGTACGTGAACGTCAACGGCTTGCAGGCTGGAACAGGCAGCTTGGAGCCGGGCAAACGCCAAGGTGGCAGTTCGAGCGGCGCCAAATGCGCCTGGAAGGCAAAACGTTGAGTTCTACCGACACCCTCGAAGACAACCTTCAACCAGACGCGGCTGAGGGCGCGACAGGCCAAGAGCACGACGGCCCTGGCGATGACCACGATGCCCACGGCCACGAAGGCCATGACCACGAAGGCCACGTGCATGGCCCAGTGCTCAACCCGGAGTGTACCCGCGAGCTGGTGCTGGACATTCCCGCTGAAGAGGTTCCAAAGGCCTACCGCAACGTGGCCGGCAACTACCGGAAATATGCCAAGATCCCCGGCTTCCGCGCCGGCAAGGTGCCGGAGACGGTGATCCGCCGCCGATTTGCCGCCGAGATTCGCAAGGAAGTGATCGACAGCCTGCTGCCGGAGCGGTTCAACCAGGGGGTCCGCGACCTGGGCGTCAGGCCCGTTGGGCAGCCGCAGGTGACGGAGCTGACCGTGGAGGACGGCGCGCCGCTGCACGTGAAGGCGGTCTTCGAGTACGTTCCCGACTTTTCCATCGAGGGCTACCAGAGAGTCACTGTGGACAAGCCTCCGGTGGAGATTACCGAAGAGGAGTTCCAGCAGGAGATCGAGCAACTGCGCGAGTCGCGCGCCACCATCGAGCCGGTAGAGGAAGACCGCGCCCTCGTGGATGGCGACTGGGCGCAGATTACCTACAAGGGCCAGATTGAGGGCGACGCCGAAGCAGCGCCGATTGCCGGAGAAGATTCGCTGGTGGAGATCGGCGGCAAGGATACGGTGGAGGCTTTCTCGAACGCTCTGCGCGGCGCCAAACCCGGCCAGGAGCTGAAGGCCGAGGTCATCTATCCGGCCGATTACGCCGAGCCCAAGCTGGCCGGCAAGACCGTGGCCTACGACGTTGAAGTAAAGGCCATCAAGAAGCGTACCCTTCCCGAGCTGAACGACGACTTTGCCAAGGAGATCGGCGCCTACGAGAGCTTTGCCGATCTGGAAGCGCGGGTGCGCGAGCACATGGCCGCCCGCAAGCGGCGCAGCGTGGAAGGCGAAACCAAGGACCGGCTGTTCGCGGCGCTCACTGAGCGCTACCCGTTCCCGGTTCCCGAGTCGCTGGTGCAGGAGCAGATTGACGCTCGGCTGGAACGCGGATTGCGCGCGCTGGCGGCCCAGGGCATGGACCCCGATCAGATGCGCAAGCTCGACTTTGCCCGCCTGCGCACTGCCCAGCGCGACAGCGCCATCGCCGAGGTGAAGACGTCGGTGCTGCTTGACCGCATTGCCCATGAGGAAAACATCACCGTCAGCGACGAGGAACTGGATCGTGAACTTCAAGTGGCGGCCCTGCAGTCCCGGGAGCCGGTGGATACCCTGAAAGTGCGATTGACGCAGGACGGCGGGATGGCTAGAATCCGGGAGCAATTGCGGCGCGAGAAGACTGCGTCCGTACTGTACGAAAGGCTGCCTGCGTAGGGCGGTAACAGGATTGACGGCGCCGGGCGGCGGGCAACCGGGAACAAGCCGCGCGGCCGATAAGAAACGGGAGCAAGCGGCCCCCAACCGGGAAAGCGGGAAGAATACTCAATGGCATTGGTTCCCATGGTGGTAGAGCAGACGAGCCGGGGCGAGCGCGCCTACGACATCTATTCGCGTCTGCTACGCGACAACATCATCTTTCTTGGCACGCCCATCGACGACCAGGTGGCCAATCTCATCGTGGCGCAGATGCTCTTTCTGCAGGGCGAGGACCCGGAGAAGGACGTCTCGCTGTACATCAATTCTCCCGGCGGCTCCATCACCGCGGGGCTGGCGATTTACGACACCATGCAGTTCATCAAGAACAACGTGGTCACCTACTGCATCGGCCAGGCGGCCAGCATGGGAGCGTTTCTGCTGCTTGCCGGGACCAAGGGCAAGCGTTTCGCGCTGCCCAACTCGAGGATTCTGATTCATCAGCCGTCGATGGGCGGCCTCAGCGGCCAGGCCACCGACATCGACATTCACGCGCGCGAAATCCTGCGCATCCGCGAAATCACCAACAATCTGATGGCCAAGCACACGGGCCAGCCGCTCGACCGCATCGAGCGCGACGTGGAGCGGGATTTCATCATGAATGCGCAGCAGTCAAAGGAATATGGCATCGTAGACGAAATCATCGACCGGCCGCGCACCTAGACGGCAGGAACCGCAAGGGCGGAGATAGACGGGCAAGACCAAAGGGAGCAAAGAAATGAAACCGCGTACGGGACCGGAAGAAGCATTACGCTGCTCGTTCTGCCACAAGTCGCAGGATGCCGTTGCCAAGTTGATCTCATCGCCCAGCGACTACCCGCGCGCCTATATCTGCGACGAGTGCGTAGCCGTATGCAACTCGATTCTCGAGGACGACCGCGGCGAGGCCACTCCCGCCGCAGCCGCGGGCCACCTGCCCAAGCCGCAGGAGGTCAAGGGCTTTCTCGACGACTTCGTCATCGGCCAGGACCAGACCAAGAAGAAGCTGGCGGTCGCGGTCTACAACCACTACAAGCGCATCCAGATGAACCGGCTGCGCAACAACGAAGTGGAACTGACCAAGAGCAATATCCTGCTCATCGGCCCCACCGGATCGGGCAAAACGCTGTTGGCGCACACCCTGGCCAAGATGCTCGATGTGCCCTTCGCTATCGTGGACGCAACCACGCTTACCGAGGCCGGCTATGTGGGCGAGGATGTAGAAAACATCATTCTCAAGCTGCTGCAGGCCGCCGACGGCGACGTGACCCGCGCCCAGCAGGGCATCATCTACATCGACGAGATCGACAAGATCGGCCGCAAGGACGAGAATCCCTCCATCACCCGCGACGTATCGGGCGAAGGCGTGCAGCAGGCGCTGCTCAAGATTCTGGAAGGCACCGTGGCCAACGTTCCGCCGCAGGGCGGACGCAAGCATCCGCACCAGGAGTTCACCGCCGTCGACACCACCAACATTCTGTTCATCTGCGGAGGAGCGTTTGTGGGCCTGGAGCGCGTTGTGGGCCGCCGCGTGGGCAAGAAGGCGCTGGGCTTCAAGGCCGTGGATGCCGAGGCCGATGCCGCCACCACCCGCTCGCATCGCGACACCGAACTGCTTCGCCGCACCGAGCCGCAGGATCTGATCAAGTACGGCTTGATTCCCGAGTTCGTCGGCCGCCTGCCGGTGATGGGAATTCTCGACGAGCTGGACGAAGCCGCGCTGATTGAAATCCTCACCAAGCCGCGCAACGCCATTCTCAAGCAGTACCAACGGCTATTTGAATACGAGAACGTGCGCCTGCACTTCACTCATGAAGCCACTGTCGCCGTTGCCCGCGAAGCCCTGGCCCGCAAGGTGGGCGCCCGCGGTCTGCGCATGATTCTCGAAGAGCTGATGCTCGACCTGATGTACCACCTGCCCTCGAACAAGCGTGTCCGCGACCTCGAAATCACAAGCGATATGGTCGAGCGCCGCGACCTGTCCCTCTGCCTGCTGGAAAAGGCCGGCTAAAAGTCGCCAGCCGCCAACAGTGAATTTCACGTTGCTCATTGGTCTCCTCGCATCCGACCAGAAATCGGCCATCAGCCGTTCGAGAGCACCATTTCCACGATCGCACCATCGTCGTAATCGATGCGCTGGCTAAGGAGCAGCCCGGCCTTCATAAAGCGCGCGTGATGGTATTACAGACCATATAGTCTTTCGTGTGAAGAAAGACTACAGCGCCGCCCTCAGAGCCTGGCGTGGCTCCCGTCGCAAAAAGGGCGATTGCCCGTGTGCTTGCACCCGCAAAAATAGACGGTCTTCGACTCCGTGGCTTCGAACTTCACCGGAGTGAATTCGCTGCCTTTGTGGCTTCCATCGCAAAACGGCTGGCTGGCGCTCAGGCCGCAGGCGCACCAGAAATAACTCTTGCCGGCCTCCACTTCCACAGGATATGGACCTCTTTGTGCAATCGCCGGTTCTGCCATCGGGGGATCTCCTCTAATGCACATCATAACGCCGGCTTGCAAGTATAGCGAGTTACACATTTGTTGCATTCGCCCCCACTCCATTTCCGCGATACAATCCCATCAGGGGCTCTGGAAACATCTGTGAAGCCGGTGCTGATCTTGTGCGTCTAATACTCAAGGTGTCCCTATGACTCAACAACGCGAAAAAGGCGAGACGCGCAAATTGCCCATGATGCCCATACGGGACATGGTGATCTTTCCTTACATGATGACGCCTTTCGTGGTGGGACGCGAGTCGAGCGTGCGTGCCCTTGAAGAGGCCCTCAGCGCCGACCGCAAGATCTTTTTGGCTACTCAGCACGACGCCTCCATTGACGAGCCCAAGGCTAAGGACATCTTTCAGGTCGGATCGATTTGCAATATTGTGCAGAGCGTCAAGATGCCCGACGGCAATATTAAAGTGCTGGTCGAGGGCGTGGAGCGCGCCAAGTCAATCGAGGTGAACGACCGCGACGGTTTCTTTGTCGCCACGGTGCGCACCGGCAAGAGCCAGTTCGAGATGACGCCGGCCGCCGAGCAACTGATGCAGCGCGTGACCGGTCTGTTTGAGCAGTATGTGAAGCTGCAGCAGTCGCTCAACTACGAAACCATCATCGCCACGGTGCGCATGGACGAGCCGGCCAAGCTGAGCGACACCATCGCCGCCAACCTGCAGCTCGGCATCGACGAGAAGCAGGAGCTGCTGGCCATCTTCGATCCCGTGGCGCGGCTGGCGCGCATCGCCGATGTGCTCGACATAGAAATCGAGAAGCTCGATATCGACCGCAACATTCAGTCGCGCGTGAAGCGGCAGATGGAGCGGGCGCAGAAAGAGTACTACCTCAACGAAAAGATCAAAGCCATCCAGAAGGAACTGGGCCGCGGCGAAAAGAGCGAATTCGACGAGCTGCGGAAAAAGATTGAAGCCGCCGGCATGCCGAAAGAGGTGCTCGACAAGGCGATCCAGGAGCTGAAGAAGCTTGAAGCCATGCCGCCCATGTCGGCCGAGTCCACCGTGAGCCGCAACTACATCGACTGGCTGCTGGCCGTGCCGTGGAAGAAGCGCTCCAAGGAGACGCGCTCCATAGATTATGCGGAGAAGGTGCTGAATACAGACCACTACGGCCTGGAGAAGATCAAGGAACGCATCCTCGAGTTTCTGGCGGTGCGTCAGTTGGTGAAGAATCCCAAAGGCTCGATCCTCTGCTTCGCCGGGCCTCCGGGCGTGGGCAAGACTTCGCTGGGCATGTCGATTGCCAAGGCCACGGGCCGCAAGTTCGTGCGCCTCTCGCTGGGCGGCGTGCGCGACGAGGCCGAGATTCGCGGCCACCGGCGGACATATATCGGCGCGCTGCCCGGACAGATCATTCAGCACATGAAGCGCGCGGGCACCAAGAACCCGGTCTTCCTGCTCGACGAGGTGGACAAGATTTCATCCGACTTCCGCGGCGACCCGTCGTCGGCGCTGCTTGAAGTGCTTGACCCGGAGCAAAACAGCACCTTCCAGGACCATTACCTGGACGTGGACTACGACCTGTCGCAGGTGTTGTTTGTGGCCACCGCCAACGTGATGCACACCATTCCGCCGGCTCTGCAGGACCGCATGGAAGTTCTCCGCCTGCAGGGCTACACGGAACAGGAGAAGCTGGAGATCGCGCGCCAGTACCTGGTGAAAAAGCAGCGCCAGCAGACCGGCCTGAGCGAGAAGAACATAGTTTTCAAAGACGATGCAATTCTTGAAATCATCCGCTTCTACACCCGCGAAGCCGGGGTCCGCAACCTGGAGCGCGAAATCGGCAACGTGTGCCGCAAAGTCGCGCGCAAAGTTGTCAAGGCCGGCGCCAAGCACAAGGAAGAGATTTCCGCCCAGAACATCCACGAGTTCCTGGGGGTGGCCAAGTTCCGCGACTCCGAAGTGCACGAAAAGAGCGAAGTGGGCCTGGTGACCGGCTTGGCGTGGACCGAGGTGGGCGGCAGCATTCTGACCACCGAAGTGCAGGTGCTTGACGGCAAGGGCAAGCTCACCATCACCGGGCAGTTGGGCGACGTAATGCAGGAGTCGGCGCAGGCGGCGTTGAGCTACATCCGCGGCAGGGCGCAGGCGCTGGGACTGAGCCGCGAGTTCTATCGCAACGTCGATCTGCACCTGCATGTGCCGGAGGGCGCAATTCCCAAGGACGGCCCGTCGGCCGGCATCACCATGGCGACGGCGCTGGCCAGTGCGCTGGCCAAGATCCCGGTACGGCGCGACATTGCCATGACCGGTGAGATCACCCTGCGGGGCAAGGTGCTGGCCATCGGCGGGCTCAAGGAAAAATTGTTGGCCGCGCTGCGGGCAGGAATCTTTGAGACCATTCTTCCGCGGGCCAACGAAAAGGATGTGGCCGAGCTTCCGGACAACATCAAGAACTCGATGAAGCTGCACTTCGTGGACTCGATGGACGAAGTGCTGGCGCTGGCGCTGGAGAGTCCGCTGCCTTCCATCGCGCACCCGGAGACGGAAGTGCTGGCCGCGGTGCCGCCGGATATGACGACGAATCTACCGGCACGGCAGTAATGCGCTCAGCGCAGTAACCTGGATCTCAAAATCGAGACGTAGCGCACCCGGTACCCGATAAGAGCTCATTATGCCTGAGGAGGGAAAGGCGGCGATACGGGGCGGGGCGCAATCGCAGTTTTCCAGTCGGAAAAGGCCACGACATAAAGCACAATGATGTTGGCCAGCGGAATATACATCAGCAGCGCAAGCCACGGCGAAAACCCCGCCTTCTTGAATATCATCCAATATGGAGGAAGGATTGCGATGACAAGGACCACGACGAAGAGAAGTCCCGCGACGATTCGAATAATTGTTGTTCCGTCCATCACCACCCCTTGTGCGTGAATTTGCGACCGGCAATGGTAGCACGCGCTACGTTTTTGAGTCCATAACTGCTGGTCCAACCCCAACTCTTGCATCCTCATGAATGGCGACCCCACCCACATGCAAGCCGGTCTGCTGATTTGAATCCTCGACGCCCTATGCGCTATACGACACAATTCATGCTTTCGGCCCTGGCGGCGGCGCAGTTTCCCGCGCCGGATGTAGCGGAGATTGCGTTTCTGGGGCGCTCGAATGTGGGCAAATCGAGCTTGCTGAATATGCTGGTGGGCGACAAGGCGGCCAAGGTTTCCTCGACGCCGGGGCGGACGCGGGCGATCAATTTCTTTGCTCTTCTCGATCAGAGCCAGCGGCGGAAGCTGATGTTTGCCGACTTGCCGGGCTACGGCTACGCGAAGATTTCAAAGTCGATTTCGGCGGGGTGGCCGGAGTTCATCGATCCTTATCTGGCGCTGCGGTCGACGCTGCGGCTGTGCGTGTGCCTGGTGGATTCGAATGTACCGGCGCAGAAGAACGATGCCCAGTTGTTCGACTGGTTGAGGGCTGCGGGGCGGGAGTTTGTGGTAGTGGCGACCAAGATCGACCGGCTGAGCGGGAATGAGCGGACGCGCAACCTGCTGGCGCTGAAGAAAGGGCTGGAACTGGACGAGGTGCTGCCGGTTTCGGCGAAGACGGGGTACGGGATCAGGGAGCTGTGGGCGCGGATCGAGGCGGCGGGGAGCTCGGAAGGCTGAATCATTGTCGGCTGGCGGAGGGTGCTGCTTTCCCAGCTCTCAAAGCCGGACCTGGAGCACCCGGCGAGTGGCCGGGATCAGGGCTGGAGCGGCGGTCCTAGAAGATCAATCAACATTGAAGCGATTTCTGTGCTACAGGCGAGCGAGCGGAATCGACGCGCCTCAGGGCCCAGGTAGCGTGGCGACAGGCGCAGCCAGCGACGTTTTGCGTGGTCGTCCGGCGAGACGTGTTTGAGCAGCAGTGCGTCGAATTCGGCAGGCCGCAGGGCAAAGTCGGCGGGAATCGGCCAGATCAGGAATTTGCTTCCCGGCTGCAAAGGCCGGGCTGCAATGCGCTGCGCTCCACGGGCCATGAAGGCGGCGAACTCCGGAGGGGCCGGCGATGATTGCAGCAGCGGCGGCAGCAGGTCGGGAAGAACGCCGCGGTCGAGCATCTGTCTCAGCATTTCCTCCGCTGGAACTGAAACGCCTACGGCTATCGGCTGGCGTTTGCGAATCTCATTCTTGAGAATGCGCAGAGCCTCGTCGAGCGAGGTGACCAGGAAATCGATGGCGCCACTGCGCATGGCCTGCCGAAGCGCGGTCCGGTGGGCGGATCCGGCGAGAGTGGCGGCGCCGGCGATGTTGCCCGCGACCGCGAGTATGCGCCCCGGCTCATCGAGTTCACCTGCATAGAGGAGTTTGCCGCCAAGATTCTCCTCGCCCCGAGCAGCGGCGGATTGCATCAGGCTCGCGTAGGCCTGCTCCACCTGGGCAATGAAGCTGATTGCGGCCGGGGATAGAGATTCGAGCGGCAATGCATTAATCCACGGGCATTTCGTGCCAGGTCGTCTCCCGGACATAGAAGATGAACTCTCCTGGCTTGGCGGTGGCGCGCGCACTATCCTCGTACTTGCCCTTGTAGCATTCGTTGGGCGCAGTCACGCCGGAATTCAGGATGTCGGAGATCGAGTACCAGTGCAGCGTGTGGGTATCCTTCTCCATGCCCGCATCGCAGTTGATGTAAATATCCATGGACTGATGGTAAGTACCCTGAACAGCAAGAAACGAAGTACCGGCGGGGACAGTGACTTCGCCAGTTCCATCGTCGTTGAGCTTCAGCCATTCATTATGAATGGCGTCAAGGTGATCGATCCGCACCACGAAATTAGAGGGCACGATGGGTTTTCCGGTTTTGCCATCCAGCATGAGGATGGTGATGGTTTTGCCCGTCTGCGCGTGGAGGGGGCCCAGGAGCGCGGCTGCAAGGGTGACGGCCAGGAAGGCATGAATCGCAATCCGGTGAACGGCAAACGGGCTAGTCACACGCGGACTGGCTTTGGTTCGAATCATGTTCTTACTTTGACACGTTTTACCCGGAATCTACCAGGAAGAATAGGGCTGGCCGTCGGAGCCGCTTTCCTCGGAGCCGGAGTGGACATCGTCGATGCCGGGTTCGGTCTCGTCCAGCGAGTACATGGCGTCGCTGGTGTCGGTAACCCAGGTGTCCTTGCTGTGGGTCATTGGGTCTTCGGGAACGACCTTGAGGTAGCCCTCCTGGACCAGGTCGTCCAGCGACTGCGGCGCCTTCTGCTTGTCCATGGTGTAGGAGTCGATGGCGTTGCGCATGACGTGCAGGTCTTCCTTGAGAACGGCCTCGCGGGCATGCTTGATGGCGCTCACAAAGCTGGGAATGGCCAGCGTGGCCAGGATGCCGATGATGGCCATGACGATCATCAGCTCGATGAGCGTGAAGCCGGCTTCTTGATTGCGAATCCCGCGCACAGGTTCCTCTTCGGTGGCGTTATTGCGGAGTTAGCGGAGCTAGCCGCGCTTCGCGGGTGTTAGCGGTGTTCGACGCCGCTCGCTCTGCCGGCTTCGCAAAATCCTGCATCATCGCTAACCCCGCTAACTCCGCTAACAACGCCAACTCCGCTACCACGTTGAATACTTGGTGCCGTCCAGGGCCGTTCCCTGGGACTTTGAATACACGTCGAAGACGCTCTGCCCGCCGTAGGAGTCCGAAGTCGGGTCGTCCTGCATGGAGCGCAAACCCCACTCCGCCTTGCCGGTCATCGGGTCCACCGGAATGCGGCGGAGAAACTTCAGCTTCTTGCCTTGCACGTCAACGCCATTGACCAGCGTTTCCAGGTCGGGTGGATAGTTCTGGCTGTCCACCTTGGTCTGGAAGGCGCCTTTGTCAGCCGCGTCCTTGTAGTGGTCGATGGCGTCGCGCATCATCCACAGGTCGTAGCGCAGCTCGCGCTCGTTCTGGCGCTTGACCTGGAAGCGCGCGATGGGCACTGCCGCTGAAGCCAGGATGGACAGAATCGCCACGGTCACAATCAGCTCCACCAGCGTCAGGCCCCGCTCCTGCACCCCACGGACGAAGACCTGTCCGCACCACCACAATGAGCAAAGGCCGCTCCCTGGGGACCCCGGTCCGCGGGGACCCCGCTGGCGGCGGCGCTTCCTGGTTGGCGAGGCGAAAATAGCGAGCGTTGGACTCATCCGCACTGCTCCCTACTTGACCACAAGATCTGACGTGCGCGGCCTGGGCCGGTACCTGCTGCTGGGCGCTGTTTACTGCTCCCGCGCGGGTCATGGTGAGCGCGGTGTTGCCGGCGGCCTTGGCCTGGAAGGTGAGAACGCAGACCACGCCCGTGCCGCTTATCCCGGCCGCACCCGGGGGGCGCGCGGCAACGACGGTGACGTTGCCCGGCCCGTCGTCGCGATGGATCAGCGCCACGGCCTGGCCGTCGCGGTTGAGCAGGTCTCCCGCGGCCACGTTGATAAGCGAAAGCCGGGCCGGATCGTACTGCAGCTGGATGGGAACCGAAGCGATATCCGTGCCCCCGCTGAGCACAACCGGAATCTGGAAGCTGGTTCCTGTCGCGAGCGGGCCAGCCGGCTGAGTGAGCGTAAAGCTGGGGACAGAAGCGGGCGTGGGAGTGGGCGGCGGGGTTGGAGTCGAGGCGCGCGGCAGCGTTGGAGCGGGCGCGGTTGGATTGCTGGTGTTCTGAGCGGCGGCGCGCATCTGGGCCATCAACGCGGGAGCCGCAGCCTCAGCGCTCTGGCCGGGCACCGTGCCCACGCTGGGGCGCTCAAGCGCGCCGGGCCGGACCACGGGCGCGGCAGCGGCGGCGGGGTTGGTGCCAGCGCCTTCATTATCGGCGTGGCGCAGATCGATCGACTGGCCGGAGCCGGTGTCGATGGCGCGCAGATTGGCCTGATCCAGCTCCTGCGAACGAACGATGTGCGGCACAACCACGAAGACGATCTCGTCGTTCTGAATGGTGTGGTCCTTGGAGCCGAAGAGATATTTGAGGATGGGAATCGAACTCAAGCCGGGAATGCCGGTCCAGTTCTGCTGTTCCTGGTTGTCCTGGATGCCGCCCAGGATGCTGGCCTCGCCTTCGCGCAGGCGGATCACCTGGTCGACGACGCGCTGGCTGAGGATGGGCTCGGTGACGCCGCTGATGGTCACGGAGCCGCTCTGCGAGGTGACTTCGATCTTGATCTTCAGGGTTACATCGTGGTCAAAGTGGACGGTGGGCGTCATCTCGATATTCACGCCCACGTCCTGGTACTGGAACTGCGTGTTGACCAGCGAGCTGACCACCGCGGTAGCCGCGCCGGTCTGATAGGAGCCGGTGGCGATCGGAATCCGCGAGCCGATCTTCATGGTCGCCTTCTGGCTGTCGGTGGCGCGGATGCGCGGGCTTTGCAGAACCTTGGTATTGGAGTCGGTGAGCAACAGATTCAAGGTGGCCGAGCCGACGGTTACCGCGAAATCGGTGGCCTTGAGATGGGCCAGATCGTAGAGAGTTGGAGAAGTGGTGGTACCGCTGGTTGTCCCGGTGGTCCCCGTTGTTGTCGTTGTGCTGCTTGTGCTCGAGGTTGGCGGCATGCAGGGCAACGCCCACGCTGCTGGGCCAGGAGATGCCGAGGGTCCGCTCCCAGTTCTTGCTGACCTCGAGGACCGCGATGTCGACCACCACTTCGGCGCGGGCCTTGTCCAGGTCGTTGATGAGCTTCTGGGCCAGCAGCAGCTCGTCGGGCGTTCCCCGCATCACGATGGCGTTCTGGCTGGCCACGCCGTAGATTTTGGCGCTGGTGCAGCACGTTGCGCAGGGCGGTCTGCACGTCGTTCAGGTCGTTCTGCTGCCAGGCGTTGCTCAAGTAGAAGGTCTGGACGGCCTGCTCATCCAGTTCGGTGCGCTTGATGCGGGTGTTCTGGGCGACAAAGATCGTGTTGGAGGTGACCGGACGCCAGAAGGTGCCGGACATGGTGCCCACGATGCGCAACGCGTCGAGCAGCGACACATTGTTCAGGTCCACCTGGATGCGCTTGGAGTTGTAGTCCGGATCAAAGAGAACGTTGACGCCGGCGGCCTTGCCGATAGCCTGGTAGATGACCTTGGCGTCTTCAGTCATGTGCAGGGTAAGCGGCTCGTTGGAGAGCGGCTTGAGTTCGGCCGGAGCGCCAATGGAGTCGATCTCCTGCTGTTCGCCGGCCGGTTCGGGCAGGGCGACCTCGGGCTGAGGCGCTGCCTGGCCATTCTTCTGACGTAACCGGGCGATCTCTTGCTGTGCGGCTTCATTGCCAGGGTCGATCTCCGAGGCATGCATGAACTCTGCCAGCGCACCCTGCTCGTCGCCGGACTGCAGCAGCTTTCGTCCCTTGGTGAGGTGCATGGCTGAGGCGGAGACCCGCACCCGGTAGAGTGCGGTGCGGTAGCTCAGATCCTTGGGGCTTTTGGCGTTGGCCTTCTGGAAGTAGTCGAAGGCGGCGTCGTAGTCCTGGCGAGCCTCGGCCTCCTGGCCGCGCTTGAACAGGGAACTGGCCGATTGGGCGTGGAGTCCGGCGCTGGTCAGGCCAAAGACGGCCAGCACGGCAACGAGCGCAATCCTCGAGACGGCCTTTGAAAAGACGAATCCGGGTGAAGCCGGAGTTTGAGTGCGGCGGTTCATCGAACTCCCAGGCGTCTTAAAAGGTCGGGCTGAAAAAACGGACCAGTGCGGGCTGCCTTGGCTGCCCCGGACGCACAACGTTACACAGAGCTTAACAGCGATTTCCTTCCACCAACGATCCCTCATTTTAGCAAAGCCCCACAGCAGTATGGGTGAAACCATCGCCGATGCTAGGATGAAGATTCGAGGATTCTTGCCGATGGCCCGCCAAACCAGCCACGAGATTGTCGCCAAGGACACCACCGGTCCCAAAAAGCCGGTGCGGCCGCGCGACCCGGTGGCCAGCGGCGAGCGGGACGCGGCGCACAATCGCGCCGCCAGCCACAACTACTTTCTCCTGGAGAGATTTGAAGCCGGCGTAGCCCTGCGCGGGACCGAGGTCAAGTCCATCCGCGAGGGCCAGGCCAACCTCAAGGACTCCTACGGCCTCATCCAGAATGGCGAGGCGTTTTTGCTCAACGTGCATATTGGACCTTATTCCCACGGGAACATCGCCAATCACGATGCCACCCGCACCCGCAAACTGCTGCTGCACCGGGATGAGGTTCGCAAGCTACTGTCCAAGACGCAGATCAAAGGCCACACGCTCATCCCCACCCGGCTTTATTTCCGCAACGGGCGGGTGAAGTGCGAGCTGGCGGTGGCCAAGGGCAAGCAGGACTGGGATAAGCGGGAGACGGAACGCCGCCGGGAAGCCGACCGGGAGGCGCGGGCAGCGGTGAACGCCAGCAAGCACCGGATGGGGCGCTAGCGCGGCGAGCCGGCCTGGGGCTCAGCGGATTACTTCGACTTCAATATCCAGATTGAGATTCTTCCAGGCACTGTCGGTGGTGTAGACCGTGGCCCGGTGCTGGATGGCCAGGGCCAGGCAGGCGCGGTCGCCCAGGGAAAGGCCGTAGGGGCGCGTCTGCCCGATCATCTCCGCGGCCAGACGAGCCTGCGTGTCGTCGAAGAAACAGACCTCACACCCCATGCTCAGTAAGCGATTCCAGGCCAGTTCGGAGGACGAGCCGCCCAGCAGCAGCCGGGCATGGACTTCGGCTAGATTGACCGTGCTGAGCAACGCGCCCTGAAGCAGAGGGATTACGGTCTCACCCCCGGGCTCGTTGAAGATGACCGCCAGGATCGCCGAGGAATCGAAAACAGCGATACTATCCAAGCCATTCCTCCATCTCGCGGCGTGCTTCTTCGCGGCGATCGGCAATGAGCTCATCCGACATCAGAACCCCAGGCTTGGCAAACCTCTTGAATTCCTCCTGGATTCTGCGGATTCTGGCGCGGTGCGACTCGATCCGCAATACGTCGTCTTCCAATGTCATCACGACAGTATCCCCGGGTTTGAGCTCCATTTTTTGCCGTATTTCGGCCGGGATCACGATGCGGCCGTTGTCATTCAGGCGCGCCATGGCATATTTCGATTCTATGACATTTAACTCCATATTGCCCCTAAATTTGATTATGCCATAAATTATAGAACTGTCAAACATATTGATTAATGACAATCTCGGCCAGCGAGACAAGTCCTCAAATCTTCCTGCAATCCCTGTCCCAAGCCTGCGCCATTTGCCATAACCCCCGGATTCAATGAAAGAATAGGCACTATGCGGACTGAACTGACTTTTGCGGATCTCTCCGGGATCAAGACTGAACTGCTGGCAGTACTGGCCGCCGACACACAAACCGGCAAAGGGCCGGAAGCCAAACCCGAGCCCATGTTGCTGACCTCCGACCCAGCGGTAAAGGCGGCGGCAGCCGCAGTGCTCGGGAGCGGGGAGTGCAAGGCCGGCGCCAATGAAACGCTGCTGTTGCACGCGCCTGCCGGCCTGGCCGCCAAGCGTTTGTTGATCGTCGGCCTGGGAAAGCTGGCCAAGGTCACCACGCATGGGGTGCGCAACGCTGCCGGAACGGCTGTCCGGTTCACAAAGCCGCGCGGCATCCGGGAACTGGCGTTTGCGCTGCCTGAGCCAGCCGCTGACTCTGCCCAGTTGCCGCTGGGACGTTGCGCGCGGGCTGCGGTGGAGGGCGCCTATGTGGGCGATTTCGACCCCGACACCTATCGCAGCGACCGCAAGGACCAGAGCCTGCAGTCGTTCACGCTGGCCGCCCCGGCGAAGGCGGACAGGAAGGCCCTGGAGGCGGCGTTTGCCGAGGGCGTGATTGTGGGCGAGAGCCAGAACTTCACCCGCTCGCTGGTCAACGAGCCGGGCAACAAGCTGACCCCGACGATTCTGGGCCGGCGCGCCGCCGAGATGGCCGCAGAGGTGGGGCTGAAGGCGGAGGTGTACTCCACCGAAAAGCTGCACGAGCTGAAGATGGGCGCTTTCTGGAGCGTCTCGCAGGGTTCGGATGAGCCGCCGGCGCTGATCGTGCTGCGCTACGAGCCGGAGGGCGTGCCAGGAGATGTTGCAGGCCGGTTCTGGGGCTGGTAGGCAAGGGCATCACCTTCGATACCGGCGGCATCTCGATCAAGCCGGCCGACAAAATGGAGCAGATGAAGTACGACATGGCGGGAGGGGCGGCCATGCTCGGGCGCCATGCGCGCGATTGCGCTGCTGAAGCCGAAGGTGCGGGTAATCGGCATCGTATGCGCGGCGGAAAACATGCCCGACGGCAAGGCGCAAAAGCCGGGCGACGTGCAGACCGCGATGTCGGGCAAGACCATCGAGATTATCAACACGGATGCCGAGGGCCGGCTGGTGCTGGCTGACGGCCTGGCGTACGCGCGCCAACTGGGCGCGACCCACCTGATCGACGCAGCCACCCTGACCGGCGCGTGCAAGGTGGCGTTGGGCATGGTGAATGCCGGGGCGTTTTCGAACGACGACGAGACTTACGGGAAGTTTGAGTCGGCGCTTGAGGTTTCGGGCGAGAAGTTCTGGCGGCTGCCCCTGGGCGAGGAGTACGCCGAGATGATCAAGAGCGACATCGGCGACATCAAGAATACCGGAGGCCGGTGGGGCGGCGCGATCACGGCTGCCGAGTTCCTGAAGGTGTTCGCCGAAGACACGCCCTGGATTCACCTCGACATTGCGGGCATGGCCTGGGTGGAGGATTCACGGCCATACATCGCCAAGGGACCGAGCGGGATTGCAGTGCGCTCGATTCTGGAGTGGGTGCGGAGCTATTAGTTCCGCGGTATGGGCGTAATCGGCGGCTTGGCGGCGTTGTGGTCGGGCAGTTGATCGAGCAGGACGACATTGAGCAGGGACTTGTGGACCTGGATGCGGCCGTTGTAGCTGATGAAGCCAAGCTTGCGAAAGCGATTCATGAAGAAGCTGACGCGGGATCGGGTGGTGCCGATCATGTCCGCGAGCGTCTCCTGGGTAATGGGAGGAATAAAGGTCTCGGGTCCGCCGGGCTTGCCAAACTCCGCCATCAGCAGCAGAATTCGCGCCAGGCGCTTCTCGCTTGAATTGAAGAGCTGATCGACAAGGTCGGCCTGGGTCCTCATGCTGCGGGCGAGCAGAAACTTCATGAAGAGATCGGCAAATGCGGGCTCCTCATGCATTACGCGAATCATCTCATCCCGGCCGATCTTGAGCGCGGAGCAGTTGTTCACGGCCGTGGCTGTGGCCAGGCGCAAACCCGGCACGGCAGCGATGCACTCTTCTCCGACAAAGTCGCCGGCGGAAAGCAGGGTGATGGTAGCCTCTTTGCCGTTCTGCGAAACCACGGTGAGCCGCGCCCGGCCCTTCTGCAGGTAGAAGACGGAATCGGTCGCATCTCCTTGCGAGAAAAAGGTTTCCTTTCCCTTTAAGTCAACGATTCTTCGGCCCAGGCCGGCATTGGCAAGAAATGCTTCGGGATCAAATGCGGGGTTTGTGGCGACGCTCATCGGGAAACTACCTCATTGCGGGCGGTTGGCTTGCAGTAGACGGTTTATGCCCGGGAAGCAGCCAAGGCGCGTCGGAGGAGAAGGCGTGGGAGGGCGAAATAGACTTCCCCGGGATTCATCGGAAATGCGATAAATCTCTGTCCATCATCGCCTGGATTCAGGCCGGCGGTCTGATCTGTATTGCTCATTTTGATCGATGATCCGGGAATCCGCGCATCGAGTCGCTGGTGCGCGTTTCTGCCCAGGCGCAGATTTCCACAGTGGCGACCAGATAAGTGAATTCCAACCCTCGCATTGCGGCACAGGGCAATGAAGTTGACCTACCTTGTGCCGATGAACGGGGTACATGGGATTTCCAGTCTCTTAGGTTTGAAACGGCCGTGCGGCCGGGCCGGACAGGCCGGACTCAGCGGATAGGGCAATCGTTCAGGAAGGAGCGTGGATGCGGGATCGTACGGAGCTGCTTGAATCCGCGCTGGACAGTCTTCCGGCCGGCATCGCGCTGTTCGGCATGCAGGGCGAGGTATTGTTCTGGAACCATGCCGCTGAGGCGATCACGGGATATGCGGGCGTCGACCTGGTGGGGCAGGCGATTCCCGAAGCGATTGAGCCGTTGGCGCCAGGCAGTGCAAGCCATGGTGCCCTTCAGCCCGGCGCGAATTCGCGAACCAGCCACGGGGCAATGGTGAGGGCACGCCACAAGCTGGGCCACGAGATGAAGGCGATCACGCGGGTCGTGGTCTTGCGCGACGGGTTGGGCGAAAGGATCGGCACAGCCGCCGTGTTTCATCCGGCCGAGAGCCTGGATGCGCTGCCCCATGGCGTGACAGGCGAGAACGAGGCCGTGGGCGCAAGCCAGGCGGATATCGAGGACCGTCTGCAGATTGAGTTTGAGGACGTAGCGCGCGGAGGGCTGCCCTTTGGCGTGTTGTGGATCAGCGTCGATCAGGCGCAGGGGTTGCGCAAGACCCACGGCACCAGCGCCTGCGAAGCGATGCTCGAAAAGGTGCAGCGAGCACTGGCGCAGGGCTTGCGGCCGGCCGAGGAAGTGGGACGCTGGGGCGACGATGAGTTCCTGATCATCTCCCACGAGCGCACCACGGAGATGTTGGCCGCCCACGCGCAGGCGCTTGCCGGCCTGGCCAGAACGGCGGATTTCCGTTGGTGGGGCGACCGGGTTTCGCTCACCGTGAGCATTGGTGCGGCCCAGGCCGGCCACGACCAGGACGAAGGGCTGGCGCAACTGCTGGAGCGCGCACAGGGAGCTATGGAATCCAGCATCCGTGAGGGCGGCAACTGCATTACGTCCGCACCGGGGAGGCAGGAATGTTCGCCATCATAGGGATTGTCCTGGTCTTTGTATCCATCATTACCGGCTTCCTGATGGAGAAGGGCCACATATTGGTTCTGCTGCAGCCGGCCGAGCTGCTGATCATAGCCGGCGCGGCCACAGGGACACTGCTGGTGGCCAACCCGATGCACATCATCAAAGGAGTGGCTTCAGGACTGGCGGGGGTGCTGAAAGGTTCGCCGTTCAGCAAGGATCGCTATCTGAGCACGCTCAAGATGATGTACCAGTTCCTGAACAAGGTGCGCAAAGAGGGGCTGCTGTGTGTCGAAATGGATGTCGAGAAACCAAGCGACAGTTCGATTTTCAAGAACTATCCTGAGTTTCTCGGCGACCATCACGCCGTGGATTTTCTGTGCGACACGCTGCGTACGGCCATCACCGGCGGCGTGGAGCCGTTCGACATGGACCAGATGATGGAACTGGACATGGAGGTGCATCATCACGCCGCCATGCAGCCCATCGATGCGCTGTCCACGGTGGCGGACGCGCTGCCGGGGCTGGGCATTGTGGCCGCGGTGCTGGGAGTGGTGATTACGATGGGCGCGCTCGGGGGTCCGCCTGAAGCAATCGGCGAGAAGGTGGCGGCAGCGCTGGTGGGCACATTCCTGGGCATTCTGCTTTGCTACGGCGTTGTGGGTCCTCTCAGCGCAAACATGCGCAAGACCGCCGACGAGCACAACGAGTACCTTCACGTGCTGCGGGTGCTGGTGCTGTCGTTTCTGAAGGGCTCGGCGCCGATGATTGCCATCGAAATGGGGCGGCGCGCGATTCCCTCGCATGTAAGGCCCAGCTTCGACGAGATGGAGAAGAGCTGCAAGAGCAAGGTGGAGGCCAGTGAGCCGGCGGCCGCGGCGTAGGGCCGCAGAACACACGTTGAGAAGCGGAGCGCAATGACAGCCAAGAGCCAACCGATCATCGTCATCAAGAAGAAGGTCGGCCACGGCGGCAGCCACGGCGGCGCTTGGAAGGTGGCTTACGCCGACTTTGTCACCGCCATGATGTCGCTGTTCATTGTGCTGTGGCTGATGGGCTCGAGCGAAAAAGTGAAGATAGCGGTGGCCGGCTACTTCAACGATCCCAAAGGAACCGCCAATCTGCTCGGCACCATGATGACGGGGAACGGCGTTGCCGTGACTACCGAAACCAACGACAACCTGAGGAAGCTGAAGGAAAAACTCGAAGCGGAGATCAAGGCCAAGAAGGAACTGGAGAAGCTCTCCAAGCAGATTGAGATCACCATCACGCCCGAGGGGCTGCGCATCGAGTTGATTGAGGGCATGGACGGCACCTTTTACCAGAGCGGCAGTCCACGGCTCAGCGCGAACGGGCAGGAACTGCTTTCTCTGCTGGCGGGCGAGCTGAAGACGCTGCCCAATTCGCTGCTGATCGAGGGCCACACCGACGCCACGCAATACTCCACCGATGCCGACTACAGCAACTGGGAGCTCTCGGCCGACCGCGCCAACTCCGCGCGACGGCTGCTGCAACAGGCCGGCGTGCGCGCCGATCAGGTGACCCAGGTGCGCGGGTATGCCGACCAGTTTCTTCGCGTAAAAGACAACCCCTACGATCCTTCAAACCGCAGAATCTCGATCCTGGTGAAGAACGGGAACGACGGCACATCGGCGCCGGCGATTCACAACGCGAGGGTGGTGGATGGAGCCCCGAGTGCGGCAACTCCCAAGGCCGCGGAGGGGGCGGCCAAGCCGCCAGTCTCAGCGTCACCGCCGGCGCAGACATCGAAGCCGGCGGCCGGCGTTCCCGCTTCGGCCCAGTCTCCGGCAGGAGCACCGCAGGCCAGGACAGGGCTGATGGGCAAGCTCGAAGGCATGTTTTCGAGGGGGAAGAAATAGGGCACGAATCAGTTCGGCAGGGTTGCTTGAGGGCGGTGTTTTTCTGCTCCGCTGCGGCAGGACACCGGGCGGCAGCTACCCGCGCGGAGAGGGGATGAACTTAGAGACGCGCGGGCGAGGAATGTTGTAGTCTGGTTTGCGAATCAGAAAGCGTTTACCAGAGGTGTACTTACCATGACCATCGTTGCCGGGGTTGACTTTGGCACACTCAGTGTTCGCGTAACCCTTGTTGACAGCAAGAAGGGCCCGATCGGCACCGCATCGGCCTCTTACCCGCTGCACCGCCGCCGCGAGGACCCGAACTTTGCCACACAGTCTCATGAAGACCAGATGGCCGCGCTGGCCGCGGCTACCCGCGATGCGCTCAAAAGCACCGGCGTCGATGGCGGAGCTGTCGCATCCATCGCTCTCGACACCACCGGCTCAAGCGTAATTCCATTAGGCGGAGAGTCTCGAACCGCTTGACGATTATTACTTGTGGTGCGATCACCGCGCGTTCGCCGAGGCCGAGGAGATCACGCAGAAGGCGCACGCTTTGGGCTTCGAGGGAATTGAGTGGTGCGGCGGCGTCTACTCCCACGAGTGGGGATTTGCCAAGCTGCTGCACTGGCTGCGCCACAATCCCGAGAAGCGCTCACGTTTCGTCACCGCGCTGGAACATTGCGACATGGTGGCGGCCACGCTGAGCGGTACTACGAAGGCCAGCGAGCTGAAGCGCAGCGTCTGCGCCATGGGCCACAAGTGGATGTGGAACCCCAGGTGGGGCGGACTGCCGCCGGAGGAATTTCTGGTGGCTGTGGACCCGCTTTTTGCGGGGGTACGCGCGAAACTCGGCGGCGAGTACCTGACCAGCGATCACCTGGCCGGCCATCTTTCGCCGCAGTGGGCTGAAGCGCTGGGCCTGCGCGCCGGAATTCCGATTCCCGTGGGTGCATTCGATGCGCACTGGGATGCGATTGGGTCGAACATCCGCGAGGGCGATGCGGTGAACGTGGTCGGCACTTCCACGTGCATCATGGCCATGGCCCGCAAGGCGCAACTGGTTCCCGGGGTTTGCGGTGTTGTTCCCGGCAGCATACATCCAGGCTATATCGGTATCGAGGCGGGGCTTTCTGCGACCGGAGACATCTTCGAAGCCATCGCTCGCCGAGCCGGCACTACAGTCGCCGCGTTGTCTGAAGGATTGGAGGCTTACAAGGCCGGGCAGACCGGCCTGCTGCGTCTGAGCTGGGACAACGGCGACCGCACCGTGCTGGTGAACCCGGAACTGGGCGGCGTCACGCTGGGCTGGAACCTGGTGCACACGGCTCAGGACGAGCTGTTCGCGGCCATCGAGGGCACGGCCTTCCACACTCGCATCATTCTGGAGCGGATGGCCGAGCACGGCGTGCGCATCGATCGCGTGATCAACGCAGGCGGCATTCCACAAAAGAGCGAGGTGCTGAACCAGGTGTACGCCAACGTGCTGAACAAGCCGGTGCTGGTGCCTGCGGGGATTCCCACCAGCCTGGGCTCGGGCATCTTCGCGCTGCTGGCGGCGGGGGCGTACAAAACCATTGAAGAGGCGCAAGCCGCGGTGTGCCTGCCGCTGCGTACGGTCGAGCCCGACGCCAAGGCCGCCGCGGTTTACGAACAGCTCTACCGGCACTATCGCGATGTGTACTTTGCGCTGGGATTGCGCGATGCGGCGCCGGTGGCGTTGGGAAAAGTGTTGCCGGAGCTCAGAAAGATTGCAGCGGCGGTGCGGAAGGCGGGATGAGGCTTGCGGTTTCCCAGGTCTCAAAAGCGAGACCTGGGGCACCCGCTGGGTCGGCGCTACTGTTGTTGCTGCTGCATCTGCTGCAAGTCGATGAAGGGGATGGTGGCTGCGGGCGCCTGCTGGGCGCGCTCGACCAGCACGCTCCAATCCTCGGGTATGGGCAGCTTGCGGTCCAGGGCCGGCGCAGTTTCGCTGGCCTCCACCTGCACGGCCACATAGAGTTCGCTGTCGGTTTTACCGCGGAAGATGCCGTGGGTGGGCGGCACATCGGCGTAATCGCGGCCCACGGCAGTGCGGATATGACGGTGGTGGGCGATCAGGTTGTTGGTGGGATCGAAGCCTATCCAGCCCAGATGCGGCATAAGCGCTTCTACCCAGGCGTGGGTGGCGTCGGGTGTTGACCGGTCGTGGTCTTCGCGGCTACGGTAGAGGTAACCGGAGACGTAGCGGGCCGGAATCCTCACGTGGCGGAGCAGGGCGATCATGGTGTGGGCAAAGTCCTGGCAGACGCCCTTGCCGCTGACGATGGCTTCGTCAATGGGCGAGTCGACGCGCGTGTGGCTGGGCACATATTCGAAGTAATCGAAGAGCCGCTGGTTCAGCTCCTGCACCAGCATGAGCGGATCGTCGCGGCGTGTAACGCCCATCTGCCTGGCCAGCAAGGTGAGCGCCGGAGTTTCGACGGCAAAGGTTGAGGGCAGCAGCATCTCCCAGTAATCGCCGGCCTCGATCAGATCGTCGAGAGCGCTCCAGGCATCGGGCGCGAGAAAACGGGGCACGTCGGCGAGCGGCTGCTGTTCGACAATCGACTCGGCAACGATGACCAGTTGATTGTGCTCGCCGGGAATGTCAAAGTGCTGCACGTTGTTGCCCTGGTGGTCGCGATAGCTGAAGACCCGGCAGCGCGGGCTCACCGAGAGCGTGAAGTTGAGGCAGTGCTGGCTGGAGTCGGAGCGCGGATTCATGCGCGTCTCCATGATGCTCTCGCTGATGGGATGCGAGTAGCGGAAGCGCGTAAGGTGCCGGATGGAATAGAAATTCATGTTCGCTCTCAGTTAGACGGCCAGCGCGGACTGGATCGAGTAATGGACATAGTAGCGGTAGATGAGCTCGTGAATGCGCATGCACTGCTCGCGGATGTTGTGGAGAAACGCCGCCGTATCGCCGGCCAGGATTTCCCCGATGGTAGTGAAGCCCAGCATGGCGTGCAGGCGACCGATGCCCGCGGTCAACTCGTCCGGAGAACGGCGCCCTCCGGTGTGTTGAATGGAATCGATGGCTGAGCGGATGCAATCCACGCAGTAGCGGATGGCGTGTGGAAAGTCGCGGTTGAGCAGCAGAAACTCGAGAATGCGATCGGGAACCACGTCGGCGGTGTAGACCTGGCAATAAGCTTCGAACGCCGTGCAACAGCGGAGCAGGCCCACCAGCTCAAGGTACTGGTAGCCGGAGTTCTCCCGCTCCTGCGGATTGAACAGTTCGGCCTGGTAAACCTCCAGCATGGTAGCCGTGGCGTATGCGCGCTCAAGATAGCGTCCCAGCCGGATAAACTGCCAGCCCTGGCCGTGAATCATGGTCGAGTCGCCCACGCCCTGAAACAGGTGAATGCCATCCACCACCGAGGCCAGCGTGTCGTTGATGCTGTTGGCGAACTGGGTCTGCGCATTTGGCGAGTGCATCTGGTGAAAGAGCCGGTTGAGCCGCTGCCACTGTTCGCTGGAAATTTCTTCGCGCACCTGGCGCGCATTCTCCCGCGCCCCGTTCACGCAAAAGGTGACCGAGGCCGGGTTGAGGCTGTCGAAGACCAGCGCGCGGGCCATCGTCTCCAGGCCGCCTTTCCACTCCATGCCGGCCGGTTTTCCCAGAGAAGCCAGGAGCCGCTGCCAGCGCGTTTCAACATTGGCGCCGCCGGCGTCGAGCATCAGGCTCATGGTCACGTCGAGCTGGCGCACGGTGTTCTCCGCCCGCTCCAGGTAGCGGCTCATCCAATAGAGACTGTCGGCTACGCGCGATAGCATCGTCGAACTCTCCCGAACCCGTGATCTGATTGCTATTCCAGAACCCATGTGTCCTTGCTGCCGCCGCCCTGCGAGGAGTTGACTACCAGCGAGCCTTTTTCGAGAGCCACGCGGGTCAGGCCTCCGGGCACGATGTTTACTTTGTCGCCAAACAGCACGTAAGGCCGCAGGTCCACGTGGCGCGGCTCCAGGCGATTGCCGATCAGGCATGGAGCGCGAGAAAAATCCAGCGTGGGCTGGGCAATATAGTTGCGCGGGTTGGCCTCGATCTGGCGGGCGAACTCCTCGCGCTGCCGGGCCGTGGAATGGGGGCCGATCAACATGCCGTAGCCGCCGCTTTCGCCCACCGCCTTCACCACCAGCTTGTCCAGGTTGGCCAGCACGTGCCGGCGCTCCTTCTCTTCGGCCAGCAGGTAGGTCTCCACGTTGGGCAGGATGGGGTCTTCGTTCAGATAGTAGCGGATCATGCGCGGCACATAGGCGTAGACCGCCTTGTCGTCTGCCAGGCCGGTACCGAAGGCGTTGGTCACCGTGACGTTTCCGGCGCGATAGGCATTGAATAGGCCCGCGCAGCCCAGCGCCGAATCGCCGCGAAAGGCCAGAGGATCGCTGAAATCGTCGTCCACGCGGCGGTAGATTACGTCCACGCGCTTGAGGCCGTCGGTGGTGCGCATGTAGACAATGTTGTCGTGGGTGACCAGGTCGCGGCCCTCCACCAGGTCGATGCCCATCTGGCGGGCCAGGTAGGTGTGCTCAAAGTATGCGGAGTTGAAGACGCCCGGCGTGAGCAGCACGATATTCGGCTCCGGGCGGCCCTCGGGAGCAAGCGAGCGCAGAGTGGCCAGCAGCAGTTGCGCATAGTGCTCGATGGGGCGCACGCCGTAGCTCGAAAACAGTTGCGGAAAGGTCCGCTTCATTACGCGGCGATTGGTGAGCATGTAACTCACGCCGGAAGGCACGCGCAGGTTGTCTTCGAGAACCACGAACTCGCCGGTCGAGAGCCGGAGCAGGTCAGAGCCCACCACGGCGATGTAAACATTGCGCGGCACCTGGAGGCCGCGCATCTGACGCCGGTAGTGCTTGCAACTGTAAACCAGCTCGCGGGGAATGATGCGGTCGGCCAGAATTTTGGCATCGGAGTAGACATCGCGCAGGAAAAGATTCAGCGCCGTGATGCGCTGGGTCAGGCCGCGCTCGATGCGGTCCCACTCCTGGGCCGTGATCAGCCGTGGGAGCAGGTCGTAGGGAAAGATGCGCTCGGTGCCTTCGTCGCGGCCGTAGACGGTAAACGTAATGCCCTGGGTGAGGAACGAGAGGTCGGCAGACTGCTTGCGGCGCTGCAGTTCATCGGCGGGCAGGCTGGCCAGAGTCTCGGCCAGGGCGCGGTAGTGGGGGCGCAGATCGCCGTTGGCCTCGCGCATCTCGTCGAAGGCGTGGTCGAGCGGATAGTCTCCGAAGAGGGTCTCCAATTCCACTGGATGGCCGGCGCTCATAGGTCTTAAGAGGGCTTTCCTTAGCGGGGATTCAGGGGCGATGGGGAAGGGACGGAAGTCCGGATAGGAAGGTCATCTTCAACCGTCCCGCGCCGGACTCCAGCCCATCCTGCCTGTACCCCGTTCTTTAGCTTTTAACACATGGGGCATAAGAGAGCCATCAGGAAAGGGGGTGGGTCTCGAATCCATGGGGAAATCGAAATAAAACTATATGGGACGCACAGCATCGCGCGTCCGTCTGGCTCCCAGATAACCGCCGAGGGCTGCAAGGGCCGAACTGGCAGTGAGCAGTTACACTTGGATGATTAATGGGTGGGGGCCCATGCCTCTAGTCATATAAAGAATGCCAATCAGCACAGTGGGGACAGATGTGAGACCACCGTTAAGCGGTTCATCGTGCCTGGCGAGCAGTGCAGCCACAAACCCGCCGAGGACAGAGCAGGCAAGACCGGCGATCAGCACCGTCATGCAGAGGAGTCCATTTCCTTTAAATATCTCGCTGGGAACGTGGTTGAGTCGCGACGTAGCGGCAACAAATGGCCTCAACAGGCAAAAGAGAACGAAGAACGCAATTCTTCCCATCACGGTGCCGATCAGGGCGCCCTCGATGGAGATTCTGCGCATGGCTTTCGCTGTTTCAAGAGAGGCTATCACAGAAGGGCGGCATGCTTTGAAAGGGGGATCGAATCCTGGAAACGATTGAGATCCGGCTATTACGCGGCCGGATCCGAATTTGCACCGTTTTCAGGTCACGAAGTGATATGACCTTGTGATGCCGCTCACTTGCGGCGCAGTTTTACTGGAATCGTGCCGGTGTGGAAATTCTTCGTACTATAATTATCTCGCCCTCTCGTACGTTGCCGTTCTGTTCTATAACGCTCCGCAGCCCAGAAGCTCCGTAGCCGGGAAGTAGTCAACCGGGAGGCAAATCCCTACAAAGGAGATTGGACTATGCCCAAGAGTGCAAACGAGGTAGTCAAGCTGGCCAAGGACACAGGAGCAAAGATCGTGGACCTGAGGTTTATCGATCTCCCTGGCATGTGGCAACATTTCTCGATTCCAGTCGAAGACATGGATGAGGATCTGTTCGCCGAAGGGATCGGGTTCGACGGTTCCAGCATTCGCGGATTCCAGCAGATCAACGAGAGCGATATGCTGCTTTTCCCCGACCCGGAGACAGCCTATCTTGACCCCTGCCTTGAAGTTCCCACGCTGAGCATTATCTGCGATGTGAAGGACCCGGTGAGCGGCAAGCCGTATAGCCGCGACCCGCGCTACATCGTGCAAAAGGCAGAGGCCTACCTGAAGAAAACCGGCATCGCCGATATCAGCTACTGGGGCCCGGAGCTGGAGTTTTACATGTTCGATAACGTTCAGTACGACCAGTCCGCCTACACCGGCTACTACCGCATCGACTCGAATGAGGGCGTGTGGAACACCGGCCGCGACGAAGGTCCTAACCTCGGCTACAAGCTGCGCCACAAGGAGGGTTACTTCCCGGTGCCGCCGTCAGATCAGTTTCAGGATCTGCGCTCGGAGATCATCCTCAAGATGAAGGAAGTCGGCATCCCGGTGGAAGTGCACCACCACGAGGTGGGAACAGCCGGCCAGGCCGAAATCGACATGCGCTTCTCGCCGCTGAAGAAGATGGCGGACAATGTGATGTATTACAAGTACATCATCCGCAATGTGTGCAGGAAGCACGGCAAGGTGGCCACCTTCATGCCCAAGCCGATCTTCGGCGATAACGGCTCCGGCATGCACGTTCACCAGAGCCTTTGGAAGGGCGACACCAATCTCTTTTACGATGCCAAAGGCTACAGTCTGCTGAGCCAGACGGCACTATGGTACATTGGCGGCCTGCTCAAGCATGCCCCGGCGCTGCTTGCGCTGTGCGCTCCCACCACCAACTCCTATCGGAGGCTGGTGCCGGGGTACGAAGCGCCTGTAAACCTGGCCTTCTCGCAGCGCAACCGCTCGGCGGCAGTGCGCATTCCTGTGTATTCGAAGAGTCCCAAGTCAAAGCGCCTCGAATTCCGGTGTCCCGATCCGTCGGCGAATCCGTACCTGTGCTTCTCCGCGTTGCTCATGGCCGGGCTGGACGGAATCAAGAACAAGATCAACCCCGGCGAACCGCTGGAAAAGGATCTGTACGAGTTGGAGCCGGAGGAAGCGGCCAAGATCAAGAGCACGCCTGGTTCGCTGGGCGAGGTTCTGGACGCCCTGGAGAAGGACAACGCTTTCCTGCTGGAAGGCGGCGTCTTCACCAAGGACTTGATCTCGACGTGGATCTCGTACAAGCGGGAGCGCGAGTTGGCGCCGGTCAACCTGCGGCCCGTGCCCTACGAGTTCTTCCTGTACTTCGATCTGTAGAACGCGGGAGTTTGCGCGTTTGGGCACGTCTCCTTTAGGCAATTCCTGGGCCGGTCTCTCCGATCGGCCCACGGATTCTCTTGTTTTTCTGCCTTTTCGTATCCACCGAGATTTGCATCGATTTTCGAGTCTACCGGCTCTGGCGCCCGTGCGTTTCAGATGCTCCTCGATTGCGCGAGAAGTCAGTTGCTGGCCTGGTCGGCCTCGCGCTTCACGGTCAGAGGCGGCTTCTTCTGGGCGGCGTGGGTTTTGAGAGCCTTGGTCTGGTTATCCGTGCAGGCAGATCCGCCTTCCTGGGTGCAGCTCATTGAACCGTCGAGTGCGCGCAATGCAAGCGATCCGATCCCTTTCAGGTCCTTTGCCGTCTGCGCAATGTCCTGCGCGTTCTGCTGCACGTCCTGCGCTGTAGACTGAGCATCGGATTTGGTCTGCTGCGCGTCGCCATAGGTTTGCTGAGCGTCGCCATAGACCTGCTTGGCGTCGCTTCCGGTCTGCTTGGCGTCGCTGGCCTCCTGCTTGGCGTTGGCTACCGGGTGTTTGGCGTCCGCTGCTGCTTGCTTGGTATCCGCTCCTGCCTGCTTGGCATCGGAGCCGGTCTGCTTCACGTCGCCCACCGTCTGCTGAGTGTCGCCCACCGCGGCCTTCGCATCGCCAAACGTGGCCTTGAAGTCGGCTATGTCCTTGTTCAGATCAGAAACCTCAGGGTTCCCGCAAGGTGTCTTTCCGTCGGCCTTCAGACACTTGATTCCGTGTCCCGGAGGAGCCTGGGCGGGTTGGGAATTGGCATTGCTTTGCGCCGCAAGTTGCATCGCCGGAGCAGCGAGGAGCAGCGCCGCGGACATGGTGAAGATTCTCACTTGCATGTTGTCTCCTTTGTATAGGCAGTCCCCCATCGTTCGGGGAATTCCGATGTCGCCTTAGAGGATGTTCACCGCGGAACGGGCCGTGGTTGCAGCCACACGCCGAATGGGGAAGCGGTATGTCGCCAGAGTACATCACGGCGCAAATGTGGAGTCAAGAGGATAAATTCCCACGGCCAGGGGTTCCCCAGGCGATGGACCGAGAGCTTTTCCGCGGGCTTGCCGCTGGGTTAATCTGGTTTATCAGGAGATTCCAGCCGCTGATGATTCCCATCCACCGCTCTCCCGCCGCTGTTTTGGCCGTTCTGATTCTTGCGATTCCCGTGGCCCGCGCTCAGCAACCCGCGCCCGCGGCCCCCACCGAGGACTACGTTCGCGCCCACTACACCAAGTACGAGTACCGCATCCCCATGCGCGACGGCGTGCGGCTCTTCACCGCGGTGTATGTGCCCAAGGATGGCGCCGGCGGCCCGTATCCGTTCCTCATGGATCGCACTCCCTACAGCGTGGCTCCCTACGGCGAGGACCGGTATCCCGCCAGCCTTGGCCCCTCCGACGAGTTCGAGAAGAGCGGCTACATCTTCGTTTACCAGGATGTGCGCGGGCGCTGGATGAGCGAGGGAGAATTTGTGGAGATGCGGCCCCACATCGACCAGAAGAAATCCCCGCGGGATGTGGATGACGCCTCCGACACTTACGACACAATCGAGTTCCTGCTCAAGCACGTCGCCGGCAACAATGGAAAAGTGGGTATATGGGGCATCTCCTATCCGGGGTTCTATACGTCGGCGTCCATCATCGATTCGCATCCGGCGCTGGTGGCCGCCAGCCCGCAGGCGCCCATGACCGACCTGTTTCTGGGCGACGACTCCTATCACGGCGGAGCCTTCATGCTCTCGGCCGGCTTCGGATTCTACGCCCCCTTCTTCCATCCCCAGCAAAACCCCGTGGCCCCCAGCCCCACGGTCCCCTTCAGCACCGGCACTCCTGACAGCTACCAGTTCTATCTGCAGGCCGGCAACATCGCCAACCTCGATCGATATTTCGACGGGTCAACCCGGCTGTGGGACGACCAGTTCAAGCACGACACCTACGACGACTATTGGCAGTCGCGCGACCTGTCCCGGCACATGAAGAATGTGCATTGTGCCGTGCTTGTGGTGGGCGGCTGGTTTGACGCGGAAGACCTGATGGGCCCTTACCGCACCTTCTACGCCATCAACAAATTCAATCCCGATACGCCGGCCACGCTGGTCGAAGGACCCTGGGTTCATGGCGGCTGGTCGCGCAGCGACGGAAGCCACCTGGGCGATGTTCAGTTCAATGCCAAAACCGCCGCCTATTTCCGAGCCGACATTCAGTTTCCATTCTTCGAGCACTACCTGAAAGGCAAGGGCGAGGCGCAGGCCAAGGCCATTGTCTTCGAGACCGGGACCAACGTTTGGCGCAGATACGACACCTGGCCTCCCAGGGCCGCTATGCCCAGGACGCTCTACTTTCACGCCGGCGGCAAGCTCAGCTTCGATCCGCCCAAAGAGAGCAAGAGTGAGGATGAGTACCTGAGCGACCCAAATCATCCGGTGCCGTTTGTGGGCTACACCACCGACACCGTGCCGCAGCGCTACATGGTGGACGACCAGCGCTTCGCGAGCTACCGGCCCGACGTTGTGGTCTACCAGACTGAGCCGCTCGAAGAGGATGTGACCATCGCCGGCCCTATCTCGCCACACCTCAAGGTGGCCAGTTCCGGTACCGACTCCGATTTCGACGTGAAGCTGATCGACGTTTATCCCGCGGATTATCCCGATCCGGACAATGCACAGAATGCCGGCAAGCGCATCCTCGATACGCCGCCCTTGCACATGGGCGGCTACCAGCAGTTGCTGCGCGGTGAACCCTTCCGGGCCAAATTCCGCAACAGTTGGGAGAAGCCTGAGCCGCTGATCCCGGGCAAAGAGGCCGACATTAACTTCACCATGCCCGATCTCTTTCACACTTTCCGCCGCGGCCATCGCATCATGGTCCAGGTGCAGAGTTCCTGGTTCCCGCTTACCGACCGCAATCCGCAGACATTCACCGACATTCCCTACGCCAGGCCGGAAGATTTCCAGAAGGCCACCGAACAGATCTTTCATCAGAAGGACGCGGCCAGTGGCGTCGAGGTGCTGGTGCTGCCGCAGCAGTAAGAAGCACACGACAGGGTCCAAGCCTGGAGATGTTCCCTGCTTCGATTCCAGCCACGGGGAGCCAGGCGTACTCGGTCGAGTATTGTGTTCATGCAGCTCGGCAGGCAGCGCCGTCCGCGGTCCAAGGCTCACAGAAAAGGCTCGTTTGGCCGTACAATCGAGTGATAGTCCCACCCCCGCGGAGGGATGGGTGAGCGGTTGATACCGGCGGTCTTGAAAACCGTTGTGCCTGAAAGGGTACCGGGGGTTCGAATCCCTCTCCCTCCGCCATATAAGTTATTTATAATCAATAACTTAAGGTAAGTCTCTCTCTGTATTCGCACCTGTGACATAAACCACATAGATTGAGCAAGATGTGCGAGAGCCACTTCTCTCTGTGACTTCCCCTCGCTTTTGTTGTGCCCCGATTTATGTATCGCGCGCAACCCAAAACCTGACGAAGTTCTCAGAAATGCCGGATGGAATCAAGGGGGCCGGTGGTTGGGGTGGTCGGGGGTGCGACGTTGCGCTCGCCTGAGCGTTCGGCGTGGCTTTCAAGCGAGCGACTGACGAGGTCGCGGGAGCCAAGACCCACGGCGAGAGCAAGCGTGAGGACGATGCCGCCGAAGAGGATGCCGAAGGCCAGCTCAACGATGTTGCCGCCCAACTCAAGGTGGTCGAGGATCATGGCCGCGGTAAGCACGAGCACGAGCCACTTGACGCCGAGCGACAGGAACCGCGCGTACTGGAGTTGCTCATTGACGGCTCCGATGAGGACCGAACGGGCCAGGAAACGCGCGATGAGAGTACCGGCGATGAGCAGGAAGGCGGCCCCTACGATGTGGGTAAGGTAGGGCATGAACGAGCTGGGCAGCGTTGTGGCCGTTGCGTAGGAGGCATCGAAAGCCGAAGCGCCAATGATGAGTCCGAACAGGACGCAGGCCCAGAAGGAGACCCGGGCGACAAGCGCCGTGGGAGAAGTGGATGGCGCCCAGTCGATGTTGCCGCGACTGCGGGCAAGGCGATCATCAAACCTGGCCGCGGTAAGTCCACGCCGCAACAGCGCGGAAAGAGCCATGCCAATCAAGGCAAATACGGCCAGGGCAACAATGAAGGCCAGGATACCCGGCAGAATGGCGAGGAGCAGCGAGAGGACGCGGTAGAGCGACTGATGGAGCGCGTCGGACATATGGTGCCAGATCGAGGTGTTGTCGGCATACGAGGGCTGCAAAGTCTGGTTTGGGCCTGTCTGGAGCATGGTGGCAAGGATGTTTTGCATAGGACTCACTCCTTGAATCGACTCTCTTGCTTCGTACCGGAAACGGGTTTGATTCGGGGGCACTCATGGATTGAACCGGTCTGGCCATCGCCAGCGTGAGACCAGGTAGGTTTTGTCGGCCTCGAAGGCTGCGGCGACGGCCTCGATATGGCATTCGGGGGTGGTGCCGGAGGTGGTGATGTTGATGTGGCTTGCAACCCATGCGAGGTAAAGCGGGATGAGCGCGCCGAGCAGATGTCCGCGGTTGATGGTGCGGAGCCGGTGGGCGAGGAGAAAGTCGAAGACAATGCGGGCCCAGAGGCTTTCAGGCATGCGAAAATCTGCAGCGTCGGTTGTGGAGAGCCGCTTGAGTCCGAGCAGCGAGTTCGGCGGCAGGACGAGCGACCAGATTTCATGAAGGTTGGTATAGGCGAGCCGAAAAGCCTGGAGCATAGGGGCAATATCTGCGGCCGCATTGATGGACGGTGCTTGCGGAATGGGCAGTGGATCGCGCGCCGGCGGCAACTGGCGGAAACGCTGCCAGAATGCTGCCTTGGCGTCGATATCGGAGAACAGAGATCCGGTAACCAGCGGAAGGATGCTGTTGAGGTCGGGCCCGGCGGATTGGGGTTGGACGCGTGGTCCAACGTCGAACTGGTCGATGGTTAACCCGGCTACTGCGGCTTCGTTGATCGGCCAAAGAGGCGTTTCGCCCTGGTTGAGCGCGGTGAAACGATGGGCGGCGCCGGCGAGGCACTCGGCCATGCGAAGCGAGAGGGCGAGATCGACGGCCAAGGGGAACCGCACGCGGGAGGCGAACAGCGCGCGGGTAAGCGGATAAAGAATGGCGGAGTTGACCAGACCGGCGTGCGGTTGCAGATCGTAGTAAGGGACTGCGAGGTCGGTGGGGGTAGTGAGAACGGCAGTGGCGAGGGTGCGCAGTGCGGAAGTACCGAGCGAGCCGGACTCCCGGCCTAGCATGAGGATGGCGTGCGCCTCGTTCTTTTTGGCGAGTTGGTAAGCGTTGACGAAATCAGCGGCGGTAAGGGTCCAGGAGGCGTTGCTCGCGGGAGCTGCGACAATCCGGAGAGATGGATAGGAGTCTGCCGGCAGCGCGTCTGAGATCGCGTCTGGGGAAGCGATGAGCAGGCCTTCCGCCGGGAACGAAGCGGTCAGGTTGGCGAGGACTCGTTCGAGCTGTTCCGGCGTCATGGCGGCGAGCAGGACGAGGAGTTCGGCGCCGGGACGCGCGGAATGGGTGGTGATGTCGGGAATGGGATCTGCTGTCGCCATCGTCATTCGGGAAGCCATATTAAAGCAATCGCAGGTTTTCTGCAGTCTCCAATTGACCAGCCTCCATACGGCTAGACCTTTTACAAGGTTAGGATGCCGACAAGCGGGATGAGGATCATGCTGGCTTCACACTCGGGGGCTGGAGTTCGAGCCAGAGGAAAGAGTACGGAGCCAGGGTGAGGACGTAAGGGGCTTCGGTGATGGTGGGGAAGGGCACATACCCCAGCATCTCGACGGGCTCGGCGCCGGCGTGGTTGGCGAGGTCGAGGGAGACAGGCTGGGCAAAACGGCTGAGGTTGGCCACGCAGAGAACAGTCTCGTGCGAGCCGTCGCCGCGATCGAGGTCGCGAAGGTAGGCGAGGATCTTCTGGTTTGCCGGGTTCAAGAAACTGAGGGTTCCACGGCCGAAGACCTGGAAGAGTTTGCGCAAGGCGATCATGTTGCGGGTCCAGTGCAGGAGGCTGGACTGATCGCTTAGCTGAGCTTCCACATTGATGGCCTGGTAGCCGTAGATGGGATCCATGATGACGGGAAAGTAGAGCCGGGCGGGATCGCACTTTGAGAAGCCGGCGTTGCGATCCGAGTTCCACTGCATCGGGGTCCGAACACTGTTGCGGTCGCCCAGGTAGATGTTGTCGCCCATGCCGATTTCGTCGCCGTAGTACAGGATCGGCGTACCCGGAAAGCTGAGCAGGAGCGAGTTCAACAGTTCGATGCGGCGGCGGTTGTTGTCGACCAACGGTGCGAGCCGGCGCCGGATACCGACGTTGACGCGCATGCGCGGATCTGCCGAGTAGGCGATGTACATGTAGTCGCGCTCGTCGTCGGTGACCATTTCAAGCGTGAGTTCGTCGTGATTGCGGAGGAACAGGCCCCATTGGCAGTTGTCGGGAATGGCCGGCGTCTGGGCCATGATGTCGGTTATCGGCAGGCGATCTTCCTGGCGAAGGGCCATATAGATGCGCGGCATCAGGGGAAAGTGGAAGGCCATGTGGCACTCGTCGCCATCGCCGAAGTAGGGGCGGACATCGGCAGGCCACTGGTTGGCTTCGGCCAGGATCAGACGGTTGGCGTAGTCGGCATCGATGGCGGCGCGGATGGTCTTGATGACGGCGTGGGTCTCAGGCAGGTTTTCGCAGGAGGTGCCATCGCGTTCGACCAGGTACGGGATGGCGTCCATGCGCAGCGCGTCGACGCCCATGTCGAGCCAGAAGCGCATGGCCTTGAGAACCTCCTCGATCACCGCCGGGTTATCGAAGTTGAGGTCGGGCTGGTGTGAGAAGAAGCGGTGCCAGTAGTAGGCCTTGGCCGTCTCGTCCCAGGTCCAGTTGGACTTTTCCGTGTCGGTGAAGATAATGCGGGCGTCCTGGAAGAGCTGGTTGGTCGAGGACCAGACGTACATCTGGCGCGCGGGTGAACCGGGCGGCGCCAGGCGGGCGGCCTTGAACCATGGGTGCTGATCGCTGGTGTGATTGATGACCAGCTCGATCATGACCTGCATGTTGCGCTGGTGGGCTGCGAGGAGAACTTGCTTGAAATCGTTCAGGGTTCCGTAGGACGGGTTGACGTCGACGTAGTTGGCGATGTCATAGCCGTCGTCGCGCTGCGGCGAGGGAAAGAAAGGCAGAAGCCAGATGCAGGTCACGCCGAGGTCCTGGAGGTAGTCGAGCCGCGAGAGCAGTCCAGGGAAGTCCCCAATGCCGTCGCCGTTCGAGTCGGCGAAGGCTCGGACGGGGAGTTCGTAAATGATCGCATCCTTGTACCAGAGGGGATCGGTTGCGTTTGCCAGCTTTTTCACTCTTCAGTTCTCCGAGGTGGTTAGATGCGCGTTCTGCTGCAAGTTGCTCGCGGTGCAGTGGAGATGCTCTGCTTCGGGGCTGGCGGCCACGCGGATACACGCAACTGCGGTGAAATGTGCGCTTGTCATCTCAGTTGATACAGCCAGTTGAGAGGTGGTTAGCTGCTCGATGAAAACCTCTCGACCGACAAGACGACTTTACAGCATTCTTGACGCGGTTGTCTGCCTGCGAATGGACCGAAACGTACTCACCGGCGGCCATCGACATAGCCCCGGCCACCAGGCCGGCCATTCCTGTAACCAACAGGTTCCGGTGTGTCGCATGCGCGGCTGCAACACCCAGCAGGAGACTTGATGTTGAAAGGATGCCGTCGTTCGCGCCCAGAACCGCGGCGCGTCACCCGTGGCAAAGGAAATCGACGAGAGAGCGGCCAGCAGAATCACCAGCGGGTTGCGAAGGATTATCAAGAGCCGCACAAACCAGCCGCGCCGGCGTTCCTGCGCAACCTCGTTCGGGCCGGCGGTACGCGCTCTCGCTTCGGTCTCCGCTTGCGTCAGGCCCTCGGGAGTCGTGTGCAGCGACTGAAGCAGTGCATCGCCGTCCTTTGCCGCCGCATCGAGGACGGCAGAGGAAACACGGATGTTATGTTCCTTTGCCTTCGCGGGAATTGAAAATGCGCTCGGAGGCGGAAGAGTTTCTGCGGTGCAAGTGGTGCCGGAGTTCGCTTCTATGGAGTGTTTCTCCACCGCGTCATTCGGATCGGGTGTCATCATCCCGTTTCTCATCGCCATTTACGTCACTTGTTCGGGGTCTTCTCGCGTCTCATGATGTTTGTTGGTCCATAGGTGACGATTACGGAAGAGCGTTTACACTCCCAATTGGGGATACAAGCGTGCGCCGATGAAAACCAGGACGATCGTTTTCAACAGGATGACTGCGTAATCCATGCCGAGGCCGAAGGTATGGAGAAGCCGCCCACGCAAGCCTCGCCCGAGGATGGCGGCAGGAGCGTGGTGAGCATCTTGATGGTGGTGCTCTTGCCGGCCCCGTTGGAGCCAAGCAAGCCGAACACCTCGCCGGCCTTGGCCGCCAAGGTCAAAGAGCCCACCGCCGTGAACGTACCGAAGCGGCGGGTAAGAGTTTCGATCTCAACAACCGGACTGATCAGCGCTGAATCTCAAGCATTCAGCTAATGCGCAAACAGGTCGGAATTCCACACATTATCTACTGGCTTGCGTTGAACGCAGGCATGGCGTAGAAACCTAAGATCTTGATACATCCAGCGGCGCGGGACAAGATTTCTGGCCCTTTTCGCGCGCATCCGCTTTGTTGCATAGCCGCTCTCGCCTCACCATCCAACTGATCGCGACTCCAGCCGCAATGCCTGCCGCGAATGTCGCCGCAACTGTTTCAATCGGGTGTCGTTGTACTCGTCTTTTTGTATCATCAAGAAGCTCTGCGGCCGCATAGCCGCCCTGTTTTGCGGCGCGCCGCGCTGCTTCTACGCCATCCTCAATTGCATCCGCAACAGCAGATGCCGCACGAGAGGCCTTGTGCGCCGTATCGGTAATCTGCTCGCCTGCTTGTTCAAACATTGACTGCGCCATGATCTCTTAACCTCTCTCGTCTCCGAGTTCGATGTTGATTCGCTTATGCTCCTACAGCCTTTTCAATCTTGCCGACGACGTTTTGTACTTTTCCGGCATTCTTTTCAGCTCTGCCATCAGCTTCCAGGTTGGGGTTCTTCGTGAGCTCGCCGACCTTCTGCTTGATTGCGCCTTTGACTTCGTGAAGCTTGCCTGTTGTCCTATCGTCCGTGCTGGGTTTCATGATGATTCTCTCCTCTGTTTGCTGGTGGGTTCAACTAGTTGAGATCGATTGAGATCTCTCTGCGCTTTGAGTATCTGCGATCAGGTAAGGCCCTTTTTGGGAAAGTATCCTGCCTGATGTAGGGCCTTCTAACGACCAGTATCCAACGATCGGTTGATGAAAGCTGATCGCAATTGCTCATCGGGCCTTGCGCAGGCAGGCGGCCAGGTCAGGAGCAGGCGCTGGCGCCGGGAGGCTCCCATTCCAATTACCGCCTCACTGGGAAGGCTCTTGGACCGGAGGCGGGAGCGGCCTGTTCAATTCTGCTCACTTTTCCAGATACCTTTCAAGTTTTTAGATTTCGTGACGTCAAAATGGAGCCTGATGAAGCGCGCGGGGGGATCTCGCCACTACGACAATCGGCATAAGAGTATCATTGCGAAAGACGCCTCACGTTCAAACCGAGGCGTAGCCCAAAGGGAAGGAACGGAACCGATGCTTCCTCCACAAAAGACCCGTGAATTGGCCCGCAGCCTCGTTGCTTCCGAGACCGATGCAAATACGGCCTCCCTGCATACCGGGCCTGCAACTGTGCGCGTCTATGAGAGGCTGCGCCGGCAACTCGGCGCACCCGTGGGAGTCGACGGTTTTCAGGCGCTCGCTGCCCGTGCGTTGGCTCTGGCCAAGTCGGAATCTCCCCGGCTCAGCGCCGTGCAGATTACGGCGAATGGAAGTTTGCGCGGCCTTGGCGAAGTTGAGTCCCAGGCGGATACCGATCTGGATGGCGAGGTCGGAGTCATTCTGATTGCGCAGTTGCTCGGACTGTTTCTTGCCTTCCTTGGCGAGGCAACGACGCTGCGGCTGATAGAAGATTTACGCCTTCAGGTTGACGCCGGCACGGAGTCGGCCGCGGCCACAGCGGACACGGCAGCCTCAGCGGCCGACGGGCCGGTAATGGCTGCGGCTTTCGGGGACCTCCTGCGAGAGATTGACCGGCTGAGGAGTGTGAGCGAACGTATTGAAACCCTGGCAGACAAACATCCCGGCATGACCGATGGACTTCTCAGTGTTGCGGGGAACATTCGCAGTATCGCCACGGTTCTGGATGTTTTCACGCTCATCCGAAGCAAGGCCGGCGGCCCGCAAGAAGAGGCGCCTGACCTGAAAACGAATCTCTATATGAATTGAGTTCCGCCACTGCGACATCCAACGCGGCTCTGGATGTCGAACCCCCCAACCGTGAGGGCGCTTCAAGAAAGGACAAAATCGCCGCCCTGATCCTCTTACGAAGCGTATAACGGCAATTGAAATCTGCTGCCTTGAACGATGCGGGGTTGAACATGACGGCTGCCCCGGGAATGCGAGATTTGGCCCATTGTCTTCTTACTTATGAAGCCGGTGCGGGCAAGGCCTCCGAGCCAATGGAGGCCCCGGCCCTTCGCGTCTATGAGAAGCTGCGCCAGAGCCTTGGTGAATTTGTTGGAGTTGCCGGTTTTCAGTCGCTGGCTTCCCGCGCTTTGGCGATGGCAAGATCTGAAATGCCCAGTCTTCGAGCCGTACAGGTCTCCGCGGATGGAGCGTTGAAGGGCTTGGGACAAGGACTGGGACAGGGGCTGAGCGAGTTTGGGCCTCACATTGACCTTGAAGAGGATCGGGCTGGCGAGCTTCAGGCTGGCGAGGGAGAAATCATTCTCATCGTCCGATTACTCGGCCTGCTTCGCGTCTTTCTTGGCGAAGCCTTGACGTTAAGCCTGCTGCGCAATGCGTGGCCACCAGAAGCCTTTGACGATCGCAATTCGGGGAATGGGAGAAAAGCATGAGCGCGCAGGATAGAGTGAAGATCAACAAACTACCCACCGGAGTGTCGGGCCTCGACGAGATTGTGGGTGGCGGGCTCCCCGAATTCTCATTCAACATCATCGCCGGTGCGCCCGGGAGCGGGAAGACGACGCTGGCACACCAGTTTGTGTTCGCCAATGCCACCCCGGAGCGTCCGGCCCTCTATTTCACCGTCCTCGGCGAATCAGCCATCAAAATGCTGCGATACCAGCAGCAGTACACTTTCTTCGATTCGGCCATGCTGCCCGGCTCCATTCGCTTTATCAACCTCAGCCAGGTTGTTCTGGAGAAGGACCTGGGCGCGGTTTTGGAGCAGATTACCAGGGAAGTTGAGAAGTCCAACCCCGCCGTCGTCGTTGTGGACTCATTCCGCACCATGGTGCGCAAGCCGCAAAGCGATATGGACCTGCAATCGTTCATTCAACGCTTAGCCCTGTTTCTGGCCAGTTGGCAAGCTACGACTTTCCTGATCGGTGAATATGCAGAGGACGAGTTGCGCGACAATCCCATCTTTACCGTCGCCGATGGGCTGTTCTGGCTGCGCCAAACGGCGGAGCGAAATTCAATTGTCCGCAAGCTGCAGGTGATTAAACTCCGCGGTCAGGATTCCGTGCCGGGGTTGCACACCTTTCGCATAACCGATGCCGGAGTGCAAGCCTTCTCGCGCACCTTTGGGTTGACCGGACACGTGAAGAATCCGCCCAGCCATCGGCGCCTCTCCTTCGGCATTCCGGAGCTGGACAGGATGCTGGGTGGGGGCGTTCGCGAAGGCGATAGTGTCCTCGTAGCAGGGTCTTCGGGGACCGGAAAATCGGTTCTGGCAACTCAATTCGTTGCTGAAGGCATACGCCAGGGGGAGCCGGGAATCGTGGCGGTCTTTGAAGAGCGCCCCCAAGCCTATGCGGAGCGCGCCGCCAGTTTAGGTCTGGATCTGGAAACGCCGCAGAAAGAGGGAAAACTCGCCATCCTCTATCTCCGTCCACTCGATCTCTCGGTGGATGAAACCATGCACTCGATTCTGGACGCAGTTCGGAAGATCGGCGCCAAGCGCCTGGTCATCGATTCCCTGGCCGGCTTTGAAATGGCTCTGTCGCCCGGCTTCCGCGCCGACTTTCGCGAATCGCTCTACCGCATGATCTTCGCTTTGACGGGAATCGGGGTAACGATTCTAAGCACCGTTGAAGTGGATGAGTCTTTCACCGAATTCCCGTTCAGTACCTACTCGATTTCTTTCCTCACCGATGACATCATCCGGCTGCGCTACGTATCCATCGATGGCCAGTTGCGAAAGATCATGGTGGTGATCAAGATGCGGGGAGGCAATCATGCCAAGGATATTCGCGAGTATGAAATCACGTCCAAGGGCGTGGTGATCCTCGGCAAGCGCCTCACAAACTATCAAGGTCTTATCAGCGGAATTCCCGTGCGTTCGGGCCGATCCGACCCGGCGGAAGAACCCTCGCAGGATACGGGAATCGAGCATAAAACCTGACGGGGCATCTACTAACTCGAAACCGAGTCCGGTTTTGGCCTCGATACTGATGCGTCGAGAAGAAGTTGCAGACGGCGACGAGGGGGATCACTATCTCCCAAGCAGCACCTGGTCCAGTGATACGAGCGTTGAGTGCGAGGTCAAATCGCGCAACAGGAAGTATTCGTTGATCGGGCGGTCATCCCGTAGCGCGGGAGTAGTAGGCGAAAGGTCGATCACCTCCCCGATTGTCGTTTCCGAGGAAAGCATGAGCTCAAACTGCTGGCTGGGAGGGGCGGCCGGTTCCCATTCCATCATATCGGCGACGGCGCTGGCGGGCATGCGTTCCACCAGCTCCGCGGCATCGCGAGTAGGAATCGGATGCATGCTTGCGAGGAAGTGCCAACCCCAGCCCATGACCGATTGGTAGGCGCGCACATAGGTGAAAGAGTCCTCCAGAGAGCGCGCCACCGATGCTTGCACTGCATTGTCCCCGCCCGGGAGCCATTGCTGTAGAATGCCGCCCGGCTGCAGTCGCTCCTTGGCGACAGCATAGAACTCCTCTGAGTACAACAGGCTGGATCCCGCAGCCTGGACCGGCGGGGGCGGATCAATAATAATGGCGTCGTACTTCTGGGATGAGCGCTCCAGGTAACGCCGGCCATCGTCAATGACGAGATGCGACAGCGGCGATGCCAATATCTTTGCGCCGTCGTCGTGGTAGTAGGAAAACAGTCGAGGCACGCTGGGCACCAATTCGATTGCAGTTGCCGGGATACCCCAGGAGATCGCGGATCTGTAAGTTGTGCCCATTCCGAAGCAGATGACCAGCGCGTTGCGTGGCGATTGGTCGAGCGAGGCTAGCGTGATGTGGGCCATCATCTTTGTTATCGGAGTCAGCGCTGTCATCTCTACTCCGTTCGTAATAAGGTTCTTCTGCATGCCGGTGCCGGTCGCGATCACAGTTGCGGTGCTATCCCGCAGCACCTCGCGATGCGGAAACAGCGTCTCATAATCTTTTGTCAGAAAGAAAACCATGATTGCCGCCCCAACGATAACGTAGGCAGAGGTGCGAAACCCAATCGGCAATTCCCAACGTAGGAACAATAAACCCGCCATCGCGAACCACGGCAGAACCCACAACAGCATGGACACGTGCTCGCCAACCAGGGGCAGCAAGACAAAACCGGAAATCAACGGACCAAGGATGCAACCCAGAACATTGATCGCATAGGCCCTGCCTGCACGCTCAGGATCACCCGCCGACCAGCGGTCCACCAGCATGGGTGTGAGAAAGCCGATCACTCCTGCAAATGGAGCAACACCGAGCAAAACGCGTGTCACCGGCCCCAGATGAAGCCGGGGATCGGAGGTAATTAGCGGCAAGAGTCCCAGAAGCGCCAGCATGATCCAGGCAAGCTGGCTATCGGGATTGCGGCTGTAGCTTGATTTTCGGTACACGGTCGAGCCTGCGAAAGTGGCTAATAAGTAGGACACCAGGATGATCGCAAATGAGTAAACGACTGGGCCTACATAGGGCGTGAACAGTCGGATCCAGATGACCTCCATGCCCATCGTTGCGAGTCCAGTCATGAAGAGCAGGACCAGCGCTCCCTTCCCCTGTCCGGTAACTTTGGTTGTCGTCTCGCTTCCCGCCGGCGCTGGTGCAGAGCCTCGCCCTCGTTGCCTGAGCGTCAGCCCGAAAGCGGATGCCGCTATGGCGGCGTTGACTAGCGCACCGACACGCAACGCGCCGTGGAATCCATACAATTCGATCAGAAATAACGGAACGATAGCACCAGCCACCGCGCCGACGACATTGGACAGATAGAGAAAGCTGAATGAGCGGCGCGGTTCATTGCGTGAGTCGCTGCGAATCGCGGACATCGCCAATGGAATAGTGGCGCCCATGCACGCGCACCATGGGATTACGATCAGCGCCACAAGCATGCCGGAAGCTAAATAGTAAGTCGCCGATGACAACGCGGTTCGTTCCGTCAGCGATTCCAGTAGGCGGCGTCCCCAAAGCAGTTGCACAGGGACAGCCAGAGAGGAGCAACCGATCAGAAGTTCTGCCAGGGCGTACAGGCGCAGTGAAGGGAAGTTGATCCGTTCGCCATACCGCCGTGCAAGAATCCCGCCCCCCCAGGAACCGGCGCCCAGGCCCGCCATGAACATCGAAAGCGCGATGGACACCAGCGCCGTTGTGACTCCAAATTGCGCCATGGCCAACCGCAACCAGACCAGCTCATACAGGATGCTGCAAAAACCAGAGAAGAAGAAAAATGCGAAATACCAACCCATGATTGGAATCTCCATTTCAGCGCCGATTTGCTCAAGTTGTACCGTTCTGGATCGGTATTGAAAGACCAAAGCCACATCAGCGGTTAACCAGCATCGGCGATTCCAGGCTGGGCCGCCGAATCCTCACCGTCGCGTCCGGCTGGCGCCGTTGGCTCATGCGTCTATTGTGGCCCACTCTCTCCCGTTTTGGGAGGCTCTCTAAACGGAATCACCCGCCCGGTTACTACGGTTTAGCAATTCTTTCTTCCGCCGTACCTGTCTCTCTACTCAACCTTGGGTCGCATCGGAACGCCAACGGTTACTCGCCACCTGGACACAGCCCTACAGAAGAAGCATCGCATTGCGTATCGGAAATTCCCATCGCAGGATCTGGTTTTCTTGATTTTTCTAGGGTGCAAGGCGCTGAAGTAAGGGACGCTTTTGAACCGGGGCATTCTCCCTGCCTGACGCGGACCAGGTGAGCGCCCGACAACTTCCGCAGAATGTCCGGCCCTAGGAGTAAGGTTGCGGCATGAGGCGTAGACGCCTGCTCCACGAGCGGGCGCCCATGCGGCTGGCTGTCCCCGTTATAATCCCAGCCTGGGCGCCTCAAGGGCGCAGGGTGTCTGTCGATGTCGCTTGGGCGAATTGGCTGGGTTGCGTGGGCGGCCGCCGCGGCCATTGTCATCTTTCAAGTCCTGGTGCCGCCCGCCATCGGTCTTTCCGATAACGGCGACTTCGCCAAGATCACCGGAGAATTCAACCTCTACCCTCCGGTGGAAGACTTGCGCGACTCTGCATTCCGCTATATCAATCTCCAATACGATTTCCGCTCCGACAGCCACATCGAGACCGGCTTTCACTCCTCTGAGACGCTTCTCGTCCGGCTGGCGCTGCTGCTGAACCGGGCAGTCGCGCGTCCCGACGTCTTCGATCTTCGTGTGATGGGCGTCGTTCATGCGGCGTTGTTTCTGACGGCCTTCGCGCTTCTAGCCTCGCTGCTCAGCGGAGTGCGGGCCGGGTTCCGGATCGCGCTGCTGGCTCTGGCCGTGCTGGTTTTCTGCGATGTGGCATGTTCGGCTTACTACAACTCTTTCTACATGGACGCAGGCGCGTTTGTTTTTCTGATGCTGGCGATCGTGACGCTGTTGCGGGCGGTGGTGCGGCGGCGAGCGGTTGACACGTGCCTCGCCGTGTTTTTCTGCCTGCTGCTGGTGACGGCGAAGACGCAGCACGCCTTGCTGGCACTGCCGCTGGCGGTATTCCTGGTCTGGGAGCGGCGCGCCCTGTGGCCGCGGCGCGCCCTTCTGGCGAGCACGGTGGCCGTTCTGTGCGTTGTCAGCGGCGGGGCGTATGCGCTGGTTGAAGGCAGTCCACCCGGCTACACCGGCTTTCCCCTGTTCAACATCATCTTCGCCAGACTGCTGCCGACCGCGAAGGACCCCACGGCCGAGTTGGCCAGCCTGGGGCTGGACCCGTCGTACCTGCGCTACTCGGGCACGGACGCTTTCATGGATCGTTCGCCGATGCGAGACGGCCGCTGGGCCCAGTCGTTCCTGAGCAAGACTTCTTATCGCCGCCTATGTTGGTTCTACGTGATGCATCCGGAGCGGGCGTTGCGCGTGGCGGAACTCGCGCTGGGTGAAGCGGGACTGGGGCGTCCGCCCGGGATCGGCAACTACGACCAGTCGGCGGGTCGCCCGCCCTATGCTCAAAGCGATGCATTTTCGATCTGGAGCAGGGCCAGGAGGAAAGTAGTCGGCGGGTTTCTGTGGACCTATCCGCTCATCTTCGCGATTTCGTTGGGCATCATCGCGTGGAGGTCCCCGCCCGCGGCGACGGCGCTGGGCCTCATGGGATCGATCGAGTTCGCGTTGGGCGCGTTCACAGATGCCTCCGAGGTCACGCGGCATCTGTTCCTGTTCAACACCCTCTGGGATGTGACTCTTTTCGCCGCCGTATGCACCTTGACCTTGACGCTCGGCGGGGGTCTCAAGCGGAAGGACGTGGCGCGCGGGTCTGAGTCCTCTGCGCCGGCCGCGCTGGTTGCAGCGCGGTAAACGCGGCGCCTTGCCGCGCCGCTCTGGCTACAAACGGCAGCGAAGTTCCGTTTGAACGTCCTGGGAAAACCGTTCCCGGCAAATATGCGACGCGGTTTTGTCCTTGCTATTCATGTGCATTTCACGTACAAATGCTTTCTTAACCATGTATTCATCCCTTTGGCTTGATGCGCTTTTCGTAGCGGCGACGACGGTCATTTGGTTCATGATCGCTTATCAGCTTTTCTTGTTCCTGGCGGGGTTCCACTACAGTCTGCGAAGTGCCTGGAAGGGCACGGCCTTACCTCCGGATGCACCTTGGCCGGCGGTGTCGATTCTGGTCCCGGCGCGCAATGAAGCGAAGGTGATTGCCCGCACGCTGGAGGCGCTTTGTGCGCTCGATTACCCTCACGATGCCATGGAAATCATCGTCATCAACGATGGCAGCACGGATGGCACCGGCGAAATCGTGGAGCGGCTTGCAAGGCGGGACCAGCGCATTCGGTGCCTGAACGTTCAGGCAGCCCTCTCGGGGCGGGGTAAGGCCGCCGCCCTGGAGTTGGCTGCCTCGGAAGCAAGCCACGACCTGATTGCGATTTACGACGCCGACAATCGACCGGAACCTGGGTCGCTGCGCATCCTGGTAGCCGCGTTGGTGAACGATCCCACGTTGGCGGCCGCGGTGGGCAAGTTCCGCACGATTAATCAAAACCGGAACCTGTTGACTCGCTTTGTCAACATAGAGTCACTGGCATTCCAATGGATTGTTCAGGCAGGCCGCTGGGCCATGCTGGGCGTCACCACCCTTCCCGGGACGAACTTCGTGATCTGGCGCGACGTGATCGATCGGGTGGGAGGCTGGGACCATGAAGCGCTGACCGAGGATGCGGAGCTGTCCATCCGAATATACGAAGCCGGGCGGCGTATTCGCTTCGTGCCCCAGGCTGTTACCTGGGAGCAGGAACCGGAGCGCTTGGGGGTTTGGTTTCGGCAGCGCGTGCGCTGGGCCCGCGGTCAAAACTACCTCCTGGCAAAGCATGCAAGCCGGCTGTTGCACCTTCGTCCGCGAGTTCTTGCCCTGGAACTTATGTACACACTCTCGCTTTATTACGCGGTATGCGCCTCCATTGCAGTTTCCGACGTCCTGTTTGTCCTTGCCGGCATGGGAGTGGTTTCAATTCACGCCATCGGTCCTTTTTCGCGAATCTGGTTCCTGGCGTTCCTGTTATTCGTGCTGGAAGTCGGCATTGCCTTGTCACGGGAAGAGGGAGAAGACTCCTTTGGGAACCTGCTATTGGTGGTGACCGCTTACTTTACCTATTGTCAGCTTTGGATTCTGGTCGTCATCCGGGCCATTGTCGAGGATGTCGTGCTTCGCCGCAAGCGCACATGGGCAAAGACGGAGCGATTTGCGGAAGTGCGGATGCCATGAGAGCCGTGCGGCACGGATACGTGGGGGCCTGTTCGGCTCTGTTGCTTCTGGCCATTGCCTCAGGCGCCCAAACCGCCAACAGTGCGGGCAACAGCACTGGCATCAAGCCTTCGGCGGTGTCTTCATCTGCCCCGCGCCGGGCCTTGATTCTTTTCGACGGAACCTCTATCAAGGCGCACGACGGAGCTGATGACGGGGTATTCATAGCCAATCTCATGGGGCATTTCTCCTTTCGGCCAACGCTGCAGCCGATTGAAGATTTCAGGCCCGGGGGAATGGCCAACTACGACGCGGTATTCGTGGTGATTGGCTCGAACCGGAGCGTCTGCCCGGAAGCGCTGCTGCGCGACGCTCGCGCTCGCACGGCAGTGCTCGTATGGATCGGATTTGGACTCGATCGCTTCTTGAGCCGGGGAGAAGATCGCAAGCGCGGCCTGCGGGTGGGGCCGGTGGAACTGAACAGCCGCTTTCGCCAGGTGAAGTATCAGGGGACAGTTCTGGAAAAAGGCACCGCGATGCTCACGCCTTTGACCGTAATCGGCCCTTCGCAGGTGCAAATCGCGGCCACCGCACTCGACCCCGACGGTCATGAGGTTCCCTACATCGTTCGCCGCAAGCAGTTGTGGCTGGTCGCCGACTCTCCTTTTGCTTATGCCGGCCCACGGGATCGGTATTTGGCCTTCTGCGACTTGCTGCACGATATGCTGGGCGTCAATCACGAGACCTCGCACCGTGCCATGGTTCGGCTGGAAGATGTGAATCCCGACGAGGACGCGGCTCAGGTCCAGCGGGCAGTCGATGTGTTCATCCGGGAAGGCGTTCCCTTTCAGATTTCGCTGGTGCCGGTCTTCGTGGATCCGAAGGCGCGGAGGCAGGTTGCACTCTCTGAGAACCCCGAGCTTGTAGCGGTGCTGCACAAAGCCGTCGCCCATGGGGGAACGATTGTGCTGCACGGATACACGCATCAATACCGCGGCATGACTCCCTCCGACTTTGAATTCTGGGACGCTCTGCGCAATGGACCGCGAGGCGACGATTCAGCGCAACTGGTGAGGGATAAACTCACTGCGGCGCTGGCCGAGTGTTTTCGCAACGACATCTTCCCCGTAGCCTGGGAGACGCCTCACTATATGGCCTCTCCCTTGGATTACGTCGAGTTCGGCAAGGTGTTTTCCACCCTGAACGACCAAACAGGCATCAATGCTCAAGGGGCGCAGCAGTTCTTCCCCTATCCCACCGTCGATATGCGGGGATTGCAAATCATTCCGGAGAACATCGGCTACCTGCCTGTGGATAATCCGGTCCCGCGCGAGTTGGTAGACAACGCCCGTGCCATGATGGTGGTGCGCGACGGAATCGCCTCGGCATTTTTGCATGACTTCATTGACCCGAAGTTTCTGGACGACGTAGTTCGCGGCATCAGGCAGTTGGGTTATAAGTACATTTCCATGCGCGATTTCGCTTGCCGGGTAAGCATTCCCGATGAGTTGATTGCGACCCATGGCGCAGGTACTGACATCACTCTGCGTGATTCCTATCTGCATCAGTTCATCCTTGACCGCAACGGCGTGCGGCGCCAGGAATCCTGGTCCGATGTGCGCCAGACGGGCTCAGTACATCTGCAGGCTGAGCCTGCGGCGGGGGAGATCCTGATTGCGGCCGGACTGGACGAACGCCGGACTGCACCACCCGGACTTGCTGCGCGGGTTGGCCGCCTGATTGCCGGTACGGTTGCCAATTACCGCCGAAAGAACCTGATCGCCGCGCCGCCTGAGACCCTGAGTGTGTCAGTCGCCTGGAATGACGCGGCCCAAGGCGAGGAAGACAACGATCAGACCAGTCTGGCCAACCTGTTCCGCGCCTATGGAGTTTCTCCTCGCATTGTTTCCCTGCCTGACCTGCGTGGCACGAACCTGAAAAAGGACGAAGTGCTGGTGGTGCCGCATGCTGTGGCGGCGGCTCTTGGCAACGACGAGGTTGCCGGGATTGCCCAGTGGGTACGCGCCGGTGGCAGGTTGTTGCTGGACGGCCCTTCAACCCTGGCGCAAGCCACGGGGGTCGCCTACCCAGGGGACAGAGCTGAGGTGGGGAGCATTACCGACTCCGCCGAAGTCGATTCTCCCCTGAATTGGCAACCGTTAACGGCCATGGATCGCTTTCATGTCCCCACCGGGGGGACGATCCTAGATCGTGATCCCTACGCCGAAGTGCCGGTCGCTGCGAGTTTCCCATGGGGTGCGGGAATTGTCCTCTACCTGGGTACGCTATTCGATCCCTACACGACCGATGGCAGCAGCCGCTACCCATTTCTGTTTGAGCATGCCCTCGATGTCTTCCAGCAAGTGCTGGCGGTGCACAGGCGTTCGCTCGAGATTTATTTCGATCCCGGCTTTCGCCAGGGTATCAGCATCGAGGATCTTGCTTCCCAGTGGCGCCGGGTTGGGGTACGCGCCATTTACGCGGCCGCCTGGGTCTTCAACAAATCCTACAGCTACGACTACGAGCGGCTGATTCGTGTGTGCCACCAGAACGGGATTCTGGTCTATGCCTGGTTTGAATTCCCCCAGGTCAGCCCACTCTTCTGGGAACAGCATCCCGAATGGCGCGATGTGCCGGCCGCGGGCAATGGCCACCCTTCATGGCGTCTGGCAATGAATCTCGCCAATCCTGAGTGCCGGGCCGCGGCCCTGGGCGTGATGACGGACGTGCTCGGCCGCTGGGCCTGGGATGGCGCGAATCTGGCCGAGTTGAACTTCGACGGGGAAGGGGACGGCGACAAACCGGAATCGCTTATTCCGATGAACGACGGCGTACGACGCTCCTTCAGCGCCAGCTACGGTTTCGACCCGATCGATTTGGCCAATCGCAAGTCGCGCCATTATTGGCGGCGCGACGCAGCCGGATGGAACCACTATCTAGCCTTCCGCACTGCCCTGGTGACTGAGTGGCATCGCGCCTTCCTCGCCGCGCTTCGTCCCTTCGCAGCTTCCGGTCATGAAGTCATCGTGACCATGGTCGATAGCCTTGAGCATCCCTACGTTACGCCCGAGACAGGCATCGATTCCATGGCTATCCTCAAGCTGCTGCACGGCTTCCCCTATACCCTGCAGGTCGAAGATCCTACCGCCGCCTGGGCAGATCCGCCGTCCCGGTATCTTCGGCTGGCGGACCGCTACCGGCCTCTCGTGCCTCCCAACATTCCCCTGATGTTCGATATCAACGTAATTGCCGAACGGGATGTATCTCTGACCCACCTTCCGCTTTCGCTCCTTTCCGGAGTCGAGTTTGCGGCCACGGTGCACGCAGCCCGCAGAATCTCAAATCGGGTAGCGCTCTATGGCGAAGCAGCCGCGCGCAGCCGCGATCTGGAACTCATTGCTTATGCCGCGGCCGACCAGGCCACGGTGGCCTCGCACGATGTTACCTGGTCTGTGCAATCACCGGACTCAATCGAATTGAACGTGCCATCGGAGATCGACAGCCTTTATCTGGACGGCAAGGAATGGCCCTATCGCGGTTTGGGAGTTGCCCTGCTGCCGCCCGGGAATCATACGCTGACTGCGCCTGCGACCTGGTTGCGCGGGCCTGACACAAGCGCATTGCGCCCACAACTCCTGCAAATCAGTGCGTCTCTGATCTCTGCTGAAACTGTGCGTGGCCACCTGGTTTTTGAGTACGAATCACCGGGTCCGGTGTTGGTGGGGCTGAGCCGCATGCCCGCCGAAGTCTTCGTCGACGGACCGCCTGCCAGGGTGGTGCCTGGAGCGCGTGAGTTTGGCGCAGTAGTGATCTTGCCCGCGGGGCGTCATCGCGTGGCGATCACCGGCTCTCAGGGTGTGGCCGCGATCCTGGATGTCGCCAGTCTCGCTTCATCCTCCCTCATTGTGCTCTTCGGCACTATCGCAACCGTGATTCTGATGGTCCTTTTTCTCGCCATCCGGATCCGCCACCTCTTCCGGCGCCGCGGAGTAAGCGAGGAGTAAGATGCGCGGATTGGCAATTCTCGGGCTTGTGGTTTTGGGGATTGCCGGGGTGGGCTCGCTCTTTTCTTCCCTCCCTGCGTGGGCCTCCCCAGTTGCGCGTCCTTCGCTGCCTGGGTTCGTAGTGCATTTCGATTTCATCGGCAACGAGCAGGAAGCGCGGGAACTTGTTCGCACTGCCGTTCACAGCGGAGCGCGAGTCATCAACGTGGTTCCGCCGGCTCACGTGTGGGAGAACGCCCTTGCCTTGAGGATGCTCGATGCCATCCTTCAGGAAGCGGCCCATCGGCGCCTCTTCGTGTTATTTACCCGTATCGACGCCTCTTTTCCGCCGGATGCGCATGGCGAGCGCTTCAATTATCTATACGACCGCATCCTGACAATGAGGGGCTATCTGCCCGACGGCAAACCGACGTGGAAGTATTTCCGCGCCACCGTGGGGCGCGAGCACTACGCCGAATGGATGGAGGAAGAGACCCGTTTCTATGCCTCGCATTACGGCCGGCTTCCCAATTTACTGGGCATCAATCTCGGTCCGTTCAGCGAGCCATTTGCCTCCGAACGCGGCGGTTTTCTTCAGTACATGCAGGAGACAGACCGGTACGAGTTGACCCAATACACTCCCGAAGGGGCGCGTGTGTGGCACGATTGGCTGCGTGCCCACTACCACGATGTCGCGGGCGTAAACGCAGAATACCTGACGTCGTTTGCGGCCATCGACGACGTGCCCCAGCCGCGCAGTGACGCGGACGAGCGCTTTGCCGCGCGCGCGCCCGTTGCCTATTTCGACCTGGTGCGGTCGATCGACGATTGGTTCGTCGAGCGCTATGAGCGTTGTCGCCGCATCTGGCACCAGGAGAGCGGACGCCAGGATGTCCCATTCATCCTCCAGTTCAGTGGGTTTGTGGCCGAGAAACTGGTCGCTGCGCGGCCAGGGGCAGCCGCCTTCGACCTTGTGGGATGGATTCAGCGTGCCGATGCCGTCGGTTTGTCTCTCTACACCAACAACGGTTATCCCGATTTCGGCCATGCGTCCGATATTGCCACGGTGCGACTGCTGGAATCGGCGCTCGATCTGGGCAAGGATGTATTCGTACTCGAGGGCGGCTGCGAGGCGCCCAACGTGGTTCTCAATGCTGCCGAAATGAAGTTCTTTGGGAGCGCTGCCGCGCCGCTGCATCCGCGAGTCTGGATTTACGAGTTCCTCAAAGACAAGTTCGACGAAGAGTATCCTGACAACCCCGGAAAGATCGTGCGTGCCGACGGCCGGGTGCGCCCGGCGGCGCAACAGGCTATTGGAGCGGTGTTTCACGAGATCGAAAGCCGCCCCGGGATTGACGAATCTCCCGAATTGCGTGTGGTGGTCGATCCCCTGGCAGCACGGGGGGACCAGCGCCTGGGGCGCGCCATTCTCGCCCTGTTCGACCTGGCCGCGACGATGCGCGTGCGTTGGATCACAGCCGAAGCCGCGGGAAGGGGGGATACTCCCTGTTTGCGGCTCGATATTCCCTCTGCGGATGATGAGTTGAAGCAGTTGGTGCTGGCCGCGCCCGAGCCCGTGCCGGATGATCGTCTGGCGTGGTGCAATCGCGTGGCCGCGAGCCTTGAGCGCGCACCGTAACCTCACGATCGCCGGGATCAAGGAGCTCGCAAGGCGGCTGAGCGGCAACCAAGCGCCACTGGCCGCAACGCCATCGACGGTCGGCTGCATCGGCCGTGGAGGTTGGAATTGCCGACGTTTCTCGTAGTATTCGGAACCCGGCCGGAAGCTATCAAGTTGGCGCCGGTCATTCTGCGCCTGCGCTCCCGGCCTGGCTGCGAGGTTGTGGTCTGCGTTACCGCCCAACAACGCGAATTGCTCGATCAGGTGTTGGAAGCTTTCGCTATCAAGCCGGACATAGATTTGGATCTCATGCGTCCGGCGCAGACCCTGGGGCAGTTTGCCGGACAGGCGATTCCCGAGTTGGAACACGTTCTGACAATGGTCGCACCCGATATGGCGATCGTTCAGGGAGATACTTCGACCACTTTTCTGGCCACGCTGGCCTCCTATTATTGCCGCGTTCCTGTGGCCCATGTGGAAGCCGGACTACGTACCGGCAAAATGTATTCTCCATTTCCCGAGGAAGCCAATCGCGTCCTCGCTTCCCATATTGCCGCCTTGCACTTTGCTCCTACACAGCGCGCTGCCGACAATCTCTTGCGCGAGGGACAGCCGCGCGATAGCGTGTTCGTCACTGGCAACAGCGGAATCGATGCATTGCAGATGACGGCCGCGCGCGTCGAGGACAACGTGGATGCGACTCTGGGCGCCAAACTGGACGGCCGGCGCATGGTCCTGATCACCGCCCACCGCCGGGAAAGCTTTGGAGAGGCCTTTGATTCGCTTTGTCATGGGATCGCGGAACTTGTAATCCGCTGTCCGCGGGAGTTGTTCGTCTATCCCGCTCACTTGAATCCCAACGTGCAGGATCCTGTCGGGCGCATTCTCCGGCCCCTGGCCACGCGTGTCGACAACCTGCGGATCGTCGAACCCTTGCCGTACCGCGAATTCGTCGCGCTGATGAAAAGCGCCTATTTGATCCTTACCGATTCTGGCGGGATTCAAGAAGAGGCGCCGGCATTGGGAAAGCCCGTGCTGGTGTTGCGTGATACGACTGAGCGGCAGGAAGCAATCGAAGCCGGCACAGCACGCCTGGTTGGAACCACAAGCAGGACAATTGTCAAAGAAACCTTGCGGCTGCTGGAGGATCCCGCGGCCTACTGCGCAATGGCCAATGCCCGCAATCCTTTTGGCGATGGCCATGCGGGGAAGCGCATCGTGAGCCACTGTTGCGCATATCTGCGACCTCAACGGCTGCACCAACCGGCTTCTCCTCTGCTCCTGGCGGAGTGACCCTTCCGCCCGGAACTCGGGTCAAATGTCGGTAAATCGCCTTACCGTGAACTGGCCCTGTTGCCGGCTTTCTGCTGGCTTCGTATTGATGGGTCAAGATATCCCAAGATTGAATTGCCCCCAGCTAAACCCCGTGTACCTGTAGGGTATAAAAGAACCGCGTTTCCTGCGTTTTCGACGATCTTGAGCGTCTCATACTCTCAATAACTTCTTTAGAATCAATGTGGATCGGCAATTTCAATCCTTCTCCATCAAAATAAAGTGTTTATAATCAACAATTTAAATAGAAAATTCGAACTATCCGTACCTTTCCGGGCAAACTCGCAGGTATTCAACTCTGAAAGGGACTGGAGAGCAACGAATGCAGCCCAACCCTCGCCAGGATTCTGGCTTGCTCTAGCGACGCAAGGCCCACTACTTTGACGCATCCGTCGCATGTTCAATCAGCATTGTGTTTCGCGCCGGGTCGCGTCGTATCAGGAAAGAACGGGAAGAAGAGTCCGGCAATGATTACCTCAAGGCAAGGGACTACCTGTTTGCGACCCTTGCAAGCGGGAGGGGCGCAGAGTAGGATGAATCGTCTTCGAGCAAAGGAGAGAATGAATATGGCAATAGCGGTCAATCAGTCATCGATTCACGACGTCCTTGAGACTCTGCATAAGGCGGGTGTCCGCTCAAGGTACGACAATTACATTGGAGGGAAATGGGTACCGCCAACCACAGGCCGGTACTTTGTGAGCCAAAGCCCGGTCAACGCGGAACCCATCTGTGAATTCGCGCGTTCCGGGCCGGCGGATGTGGAAAAGGCCCTCGATGCCGCGCATGCCGTCAAGGACGAATGGGGCCACACCTCACCGGCCGAGCGCGCCGCGGTGATGCTGAAGATCGCCGATGTCGTCGAGCAGAACCTGGAAACCCTGGCGCTGGCGGAATCCCTCGACAATGGCAAGCCCATTCGCGAGACACGCAACGCCGATGTGCCGCTTACGGTGGACCACTTCCGCTATTTTGCGGCCTGCATCCGCGCGGAAGAAGGCGCATTGAGCGATATCGACAACGACACCGTTGCCTATCACTTCAAGGAGCCGCTGGGAGTGGTCGGCCAGATTATTCCCTGGAACTTCCCGCTGCTGATGGCCGCCTGGAAGCTGGCCCCGGCTCTGGCCGCCGGCAACTGCGTCGTGATCAAGCCGGCTTCGAACACGCCGCTGAGCCTGATGGTTTTCGCGCAACTGGTGGGCGCACTGCTGCCTCCCGGCGTGCTCAACGTGATTAGCGGGCCGGGCGGCGAGATCGGCAAGGCGCTGGCGTCGAACAAGCGCATCGCCAAGATCGCCTTTACCGGTGAAACCACCACCGGCAGGCTCATCATGCAGTATGCGTCGGAGCCGATTATTCCGCAGACCCTGGAGCTGGGCGGCAAGTCGCCGAACATCTTCTTTGCTGACGTGATGGACGCAGACGACGACTTCCTCGACAAGGCATTGGAAGGTTTTGCTCTGTTTGCCTTCAACAAGGGAGAGGTCTGCACCTGCCCGTCACGGGCGCTGATTCAGGAGTCGATCTACGACAAGTTCATGGAGCGCGCCGTGGCCCGCGTGAAGAAAATCAAGATCGCCAACCCGTTCGACCCCACGGCCATGATGGGACCGCAGGTGTCGAAGGAGCAGATGAATAAGATTCTCGACTACATGCGCATCGGCAAGGAAGAGGGCGCCATGTGCCTGACAGGCGGCGAGCGAGCACACCTCGGCGGCGACCTGGAGAACGGCTACTTCCTGGAGCCGACGATCTTCGCGGGCAACAACAAGATGCGCATCTTCCAGGAGGAGATCTTTGGACCGGTGGTTTCGGTGACAAAGTTCAAGACGCTTGAGGAAGCCATTGAGATCGGCAACGACACCGTGTACGGGCTGGGTTCGGGCGTGTGGTCACGCAACATGAACAATCTGTATCGCGTTGGCCGGGAGATCAAGGCCGGCCGCTGCTGGACGAACTGCTACCATCTTTATCCGGCGGGCGCGGCATTCGGCGGGTACAAGGAGTCCGGCTTCGGCCGCGAGACGCACAAAATGATCCTCGACCATTATCAGCAGACCAAGAATCTGATGGTCAGCTACAGCACCAAGGCGATGGGATTCTTTTAGACCGTAGCTGTGTCCGGCCTTGCAGGGCGGTGCGCGGGCGAAACAGTTGCGTTTGCCGACGCCATTGCCTTGCACGGCCGGTTCCGAGCAACTGCAGGTTGAGGATGAATGCTGACATCGAGATCACGGCAAGAGCGGCAGCGCTGCTGAGGGAGCTGAAAAAGCGCCATGGGCCACTGTTGTTCCACCAGGGAGGAGGGTGTTGCGATGGAAGCGTGCCGCTATGCCTCAAGCGAAGCGAATTTCGAATCGGTTCGAAAGACGTGCTGTTGGGCTTTGTTGAAGATACGCCTTTCTATCTGGGAGCGGGGCAGCCGGAACAGGTAGCGCGGCAGGGTTTGGTGCTGGACGTAGCCGATGGAGACACGGACAGATTTTCAGTGGAAGCTTCCGACGGAGTCTACTTTGTCAGCCGGCCACGGTGGGGTTCGTCCTGCCAAAAGGAAGAGCCTGGTCTGTCCGGAACATAAAGGATCGACTCAGAAAATGACGAGCGATGAATCCGTCTCTCATCATGGCTGTGGAACTGCTGCGTGCCGGCACTGGGCGAAAGCGGCATGGCGCCCAGCCCAACCTCTTTGCAGTCTATGTCTTATGGATCTCGTTTAGGGACTTGTCTCGGGGAGTCGACTTTGGTGAGTGAACTGTTCAGCCCGGATCGCTGCCTAACCGGTAATAACGATTTCGTTACTGCCGAGTTATGCATGGGTCTTAGACCCACCCATAGGGATGAAAATCGGTTCGAGCAGCCGAGTTTCGACGCAGGTTTGCCGCGGTTCGCTCTTATGCGGCCTCTTTCCATCCGAGCATCCTGTTCAGTTCCGCTTTTTCAAACGCGCGGATTCATCTTTCGCCTGTTTTAAGAGCGGGAGATCGGCGTCGGCATCCTTCCACCCAAGCAGATACTTTCCGTAAAGTCCAGCAGCCTTGGACGTCTCCCCCTTCAATGCCTCAGCACGAGCCTGGCCGAGCCCGGCCAAAGCACCCAATGGATAGTTCAGGAGAAGTCCGGGATGCCTTTGCATCGCCTCAAACTCAGCCGTTGCCTCGCTGCCTTTGCGAGCGGCGAGAAAGGCCTCACCGCGCAGATAGACGGGATACATGGGACTGATTGCGATTACTTGAAAGCTGGATGGCTGGCCAAGTTCGTGGGGCTTTGCAATCTCTAGGTGCTCGAGCGCGCTCGATGAGTCCCCCCTCGATATTTGCACAGCAGCTTCAATGACTGGCAGCCAATATCGATTCAGGGTTGTATCCAGTGGAGATTCCAGCCGCAGTCCGGAGGCGAGCGTTTCAGCGTGCGTCGTATCGCCTGCCCGCGCCAGGGCAAGCGCGGCCAGGACGCGAATGTCCTTTTCGTGGGAAAGCCGCAACGCCGAGTTGGCCTGTTCGATGGCGCGACTACGATTGCCAACCTCGGACTCGAAGAGCGCACCCTGCGCGGTCCAGTTAGCGGCGCGCTCCTCATCATGAAGGCTTCTGGCCAATTGGACAGCCTGTTGAATCAGGCGGCGGACTTCGCCAAATCGGCCCCGATCCGCCTCTGTCTGCGCCTCAAACAAGAGCAGTATTTCTGCTGCTTCCGGCTTGTCGGCCGCCAGAACAACTTGACGTTGCATTTCGGTCATGTTGCCGTCGAGAAATGCAAGCTGATAAGCGACAAGATACTCATCGATTTCCTGCAGACCTCGGCTTTGCATCCTGCTGAGAGCCGCTCGAGCCTCCTGCCGGCGATCAAGGCAGAGGAGAGCTTCAGCGAGGTTCGTGTAGTTGAAAGGGAGATTCGGCTCCTCTTGCAGAGCCTCCTGAAAGTCGTTAACTGCCTTGTCGTAGTCTCCGAATGAGTTGTGAATCATCGCCGCGCCCGTTAGCGGCACCGAATCGCGGGGAAACTCACGCCGCCAGTCTTCGTACACGGCCAGTGACTTTTCAAGGTCCGCGACCACAAAGTGATAGTAGCGGGACTCGATGTAGTATCGCTCGCGCTGGCTGACGCGCTCCCGCAGCGCAAACGCTTTGCGAAACATGGAGGCGGCCTGGTCGAACTGCAGGGCGTCGAAATAGACGCCCCCGAGGCGGTTGTAGGCCATGGCAAAGGTCGGATCGAGCTCGATTGCACGCTGGAAGTACGGAATGCTCTCGTCATCTCCCTGCGTGTTCCGGGCCATCATTCCTTCGCTATAGGCTTGCAGAGCCTTCAACGACGGCGTGGTCACCAGTTCCAGCGGTACGTTGTATTTCTGAATGTTGCCGAGCGAGTCTCCCAGCCTGGCGCGCAGCTCGACGGCAGCTTTGTCCAGCGACGGCAGCACCTGTTCTTTGCCCTCGGCACGCACCTGTTCATGCATCAGGGACTCTCCGTTGGCGCACTTCGTTGCCGTCATTCCGATTACATAAAGCCGCCCCATTCCGGCGATGGATCCCGACAGCACGACCTGGCCCCCGGCACGTTGGCAGAGTTCGCGGGCCACCTCGCCCGTGAGCGGCTCGCCGGGGGGACGCGCCATGAACCGGCGCAGTCTGCTGCACTTGCGCCTCCGGCAGGATGCTCAGGAAGGGCGACTGTTCCAGGTCCATCAGCAAGGCCTGCTTGATGGTGCCGTCAAACACCGGGTCTCCGGTGGTATTTTCAAAATCGGCCACCACGATGTTGTCTTTCTCTGTGAGCACGGCGTCTTTGGGCAAAGGCGCCTTGGAGCGTATGGCTGGGACCAGCCAGACCGCGGCAGCCAACGCCGCCAGCAACACCGCCAGGGAACCGGCCAACGTGAGGATGACCTTTCTTCGTCTGCCGGAGACAGCGGGCTCGGCGACTTCGCGGGCGGAGAAGGTTGCTGCATAGCTGCCCTTGGGCATCTCGATCGCAACCGGGTCGCCTGCACCTTCTGTTTCGTAGTACTCCGTTAAGGCGGTGCGCAGGCGTCCGGCCTGAACCCTGACAAAGGCATCCAGCCGCGGATCGAACGACGCGCGGCGGTTGAACGCCTCCATGGCAATCACGGACTCTTTCAGCTCGTCGCTGCGTCCGGCAAGAGTTCGTTCAACAACAAAGCTCAGGAAGTTGCGCAGGCCCTCTGCCTTCAGGAATCGCTGCGAAGAGACAATCTTCCGCAGTTCGGCCTCAACTTCAGGCGCCGAAACGGGTCGCTCATCAGGCGGAACACGTGCGTTCAGCTCACGCATGGCTGAGTTGTCTCGCTGGAGCGGCCAGTATAGCACGCTTGATTTCGCGCCACACTCCCTGTGTAAACAAAAGAAAACAAAGAACGGGAAACCGTTACTTACCCCGGGTAACTTGTGGCGTGGATGCGCCCAGGGCGAAAACGGTGATGCGAATGAAGCGGTGTGCGCTGGGAGAAGGATCGATGCAGCAACCGGCAAGGAGAGTTCTTCCGCAATTGGGACCGATGATCCTGCTGGCCTTTGCGGTCAACCCGGCAGGGCTGAGCCAATCCAGGTCGGTTCTGAAGGCCGAGCCCGGGCCGAGGACAAGCCCTCCAATATTGCAGCTCAGGTCGGGATCCAATATTGCCGGATTCCTGCCCGCCAGGGCCTATCTCATCGCCGGTGGACACGCGCTGACCGTTGAGTTTCTGGGCACACCGGGCGTCATGCCCAGAATCCAGGAGAAGCCTGATCCCTTTGCCGTCTCAGCCCGGAAGGTTCTTTACGAAGATCTCTGGCCCGGCGTCAGCCTCACCTTCAGCCAGATCCCCAAAGGAAACTGTGATACCACATACATCCTGGCCCCGGGCGCTGAGGCAGCGAAGATTCGTTTGCGCTACAACGTTCCTGTCAGGCTCCAGAAAGACGGCACGCTGAAGTTCCATTTCTCCTCGGGGTCGGTCACCGAGTCTTCGCCGGAAGCATGGCAGCAGATCGACGGAAGGCGGAAGGCGGTTGCGGTTTCGTTTGCGATCTCCAACGGAGAGGTTGGATTCAATGTTGGCAACTACGACCACAGCATTCCGCTGACTATCGATCCGGCTTACAGGATTGCAAAGGCGAGTGTAAGCCGATTCGCGCTCTGGCCGGCGGAAAGACATTTTGCCAGGTCAACGCCCCTCCCCAAAAACAACCACGAGCGTTTGGAGCCCACTGATGAGCAACCAAAGTAAGGCTTTCCGGAGGAATATGCGAACCGAGAATAGAACGACACAAAGGTTGCGGCTTTTCTGGGCGGCGCAGATCCTGATTGCGTTCGCGGCTGTGGTTCTGGCTGGCTGCGGCGGTGGCTTTTCGCTGAGTTCCGGCGCTCCGCCCGCGGTTACCATCTCTCCTCTTGCCGGTACGCCCGGCCAAAGCTTGTCCATCGCCATCAGCGGCAATTGGACGCATTTTGCGCAGGGAACCACGACAGCCGGCTTCGGCGCCGGAATTGCCGTGGGCGGCGGAGCTTCGGGAGCCGCGGGACCGGTGACTGTGACCAACGCGACGACTGCGACGGCACAGATCGCCATCGACGCGAGCGCGGCTCCGGGCGCACGCGACGTGGTGGTGACCACGGGCAGCGAAACGATTGTGCTGGCCAAAGGATTCAGCGTTTTGGACGTGCCTGTGGCCAACGCGGGCTCGCCGCAGACGGTGTTTGCCGGAGCCACTGTGCAACTGGACGGATCGGGTTCGACCGATCCGGGCGGATTGACGCTGACCTATGCATGGACGCTGGTTTCAACGCCCACAGGCAGCGCCGCGGTCTTGAGCAGTGCAACCGCGGCCAAGCCGACTTTCGTCGCCGACAAGGCGGGAAGCTACAAGGCGCAATTGATCGTTTCCAACGGATCGCAAAGCTCACCGGCGGCGACAGTCACCATTACCTGCCAATATTTGCCCCCGGTGGCGAATGCGGGCTTGCCGCAGACGGTAACGTTCGGAGCCACTGTGCAACTGGATGGATCCGGTTCGACGGATCCGAACGGATTGACGCTGACGTATGCATGGACTCTGGTTTCAACGCCTACAGGCAGCGCGGCGGTGTTGAGCGGAGCAACTACGGCCAAGCCGACTTTCGTCGCCGACAAGGCGGGAAGCTATAAAGCGCAATTGATCGTTTCCAATGGCGCGCTAAGCTCTCCGGCGGCGACAGTCGCCATTACCTGCCAGTATGCGGTCCCTGTGGCGAAGGCGGGCGCCGATCAGAACGTAACGCTCCCCTACGGACAGACGGTGGTTTCGGTCACGCTCGACGGCAGCGCTTCCTCCTCGCCCGATGGCAGCATCGCCACATATATATGGTCGGGCACGCCCACACCCAGCGCCACCGCCAAGCCAACGCTATCGCTGACTGCCGGCAGCTACACCTTCACGCTGACCGTCACCGACAGTAACGGACAGGCCAGCGCACCGGTTTCCGTCCATGTGACGGTCGTCAAGGAGACGGTGCATCCGCCGGTGATCAGCTTTACCACGGCAGCGCCCTACGCGGCCACTGCTGGTAGCGGTACGGCGCTGAGCATCGCGCTAAAGGCCACCAGTCCCGACGGAAGACCGGTCACTCTCACTGCCGGCCCGTCGATCGCCAACACCACCTTCAACGTCACGCCGGGGACCACGGCTGCGGGGACCTATGGCTTTACGCCGGGTTACGGACAACAGGGCAATTACCTGGTCGGCTTTACCGCGCGCGACAGCTATGGGCTGACGGCGACATCCGTCATTCAGATCGGTGTTACGGCCACCGACCGGCCTCCGGTGCTGGTGATGCAGAGCACGGCGACCGTGGCCGAGGGCGCAACGCTGACGATTCCCGTCAGTGCAACAGATCCGGACGGCGATGTGGTGACCATGACGGCGATCGGTCTTCCGGCTCACGCCGTTCTGGTTCCGTCTTCGGGGGCCATCACTTTCTCGCCGGTCAAGGGGCAGGCGCAATCCACTCCCTACGTGGTCATTGTTACGGCTTCGGACGGCCAACTGTCGACAAGCGCACAGGTGGCCATCACCGTAACGGCGGGCAGCAGCGGCAGCGGCAGCGGCACGCAACTGACTCTTGTCGTCAATCCCATCGACAGCCCGTCGTTCCTCGCCACGCAGCATGTGACCGGAACGGTGAACGGCGGGGGAACTTCGCAGCAGCCGCAAAGCTCGGCGTTGATTACGGGCATGAGCCCGGCAAGCGGACAGCAGGGCAGCACACTCACGGTCTCGCTGACCGGCGACACAACGTATCTGACGCACTTTGCAAACGGACAAAGCGTTGCCAGCTTCGGCAGCGGCATCACGGTGAACTCGCTTACGGTGACCGATGCAACGCACGCCACCGCTACTATTGCAATCGATCCCTTGGCGGCCATCGGTCCGCACGCGGCGAGTATCGTAACCGGCACGGAGACGGCGGTCTCAGTGAACGCCTTCAATGTGCTTACGGGCGTGAACACCGTCAGCGGCAAGCTTGCCGACGCGGGCAGTTCGCAGGCCATCGCCGGAGCTACGGTTCTGATTCAGGGAACCACGTTCACAGCCACCACCGACGCCAACGGGGCATTCACCCTGAAGGGCGTTCCTGCGGGCGCGCAGACGCTGATAGCCAACGCCAGCAACTACGCGCTCGCAACCGTTCCCATCGCGTTGAAGGCCAGCACTCCGCTCGATCTGGGCACAATCAAGCTGAACCCGACGGTCTTCGACCCCACCGCTGCGCCTCAGGTTTCGCTGCTGAGCCTGCTTGGAAGGCACATCGGCACGGTGACCGGTGAAATATCGGTGGCCGACGCACGCAGCGCCATCGTGGACACGATTTCGCTGGTTGGCGGCACGGAGATGGGAGTGCTGGACGCCTATGGAAATCGAGCTGAACCCCAAAGTCGCTGGACTCGGCAAGCTGAGTTTGCAGGACAACGGCGTGAGCCTCTACGCAGAGCACATCGCCGCGGGCGAATCCGTGAGCCTGATTGAGCTGCTCTATCAGATGCGCTTCGCCTTCCAGTGGAGCGGCACGCCGCCCACCTATCTGCAGATGCTCAACGCGCTGCAGACGCTCGTCAATCAGGCCTGGGCCGATCCCAACAACACCAATTCGGCGGTGGTGATTCTGCTCTTCAACCAGGGCGCGAGCATGACTCCCGATCCGCCCACTCTGACCGCCGACACGCGGCTGAACAAGTTCCAGGCATACATCGCCCTGAGCGGTCTGATGATGCAGATGTACAACCAAGGGCATTAGCCATGAGAAGCAGAGGTTTCTTGAACATGGAGGGCGGCATGAAGGTAAGCAAATCGATGAGGACGCTCCTATTTGCAGGCGCTCTGGCGTGCATGGGTCTGGGTGCGGCGGGCACCGGCGCTCAGAGTGTGGCCGGTTCCTACAGCACCGCGTGGCAGCAGCTATCCACGCTGCTGGGAAGCACACCGACCAAGGTCAACTCCACATCGGTAGACAACAACTCCACCCAACTTCCTGCGCTGGAGACCCTGCTCCAGCAGTACTATAGCGATCACTCGGAGACGGCGCTGGCGAATATGCAAGCGCTGCTGACGACGAGTTTTCCCGGCCAGGCTTTGCCGGCCGCGACAGAAGTCGCCTTCAGCGATCTGGTGAAAATGTCGCAGAGCGATCCCGCGCTCTCGCTTGAACTGACCAACATTTGCACTTTCATTCCCAGCAACCAACAAAGCTCCACGACCGCGAATCTATGGTCGACCGTGGATATTCAGAAGGGGCCGGTTTGGGACTTCGGCTTTGCCAATGCGACTTCGTTTCTGGGCATTGCGCCTACCACCGCCAGCTACTCGGTCAACATCATCGAGCAGTCGTTTGCGCCCAGCCCGCCGCACATCTACCAGGTGGTGGAAAGCACGGAGACGGTGGGCAACGTTGCCGGTTCCTCGCTGGTGATTCCAACCGCAAAGATCGTCTTCTCGCCTACGGCCATGGACAAGCTGAATTTGAACGATCCCACTGTGCGCTACTTCTATCGCTTGTGGAAGTACGGCAATGCAAGCACAGCCAAGCTGAGCCCCATCAACCCCAAGGCTTCGACCAACGGAAGCTACGATTTGACGCTGATCATGTCAGGCACGCTGGGCGGAACCAGCGTCACCGATCCCAAACCCGAAACCGATGCGAGCGGCAATCTGACGAACTCGGGCAATTATCAGTTCGTCGTGCCCATTCCCAGCGCCGGAATGAACCAGTATCGCATCGACTGCATTCGCATCGACGGCGACGGCAGCGTCATCGACGCCATGATGATCGCCAGCCCCGGCGACCTGAACAGCCTTTCTCCCTGGTTCTCCGGAGCGCTGGACAAGGTCGGTACGGTCGATCCGGCCAACGGGCTGGGCGAAAAGTTCATTAATCCGGCGCAGGGCTTTCTTTCCGGCTACAACGCGCTATTCGAGGTTGGCGAACTCTCGAACATCGGCTCGGTTTACATCAGCGGCGTCGCCAGCGGGCTGAGCCAGTTCGGGCGCATCGATCTGGCCGCCGATGCGATCGATAACTCGAAGATCTACATGAGCATTCCCGGCTTTCAGACTTCGGATATGCCTTCCCGCGGCAGCGGCGTTGTCTTCCGCTACGATGGCAAGAACGGGCAGATCGCCAGCGCAAACTACAAGCCGGGGTTCATGTCTCCCGGGCAGGCTGGACTGGCGCTGGGTGAAAACAACAGCCTGTATACCGACAACAGTGCTTCGGACGGCGAGTTCGGCGGACGGCTCTTCCGCCTGACCGCGTTTCTCGATACCGGCGACCAGCCCTACACGCCGCCGTATCCCAATCCGCCCTATCCGAGCGGAACCACGCCGGTCGACTCGCTCCCGGCGCGCTCCCTGGTGGGTTCGGTGAACTACTACTCGCAGCTGCTGGATTCGGCCAACCCTGTCTCGGTGCAGCAGATCGTTCTCGGCAAAAACGAAGGCGACGCCGTGGGCCAGCAACTCTACGTCGCCAACGTCTCGACAAACACTATCAAGAAAGTTGCCGTTCAACGCGGCGAACTGAGCAACTGGGACCCATCGCACGTGGTCGGCCAGCCATGGGCTTCAACCGACAGCAGCGGGAAAACGCCGCCTGCCGCCAGCGACCAGCTCGGCTTTACGGCCACAACGGATATGGCCTTCAGCGGCGACAAGAGCACGCTTTACATTTCGCAGGGCAACTACGTGGTCAGAACCCAGGGCGGCGTGAACGGCTCGTCGTCGATCACCACCGGCGAAACGCTGTTCACCAACGCCACCGGCCTAGCCACCTGCCAGGACGCGGGCCGGGAGTACCTGTTTGTTGCCGACGGAGCGCAGGGCTCGATCCTGCGCATTCCGACTAGAGCCTGTTATTAACTTCCGGCGAGCAACCGGAAGAGGTTAGCGAGCATGAGGCAAGCGCAAGCCAGGAAGTGGAACGCCCCCAGCGTGGCAGCCAGCCGTTCGTAGTCGCGTGCCAGACGGCGGAAGCGTGCGGCCCAGGCAAAGCTTCTCTCCACCACCCATCTTCGTGGCAGCAGAACAAATCCGCGCTTGGCTTCGGTGTGCTTAACTACTTCCAAACGAATGCCGTGCTCAGCCGCAGCTTCTTCGGCGGCCTCGCCGGTGTAGCCCTGATCGACATATGCCAGCTCGACATGTTCCCCCGTGATCTGTTGCACCTGTTGGGCCAGTTCGCCTATCTGTGCGCGGTCCTGCTCATCGGCCGGAGTCACATGCAGAGCCAACAAATGACCCAGCGTATCCACCGCTGCGTGCACCTTCGAGCCCTTGCGCCGCTTGGCCCCATCGTAGCCCGCGCGCGCACCAGACTCCGGCGTCGATTGCAGCGTGCGACTGTCAAGGATCATCGCCGTCGGTTGTGCCTTGCGCCCGGCAAAGGCGCGCAGCAACATGCGCAAATCCTCGACCATGGTCTCGAAACAGTGCGCCCGAATCCAACGTTGCACCTGCTGATAGACCACGTTCCAAGGCGGCAGATCGTTGGGCATGTAGCGCCACTGGCAACCCGTGCGCACCACGTAGCGAAGACCGTTGAACACCGCGCGCAGAGGGTAATCTCGTTGCTCGGCATCCTCCTTGCACAACGCCAGGTAAGGCGACACAAACGCCCATTCCTCGTCCGTCACGTCGCTGGGGTAACCACTGCGTCCGCGCTTCTCCATGCTCTCAGCATGAATACCCCAACTACCAAAACCTCATCTCAATCAAAACAAACGTACAAAGTTAATAACAGGCTCTAGCGACATTCCTATCGCCGTGCCCAGCGATCCGCAGCAGTTGAATCTCAAGATTCAAAGCTACACGTTTCTTACCGGTTTGAATAACCCTGGCGAGTTGCGCGTGACCGACGACAGCCAGGGTCTGGTCATTGTGGACAACGACAATATCTACTACCAGCACTTCGGCTTCAGCGGCACAGCGGTGGATACGCAAGGCAACCCATTGAGCGGAGCCACCGTAACCGCCGACACGACCAGCGGCACGATCAGCACCAAAACCGACAGCTCGGGTAACTTCAACATCGTGGCCGACACGAAGCAGCCCACGCTCACGGTTCATATCAACCATCCATCGCGCAGCTATACGGAAACGGTGACCACCACGGGCCGCTGCTTCTCGAGCTCCGCCGGACCGTGCGTGGACATTACCTCGCCCCCCAATGGCGCGCAACTCAGTGCGTCTACGGTGACCGTGAGCGGAACCATCTTTCCGTCGTCGGTGAACTTTACCGCGAGCGGCGGGGCCCTGCTGGTCAACGGAACCGATTCCTACCCGCTGACCTTCACCGGCAATCACAACGACTTCACGGTGGCCGGCGTGAATCTGACCGATGGCGAAAACACGCTCACGGTCTTCACCAATTCCACAAGCGGCTTCCAGGCAGGCGGATCGTTGCCCACCAATGTGACCGTAACCGGCGGCACGATTGCAACGCAGGCCTATGCCGGCGTGGGCACCGACAGCAACAACAATGCGCTGCCAGGCAAGACCGTGACCATCTCGGTCAACGGCGTGCAGGCGGCGACTACAACCACCAACGGCTGCGGTTACTACAATGTCGCGGGCTTGCCCCTTGGAACGGTTACAACGACGGTCGCGCAGTAAGCAATGCAAAGCGGCACCGGAGAGCGGCAATGGAGAAGATCGAGATGAATGGCCTGAACCACGGACTGTCGAAATTGGCCCGCACCTTTGCCCTTCTGGGCTTGGCGCTCACCGTATGCACTGCCGTGCGCGCCGGGGCGCAGATCACCGTCACCGCAACCGGCCCCTCCGGTACGCAGACCCAGACTGTAGCCGGAACCGGCGGCGCGTTCGACCTGACCCTGCCGCTGGCCGGCAACGCCGTCAACACTATCACCGTGACAGCTGTCGACAGCTCCGGCAACCGCGCAACACAAGACGTGAAGGTCACTCAGCTCTCGCTCGATCAGGTGGTGGTCTCGCAGGTGACCACCGAGAAGCTGACCACGCAGCAGGTCAAACAACTGGTTGCAGACGGAACCATTCAGCTCGACAATCCGGCCAACTACAACGTCTCGAACTTCAATATCGTACTGACCATCGGTTCCCAACCCGTTCCGATCAGCGTGCCCGTGGCCACGCCGATCAACAATCCGCAGACCGGCTATGAAACCTACCAAATGCCCAGCGGAGGCAACAGCAGCGGGGGTGCGCCGCAGAACCAGCCTCCGGAGATTATTGTCTTCGATCAACCGGTTCCGGCGACCAGCGAGATCAGCAATCCGCCGGATATTCCGGGCGTGATCATCATCGAAGGCAGCATAAAAAGCCTGAAGGAGTTCTACACTGTCCGCCTGCTGCTGATGAACACCTCCGGTATCTTCACCCTGCAGAATGTCACCTCCAGCATCTCCTTTCCCGACGGTGGACTGACGGCTATCTCTCCGGATAGCGGCGTTAACTCTTTCGGCGACATCGTTCCCGGCGGCACAGGCCAGCCCGGCCAGGCCGAACGGCAGTTCATCATTCGCGGCGATGTCATCGGTGTCAAGCACGTACAGGTAAGTTTTGGCGGAACGATTGGCGGGCCTGGCATCGCAACGCCGGTGCCCTTCAACGGCTCGGCAGTGAGCAGCGTGACTGTTGACGGGCCGCCGACGTTTCAAGTCGAGGTGCTGCAACCGGACACAGTCGTTGTTGGAACACCTTACGATCTGCAGGTCAACATCACCAACACGGGCCAGGACGACGCACTCTACGCAAGCCTGAGCCTGGACGCCGGAGCTGCAGGCAAGGTGGTTCATTGCGACGGCGGCGATCCGCCGTCCTGTACGGACATAGACGGTCCGGACACGCGAACGCTCGGAGACATTGCGGCAGGCCAGACCGTCGGCGCCACCTTTACGATCGATCCGCTGGTCAGCGGTGCAGTCAGCTCCTGTTTTGGAGTTTCCGATCAGAACATCGCTCTTCAGGTTCTAGTTGGGGCCAATGGCTGCCTGACCGGAACGCTGCCGCCCGCAATCGGAGCGCCCGCCGGAGTACCCACCGTGAGCGTGGTTCCCAGCGCCAACGCGCAGGGCGTGGCGATCGTCTCGCCGGTGACCGCATTCTTTAGCCAGCCGATGAACACCACCACGATCACCACCGGCGCCAACGGCAGTTTCAATGTCTACGACCCATCCGGCAACATCGTCCCCGGCCAGCTTACCTTCACCACAGTGAACGGCAACACTGTCGCCATCTGGCAGGACAACGACACGGCCAGCAGTGGCCGGCTGATTTCCAATACGCAGTACACGGTCAGTGTGACCAAGGTCGCGACCGCTACTTCCGGCCCCGCGCTCTACAACGCCTGGACCAGCCGGTTTACCACCACCGGAACGGCACTGGACGACGTTACTCCGCCCACGCTCACCCTGACCGTGGAACCGTCGGTCGATTCATCGTATGTTCTTCCCGGTCAACTGGTGGTCATCGACGCTTACGCGGCCGATCAGGGCAGCGGCGTGGCGAGCGTCGAGATGCGCATCAAGGATGTCACCGCCGGCGCCACTTTGTACACGCTTATCGACCGCAAGGTCGTCTTCAGCGGCGATATGCCTCCCTTTCTGTTCACAATCGACTCATCGAAGCTGGTCGCGGGCGACAACTATCAAGTGATGGGCACCGCTTACGACGTGGCCGGAAACAGCCAGAACGCCACGGTCGGGCTGTCGATCGCCTCTTCGGCTGCTCCGCCGACCATTCAGCTTCCCGCCGCGCCAGCCAACGGCGTTCTGCAGGGCATCTCCGTTTCGCTCACTCCCACGTCAATCACCGGCGGAGTGCGCTCGGTCAACTACTACCTCGACGGCGCCACTACATCGTTCGCCACCGTCAACCTGCCGCCTTACGAAGCCAGCATGAGCACGCTCACACTGGCTTTGGGCGCGCACGCCATCCTCGTCGTGGCCACCGACGGGCTGGGACAGACCGGCCACGCTACATATTCCTTCAATCTCGTCACGAATCCCAACAAGCCGCAAATCACGCTGAACGGAACAACCAACGGCGCAACATACGTCGCCGGCAGTTCCTTCGCGGTCAGCGGGACCGCTACTGACCAGGTAGGCATTGCGTCGCTGACCTTCACGCTCGATGGCAACACCGTCGCCAATGGAAGCAGCTCGTTTACCGTTTCCACCGTCGCGCTTTCGCTGGGAAGCCACCAGATTGTTGCGCAGGCAACCAACGAACTGGGCGTAAGCAGCACGCTGGCGACAAACTTCAAGGTCGTTGTACTGCCCAATGGACCGCCGCCCGCAGCTCCTACCGTGGCAAATGTTACCGTTCCCGTGAACGGCCAGACCACGGTCACCGGCCTTACCGCCCCAGGCGCGCGAATCGACGTCACCAACGCAACGGGTGGCTTCACCGTCACCGTTTACGCGGATGCGAATGGCAATTTCAGCGCTTCGCTTGCCGGCCAAAGCGGCGACACGCTGCAACTGGTTGCTTACGACTACACCGTTTCGCAGCAGCATAGCGCCGCCGCCACCGCCACCGTGCCGGCGCCGCCCGCGCTCGATCACGTCACGGCCACCATCACGTCTTCCTCATTCACGGCTGTAAATGAGTACCACGACATCACCGTCACCGGCTACTACCAGGACAAGAGCACCGCCGACCTAACCACGCAGTCGACGTACACTTCGAGCGATACGACCGTGGCCGCGGTCAGCGCCGCTGGAAGGGTCGTGGCGTTGAAGAGCGGCAGCGCCGTCATCACCGTTTCGAGCCTCGGCAAGCAGACCACCGTTCCGGTGACCGTCAACATCGTCACCATCGCTTCGATCACCGCGGCTCCGGCCAGCATTGCTTTCACAGCGCTCACACAGTTGCAGGCGATCACCGTCACCGGCCACTTCAGCGACGGCACAACCAACACGCTGACCAGCGGCGTCTCTTTCTCTTCCAGCGATGCCTCTATTGTCACCGTGAACAGCTCAGGTGTAGCCTCGCCCGTCTCCAACGGAACGGCGCAGATCTCTGTCTCGTACCCCGGCGCGCAGCCGGTTCCGGTAAGCGTCACCGTCAATGCCGGGGCCTTGCCGCCATCCACCAGGGTTACCGCTGTCGCTGCCCCTGGCTCCAGCGTCTCCACCACCCTCACCTACCAGGTGCTCCGCAGCCTCAGCACGCTCGCCTACGTTGAAATCTACTACCGGCGCAACGGCATCGGCACCTTCAACCTATACAGCGACTCCGCCAATCCACAGGGCGAATACCAGCCGCAATCCGGGGCCACAGGCACAATGACCTTCGACTCCACACGGCTGGGCGGAGATGGCAGCTACGAGTTCTACTCCATCGGCGTGGACAATGTGGGCAACCGCGAGGCTGCGCACAGTACGGCGGACCAGACGGCTGTCTTCAGCGCCGGAACCATGTGGACAATAATCACCGCGCCTACCGTGATCGCCCCCACAGATACAAGCTACGACAACCAGAACATCCGCGTGAAGGGCACAATCCTCACCGTCACCGGCACTCACTCCTTTGAGAACGTGGAGTTGCTCAACGGCGCAACGCTGACCCACACGGCAACCACGCCCACAGTCGAAAGCAGCATGGATCTTACTGTCTGGAGTCTGGCCGTGGATTCGACCGGCGCGATCTCGGCAGACGGTCTGGGCTATCTGGGCGGCTATCAAGGGGCCAACCAGTCGTGTCCCGGCCTGACGGTAGGCAACACCGCCGGCTCGACCTACCGCTCGGCCGGCTCTTACGGCGGGCTGGGCTCGGCCCTGGAAGGCACCCCCAACCCGGTCTACGGCAGCATGACCAGCCCGGCCGCGCTCGGCTCCGGCGGCTCCTGCGGCAGCGGCAACGCGCCCGGAGGCATCGGCGGAGGATGGATCGCCATCCACGCCAGCAGCATCGCCAACGACGGCACCATCTCGGCCAACGGAACCGGCGGACAAGGCAACCAGGCCGGAAGCGGTTCGGGCGGCTCGATCTCCATCACCACCTCCACGCTCTCCGGCGCAGGCGCCATCCAGGCCAACGGCGGCGTCAGCGAACTCGGCGCCGGCGGGGGAAGAATCGCCGTCAACTACACCGATCTGGCCACCTTCGACACAACCCACATCCAGTCGCTGGGCGGCCCGGGCTCCTGGGGGAGCGGGGCCGACGGAACCGTGGTGCTGAAGCAACTTTCTTTCGGCAACGGCTCGCTGGTCATCGACGGCCACAACGCGGCCACCGGCTACACCACCCTGTCGGTGCCCGCAGGCTATGTCTTCGACAGCATCTCGCTGCTTAACGGCGCCCGCGTCTTCGCCGACCAGCCCATCCAGGTGAGTGGCACGCTGTCGTTGACCGGCGGCAGCATCCTGACCCACTCGACCGCTTCGCCGGCTGGGTTGAGCATCAAGGCCAACCGCGTGGAGATCGACTCGACCAGTTCGATTGACGTTTCCAGCCGCGGCTACCAGGGCGGCTTCAACGGAACCAACCAGGCCTGCCCGGGAATCGCGCTCGGCGGCCTGAACGGCGCAGCTTACCGCTCCGGCGGCAGCTATGGCGGCTACGGCGGCTGGCTGGACGGCCCGGGCAGCAACCCGCCTTACGGGCAGCCCTCGGCGGCCATCTATCTCGGCTCCGGCGGCTCCTGCGGCAGCGGCAACGCGCCTGGAGGCAACGGCGGCGGACTGGTCGAGATCACCGCCGCGGATACGGTCTTCGTTGACGGCGGCATTCTGGCCAACGGCGGCAGCGGACAAGGCAACCAGGCCGGCAGCGGCTCCGGCGGCTCGATCTCCATCACCACCTCCACGCTTGAGGGCCAGGGCACGATCGCGGCCAACGGCGGGGTCAGCGAAGTGGGCGGCTCCGGCGGGCGCGTCGCCATCCGCTACACCACGCTCGGCGCAACCGGCGACGACCTGAACGGCCTGCGCAACATCCAGGCCTTCGGCGGGCACGGAAGCTGGCGCGCGGGCAGCGCCGGAACCGTGCTGCTTCTGGTTGGAAACGAAACCTACGGCGATCTGTACATCGACGACAACGTCCCCACGGCAACCGCCCCAAACTGGACGCCGCTGACGCCCATCGGCTTCGGTCCGATCGCCGCTCTGACCGCCAACACGCTGACTACCGGCGGCGCGGTTCCGCTGGCCGTCAACGGGCTGGTGGGCCTGGAGATCAACCCCAACCTCAGCCAGAGCCAGACCTACTTCATCGTTTCCAACACCGCCGCCACCATCACCGTGGACACCACCGGCAGGCCTGCCCTGACCGCGATTGCGGCGGTGGGCGACACCTACGCCGGCGTCAACCGCTTCGACAACGTCTTCTTCCGCCGCGGCGGCTACCTGACGACCGGCGATCTGCTGGTGGTCGGCGGCACCATGAAGATCGACGAGAACGGCGTGCTGAGCCACATGGCGGCCACGCCCACCTTCGAACCGCATCTCGATCTGACCGTCGGGACCCTCCAGATCACCTCCGCCGGCGCGATCTCGGCAGACGGTCTGGGCTATCTGGGCGGCTATCAAGGGGCCAACCAGTCGTGTCCCGGCCTGACGGTAGGCAACACCGCCGGCTCGACCTACCGCTCGGCCGGCTCCTACGGCGGGCTGGGCTCGGCCCTGGAAGGCACCCCCAACCCGGTCTACGGCAGCATGACCAGCCCGGCCGCGCTCGGCTCCGGCGGCTCCTGCGGCAGCGGCAACGCGCCCGGAGGCATCGGCGGAGGATGGATCGCCATCCACGCCAGCAGCATCGCCAACGACGGCACCATCTCGGCCAACGGAACCGGCGGACAAGGCAACCAGGCCGGAAGCGGTTCGGGCGGCTCGATCTCCATCACCACCTCCACGCTCTCCGGCGCAGGCGCCATCCAGGCCAACGGCGGCGTCAGCGAACTCGGCGCCGGCGGGGGAAGAATCGAACTGATTCACTCCGGCACACTTGGCATTCCCAAGGCAAACATCACGGCAAATGGCGGAACTGGCAGTTGGGGAGCGGGCAGCGCAGGCACGATCAATCCGCCATTGAACTAGGAGGAAGACAGATGCGGTTGCGTTGGATGTGGATGATATCGATTCTGTGGCTGGCAGTACCTTCGTTTGCGCAATCGACCGGCAAGGAACTGGCGCTGACATACAGTCTGGATGCGTGGAAATGCTCCTGTGGGCCAGTGCGACTGTTTTGCTCTGAACGGCGGTGGCGCTTCGCTGGCCTGGCAAATGACCCCGCGCATTGCGCTGGCGGGCGATGCTGGAGCCGCACGTGCTTCGAGCCAGGATCTTACACTTGCCACATACATGGCCGGACCACGGCTCCGGCTGCTTTCTCCAGAGAGAGAAAACCGCGTTCGGCTCGCGCCTTTTATGCAGATTTTGCTCGGCGGTGCGCACGCCAGCGGAACTCTTGCGGGCACACCTGGTCACTCCTCCAATGCGTTTGCATTCCGGGTGGGTGGAGGTTTGGACGCGCCACTTAAGGGGGCCCTGACCCTGCGCGTCGTCCAGGCTGACTACTTGCTTACGCTGTTTCCCAATCAGGTGAACGATCGACAGAACATCGTGCAGTTAAGCGCTGGACTGGTCTATCGATTCGGCGGAGCCGGGAGCCGCTTCGGCCGTTGAGACATCGATGACCCGGCATCCGGAGGCCGAAGCCCGCCGTCCGGCGGGGCCTGAAATGGTCGCTTATAAGCAGCGCCGTAAACGTTAACGGTTGGCTTAGAGGGTTACGAAACAGCGCCAAAGGTTCGCCCAGGTGGTTGCACTTTTTTGAGGACTTAACTCTACAGGGTTGCGAAACAGGCGCTTTGGCTGCCGAGAATTTTCCATTCCGGAGGAAAGGGCTGCTGAGAACTAGCCTGAAAACCTCGAAAAGGGGGGTTTATTGAGGTTAATTGGGGGTTTTCGGGAGGTTTACGGTAGGTTTTCGGAGGTTTTTTTGCACAGTGGACAGTGGACAGTGGCCAGAGATCAGAGATCGGGGGTCAGGGGTCAGGGTTTAGGGGATGGGGGATAGCCGGGTGACCCAAAGCCGAGCCCGGCTGGGGCGACCTATAGTGATGTCCGGATCGGCCGCCAGTTGAGCGCTTCCCGCGGCATGTGGGAAAGGCTTCCCGTATGCCGACTCCCAAGGAACAAATACTGTTCCTTCGCATCTTGTCTGGCCTGGGCCAGTTGCATGCTTACGGGTACAAATCATTCAGCGGATAGGGGAAGGTGGGGCGGCCTGTTCGGGCAGAAGAATCAGTTCTGTATTTCGCAGCTTTCCGCGAATCCTTGCTCCCCTAGCGCCGTTGTTCAGTCCAGCCGTTACTGCCGCGCTTGCCGGAGACAATTTGGCCTACAGCCGTGTGCCGCTCGATATCGTAAATAGCCCCCAGTTGGTTCGTGCGCAGCCCCAGGAGCGTCTTCACTTCACAGCAAATCGCGAGATGCGTCTTTGCCGGCGAGAGAACTGCAGCTTCAACTCGGCATTTCCCGGCTTTTTGCAGTGCTCCAATTGTGTTCGCCGCAGAATCCCACAGCGGCATCTCGTCCACGTTCCGCCGAGTCCCGTCGAGCATTTCCACCAAAGGTCGCAGGCGCGGCGATCCGTTGTCCGAGGCAAACGTTAAATGGATTGGCAGTCCCGTTAGCGTGCACATGCGGAGGTCGTCGGGGTGGCACCTCTGACCGCTCCAAAAACAGAGCTGCGATTCTGCCGGAGTGCAAAAAGTGCCCGTCGAGGACCTGATCGCCGCACCCTGCAAGAGTCGGCCCTGAGAAATACTGCTTGGTACGAAGAACCGGTGCAAGGCACGCTTTCCTGTGACCATACATTGCTCCAGTTCGGAAGGGAGAACCCTCTTCCCAGTGACCTCACATACCTGCAAGACTCCCCGCCGAACTTGGCGGCCCGTCACCTCGCACTGCTCTGCTTCTGAAACTGCAATCGGTTCGCGCGTTTCGTAGCAGGTGATGAATTCTTGTTGGTGTCCTGTTTTGCCTGATGCGGCGGAGCGCATCTGCTCATCGACGCGATAACGCTTGCCCGAAATCTCGCTCACGGCAAGCTCGTCTTTCAGCACCTCCGCACCTGTGAACTGGCAAACCGAAAAGTACTCTGGCTCTGCCCTTCGGCCGCTCGACGCCGAGGTTTTCAACAGGCTCTTTGCCACGACTTTCCCGGTAGCCGATGACGCTTCCGCTTCGTCCTGCAATATGCGTTTTCCACTTAGACTGCATCGAGTAGTGCACTCCGGCAGCGCGTGGCGCCCGCTGATTTCCGAAGTCAGGAGCAGATGACTCAGCACCTCTGCTCCGGTTAATTCGCATCGACCCAAACAAGTGGTGGGCACGATCCGGCCGCTTTTTGCACATGTACCCATCTTCGGTGCATCTAGGATCCCCTCATCATGGGGAGCGACGGATAGCGTGGTTTCGTAATCGCCTTGGCCGCCAAAAGAGTAGTGAATCCGCACGTTGACCTCCCGGAGGACCTCGCCCGTCATTCCGACCAGGGAGACTTGGAGTCGGGGTGTGAAGTCGTCTTCCAGCTTTTTTCGCTTCCGTTCGTCCCCTCCTGCGGATCGCAGCTCCTGTTCACGCCTCTCCAGATAGAAACGGCAGAACTCCGAGATTGCATCGTCGACTTGGGCTGCACTTATGAGCTTCTCGGCGTCGACGCCAACCGACAGCGGCTCCTCGATAGTCTTCGGGAGCGCTGCAAGTGCTGACCGGGTTGCGGGTCCCCGATGGTTCTCGCGCGAGCACGGCACCCGGATGAGCCGCTCATAGCTGTCATGGGCCACAGTGGCCCGGACGCGAAGCAAAGCGATGCCGCCGAATGTGCGCCTTGCGTCCTCAACCTCCGCTCTTTGCAAATCTGCCCCGAACGCCGATGCCCAACCTTTCGCAACCGCTACGCTTGTTTTCACCGGTTCGGCGTCGATGTCAGTGATTTCATGGAGGCCTGAGGCGGTCAGGCGGCTTACCAAATGCTGAAAGGCCGGGGAGCCCGGTGCATAAAGCGTGGTCCGTACCTCGGGAATGATAGCTTCTCCAAAGCGGACATACTCCCATCTTCCATCTTCCTCGGCGCGATAAAGGTCGGGACCCTTTTGGGTAAGTTGGACGCCGACGCATTGAAGCGCCCGAAGCGCGAACTCGCGCGGATCCATTGAATGCTTAACCTCGGGAAGCCGAGGAGCCCGTGGGCCGACGTATTCCGCGCCTTCCATACTCCCAAGCAGATTATTGATGGTCTCTTCGGAGCGCGCGAGTTCCGCCTTTGCGTTCTCGATACTTTCCATCCTGAGCTGCGTCTCCCTTGCAACGTCTTTTCCCGCAAGCGCAGCGAGTACCAGGTCTAGAATCCTCTCCTCGAAGTTCTTGGCTGCGTCCTCCTCGCCTTCGCCAATATCGGATGCTTCCAGGAGAGCTTCGATGTCGCCGATCGCATGCGCGGCCATTTGAAGCTTTTCCATAAGCCTCCCTACGATGTATTCCTCGAACGTGCCGCGGAGCATAATGTTGAAAACGCTCACGTGGGCGTGCTCCGACGCCAGCCGCTGTACGCGACCGATCCGTTGTTCAACGATCATAGGATTCCACGGCAGATCATAGTTAACGAGCACATTGGCGACTTGGAGGTTGACACCCTCGGACCCGGCCTCTGTCGAAACAATCACCCGGCATTCTGGCGGATTCTTTCGGAACCTCGCGAGAGTTTCCTGGTTTCGAGCACCCGATTCTCCATTGATGATCCCGACTTTGAGTCCCCGCTCCTCGAGGAAGGTCTGGATGGTTGTCTGGGTTTCTCTACGACAGGTGAAAACAACGAGCCTCCACCGTTCAGAGTTTTCCCCGCGTAATTTCTCGATAAGGATCTCGAGTCCGTGGAGTTTCGCGCTCTGGGGCATTTTGGCGACAATTGCCCGCACTGTCGCCGCAAGTTCCTCAGAAACAGTGCCTCTGCGAGCCATATTCGTGAGTTGAGCGGACAACGCCTCCGGGCTGCTCGTCAGCGCCTGCAGGATGGAAATCTGCGCTAGGCGATTGAGCCTCTGGATCGGTTTAGCGATCGCGCTGATGAGTTCCAGTTCGGCCGCTGTTGGGTTCACGCGGTGCATCTGCACCACGCGATCGGGAAAGTAGAGCTTGGCGTCGCCCCGGCGCACACGGGACATATAGCCGTACACGATGTTCCGAAACTGGTCTCGTGCTGCAGGATTCAGACGGCGGGCCTGATCTCCCCGATCGGCGATAAATCGACGGAGGAAGAGTCCCTCGCTGCCAAAAGGGTTTTCGTGTCCCCGGGCCACGGTTAACAGATCGATCAGAGAGTATAGATCCCAAAGCCGGTTCTGGATCGGCGTGGCGGTCAGCATGAGGACGAATCGGAACCTGCGATTTTCAAGTGCCTTGCGAAAAGTCTTTGCGACTTGAGGCGTTTTCTCTACGCCATACAAATTGCGCAGCTTGTGGGCTTCATCGAGTACCAGCATTTGGAAGCGATCATTGGGAATCGCTTCGAGATACATACGAGCGGAGTTGTATGTTGTGATGATCGCCCCCACCTCGGATGGGCCTGCCCCAAGAAGCTCTCTTCCGATGGCAATCTCGGCGGGGATATCGAATTTTGTTTCCAACTCCTCCTTCCATTGGGGCGCGAGGAGCTTAGGGCAGACGACCAGGGTCTTGGAAAGTCGCCCGCGGGAGATAAGTTCGCTCATAATCAGCCCGGCGCTGATCGTTTTCCCGAGGCCTACGTCGTCCGCAAGAAGGGTTACAGGCAGGCGTCGGCAAAACGTGATGAGATTCGTGACTTGATGGTGATAGGGGGTAACCCGGTCGCGCCAGAACTTCCTCGATTTCAGGTCATCTGCGTTTTGAATGACGATAGGCTCAACAAGATCCCATTCCAGGGCCGCACTGTAGACCTGGTACTCGCCAGGGGCGGTGCTGCGGGTAAGGATTTTTGACTGCAATTCAGAAACGATACCCATCGAACGTGCACCTTGGGCTGGCTCGCGAAGAGCGCGGAGGACCTCTTGCTGTGTGAACGCCTCCAACTATATCCCATCCCGGCAGCCGGGGTTCTAAGATTTAATGGTCCCTTGAAACGCCCTAGGCCTCTGACCGCGTGATTTCGTTCCTTGCGATCGAGTGCGGCGGTCTCCCACCCTAGGCGCAAAAGCAAGGACGCGCCGAGGGTGGGGCACCCATTTTTGTTACATCAACAGGCGGTCAGAGACCTAGTGTCCGACTTTCCTGGCCCGACTTGCTGCTGAGATTCGGGTACGCTGGCCGGGCTGCGGTTACCGATCCCACCCGGTTGAGTAAAAGGGCGACTATGCGTCCTTCGAGATGCGAAATCCGACAGAGGTTGATGGAGGGTCGTGCTAACCGACCCTTTCCGCCAAAAGCGCGGAAAGAACGGGGCACCCGGCGCCCGGCCCCTCGGGGGCTAAAGAGGCTGCGGAAAAACTCGGATCTCGGGCGAAGTTGGCGGAAAGTGACCCTCCAGGGCTGAAGCCCGCGTTAATTCTGTTGGCTTTATGCGGGGGTTGAAACCCCGGCCTCCCTCCGTCTCGAGTTTTTCCGCAGCCTGTAAAGCCCCGGTCTGTTTTCATCTGCTTGTGGCATGACTGAAGTCATGCCCTTTCAAGGCATCCTGAGTTGGGGTTTGCGGAATCCCAGGTCTCAGAAGCGAGATCTCCACCCCACGGACGAAGACCCAACGTTCACCCCAGCGATCAAAGATCGCTCGCTGGGGACCCCGGACCTGGGGCACCCGGCTTGGCGCCATGCCGGAGGCGTCCAAAACGCAGATCCCCTTCGGCAGGCTCAGGGAAGGCTTTCGACTCCCTGCCACTTCGCTGCGCTCAGAGGCTGTGACTAAATTCGAAATTCGGCACCGGGAGCAGTCGAAATTGCGCTTTTGCTCGGCGGTGTCGAGGTCGAGTGGTATTTCGATGGTGCGCCGGGTTTCAGTTTCACGTTGATTCGCTTGCCGCGGGCCTGTGCTTTTGCTCCTTCTGGCCGGTTAGCTCAACAGCACGGTAGCGAAGTGCATCAGGTTGTAGGCCAGCGCGCACCACAACGCTACGCACCGGGCCTTCTGCAACCCCCGCACCGTGAACTGGCTCAGGCCACGATAACTTCTGAGGTCGGCGTTGACCGTTTCGCTGGTCGAGGCCCGCTCTTTGTAGATTTGTTTTCCTTCCTCGCTGGACATGCGCTGCTTCCAGGCCAGTACTGCTTCTGTGTCTCCGCGTTTGGGTTCCAGTTCGCGGTCCTGATTCCGAGCCTGCCTGGCGGGTTTGGGCGGCACGAACAGTTCCACTCCATGGGCCTGCGCCTGCTCGATGTCCTGTGTGCGGATGTAACCGCCGTCAATCAACTGCTGCCGGACTTTGCCGCCGGTTCGCTGCTCGACCTGGCGCCGCATCGGCTCGCTCAGCCCGGCGCTGTCGCTGCCTTCGTTACTGACCTCCACGCCCACGATGGCGCGGCTTTCCGTATCGGTTGCCAACTGCACGTTCAGCGCCGGGTTGAAGCCGCCGTTGGGCATCTTCATGACCCGCGCTTCGGCATCGGTGGTGCTGACCCGCGGCTGACGCGCCCGGATCTGCTGGCCGCGCTTGCCCCTGCCCGCACGACGCGCCGCTTCGGCCTGTTTCTGCTTCAGTTCCGGCAACTGCGCAATGGCCTCCTCAAGCCGCCGCTGCCTCTCGGCCGCGGCCCGTTTACGCGCTCCACGCTGCCGCGCCGAAAGCGCCGCATGCTCCGGGGAGTCCACTTGCCGCCGCAACTCGTCTACGTGACGGCGAGCTTCTTCAAGCAGCTTCTCGAGCCGCTCTTCACGGCGAAAACTGCTTGCCCCCGCGCTCACCCGAACCCGCACTCCGTCCTGGCTGACGCGGCTTACCCGCACCACTTCCTTGTCCACCAGAGACGCGATCACCTGCGTGAAAAGCTCGTCCAGAGCCGCGCCGTGATCGGTGCGGAAATCCGACAGCAGGCGGTGATTCACTCCCACCCCACCGCACAACCAGCGAAAAGCCGCACTGTCCTCACATCGCCGCGCAAGCTCCCGCGCCGAGCCGATGCCGCGTATGCACGCGTACAGCCACAATGCCACCAGAAGCTGAGGGTCGGTCGCGTCCCGGCCGGCCTGCCCTTGGCGAGCCTTGATGGGCGCGTGGAACCGCTCCAGGTCAAACTTCTCCACCACCGCCATCACCATGCGCACAGGATGGTTCGCACTCACCAGATCGTCTGGGCAATGGATCAACATCGCCACCTGACGACGCTCCGGCCTCCGCAAACGCACTGCTGAATGGGTCTGCTCACCACAGAATTCGCTCATGTCTTGCTTATAAACTGCATCCATCTGGAAAACCTGCTCCATATTCCAGAGAGCATCGAAAAAGTCACAGCCTCTCAGTGTACGGTCGCTCAGGATGACAGCATTTATGGGATGAACTTTAGAGACGGGACACTAGCGACAAAAACAAAAGCGTCGCGAGGGTGGGGCACCCATCATTGGTACAACTTCAAGCTGTCAGGGACCTAGTGTTGTGTCTCTTAAATGTCTAGACTAATAAGGGACGATATGATAGATTGTAGGGCATGGAGCCCACCTTTCCCGAAATTGTGCTGAGCGAGCCGGATCGGAAGGCGTTGGAACGTACGGTTCGCATGAAGACCTCGGAACAACGGAATGTTTTGCGAGCCCGGATTGTGCTTATGTCGGCGGCCGGTGAGCCGGATTTGGCCGTGGCGCGGCAATTGGGGGTGAATCGTCACACGGTGCGCTTGTGGCGCCAACGTTTTCGCGAGCGGGGCCTGGCGGGGCTGGAGGACGCGCCGGGACGGGGACGCAAGCCGATTCTGGAGAGCAAGGTAAAAGAAGCCATCCTAACGGGGGCTGTGCAGCCGCCAGCCAACCGGACGCGCTGGAGTTGCCGGTCGATAGCCAGGGCGCAAAAGGTATCTCCGAGCACGGTACAGCGGATTTGGTCCAGCAACGACATCCAGCCGCACTTGACGCGGACATTCAAAATCTCCAACGATGCCAGGTTCGAGGAGAAATTCTGGGATGTTATCGGCCTGTACCTGAATCCTCCTGACAAGGCGCTGGTGTTGTGTTGCGACGAGAAGAGCCAATGCCAGGCTCTGGAGCGGACCCAGCCTGCACTGCCGCTGGGCATAGGCCATATCCGCACCGCCACCCACGACTACATTCGTCATGGGACAGTGACGCTGTTCGCCGCCCTAAACTATCTGGAAGGAAAGATAGTTTCCATGTTGGCCGGTCAGCACCGGCATCAAGAGTGGCTGCGCTTCTTGAAGAGGATCGACCGCCAGACCCCCAAGGGCCTGGATCTGCATCTGATCGTGGACAATTACGCCACCCACAAGCACCCGGAGGTGCGGGCATGGCTGGCCAAGCATCCGCGCTTCCATCTGCACTTCACACCCACGTCGGCCTCGTGGATGAATCTCGTGGAACGGTTCTTTCGCGACATTACCGAGGATGTGGTGCGCGAAGGCAGCTTCCGGCACGTGAAGGATCTATGCGATCAGATTCTGGCTTATCTGGCCGAACGCAACGCCAACCCGACACGCTACACCTGGAACGCCAAAGGCGAGGACATCCTGCGCAAAATCCAGCGAGCGAAACAGACACTGCCTGTATAGTCATTTCGGAGACGGTAGACTAGCGTGGTGAATCTGAAGTTCGTTGCAGAAATTCGTTGAAGTCTTTGGATAACGGCAGCAAGTCAGCTCCCGCTTCGCGGGAATAGCGAGTCAGCAAGTCAGCGGAGTGGTGCGGTGGGATGAGACCTCAGTCGTCGTTCACTGCAATGGCAAGGCGGCGCCGCAAGTCTTGCCGGTTCGATTTGTGATGGGAACTTTTGACTCATGACACTAGAGCCGAATCTCTGGAACAATTCAGCCACCCGGTTCCTGTGCCCGGTGCAAGTTGTTCCCTGCGCAGGGGCCCAGGACGCGCCAGCAGATGCAGGTTGAGGCTCCAGCACCTGGGTTTCCTCAGAGCGAACGAGTGCCCGCGGGCCGTATCCGCCATTCTGTTCGCGACCTTGGCTCTGGTTGATTTCGGGGCGGGCCGTTGTGCAGAGCGGTTTCTGCCTCAAGGCAGCTGAGATTCCCCGAGCCGGCCTCTGCGGCAGCAAAGATGAAGCGTTAACATTGATCTCTGATGGGAGATCGCGATGGAACCATTCCGCTTTCATCTCTTCGTCTGCACACAACAGAAGCCGGAAGGGGTACCCTCGTGCGCGGCCAACGGGTCGTTCGCAGTGCTCAATGAGTTGGATCGCGAGATAGAGGCACGCGGCCTCGGCGGCGATGTGCAACTCACTACCTGCGGCTGCATGGGCCTGTGCGATGAGGGGCCCGTGATGGTGGTCTACCCGGAAGGGGTATGGTACCGGCGCGTGCAACCGTCCGATATACCTGAAATCGCCGGTCAGCATCTGCTCAATGGCAAACCCGTCGATCGGCTCATGTGGAACGACGCCTCCGCGATGAAGGCCATGTCGATGGAGCATGGGGAGCATTTCCGTCAAGCGATGGCTGCCCGCGACCAAGCAGGAACGTTCCCCGACCGCCTGAATGAGATGATCCGCGGCTACATGCCGAGCCGTTGCATTCTCACGGCCCTTGAACTCGACATCTTTACCGCCGTCGGGGAGGGGGCCAGTGCTGAACAGATCGGGACCCGGGTGCACGCGGATGCTCGCGCTGTAGCCATGCTGCTGAACGCGCTTGTCGCTCTCGGACTGCTCTCGAAGAGCGGTGACGAATACAGGAACACGCCCGAGTCCGCACGGTTCTTTGTTCAGGGGGCAAAAGACAACCACCGCAGCGGCCTGCTGCACACAGCCAACATCTGGCATCGCTGGAGCACACTGACCGAAGCGGTGCGCCGCGGCACGCGTGTTCCGATCTATCAGGACAATGCATCCGAATGGACATCCAACTTCATTGCCGGCATGCAGCGCAACTCCAAAGACCGCGCCCCACTTGTGGTGAAGGCTCTAGGCACCAGCGGTGTTCGCCGCATCCTCGATCTGGGGGGCGGCTCCGGCGCCTACTCCATCGCGTTCGCAAAGGCATCTCCCGATGTGAGGTGCGAGATCCTCGATCTACCGGAAGTAGTGCTGCTCACGACGGAATACGTCAGCAGGGCAGGCGTCGCAGCACAAGTCAGCCTTCGCGCTGGAGACATGCTGCGCGACAATTTCGGCTTTGGCTACGATGTCATCATGTTGAACGCGATCTGCCATATGTTTTCAGAGGAGCAAAACCTGGATATCTTCCGCCGTGCCCGCCGGGCACTGGCGCCGAACGGCCGCCTGGTTGTGCAGGACTTCATCCTCAATCCCGACAAGACCGGGCCGCAACACGCGGCGCTGTTCTCACTGAACATGCTGGTCGGCACCGAGGCCGGCGCCAGTTACAGCGAGGTTGAATATACCTCATGGATGGAGGCCGCGGGATTCACCGAAACACGCCTGATCAAGCTGCCTGGGCCCAGCAACCTGATTGTGGCCAAGTGAAATAAGGTTTCCCATGCTTCCGAGTCGTCCGTAATCCAGGAGAAAGGAACGCGCCGATCTAAAAACACTGAGAACGGTCAATCAGGCTTTCCGCAGACAACCAGCGGCGCTATCATATGGCTGGAGAGCGACCATGTGCACATACGTTTTCCTCTGTCAGGACTGCAACAAGGAGTTCACCCAGACTCTGCACATCGCGGAACTCGAAAAGGGCGGCGTGGCGTGTCCACTCTGCGGCGGCAAACGAGTAACCCAAGTGGTAACCGCGTTCTCCGCCGTTACCTCCAGGAAGAGTTAGGTTACGCATCAGTCCCCGGAGCGGCGCGCAAGATGGGCGCCCTGACGCCCAGATGGGGCGCGCCTGTCTTCGTTTTGGACCCGCAGGGGCTAATGCCCACTCTCATCTCGCTGCATACGCGGCACAAGTGAAGTCGTGTGCTGACACGGGGCTCATCGGGTTGGGCGGCTGGTGATTGGTGCGGGTGGGAGTTTGCTAGCTGCAGAAACAAACACGCGCCGACAGCGGGGCAGCCGGCTTAATGGATGGTTCCGCCGATGATGCCGGCGATGTTTCCGCTGAGCGTGGCGCCGTTTTCAAGGGAATAGACGCCGGAGGCGGACATGCCGATGGAAGTGCCGGGCTGCGGCAGGCTAATGGGACCGGTGTCGATTTTTCCGGCAGAGACCTTCGCCGACAGATCGGAACTGACGAATACATCGGAGACGGTGCCGTTCTGCCCGATGGTGACGCCGAGGCCGGCCTCGGCGGAGAGAGAAGCTTTGGGCGTCAAGGAACCCAGCATGGGCGCGTCAACGCCGACCGAGGCGCCCGCGCCCACGCCGGCCCAAAGCGTGGTGGAGTGAGTGGGGAAATTGCGGCTCGCCTTGAACTTGAGCGCCTCTCCTCCTTCGATGGAAGCGGAATCGCAACCCAGGTGGACGGAAACAACGAGAAGCCCAAAGCCTATGCCATTTCCCAGAGGGCAGGGCGGCGGAGTTTCCTTGGGTAAGTCGGGCGGGCTGGCTTCTTCCTTGGTCTCTTTGGGGGGCGGAGGCACGCACTTCATGTCTCTGTAGGCATCGCCCATTTTGACCAGTCCTGCGGCTGCGCCTGCCAGGGGAGTGTAAAGGGAATACACCATGGCTTCGCGCTGCAGCGAGAGGAAATCGTAGAGTGCCGGCACCCAAACGCGCTTGAGGATGGGATCGGTAAAGGCGTAGAGGTCGGCGGAAGCAGGGCGGAAGTCATCCCATTGGGTTTTCCACAGTTTATGAGTTTGTATGTAACTTCCGTCGATCGATTGCTTCGAATGCAAACACATCTGATAACTGAGCTGGTCCACCTGCGCCAATACATCTTTTAACTGTTGCTCATATTTTTCCCAGCAGGCCCCGTTCGAGCCGCAGCCGTCCGCTTCCTTCTGCATTTGTGTCATTTGTGTGTTGAGTTGCTCGAATTGCCGAGAATCGCCACCCATGGTGGTAACGGTGGTTTCCTCGTTCGCGTTCATGGCCTGGGTGACCTGCTTGTTGACCTGATCCATGTTGCGGAAACGAGCGTAGTAGGAGAGGTCGACCACTTCCTTGAACTCGAAGAGCTCGGCCTCAAAGGTGAGGGGCAGGTTAATTGCCCCCTCGCCTTGCTGCCGGCCGCGCTGGTTGATGGCGACTACGCGCTGCCCCGCCGCCATCATCTGGTTCTCCAGGTCGACGAACCGGGACTGGGAATGCTGCCGGAGCTGAGTCAGGGCGGCTGCATAATCCGGGGAATACTGGAGATGCTCGGGCACTTTCAGATCGGGGATCATCGTATCGGCATTCGGGGGCGGTTCCGATTCCGGCGGCGTCCAACCGGCATCGGTAGCCGAGCCGGACTCTGATTGCAGCGCCTGCTGCGTCGCCACAAGGCCGACGGCACCTGCAGTGGAATAGCCCTTCTTCAGTGATGAGCCGAGCAGGGTATTGGCCGACCTCATATCGCCCTGGCAGCCGACAATCAGTCCCTGACCTTCCTCGGGAGCGGCCATATCGGGTCCGAGGCCCTGGGCGCGCAGGAACTGCTTCTTTGCCGCTGAGGCCGAGCCGGCATTGAAATAGGTCCAGGCCAGATTCACGCCGACGAGCGGCGATTGCGGCCGCATCGAAGTGAGATAAAGAAGCACGCGGGCCGCATCAGGGTAATCGCCGGCCTGGTCAAGGCTGACGCCGAGATTGTTTGCGGCATTCACGTCGAGCGGGTTGCGCTCGGCGGCAACAGCGCCGGCGTACACGGCTTCATTGATGGCTCCGGCAACCACGAGCAGCGCAGGCAAGGAGCCGGCGTTGGCGCCGGCCTGCGTCAGGGCGCCATCGATTCCAATGCGGGTTTGGGCGTCAAGCTTGGCGCCATATCGCGCGGCCAGACTCTGGACAAGAGCGCGGTATTCACTGGCGGTGGGCGGCGTGGAGGGCATTGCGACGCTCGAGGGCTTTGGGCAGAGCTGCGTAAAGGAGATCTTGCCGGCGCCCGGCTGCCCCTGCAGTGGCGAGCCGTTCGATGGGGACGCGGCGCCCGATGCAGCGGCAGAGGGAGTCATTCCCTTGGCCATCGATTGGCCCCACGACTGGAGCCGCTGCTGCTCCTGCGGGGTGATGGGCTTTCCGGAACTGAGCTTGTTCATGATGGCCTGCACGTCTGGGGGAATCGATGGCGGCGCTTGCGCATATCCTTGAACCGCAAGCAGCGCCGCCAGAAAGACGGCAACACAGATGAGACGAGATCGTTCTCTCCGACCGGCAGAAAGCATGACCGCTCCTTTCGCTGGTGAGCGGGTCAACTGTAATTGCCGCCTCGCAGGTTACACAAACCCCCGGTACTACGATGCGACGCAGAACTCCAACAAATCGAAGACACAAAGTGAAGATTGCGAGACAGTATCTTCCGTGGCGCTCCGGATGTCAATGGCGACATGCGTTCGGAACAAGAACGCGGCGCGTAACCTGACCATTGGCCGTGGAATCAGCCCCGGAAGTGAGTCGATGCGTGACTGCCGCGGGCCGTTCAATCGGCTTTGGCGCCGTTCAGGGTATGTGACCGCAACTCGGCTCCGACCCGATTGTGCCGAGCTGGGTTTGCCGTTGACAGGTTTAAACGATTGAAATAGATTGATGCTGCCCTTGAAAGCGCTCAATTCAGGTCCCGCAGTGGAGAGGAGAGTTCACAGTGCAAACGAGAAGAGAGTTCCTTGGCAGCGCGGCAGCCGGGGCGGCCGCAATGGGTCTGGAGCCGCTGGCCTTTGCTAAAAAGGCTGACCGGCCATTGGGTGTCCAGCTTTACACCGTGCGCAGCCTGATGGACGACCTGCCGGGAACGCTGAAGGCGATCCGCAAGATCGGCTATCAAAATGTGGAAACTTATGTGGCGGAGTACAAGATGAGCGCCAAGGAGCTGCGCGCGGCCATTCTGGATGCCGGCCTGGCGGCGCCGAGCGCGCATTTTGGATACGGCGACTTCGATTCCCGGTTCGATTATGCGAAGGACCTTGGGGCGGAGTGCGTTGTGTGCTCGATCATCCCTGCGAACATCGCCAACTCCGCCGATGGATACAAGCGCGGGGCCGACCAGTACAACACCTGGGGCGCCAAGGCGAAGACGATGGGCATGAAGTTCGGCTTCCATAACCACAACGTGGAGTTCAAGGAATACGGCGGCATCACGGGCCTGGAAATCCTGTTGCAGAATACCGACCCCTCACTGGTGCAGTGGCAGATGGACTGCTACTGGGTGGCGCAGGCGGGGCACGATCCGGTGGCCATGCTGCGCAAATATGGTCACCGCATCCAGTCGCTGCACGTGAAGGATCGCAAGCCGAATGTGCCGACTTCGCTGGATACGGGTCCGGGCTCCGCGCACTTTACCGAAGTGGGCCTGGGCACGCTGGACTGGACGGCGATTCTGCGCATTACCGGCAAGGATCATGTTCCCTACATGTTTGTGGAGCAGGACCAGACGGACCGGCCGCCACTGGAAAGCCTGCGGATCAGCTACGACAATCTCATGAAGTTCCTGAACCAGGGGTAAGCGATTCCGCTTGACGGGGCAGCCGGCGAAGCTGCCTCGTCAGAGTGGCGTTGACCAGCTTTTGAAATCTGCTCCCTCTTTCCCCTTCGCATGCAACGAACTATCATGGTCTCGGCTCCGGCGCGTGCACGCAATCCGCGCCTGGGGATCTTCTTGGACTGGTTTCATCGCAGGGGTGGTCGCCAAGGCCCCTCGGCGCCAGGTCTTCCCCCCTGGGACGGAAATGCAGAAAGGACTTGTTCTTATGAGCGCAACCGAGATGAGTGTTCAACGCTACGAGATGCTGATCGACGGTGAATTTGTGGCGTCTGCCAGCGCGCTGCAGGTGGTAAACCCCGCATCCGAGAAAGTGATCTCAGAGTTTCCAGCCTGCACGGTGGAAGACGTGAACCGGGCCGTGCTGGCCGCGGAGAGGGCGCAGAAGAGCTGGGCCTCGCTGCCGGCAATCCGCCGGGCGGGCTACCTGCGGGAGATTGCCATGCTGATTCGCGCCAACCGCGAATCCCTGGCCCGCGTCATCACCGAGGAGCAGGGCAAGATTCTCGCGCTCGCCCAGGTTGAGGTGGACTTTTCGGCCGACTACCTGGATTACATGGCGGAGTTTGCCCGCCGCTATGAAGGCGAGATCATCCAGAGCGATCGACCCGGCGAGAACATTCTGCTCTACAAGATGCCCATCGGCGTGATAGCCGGCATTCTGCCCTGGAACTTCCCCTTCTTTTTGATCGTGCGCAAGATGGCGCCCGCCCTGGTCACCGGCAACACCATCGTGATCAAGCCCAGCAGCGAAACTCCCAACAATGCCTTTGAGTTTGTGCGGCTGGTAGCCCAGTCGTCGCTGCCCAAAGGCGTCTTCAATCTGGTCTCCGGCTCCGGCCCGGTGGTGGGCAAGGCGCTGGCCAGCCATCCGAAGGTGGGCATGGTCAGCCTGACGGGCAGCGTAGAGGGCGGCGTCGCCGTGATGCGTGCGGCAGCCGACAACGTGACCAAGGTTTCGCTCGAGCTGGGCGGCAAGGCGCCGGCCATCGTAATGGGCGACGCGGACATCGACCTCGCCGTTCGCGCCATCCGGGCCTCGCGCATCATCAACACCGGGCAGGTGTGCAACTGCGCCGAGCGGGTTTATGTCCACGAATCGGCCGCCAAAGAATTCACTGAAAAGATCGTGGCCGCCATGCGGCAAACGGTGGTCGGCGATCCACTTGCGGCGGATACCGAGATGGGACCGCTGGTGAGCAAGCGGCAGCGGGAGCTGGTGCATGCGGCCGTGGAGCAGGCGCTCAAGGACGGAGCCGAACTGAAGTGCGGCGGCAACTACGAGAGCCGGACCGGCTACTACTACCAGCCCACGGTGCTGACCCACTGCCGACAGGAGACCGGCATCATGCAGAAGGAAACCTTCGGGCCGGTGTTGCCCATCGCCACCTTCAGAACCCTCGATGAAGCTATCGGCTATGCCAACGACTGCGAGTATGGATTGACCTCCTCCATTTACACGCGCAGCCTGGATGCGGCCATGCGAGCTTCGAACGAGTTGAAGTTCGGCGAAACCTATGTGAATCGCGAGAACTTCGAGGCCATGCAGGGCTTCCACGCTGGATGGCGCAAGTCCGGCATTGGCGGCGCCGACGGCAGGCACGGCCTGGATGAGTATCTCCAGACCCATGTCGTCTACATGAACTACGACCTCAACAAGCAGTAAGCTGCGTTCTCGAACGGCCTGGCATTCCTCCGCTTCCGGCAAAAAAATGTGCGGCAGCTCGTGAAAGAGCTGCCGCACAAATTGTCATTCACGGATTACAACATTCACGGGTTAGAAGTTGAACTTTCCGCTGAACTGCATCGAACGCGCGCCCTGCGTCTGGGAGTACGGCGGTCCGAAGGAGGTGATCAAACCGAACGTTCCGTAGTTGCCGGCGTTGACGTTAGCCGTCGTGGGCACGGTGGCGCCCGGGCTGTTCAGGTTCAGATACGGGTGATTGAAGAGGTTGAACACTTCTACGCCGGCCTTGAATTCGCTCTCACGGTATACGCGGAAGCCCTTAAACATGCTCGCGTTGACGACACCAGTGCCAGGCCCGCGGAACTCGTTGCGGTGGGTGTTTGCGAAGACCGGCGAGGCGATGGCCGTATTTGCGGTGCTGAACGCCGGCTCTACTGGGTTGGCAAACGAGGCCGGATTGAACCATGGCTTGCCGCCGGAAACTGCGGTGTTGCCGAAGGTCCGGTTGTGGCCGTGCAGAGTCTGATATGGCGCAACCAATTGGGCATAGAGCGTGCTGCCCGGTGCATTGAGCGTGTTGCTGTTGGCGGTGACTGAGAACGGCAGGCCACCGAAGTAGCTGTACTGGCCGGTCAACTGCCATCCGCCAAGGATCTCCGACACCACGCCCGTGTTGGCCCACTTCTGGCCGTAGCCGAAGGGCGGCTTGTAGATGCCCCAGATCTGCACGTTGTGCTTCTGGTCCTGATTGGCTTGCGCCCGGTTTTGCTTGTAATACCCGGGATAGGCGAACGGCGGGCCTGACGATCCCGTCCCGGCGCCGTTGTCTGCATAGTTGAAGGCGTGTGAGTACGTGTAGACCAGGCCAATCGAAGCGTTCGTGCCGGCATTGCGGGTCACTTGCCCTTGCAAGCCGTTGTAATTCGCGCTGAAGATCGGCCCGTTCATGGTAATGCCGCCGGTGTTGTATAAGCCGGCGCTTGTAGCGCACGTTGACCAGCCGTTTGCGGCGCAATTCTGCGAGTTGATGATTTCGTTGGCGGAGGTCCCAAAGCTTGTACAGCTGCCGGTTAAACCGGTAAGGGCAGTGTTCCATTGTCCGTTGGCCATGCAAGGCGTACTTGCACTGGGCAGCGGCGCCGCATTATAAGGACTTACGTTGGACTGTTGGCGGACGAACAGATCGCCCACATAGCCCACGTTGGCTACGAAGCCCGCGCCCAGGTCGCGCTGCACAAACAGGTTCCAGCTTTCGATGTAGCCGCGGCGGAAGTGCGGCCACAAGGCGTTGGTGCCTTGGGCGACCGGCAACGCCAGGTAGCCTGAGGTATAGTTGGGTACGACTGGAATCGGAATGCCGTAGCAGGCCGTTGAGGAGGTCACGCCGCAGCCACCAATAGGCATGGCCGCGTTGCCATTCGCCGGATCCACCGCGATGGTTCCCGCTCCGGTCGAGGCGTAGTTCGGCGCTATATCGAAGGGGTATTCGTCGCGCAGCTCGCGCATGCTGTCCGGATCGACGGTCATACCGGCGCCGGTGCGAATCACGGTTTTCTCGTTCAAGCGATACGCGAAACCGACACGAGGCGCGAAGAATCCGTACCCCGTATCCACGCCGGCGTTCTTGGGGTTGCCCATGATGCCGCCGATCTCGACGTTGGATGACTGAGGACGGTTCAAATACACCTCAGAGATGCCGGTGTGGTCGCGGTACGCCGCCGGATAGCGCTCGAAGCGCACGCCGTAGGTGATGGTCAGCTTCGGGCTCACTGTCCATTGGTCCTGCGCGTATGCGCCAAGTTCCGTCCAGCGCAGCGCGTTGGGATCGAAAATTTGCTGCGCCTTTTGAATAGCGTTGCCCGTCCCGTTGGAATTGGGCAGACCAAGCAGGTAGTCGGCCAGATCGTTGTAGGCAGTGGAGCCGCACGAAGTAGCCGAGCCGCCGCAGGTCATGCCGCCCGCGAACAGGAAGCCGCCGTGCACGTTCGAGACGCCGCCGCCGGTAGTGGGCTGGAAGTGGTTCATGTCGAAGTGGTAGTAGGTGAATCCGGTCTTGAACTGGTGCTTGCCCCTGACGTAGCTCAGGTTCACGTCGCCGGTCCACTGGCTATCGCGGAAAAAGAACGGATTGGCGGTGTTGGAGTTGCCGATGGTGCTGAAGGTGCTGTTAAAGCTCATAATCGGCTGGCCCCAATAATCCGGGTCGGAGGTGTTGGTGGGGAGGTTCGTTCCCGGAATATGCAGTACGTTCAGCCCATAGCTTCCAAGTGAGAGATCAAGTACCGACTCCGCTCCCGACGCCTGTTTGGTGTAGCCGAAATCGGCGTCCATCACGAGGTTGGCGTTGATCACGTGGCTCAAGCCCATGCCCACGTTCGAGATTCTGCCGTGCCCGGCGCCCGGCTGGCCGCCATCGAAGGTGCCGCCGCCCGCCGCGCCCAGTTCCTGCGGATCGAGGACCTGGAACGGCTCGACGCTGTATTTGCCGAAGAACTGCGTATTGTCATTCGGAATGTAGGTAATCTTGGCATCGTTGGTGGTGCGGGCGTAAACAAAGGGGGCGGAGCCGTGGTAGTCGTTGGCCATGAAGTTGCTGAGGAACGACGTGCTCGGCGTGCCGATCGAGGACGCGATCGAGGCCAAATTGGCGATCATGACCATCGGCGCTGAGGCCGATGGCAGGCGGCTTGAAGGAATAGTGTTGACGCCGCTGCCCGTCTCAGCATATTCGGAGGTGAAGCTCGGGCGGCATGCATAGTTGAGATAGCCGGAGGTGTAGGTCAGTGTAGGGCAGTTGGCGGTGGGTGTCCATGCACTGACCCACGTAGCCGTAGGCTGCGGATCGTAGATCGTCGCATAGGGCGCAGCCTCGGAGAAGTTGCCGTTGATCATGTTGGTATCCGGAACCGACAGTGATACACCGTTGCCGATCAACTGGTGCCGCGTGGTGCGCTCCCAGTTGTCGAAGAAGAACAGCTTCTTCTTGCCGGTGATGATCTTGGGAATGTAAACCGGGCCGCCGATGTTGAAGCCGTATTCGTCGAAGACGTTCCTGAGAACCGCTCCGTTCGGATCGATGGCGCTTGTGTTCGCAGTCACCGTCCCAAGGTACGACCGGGCGTTCAGTCCGGCACTCTGGTAATACTCCCATGCCTCGCCATGGAAGTCGTGCCCGCCGCTCTTGGTGGTGATCTTGATCGATGCGCCGCCCGCCTGGCCCTGCTCGGCGGTGAAGTCGTTGGTGGTGACGCTGACGTTCTCGATCGAGTCCACCGGCGGAATGTAGGCGATCAAATAAGGCAGCCAGCCATAATAGTTGACTGCTCCATCGATACGCGTGGTGTTGCCGTTCATGCTCATGCCGTTCTCATTGATCGACATGGCGCGCGCGGGATTGGAAGCGGTTGAGTTTTGCTCCTTTACCGATGCCGCGCCGGGGATGAGCGTATAAAGTGCCTCAAAGCTGCGCCCCTGAGAGGAGGTCTCGGGCATTTGGCTGAGCTGCATCTGACTGATTTCGCTGTTCACTTCTGCTGTTTCGGTCTGCAACTCTGGAGCCGCCTCGGTCACGGTAACCTGCGTCGATACGGATGCCGGTTGCAGCGTCACGTCAACGCGCACCTGGCGGTTGACTTCAATCTGGATGTCCTTCTGCGAGAACCCCGCGAAGTTTCCTACCTTGGCGATGGAAAGGGTATACGCACCAGGCAGCACGTCGAGAACGCTGTACTCGCCCACTCCGTTGCCCTTGGCGGTACGGACTTCCCCGGTGCCTTGGTTGGTTAACGTGAGAGTCGCGTTGGGAATGACTGCACCGGTCTTGTCGGTGACGGTCCCGGTCAGCGATCCGTAGAGGATCTGTGCATGCGCGGCGATGCTTCCTAGAAACAGCGCCAGAAGTGCGAACGCCATCAGAGATGTTCTGATCGCACCGGGATTGACTCGATGGTTGACTTTTGGCCTTCCTGACATAAGAACCCTCCGGAAAACTGGTTAATTGGCTGCTGTCTTTTCAAACTCTGCGAGCGTTTTAACGGACACCCGCCCCTGAATCCGGCAAACCTGCTCGAACCGGGGCATCCGGCGCCAACTCTCCGCACTCAGAATCGGAATCTGAAGAAGCGGTATTGGTTGTTGGCACGAACTATAGGGGTACGCTATAAAAATTGTCAAGAGGAAAAGCGATTTATCTCGGCACACGGATGGCGCCGGAGGCTCGTTCTCGGGCGGCTGAGCCGCGTATTCTCCTCTATCTCTTTTGTTTTGTTTTAATTACGAGTTTTAGCCGAGCGGGAGGGCGCAGTCGCCATGCGGGAGGGTTTTTATGGCTATGCCTTCTTCGCAAGTCGAGGTTCTTTCCTCTCCCGGGGCACGCGTGGGCTGTGATCGAAAGGCTTGGACGGCTCCCGAACAAACCGCCGCTGAAACACAAGCGCCGCCGCTCCCCGGAGCCGCGCAATATCTCCATCGTGGGTGGGCAGAATCTGCGGAGGCGTTCCTACCAGCGTCAGTTCAGCTACCTCTCTCTCAATGATCGAGCCAAAGCGGTGCCATGCAGAGGTAATGTCGCCGGCAATGAGAATCACGCGCGGAGAGAGGCCGGCGATAATCGGTCCCAGTCCGCGCCCGATGTGAAGCGCCTGCTTTGCCAGCGCCTGGACGGCCAACTGGTCGCCTTCTTCGGCCTTGTTGAGCAATTCGTGAAATGTGATCACGCCGACCTTGGACTGGAGTTCCTGGTAATATCGGAGCGCCGCATGGCAGGAGGCAAAGGTCTCCCAGCAACCCCGGCGGCCGCAGGCGCAGCGGATGCCCGACTGATCGAGTGAAAAGTGACCGAACTCTCCGGCCATTCCGTGATAGCCGGTGATCACCTGGCCATTTGCGAAGACTCCGGTTCCCACGCCTTCAGAGACGGTCACCAGCACGGCGTCGCGAATCCCATTGAGAACGTCCGAAGAGAAGTTCCGCCAACAGGCAGGCGGTAGCGGCGTTTTCCATGCTTACCGCCAGGCCCATCTCCTTTTCGATTGCTCCCTTCAGATCGAAGTCCGACCAGTGCAGATTGGGCGCGAAGATCAGACGCTGTGTGCCCGGGTCGACTCTGCCGGGAAGGCTGATGCCGATTCCTTCGATCGACTTACCAGCAAAGGCATGCCGCATCCGCTTCATGCAGTCGGAAATCAATCGTGTCGAAGCAGTCGGATTGGAGGTAAGGGGCGCCAGCGACCGCGACAGGAGGCGGCCGCTCAGGTCGACCATGGCAACGGTTGCCAGTGCGGGGTGAATATCGACCGCAATCACCATAAGGTCTTCATTCAGCCCTAAAAGCGTGGGATGGCGGCCGCGCGCCAGCGAAGCAACACCGCCCTCGCGCACCCACTTTTCCCGGATGAGCTGTTCGACGATTTGCGAAATGGTGCTCCGCTGGAGCCCTGAATGGCGCGACAGATCCGCGCGCGAGAGCGGCTGATTGGCACGGATCAGCTCCAGAACAATATTCCGGTTGATTCCACGCGCAGTTTCGCTGGAAGCAAGCTGAACATCGGTCAGATCAACATGCCGAATAGCCTTTGTGTGTTGCCGCAGTTGCACCTTATCCTCTCCCGCAGAAGATGCGCATGTTCTTGCCGTACCGCGCAAGCAACTACATCATGCACCTGAGACCCCGTAGCATAGCACAGCGCGTTTCATTCAGCGTAATGGAAACGAGAGTTCCGATCTGCAATAGTCTGTTCCTCATCGGCAACCGCCGTCAATGGCGCCGGCTCAATAGCCGAATGAACAGCTCGCGCCGAGTGAGTCCATCTCCGGCAATCCGATCGCCGTCCACCCCGGCGCGAAGACGCAACATCCCGGGAAGCCGGGCGGCATTGTGCTATGGTTTATGCGAGAAAGCCGCTTTTGCGGGTCCGAAGCGAAATCCGGCGCGAGTAAGCACATGGAGAGCGTTGCGGAGCCGGTTGATTTGGCAGGCTGATTGACGGAGGCCTGGAAGCGAAAGTTGCCCCGAGGTGAAGGCACGCCATGAACGACAAGCAGTGGGACACGCTCGTCTCAGTGGTTCGGGGAGAGGCGGTCCGTCCTCTCCCGACAGCATTCATTATTGATAGCCCCTGGCTTCCCAATTGGGCGGGGCACACGATTCTGGATTACTTCACCGACGAGCGTACATTTCTGGACGATAATCTCAAGGCCATTCGGACCTTCGACGAGACGATCTTCCTTCCCGGGTTCTGGTCGGAATACGGAATGTGCACGGAACCCTCGGCATTCGGCTCCCTCTGCATCTGGGGAGAAAACGAATTCCCCTTTGCCAGGAAAGTGCTGCACTCGCCGGCAGACGTCGAGCGCCTGGAGAAGCCCGATTCGCGCAAACACGGGTTGCTGCCATTCGTTATCAAGCGGCTCCAGCACCTTCAGCCGGAGATTGAAAAAGCCGGACACAAGATCCGCTTCGCGGTGGCTCGCGGCCCGCTCAATATCGCCTCGTTCCTGATGGGCACGCCGGAGTTTATGGAGGCGCTCAAGACCGAACCGGAGCTGATGCATCGCCTGCTCGGGATCATCACGGATTTCCTGGTCGACTGGATTGCGGTGCAGCGCCAGGCGTTTCCGACCATCGACGGGATTTTTCTGCTCGACGACATTGTCGGATTCGTGAGCCGGCGGGATTTCGAAAACTTCGGGCTGCCTTATTTGCGGCGCGCATTCAGCGCCGACGTGACGGTGAAATTCTTCCACAACGACGCGCCGTCGAAAGCAAGCGCGCCGATGCTGGAGGCGGCGGGAATCAACCTGCTCAATTTCGGCATTCAGCACACGCTCAAGGAAATGAAGGCCTGGACGAACAACCGGATTGCGTTGTTGGGAAACATTCCGCCGCGCGACGTGCTGGCCGATGGGACGCCTGCGGACGTGACGCGCTCGGTCACGGACATGCTGAACGCTCTCGACGACAAGTCGCGGTTGATCGTTTCGTGCGGCGGTGGAATGCCGCCCAATGCGCCTACGGACAACATAAGAGCATTGATCTCCACAGTGAAAGAGTCGACACGGTAGTCAGGGTCAGCATCCCGAAGAACCACTATGCGACGAAAGCGCAATCGCCCTGACAACTCCAGGATCCGGGCATCTGCTTGCAGATTTCATCTGAATGACAGCAGCCCGATGCTCTTACCCGTATTTTGTTTTTCCTGACAACTTAATGGTGCGCTCCCGATGCAGCAGTGGGTTCGCTCTCGCTACAGTCTCTTCTATGTGGATTCAGAGGACGATGCTGTCGCGGTTCGAGCAGCCCGCGAGCTGCAAGTGGCCAACTCCGGGCCACTGGATGCAAGCCGGTGCCGGGCGAGGACTTGCAATCTCTTGAAACTTCACACCCAGGCAATCCCAAGTCAAAACAGAGAAGAACGAAGGTAGAACGATGCCCATAGCCCATAATCGCCTGTCCACTTAAATAATAGTAAACAAATAAGTTAAATCCATTATTAGGCAGGCAAAACTGAATCTGTTGACGACCTGTTCCTCAATCAAAAGCCCAATCCCGGCTGGTTTCTCCTTGACACAGGCAGCAATTGATTGCTAGTTTCCTATGCGCGGAAGAGGAATCAGAGAAATCCACCGCCAAATGCATCGTCTTTGCTGACCGGTTGCGCGGCAACGCTGCCCCGGGAAAAGGGAGCCTTGTCATTGGTGGTGGGTTTTTTATTGGAACCTTAACGGTTGTTAACACGAGTGCTTGGTATGATTTCGACCATTCGACCAACTTTGGAGGCAACATGATTGCTACGAATCGATTCCTGGGAAAACGAATCTCCGGGTGGATGTACCCGGCTTTGGCGCTTTTGTTGATGTTTCCCGCTCTCAAGGCCTTCGCCCAGTATGAAAACGGCAGCCTTGTCGGAACCATCCACGACGCCTCGGGAGCCGCCGTTCCCGGCGTCACCGTTACCGTCACGAACAATGCCACGGGCGTGGCCGAGGTAGTGAAGACAAACGAATCGGGCGACTATGAAATTCCATCGCTGCGCGTTGGCGTTTACAACATCTCCGCCAGCGCCAGCGGTTTCGCCCCTGCGGTTGCAAACGAAATCACCGTCTCAATCGGCGTGCGTTCGCGCATCGACCTGGTTCTGAAAGTGGGCACAGCCCAGATCACGGTCGAGGTGAGCGGCTTGGCTTTGCAGTTGGAAACGGAGTCGAGCCAGCGCGGCCAGACCATCACTGGGTACCAGACTGAAGCTTTGCCGCTGGTGAGCCGGAACTATTCCGACCTGGTGGATTACGTCACCGGCGCTCACGGAGCCCCGGCTGATGCGACCACCACCGCGGTGACCAGCCTGACGCGCGCCGGATCGTTCAACGTGAACGGCCAGCGCAGCATGTTCAACGACTACATGATGGATGGCATGGACAACAATGCCTATGGCGAGAGCAATCAGGGCTTCGACAACCAGATCATCGCCATCCCTCCGGACTCCGTCGCCCAGTTTGAAGTGGTGACCAACAATGAGAGCGCGGAGTACGGCCGCTCCTCCGGCGCCACCGTCAACGTTGCCAGCAAGAGCGGCGGCAATCAATTCCACACCACGCTTTACGAGTTCGTACGCAATACGGATCTGAACGCGTTCGGCTACATCAAGCCGGTCTCGATCAATGCCATTACCGGCACTCAATACCCGTTTTTCAAGCCGGTGTTCAACCGCAACCAGTTCGGCGCCAACTTCGGCGGCGCGATAATCAAGAACAGGTTCTTCTACTTCGTCGACTACGAGGGGTTCAGGCAGAAGCTCACGCCGACAGTGATCGATACCGTTCCCACGACCAACGAGCTCAACGGCCAATTGGCCGTCGCCGTGCAGGATCCGTGGAATCCAACTATCTCCATTCCGGCGAACACGCCGTATACCAGTTGGCCCTCTCAAGCCCAGGCCGACGCCGATACGACCGCTTTGGCGATTGCGGGGCTGTACAAGGCCGCGCTGCCCGGCAAGTGCACGGTGACCGCCGGCTTATCCACGACCGGCGTGGCCACCAACGACTGCCCGTTGAATGCGCCCTTCACCGACCACGCAGACAAGGGCGACCTTCGCCTGGACTTCCAGCAGAGCGCGAATAGCTCCTGGTTCCTGAAGGTCAGCGATCGCAAGGAGGTTGGCCATAACTATAACCTTCTGCCCGAGCCGATCGATATGCAGACCAACGGCGAAATCCTGATTCACGATCGGCAGATTGCGCTCGGCTACACTCATTTGCTGGGCGCCAACAAGATTGTGGATGCCCGCCTGGCGATCTCCGGCACCAATGCCGGCAAGTGGACCTTTGCGGTCGGCAACACCGCCTTCCCCAAAGCCGACATCCCCGGCCTGCCGAGCATCTCCAATGTTTCCGGCGGCCTGCCCTCGATGGCCATCTCGGGCGGCTTTACCTCCTTCGGACGCCAGAGCACGAATCCGCAGTGGCAGAATCCGTCGCTGCTCGACCCCAAGGTGAACTTTTCCTGGGTCAGGGGCAGGCACTCCCTGAAATTCGGCTATGAGTATGAGAAAGTCTGGCAGGAGATCGAGGACTCGAATCCGCTCTATGGCTCCTTCACCTTCAACGGCGCTTACAGCGCCTGCACGTCGGTGGGGTCGGGGGGATCGGGCTGCACCAGTTCCACTGTCGCCGACACCTACTGGGCCGACTTCCTCTTTGGAGCAAGCAAAGCCTACTCGCTGGCGACTTACTACATTACCCACGTCTACCAGCAGATGGACAGCGTGTATGCTCAGGACGACTGGAAGGTCGCTCCGAAGCTGACCCTGAATGTGGGACTGCGCTGGGAGTACGGTTCGCCCTGGTGGGAGCGGAACAACTACATCTCCAACTTCAACCCCTCAACCGGGACCATGCTGACGCTGGAGCCTGGCTACAGTGCGTCCAGTTCTCCGTTATGCGGCACCGCGGCCTGCATCGCTCCCTTTAGCGGCGGCGGCGTGTACGGCAAGTCGCTGGTCAATCCTAACCTGCACGACTTTGCGCCGCGCCTTGGCTTTGCCGCTGCCCTCACGCCCACCATCGCGGTCCGCGGCGGCTACGGCAGCGCATTCATCCACTACTGGCGCGCCGGTTCGGGCAACAATATCGCCATCAACGCGCCCTTTGCGCTCTATGTCTCGGTCACCAACCCGGCGGCGGTGACGACCGGTGGCGGACTCACCAATACCCCTGGCTACCAGCGGCTCAAAGCCGGCTTTCCCGCCAACCTGGCCAACACCTTTAGCGCGGGCACCGACAACATCGACTCCATTCCTCCAGGCACCAAGGACGGCTATGCCGAAAGCTGGTTCCTGAGCGTGCAAAAGACTCTGGCCAAGAACATCCTGGTCGACATCGCCTATGTGGGCAACCACGGCGTCCATCTGCAGGGCTTTATCAACGCCAACCAGAAGAACCCCGCGAATGCCTTTGCCCGTCCCTACCCGAACTGGGGCGGGTATTTGTACAACACCACCACCTTCAACAACGGCGACATCACCCAGGCTATAAGCGAGTTCCACTCCTCGTACAACGCGCTGCAAGCCCGCTACGAGCAGCGTTTTGTCGCTGGGTTGACCCTGCTGAACTCCTTCACCTGGTCGCACGACATGGATAATGCCTCCTCCACCCTGGAGGCCAACACGCCCTGCCCGCAGAACGGATACAACATCGAGGGCGACTACGGGCAATCGGACTATAACCTGCCGGTCACCAACGTTACCAGCCTGGTGTATGACCTGCCGGTGGGACATGGGCAGCGCTTCCTGAGCAGCGCCAACGGCCTGGTGGACACCGTGCTGGGCGGATGGCAGATCAGCGGCATCAACACCATGCAGGCCGGTATGCCTTTCAACATTACCTATTCGCCGGCTGCGGCCAATGCCGTGTCGCCCATGCTTACTCAGAACTGGCGCGGAGAGAACCTCTATCGCCCCAACCTGGTTTCAGGAACCCCCTATATCCAGCGGACGCAGCTCTCCAACGGGACGGTCCAATGGGTCAACGCGGCAGCTATGACGTTGCCTTCAACCTATGTGGGCAACGTCACCGCGAATGGTCCGTCGAGCCCGTTTGGCAGCCTGCCCAAGAACTATGGCCGGTCGCCTGCGTTCTACGAGACGGATCTAGACTTCAACAAGAAGTTCAACACTCCGGTGGAAAGAATCAAGATCGAGTTTCGCTCGGAGTTCTACAACATCTTCAACCATACAAACTTCTATCTGCCCGGTGGCTCGGGCGGCGGTACCGTCTCCGGTACTGACAACAACAGCTCAGCGCCCACCAGCATTGGCGGCGGCATTATCACCGGCACGCTGGAGCCGCGCATTGTCCAGTTCGGCTTGAAGGTCGTCTACTAACCCGCAAGAAACAAGTGTGCCGGCTACTGTAAGTAGCCGGCACACTCTTGATTCTGTTTCATTCGAACTTGCGGCAGCCGGGGCTGTTTTACCAGGAAATGGACGCGCCACGATTCGAACCAAAGAAACATGCTCCGGCGGCGTGTTCAGGAGTCATGCGGCCAGAAAGCGATGTCATCCGGCGCTTGATCGAGGCCACTAGGTCAGCGTTTCAGGAATCAAGAAGGCCGCTGCGCGCAACCAGCCGCGTTCTGGATTCTATCGAACCTGGATCGCGCTTGAAGCCGGGAGAAACAGCTGTGACAACAAGAGCGGACATTCTGCGTGAACTCGGCCGGCAAGCGGCGCCATGGGATGTATTGGTGATCGGAGGCGGGGCCACGGGCCTGGGCGCGGCGGTTGAGGCTGCTTCCCGGGGCTATCGCACCCTTCTGGTTGAACGCTGCGATTTTGCCAAAGGGACCTCAAGCCGGAGCACAAAACTCGTGCATGGCGGCGTCCGCTATCTGGAGCAGCTTGACTTGAGGCTGGTGCTTGACGCTCTGCGGGAACGCGGCCACATGCTGAGGAACGCACCTCACCTGGTCCACGATCAGACTTTTGTCGTTCCCGCTTACAGCTATTCATCGCTTCCCTACTATGGTCTTGGACTCAAGATCTATGAACGGCTTTCGGGCCGCTTGTCATTTGGACGATCGGAGCTTCTCTCCCGGGAAAGCACGCTGAAGATGCTGCCGGGATTTCCTGGAGAAGGACTTTGCGGGGGCATTCTCTATCACGACGGGCAGTTTGACGACGCCCGTTATGCCATCGCGCTGTTACGCACCCTTCAGGATCTGGGCGGAACCGCGATCAACTACGTAGAAGCAGTTGGCCTTCTCGAGAGCGGCGGCAAGACCACCGGCATCCAGGCGCGAGACCGCGAAGACGACGCCGTCTTCGATCTGCAGGCAAAGGTCGTGATCAATGCCTGCGGCGTCTTTGCCGAGGAAACGCTGGCAATGGAGCGTGGCGCGCATGAATCGTTACTTGCTGTCAGCCAGGGAACGCATTTCGTTTTGCCCCATTCCTTCCTGGCCGGAACCACCGCGCTCATGATTCCAAAGACGGCTGACGGCCGTGTGCTCTTCGCCATCCCATGGCACGGAGCAACCATCGTAGGCACCACGGATGAGTCCGTCGATAGCCCCTCCAGGGAACCGCGGGCCCTGGTTTCGGAGAAGCGATTTCTCCTCGACCACATCGCTCGCTACTTCGGCCGCCGGCCTGCCGCCGACGAGATTCTAAGCGTATGGTCCGGCTTGCGGCCTCTGGTGAAAAAAAGCGGTGTCAAGACATCGAAGCTTTCGAGAGACCACACGATCCTGGTTTCGCCGTCGGGCCTGGTTACGGTTACCGGAGGAAAATGGACCACGTATCGGCGCATGGGACAGGATACGCTCGATCACGCCTGCGAAGTTGCCTCACTCCCCAGGCGGCCGTCGCGAACGCTGGATTTGAAGATTCACGGCTGGACCATGGATTCGACCGCCGCGGCATCCGAGTGGGAGCGCGTCTACGGCTCGGATCTTCCGATGGTTTGCGCGCTTTCATCCGAAGATAGCGGCCTCGATGCTCTCATTCATCCGCGGCTTCCCTTTCGGGCGCGCGAGGTAGTGTGGTCGGCGCGCTATGAAATGGCCCGTACCGTGGAGGATGTTCTTGCCCGGCGTACCCGCGCTCTTTTCCTCGATGCCCGCGCTGCTATTGAAGCAGCGCCTGCGGTCGCCGGCCTTCTGGCCAGGGAATTGAAAAGAAGTGAAGCCTGGATGGCAAAGGACCTGGCTAGTTTTGTCGAAATTGCAAAAGGCTATCTTTACAGTGAAAACGACGCGGCAAGAAGCTGGGCGAGCTCGATAACCGCCGATGAGAGCAAATATTTATAAAGGCTTCATCCAATCGCCTGCAATTCAATAGCAAGAGCGGTAGATACAGTGAGGATTTAGATGAGTCGGAACTTTCCTTTCCTTAGGCCGGCGCTAATGCATTGAGCCATTGACTTGAGCCTGCACGCTGTTACAGACTGGGTGTCGATACTACATGCCTGCGATGAAGAGAGTGTGCCGTGCCTGACAAAGACAAAGTGGATGGAACTGCGCAGCCAGGCGCCTCAAAGCGAGTTCTTCGCCAACCCTCAATCAAGGACATCGCACGGCTCGCCCGGGTATCGCACCCCACGGTTTCCCGCGCTCTGCAGAACAGCCCGTTGGTGAATGCCAAGACCGCGGAAAAGATCCGGAAGATAGCAACGGAGTCAGGCTATAGGGCCAGCGCGGTGGCGCGCGGCCTGGTCACCAGGCGGACGCGCACGATCGGACTGGTAGTTACAACTGTCGCCGATCCCTTTACTTGTGAAGTCGTGTCCGGGATCGAGCAATCAGCCAACGATTATGGCTATTGCGTATTTCTTGCCGACTCAAACGCCGATCCCGATCGGGAGAAGAAGATAGTTCAATCGTTTGCCGAGCAGCGCGTGGATGGAATCATCGTGACCTCCTCGCGAGTGGGCGCCTTGTATCTTCCGCTGCTCGAGGAGATGATGGTGCCGATCATACTGGTAAACGATCAGCATCCCGGGGCGTTTGTGCACTCCGTCATGATCTGCAATCAGGAAGGAACGCGGGCGATGACCGAACATCTAATCGAGTTGGGCCATCGGCGGATCGCCTTCATCGGCGACCAGTTCGGTTATCAATCGGACACGGAACGCTTCGCAGGTTACCGGGAGGCGCTGGATGCGGCCAGGATTCCGTTTTTCCCCGAGCTCGTGGTTCGCGGCGATGGCAAGCCGGAAGCTGCCATGCGCGCAATGGGAATGTTGCTGGCGCTGCGCAATCCTCCGACGGCAGTTTGCTGCTACAACGATATGACCGCCCTGGGGGCGATGCGCTCGATTCGCATGCACGGATTGCGCGTGCCGGAAGATATTTCCGTCGCCGGCTTCGACGACCTGTTCGTCGCGTCCTATACCGAGCCGCCGCTGACCACTGTGCGCCAGCCCATGCGGCGCATGGGCCAGTTGGCGATGGAGAACCTGATCAAGTTGATGTCGGGCCAGGAATCGGTGGTCAGGATCAAGATCAATGCGGAGTTGATTGTGAGGGAATCGACGGCGCGAGTTAGAAAGCGTAGATACGCAATCTCCAGGCGTTGATGGCCGGATCAATGATGAACGGCTTTTTTAGATACATCGATTCACGCCTTTAGAGCGGCCGCCCATCGTAGGCCTGCAACAGAATCTCCGCGGGATGAATGGCCTTGAACGTGGTTCCATGTTCTATCTGCATCCGGCAGGTGGCGCATTCGGTGGCCACAAACTGCGGCTGCGACGCGGCGATGCGATCGAACAGTTGCCGGCCGATCGCCATGGAGACTCCGTACTTCTCCTGCTTGAATCCATATGTGCCGGACATTCCGCAACAGCCGGCATCGATATCCTCGATGGTCACGCCTGGAATCTGACCCAGCAAGTGAAACCACGGGCGGCCGATTCCCTGCGATTTCTGATGGCAGGGCGCGTGGTATGCGAGACGTAGGTTGGCGGTTTGGAAGTTGGTGTTGAGCGTTCCCTCATCCGACTGCATCATGAGCAATTCAGCCACATCGAACGTCCGGCTCGCGATTCTCTTTGCCGCGTCGGCGAGATCCTTATCGTCCTTGAGCAAGCCGCCGAATTCAGTTTTGAGCATGTGCCCGCAACTTGAGCAAGCGGTGACGACGCGCATTCCTGCGTCAACTTGATTCGCCATTCTGCGGACATTTGACCGCGCCACGGCACGCGCCTGAGTTCGGTCGCCGTTAGCCATGGCCGGAACTCCGCAGCAATCCGTTGCGGCAACTTCCGCGGCAAATCCGTTCCGTTCCAGAAGATCGATTACCTTGCGGCCCAATTCCGGCCGGTTGTAGCGAATAAAGCAGCCCGGGAAGAGAAGCACATGCGGACGCTCGTTGCCGGACATTCCGATCGCAGTTCCGCGCAGATTCGGCCTTGTGTAGCTGGGGAAGCTGCGCTGCGGCGCGATCCGCATGAGCTTCGACATCAGAAAGCGGGCGGGGGCCATCGACAGCACAAAGTTTGAGAGTGAGGGCAGAATCGTGGTCAGCCTGCCCAGCAGGCCGGGCCGCGCAAACCACCAGTCGCGCAAGCCGCGAACCAGTGGCTTGCGGTGCTTTGCCTTGGCGCGCGCAATCATCTCAGACACGCCAACCTGCTGCGGACACGCGAGGTCGCAGCGGTGACATCCCAGGCAGTACTCCAGCCACGTGGAGTCTGCCGAAATACCTTCACAGCGCAGGCGTTCAAGCTCCGGGCCAAGGTGCTTGGGACCGGGGTACTGGGCATGAACGCCGTATACCGGGCACGCGGCGTTGCACAGCGCACACTTCAGGCAGTTGTCGATAGCCAATTCATCCAGCCGCATAGTGTCCCCTTGTGGCCGCGGCCAGGTTCCCTGCGCGGTAGCCGGTGAGAATTTCCATGGCGTGTCCGCTGCTCCCGGCTTCGTCGCGCCCGCCCGATTCGGCAACGAGGAGATTCCGCGCCATCACCTCGCCGGCGGAGGTGAGCGGAAGCATCTGCTCGTCATGTCCCGCATATGCTCTGTCAAGAAGGCCGGCTGAATGCCGGCCAGCCGCCAGCACCACACACTCGCCGCGCAGAATCATGGAATGGCCGGGACTCGCGATTTGCAGTTCCGTGCAGCAGCGGTCGTGAACCCACACCTTTTCGACCGGGAATCCCTGATAGAGTTCCACGCCGATTTGGTTAAGGTAGCTCCAAAGGCGATGAAACAAGCGCAGGCCGGAGACGGACGGAGGCAAAGTAGGCAACTCGCAAAGGGAACAACCGAGTTCGCGTTCGAGTTGAGCAAGCTGCTGACCGGATGAATGCAACCCCAATATGCCGGGCACAAGGATGCGCTCAAACCCCGATGCCGCAATCCGCAAGGCGCTGACGAGTTCAGAGCGGAAGCCGGGGTCGCTGTCAAAGCGCGTGGCGATGCGCAGAGTTGTAACCGGGCCCGCAAAAATGTGCGCAAGAGATATTTGCCGCGCCGTATAAGTACCGGCAAAACCCAGCATGAGCGCTTGATCGTTCAGCCGCTCAGCCATGAAATTCCCGTCAAAGCTCGATAGCTCGCGGATGCCGACAATCGCAGTCGGGGTGCTGTTGCGAGGCTCGGCGTTCCACAGCGAGCGGGGCGCGAGCGCAACGCTTTGGAATTCGCCAAGAATGGTGGGAAGATAGCGGCGGGCCGAGAGATCTCCTTCAAACGGACAACCTGCGGCCTGCGCCATCTCGCGAAAGAACGCGATAGCCTCGCCCATTTCATCCGCCGCGTCTGGCTGAGGGAATTCCTGTGCCTTCAGGCAACCGGTTCCGAGGACAAACGACCCTGGGCCGATTGCGACCAGAGCGACCTTCCGGTTCCGGCGCGCAGCCGCGGCAGCCGCGGTGAGGCCGGAGAGTCCGGCGCCCACTAGAACCACGTCGAAGCGGTGACTATCCATCTCGCCCTCCCGCCTTCGCGCTCACCGGCGAGTCGTCGCAATAGGGGTCCTGGCCATAGAGTTGCCTGCTGAGTTCGAGCTGCTCGACCTGCTTGCCCTGTTGGATCAAGGCCTGCCCTTTCCAGCGCTCCAGCAGATATGCGGAGAATTCCGTTGCGGCTTGCGACGCCGGCCAGCGGTGCGTCTGGTAACCCGCCAGCATTGCCTTGTATCCGCAGAAGGTGCCCTGGCAGGGGCCAAAGCCAAGACGCGTGCGGCGGCCAACGTCCGCAATGGTCTGGGCCGCGGAAGGAGTGGAGTCCGCGAAGGCGTATTCCAATTCGGCGCGCGTTACCAGTTCGCATTCGCAGGCGAGCTCTGCCAATTCCGGCCGCGCTTCGATGGCTTCGACAACTCGAACAGTCTCGGGTCCCAGGCGAAGCTCCATCTTCTCGGCGACCGGCCGCGGCAACAGGCGCGCCGCACGAAGGCGAGTCTTGCGATCAATGCCGGGGCGCAAAGGAACCTTGTCGGTAGTGCATTCCGAATCGACTCCGAGCTTCTTTGCAGCGCAGTCGCAGGCCGCGGCAGCCATCAGACGATAAGTGGTGAGCTTGCCGCCTACGATCGAGATAAACCCGCGTACGCCATCCAGTGCCTGGTGATCGAACAGGGCAAAACTGCGGCTTATCTCCCGGCCTCCCACGGTGTGCGCCTCATCCGGCGCATACAAAGATCGAACCCCGCAGAAGATGCGCAGGATGCGCGCGCTCGCGATTCCAGGAATCATAACGTCGCCAAGTTGCAGCAGATCTTCGATTTCACCGGGAGAAGCCGATCAGCCCGTCCGGACCGGGAACCTGAATCGAGCTTGTGCCCAGGATGCACACCGGGCCGGCGGGCACCAGGATGTCGCCATCGCCAGGCTCACGGCAGCGGTTGATGATGCGACTGCTGGGCCGATGGTTGAGCACCAGCAGCGTTCCTTTGTCGCAACGCACGGGAACCTCGACGCCGGCCAGTGCTGCAACGCTCTGTGTCCAGCCTCCGGCAGCGTTGATCACCACGTCGCAAGAGATCTCTTCTTCTTCACCGGTCCGGGTGTTGCGATAACGAACTCCGCGCACGCATCCGTTCGCATTGTGAATGGAGACTGCTTTGCTGTAAGGACGAAATTGCGCGCCGCGCGCTTGAGCTGCCTGAATGTTGGCAAGCACCAGGCGAAAAACATCGACGTGCGCGTCAGGAGACGTGAATGCGCCACGAATGTTCGCGGCCAGATTCGGCTCAAGTTCGTGCGCTTCATCCGCGCTCAGCCGGCGGCTGCGGATGCCGGCGTTCCCGGCCGCGCGCCACCATTTTTCGTAGAACGCCGGATCGTCCTGAGGGCACTCGACAAAGAGCCCGCCAATGTCCTCAATGCAATGCGGCGCAATGGTCTTCAGAATGCGGTTCTCCGCCACGCAGTCGCGCGCAGTCTCAGGGTCCTTGACGACATAACGGCCGCCGGAGTGCAGCAATCCGTGGCAGCGCCCGGTGGCGCCATTGGCCATGTCTCCCTGCTCCAGCAACGTGGCGGAGATGCCGCGCAGACTCAAGTCCCAGAGAATGCCGGCGCCCGTCGCCCCGCCACCGATGATGACAACCTGCGCCGATTCCATCTCTTCTCCCTTTCGCGTTGACCGCGGACACTTCGCATCGTGAAAAAAACGGGAGCGCCGCTACGCCCGGCCGCCAGTTGCGCGGATGCTTGCGCACTTGCCGGTTGCGATCTGCCGATTTCGGTCTGCTGGAGAAGAGAGAGTAAAGCCAACCGCGAGGCGCCGTGTCGCCGCGCCGCGAGCAAAACGGCTTCCGGCTCCGTGGTGGAATCGCCCAACCCGTCCGCAGAGCTTCAAGCCCGGCAGAAAAGGACCGAGAGAGGCGAATTCAATGCAGACGTCACCGGGCGCGATTCCACGCCGATGAACCATCGGCAAGCGCCGGCACGTACGCATTGACACAAGTGCCTGGAGAATTGGATACGTTCGAGAAGGAAGGGAGTCCGGACCTGGACAAGGAAATTCTGAGAGACCAGGGCATGGATCTAACCGCTGCCACTCTGAACGCGGGACCAAGTCGCCTGAAAAGCACTTGCCCCTGACTTCTTCAGCAGCATTCCGTCACCCGTTCGCGCTCTCTCAGATACTCTTCACGAAACGGCGTGTGATTACAGTTAACTATCGCTCCAAAAGACGACTGCTGTCAAGGACTGCCCGCCCCTTGCGCCGCTTCATTTGGCTAATGTTGAGCGAGGGGTTGAACAAGGGCCGCGACGCGTCCGGGCCCAATGTTTATAATGGGTTGTCTTTTTGCGGCAGGTTCTGTGATGAGCCGTCTGTCCCGGCACATGCGCGTATGGCCGAACAGACGGCTCATCTCTTAACCCGGGCGCCGCGGTCCGCGCCTGAAGGAGTACGAGGGAACCATGCAAGAACGACCGACACCTCTACGGGTCTTCTGCCAGGCGACTCCCATCATTCCGGCGGTGCGCAAGTTTGAATTCGTCGATCAGGCGATCGCGGCGCATGGCAAGATCGTCTACCTTCTCACCGGCGATCCGGAAAACTGCGAAGAGATGATCCAGAAGATTCTTGCGGCGGACAAGTTGCCCATCGTGAATCTCGACCTGCTCAATGGCTTCTCGCGCGACCGGTATGCGGTCAATTACCTGAAGCGCGCCGGTGCGCGCGGCATCATCTCCACGCATCTTGACCCGTTGCGGCATGCGCTTTCGATCGGACTGTACGGGATCCAGCGAACCTTTCTTCTGGACAGCGGCGCAATGGATACCATCACCAACCAGCTGAAAAACACTCCCGTCGATGCGCTTGAAGTGCTGCCCGCGCAGGTTGCTCCGAAGATACTGGAACGGGTGCGGGCCATCTCGCAGGAACTCCCGGTTGTGGGCGGCGGACTGATCCAGAATATGAAGGAAGTGGAAGAACTGCTGGCGCAGGGCCTGAGCGCGGTCTCGACCAGCAATCCGCAGATGTGGATTCGCTGACCCAGGCGCGGCAGTGCAACCGCAAGCGGCCTTCGCTGCGCGATGCCGCATAATCCGGGCCGGATCGATCTTCATTTTCGGCATTTTTTATTGACAGATGTGGCCGTAGAGATTGATGATTTGTAGATGATGCACACGTGTGCATCACGGAGCGCCGCCGCCGCTGAGCGTCCCCGGCCAAGAATCCAGTTGGAATGCCCCGATTGCCGAAGTTTTTGAAAATGGACAGCATGCGCAAGGCTCGTGCAAGCTAGAAGTGGCGCGAAAGCGCGAACGTTAATTCCTCTGAGGTGAACACGAAGATGGTCGAACGCTTGCAGAATTTCATCGACGGCGCCTGGTCCCCTTCTTCCGCCGAACAGGCGCTCAATGTCCTTAACCCGGCGTCGGCGCAGGTGCTGGCCCAGGTTCCACTTTCGCCGGCCGCTGAAGTGAATCAAGCCGCGGAAAGCGCCGCGCGCGCTTTCATCGGGTGGCGGCGCACTCCGGTTGGGGACCGGATAGTGCCCCTGTTCAAGCTTCGAGGACTTCTTGAAGCCAATCGCGAAGACCTGTCGCGGTCCATCACCGATGAGTGCGGCAAGACCATTGGGGAGAGCAGGGCCGAGATTCAGCGGGCCATTGAAAACGTGGAAACCGCATGCGGCATGCCCATGATGATGCAGGGCACCAATACCGAGGACATCGCCTCAGGCATTGACGAACACATGATCCGGCAGCCGCTCGGCGTGGTGGCCACCATTACCCCGTTCAATTTTCCGGGCATGATTCCATTCTGGTTTTTGCCCTATGCCGTCGCGGCCGGAAATTGTTTTCTGCTGAAACCTTCAGAACGAGTGCCAATCACCTCGCAGAAGCTCTTTCACCTGTTTGAGGCCGCGGGCTTTCCCCCCGGCGTGATCCAATTGGTGAACGGCGGACGTGACTCGGTGAATGCCATCCTGGATCATCCCGCGATTCGCGCCGTGAGCTTTGTGGGTTCCACTGCCACGGCGCGCTACATTTACAGCCGCGCGGCCGCCAACGGCAAGCGCGCCCAGTGCCAGGGAGGCGCCAAGAATCCGGTGGTCGTGATGCCCGATGCCGACATGGAAATGACCACGCGGATTCTGGCCGACTCCGCATTCGGCTGCGCGGGACAGCGCTGCCTGGCTGCTTCGGTCGCCATCACCGTGGGCGATGCCAGGCCCGCCTTCACTGAGCGGATCGTAGCCTCGGCAAGCAGCCGCAAAGTGGGTTGCGGCCTCAGTGACGGCGTCGAGATGGGACCCGTGATCTCGGCCGAGAGCAAGGCGCGCATCGAAGGCCTGATCGCCAAGGGAGAGCAGGATGGAGCGCGCATTCTGGTGGATGGCCGCGGACGCAAGGTGGAGGGCTTCGAAGACGGGTTCTTTGTGTCGCCCACCGTCCTCGATCAGGTTCCGCCTGAAGCCGAGACCGCGCGCACCGAGATCTTCGGGCCGGTGCTCAGCCTCATGCACGCCAAGACAATCGAAGAAGCGATCGCACTGGTGAATGCCCGCAGCTACGGCAACATGGCTTGCATTTTCACCACCGACGGCGCCAATGCCCGCCGTTTCCGCTACGAGGTCAGCGCCGGCAATGTGGGCGTCAACGTCGGCGTGGCGGCGCCCATGTCCACCTTCCCTTTCAGCGGCTGGGGAGAGAGCTTCTTCGGCGACCTGCACGCCCAGGCGCATCACTCGATGGAATTCTTCACACAGACAAAGGTAGTTATCGAACGCTGGCCCAGGGATTGGAGCCGGAAGTTTTGAAGGAGTGAGAATGAAAGAGCTGTTGCTTGGCAATGTCCCTTTTTCGTGGGGCACACTGGCCGCGATGGTTGAAATGCCGACGCCGCAAAGGTCCCGCGGCAAGCACCGTCCCTTGCGGCTGAAAGAGGCCGGCGCATGAAACGTTCGACTCTGATTTGCATCCTCACCGACGTCCATCTCTGGGTGCCTGTCGTCATATTGATTCTTGGAACCACCCTTCTGATGACCCTGAGGTGAAAGCGTGAGCGACAATTCAAAGGGCGCCCCTGGGCGGTCAACCCTTTCTCTGCACAAGCTCGGAGTTTTTTGCGGACTGGCCGCGGCTGTCTGGCTGGGCAGCGCCGAAGCGCCAACCAAACTGGTGAACGCGGGTTTTTCTCCATTCATCATCTCGATGGGCATGGTGATGGGCGCATTCGTGGCGCGCTGGACCGTTCCCACGCTGCTGAAGGGCACGGGGTTTCTATTCCAGGATCTGCGCGACAAGCCTCACCTGATTGTGTGGGCGCTGCTGGCCGGAATGCTGTGGGCGGTGGCCAACACGCTCACCATCTTCGCGGTGCGCAATGTGGGCCTCGCCATCGCCTTTCCGCTGTGGAACACCAACAGCCTGGTGGGCCTCTTCTGGGGCTGGCTGCTCTTCAAGGAACTCCGCGGTTCCGGCATAAAGGGGTGGTCGAAAGTGCTGGGCGGAGCCATCGCCATTGTGGGGGGCGCGGCGATTCTCGCTGTCGCTACCGCGCGCCAGTCCGATACGCCGGGCAAGGCGGTGGTGGGCATCATCGCCGCGCTCGGCGCCGGCGTCCTGCTCGGCACCATGTACATTCCCTACCGCAAGGCCTATATCAGCGGCATGAACCCGCTCTCCTTCGTCACCATCTTCACCTTCGGCGAGCTGGGCACGGTCTTCCTTCTCACAGCCGTCAATCTTGGCGGCGTAGGCAACCTTGTCGCCGAGTTGCACCGGGCCCGGCCCATGCTGTTCTGGCCCTTCCTGGGCGGCTTCTGCTGGGTGATCGGCGACCTCTTCCAGCAGTACGCGGCAAAGTACATCGGCATCGGACGCGGCATCCCTCTTTCCAATACCAATCAGCTTTGGGGATTGGCGTGGGGCGCGCTGGTCTTCGGCGAAATGTCCGGATTGAGCCTGTATGGGAAACTGCTGATCTTCGCCGGATCGGGAATCATGATTGCAGGCGCAGTCTCCATCAGCATGGCCGATCCGGGCGCATCGGAACTGGTGAACTGGAAGTTCGCAATGGACCGGGAGTGCGACCGCTATGGTCTGGACACCGCGCAGGTGACCGCGGTGGTTGCAGGCGATGACCCGCTGGCCGGCCAGCCGCACCAGCGCCGCTGGTGGGAAGTGCTTGTGATGTGCATCGCGGTGGGAGTGTTTGTCTGGCTGGCCGTGGGCACACGGGCCCAGCACATCACCATCAGCCTGCCCTGGACAATCGTCCTGGTAGCAGGCACAATCGTGCCCCTGGGAGTATGCGGAACCCTGTTGTGGCGGCGAACCCGTTTCTCTTAGGCCGGTTTCTCCCGGATTGCAACGCCTGATTCGCCGAATGCGAGTTTGAGTCTCCGGAACCGCAGCGATTTCAGCGCGTACCTGGGGTTGAGAGTTGATCGCAGTGCGGAATGCCCAGGGATGGGACTGAGCGAAGGGAAACATGCGCCGTTGTTGGGAGAAAGCCCGGATAAGCGATAACTCGCCCGAAGCTCGAAAAATCCTGCACTTGTTCACAATCCGGGAGAGTCTCCGGATTGCCGTTACTTAGCTCGTCGTTGCGCGGACGGTTGAGCCGCACATTGCCGAATGCCAGCAGCCACTTGCTGAGCGTTCGGTTCTCGCCGTTTCGTCCCGCTTGAGGTGCGAGGAGTATCTAGAACCAACGCCGCCGCCGCCGCGAGTATCCCCACATCGCCACCACAGCCAGCAACACTCCGATCACCAGCCAGGTAAGGTCGCGGCTGCCGAAATTCTGGTAAAACCGATAACCTTGCCAGCACATCAGCGCCAGCACATTGCTCATTCCGATCAGCATTGCTTACCTCCGCGCACCAGTTTCATTGCACATTTCACACCCCTGGACGGCGGTCTCCGGTCCGTCGCCAATCCCCGGCAACGAACCGAACTTGCCCCAGGCAACTCTATCTGAAAACTCCAAGCAGATAGCACACCAGCAAAATCACCAGCACTGTGCCGAGCCCGATGCCTGCTCCGCCTCCCCGGCCCCACCGGCCGTAGCCGTAATATCCTCCGCCCAACCCGAATACGAGCACCAGAACAACGATGAGTACGATGAGCATCTTTCATCTCCTTTTATCCCGGTTGCGACTCCCGGGTCAGGTTACCTATTGAGCGAGGCCGTGTGCCGTAGCCCCGGCGAGTTCATCGAAAAACCTGCTGCTTACCGGAGACCGATTTGCGGTCTCAATCACCACCTGGTGTGCAGGCTCTGGCACCGAGGGTCTTCCATCCTGACAGGCACAAACCTGCAGCGAGCGTCGTCCGGCTCAAGCACCAGATGCTCATGCAGGTTGGTGCAGCGAGGATCTTCCATCTCAATCGCTACGCCCATGAGCAGGCTCGAGCAGCGAGGGTCATCAATTTTAATCGCCACCATCTTGCACCGAGAAGATTCCATCTCAATCACCCCCGTCGAGCGGGCTCATGCACCGGAGCGCCCGTTCAACTGACTGAGAACAGGTTGGCGCGATCCGGGGATCGAGGGCTGCTCAATAGTGCACATCTCGATTTGGCTCCCCGCAGGATTCCCAGTCTGTTCGATATTGAACAGCTTTCCGTTTCCGCCTGCCTCAGACTCCCTGTAAATTCGCTTCTGCCGCGGCGATGTCCCTGCCGGCTGTTGCGAACATCCAGCGCAAAGGAGAATTCGATGTTCCACCTCACGAATGGCATGCTCCTCTTTGTCGTTCTCGTCCTCATTCTCGGCGTCGGCGTTGCTGCCAGGGCGTTCCTTGGATATCGCAGGGGGAAATCGGCGCCTTTCCGCGACTATTTCGGCCCCGAGTACGACCGCGACCTCCTGCAGCAGAGCTCCTTGAGCGAAACCGAAGACTGGCTGGCCGATCGTCACGCCAGATTTACACCTTTTCGTCTCCGTGATCCAGGAACCAGCCAGCAGAGAACAAGAGTGAGCGGCGCAACCCAGTTGGATCGCGACTAGAATTGATCGGGGGCCGATCGCGCCTGCAGGGAGGGCGGCCCTCAACCACATCCCAGCCCCAGGGTCCCCGTCAATCCCACGCTCTGAGCGATTCTGTCCACTCTTCCGAACCGCCCCCGGTTTTCACATTCAGAGCGAGCAATTCAGGCCATCTTTCACTTGTTTCCCCGCTCATGATGGATTGCGTAGGCCCCACCTCGGCCAGGAAACTTCCACCATCAACCTCTTGCCGCGGCGGGCGATCCCGCATAGGAGAACGCAATGAATTACCACCTCATGGGTTACTACTTCACGAATACCCAGCTCATCGCTGCCGCGGTTGTGCTCGTGGTCCTGATTCTCGTGGCCGTCAGCGTAATTGTTCAACGCCGCAAAGCCCGCACCCTGGCCTTTCGCAACCGTTTTGGATCGGAATACGACCGCGCCGTAGTCAAGCACGGCTCCGCGCGCCAGGCCGAAGCAAAACTGGCCGACCGGGAAACCCGAGTGGAAGCTCTGAAAATCCGTGAGCTGGGCATAACCGAGCGGGAGCGCTTCGTTTCCGAGTGGAACACTGTTCAATCCCGTTTTGTCGATCACCCCAGGGCCGCCGTCACCGAGGCCGACGACCTTATCAATGCGCTGCTCGAGGCCCGCGGTTATCCACAGGCCACTTTTGAGCAGCATGCAGCCGATGTCTCAGTCCACTATCCCCACGTGATGGAAAGCTACCGCGTCGCGCACTCGGTAGCCGTTCGTCTCGGCCAGGTGGAAGCCACTACCGAAGAGCTACGCACCGCAATGATCCAATATCGCGCCATCTTCGACGAGCTTCTCCGGGCGCCGGAATCCACTGCAACAAGAGCCGCCGCATAGCTTCAAGTTTGCGGCGCAAAGGGGCTGACCAGGGCCTGTGTCATGCGAGCAGGCCCTGACGCGGCCCCCCTGGAGGATCGAAAGATGAGACTACTCACAAGCACTAATCGATGTGTTCGCAAGTCGGTATTTCCCATTCTGATGCTGTTGGGCACATTCACTCTGGCGGCCAAGCCGGGATTCGCCAGCAGCCCAAATCCCGAGACGATTCAGGCAACTTACTCGCAAGCCGGCAACACCATCGGCGTAACGCTGGTCGTTTACAACTACTCCACTCCCTCTGACTTGCAGCTTCTTTCACTGGCATTCCAGGAGGGCCAGGATCGGGAACTGGCCAACGCGCTTGCCAAAACCAAAGCAGTCGGGCAATGCACGATTACAGGGGCTGCCGGCTATGACGTCGCCTTCATCCAGATGATCCTGACGCCAACCGGGCGGAGGATCACCTTTATCACCAGCCGCCCGCATCCGTTCGAAGAAGCCGACCCCCCGGCGCCCTCCCAGTCCTTCGACCTGGCGGTTGGCCAATTCGATTTGAATGATGCCGACCCGGCCAAGAGTACAGGATTTCTGTATCCCGCGAGCAAGCTGGTGATCGACGAACAGGGAAAATTCCACTATGATCTGGCCGGCAATCCCTGGACGCTGATCAACGTTCTGGATTCGCAGGGGATCCCCGCGTGAACAGAGCGCCGCGCTCCCGACGCAACCGGTTCCGATCGCTGGATGGCTCACGTTACGACGGTAACTGAGCAAAATTGAACAGCATTTATTGCGGCGCAAGCGTACACCTTTCACAGGTGCCCTTCTCAATGCGGCGGCAGTGCTGCCAGATTGTGCGGCAACATCCCCCGAAGGCAGCACCCCTTCCACACTGCCGCCGCGCCTCTCCCAGGCTTTGTAGCGCGATCCCGTTCGATCTTTTTCACAGTTCAAAAGTGAACATCTATCCCAAACCGGGTGGAGTAAAGTCAGGCCATGATGAGCAGCCTCGTTCGCCGTGTCTCTAAACTCGGCCCGCTTATGGAGGACTTAGTATTGTCCGCTGCCGGGTGCTTCGCATTCATGCGCGGCTTCCGCCTGGTCGCAATGGGCAAGGAAGAATCGGACGCGGGGGCATCCCTGCGCGCCGATGGTAGATCTCCAAAGTCATTGGCGGGTATAGGCGCCGCGCTCTTCCTTCTGGCCTTCGTCGCGAGTGAGGCACTGGCGACGATTGGGGCGTTTCGCCACTGATCTCGATTTGCAATACTGGCCCCTTATTCATAGTCGTTAGCATATTTCTTTCAGGAGCCTGCAATGTCCACATCGAAGCCTTCCGTTGATTCGAAAGCGAGTCCCTTGATGCGGCGCGAGCTGCGGCCTCCGGTATTCGGAAGAGCGTCGGAATACTCCTTGCAACCGGCGCCCAGTCATTTACGTCCAGTCCGGGCAGCGATTGTCGGGAACCACCTTCCCCGGCAGTGTGGAATTGCCACCTTCACGACCGACTTGTGCGATGCGCTCAGCGCCGAGTATGGAGACGCCGGATTGCTGGTGGTGGCCGTCAACGACCCGCAATCCTCGTACGTTTACCCCACGCGGGTGCGATTCCAGATCGCCGAAGCCGACCTCTCCTCCTATCGGGCAACCGCCAGTTCCCTCAACTCCAGCAATGTCGATCTAGTGTGTCTGCAGCACGAGTACGGGATCTTCGGCGGAAATGCAGGCAGCTATGTCCTGGAGCTGCTGCAGCGCCTGACAATGCCGGTGGTGACAACGCTGCATACCGTTCTCAGTCAGCCGGATCGCGAGCAGCGGCGCGTCATGCAAGAGATCGCCGCGCGCTCCGAACGGCTTATTGTGATGAGCGAATATTCTTCTCGCGTTCTGCAGGACGTATTTGAAGTTTCAGACGAAAAAATCGATCTGATTCCACATGGCATCCCCGACCTGCCCTTTGTGGAGCCTGATGTTTACAAAGATGCGCTCTCAATCGCGGGAAAGCTTGTTTTGCTCACATTTGGCCTCTTGTCACCCAACAAGGGATTCGAGAACGTGATTCGAGCTCTGCCACGCATCCTTGCCCACCACAGGAACGTTGTCTACGTCATCGCCGGCGCCACCCATCCCCATGTCAGGGCCCGCGAGGGCGACCGATACCGGGATGAGTTGCAGGCCCTGGCCAGGGAACTCGGGGTTGAGCGGCAGGTAATTTTCCACAACCGATTCGTCAGCCCTGGGGAAATGGCCTCGCTGGTCGGTTCGGCCGACATTTACATTACGCCGTACTGCCACCAGGCACAGGCTGTATCGGGTACCCTGGCGTATGCCATGGGCGCGGGAAAGGCGATCATTTCCACTCCCTACTGGCACGCCGCTGAACTCCTCAACGATGGACGCGGAGTGCTGGTTCCCTTCGAGAACCCGGCTGCGATCGCAACTGAGGCGATTGAGCTCCTTGACAACGATGCGAAACGCCACGCAATGCGCAAACGTGCTTACTTCTTCGCGCGCAAGATGGTCTGGAACCAGGTAGCGCAGTCTTACATGCGCTCTTTCGTACGGGCTCGCGTCAGTCGCATGGAGCCTATATACATGGGGTTTCCCGCCCAGGCCGTCGAGAAGAGCGCTGCGAGACGTCTCGTAAGTGTCTGAAGGCTCTCCCGGTGAGGATGATGCGGAGAATATCCTGCTGGACGATTGCGAATGATTTCGAATCATTTACGTGAATGAAAACACAAAGGGCGTCGTCACGTAACGACGCCCTTTGCGTTCCGAACGGTCTTGTTTAATGTGCAGGCGGAGCCTTTGGCGTAGGCGCCGCTCCGGCGGCGTGTTTCGGCGCGGGCTTTGCGGGCGGTTCTGCCCCCCAGTACTGGGGATCGGCATCGATCCAGGATTTCTCGACGTAGCTCCAGTCCGGATTCACCATCCAGAGGTTGTCCTCGACGCTGGCCACGCTTTCCTCGGAAATCTTGTTGAGACGGTTTCTTCCCTCGTCACCCAGCGCAGCCCCGAAGTCCTTCTTATGCGCCAGGCCCGAGTCCTCATCCTTGAGGGATTTCATCGGCACCAGAACGAGGTAGGCGTCGGTCACGCCCATCATTCCTTCGTAACTCGACCAGGGGATATCTTGGCCGCTCTTGAGGTAGGCGTCGCGATAAAGCTTCGTCAATTCCTTGAAGTGCTCGTCGTGACCGGGGCGCATGTGGAAGATGATCACCTCCCAGTAGTGGGAGTGCGGTATGTCCGCTCCGGCGACGTTGTTGCTGAGGTCGGGGCGGTAATGCCAGAGGGTGTGGTGTTCCTCGGATATGTAAGCGGCCTCGCGCGCATCCATCGCGTCAAACTTGGCGTCGGTCGCAGCGTTGCCGGTGAGCCATTCCTCGCTCTTTTCGAACGCTTCGAAAGAATCGTAGCCGGAGAGGTAAATTGCTCGAGGGGAGCCTGTCAGGGCTTCCATTCCCAGGATATGCGTGGGGTCCTTGAGTTGCTCCGACAGGTCGGGGTACTCTGAGGCAATTTTGTCGTACGGTCCATCCATGTCGGGTTTTATGTTGATCGTTTCAATGTCCAGGATGTTGGGTGGCGGAACTGCCGGGGTTTGTGCGAGTGCGGCCAGAGAGCCTGTCAGTGCCAGGGACAGTCCGACGACGGAACATAACCATTTCTTCATATCTGCCCACCTCCCGGGGGCCAGAAGGAGATTTGCGGAAGAGGAAAGAATCGTAACCTGCGAATACCGCTGTCACCTGGGTACACCCAGGTCCGAACGTGTTTCCGGGGTGAGGGCCTGCTCCATGTGCCAGAACGGCGACCAAGGTTCGCGTGTCGCCTGACCAAGAGGCATCGTGGCTAGCGTGGAAACACTATTATGATCGGCTGACCTCGGTGATACCTGTGGTGTCTCCGGTGGTGGCTGGCGTATGCAGGCGTGACCGAGGATATTGCGAGCAAAGCTGAAAACAAGAAAACTAGGATCTTCTTCATTTCTGCTCCAGTAACTCCTCGTTGATGGAGTTAAGTCGGGATTTCCATTTTGGATTCCCCACGCTGTGATTTGAAACATGGCCGAGGGCATCCGGTCTGTTCACAATTGCTCATTCCTACAAGCACTCCGGATCGCCGTAATTAAACGCGTCACTGCGTGCGCGGCTTGGGGCACGGCTACGTCGCCTTGCAGAATGTGGCGAGTGGAGATGTCACGGCCGTAGATGGCCTCGGTGGAATCGTCGTCGCGGCGGATGGCAGCGCCGGTCAGCGTGACTCCGGCAAAGGCGCCCTTGGCGCGTGAGCAAAGGCAATTCTCACGTTAGTGGGGTTCGATTGCTGCGTTTGAGCAAGGACGCTCAGTGAACGATCAGTTACGGCGCATGATCGCCCTCATCGGCGTGGTTCAAACTGCTCAGACTCCAATAATTTCAGCCACTAGGCTCAAAGGAGGTTGGGGCAGGCAAATGACGGCCCCGACGATTGCGAGGAGAATTCGTGAACAAGATCAAGTTTCTTGCGTTAGCCGCTATTGCTGCAATCGCTATTGCACCTGGCGCTCCCAAGGCAGCGGCTCAGGTCAGTGTCACTATCGGAGTCGCTCCCGATTGCCCCTATGGTTACTATGATTACGCTCCATATAACTGCGTTCCCGACGGCTACTACGGCCCGGAGTGGTTTAACGGCGGCGCATTCATTGGTGTTGGTCCATGGTTTCATGGGTCTAACGACTTTCAGGGAAAGGTAGACAACACCTTCGATCCGCAGCACGGCTATAGCGGCTCAACGCCCAAGGTTGGCGATAAACCCGCGGCACAGCGGAGATCCCCCGAACAATTCAAGGGCAATGAAACGCGCGACGGGCGCGGTCATACGGCTGGGCCGAGTGAAGCCCACAAATAAGAACGCCGACTACCGGTCAATGCAAATGGTTCAACGATCGGGCTGTCCAGGCCAGAGTTCGTGTTGCAGATCCCTTGGTCTGAGGTTGAGCCGTTGCCGCGCGCTTGACCCGACGACAACCCGAATCAGCTTTGATCGAGGCGCCGGAGACGCATTCCGGCGCCTTGCCGAAGCTTCGCAAGATCCATCCACGGAGGTGGGCATATGAATAAAGATCGCGCAAAGGGTACTATCGATGAACTCGCGGGAATCGCCAAGCGAAAGGCAGGCGGGTTGGTGGGCAGTACGCAACTCGAAGTGGAAGGCATTGCTTTAGAGATCAAGGGCAAGCTCGAGAATGCCTGGGGAAAGGCGAAGGATGCTGTTCGTGAAGCCAATGAGGAAGCTGGAGCACCACCCGACCTGCATGTGTAGGTCGAACGCGGCGAAAGCACATGGTTGCTTATCACCGCCGCTGCAGTTGGCCACGCGTGAACAGGAACCGATGGCTCGCGCAATCCTTTTTGGTTCGCGCCTTGATCCGTAGTGAGCGTAAGCTCAACTCATTCGTGCCGGCATCCGCTCCATCTCGTTGGGTTCGAGCGCTGTTAAAGTCGCTCGGCCCCGGCGTCATCACCGGGGCAGCCGACGATGACCCCTCGGGCATCGCCACATACTCCGTTGCCGGCGCGCAGCTGGGAACCAAACTCCTGTGGACCGCATTGCTGACGTGGCCGCTGATGGCCGCCGTCCAAATGATGTGTGCCCGCATTGGCAAGGTAACGGGACAAGGCCTGGCAGGAAACTTCAGGCATCGATTTCCACGATGGCTGTTGCTCGCATTCGTCATAGCCCTGCTGGCCGCAAACACGATCAACATTGCCGCGGATCTTGCCGGCATGGCGGATGCGGCAGCAATGCTGTCGGGAGTCAATTCCCATTGGTTTGTGGTGGTCTTCGCGCTGCTTATTTCCTGGGCAACGATCCGGCTCCAATATCACCAGATCGCAAACGTGCTCAAGTGGCTGGTGCTGGTGCTTTTCGCCTACCCCATTACCGCGTTTGTAGTGGGAGCCGATTGGGGCCAGGTGCTGCGCGATACCATGATTCCATCGCTGCCGCACAGCAGAGATGCATGGGCAACGCTGGTCGCGATTCTGGGCACCACCATCAGCCCGTACCTGTTCTTCTGGCAGGCAAGCGAAGAAGTCGAGGAGGAGAAGTCGGCAGGCCAGAACACGCTTGCTCAGCGCAGAGGAGCCACACAAGAAGAGCTTGAATTGAGAAACATCGATGTCGGCGTTGGTGCGTTCTTCTCTAACATGGTCATGTTCTTTATTATTCTGACCACCGCAATCACCCTCAACCAGCACGGCATTACAAACATCTCAACGTCTCGCCAGGCGGCTGAGGCCCTTCGGCCACTCGCGGGCAACTTTGCCGCGACCCTGTTCACCCTGGGTATTGTCGGCGTCGGATTTCTTGCCATCCCCACGCTGGCGGGATCGACCGCATACGCCTTCGCTGAGACTCTGGGTTGGCGCCAGGGCCTGAACAAGAAACTGAGACAGGCACGCTGGTTTTACGCTTTGATTCTGGTTTCTACCGCGGCCGGCGTGGCGCTGGATTTCATCGGAGTTAACCCGGTAAAGGCTCTCTACTGGACAGCTGTCATCAACGGATTGCTGGCGCCCTTCCTTCTCGTGGCAATCCTGATCGTCGCCGCGGACAAAGAGCTGATGCAGAACCAGCCGAGTTCTCGTTTGGGATGGATTGTGGTCGCAATCACGACCATAGCCATGTTCGCCGCGGGCGTGGCTATGTTTGTTGTGTAGATGTGGAATGCAGGATAAGACAGCTCGGCAGTTCAATGCGAACTCACTCCGTGGGCAGGCATCGCGAGTTTCTCCGCGGAATCGGTTTTGCGCAGGCCGCGGACCTTCCAAACCCCGTAGCAGATGCCACACGCCAGCAGGGTCACGAACACGCAGAGCAGGGGAGTCGACCATGCCTGGAGCGTCCCGGACCATAGGCGGACGATTCTGCGTCCGTAGGCCACACCGAGCCAGGCAATGAAGGAGTAACGCAGGGTGCGCGCCGCGCCGTAGACGGCCAGGAAGCGCCCGCGCGGGACGCCCAGCGCACCGGCGGCAAGCGCGAACGGCAAGAGCGGAATGGGCGGAGGAAGCAAGGCGGGAAGAAAGACCGCAAGAATTCGGTGACGCTCCACCCATCGGATGATTCGTCCAAGAAGGCGCGCCGGCACGTAATAGCGCAGTGCCGCTTCGCCGCCCCTCCTGCCGACGTGCCAGGTGGTGTATCCGCCCAGGATGCTGCCGGCTATGGCACAGGGAGCCAGCAGCCAGGGATCTCCGCTGTGCGCCACCAGCCACAGCAACAATAGGTCAGTGCTGCCGGGCAGAGGTAGAGGAATCACCGAGGAATCGATCACCGCAACGGAAAAGAGGCCCAGTGTTCCAAGGTGCGTCAGCCAATGCGGCACCGGCGGCTGATGCATGGGCGCCACGGGGAGTTGAGCTGCGTGCTGGACAAAATAACTCATACAAATACCGGGGCGAGATGATTCAAAATGCGCCGCGGCCCCTTTGCGGGACCGTGGCGCGTTAATTTGCTCCATCGAGGCGCCGATTGCAACTTTAGCGCCTGGATATTCGCAGTCGTACAGGTAATAGCTGTTCCGCTCCTTAGTGAAGAGCGCTTGAGTTAGCGCAGGCTTCCAACCGTTGCGTTGACGGGGCTTCCAATAACCTCGCCGGATACGACCAGTTCCACTCTCCGGTTCTCCTGGCGCCCGCTGGAGTTATCGTTTGAGGCTACCGGCGAAGTGTTACCGAAGCCGGTTGCGCTCACCGAGTTTGTGGCTACGCCCTGTGCTACAAGGTAATCGCGGACGGCGCCTGCGCGGTTCTCCGACAACTTCTGATTCATCTGATCGCCGCCCACATTGTCGGTATATCCGCCCACTGCAATGTTGAGCCCGGGATATACGATCAAAATTCCGGCAACCTTGGCCAGTTTCTCTCGTGCACCCGGCTTCAACGAGTATTGCCCGGTGTCGAACAACACATCGGACATGCTGACAATAAGTCCCCGTGCGCTGTCGCGGGTTTCAAGGATCTTGTTCAATTGCTCCGACAATTGCGCCCGCATTGCCGCCTTTTCGCTGTCCGCCTGGTGCTGGCCCTGCTGCGCCTGCTGTGCAAGCAAGCGAGACTGGTCGGCATCGGCCTGAGCCGCGGTGACCGCTGCCGCTGACTCATTCTGGTTTGTGACCATTGCAGCCTTTGACTTTGCCGCGTCGGCTTGAGCTATTTCCGCATTGAGTTGCGCTGTCGCCGCATCGGCTTGCGCCATTGCCGCATCTGTCTGGGCTTTATCCTTCAGGCGAGTGGCGTCGTCGGCCCGCGCCTGCGATCTTGCCTGCGCGTCGCTCGATGCCTGGCTCTCCGCCGCCAGGCGATCCGCTTCAATCCTCTTGACGGCGATCTCGCGCGCATCTTCCGCGGTCTGCACCGCTTCTCGGGCGGAGGCAATCAGCGGCTTGCTTTGCATATGCCTGCTTACCGCATATTCGTCGGCGCTCTTCATCAACTCGGCAGCGTGCCGGTAGCTCTCGGCCGCGTACTGCTCTGCTCCTTCCGACTGTGCAATGCGCAGCGCATTCCGCGCCTCGTAGAATTCCAAAGGCAATTTGGCGTTCAGAACCACGGGGTCGAACTTGAAGCCGGTGGGGATGTAGCCTCCACGCTCCATCAGTTCATACTTCGCGCTTACCGCCTCGCTGGTCCCCTTGGTGTCTGCCGTGACGACGTTCTCGAGCACGACGACATTGCTGGGCTGCCGGACCGCAAAGTAAGGTTCCGCGGTAACGATCAGCGCGAAGGCCTGGAAATCAGTGGTTGCGGTCAGTTTGCTGCGATCGTTTCCGCCTACCAGCACTTCGCCAAGATTTGCAGCTCGCCCCTCGGGCGAAATCGCCCACAAGACGTAGGTGAGATACTCGTTGCCGAAGGTCGTAGGAGTTTGCAGATTGCCGAATTCCGCTTCGACTTCCATGGTGCCGCGCTTGCTTCGCACCTTGGCTTTGCCGTCGGCCGAGGGGAGTAAAGCGGTGCCCGCAAAGTCTATATCCGTGACGCCGCCGCGATGCAGGTAGTTGACCGCCTGGACCGTGCGGCTGGTTTCGATCACACGGAATGCAGGCGCAGGCCCCGTGGTTTCGACGACCGTCGTCATTTGCAAATTGGCCTGAGCAAACGCGCTCAAACCGAGGGCGCTACCGATCACTAACAAAAGCATGCGTCTCACGAGTTTTCCTTTGGGCAGAGCTCTGCCATGTTGCTTTATGCTTGTCTTGCGTTGACAGGTACAACGATTGCGGCGCCGGTAACCGGCCCGGTCATTGCCCTACGTGGAATTGGGTAAGGTAGTGAAGCAGTCCAAAGACGTTGATGAGCCATATAACCAGCACAATCACTACAACACCGTTCAGGATCCCCTTGATCTGACCTTGCATGGGGATGAAGCGATTGATCAGCCATAGCAGCACGCCTACTACACAGATCGTGAGAACAACCGTCATCAGTGGCATTTTTGCTCCAATCATTTTCTCGAAACCGCTCGGCGCTCAGTGCGCCTTCGGGCAGTTCGAATGGTTCGTATTGAATTGCGCTGGTCAGATAAACTCACTGAGCGTGGAGTCATCAGGAAGAAGAGAAGCGTCACTCTGCTTCAAACTCATTCTTCCAAAGCAATGCAGGGATTGCTGAGCTACAGTGCTCACCTGAAAGGGGAGGCTGACCGCACCGAACCCAAGCCGCGCCGCTGCTCGGCACATAGATTGCAAAAGCCGCAAACACGATGAACGCGCAGACCTAAAAGCATCCGTCGCGGTGCAATGACTCGCCACTGTAGCCTCGTCGCACTCAGCAGACTAGAGCCGGTTGCATAAATGCAGTTCTGAAAAAGGGGAGCCTCCCTCAGGGGCTAAAGCCCTCGTTTTATACGGCTCTTACGGCGCGGCTGAAGCCGTGCCCTTTCAAAACCCGATTTATGCAACCAGCTCTATGGCTTTTGAGCTACCGCCGCAGTCACCTGAACCGGCGGTTCGGCATCAGTTGCGGATGAGATGACCACCGGCGCCGGCTTGTCGGCAGGAATCACGGTTCCTGCCGGAAAGACGAGAATCTGTATCGAGCCCCAACCCGCGTCCAGGTTCGCGCCCTTCTGCTTGCCCATTCCCAATGTCTTAAGCTGGCTGTCGTCAAAGCCAAAGTTTTCAACCAGGTACTCGCGTATCACCATGGCCCTGGCCTCGCTAAGCACCAGGTCCGTCTGTGTATCTCCATCCATGCCGGTGGACACCACAATGACCGCAACTCCGAATGGATTCCGGGCCAGAAAGTCGCCGCCGGCGTTGAGAGACTTCTGGTTGTTCATCTTCGCCGAATCGCGGCTATCGAAGAGCTGTTTGGCTGTATAAGTAAACACCTTCAGCGGCGTACCCAACGGAATCCCGCCAATTCTGTTTGCCGCCAGATCTCCTGAATCTTCGTATCCACGCTTCTTGAAATAGCCGCTCAGGAAGAAGTTGTGTTTCAGGGCCTCCATATTTTCCTGGAAGTCGGTCACCCCGGTCTGCGCCTGGAGCATCGTGTCATGCAGAGTGACTGTGGTCTGTTCCAGGTTGGCATAGAGCTCCTTGTCATTCACCAGCGCTCCCACGGTTCCCTGTCCCGAATCGATCTTGGCGCTTACTGAATTCAGATGGGCCGTGGCCAGAGTTGCATTTTTCATAACCTCCTGGCTGCTGTCCAGAATGGCGCTCGTCTTCTTGAAGAGATCCGATATCACCAGCGGCGGTGCGCTCTGGATGATCTGACCATCCTTAACGTCGGCCTGTCCTTCCGATCCAAACGAAATGGCCACGAACTGATTGCCCAATACCCCCTCGGTTTCGATCGAGGCCACGGAGTCCTGCTTGATCACCTCGTGCGTGGTTTTGGCCAGGTCCATAAGCACCGTGACCTGTTCCCCGGGTTTGTGGGGCAGAGTAATGCTATGCACAGTTCCGCTGTGAACCCCGCCCACCTGCACGTCGGCTCCATCCGCCAGGCCGGCTACATTGTCGAATTGCGCCTTCAGTTGGTATGTGGAGCTGAACAGATACTCCTTGCCCCCGATTACGAAGACTCCAGCGGCAAGAACCGCCAGCGTCACCACGATGAATGCTCCCAACCGCGCCACTCTCGACATATACCCTCCTACGACTGCTTCAGAAATTCCTTTACAAACCCGATGTCGCTTTCCTGAAGGTCCTCAAACCTGCCTTCAATCACCACGCTGCCCTGATCCAAAAGGGCCAGGCGGTTCGCAATTGTCCTGGCGCTGTGCAGATCGTGAGTCACTACGATGGAAGCCATCTGGCGCTCCCGCTGGAGCTTGAGAATCAAGTCGTCTATCTCCCCTGAGCTGATTGGGTCAAGGCCGGCGGTGGGCTCGTCGAGCAGCAGAATCTCCGGCTCCAAAGCCAGCGCGCGCGCCAGGCCCACGCGCTTCTGCATTCCACCCGAGATGTCGGAAGGCATCTTATTGAGGTCGCCTTCCATGCCCACCTCGGCCAGCAGTTGACGTACGCGGCCGGACCGCTCGGCTCTGGACATATCTCTGCGATGGTGTTCCAGAGGAAAGGCCACATTCTCCTGGACGGTGAGCGAATCGTAGAGCGCGGCCTGCTGAAACAGGAAACCCATCTTTTTCCTGATCTCGCCCATCCGGTCGATAGCCAGGCCGGCGATGTCCTGGCCATCGATGCTGACCGATCCTGAGTCGGGTCTTTCGAGGCCGATGATCAGCCTCAGCAGTACGCTCTTGCCGGTGCCGCTTCTCCCCAGCACGGCCAGGGTTTCTCCGCGGCTCACGCTCAAGCTCACCCCATCCAGAACCTTGTGGCTGCCGAAAGTCTTGTGCAGATTTTCGACCGCGACAACCGGCGCGCCGCCGTCTTGCCGGGCATCTTCCTGCTTTGTCGCAATGTCGTAAGCTGTGGCCATGTTTCTCTCACCAGCGCTTCAAGCAATGGTCAGTTAAAGAAGACGAGAATGAACTTCACCAGCACAACGTCTGCAAGGATAAGGAAGAGCGAGGCCAGTACGACGGAGTTGGTGGCCGCGCGGCCCACGCCCGCGGCGCCTCCGCGGGTGCGCATGCCCTGAAAGCACGCGATCAGCCCGATGATCAGGCCATACACGGCGGTTTTGAATGTCTGCGGCAGGAATGCATTGAAGGTCGCGCCGTTGAACCCGCTGGTGATGAACTGGTGGAATGAGAGCGGCTCGACCAGAGCCTGTGCAAACCAGCCCGTCAGCAGGGCGCACGCGTCGGTGGCAAGGGTCAGAAGCGGCAGCATCAGTATGCAGGCCAGAATTCTGGTCGCGGCCAGAAGCCTGTAGGGATTGATCGCCGATGCCTCGATGGCATCGATCTGCTCGGTCACTTTCATCGATGCCAGTTCCGCGCCCATGCCCGCGCCCACGCGGCCGCTTACCACCAGGCCGGTGATGACCGGACCCATTACCTGGATCACGGAGTAAACCAGAGTAGCCGGAAACATCGATTTGGCGCCGAACCGGCTCAGGCTGTAGCGGGCCTCCAGCGAGATGATCACGCCAATTGCGGCGCCCGCCATCGCCACCAGGGGCAGAGATTTCGAGCCAACTTCGTCCAGTTGCCGGATCAGCTCGCGCCATTCATACGGCGGCGTTACCGCGGCCCGCAGAACCTGCCAGGAGAAGATGCCCAGGTTCCCGAACCACTCGAAGAAGCCGTTGAACAGCCCGGTTTCAGAGTCCACCACTGAGGGCATGGCTTCGGCCCGCCGCCCGGGAAGCGGTGGGTTCACGCCTGCGACTGCAGTGAATCCGTGGCTGCTCAATGGTTTGGTCCTGGATCCGGGGAGCCGTGCGTGTTGTTCATGTGCATGCGCGAAAGCAGGGAGTGGGGCCCGCTATAGAAAAACTCCAGGCCAATGTTCTCGCCCACATATGCCAGCAAGCCGTAGTTGCCGGTGCGGAATCCATCCTTGGCGCTGAAGCGGTTGGGGTACCAGGCGTAGACCGCCGTCATCGAACCCGCATAAGGCGCGATAAGCGCAGGCACGGAGAAGACACGATGACCGTCATCGCCGTGGCGTCCGGTCACGGTAGAAAGCACGGCGTGACGCAGCCGCGGAAAGAAGCCTCCGCATTCGCAGCGGTAGTACATTGTATCTTCCTTCAAGGCTTCCGCCAGCCCGTAACGGGTGGTTGTTCCAACCGCCGCGATGCCGAAGTCGGAACCGAATCGCCTGGCATAACCCTTGACGCCCTGGTTCCACTCCGGGGGCGCATTGCTGAACTGGTTAATGCCGGCCGCGAATGCCGCGCCGGAGATCGGATAAGGACCGAACGCATCGAAGAGGTAGTTGCTGGCCATTGTCGTTTGCGTCGGACGCAGATAAGTCGGACCCAGTGGTCCTGGCGTCACGCCTACTACAGTGCCGGAGAAATCTCCCGAATAGGACAGTGACTGCGATTTTGCAGCCACTGATAAACTCGCCAGGACTGCGGCGACCGCCAGCAGAAGCATCGCCCGGCGGACCTTCACGTCGAGAGGCTTCCCGGCCGGCCGGCAACGCTGCCCTCCAGCCGGATCTGCGTAAGAAGCGTGCAAGGGCCTCGATTTCCATGTCTGCATTGCGGTTGTCAAGGGCTCTCCTCCGATCAGGATCGCCTCATCCAGATAGAAATTGGAGCGTCAGGGACCAAGACTGGTGTTTGGCTGCATCCAGAATGATGTTGTCAGATTTGAAGTCCAAAGGATGGTCACATTTGCTCGCAGCAAATAGCAGCGGCCCGTTGTGCCCGGTCTCGTGAATCTATCGTGGAGGTGAGCAGAAGAGAACAGACACGAGCCGAGGCGAGTTACTCATAATTATGAATGTCGGAGTTTAAGCGCCCACAAGAGTCGCGTAGCCCGACCCCAACACGACGCCGGCTTCCCCCGGCGGGCGGAGTTCACGCAACGTACTCAACCGGCGATTTTTCGGCGTTGTGCTCGGGTAGTTGATCGAGCAGGACAACGTTGAGCAGCGACTTGTGGACCTGGATGCGGCCGTTGTAATCGATAAAGCCAAGCTTGCGAAAGCGATTCATAAAGAAGCTGACGCGGGACCGCGTGGTGCCGATCATCTCCGCCAGAGTTTCCTGTGTAATAGGAGGGATGAAGGTTTCCCGTTCCCCCGGCTTGCCAAACTCCGCCATCAAAAGGAGAATCCGCGCCAGGCGCTTTTCGCTGGAGTTGAAAAGCTGATCGACAAGGTCGGCCTGGGTTCTCATGCTGCGGGCCAGCAGGAATTTCAGGAACATGTCTGAGAAGGTATGCTCCTGATGCATCACGTGGATCATCTCATCCCTTCCGATCCTGAGCGCCATGCACGAATTTATCGCGGTGGCCGTGGCCAGGCGGAGCCCAGGCACCGCCGCAAGCGACTCCTCCCCAACAAAGTCGCCGCTGGAGAGAAGCGTGATGGTGGCCTCTTTGCCTTCGTGCGAAACCACAGTGAGTTTCGCCCGGCCGCTCTGAAGATAAAAGACGGAGTCTGCCGGATCTCCCTGCGTAAAGAATGTCTCATTCGGCTTCAGGTCGGTGATTCTACGGCCAACGCCCGCGCGCGCAAGATAGGAGATTGGGTCGAATTTCAAGTTGCTCGTCTCGGTTGTTGCCATGGAACCTCCTTCGAGGCGGGTCGGGGTGGGTTGCGGACTGCTGCGGGTTGATCGAAGACCAGCGGGAGGAGAGCTTCAAAGAACAGGAGCAGGGCAGCCCTCGCAACCTGGCGCAAATAGCGCAGGGTGAAGATACACTTTTACAGCCTGCATGTAGTGTTCTCCACATGGAATAGTCAGGCTATCGGGGATGTTGCCAATAATGAGGGGCTTTGTACGGGAAAACCCTGACAAAAGGCGCGTGTACGTCAAATATCGGCAGGGAAAGGCGGCCTGAAACAGAGTTTCTACCGGTTCGGGGCGCCCGGCTCGCTCTCCAGCGTTTCCGGGGTCAATAGACCCATCTGCACGGCAAAACGAATCACGTCGCTACGCGTCCGAAGCCCAAGCTTCTCCGTAAGACGTGAACGATATGTCTCGACGGTCTTCACACCCACAAAGATCTGTTTGGCTATTTCCGCGCTGGTGTAACCCCGCGCCACGAGCGTGAGCACCTGCAACTCGCGGCGGCTAAGGATGTTTACCGGCCGTTTGGAACCGGCTTTTGTCTTTCCCTTGGCGAGCACGTCCTGAACCAGAACGCCGGCCAGGCGAGGATCCACGAAGATTCCTCCGCGATGCACTGCCCGAATGGCGGCAATCAGCTCCGAATCCACAGCCCTTTTCAGCAGGTAGCCGGAGGCTCCGGCAGCCAGCGCCGATCTCAAGTACGCAGGGTCATCGTGCATGGTGAGGACGAGCACCCGGGTCTTGCGGCAATCTCGCGCCATCGTCTCGAGCGCCTTCATACCCCCAACCCGAGGCATGGTGAGGTCCAGCAAGGCCACGTCCGGCCGCGTTTCCCGCGCGGTTTCAACCGCCTTCTCCCCATCGGCGGCTTCCGAGACAACTTCCATATCGGCCTGGGCATTGACCAGCATTCTCAGTCCGGCGCGGAGAATTGCGTGATCGTCCGCGATCATGACCCTGATCTTGCGCGTGCGCTCCGGCATCTCAGTTGCTCCTCTGCCCGGCTACGGGCTGGGAGTCATGGTCGGCGAGCGGGACTTTCACCAGGATCCTGGTTCCCTTGCGCTGGGGAATGAAACTGACCGTTCCGCCTAACATCGCCGCCCTCTCGCGCATACTATGAATCCCCAGGCGGTGCGAGGAGACAGCCACAGCCCTGGCGTCAAAGCCGCATCCGTCATCGACTACTGCCACCTCGATTGCCCTGGGCATACGGGCAAATCGAATGCTGACCGCCTTGGCTCCCGAATGTCTGGCTACGTTGGTCAGCGCTTCCTGGAGAATGCGATATAGCGCGATCTGAACTCCTGACGGCAGGTTGCTTAAATCAAGTTCGTTGAGCGCGAGATCCACCGCTATTTTGTGGGTCTTTGCGTACTCCTCAGCGTATCGGCTCAGTGCAACCCCCAGGCCATGATCGTCCAGCACCGTTGGGTGAAGCCCGCGGGCGAGCCGCCCGACCTCGTCGATGGCCTGGGCGGTGATTTCCCGCAGCCGCTGTCCCTGTACCTTCGCATCTGCCAGTTCCCGTGCGTCTTCAAGGGTTCGCAGGCCGACCAAAAGAGCGGTCAGTAACTGGCCGGCTTCGTCATGCAATTCGCGCGCAATCCGGCGCCGTTCCTCCTCTTGCGCTGAAAGCGTGCGTTCCAGAAGGAGCCGCTGCGTCGCTTCGGCCTGTTTGATTTCCTCGGCCTGCTTGCGTTTTTGCTCGCTCAGATCGGTTATCACCATGCCCAGGGCCTGGCCCTTGAATCCACGCAACCGGTTGAGTGACAGATAAACCGGAATCGGACTTCCACTTGCGCATCGCAGGTTGAATTCGCCCTTCACAATCGCCTTCCGGGCATCGGTCAGCAATGTATTGAATCTGTCCCGCTCGGCTTCAACAACCAGCGACTGCACGGCGACTCCGATAAGTCTTTCCGGCGGCCTGCACATCGTTTCCGCGAACCTGCGATTGCAGTAGAGCACGGCGCCATCCCGTGAAAGAGTGGCCGCGCCTTCGCTCATGGCCTCCACCAGCATGCGATAAGCGGGTTCGCCGCCTTTCAGTGAAACCACCTGCTCTCCGCGACGGCCGGAAACCATCAATGCATCCACTTCTCCGGACTGTATGGCGCGAAGAGTATCCTCAGCGGTTTTCAGGCGAGCGCGGAGCTTTGCCGGCTGATTCGAAGCTGCGGCTGACGGCAGTTTGCGCGGAGCAGGTCCGGGGCTTCCGCGAGTTCCCTGCGGAGCACCGGCATTGCGGGACAACCCTCTCTTGAGGGCTCGGCCATCGGAATGTGCCCGCAGGTTCGACATCTGATGTTTGAGCCTTTATTTCAGCGTGCCGGTTGAAGATCCAAACCCACAATGACGCTCTCGGTCTTGGAGAGGTTCCCAATGATCTTCTTGACCGGTGGAGGAAGCCTTCTCACCAGGGTCGGAATGGCGATGATCTGATCGCCCTTGGCCAGTTGCGGCTTCACCAGCAAGTCGACGACTTCGATGCGGTATTTGCCTTGCAGCTTGTCCTCGCAAATCTTCTTGAGGTTGGCGATCGCAGTAATCGAATTGGGCGTTTGGCCCGCTATGTAAAGCCGCAATATGAAAAAGTCGCTCCGGCTGGACTTGGCAGGTTGCTTCTTTGCTGAACTCTTCTTCATTCCGTTGCTCGGATTCCGGCCCAAACGGCCCAAACTTGCTACTCGCCCGCCGCGGCTGCTCATTGGCCCGCAACGTGTGTGGCTACCGTATGATCGCTCAGAACCACGCCCAGGTCGAGGCCTTTCTTACTCACGATCAGCTCGCGAACTTCGCGCGAATGCGCCATGCCGCGGGATTTCAGTACGTAGAGCTCGCGTCGCGGCCGTCCATTGGGCTTGCTGTCCCGCAACACAATCCAGGTGTCCATAAGCGAGGAGACCGCTGCCGCGGTTCTTTCCTGGGGATCTCCCGCGAAGGTCAGATTCGTGAACATCGACGTGATCTGTTGCATTTTAAGGAAATCGACCAGGCGCACCAGCATCGACTTAATGTCATAACTGCCCGAGGCCGAAACCAGGTTCGTGATTGGGTCGATGACCACCACGCTTGGCCTAAGCTGTGAGATCAATCTGTGAATAATAGCCAGGTGTCCCTCCAGGCCGGTGCTGGTTGGCCGCATGGCGTTGAAATACAACAGGCGCTTCTTTACCCACCGCTCCAGGTCGAGACCAACCGAGCGCATGTTGCGCAGAATCTGGCTGGGAGACTCTTCAAACGTGAAATACAGGCAAAGTTCGCCGCGGGCGCAGGCCGCGCGGGTGAAGTTCGCCGCCAGGCTGGATTTCCCGGTCCCGGCCGTGCCCGTCACCAGCACGCTGCTGCCACGGAAAAATCCCTTGCCTTCCATCATCTCGTCCAATGCGGGAACGCCCGTTGAAACGCGATCCGTGAGAGCTTTGTGGGTAAGCACGAGAGAGGTGATGGGCACCACCGAGATGCCGTCTTCATCGATCAGGAACGGATATTCATCGGTGCCGTGAGAAGTGCCCCGGTACTTGACGATGCGCATCCGCCGGGTGGAAATCTGTTCCGTTACCCGATGATCCAACGCAATCACGCAGTCGGCGATGTATTCCTCCAGCCCGTAACGGGTCAACGTGTCGATTCCGGCTTCCCCGGTAACAATCGCAGTAAGCTTGTGGTCTTCCAGCCAACGGAACAGCCGTTGCAGCTCCGACCGCAGTATCGCCGAGTCGCCTACGCCGGCAAAGAGCGCCTGGACGCTATCCAGGACAACGCGCTTTGCTTTGATCGTTTTTACCGCGTGGTCCAGACGGACGAACAGGCCATCGAGGTTGTATTCTCCTGCCTCGGTAATCTGGCTTCGTTCAATGAAGACGTAATCTATCAACAGCTTCTTGCGCCTGACAAGGCCACGCAAATCGAAACCCAGCGACGCGACATTGGCCGTCAGCTTCTCCTCGGTTTCCTCGAAGTTCATGCATACGCCAGGCTCGCCGTATCGAACTGCGCCGTGCACCAGAAATTCCATCGCCAGCAAGCTCTTACCGGATCCCGCTTTGCCGCACACCAGCGAAACACGGCCTTTGGGCAGGCCTCCGCCTGTGAGTTCATCCAGTCCCTGGATTCCGGTTGGGGTCTTGGCAAGCGAGGGGCGAGCGGCTTTGGGCTTTGGCTTGGCTTGGGGCATCATAGAACTCCAGAGATTCAGGTTGGTTCGGCTCGGGCGTCAAACTTCCGCCGTGCCGCGGTATGCTGTGAATCCACAGTCTGTCTGACTTTCTCGCCTGAATGCAGAAGACTGCGCCGGCAGCGTCTCCCTGCGCAAAGATGTTTGTTTTGAATGGAAGGGCGCCTCTTTCCCGCCACTGCCGACAGTGGCAAGGAACACCCTGGGTCCGGGTTGTAACTGGTCCTGTCCGACTTGGTCGGCGCCATCAAGGACTTTTTCCGATGTCGGGACACACGCCCGAGTTTATATCACAAGACTGATCTCCAAAGATGTTCGCTTTTGCTCACAATTCCCGAAAATAACCCGACAGATTCTCATCCGGCCAGCGGAGATCTTAACTGAAGGTGAGCCACCTACCGCTCAGTGAGAACGACAGCCACCGGCCCCTCCCCGATTTCCGAGCTGCGGCCGGGTGACGGGCAAACCGGAAGTCAAGACGGATGGACGCGGCGGAGCCAGGTTGATCTCCGCCGGGCAAAACGGAAGCAGGCAGCACGCAAAGGCAACCATGTCGACGGACAGCCCGTAGGTAACTGGTGGGATATTGGTTAGCAGCCGGTGAAGGCAAAATGGAAACTCCGGTCAAGATGCGCCCGTAATGGTCTGTTTTGACCTGTCAAGCTCGGCTCGCCTCGGATAGCATCCAAGTCGAACGGAGCGTGATATGAGCTATCTTCCCAAATCTGGATTGTTGCCGCTGCTGGCCATGTCGGTGGTGCTTTGTGCCACAGGATGCCCTCTGGGGCAGAACCAGGTGGCTGCTAATACCAACGCAGCCGGCGCGCAGGACCAGCCTTCGGACCCGGCGGCGGCCAACCTGGCCCCCGATTCAAACAACTCCGGCGCCCCGGAGTACGCCTCCGGCGCTGCTCCCAGCTACCAGCAGAGCCCTCCGCCGCCGGACCAGGGCAACGGCCCTTACCAGGCGCCCGACCAAACTTCGGATGATCCGGGTTATGGACAGCAGCCCTATGCCTACGCTCCCGAGCCGCCTCCACCCTTGCCCGACTACGACCAGCCGCAGGCTCCCGGCGACGACTACCTCTGGACGCCCGGCTACTGGGCCTGGTCTCCACAGGGCTATTACTGGGTGCCCGGCGCGTGGGTCGAGGCTCCCTATGAGGGCGCACTCTGGACCCCCGGCTACTGGGGCTTCTGGCATGGCCGTTACGGCTTTTACCGCGGTTACTGGGGCAGGCACATCGGCTACTATGGCGGCATCAACTACGGTTTTGGCTACATAGGCTTCGGCTACGAGGGCGGTTACTGGGGCGGCGGCCACTTCAATTACAACCGCGCTGTAAATAACGTCAACACCTCCGTGGTGCACAACGTCTACGACCGCCAGGTTAGCGGGAACCAGAGGGGCGGCGCACGGGTAAGTTTCAACGGCGGATCGGGTGGAGTCCAGGTGCGGGCGAGACCCGCGGAACTGAGCGCGCTGCGTGAGCCTCACACTGCACCCATGACGGCGCAGGTGCAGAACGAGCGTGCTGCCAGCACCAACAGGGCTCAGTTTGCCAACGTGAATCATGGCCGCCCGGCCAGCGTGGCCGTCAGCCGGCCGCTTGCAGCCGATCGCAATGTGAGGGCCCCAGCGGTAACGCCGGTGCGCAATCAGGCTGCTCCGCAACAGCAACAGCGCCAGGCGGCTCCGCAACAACAACTGCGGCAGCAGGCTCCGCAACAGCAACAGCGCCAGGCGGTTCAGCAACAGCAGCAACGTCAGGCAGCTCCGCAACAGCAACAGCGGCAGGCGGTTCAGCAACAGCAGCAGCGTCAGGCGGCGCCGCAACAACAACAGCGGCAGCAGGCTCCGCAACAGGAGCAGCGTCAGGCTGCGCCGCAACAGCAACAGCGTCAGGCTGCTCCGCAACAACAACAGCGCCAGCAAGTTCAGCAACAACAACAGCGCCAGCAAGTTCAGCAACAACAACAGCGCCAACAAGTTCAGCAACAACAACAGCGCCAGCAAGTTCAGCAACAGCAGCAGCGGCAGCAAGTTCAGCAACAGCAGCAGCGCCAGGCGCCACCGCAACAGCAACAACGCCAGCAAGTTCAGCAACCGCAGCAGCGCCAGGCGCCTCCGCAACAGCAGCAACGCCAGGCGCCACCGCAACAACAGCAACGCCAGGCGCCTCCGCAACAGCAGCAGCGGCAAGCTGCTCCGCAACAGCAGCAGCGGCAAGCTGCTCCGCAAGGCGAGAAGGAGCATCCCAAGACGTAGCGTTCCACAGGGTCTCCACGGAGAATTCCGCGGATGCGTCAATGACGGAGTAAAAGGGAGCCAATGCGCCGTAATGAGAACGGGCCGCAGATCGGTACGTCAGCGCCCTGACAAACTCAATCAATTCCATCGTGCCTTTGAATGCAAAAAGACGAAATCCCCAGTATTTACTGGGGATTTCTGTGTGTCTTGAGATGTCTTGAGAGTTCTTAAAAACAAGGTCATGGCGGAGGGTAGAGTCTCCCGCGAGCCGTTCTGAATAGAGACTTTTTCACCGTTAAATGCAATTCAAGAGGCGCACCGAACAGGGATTATCACCCCCGGTATCAGGAATGGCATCTCCGTGATAACGATACTGGCTTTCCGAGGCGGGTGCGGGCTTCGCCGGCAGCACGCCAAGCGCGCAGCTTGCCATTCGCTCGAAATCGCATGATCGAATGCCGGCGGGCTCAATCAACTCCATTCTCCGGAGCCAGTGCCGAGGCAAAATCCGCCGACCATTCAGTCGGCTCCATTTGCGTGCCTCGCGTCACTGTTGTTACGATTCGCAGTGCTACAATCTGGAAGGTTCTTAGCATAGTTGCGGCGCAGGAGGAAGACAGAATGGGAGGCTTGATCCCATTAGGCGATGCATCCCGGCGTCCTGCGCGCATGCCCGTCGTCACAGCCCTGATTATTCTCGTGAACGGCCTTGTCTTCCTGATGGAGCTGTCGGGTGGCGACGCATTCGTGAACGCCTGGTCCGCAATCCCCGCCCAGATATGGTCCGGCCACCAATGGATTACGTTGATCACCTCGATGTTCCTGCACGGCAGTTGGATGCACATCATCGGCAACATGATCTTCTTATGGGCCTTTGGGCCGGAGATCGAAGACGCGATGGGCCGTTGGCGGTACCTGGTCTTCTATTTTGTCGGCGGGATCGTGGCAATGATTTCCCAGGTCGCGGCCGATCCCCATTCCACACTCCCAAACCTGGGCGCCAGCGGGGCCATTGCCGCGGTCATGGGCGCGTTTCTGGTCACCTATCCTCGCGACCAGATTCGCTCGGTTTTGTTCATCTTCATTTTTGTTCGCACCGCCTTTATTCCGGCAGCGCTGTTGATCGGCTTCTGGTTCATCTCGCAACTCTTCGACGCCGGCTCAGTGGCAGATGTGCAGACCGGCGGCGTGGCGTACGTGGCGCACATCGGCGGCTTTATTTTTGGGGCTGTCACGGCGCGCCTGTTCGAAGATCCGCGCCGAATCGCCTGGCGAGGGGAGGAGGAATGACTTAGATCGGGCCTCCGGTCGACTCCTCTTCCTGGGACACTTCGCAGCGCCATTTCTGAACAAAACCGAACGCGGCCAATGATTCCGCCGAACCTCATAACATTGAGTCCTCGGTTTCAGCGGAAAAGATGGCGAGACAGGACCACTGCGCAGTACGTGCCGAAGCCCAGAAGCAGGAAGCCCAGAATTGCGTTTGCAAGGCGGAAGAAGGTCGCGCCGATGCGGTGGGGAATGAAGCGGACGGCGATGATGAGCGCCGCGAACCAGGCTATCAGACCGGCGCCTACCATCAAGGTTCCCAAGCCGGGGGCCTTGTTGCCCAGGACGGAAAATGCAAAGGGAAGCCAACTGGAGGTGACGCCAATCCAGTACAGCATGGTCAAGGGGTTGAAGATGGTCAGCGCGGCAGCTTTGCCGGCCTCGCCGGCCAGACGCGCTGGGACGGAGCCTTCGCTCCAGCGCCGACGAGCACTCAAGTAGGCTCTGCGAGGATGCTTGACGGCGAGCGCCAGAAAGTAGATCCCCACCGGAAACAGGACGGCGACGCCAACCGCCTCGAGGACTGTCTGGAGCTTGGGGTTGGACAAGCGCGGCAGAAGGTAGCTGCCCCCGATGAGGGCCAGGGAAAAGAGAACCAGATCGCCGAAGACGGAGCCGATTCCACAGGCAAGGGTGTGGCGCCAACCACCGGCCACTCCCCGGCGGATGGCCATCATGTTGACAGGACCGAGCGGCGCGGCCGCCGCCAATCCCATCAGGAATGCTGTTGCAAGCACGCGAATGTAGGAGACGGTCACCACTTCGTGGTTGTTGGGCAGGACAAGCATGAGATTCCACTCGATCATCGCGGCGGCCGGAAGTTCACCCGTCGCCTCCAACTGAACCATTCGAGCGCATCTATTCTCCCCGGCCCCTGTTCTCGCGCTCGTTGATTGGAATATCGATATTGTATAAGGGCGGATCGATTCCCGCGGCGCACAGGTGGATCCGCTGAACCGATGATCAGCCGCGGAGTGCGCAGACTGCCTGCATCAAATGACGATGACTACCCGGAAGAGCGGATTCTAAGGTCTGTTGTTCGCTTCCAGCGCATTCCTTATATTGGTGAGCGCGGCCTGGAGATCGGAAGAGGAACGGCCCACCGCGATCTTTCGAATGATCCCTCCCTTGAGCCCAGCCAAAGCCGACTGCTCGGTACTCAGGGCCACGATCAGGTAAAACCCGGGATGCCTCGAGTTGTCGGGGCCTCGGACGCAGAAGGCGAGGTCCAGCGCAGTGTCGAAGTAGTGGCTTGAATAGAGTTGCTTTCTGGCGATGGCATAGGCAATATCGTCGCCAGGGCTCCCGCGCATGATCGCCATATGAATCACCCGCAGTGTCGGCCTCAATCCGAATTTTACCTTGGCCCAATAGAACCGGTCCTCTACATTCCTGGGTCTCGCGTTGGGATAAGCAAGCAGATAGCGGTAAAACTCCGGCAGGTACGCCGGCAGGGCCGTGTCATAGCTGAGCATGTAGGCGAATTGTTGGGCCACCGCGGTAGGGTCGCGCTTGTCGTTATAGACCCCGAGCGCCCGGTTGCCATCGCGCTGATAGGCAAGCAGAAGATGCAGTACCTTACTTTGCATGACTTGGGTAACTCGTTGGTTTACGTCGGGCGCAGACCAATCGATGAGCCGGTCAAGCTCTTTTATCGTGTTGCCCGGCAACTGAACCGTGCAGTCGCCGGGACGGCATTTCTGCAGGTCGCGGACTTCGTCGCTGTCCAACGAAAAGCCGCTCAAATCCGCGAGGCGCGGCGGATTCGCGAACGTTCCGATGGCCAGGATATTGGGGAGCCTGCTGAATCGGTTGATGTCCAGGACAAACTGCGCGTAGCTATCCGGAGCAGCGTGAATGTAGATCGCGCCGAACAGAAATACCTCGGCTGGCGTGCGCACGGGAAGAATCTTCACAACCGGGATTCCACTTCGTATGTCGGCGATCTGATCCTGCGTGAGGCCGACATTCTGCTCGAAGAACGTCTGCAGGCGGGGATTCGCCTGAGCGGAGCCGGGTGGGGTGATCGCGGCGATCGAGGCCAAAAGGAAAACAGCCTGAATCAGGCTTCGCATCAAGCCGGCCTCCTTTGCAATTCGGCGCCATTCTTGGGAGATCCTTGATTCGGGTTATTCTCCAGAGCTTCTTTTACGTCGTTACCGCTCACCGTTTCCTGCTTCAGCAGTTGCTGGGCCAATGCAATATGAGCGGCGTGGTGGTCTTTCAGAAGTGCCTGAGCACGCTCATACTGTTCGGTCACCAGACGCTGGACTTCCGCATCGATCACCTGACGAGTCTCCGGGCTGATCTGGCTATTGTCCTCGACCGATCCTCCCAGGTATTGGAGCTGTTGACCGGCGTAGCGTACCGAGCCGAGCTTTTCGCTCATGCCGAATTCCGTGACCATACGGCGCGCCAAGTCAGTTGCCCTCATGATGTCGTCGCTGGCTCCAGTGCTGATGGTCCCGAATTCCACCAATTCACCGGCCCGCCCGCCCAACATGACGGCGATTCTGTCCTTCAGTTCGTCGATCGAAAGCAAATAGCGGTCTTCGGTTGGCATCTGCATTGTGTAACCCAGAGCGCCACGGCTGTGTGGAACGATGCTGATCTTGCTGACCGGTTCACCGTGCGGCACCAGTTCGGCCACCAGCGCGTGGCCAGCCTCATGGTATGCAACCGTGGTTCGTTCCTGCTCGTTCATTACCCGGCTCTTTTTCTCGGAACCCGCAATCACCCGCTCGATAGCAGCTTCGAAATCACTCAACGTTACTGCGGCGGCCTTATTGCGGGCAGCGAGCAATGCCGCCTCATTCATGGCATTCTCCAGATCGGCGCCGCTGAAACCGGCCGTGATCCGGGCGGCCCGATCCAGGTCAAAGTCTGCCGCCAGCTTCACGTTCTTACTATGAATCTTCAGGATTTGCACGCGACCAATAAGATCCGGATTGCCGATAGCAATCTGGCGATCGAAGCGGCCCGCGCGCAGAAGCGCCGGGTCGAGCACCTCGGGACGATTGGTGGCGGCCATGATGATCACCGGCGCGCTGGTGTCGGTTTTGAAGCCGTCGATCTCGGCCAGCAACTGGTTGAGGGTCTGCTCGCGCTCGTCATTGCTGCCCATGCGCGCCACGCCTCCCCGGCTTTGGCCGATGGCGTCGATCTCGTCAATGAATACGATCGCGGGAGCCGCCTTGCGCGCCTGCTCGAACAGATCGCGCACGCGCGCGGCGCCTACGCCGACGAACATCTCGACGAACTCGGAGCCGCTGGTCTCGAAGAACGCGACCTGGGCCTCGCCGGCCGTTGCTTTGGCGAGCAGCGTCTTGCCGGTGCCCGGAGGCCCGACCAGCAACACGCCCTTGGGGATATGCCCGCCGAGTTGAGCGAATTGCTCCGGCGCCTTCAGAAACTGAATGATCTCCTGGAGCTCGGCAATGGCTTCATCCGCCCCGCCCACATCTTTGTATGTGACCGTAACATCCTCGGGCTTGACCTCGATGGCCTTACTCTTGCCGACCCCAAAGACGCCGCCCAGCCCTCCGCCGGCGGCCGCCCCCGCTCCCCGATAGGCCATGTACCAGAAAAACCCGAGCAGCACGAGCGGCAGAAGGTAATTCAGCAAAATGCCACCCAGGGGGTTCGGTGGGTGCTCGAATTGGTAACTTACATTTGCGCTTTGTAACTCTTCAATCAGCTTGGGGTCGCCGCCAGGCGCGGGTACAGCCTTGAATGGGATGACCTGGGAAGATCCGTCCGGCTTGGTGGCTTTCATCGTGCCGGTAATCTCCCTTTCGCCGACGGTTGCCTCCACGATTTGAGCATTCGCCAGTTTTGTCTTGAACTCGCTGTAAGGAATTTCGGCGTTCCGGGCCAATGGAGCCAAAACAATTAACTGGAACAGCCACAAAAGAACCATGCTGGCGATAAAGTAGCTGACGCCGAAATGAAACCGGCGCCGGCTTTCCTCCAGACGCTTCTTCTCATTCTCGCGGTCGTTTTTTTCTGGCGACGATTCCGATTTGTTCATGGTTCACCTCGTTTGCCGAGCTTTGTTGCAAAGGAAAATGTAGCGCCTAACGTCTGAACATCGAGTTGGGGCTGTGTAACCGGCAAGCTGTTCTTACCTGCCTTCCCGGCGACCTTCGGACTCTCTACCAAGCCCGGGTTGTAGCCGCCAGGGATTTCCACGCCTGGGTGTGTTGTTGTCCTTGGTTGCCCCAAGGAGAATAATGCGTTTGGCCGCTTCCACCAGCAGCAGATAGACTCCGGTCGCAACGGCTACAAAGACAAAAAAGCTGAGCGGCAGCGGAGTAAAACCGAGCACTCCTGCGAGCGGGCTGAAGGGCAAATACATGCCGATGCACACAACCGCAAGGCAGGTTGCAAACAAGGGGGCGCTGGGGCGGCTGCGGAGTGGGTTTTTCGACGTGCGGATAACGAAGACAACCAATGTCTGCGTGGCCAGCGACTCGACAAACCAACCGGTATGGAACTGCGCCTGGCTTGCGTGGAGGAAATGCAACAGTACGTAAAACGTCAGAAAGTCGAAGATGGAGCTGATGGGCCCGACGAACACCATGAAACTGCGGATCACGCCCATATCCCAGTGCTGGGGCTTGATCAGGTAGGTTTCGTCAACATTGTCCGTTGGAATCGTAATCTGGGCCAGGTCGTAGAGAAAGTTGTTCAACAGAATCTGCGTGGGCAGCATGGGCAGAAAGGATAGAAAGATGGAAGCCCCAGCCATGCTGAAGACATTTCCGAAGTTCGAGCTTATGCCCATCAGCAGATACTTCATCACGTTGCCGAAGGCTTTGCGTCCCTCGATGATGCCGTCGTGGAGGACCCGAAGGCCGGGCTCTATGAGAATCACGTCGGCGGCATCGCGAGCGACGTCGACTGCGCTCGAAACTGAGATGCCGACATCGGCCGCATGCAGCGAAGGCGCATCGTTGATGCCGTCGCCCATGAAGCCGACAGCATGACCGTCGTGTTTGAGAGCCAGGAGAATCCGGTTCTTTTGCGCGGGAGAAATACGAGCGAATACGTTGCTTTCCTCGGCGTCGTGGGCCAGCGCAGGGTCCGTCATACTCTCCATATCGTCGCCCGTGACGATATGGCCGGCGTCCAGACCCACTTGCGCGCAAACGCGCGCGGTGACCAGGTCGTTGTCGCCGGAGATGACCTTAACCTGAACTCCATCCTGTTTGAGCGATGCCAGAACCTGGGCAGCATCCGGCAATGGCGGATCGGAAAAAGTGAGAAAGCCCGCCAGGATCAGGTTGCGCTCGTCCTGAACTGTATAGTCCTCGCGCACGGCCACATCCACGTAAGCCACGGCAAGCGAACGGTATCCCTGGCCATTCAGATCGTCGCTGGCTTGGCGGATGCGCTTCATCGCGTCCTCCCCTATGGGTTCCACTTTGCCATCGATCTCGTAACCGGAGAGGAGCGGAAAGATCCCCTCCGGAGCGCCCTTGGTGATGAGAACCCGCTGAGCCTGCCGCTCCACCACGACCGAGAGCCGCTTCCGCTCGAAGTCGAACGGAATCTCGTCGCACTTGGTGTAACCCTCGGTGTTTTGCGGACTCTGATGAACTATGACGTCATCAAGAGGACTGCGAATGCCGGTCTCGAATTTGCTGTTGAGAAACCCCAGCTCCAGCGCGCGGCTGGATATCTTCCCAAAGGCATCGAGGGAACGATCGAACGACATGGTTCCCGCGGTGAGCGTTCCGGTCTTATCGCTGCAAAGCACATCCAGACTGCCGAGGTTCTGAATGGATGAGAGATGCTTGACGATGACCTTCTTGCGGGCCATGGCGACGGCGCCCTTGGACAGCGTTACGGCGGTGATCATGGGCAGGAATTCCGGGGTCAGGCCGACGGCTAGCGCCACTGCAAACAGCAGTGATTGAAGCGGATCGCGGTGGCGAATAATGCTGACGGCAATCAGAAAGAGCACGAGGAAAAAGACCGTGGCCGCGAGCAGGCGGCTGAGATCGCGCAAGCCGCGATCGAAGGCTGTCTCTTCCGGGCGTGCGGCCAGGCGAGCCGCGATGTCGCCAAAGGCCGTTCGGGGACCGGTCGCGACCACCTCGGCAGTTGCCGTTCCACTCACGACCGATGTACCCAGAAAGACCATGTTGGGCGCATCCGCCTTGGCCGAGGCCGGCTCCGCGGTTGCTGCCTTCGCGGTGGGAAGCGACTCGCCGGTCAAGGCCGCCTGCTGCACATAGAGATCGCGCGCGACCAGAAGGCGCGCGTCCGCCGGAACCATATCTCCGGCGGAAAGCCGCACCAAATCACCGGGCACAACATCGCGCCGCTGAACTTCTTGCCACGCACCGTCGCGCTGCACGGTTGCCGTCGGGGCCACCTGATCGTGCAGCCGTTCGACGGCCTGGCGGGAGCGATAGGTCTGGCTGAAGTCCATCGCCGCGCTCAGCAGAACAATGGCGCCAATGATCCCCGCATCGACCGGATCGCCCAGAAATGCCGATGCCCCCGCGGCAATCAACAGGATCAATGTCAGCGGATTCAGGAACATGTGCAGGAGATCGGCAACCGGCGAGTAGTGTGTTGTCGCCGCAGGTTCATTTGGCCCGAACTGGCCTAGCCGTGCCTGGGCTTCCTGTGCCGTTAAGCCGGCCGCGCCACCGGTTTCATCATGGTTGCAAGGCATGGACAGATTTCCCCTTCGATGACATACAGTAGGCCCTGTCAAGCGAACATTGCAACCCCCGCGCCACCTTGCGCCGGGTGCGGAAGATCCGGGACTTGAGTATGGCTTCCGGAATGCCAAACGCCTGGCATGACTCCCTTATCGAATAGCCATCGACGGCATAGTATCGAAATGCAGCCTGCTCGGCTGGAGGGAGTTTCCTTATCTGTTTTTCGATAAGCGCGTTGAGTTCTACCAGCGCAAAAACTTGCTCGGGATTGGGCTGCTTATCGACAGCGACGCACCCCAGCCACCCCGGACGATTGTCTTCAACCTCATCCAAGGAGGATTCTGAATGAGCTCTCCTCTTGCGGAGAGTCATGAGCGCCGAATTCATGACGATGCGGGTAAGCCATGTCGAGAACGACGACCGGCCCTGAAAGGAATCCAGGTGGCTGTAGGCTTTGCACAGAGCATCCTGGAGCGTATCCTCGACATCTTCCTTGTTGCGGAGCATGACAAATGCAGCACGTTGGAGCCCAGGCATGCACGGAGCAACGAGAAGTTCGAGGGCCCGCGCATCTCCGGCTATGGCTTGTTGCACAAGAGCCCACTCATCGCCGATGGCGCGCGGAGCCGGAGTGGGGTCGAATTCAAGCTGCCTCGAAATGCGCGAGACCATATTTCTGTTCCTTTCAGTCTTTAAGGTTGAAAATGCCCGAGGAGCACAGTCCGGAAACCGAACATCGGATTCAGTCACGAGCAACATTCGCATACTCAAACCTTCATTACCGTTCTCCGCGCGCTCTTCGCTCACATCTTGCCGAGGTCAATGGCCAAGGCATACCAGGAGCAGCCACTGAGGATCAGATCGATTCCAATAAAGACGCCGATCGCCTTTAGTCCGGAGATCGGCCAGTCAATCAGCAACGCGACCCCCATGAACGATGCGACGATTCCGTCGAAAGTTTGCCAGCCCCAGCCTGGCAGCGGGATGGCCAGGGAGGCAACGACCTGGTATAGCCCGCCGATCAGAAAAAACATCGACATCACGAGAGTCGCGACGTCGGGGTTAATCGCCGGCCGAAACAGCACCAGCAGGCCGGTAACCAGAAGGAGAATCGCCGCGAGCAGGTGCAGGAAGAACCCTGTCCAATGTCCAACCATGTCCGCGCCGACAAACTCGACGACGCTGGCGGTCAGAAGCAGCCATCCGAAGAAGGTCATCGAGGTCACTTTGGATGCAAAGGACCGGACAACTGCGACCAGGCCAAGTGATGCCACCACAATTCCAAGCCCGAGGAACCATCCCGAGCTATCCTTCATCTCCCGGGGGACGTCAAATATTGCCAGACTGATCGAATTCAACATTGTTACCGCTCCCCTCACGAATTCCAGGTTGGTTCCCACGGCAGGCCATGAAGGATACTTCTCTCACGGCCGGATCTTCGGCGAAACTTCCGTTACGGAATGATCCGCGCGTTCCGCTCCCGGGCGCACCAGGTTGCCGCGCAGTCCTTCAGGCAAGGAAGCCGCTTACCGCGGTTCTCTGCGAGGCCCGGCAACTTGGTTCAATTCATTGCGTTGAACAGCCGCTGCCTCCCTCGCGTACTTCCGGTTGTCGGACCTTGCAGTCACAACAAGGCAGAATTGCAGCTCAACTGCGAGCATCAGAATACTTACCGCGATCAACATAACGCCTCCAGTGTTCTGCGGGCTGCGAGCGAATACATCAGCAGGGTGAAGCCGCTGAAGATGAGATTGATTCCCAGAATCGTTCCGATGGCCCACGCTGAACTGGACGGCCAGGGCAGCCCGATCAGGCCTGCCAACAACAGCGCGACGATGGCGTCAAAGAGAATCCATCCCGAGCCTTCATAGACGCGGAACTGAGCATACCTGGCAATCTCCAGCAGCCCCTCGATGAAAAACATCACCGCCAATACAACGGTGAGAGACTCCAGTGCGATTTGCGTGTGAAATGCAAGCCAGGCGCCGCCGGCAATGTAGACAATCCCAATCAGCATTCGCCAGATGAATGCTCTGGCGTTCCGGCCGGCGAACGCAGAAGCCAGGTATGCGAACCCGCTTAGAACAATGATCCACGCAACCAGCACTGAGATGGCAATGCCCGTTGCCAGGGGAAGAACGATGGCCAGGAATCCGAGGACGATCATGACGACTGACCATCCAATGGAGATCCCCGTGACTTCCTTGAATACGTTTGTTGAGCTACGTCCCATGATATTTTCTCCTCATTGCTGTTTCGCGGGATGAGAGACACATGCGGTTTCCGCTCTCTGCGGAGAGCTAAACTCGAGCGGCCTGTTTTCCACCCTGCTGCGGGAGCGAGCATCTTTTCCGGTTCGCCTGATTCACGAACCTTTCCCAGACTCTTCGGGCAACAAGGCGGCCGATCGCCAATCCGGCGACGGCCAGCAACACCAATACCGTTTTGTTCCAGTGTCCTTTCGCCTTCGCTTCAACTTCGTTTACCGCCTTCTCGAAAGCCGCGATCCGCGCCTCGAGGTCAGTCTTGGCTTGCTCACATTGGTCCTCACTCGACCTTTTCAACTCCAGGAGCTGGTGGTGAATCTCCAGACCGTGGGCTGCCAAGGCTGCGATTGCCTTGATCTCCGCGTTTGCCTTCGCGACCTCGGCCCGGGCTTTCAATGTGTCAAGCTTTGCCTCTGCGGTCTTGATCTCGGATTCAAGCTTGTCGTAGATTGCATGCCTTGCGGCGTTTGCTCCCATTACTTCAATGTTCATGCCATTTCTCCTGAGTGTCCTATTTGGGTTTACGGTAATGTTCTTGAAACCACACCCGGTCCTGTTGCAATGCAGCGACCACGTCTAAATCCTTGAAAACGCTCGGTTGAATGAATCGCAAGGTCGCGATTCCTTCGCTAATCTGCGAAACTGCCGAAATTGTCTGGCGGCAGCACATCGGCACGACCCCGCAGCCTTGCTATTCCCTGCAATGCCCTGGCCTCCGATACAAGCTGTGCATAGACTTCAAACTCACTCCACCGATAACGAGGCGGGCAGATTCTCCATTTTCAATATGGTCGAATCCACGTCTCTGAAATCCTCTGAGCTGGCGTCTGCATTGGAGAAGTTGGTATTCCGATCGATCTTCGCTCCCTTCAGGCTGGCTCCCAAAAGGCTTGCATAGCTGAAATCCGTTCCGGTCAGGATGGCCCCGCGCAAATCGGCGCCGCATAAATAGGCTCCTCTGAGGCTCGCGTTGCTCATGTCCACGCCTCGAAGTTTGGCGCACATCAGGTCCGCCTCGATGAGATTGGCTTCGGCAAGGGTCGTGTCGCGCAGATCGGCAAACGCCAGCTCCGCATACTGCAGGTTGGCTTTGTTCAGCTTTGCCCCGCGGAATCTGACTCCCTTCAGACTGGCAGCAGAAAAATCCGATCCCTCCAGGTGCGCGCCTCGCAAGTCCGCTCCTCTAAGGTCCGATCCAATGAAGTTGGTGTTGATCATCTCCGCACGCCTGAGATCAACGTCAGCCAGGCATGCCCCTGTCAGGTCGGCGTCATGCGTATGTATACCTCGAAATGACTGCCCCATAACATCCAGACACGCCCCCTCCGCTCCTTTGCTCTTGAGCCAAAGCGCATGCAGTTCAAGCCTCTTTGAGAGTGGAAAGTCTTCCATTGCCCCTCCCTGAATCGTGGCTGCGAGTATTGCGAGCAGCAGCAGAGCAAGCGACGCCGAAGACGACTGGCAACATTCTGTCCATGGCCGGATTGCTCCCTTCGATTCTGTTGTGCGGCTTCTTCGATGCAATTCAATCGCCGAGCGGCAAGCTTTTGAAAGCATTGGGTTGTGCCCATCGTGAAGTCGCAATCTCCTCGCGTATTTGCGAAGTTCACTACATCCTCCCTATCCAGGCTGACCTCCATCGACTCGGCCGGAGTGAATCTCTACAAGCGGTGCGGCTCTCGCATGCGCGACGTGTGGGAGAAGCCGGTTCGAGAATAGGGCACATGTTGGCTCCGCTCCTGGCGGCCATGCCCGGACGTTGGCCTGGGAAGGAATGGAAAAAGACCGCGAGCGGAGGCAACTGGGCGAATATTGGTTCCCGGCCAGGACACAAAACGGAAATCCCGGCATCAAATGGTTGTATGAACCTCGATGCATACCGAAAGAAGCGTCAGTTCGGAGTGACAAAGGAGCCGCGCGGCGCGGACGATGCGAGGACGGAGGATGGATCGCTCATCTACGCCGTACAGAAACATATGGCCTCGCGCCTGCACTACGATTTTCGTCTGGAATGGCGCGGCGTGCTTCTCTCATGGGCTGTTCCGAAGGGGCCGTCGCTGGATCCGGCAGTGAAGCGCCTCGCGGTGCTGACTGAAGATCATCCGGTCGAGTACGCCGAGTTCGAAGGGGTGATTCCCAATGGTCAATATGGAGCCGGAACGGTAATGCTTTGGGATCGAGGAACCTGGCATCCGGAAGACCCCGATGTGGACAGTTTTCTGCAAAAAGGAGAAATCAAGTTCACTCTTCAGGGCAAGAAACTCAAAGGCGCGTGGGTCATGGTTCGCACCCGTGGCTTTGGGAAGGTTCCTGATGGATCCACCTGGCTCCTCATCAAACATCGCGATCAATATGCATCCGCGAAGGACGTGACGCAGGAAGAGCCACGCTCCGTAACCAGCCGGCGTCTTCTTGCGGAGATTGCACGGGACGATGGAGGCGACGTTGAAAGAGCTTCGCGGGGCGATCCGTCCGGCAAGGGGCGAAACACAGCCAGAGCGAAGCCGGCGCCGGGGAATGTTAAGCGAGGAAGGCGACCGTTTTGAATCATCGGATTCCATTTCGCGTTCAGCCCATGCTTGCCACGCTCGCTCCCGAGCCATTCGACAAGCCCGGGTGGACCTATGAGGAGAAATACGACGGCGACAGGATGCTCGCATATAAAGAAGGGGATCGGGTGCGGCTGCTTTCAAGAAACGGAAAGGATAAAACGGATAGCTTTCCTCAAATTGCAGCGGCCATCCGGAGCCTTCAACCCGTGACCCTCCTTCTCGATGGCGAGGTTGTTGTGTTCGACAGGGAGGGGGTTTCCCGATTTCAGCTCCTTCAGCAGGATAAGGGTGAACCGGTGTATGCCGTCTTCGATTGTCTTTTTCTTGCAGGCAAAGATCTGCGGCATGAACCTCTTTCCAAGCGGCGCGTTGCGATGGAAAGATCGATCGGCTCCAGCAAGGTGCTGTTGCCGTCGCACAGACTCGCAACCGACGGTCTCGAAGCTTTCCGCATAGCGCGGCGTCGGGGGTACGAGGGATTGGTCGCGAAAGATCTATGCTTCTCCATACGTTGAAGCGCGCTCGACCAAGTGGCTGAAGGTGAAGATTCACCAGGAAGATGAATTCGTGATTGCCGGATATACCAGGCCGGCCGGCTCTCGCCAACATTTTGGCGCCCTGCTCCTCGGCGCTTATGACAAGGGTGAGCTACACTTTGTCGGCAAGGTCGGAACGGGATTCGATCGGGAGACTCTGGCCGCGCTTTATCGCAGATTTCAACAATTCGTGATATCGCAACCCGCACTGTTGAACCCTCCGCGCGACAAAGGCGTGGTATTCCTCGCCCCACGGCTCATCGCCCAGATTTCCTTTGAGGAGTGGACCGCGGATAGGAAGCTCCGTCAGCCGGTGTTTCTCGGGCTGCGCGACGACAAACGTCCTCAGGACGTGCTCCTGCCGGAGGTTCCCGCATGAGGAGGACCAGGATGACCCAATCTGTGCCCGCGAAACTGCCCATCGCCGTATCGCATCCCGACAAGGTCTTCTGGCCTGAAGAGGGCTATACGAAGCTTGACCTGGTTGAGTATTACAACGCGATCTTCCCTAATCTCTCACCCTACGTGAAGGATCGGATGCTGTCCCTTGAGCGTTGCCCCGACGGGATGCAGGGCGAGTGCTTCTTTCAAAAGCAGAAGCCGCAGAGTATGCCTCAGGGAACGCCAACCAAGCGGATCGCACATGCAGACAACGCCGGCAAGTTTACCGATTATGTGGTCGGAGGCTCTTTAATCACCCAGCTCTCGCTGGCAAACCTGGGGTGCATTGCCGTGCACATCATGGCAAGCCGCGCGAGTTCGCCCCGGCAGCCGGACTGGGTGTGTTTCGACCTCGATCCCGAGTCCGGCAAATTCGCAGATGCAGCCCGCGCGGGCCTGCATATCAAAGCAGCCTTGGACCTCTTGAAGCTGGTGTCGTTCGCCAAGACTTCGGGGAGCCGGGGCCTGCATGTCCTGGTTCCGATCCGCACTGGACCGGATGCGGACGAAGTCCTCGCATTCGCCGAGTCGTTTGTCGCGCGCGTGGCGGCTGCGCACCCGGACGAATTGACGGTTGAGCATTCGGTCATAACGCGGCGCGGTCGTGTCTACCTGGATCCATTTCGAAACGGTTTTGGTCAAACCGTGGTGGCGCCCTACTCCGTCCGGCGGCGAGCGAATGCACCCATTTCGACCCCATTGGAATGGTCCGAAGTCAAGCCCACACTCGTCCCTTCCGATTTCAACCTGCGGAACTTTGCCAAGCGGGTTAAGCGCGCCGACCCCTGGAAGGATTTTTTCGCGGATCGACAGCCGCTGAAAGATGCCGCCCGGCTGCTTAGCAGGCTGTGAATATGGCTGACTCTGCAGGGACAGGTCAACACGGAATATCAGAGGTCGAACGCCGAGTTTGCCGTTCGTGGCCTGATGGGAGTCAAGGGAATTTCAAACGAAATCGACATCAAGCCGAGCGTGACACCCACGGAAATCAAAACCAAGATCGACGCTGCGTTCAGGCGGAGCGCCATGTTGGATGCGCTCTCCATCAACGTGACGGTCGACCATGGAAAGGTGACTCTGACCGGTACTGTGCATTCCTGGGCGGAGCGTGAAGAGGCGGAGCGTGCGGCCTGGGCGGCGCCCGGCGTCTCAAGCGTGAAAAACTTCATCATGCTCAGCTATGCCACCAGTACAGTGGCTGCTTAGCGGTTGTTGAATCCACGGGGAAGCAACTGCCGAACCCTGGAGGAAAAGCACATAGCCTGCCGCTCACCGAGCGAACCGGCGTTGCGGCACTTGGCCGGCAGATTTGCAATGATGCCGGCGCACATCGTTGACCGGGCACACGCCCCCCTTTTCCCCCCTTACGTGTGTCCGGTCACGTTTTTTTGCGTCAGGAAATGAGTATCATCTCCTCGTGACCATGCTCTCGCATTTTGTGGTTTCCACCTCGGTGTGGAAATGGATCCACGGCCTGGGAGGCCCTGGGTTGATCTTGCTGGGTATCTCCGACAACACCCCTTTTGTCTCTGCCCCGCCGGGAAGCGTAGACGTATGCGTAATCCTGCTTGCGGCGCACCGCCCGGAGTGGTGGGCCTATTACGCCCTCATGACTACGGTTGGAGAGGTGTTCGGGGGCTATCTGACCTACCGGCTCTCGAAGAAAGGCGGCAAGCAGACCCTGGAAAAGAAAGTGGGGAAACAACGATTGGAGATGGTCTACAGGGGCTTCGCGAAATTCGGCAGCATCACGGTGCTGGCCGGCGCTATTCTGCCGCCGCCGTTCCCCTTCACAACCGTTCTCATGACCGCCGGTGTTATGCAGTATCCGCGCAAGAAGTTCTTTTCCGCGCTGGTGGTGGGGCGGACCGTGCGTTTTCTTGCCGAGGCCTGGTTGGGCAGGATCTACGGCCAGCAAATGATCGCCTTCTTCTCCCGCAACTACCGGGCGACGATGTATGTCCTGATCGCGATGGCAGTCGCGGCCGGCATTGGCGCATTGATCTACTTCTTGTGCTATCGGCCCAGGAAGCAACGCAACAATCGCGAAACTGACCAGCAGTCCTGAATTATTGGCCACCCTGCTGCATGGAGATTAAAGGGCCATGTCGGGAGAGAAACGATAGCGTTCCTGGATGAGCGCCGCCATCGATTCACGTACATCGTCCAGATCGCCGATGCGAAACCGATGTTCGATTTTTCGAATGTCGGATGCCAGGCGATGATCGTGGAACACATCCGCGATCCATTGGGAGAAATCCCCGCGGCGTGCGTGTTCGCCCAGGGACGAGGCCGGCATACTTCCGAGCAGGAATACAAACTGCTTCAAAGATCGGGCAGAAGGCCCAAGCGTTTTTCCGTGATCCGTAAATACGAATTCTGCCCCTGGAGCCAGCTGGAGATCGAAGTACTTCGTCTTGTGACGGACATGCTGCGTCAATCGAGGAAAGAGCTTGAACCGGCGCAATTCTCCTTCAGCTTCCTCGCTCCCAGGCAAGAGCGCCGCTTCGTTGTTGGCAAGCGCCGCGAGAGTGGCCGTCCATTGGGGTTCGACGCCTCGGTCTTTCACCATGGCCAGCAAACTCTGCACTTCCTGGGGCTGGGTCAAGCGCTTGGCAACAACCACATCAATGCCTTTGAGAAGATCGGGGGCCAGGTCGGACGGACGGTAGGTGACAACCGTGTATGCGCCCAACTTCAGGTCCAACAGGTCCCTGACGTTGGGCTGGCGAAGAAAGTAATGGGCCTCATCCACAACGATCCTGTGCGGCAAGCCTGTGGTCTGCCGGAGCGAAACCAGCATCGGCATCAATTCCTGGAGATAGCTCGCCTTCTCTTCGGATGATGCGCGGGATAAGTCGACGACGACGCTCAGATCGAAGTGCCGGAGCGCGCGAGCCACATCGGGTATGTCCGGCAGCGGTTCAGCGCGCCCTAATACCACCACGCCGGGAAGCGATTCCAGCGAGCCGTAATCGCCTTCGGGATCGATCACGCAAACACTGTAGCCCTGGAGGATCATTTGCTCACATGCCAGCCCTGTCGCCCAGGACTTGCCGGATTGCGGCTCACCAACGACCAGAATATTGCGTCCCTGGATGGCCACTGTGAGTGGGCTTCCGTCGTCGGCCGTGCCCACAGTGATCCGATGCCGGCCGCTGCGATCCCGAGGCAACCTCATCTCTTGCGCAGCTCGCCGCAGATACCCGGCCACAGCGCGCGGGCCGTCACCAACCAGAACCTCGTCCGCATTTTTTTGAAGTGCCGGGCTGCCCCAACTGACAGCGACGCCAACCTCGCAGGCTTCGAGGAGGTCATGGTCGTTCTCGGCATCCCCAATCCCGATTGCGTTATGGGCCGAGAGGCGAAGCGCGTTCAGTGCCTCCCGCAAGCCGGTTCCCTTGCTGATCGCCTGTGGAAGCACCATAAGCTGGCTGTGGTTGAACAACAGCACCAAGGGCAGTTCGAGTCGCCTGATCACCTCCAGAATCTTTTCCGCTGAGCCGGCATCCGTATCCACGATGCACTTTCCCATCCTGAATTCAATCCCCAGCTTGCGCAGTTCGTCGAGAAAGGCTTGTGGGGGGAGTTGACCGATCAGCCGGGTGTGACCATTTGGGAATTCGATCACTGCGCCATTCTCCGCGACGACCGCGTCGACAAACTCCAGACTTCCCGCGGCAAGCTTCAGTTCGGAGAGGATGCGGCCGGTGACCAGGATGGCTACAATCCCACGCGCGCGCGTCTCCATGATTGCGGCTCTAACATCCGGGTCCAGCGCGCCGTCGCGTGCGATGGTGCCATCGTAGTCAAGCGCCAACACACCGAATTTCATTACTGACCTTTTGCCACATCCTTGGAGGATGGGACTTGTGAGGCGTTCCATCCGCCTCCGAGCGCCTTGATGAGTTGGACCTCCGCTACCGTTCGCTCCGTGCGAAACGTCACAGCCGTTTGCTGGTCGTTGAGAAGAGCAGTCTGCGCCGCGATCACGTTAAGATAGGGATCGAGTCCGGCTTTGTACCGGACCGTCGCTTCCTGAAGGGCCCTCGCGGACGCTTCTGTTGCTGCGTTCTGCTGATCGATATCCTGGCACAGGATTCTCAGCGATGCGAGATTGTCTTCGACCTGTTGAAACGCTATAAGCACGGTTTGCTGGTAGTTTGCTACGGTTTGGTCATAGGTCGCGCGATACTGCTGCACGGTCGCCTTGCGCAAGCCCGCGTCAAAAATCGTTTCGGCAACGCCTGGACCAACGGACCAGAAGCGGCTTGGCCAGGTAAACCAGCTCGATACTGAAGAAGTTCCGAGGCCGCCGGTGGCGCTGAGCAGGATTGACGGGAAGTAGGCAGCCTTGGCTACTCCGATCTCTGCATTCGCCTGAGCCACGGCACGCTCCGCCGAGGCAATGTCGGGGCGCCGTTCGAGAAGTTGCGAAGGAATCCCTGCCGGGATTGCGGGAAGATCCGCTTCACGATCATCCGCTCGCAGCGAGAAAGTCGATGGGGACTGGCCAATCAGAACGGCGATTGCATGCTCATATTGTGCGCGCAGGATTCCCAGGTTCGTATCCTGAGCCTGTGCCGCTTTGAGTTGAGCCTCGGCTTGCGCCACTGCTTCATCGGAGCTGAGTCCGGCCGCGTATTGACTTTGAGTCAGGTCTACGGATTGCTGATAGGCGGTGACCGTGGCATCGTACAGTTTTTTCAGGGAGTCCTGCGCGCGAAGATCATAGTAATCGACCGCAAGCTCTGCTTGTACTTCCAGGCGAACGTTCTCCAGATCGGCGGCGCTGGCCTGCGCGGCGTAGGTGCTGGCTCTGACACTATTCCGGATCCGTCCCCAGAAATCAGGCTCCCAGGAAGCATCGAAAGGCAATGAATAGTCGGTATATGTTCTGACGGAGATTGCGGACGATGAAGATCCACCCGTTTGCAATCCGCCGAATTGCGCGGTCGATGGGCGCTCACGGGTGATGGCCGGGTTGGTGGTTAGGGTAGGGAAATATTGCGACCGAGCCTCCCTGACCAGGGCTCGCGCGACAAGGAAGTTGTCCGCCGCTGCTGCGATTTGCCGATTCGAAGAACTTGCTTTCTCCTCCAGCTCATCCAGTTGCGGATCGTTGAATGCCTTCCACCACTTTCCTCGGACTGCGCCGTCGCTCGGTTGCGCGGTCTGCCAGGTATCCGATCCACTTGCGACTGACTGTGGAAGCTCCTTATAAGCCGGCGGGCTTTGAACCGGTGGGCGCACATACCTGGGGCCGATGCTGCATCCCGGCAGGAGAAAGAGAATCGCAAAAAGCGCAAGTCGCACAAGGAACCGGCCAAGGCTGGTTTTGCGCCTCTCCGGATCGGCGGCTTTGCGGAGATGTGCCACGGTCTCGCGAGCCGGCCCGCGGCTGCCGCTCATCGCAAGTGCTCGGGCGAGAACTCGATCCTGGCTTTCCACGCTTTCATTCACTGATGTACACATCGACCAGTTCCCCCGGATAGAGATTTACATTCGCGGGCTTAGCGATCTTGAAGACAACCGGCAACACCCGGACATCCACGCGCTCCTGGCGCTGGTCCGAGAGCTCGATCTTTGGAGAAACAAACGGCTGCACACGGACGAATTCCAACGGAATCTTGACATTCGTACCACGAATCGACATTTGCGCCTTCATTTTGGAGCCCGAAGGCAACCGCGGGACTAGAATCTCGTCCACGTAGCAGCGCACGTTCAGTGTGGCCGGAGAAGATCCCAAGGTTATAACCGGGTCTGCGCCCTGCGTGTAGGTGTCGTATGCGCCCTGTGGGGATGCGTAGTTCCCGACGATCGTGTTAATCGAGAGCACTACTCCATCCCGCGGGGCACGCAGGGTATACTTGGCGAGCAACGCGCTGGACGCCGCATGAGCCTGTTCAAGCGCAGTCGTCCTGCCGCTCTTGATTCTGAATGTCGTAAGTCCAGGCTCCCGCCTTCGTCAAGTCGTATTGCCTGCGCGCCACATCCAGATTCGCGTTCGCAACCGCGACGGCATTGGCTGCGCTGTCCAATGCGTCTTTGCTCACCGAGCGGGGATCCATCTGGTAGGCCGTTTGGTCTTTCTGCAAGGTATCCTGGGCGGTTTTCAGCGTAGCTTCCGCGGAGACCACCTGTGCGGCTGCGACATCGAGGGTCTCTTTTCTCGGCTCCGCTTTCAACTCTTCCAAGAGCGCCTTCGCAGCCTCTGCCTGTGAACCCTGCTGCTCGGTCGTCGCTCTTTGAACCGAATCGTCAAGCCGAATCAGAGGTTCCCCGGCCTTGACTTGCTGACCTTCGGAGACAAGGATTTCCTTGACCGTGCCCGGCACTTCGGGATACATGCTGATGTTCTCGCCGCTGGTCTGCGCGCTCTCCACAATGCCTTCGGCGTAGATACCGCTTCCATAGGGGTTGGAAGCCGGACTGAACGCAGGAGGCAGGGCCGCCGTCTTGATACTGAAGAAAACGGCAGTCGCGGCTCCTGCCAGGATGCCGGCGAGCGAAACTCCAAAGATGACCTTATGCTTCATTTCGCGCTCTTTTCTGTGGTGGAAGTCAGGCGCCCGTCCTCCATTTGCAGGATCCGGGTTGCAAACTCGTAGATTCTGTTGTCGTGCGTGACAACCACAACGCAGCGATTCTCATTGAGGATGTTCTTGCGAACAAAGCTCAGGATTGCATTTCCCGTATCGCCGTCCAGCGAAGCGGTGGGCTCGTCCATGATCAAGATGTCGGGTTTGCTGATCATCGCTCGCGCGATGGCCACGCGTTGCTGTTCGCCTCCGCTCAGCTTCACGGGCGGAATATCGGCCCGATCTTTCAGGCCGACAATCTCCAGGTAGCCCACCGCCTCGCGGATGGATTCGTCCCAGTCCCTCTTCTTCAGGATGAGCGGGATGGCTGCGTTCTCGGCCGTAGTCAGAAGCGGAAACAAGTGGAAGTCTTGAAATACAAATCCGATCTTGTCGAGGCGAAAGTCGGCCAGGCCATCGGCGTCCAGCTTCCAGACATCGATATCCTCCACCTGAACGCTGCCGGCATCGGGCTTGAGAATGCCCGATAAAACGCTGAGCAACGTCGTTTTTCCGCTCCCGGAAGGACCCACGATGTAGACCATCTCACCGAAGTAGGTTTCGAGGTCGACATGCTTCAAGGCGGAGGTTCTGGCTTCCCCTTCGCCGAACCACTTGTCCAGGCCCTTGGCTTGAATAGCTACGCGCGGCATATCAACCTCTGAAGATTTCGAATGGATCGATCCGCAAGACCCTGCGGATTCCCACATAGCTTGAAATCCCGGCAATGATGGCCACCATGACAAATCCAATGGCGAGATTCCCGAAGGAAAGCATGGCGGCGTAGCTGGGGAGTCTTGCTTTTGCCAGCCAGATCACGACCACCGACAGCCCGATCCCCAGGCCATACCCGGTAAACGAAGCGAACGCGGCCTGGAAAAGAATCATGGAGATCAAATCGCGGCTCTTTGCGCCGATGGCTTTTAGCGCCCCGAACCGCTCCAGGTTCTCGAGAATAAACGTGTAGAACGTTTGACCCGAGATCGACAGCCCAACAGCAAAGCTGATCAAGACCATGATCAGCATGTTGGTTCCCCCACCGGTCTTGTACACGAAAAAATCGGCGGTTCGCTGCATGAATTCGTCTTTGGTCAGCGCCAGATATCCGAGCGCCTCCACCTGCTGCTTGATCCTCTCCACGTCGGAGAGACTCTGCGGTTCCACCAGTACGTAGGAGATGGTGTAGCGTGGATTGGGGAGATACTGAGCGGCCCGCTCGTAGGTCGTGTACAGGGTCGGCGTTCCATACAAACCGGAGGTCGCAACCTTGGCGATGCCTACAATGACCCCGCGATTATCGTTCAGCTCGAACTCCGAGCCAATGTGGGGATTTTCGAGCTTGGAAAACTCGGCATCGCGCACCGCGATGAAGCCGTTCTCCGCATAAATGTCTTCGATCTTTCCCTCGAGCAGCTCGGGTCTTCCCAGCAGGCTGGTGTCGTCCAATCCGATGATGTTGACAGATTGATAGGTCCCGTCAGGGAGTTTGGCCAGCCCGCCCCCCGAGTATAGAGGCACCGCGTACTTGACTCCATGCATGCTGCGAACCGCATCCAGGACGTAATCCGGCATTCCCACCGTGTTGGCCACCGTCTGCACGGCGGGATCCATGACCCAGATCGTGGAGCCGATATTGATCACCGTGGCCGAGGCGTGATTTAGAACTCCAACGAACATCGAAGTCACAAACATCATCAGGAAGACGGCAAACGTAATGCCCATCAGCAACGCCGTGAACTTGGCCGTGTCGTTCACCAGCAGCTTAAAGGCGAGTTTGAGAGTCCCTTTCAACGTCCGTTTCCTTCATGCCTCGGAAACCTCTTCCGCAAGGCTCACAGCAAGATCGCGGAGTTCGAGTCTTCCGAGCGCTCCTTGTCGTGCAGCGTCTTGAACGCCTCCATCAAGATGCGCAGGCTGTCTTGTCCCCTGTACACAGGAGGAGGTGTTCGGTCCAGTCCCAGCAACGAATACACTGCCGTTTGCGCGGATCGGATCGAATACTCCACGGTGAACACAACGTCTTCCGGGAGCTCGCAGAACTGTCCGATGAAGGCGAGATTTTTCGAGTCTTCCGGTATTACCTCGGGGCGATCGCCCTTGACCCGGCGCAGGAACTGGCTGGTGATGAAGGGCATCATGCAAGGGATGCAGATCGAGCTTTCGAGTATCTTCCTGGCGTGATCCTCAATTCCCAAGTGTCCCACGATCTCCGTCATAATCTCCCTGCCGGTGCATGCCGACATGGGTTTCTTCACGAAGTTGCCCGGCACGTCGACGAACAGGCCATAGCCCCAGAAGACGTTGACGTTCTGCGGCTGTCCGATGAAATGCGGCTGGTGAGGCAACACGATGGAGGCCAGCCAACTCGACTCAGGAAATGTGATCAGGCCGCCTTCTCCCGGGACGTTGCCGGTCCGATCCCGGACGAGATGGAAGAAGGTCGGGTCGTGGAGTGTGGTGGTGAAAGATACCCACTTCGATTCCTTGATATGCTCGGTGAAGTTGGCCGGATACCCGAATTGCGGATTGCCAAAAGCAATGTTCTCCCACAGCCTCCAGGCGCCGCCGTCGGATTTGCCCTTCAGCACGGGGGCCGAGTCCATTGAGCCAAGACTGGAACCTTCCACCATCGACCCCAGCGTCACGATCACCTTGTCCTTCTCGTCTACCTCGATGTCCCGGAGTCCGCCGTCGCGCCGGCAGAATATGCGCCGTACTGCGTATCCCTCAACGTCACGGCTGAACTCAAGATCGAGGACGCGGGTGTTCAGCTCGAAGTTCACGCCCCGGTCCACAAGCCATTTCTGGAGAGGACGCACCATGGAGTCGTATTGGTTGTAGACAGTTCGCATGATCCCTTTCAGCGTGTTGAAGCCGGAGATCATATGTGCAAAGCGATCCAGATAGCGTTTGAATTCGACAGCGCTATGCCAGGGCTGAAACGCGAAGGTCGTGCACCACATCAACCAGAAATTCGTCTCAAAGAACGAGGGGTCAAACTGGTCCGAGATGCTGCTTCGTCCCAGCGTCTCCTCGGGTTCAAGCCCCATCCGTTCCAGAGTCAGAATGTGCTTTTCTGTCAGGCCGAATTTGGGAGCGGTGACCCGGTGCCCATCCCGGAAGAGGCGCGACTTCGAAGAGGTGTTCATCGCCACGTTCCACTGGAGTATCTCCTGCGTCACCGTCTTGCTCTCATCCAGGGTTGGAATCGAGGAAAAAAGATCGAAGGTGCAGAGGTACTTGCTCTCGAACATTCTGCCCCCGCGCATGACGTAACCATCCTTCGGGTTTCCGGCCGCGTCAAGGCTCCCGCCGATCTTGGCTTGCTCCTCAAGAATGGTGATGTTCTGGCCGGGAATGTTTCCGTCGCGAATCAGGAATGCGGCAGCCGCGAGAGAGGCTATTCCGCCTCCAACTAAGTAGAATGCCGTGTAATCGTTGGCAAGATTCTCAGACATGGGGTTACAATCCTTTCTTTTGACGGCGCCTTTCATAAAGCAATGTGAAGGCCACACCTAAACTCTTGAAAAAACTCGAATGCGAGGTCCACGGAATTTCGATCTCTTCGCGATTTCGCGACCTTCGCGACCATTGCAGGTTGGAAAAGTAACCACACTTCAGCTACGCCATCTTGAACTGATACTTGTTGATGTTCATCGACCTGATTCTCGATTCAAGAGTGGATGGCGGAATGCCAAGCCTGGCTGCCGCGCCGGACGGTCCGGATACCCTGCCTCTGGTTTCGGCCAGCACCGCGCCAATCGTTTCCCGATCCCCCATCGCAAAGCCGCCGAAGGAAGCACGGGCCGGCGGATCGCTGTGGAAGCATTCGCGGCACAGCCAACTCTTCCTCACCGTGAGCTTTCCCCGTTCATAGATCACCACGGAACGCTCGATGATGTTCTGTAGTTCGCGAATGTTTCCGGGCCACGGATATCGAACTAGAGCCTCCATCGTTTCGGAGGAGATGGCATCGACGGTCTTGTTCATCCGTTGCGCAAATTGCCGGACGAAATGCCGCACCAACAGCGGAATGTCTTCCGCCCGCTCGCGCAGAGGAGGGATGGTGATGGGAAAAACATTGAGCCGGTAGTAAAGGTCGCTGCGAAACTGCTTTTGCAGGATCATCTCTTCCAGGTTGCGATGGGTCGCGGCCACCACCCGGACATCCGCATTCTTGGTTCGCGTGCTGCCCAGCCGTTCATATTCCCGTTCCTGCAGGACACGCAGCAGTTTTGGTTGCAGCTCCAGGGGAATATCGCCGATTTCATCCAGAAACAGCGAACCGTGGTCTGCCAGCTCAACCCGGCCGACGCTCTGCTCGATGGCTCCCGTGAAGGCTCCACGCTCGTGGCCAAAGAGTTCGCTTTCCAGCAGGCCGCTGGGGATGGCGGCGCAATTGACCTTGACGAACGCGCGGCTTCTGCGGCGGCTGCGCTCGTGAATGGCGCGCGCAATCAACTCCTTGCCCGTCCCCGTCTCACCCAACAGGAGAACGGTCGAATCGGAGGGAGCAACCATCTCGACGAGGTCGAGCACCTCGCGCAGAGCCCGGCTCTGGCCCACAATTCCGGCAAACCCCGGCCGCACTGGGATTTCTTCCTCTGGAAAGAGAACATCGTTCGCCCTCGTTGCAGCGTCGCTCGCAAAAAAGTCTCGATTGCGCGGCTCGTACTCCAAAATCCCCCCCAGATTCATCACTTTCCTCCCTTCACATTCGTTCCCGCCGTAAGTAGGTTCATTGCTATTGCGCCGGTCAGCGCGTGGCTCTTTCCTGCTTGATCCATTCGCGGATATACGCCGGACAATTCGCGAGCCTGATGTGCCGTTTTTCCCAGTTTTTCAGGATTCTGACCGCGTCTCGATCCACCAGGGTCAGGTCCTTCAAGTCCAGGATGATCTGGCGATCCTGACTTTCCAACTGGAACAGCGATTGCAGTTCGGCGACGTTTTCCAAATTCAAGCGGCCGATCAGCCGAAAGACGCCCACCCCATTCGCAACTCGCTCAATCCGTAGCATTCGTCCTCATTTCGAACGATCTCTGCTCAAGTGATTGCAATTGGCGGCCCAAACCTATGTGTTTGATAAATAAATAGTTGCGAGTTTTCGGCATGGCGAAAGTTCGCCAATTGGCGAAAAACTGTACAAAAATGCGCGCGCAGTCACCCGCATTTCTTTGGCGTGGAAGGATGTTCCTGGGCCTATGGCTTCCTGGCAGGTTATCTGGTTTTGAAGCGGTTCTTGTCGATCTCCAGTGACCTGATCTTGGATTCCAGGGTCGATCGGGGCATGCTCAGCCTGGCAGCCGCGCCAGACGGTCCCGACACGCGTCCACCGCACTCTCTCAAAGCTGCCTCAAGCAGCTCTTTCTCCTGCATGGCAAGCATTTGAGAAAGCCCAACCTGGCTCTTAGACTCCGGCGAAAGGCGTTGACTTGAAAGCCAGCTCTCGTCCACCGAGAAACTCTCCGTCTCGCACACAATGACCGATCGCTCAACAATGTTCTGCAGCTCGCGAATGTTGCCTGGCCAGGGGTAGGACTGAAGCAACTCCAGAGTCTTCTTGTTAACTTGCCTTATATTCTTGCCTGCTTTTCTTGCGTAACGATCGATAAAGTACTCAACCAATAATGGAATATCTTCCCTCCGCTTCCGCAGAGGCGGAGTCTCGATGGGAAAAACGTTCAGCCTGTAAAAGAGGTCGCTGCGAAAGGCGCCCGCGGCAATGGCAGCCTGCACGTCGCGATTGGTCGCCGCAATCACGCGTACATCGCAGTTGATAGTCCGATCGCCGCCTACACGCTCGAATTCCCGTTCCTGTAGAACACGCAAGAGAGCGACCTGGGTCTCCGCGGGAAGCTCCGCGATTTCATCGAGGAAGATCGTGCCTCCTTCGGCCAATTCAAAGCGGCCCAGATGCCGCTGTGTAGCGCCCGTAAAGGCGCCCTTCTCATGGCCGAACAATTCTGAAGCGATCAAGTCGCGTGGAATTGCCGCGCAATTCACGCTCACAAACGCTCGCGAGGAGCGCCGCGATCGCCTGTGGATGGCGCGGGCAATCAGCTCCTTGCCGGTGCCGGTTTCACCCGTGATCAGAACCGTGGAATCGGTGGGCGCAACCTTGGCCACACGAGACAGCACGGCGCGCAGGGCAGGAGAAGAACCCACGATCTCCTCGAACATGGATGCCTTGTCGATCTCTTCGCGCAACGCAACATTTTCGTGTTGAAGCCTCTCTCTTTCCTGCTTGCGATCCTCTATGTCGATTGCCGCCACAGCCCAACGGGTGATGCGGCCTTGTTCGTCGCGCAGCGGTTTGTAGCGGAAGAAGAACCAATGGTACACTCCACCACGCATAGGCAAGCGCGCCTCGATTTCCAGCGGAGATCCAGTCGCAAATGCGTCTTCCACCGCGTGGTCTACTCGTTGCAGGTCGTCTGGATGAAACAACCTGGAACTATCGCAGGTCTGCCACCATTCAAGCGACCAGCCGTGATAATCCAGTCCGGCCTGGTTTAGGAAAAGCCGGCTTCTATCTGTTCCCAGGACGGCCACATGTTGCGGCGCGTCATCGAGTATCTGCCGAAGGTCCGCTTCGCTTTGCCGCACCATTTCTTCGGCCCGCCGGCGGTCCTCGATATCGATGCTCGATGCAAACCACTTCAGGATGTTTCCGCTTTCGTCGCGCAGCGGAACACTGCGGTGAAGCATCCAGCGGTAGACGCCATCGGCTCGCCGTACACGCGCTTCGTATTCGAAGTTCTCCCCCGCCGCATGGGCCCGTCGCAGCGCCTCGACCATTCCCTCAACGTCCGCGGGATGAATCGCCGCTGTCCATTTCCATCCCAGGAGATCCTCGGGCGGAAGCCCCACGAAATTCAGCCAGGTTCGATTGAAGAAGTCAAGGTAGCCATCAGGCCGGCTGGAGTTGATCAGCGCGGGCGTCGAATCGATAATCAGCCGAAGGTCCAGAGCCTGCTCCTGCCGTTCGAAACCATGCTCGCTTGACGCCATGGTGTGCATCATACACCCAAGAGAGTTGGACATTGGCCTAGAACTGACTGAAGGAAAAGCGGCAAACCGAAGCCGGTAACGATACCCCGGGAAATCGATCGCTGGGGAGCTATTTCTCTCCTACCGTCCGCTCCAGCTCGGCGCGCGCTGCGCTGCGCTCCATCTCCGCCTGAAAGAGACCGGCCTCGGCCTCGGCGAGCTGCGCGTCGGCTTCTTTGAGCGCGGAGGGGTTTACCGTTTTCGCTTCCACCTGATTGGCCGTGATCCGGCGCATCTCGGTCCGGGCCGTCACGCTTTCGCGCGCCGCCTCCAGACCGGTCTCAGCGCGCCGCGCCTTGCGCACTTCCTTTTCCAGTTCCACGCGCACGCGATCCTCAACCTGGCGCAGGTTCTCCTCAGCCTCCTCTACCTCGGCCTGGCGCTCATGCACCTGGCCACTGCGCTTGCCGAAGTCAAGCAGCGTCCAGTTCATCTTCAGACCCACCAGGCCGTTGTTCTCAGTGAGCAGCGGCACGCCATCCTGATGGACGTACTGCGCAAACGCCCCGACCTCCGGAATGAACTCCGCGTGGGCCGCGCTGAGGCCCGCCCGCGCTTTCTTCAGCGTCTCTTCGGCGGCTGCAACCTCGGGATTGTGAGCCAGCGCGTCGATCTCCAAATCTCCTGCGGTAGCATCCGAGGTCTCAGGTTCCGGCGGGACGAGTTCCACCTTGCTGTTCAACGGCAGGCCGGTCAGATCGTTAAACTCCACCTTCATGTCGGAGATGGTGTCCTCCAACGATCCCAGCTGGTGACGCGCCTCGGCGATCTGCGCTTCGCCCTCCAGCACCTTCAGCTCCAGCACCGCTCCCGCTTCGACGCCATTGCGAGCCTCGCCCAGGCGCTCTTCGCCGGCCACAATGCGCAGCTCGGCCGCCTGCTTTTGGCGTTCCGCGGTCAACAGGCCGTAGTAAAGCTGCTTCACCTTCAGGGTGACTTCATTCTCCGCCCGCCGGGCATCGGCCTGCGCGAGGCCCTCATCGGCCCGGGCTACATCGACCCCGGCGTGGATCTTGAAGAACTGCGTCAGCGGCTGAGCCGCCGTGGTTGTGCTGAGAATGAAATTGTGGTGGCCCAGCGGCAGCGAATCATTTTCTCCCGGGACAGGACCGGTGGCTGGGTATACGCCTAGGGCGCCCATCGGAATCTGCATATGCTCGATGTTGTCCAGGTGCGCGGCGTCGCTTTCGTTGCTCAGCACCGGGAAGTAATTCGCGCGCGCCTCAGTCACGCGCGCCTGCATCTCTTTTTCCTTCAGATGCGCCAGCTTGACGGTCGAGTTCTGCTTTTGGGCCAGTGCGACTGCCTCATCCAGCGTGATGCGCTGCGTCTGAGCGTGCGCCACGCCGCCAAACGCAAGCAACAGGAGCGCGACGCCCACGGCCGCAGCCGGCACAGGCGCCGGGTGCCTGCGATGAACCACGACAAACAGAACCGGGATGGCCACCAGGGTAAAGAACATCGATCCCAACAGCCCGAAGGCAATCACGCTGGCCAGCGGCGACCAGAGGCTGGACCCGGAGAGAATCATGGGAATGACGCCCACCGCGGCTGCCGCCGAAGTCAGGAAGATGGGCCGCAACCTGCGTTCTCCGGCTTCCAGCGCCGCCTGCTCCAGTTCCACCCCGTTCTTCATCCGTTCGTGGATGTAGTCGATCAGAATGATGGAGTTTCTAACCACCAGCCCGCCCACGCTGATGATGCCGATGAAGGCGGTAAAGCCGAAGGTGTTGTGGGTAATCAGCAGGCCCAGGGCCGCGCCGGGCAACGCCAGGGGAAACGCCGCCATTACAATCAGCGGGTCAACCAGGGTGCGGAATTGGAAGAGCAGAATCAGGAAGATCAGCAACAGGCTGAGGATCAGAGCATTCCGCATCTCGCCAAAGGTCTCCTGCTGGTTTTGGTACTCGCCGCCAAATGCGATGTGGTACCCGGACGGCAGGGCCATGCCGTCCAGTTGTTTGCGCGCGTCGCCCAGGATCTCGCTCGCCAGGCGATGGCCGCCGGGGAAGGCGCGCACCGTCAATGTGCGAACGCCGTTTCTGCGCACAATCCTGCCCGGCTGCCACTCTGAAGTGAGCGTCGCCACTGCCGCCAGCGGAACCTTTGCCCCGGTCACCGGGGACATCACGTAGGTATCGGATACGTTCTGGAAGCTCTGCCTGTCCGCGGGGTCAAGCCGCAAAACGACATTCACGTCGCGGCCGCCCTCCCAGAATGTCGTCACCGGCGCTCCCTCAAAGCCCGCGGCCAATTGCTGGGCGATGGCGGCGTTGGTCAATCCCATTCGGTTGGCCACTTCCTCACGCACGTTCAAGCCCACCTGCCAGGCATCCTCGTGCCAGTCGCTATGGATGTAGGTTGCGCCCGGCGTATGGCGGAAGATGTCCTCGACCCGGCTGCCCAGCGTTTCCAGCGTGGCAATGTCATCTCCGGAGATTCGCACCTCAACCGGAGCCTCCATAATCTGTCCCTGCTGGAGCTCCTTGACGAAGACCTTGGCCTCCGGAGCGGCATCGGGCAGCCGTTGCCGCAGCTGCTCCACCAGCTGGGGCGTTTCCTTCACGTTTTTGGTGTTCACCAGTATCTGCGCATAGTTGGCAGCCGGGGCCTGCGGGTTCACGTTGTAGTAGAAGCGCGGCGCGCTCTCGCCCAGAAAGCTGGTATACATCTTGACCTGCGGCTCCTGCTTCAGGACCGCTTCAATCCGGCGCACGGCAGCGTCGGTGGCCTCGATCTTCGAGCCTTCCGGCAGCCAGACGTCCATCACGAACTGGTTGCGTTCGGCCAGCGGAAACAGCAGTTGCGGCACCAGCATGAGAATCCCGACCCCGGCCGCAACCGCCAGCACGCTGGAGACCAGAACCGCCCGCTTGTTCTGCATGGCCCAGGTGATGGCAGTGTTGTAATGCCGCTGCATGTGATCCAGCGGAGTGAGCTTGCGCGGCTCGGCGGAATCCTCCCGGCCGTGATCCCTCAGTCCGGTGCGGATGAAGAAACGCGCCATCAGCGGCGTCAGCAGTATGGCCACCAAAAACGAAGTGGCCAGCGAGACCGCTACGGCAATCGGCAGGGAGCGGATGAACTCGCCCACCGGGCCGGTAAGCATTAGCAACGGGACAAACGCCGCGATGATGGCCAGCGTTGCCGTCAGCACCGGCACCGCCATCTCCGTGGCGCAGCGCTCCGCAGCCTCGTCGATGGGCACCTTGCGGTCGAGCATCTCCACATAGTTGTCGACAATCACGATGGCGTTATCCACCACCATGCCCAGCACCACAATCAGCGCCGAGATCGACACCTGTTGCAACTCGATGCCACACGCGTTCAACATCCCGAAGGTCATCGCCACCGATACCGGAATGGCGATGGCGGAGACCAACGCCACCCGCAGCGGCAGCAGCAGCATGGTCACCAGGATGACCGCCACGATGGCAATCCCGAATTCGCCGAAGAAATCGCGGATGCGTTCGGAGACCACCCTGGGCTGGTCCGCTACCAAATCAAGTTTCACGTCCGGCGGCAAAGTCGCCTGCACGCTGCTCAGCGTCTTGCGCAGCGTATTGCCGAAGTCCACAATGTTGTTGCCCTCGTGCATCTCGACCGCGAGCAGAATGCTCTGCTCGCCGCCGATGCGGGCATATTCGGTGGGGTCTTTGTAGACCCGCTCCACAGTGGCCAAGTCGCCGATATAAACCGGCTGGCCGGTTGGAGAGACATCGACCATTACCTGGCGAATCTGGTCTTCCGTCTTCAAGCGCCCGCTCGATTCGATGGGCACCTTGCTCTGCCCGGCCGGCACGCGGCCCGCAAACTGCACAGTGTTGCGTCCTTGCAGCGCGCCCATCACCTTCATCGGGTTCACGCCATACTGCGCCAGCCGTTCCGATGAAGTATCGATGTCGATCTCTTCCTTCTGATCGCCGATGCGCTTGATCTTCGATACCGCGGGGATCGCGCGCAACGCCGTTTCCACGGTCTGCGCGTAACCCTTCAGCTCTCTGGGGCCGTAGTTGCCGCCATGCACCGCAATCAGCACCGCTACCGTATCGCCGAAGTCGGAGTCGACTACCGGGCCGATCACGCCGGCCGGCAGGTCGGTGGCCTTCAGTTGCGCCATATCCAGGCGCAGCTTTGACCAGAACTCGTCCGAGTCTTTGATCGACTTGTCCAGATCGACGTTGATCACCACCATCCCATTGCGGGTGGTGGAGAAGGTCTTGTCGCGGCGAACCTCGGCGAAGCGGAAGAGGCGCTCTTCAATCTTGCGCGTGACCTGGTCTTCGACCTCCCTGGAGGTTGCGCCGGGATAAACGGCGGCCACAATGCCGGTGTGGATGGTGATCTTCGGGTCTTCGCGCCGCGGCATGGTAACCACGGAATACAGGCCTGCCGCGACGAGCATGGCCGACAGAACCAGAGTCACCTGCGGATAGCGCAGAGCCGCGCGAACGGGGTTCACTGGGCGCCTCCGACAATCCTGGCCGGCGAACCCTCACGCACATTCTGCTGGCCGGCCACCACCACCTGCTCGTCGCCCGTTAGGCCGCTGAGAATCTCCACTTCATTTCCAATCGGTCCGCCCACGTCAACCCGCTTGGCATAAACGCGCTGCCGCTCCGGCGAGTACACGTACACCTGCGCCACGCCTTGCGGATCGTGGACAATCGCGTCGCCGGGCACAGTGATGGCGTCGACCATCGCCGACGAAAACACCCGCGCCTCGCTCACCATCCCCGCCCGCAGCAGTCGCGCCGGGTTGGGGACGGCAATTTTGGCGCTGTAGGTGCGCGAGGCCGGGTCCGCCGCCACGCCCACCGTTTCCACTTTTCCCTCAAACTGCATTTGATCGAGCGACGGAATCGTCACCGTGGCGCGCGCGCCTTCATGCACCTTGCCGATTTCGTCCTCAGGGATGGCCACGCGCACCTTCACCGGATCGAGGTCCAGCACCGCGATTACAGGAATCCCGGCTCCAACCGTGTCTCCCACGTCGATCCGCCGCATCCCGATGAAGCCCGAGATCGGCGCCCGCAGCCGCGTGTCTCCCAGCCGCTTCTGCGCCTCGTGCAACTGGGCTGCCGCGGCGCGAAACTGGCCGCTTGCCGCTTCCTTGTCTTCGGTCCTCGTGCCCTGCCGCGCCATGTCGTAGCGTTGCTGCGCCGCCTGGTACCCGGCTTCGATCTTCTTGAAGTCGTTGGCGGGCAGGCTCTGGTGGTCGTAGAGGTACTTCATGCGTTTGTACTGGTCCTGCCACTGTTCGAAATCAATGCGCGCCTGCTCCAGCTCCTGGGCGCGCGGCCCCTGCTGCGCCTTGTGATCCACTGCCAGCGCCGCATCCGCCTGTGCCTGCGCCGCGTCGTAGGCATTGCGGTAGTCGGTCGAGTCCAGCTCCGCCAGCACCTGACCTTTGCTCACCGCCTGGCCTTCTTCGACAAAAACCCTCGCCACCCGTCCGGCGATCTGGAATGCCCCCTGGGCCGTTACATTGGCCTCCACCGTTCCGCTGACAGCCATAGAAACAGGCTGCCGGACCCGATTGGGCGCCCGCACGCGCACCGGAACCGGCTGGTCGGCAGCCACTGGCGCCTTGGCGCCGCAGCCTGCCAGGGGCAATAGAGCCAACAAGACGAATGCCGAGAGGCAGGATTTGCGTGTTGATTTTGCTTGGCTTATGGCCGAAATAAGGCCCCAGCCTGCTGCGGGAAGTACTTCTGAGGTAACCTGTCGCGCCGTTCTTACTGTTTTTGTTTGCATGAGCGTCTTTCTTCCTTGACGATAACAGAATGACATGTCATTCTGTTCTTGACAAGGGAGTTTTCCAAAAAAATGGTCTACCGCAAAACATCGGCAACGGCAGCCCGCAAGGACGCCCGGCGCAAGCTGATTCTGGACGCCGCAACCCGCCTGTTCGGCAACTACGGCTACCACGCCGCCACCGTGCCCATGATTGTGGCTGAGGCAAGTAGTTCAGTCGGAAGCTTTTACGCGCACTTTCGCAACAAGGAAGATGTCTTTGCGGCGGTTCTCGAAGCGCTGGGGCAGAAGGTGACGGAGGTGATGGATCGGGCCAGGGCCTCCCAACCCGACGCGCTGCTGGGGATTCGATGCGCTGTGGAGTCGCTTTTTTTATTTCTGGCCGACAATCCGGGAGATGCGCGGATCCTCATCGTCGAATCCTCCGGCTTGAGCCCCCGCCTGGAGCAGATGCGCCGCGCCATACTGAGGCAGTACGCTGAAAAAGTGTGCCAGACGCTGGAGTCTGTTCCAGGCGCATCTTCCGTTTCCGCGCCGGCCATCGCCGCCCGTTGCCTCGTGGGCGCCGTCTTCGAGTCTCTCTGCAGCTGGCTGGAAGAAAGCCCCAACGACCGCCAGCCGGCCGCGGAAGTTGCACGCGCCGTGGCCGATTACAACTCCCGTGCCATACGATGCTGAGGTAGAAACGAGTTGCCGCGATCGCAAACGGGAGCGGGGCGGCGGCAAGGAGGGAAGAAAATGTTCAACGTTTTGACAATTGCAAGAGAGTACGGCAGTGGAGGCGCCGACATCGGGCGCAAAGTGGCGGAACTTCTCGGCTGGGAGTGCATCGACAAGCAGATTATCGAGCAGGTCGCAGCCATGGGAAAGGTGGAGACCTCCTGGGCTGAGCAGGCCGACGAACACGCCATCGCGTGGTGGGAGCGAGTAATGAAGGGCTTCCGCCAGGGAGGTCCCGAGTCCTATATAGGAGATGGGAATCAGTTCGCCGTGGATCGCGATACGGTGCAGGCATTCACCGCGAGCGTCATTCAGCAGGCCGCCAGGGTGGGCAATTGCGTCATCATCGGACGCAGCGCGCAGTGCGTTTTGCGTCACCACCCCCACGTACTTCGCATGCTGGTCTATGCGCCGCTCAATGAGAAGATCGCGCGCATGAAGCTTCGCCATCCGCATGAGCGCGACCTGCCTGCCCTGCTGCGCCGCAAAGACTCCGAGCGCCTCCACTACGCACGCTATTATTACGACTGCGACTCGGCCGATCCCAGGCTCTATCACATCACCATCAACAGCACCCTGGGCATCGATACCTGCGCCGGGATAGTTGCAAAGATCATCAAGTCTTCTTAGCTATTCGCGCTTGCCGGTTTCGGCGCGGGTCATGCCTTGCGTCAATCCCTGGCTTCCGGTTTCAGCCAATCGGAGGAGTGCTTTTCAATGGCAATTCTCACCAGTTGACTCCGTGTTCTTACCCCCGCCTTTCGAAACAGTTCCTGGATCACGGCTTTGATTGAGCTCTCTGAGGCATTCAGCTTCCAGGCGATTTCCTTGTTTGCGAGTCCATCGAGAATACCCCTCAACACTTCGCTCTGGCGGGAAGTCAGGGGCCGCGCGTGTTCCATACGGTTTGTTTGGGCGTTCCTGGCCGCTACTAGAGAACGAACGGCTCCCGTATCCATCCAAATCTCATTGTTTGCAACCCGATGGATCGCCGCGGCAAGTTGATCTGGATCGCTATGCTTGAGGAAGATTCCCGATGCGCCGGCTTCCATGATTTGAAGAGTTGCCGCATCGGTCATGCCCGCGGTCACCATCGGGACCTTCACGATGCTATGGCGACTCTTGAGGTCAACGAGCAGGCGCAATGCCTCGTCTTCGCGGTACAGTTCACCATGTTGAATAAGGCATCTGAGAGTTAATACCTATTCCAACTTGGCCTTCCCCCGGGGTCCGGCTTTATGTTTTGTCGCGTGTCTCGGCTACGCGCAGCCTGCCGCCATCGTCGATCTCTTCCTCGGCCCGGGACGCCGGGAAATCCCGCGCGAGGGCGCCATTCCCACCCACGAAATCGTCATGGCTCTGTAGCGGTAAGATAGTGCACATGAAAGACCAGCCCAAGTCGAAGCATCGCAACTGGACTTTTCGGGTCATTGTTGTGCTGTTTCTCGCTTTGATTCTCGGGCTTCTGGGATGGTCCTGCTGGGTCTACGTGCAAATTGAGAACTATGCCGGCCTGGACCAGGCCGCGCCGTCGGACGCCATCGTCGTTCTGGGCGCGGCGGAGTACGATGGACGGCCCTCCCCGGTTTTCCGCGCTCGCCTTGACCACGCGCGCGAACTCTACGATCGCGGCATCGCGCCGCTCATCATCACCCTGGGCGGCACCAGCGGAGATGAGTACTCCGAGGGTGCGGTGGGCCGCGAGTACCTGATGAGCCTGGGCATCCCCGAAAGCGCCATTATTGCCGAAACCGAGAGCCGAAACACCGAGGAACAGGCCCACCGCATTGCCGTCATCGCCCGGGCCAACAATCTTCGCCGCCTGGTCGTCGTCAGCGACGGCACCCACCTGTTTCGAATTCACGAAATCTGCGCCGCCGATGGCCTCAATGTATTCACCTCACCCCGGACGCGCGTCTCCATCGGAGGCGGCACCGCGGAATCCGAGCGCATTGCGCACGAGATCCTCAGCTACACTGCCTGGCGGCTTCATCTGCATCTGCACTAAGGCGGAGTTAGCCCCCGGCCCGTTCCTGCGTCAGAAAAGAATCGCCGGGCGCCCCGTTCTTTCCGCGCTTTTGGCGGAAAGGGTGGGTTGGCACGACCCTCCATCAACCTCTGTCGGAATTCGCATCTCGAAGGGCGCATAGTCGCCCTTGTACTCAACCGGGGGGATCGGTAACCGCAGTCCGGCCGGCGTACCTGAATCCCAGCAGCAAGTCGGGCCAGAAAAGTCGGACACTAAGGCGTTTGCCGGTACCGACCGCTTGCTGAACGTGCACATGCATTTTGTAATGCATTGTTCACTGGTGGGATTTGGGCGCCTCTAGGAGCGGTTCGCCGCATCCGAACTATATTTAGAATCTAGAGGCAATTCAGCATCGGTGGCGCATTCAAGTCCGAGGCCGGTTCCGTTCCACCGAACCGAAGGAGGAGATGAGTCCATGTTGCGTATTTGCATTAGGTTCTTTCTATGCGTCTTGATTCCCGTTCCGTTGTTGTCCGCGGCCCAGACCACGCCTGTTGAACCGGAGACCACCCTGCGCACTAGCACCGAGCTTGTCGTCATCGACGTGACGGCGATCGACTCCCAGCAGAAGCCCGTGACGCATCTCGAGGCGCCCGACTTTTCGATTCTCGAAGACGGGCACCCTCAGACGATCAAAGTATTCGAGGAACACGTGGCCAGCGCGTCCGCGCCGCTGCCGCCGGCGCCAAAGCTCGACCCTGGAACGTTTACCAATGCCTTTCTCGTCCCTGCCAACGGCGCCCTCGACATTCTTCTCTTCGACAAGCTCAATACGCCCATGGACGCACAGGCCCAGCTGCGGGACCAGGTGCTGAAGTACTTGAAGGAAGCGCCGGCGGGCACGAGGATGGCGATCTTCACGCTGACTACACAGCCGAGGTTGCTCCAGGGATTCACATCGGATCCCGAACTATTGCGCGTTCTGGTCGAGGGCAAGAAGGGGAACGCCGGCGCTTCGCCGTTCATGACCGACGCCGTGGCGGGAGACCGGCTGACAAATCCCGTGACGGGAGAGTCCGGTGGGAACAACCCAGGCACGCAGGCCGCGGCGGATTTGATGGCGAAATATGGCGAACAGTCCGTACTTGACGGCTTGAAGGAATTCGAAGCCAATCAACAGTCTCTTCAGCTTCAAGTCCGTGCGCGCTACACGCTGCACGCACTCAACCTGCTGGCCCGCTACTTAAGCAACCTGCCGGGACGCAAGAACCTGATCTGGTTTTCCGGCTCGTTTCCCATCAGCATTCTCCCCGACCCCAGCTTGAAGAACCCGTTTGTCGTTGCGGGCGCGGTCGAGGATGAATTCCGGCAAACGGTCAACCTTCTGGCGCGAAGCCAGGTTGCCGTGTATCCCATCGACGCGCGAGGACTCACGGAAGAGCCGACAATGGATGCCGGTAACATCGGCACCGGCATGTCGAGGGGCACTGGAAACTTCGCCAGGGACAACCGCAACTTCTTCGCTCAGACCGCCGGAGAACAAAGCACGATGAATCAAATGGCCAGGGGCACGGGCGGCGAGGCTTTCGTAAACACCAACGGCCTGAAACGAGCAATTGAAAAGGCCATCGCCACCGGTTCCGACTACTACACGATTGCCTATTCGCCGACGAACCACGACTTGAATGGCAACTACCGCAAAATTGAGGTGAAAGTCGACCGTCCGAAAATAGCGCTCTCGTATCGCCGTGGTTACTATGCTGACGATCCCAGCGCGCCTTTGAAGCACAATGAGCAGGAAGCCGGCGAGAATGCCCGGCCTCCTTATAGCGCTCTCGACAATGCGATGCTCTGGGGAGCTCCCGACCCCACCGAGATAATCTTCACAGCTAACGTTCAGTTGAGCTTCGCCAATCCGGAAGATTCGGTGGCGCCGCGAAACCATGTCGCGCCAAAAATCACCGGGCCTTTTCATCGCTATACGGTGAAGTTCACGATTGACCCGGCGCAAGTGAAATGCGATGCAACCCCAGACGGCGTTCGCCACTGCACCCTGGAGTTTCGCGCCTATGTTTACGACCCCGGCGGCGCCCAGGTCAATGTGAGATCCGATGGAGTAAAGGTCAACATGCCGGCAGCGAACGATGCCAGCCTGCCTCCTCGGAAAATCGTCTATCCTCTGCAAATCAGCGCTCCCGTGAAAGGAGACTTCTTCCTTCGCATCGGTGTCCGCGACGTTGCCAACGATCGTCTGGGCGCATTGGAAGTCCCGATTGCCTCAGTCGCTGAGCTGCCGCCGGCATCTCAAGCGCCGGCGGACTTTCCGCAAAAATAATCAGGCGGGCCAGCGGCTGACGATCATCAAGAGCGCAAGAAGAAAGCTGGAAATGACCAGCGCTTCCGACCCTTGGCTGCATTGAATACTGGCCATCAATAGTGAATCGTCGATTCGGCTATGAACTTGTGATAGTTCTTGAAATCGACCTCGTTCACGTACGATCGCGCACTGTCCTGCATGTGTACTTCCGAGTGGCTGGGGAGTATGTACTCTTTATTCGCGATCATGATCGGCTTGTATTCAATCGTTCTGTCGGTGTGGGCGATCGGAAATCCGGCCGGAAGATCGAGAGTGGAAGTTATTCGAAGCACACTGAACGACTGCGGATCGACGGAGACGCGGCCTGAATAGGAAACGACGATTTGCCGGTCGAGGTCTCGGTGGATCACAGTGGCGCCGTGCTCCTGCGGCACGCGAAATGCGTAAACATAGACTTTCTGCCCGTGGATGTGCTCGATGCGGTCCCAGGAAAACGAGGCCTGTGAGTGGGGATCGAAGATATCGTGGAGGGCGCTGCCAAACTCTCCGGAAGTGAACGCTCCCTGCAATTGCAGATGGTCCACTCCTTTTGCAGCTTTACCGTTGATCTGCAGAACTTCGTATTCTTCACTCTTTCCAATGTAGGTAAGTCTCTCCTCGATGACATTGTTGACATCCCATGAGGTACCGGACCCAAGAGTATTCAAGCCATTGCCGACGCCAGTGGCCGAGAAGCCCGCTCTGCTGCTTGTTCGGTGCGTAATTTGAGTGCAAATGAAGTCGGGTAGCTTGCCTATGTACTGCAGCGCCGATACCCGGACAGACTCCAAGACACTTGACTGGTCTGGCGGTGGCTGGGCGGCAGCAGGCGGCATGAAACCGATCGGAATCGTAAGCAAGAGAAGAACGGATGCACGGTAGAGTGTTGGGCGGAATGGGATCATCGCAAACCCCCACAGTGGGCAAGTGTACTGCATCGGGCGGATAGGGCCGAGCGCAGGCAAAAACCCTGAATCCCCGTAGACCGGGAATTGAGCCGGTCTTGATAGGTCCCGGCATGTCGGCACGCGTGAAGCGTTCTTCCCGCATGCCACCGTCCGCCGTCAAGCCAACAAAATACAAAAGCTCACCCCGTTCGTCCCCGGCCTCAGCAGAATCAAGCGCCGTTCACCGCCGATTCGGCCGTCGAGCTAATTGGCGAACCCTGCGGCGTTTTCCGGGACGGATTGTCGTAAGCGGTGCTCTGGATTCGAACTATACGATCAGCAAACCTGAGGCGTACCGTCCGAAGCCATGGCAACCTGGTTATCGCCGTCGATCTCGTGCGCACCGGCCAGGCGCTTGAGCATCTCGGTCAAATTCGCGATCTCCTTGTCCGTAAGCGGCTCGAGAAAACGGTTTTGTGCGGCCAGCAGCCGCGGCCCAAGTTCAGCGAATTTCCTGGCGCCCTCGGGCGTCAACTGGACTACATGAGCTCGCCGATCCTGTGGGTCACTCTTCCTGAGCACCCAGCCTCCGGCTTCTAGAGCGTCCAAAAACAAAACCATCGAGGATTTCTCGATCTGGATCAGTTCGCCGAGCCGCCTCTGACTCATCCCGCCCCGGTCAGCCAATGCGCCCAGCACGGCCAGTTGGCCTGGGTGAAGACCACTCCCCTCGATGGCTTCGATCACAGCATCGCGGAGACGAGACTGCGCCAGATGGAGGAGAAAGCCCATGCTGGTCAAGGAAGGCGAGTTGCGGCTCGGCCGTTCCGATCGAACGAAGGATGAAGAGTTCAAGGCGCCCTTTCTTTTGTCCATCTAAATATAGTCTATTTGTAGATAAATTCTCTCCTTACGGTTATTCTTGCCCCATGTCAGAGCAAGTCAGGCCGACAGGCATGTTGCGGCGTCTGGCGCCAACGCTGGCCCTTGTGCTGCTCGCGCCGCTCGTAGCCGAATACCTCCTGGGCGATTTCCGTATCACGGATCTGAGCCCTTTCCCCATCCTTGCCTTGACATACGGCTGCGGCGCGCTGCTGATCCGCGATCTGGTGCGGCGCAGCGGCCGGGGCTGGCCGGCATTCGTGGCCCTTGCCGCGGCCTACGCAATTCTCGCCGAGGGCGTTGTTAACCAATCCCTGTTCAACCCGAACTTCATGCACCTGCACCTTCTCGCCTACGGCTTCTGGCCAACACTCGGAACGTCGCCGTTCTGGGCAATCTCCGTGATCACCGGGCACGTCGCCTGGAGCATGGCGGTTCCAGTCGGGATGACGGAGTCCCTGTTCCCTGAACAGTCCACGCAGCCGTGGCTCGGGCGGGTGGGGCTTGCCGTCACAGCACTGCTGTTCCTGCTCGGCAGCGCCGCGATTGCCGCCTACTTTCACCGAACCGCAACGCATCACGCCTCCGCTGCACAGATCGCGGTTTGCGCGGCCCTGATTCTAGGGCTCGTTGTGACTGCGTTTTCAGTACCCCGCCCGCAGCCCACGATCGGCAGCTCGCACGCCGGAGTTGCGCCAGTATGGATTGGGGCCATCGGCTTCCTTGCAGGCTCACTCTTCGTAGCGCTCTACGGGATCGGCGCCTTTATCCTGCACTGGCCAGCCATTGTCACCGCTACGGTGGCAGCAGGGCTCGACGCCCTCATTCTCCTGCTGCTCTGGAAGGCCAGCCCACGCAGTTGGACTCCTCTTCAAGTCTGGGCGGCGTCGACAGGGGGCCTGCTGGTATACGCCTGGCACGGGTACGTGGTAGACCGCGCGCTCCACGGTCCTACCCACATCGTCGGTCACACCTTGATCGTCGCTGCGCTCGGTGCCGTTCAAGCGATTGCGTGGTTCCGCGTTGCTCGCTTCAGAGCAGGGTGACCTTGCCCGCGCAGCGCCATTGACACGGGTGGAAGGTGACACTACACTTCCGGCAGCTTTTCCTTCCATTGTCCGATAGGGAGCCCGGCTACCACACCTATCGGCGGAGGTTTGGCCATGCGCGCATGCGGCATTGCCGTTCTCGTTTCCGTCTTATCTGTTGTCTTCCTTTTCAACCCATTCGCGACCTGGATCAGCCTGCCGGCCGATGCCCAACAGCCGGTCAGCACCGCCGGCGCAAGTCCAGCCACTGCGCTGCCCGCTGATGTCCAGGCGAAACTCGACAGATTGCAGGCCGATCTCAAGGCGGCGCAAAACAGAGGCGACGCCAAGGCCCAAGCCAAGACGCTCGACGGAATCGGGGACCTCTATTTCGGAGTCTCCGCATATCAGCAGGCCTTGGACAATTACAACCAGGCGCTGCCGCTGGCCCGCGCCGCCAAGGAGCCGGCTCTGGAAGCCGCCGCTCTCAACGGAGCCGCAAGCTGCTACAGAACCGAGTCGTCGAACGAGAACGCGCTCCAGGCCTATCAGCAGGCGCTCGATGCGGCCACAGCCGCCAACGACGTCAAGGATCAGGCAATCGCGCTCGACGGCTTGGGATGGGTGAATGACAACATGGGCCAGTTCCAGAAGGGGCTTGACCTGCACAACCGGGCCCTCGCGCTCGCCGAGCAGGTGAAAGACCCCGAGCTTGAGGCGCAGATCTTCAACCGCATCGGCGCCGCCAACGACAATCTCGGAGAAAACACAAAGGCCCTGGATTTCTACAATCGCGCGCTGGCCAACTGGCGCGCGGCAAACGATAGTGACGGCGAGGCCAAGGCGCTGAACAACATCGGCATTGTCTACGCCGAACTGGAAGACGCGCCGAAGGCTCTAGACTACCTCTTGCAAACCCTGCCGCTCTACCGCCAGGCCGGTGACCGCGCCGGCGAAGCCGGGGCGCTGAACAACATAGGAATTCTCTATAAGAACACCGGCGACGAAGGGAAGGCGCTGGATTATTTCCGGCAAGCCCTTCCCCTGCTCCGCGCTTTGGGTAACCGCAAGGGCGAAGCAGCAGTACTCAACAATACGGGCAATGTCTACTCCCAGCTCGGGGAAAATCAGCAAGCTCTCAGCGCCTTTAACCAATCCCTGGCCATCCGCCAGAGCCTCAACGACCCCGTTGGCGAGGCCGGCATATTGCACAACATCAGCGGAGTCCTGGTGCAACAGGGCGAAATGCAAAAGGCGCTCGAGGCGCTCCAGAAGGCGCTCGCACTGTGGATCACCGCCGGTGAGCGGCGCGGCGAGGCCGACACGCTCAACGGCATTGGGGTGGTCTACGACGATCTCGGCCAGTCGCGGCAGGCGCTGGATTACTACCAGCGCGCGCTCGCCATGTACCAGGATCTGGATGACCGTGACGGCCAGGCGACGGCGCTGCTCGACATCGCCGGAGTCTACAATGCGCCCGATCAAGAGCAGCAGGCGCTTGAGTATTACAACCAGGCGTTGCAACTCGAGAGAGCCGTGCACAATCGCGACGGCGAGGCCCGCACCCTGAATAATATGGGCCTCGCCTACGAAGACCTTGGACAAAAACAGAAGGCGCTCGAAAACTACCAGCAGGCGCTGCCGATCTGGCGCGGTGTAGGCAACCGCGATGGCGAGGCGCAAGCCCTGAATAACATCGGCAGTCTTCTCTCCGGCTCCGGAGAAAAAGACCAGGCGCAAGCCTACTTTGCGCAGGCCTTGCCGCTCGCCAGAGCGGTCGGGGACCCGTTGCGTGAAGCGCAGATCTTTCACAACATGATGCTGGCCGAGAAAACCGCGCAGCCGGCGCCGGCGGTTTTTTACGGCAAACAGGCCGTCAACCTGCTGCAGCACGTGCGCGGCCAGATACAGGGGCTCGACCCGGCGTTGCAAAAGAGTTTTCTCGCTTCGAAAACCGAGTACTATCACGACCTGGCCGCATTGCTCATCCAGCAGGGCCGCCTGCCTGAGGCGCAGCAGGTGCTGGATCTGCTGAAGCAGCAGGAGTACTCGGATTATGTGCGCGGCGACCCAACCAAGACGCTCAGCCCGCTGACGCTGACTCACGCAGAGAAACAGGCGCAGGAGGACTACCAGAAGTCCACCGCGCAGGTTGTCGAGCTGGGCGAGCAATGGTCGGCGCTGAAGAAGATGAGCACGCGCACGCCGGAGCAGGATCGGCAATACCAGCAAATCACGGAGCAACTGAACGCGGCCAGCAAGGGCCTGAACGACTATTACGCGCGCTTGTACGCACTATTCGCAAACAACAGCGACGCCAACAAACAGGTGGCCGACGTGAAGGGCGACGTAAGCCTGCTGAAGCAGGCCATCGCCAAAATGCAGCGTACAGTGGCGCTCTATACGCTGGTGGGCAAGGAGCGGTACAGCGTTATTGTCATTACCGGCTCGACGGCGGTGGCGCGGGAATACGCGATCACGGAGAAGGATCTGAACCGGAAGGTCGCGGCATTTCAGCAAGCGCTGCGCGATTCCCACGGCGATGCCAAACCTCCGGCGCAAGAGTTGTACAAGATTCTCATCGGCCCGGTGCAGGCTGACCTGGACCAGGCGCAGGCGCAGACGCTGGTGTGGTCGCTCGATGGAGTGCTGCGCTACGTGCCCATGGCCGCGCTCTATGACGGCAAGCAGTATGTGGTGGAGAAGTACGCGACCGTGACCATCACGCCGGTGAGCATTGCGCACCTGACGGAGAAACCCGACTTCAGCAACCTGAACGCCGCGGCCATGGGCATCTCGCGCAAATACGAAGACGCATTGCCCGCGCTGCCGGCGGTGGCGGGCGAGCTGGACGAAGTGGTCAACGACGCGCAAGCCGAGGGCGCGCAGGGCGTGCTGCCGGGCACCATCCTGCTCAACGGCGCGTTCACTGAAAAGGCAATGGAGAACCTGCTCAGCGGGCCGCACACGGTGGTGCACATCGCCAGCCACTTTGTCTTCCGTCCCGGCGACGACAGCCAGTCGTATCTGCTGCTGGCGGGCAAGGACCAGGACACGGCGGGGTATCACATGACGGTGGCGGAGTTCCGCGACGATCAGCAGTTGTCGCTGGATGAGACGGATCTGCTGACGCTGTCGGCCTGCGAGACGGGGATGAGCGGCAGCGCCAGTAACGGGCGCGAGGTGGATGGGTTGGGGACAACGGCGCAGTTGAAGGGCGCCAAGGCGGTGATCTCGTCGCTGTGGGAGGTGAACGACTCGAGCACGGGCGCGCTCATGGCGGATTTCTACAAGCGATGGGCCGGAGGCGAGGGCAAGGTGGCCAAGGCGGAGGCGCTGCGCGAGGCGCAGTTGGACCTGCTGCTGGGCAAGGTAACGCCGCAGCCCGGCACGAGCGGCAGGGGCGTCAGCGTGGCAGAGGAGCCCAGCAAGCCGGCCGGTCCTGCCGGTTATGCACACCCGTATTACTGGGCGCCGTTCGTACTGATGGGCAACTGGCGGTAGCAGGCTCCCTGAACGAGGGCCAAATCCGCCGGTTTCTCTGAAATGCGCCGGGAGAGATCAGGTCCTCAACGAACGCGGCAGCTTTCGCTGTCCCGATGATCTACTCACAACGCAATGCGGCTATAGTGTTCAGCTTTGCGGCGCGGTGGGCCGGCAGCTCGGATTCTGTCAGTTGACACGTGCAGCCCGAGTCACTCGGCCAGGTCCGATGTGGGGCGGAATTGCGGGTTCCTGGCGGATAGTTGTCCAATGCCCCCAACCTTGGCCGAGGGCTGCCCGGAACCACGCCGGGGCCTCGAGGAAGCCCTGCTAAAAGCCGTCTTCGCTTTACTCATCCGCAGGGATAAGGTGATTCACTTTCGGCCTGTCACTCCGAATCAGAACCGGCGCAGTAAATCTTCGAGACGGAGCGATGTCTTTTCTCCTCTCGCGCTTCTGGTGGAGGATTGCCAACTTGTTTCCGGTAATCCTCCACGCCGGCTCAGGCTTCCTTGGCGATGACGGTGATGTTGCCGTTGCCTGCCGCAGAGGCGGGAAGAGTTGCCCACAGCGGGTCTGGCGTGAGCTGCGGACGGTACGGAATCGAGAGCAGCAAACGGTCGCCGCTCCGGATTTCGTAGGAGCTCAGCGGCCGTGCTCCCGCGATGGCGGTATTCCAGCGAACGATCATCTGATCGCCGCCATTCACCTTCTCGACCTTAACCTCTGTAGGCTGGATCACACCGGACGCCGGGAGCTGGAAGTAATTGGTGGTAGCTCCATAGCGTTGCGCCATCTCGCGCTCGATGCGCTGCCGCTCGGCGGGCGAGGCGGGATCCTGGGTCGCGGCCGCCAGATTGGATACCAGCTGATCGTTTTCCGGCTTTTCCCGATCGATCGTTCCGATGCCCGTTACGGCGCACGACACCCCCGGAATGGAGAGGGAATAGCGGACAAGATCCTGATACCGGGCGGCATTGGGCTTGCCGACCGTCCGGACAACGTCGGCTGGAACCTTGGAAAAATGCGGGTCCTTTCCATAAAACGTTCCGTCGCCAAAGAGTTTCATGGCGATCACTCCCATGCCGCGCCCCACGGCCAGTTGCAGAACATTGAATTGATGCGAGGTATAGAGCGTGTCGTTCGCATTCAAGGCAACCAGCAGGGTATCCAGGTTGTTGCCCGTGTCGCGGCGCAGCATCTCCATCAGCACGGGAGAACTGAGGTGTCCCGTCGCTCCAACGTGGCGAACGTAATGCTTGTGCTCGGGATTCAGGCCGGTGTAATTCGTTCCGTCGCGATAGTCGAGCAGGGCGGGGAAGGCTCCGATGCGGTCCGGCATCTTGGAGCCGCGCTCCGCCATGCCCAAATAGAGCTGATCCACGTCCTCCATTGTGGAGATGGCGTGCATCTGAATGGCGTCCAGATACGCGTCTTCGGGGATGTATCCCTTCCCGTCGCCGAACATCTGCGTCAGCGAGCGCTTGATATCGGTTACAGCGGTTGCGCCCGGCGAGGTGGCCGCCGGGCTGGATGGACCGAGCGCGAACCGTTCACGGGTTTTCGTCGCAATATAAAGGCTCTCGCGAAGCGGCGCGTTGTAATCCGGGGCTCCCGGCGCCAGATGGATACGCCGGAATGCCTCTCCATAATTCATCTGGCTCGGTCCATAGAGATTGGCCGAGTCCAGATAGTTCAGTCCCAATTGGACAGCACGCACAATAATGTCCGGGGCGTCGATCCCTGGAGCGGTCCACTGGAGGGATGCCTGCCCGCCAAGAGCCAGCGGCGTGACCCATCTGCCGGTCCGCCCCAGTAGCCGTTTAGGAAGTCTCTCGGTTGCTGTTTCCGCCCACACATGGTTGGTGGTGAGGTACCCTGCCGCTGGAAGGGTGCCCAGCAGCTTCAGAATATTCCGTCTCGTGATCATAAGGGCTCCGCCTTTCGGTGCACATTATAGTGCTGGAGGGCCGATTCTGTGCGACGTAGATCGCAAAAGATCGACGCGCCATCTGCCAGTTTCCGCACGTTCTCCCGCGAACGTACCGGTCCCCGCCCGGGAATAACCGCGTGGGCTGGTTCGAAGCTGACGCAGGGACGCGTGGAAGTGACGATTTGGGATGATGCCGCAAGAGTGCTGTGCTGGTCCGGACTGGATCGCCGGCTATCCAGAGGTTTGGCGGGATCAAGGTCTCTGACCGCTTGTTTTTGTACCCAATTCGGGTGCCCCACGGGGGTACCCTCTGGGTCGCGCGTCTTTGTTTTTGCGCCTGGGGTGGGAGAGCACCGCATCCCATCGCGACGAACGAAATCACGCGGTCAGAGACCGAGTGAGCTATATCGAGCAGACCTGGGCAATGGGGTGCCGTACGGTGAGCTAAAGGGAAGTGAGGTAACACATGACAGATGAAAGGGTTCAAGAAACTCCCAGAACGTACTCCGGCGCACTGTTGGCGGCGATCGCAGTGGCGTTGCTTTTGGGGATAGGCGGGATGATCTGGTGCTACACGCTGAGCAACAAACTGGCTACTCAGCAGCAGGCTTTGGCGGATTCCGCGGCGCAGAACACCAAGCTGAGTGCAGCGCTGCAGGATACCAATGCGCGGTTGAATGTGGCCACGGACGAGTTGAAGACCTCGCTTGGCCTGACCCAGAAGCAACTGGATACGCGCTCGGCGGCGCTGCAGGTCCGCGAGGTTCGCGGGGAGCAGACAACAGCTCGGCTGGCAACTGCGCAGCAGCAGACCGAGGGGCAGGTAGCCGCAGTGCAGACGGATGTCGGCGGCGTCAAAACCGATGTAGCCAAGACGAAGAGCGACCTGGCCGACACCAACAACCAGTTGACGTCGATGAAAGGGGATCTGAACGGCCACAGCACCCTGATTGCGCGTAATGGCGAGGAGTTGGAGATTCTGAAGCACAAGGGCGACCGGAACTACTACCAGTTCACGCTGGTCAGGGGAGTGAAGCAGCAGGTCGGGACAGTGAGCCTGGAGCTGAAGAGAGCCGACTCGAAGAAGAGCAAGTTCACCCTCGCCGTCTTTTCCGACGACAAGGAGTACGACAAGAAGGACAAGAGCCTGAACGAGCCGCTTCAGTTCTACAGCGGCAAGAATCCCATGTTGTTTGAGATTGTGGTCAACAACGTGAGCGCCAAGAATACGGTGACAGGGTATCTGTCTTCTCCGAAGGGTGCGCCGGAACCAGTGGTGGTGGTCGCCGAACGATAGGCCGCCAACCGCAGACACGTTCTTGATTCCAGATCGAGAACAAATGGTATGGAACTTCTCAACGCGGGCGCCCCCATCGGGGAGCCGGGGAGGCCTCTGGACCGGGCCCCGCGTTCCTTCGGAAAGGGCGGGAGGCCATAGAATCCCATTCCGGCTCGCCAAAAACATGTGGGAACATTGCCGACATAGTAACTGCCGAGTAGAGGCGATTCGGGCACAACCGTCAAAGCGTCAGAAATGGGCGCATTTACGCTCGACAACCAAGCGCCCGGGTTTGACGCCACTCGCCAGTGGACACTGCACGCGTTACTCAGGATCTGTCCTGAAAGTTCAACCTGCCTGAGTCGCAGTTGAAGAGCAATATGCGCGGAATCAGGTGGAGCGCTCCGGGGCGTTGCCATAGTGGGCGCGGGGTAGTGTGAAGAGAATGATGAGGCTGGCGAGGGTCAGGATGGCGAGGATGAATATACTGCCTTCGGGGCCGGTCGCTCCGCCGCTGAGAATGGGCTTGCCTACGGCGTGCGTGGCCAGGAATCTCGTGCTTTTCTATTGACAATGACTAGCCTGGACGTCGCCTGCTCGGCAGTTATCGGTAAACAAAAACCCCTGATTTCTCCTGTTTTTGCCCCCAGAAACGTCGATTGTGCGCCAGGACGCGCAACTTCGAAGGGCAGAAAGAGCCCTCTTCGCCCCTAACGCACCGGCTTGTGGGCGGGTCAGTGGAAAGCCGCGTCAATCGTTCATAATCGATTGACATCCACCTGCGCCGTTGGGTATAGTTTTGGGGACTCGCTAGGGCGAAGATCGACAATATAGCATCGCAGCAGCCGGCCTGGTTCGAGTAAAAGCCGACAGTCAATAAGCCGCCAGGCCACCAAATCGCTGGGCCGCCAGGCCGCCCTGGAGATCGAGAATTGAGTGGGCCGGAAAACGAGTGGAGAAAAGATGCCGATTAAGCTGACGTTCCGGAAAGATTGCCGGCCTGACAGCCGTTTCAGACGACCGGGGCGTGATTGCCGCTGTGGCCATGGATCAACGCGGGCTGCTGAAGAACATGCTGGCGCGGGAACTTGGGGTGAGCGATCCGCCGGCGGAGATGATGTCGGAGTTCAAGCAGTATGTAGCCAAGGTGCTCACCAAATATGCTTCGGCGATCCTGCTCGATCTGGAGTATGGCCTGGAGGCGGCCGGGCACATCAACGGGAAGGGCCTGCTGCTGGCCTACGAGCACGCGGGATACAGCCCCGACCGGCCGGAGAGGCTGCCGTCGCTTTCCGAGGGTTGGTCGGCGATGCGCCTGAAAGAGGCAGGCGCGAACGCAATCAAGATCCTCGTCTACTACACTCCATTCGAGAAAGAGTGGGTGAACGACCGCAAGAAGGCCTGGCTGGAGCGGATTGGCGCCGAGTGCCGTGCTGTCGATATGCCATATTTTCTCGAGTTCCTTGGCTACGACGTGCATGGCGAGGGTGAGGCAAGCATCGAGTATGCCCGCAGGAAGCCGGAGATCGTGCTCAAATCGATGGAAGAGTTCACCAGGGAGCGGTACGGAGCAGACGTTCTGAAGGTTGAGGTTCCCATCCAGATGGCGTTCGTCGAGGGCACCAGGGCGTTCAAGGGCCAGAAGCTGCATACGCGCGCCGAGGCAATGGAAATCACTCGCGCGGCAGCGGCGCTGACCGATAAGCCGATCGTCTATCTGTCGGCCGGAGTTTCGAGCCCGGTGTTTGTGGAGACGCTGGAACTGGCGGCCGAGAGCGGAGTGAAGTTCCATGGCGTATTGGGCGGCCGCGCCACCTGGCAGGACGGCGTTCCCGTCTACGTGAAGCATGGTCCAGCCGCGCTTGAAGACTGGCTGAACACCACCGGCGCGCAGAATGTGAAGAATGTGAACGTGGTGCTCAAATCCGCGCATCCGTGGTACGAAGCGCGCAGTATGCAGGTCTAGCTTATAGTCGAGGAAGAACCGGCGGGCCGCGGCCTGTGAAGAGTGTCGCTGGGGGACGGTTGCCACAAACTGACGAAATGCGCCGCGATGAGAGCCCAGCCGCTCCGGATGAACATGGGAGCCTGCATCCCTGGTTCGTTCTTTGCCTGCTTTTCGCCCTCACGGTCATCATCTTCGTCGCTCGCCAATCGCTCTCGGTGATGGCGCCGGTGTTGCGCACGGCCTTCCATCTCTCCAACCAGGCCTACGGACGGATCGTCTCCGCGCTGGGTTTCGGCATGATGACCGGCGAGTTCCCGGTGGGTTATCTGATGGACCGCCTGGGTGCGCGTCTGGGCCTGTCGCTGGTCGTGTGCTGGTGGTCGGTGGCCACAGGATCGCTGATGCTGGCCGGATCGGGGCTGCACCTCGGCATCTCGCAATTCTGGAGAGGAACCGGCGAGTGCGGCGCGTATTCAGGCGGCATCAAGACGGTGACGCGCCTGTTCAAAAAGAAGGACCGCACGCTGGCCATCGGCATCTTCAACGGCGGCAGCGTGATTGGAGCCACCATCGCGCCTCCGCTCATTGTCTTTTTGCTCCAGCACTATGGTTTCCGCACCGCGTTCCTGGTGCCTACTCTGGCCGGTTTCCTGTGGATTCCGATCTGGTGGCTGGTGTACAGGCGGGAACCGAAAGTAGTGGCTCCTGTGGGGCAGCCCGTGGTTTCATCGCGGCAATTGCTGGGTCAATCGTCCACCTGGGCGGTCATGCTGTGCAGGTTCTTTATCGGCCCCGTCATGCAGTTTTACTGGTACTGGATTCCCAGCTATCTCTACAGCGCGAGGCATCTGTCGATGATTCAGATCGGCATCGTGGGCTGGATTCCGTTCCTCATGGGAGACGTGGGCGGCATAGCCGGCGGATGGGTAGGGGGCGTACTGCTGCGCAGAGGCGTGTCGGTGCGCAATACGCGGCGCCTGTCCATGTATGGCAGCGCCCTGCTCTGTGTAGCCAGCCTTGCGGTGCCCTACGTGAACGCAATCGCCCCGGCGATGGTGCTGATTTGCCTGGCCATTGCGGCTGACAATTTTCTCTCGGCGCACATGTTCGCCGCGGTCACTGACCTGTTTCCAGACCCCCAGGTGGGGCGCGCCGCGGGACTGATGGGGATCGCCGGGGGTTTGGGCGGAATGCTGTTTCCCCTGCTCACCGGCCTCCTCGTCGACCGTGTCTCCTACGCGCCGGTCTTCCTACTGGTAGGTTTCATGCCCCTGGTGGGGACGATCGCGCTGTTCGCCGCGGGCCGGAAGTATCGCACCCTGGACCGGCCTGCCAATGCGCTGGCGCAATGATCTCAATGGCGCCGGTTTCGGAATAAGGCATTTGTGGAACCGCCATTTACTTGATGCACAATCAGGCGGTCGATCCTGAATGAGGGGCAAATTCAATTTGCACTTCTCCATTTGCCTTGTTATGATCCCTGCATGTCAGGTCGCCGCTGTTGTCGCCGTTGTCAGTTGTATCGCGCGCACAGGTGACCTGGGTCTGAAAATCCGATCGTAAATCCAAGTCTCCTTGTTGCCCGCGTTTCAGCCATGCTGTCGCGGGTTTCGTAGTTCTACACCCAGAAGGAAAAATGACCCAAATGATCGACACAAAAGCGAGCAAGAGCCGGCGAAGGGAGAGCCCTGAGGACAAGATCAGCCCATGGCGTGCCTTTGGCAGAATCCGCGCCTCGGCCAGCGCCCGTCGCCATGGCGGAGTTACCGGGTCTGCCTCCGCGTGTTTCAGGCGGCGGGACGCTCCCACCCTGGACGGTGGAGGCGCAAATGGCTGCAAAGGCAGGGTTTGCGCCTGTTGTCGACCCTGATCTCAGAAATAGATTGAAATCGATTGACAACGGTGATTAGCTGTGAATATAATCCCCGACTAATCAGGATTCTCCTGCTTTCGGCGTGTGAAACGAGACCCCGAGAAATCACACCTCGATGGCGATCAGGATATTCCCTTCCCGATTTCAATCGCCTGGAAACGAGTGACCGTTGACTCGTTCCTCCACCTTCAATCGGGCCCCAACGCCAGAATTCGCTGCCCCTGACCCTGGGAAGAAGGGTGACAAAGTCATGGGAAAGAAGAGATTTATGGAAAAGAGGACGCGTAGAGAGGTTCTTGAGGCCCTGGCAGCCCTCGCAGCCTTATCACCCGGCCTGCCTCGCGCTTTTGCGCAGACCGGCCACACCCCTCCGGGCATCCGGTTTGGCGTCCAGTTGAACGCCTTCCCGATCGACCCCAAGCGCTTTGAGACCTTCCTCGATACGCTCGCCTTGGTCAAGCAGACCGGCTACCAGGGCTTCGAGGCCGGTTTTCGCTTTCTTAATGAGCAATTTGCCGCACCGGCGCCGGCTCGCCGCGGCATCGAACAGACCGGCCTCACCTTTTTCGGCATCCACATCTTCTTTCCTGACCAGGGGTACGACCCGGAAACAAGGATCGCCGCATCCGCGGTTTATGAACCGGTGGCTCGCGGCGGAGCGGCTTTGGGCGCAAAGCACCTGATTCTCAGCGGCGCACCAGCCGCGGACCCTGAACAGCTCAAGCGCAAGATCGAAGCGCTGAACACCGCCGGCCGGTTCGCCCAAAGCGCCGGCCTCACTGCCGCCTATCACAATCACTGGTGGGAGTTCGAGTCAAAGATCGGGGAGATCGAAGCCCTCTACACGCAAACCGATCCGGCACTCGTCTCCTTCGTGCTCGACGCCGGTCACGCCTTCCACGGCGGCGCCAACGTACCGGAATTTATCCGCGCCCATTCGCGCCGCATCATCGGTTTTCATCTTCGCGACTACAAGAACGGGCAATATGTCACGCTCGGCGAGGGCGACTTCCCGCTCGCCCAGGTCGCCGCCGTCATCAGGCAGATCGGGTGGAAGGGTTGGGTGGAAAACGAAGAGGAGCGCCTGGATCATTCGCAAAACGGCTTGAAAGTGATTGCCCCCGCCTACAAGGCAATGATGGAGGCTTTCTCGTCATGAATCGTCGCCACTTTCTCTATGCCGGAACAGCGGCTGCCGCGGTCGCGGCGCGCGCCATGGACGCGCGCGCTTACGATTCGATCCTCGGCGCCAACGATCGCGTCGGTCTGGGGGTCATCGGTCTTGGCCGCCGCGGGACCATTGTGGCAGGCGCATTCGCGCAGGATCCCCGGGTCGAGTTCCGCGCGCTTGCCGATGTCTACGACCAGCAGGTAACCGAATTCCAGGGGCGGTTCAAGGAGCAGGTTGCCAAGGCCGCGGTCTCGGTTGAGTACCGGAAGATGCTGGAAAGCAAGGAAGTGGATGCGGTTCTCATCTCCACTCCCGACCACCTGCATGTCGAGATCGCGAAAGACGCCCTGGGGGCAAACAAGAATATATATCTGGAGAAGCCTACGCTGCACCGCTGGAGCGAGCGGGCGACGCTGGTAAAGGCCGCGGCGGACAGCAAGAGCGTTCTGCAGTGCGGTACGCAGCAGCGCAGCGGCGCACACTACATGCGCGCCAGGCAGGAGATCTTCGACAGCGGGAAACTCGGCAAGGTGATTTTTGCGCGCGCCGTGTGGCACAACTTTCCCTGGCAGCGCCGCACCATCCCCTCTCTGCCCAAGCCGCCGGGCCTGAACTGGGATCTCTTCCTCGGGCCCGCGCCCCATGTTCCCTACGAGACGGCCCGCTACAGTTCCTGGCGTTCTTACCACGACTACGGCAACGGCCTGCTCGCCGACATCCTCACCCATTGGGCGGATGTGGCGCAGTGGATGCTCAACGACAGCCAGCCGGTCAGCGCTGCCGCGCTCGGCGGCGACTTCCAGCTCCATGGCGACCTCACCAATCCTGACACGGTCAGCGCGGTCGTCCGTTACAAGGACTGGAATCTGAACTTCGAATCATCCGTGCTTTCGATCCGCAACGATCGCCCTTCAGTCTTTTTTGAAGGCACGGAAGCAACCCTCGACATCACCCGTGAGGGATACACCTTCACTCCCAACAGCGGCGCGCCCATCCAGGTCACAACCACGCAGAGCCTGGAGCGCGCGCATACCGCCAACTTTATCGACGCCATCGTCAAGGGCGACAAGGTTAACGCTCCCCTTGCGGACGGCCTGGCAGCAAGCCTGCCCGTGATGATGGCGCTGGAATCCTACTGGTCACGCAAAATCAGTTTGGCTTCCGAACTCACTTAGGGGCTTCGCATGTTTTTAAGAACGTGCGTCAACAGCAACGCGTAACCAGACACGGGATTTGTTTTTCACCTGTTGATTGCGGAAAGGAACCAGTCCCGTACAGGCGTTTTCACAATCTGCGTGGAGCAGTGGCAATGCGGTTAGTGGCCATAATCCGCCGGGCCAAAGCTCAGTTGACGGTTCACAAGTGGATGGAGAGCAAGCACGCGCCATCCTCGATGCGGCCGGAAGCAATGCAGAAGCCGTGAAGACTTGAGACACCAACCCACGAATCATCAGAAGCTTTCCCCTCCGGCTTTCTGAATGAAAGGGAAGAGATGAACAGAAAACTTCGCAAACTACTGTACGCCGGGTTCGCAGTGCTGCTCACGCTAGGCGCTGTGTCGCACACTTACGCACAATCAACCGGCATCATTCGCGGAACGGTATCCGACCCGACCGGAGCCGCGATTGCCAACGCCACGGTGACCGCGACCGACACCTCTACGTCCATAGCCCGCACCGCGGCCACCAACGACAGCGGCATCTTTGTCTTTCCCGACCTGCCCATCGGCTCCTACACCCTCAAGATCGGCGCGCCTGGATTCAAGACGGAGAATCGCCCCGCGTTGCAACTGCTTACCGGACAGGTCATCGATCTGGCCATCGGCATGGCGGTCGGGTCGCAGACCCAGGAGATCACCGTCAACTCCGACACCCAGCAGATCGAAACCAGCACCTCGACCGTTGAGCAGTCCGTCTCCCAGCAACAGATGCGGGATTTGCCCCTGAATGGCCGCAACCCCCTGCAACTGACTACTCTGACCGCCGGCACGGTGCTCACCACCAGCGGCACCGAGAGCGGGCAGGAGGATAACACCGGCCTTTCGGTCAACGGTCTCAGGGCGACGCAAAACACCTATACGCTCGACGGTACCGTCTACGTCGACCGCTTCTTCGATTCGGTGCCTACCATGCCCAACCCCGACGCTCTGCAGGAGTTCACAATTCAGGCGTCGGACTACAGCGCCGATCATGCCGGAGCAGGCGCGCTGGTGCAGCTTTCCACGCGCTCCGGGACCGACCAACTGCATGGCAACGCCTGGGAGTACTTGCGCAATACAGTGCTGAACGCGCGCAACTACTTCTGGCCGGCCACCAAGCCCGACCCTCCCTTCAAGCTCAACCAGTTCGGCGGCACCGTCGGCGGTCCCGTCTTCAAGAGCAAGAAGGCCTTCTTCTTCTTCTCGTCTGAAGACCTGCAGCAGCGTTCCGCGCCCACCCCGATCACGGTTGAAGTGCCTACAGCGGCCGAGGTGACTGGCGACTTCTCAGCCTTGCTGAGCCTGGCGACCCCCGTCGTCATCTACAGTCCGGTGACCGGCTGCCCCTATGGCCAGAGTGGAACTGCGGGAAGTTGCACCGGCACAATTACCAACAAGATCCCCACCGCCATGGACCCTCTCTCCGCCGCGGTGAACGCGCAGTATCTGGCCGCGGATGAGAAGCTGTCCTCCCCGGTGACGAGCGGAGCGAGCGCCGGCGTCTACAACACCTACGCCACCAGCACCAACTCCAATATCGACAATACGCAGTACCTGGTCAGGCTGGACGACGCGATCACTGCGAATGATCATCTCAGCGGCCGGTACTTCTACAACCAGGACAACTTCCAACGGCCGTTCACCGCGCCGCTGGGCTTTTTTGCGGCCAACCTGTTTCGCAACCAGTCGTTGACCATCAGCGACGCGCACGTGTTCAGCAGCACGCTTACGGGCGCGGCCTACGCCAGCTTCTACCGTGGCGCGCGCACCCAGATTCCCGAAGCTCCGGGTCTGAAAACAGACTTTCAGTCTGGGGCAGACCGGCGTTCCTTACGGCAGCCCGAATGAGAGCCTGGTGCCCTTCCCGGGCGTGCGCGACCAATTGACTTACATCGATATCTTCTCCGGCGGCGCACTCACCCAGGACTCGACCACGTTCGACTTCACCGCCCAGCTCGTCAAGGTGCTGCATACCCATACACTGACCATGGGCGGCGATGTGGAACGTACGCGAATCGACGCCGACGATTACTCCTACACGCCGGGCGACAACACCTTCAACGGAGCGCGCACCGCGGTGCCCGCCGGATCGACTTTGCCGGCCGGATTCACCAAGAGCGGCAACGCCTTCGCGGACTTCTACACCGGCTACGAATCCAGCTTCTTCCAGGACAACGGCCGCAAGTTCTACCTGCGTGAGCTCCGGCCGTCCCTTTACCTGCAGGACGACTGGAGGATCGTCAGGAAACTGACCCTAAACCTTGGAGTCCGCTGGGATCCATGGCTGCCCGCGATCGACGACAACGGTACGCTGGTCGGCTTCAATCTGGCCAATCCGAGCTTCCAGTCCACGGTTGCACCCAACGCGCCCAAGGGCTTGATGTTCAACGGCGACGCCGGATTGGCGTCGTCGGTCTACAAGAACAACTGGAAGGACTTCGCTCCGCGCGTGGGCTTTGCCTACAACGTGTTTGGCAATAGCAAAACGGTGGTTCGCGGCGCCTACGGCCTGTTCTTCGGCATGCCGGAGGGCCTGCTCTATCAAAGAACCGACGCCATGCAGCCCATCGACCTTTACCTCAACATTCCCAACCCGCCGCAGTGGGACAACATCTACACCGGATATGCGGGCGGAGATCCATTCCCGCGCGGTCACGTCGCAACTTCGGCGTTCAAGAGTTACACGTTCCTCACGCCGCTGGCGGGCGGCGTGTTGAATCCTGCCTCGCACGTCGAATACACGCAGGACTACAACCTCTCAGTGGAGCAAGACCTGGGAAACAACTTTGCCATGTCCGTGGCCTACGTCGGCGATCACGCCGAGCACGTCATGGGATCGCGGCAGTTCAACCCCGCCGTCTATACCGCGAACGCGGGCAATACCGTTGGCAACGAAAACACACGCAGATTGTATCCCGGCCTGGGCGCGGTGGAACTCGCCGATGCCTACGAATATGAGATGACCAACTCCCTGCAATTCAATGTCACGCGCCGCACCAGCCACGGACTCACCTTGCTCTCCAACGTGGTGTGGATGAAGACCATCGACAACACCTCGTCGGGGGCCGAAGGTAACGCCGGTCCGCCGAACCCCTACAACCTGAACAGCGCCCGCGGAGTCGCCGACTTCGACCAGGCGATTCGCTTCACCACCTCGGTCAACTACGCGCTCCCCACATTCCACGTGAACCAGGCCGTCGGGCAGATCGCCAACGGCTGGCAAGTGAACGCCATCGTCAGCATGCAGGACGGACTGCCCATCACCGTCGTCAGCGGAGTTGACAATTCACTCTCCGGCATCGGCAACGACTACGCGGTTTACAACACGGGCGTCAGCACTGCCCGTCCCGCCGGTGTCTCAAAAACCGCGGAGTGGTTCAACACCGCGGCCTTTGCGGTTAACCCGCTGCCCTCGGCGGCAAATAACTACGCGCAGTCGTTCGGCAACGTGCCCCGCAACTCGCTGCGCGGGCCCGGCTATGACGATGTGGATATGTCGGTCTTCAAGGACATCCTGCCGGAGCGCCGCATTCACGGCCAGTTCCAGGCGGAGGCCTTCAACGCCTTCAACCACACCAACCTTGCCAACCCCAACGCGACGGCCTCCTCGGGAGCCTTCGGAACCATCACCGCTACCAGCAGCAGCACGGGAAGCGTCAATATTCCCTCCTCTGTTGGTACCCAACGCGTATGGCAGTTTGCGGCCAAGATCATCTTCTAAAGCAAACTGGGAATAGCTCACTGGTACTGAATTTTCCTGGGGCCGGCGGCGCGATTCTTCTTACCGGAAGATACGCGCCGCCGGCCTTTCTTCATTTCGAGTGGATTAACGAAGCCCTGCCTCTCAGGCTATGATTTTCGTAGACCACTTCGGACTGGAAGCGCGAATTCGAGCAGCGTGTACAGGCTCCATCATCCCCATGCAGGAGAGAAAAATTGAAATCAGGAAGGATCGCTTCAAACCGGCTGATGCTTATCTTCAGTTCACTCATCGCAGGCCTGGTCCTGTCGACCGGAGTGCCGGCGCAAACCGGAAGCTTTCATAACGCCCCAGCTTCGGCCGCCGCAAGGGAGAATCCGTACCAGGGAGCGCGGAATGTTCAGGCAGGCCAGAAACTGTACGGTCAACAGTGCGCTGTCTGCCACGGTCAGAACGCCGAGGGTACGGGCAACATTGCCGCACTCGCCCACGGCCCAACTCAGACGGCGAAGCCCGGCGAGATTTTCTGGTACATCACCCGCGGCGACAAGGAGAATGGGATGCCGGCATGGGCGAGCCTGGCGGAGCGGCAACGCTGGCAGATCATAAGCTATCTAAGAGCTCTGCCCACTCCGTTCGGAGCGCATCTTGCAGCCGCGAGCGCGAGTGAACCAGCCGGCGCTGGAGTTCTGAACGCGCCGCCGCCAACGCCGCCCTTCACGGACTTTCGCTTTGAAAAGCCGGGAACCCCGCGCAAAATCACCGTCCAGGATCTTCCCGCTCCGTTTGCCACGGATTCGGCGGGCAATGGTCCCCGCATCGTTCCTCGTCCCGAATCCGCGTGGCCGCAGGCGCCAAAGGGCTTCAAAGTGGAACTCTACGCAACCGGGCTTGAGAATCCCCGCATTATTCGTACGGCTCCCAATGGCGATTTCTTTGTGGCTGAAAGCGCAAAGGGTCAGATTCTGGTCTTCCGCGGAATCACCCCGGATGGCAAACCGAAGATAACCAGCATCTTCGCCACTGGTCTCGGCCACCCCTTCGGCATTGCCTTTTACCCCTTGGGTCCCAATCCCAAATGGGTGTACGTCGGCAATACCAACTCCATAGTGCGCTTCCCTTACGAGAACGGCGACCTGGAGGCGCGCGCAGCCCCGGAGCATCTGGCTGACCTGGCCGGCCTTCCACACGGGCACATTACCCGTGACGTGCAGTTCTCGCCCGATGGCGACACCATGTTCGTTTCCGTCGGATCGGGCTCCAACGTGGATGACCCCGATACGCATCCCGACGAGATTCCTCGCGCCAAGATCTTCGCCTTCAATCCCGACGGATCGAACATGCGCGTCTATGCCTCAGGAATTCGCAACGCGGTCGGGTTGGCCGTCAATCCTCTGACCGGCCAACTGTGGTGTTCCGTCAATGAGCGCGACGCACTCGGCGACAATCTGGTTCCCGATTACATCACGCATGTCGAACCCGGCGGCTTTTACGGCTGGCCATGGTGGTATATCGGCGCACATCAGGACCCGCGCCACCAAGGCAAGCACCCTGAGCTGAAAGACAAGGTAATCGTCCCGGATGTGCTGCTGCAGCCGCACAACGCTTCGCTGGAAATGACCTTTTATGAAGGCAAGCAGTTTCCGGAGGAATATGGCGGAGACATCTTTGCCTCCGAGCACGGCTCGTGGAACAGGGCAGTTCGAACCGGCTATGAAGTCATTCGCGTCCCGCTGCATCATACCGGCCATTCCGACGGAGGGTACGAGGACTTCCTCACCGGCTTCGTGCTTCCCGACGGGGATGTTTGGGGCCGTCCCGTTGGTGTCACCACCGCACACGACGGATCGTTACTGGTTACGGATGACGGGTCAAATTCCATCTGGCGCGTCTCCTATACCGGAAAGTAATCGGCGCCTCACCTGACCGGACCCCTTGAATTCGTCCAAATCGTATTCCAAATTGAACGGATTCAGGGGCTGGTTAAACTCGAAGATTGTGCAAATGGTGATGATGCAAGAGAAGACAGCGGCTGCTTGAGGGTCAGCGGTATTCAGGCTCTTAAGGTTCGGTCTCTAATATATGTCTGCTAAGTTGTTGATTCTATGGTGGACGCGGTAGGAATCGAACCTACAACCTGTCGGTTAAGAGCCGAATGCTCTGCCAGTTGAGCTACGCGTCCAGACTATGGAGGAAAACCGCGCAGCGCGGGGATTTGCGCGCGGTTTGTGCGGGAGGAAATCCAACCCGCACCTTGAAAAATATAGCACAAATCACAGGCAGCCACCAAAGGCGCGCCGGCGGAAGTGCGATCACCGCCCGCTCTCACTTTCTTCCGTTGAATTCGTGTACCGCGTCGATCATGGCGACGATGTTTTCCACCGGCGTCTGCGCCTGCACATTGTGAATCGAATTGAAGACGAAACCTCCGCCCGGCGCAAAAATCTCGCAGCGGCGCAGGACCTGCTCCCGCACCTCTGCCGGAGTTCCGAAGGGCAGCGTCTTCTGCGTGTCCACGCCTCCGCCCCAGAAAACCAGTTGCTCTCCGTAGTTCGCCTTCAGTTGCTCGGGCTCCATGCCCGTGGCTGAGCACTGCACCGGGTTGAGAATGTCAAAGCCGGCCTCGATAAATGAAGGTATGAACTTTGAAACCGCGCCGCAGGAATGCTTGAAGGTCTTCCATGGCGTGTGCGAGCGAATCCAGTCGTTGACCTGCTTGTAATAGGGGAAATACAAGTCGCGCAGTGTTTTCACTGAGCAGAATGCGGAGGTTTGGGTGCCGAAGTCGGTGCCGCAGATGAAAACCGCCTGCACCGTATCGCCAACGGCCGCATAGATACGCTCAAGGTTCCCAATGGCAATCTCGCATTGGCGCTCGAAGACCTTATGAATGTATTCCTGGCGGCTCCGCGTCGACACATACCATTCCGTGACGTCCCGAATGCCCTTGGGATGCTTGAGGAACGGCCCCGGAACCAGCGCAATGTCGCCAAACGCAGTCCCGCCAAATCCGGCAATCACGCCCCGGCCCGCCGTGGCTGCTTCCTTGGCCGCGCGCGCCATATGATCGAGATCTTGCTGTGAGATCGGCCCGAAGTCTTCCAGATTGTCTTCGGGATTCAGATGCTCCTCGTCGAACGGCTCCTGGCGAATAATCGAGTCGAAGAAATAGCCGCCCCGCGGCATCCGTCCGCTGGCCGGGACCGTCGTGTCGCCTTCCGGATAGATCAGCGTATCGCCGCGGTCATCCACCGTGGTGTTGAAGTCGCCCGGAACCATCACCTCCAGCCCGTTGAAGTTCCAGGGCTTCCATCGCTCCGCCGGAAAGCCGAACATGGTATTGCGCGCGAAGACTCCCGTCACATCCAGGCCCATGGCATCCTTCAGGTCGTCATCCAGCAGAGCCAGCATCTGGAACGGCTCGTGAACGCGCACCGGCCGCTGCTCGAGCCCGTAATAGTCGCGCAGCGCGGCCACGCAACTGGCATGCACGCCGGTCACGGCAGTTCCGCCAAAGTCGATCGGGATGCGATCGGGCTGCTTGTGATTCAGTGCGCGCGCCATGCGCTCGCGGCTGGTTGTCTCAATCAGGGTAGCCATGGCATTCACACTTTCCTTTTCCCGCGATCATTGCCGGCTGGCGTGGCCAGGCGTAAGTTCAATGGCCAGGCGCATCGCTTCAAGCATACTGCGCTCATCGGCCTTGCCCGTCCCCGCAATATCGAACGCGGTTCCGTGGTCCACCGAGGTGCGGATCACCGGAAGTCCGATTGTAATGTTCACGCCCGATTCCAATCCCAGCGCCTTCACCGGCCCGTGGCCCTGATCGTGGTACATGGCGACCACCAGGTCGAAGTCGCCGCGCTGGGCGCGGAAAAACAGCGTGTCGGCCGGCAAAGGACCCTCCACGCTCCAACCCTTCCTGCGGCAGATCTCGATGGCCGGCGCGATCTTCGTCTCTTCCTCGCCGTAACCGAACAACCCATTCTCGCCGGCGTGAGGATTGATGCCGCAGACGGCAATCCGCGGGATTGCCGATGCCGGCGCTTACCAGGGCCGCATGACCGCGCGCAATCGTGCGCTCCACCAGGCCCGGCTCGATCTTCGCGATCGCGTCGATCAATCCGATGTGCGTGGTCACGTGAATTACCCGCATCTTCGGCGTGCTCAGCATCATTGAAACTTCGTCTGTGCCGGTCAAATGCGCAAGTAACTCCGTATGGCCGGGATAATGATGCCCGCCTGCCTGCAGCGCTTCCTTGTTCAGCGGCGCGGTGCAGATGGCCGCCACTTTTCCGCTGCTGGCCAGCTTCGCCGCCACTTCAACATAACGAAACGCCGCATCCCCGGCAACGGCGGAAAGCCGGCCCCATGGAAGGTCCTTTGGGATGAGCTTCAGATCGATGCAATCCACCGTGCCTTGCCGGAACATAGCCCTGTCCACCTCGTCTACGGAAAGGCCGCGCACTTCGAGCCGGCTTCCGGCGATGCGTCCTGCTTCTCTCAACCGGGCCGCATCCCCGATCACCAGCGGCCGGCATTGCCGGTAGAGTTCGGGATGAGCAAGGCTCTTCATGATCACCTCGGGGCCAACGCCTGCCGCGTCTCCCATGGTCATGGCGATCATCGGCCGTTCGGTCATTTCAGTCCTTTGTTGGGATCGGGACGCGCGCTCTCTCCGCGTTCAAGCCCGCGCAGAAACTGCCGGCAGCGCAGCAGCGTCTCAGGTCCGCCGAAGCCGCCGGCCTTGGTAAGCACCGGCAACTCTCTGCTCCAGCCCGAGGTTACTGAGAAAGGCAGCCCCGCTTCTACTTCGCCGATAAGCCGCAATCTGTTCACTCCCCATGCTTCGAATACGGCGCGCGCGGTTTCGCCGCCGGTAGCCACAAGCGCTCCCACCCTGCCTGCAAAGGGCCGCACCAGCGCAGCCAGAGCGGCGGAGAGCACTACTCCCATTGAGCTATCGAGCCGAACCCCGGAGCCCGGCAGAATCGCTGCATCGCTGCCCTCGCTGAAAGCCGTTTCCAGCTCCAGCCCGTAGGCGCGCCACTCGGGCGATTGATCTCCGGCCATCAAAACCTCCGGCGGAATCCTCAATACAATCGTATCGGACCGGGAGGCCAGCACCTCGACCTGCTCGCGCGAAATTGCGGAACCGCTGCCGACCACAAAAAGCGCGGGCCCCGCGGCCAGTTGCCGGCCTTGAGAGTTCACCGAATCGTGCGTCAACCCCGCCGCCGGCGGCAAATGCGAGGCCAGTCCCGCCGATCCCGCCCACACCGTGCCGCGCCCAAGAACCATTGAAGCATCGGCGATCCTGCGCAGATCTTCGCCGGTCTCGGCATCGCACACCAGCACGTCCGCATCCTGGGCCATCGCCTTCATCGCGTCCCGCAAAGCCCCGCTGCCGCCAGGCGGCAACTCTCGCCGCAGCAGGTCGAGCCCCAGCAGCGCAGGCCGCAGATGCGCCTCGCGCAGCAGGCCGGCAATATCAGACCTGGCAGGCATGCGTTCATCTCGACCCGGCCCGGATTCCTCCAGTGGCTTCCCGTAGATGTGCTGCCGCCCGTTCAAGGTGGTCCGGCCTGTGGCAGGGAAGGCCGGCGCAAGAACGGCCACGATCCGCTCATTCGCGCCCGCTAAACTTCGGCGTGCCTCAAGAGCAGCAGCCAGTTCTGCGCCCACATTGCCACGCAACGTGGAGTCGAGTTTCTTATAAAGCAACGTCTCTTCATCGCGGAGATGTTTTCTTACTAGGCGCGCTGTCTCAGACTGCGGCCTCATGCGGTTGCAGCCGGCGCGTGTCTCCGTCCACCGACAGAACCTCCGCATTCACCTCGCCTCCGGAATCGCCCAATACAACAATCGTATGCAAGCCGTGACCGGCGCAGGCCACACCGCAATCGGCGGCTCCGGTCAGATCATCCGCGATGACCAGCATCAGGGCCATTCAGCTCACTCCCTGGCTTCAGACGCGCTCGTCGGCCCGGGCCGCGTCCGGCGAGCCCACCAGGCCACCAGCGGCGGCGCGAAAAATGCGCTCACAATCACGCTGGAAGCAACCAGCACCGTGGCTGGACCGGCCGCCGCCGCATATTTGTGGTCTGCCGCGGCCACCAGCGCAGGCACTGCCGCGGCATTCCCAGCCGTGGTCGCGGCGGCCATTCCGGCGACTCCCGTTCCGCCCGTCAGCCGGTCGGCCACGATGAGAAGCGCTCCCGAAATCGCGATGACCGCGATCCCCAGCACGAATCCAAGCAGCCCGGCCTCCCAGATGCGCGTCAGGTTCAGCGTCGCTCCCAGCCCGAATGCAAAGAAGGGAATTAGCGCCGGAGCAGCCTTGCCCAGAAAAACTCGCAGGTCGGCATCGAGATTGCCCAGGGCCATTCCTATAAAGAGGGGAAGAATCGCTCCCACCAGCGTTTGCCACGGGAAGCTCGACAACCCCGCCACGCCCAGCGTGATCATCGTAAAGAAGGGCCCCGATTCCAGCGCCTGAACGCAGTAGGCGCCTGCATCTTCCGGGCTTCCGTAGCGTTCCATCAGCGCCATGTAGAGTCCGCCATTGGTATCGTTGAAGGCAGCCACCACGGCCAGCGTAGAAATCCCCGCCAGCCAACCCCCCTGAATGGGCAACGCGCCGATCAGGTGGCCGAGCAGGTAGCCGATTGCGATCCCAAGCCCCGCCTTGGTCGCCATCAGTGCGCCGCCGCGCCGCAACATCGCTGGAAGCGCGCGTACCGAGATCGTGCTCCCCAGGCAGACAAAGAAAACAGCGATGATGGGAATCGCGCCCGTGAACAGCGCTCCAGTGAACGACCCAAAGAACTCAGCCGTGCGCGGAGCAAACGTGGTGATGAGCGCTCCGCAGGCCAGCGGCACAACCATCATCCCGCCGGGAATCCTCTCGATCGTGGGCTTGATCCTGATAGCCGTCTCCCTGGCGCGCAATCGCGATTCTACCGGAATGGGCGCTCCCGTCGAAGTGTAGCAGCGCGCATGCACGATGAGCGATATCGCCCCTTGACAACTTGGACAACGGAGCGGCCCTGCCGTGCGAACGAACCGAGCCGTAACTGCATGCTGTGTCACAGAGACTGCTTCCAATCTGGTGCTATAATTCCCCGTTTATTAGGAGTCCGGCCACCAGGCAGACGGCCCGGCCGGCACTGGAAAGTGGGTATCTTTATGTCCAATACACGCCGGCAATTCCTGCAGTCGAGCGCCGCTCTGGCGGTTGGCATCGTGGGTGGCCGAACCGCCCTGGCCGCGCAACCGCAAGCTCCTGTGGCGCCTCCGGCGCCTGCGCCGGGCGCAGCGCCCTCGGCCGGCGAGGCCCGGATCCAGATTCCAAAGATGAGATTTGGCAGCGCAGAAATCAGCCGCCTGGTGCTCGGCGTCAACCCGCTCTACGGATTCGCCCATTACAACAACAACTTCTCGAGCGCGATGAGAGAGTGGTACACCCAGGACCGGGTCTGCGAGGTGCTGCACCGCGCCGCCGGCTTCGGCATCAACGCCTTCAACTACGTGAATATAGGGCGCGCACCGCAGGATTGGGCGCGGTTTCAATCCGAAGGCGGCCACATGCACCTCATCATTCAGGTGACGGCGAAAGACGATGAGGCCGCGCTGGTGCGGGACCTCAAGCCGCTGGCGCTGCAGAGGCGGGGCGAGGAGATCGACATAGCGTTCAGGAACGGGACCATGGCAGTTGAAAGGGAGTGGTGCAAGCGCGCTCGCGATCTGGGCGTTCTGGTCGGCGTGGGCACCCACAAGCCGGAGGTGATCGAGCTGGTTGAAGAGCAGGGATGGGACATCGACTTCTACTCCGGTTGCGTCTACAACCGCACCCGCACTGAGCAGGAGTGGAAGCAGGTCCTCAATGGCGAGTTGCTCGAAATGCCTCGTGAAATCTACGTGCAAAGCGATCCGGCGCGCATGTATAAGGTGATGCGCCAGACTGCGAAGACTTGTTTCGCATTCAAGATTCTGGCTGCCGGGCGCATCGGCGATAGTGGCGTGGCCCAGGCCTTCCGCACCGCCTACGCGAGCATCAAGCCTCACGATGGCGTTTACATCGGCGTCTTTCCCAGGGACAAGGATGAGATCAAAGAGAACGCCGAGATCGTGTACGGCATCCTGGCCGCGACCCCAATCGCTGCCCAAACCGCCATTTGATTCGCGCCTGCTCTTTACTGCCGGGCCGCCAATACTTCGATGGGCTGTTCCTCCTGTTTCGCCAGCAGGCGCACCACGTGGTTGACGATCATCAGGTCTTCCGCTGGAGGAATCACGCGCACCGTTACCGGCGAGTCTTCGGTCGAGATGACCGCTTTGCCGCGTGCGTTGTTTCGAGCCGGGTCAAGCACGATGCCCAGTGGGCCCAGGCCGGCGCAGATTTCCGCGCGCGTGGCAATGTCGTTCTCGCCGATCCCGCCGGTGAACACCAGCATGTCAAGCCCGCCGAGCTCGGCAATGAAACTGCCGATCCACCTGGCGATCGCCCAATTGAACTTGTCCACGGCTAACCGCGCCTTGCTGTTGCCGGCGTTGATGGCGTTGCGCAACTCGCGCATGTCGTTGGAGAGTTCGCTCATGCCCTGCAGGCCCGCCTTCTTGTTGGCCATCGCTTCCAGTTGGTCTGCCGCCTCGGTTGCGCTCCTGGCGGTCTCCGCAATCTTGCGCAGGATAAACAGCAGGACGCCGGGATCGATGTCTCCGGTGCGCGTGCCGCTGATGATGCCTCCGGTAGGCGTCAGGCCCATCGAAGTGTCCAGGCATTGGCCCTTGCGGATGGCGGAGATGGAGGCGCCGTTGCCCAGGTGAGCCACGATGAGCCTTTTCGGCACGTTGGGCTGCAACTGGTAGACGATGGACTCGTATGAAATGCCGTGGAAGCCGATTCGACGCACGCCCATGGCGGAATACTTCGCGGGAATCGGCATGTGCGTCACCACTTCCGGCATGGTGCGGTGGAACCAGGAGTCCGAACATGCGAAATTAGGCACGTCGGGAAACAGATCCAGCGCCTGGCGCATGATGTAGGCGCCGATGGGCGTGTGCAGCGGAGCAAAGCTCTTGTACCGCTCCATCTCTTCAATCATCTCTGGTGTAACGCGCTGGTTGCTTTGCAACCTGGGCGCGGCGCAAACCATGCGATGGCCGATAGCCGCCGGGGTAGGGAAGTCGGCGGAGTGCAGTACGTCGGCGACCATCTTGAATGCGACCGAGCGGTTGGGCAGGGCAGGGGATTGATCGATCAGTCTGTTGCCTTCGGCGTCCTTGATCCAGAACTTGCCCTGATCGGTGCCGATGCCGTCGACGGCGCCCTCGTGCAACCTGCGGCGATCTCCGCCGCCGGCCTCGTAGATTGAGAATTTGATTGAAGAAGAACCGCTGTTCAAGACCAATACCGGCAATGAAGACATGGATCAATACCTCTGAAAGTTGCGGCCGAACGAATCAAAGAGCGAGTGAATCAGCATTTGTCGATTCCCAGGTCTCAAAATCGAGACCTGGAGCACCCGCGTGTTCGTGCAGTTAGCAATCGCCCGGCTTTGAATCGGAATATGTTTCGAGCAGTTCACGCGCGGCGCGAAAAGATGTGGTGCGTCCTTCCAGTACTTCCTGCTCGAGCTCCGCCATGCGCTTCTTGATGGCTGGATGAGACTCAAATCGCTGTCTCAATCCCTGCCGGATGATTTCGCGCATCCACTTCTGTGTCTGGTTGCGCCGGCTAAGGCTGAACCAGCCGTTGGATTTTGTCATCGCGGCGTATTCCAGAACGCAGTTCCAAAGCTCGGGAATGCCCTTGCCAGTCTGTGCCGAGCAGGTGAGCGCGCGCGGCGTCCATCCGGACTGGGAGCCTGGAAAGTAATGCAATGCGTTTTGAGCCTCGGCTCGCGCTCTTTCCGCGGCGCGCAGATTCGTTCCGTCAGCTTTGTTGATTGCCACAGCATCCGCCAGCTCCATCACGCCGCGCTTCATGCCTTGGAGTTCGTCGCCGGCCCCCGCCAGCATAATGAGCAGGAAGAAGTCCACCATGTCATGAACCGCGGTCTCCGATTGTCCCACCCCAACTGTCTCCACCAGGATGTTCTGGTATCCCGCTGCCTCGCACAGCAGCATCGCCTCGCGCGTGCGCTGCGCCACGCCGCCCGGCGATCCCCGCGATGGAGAGGGCCGGATGAATGCCATGTCGCTGGATGCGAGAGATCTCATGCGGGTCTTGTCGCCCAGAATGCTTCCCCCGGAAATCTGGCTGCTCGGATCGATCGCAAGCACGGCGACCTTTTGCCGGTACTCGCCGATCAGATAGGTGCCCAGCACCTCGATCACGCTGCTCTTGCCTGCGCCGGGAACGCCGGTAATGCCCACGCGAATTGAATTGCCGCTATAGGGAAGGCAGTCTTCGACGATTCGCTCCGCCAACTGGCGGTCTGCCTCGCGAGAGCTCTCAATCAATGTAATGGCCTGGGCGAGAATAGTGCGGTCGCCGCGCAGAATTCCATCCAGGTATTGTTGGGGTAACAGCGAGCGGCGACTCGACGCTCGAGCACTCAACTCTCGCGGCGGCTCCGGCGCGGCGCAGCCGGGGCGAACATGCAGCGCACTCCGCTTCGCATCTGCCAACTTAGGAATCTCCTCCAACCGGACAGCCGCTCAGGATTTCCAGAATCCGCTGTGCCGCCACGGGAATCACCGTGCCCGGCCCGTAGATGCCGGCCACTCCGGCGTTGTACAGGAATTCGTAGTCCTGCGGCGGAATCACGCCGCCAACGACCACCAGAATATCGTCCCGATCGAGCTTGCGCAGCTCATCGATCAACTGCGGGACCAACGTCTTGTGACCCGCGGCCAGCGAGGACACGCCGACCAGGTGCACATCGTTCTCGACCGCGTGCCGCGCAACCTCGCGCGGAGTTTGAAACAATGGGCCGATATCCACGTCGAAGCCGATATCCGCGAATGCGCTGGCGATGACCTTGGCGCCGCGATCGTGACCGTCCTGCCCCATCTTGGCCACCAGGATTCGTGGACGCCGGCCTTCAGTTTTTTCAAACTCCGCCACCATCTGCTCCGCTTTCTTGAACTCCGCGCCTCTGCCCCCCTCTGCCGAATAGACTCCGGCGATGGTGCGCGTGGTGGCCTGGTAGCGGCCCCAGACGTTCTCCAGTGCAGTGGAGATTTCGCCCAGCGTAGCGCGCCTGCGGGCGGCATCCACCGCGCATTCCAGCAGATTGCCCTTGCCGGTGGCGGCGCATTGTTCGAGCCGTTCGAGCGATTCGCGCACGGCATCCCCGTCGCGTTCGCGCTTCAATTGGGCAAGACGCCTGAGTTGCGATTCACGAACCGCATCGTTATCAATATCGAGAACCGGGACCAGCGTCTCCTCCGGCGAAGGATAGGCATTCAGGCCGACAATCACATCCGCGCCGGAGTCGATGCGGGCCTGCCTGCGCGCCGCAGCCTCCTCAATGCGCATCTTGGGGACGCCGGTTTCAATTGCCTTTGCCATGCCGCCCAGCCCTTCGATCTCCTCAATCAGCTCCCATGCCCCATGCATCAGTTCGTGCGTCAGGCGCTCGACATAATAGGAACCGGCCCATGGATCCACGATGCGCCTGATGTCGGTTTCTTCCTGAAGATAAATCTGCGTGTTGCGTGCGATGCGCGCGGAAAAATCGGTAGGCAGCGCCAACGCTTCATCCAGGGCATTGGTATGCAGAGACTGCGTATGCCCGAAAGCCGCGGCCATGGCCTCAATGCAGGTGCGGACCACGTTGTTAAAGGGATCCTGCGCCGTCAGGCTCCATCCCGATGTCTGCGAGTGCGTGCGCAGAGCCAGCGATTTCGGGTTTTTTGGATTGAAGGTCTTTACCAACTTTGCCCACAACATCCGCGCCGCCCGCAGCTTGGCAATCTCCATGAAATGGTTCATGCCGATGCCCCAGAAGAACGAAATGCGTGGCGCAAAGCTGTCCACGTCCAGGCCCGCCTTCACTCCGGTGCGCAGATACTCCAGGCCGTCGGCGAGCGTATAAGCCAGCTCGATATCCGCCGTGGCTCCGGCTTCCTGCATGTGATATCCGCTCACGCTGATGCAGTTGAACTTCGGCATATTGGCCGCGCAGTAGCGGAAAATGTCGCCGACGATCCGCATGGAGCCTTCGGGTGGATAGATATAGGTATTGCGGACCATGAATTCTTTAAGAATGTCGTTCTGGATTGTGCCGCTCAACTGCTGAGGCTTAACTCCCTGCTCTTCGGCGGCTACAATATAAAACGCCATGATGGGGAGCACGGCTCCGTTCATGGTCATCGACACCGACATTCGATCCAGCGGAATATGGTCGAACAGGATCTTCATGTCGAGGATCGAATCGATGGCCACGCCCGCCTTGCCAACATCTCCGGTTACGCGCTCATGGTCGGAGTCGTATCCGCGGTGCGTGGCAAGATCGAACGCGACTGAAAGCCCCCGCTGTCCGGCGGCCAGGTTGCGGCGATAAAACGCGTTGGACTCTTCCGCGGTTGAGAATCCCGCGTATTGCCGGATCGTCCAGGGCTGCATCACGTACATCGTGCTGTAAGGCCCGCGCAGATAGGGCGGAATTCCCGCGGCGTACTCCAGGTGCTCGAGTCCCTTCAGGTCCTCCGGCGTATAGAAACTCTTCACCGGAATGTGTTCCGGTGAGAGCCATTCGCCGCGCTCTCGCGCCTCCGCCTGCTCCACCGCGGGCTTGTAGCCGATCTTTGAAAAATCCGGGCGCATCATCTAAGCCTTGATTCCCAACTTCTGCTGCCAGCTCGTAAGAACTTCAATAGGATTGCTTCGGGCATGAATGAAATCGGCAACGCCAGCCGCGCGCAGTTGCTCCGCCGAGTCGGGATTGCCCGCAACGATCACCGGAGTCCTGCGTCCGAGTGCCTTCAACTGGAGCGCAAGTTCCCTGGCCAGCTCAGGATATTCCTGATCCGAGCTGCAAAGCACGATCACGTCCGCGTCCCGGGCTGCAATCTCACCGGCGCTCTGAAATCGCTGCGTGACGATATCGAAGCCCGCGCACGCAAAGAAATTGGCGGCGAAGGTTGAGCGCGCGGACCGCATCCTCACGTCCCCGAATTCGGCAAGCAGAACCCGCGGCGGTTTGCCGGTGCTTGGCCGCATGGCGTTCCGTGCGCAGACGAAGCGACTCGTAACTCTGCGCGCCGCGCCGTTCTCCCGTCAAGACGCAATGGGCTCAATGCGATCCAGCGCCTTTTCTGAGGGATCGGCGTATTGATTGGTCCCGGTAAAAATGCGGCGGCGCAGCGCCACGGCCTTTTCTTTTCGCGGCCAGCGACTGTTCCAGGGCCCGGCTGATTTGCCCATCCGCAACAGCTTTCCGATAGCCGCCGGCCGCTTCGATCTTCTGCATCGCTTTCCAACCTTCGCGGGCAATGAAATCGGTGATGACCTCCAGGCAGTACGAGCCGGCGCCGGGGTCTGCGACCCGCGACAGCAGCGCTTCCCGCTTGAGAATGATTTGGGTGTTCCGGGCCAGCCGGCGGCTGGCCTCATCGGGCGTCTTGTAGCACTCGTCGAAGGGCGCCACAGTAATCGAGTCCGCGCCGCCCAGTACGGCGGACATGGCTTCAGTTGTCGCCCGCAGGATGTTGACGTGGGGATCGTAGATGGTCTCGTTCCAGCGCGAGGTACGCGCATGAATGCGAGCCCTTGCGCCTTCCCGGCTCCCGCCAAAGCTCTCCGACGGCTCTCGCCCACAACATGCGGAAGGCGCGGAACTTGGCAATTTGAAAAAAGTAGCTTGCGCCAATCGCAAACGAAAATGCGATCGAGGTTGCGGCGCGGTCGACATCCACATCGCGCGATTGCATCTCCGCCAGGAATTCGATCGCGGCCGCAAGCGTGAAGCCGGCTTCTTCAACGGCGGTCGCTCCGGACTCTTCAAACTCCGAGCCATCGATGGTGAAGGGCACAAGCCCTGGAGGCGCGGCAAGAGCGGCCTCCGCCGCAAATTTCGGATTGGTCAGCGGGTTCCATCCGGTCGATACCGGCGCCGAATCCTGCCGCCCCGTCGACGCATCGATCAAAAGACGAATGAGCGGCTCGCCTGCATTTTGAAAATGCACGGGAATCTCCCGCAGGTTGACGAGCAGCATTCCCAGGTCTGAAACATTCCGGATCACGATGTTGCGAAACGCAATCTCCTCGGCGCCGGCAGTCACTGCGCTCCGCGCCGCGCGATTTGCCTGCTCGGGAACGGCCAGATCGATTTCTTCGCGAATGCGCCAGTCGGCGGTGAGACGGGCGCCGCGAAGGTAGGGATAATCGCCGGGCGCGGCATCCAGAAATTCCAGCCCGGCAATGTCTTCCGCCCGGTAGTAGGGCTTCACGGCGAGCCCTTCCTCGGTTTGCCAAATCAGTTTCCTGGCGTAGTCGGCGCCCTTCAGATCCCTGGCGATAGCGTCTTCCCAAGACTGCGTACTTACCGGAGGAAACTCCTGGAGCAGATTGTCAGTGGCCATCTTCGTTCACTTGCTTTCAGGGGCTTCAACAATTTCAATGAGAAACCCAAATGGATTTTCGGCTCTCGATTTGGGATGAACGAAGAAGACCGTGGTCCCTCTCGAACCTTTCCGGGGAGCCTTGTCGATGAGTTGAAATCCGCTATCCTGCATGACGTCGAATGCCCGCTGCGCACTCTCGACGCGAAAAGCCAGGTGGGCCAACCCGCCACGGCCGCCGTTTCTTTCAATGAGTTTTTGTACGGGAGAATCCGGGGTCAGAGGTTCGAGCAACTGGATCAGGTTGGGTCCGCCTCCAATCTGCAGCAACACTTCGCGCACCTGGTCGTGCCCCAGTACTTCTTCGCGATGAACTTCGTTGAAGCCCAGCATCTCGTAAGCCTTCACCTGGCCGTCCAACTCGCCCTGCTTGACGGCGATCGCGACGTGGTCAACGAACTTGATCCCAGGTACTGCCTTCAAATCCTCATGAATGCCGCTCACTTGCTTCCCTCTCAACAAAAACAGCCGCCCCCCATTGAGTCAGTTGGCGGCAATCACTCCAACTCCACCAGAATCTGGTGTACCTTCACAGGATCGCCCGGCGCCACGTCCACTCTCTTCACTTTGCCCGCATGGTGCGCGGTCATGCTGGTTTCCATCTTCATGGCTTCGAGTACCATGATTACGTCGTCGACCTGAATATCCTGTCCCGGCTTTACGTTCACCTTGATCACCAGGCCTGTAACAGGACTGCGGTACAGCTTCTCATCCGCGGCATGACCTTCGGCTGCGTGCGCAGCATAGGCTCCGGGAGCCGGCATCGCCTGAGACGCTGCTGGAACCGGCGGGTACGGTGCATAATTCGGCTGGCTCGCTTCGTCTTCCAGAACTTCGACTTCAGCCTCGTAAGTCTTTCCATCGATCTTTATCTGAAGCTTCAAATTCCCAGTTCCTTTCCCAAATAAGTATTCCGATTGGCTCAGCGCTTCGATCGCAGGTTATGGGAGGCCTCAATCGATGCGCGTCCCTGCCGCGACCATCGGCTCACCGATTCATGAGGCGAATGCAGCAGCTCAACTGAGCGTAAGCGGAGATTTGCGCCCAGGAATGTTGTGGCTGCGGCTGCAATGACCGCCAGGATTTCAGCCGGGATCGCGTCTTCTTTCCCGGGCCGAACCGCCTCGTTCGCGGCAACAGTTTTTACGCTCAGTGCCACGCGCAGCTCCTCCTCATAACGGGATCAACCCATGCTTCTTCTGCGGACGCAGTTCCCGCTTGGTGTGCAGCGCTTCAAGTGCCTCGGCCAGGTACTTTCTGGTCTCGGCGGGTTCAATAATGTCGTCCACAAGCCGCCGGCCGGCAGCAACGTAGGGGTTGGCAAACGTCTCTCGATACTCATTAACCAGTTCCTTGCGGCGGGTTTCCTGATCTTCCGCCGCGTCGATTTCATGCCGGAACACGATTTCAGCAGCGCCCTCGGCGCCCATCACCGCGATCTCAGCCGTGGGCCACGCTACCACCCGGTCTGCGCCCAGGCCTTTGGAGCACATCGCGATATAAGCTCCTCCATATGCTTTTCGCAGCACCACCGTGATCTTTGGAACCGTGGATGCCGAGTAGGCAAACAGCAACTTGGCGCCATGACGAATAATGCCCCCGCGCTCCTGATCCACTCCAGGAAGAAAGCCCGGCACATCCACAAAGGTCAGAAGCGGAATGCTGAAGGCATTGCAGAAACGGACAAAGCGCGCGGACTTGTCTGAGCCATCGATGTCCAGCGCTCCGGCCAGAACACATGGCTGGTTGGCCACGATCCCCACCGGCCGGCCTTGCAGCCGCCCAAAGCCGATCACGATGTTCGCCGCGAACCCAGGCTGGATCTCGAGAAAATCCTGGTAGTCCACAACTCGCGAAATAACGCCCCGGACGTCATAAGCAATCTTGGGGTCGGTCGGAACCACCCCGTTCATATCCGAATCGGTTTTGATCTTCGCATTGAAGGCCATGCGAGGCGGGTCTTCCATGTTGTTGGAGGGCATGAAGCTAAGCAGCCGCCGGCAAAGTTGAATCGCCTCGTCATCGTCCCGGGCGATCAGGTGCACCACTCCCGAGTTGTTCATCTGCGACTGAGGTCCGCCAAGCTCCTCCGCGCTCACCACTTCTCCGGTCACCTGTTTGATCACCTGCGGTCCGGTGATGAACATCCGGCCCTGCTCGGTTTGAATCACGAAGTCGGTCAGCGCGGGACTGTAAGCTGCGCCTCCCGCGCACGGCCCGCAAATAAGAGAGATCTGAGGCACCGTTCCCGAGAGCATCACGTTGTTGTAAAAGACGCGGGCATAGCCGGCCAGGCTGTCTATGCCCTCTTGAACGCGCGCCCCGCCCGAGTCGTTGATAAAGATGAATGGGCTCCCGGTCTTGAGCGACATGCCCATCATTTCGGCAACCTTGTTGCTGTGGGTCTCGCCGGCAGCTCCGCCCGCCACTGTAAAATCCTGGCTGGCGAGATGCACCAGGCGCCCGTCGATTGTTGCGCATCCGGTCACCACTCCATCCGCGGGCAGCTCCTTGTCGGCCATTCCAAAATAAGTGGCGCGATGCCGGGCAAACAGGCCAATCTCCTCGAAGCTGTCCCGATCCACGAGCTTTGCCACGCGCTCCCGCGCCGATAGCTTGCCGCTGGCGTGCTGTTTGTCGATGCGTTCCTTGCCGCCACCCAACTCCAGCTCGGCACGCTTGGCGCGAAGTTCAGAAACCCTGTCCGCCATCGTCGCTGTCTTCGGGCTCTCTGTTTGATTTGCCATCCTTGCTCCCCGGTTAGTCGATTCCTTGAGAAAACTGGCGCTATCTGACGGAATCCGGCACAGATAAACACTCCCTCATCGCTGAAATTCTATTCCCCGAAAAGTACGTTCCGATGTGATGCAATTCACGCAACCCGGCCGAAGGCAGGCGGCCGGGCGAATCGCGATCGCCGCCGTTTTCTCGCCCCCGGCCGGCTTCTTCAGCGTTGGCAACAAAGAGGTTATCTTAGCTCATCGGACCGGATTTGTCCTCAAAAAACCGGCGAGTGTTCACGAATTTGACGGTCCCGGCGCCGAGAGCACAGCGGAACCAGGGTTGGTGCATCCCGGCGGCGATGCCAGGCGTTCCACGATCAATGGAGTTGGTATGGACTTGCCGGCGCCGGAGTTGGTTCCGGTACCTTGGGCAGCTTTGCCTCATCGATCCTCGCCGCGCCGGCCAGCCCCGTTCCCGTCACGTTGTAGATGCTGATCAGCGGCCCCGTGTATCCGGTGATCTTGATGTTGCGAATCACCGCATTCTTTATGTTCGCCAGAACCATGCCGCTCGAGCATGTGCCGGTGACGTGGGTAAGCGAGAAACCGATCAGCGGCTTGCGGGGATGGATTTCGTCGGCCTTCGCCAGCACCGGAACGTCGTTGACGCGAATGTTCGAGAACTGAAAATTCCGAAACGCCGGAATGCCCTCATCGCCGGGAACGAAGAACTCATCCTGCTTGCCGCTGTTGAGATTGTTGAGGCGCAGAAATCCCTGTTGCGCGTTCGAGGCCTCGAAGTCGTTCACATAGATGTCTTCAACAAACGCGCCGCGTCCCGGCCGGCTCTTGATGTAGATGGCATGGCTGCGGGCGGCGGCGCATTTGCAATGCTCGATGTGCACGTTGCGGATTCCGGCGGAAGTCTCGCTGCCGATGCCGATGCAGGCAAAGTGAGAATCCGCGAAGGTGCAGTTGGCGATCTTGATATACTTCTTCAGGTTCACTTTGGCGCGGTTTGTGCTGTTCATGCTTACCATCCACCATGGTGCCGCGGTTCCGGAAAGCTGCCGGCCTTTGCAGCAAATCCTGAATTTGGATAGTAAACTGGATAGTGAATTCGGAATCGTTTTGTAAGTCATTGATTCTAAATAGCGGGAGTAGTTCAGTGGCAGAACGTCAGCTTCCCAAGCTGAATGTCGCCGGTTCGATCCCGGTCTCCCGCTCCATAAAATCAACAACTTACGAAGAGACCTCCGAAACTCCTGCTCCATTCCTGCTCCAATTACATGAGGAAGAGGCTTTTTTCCAGTTGATTGACCGCCGGCAGCCTGTTCTCTACCGGCGACTGCGTGTACACGTTTTGGTTCACATCGAGGCTGTGGCCGAGCTGATCGGCAACCAGTTTTCCGCTCACCCCAAGCTCGTTCATCAGAGTCGCATGCGTCCGGCGCATGACCAGGAAATTCGCCCAGCCCATGCCGACCTTATCCAGCTTCGGTTTGATGTTCCGGTTCCAGCAGTTGTCCTTCGACATGGGCGTCATCCGTTCGGACGGGAATACCCACGCATCCTCCCGCGTGGATACCGCCATCATCCGCCAGACCTCAATATCCCGAAGGAGCCCCTCGGGCAGAGCGGCCTTGCGAACGGATTGATCGGTTTTGGGCGAGTCGATTGTCCCCCGGTAAACCCTCTGCCGAATATCCACGTAGGACGCCTGCAGGGTTCCCCAGGTCAACGCGAATATCTCGCCCGGACGCATACCCGCCATGACCGCGAGCTTTGCGACCAGCCGTTCCCGTTGATCGAGGGCACCGAACAACATTTGCACTTCCTTCATGTTCATCACCTTCCGAACCGGCTTTGCCGCGTCCTTCGGCGTGAACAGCAACATCGCGGGGTTTCTGACCAAACAGACCTTCAGCCATCGCAAGGTCGAAAATCTGTTTCAGATCCCAGCGCAGATGATCCACGGTTGAGAACGACAGGTTTTTGGCCTTGTCGTCCAGTACGTCTTGCAAGCCGTCGCGCCGGAAAGCCCCTAGAACCATCTTGCCGAGGCCATCGACCAGATGGATTCTGACGCGGTTCATATTGTTGACCCGCGTCGATGCTTTCCACTTGCGGCTGTAATAGGGGAAATAGACTTCTTCCACGAACTCGCCAAACGTCCACGCCCTGTTCTGGCTTTGCTTGGCTTCGGCTTCCGTCACAATCCCGTCAACGATCGCCCGCGCTTCCGATTTGGTCATGTCCTTGACCAGCCCGATCACGCGGCTCTTGTGGCTTTTATCGACCCACCACATTGCGACCCATCGGCCATCCTGCTTCTTGACCGAACCTTTTTGATACCGACTCTTGCGCATGGATTCTCCTTATGCGCGTTTACCGGCATCCCGTTCTGGCAATGTCGATATGTTAGCATCAGCGGTTGCCCGCTCATTGTTCTCGATCCACAGCCGCAAAGTCTCTCGGCGTATGAGCTTTCGGCGGCCAAGTGACACCGCCGGAATCGGAGGGCACCCTGGAACTCGCCCGGACACGGCTTTGCAGACGTGAGCCTTGGAGCAATGGAGCAACTCTGCCGCATCAGCCAGGGTGAGCAGGTCGAAAGTTTCGAGTAACGGTGACATGGTGAGTCGCCCTACGCAGGCGTAACCGCCTTTCTCGAATGTGCCCGTACAGATCCTTGTTGCACAAGGTTCAATCGCGTTTTGCGCGGCGCATCTCGAAAGCCCGCAACTCGCTGATCCACCAGAAGCCGTTCTTGCGCATAAGCACTCGCAGTTTGCATTTGTGTCATCTCCTGGGCCGACTCGGACTCTATTGAATCCTGAGAGAAGTACGGCCTTTGTGCAATGTGCATTTCACTTGATGTTGCAGAACGATTGCGCTGTACCAAGAATCCACGCCCTTGTGCTCAATATGGCTCAAACAGCATCGCAGCACTTTGGTCGAAACCAGGTATCAAGGCCCTCCTGCGGTATCAGGACGGCCGCTTCTTTGGAGATTGGCGCTGCTTTCTTGCCTCGGCCTCGACACGTAGATTTTCTGCGTCGTGCCGCCGCGCAGCCTCGAAGAGGTGTTCCCAGGAGATTGGGAACTTTTCCTTCAAGCCCTGGAGCGTGATAACGGCATACTCCGGGCGGCTTTCGATGACGATCTTGCGCCTCTTTCCTTTGTCCTTCACCAAAGACGCGGTTATGTACAAAACCTGTGCCTTGCGTTCGATCAAATAGGCCATTCGCACGTGCTCCCAGTGCGGTCCTGCACGTAGATCCGGGGGGCAGGACCGTCAGCGATAGAGCGACGAAGCGTACGATATTTCGTCGCAGCCATGGGTTTGGAAAGCAGAGAGCTTTCCCTCTCATTTTTCATCGGCATCAATACGCAAGAAGGGGCGCGAAGTACGGCAGAAGGCAAATGTGATTTTGAGATCATCGAGACGGACTTGCTTCGTGCTCGTGCTCTCTTGTCGTTTTTGGGTACAACCCCTATTGGACGCTGAAGTTTCGGAAACTGCTCAAGTTAGCCCACAACATTTTGAGTTTTCCAGACAAATACATCGCAAAAAACTGTCTCCTAAATAACGGAAAACTTCTCTAAATTACGTTGTATTACTGAAATGTACGGTTCATTACGTATCGCTTTGTGAGATGCGCATCAGGTGCGCGGCTCGCGGATTGCGAGTGACAGCTCGTTTCCGCGTTCGAGAGTGTGATGGCGCTGGGCAATTGAAGCAACAGGGTCAGCATCAACGGCGAGCATGATGAGGCGTCGTAACTGCGCCGAGCGTTCGGCTTGTTCCGCGAAAGCGATCGCATCGCTAGCGGCCTCCGGTGCCTCCCGCCACTCCAGGCGCAGATTGTTCTTGCGAGCGAGTTCCGTGGCGAACTCCTGGATGGCAAGATCATTGCCCGCGAGAAACGGATGAAGTGAGCGCAGTTCTTCAATGTGGTCAGAGGCGCGGCGTGTCCATTCGTCGGCGTCGAGGCCCTTCAGGAGATTTTCGCGGCTCAATCGGTCGAAGGTACGATTGAGGGAGTCTTCAAGAGACGGATGCGGGCGCGCCGCCCTTCTCGATGCGCCGCAACTCGCCTGCCCAATCGAAGACATCCTGATAGAGGTAGCGATGAATCTCCTGAAGGTGCGAGGAGTCAAAGCCGCCGCGAATGGGCGATGCCTGAAGCTCGGCGAGGCGGCGCGACGCACACTCCGTTGCCGCTGCGGCAAGCGCATCAGGGATCGTGATGCCCAGCTTGTTATTCAGTGTGCCGGTGCCGGTAATCTGGAAATCCTCTGCGTCGATCATCTTCGCTTCTCCTGTTCGGATTGGGATGGGCTGGGCGGGCGACGGAGGGCCGCAAGGACCCGCTCAACGTAGCCGTTATCAAAGCCGCGTGCGGTGTCGCCGGTGTTGTAGCGCGAGAGGGCGTGTTGGAGCGCCGTCTGGCCGGGGCCGTAGGTTCTGACCTCGATCTGGTATGCGACTTCAAGAATCTGCCATCCGGCGCGAAGGTTGGTGCATGGGTCGAGCAGCGATTCAGGATCAATCCGCGGCGCTGTGCTTCGGTCGTGCTGACCTGCATGAGGCCAAGATCAACATAGATTCCATGGTGCTCGAAGTAGCGGAGCCATGCCAGCGCCTCCGCGGATTGGCGGGCTGGCGTTTGAGCGCGACGGTTCCGGCTGGAAGATGCCATCGTTTGAGCAGCGTCTTCGGAAAGTCGATCTGCATGGCGATTTGGATTGCCGCCGGATTCGACGCGAACGATGGCGTTGAGCGTCGAGAGTGGGGCTTCGGGTACGCATGCCGGCCGAGAGCGGCAATGTCCACCGTTGAGCGGGGCGCTAGGGCACAAGCAGAGAAGAACGGCGGTCAGAAGTTCTCATAGGTTGCGCGCCTCGTAGAGCGGAATCGCCCAGAGGTCGGCCCAGTCCTGGGCGGCCAGATGCTGGATGGCAGGGATCGGCGTGTTGCGCGCCCAGTAGAGATTGGAGGGCGCAATCAGCATCTCAGGGTCGCGCGCCATAGTTTCGACGGCCGGCCAGAAAGCCATCTGCTCGTAGCAGAGAAGAACTCCGGCGCGGCGATTCCAGACACGAATGGTGGCGGAAAACGAAGCGATAGCGGAAATCCGCGGCGCGATTCGCCGAACTGCCACATTCCAAGAGGAATGGGCACGCGCTGAACGTAGGAGAGACGCTCCGTGTAGCCACGGGAGAGCAGGACATTGCGGCTGGCTATCGGTGTTTGGAATTGGGATTGTCGTGCCGATCAGGATGCCTGTGCGCTGCGGGTTGAGTTGCGCGAAGGTGGAAGCCCAGCGTGCGTCGTGCGCGGCGCTCCAATCGGGGATCACTGACTCCGGGAAGATCAAGAGGGCGTTGGGATGGGCAAGGGCGATTTGTTGCAAGCGTGCGCTCGGCCTTCTGATCGCCTGTGCCGATGCTCTTGCGTGGGCGCACTGCCGAAGTTGGTATTGACCGCAACAATATGCGGATCGGCGACGGGTCGAGCGAAGCGCGCATGAACAGCGAGAGAGGCGAGGATGAGAACCGCGAAAACGAGAGGAGTTCCCAGTCGTCTGTGAGCTGTGATCAGGACGAGCGGCAAGGCCAGACCGAACCAGCGCGTGCCTGGGAACCAGAGTCCTGCGGCAGTTAACGGATGCGCGACTGTCACGAGGCTCAAGGGCGGCAGAGCGAGGAGCGCCAGTGCAGCGAGTGCCGAGAGCGGTAGAAACCGCCGGTGATAAAAGAGTATCCACGGCAAGGAGCCGAGTGCGGCCAAAACAAGCCAGATCACAATCGGTGTCCCGAGATGGCGCCCGGTTTGAAAGAAGCTCTGCGCGCCGGGAATCACCGGCCAGGTGGAGGCGGCGTAGTAAAAACCTGCGCTGAGCGTGTCCAGACGGCGGTGCGCAAGCATGTAGACGAATGGGTAGAGCAGAGCAAGAAAATGCAGAGCTGGATTGCCGCTCCAGCCAAGGCCGCCAATAGCGGCGGAGAACTCGAAAAGTAGGACGGAGTTCACAGTGTCGGATTACTGAAGCTCTCGAATTCTCATCGCTACTGACCTCCTGCGGGGGACGATGGGTGTAGGCATGTTCTACAAGCAAGGGGCGTAACCAACTGTGGACGCTCTTGAGCGGGATTGGCCCAAAGTACCGGGAATCAAAGCTGTAAACGATCAGAACATCTCGACCCATTTCCATGAAATACTCTGCCATAGTCGTGGCTGCATAAGGAGCAATGAAGTTCAAGCCCGGCGTGTCTTCACCGGTGGCCGCAACTACAATGCAGTTCTTCATGGCATCGTACTTGCGCAAATCCGCGATCACTCTGGCTACTGCTGACCTCTGCTGTCCAATGGCACAGTAGACGCTTACGATTCCTTTATCTCTTTGATTTATTATCGTGTCAATGGCTATGGCAGTTTTTCCTGCTTGGCGATCGCCTAGGATCAATTCACGCTGGCCACGACCAACAGGAATCATGGCATCAACCGCAAGAATTCCCGTCTGAAGCGGAACATTCACAGGAGCGCGGTCCATAATAGCTGGGGCTTCACGCTCTATTGGCCGCCGTTCAACCGTTCGAATGGTTCGCTTCGTCGAGCAGTTTCCCTGCGGCATCAATCACTCTTCCAAGCAGCTCCTCTCCATGGTTCCTGGATCCCGGCCATTTGCGTTTCCGGGAAACCGGCTTCGGCTCCGCCAAGCCATTTCCGCCCGGGCCGCGGACGAAGCGGCGGGGCCGATTATTGGCGCGGCAGACTCACGGTAAAGGTTGTGCCCGCGCCCGGCTGGCTCGCGAAACTCACCGCGCCGCCATGGCACACCGCCCTGCCATCCTTGCGCGGCAGTAAGACGTCCAGCACCAACACGTCGTACGCGTTGATCGCAGCTTGGTAAAGCGCCTCCTCGCCGTCGCGCGCTACATCCACCAGTATGCCCGTTCGCGCAGCCCTCTGCCGATCACGCCCGACATTCGCGCATCGTCTTCCACCAGCAGAATTCGCAATTCCCGGGACCTCTGCACCCCATTCTCGGCGAAGCCGGGAGGGCGCACAATCGGCGGCTAGGGTTTCTGCGCGCCCGATGCCTCCGGCGGCGGCTGGCACGGTTCCAGCTTCACCGCGAAAGCCGCCATCGATCCAGCGTTCGCCCTGCCGGTGCTCGACGTGATAGGATCGCGAAGCCGCATCCGCCCGCACGCGCCAGTCGGCGGCCGGGATGGATTCTGGCAGCCGCAGCGGCTTGCGGCTCTCCTGGCGGATGTTCCAGCTTTGGCCGCCGGTTTCCGATTGGAATAGCGCATACCGTTCGAACTCGCTTCCTCGCCCCGGTCCAGAATCAGGCTGCCGGTGCTCTTCGAGCTGAAGAAGAACTGCAATACGGCGCCAAAGGGGTTTTCGGAAGATTCGCGCAGCACGGGCTGCTCGGTCCATGTCTTGCCCCCATCCTCGGTGAGCAGCAAGAAAGGGTTCCGG
>CAVRAQ010000016.1:0-96926 GCA_963718985.1 uncultured Acidobacteriaceae bacterium
AAATCTTTCAACAACTTACGAAGATTCGGTCACTCCGACAAACTCCCAAAAACTCCCAATAAGAAAAATCAGTCTTCAGGCGCTCGCCGCAACCGGCTTGAGCACCATCTCAACGATCTTCCCATTTGCTTCTCTCTTCGATGAGGCCATCGCCCGTCCATAGACGTTCATCGTCGTCTGGATCGAGGCGTGCCGCATCAGTTCCTGCTGCACCTTCATCGGCGCTCCGGTCTCGTCCAGCCACGAACGGTACGTGTGGCGGAACGTATGCCAGCCGATTGCACTGAACCTGCCGGCCGCCAGCTTGCGCTCCTCGTGAATGAGGACGCGCTTGCCGTTGGCGGTCGGCCCCTCCTGCCAGCACCAGACTCCCGGCTTGGCTCCGCACGTCGGGCACTGCACGGTGCAGCAGCCGGACGGGCGCAGATAGCGTTTCTGAATCTCTGCGGGATGGTAGGGGCGATTCGTCATCGGGTTGGCAAATACCCAGCCTTCCGCTGTCGGTACAGCCTGCTTGCTCCAGTCGTGCACGATCTTTGCTAGGCCCGGATGGAGCGGAACGAAATCCTGGGAGTATTCGGTTTTGACATCCCCTACTCGCCCGCCCACGAAACTCCGTTGTACGAGGAGTTGGCTCTTCTCAAAATCGAAGTCGTCCCATTGAAGCGCCGCGATCTCGCTCACGCGAAGACCGAGGCATTGGGCGATTTGGACCATCGTGCGATACGGCTCGCGCAATGTCGCAACGATATGTTCGAACTGTTCCACAGTGAGCGTGATGGGGCGCTGCCGCCGTTTGCTGCCGCCGCGAATACGGACGAGAGCAATCGGATTTCTCCGCTCATTGAAAAGTTCCCACCGTGTGGCGCACTCGAACATCAAGTGCATCACGCTCCGAACGTGCGTTTTTGACTTCGGAGCCAGCGGCAGATTTCTTCAGCCAATCCTCGACCGCCATCGGCCTAATCTTTTCGAGCAGATAATCGCCCCAGCGTGGCTTGAGGTAGTTCTTGATGTTCGAGCGGTATGATTTTGCAGTCGAATATCTCTCTGGGAGTTCTTCCAGAAGATACCGGTCGCAAATCGCGCCGAACGTCACCACCGCCATTCGCTGCCGTGGGGTTTCTGAATTGAGTTTTAGGAGAAGAGCTTCAACGGCCTTCTTTGCAAGAGCCTTGGTTTTGAACTGCTCGACGGTGCCAACGGTGGCTGTCTTTCGATTGCGCATTCCTTGCGCCGTCGATCTCGTAATACCGAAACTCCCAGGCGTCTGGTCCCCTCGCCCGCTTCTTTCGTGTGAGACTTCCGAATTGGTAACATGCACGTGTCATCAAGGGCTTCCATCCTCGACTTCACGGCACTTATGGCTACTTCTAGGTTACGCCATTTGTGCCGCAAATCGCACGCAAAATGCGCGAACTGACTGGTCACGAACGCGCTACTGATTCATCCACGCGTCAAGCGCCGAAGCCTTGAACCGCCAGAGTTTTCCGACCTGAATCGCGTGAATCTTTCCGCGATGCACGAGCCGTTGCAGTGTTCGCGGGTGGACTTTCAGCAATGCTGCGGCCTGGTGGCTATCGAGCAAGGGTTCTCTGCACGTCTTGGCGTTGAGACCGTTGTCTCGCTCGTTTGCGCAAGGTTCCATTTCGTTCTGCATCTTTGCTCCTTTCGTCAGCAACGCGACAAGATCGCCATTTCAGCAAGATTTATGCATGACGGTTCCGATGTCTAATGAATTCCACGGAGAGCGTTATTCCATTCAGGAATAACGCTCATGAAAGATGGCCGACACGATGGGGCTTTGCAGCAACTCACCCCCAAAAACTTCCGGTCAGCTACGGCGCGAGCGGAAAGCATAAAGGCAGCTCTTGCAAGTTTTGATTACACTTACACAACTTTCTTTTTGCTTTTGCGTCAAAAGAAAAAACGGCGCTGGGTTTTGCGTCCAGACCGGTATCCCTGCGTTTCAGGAGTGGGATAAAGACGCACGCAGCACCGTTCACTATTGTGTTGCTCGGCACGACCCATTACTTGCCCTTGGTCTTTGGCTGGGAGGACGGGTATGGCGCTACCGGAAATTCGACTTCTGCAGGCCGCGATTGCGCTGGCCGAAGAACTGAATTATTCTCGTGCAGCCGCGCGGCTGCGCATCGAGCAATCGACGCTGAGCAAGCGGATTGTCGAGCTTGAATCTCAGATCGACTTGCGCCTTTTCGTGCGGAACCATCAAACAGTGGAACTGACCGAATCCGGGCGGCATTTTGTGGAGGATGCGCGCAGCGCCGTGATGTACGCAGAGCGTGCAGTCGCTGACGCAAGGGCCGCGCTGCATGGAGCGGACGACGTGCTCCACATCGGCAGGTCCGTCTATGCCGATCCGTATCTGGTCACGGCAATCCAGTCGATACAGCTTTCCCTCTTCCCCGGCCTGAAGGTCAAGCTCTGGAGTAACTTCTCGCACGAACTCGCGCGCATGGTGGCTACCGGGAATCTTGATCTGGCGCTGGTAGTGGCCGTCCCCGAAACTTCGTCGCTCAGCTTCTTGTTGGTTGCTGAGTCACCCGGCTATATCGCGTTGCCGAAAAGCGATGCTGTAGCTGGGAATGCGGAACTCCGACTTGAAGATTTGCGCTCGCACGAGTGGATTCTGCCCGCGCCGCACATCAACCCGTACATCACTGAGATGATTCAGGAGGAGGCTTCCGCAAAGAAAATCGCTGCTCCGGACATGCATACCTTTACCACGGCGGAGGAGGCGTCGGCACTCGTCTTGGCACACAAGGGCGCCGCCTTCCTGACGCGCGAATCGGCCTGGCGGATCTCCGGCGATGAAATCGCGATCCGCCCGCTCGCTGAGGAGCGACTCAAACTCGTGACGAGTTTGGCCACGCGCTCCGATGACAAGAAGCGGCTGACGAGCGAGTTCGTTCGCGCAGTCGGGCGCAAACTGGTCAAGGTGCAATCTCCACAACAGCGAAGCACAACGTTAGCCTGCTGAACTGCCGCGAGCGGGGTCGCTTGTGCCAATCGCGGCGGCATTCACGTCTCGTATGACGATATTGAGCGGTCCATCTTGGCCGCACTTTGTGCAGGGATAAATGCCGGTGGCGACAGCCGTGCCGTCGAATTCATCTCGACGAGAGACGTTGCCACAGTGAACACAAGCATGAAAGTGCGATAACTCGCGCCGGGAGCGATCCGAGTTGCTTGCCATCTTTCCCCTCGTTTCGGCAGAGTGTCCCGCTACAGCGGCCAGCGGTATCGTTTTAGACGCGAGATTCAGTAATTGGGAACAAGTGTGTTCGGTTACGTCTATTTCTTCATCAGCACGATGAATAAGGGGTGCCAGTGGCAGTCAAGAAAGCAGCAACGAAAGCAGCCAAAAAAGCGGCAACTCGCAAGGTGAACAGTGAGGGGCAGCGGTGGACGGATGATCGGCCGGGAATGACGCTACGCCTTCCGCTCGATCTCCGCGAAGCTATCACCGAAGAATCCCGCGTAAAAGGCGATCTGGCCAGGATCGTTCTTTACGCTTTGGTCCACGTGGACCATGACGCAGTCGAGATTCAGCAAACCCGCAAAGCCGGTATGGACCTGACCAAGCCCCAGCTTCTCCACGTGGGCGCGGAGGCCCGCACCACACTCAAGGACTGGGCCGAAGCCTATGGCGTCAGCGTCAACGCCATCGTCGTCAGCCTCCTCGATGAGTTCTTCGCGCGCCTCAAGAAGAGCAAGGCGCTACACGAGGGGTTGCGGAAGGAGCTTCGCTTGCATCGGGGATTCTTGCAAAGCTGAGTCTGCTCCGCAGCCGCAGGCAACTATGGCGTTTATCATCACCGATCCGCATTTCGGCGCTTAAACGGCCTGCAATTAGGGCATTGGGCGTCAATCTAGAATCCATCGGAAGGATTGTGGAGCGCTGCAGACCTATAGTGAAAGGCCTATTAGGCCGACCGCCCCTTTCAGAATCTCAACTTTTTCGGGAGTTTTGACGGTCAATAGTTGAAAGGGCTCCACGCGGGTCCCGCGAACGGGGACTGTTCGTATCCATTGGCTTGCCAGATCGAATTGATGAGCGGGAGTACAGACCCGATATAAGGACGGCCTTCATTTCGATCCAGTATCTGGAAATCAGGAGTGATAATCACATCACGGTCGAAGGTATGAGATTCACCAACATCCCACATTTGATCGCGTGATAGCCGCAGTCCGCGAACCATGACCAAAGCGCATACGCAGTAGACAGGATCCTCAACATTGAGTGCGTTGAGTAATCTCAGGCCGCTCTCGTAGATTTCGGCGACCTTTTTTTCAAAGGCCTTGCTCGGGATACTGTTTTCTCGCCCAAGGTCTTCGCCAGCACCTAGTATGTATCCGTCTCCGTATTCCAACGCACCGTTCTGAAACACCTGCACATATGAGGCAGTACCGGTAGCGCCCTTCATGCTGTAGGCCAAGTATCCATCGCTGTTATATCGCGCTGAAACGCTGGAAGTAAGGCTACTTGGCTTGAGGAAAGCCTGTTGCTCCTCGGAAATCTTCCAGCCTCTTCCGACTGACGGGCCCACCAAAGACGACGCAGGGATGAAATGGAAGAGAAGCTTCCGTTTCCCATCTAGGGGCATCGGGCCATCGCCGGACAACAACTTTGAGATCCGTTCTGTCCGCCAATTCCGCAATCTCTCGCCTACCGTTCCCTGTTCTGCGAAAGCTTGGCCTATTTCGCCAACGTCCAATTGGAACTTGCCACTGCTGTTTCGCGAAAAAAACCGGCTCGTTCCAGCAAATGTCACCATATGTGGCCGGACCCAGCTTTTCCCGATGCGAAGGATGATGACCCACTCCTGATTGGCAAATTCGATCTTTCTTACCTGGACAACTGGGATGCGAGGCGCAATTCCGGTTCGGATGAGCTGTTCGAGTCGGTCGCAGGCTATGGAGGGATTGGGGTCAGACAGGCTCACAACTTCCTCAGCGATTCCAGTGGGCTGCCCATTCGCGGCGCGCCTTTCGCGAATCCCGTAAACGATGTAGCCACCTTCCGCGTTTGCAAAGGAACATACGTCGGCCAGAAACTCCTTCTTCGCCTTGTCCGTCCCCTCTGGGAGCTTTTCCTTGAATTCGAGCGTTTTTCGTTCGGGCGTTTGATTGGCTACCAGGTTTGCGATGTCATTTGCGGAAATCGCATCGGCGGATGCTGGAAGCATAGTGGTTCCTCCACACCAGTATCACATTCAATGGTCAGATTCCAAAGAGTTTATACTAATCTTGTTGAGGTAGTGGCTTCCGGAGGGCAGCGGCATTGCTCATCGACAGCAAAGAGAATCGATCCGCCTTCGACAAGCTGGTCAAAGAGGTGCGAACGGGCCAAGCTCTGGCGTTCACCGGAGCGGGTACTTCAGACTGCTGTGGGCTATCCGACATGGGCACAACTCATCGAAAAGCTGGCGCGCAGGGCCCGAGATACAGTAGGGGACAACGTCAGGTGGGGTGACACCGACATTCCGGTCGAGGTGGCAAACCACATCCGTGAAATGTATTCATCGGGCCAGCTCACTCGGAATCAAGTCGATGATGCGCTACGAGAGCTTGCAAAGAACAGTATCTATGCCGTTGTCTGGAAGCACCTGCTCTATTTCGGATGGGTTCATGACGGATTCCTTCCTTTGTGTGTTGAATTGCTGCAAACGCCCATCATTCTCGGCGCAGTCGAAACGACGGTGGTGGCCGGAAATGCTATCAGAAAGGTATTCGGCTCGGACCAATATGACGCGGCTACGCGCGATGCGATAGAAGCCGCAATCCAGGCTATCCCGTCGAGTGAGTTATCCTCGGTTTATAGAGATGCGAACGCAGCGCGGAATCGTCTGCTCGGTTGCATCCCGGAAGACCTTCTTGGGACAGAAGCCCGCGCAATCGTCGAGAAGGCCAGGGCGGCCGAAGGAATCCCGGAAAATCGGCCGATGTTCGCAATTGGTTCGGCGCGCGCTGTCCCATTTGTTAACGAGGATTGGCTGCGAGATCAAGGAGTGAAGCCGGAAGCTCCAGAAAATCAAAGACTCCTGACGCAGGCCGGTCTTCTGAGCGGTTTCGAGGGTGAGTTCCTGAATACCGTGCCACCTCTTGAACGCTGCTATGAGATTGAAGAGAATCTTCGACGGCTCTTTATCCAAATTGAGGAACCTTCAAACGCAGATGAGCGGGTTGCTGCTCAGGCGATGACTGCGGCGGCGGCAGTCTCTAAGGCAGTTCTCAGAAATAAAGATCTCCCGAAAGAGTCCGCGGTAAGCGTGTTGTGCCGGGCCATCCTCGAACGCGCCGCAATCTATCCGTTTCCAGTGCCTGATGATGATGCCGATGAAACATTCGACAATGTATGGGGCCCAACTCCGAAGATCGAAGCGGCTCAAGGTCTTATGAATCTCGTGTGGAGTCAAGGATTCGATGAGAAACTGAAGGACATTCTGAACCAACTTGGCAGGGATCCCTCTCCTGCTGTCCGGTTTCAGATTGCTACTAGGGCAGTTAATTTTTACATGCGGGACAAAGACTTTTTCTGGGGCTATGTAGACGATCAATTCAAGGCTGAAAAATCTGCTGCTGTGTTCCGCTCGCTTATCGGTAGCTTAGTAAGCCCGAATGTCGCTCTCTCGGAACCGGACCGAGTGGTGGAACGGTTAGCAAATCCTTTGCAGCGATGGCTGCCAAGCAAGAAGACAAAAGACATTGTGCGTGAATCTGTTGATTGTCTTACGCAGCTCTATGTGTATTTGAACAATTCAAACTCGCATAAGATTCTCGTGTCGTATTTAGACGATCCGCGACATTCTGCATCTGAACTAAACCAAATGGCGTTCTCTTGCGCCTACTTTTTGACTCAGGGATTGCCAGGTGGAACATCTGCCGACGCCATTATTCGTGAACGTGCGCGGGCGACAATCCTCGATGTGCTTAACGCAACCGATCGCGCGATTCTAGAGACGCTGGCGTCATTGCGAACCACCGAATCTTCAAAAAGGGAGTGTTTGCAAGAAACTCTAAAGAGTTTGCTCCACGTGATCGAGACGGTCGGATTCAGATTGTATTTGAATCTGGATATCAGCCCCGATTTGCGTCGTGAGGGCACCAAAGTTCTCTCGGACGACACCCGTGGATTCCTCTTTGTCGAGTTGACGCCACTGTTCAAGAGCCTTTGCGAGCTAAGGCGACCTGAACAGCGCCGACCAATTGCAGCTAGCACGACGCACTACATCATGCAGACCTTTAGCAAGGTGGTTTCGTACCACCCTGAAGTGGTTCTCGATCTTACGGCCAGTTTACTGACGGGAATAACGCTGGGTTATGAGTTCGACAGCTTAGCTATCAGTGAAGTCGTAAAACTCACGGAGGTTGTATTGGCTGACCATAAAGATATTCTCATGAAGTCGGAAAATGCCGCGAATCTCGGCACGGTCCTTGATGTGTTTCTTTCGGCTGGCTGGCCGGAAGCAACGCGCCTCGTAATGCGTTTAGAGAATGCAGTTCGATAAAGGTGCCTTTGCGCGCCCATTCCGACGGCGGATAACATGCCGTCTCGTGGCATATCGCATCTTTTGATTAGTGAAAGCTACGCGAACGAACGGCCAGTCCGTTGTTGGATATCTGGGTCAGAATCTCGATTAGGAACGTGAAGTCGCCTAGGGATAGTGAATCCGCGGTAAACGCCCGTCAAGGTGGGCCAAAGAGCCTGACGCACAGCGTCAGCACATAACTGGGCGGGAAGACGGGCGTCCGCGATGAAAAGCGGGGTCCGGCACACCGGACCCCGCTCTAATTCAAGGTTCCTGATTTGACTCTATGCAGCCTTGGCCTTCTTTGCTGCCGTGCGTTGCTGGGTCGGCTTCGCTTTGTCCGTCGCCTTCCGGGTGGCTTGCGCCTTCTCTTTCGCGGCGAACTCCTCCTTGACCTTGGCCGTGATTGCGGCCACGTCCACCTTGTAGAACTCGGCGGCTTCGCGCAGGGCTTTCGCGGATTCGTTGGAACTGTGCGCCGATTGCAGGATGGTGATTGCCACCAATACCCGGCCAAGGGTGCTCTCGTCGGCCTTGCGAAGAAAGGACGCAAGCAGCTTGGCCGGGGCGTCTCCGGCTCCGTTGGCCTTGCCGATGCCGTGAAGCCGAAAGATGATCGCCAGACGGCGCTCGTCCAAGACGGCGGCGAGGCGCTCGGTGACAAAAAGCAGGTCGCGCTTCATCAGGCGGACGGGGACCGCATCGCTGGTTGCTTTCAGGACGCGAAGGCCGGTCGCCTGGGCGATGGCCTCTTCGCGGCGGCGCTTCTCCTGCTCTGCCTTGAATGCCGCATCGGTCGCGGGCCGTTGCTTGCTGGCGTGGTGGATGGGGCAATCGGGATTCGCGCACACCTTGTGAATGGTGCCGATGTCGCTGCCTTCGGTGATGATGGCATCGGTAGCGAACTTGCACACCTTGAACTCCGGGCGCTGGGCATCTTCCTTCTTTTGGGGCTTGTCGTCGCGGATCGCGGTGTACTTGTTGCGCGGCAGAACCGGCGCTGCCTTCCTTCTGCCCGCCGTAGGCCGTGCTGATCTGCACAAGGTTGGGCTTGGCGGCAACGGCCTTCGCCACGTGCGCCGCGAGTTTTGCGTTGTAGCAGCGGGGATCGGTGCATTGGTCGCCCTGCTTGCCGAGGTCGTCGCCGAAAAGCAGTTTGTTGTGGCCGGTGCGCTTGGGGCAGTCGGCGCAACTGCCCGCCGTGGGAACAAGCTGCGCATCGCGCTTATCGAAGGGCGCGTCTTTCAGGATGAGCAAACATTCGTCTCAATCCAGAATTGCAGATTGCGCACGGGCAGAAGAATCCGCGCCGGATTGCTGGCTCGCCGTTGTATGCTTCCTTGAAGCAAGCCGAAAGCGCCTGTTCCTGCTGGTCGGCGGGCAGCTTCGCCAGTAGCAGCGCATGGCCCACGCCGATTTCGTTGGCGTAGAAGGCATCGACCGCGGCGGGCACAAGGTCAACCAACTTCAACCTTGAAGCGACGAACGACGGGCTGATTTGCCAACACGCGCTCCGATCTGCTCGATGCTGTACTTCGGCTCCTCCAGCGCCAAAAGCCGCGCGAAGCCCTCGGCCTCTTCCATCGGGTGAATCTCGGCGCGAATCAGGTTTTCGACAAGCTGCGCCTCCAACACTTCGGCGTCGCTCATCTGCTTGATGCGCACCGGCACGGTGACGGCTTCGGCCATCTGCGCGGCGCGGTAACGCCGCGCACCGGCCACGATCTCGAAGCCGTTTTCGGTGAGTGGCCGGACAAGCAAGGGCGAAAGCACGCCCTGGCTGCGAATGCTGGCGGCAAGTTCTCGAAGACTAACATCGTCAAAGACGCGGCGGGGATTGGTCTTCGATTCGTTGAGCAGAGCGAGCGGAAGCTCGCGGTATTCGGTGGCATTGATAACGGTCGTTTCCATGATTCATTGCTCCTTTCGAGCGGTTGAAGGGTGAAGGCGCGCGGAGCGGGGACACGTCGGGCGTGGGTCCGCTCCGCAGGGAGCGGACTAGCCGCGAATCGACTTGTCCGTAAAGGCTTCGAGAAAACCCTGAGCGCGAAGATTGCGGTCCCACTGCCGCGCAAAGGTTTCATGCTGCCGGTGGAGGTCGGGCACGAAAACATAGTTCTCGCCGTCCCGGTAGCGCGAATACTGCTCGACGCCGAGATAGTCATTCCGAAAATAGAAACTCGATAATGACAATCCGCAGAGCGGCGGCTTCGACAACTCGAAGCACATCTCCGGGTCGCGCATCAGGTCGCCGTTCTGTTCGCCGTAGTGCGCGATGGAGATTGCGGGCAGTCCGGTCGGCCCCGGCTCCGGCGTGGCTTCGATGACAAGCGCCATGTAAGGCGGATTCTCGATCTTGAGGTAGAGCGTGGGCCGGTAACCTCCGGCCCGCTCAAGAATGCGAAGGATGGTTTTCATTACGCCACCTCCGCCATTTCGTTCTGCGTCTCTGGCGTTGTGACCGAAGCGGCGGTCAGTTTGCCGCTCGGTTCTCCGGTGATGGCGTCGAGAATGACCGCTGAGGTGCGCTGGATGACTTCAAGGCTTTCGGCCAGAAGCGCCGCGTTTCCTGCGTACATCTGGATGTAGTCCGAAGAGGCGCGGCCCATCTCAAGGCCGATGGCTTGGCCCACGATGAAGGCGACGGCCTCGGCTTCCGTCTCGCGCACGGTGGCGGTGGTCATGGTGCGGCGGTCACTTTTATGCAAAAGTTCATGCGCCAACTCATGGACCAAAGTCACGAGTTCCTCGGCGGGCGACTGGCCGGGCAGAATGGCAATCTTTCCGCCGTAGCTGACGCCAAGAGCGGGCGCGATGTTCTCGTTGTATTCGAGGGCGATATTCTGCGAATCGAGAAAGGCAATCAGCCGGTCGCGGTGTTCGCCCACTTCGCCGGTGATGTTGTGCTCGAACTCGGGCAGGTCCGCGCCTTCGGTCTGCGCCACATCGAAGACGTAGACGGCGCGGAAGCCAATCAACACGGGCGCGGGCTTGCCGTTGTCGTCCTGCGTGCGGTTGCTGGTCGGCGTCGTCTTTCTTGCGGCGGTGTCCAACCATCGGGGCGAGAATCTGGATTCCCTTTTCGCCACGCTTCACAAACCGGCCCAACTCCTTCCACGTGTGGAACCCGGCGACTCTGGTCGCCGTTGGGCGTTGCCTCGCAATGCTCAAAATGTTCCCGAAAGAATACGCATGGAAACGGGCCATCGCCGCGAGATACGCGGTCAATGTTTCGCTCTTGCCCGCTTCAAGCTGCTGGAGCAGGTAATCCACGGCCTGCTTGATGAGTTGCTGCGTGGGGTTGTCGCGCTGCGTGGTGCGCTGCTGGTAGGGGGATTCGCTGCGGAGCGCCGCATTTTTGCTGTGCGGCGCGGTGGTGGTGGTGTTGCTGCTGGTGTAAGTCATGATTTTCGGCTCCTTCGGAGTGAGATTTGCCGTTTTTAAGCCCTGGGAGGGCTAAAAAAAGACATTCATTTCATGACTGGCGAATTGGGCGCAGAGAGGCGCTGTCAACTCCCGAAGCCCGCAAGGGGCGCGGAAGCGAGCACGGCGGTTTTTATGCCGCGCGGAGCTGCACAAGCGGAGTTGACAGAAGGAGCCGAACGGAGCCTAGAGTTCGCCGGGAAATGAATGTCGAACCGGAGGTCCAGCCGAAGGCTGCACCGCATTGTTTTTCAGGGTCGGCGTTGCGGGCAGGAACAGGCCCGCATGGATGGGAAGCATAGAGCGCCAGTTTCACCGGCGATCGCAGCGGGGGAAGGGCTGCGCATCCTTCCCGCAAAAGAACCGTCGTTTGGTCTCAGAGTACTTACTTGTAACATAAGCCCTTGAGTTGATGGTGAGCAAAAAGGCAGGAATCGGAGCGTACAATTTCCTTAGAGATAGAGCAACCCACTGCTAATCGGTACGAGGCTACTTCAATGAATGCGATTGAGCTTGGCGCACTGCGCCGTGTCGAATTGCGCGATGTTTGGAAGCATGAGGCCATGGATTTCACTCCTTGGCTTGTTGAGAACATGGACCTAATTGGGAAGGTTCTCGGACTCGACCTTGAGACCGTTGGAAGTGAACAGGCCGTAGGTGATTTTGCCGTGGATATTTTAGCCCGAGACTTGGGCCGAAACAGACGGGTGATTATCGAAAACCAACTCGATGAGACCGACCACAAGCACCTTGGACAGCTCATTACTTACGCTGCGGGCCTCGATGCCGGTACGGTCGTTTGGGTTTCCCGCGAATTCCGAGAGGAGCACCGGCAGGCGCTGGACTGGCTCAATCGCGGCGGTGGCGGGTCTACCGAGTTTTTCGGTGTGGTAGTAGAACTACTGCAAGTTGACGACTCAAAGCCCGCAGTAAACCTTCGCCTGATAGCATCCCCGAACAACTGGTCACGGCGGGCAGCCCCGAATACAACCGCCGAAGATCCGAGCGGAAAATACGCACGTTACCAGCAATTCTTCCAGCGGCTCATAGATGAGCTTCGAGAGAAACACAGGTTTACCAACGCTCGCATTGGACAGCCCCAAAATTGGTACAGCTTTAGCACAGGCATGAGGGGGTTCCAGTACGGGCTCAGTTTCGCTGCGGGAGGGCGGCTTCGTGCAGAACTGTACATTGATACGGGAGAGAGCGCCCAGAATGTCGGTGCTCTTGACGCATTGGGCAGGGAAAAGGCGAGCATTGAAGCCGACTTTGGCGAATCTCTCGAATGGGAAACTTTGGAAGGCAAGCGTGCGTGCAGAATTGCTGTTTACAGACCGGGATCCATTGAAGATGCCGCCGCTTCCCTGGAAGAGTATCAACGATGGGGGATAGATCGCTTGCTGAAGTTTAAGAAAGTATTGGGTCCGCGGCTCTCGGCGGCGGCACGTCTCTCCGAGATTCCGAAGCAAGACATTTTGACAACGGAGCCCCAGATAATCGATCAGCGAAGCTAGACCTACAAAACACCGCGCTGGTCACCGTCTTCCATATCGGGACAGAAATCGGGTCCCGATGAGCGATGCGGACGCCATCACACTTGGCGGCTTATGAGGATTGATCGACCTGGGATATGCTTCATATAGTAATCCGCCTCACAGTGGGAGGAACGCCTTGCCCCAACTGCCCGCCCTTGATCTGAGTACTGGAATTAATCACTCACCCCACATTGTCATCCTTGGTGCCGGTGCCAGCCGAGCATCGTTTCCGAATGGGGATGCGAATGGCAAGCGGCTGCCTGTAATGGCCGATTTGGTCGAGTGCTTGGAACTTAAATCGCTGATAGAAGCGGCCGGCTTTGAGAATACGACCAACTTCGAGGCAATCTATGACGAGATTTCGACCAACGGCCAACACCCATCCCTGAAAGCCGAGATCGAATTACGTGTCAGAGGCTACTTCGAAGCGCTGGAGATGCCGGATACGCCAACCCTTTATGACTTCCTTGTCCTTTCGCTGAGAAAGAACGACTTCATCGCCACCTTCAACTGGGATCCGTTCCTCGTGAAGGCATATATCCGTCACCGCGAGATCGCGGAACTCCCTCGTCTGCTGTTCTTGCACGGGAACGTCATGATCGGGATCTGCCATACCGACCAAACCTCGGGAATTCGGGGAGAGCCTTGCCCCAAATGCGGAGGCCCTCTGCAGCCAACTCAACTGCTATACCCGGTTCGCCAGAAGAACTACAACTCTAACCCTTTCATTGCAAGTCAGTGGAAAAAGATTAAAGACGCGTTGAACGCCGGATACATGCTAACCATTTTCGGATACGGCGCGCCGGCAACAGACATAGAAGCTGTCGAGCTCATGCGGCAAGGGTGGGGTTCCAACCCAACATTTGAACTGGCTGAAGTTGGAATCGTTGACATCCGATCCGAAGAGGACCTTCGAAAGACATGGGAACCCTTTCTATGCCGCACCCACTACGGAGTTGCATCCGATATTTGGAGCACGTGGTTGTTTGGTGCACCCCGGAGGAGCTGCGAGTCGCTAGCTATGGCCACTTTGCAAAACGATCCATGGCATGGCAATCCGTATCCGAAACTGCGGTCTTTGTCGCAACTCCACGCATGGATTGCCCCGCTTTTACTGGAGGAGAGATGCGGCAGTTTTACCGGAAACCCCTGCCTTCAGCCGGAGAATTTCCAGGAGGAGCCTGCTGGACCCGCGAAGAAAATTGGGACTGATTTTGTACTGGGCTGGCTTAAGCTGCTCCGCCATGGGGAATTGACTCCCCCTTTTTGCGTTGAGCTCGCTCTCAAGGATGGGGCTCACTACAATTTGCATTCCGTCCTAACATGCGACGATGACACCCGCACGATGATGGTCCGTATTTGGGATCTGCGGGCACTGAACACTGGAGATGTTCAAGAGTTGAAGCAAACTTTGAACGGTATTCGGGATCGTCGAAAACTCACCGATGAGAGACTACTGCACCCAAAGCTCGACTGGGCCAATGTCCATCTGCGATACGACGACATCTCATATGCCATTGAATGGCATGATCGCATTTGGCCCGATGATAAGGTCACAGACGAAGAGATCACAGACAGTCTCTGACTTTCCACAGATGTAGGAGAATCTCTCCTGCTGATCACTACCCTAAATTGCCGTTAGATACAGAAAGCCCTTACGTTTATCACGCTACAGCCATCTTCTGCTTGTCAGGCTCAATTTCCACCTTCGTGCGCAGTCGCACATTGAGCGCGTCCAGTATGCGGATCGTGCGCTCCAGCGTGATGCCGAAGTATTCATTGCGCTCGTCGCGCGAAACCTGCGACTCGTGAACGCCGAGCCGCTTGGCCAGATCGCGCTGCGAGATTCCCTGGGCGATGCGCAGCGAAATCAGCATCTGGCCGAGTCCGCGAAGGTTCTCCAACTCGTCAAATTCGCCACGCTTGAGCCGCTCGTAGCTCTCCACTTCCTCTTTCAGTTGCAGGTGGAAGGACTCGATGGGATCGATGACGCGTTTGATCTCATCGTCGGATAGACCCGTGGTCTTGAGCCGGTCCCGATGCTCAGCGAGCCGGCCGCGCTCTTCCTCAAGTCGAGTGGATGCGAGTTGGTATTCAGCTTCGTTGCGAATCATGGCTGTCCCCCATATTTGATCTTTACGATGCCCCGTAGCTTGCCGTCCCGGCGCGACTGGCGGAAGGCGGAAGGAAATTCAAGTTCGTGGCCGAACTTGTCGCGGATGCCGCTGCCGAGGCCAAGTCCGGGCACGTGCGGATACAGTTCGACCCGATAGCGATGCCACATGGGAAGCTGGCGTTTGGGATAGCCGCGATATGGGCGGCGTGAGGCCGGGTCCCAAGTCCAAACCTTGTACGGGTCGAGGCGATTGAGTTGCTGCGCCGGAGTGCCGGATGCGAGCTGCATCAGGTCGCACACGAAATATCCGTCGATGTCGTTGGGATGATCTTTGTCCTCCACGAACGAACCGTCGGCGAAGATTTCGCGGATGCCAACCTGCCAAAGCTGGCGGACGAGAATCTCCAATCCGCCGACAAGTTGCTCGCGCCAGACGGCATCCCAAGTCGAATCCTTCTTCTGCTTTCCGCCGCCGCGCACGAGCCCCGATAGGCGCAGTTCATCGAAGGAAAGCTCGTAGTCTCCGGGCGGCAAAAGGCCGTCGCTGTCGAAGGGAGGAATGATTGGCATACAGAAAGCCCTTCTCTAGGCAAAATAGCCTAGCATGACATATATGTCAAGTATGACTATTGAGTGGTATTGGGAGTGATTCCCTATCATGCTCAATAGATGATGGTTAATGGACTCTGAATTCTCTCGATAGTGCCGAGAGAATTCGCCAGACGGCGCCTGCAAAATCAGGTCAAGGCAATCTCTGGGGCTAATAGCGCGCTCTGGCCGATCTTGATCGCTGAGGTCTTGGAAATGTCGGCGCTGAGCTGCGGGGCGAGTTGGGCGAGATTGTTAGTGAAGATTTGCGCGTCCTGCGATGCGCGAGAGACGGAGACATAGGCAAAACGGGTATTGATGAGTTCGGGGTGAACATTGGTGTCCATGTTGACCAGAACGCGCTCCGAGGTGAGTCCCTGGGAACTGTGCGAAGTGACGGCGTAGCCGTGATCGAAATGCCGCATCTCTGCCGGATCAAAGGTGACCGCCCTGTCCTTGCCACTATCCATGCGGGCGGTCATTGCGCCGTGCTCGCTGATCTTCTGCACGGTTCCGAGGTCACGGTTGGCGACTCCTAGTTCACGATTTGGCGCGGTGAATTGCAGGCGGTCGCCCACGGCAAATTCGCGCTCTATCTCGCGGTAGGCGGATATACCGTGCAGCCGGGCAGGATCGTAGGTGACCTGCTGGCCATCGGGCTTCTCGACGGTCAGCAGATTTGATTTTGGATCGGTCGATACTACTCGCGCGTAGCTGCGCTGCTCGATGCCGAGGGTCTTGCTGCCACGCTGATAGTGAAGTACGTCGCCAATCTCATAGCGCGCGGCCCAGGCGCGGTCAGCGCCGGTCATATCGGAACGCGATGCCAGCACGCGCATGGCGTGATTTTCGGATTCGACGATGCCGCGCTCCTGCAATTCTGTACGCACAGCTTGATTGATCTCGCGCCGCGATGCATTGTCGGGAGAAACAATGATGGTATTGTTCGGATTGTCGGCATAGTTGCGGGCAATCGAGGCAATGCGTTTTTCGGGATCGGCAATCTCCGTGACGCGGCCTTGCTGTTCGAGAAGCGCGACGCCTTCGGCAACTTCGCCACGCGAGAGATGCTCGACAGCGCGCAGCAACTCGGGGTCTTTCTGGCGGACAATCTGATCAAGTCGCGCCGTCTTCATTCCGGCATCGACCAACTGCTCGAAGGGTTTCCCGGCTTCGACGCCCTGATGCTGGCGCGTGTCGCCGATGAAGAGAACCCGGTCGGCAGGGTCGAGTTTGGCGAGGAAATCGCGCACCTGCTTGGTACTCGCCAAGCTCGACTCGTCAACCATATATAGGTGGCGTTCCGGCGTCGGCTGCTTATGCCGGGCGAGGAAGCCTTGTAGCGTATCGGCATTGATGCCGGCATCGCGGAGCTGATGCGCGGCGCGGGAGGTCGGGGCAAAGCCCTCGACAATCACCCCGCGCTGTTCGGCGGCCTCGCGCACGGTTTTGAGCGCCGTGGTCTTTCCCACGCCGGCGCTTCCTTGCAGACCTTGGATTCTATCGCGAGAAGTCAGAATTTCTTCCGCCGCCGAGCGTTGCGATGAGTTGAGAATCGGGTATTGGGCGGTATGCGCCACGGCCTGCTGAACGGGCATGATCTGTTCAACGCGGCCTTGCCCCTGGAGCATCTGCCGCAGGATTTCCTTTTCAGCCTGGATGGTCTCCGCCGTGGTGAACTGCCGCGCGGAACCGTGCTTCGGCGCATTAACAAGCTGAAACTCGCCGGAGGTCAGACGTTGTTCAACGCTCGCGCGAACTTGCGAATAGGTTGTTTCGCCCATGCCGCGCCGTAAGGCATCGCGAAAGAGGGCGCGCTCGTCGGTGACGGCCTCGCGCTCGAAGCTGCGTTCGCGGGCAAAGGTCACTGCTTCCTGGGCAAACTTCTGCACTTTATCGGGAGCGCGTTCGGCGGATTTCTTTTCGGCCCGCTCACGCGCCGCGGCCACAACCTGACTCGGTTGATTGCCGAACTCGGCGGCCAGTTTGCGGTGCGCCGCAAGCACTTCGGCGGGCGACTGAATCTGCTTCTTGTCGCGCGTGGCGTGGGCGGCGATCTCCGCAGCCTCGTAGCCAGAGAGACCATTCTGCTGCATGTGCGCGAGGATCTGATTCTGGCGCTGGCTCGAAGCGTCAAGATATTCCTGCGAATACCCTTTGATCTCTGGCGCGCCGCTTCTGCCGGGGGTGATCTCGTAGCCCAATTCACGCAACCGGAAGGTCAACTCCGACTGGTAGACCGCCGTTGCAAACTGCTGTGACTCGAAGAAACCACGCTCCTGAAGCGCCCGCGTCGTTCCATCCGCTCGCTCGGTGACATTGAAGATGACGGCGTGGGTATGAAGCTGCGGCGCGGCGTAACCATCTACGGGCCGCGATGTGTCATGCTCGAATTTGGCGACGATGAATTGGGCGGTGGACTCGGCGGGCCGGTTGCCGCCGAGCCGCGCCTGCGTGTACCGCTCCAACTCGCCGAGAGCGGTCGTGACAGCCATACTGTGAGCCTCGCGGACCCGGCTGTCTCCGCCAACAAGAGCGGTCAACGAAACCGACTTCGGCGCACTGAAGGTCGCATCCCACCCGGCGCGGTGTTCGACGGATTTGATTGTTTTTCCATTGGCGTCCTGGTACTCGAAGGACTGCCGATGCTGGACAAGTTGTTCGCCGGTCTGCGGGTGCTGGCCATCCGAGAGGCGATGAAACTCCTCGCTGCCAACAGCTCCGGCAAGACCGTATCTTTCGGCAAGCTGACCTTGCCATTCGCCCTGCACGGTCTGTCCCTGGCTCCAGTAACTCTGGTCCGGCGAAGTGAATTCCTGCTTGTGGTAGTTTTCGAGCTTGCCTGCGGAAAGGGCCTTCGATATTTTCAGCATCGCTCAGTCTCCCAATGAAAAGCCGCTTTGAATGGCTTCTGCGCTCTCTTCGATTGCTTCTGGCTCTGACGCTTTCTTCGCCAGCGTCTTCGGGTCGAAGCCGAGTTCATCGTCGTCCAGCGGGCGCGGCACGAAAGCTGGTTGTGTTGCCGGAATATCGTGGTAGGCAAATGAGAAGCAGGCAACGTAGTTGCCCAGCTTCAGGTAGGCGTGCCTGTCGGGCAGGCCGGAGATTTCCGAATCCATCACCAACGGCTCGACCTGGCGCTCCAGTGTGAAATTTTTTCCGGTGCGACTGCCATCGAAATGCGTCTGCCGCAGCCGCTCAATCTCCACTTTGCCGATGGCACTCGATACCCACTCGGCGGCCTTTGGCTCGGTAGTCTTCAAGAATATTTTCGTGGCTGGCTGCGAGAGCATTACCTCGGCCATGTGGCCGTAGATGTACTCAAGCTGCGCCTTTCCCTGGAAGCCCAGCACAATCGGGTTTTTCGATTTGCGGTTCTCGGTGATGGCGGTGTGGAGTTGCGGAAGACGCTGCAAACTGGCCAACTCGTCCAGCACAAACCAGACCGGATGCTGACCTTCTTTCGGCTCATTGAGCAGCCGCAAAACCAGCAAATCAATCCACAGGCTGTGCAGCGGGCGCAACGCTTCGCGCTCGCTGGGTTTTGAAGTCAGAAAGATCCAGCCCTTCCGGTTCTCAGACCAATCGGTGGCGCTCCAGTGGTTCCGGGTTTTGTCTTTGCGCGGGAGCATCCGCAAGCTGTCGGCGATCAGACCGAGTGAGGCCAATACACCGTTGCGTTGCTGCTGCGCGCCCTTGGCAATCATCGTCGCCATCTCGGTATTCTGAACTCGGCGGTCGATCTCGTCGGGGTTGGCCATCCACTCGACAAGCTCCTCGGGCGAGGGACCGAAGGTCAGAAGATGCGCAAAGATTTTCTGTGGCGTCTCGGTAAAGAACTCGCCCTTCTTGTCCGTGGTCGGTTGATAAAGCGAGGCTGCAATCGCCTTTGCTTCGGCACGGCGGCGCAACTCCTCGGACGGCCCCCAGTAAGGACAGCGGGCGTCCAGAGGATTGAGAATAATGTCGCCGTTTTTGCTGTCAAAGAACCGTTGCACGAACTCGCAAGCCGGATCGTAGACGATGGCCGAATGCCCCCGCTCTTTGATCTGCATGAGTATCTGCATAATGAGCCGGGTCTTGCCCACGCCTGTGTCTCCCATCAACTCGATGTGCTGCCCCTCGGCGAGCCTGGGAATACGCATGAGCTTCTTCGATTCGATGGTTCTGAAGCCAACTCCATCGCCCTTGACGGCGCGGTTGAATCCGGTTGGCGTGACGCGCACCGGGCCTTTTAGCAAGCGACCGTACTTCATTTCACGGAAACGATCCACATCTTTGCGCGCGGCAAGCGGGAGCACGCCCAACAGTGCGATAAGCCCGGCGACGAGCGGCCAGCGGAAGACTCCGGCGACGCTGTGTCCGCCATAGACGAACTGCTGAAGATAGGCATGAAGCGGGCCATTGCGGTAGAGAGTTTTCGGTCCGCGATAGAGGTAAACCAGCCCGGCGGCGCGGGCGCTCTTGGTCAACTGAAGAGGCAGAGGCCGCGCGAATTCTATCGTGGTCACGCCCGGCTCTACATCGGAAGTGGCGGCAGGATGCGCATGGAGATGCTCATCCGAAACGTCGAGTAGCTGATACTGGCCGGTCTGCTTCAGGCCGCCCAGTGCGCCGGACTGAATGTACGGCCAGATGTCGTATCGTTCGAGCGGCGGCATGAACGCACCTATATAGATGCGCAGAAATACAACAGTCAGAATCAGCGTCAGCGTGATGGCCGCGTAGCTATAGATGGGAGCCTGCGGCGGCGTCACGATTGTTTCCTTGCGTCCCCAATGCGTCGTATTCATATCTGTTCCGTGCTCCTTTCCGCATAGCTGGCGAGAGTGTCCTCCGCCGCCTTGCGCTTGTTTGCTTTCACGTAGCGAAGCATCTCTTTGAATTGATCCGCGGTCATCTTGTCGCCGCGTAACAGCGGCTCAAGGGTGTTGATAAGCAGAAGACGAAGCGACTGGAGTTCTACAAATAGCGCGGAATCATCCGAAGAAAGGCGATTTGGCGCAGCCGCCATCAGGATGTCTCGCACCCACTCTCCAGGCGATTTTCCCTGGCTTTGAGCGGCGGCAAGGACCGCTGTTTCTTCCTGCTCAGTGAGTTTCGTTCCGATGCTCTGGGAACGTAGCGGGCGGCCTTTCAGCTTGCGCTTTTTAGCCTTGGCTGGATCATTCTGGAGTAGCATTTTCTCTCCTTTGTCTGGTTCCTTAGCAGGAACCGAGTTTTCGATAAGAACAATCCGTACAGTGGGTTCGCAGTAAGGAACCAAAGTTCCTCAGCAGCACCCTATGAGGGATGGAGTATCGAAAATTCTTCCGGCGCGCAGCGCCGCAGTGGTCCGGGCAGGAAAGCGAAGGCAAATCATGCCTTCGCTCCCACTGCGACTGCCGCTTTCGATGCAGGCTTTGAAGGCGTTTCAGTGGCTTCGGAAGCAGGCACGCGACGGATGCGCAGAGTTGGCGTGATGCGCTGCGCTTCAGGCGACTTCAGGAACTCCTGAAAGTCGCGGTCTTTCGAGAAGACATAGGCAAGCGCCTGCTCGACAACATCGTCGGCGGAAGCGTGGATGAATGCGGCATACTGATCGACCTGCAATGCAGTCGTATCAGTCAATCGAATTGATGCGCTGATGTGGCGGGTTTGTGTGACTTCAAGCAGTGGCATATCAGACTCCTTTGGACTGTGGAATCAGGCCGTCTTTCGACGGGCAATCATGCGTTGTGCGGTGGCCGCAATCTCCCGCGCACGAGCGGAGCAAAGTGCGGCGGGAATCTCGAAGCGGCGGCGGACTTCAAGCATGGTGATTACGTCGTCGATGGGGATGCCATCGGACAAGCCAAAGGCGAGCCGAGGCGACATCGACGGTGCGTTGGGCGTAGTAGAGAGGATTGGATTTATCGGCGCGGCGCTGAGCAAGTTCGCGGGTCAGCTTCGCGGCGTCCATATCGTGGGCAAGCTGCGCGCAAACCCAGGCCCAATCGTCTTCGGAATGCGAGTGCGTCGACGAAGTTGAATGGGCGGGCTTCTTCCGTGCGTTTCCGCAGAGCGGCAGCACGGAAGAGCCATCGATATTCTCAAGCCGAAAGTCCTCTGGACCGTAGATCGCATCGGGCGGGTATTCGACCGCGACAGGATGCGCGGGAGAATACTTCCGGTTGAGAAAACCGGGAATGCGCAGCACCCGGTTTCGGTCGGTGCAAGCGGGATCGCCGCCGAAGGCTTGAGCGATCAGCTTGAGCGTCTGTTCCTGACGCTCGAAGTCGAAGCCGGCGACTCGCCAGAGCGCCTGGTATTTGCCCGGCGAAGTCGAGATGATCGCGGTCGGCGTGGGAACCAGATCGGACGCCCGCAGCGCAGCGAGCCGGGCGTCGCCGTCTGTCATCAATATCTATATAGATGTGACGGACGGAAGCGATGCACTCCTTGGTGCGCTTGCGGCTGCCTGCGTGGAGCGGATTGGCGGAGACATAGATGTTTGCGCCGTTGTCGTTCTCGAAGTTGAGCCACGCCATATAGCGCGGCGCGAGAGCCTGTTCAAGCGTGACGACGCGCTGCTGTGGCCGGGGCGCATCTTCCCGGCGTAGCAGAAGCGCAATCGTTTCGCACGAAGCGAAGGAACGGGTGAGGAAGTTGGCGGCAATTCGGTTCATAGGTTGACCTCTCAAGAACGCGATTCCACGGGACATTTCCAGTAGGAAAGCCCGGACGATTGCCGGGCTTTCACCGTGAGGGGAGCGGCCTACTCGGCCGCTTCGTCGAAGGGCAACTCCTCGTTCGGCTTCCTGCTCTTCCGCAGCGGCCTTTTCCGCGCGGTCGAGCTTGAGGATGGAGTTGACGCGAATCGAGTCGGTGCGCACCGGCTTCTTCGCCTTCTTGGGCGTGTACTCGGTGTGGCGAATCTCGCCCTCGATCTGGACGTGCGCGCCCTTCTTGAGCGTGGCCGCGAACTCGCCGAGCTTGCCGAAGACGATGCGAGCGATGCCATTCGGTGTGCGAGATGTATTCGCCGGACTCTTTGTCCTTGTAAGAGGTCTTGGTTGCGAGTGAGAAGGGTGGTGAACTTCTGGTTGTTCTTGCCGGTGCGAACTTCGGCGTCGCCGCCGAGGAAGCCGATGAGGATAGCCTTGTTCTGATACATGATCGTGTCTCCGTTTTTGAATTCCCGATCTGCTCGGGTCACACCTTGGCGAAGCTATGCGAGTGGGCGCGACTCCCAAGCGCCAAGCTCTGCATTTACGGAGGGTCCGTCGCAGATGGAAACCGTAACCTGCTCTGGGAGAGGAGTCCGGAAAGCAGAAGAGCGCTGTGCCGCCGGGCGTCGCATAGGCCCCGAAGCAGTGACCGAGCTAGTGAGGAATGGAACTGGGAGACACGCTTCAAGAACAATGCAACTCTCCGCTTCCTGGCGATGCCATTCCCCGGCAAACCAGATCAACACTTCTCGCCGCCTGACCTCTGGGACAAAGAGCCGCATCTCGCACCCGGTATCGCGTGTCTTCCGATTCGGCGTGGTCACGCTCAAGAGCGCACAACAAGGGCGTGATTCCGTTTGCTTCACCGTGCCCAAGAAGGCTTTGCATCGCCGCTGCCTCCGATTCGCGTTTCCATCCGTGCAGTCCGCGCTTGAATTCATGCCGCCGCCGTGGAGGAAGCCCGGTAGATTTCCTCCGTCTCGAAGCACTGGTCCGCGTGGCTGTATCCATTCACGGTGATCAGCTCGCGCACCCGGCGTCGGCCCGTGGAATCGCGTTCGCAGTAGAGAACAAAATCCACTGCCTTTCCGGTCTGTGACCGGATGAATTGCTGGTTGAGATTGGTCCTGGCGCTGAGCGCCATATCCGCCAGCCGGTCGAGTGCATCGAGGGCGGAATCCGCGTGCAATGTCGAGAGCGTTCCGCCGTGGCCGGTGTTCATCGCCTGCAAGAGGTCATAGCCGCATTCGTCGCGGATTTCGCCCATGATGATGCGGTCGGGACGATGCCGCAGAGCGGCGGCTACAAGCTGGCTCGGCGTAACGGCAACCTGGCCGGGAATCGCTGCAACTGCCTCCCAGCGAACTGCGTTGGGATGGGCGATCTTCAACTCGGCCGGTTGCTCGATCACGATCAGCCGTTCACGCAGCGGAACATGATCGAGCAAAGCCTTCATCAGCGTGGTCTTTCCCGAGCCGGTTCCACCGGCGATAATGCCGTTCTTCCGTCCTCCGATCAGTCGTACAACCGTATCCCGGACATGGGCTGGGCAAGCTGCCCGATGCGACCAGTTCATCCGAGGTGAACCAGCGGTTGAATTTGCGCACGGTGAAGGTCGGTCCGTTGATCGAAGATGGCGAGCCGACAACGGCCACGCGCGAGCCATCCGGCAAGCGCGTATTGAGGATCGGATTCTGCGTCGTGAGGTCCTGCCCAAGGATGCGCGCGACGCGCTCAATGGCGGCCTGCAATCGTTCGTTCGTGTACGGCTGTCGTGAGTCCAATTTGCTCCACGACACCATTGCGATCCGCAAAGACACCCGTCGTCCCATTGATCATCAGATCGGAGATCGATGGATCGAGCAGAAGCTCGCGCAACTCTTCGGGAAAGAACGGCAGAATCAGGTCGAAACTCATCGCGCTGCTCCCTGGTAGCTGCGTCTGGATCTGTGCTAACGGGATCGACAGAGACGCGGTTTTCGTGGAACTCGGTGATGGTCAATCCCAGCGGATTGATGAACTCGTATTGCGGATAAACACGGGCCTGATCGCTGACCTGTTTCGGATTCAGATAGTAGGTGATGCTGAGCATCCAATGCTCCGTGCGCGGCTCGTGCGAATTCTGCTGGCGAGTAGAAGCCGATCAACTGCCATCAGCGCCGTTCCACGGGCAATGCGTGCGCCCTGGAGCATCTCCTCGGACATCGATGTAATGGTCACGTTCTGGACCTGCACGTCGCTCGCTTCGATCTGCCCCGCCGTGACCTGAGAGACGAGGTGATTCTGCGTTGTCCTCGGCCATCAGGCGCGACGCCAGAGCCTGCGAGAGAAAGTAGTAGTTGAGCGGGTATTTCTTGGCGATCACGTCCCGGTTGACCGTGTAGCGGTAGTTGGCCCAATCGGTCAGATAGGTGCGCACTTCGCCCTCGCGCGGGCTGTAGTTCAGGTCGCTGATATTGAATCGCCTGGGCGCGGCCCATCTCGTCGATGCGAATGTAGCGATTGGCAATCGGGCGGCGCGCCAGCGACAGGTTCATGCCGAGCGAACCGAGCAGCATGACCGTGCCACAGGCGAGGATGAGCCGGTAGGCTTTCCGCTCGGCATAGTGGGACGCATAGACTTCGTTGCCGATGTGGTCAACGAGCAGCGATTGCTCGCGGCGTGAGCGGCGCTTCAATGGGAGCTGTGCGTGTGGACATGGGGATGCACTTATCCTTTCTTCAAGCGTGAGAAACAGGCTCACGGTGTAGATCAGGACCACGATGAAGAGGCCGATCAAGAGCACCGCGAGCACGTACCGGAACGGCTTTGAAAGCCTGAGCCGGCGAAGGAGCAGGAAGCTGAAGAGATAGGTCCACATATCGCTCCTCCTCATCCGGCCATCATGGCGATGGAAGCCACCGCTCCGCCGACCTTGGAGACGCTGTCGGCCATCCCTGCCGTGCCGCCAAAGATCGCCTGCGTCATGCTCGGAATAAAGAGCATGTTGATGATGAAGGCGATGAAGACCATCGTGCAGGGAATCAGATTCGCAAGCCACATCTCCATCGAGTAAGTTCCATTGAAGGTTTGCTGGATAAAGGCATTCAAAAAACCGGACCACACGAAGATGAAGGCGGCGGCCACGGCGCGGATCATGGCGAAGCCAAGCAGCACATCGAGGAAGTGAAAGAACTTCCCTCGGAATGTCCTGGTCATCAGCAGCGGAATGAAGACCGGACCGAAGAGCGCCGTGACGCCGTAGAGGATGAACGAACTGCAATTGATGAGGAAGAGAATCGCCGATGCAATCCCCAGCAGCCCTGCACCACGAAGTAGCAAAGGATCTGGACCGGAGCCATGAGCGATGGCATGGCGGTGTTGTCGCCGGCGGTTTTGAACAAGCTGAAGCAGAGTTGTCCAGCGAACTCTGGTCGAAAGCCGCGACCATCGCCTGGGCGATGTAGCTGAAGAAGTGGTTGAGGCCGAAGCTCGCGCCGGGGAGCGGATTCACCCAGTAATTGATAAGCAGGCAGCAGACGATGAGCCGCAACAGAAAGTGCGTCAGATCGCCGGCGCGAACCGGGTGCGCATGGAAGCGCAACGGTCATGCCGGAGGTGTTCCAATTGATGACCATGCTGATGAGCGTGAACAGTGCGATGCAACTCAGCTCGGTCAGTCCAAGCTGCGTCAATGCGCCGCCGTTTTGCGTGGTCAGATTCGTCAGATTGTTGGTGAACTGGTAGAGCCAATCCACGCCGGAACTTGCGCTCGGTAATGCCTGGGCCAACAAGTGTCGGTGAAATCATAGTCGTCACCTCTCTACTGGAATCAGGGGCGGCGCTGGCTGGGCGGCCAGCGCCGCAAGTTTTCAGTCCGCCATTCAACTCATGGAAGATAGGTCTGCCAGGTATTGCTTTCGCTGGCAGCGCTGGTATCGTTCGTCGCGCGTTGCTGCTGCACGAAGACCGCGGTATTGAGGTCTTCGACAGCGGCATTGCGCCGTTCCATGTTGGCGACGGTCATCTGCCCGGCAAGGCAGGATGAAGCGTTCCCTGCGACTGCATCTCGCTCAGCTTCTGAGCTTCGGCGGCGTTCAAAAGATTGAGTTGCTGGACTTCGCTGTTCGTGCCGCTCGAGATGTCGAACTGACCGAAAGGAGCGAGGAATTGGCCGTGGAGTTCTCGGTTCTGTTGGTCCGGTACTGGCCCACTGCTGTGAGGCAGTCGGGAGAGATGGAATCCGACGTTTCGATCATGGCGAGTTGCGACATGCGCGCGCTGCCGAGAGGCTGTCCCTGCGAGGTAGCTGCTCGTGCCGCTGTTCATCGAAACCGTGGCCGTCTTCCACGCCGTGGTCGAAGTAGAAGGAGAGTTGGTGTTGAGCGCAATCTTGATGCCTGCCGTCTCGCCAAACATATTGGCGACGTTTGCGTTTTCAAGCGTGTGCAGCGTCGTTTGCCACTGCTGCTTGAGCGAGAAATGGGTGATGTTGTTTTTGAGCATGTTGTACTGCGTCTGGAGAGTGGTGAGTTGCTGGATCAGGCTGGCGTAGCTGGTCGGATCGAAGACGATGTCTCCGAGTCCGAAGAGCGCGAAGCTGGGCGTTGCGGTCAGCAGAACTGCTGCCGCAATCACGAGCCATTTGCGATGTTTCCTGAGTTGCGTTGGCATAGTACCTCCTGTTGTTGGTTGAATTGGCTGCCGCGCCACGTCATAGCCCTTCGTTGAGTAGCTCGCGGGCAATCCGAGGAATGACGACGATCCATTCCTCGCCCGCCTCCTCGATGGCTTCGGCCAGGGTGCAGCCAAACTCTTCGAGCCAGTCGGCACGATTGAGCACAAGTGCGACAGTCACCTTGTCGCTCTCGTTGAACGCTGCCCACGCATCATGACCGCGGTGCATGGCACGGCGCGAAACCTCGATCAGATGCCGCGATCGTTCGCTTTGCTCAATCATGGCCAGTCTCCGGTTCTACAGTGTTGGGTCCATGCGATGTTCCGCATAGGACGGAATCAGAATGTCGCGGCCCACATAGACGCGGGCGCGCGAGCCTTCCTTGAGGGTGATGACCGGCAAGCGATTGAGAAAGTGATTCAATATCTGCTCGCCTTCGCTTGCCGTCTGCTCCGAGATGCCATTGCGAATCTCGGTCGAGGGATCGAGTACGCTGCCGTTGTTGCCGATCTGCGCAAGGCCGCCGATACCGCCGATGGCGGCGGCAGCGGCGAAGGCCTGGAAGTATCCGTGATCGACTTTGGTTGCGAGTCCCGTCGTCCCAAGCGGATCAAGGCCGATGTACTTGTCGAAGTCGAGCGAGAATCCATCCGGGCAAACGGCGCGATGAAAGGTGACGAACATCTTGCGCTGTTGGGCGTTGCCCACGCTCTGCACGGTGCCGATCAGGCGCGTGCCTTGCGGCATAAGCAACTGTTGATGGTCGTGGGAGTAGTAGTCGGTGGTCAGCATGACCAGAATCGGCCCGTTGAGTCCGCCGTCGATGTGGTTGGTGACGACGCCTTCGAGAACCGTACCCTCGAAGATTCGATAGAGACGGCCCTGATACTGGTCGAACGGATACGGCCCCATCGGGTCGGTTTTGGTGTTCGTCGCCGGTGATTGCTCCGATGCTGTCGCAGCGTTGGAACTCTTCTGCGACGGCGCGCCGCCAGCGGTTGCGCCTTCTTCCGATTTCACGGAAGAGGGCGCTTCCGCGCGTTCCGCAAGCACAGTGGCTGTCTGCGGATTCTGCGCGGAGGAATTCGCAGTTTCACCCGTGTGCGCGAAATCAATCGCCATCGTGTCACTGTTGATGGCGTCCTGCTTCTGCTTTTCACGCGCCAGTGTCCGTTGCTTGGCCTCGGCCTGCGCCTCCGAGACATTCGAGGTGTGCTGCGGAGCATTGGAACTCCCGCCATAGATCGCATCGCGCTGCGCCGCTGTCATCGGCGCGGCATTCGTCGATTCGGGACCGGGCGTGCCCTCGGCGTTCTGGAATTGTTGCATCGCCGCCAACAACTCTTGCTGACGCTGCTTTTCCTCGGCGTCATGCTGCGCCTGCAACTGCTGCTGTGTCTCGAAGCTCGATACCTGCTGCGCGCTGGGCGAGGCCGGACGCATCGGCAGCGCGCTTGTCGGTGCCGTCTTCTTGTTGCCGCGCAGAAGACTGGTTACGTTGGCGATGCCGAGTATGGCAAGAATCGCTACCAGTGCGATGACTACCGGCATACTCTTCTTGAGCGGTGGCTTCGCCTCCGGCTGTTCCGGGATGGTTGCGGGCGTGTTTGGGTTCTGTTCGGTCATGGCTACTTCGCGCCTCCCTCGCGATGGAATTCGACTTTCTGTTTGCCGATGGCCAGATACCCGTGCTCCAACTGCTTCGGAACGGTGTAAAGTCCACCGTTGAAATCGAAGTTGATGAGCGAGCCTTTGCCGTCCTTCAGCTCGTAGAGCGCGGGCGTCTCCTGGAACTGACCGCGCAGATAGGTGAACTTGTCGTCGCGCCAGATTTGCTGGAGGCCGAGTTCCTTGCCCTTGCGCTCGTCCCACACGAAATCAAAGTGCAGCGAGCCGGGATATTCGCTGCGGTACTGCTCAGCCTTCGTCGTCTCGGCTTTGAGTTCCGCCTCCTGAGCGGCCTTCGCGGCAGCAGCTTCCTGTTTCGCCTTATCCAGTTCGGCAACCGGCACAAACACCGGAAGCTGCGCCAGCCGGTCCTTGGCGGCCTGATCGCCGGGCGCGATGAAGACCTTGGAATCGAAGTGGGGATCGGAATCATCGGAGACCTCGCGCGAGTGCAAGGGTGTATTCGTTGCCGTGATCGGAGACGATGTGAATGTCCGTGGCTGCATTCGCTGTTTTGGGCTTGACGCTGATGAAGCGCGAAGCGACGTGACCGCCGTCGAAGATCCAGTTCACCGTGTCGCCGGCGAAGACGTTGGCTACTTTCTCCTCGTTGGGCAGAACGATGAGCGTCGATTGCAGAAGGCCAGCGCGAATCTGCGGCGGCGTATCCGCTTCCGACACCGTGACCGTGCGCGGCGCGCTCGGTTGCAGGGGATGCGTTTCGGTTGAAGCATGAAGTTGGCTCGTAGCCAGCATCATGCAAAGGGAAAAAGAGACAAAAATGGTGGGGCGCATATTCTCAAGTCCTTTCTGCGGTGTGATGTTGGGGTTATTCGGACTCGCCTTGGGCGAATCGTGTGATGCCCTCCGTGAGTCCGTATTTGGCGATCAGCCTGGTCCGGCGCACGCGGTCTTTCGGCTTGGTCGAAAAGACTGCGTAGCTGCGGTTATCGAGATTGAGCTTGACGACCTTGGTCAATCCGTCGCGGCGCATGTAGAGACCTTCGCGGTCCTGCAAGCTCTCGAAGAGTGCAAGCTGCTGCTCGTTCATCTTGAAGAGTTCGGCGTACCGTTTCCGGTTGAAGGTGGCGTCTTTCAAGAACAGAAACGATGTGCAGGAGTTCACGATGCTGTCGGCGTTTGCGCCCAGGTCTTCGGCGGACTGGCCGATCATCGTAACGCCGCCGAGGTTCTTGCGCACGGTCTTGATCGAAGCGAGCGCGCCTTCTAGCAATTGCCGGTTCTTCATCGAAGAGAAAATCTCTTCGATGAGAATGTGCTTGGGAACGCCAAGATTGGCGGGGTTATAGAGCACGTCGTTGATGCGGCGCAGCAGCCACACCATCAACGGCTCAATCAGGTCGGCGTACTGCTCGTTATTGACGCCCTGGAAGTCGAAGCACTGAAGACGCGAGAGCGAGAGGCTGTCTTCGACGTTGTCGAAGATAGCGGCATAGACGCCTTTGCCAACCCACTTCGAGAGATACCGGTCGAGCTTCTTCGGAAGGAAGAGATTCGAGAGACGGCGGTTCTCAGCGTCGAGCAGGTACATATCCCGCACGGCCTTGTGGATCACGTCATCGTCTTCCGGCTCCAGCTCCGCGCCGCCGTTCATCAGCAGGAGTTTGACGAACGAATAGAGAAACGTGATATTGCTCTCGGTCGGCTCCAGCGCGAAAGGGGTTTACGCGCGGGCCGTCTTTGCCGATGCGGTCCACGCGCCCGCCGTACAGCTCGACGACACTCTCGTAGCTGCCGCCGATGTCGAAGATGTAGGTGAACCCGCCGTACTTCTGTTCATGGGCGATGGCCATGTTGCCGTGAACGCTCTTGCCGGTTCCCGTCGGCCCAAGGATCAGCATGACGCGCACGCCGTCCACATACACGTCCTGAAAGAATGGCGTCCGTGTGCGCGTCTCGAAGATGTTCAGATACTCGTTATCGAGGTCTTCCGAATACGGATGACCGAGATTGCGGCGCGAAAACAGACGAAAGTCGCGCGTGATGATCCTCTGCCAGCCACATCGGAAAGACGTTGAACTTGCCATTGCCGGGAAACATCGCGTAGAACGCCGAGAGGTTGCCCAGCGTCTCTTCCATCACCTGCGCCCGCGCATCGACGAAGACGCGATGCACGGCGGGCGCAATGCCGCGCAGCTCGTCCACGCTGCGCGCGGCCACAAGGAAGCGGAGCGAGAACTCGCCCTGCGCCTTTTTGTCGAGCGAGCGGATGACTTCGCCCAGGTCATCGACCTGCGTATTGGCGGCCCGCGCGCCTGCGCCGGTTTCAAGTGAAGCCGTATCGCGCCCGCTCATGACGCGCGTCAGAACGCCGACTTTGAAGAACGAGATGAACTTTTCCTGTGCGTCGATCTCGCTGCGCGCTGCGGTGGTGGACTTCGGCCGCCACGTCGTGCAAAGAATGCTGTCGCAATCGAGCGCCATGAGTCCGGAGAACAGGCAGGGCCGCGACGCCTCGGGCGTCGTCTTCAGAGAGAACATCTGGACGTAACGGCGGCCAATGGTGAGATGGTCGCTGTGCCAGGAAACCGGGCTGTTCACGATCTGGCGGTCCACGCCGTCATCGGCGCTCAGCGTGTACCCGGCTGCCCATTCTTCAAGATTGAAAAGATAACTGAAAAACTGGAAGACGGCGTTCTTGTCGAGCAGCCGCAATCCAAGTGAACCGCTGAGATGGCCTTCGAGCAGCGTGGCCGTCTTCTCAAGATCGGCCAGCATTCGCGTTGTGTCGGTACCGTGCTCCTTCGGCTTGCGCGACAAAGGCCGCTGCCTTCGGCGGCTCCAGCGTCAGGCACCAATGCAGGTCGATGCGGCGGAAGCCCGCCGATTTGTCCAAGAAAGGCCAGCCGGTCATCGACGAAAACCTGCGTGACCGGATTGCCGTACTGCGCTTTCTTGGGCAGATCGAAGCCGGACATGACGCGCGTGTATTGGTACAGGCATGCGCCTTCCGGCAGTCCGCGCAACGCGCCTTCAATCGAGCGCACCTGTGCTTCAAGCCCCTGATCGGTCACGCCTTCTTCGTCGATACCGGCGAGCGAAAAGAGGCAACCATAGCCGCCGCCCTTCAGCGCGAAGATCCGGTCGTTGACAAAGCGTGCAATCGGAACGATGCTGCACGCGGCTCCGGCCTTGGCGAACCACGGCGTGTATTTCTGTTGCTCAGTGTTTACGCGGGTCATAGTAGGACCTCTGGCTCAGACTCAAGCCCCAAAGCTCGAACATCTTCGGATGTTTGCGGACGATGAGCCATGCGCTCGACGGCCAGCGACGGAAAAGCGATCAGCGCCACGACGCGGAACCCAACGAGGAAAACCGTTACGCAGACGAATACAATCGCCATCCATGCGCTGAGGTCGAGATCCGAGCTTGGCTCGTGGCCTATTCAGCGCCTGATTGATCGGTAACGGTTCTCCTCGCTTGGTCATGGCCGCCTCCTACTGCATCGTCTGCCCGGTGAGCGAGCCAATCCAGCCAGCGCCCCAGCCGAGCACGCCAGCGCCGAAGAGCGCGCCGAAGAGGCCGGGAATCGCGTCCTGGAAACTGCCCGACATCATGCGGATTCCGGCGAAGATCAGTCCGCCGAAGCAGATGACCGCGCCCGCATAGATGGCGAAGGTTTTGAAGGTGGTCATCAGCGTGGTCGCGCCGGAGAAGTCCATCGTTCCCTGGGCATGGGCCACGCCGGCAAACGAGAGCGCAAGAAGGGTTGGAGCCATCGTGCGGATGGCAGAGAGAAGTGTGGTTTTGAGGGTTGGTCCCGTCAGCCGGTTGGCGGACGGAATGAGCAGCCGATTGCGACTGGCGTCGCGTCGGAAGATACGGTGGAATCGATTCACTTTGCACCTCCGCTGACTCAGGCGTCAGCATTAGGGCAAAGTTATGGCGGTTTTGGGGCCGCGTCCAATGAATTCCAGGGAGACCGTTATTCCATTTGGGAATAACGACCGGGTTTTGTGGGGGAGGATTTGCCTAGAATTTGTAGTCGCGGATGGTTTCCGGGGCTCCCGACGCCACCCTTATATAAGGATGCTTCCACGGCTGGACGCACCGTGACGTAGCAGGTGAAGCTGGTTCCGTCTGTCAACTCAATCTGGACGCTCGATCCGTCGCCGGTGTCCCGGTGAATCCGGAGCAATTGAATCGTCTTGCCTGCCACTTCCGGGCAGTCGATGAAATCTGTGTTCACAAATTCTCCCTCCTCTCCTTTAGAATCGTACTCCTCCCACCCCGATGCAAGATCAATTTCGATGAATTTCCCGTCATCTCCGGCCGCTTCCAGCAGCTCACCGGGCGAGAGCGACCCATCGAGGGCAACTCCAACCAGGACATTATCACACTCATCGTGTGTAGACGCATAGTGGTCAGCCTTCGAGCATGGAGATGTGGCCCCACGCTCCGTTAAGTCTCGATTTGGCGCAAGGTTGCGGCAACTCCGCGACGAGCGGGGCTATTCCCAGGAGGAACTGGCCGAACGGGCCGGCCTGCACCGCAACTACGTCGGCGGCGTCGAGCGCGGCGAGCGGAACGTGGCCCTGGAGAACATCGTCAAGCTGGCGAAGGCGCTCTCAGTCTCCCCCCAAGAGCTTTTCACGGGTCTATCTTGAGTTCATCCCACGTCGGCTGTTAAAAGCACTCTTACTCATACGTCTCTAAGCTTCACCTGATGAAGCCGGCTTTTTGACACCCATCAAGAAACGGAAGTTTCAGAAAATTGGCATCTGCCCATTTCGATGCTGAGGCTGCCCTTCGGACTGTTGCCAGGGCTTCCGCTGGCGATTGCCCCCTATATTTCATTTCTCCAAGTACCTGTTCCAGCCAATAGTATCCGCCGGCACCATCCTCGCAGCATAAATCTTTATATCGGTCCTCTATCCTAAATACCTCTTTCCAGCCTTCGAGTTCTTCCTCCTGTCCCGGTGCAGATATATCGACCAGGATATTCTCTGGACGGAGTTTAGAAGGGTTAACGGGTAGGCCATTTACCGAGATTACCGTGATCCGCAACTCAATTTTCGGGTCTTGGGTTGCAAATACGTAAAACGCCTTTCGTCGAGAACCGTCTTCTTTGTGCAATGGGTCTTGTCTTAGCTTGAATTTCTTGTTGCACTTGTCGCAAATCGGTGCTAGGTTTTTCATTGATATTGCATTGAATGCATATTTATCTTTTGGTAAATAGTGATCATAATCATCTTGGACATCGCTATATCTTCCTTCGAGACGGGCCAGGCCACAGAAGGGGCAGATTTTAAGATTTATATCCTTGAACTTACTATAGTGATCTGCAAGAGTGCCGAGTCGGTCCATAACTGGTTTAAGATGGCGCACCTTGGTCCACAGGTTCGTGAAAAATGCTTCTAATTCACTGGCGAGTTGTTCGTTGATCTGCCTGATCATCTCATAAGTTACCGGTGACACTCCATTGCGACCGGAGCACAGTCCTTCAATGTCGTTGTTATTGTCGAACCACCTTGCAAGATCAGATCGTTGAGCAGGAGAAAGTCCGTCACGACAGATATTGTGGATCGTCTTTATAGGCGTCCATAAATAATCCTGTTCTCTTGCATTCTTTCTGGATTCACGCACAACCTGTTGTAACGCTGGGGTGAGGAGTCCGATTCTAAAACGCTTCTGTGGCTTACACCATACTTCTTTCACGAGGTGCTCTGTCCACGTTTCAAGTGTGTCGAGTGGGTGGGGAACAAATACATAGCTGAAAAGCATACGCTATTTCCCCTCCTTGCGATTAAGTGCCGCGTCAATAAAAAGGATCTTCTCCACGGAATCGCCCAGTAGGTCGTTTGCTTTTGCGATAAGCTCATCAGGATCACCGTTATCTACCAGACTCTTGCGCAGTTCATCCAACGCAAGCGCGGCAACGCCACCTATTGACTCCTTCCGACCAAATACCTTGATCGTGATTGCGTTTGAGGACGCTCCGAAGGTGTTGAACTTCGCAAAGTCCCACACCACTTTACCGTCCGGGTTCTTCTCAAACACAAGAACATTATCTTGTCTGCAATCAGAAATGATGAACGGGGAGTGGGATGTAATCAGTACTTCGCGCATCACGTTCTTCGTCGCAGAATCGGCTTCAAGAGCAGCCCGGAGAGTGGATACATAGGAAGCTCGCCAATCCGGGTTGAGGTGGGTCTCTGGCTCGTCAAGGAGGAAGAGCGCCGACTCATGGCGGAAAAGAAGACAAAGGCCTATGGTGTGGATGAGCTGATGCTCTCCATCAGACAATGCCTTGATGTAAATTGTCTCTGGTATATCTTTCTTGATGAGCGAGCCTTCCTTGAATCGCATGATTCGTTCATGAGAGGCAGGCGTAGATATTGTCTCATTGACATAGAGGCTGCCAGACCTGTAAAGCTCAGCCTTGGTTTCAATGTCCACCTTGTAATGGTTCAGCATGAGCAATGTCTGGAATGACTGAAACAGATTCAGCGCAGACTTCGCGCTTGATAGCTCGTCTGAGTCCTCCACTCTCTCACTGAAATGGAATTGAAAGGCCTTTTTAGTTGCCTCGTTAACCCAATAGTCGAGGTAGAGATCGCCTCCCTCGCCGTTGGGAGAATCTTCCTCGCCTTCGTGGAAGGCGGTCGAGCATTTGATCAGCTTGTCAATCAGCCGAAGTTGCAGTTTGTCTTCATCGTCGTAGTATCCGGACAACTTCGAAGTCAATTCGACCGTAGTCTTTAATTTGTCCTTCTTCTCTTCGAGCGACATGGACTTCTGCCGTTCCTCGGCAATCTGTAGGCGGTGGAATTTCCGAATGATAATGCGGAACCGCTGAATTCCCTTGAGCCCTATCTCTTTTTCGAACACTCGAAGGATCGCATCGTTGGGAAAAAGGAAATGGCAAATCAGGATGGCTTGACTGAACTGCTCATCCAAGTAAATCATCCTGCCTTCCGGCTTGCCGTCGTAGGGAACATCTTTGACAAGGTGGTCGCAGTACTCATCAAACTGAATGAACCGCATTTTAAAGAAGGGCAGGCTCAGGACTTCATTGTGTCCTGAAGAGTAGCCGAGCACGTAGGTGGGCAGGTACGCCTTGACTTCTGTGCGGGTCAACTCTGTTTCAGTAACTTCTCCTGTGCTTAGCTTATTCAACCAATGGATTACAGGTCGTTTTCCCGCCTGTTTCGTAATCCTGATATGGAAGACCGGCCAATCATCTTCTTTCGGCCACGGAACACGCGGAACGATTCTATTGTTCGGAATAAGATATTCCAATTCGAATGCGTCCGGTGTATCAGTGGTAGCCGAACTCGAATATGACGCTTCGGCTGAAGTCGTCGTAGAACAGCTTGTACCCGCCCCGGTTGTAGTCGTCAATCGAGAAGACCAGTTCAGACTTGCCATCATTGTCATAGTCCCCGGCATCAACGAGCCACATATTTGAACCCAGAAAGCGCACCTGTTGCTCCGGCGTGATAACGAACCACTGAGACGTGAATGCCTCATCAGGAGGGCCGTCACATTCACCCCCGCTCAGTATCACTTCGGCGATGAGCCAGTGTCGGGTCGAGGAGTACGCCTTGTTCACCACCATATTCGAATCGGTGTATGGCCATGGCTTGGTGTGTTCAATGTCCTGCTGGCTACAGTTTGTCACCTTCGGGAAGCGGCTTCGGAATGCCTTGCGGACAGCAGCAGTGGTAGCAGTAGAAAGCTGCATTGGCTTCCAGTCTTCTGGGTCACGATAATTCGGTTCGGTGATGGCAACCAACGGTCGATAAACAGGTTCACCGAGGAACCCTCCGAAGTCTGTAGAGGGCTTACCAATCGTAGGTGGCGCAACGCTGCCGACGATGGTCTGCTGGCCGACCGTTGCATAGAAGTCAAAGGACGGCGGTGTCCTGCTTACTACCTGCCCGACCTGTTTACCGTCGAATGCAACTGTCCAATTCACCTGCGCCGGGAACTTTGCCGCAATAGTTTTCAAGCAACCTTGGTCTGGACAGTTGCTTGGGAACGCGACCCATCCTGCACCTTCCGTCCGAAAGACAACTCGCACATCACGATAATGTGGATTACCGGCATAGTGCCCCGGATTGTCCTCAAGGATGCCGACGAGCGTCGGCTGCACTTGTCCCGCTACGCCGGGAGGTAGGGTGAAAACAATAGCAGCAAAAAATGCAACAGTGAGATGTCGTTCTTTCATGATTTCCGTCACCTGTAATTGTCCGCCAATCAAGTGTTCTTCAAATTCGCTTCGATGGCAGTCCACGGGATTACTTTTCGAATTGCTGCGGACTGAGACGGAAAGCTTGGCTTGGCGCGAAGAGCGGCATTCTTCGCTTTGACTACTGCCGCCTTTTCTACCCCGGACGCTTCGCCAAGCCAGAGTGCCATCGGTGGACAATTGATGTGGTTGTACACAAATTCAGCAGTGCGATTCCAGTTCTCACGTCCGTAGTAGCCAGCCCCGTCGTAAGCTCCCAACCAGCACAGCCAGTGTTCTCTTTGGGAAGAGTATCGCTCAACACTGTTGTCAGGAGTCCCACGTTTTGCCAAAGCGGCTTCAAGTTGTGCCGTGACAGGCGGCAGAGCAGGAAGCTTTCGGATTCTGCGTCTCAGTTGGCTCGGCGACATCACGAACACACCACCCTCGTTTGCATCGAATCAGACTACACCCAGTATCCACCCTTCAGCATCAGCGACCTCCCGCTCCCCTGGCGTCAGCGGTGGATTGAAGTAGTTTCTCAGTGAGCCGCTGCGTCCGCTCGTTGCGGCCTCGCCGTCGAAACATCTGATACCGACCCTGCCCCGGCGTGCCGGAGCCCTCGGCGACGAAATCGGAGGCACGATGCTTACTCAACCGGAGATACGCGAGGTCTCTGCCGCATCAGTTCCAACATCACCGGGCGCAACAGGGCGTAGTTCGGCAAGTCTGCGATGAACGCGGCTTCGGCAACTGCCCGGATGAAGCCCGGTACTTCGTCGCTCTCGGATGCCCAGTGGAGCCAGTCGGCGAGTTCGGGATCAGTGTTGGCGGAATAGGTCATTTTGGAGTCCTCAACTAAGCAGTTGGTAGCGGCAATAAGTGAGTGCACTGTGGCAGGGCTGGAACGCGCCAGAGCGAAGGGGCGCGTTGGTGGCAGACCGCGTGTGGTGTGTGACCGGGCGCGGATGATTACCCTCCACCGGGAGGGACGCTCTTTGGGCAAAATCGCTGCCGAACTGGGGCTGTCGAAGACCAAAGTCGCAAGAATCGTCGGCTAGTCCAACCAGCTTTGCCTTACCTCACCGGTCAGAGAGATGAACTCCTTGGTGCAGAGTGCTCGCGTTCTCAGGTTCAACTGATCCACTACGTCTTCCCCAACGTGCCAGTATTCGGGGAAATCATGATGGGAAATGAACAACAGACGATGCGGAGTAAGCGGGAGTGTAACCTCGATGTTGAGCTGTCCGAGCGCAGGTATTCTAAGCCTCTTAGGGCTTTTCAGCACGTCCTCATTGAACCAGACGCAGGGATCATCGCTCGTTATAAACCCAAATACATCATCGCAGTGGATGATAGTTAGGTTCATCTTCATGAGTCTTGGGGTTTCAATCTGGATTCCCCATGTTGCGGTCTGACCGTGTGCGTTCACGATAAGCTCCGACAGTTCGTCAGACCGCGTGTGCCTCGTCCTGTATGCGTTCTCCGCATCGAGAACATGGCGATACCAGTTCTCATACTGGCCTTTCCAGTGGTCTCCATTGCTACAAGACCGTGAGTGCATAGCGGCAGCGAAGAGGCAAAGCACCGCTCGATCTTCCGGCGACAAGGGGGCTAATTGGCGCACCGTCGTTAGCACTCTTACGAATCGACTCTCGATTGACCCCAACGCGTCTTCAACCGCAAGACCACGCCCACCCTCAGCCAGTTTGACAGTGTAGCGGTCTGATTCCCTGAACGATTTCTCTGGAGATTTCTTTCGTTTTGTTTGCCCGTCTTTTGAAATGCGCCAGATGTAAGTCTGACCAATAGGCGCATGAGGGTCACACCAAGATTTCAGATAGCAATTCGGGATAATGTGTTGTCGCTTCTTCTCCACGGTCTCAATCTATCCTCGGGATGGAATCTGCAATATCAACTCAGGCCGGTTGTTCCTCACGTTGCCGACATCGTTGCCCACCGGCCATGCCTTCATCTCCTCAGCCGGGTATGGTCTCAGCAAATCCACAGGTAGGTGGGAAGGTTCACCGGGCTGCAACCATCTGTCGTAGTCTCCTCGATGGAGAATCACAGGCATTCTATTGTGAATCGGCTGCATCAACTCGTTGGGGTCAGTCGTGATGACTATATAGGTTTCGAGCACCTTTCCACTTTCCTTATCCTTCCACGAGTCCCACAAGCCAGCAAAGGCGAAGAGTTCAGCGTCCTTCATGGCGATGGCATACGGCTGCTTCGTCTTTGCATCGACCCTCTGCCATTCGTAAAACCAATCTGCGGGAACAAGGCAACGCCGACGTTTCATCGCTTCTCTGTAAGCTGGGCTGGTCGTGATGGTCTCCGCCTTGGCGTTGATGGTGTTGAACGCCATCTTGGCGTCCTTCGCCCAAAACAGAACGAGCCCCCAACGCATGACAGTTAACTCGCGTTTACCCGTCTCCGTATCGAGCCGCACGACCGGCTGAAACGACTGCGGAGCGACGTTGTAGGACGGCGCTAGATACGTGTCATCGAAAACATCAGTGTTGTGGGTCTGCATCCACTCTGCGATGCGCTGCTTGTCCGCTCGTCTGCCGTATCGTCCGCACATGGCTCACCCTCCCTGTAACCCGCGAGTTTCAGCCAGCCGAATTCATTCGTCCTTCTTGCCTTGTGCAAACCACCACAATGCAATTGCGCCAAAAGCCATTGCAGGGGTTGAATACCAAAAAGCCGAATAAACTGCATTCTCTTCTGATTCAAATTGGAGTTGGTAAAAGAAACAGCACGTGTATATGATGGCGGTGACCAGCAGAACGGCAAGTTGCTTCGTCTTCTTCGTTCGGGGAACTAACCTGCTCATCGTCATAGGCGTGTTCTCCTCACTTCTCGGTCAATTTCTGCGGAACTATTCGGAACACTCGATTGTAAATCTCGTGAGCGAGTTCAACGGACTCGTCAATCGCGTGGCTAGTCGGGACGACGCGGACGTTGACCTGCCGCTCCCGTGCCAGCCGGATACCGGCGATGAGGCACGCCCCGAGGTAGACCATGCTCTTATTCAGCCGTGGCATCCCTGCGTCAGGATCGAACATCACCGTCCTCCAGTCCGCTGCTGCCGGGTGATGAGTTGGTCAGGCCGACCGAGGAAGACCTCGGAAGGCAGGTACCGGCGAAGTTCGCCACAGAGAGGGCATTCCACGGTGATGGATTGAAATGGAAAGTCATCCCTGCCAGCGGCCACATCTCGGCGGCACCGTTTGCAGGTGACGACGAACAGTCTCCGCTCTACGCTTGGAAAGCCGAATGCCATTGCATGAGTATAGGCGAAATAAAAGCGAATAAAATCCACAGGGCGGGGAGCAATCTCCTATCCGAAATCTACCCAAGGATTTACCCAAAACTCATACGTCTTACACGTGAATACAGGTGCTTAGGCGGTATTCGGTGTTCGGTTAAATCGTTGATAGTACAGGTGATATTGAGCTTGACACGGAGGCCATCATTTCTTCTGCAATGCCGGGACCATCCATCCCCAGGGCAGCGCTAGAACGCCCTCTTCAAGCGGGCGCGCTTTGCCGCTGTGAAGCACTACTCCCCTTACAAGAGAAGATTTGCGTTTCAAATCTTCACGGAAGGCGCTGATACCGGTCGCGTCATGAGCCGTCACCTGACTGCTCGCCTTGATCTCTAGCGCCACGAACTTGCCAGCTTCTTCCAAGACGAAATCCACTTCGTGACCCGAACGGTTGCGCCAGAAATGCAGTTTACGTTGTCGAGGATCGAGGGACCGCCAAGTCTCCAATGTCTGAAAGAGGGTTTGCTCCAACCAGAATCCACTGTCGATTCTGGTTGTCACCTCGGCGGACGATCGGATTCCGGCAAGCCAGGCAGCAAGCCCACAATCTGTCCAAAGCAACTTTGGCGCTTTCACCAGCGCCGCCGTGGGATTGGTCGCCAGAGGACGGAGGCGCGTGATCATACATCCGGTCTCCAGCAGATTCAGGTACCGGTGTGCAGTCGGGTGACTGAGCGCGGCGTCGCGCGCAAGGTCAGCCTGGTTGAGCAGCTTGCCGGTCCGTTGCGCGGCCAGTATCATCAGGCGCTGAAAATCGGGCAGGCTGGAGATGGCGCTCAACTGGCGCAAATCCCGCTCCAGATACGTTTGCACGTAAGCGGCGAACCACAGACCGCGGTCTGCTTCCGACTTGATTTCGAGTGCTGGCGGAAAACCTCCCCGCACGAGCCAAGCTGTCCAGTCGCCCGGTTCATCCGGCCATTCATGCCAATCGAAATCCGGGGCGAACAAACGATCCAGCGGCGACAGAGCGCCTGTGCGCTCCTGCCACTCAGTTGGACAAAACGGCGGCAGATCGAGGTAGATGGCACGGCCGGCCAGCGTCTCCGCCACCTGCTTCATCAACAGGAGATTGGCCGAGCCGGTCAGGATGAAATCTCCGGCCCTCCGGCTGGTGTCAACGGCACGCTTGACGGCAAGCAGGATCTGCGGCGCGCGCTGGACTTCATCGAGAATGACTGGACGGGCAGAAAGCAGCGAATCGGGGTTGCGCTCCGCTTGGTCGAGAATTCCGACATCGTCGAGAGTGAAATAGGTGCGCGCGGGTTCAAGCGCCTGGGTCAGGGTGGTTTTTCCGGTCTGCCGCGCGCCCGTCAATACGGTCACAGGCAAGACTCGCAGGGCGGCCTGGAGATTGCTGTTAAACCAGCGAGGCTTAATTCTGTCCATGTAATGTAATAAATCATTTCACGGCGTGAAATGCAATAGGAATCTCCGGTTTTCGGCCTTGGCTCATCGACCACAAGGATTCATTCCGTATGGAGCAGGCTTCCGGATAGGAAGTCAAAGATCGAGGTGCGAAGGCCGCCAATCCAACGACCGTTGGGCGGACGTTTAGGGAGGTAATTTTCAATTTTAGAATCAAGACGAGAGCCTGCAAGCACTTGATAGTAATAATTGTTATTCGACAATGGGAGTCAGTTGGGAGTCTGTTTGGGGTTTACGGGAGTCTGTTTTTAGTCAATTTTTCGCTTCGCGGAGTCGAGAACTGAGGAGTTGTTGGGTTCAGACTCCAAAACAGACTCCCAATAGACTCCCAATAGGGTGTCCAGAGGGTACTTTTCCGTACTTCCGGGTCGCCATAAGTGCTGTAAAGTCTGTAAAATGTGTGAGTTCCCGGCTACTCATAACCCAAAGGTCGCTGGTTCAAATCCAGCCCCCGCAACCAATCAACTTCAGATTCTAAACGGCTTCCGAATGCGACTCGGAGGCCGTTTCCGCTTTTGGCGGGAATTTAGGCAAATCCTGGGCAAGAAATTCTCTTCCAGGAAGTGCTCCGAGTTCTTTAGCTGTCATTCGGCCGTAGTGGCGATGCGAGGACTCTCGCGGCAAAGGTGGCGCTGGATTTAGATACCCGGGCATCAAGCGGATCTTCACGGCGAGAACCGAACGCTCAGGAAGCGGCTACAGGATGAACGTCCCGTCACCCGTAGAGAAATTGATTTAACCATCTAATGCTGACTCGCGGTTCCTGACATCATGGTCGCTGATTTCGGGGGAGCTTGCGTTACCTGGACAGGCGTAGGCAACTGCGACCGGTCCCAACCGCCGCCCAGGGATTCGATCAGTTGAACCGACGCTGTCATCTGTTGAACTTGCAGAGTCGCCAGGGACTGCCGACTGGCGAGCAGGGTGGTCTGCGCTATGACCACGTCGATGTAAGGATCGATGCCGGTATCGTACCGCCCCAACTCGAGGCGCAGAAATGTCTGGGACGAGTCGACAGCTTCCTGCTGGCGACGAATCTGTTGTGACAAGATGCGGACCGCCGCGAGCGAATCTTCCACCTGCTGGAATGCAATGAGCACCGATTGGCGATACGCGGCAACATTCGCATTGTACGTTGCGATGTACTGATTTACCGTTGCGCGACGCAGGCCCCCATCGTAAACGGTCTCAGAGATCGATGGGCCGACAGACCAAAAACGGCTGGGCCATTTCAGAATGTTCTTGATGGCCGAACTTTCCAGGCCGCCGCCAGCGGAGAGCGTCAGAGCAGGATAAAAGGCGGCATAAGCAACTCCGATCCGCGCATTCGCGGCTGCCATGTTCCGCTCCGCAGAAGCGATGTCAGGACGCCGTTCGAGCAGTTGGGACGGCACTCCGACCGGTATTGGAGGAGGCGCGCTGGTCCGCGGCTCGATCGAGATGGAGAACGCAGAAGCCGGCTTGCCGATGAGCGTGGCGATGGCGTGCTCATACTGCGCGCGCGCAATTCCGAGGTTCATTGCCGCGGATTGCGCACTCTCCAAAATTGTCTGCGCTTCAACAACGGAAATCTGGTCGCCAACGCCAGTGTCGTAGGCAGCCCGCACAACTTCGAATGCCTTCCTGTCGGCTTCCACCGTGTCGTCGAGGATCTGCTGCAATGCATCCTGACCGCGAATCTCAAAGAAGTATTCGGCAAGACTCGCCTGTTCAGTCAGCCGCTCATTTTCAAGGTCAGCCGCGGTCAATTGGGCAGTGTATTGGCTGGCGCGCACTGTGTTGCGAACCTTCTCCCAAAGGTCGGGCTCCCATGACACATCGGCCGGAAAAGCAAACACCTGCGTCTGTTGACCGCTTGAAGTACCGGTGCCGGCCGCGGAGCCGACGTTGGAAGATGCCTGCGATCGGGTATAGGAACCGCCTACGCTTACGGTAGGAAAATACTGCGAGCGCGCCTCGCGCACCAGGGCTCGCGCTTCCATGAAGTTTTCGAAAGCCTGCCGTATATTCTGGTTGTCGATGTCGAGTTGATCTTCGAGCGAATTCAATTCCGCATCGTTGTAGATCTCCCACCACTTGCCGCGAAGAGTTGCATCCTGGGGCTGGGCCACGGTCCATCCATCGGATTCCTTGAACTGCGTGGGAGACTCTTTGAAAGCGCCAGGCGCCGTGGCTGTTGGCGGAAGATACTTTGGCCCGACATTGCATCCAGCCAGCACAGCACAAAGCGCGGCGATAGCGAGTACGCACCAAGCCGCGAGCGGGCTCCGGGATTGCATGATCGACTTATTCATAGCGAGCGCTCCAAAACGATCGTTTGTTACGTGGCCTCCGCGGTTCCGGGGTAAAGAGTTACTGCCTGTTTGCCCCGGAAGCGCAGACGCAAGCGATCGAAGAACAGGTAAACGACGGGCGTGGTGTAGAGAGTCAGCATCTGGCTCACAATCAATCCACCGACGATCGTGATGCCAAGCGGACGCCTGAGCTCCGAGCCGGTTCCCGTACCGAAGGCCAGCGGCAACGCGCCGAACAAGGCGGCCATGGTGGTCATCAGGATGGGACGGAAGCGAAGCTGGCAGGCTTCAAAGATGGCCTCGGTCGTGCTCTTGCCGCGGTCGCGCTCCGCAACCAGCGCAAAATCGATCATCATGATCGCGTTCTTTTTCACGATGCCGATCAGCAGGATGATGCCGATGATCGAGATCACGTTGAGGTCTATCTTGAAAAGCATGAGCGCGAGCATGGCGCCCACGCTCGCCGAAGGCAAGGTGGAGATGATGGTAAGAGGATGGACCAGGCTTTCGTACAAAATGCCGAGAACAATGTACACCGCCAGCAACGCCGTTCCGATAAGAAGCGGCTCACTGGCGAGCGAGGTTTGATAAGCCGCCGCCGTCCCGGCAAAAAAGCCGCGTACGGTTCCCGGCATAATCAGCCGCTCCTGCATCTGTGTAACCAGGCGCGTGGCATCGCTCAGCGACATGTTCGAGGCAAGGTTGAACGACACAGTGACGGAGGGGAAGGAGCTGGTGTGATTGATGATGAGCGGGGTGGTGCTGGCTTGCGCCGAGGTTACCGTGGAAAGCGGAACGACGCCGCTGCCGGTGGTATTCAGATAGATGTTCTTCAATCCATCGGGACTCTGCCAGTACTGCGGCGCTACCTCCAATACCACGTAATACTGGTTCAGTTGCGTGTAGATGATGGAGACTTCCGACTGCCCGAAGGCGCTGTAGAGGGACTGATCTAAAGACTGCGGCGTAATGCCAAGCCTCGCCGCGGTGGGGCGATCATAGCTGATCAACTCCTGCAGACCGCTATTCTGCGCATCGCTGCTCACATCCTGAAAGCCGGGCAGCTTCTGCATTCCCGCAAGCAGGATGGGACCCCAATGCGCCAGATCCTCCACGTTGTCCGACTGAATGGTGTATTGGTACATGGCATTGCTCGATCGTCCGCCGATGCGCAGGTCCTGCGCCGCCTGCAGGAATGCCGAAGCAACCGGAAGCCGGTTCAACTTGGGCCGCAGACGATTGATAATCGCCGCCGCCGAGATCTTGCGCACATTCAGCGGCTTCAGCGCGATATAGATGATGCCGCCATTGGATGCGCCGCCGCCGCCGGTATGGGCAATGACATTGGCGACAGCCGGATCGGCCTTGATCACATTTACCAGTTGCAGGATCGAGTTATTCATCACCGCAAACGATGCGTCCTGCGGTCCCCTGCACGCTGCCTGTGATGGCTCCCGTATCCTGCTGGGGGAAGAACCCCTTGGGGATAATGTCGATGAGATAAAAGTTCAACGCAATGGTGAGCAGCAGGAGGGTCAGCACCGGCCCGGGATGCTTCAGCACCCAGGTCAGGGAGCGGCTGTACGTGGAGATGCATCCACGTAAATCCCCTCTCACTGATCCGATATGCGCGGCCGTGCTTGACTGCCCTCTCATCCTTGAGCAGATAGGCGCACATCATGGGCGTGGTGGTCAGGGAGATGACCATCGAGACAACGATGGCCGTCGAGAGGGTGATCGCAAACTCGCGAAACAACCGTCCGACGATGCCGGCCATGAAAAGGATAGGAATAAAAACCGCAATCAGCGACATACTGATCGACAGGATGGTAAACCCTATCTCGCTGGAGCCTTGAAAGGCGGCCTTCATGGGCGGCATGCCTGCTTCACGAAGGCGCGAGATGTTCTCCATCACCACGATGGCGTCATCGACAACGAATCCCGTCGAGATGGTCAGCGCCATGAGCGAGAGATTGTCGATGCTGAAGCCGAACAGGTACATGACTGCAAAGGTGCCGATCAGCGAAGCGGGAACGGCGACGGTGGGAATGAGCGTGGCGCGCCAGTTGCGCAGAAAGATGAAGACGACAAGAATCACCAGGACGACGGAGAGAATGAGCGTGCGTTCCACATCGCTGACAGACGCGCGGATGGTTGTGGTGCGGTCAAGAACGATGGTGGTCTTGATTCCTTGCGGAATGGATGCTTCGATCGACGGCAATTCGTTGCGGACGCGATCGACGGTATCGATGATGTTGGCGCCCGGCTGGCGGAAGATCATGATGGTGATCGAGGGTGTGCCATTCAGGTACCCTGCCGTGCGAATGTTCTGTGCGCCGTCAGATACGTCGGCTACATCGGAGAGCCTGATTGCGGCTCCGTTGTTATAGCCGACAATGAGCGGCTTGTATTGGTCCGCATGGGATATCTGGTCGTTGGTGACGATGTCCGCGGTCGTATTGTCCATCGGAGATTTGGCCTGCCGGCTCGTGGGCATTTTGCTGGCTCAGCACGGACTGAATATTCTTGGATTGTGAGTCCGTGGCTGTTCAGCAGCGTAGGATTCACTTCCACGCGCACGGAAGGGCCGGCGCCTCCGCCGACCGTTACCTGTCCCACGCCTGCGATCTGCGAGAGCTTCTGCGCAATGACCGACGATGCTTCGTCGTAGAGCGTCGGCTTGTCGTACTTATCCGAGGTGAGTCCCAGAATCATGATCGGCGAATCCGCGGGATTCACCTTGCGATAAGTCGGATTGGCAGGCAGGTTCGCAGGCAGGTAAGTGCGCGCCGCGTTGATGGCCGCCTCCACGTCTCGCGCCGCGCCGTCAATGTCGCGGCTCAGATCGAACTGCAAGGTGATCGAGGTGCTGCCAAGCGAACTCGACGAGGTCATCTCGGTTACGCCGGCAATGTGGCTGAACTGGCGCTCCAGCGGGGTTGCAATGGATGACGCAATGATCTCGGGACTTCCGCCGGGCAAGCTGGCCGAAACCGAGATGGTGGGGAAATCGACTTGCGGCAATGGAGAAACAGGCAGCACGTTGAAGGCGATCGCCCCGGTAAGAATCACGCCCGCCGTCAGCAGGGTGGTGGCTACCGGGCGGCGGATGAAGGGGGCGGAGATATTCATGTTCCCTCCGCCGGTTGCGGTTGGCTGGATGCGCCGGTGGCTTTAGGCGAATGGCTGAAGCGCTGGCCGATTCGATCGAAGAAGATGTAGATCACCGGTGTGGTGTAGAGGGTGAGCACCTGGCTGAGCAGCAGGCCGCCGACCATGGCAATGCCCAAAGGCCGCCGCAGCTCCGAGCCCATCCCCTGGCCCACGGCCAGCGGAATCCCCGCCAGCAGCGCCGCCATGGTCGTCATCATGATGGGACGGAAGCGCAGCAGGCAGGCATCGTAGATTGCATCCGTCGCGCTCTTTCCGTGGTCCCGCTCACCTTCCATCGCAAAGTCAACCATCATGATCCCGTTCTTCTTCACAATTCCGATGAGAAGAATGATGCCGATAATGGCAACGACGCTGAGGTCCTGTTTGAAAAGGATGAGGGCCAGCAATGCACCCACGCCGGCTGACGGCAGCGTGGAGAGAATCGTGATGGGATGAATGAAGCTCTCGTAAAGAACGCCGAGCACGATATAGACGGCGGCCAGTGCGGCAAGAATCAGCAGGCCCTCATTGGCCAGCGAACCCTGAAATGCAGCGGCGGTCCCTTGAAATCCATACTGGACGCTGGCCGGCATGTTCAGATCTTTCTGCGCCTTGACGATGGCTGTGATCGCGCCTCCCAGCGCTGCATTGGGGGCCAGGTTGAAGGAAACGGTCACCGCCGGAAACTGGCCCTGGTGATTGATTGAGAGCGGCTCGATGGCCTTCTCGATATGAATGAATGCGCTGAGCGGCACGGCATTCGAGGCCACGGTTGTGGTCGCAATTGCATTGCTGCCGGCGCCCACTCCGGACTTGATAGCATTCGTGGGCGCGGTGAGTGCAGCCGACGACGGAGTGTATGCAACCGCGGTCGTGGTCGCATTCGAACCTGCGGACGAGGATCCCGAGGACGCGAAGGACGAGGAAGCTCCAGGCCCGGAGCCGCCCGCGGACGCATTCGTCTGGATGTACAGATCCTGGAGTTTGGCCGGACCTTGCTGTGAACTCGGTGAAGTTTCAAGAATCACGTGATACTGGTTCAATTGCGTATACATGGTGCTGATCTGACGCTGTCCATAAGCGTCATAGAGCGTGCTGTCGATTGTGGATGGCGCAATGCCAAGCCGCGAAGCGGTAACGCGGTCAATGACCAGCGATACCGCCAGGCCTCCGGTTTGCTGGTCGGTAGCAACATCGGCAAGCTGAGGCAACTGCTTCATCTTTTCGACCAGCCGCGCGGTCCACACGTTCAACTCGTCGGAGTTGGAGTCCTCCAGCGTGTACTGGTACTGGGTCCGGCTCACGCGGTCGTCGACCGTAATGTTCTGCACCGGCTCCATGTAGAGCTCGATGCCATCAACCTGCTTCAGGCTCGATTGCAGCCTGCGAATCACGTCGGAGGCGTTCATCTTGCGCACGTTCAGCGGCTTCAGGTTGATGGACATTCGCCCGCTGTTCAGCGTGGTATTGGTGCCATCCGCGCCGATAAAAGAGGAGATGCTCTCGACCGCCGGGTCCTGGAGCACGATGTGAGCTAGTTGCTGCTGTTTGCTCTCCATAGCCGCAAAGGAAATGGCTTCGGGCGCCTGGGAAATGCCTTGAATCTCGCCCGTGTCCTGGGTGGGGAAGAGCCCCTTGGGGATGACGATGTAGAGCACGACCGTCAACACCAGCGTGGCTACGGCAATCAGCAGCGTGATGGTCTGGTAGCCGAGGACAAATTTCAGAGTGCGGCCGTAAAACGCGATCATTCCGTCGAAGACGCGCTCTGAAGCTCTGTAAAAGCGGCCCTGTTCTTCTTTGGGAGTGTGGCGCAGAATGCGCGAGCACATCATGGGCGTCAGCGTCAAAGAAACTACAGCCGACAGGATGATGGTGACCGCCAGGGTAACCGCGAATTCCCGAAAGAGACGGCCGACGACGTCACCCATGAAAAGCAGCGGAATCAGCACCGCAATCAATGAGACGGTAAGAGAGATAATGGTGAAGCCAATCTGCTCCGCGCCCTTCATGGCCGCTTTCATGGGCGAGTCCCCGGCCTCGAGGAACCGCGAAATGTTTTCGATCATGACGATGGCGTCATCGACCACAAAGCCGGTGGAAATGGTGAGAGCCATCAGCGAAAGGTTGTCGAGGCTATAGCCCAGCGCATACATCACGCCGAAGGTTCCCACCAACGAGACCGGCACGGCAATGCTGGGAATAATCGTTGCGTAAAGATTGCGCAGGAAAAGAAAGATGACCATCACCACCAGGGCAACGGTCAGCATCAGCTCAAACTCTACGTCGGAGACCGAGGCGTTGATGGCCGTGGTGAGATCGGTTAGCGGCGTCACCTTGATTGAGGCGGGCAGGTTCACCTCAAGCTGGGGAAGAATTGTCTTGATGGACTTCACCACGCTGATGGTATTGGCGCCGGGTTGCCTCTGGATGTTGACGATCACCGCCGGGGTCTCGTTCATCCATGCCGCCTGTTTGTTGTTCTCGATTCCGTCCACAACCTGGGCAACATTGCTGAGCATGATGGGCGCGCCATTGCGATAGGCAACCACAACTTTTCGGTAGTCGTCGCTGGTCACCAACTGATCGTTGGCGTTGATCTGGTAGTCCTGGTGAGGTCCGTCGAAGTTGCCCTTGGCGGCATTCACGCTTTGCGCGGTGAGCGCCGTGCGCAGATCTTCAAGGTTGAGTCCGTAGGATGAGAGCGCGGCCGGATTGGCTTGAATGCGCACTGCCGGTTTTTGCCCGCCGCTGATGCTCACCAGGCCGACCCCGCTCAATTGCGAGAGCTTGGGCGCAAGGCGCGTGTCCACCATGTCCTCAACCTGGGAAAGAGGTATGGAGTTGGATGTAATGGCCAGCGTCAGAACGGGAGCATCCGCGGGATTTGTCTTGCTATAGACGGGCGGCGATGGAAGGTTCGAGGGCAGGAAGCTCTGCGAGGCGTTAATCGACGACTGAACCTCTTCTTCCGCGATGTCGATGTTCAGGCTGAGCTCGAACTGGAGCACAATCACCGACGATCCGCCGGAACTGGTGGAGGTCATCTGGCTCAGCCCCGGCAATTGGCCGAACTGGCGTTCCAGCGGAGCGGTCACCGTTGTGGCCATCACGTTGGGGCTGGCGCCGGGATAGAAGGTCATGATCTGGATGGTGGGGTAGTCGACCTGCGGCAAGGCGGAGACCGGCAACTGGGTATACGCAACGATGCCCACCAGCAGGATTGCGGCCATCAGCAGCGAGGTAGCAACAGGGCGCTGAATGAAAGGCCCGGAAGGATTCACGGGGTATTACCCTCAACGGGATTGGCTGGAGCAGCCTGCTTCGCCACGACGATCTTGCTCCCGGCCTGCAACTTATCGAAGCTGCTGGTGGCCACAACTTCGCCCGGGTTAATTCCCTTTACGGCTGTCATGCCGCCGTCAGCAACGCCGGTCGCGATGGTGCGCACGCTCGCCGTACCGTTCGCAACGGCATAGAGGAAGGTCACCTCACCGTTATGCTGAACCGCCGCGGTGGGAACCAGCGTCACTCCGTCGAGCGTATTCACAAGCAATCTTGTATTCACAAACTGGTTCGGGAAGAGCGCGCCATTCCTGTTATCGAAGAGGGCGCGCAGTTTCACAGTTCCCGTCGTGGTGTCGATCTGGTTGTCGATAGTAAACAACTTGCCCGTGGCTATTTTCGCGGTCTGGGAGCGGTCCCACGCCTCGACGGGCAGTGTATGCATCTGCCTCATCCGCGCCTGCACCTGTCTCAGGCTGTCTTCCGCCATCGTGAAGATCACTGTAGTGGGCTGCACTTGCGTAATAACCACCAGCACGGTGGCCCCGTCTGCCTGCACTACATTTCCGGGGTCGACCAGGCGAAGACCTACGCGGCCGGCAATCGGCGCGGTAATGTGGCAGTAATTGAGTTGGACCTGGCTGTAATTCACGGTGCCTTGATCGTTCTTCACCGTGCCCTGGTCTTGTAACACAATCTTTTCCTGGTCATCCAGCAACTGCTTCGGAATCCCGTTTCCAGCCCACGCAGCGCGATAGCGTTCCAGGTCCATCCGGGCCTGCGCCAGTAGATTTGTATCGTGCTCCAGCGCGCCCTCGGCTTGCAGCAACTGCGCCTGGTAGGGGCGTGGATCGATGTCAAACAGCGCGTCTCCTTTCTGAACGAATTGTCCCTCGCTGTAATGCACTGCCGTCAGGACTCCGCTGGCCTGCGCGGTGATGGAGGAGGTGTAGACCGGAGTTACTGTGCCAATGGCATCGAGATAAATGCCGATGCTGCCCTTCGTGGCCGTGGCGACCGTGGCTGTGACAGACGGCTTCGCGGCGGCCAGTGCGCTTTTTGCAGCTGCTGCTTTAGCGTCCTTTTCGTGGATGACCAGGAAAAGGATCACTGCCAGAATGAGTAGTAAGAGCAGGCTGGTCCACAGAAACCAGCGCTCGCGATACCACGGGCGTGGCGGAGACAACTGGTGATCGGAACTAATGTGTTGAACGTCCGATTTGTCTTCGATTCCAGACATTCACGACTCCGCATCCAGGTACCCGCCAAAAATTGCTCTTCCCAGGATCGTCGAAGTCCGCGGTAGTCGTATGGTCCGTTTTGCTCATTTCTGAAGGCGTGAGGGCCCGCGAAAGGCGATTGTCTGCGCTCGCGCTGCAAAGTTACGGTTTGATTAGATCGGCAAGCAGAACTGAGAGGCCGTTCCAGGCGATCTGGACGCCAATGCACAGCAAAATGAATGCAATGACGCGCAAGATGCCGTGCGCGGTAGCAGGCGGAATGGCCTTGGTGATCTTGGGGGCATAGGCATAGCAGAAATAAACCAGCACGCTGAGCGCGACCACTGCAAGGAACACCCCAACGTGGGCCAGAATATCTTTCGAAATGACTTTATCCGAGATGTGGGCGGTGAGTGTCAGCAGCCCGACCAGCGTGCCAGGCCCTGAGGTTATCGGAAAAGTGAACGGGTAGAAGGCCTTGTGTTCAAGATCTTCCATCTTTGTCTCGTCACGCACCTCGGTCTCTTCCTGCTTGCTCCTGGAATTGGCGCGTGCGTCCCGTTCGTTCAATACAGACCAGCCCATCGCCGCTATGACGATGCCGCCGGAAAACTGAACGATGGGCAGAGAAATGCCGAAGAAACGGAGGATGGCTTCGCCCAGCAACTCGATGATGGCAAGAAAGATGATGTTATTGACGGCGATTCTGCGCGCCAGCGAACGATAGACAGCCAACGGCGCATCGCCGGCCAGCCCAAGAAACACCAGGGCGGATCCAAGCGGATTGATCAGCGGAAGAAGCACGCTGAAGGCAATCAGAAAAGACTTCCAGAGCGGCAAGATCATTCTCCCTGGCTAAATCTTAACCGCTCGAAATGACCGTGAAGCAGCGGCCCTCCCACGTGGTTGCGCCGGGCTGCATTCTCATCGCGCGTCTCCACCGGCCGCGCTTTTTACCAGGAAGCCCGGATTCGTCGAGACTCTTGTGGCGCGTTCGCACCGCGCGACACAAGCGAAGCCCCCTTGTTGGCACCGATCTGACTGCAGGAAACGTGTTCAATAGAGTACATCCTTCGCTCTTGTAATTGGAGGAGAATAGGATTCCAGCCGCCGTAATTACCTGGCCAGGAGATCATTATGCCTAAAGTTCATGCATTTCCTTCCATCCCTACGAAGATCCTGTTGCCGATTGACTTCAGCCCGTCATCGCAGGCGGCTCTGGAGATGGCGGCCGATCTTGCCATGCACTTTCACGCCGAACTTTACCTCGTCAACGTGATCGCGATGTTTCCCACCACGACTATCCCCGACCTTATCCCCGAAGCCAGATTCATTCAGGAGCAAAGAACATTTGCAGAGCGCCACCTGGGCAAGTGCAAGGCAGCTCTCGCGTCCAGGGGAGTGAAGTCGAATTCAAGTGTCGAAGTTGGAAACGACGTAGTCGGCAACATCATGGAAGTGGTGGAGCGTGAACATATCGACATGGTTATCATCTCCACCCACGGCATCTCCGGCTGGCATCCGCTGGTCTTCGGATCGATTGCCGAAAAGGTCGTCAAGCTGGTGCAATGTCCGCTCTTGCTTCTTCGCTCAGCCAAGCCCGGCGTAAAGACTGGGTCAGGGCGTTCCGCGAAATGGTGGTAGCGAGAACAGTGCCACGCCGACGACAAGGACAACGCGCGGCTTATTATCTCCCAAATCATTGTGAATACGATGCGGCAACTCAAGATGGCGTATCCCAGGACCACGGCAAAGCGGCGTCTCGAACTGCTCGCGATCAAAGGGCTTTTGGCGAAATGACGCCGGCCGCGCGGCGCGGTGAATGCCACGCAGAAATGGAGAAAAGATGACGGGAAACAGGCACAACCGGGAAGGAAACAGCAGCGACAGCGGTGAACCCGATCCTGGTCCTTACTGGAGACGTATGCATCGTGACTGGCGCTTCTGGATAGGTGCGCTTTTGATGGCTGCGGCGCTCGCTATCTTCGTTTTGAGCGGCAACCTGGCGTGGGTTCCATGGGGCCGATCGGGATAGATGCGAAAAGCAATGAGCGAGATGAGGGGGCCCGCTTTGCGCTTTAAGCCCGTAAATCAATATCGCCTTTGGGGCGGCCGGCGTTTCTCCGGGCCGCTCTCCGCGCCGCTCCGCCAGATATCGGAATTGGAGATGAATGAAGAAGCTCATTGTGTTCGACCTTGACGGGACCCTGGCGCCAAGCAAGTCGCCCCTCGATTCGGAAATGTCCTCACTCCTGCACGACCTGCTCGGGGTCGTCAAGGTGGCCGTCATCTCCGGAGGCGCCTGGCTCCAGTTTGAGAAGCAGGTGCTCTCCCATCTTCCTCAGGATGACCGCCTGGCAAGGCTATCGATTCTCCCTACCTGTGGTACAAAGTTCTTCCAATACGAAGGAGAGTGGAAACAGCTCTATTCAGAAGATTTCACCGCGAATGAAAAAGAGAAGATCGTCGCCTCTCTGAACAAAGCGATCGAAGCGGCTGGCTGTTTTATCGGAAAAACCTGGGGAGAGACAATTGAGGACCGGGGAAGCCAGATAACTTACTCCGCACTGGGCCAGCAAGCACCCTTGAAAGAGAAGGAGAAATGGGATTCGGATTTCGCCAAACGGAAGAAGATCAAAGCAATCCTCGACACTCTCATTCCTGAGTTTTCGGTTCGGCTCGGTGGCGCCACGTCCATTGACGTGACCAAGCCGGGCATTGACAAAGCCTACGGGATAAGAAAGCTGAGAGACATTCTCGGCATTTCAGTGAAAGAGATGATTTACGTTGGGGATGCGCTATTTGTAGGAGGAAACGACTACCCGGCTGAACAGGCAGGTGTTATCTCGATTCCCGTTCGAGGCCCCAATGAGACCAAGCGGGTCATCGAAGCAATCATCGCGTGTCTGGGCGACGATGATCAGATGCGGGTTTTTGAGGTGAATTGATGCGCAGCTCGCCGAGGCCGGGGCTGATCTCTTTCAGGCGGAGATGGAGCGAAGCACAGCGCGCGCCGAGCTGGAACGCACGGTGGGGCGGGAGTAGCCCGTAAATGAACGATGCCCCGAAGTACGGGCGCGTGAAGAGATCGACAAGGCGTCAATAGCTAGCCGGCATCAGTGATTGCAATCACTTTGGACTGTGCCGGGAGAAAATTACGATGGCATTTGGCCTGCACATCGGCCGGCGATTGAGCGAGGAAGGCTTTTTATGGATCTGGGCTTTATTGAGAGCAAGACATACGACGAGATTTCGGTTGGCGATACAGCCAGAACAGAGCACGTGCTGACAGCGGAAGACGCGATGGCCTTTGCCTCGATCTCAGGATTCCACGCCGTTCTGAACTCCAATGAGCTCATCGATCGTGCCGGGGGCATACCCCCAACGGGACCGAACATGTGGTGCGCCTCGCTTATCTCCGGTCTTTTCAGCATGAATATACCCGGGCCTGGATGCACACTGACGGACGTATCGCTCTCGTTCCATAATCGCATCCGTGTCGGAGATCGCATTCTCGTCAAGGTGCAGGTCACGGCCAAGGACGATTCCACAAAGAGGGTTACATTCGATTGCGAGGCAAGCAATGGCGCCGGTACGCCAATATTCTCGGGTACCGCCCAGCTCATCGCGCCTTTGAAGAAGCTGCGCTGGCCCACCCTTCCCGTTCCCCAGCTCATTGTCAACAATACCTATCGTCACTACCTTGGCTTGATCGCGCGTGCGAGCTCAAAACCGGCGGTGAGAACCGCGATTGCCTGGCCGTGCGACGACTTATCTCTGGGAGGCGCGTTCCAGGCATTCAAGGACAGGCTGATCATTCCGGTTCTTGTGGGGTCAGAAGCAACCATCCGCAAACTTGCCAAGACCATGCAACTCGACCTGGACACAATCCAGATTGTCGACATCGACAATAGCCGCGCGGCCGCCATCCGGGTGGTTGAGATGGCGCGTAAAGGCGAAGTGCAAATGCTGATGAAGGGCTCCCTGCACACAGACGAGATCATGGGCGCTGCGGTGTCACGCGAGGGAGGCCTGCGCACCGGGCGGCGCATCAGCCATGTGTTCGCTTTGGATGTTCCTTCTTATCACAAGACGCTGTTCGTTACCGATGCGGCTGTCAACATCCAGCCGGACCTGGAGACCAAGATCAGCATTCTGCAGAATGCGATCGACATGATGGTGACGCTCGAGGTCGAGAACCCGAAGGTGGCGATCCTGTCGGCGATCGAGTCAGTCGACCCGGCCATTCCATCCACGCTCGATGCCGCCGCGCTTTGCAAGATGGTCGATCGCGGACAGATTACCGGAGCCATCGTGGATGGTCCGCTGGCATTCGATAATGCGATTTCGAGCGAGGCAGCGCGGATCAAGAATATCAAGTCGCAGGTCGCGGGCGACCCGGATCTCCTGATGGTCCCCAATCTGGAAGCCGGAAATATTCTCTTCAAGGAGCTTCAATACCTGGCCGGAGCGGTGGCGGCGGGAGTTGTGGTAGGCGCTAAAGTTCCAATCGTGCTGACCAGCCGCGCCGACGGCGAACTGGCTCGAATGGCAAGCTGCGCGCTCGGCGTGCTGCTGGCCAAGCCCGCACCTGACCTGGGTCCGGCGTGACGACCGGCAGAACCGGTCTATCACGGGATACGGCCGGAGGGGCCGGAAACCAGTCCGATTCGATCTCTGGATGGCATTTTGGCAAGGCGCCAACGTGCTAGAATCGCTGTCACTGGAACCGCGATGATCCAACAGGAAATCGAGTTCGGAGCAAATGCTGAGTTGACCGCGGAGATGATCCACGCTCAACTCGATCTGCTGGTACGAGACGACGTTTTCCGCTCCAGTAAAAGGTCTGTCGCCTTTCTGAAATATGTAGTGGAGCAAACCCTGAACGGATCGGCAGACCAGATAAAGGAACGTACGATCGGGATTGAAGTTTTTGGCCGGGATCCTTCGTATGACACCAACCTGGATCATATAGTTCGCACCGCGGCAACCGAGCTTCGCAAAAAACTGGCAACCTATTATGTAGACGAGAAGCATCGTTCCGAATTGCGGATGGACCTGGTGCCGGGTTCCTACGTCCCCAGGTTCTCATTTCCCGGGCAAGGCACACACCCGGCAGGCGAGCCCGGGGCCGAGCCGGAATCGACTTCCGGTCCGTTTCAAACTCAGAGTGCGCATTTCGGGCTTGCCCCGGTCCCGCTGCCTGGAAAGAGAATCCAGGAAAAAGAAGCGGCGCATCGAAAAGCGAAGTTGTACAGGGGCATTGCCGTGGCTGCCGTGGTGGTGATTGCAGCCTTTGCCGGATACGGCTGGCTGAATAAATCCAGTCCGCAGGATCTTTTCTGGAAGCCGGTTCTGGATACACCCGGGCCGGTTCTTCTGGCGGTGGGTGACCATCCGAATGGCCCGCCAACGCCCTCTCAAGCGGATGGAAATGGGAGTTCTCCCACGCCGATCCTCAGTTCGGACTCATCCAAGACCGTTCCATTCGCCGACGCGGTGACGATTGCCAGGGTGGTTGGCGTATTGGAAGCGAGAAAGAAGACCGTACTGATCCGGCAAGGCAGCTCGAGCTCGTTTTCCGATCTCAGGGAGGGCGCGGTTGTACTCATCGGAGCCTTCAACAACGAGTGGAGCCTGCGACTGACGCGCCAGTTGCGTTACAGCCTAGCGTTGGACGACGAAAAGCACCTTATCTATATCAGGGACGCAAAGAACCCGGCCTCGCGGAGTTGGAGTTGGGGCACAAATCAGCCTCGCGATCCTATCGTGGGAGCCAATAGCCCGAAATTGCAGGATTTCGCGCTGATCTCTCGCATCCGGGACTCGGAAACCGGGCATGTTGTGGTGGTGATCGGAGGGCTCTACACCTACGGCACCCAGGCTGCGGGCGAGTTTCTCACGGATCCGGACCTGATGAAGGCAATTGCGAAAGAGGCCCAGTTTAATGGAACCAGCCAGAACCTTCAGATCGTGCTGGGTACCACGGTAACCGACGGGACGCCGGGTCCACCCAAAGTCCTGGCGATATCGGCAGAATAGAATCCCGCCTCAGAGGCGGCTGTTTCAATCTCATGAAGCATTTATAAAGGTAGTAACTACGTTGGCTAACCCAACGTAAATTTGCTGCTACCGGCGGCGGCAGTGACAACACAACAGCTAAATCTGGCTTCTTCGGAACCAGTACTCGATTTCCTTGACGGTTCCCGCAACAGCTTTAGTCAAGTTGCGCAAGGCTGGAACGATTGCGTAGCCAGCGAACGGAAGACCGTCGCCGAAAAGTACGTCGAAGGACGCTTGGCCCTGGTTCTTAACTTTGCAGTTTTTCCCGCCGCGAACACAGTGGCGGGAGACTTTGTCGTTGACGATTTGCCAAATGGGTACCCTAAACTCTTTTCCCTGCTCATCAACAAGAACGATTCCAGAAACGTATTTGTATTCCATTTTCGCGATCAAGATCCGATGCTTATCCTCAATGTCGATCTCATTGAGGGAAAAGATGAAGTCGCCGGCCCCTCTCTTGTAAGGTTGTATTCCCTCCACGATACAGTCGATGACTTGTTTCGGGATTCTCTTTGCAAGTCCGCCCTCAATTCGATCTATAAGTGTATCCCTGGTTTCGTCCACGGGAAATCTGGTGTACTTGTTTCTTGCTCCCGTAGTGGAGAATTCGATCTCGCCGATGACGTAATCGAGGGAGGCCCGGAGATTGTGCAGGGCATCTCCGAGGGTCAAGGAGAAGGAGTCTGGCAACATCTCACCTGCAACGACATGGAGAACATCGTCTCCTCCATCCGCATCGTGATCGACGACGACTTCGTGGGTCTTTCGATTGGAGAATTCCGCCAATATAGAGTTGAGGTCATTGATATGCTTTACGGCCCGTTGAATTTTTAGTTTTGCGTCGTGAAACAGGGGATTCATGGGAGTATTCTTTCATGGTAAAGTGATGGCATGAAGATAGAACCTTCATCATCGGCTACTGAGAACGAGACGTTCGCTTCCGCGCTGCGGCGCGTTGCGCGCGCGCCACAGAAGGACGCGCAATCCGCGATTCAGGCGGCGAAACGAGGGCCAGTTTTGCCGCGAGAGCGATACAAGTACGTCCCCGCAAAGCCCCGCGATTAGCATATAGCCGCCTCCTTCCCGGTCAATTCAGCCCACGTCAAACGCTTGCCGTCAGCCTGAGCAAGAGCCTTAGCAAAGCGGTCGCCATCGTGCATAGGCGCGTCTTTCGTGCCTCGATTGTTGAACCGGAAGCATTGCTCTGCAAGGTAGCTGTCCATGTGGAACGCTTCGACCGCAACGTATGTTCCTTTGAGTGTCCGTTTCAGGCAAGACCAAAAGTTTTCGATGCCCTGAGTGTGGACATTGCCGCGCACGTATTCTTCAACGTGATTCACAGTCTCATGCACAAAGTCTTGAACGGCCAGACTGTCATAGGCCGGTGCGCCGTCAGTGTAGACGGTTGACTTCTTTTCGATCTGATTCAGAATCTCATTCTGTAAAGTCTCTCGCTTGGCGTTGGGAATGACCTTTGCCCTAACCTCACGCGCTCCCCTATCCAACAGGCCCATCACCGTGGTCTTGTCGGTATAGCCGTTCATTGCGATCTTTCGGGCCAGCCGTTTATCGGCGTGCATGGTCCTAGGTTTGGGGCCGATATAGCACTCGTCAACTTCTACAGGTCCAATTCCCATCGGCTGCACGTTTGGGTCTTTCAGGATATGCCGCAAACGCTGTAGAACGAACCATGCCGACTTTTGGGAGATGTTTGTCGCACGGGCGATCTCATAGGACGAAACGCCATTCTTGCAGTTGCAGAGCAACCATAAAGCGGTCAGCCAGATATGCAAGTCAAGCGGTGAATCCTCGAAGATAGTTCCCAGCTTGACGGTGAATTGCTTGCGGCATCCGTAACACTTCCACCGTCTTACCTTTTCCAACCAGTAGTGCTTGCGCTCACCCTCACACAGACCGCACTTGGGGCATACAGGTTTTCCATCTTCCCAGCGCATCGCCGCAACTGCGTCAATGCAGGTCTGGGGATCAGAGAAGTACCGGACTGCTTCGATAAGTGTCTTAGGATTCTGCATATTGAGGCAACCTCTAAACTTGACTAACCCAGAATAGGACAGCTAATTGGGTTTGTCAAGTTATTTGTTACCTTTATAAATGATTGAAAAGAAATGTCATAAACCCAATTCCTGACAGTCAGGGACGGTACCTGTCTATCAACCTGTAGGCCTTTCTCTATACAACCTGCTCGCATTACAATCCGGCCCGGCCGGCCGATCGTGATCCTCACGCGGCAGGCAGAGGTGGACCGAACCGACAGATGCGGCAAAAAGCATTAGGAGGCAGATATGAAGACATTTCTCAAGCTGATAGGCAGTTTCGCGGTGGTTTGCGCGGTAATCCTATTCGTCCCCAGAGGCGCATTCGCCCAGGGCTACGGCAGCATCAGCGGAACCGTGACTGACGCGACCGGTACGGTGGTTCCCGCCGCCGTGGTCACGGCCACGCAGTCCGGTACCGGCTTGATGCAGAGGACCACAACCAGTGCGGAAGGCACGTACGTGTTTCCGACGCTGGCGCCTTCGGTCTACAACCTGTCCGCCAGCCATGCCGGCTTTGAGGCGTACACGGAGAATGGTTTGCAGGTGCGCGCTGACGCCGCGCTGACGGCCAACATGGTTCTCAAGCCCGGCAGCGCAACCGAGACGGTGACGGTGAGCGCCGAAACCGCCCAGGTGGACGTGACCACAGGAACACTGTCCCAGGTAATCGGCGCATCACAGGTAAATGAGCTGCCGCTGAACGGCCGCAATGCAGCGGCTCTGACGGAGGAGGTGGCCGGAATCACCCTGGCGCCGCCGGCCCAGGCAGACCAGGGAAATACCAAGACCTTTCCCATGGTCGTCGCCATCTCCGCCAACGGCACATTTGTCGGGCAGACCAACTACATGCTTGACGGCGGCAACAACGTGGACGAGTACACCAACGTCAACATGCCTTTCCCCATGCCTGACTCGGTGCAGGAGTTCAGCATCGAGACCAACAACTACAACGCGCAATATGGCCAGAACGCGGGCGGCGTGGTCAACATCATCACCAAGAGCGGGACAAACCGGTATCACGGCGACCTGTTCGAATTTGCGCGCAACCGCGCTCTCAACGCCGCCAACTACTTCACCTACAGCGCCGCGACCAACTCGAAAACCGTCGATCCGCTCAAGCGCAACCAGTTTGGCGGAACGGTCGGCGGCCCGCTGGAGATTCCACACCTCTTCCACAGCAACAAGACGTTTGGTTTTTTCGGATATCAAAGGACGATCAACCACGGGGCATCGGCCTTTTCTTCAACCATCCTGCCCACCATTGCCCAGGCAGGCGCAAACTCGTCAGGCGCGGCTCCCGGTACAAACAACCTGGTGTTTGCCGGTGAAAAGGCATGCATCACCGACCCGTTGATGCCGTCGGCCATTCTGTCTTGCACGGCCACCGGCAGCACCTACACCACCACGGTCAGCCCCACCGCCCTGAGCCCGGTAGCGACCAACCTGCTCAAATACCTTCCCGCCTTAACCTCAACCGGATCGGTTCTCATCACCAAGCCGAACATTTACACCCAGGCCGAGATCACGGCCCGCGTCGATCAGGAGCTGACGCCGAAGGACAAGGCGACAGAGCGGTATTTCTCCGACGCATACATTCTGCAAGGCGTTGAAAACCTTCAGGATTTGCTCACCTATGCCGATGGGGCCGCGAACCACTACTACAATTCGCTGATCTCTGAGACGCACACCTTCAACGATCACATCGTCAACAATTTCATCATCAGCAATCAGCTTGAAAACGATGCCCGTGGGCCGATTTCAAACAGCATCGACGCGGCCGACCTGGGCGTCAATGTCTGGCAGCCCGCGTTCAAGCAGATCAATTCGATCGCGGTGACAGGTTACTTTACGGTCGGCGACAACCCGCAGGCGTTTTTCCGCAGGGGTAACTACACGCTGACCGACGATGTCCATTTCCTGCTGGGAAGGCACAACATCGACGCCGGCTACCACGGCGAGGTGTCAAAGATCGACATCAATAACCTCTTCGAGCAGCCCGGGCAGTTTACCTTCAACTCGAACATCTCCGGTGACGCCGCCGCCAGCTTCATGTTTGGATATCTCTACCAATTCGTGCAGGCTTCCGGACAGTTCTTCAATCCACGCGGAAAGTTTCAGGGCGCCTACGTGCAGGACACTTGGAAGTTCAACCACCGTCTGACGCTGGACTACGGCGTGCGTTATGAGCCGTTCAAGCCCTGGCACGAGCTGCAAGGGCGCATGGGGAGTTTCTTCCCGGCACTCCAGGCCTCGAACACCCACTCCACCAAGTATCCGAATGCGCCCTCAGGGATGCAGTTCGCGGGAGATCCGGGGTTCAATCCGAACGGCGTCAACTCTGCCTACAAACACTTCATGCCTCGGCTCGGCTTTGCCTACGATATCTTCGGCAACGGCAAAACCAGCATACGCGGCGGCGCCGGCCTGTTCTTCGACAGCCGTATCAACAGCACCCTGTTCAACATCTACTCCAACCTGGCGCCGTTCATTACGTCCATTCAACTTAACTCGAGCGCCACCATCTCCATGAACGTCGCCAATCCCTTCACCACCTTCGGAACCACCAATCCCTTCCCGGCGCCGCAGCCGCCCCCGTCGACCACAGCGATCAACGCCAACCAAAGCTGGCTGACCTACGACCCATTCAGAGGCTTCCAGGATCCGCGTACAGTCGACTGGAACCTGGCAGTGGAACAGCAGGTCTCCAGCAGCCTCTCGCTGCGCGTCGCTTATGTGGCTGAGGTGAGCCGCCACGAGTGGGAAGACCTGGAGCTGAATCCCACCGTCAACGGGACGCGCCTTTACAATCAGACCGGCTGCGCGGCCAACAACAGTTGCTATCCCGGGACCATCACGGCGGCCAACACCGGGGGAAGCACCAACTATAATTCGCTGCAACTTTCGGCCGAGCAGCGCGTGCGCTACGGCCTGACCATGCTCTTCAACTACACCTGGTCGAAGGCCCTCGACGCCATGCCCTGGAACCAGGCCGCAACCTCGATCGGAAACAACAACTCTTTCGTCTATCCGATCACCGCTGCGAACTTCAAGAGCCTGGACTACGGACCGGCGGATTTCGATCATCGCAATGTCACCGCTCTTTCGTACGTCTACGCGGTTCCGAAGTTCCTCAACGACGCTCCGGGCGCGGCGCGCTACGTGCTCAACGGCTGGGAGACCACTGGGCTCTTCCAGTACCGCAGCGGCGATCCGCTGACCATTATGTCGGGTCAATCCAACAACTCCGCTTCGGCGCAGAATCGCGATCGCGCCGTACAGACGGGGGCTACCTACGGCGGCGGGGCGTGCACCACTACCGTAAACTGCAAGTCTTATCTCAACCCCGCAAGCTTTGCTAACAATGCCGCCGGCACCTACGGAACCATCGCAAAAGGCTCCTTTGTAGGTCCGCACTATGTGGATTGGGACGCGAGCCTGGCTAAGAAATTCCCATTCGGCGAGCGGGCCAATCTGCAGTTCCGCGCCGAGTACTTCAACCTGCTCAACCACACCAACCTTGGCGATCCCGCCACCACCGTGGGCACGACGCTTGGCCGAATCACAAGTACGAGCCCACAAAACTGGGCTGGCACAGCGCCTCAAAACGATCCGCGCATCGCGCAATTGTCGTTGAAGCTGGCTTTCTGAGCTGACTGCGGCAGGCCGCAATGGACGGAAGACGCCCACAGGCATCAATCATGAACGCTGATGCCTGTGGCCCATCCCGTCGAGGAGAGCGGTCGCGCCTGAAGCGGTCCAGTGCCTGTTGCTAGCCCCTTTTTGCGCCGCGTTTCAGAGAAAGAACATCATGTCGGTCTTTCCATACTTTATTCATAAGCGGAAGCTGGCTGTCGTCGCTCTGGCCTTCTTTATCTGTCCGGCGCCGGCACAGAAGGCCGCGCAGCAGAGCGCCTATCTGGATCCGAGTCTTTCGGTCGCGCGGCGAGTCGACGACCTGGTCAGCCGCATGACGCTCGCGGAAAAGATCTCGCAGATGCAAAACGAGGCGCCGGCCATTCCTCGCCTGCATATCGCCGCCTACGATTGGTGGAACGAAGGCCTGCACGGCGTGGCGCGCTCCGGCTATGCCACGGTCTTTCCCCAGGCCATTGGCCTGGCTGCCACCTGGGACACCGGGCTCGTGCATCGCGTGGCCAGTGTGATCTCAACCGAGGCGCGAGCCAAGTACAACCAGGCCCAGCGCGAGGACAATCACTCAATCTTCTATGGACTGACGCTGTGGTCTCCTAACATCAATATCGACCGCGATCCGCGCTGGGGCCGCGGCCAGGAGACTTACGGCGAAGACCCTTTCCTCACCGGCCAAATCGGATATGCCTATGTACGAGGCCTGCAGGGCGATGACCCCAGGTACCTGAAAGTGGTGGCTACGGCAAAGCATTTTGCCGTCCACAGCGGGCCGGAGTCAGAGCGTCATAGCTTCGATGCCGTCGTCTCGCCTTACGATCTGGAAGATACCTATCTGCCTGCATTCCGCGAACTGGTGGTGGACGCGCGCGCCGGCAGCGTGATGTGCGCCTACAACGCCGTCGATGGAGCGCCGGCCTGCGCAAACACGATGCTGTTGCAGCATAAGCTCAAGGACGATTGGCGCTTTGGCGGTTACATCGTCTCAGACTGCGCCGCCATTACCGATGTTGCCGTGGGCCACAAGTTCGCGCCGGACATGGCCCATGCCGCCGCCTTGTCTGTGAAGGCGGGAACCGATCTGAGTTGCGGCAAGGAGTATTCGGCGCTGGCGGATGCCGTTCGCCAGGGGCTTATCAGCGAGGCCGAGATCGACGTGGCCGTAAAGCGCCTCTTCACTGCGCGATTCCGCCTGGGCATGTTCGATCCTGCCGCGGATGTGCCTTTCAACAGCATCCTATTCTCTGAGAACGACTCGGCGGCCAACGCCGTGCTTTCACTTCAGGCGGCGCGAGCCTCAATTGTTCTTCTCAAGAACAATCGCAATACTCTTCCGCTTACCGATGCCGCGCGGACCATTGCAGTGGTCGGGCCCAACGCCGACGCTCTGGCCGCGCTGGAGGGCAATTACAACGGAACGGCTTCGCACCCGGTGACTCCGCTGGCCGCACTCGAGAGCCGCCTGCCCGGCCACATCCTGTACGCGCAAGGTTCTGCTTACGCCGACGGAATTCCGCTGCCCGTGCCCAGCACTGTGTTTTCAACCACGGCGAATGGAGCCGGCCAACGGGGCCTCAAGGCAGAGTATTTCAATGGCCCCGTCTTGACCGGCAATCCGGTGCTTAGCCGCGTGGACAGCAGTATCGATTTTGACTGGAACGGCGCATCGCCGGTGAATGGGGTCTCCGGCAAGAGCTTTTCGGTACGCTGGTCGGGCTTTATCACGCCGCCGATTCAGGGCACCATCGTTTTTGGTTTTTCCATGGCGCACTGCAGCACCTGCGAGGACTCCGAGACCGTTCGCGTGTGGCTCGACGACAAGCCGGTGTATGACTTTACGCACCAGGCTACTCATGGCCGGCGAGCGCCTACGACAGCGTTCAAGCTCACCTTCAGCGATACGCGCACGCATCCGGTTCGGATCGAATACGTGCACGACGCCGCCCATTTCGGCGCCGGCCTCACCTTTAACTGGAGACCCCCCGCGGCCGCGCTTTGCGCGCAGGCAGTGGAAACCGCCGCCAAATCCGATGGTATCGTTGCCTTTCTCGGTCTCAGCCCGGAGATTGAAGGTGAAGAGATGCAGGTGCATGTGGGCGGATTCGACGGGGGCGACCGCAGCGCGATCGAACTGCCTGAAGTACAGCAGCGGCTGGTTGACGCGCTCGCGGCCACGGGCAAACCGCTGGTCATCGTGCTGATGAATGGAGGCGCAATCGCATTGCAGAGTGCCGCGCGGAAGGCTTCGGCCATTGTCGAGGCCTGGTATCCGGGGCAGGCCGGTGGCGCCGCGATCGCGGAGACGCTGTTCGGCGAAAATAATCCATCGGGCAGGTTGCCCGTGACCTTCTACGCCGGCACCAGCCAGCTGCCGCCGTTCAATGACTACTCAATGAAAGGGCGCACGTATCGCTACTTTACCGGCACGCCGCTCTATGCTTTCGGTTATGGCCTCAGCTACACGGGTTTCAAGTACAGTGGCGGCAGGCTTTCGTCGACGCATCTTCAAGCCGGAGATTCACTTGAAGTGAATGCTCAAATCAAGAACACGGGCGATCGCGACGGTGACGAAACAGTAGAGTTTTATTTGCTCCCGAAGGACATGGCCGGAGCGCCAATCCAGAGTCTTGTCGGCTTTGAAAAGGTGCATTTGCGGAAAGACGAGACCAGGACCGTTCACTGCATCATCGATGCGCGCCAACTGAGCATGGTTGACGCAGCGGGGAATCGGAGCGTGCAGCCAGGGGACTACAAACTCTATGTCGGCGGCGCTCAGCCGTCGCACGAGAACGGCGTATTCATGCAATTCCACATTGAAGGTTCGAGCCGGATAGCTCCGTAGCGATGCGGGTTATAGATGCTTTAAGCCGGTGGCCATGGGGCCAGAGTGGAACTCAGCCAAAGCGGCTTGCAGCGCATAGTCGAGCGGATCGCCGGCCTCTTCATACCGGAAGAGCGGATACTCGCGAAGCATCTGAGTGCCTACAAGCGGCAGATGAGAAGTTCCCGTTCGTACAGCATCTCCGGCGGCAGATGGTCGTGCAGCTCGATGAAAAGTTCTTCGTGCCCGAGCAGTTCGCTTCGCCATGTACGACGGTCCACCTCTTGCAGCCGGTCGAATTTATCGCGGGGAAAGTCGAGCCCGGCCCAATCAATGTCTTCGTAGTATGGAGTCCAGCCAATGGGAGTTTCCTTACCCTGGGCGCGTCCATGCGCGCGGTCGACAATCCACTTTAAAACGCGCATGTTTTCGCTGAAGCCGGGCCATAGGAACTTGCCGTTCTCGTCTTTGCGAAACCAGTTGACATGGAAGATGCGCGGAGTGGAGCTGAGCACTCGCTGCATTTTGATCCAGTGCCTGAAGTAGTCGCCCATGTGATAACCGCAGAACGGCAGCATGGCCATGGGGTCGCGACGGACTTTTCCGACCGCGCCGGCGGCAGCTGCCGTAGTCTCCGAGCCCATGGTTGCGCCCACATAGACGCCCGCACTCCAGTTGAAGGCCTGGTAGACCAGCGGCATGGTGGCCGATCGCCGGCCGCCGAAGATGAACGCGCTGATGGGCACGCCTGCCGGGTCTTCCCACGCCGGGTCAATCACGGGACACTGCGCCGCCGGAGCCGTGAAGCGTCCATTGGGATGCGCTGCCGGCTTCCCGGTTTCCTTGCCGATCTTCGGCGTCCAGCGCTCGCCGCGCCAGTCAAGGCACTCGGCGGGCGGATCGTCGGTCATGCCTTCCCACCAGACACCGCCCTCCGGGGTGAGCGCCACATTGGTGAAGATGGTGTTGGAGCGCACCGTTGCCATTGCATTCGGATTCGTCTTTGAGCTTGTTCCTGCCGCTACGCCGAAGAACCCGGCTTCAGGATTGATGGCGCGCAGTTGTCCACTTGCATCCGGCTTGATCCAGGCAATGTCGTCTCCGACGGTCCACAACTTCCAGCCTTCGAAGCCTTTCGGCGGCACCATCATGGCAAAGTTTGTCTTGCCGCAGGCCGAGGGAAAGGCCGCTGCAACGTAGGTTTTTTCGCCCCGCGGCGATTCCACGCCAAGAATCAGCATGTGCTCGGCCATCCAACCCTCGTCGCGCGCGATATTGGATGCAATGCGCAGCGCAAAACACTTCTTGCCCAGCAGAGCGTTGCCGCCGTATCCGGAACCATAGCTCCATATTTCACGCGTCTCGGGAAAATGGACAATGTACTTTTCGTCGTTGCAGGGCCAGGGCACGTCCTTCTGGCCCGGCGCGAGCGGAGCGCCCACGGTGTGCATGCAGGGCACCACGCGCTTCACATCCTTGTCGATCTCGGCCAGCACCGGCAATCCTATGCGCGCCATGATGCGCATATTGACCACAACGTATGGAGAATCGGTCAACTGCACGCCGATCTGCGACATGGGAGATCCGATGGGCCCCATGCTGAAGGCCAGCACATACATGGTCCGTCCGCGCATGCAGCCGCTGAACAGCTTCTTCAGCCTGCGCCGCATGGCGAACGGCTCTTCCCAGTTGTTGGTGGGGCCGGCGTTGTCCTTGGATAGCGAACAGATGAAGGTGCGCTCTTCCACGCGAGCCACATCCCGCGGGTCAGAGCGAGCGTAATAGCATCCAGGCCAGTGCTTCTGGTTCAATTTGATGAACGTGCCCGAGGCGACCATCTCGCCGCATAGCCTTTCATACTCTTTCTGGCTGCCATCGACCCAATGGACGGCAGCCGGCTGGGTGAGATCGGCCATCTTCTCCACCCAGCGAATCAGGTGCTTGTTCCTGGTGGGCGCTCGCATGCCGTCAACACCTGTGGATCTGTTTACCATCGGGGCGATTCAGTCCTTTCTCAAGTGCAAAGCACCCTCATCTAGATCGTACTTCCCATGCCCGGATCAGGCCAGCCGGTTGTGAACGAAAGCGGCAATGAAGATCCGGAACGCAAGGGTGGTGTTCCGGCAACGATATCGGTTAACGGTAACCAGGTTTTCGCCCCAAACTGCCTGACCCTGGCATTGCGACACTTACGCGCTCCCGCGGGGCAGGTTCGATTGGGTTTGGTTGCCGCTTTCTCTGGCGTGATTTCAGGAACTGTTATATTGCAATGTACGATTTTCGCCTCGAAGCGTCAATCCTGACCGTGCTTGATAGCTTCCCGGCCGGCTCCTGCCCCTGCGCGCCCCCGCGCGGAATATAATGGCCCTGCAAACCGGAGGGCTCTTAAATGCGGTCTATACGTTTCCGAGGGCTTGCTGTCTTTTTCCTCTTTTTCGCGGCCCTCGGCGGCGTCGCGCGCGCCCAGTCGGCGTCTCCTGTTTTTGAAGCCATGGACGCCGAGCTGCAGCGCTCCATGCTGAAGCTCAAAACCCAGCCCGTTCCGCCCTATTTCCTCAGCTACCAGATTGTCGAGACGCACAACTACACCGTCAGCGGCGCATTCGGCCAGATCCTCTCAAGCAATGAGAACCACCGCCGCCAGCTGGACATCGACCTCCGCGTCGGCGACTACGCCATGGACAACACGCACGAGATTCGCGGCGGCCTGCCCTCGAATCTCCTCGCCAACGTCTCCACTGCTGCCGTGCCCGTCGACAACGACCCCGACGCCATCCGCGCCATTCTCTGGTACCAGACCGACCAGCGTTACAAGCGCGCCCTGGAACAGTTCACGCGCGTCAAGACCAACGCCGAGGTCAAGGTGGCTCAGGAAGACCAGTCAGACGACTTCAGCCACGAGCAGTCCCAGCAGTACACCGAGCCGCTGGCCAACGTCCACGTGGACCGCGGCGTCTGGGAAGAAAAGATCCGCAAGTACACAGCTCCCTTCGCGAAATACGCGAACATCTATGGCGCGACGGCCACGCTGAGCGCCTCAGCTCGAAACCCGCTGGTTCGTCAACTCCGACGGTTCGCGCATCCAGACATCGCAGCCCGCCTGGCGCCTGTTCGTGATTGCCTACACCAAAGCCGACGACGGCATGGAGCTGCCCCGCTACGAATCCTTCTACGGCTTCACTGAAAAGGATTTGCCCGACGACGCCACGGTGCTGCGGGCGGTGGGCAAGATGATTACCGACCTCGAAGCTCTCCGCGTCGCGCCTACCACGGACCCCTACACCGGCCCGGCCATTCTTTCCGGCCGTGCCAGCGGCGTCTTTTTTCATGAAATCTTCGGCCATCGCGTCGAAGGCCAGCGCCAGAAGCTCTCCAACGAGTCGCAAACCTTCCGCAAAATGATCGGTCAGCCGGTTCTGCCCGCCGGCTTCTCGGTTTACTTCGATCCCACGCTGCGGCGGATGGGTGGCGCCGACCTGGCCGGTTATTACCTCTACGACGACCAGGGCGTGAAGGCCCGCCGCGTGGATGTGGTCCAGAACGGCGTTCTCAAAACCTTTCTCATGTCGCGGACGCCCATCCAGGGCATTCCGCAGTCGAACGGCCACGGCCGCGCCCAGCCCGGCTTGAGCCCGGTGGCGCGCCAGTCAAATCTCGTGGTCGAGGTCGCGCCCTCCGCCGTGAAGCCGGATCTGAAAAAGCTGCTCATTGAAGAGGTGAAGAAGCAGGGCCTTCCCTACGGCCTCTACTTCGACGATATCGAAGGCGGATTCACGCTTACCGGCCGCACCATCCCCAACGCCTTCAATGTGCTTCCGCTGATCGTCTACCGCATCTATCCCGACGGGCGCGAGGAGCTGGTCCGCGGGGTCGACCTGATCGGCACCCCGCTGACCACCTTCAGCAAGATCGAGGCAGCGGACAACCACGTAGGCGTCTTTAACGGCATCTGCGGCGCGGAATCCGGCGCAGTCCCCGTCTCCGCCTCCTCGCCCGCCATTCTCGTCTCGCAGATTGAAGTGCAGAAGAAACAGAAGTCCCAGGAACGGCCGCCGATCCTGTCCGCTCCTTTTGAGGAGAAATGAACGCCCATTCAGGAGGAATGAAGATGCGAGGAACGAAGATGCGAATCGCCGCCGCCTCAATGTTGCTGTGCGCTTTCGCTTCCGCCGGCCCGCTGCGGGCGCAGGACGACGTGGTGATGAAGGCCATGCGCGACGAGATGAACCGCTCCATGCAGAAGCTGCGCCTGGAGAATCTGGATAAGCCCTACTTCATCTCCTACCGCGTCGTCGAACAGGAAAGCACCGGCGTCGGCGCCGAGTTTGGCGCGCTCACTCACAGCTCGCAGGGTCATTCGCGCCGTTTCTCCGTCGAGGTCCGGGTCGGCGATTATTCGCTGGACAACACCAACCTGCTCTCCTTCGATTTCGATTTCTCCTCCATGACCGGGATCTTCAACGGCAACGCCGAGCTGCCCCTCGACAACAACTACCAGGAGCTGCGCCGGCAAATCTGGCTGGCCACCGACTCCAGCTACAAGAAGGCCCTTGAAGACCTTTCGCGGAAACACGCTGCCTTGGAAAACAAGGTCGACTCCGAACGCATTCCGGACTTCAGCAAAGAGTCCCCGACCACCACCACCATGGATGCCGCGCCGGTCCGCGTCGACCGCGCCGCCTGGGAGGCGCAGGCACGCAGCCTTTCAGGCCTGTTCCGCCAGATGCCGGATATCTACACCTCAAGCGTGGCCTTCTCGGCTAGCAACTCGTACATCCGTTTCCTGAGCAGCGAAGGCACCTCCTACACGCGCCAGGAGCCACGCGTCACCTTCAGTGCTCGCGCCGCCACCCAGGCCTCCGACGGAACGCCTCTCGATGACTCGATGTGGCTCTACGCAAGCTCGCTTTCCGGCTTGCCTTCCCCGGATGCGCTGGCGGCGAAGGTGCGCGCTCTGGGCCGGCGCCTGACCGATCTGCGCTCCGCCTCTGAAGTGGCCACCTACAATGGACCCTTGCTGGTGGAGGGCGATGCCGCTCCGCAGCTCTTCCGTTCTGTCTTCCTGACTCACCTGCTGGGCACGCGCCGGCCCCTCATCAGCAGTCCTGCGTTTATGTCGCAACAGACCAATCAGGCAGAGAACCTCTTTCTCGACGAGATTGGTGCGCGCGTGCTTCCCGACTTTCTCACCGTCGTCGATAATCCCACCCTCGCCGAATACAAAAACACGCCGCTCCCCGGCGCCTGCAAAGTGGACGACGACGGCGTCCCCTGCCGCGAAGTCCTGCTGGTCGACAAAGGCATTCTTCAAACCCTCCTGGTGACCCGCGATCCCGTGCGCGGCATGCCGCAGAGCACGGGCAGCCGCCATGCTGGGCAGGTTGCGCCTTCCAGTGTCTTTGTCAGCGCGCAGAACGGCCTGAGCGAGGCCGACCTCAAAGCCAGGTTTCTGGCCATGGTGAAACAGCGCAACAAGGATTACGGCATCGTCGTCCGCCGCTTGAGAAACGCCCAGCACCCCTTGCTCGCGTACAAGGTGTTTCCCGACGGCCATGAGGAACTCATCCGCGGCGCTCAGCTCGCCGAGCTGAACCTTTCCTCGTTCAAGGACATCGTTGCTGCTTCAGAGGACCAGAACCTGCTCACCGTGGAGTTTCGCGGGCAGACGAGCTTGGAAAGTCTGATCTCTTCCATCTCCAGCGGCGACGAAGGCTATGCACCCGTCACCCTGGCGGTGCCCTCGCTTTTATTCGACGATGTGACAGTGCGCAAAGTCCGCGGCGAACGATCCACGCTGCCGGTCCTGCCGCACCCCTACTTCGACCACGCTTCGCACTAAGCCGGTTATCGGCGTTTCGATTGGGCTAGCCGCGGAGTGATCAATCGGCCGCGGGACTTGCCGGAACTAGAGGAGTTGAATGCAATGAAATCCAGATGGTTGTTGGGCTTGATGGGATTGTTGCCGATGTTATTGCCCGGGGCATTCGCTTCTGTAACCCCTTATCCCGCCTGGCCAGGCGCACCGCCGAGCCTGGCTTACACGGTGACCGTGGACGGCCAGCCGGTGTTTGTACATCGTTTGCCCACCTACAACCAGTTCCAGTGGATGGACTTTGCCAGCTTCTCAATGACCGGGAAGGTACATGTCACCATTACCTCGATGGTGAACGATCGCAACGTGGTCACCTGCTACATAAGGCCGCTCGCCTACGGCATTCATCCGCAGATCAGCGGCAAGACGGTGAGCTTCGACCTCGATCAACCGCGCTACCTGGTGGTGTTTTTCAACGAAGAGCCAACCTTCCAAAGCCCCGGACTGCTGCTGTTTGCCGAACCGCCGGAGAAGAATGCACCGAAGCTCGGCGATCCCGGGGTGTTCAACATCCTGGACTACAAGATCGACAACACAGGCAAGACTCTTGAAACCGCGAAGATCAACCGGGCGATCGGCGACGTCTCTGCCCGGCCCGGAGGCGGCGTGCTTTTTTTCCCTGCCGGAGTCTACCTGACGGGCACGGTGGTGATGCAGAGCAACGTCAGGCTTTATGTCGACGCGGGCGCCGTGATTCGAGGGTCGCGCAAGAACGCGGATTACGTCTCGCCGCCATTGCCCGCGGGGACAAGGCCGCTGAGGGCCCTGGTGGTGTTTAACAACGTCGAGAATGCCGGCCTGATGGGGCGAGGCGCCATCGACATGGAAGGCTACCCGTGGCTTTGGCACGATTTCGCGCCCGACACCGGGGATGGAAAGGCGAGAACAGAAGAGGGACTGGTGAACGATCCGCACGGCGGAGTCAAGGGTTACATCGTCAACCACTGCCGGAACATTTCATTTCAGGGGCTGTTGCTGCTCCGCTCAGCCTATTGGACCACGACCGTGAGCGACACCGAAAACTTCTCCGCCACGAACATCAAAATCGTGAACCGCAAGCAGCAGTATCACGACGACGCCTTCGACTTCACGGGCAACAGCAAGCACATCCTGATTGAAGACGGGTTTACCATGACCATGGACGATACGTTTGCCTTTTACGGCGGCCCGCGCTCCACGGTGGAGGACGTGGTGGTGAAGGGATTTGTGAATTACACTTATACCTCGGCGCTGGCCATCGGGTACGGAGGCGCCCCGAATATCCAACACCTGCGCTTCGAAGACGTTCACTTCGTCACCAACCAGAACAAGTTCGCCGTCTGGATTCAACTCACGCCCGCGTATTTTATTGGCAAGGGATACACCTCGGGCCTCAAATCGAGCGAGGGCATTACGTTGAACGACTTCAGATTCATCGACACCACCTTTGAAAACGACGGGGGCCACATCTACATTGACGGCGGAAAAGATCCTTTGACGAATTTCGTTTTCGAGAACTGTACCTTTGGCAAGCCCACCCGGCCCGGCATGATTATGGGTTCGAACGTTGCTCCGGTGGTGTTCAAGAACGTGAGGATGAATGGAGAATTGCTGCGAAGTGCCGACCAGTTGAAGCGCACGGGCTTCGAGAGCTACGTGCCAGTCAAGGTCGAGCCGTAAGGGATCGTGGTCTGCCGCCTGTTCACTGCTGTTCAGATTCGCACCAGCTCGCGCTGAATCTTCCCGGTGACCCAGGCTTTGCCGGGGGCGGTCAGCATGTCAACTTCGCTGCGCACGCCGAACTCGGGAAGATAGATGCCGGGCTCGACGGAGAAGCAGGTGTGGGGCAGGAGACGCCGCTGGTCGTGGGTTTCCAGGTTGTCGAGGTGCGCGCCGGGGCCGTGAAGCTCCTGGGCAATGTTGTGGCCGGTGCGATGGGGAAAGTAGTCGCCGAATCCGGCGGCGCGGATGACTGCGCGCGCCGCATCGTCGGCTTCGAATCCGCGAATGGGGCGGTTTTGAGCGAAGGCCTGCTCGACGGCGGCGATGGCGGCGTCGCGGGCGTCGCGGACGGTTTCAAAGACGAGTTGTTCGCGCTGCGACGGCTCGCGGCCCACCACGCCGGTCCAGGTGATGTCGTAGTAGACGGTGCCGGGGGAGTTGACGCGGCCCCAGATGTCGATGAGGATGAAGTCGCCTTCGCGGATGGGCGCGGAATGCTCGGCGGTGGGCTCATAGTGGGAGTCGGAGCAGTTGGCGTTGACGCTGACGTTGGGACCGTTCTCCCAGACCAGGCCCTCGTGGCGCATGGCCTCGCTGAGCCACTGCACCATTTCGAACTCCGTTACCCTGCCGGCGCTGAAAGACGAAGGGCGCAGGCGGCGGCCGATCTCCCGCCAGCCCTCGGCGAGCAGCGCGTCGATGGCGCGCTGCGCGATGGCGTGGCTGGCGATCTGTTCCTCGCTCAGCACCGCTTCAAACTGGCTGACCAGATCGGCGGAGCTGACCACCTGCTTGCCCAGCCCGCGCACAAACTCCACCGTCCCGGCATCGACCATGGAGACGTACATGATGTCGTTGTTGGGGGAGTACTGCATGGCCAGGCAGTGTGCGCCGGCGAGCATGGCTTCAAGGCCGGCGTGGAGCTCCTGCCAACTGGAATAACGGGCCTTGCTGCCGGGCAGCGTATCAAGCCGGCTCTGCTCAATGCGGTGAACCAGCTTGCGCGGCTCCCCCTGGGCGGGGATGTAGTAGTACCAGCGGCGCGTGATGTGGGCCTGCGGGTCGAGGCCCAGGATGTGGGCGGCGATGGGGTCGCGATGATGGTGATCGTAAAACAGCCAGCCGTCGAAGTCGGCCTCGCGGAGGGCGGCCTGAATGGATTCGAGGTTCATACCGGACATGATAGCGCTTGTGTTGTAGGAGAATGTAACCCGTGAAGTTTGTCCTTGATTCCCCAGTTCATGGCGGGCATTCTTAGTCCATATAAATCTTCGACTTCTGGAGAATAGGGATTATGCGAAAGGGGCGGCCGGATCTGAGTTTTTGCGTTCCGGAGCAGCCCTCCTTTGAGAACTTCAACGACAATGCCAAGATTCCATTTGGCGTTTCTGTCGAGAATATCTTCCATGCGATGGTGGATTTCACCGACTTTCTACGCACGGTAGATGCAGAACTTGTCCGAAAGAATATGGCGCGATTGGAAGAGATGCTGATGCCGGCTAACTTCAGCAGCATGGTCGGCGAATTCATCACCAGCAATCTCCCAAAGCACTGCCCGACGATTGCCAAGAATACCTATCATAATGGTCATCCCGATTTGCTTCCAGCAGGAAAGTACCCGGCGAATGCTGCGCAACATGCGGGCTCGGACGGTATTGAAGTAAAAGCATCTCGCTATAGACACGGTTGGCAGGGGCACAATCCTGAGGATGTTTGGCTCATGGTTTTTGTGTTCGAGGGTGGGCGCCCTTCGGATGCGCGTACCGCGAAAAAAATGGCCCGCTTCCGCTTCCTGGCCGTGTATGGCGCTCTGCTTGAAAAGTCTGATTGGCAATTTGCAGGGCGCAGCCAAACGAGTCGGCGAACGATTACAGCCACAGTCTTGCCGTCCGGGTTCGAGAAGATGGCGAGGAACTGGATCTACAAAGCGGCTGAATCAGCGGTCAAACCCTAAACCAATTTGATCGCGTTCCACGGAGACCCGAGACAGCGGCCCTATCGCGCTGGATGCCAAATTGTAGTAGGTCTCGAATTTTTCGACCCCGATGCTCTGGTATCCGATGGCTTCGGCTGCGGCAATTGTTGACCCAGACCCCATAAAAGGATCACAGACCACGCCTTCTCCCAATGGCAGGATCGACCAAACAAGTTCCCGTAGCAGCGCCTGCGGCTTCAGGCTTGGGTGCGGCGCAATCTCACGTTCAGCCTTCGGTGTCCGCCCGATCTCAAGAATGTCGGAAAAGGGCAATCCTTCCGGCAGACGCCGCAGGCCTCCTGTACCAAACGAACGGAGACACTCACCCACCGTCATGCCCGAAGGCAATGGCTTTCGAAAGATTCCCCAAGGCTCATAGGCGCCGCGAGGGAGCGAGCAGACGCCGGGGAACTCCCCTTCGGCGTTCTTCGGACGGTCTCCTCCCCGCAACGTGCGAACGACCCTAATAATCTGCCCTCTAAACTCCAATCCGCCTTCGACCAAAGCCGCGTAGACCAACTGGGCCAGGAAGGAATTGCACGCAAGGATAACGTGTCCGCCGGGCAACAATGCGCGAGTGGCAACCTTCGCCCACTCCGCGAAAAACCGGTAAAGCTGCCGCCGCTCTCTCTCATTGAGTGCCGTGAACCGTGGAAGGGGTTGGCGAGTCGACCCGTCGAACGATGGTGGAATGCGCCAGATTCCACCGTTTCCATTCGCCCGCTTCTCAATCTGGTCGAATTCGTATTCCTTCACGCCGTAGGGTGGGTCGGTGACGATGCCATGGATTGACCCCGCCGGGATGCGGCCAAGCCATTCGAGGCAATCGGCATGAAGAATCAGCGCCTTGCCCTTCCTAGCATGGGTGTAGTCCAGCGTCAGCTTGCCGGATTCGGTCGCAATCGGGCTCATTGACTTAATCCTAGCCCACATCCGGTCTTGCTGGCAGGCCTATGTCGTTTGATTAGCGCTGCACCGAACTTTTTGGGAATCAACCCCGTTTACAGCGCGGCCATGGCTTCGGCCTGGGTGGGGAACAGGCCTGCGTACTTGGTGATGCCCACCATGGTGAAGACCTTGGTGAAGTGCGCTGATAAACCGAAGGCATAGACCTTCTGGCCGGCGCTGGCGGCTTCAATGAGCAGTTGAATCACTAGGGCGATGCCGCTGGAGTTGATGTAATCCACCTTGGTAAAGTCCAGCAGAATCAGCTTCACATCATTCTTGGGCAGCGCCTGGTAAGTGCCCAGCACCGCATCCTTCGATGTACTGGCAATGTCCCCTTCGAAGCGAAGGATGGTGACCGGATGCCCGGCCGGGGTGGTGAGCTGGTCAACGCGAGACTTGGTTTCGCTCTGCACGATCTTTTGATCTCCGTACTCTCTGGTTATGCCCTTTAGGGGAAATTACGCTTTGCTGTTGATTCACGATTCCTTGACAAGCCGAATGACCAGCCGGACATAGCTGCTTTTGCCGTCAGTCCCGGCAACCCACTCCGCTTCGTCCACCAGCGCCTGGATGAGGAACATGCCCATGCCGCGCGGATCTTCCTCGCCGTGCATCTTGCGGTCGATGTCCGGCTTTTCAGGCTGTTTGGTCATCCCTTTTCCGTCGTCGATCACCTTGACTTCAAGCGAATCGGCGCCGGCGGAGAACACCACGCCCACCGACAGCTTCTCATTCAGGCGGTTGCCGTGCTCGATGGCGTTGATGCAGGCTTCGGCCACGGCCGTTTTCAGGTCTTCGACACGATCCGGGGGAAAGCCCAACAGCTTGGCCATCGCCGACGCCGTGCCCATGGCCACCTTCTCGTAACCCATCCGCGAAGGCAGCCGAACCTCCACCGTGGTGGATTTTCCCTGGCTCATTCCGGCATCTCCGTCGCGCTGGTTCCGCGGCAAAGCGTGAGTGCGGTCATGTCGTCTCCCTGCGGACCGCCTTCAGAGAATGCCTCGATGGCGGTCCACAATGCATCGAGGATACCATCGGCCTTCTGCGCCGGGCACGTAGAAAATTCATTCATAAGGCGTTCCGGCCCAAACTCCTCATCCCCCTTGAACACCTCGGTAAGCCCGTCGGTATAGAAAAGCAGCCTGGCCCCCGGAGAAAACGTGTGCCGCTCGCTCTGGTAGATCATCCCCGGCACCAGGCCCAGCGGCGTGCCGCTAGCGTTAAACTCGTGCGGCGGCGAGCCCGGCTCGACCAGGAATCCGGGGTTGTGGCCCGCGTTCACCACTTCGATCTCGCCGGTCTCGGGGTAGAGGCGGAGAAAGATGGCCGTCACATAGCGGCGCCGCGCCTCTTCGCCCTCGGCCCAATGGTGCTGGTTGATGCGCGTTGCCAGGTCGTCCAGGGGCATCCCGGTCAAGGCCATTGCCCTGAAGGCGGAACGGTAGCCGTTGGCCATGATGGCGGAGGCCAGGCCCTTGCCGGCCACGTCGGCCACGGCAATCAGCAGGCTGCCGCCGGGCTGCTCCACGATGTCGAGGTAGTCGCCGCCCACCTCGTAACAGGTATCGGAGCGAAAGGCCAGGGAGTAGCCGGCGATGGAGGGCAGCATCTGGGGCAGCAGGGAGCGCTGAATGGCGCGGGCTGCGTCCAGATCCTGCTGCACGCGCGCAAACTCGACATTGCGCTTGTGATAGCGGGCATTTTCAAGCGCCACCGCCGCCTGCAGCGCCAGCCCCTCGATAAAGTCGGCCTCATAGAGGGTGAGCTCGCGGCCGTTGGGAGGCGCCACCACCAGCTCGGTCATGCGGCGACCGTCGCGATCCTCAAGAGGCCAGGCCGGCAGAGAGCCGTTCGCTCCACCCATGGCAGCGGCCGGATCGTCGCCATAGACCAGCCCGGCGGAAGGAAACGCAGCCCCATCCATCTCCAGCTCGCGCACCACGATCCGCAGCACCTGCTCCAGCACCTCGTTTTCGTGGATGGTGGAGTGGACCTGGCGCGAAGCCTCAAGCAACGCCTGCAACCGCGCCACCTGCTGCTGCAAATCGATCGTCTCGCCACCGCCCGGAAGCTGAACCCCAGCCGCCATTGCGCCCTCCGTGGAATTTCACTCTAGCACGGCTGAGGGTGGACTGGCGGAAGGGAGATTCAGGGCCGGGGTAACTTCCGAATGGCCGACTCGTCGCCCGGAACCTGTCTGAAGCTGCGCAAGAGCGGGCCTTTGCTACTGAAGGATTAAGCGAGTTGAAGCTACCGAAACTCCCGCTTCACGGGAAGATCAGCGGGCTCTGCCCAATCAGTCTGAGAACGGGCTCCCACGCTTCACCGGGAGTACTGCACGACCAAATCCACTGCCGATCAGATTCAGCGTCAGCCTGAAGCCGACCTACCCTACTGAGGCTTTTCAGGATTTTGTTGCGGATGAAGTGCCTTACCCACATGCCTTGCGGAGGTACCCAGCGCATGCTTGGTGTGCCTGTAGCTTTTCTGAAGTGCATTGCCAGTACCGTCCTGCGCAACCGAGATAGCCACGCCCGTGGAGGTTCCTGCTTTGGAGAGGGATGACGTTGTGTGGCTGGCGCCGCCTGCCAACACCTGCTCAGTGGAACTACTGTTGGCAATGATCCCCTGAGCGGGATGCTTCCCTGCGTTAAACCATGCTATGTCCGTATCCGGCATTTTGTTGAGACGAGCGATCGGCTCAGGCGGGAAGTTCGTGTGGCTCATTTTGTCCAGAAGCGGCCACTGGCTCGATTCGATAAAGACAGAACCGTTCATGGGATGACCGGCCTCACCGAGGTTGATAATCCTGCCGGGGCAAAGCGCCACCATATCGACGCACTTGTCGGCGCCACACCCGGCTTGGCAGAGCGTCTCATTCAAGTAAGAAGCGTGCTTGCCAGGCGAAATCCAAACCTTGGCGCCGTTCTCCTCAGCATGGATCGTTGAGGCACGCGTAATCTGGCTCACGTCGCATACCGTGTTCTCGTGGGCTGCGGCATACCAATAGATGGCCTTCCATTTTGCGGAACCAAGATTGCGGTCCGATGCGCTCACCAGTACAGCCACGTGCTCCGTGTCGAGAGGATGCCCGTGAGGCCCGCAGTCACGCTTCCAGAGATGATAATAGTGAATCTCCGCAGCTGGGAGATCTTCGCTTGAAGACTTTGCCGGAAACACCTGGCAGTAGATGGTCCCGTTTTCGGCTTTCACGGTGGGAGTCTTCATATTCGGAGCAAACTCCGCGGGAATCTCTGAGCAGTCATGCCGCGCGACCATGAACGTCGGAGCAAACTGAATCAAGAGGGCCTGCTCCAGCGCATCGCTCATACCGTCCTGGTCGGAATCCATGGCGAATTGAGCCTTCTGCTCAGACTGTTGGGCAGCTGCATTGCGCAATACTGCGGGGGTAAGCATTGCGACGATAAAAAGGAGAGGAACGGAGCGCCTGAGGGTTCTCATTTGTGTCTTTCGGCCTTCGATCTACTAAGGACAGTTTACGCCCCGTGCAGGATGAGAAACATAACCTGCCCTGTTCCCGCGAAGTCCTGTTTACGGTAAATTCGCGACAAGCCCAATCGTTCGATAAGGCTTAGCCGCCGGTTCCGGGTGAATGACCGACGAACCGAAGACTCATCCACACATCCGGCCAGGCTCAACTGCTCGCCGCAGCCCGGATGTCCCTGGTTTCCAGAATCCGCTTCTCATAGCCGTGTTTCGCCACCGCCAGCATGGCCAGGCCGATCTCCCGCGTTGTTAGAACCTGATTGGGCAGCGCGCGGTGGAGCAGCGGCAACAGCGGTTTCATCAGGCCATAGAGAATCCGGTAGGCCGGGGTCTTTGACTTGATGCCGTCCAGCGGCTGGATAATGCCGGGACGGAACATGTACGCCTTGAGAGGCAGGCGCAGCAGCGCATTCTCCGTGCGGCCTTTCACCCGCGCCCACATCACGCGGCCATGCTCTGAGCTGTCGGTTCCCGCGCCGGAGACATAGATGAACGTCATGCCGGGATTGAGCCGGCTGAGCGTCTCCGCGACCGCCAGCGTGAGGCTGTATGTGATCGAGGCGTAGTCGGCTTCTTTCATCCCGCCTGACGAGACGCCCAGCGAGAAGAAACAGGCGTCGAACCCGGTGAGCCGGCTCTCGATGGCGGAAAGATCCCTCAGATCGCGATGGACGATTTCGGTTGATCCCGGCCCCTGCAGCTGAGGATTCTGTTCGCCGACCGGGCTTCGGCCGACGGTCACCGCCAGTTCCACATCCGGGTCGCGCAGGCACTCGAGCAGCACTCCCTGGCCCACCATGCCTGTTGCGCCAAAGATCAGCACTTTCATTGATTTACCCCACTTTCTCTGCTCCGCCGGCGAAAACCGGCGACTGCAAACCACAATTCGAGATGGCTTTTCCGGGATGGGAACAGCGCGTCCTTCCAAAGCAGCATCCAAGATATACATGCTCCGCTCGCCGCCTGCCTAAAGCCGCCATTGCGCCGGTGATGCCCCGTTCGCTTACAATTGTCGCGTCTTCATTCCGGGGGACCACAGCGTTCATACGAATCCGAGCGAAAACGCCCTTTCATCATGCGGCGGCGGGCGAAACTCTTGTATAGATTGTTCCGTCCCTAGAAACGTACGCGGACTTTCTGACTTTTTGGGGTCCTGACCGCATTTTTGCCCCTGAAGAGGGCATTGATTTAAAAGAAAGCGACGAGAATCGAGACCATGTCCATCGAAAGCACTTCAGAGTCCCGGCTGTCTGAGAACGGCAATATCGGCAATCATGCGGAGCCTCAGGCCCGCAAGAATCCCTGGGTCCGCATCATCGTTTACCTGGTGCTGGTGTGCGCATTGGGGTTCATCGCATGGCGGATCTACCAGAACCAGGAGGCTGCCAAGGCCCAGACCGTCCGCCAGGCGGCAGCGCTGATGAACCGGCCGGTCCCGGTGCAGGTGGTCCCGGTGGCGCAACAGCCGATGCCCATTTACCTTACGGCGCTGGGCACCGTAACCCCCTACATGAGCGTAACGGTGAAGGCGCGGGTAAGCGGCCAGTTGCTGCCCGTGAAATTTACCGAGGGCCAGGAGGTAAAGCAGGGCGAGACCATCATGGTAATCGACCCCGCGCCCTACAAAGCCGCGCTGGACCAGGCCAAGGGAACGCTGGCTCACGATGAGGCCCTGCTCAAGGACGCCCAGGCACAGAATGCCCGCTACAAGGCGCTTTATGCCGCGGGCGTGGTGTCAAAGGAGACGATGGAAGCCGACGAGGCCACGCAGGGCCAGTATGAGGGCGCCATCGAATCGGACAAGGCGGCTATCGAGACCGCCCAGTTGCAACTGAGCTGGTGCTACATTCAGTCTCCCATCAATGGCCGCATCGGCTTGCGGCTGGTGGACCCCGGCAACATCATCACGGCCAACACCACCAACCTGGTGATTATTAACCAGTTCCGGCCTATCGCCGTCTACTTTACCCTGCCCGAAAATGAGCTGCCGCAGGTGCTCGACAAGCTGAGGGAAAACCGGCGGCTGCCCGTGGATGCATACGACAAGAGCGACGTGCAGAAGCTGGCGGTAGGTCAACTGCTGACGGCCGACAACCAGATCGACCCCACCACCGGCACCGACAAGCTGAAAGCGGTCTTCGACAACGGGAACGAGTCGCTGTTTCCCAACCAGTTCGTCAATATCCACCTGGAGATGGAAGACCGGCCCAATGCAATGGTGGTGCCGTCGGCGGCCATCCAGAGCGGAACGCAGGGATCCTATGTGTGGGTAGTGAATACCGACGCCAAGGGAACCGCAACCGCAGAGATGCAGCAGGTGAAGATAGCCCTGGCTCAGGGACAGGTGACCATCCTGGATAGCGGCGTCAAGCCGGGCCAGAAGATTGTGGTAGACGGCGCGGACCGCTTGCGGCCAGACTCGCAGGTGACGATAAGCCAGGCCCGGCAGGGCGGCGGGGGTGGTCAGGGTGCGGGCCAGGGTTCTGGGCGTGGTTCCGGACAAGGCGCGGACAATGCCGGCGGCGGGTCCGCGGGCTCCCGGCAGGGAACGGCGGCAGGCGCCGGCGGCAAGACGGCAGGGAAACACCAGCAAAAGGAGCAGCAGTGAGCCTAAGCCCCTCCCGCCCCTTCATTCTGCGCCCGGTAGCGACCTCGCTGCTGATGGCGGCCATACTGCTTGCCGGTGGTGTCGGCTACGAGCAGTTGCCGGTCTCCGCGCTGCCTGAGGTGGACTACCCGATCATCCAGGTGCTTACCTTCTATCCGGGTGGCGGGCCTGAGGTGATGGCCTCGTCGGTGACGGCGCCACTGGAGCGGCAGTTCGGCCAGATGCCGGGCCTGAAGCAGATGACTTCGGTCAGCTCCGGCGGCGGCTCGGTGATTACCCTGGAATTTAACCTGGACGAGAACATCGATGTGGCCGAGCAGGAGGTGCAGGCGGCCATCAATGCGGCCAACAGCTTTTTGCCCTCCGACCTGCCCAATCCGCCGGTTTACAGCAAGGTGAACCCAGCCGACGCGCCCATCATGACGCTGGCGCTCACTTCAGATACCCTGCCGCTGGACAAGATCGAGGACTCTGCCGACACCAACCTCGCGCAGAAGATCTCGCAGGTCACCGGAGTTGGCATGGTCTCGATCGCCGGCGGACAAAAGCCGTCGGTACGGATCCAGGCCAATCCCGCCCAATTGGCGGCCTACGATCTGAGCCTCGAGGATCTGCGCACGGCGATTGCGGCGGCCAACGTGGACCAGGCCAAGGGTACGCTGAACGGCAACCGCCAGGCGTACACGATTGGCGCCAACGACCAGTTGCTTTCCAGCTCCGACTACAAACCGGTGGTGATTGCCTATCGCAACGGTGCGCCGGTGCGCGCCTCCGATGTAGCCACCATCGTGGACGCCGCTGAGAACAGCCAGCAGGCCGCGTGGATGGATCGCCAGCCCGCGGTCATCGTCAACATTCAGCGCCAGCCGGGCGCCAATATCATCGCCGTGGTTGACCGCATCCAGAAGCTGCTGCCGCAGTTGCAGACCGGCTTGCCGGCCTCAATCCAGGTGAAGGTGCTCACCGACCGTACCACGACCATCCGCGCTTCGGTGAGGGACGTGGAGTTTGAATTGATGCTCACCGTCGCCCTGGTGGTGATGGTGATCTTCCTTTTCCTGCGCAACCTGGCCGCCACCGTTATTCCGTCGGTCGCGGTGCCGCTTTCGATCGTGGGAACCTTCGGCGTCATGTACCTGCTGGGCTACTCGCTCAACAACCTGACGCTGATGGCGCTCACCATCTCCACCGGCTTTGTGGTGGACGACGCGATCGTGATGATCGAGAACATCTCGCGCTTCATCGAGGATGGCCTGAGCCCCATGCAGGCGGCGCTGAAGGGAAGCTCGCAGATCGGCTTCACCATCATGTCGCTGACCGTTTCGCTGATCGCGGTGCTCATTCCACTGCTGTTCATGAGCGACGTGGTGGGGCGCCTGTTCCGCGAGTTCGCCATTACCCTGGCCGTCACCATCCTGGTTTCAGCAGTGGTCTCGCTCACGCTTACGCCGATGATGTGCTCGCGCATTTTGCAGGACAAGGCGACGGCCAGACAGACCCGCTTCTACTATTGGTCGGAAAGGGTCTTTAACGCCATCATCGCCTCCTATGGGCGCGGCTTGCAGGTGATTCTGCGCCATCGTTTCGCCACCCTGATCGTCACCATCTCGACCTTTGTGGCCACCGTTCTTCTTTTTATCGTGATCCCCAAGGGCTTTTTCCCGGTGCAGGACACGGGCGTGATCCTGGGCATCTCTGAAGCGCCGCAGACGGTAAGCTTCACCAGCATGGCCCAGCGCCAGCAAAGGCTTGTGGACGTGGTTCTGCAGGATCCTGCCGTGGACAACGTCTCCTCCTTCATCGGCGTGGACGGCACCAACACCACGCTCAACTCGGGACGCATTCAGATCACCCTGAAGCCGCTCGAGGTGCGCAAGATCTCAGCCTCCGCGGTGATTCAGCGCATGCAGGGCAAGGTAAACAACGTTGAGGGCATCCAGCTTTTCCTGCAGCCGCTTCAGGATTTGACCGTGGAAGATCGCGTCAGCCGCACCCAGTTCCAGTACGCGCTTGAAGATCCGGACCAGAACGAACTGGCCGTCTACACGCGCCGGATGGTGACCGAGCTGAGCAAGGAGAGCGTGGTGACCGACGTGGCCAGCGACCTGCAGGACCAGGGGCTGTCTGCCGACCTGGTAATCGACCGCGACACCGCGGCCCGGCTGGGGATTGCCATGTCGGACGTGGACAATACGCTCTACGACGCCTTCGGCCAGCGGCAGGTTTCCACCATCTTTACCCAGCTCAACCAGTACCACGTGGTGATGGAAGTCGGGCCGAACTTCCAGACCGATCCGGCCACCTTGAGCGATCTCTACGTGAAGTCGGGCAACGGCATGCAGGTTCCGCTGAGCATGGTGGCTCACTGGGAGCAGTCGCACACGCAACTGTCGATCGGGCACCAGGGCCAGTTCCCGTCCACGGTGATCAGCTTCAACCTGGCGCCGGGCAAGGCGCTGGGCGACGCGGTCAAAGCCGTGAACAGCATTGAACAGCGCATCCAGATGCCGGCCAGCATCAACGCCAGTTTCCAGGGCACGGCGGCGGCCTTCCAGACCTCGCTTTCCAACGAGCCGATCCTGATTCTGGCCGCGCTCATCACCGTTTACATCGTGCTGGGCGTGCTCTACGAGAGCTACATCCACCCCATCACCATCATCTCGACGCTGCCCTCGGCGGGCGTGGGCGCGCTGCTTGCGCTGCTCATCTGCCGCGTGGAATTCAGCGTGATTGCGCTCATCGGCATCATCCTGCTGATCGGCATCGTGCAAAAGAACGCCATCATGATGATCGACTTTGCCCTGCAGGCCGAGCGCGACGAAGGCAAGCCCGCCGAGGCCGCCATCTTCCAGGCCTGTTTGCTGCGCTTCAGGCCCATCATTATGACCACCATGGCCGCGCTGCTGGGCGGGCTGCCGCTGGCGCTGGGCGGCGGCGTGGGCGCTGAGCTGCGCATGCCCCTGGGCGTGACCATCGTCGGCGGCCTGATCATGTCACAGATGCTCACCCTCTTCACCACGCCGGTCGTCTATCTCTACTTCGACAGGCTGGCGCAGTACATGAAACCGCGCGAAGTACACTCCGGCCACGAACGGCAACCGGTGAACGCTGACTGAGGATAAGGACCCATGCATCTTTCCGCACCCTTTATCAAGCGCCCGGTAGCCACCTCGCTGCTCAGCCTGGCGCTGCTGCTGGCCGGATCGGTGGCATATTCGGTGTTGCCGGTGGCCTCGCTGCCCGATGTCGACATGCCGGTCATCGGAGTAGGCGCGGGGTTGCCCGGCGGCAGCCCGGAGACCATGGCTTCGGCCGTCGCCACCCCGCTGGAGCGCCAGTTCGGCCGCATCGCCGGCGTCAACCAGATGACCTCGACGAGTTCGCTGGGCTCGGCTTCCGTCACCCTGCAGTTCGACATCAATCGCGACATCAACGCAGCCGCACGCGACGTGCAGGCCGCCATCAACGCGGCGCGCAGCCAGTTGCCCTCCTATCTGCCCCAGAATCCCAGCTACCGCAAGGCCAATCCGGCCGACTCGCCCATCCTGATCCTCACCCTCACCTCCGACGTTGTGCCCAAGTCGCAAATCTACGACATGGCCGACTCCATCCTGGCCCAGAAGATGTCGCAGATCGCGGGGGTGGGACAGGTGTTTGTGGGCGGCAGCTCCAGCCCCGCGGTGCGGGTTGAGCTGAACCCCATGCAACTGGGCAATAACGGTGTGGGCCTTGAGGCGGTACGCACCGCGCTGGCGGGCGCCAACGCCAACCGGCCCAAGGGCGCATTCCAGGACGCCAACAGCCGCTGGGCGATCAACGACAACGACCAGATCTTCAAAGCCAAGGATTTTGCGCCCATCATTGCCGGCTATAACAAGCAGACCGGCGCGCCGGTGCGCATCGAAGACCTGGGCACGATTACCGACAGCGTCTCCAACCGGCTCACCGCCGGCGTGGCAGGCATCAACCCCATCAAAGGTCCCACCGGCGAGCTGCAGGAGGGGATTCTGCTGATGGTCTTCAAGATTCCCGGCGCCAACGTGATTTCGACGGTGGACAACGTGCTGGCCGAGCTGCCGCACCTGCAGGCCTCCATCCCGCCCACCATCAAGATCAACGTAGCCGTGGACCGCACCGTCACCATCCGCTCCAGCGTGCACGACGTGGAGATTTCGCTGATGATCAGCGTAATGCTGGTGGTGCTGGTGGTGTTTGCCTTCCTGCGCGAGGTGTGGGCCACCATCATCCCGTCGGTGGCGGTGCCGCTTTCGCTGGTGGCGACCTTCGGCGTGATGTACCTGGCCGGCTACACCATCGACAATCTGTCGCTTATGGCGCTCACCGTCGCAACCGGCTTCGTGGTGGACGACGCCATCGTTGTCATCGAGAATATCACCCGCTATCTCGAAAAGGGAATGCAGCCCTTCGAAGCCGCCATGAAGGGATCGAAAGAGATCGGCTTCACGGTGCTTTCGATGAGCACCTCGCTGATCGCGGTGTTTACGCCCATCCTGTTGATGGGCGGCATTGTGGGCAAGCTCTTCCGCGAGTTTGCCGTCACCCTTTCGGTGGCCATCGCCGTCTCCATGCTGGTGTCGCTCACCACCACGCCCATGCTCTGCGCCAGATTCCTGAAGGCGCGGGACGACAGCCGCCATGGACCTATCTATCGGGCCAGCGAAAACGCCTTCAACTGGCTGCACACCGAATATGCCGCGGCGCTGCGCTGGGTGCTGCGCCATCAGTGGCCCATCCTGGGCGTAGCCGTGGGTGCCGCGGCGTTGAACGTTTACCTTTACATCGTTGTTCCCAAAGGCTTTTTCCCGCAGCAGGATACGGGCCGGATGGGCGGCACAACACGGGGCTCGCAGGACATCGCCTTTGACTCCATGAGCGTGAAGCAGAAGCAGCTTGCGCAGATGGTGCTCGAGGATCCGGCGGTGCTATCGGTAACCGCCTTTGCGGGCGGCGGCGGCCCCGGCGGCGGCAGCAACAACGTGGGCCGCATGTTCATCGCCCTCAAGCCGCTCAAGGATCGGCCCGGACGCGTCTCCGCCGACCAGGTGGTGAACCGCCTGCGCCGCAAGACCACCAGCGTACCCGGCGCCACGCTCTTTCTTCAGGCTCAACAGGATATACAGATCGGCGGGCGCGGCGGCGACTCCCAATACCAGTACACGCTCTCCGACGAGAATCTGACTGAGCTGAATAGCTGGGCTCCCCAGTTGCTGGCGCGCATGGCCAAGATGCCCGAGTTGCGCGACGTCTCCACCGACCAGCAGAACCAGGGCCTGGCCACCAACCTGGTCATCGATCGCGATACCGCTTCGCGGCTGGGCATCTCCGCCGCTGCCATCGACAGCGTACTCTACGATGCCTTCGGCCAGCGCGAAGTCTCCACCATGTACACCTCGCTTAACCAGTACTTCGTGGTGATGGAGGTCGATCCCAAATACCAGCTCAGCCCCGACTCGCTGAACGGCATCTTCATCAAAGCCAGCAACGTGCATGGCGCCACCACCGCCATGCCGGCCACGGTCTCCACCGCCGCGCCCACGGCCGTCAGCTCAGCGCCGGCAGCCGCCACTCCCCCCGCTGCTGTTGCTCCCGCATCCACGGCGCCCTCGTCGTCCAGCGGGGGAGCCATGGTGCCGCTCTCCGCCATCGCTCACTATGAGAATCGGCGCACCTCGCTGGCCGTGAACCATCAGGGCCAGTATCCGGCGGTTACGCTCACCTTCAACCTGGCTCCCAACGTGGCCCTGGGCGACGCTGTCACCGCGCTCGAAAAGGTCCAGGCGCGAGATGGGCATGCCCTCCGCAATTCACGCCAGCTTCCAGGGAACCGCGCAGGCTTTTCAGGATTCGCTGAAGAACGAGCCTTATCTCATTCTGGCCGCGGTGGTGGCCGTCTACATCGTGCTCGGCATCCTTTACGAGAGCCTGATCCATCCGCTCACCATTCTCTCCACGCTGCCCCCGGCCGGCGCCGGCGCCATTCTCGCCCTGCTGCTCACCGGAACCGAATTGAGCATCATCGCCCTGATCGGCATCATCCTGCTGATAGGCATCGTGAAGAAGAACGCCATCATGATGATCGATTTTGCCCTGCAGGCGGAGCGCGACCAGGGGCTGCCGCCGGTCGAAGCCATTTATCAGGCCTGCCTGCTGCGTTTTCGCCCCATCATGATGACCACCATGGCCGCCATGTTCGGCGGCATGCCCCTGGCCATCGGCATGGGCGTGGGCTCCGAACTGCGCAAGCCGCTGGGCATCACCATCGTCGGCGGCCTGCTCGTCTCCCAGGCGCTCACCCTCTTCACCACCCCGGTCGTCTACCTCTTCTTCGACAAACTGCAGTGGAAGGTCATGAAGCTGCACAGGGTAGGGTCCGAACTGGAAGAGGCGACGGGGGACTGAAAGCCGGCTTCTAGCTTCTAGTGTTGTGTCTCTTAAATGTCTAGACTAATAAGGGACGATATGATAGATTGTAGGGCATGGAGCCCACCTTTCCCGAAATTGTGCTGAGCGAGCCGGATCGGAAGGCGTTGGAACGTACGGTTCGCATGAAGACCTCGGAACAACGGAATGTTTTGCGAGCCCGGATTGTGCTTATGTCGGCGGCCGGTGAGCCGGATTTGGCCGTGGCGCGGCAATTGGGGGTGAATCGTCACACGGTGCGCTTGTGGCGCCAACGTTTTCGCGAGCGGGGCCTGGCGGGGCTGGAGGACGCGCCGGGACGGGGACGCAAGCCGATTCTGGAGAGCAAGGTAAAAGAAGCCATCCTAACGGGGGCTGTGCAGCCGCCAGCCAACCGGACGCGCTGGAGTTGCCGGTCGATGGCCAGGGCGCAAAAGGTATCTCCGAGCACGGTACAGCGGATTTGGTCCAGCAACGACATCCAGCCGCACTTGACGCGGACATTCAAAATCTCCAACGATGCCAGGTTCGAGGAGAAATTCTGGGATGTTATCGGCCTGTACCTGAATCCTCCTGACAAGGCGCTGGTGTTGTGTTGCGACGAGAAGAGCCAATGCCAGGCTCTGGAGCGGACCCAGCCTGCACTGCCGCTGGGCATAGGCCATATCCGCACCGCCACCCACGACTACATTCGTCATGGGACAGTGACGCTGTTCGCCGCCCTAAACTATCTGGAAGGAAAGATAGTTTCCATGTTGGCCGGTCAGCACCGGCATCAAGAGTGGCTGCGCTTCTTGAAGAGGATCGACCGCCAGACCCCCAAGGGCCTGGATCTGCATCTGATCGTGGACAATTACGCCACCCACAAGCACCCGGAGGTGCGGGCATGGCTGGCCAAGCATCCGCGCTTCCATCTGCACTTCACACCCACGTCGGCCTCGTGGATGAATCTCGTGGAACGGTTCTTTCGCGACATTACCGAGGATGTGGTGCGCGAAGGCAGCTTCCGGCACGTGAAGGATCTATGCGATCAGATTCTGGCTTATCTGGCCGAACGCAACGCCAACCCGACACGCTACACCTGGAACGCCAAAGGCGAGGACATCCTGCGCAAAATCCAGCGAGCGAAACAGACACTGCCTGTATAGTCATTTCGGAGACGGTAGACTAGTGTCCTGAGTCTGAAGTTCGCTTCTTAAATCCAGGCAGCAAGACTTGCGGTGCCGCGTTGCCGCGGGAATGAATGGAGACTGAGGCCTCTTCCCGTCGCACAATTCCGCTAACCTGCTCACTTGCTATCCCCGCGAAGCGGGGGGCTAACTCGCCGCCGTTATCAAAAGACTCTAACAAAGTTATGCAATGAACTTCAGATTCACCGCACTAGCTTCTGGTTCGCGGCCAAAGACCTGGGTCATGGGGTTCGCGTTTTCTTTGTGTCGGCACGCGGACTCTTGCGAAATGATAGAAATAGCTGTTTATCTAAATTAGCTATATTGACTGGCTCCCTGACCGCTTGAAGTTGTACCAATGATGGGTGCCAATGATGGGTGCCCCACCCTCGCGACGCTTTTGTTTTTGTCGCTAGGGTGGGAGACCGCGGCACTCGACCGCAAGCAACGTAATCACGCGGTCAGGGCACCGGGTCCATACCCGATCAGGTTCTGTCAAAAGCTTTGGAATCCTTCGACCTGTGCGCGGGCGTTGAGACGCTGGGATATCGGTATCTACGGTCTTTTATGGTTCCTGGCTGTCATCTTGAGCGAAGCGTAGCGAAGTCGAAAGATCTGCGGTTGCCTTTCACCCACCCAACCCCCGCCTCCCGAAAAAGACAACCGCCAACACAACCCGCCGCCCGCCGTCAAAGCAACAAAACGCTCCAGGCTTTGTGTCAGGGCATGACCGGGGTACCCTCTGGGTCGCGTGCCGCAAATGCTGCAAAAATAGTCGTGGGCTCCACAGGCTGCGGAAAAATTCGATACGGAGGGAGGCGGGGGTTGAATCCTTCCGCAAATAGACGTGCTCCTTTGGCGCCCAAACGTCGCTGAATTGACGAATTCCTGGTTTGTCGCCCACCCGTCAGTAACTGGTTGAGTAATAGCCCGCCAAGGTCTGTGAAGCTGACAGCGCCGCGTTCCTTGGAGGTTCCGCTCACCTCCGCCCAAAATCGACCGTTTCAGTCCAGCGAGCAGGATCACTCCTCGAAAACGTTAGCTCCCTATCGGGACCGCCCCGGTGGTTGAGGGGGATTCGGCACAGGTTCAAACGTTAGCTACTTTTTACTGCTTGATGCCTCCAGCGCCTTTTGGTTGAGTTTCTCAAGCCTGTCGAATGCAAGCTCAATCGTCTCCCCCGTGGGATGCACATACCGCTGTGAGATCGTGACGCTGGAGTGCCCAGCCAGTTTCATTATTGTAAACGCGTCGGCTCCGGCTTCCCCCAGGCGCGTCAGGCAGGTGTGGCGAAGCGAATGCAGTACAAAATCCTTGGGAAAAAGGAACTTCCGTTTCTTCCCGGTCCCAGGGCGGCAAACCTTCGCGTGCATGTGTGCCAAGCTGGTGCCGAGCAGAGGCCTGTCGAGAGAATCGCCGGGGAACACCCATTCAGATGTTGCCGCCTTACGCTTCTCCGCGAACAATTGGCCCACGCGGGCCGCAAGGGGTACAGTGCGGTGCGCGTTCTTCGTCTTGCCGTCCCGCACCTGAAGCCAGCCATAGCGGGCTTTCCCCACAGGCTCCGGATGCACATCGGACCATTGCAGAGCCAGCGCCTCACCTAAACGCAGACCTGAATCGAGTAATACAATCGCAACGTCATGCAGCAAAGGAGGGCAGGCTTCCAAGTACCTCCGCTCTGTTGCGTGGTCCAGCACAAAGTCCCGCGACTGTTCGCCGGGGAGCAGACGCACCTTGGGTACGCTTCGAATCACCTTCCATTCATGGGCAATATGCAGAGCACGCCGCAACACCGCCAACTCCCGATTGACCGTAACAATTCCTACGTCTTTACGGCGCACACCGATGTACTTGGAAATCAGGGACTCATCGATCCGGTCCAAGCGCGTCTCGCGCAATGTCTCCCACTCCAACAGGCGCTTCAATCGATTTGAGTAGAACTTTACAGTCTCCGGCTTGTTCGCGTGTCGGGTCTGTACAAAGTCGATGAACTGTTGCGCGAATTCGCGCAGGGTGGGCGCGGGCTTCAAATCTTCGATGGACACTTCGCCCTTGGCAAGCTGAGTCCGGAAGGCTGCTTCGATGGATTCTGCCTCCCGCTTATTCTTCACTCTTGCCGGGCGCTGATATAGTCTTCCCTTGAACTTGAATTTGAACCAGTAGTAGTCAGAGTCCTGCCGCTTATAAAGGCTCACAGTCTTCCACCTTTCCCCCTGAAAAGGAGAGGATCGCGCCGAATCCAGGTGCAGGAATCAAACTCGACCTCAATCCTGGAAATCGAATTCACGATCTACAACCGCAGATTTCAAGCCGGCCAAGACCAGGCAAGTATTCTTGATGAATGAACTCTCCGACAATGCACAAGCCATCATCTTTGCATCCCTCATATGAACACCGATACCCGCGGGCATTGGAATTCCGTGTAACCAACTCCGATCGAGCCGTGAAGCATATGCACTGGTTGCGCAATCGCTTTGGACAGCACGTCGCGGTGTGGAGGTACGATCCTGTCGTATTCACGTCGCTAACAAATATGGACTTTCATCGGGAGAACTTCGCCCGGCTAGCAGGCGCGCTGGAAGGGGCTACAAATGAGGTCGTGATCTCATTTGCACAGGTTTACCGAAAGACTGAACGGAACATGAATTGGGCAGCCCACCGATTCGGCTTCACGTGGGAGGATCCAATTGATGTAGTCAAGGCGGACCTCGCGGGGGAGTTCGGCGGGATTGCAGCGCAGCACGGTATGAAGGCGGGCATGTGCTCGCAACGCCGGTTCGCAGTTGACGGCGTCGGTGAAGCAAGTTGCATAAACTCGCACAGGCTTTCGCTCGTCGCTGGCAAACCCATCCAGGCCGAACATCGTGGGAATCGGTCAGAGTGTGAGTGCGACGTCAGTCGGGACATCGGCGCCTACGATACGTGCCCCCACGGGTGTGTGTACTGCTACGCGGTTCAGAATCGAGGCCGTGCAGTGCAACTCTATCGTAGACATAATCCCGAGAGTGAGTTTCTAATTGAACCTGATCCGGGAATTGTCGCTCAAGATCCGGCAAATAGCCAACTCCGTATCCTCCTCGACTAGGCACACCAAACGTTGTGGTGAATTCAAACCCCGCTGGATTCGGTCGCAGAGATTCTTAAGATCCGCATTCAGCGGATCAGCGTTTGAGTTTGCCAATTCCTTGGGTTTCTCCCGGGGCCTGAGCGGCCTCAAGTAGTTCTCCGATGAGTGACCGCAGGGCAGTAAAGTGCAAACGTGAAGACTTGAACAGGTCAGCCCAGCCGCACGGAGCGAACGAGGCGAGGTTCCGAAGCTTCATCAATCAATGCCTCACCAACAGGTTCAATACTCTTTACGCGAAGTGGAGAAGTCGCCCGCTCTCAAATCCCAGAAACCTCCGCTTCGAGGTCGATCCGGAATTCGGAGCTTCCGACGAGTTCTGTCACTCAAACTCAACCGACCTTCGGCAAGCCGGATGCCGGCGCCGAGACCAGGATGAGCGGCGGATGCGGATTGATAGTTTCTGCGCCTTGGCGAGGCCAGGATTCCTGGCCTTCAGCCTGCCATGGAAACATTTCAGAGCACTGGCAACTGGGGACAGACGACCACGACTTTGAGAGTCGCTCGCAGACGATGTGATTCCCTGAGGCGTAGGATTCGGGAGTTCGGTAAGGCGTCAGCGCGATCCCAACCTTTGTGACGCCTGCCTAGTGCTACCGGATGTGTCGTCGTAACGGGTCTGGCTTAGCTTCCAGTCAAATGATGGCTAGGCCTGACCCGCCCTGAAACCTCGATACAACTTGGGGCAAATTGAAACCAAAACCGGGCTTTCTGCCCACTCCTTGCGGTGAGAGTTGACCGACTCCGCCGCGCGTTTTGGAACGTTTTGGAACGTAACCGTTGGCTGGAGGGCTTGTAACTTGTTGAAAATGTGGTGGCCAGAGACGGGATTGAACCGCCGACGCCGGCCTTTTCAGGGCCGCGCTCTACCACTGAGCTATCTGGCCTCAGTGCAAACTTCGGTTGCATGTCTACGCGTGGAATCCGGCGCTGCCGGAGAGGTGGGCGGGTCCACGTACAGTGCTCTGCAACAACAGTGACAGTATACCAACTACCATTCTCCTCAGACAAACCGGGGAGCCGGGCCGATCTGGCGGTGAATTAAATGTGCGGCTTCCCAGGCCTCAGAGCTTGTATGAAAACTCGCTCATGTGAAGAACTCATCTGCTTTGAAAGGGCGCAGCTTTAGCCCCTGAGGGAATGTGTTTTCAACAGCTTGCATTCCTTCGGCGGCTATAGGTTCCTGCGTAAATAATGTTTTTGCGCCGTCCCTACGGGACTCCGTAACGAACTTGTGGAATCCCTTTTCCCCACGCTGAAGCGCGGGGCTAACCAACTCTGCGCCTCCGCGGGCGCGTTTGTCAGGACATTACTTATGCAGTCCTCAATAAAGCCGAACCCCTTTTGGGCTCTCTCACGGCGCGGCACCCAAAGGGTACCCGGCCGTGCCCTTTCAAGGCCGCGAGCTTTAAACAGATTCTCAGAAGCGAGAGATGGGGCACCCAGGCGTTTGTGTGGTCGATCAGGCGGCACATTTACGTCATTCACTACCATGTCTCAGAAGCGAGACATGGGGCACCCGACATTTTTCACGGCGATTCCGCCTTGCTCCGGTCCTGCTCTACACTGGAAAGCAATCATGCGCCGCCTTGCCTGCATTCTCGTCTGCCTTGTCCTCGCCGCCGCCGCCTTGCGCCGTATGCACAGACTCCCGCCCCGAAGGCCCGCGGGGCTGAGAACCGCACCGAACGCGCCTACCAGGCCGCCGTGCACAGGGACCGCCGGCGCTGCACGCGTTTCTTGAGGATTTCCCAAAGGCGCGGACCTGCACGTCCATCTTTCCGGGGCGGTCTACGCTGAGACCTTTATCCGCGACGCCGGCGAAGATGGGCTGTGCGTGGACCCGGCGGCGCTGAGCTTTGCCAAGCCGCCTTGCACAGGGCAGCTGGTACCCGCAACCCAGCTCTCAGGCAATCTGACCCCGGCCAATCAGAACCTATACGACCGGCTGATCGACGCCTTCTCGATGCGCAGCTTTGTGCCCACCCGGATTCAGCGGCCACGACCAGTTCTTCTCCACTTTTGACCGATTTGGCGGGCTCGACAAGCGGCATATCGGCGAGTGGGTCGACGAGGTGGCCAGCCGCGCCGCGGCGCAAAATCAGCAGTATCTGGAGCTGATGGAGACGCCGACCTTCGGCCATGCGGCCCAGATTGCCCACGCGATCGGCTGGAACCCGGACTTTGCGAAGTTCCGCCAGAAGTTGCTGGACAACGGGCTGCGCGACGAGGTAGCTGCGGACCGCGAGGATGTGCGCGCGGCGGAGGCCGACCGGCTGCAGCTGGAACACTGCGGAACGCCGCAGGCCACGGCGGCCTGCCCGGTGGAGATGCGTTACATCTACCAGGTGCTGCGCGGCAATCCGCCGGAGCAGGTGTTTGCGCAGACGCTGCTGGGCTTTGAGACCGTGCAGGCGAGCATGGACGCGCACGAGGACACGTGGGTGGGCATCAACTTCGTCATGCCGGAGGATGGCTACATCTCCATGCGCGATTACACGCTGCAGATGAAGATGCTGGACTACCTGCACTCCGTCTATCCAAAGGTCCACATCAGCCTGCACGCCGGCGAACTGGCTCCGGGCCTGGTGCCGCCCGAGGGGCTGCGCTTCCACATCCGGCAGGCCGTGGAGCTGGGCCACGCCGAGCGCATCGGCCACGGCGTGGACGTGATGTATGAGGACGACGCGCCGGGGCTGCTGAAGGAGATGGCGCAAAAGCACGTGATGGTGGAGATCAACCTGAGCTCGAACGAAGGCATTCTGGGCGTCAAGGGCGACGAGCACCCGTTCCCCAATTACCGCGCGGCGCACGTGCCGGTGGCGCTCTCGACCGACGATGAAGGCGTGAGCCGCATCGACATTACGCACGAGTACGTGCGCGCGGCGATGGACTACCACCTGAGCTACGCGGACCTGAAGACGCTGGCGCGGACGGGGATGGAACACAACTTTTTGCCGGGCGCGAGCCTGTGGGCCGGCCGGATGATTTACCGAGCCGGCGGGCGCGTGCAAGGGCGAGGTGCCGGGCGCGGAGAATCCGCCGGCGGGGTGCAAGGCGTTTCTGGACGGCAGCGAAAAGGCCGCCGCGCAGTGGGAGCTGGAGCGGCGGTTCCGGGCGTTCGAGGCGAAGTGGTGAGCTTGGGGATGCTAGCAGCCCAGTGTCACTGAATCTGGAACGGAATTCCTGCGGTGTGTTGATGGAGTGTTCGTTTGGTGATTATTTGAGATAGTTCGTTTTTGCAGTTGGAATTTTCTTAGGGGTTAAAGTTTGTGGTTTTATTGCTTGATTTGATGTACGGGTTAAAGTTTGTATTTTTTAAAATAATGATAAATTCGAGAGTTCTTCAGGGTTTATTTTGAGTATTGATGTGGATATTATTTATGTAGAGATTATTAGCCAGGCTGGATTTGGGCCTGGGCAATCGGCTTTCCGATCCGGTCTTCTCATGGAGGTATTTCCGGCTTACACTCAGCGCCATGGACAACGAGCGCATCCGCGAGATTTGCCTGGGGCTGCCGCATGCGGCGGAGACGCTGAACTGGGGGCATCACCTGGTGTATTGGGTGGGCGACCGGGACATCGGCGGCAAGATGTTTGCGATGACCGACCTGGATGGGACCGGGATCGGCGTGCTGTGGTTCCACTGCGGGGCGGAGCGGTTTCACGAGCTGCTGGAGAACGAAGGCATCTCGCCGCGCCGCACCTGGCCAAGGCGTACTGGGTGGCCGTGGAGCGCTGGGATGCGCTGCGGCCGCGGGAGATCGAGGAGGAGTTGCGGCGGGCCCATGCGCTGATCTACGAGAAGCTGCCGAAGCGGACCAAGAGACGTGCTGGCGATGCCGGAGAAGGAGCGCGCCAAGGTGATC
>CAVRAQ010000017.1:0-666974 GCA_963718985.1 uncultured Acidobacteriaceae bacterium
TCCAATTAGGAGCAATAACTCCTTCCTGAAAGTCTCTGACGTTGTTAATTTCTTTTTCATTATATGAAAGAATAACATCCTTTGGTTTTAAAATTCCATTGAATCTGCTATCATAATTTACACTCACGATAAAGGTTCCTTTTTCTGCAAACATACCGGTTGCAGAACGTTCCCCTAAAGTCATGTTTTTGACATTCAGACCCAGAACTGTATGGATCTCATTGTTCTTATCAGGAACAAAAGAAATCAGTTTAGGTAAAGGAACTTTTTGAGCCAGTGATTTTAATTTTTCAGAAACCACTCCAAATTGATCCATGTCAAAATTTCTAAATCCTGTTGAAAAGGCAGGAGAATTTTTCTTTAACCTGTAATCGCCTTTTGCAGCATCCACAAAAAGCGGCGGGTTGTAGACGGAATGAGCATCTCTTCCGCCAACTTTTAATTTTCTTAAGGCTATCGAATCCAGAAAAATGTTCCTGTCAATTTCTTTGGTCCAAATAACAGGCATTCCGACAGGAAAATATGATGTCGTTACCACATTTTTTGTAAAAACATCATCGCTGTTTTTATACCACACGTGCGGGTGAAATGAATTATTGATGATAATATTATTTTCAGCCTTACGATAAAAGCCTTCCCTGAATTTTAAACCCCCGTTCAGAAGCAGATTATTATAAATAACATAATTGGTTGAACCATCATCAAGGTCAATATCCCAGTCATGATCACAACGAAAACGATTGTTACGGATAATAATAGGTTTTACAGCATCCAATAAGGCGATCTTATCTCTGTTAATCTCTAAAAGCGAATCCACTCCCCTGGCCCAGTTCCGGTCTCTTCCCCAGGAGTTAAATGCGCCATGGTCATTTGTTTCCAGTACTGTATTGAATACATCGTTAAACTCTATTATATCTCCACCCCACATACCATCGTTTATATTAATACCAGCCCTGGGAACATTGTAAATAGTATTGTGGCTTACTGTTATATCCATGGCAATTGATATATGGACCCCGGCAACCTGTTTTTCAATCGTACCCAGGTCATGCATTAAATTATTATAAACCAAACAATTTGCAGGGAAATTATTTGTTTTGGGTCCTGGATAAAGATCAGTTTCTTCGACGGGGAGGTAAAGATTATAATTATACCGGGCAATTCTGCCGCCACAAAAGCAAACTGCAGATGCGCCTATGTTCTCAAAGAGACATCCTTTAACTTCATTTTTTCGATTATAATTATTAAAAAAAATTGCATTTCCACCCAAATCATTAAACGTACAGTTCTCAATTTTACAATTTTCCGCTCCTTCCACAAATATTGCTCCACCCCTGTAAATCAACCAGTCTCCCCGGGACAATTTCTCACTGGATTCCATGAAAGTCCGGAGTGTTTGCGTAAACACTAAATCTTCAATGTTAATGTTACGGATCGGGCTGTTCTCTGTTCCTCTGAATTCCACAAGACTTTTAATCTGTGGAATTACAATAGCTGCTTCAGAAAGCTTGCTCCCGCTCTGAGGATAAAAATAAAGGATCTTTGAATTTTTATCATAAAACCATTCATTTACAGTATCCAGTTCCTCAAAAATATTCTCAACAAAACGTGATTCCTTATGCATATTGGCGGTTAGATTCGTAGAAATTATGGTGTCATTTTCCACCCTCCTTTCCAATACCAGTTCGCCTTTTTCATTCTTGCCATTTATCAAAAAATGAAAACTACTCCACTCGCTCGGGTGCAGAGCATGTACATAACCTCCAGTGGGATCTTTCCATGTCCTTATACGATCAGCGCTGATTGCATCGGCGGATGTACCGCCAAAAATCCTGGCAGATTTATTATAATTGGGATAACGGGCCATACGCTGGAGTTGACCATTAACAAACAACTGATCAAAAACTAAATTTTCATTCACAGTTGCCTGCATTATACCCGCTTTATACTCTTTCCATTGCAGTGAGATGGGTTCACCTCCGCTAATGACCACCTGCTCACCAGGATAGGCTTTGAATGTAACTTCTCCGTCCGGTTCACGCGAATCTTCAGGAAAGAAAATAATCGGCTTTTTTATATAATATGTACCTCCCCTGATATATATCGTGATTTTACCTTTTTTCTTTCTGACCTCAGCTTTTGCTTTGTCAATCGAGGCAAAAGGCTTTTTTTTGGTGCCGGGATTGAGGTCGTTTCCTGTCAGGGATACAAAAAATTTAGCTTGCGAAAAACAGGAACTTACTATACAAGAGCTAATAATGAAACTTATCAGGATAATCTTAATTCTCATAATATTTGAATTAAATCAATTAAACCTTAAAACCAGAATAAAACTTTTCCACAGTAAACTGTAATAGTTCCGGACAGGTAATATTATTCCCATTGCCGGGTTAATTCATCCGGAACCGCTATGGATAAGTCCGGAACCTTGAAATAGATGCACCTACCGTTTGGATCGGCAAATTCAGTAAGGGTTAATGTTATATTTTTTGCATTACCGAGTGCCCCGACAATGGTGCCTGCCTTCAAACGGCATCCTATACCATCGGGCCTCACAGCGCTGTCTACCACAGGTTTTTGTTCAATCGACGCCAGGTCAATCACGATACGGCCTACATCTGAAGCTTCTTTCAGGGCTAGAGACTCATTCTGTGCCGGATTGAGGCAGAACACCAACGGTCCCCGCATGACAGCCACACGCCCGGCTTGTCTCTGTCTGCCCTTAACAAGGCGCCATTCCATTGGCATGTCTAGTACTACCTGGTCGCCGGCGTTCCAGGATCGCTCGATGGCCGAGAAGGTTCCTGGAGTACATGTTGTTTCCAAAGGCTTTCCGTTGACCGAAATCCTGGCATTCCTGCACCAGGATGGGATCCTCAGCTTTAATGGAAATGATGCGGGTTTTGAAGGGTCAATCCGTATAACCACATGGCCCGAGTTCGGATAATCAGTCTCCTGCTTTATGGCAAGGGAAAGCCCGTTCTCCAAAGCAATATTGGCCGTAGAGGATGAATAAAGGTTAATGGCAACTCCATCTCCTGAACGGTAATAAACCATTGAAGGAAGTTCTGAAATGATTCTACGAAAGTTGCCGGTACAGCAACATTCACCGCAATATTCACGGCTCCCTTCAAATGGAGTGAAGTAACGGAGTCTTCTGCCATCCGGCGATTGTGCACCAAACAATGTATTGAAAATAGTTCTTTCCATGATATCACCGTAACGCGAGTCACCTTTCAGCCTGAGCAGGTTTTCATAGACACGTATCTGGTAACAGACCGAACATGTCTCTTGCAGATCACGACCCCCGTCCTGATCGTCTGTCCAGATTTCCGCCTGCCCTACTCCGCCAGTAATCCCCATCCCATCTTTTGCAGTTATAAAATTCATGGCTTTCATGGTAGGACCCAGTAGTTTCTCATCCGGTTGTACACGGTACAACTCAAGCTGGGCAAGGCATGAGGCCAGATAGGCATAGGTATGACCCTCAACCAGTGGGCGCCGGCCAATTACAATACCAGGGTCCCAGTTCGGTAAGTTACGCTGATTTATTTCGAATTCCAGGTAACGTTTGTCACCTGTGACACCATAAAGTGTAAACATAGTCCTATCCAAACCGGTCACGCTTACAAACGCCGCAATTTCTGTCGTCTTCTCCCAGTCTGCGGGCATCGATGACCAGTTTTTGATGATATAATCTGCAGCTTTCTTAGCAGCCGCAAGAGACAGCTTATTACCGAAAAGTTTATAATTGCTTATCAATCCGAAGATTATATAATTCATCTCGTGAAGATCCCAAACCTTCCACATCCTGTTCTCAGGTATCATATTCCCGATATAGCCATCGGTTCCCTGCGTCTTAATTATCTCACTTATCAGATGATTTTTCAGGGCGATTACCTTTGCATCTCCTGTATTGTATGCCATTTTTACGGCGGCATCGATCAATTTGCCAAGAGCTTTGTAACTGCCGTCCCTGCCATTCTTCATTTGAAAAGGAGGCAGGAAGTCTCTGTCAGCATCAAGAAGCAGAAGGTTATTTTTGACAGTTATATCAATACGCCGGCCGATTTCACCGCCAACTCTGACATCAGCCATATCAATCGAAACTAACTGATCTTTAATAGCATGATCAGTACTTTTATTTTTGGAACAACCACTTGCCGCGATTATTAAAATCAGCAAAAAAACAGACAGCTTCATAAGTTTTGTTTTAAGAGTTTAAATTCTTTCTATCACCAGGATTGATATTTGATTTTGTTTTTTATTGTTGCTTTTCCCCTATCGTAATCGCCATCAGAATAGGAACCTCAGGTTGCAACGATGAATACATTTTAATCGTTTCTACCGTTTTATCAGGATATGGGTTATCCCATTTCTGGATGTAAAATTTCTTATTGTTGAGCAGGGCGACCCATCCACCGGGAGCCCAAATACTAAAATCTTCAACATTCCAGCCAGCTTTCACCGGCACCTTCACTTCTGAGCCGTCTTCACTGTATCGTATAATGTAATACCATAATTCAGAACCTACGGGGCTTTGGTTAAATTTAAGTTTTCCGGCTGGCCCTATCCATACTTCAGGTGGTACTTTGTTAACAAAACCGTCTGTAAAAGCAGTTGCCTGAAGAAAAAATAAATAATCAAGTTTCTTACCAATTTTTATGGGGTAACTTGCATAAGCCTGATTAGTCAAATATTGACCTGAACGTAATATTATTGCCCCTTTTTCAGGGTTTGAGGATAGGGTAAATGGAATTCCGGTCAATGTGAGTGTTGCACCTTTTAATTTTGCCATATCCTGACTAGGCCCAAGATCAAGCCAGCCTTTCCCATCTCCTGCAACTGAATCAATTAAGGAACGATTACACCAGGGGGCTATATCAACAGGAAAATATTTTGTATCCCTAGCGATAGGCGATGCAATTGTTTTAGAAATTTTACCATCGTTCTTAAAAACAATATTGTAAACATAAGGATTGGCAAAAACATCAGGATCAGCCGGTTTATTATTCAGATAAAGATTTTCAATGGTAATGTTTCTTACCACATGTTCTTCATCAGAACCATCAAGATGAATATCGGCAGTCTTGTAACTGTAAATGTTTTTGAAGTGAATATTTTCAATCCTTCCGCGTTTAGCCGATTTATTATAAAAACCTTTTTCAACAATTAAACTGATAAGCCGCTCACAGTTTTCTACGCGTATATTTTCGTAATTAATATCTGATACCGTGGCGCTATCACCATTAAAGATCCCCATTGCATAATGCCCGATATACCGGTTGCGCTGTTCCAGGATATCAATATTTGAGAAGAGAACATTCCTGATAGATTTCATCAACGTTTCATGCCCTATTTGCAAAGCACTTGCCCTGTCACTCCACATGATACTGTTGGTTACTTTTACATTCTCCACATCATCCGGCATACCTTTCAACGCAATGCAATCGTCGTTGATCCTGCTAAAAACATCGTTGATTGTAACATTTTTTGAACCTACCACATCAATGCCGTCAGAATTATCTACATACCCAAATTCCTTGACATTATTCACGACCACATCTTTACAGGAACTGAATACCAAAGTCCAAAATGGTGAATCATTGAGTATAATGCCATCCACTTCAATATTACTGCAGTTTTTAAAATGAATGAAAAATGGCCTTTTAACAGTATCCGGTTCGCCCAAGAATGACCGGTAATAATCGGGTTGCCGACCTAATAAAGTGGAACCTTCAATGATTCCCCGTCCATTAATTTTTATATCTTGTGTGTTCTCTGCCTCAATTCTGGCCCGAAGTATAGCTCCACCTGCCAGGTAAATGATTTGATTACTCCTGATCTTTAAAATGCCATATTCTCCATCTACATAGTGGATACCCGGTCCGAAATATAATACGCTCTTATCGCCCGAAGAAGAGAGATCAATTTTCCCGGGGTTAAAACAGGCAACGTTTTTACCATTAGTCGATGGAACATTAACTTCAGGGCTATTGGCAAAAACCACCAGGTTATCATCAATGTTCCCGTTAATTTCTATTGATACTTTCCTGGGTTCCTTCAATTCAAAAGATATCTTATTGTCTTTCAACCTGTATTTAATACCATAAGACGTTGGTCTTATACGCACAGACTTTATATCCAGGTTGCTTACCACAACCTCAACTCTGATCTTTCCGGAAAAATCAAACTGTGTAAAAGCGCAGGTTCTCTCAGGATTGTTCAATTCAAAAAATACCGGGGCTACGTACACGAAGCTCGACTTATTATTTACAAAAACCTGAAACTTAGCGCTTGGTTCTATACCTTCCGGTCGGGGATAGACAATTACACCGGATTGACGGAAACAGCTCGAAAAAATTAAAAAAATCCCCACACTATGAAAAAATGTCTTCCAATTACTCTTCATTTTCTATTCCATTTGTAAAAAAATAGGAGGATGAAATTGTCAGTCCTTTATCATCAGTTGCATTGATTAACCAAATAGTTGTATTGGCAGGTAATGGCGATGCTAATATTTTACTTTCCTGTATGGTTGCCTGGACAGTTTGCCATTTTCTTGAACTGTACGGTAATATGGTGTCCGTAGTATAAATGATGCTTGCCCCCTCTAATTTTGTGGCGCCGGTTACTAAAGCATTAACCTGATCAGATTTTGATTCAACTGACCCAATCGCAGATAAAGCCGGTGTGTCTTTCAGGTAATGGTCGATAAAAACACCGATTTCTTCGGGTTCACTGCCTTGTCCCTGACCGTGAGTCATGGTTGTGGTAATCCTGAAGTTTGATTGTTCCCTCACCAGGTTATATGTAGAGGATAAAACATTAGGAGGATAGAACATATCATTGGTTCCGGCTACCCACAGGAAAGGCATTTTGGCCGTGCCAATATAATGTGAAGCATCGTATTTGTCAGTCCACCTTTTCTTTTGATCAGAAGTCATGGTACCAAAGTCTTTCTGATAAAAATAACTTGCGGGTTTGTATATAAAACCACAGCCATAAACAGGCACCGCGGCTTTAAACCGGTTATCCAAACCGGCTGCAATACAGGTTAGGAAACCACCCCAACTGATTCCCGTAATGGCAGTTTTTTCAGGTTCTACTTCATTAAATGAACAAAGAAGTGAATGAGCCAGGATTACGTTGCAAACGGCATGGTACACCCATTGTTTATCCGTTGTACTATCAATACTGGTAAATTTTAATACCGGATCCTGAGAAGGACCTCCTTTTGGCAATGGCTGAACATTCACATCATTGCCACCTAAATCCATCGAAATAGCAGCATATCCCCTGTTCGCCCATTGGATAACCCATTCCTTTATAGCATAGCCACCGCCACCGTGGACTAAAACTATAGCAGGTAAATTATGGTCTTTCGACTTGTCGCCGCTGATAGTGCCGGGTGTGGCATAGTAAGCAAATACCTGTGTTTTGGGAATGGCGCCAAAGGCCTCACCTTCATATATGATTTGCCTGACCTGGGCATTATCATCATTCAACCATTGATAAGCCGGTGGTTTCTTTAAATGATCGACATCCCATAAATCCGTTTGGTTAGTAATTTTACCCGGATTTGTTTCTTTGCGATTAAATAAAAAAAAACCGACCGCAACCATTATAATTAATAAAACATATCTTCTCATATTAATGTTTTTTCATTTGTTTTGTCATCTATTTTCAATCTCTAATATAGTTTCAGTTTTGATTCAATATTCAGGTCTACAGGCGATTGGCCTGTCATCTTTATTTCTCCGAGTAAGGCCGAGATCACTGCGGCGTGCATCACTGGTGTATTGGAGTATGCGTTGATGCAGGTATTTACCCGTTCGAAATATTCGTCAGTAGTATAAGGGTTGCCAAAATTTACAACGATTATTTTTTCTTTGGGCATGGAATTTACACCCCATACGGTCTGGGCTTCGTCATCGTAGAACTCCAATGGGCCAAAGGGTGCGTGGTGAGTAAGGGCAACTGCTATAATAATACGGTCATATTTTTTGGGGGCATCGTCGGTCCATCCCTGGGTTTCGTATAAAATATCGTGTTGAAAATCCACGTTAAAGCCCGTAATTTTCAACTGACTGGCAAAATCCTCCAATTCTTTAAGATTCCTGTTACCACCTTTGCGCGAAACAGGCGTAACGCCTACAACCAATATTTTTTTGTCTTTTGCAAGGCTTAAGGGTAACGATTTGTTTCTGTCTCTTATCAGTGTAACAGCCTTTTCACTGATGGTTCGTGATATCGTTTCGGCCTCTTCTTTTTCATCCTTTGTCATATCCCTGATCAACTGACGGTCTTTCTGAAGTAACCCAAACCGTTCTTTCAAGGCCCACACCCGCTGTACGGCATCGTTGAGCCGTTTGATTGGAATCTCGCCCCTGTTAATCCTGGCTTCCAGCGTATCCATATAAGCATAGGAGGGCCAAAGCAGCACATCCACACCTGCTTTAAAACTTTCAATTTCACTTTCCAACGGGCTGTCATACCAGCCTCTGAAACCGCCCATCACCATTGCATCTGAAATAATAACACCCTTAAACCCCATTTCACCCTTCAACAGGTTGGTTAGAAGTTCTTTTGAGAGTGTCGCCGGAGGATAGAAGCCATGCAGTTTTTCTTTTTGATAAGACGGCAACGTGATATGCCCCGGCATTATACAAGCCACACCACTGTCAATCAAAGCCTGGAATACCTTGCCATGTTTTTCTTTCCATATATTGAACGGAAGGAAATTACAGGAGGTTAATAAATGCTGGTCGCGATAATCAACTCCATCGCCTGGAAAATGTTTAATTGTAGCAGCTACCCCATTATCCTGCAAACCTCTGATTTGCTGACTAAGCAACCGTATGGCTTTGTCGGGTTCATCGGAAACGCTCCGGACATTAGTTATGGGATTGAACGGATTCATGTTCAGGTCAGCAACCGGGTGCAACACCCAGTTAACGCCTACTGTCCGGCTCTGCAGGGCAATGGCCTTGCCATATTTATAGGTCAGTTCCGGAGAATTAACAGCACCCAGCGACATGGCATTAGGGAACGAAATCATACCGGGCAGGTCCACCCCGCCTTCATAATCCTGCTGAAAAATCAGCGGCAATCCGCTTGCATCCTGATATTCCTTGCAGGCTGCACGGGTAAATTCAAAGTAATTCTCATACTTTACATTGTCATAAAGTTTCCATCCCATAAAAAAGCCACTTACGGGGTACTTCTCAAAATATGCTTTCAAAGAACCATTGCCCAATTCTAATTCTTTTGACCGGTCTGGCAGCATCAACATAGTCTGACCAATCTTTTGCCGTAATGATAAGTTTTTCCATGAGCTGTCTTTTGGAGCAAACAATGTCGTTTTACTTATCTTATTCGAAAGATTTGATTGTTCGTCTCCTTTCCGGTAGCATGCAACATTTGCTAAAATCAATATGGCAGATATATATATGATTGATTTCATTTTATATTATTTGGTTTTAATTAATCCGATTTCTGAGAATGGTATGGATTTAAAAGCCGGGAGCTTTTTATAAACTTCAGCATTTTCTATTAAAGCAAAATTCTGTTTTGAAGCATCCACAAACCCTGGGTCTTCCCTTGTGATGAAGTTATTATCAAGAATAGGTCCCCATTCTTTTTTCCCGCTGTGGAGCTGTCCGATATTTATGAATACATTGTTTTCAATATCATTGTGCTTGGGTACCTCCGGATGATCCTGGAAATATATGGATAATTCGGGATAAGCGGTCGAATAGGGAGGGTTCTTATATCTGACTGCTGATAATCGTATGTCAAACGTGCCGCCAGGGGCAACTTTTGCTTTGCCCCAGGTAGCCTGAGCATCTTCCAGGTGAAAAGCCATTTGGGATTCAATAAAAATATTATTGAATACATGATTATAACTTCCTCCCAGGATTGTAACTGTACGTGTGCCGGCTTTGTAAAATACATTTCCGTAAAGTTGGGTGCCGCAGGCTCCATCATCAAAATACACGGCCATGGCAAATTTTGCATCGGTAAAGCCGGTTGCGCCGATGTTTTTGAAAAAATTATACCGGATAATGTTGCCAAACTCAGAAGGATCACGACCGATATAAATAGCGCCCTGATCCTCTATGAAATTACAGGCTTCATTAATTATATTATATTCGATAAGGTGGTTATTGCCGTGCATATAGATAGCGGTGGCCGCACAGGGATTAAATTGGCAATGTTGCACTTTATTTCCTACCCCGTCAATATTAATAGGTGCTTTATACGAATAATCGCGGCGTCCGCAGTTGGTAAATTCACAGTTATTAACATAATTACCTGCAGGTTCAAGAGTTTTACGATCACCTCCCCCAAGGCTGATGCCCCCGCAACCGGTGTTTTCAATTTTGCAACTGATGATCCCATTGTTCTTCCCGCCTTCTCGGTTAAAGGTGGTATTTTCATACATCAATTCATGCAGGCTTCCCATCCGCCCGGATAATTTTTCACTGGGATAAAACGGATGTACCTCATCAGGATGAAGATAAATTGCAGAGGGCTTGCTGCCCACGCCTATACAAACGCTTACCACACCCATGTTTCGGATCGTGCAGTTTTCAACCTTGTTGGAAAGCGTATTTTCCATGTAGATCCCAATTCCCCTGCCTGCTTCAAAAGTGATACCTTTAAACTGAATATAGCTAGCTCCTTTCAATGAAACCAATGCATCTTCCAGCATAGATACCATGATGGTATCAGAAGACTTTAATTCTTCAAAGGGATAAAAATAAAGTTTGCCATTTTGATGGTCAATGTAGTATTCGCCGGGCTCGTCTATTTCTTCCATCAGGTTAAAAAAGTAATACCGGTTCCATTCTTTTCCTCCTGTTATACCCCACATGTGCGCATCGGCAAAGCTTATTATCCCTGCTGCCGTATCAATATCCTTCACCCTCAACTGATCGGTTGCCCAGGCAAAATTAAAATTACCACAAACCGTTAGACTTTCAGTCTTCGCCCATTGGGTAAGTTTCTCTTTTTTAAAGTGAATCTTCCCAGGATAAAATCCCTGTTTATTTATACCTTTGTTTACCACATCTTCTGCCTTTATCAGAATCTTTTCCTTATTTGGATACCTGGCTAAACGATATGGTTTCCCATTAATAAACAGCTCCATGGCAGCATTGACATAAGGACGGCGGAATCCGGTTATCTGATTAGTACCGTAATCCGAAATGCCAAGTGCAGCAAGATCAATTTCACTGATATTGGGGATAGCCTCTTTATTAACGATCCGTTGAGCCGCCTCTAGCGAGACAGGTTTTATATTATTGCTATCAATTTTTTTCCCTCCGGAGACAATGACTTTTTCACCCGGGAAAGCTCTGAAAACAACAGGACAATTTTCACTTCCCGAGTCATCCTTCAGCAATAAAAAACCTGATGATAATTCATAAATTCCTCCTCTTAGCCAAACAGTAATCCCGCCTTCTAGAAGTCTGCCATTATCCTTTTTCTTTAATTCCCGAATGGCCCTTTTGGCGTCATCAAGGGATGAAAAAGGATTGGCTTTGGTTCCATTATTTGAAGAAGAACCATCAGGGGCAATATAAAATTCATGGACTGTGTGGATGGAACATGATGATGTCCATAACGCGACCAACAGTATTAAGCTTATCCGGACATTTTTTTGTCTCATTTTTTAATTCCCTTTTTGAAAAAATTGCTCATGAATAGCATCTGGTATTGTAAAGCATTGTCCCAGTAAGACCAGGAATGTTCGCCCGGACGAGAAATAAAATCATGTGGAATATTCATCAGCAATAATTTTTCATGCAGTTTTTGGTTAACGGGGTAAAAAAAATCAGCAACGCCACAATCAATAATCAGAGCTAATGATCCCGGGGTTAACAAATACGTGAGATTAATTACACTATTTTGTTCCCATCTTTCAGGGTGTTCCGAGTATTTTCCAAGTCTTTTTGAAATATCCCAGTTATCAGGAAAAGGTCGCAGATCCACCCCGCCACTCATACTGCCAGCTGCGCCAAAAATATCCTGATGTTTAAATGCGAGGTACAAAGCTCCATGGCCACCCATACTTAATCCGGTTATAGCTCTTCCGGCATGACTTTTAACCGTTTTATAGTGTTCGTCAATCCATCTAACTAATTCCCCGGAAATATAAGTTTCGTATTTAAAAGAAGAATCCACAGGGCTGTCAAAGTACCAGCTGGAAGTGTTACCGTCAGGGCAAACAATAATCAGATGGTACAAATCTGAATATTGAACAATATTAGGAACCGTTTTTATCCAATCAGTGCAGTTCCCTCCCGCCCCATGCAATAGATAAACAACAGGAAATGATTGATTCAATGAATAATCTTCAGGTTTAATAATTACCGCCTTGATGCTTTTTTTCATGGATGTACTGTAGGTCAAGACGGTATCCACTGTGGATGCCATTGCCTTGCATACAAAGAAGAAAAGAATCAAGAAGGTAATAATAGTTCTGATCGTGCTTAATTTTTTCATTCCAATTTCTATTTTTTATTTTTATTCATTTTTGTCCGGCAAAAAATAATACCCATAGAATAAAATCTATACTTTTTATTTGTCCCCACCGCGAATCGTAGTAATAAGTATTACTCCGTTGGCTCCTCTTGAACCATAAATTGAAGATGAAGTACCCTTTAATATTTCAATTGATTTAACCTGAGATGGATTTATATCCTCTACCTGGCCTACAACAATGCCATCCAGCACAAAAATTGGTGTTGTGTCTCTATTAGATGAAATACCCTCTATGCGGATTATGTTGCCTTTTACCTCTACTCCGGGAACCTCTCCTGCTATCATGTCGAAAATATTACTGTATGACTTAGACCTGTTATTTTGCACTTCAACCCCTGAAACTGAAGTTGAAAGGTCTTTTTTTTTTGTTTTACCATAGCCAACATCCACCATTTCACTTTCCTTTCTGAGCGGTTCATTAGTTTTGGTGCTGACTCCGTCGAGGTTAAAATTGACAACTTTTCCCCCATTTATGCTTATCTCTTTGACTCCGTTAAAAAGTGAGACTGCCATTATTCGTTTTGCAGTCGGACTGACTTTGACGCGATACATTCCTCTTGAATCAGTAATCACATTTGTTTTCATCGAATCTACAAATATGAAAACCCCTTTAACAGGTTTCAGGTCTGCATCGACAACTGCACCGCTGATTTTTATCTTCTTATTGGATTCCTGAGCAAAATTTGCCTGAACCGAACAGATTAAGATAAATAATATAGAAATAACCGAAGAGTTTGTGAAAGATTTCATCTAATATTTGTTGAAGTGAATAGTACATCCCGAATCCCTGATTTGTTTTAATTTGCTTTTCAATCCTGCGACCTGTTACATATAATTTTACACTATCGTTAGCGATCTTCCATCTCATTTTAGACCTGCTAAAATTCCAACACGATTACTGAATCAAACCTATCTGGCATTTTAGCGGGTAGCCATAACTCCAGGCCTGCCGGAGATAATTTGCCTGAAACCTTTGCTTTAGTGTTCAAAACATAAGCACGGTTTGCTTTTTTGTTGAGATTTTCCATCACCAACCTGCCGTCTCCGGGCCAGTCAAATACATGCAGATACAGCTTATTACCTTTTGCTGTAATGCGCCCCCATTTTGGCTGAGGTAAATTTGATATCCCGCAGCCATAAATACTTTCACTATTGATTTTCATCCAATTACCAATTGAGTCTATCCGGGATTCATAATCTTTAGTTACTATGCCTTGAGGATCGGGACCGATATTGAGCAAAAGATTGCCGCCTTTGCTTACAATGTCTGCAAGGTGATGGATTATATTCGCTGTACCTTTCCAATGGTTATCTAACGAAAAACCCCAACTGCTGTTCATGGTCATGCATGTTTCCCAGGGCCGTATGATGGTGCTACCAGGGACATTTTGCTCAAACACGCCATAATCGCCCAGCCCAGGCTGCCACGCAATTCGGTCGTTTATTAAAACATCGGGTTGTAGTTGTCTCATTTCATCAATCATCTCCTGTATTCTGCCCTTCTTCTGATCCACAATATCCTGCCCGTCAAACCACATTATAGCAACAGGGCCATAATTTGTAAGCAACTCTTTGATTTGTCCTTTCATGTAATCGAGGTAACGGTTCATATCGGCGCCTTCGGCTTCGGTAGGGCGGGGATCATGGTCTTTTGTCAAAGGTATATTTTTTACACAGGCGCTGCATCCGCAATCCATCACTTCACCTCCGGTCCAGTTCACTGGAAATGCATACCAGCCTCCATAATGAGGACCAGGCGTATTCAAATGCTCATAGTGCAATACAAAATCGGGATGGTGCCAATCACGTACCGAATAGTAAAAGCCAAGTTTAATTCCCTGTTTCCTACATTCATCGGCAAGTTCCTTTATCGGATCCCTGTTATATCCACCCCATTTTAAAATGTTAAAATCCGTAAGTTTTGTATCCCACATACAAAACCCGTCGTGGTGTTTTGTGGTTATTACCAAGTATTTCATCCCGCTATTTTTAGCCATAGCTACAATTTTTGCCGCGTTAAAATCATCAGGCTTAAATGTTTTGGCTAATTGTTCAAACCCGGCATAGGTCATACGTTTTGAATGTACCGATTCTCCCTGCAGTTCAGGTAACGCGTAAACACCCCAGTGAACAAACATCCCGAAACGCGCTTCTGTAAACCAGTCGGTACGCTTTTGACCATTTTTCCCGGCAGTTTGTATGCCAGATTCCGATTTTGCTGCTTCAATTTTCTCTTTAGCAACTTCTTGGCCCTGGGCGGCATTATTATTAAAGACAATTGCAACCAGAATACAAAGTTTTAAAGTGATTTTCATACTGATTCTCATAATGCTTGAATTTACTTAAGTTTTAATTTTTTGATATAGATAATCAATCATATGAAATCCTATTTACTATTCTCTGCCTGCCACACACGTACCCAGTCAACATATATCGGCCATTCAGGATCGCTCCCCAGGACAAGTAACATGCCTTGCGGATCCGTATCAAGAATAGTGTAAGTACCGGCAGGTGCAGGAGAGGGAGACCCTGAACCTGCATTAGGCAGTGGATCAGGCGGGAGTGTGGCCGAATAGTATTGTGTCATCAGGGCGACACCATCAAAATACCAGGTGACCTTGCCCGGCATCCATAGGCAACCATACGTATGCCAATTGTTAAAATCGGTTTTTTCAGGAAGAAGCTGCTGATTGTTCTTATTCTGATAATGAATTTTTGAACTGTCGGCCCAATCATGAACGGTTCCAACAAATTTCCCATTGTAATCATTATTTCCACTCTTATAAGCCTCAAAAAAATCAAGTTCCGCCCAATGATCACTATGAAACATCTTATTAACTCTGCTATAATATGTCGAAAGACTCCACCATGCAGGAAAACCACGTGATTTTTTCCCCAGCGTCGGATCAAAACGGATCGCAGCTTCAAAATAACCGTACCTGAACGTGTGACCGAAATCTTTCTTGATGCAATAAGAAGAAATCGCCCAATTGTAATTCCTGGGACAATTTGTCAGGTTAAGAACCGAATTGGAAACACTTAAAGCAGAAGACTTCGTATCTGGTCCGCCAAAAGGAAGACCGACATACCAATTGTAACCCGGTTTTTCGGTTCCATTCACATCTATGGTACTAATTGAGTTAAAATCATCGTTGAAAACAAGCTTTTTATACCCCGCTTCGACTGCCGGTAGTGGAGGAGTAATTTTTTTTAATGAAGTTGAAGAGCCTTTAATTATAACATTATCCTTATTGGTTTGTGCGAAAGCGCTTATTATGAATGCAATAGATAAATAAACAACAATGAAATACTTTGTTACTTCCTTTTTGACAAATGCATAGTCAAATAAAAACTTTCTTTTCACTTTATATAAATTAAGAGTTAAAAAATTAATAACCTTTGCAATACTGACACCACAGAATCAACCGGAACTTTCAAGAATAACATAAATCACTATTTATTTTTCAACCAAAACAATTACTGACCTTGGCGGAATGGTGCAATTTCCTTTATAGGCAATGATTTCTTTATTATCAATACCATAAATATTAAAATCAGCTTTCTGGCCTGCCAATGCAACTTCAACAGTCAGAGGAACAGTTTTATCATCATTGGTAATAACAACAGCTTTTTTGCTATTTTTCCTGTTTTCAAATACTGAATAATAATAATCTTTGGTATTACCTTTCAGGGATTTGACATCTGCACCTTTAGTATCAAGAAACTTCCCAAGCCAGATATAATCCCATAATCTGCTTCTCAATTCCTGTGCTTTCTGGCCGTATTCAACTGTTAAGGGAAAATCTGATAATTTTCCTTTAAAATGATAAGGTTCGTAAGTGATAATATATCCGTAGTTCAGACATTGATTTATCATCTCCCGGTCATCCCATCCAATGATGCAGGTTGCAAATTTCATATCCGGGTTGATGTATTTCCAGACAGGTACATGTTTTTGTACCCAGTAATAAAAATCGCCGGTTCGTATATAATTCAGTGGATAATATTGACTAACCTGGTCGCTTGGTCCTTCACCCGACAATAAAAAGTTTTTATTCAGCTTTTGCACGGTATTGTAAAAGTCCTCTGCCAATATTACGGCACCCTTGCAAACCGATTCCCCCCAGCGATGATGATGAGCCGTATCAAAACAATTGCCCCCAGGCATAAGCTGGTCATATTGTATTCCGCTTACCCCAAGGTCAATCATTTTTTCTAATTGCTTTAATACTATCTTTCTGTAATCTTCTGATAAGTAGCACATATATGCCCCTACTGTTCCGCTTCCCGTCATTGTCTGATAACCTGAAAAATCATATAGTTCATTCTTTCCATAAAAATCTTTGACAGTATATGGCTTAATATCTTTTTCAAATTCAGGAATTGTTGCATCAGACCAACCGAATTTGCATAATAATAAAACATGAACACCGGATTTTTCAATTTTTTGAATAGCATCCTTAAATTCTTCCTTAGTCCCGAGTCTCGGATCTGTGTCGAAATATGGCATTCCTCCATCCAGCCCGCCTTTGTTCCAGCCAATAACCTGCAATGCTTTTACCCCTTTGGCTTTAGCTTCATCGGCAATGCCCACAAGGTCTTTATATCTGAAAACGATTGTCCCCACTGGGTCCAACATCGAAATGGACTGCCAGCAATCTACATCATTGATCCATGATGGATGCGGTTTCTGTTTGTACCACGTATTGTGCCAATCGATGTAAGATTGAACCCCTTCGTGCCAACCCCCTTTATACATCTGAAATTCCACGGGAGTAAATGTGAGTTTTTCTCCCGGTTTTAAAAATGGCGTCCTAACCATAGAAAACATATAACCTGCCGGAATACCGCTGATTTCATCGGTTTCGGGGATTATATTTTTTTTACTGTCAACAAACCCCGGCTTGAATTCGTGAAGAAAATAAATATTATTACTCGCAGTATCGTGACAACCAAAATATATGCCCTGATCATCGAGCTCAATCAGCTCAAATGGCATCACACATCTGCCAGTTGGAAACTCATTTAAAAATTGAGGATAAAAATTACCCCAATATCCTCTTTCCTGTGGAAATGGCGAAAGCATGCCCGGTATTTTGAAAACCTCCGCACATATTGATTGTACGTGTTCTGAAAATCTTTGTATTTGCAGGCGGCCTCACTCCTCCGAAACAGGGATACGATATTTCATCAACCCTGTAATCCGAATTGTTTTCAACTGTCAAACCGAAAATTATCGCTGATCCTTCGAGCTTGATGATTGATGCTACTTTAATATCAAGATCCTTAATTCTTTCACCTTCAATTTTATCCCATGACAATTTGCATTCCTGGTTATTTATTTTTTCAACCTTTGATAATATTTGATCCTCGCTTTTCGCGTTATGATTTCTTTGGTCAGGGAGGGGAATGAGTAATTGTAACCCCATTGCAAGTTTAGGTTGTCTGATTAACTGCCATTTTGTTTGTTTATTATATACTCCCTGAATGGCACCAGTTGTTTTGTTGATTTCCATTTTAATGAAATCATTCTCCAATATAATCGGTGAATTATCCTGTGCAAACAAGCTGATTGCATTTAACAGGATTAAACTTAAAAATAAAAATATTTTCTCCATATATTTACTTTTCTTTTAAATAAAATAGCCATTATAGAAACAATTTCCCCAATTGGCAATTGCGAAATCATATCTATTTTATCTCAAATTCATATTTTATCCAAAATTCACGTTAAATTACAGTTTTAGTTTAATCCCTCCCTTTTGGAGAAGTTAGCCTGTCTATCCGATAAGCAGAAAGAGTTTTCATTTTATTCAAATAACCTTTTATCATGCCCCGGATAATATATCCCTGCTTCTTCCCTGATCCGATCGAGTGTTTCCAACAAATCGAGGCTGAATGAGAGAGGTAATACATCGCTTTCATTTTCCCGGCATCCAAACATTCCATAACATGTGCGGCTTCGTACTGATAACCGTTGCCCTGTTCATAGTTATAATTCAGGATCTCTTCCCTGTCGTTGCCTTCCCTAAAAACAGATAAAGTTGTTGGCGCATACCATCTGCGGTTTAAACGTACATACCCTTTTTCACACCAAAATTCAGTTTGACAGGAAGAATATGCTGCAAAGCTTGATGACAGAGTCGCCATTTCGCCTGATGCATATTTGAAAACAATGGCTATACTTTCTTCCGTCCCGGTTGGGCTGAAGTTTGCCATTGCTTTGATCGTTTCTGGTTTCCCCAATGCGGATAATGCGGCAAAAATAGTGTAAATGCCTATGTCGAGTAAAGAACCACCACCCAATGCCAGATTGTATAATCGTTTTTGAGGATCGTAAATAGCCTTAAATGCAAAATCTGAACGTACTGTTTTTAACTTTCCCAATTCACCAGAATTTACAATTTCCATGGCTTTCTGAAAACTGGGCAGGAATTTTGTCCAGAAAGCTTCCATTAGGAATTTATCGTTATTTTGTGCTGTTTGCACCATTTCCATTGCTTCTAAGCGCGTTATGGCAAAAGCCTTTTCGCACAAAACAGCTTTTTTATGTACCAGGCACAAAATAGCGTGGTCACGGTGGTGGGAATGGGGAGTTGCGATATATACCACATCCACTTCAGGATCTTTAACCATCTCTTCGTAGCTGCCATATGCTTTTTCAAAACCATGCTCATTTGCGAACTGTTTTGCCCTGTTCACATCGCTTGAAGCAACAGCATATAGGTTAGCATTGGGTAATAGTTTCAGGTCATTGCTAAACTTTCCGGCAATAATTCCACAACCCAAGATTGCCCAATTATATTTTTTACCCATATCTGTTTCAGTTGATTAATTAATTTAAGTATCTAATTTGATTATTTTGAACCTGATTTTGTAATTACTTTTTATTTCACTTTTAACACTATTACAGTACTAACCGGATCGGGTGCTTTATCCGACATTAATAACTCTAGTCCTGTTGCCAATAATATGTTTTTAACCTTTTCTTTATTGTTCAGAATATAAGAACCGCTTATTTTTTTGTTCAGTCCATTGACCAATAGCTTACCATCAGTAGGCCAATCGAATACATGCACGTATAATTTATTGCCATTAACTGTGATCCGTCCCCATTCAGGTTGAGGCAAGTTTGATGCTCTGCAGCCATATATACTTTCACCATTAATTTTCATCCAATCTCCTATAGAATCTATTCTGCATTTATATTCACTTTTAACTTCTCCATGACCATCGGGTCCGATATTAAGTAACAAATTTCCGCCTTTACTAACGATGTCGGCAAGGTTATGGATAATAACTTTGGTGCTTTTCCAATGATGATCATTTTTCGTATAGCCCCAGGAATCATTTATTGTCATGCATGTTTCCCAGGGACGGACTATGGTATCGCCGGGAATATGCTGTTCATATACTCCATAATCGCCCATACCAGGCTGCCATGCAATCCGATCGTTTATTAAAACATCGGGTTGTAGTTGTCTCATTTCATCGATCATTTCTTGTACCCTGCCCTTCTTCTGGTCTACGATATCCTGTCCGTCAAACCACATAACTGCAATGGGTCCATAATTTGTGAGCAATTCTTTAATTTGCCCTTTCATGTAATCGAGATAACGGTTCATATTAGCACCTTCCGATTCGGTAGGGCGGGGATCTAGTTCTTTGGTTATTGGCAAATTTTGAATGCAGCCGGAACAACCGCAGTCACGAACCTCACCCCCTGTCCAGTTCACGGGAAATGCATACCATCCTCCATAATGAGGACCGGATGCATTCAAATGCTCATAGTGCAATACAAAATCGGGATGATGCCAGTCGCGTACCGAATAGTAAAATCCAAGTTTTATTCCCTGTTTCCTGCATTCATCGGCAAGTTCTTTCATGAGATCTCTGTTAAAACCTCCCCATTTGACAATATTGTAATCAGTAAGTTTTGTATCCCACATGCAAAACCCATCGTGGAATTTGGCCGTTATTACCAAATATTTCATCCCGGCATTTTTAGCCATGCTTACTATTTTTGCAGCGTCAAAATCATCAGGCTTAAATGCTCTGGCAATTTGTTCATAGCCTGTATACGACATACGTTCAGAATGCATAGCCCATTCGCCCTTGGCAGGTATTGAATAAACTCCCAAACAAATAAGCATTCCAAAACGCGCATCTGCAAACCATCGAGTACAGTTCACATCATAACTTCCGGTAACTTTTCCATCAGGTGTTTCGATAGAAGGTTTTAATGATTCTTTTACAATATTTTGCCCCTGCATCGGATTAATAATAATAGCAATGACAATCGATGCTAAAGGCTTTAAAATCTTATTCATAATAATTAATATCAAATTTTGATGTTATTTATAAATTCTAATTTTCAATTACTTATCAATTTCCAAACATTTTATTATACCGTTCTTGTCTGATTTGTTAAACAGCTATTTTGAAATAATATCCATGCTCACGTCGGTTTTGTATTTTCACAAAATTTACTTTTTCATCTCTGTCTGCCATACACGTACCCAGTCAACAAATATCGGCCATTCAGTGTCGCTGCCCAGAATAAGCAACATACCCGCGGGGTCAGTATCGAGAATAGAATAGATACCTGCAGGAGTAGGTGTGATTGTTCCATTGGCCAAGGGGGCCGGTGGAGCAGTTGCAAAGTAGGTCTGCGTCATTAAAGGCTTATCGTCGAAATACCAGGTAATCTTTCCGGGAGTCCACAAACAACCATAAATATGCCAATAGTTAAAGTCGGTGTTCTTTGGAAGCTGTTGCCAATTATTTTTGTTCTGGTAATGCGTTTTCGAGCTGTCGGCCCAATCATGAATAGTTCCTACGAAGGATCCGGTATAATTGGCATAACCTCCGGTATAGGCCTCAAAGAAATCCAGTTCCGCCCAATGATCCATATTATTCACTCTGCTATGGTATGTCGAAAGACTCCACCAGGCGGGCCAACTTTTTGATTTAGTTCCCAATGTCGGGTCAAACCGGATCCTCGCTTCAAAATATCCATACCGGAAGGAGTGACCAACATTGCCCGTGGGAGAAAACGAAGAAAGCGCCCAACTCGCCGTCCAACCTGTGCTTGTCAACATCAGAACCGAATTGGAAACGCTGTAAGCTGAAGGTTCCGTAATCCCAGAGCCCCATATGGGGCGGTCTACATACCATTTATAGCCCGATTCTTTCGTACCGTTTACATCTATGGAATTAATGGAGTCAAAATCATCGTTGAAAACGAGCATTTTATACCCTGCTTCAACCGCTGGTAGTGGAGTCGTAATTTTTTTTACAGGTGTTGAAGATCCTGTAATTACAATATTATCCTTATTAGATTGTGCAAAAGCGCTTATCATGAATACCAATGACAAAAAAATAACAATGCAGAACTTCACCATCTCTTTTTTAATAAATACAAAATCAAATAATAATAGCCTTTTCATTTTTTTAAAGAGTTCATAAAATTTCAAATCATCAGTGTTATTGGTTTAAATAAATTGGTTTCCCCTCTTTCGAAGATATTACAGCAGCATTGAGTATTTCCATTGCAATAAGATTCAAGCTAAGTGAAGAAGGGTCATTTGGAGCAAGTTTAATATTACCCCTGACTACTGACGCAAAAAATGAAAACGGGTTTGCTGCAATTGCCTTATCTGATCCTATTGTAAGTGATTGCTCAGGTGATTGCTCACTTGTCTTAATCTTCATATGCACATTATCGGTAGTGATGATATATCCGGTTTTCCCATAGATTTCCATATCTTTTCTGTTGAAAGGCCAATTCCATGATGCCTGAATTATTCCCTGCGCACGGGGATAAGTGATAATAATGGTTGCTTCATCGTCAACTTTTGGGTACAGTTCAGGTTTTATTTGCTGAGTGACAGTAGTCACTGAAACAGGTCTTTCCCCATTCATCATATAGGATATCAGGTCGGTCCCGTAGCATCCAAAATCTGTGATAGCGCCACCACCATTAAATTCAGGGTCAGTTAACCAATTGGTAAAATCCTTGCTGCAACCAATTTCTATAGGGCCTTTATGACCATCATGAACTACTATTTTCCGAATTTCACCTATAAGCTTATCCTGATTTGTTTTTATATATGCTTCTTTGGTAACAGGATACCATGTAGTTTCATAGTTCGTAATTATTTCAATACCCCATTTTTCAGCAAGATCTTTCATTTCTTTCGCCTGCTCATAATTAATGGCCAAAGGTTTCTCAACCATAACATGTATTCCATGTGGGGCACATATCCGGACAACTTTTATATGATCGCTGATTGTTGTAAAAACAGATACAGCTTCGGGCCTGGCTTTTGCTATTAATTCTTCTGTACTGCCATAAATAATCTTTTTGTCTATATGGTATTGTTTGATATACCTGGTAACAAGGGCAGTGTCAGGTTCAGCGATTCCCACAATCTCAACATCCGGGTTCCGGAAGTTTTGAAATACCCCATGAACATGATCATGCACTAACCCGATAATTCCAAGTCGTAAAGGCCTGTATTTACCAGATTCATTATTTATCTGTCCTTTAACCATAAAGCAAACCTGAATTATTAAAGCAACAATTAAGAATACTTTACTTCTAAAATTATTCAAATAGAAAAATTTCTTTTTAAAGTTCATAATTAATTTTTTGTTAAAAATAAAATCAGATCAAAGATCAATTTGAGGAGATAACTCCCAACCTCTCAAAACTTTAAAGTCCTCCTTATCTTATCCAAAAAGCATATTTATTTTTCAACCAGAACAATTAATGATCTTGGCGGAACAACACAATTGTTTTTATATACATTAATATCTTTATTATCTGTATTATAAATATCAAATCCGGCATTCTTCCCTGGTAAGGCAACTTTAACGGTCATTGGTTTAGTCTTATCATCATTGCTAATTACAATTGCCTTTTTCCCATTATTCATGTTTTCAAATACAGAATAATAACCGTTGGCATCACTCTTTAAAAATTTGACATCAGCACCTTTCGTATCAAGAAACTTCCCAAGCCAGATATAATCCCATAATCTGCTTCTCAATTCCTGTGCTTTCTGGCCGTATTCAACTGTTAAGGGAAAATCTGATAATTTTCCTTTAAAATGATAAGGTTCGTAAGTGATAATATATCCGTAGTTCAGACATTGATTTATCATCTCCCGGTCATCCCATCCAATGATGCAGGTTGCAAATTTCATATCCGGGTTGATGTATTTCCAGACAGGTACATGTTTTTGTACCCAGTAATAAAAATCGCCGGTTCGTATATAATTCAGTGGATAATATTGACTAACCTGGTCGCTTGGTCCTTCACCCGACAATAAAAAGTTTTTATTCAGCTTTTGCACGGTATTGTAAAAGTCCTCTGCCAATATTACGGCACCCTTGCAAACCGATTCCCCCCAGCGATGATGATGAGCCGTATCAAAACAATTGCCCCCAGGCATAAGCTGGTCATATTGTATTCCGCTTACCCCAAGGTCAATCATTTTTTCTAATTGCTTTAATACTATCTTTCTGTAATCTTCTGATAAGTAGCACATATATGCCCCTACTGTTCCGCTTCCCGTCATTGTCTGATAACCTGAAAAATCATATAGTTCATTCTTTCCATAAAAATCTTTGACAGTATATGGCTTAATATCTTTTTCAAATTCAGGAATTGTTGCATCAGACCAACCGAATTTGCATAATAATAAAACATGAACACCGGATTTTTCAATTTTTTGAATAGCATCCTTAAATTCTTCCTTAGTCCCGAGTCTCGGATCTGTGTCGAAATATGGCATTCCTCCATCCAGCCCGCCTTTGTTCCAGCCAATAACCTGCAATGCTTTTACCCCTTTGGCTTTAGCTTCATCGGCAATGCCCACAAGGTCTTTATATCTGAAAACGATTGTCCCCACTGGGTCCAACATCGAAATGGACTGCCAGCAATCTACATCATTGATCCATGATGGATGCGGTTTCTGTTTGTACCACGTATTGTGCCAATCGATGTAAGATTGAACCCCTTCGTGCCAACCCCCTTTATACATCTGAAATTCCACGGGAGTAAATGTGAGTTTTTCTCCCGGTTTTAAAAATGGCGTCCTAACCATAGAAAACATATAACCTGCCGGAATACCGCTGATTTCATCGGTTTCGGGGATTATATTTTTTTTACTGTCAACAAACCCCGGCTTGAATTCGTGAAGAAAATAAATATTATTACTCGCAGTATCGTGACAACCAAAATATATGCCCTGATCATCGAGCTCAATCAGCTCAAATGGCATCACACATCTGCCAGTTGGAAACTCATTTAAAAATTGAGGATAAAAATTACCCCAATATCCTCTTTCCTGTGGAAATGGCGAAAGCATGCCGGTATTTTGAAAACCTCCGCACATATTGATTGTACGTGTTCTGAAAATCTTTGTATTTGCAGGCGGCCTCACTCCTCCGAAACAGGGATACGATATTTCATCAACCCTGTAATCCGAATTGTTTTCAACTGTCAAACCGAAAATTATCGCTGATCCTTCGAGCTTGATGATTGATGCTACTTTAATATCAAGATCCTTAATTCTTTCACCTTCAATTTTATCCCATGACAATTTGCATTCCTGGTTATTTATTTTTTCAACCTTTGATAATATTTGATCCTCGCTTTTCGCGTTATGATTTCTTTGGTCAGGGAGGGGAATGAGTAATTGTAACCCCATTGCAAGTTTAGGTTGTCTGATTAACTGCCATTTTGTTTGTTTATTATATACTCCCTGAATGGCACCAGTTGTTTTGTTGATTTCCATTTTAATGAAATCATTCTCCAGAACAATTTGTGAATTATCCTGTGCTAATAGATTAATACTACTAAAAAGGATCAATGCCAGAAACAAATTAAATTTCTTCATATCATACTCTGTTTGTTATTATTGTCCATTAATTCAACTTCCATGTTACCCGTTGCACTGGTCATATTTCCAGCACAATTACAGTATTAACCGGAACGGGTGCCTTAATAACAGGCAGAAATAACTCCTGTCCTGCAGCCAATAACTTGTTTTTGATTTTTTCTTTATTGTTTATTAATAAATAAGCACGGTTTATCTTTTTATTCAGGCCTTCGACCAGTAGCTTACCATCAGTAGGCCAATTGAATACATGGAGATATAGTTTATTTCCTTTAGCTGTTATTCGTCCCCATTGAGGTTGAGGCAAGTCTGAAGCGGTGCATTCGTAAATACTTTCTCCATTAATCCTCAACCAGGAACCAATTGAGTCCAACCGGTTTTTGTAATCCTTCGAAAGGACACCCAGTCCATCCGGTGCAACATTGAGCAAAAGATTACCATCTTTACTTACAATGTCTGCCAGGTGACGAATGATTTGTTTAGTGGTTTTCCAATCCTGATTTAAGGTATATCCCCAATTTGCATTAAGTGTCATGCATGTTTCCCAGGGTCGCACGATGGTATCTCCGGGAATGTGCTGTTCATATACTCCATAATCACCCATACCAGGCTGCCATGCAATCCGGTCGTTTATTAAAACATTGGGCTGAAGCCGTCTCATTTCATCAATCATTTCCTGAACTCTGCCCTTTTGGGGGTCAACAATATCCTGACCGTCAAACCACATAACGGCAATGGGGCCGTAATTCGTGAGCAATTCTTTGATTTGTCCCTTCATGTAATCGAGGTAACGGTTCATATCTGCGCCTTCTGCTTCGGTTGGGCGGGGATCTTGTTCTTTGGTTAAAGGTATATTTTTAGCGCAGGCGCTGCATCCGCAATCCATCACTTCACCTCCGGTCCAGTTCACGGGGAATGCATACCAGCCTCCATAATGAGGACCCGGCGCATCTAAGTGTTCATAATGCAGCACAAAATCAGGATGATGCCAGTCGCGTACCGAATAGTAAAACCCAAGTTTTATCCCCTGTTTTTGACATTCGGTAGCTAGTTCCTTCATCGGATCCCTGTTATATTCGCCCCATTTTACAATGTTAAAATCTGTAAGTTTAGTATCCCACATACAAAACCCATCGTGATGCTTGGCGGTGATAACCAAATACTTCATACCTGCATCTTTTGCTTTCTTTACAATTTCAGCAGCGTTGAAATCTGAAGGTTTAAATTTTCTGGCTATCTCCTCATAATCATGAAAAGGAATTCTCCCGGAGTGCATAATCCATTCTCCCTTTGCCGGAAGTGCATAAACACCCCAATGGATAAACATCCCGAAACGCGCATCGGTAAACCAACTAGTACGTTTTTTATCATTATTGCCTGATTCTTTAGCAACTTTTTGCCCCGCTACATCGAATTTCATCAACCTAGCTATATAACCGCCACCAGATCGCATTTTAAAATTGAGTGTATCATTTTCTCCAACAATCTTATCATGCCGGATCATATCATCTGCTTTGTTTATGTTATCAGTAAATCCGACAACATTCCATTGCCCTTTTCCAAGAAATGACAAGCAAACAAAGAAATCACGTTCTTTCTCACCGTTCACTGCAGCTACATACCACATATCACCTTTACGGCGGGCAAAGGCAGCGACTTCTCCTATTTCGCTCCCGGGAAGAACGATGGTTTCATCCCATACGGAAGTCATTGTTTTTATTAGTTCTTTACCCGGGCTTTCCAGGTAATATTTGGGATCATCAGCAAAATGTTGTAAGGGAGAAGTAAAAATTACTGCTTCAGCAAATTCATGAGGCCAGGTAAAGCCACGTAATTCTTTGGGATTGAGTGCGCATGGAGTATAGTCACCCGGGCCAACCAGAAAACGTGTGAAAGGTAATATTGTACCTTGAGTAAGTGGCTCGGTTCGATTATAACGCGTAATGTGCCACTCTTGCCCGCATATTCCTTCCCTGGTCATTTCATTTGGCCATGTCCTGTTTCTGCCTGTTGGTTTGTTGGTCCCATGAAAATTTATCATAAGTTCCAATTCCGCAGCCTCTTTAAGAATATCATTATAGTAATTGATTGTTTCCATTGTTTCCGGCGGGAAGAAATCTATTTTTACTCCAACCACGCCTATTGATTTGACTCTTTTAAAGAATTCAAGCCTCGCCGTTTTATCAGTCAGCTCTTTCGAGTGTTTCCAAACCCATATAGCCACATTCTTCTGTTTTGAGTACCTGACAACATCTGCTAATGCATTCCAGGCATCGGGCCACTCTTCCCAACCCCCATCTATAAGGTTATATTCAAAACCTAATTCCGCACCCATATCTGAATAGTGTTTCTGTGCTTCCGGATTGACAGTCTCCGACGCCCACCATGACCACACTGCACGACCCGGTTTTATCCAGTCTGCACTTTTCAGTTCAGGTAAAGGAGATGGACATACATTAGTCACCATGTCACTGTTGACCAGCCCATTCAAATCTTTGCTGATAATAGTTAACCTCCAGGGCGTTTCAATTGTGCCGGATAAGACAGGATTTCCAAACAATGCCAATTGCATCACACCATTATCCGTGAACCTTATCCGCGAGCCACAGTAATTTACCAGATCTCCTTCTGTAATAGTCATAAAACCATTATTCTCAGGCAGTTCTATAGTCAGAGGCATTACAGCAGAACTATCCTTCAGGTTTTGTAATATGGCATGTTTATGATATGCTTCATAATCGGTATTATACCAAACAGTACTTCCGCCCGGTAAATTCCATCGCGAATCTTCCCCTTCAACCGTTCTGGAGCCTGAACCAGGTATGATATATTTGTAAGCGATACCATCGTTATAAACGCGTATCAAAAGCTGAAACTTCATACTATTGTCTGTATTTTTCAGATTCAGTAATACCTGGTTGTAATAGTCCCTGGCAACAGTATGAACTCCCCGTGCAGTATAAGTTTCGTTGAATTTAGAGCGTTCTTCGGATATAATTTTAGCCCCTTTCCCAAAATCGATCTTATCAATTATAATTCCAAGCGATGATTCGTTCAATATGACTTTACTTTCAAATTCTATGGTATAAGATATCTGACCACCATCTGGAAAGTATGTTTTAGAAATAACTCGGTTGTCGGGACTTGCAATTTTAACTGTATCCGTTGGTGAGAAGAGAAACCTGTAAATGATAAATAAGAACAAAAGAATTATTTTCATTGTTATAATATTTGAAAACGAATGTCAAGTTCAACACCCAGGAAACGCTGAAATCCTGTCTGCTAATAAAACAGGCTTGTGTAACCTCTGGTAGGTTATATGTTTCTCTGACAGGTTTGAAAATCATTCTGAAAATGATTTTCAGCAGGGTTAATCTTTCACAAAGTGATCATAATAAAATGTTGTTTCCGACTCTTAATGAAGATTTATATAGGAATTAATACATCGTCAGAATTGATAGTTGATAATAAAAATTAATGACTAATTGTAATTCAATAAGATATCAATTCAATTCTTAAATATACTTAGTAAAACCGTCCCGACAATTGTCGGGACGGAACTTACTTCAAACACTAAGTATAATAACCCGGAAAAGGAATTAATTAATATCCCGGATTTTGCGTTAAATTTGGATTATTGGCCAATTCAACCTGAGGTATTGGGAATAAATAATTTTTGTCGGCCATGGTTATGCCATATATATCATGCAAAAATTTGGCAGCTTGCTTCGTTCTGGTCAAATCCCACCAGCCGTTCTCATCCATGAAATTTTCAATCCTTCTTTCTTTGTTGATATCGGCAATACAAGTCGCAAGGTCAGAAGCCGATTTACCAGGTAATCCGGCTCGTGTCCTGATTTTATTAATTTGTATATATGCATCGGAAAACCGGTTAGCATTAGCCAATGCTTCGGCATAATTTAGTAGGACTTCTGCATATTTAAGAATAATAATATTCTTAAAAGGACTGTTGCCAGAAGGAGGGTGCCCGACCCAATATTTCGCACAAACTAATCCGTTTGGTGTTGCACTTGTACTATCCATTGTGAAGGTAACGCCCCCCATAAGATTTAGAGTTTGGCCTTTAGAAAGAATCTGCCAGCGTCGTGTGTCTCCGGGTTCAAAAGCAGCTCGAAATTCATTACTTGGGAACAATACGCCCCAACCGTTGGGACTACAACCCATATCGGCAGTTGCCGTTGTCGGTTCAAGGAAAAATTCCAAAAAATGGCCATCAGTCGGATCATCGCGAAACTGAGCTTCGAAAAGTGATTCATTAGTGTTTTCATTTTGCCATTGGTACATGTCTTTGTGATTTGGCAGCAATACATATTTATTCAAACCAATAACCGCTTCTGAATTGGCAATGGCAGAGTTCCAGTCTGCCTGATAAAGGTTAGTAAGCGCCAGATAAGCCAGTGCAGTGCCTTTTGTAACACGACCCAGGTTTGCATCATCCCATGATACAGGTAAAACAGCAGCAGCATCGGTAAAATCTTGGACCATTTGTGTCAAGACATCAGCCATAGGAGCGCGTGCCGGACGTAATGAAGCATTTGTTTGTTCTGTAGTAATTAGAGGTACGTCGCCATAGGCGCGAACAAGCATCAAATAATAAAAGCCTCTGAGACACTTGGCTTCCGCAACTTTTGTTTGTTTAAATGTTTCGTCAATCTTCATATTCTGAGCCCTGGAAATTACAATATTTGCTCTTGTGACACCAAAAAAACCACCATTCCAAATGGCTTGAAGCCAAACATTTGTTGGTGAAAATATCATATGGGCAATGTCAATATCATCTCCATATGAGGTTTCTTGTATATCGTTCATTGGAATATTGGCTGCAAATGGAAAAAACTGGGCGATATTTCGCGCATCTCTATCTCTAATAACATAATAAACACCATTGACTGCAGCTGTCAAATCGGTTTCGCTTTTCCAAAATGCTGCATCACTTACATCACCCAATGGTTGCTCATCTAAAAAGCTTTTTGAACAAGCATTGAGTAAAAATAGAGCAACTATAATCATTAAAATTTTATATTTTTTCATAATAATAAATTTTTATTAGGTTAGAATTGGACATTAACTCCCACGGTATAAACTCTGGAAACTGGATACTGACCCCAATCAACCCCTGAAGTCAAAGGATTTGAGTTGCTGATTTCAGGATCAAATCCTGAATATTTGGTGATCGTGAATAAGTTTTGAGTATTTAAATAAATACGGACACTACCAAGTTTGGCATGGCTCACCAATGAAGAAGGCAAGGTATAACCAACCTGTAAAGTACGGCAGCGGATGTAACTACCATCCTCAACATAAAAATCAGAGCCTATATAATTGGCGGTATTGGTGTTATATGCTACACGCGGAAGCGTATTACTAGTACCTTCACCAGTCCAACTATTCACCATTTCTATTGCCACATTTCCAACGCCATTCCCATTGAAATTATGAATATTGTATAATTGCCCTTTCAATTCATTATAAATCTTGTTTCCATATTCTCCCTGTATAATTACAGAAAGATCGAAACCTTTGTATGATGCACCCAAATTAAATCCATAGAAAAATTTCGGTATCGGGGAGCCAATATAAGTTTGGTCCTTACTATCAATTACACCATCACCGTTTATGTCCTTATACTTTCTATCTCCTGGGACTGCCCCTGCTTGTGTTGGAGAACTATTTATCTCAGCCTGGTTTTGGAATATGCCGTCGGTAACGTAGCCATAAAATTCACCAATTGAATGACCAACCTGGGTTAAGGTACTCCCAAATGTTTGCATTGTAAGATAGAACGTGCTTTGAAGGGGTTGACCCGCACCAAGTGACAGAACTTCATTTTTTACCGTGGTAATATTAGCGCCCAGATTGTATTTAAAATCTCCGGCATTATCATTATAGCTTAAAGCCAATTCGTAACCGCTGTTTTTTACTTTGCCCGCATTTTGAATTATGTAATATCCGCTATATACAGAGTTGTATGATTGAGGCGGTGGCGCACCCACTGTTGCAGGTATAGGAACCTGAAGCAATAAACCATCAGTAGTCTTACTATAGTAGTCAGCAGTAATTGTAATTTTATTATTAAGTAAAGTTCCATCTAAACCTAAATCGGACATATTCTGCGTTTCCCATTTTAAATTAGAGACGCCCATACTGGTTGCAACTATTGTAGGGACTGAAGCTTTTCCGGTACCAAAAGTATAGGAACCACCGTATGGGGATCCATATAAGGACAAATATGGGAAATTAGTCGTACCACCATAACCAATACTATTCTGGTTTCCAGAAGATCCGTAACTTGCTCTTATTTTGAGGTCGTTAATGAAAGAGATGGATTTCATGAAATTTTCTTTTGAAATTCTCCATGCAAGTGATGCTGACGGGAAATAGCCCCACCGATCAGCAGAAGGAAGTTTATAAGAACCATCAGCCCTAATGTTAACCTGTAAGATATACTTATCGGCATAAATGTAATTTACTCTTCCAAAATAAGACAGATAAGCGAACTCAGATCCACTTCCATTACCTCTACTTGCTAGGGCCGCGTCTGGAACTTCCAAATTGTTGGGTGTGTTTTGAGAAGATGTATTCATATTATATGCATTCCCATGGATCGCTTCTGTTCCAACCAATGCAGTGATATTATGTTTTCCAAAGATGTTCGAGTAGGTCAGGGTATTAATAGCTGTATAAGTCACTGTGTTGTTCATACCCCATGACAGGGAATTTGTAGTATTGTTCAGAATATTTGCTGGGTCGGTTATATAAGTAGGAGTAAAATTTCTGGAACTACCGGTTCCATAATCAAGACCAAAAGTTGATTTAAATTTCAAACCTTTTATAAGTTCAGCTTCACCAAAAACCGTTCCCAGAAAACGTTGACTAAAAGCTGTGTATTTCGTCTGAGGCAATTCTAGTCTAGCAACCGGATTTGAAAACTGGCGGGGATAATATAATCCATTGGCTGATGTTAACAATATATTATAGGAGCCATCAGTATTATAAACAGGTTGGTCCGGCCACATCTGAACAGCCATGTTCAAAACGCCTGTAGAGCCATCATTTATCGGAATCCCTACTGTTGATGAATTACTGAATTGAAGATTGCTTCCAAATTTCAATCTATCACTAACCTCATAATCAGTATTTAAGCGAATTGAGTATCGATCGTTTTTTGAAACAATGATGGACCCATCAGTAGTATTATAGTTCAGTATAAGGGCAGCTTTAAGTTTTTCAGTACCTCCGGAAATGTCAAGGTTATAATTCTGAATAAAGCCATTTTGCGTTACAGCATCTTGCCAATCTGTGTTAGTTAATGAAGAAGGATTTGCCCAGGCAGGGTTAGGTGTCATGCCTGAGTTGGTATATGCAAGGTTGGCCAATGTTGCAAATTCAGCAGAATTGCACATACTTATTTTTTTCCAAATATGTTGAAAGCCAGTATATGCGTCTAATACAACTTTGGTTTTTCCCGTTGTACCACGTTTGGTGGTTACAATGATTACCCCGTTAGCTGCTCGTGAACCATATATAGCAGCAGCCGAGGCATCTTTAAGAACATCCATGGATTCAATATCACCAGGATTTAAATTATTGGGAGAACCGGCTATGCCATCAATAATCCATAAAGGATCATTATTACCGGTAGTGCTAACACCGCGAATTCGTACTGTTCCAATACTTCCTGGAATTGCATTCTGAACTACCTGCACACCTGCTGCAAGTCCAACAAGTCCCTGCTCCATTGATGCTGCCGGAGTATTTCTTAGATCATCAGTTTTTACTGAAGCAACAGAACCGGACAAGTCTTTCTTTTTCTGAGTACCATAACCAACTACAACCACTTCTTGGAGTGCTGTGGCTTCAGTCTCAAGAGTCACATCAAGAACAGCATTATTACCAGCATCGACTTCTTTGGTAACATGCCCGATAAATGAAAAAACGATAATACTAACAGATGATGGTACATTAATAGTATACCTACCATCAGCATCAGTAATCGCTCCGATGTTAGTTCCTTTTACAACAACATTTGCACCGGCAACCGATTGCTTATCAGTGTCAATCACCTTTCCGGTTATCGTTCTCTGTGCAAAAATACCTGAGGTACCTGTTATAAAAATCAAAATCAATAGAAAAACTTTTAAAATTTTTTTCATAGATAACATGGTTTTAGTTTAAATAAATAATTGAAATTAAAGTTTTTAAATACTTACCGTAAAATTTTATTTCATAGGCATTTTTACTTAAATTGAAAATATATATATTCGAGCTTTAATTTACAGAAGTGTGAAGTGCAATAATATTGCACTTCACACGAACCAACCACCCTAACTAACTACCTAACTTGAACCATTTTGTTACTAAATTCTCTAATCCCAATAAGATCAATGCCCATGCGGATCTGAACAGCGGCAGGTGAGCGCCGCAACCCTGCCGTGTCAATAACCGTTATCGACCACCCATCTGCATCTCTCTGACCGCCAGGGGTGAGGGCGGTCAGAGAGATGCAGATGGGTGGTCGATAACGGTTATTGACACGGCAGGGTTGCGGCGCTCACCTGCCGCCTGTTCAGATCCGCATGGGCATGAGGACATACCGGTACTTGTATTCGGCGTCGGGATCCTCCGGACGCATCTGGCCGGCGGACTGGGAGTCTTTGAACTCGAGGCGGACTTCGCCCTCGTTGTTAAGGGCTTTGAGGAAGTCGAGAATGTAGACGGAGTTGAAGCCGACGACGATCGGGTCGCTGGAATAAGGCGTGTCGATGGTGTCTTCGCTCTCGCCGGATTCAGTGGAGTTGGCGCTGATCTTCAGCTCATTGCCTTCCAGACGCAGCCTGATTGCGCCGGAGCGCTCGTCGGCAAACTGCGCGACGCGCTGAATGGCAGCCGAGAGCTCACTGCAGCGCACAACGGCGAACTTGGTGTTGTCGCGCGGCATCACCGCCTCAAAGTTGGGGAACTGGCCGGAGAGCTTGCGGGTGCTCAGGGTACGATGGCCGATCGCGGAAGAAAAGCGTATGCTCGTCGTCGGCAAACTCCACCTTTTCGGCTTCTGTCGCCGTGAGCAACTGCTGCAGTTCCTGAAGAGCTTTGCGCGGAATCAGTACGCGCTTCTCGCCGCTGATGCCTTCGAGGATCTCGTTCGGTTTTTCGACATAGGCGAGGCGATGGCCGTCGGTGGCGACCATAGCCAGCGACTCCGCCTTGATAACCAGTAAAGCCCCATTGAGTGTGTACCGCGACTCCTCGTTGGAAATAGCGAAGATCGTGCGCGCAATTAGAGTCTTGAGCGCTGAGAGTGAAATGCTGGTGGCTGCAACAGTGGGGAATTCTGGAACCTGTGGGTAATTGGCCCGTGCCATCCCGACGATTTTTGTGTTGGAACGGCCGCTGCGTATCTGCACCCAATGGTTCTCAAGCAGCTTGATCGAGATATCGCCCTCGGGAAGCAGCCTGATGTAGTCATAGAGTTTGCGTGCCGGGATAGTGCAGGAGCCCGGCTTCTTGACCTTGACCGCTGCGCTGGTGCGGATAGCCTGATCAAGGTCGGTAGCAGTAATGTTCAGCCGGTCCTCTTCAGCTTCGAGAAGAAAATTCGACAGAATTGGAATAGTAGTCTTGCGCTCGACTACGCTTTGTGTTGCCGTGAGTTCCCTTACCAAATCCTGGCGGCTTACGGTAATCTCCATCGCTGCCCCCTGTGCGGCCGGCTTCTCCACTTCGGTTTCACTGATCGGCATACGTCTACCTTCAGTCCAGAAGCCACATTCCTACACTGGCCACACTCTACAACACATTGCAGCCCGGCGGAAGTAGCTGTCTTTTCTTCCTCTTGATTGTATTCAACCCGGCGTTCAAGTGTGCGTGGAAAACAGGGACGGTTCTCTGGATTACATGGCTCGTATAACAGAAGTGCTCAGTTCTGCTGTTGCCTGGGAATATTGCCATCGGACGGGCTGGAGGATGTCCCACCCATAGTTGAAAGTTGAGCGGCGGTTCAGCCTGATTCTGAAAGAATCGGGTTGCCAAACCTTGAAGGGAGAACCGCCGTGAAGAAAAGCTACCACACCATAGGCAAGCAAGGAAAAGAGAACGAGCAGGAGCTGGCCGGGTATCTGGCCAGGAGCGGGCAGATCCTTCTGCCCATGGTGGATCTGATCGAGCAGTGCCGTCTTGCCTGCGACGAACTGATCGACGTAACCGGCCGCGCCGCCATCGAGGCGGTACTGCAGCTTTCGGCCAACCATGCGGCCGGGGGGCCTGCGCAACAGGGCAAGCGCCGCCCCGGAGAGGTTGTTTTCCATGGCCGGCAAGCGGGCCAGGTGATGCTCAGCGACCGCAAGCTGGAAGTCGAGCGGCCGCGCTTGCGAACCCGCGGGCGCACGGGCCGGGAGGTCGAAATCCCCGCCTATGCCGCCATGCGGAACGGCGAGCAAATGGGGGCACGCATGCTGGAGATCCTGATGCGTGGCGTCTCCACGCGCAACTACAAGGAAGTCATTCCCACCATGGCCGAGACCGTGGGAGTTTCCCGGTCAGCGGTGAGCCGGAGGGTGGTCGAGGCCTCCGAGGCCGAGGTCGAGGCGCTGCTCGCGCGGCGATTCGATGAACTGAAGTTGCTGGTGATCTACATCGACGGACTCATCTTCGGCGACTACACCGGGGCGCCCTCTGGGCCCGGCGCGGTGGGCGTGGATGTGGAAGGCAACAAACACGTGCTGGGCATCCGCGAAGAGGCCACGGAGAACTCCACGGTAATCACAGCGCTGCTGGAAGACATCGTGGCGCGGGGCGTCGATCCCAAACGCAAGATGCTCTTCGTCATCGATGGCTCTAAGGCGCTGCGGGCCGCCGTCAACGCCGTCTTCGGCGCCCACCAGCCGGTGCAACGCTGCCGCGCCCACAAGCTGCGCAACGTGCTCGACTACCTGTCCAAGGAAGATCGGCCGCAAGTCAAAAGCGTGCTCCGCGCGGCCTGGAAACTGCCGCCCAAGGAAGGCATGGCGCGCATCAAGAAACTGGCCGCCTGGCTGGATCAGAAGTACCCTTCCGCGGCCTCCAGTCTGGTCGAAGGTCTGGAAGAGTGCTTCACCATCAACCGCCTGGATGTACCGCCTTCGCTGTGTCGTTGCCTGGCCACCACCAACATCATCGAAAGCCCGCATGCCGGTGTGCGCATCCAGACCCGTCGCGTTACTCACTGGCAAAACGGCAACATGGTCTTGCGCTGGATGGCCTCGGCTTTCCTCCGCACCGAGAAGCGCTTCAACAAGATCATGGGATACCGCGATCTGTGGACCTTGGAAGCCGCCCTCAACCCTGCGCAGCCTGCCTCCGCCGAGATCGCTGCGTAGTAACATCAACCTAACCGCCGCCCGCCACTTTCAACTACGCGCGGGACATGCTCGACGGGCTGGCAGGGAATGTGTGATTTCACGATGCGACGGTGAGTAGGAAAAGTATAGGAGATTAAGAAAAAAGATAGTAGTACCCGTAGTTCCGCGAGGAAAAGTGGGAAACCTTCTGAAGTGACTGTCTAAGGGGAAGTTAGGCAAGTGCGGGTTTTTCTAAATTTCTCCTATGCAATTCTGGAGTTTTGGAAAACTAGGTTTGAGTGGCGGCAGTGAGACCCATATTTCCCACGGTTCCCACAGGGGGCAGGAAAAGGGCTGTGCAAAGTAGATAGTTTGTGTGAAAAGACTGTTCGGAGACGCATGGAATAAGGGCTTAGGAAAGGCCGGTCGTCCACAGGCGGCGAAGACTAGACAAAGACCCTATAGCCCGGAAGGAGCATTGAATGCTCCGGCTATTGGGTGCCAATTCCCATCGATGATGAGTGAGGAGGTGGGTTCCCGTTCCAGTACAGCAGATGAAGTAGTGCGTCACTTGACGCTGGGTATTGTGAAGTCTTGGTCCTACACTTTGCCTCAGGGATTTTGGCTGAGGAACTTCGGTCGGGTAAGGAGGCTGAAAGATGACGATTGACGTCGCCCGGCTGGAAATCGAATTGATGCGGATGTCCGCGGAAGGCGCGCCGGGTCGAGAGTTTTGCGAAGCAATCACGGAGTTGGCAGCGACCGGGCGCTTTACTCAACTACATGAGGTTCTGCCAGGCATTGTCTATAACGAGCTTTGGGCGCGATACCAGCAGGATTCAGCGGCTTTTGTAGCTGGCTGGCGGATATTGGCCCAGGAGATGAGGGAGGGCTTTATACAGCATGCCCGGCAGCGGTTGACGTCACTTACGGGGTTGCGGCAAGTTGGCAGCGGCGAGGGTACTCCCGCATGGCAAAAGATCCAATGTGCCCTTGATGAGCAGTAGAACGATCTGGCGCGTGCAGCTTTCGCGCTGGAATTACTGGGACTGGTGGAACCAGCCGTGCTGCGAGCCACTCAATTGCGCGAATGTGTTGTGGCAACAGCAAGCTCGGAGGAGTTGGATCGGTATTTGGATGAAGCGACTCGCTGTTACTTCTTTGGCCTGTTTACAGCCTGCGCCGTCATGTGCCGTTCGGTATTGGAAGAAGCGATCAGACAGAAGCTGCCCGCCAACCTCGCACGGCAGGTACGCACACACCACCGCGATGTTGCAACCTTGGGTAACCTGCTCCACGAAGTCAACGACAACCTGCCGCAGACCTATATTGACGGGGATTTTCTGGCATTGGCAAACCAGGTGAACGGCGTGGGCAGGAAGGCTGGTCACCAGGGCCTGCTATCGGAGGATGAGGCACGGGGGTGCCTGCAAAGCACGCGCCAGGCAATGCAACTACTGTTGCGGGATTGAGCAAATTCCAATCCAGTCCTGGACGCTCCTTTTATACTTAACTTTCCATGTCCTACGCGGCGGCTATCGATCAACTGAATGCCATGGTCCCGGAGCTCTACACGGGCGCCGGACACCCGCGTAGGAAATTCTCCCTTGATGAGATTCGCACGCTGCTAAGTGTGCTGGGCAATCCGCAGCGCTCATTTCCCGCAGTACTGATCGCAGGAACCAACGGAAAGGGATCGACGGCTGCCACGCTAGCCTCGATCCTGACAGCGTCAGGGCTGCGCACCGGGCTTTACACTTCTCCTCATCTGGCCAGGGCCAACGAACGCATCCGCTTTGACCGCGCGGAGATCGCCGACGATGATTTTGCAAGGCTCTATTTTCGCGTTCACGACGCTGCGCAAGAGTTGGTGTTGAATGGCCGATTGCCGCAAAGAACCGGGGTCCCCAGCGACGGGTATTTGTCGCTGGGGTGGAAGCTACCCAGCTACTTCGAGATTCTCACCGCGCAGGCACTCTTGTATTTTGCTGAGGCGAAGGCTGAGATTGCAGTGCTGGAAGTGGGCATGGGCGGGAGGCTGGACGCAACCAACGTTGTAGAACCGCTGATCTCGGTGATTACCGACATCTCGCTTGACCACATGGAATGGCTTGGTTCGACCATCTCAGCAATCACCCGGGAAAAAGCGGGCATTCTGCGGGCAGGCGGAACCATGATTACATTGCCGCAGCATCCTGAAGCCAACCAGGTTCTAGGCGAGGTGGCAACCACGCTGGGAGTGCGCGGAGTGAGTGCGACGGCTTACATACCGCGCGCGGGCACGGTTGGACCATACTCGGTCGAGGCTCTCGGAGCGGAGATTCTCGTCGATTCTCCGCTGGCGGGCGCGCACCAGCAGCGGAACCTGGCGCTAGCCATAGCCGCGGCCGCTGAGTTGGCCAAGAGTCATGGTTTTCCCATTACACCCGCAGCCATCGCGGAGGGAATCCGGCTGACCCGCTGGCCGGGCCGGCTGGAGCGAATCGAAAGAAACGGCGTGGAGTGGATTCTGGACGTGGCTCATAATCCCGCCGGCGCTTGGGCTCTGCGCGCGGGATTGCGCACCACGCTTGGAGACGAGAGACCGCGGAAACTGATCTTCAGTTGCCTGCGCGACAAGCCGGTGGAAGAGATGGCGCAGATTCTCTTCCCGCTCTTTGGCCAGGTGATCCTTGCGCCTATACATACAGCTCGCGCCGCCGCCATGGAGGATCTGCTGGCCGCAGCCAAAGCCACGGGGACACCTGCTCTGGCAGCCGAGTCAGTCGGCGAAGCCCTCAGGCGGGCCATGGAAGGCGCTCAGGGCGGAGCGATTGTGGTATCCGGGTCGGTGTACCTGGTGGGCGAGGCGCGCACTCTATTGCTCGGCGCGGAAGGGGCACAAGCATGAGCCCAAGGCCCAATCCGCTGCCACGGCTCTATCGCTGGCGAACGAATCTATTGCAGATCCCGCTTCTGACGCTGATTACGGCTTTTTGCGGTTCGCTTTCGCTGCTGGTATCGTTCGCTGACAAGCATGGCCGCATGCAGTACCGGATTGCGCGATTCTGGGCGCGAGCCGTAGTGTCGGTTGCTGGATGCTCGCTCACTGTGCGCGGGATGGAGAACCTGCGCAGTCAACCGGTGGCCGTCTACGCGTCCAACCACACCTCGTACATGGATACGCCGGTGATCTTCGCTGCGCTGCCCTTCCAGTTCCGCATTCTCGCCAAGAAGGAGTTGTGGCCGATCGCGTTTATCGGTTGGTATCTGGACCGGTCAGGGCAGATTCCCATCGATACCGCGAATCCGCATGCCACGATGTCGAGCCTGGCCGTGGGGGTCAAGGCGCTGCGCTCCGGCATGCCGTTGTTCGTCTTCCCTGAAGGCGGGCGGACCTCGACTGGCGCGCTCAAGCCATTCCTCTCTGGAGCAGCCTACCTGGCGATTCGCGCACAGGTGCCGCTGGTGCCGATTGCGCTCACCGGAGTCTACGACCTGCTGCCGATTCATACCCGCCACCTCTATCCGGGAGAGCTTACCTTGAGCGTGGGTGAGCCAATCGAGACCAAAGGAATGACCGTGCGCCAGACGGACGAGCTGAATGACAGGCTTCGGGCAGCAATCCAGCGCCTGCTGGATCCGGGAGTGCGCCTTGGCCGGCGATTCTGTTCAGGAACGTGCATTGCCCGCCGGCGCCTGATAGTCAGTGACCACTATCCGCTGCGTAGCGCCTGTCATTACACTGGTTGTTCTATGTCTGTAACCGTTGCCATTCCCGAGCCCACCGGCAGCGACGCGGCCTATAACCAACGCTCGCTGCCACAGTATATTGCCGCCCTCGAAGCCGCCGGGGCAACAGCCGATTGTGGTGCCTCTGCATGAGCGGCAGGACCGCGTGGCAAAGCTGCTGGCAGGGGTGAAGGGAATCCTGCTCCCGGGTAGCGGCTTCGATGTGGACCCGGAGAGATATGGCGAAGCTCGCATTCCGGAGTGCGGCGCGGCTGATCCGGCCCGCATCGCCGTCGACGAATTGCTGATGCAGGACGCTTTCAACCTGCGCAAGCCGATTCTGGCCATTTGTCACGGCGCGCAGACATTGAATGTGTGGCGTAACGGTTCCCTCATTCAGGACCTGAAGACCACGGTCAATCACCGGCCGGGGCGGGAAGTGGTGGAGGCGCATCCGGTCCGGATTGCGCAGGGGTCGCGGCTGAGCCGGCTTCTGCCGCCCGGAGAGCAGCTTGAAGTCCAGGTGAATTCAAGCCACCATCAGGCCATTCGCGTGCCCGGTGACAAGCTGCGAGTGAGCGCGGTGTCTGCCGCAAGATGGAGTTATTGAGGCAGTCGAGTTGGACGCCGCAAATCACTTTGTTCTGGCGGTGCAGTGGCATCCCGAGCGGACGTATTCGCAAAGCGCCGTTTCGCGCGCCGTCTTTGCGGCCTTCGTAGAGGCCGTAGCGGCGTGGCGCCCTCCGCAAATTGAAGAATCGGTCTCTCCGTCATGAGCGAAGCGCAGATTTCTCCGGGCCTCAGGCTCAACCAGCTATTGGCTCAGGTCGACTTGGCGCCAGTGGACGCTGTGCAGGCAGCTCACTTTGAAGACTATCTTTCGCTTTTTCTTCGCTGGAGATCCCGCATTAATTTGAGCGCGGTTCGGGACGAGGAAGGCATTCTCTTCCGGCATTTTGTCGAATCGATCGCCTGCGGCCGCGCATTGCCGGAAGGATTGAGCACACTGCTGGACTTTGGTTCGGGTGGCGGGCTTCCAGGAATTCCGATCGCGCTTTGCCGCCCGGAGATAAAGGTGACTCTGGCGGAGTCGCAGGGCAAGAAGGCAGCCTTTCTACGAGAGGCGGTCCGGGTGCTGGGGATCTCGGCCGAGGTCCATGCGCAGCGGGCGGAGGCGCTTCACGAGATCTTTGATTGTGCAGTTCTGCGCGCTGTTGACAGGATGCCGGATGCCGTCCATGCGGCAACCCGGCTGGTTGGGTCGCGAGGCTGGCTGGCATTGATGACGAGCCGGAAAGAGTTGGCCGGATTGCAGGCCGCAGCCGGGGTGGAGTTTTCCTGGCTCCCTCCGATTCCGCTGCCCGGCAGTACGGATCGGTTGCTTGCCCTGGGCCAGCGAAGGATCAGTTAGCCAACTTGATCACAGCGAATTTCTGGATCAGAGCCAGGTCCTTTGCGTCTTTTACAATAAGGCGCAGACCGGTACCTTCCGCATAGCGTGGGGCGTCATCGAGGAGCTTGAGCACGCTCTTTGGGAGGCCGCTCTGGCGGGCGGCGGCAACCGCCCTGTCGCCCAGGACGAAGGACACTCTGAAGCAATCCGGGCATGGGCCCAGGTAAACTATGTTTCGCTTCTTGAGCTTGAGGCGGAGGGACCAACCGTTCTTGGAAAACGTCCACTCCTGTTCGCCAACGCCATGCTTCTCTGCGAACCAGGCTATGAGCTGGCTCCATAGCTCTGCAGTTGGCCCGAGAGCCGCGGAAATCTCCTCGGCTGTGGGTTGAACTTTCTTGCCGATGAATGCGTTCGGGATGTCCATCTTTCCGATTCCGATATAACGGCCCAGTCTTCAGACGATTCAAATCAGTATAGTGCCAGCTCTACTTCTTATCTACCCTCGTGCTCCCATTCATATGCTGGCGCAGGGGTCGTTTTGTCCATGGGTTCTTGGGCTCACCTGTGATGCCCGATGTGGCTGAAGTTCTGTTCATTGACTTGTCGAGCATGGTGGGGCGAGGGGAGTCTCCTTGGATATGAGGATGTAGATCAGTTTGTCGGCGGCTTTGCGAATTCTGAAGTTGGGCGGCGTTTACGCCTGCAGGAAGATCAGTCCGCAAGCAGGATTGAGTTGCTTTAGGACGTGAGATTCAGGCGTGTTCCACGTGGAACAATTTGGAAGCTTGGGTCAAAAGGGGAAATGTTCCACGTGGAACAGCTGCCCGCATATCCCAATTCAGATTCAGATTCAAAACGGCACTCCCCCTTGCGAATGCGCAATCCTGTCCCCGAATCCATGAAGTTTTCCACCGCCGGGCCGTTTTCACGCTGCCCCCACCCCTCCCGGGAGAATCATAGCGAACGTCTTCCGCCTCATACGTTTGCTCTCGCATTGCCCGCCCTGCCTATGGGGGCTTTCCACAGCTTCGCCCAGTTCTCCACATGTCAACTGCCTACCCGCAAATGACTCTACCCTTTTACTCTTGAATGCCATGAGTAAGATCCTCGGCATCGTCAACCAAAAGGGCGGAGTTGGCAAAACCACTACTGCTATTAATCTCGCTGCGTGCCTCGCGCTCGAAGGTCTCAAAACGCTCCTTGTGGACTGCGATCCCCAGGCTAACGCTACCTCCGGCATCGGCTTCCAGCGAGACGACAATCGCCGCTCCGTTTATGACGTCCTAATGGGCGACTGCCCGGCCGAACAGGTCATTCTGCCGACTGAGATCGACATGCTCCGGCTGTTGCCGGGATCAAAGAACCTGACCGGGGCAAATATTGAACTGGCCGGCGCTAATGACCGCGCGCTCCGTCTGCATCGCGCATTGTTGCCGATCAAGAGCAACTTCGACTTGATTATTCTGGATTGCCCACCGGCACTCGACCTGCTCACGCTGAATGTCCTGTCCGCCGCCGAGACCCTCATTGTTCCCATGCAGGCCGAGTATTTTGCCCTGGAGGGCATCTCAGAACTGATTTCCACTCTTGAGCGTGTGCGTGCCGCCTACAATCCCAGTCTCAATATCGAGGGCGTTCTGCTCACCATGTACGACGACCGCACCAACCTTGCCCAACAGGTCACCGAGACCCTTCGCGAGTACTTCCGCGACCGGCTCTTCCGTACCGTGATTCCACGCAACATCCGGCTGGCTGAGGCCCCCAGCCACGGCAGACCCGTGGCTCTCTATGATCCCCGCTCGCGCGGGAGCGAGGCCTATTTTGAACTGGCAGGAGAGCTTCTGGCCCGCAATCAGATGGAAAGCCCGCGCGCCGCGGAACGAAAAGCTGCAGCAGCAGACAAGCCGGAAGCTAAAGTCACTTTCTGGCCGTATTCCTGACTCCAACCAGCAACTGAACGCACCTGATGGCAAAGCTCCAGCATCCGCCCAATTCGAACAACCCCGGCGACACCAGCCGACACTGAGGGATCTGAATGATGAACATCGCCGCCACCGACACCAAGCGCCGCGCCCTGGGCAAAGGCCTCGACTCACTGCTCCCGAGGGTCCACGCGCCCACTATCTCACCCGCCGAGCAGGAAAGCGGCAGGGCTCGCGAAATCCCACTCGATCAGATCGATCCCAACCCCTTCCAGACCCGGTCCCAAATGAACGAGGAGCAGATGGCCGAACTGGCCGCCTCTATCACTTCAAACGGAGTCGTGCAGCCGGTTCTGCTGCGCCCGCTTCTGAACGGCCGCTTTCAGCTCATCGCCGGTGAGCGGCGGTGGCGCGCCTCGCAAATGGCCGGCAAGGCCACCATCCCGGCGATCTTGCGTCAGGTTTCCGACGAGCAGGCAATGGAAATCACCATCGTCGAAAACCTGCAACGCGCGGATTTGAATCCGATGGAACAGGCGCGCGCATTCGACCGGCTCTCCCGCGAGTTTCACATGACTCAGGAGCAAATGGCCGTGCGCACGGGCAAGGACCGCGCCACCGTGGCGAACTTCCTGCGCCTGCTGCGTCTGCCGGCCTCGGTGCAGGCCCGGGTCGAATCCGGCGAACTCAGCTTCGGCCACGCGCGCACCTTGCTGGCCTTCGAACACGCCGAGGACATCGAAAAGGCAGCGCAGCGCATCGGCGCACTTTCGCTTTCTGTTCGCCAGACAGAGAACTATGTACAAGGCTTGATTCACCCGGAAAGAGCGGGGAAAAAGGACTCCAAACCCCAGCCTCTTGTCGATCCCAATGTTCGCGACGTCGAGGAACGGCTGCAACGCGCCCTCGGCCTCAAGGTCCATATCGAGGACCACAACGGCCGCGGCAAAGTCATCATCGAATACGCACGGCTGGAAGACTTTGACACGCTGCTGGAGCAGTTGGCGGGGGAATGAAGCTCGCTTTCCGAGCCAACTTCTGTAAAATCTGATAATCTGATTTTGTGAAAGAGCTGGCCATCAGCGTGACTGAGGCGGCCCGTAACTTTGCCGATTGCGTCAACCGGGTCCGCTACCAGGGTGTCTCCTTCGTCTTGAACAAGAACGGTGTCCCTGTGGCTCGCATTGTGCCTGTTGAACCGGCGCCCGGCGTCGACCTGGAACTGGTTGCGGCGCTTCGGGGGGCGCATAAGGAAGTTCATCTGGGCGAAGAAGAGGCCGCCGCACTGCTTCGCGAACTTGAGGAAGCCCGCAAGCTCTCCCAGCCTTCGAATCTACCCAGGCGACCAACGTTGAACTGGTGAAGTAGAATTCTCTTTCCTCCATTGAAGGAGCGCCGATGAACCTGTTCAGCTTGGAATTCCGTCGCTGCTTGCCGGCGGCGGCGCTGTGGCTCGCCTTTTTGCCTGCTGTCAGCGCTCAGCAAGCGCAGACCCAGCAAACCCAGGCTTCCCCGCAACGCTGGACCGAGGCGCAGGCCAATGCCTGGTACGCGGCACAACCGTGGCCGGTGGGCGCAAACTTCCTGCCATCCACAGCCATCAATGAGCTGGAGATGTGGCAGGCCGATACCTTCGATCCCGTCACCATCGATCGCGAGCTCGGCTGGGCCGAGAGTATCGGCATGAATACCATGCGCGTCTTCTTGCACAACCTTCTCTGGGAGCAGGACTCAAAAGGATTCGAGCAGCGCATCGATACTTTTCTGACCATTGCGGCGCGGCATCACATCCGGCCGGTCTTTGTGCTCTTCGACTCGTGTTGGGAGCCGTTTCCCAAGCTCGGCCCGCAGCACCCGCCCATCCCCGGCGTGCACAACTCAGGCTGGGTGCAGGCGCCGGGCGCCGCGGTGCTTGCCGACCCAACGCAGTATCCGCGCCTGGAGAGTTACGTGAAGGGAGTGGTGGGCGCATTCGCCAACGATCCTCGCATCCTGGCCTGGGATTTATGGAACGAGCCCGACAACGGCAACGACAGCTCCTATGCGAAGGGCGAGCCGAAAAACAAGAACGAAATCGTCCTTGGCCTGTTGCCGCAGGTCTTTGCGTGGGCTCGCACTGCGCACCCCACGCAGCCTCTCACCAGTGGCCTGTGGCACGGCGACTGGACCTCGCTTGCCGCCATGCCGCCGCTGGCTCGCATCCAGGTTGAAGAGTCCGACATCATCAGCTTTCACAACTACGGATGGCCCGAGGAGTTCGAGCAGCGCATCCTCGAGCTGCAGCAGTTTCACCGGCCTCTCATCTGCACCGAATACATGGCCCGTGGCGCCGGCAGCCTTTTCGATACCGTTTTGCCCATCGCACATAATCACCGTGTCGGAGCCATCAACTGGGGTCTGGTGGCCGGCAGGAGCCAGACTTATCTGCCCTGGGATTCATGGCAGCGTCCCTACGTTGATCACCAGCCCACCATCTGGTTCCACAACGTCTTCCATCCGGACGGCGCGCCTTATCGCCAACGCGAAGTGGAGATCATCCGCAGCCTGACCGGCGAAAAACAGGGGCCGCCATAATCGCTTCTCTCTGTGAGGTTCTCTTATGAATCGGCGATCGTTCCTGCATGCGGCTGTGGTATTGAGCGCTCCGTGGGTCGCCGTATCTCGAGGGGCGGCTCAAACTGTGCAGGTCACGGCCGGGGAAGATGCAACCAGCGGCCCGCACTCAGAGAGCGCGCAGCGGATCGAGCGCGCTATGGCGGCGGCCATGGCGATGCAGCGGCGCGACTGGGAGCAGGGGATTCTGGCCCAGGCAATGCTCGAGGCGGGAGACCGCGAACGCGTGATCCTGCTGACCAAGGCGGCCATCGTGCAACGGACGCCGGACGGACGGCTGGGCGTGGTAATCTCCGGCAGCCCGACCGATCCGTCGATGGGCGGCGTGGCTTATGCCAAAGCGGCCGAGTGGAGCGGGGATGCGCAGATCCGGCAAGCTGTCAATGGATTGCTCGAATGGATCCGGATCAAGGCGCCGCGCAACCCGGACGGCGTTCTCTACCACGTCTTTGGCGCGCCGGAGATGTGGTCGGACGGTCTGAACTGCGCACCGCCGTTTCTTGCGGCGATGGGCTTCTACGATCAGGCGCTCAAGCAAATTGAAGGCTACCGGCAGCGGCTCTGGAACCCGGAAAAGAAGCTGCTCGCGCACATCTGGGACGACGGAAAACGGCAGCTCAGGGACGGAAACTTCTGGGGTGGCGGCAACGGCTGGGCGGCAGCGGGACTTGCGCGCACGATTCGGAGCTTGCCCAGCGACCGCGGGCAGGACCGCGAGCAGCTTGCGGAATTTTGCAGGGAAATTGTCGATGGCTGCCTGGCCCACCAGCACGCGGATGGACTGTTTCATGACGTCGTGGATCAGCCCGCGACATTTATTGAAACCAACCTGGCACAGATGCTGGCCTATGCGGTTTATGAAGGAGTCGCGCAAGGCTGGCTGGCCGGAAGCTATCTGGAACACGCAAATCGGATGCGTGCCGCCGCCCGCGAGAAGATGGATGCCTTCGGCTACGTGCAAGGGGTTTGCGCCGCGCCGCGATTCGACCACTCCGGAACCTCAACCGAAGGTCAGGCGTTCTGCATCTTGATGGAAGCCGCGGGCCGCAAGGCAGAACCGGCACATCCGGTCCACGACTAGCTGCGATTTACTCCCTACGCGCCGCTATTTTCCGATGCAGAATATCGAAAAAACGTGAATCGCCAATATCCATGCGGATTCGTGGAATAGCTCTGCTCTTGGAGTCCCACTGGAGTCCCAAAAGCGCGTGGTGGTTCCTTTGGACGGGCGAGCATTGGGGTAACTATCTAGGTACCGGCGCGGCGGACACCGCATTGGAATCTTTTGGCCGTAGTGCGACCATGCTAGCCTTTTCTTGTTCAAGGCATCCGTAGGCCACGGCTTATGTAACCCTTGAGTCTGCAAAGGATCGACACGGAACTGGAGTTCGCCGAAAGGCACTCGGCTTAGTAAGCCATAACTCACAGACCGAAGTGATTGGGCACCGGAAACGGTGTAGCTTCCTTCGGAGTGTGAATTATGGCGAGTCATCCGATCCGCTTTTTGAGGCTTGGCGAAGTACGGAAGCGAGTTCCGTACAGCAAAGCCACAATCTACCGGAAAATTGAGCTAAACGAATTTCCCCGCCCTTACAATCTGGGTGCGCGCGCCGTTGCGTGGCTCGAATCCGAGATAGACGCTTGGATTGAATCCCGAATTGAAAAGCAGCCGCAACCGGAACGGCAGGCGAGCTTATGACCGGGAGCCTTGTTTGCTCGGCTCTTGAGTACGCGGCACGCGGCTGGTTTGTGATTCCGCTCCATTCGCCTACGGCGCGCGGATGCTCTTGCGGGCGCGCGGATTGTCAGAGTCCCGCCAAACATCCCCGCACCGCCCACGGCCTGAAAGACGCCAGCCGTGAATCTGCCACAATTCGCGAATGGTGGGAACGCTGGCCGGATGCGAATATCGGCATCTTGACCGGCCCGGAGAGCGGATTTTTCGTTTTGGACGTTGACGGCAAACAAGGCGAGGAGTCGTTAATCGAATTGGAGCGGCGCGGGTGCCATCTGCCCGATACGTACACCGTCCGAACAGGCGGAGGCGGGCAGCATCTCTACTTTCTTTGGCTGCAAGGCGCGGACGTGCGCAATTCCCAGAGCAAGATTGCTCCTGGGCTGGATATTCGCGGGCAGGGCGGATACGTGGCTGCGCCGCCTTCGCTCCATGCCAGCGGCGCAAGGTACGAAATCAACGAATCGGCCATCCTGCCCGCGCCGTCTCCCGAATCGCTCCTCTCCCTCATCCATCAGCAGGCGGCACGCCAGGACCGGCAAAGCGCGCCAGCGGCGGGTGCTATGGCGAATGCAACCATCGGGCGGGGGCATCGCACGCCGTTGCTCTTTTCGCTGGCCTGTAAGCTACACGCCCAAGGCGTGTCACAGGAGGGAATCCTTGCCGCTCTACGAGGTTTGAACGCAACTTTTGCCCCACCGCATGATGAAAAGAAACTGCTCCAGATTGCCACGGGTGTCGAGCGATACCCGGTGGGCGTACCGCCGGAGGACACCGCGCTGCATCTATTGAACGGTAGCAACATCACGGATGAGCCTGTCCCTTGGGTTCTCGAAAACCACATTCCAGATAAGACAGTGTTTGGCATTCATGGGCGGCCAGGGGACGGAAAGACGCGGATTGCCTTGCGAATCGCGGCGGACCTTTCGCGCGGGTGTACACCCTTCACTGGACGGCCTTGCGCTCCACGGAAAGTGCTTATCCTTTCGAATGAGGATGCACCGGGGCGGATTCGTGGCTTGTATGAAGCTATGGGCGGGAACGTGAAAAGTTTGTTTGTCGAAAATTGCGATGACGGATGGTGGCTTGGTGATTTGAAGCGATTAGACAGCGCAATTGCGGAATCGGGCGTCGGGTTTGTGGTAGTTGATTCGCTCGCATCTCATTCGGGGAAAACAGACCTTAACGCTCACGCGGATACCACGCGGCTGCTGGTGCCCCTGCGGGCCTTAGCGGAACGTCACAATTGCGCTATCGCGGTGATCCATCACTTGAACAAACTCATAACCGCAGACCACATTGCGAAGGTAGCGGGTAGCATCGGCATCACCGCCAGTTTCAGACACAACTTGCACGTCGTTCCAGACCCCGAAGATGCAGCTCTCCGCCTATTGGTGAACGGCAAGACGAATCTTGCGCCTTCTGGCGTTCCCGCGCTCCGATTCGCGCTCTCTCCGTCTCCGTGCGAATGGCGCGGCACATCGAAATTAACTATTGAGGAAGCGTACACCGTCAAAGCTGACTCCGAGGAACGGCCAGGGCGCGCCGAAAGTTGGTTGCGTGAGGCATTGGCAGACGGCGAATGGCAAGACGCGGGAAAGCTGCAACAACAAGCGGCTTCTGGATTCAATTTTTCCCGGCGCTCCATTTTCAGGGCAGCGGACCGGCTTAACATTGAGCGGCGAAAAGATGGTTTCGGAGGACGGGCAAGTTGGCGTATACCCAAGAGTGCCAGCATGGAATCCGCTCCCGCCCTTGGCACTCATGGCACTCATGGCACAAATGGGGAGTCAAACGACTTACAAGCCAAGGGAGTCTCATGCGTGCCATGCGTGCCACTCCCGGTCAAACAGGCTTCGCGGCGGCACTCATGGGACGGTGAGTGCGGCGGTCTGCTCCAGTGACGGCTGGTATCTGACCGCCAGAGCAAGATTGAATTGCTGACAATGAGGGGTGCGAATCAATGGCAGGCAAAGGTGGAAAGCGTCCCGGAGCCGGGAGAAAGCCGAGCACAATCAAGGGCATAACCAAGAGACTGCCGAAGGAATCCGCCGAGCTTCTGCTTGCGGAAATCAATGCAAATTCAAAATGGGTCACGCTCGCCAGTTCGGGCGATGAGCGGATTCAACTCGAAACCCTGAAGTATCTCACAGATCGCGCGTATGGAAAGGCGCGGCAGGCAATTCAGGCAACGGTGAAAGGCGACCAGCCGCTAGAGGTGGTGGTGCGGCGAATCGGGCCAAAGGGCGATTAAGCGGGTAGTATCGGACCTGTAGTGTTTTTGCGAGCAGCATTGCCCGTGCGAGCGCCCGCATGGAACTGGTGAGCTATGAGAGAGGGTGGATGAATCCTTCCAGAGTCCATCCGATTGCGCGAACCGCGCCCCAGGGGATGAAGAATCCGAGGAACAAAAACACTGGAATCCAAAGATACTCCCACGCGGATGGTGCTGGCGTTGCATAAAGGGTCTGCCCATCCGTCGTCTCGATTGAATAGACCCCGTAATTCTCGGCCCAGTTAATCGTTTTTATTCCGCCCGCGTCTACTTCGGATGGGTCATGGATGAAGCCGCCCACAATACCAGCCGAAAGGTCAATCGGTGTCTGAAGTCTCTTGCGCTCCTGCTGAACAACACCCGAATTAGCCAACTGCTCAAATTTGTTGTGCCGCGCCCTTTGATTCAGGACGGTTTGCAATTCCAGATATGAGGCAAAGCCGCCGAGAATCGCCCCCACCACTCCCAAGAGCAGAGCCAGCCGTCGCGTTCCTTCTTTGAGATTCACAGTTGCACTCCCATTCGCTAGTTGATTGCGCGGCAAACAAATCGGTCAGACTCCCGGCGGCATTTCCAATCTGAAACGGCATTTCTGTCCACTCCTCCCCAAAATCTGACCGGGATATTGTGGCTTGTGTGCGCAGTCGAATCACAGGTGACAGTTCCGACTCTGCCTTTCACATCAGGGAAGGTCTGACAGGTGCGCTCTTCATCAGGGAGCCAGAATGAATCCATGTCGGTGTCCACTCGGATTGTTGTGGGCCAATAGCTTGAGGCTTGGGCGTCTTCATCTCTCTTCTCTTGACGCTCCACCTGTCGCTGCTCCTGCGACTCATTTCCTCCCTGTTCTTCAGCCCGCCGCTTTTCAGCTAACTGTTGAAATACTGAAACCCAGAGCGCACTAGCCTTGCTCCGAATCTCAGGGGGAGCGGATGCATGAATCTCGCTAAGGTGGTGTGCTGCGGTGTCAGTGTCCGCGCAATGAGGACCAGTCCCGCAGGCGTCTATCGCCTGTTCTAAGTGCTCCGCTGGTGTCATGTGGGAAAATCGAACGGACGTAACGAGGGCCGAAACAGCAACGAAGGCGATTGTCGGAACGCCAAACAAAACGAACAGAGCCATCGGCCACGAAAGCGCACGGAACAGTGCTCCGATTCCTCGTTCAAACCCCCTTGCCAACGCCGCCGGTGTTGCTAGTAAGCGGCCAAGGATTCCTTTGGGTTTGGTTTCAGTCATGCGCCCCTCAGTTTGCTCTGTGCCATTTTAGCCCTGCCTTGCTGACAGTGGAATCATATTGCGCGAGACTTACATGAGGGCCACAATATCAGCATGGCGAGGGAGAGTAACCCGGACGCGGCGGTAAGCCTTGGACGGCACCAGCGGGCTTGCTCCGGTCCGCCTCTAAGCCGCGCCGCCTCCGAAGTTGCCCACGATCACCTTAGATTCGTTGCAGATCGAATCCACGTAATCGGCCCACCATTGGAGCATCTTCTTTCGCTGCTCGGCAAACTCGGCAAGGATGTATACCGCCCGGATGCCCTCATGCTCATGGCTCAGGGCCTTTTCGATAACGTCTTTGTTGAATCCGTGCTCCGTGAGCAGCGTTGCGCCCGTTCTGCGCAGATCGTGAATGGTGAGCGGGTCCATGTCAAACGTAAGCCCCTCCAGAGCCTTGTTGAGCGCATTCTTGGCGAAGGACTTTATCAGGCTGCCCCGGCCCGGTAGAACTAGCTCAGAATCGCCGGAAAGAGCCTTCAGTTCGCGGAACATCTCGGCCACTTGGGTTGACAGGTAAACAAGGTGCGGCTTGCCCGTCTTTGCGTTCTCTGCCGGAATCAGCCACTCGCCTTTTTCCAGATCAACGTCTTTCCACCGTGCCAGCAGCAATTCCGACTTGCGGGAAAGCGTGAGCAGGATGATATGCAGCGCCAGCTTGAATTGACGCCGGATGTTCGACTGGTAGACGGTGCGGAGGTAAAGGCGAATCTCGCCTGGAGTGAGCACACGGGACCGCTTGCGAGCCTTGCCGATGTAGCGCGTCGCCACCATCGCGGCGGGGTTGGATGTGACAAGCTGCTTTTCAAGCGCGTAATCAAATACCTGTTTGAGCACCATGCGAATCCTCATGGCCGCCGCCACTCGCCCGTTATCGCGCTTGCGGTACACAAGGGCTTGCACGTCCAGCGCGTCCACATCCTTGAGCAGCTTTTCTCCCAATGAGGGATAAATCTCAGAGTCAAGATACCGGCGGGTGTCGGCTGGATTCTTGAGGATGCCCGCAACCTGTTCCCGATAATACTGGTCCCCAAACTCGCGCACAGTGGGGTTGCTTGGCGTTCCTGCCCGCGCCAGCTTCCTTTCGAGGGCTGGGGATTCACCCTTTGCCACTTTAGCGGCTTGCTTATCGCGTTCTGCCCGCGCCGCCTTGAGTGACAGATCGGGATACCGGCCCAGCACCAGCTTTTCCCGCTTGCCGTTCAGCCTGTAGCGGTAAACCCATGAGCGGACCCCGCCCGGCGTAATGTCCAGCAGCAACCCGTTCCCATCGGCCTTGCTGTACCGCGCGCCAGCCTTGGGTTTCAGCCCTTTGATCGTGGCATCCGTGAGCACCATTGCCTCTCCCTCTTGGGACTCCAGAGCCGTTTTCGGTGCGTTGTGCTCTGTGGAGTCCCACAGGAGTCCCAATCTCATTGCGCTTTCTTGGGACTCTGAGAGACACTATGCGCCTATAGTTGATGAAAGTAAAGAGGTAACTGCGATTATTCGATATTCCGTGAGACTTCATGAAACCTTACTCTATTTTCCGATGCAGAAGGTTGAAAAGATTAAATTCAAAACATCGTCTGAAGTCGTCTGCCCAGTCAGCGAGTCCAGTGCCCACAGTGCCCGGTAGAGGTCGAGCAGAATCATCTCGTGGGGAATAGCGTTGGCATTCGCCTGCGCAGCGTCTGCCAGCGCGGACAGCGCGGTCGTGATCGCCTGGTGGTGGCGCAGGCTGGTCAACATGCCGGGTTCAGACGCGGCTCCGCCCGTGGCCAAGGCCAAAATGCGCTCGCGCAGCGCCGAGATGCCTTCACCGGTGAGAGCGGAGGTCCGCAGGGCGGGAATGCCGGCAATTTCATCTGCGGGCAGGTCCGCTTTCTTCAGGTCGCTCTTGTTGATTGCGACTAGTGCGGGACGACCCTCAACGGCCTCCAGCAACCGATGTTCTTCGTCGTTGAGCGGCTCGGTGGCGTCCAGAACCACCAGCACAAGAGTTGCGTCGGCCAGCGCCTCCCGGCTGCGCGCGATGCCCAACTGTTCAACCTCTTCCAGACTCTCGCGCAGTCCAGCCGTATCCACCAGCTCCAGCGGAATGCCGTCAAGGGAAATTCGCACCGTCACCAGGTCGCGGGTGGTTCCGGGGGTCGCGGTCACAATGGCGCGGTCGCGTTCTACCAGGCGATTGAAGAGCGAGCTTTTGCCGGCATTGGGACGGCCCACAATGGCCAGGGTCAGTCCGTCGTGCACGATGCGGCCCCGGGCAAAGGAGGCCTCGAGCGCGGCCAGAGGCGGCGTCAAATCGTTAATGCGCAAGGCGATCTCTGCTTGCGGCGCTACATCCACGTCGTCTTCCGCAAAGTCGATGCCGGCTTCGAGCAGGGCGATCAGTTCCACGAGCGATTGCTTGACGGGCGCGACCCGGCGGCTGAGCGCGCCGCCCATCTGGCTTGCGGCCAGGCGCGCCTGGGTAAGTGTCTGCGCCTCAATGAGGTCGCGCACCGCTTCTGCCTGGGTGAGGTCGAGCCTTCCACTCAGAAAAGCCCGCTCGGTGAACTCGCCGGGCTCGGCCAGCCGCGCGCCCAGGTCGAGCGCGCGGCGCAGCAGCAGCTCCAGCACTACAGGCGATCCGTGCGCTGCTATCTCAACGAGATCTTCGGCAGTATAAGAGCGCGGAGCGCCAAAGAAGGTGACCAGCGCCTCGTCAATTCGTTCGGCTTCGTTGCCCGCGGCATCCAGTACATCGGCCAGGCGCACGCGTCCGTGTTCCAGCGGTTGATGGAGGCTGACCAACTGCACTGCGATGGAGGCAGCCTGCGGCCCACTCAGGCGCACGATGCCGATGCCGCCGCGGCCCGGCGGCGTTGACACGGCGGCGATGGTGTCGGTAGTCAAGTCTGGCTCGGACATGTGCTGAAAACAGTGTAGAAGCTCGCCGCCCCGTGGCGCCGCAGAGATTCTTTGCGACCGGCATCCGCCTGAGTGTAACTCCTGAAGGGCTATAATCCAGTGCGACGCAGTCATGATGTTTCGAGCACTATCGAAGCTTCTGCCGGCACTGCGTAGATTCGTCTTAAAGGTCAAGTTCGCTTGTTAACCAGATTGCCGCTCGACTTGAACGGTTTGAAAGCAAAATGGGCAAGGAAGGCATTCTGTGCTCTCGCGCTCCTGCTTCTGATCAGTTCAAGATCCTCGGCCCAGCAGCCCGCTCTGAGCGTCTGGGGGGGCCTGCTGCGCAACGCTGCCGGCGCGCCGATACCCGGTGCCAAGGTCCGCCTCACCGGCAACGGCGCCGCGGCCGAAGCAATCACGGGGACAGATGGCCTGTTCCGGCTAGCGCCTTTGCCTCCCGGCCAGTACCGCCTCACTGTTCAGGCGAAGGGCCGAAAGGTGAATTACGCACAACCCATCGACCTTGAATCGGCCGGCCCCGAACCAGCCGGACCCGAGTGGGTCGCGCCCGCGGTCGACCTTACCCTTTCTGATCGAGGCGAACTCTCCGTTGCCGCTACTCAGGGTCAGGCCGCGACGGGTGGCGAGCAGCTTTCAAGCCAGGCGGTGAGCGAGCTGCCACTGAACAAGCGCGACTTCGGCACTTTGCTGCTGCTGGCCGCCGGCACCATGACCGACGTCAACGGCGCAACCAACTTCACGGCGCAGTTCGCCATTAACGGACAGCGTGGCGTAGAAGCAGTCTTCGCCATGGACGGCGCCGACATCAGCGATCCGGAGATGGGCGGGGCCACCTTCTCGAACTTCAATGTGGATGCGGTCGAACAGATTCAGTCCAGCTCCGGCTGGATGCCGGCCGAGATTGGCCGTGGAGCCGCGGGGTTCACCAACATCATCACGCGGTCCGGCGTGAGCGGGTTTCACGGGTCGTTTTTTGAATTCGTACGCAACTCCTCCTTCGACGCGCGGAATTACTTTGACCACGCCACGCTGGCCTATCCGGGCAGGATTCCTCCTTTCCGACGCAACGAGTTCGGCTTCACCAACGGCGGCGCGGTGTTCCTTCCCCGACTTTATGACGGGCGCAGCCGGACTTTCTATTTCGCGCAGTACCAGGGCTTTCGCCAGGTGCTGGGAACTACGCAGGTGATGCCTCTGCCCACGGCATCCGAGCGGACGGGAGTGGATACGATCGCGTATCCCGACGGCTCCGTCGACACGCTGACGGTGCCCGTCGATCCCGGCATTGCCGCAGTGCTGGCGCGCTATCCGCTCCCGAATTATCCTGCCGGCTCCTTCCAGGAACATACCTACGCGACTGCTTCCAAAGTGACGACAAATGCCAACCAGTATTCAATTCGCATCGACCACAGACTTTCCGCCAAAGATCAGTTTTTTGCACGGTTCACCTTCGACAACCTGACCGGACCCACGACGAATCCCGACCAGACGGCGATCAGTCCCTCATTCGGAATTCAATACATTGACCGGGAGCGCAACGTAATCGGCACCTACACACACACATTCTCACCGCGTTTGATTCTCGAGTCATCCCTGAGCATCATGCGCTCGACGCCGGGGTTTCCCACCACCAACCACACCGACCCGGCCGTCAAGTTCAATGACGGCCTGTTTGAAGCCTTCAACTCCGCGGCGGGAACAGTGATGCAGGCCTATGGCAACTTGTTCCAGCTCCGCGAAAACGTTCAGTTCACCAAAGCGCGTCATGCCTACAAAGCGGGCGGCGAAATACGCGCAAACCGCGACAGCACCTACTTTGGAGTCAGCGCCAACGGCGAATACAACTTTGGCGGCGGAGCCGCCTATTCCAGCGAACCCATCAAGTCGGCGACCGGAAAACACAACATCAACCCCGGTGATCCGCTGCCGGACACGCTTTCGAGCTTTCTGTCCGGGAGCCCGTTTGCTTACACCATCTCCATTGCGCCACCTTATTTCTCCAGTGGCGACCACATCGGCCCTGCTGCCATCAGCCGCAACAATGTCAATGTGTATTTCCAGGACACCTGGAAGGTGACAGACCGTTTCACGCTGGACTATGGCGTGCGATGGGAGCTCTACACGCCGATTAGCGAACGCGCCCGCCGGACTGCGGGCTTCTTGTACACGAACGGCATTCAGCAGTATGTCGTGAACCCGCAGCCCGGATATCGGACGGAGTGGAAGAGTTGGGGGCCACGCATTCAGGCGGCCTGGCAGATTCTGGATAAGCTCGTGGCACACGCAGGCGGCGGAATTACAGTAATTCCGCCGAACAGTTGGCAGGATAACTTCCTTACCGGGTCGACGCCTTTTGCGGTGATGCCGCGGTTGCTTTCCGCTGCCAACGCGCCCATCCGCTATGGCTTTCAAATCACTCCGTCGCAGTTACCGCGCACGTATACTCCCGCGGGCACTGATATCTTCCCGCTGGGGCGCCCTAATACTGTTGCACCAAATACGGCGATGGATGTGAATCGGTACGAGCAGGACGTGGCGGCACTGACACCTGGACACGTGGTCAGCGATCTGGCGCTGGCCGGCGTCGATCGCTCTTTTGGCAACGGCACGCTCTACACCTGGACCCTGGGCCTGGAGCGCAAGTTCGGCAACCTCACGGCGGATGCGAATTATATGGGCACCACCGGCGTCAAGCTGCCGCGCTGCACTTTTCCCAATGCTTATCCCGGCGCCGATCGAGCTTTTGCACCGCTCACGGCCTTCGATAGCTCCGGCAATGTCACAGGTGGGTTCGGTTTCGAAAGCGAAATCACCGCAACCTCGCACTCAACTTATCACGCGCTTCAAACCTCCCTCACCGGAACTGTGGGTCACGACGGGCCGGGTATCCAGGCAAGTTACACTTGGAGCAAGTCGATCGACGACACCAGCCAGGTGATCGGCGTGACCGGTTCTACGGGAGCGGTTGCGCAGGGGTTTCCGCAGAACCCCTACGATACGCACCCCGAGAGGGGTCCGTCGTCGTTCGATGTGACGCACGGCTTCGGGCTGAGCGCAGCCCAGGACCTGCATCTCGAGAGTGCGGGCTTTCTGCATCCGATCAGCAGGAAAGTCACCGATGGCTGGGAGCTGCTGAGCATCTCGAGCATCAGTTCGGGTTCGCCCTTCACCGTCTTCTCCGGAATCCAGCAGACCGGCGCTGGTTCCTATGGCGTGGATCGCCCCGACCAAATCGCCAGACCGCATCTTTCCACCGCGGGCAAAGTGCGCGAAGACTATTTTGGCGAGGGCGCCAATAATGCAACGGCGTTCTTCTCAATCCCCATTCACGTCGCGGGCGGCACGGGGCCGAACCAAGGGCGCTTCGGAACGCTGGGCCGCAACAGCTTCCGCGGTCCTGCCTTCTACGACTTCGACTTCGCGCTGATAAAAGACACCCCTTTCGGTCGCCGCAGAACTGGCGCGGAACGGATTGACCTGCAGTTCCGCGGAGAGTTCTTCAACCTCTTCAACATCGTCAACATGGGCCTGCCGGCCAACATTCTCAACGGTTCCGGCTTCGGCGAGATCAGTAAGACTACCGGTACCTCGCGTCAGATCCAGCTTTCGCTCAAGTTGATCTATTGACGGCGGGTTCGTTCGCTGGCTTGCCGCGTTTGAACGCGCCTGCTATAAAGGTTCGGCAAAACAGGGCGGCCTTTGTCGCACCGCAAGGAGATCGTATGTCCATCCATCGATACGGAAACATCAGCCGCATGCTCGTAGCCCTCAGCGTGCTTGTTCCCGGCGCAGTTTCATCGCTGGCGCAGCCGGCGCCTCCACGGCCGGCAGCCCGCCTTGCAGTCGATATGACGTCTGTCAAGCCGGAGTCCGTGGGCTTTTCGTCCCAGCGCCTTGAGCGCCTCCATACGCTGATGCAGCAGGCAGTGGACCAGAAGCAGATCGCTGGCATCGTCACCATCCTGGCCCGTCACGGCAAGATTGTGGACTATCGGGCCTACGGTGTGCGCGACCTGGCCAGTGGCGCACCGATGACCAAGGACACCATCTTCCGCGACTACTCGATGACCAAACCTGTGACTGGCGTGGCCATGATGATCTTGTTCGAGCAGGGCAAGTGGCTGCCCTCTGACCCGATCTCGAAGTTCATCCCGGAGTTCGCCCACCTGAAGGTCTTCAAGGGCATGGATGCGGACGGCAAGATGATTCTCGTCGACCCGGACCACGCACCCACTATGAGCGAGCTGATGACGCACACCGCCGGCTTCACATACGGAATCTTCGGCAACACGCCAGTCGATGCCATGTATCGCGACCAACACGTGACGGCTTCACACAACCTGCAGGAGATGATCGATAAGCTGGCCCGGATCCCGCTGCTTTATCAGCCGGGCAAGGGCTGGACCTACAGCGTGTCGATGGATATTCAGGGCTATATTGTCGAAAAGCTGTCGGGCCAGTCGCTGCCGGACTTCATGCGCGACCATATCTATGCGCCGCTGGGCATGAGAGACGCGGGCTTCTACGTGCCCGCGGCAAAACGCAATCGCTTCGCCACCCTCTACGAAACCGGGCCGCAGGGCGAGTTGATCCCTTCCCTGATCGGTAATGGCGGAATGAGCGATGATGCTGCGCCGCCCACCATGCCTTCGGGTGGTGGCGGCATGGTGTCCACGGCGGAGGACTACTATCGCTTTGCGCAGATGCTGGACAACGGGGGCGAATTGAATGGTGTGCGCGTCCTGGCGCCGGCCACCGTGCACCTCATGACCTCGAACCATCTGCCCCCCAGCCTGCTGACGGGTGAGTACGGCATTGGTCTCCAAATCCTGCGGCCAGGCTTCGGTTACGGTTACAACTGCGCAGTTCTCTTCGATCCCCTGGAGGCTAACCTGCCCGACGGCAAAGGCACCTTCTTCTGGGATGGACTCGCCGGAACCTGGTTCTGGGCCGATCCCACCAACAACATCGTCTTTGTGGGAATGATCCAGCGAATTCACGGTAAGAATCCGAATGTCGAGTATCTGAGCCGCTCGCTGGTCTACCAGGCGCTGGTCGATCCCTCGAAGTAGGCGGAAGTCGTAGTTCCCCACCCTTTGCAAAGCACGCCAGGTGGCCGCATGGGACACCGCAAACTCGAACACCGCATCACTTCAGCAGATCAAGCGCCATCGCCGTCATTGCGGTTACGCCTGTGGGGATGGCCGCGGTATACACCGGCGCAAACAGCGCTGAATGCAGACTGGGCAGCGGCACGCCGGATTTGTGGCTCTCTTCCAGCTTCGCCGGATCGGCGGCGCCCAGCCAGTACATCGCGGCGGGGATCTTTCCATCGAGCGAAAACAGTCCCACATCCTCGCTTCCCATCACGGCGCGAGCTTCAAGAACGCGATCTTTGCCCAGCACAGCCGCGGCAGACGCGCGCAAACGCTCCACCAGGGCCTGGTCGTTGATAGTGGCGGGCGTGCTCTCGCCGAGGGTCACCGTCGGCATGCGGTCGGCGGGGACGCCATAGGCCTGCGCCAGCCCCTCCGCGGTGCGGCGCACATCGGCAATGATCTGGTCGCGAACGGCAGGCGAATAGGTGCGCAGCGTGAGCCCCATGGTCACTTCGTCGGGAATGATGTTGTTCTTCGTCCCGCCGTGAATGGTGCCTACAGTCAACACCGCCGGCTGCTGCGGATCGATCTGGCGGCTCACGATGGTCTGGGCCACCAGCACAAACTCGGCGGCCAGCACGATGGGGTCCTTGCCGGCCTGAGGTTGGGAGCCGTGTCCGCCGATGCCGCGCATGGTTACAGTAAGTGTGTTGGCGCTGGCCAGCAACGGTCCGCCTTTAAGGCTAATCGAGCCCGCCGGCACGTCGTTCGTATCGTGCTCGGCTAGCACAAAGTCGGGCCTGCCGAAGCGCTCGTAGAGATGGTCGGCGAGCATCGCCGCCGCGCCCTGGATCACCTCTTCGGCGGGCTGGCCAATCAACATCAGGGTTCCATGCCATTGGCCCTTGCGCGCAGCCATCTCCCGCGCCGCGCCCAGCAACACTGTCATGTGCAGATCGTGGCCGCAGGCATGCATCACGCCCACCTGCTGCCCTTGTGCGTTGGTGGTTTTCACCGTGCTCGCGTAATCCAGGCCGGTCTTTTCTTCCACCGGCAGCGCATCCATGTCGGTGCGGATCAGCAGCCGCGGCCCAGCGCCGTTTTCAAGCACCGCCACCACGCCGAAGGCCTGCGAACCGTCGTCGTATTTGCCCACATGCTCAGTCACCGTGTAACCCAGCTTGCGTAGTTCGCCAGCCACAAAGGCAGAGGTCTGCTCCTCGTGGCGCGAAAGTTCGGGGTTGCGGTGCAAATGCTTGTAGGTTTCAGTAAGAGCCGGCAACTGGTGCTCGGCCGACCCAACCAGATCCGAGGGAGCAGCGGGAGTTTGCGCAGTCAGCGGCAAGGCAGCGGCGGTGAGAACGGCAACACAGAAGACATGTAGTTGCATCGGGGAGAATCCTCCAGGCGTTGGTCGACAGTTAGCTTAAGCGCCAGCCTACCATAGCAAAGCACCGGGAAACTTGTCCTGCGTCCAGGTTGAGCGCCGAGTGGCGATTTGCAACGCCCCAATACTTTTCCGCCATGAATACTCCGCTGGTCGCGGGACGGTTCTTTACCAACGATGACGATACAGGCAACACCCACTTTGTGATCGTCAACCAGAGCTTCGCGGCAAAGTACTTCGTCAACCGGAATCCGATTGGCGGGCAAGTTGGCTATAGTGGGCATTCTCAACGAAACACGGTAATAGGTGTAGTGGGCGACGTGCGCCATTCCAGCCTGGAGGCAAATCCCGAACCCCAAATCTACTTCCCGTTTGAGCAGGGCGAAGAATGGGGCGCGTTCATTGTCGCCCACTCGGTTCTTCCACCTCAGGCTGTCGTTTCCGCCATTCGTGCAACCGTGAAGACCATCGATCCCGATCTGGCCGTTGCCGATATTCACACCATGGGCGACCTGGTCTCCGAAGCCGGCGCGGGGCTTCCGTCGATCCCATGCAGGCGCTGCGGACCGAGTAAGGGCGCATCCTGTAACTGCGCAGACAAGTCTTGTCCGCCGCTGCTCCTGAGAGCGCTTGTTGTGCGCCCTTCTCACGCAGCAGTGCGGCCACTTCGGGTTTTCCGTTGTTGACCGCGAGTTTGACCGCGGTGGTGCCGTCGTTGCTTTTGGCGTTCATGTTGGCGCCTCGGTCGAGCAGCAGCCTGACGACGTTCAATCAGTCCGCCGGCGAAATCCGGCTGCAAGGCTTCGATATCAGGGAATTCTACTCACAACTTTGGAACGTAAGTTGCCTGTGTTCTTCTGGGTGAAAACGCGGAAATCGATCTAACCGGCATCGGCAGGCTGCGCACTTTGTAATCAGCCGCATAGCAGCCGGATGCTACACTCCGGCAAAAGGAATGTGTTCATGAAGGCAAGCGCAATCGAGTTTCGTCTGCGGATGGTGATCCAGGTCATCATTGTCTCTATCGGGATGTGGGCGCCCTGGGTCAGGCCGTGGGATTTTGAACGGCGGATCTCCACGCTGCAGTGGCTGGCCCTCGAAATGAGTCGCCTGGGACTGGCGAGTTTCACCGTTTCCGCACCTGTCGTCATCATTTTCGGCGCGCTTTTGGCTGCCGCGGGGGCGGTGTTGCGAGTGTGGGGCGCGGCCTACCTGGGATACAACGTTGTGCATCACGAGAAAATGCAGGCCGGCGCGGTGGTGGCCGCCGGGCCTTACCGCTACATGCGAAACCCGCTCTACCTCGGCGGCTGGTGCATGATGGCTGCCTTCTCGCTGCTTCTCACACCGAGCGGGGCGCTTTTTATTATGGCGCTGATCACGGTTTTCTATCTGCGCCTGATTCTCGGCGAAGAAGCATTCCTCGTCGCCCAGCTTGGTGAACCTTATCGGGAATATCTGCGCGCGGCGCCACGCATTCTGCCGCGGCTTGGGGCTGGCTTGCCGCGCGCCGCTGCACAACCGCACTGGCTTACCGCCTTGCTTACCGAAGTCATGCCGATCGGCATCTTTGTCACGCTGGCTTTTGTTTCCTGGACCTTCGACAATGGGCTGATGCTGCGGTGGATTCTTGTCAGTTTCGTAGCTTCGATGGTTGCGCGGGGACTGATGAAGGAGACCATCCCGACCTGTGTTTTCCTGGTCATCGGGCCGGCAGCGTGGGGTCTGTTCCACCTGTCGATCTTCAGGGCCATGCTCATCGCACTTGGCGCCTCGATGGTGGTGCGGGCGCTCATGCCGCGGGAGCGCGCGAACCCTGATCCTGCGTGATCGCAGCGCGCCGCGCAGCCGGCAGAGTGCGGAAAATCAGCCGACATGCCCCCTTAAAAAAGCGAAAAAGGGAGAAGCACTGAGGCTTCCCCCTTTCATTCGCATGGGGAGGGCTACTTCTTCGGGGGGGCGATCACGTCCTTGGCGGCCTTGGCCACGCGGAACTTGACTACGGTCTTGGCCTTGATCTTGATGGCCGCGCCGGTTTGGGGGTTGCGGCCAATGCGGGCCTTGCGCTCTGCCTTTACGAGCCGGCCGATGCCGGGGATCACGAAAACGCCGTTCTTCTTGGTTTCCTTGATCGCAGTCTCAGCCAGCAGGTCCAGGAACGCAGCGGATTGCTTGTTGGTCAGTTCGAGCTTCTCGGCTAGGTGCCGTGTGAGTGCGGTTTTGGTCATTCCAGTTGCCATGTATTGTTCTCCTTCTTGGCGAGCCCTTCGGGCTGCCGGTGTTGACGGGCTTCCGCCGCGAAATGCGTACCGCATGGAGAAGGTGCCACCGAGGCTGCGTGGGCACGAAACCCCTGTATTCATGCGGCTTCGAAGAACCCTGCCGATGGTTACAATGCGGCTTCGAGGTGGACAAAGTCAATGGGAAAAGCCTGATTTCCACAGGTTTCTTGGGTTTTTCTGCGGATTTTGCCTATTTTTTGCCTATTTTCTTCGTTTTTTGCCCCTTGCGACCCAAACGTACCAGTCACAACGCACTCCAGGCGTTCTTGGGCGCGACCGTCGCGAAGAGCCGCTATTTCAGGCCGAAGAGCACCTTTTTCCGGGGTGCCTGGGCTGCGGCGATGGGGGTGTTGAGGGCATCCACCACCGGCGCGGCGATCTTGAAGTAGCGAATCAGCGTGGCTGCAAAGTCCGCCTTCAGTGCCTCCGCTGCCGGCAACGCGGCGGCCAGTCCCCACTGCCGGCAGCGGATCAGGTCCATCCCCGGATGCTCGCAGGGAAACCCCTTGGGCGGCCGTGTAAGCGCGTTGCCCTCGAACTCCGAGAATGTCTTTCGAACGGCGGGTTTCTGGAGGAGCTTTCTGAATTCAAGATGGTGATCGAGCAGCCAATGGCGGATCGCGGCCAGTTGATCCTTCTCCGGCATGTAGGCTCCGGCGGCGACGATGACTTCCTTGGCGCTGATGTGAAAATAGTAGCCGGCGCCGGATGTCTTTTCCAGCCCCTGGTGCGACCACCAGGCGGCCACGTGGGTCTTGTAGGGCAGCTTGTTGGCGCTGAAGCGCGTGTCGCGATAGATGCGGAACAGGCACTTCTCCGCGGGCCGCACAAACGCGGGCGCAAAGTCCATCATCGCGTCCGTCACCTTGCGGATGATGGCCAGCATCGGCTCTTTCAGCTCCGCCTCGAAGACCGCCTTGCGCGGCGTGAACCACTCGCGGTCGTTGTTGCGGGCCAGGTTACGCAGAAAGGCGAGGCCCTCGGGACGAAGATGGGCGGGGGGCGGCGTGGGGACTGATTTTGCGGCGCGAGGCATAACAGGATCAGTCTACCGAATCACCTTCAGCGCGCTACGGAAAAGCCCGTCGAAGTCGGCGGCCAGGGATTTGTCTTTGGCGATAGCCTGTTCGATCGCCTTCTCGGCGGCGGGCCGCTGGTAGCCCAGGTTGACCAGCGCGGAAAGCACATCTTCCGCGGCAGGCCCGCGCGCGGCCGACTGCACCTGCACGACGGCAAAGTCGTCCAGCTTGTCTTTGAGCTCCACCACCAGGCGCTCGGCCAGCTTCTTGCCTACGCCGGGAATGCGCGTCAGTTGCACATGGTCGTGCGAGCGGATGGCCTGCACGACGCGCTCGGGCTGCAAGCCGCTCAACATCTTGATCGCCAGCTTCGGCCCCACACCGGAGACCGTAATGAGCCGCTCAAACAGCCGCTTCTCTTCGAGCTCGAGAAAGCCGAACAGGGCAATCTGATCCTCGCTGACCTGGGTGTGAATGTGCAGCGCGGCCTCCTGGCCCACCGAGGGCAGCGCCGTAAACGTGGGCACTGAGATGGCGACGTCGTAGCCCACGCCGGCCGCCTCGACGATGGCCTGGCCGGGCTGCTTGTAAATAAGCTTGCCGCGCAGATGAGCGATCATGGTGCCCTATTGTAGAATCCCCAGCCGCCTGGCCACACGCCCGAAGGTTTCCAGCGCCTGGTCGAGCTGGGATTTCGTGTGCTCGCTGGTGAGGATGGCGCGGATTCTTGCCTTGCCTTCAGGGACGGTGGGGAAGGCGATGCCGGTGGCCATTACGCCTTCGTCGAAGAGCGCGCGGCTGAATTCCATCGCTGCCCGGCCTTCGCCCACAATAATCGGCGTGATGGGAGTCTCGGTGGCCGGCGTGGTAACGCCTCCGATGTTGAAACCCAGCCGCCTCAGTTCGCCCTGGAAGTAGCGTGTGTTCGTCCACAGGCGCAGGATGCGTTCCGGCTCCCGCTCCAGAATGTCGAATGCGGCGATGCAGGTGGCCGCAACCGCGGGTGGATGCGACGTGGAGAACAGAAACGGTCGCGCGCGGTGGTAAAGATAGTCGATCAGGTCGCGGCTGCCGCAGACGTAGCCGCCCAGCGCTCCAATAGCCTTTGATAGCGTGCCAACCTGCACATCTACCTTGCCGTGCATGCCAAAGTGGTCGACTGACCCGCGGCCGTTGCGCCCCAGCACGCCGGAAGCGTGGGCATCGTCGACCATCATAATGGCGCCGTACCTCTCGGCCAGTGCCGCGAGCTTGTCGACCGGTCCTATGTCGCCGTCCATTGAGAAGACGCCGTCGGTGATCACCAGCTTTTTGCCCGGCTCCGCGGCCAGCTCCTCAAGCAACTGCTCGCAGTGGGCCACGTCCTTGTGGCGGAAGACCTTGATGGTGGCGCGTGAGAGACGCGCGCCGTCAATAATGCTGGCGTGGTTGAGCTCGTCGGAGAGGATGAAGTCCTCTTTGCCCAGAATGGCGCTTACCGTGCCCGCGTTGGCTGCAAAGCCGCTCTGGAAGACGACGCAGGCCTCCACGTTCTTGAAGCGGGCGATCTTTTCCTCCAGATCCATGTGGATACGCATGGTTCCGGCGATCGTCCGTACTGCTCCCGACCCGACCCCAAAGGCGCGCGTGGCCAGCAGTGCGGCCTCGATGAGCTTGGGGTGGTTGGCGAGGCCCAGGTAGTTGTTGCTGGCCAGGTTAATCACTTCGCGGCCGTCGTAGTGGCAAACCGGGGCCTGCTGGTCGTCGAGGATGCGGAGCTTGAAGTACGTGCCTTTGGCGCGGAGTTCGTCGAGGACTGCGGTCAGGTGGGCAAGCTGGCGGCGAGGGTTGGCCTCGGTCATGGCGATGCACCTCAAAGAAGAAGCATAACGCGGCAGGCCGGACCTGACTTCCCATTCCCGCCGCCCCGCGTCAAATCTCTGTCGGAGCCCACGCCCGGCGCCACGCCAGACCCGCGCTGCGGGGCGATGGTTTTCACTGAAAACTGCGGTGTGCCGGTTGGCCCCACCGCGCCCTGGCCGGATACAATAGTCTTCTACGTTAAGGAAACGGGCGATACGCGATCTGGCGATACGCGATTCTTGTGGAGATTTGGAGCAGGTACAAGTGAGATGCATGAACCGCCGCGGTCTGCGGCTTGAGTTGGTTGCGGGACTTGTGATAGCGCTGGCGCTGCCGGTGGTGGCGGCCGGCGCGCAGAGCCTGGCCACACAAACCTCGCTGACCGTGACCACCAGCGACCTGGGCGGACAAACCAGGGCCGCTGCCGCGGTAAGCGTCACCGGGGCTGACGGGCTACCGGCAACGGGCGCCGTCGCCATTGTCGATGGTGTGGGCCAAGGCGGACGGCAACTGGCCCAGGTGGCGCTGAGCGCAACCGGCCAGGCCACCGTGATGTTGGCCCTGCCTGGCGGTGCGCACAACCTGCGCGCGGTTTATAGTGGCGATGCCATCCACCTGGGCTCGACCTCCGTGACAGCGGCAGTGCAGGCACAAGCCAGCTCGACGCCCAGCTTTGGGGTCACGCTGGCTGCGGTATCTCCGTCCACGCTTCCCCTGGTACTTACGGCGGGCAATGCGGGAACGGTGAACGTCACGGTTACGCCGGTGAATCCCTCCGCGCTCACCTCGCCGATGTTCGTAACCCTATCCTGCTCGGGGCTTCCCAATCAGTCGTCTTGCACCTTCAGCCCTGAGAGCGTTGAGATTTTGCCGACCACTCCAACCGGTTGTGCCTCTGGATCGCCAGCATCCGCGTGCCCTCCCGTCAGCTCGATGGTGTTGCAAACGCAGGCCGCGGGAACAGTGATGGCGACGCCGCCCGCGTTCCACGGAAGAGGAAGCGGCTCGGTCGCGTGGGCAATTCTGCTGCCTGGAATGCTGGGCCTGGGCGGATTGGCCTGGGGAGCGCGGCGGCGCGCATGGCCGAGCCGGCTGGCCCTGCTGGCGCTGGTGGGCCTGGTAACCACGCTGGGCACAACTGCCTGCAACCCGCGCTACTACTACTTGAACCACGGCCCACCCAACAATGTGCCTACTCCATCGGGTACATACACCATCACGGTGACCGGGCAATCCAGCAACGGCATCACCGCCATTACACAGAGCACGACCATGGTTTTGACGGTGCAATAAGTAGATAAAGGCAGCCCCAAGCCTGCATGTGCACAGTGGACGGGAGCATCAGCTGCTGGCTGCTAGTGTCCTGAGTCTAAAGTTCGCTTCTTAAATCGAAGCAGCAAGACTTGCGGTGCCGCGTTGCCGCGGGAATGAATGGAGACTGAGGCCTTTTCCCGTCGCACAATTCCGCTGACCTGCTGACTTGCTATCCCCGCTTGAGCGGGGGCTAACTCGCCGCCGTTATCAAAAGACCCTAACAAAGTTATGCAATGGACCTCAGATTCACCACACTAGCCCTAATACTGTTCACTTAATAATCCTGATGGCCCTTCGGATGTCGATTGGCGGAAGAGGCTTGATGTGCCGCGGGCGAAGCGGGAAGTTGCTCATCTTGCGCTTGACGCCGCGGGGATTGCGCCGGTTACGGCTGGAGACGACGCGTTCCTGAAGGATCTCATCGAGAACCGCTTTATGAAAGGCCCTCCTCTGCCGAGGGGGGAATAGCGCTGTAGGACGCTATTTTGCGACGGATCACGCGCACGGCGTGAAGGAACGAGAGCCGGTCAGGGTCTTCGTCAGCCTTGAGAGCGGCTTCGTGCATCAGACCGCGGATAGCGAAGTGGGCCATCAGCAGACCGTAGAACTCCTGGCGCACCAGATCCGGTGTCTTCGAGCGCAGTACGATCTGCGCGCCGCGAAGATGAGTCTTGAGTTCATCGAAGGCAGTTTCGATCTCCCAGCGCTCATGATAGAGAGCTGCCAACTCGCCAGCTGGGGCCTTTGCTGGATCAAGGATGGTCGTCGCCAGTCGATAGATCGGTTCGCAACCCTCGATTCCCTCCAGGCGATAATCGATTACCCGCAAGGCTTGCCCATTGGTCTTGTGCCGCCAGTCTCGCTCGGAGGGATACACGTGGCTCAAATAGGATCCGTCGGGCAGACGCTTCTCGCAAGACATACGCATGTTCTTTTTCATCCGCCAGAGCAGATCGGCGCCGGTTCCCCGTGCCAATTGCCATAATTCGAAGCCGAAGAAGTTTCGATCAGCCAAACAAAGCATGCCGTTTCTCAGGCGTGGAAGCACCGCTTTAGCCAGCGTGATCTCGCCCGTCTGGTAACCACCCATCTGGCTGCCGAACAGCACGTGTGTGCCGTTCTCCACCAGGGATACGAAACGGATTTGCGGATAAGCGCTTGAACCGCGGCCGGCTCCAGGGCGAGAGAATGCATCTTCGTTGGCCTTCTCGTCGGCCACATCAAGGGTGCTGCCATCCAGGCTCACCAGCCGCCAACTCCGATACCACGTGCCCCGCGTGTTGCGCACTGCGATCGGCTTGACCAACTCATCGTGCAACTGCCGCAGTGGCTCCCAGCCCAGCCGCGTACGGGCCTGCGAGATCCCCGATTTCCCCGCCACCCGCACACCGGCCGAGGGATCGCGCAGCCACTGGACTGCTTCCAGAAGACAACGCAATACCTCGCGATAGGACGATTGCATGTACAGCGCCAGAGCGATGACGTAGTAGACAACCACCTGCGCCGGCAGATCGCGCTGACGTATGCTGGACTTCCCTGTGTTTGAAAGCACAGGCTCGATGCTGGAGAGAGGAAACGTTTTGGTTATTACGCCAAGGCTGATGTAGTCCGTGATCCGGGCACCCGGAGGGAGTTCCGCAACCGTACGCGCCACCTGTGGCCTCCTGTCTTTGCCTCATACAGAATGCCACAGATTTCGTTAAGTGAACAGTATTAACACTAGCCCGCATTTCTCACGGGTGCATTGCTGATTGCGGTGACGATATATAGAAAAAGTGTTGGAAAGGCCGTCTTTTCATGGCATAACTGCGTTGTCAAGACGTAGTTTTGGCCGAGGAGAGGCGGCCTTTCTGATGACAGAGTGTAACCAAGAAACGTTCACATTTACAGCTCATTTTTCGCGCCGCGTGGAAGCAGGCTTTACCGCCGGGCAGGTCTCCAGCGATGGCGGGTCGCCGCTGCTGCGCGAGGTAGACCGTAAGATCAATCTGCTGGGCCGTCTGGCGAGCTGTTTCATCGACGGCCGGTCGCCGCTGCTGGTCAAGCACCGGTTGTCGGAGATGCTGGCGCAGCGCATCTATGGTCTGGCGCTGGGCTACGAGGACCTGAACGATCACGAGCAGCTGCGCAGCGATCCGTTACTGGCGCTGCTCAGCGGCAAGCGGGAACTGGATGAGCCGCTGGCCGGGAAAAGCACGTTGAACCGGCTGGAGTTGACCGGCCGCAGCCTGCGCTATCACAAGATCAGCTACTCGGCCGAGTCGATGGACCGGCTGCTAACGGACCTCTACCTGGAGTCGCACGCCGCGCCGCCTGCCCAGATCGTGCTGGATCTGGACGCGACCGACATCCCGCTCTACGGCCATCAGCCGGAGCGCTTCTTCCACGGCTACTACGGCAGCTATTGCTATCTGCCGCTGTACATCTTCGCGGGCGATCAGGTGCTGTGCGCACGGCTCAGGGCCGCCAACCAGGATGCTGCTGCCGGTTCGATCGAAGAGGTCGGTCGCATCGTAAAGCAGCTGCGCGAGCGCTGGCCGGAGGTGAAGATCGTACTGCGCGGCGACAGCGGCTTCTGCCGCGAAGAGCTGATGGCTTGGTGCGAACAGGACGAGAACAGGGTCGACTACGCCTTCGGCCTGGCCCGCAACCAGCGGCTGGGCAAGATCATCGGCGCCCGGATGCACCAAGCCCGCATGCTCCATCAGAGCACCGGAAAAGCGGCCCGCGTCTTCGCCGAGTTCGCTTACCAGACCCACAAGAGCTGGTCGCGCGCACGCCGCGTGGTGGCCAAGGCGGAATATCTCGATAAAGGCGAGAACCCGCGCTTCGTGGTCACCTCGTTAACCGCTGAGCAGTGGGCCGCGCAGGATTTATATGAGAAGTTCTACTGCGCCAGAGGAGAGATGGAGAACCGCATCAAGGAGCAGATGTGCCTGTTTGCCGACCGGCTCTCCACCGACGAAATGAAAGGCAACCAGTTGCGTCTCTACTTCTCCGCGCTGGCTTACACACTGATGGAAGCGCTGCGGCGGCTGGGACTGAAAGGTACCGCGTGGGCCGAGGCGCAGGTGGACACAATCCGCCTGAAGCTGCTCAAAATCGGCGCCCTGGTGCGCGTCAGCGTGCGACGAGTGCTGCTCCAGCTCAGCTCGGCCTACCCGTGGAAAGATATCTACGCAGCTGCCTTCCACGCCCTGCGCTGCTGACGCCCGCCGTAGCCCCGCCAACCGCGTCTTCCACCTTCACCGGGATCATCGGCCGGCGGAGCCATGCGCAAAAGCCAGGCCGGGGACAGAGCCGGAGCATAGAAAAGGCCTAAAAACCTCACCTGACCCAGGCAGTCGCCAACAAACAACCGCCACCCTACCTGAAATTAGCTCAACACCACCCCAAAGCAGTGCGTGTGAGAAATGCAGGCTAGCTCTAATACTGTTCACTTAACGAAATCTGTGGCATTCTGTATGAGGCAAAGACAGGAGGCCACAGGTGGCGCGTACGGTTGCGGAACTCCCTCCGGGTGCCCGGATCACGGACTACATCAGCCTTGGCGTAATAACCAAAACGTTTCCTCTCTCCAGCATCGAGCCTGTGCTTTCAAACACAGGGAAGTCCAGCATACGTCAGCGCGATCTGCCGGCGCAGGTGGTTGTCTACTACGTCATCGCTCTGGCGCTGTACATGCAATCGTCCTATCGCGAGGTATTGCGTTGTCTTCTGGAAGCAGTCCAGTGGCTGCGCGATCCCTCGGCCGGTGTGCGGGTGGCGGGGAAATCGGGGATCTCGCAGGCCCGTACGCGGCTGGGCTGGGAGCCACTGCGGCAGTTGCACGATGAGTTGGTCAAGCCGATCGCAGTGCGCAACACGCGGGGCACGTGGTATCGGAGTTGGCGGCTGGTGAGCCTGGATGGCAGCACCCTTGATGTGGCCGACGAGAAGGCCAACGAAGATGCATTCTCTCGCCCTGGAGCCGGCCGCGGTTCAAGCGCTTATCCGCAAATCCGTTTCGTATCCCTGGTGGAGAACGGCACACACGTGCTGTTCGGCAGCCAGATGGGTGGTTACCAGACGGGCGAGATCACGCTGGCTAAAGCGGTGCTTCCACGCCTGAGAAACGGCATGCTTTGTTTGGCTGATCGAAACTTCTTCGGCTTCGAATTATGGCAATTGGCACGGGGAACCGGCGCCGATCTGCTCTGGCGGATGAAAAAGAACATGCGTATGTCTTGCGAGAAGCGTCTGCCCGACGGATCCTATTTGAGCCACGTGTATCCCTCCGAGCGAGACTGGCGGCACAAGACCAATGGGCAAGCCTTGCGGGTAATCGATTATCGCCTGGAGGGAATCGAGGGTTGCGAACCGATCTATCGACTGGCGACGACCATCCTTGATCCAGCAAAGGCCCCAGCTGGCGAGTTGGCAGCTCTCTATCATGAGCGCTGGGAGATCGAAACTGCCTTCGATGAACTCAAGACTCATCTTCGCGGCGCGCAGATCGTACTGCGCTCGAAGACACCGGATCTGGTGCGCCAGGAGTTCTACGGTCTGCTGATGGCCCACTTCGCTATCCGCGGTCTGATGCACGAAGCCGCTCTCAAGGCTGACGAAGACCCTGACCGGCTCTCGTTCCTTCACGCCGTGCGCGTGATCCGTCGCAAAATAGCGTCCTACAGCGCTATTCCCCCCTCGGCAGAGGAGGGCCTTTCATAAAGCGGTTCTCGATGAGATCCTTCAGGAACGCGTCGTCTCCAGCCGTAACCGGCGCAATCCCCGCGGCGTCAAGCGCAAGATGAGCAACTTCCCGCTTCGCCCGCGGCACATCAAGCCTCTTCCGCCAATCGACATCCGAAGGGCCATCAGGATTATTAAGTGAACAGTATTAAGGCTAGCTCCTAGCTTCCAGCTTCTGGCCGGGGTACCGGGGAACCCTCTGGGTCGGGCCGGGTCGGGCCCGGGTCGGGCCCGGAGCCGAGGCAGGCCGGAGGAGCGGGCGGTGGGGCCCGGTTTGTCGGCCGTCCGGGGGCTACCCGCATGCCGACTTATCGGTCTTGATCTCGACATTCCCGGCAATTCGAAGTTATGCATCGCCCCTTATCACTATACCCTCCAATCATTTGCATGTTTGGTACGTTTTATACACCGATGCAACGAAAATGGGGCATAATTGCGACGAACCTCCTATTGATATTCTGATCGGAGAGGAACACAGGAAATGGCTCGGGGCGAATTGCTAAAGAAGCTATTCCGCAGCTATTCCCTTCGCGATGATGAGGGATTCAAGCACACGGCGGACGAAATCATCCGCGACGAAGAGTCCAAGAATAACCGGGTGCTAGCGAATGCCCTGCGTCGGAATCTCAACAACTCGAAGCAGGAAGGAACTCAATTCAGCCTGGGCGGTCCGGAAAAGAGCCAGCCTCGGAAGTTGACCGTCGTTCCGATCGAGCGTGAGAAGCAACTTCCGCTCGTGGAGATCGTCCGGCCGGAGCGACGTGCCTCGGATCTCATCCTCAACCGCGTGAATCAGCACCTTTTTTAACTCTTTTAGGCGAATTCCGCCGGCGCGAGACGCTGCGCGCTCCCGGCCTTCGACCCCGGTCGTTCCCCAATTGGCTCGACGGGGGAATCGCCGGTGAACGGCGCTTGATTCTTTTGAGGCGGGGGCGGGTGTTCGAAGTGCAATCCCGAAAAGCGGACCTCGGGGGATAAAGCCCGCGAATATTCTTGCAGGATTTGCGGCACGCGAGCCTGCCCCGGCTCTGGGCCACCCGGCCAAAAGCTGAAAGCTAAGAGCTAAAAGCTAAGAGCTAGAAGCTAGCGGCTAGCGGCTGATCCTTCCGTCCACTGTGCACTGTCCACTGTGCAGAAAAACCTCCGAAAACCTACCGTAAACCTACCGAAAACCCCCAATTAACCTCAATAACCCCCCCTTTTCGAGGTTTTCAGGCTAGTTCTCAGCAACCCTTTCCTCTGGAATGGAAAATTCTCGGCAGCCAAAGCGCCTGTTTCGTAACCCTGTATAGTTAAGTCCTAAAAAAAGTGCAACCACTTAAGCGAACCTTTCGCCCTGTTTCGCAACCCTATAAGCCAACCTTTAACGTTTACGTCGCTGCTTATAAGCGGCCATTTCTACACGGCATGCGCCTATTCCCTGCCGGGGCCCCGGCGAGCGATCGTTGCTCGCTGGGGTGGCTATTCCCACCCTGGCGGCAAAAACAAAAACGCCGGACCCGGCCCCGGGGGCGCCCCGGTTCCCCGATGGGGCGCCCGGATTTTGCGGGATCGGCGGGCTTCTCTTCAGGCGTTATGTGATAGTTTGGCTTGAGTTGCAGCGTTGCCGATGTTACGAGCGGCGAAACGAAAACGAGGAGACCGCAATGCGCTCTGTGAAGCGTAGAGCAAGATCGATCGAAAGCTGCGCGCTGGCCCTGACGTTGGGGATCGCGGCGCTGACAGCAGGAGGACAAACCGCGTCGGTGAGACCCGCTCCCCGCATCAAAACCCAAATGGCGACCCAAATGGCGCAACGAGACTGGTGGAAAAATGCCGTCATCTACGAGATCTACCCGCGCAGCTTTCAGGACACGAACGGAGATGGAATCGGGGACCTGAACGGGATCACCGAGCGGCTGGACTACCTGAAAGAGCTGGGAGTGGACGCGATCTGGCTGACGCCGGTGTATCCGTCGCCGCAGGTGGACTTCGGCTACGACATCTCGGACTACAGGAATATCGATCCGCAGTACGGCACGCTCGCGGACTTTGACCGGCTGGTGGCGGAGGCGGGCAAGCGCCACATCCGGGTGTTGATGGACATGGTGGTGAACCATACCTCGGACCAGCACGAGTGGTTTCTTCAATCGCGGTCATCGAGAGACAACCCTTACCGGGACTGGTATGTGTGGCACGAGGGCAAAGGGCAGACCGCAACCAGCAGGGAGGCGGCGCCAAACAACTGGCAGTCGCTGTTTGGGCACTCGGCGTGGGAGTGGGACGCGAAGACGCGGCAGTATTACTATCACAAGTTTTACATTCAGCAGCCGGACGTGAACTGGGACAACCCCAAGATTCACGAGGCCTTCGAGGACATCGTGCGCTTCTGGCTGAAGCGCGGGGTGGGCGGGTTCCGGTTTGACGCGATCACAACGCTCTACGAGGATCCGAGCCTGGCCGATGAGGGCGTGCTGAAGGACAAGAACGGGAAGGTGATCATCAACGCATTCGGCGACCCGCAACTTGACGGCTCGAAGACCGACAACCAGCCGGGACTGCACCAAGTGATGCAGGAGATGCGGGCGACGACCGACAAGTTCAATTCGAGCACGTTTCCGGGGACGCGGGTGCTGATCGGCGAGACCTACCTGCCCAACATTGAAGAGCTGGCCAAGATGTACGGGCCGCCGGGCAAGCCGGAGTTTCATCTGCCGATGGATACGCAGGTGGCGTTCATCGATAAGCTGGACGTGGCGGCCTTCCGGTCCAAGCTGACGGAAGCGGAGACGCACCTGAATGCGCACGTTCCGTTGATGCTGTTTGACAACCACGACAATCCGCGGCTGGACCTGCGCTACGGCGACGGGGTGCACGACGAGGACATTCAGCGGGTGCTGGCGACGATTCTATTTGCGAGCCGCGGGGCGGCGATGTTCTATTACGGCGACGAGATCGGGATGAAGACCACACCGCCCAGGCGCAAGCAGGACGTGAAGGATCCGATCGGCATTACCGGCTGGCCGAAAGAGAAGGGACGCGACGGCGAGCGGACGCCGATGCAGTGGGATGGAAGCGCGAACGCGGGCTTTACGAATGGGACGCCGTGGCTGCCGGTGCCGGCGAGCGCAAAGACCATCAATGTGGAGGCGCAGAAGAACGATCCGGATTCGCTCTTTACGTGGTACCGCAGCCTGATCCGGCTGAAGAAGACGGTGCCGGCCTTTGAGAGCGGCGCCAACACGATGCTGGATACAGGGAACAACAAGGTACTGAGCTGGACGCGGCAGGCGCCCGGCGCGGCGCAGGTGGTGGTGAGTGTGAACTTCACGGCCGAGCCGCAGACGGTGAACCTGGCTATTGGCGGCGCGGGCATGGGGCCCCGGCGGGTGAAGACGCTGCTGAAGACGCCGGGGGCGGCCGATCCAGCATCGCTGGGAGCCATCAAACTGGGACCGTTTGGGGTTTACATTGGAGAAGTACAGTAAGAGCGCCGATCAGAGCGGAACCAGAGTAACAGTGCCCATGGTTGGAGCCTGCCAGATGGCTTTTTCTTGACGAAAAAAGCCACTTGAGTGATGCGGCTTTGGGTACATCTACTCTGGTTCCAAGGTAGCAGCTACATCGACTCCCGGAAATGCTCGTCTAAATCCAATGCGGATGTTTTGCGCCGCGTTTCCCCATTGCCGGGATATCTTCCTGATTCAAAGCAGAGGGCGGGCCTGAGCGGAATTGGAGCAAATCTGAAACGCAAGCCGGGAGGTTCGCGCCTTGTCGCAGTGCAGTCCGGGGTGGCCCTGATTCTGCTCATGCTTTCAGGGTGTGGCGCCCGTGCGTGGTGTCAGGCGCAGGCGCAAGGCTCTTCGGTTTCCGCGGTAGATGGCGCCGCGGCGGGTGGGGCGCAAGTGAAGGGACCAGCCGGTGAAGAAGTCCTGCCAGGGAACATCCGCGGGGTGGTGGAGAGCAAAGACGGGGAGTTGTACGAGGGGGCCAGCGTCACGCTCACCGGGACCAGCCCCGCCGCTCCGCCGGCGAGATCCCAAGAAACCGACAGCGACGGCGTCTTCAACTTCATTGATGTTCCCCCGGGGGCTTTCAAACTTACGATCTCCTCGAAGGGATTTGGCACCCAGACAATCTCCGATGTTCTGCACCCTGGGGAGGACTACGATGCGCAAACCATCGTGCTGCCGGTGACGTATACCAGTGAGGTGCGGGTGACGGCCACGCCGCAGGACATAGCCGTGGAGCAACTCCACGAGGAGGAACAACAGCGCGTACTGGGCGTAATTCCAAATTTCTTTGTCACTTACGTGCCCAATGCGCCTGCGCTGACCACCCGGCAAAAATACGCTCTGGCGTGGAGGTCGTCCATCGACTGGTTCACATGGGTGGAGGCCGGCGCCTTTGCGGGAATGGAACAGGCCGACAACACATTCAGCGGGTACGGGCAGGGGACGCAAGGTTATGCCAAGCGCTATGGAGCGAGTTATGCCGACAGCTTCTCTGGTGCAATGCTTGGCGGCGCGGTGTTTCCGGCGCTTTTCAAGCAGGACCCGCGCTACTTCTACAAAGGGACCGGGACGATTCACTCGCGCACTGTGTACGCAATAGAGAATGCGGTCATCTGCAAGGGCGACAACGGGCGCTGGCAGTTTGACTATTCGGGAATTCTGGGCAGCCTTGCGGCGGGCGGGGTCTCGAATCTTTACTATCCTGCAGGCAGCCGGGACGGAGCGGGGCTGACCTTAGAGGAGACCGGGCTGGGCATTGCCGGCAGCGCGGTGGCGAATCTGTTTCAGGAATTCTTGGTACGGAAGCTGACGCCCAAGGTGCCGCATTACGCGGCGCCAAACCAGTAAGGCCGTGGCGGACATTGCGCCAACCGGCGCTAAACATTCAATCAGCGGAGATAATTACCGCAATTCAGGAGCAACTATGCGAGCCTTGACCATTGCGAGCGGCATTGCCGTACTCCTTACCGCTCTCCACTTTGCACATGCCATCCACCACTTCTATTCTCCAATGCCCAACCATGGCCCCGGCGTGTGGGCGGCAGTGGTATTCGCGGCGATCATCGATCTGCTGGCGTTCTTCGGTGGATTCAGGCTGCTCAAGGCAGGCCGTTGACTCCTGCCGGAAGCGGCTTCAACTATTTGGGGATTGTATTCGGGCAGCGCACATTGGCTCCGGCTTTGACTGCGGAGCACGCGACGCTGTTGAGCAGATTTGTAGGCCCTCTTCTAGGAAGCCATTTCGAGCAGTTCCTGCTCGGCGCGCAGCCAGTCCTGCTCCGCGAATCCATCCTGGTAACCGCGCTGCTCCCAATAGGCACGCGCCAGCCTTTCGATCTCTTCGCGAGGGGGCATCGCCGGCCTTGCTGCCTTGGCAACTTTCTCTTTTCTTGCGGCGGTTTTGCGGGGCTTTGCGGGGGCTTTTGTTTTCTTGACTTTATCTGCCATATCGAGGCTCCTTGGGGGGAATCGCCGCCAACGCACGGGGTATTGCTTTCAGGATACAGGAGGATTGGCTATTTCGCGATGCTGAAGTCGGGCTAGAGCACCTACCTGTTCAATATGCGAGACGGGGCGGAGCGAGGACGCAATCGCTGCAGGAGCCGGCAGCCGGTTGAAACTTCGGGTTCCTTGCCCACAGGGAGCCGGGCGTGTTTGACTGGTTGCCGAAAGGTGAATGGCACGTATGGGATACATTCTTGCGCTGGACCAGGGGACAACGAGTTCGCGGGCGATTCTGTTTGACGAGGCGGGGAGGATAGCCGCCACGGCGCAGCACGAGTTTGAACAGTTCTACCGGCAGGCGGGATGGGTGGAACACGATCCTACCGAAATCCTGACCAGCCAGCTCTCCTGCGCGGTGGAGGCGCTGGGCAAGATCGGCGCGCGGCCCCGGGATGTGGCGGCGATCGGGATTACCAACCAGCGCGAGACAGTGGTGGTGTGGGAGCGGGCGACGGGCAAGGCGATTCATCCGGCCATTGTGTGGCAGGACCGGCGGACTGCGGCGCGGTGCAGCGACCTGGAAAAGAGCGGTGTTGGGGAGAGTGTTTCGTCGAAGACGGGGCTGGTGCTGGACCCTTATTTCTCGGCGACCAAGGTGGCGTGGATCCTGGACCACGTGCAGGGTGCGCGGGCACGGGCGGAACGGGGCGAGCTGGCATTTGGGACCGTGGACAGCTGGCTGATCTGGCACCTGACCAGCGGGCAAAGGCATGTGACCGACATGACCAATGCTTCGCGGACGCTGCTGTTCAACATTGTGAAGGGCGAGTGGGATAAGGAGCTGCTCCGCATTTTCAGTGTTCCGGAAAGCATGTTGCCGGAAGTGGCGTGGTCGAGCGAAAAGGTGGGCGAGGTGACGACGACGCTGGGGCTGGGCGGCGTGGCGATTGCGGGCATTGCCGGAGACCAGCAGGCGGCGCTGTTCGGGCAGTTGTGCTGGGGCGCGGGCGAGGCCAAGAACACTTATGGGACCGGGTGCTTCCTGCTGCTAAATGTGGGAACGGAGTTCGTGCGCTCTCGCCATCGTCTGATTACAACTCTGGCAGCGAGCGCGGGGCGCCGCCTGGAATACGCGCTGGAAGGGAGCATCTTTATCGGTGGGGCGGTGGTGCAATGGCTGCGCGACAACCTGAAGCTGATCGGCTCGTCGGGCGAGGTGGAGGCGCTGGCAGCCTCAGTGCCGGATACGGGCGGGGTGGTGTTTGTGCCGGCGTTTGTGGGGCTGGGCGCGCCGCACTGGGATGCGCACGCGGCGGGAATGCTGATCGGGCTGCGGCGGGACACCAAGCCGGGACACATTGCGCGGGCAGCGCTGGAGGCGATCGCCTTCCAGGTGGCCGACGTGCTGGAGGCGGTGCACAGCGAGACGGGAACGCCGCTGGCCGCATTGCGCGTGGATGGCGGCGCGTCGGTGAATGATTTATTGATGCAATTCCAGGCCGATGTGCTGGGCGTGCCGGTGGTGCGGCCGCAAGTGACGGAGACGACCGCGCTGGGCGCGGCTTACCTGGCGGGGCTGGCGACGGGATACTGGGCAGGGCCGGAGGAGTTGCGGGCGAAACGGCAGGGCGACAAGCGCTTTGAGCCGAAGATGGATGCGGGCGAACGGGCGGAGCGGCGCGGACGCTGGCAGAAGGCCGTGGAGCGGGCGAAGGGCTGGACTTCATAGGGACCTGGGCGCTTGAGGGAAGCGCGGCAGGGTTGCTGATAGACGCTGGTCGAGGGTCGCGGTTTCCCACATCTCAAAATCGAGATGTGGGGCACCCGGCAAAGGGTGGGACACGGGAAGCATTTGATCAGGGACGATTGTTAGGGCAGGCTGTTTGGAGGTTGAGATGGCGGCAGGGGGTTGCAGTCATGTTGCGGAGCACCTGAAGAAGGTGAAGCCGCTGACAAAGGGGTGCGAGGAGTGCCTCAAAATCGGCGATAAGTGGCTGCATCTGCGCATGTGCCTGGAGTGCGGGCATGTGGGCTGCTGCGACTCGTCGAAGAACCGGCACGCGCGGGCGCATTTTCATGCTGTCGGGCATCCGCTGATCCAATCCGCCGAGCGCGGGGAGGATTGGCGTTGGTGCTATGTGGATGAGGTGTACTTGTAGTTCCTGTTTAGGTGACGGGGTCTGAGAAGGAGTAGATGATGAGCACGCGAGATCGTACTAACGAGATTCTCGAAATCAAGAGGCGAGACTCGGCGGGCCACGGGATACTCTCGTACAACCTTCTAGCGCTTAGCAAGGAGTGGCAGAACGCGGCCAAGGGGCAGGGATCCCTTCCCGATTTCTACTTGATCCGTGCGGTGACAATTCTTGAGGTCTCGACTAGGCGACAGATGGCCCAGCTTATTGACCACGCGAAGGAGTTCACCGACAGGGCCGTCGAACTCTCGAAAAACTTCAAGATGGATTTCGCGACAGTGCGGGATATCCAAGGCCGCGCCATAACCCTCGGTGATATCGTTGCCCACAGCGTCCCGGTGAACGCCTTTGGCCAAATCCTCGACTATTTTGAGACACTTCTGGGAAAGCCGTTGCGCCCTCTGCTTGCGGGTGCCGTGGACAGGTGGCGCACGGAGATTGAGGAAGAACCGCCTGAGCCGATAATTTCTGACTTTGACGGCTTAGCGAATCGTCTCGGTCGCTTGTTCAAGATCAGGCACATCCTCTGCCACGAATTGCCAGCGAAGCCGGTTTACTCAGTCACCGAAGTTGGTGATTTCCTGGATGATGCTGTCCGATTCACTAAGGCGTTGGAGGAGGTCTTAACCTTTGAACAATACGGCCTCGTGCCCCTCACACAGACAGGCATGAATATCGAAGTAGGCGAGAGGCTCAGGGCAACCGAAGAGGAATTGAATCGCTTGCTGGATTCGGTTCGTGACCATTTGGCGAAGTTCGGCGAGGTCCCCGCAAGTTTTAATCGGATCGGTGGCACTTGGCTCTCCTGCTTCAATGATGCTCAGGAAAAATGGCTTGCCTACCGAAATGCGCACTGCGACTCGATGACCTATTTGAGCCAAGGCGGGACAATCAGAGGTTTACTTTGGGCATCGGACGCTACAAAGATTACAAAGGATAGGATTTCTTCGCTCCGAACATGGTTTGAACTTGAGTCCGGCGAGTAATGGACCGCCCGCGAAGAGCCCAAGGGCTGGACAGGCTGCGGAAAAAAGGGAAATGGGGGGCGAATTTCCCGAAGAGCAAACCGCAGGGGCTAAAGCCCTCGTTGATTTTGCTGTATTTTCGGCACGACTGAAGTCGTGCCCTGACACTTCTTGCAACTCCGAATGAGTTTTTCCACAGCCTGTGAAGCCCTCTGCGCCCTCCGGCATTTTCGATTTACAACTGTAATATCAAGCTAGCTCCACCTCGATCTTTTTGGCTTCAGGATCTAGTTTGACGATTTTGAAGGTGCGGATCTGGCTCTCGGCTAGTGGCTCGGGCTTGGATTGGGCGGCGGGTGCGTTGCCTTGCCAGCGGTCTTTCAGCATTGAGGACAGGTTCGACAGATCGAGCTTGCCGGCAGTCTTGGCTTCAGGGGCGGCAGGCGCGCTTGCAGGTGCGGCCGGTTGGGCGGCGGTGCGGCAGGTGGCGCGGATGCCTTCGCCTAACTCGACGACGGTGAGGGCGCCCGACTGCTCGACTACGCGGCCGGAGACCTGGTCGCCGGGTTTGTGCTCGGCGATGTACTCGTCGATGCTGGTGGGGATGAGCTGCTTCATGGAGAGCTTGATCTGGCGCTTTTCAGGGTCGATAGCGAGGACCTGGACTTTGACGACCTGGCCGGCGCGGAGAACGTCGGAGGGGTGGTTGAGGCGGCGGTCGGCGACGATCTCGCTGATGTGGACCAGGCCTTCAATTCCATCGGCAATCTGAACGAAGGCGCCGAAGTTCATGAGCTTGGTGACCGGGCCTTCAGCCTGCGAGCCTACGGGGAATTTCTGCTGCACTTCAAGCCAGGGGTCGGCGAGAGCCTGTTTGAGACCGAGCGCTATTCTGCGCTCTTCCGGCTTGACGGAGAGGATGACGGCGTCAACGCGGTCGCCCTGCTTGAGCAGATCGCTGGGGTGACGGACCTTTTTGGCCCAGGACATCTCCGAGATGTGGATGAGGCCTTCGAGGCCGGGCTCGATCTCGACAAATGCGCCGAAATCGGTAATGCGGGTGACGGTGCCCGAGACGCGCTGACCTGCCTGAAGGCGTTCGGGAGCCTTGTCCCAGGGCTCGGCCTGAAGCTGCTTGAGACCGAGGGAGATTCTTTTGGTTTCGGGATCGATTTTGAGGATGCGGACCTGAAGTTCCTGGCCGACGGAAAGTACGTCTTCAGGTTTTGCGACGCGGCTGTGCGCGATGTCGCTGATATGGAGCAGGCCGTCGACACCGCCGAGATCGACGAAGGCTCCGTAAGGCATGAGGGTGCGGACGGTGCCGGGGACGGTATCGCCTTCCTTCATGGCGGCGTGGCGGGTGGCGGAGGCGGCGCGGGCCTGCTCTTCAAGGACTACGCGGCGGTCAACGACCACATTTTCTTCGGTAACTTCGAGCTTGGTAATGCGGCAGTTGATCTGGGTTCCGACCAGCTTTTCGAGCTCGGCCGCGTCTTTGGCGCCGCTGCGGCTGGCGGGCATGAAGGCGCGGACTCCGATGTCGACCGAGAGGCCGCCCTTAATGACTTCAGTGACGGTGCCGACGACGGCGAGCTTTTCGTTGAAGGCGGCTTCGAGGGCGGTCCAGTCGCGGGGCTGCGCGACCTTGAAGCGAGAGAGCTCGTAGTAGTGCTCCTCGTTGCGGCCGGTGACGGAGACGGGGACGGTGTCGCCGGGCTTGACGGATTCGGCGTTGTCTTCAAAGGCCGAGCGGGGCAGAACGCCCTCGGTCTTGTAGCCGATGTCGAGGAAGACCTGGTCGGCGGAGAGGGAGATGACGGTTCCCTGCAACTGCTTTGCGCCGGGCTCGGATTTATGCGAATGGCTGCGCTCGAAGTCGCGGAGCGCGTCGGCGAAGGATTCTACGGGCTCTTCTTCGACAGGCTCGGGGGTTGGCTCGGGGGCGAGAACCGGCTCGGCGATGGCTTCAGCGGCGGGTGCAATCACGGGTTCAGGAACGGGCTCAGCGACGGGTTCGGCGACGAGTTCGGCGACCGGCTCTGGAACGGGCTCGGGAGCGACTTCCGCGGCGGTCAGGGGTTCGGCGATGTTTTCTTCAGTCATAGCGGGTTATGGTCCATTCTCCCATGATTGGGCGGGAGGGGTGGTTTGGTGAGGGTTGAGGGTGTGGACAATGAACCCCGCGGGGAGCGAGAATTGCGTTCGCGTAGAGGAGAGGTCATGAGGACATCGTTGATGACGAGGCGGGATTTTGTGCGCCTGGGGGCGGGCGCGGCGGTGGCGGGAGCGGCCATGCAGTCCACGCTGCTGGAAGCAGCGCCGCTCGCCGCGGAGACCCTGCCCGACGGGCGCAAGATCCGCTTTGCGATTGTGGGCACCGGGATTCGCGGCTGCGACCTGCTGCGTTCGGCACGCAAGGCGCCGACGGGCGTCTGCGTGGGCGCGGCGGACCTTTACGTGACGCGGCACCTGGCAGCGAAAGAGGCGTATGGCAGCGATTTCCCGACCACCGGCGACTACCGCACGCTGCTTGACCGCAAGGATGTGGATGCGGTGCTGGTGGCCACGTCTGACCACCATCACCGGCGGGTGACGCTGGACGCGGTCGCGGCGGGCAAAGACGTGTACTGCGAGAAGCCGATGTCGCACAGCGTGGCGGATGGATTCGAGATGCTGGAGGCGGTGGCGGCAAACAAGCGCATCTTTCAGGCCGGCAGCCAGCGGGTGAGCTCGATTCTTTATGCCAAGGCGCGGGAGATCTTCGCATCGGGACGGCTGGGCGAGGTGCACGAGATCGATGCGCAGTGGAACCGGAATACGCCGGGAGGAGCATGGGTGTATCCGATTCCGCCCGACGCCAGCCCGGAGACGATCGACTGGAAGGGGTTTCTGGTGGATGCTGAGGATCGGCCGTTCGATCCCAGGCTGTTCTTCCGCTGGCGTTGCTTCATGGATTACGGCTCGGGGCTGGGCGGGGATTTGTTTGTGCACCTGCTGAGCGGCATCCAGGTGATTACCGGGATGAACACGCCGGCCAGCCGCGCCTACTCGAGCGGCGGGATTTACCACTACAAAGACGGCCGGGAGTTCCCCGACCTGCTGGAGACGTTATACGACTTTCCCGCGGAGAACGGAGGCGTGCAGGTGCATTTGCACTGCAACCAGGCCAACGACACCGGGGGCGAGGGGATTGCGCTCTACGGCTCGACGGGAACGATGGTGCTGACCGGCAAGACGGTGACATTTACGCCCCAGGATGTGAGGCCGAAGTTCGAGGCCTATGGCTGGGGCGGGATGACGGCGGCACAGCGGCAGCAGGGGATGGAGGAGTGGAAGGCGGCGCATCAGGAGACGTTTGCAGCGCCGGGCGATGCGGAGAGCTTTACGCTGCCGCAGGGCTATGACGATACCGCCGTGCACATTGCCAACTTTTTCAACGCCGTGGTGACGAGGGAGCACGTGGTGGAGGACGAGGTGTTCGGCAACAACGCCGCGATCGGCTGCCACCTGGCCAATCATTCGTATTTTCATCGGAGCGTGGCTACGTGGGACGCGGAGACGAAGAGGATCAAGGTCTAAGTTCCGAAGTTCCTCAGGGAGTGTCAGAAAATGAAATATACATCGCGCAGAACATTTTTGAAGGCGACGGGCGCTGTGGCTGGAGCGGCCATTGCAGGCGGCGGACGGTTGTGGGCCAAGGCGGCTCGCAAGCCGCTCGGGCTGCAACTTTATTCGGTGCGCAGCCTGCTGCCCGAGGAGTTTGACGGGACACTGGCCAAGGTGCGGGGGGATGGGTACACGGTGGTGGAGGCGGCGGGCTACTATGACCACACGGCGGCGGATTTTCGCAAAGCGATGGACGCGGCCGGGCTGCGCTGTGTGAGCACTCATTACACGCTGGCGCTGCTGGAGGCGCAGCTCGGTCAGTTGATGGAATATGCGCAAACTCTGGGGCTCGAATTCATTGTCTGTTCTTCGTCGGGAGGAATGCACCGGGATCCGCAAGCCAAGGGGGCACCGACACTGGATGACTGGCGCTGGATTGCCGGCGAGTTCAACCGCATCGGCGAAAAGGTGAAGGCCGCGGGCATGACCTTCGGCATTCATAACCATACGCCGGAGTTTGCGGTGATTGACGGCGTGCTGGTGTATGACGAATTGCTGCGGCTCACCGATCCCAAGGTGGTGGTGTTCGAGATGGATGCGGGCTGGGTGTACGCCTCCGGGCACAACCCGGTGGACTACCTGGCGAAGACGCCGGAGCGGTTCCCGCTGATGCACGTGAAGGACATGATCCGCGGCGCGGACGGCAAAGTGCATATGACCGTGCTGGGCAAAGGCAACATGGACTACGGCCCGATCATGCGCGCGGCTACGGGTCTAAAGTACTACTTTGTGGAGCAGGAGCAATTCGACATGGAGGAGATTGAAGAGCTTCGGCTGGATGCAGAGTACATGCGCAAGCTGAATGCGTGAGCCGGGCCTTTGACTGCCCGGCTCTCAGGCTTTTCGAGTAGGCTGGACGGATGAGCGTCTTCGACGAGAAGCGGGCGGAGCTGGAGCAGCACGAGTTCATGATGGGCGTGGAACGGGGCAGGCTGGCTGTGGCGCTGGACCTGTTGACCGATGCACTGATTCTGGTGGGGCAGCACGGAGTGTATTGCGCCTCGAGCCGCAACCCTTCAAAGCCGGCGCTGGACTTGCAGGCGGTGCTGGGAGGCATGGATGGAGCGAAGGAGCTGATCCAGTCGGTGATGGAAGAACTGAGGAAAGACAGTGAACAGTGAACAGTGGGCAGTGGACAGAAAGGCCCGCTGGTTGAGGGTTGGGGTATCCCACCCATGCGACAAAAACAAAGACGCCGGACCCGGCCCAGTGGATGCCCCGGCGCCCCGGTTCCCCAATGGGGCAGCCTGGTCCGTGATGGAGCCGCGGAGCCTGATGAAACCGAAATGCGGTATGCTTAAGGAGCGCGCCCGTAGCTCAGCTGGATAGAGCGAACGCCTCCGGAGCGTTAGGTCGGGAGTTCGAATCTCTCCGGGCGCACCATATGCATTTTTACTCTTCCCGCTCAACCAACCTAGAGGATCGACGATGACAATCCGGGCCGCGCTGCGGCTTTTTCTTCTCAGTTCTGCGTGTCTATTGGCAGGCAGCATAGCGTTTGCGGCGCAGAGTGCGGAAGCCGGCGCTGCCGGCCAGAAGGCCGAGCTGCAGTTTGTTGTGGTTTTGAGCCGGCACGGCGTTCGGTCGCCCATCATCAAGGCCGGCGCCATTGATCAATACTCCGCCGCGCCCTGGCCGCAGTGGGATGTGCCGCCGAGCTATCTGACCGCTCACGGCTACGAATTGATGAAACTTTTCGGCGCATGGGACCGCGTGAGGCTGTCAGAACAGGGGCTGTTCGCTCGCACCGGCTGCGGCGACGCGGGGCATGTCACCATCATTGCCGACTCCGACCAGCGCACACGCGAAACCGGCAAGGCGCTGGGCGAGGGAATGCTTCCCGGTTGTTCCATCGAATTTCACGCGAAGCCCGAAGGCACGGTTGATCCGCTCTTCCGCATTGTCGGAGGATTGAATCAGCGGGAGCGCGGGCTGGCTGCCGCGGCCATTGCCGGCCGCATCGGCGGCGATCCCAACCACTTGACAGAGGTTTACCGGCCGCAGTTGGCCGCGCTCGACCAAGTGTTGGCCGGTTGCGGTCATGCGGCTTCACCGGAAACCAAACGCGTCTCCATCTTCGACGTTCCCGCAAACTTTGGCGACAGCTCAGAGTATTCCTCCGGGTATCACGGTCCGCTCAGCGTGGCTTCAACGCTGGCTGAAAACCTGTTGCTCGAATACACGAATGGGATGAGCGACGCGAATGTCGGATGGGGATGCGTGGACGGCGCTACGCTGCGCGCGCTGATGCAATTGAATGCCGCGCACTGGGAATACAGCTATCGCACGCCCACGGTGGCCCGCATTTACGCATCGAATCTGCTCGACCATATCGAGCGGAGCATGGAACAGAGCATAAGCGGCAAGCCGGTGGCGGGCGCGCTCTCAAAGCCGGACGATCGGCTATTGATTCTGGTGGGTCACGACACCAACATCGTTACGGTCTCCGGCGCCCTGGGAATCAACTGGATCATCGACGGGCGCGCGGACGATACTCCTCCCGGAGGCGCACTGCTGTTCGAGATTTGGCGCTCGCGTGCGGACGGCCGGCCATTCGTGCGCCTGGAGTATACCGCTCAGACGCTGGAGCAGATGCGCCAGACACAGACGCTCACACCCGCCAACCCACCTGCGCTGGCGCCGATCTTTGTGCCCGGATGCAGCGGGCAGGATATGTCCTGCACATGGGATGGGTTTTCGGCTGTCCTGCGCGAGGTGATCGATCCCGCTTACGTCAGGGCGCAGCCGTAGTCCGGCGCTGGAATCGATTCTGAGAATGGTGTGCCGGCGGCCCTTGCATTTCCAAGGCGGCCGGCATTTAATTTTCGATTTGTGAGATCAATTGAACAGAACGCGGCGCTGGCGCTGACGGGATTCAGCGCCGTTGCCGGACAGATCGTTCTGATGCGGGAGCTGATGGTTGTCTTCAACGGCAACGAGATCTCGCTGGGAATGATGCTGGCAACGTGGCTGTTCTGGACCGCCGCGGGAAGCAGCCTGAGCAGTAGTTTGGGGCTGGGCGCGAAGAACCCGCGGCGGGCGACGGCAGTGCTTGAATGCCTGTTGGCTGCAAGCCTGCCGGCGACAATCTGGGCACTGCGCGCCGCGAAATCCATTTTTCAAACCGTGCCGGGCGAGCTGGTGGGACCGCTGCCGATGCTGCTGACGACGCTGGTGTGCCTGAGCGTGTTTTGCGCGGCGTCAGGGGCGCTGTTTGTGGTTGCGGCGCGAATGTATGAAAGCGAGCGCGAAGTTACGGCGCGCGTGGCCGCGGGTTCAGCTTATCTGCTAGAGGCTGCCGGCTCGGCCATCAGCGGGATTGTGGCCAGCTTGGTGCTGCTGCGCTTTTTTGAGTCCTTCCAGATTGCAATTGCCGTGGGGCTGCTGAATCTGTGCATGGCGGCGGTGCTGCTGCTGCGGATGAGGCGGAGATGGGTAGCTGTGCTGGCGGGTGCGGCCGTGCTGGCCGCGATTCCGCTGCTGATCGTGGTTGCGCCGCGGCTGGACCGGGCCGCGCAGGCGCGCATGTGGCGAGGCTTTGATTTGGTTGGGTCGCGGGACACGATCTACGGCAACCTGGTGGTGACCGAAACCGGCGCGATTCGCAGCATTTATTCGAACGGCGTGATCCTGGCCAATGCGCCGGACCCGAGCGCGGCCGAAGAGGCGGTGGACTACGCGCTGCTCGAGCACCAGGGTCCGCAGCGGGTGTTGTTGATCGGCGGCGGAGTGAACGGCTCGGTGGGCGAGGCGCTGAAACATCCGACGGTGGCGCGGCTCGATTATGTGGAACTGGATCCGGCGCTGATCGGGATGGCGCGGCAGTTCTTTCCCGCGCAGGCCGCCGTGCTTGCGGACGCGCGCGTACACGTGCACTATGCGGATGGGCGGCGGTACCTGAAGGGGGCGGAAGACAGATTCGACGTGATCATTGTCGATGTGCCCGATCCACAGACGGCGCAGTTGAACCGGTTTTACACGGCGGAGTTTTTTCGCTCGGCGAGCGAACACCTGGCGGCGGGCGGGCTGCTGGCGATCGAGTTGCGCTCGTCGGAGGAGACGCTGAGTCCGGAGCTCAAGGAGTTTCTGCGCTGCATCCGGCGCACGCTTGAAGAGGTGTTTCCCGATGTGGCGGCGATTCCGGGCGAGACGATTCACTTTTTCGCCGCGAACCAGGTACGCGTTCTGACCAGCGATCCGCGCGTGCTGATGGCGCGGTTGCAAGAGCGGCGGATGAACACGCAATACGTGAGCCAATACTTTATTCCCTACCGCATGATGCCCGACCGCATGGAACAGGTTGAGGAGCAACTGCGGCCGTTGGCTGCGACGCCGGTGAATCGCGATTTTGCGCCGGATGCCTATTCCTTCGACGTGGTGCTGTGGAGCGCGCAGTTCGGGAGTGAGTATTCCGATTGGTTCCGGACCGCGGCGCACTTTCCGTTCCGTGATGTACTTGGCGTGGTGTTGATGGCACTGCTGATTGCCGTTGCGGTGGCGGTGTTTGTGTTCGGCCGCGAAGGACGCGCACGCCCGGCGGCGGCATGCTGCACGGCGGCTTCGGGCTTCACGCTGATGGCTTTGCAGATTTTTCTTCTGCTTGGATTCGAATCAGTGTATGGATATGTTTACCACCAACTGGCGATTCTTATCGGGCTTTGCATGGGCGGGATTGCGCTGGGAAGCCGGCTGGGGATGCGGCGCGCCGGACAGAGCGATCATTCTCCGTGCCGCCGCCTGGCGGCGACTCAACTCTTGCTCGCGATGTCAGGGCCGGTACTGCTGCTGGTGGTAGGACTGCTGGCGGAGGCTTCAGGAGCGGCGACGAACTGGATTGTCGCGCAGGTGGTCTTCCCTGCTCTTGCGGCGTTGGCGGGAATGCTGGGCGGGTACCAGTTTGTGATTGCGGCGCAGATCTTTGTTCCCGATGGCGATGGGCGGACGGGGCTGGGTGCGCTGTATGCCATCGATCTGCTGGGCGGATGCGCGGGGGCGCTGGTGCTGAGCAGCTACCTGATTCCGGTGTTTGGATTCTGGAAGACGGCGTGGCTGGGGGCGGCGATCAATTTGGCGGCGGTGGTGCTGGCGGCGCGGGCGGGCGCGGAGACGAAGAGGGTACGGGCATAATCGGCTGTGGTCTCTCACTCTTTCCGCAAAAAAGGCGCGGGACCCGGCCCGGCCAGAGGGTACCTCGGCGCCCCGGTACCCCGATGGGGCGCCCAGATTGATTGAAGAGAGGCGAGGCCGTTGCGGGCCAAGGCGCTTGCATTTTCCTATAATGCGGGCGTCATGCGATCCCACCCTAGCCACAAAAACAAAGACGTGGCGAGGGTGGGGCACCCAGATTCGGGCATAAGGGGCTGTGGTCTGCCACTTTTTACGCCGGAAAAGCAACCGCAGATCCTTCGACTCCGCCTCTCGCGATGAAACTGCGAGAGGCTTCGCTCAGAGGCTGTGACTAAATTCGAAATTCGGCACCGGGAGCAGTCGAAATTGCGCTTTTGCTCGGCGGTGTCGAGGTCGAGTGGTATTTCGATGGTGCGCCGGGTTTCAGTTTCACGTTGATTCGCTTGCCGCGGGCCTGTGCTTTTGCTCCTTCTGGCCGGTTAGCTCAACAGCACGGTAGCGAAGTGCATCAGGTTGTAGGCCAGCGCGCACCACAACGCTACGCACCGGGCCTTCTGCAACCCCCGCACCGTGAACTGGCTCAGGCCACGATAACTTCTGAGGTCGGCGTTGACCGTTTCGCTGGTCGAGGCCCGCTCTTTGTAGATTTGTTTTCCTTCCTCGCTGGACATGCGCTGCTTCCAGGCCAGTACTGCTTCTGTGTCTCCGCGTTTGGGTTCCAGTTCGCGGTCCTGATTCCGAGCCTGCCTGGCGGGTTTGGGCGGCACGAACAGTTCCACTCCATGGGCCTGCGCCTGCTCGATGTCCTGTGTGCGGATGTAACCGCCGTCAATCAACTGCTGCCGGACTTTGCCGCCGGTTCGCTGCTCGACCTGGCGCCGCATCGGCTCGCTCAGCCCGGCGCTGTCGCTGCCTTCGTTACTGACCTCCACGCCCACGATGGCGCGGCTTTCCGTATCGGTTGCCAACTGCACGTTCAGCGCCGGGTTGAAGCCGCCGTTGGGCATCTTCATGACCCGCGCTTCGGCATCGGTGGTGCTGACCCGCGGCTGACGCGCCCGGATCTGCTGGCCGCGCTTGCCCCTGCCCGCACGACGCGCCGCTTCGGCCTGTTTCTGCTTCAGTTCCGGCAACTGCGCAATGGCCTCCTCAAGCCGCCGCTGCCTCTCGGCCGCGGCCCGTTTACGCGCTCCACGCTGCCGCGCCGAAAGCGCCGCATGCTCCGGGGAGTCCACTTGCCGCCGCAACTCGTCTACGTGACGGCGAGCTTCTTCAAGCAGCTTCTCGAGCCGCTCTTCACGGCGAAAACTGCTTGCCCCCGCGCTCACCCGAACCCGCACTCCGTCCTGGCTGACGCGGCTTACCCGCACCACTTCCTTGTCCACCAGAGACGCGATCACCTGCGTGAAAAGCTCGTCCAGAGCCGCGCCGTGATCGGTGCGGAAATCCGACAGCAGGCGGTGATTCACTCCCACCCCACCGCACAACCAGCGAAAAGCCGCACTGTCCTCACATCGCCGCGCAAGCTCCCGCGCCGAGCCGATGCCGCGTATGCACGCGTACAGCCACAATGCCACCAGAAGCTGAGGGTCGGTCGCGTCCCGGCCGGCCTGCCCTTGGCGAGCCTTGATGGGCGCGTGGAACCGCTCCAGGTCAAACTTCTCCACCACCGCCATCACCATGCGCACAGGATGGTTCGCACTCACCAGATCGTCTGGGCAATGGATCAACATCGCCACCTGACGACGCTCCGGCCTCCGCAAACGCACTGCTGAATGGGTCTGCTCACCACAGAATTCGCTCATGTCTTGCTTATAAACTGCATCCATCTGGAAAACCTGCTCCATATTCCAGAGAGCATCGAAAAAGTCACAGCCTCTCAGGATGACAGTTCTCATGTAGACGACAGTTCTTATGTAGATGACGGTTTTCATCTTTATGTTTATCAGGCGCTTGGAGCGAAACCGGGGTAACCGTGTCCCGATGAGATTTGTACAAGGTCGCCGCTCCCTGATGGTCGCGTCAACTTGGGTGCTGTGGCTTCGGGATACAGCATCCCTGGTTCCGCTGTAGTTGCCCGGTTTATATCGGGACAGCGGCATGGAATTGAATGCGGCCTGGCGATAGGCGTTTACGGTTTGTGCTCGCTGAAAACTACGGCTGTGAACTTGAAGATGTCGGTGTTCTCGTCTTTCCAGCAATCGTGCTTCATGCCTGCCTTGGCGCAGGTCTGCTCGAGGAAGGTTTGCCGGTCCCAGTTCTGCTCTACCGGAACCTGGGGGAGCAGGAGGCCTTCGTATTGGCCATTCTTCATCAACAGGCCGTCGCGGCCAACCTTGATCTGTTCAATATCGGTGACGCGGCGGAGGGGCGACAGGACTGAGATTTCGTATGCGAGCTGCGACAGTTCGGAGGGCGACACGGGACGGAATCGCGGATCCTGGAGCGCGGCGTAGGCGGCGGTGTCGCGCACGGTGATGTAGAGCGGCTTGATGGGCGAGGTGTAGCCGATGCAGCCGCGCAGCATTCCAGCCTCGGTGAGGGTGACAAAGGCGCCATACTCCTGATTCAGTGTCTCGCTGGTGCTGGCAGGGGCATCATAGGGCTTGTTGGTCTGGACCGCGAACTCCGCGGACTTGCGGGCCAGGGCGAGGAGTTCGCTTTTTTCCTGGTCGGTGAGCGAGAAGGGCGTCTCCTCTGCCGATCCTTGCGGAGCTTTCACGAAGAGATCGGCGCTGTAACCGACCACGCGTGAATGATCGCCGGAGGTATCGCCGGAGTTGGCATATTTGAGCACCATGGCTTTGTTGGCTCCCATGCGCTCGGCGTAGATCATGGCGGCCACGATGGGCGCGCCGCCGCAGGCTTCCCAGGTGCGGGTCTGGAAGTTGCGCGACATGCTGAAGTAGTCCCATGCCGCGAGGGCGTGGAGAGTCTTGTGATCGATGGTTTCGGCTTCGTCGTAGGGGTGATAGTGGGAGAGATCGGAACTGGCGAGAATGAGGGTATCGCCGCTATTCTTTTCCGCCTGCAATCATCTTTGCCAGCGCAACGCCGAGCGCGCGGCTGTTCTCATAACTCTGGTCGCCCATGACGATGGGGACCAGCTCGAAGTTGCCGAGCACTTTCTGCAGCCAGGGCAACTCGACTTCGATGGCGTGCTCGCCGCCCGCGGATGTGGGCGTATGGCCCTGATCGGAGAGGCGGATGGTGGAGCTCATCTTTGTCAACTGGCGCGCGAACTCCTTGTCGACGGGAATGGTTCCGAGCGGCGTTTCGTAGGCGTCGCCATCGTAGACCGAGGTGAAGTCGAAGCCCACGTAGTGCGAGGGAGCGATGACGACGACGCGGGAGTACTTGTGGCCTTTCAGCGCCGCGTAGGTGAAGGCCGCGACAGGGCCGGAGTAGGGATAACCCGCGTGGGGCGCGACCGCGGCGAGGATGGGACCGTCGACGGGCGGGGGCGAAGCATGGGCCAGCATGTCGTCGATCATGGCCGAGAGCTCTTTGGGGTCGGCGGGATAGAAAGCGCCGGCGACCGCGGCGCTGGCGGACCTTTTGCTGGCCTGCGCCGTCGACATGCTTGATTGGAGCGGAGACTAGAAACGCGACGAGTGGAGCCATCAGCCAAGCCATACTCGAACTCCTCTTGATGTTCATTTGCACGATCTCCAGAACAGGCTATTCCTGACACGGTTACGCGTGCCAGATGCCGGGAATCTGATGCCGGCAGAACGGGCAAGCGCCATCCTTGCCGATCAGCAGACTGCTGGCCGTGAAGCCCACGCGCTCCACCAACATTTTGCGGCACTGCGGGCAATATGTGTTTTGCGCGGGATGTCCGGGCACGTTGCCGATGTAGACATAGTGAAGTCCCTCGGCGTCGGCAATGGCCTTGGCGCGCTCCAGCGTGGGCACCGGCGTGATGGGCAGATTCTTCAGCAGGTACTCGGGATGAAACTGCGTGAAGTGCAGCGGGACATCGGGGCCCAGGTTGGCCTTGATCCATTGCGCAAGGCCGCGAAATTCCGCGTCGCTGTCGTTGAGCGTGGGCACGACCAGGTAAACGATCTCGGTCCACTTGCCCATCTTGCGCAGCGTGACCAGCGTATCGAGCACCGGCTTCAACTGGCCGGTAACGACTTTTGCGTAGTAGGACTCGGTGAACGACTTGAGGTCGATTTTGACGGCGTCCATTTTGCCGTAGGCTTGCTTGAGCGCGTCCTGCTGGATGTAGCCGTTGGATACGACGATGCTTCGGACGCCCGCTTCGTGGCCGGCATCGGCCGTGTCCATTAGGAATTCGGCGAAGACGACCGGCTCGCTGTAGGTGTAGGCGATGGTGGGGCAGTTATATTGCCTGGCGATGGCGGCGATTCGCTGCGGGGGCGCGTAGTCGGCGGGAATCTGCTCGGGGCGCGACTGGGAGATGTCCCAGTTCTGGCAGAACTTGCAGTTCACGTTGCATCCGGCCGTGGCGATGGAGAAGGCGACGGTTCCGGGCAGGTAGTGGAAGAGCGGCTTCTTTTCGATGGGATCGACGTGGGCGGCGCAGACGCGCGAGTGGACCAGCGTGTAGTAGGTGCCGCCGCGATTCTCGCGCACGCCGCAATAGCCGCGCTCCTTGTCGCCGACGTTGCATTCGCGCGGGCAGAGCTTGCACTTGATCTTGCGATTCTCGAGTTTCTGATAGAACTTGGCTTCGACGACAAATTGGGCGTCGTTCTGGGTTTGCGGTACGGATTGCGACGACAGCGCGGAGGGGCTTGCGGTGGCGGGTGCGGAGAATTCGCCGGCGCCTATGGCCGCTCCCGAGGCCAGGGCGCACATCAGAAACGAACGGCGGTCGAGCGGGGAGCGGATTGCGGGGATTGTCCCGGCTTGCCTGGCAACGAGTTCACAGAACATGATGCACCTCCCGGATTCGCGCGGGTTATACGTCGACAATCTCGATGCGGCTGGGATCGCAATTGCCGAGGCGATGGTCGCGATCGGCGGCGGTGGAAATATAGCGTGGCGGCCGCTGGTCGGCTTCGAGGGTCTTGAGGCCTTTATCCGCGCGTTGCGCTCGATCATCTGCCAGCCGGTTTGGTCAAGGGCGACCGGATCCTGGGAGACAAGCAGAGTATTGCACTTCCAACTGTGTTCGGGCTTGAATCCCGGGCCGCCTTCATACATGGCGGTGGTTGCGTCGCAGATGGTCAAACGCATTCTGGAGCGGATCTCGGGCAGCATGTTCAGGTCCGCGATATAGGGATCGCAGCCGTTGGGGTGGTACTTGTTGGGATTGTGAATCGACACCGTACATGTTTTTGAGAGCGATAGTGACGCCGGCGCCATCGTGGTCCTTGAGGACGGGAACATTGATGAGGACGTTGGTATAGCGGGTGAGAATCTGCGACAAGCGGCTGCCTACAGTGCCGTATGCAGCCAGGTCCTGTTCGTAATCGACGCGGTCGGTGCCGAAGCATTGCACGCGATCTCCGCCAATCGAGAGATGGAATCCGGCGCGTTCCATTTCGTCGCTGTCGCGGTCCCAGACGACGATGTCTCCGGGCTTGATTCCGGCCTGCTGCAAGCGTTCGCAGATGGCTTCGACGAGCTGGAGGTTGGAGGAGATACCGCGCCCTCCGAGGGTGTTCACCTTGAGTCCAACACGGTCACCGGGGCCGGCCAGCCGCCGCCACGCGGCAAGAGGAGTCTGGGGAGGGTTGTCGTGGTGAAACAGCGCCAGCACGGCGCGATCGAGCAGGGCCTGGATGCGGCTGGAGTCCACCGTGGAGCCGACGCCGCGCAGCATGGGATCGTGGGCGACAACAACCCTGGATTTTGCGGGGGCCGGCTGCTGAGCCGGAGCCGCCAGGCCGGCACTTAGAGCCGCTGCGCCGGTAAGGCAATCCTTAAGAAAACTCCTGCGGCTGGCTCTGCGCGTGGCAGTCATAAGGGCAACTCCGGTGATGCGCGGCCGGGGATTGGGCTTTCAGCGGGGAACGGCATTTGCCGGCAAAGTCAGAATGCGCCGCGCGTACGGCCATCCTCACAGCCGGTCAGGATCAATCCCGGCCTTCGCCGCCTGCCAAAAGGGATACCGGAATCCGCATTGGTTTTCAGTGACGAGCGGCACGGATGCCGATGCCCGGGCAGCCGTTGACAAGTATGGTTCCTACCGGCTTGGGGAGCTCGCGCTTTGTCCATTCCGCGGTGCTTTCAGGCGTCGCTCTCCGGCATGGAGCGGATGCCGCGGCAGGTTTCGTTTTGGGACGGCTCGCCAGTGGTGATAAGTCATTGATTTATATATTTTTAGTCAATTAATTCGGCGGAGAGCCGGGAGTTTGAATCCTGCAGCAACGCAGGGGTTTCCCGTTCCTGAATTTGCTGAAAAATGGCGCCGGAAATTCGTGAGGAGCCAAGCCGGTCCGTGACACGCTGAGCTATGCAGACTTCGGCCTGGGTCCGTGAATACCCCAAAAGTAGTAACCAGCAATCTAGTTACCTATGGACAGCAATATGATTACTACCGGACAATCAGGACAGTTTTTCACCTTGTTTCAAGCGACATTGCCCAGGGGTAGAGACGGCTTGCGCGAGAAAAGGGACGTATCAACGATTGGCGCTGCTCTGGGGATTTAGCTGCTGAGTTGGCGCCTTGGAAGCTTGAACCTTGAGTTTTGAATCCTGGGAAGCCCTGGTTTGACGGCGGTGGGGATGGAATGAATCACAGCCAAACCACGAACGGCAACAATCACACAGTCCAGAAGACCACATCCGGAGTAAGACATGAGCCGCACACAAGGCAAAGCTGTCGATAAACAGAATCAGGGGAGCAACTTACAGGCATTCGCGGTGTCCGCGCCAGGGTCCCGACACGAGCGGAGCCGGCGGCTGGGACTGGCGGCTCTGCTGCTGACAGTTACGGTGGCGCAGGCGCAATTCGGCACGCAGCCGGTGGGCGTTACGTCCGGTGCGCAAGGCGTGACCGTGACGGCGCAGGCAGCGGGCACAGTGAGCAGCGTCGAGGTTCTGACGCTGGGAGCAACCGGGCAGCAATTCGCCCAGGGCTCGGGCGCGTCGACGTGCGGGACGGCCACCTTTACCGCGAGCGGTCAAACCTGCACGGAATCGGTCACGTTCACCCCTGCGTTTCCCGGCCCGCGGGTGGGCGCGGTGGTGCTTCTGGACGGCGGCGGCAACACTCTGGGCACGGCCTATCTTACCGGCACGGGATCGGGAGGCCTGGGCGTACTGGCTCCGGGCAACATGATCGCCGTGGCTGGGAACGGCGATTATCTGGGGTCGGTTCAAGACGGAGCAGCAGCCACCAACGCGGAACTTTACCTGCCATCCAGCGTGGTCCTGGACGGAGCGGGCAACATGTACATCGCCGACAGCGCCCACAACCGGGTGCGCATGGTCTGCGCCAGCGCCAGCAGCGCCACGATCAAAGGCACCACGTGCACAGGAGCGGGCATCATTTCGACCATTGCCGGCAACGGCAATCCGGCGTATACGGGCGACGGAAAGCTCGCCTCCGACCCGACTGTAACCGTGAACGATCCTTCAGGCGTGGCCGTTGATGGCTCGGGCAACCTGTACATCGCGGACGCGGGCAACAACGTAATCCGCATGATCGGGGCCGCGAGCGGAGTGATTACCACAATGGCCGGAGGCGGCAGCGGTTGTGGCGGGCAGACTGACGCGTTTGGAGACGGCTGCGCGGCAACTTCAGCCAAACTCAACCTGCCCCAGGGCGTGACCCTGGACAGCAACGGCAACCTCTACATCGCCGACACCAGCAACCATCTCATCCGCATGGTTACGGCCGCAACCGGGAAGATTGTCACGGTAGCCGGCTGCGGGTGCATGGGCGGGAACGGCAGCGGAAACTACTCAGGTGACAACGGGCCGGCCACGGCGGCGGGATTGAACTTTCCTCATGCGGTGGCGTTCGACTCTGCCGGCAACATGTATATTCCCGACACGGCGAACAATCGCGTTCGCGAGGTAGCGGCAGTGGGCGGCGCGATTACAGCAAGCAGCATCATCACCACATTTGCCGGAAACGGGACCCCGTCCTATGGAGGCGACGGCGGGGCGGCGAGCCAAGCGGAGTTGTGGGGGCCCTCCGGGTTGGCTTTCGATGCTGCCGGGAACCTATATATCGCCGACACGCAGAACAACGTCATCCGCAAGGTCAACCCGACAACCCTGTTCATCTCCACCCTGATCGCGGGCGGCGCGGGCATGGACTATGTCAACGGGAGTTTCAGCTATTCGAACCTCTACGGACCCACCGGTCTGTGCCTGGATGGGAAGGGCAATCTTCTCCTCGCCGATACTCTGGACATGGTGATCCGGGAGGTCCAGGGCAACTTTGTGGCGCTGAATTACCTGCAGACACCGGTCCGCCAGTACACCAAGTCCACGCCCATAAGCCAAATGGTTGAGAACGACGGGAATGCAGGGTTCGATCTGACGGCCCTTGTTGCGGGCACGAATACCGCGTTGGACGGGGCCACGACGACCTGCACCACCGGCAGTCCGCTTCTGGCAGTGGGAGGCGATTGCACGATCGGCGCGGTATTTGCGCCTACGGTCGCGGGCAATCCGGTTTCAGGCAATATCGACGCCGGCAGCCAGGGCGACACGGTGGACTCGCCGCTGGTGATTCAGCTGGCTGGAGATGCAACCGCCGTCAATTCCACGACCACCACAGTGGCATCGAGCCTGGACCCATCGGGATTCGGACAGAGTGTGACCTTTACGGCGACAGTGACGACGGGCGCGACCTCCGGCAATCTGACCGGTACCGTCACGTTCTACGACGGCGCCACCGCGCTGGCGTCGGGCGTTTCCTTGGGCGCCCCCGGCACCACCGCTACGGCGACATTTGCCACCCCCGCGCTGGCGGTTGGAAAGCACTCGATCACGGCTTCGTACAGCGGCGACGAGGGCCACTCGGCGAGCAACTCGACGGATCCGAACGGCACCACTCCTCCCCTGACACAGACGGTGCTCGAGGGCACAGCCACCAGCCTAGTCTCCAGCGTGAACCCGTCTGCCGCCGGCCAGAATGTGACCTTCACTGCAACGGTGACGGCCCCCGGCGGCGGGGGTGTGATTCCGGGCGGCAGCATAACCTTCATGGACGGCACCACGATTCTGGGTAACGTGGCGCTGAACGCGGGCGCCGTCGCGACCTATTCCACGGCAGCGCTGGCGGTGGGCCCACACTCGATCACAGCGACCTATGGAGGGGACGCACAAAAGGAGATCCAGGGCAGCACTTCAACGGTCTTGAGCCAGGATGTGCAGACTCCGTCGACCATTGCGTTCACCTCATCGCAGAACCCATCGAATTACGGAAATCCGGTGACATTTACGGCGACCATTACGTCCGGCGGCACCGCGGCCGCGACTGGAACGGTGAAATTTCTCGATGGCGGCGCGCAGATCGGGACGGGAACCCTGGCGGGGAGCCCGGCAATTGCCACGTATACGACCTCGGTGCTGAGTGTGGCCACGCACACCATCACGGCAAGCTACGCGGGCGATGCGAACAACGGCGCCAGCAATTCAGCGCCACTGAGCCAGGTGGTGAACCAGACGCAAACGGCGACCACGGCGGGCGCAGCACCCAACCCCGGCATAGCCGGAGGGCCGGTGTCGATCACGGCAACGGTAAAGGCGATCGCGGGCGCGGGGACGCCGACGGGCCCGGTAACATTCACAAGTGGAACAACAGCGCTGGGAAGCGCGCAACTGGGCGCGGGGGGGACGGCGACGATCACGCCGACACTGGCGCAGGGGCAGTACTCGATTTTGGCGGCGTACGGGGGCGATGGCAACGATGGCGCCAGCACATCCACACCCCTAACGCTGACGGTAGTACAGGCGACTACGCAGACATCGGTCACCGCGACGCCGAATCCCGCAATCGTGGAATCCACGGTGACATTTACGGCCAAGGTAACGGGCAACGGCGGAATTCCGTCGGGCAGCGTTACGTTCAGCGCCAACGGCACGGCAATCGGCGCACCGGCGACACTGGACGGGACAGGAACGGCCACGATTACCTACTCCGGACTAGCGGCGGGCAGCTATACGATTACGGCGGTCTATGGCGGGGACACGAACGACCAGGGGAGCACGGGCACGGGTGCGACTCCGTTGGTGGTAGGAACCATTGCCACTGCGACCAGCCTGGGCACATCGACGACGACCGGCGCGAACCCGCAGGTAATTCTGGTGGCCTCGGTTATAGGCAGCGCCGGACCTGCGCCCACGGGCTCGGTGACCTTCAACAGCGGAACCACCGTGTTGGGAACGGCAACACTGGATTCGAGCGGAGTGGCGACGCTGACCCCGAATCTGCAGCCTGGCTCGTACAGCATCGTTGCCGTCTATAGCGGGGACGCGCTGCACAGCCCGTCCACGTCGCAGCCGGTTACGATCTCGGGGGGCGGGACCACCTTCAATCTGACGGTGACGCCAGCCACCGTGACCATGCAGACCTCGCAGAACGCAACGGTGACCGTCACGCTGGCCTCGAGCAACGGCTTTGCCGACACCATCGGGCTGGGCTGCGGGTCACTGCCGGTGGGAGTTACCTGCCATTTCTCACCCATCACCGTGGCTCTGCCGGCAAATGGCACGGTGACCGATCAACTTACAATCGACACCAATAACCCGCTGAGCGGGGGCGCGTCGGCCCTGAATGCGGCGGGGGGCAGCCGAGGCACGTATCTGGCCGGGCTTCTTCTGCCCTTCAGCCTGTTCTTCGGATGGGTTTTCTGGCGCTTCCGGAAGCGGCACACGGGACTGCTGACCATGGTGCTGGTTATGGTTCTCTCCGCGGCGGCGCTGTTGGCGAGCGGTTGCAGCGGGTTTAGCATGAGCACCGTGGCACCCGGCAACTACGTGATTCAGATAACCGGCACGGGAACCAACAGCGACGTCGTCCACTACCAGAACTTCACGCTGGACATTACGAAATAAGCCGGGAATCATGAGACACTCGCCAGGAGAGAGATGAAGATGTGGCATGATTTCGGCAAGCGCTGGGGTGAGGGGACAGGTTGTGGCCGCTGGGGTGGTAAGAAGGGGGCGCGTATTGGTGGTCGCGCGGCCTTTGCGGCAGCGATACTGACAATCTGGCTGGGCATTGCGGGGACGGTGCACGGCCAAGTGGCGCCGGCTGGAGACGCGGGCAGGTTGTTGATCTCACCAGGCGCCACGGGGTCATGGTTCTACCTGCAATATGGCGAACGGAAGATGCCGGGCGTCACAGGGTTTGTCGATGTGGACTCGCGGAGCCCATTTGGGATTGAGTTCGAAGGGCGCTGGCTGGAGTGGAACCAGACGGCCCTGGTACACGCCGAAACCTATTCGATGGGCCCCCGCTACCACAGGAATCACGGCAAGCTTCAGTTCTACGCGAAGGGGCTGCTGGGATTCGGCAACTTCAATTTCCCGTACAGCCTGGCCCAGGGACGATACTTTCTGGTGACGGCGGGCGGCGGACTTGATTACCACCTGACGCGCAGGATTTACATCCGGGCCGCCAACGTCGAGTATCAGAACTGGCCGCAGTTCACCTATGGCAACATGTCAACCGTCGGCGTGAGCGCCGGCATGCGCGTGCGCGTGTTTTGAGCTAGCGCTTAGCGTCGAGCAAATTCCTGAGGCGATCTGCTTAACTTCCATAACTATCGATGCTGTCGGTAGTGGGAGTTTAGGAACCCACCCCTCACGCCGCCCTCAGCTCCAGAATGATTGCCGCCCCTCGCGGCTCCAGATTCACCGCCGAAGCCCGGCCATTGTGATCGCGGAGAATCGTAGCGCACAAGCTCAGCCCCAGTCCCGCTGTCTCTGCGCTGGTTTGCGCCGGCGTAAAGGGATCGAAGGCGCGTTCGGGGTTCAGGAATCCGGGCCCCGAATGGGCCACCAGAATCTGCACCAGGGGACCCTCGCTGCTTGCCTCCAGGCGAATGGTCTTCGGCCCTTCCGGGACGGAAGCCGGACCCTGGTTCTCTACCGCTGCGATGGAATACTGCAGGCAGTGCAGCACCGCTTGGCGCAACTGCTGGGCGCTGCACAAGGCCCTGGGCAGGGCCGGAGCGATCTTCAGACGGAATTCGATCGAGCGCTGCAGAAAATCCGATCGGTAGAGCTGCTCCATATCGGCCAGCATCTCGGTCACTGAAACTGCTGCAGGCTGGTTGTTCTGCGACCGCGCGATGCGCGAAAGGCTGTCCAGCGTGGTGCGCATGCGGCGCGCCTCGGTCAGGATCGACTCCACGCCTTTCCGCTCATGGGCGTCCAGGGCCACCGTCTCATCCATCAGCGAGGCGTAGCCCAGAATCACCGTCAGCGGATTGTTCAACTGCTGGGTTACGCTGCCGGCCAACTGGCCCAGGCCCGCGTACGTCTCCGAATCGATGAGCTTTTCGAACATCATGGTCTGACTGCGCGTAGCTTGCAGCCTGGCGGTCAGCATCTCGATCGGCAACAGGTCGTCGGCTCGCAGCGGGTCCTGCTCTAAGAATCGGGAATCGCCGGCTCGGGAATCGCCAGCTAGCGAATTGCCTTGCGTCGCCCACATTCCGGCCAGCAATAGCGCGCCCTCGGTGTTTGCGCGGCCCACCATGGGCACCGCAAGCACGCTCGTAAACCTAAGCCGCTTCAGGTCGTCGCCGGGCCTGAGCCACGGTGTTAGGTCCAGGCTGACCGTCTGGCTCTGCTCCACGGCGGACGGCGCCGAACCAGCCGCAAGAAAACCCGCCGCCGGGATCCGCGCCCCCATTTCGTTCAGAGCCGCGGCCGTGGCCTTGTCCAGTCCGGCATACCCGGCGAGCCGGTACCGGCCCGCGCTCTCAAGCAGCAGCGCGGCCTGGGCAAACCGGCTGTGCGCCACTACTGTCTGGCAGATCACGCCGCCCTGGCGGTCGAATTCCTCCACCCGCCGCCGCGTGAGAATGAGATTGGTATAGGCTTCCAGTTCCCGGCGCGCCCTGCGTTCACGCTCCTCGGCGGCCTTGTTGATGGCCAATTCGTCCTCCAGCGTCAGCAGGATCATGCCCAATGCCGCCACCACCTTGCCCATCACGATGATGTGGATCAGATTGAGATTCAGTACAGGATTGAGTCCGACCGAAGCAAAAATCTGAAGTGCTGAAAGCGACCAGGCGGTAAAGCCCACCACGCTTAGAACCACGCCCGGTGAGGCACGCCGGAAGACGAAAACCAGCAGCAATGCGGTCATCAAGTGCATGGCGCATTCGGCGAAGATCAGTGCCCAGGTTGCTCCCGCCGGAAAGCAAACCCACAGAGCCGCGCTGCCCATCGCGGCGCACACTGAAACCCCAAACCAGCCCGGCATGCGGCCATGTGCCGCGCCCCAGAACAGAGCGACCAGGAAAGAGATCGCTCCCAGGGCCGGAAAGATCAGGATTATCTGCCCGCCGGGAGATATGCCGTGAAAGATCCCAAACAGGAGGATCGATGCAAGCACCAGCGGAATCGTGTAGGGGATGACGTAGAGGACGTGAAACCGTCCGATGCGAAAGCGCAACGGGGACAATGAGGCGAGAAAAAGTGCCGAGCTGATCTGAATCGAGGTCTGGCTGGCCGCCGCCATCCAGAAATGCGCCGTTCCGGTGAAACTCCACGGCCATTGGATGTAGCGCAGAGCCATCGAGACCAGGGTAAAAATGAAGCCCAGAAACCATAGCAGCGTGCGCGTGTCGCGGAAGCGCAGATAAAGGTAACCGAAAGCGGGCAGAAGAAGGGCGCTAAGCACGAGCGCGGGAACATGGTAATAATCCGGCATGAAAGCCTGGTTCTCCTTCCGCTCCCTTCGACGGGAACGGCAAGTCGGCTTGACTCTTTACGGCGGGCGTCCGGTATGATTCTCGGGAATGGCGTGCGCCCCACCTGCCGCACGCGCGTCGGCCGCGCTGCAGCCCGATTTCCCGACCCTTTATTTTGAGACCTCCCGGAGGCCAAGTACATGCGTCTAAAGTTGCAGCGGGGCAGCAAGCACGCCGGATCCCGCGCCGGCTCCTCGTCCATGGGAGCGAATTGCGGAAGGGGTGTAACCAGTTTGCGAAGCCGTTGGCAGATATTGAAAAGCCGTTCCTGGATTGTATTGCTGGCAGTTGCCGGCTGCGCCCTCGCCGTGGCGGCGCAGAGCAAAGACAGCTTCACGCCCATGCCGCTGGACTCCGGCTTCGGGCGCATGGACGTCTCCCCGCCCGCCGTTGCCCCGGAGCAGATTATCAAGCAGTTTGCCGCCAAGGAGAGCGAATTCCAGGATGCGCTCAACCACTACACCTATCGCCGCCTCGCCCGTGTGCAGACCCTGGACGACGATAACAAGGTCGACGGTGAGTGGTACGAGGTGGACGACGTTATCTTCGACCCCACCGGCGAGCGCATGGAGAAGGTGGTCTACGCGCCGGGAAGCACTTTGCAGCGGGTCATGATGTCGCCCTCTGACCTGCAGGACATCTCCCATGGCTATCCCTTCGTTCTTACCACCCAGGAGATCGCGCAGTACGACGTGAGTTACGTGGGCCGGCAAACCGTGGACGAGGTGGACTGCTACGTCTTCTCGGTCAGCCCCAAGATCATCGAAAAGAAGAAGCGCTACTTCGATGGCCGCATCTGGGTCGACGCAACCGACCTGCAGATCGTGGTCACTAACGGCCGTATGGTGCCCGACGATACGCGCAAAGGCAGCGAAGACCTGCATCCCCCCTTCATGACCTGGCGGCAGCAGGTGGACGGCCACTACTGGTTCCCGGTCTACACCAAGGGCGAAGGCATTTTGCACTTTTCCGGCGGCAACGGCTACATGGCTCAGGACGTGCACATCCGCGACACCGTCAAGTACACCGACTACAAGCGCTTCGGCTCCACCAGCACCATCATCTACAACGGCCAGACCATTTCCAACCCCGGTAAGCAGCCCAACGCGCCGCCGAAGAAGTAAGCTCTCAGCCGCAACTCCCATCCTCTGGCCGCGCGCCGGTTTCGGCTATCCGCGCCTGCGTTTCATCGGCCCTTGACCTGCGGTATAATTTGGCGCGAACGGAGGTTCCCTCATGAGGCGTTTCGCCCTCGTCATTTCTTGCGGCTTCCTTCTTGTTCACCTCCGCATGCCAGGCGGCTCAGGATGCCGGCCCCGCGCACGCCCCCGACTACAGGGCTCAACAGTTCCTCTTTGCGCTTTACTTCGGACCCAAGCCGAACGCTCCCTTCACCGCCACCGCCAAGACAACCTGGGTCAAGATCATGCCTGACAATTCCACCATCACCACCTGGAACGAGCGCATTGTCGCCCACGACATGGACGGCCGCATCTTTCAGGAGCGCCGCTTCCTGGTGCCCAACGACGGCAAGCAGCAGCCCCAGCTCCGCCTCTACGTGTACACTGACCCGCTGCAGCACACTTCCTATACCTGTACCCCAATTGCAAAGACCTGCGATATGAATAACTATTTCCCGCCCCAGATCGATCCGCTCGCGCCCGAGGGCCTGCAACCGGATGGAATCACCTGGCTGACCCGCGAGAATCTGGGCGTGGACACCTACGAAGGGCTTGATGTTCAGCGCTCGCGCGAGACCTTCACCTACTTCAAGCAGACCATCGGCAATACCAAGACCATCCTCCGCGTAGTCGATTACTGGTACTCACCGGTTCTCGGCGTTAACGTGAAGGTCGTGCGCCACGACCCCCGCGACGGCGACCAGACCCTGTGGCTTACAAATATCTCCCTCACCGCCGCCGATCCTGAGCTGTTCCAGGTCCCTGCGGACTATCAGGTCTTCGACCGCCGAACTCCGAAGCCCGTTATCAGGCCGCAGGCCCCTGAGCAGTAAAAATGTGGTTCGCAGTTATCTGTTCGCGGTTTCCAATTCCCCGATTCCTCTACTAAGATCGCTGTTCACTCTTCACTCAACAGAACCCGGAGACCCAAAAACATGACCACCCAGGCAATCAAACTTTCCTTGAGAATCGCCCTCCTGTCCCTGATGGCATCCAGCCTGCTCTTCGCCCAGAAGACGCGCAGAACCGTCGTCAACCCCTCGCCCAATCCCGCCGACGACGCCAAGGAAAACTCCAGCGCGGTGCCCGATGTCTACGCCATCACCGGCCATTTCGATCGCATCGTGGTGCTGCGCTTCAAGTACAAGACTGATCTGCTCGCCGGCATGGAGCAGATGGTCAAGCAGGAGCACATCCAGAACGGCGTCATCCTCAGCGGGGTAGGTTCTGTACGCGGCTATCAGATCCACCAGGTCAGCAACCGCACCATGCCCTCCCACGACACGTTTGAAAAGAATCCCACCCAGCCGGCCGACCTCGTCAGCATGAACGGCTACATCATCAACGGCAGAATTCATGCCCACATGACCCTGGGAACGCCGGAAAAAGCCATTGCCGGGCATCTCGAACCAGGAACCCAGGTCTTCACCTTCGCCGTCATCGCCATCGGCGTAATGAACGACGCAGACCTCAGCCGCGTAGACGACAAGACCTACCGCTAGATAAGTCAGGGACTAGTAGAAAAGGTACTTCCGCCAGCGATCGTCGCCTCGCCCCAGCATGCGCATGATCTGGCGGCTGGTGTGCAGCGAAAAGGGCCTCGGGTCGCGCAGCAGGATCATATCGTCGATCTCGTGCAGCATGCGATTGCCCTTGCGGCGGTTGCAGGCGTGGCAGCAGGCCACCAGGTTTTCCCACGTCGAGTTGCCGCCGCGCGAGCGGGGAACCACGTGGTCCAGCGTCAGTTCGCCGGGCGGCAGCGCCTCGCCGCAATACTGGCAGGTGTTGCGGTCGCGCAGCAGAATGTTCTTGCGCGACAGGGCGCGCGTCTGGTGGGGAATGCGGCGGTATTCGAGCAGCCGGATCACCGATGGCATGGCGATGAGGCTGCGCTGGGCATGAAGGGTTAGCCCATGTTCCTCCTCGGTGCGCGCAATGCCCTTGAGCACCAGCACCAGCGCCCTCCGCGCGCCGCATATATTGATGGGCTCATAGGAGGCGTTCAGCACCAGCACCGGCATTTGCAGCAAGTGTGTGGTCTGGACGCTGTAATGCCCCGTCGGGTGCTCGCCGGCCAGCGCCGCGGCCCTGGCGATGGACTTCTGTTTGCGCGCATGAATCATGGCTTTTCCCAGCGACATCTCTTTTCCCCTCGTCAAAAAGATGGTTGGTCGTGCGATGAAAACCTGCTTCCTTCCTCAAAAACCGCTGCCGGCGCATCGCCGGTCATTCCTTCAATCTGCTCCCCGTCCTGAAAAGCAACGCCACGGCCAAATTCACTTATGCGGCGCGCCCTGGCCAGCGTGGCCACCCACACCGATGCCGCTCCGGCCTTCACCAGCGCCTGTGCGGCTGCGCGGGCCGTCGCGCCGGTGGTGAAAATGTCGTCGATCAGCAGCACGTGCTTCAACTTCACGGCCGACGGATCTGAAACCGTGAACGCGCCGCGTACATTCAAGCGCCGCATGCGGGGAGTCAGCCCGGCCTGGCTTTCGGTGGCGCGCAGGCGCATCAGCGTGCTCGACGCCAGCGTCAGCCGCCATTCGGGATGGCTCTTGCTGAGAAATCCCAGCGCATGGGTGGCCAAGGCCCGCGCCTGGTTAAATCCGCGCTCGGCGTATTTTGACCGGTGCAGCGGCACGGGAACCACCAGCATCGCGGCCGGCGCTTCGGCTGCCAGTTCAGCGATAGCCGCGGCCAGCATTCGCCCCAGCCCACGGGCCGCCGGATGGAGCCGGTCGTACTTCAGCGCGTGGATGGCCTCTTTCATCCGCCCCTGGTAAGGCCCGAAGGCTACTGCCCGGACAAACGGGGGCGGGGCCAGCCGGCAGGTCCGGCACAGCGCGGAATTCGGCCGTCCCGCTTCCAGTTGAGCGGCGTCAACACTGTCGCCGCAGCGCGCGCACACGAGTCCGCTCTGGACGGGAAATTCCATCCAGCAGGAATCGCAAATTGGCACGGAGGATAGCTGCGGCAGAGGGGAGCCGCAGAGAACACAGGAGGCGGGAAGGAGAGCGCAACCCAAGGCGTCCATGGGACTTCGAAGCACACGGGCCACTGCGCGCCACCGTGAAGTCTCCGATGGCGGAACGTCGAACGTCAGTGAACCGGAGTCCCTGCGGAAGACGCACCTCTCTTGGGGCCGCTGCCATGGAATGCATGCCGCCTTGCGACCCAGTATAACCGGACCGGGCCGGCGATTTCATGACATTTCGCGAATTGCGATGCCCGTGCCGCGAGCCACACCGCCGCCGGCACCCGAGTAACGTCCCTAACGCACACAATCCGCGCCAGATGCACATCAGGCGGCGAAATCGAGCGGAGAATCGATGCAAGACGCGATTGCAGGTGATGACCCTTTTCCTTCAGGAATATCCGCACCTGCAATCACAGGCTCTAGAAAACGCCGGCCATATAAGCTTCCGCCGGATGAGTCTTCTCTGACTTTGACCCGCACTCGGCCAGCACCACCGGCGACAGCGTAATCACCGGGCAGTGCGCGTGGGCCAGCACTTTGTACACCACACCGTGGCGGGTGATGGCGGCAAAGGCCGATGCGCCCTGCGCGCCCAGCACGATCAGGTCGGCCTGCTGGGCCGTGCTCTGGTAGAGCAGTTCCTCGGTCGGATCGCCTGGCACCACGATCGTCTGAATGGCGATCTTGTTCTGCAGCCTGGGCGGAACCAGCTGCAACAGATCCTTTTCAATCTCGTCCAGGGAGCGGCCGGCAAGAATCTCAGCGCGCTCCTGGGGCCGGATCACATGCTGCAGGATCAGGCGGGCGTTGTGCTCCACCGCCGAGTTCCGCGGCAAAGGCGGCCACTACGCTGCTGGCCTCGTGCAGGCTTGCCGCGCACAGAATGGTGCGGGTGGCAAAGTTGCGATAGCTTCCGTCCACGACCTCGGGGCCGACGATGTAGACCGGGACTTTGGCGGTGCGCAGTACGGCCTCGGCCACCGAACCCACCAGCAGCTTGCCGATGGGGCCCGGAGAGTGCGTGCCCATCACGATGCGGTCGATCTCCCGCTCGCGCGCGAAGGCAAGAATCTGGTCGGCGGCCAGTCCCGGCCGCACCACCACTTCGCATTGAACGCCCGCTTCCTGCGTACTTGCTGGGCCATCGGCTCCAGTTGATGTTTCTCGGCGCGCGCCGCGGCGGCGTAATCGTAGTAGCGGATACCCGAGGTCTCCGATGCGGCCACTACCAGCGTGTCATAGGCGTGAAAGAGGATGAGGTTCGCGCCAAACTCCCTGGCCTGCGCCAGCGCAAAGGCGAAGGCCTTCTCGTTGGCGGGAATCTCGGAGGCGAAGAGAATGGTGGAGGGTTTGCTCCAACCTGGCTTCATGACGGTGTGCCATGGGAACCTCCTGGAGGTGCGTTCAAACTATCGCAGACGAGCCAGCCGGGATCGCAGTGCCCGGCCGCACATGAGAATGTGATCTGACTCACTCTATCTGACACTGGCGCTTCCGGCGCTCCGGCAGACTCCGTTACCGCTACTATAGACCCGGATTTCATAGGAATCGTTAACTGGAGACAAAATTGTGTCGCCCTTTCCGAATGTTTGTCCGATCCGGGCAGGGCTAAGGCTGCTCGATATGCGGCAAGGTGAAGTGATCTGAATCACAGCCCACCCTGCGCTGAAGCTGTTCTTCTAAACCGGAATCGTGACGCCCTGGAGCGAATTTGTCCGGCTTTCCTGCTCGGGGCACTACCAGAATCCTATCGGCAGTGTCTGAGAGTTCTTTAATTTCGGAAGCCGCACCTTCCCCGGCGCAGGTCCCTTTCGGGCCGGCCCGCCCCGATTCCGCTGGAGGTCTCATGCAGCCGATGCACAACATTCCCGCCCGTGGCGGGCTGAACTTCGACGAAACCCCTTTCCTTGCCATCTGGGAGGTCACGCAGTCCTGTGACCTGGCCTGCAAGCACTGCCGCGCCGCCGCCCAGCCCATCGCCCACCCCGACGAGCTCACCAACGCTGAAGGCAAGGCGCTTATCGACCAGATCGCCGGACATGCACATGCCCATCTTCGTCTTCACCGGCGGCGACCCCCTCAAGCGCAACGACGTCTTCGAGCTGATCCGCTATGCCGCCGATAAAGGCGTCCAGGTCGCGCTCACGCCCAGCGCCACGCCGCTGCTCACCCGTGAGGCCATCTTCAAGCTGAAGGAGGCCGGCCTCGTCCGCCTCGGCATCTCGCTCGACGGCTCGACTCCCGAGATTCACGACGCCTTCCGCGGCCTTCCCGGCGCCTGGGCGCGCACCATCCAGGCCATCGAGTGGGCCAACGAGGCCGGCATCCCCATCCAGGTTCACTCCACCATCAGCCGCCACAACGCCCACGACCTCGACAACCTCTGCAACCTCTTCGAAAAGCTCGCCATCGTCATGTGGAACGTCTTCTTCCTGGTTCCCGTGGGCCGCGGCCAGCTCGACGACCTGCTTTCAGGCGAGGAGTTTGAGCAGGTCTTCGGCAAGATCTACGAGCTATCGCACCGGGTCAACTTCCAGATCAAGACCACTGAGGCCATGCACTACCGCCGCTACCTGCTGCAGCACAATCTGGAAGAGCGGAAAATGGGCCACGGCCACCCGGGCGTCACCAAGACCGGTGCGGCCGCCCACAAATACGAGCCCGGCGCGCCCACCGCCGATGCAAAGACCCGCACCGCGAGCTGGGCCACACGCCGCGTCAACGACGGCAAGGGCTTCCTCTTCATCTCCCACGTGGGCAACGTCTACCCCAGCGGCTTTCTGCCCATCCACGCCGGCAACATCACGCAGACGCCGCTGGCCGAGATCTACCGCAACGCGCCCATCTTCAAATCCCTGCGCGACACCAGCAAGCTGGAAGGCAAGTGCGGCGCCTGCGAGTACAAGGAGATCTGTGGCGGATCCCGCGCCCGCGCCTACGCTGTCACCGGCGATCCGCTGGCCCAGGAACCCTGCTGCATCTATCAGCCCAAAAACTGGGACCCGCAACTCGAGCGTGAGGCCGAAGCCTTCCGCGAAACGGAGCCATCGGGAACGCTGCTTACGCTGTAACCCGGGTGCCGGGAAATCCGAGTGTTCAGAAACTCGAAGCAGATCCGCAAAATACATAATTCTTTACGCGCTTTGCGTAAATATCTGCGCATTTTGCGCACCAGCGACCGATCTCAATGCCCTCCGATGGTTGCCTGACTGCAAATCCAACTTGCCGCGGAACTTCTTGTAGACAAAGCCCCGGCACTTCCTCTGCGATCCAAATCGCATGCAACACCGGCTCTTCGCCCTGATCCTGACTTTGCGAGGACGCATTCCCGGCCAAGCACTGACTTTCCCCTTCCATGCCTGCGCGATCACCCGTAAATTGCTGCAATGATAGGATAATGTCAAGAATGCGGATTGCGATTATCGGCGGCGGAATAGCCGGGCTGGCGACTGCCTATGAGCTGGAAAAGGCGCGCGCCGCTGGTTTACCGGTCGAGTACACGCTCTTTGAGGCGCGCGAGCGGCTAGGGGGTTCGCTGTCCTCGGAAATCGTTAATGGCGCTGTGCTCGAGCGGGGACCCGACTCCTTCCTCACCGAGAAACCCGCGGCGGCCGAGCTCTGCCGCGAGCTGGGATTAGGCGACCAGCTTCTTCCATCCAACGACGCGGCCCGCAAAACCTACATCGTGGTGCGCAACCGTCTCGTCGCACTGCCTGACGGGCTCATGTTCCTGGTGCCCACCAAGCTGGTTCCCACCGCCCTGACGCGCCTCTTCAGCTTCACCACCAAGGTGCGCATGGCAATGGAGCTGCTCCACCCGCCGCGCCCCAGCGGCCTGCCCGACGAAGCTGTCGCGGCCCTGGTCGAGCGCCATTTTGGAGCCGAGGCCGTGGACCGGCTCGCCGATCCGCTGCTCTCCGGCATCTATGGCGGCGACGCTGCCCAACTCAGCGCCCGCACCGTGCTGCCCCGCCTGGTGGAAATGGAAACTCAATACGGTTCGCTCACCCGCGGCATGTTGGCGGCGCACCGCCAGTTGCGCGCCAGGGCAAAGGCCGCCGCCAGGAATAACGGCCGCTCCAAGGCCGGCGCACCTCCCGCGCCCCGGCCGATTTTTACCGGACTGCGCGGCGGAATGCAGCAGTTGATCGACGCCCTTGCTGCCCGGCTTCGTCCGGATTCAGTGCGCGTGGCCACGCCGGTCGGCGCCATTGAGAGGAATGCGGACGGCTGGAACGTCTGCGTCGCCGGCTTGGCCGATCATTACGATGCGGTCGTCATGGCCTCGCCCGCATGGGCCGCGGCCGTCCTGCTCGCCCCGGTAGACCCGGCGCTCAGCGAGGAACTTAGCGCCATCCCTTATTCCTCGTCCATCACCGTGAACCTGGTCTACGACGAGGCCCTGCTCGGCCCCCTGCCCGACGGTTTCGGCTTCCTGGTCCCGGCCAGCGAAGGCCGCGCCATGCTGGCCTGTACCTTTGTCCATCGAAAGTTCCTGGGCCGCACGCCGCCGGGCAAGGCTGTTTTCCGCGCCTTTCTGGGCGGAATCAGAAATGAGGCCCTGCTTACCGCCACCGATGAAGCGCTGGTAACCATCGTCCGCAGCGAGCTGAGCGAAATTCTGGGCGAGAAGATTATCGGCATCGAGATCGAGCCGGAATATGCGCAGGTGGCGCGCTGGCGTCGCGCCATGGCTCAGTATGCCGTCGGCCACCAGGAACGCGCCGCCCGCATCGCAGCGCGCGTAGCCGCCCTGCCCGGTCTTCGCCTCGCCGGAAACGCCTACGACGGCATCGGCATCCCCGACTGCATCCGCCTCGGCCGTCAGGCTGCGAGAGAACTCCTGGCCGCCAACCGCTAGCTGCAAAACTCCGTGCCCTCCACACCAACCCGCCGTATACTCAACCCAGAACATGTCTACGCATCTCGACATCATTCTGGCCAGGACCCGGGCCACGGTGGCTGCGGCCAAACGGCACGTACCGGCCGCCGATCTGGAGCGGCGAGCGGCGGCCCACCGGCCTCGCGGCTGGGCTCGCGCTTTGCGCGGCAAGGCCTCTGCCGGTCCCGCGGTCATCGCCGAGATCAAAAAGGCCTCGCCTTCCAAGGGTCTTATTCGCGCCGACTTCGACCCTGCCTGGCTGGCCGCTCGCTACCGTGCCGGCGGTGCGGCCGTGCTCTCCGTGCTCACCGATGAGCCCTACTTCCAGGGCAGCCTGCGCAACCTCGAACTGGCCTCCGCTGCCGCGCCTCTGCCCTGCCTGCGCAAGGACTTCATGATCGACGAGTACCAGATCGTCGAAGCCCGCGCCCACCGCGCCGATGCCATCCTCCTCATCGCCGCCGCACTCACTGATGCCGAGCTCAAGCGCTCTACCCAGACAGCCCGCGGAATGCAACTCGACGTACTGGTCGAGGTGCACAACGCCGATGAGCTCAGCCGCGTGCTCGACGCCCTGGGCGAATCCGGCGCCGACGCTATCGGCGTGAACAACCGCGACCTGCACACCCTCGATGTATCCCTCGATACCTCGCTTCAGTTGGCCCAGGAAATTCCTTCCGGCGTGGTGCGTGTATCCGAAAGCGGCATATTCACCCCCGAGGATATCGTTCGCCTGCGCATGGCCGGCTTTGACGCCTTCCTGATCGGCGAAAGCCTCATGCGCCACCCCGACCCCGGTGCCGCCCTTGCCGAGTTGCTGGCAGGAACCACGGCAAAACGATGACCCTCTGGATCAAGATCTGCGCCAACACCTCACTAGAGGACGCGCAACTCGCTACTCAGCTCGGCGCCGACGCGGCGGGCTTTGTCTTTGCGCCCAGCCCGCGCCGTGTCACGCCCGCTCAGGTTGCCGCCATCGTCCCCCACCTGCCTCCAGCCCTCGAGAAGATCGGCGTCTTCGTCGATGCTCGGTTTAAAGAAATCGAGTCCATCGTCCACGCCTGCTCGCTCACCGGCGTCCAACTCCACTTCGACGCCGCACCCGATTTGCCCGCCAAACTCCGCGCGAGCTTCGGCCCAGCGCTCCGCATCATCCGCGTAATCCACTTCAGCCCACAACAGCCTGCGGAGCAGCGCGGCCTTGTATCAGGCCACGACCGGGGACCCTCTGGGCGCCGTGCCGCAAGCGCTGCAAAATCAACGAGGGCTTTAGCCCCTGAGGGCTGCTTTTCTGACCCCAACGTGGACGCAATCCTCGTAGATTCCCGCACCGCCTTAGCCGTAGGCGGCACGGGCGTAACCTTCGACTGGACCCTCGCTTCCAAAACTCTCTTCCAAAACGCAGAAGTGCGGAAGCACCGCCTCATAGCCGCCGGCGGTCTGACTCAGGCCAACGTAGCCCAGGCCATCGCCACCCTCCGCCCCTGGGGCGTAGACGTAGTCTCCGGCGTAGAAGCCGCTCCAGGCCGCAAAGACCCAGCCAAGGTGCGCGCCTTCATCGCCAACGCCCGCGCCGCGGATTGCTGACAGCCAACCGTGGCTCCCCTCGCCTAGTAAACTGAAATGTCCCCCATCTCCCGGCCAAACGAGCAGGAGGCGCGACAAATGGCATCGGTCATTCTCCCATCCGGGCATTCGGATTCATCCGAGTCGCGCCCCGGCCGCTTCGGCATCTACGGCGGACGCTACGTGCCTGAGACGCTGATGGCCGCGCTGGTCGAACTGGAGCATGAGTACAACGCCGCCAAGGCCGACGCCGCGTTTCAGGCCGAGCTGGCCTCGCTGCTCCACGACTATGCCGGCCGCCCCACGCCGCTCTACTTCTGCAAGCGCCTTACCGAAGACCTGGGCGGCGCCAAGAATCTACCTCAAGCGCGAAGACCTGCTCCACACCGGCGCGCATAAAATCAACAACGCTCTCGGCCAGGGCTTGCTGGCCAGGCGCATGGGCAAGAAGCGCATCATTGCCGAAACCGGCGCAGGTCAGCACGGCGTGGCAACAGCCACCGTCTGCGCTCTGCTCGGCCTGGAATGCGTCGTCTACATGGGCGACGTGGACATGGCCCGCCAGGAGCTGAACGTGCTGCGCATGAGGCTGCTGGGCGCCGAAGTCCGCGGCGTCTCCTCCGGCTCGAAGACCCTGAAAGACGCCATCAGCGAGGCCATGCGCGACTGGGTCACCAACGTCCGCACCACTTACTATCTCCTCGGCAGCGCGCTCGGCGCGCATCCCTACCCCACCATGGTGCGCGACTTCCATCGCGTGCATCAGCATCGAGATGAAACAGCAGATTCTCGAGAAGGAAGGCCGCCTGCCCTCGGCCGTCATCGCCTGCGTCGGCGGCGGATCGAACGCCATCGGCGCGTTCTACGAGTTCATCCCCGACCGCCAGGTGCGTCTCATCGGCGTGGAAGCCGGCGGCCGCGGCACCGCGCTCGGCGAGCACGCGGCGCGTTTCAGCGGCGGCGCGCCCGGCGTCCTGCAGGGAACCTTCTCCTACGTGCTTCAGGATGAGAACGGCCAGATCGCGCTCACGCATTCCGTCTCCGCCGGCCTCGACTACGCCTCCATCGGTCCCGAGCACGCCGCGCTCCACGACTCCGGCCGCGCCGAGTACGTCTCGCAGGACGATGCCGCCGCTCTCGATGCGGTAGTCAGGCTGGCGCGCACAGAAGGAATCTTGCCGGCTCTCGAAAGCGCGCACGCCGTGGCCGAGGCCCTGCGCCTTGCTCCCACGCTCCCTGCCCGTGACATACTGGTGGTGAACCTCTCTGGACGCGGCGACAAGGATATGGGCATCCTGGCCCGCGAGTTGCACATTCAGGGAGCGTGCGATTCCGATGCCGATTCGTTTCGATCCCAAACCCGGTCTGGTCGTCTATCTCACGGCCGGCGACCCCAGCCTCGATGCCACGCGCGCCATTGCGCTGGCCGCCATCGACGCCGGCGCGGACGGTGATCGAACTGGGCGTGCCTTTCAGCGATCCGCTGGCCGACGGTCCGGTGATCCAGCGCGCCATGGAGCGTGCTCTTGCCCGCGGCACGCGCCTCGCCGACGTGCTTCTATTGGCCCGCGAAATTCGCGCCGAGCGCCCGGCCGCAGGCCTGGTGATCTTCAGTTATCTCAATCCCATTTTGCGCTACGGCCTCGGCCGCTTTGCCGACGATGCAGCCGCGGCAGGCGTTGACGGCGTTCTGGCCACCGACATGATCGTCGAAGAAGCCGGCGAATACTTGGCCGAGTTGGCTCGCGTGGGCCTCTCGCCCATCTTTCTGGCCGCGCCCACCAGTCCCGACGATCGCCTTGAGGCCATCGCCACCCACTCCAAAGGTTTTGTTTACGCCATCTCCCGCACCGGCATCACCGGCACGCAGCAGACCCTCACCTCCGATGCCGCCGCGTTGGTAGCCCGCATTCGGCGATGGACCACGCTGCCGGTGGCCGTCGGGTTCGGCATCTCCAATGCGGAACATGTTGCGCAAGTAGGGGAGTTCGCTGATGCCGCGGTCGTCGGCAGCGCTATCGTCGAGCTGGTCGAACGCTCGACTCTGGAGTTGGCGCCCGGCGCTGTGGCTCGATTTATCAAGGGCCTGCACCTGCCTCAGGCGGCGCTGGCCCGGTAGAAACAGCTATGAGCCTTCAGCTTTTGGCTTCCAGCTTTCGTTTGGCCCGTTGCCGAGTTGAGCCGCCAGGGCCCGCACCGGCAGGATGGAGCTGAAAGCTGAAAGCTGAGAGCCAACTTGGTTTCCAATGCAATCCCCTGGCCACCATCCGGTTGCGATCGGTGGCCAGGGGTTCAACACGAGGATGAAATGACGCTGGAAGAATTGCGACTTCGAATCGATGCTCTGGACCGCCAGCTTGTCGACCTGCTCAGCGAGCGGGCCCGCGCCGCGCAGATGGTTGGTTATCTGAAGGCCGCCACCTCGCTGCCGGTCTACGAGCCGGCCCGCGAAAAGGTGGTCTACGCCAACGTGCGCGCAGCCAACAAGGGACCCCTGCCGGACATCGAACTGACGCATATCTACGAGCGCATCATCGACGTGATGCGGGCCCTGCAGAGGGACGAGTTGGCATCGCAGAGAAATGCCCAGGCCGCCGAGTCTGGCCATGCCGCTGGCGCACAGGCGCCTGAGACAGGGAATCAAGCAATGATCGTAGCCATGCAGGAAAAAGCCACCGAAGAGCAGATCGATGCAGTCATCGACGCCATGGTGGATGCCGGAGTCAACGTCCATCGAACCACGGGCGCATACCAGACCATTCTGGCCGGCGTCGGACCCACGGCCAACGTCGAGCTCAGAAAATTCGAACTGCTGCCGGGCGTGCTTTACGTCCACCGCATCACCGCGCCCTACAAGCTGGCCGGCCGCGCCTTTCGTCCCGAGGGCACCGAGGTCGAGTTTGCCAACGGAGTCAAGGTGGGCGGCGACCGGGCGCACGTAATGGCCGGACCGTGCTCCATCGAAACCCGCGAACAGATGTTCGAGACCGCCGAGCGCGTCAAGGCCGCAGGCGGCAGCTTTCTGCGCGGAGGCGCTTTCAAGCCGCGCAGTTCGCCCTACGCCTTTCAGGGCCTCGGCATTCCCGGACTAGAGATGATGCGCGAGGCCGCCGATGCCCACGGCCTGCTCACCGTCAGCGAGGTGATGGAGATCGCGCAGATCGAGCCGATGCTGCCTTTCGTCGATTGCTTCCAGGTGGGCGCGCGCAACATGCAGAACTTCAACCTGCTGCGCGAGCTGGGCCAGGTGCGCAAGCCGGTACTGCTCAAGCGCGGCATCGCCGCCACAATCGAGGAGCTGCTGCTGTCGAGCGAGTACATCATGTCCGGCGGCAACTACGATGTGATCCTCTGCGAGCGCGGCATCCGCACCTATGAAACCTCCACGCGCAACACCATGGACATCTCGGCCATTCCGGTGCTGAAAAAGCTCTCGCACCTGCCCATCGTGGCCGACCCTTCGCACGGCACCGGCCGCCGCGACATGGTTGCTCCCATGGCCAAGGCCGCCGTGGCCGCGGGCGCTGACGCGATCCTGGTCGAGGTTCACCCCAACGCCGACAAAGCCGCCTCCGACGCCGCGCAGACCCTCTATCTCGACCAGTTTGAAAAGCTGATGGGCGAGCTGCGGGTGATTGCCGCGGCCGTGGGGAGGAGCCTGTAAGATGGAGCGGGACGAGCGGAGTTAGCAGGGCGAACGGAGTTTGCGGAGTTAGCAAGGCCAAGCTTCGCTAACACGCGCGAAGCGCGGCTAACTCCGCTAACTCCGCTTGCGAGAAGGTATCATCCATGATCGAGCGCATCGCCATCCTGGGCACCGGCCTGCTGGGCACATCGGTGGGCCTGGCGCTGCGCGCGGCGGGTTTTCGCGGCGCCATCGCAGGCTGGAACCGCAGTCCGGCTCAGGCGCAGGTCGCGCTCGGGATGGGCGCATTCGACTCGCTCGCTGCCGACCCGCTTGAAGCCGCGCGAGCAAGCCAGGTCGTGCTGCTCTCCGTTCCCATCTACGCCACGCTCGATTTTATGGAGAAGCTGGCCCCCGTCCTCGGCCCCGAGCACCTGGTCACCGACGTGGGCAGCACCAAGCGACTCATCTCCGAGGCCGCCGCCCGCCTTTACAACACTCCCGAGCGCGCGGCATTTCTTCCCGGCCATCCCATGGCGGGCAAGGAACGCGGTGGCGCGGCTCTGGCCGATGCAAATCTCTTTCGCGGCGCGGTCTGGCTCTTCACCGACGATCCGGCATGCGCAGCGTTCCCCGCGCTCCGCTGAGCTTGTGAAGGGCTGGCGCGAGTGGGTCGCCGCCATGGGCTCCAAGACCCTCGACCTCGATCCCGTGCGCCACGACGAACTGGTCGCCTGGGTCAGCCATCTGCCGCAGTTTGTGGCCACGGCCCTGAGCGCGCTGCTCGAGGAAGAAGTAGGCGACGCGCCGGAGCTGAAAGACGTAGGCGGACGCGCCCTGCGCGAGATGACCCGTCTCGGCGCCAGCCCCTTCTCCATGTGGCGCGACATCGCCTACACCAACACTGAAGCCGTCCAGGCCGCGCTCGAAGCCCTGGAGCAGCGCCTCGCCCATCTCCGCGAAAACCTCCGCACCCCGGAGCTGCGCGACGAGTTCGAGCAGGCCAACCGCTTCCGGCGGGAATGACGCTTCTGAGTTCCCGGCGATTCAAAAAACTCAATTGACGGCAACGGGATTCCGGAAATATGAATACCGAGAGTCTTTGCACTTGAAGGGGAGAAATGGGAGCGACCGCGGTGCACAAGAAGACGATGCGCGGGAGATGAATGCGTTTCTCGCAACGTTACCCTGACTATCGAGAACTTTTCATGGCGCGGCATCGCCCGGTTTGAAGATCATGTGATCGTCAAGGCCCGCGCTTTGAGCGAGGAGAAGAGGTTCTCAAAGCTCAACTCCGCCGACGGCTGACGATAGCTTCCGTCTTGTGCGGAACCTTGACTGGAAAGCAGCAACGCCCGGGTGCGGGGTGCCCCGCATCTCGCTTTTGAGATGTGGGATCTCAGCAAATTGACTCTCCAGTTTGCAATCGGCCCGCCGCCCTACTCCATCCGCTGCCAATACTCAGTGCGGCCGAGCAGTGCAAAGCCGATGTACCCGCGCACCTTCAATTTCCTGCCGCCCTCCAGGAGCGAAATGTAACAGCGATAAATCTTGCCGTTATGCGGGTCGAGGATCTGGCCGCCGTCCCATTCATCGCCATCCTTCTGGAGGCCCCATAGAATCTGCATCCCGGTCTCCGGCTTGTCTTTCAGATCGCCCTCGCAGTGGATGCAAAGCGGATTGGGACCGGGCTGATCGGAATCGAGAACTTTCTCGATCTTGCCGTAAAGCTTGCCGTTCTCTTCGCGAATAGCAACGATCGACTTGATCTTGCCGGTCTGGTCATCCACGGTCTTCCAGCGGCCGGCTGGAGAACTGAGAGAAGAAGCGGCGGCCTGCGCGGGCGCGTGGGCGACCGTCAGGAGCGGCAACAGAAACACTGCAGCGAATGAACACAAGAGATGTCTTGACAGCGTGATTCCCTTTCCTGCCGGGCATCGCGCATCTCGCTTTCGGGATGCCGTACCCGGCTGTCTACTCCTCTTCCTTCTCAGGCGCGGCAATTTCCTTGGCCGCATCCAGCACCTTGAACCCTTCGCTTGCGGCCGCTTCAAGCAACTGCGCCGAAGCCGACACAAACACGATCTCCGTGCCCTGGAACATGTCGCGCGCCGCCAGCGCTGCGCCCAGTTGCAAAGCGTCGGGCCAGCGCAACGTGGTGCGGTCCAGAAGCTGGCGCGCGGCTTCAAGCACCGCCGGGTTCAGCGGCTGCTGCACCATGCGCGCCGATTCCATGCGCAGCACCGAGAGCGCCGATGCCGCATCTTCCGGCGTGATGTCGCCGGCGCGCTCGCGCTGCGCGCGGATGGCCGCGTAGATCTCCAGCGGCGTGGAGGCGGAGATCAGCTTGCGATTGTCCTCCGCCGCCTCCATCAGGCCGGATCAGCGCATCGGTTCCCGGCTCCTGCACAAACAGCTTGACGAAGGCCGTGGCCTCAAGAAAGTAGAAGCTCACAGCTCCCCCCGTTCTTCTTCGATGGTCTCGGCTACCGCCTCGCCCTGCACCGCCACCGGATGGAAGCGCTGCGCCTCCTCGGGAATGCCGGCTTCGGCCCGGTTCAGGCGGATGGTGGTGGTGGGATAGGCCGGCGTCTTGGGGTTGGCAATCTTGCTGGTCATCACCACGCCGCGCTGGATGGCCTCGGCCAGCACCGTCTGGCGCGTCTCGGGGTGCTGATTCCAGCGGAAGGCCTTGCGCGGCAGAAACGAATCGCGGAACCACTTCAGCGCGATGAAGGCGTGCCCGCCGCGCTCGGCTTCGGCCAGCGCCGCGCACAGCTCCTTCACGCGCGCATCCATATCGGCGGGAAGCACCGCCTCCTGCGCATCGTCTTCCTCATCGGGGCTGTGGACGGCAAACGTGCGCTGCGCGCGCGCCGCGCGTGCCGACAGCTCGCCGTCGTCGATGCGCTCGAAGTAGATGCGCACCTCGTCTTCTTCCGGCGACCAGGTGTCCGCCGAGGCATTGCGGCGCTTGCTGCGGCCGTTCTCGCTGCAAAGCTCCACGATGGCCTGGTATCCGGGAGGCGCCAGAAAACGCAGCGCCCGCACCAGGCCTGGGTCCTGCGAATACGCCAGCTCGTTCAGTGCTTCTTCAATAATCTCTTCCGCTGCGGGAATGCTCAGGTTGCCGCCATCTATGCTGCCGGCTGCAGCTCTTGTCGATTTCATCTCTTCTCTCCGTAACCTGCGTCTCGCGCCCGCGCACCCGGCGGATGCTCCTTCCGGCTCTTTTTTTGAGCCCGGCTTGGAGCTGCGCCGTGCGCCGCGCGCTAAAGAAGACAGTCTTGTCTCTAAAACTGCACCATCCGCGCTCGAATCAGCGCGGTTCACTCCACCGTCGTGTTACTCTAGCCCCGTCCGGGCGATGGTGGATTTCTTTTTGATGAGTGGTTCTGCTGATTTATGCCACTATCCATCCAGTAAAAGGGGCCCATGGCATCTCTCGAATCAATGTAAGACGGTGCATGGTTATTCATAAGGCTCTTACCTTACAAAAGCCATCTTCCGTTCTTCTCTTCTACTTCACGTAGTTTCGAGAAATCTCATAGGGCCTGTTAAGACTGCCGGGCCCTTGCTAAATTCAAAGCTATACAAGCCACAGTGTACCCGAAGTTGTCTTCCTGTGCACTGAAAAATAATGCGCTTATGCCGCGCATCTCTGCTCCCGGCAAAAGATTGCGGCCCCGCCGCGCTCACTTCAGGCGCTTCAGTTCGTACAATGGAAGTTATGCGCCGTCGTTTGCTGTTCCTGTTGCTCTGCTGCCTGGCTTCGGCCGGACTGCACGCCGAGGGCCCCGCCTTCGACCTCTCCGGGCCCAAAGTGGACGTGCACGTCAAGCGCGGCGATGTCACGCTGCCCATCTCAGAGGTCCCCAACCTGCTGCCGGGAGACCGGCTCTGGATTCATCCCGACCTGCCCGAGAGCCAGTCCGCGCATTTTGTGCTGGTGGTCGCCTTTCTGCGCGGGGCCACCAATCCGCCCCCGCCGGAGTGGTTTACTCGCGTGGAGACCTGGAGCCGCGAAGCGCGGGATGAAGGCGTGTTTGTCACCGTTCCCGGCGAGGCCCAGCAGGCACTCATCTTTCTGGCGCCGGAGACCGGAGGCGACTTCAACACCCTGCGAAAGGCCGTCCACGACCGCCCCGGCGCTTTCATCCGCGCCGCCCAGGACTTGCAGGCTGCCAGTTGGGACAGGATGAGGGTGGAAGCCTATCTGGCCCAGGTGAAGGTCACATCCCAGACCGACCCCAAATCCCTCAAGGAACACGCCGAGATGGCGGCTCGAAGCCTGGGCATCAAGATCAACCAGGATTGCTTTGAAAAGCCTACCGACCAGCAGGCTTCCTGCCTCTCGCAGAACTTGGCGGGACTGGTGCTCGACGACTCCAATGCACAATCGCTGGTCGCGCAACTGACCAACGGAAGCACGACCGACCTGATGAACCAGCTCAGCTACTCGAGCATGGCCGGAGGGGGCGCCTACAGCCCTTATGTCGGCGCCATCGTGGACACCGCCAAGATCCTATCCTCGCTGCATACGGCGCATTTCCAGTACATTCCCGCCCTCGCCCTGCCCTCGGCCGATACGCTCAACCTGCGCCTCAACATGCCGCCCTCGTTCCGCAACCCCAAATCGGTGGTGGTGGTCGCTCTGCCTCCTCTCGGTCCGTCCAAGCCGGAGCCCCTGCATCCCGTCGACCCTGCCGATCGTTTCTGCGCCCAGAAACCCGGCCTGGTGCTGCCCGCCGAGGGAGCGCCGCTGGTCTTCGCCTCCCAGTTGGCTCACGATCTCACCTTGCACATTGAAGCTCCAGCCGTTTCAAAAAACTCGCCCGCAAGTGGGAATATCGACCTGCCGGTAGCCGCCGATCCCTCAAAAGGCGGCCTCGTCCTCAGGCAGCCGGCGCCTCCGTTGCCTGCCGGCGAGCTGACCGGCGTCATCCGCGGCAAGTGGGGCTTTGACGATTGGACGGGTCCGCAGTTCCACCTGCTTTCGTCTCAGCCGGGCGGCTGGACCCTGGCGGCTGCCGACCAGTCTGCATTGGTGGTCGGCCGCGAAGACACACTGCATTTTGAAGGACAGGACACGCTCTGCGTCGACAATATCGAAGAACAGGCCGGCGACGGAAAACCGAGAATACTGATCTGGAAGACTCCCGAACCGGAGGCGCTGGATGTGTCGGTGCCCATGAAAGACGCTGCGCCCGGGCCGGTCACCGTCTCCATCTACCAGTACGGGGTTGACAAGCCTGAAGCAATCTCCATGATGGCTTTTGCCGACGCTGCCTCGCTCGATCGGCTGACGCTGAGCGCCGGCGATCCGGTGGCGCTGCTCAAAGGCACCCGTCTCGATGAGGTGGCAAAGGCCGAACTCGATGGTATTGCGCTCACTCCGTCCACGCTAAGCCGCGTCGAAGACCACGACCAGCTCCTTATGAAAGCCGCCGCTTCCACGGTGCGCCTCGACCCGGAAAAGCACTACGTTGCGCGCGTGGAGTTGAAGGACGGTCGCGTGCTAAGAGCGCCGGTCACTGTGGATTCGCCGCGCCCCCGGGCCGCCTTGCTCAACAAGGGCGTTCAGGACGAAAGCTCTGCCGCCTCTTCGCCGGTGCAACTGGGCAGCGCGGACGACCTGCCGCTGGAGGGACGGCTGGTCTTCTTTCTCAAGTCCACTGTGCCCGCGAAGTTTCCCCGCAATGAGAAGGTAGAGCTGGCCGCGGTCGACGGCAGCTTCGACACACGAGCTGTCTTTGGCCGACGGAAGCCTGATGCTGGAAGACGCAAAGACCGCTGTGGGCAGCCTGGAACCGCTTACCCGCTTCGGCTCCTCGGCATTCGGGCCGGTCCGCGTTCGCGTCATGTCGGCCAACGGAGCGGCCGGCGATTGGCTGCCGCTCGGAACCCTGGTGCGGATCCCCGGCTTCAAGGAGTTGCGCTGCCCGCACGCCGTGGCCAGGCCCTGCACGCTCACCGGAACCAACCTCTTCCTGGCCGCGTCAATTTCCTCCACGCTGGATTTCGATAATCCCACCGATGTGCCGCCGGACTTTACGGGAACCCAGCTCCTCGTACCACACCCAGCTAACGGCACGCTCTATCTCAAGCTGCGCGATGACCCGGCCACGGTACAGACGCTCACCCTGCCGGTAACGCCGGCCAGCTCAGCAGACTCGAAAGCAGCCACCGCCCAGCCCCAGCCGCCCGCTGCCCCTACAGCCACGCCAACCGCCGCCCCGCCGCCTGCTGACCTGCCACCTATTACCGAACCCGTAATTCCGCCAGCCACTCCGGATTCGACGCCCGCACCGCACGCAGCCTATTCGGCCCCGCAGCCGGACGCACCGTCTCCAAAGCTCTAGAGCCTGTTATGAACTATGGGGCGGCCAGCGTTGCGAGTGAAAATCCGGCCAGACGAAGCCGAGCCCGAAGGCTGTGGCGGGTCCACCGTCGAGGGCGAGAATGAAGTATGGCCGGATTTGCGCCGCAACCCGAAGGGACGGGGCCAATTTTCCCCATTTCGTCGTCGCTCGTCGCTAAGATACACCCGGTATCTGTCCCTCCTCACTTCTCGAACTGAGGAAAATTGGCTCCCGGCGCTGCCCACCCCATAGTTCATAACAGGCTCTAGGTATAATACTGTTCACTTAATAATCCTGATGGCCCTTCGGATGTCGATTGGCGGAAGAGGCTTGATGTGCCGCGGGCGAAGCGGGAAGTTGCTCATCTTGCGCTTGACGCCGCGGGGATTGCGCCGGTTACGGCTGGAGACGACGCGTTCCTGAAGGATCTCATCGAGAACCGCTTTATGAAAGGCCCTCCTCTGCCGAGGGGGGAATAGCGCTGTAGGACGCTATTTTGCGACGGATCACGCGCACGGCGTGAAGGAACGAGAGCCGGTCAGGGTCTTCGTCAGCCTTGAGAGCGGCTTCGTGCATCAGACCGCGGATAGCGAAGTGGGCCATCAGCAGACCGTAGAACTCCTGGCGCACCAGATCCGGTGTCTTCGAGCGCAGTACGATCTGCGCGCCGCGAAGATGAGTCTTGAGTTCATCGAAGGCAGTTTCGATCTCCCAGCGCTCATGATAGAGAGCTGCCAACTCGCCAGCTGGGGCCTTTGCTGGATCAAGGATGGTCGTCGCCAGTCGATAGATCGGTTCGCAACCCTCGATTCCCTCCAGGCGATAATCGATTACCCGCAAGGCTTGCCCATTGGTCTTGTGCCGCCAGTCTCGCTCGGAGGGATACACGTGGCTCAAATAGGATCCGTCGGGCAGACGCTTCTCGCAAGACATACGCATGTTCTTTTTCATCCGCCAGAGCAGATCGGCGCCGGTTCCCCGTGCCAATTGCCATAATTCGAAGCCGAAGAAGTTTCGATCAGCCAAACAAAGCATGCCGTTTCTCAGGCGTGGAAGCACCGCTTTAGCCAGCGTGATCTCGCCCGTCTGGTAACCACCCATCTGGCTGCCGAACAGCACGTGTGTGCCGTTCTCCACCAGGGATACGAAACGGATTTGCGGATAAGCGCTTGAACCGCGGCCGGCTCCAGGGCGAGAGAATGCATCTTCGTTGGCCTTCTCGTCGGCCACATCAAGGGTGCTGCCATCCAGGCTCACCAGCCGCCAACTCCGATACCACGTGCCCCGCGTGTTGCGCACTGCGATCGGCTTGACCAACTCATCGTGCAACTGCCGCAGTGGCTCCCAGCCCAGCCGCGTACGGGCCTGCGAGATCCCCGATTTCCCCGCCACCCGCACACCGGCCGAGGGATCGCGCAGCCACTGGACTGCTTCCAGAAGACAACGCAATACCTCGCGATAGGACGATTGCATGTACAGCGCCAGAGCGATGACGTAGTAGACAACCACCTGCGCCGGCAGATCGCGCTGACGTATGCTGGACTTCCCTGTGTTTGAAAGCACAGGCTCGATGCTGGAGAGAGGAAACGTTTTGGTTATTACGCCAAGGCTGATGTAGTCCGTGATCCGGGCACCCGGAGGGAGTTCCGCAACCGTACGCGCCACCTGTGGCCTCCTGTCTTTGCCTCATACAGAATGCCACAGATTTCGTTAAGTGAACAGTATTAGCTCTAGGTAGCGTTTGGTGAATACAAAATCGACCGGCTTTGTATCAGGGCATGACCGGGGTACCCTCTGAGTCGGACCGCGTGCCGAAAAATCGAGGGACATTCCCGCGCTGGTCGGACAACATTTATGTAACCAATCCTAGTTGAAATATGCCTTGTTCATCTCCGCAAATTGCGCCTTGTCCGCTGGCAGTTCATCGAGCGGATAGATCGCATTCTGCGCGCAAACAGACGCGCAATTGCCGCAGTCGATGCACTCATCGGGGTTGATGAAAACCTGCGACACGGTGCCGGCAGCCGCATCGCCCGCCAAGGGAGCGATGGCCGCGGTGGAACACTCCTCTACACAGACAAAATCCTTCGTACACGCATCGGTAACTACGTAAGCCATTAAGAAATTGCTCCTTGCATGATTTCGAGGCTCATCGCCTCTGCGATGCAACCCTCGATTTTGAGGCTATCGGCCAGTCCGCCGCGTCACCGTGACCGGAGTCACGCATTGGACCCGCGATGAGCTCCAATATGGGAATCTACCTGATTACGGTACGCGGCCAATCTAAATCCCTCTGTAACCGTTCCTTGACGCTGTGTTCGCAGCCTCTCTTTCACCATGGAGCCATGCAGTCCTCCAGCCGTTCAGCTCTCCTTGCGCAGGCTCTCTCCTGCTGGAACTGGAAGTGCGCCCTGCTCAGCGCAGCCGCCCGCTCTATCGTGTATCTGGCGGCCATGGCGCGCACCCACTCTCACGGCAGGCTCGCCATTGTTCTTGTCGAAATGGCTTATGTGACCCTTACCGCGGGCATATATGCGGGCATGCAACAAAAGGCCCTGGGATTCCGCTCCCGCCTGCTCGGCAATCTGACCGTAGGCCTCGGTGTTCCCGCGCTGGCCCAGTTCCTCGACTGGCTCACCCATCACGCCGCCGGAGCAGCCGCTCCCGCAAGGGCCAACCTCGCCGTTTGCATCTTCACGGCCGTCTCGGCTCTCTTTCACCTGTACATCATGCGCCGCGGCGTGTTCCTCACCGGCCACGGCCGCTCCCTCTTCGATGACTTCCGCCGCATGCCCAGGCTCATCGCCGGCTTTGTCCTCTGGCCGGTTGCCATCTTTCCCGCACTTTCGCTCCGCCTCACGCGCACCATCGAATCGGAAGCAGCTCTGTAGCGGCTTAGGCGCAGCGAATTACCTTCCCCGCTGGTTACTCCTGCACTGCATCCATGAATCCGTAGAATAGACCTGGATGACTTTTACTGAACAATACGATGTGGCCGTGGTGGGCGCGGGGCACGCGGGGTGCGAGGCGGCGATGGCGGCGGCGCGGATGGGGCTGAAGACCGCGCTGATCACCATGAACCTGGACCTGATCGCGCAAATGAGCTGCAATCCGGCGGTTGGCGGCGTGGCCAAGGGACACCTGGTGCGCGAGGTGGACGCGCTGGGCGGGATCATGGGCGAGGTGGCCGATGCGGTGGGAATTCAGTTCCGGCTGCTGAATACATCGCGCGGGCCGGCGGTGTGGAGTCCGCGGGCGCAGTGCGACAAGCAACTCTACCGGGTGAAGATGCGGGAGGTGCTGGAGAGCCAGCCGGGGCTGCACATTCGGCAGGCGGAGGTGGTGGACCTGGTGGTGGAAGAGCAGGGACTAGGGACTAAGGGACTCTGGACTGGAGAGCTCGACGAATTAGCTGAGTTGCCAAGGCCGGTGCGGGCTCGGCGGCGGGTGCTGGGACTGAAATTGCGCGACGGACGCAGGCTGCTGGCCGGAGCCACCATTATTACTACCGGCACGTTTTTGAACGGGCTGATTCACTGCGGCGAAGAGCGGTATCCGGCGGGACGCAGCGGCGAGCCGGCCAGCGTTCTGCTGGGCGAGGCGCTGCGCGCTCTAGGCTTGAGGACATGCAGGCTGAAGACCGGGACGCCGCCGCGGCTGGATGGGCGGACGATCCACTGGGAAGCGTTCGAGGAACAGCCTGGAGACGCGGACCCCACGCCCTTCAGCTTCAGGACGAAGAGGATCGCGCAGCCGCAGGTGAGCTGCCACATCGCTTTTACGACGCCGGAGACGCTGCGCATCATTCGCGAGAATGTACACCGTTCGGCGATGTATTCGGGACGGATCGAGGGGATCGGGCCGCGCTATTGCCCATCGATCGAGGACAAGATCGTCAAGTTTCCCGATAAGACGCAACACCAGTTTTTTCTGGAGCCGGAGGGGCTGAACACACACGAGGTGTACGTGAACGGGATGTCCACGTCTCTGCCGATGGAGGTGCAGTGGCAGATCGTCCACTCGATTCCCGGCCTCGACCAGGCGGAGATGCTGCGGCCCGGATACGCGATTGAATACGACAGCGTGGACGCGACCGAGCTGGACCGGACGCTGCGCGTGAAGGCCTTCACAGGCCTTTATCTTGCGGGGCAGATCAACGGGACGAGCGGCTACGAAGAGGCAGCCTGCCAGGGCATCATGGCGGGCATCAACGCAGCGCTGTGGCTGAAGGGCGAGGCGCCGTTCACCATGGACCGGAGCGAAGGCTATACGGGCATCCTGATCGACGACCTGATTTCCAAAGGGACAAATGAGCCGTACCGGATGTTCACTTCGCGGGCTGAGTTCCGGCTGCACTTGCGCATCGACAACGCCGACCGGCGGCTGACCCCGTACGGTCGGCGGCTGGGACTGATCGGCGATGAGGCCTGGGCGGAGTATGAGCGGAAACAGGCGCGGATGGCGGCGCTGGAACGGATGCTTGTGCTGGGCAAGGTGGATGCGGAACGGCTGGAAGCGGCGGGATTTCGCGGGCTGACGGCGACGGCCGGACTGACCTGGGCGCAATTGCTGAAGCGGCCTGAAGTGACGATCGAGCCGGTGCTGGGAGCAATGCGGGAGGCGATGGCGGAGGACCCCATGCTCAAGGAGATGGCCGCGGCGCTCATGGAGAATTCCGGCGAGGAGAATCATGTGGGGAGGGCCGTGCTGCGCAACGAAGTGCGGGCGGTGGAGACTGAGATCAAGTTCGCCGGCTATCTGGAGCAGCAGAAGAAGTCGATTGCAAAGCTGAAGGCCGCGGAGGCGGTTGCGATTCCGGAGTGGATCGAGTATGGCGCGATCAGCGGGCTCTCGCGGGAGATGCGGGAGACGCTGGAGCGGGTGCGGCCGGTGACCATCGGACAGGCCAGCCGGATTCCAGGCGTGACGCCGGCGGCGCTGAGCCTGGTGCATGTGTCGATAAAGATACAGGGCGCCAAAAGCTGGCGAGCCAGGTAGAGCGTCTTCGTTTCATGGCCGAAGTGAGTATCTGTGCTTTCACAGCTTTGTGCACAAAACGCACTGCCCAGGGGGCTCCCAGATGGGCACCCGGTCGGTGTTACTGAGGGCCCTTGTCGCTTCTGGAGAAGAGCGGGATGTGGAAGGGCATCTCGGCGCCGGAGGGCTTTTTGGTTTTGGAGTTGGAGTCTTCGCGCAGCGCGGTGCGCTGGGAGTTGACGCAGACCCAGCCGCCGCGAAGGCGCTCGAAAACGTGAGTAAACACGCCCTTTTCGTCCACCTGAACAGAGTTGACCTTATGGTGCAGCGTATAGGTGCCGTTGGCGACGGCGATGTCGCCCAGCATGCGCACGGTGATCACCTTCTGGGTGAGGTAGAGGGACTTGTCCTCGCCGGTCATCACCTGGACCAACTGCTGATTGCGGGTAGTAATGTCGCCGCTTGCAGCAACGTCGACAAACAAAGGCGACAAGACCAGTTCAAGGCCATACTGGTCGCGCCGGTTGACGGCATCGGCCCAGGAGTCTTCGATCTTCTGGAACTGGATCACCTCAGGGCTTTCAGTGGAGGTGACGGCGGGCTGGGTTGAGTTAGAAGCCGGAAGAGGAGCGGGGTCCGGGGCCTGAGCGATCGCAACACAGCAGGAGAGAAGGAGAGCAGAAAGACAAGCAGAAAAACGGATCATGTGCGGCATGTACTCCCACCTAATATGATAACGCCCCGGAATCACGGTTCTTTGACTCGAAAAGGGGACTGTGGGGAGCAGGGGGCGGTTTTCTCAACGCACTCGAGGAAAAGGAGAGGTCAAAGCAACGTCTGCAGGCGGTCAGGGTGATGGAGGGTAACCAGGGAGTCTTCGATGGAGATCCAGCCGTCTTTGCGGAACTGGCCGAGAGTTCGGGTGACGGTCTCGCGGGTGGTGCAGGTCATTGAGGCCATCTCCTCATGCGTGAGCAGGAGCGGGAAACGGAACTCGCCGGCGTCGAGGTGCTCGCCAATCTGATTGGCCAGTTCGAGGAGCAGGCGACCGAGGCGGGCAGCCACGGTCTCAGAGAGAGCGATGCGGCAAGCGTCCTGGAGGGCAAAGCGGTACTCCTGGCAGATGCACTGGACGGCGCGCATCTGCGCCTCCTTGTGGCTGCGCAGGAAGCTGAGAAACCTCTCGCGCTCGACGGGGCGGAGTTGGGCGGTGGTCAATGACTCGGCGGAGACCTCGTAGAGCCCGTGGGAGAGGACCGCGTACAGGCCGAGCATGGAGCCGGGACCGGCAACCCGGACGATCATATGGCGGTCGTCCATGCGGCCGGTGGTGAGCTTGAGATAGCCACTGCAGATGAGATAGAGGCAGCGGGCTTCTTCTCCCTGGTTAAAAAGTGAAGCCTGAGCGGGGAGAGAGATGGTGCTGGTGGCGAGTTCAAGATCAGCCAGGACAGCACTGCCAAGGGAGCAGAACCAGCCGGGGCGGCGATTGGAACAAGCCGCACAACCAGCGGGAACCTGCCTGGTGACGTGCTTTTGCCGGGTCTGCGTTTCCGCCAAAATCTGAGAATCCGCCATGGTCTTGCCCCGCCCGATTCCGATTGACCCCTCGCTTCCGCTTTCTACTGTGCCCCGCAGATTGCTGCAAGGGCAACAGTTAAGGTGAAAATGCTTCGGGCCCGCGGAAAAGAGGGTTTTGCTCTACAGGAAGTCTGCCGCAGGGACCACGGCAATTGATGTGACGGGGCTCACGTCTATGCCAACGCGAGGCTGCTGCCGGAGCCGCAGAGCTGTTTTCCTGGAATCCAGACCATCCTGGTATTGGTTCACGATGCCGCTGATCGAGCTGCGAACATCATTTCGAACGGCATTGACGCCGGAGAAGGCGGAAATGGCGGAATGGTTAGGGAGTGACCGAAGAATCTGTTCACTTTTGGACAGCGGCGAAATGAAGAGAATGGTAATTTGCGGAAGTTGGTCTGACCCTTCTTCGGCTGAACTTGTCCCAGGTAGGCGTAAACGCTGTTAAAACAACGAGTTATTTCTGAGAGCCCATTGGGTTTGGGTAATTCCATGTGGATTCGGGTAATTTCTGCGGCCACATCACGCGGCGGCAGGAGATAGAGGGGTGGACGAGTTCGATTTGTCGAATGTGATGAGCATCTTATCGTGTGTGATGGACATCACCGCTCGGACATATGACGAAAAAGTAATCTTCACGGCATGTAGTGATGCTCCGCACAAGCGTAGCCTCCGCAAGGACGTAGTCCAACAAACCTGCTGCCGTGCCGGCGCACCCGAAAGGGGTGGCCGCGTTCTACAGATGAAACGTTGGAAGATTGTTTCCGGAGGACACGATGAGAGCACCCAAGGCGGTATTTTTCATGCATAAAGATAGGCCCGTAACGCGAATGGAAATTGGTGCGGCTCCGGGGAAGAGGCCGGGACTGCGAGCTTGTTTGATGTTGATGCTGGGCGCGAGCCTGCTGTGCGCCACCGCGCTGGGGGCCCCCGCGCCGGGCAGCAAGCCAGCCGACACGCAGGCCAAGGCCGCTGCGGCGACGAATGTGGGCGCCGATACCTGCGCTACCTGCCATGAAGAGGTGAGCAAGAAGTTCGCCGAAAACCCGCACACCAAAATGGCACTGATGCACGGCAGCAGCGGCGTCACCTGCGAGAACTGTCATGGAGCGGGCAGTGCGCACGTGGATGGAGGCGGGGACGCAACCAAGATCTTCAATCCCGCCAAGGCCTCGCCCAAGGATGTGGATGCGAAGTGCCTGAGCTGCCACGCGGGAGCGCATCCGGACTTCGACCGTTCTCCCCATGCCAAGGCCAACGTGGGTTGCGTGAGCTGCCACGACATCCACAAGAGCAAGGGCGAACATTTGCTGAAGGCCTCTGAGCCGACGCTCTGCTTCCAGTGCCATACCGACGTGAAACCGGCGTTCGGAATGCCGTTCCACCACAAGGTGAACGAAGGCCTGGTGAAGTGCAGCGACTGTCATGACGTTCACGGCACTTTCGGGAACAATAACCTGAGATCGACGGCCGATCAGAACATGATCTGCACCAAGTGCCACGCAGAGGTGCGCGGGCCGTACGTGTACGAGCACGCCGCGGTCAAGGCGGAGGGATGCATGGCATGCCACACGCCGCATGGATCACAGAACCCACGGCTGCTGAACATGCCGAGCATCAACACGCTGTGCAACCAGTGCCATAGCCCGGTCGCCCAGGGCACGGTTCATGGGATCAACACTGGATCGGCGGAGTTGCAGCCTTGCATTGACTGCCACACCTTTATCCATGGGTCCAACCTCAATCAGGCGTTCCTGAAGTAATGGAGCTCGGCCGCGCACTCCAGACTCATTGGCCGTCGCGGCCCAGATCCCGGAGCAACTTTGCACGCGCGTTCAAGATTCTGAAGTGATCGACGTTTTATTCAAGTGAGGCTTCATATGAAGAACATAAGCTGGCTTTCTCAGCTCTCCAATCAACAGCCCTGTGGTGCAATGATCCAGCGCATCGTGGGGTTCTTTGGAGTCGCCGTTTTACTCGTGATGACGGGCGTGGCCGTCGCCCAAACTCCGGCCGCCCCCGCCCCTGACCCGGGTGCGCAGATGTCAGTCCCGACTGGGTATACAGCCCATGAGTCCATCGATATCGGTGGAAACATGGACGACATCGCGGGCAGCGGGGCGATGTACGACACCATGGTCAACCTTCACACCGGGCCACGCGTGCAGGAAGAGATCTTTGAGATGCATGCACTTCCGGGCAGGAAGAATACGCTTGTCGACTCCATGTCGGCCGTGGCCAGCGGGTTCGGCGGCGATCCGAACAACTTCGCCAAGCTGAGCCTCTCGAAGGACAAGATCTACGAGTTCTCGGCAATTTTCCGTCGCGATCGCCAGTACTTCGACTACGATCTGCTGGGCAATCCGAATATCAACACGGGGCTGTCGATTCCCATCGGGCCCTCGAACGCGCCAACCGGTTTGCTGGCGTGGCCGCAGGTTAGGGATTCGTCGGTGATGTTCAACACGGTGCGCCACATGACGGACACCAGCCTCACGCTCTTTCCGCTAGCGAAGGTGACGTTTCGGTTGGGGTATTCCCATGGTATCTTCCAGGGTCCGACGCTGAGCCCCGCCGATTCCGTGGGCAAGTACAATTCTCTGCTATCGGAGTATCAGCGCAACGGCAGCGACGATTTAACCCTGGAGGCCGATTGGAAGCCCGTGCAGGGCACCAAGTTGAGCTTTGAAGAGGAGATCAACCACTACAAGGAAGACTCCTATTTCACCCTTGACCCGGCCATATTCATGGTGCAGGAGGCGGACGGAACACCGGTGTCCCTTGGCAACTGGGACAGCCAGACCGCGTACGGCATCGGCGGCTGCAACACGGGCAGCATGGGCAGTGCATACACCAGCTCAAGTGTCTACACCATCCTTTCAGCGGCGCAGACTGCCGGTGGAAAGCCGATCATCAACCCGGCATGCGACGTCGTTACGAGCTACCTGCGCAGCCAGCCTACGCGCATTCACTATCCCACAGAGATTTTCCGGTTGCAAAGCTCGAGCATCAAGAACATCGAGATGAACGGCAATATCAGCTATACCGATGCAAACATGAACCTGCCCAACTTCTACGAGAATGTCCAAGGCCTGGATGGAGTGACGACAAGTCCAGCGGGTGGGGTTCGCTCGATTACGTTTACGGGCAACGCGACCGCGAAGCGGGCGGTTGTCGCAGCCGACTATGGCATCGTGTGGCAGGCTGCAAAGAACTTCAGCCTTTCCGATCAGTTTGACTATTCCGACGTCCACCAGCCCGGCACCGCCAACATCTCGGCAGGGGCCACCATGGAAACGCCCACAAATCCAAATGAAACCCTCAACTATTCAGGGACGCTGACCCCCGGAGCCGCCATCAGTCTTGGCGGCAGCCCCAACGGCACCCCGCTGCCCGACTACTTTGGCCAGAAGTTCGTGACCAATAGCCTGACGGGGACCTGGGATGCCACGGCTCGCACCACGCTGTCGCTCACCTATCGCTACCGCACTCACACCATCGGCGAGGGCATTCCCGATAACGCTCCATTGGCCGTGAACACGGATACGAACGGAACGGTAACCATTAACGAAAGCGCTGGAATCTTCAACGCGGCGCTGCGTCCCGCCAACAATTGGGAACTGAACGGCACGGTCGAGGTGTCCTACGATGACAACGCATTCACCGCAGTCGCTCCGCGGCAATTGAAGCACTACAGAATGCATACCATGTACAGGCCAAAGCCGTGGGCGACGGTATCTGGCGCGTTTAACGACCTGGAACGGCATAACAACACGAACAACAACCAGAGCGCCGTCGCGTTATTCACCTCGTCGGGCGGAACAACGGGTGTCCCGTACGACGGCCCGCTCAACCATGTCGATCACAGCCGGATTGTGAGCGTGGGCGCGGACCTGGCGCCGAATGAGCACTATGCGTTCAACATCAATTACGCCTATAGCGATGTGTATGCGGCGACCAACATCTGCTATCTGAACGGCTCCCCGACCACAGGCTCGAGCACCTCTCAGCCCGGCGCTGTGGCCTCGGCCACCGCGACCCTATGTCCTGGGATTTTTACCAGGGGGTCGACGACCATCCTTTCCGACTGGGGACCTAACAAGGACTTCATGGACGCTCCGACGCAGTCCGGATCGTGGGCCTTTATGCTGTCCCCGTCCAAGACTTTCCGCGCCGATATCGGCTATCGTCTCAGCTCTGTGAGCGGCAGCCGGTTCTTCAACGATGCACGCGACGTCAACGGCTCGATGGTGTCTTTGTACCAGTCGCCCTTTTTGAATGCCGCGTGGACGATCCATCCGGGATGGGTCTGGAAGGCCGAATATCGGCACATTGAGTACGCCGAGGGTGGTCCTTCCGGCTCACCGTACTGCAGCACCTCAACAACTGCGACAGCAACGATTGTTCCTTGCACCTCTTCCACGCTAACCGGTCCGACCGGACTGACTGAACCGACTTCCGGCCTGACCGCGCCCCGGGATTTTCATGCGAATAACGTGACGGTTGGATTGCATTACGAATTCTGAGGAGAGACCGCCATTCCTCAGGAAGATTTCGGTGGCGGAGCAGATGGGAAGGTTTTGCCGGTCCGCCCGCTCATTGCAAGGAGGGGCGGAATCGCCGGAGTAGAAGGAACGACTATCCTGCACCGCCGGCGCGAGACATTTTTTTGAAGAAACCGTACACGGCCACTGGCGCGTGCGCATACACTGGCGGCTGAGATCATTCAGGAGTTTTACCATGAGGAATTCGATTCGATTTGGAGTGGCTCTGGCCGCAGTAGTTCTTCTGGCCGGCGCCGTGGGCTTCGCCCAGTCCTCTGGGGAAGCAACTTACAAGGCGAAATGCCAGAGCTGTCATGGCGCCGCCGGCATTCCAAGCCCGGCAATTGCCAAGGCGATGGGGGTGAAGCCAGCGTCCGATCCGTCGGTCAGGAGTTTCTCCGAGGACAGGATGATCGACGCCACGAAAAACGGCATGGACAAGATGCAGCCGTTCAAAGGCAAGCTGACCGACGCGCAGATCAAGGACGCGGTGGACTACTTCCGCACGTTTATCAAGTAAGACGAGAGCCGGCGCAACCCACAAGAAACGCGAGCGGGTTGCGCCGGTTCGCGTAAGATGGTCTTCGTTGTCCTCTCGAACACCGTCCCAACAGCCGAAAGCCGCGGGCAACTGGGCTGGCACGAGAACAAGCTCATCGGCAGGTGCTGCTCGATACGTACAGGCCGCAACTAACCCAAGGAGTCTCACAATGACAAAGACGATTCGATCCCTGTTGGTGCTGACCGCGGTAGTTACATTGGCCGGCGCCGTTGGCTTTGCCCAATCCGGTGGCGAAGCGACCTACAAAGCCAAGTGCCAGATGTGTCATGGCTCGAACGGCGTACCCAACCCCGGGATTGCCAAGACGATGGGCGTCAAGGCGGTTTCAGATCCTGAAATCAAGAAGCTGACCCCGGAGCAGATGTTTGCGTCCGTCAAAAACGGCAAGGGCAAGATGAAGCCGATCGCAGGTCTTACCGACGCGCAGATCAAGGACGCGGTGACCTTCTACCGCGGCTTGCATATGCTTAACCCGCAGCCACTGCCGCCCGGCCTGTAAGGGTTGCGACCGGCCGTGACAGGCCCGCCCTGGAGCGAAACCAAGGCTGGCGTACCGAAATCAGTGTCCATTGCGTGCAGGTTTCCGCAGGAAATCAACACCCTGTACAATGCTTTTCGGGGCGCCGCGATCGAGGTTTCGTTTTCATTGGCGGGCATTGATTTGAAAGCAGGGGGTAGGCGCGAGTGTTTGAGAGATTTCGTGAGGGCTGGGTGCGGCCGGCGCTGTTTTTCGGCAACAATCCCATCAGCCTTGCCGGGGGCGCGATTACGAGCGCCTCCGGCGTGACCATGATCAGCTATTGGCTGGTGGAACTGTTCGGCCGGGCCAACGACAATCCCTATCTTGGCATCATCTTCTTCCTGCTTTTGCCGGGATTGTTCGTAGCCGGGCTGCTGCTGATTCCCGTGGGCGTGTTTTTGCGGCGCAGAAAGCTGCAGAAGGCGGGACTGATTCCCGCCGAGTTTCCCAAGATCGATCTCAACGACAAGATCTTTCGCCATGGGCTGGACATCGTTCTGGTGGCTACGATCGTGAACCTTCTGGTGGTGGCGATGGCGAGCTATCGGGGCGCGGCGTACATGGATTCGCCACAGTTCTGCGGGCAGTCCTGCCACGTGATGCATCCGGAGTACACGGCCTACAAGATCTCAGCGCACTCGCATGTGGCGTGCGTGGAATGCCACATCGGAACGGGCGCCCAAGCTTACTTCAGCGCCAAGGTGAACGGCACCAAGCAGCTTCTTGAGGTGTCATTCGATCGCTATCCCATGCCGATTCCGTCGCCGGTGACGAGCCTGCGCCCGGCCCGATTTACCTGCGAGGGCTGTCATACGCCTGCCAGGTTTGTGGGCGAAAAGCTGCTGGTGAAGTCGAATTTTGCCGACGATGCACAGAACACGCGAGACGCAGACGGTGCTGGTGCTGCACCTGGGCGGAGAGGATTCGCTCTCCCACCTGAGCGGCATTCACGGCGTTCACCTGAACCAGATGGAGTATATTGCGACCGATTCGACCCGCACCACCATCCCCTGGGTGCAGAGGCAGAACGCCGACGGCTCGCAGACCGTGTTTACCTCGTCAGCGCTGAATGGCGCCATGCCCAAGGGCGAACGGCGGACGATGGACTGCATCGATTGCCACAACCGCGCGGCGCACACCTTTGTGACCGCGGACGAAGCGATCAACCGGGCCATGGCCGATGGGGCCATCAGTTCTGACCTACCCTGGGTCCACAAGGAGGGCCTGGAGCTGCTGAACGCTACGTACGCGAGCCAGGACGAGGCGCGCGCCAAGATCCCCGCGCAGCTTGCAACCTTCTACCAGACCCAGCACCCCGAAGTGCTGCCTGCCAAGGCGGCGCTGGTAAAATCCGCCGGCGAGGAGCTGGCGACGCTCTATTGCCAGAACGTGTTCCCGGACATGAAGGTGACCTGGGGGACGCATCCCAACCATATTGGTCACATGAGCTATCCGGGGTGCTTCCGCTGCCACGATGGCGACCACGTGTCAAAAGACGGAAAGACAATTACCCAGGACTGCGCGAATTGCCACAACTTGCTGGCCGTGGAAGAAGCCAAGCCCAAGGTACTTTCGGACCTGGGACTCTAGAGAATGTGGAAACGGCGGCCGGAAGCCGCCGTTTCATTTTGCGGCTGACTCTGTGAGACGGCTTTAATAAATAATCTGCCTTGTGACCACCCCGAAGCGCTATACAATCAGGGCGAAGCACAACCAATGAGCAGCGCCTCCTCAAAAGGTGCAGGGTTCAAGGACAGCTCCGCGCAGGAAGATGGTGTTGCCCCGTGTGCCCGTCCGGACGAGGGCGCAGCATATAAGGGTTAGAGCGCAAGGAAGAACATGGCACAGAAACGAAGCTTCGCTCTGCCGCTCGCAGTTCTTGTCCTGGCCAGCCTTGGAGCGGCCGTGGCGCAAACGTCAAGGCTGGCCGGCGATTGGCGCAGCACGGGCGCGGTGACTGTTCCCGGCAGCAAGCTGCCAGGCAACTTTGCCAAAACAGACCTGGGAGCAGCGCCGGCGGGCGAGCGGCTGGGGCGGATGCTTTTGTTGCTGGCGCCCCCGGCGGCCCAGCAGCAGGCACTGACCACCGAGCTTGCAAACCTCCAGAATCCTGCTTCGTCCTCCTATCACCAATGGCTTACTCCGGCAGAGTTCGCCGCCGCTTACGCAAACTCCTGGAGCGACGTTTCCGCGGTTCAAGCGTGGTTAGAGAGCGAGAGCTTCACGGTGGCTCCGTTGCCGGCGGGGCGGGGCTGGATCGAGTTTTCAGGAACGGTTGCCCAGGTCGAGCAGGCTTTTCACACGCAAATCCATACCGTGACCACGGCCGGTGGAGGCGCGATCGGTGCTGGCCGGCGGCATCTCGGTTCCGAGCGCGCTGAGCCCGCTGGTGCAGGGGCTGGTTTCACTGGACGGAGTGCTGGCAACGCCCGCACTGACCACGCCGCAGCCGGTTTCTTCCACTGTGGCCGAGCTTGCGGCGCAGACCTCTCCGGGTTCCGCGGAGGCTCTGACCCCGCGACTTGCGGCGCAGCTTCTGCATCTTGATGCGCTCCAGTCGGCGGGCGTCAACGGCGCAGGCGAGACTATCGCCATTGCGTCGCGCAGCAATGTGACGAGCGCAGACGTTGACGCATTCCGCGCGGCCTTTGGGCTTCCGGCGATGCCGCTGAGGACTGTTCCGGACGGCGCCGGAGTTACGGATTCTGGAGCGGCGGGCGACCAGGCTGAGGCCACGCTGGCAGCTTCCTGGGCGGGAGCCGCGGCTCCGGGGGCGCAGATTTTGCTGGTTCCCGCAGCTACGACAAATGCCACGGACGGAGTGGACCTGTCGCTGGCGGCCATCGTGGACCAGGCTCTGGCGCACACTGTTGCGGTTGGCTACTCAGCCTGCGAGGCCGGACTGAGCGCGGCGCACCAGGCCTTCTACTCCGCGGTTTACCGGCAGGCGGCCGCGGAGGGCATTGCGGTGATTGCAGCCGCGGGCGACAGCGGCGCATCCGCTTGCCACCCGGCAGGCAGTGATGCCCTGGTTAACAGCGGCTACGGCGTGAATGCGCTGGCTTCAACGCCCTGGAACACGGCTGTCGGGGTCGCGGCCTTTGGCCCAGCCGGCCCGGCGGCTGGAAATACGGCACTGGCGGCATGGTCTCCGGCCAGCGCCGCCGATCGAGCTTATGCAAGCGGAGGCGGCAGCAGCACGCTCTACGCAGAGCCCAACTGGCAGCCGGTTCCGGCTCAGCTTTCGGCACAGCCAGGGACGCCGAGCGGCGGAACAGGATCCAATAAGCGGCTCCTGCCGGACCTGGTTTTACCTACGGCCATCGACTCGGGCGTGAATCCGGGGCTGGCCTTCTGCCTGAGCGGTGTGGCGAGCTCCGGCGGCTGCACACTGGTGCGCAGCGGAGGCAGTTCAGCAGCGGCGGCACTTTTTGCGGGGATTGCGGCGCTGATTGCTGAAGAGAACGGAGCGCAAGGCAACCTGGCGCCCAGCCTGTATGCAGTCAGCGGTAAAAGCGGGATTTTTGCCGACGTGCAGCAGGGCAGCGCGCAACTGAAGTGCGTGGCGGGGAGTCCGGGATGCGACGCTACGGGACAGATCGGCTTCAGCGCCTGTACCGGCTACGACCTGGCTACCGGACTCGGCGTTCCTGACGCTCATGCACTGGTGAGTGGATTGGCGAACCCTCCGGTGACCGGCACTGCCGCGGTCTTTGTTACTGTTACCACCGCTCCGACGACCATCAACCCTTCAGCCCTGATCACCATCAACGCCCAGGTGGTGTCCCAGACCGGCGGCGCTACGCCCACGGGAACGATTCTCTTTTTCGACGCCGACACGGGCACGAATCTTTCCTCGACGCCCTCGACTGTGGGGATCAACGGAACGGCTTCAGTGAGCGTTGAAGGAGTCTTTCAAAACGGCGCCAACGAGATCGAGGCAGAATACAGCGGCGATGCGACCTACGCGCCCGGCAGCTCACCGCCGGTAGACATTACCGTGCAGCCCAGCGCTACCAGTCTCGCGGTTGTGCCTTCAAACTACAGTCCGGCGGCAGGCTCGACGATTACCGTAACGGCTACGCTGACGGTGACAAATCCAGGCAATAGTCCGCCCACCGGATTGCTGACCCTGACCCTGGATGGAATACCCACGACGGCGGCGAATTTGAGCGGCACAACGGCATCCTTCTCCGTGACCATTCCTTCGGTCGGCTCACATAATTTGCAGGCGATTTATGCGGGCGATGCGAACTACACAACCTCCACTTCGCCGGTGGTGACAATCAATGCGTCAAAATCCGCCACTACGCTGACCGTGACCCCGGCCACTACCACGCCAGCCACGGGCGTTCCGTTTCAGGTCACGGCCACAATCAACACTCCGACCGGCAGTACCGTGCAGCCCACTGGCACAGTGAACTTCACGCTTGACGGAACATCCGCGGGAACCGTGAACGTGGTTCCCGGGTCTCCCTCGACCGCCGCGATCGCCATCACCGTGGCCACCTCGGGATCGCACAATCTGCAGGCTATCTATAGCGGCGACAACAACTACAACACTTCAACGTCGGCATCGGTTCCGGTGATTGCGGGCAAGGGCGCCACGGTGACTACGCTAACGGCGAATCCGCCGGCGCCTGTACCCGGAGGCACGGAGACCTTTACCGCAACCATCGCTCCCACCAACGCCGTGGGCGGGACCACCTATACGATCACCGGCACGGTGAGCTTCTATGACGGCACCACGCTGCTGGGGCAGGTGACGGTGGGGAACAATCAGGCCGTTCTGAGCGGGGTTACGCTCAAGGGCAACGTCTCCCACAGCATTACAGCGGTCTATTCGGGCGACGGCAACTGGTTGGGGGACACATCGAACGTTTTAGCCCTGGCGGCTACCGCGTTGTCAGATACGGTGGTGCTGACTTCGAACTATTCGACGGTGCAGAACGGAGTTGCGCTAGTCCTGACAGCCACGGTGACGCCGAGTGCACTGCCCACCAGCAGCGGAGAGGCAAACCCCACCGGCTCGGTAGTTTTCTACGACGGAACTACCGTGATCGGCATCTCCGCACTGTCGCCGGTGGCGCAATCCGACTCCTCGATGGCGATGCTCACCACGCAGACGCTGCCCACCGGGCAAGATACGCTTACAGCTTATTACGAGGGCGATCTCTATTACCTGCCGGAAACTTCGAATGCACTTACCGTTACGGTTGAAGACTTTACCATCACTCCGGCGGCCAGCAATCCGGCCACCAATCTGAACATCAACCAGGGCGGAGCGGGATCCGCGTCGTTCGTGATCACGGGGACGGGCGGGTTTAACAATGAAGTACAGATCGTGTGCGCGGTTCCGGCGCAGGACGACATGACCTGCACCGCGACTCCGCAGCAGGTGGTGCCGACCGCAACAGTCACTTTCGTGGTGCAGACCTTTACTACGCCGGCGATTGCGAGAAGCGACGAGCCAAAGCCGGTGTGGCCACGCGCGGCCGGAGGCACGGCGCTGGCTGTGCTGGGATTTTTCCTGCTGCCGTTGGGACGCCGGGCCCGCAAAACGCTTCTGAAGGCGGAGGGCGGGCCGGCACAACGTTTGCTGATCCTGATTCTGCTGCTGGTGGGCCTGGTGGGTACCGGCATCGGCTGCACCAGCAACGCGGCACTCGCACCCTACGGCACTCCTTTGGGCGTGGCCACGCTCAAGATCACCGGGTCGGCTTACGTGGACAACACTGTTGTGAGCCACAGTGTTTATTTGACCGTCGACGTGCTGGCTCCGGGTGCGACCGCTCCGTGAGCGCGGGCCTGGGTGGATAGCGCATTTTCAGCAAAACCTGAGTAAGGCTGTCTGCCCGGAAGTGTTAGGCTGGCATGTCGCACATAAGGAGCCTTTTCCGCATGTCAACCAGCCATCCGTTTCACTTCAATCTTGTCGCGGCGGCCCACGCCGCCATGATCGAGCACGGCTTTCAGCCGGATTTTCCCGCCGGAGCTGACTGCGGAACTGAGCGCAATTCAGGCTCATCCCGAAGCGCCAGCCGCGCCCGGCGCTCAGGACCTGCGCAACCTGCTCTGGTCCTCCATCGATAACGACACCTCGAAGGATCTGGACCAGATCGAGTGGGCCGAGCAGTTGGCCGACGGCCGCATTCGCGTGCTGGTGGGCGTGGCCGACGTGGACGCGCGGGTGAACAAGGGAACGGTTATCGACGGCCACGCCCAGCAGCGAGACGACGTCGGTCTATACGGGCGTCAAGGTATTTCCCATGCTGCCCGCCGAGCTCTCCGAGGGCATTACCTCGCTGAATGAGAACGAGGACCGCGTGGCAATGGTCATCGAGTTTGCCGTGGACGCGGCCGGCACAGCATCCGATGGCAAAGCCTACCGTGCGCTGGTGCGCAACCGCGCGCAACTGGCGTACAACAGCGTGGGCGCGTGGCTTGAGGGACGAGGGCCGGCGCCTGCCAAGGTGGCCGCCAGTGCCGATCTGGCAGCGCAGCTGAAGCTGCAGGACGCGGCGGCGCAGCGCATGGTCGGCGGGCGCTTCCAGCATGGAGCGCTCGATCTGGAGACGATCGAAACGCGGCCGGTGATGCTGGCCGATGAGGCGATCGAGATCGCGAAACTCGAAAAGAACCGCGCCACGTCGCTGATTGAGGAGTTCATGGTGGCGGCCAACGGCGTGGTCGCGCGGACCTTCGAGGACGCTGGCGTGGCCTCGATCCGCCGCATTGTGCGCACGCCCAAGCGCTGGGACCGCATTGTGGAGGTGGCCGCGGGCCTGGGGACCACGCTGCCCGCCGAGCCCGATTCGAAGGCGCTGAACGACTTTCTGCTGGCGCAGAAAGCAGAAGGACCCCGACCACTTTCCCGATCTCTCGCTGACGGTGATCAAGCTGATGGGCCCGGGCGAGTACGTACTGGTAAAGCCCAATGAAGTTTCGCCGGGCCACTTCGGCCTGGCGGTGCAGGATTACACTCACTCGACGGCGCCCAACCGCCGCTTTCCCGACATGGTGATCGCAGCGGCTGCTGAAGGCGTATCTCGCGCACGGGCCGCAGCCTTACTCCGAGGACGATCTGAATGCAATTGCGTTGCGCTGCACGCTGATGGAAGACAACGCGCGCAAGGTGGAGCGCGAGATGCAGAAGCGGATTGCGGCGGTGGTGCTGCACCCGCGGATCGGGCAGAGCTTCCCGGCCATCGTCACCGGCGTGAACCAGTACGGGACGTTCGTGCGGACGCTCGATCCGCACGTGGATGGAATGGTGGTGAGCGGCGGCAAGGGACTGGATGTGGGCGACAAGGTGACGGTGAAGCTGATCTCCACCAACCCAGAGAAAGGATTTATTGACTTTGCGGCGTCAGGGGTTTCTGTACTTACATTGTGCGCACGTTGATGTACATTGATTATAGATACAGATGGAAGATCAACGATGGGCACCGCTGTCACAGAATCGAGCAGGTTGCGCGCGGAGAACATCAATCTTCGCCTCAGCCGGAGGCAGAAGGCGTCGATCGATCCAAGTCGATGCAACTCAACCTAACTGCGCAACGACTCTTGCTGCTCCCGTCACGGTAATCATGAGAATCTGCGGATAGGCGGGCGAAGAGATGAAGCCATATCTCTCATAGAATCTCTTTGCGTTCGGGGAGATTGCGCTCACCAAAATGGCTCGTATTCCAGCGATGTCTGCCGCCTGCAAGGTTCGCAAAACGGCATCGCGGAGAAGATCCGCCCCAATACCGCGACCCTGAAAGCGAGAGTCGATGGCAAGCCGCCCAATCAGGATCACGGGCACGGGGTCGGGCATGTTGCGCTTTACCCGCGTAGTGGCTTCCCCGTGCGCGACAGCGCCAGCCGCAAGCGCGTAGTAGCCCACAACGCAACCTCCGGCGCACACAACATAGGTTCGGGAAGCGCCGCTTTTATCATTCTGAAGCGCACGGTTCCTTAGCCAATGATCGAGGGAGGGTTCACCGCAACTGAACTGAGTCAGATCGTGATTGACGCGCAGCCTTTCCGGTGGACTGATTCGGTCACCCAAGCCCTCTATCGCTCCCACGATGGCTTCCTGTTGAGTAACCGCGCCAACTTGGGATTGGCCGCAGGAGGATTGTCCAGCATGGCACAGAATCGCTGAAACTCCTCCTCACCGAGGTTGAAATAGCGCCGGTCGAGCAATACCGATTCAGCTTCTCGACACACCACGTCTAACATGAAATCGGAACGGTTCCTGCCAAGTGCGTCGGCGGCGTTGTCAATCAGCGTCTTTTGTCGGCGGCTGACGCGGAGGTTAATGTTTTCGGCTCTCAATTTGCCGGATTCGGCAACAGCAGCCCTCATATTCCACTCCTGTGTACGCACAATCAGTATACAGCGATGTGCGTACAATGTGGTTGCTTTTTAGCCGGGAACTGGATTGGGGCGACAGACTGCTTACATCCCGGGTGGGGGCTGGACCAGGCCAATCAGATGGCCTTCAGGATCGGTAAAGCCGGCGATGATGCCACCGTCGGGGATAGGGTGGGGCCCGAAAGCCTTTTTCCCACCATTGCTCTCAATGGTGGCGAGGGCGGCGTTCAGGTCCGCAACTGCAACATAAAAAATGACATGGCGGCGGGTTTCCTCGGCGCTGCCAATGCCTCCGCCGATGCCCGAACCGGGCCTCGACCTGGTGTCGACAAGCGAATATCCGTCCATGAGCGGCGTGATCTGCCAGTCGAATACGGCCTTGTAAAAGCTCTCCAGGAGTTTCTGGTCTTTCCCGATAATTTCGAAATGAACGACTGGATTGGGCATCGGCTGTTCTCCTTTTTACCGAATCTAAGAGCACTTTACACGGCCAATGCCGGATCAATCCAGCGAAAAGACGGCGAAAACAGGGCGTGGGCTGCTCTGGCACGGCTACCGAGGCCGGGCGAGGAGATTCCTGTGTCCTCGGGACGCGGAATTGCGTCTAACTAAAGGAATTGTGAATGCGCAGTGAGATTTGCTCCCCGGAGTGCAGCCTCATAACAAAGGCTCCAGCAAGGGTGAATTATCTTGACGGCAGTCCCTGGTCTGGTTTGCCTTTTTTGGCGGAGCGGGCAGACGGACGCCGAATCCACATCTGGTGAATGGATGCTCTCAGGTTCTCGATTTATCGCTGTCACGCTCTTCTCCGGCATGGCCCTTCTTGGTCAGCGCTCTTATCTTTCTTCACAGGAGCCGGTCAAGAGTCCGGCGATTACCGCCCAGGCCCTCCCGGAAGCTCCCGCGCCGCGAGTTGACGTTGCCGCAGCCGCGCCGTTTGGCGAGCAGACCCCCGCCGGACAAGACCAGAGCACGCAGCAACCTGCGCCAAGTTCCGCGCCAGCTCAAAGCCCAGCCGCACAGGGCAGTTCCAGCTCGCAAACGCCGGCGGGACAGCCGGCTGCCCAGGAGAATAAGCACCAGCAGGCCGCCGAGCAGATCAAGGAGGAGGAGCATCAGCGGGTTCTGGGGATTGTTCCCAACTTCAACCTCACTTACCTTGGCAGCCAAACGGTGAGCATGACCGCGACGCAGAAGCTGACTCTGGCCTTTCATGCCGCCACAGATCCGGTCGCCTTTGTGATTCCGTTCTTTGTGACCGGTTACCACGAGGCACTGGATGAGGATAAGGGGTTTCCGTGGGGCATGAGGGGGCTTGGCGAGCGCTCGGGCGCGGCTTACCTGGATTCCTTCGACGGCAACATGATCGGCAACGGCATCCTGCCCGCGATCTTCCACCAGGACCCGCGCTACTACCGCATGGGCCACGGTTCAGTCACTCGCCGGGCGCTGTATTCGGCTGCCACCAGCTTTATCTGCAAACACGACAACACGGGCAAGTGGGAGCCAAACTACTCGAACGTCGGGGGCAACATCATCGGAGGCGCGCTCTCCAATCTCTACTACCCTGGCAGCGATTCCGGCGTGGGCCTCACCATCAGCAATGGGTTAATCGTGACCGCGGAGGGCGCGATCGGCTCCGAATTCGATGAGTTCTGGCCGGATGTCTCGCGCAAGCTCCTACACAGGGACCCGACCCACGGGCTGGATGCCCAGGCTCGGGCGGCCGACGAGGCAAAAAAGAGAGCCCAACAAGGTCAGCAGTAGAGCGGCCGCAGTCAACGAAGGCAGCGGACAGGGGATTTCTTTGCCTCAATCTCTGTGCGCCGCGCGCTTGCGCCTTCGCGAGGCTTTGATTTATCGTGATTCATCAATCCTGCGCTGATAAATCGATGCAGCTAGCCAGCACTTTCGTTATTTTGAGAGGCCGGCGCAGTCAAAAACCAGCAAAGCTCGAGCGGATTTGCCAGGCGGGATTAGCGGCTCGGATAGATAGTTTGGGAGGCGTATTAATGAAGCGGCTTGCATCCGGTAACTCGATTCTGTTGCCGTACATTCTCATTCTGGGTGTAGCAATCCTGCGCCTTACGGTGAGTCATCCTTATAACTTCGTTCCTGTCTTCTCCGGTCTTCTCTTTTTCGGAGCGTGCCGGCCCAGGCGGGAGTTTGGCCTTCCGATTCTCGCGCTGATGGGCGGGGACATTTTTCTGACCACGCACCGCTATGGCTACTCGCTCAGCAGCGGTCACGCCGTGACCTGGATCTGGTATCTGGGAGCGACGATGCTGGGCGCCGCGATGTTGGGTCATTCGATTTCCACGCGGCGGGTGCTTGGAGCTTCGCTGCTGGCATCGGTGTCGTTCTTCTTGGCGAGCAATTTTACGGTGTGGGCAGAGTGGGGCATGTATGCAAAGACATGGGGTGGACTTGGCGCCTGCTACATTGCCGCACTGCCATTTTTCCGCAACAGCATTGTCTCCGAGACGGAATGCAGCCTGCTGATTTATGCTTTCTTCCGCTATCGCGAAACACTCGTGCTCAACAGACGCATAGAAGCAGTTTGTTCCTGATTCCGGCGCAGTTTTTTGAGAGGTAGAAACATGGCGCAATCCAAAGAGCTCTACGACGCAATTCTCAACGGCGATGCAAAAAAGGCATTCGCCGCCACGCAGGCCGCGCTGGCAGCGGGCGCAGAGCCGATGCAACTGATTGCCGAGTCAATGGTGCCGGCAATGGATGAAGTTGGCCGGCTGTTTGAGGCCGAGGAGTACTTCGTCCCCGAACTTCTGCTGGCCGGTCGGGCCATGAAGAGCGCGATGGAACTGATTCGGCCGCTGCTGGTGGCTTCAGGACAGAAGATGGCAGTCCGCGTGATCATCGGGACGGTGAAGGGCGACCTGCACGATATCGGCAAGAACATCGTCGCGTCCATGCTGGAAGGCAGCGGATTCGAGGTGATCGATCTGGGGGCCGATGTGTCGCCGGAGAACTTTGTGGCCGCGGTGAAAGAGCGCCAGCCTCATATCGTCTGCATGTCGGCGCTGCTGACCGTGACCATGCCGGCGATGAAGACGACCATCGACGCGCTCGAGTCCGCGGGCGTGCGCACCCAGGTGAAGGTGCTGATTGGCGGCGCGCCGGTGACCAGCCAGTATGCCAAAGAGATTGGTGCCGACGGGTACAGCGAAAACGCCAGCGGCGCGGTCAGCCTGGTGAAGAACCTGCTGGCAACAGCGTGAGACGATGATCGAGCAGATGAGTGGCCGGGCAGCGTTGAAGTACTCCACCCTTGCGATTCCAAACCCGGATGACTTGTTGTATGGCGTAAGCCCGCATCCGCTCAAGTGCGGGCTGGGGCTGACGATCGGCGGAGGCACTGTCTTCCCCGAAGTGAACTTTACCCTGCCGGCGATGAATATCGAGGAGGGCACGTGGGCCGAAGTGGTGGCTCACTACGACGAGATGGCGGCGCAGATTCTGCGCCGGGCGGTGTCGCTGGGCGTGCCTGGAATCGTGCTGGAGTTTGAGCTTCTGCCGCCCATGACGGAGCGGCCGGAGTGGGGTGCGGAGCTTACCGCGGTTTTGAAGCGGCACCTCACGGCCTGCCACGAAAAGCATCATCTGGCTTGCGCTCTACGCGTTACTCCAACCGACATACGCGACCAGCAAAAGCCCCCGAAGATGCGCAGCGGCAAACCGTGGGAGCAGCTCAAGCGCTCTCTGGAGTTGTGCGCGGAAGCCGGAGCCGACATCCTCTCCATCGAGTCCATCGGCGGCAAGGAAGTCCACGACCAGGCGCTGATGTACGGGGACTTCCCGGGCATTGTCTTTGCGCTTGGCGTGCTTGCGCCCAGAGACATGTCCTGGCTGTGGGAGCAGATTGGCAAGATCTGCGCGGCGCATCCGGGCACGATCAGCGGCGCAGACTCCGCCTGCGGCTTTGCCAACACCGCCATGCAGCTCGCCCACCAGAAGATGCTGCCGGAAGTGCTGGCCGCGGTGGTGCGGGCGATGAGCGCGGTGCGCAGCCTGGCGGCCTTCGAGCAGGGTGCGGTCGGCCCGTCGAAGGATTGCGCTTACGAGGGGCCGGTGATCAAAGCGATAACTGGTTGCTCGATTTCAATGGAAGGCAAGTCGGCCAGTTGCGCGCACTTCAGCCCGCTGGGCAACATCGCCGCCGCCATGTGCGATCTGTGGAGCAACGAATCGGTGCAGAATGTGCGCCTGCTCTCAGGGAACGCTCCGGAAGCATTTACCGAGCTGCTGGCCTACGATTGCCGGCTGATGAATACCGCGGCGGCCACGGAAGGCGGCGCGCTGCAGATGCGCAACTGGCTGACCGCATCCGATGAATGGATGAGCCCGCAGGCGGCGGTGCTGTCGGCGGAGGCCACCATCAGGATTGCCGGCGCGATTGTGGCCGCGGACACGCCCTATCATCGCGTGATTGCCGCCGGCCGCGCCGCCGTTGAGATTCTGAACGACGGCATTGCGAAGCAGAAGCTCCACCTGTCGCGGAGGGAGCAGCAGTGGCTGACGCGCATCGACGACGCGCTGGGCGCATTTCCAGCCGACGAAGGGGCGCTGATGCTCGAGATGGAATCGCAATATGGTAGCCTCTACGACAAAGCCAGCTATGCTCTGTAATCAGGCCGAGCGCTTTTCTTGTAGTTAACGCGGGCAAAGCAGGCTTGCCAAATCGCGAGGATTGCGCGCCGCGTCAGGCATTGGAGAACCGCTCTAACCATGCGATTCAAAGCGATCATTTGCCAAGTGCTCACGCGGGAGATGGAGGACGTTGTCTCGCGGTCGCCCCACTCGATTGATGTGGAGGCGCTGGCGATGGGGCTGCACGATCTGGGCGTGGGGATGCTGCCACACCTGCAGGAGCGGATCGATGCGGCGGACAATGACGGTTACGACGCCATCCTGCTGGGATACGCGCTTTGCGGCCGGGGCACCGAAGGGCTGCGCGCGGGAAAGACGCAGCTCGTCATTCCCCGGGTTCACGACTGTATTGGCTTGCTGATGGGGAGCCACCAGGCCTATCAGGCATATTTCGAAGGCCATCCCGGCGTCTACTATCGCTCTCCGGGCTGGATCGAGTTTCAAACGCCGGGGATGATGCTGGAGCCGGCATTTGCCTCCGCGAAAAGCCCACTTGGCGAGCGCCGCACCCGCGAGGAACTCATCGCCAAATATGGCGAGGAGAACGGCAACTATCTCTTTGAACAATTCAACGCCTTTCGCCGGCATTATTCCGGGCTGACCTACATCTCCACAGGCATAGCCTCAGACGATGCGAGCCGCATTCGAGCTCGCGCAGAGGCAGAGAAAGAGGGATGGGCATTTGAAGAGGTCAAGGGATCTCTAACGCTGCTGGAGCGCCTGGTGAACGGGGAGTGGGATGCGGCCAGCTTTCTGGTAGTGACGCCCGGCGCAAGTATCCGGGCAACGCTGGGCGATGGAATCATGGATGCCAAATGAGCGTGGACTGGGCATGAGCGCGGAAGAGGTGCGGATTCGACTGGAGCCGCTCGCGGTGGAGGTGGACGTGCCGCGCGGCGCCTTGCTGCTCTCCTCGCTCTCCGGGCATGGGGTTGAGTTTCCATGCGGAGGAACAGGCGGCTGCGGCGGTTGCGGGGTGCGCGTGCTGGTCGGGGCGCTCGAAGTAACGGACGCGGACCGCACCGCCTTTTCAGCCGAACGACTTGCCGCCGGCTGGCGGCTGGCCTGCCAAGCACGGGCACAGATGCCGTTGGTGCTGGAGTGCGGCCAGTGGCACATGGACGTGCTCACGGACAATGCCGGCCTGGCCGGCGCGGGAAAGCATGGCTTGGGTATCGCCATCGACCTGGGCACCACCACCATGGCCGCGCAGATCGTCGACATGGCTTCAGGCAGCGTTCTGGGAGTGGAGACCGAGCTCAACCCGCAGGCCAGATTCGGGTCCGACGTGATGAGCAGAATCCGCGCGGCTCTTTGCGGCGACGATCTGACTCGTGCGGTGCGCACGGCACTGGGGCAGATGATCGCGCGCCTGGCCAGGGGACGCGAAGAAGAGATTGTCGAGGTCGTCCTGGTGGGCAACACGGTGATGCACCACCTGTTTTCAGGGCGCGACGTGGAGCCGCTTTCTCATGCGCCGTTCGTTTCGCCTCACCTGGGCGTGCAGAGCTTTGAGGCGCGGGAGCTGGGATGGCCGCTCGGCGCAGGCTGCACCATTCGCTTTGCGCATTGCCTGGGCGGCTTTGTCGGTTCTGACATTCTGGCCGGAATTATTGCTACGGGCATTGCCCGGAGCGACGATCTGATGGCGCTGATAGACCTGGGCACCAACGGCGAAATCGCCATCGGCAACCGTCACGGAGTTGTCTGTGCGTCCACGGCGGCCGGCCCGGCCTTTGAAGCCGGTTCCATTCGCATGGGAATGCGCGCGGCCACCGGCGCCATTTCCTACGTGTCGCTTACCGGCGGCGAAATGAAAGCCACAGTGATCGGAGATGTGGAACCCCGGGGCATCTGCGGCAGCGGAGTTGTCGACGCGGTTGCGGCGGGGCTCCGTAGCGGCAAAATTCTGGCCTCGGGGCGCATTGCCGACGGCACAAAACTCTTCCCGGTCGCCGGGCCGGTGGTTCTTTACCAGGCTGACATTCGCGAACTGCAATTGGCGAAGGCTGCCATTGCTTCGGGATTCAAGCTGCTGCTCAAGCGCCTGGGCGCAAGCGCCGGCGACCTCAAGAGCATTCACCTTGCGGGCGCATTCGGCAATTATGTGCAGATTGAGAGCGCCATCCGCATTGGCCTGATTGGAGCGCCCCGCGAGCTGGTCCACGCTGCCGGAAACACGGCGCTGCACGGAGCGAAGATGCTGTTGCTGGCCGCCGAGGAACCCGCCTTGCCCGCCATCGAGCATGTAAGTCTTGCCGCCGACCCCGGCTTCCAGGATGAGTTTGCGAACTGCATGAGCTTTCCCGTGTGCGACAACGCGTGACTTGCCGCGTGCGGAACGCCGCGCATACTGTATTATCTTGCGAGAACGGGAACCAGGAACCATGCCTCATCCTCAAATCAAGTTTGGAACCGACGGATGGCGCGGCGTTATCGCCGACGACTTCACCTTTGCCAATGTGCGCACCGCCGCCGAAGCCATCGCGGCTTACATACACGCCAAGGAAGACCCCGCCAAGGGATTGTGCATCGGCTACGACACGCGCTTCCTCTCAAAAGCGTTTGCACGCGCCTGCGCCGAGGTTGCGGCGGCCACCGGCATTCCGGTAATGCTGGCCCACGCTGTTACGCCTACGCCGGCGCTCAGCTTCGGGGTGCGCGAGCGCGGCGCGGCGGGCGGCATCATGATTACCTCGTCGCACAATCCGGCGCAGTGGAACGGCGTGAAGTACAAGGCCTGGTACGGAGGGTCGGGCAAGCCCTCAATCATTGCCGAAATCGAGTCCTATCTGGGCCAACCGGCGCCTCGTGCCGCGACGCCGGCGACGATTCAGGAAGTGGATTTTCTGCCTACGTACCTTAAGGCCATCGAGAGCTTTGCGGATCTCGACCTGATCGCGAAATCGGGGATGAAGTTCTGCATCGACTCGATGTACGGCGCCGGCGGCACTATCATCGCCGACATTTTTGCCCGCGTCGGCGTGGCGCACGTGCAGATTCGGTCGAATCCGGACCCGCTTTTTCCGGGCATCAATCCCGAGCCTATCGAGCCGCACATCCGCGCCCTGGGCGAGGCGGTGGTCGAAAACGGCTGCCAGGCCGGCCTGTGCACGGACGGCGACGCGGACCGCATCGGCGCGACGGATGAGGATGGAAACTTCGTCGATCCGCACAAGATATATTCGGTGCTGCTGAGCTGGGTGCTGCGGCGAAAGGGCTGGCCCGGCGCTGTTACCCGGGCCTTCAACACCACCAAGATGCTCGATCGCATCTCAAAGAAATACGGCCGCGAGCTGATCGAACACGGCATCGGCTTCAAGTTTGTCTGCGACCTGATGCTGGAGCGCGAGATCTTGATGGGCGGCGAGGAGTCGGGCGGCATCGGCTTCCAGCGCCACCTGCCCGAGCGCGACGGCCTGCTGAACGCCTTGCTGCTGGCCAACGTGATGGCCGAGGAAGGCAAGACGATGGGGCAACTGGTAGCCGACCTGCAGGCCGAATACGGCGAACATCAGTACGGCCGCGTCGATCTGACCATACCCGACGACGTCAAGAACGGGGCGATTGCACGGGCGCGCGCTCTCGAAACGGGCGATCCGGTGTTTGCCGGAATGCCCATCCTGCGCCAGGACAATCTGGACGGGGTCAAGTTCTACCTCGACAATCCCCAAGCAAAGGCCAAGCCGAACGCCGCCGAGACCTGGCTGCTGCTGCGCGCCAGCGGGACGGAACCACTGCTGCGGATTTATACCGAGTCGTGTTCGAAGGAGTCGGTGGCGAAACTGCTGGAATCGGCGCGAGGGTTTGCGCTGGGTGGGTGAGAATCTTGCCGCGCGGAATCTTTCGGAATTGACGCAGCCTCTGAGCCAGAGTTTTTGCTGCTGATACGAAGGCTGACTATTACTAGGGGTAGCGAATTCCTGGGCCCAGAAGACGGGCCTATCAGCTCAGCGAAGCGTAGGCTGCGTACTGACGATAGGGGAGTTTCTGCTTGTAGTCGATGGTGCGTCGAAAGTTGTAGGCCCCGTGGCACTTCCACCTCAAATCTGGCCTCGAGAGAACATCCTGAATTTCGCATGGAGAACTGGGGTCAGCGGGAGCACAATGCGGGCTGTCGCACCAATGGTTCACGGGAATCTCGACAAGCCCCTCTGAGCCGGCAATGAAGCCAAGGCACGTCATGCTCTTAAGGTTTGACAAATCTGTGGGCCTCTCAGCAAGCCGTGTTCGGCCGCATCCGGTGCATGTGAACTCGCGGAACGGCATTCCATCCTGAGTTTCGAGGTGCAGAAACTCCCGGATCTCCGGCGGAACACCCCTCAGGTAGAACTCCAGGAACGGAGTGTAGGATTCCGGATAGAGCAGCGAGTACCGGTTGTGTTCCAGGCTGATTTGTGCACCGCACTGAGTCTTACCTTGAAGGTCATCAACATGAAAGAAGTGCATCGCAAATCCACAACTCGGGCAAAAGGTCTTCCACAGACGAACCTTGGCCGTGATGCCGCCGACCAGGTTTGATCGCGAGTATCTGAGCCTCTTTGTCAAGAGGTCAGCCACAAACTGCCGCAGTGGCCGACCTACGCCGTTTACCTCCACAGAGAATCTGGAACGGCCGCCTTGACCTAATTCTCGGAATTGAAACATCGGCGTGGCACGTTGCGAGAGGAGGGGCAGCTCGATCTCGACTAAGTGCCTGCCTCTGAGGCAGGTCGGTGAAGAGCCAACAGCATCTTAATGCGCTGTCCTGGTAAACCTGCTGCCTCCGAAGAGTCTCTTGGAACGACTGTGGGCTAACTTGAACTTCAAAGCAGCATTGCCATTTCGGGTGCCTGACTAACACATCCGCACGCCACCCGTCTCCAACGAACTCGGGAATGGCCTCAAGGTGCAAATCCTTACAAGCGCTCACGATCTCCATCTTGGCTAAGGCGTGGATCTCCGATTCCGGTCCGCATCCAACGTCATTGTGATGAACGAAGTGTTGTGTGCCCAGTGGGCTTACACGCATGTATCCAAGGCCATTACAGCAAGGTAACGTGACCTGGACCTCTCTTGCGCGGAGTCGCCGCTGCAGGTTCTGCCACTCTTCATCCTCGAGCGGGAGAATTACGCTTTGACCTTCGACAAGAGCACGAATATTCATCGTCTTTGGCTGAATGGGACTGATCTTACCACTTGAGCAGCGTCGCTCCTTGCCGGGTGCCCTATTCCCGCCCCAGGTACTTGGGAAACCACCAGCCCCGCCCCCAACTTACCGGAACATCCGCGCGTCAAAATGAAACGGCTCGGGCTCCTCGGCCATGATCTCCGCAATCGCGTTGTGCAGAGGGTTCACAAGCACATTCCATTCGGCGCGCAGGGCCGCCGAGGGAACCTCGATAGCCAGCGAGCTCTTCTCGCGAATCCATCTATCTCCAATCGCCCGCAGCGGCTCGAAATCGTCTGTCCACCATGCGGGCGGCAGCTCTTCCGGTCCCAGGCGCTTCGCCGGCTCTCCCTTCGGAAGCCGCGCCGCAATCGAGACCAGATCGTCCGGTTGCAGATTGGGCTCCAGATGAACAAACAGCTCGATGGCCGCCAGCGCCAGCGATGACGATGCGTAGACCATCGGCACGCCAGGGGTGTTCCACCGACCGCCGAAGCGCCGCGCCCCCAGGCCGGAGAACGCCTCATCGGCAAACCGCGCCCGAGAGATGCGCCAAATTTGCATCAGCTATAAACGCCGTAGGAGATGCGGCCCAGCACATCTTCGACTTCGCGGACACCCGGATCGGTGTCCAACTGGTCCAGCGGACGGCCCCCGCGCAGGGCTCGATTCGGCGTTTTGAGCCACGCCGCCGCCTTGTCCCCGTCGCCCAGCGTTTCCGCTGCCGTCGAGTAAACCTGGGCCAGGCGCACGGCCCGGTCCGATTCGGCAGCCGTCAGCCGGGAGTGCTGCGTGAGCCGCCTGGAGAGCGTGCGCTTGGGAATGCCAATCTTTTCAGAGATTTCCGCCTGGCGCATGTCCAGCCGCTCGGCAAGGAGCAGCAGCGCCTTAACCGGCAGCCCCTCACGCACAAGTTCGGCCAGAGCTCCGCCTTTGTTTGCCGGCCTGCCGAGTACAACTTCACCGCCAAGCACATCGGGAACGGAATGGGTCGCCATGGTTGGCCTCCGCTCCCAGTATACGCCATTTGGCTGATTTAGAAACGCCATTCTGGAGAGATTAGGCCGCACGGGATTGACTGTGAGGTTTTAGTGGGGCAAACGAAGGGCCCGTGGCTAAAGCCATGTTTGCCGAGCGGCTGGTTTTCAGGAGCCTGAAGGCCCCTGTACCTCCGGTATGGCACGAAGGCGCAGAGCGAGCATCTGTTGTCGCAGTCCACGTCACACAAAGACTAGAAAGCGCCAGGGCTGGAGCGCTCTTGCAGGCTATGCAGGGGAGAGAACGCCCGGCGGGACCTGCTCCGTGAAGATGGGCCGTCCCTGGCTGTCAAGAAGATTGACCGTGGCCAACGAGCCATAGCTCGCGGAGACTACCTCATAAAGTCCTGGCCTATTGTCAATCGCGACACGATCTCCAGCGACGGGAAAGTACATGTAAACGATCTTCGCGCGTTTCCCAATCCTGATCGTTCTTTTGGTTCCCGAAGGGATCAAAATATGAGCCTGTTTCACGACTTCGCTATCGATTCTTACGGCACCCTCTTTCAGCTTGCGATCTGCCTCAGCGGCAGAGTCAGCGAGTCCGGCCAATACCGCCAACTTCGCCACCCGGCCCCGGCTGTCGGAGCTAGTCCAGAAATGCGCTGCCCTCACGCGAACCTCTTCCAGATCGCCGGTTTCCATCTTCTGCTGGACAGTCGCCCACCAGTTATTATCCGCGCGTTTGGCCTCGTCGTAAGAATGGAAATCTGTAACGATTTGAAAGGCAAGATTCTTCTTCACTTCCATTGGATGCATCGCGCCAGCGGCCACCTTTGCCTGCATTGCATCCACCTCAGACTGGCGCAGGTCGGTGAGGAAGACCCAGTACTTCCACATCAATTCGTCGGAGATGGACATGAGTTTGCCGTACATCTCGGCCGGCGGCTCGTTGATGCCGATGGCGTTGCCGAGCGATTTCGACATCTTCTGGACGCCGTCGAGGCCTTCGAGAATCGGCGTCATCAGCACAATCTGCGGCTTCTGGCCATAGTGGCGCTGCAGCTCGCGGCCGCAAAGCAGGTTGAACTTCTGATCCGTGCCGCCCAGCTCCACGTCGCATTTGAGTGCGACGGAATCGTAGCCCTGCATCACCGGATACAGCAGCTCGTGCAGGCTGATGGGCTGCTCGGCCTGGAAACGGCTGTGGAATTCATCCCGCTCCAGCATCTGCGAGACAGTGAAGTGCGAGGTGACGCGGATGGTGCCCTCGTAGCCGAGCTTGCCCAGCCACTCGGAGTTGTAGCGGACCTCGGTCGCCTTTTCATCGAGAATCTTGAAGACCTGGGCCTTGTAGGTCTCGGCGTTCTCGTCGATCTGCTCGCGCGTGAGGGGCTTGCGGGTGACGTTGCGGCCGGTGGGGTCGCCGATGAGCGAGGTAAAATCGCCGACCAGAAAAATGACCGTGTGCCCGAGTTGCTGAAAGTGGCGCAGCTTGCGCATGAGTACAGTGTGGCCTAGGTGCAGGTCAGGAGCGGTGGGATCAAAGCCAGCCTTCACGCGCAAGGGGCGGCCGGTCTTGCGGCTGTCTTCAAGGCGTTCGCGCAGGTCGCTTAGGCGGATAATCTCCGCCGCGCCCTTCTGGAGCAGGTCCATCTGTTCGTCGACAGGTAGAAATTCTTGCATGTCTCAAAGTATAAGGTCCCCAAGTATAAGGTCCCTGGGGGTAGCATGAAGTTCGCGGAGCGAGGCACACGGGCAGCGTGACGTTCATGCGTTCCTATGCGTCTACAGACCGCTGGTTTCGCTGACCGAAGCCTCTTCCGCCACGGCTGTCAGAGCCGCCACGTCCAAAGCCTTCGACATCTTCCGCGTCATCACCTGGAAGTGATAACCCATGACCGCGAGGGTCATGGCGACGCCGAAGCAACTGCGATAGCGCGTAGCCGCAGCCGCCAGAAACTTCCAGTAGCTCCACCGCTGGCGCCCAAAGATGCCCTGGCGGACGATCGAATTGACGAGGGCGCGCAGGTTATCCGGCGTTATCCAGGGCTGACTCTTCACGCGCTCTCCCCCCGCCCGCTTGCCTGGCTTCGGCTGGGTACGGTTCAGATAGACCTTGACGCGCTCATAATAGGCCCCGCTGGAGTAGAGCCGCTTCATCACCGAGCGATAACCCTCCACCAGCTTGGCCGCATCCATGTGGGGCAGGAAGTTGAGCTTGCTGTCGGTATTATTGCCGCCGCCTGAATCCACAATCCGGCCTTCCTGGTGCAGCCGCCGGAAGAGTTGGGTGCCGGGCATGGCCTGGAGCAGGCCGACCATGGCGATGGGAATGCCGCTTTTCTGGATGAAGTCGACCATGCGGTCGAAGATGTCTTCGCGATCGGTGTCGAAGCCGAGAATAAAGCCGCCCATTACCTGCATGCCGTAGCTCTGGATGAGGGCCACGCTATCCAGCAGGCTGCGACGCGTGTTCTGGAGCTTGTTGCAGGCGACCAGGCCCGATTCATCCGGCGTCTCGATGCCCAGAAAGACAGATTTAAACCCCGCGTCCTTCATGAGCTGCATCAGTTCCGGATCGTCGGCAAGGTTGAGGGAGGCCTCGGTAAGGAAGTCGAATTCGATCTTGTATTCCCTGCGCCACTCGGCCAGCGCCCGGAGCAGATCTTTGGCTCGAGATTTGTTGCCGATAAAGTTGTCGTCGACGATAAACACCGTGTCGCGCCATCCCGCAAGGCGCAACTGGTCCAGTTCGGCCAGCACCTGAGCCACTGCCTTGGTGCGCGGGCGGCGGCCGTAGATTTCGATAATGTCGCAGAACTCGCAGTTGAACGGGCAGCCGCGGGAGTACTGCACGGTCATGGTCGAGTAGCGCTTCATCTTGATCAGGCTCAGGTCGGGCAGCGGGCTGGTGGCCATTTCCGGTCGTTCTGAGGCCTGATAAACCGGTTTGGCCGTTCCCTGCTCCAAACCCAGCGCCAGATCGGCGATCAGGCTTTCCGCCTCGCCGATCACAACGTGGTCCGCCTTGAGCTCGGCCGCGGGCAGGCTGCTGGTAATCGGACCGCCGACCACGGTGCGAAGTCCGCGGGCGCGGCAACGCTCGACAACACTCAAAAGCGACTCGCGCTGGATGTGCATACCGCTGACGAGCACCACGTCGGCCCAGGCCAGATCGCGGTCGCGCAGGCGCTCAACGTTGGTGTCTACCAGCCGCTTCTTCCAAGAGCGCGGCAGCAAGGCGGCTACCGTCATGAGCCCCAACGGAGGCTGCGCCGCCCGCTTGCCCAGAAACTTGAGCGCATGTTTGAAGCTCCAGAATGTGTCGGGGAATTCCGGGTAGATCAACAAGGCGTTCATAAGCCACCTCTCAACAGAAAGAATAGGAAGAGTGGCTGCTATGCGAGCACGATCAGAAGCTTCAGGCCGCGTTTCCCGGATGGGAACAGTTGCAGCCCCGCTCGATGCGGCGGACTGGTTCCATTTCCATTTTCTCACCGTGGGTCTGGAACGCTGTATAAAAGGGAACAATTTGCCGTGAAACCTTGTGCCTGCGCCGCGATCCCCGGGATAGCCGGGTACCCCATTTCCCGATTTTAGGGATGGGAATCCACAACCCTTCACTCGCCGCCATCAGCGCACCACCCATGAGCGTGCCCCATGGTTTCGGCTGCTTTGCCTTAGACTTATCAGATGGAAGAGTTCTCTCGCATACAGCGCCTCCCGCCTTACGTCTTCAACATCACCGGGGAGATGAAGGTCTCGGCACGCCGCCGCGGCGAAGACATCATCGACTTCGGCATGGGCAACCCCGACGGGGCCACGCCGAAACACATCGTGGACAAGCTGGTGGAGTCGGTCCTGAAACCGCCCACTCACCGCTACTCGGTCTCGAGGGGCATTCCGCGCCTGCGCCGGGCGATTACGAATTGGTACAAAGCCCGCTACAACGTCGATCTCGACCCCGACACGGAGGCCATTGTCACCATCGGGTCGAAAGAGGGGATTGCGCACCTCTGCCTGGCCATTCTCGACTCACGCGACACGGTGCTGGTGCCCAATCCCAGCTACCCGATTCACATTTACGGCCCGGTCATCGCCGGCGCTCACATTGTCAGCGTGCCGGTCCACGACCAAGAGCAATTTCTCCGGCAACTCGAGGACCTGATTCCGCGCATGACACCGCGGCCGAAGGCGCTGATCGTCAACTTCCCTTCGAACCCGACGACGGAGTGTGTTGACCTGCCCTTCCTGGCGAGATTGGTGGAGCTGGCCCGCGAGTACGGCTTCCACCTGATCCACGACCTGGCCTACGCCGATATCGCCTTCGACGGTTACAAGCCGCCCAGCGTGCTCGAAGTTCCCGGCGCCAAGGACGTAGCGGTCGAGTTCTTCACCTTGTCAAAGAGCTACAACATGCCCGGCTGGCGCGTGGGCTTCATGGTCGGGAACCCGGTGCTGGTGTCGGCGCTGGCGCGGCTTAAGAGCTACTTCGACTACGGGACGTTTACGCCGATCCAGGTGGCGTCGATCGCCGCTCTCGAAGGGCCGCAGGAGTGCGTGCATGAGATCTGCGATAACTACCGCAAGCGGCGCGACGTGCTGGTCGAGGGCCTTAACAAGCTGGGCTGGCCGGTGGCGTTGCCGAAAGCGACCATGTTCGTCTGGGCGCGGATTCCCGAAGCGTTCCAGGCCCTTGGCTCTTTGGAGTTCTCCAAGCTGCTACTGACAGAAGCCAAGACGGCGGTTTCGCCGGGGATTGGGTTTGGCGATTACGGGGATGGGCATGTGCGGTTTTCGCTGATTGAAAACGAAGAGCGGACACGGCAAGCGCTGCGGGGGATCAAACAGATGTTTGCCAAGGGAGTTTTGGTGGGGTAGTAGTTATCTCAGGTCTCAAATGCGCGACCTGGGGAACCCGACTTATCTTGCGGAAGATAAACTCCCGTCGGCGCTCAATGGCGGTTGAAAGCCGTTATTCTGAAGCTGAAAGCCGGCAGCCAAAGGCTGCAAATAGCCTCGCAAAGCGCAGAAATACTCACACTTTTCATAGAGCGTCGATTTATGCACCAACCTTGGTGAAATCCACAGGTTTCGCGTCTTTTTGCACTTGCTTCCACAGATTCAACACGCCTAAGCTCACCCTCAGTTGATGACCTGGCAGGGAATTGGAAACGCAGTTCCGGCCTGACAGGACGATGCAGGATGCGGTTGAATTTGGCAGTTCATCGCCGGCTTGCCGGTGGTGGAAGGGCCAAACGAGATTGAGAGAATGCATACGAGAGTCAGACGGGAATGTGCAAAGCCCGATTGGACGCGAAGATTCATCCGCAGCCTTGCTGAGGATGCAAAGTTCGAGGAGAACCGGGAGTCATCATCGACCCAGCCGTAGATGCAGGATTCGGGGCAACCCGAAGACGCAGGGACGGCGAAGCCGGAGGGTGCGGGGTCCGAGGCAACTCGGAGACCCATCAGCCGGAGCCGAAGGAGCGAGGATTCGGGGTAACCCGGAGACTCAAACCCAAGGCGAAGCCGGAAGGTGCACGGGGCGGGGCAACCCGCAACCACACTGGGAGGCGCGACTGGAGAGTGAAGCCGAGGGGCAACCCGAGGCTTAAGCGCCGGGAGCGCCGAAGGACGCGAGATTCGGGGCAACTCGAAGATCGGTCGCCGGCACAGCCGGAAGATGCAGGGTGCGGGGAAACCCGCAGCCTCATCGGCAGGCGCAACTGGACGAGTGAAGATTCGGGGCAACCCGGGAATTTATAGCCAGTAGCGCTGAAGGACGCGAGATTCGGGGCAACTCGAAGATCCGTCGCCGGCAAGGCCGGAAGATGCAGGTGCCGGGGCAACCTGGGACCTCATCGAGAGGCGCGACTGGCGGAGCGAAGCCGAGGGGCAACCTGGAGCTTCACCGTGGGTGGCGCGGAAAGGATGCGAGATTCGGGGCAACTCGAAGATCCATCGCCGGCACGGCCCGAAGATGCAGGGTGCGGGGCAACTCGCAGCCTCATCGGGAGGCGCGACTGGAAGAGCCAGGCTGAGGGGCGACCCGAGGCTCGAGCGCCGGACGCGCCGAAGGATGCGAGATTCGGGGCAACTCGAAGATCCATCGCGGGTCCAGCCTTAGAGATGCGGAAATCGGGGCAACCCGGGGACCCATCGCAAGGCTGAACGGGTTGATGCATGGTCCGAGTAACTTGTGAGTTCACCCTATTGAGGCGCCAGAGACTTCGGTCTCTGGCGTCTTCGTTTGTGGCCAGCTCTCCCGCCGGCCAGAGCTTTCCCAATTCACTTGGCCATTTGCACGACGTGGAGGGGCATTTTCCCGATGAAAATGCCGCTGGAGACTCGTGGATTCGGGGAGCGGTAATTGTGGAACTGCTGTACTCCGCGACGTACACTGGTTGCGGAGTTATTCCCAATGATCTTTGGTTTCTTGAAGAGGGCGGGTGCGGTTGGCGTTCTCGCAGTGCTTTTTCTTGCGCACACGCCGATGCGAGCGCAAGGACCCTTCGGTGCGCCATCGGAGAACAGCGCATTTTCAATTCCGCAGGCGCAGTTGATTCAGCCCGAGGAGTTGAACCGGCTGCTGCACGCCGGGGGCGGAGACAAGCCGTTGGTGTTGCAGGTGGGCTCGCGCGTGCTGTTTGCCCAGGCTCACATCGCGGGGGCGGAATACGCCGGGCCGGGTTCGCAGGCCGAGGGGCTCCAGCAGCTTCAAAACAGGGTTGCGCCGCTCCCCCGCACAACGTTCATTGTGCTGTATTGCGGCTGTTGCCCGTGGAATCGCTGCCCCAACGTGGGGCCCGCGTTCAGGCTGCTGCACGGTCTGGGATTTACCCGCTTGAAGGTTCTCTACCTGGGGGACAACTTCGGAACTGGATGGGTGGACAAGGGGTACCCGGTTGAGCGCAGCAAATAGCAGGGATTCGATGGAAAAGGCGGCTCCCGCGCTGGGCGCAGCATGCGAAGCACGGCCCCGGATGCGCCGCTTGCTTCTTACCAGTTTGTTCCTGGGAGCCATTTTTGCTGCCGGTGCGCCTGCCGCTTTCGCCGCCGAGTCCCTGGTCGACAGAAAGGCGCCGGAGTTTGTGCGCAGAGACCTGAGCGGCGCGAGCCTCGATCTGCGCAGCTTCCGGGGCAAGGTAGTTTTGCTCAACTTCTGGGCTACCTGGTGCGGGCCGTGCAAGTTGGAGATGCCAGTCTTCACCGCATGGCAGCGGCACTACGGCCCGCAGGGTCTCCAGGTTATCGGAATCTCAATGGACGACGGTCCCGAGGGGGTGCGCAGCCTGGTGGCAAAGCTGAAGTTGAACTATCCCGTAGCCATGGGCGACGCCAGGCTCGGAGAACGCTATGGCGGCGTGCTCGGACTGCCAATGACCTACCTGATCGACAGGAATGGCGTGGTGCGGGCGCAGTTTCAAGGTGAAACCGATCTGGGCACGATGGAGAAGGAATTAAAGCTGCTTCTGGCTCATCGCCGAGACCGGACATCGCCTTGATGCGTGAGCTTGCCAGGCGTGCCGCGACGGGAATTATTTGGCCGGCGCGAGCGGTTGCGACTTGGACATACCGCGAAGGTAAATAATCAGGTTCCATACCAAAGTGTCGTTTGCGCGGCCGGCAGCCTCAGGAGGCATCTTGTCCTTGCCGTTGCGAATGATGTCGAACAGTTGCCCATCCTGCAAGCCCGCCAGCGACTTCGGATTCGTGAAGTCGGGCATCGTCAGTTCCATGCTCTTGGCCACATCGGTCTGGCCATTTCCATGGTCTCCATGGCAGAGCGCACAGTCGATTTGATAGAGACTCTTGGCCTTGGCCTGCGACTCAGCGGTTGGCTTTACGGGATTGGAAGCGGTAGTGACGAGCGCGGGCGGGGGTGCGGGCTCCTGTGCGGGAACGGGAGCGGGCTCTTGTGCAGGAGCGGGAGCAGGAGTAGGAGCGGGAGCGGGAGCAGGGGTGGGCTCTTGCGGTCTGCCTCCCTGAGTCGGCATTGGATTAAACGCGAATAGAACCGCTGCGGAAAAGAGCAGAATCGACTTCAACATAGCAGCCTCCTCAAAACAGATGCCGGAAACAGGCATCCTTTCGAGTTGATTGATTTCTGGCACGAATTATAGGCTCAATTGGCGGGAAGGGCCAACGGGAAGGCGAGGGAAGGCGCATCCTGGATGCGGTTTCTGTTCAATGAAGTGATCGACCCTCAGTGCACTGCAGATGCGCCTGGGCCAGCGCCGGGCCTGTTCTTGCTGAGCAGGAAGGCCAGCACCACCAACCCCATCGACATCCACGACAACTCCATGTACACGTCCTGGTAACCCTGCATCTGGGCCTGGCGGTTGAGCTGGGAATAGATGTTGGCCAGCGCCATGCTCATTCCGTTGGCATCGCCAAAGCGGCCGCTAAAGAAGCCGGCCAGGGTTTGGGAATGCTGCTGGAAAGCGATGGAGCCCGGCTGCATTGCGCTCTGCAGATGCTGCTGGTGCCATTCGGCCCGATGGGTGACCTGTGCGTTGGTGATGGCGATGAGGATGCTGCCGCCGATATTGCGGGCGAAGTTGATCAATCCCGCCACCTGGTTGCTCTGCTCCCTGGGCATGCCCACATAGGCAGCGGTGGTGATGGAGATGAAGCAGAACGGCAGGGGAAGCATCTGGACGACGCGCAGCCACGAAGCGGCAGGGAAGGTCATGTCGAGAGTGGTGACCCTGGCCGCATAGCGGAAGGTGAGCACGAACATGCTAAATCCGATCACGGTGAGCGTGCGTGCGGAGACCTTGCCGGTGGCGAATCCGGCCATGGGCATGACGAAAAGCAGCGTGATGCCTCCCGCAGTGAGCGCCATGCCGGCGTTGGTAGCGGTCCATCCCAGCAGTTGCTGCATGAACTGCGGCTGCAGCACGGTGTTGGCGTTAAGCACCCCACCCACCAGCATCATAAGGAAACAACAGATGGCGAAATTCTTGTAGCGGAAGAGCTTGAGATTCATGAGCGGGTTTTTCTGACACCACTCCCACATGACCAGGCCGATCATGCCGCCCACAAACAGGAACGCGAAGAACTGGATGAAGCCTGACGAGAACCAGTCGTTCTCTTCGCCTTTGTCGAGCATGATTTGCAGCCCGCCCATGGCGATGGTGAGAAAGCCGAGGCCGAGGTAATCCATGTGCCGCAACCGCGAGCGGTCGGGCTTGATCCAAGGCGGATCGTCGACCAGCCGGGTGACCAGAATGAATGCCAGGATACCGACCGGGATGTTGATGAAGAAGATCCAGCGCCAGGAGAAGTTGTCGGTGATCCAGCCGCCCAGCGTGGGGCCGATGGAGGGCGCGAGGACGGTGACCAAGCCGTAGATGGAAAAGGCCTGGCCGCGCTTGTGGGGCTCGAAAGAGTCAGCCATGATGGCCTGGGCCATGGGCTGCATTCCGCCGCCGCCCGCTCCCTGCAACACCCTGAAGATGAGCAACATGGGCAGGGTGGGCGCTGCGCCGCAGAGGAAGCTGGCAACGGTAAAGACCACGATGCAGAAAACAAAGAAGTTGCGCCGTCCCATCAGGCTAGAAGCCCAGCCGCCCAGCGGCAAGACAATGGCATTCGAGACCAGGTAGCTGGTGAGGACCCAGGTTCCCTCATCGGTGCTGGCGCCAAGCGTACCGGCAATGTGCGGCAGCGCTACGTTGGCGATCGAGGTGTCCAGCACCTCCATGAAAGCCGCCAGCGCGACCGTCATGGCGATCAGCCAGGGATTGACCCTCGGCTTCCAGGCTGCGGGCGCGACCGGGTTGGGATTCTCCATGTGCCTGGCCGGGGCCGGCGATGCTGGCTGCAATTCGGACAACAGTCTTTTCCTCTGTCTCTTTTCTTTTGTTTTGGCTGGCCGGGGAGGTGCGGCGCCGTGGGAGCTGAATGTGGCCTGGTACCAGGCCTACTGCTTGCAGTGCATACCTTTCAATAGATTCGTTTGCCTGCCGTCGGGGTTCATGGATTGCCGATTCAGGGCTTTATGCGGCTTTGGGCGTCCGCCAGCCCAGCAGGGCAATCGCCAGCCCCACGGCCTGCATGGCTACGATGAAGCCCACGCAGGCAGGCCACCCGCCCAAGGCCCAGAAGGCCCCCGGAACCACGCCGGCAGCCGCGCCGCCCAAATAGTAGCAAGTGACGTAAAGCCCCGCTGCCGTAACCCGCGCTCCGGCCGGGGCAGCCACGCGCAAGTGACTGCTGGACGCGGTCTGGGCAATGAACACGCCGGACGCCAGCAGCGCCAGACCCGCAATCACGACCGCGAGCGAAGAGGCCAGCGTGAGCAGAACGCCGGCCATGGAGCACAGGATGGCTCCGGAAATCCCCGCGCGCAGGCCGACGCGCGTGATGAGGTAACCGGCTCCCGGCGTAACCACGAGGCCGATGAGGTAGACGAAGAACAGCGAGCTGAGCGCGGTGGTGGAGAGGAGAAATGGTGGGGCGCTGAGGTAAAAGGTGATCCACGTGAAGACGCCCACCAGCGAAAACAGCTGGTTGAACCCCACGGCGAAGGTGGCCACCAGGCGACGGCTGCGAAAGAGCCCCCGCACCTGGGAGAAGAAGCGGGTCTCAGCGACCTTCAAGGCCGGCGGAGGCGCACGGCGATGTCCACGTGGAAGCCAAGCCGCCACCGCCGCCGCTCCGGCCAGAGAGGCCGCGCCCAGGGCCAGAAAGCTCACCTGCCAACTGAACCGGTCGGCCAGAATGCCGCTGGAAACACGGCCCAGAAAGCCGCCCAGCGCGGTTCCGCTCACGTAGAAGCTCATGATGAGGGCGACCTTGTCCGGCGGCCACTCCTCGCCGATGTAGGTAATGACGACGGCAATGATGCCGGGCACCGTGATGCCCTGGAGAAAGCGCCAGAAGATGAGCTGCGCGAGCGAAGTGGAGGTGGCGGCCAGCAGAGTGGGAATGCTCACGCCGAGCAACGAAACCACGATTACGCGCTTGCGAGGCAGCCGCTCAGCGAGCGCGCCAAATATGGGCGCAGACAAGGCTACGCCCAGCGTGGCCGCAGATACCGTCATGCCCACGCCGGTCTTCGAGGCATGGAACAGCCGGGCCAGCATTGGCAGCAACGGCTGGGTGCAATACAGCTCGAGAAAGGCGCCCACGCCGCAAAGAGCAACGGCGGCGGCAGCAAAGCCGGTGGGCGCCGGACGGTCTGATTGGGATTGGGGCTCCAAGAACTAGGATAACGGGTTTTGCTGCTGGCTCTTTGGGTTGGGCCGTCTTGTTCCAGCGGCCGGATCGTACTATGATTGCGTCGATTCAGGGGGATAGATCGTGTACGTCTCGAAATTCGTTTTGATTCCTGTTCTGGTTCCTGCCCTCATTCTCTTTATTCCGAAACCACTGGGCGCGCAAACGGCGCAGACTCCGGCAACCGGCCTGTCTGCAGAGGAAGATGAAGCCAATCTCCACGGACGCGCGTGGACGAGGCTGATCGAATCCGACCTGGTTGCGGAAAAATTCGACGATCTGGACCGCATGGCCGCCCAGCTTCGCAGCGAAAAGACCCGTTCCCCTGGCGGGGAATGGAAGCTGGTGTATTTTTACGGCGCGCTCGACAAACCGGAACTCAGCGACAAAGACACCCTGGACCATCTTGCGCACCTCAGGCACTGGATTGCGCAGCGTCCGGAGTCCATTACCGCGCGGGTTGCCCTGGCTACCAGCCTGCATCGCTGGGCGTGGGAGGCGCGCGGCAACGGTATGGCGAACACGGTCACCGCGGAGGGATGGCGGCTGTTCGAAGAACGGATTCAGGAGTCGCTGTCGGTTTTGAAAGCCGCGGCCAACCTGCACGAGCAGTGTCCGCAGTGGTACTCCGAGATGATGGTCGTCGGCCTGGCCGAGAGTTGGGACGCGGCCCAAATGAAGGAGATCTTCGAGGCGGGCATCCAGTACGAGCCCGGCTATTTTCGCCTCTACAAGCAATATGCGAATTACCTTCTTCCCAAGTGGGACGGAAAACCCGGAGACGCATCGGCATTTGCCAAAGAGGCAGCTGACAATGTTGGAGGCGAGGAGGGCGATCAGATTTATTTCCATATTGCCAACGCGATCATCGGAAAAAACGGTTCGGAATTTGGGGTTCACCAGATGGACTGGCCGCGAATTCAGCGGGGATACCAATCGCTGACCGCGCAATACGGGACCACGGAATGGCTGAAGAACAAGATCGCCTATTTGGCCTGGAAGTTCCACGATGCGGCCTTTGCGCGGCAGCAGTTCGAACTGATCGGCGACCACTGGGAGCGCAGTGTGTGGCATGATCGCGAGCGCTTCGATCGGGCCCGGGACTGGGCTCAGAGCCACACCTGAGAATCGTACTGAGCAACCGCGGCTTTCGCTTTTGCGCCTGGGCGATATAACCTAGCTGCAGGATATGCACACACTTCCCCGCAAGCCGCCCCGGCGCGGCATGGAGGCCTTTGCCTCCGGCGACTTCAGGCGGTTCCAGTTGGCGCGCGTGGCGGCCGTTCTGGGATACGCGGCGCAGTCGGTGGCTGTGGCCTGGCAGGTGTACGGCATTACGCACCGGGCCATCGATCTGGGCTACACGGGGCTGGCGCAGTTCCTGCCGGGGCTGCTTTTTCTGTTGCCTGCCGGGCACGCGGCCGACCGCTTCGACCGGCGCCAGATCATCCTGGTCTGCTACGGACTGCAGGCACTGTGCACCACGGCGCTGCTGCTGCTTGCCCGCGTGGGGCTGCACGGGGTTCATCCCATCTACCTGGTGCTTTTCTTCATCGGCACTGCGCGCACCTTCTCGGGACCGGCCAACTCGGCGCTGATTCCTCACCTAGTTCCCGAGGCGCACTTTGTGAACGCGGTCACCTGGGGCGCGACGATCTTCCAGTTCGCCACCATCATCGGGCCGGCGCTTGGAGGGGTGCTGTTTGCGCTGCCCCTGATCCGCTTTGTGCCCGACACACTATTGCAGGGCGCGGGCATTGTGTATGTCTTCACGCTCAGCACGCTGGGCTGGTCGCTGGTGCTGATCGGCAGCATGCGCACACGTTCCGGCCGCATGGAGCACCGCGCCCTATCGCTCAAGGTGGTGCTGGCGGGCTTTCAATACATGGGCCGCTCGCCGCTGCTGCTGGGCGCTGCTTCACTTGACCTGTTTGCCGTGCTGCTGGGCGGTGCGGTGGCGCTGACGCCCATCTTCGCCAACGACATCCTGCACACCGGGCCGCGCGGATTGGGAATGCTGCGTGCCGCTCCGGCGGCCGGGGCGGTGACCATGTCGCTGCTGATGGCCCGCTTTCCCTTCCGTCGCCACGCCGGTGTGCGGCTGTTTGTCTGCGCGGCCATCTTCGGCGCGGCCACGGTGATCTTCGGCTACTCGCGCAACCTGACTCTTTCGCTGGGCGCGCTGTTTGTGGTGGGCGCGGCTGACTCGATCAGCGTGATCATCCGCGGCTCGCTGCTGCAACTGGCCACGCCGCCGGAGATGCGCGGACGGGTGAGCGCCGTGAATTCGCTGTTCATCGGCGCATCGAACGAACTGGGCGAGTTTGAGAGCGGCCTGACGGCGCAGTGGTGGGGCGCGGTGCGGGCGACGGTGATTGGCGGGATCGGCGCGCTGGCAGTGGCTGGATTGTGGTCGGTGATCTTCCCCAGCCTGCGCCGCGCGGACAGGCTCACCGCCGAGGCGCTGCGGCCGCCAGGCTGAATTGACCGGATCAACGGGGAGTAGGTTGTGGAATCCCAGGTCTCAGAATCGAGACCTGGAGCACCCGGCTTTCGGTATAGATCGCAGCTCCGTGGAAAGGATTATTTCTGTGCCCTTTGCACGGTCTTTTGAACGCTTGCGACGGGCGGGTTGACTTTGGCGTTGAGAAAGTCGGTGAGGTCGTTGACATCCTGCTGCGTGCCAACCATGGGCGGCATGAAGCGCCGGTAGGGCATGTCGGGCTTGTAGTCGTGGAGCATGGTGATAAAGCTGCCGATGTTGGCGCGGTCGCGTCCGCTGAGCAGTTGCCGCATCGGGCGGTAACCATCCATGGTGTGGCAGGAGCCGCACTCGCCGCGGAAGATGGCTTCGCCGCGGGAGTAGCCGGCATCCGATCCGTTCCAGACCCAGTTTGAGTGGGTTAGATAGCCCTCCTGATTGATCCGGCTTACGTACGGAACGCGCACGCCGTTCGAGTACATCCAGTGGCCGATGACGTAGGGCTTGCGCAGCATCTCGCGGGAGTACTCTCCGGCGCCGGTGGCCATGAGCGCCAGCAGCAGCAGGGCCATGGCGTGGGAGAGATTGAAGTCCAGCGGATTGCGATAGGCGAGGTAAGTAGGCGACGCCGACGATGGTGGCCGAGGTGACGATGATGACCAGCGCCATGCGCGTGACGGTGGAGAAGGTGCCGGCGTTGATGGTGTCGATGCCCAGGGTGAGCAGCGCCTGCTGCGATGCGGGGACCATCATGTAGTACCAGATCATGAGGAAGGGCATGGCGACGAAGGAGGGCACCAGCCACTTGACGCTCCAGCTGGACATGGTGATCTTGAGCGCCGGCTGCTTGTCGCCGTCGATGCGGCTGGAGGTGATGAGCGCCCAGACGCCGGCCAGCGAGCAGCAGACGCAAGCGCGCAGCGCCAGGCTGGGCCAGTAGGTGGGATTGAAGAAGGCGTTCCAGAACTTGCTGGCTTCATGGCCGGTTCCGGCAACGGCGAGCCAGGTGTCGCCCGGCGTGAGCATGAAAGAAAGAATGCCGTTGATGATGATGAGCGTGGCTGCCGAGGCGCCGGCATAGACCCAGCCCACCTGGAGATGAAGTTTGGCGTCGATCCGGTTCCAGGTGTAGTAGTAGACGGCGATCGTGGTCAGTTCGACCAGGAAGAAGACCCACTCCATGGCCCAGCCGAAGACGAAGTTGTGAATCAGCGTGCTGGTGGCCTCGGGGTGGGTGAGTCCGATGGCAAACCAGATGCCGACGCCGGAGACGGTGCCGAAGACGCCGGTGAGGATGAGGAAGAACTTGGAGTGGCTGGCCAGTTGCTTCAGCCAGGCAGTCGCGGAGTTCGGGGTCGGCCATGCGCATGGCCTTGCGCTCGGCCATGGGCAGATAGAGGCCGCCGCCAACGGCGAACTGCGAGATCATGACGTGGAAGATGGCGATGATGCCGATCACCCAGCCCGAGCCGAGATATGGAATTTCCCAGAATGGATAGTTCATGGTTACTCCTAAAAAGCAGCTTTTAGCTTCTAGCTCTTAGCTCTTTCTGTGCTTTGGTTATGCTGTTTCGATCAGCACAATGGGCTAGCAGCTAGTAGCTGTCTTACCGAATCGTCCAATAGCCGATGACGGTGGTGGCCAGCAGGGCAAAAACCGCCAGCAGGCCGAAATAGTGCGCGGCGCGGGCGCGTTGTCCGCTCTGCTTGCCGGTGTCGTAGAAGGGAATCAGAATCCACAGCACGATGCCGAGAGTGAAGAGCAGAATGCCGGCGATTTCGCCGGCTTCGCCGGGCAAGACGTGAGCCGAGCATCTTGAGCATTTCAAAGGGACTCATGAAGTACCACTCGGGATGAATGCCTGCCGGAGCGGGCGCCAGCGGAATCGTATTGCTTGCCCAGCGACCAGGGAAAAACCGAGGCCAGCAGCGCAAGAATGTTGAGCGAGATCAGCCACATGGCCAGATCCTTGCGCAGGAAGTTGGGCATGAAGGGCATGGTCTTGCGCTCGGCGGCAGGCTTGTCTTCTTCGCAGGGCGGAACGGCGTTGCCGTGGCGCTGCACCAGCCAGAGATGGAAGCCGAGCAGAGGAACAAAGATGGCCGGCAGCACCACCACGTGCAGGGCAAAGAAACGCTGCACGGTGAACTCGCTTACGTCCGGGCCGCCGCGCAGCATGTTGGCGATCGCCGGGCCGATCCACGGAATCGCCACGGGAATCTGCAGGCCGACCTTGGTGGCGAAGTAGCTGAGCTCGTCCATGGGCAGCAGGTAACCGGAGAAGCCGAAGACCGAGGCCAGGCCCAGCAGCGCCATGCCGCTGAGCCAGCCGAACTCGCGCGGCTTGCGGTAGGCCTTCATGAAGAAGACGGAGAACATGTGCACCAGGATGGAGAAGATCATCAGGTTGGCGGACCAGGAGTGCGCCGAGCGGATCAGCCAGCCGAAGTGCATCACGAAGGTGATCTGGCGGACCGACTCGTAGGCTTCGGCTCCGGGCCGGTAATAGACCAGCAGCAACACGCCGGTAAAGCACTGGACAAGGAAAAGGAACAGCGAGATGCCGCCCCAGTAGTACCAGAAGGACTGGGAGTGGACGGGGACGGTCTTGTGGCGCGCGAAGGCGGCCAACTCCCGGAAGGCCCAGCCGCTCATCGATCCAATCGTATACATTGCTCGTGATGGTCTTTGCAGTCATGCTTCTTTCCTTTGAACTCGCTGTTTCCTTTCCTTGTGCGGCCCTGGAAGCGGCTTAGCGGCAGAGCCATCCACCGTCGACAACCAGGACGTGGCCCTGGATGTAACTGCCGGCCTCAGAGGCCAACAGCACTGCAGCGCCGGCCAGGTCAGAAGGCAGCCCCCAGCGGCCCATGGGAATTCTGCTGAGGATCGCGGCGGAGCGCGCGGGATCGGCGCGCAGGGCAGAGGTGTTGTCGGTGGCCATGTAGCCGGGAGCGATGGCGTTGACGTTGATGCCCTTGTCGGCCCATTCATTGGCCAGCGCCTTGGTGAGCTGGGCCACCGCGCCCTTGGCCGCGGCATAGCCGGGAACCAGGATGCCGCCCTGGAACGAGAGCAGCGAGGCGGTGTTGATGATTTTGCCGTGCCCCTGCGCCAGCATCAGCCGGCCCGCGTATTGGCTGAGGAACCAAACGCTGTTGAGATTGGTGTCAATCACCGTCTTCCAGAACTCTTCGGAATGCTCCGCGGCAGGGGCGCGGCGGATGGTGCCCGCATTATTGACCAGGATGTCGATGGAGCCGAACTCCTTCACGGTATCGTCCACCAGCATCCTTCCAATCGCCTTGTCGCAGACATCGCCGGAACGGCATATGAACCTGACGCCGGTCTTCTTCACTTCTTCGATCGTCGATTCCAAGACCTGGTCGTAGTTGTGCAAGGTGACATTCGCGCCTGCCTGTGCAAAGGCAATGGCCATACCGGCTCCAAGGCCCTGTCCGGATCCGGTGACCAGCGCGTTCTTGCCTTTAAGGCTGAATAAATCGAGGATTCCCATGGCTTTGCTCCTTATGTTCCAGAAAGGTGAGTCGTTCCTTTGGTTGGAGTTCTCAAGCCCGCGAAACTTCCACGCCGGTATCGTTCACCGCTACTTTGTAAAGGGTGAGCGGTTTGGGCGGCGGCCCGCTGACGTTGGCGCCGGTATAGGGGTTGTAGACGCCACCGTGGCAGGCGCAATGAATGCGGTCAGCCTGGGGCTCGTACTGCACCGTGCAGCCCAGGTGCGTGCACACCGCGGTCATCGCCACCCAACGGCCATCCTGGTGGTGAATGAGCATGGCAGGCCGGGTGCCGAACTTGAACATGAGCACCGAACCCGCGGGCAACTTCTGCGCATCTTTCAGCGTCACCTCGGTCACCGCCGTTGCGCTTAGCGCCATCTCTTCGGGCGAGGCCAGGTAACGATAGATAGGATAGGCCAGCGCGGCGGCATAGCACACGCCCGCCGCGCCGGCGGCCGCTAGAAACGCCCGGCGCGTATTCGGTTCGCCATGCTCCTCGATCATCGTTGCGGAATCTGTCAGTTCGCTCATAAGCTATGCCGCGCCCTCCATTGGCTTTTGTGCGCGCGCCACCACGGACACGAGCCATCCAACCACGCCCAACCCGGCCACAAAAAGCACCAGGAACAACCCCACTACGCTCCAGTTGGTCACCACCACCCGGCTCCACACGTCGTAGTTTTTACTCAACAAGGTGAGGTCGCGAACGCCGTCGCGGTAAACGGTAAACATGATTTCAACCAGGACCGCGAGGAGCACGCCCGTCCAGCCGATCCAGCCGGCCGAGAGCTTGGCGAAGCCGGCAATCGCGCCCAGCAGCACGGCCACAACCACCAACGCCAGCCAGCCGTATCCGGCAAAACCTGCCAGCTTATAAAGCGGGTAGCCACCGTGGCCCGCGAGCCCGGCCTTGACGACATCAGGCTGCACGCTTGCCGCCCACAATCCGGCCAGCAGGTATACAACTCCGAAGACAGCGGCCAGCTTGCCGCCCAACCCGGCGGCAAAGCTTTTTTCATCCGCGGTAAAGGTGCTGCGGCCGGCCAGGTACACGAGCCAGAGGCCAGCGATGAACAACCCGCCGGCCATCATCAGCAGCCAGCGCGGCGTCAGGGTCGGGTCGCCGGTGGGCAGATAGGCGCCCATGGCCGAAGCGGAGTACATGTCGCGCCACACTTCAGGACGCAGCATCAGCGTCATATTGGTGGAGAGCAGCCGCGCAACGAAGCCGGCCAACAGCCATGCGCTCAAACCCAGCCACCAGGCTGTGCTTGCCCGCCTCCAGCCGCGCCGAGAAGCGGTAAAGCAGCCAGTAGGCGAGCATGAGAATGCCGATGATCGAGATCCAGTAGACGCCGATCAGCACGCTGCTGGTGTAGAGCGCGCGCCCATACAGCACCTGGGCAAACAAGAGCGGCGGCACGCCCAGGTTGATCACGAACGTCATGACCACCGTGAGCCGGCGCGCCAGAGCCCGCGCGGTGACACGGGATAACGGCGAGCCGCGGAAGAGGCTGAGCAGGACCGCAATCAGCAGTCCGCCGAGCAGCATTTCCACGGCAACAAAGTGCAGCGCCAGGGTGACGATGTGCAGCAATTTCAGCAACCAAACAGGCGCCGGCAAGGGAATTGGATCGACTGCGGGATATGGATTCATGAATTCCGGAGATTCCTTTCACTCTGCAGGCAGCGCGGGATCGATGACCAAGCCGGCCCCGGGCGATGGCCCGGGCTGAGGCCGCTGACTCGCGCCGGGAGGGACCGGCAAAGAGAAGCCGCGAAGGATTTTTTAAGGGACATTTTGGACTATTTTGCTCCAATTTCAATTGGCAAGAGCCAACCTACAACCTGTGACTACCGGCGGTCTGTGACAGAAAATACATACGGCTGTGACGAATTCGATTAGGCTGCGGTTTGAACAGGACGACCGAATGAAGAGAGCCAATTCGTCGATGCAACTGACGCGGGCGGCCGATTATGCGGTTCGGGTGATGATTCGCCTGGCTACGCAGCCCGCGAAGGAGCGCGTCTCGCTTCCCGAGCTGGCCGCGGCTACGGATGCGCCGGGGAGCTTTCTCTCCAAGGTGTTGCAGGCCTTATCGCGCGCCGGGCTGATCTCTTCGCGGCGCGGACAGTCGGGCGGCTTTGAGATTTCGCCGCGCGGGCGCGAGGCATCGATGCTCGAAGTGATTGAGGCCATCGACGGCGAAATCTGCCTGAATGTCTGCCTGGTCTCGGGGCGATCCTGTCAACGGAAGGCGCATTGTCCGGCACATCCGGTTTGGGCACAGGCTCAAATGGCAATGCTGGAGGTTCTTTCCGGGGCCATGATTGCCGACTTAGCCTCCGAGACGCAGACGGCCAGGCGATAAGGCCAAAGGAGCCTGGCCCATTTGCAATACCCCGGCCAGGAGTGTTTCAATCGGACTATTGAAACAGGGGTGCTCCACGAAGTGGGGCTGAGAAATACCCTCGAACCCGATCCGGATAATACCGGCGTGGGAAGCTTTCGAAGCCGCTCGGCCTTCTTCCTGGAATCAGTCTGAGTTCCCTTGTTTCCCGTTGCAGCCAAGGGGAACCCATGCTCGATCTCGCAGCCAACCGCCGCGCCTCATCCAGGTCTTGCGCCGCGTCGTGCGGCACTCTCGCCAAGGTTCTGGCGCTGGTGTGCTGGCTGGCGCCTGGTGCGCGCGGATTGCCGCAAAGCCCGGCACAGACGCCCGCGAACCAACCTGCCAGTGCCCAGAAACCCGCGCCGGCACAGGAGAAACTGCCCCGCGTGACTACCACGGTGGTGGTCCACGGCGAAACCAAGGACGACTATCTGCCCGAGATGGTCACGGTGGGCACACTGGACGGCGCAACGCTCGAGCAGGCGCCGCTTTCCGCCAGCGTGGTTACACGCGACCTGCTCACCGACCAGGTTTCGCGCCTGCTCTCAGACGTGGTAAAGAACGACGCGTCCATCGGAGAGGATTACGCCCCGGTAGGGCTACTACGGCGACTTCGAGATTCGCGGATTTCCCATCGATCTGGCCACCGGCCTTGAGATCAACGGCATGACCATCGCTGGGGAGCAGGACGTGCCGCTGGAAAACAAGCAGAGCGTGGAGTTTCTCAAAGGGCATCGCAGGAGTGGAGAGCGGCGTGGCCTCGGCCGGTGGGCTGATCGACTATGTGACCAAGCGGCCGGCTGTGGTGAAGGCCGCCGATCTGGGCACAGATCATCGAGGAACCGTCTACGGAGCGGTCGATCTTGGCCGGCTCTTCGGCAGCCGCAAGCAGGTGGGCGCGCGCGTGAATCTAGCCGGAGAGCAGATTGAGAGCTACGTGAACGACGCCGATGGCTGGCGCGCCATGGGTGCGGGCGCGGCCGACTGGAAGCTGAGCCCCAAGGCGATTCTCAACGGCGACTTCGAATATCAGCACAAAGTGGAGCGCTCGGTATGCGGCTATCAGTTGCTGGGCGGAACGACGGCGCCCGATCTGAACAGCGTCTATCCTTCCACGATGCTCGGCGAGCAATCCTGGGCCAAGCCCAACACCTTTGACACTTTCAACAGCGGCGCGCGCCTGGACTACGATCTGTCGCGCGGCTGGCGCAGCTTTGCCGCGGGCAGCTTCAGCCATTCGCTCATCGACGACAACGTTGTCTACGCCTACGGCTGTTACAACGAAACGGAGTGCAATTCCGGTTCCGCTCCCTATCCGTGGTTCTTTGCTCCCGATGGGACGTACGACATCTACGATTATCGCGACCCCGGCGAGTTGCGCATCGACGCCGAGGCCGAGGCCATGGTGAGCGGCCACATCAAGACAGGAGCCGTGGGCCACGACCTGAGCGGCGGGGGCGAACTGTTTTTGCGCAGTGTGCAGCAGCCGGGCTTTTTCACGGTTGCGAGCCCATATTCACCCGATGGCGTGGTGCAGGATGGAGCGGTCTACACCTACGTCGGCTCGGAAAACATCTACCAGCCCATCGCGCCGGTTCCCATCGAGGATCCGCATCAATCCGCCGGCCCGCGGAGGATATGGGAAGACAGCCATCAGGCGGCCGCGGTGATGCAGGATCGAATTCACCTGCCCGGCCACATTCAGCTGCTTGCAAGCGGCCGGTACGATTCGCTGCGCGACCACAACTATTCGCCGTATGCCTCTTGCGCCGATTTCTCTGTCCAAGGCGCCTGCCAGCCTTCCTTCACTGACAAGCCCGTCTGGCTGCCGCAGTACGCGGTCACGTTCAACCCCGCCGGGACCCTTACGCTCTACGGCAACTACGGCGTGCTCCTCTCGCTGGGTCCGCAAGGACCGTTCTGGACGGACAACGGAAGCCAGTTTCTCGATCCATTCATGACCCGCCAGGCGGAAATCGGCGCCAAGTATGGAGCCTTGTCAGCGCATCCTGCTGACTGCCGCGTTCTTCCACATGCGCGCGCCGTTCTTCTATCCCAAGACGATCCAGGGTCCCGACAGCTTTTGCCGCAGCGGCAATGCCAGGCGATCAATGCTTCGAGCAAGAGGGGCGCGAGACACATGACGGCATGGAGCTGAACGCGGAAGGCAAGGCCGCCAACTGGCTGCGGCTGAGCGCTTCGGCGGCGGGCATCCGCGCGCTCTCAAGCGACACGGGCACTCCGTCGTTCGACAGCAAGCAGGTGCTCAACGTGCCGCACCTGCGTACCGCCTTGTTTGCGGATCTGCTGCTGCCCCACGCGCACGGGTTGCGCGTGATGCCCGGCTGGAGCTACACCGGCCGCAAAGAAGCCACGCGCGACGATGCGGTAAGCGTGCCGGGCTACAACCTGTTCAACCTGGGCGCCCGCTACACTCCGGGCGGCGAGCAGGGCCGCATAACGGTGCGGCTCAATGCCGACAACATTACCGCCAAGCGCTACTGGAAAGACACCGGCGCCAACTACGGCGACACGTTCATCCACCTGGGCGCGCCTACCACGGTGCGCCTCTCGGCCCATTACACTTTCTAAGTTCGCCATTTCAGATGGTCGATGATTCCGCAATGAGCGCAATCGCAAAAGCGCACGGCATGGACGGCACGCTGGTGGAACCGGACTGGCCGCCGCTGACGCTCGCCGAGTTGCGCGCACTGTTCACCCACTTCCCATCGCTGGGCGAGCCGATCGAGATTCTGTCTGCCAGCCCGCGGCCATTCTCCGCAGCCGGCGTGGTAGCCACAAGCAAAGGGCGGGCGTTCGTGAAGCGCCACCACCGCACGGTGCGCGATGCGGAAGGATTGCTCGAAGAACACCTCTTTATGGCGCACCTGCTTGCTCATGGTGCATCAGTGCCGCGCGTCTTTGCCTCCTCATCCGGCCAGACGGCTATCGAAATCGAGGAGTGGACCTACGAGGTGCACGAGACTCCCGCGGGCGTAGACCTCTATGAAGATGCTATCTCCTGGACACCCTTTCGCACCGCTGCACACGCACACTCGGCCGGTCAGGCGCTGGCGCGTCTTCATCTTGCTTCGCAAGGTTTTGGCGCGCCGCGCCGCAAACCACGCCCGCTTGTTGTCGGGTTCACGATCTTCGCCTCACGAGACCCCGGCGTGGAGCTAGAGCGCTATCTGACCGCGCGCCCGGCACTGGCTGCGCAAGCGGCAGTGCGGGTTAATTCGAAACAGGCCCTGCAATTGCTTGCGCCGTTTCATGCCCGGCTTCTGCCGCTGCTGCCCGAGCTGCCGCCGCTGTGGACGCACAACGATCTGCACGCCTCGAATCTGCTTTGGAGCGATGCAGGCGACGGCGCGCAAGGCACCGCAATCATCGATTTCGGTCTCGCTGACCGCACCAACGCGGTACACGATCTGGCCCACGCCATCGAGCGCAATATCGTCGAATGGCTTGCGCTGGTAAGAGACCCCGCACATCCGGAGGACGTGCCGGTACACCTCGACCACTTGCAGGCGCTGCTTGACGGCTACGAGTCAGTGCGCGCGCTCGCTGCTGAAGAGGCCGCCGCTCTTGCGCCCATGACAGCTCTTTGCCACGCCGAGTTTGCGCTCTCTGAGGCAGACTATTTTCTAGCCGTCCTGCGCTCGAAAGGGAAAGCGGCGATGGCCTACGAGGGCTGGCTCGTAGGTCACGCACGCTGGTTCCGCGGTCCGGGAGGCACGAGGCTCTTGAATGCGATTGAACGATGGACCGCAACTCGTGACCGGCATCCGCACAAGGTTGGAGAGCCATGACCTGGCTTGCAATCACAAACTTCGTCGCCGCGCACTGGCTGGAGATTGCGGGCACTGTCACCACCGTGCTCGGCATCTGGCTCACGACGCGCCGCCTGCTCATCTGCTGGCCGGTAGTGCTGGCTGCGGATTTCCTGTATCTTGCGGTCTTTTTTCGCGCGCGCCTGTTTTCCGATGCGCTTCTGCAAGTCTTTTTCGTAGCCTTCACCCTCTACGGCTGGTGGCACTGGTGGCGGGGCGTGCGCGCCGAGGGCGAAGTGCGCGTGGCTCCGCTGCACCTGCGCGGCTGGCTCGCCGGCCTGGCAGCGGGCGCCGTGGGCGCTGTGCTGCTGGGATGGCTCATGGTGCGCATCGGCGCGGCGTTGCCTCACCTGGATGCGGCTCTCACCAGTTACAGTCTGGTAGCCAGTTGGTGGGCGGCGCGCAAACACACCGCCAACTGGTGGCTCTGGATTGCGGTAGACCTCATCTATATCGGCGAGTATCTCTACAAGGATCTGAGAATGACGGCCCTGCTCTACGCCGGCCTTGTAGTGCTGGCCGTGCTTGGCCTGCGTGACTGGGGTCGCGCGCCGGTCGCCGCTTAGATCGCGGCCTGCACCACGTTGTGGAGCGGCTCGCCCCTCATGTAGCGGCGCAGTTCGTTTGCCGCAGTGCGCAGCGCACGCGGGGAAAACTGCGGGCTCGATCCACCGATGTGAGGCGTGATCAGGAGGTTAGGGCAGCTCCACAGCGGATGCCCCTGGGGCAGCGGCTCGGGATCGGTCACGTCGAGAGCGGCGCGAATCCGGCCCGAATTCAGCGCCTCAACCAGCGCATCGGTTTCGACGATTGGTCCCCGCGCGGCATTGACCAGAAGTGCTCCCTGTTGCATGAGCACCAACTGGCGGCTGCCGATCAAGCCCCGCGTTTCATCGGTCGACGGCAGAATCAGTATGATCACCTCGGCCCGCGGCAGCAAGTTGTCAAGTTCGCTCACGGCATGGACCCTGGTTTCGGTGCGCGCGCTGCGGGCTACGCGCAGCACGTCCACATGGAACGGTGCAAGTATCCGCTCAATCTCCCTGCCGATGGAACCATAGCCCACCAGTAACACCGTTTTCCCGGTCAACTCCTCCAGCAGCACGGGCGGATACCAGGGACGCTTGTCTCCGGTAATCTCGGCATAGTGCGCCGGGGCTTCGAAGCGGCGCTTCCAAAGGCCCTCGCGCTGAATGTCGTGATAGAGCGGGAAGTACTTCAGCATGGCCAGAATTGCGGTGAGCGTCCACTCCGCGGTACAGATGTTGTGCGCGCCACGCGCATTGCAAATGGTGACTTGCGGGCCCACCAGGGGCGGTATCCACTCAGTGCCAGCCATCATCGACAGAACCAGGCGCACGCCGCGCAGATGGGGCCATGCAAGCGCGGCTCGATTGGAATACGGGTCGGGGATCCAAACATCGATCTCGATGTCGTGATCGGGTGGGTCCGGTATCCGTATCAGCTCGATTCCCTCGGGGAAATCGCGCAATAGGTCCGCTGGCAGTATTCCTGGGTATCCAACTCGCAGCATAGGGTTAGAGCCTGTTATGAACTTTGGGGCGGCCCATCGAGTGCGAGGGCCTTGCAATCATGCTATCGCAGCCGACACGCGGTCGCACCAGTTTCTAGCATCGTATAACTGTGAGAGAATTCAACTGCTCGGCGCCCCATCTTTTTCGCGTTTTTTGCGAAAAGGGTGGAAAGCAAGGATTAGACCTAATACTGTTCACTTAATAATCCTGATGGCCCTTCGGATGTCGATTGGCGGAAGAGGCTTGATGTGCCGCGGGCGAAGCGGGAAGTTGCTCATCTTGCGCTTGACGCCGCGGGGATTGCGCCGGTTACGGCTGGAGACGACGCGTTCCTGAAGGATCTCATCGAGAACCGCTTTATGAAAGGCCCTCCTCTGCCGAGGGGGGAATAGCGCTGTAGGACGCTATTTTGCGACGGATCACGCGCACGGCGTGAAGGAACGAGAGCCGGTCAGGGTCTTCGTCAGCCTTGAGAGCGGCTTCGTGCATCAGACCGCGGATAGCGAAGTGGGCCATCAGCAGACCGTAGAACTCCTGGCGCACCAGATCCGGTGTCTTCGAGCGCAGTACGATCTGCGCGCCGCGAAGATGAGTCTTGAGTTCATCGAAGGCAGTTTCGATCTCCCAGCGCTCATGATAGAGAGCTGCCAACTCGCCAGCTGGGGCCTTTGCTGGATCAAGGATGGTCGTCGCCAGTCGATAGATCGGTTCGCAACCCTCGATTCCCTCCAGGCGATAATCGATTACCCGCAAGGCTTGCCCATTGGTCTTGTGCCGCCAGTCTCGCTCGGAGGGATACACGTGGCTCAAATAGGATCCGTCGGGCAGACGCTTCTCGCAAGACATACGCATGTTCTTTTTCATCCGCCAGAGCAGATCGGCGCCGGTTCCCCGTGCCAATTGCCATAATTCGAAGCCGAAGAAGTTTCGATCAGCCAAACAAAGCATGCCGTTTCTCAGGCGTGGAAGCACCGCTTTAGCCAGCGTGATCTCGCCCGTCTGGTAACCACCCATCTGGCTGCCGAACAGCACGTGTGTGCCGTTCTCCACCAGGGATACGAAACGGATTTGCGGATAAGCGCTTGAACCGCGGCCGGCTCCAGGGCGAGAGAATGCATCTTCGTTGGCCTTCTCGTCGGCCACATCAAGGGTGCTGCCATCCAGGCTCACCAGCCGCCAACTCCGATACCACGTGCCCCGCGTGTTGCGCACTGCGATCGGCTTGACCAACTCATCGTGCAACTGCCGCAGTGGCTCCCAGCCCAGCCGCGTACGGGCCTGCGAGATCCCCGATTTCCCCGCCACCCGCACACCGGCCGAGGGATCGCGCAGCCACTGGACTGCTTCCAGAAGACAACGCAATACCTCGCGATAGGACGATTGCATGTACAGCGCCAGAGCGATGACGTAGTAGACAACCACCTGCGCCGGCAGATCGCGCTGACGTATGCTGGACTTCCCTGTGTTTGAAAGCACAGGCTCGATGCTGGAGAGAGGAAACGTTTTGGTTATTACGCCAAGGCTGATGTAGTCCGTGATCCGGGCACCCGGAGGGAGTTCCGCAACCGTACGCGCCACCTGTGGCCTCCTGTCTTTGCCTCATACAGAATGCCACAGATTTCGTTAAGTGAACAGTATTAGGATTAGACCGCGAGGAGTTCGGTATAAACGGCCATCCCTACCACGGCGTCGGCGCCCAACGCATCCAGCGTATCTACCTCCTGCCGGCTGCGAATGCCGCCGGCCACGATAAGCTGCCGCCCGGTGAGCTTGCGCAGGCGTGCGGCAGTCTCGAGAGGAAAGCCCTGCATCAGTCCCTCGCCGTCGACGTGCGTATAGAGGAACGCGGCGGCGTAAGCCTCTAATTGCGGAATGGCTTGGTCGGGCGTAAGCTCCACCTGCGCCTTCCAGCCTTTTACGGCGATGCGACCGTTTTTAGTGTCGATGCCGGCGACGATTTGCTGCGCACCAACGCTGGCGGCCAGTTCAGCGGCAAAGTTTGTGTTGACCGCTCCGCGGCTTTCCCGCTGAAAGAAGAGGGCGGAGCCAATGATGACGCGCTTTGCGCCTGCATCCAAGACCTGCCGCGCGCGTTCAATGGAGTGAATGCCGCCGCCGGCCTGACAGGGAAGCCGCTTGGCAATTTGCGCGACAAGTTGTGAATTATCACCCTGGCGCATGGCTGCGTCCAGGTCAATCAACTGAACTAACGGAAAGCGAGAGAACTTTTCGATCCAGTATTCAAAGTCATCAAAGGCGAGGCGGAGCTTTTCGCCCTGCACAAGCTGAACAATACGTCCGCCGAGCAGATCGATGGAAGGAATCAGCATGGCAACCTCACGGATACGCCGGCTCTGGCCAATTCTTGCTTGAGCGAACGCGCGCTGGAAACGCCGAAGTGAAAGATGCTTGCGGCCAGCGCGGCATCGGCCTTACCGCGCCCAAACACATCGACGAAATGGGCGACGGTTCCCGCTCCTCCAGAGGCGATGACGGGAATGCCTACTGACTCGCTCACCGCAGCGGTCAGCTCGCAATCGAATCCGGCGCGGGTTCCGTCGGAGTCCATCGAGGTGAGCAGGATCTCGCCAGCGCCGCGGGATTCGGCCTCGCGCGCCCACTTGACGACTGTTCGACCGACAGGGCGGCGGCCTCCTTGCACATACACCTGCGCATCGCGGACCGGATCGGCTGCCTGGGGATCGCGCCGGGCGTCAATGGCTACGACCACGGCCTGGGCGCCGAAGCTGCGGCCGATGGCGTCGATCAATGTTGGGTCGGCGAGCGCCGCGGAGTTCACGCTCACCTTGTCAGCGCCGGCCTCGAAGACCTGCGCCGCATCGTCCGCGGTACGAATGCCGCCGCCAACGCAAAAGGGCACGAACAACTCATGCGCCGTACGGCGCACTGTGTCGAGCAGCGTCTGACGGCCTTCGTGCGTCGCGGTAATGTCCAGCAGGACAATTTCGTCCGCGCCTTCGGCTGCATGACGCGCGGCCTGCGTGGCCGGATCGCCCGCGTCAACGAGGTCGACGAATTGCACGCCTTTGACAACCCGACCAGCATGGACATCGAGACAGGCGATGATTCGCTTGGTGATCATTCAGTCCCCTTCGCAGTCCACGAAAGAAAATTGCGGAGAATCTTCAGGCCGGTTGCGCCGGACTTTTCCGGATGGAACTGCACGCCCATCACGTTGCGGCGTTCCACGGCCGCGGCGAAGGGCTCGATGTAGTGAGAGATAGCTGCCGTGTCGCTGGTGACCGGGCCTTTGTAGGAGTGCGTGAAGTAGACGTATTCGCCGAGTTCCACGCCGGCAAGCAGCCGCGAGCCTTTTCGCACTTCCAGCGAATTCCAGCCGACATGCGGGACTTTTTCCGTGCTCTCGGAGAAGCGCGTACACGACTCTGCAAAATAACCGAGGCCCGGCTGATCCGGCGCTTCACTCGAACCCGCATAAAGCCACTGCATGCCAACACAGATGCCGAGGAAGGGCACGCCACGCGCAATCGCCGCGCGAATCGCGGGCGTGAGGCCTGTTGCGTCCAGCCGCTCCGTGGCCGCGAAGTGGCCCACGCCGGGCAGCACGATGCGCTCGGCAAATTCGACTATCGAGAGGCCGCTGTCGGTGACAACGGGCTCCGCGCCAAGATGACGGAGGGTCTTGAGCACCGAGGTCAGATTGCCGGCCTTGTAATCGATGACGGTTAGGCGCATCACAGCAGTCCTTTTGTCGAGGGCAACATCTCGCCCAACTGCTTGTCGCGTGAACAGGCCACGCGCAGCGCCCGCGCGAAGGCCTTGAAGATGGCCTCGATCTTGTGATGGTTGGAGCGGCCGTACATGGCTTTCACGTGAACATTGGCACGCGCGCCGCGCGCGAAGCCTTCGAAGAAATCCGTGACCAGTTCGGTTTGCATGTCGCCGACCAGCCGGGTGCGGACCTTTGTGTCTACAGCAAAAGCGGCGCGTCCGCTCAGGTCCACAGCGGCAATCGCGAGGGTTTCATCCATCGGCATGAGGAAATATCCCGCGCGCAGAATGCCGCGCTTGTCGCCGAGCGCGCGGTCAAAAGCCTCGCCCAGCGCAATGCCCACGTCCTCGACGGTGTGATGCTGGTCCACATCGAGATCGCCGTCGCAGCTGAGTTCAAGATCGAAGGCGCCGTGGCGCGTAAACAATTCCAGCATGTGATCGAAGAAGCGAATGCCGGTCGCGATTTTGTAATGGCCCTTGCCTTCAATCGTCAGCTTGATGGCGATGCGCGTCTCGGTGGTGTTGCGCTCGACGACGGCTTTGCGCGGGGTCGCGGTTGTATCCCAGGTCCTAGATCCCGGCTCCGGGGCACCCGGCTTCTTTTTCCTCTTGGTGGTCATGGGGCCTCTCTTCCGGACCGCAATGCGGCCAGCGCTTTATTGAGGGCCGAGACGGCCTGCTTCATCTGTTCGCGGGTTCCAATCGTGATGCGTACGCGTCCATCGCAGCCCGGATCGCTGGAGCGGTCACGGACCAACACGCCGGCAGCACGCATCAGGCGCACAAACTCCGCGTGCCGAGGGCCGATTTCAGCCAATATGAAGTTAGCCCGGCTGAACCAGCGCCGCACCTCTGCTTCATCGAGAGCGGCTTCGAATTCGGTGCGCGCGGCAAGCACTTCGCCCACGTACCAATCGAGGTATCCCGCGTCTTCAAGGGCCGCCGGCAGGCAGGCCAGCGCCAACGAGTTCACGCTGTAGGGCGAAAGCACGCGCCGCACCCAGCGCATCAGCTCCACCGGACCGGCCAGCGAGCCAAGCCGCAGTCCGGCCAGGCCGTAGGCTTTGGAGAAGGTGCGCGCAACGACGAGGTTGGGCAAAGTCCCAACCAGGTCCATCACCGTTTGGCCGTGAAAATGGAAGTAGGCTTCATCCACCAGCAGCACTGCCTGCGGCGCGCGGCGTGCAATTTCGAGAAGCTGTGCGCGGGTAGCGACGGAGCCTGAAGGGCTGTTGGGATTGGCGATGGCGATGATCTTTGTTCGCGGCGTAATGGCGGCCAGCAGCCGCTTGAAGGGAAACTGCAAGTCTTCCGCGGCCTGCACCGCGACCACGCGCGCGTCTGTTGCCGATGCGTAGACCTCATACATTGTGTACGTGGGCACGGGCAGCAACAACTCGTCGTCCGCTTCGAGAAACGTCTCGAAGAGCACGTGAATGGCTTCGTCGACACCATTGGTGAGAGCCAACTGTTCCGCGCCGACGCCGAGATACGCGGCCACGATTGCCTCCACCGGCTCGCGCTCGGGATAACGAGTGAGAGCACCGGCAGAGATGCGGCCCAGCACCTCGCGCACCTTCGGTGAACAGGCCAGCGTGTTCTCGTTGAAGTCCAGCCGCAGCGCATCGCGGCAGCCGAGAGGAGGATGATACTCCTTCATCGCCCGCACACGCGCGCGTGGCGCGGGATTGCGTGTCGTCACGGCTTCAGGCACGGGACCTCCTTGTGTCTTTGCTCTTGCGGAGCCGGGTGCGGATTGACTGAGCGTGGCCCACAAGCCCCTCGGCCCCGGCGAGCAATGCAGCCTGCGGCCCGAGCGCGCGCAGGCCTTCGGCTGAGTATTCCTGCACGGTGATGAGCTTGACGAAGTCGTATACGCTCAACCCGCCACGCACCCGCGCCATGCCGCCTGTGGGCAGCGTGTGATTAGGGCCGGAGATGTAATCGCCCAGGGGCTGAGCCGACCACGGGCCCACAAACACCGAACCCGCGTTCTCGACCCAATTGAGATCGCCGGCCGTATCCACGGTGAGGTGCTCGGGCGCGAGGCGATTGGTAATGGCCCGCGCCTCGTCCAATGTGGCGGCAACAATCACAAGCCCGTTTCGATCGAGCGCCTCGCGCGCGACTGCATTGTCGCGGCTGCGCAACTTTGCCATCGCCAGCACTTCTTTTGCGAGCTCTTCGCGGGTGGTGATGAAGATGGCCAGCGCGGCTGGATCGTGCTCGGCCTGTGCGACCAGATCGGAAGCGATGCCGGCCGCGCTGCCGCGTTCGCTGGCGACAACAATCTCAGTGGGACCGGCCAGCATGTCGATGGCGCAATCAAAAGCGACAAGACGCTTGGCGGCGGTGACGTAGAGATTGCCTGGCCCCACGATCTTTTCGACGCGCGCAACGCTTGCAGTTCCGTAGGCCAGCGCAGCCACGGCGTGCGCGCCGCCCAAGCGATAGAACTCCGAAATCCCCAGCAGGTGCGCGGCGGCGAGGGTTTCAGGCGCGGGCTTTGGCGAAACCGCAACAATACGCCTTACGCCCGCCACCTGGGCGGGAATCGCTGTCATCAGCAAAGTAGAAGGTAGTGGATGACGGCCGCTGGGCACATAGCAACCCACCGAGGCGAGCGGCCTCACGAGCTGGCCGGTGGTGAGACCGGCGAGCGGAGAAATATTCCATGAGGCCGGCATTTGGCGTTTGGCAAAATTGCGAATCTGCCTCGCAGCAGTTGACAAGGCCACGCGCAGCGCGGGATCAAGCGAATCCCATGCCGCGGCCATCTCTTCCTGCGTCACACGCAGGGCAGCGGCGCTCGCCAGCCCGTCAAACTGCGCGGCGTAGCGCAGCAGAGCGCGGTCGCCGCGCTTGCGCACATCAGTGACGATGCGGCGGACGGCAGGCAGCACACTGTCAAGCGCCGCGCCACCGCGTTGTTCAAGCGCGGCAAGTATCTCGGCCGCCTGCCGTGCGCCTCGTCCTCTGGTCCGGATCAGCTTCATGGTTCGTTTCTCGCTTGTCTTTGGGCCTCACAGCACGACTTTGTTCAACGGATACTCTACGATGCCGGTGGCGCGCGCGGCTTTCAGGCGCGGAATCACGTCGCGAGCGGTGCGCTCATCGACGATGGTGTTCACCGCTACCCACTCCGAATCGCTCAACTGCGAAACGGTCGGGGAATTCAACGCGGGCAGCACCGAGAGCACCGCTTCAAGGTCCGCACGTTTTACGTTGAGCATCAACCCTACCTGCGATTGCGCATCGATTGCACCGCGCAGCATGAGAGCGATCTGATCGAGCTTCTCGCGCTTCCACGGATCGGCCAGAGTGGCTTTGCCCGCGATCAGATGCGTCTCGCTCTCCATCACAGTGTCAATAATCTTGAGGTGATTGGCCTTGAGCGAGCTGCCGGTTTCAGTAACTTCGACGATGGCGTCGGCCAGCATGGGCGGCTTTACCTCGGTTGCGCCCCAGCTGAACTCCACCTTCACGTTCACGCCCTTGGAGGCGAAGTAACGCTTGCTGACTTCGACGAGTTCAGTGGCGATGATCTTGCCTTCAAGGTCTTCGGCCTTCTCAAAGCCGCTCCCTTCGGGCACGGCCAGCACCCAGCGCACTTTGCGGCGGCTCTGCTTTGCATAGGTGAGCGTGGTGATGCTGGTAACGTCGAGGCCGCTCTCCACTACCCAATCGATGCCGGTCAGTCCCGCATCGAGCACGCCGTGGTCAACGTAGCGCGCCATCTCCTGAGCGCGGATCAGCATGCACTCGATCTCGCTGTCGTCGATGGAGGGAAAGTAGGAGCGCCCGTCCGCGTAGATATTCCATCCAGCCCGTTTGAACAGGGCGATGGTCGCATCCTGCAGGCTTCCCTTGGGAATGCCGAGTCTGAGCTTGTTAGCCACGGTCGGCCTCACTTTCATTGTCGGCCGCGACCAGGGGCCTGGTAAAGCAACTCACCGTGCCCTCGTGGCAGACCAGCCCGTCGCCCTCCACCACCACGCGAAACAGCAGCGTGTCGTTGTCGCAGTCGGTCGAGGCCGAGACCACGCGCAGCCGGTTGCCGCTGGTCTCGCCCTTCATCCACAGCTTCTGGCGCGTGCGGCTCCAGAAGGTTACAAATCCGCTCTCCAGCGTCTTGGCATAGCTGATGGGATTGAGAAAACCCAGCATCAGCACTTCGCCGGTACGCGCGTCCTGCACGATTCCCGGTACGAGGCCATCCATCTTATCAAAGTCGATTGTTGCTGTTTCGCTGCTCATTTTGTTCCTGTTTCCGATTGAGATTTTTGGTTCGAAGCATGAAAAAACCCGCTGGCGTCGGTCGCCGGCGGGCTTTGCTATCTGTTTAGATCTCTCTGGCCGATTACTTCAGGCCATGGCAGTCCGCCGGCATGGGGGTCCCATGATGATAGTGGTGACCGTGATGGCGGTGGCTCTGCATCTGCTTCAAAGCTACGGGCAAACCCCCTCTCATGTCAACTTTTCCTTGCGGCGGGTGAGCAGGCAGGCAGAGAATGGAGCCGTGCGAACAAGGATTCGATCGGCGGCTTTGACGGTTGCGTTGCTGGGCGTTTGCGGGGCAGTTGCGGCCCAAAACCAGGATCGAGACACGCGTGGCGTGCCCAAAACATCAGCAAATGCACCGGCGCCCGAGGCGCGCATCGACATCAATCACGCCACCGTGGATGAATTGCTGAAGGTTCCCGGCATGACGCGCGAGCTGGGCCGGACGTATTGTGCGCTTCAGGCCCTACCGCACCAAGGAGGATCTGCTGGAACGCGGCATGGTCACCAGCACGGTCTACGACCGCATCAAGGACTACGTGATTGCCCACCGCGAGAAGCAGTGACAGTCCGCTCTATGCCTCCGCCGGCGCTTCAGTGCTGATCGTCGCCGCGCTTCAGCAGCCGGCTCAAGATCACGTAGAGCACGGGAATAAAGAACAGGTTCAGCACCGTGGAGAGCAACATGCCGCCTACGATGGTGGTTCCCACGGAGCGGCGTCCCAGGGCGCCTGCGCCGGTGGCGAAGACCAGCGGCAGCACGCCGAGGATGAAGGCGAACGAGGTCATCAGAATGGGCCGCAGGCGCAGTTCCGCGGCCTCGATGGCCGCCTCGGCGATGGACCGGCCCTTGCGCCGCAACTGCTCGGCAAATTCGACAATCAGAATCGAGTTTTTTGCCGAGAGGCCGATGAGCATCACCAGGCCGATCTGGCAATAGACATCGTTGGCGAGGCCGCGCAGCGAGACCAGGCCCAGCGCGCCCAGCACCGCCATGGGCACGGCCAGCAGAATGATGAAGGGCAGCGCAAAGCTCTCATATTGCGCCGAGAGGGTGAGGTAGACCACCAGGATTCCCAGGCCAAAGATGATGAGCGCCTTGCCGCTGGATTCGATTTCATCCAGCGTCAGGCCCGTCCACTGGTAGGTCATGCCGGGCATCTTCAACTTTGAGGCCAGGTCATCCATGGCCGTCAGTCCCTGCCCGGAGCTGTAGCCAGGCGCGGGCGAGCCGTCGATCTCCACCGCGCGGAAGAGGTTGTAGTGGGTAATCACCGGCGGGCCGGCGCTTTCCTTCACCGTGACCAGGTTGTCGAGCGGAACCATCTGGCCGGAGTCGGAGCGGACGTAGTAGCTGTGCAGATCGCCGGCCGTCATGCGGAAGGGCTGGTCGGCCTGCACAAAGACGCGATAGGTGCGGTTGTTGTAGTCGAAGTCGTTGATGTATTCCGAGCCCATGAACACGCTGAGCGTGTTGGTGATCTGGGAGAGCGGAATGTTCATCGCCTTGGCCTTCTCGCGGTCGATGGTGACCAGCTCCTGCGGGTCATTGGCGGAGAAGGTGGTCAGCAAGCCGGTCAGATCCTTGCGCGCGCGGCTGGCGCCCACAATCTGGTGCGCCACGCGGTCCAGGTCGCTGAGCGTGTTGCCGCCCTGGTCCTGGAGCATGAACTGGAAGCCGCCGTAGCTGCCCACGCCCTGGACCGCAGGCGGCTGGAACATGGCCACCAGGCCGCCATTGGGCGCGAACATGAGCATTTGCAGCTTGGGCGAGAGGTCGGCAACGATGTCCGCCGTGGAGTGGCCTTTGCCGCGCCGCTGATCGGCGGGTTTGGCTGCTGACGAACATCATGCCGGAGTTGGATGCGCTGCCGGCAAAGCTGAAGCCGATGATGGAAAAGGCTCCGCCGATATCGGGATTCTGCGCGATGATGTACTCCGCGCGTTCGGCCAGCGCCCTGGTATAGGTCAGCGAGGAGCCCGGCGGCGCCTGCACGATCACCATCATGATGCCCTGATCCTCCTGGGGAATGAACCCGGTGGGAACGTGCTGATAGATCCATACGGTGGCGCCCAGGCCGGCAAAGAAGATCAGCAGGAGCAGATAGCGCAACCGCAGCGCGACATGGATAGACCTGGCGTAGGTGCTGGCCATCCAGGTGACGGCGGCATCGGCGCCATGGATGAAAGCGGCGAAGGCGCGGGAGACAGGGCGGATGTGGAGAAAGTCCAATTGCCTGGGGCGATCCTCTTCGCCGCGCAGGAACATGGCCGACAGCGCCGGCGAAAGGGTGAGCGCGTTGAAGGCGGAGATGGCGATGGAAAACGCGATGGTCAGCGAGAACTGGCGGTAAAGAATGCCCGTGGTTCCGGGGAAGAACGAAACCGGCACAAAGACAGCGATCAGCACCAGCGAGGTGGCGATGACCGCGCTGGTTACCTCGCCCATGGCCCGCGAAGTGGCCTCGTGCGGGTCGGAGTGCTCCATGGCAATATGGCGCTGCACGTTCTCGATGACCACAATGGCGTCGTCCACCACCAGGCCGGTGGCCAGGGTGATGCCGAACAGCGTAAGCGAGTTGATGGAGAAGCCGAAGATCTTGATGAAGGCAAAGGTGCCGATCAGCGAGACCGGGATGGTGACGGCGGGAATGATGGTGGCGCGCCAGTCCAGCAGGAACAGGAAGATGACCGTGATGACGATGAAGATGGCGACGCCGAGGGTGATCAGCACTTCGCGGATGGAGTCGCCGACCACCGTTGTGGAGTCGAACGCGATGGCGTATTGCAGGCCCGGCGGAAAGCTCTTTGAGAGCTCAGCGAGCGCGGCCTTGGCCTTGCTGTCCACGTCAAGGGCGTTGGCGTTGGAGAGTTGCTCGACGCCGATGCCCAGGGCCTCATGCCCGGAGTATTCCAGCATTGTGCTGTAGTCCTCGGCGCCCACCGCCGAGTGGCCTACGTCCTTGAGCAGCACCAGGCCGTTGGAGGAGTTCTTCACGATGATGTTGTCGAACTCGGCCGGACTGGTGAGCCGGCCGACCACCCGCACCGGGATCTGGAAGGCCTGCTTTGAGTTCGATGGAGGCTGGCCGAGCTGGCCGGCGGGAATCTCGACGTTCTGCTCCACCAGCGCGTTTACCACGTCGGTGGCCGTCAGGCCGCGGGCAGCCAGCCGCACCGGGTCAAGCCACACGCGCATGGCATACTTGCGCTCGCCGAAGATCATCACATCGCCCACGCCCGGCACGCGCTTGAGCGCGTCCTTCACATACACATCCAGGTAGTTGGAGATGAACTCGCCCGAGTAGCGCCCGTCGAGTGTATAGAAGCCGGCGCCGAAGACGAAGTTGAAGTTGGACTTGGTGATGCTGATGCCGGTGGCGTTCACCGCCGCCGGCAGCCGCCCCTGCACGCTGGCCACGCGGTTCTGCACGTCAACGGCCGCGATGTCCAGGTCGTAGCCGGTCGTGAAGGTGGTGGAGATCATGCTGGTTCCGCTGTTGGTGCTCGAGGAGCTGATGTAGCGCATGCCCTCGACGCCGTTGATGGCCTCTTCCAGGGGGATGGTCACGGCCTTCTCGACCGTTTCCGCGTCGGCTCCCACGTAGTTGGTGGTCACCCTCACTACAGGAGGCGCCAGCGTCGGGTACATGGCGACGGGAAGATTGGGGATGCAGATCGCCCCGCTCAAGATGATCAACAGCGCGCACACGGTGGCGAAAACCGGCCTATGAATAAAGAAATCGACAAACAAGGTAAGCCTTTCTTTGAACAACCGAGCAAACTGCTAACTCAACAAACAACCTGTCCGGGCACCGCACCCCTTCAGCGCAGCTTTATCGCGCCCAGGGCGGGATAAAGCAAAACGCGGCCGGCCACATTCATTGCCGGCATGCATTGCTCAGCCGCCCATGGGCATTACCGGCATTCCGTTTACCAGGAACTGCGTGCCTGACACGATGACCCGGTCGCCCGCGTTCAGCCCTGAAGTGATGGAATAGGTGTTGCCCACGGTGTCGCCCAGCGTGACCGCGGTCTGCACAGCCATAAAGTGCCCGTTCTGCTTCTGCATCACGAATACAAAGCTCTGTCCGCCCTGCCGGGACACCGCTAGCACCGGAACGACCGCCATGGGCTTGGTGCTCCAGATAATCCGCGCCTTGACCAACTGCGCGTTACGCAGAATCTCCGCCGTCGAGTGCACCGGCGCCTTTACCAGAATTCCTTGCAGCGTGCTGTCCACCTCGGTCGAAACAAAGTCGACCTTTGTCTTTTCCAGCAGGTTGCCGCTGTTGTCCATCAAATCCACTTCCAGCCCCATCCGCACCTCGCCGGCGCGCTCCGTGGGGATGTAGATATACGCTTCGAGATCCTTGTTCTCGTCCACCGTGGTGAGGACGTTGGGTGGAGAGTTCATGGGAGCGACGAAATCGCCCACGTGAACGGGGATGTCGCCCACCACGCCGTCAAACGGGGCGCGGATGGTGTAGTAGTCCAGCAGCTGCTCCTGGGTTTTGCGCGACTCCACCGCCGACTCGTAATCCGCCTTGGAGTTCTGGTAGGCCTGCTGTCGCCTGGTCGTAGGAATCACGGCTGGTTACGCCTGCCTCAAACAGCTTGCGCTGCCGCTCTACCTCAACTGTGTTGTAGTCGTAGAGCGCCTTCTTTTGGCGTTCCGTGGCGCGGAGCGATTCCACCGTAGCCTGTTGCTGCCGGGGATCGATCTCCATCAGCAACTGGCCCGCCTTTACCTGATCGCCGGAATGGACGCGAATCTGCGTCAGCATTCCCATTACCTGCGGCTCAAGCATGGTGGAGCGGCGCGACTTGATGGTGGCAACATACTCGCTGCTCTGGGCCACCGGAGCCAGCGTCACGGCCACTGTCTGCACGGGCAGACCCTGCATCCCCGCCCCGGCTCCTGGTTGTACGGCCGACTTCTTCTGGCAGCCCGTGGCCGCCAGCCCCATCAGAATCAAACAACCTGTTACCTGAATTTGTCTCACTGCGCTGTTTCTCACTAGCTTCTTCCTTTTTTGCAGGCCGCTTCGGCCTGACCCTCCGGTTTGTGCCGGTATGATTGCGATGCCGAGTGTAGGTTGGCTCCGTCCGCGGCGACTAACGTTTCCTACGAAAGCTCACTCCGCTGTGTTCCGTCCCGGCGCCACGGCGGTTGCCAACCTGATGAAAACTGATGAAATGACTTCTGTTCCATTTTGACGCCCGAAGGCGGACGATCGACACAAAAATGCTCGATTCCCTCCACCGGGGCCCTGGCGCGTCCGCTGTAGCGGCACTCTACGAGGATAGCGCAGAGCGCGTCTCCGTTGAGGGCCGCTATCAGCTCGCCTATCTGTCCTATGCGCCCAAAAACGTCTGCCGGTCGGCCATTCACCGCACCGGACCGGACTTCGGGCCGAGCCGGAGTTCTTTGACACGCTGTTCCCGAGTTGGTAGCCTTCATAAGGGCGCATGCGGCCAATCAAGGCTGTTTTTTGCCCTCCCAAAGCGTCCCCGTCGTCTAGCCCGGCCTAGGACACCGCCCTTTCACGGCGATAACACGGGTTCAAATCCCGTCGGGGACGCCAAATAGAATCAATAGTTTACACTCTGCAGGGCCTCAACATAACTAGCCTAGCGAGCCAGGTGTGGAATAAGGCGCGCTGGGGCTGGTGCGCGCAGTGCATTGACTTGAATCCGATCGAGCCCGGCTGGCTGGTGCGGATTCGGGCTGACTTCGACCTCTCTACGCCGGAACGGGCGCGGCGGTGCGCGAGTTCTCCGGGAAGACCGAATTGGAGGAAGACCGAAACGGGGGAAGACCGGATCAGGGTCGCCATGGAAGAATGATGCGAGAGCCTGCAAGGGGAAATGGCTAACTGCACGGACACTAATTCGCCGATCGCGCTCCTGCTCCGCAGCGGCGGCCATTCGCCGGAGGCCAACCGCCTTCCGGAAATGCTCGATTTTTTTGGCATTCCATGGGCCGAGCTGACAATCAGCGAAGCGAAGGCCGGCGGCGCAGCCTCGTTGATCGCTGGTCACTCCAGGTTTTCCATCCTGACTTCAGCGCCGTGTCTGGCTGAAACCCTGGAACCCGGCAAAGCCGGAGTGCTGCCGGGTTGGCTGACGGAAGCGGCTTCTGTGTTCGTTTACGGATTTCAAACAACGGACGCTTGCAGGAATCTGCTGCGCGAGATCAGCGGGGATCCGGAGGCGAACATCCGCAGTCTGGACGCGCGGCCAACGAAGGTTTCCGTTGCAGACGATTTTCCGGAAATATGCGGGCCAATGTCGGGCGTCCAGATGCAGCTTGAGCCCGGCGCAGACACGGTGCTTACCATGCGGCGTGCCGGGGGCGACTTTCAGAGCATCGTCAGCGCGCCCGAAGGACACCTGTTCGCGGAATTCCACCGCGGCGGGGCGCGATTTTTTTGTGACGCTTCGCAGAAAATGGCCGACATTCATCGACGCACCGCAACTTACTTCGATGTGAAGAAGTCTTTTTCGGGAACGGTGCCGATCGTGATGTACCTCAAGTGGGCTTTCCGCGACATTTGCTGGACGACCAAGGAGACAAGCGCTTGTCTCATCATTGACGATCCGCTGCTGCAGCCGCGGTACGGTTCTCTCGATTTTCTGGAATTATTGCAGTTAATGAACAAGCACACATTCGCATCGACGATCGCTCTGATTCCATGGAACTGGCGACGAACAGATCGGGGCACGGTTGCGGCCTTTCAGCGAAATAACGAGAAACTGTCAATCTGCGTACACGGCTGCGATCACACCGGCGGAGAGTTTGCCACGCGATCAACCGAGGTGCTCAACAGGAAGCTCAAGACCGCCAGTCATCGGATGAATTCTCTTCTGGAGAGAACCGGGCTTCATCATGACAAAGTCATGATCTTTCCGCAGGGGAAATTCTCGCCTGAGGCCGGGCTGGCTCTGAAGGGAAATGGCTTTGCGGCGGCAGTGAACACGGAAGTCGCACCAGCCAATCACGACTGCAATGAAACGACGATTGCAGATCTGTGGAGCGTTGCCATCCTCCGATATGCGGGGTTCGCCATTTTTACCAGGCGGTACATTGCCCATGGAATTGAGAACTTTGCATTTGACGGACTGTTAGGCAAGCCATGCTTCGTGGTCGTGCACCACGAACTCTTTCGGGACCACGGCAGCAAACTATCAGAGTTCCTGGAGAAGCTGAACTCCCTGAACTGGAAACTTCGCTGGCGGACGCTTGGGAATGCTGTTTGCCACAACTACAGCATTCAACGCCGCGACGGAATGAACAAGGTGAAGATGTTTGCCGAACAACTGGTCATTGAGAACACAGAGGAGAACACAGAGCCGGCGCCACAACAGATGATGGTTTCAAAAGAGGAGCCGGACATCGCTGCCGTAAAAGGCGTTACGGTCAACCAGGAACCTGTCGATTATGAATACGCAGGCGGATGCCTGCGGTTCATGGTCCAGGTGCCGCCCATGGGGACGGCGGAGATACGCTGCACATATCGTGAGCAGGTAAATCTCTCCACGCGTTCAGAACCAATCTCATACAAACTGAAGGTGGCGGCCCGGCGATACCTCTCAGAGTTTCGTGACAAATAGGTCTCCCACCATGATTTGGCGGATCGAGCCACCGCGGTTGCCAAGCGGCTCCCATGCAAACCACCGGGGCCGGTCAAGACGCAATAGATTGCACAAGCCGGTTCATTTTCTCTTCCTGCTGCTCGATGGACTCGACCAGTTTGAACTGCGCCCGGCAACGGTCGAGGTTGTGTCCTTCGCGATGCACTTTGAAGTAGGTGTCGCCAGCGAGATAGTCGGTCAGGAAGCGAATTCCAATCTCGAACGTGATCAGTTTTCCGGAGAAGGCAAGGAGTTCTTTTTCCGCTTTAGTCAGGAATCCGCCGGCCGAGCTGAGATAGCCGCGCGCCAGCGCCTCAAACATGGGGAACTGCATGGTCACCCTGGAGAGGTCCTGTTCATCCTCCTTTGCGGGACTGGTTGCGGTGCGCACCATGTCGCCGAAATCGTAGGGCGCCAATCCCGGCATCACGGTATCGAGATCGATCACGCAGATGCCTTCGCCGGTGGAGTCATCGAGCATGACGTTGTTGAACTTGGTGTCGTTGTGGGTGACGCGCTCCGGAAGGCTTGCGTCCAGCAGGACAGCGGTGATGGATTGATGGGCGAGGGCGAATTCGATTTCGGGTTTGGCCAGGATGGCGCGTCCGGCTGCATCCGCGGCGATTGCCTGTTGCAAGGCGTTGAATCGTTTTGGCGTGTGGTGAAAGTCGGGAATGGTATCGTGCAATCGCGGCGCGGGCAGGCCGGCCAAAATTTCCTGGAATCGCCCAAATGCCCTGCCAGCCTGAAAGGCCTGCTCAGGTGATTCGACGGCATCGTACGTACGGGCCCTGGGAATGAAGCGGTAGGCGCGCCAATGGTTGCCGTCCGCATCCACGTGCCAGGCACGGCCGTCACGCGCCGGAATGAGCCTGAGCACGCGCCGTTTCCAGTCCGGCTGGTCCGCCACCCTGGCGGCAAGATGCGAAGTGACCCGCTGGATGTTCTCCATCAGGTCTGCCGGATGCTTGAATACGCCGTGGTTGATCCGCTGCAAAATGTAGTTGAATGGCGCGCCTCCCCGATGGAAGACGACGCAGTAGGTGTCGTTGATGTGGCCGCTGCCGTAAGGTCTGGCTTCAAAAAACTCGCCGTCGATTTCGAACTGGCGCGCAGCGGCGCCCAGGTTTTGCTCTTTGCTCATGACCAAAGTCTTTCAGGATAACTACCGCCGTGAATGAGGCGCTGGATGCTTTCGACAACCTGCGCGTGGTCCTCGCGGTAGGTGACGCCAAACCACGAGTCATTGCTGCGCAGGACCTTTACCTTCGCCTGTCCAGTGAGAAGGATCTCATTGACCGTGCTGGGAATGTAGCACTCCCGCTTGAGATCCGCGCCGTTCACCTGGAGAAATCTCTTGAAATGCTCTTGCAGTTGCCCAAATATCCGAGGAGTGAATCCCCACATGTTCATTGAGACCGGCTCATCGCCGGTGAGCGTGGTCACCCGGCCTTCGCTGTCAGTGTTTTTGGCATGCGGGCCGTCGCGTCCGACGCCGGTGAGTTCAACAATCTCTTTCAGGTAGCCGTCGCCGCTCACCTGGCACACCCCGCGCGCCACGGTTCCGAACTCCGAGAGCGTATTGCGCAGAACAAAGCCGACCATTGCGTAGTCCGCGGCGTCGGGGTGCAGATGCCGGGCCAGCACGCGGTAGCTTTCCGCACCGTAGAAGTCGTCCGCATTGATCACGGCAAACGGCTCGTGAATGACGTCTTCGGTCATCAGAATGGCTTGGGTGGTTCCCCAGGGCTTGGAGCGGCCTGCCGGAACGTGAAACCCCGGCGGAATCTTATCGAGTTCCTGAAAGACGTATTCGACCGCAATGCGCTTTTCAAAACGCGCGCCCACGACCTCTTTGAACGGCTGCTCAATATCCTTGCGGATGACGAAGACGAGCTTGCCGAACCCGGCGCGGAGGGCGTCGTAGATGGAATAATCGATGATGGTTTCGCCGCTGGGGCCAACCGGCTCAATTTGCTTCAAACCGCCGTAGCGGCTGCCCATGCCGGCGGCCATGACGAGCAGGGTTGGGGATGCTTCTGGTTTCATGAACTCAAAATCCTCTCTCAGCAATGATTCTCTCGAATGGTAAAGCCCCGGGGGCGGGTTTCGCATGGCCTGACCTGCATCCGGGGCCGAAAAAGGGGTAATCCGGACGATTCCGGAGTGATTTGGACGCCGAGGGGGCTTTTATGGAATGCGCGCGGCGAGCTTGGCGGCCTGGGCCGCGGCATCCCGGGGTTCGGGCAGATTTGCGTAGCCCGCGATGGTTTTGCCCTTGCGGAAGATGCATATGCCGTCAAGGTATTTCGCTGTTGCCTGAAATGCTTCGTCGCCGACCTTGACGGGGGTAGCCCCTTCAAATTGTTCGCGCAGGCTCTTCAGCACGGCTGCCGCGGCTTCCGAGGAGTCCTCCTGCACAATGAATGCCTGCCCCTGCTTGTACCTGGCCACGTAGCCGCGCTTTAGCTCCCGCAGCCCGAGGACGCTCTCCGGAATCAGCCGAATGGAGGCCAGATCCTCTTTCGCAAACCACTCCAGCACCTCAGGGGGAGTCTCCCGGCCTTCCAGATGCTCCAGCATCTTTGTCACGAAGGCCTGCATGGTCGCCGTGTCGTCGCTGTCCGGGTTGGCCGCCACTTCGACTAGTTCGACGTAATACTTGCCCTTGGCGAAGCTGGCGCTCTGCTTCTCGACCTGTCCGCCCATCCCGATTTTGGCGACCGGCAGGCTGGAATCGAGGTTGGCGGCGAACATGCCGTAGGCCGAATCGGGATCGGCCATCTCGGAGACGTCGATATCCAGGGTGTTCGCGCCCTTGGCGCAGGTAATTCCCTGCATGCGCACGAAACCGAAGCTCAGATAGCCTTCCGCGCCTCCGTCCTTGTACTCGAAGAGATTGCCGGCGGCATATTGGCGTTTTGCCCCGGAGGGCTCCCAACCGGGCACGAAATGGCAGTTCAGGTAGTCCTGCGCGCCGGCCGTCCCTGCCGCCAGCAGGATGGTCAGCAGCAATCCGGCAGGCTTCATGCAAACAACTCCTGGGCGCGCGCCATACGCTCCGATACATGCACGCCGTGGGGACACTCGACCGTGCAGCGGGCGCAGTCGCCGCAGCGGACAACAGGCTGCCCGGCGGACAACTCCTGAAATCTCTCCCGTCCCAGCGCGAACTGCCCATACCCGTCCGCATAGGTCAGGCAGCGCAACACATCGGCCACCGGCAGGCCCTTTTGGCAGGCGCCCTCGCACTGCCCGCAGAGGCGGCAATAGACGGGCCTGATCATCTCAAGATGCGCGGCCAGCAATTTTTGGTCGCCTGCGGAGAGCGGATTGCCCATCGCCTTCAGGTTCTCTTCCAACTGGTCGTTATCGGTCATGCTGGGAATCGTGGTGGCCACGTTGGGCTTGTTGACCACCCACTTGAGCGCCGCCAGCAATGCGCCGGGCTGGGTCAGCCTGTCGTACAGGGGATTGCCGGGCCGGACGCTGCGAATTCCGCCCGCCATCACCTTCATCGCGACCACGCCCATACCCGCCTTGGCAGCCGTAGCGATGGCCTGCTCCATGCCCGCGTCCATGGTGAAGTTGTAGGCCGTCAGAACCACGTCGAATACGCCCTTTTGCACCATCCAGGGCAGCAGTTGTTGCTGGCCGCTGTGGGTGCTGACGCCGGCAAAGCGGATCTTGCCCTGCTGCCTGGCAAGCTGCTGCGCTTCGATCATGTCGTCGCGAATATCGTCCGGGCTGCTGCGGCCGTGCAGATACCAGATATCGATGTAGTCCGTATTCAGTTCGCGCAGGCTCTGTTCGAGATGCTGCTGCATCCCGGCTTTGTCGGGCGCGTGGGTCTTGGTGGAGAGCACGACCTGCTTGCGCCTGGCGCCCAGGGCCGCGCCCACCATGCGCTCATTGTTGCCGTGCGAATAGCCGCGCGCGGTATCGAAGTAGTTGATTCCGGCATCGGCGGCGCGCTCGATCACACTGCCGTCCGAGGTGATCATGCAGCCGAATCCCACCGTGGTGACCCTCAACCCGGTGCGGCCCAATACTTTGTAGTCGAGTTTCACAGGCGAACTTGCAGTTCCTGCTGCGGCTGTTTCGGCCGGATTCCAGAAGCCCATTTTGGAGCCTGCACTCGCAACCGGCAGCATCAATCCGGCTGATAAGAAGTCGCGGCGAGATGTGTTTGACGCCATGAGCCCACCTCCAGCAATTATTAGAAAACGAATCATCATAAACGGTTCCGGCGTCTCGTCGATAGGGCGCAGATCACAGCGCCTGCAGGCTCCGGCCGGGGCTCCAATTCCTGCCTTCCCGCTCCGGGGCGACCCGTGGTATCGCCGGTCCGATTCGGGAAAGCCGAATGGATCATTCCATTAGGTGATTAAAGTCACAACCCGGACTAAAGGAAGCCTGTAGTTTTCAGAGCACGAGACGATGGTTAAAACAGAGCGCAAAATGCCAAACGCCGTCAGGCAAACAGGGCTGCTGGTGAATTATGGACTACGGAACCTTCTTCTTTACGAACACCGCTTCTGTAACCGTGTTCACGGTGTGCATCGGTCTGCTTGCGTGGCACAACCGCCGCGTGACGGGAATAAGCTGGTTTGCAGGCGGGCTGATGGTTGGCTTAGTCAAGCTGATTTTGCAGGGCCTGGAAGGGAAAGTGCCCTCGGTGTTCAGCGACATGCCGGCCAACGAGCTCTATCTTGTTTCCTTCATGATGCAGATGATGGGCCTGCGCTGGTTTGTGGTGCGCAAGCCCATGCGCAGCCATTGGCCCTGGCTTGCGGTCGGGCTTGTGCTGGCGGTCTATACCGCCGCGTTTCTTTTGAAGATTCCGTACAGCGGCAATGTGATCAATATTCCCTTTGTCGCGCTCTGCGGTGCTTCCGCGTGGACTCTGTTGAAGCATGGGAAGGAGCCGTTCACCGCTGTGTCGCGAGTATACGCGGTCATTCTGTGCGCAGAGATGTGCGTGGCGGCGTACCGTGCCGCACTCTCCAATCTGCTCTATCTTCGTCCGTGGGAGACGTTCCATGCCCAGACCGACCCGCGATGGATGTATTCGCTGGCCGGCGCGGCCTTTCTTGCCGCATTCATGGTGATGTGCGATCTATGGTTTCTGGTGACGGAGTTGCAGAGAGAGCTGGCCGAGCTGGCATGTACAGATTTCCTCACCGGAGCGCTGAATCGCAGGGCGATGGAAGAAGCGGCTCGGCGCGAGACGGCGCGAAGCCTTCGTCATGACTATCCGCTGTGCATGATCGTGATCGATATTGACAACTTCAAGCACCTGAACGACACGCGAGGACATGCCGCGGGCGACTGCGCGCTGCAGGCATTGGTTCGTGAGGCGAAACTCACGTTGCGCAACCAGGATTTGTTTGCGCGCACCGGAGGGGAGGAATTCACGGTCCTGCTGCCGGACACGCCCGCATCGGCCGGGATCGCAGCCGCCCAGAGGGTGAGGCAGGCCATTGAAACGCTCGAGGTACCCTTCGAGACCGGGCCGATCAAACTGACCGTGAGCGCCGGCGTGGCCCAGTTCGACCCGGCATGCGGCGGCTGGGAAGGACTGATGCGGCGCGCGGACGCGGCCATGTATGAGGCCAAGAAACATGGCCGCAACTCAGTGGCCGCCCGCCTCCAGGATGTCGTGGCGAGTGGGCCAGTTCAACTACAGCGTGTTTCCTAGGGCCGGATCGCAGGTCCTGGGCCTCCCTCGGGCCGCCGGATTAAACTGACGCAGGGAGAAAACATGAAACTCGGACTGGGTCTCTACCGGCACATGCTCAACGACGAATACTACTCGTTTGCCGTTCAGGCCGGCTGCACGCACGTAGTCGTTCACCTGGTCGATTACTTCAAGCAGGGCGAGGCCAACCCCTCACAGAACCAGCCCACCGGCGGCAAGGACAAGCCCTGGGGCGTGGCCGGGGATCCAAACAAGCTGTGGACAGCCGAAGAACTGATCCAGTTGCGCAAGCAGGTGGAGGCCGCGGGCCTGAAACTCGAAGCCATCGAGAATCTCGATCCCGCCCACTGGCATGACATCCTGCTCGATGGCCCGAAACGCGCCCTCCACATTCGAAACGTGCAAACCATCCTAAAGGCCATGGGCGAAGCCGGCATCGGCACGCTGGGCTATAACTTCTCGATCGCCGGGGTTTGCGGCCGCGTCAGCGGGCCTTTTGCCCGCGGCGGCGCGGAGTCGGTGGGCATGGACGGGCCCGTCGATACTCCAATTCCCAACGGAACGGTCTGGAACATGATCTATGACCGGAACGCGCCCGCGGGCTTTCTGCCTTCCATCTCGCACCAGGAGCTTTGGGACCGCCTGCGGCGATTTCTTGAAGAGGTGCTGCCCGTGGCTGAGCAGGCCGGTGTCCGCCTGGCCGCGCATCCGGACGATCCGCCCACGCCCACCATGCGCCGGCAGCCCCGCCTGGTCTATCAGCAGGCCATGTACCAGCGCCTCATCGACCTCTCGCCCAGCCCCAGCAATATGCTCGAGTTCTGCCTGGGAACGCTGGCCGAGATGACGGAGGGCAACCTGTACGACACGGTGGAACAATACAGCGCCCAGAAGCGGCTCGCCTATGTCCACTTCCGCAACGTGAGCGGCAAGGCGCCGCACTACAACGAGACCTTTATCGACGATGGCGATGTGGATATGCTGCGCATTCTGGCCATCCTGCACAGGAACCGGTTCGAGGGCGTGCTGATTCCGGACCACAGCCCGCAGATGACCTGCACGGCTCCCTGGCACGCGGGGATGGCGCATACGCTGGGCTTCATGCGCGCCGCCATCATGGCCCTGGAGCGCGGATTCAAGCCGGAGTGAAGGCCAAGCTCACAGGTAACTCGCGAGCGCATTCGCTAAATCGAAGTCTAGAGGCGGACGCGGCGAAGCCTGCCCGATGGAAAGCCAGTCCGATATCATCGTAGAAGCAACGGCGGGCACAGAAAGCGCGCAACCGGAAAGGGTAAACTCCCCTGATACTTGAAAAGTTCAATCTCAAGGACAAGATAGCGCTGGTGACCGGGTCGTCGCGGGGGCTGGGCGCCGGCATTGCCATTGCACTGGCCGAAGCTGGGGCCAGCGTGGCCGTGCACGGCTCTGCTCACGCGCCTGTCGCCACGCAGAAGCTGGTTGCCAAAACCGGCGCCGAATGCATCGCGCTAGCCGGCGATGTGGGCAATGCCGCCGTCTGCGCGCGCCTGATTGAGCAAACCGTAAAGCATTTCGGCAGCATTGACATTCTCGTCAACAACGCCGGCATTATCCGCCGCGCTCCCGCCGTCGATCACTCAGAAGAAGACTGGAAGGCGCTCATCGACATCAACCTTTCGAGCGTCTTTCGCCTCACCCAGCAGGCGGGCAGGCACATGCTGGCCAAAGGCGCGGGAAAGATCATCAACATCGCTTCATTGCTCACTTTTCAGGGCGGCATTCAGGTGCCCTCCTATGCCGCCGCCAAGGGCGGGGTGGGACAACTGACCAAGGCTTTCGCCAATGAGTGGGCCTCGAAGGGCGTCAACGTAAACGCCATCGCGCCCGGCTACATGGCCACCGACAACACTGAAGCTTTGCAAAACGACCCTGAGCGGGCGCGCCAGATCCTGGAGCGGATCCCGGTGGGACGTTGGGGAACCCCGGAGGACCTGGCCGGCGCGGCCGTCTTTCTGGCCTCCGCCGCCAGCGACTATATCCACGGCCATGTGCTGGTGGTGGATGGCGGCTGGCTGAACCGGTGACCAGGTTGAAGCACCGATCAATTTAAGGAATGCGGTTTGCAAAACGTGGCGGCGAAGATGCCCTGCCGCTGGAAGCGGGAGAATGCATGGAAGAAAGTGGAGTGGTTTACACAGCAACGGATGCCACGCCGGTAACGACACCCGAACCGGGGATGATGCGCCAGGTACTGGCCTACAATCCGGAGTTGATGCTGGTCCGCCATCAGTTCACAAAGGGGTGGGTTGGCGCCAGGCACAGCCATCCGCATCATCAACTTGTGTATATCGTGCGCGGCCATATCCGGTTTGAGGCGGAGGGCAAGAGCTGGGACCTGCGCTCGGGCGACAGCGTGGTGGTTGACGGCAATCTCGACCATCAGGCCTCGGCCCTCGAAGATTCCGAGGTGCTGGACATATTCACGCCTTATCGCGCAGATTATGCTTGATGGGGAGCCGGCGGCAAATCCGCGCCGGTGGTTCAAGCAAGCCTGAAGGGCTTGGGAAAGCCGGAGATTGACCATGAAGATGCGGTGGATTGGAATGCTGGCGCTGGGGGTTCTCTGCGCCTATTCGCCATTTTCGTTAGCGCAAACTGCGCAGATTACCGGCATTGCCCACGTTGCCTATCGCGTGAGCGATCTCGACAAGGAGCTCGCCTTCCTGCAGAAGCTCGGTTATCAGCAGTCGTTCGCCTTCACGGCCAACGGAAAGACGACCGAGGTCTTCGTCAAGGTCAACGATCGCCAGTTCCTTGAAGTCTATCCGCAGACCAATCCTTCGCAACCGCTGGGATGGATGCACGTCTGCTACGAATCGGACGACATCAACGCGCTGGTTGCCACCCTGACTGCCCGCGGCCTGAACCCGAGGCCGGTGTCCAAGGCAGGGGCCGGCAATCTTATCTCCTCGCTCAGGGATCCCGACGGCAGGACCACCGAGTTCACGCAGTACATGCCCGGCTCGCGCCACACCCTGGATAAGGGAATGCATCTCGGCGAGAATCGCATCTCCGGCGTGCTGCTCGGGTTTGTGCTGCCGGTCAGCGGGCTGGACGCGGACAGGCAGTTCTACAAGAATCTTGGATTCAACGTTGTGGATTCGAAGGAGGGCTTCCTGGTTACTGCTCCCGCGGACGCCGATCTCCACATCGAGATTCGCGCGGCCGGCGCGGGCGATCAGCCGCAAACTCTTTTCCCGGTGCCCGACGCCCGCAAGGCCGCCAATGATTTGCATAAAAGGGGAATCGATGCGAGCCGGAAGAAGAAGATCGTAGTTGTTCACGATCCGGACGGAAATGCCCTGGTTCTGATGGAAGCGGGCGCTCGTTGATCTGGCGCAGGCCCCGAGCCCTCAGGGCATGATTCAGGGCAGGTCATGATGCAGGGCCAGCCGGGGTGGGAAGACAGATCTCAGTCGCGGGCCGCGCGCGCTTCGATGGCCCGTTCCTGGGCGAGCAACTGGGCCAGCGCCTTCTCAGGGCAGATGTGATGGACTTCCACCCGATCCAGCTCCTTTTCTGTCTCCACGCAGGAGGCGACTGTCATGAAGCAGTCGAGGCAGCGCGTGTTGTAACTGCCGTTGTCGTTCTGGGTGCGGCTATACATCGTTCCTCTTGAGTGTTGCGAACACCCAACGATGTTAGGCGCAGTCTTACATCCCTGTCGTGATTCGCATCACTCGCCCATGTGATGCCGGCTCCATGCGCTCACGATGCTAACAATCGAAAACTTTCCGCACAGGAAACTTCTCACATGGTAATTCCCTGGTTGGTATGGCGCCGCAATCGCCAGCACGGGCTTTGCCCTCCCTGCGAAAACAGGGCGACAGCGCAGGGCACATCGAGAGTGCCCAGGTAGTCGATCTCCGTCTTGCGGCCTTTGAGCGGGATGGAAACATAGCGGTTGACGGTCACCTTGGACTGGGGCGCTCCGCGCAGGCGGAAAACGGCCCAATCGCCTCCGTAAAGGGTCACAAACCCCGCCGCCAGCACTACCACTACGCGAAACAGCCAACGCATCAGGAATCGAAACAAGTCTCAGCCTTTCTCAAATGTTTTTACCGCCGCTTCAAGCCGTGGTCACCGTATCCCGCAGGCTGCCAAAGGTGAAACGCGTGTTGCCGATCGAGCGGGCAAGGATCGTGCAAATGCAACTTCAGAATAGCTTCCTCGATGCGGGGAAGCCACTCTTTAACAAGAAACAGAACATCGATCGTACTACTGGTTGAACAATCCAAATGGGCAGGCTGCGATGGAATTTGAGACCGCTGCAGCGAGTTGGCGAACGAGGCAGGGCTACGGGGTTTCAACGTTTCGCGGACCGAAAGAACCAGTAGTGGATTCAAAGGCAATCGCGGATCAGCGTCAGGCCAGATGCTGGTTTAGAAAGCTGAGCGATCGCTCTCGTGCTTCTCGCGCTGCGGCGGCGTTGAAACTGGCGCGCGCGTCGCAGTTGAAGCCGTGTCCGGCGTCGTACCAATAGATCTCAATCTGGGGATGCGCAGCGTGAACCTTCTCCACTTCTTCGGCGGGAATATGCGCGTCCTGCCTGCCGAAGTGGAGCATCACCGGGCTGGTGGGCTTTTCGGCGACGTAGTTCGCGATGCGGCCTCCGTAGTAGCCGACCGCTGCCGCGGGATGGAGCCGGCACGCGGCCAGCCAGGCCAGCGTTCCACCGAAGCAATAGCCGACCACGCCGACTTTCTTGCCGGTTGCAGTCTTTGCGTATTCGATTGCGGCCGCGACATCGGAAAGCGCCTTCTCTGTATCGAGCCTGGGGATAAAGCTCATGGCGGTTTGCAGGTCGGCGCCTTCGTATGCCAGTTCCACGCCCGGCTGAATGCGGTCAAACAGCGCCGGAGCGACCGCGAAGAATCCATCCCTCGCATAACCATCGGCCACCGAGCGGATGTGCGCGTTTACGCCGAAGACTTCCTGCACAACCACCAGTCCGGCGATCGGCTCGCGACCCGGAGGGTACCCCGGCCGGGCCACGTACGCACTCAATTCGTGCCCGTCCGCAGCGTGCAACTTTATATACTCGCTCATCGCCACTCCTCGCTGCTTAGAGTATCGAGCGAGCAACCGAATTCAGCAAGCCCAGACTGCGCAAGAGAGCGCCTCAGTTCACCTGCGGCGGCAGCATGAGGGGCTTGCGCGGGCCCAGCTCTTCGCGCACCAGCGTCAGGCCCAGGATGCAGCGCTCGAAGCGGTCGGAGAGGCGCGCGAAGAGCGAGGCTTCCTGCTCATACTCGAACAGGTTGAACTGGCTGACGATGTAATAACTCTCCTTGCCCGCGTGGATCAGCTCGCCAAGACTCGGCTGGCGGCGGCGAAGGCGACGGCTGGAGCCCATGGCCTCGGGATACATTCCGGCGACGAACAGCGCGTAGTCGCCGATATGCTTGCGCAGGGCGCGCTCCGCATCGAACGAAGGCGCGGTGCCGTGGACCGGGTCCGCGGCCTGCACCATCTCAGTCGAGTTCTTCGATGGGCCGGCCCATTTCGTCGCGCACGCTGTAGAGCTTGTCGGCCTCTGAGAACTCGCAGAGCAAATGGGCCACATACGCCGGTCACATCGGGATCGTTCAGTCCCAGCTTGCCTTCATAGCTGTTGCGGACCGCCTGCTGAAAGAAGGGTTCGAGTGGATGAGCTGACCTGCATACACGCCTCCCATGAAGTGCCCGTAAACAACCGTTGTGCTATGAGGCACCGGCGGCTGCTCGCAAGCGGAAACATGGGGAAGAAGCCGGCCAGTGCCCGTTCATCCTGCTGTAACACTGAGCTTATCGGATTTGTTGCATTTGCCAAGAGGGGAGGGTCAACTTTGTTGGCAGTTTGCCGGCCCGATTGCAAAATGCGAACAAGCTCTCTCCCAAATAAGAAGAGGGCAGCCGTTGCGGGCCGCCCTGTTTGCATAATGAACTCAAGTTTGGAATTACACAGTTGCGGGGGTGCGCGATTCCAGCGCGGCCAATCGCGCGGCCAGCAGCGTCTCCAGCTTTACCAGCGCGGCCGAGAAGCCCTCGATGCCTTCCTTCAGCTTGTCAGTTGCCATGCGGTCCGCCGCGTGCATGCGGTCAAAGGCGGCCTTGTCCACAACGATCTTTTCGATGGAAAGCGACTTCGCGGCCTGCGGGGTCAAGCTTGCGCGGCAGCTCGCCTTGAGTCGCTTCCAGTTCGGCCAGCAACTGCGGCGAAATGGTCAGCAGATCGCACCCGGCCAGCTCGGTAATCTCGCCGATATTGCGGAAGCTCGCGCCCATCACCTGCGTCTTGTAGCCGAACTTCTTGTAGTAGTTGTAAACCTTGGTCACCGACTGCACGCCGGGATCGTCGGCCCCGTGGTAATCCTTGCCGGTGTCCTTCTTGTACCAGTCCAGGATGCGGCCCACGAAGGGCGAGACCAGCGTGACGCCGGCCTCGGCCGCGGCAATTGCCTGGTGCAGCCCGAACAGCAGCGTCAGGTTGCAGTGGATGCCTTCCTTTTCCAGCACCTCGGCGGCGCGGATGCCTTCCCAGGTGGAGGCGATCTTGACCAGAATGCGTTCGCGCCCGATCCCCGCCGCGTCGTACTGCGCGATGATGCTGCGTGCCTGCGCGATGGTGGCCGCGGTGTCGAAGGAGAGGCGCGCATCCACCTCGGTAGACACGCGGCCGGGCACGATGGCCAGAATCTTCTTGCCAAAGGCAATGGCCAGCCGCTGGAAGGCCAGGTTGGCCACCGCCTGATCGGTCGCGCCTTCGCCCAGCTCCTTGCGCGCGCCAATCAGCACGCCGTCCACGATGGGCTGGTACTGCGGCATCTGCGCCGCCGCGGTAATCAGCGAAGGGTTGGTGGTGGCGTCCTGGGGGCGAAACTTCTCCATCGCCTCAATGTCGCCGGTGTCGGCAACCACCACGGTGAACTTGCGCAACTGTTCAAGCAGATTCTGCGGCATGATTCCTCCTGGAAAGGGGATTCCCGTCGATAAGCCTATCCGGCTTTAGTGTACCGCTTATTAAGATGCACCAAGCGCGGCTCGGGGTGCACGGGCCGCGGCCTCAATTACTCGCGTCCGCTTCCACCGCGTGAGCCAGCGTGCCGAGGCCGGCAATCGAGACCTCTACCTGGTCTCCGGGCTTGAGCGGCCCCACCCCGGAGGGCGTACCGGTCAGAATCACGTCGCCCGGCTCCAGCGTGAACGCCGCAGTAATGAAGCTGAGCAGCGTGGGAATCGAAAAGATGAAATCGAGTGTAGAAGCCTGCTGACGCAGTTCGCCATTCACACGCGTCTCGATGGTGACGCCGGCTCCGGGGTTCACTTCATCGCTCACCAGCGGGCCGAGAGGGCAGAAGGTGTCGAATCCCTTGGCCCGGGTCCACTGCACATCCTTTTTCTGCAGATCGCGTGCAGACACATCGTCGGCCAGCGTATAGCCACGAATCACGCCGCGTAGATCGGCAGCCGGGCTTGAGCTTGTGGGCGCGCCGGCCGATGACCAGCACCAGTTCGCCCTCAAAGTCCACGCGGGTTGAGGCGGCAGGGAGCCGCACCGTGCCACCCGGCTTGAGCAGCGACGACGGCGGCTTGAAAAAAATCAAGCGGCTCAACCGGTATCTCATTGCCCAACTCGCGCGCATGGTCGCGATAGTTACGGCCCACGCAGATAATCTTGGACGGCGTTACCGGCGCCAGCAGGTTGGCGGCGCTCAGACGGCATCGGCGCAAAATCCGAGCTTCCGGCAACGTGCGAGCCGGAAGGCCAGATCCTCTTCGGGCGCCGGGGCTGGGCCGGAAATCCAGAGTTCGCCGCTACGTTCTTCGACGGCGCCGTAGTGAGCCTGGCCGTTGAGCAGAAATCGGCAGTACTTCATCGGGGAAATCTCCTTACGCGGCAAATGTCCTCATGGGTCGGGAACAGTCTCCTCGGCTTCGGAGGAGCGGGCGCTCTCGTGGCCACCCTGGTCGATAGCGGAAACGGCGTAGCTGTAGGTGTGGCCTGGCTGCACGTGTGCATCGTGAAAGCCGGGGCCAACCAGGGGCTGAGCGGGCGAGATGCGCTGCCAGGCCCCGCCCCCCTCGCGCCGATAGACAATGTAGCCTGCCAGATCGGCTTCGGTATCGGGCTGCCAGCTCAGGTCGATCGCGGCCTCGCCGCCGTTTTCCGCCCCGACGGCCACGGCTGCCAGGCCGGTCAGGCACAGCCGGCGGAAACACGTCCAGAATCTCGATCCGTACCGGCGCCGACAGTTGCCCGTCCAACTCCAGCGTGCGGCCGTCCACGCTGACGCGAGCCACGCGCTGGGCGCGATACTCATACGTCTCGCCAAAGCGAATGTCCTTGTCCAGTGCTCGATCTGGGGCGCGGCCGGCTTGTCCACTTGACTCCACCAGCAAGATTCTGCTCAACCGGCTCGGGCGGGGGAGCAAGCGGTCCATTTTGCCGCGTGCTCTTCTTGTCTGCTGCCGGCGTCAGCAGCCTGCGGTGCAGCCGAATCGCCGTCGCAGCCGGTTGCCGTGCGACGGGAGCCCAGCGCAGCACCACTCCTTCTTTGCGCACCTCCGCATTCAGCCCGTCCACCGGCTCAGGCGCACCTCCGGCGAGAACGGCCGCGGCATTCGACAGCCCCGCCGAGCGGCCTTTGCTATTTCTGAGCTCAACAAAGTAAGCGAGCGCCCGAGGCGTTCCGGCGGCGAGCGCCGGCGGCAGCGTCTCAGTAAAGGCGCCATCGGCTCCAGGCGCCAGTTGGAGGCTGGCGGCCGGAGCGCAGGAGTCCGAAGCGCCTTCCCTGCGGCAGACGCGAGCCTGCACATTGCCCTTCAGCAGCAGCTTGTCGGTGTTCTTTCTGGGCATGGACCAGGCCAGCGAAACCTGGTCGCCGGTGCGAGTGGCGGCAAGATCCGTCACCGGGTCAGGCAGGTTAAGCGACGGCGGCAGCGGCGCGCCGGGCATTCCGCAGCCACACAAAAGCAGCCCGGCGGCCAGCACAGCGGCGAGTTCCGCAGACAACGCAACCGTCTCCGCGGACCACGCACATTCTTTCACCGTATTCATGGCCCTCCCAGTCTACTGGACGGGCGCGAGGTCGCATAAGCCCGGGCCGCTGCATGCAGGCTACTCGACCCGGAGAGCCTGCATGGGGTCAAGGCGGGAGGCGCGATTGGCGGGCAGCCACACCGCCAGCAGGGCCACGGCAGTGAGAATGAGCGGCGCCGATACGAACACGGCGGGATCCCAAGGCTTGACGCCGAAGAGGAAGGTGGACAAGAGGCGAGTAAGGCCGAAGGACGCAGCAATGCCGGCGACTACGCCGACTAAGGCCAGCCTCATGCCCTGCCAGACAACGAAGTTGCGGATCACGGATCGATCCGCGCCGAGGGCCATGCGGATGCCCATCTCCTGGGTGCGCTGGGCGACGGAGTAGGCCATCACGCCGTATATGCCGATGGCGGCGAGCAGCAGCGCCACCGCGCCGAAAATGGTAAGCAGCAGCATGTTGAAGCTCTGCCGCGCCGTGGAGCGCCCCATCACCTCGTCCATGGTGCGGATGTGGGCCACCGGGAACCCCGCGCTGGCGATGCGCAGACTGTCCGGTGATGGCGGGAACGGACAGGTGCGGGTCGCCGCGGGTTCGCACCAGCCAGAAGAGCGGCTGGATGTTGGAGTAAGCGGCGGTATAGCCATCAGAGACCTGGGCAATGGGAGACATCATCATGGGTTCGGCAGGCTTGGCTAGACCGCTGTTGTGGAAGTCAGCGACGATGCCGATGATCGACTCAACCCTCTTTCCGCGGATGACGTGCTGCCCAATGGGGTCCTGGTTGGGCCAGAATTGCCTGGCGAAGGCCTGATTGACGAGGTCTACACCGGGCGCGCCGGCGTTGTCGTTTTCAGTAAAATCGCGTCCACGCAGAACGGGGATCCTGAACAGGCTCAGGTAGCCCGGCGTAATGCTCATCCACTTGCTTACACAGCAGCCCTTCTCGGTGGTTCGCTCAACGAATCGGAAAAAGGTATCGTCTTCAACGTCGTTTGGCAACCAGTAGCCGGCAGCCGAAGCCTCTACCGCGGGGATGGCATTGAGGCGCTGGCGTCCGTCAAGCAAGAGTTGAGCCACGCCGGCCGTGTTCTGGTAGCGCTCGCCGTTGAGCGCCATTTCCATGGTGAGAACGTTGTGCGCATCGAAGCCGGGGCCAACACCGCGCAGGGCGATGGAGGTGCGAATGAGAAGCGAGGCGCAGATCAGCAGTACCAGGGCCAGCGAGACCTCGCTGGTGACCAGCAGCGAGCGGGCCTTGCTCCGGCGGAATCCCGCGCCGGAGCGGTTACTGTTCTCTTTCAACGCGGAGATCAAGTCGGAGCGCGAGGCGCTGAGCGCAGGAAAAAGTCCAAACAGAATGCCCGTGAGCAGGGAAACGCCGAGCGTGAAACCCAGTACCCGCAAATCCATCCCAACAGCCGAGCCATCTTCGCCGATGCGGGGCAAGCCCGCGGGACTGATGGCCAGCAGTGCGCGCACACCGGCAAAACCGAGTGCCAGGCCAAGAATGCCCCCGGTAACGGAGAGCAGCACGCTTTCAACCAGCAACTGGCGAACGATACGCCCACGCCCGGCTCCCATGGCCGCGCGGATGGCAAACTCGCGATTGCGTCCGGTGGCGCGTACCAGCAGCAGATTGGCGACATTGGCGCAAGCGATGAGCAGCACCAGGCCCACCGCGCCCAACATTAACAGCAGCGAGTTGCGCGCGTCGCCGATAATGCTGTCGCGCAGCATTCCCACCGCAAACTGCCGCTTTGGATCTGCCTGGGGGAAGTCGCGGTGGTATTGAGCCGTCGCCAGCTTTAACTGCGCGTTGGCCTGCTCCAGGGTGACGCCGGGTTTGAGCCGCGCGGTCACCCGAAAAAAGTGGTTATCGTCGTTGCTGCCGGGGTCAAACTGAAACGGCAGCCAGATATCCGCGGCGGGATCGGAGAGAAACTCTTTACCCAGCACTCCAACAATGGTATGGGGCTCGTTGCCGAGTTGGAGAGAGCGTCCGACGATCGATGGATCACCGCCGAACCGCCGCTGCCAGAGGCCGTAGCTCAGTATCACCACCTTGCCGCCGTGGGGCAGGTCTTGCTGCTGCGTGAAAGTGCGGCCCAGCATCACCGGCGCTCCATACAGGCGGAAGTAAGCCTCGGTGACGTGAATGCCATGGAGCTGCTCGGGCCGGTCGCCGGTGAGGTTGAAGCCGGGGCCGGCGATGTCGTAGCCGGCGATATCCTGGAAGACGCTGGTCTGGCGCTGAAAGACGTGAAACTCGCGAACGCTGGCCAGGTTGTTGGCAAGCAGAGTCGAGGTGTGGAGAAACTGGACGATGCGATCGGCGCCGGGATAGGTCAATGGCTTAAGCAGCACCGCATTGACAACTGAAAAAATGGCGGTATTGGCGCCGATCCCCAGCGCTAGGGCGGACACCGCGGCCAGCGTAAACCCGGGATTCTCGACGAACATGTGGAGCGCATGTTTCACATCGTTCCAGAGGTCACGCATGGGTCAACTCCGCCTCCCGATTCATTCAATGTATCGTGGAAACCTGCCCTGGTTGGCCCATCGCCGGCGCCGGGCAGTACAATTCGGACGCGTCCTTACCGAAAAAGTCATGCCTCCGCCGCCGAGGCGCGCCGAACCCGCTCATTGAAAGGAAGCCAGCCGCGTGTTGATCTTTGCCGCCGTCCTCGCCATCTTTGTTTACGGAATGATCGCCGCCATGCTGGGCACCATCCTGCCCGAGCTGTCGGACCGTTTCCGGCTTACGCCGGCGCAGAACGGCACCATTGCATTCTCACAGGCGCTTGGGCTCATCATCGCCTCGGTTGGCGTAGGCCCGCTGCTCGACTCGGAGGGCGACAAAATCGGCCTGATTCTGGGGCTGGCCTTCATCATTGTTGCGCTCTTCGCCCTGCCGCGCTCCAAAGGCTTCCGCAGCATCGTCTTTCTGCTCTTCCTGCTTGGCATCGGCGGCGGCATCGTGGTTACCGGCGCCAATGCGCTGGTCAGTGGCGTCAGCGACGTCCATCGCGCTACCGCGCTCAACCTTCTCAATCTCTTCTTCGGCCTGGGCGGGCTGGCCACGCCATTTATCTCCGCCAATGTTTTCAAGCGGGACTGGGTCCGCCTCTGCTACACGGTTGCCTCGCTCACCGTGGTCGCGCTCGTGATCCAGACCGTCACGACTATGCCCGCACCAACGGCAGCCGCGGGCTTCGTGCTCGCCGATGCCGGCCCCGTGCTCGGCCGTCCGCTGCTCTTCCTGCTTGGAGCCTTCCTATTTCTCTACGTATCCTGCGAGGTGGGGGTGTGGAACTGGCTTCCGCGCCACCTCATCGCGCAGGGGATTCCGGAGTCGCGCGCACTCAACATCCTCTCGCTCGGATTCGCTCTCGGCCTGCTGATCGGCCGGGTCGGGGTCTCGCCCATCCTCATCCGCGTGCCCGCGATCCAGGTTTTGCTGGCGGCTTCAATCGCCATGGCCGTCACCACATTCCTCATGCTTCGCACGGTCAAGCCGGCCGCCGCCGCTGCCCTGGTATTCATTGCCGGGCTGTCCATGGCTCCGGTCTTCCCCACCACCCTGGCCATTACCGGCACGGCATTCCCGCGCATGAGCGGAACCGCCATCGGCTTCGTGATCACCTGCGGCTGGGCCGGTTTAGCGGTCAGTTCGCGGCTGATCGGCGCAATCGCCGGCGGCGAGCCGCTGAGGCTGAAGAAGGCGTTGCTGCTGATTCCGGCGTCGGCAGTGCTGATGGTGGGATTGAACCTGGTGATGTGGCCGGCGCTGCGCTAGGGGCGCGGCCCCGGCCGCGTTGGCTGAGAATGGCTCTCTTCTAAATTCGCCTCAGCCGCTCGCAAGCTTCATCCAGTTCTGCGTCCTGTTTGGCGAAACAGAAGCGCAGCAAATCCTCGCCGCGGCCGGGACGGAAGAAGGCTGAGCCGGCTACCGCGGCTACGCCGGTCGCGGCCAGCAGATGGCGCGCCTTTTGTGCGGACTTCTTGCCCGGCACATGGGTGGCGCGGGCCAGAACGTAGTACGCGCCGGGAGGGACTGCTGCTTCCATGCCGGCGGCATTGAGAGCGCTGAGCAGGCGCTCGCGCTTGGATTGGTGGTCGGCTGCGAGCTGGGTGTAGAAGCTGGGCGGGAGCTGCTCGAGGCCCGCGGCCGCCCCGTGTTGGAAGGGCGTTGGGGGCAAGTTGGCTGAGGGTGAGACCTCCTTCGACAGGCTCAGGGCGGGCTTTCGGCAAGCTCAGGGCAGGCTTGGAGGCGGCTGGAGCTGTGGGCATCGGGGAAGATACTTATTTTGACATCTTACATATTGAGCGCGAGGCGTTGCCCTGGTTGCGATGGGATGGAGGGCTGGCGCTTTAGATGAATGCGGTACTCACCAAGCTACTTCGCCGGCGTCTTGGATGCAGGCTTCTTGACCGGCGGCTTGGCGGCGGGGGCGGTGTCGGCGAGGGCCTGGTCGATGAGCTGGTAGAGCCTGCTGCGGTCAACGACCTCGACGAAGGGCGCGCCCTTGCTGTTGGCGGTGACCACCCAGATGGTCGGGGTGTGCTCGATGCCGATGCGCTGGCCGAGTGCGTAGTCGGCCTTGACCTCGGCTGCGAACTTGCCCTGCGGATCGATGGCGAAAGGCAGGGCGATGCCGTGGCTCTGCGCATAAGTTTTGGTGAACTGGAGGAGCTGGTCGGGAGTTTCGATGGAGCGCTGGTTGGCGAAAATATAGTCGCGATAATCGTCGCCCAGCTTCTTGCTCTTGGTGTCGAACCAGCGGGCGTTGACGGCGGCGGTGAAGCTCCAGCTATGGAAAGCGAGCGGGAAGTCGTGGCGGACCAGGGGAATGTTGTATTTGGCCGCGGCCTCGCGAACCAGGGGGTTGGCGTTGGCGCAGTCGGGGCACTCCATATCTTCGAATTCGACCATGGCGACACGGGCGCCGGCAGGCGGACGAAGAGCCTCAGGGTCGAGGACCCTGGTGGTGGGCGCGGGGCCAAACTGAGGGTGCGCGGTGGCGGCCAGCAGCAGCGCGGCGGCGAGGCCCAGAGACAGCCCGGTGCGGTTGCGGCGATTCCTGATGGAAGGGGCAAGGGCAAAGAAACGAGACATGGCGGTTGGACGGCTCCCTATCTTCATTGTAACGGGAGAGATGCGGAAAAGGCGCGGTTATTGGCGGTCGCGGCGCCGGTTGGCCATCCATTGGCGCCATTTGTAGTCGGCGAGGACGGTGACCAGGACGACCAGCAGTACGAAGATGAGGAAGACGATCTTCATGGGGGATCCGCCGAACGAGGCAAGGATACCACCTTGCAGTTGATGGAGAGTTAAGGCAGCACGGGGCGGACCCTAGGCTCGTGCATTACTCTCATAACTGCGGGCTTTGGGCACGCCGGGGACGAATATTTGCGTATTGTTCTCTCAAACATCGGCACTTATGGCGATACGAATCCGCTGATCGCCATTGCTCTGGAACTCAAGCGGCGGGGACATGTGCCGGTGATGACCCTGCCGGAGGTGTACAGGCCAAAGATCGCGCCGCTCGGCCTCGAGTTTCACGCGGTGCGGCCGGATATCGACCCTACCAACAGCCTGCTGATCGAGATGATCTACGACATAAAGAAGGGCACCGAGACAGGGCTGCGGAAATTTCTGTTTCCAGTGCTGCGGCAGACTTTTGACGATCTGCTTGACGCGGCTACGAAGCCGGAGCGAGCCGATCTGCTGCTGCTGGGCGAGCTGAACTACGCGGGGCCGCTGGTGGCGGAGGTGACCGGGATTCCATGGGCCAGCTATGTGCTGGCGCCGCTTTCGTTCTTTTCGGCATTCGATCCGCCGGTGCTGCCCCCGTACCCGCGGCTGGCGCGGGCGGATAAAGCGGTACCGGGCTTTGGAAGGGTGATCAGGCGGCTGGCGCGGTTTGTGAGCCGGAAGTGGCCGGAGCCGATCTACGAACTGCGGCGCGAATTGGGGTTGCCGAGAGGTGCGAATCCGCTGTTTGACGCCAAGCACTCGCCGCACCTGGTGCTGGCCTTGTTTTCAGAGGTGCTGGGCGTGGAGCAGAAGGACTGGCCCGCGCATACGCTGATCACCGGCTTCTGCTTTTACGATGCGGATGCGGGGAACGCGGCGCTGCCACCGCAGTTGGAGGAGTTTCTGGCTGGCGGCGATGCTCCGGTGGTGTTTACCCTGGGTTCGGCGGCGGTGCTGGCGGCGGGGCAGTTTTACGAGCATTCAGCGCGGGCGGCGATGCGGCTTGGAGTGCGCGCGGTGCTGCTGATCGGGACGGATCCGCGCAATCGGCCGCAAACGGCGCTGCCGGAATCGATTTGCGTGGCGGAGTACGCGCCCTACTCGGCGTTGTTTCCGCGCGCGGCGCTGGTGGTGCACCAGGGCGGCGTGGGGACGACGGCGCAGTGTCTGCGGGCGGGCAAGCCGATGCTGATCATGCCCTACTCGCACGACCAGCCGGACAACGCACGGCGGATGCGGCGGCTGAAGGTGGCGCGGTCCATTCAGAAGGGGAGTTACACGCCGGCGCGAGTGGCGCGCAAGTTGAAGGCGATGCTGGCGGAGCCGAGTTTTGCGCAGCGGGCAAAGAGCGTGGCCAAGCAACTGGAGCACGAAGACGGAGTGAAGGCGGCTTGCGATGCGCTGGAACGGCTTTACAAGCGCTCCAGCGCGACGGATTGAGTTTCGCGCTTTCTCAACGTTTCAACAGAACACAACACCACGGAAGAAGACCTGTCCCTTGACCCCGACGAGCAAAATCGCTGGTTGGGGATCCCGTGTTCGCCGGAACCCAGGGGCGCGGAAAAGATGAGGCACAGGGCCGGGTTGCTTATCTGACAAAGGCTGCGAGTCAGCGCCCGCTGAAGCGGGCATAGCGAGTTAGCAAAGGCTGTTTACATCCACGCGGACCCTGGCGCCGCCAGGGCTTCTTCCAAGGTGACGCGCTGCTTGCGGCGGTAGGAGAGATTTGCCATGTGGCCGGCGATGGCGGTACGGTAGCCGACCTCGATAGGAGCGTTGGTGGCCTGGCTGCGGCTGCGGATGCACTCGAACCAGTTGGCCATGTGGTTGACGCCCTTGCTTTCGCCGGTCATGCCGGCGACACCGGGGTCGTTTGCTCTCTCGGGATAGAAGACCGAGCCGCCGAAGTTGAGGCTCTCGATGGTTCCATTGGAGCCCAGGATGCGCTCGCCGAGGCCGAAGTGAGAGTTTGAGAATGTGGACTGCCAGACGACGATCATGCCGGGATATTCGAGGGTGACATTGAAGGTGTCGGGCACCTGGCGGCCATCGTTCTCAGAAAAAACGCCGCCGGTCATGACCGCGGCGATGGGCAATTCAAGCCCCAGCGCCGAGGTGATCCAGGCATTCTGGTGGACCATGTTCTCAGTGACGTTGCCGCCGGAGAACTGCCAGAAGAGACGCCAGTTGATGTACTTGTTGGCGTCGAATTTAGGCTCGGGACGGCCGTCGAGGAAGAGCTTCCAGTTGACGTGCTGCAGATCGCAGTCGTCGGGGATGGGGCGAACCCACTGGCCGTGGCCGTGCGGGGTGTTGCGCGAGATCCAGGACTCGACCATGGTGACTTTGCCGGGATAGCCCTTGTTAATCCAATCCCTGGCGTCGGCGAGTCCGCCGGAGCTTTCGTGCTGCACGCCTATCTGGATGACCTGTTTGGAGGCATGCGCGGCCTTGCGGCAGGCTACGGTCTGGGGAATGTTCCAGGTCATGGTCTTTTCGCTGTAGAGGTCCTTGCCGGCTTCAAGGGCGGCAATGAAGTATTTGGCGTGGAGGTGCATGGGCGTGGCATTGATGACGGCGTCAATGTCCTTGCGTTCGAGCAGGCGCATGGGGTCGTCGTAGGTGGCAACGCCGGGGACCTTGGCTTTGACCTGGTCGCAGCGGCGGGTGTAAGTGTCGGCCACGGCAACAAGCTCGATGTTGGGCTGACGGAGCGCATCATCGAGATCCTGCTGGCCGCGGTCGCCGGCGCCGATGAGGCCGATACGGATGCGGTCGTTGGCGCCGAGCGCGCGCATGGAGGGCATGGCGGCGATGGCGATCGCGCCTTTGCCGGCGTTGGAGAGAAAATTGCGGCGATTCATGAATTCACCTCTGAGCGGAAAGAACGGTTTTGAAGGTTGCGGTTTTCTATGCGGCGCAGATTTTGCTATGTGCGATCCGACCCCAGGCGCAAAAACAAAGGCGCGCGACCCGGCCCAGAGGGCACCCAGTGTTTATCTGAGCGTTAGCAGTTGGCTCCGGCTTTGGCCAGGGCTTCCTTCAGGCCCTTCATGCTGATGCGGGTTGAGGCTTCAGGTACGCCCATGCCGCTGCCGGGCTCCGGTTTGCCGCCGTGCCAGTGGGTTTCAAGGCTGACGGCATAGTGGTAGCCGTCGCGCATGAAAGCTTTGAACTGGCCCACCCAGTCGATAAGGCCTCCGCCCACCGGCGCCCACTCCCAATGGCCGTTGGCAGGGCGCACCGTGTCTTTGCAGTGGCAGTGACCGATGCGGTGTCTGGGCAGCAGCTTGTAGTCGTCGGGGTAGGGCGTGTCGCCGGCGAAGGTGGCGGAGTTGCCGGGGTCCCAGTTGAGCATGAAGTTGGGCTCGCGGATCTGCTTGAGCAATTCGGCGGCTTCTACGCCGGTGGCCGTGTTGCAGGCCGGCTCGTTTTCAAGCAGCAGAATCAGGTTGTGCTGGGCGCAGGTGCGGGCAGCTTGGCGGAGCTTGTCGTTAATAGCGGCACGATAAGGCTTCTGGTCGTCGAGACGCCAGAAGTCGAAGCAGCGGATGCGGTCGGTTTGAAAGGCTTTGCAGAGATCGATGCAACGGGCAAGGACGTCGTCCTGGTGTTTGAAGTCGAAGTCGGCGTGGAACTGGTCGCGGCGCGGACCCTCTTTTGATTGCGGCGCGCCGGGCCAGTTGACCTTGAAGAGCGGGCTGGCAATGTCGGTGACGCGGAGCTTGTACTTTTCGAGGATCTGGCGGGACTTGTCCACTTCGTCCGCGTTCAGGTCGGTGACGTTCTTGTTCCACATGCTGCGCAGCTCGATCCACTGCAGGCCGAAGTCGTTGGCGGCGACGGAGCAGGCGTGGTCGAAATCCGCTGAGATTTCGTCGTTGATGACGGAGAGACGGAAGGGACAACTCATGCTTGCACCCCGAATTTCTCGCGCAGATAGCGCAGGCTGGACGCGTTGGCGTCTTTAGGAGAAAGAGGGTCGCCGGTGGGCACGCGATCCAGCTCGACGATGCCCCAGCCGCGGAATTTCACTTCGTGGAGCGCGGCAAAGATGGCGGGAAAATCGACGCGGCCCCGGCCCAACTCGACCCATTCGTAGCCGCTTGGACCGGGCGCGTTCTTCACGTCCTTGAAGTGCATGAAGAGAATCCTGCGGCCCTGTTTGCGGATGACGGCCGCCGGGTCGCCACCGCCCTGCAGGTAGTGGGCGACGTCAAGTTCGAGGAACAGGTAGTGCGGATCGGATGCTTCGAGGATGGCGTCGACGGCCTCGGGGGGCTGGCCGACCGTGTTCATGTGATTGTGGAAGCCGAGCTTGATGCCGTAGTCGGCGATGCGCTTGCCAATCTCGGTGAAGAGCTCGCCTTGCAGCTTGTAATCGGCGGCGATGAAGGTCTGCGTGGGCTTGGCGCCTGAGGCGACGAGCTGCAGATAGAGGCCACCGGCCTCGTGGAGATACTGTGCGTGCCTGGTGTGGAGTTCGAGCTGCGACTGGCGAACGGCTGGGTCGAGCGAGGCTGAGCCGCTGGAAAGCGCGACGAAGGTGAGCTTGTGCGCGGCGAGAAGGTCACGCAGTGCGTGGGGATCGGGATACTGGTCGAGCGTGGGCGAGCGCAACTGGATGCCGGCGAATCCGTCGGCGGCAATGTCGTCGATGGCCTGCGCGGCGTTGTCGCTCCAGGTGATGGCCGAACATCCAGCGCGGACGAACGGGTCGCCGCGATGCAGGGGCACGTCAAAGGCCGACAGATTCATGGGCCGGTAGAGTGGACCGGATGCCAGGCCGGCATGAGCTGCGCGCGGCACTGCTGCCAGAGCGCCCGCGCTCGCAAGACCGGCGAGAAATTCCCGGCGCGATGAAGACATAGATTCTTCCTCCATTTCCTGGAGCGCCCGAGAACGGCGTTCCTAATGCGCCAGCGATTATAGACCTTTCGGGTTGCAGAGTTCTCACGGGGGATGCGCTGGCCTCCCATCCTTTCCGCAAAAAAGATGCGATAAGGGTGGAAAGCCCGCATTGAAGCGGTGAAAATGCTTTATTTACGCGAATACTCTTTGGTTTGGCCGGTGCGCGAGTTGGTGACAGAGAAGCTGCCTGCGGGCAACGCGACGACCTTGAAGAATGCGCCATCGGGGGTGCTGCCTTTGAGATTCGCGATCAGATCCTCGGCGCTGTTGTGGGCGGCATCGGAACCCTCTGCGGTGTGAAGCATGTAAAGGTCTTCTATTCCGGGGCTGTCATGGACGGTCTGCCACGCTTCGGGCATGCCGGCCTTATGAGCGCCGTTGTTCATGATCGCTACGCGAGGATGAATGGCATCGACGAGGGCGCGGGAGTTGGAGAGATTCATGCCGTGATGGTCGACCAGATACAGGTCGATGCGGGGAATGGGGTTGGTTGGGCAGACGAGCGCAACTTCCTTTGCGCCAGTCAGGTCTCCGAGATCAAGGAATCTGAACTTGCCGAAGGTGACGAGGATGCCGGCTGAGCGAGCATTCTCGCTGGGGTCGGCGGACCACTGGCGCTCGGTTGCGCAGTACGGATTGAACGTGGGCTTGATTCCCGGGATCGCGGCAATGTGTTCGCCATCGGCAGCGAGAATGACGACGCTCAGGCCGGAAATCTGGATGGTGTCGCCGGGATGAACGATGCGGTGGGGCTTGTCTCCGATGGCTTTCAGGTAGGCGGCGTAGCCCTGGCGCGTGCTGTCGGAGTCCTCGCGGTTGGGGCCGTGGTCAAGGAACTCGCCGACGGAAACTCGTTTGACCAACTCCGGTACACCACCCACGTGGTCGATGTGATAGTGAGTGATGAGCAGGTGATCGATGCGCGTGATGCCGACGTCTTTCATCGCTGCCTGGATGCGATTGGCGTCGCGGCCGTTGTTCCCCGGCCACCCGGTGTCAACCAGCAGCGAATCGCCCGAAGGGGCAACGAGGAGCGTGGACTGGCCGCCTTCGACATCGATCGAATAGATGAGAAGGCGCCCTGGCGCTTTGGCTTGCGCCTGGGCCGGCTGCGGCGCAGAGAAGAAGAGCAGCAGCGCGCAGAGGGGGAGCAGAAGAGCAGGGTAGCGGCGGGCAAGCCGTGCGTGCAACGGGCGTCCCGAGGGCAGCAAGCGGTGTTGAGCGGCGATTCTCATTTGCGGAAAGTGTAAATGCCAATGCGGCAATCAGGGAACAGGATTGCGAGAGGGTATGACTCACGGGTTCTGCCGCAGGTTTACTGCTGGTAGAATGGAAGTGCCGCAGTGTGCGGTGATTTGCCTTTTGTGTCCCCAACCTGACGGCCCGAGCAGCCGAACCCACGAGAAGGAAAAACTGCACCTGTGAGCCAGACGATACGCAATATCGCCATCATTGCCCATGTTGACCACGGAAAGACCACGCTGGTAGACGCCATGCTGCGGCAGTCCGGCACCTTCCGCGCCAACGAGCAGGTGGCCGATCGGGTGATGGACTCGAACGAGCTGGAGCGGGAGCGAGGCATCACCATCCTGGCCAAGAACACGGCCATCAACTTTGCCGGCGGCAAGATCAACATTGTGGATACGCCGGGACACGCCGATTTTGGGGGCGAGGTAGAGCGAGCTCTCAAGATGGTGGACGGCGTGATGCTGCTTGTGGATGCGGCCGAGGGGCCGCTGCCGCAGACCCGCTACGTACTGGCCAAGGCGCTTGAAGCCAAGCTGCCGCCCATCGTGGTGATTAATAAAATCGACCGCCCCGACGCGCGGCCGCAGGAAGTGTTGAACGAGATCTACGATCTGTTCATCGACCTGGATGCGGACGAGAGCCAACTGGATTTTCCGGTGCTCTACGCGGTGGCCAAGGCAGGCACGGCGACACTCGATCCGGCCACGCCGGGCGTGGATTTGCAGCCGCTGTTCGAGACCATTGTTTCGACCATTCCCGCGGCGACGGGCGACGCGGACGGCACGCTGCAGATTCTGGTGACGAATCTCGACTACTCGGATTATTTTGGCCGCATCGCCATCTGCCGCGTCTTTCAAGGGACGCTGCACGCCGGCGACGATGTGACCATTTCGAAGCGCGACGGCAGCTTGATGAAGACACGCATCACCAAGCTATTCACCTTCTCCGGGCTCAAGCGGATCGAAACGACCGAGACCACGATGGGCGACATTGTGGCCGTGGCGGGTGTCGAAGGCATCACCATCGGCGAGACCATCACCAGCGTCGAGAACCCTTCGCCGCTGCCGCTGATCGTGATCGACGAGCCGACCATCGCGATTCAATTCAGCGTGAATAATTCGCCGTTTGCGGGGCGCGAAGGCCAGTACGTGACCAGCCGCAATCTGCGCGAGCGGCTGGAAAAAGAGCTACTGACCAACGTGAGCATTCGCGTGGAGGATACCAGCTCGCCGGACAGCTTCAAGGTGCTGGGCCGGGGCGAATTGCAATTGGCGATTCTGATCGAGATGATGCGCCGCGAGAGCTTCGAGCTGATGGCCGGCCGGCCGGAGATCGTGACCAAGGTGGTGGACGGAGTGCGCATGGAGCCGGTGGAGCACCTGACAATCGACGTGCCCGAGGTGCATACCGGCGTGGTGATTGAAAAGCTGGGACCGCGCAAGGGGGAGATGACGAAGATGCACAATCACGGGTCGGGGCGGGTGCGCATGGAGTTTCGCGTGCCCAGCCGCGGGCTTATCGGTTTGCGCAGCGAGATGCTGACCGAGACCCGCGGGACCATCGTGATGAATGCGTTATTCGACGGCTACATCCCTTACCAGGGCGAGATTCCGCAACGGCCCACGGGCGCGCTGATTGCCGACCGCCTGGGACAGACCACCACTTATTCGCTGAACGGATTGCAGGAGCGCGGCATTCTGTTTGTGGGGCCGGGCGTGGAGGTCTACGAGGGCATGATCGTGGGCGAGCACTCGCGCGACAACGATCTGGACGTGAACGTAGTGCGCGAAAAGAAGATGACCAACATGCGGGCATCGAGCGCGGACGAGGCCATCCGGCTGGTACCGGTAAGAACGCTGAATCTGGAACAGGCCATAGAGTTCATCGCGGAGGATGAGATGGTGGAGGTCACGCCCAAGTCGTTGCGGTTGCGCAAGAAGATATTGCAGCAGAACCGCCGGCCCAAGCGCTGGGAGAAGAATGCCGAATGACTCGACCGCCCGTCTGAAAATCTCCTTGTCAAATGGGCGGCTTCGTTCTTGACACATTTGTCGAGTTTTTCTCCCGGTCGATGGCTCGGATATTCAACAGACTCCGAAGCCAATCTTGGCCCGTTGTCACAGCGACAGTCGTGCGTTCCCGTTTTATGCCCGCCGGTTACGGTTGCGATTTGGCTGTGGTTCGCTACGAGTATTCAGTGGCAGGCGAGCGATACAAGGGTGTCTACAAGGAACCGTTCCTTTTTCGAAACTACGGCGAGGCTTACCCTCGCCGTTTCCCAGAGGGGGTCGATTATCCGGTGCGGGTGAAGCCAAACGATCCATCGAAATCGGTTCCGGTCAGTACGTAAGGCTCCGCTCAATCGGGCAGTTTTGACTCCAGCACTTCCTGGGCGCGGGCAGCACGCCAAGCGGCCAGCCGTTCATAGAGCGCAGGGTCGTTCAGGGCCAGGATTTCGGCGGCAAAGAGCGCGGCGTTGGCCGCTCCGGGCTTGCCGATGGCCAACGTGCCGACGGGGATGCCCTTGGGCATCTGCACCATGGAAAGCAGCGAGTCCAGGCCGTTGAGCGGCGTGGCGGCAATCGGCACGGCCAGCACGGGAAGCAGCGTCTTGGCTGCGATGACACCGGCCAAATGAGCGGCGCCGCCGGCCCCGGCGATCATCACCCGCAGCCCCCGCTCCCGCGCCGTTGCCACGTACTCGACGAGTTGATCGGGGGTGCGATGCGCACTCAACACCCGCGCCTCATGGGGAATTTGAAGGGCGCGCAGAATCTCAACCGCAGCCGAGAGCACCTCGTAGTCACTCTTGCTGCCCATCACGATGCCAACCAGGGGATATTCGCTCATAAGGCTGATTATACGAAAACTCAGAAAGCACGCCGAAGGTGAATGCGCGGGCTATGACCTGTGGACACCTGCTTTTGGCTACCAATGCCGGCGCCACGCCTCAAGGGCCACTTCGACCACGGCAAACAGCACGCTGGCCGCGGCCAGAAAGCCCTTGGCTCGCTGCCAGTTCTGCTCATGGTGCTCGAGGCGCCGCTCCAGCTCCGCGATGCGCCCGCCATTGCCGTCACCCATCAGACCGTTCATCTGGGTCTTGAGCACGCTCAAATCGCTTAGCACCTGAGCTTCGAATTCATTCATCATTCGCATCCGCCGGACTCCATCTGACCATTGGTTCCAGGAGAATTCATCACTTACGAACCCAGCGGCAGGTTGATGAACAGTGCCGTTGAAAATTCCGAATAATTCGGCGGCGACGAGCCGTCGTACATCCGGATGTAGAATCGGTCGTTTGCGGTCTCGCGTGAAAAAGTAATGTTCGACAAAGTCGCACGCACCACCAACCCCGGGTCCTCTCCCGGCATGAACGCAAAGTCCCTGCGTCGCACCTCAAATCCGCCTCCAGTAGGCGGGGTTACGCCGGTATTGATTCCCACCGTGCTCCCATTCAGCGTCGTGACAGTAAGGCTGTTCAGATTTGGAAGCACCGCGGGAGCAACCGGCGCGGGCAGCCATGCATCCACAGGGACCGTTGTGCTGGTCTTGATGGCCAGATCGTCGGCCCAATCGTTGGCAAACGCAATTGCATACTCCACTAAATCGGGATAACTAGCGCTGTAACTCACCTTCACCGTCCGAACCACCACTTGCGCATTCAGATTGGTCGACGGCGCATTCAGGAGCAGGGCGTCGCCCGGCCAAACGTCGTTGGCGAAGCTACTTCTGGTTCCCTCATAAGTTCCGCTCCACAAGGCACTAACTCCCGCCGCTGCCTGCTCTATCACCAGGGCTGCATTGCGGCAGTCAGCGGAGCAGCGCGCAGGAGGGTTGGTTACCGAGCCAATCCACGCGGCCACGGCGGGCGATCCGGCCTGCGTAAGCGTCTGCTGGCTGGCGGTATTCACCGCGCGTCCTGCCGCCCTGCCTACGGTGCGGTAACCTACCGCGATCTGCTCTCCTGCTACGGGCGCGTAGCCGGTATAGAACACAACCTTGCCAGTCCGCTCCAGGTAGCACTCTCCAGCTTTTGCCGTGGTGCCAACGCGGCGTGTATAAGAGCCGCCGCTGGGAGGCGTGCTCACGACCCAACCCGATCCGAGGTTGGTCAGGTTCAATGCGCGCATGGTTCCAATCAAATTGAGGCTGCTGGCAGCTACCACGGTGCACGAGCCAGGCACGTTCGCGATCGCGCCGTCGTAGAGAGTTACCGGCATCGCGCCCACTCCGTTGACAAACTCCTGAATTTCGAGTTGTAACTTACCTGGACTTAGATTCCACTCCCCGCCTGCTGTAATTGGCCCGTTGTCACCGAAAGAACGATAAACTGTCTTCTGCCGCTCGCACTCCGGGCAGTGCACGCGCGCCCGGAGCGTATATTGGTTGGCTGGATTTATGGCATACGTCGTCCCCGCCGGCGTTCCCTGAACGAAGGGCTGCAAAGTTACTGCCCCTGTTCCTTGCTGGGCCGTTGCTTGAAAGCCAGCGGTGCAACCGGCCGCCTGCTCACCGCCGGTAAAGAAGCCGGCTAAAACTCCGGTGCTGCCCGGGGAAAGAGTAACGCCTACAGCTTCAAGTAAGAGGGTTCCGCCCATCTCCACTGGATCAAGCCAGCTCAGCACCGTCTGCCCGTCGAAGCCGTTTCCGCCATTCATCACCAGGCCGCTCGCACCCAGCGAGAGATAGCCCTGTTCGCCGGTGTTGCCCCATAGGCGTTGATCGATTTGAGGCTCGTTGAATGACTCGCTGATGATGGTGGATTTTGGCGCGGCAAGGAAGTATGGGTCCGCGGCAAGATAGAACTGAGTTGTGATGCCGTCGCCCAGATAGTATTCAGTAACATAGGCAACCGGCTCGTGTTCGCCGCAAACCGTTACATCGTTGGCCAGTGCGCGCTTGACGCTGGCCGTGAAGGCAAGGCTGGCCAGATTCAAACTGCCGTCGCTCTCATTCAACGCGTGCACTGTGGTTTGCACGGGAGACAGTGTCAGCGCCCCATTTACAGCGCGATAAGCGGCCCGCGCCATGTTGGCCACTTGCCCTGCACTCTTACTCCATGGAGCTCCCGGCTCGGGAACAAAGTTGCTCACGGCCGCGCTCAGAGACAGCCCTTGAGTTGACAGCGCCGTCGACCCGCTGTGAGTTACAAGGGCAGTCATCAGCGCTCCGGCAGTTTCCCCGGTCACGCCGGCGCTGGGCGGCATCAACAGTTGGTCCAGCAGCACCTCGTCGCTCAGAGCCTGGATCGCGGTCCTGTAGCGCGGGCCCTCGATTCCCAATCCGACGTACTCCGGCAGGGGAGTTACGGCGATGTAACCGGTGAAGTAAAGTGTGCCATCATCCCCAGTTACTGCGAGCGACTGGTTCCGAAAGGGCGTTGCCAGGCTACCGTTGGTCGGCAAGCTCAGGTATAACTGGCATATCGAGGGCTCATTCAGCTTGCGCTCAATCGTCAGCGGGCGCAGGGCATCGAGCGCAGACGTATAGTCCTGCCCCTGGATTGTAATCTTCATTGTGGCTCTCTAACCTTGTAACTCGGTGAGTTGCTCATGTGTTATATCAGCGCATTTGTCGCGGGCAGAAAGCTCCGGTAGCACAATACCCGCTCCCCATCAAGAGGATCGGTAACCGGCAGCGCCAGATACTGCCCCTTGAGAAGCACTCGCGCCTGCCCATCCTTATTGTTGCCGTCCAGCGGAATGGCTGCCTCTTCAGCACCGGCCATGGTCTGCAGCCTCGGATAATGGAAAAAGATTCTCTCTCCCTGGCTCCCCTGCATCACAAACAGCGCCGACCACTCCTGATAGAAGCTGCCGCCTTCGCGGTCTACAAATCCAGTTACGGCCTGCAGTTTGGTACCCGCCGCCGGAGTACCGCCCGGCAAAGGCTCGGCCAGCGTGAGGCCCGTCGAGTTTACCTGAGATACCAGCGCGACATTGAAGGTTATGCGCCGGATGTAGTCCACATCGGTCAGCGCCCGACGCACATAGGCGCCCGCGACTGGCGTTCCCACATATCCCGTTTGTCCGGTGTAGTCCACATCGAGCGCAACGATCGAGCCGGGGATGAACCTTAAGGTGTCCGCGCTTGCCAGTACTATGGATGTGGGCGTCGAGCCGCTTTGCGGAGTTACAGCGGCGGCAGCCTGCGCTCCATCCGCTGCCGGAACGGCACCGCTCGCAGACGCGAGCAGATTCATGTGTTGCGATCCGGTGGCCAGCGCCATGGTCAGCTTGGTCCAGCTCAAAAACTGGAAACTCACCTGCGCCTCGAGTGTCTCGCGCACCTGTTCAAGTGTCGCCGCCGGAATGCCGGTTAACAGCGCCGAGGTCTTGCTCGCCGGTCTGCGCGTAAACTCCTGAATCCATCCCAAGCTGATCCACGGGGCCGGGGGCGCATCCAGGCTGAATCCGCCCTGTTCCGCCGCATCGAAGAGCACCGGCGTCTGCGCCGAGCGATTCACCGGCGCAAAATATCCTCGAACCCGCCGTGCCACCGGCGCGGGAGCTGAAAACCAATTCACCGCCATTACTCCCCCTGCTCCTGGTAGCTGTAAACCATGACCTTGGCCGACCGGCTCAAACGGTCCCGCTGCACCGTGAGCGGCCCGAAGCCGGCCTCATCCCAAAACACCTGCGTCAGCATCGCCGCCGGCGGCGTGGCCGTGAAATTAAGTTTCGGCGTGTAGAAAGGTGCGAGCATCGCCACCAGTTCCTCGTCCATTTCACTCAACAAACGGCCGCGATCCAACCCGCCGAAGCTCTGCGTCCCGCAAGTCTGATAGAGAATCTCGCACTCCCCGGCCGCCATCGTGGATCCAAGATCGATGTCGACGCCCAGGCCTAGCCAGCGCAGAACAAACACATCGTTGGGGAGTTGACTGAAGGGAGCTTCCGCCTCCTCCACCAGAATTCCCGGCCGCACGGTCCCGCGCAGCAGGATGGTGCGCTCCGGATTGATCGTTGTAAGCCGCGTGCGCAGCGCCATATAAAACGAGTCTTTCGCATTTTGCATGGAGTACAACTCCTGAAGACTGCCAGCTAACAGAGGACAGCTGACAGACAATAGCCAATGAGTGAAATCTGGAAGCAGAAAACTGTAAGTCAACAGCCGGTAACAGACAAGTGGCAATCGATAACAAGTAACTGTTAGCTGATTACACCGCCTGCTGCCGCGCCTCCCGCAAAAGCAGCCGATACAGATACACCTGGCCGAAGGCTTCGTTTGAAGCGATCGACTCAATCAGGTAATCCTGTCCCGCCACCGTAATCGCCAGCGTCATGGCAAAGAGAGATTGGGCCGAAGGCAGATCCAGCGAGTTCACTTGCTGCTCCACGCCGGTTGCCGACACAAATAATTCCCACTTCGACTCCGCGCCCTCTTGCCATGTCGGCCGCAGCTTCCGCATCACCACCGGACTTACCACCACATCGGCAAAGGTCGTTGCCACCAGCCCCACCTCGGACTGGCTGGTATCCGTATTCGTGCCCGTTACTCGCAGAAGGGCCGTCGTTCCTGTCATGCTTCGCAGCAGGGCATCGGCCAGCATCTGCGGCGCTCCCACCGGGTTGCGCGGCGCCGTATCGCTCATCGCTCACCCCAGCCTGTTCGCTACGTAGGGACGCAGCCAGGCCTGCACCGTTTCGTCCACCAGCGAACTGGAAAAATACTGCATCTGCATCGTGTCGATCTTGGTCTTGCTGGCGTTCAGCGCCGGCGTCGACTGCGCATTGCGCACAATCTGCGCGCAGGCCGACTTCACGTCGTCGCCGATGGCCGCCAACCCCGCCGTATAAGTCACCGCCACCTCGTTGTAGGGCAGCCCCAGCACATTCCACGGCAGCGTCAGCTCCCCGGTATTCGGGTCATAGTCCACTGAGTTGGGATCGATCGCCGTCCATTGGCCCGGCAGCGAAAATGCCCACACAATCTCAAACAGCGGCTCGTTCAGAATCTCTCCCCGCCGCGGCCGTGGCGTAGCGGCCTTCGATGCTCACCAGCGGCGTCGTGGCCGTTCCCAGCGGCGCCAGGGGCAGATAACTCAGTCAGCACCGTCTGCGACTCCGCTGGTCAGCCGCAGCCGCTCCGTGTACTGGATCACGTTCAGGTCCGGCCGCCTGCAGTAGCTGTTGATCAGATGCCGTCGCGGCCGTGATCCAGTCCGCCGTCGTCCCTGCCGGCAATCCATAATTCGGGTAATCCGCTGGCTGCAGATATGCCATACCCCACCCTTCCCTTTTTCGTTTCCGTCGGGCGAGCGGAAGCAATCGCCCGATAACTCCCGCTCACTCTGATTCATTGGCCAGTCAGCCAGATCAAGCCGCTGACTCGCCAGCCTGCCGACCAGCTAACTACCGGTCCACCAGAACCTGGTAGTGCGCGTAGTTGGCGCCCTTCACCACCGGCGCGCCGAACTTGACCGCGACATACTGGTAGGCCAGCGAGCTCGGCAGCCCCAGTTGGAAGATGCGCGGCGTCGGATCGCCGAGCCAGTGGTACTCGATCAGATCCTCGGTCACGATGTAGGCCGGCAACACCGCCGATCCCGAGCCCGGCGTGCCCGTGTAACTCAGGCTCCAGTCCGGAATCAGGGGCAGATCGCCCGCCTGCGTCGACAGCATCTTCACCCGGATTCCACCGGTGATGTTGTCGGTGTTCAGCACCACGTTGAACTCGGTCTTCATCTCCCGGTCGATCAGGTCCAGCAGCACCGGGTTGGCATAGATCGCCGTGGGCCGCACATAGTAGCCGTTGTTGGCCACCATCTGCGCCACCGCCGACTTGATCCCGTCCACGATCGAAGCCGTCGTGCCGATTGAAGTCGTGTTGCCGCCGGCCACAATCTGCGGAATCACGCCCATGTACTGCGTGGTCGTCGGCGTGCTCAGGCTGGTGTCGTTGCCGTTCCACAGCGCCACGTCGTGCGTCACCATCACGCCGCTCACCGTATCCACCAGGTCTTTGGCCTGCAGATAGGCAAACTGCTTCTGCTGGTCGCCCAACTCGATGTCGAACAGGTTGTAGTTGATCTGCGAAACGATCGCCTTCAACGGCACGCTCCGCTCCACCCGCGTCGGGCTCACCACCGGCGGCACGATGCTGCGCGGATTCACAAAGCCGGCCGTGCCCGGATTCGGAATCGCCGTCTCCTCGAAGAACCGCGACGGATGTCCGGTCGCCGGAACCTGCTTGATGCGCTGCCCGAAGGGGCTCGAACGCCGGCAAATGTCGAAGATCTCGGTCTGATACAGCGGAACTTCGATAGCGCCCGGCCCGATAAAATCCGCTGCCGCGTGAATGTCTGCAAAGGTTGCGTTCATAGGCTCTTTCCGCCCCCTCCATGGGGCCAGTCGTTGTTCAGCTGACAGCTAACAGCTGACAGTTGTCAGTTCTCAGTTGTCAGTTTTAAGTTGCCAGTTGCTGATCTGCCAGCCGTTTGCCACTCGCTGTTAGCTGAAAGCTGCTTTCACGCGATCGCGCCTGCCCGCAGCAGTTGGCTCTTCACCGCGATGCGCTGCTCCAGGCTCAGGCCGGCCAGCGCCGCGTCCAGGGTCCGCACGTCCACCGGGCCCTCGCCGATGCCGTGCTTGGCCAGCATCTCTGAGTGGCCGCGGGCACCGTCCTGCGCAGCGGGTTCAATACCGCCGGCGCAGCCGCTGCCTTCAACTCGGCCAGCTCCCGCTCGGCTGCGGCCAGCTTCTCGGCCAGCTCCGCTTCCCGCCGGCTCTGCTCGACGGTGGCCGAGATCCTCTCCACCTCGCCGGTCAATGCGCCCTGCCGCTCTTCCAGCCAGCTCAGCGTCCGTTCCAGCAAAGTCGTTGCGGCTTCCAGCCGCTCCGCAATTCTCTGTTCCTTGTTTTCCATATCCTTCCTTTCTTGTTTTCCGTGAACTTCGTGCATAGACCGCACAAAGCGCTAACTCGCCAGCTAGCAGACTTGCTAATAAAAAAGAGGCTCCGATATACGGAGCCTCTTTGCCAACCCCGCTGACTTCTCCGTTCCGCACTAACTCGCCATGCGGAAGCTGGTGGCCCGGTAGGCCGCCTTTTCCCGCAACAGGATGGCCGCCCCGGTAAAGGTCACGCGGGTCAGCTTCCACACCTCGGCCCGCATATCTTCCACCCGCGCGTCGGCCAGCTCATAGCTCATGCCCATCGCTTCAGGCGCGTGCGCCTGGATGGCCTCGGCCACCTCGGGAAAATCCCGCGCGTACAGGTAGCCGCGCACCACCAGCCTCTGCCCGATCAGGTTTGCCTCGGTCAGCAGCCCGATCTTGCGCCGCGCGTCGTGGCCATCCCATCCCGGCCGGTAATCCACCGCCATGCCCAAGCAGCGAAGGCAGTGCCTTCTCTGCCGCCTCGCGCGTCAGCATCACCCGGTGTCCGCGCGCTCCGGCTGGAGCCTTGTCGCTGGCTGCGTTCACTACCGTCAATACCCCCTCGAACGCCACCCGATTGGGGTGCCTGTCCACATGGGGAATCTTTACCGCCATCGCTTCCAATCGCATGCGCTTTCCACCTATTCCCTCTTGGTTAGCCAGCCAGTAATCTTCCGCCCGGCCCCACGCCGGATTACAATGCGTCAGCCCGTCTGCTCCGATGCCTCGCCGGCCAGCTGCGTCGCCCCGTCCTGCCCCAGCGGCCCCAGCCCCCGCATCGCCCGCACCTCGTTGATCGTCAGCACGCCGGCCTGCAGCAACTGCACCTGCACCGCCAACTCCGTCTCCTCGTCCCGCGCACTGAGTTCATTAAAGACAAACTCGAACTCCCGCCATCCGATGCACTTGCCGAAGAGGTCCCGTGTAATATGCCCGGCCAGCAGCATGGCCAACGGGGAAATCGCCCCGCGAAATGCTTCGTTGGCCATCTCCGATGCGGTCGACTGGTTGACATCCGCCTCCAGGCCCAGCATCAGCGGCGGCAGGCCGAAGGCGTTGGCCACCATGCGAATCAGGAACTCCTGCCAGGCCAGCCGCAGATCCGCATCCGTCCCCAGCGCGAACCGCAGCACTTCCGGCTTCTGCTCGGTCGAGATCAACGGTACCCTTCCGGTTCCCTCGATCTCGTCCTGCCACCAGCGGATCAAGCGGTCGTGCTGTGCCGGCGTGGCCTCGTTCAACCACAGCGCATACTGGGCTACGGCGTTGGCCGCCAGCTTGCCCGCGAACCGGTGCGCGCTCAGGAACTGGCTTACCGTCTCGAAGGCCACCTCCAGCGGCCCCAGCCCGAAGGGCGTGAAGCTGCGCGGATTCATCCGTATGTACATCAACTGGCTGTCCAGCAACTCCACCGCGCTCGACTCCAGTTGTCCGGGCATCGCCTGCGCATACCGGGGCGTTTCTGTCTGCCCGTCCCAGCGGGCGTTGATGCGAATCGAAGCCCCATCCACCGCCCACAACATCGCCGGCCGATCCTCGTCGCCGGTCGGTTCCATCTCAATGGCCCCGAAGCCGCCAGTCAGAGCATCCTCGATCGCCTGTTCCATCAGGGTTCGAAAGCTGTCCACTGCGTTTGGCTCTTCGAGGATGCGGCGCAGCGCACGCAGCTTCTTGCCCGCAAAGGCGATATCCCCAGCCTTGACCCCGCGCCGCACCCGGACCTGCCAGTCCATGGCCGCAATGCGGTCCTTGATTACATTGATCGCCCGGCGCACCACCGGCGTCTCCGCAAACCGGCGCAGATTTGCTGGTGTCGGCTTGGGCAAGTGTCGGCCCGGAAACTGGACCGGACTTAGGATCGAAGGCAGCGCCAGCGTCCTGCGCTCCGCCTCGGCATCCGCCGCGCCCGCCGCTCCATTCGCCATCCTGCCGCTCCCGGTCGCCTGCCGCCAGATCTCCCGCAACTGTTCGCCTACGCCCACGCGCACCTTCCTTTTCCCATCCAAAAAACAAGAGGCGTAGCCGGTAAGGGCTACGCCTCTTGTTTTTTGGATGTCAGCTTCTAACTACCAGCCTCTAGTTGCCAGTTACTCGCCTTTGTTTGTCAATTACAAACCCATCCTACCGCAAACGCCAGAAACTATATGCAAACTCCCGCCAACAATCTCACTGGCACTTAGCTTGTAACTAACAGCCAGCAGGTCAAAGCTATTTTTTAAATCCGCAACTCCCGCCGCGCCGTCTCCGCTACGCGGCCCAGGTCGGATGTGGTGAGCACGCGGATCTGGTTTTCTTCCATCGTCTCCACGCCAAATCTGTACACCGCCAACCGCTCCGGTTCTTCGTCGCTTGCTCCCAGCCTGGCTGCTGGTTCAATCACCGCGGTCAGTTCCAGTTCCGCCTTCTCCACACGCTCCACGCCAGCCCGCAATCCCGCCGCCGAGAACGCCAGCACCTTGGCCATCTCCACACCCGGTTCCAGGCTGACCGCATGAAACATGCGGACAATCCCGTTTGGCTTGTACCCCACGTCGATTCGCAGCGGGTCACCAGGCCGCGTGTACTCCGAGGCCGCAATTCTCTTCCGCAGCAGCTCCCACACCCCGGCCCGTTCGAACTCAGTACGCATCCTGGCTTGAATCGCTGCCCGCCCGCTCAGGCGCGGCACGCGTTCCCGCGCCGGCGGCTCCACGTAAAGCCGCATCAGCTCTTCCATCCCTGCCGGAAGGCTCTCCGCCAGATACGCCTTGGGCTCCGTCATCTGTACGTTCAGCGAGAGAGACTCACTGAGCAGCCGCATCAGGTTTCCGTCAGGCTCGGCTACGAACCGCCTGCGCAGCTCACTCTCCATGCCCTCCAACAGCGCCGTGTCCGCTTCCGGATCGAGGCATCGCACCCGGCGCCAGTCACGGGTAAAACGGACCTGAGCAGGCTCAGGGCTGGCCGCGGCTTCCAGGCTGCTCTGCTCGCGCAGGATCACGCCGATATGCACATACTCATTCCGCACCGCGTCCGGCACATACCGGAGCAGGTGAAACTCGCATGCCCGCCGCTGGGTTCCGCTGTTCATCGATGTGAGCTATCAGCCCTCAGCTTGTGGTTGTCAGCTCTCGGATGCCCAGGATCAGGCAGGACTCTGAAAGCGGAGAGCTAAAAGCTGAATGCTGACTGTTAATTCACCCTCCCCGTCATATTAGTCCCCCACCTCAGGGCTCCCCAATCTTCTTCTTTACTTTTCCCCGTATGTCCCCATTTTGGAAATGGATTCCGATCCGACTTCCCGAACTCCTCTATCAGTTCCCGGATCCGGCTTCGCCGGGCCAGCAGCTTCTCCACCAGTGCTTCCATCTCGCTCAGGTCGCCCCCGTACCACTCCGGAGGAACCTCGCCCGCCGCCGCCCAAACCGTCTCCGCCTCCATGGTCTCCATCCGCGTCAGCCAGGGCTCAAAGGACTCCCATCCAGTGACCTCCCGGTACACTTCATTGCGGTAATAAACCCCGCGCAGCGGTGCGTCCTCAAACCGCCATTCCCCGGCGTGAAAGCAATACCCAAAGTCGATAAACACCGCCCGGTACCGACGCTCCCGCTGTTTGCGCGTGAACACCGCCTGGCGGCCGTTGGCGTTCCCGGTCCACTTGTCCAGGGCCAGGATGCCGGCGAACTCAGCGAGGTTCTTGACCTCGGCCAGTTGTTCCTCGGGCAGGTAGTCAACCACCTGTCCCGGCATCATCCCGCCTACAAACCGCGACCCGAACTGCAGCCCCGATTGGCATCTCACCCGCGTCCGTCCCAGATCGATCTCCAGCTCCGGCGTGTTCTCCACCAGCCAGCTCGAGACCTCCACCAGCTCCGTTTCCGGCGCCGTCAGCCCCGCCGCCGCCGCAATCCGCGAGGCCAGAAACTCGTTGGCCAGAACCCGCATGTGCTGTGGGTTGTTCTGGAACTTCACCACGTAGACGTGGCCATTCGCGCCCAGCATCAACTGGCCCTGCGCCCCGCCCCGCATCCGCCGGATCTGCTGCACCGCCAGAACCGCCAATCCCGTGCCCTCGCCTGTGTCCTGGTTCCCCTTCGAATTCTAAGCGCTTTGGCCTAAATGCAGCTTCCAGCCCCTGGCTTCTGACCTCCAGCTAATGGCTTGCATCCTGGAATCCGCGCTCACAACTCATTTATTGCCCCTCAAGGAGCGCTCCATAGCGTTCCTCGGCCACGTTCATCCATAAGCCGGCAGCCAATAGCAAGTAGATTGAGGCTAGAAGCTAGAAGCTCGTCTTCCTCCCCAGCAGCTCCGCCCGCGCCCCCAGTCCGATCGCCATGGCCAGCACCCGGTCGTCGTGCGTCCCGGCGCGCGCCCCGGTTCTCCCGTTCGGCAGCCGTACAAAGCTCCTGCACTCCCCCAGCAGCCGTCTGCTCATAAAACAGCCCGACTCTTCCACCAGCGCCGCATCCAGCCGCCCCAGCACCGCCGGCCGGTTCATCGATGTGGTCAGCCACCCCGCCTGCCCGGCCTGCCCATAAATCCGCGCATACTTGCTGCCGGTCTCCAGATGCGCCAGCACCCCACTGCCGTGGTTGTTCCTCTCCACCACCAGCCAGGCCCGGTTATACTCGGTCGCCAGTTTGGTCACCAGCCGCGCCAGTTCCAGGCCCCCCACGTGTCCCGCAAACTCGGCGCACTGCAGGCCCGTCTCCATCTCCAGCACCTGGGCCGCCGAGTAGTCGCCATCGCTTCCGCCCCCGGCCGGGTCCACCGCCACCAGGTACTGCTTACTCACGATCGGCGGCAGCCATACCTCCAGCTCCCCGTTCCGCCGCAGCTCCACAGGATCTGGCGCAGTCTTCAGCCGCTCCTCAATCGCCTCCAGCTCGAACACCGACTCGCCACTGGTCCTGAAGCAGCTCTCCTCGTCCTCGGCGTATTCCTGCCGCGCCAACCCACGAAAATTCGCCCGGATCTGCCGCCGGTACCCGATCTGCTTCAAGTCCAACTCGTGCCGCGACCTTAGCTCCCGCTCCTCGTCCGTCAGGCTGTTCTCATCCACCGCGCCAGCCCGGTAGCGCCGCTCCATCCACCAGGGAAAGAAGTGCCGCACCGTTCCGGTCTCACCCGCCTTTCGCCACTCTTCGTAGAAACATCCGCCCACACCGTCCGGCGTCGACTCCACAACCAGCTCAGCTCCCGGCGCCATCGCCGCCCGCAAGCCCGCCAGAGTCTCTGCTGGATCTCCCGGCCACCGCGCCAGCTCCGAGCAGTGCAGGTTCTGCACCGTCAATCCACGTCCAGCGTTCCGGTCTCCGGCGCTCACCACCAGGTACTGCGCATCCAACTCCGGAAACACTAGCTGCCGCACATTTGCCCGCGAGGTCTTCAGCGGTCCCACGCGCAGTTCCTCCGGCATCCAGTCCAGAAACCGGTGCACGATCCTGAAGATCTCCTCGGCCGCCTCCTGCGTGTGTGCCACCTCCAGGGTCAGCGTCCCGGGGTGCGTAATTGTCTTCAGGAAAAACCGCGCCGCTGCCCAAGTTGTCAGCCCCATCTGGCGCGCCTTCAGCACGATGTTCCGTATCCCCCGCTGCCGCTCGTAGGCGCGCTGCGCCGCGTTCGCCTTCAATGGCGCCGTCCACCCTTCCCGTGTCCTCACCAGCAGCAACTTCTCGGCCAGCGCCATCCCCACCGTCCGTCCCCGCAGCTTCGCTGGACGCCGGTCCATAATCCTCCCGAAACGCTCCAGTTCCTCCCTGTCCAACGCTTCAAGGCTCAGTTCCAGCGCTTCAGGTTTTACTCTTCCTTCCATCTCCGCCCTGCCTTCTTCCGGTCTTTTGCAGATTCCGAAGAACCGTTGCCGCGTTTAGGAAGAATTCCTATGGCAGCCAATAGCATGTGCTGCCAGGCTCGATGGTCAGCGTGCCGCCGGAGCTGCTGATCTCGTCGTGTTGACGTTGATCAGAATCTCGTCGCCGGCAGCGGGAGTGGAGGTGAGACTCGTCGTGCAGCTATAGGTGTTTGCCGAACCTGACGTCCTGCATGTGCGGATCACCGAGCTGTTGTGCGCGGTCTTGCGCCGCGAGTTGCTTGCTGGAGTTTGTAGCCGGCCCGTTCGCCGACGCGGGAATCGCCGCGCCCTCGATCGGGGAGACGGTTGGGCCTGGATAACTTCCAGGAAGATCCCCACTTGCTGAACCATTCGGAGAAAGCGCGCTCGGCGCACTGGATGTTTGCGAATAGGCAACCTGCGCTTAGTCAAACTGCTGGTCGTCGTCGCCCTTGCATACTGGCCGGAAGTGCAAGAGCCCGTTGCAGCCATGGCCGCCGCCTCGCCGGAAGCATCGTAGACGCCAGAGCCGATGGCGGTCTGGATCTGCGTCGAAGTGTCCGGCCCGATAGCCGTACCGCTGCTAAACGCCGCGACCTTCCCGGAAGCGGGCGATTCGCTCGTGGTCACAGTTCCGAAGCCCGCTCCCGCGCCGCAGAACGCACCCGCATCGGTGACGCTATCGTGCAGCGTGTTGAAGTCGCGCAGCAAATTGAGCGCGGCATACTCACGGTATCTGCTGGATAGCCGCCTTGATTGCGTTTGCGTACTTCTGTGCCTCATAGAAAATGCCGGCATCTGTCGGGTGAGTGCCAGCAGGGTTGATATATGCGTCAGCGTTGCCGGTTCCTGTCGTGACTGACACTGTGCCGGTTCCATTGAACCATGCGCCCGCCGGATCGCTGCTGACTGGAATAAAGAAGATCAGCGGATCGTTCTTTGCTGTCACGGCGGCAGAGACGGCAGATTCGGTATTCTGAATGGCCGTGCTGGGGCCGGTATTTCCTCCGAGCGTGCCTGACACGATGATGGGCACAGTGGGCAACGCAGTGCGGATGGTCGTGAAAAGAGTCTCGGCAGCGGCTGTGATGTTGGCCTGAGTGCTTCCGCTGTCGTTATACGCGCCGCCAATGATAATCAGATCAGGATTGTAGTTCAGACAGTCGTTGACGTGCTGGACATAACTGTAGCCGTTGCCGCCATTCGTAGCGATGTAGCCCGTACCGCCCTGTCCGCCATTCCATACATTCCATCCGAACATCTTGCCCACGATCCCCGGCCAGTCGTCATTCGGCAGTGATGGAAAGCCATTGCCGCTAATCTCCAACGACGAGCCAAGCACGCAGACATTCGCGTAATCGGAAGGCGACGGTTTCCAGATTTTATGTGTAGTCGCCACCCCGATCGCATAGACGCTCTCGCCTGAACCGCAGGCAGTTTCGTAACTCACCTTTCTTACCGTTGTTCCAGCCGCCACAGAACTATAATCGACGATCAAATAAACGGGGTAACCGGCAGCGACAATCAGACCACCCGGATTGATGTACTGACCATCCACTGCGATAGTCACAGCACAGTTACCTGGGCTCTCAACCTCGATGTAGAATTTCGGCGCATCGGTCATAAAAGTTTGGCCGCTGTATTGATAGCAACTCCTGCCAGGGCCAGCAGAGGAGCCGGGTGCCTGTGTTTGTGCGAAGGCGCAAAAGCCATACTGGACACCTGTTCCCGATACCGCTCCCGAAACAGGGCCACCGAGAAAGAGCGTATTGCTCTGGAATTGCGCCAGCGTTGTGTAAGTATTCGTCAAACCTCCCGGATTTGATCCGCTGATTGTGAACAAAGGAATGGTCTTGCCCGGAATCGCTGACGCTGTAGGTGTCGTGGTCAGGTAATACCAAGTGCAGCTATTGTCTGTGATCGGAGCGGCTCCAGCTCCGGTCGGCCCTCCCGACCCGGCAGACGTGCAGGAATAGCTCTGGTTGATGTAGACGTTGCCGCCGTTGGTCACGAGGTTTCCGGGGGCAGTGTAGGTGTGGCTGGACTGCCATGCAGGGGGAAGAACGAGCCACGGATCCACTTGCGGGTTATTGCTGAAGTTCTGCGTCAGCAGGCGGCGTAACTTCTGCCCAATCGTCTCGCCTGTCGAGCCGTTCCGCGCATCTCCTGAAGCGGGAGTGAGCACGTCGCCATAGACTATATTTGTTGAACTCGTATTCGAGACTGGGGCCGTCTGACCATCCGCGTAGTACCCTGTGTCGTTTACTGTAGAACCGCAAACTCCATTCCAGATTTTGCCTGCGCCCTGCGTGGCTGTTCCCACGGAGCGGTATAGATCGCAGGATGCAGCGCTAGTCACAGAGGGCAAAACCACTACGTTGTAATTCGTGCCCGAAAGCGTAGCGTTGCCGGCGGAAATCGAACCCGCCGGAGATGCCGCTGTGTGGTTCACGTAGCCATTCGCGCCGAGGCCCACGGCCACATAGCTGTAGCTCGTCGATCCTGCTGTTCCAGCCGTGCTCACAGACGGGGCGGAAGGGTTGCTCAGAGATGTGCCCGTGTTGGTGCTGGTGACGGTGCCGCAGGGCGCACCCGCATCGGTGACGCTGCCATCGCTGGCGTATTTTACGCAGTCTCCAGCCGTGCCCGTTCCGTCGCTCGCCTGAACCTTCGCACCACTGGTGCCATGCACGCCCGTCAAGACCTGGCTGCCGCCCACGGAAAGATCGGTCTGCGCCTGCACATGGTAGAAGTAGCCGTACTGAAAACCAATGCCGAGCCCGGGAGCAGTTGGAGAATACTCGGCTTGAATAATCCCCGTGTACGAGTTGATCCCAATCGATCCTCCGCCGGGCCCTGCCTGAGACCCTGATCCAAAGGCGACAGCCTGCGGAAACAGAATGTAGTTTGAGCTGCCGTTCTGGCCGATGGTAAACCCAGCGCCCGTAGCATCCAGCGCCGGGATAACCAGATTCGGAATGTGCACATAGTCCGTGGCTGGATCGATGAAGAAGTCCAGACTCGTCGATGAGTCGATGAACGCTCCCAGGTTGATCGTAGGATACGGCGAAGTCGTCGAGACAATCGAAGCGCTGCTGTTGTTGAAGACAGACCAGTTTTGTCCAGTGCCGTTCGTCTTGATACCCAGGCCCCAGTTGCCCGTGGAGTAAGGCGCGGGCTGAAACGTGTTGCCCTGAATCGTGCCGGCAGAGTAGGTGCTGTTCACGATGTTGATTCCCGGCACCCAGTTGGAGAGCTGTGACGAGAATGAGAGCAGACTGAACTTATTGCCGGCGATGTGGATGCCGGTGTTTACGTTCCCGCTGGCTCCCTCGATCTGAAGTTGCGCCAGTTCGTTGCAACAATCCTGCGCCTCGCCGCCGTGAATCGAAACACCTTGCGTGCCTCCAGTGATGTCCATGCCGATGTTGGCATTGCGCTCTGTATGCCAACCGGAAAGCTCCATGCCGTAGACGCCGTTCAGCATGATGCCGGTGTTGCAGTGCTCCCCGTCCAGGTTGCTGGCACGAATGCTGTCGATGACCCCGCCGCCGTTTGTGCCGGAGAGATTCGCTGGGCCGATCTCAACACAGGTGTCGAAGCCGCCGCCGCTGACAATGTCGTTAATGCTGATGGTCCCGCCACCCCCACCAAGGTCGTTATAGACCCAAAGTCCTTTGCTGCCTGAAACGGGAGTGGCATTCGTCGAGGCCACCATTACCTGATCGATCTGGTCGCCGGAGTAGCAGTTCTCGCACACGACGCCATGCCCGCTTCCGCCCTGTGTCACGGTGATGCGCCGCAAAGAAGACGATCCGTTTGCCTGCCACCAGATCACCGCTGAGGAGTTTGCGGCGTACACGTTGATGTCGCGCAGGCCCATGTTGCTGTACTGCCAGGGCCAGGTGGAAGTGTTCCCGTTATAGGTCACTCCATAAAGCATCTGGATTGCGGGGACCGTGGAGCTGGTTGAAACGAAATAGGTCCCGTAGCCGCTTGAACCGGAATGAACGCTGTTGCCGTCGCCGTAGAAAGTGAATCCGCCGCCCTGCGTGAATCCCGACGACACCGGGTTGCAGAACCCCGGATTATGTGTGGCGTCGTAATTGAAATAGAGCGTGGATACTTTGTAGCACTTGCCGACCGCCGTGGCGGGCGCATAGACGTTGTGCAGGCTGCAGGAGCCGGCATTGATGGCGCTTTGGATCGCTGCAGTGTCGTCGGTCAAGCAATCGCCCACAGCGCCAAAGGAACGCACATCGATTGCAGGGGTATTGCTGGTTTCCGAATTTACCGCCGTGAGGCTTGGCACACTAAGCGGTCCCGACATCGTCTGCTGGGAAGTGGTAGTAGACGAAATGCCGCCCAGGTTCTGGAGCGCTGCGGCCGCGGTGCCAGAACCTGTGCCACCCGCCGAAAGAGGAACTGTGGTCATTCCGCTGACCGACGTGCCGTTGCCGGGGTAATAGGCTATTTGACCGGAGGTTGCCGAGCCCACCGTGCCGCTGCCGGAACCTGACCCGCACGCCGACCCGGTATTGGTGACATATCCCGAGTTATCGACCTGCAGGCAGTTATGACCGCTGCCCGCAGCCAGCCCGGGAAACTGGATCGAAGTCGTTCCCGTGAAACTCGCGTACAGAGAGCTGCTCCCGCCTACCTGCAACGCCCCGTTGAACTGTGCGTTCCCTGCATTGTCGATCGTTGCCACGGTCGACGCACTTGCCCCGTCGGACCCGATCGATACCCTTCCGGTACCCGCGTTGTTCGCCACCAAAGCCGCATACGCTCCTCCGCCAGGCAACGTCCCGCCGCCTCCGTCCAACTGCGTTCCATAGCTTTCTGACCCTACCGCGTTCCACACCGTGTAACCGCCATTGCCCTTCAGCAGGTTCCCGGCAAAGAAGGTCATGCTTTGGCCGCCGATCAGGTTGACCGGCGCAGCCGTATCCCACGTCCCCGCCACGTTCACGCTCGCCGTCGTCGTTGCTGAGCAGCCCGTTCCGCCTTGCGTCACGCTGATCGTTCCAATCGATCCGTCAGAATTCACATTAGCCGTGGCCTGTGCAGTGCAGCTTCCGCTGAACTGCAACGGAACCTGCGTCCCATACGGATCGAATCCCAATCCGTGTTCCGAACCAACCGTCACTCCCGTCACCGCGCCGCCGGAGGCGGTTATCGTCAGTTGCGGCTGTACAGCGTTCCACGACGGCATCACCACAGCGTTCCGCACCGTCCAGCCCTGCTGTGTTCCAGCCAAATCCAGCACCAGACCCGTCGGCGGCTCACCTGTCGCCGCTGAATTTCCCGCCATCGCCACCACGTTATCCAGCACGTTGTTCGAGCCTGCTGCTGCTGTAAACCCGTGCGTCGCCTGAATCGTGATGTTCTGCCACCGGTTCGAATCCGCGTTCAGTCCCGCTGGCGTCGCTCCCGGCAGCGCCGGAATCGCAATGCCCGTATTCAGCCCGCGTATGTCAATATTCCGGAACTCGCTCCACTGCGGCCATTGCGCCATATACAATCCGCAGGTATGCGTGGAGCGCGCGCCGGCATACTGTGCGGCCATAGGGTCCACACCCGTCGTCGCAATTTCCACGTTCTCGATCACCGCCACCCGCAAACCGTTTCCGCCCGTTCCCGTCACCGCCGGCATCGCAATCGCGCAGTTGCCCACCGCCCAGCCCGCACCCGTGCCCTCTGTCCCAATCAGCCCGTTTCCACCCCGCGAGAATATGGAATTGTTTTCCAACGGCCGGTTCACTGCGCAGCTTCCCGCCAGAGCCAGCCCATTGGCTGGAGAACACGAAACATCCACGCTCTGGTCCACGTAGATCGCCAGATCGTGAATCCGCGTAGATCCCAGCAGATTGGCGCTATCGGTCACCGATGCCAGCACATCCTGACCCGGAAAACCCATCAGCGCCGACACCTGCTTGCCCATTCCGCCAATCGACTCTCCATGCCAGTTCAGCGACCGCGTCTTGCACGTTCCCTGCGGAATTGTCAGCGCCACTCCATGCGTCTGGGCATAATTCAGTGCCGTCTGCAACGCATTCGTGTCGTCCGTCACCCCATCGCACACCGCGCCAAATTCCTTCACGCTGCGCTCCGCCTGCTGCGCCCCGCTGGTCCGCAAATCCGTCACCCGTACCCCGTTCGGATTCGTGAATCCATCCGTCCCGGCATAGGTCGGCGGAATCTCTATCGCCCCGCTTGTCCCCGCTGCGGTCATGGCCGCCTGCAGCGTCGTTTGCGAGCTGCTCGCCGCCGGCGCCTGCACCCCGTTCACCGCTGGGGTGCTCAAAGGTCCAGTCATGTTCCCGCCCGCCAAAGGAACCGCTTGGCTCACGGCCGTATCCACATAGTGTTTGTCGGAAGCCTGCAAAGCCTGAGTCGGATCGGCGCTCAAATATAGCGGCCCAGTTAGTGTCCCGCCCGACGCCGTCAACCCACTCTGGCTCAACTCTGAAATCGACTGGTCAACATACGCCTTGCTCACCGCTTGGACAGCCTGCGCTGCCGGCATTAACTGCGACTGAACCTGCGCGATGCTCGCCTGAGCCGCCGACGGCACCACCCAGTATTGAGTGCTCGTCGTCCCATCGCTCATGTAGAAAACAGCTGTGTAATAAAGCCCCGCCGGCGTCGCTCCCAGGTTCGGCGCCAGGTTCACGCTCACAAACCCGTCCGGCGCAATCGTCACAGTCATGCTGTCCGCGGCCACCGCCTGCCCGTTGGCCGTCGTAAACGCCGGCCAGCTTAAGTGCAATGTCCCCGAGCTCGCCTGCCCGTTGGCCAGATACACCGTCCCCTGAACCGTCGTCGTGCTCACTGCCTGTGCGCTAGCCACCTGCACCAGCGGCATTCCCAGCAGTCCCATCGCCATTAGGGCCACTGCAACCAGATTTCGACTCATCTGCCTGCCGGCATCGCGCAACCACTCGTTTTCCGTGAGCTTCATTCCTGTCTCTTCCTTCTCTTTTGGGAGCGCAGGATTCAGTGCATCCGGCTCTCCGCCTCTTTTGCTCCGCAACACGGGCCACGGCTTCCCTCACACTGCAGCGTTCCTCCGTCGCAGTTGTCAGAGGCCCCGGCCCTCCATCCGCCATTGTCTTTCTCATTCGCTTTGATGCGCCGGAGCATTTTCGCTGTTGCTGTAATCAGGGTGCCCCATCCTTCGCGCATTTTGCGAAGGATGGGAAGCGAAAACGCCCACGCTCCATCCCCTCTGTCATTCTGAGTGAAGCGCAGAGCAGTAAAAAACCTGCCTTTCGTCTGCCTGACGCAAGGGTGGAACACCACGAAGCCACTCTGCATTTGTTCCTACACCCGCGAATCCGCGGAGATGGCCCGAAGAAGATAGGGAGACTCTCATTAGCTTTCCCTGTTACCCTCATTTTTTTATGAATGCTCTTAGCTTATCGGAACCCTGGCGAATTCCCTGCAACCGTTACATCTAACTCTTCTCATTTATTTTCAATAATCTGCCAAAGAAGTAGCCCGCCGCTCTTTTGACACGAGCCCAAAACGGAATGAGCGATTCTGCAAAGGTTAGCGGCAAAGGTCCAGATCGAATAGACAACATGTTGAAGCATCTCACCTGCACCCTGTCGCTACACCGCCCTTCCCGCCGCCACCGCCGACGCCCACGCCCACTGGAAGTTGAACCCACCCAGCTGCCCGGTCACATCCACCGCTTCCCCAATGAAAAACAGACCATGCACGCCACGCGCTTCCATTGTCCGCGCCTGCAATCCAGCCGTGTCCACGCCTCCGGCCGTCACCTCGGCCTTCTCAAATCCCTCCGTCCCCTTCGGATGAAACGCCCACCGGTGCAGTCTTTGCTCGCAAGCCTCCAGAGCCGCATTCGACCATCCCTTCGGACTGCTCGCATCCGCCAGAAACCCCGCCAACCGCTGCGGCAACACCTTCCGCAATGCCTGCCTGAAAGTCACCCCAACCCGGCGTGCCCCCGGCTCCATGAGCGCCCCCAGCACGTTCATCTCGGGCGCAAAGTCAACCACCAGCTCTTCCCCCGACCGCCAATACGAAGACGCCTGCAACACCGCCGGCCCACTCAGCCCCCGATGCGTCACCAGCATCTTGTCCCTGAAGCTAGCCTCGCAGCCTGTTCCAGCCGTCCGCACCTCCACCTCCGCCGCTACCCCAGCCAACTCTGCCCACGCAGCCTCATCCCCGCCCAACACCAGCGGTACCAATGCCGGTCTCGGGTTCACAACCCTCATCCCGAACTGCCGCGCCAACTGGTATCCCCGACCGGTTGCCCCCAGCTTGGGAATCGACAATCCCCCGGTAGCCACAACGAGCGCCCCAGCCACAAATTCGCCCTGCGAACACGCCACCAGAAATCCGCCGCCCGCCGCGCCCTCCACCTCGATCCCGCGCGCGTTCAGGACAATCTCCACGCCGCCCCGCACGCACTCTGCCAGCAGCATTTCCACAATCGCCCTTGCTGAGTGGTCGCAGAAGAGCTGTCCGAGAGTCTTTTCATGCCATGCGATCCCATACCGATCCACAAGCTCGATAAAGTGCCGTGGCTCATAAAGCGCCAGCGCCGACTTGGCAAAATGCACATTCTCCGAAATGAAATTCCTCGGTCCGCAGTGCAGATTCGTAAAATTGCACCGCCCGCCCCCGGAAATCAGAATCTTCCGCCCCACCTGCCCGTTGTGTTCGAGCAGCGCCACCCGCCGCCCGCGCTGCCCGGCGACAGCAGCGCACATCAGCCCAGCCTGCGCCCGCCCCCAGGACAATCACATCGAATTCACTCCGCGCAGCATTCATGGCTCCCGTTCAGAATAGCGGCAGGATCGGTTAGACGCTTGCCTTTGCCTGCAGCCGCGGTCATTGTTCATGCTAGCGTTGTGTCTCTTAAATGTCTAGACTAATAAGGGACGATATGATAGATTGTAGGGCATGGAGCCCACCTTTCCCGAAATTGTGCTGAGCGAGCCGGATCGGAAGGCGTTGGAACGTACGGTTCGCATGAAGACCTCGGAACAACGGAATGTTTTGCGAGCCCGGATTGTGCTTATGTCGGCGGCCGGTGAGCCGGATTTGGCCGTGGCGCGGCAATTGGGGGTGAATCGTCACACGGTGCGCTTGTGGCGCCAACGTTTTCGCGAGCGGGGCCTGGCGGGGCTGGAGGACGCGCCGGGACGGGGACGCAAGCCGATTCTGGAGAGCAAGGTAAAAGAAGCCATCCTAACGGGGGCTGTGCAGCCGCCAGCCAACCGGACGCGCTGGAGTTGCCGGTCGATGGCCAGGGCGCAAAAGGTATCTCCGAGCACGGTACAGCGGATTTGGTCCAGCAACGACATCCAGCCGCACTTGACGCGGACATTCAAAATCTCCAACGATGCCAGGTTCGAGGAGAAATTCTGGGATGTTATCGGCCTGTACCTGAATCCTCCTGACAAGGCGCTGGTGTTGTGTTGCGACGAGAAGAGCCAATGCCAGGCTCTGGAGCGGACCCAGCCTGCACTGCCGCTGGGCATAGGCCATATCCGCACCGCCACCCACGACTACATTCGTCATGGGACAGTGACGCTGTTCGCCGCCCTAAACTATCTGGAAGGAAAGATAGTTTCCATGTTGGCCGGTCAGCACCGGCATCAAGAGTGGCTGCGCTTCTTGAAGAGGATCGACCGCCAGACCCCCAAGGGCCTGGATCTGCATCTGATCGTGGACAATTACGCCACCCACAAGCACCCGGAGGTGCGGGCATGGCTGGCCAAGCATCCGCGCTTCCATCTGCACTTCACACCCACGTCGGCCTCGTGGATGAATCTCGTGGAACGGTTCTTTCGCGACATTACCGAGGATGTGGTGCGCGAAGGCAGCTTCCGGCACGTGAAGGATCTATGCGATCAGATTCTGGCTTATCTGGCCGAACGCAACGCCAACCCGACACGCTACACCTGGAACGCCAAAGGCGAGGACATCCTGCGCAAAATCCAGCGAGCGAAACAGACACTGCCTGTATAGTCATTTCGGAGACGGTAGACTAGTATGCGTCTCAAGTGAGGCCCTATGCCCTTTGTGGACACTGATAGTTTCGATGTCGTTGAGCGCTTGCCGGGATGGAACGGTCGTTATTTCCACTCGCCGAGCATGACCTTCGCGCACTACGATTTCCTGCGCGGCTCATCCATTCACGAGCACTTCCATCCTCAGGAAGAAATCTATGAAGTTATCGAAGGAGAACTCGAGGTCCCCATCGACGGCGCGGTCCAGGTTGCTCGACCGGGCGTGGTCGCAATCGTGCCTGCCAACGCTCGCCACTCAGTCAAGGCTCTCAGCGATGGCCGGGTTATAGTGGTCGACTATCCGCTGAGGCGCGATATACATTAGCTGAACGGTCGCAGAGATACCGTGGACAATCCAGTGTTCCGTTCCATTCCGGAAAGGCGGAACAACTTACCTATTCACCGCCCCTCTGATCCGCACCCGCGTCTCTTTCCCAGCCTGTAACACCACCGACAACGGAATAGCCTCGAATCCCGGCACCAGATTGAAAGTCCTCTCTTTCGGCACAGCCTCGAACCCCTCGGCCGCATCGGTGCTCACCGTCAGAGTTCCCTTCGCCTTGGCAATCCGCACCATCCGCGGATCGGGCTGCTCAAACTCCTCGTCCGCTCGCGCAATCACCGGCACAATGAACCGCAGCGGCGCCGGCCCAACACCATTTGCGCTTACCACCAGTTCCACGCCCGCATCGCTCAGCCTGTAGACCAAGTGATAGAGAACCCCATCGCCAGGAACCGGCTTGTGCCCCGTTGTCAGCAGCCGCCCCTGCGCGTCAAAGACAATCTCGCCGCCCGTCTGCGTAGCCGTCACCATAGCCTTCAGATCGTCAAGGCTGGTATAAGTCTCCTTCCCCGCGCACTCGATCCGCGGCGTCAGCGTCATATGCGGCCCGTCCCGATACTGCTGCTGATTCGAGATCTCAATCATCGCGTACTTCGTCATGCTGGCCGCAAGAACCGGCCCCAGCCCGCAATGGTACAACTGCGACAATGCGCCGCCGCTCGCGTGTCCGCCCCCCGAGTCGCCTCCGCTGCCGGCCTGCACGTCTTCCACATATTCCCAGTCGTACTCAGTGACAGTGGCCCGCCACGGCCCGATGGCCGCCAGCCGCGTGCCGATTACGGAAAAGGTCTTCAGCCCGTAGGCCTGGTCGCGGGGCAGCTTCGGCCGTTCGCCCGTCTCGGCGCTGAAGCTGCCGCGATCGAGCACCGCGGCCAGCGCCTTGGCATGAGTAAATGTGTGATGAATGCACGCCAGGTCGCCGTGCGCGGAGTAATCCGGCCCGCCGTAAAGCAGCCCGTCGTGCGTGCAGGCCACCATCAGCTCCGCATTGCGCCGCGCCGCCTCGCGAAACTCTGGTTCATACTTCGACAGCAGCACCAGCCCCGGATGGCAACCGTCGCTGGTGCGACTCCCCCACCAGCTCCACTTGTAGTTGCGCGTCCTCCAACTGTTGTCCCACGCGCCATCCGGCATCATGAATTCCATGTGCGTCCTGAACGCGGCAATCACCTGGTCCAGCACCACCTTGTCGTCGGTTATGAGTGCATACAGCGCCAGAGACGGCAGCGATTCTTCCACGTTGTAACCCAGATCCACGGGCCGGCAGCCCTTCGCAGTTACGCCGCGGAGCGGATGCCCCTCGCCAATCAAGAATCCTTCGGGTGTGAACTGCTCCATCACCTGGTGCGCCAGCCCGCGCCCGCGCTCCACGTAATGCTGTTCTCCAAGCACCCGCCCGCACAACACAAACGCCAGCGACGCCGTCACCGGGTAGTTGATGTTCCCGGTCTCGACGGTGATAAAGCCGTCCAGGAATTTCGCCGCCAGCGCCAGCCGTTCGGTCCATCGCTTGCGCACCGCCGCATCCAGAATCGTCCCGTGATGCTCCAGGGCCTCAGCCAGCGCAATTGCATGGAAAACCGTGATCCCCTTCCATGTGCTCAGCGAAACGTCGTTCACCCAACTGCCGTCCGCCCTGCTCACTGTGCGCTCTGACCATTCGTGCACCGCAAGCGCCGTACGCAGATACTTTTCGTCGCCAGTAGAATGCGCCACACGCAGTAGCGGATAGACCGCATCGCCGCATCGCCCGTGGATCAACCCGCACGCTGGACAGAGCAGCCCCCCGCGCAAAGCCGTGTCGGTGAGCCCTGTAACCTGGCGCGCCACCAGCCCGTCGCACCATGTTTGCAGAAGATCTGAATAGAGCCTCTCCTCCGCCGTCTTTACATGCGCAGTCATTGCTTCGGGCACCGTCGCCGATGCCAGCTTCGGAAACGCAATTCGAGCGCCCAATACAGCAGCCCCACAGGTTGAAAGTCGAAGCAGTTCCCTGCGCGTCAGTCCGGTTTGAACATTGCGAGTTTTCATCGAGGGAATCTTACAGCGACTCTCTGGTGTGCGTACACTTCAACTCACCGAGTTCGGCCATTCTGAATCGCTTCGGGCCTTCCTCAATGACTCACGGCATGACGCACGTATTGAAGAGCACCACGCAGTAGCCCAGGCCAGGGAACCGCGTGTCGGAGCTGTAGGCGCGCACAAAGACGATGCCATTCCCAGCGGGCGAGAACCAACACGGCGCGGCACTCGAAATGGCCGCTTATGAGCAGCGCCGTAAACGTTAATGGTTCGCTTGCAGGGTTGCGATTCCGCGCTGATGTTCACCTATAGGGTTGTACTTTTTTGAGGCCTTAACTATGCGGGGTTGGGAAATTGCCGGTTTGGCTGTTGAGAATTTTCCCTTCCGGAGCAAAGGGTTGCTGAGAACTACCCTGAAAACCTCAAAAAGGGGGGTTTATCGAGGTTAATTTGGGGTTTTCGGTAGGTTTACGGAGGTTTTCGGGAGGTTTTCTGAACAGTGAACGGGGGAAAAGTGCACAGCGGGTGGTGCAAACGGAAAGGGGCTAGCTTCCAGCTTTGGGCCGGGTGGCGCGGAGCCGGGTCCGGCGGGAGGAGTGGGCGGTGGGGCTCGGTTTGTCGGCGGTCCGGGGGCTGCCCGTGGCATGCGGGAAGAACGCTTCCCGCATGCCGACATTCGGGGAGTAATCCTGAGGAGAACCTGTAAGGAGCAGAAAACAATATCGTTATTCAGATTTTTGTTTTCCCGCCTGCATTGGCTGCACGATTCTGGCTGGAATCTATTCTGCCGCCCAGTCAAGTAAATGCTGCTGCCAAGACTGTCGCGGCTCTCGGCGAGGCTACCGCGCTGTAGGGGGCGGGTAGTGCACAACTGGTAACTGACGGTTGGGCGGTGATTCAGGCGTAACTCGCAGACTGCCTCGGTTCTCCGAGTACATCGGTGCATTCCCTCATCTTCTTGAAGAGGGTTTTACTTCGTGCCCCCAGCTTTCAACGACGCCAGCAGTGCCGGGGTCAGGTCGACGGTTTCGCCATCAGGTTGCACGATCGTTACCAAGGCAAGCTCATCGTTGAAGTCGGACCTGCTGTAGCTTTGCGTCTCTAGCCACCACTGATTGAGACGCAGCACGAAGTTGGGGGGCAGCTTCCGCCGGTTGAGCGCCGTACTGCTGAAGAGCCACAGATGAATGGGATCGCCATGCTCTCCCATGGCGGTGTTCACGCTGCTCATGGCAACAAAAATCACTGCCTGCTTAGGGGTGGAGGCGCTGTCGATCCATACCATTCCCTTGTTCATGCAGTCGTGGGGCACGCAGCCTTCGATGGTGTAGAAACGGTCCTCATCTTCCAGTACCGAGCCGGGCGTGCCAATGAAGACCTGGACCAAATCCGGCAGGGAGACGAGCCTGCCGTGATCACGCCAGATGCTCTGCCGCTGGTGAAGCGATGAAGTGATCAGGGCCTGAAAGCGTGGGTCCCATTTGATGTCCTTACCCAAGTAAGGTCCGACGAACTCGTGCAGCCAGCTCAGATCGACCGGCACCTTCGCAAGCGAGGAGCCTGCGTCCGTCCGGGCGGGTGGGCTAGCCGGTGTGCTCTGGCCAAGGGCGAGTGCGCCACCTAGCGCCAGTGCGCCGACAAATGAACGACTAAGAAAGCGGACTGAAGATGATGCCATCGCTTTATTTCTCACGTAATATTTTTAACTCTTTTCAGTCCCGGTTGGTTTGTCGCCTTCCGGAGATTACTCACAGGAACTCGGGCCGGACAGCACCGGCTGGGTCACCGGCTGCATCCAGCGTGGGGAGCTGGCTGGTGGCCGCGCTGGCGTCCATGTCGATGGCAGGGCTAGGCGCAGCTCGTGCAGGCTGGGTTGCGGTGCCTCGGTCGCCGAAGTGGTCGCCAGCGTGGGCTTCACGGGCTGGATGCAGCCGCTGGTCTCAGCTTGTTGCTACCCCCAGAGCCAAGTCGAGCCGGACAGCCAGGGCTGGTCACGGCGTCGGCGTAGCGGACATGGCTGGGGGCAAACTGGGGTAATGTCCGGCTAGCGGTCACTCACTCGCTATACTGTAAAACCAAACCAGCTTTGCTTAGATCCTAATTCGGTGACGGCTGCTCGATATGGTCGATCACGATGATCTGGATCGGACCGCGGCCGCGTTTGAGCTTCAGGCCGAGGCGATCCACAACGCTGAGAACCGCCGCGACCATGTCGTGATTATCAGGATCATCGGGCGACAGATAGTAGTCGTAAGAGCCAGTGATTCCCGTTTGGTTCAGGACGGGAAGTTGGAGATACTGGCTGAGCCTCGACGCAAGGTAATCGGTGGAGGTGTTGATGCCCACCGCTTCCCCATCGGCGATACCGCCCTGCCTGATCGTCACGATGGCGCGTGGAACTGATGCAGCGTCCTTTGGCGGCCTGAGTTGGAGCGGCTTGGTGCTGCGGGTGAGGATGTAGACTTCTCCTTCTCTCGTTTCAAAATGAATTAAGGCCGAAGCGGTCGGCCAGCAGACTCTGGAGCATGAGGCGCTGCTCGGGGGTTTGTTCCGCGTTGCGCACCTCGATGTTGCGCGAGAGTGAGGTTTCGGGGGGAACGGCGTTTATATCGAACCACTGCGAAGAGGCCCAGCTCGGGTCTCCGGTGACCTGGTAGTCCTGAAGGCTAAAGGCAAGCTCAACGAGCATCTTGACGAACCCGCCAAAGAACACGCGCCCACCGGGTTCGCCGTAAAAGCCGAACTTCCGGTAACGGGCCCCGGGATCGGGCGGCTTGATGGTAGCGGCTTCGAAGGCTGGTAGATTTGCGGAGGCAGGGGCAGACTGTTGAACCCCAATCTTGTCCTGCGCTGAGATCGCAATTGAGAAGCAGATTACAAAGATTGGATATATGGCCTTCACGAATTGACTTTACACCCTGAATCGGCCCCAGCCCAACCAACTCGGCGTACTGTCTGCATGGTCGCCCACCCGTCAGTAACTGGTTGAGTAATAGCCCGCCAAGGTCTGTGAAGCCGACAGCGCCGCGTTTCTTGGAGGTTCCGCTCACCTCCACCCAAAATCGACCGTTTTAGTCCAGCGAGCAGGATCACTCCTCGAAAACGCCGTAGTGTTCACCGATTGGTTCGACGGCCGAATCGCCGGTGAACGGCGCTTGATTCTTTTGGGGCCGGGGGCGGGTGTTCGAGGTGGCAATCCCGAAAAGCGGGCATCAGGGGGTAAAGAGGCTGCGGAAAAACTCGGGTTTTCGGGTGAAATTGGCGGAAGGTGACCCTCCGTGGCTAAAGCCAGCTTTGATTCTGCTGGCATTGTGCGGGGGTTTAAACCCCCGCCTCCCTCCGTATTGAGGTTTTCCGCAGCCTGTGAAGCCCATGTCTGCTTTTAGCCGCTTTCGGCACGACTGAAGTCGTGCCCTGATACAAAGCCTCCGGGAATCTCCGCTGGGTCGAGTTTTTCTGCAGGCCCTTAATACTACGGTTGTGCTTGCTTCATTTCGCGGAAAGAGGCGCGGAGGTCCGGGCCTGAAGGCCCCGCAAACTCGCACTCTTTCAGGGGGCTGAAGCCACCTGCTCCCTCCGGAATCTTCGATTTACAACTGTGGTATTAGGCCTGCGTTCATTTTGTCAGGACTGGCTGAAGCCCCTTGCTCGCTCCGGAATCGGTGATCTTCGACGGCAGTATCAAGGACACGTGGGTCGGGTTCATTGCAACCCCGCAGCGCTTGAGCGGGCGGGTACTGAACCTTTTTTCTGTGTGGAGCGTAATTCTCTGCATCCCTAACGCCGCGTTTGCGCGGATAAGAGAGTAGCAGCGAGAGATATGGCGCGCGACTGGCAGCCGGATTTTGAACAACTCGTGGAGGAGCACCAGTCGATGGTGTTTTCGCTGGCGCTGCGGATGACCGGGGATCGCGGGCTGGCGGAGGAGATTGCGCAGGATGTTTTTCTGGAGCTGGACGGGCACCTGGGCAGGATTGAATCTCCGATGCACGCTCTTTTCTGGCTGCGGCGAGTGGCGATGAGCCGGAGTGCCGATGCGCTGCGGCGGCGCAAGGTGCGGGGGATGGATTTGTGGGTGGAAATGGAAGAGAGCCATGGGGCGTTGATGGAGGGCAGAACATCTCCGCTGGGGGCCCGGCTGGAAGGCCTGCTGGCGACGCTGCCCGAGGCGCAGCGCGCGGCGCTGGTTCTGCGCTACCAGGAGGATCTGACGCCGGAGGAGATTGCGGCTACGCTGGATGCTCCGCTGGCGACGGTGAAGAGCCAACTGCAGCGCGGGCTGAAGCTGTTGAGGGCCAAGGCTACGAGCCATTTGAGGGAGTACGTGAGAGCTTCGGCGGGTTTGAAAAATGGCTGAGCGGATTTTGGTTCAAATGAATGGCGGCGGGAGTTCCTGAAAAAATGCAGCGAGTCAGCTCCGCTGCGCGGGTTCAGCAAGTCAGCGGTTCGGCGAGTTAGCGGGAGACGGGGGCGACGAGGTTTCATCGTTCAGTGGGCCGGCGGAGCCGGTGGGGAACTGACACCGGGCAGTATTTTGAAACACGCTTTGAGGGGTACACGCGTGGAGCTTGAAGCGATGGATGAGTTTGAACACGAGTTGAGGCAGGCATTGGAGCGGCAGCCTGCGCCGCCCGGCCTGAAGCGCAAAGTGTTGGAGCGGCGGAACCGGCAGCGGATGGAACGGCTGCGGAGCCGTGCGGCGATGTGGCAGCGGCTGGCTGCCTGCCTGGTGTTGGCGGGGGTGCTGGGCGGCGGGCTTGCCTGGCGCAATCGGGAAGAACGGCGCAAGGGAGAAGCGGCGCGCGAACAGGTGTTGACAGCGCTGCGGATTACCGGGCACGCGCTGGATGAGATGAAGGCACAGCTCGCGGAACATGACCGCGATGCGGGGGAGTGATCCGAAGTCATGTGGGCAGATAGGAGAGTTTTTATGAAAAGGCAAATCTTGATTTTTGTGTTGGGGGCCGGGGCATGGACGGCGACCCTGCCGGCGCAGATCTCGCCGCTGCCGTTGCCGGCGCCGGTGGAGAAGGAGCTGGCCGCGCGCGCCGCCAATGTGACCGAGGTGACGCTGGGCAAAAACATGCTGGAGTTTGCCGCCAAGTTCATGAACGGCAAGGACCAGGACGATGCTTCGGCGCGGCAACTGATCCAGGGTCTGGATGGGATTTACGTGCGCGATTACGAGTTCGATAAGGAGGGAGAGTACTCGCTGGAGGAGCTCGACTCGCTGCGCAAGGCTTTCGATGCCCCGGAGTGGTCGCCGATGGTGCGGGAACGGGAGCGCAAGACGGGCGAGACCACCGACGTGATGGTGAAGCTGGTGAACGGGGATCCGCACGGGCTGTTCATACTGACGGCCGAGCCGAAGGAGTTGACGATCGTGCTGATCCTGGGGCCGATTCGGCTGGACCAGCTAGGCGAACTGAAGGGGATTTCCGGGTTGGGCGCGCTGGGCGACGTGGGGAAAGACGCGAACGGCAAAGATAAGGACAAGCCCAAGACAAAGGACAAGAACAAGGACAAGAAGGGCGGCGAGCAATGAAGCGCTACTGGCTGATTCCGGTTGTTTTTGTTGCGCTGCTGGCCCCAGCGGTGGTAGTGCTGGCCGGTAGCGGCGAGGGCGGATTTGACGGCGTGGTGAGCTCGATCGAGAGCAAGTATCACGTGCGGGCCACGCGGATTCCGTTCATGGGGCTGGCGAGCCTGATTGCGGGCAAAGCCACACACGGCGGCGTGGGCGGGGTGCGGGTGGCGGAGTTCGAACACTTCACAGAGCCGGTGGACGGCGAGGAACTGAACCGGATGGTGGAGGAGAAGCTGGGCGCGGGGTGGGAGCGGATGATTCGCGATACCAGCCGGCATGGGAGCGAACAGACGCTGATCTTTGTGCATCCCGAGGGCACGCGCATGGGCCTGTTCATTGTGGACAAGGACGGCAATGAGATGGACGTGGTGCAGGTTTCGGTGGATCCCGATCATCTGAATGAGAGCATCGGGCAGTACGAGCATGCGGGGAAAAAGAGCGAGAAGGCTGGGGGCGAGCCGGATTAAGGCAACTCGGAATAAGCTCCTCTTTTGGGGTGGACATTCCCTCAGGGGCTAAAGCCCACGCCAATATTTGCTGAGTTTATGTACGGGCTGAAGCCCGTACCCTTCAAGGCAGTAACCTTGCCTTTAGGACAGCAACCTGCCCTTCAAGACATCAGCTTGAATATGCGTCCCTGTGCTGTGCCGGCTAACGCGTCGGCAGGAAGCAAGTTGCTGAAAGGAATCAAACTGTCCATATGCGGCGCGTGAACAACTGCCTAGACTTGAGGCAGTATGGCAAGCCTCGCTCCAGTGGCGACGTCGGGATATCGCGGCCGGCTTGCGCCTTCGCCCACCGGCTATCTGCACGTGGGGCACGCGCGGACCTTCTGGACAGCCTGGCAGCGAACCCGCGAGGCGGGCGGGGCGCTGGTGATGCGCATGGAAGACCTTGATCCGGAGCGAAGCAAGGCAGTATTTGCCGAAGCCGCGCTGGATGACCTGCGCTGGCTGGGGATTCGCTGGCTGGAGGGTCCGGACAAGGGCGGGCCGTTTGCGCCCTACGTGCAGAGCAAGCGGCGGGCAATTTATCTAGCGGCCTGGCGGAGGCTGCTGCGGCGCGGCTATCTCTATCCCTGCCGTTGTTCGCGCAAGGATCTTGAAAACGCGCTGGGCGCGCCGCACGAAAGTTCAGCTCCGGGAGGGCCGGGGGCGCTAAGCAACGGCAAGATCGAGCCCCTGGACGACGAGCCGATCTATCCGGGCACCTGCCGGCGTTTTCAGGGCTACGCTCCGCAACTGCCGGGCCCCACGGTGAGCGACATTGAGATGCCGGACGGCAGCAACTGGCGATTCCGGGTGCGCGACGGCGAGGTGGTGGAGTTTTACGATCAGAATCTTGGGCCGCAGCGCTTTACAGCCGGTGAGGATTTTGGCGACTTTGTGGTGTGGCGGAAGGACGGCGTACCCAGCTACCAGCTTGCGTGCGTGGCCGACGATGCGGCCATGGGCATTACCGAGGTGGTGCGCGGCGCCGATCTGCTGAAGTCCACGGCGCGGCAGATTCTGCTCTACCGCGCACTGGGCTACAACATTCCGGCCTGGTACCACTGCCGGCTGGTGGTGGACCACAATGGCCGCCGGCTGGCCAAGCGCCACGATGCGCTGAGCCTGCGGGCGCTGAGACAGCGAGGGCTGACACCGATGAATATTCTGTCGGCGGAGCTGCCGGTGGAGGCGTGAAAAAGCAGCTTTTAGCTATTAGCTCCTAACTCCCTGACCGCGCGATCTCGTGAATTGCGATTGAGTGGCGTTGTATCCCAGGTCTCAAAGTCGAGACCTGGGGCACCCCGGCTAAAGGCTGACGGCTGCTTCATCGTGCGGGCGGGGGCTGGATGGGGCCCTTGCTGTTGGGGGGCTCGGTGGGGTTGAACTTTCTTGCCAGGTCGGGGGTGGACTGCACGTCCTCGGCGGGCGGATTGACGACTTTCTCGACTTCCGCGGCAAAGACGTAGCTGGGGCCGAACATGTTGCTGGTGAAGAGCACCAAAGTCTTGTCCGGAGAGAAGCGGACATTGGGCTCCTCGCGATAGTAGTGGTGGGACATGTTGACCAGGCGCTCGGAGTGGAAGACGCCGGGCTGCCAGAAGGATGGGTCGTTGAGCGCGTCAGGGCCGCCTTTGATCAACAGCGGATGGAGAAGCTCAATCCACTCGCCGTCCCTGGAACGGGCCACCTGGCCTGGGTCGCCGCCGTCGTCGCAGAAGAGGTCGAGATCTTTGGTCAGATTGAAGTGGATGCCCCACTCGTCGCGCAGCAGGTGGTAAGCGGTGCGCTGGCCGGTTTTGAGGTTGTAGCCGGCGAGGAAGAAGTCTTCGCCCTTGGGATACTGCCAGTCATACCAGATGGTTTCGCCGTCGAGGCCCCAGAACTCGTGGCCGGCAATCTCCATCAGCATGGTGCGCTTGTGGATGAGGGTGTTGTGAGTGCCGTCAGTGTGGATCATCCAGATGCGGTCGACTTTCTGCCAAGGTCCCTCGTGGCAGTACATGAGCAGAGTGGGATCGGTGGGCGAAAAGAGCAGGTGGTTAACCCAGTCGGTGGAGTGGAGCAGGACGGTGATGTCGCCCGGCTTCTCGCCGTTGGGGCCGGGCTCAAGACGAATGGTGAAGAGCACCAGAGGCAGGCGGGCCGCGAGACGCCGCTCCATCATCTCGCCCTTGTTGGTGGGCTGATAATGCGGCCCCTGCTCGGCGCTGCCGACACGATTGTCAGAAGCGCCCGGCGGCTGCGCCGGAGCCGGCACGTTGGAGCCATACTCCCTGCCGGTGGCGTCGCCCTCGATATAGGTTCCGGCGGCCAGGGTTTCGTCGGCGTTGACGCTGACGATGTTCCGCCTGGCGGGCAGGTCGACCAGCTTGCGGAGTTCGCCGGTGTTGGTGTCTGCCTTGTAGACCGCGTTCACGCCGGTTGCCGGATCGGTTTTGGTGAAGAAGACGCTGTTGGTTTTATGGCCGACGACCAGGGCGTGGACCATCCCCGCCATGGGGCCGCGTGGACCGGGTTGACCGGCGGCGGCTGCACCGGCAGGGGCTGGGCGCGGCGGGTTGGGGACGAGCAGCCTGGTCTGGCGGGCGGCCATGTCGAGGACGTGGATGCCGTCGGGGGCGGTGTAGATCATCTGCTTGCCGTCAGGGGTGTAGGCATTGATGTTGAAGTAGAAACCGCCGGAGTTGGGCTCATCGCTGAGCCGCCAGACGCGATGTCCGGTGTCCTTGTCCACCCAGGTCTTTGGCGGCAAAGGTCCACCGCCGCCCGAAGTGGTCTGGGCGATGGAGGCGACAGAGATGGCGACGAGGACGAGGGTGGCGAGTGTGCGCAGGCTCATTGAAAACTTCTCCTTCAGGATGAGTAAAAGTGCTGCCAGGTCGCCCGCGGGGTTGCCAGGGACTGTCTCCCCTCGAACATGAACTGCCTGGTGCGAGATTGCACACCCTTTTATACACTCGGGCATTATCCATCGAGAATTAAGTTTTATTAAGGGAATCTGGGCATTCCGCCTCCGGCGCGAGCGCGCCGCATCCCGTCTCTGAGATGCAGCGCCTGCGCATCGACGCCGGAATCAGCCAGCTCGAAACGCAGCTCACCCGTGACGGATGAAGGTTCCGTTCTGCAGTTCGTTCATGGCCTGGCGCAGCTCGGCCTGGGTGTTCATCACGATGGGCCCGTACCAGGCCACCGGCTCCTCCAGCGGCTTGCCTGAGACGAGCAGGAAACGGATACCCTCGGGACCGGCCTGGACCACGATCTCGTCGCCGCGATCGAAGAGCACCAGCGAGTGGTTCCTGGCGTCGTAGACCGGCTGGGCGTTGGGGTCCACGGCCGACTCGGTCAGCACGGCCTGAGGGTTGGAGGCGTCGCGGAAGGTTCCCGCGCCGGCGAAGACGTAAGCGAAGGCGTTGCGCGTGGTCTCCACCTGGATGCGCCTGCGCCTGCCAGGCGGAACGGAGATGTCCACGTAGCGCGGATCGGCAGCGACGCCCTCGACCGGGCCTCTTCTTGCCCCAGAACTCGCCGCAGATGATGCGCGCGCGGGTTCCGTCGTCCTCGGTCACCTCGGGAATGGCGCTGGAAGGGATGTCCTGGTAGCGCGGGTCGGTCATTTTCAGCGCGGCGGGCAGGTTGGCCCAGAGCTGAAAGCCGTGCATGCGGCCGCGCTCGTCGCCTTTGGGCATCTCCTGGTGCAGGATGCCGCTGCCGGCGGTCATCCATTGCACGTCGCCGGCGGTCATGCGGCCCTTGTTGCCCAGGCTGTCGCCGTGCGCCACCTCGCCGGCCAGCACGTAGGTGATGGTTTCGATTCCCCGGTGGGGATGCCAGGGGAAGCCGGCCAGGTAATCGGCCGGATTGTCGTTGCGGAAGTCGTCCAGCAACAGGAAGGGATCGAACTCCGCGGTTTTGCCGAAGCCGAAGGCGCGCTGCAGCTTGACGCCGGCGCCTTCGATGGTGGGTTTGGTTTCAAGAATCTGCTTCACGGGGCGAAGCGACATGGGGTGGACCTCCTGGGGCTTACATATGATTGGATGCGCGAGGAGGATATTCGTTGCAACAGGTATCCTTGGAACAGGGAACAGGGAAACAGGGAACTGGGGCAGGGCGCGGGGCTCATCCTGAGATTCCTGGATTCCGGGAAAATGCAGCAAGTTAGCGGGTTCTTGCCCAGGGAACACCTGCGTTTCCCGGGGAACTGGCTCGGACGCTCTCTCCCAGGTCTCAAAACCGAGACCTGGGGCGCCCGACCCTGGCTGCTTCAGGCCTTGATGAACTGCACGTCGAGGGTGATGGTTACTTCGTCGCCTACCAGCACGCCGCCGGTCTCGAGCGCGGAGTTCCAGGTCAGGCCGAAGTCCTTGCGGTTGATCCTGGTGGTGGCGGAGAGGCCGACGCGGAGGTTGCCCCAGGGATCTTTGGCCGGGGCGCTCGGGCCTTCGACGGCGAAGGTCACAGCTTGGTAACGCCGTGCAGGGTCAGGTCGCCGGTAACAGCCAAATCGCCGCGGCAGCCTTTCGACCTGGTGGATTTGAAGGTCAGGGTGGGAAACTTTTCGGCATCGAAGAAGTCGGCGCTCTTCAGGTGGCCGTCGCGCTGGGCGTCCCGGTGGTGAGGGTGCTGACGGGGATCGAGGCTTCGACGCGGGAGGCGTCAGGTCGCCTTCATCCAGGCTGAGAACGCCCGAAAGACCGCTGAAGCTGCCTTTCACGTTCAGATCATCATGTGCTTGACCTTGAACTCGGCGGCGGAGTGAGCGGGGTCGATGTTCCAGGTGGTGGTGGGGGTGGCTGGGGTCATGGTGGTATTGCTCCTTTCAATTCATCAGATGCGGCAGAGGGATATTCGTTGCAACAAGTATTCCAGTGATTAGTGGGCAGTGGCCCGGGCGCGGCGCTCATCCTGAGATTCCTGGATTCCGGGAAGATGCGGCAAGTTGGAGCGGAACCAGGGTAACCGTGTCCCGATGAGATTTGTACAAGGTCGCCGCTCGCTCCACCCCACGGACGAAGGCCTATCCGTGGGGGCCCCGGTCCTGATGGTCGCGTCAACTTGAGTGCTGTGGCTTCGAGATACAGCATCCCTGGTTCCGCTATAGCCCCCGCTCACGCGGGGGTAGCGAGTTAGCTAGTTAGCGGGTTTTTGTCCAGGGAATATCTGTGCTTCTTTCTCCCAGGTCTCAAAATCGAATCCCCACCCCAGCGACGAAGACCTGTCGCCCCCTGCAGCGAACGCAGACCCCTACGAGCAAAAATCGCTCGTCCCCCCTGCTTAGTGCGCAGACCCCGAGTCGCCGGGGACCCCGAGACCTGGGGCACCCACAGTCACGGTTGGCGCCTGGTTATCCACCCGTTCCACACGGCCCGCTCCTTAACACTGGCCTTATCCTCAATACAGACCTTCCGTGTCCGACTTCGCCCAAACCGTCAAGCAGCAGGCCGACATCGTCAAGGTGATCGAGGGCTACATCCGCCTGCGCAAAGCGGGGGCGCAGAACTACTCCGGGCTGTGCCCGTTCCACAAGGAAAAGTCGCCGTCGTTTTCGCGTGCACGCGGTGCGGCAGTTCTACCACTGCTTCGGCTGCCAGGCTTCGGGCGACGTATTCAGCTTTGTGGGCAAGATCGAGAACGTGGGCTTTCCCGAGGCGGTGCGGATTGTGGCGCAGAAGGTGCGGCATTCCGCTGCCCAAGCGGGAGTTTTCCTCGCCGGAAGAAGCGGCCGGGGCGCGGCTGCGCACCAAGCTGCTGGAATTGCACGAGACGGCGACCGCGTGGTTTGAGGAGCAGTTGCGCGGGCCCGAAGGGGCGATGGCGCGCGAGTACCTTGCAGGCCGCGGGCTGACGCCCGAGGGGATCAAGACCTTCCGCATCGGCTATGCGCCGGACAGCTTCAACGCGCTGCGCGACCGGCTGAAAGGCATGGCCGACGACGAAACCCTGCGCGCTAGCGGCCTCTTCAGTTCCAAGGAACAGGGGGACGGCGGCGCAGGGGCCGATTTACGACCGCTTCCGCAAGCGGGTGATGTTTCCCATCGCCAACGAGAGCGGCCGGGTGATTGCCTTTACCGCGCGCACGCTGGAGACAGGGGAAAAGGCGGGCGCCGAAGTACATCAATTCGCCGGAGACGCCGCTCTACTCGAAGGGCCAAGTGCTGTTCAACCTGGACAAGGCACGGACGTCGATTCGCCAGCATGAGTTTGCGTTGCTTGTTGAAGGGCAGATGGATTGCATCTCCGTGTTTCTGCGCGGGATTCAAAACGTGATTGCGACCAGCGGGACGGCTTTCACCGAGCAGCAGGTGGCGATTCTGCGCGGCACACTTCGAACGTGGTGGTGAACTTCGATCCCGACGCGGCCGGGGCGAATGCCGCCGAGAAGTCGATTGCCCTGCTGACCGAGGAGGGCTTCACCATCAAGATCGTTACGCTCGACGATGGGCTGGACCCGGACCGGTTCATTCGCGAGCGGGGCGTAGAGGCTTACACGGCGGCGATTCGCGGGGCGCGACGGCAATCGGATTACCTGATCGAGCGGGCACGGCAGATGTTTCCCGGGGCCAGCGCGGAGCAGAAGGTGAAAGCCATGAATTACCTGCTGCCGCACATCCGGCGCATGCCGGAGAAACTGGCCCGCGACCAGTTTGCCGGGGATGCGGCGCAAAAGCTGGGGATTGACTCGGCGGTGCTGCGCGAGGAGTTGCGGCAGGCGGCGCTGAGAAGGCGGGATCACGTGGAGACGCGAGCCGCCGCGCTGACTGAGGTGGAGCGGGTGCTGCTGCGGGCGCTGGCCATCGACGAGCCGGAGAATGAACCGGCGCGACGGCTGGCGGCCGAAGCGCTGGCCGGGCAACCCGCATGGTTCGAGCATCTGGGCACGTTCCAGGCGCTGCAGGCGCTGGCCGGGCGGCAGGCTCGGGACCCCATGGATGTGGTGGAGGAGCCGGGACAAAGGGCGCTGCTGGCCGAGGCTCTGCTGGCTGAGGTGAAGCCGCCCGAGGCGAGCGAGGTCGCGAGCGCGGTGCAGGAGATCCAGGAGCGGGCTCTGGCAGGCAGGCAGCGCGACCTGCGGGCGCAGATCGCGGAGGCGGAACGGCGAGGGGATTTTGCCGAGCTGGCCTTGCTGACGCAGCAGAAGCTGGAGTTGGACCGGGCGCTGCGGGGGTTGCATGACAAAGGAGCATGATGTTGCCGTTCAATGCCTTAAAGGCAAGACAGCGTCGGAATGGGGACTGGATGCCGGCGGATAAAGAGGCCATTGCCGCCCAGATCGAAGAAGGTTTGAACAGGCGAAACGGGGAGAGCTCCTGGATGCCGAGGAGGCAATCTGCATCCTCTGGGAGCGCCGGGCCAAGCGGCAAGAAGAGCATCCGTTCGACCCGGGCGACCTTTGATGTCGCGGTTTCAGAATCCGCCAAAGCAGTCTTATCCCTAATGTAAGGAGGGTGGTCCCTCAGGGGCTAAACAGGCTGCGGAAAAACTCAAGGTATCGAGTGAAATCGGCGAAAAGCGTTCCTCCGGGGCTGAAGCCCGCGTTAATGCTGTTGGCATTATGCGGGGGTTTCAACCCCATAAGCGCTAAGATAAGGATTCGAGTTGCGGTCTTCGGTGGCGGCTTGGCTCACTCAGCGCTTGGGCAATCTCGTTCCATCGCTGCATGACTGATGCGAGGGACAGACGTGGTGTGATGGCTGCAAGCACCTGATGGAAGGCGAATTCAAATTCGCGCCATGGGCTGGGCGTAGGAGGTTTGCGGCAGCAAGTAGCCCCAGGGGGAAATGGTCTTTCCCACTCTGGCTAGCCTCTGACTGAGCAAGGCCACGAGCAGTTTTCCGTAGAGCCAGGCACGGCTGCTTTGATCGTCGTGCTTGGGCACATGCCCGATTTGCGCTATGGATTTGAGGCGTTTGAACGTCAACTCCACCTGGCAGCGCAGGCGGTAGGCTTCGAGGACTTGTTCGACGCTTGCCTCGGAATCGGGCAAAGTGGTGAAAACAAGGACGTACTCGGCATATTTGCGCGTGGCCGGGCCGACCGTTTTGCCGCCCTGCTGCTTGAGCGTCAAGCGGCGTTGAGCGCGCGCAATGGCGTCCTGGCTCTTGCGAATCGCGCAGACGCGGCTGGCGATCCTGGCCTCGCCGGACTTGATCCAGACGGGCCAGTCGGCCACATCGCCAGCGTGGCGCAACCGGGCCAGCCGGCGCAACAGCCGGATCGGCTTATCGTGTCCATCGAACAGCGGCAACCCGTGCGGACTCAGGCGTATGCACAGATCGGCCTGCGCGGCGACCACCGCCGCAATGCCGTCCGGATGGCAATAACCCGCATCCGCCAACACCAGCTCTCCGGGGTTAAAACGAAACCGCCGCAAGCGCTCCGCCGTCCCGGTGCCGCAGGTCGCGGTGAGCTCGAACTGATCGCACTCCAGTTTGGGCAGACGCAGGCTGTAATGGATCCTCCACTGACTGCCCGTCTTGCCTGGCTCGCGCACCACCGTAGCGTCCAGCAAGCGCACCGTCCGGCCTGCCAAGCTCGGCTCCAACTGCACGCCGTTGTCCTGCCAAAGCTCCTGGCACAGCTGGCGAAGCCAGCTCTCCGCATCGCGCAGACGGTTGAGCAAGGTGACATCGGAAACCTCGGCAATCCCCGCTAACTTAGCTTGCACTGCAGTCTCGCGCAGCGACCAGCCGCAGCCCACATGCAACAGCAACGTGCGCAACAGAGCGTCCAAAGAAGCAAAGCCGCGCAACCGTCGGACGGCGCCGCTGCTTCTGCCCAACTGCCGCCACTCGGAGGGAAGAAGTCCCACCAATACCTGCCAGTCGTCGAGTCCAGTCATGCGGAAAGACTACGCGCCGTTCCGGAAAGAGTCAATTCTTATCTTAGCGCTTATGGGTTGAAACCCCCGCCTCCCTCCGTCTCGAGTTTTTCCGCAGCCTATAAAGCCCATTGATTCCTTTGGCCTTTTGGCACAACTGAAGTCATGCCCTGACACTTCTTGCAGCTCCCAGTGAGTTATTCCGCAGCCTGTAAAGCCCTCGTTGATTTTTGGAGCAATTGCGGCATGCGACCCGGCCCCGACCCGGCCCAGAGGGCGCCCCGGCGCCCCGGCTCCCCGGTAGCCCGGTCATGCCCTGATATAAATGAACCGAAATCGGGCTCTTCTGCTTGAGGCACGATTTGTTCCGCGATGGGGTCGCGAAATCGGGTCCGAAACAGGGGGAATCCTGCGTCGAAAATGGGCGCCGCGGCGTCTAATCTACAGGAGTTGGAGCGGGTTGCAGGCAAATCTGCCCGGTCGGGTTGCAAAGCAGCCGGTCATGATCCCGGTTCCCGGCGAGATTTTTTGCCGGGGCGGGCGAGACGGATTGTGGTAATCTATTGATCTCTGTGAGGATGCGCGCCCCTTTGCCCCACACATGAGCTTCGGCTCGCGGGCTAACCAGGCGAAACCTGAAGCGCTGTCATCCTGTTCCGAGCAACTATCTGAAACCGCTTCTTTTTTTGCGGGTGACCGCAGGTCTGTCCGCATGTGCGCAGATGCATGGGATTTCCTTTGGGGAATTCTTTTTGCGCGCCAGGATCGGACTCCGCACCGGTGCGCGATCCGGTGCTGAGTTCTTATTGCGCGACCGCATGGCCAGGGATGGTGCATCCCGAAGGCACGGCACTCAAGTCGGCGCGACCATCAGGGAGCGGCGACCCAGAATGAAATCGGGCAGGACCAAGTATTCCTGGTCATGCCGCGGAGAGCAGGGATCATTTGGCGATTGACGACAAATTCGAACACGAAGTAGACAACCTGATCGAAGTCGGCAAGGAGAAGGGCTATCTGACCTACGGCGAAGTGAACGACGATGTTGCCGGACGAGATTGGCTCGGCCGACGATCTGGACGATCTGATGACGACCATCGGCACGCAGGGCATCGACCTGCTGGACGCTCCCAAGTTTCCCGGCGACAAGGAATTCGAGCTGGAAGAGGGCGAGGACGTCGAGCTCGACCTGACGCCGGGGACGCTGGAGAAGACCAACGACCCGGTGCGCATGTACCTGCGCGAGATGGGCACGGTGCCGCTGCTGACGCGCGAAGGCGAAGTGGAGATTGCCAAGCGCATCGAGCGCGGGCAGATGCGCGTGCTGAAGGCGATTTCGCGCTCGCCCATCGTGATCCGCGAGATTGCGGCGCTGGGCGAGGACCTGAAGCGCGGCGTGCGCAACGTGAAAGAAGTGGTGATCTTCGACGAGGAGGAGCTCACCGAAGAGGTGGTGCTGGCGCGCGTGAAGTCCACGGTGGCGCGCACCGACGCGCTGGTGAAGCACCAGAAGAAGATTGCGCAGCTTGAAGAGAAGCTGGCGGCGACGATCGCGCCGGCCACCAAGGCCAAGGTGAAGGAGGCGCGGCGGCTGCGCTGGACGATCGCGCGCGAGAAGGTCTACATCTCGCGCATCGTGCGCGAGCTGAAGTACACCGCCATGGAGCGCAAGCGCCTGCTGGACAAGGTCAACAAGACCGTGGACACCATGCGCACGCTGGAGCGGCAGATCCGCTCGCTGGAGCAGAAGTACGAAGCCTCAAAGAGCGAGGAGCTGAAGAAGGAGTACCGCAGGCAGCAGAAGAACTGCCGGACGGATCTCGAAAAGATCGAAGGCGACGCGGGCGTATCGATCGCCGAGCTGAAGCGCACGCAGCGCGAGATGATCCAGGGCGACATGGACGCCGAGCAGGCCAAGCGCGAGCTGATCGAGGCCAATCTGCGCCTGGTGGTTTCGATCGCCAAGAAGTACACCAACCGCGGCCTGCAGTTCCTCGACCTGATTCAGGAGGGCAACATCGGCCTGATGAAGGCGGTGGACAAGTTCGAGTACCGGCGCGGCTACAAGTTCTCGACCTACGCCACGTGGTGGATCCGGCAGGCGATCACGCGCGCCATTGCCGACCAGGCGCGGACGATCCGCATCCCGGTGCACATGATCGAGACCATCAACAAGCTGATCCGCACCAGCCGCCAGCTGGTGCAGGAGCTGGGCCGCGAGCCGTCGAGCGAAGAGATTGCGCGGCGCATGGACATTCCCGGTGGCCAAGGTGCGCAAGGTGCTGAAGATCGCGCAGGAGCCCATCTCGCTGGAGACGCCGATCGGCGAAGAGGAAGACTCGCACCTGGGCGACTTCATCGAGGATCGCCAGGCGGTTTCGCCGTCGGAGGCGGTGATCAGCGTGAACCTGAAGGAGTACACGTCGCAGGTGCTGCGCACGCTTACGCCGCGCGAGGAGCGGGTGATCAAGATGCGGTTCGGCCTGGAAGACGGCTCGGAGCACACGCTGGAAGAGGTGGGCCAGAGCTTCCAGGTGACGCGCGAGCGCATCCGGCAGATCGAAGCCAAGGCGCTGCGCAAGCTGCGTCATCCTTCGCGCAGCCGCAAGCTGAAGGCGTTTGTCGAAGGCGTGAAAGAGATGTAACGCTCTGGCTGAAATCTGGCCGTGATGGGCCGCAGCCCTCGAAAGGGGCTGCGGCCTTTTTGCATGCGGCGCCTTGCGCTACACTTTCAAGACAGTGCGCGAGCCTGTTCGGCTATAATGGCCTTCGATTTCGCCGCGTGTAAACACGCGCGTGAATTTGCGTGCAGGGGATGGCTGTGAATTCGGCGTTACTCATGAAAGGAGCGATTCGATCCATGAAAGAGATCACTCGCCGTGAATTTGGCAAAGATGCTGGCCGCGGCTGCCGCGCTGGCCGGAGCTCGCTGCCGAGATTTCCTTCGGCCAGACGCATCGCCGGGGAGCCGGCAGTTTCCGCAGGGGTTTCGTGTGGGGCTGCGCGACGGCGGCTTACCAGATTGAAGGCGGCGGCGAACGAGGGCGGGCGCGGGCCGTCGATCTGGGACGTCTTCTCGCACACGCCGGGCAAGACCTACAACGGCGATACGGGCGACGTGGCCGACGACTCCTACCACCTGTACAAGGAAGACGTGCGGCTGCTCAAGAACCTGGGCGTGGGCGCGTACCGCATGTCGATCTCGTGGTCGCGGATCTTTCCCGAGCGGCACGGGCCAGCCGAATCCGCGCGGGCCTGGACTACTACAAGCGCGTGGTGGACGAACTGCTGGCGAACGACATCACGCCTTACGTCACGCTCTTCCACTGGGATCTGCCCGCGGCGCTGCCGGGCGGCTGGCAGTCGCGCGAAACGGCGCTGGCCTTTGCCGACTACGCCGGCTTACGTGGCGCGGCAGCTTGCCGATCGCGTGCACCACTTCATGACCACCAACGAGTTCACCTGTTTTACCGATCTCGGCTACGGGATGGCCAGTTTGCGCCGGGGCTCAAGCTGCCCGCGGCGCAGGTGAACCAGGTGCGGCATCACGGGATTCTGGCGCACGGGCTGGGCGGTGCAGGCGATCCGCGCCAACGCTCCCGCGGCGCAGGTGGGGCTGGCGGAGAATGCAAACGTCTATGTGCCGGTGATCGAGAGACCGCGCAGCACATCGAGGCGGCGCGGCGCGCCACGCGCGATGGAAACGCGCCGTTCCTGACCACGCTGCTGGAAGGCAAGTACCCGGACAGCTATCTGGAGCGCGAGGGAGCGAATGCGCCGCAGCGTCGAGCCGGGCGACATGAAGGCCATCGGCAGCCCGCTGGATTTTGTCGGCCTGAATGTGTACACGCCCGACGTATGTGCGCGCCGACGGGTCGCGCGCAGGGCTACGCGATCGAGCAGCCGCCGGCGTCGTATCCGCACATGGCTTCGCCGTGGCTCACCATCGGCCCCGAGTGCATCTACTGGGCGGTGCGCAACGTGTGCGAGCTCTGGAATCCGCGAGGCGATTTACATCACGGAGAACGGCTGCTCGGCCGCCGACGTGGTGACGGCGGCCGGGCGCATTGAAGACACCGACCGCGTGATGTATCTGCGCAACCACCTTGACGCATCTGCATCGCGCCGCGGCGGAGGGCTACCCGGTGAAGGGCTACTTCCTGTGGAGCCTGATGGACAACTTCGAGTGGGCGATGGCTACAGCAAGCGGTTCGGAATTCATTACGTGGACTTCAGGACCGAGAAGCGGACTCCCAAGCTGAGCGCGGAGTGGTACCGCGAGGTGATTGCGCGGAATGCGGTGGTGTAGGGGCCGATTCGTTGGCATTTGTGCCATCCCACCCTAGCGTGGCGAATCTGAAGTTCATCGCATAAACTCGTTGAAGTCTCTGGATAACGGCAGCGAGTCAGCTCCCGCTTCGCGGGAATAGCGAGTCAGCAAGTCAGCGGAATGGTGCGGTGGGATGAGACCTCAGGCGTCGTTCACTGCAATGGCAAGGCGGCGCCGCAAGTCTTGCCGGTTCGATTTGTGATGGGAGCTTTTGACTCATGACACTAGCGACAAGAACAAGAACGTCGGACCCAGAGGGTTCCCCGATGGGGCACCCGATCATTTACTGATCCGGCGTAGAGAGGGGCAGCGAGGAGCGAAATGAGAAGGCTATTGGCCGCGGTTTTGACAACTTTCGCGCTCTCGACCGGCGTGCAGGCCAGAACATTCCACGTTGCTCTCAATGGCAACGATGCCAACCAGGGACAGAAGAGGCTCCGTTCCGCACCATTCAACATGCGGCCAACCTGGCGCAGCCGGGCGATATAGTCAGTGTGCACGAAGGCTTTTACCGCGAACGCGTGAGCCCGCCGCGCGGAGGGACATCGGACGCGAAGCGCATTGTTTACGAGGCCGCGCCAGGAGAGAAGCCGGTGATCACCGGGGCTGAACCGGTGAAGAACTGGGTAAAGGTTCAGCAGGACGTATGGAAGGCGACGATTCCGAATTCATTCTTCGGCGGCTTCAATCCGTACAGCGATTTGATCCACGGCGACTGGTTCAATCCGCTGGGACGCCAGCATCACACCGGAGCGGTGTACCTGCGCGGCAATTGGCTGGCCGAGGCGGCCAGCCTGGACGACGTGATGAAGCCCATGGCAGGCGAGGCGCTGTGGTTCGGCCAGGTGGACAGGGAAAACACCACCATCTGGGCACAGTTCAAGGGCGTGAACCCCAATCAGCAAGCGGTGGAGATCAATGTGCGGCAGGCGGTTTTCTATCCGGAAAAGACGGGCATCGACTACATCACGGTGCGCGGCTTCACGCTGGAGGATGCGGCCACGCCGTGGGCACCGCCTACGGCCGAGCAGATAGGCGCGATCGGCACGCATTGGAGCAAGGGCTGGATCATTGAGAATAACGTGATCCGCAACTCGATTTGCTCGGGGATCTCGCTGGGCAAATACGGCGACCAGTGGGACAACACGTCGGCCAACAGCGCCGAGGGCTACGTGAAGACTATCGATCGCGCGCTGGCCAATGGCTGGACAAAAGAGAAGATCGGCCACCACATGGTGCGCAACAACACCATTACAGATTGCGGGCAGGCGGGTATCGTGGGCAGCCTGGGCGCCGCGTTCAGCACCATCACCCACAACACAATTCGCGACATACACGTGCGCCGATCGTTTAGCGGCGCGGAGATGGCGGGCATCAAGTTTCACGGCGCCATTGACGCGCAGATCTTACGGAATCACATTTACCGCACCTGCCGCGGCCTGTGGCTGGACTGGATGGCGCAGGGCACACACGTCTCCGGGAATCTCTTCCACGATAACGATGAGGATGTGTTTGTCGAGGTGGATCATGGGCCGTTCCTGTTTGACAACAACATTTTGCTCTCGCCGCTGTCACTTACAGACAATTCGCAGGGCGGCGCATACGCGCACAATTTGCTGGCCGGCGCCGTGGAGATGCTTCCCTTCGACAGCCGCCAGACGCCATTCTTGAAGGCGCATTCCACCGCAATGGGGGGATTTCACGACAATCCGCGCGGCGATAACCGCTACTACAACAATGTCTTCGTGCGGCATGCGGATTTGAGCGTCTATGACAGCGTCCCGTTGCCGATGACGATGGAAGGGAACGTATTTCTGAATGGAGCCAAGCCGTGCAGATTTGAAGAGCACCCCCTGGTCAACGCGGATTTTGATCCTGGGCTGCAACTGGCGGCAAAGGCCGGCGGCCTCTACCTCGAAATCAAATTCGACCAGGGATGGATTGACGAACGGGCGCGCAAATTGGTGACCTCTGCGTTGCTGGGCAGGGCGGCGATTCCCGATCTTCCGTATGAACAGCCTGACGGCTCGGCGATTCGCATTGACACGGATTACCTGGGCAAGAGCAGGAGCGAATCGAATCCGAGTCCGGGGCCGTTCGAGCGTCCGGGACAGGGCGATCTGCAGATCAAGGTTTGGTGAGGATGAGCTGGTTCCAGAGATGCTGTTCCCTAAGGGGTAGTCAATAGCTGCGCGCCAAACTGGGCTGTTGGAGCATCAGCTCGAGATGAGGCTGGGGAAGACGAAATGCAACCGCAGATCCTTCGACTCGCTACGCTCGCTCAGGATGACAGCATTATTTATGCGAGGAGTTTTGGTTGATGCGATGAGTTTTGGTTGATGCGATGAGCCTTATTGGTTCCTGCATAAATAATGTCCTTGCGCCGTCCCTACGGGACTCCGTAACGAACTTGTGGAATCCGTTTTCCCCACGCTGAAGCGCGGGGCTAACCAACTCTGCGCCTCCGGCGCGTTTGTCAGGACATTACTTATGCAGTCCTCAATAATTCATGCGATGGACATTAGAGAAAAGGAGTTAGATCGCGCTGGGCGCGGGCCAGATCTTCGGGCACGCCGATGTCGAGAAAGAATCCGTCGACCTGGTAGGCGGCGGGAGCGAGGCGGATTATTTCCGGGGCCAGGAAATCCACTTCGAAGGAAAAATTCTCCGGCAGGGTTGGCGGCCATTGCATTTCTTTCGATAGAACATAGGCGCCGGCGTTGATCCAGCCGGGACCTGACCGGCCCTTCTCTTCGAAGCCGACAATACGATTGCGCTCGACGAGGACTCCGCCATAGCGGGCGATATTGGCCTGGCGCGTAATTGCAATCGTCATTCCGGCGCCCTGGGCCTGGTGGAAGCGCATCATGGCCGCGTAATCCGCATCGAGAAAGGTGTCGCCGTTGAGGGTGAGGACAGATGGTTCCATGGCCGCATGCAAGGCCATGCGAATGGCGCCACCAGTGCCGAGGGGAGCACTCTCGATGACGTAGTCCAGGAGCAGGCCATGAAAGGACGCGCCAAGGCGATCCTGGATAACATCATGCAGATGTCCCACTGACAACAGCACGCGGGTGCAGCCGGCGCGCTGGAGCTGGTTGAGCAGGATTTCAAGAAACGGACGGCCGGCGATGGGCGCCATGGCCTTGGGAATGCCGCTGAGCTTCGACGCCAGCCGCGTTCCCAGCCCGCCCGCGAGAACAATCGCTTCCATGTGAGTCAATCCTCGACCACGGCCGCGACGCTGTCAACGAAAGGGAGCGATTCGAGCGCTCCCTTTCGTTGACAGCTTTGATGATTTACCTGCTGTCAGTTCGGTAAGACCAGCAGGCCGGATTCCAGCAACTTTTCTGTCAGCCGGTCCAGCGCCTGGGGAAACTTGTAGGAGATGGCCCGTACGCTCATTCCGAGCAGAGTGGCTGCTTCGGCCTGAGTGTACTCCTGGAGGACGATTCGGCTGATCATCTGACGGTCGAGCAAACCGAGCCGGTCAAGACATCTTTCCAGGTCGAGGACGAAGATGACCGCGTCCTCGAAGGTGCGGATGGGGCGGCTGGAGGCCCATCCCCGGGAGACCGGATCGCCGAGGATTGAGGGGGCCCTGCCCACCTGCATGGAAGCGTACAGATAGCGGCGCAACATGCTCTCTGTGTGCTTTCGGTAGAAACCCAGGCTTATGACCGGTCCAGCAGCAGGGGCTTTTGCCGGCTCTGCATGAGGCTGCGCCGCCGGCTTTGGTTCCCGAGTTCCCGGTTCTTCCTGCCACGCAACTTTCGGATTGCCTGCTGCCCAAACTGTTGCCAACTGGAAGGCAGCGCTCATAGCGCACCTCCCATTGCTTCAACCGCCGTCCAAACTCTGGCAGGCGGCTTTCGGGCTGGACGCCCGCGCCGCTTCCGGCTCTCCGGCGACGGAAAGTCCTTCAGTTTTATCTCACACTCCCGGCAATAAACACTCCCTTGAGTCTGGGCACGGTACCAAAGACAACCGCACCCTTCGCAAATTTTCAATTGCACGCGCAGTTCCATGACTGAGTCTCCGTATTCCTTTCTTCTCCCGACGGATTTCATGTGTATCTGTTTTTCCGCGGGGTGAAGAGAACCGGGCAGGGCAACTCAGGATTCTGATGTCCTGATAGGGGATTGCCGCCCGTGCTCTCTCGTTTTTTGTCATGCTCATAGCGCGCAGATCCTGGAATATTCGCCTTGGCCTGCCCCATGCGCCTCTGCCTAGCGTCATGGGGAGGAGCTGGGACCGGATAAAAGTCCGCCGGAGGATGTTCATTGGCCGCTGAAGAGGACAGAATCACGAACCGCTCAGCCTTGGGCCAAGGAGTCATTTCCCTAAAGATTCCCACAAACCAGCACGAGATCAAGTGAACCCAATTTAGGAATATGTATCTCTTGCGTCAACGTCTCGATGCAGTTTTACGTACCAGTGCTTTCCATTCGAAGTTAAAGCGCTGAGAATGAAGGCCAATCAGCACTGATAGCTTTTCCTGGAGAAAACAGAGAGCTGTCGTTCCCATTGCTGGTGGCGAATTTTCCACAGATGAATTTGACGCAGATGCATGAGCGTTTACGCCTGGAGTTGCTTCGCAGGATACAGCGGGGGACGCTCAGTGTGTCATTGCTGGCACGGCAAACCGGGTTTGGGCAGGCGCATCTCTCCAACTTTCTTCACAGCCGGCGCCAACTTTCACTTGAGGCGATGGATCGAATTCTCGCAGCCCAGCATCTGACGGCTGCCGATCTTCTGCCGGTAATCCACCATGCCGGGGATTCGCCGGCCCAGGTGGAAAGCAGCTCAGTGCCGATCGTCTCTCATGCGGCGGCGCTGTTTGAGCCATACATTCGCCCCTCCACGGTTCACTCGATGCTGCGCCTGCCGGCCGGCGTTCTGCAGTCTATCCATACCCGTGTTTCGCACTCACGGCGCGCCTGGCAGCGATTTATCGCGGTGCGGATACCGTCCGCCGACGCGCTGGCGATGGATCCGCTGGTGCTGCCGGAGGCCATAGTGCTCATCGATCGCCACTACAATTCGCTGGCGCCCTATCGCCCCTACCGGCCCAACGTTTACGCGGTGCGTCACGGCTCGCACCTGACGATACGGTATGTGGAGTTTCTGTCCAACCGGCTGGTGCTGCGCCCCCACAACATCGCCTTCCCGATCGACCTGGTGGAGGTGGCGCCCGGGGAGTCGCCGAGCGACCTGCTGGCGGGGCGGATCGCGCTGATTGTGAACGAGCTGTAAGGGTTTGGCAGGGGCCATCCAGCTTTAGATGGGGTGTGCGGAGTCCTGATTTTCGAAGCGGGTAAACTGGGCAATCCAATTCAGATAAACGGTTTCGGTAGGGCCATTGCGCTGCTTGGCCACGATGATCTCCGCTTTAGCCTTCTCTTCCTTGGTCATCTCTTCGTCGCGGTTGTAGTAGGCCTCGCGGTGGATGAAGGCGACCACGTCAGCGTCCTGCTCGATGGAGCCGGATTCGCGCAGGTCGCTCAAGAAGGGGCGTTTGTCGTCGCCGCGGCGCTCGCTGGCGCGGGACAACTGCGACAAGGCCAACACCGGCACGTGCAGCTCCTTGGCCAGAGCCTTGAGGCCGCGGGAGATGGCGGAGACCTCCTGGGTGCGATTTTCGTAACCCTTGCGCCCGCCCGAGGGCAGCGTGGCGGTCATCAGTTGCAGGTAATCGACCACGACCAGGTCGAGTCCGCCGGCGTTTTGCTTGAGGCGGCGGGCCTTGGCACGCATTTCGGCGAGCGAGATGCCGGCGGAATCGTCGATGAAGATGCGCGAGTCGACCAGTTGGCCCAATGCTGTCTGCAATTTATCGTGCACTTCGCGGCCCAGAAAGCCTTTCTGTATCAATTGCTGGTCGACCCAGGCCTGGGAGGCCAACATGCGGCGCAGGAGCGAGGTCTTGCTCATTTCCAGGCTGAAGACGGCCACAATCGCGTTGTGGTTGATGGCCGCGTTCTGGGCGATGTTGATGGCGAGCGCGGTTTTTCCCATGGAGGGACGGGCGGCGATGATGATGAGCTCGTCCTTTTGCAGGCCGCTGGTGAGGCGGTCGAAGGCAGTGAAATCAGTGGCGAGGCCGGTAACTTCGCGGCTCTGTTTGTAGAGATTATCGATGGTTCCAAAGGAGTTAGCGACGATTTTGTCGAGGGACTCGAGGCCCTGGGTCAGTCCCTTTTCGCTGACTTCGAGAAGCTGGGACTCGGTGACGTCGAGCACGCCGATGGCGTCCTCGCTCTGATCTGCGGCGCGGGCGATGGCGGAGGAGCAGATGAGCATGAGCTTGCGGAGCAGGCTCTTGTCCTTGACGATGCGGATGTAATCTTCAATGACGGGCCGACGGGGCAAACCCTCAGTGAGGGAGGCTAGGTAGGCGACGCCGCCGACCGACTCGACTTCCTTATAGCGGGCCAGTTCATTGGCCAGGGTGACGATGTCGACGGCGCGCTGCGCATCAATCAACTCCGTCATGCGCAGGAAGATACGGCGATGAGAGTCGAGAGAGAAGTCGTCTGCCTCGAGCTTTTCGGCAGCCTCGGCGTGGGCGGCATTGTCGAGCAGGATAGCGCCGAGGATGGTTTTCTCGGCGTCGATGTTGGCGGGCAGTCCGGCATCGAGGGTGAGATCGGGGATCGCGGCCATATGAAGAAGAGTGTAGGACGAAAGGGGGCGAGTACGATCTGTGAAGAATTCCGATCATTTCGGAAATCCAGGTCGGAAATTCAGGTCGGAAATTGAGGAAAAACGGAGGGTGAGCCGGTTGGGACCGGGAACCAGGGGGATGGGACCGGGGACATGGGGCCAAGGCGGGGTGGGAGCGCTGGTCAGACTACGGAGCCGAGGGGAAAGCGCTGGCGGACTTCGTAGGTTGCGCCGGCGGAGGAGAGATGGCTTTCGTAGAGGAGGAACTCCGGGGCCAGGAAGCGGGTGAAAGCGGGCCGGCGAGGGATTTTGCTTTCCAGGGCGCGGAGGGGCTGATTGCGGGACTGGCCTTTGGCGCGGGCCAGGGTGATGTGGGGATGGAAGGGACGGGTCTCGGGGACGAAGCCGCAAAGGGCTGTGGCTGCCATGACGCTCCCGGCGAGGGAGACGAGCGAGGGAGTGAGGGCTACGCCGGCAAAGAAGACGCCGGCGCGGTCGAAAAGGCCCAGCTCGGCGAGATGGATGGGGACGGGCGGGGAACGCACTTCACCGAGACGCGCAAGGAGGCACTGGTATTGTCCGACGCCGGTGTTGCCCAGGAATTGGAGGGTGATGTGCCAGGATTCGGGCGGCATCCAGCGAAGCAGGTCGCGGTTCGATTTGAGACGGGTCACGATCGCTGAAAGTTCGGAGAGGACCGCGGGCGACAGCGGGATGCCGATGAAGAGGCGCATACGGAATTAGTTTAGGACGGTTGAGTGCCAGGGGAACTTTCATAGAATGGGGGGGCAAAGGCGGGTTTCGTTTGGCCGGGTTTCTTGAAAAGCGGGCGCGAAGCAGCGCTTTCGATTCCTCAAGGCCGTATTGACCTATAAAGCAGGCTGAGGCGGCTAAGAACCGTCTCGAGACTGATTGATGATAGCCGGCGGAGCGAAGCAACCGCAGATCCCCTTCGGCAAGCTCAGGGCAGGCTTTCGACTCCCTGCGCTTCGCTACGGTCGCTCAGGATGACAGCTCGTTTATTTATCAAGTACATCTATACACGGTAAATGTGGATGCGAATTAGTGCACGGTAAATGTGGATGCGAATTAGTGCATTGGGGAGGAGGCGTGATAGGAATATGCTGGCGGGGACGATGATGGACAGATTTGGATTTGGCGGCTCTGAAGGCGCGGGATTCATCGTGGCGGTGAGCTTTGCCGCCGGGCTGAATGTCTACGCTACGGTAGGCACCCTGGGACTGCTGGCACACGCCGGGTGGCTCGATTTGCCGCCGCGGCTGCATGTATTGAGCAGTTGGTGGGTGATTGGGGCCGCGATCGCGCTTTTTGCGATTGAGTTTTTCGCCGACAAGATTCCGGCCTTCGATCTGCTCTGGAATGCGCTGCATACGTTCATACGAGTTCCGGTGGCGGCGTTGATCGCCTACGGCGCGAGTTCGCAGCTTTCGCCGGAGATGCAATTGCTGGCGACGCTTGCGGGAGGCGCGATCGCGCTGGCGGCTCACGGAGGGAAGACCGCGGCGCGAGTAGCCGTGACGCCGTCTCCCGAGCCGGTTTCGAATATAACGCTGAGCGCCGGCGAAGACACGCTGGCCGTGTTCCTGACCTGGCTTGCGACGCAACACCCGATAGCGGCGGCGGGGATTGCCGCCGCCTTTCTGATTGCGATCATCGTGATGACGCGCTGGATTGTGCGGACCATCGTTCGCGCATTCAGGTCGGCGCTGGCCGCTTGAGTCGTGGGCGGCGGCGAGGTTGGGGGGTCGTGCTTTCGCAGGCATCCAGTCTTCCCAGGTCTTAAAAGCGAGATCTCCACCCCAGCGATGAAGACCTATCCCTTCACCCCAACGAGCAAAAACCGCTCGTCCCCCCTGCTTAGTGCGCAGACCCCGAATCGCTGGGGCCCCGGACCTAGGGTGGCCAGTCTTCCCAGGTCTCAAAAGCGAGACCTGGGGCACCCGCAGGCGGTGTTATTGGGGCACCCAGTTTAAGCGATGCGAAGCGGGGTTAGCTTTCCAGCTTTTTGATGTAAAGCCAGAGGCCTACGAGCATCATGGCGATGGCGATGAGGCAGATGCCGAGTCCGATGCGGCGGTGGTTGCGCTCGACCATGGCGTCCTGACCGGCTTTGCGGTTGGCGGCGGCGATCTTCATGCCGACCTGGATGTCCTGATCGACGAGGGCGATCTGGAAGCTGTGGATGGTGACGCGGGCCTTGGTGAGGGCGTCACGGGCCTGATCCTGGCTGAGGCGGGCTTCGCTGACTTCCATGCCGGCGGACTCGGCGCGACTGAGAGCCTTGTCGGCGCTGCCGATGGACAGGTCGAGCTGGGTGAGGCCGTTGAGGATGGAGGCGCGGGCGCGATCGCAATGGTCGCCGGGGGCGTGGCAGCGCATGCAGACGCCGCCGGGGCCGGCGCTGAGCATGACGTCGGAAGGCTGATGGATGCCGTGGTTGGTATGGCAGACAACGCATCCGGGAAGGCCCTTATCCTGAAAGGCCTTGGCGTGGGTGCTCTTCTGGTACATCTGGGCCTGGAAGACGTGGCAGTTGGCGCAGACGTTCTGCACCTTGTCGACGCCGGGCGGAACGGCACCGTGGTTTCCGTGACAAGTGGTGCAGGTGGGAGCGCTCAAGTCGCCGCGGACGGCGAGGGCGTCGTGGTGAACGCTGGTCGAGTAGTTGGCGAACTGATCGGTGGGGATGCCGTAGGGCTTCATGTAAACGGCGTCGGAGTGGCAGCGGGAGCAGGTCTTGGCCACGTTGACGGGATTGACGGTGGAGCGGGGATCGCTGGGAGGGCGGATGTCGTGGACGCTGTGGCAGTCGACGCAGACGGCGACCTTGGTGTCACCGGCGGCGAGACGCTTGCCGTGGACGCTGGTGTGGTACTGGTCAAGCTGATCGGTGCGCAGGCTGGGATCGTAGGTGCGCATGAGGGCCGGGTTGGAGTGGCAGGAGCCGCACAACTGCGGAATCTGTTTGCGATCGACTTTGCCCTTCCATCCGGCCTTGCGGCTCATGGCCTGATCGGGATCGTAACTGGAGGAGTCGCCACCGTGACAACTGGTGCAGGTGAGGCCTTTTTGGGCGTGAATGTCCTGGCTGAATTTTTCCGGAGTGACTTGCAGGTTTCCTTCCTGTCCGGAGTGGCAATCGAGGCATGAATTGACGGCCTGGCCGTAAGCGAAGGACGCGGCGAGCACGAGAATGCCGGCCAGCCATCGAGAGCGGCCTGCGAGAGAGGGCCGAAGATTAATTCGCAAGGAAGCCATAGATACTCATACCTACCACGTAAACGAGGGCAAAGATGGAAAGGCCGGTAATCCACGCCCTGGTGCGGGCGGGTTTGTCACTCTCAAAGAAAGGCAGCAGGAGCCAGAACAAGCCGGCCAGGGTGCACCCGAGCACGCCGAGGACCTCGCCGTCGATGAACCAGACTTTAGAGGGGATGAGCTTGAGGGTCTGGAACATGAAGAGAAAGTACCACTCGGGCTTGATGCCGGCGGGCGCGGAGACAAAGGGATCGGCCTTGACGCCGAGTCCCCAGGGGAAGATGGCGGCGAGTGCGGCAAGCACGCCGATGGCGACGTACCAGGCCATGAGCTCGCGGAGCAGGAAGTTGGGGAGGAACTTCATCTCCCGGCGCGCGGAGGGGTTGGCGGTCCATTCGGCTTCGACTTTCGGCGGAACGCTCATGCCCTGGAGTTGAACCAGAAAGAGGTGAATGGCGATGAGGATGACGACAATGAGCGGCAGAACGGCGACATGGAATCCGAAGAAGCGGGTGAGCGTCGCGCCGGTGACCTCTTCGCCGCCGCGCAGGAAGATCATCATGGGCCTGCCGATGATGGGGACCTGTCCGGCGATCTCAGTGCCTACCTTGGTGGCGAAGAAGGCCAGCGTATTCCAGGGCAGCAGATAGCCGCTGAAGCCGAATCCCATGACCAGGAAGAGCAGCAACATGCCGGTGACCCAGGTAAGCTCGCGGGGTTTGCGATAGGCCTTGAGAAAGGTGACGCTGAACATGTGCACGAAGGCGGTGAAGATCATGAGGTTGGCCGACCAGGAGTGAATGGAACGAATCAGCCAGCCGAACTGCACCCGGGTCATGATGTACTGCACGCTTTCGAAGGCCTCGTTGGCGCCGGGGCGGTAATACAGCAGCAGCAGGATGCCGGTGAGCACCTGGATTATGAAGAGGAAAAGGGTGATGCCGCCGAAGAAGTACCAGTAGGAGAGGCGATGGGTGGGAACGGTCTTGTGGCGCAAGGGGGCGATGAGGCCATCGAGATGAAGGCGTTCATCGAGCCAGCGAACAACGGCGGCGATCACGGTTACGCCTCCCGCTTGCGGTTGACGACAATTTCGTCGCCACGGACATGAACATCGAAGACATCGAGGGGTCTTGGGGGAGGGCCGGAGACGTTGCGTCCATTGAGATCGTAGGTACCGTTGTGGCAGGCGCACCAGATTTCGCGCAGATCGGGGCGGTACTGCACCGTACAGCCGAGGTGGGTACAGGTGGCGGAGAGGGCGCGATAGGCGCCGTCGCTGCTCAGGATCAAGAGGCCGGGACGGCTGCCAAAGCGGAAGATCTTGCCGCTGTTGGGCTTGAGGTCACCCAGCTTGGCGGCAACGACCTCGTCTCCGCCGAGATCGACGACTGCCGGCGGGACGAAATAGCGGAGTACGGGGTAGAGGAAAGAAGCCAAAGAGGCAAGCAGTCCGCCGCCCAGGAAGATCTCAATGGCGTGGCGGCGCGTGGTCTGGGGCTGGGGGGTCTGTTCAGGGCACATCTACCGCACCCCCTTGCCGCAACTGCGTGCCGAGAGACTTTGAACACGTTGAAAACACACACACCAAAAGCTGCGACCTCCGATGAGACGTTCAAGCACCAGAGAAACAAGAGCGCCGCACCGCGGAGACACTCCGTTTGTATGGCGTGAGAGAACGGTAGAGATCGCGCGGATGGGCGGTCTGTGACGGAGATCACAAAATCGCAAGTTAAGCGACAAGGGAATGCATTTCCTATGGAGAAACGCGGCTTTATTCGATCCAAAAGCCGGGACGGCTGAGGAAACACCGACGGACGCGTGGCCTGACGCGTCCGCCGAGAGAACGGGGAGGGTTGTTTTCGGAGGCAGGGCATTGCCGGCGAAGTTGATTTATGGGCCGGCAATGCGCTGTGCCGATTTCGCGCCTGGGCGGACGCCTATTTCTGCAAGGTGCGGATGTAGGCAATGGCTGCCTTGATCTGGGCGTCGGTCAGCTTGCCTTTATTGGCGGGCATCTTGCCCTTGCCGTTGGTGACGGCAGCGATGAGGTCAGCATCAGAGGCCTTGACGACGGCCGGATCCTTGAACGATGGAGCCTTCAAGGCCTTTCCGGCCGGGTTGTCGCCGAGGCCGGTGGCGCCGTGGCACATTTGACACTTGGCTTTGTAGATATCCGCTCCGCCGCTTTGCGCGAAGGCGGGAGTGACGATGGATGCCGCAAGAAGAAGGACTGCAACATGGTTCAGGGGTAGTTTCACGGGTAGCTCCTTCGAACCAGGATTCGGGTTCTGCGTTTCCGGGTTCCGCATAAGTATATCCCCGGCAAGGCGTGCCGGGTTCTGATACGCAGTGGTTGAATGCGGACTGAATTTGTCGTATATTGAATCAGGACTAAATCAGTCGGATATAGAGTTTTCGTTGGATGCGGGTAGCTGTGAATCTCGGGTGAGTACCGAGATCATTTCTCAAATCTTCCCGCTTGGGCATTGGGGGTCTGCAGTTGAAGAAGCTACGCCGTACATTACTTTTCGTAGTTTTCCTGACGTTTTCTGCTTCTATTCTAGTGGCCGAACCGGCCTTTTCCATCACAGGCGTAGTACACGACTTGAGCGGAGCGCGCATTGCGCACGCCCGCGTAACCGCAAGGCTGGCAGGGGAAACGGCGGGGTTTGAAACGGAGACCGGCGAACAGGGGGAGTTTCAGATCGCAGTTCCAGTGCCGGGCACGTACCAGGTGGAGGCGACAGCAGAGAGGTTCAAGCCCACGACGATGGGAACGGAGCTGACCTCGGATGCACCCTCAGCCAGGCTGGAGCTGGCCCTGGAGATTGGCGGACAGACCGAGACGGTAGAGGTGACCGCCGACGCGCTGGCCGCAGAGACCACCAGCACTCAACTAGGCGAGATACTGGACACAAGAAAGATTGAGAGCGTGCCGTTGAACGGGCGCAACTTTACCGATTTGATGGCGGTGCAGGCGGGAATTGTGCCGGTGAATACGGCCCAGCCGGGCGCGGTGATCATGACCGGCGTGGCCTCGACGCCGCCCTCGGGGAACGCGAACCCCGGCAACCTGTCGATCAGCGGACAGCGGGAGGCGACGAACGGCTTCAGAGTGAACGGCAGCGACGTGGAAGAGGACGTGAACATGGGGACTTCGATCGTGCCGAATCTGGACGCGATCGATAGTTTCCAGGTGCTGACCTCAAACTTCGACGCGGAGTACGGCAACTCGAGCGGTGGACAGATATTGGTGACGACCAAGGCCGGGACGGCGCAGGCGCACGGTTCGACGTTCGATTTTCTGCGCAACACGGCTTTGGATGCGCGCAATTATTTCTCAGCGGATCGCGCGGCGTACCGGCAGAACCAGTTTGGCGGGACTGTGGGTGGGGAGCCGTGGCACAGAAATGTGATGTTGTTTGGCGACTACCAGGGCACGCGGCTAACCGAGGGCGTGGATACGGGCGATATCGCGGTGCCTTCAGCGGCGGAACGGAGCGGAGACTTCAGCCAGAATCCGTTGACGGGGAGCGTAAACGGAGCTTATTGGGCGGGGCAGCTATCGGCGCTGCTGGGGCGGACGGTGACGGCGGGCGAGAGCTACGCGGCGGTGTTTCCCACGGGGCAGATTCCGCAGGCGGCGTGGTCGGCGCCGGCAAGCTACTTGCTGGGGTCGATTCCGAAGCCGAACGTGGGAACGGGAGTTTTTGCGACAGAGGCGGAGGCCGAGACCCTGCAAGACGACAAGGGCGGATTGCGCCTGGACTGGACCCACGGCAAGGGCGCCTTCACGGGCTTTTACTTTTTGGATCAGTACGGACTGGACAGCCCCTATCCGACGGGAACAGGCGGGGCCAGCGTGCCGGGTTTCGACGCGACATCGAACGGGCGAGCGCAACTGGTGAGCCTGGGGCACACGATGACGTTTGGTAGTGCGGCGCTGAACGAGTTTCACACCAGTTGGATGAGGAACGCGAATGCGGTGGGCCAGCCACGAGGCGGGGTGGGGCCGTCGCCGGCGGCGCAGGGGTTCAACGGAATTGTGGCGCTGAAGCCCAAGACCGAGGGAATCGAAAACATCGCCTTCAACGACTTTACGATCGGCGTGGACACGACGGCGCTGGTGCAGGCGGAGAACATCTACGAGGTGAGCGACGCATTCTCGCGGATCAAGGGCAAGCACGGGCTGAAGGCCGGCGGGGAGATACATGGGAACCAGATCAATACGCACCCGGACGTGATTTTCAACGGGAGCTTCGCCTTCAACGGATCGGAGACGGGCGTGGATTTTGCGGATTTTTTGCTGGGCGTGGCTTCGAGCTACACACAGGGACAGGCGGGCAGCTTTTACAGCCGCAATTTATATATAGCAGCGTTTGCGCAGGACAGTTGGAAGGCGACGAGCCGGCTTACGGTGAACTACGGTGTGCGCTGGGACCGGATACGGCCGTGGCTGGAGAAATACAACCAGTTGCAGACGCTGGTGAAGGGCGAGCAGTCCGAGGTATTTCCAGGCGCGCCGGAGGGGTTGGTGTTTCCGGGCGATGCTGGGGTGGCGCGGTCGCTGGCGCCGGGTCGAAACGATTTTGCTCCGCGGGCGGGCGTGGCGTACGCTCCTGCTGCGCCTGCGGGGAGCGGACTTTTGGAAAAGTTCCTTGGTCAGCCGGGAGCAACGAGCATTCGGCTGGGGTACGGGATGTATTACACGGCATATGAAGGGCTTTCGGCGGGAATCATGAGCGCGAATCCGCCTTACGGATATACGTACACATCGGCCGCGCCGCCGCTATTCGCTTCGCCGTTTACGGTGGCCGCAACAGGCGCGGATGCAGGCCAGCGCTTCCCGCTGCAAAGCGTTTCTTACGGAGCCAGCCGGACGAATCCGAATACGAGCGTGAACTGGAGCCAATTTGAGCCGCTGGTGGGGATTCCGGCGGTGGACCCCAAGGCCGTGACGCCGTACGCGCAGCACTGGATGGCGACGATGGAGCGTCAATTCGGCGCAGCGACACTGGTTTCATTGAGTTACGTGGGCACTTCGTCGCATCATCTGCTGGTGCTTGAAGGGGCGAATCCGGCCGATCCCACGCTGTGCCTGAGCCTGGGCTCTGCGTGCGGGCCGTTCAACGAACAGGCGGCGCGCACCGAGTTTGGCGCGGCATTCGGGAGCGTGGAGTTGCAGCGCACTATTGCCAACGCCGGCTACAACGCACTGGAAGCGACCGTGAATCATCATGGGCACGGGCTCGATCTGCTGGCCAGCTATACGTACTCGAAGTCCATCGATCAATCTTCAGGATTGCCCGAGCCGGTGAACCCGGTGAACCCTTCGCTGAGCCGGGCTATTTCAGCCTTCGACATGCGGCAAAATCTGGTGGCGAGCTTCCACTATGAGCTGCCTCGGCTGCAGAGTACGGCGTGGCTCGACCGGTTGACTTCGGGCTGGGCGGTGAGCGGGATTGCGCGGCTTACCACCGGCCTGCCGGTGACGCTGCTGAACAACAACGACACCTCGCTGCTGGGCACGATTCCGAACGGGATCAACAACAATGGCGTGGACACGCCGGAGTGGAGCGGGCGGAGCTTAAGCCTGAATACCAATCCCCGCGGCGGGGCAGCGGTGTTTGACGCGAGCCAGCTTACGCTGCCCGCGCTGGGAACCATGGGCAATGCGCGGCGGCGGTTCTTTTCGGGACCGGGCATGGAGAATCTGGACGCAACGCTCTCGCGCACCTTGCTTGTCGAGAATACCCGCGCACTGGAGATTCGCGGCGAGGCTTTCAACGTCGTCAATCACGCGCAGTTTTTTGGGCCGGCGTCGGTGGAGGGGAATATTTCAAGCGGGACCTTCGGACAGGCGGTGAGCGCAATGCCGCCGCGGCTGATGCAGGTTGCGCTGCGCTACCGGTTTTGACGAATGACCTTTGTCCGGCGGCGTGAGGGGTTGACTCGGATTTTGGGGCTTGGTATAGTTGCGCAATGAGCATTTGCCTCAAGATGGTGGTGTGTGCCGCGTGTTGTTGCACGTCACACCGGTCTTGTGGGTAAGCAGTTCTAAGACTCAGGCGATTCCCATAAGGCCGCGTTTCAGCACAGTTGCTGACGCGACCTTGGTGTTTCTGTGGCGGTTGGAGGCTTGCGGCTTCCCAGCCTTGAATCAAAGAGCGATTCACGGATGTTGCACCCGGCGAGTTCTGGGATTTCGCCGACGGCGGGGGTGGTGACGGCGACTTCGACGACGTCGCGGCAGATCAGCTTGGAGCCAAGCTGCGGTTCCAGGGGGCCGAACAGGTTCTTTTGGTGAAACCAGCATTCCCTTGAGGGCTAAGGCCCAACTAATTCTGCAGCAGTTGCGGCACGACTGAAGTCATGCCCTGACACTTCTTGCAGCTCCGAATAGGTTCTTCCGTAGCCCGTAAAGCCCGGGCTCATTTTTGGGGCATTTGCGGCGCGGCTAAAAGCCGCGGCCTTTCAAAGCACCTATTTGTTCAGGGGATTCTTAGAATCTGTCCAGGAAGTCTGAGAAGACCTCGGAGATAAGAGAAAAGAACATCCCTCAGGGGCAAAGGCCCAACTCATTTTGCGGGGTTTATATACGGGCTGAAACCCGTACCTTTCACCGAAATCCTAGTTCTTGGACAGATTCTTAGAGCAATTGTGAACAGAAAGGAGGGTCGCTCGCGGAGTAGTCTCGTGCAGCGGCTTATTCTTTTGCGGGTTGCCCATTATGGGCACGCCGGCACCGCTTGCGGCGCGCTGAAAGGAACCTGCGGCGGCACGCGAGTTCTAAATCGCGTAAGCTCGAATTAGTAGTAATAGTCTCTCCTTCTCGCCTTTGGCATTCCAGGCTTCGCTCCAGACGAGCATCGTTCAAGCACTCAACCGAAAGACTGGAGTTGCGATGACCCTGATCAAGAAATGCGACGTGGAGAGTCATTTTGCCGCGCAGCGGTGGGCTCGGATGCATCCTCTGACGCCGGCGAGCCAGCCCGATGCAACCGGCTTTTCGGGGCCGGAGCCGGGCGCAATCCGTGCGATCAAGTCCAAGTTTGCCAAGGACTTCCTTGGGGAACATTCATCTCCCGGCAAGACCGTCGCGCCGCGCGCGGATATAGCCCTTCCCAGCGATGCTGTGGCGCCGCTTGCAGCAGGAAGCGCACAAGCGTGAAGTTACACTCCATGTTTCTGCGCAACCGGTGCATTTTGCCGGGCGACTTCGATCTGGAGCCACGGCACTTTTGCGAAGAGTGGCAGGCGACGGAAGAGACGGCGGAAGCTCTCGATTCGAGAGTCCGCCGCGCAGGCTGGCACTTCATGTGGCTGCAGGATTCCTACTCGCAGTGGGCTTGCGGAAGAACACGGGAAGGGGCGGTTCATCGGTGTGTGGAGTGCGCGCTCAAGAAGGTTGCAGGGCAGTTCAACGCTTCGGAGCTTGATTCGCTTCAGGTGAGGCGGTATCCGGGCTTTCATTTCGCCAGGGTGACGGTGCATGCCCGGCAGATTCAGCAGCAGACTTCGATGGAGATGGCCGGAACGCGATAGGGCGAAGTTTCCCGCGCGCCAGGCCGATTGGGCCTGATGCAGGAAAAAACGCAGAAACAGTTGAAAGCAGGAGACGATGGCGATTCCCGAGACGATGCACGCAGACCAGCCGGCAGCAGGGCCCGCTTCCGCGGCCAGCCTGCCCGCGGCGCTGAAGGCGTGCATTCCGCCTTTGCCTACTCGGATTGCGTTCGTCGGGAATTATCTGCCGCGGGAGTGCGGCATTGCCACATTTACGACCGACCTGTGCAATGCGCTGACGGGAGAGTACGGAGAGGGGCGGCTGTTTGCGATACCTGTCAACGATCCCGATTCGAGCTACGAGTACCCGGAACAGGTGCGGTTGGAGATCGCGCAGGAAGACGTTGCCTCATACGAGCGGGCGGCGGATTTCCTAAACTTCAACGGCAACGACCTGGTGTGCCTGCAACATGAGTACGGCATCTACGGGGGCATCGCCGGCCGGCACATTCTGGCCCTGCTGCGGCGGCTGAAGATGCCGCTGGTGACTACGCTGCACACGGTTTTGCGCGAGCCGGACCGAAATCAACGCATGGTGCTCGAAGAGGTTGCGCAGATCTCCGACCGCATGATTGTGATGAGCGAACTGGCGGCGGAGCTGCTGCGCGAGGTTTATGGGGTTCCGAGCGGAAAGATCGATGTAATCCCGCACGGCGTGCCGGATATGCAGTTCATGGACCCGAATTATTACAAGGACAAGTTCGGGACGGAAGGCAAGTCGGTGCTGCTAACGTTCGGCCTGCTCTCTCCCAACAAGGGGATCGAGAACGTGATTCGGGCGCTGCCGGCGATTCTGGAACGTCATCCGAACGTGGTGTATATGGTCTCCGGCGTGACGCACCCGCACATCAGGCGGCGCGAAGGGGAGCATTACCGCGAGGGATTGCGGGCGCTGGCGGAGGAGCTTGGCGTTTCTTCGCAGTTGATACTGAACAATCGTTTTGTGAACGCGGAAGAGCTTGTGGAGCAAATGGGCGCCGCGGACATTTACATCACGCCGTACCGGCAGGAGGCGCAGATTGTCTCCGGCACGCTGGCCATTGCGCTGGGCGCGGGCAAGGCGATCGTCTCGACGCCATACTGGCACGCCCGGGAACTGCTGGCGGAGAAGCGGGGCGTGATTGTTCCGTTTGAGAATCCGGGCGCAATTGCGGAAGCGGTTCTGGCGTTGCTTGAAAACGATGCGGAGCGGCACGCGATGCGGAAGCGGGCCTATCTTTATTCCCGAGGAACGACGTGGCCGAAGACGGCGCGGGCCTACATGGCGAGCTTTCAGCGGGCGCGGTTCGAGCGCTCTTTGCAGCCGCGGGCGGCGCAGCCGGATGAAGCCGCGAGGGACCGGAAAGACCCGATGGACCGGTTGCCGGCGCTGAATACGGGGCATCTGTTGACGATGACCGACGATACGGGGATGTTGCAGCACGCCATATTCTCGGTGCCCAACCCGCACGAGGGCTATACGACGGACGACAATGCGCGGGCGCTGGTGGTGTCAATGCGGCTGGATGAGAACGCGGCGTATGACAGCAAGACGGAGCATCCCAACCTCTCGCGCCGGTACCTGGCTTTTCTGTGGCTTGCGTTCAATACCGATAGCGGGCGTTTCAGGAATTTTCTTGGGTACGATCGCAGGTGGCTGGAAGAGGTTGGCTCGGAAGACAGCCACGGGCGGGCGCTGTGGGCAGTGGGCTCGGTGCTGGGCCACTCGCAGGACGCGGGATTGCGGGGAGCGGCAGGAAGGTTGTTTGAAGCGGCGGTGCCGGCGGTTGCGAAGTTCAGCAGCCCGCGCGCATGGGCGTTCAGCATCCTGGGCATGCAGGCGTACCTAGACTGGTTTCCCGGCGACAGGGCAATAGAAGGGGTTCGCAATGCGCTGGCCAACCGGCTGCTTGACATTTACGAACGCAGCCGCTCGGAGGGCTGGCACTGGTTCGAGAAGAGTCTTTCCTACTCGAATGCGCGGTTGGCGCAGGCGCTCATCCTGGCCGGATGGCGCAGCGATAACCAGCGGATGATGGCGGCGGGAATCGAGTCGCTGGAGTGGCTTGTAGCGGCGCAGCACTGCTGCGACGCGGAGGTTTTTGTCCCCATCGGTTCGAGCGGGTTCTATTCCGAGGGCAAGGAGAAGGCGCGCTTCGATCAGCAGCCGGTGGAGGCCTGCACCACTGTCGCCGCCTGCCTTGAGGCCTACAGATTGACGCACGAAGAGCGCTGGCTTGATGAAGCGCACCGTGTGTTCAGTTGGTTTCTGGGCAAAAACGATCTGCAGGCGCCGCTTTACGATGCGGCCACCGGCGGATGCAGGGACGGGCTTCATCCCGACCGCGTAAATGAGAATCAGGGAGCGGAATCGACGCTTTCCTTTTTGATGGCGCTGCTCGACATGCAGGCAGCCAGGGTGACAAGCGCAAACCAACAGCATGAAGAAATGAGTGTCACTTATTGAGTTCAATTCAATTAACCGCCGACACGGCGGAGTCATACGATGCGGAACCGGCGGCGATGAAAGACCGCATCGATCATCAATTATTCACGCGTCATTCCGGCAATCCGATTCTGAGCCGGGAACACTGGCCCTATCCGATCAACAGCGTGTTCAACGCCGGAGCGGTGCGGCAGGCGGACGGGGACACTTTGCTTTTGTGCCGGGTGGAAAGCCGGAGCGGCCTTTCGCATCTTTGCGCGGCGCGCTCGGCCAACGGGGTGGACGGATGGCGGATCGACAAAGAGCCGACGCTGGCGGGCAGTCCGCGAGAGTTCCCGGAGGAGATCTGGGGGATCGAAGATCCGCGCATTACGTACGTGCCGGAACTGGAGCAGTATGCGGTGGTGTACACCTCGTTTGCGCGAGGAGGTCCGGGAGTTTCACTGGCGCTGACCAAAGACTTCAAGAGCTTTGAGCGGTTCGGCGTGATCATGCAACCGGAGGATAAGGACGCGGCGCTTCTGCCCCGCAGGATCGGCGGCCGCTGGGCGCTGATTCATCGGCCGGTGACGCCACTGGGCGCCCACATGTGGATCTCGTATTCGCCGGATTTGCGGCACTGGGGCAGCCACAAGGTGATTCTTGCAGCGCGGCGGGGCGGGTGGTGGGATGCGAACAAGATCGGACTGTGCTCTCCGCCGATCGAGACCGAAAAGGGATGGCTGACGATCTATCACGGAGTGCGGCAGACAGCATCGGGAAGCATCTATCGCCTGGGGCTTGCGCTCTTCGATCTGGAGCGTCCGGAGGTCTGCCTGCAACGGGGCGACTCCTGGATGTTCGGGCCGGAGGCGCCGTACGAGCGCGGGGGAGACGTAAAGGACGTGGTGTTTCCTTGCGGGCAGACCATCGGCGAGGATGGCGACACCATCCGCCTGTATTACGGAGCAGCCGACTCCAGCGTGGCGCTGGCCACAGGCAGCATACGATGCCTGCTGTCGTGGCTGGACGCGCATTCAAGTCCCAGCGAGGAAAGTATCTTTGAGAACGGCTCGAGGGTATAAGGGAAAGGAACGAAGCGCATGAGCGATACAAGCTGGCTCCGGCCTAACTGGGCGCCGTGGATGCCGTTGATACGGCGTAAATGTCCGTGCTGCAACTCGTTGAAATTCAAAGCGGCGGAGTTGCGGCCGTTGGATGGGCTGCTGGCCCTGTTCTGGCTGCGCCCGGTGCGGTGCCTGTTCTGCTGGCGGCGGTTTTACTGGGTGTCGCTGCGCGGCGCACCGGCGGGATAAGGCTCCCGCGCTTGAGAGGCGCGGGGCCAGGGCTGGAGCGGGAGGGATGTTCCGGCTACTCGGGAGGACCGACGGTGAGGACGAGGTAGGATACCGAGTCGGTCTGGCTGGCGTTGGCGATGTAGTGTTCGTCTCCGGCGATGCACAGGCCCATGTCGCCGGCCTTGAGCGTGCGCGTGACTCCGGCGGTCATCAGAATCGCTTCGCCTTTTACGACATACCAGATTTCAGAGTGCTTGTGATGCCCAATGGCCTCGTGCGGAGCGCCTGGGGCCTGCCAGGAGTCGTGCGCTTCGAGACGGATGTTGTCAGGCAACATGCCCTGCAGGTAGTGGTGGGAGATGTGGGTAGCCGTCGGCGGGGCCGTGGACGGTCCCGGCGGGTACTGCCCTGAAACCAGGTTGGCCAGTGGGTGTGGGGCGCCCTGGGGCATGGTGGTCTGGGGTGTGGCGCCCTGGCCTTCGGCTGAGGGCGCAAGTGCCGGTGCGGCCAGCAACATGGGCAGAAGGGCGGAGAATTCACGACGGTTCATGGGGCCTCGCATTCGAGGGTCATGGTACGCAATGGTGGGGACGGTAGGCAAATGGGGTAAGCAGGGGGCGCAAAAGAAGGGTACGAATGGTAGAGAAGAAAATGCAGGTCCCCTCCGGCAGGCTCAGGGCAGGCTTTCGATTTCGCTCCACCCCAGCTTTCTGTCGATTATCAACCTCAAGAGAATTCAAAGCTCTCCATCTCCCTCAAGCATCCGGAGCAAGTGAGAGCGAGCTTGATCCAGAGCGCGAAGCCTACCGGCAACGCTTATCGTAACCCCCAGGGATCTCGATAGCGGCGCGAGGCACTCCTTCAACCTGCGGCTCCGCACCCGGATTTCCCTTGGCATTTTGCGGCTGGTCTGAATTGCCTTGATGCATGCCATTGCCAGAGCGTCTCCGGGGGCGACGGTGGAAGTTGTCAGTTCCGGCGGGTAAACCATTCCGGTGTCTGCATCGACGGCGAGCGCTATGCAGGTACAGGCCTTGCGTTCGCTCTTCTTTCCAATCGCAGCGAGGCTGAACATGTGGTCGAGTTCCATCACTCCCCGTACTGCGTAGTCCTGGCTTTGCAACTGACGAAGGCTCTCTTCATCCAGGTGCGGCGGACGGATGGGCGGCTGGCCGGGAACTACCGCCTGCATCGGTTCAATCTCGTATCGATGCTCATTCTCTTTTACTCGCGTGACCATGGGGTATGTATCGGGCTTGTTCCAATAAGTCACGTTCGCCTTTTTCGCGACAGCGGAGCAGACGAAGATCACGGCACGTATACACTCCGTCAATGTCTCGGCCTCTTCCTGGGTGACGAACCAGGGGTGAAACCCGGGACGGACTGCGCGGAATACGGGTGAGGCTAAGCCTCTGCCCACGGGATGCTCGGCAGCCAAAGCGCCTGTTTCGCAACCCTGTATAGTTAAGTCCTCAAAAAAGCACAACCGCCTGGGCGAACCTTTGGCGCTGTTTCGCAACCCTATAAGCGAACCATTAACGCTTACGTCGCTGCTCAAAAGCGGCCATTTCAGGCCCTGCACAACCCCATTTTTGGCCCCGGCACAATCCCACTTTTGGTATCTTCTTCGCTCGGTGGGCTCTGCTATCCTGAATGGTTTACCTTAGCGGGAGGAAGCCATGGCGGAGCATCGAGCGCGGAAGCATCATCAGGACCGGGTGGCGGAGACGCTGCGGCTGGAGATCGGCGCCATGATCGAGGGCGAACTTTCCGACCCCCGCATCGACTTCTGTTACGTCACCGAGGTGGTGCTGAATCCCGGCGGAAAGTCGGCCCGCGTCTACGTGGCCGTGGACAACTCGGTGAGAGATATTGCCCATGCCGAAGTGAACACCATCGCCGGCCTTGAGGCAGCCAAGGGATACATTCGATACGAGTTAAAAGAACGCATGGGAGTGCGCCACGTGCCCGAAATGAGCTTTCTGGCCGACCGCTCGGGCCGCTTCCAGGCGCGCATTGAAGAGCTGATGGACCGCTCGCGCAAACGGCAAAAGAGGCCTGTTGAACAGAAGACAACGACCGGATTGGAAGCTCCGATCGAGTAACAGCGCGCCAATCGCGGCAGGAATCGGCTCTCAGGATTTATGGAGATTCCGCGCCAATCTGTTAGCCTTGTCCCTGTCGAAATTCAGGCGCCATCTTCGCGTTTCTTGTGAACGCGGAGAAGGCTCCCTCATGCCGCCCGGAGAATTGCTGGAAGTGGAAACTACCTTGGAACCACGTGCTCCGGATTTGCACGCTAACCGGCGTAAGCGGCTGCCGCCCTGGGCCACGGTCCGCGAAGCAGGCGTGTTTCTGGCCTTTACCGTCTTTTTTCTGGTTTACGGACTTACCCCACTGCTGGGCGGCGACGGCCTGGGGCTGGTGGGCGCCGACGAGCCTCGCTATGCCCAGATCGCGCACGAGATGCTGGTGCGCTTCGACTCCGCCGGCACCCTGAAGGACCGCCTGAGCGCCTGCGTTACTCCCTATCTCTACGGCCATCCCTGGCTGGAGAAGCCGGCACTCTACTACTGGCGGGCGATGTTTCTGTTTCAGGATTTCGGAGTGCATGACTGGAGCGCGCGGCTGCCCTCCACCACATTTGCCTTCATCATGATCGGCCTGATCTACCTGCACATGCGACGATTCCGTCCCGGCGGGCACCTGGATGCGGCCCTGATCACGGTGGCGTGCGTGGGAATTATCGGCTTTGCCCGCGGCGCTTCGACCGACATGCAAATGGCGGCGCCGCTGGCCATCGGGTTGCTCGGCTGGTACGCCTGGTACGAAACCGACTCGAAGTTCTGGCTCTACGACATCTACTTCTTCACTGGCCTGGCTACGCTGGCCAAAGGACCCGTCGCGCCGCTTCTGGCCGCCCTCATCATCGTCGCCTTTGCCATTCTGCGCCGCGAATGGACCATCGTTCTCCGCACGTTCTGGTGGCCGGGAATGGTGCTCTACTTCGCCATGGTGCTGCCCTGGTTCATTGCCGTCCAGCACCAGAATCCCACCTTCTTCCGCGAGTTCTTTTTGGAGCACAATCTGGAGCGGTTTGCCACCGATCGCTATGAGCACACCCAGCCATTCTGGTACTACCTGGTGGTGGTGCTGTTGGCCATTATGCCGTGGACGGTGATTTCAGTACGCGCGCTCGTCGACGGCATCCAAACCTCGGTGGCCGAGTGGCGGCTGCGCCATTCCCGCAGCGCGACGCCCTGCGCCAGCCGTCCCGGCGACGCTTTTCCCGAGTTTCTGGTGTTGTGGGCGCTCATTCCAATTGTCTTTTTCTCTTTCTCGCAGTCCAAGCTGCCGGGCTACATTCTGCCCTCGATTCCTCCAATAGCAATCCTCACGGGAGACTATCTGTTCCGCCGCCGCCAGCCGGGGCTGAACCGCTGGATTCTGCTGGGTCACGCCGTGCTTTGCGGGGTGATGACCGTGGCCGCGCTGCTGTTGCCCTGGTTCGTGGCTCATGGCGCGCAGTTTCCGCCCACGCACGCACTTGTCGCGGCCGTGCTGGCCGCCTCCGGCGCCGCACTGCTGATTCTGATCGTGACCAGGGGCTTCGGCGTGGCCCGGCTCCGGCTGGTTACCTGCGGAGTGCTGGTGTTGCTGGTTCTGTTTCTCTATGGCGTAGGCCCGTTCTTCGCCATTCCCGAGGTCAGCGCCACCAAACGCGTGATTCACCTGCTGGACCGCTCCTACTCCGCGCGGCCGCTGGAAGAAAGGCTGGCTTCGGCAGCCCCGGAGAGCGAGACCGTCGCAGTTTTCCGCGTGCGTCGCGATACTGAGTATGGACTCTCCTTCTATCGCAATCGCGAAGTGGCGAACTATGAGCAAAGCGGCGTGCCCGACGAGCAGCATCTGCTGGTGGCGCGGGTAACGGGCCGCGGCGGAGTGGACCTGCAGACCCCGGCCGCACTGGAAGAGTACCTGGAAGGCCGGCATTATGAAGAGGTTTTCAGTTGGCCGGAGCAGGGACTGGAAGTCTACATGGTAGGCGCCCGATAGACCACACCCTTTTAAATCGCGCCTCAAGTTGCACTTGGCGGCAACTCGTGTCAAAGTGTCGGGAAGGGTATTGCGACATGAATGGCCCAGATGGAGTCGCTCGTTGCGGGGCAGGACCAGTTCCCACGGGCTGCGGAAAGAGGGGAATGGCAAACGACTTCCCCGAAAAGCGCACTTCAGTGGCTAAAGTCCACTTTGATTCTATTGAATTTATGTGCGGCCTAAAGCCAGGACCCTTCACCGAATTGAGTCTTTCCGCAGCATCTGAAGTTGTACCCTGAAGAAAAGCCGGCGTTTTTTGACTGTACTGTTCGAGCAGGGTCCGGCCAGGATCGGTCCACAATCCAGGGGAGAAGCATGGCCTTGAGTACTTCCAGCGAGATTCTCGACCTGCGGCACTTTGCTGCGCCGACGTTGAGGGGTGTGCTGGAAGCAGAAGGTGCACTCTGGAGCCAACGATTGCACTGGGACTATCGGGCGTCGGCGCGATTGCTGATGCAGTATCTTGACAACCATATGTTGCCCGGGTACGCGGCGGTGACGGCGGAGCAGGTGATCGGCTATGTTTTCTGCGTCTACGAAGAGACCAAGGCGGTAATCGGCGACGTTTTTGCCATGGCCGCGGATCGCGAGTCGGCTCACGAAATCGAAGACACGCTGCTGAAACACCTGCTCGAGTTGCTGGTAAATTCGCCGCAGGTAGACCGCATCGAATCGCAACTGCTGGTGCACCCTTCAGGCACCCACTCCGCGGTTTTTCGCGAGGCTGGGTTTGAGCTTTTCCGGCGGCTGTTCATGGTGCAGCGTCTTGAGGGCCGGTGGAGCGCGCCGCAGGCCAACCTGCCCGGCGAGCTGGAGCTGCGGCCGTGGCGCGACGAGGATCTGACCCCCGCGGCGCGGCTGATCTGCGAGGCATATCGCAATCATCCCGACAGCCTGATCAACGACCAGTACCGCTCGGTTCACGGCTCGATGCGTTTTCTCAACAACATCGTGCGCTACTCCGGTTGCGGCGCCTTCTCAGCGCCGGTGTCGCACGTGGTGGTGCATCGCACCAACCGCGAGTTTGTCGCCCTGGTGCTGGGCTCGCGGGTAAGCCCGGAGAGCGGCCACATCACGCAAGTGTGCGTGCACCCCGCGTACAGGCGCCACGGGATGGCCCGCATGCTGCTCTCGGTAGCCGCCTTCTGCTTCATGCGCCAGGGCGCCACGGAAATCTCACTCACGGTGACCGAAGCCAATCAACAGGCCATCGATCTCTACCTGGCCGAGGGGTACACGTGCTCGCACCGGTTCGACGCAGCGGTGTGGAAGCGGGATGGGATTGGATCGCTGCTAGCTGCCAGCTTCTAGCCTCTAGCTCGTTGGCGGCTGGTGGAGGGTCCGGTCTTATTTTTGCTTGATGGTCTTGACGGGTTTCAGGAGGCCCTTCGGGGCTTCACGGCAGGCGCAGTGCTTCTGGTGTTCCCGGTGCCACTGGATTCTCTGCTCCAGCGTGGGCTTTGGCAGCATCTTGTTCCGGTCGTGCCAGAGTTTGTTCATGGGACCATCTCGCATCTGACGAATTGAAGAGCCGGTGGAAAAAGTCGGGAAGAACATCCCTCAGGGGCTAAAGCCCGCGGTTTTATTGCTCGATTTGATGTACGGGCTGAAGCCCGTACCCTTCACCTAAAGCCGGATTATGTGTCGGGATTAAAACCCCGACCTAGCAGCCCCTACCCTTCAATACAGCGACAGATTCAAGAGCCCTGCCGGGCGGGCCCGGAGCATCGATGCGGAAATTACTTTTGCAGAGATCAATAAAGCCATGCCCTGATACAAAGCCGCAGGGACTCCACCGCTCTTGAAGACCTGCCGGAGTTGAGTGAGCATTCACGTTCGGAGAATTCCGACAGAGCGCGTTATCGCGCGATGAGGAACATTACCCAACTGAGGAGGATGGCGGAGCCGACGAAGAGCGTAAAGCAGTAGATGCCGTAGCGGAACATGCGGCGCGGGGTTTCGCGCATGGTGATGCCGAAGACGGTGGAGGCGAAGAGCGCGAACAAGAGGACCGCAGTAAAGTGGGAGGCGTGAATCACTAGGATTTCCTCCCGGTGCGCAGATTGTGAGCGTCAACGGCGGCAATCACGTTGAGCAGGCCGGCCACAACGATGAACTTGGTGCCGTAGTCGGCGGTGGTCACCTGCACCTGGTCGGCACCCAGGCCCAGAACCCGGCTGACGAAGAAGAGCAGCCCGTTGCCCAGGTCGCCGGCCATCCCCAGCAGGTCGAGAATGTCCTGCGCGCCGGTGTAGATCTTGCCCTTCATGGCCAGGCCGAGCGCGAACATGCCCACGATGGAGGCGGCGAGCAGCGCTCCGCGGCCCCACTTGCGCAGGAGAAAATGCCCGGCGCCGGGCACCAGCCATCCGGCGATGAGAGGAAGATAGACGAACCCTTGCTGTGAATTCTGTCCCGCGTCGTTCTTGGTTGCAGTTGTTGCCATTCCTTTTTGACTATAAAGCATAGAGGCAGCTTTCAGCTTTCAGCTATCAGCTATCAGCTTTCGGCTTTCGGCTTTCAGTTCTCAGTTCTCAGTGCGGGATGCGCTGATGATGCTGCGATGGGGCGCGAGGTTGCCGGTTGGGGTGGAAAATGCCCGATACGTGTGCTTATAAATACACGGATTTTTGGGAGAATAGGACAAGAGGGTGGTTTTGGAGAGCATTCTGGGCTGCCGCGGCTCGTAAGTTGTTGATTCCAGGTTGAGCATTTAGCGGTAAAAGCGAAGTTTTTGGGCTTTTTTAGGTTTTTTGACAATCAATTCAAAACCTTTATTTTGTTTAGCTTACGCGGCGTTGCCAGGGAGACGTGCGCGCAAAAACCAGGTTATTTCGACCATTTTGCGCAGGGAGGGTGAATGACGGGATTGACAAAGCTCTATCTGCGGGAGGAGCTGGACGTGGCGCTGCTGCCGTTCCGGCTGGTGAAGAAACGGAGGGGCGGCGGGAAAAAGGGGTGGTTGCAGGGCATACGGCAGGCGATCGGGATACCGGTGGAGGAGCTGGCGGAGCGGCTGGGGGTTTGCCGGTGGGAGATTCACCGGATGGAGGAGTCGGAGAAGAACTCGCGGATCATGCTGGCGACGCTGAAGCGGGCGGCAAAGGCGATGGGATGCGAGCTGGTGTACGCGCTGGTTCCAAAGGAGGGGACGCTGGAGGACCTGGCGGCCGTGCACCGGAGGGTACGCGAGCGGGCACTCGAGGAAAGGGAAAAGGAGCGGGTGCTCAAGAGGAAGCCGTGGCTGGAAGAGATCGGGTTCCGCGAGAAGCTGCTGGGCTACCTGCGGACCAGGCTGCGGAACGAGGGGTTCCGGGTGCGTCCGCGGAAGACGAACCGGGGCGTGGAGAAACAGGAAACGGAGTTCAAGGAAACGGTGAAGCTGGCCCGTCTGGCGAATAAGCTGGGGCCGCTGATGATGGAGCTAGCTAGTCAGCAGGCTGGCGAGGCTGAGGAAACAGGGGATAGGGAATAGAACGGGATCGAGGCGGGAGGTGGTTTGTGGCTTCCCACCCTTGCGCCAAAAGGAAGGCGCAAGGATGGGGCACCCGGCTGAGTTGCCATCGGTTCAGGTCGAATGAAGTGCGGCTATGGCTCAGCCTGATCGCCTACAACTTGGGCAACCTGTGGCGGCGCCTGATGCTGCCGAAGGGAATCGAAACGTGGTCGTTGACCAGCTTGCAGCAGCGGCTGGTGAAGACCGGCGGCCAGTTGGTAAAGCATGCCCGCTACTACTGGCTGTTGTTGGCAGAGAGCCATCTGACGCGGCGCCTGTTCGCAAGCATGCTGCGGCGGATTCTGGCTTTGCCGCTGCCGGCCGGATAGGCGCGGCAGCCAGGCGAAACCAACCTGGACGACGGAGGGGAGTTGAGGGAGGGGTGTCTGAGAAATCGCTTCGAAATGGGGAAAAACATGGCCTTTTGGTTCTGGCAAAGGCCCTGCCCGCCCGTCCGGTTCTTTGGCTCTGGAAGGAATGCAGAAAAGGATCGCAGCAGCGGCAGCCGGCCGTATATTGTCATCGCCGAGAAAGCAAGACGGAAATTCCGGCTCACGAAAGGAGAAATTATGCGCAAGCTGTTTCTTGTTGTCTGTTCACTCTGCGTGTCCGCCTCTGTGGCCATGGCACAAGGCAAAGTAGATTCTCAATGGAATTGCGGCAAAGCCACAGTTGGACGCAGCATAGACGTGGGCGATCAGCCCGGTCATGCCTATGCGATTGGCCAGTTTAGCTGCACCGCTGCGAAAGGTGAACTTGAAGGGCTGAAAGAGAAAGAGGGTGTGCTTACTCAGTTCGATGACGTGAAGAAGAACGCTTCCCGGTACCGTGGTATTTTCGTCGATACGCTGGCGAATGGGGAGAAGGTTTACGTCAGCTACGAGGGCACGACTACGATAGAAAAGGGGCAAATGCAATCATTCAGCGATGCATGGTCTATCACTGATGGAACCGGAAAATTCAAGGGGGCAAAAGGAAAAGGCACCTCCAAAGGCAAGTTCAATCCAGACGGCTCCTTTACATTCGCCTGTGCGGGCAACTACACACTTGCCAAGTAGGAGTAAACTGGGCGTTTTGTTAGAGTTTCTAAGCTCGCGTGTTGTGCCCTACGCGGAAACTATCTTGCGCTCGGAATGAAGGCTTATTCGCCTTTACACCAAAGACACTCCATAACGCTCGCCTCCTTTTGAAACAGAGGATTTGGGGTAATTCATTTTTATTGCCGTTGCGGCACGGCTGAAGCCGTGCCCTGATACAAAGCCAGCGTTGCGAACGCAGTCCGGTAACTCCGACGCGGTGCAAAACTGAATTGCCTTATCGCCTGCCTATCGCCGGGCATTCGACGCGGGCCTCATATACCTCAGTGAAGACATGGAAATGCGAATTGACGAGGGGAAAGTACGCCTTCTGCAGCGGCTGAACCTTGCAGGAGGTGTCGAGTTTTTCCGCCGACCTCTAGGCCAGATCTTCGTCCCTCCCGATCCCGACCAGCGCCCCTCAGCCGACCTAATTCGGCGCGCTAATCGCTTCCGACAGATAACCGTGCAGTAAGTCGGCCCTACGGGACGAGGGGATTGGCAGGGAACGCTGACCCAGGGTTCCGCTGCGCTTTACCCTGGGCTATTTTCGTGTTCTCCCTACGGGAGAAGCTGCGCGGGTGTCGGTTGAAGCTCCGCAGGGGCTAAAGCCTCGCCTTTTTGGGGTGCTCTTTCGGCACGGCTGAAGCCGTGCCCTGATACAAAGCGGCGTCTCTGCGCAGGCCTTGAATGGCCGCCGTGGTACAAGACCTTCGCTAAGCTTCTTTCCGTTTCGCGTCGGCTCTACGGGACGATGGGATTGGGGGGGGAACGCTGACCCAGGACTCCACTGCGCTGCGGTCTCCCGCCCCAGCACGCACAGAACGCGTGCCGGGGCCCCGGCCTGGGCTTTTCTCATGTTCTCCCTTCGGGAGAAGCGGCTCCATTTTTGTTGATCGCGGGGGTGGTGTTTTTGATGCCTGGGGGTTGCGGTGCGGGAACGGATAGCTGGAGTGGCTTGATACGATGGATTGAATCGAGGTCAAGATGAGGTCCTGAATGCCGACTCGACTCTTTCCCCTGATCGCACTGCTATGCGTTTCGTGCGTGGTTTACGCGCAATCGGAGAAGCGCACGGGCAAGCAGATTTATGGCGGCTATACGCTGCTCTCCAACTCCTTTAATGGAGTGCCGGGATCGCGCCAGCCGCTGAATGGATGGGATTTCGCCTTTGGCTTCCAATCCTGGCACGGGTTGCGGTTCAAGCTCGACACCTACTCGTACCGGGGGAGCAACCTGGGCGCGTCGCAAAACTGCCTGTTCATCCTGGCGGGCGCGCAATTTGACCGGAAGATCGGGAAAGAGATTGTTTTTGCAGAGGTATCGGCGGGAAACGCCAGTGTAAACCAGAATTGGGGGCCAAACGGACATTTAGGCGAGAACGACACGTTTACAAGCCTTTTGGGGGGCGGCCTGGACACACCGCTCTCGCGGCACCTCGCTTTCCGTGTGAGCGGCGGCTACCAGTACTGGAACTTCGCCTTGCTCGACCCGGTTTACAAAACGGCCATCCAATACCCCGGCTTGCCCAACAACTTCGGCCGCATTTCCAGCGGGTTGGTGTGGAAGTTCTAGAGCGCCCAGCGAAGATAACTGCGCGGGTGTTGGCTGCGATGCTCACTGCCTGAACTTGCGGTAGCGGCGGATGAGGTTGTTGGTTGAGCTGTCGTGCTGGAGGGGTGGATCGGAGGGGCTTTCAAGTTCCGGAACGATCCGCTGCGCGAGGACCTTGCCGAGTTCGACGCCCCATTGGTCAAAAGAGTTGATCTGCCAGACGATGCCCTGGGTGAAGACGCTGTGCTCGTAGAGGGCGACGAGTTTGCCGAGAACCTGGGGCGTAAGCCTGTCGGCGAGGATGGTGTTGGAGGGGCGGTTGCCCGCGAAGACGCGATGGGGCGCCAGCCAATCGGGGGTGCCCTCCGCCTTGACCTGCTCGAGGGTCTTGCCGAAGGCGAGCGCCTCGCTCTGCGCAAAGACGTTGGCCAGCAGCATGTCGTGATGGCGGCCGAGCGGGTTGAGGGAGTTGCCAAAGGCGATGAAGTCGCAGGGGATCAGGCGGGTTCCCTGATGGATGAGTTGATAGAAGGAATGCTGGCCGTTGGTGCCCGGCTCACCCCAATAAACGGGGCTGGTATCGTAATCGACTTGATCGCCGGCGATGGTGACGTGCTTGCCGTTGCTCTCCATGGTCAACTGCTGAAGGTAGGCTGAGAAGCGCTTGAGGTATTGCTCGTAGGGCAAGACGGCGACAGTCTGAGCGCCGAAGAAATCGGTGTACCAGATGCCGAGGAGGCCGAGAAGGACGGGGAGATTGCGCTCGAAGGGCGTGGTGCGGAAGTGCTCGTCCATCTGGTGAAAGCCGGAGAGCATGGCGCGAAAGTTTTCAGGCCCGATGGCCAGCATAGTGGCCAGGCCGATGGCCGAGTCCATGGAATAGCGTCCGCCGACCCAGTCCCAGAAGCCGAACATGTTGGCGGTATCGATGCCGAAGTTTCCTACTCCTTCGGCGTTGGTGGAGACGGCGACGAAATGTTTGGCAACGGATTTTTCGTCGCCGCCGAGGCCGTTCACCAGCCAGGCGCGAGCGGATTGGGCGTTGGTGATTGTCTCCAGCGTGGTGAAGGTTTTTGAAGAAACGATAAAGAGAGTCTCCGCGGGGTCGAGGCCGACGACAGCTTCAGCAAAGTCGGTGCCGTCCACGTTGGATACGAAGCGGAAGGTCATGGCGCGATCGCTGTAGGCTTTGAGCGCTTCGTAGGCCATGACCGGGCCGAGGTCAGAACCGCCGATGCCGATGTTGATGACGTTGCGAATGCGCTTGCCGGTGTGGCCCTTCCACTCGCCGCCGCGAACACGGTTGGAGAATGCAGCCATGCGGTCGAGGACGGCATGGACTTCAGGGACGACATTCCGGCCGTCGACAACGATGGAAGCGCCATGGGGCGCGCGCAGGGCGACATGCAAGACCGCTCGGCCTTCAGTGATGTTGATCTTGTCGCCGCGAAACATGGCGTCGATTCGCGATTGGAGGCCGGACTCGCGGGCCAGATCGATGAGCAGCTTGATGGTTTCGCCGGTAATGCGATTCTTGGAATAGTCGAAGAAAAGGCCCAGAGCCTCGACCGTGAATTGCTCGCCGCGCTTGGGGTCAGCCGCGAAGAGATCGCGCAGATGCAAAGAGCGGAGTTGGCCGTAGTGGGTTTGGAGAGCTTTCCAGGCCTTCAATTGGGTCAACGATGTCGGCATATTCATGATCCTCGCTTATATTCTCGGACATCCAGGCGGTGCGGCAATATGAATGCAAGCTTCCGCATCTGAACGAATGATGCGGCAGCATGCGTGGCTGATGCGCGATTCTCTAGCTCGGCTGCGCTATGAGTCCAAGGCCCGGACCGTTGGGAAGCAGCAGTTTGCCCTTCTCAACGCGGACTCCAAGCCAGGGATCGTTGGCCACGAGGAGGTTGCCATCGAGGTCAGCATAATCGACCAATGGCGATAAGTGGGCGGCGGCGGTGACGGTGCAGGAGCTGGAGACCATGCAGCCAAGCATGACCTTGAGGTTCACCGCGCGGGCGACTTCGATCCAGCGCAAGGCTTCGAGAATGCCGCCTGACTTGTCGAGCTTCACATTGACGCCGTCGTAGGCTTCGGTGAGGCGGGGAATCATGGCGATATCGGTGCAGGCTTCGTCAGCGAAGATGGGCAGATGGACCTTGCCGCGCACGTATCTGGTTTCTTCAATCATGTGCGCGGGCATGGGCTGCTCCACATACTCGATGCCCTGGGTTTCAAGCCAGTTGATTTTGCGAACAGCTTCTTCCTTGTCGGTCCATCCTTCGTTGGCATCCACGCGTATCGGCTTGTTGGTGACGCTGCGCACGGCCTCGATGGTGGCCTCGTCGGTCTGCAGGCCCACCTTGACTTTGAGCACCGGAAAATCGGCTGCCTCGCGGGTTTTCTGGCGAGTGATCTCGGGCGTATCGATGCCGATGGAAAAATCGGTAATGGGCGCATCGGCCGGGTCGAGGCCAAGAAACCGGTAGAGGGGCAGGCCGAGCTTCTTGCCGAGCCAGTCAAAGACAGCGATATCGACGGCGGCCATGGCGGCGTGTTGACGATCGCCAAGCGCGCGACGCACCTGAGCCAGAAACTTGCGATACATCCAGGGATCGCCCGAGGCGATTTGCCCGCTGATCGCGTCAATGGCTTTCATCGCCTGCTCGGGAAACTCCTGGTAGCGAACGATAGGCGCGCCTTCGCCGTAACCGGTAATGCCGTCGCGCCGGTACTGGAACTGCACGGTGTCACGGTATTCGCTTGAGGACATGGTGGTGGTCCAGGTATGGCGCAGCATGAGGCGCTTCAGGCTGCACGCAACTTCGGTCTTCTGTTGCGAAGACGGCGATTGGGCGGCCAAAGCCGGCAACGCAAGAAGGCTGCCGGCGCCTGCAATTTTTAGCATTTCTCGACGGTTGATCACTTTACTCTCCGTGCCGCGACCAGAAGCGTGGTCCAGGGCGTGTCGTCAAGCCGGCTGATTTGAACGCCGGGGTGGTCGTGGGTGGTGTCGTGAATGAACTCACCGTGGCCAAGATACATTCCTGTATGCGTAATTCTGGCGGTGCTGGCGCCGAAGAACAGCAGGTCTCCCGGCTGCAGATCCTTGCGATCGACCGCGGTGACGCCGCTCCACGCGGCCTGCACGTCGGCATCGCGGGGCATAACGATTCCACGCTGCCTTACCAGCATCTGCGTAAATCCCGAGCAGTCGAAGCCGAGGCTGGAGACGCCGCCCCATGTATAGGTGACGCCGAGAAACCTCCGCGCCAGTTGCAGCGACTCGTCGATCGAGAGTGACGAAGATTCCGCGCTGACATCGCCGTGCTGCACCCAGGCCGTCTGTCCATCGACGAGCTTGACCTGGAGCCAGCGCGCGGAGCTGTCCGCTTTTCCGGGAATCAATTCCAGACGCGCCTCCCAAGGCAATTCGAGCACGGGAGCATGACGAGTCACGTCCGGATCGCGATAAACATTGACGGCCATTCCGGTGACGCGTACCGAGCGGCCTTCGGGTGCGTACGGTCCTTTGTCGAGCGGCTTCAAATCAGCCGCGGAGACCCAGCCTTTGTATCCGTCCGCTGTGCCGATGTGGTACCAATCCGACTGCTTCTCGAGCGAAAGCACGCCGGTTCCGTAGAGAGCCTGCGAGACAACGTCGCTATCGGCCGTTGGTTTGGAATACATATTGATGACGGGCTTTGCCACGACGAAGTCCGGATGAGGAACGGATACCTGTCCTTGAACCAGGTTCGCCAGCGACAGCGCGATAAGCAAAGAGCCGGCGAAGAAAAGGCGGCGTGCAATCCTGCCGGGTCTTCGGCTGCTTCGCTTGATCCGCGACGGGGATTGAGAACGGATACCGCAATTCGAGAGGGATAGCATGTTCTTCCTCGTGATAGATTTTACGCTCGGAGCTTAGAAGCTGATTCATAGCCGAATGTTCGTCGTTTTCGATCTTTCCCTCAGGGGCTAAAGCCCTCGTTGATTTTGCCGCACTTGCGGCACGCGACCCGGCCCCGACCCAGGGGGTGCCCCGGCTCCCCGGTGCCCCGGTCGTGCCCTGACACAAAGGAGTATTTGAAACACGCTCTGGTACCACGACCGCGTAGATATGTGGTTTCCCAGGTCTCAAAAGCGAGACCTGGGGCACCCAGGTTCATGGGCACGATTACAAAACCACCAGGTCACGATACTAGTAGAGAAGGTACTTTGAGCGCAGGGCCTTGAAGATCTCAAGAGAATCCTGCCAATCTTCAGCAATGCGGCGTGGGTCTTCTCCGGCATCAAGTGCGTCCAGCGTGGCCTGGTTACGCATGAGCCCGTCGAGCGCGGCCAACTTGTAATCGTCCGGATAAAGGCGGTGCAGCGCCGAGGCTATCTCAAGGCCCAACTCCGGCGCGTCAAGGGTGTCGCGGTCGGTAACGACAATGCTCACGCCGCCGCACTTCTGCCCGGCATAAATGGATGAGCCAGGCGTGAAACTGATGGGGATAAAACGCACTCCACTCATTTCTCGCGCATTAAGGTACTGGGCCAGTGCCGTGGAAACGATCCACGGCGCGCCCAGCAACTGGAAGGGCGTATCGGTGCCGCGGCCGACAGAGATATTGGTCCCCTCGATCATGCCCAGGCCTGGATAGAGCGTGGCCTCGGTGAGGTTGCGCATATTCGGGGAAGGATCGATCCAGGCCATGCCCGTGGAGTCGTACCAGTCGCCGCGCATCCAGCCTTCCATCTTCACAACAGTCAACTTTGCGCCGATAGCCCGCTCGCTGTTGAACATGCGCGCAAGCTCGCCGACGGTCATGCCATGGCGCACCGGAGTTCTCCAATAGCTGACAAACGATTCGCGGCCCTGGTCGGCGACGGGCCCTTGCAGGTAGCCGCCGCCGATGGGATTGGGACGATCGAGGACGATGATTTCCTTTGCGGGTTTTGCGGCCGCTTCAAGAAAATAGCCGAGCGTGCTTTCGTAGGTGTAGAAGCGGACGCCCATGTCCTGAATGTCGTAGACGATCGCATCGAGGCCGGCGAGTTGCCGCGGCGAGGGACGGCGCTTGTCGTCGGAGTCACCGTAGACGCTGTAGACGGGAGCGCCGGTGGCGGCGTCCCGCGAGTTGCCGATCTGGGTTGTGTCGAGGTTGCCGGCAACGCCATGCTCGGGGCTGAAGATAGCAGCCAGTTGAAGGCCTGGAACATGCGCCAGCACGTCGGCTGTGCGTTGGCCGTGCGCATCAACAGCGGTCTGGTTGGTGACCAGGCCGATGCGGACAGGATGATCCGGGTTGGGGTGAAGCTCGCGAAATGCGTCTTTTTCGAGCACGTCGATCCCGGCCTTCACTTCGCCGTTGCGCACGCGAACGCGGCGCTCCGCCATCATGGATTCGTTGTATCCGGTGATGCGAGCCAGGCGCAGGTTTTCACTTTCGCTCACCGTCAGGTCAAGAGAACCGACGACGGCGGTGGCAATGTGGGCGCGCAGCGATACCGCCGAGCCGTGCCCGTTGGGATGCACCGCATTGGTGAGAATGATGATGTAAGTGTCAGTTACCGGATCGATCCACAACGATGTGCCGGTAAAGCCGGTGTGCCCGAAAGAGCCTACCGGCAGCAATTCGCCGCGATTGCTTGAGAAGGGGGAATCGATATCCCAGCCCAACCCGCGCAGGGTGGCGGCGGTGGCAGGCTGCTGCGGGGTGGTCATCTTTTCTATATCGAGACGGCTGAGGATTTTGTCGCCGCTCAACAGAGCCTGGGCAAATACTGCAAGATCGTCCGCGGTGGAGAAAAGGCCCGCATGCCCGGCCACGCCGCCCATACGCCGCGCTGTTGGGTCGTGAACGACACCGCGCAACATCTTGCCCTGCTCGTCGTATTGGGTGGGAGCGATGCGCGGAATCCAATCGCCGGGAGGCAGGAAGCGCGTGGAGTTCATGCCCAGCGGCGCAAAGATCTTCGCGCTTGCATACTCGTTCAGCGTCATGCCGGAGACCTTTTCCACCAGGAATCCGAGGGTCTCAAAATTGATGTCGCTGTATAAAAAGCGCGTGCCAGGCGGATAGACTGGCTTGGATTGCATGGCCATGGCGAACGCGGCATTGCGGCCCTGCCAGGGGGACTTCAAATCCAGATCGGGAGGGAGTCCGGAGAAGTGAGTGAGCAGTTCGCGGACGGTAATATCTTCTTTGCCGTTCTGGGCAAATTCGGGCAGGTAGGCGGCAACCGGGTCGTTAAGCCTGACGCGGCCTTGCGCAATCAGCTGCACTACCGAGGTAGTGGTTGCGATGCACTTGGTGAGCGAGGCGAGATCGAAGATGGTGTCCGGGGCCATCGCCTCTCGCGCCGGCTCGAGCGAACGTGATCCAAAGGCCTTGCGGTAGACGACTTTGCCGTTGTGTCCGATGAGCACTACGCCGCCGGGAATGCTTCCTTTGGCAATGGCTTGCTGCATGAGCGCGTCGATAGCCTTGAAGTCCGGCTGCAGCGCAGCGGGCTGAGCGGGCACGGGTGGTGGCGATTGCGCCGAAAGGCGGCCCTGACCCGAGACAGCAAGAAACACAGGCAAAATGCAGAACAGCTTGCGGCAAAACCGGGATAGCGTGGCGGAGATTTTCATATCAACCTTCAATTGCCTTGCGAACATTTCCTTTTGCTTTGCGCAGGCGCTTTACCGCCTGAGTCTTGCCGACATTGGCCTTTAACATGACCAGTGCAAGGGGCACGCTCATGCTGGCTTTCTTCAGTGCGGCGAGGGCAACGCCGCGATGAACGTGAGCTAAAGACTCGAGGATGTGGATTCCACGTTCGACCAGCTTCTCATTGATGAGGTGCATGTTGACCATGAGGTTGCTGTAGACATAGCCCAGCTTGACCATGGCGCCAGTCGTCAACATGTTACAGATGAGCTTTTGCGCGGTGCCTGCCTTGAGCCTCGTAGAGCCAGTCAAGACCTCCGGCCCCACTTCAGTTTCAATTCTGATTTTGGCTGCCTTGCCAAGGGCTGAGCCTGGATTGCAGGTGATGGCGATGGTGGCCGCACCCTTGCCGGCTGCGTACTTAAGCGCACCGATGGTGTAGGGGGTGCGCCCGCTGGCCGCGATACCGGCTACAACATCGCGCTTGCCGGGTTTCATCGCGGCCATGTCGCGCCGGCCGAGGACGGCGTTGTCTTCGCTGGCCTCAGTAGCTCGAACCAGGGCGCTCTCGCCGCCCGCCATCACAAACTGGACCATCTTCGGACTGGTACCGAAGGTGGGCGGACACTCCGATGCATCCAGGGCCCCGATCCGGCCGCTGGTTCCGGTGCCAACGTAGATCAGGCGTCCGCCTTTGGCGAAACAAGCGGCAATCACATCGACAGCTTTAGCAATCTCAGGCAATGCAGATTTGATAGCCCGGGGCACAACCGCATCCTCGCGGTTCATGGCTCGAACCAGCTCGAGAGTCGGCATGGTATCCAGATTCTCAGTGGCTCGATTGCGGCGTTCGGTCCTCAGCTCATTCAGATGCATTTCAATTCCTCAGCACGACGGGTTCAGATTGGTTTGAGGCATGATCAGACTTGCACAATATCCGACGACGAACGTGGTACCGCTGCCCAGCACCACGTACCAGGTAAAGGCCACGCCGGTGCAGAGCCATAGGTAGAGATCTAGAGTGAATCCGCAGATCATGCCCACCATGGCGCCGCGCTCGGATGCGGTGCGGGTAAGAACACCGAGAAGAAAGACGCCCAGCAACGCCCCGTAAGCCACCGATGCGATGGTCAGGCCCACTTCAAGCACCTTGCCGCCATGCCGGGCAAGGAGGGCCAGCAAAAGCAACAGCAAAGCCCATGCAACCATCGCCATTCGGGAAAGCTGTACGCGGCGCTTCTCTGTGGAGGCGGGATTAATGCGCATGTAGAAGTCGACGATGGTGGTGGAGGAGAGCGAGTTGAGCGCGGCGCTCAGGTTGGACATGGCAGCGGCGAGAATTGCGGAGATCAGCAGGCCGCTGACGATGTGCGGCATGTGGGAGACGATAAAGGTGGGAAAGATGGTGTCAGTCCGGGTGAAGGCGGCGGCGGGCGGAAAAATGCGATAGAAGACAAACAGCATGGCCCCGATCATGAGAAACAGCGAAAACTGAAAGAGGATGGCGACTCCGCTGGAGAGGAGAGCGATCTTCGATTGGCGCTCGCTGCGCGCGGAAAGGAGTCTCTGCACGATCAACTGATCGGTGCCATGGCTGGCAGTGGTAAGAAATGCGCCGCCGATCACGCCCGACCACAAGGTGTAAGTCGAGGTGAGATTAAAGGAATAATCGAAGACGCGAAACTTTCCGGCCTGGCCGGCAACTGAGCGCACAGTCTCCCATCCGCCGGGCACCAGGTGGAGGATAGTGAAAAAGCCGACCAGGGTCCCGATCACGTAGATGGTCTGTTGCAGAACATCGGTCCAGATTGCCGCCGCCATTCCGCCCTGGAAGGTGTAGATCAGAGTGAGCAGGGTAACGATGGCAATGGCGCAGAAATCGCGTTGAAAGTCGCTTAGCCCGGTAAGCAAGGCGCCGAGCGCGACCCGCACCACGATGGCCACCGCAAACACGCGCACCCCCTCGGCCGCCGCGCGCGTCACGAGAAACATTCCGGCGGTCATAGTTCGCAGCTTTTGACCGAAGCGGCGCTCCATGAGCTGGTAGGCGGTAACCAGTTCGCCGCGAAAGTACTGGGGGATAAATACGAAACTTACCACTACGCGGCCAATCAAATAGCCGAAGACCAACTGCAGAAAGCGGAAGTCCTTGTCGTATGCCATTCCCGGCACACTGATGACGGTAAGGGTGCTGGTTTCAGCGGCCACAATGGAGAGCGAGATGGCCCACCAGGGAATTACATTGCCGGCGAGGAAATAGTTTTTTAGAGTTTGCTGTTTGCGCCGGAAGTGCAGGCCGAAGAGCGTAACTCCGGCGAGGTAGGCAACGATGACTCCCAAATCCAGAGCATTCAATCCCATCGCGCACTTCCTCTACGGTCATGAAGCTAGAGCGCTAGTAGGGTATCTGCGCACGATCATCGTTCAGCGCAGCCGGAAGGAATTAGAGGAGGATTGCTCTTTCGAGCAATCCCCCTGTCTAGGAGTAACAACTGACTGAGATCGGCGATTGGAGTGTCGCTCCCGGATCAGAACCGGTAAATCAGCGACAACTGCAGTTGGCGGGCCGGAGAGAGCGTGCTGGTGATCTCGCCCTCGACGGAGTTGTTCGGCCAGTTCGCAGCAGAGACTCCGTTGGCTGCTGAAACGTAGGCGGGCGCAGCATAGCTCGCGATGTTGCCCACGTTAAAGGCGTCGCAGCGGAACGTGAGTGTCTGAGACTCGATGGTCGGGAACGCCTTGAACAGCGAGAGGTCAATAATGCGGTAGCCGGGAGCGAGGGGGCCGTTGTTGACATGCGCCGTTCCGAACTGCCCGAGTGAGTCGCTGCCGTAAGCGCAGGTGCCGTTGTCAGCGCCGGTGCACGGGTTGGCGGAGGGATCGGTACCGAACCAGTGCTGCACCGACCGGTTCTTGACTATCAGCGGGCGATACTGGTTGGCGCGGGCGGTGCGGGCGTGAAAGCCGCCGTTGTTGGAGCCGGTCATATTGGTTGGGAACCCGGTGTGCAGGATGGTATCGCCGGAGAGCTTCCATCCACCCAAAGCCTCATCCACACCGCGATTCCAGGTCTTGCCGAACTTGCGTCCCCGGCCGAACGGCAATTGATAGACGGCGGTGCCGTTTAAACTCTGGCGCAAGTCGAAGCCGGAGGGGCCGTAATCGGACCTCGGATCGTAGTAGTTCTGCCAGTACGCGCTCGCCGTGTTCACGCCGGAGATGCCAAAGAAGCCGGGATTGTTGGTCATCGCCCGCGCCCAGGTGTAATTGAGCGTGTACTCCAATCCGCCGCTCTGCTGGTGGTGGAGAGTTGCCTGCAAGGCATTGTAGTTTTCCACGCCCTCAGACACAGTGAGAACCACATAGCCGCCGGACCCCACCAGGTTGTAGAAGGGCGCCGTGGTCCCTACGTTCGCCTGCGTCCATTGATTAGGAGATGCCGGCACGATCAGGCGCTGGCCGATCTCTCCTACGTACCCCAACTGGGCCGTGGTCTGGTTGTTGAGGAGGATTTGCATTGTAAGGTTGAACTGCTGCACGGATGTAGGCCGCAGGTTCTTGGCCCACGCGTTGTACTGGGTAATTGCGGCCTGGCCGCCGTTGCTGAAGCCGTTCTTGACACTCAGCGGATTCCCGGCAGATGCGTTGGCGGGTATGGCCGGCGTATTCACAAATTGCGGGAAGAATGGCGGATTCAGCGTCGGCCGCAGATTCACGCCGCTCCCTTCCATATAGTCGGTAATTCCGTACCCACCGCGCAGCACAATCTTGGGATCGAACTGCCAGGCAAAACCGAATCGCGGCATCCACTCGTTGTAATACGCGTCGTAAAGGGCACGACTGGCGCCGTTCTTTCCTGCAAACAGCAGGCATGGATTGCTGGTGTTGTTCGCCGCCGTGCATTGCGAGGCCTTGCTGACATCGACGTTGACTTCCTTGTTGTTCACCTCGTACCAAGGCTGGTCGTAACCGTAGCGCACGCCTAGGTTCACCGTCAGGTTGGGACGCAACTTCCAGTCGTCCTGGACATAGTAGGCGTCGTGATACTGGCGCTGGCCTACAGGGCCGGACACGTCGCCGACATCCACACTGTCAGCCTGGTCCATAACAAAGTCAGCGAAACCATACCCCTTTGCGCCGCTGACTGTGGTGTTCTGGGTGAACTGACCGTTATAAATGAACTGGCCCAGCGCCCCGTAGTTGCCTGCGTAGTAATAGTTCTCCTGGTAGCGGGCGACCTCGACGCCGAACTTGGTGACGTGTTTTCCATGCTGCCAGATCAGGTCGTCGCCATAGTTAAAAATGTTGTCTAGGAAGTCTTGTACGATGCCGGCACTCCCAAGATTTGTCTCAGTGCTGGAGAGATTGATCTGGGCGAATCCGGGGTACGCCTGCTTGACGGGAATGCCCACGGTCTGATCGCCCGTCAGCCCGAACTTTCCGGTCGTGTCTAGAGGAACGCCGTTGTACCATTGAATACGCGAGTAACCCGCCCGGCCTTGATTGACGAGCGAAGGCGAAAATGTCCGCACCCAGTTCGCCACGCCGCTGTGGAACGGGTAGTCATTGGAGGCGGGGAAGGTAATGGGGAGAACCACCTTCGGCGCGAAGTCGTAGGCGTCGCCGTCGGAATAGCGAACCATCAGCGAGTCCTTCGGGCCGATGGTCCAATCCACGCGCAGGTCGCCCTGGTTATTTCGGATAACGCCCGCAGTGGGAGCTTGGTAATTGCTTCCGTCGACGGTCTTGTTAACAGCCGCGTGGTTAGGCAGGGGATAAACCTCGGGATGTTGGATCAGGTAGGCCCAAACGGGATTAGTGAGCGGGATCTGATCGTTTGTGTAAGGGCTGGCATTGGTGTAGCCGCCGGTCGGGTTCGTCGCCGATACCGCGGGGTTGTAGAGCTGGACAGACGCAACGTTGTTCGCGCCGGTCAACAGTTCCGAAAAATCGCAGGTTGTCACACCGCCATTGGGCGTGCAGGTGCGCATCTTTTGCGTGGCCACGCTCGCCGCGCCTGCGCCGGCGGAGATGTTCCGTGTCCCGAGAAAGTCGCCGAAGAAGAAGAGCTTGTTCTTAATCGCCGGCCCACCCATCGTTGCGCCAAACTGGCTCTGGTGGAAGATTCCCCGGGGAATGCTATTGAACTTGTTGTTCCAAGTGTCGGCCGTGAAGTATTGGTCCTCGTAGTACCAGTACGCACTGCCGTGGTATTGATTGGTGCCTCCCTTGGTCACCATTACAAACTCGCCGCCGTTCACGTTGCCGTACTCGGCGTCCGCGTTGGCGGTGATGGTGCGCATCTCCTGGATCGCCTCCGGCGCGGGATTGTAGCCGACATCATTGTTGGTTGGCTCGTTGATCTCCACGCCGTCCAGCAGGTAGTTATTCACCTGCTGGCGGTTGCCGTTGAACGAAGGCTCGACGCGGGGATCAATGTCGCGCTCGAAACCGTACGAGCTGCCCTCATACTGGTATTGGGGTATGACAGCGCCGGGCACGAAGACGCCCGCTGTCAGGAAGTTGAGACCGCTAAGCGGAAGGTTCTCAATCGTGTTGGAGCTGACCGTTGTCCCCATGGTGCTGTTCTGGGTTTGCAGGATCGCGGCCGAGTCCGCGGAAACACTTACGGTGATCGAGACCGATCCGACGTGGAGCTTGATGTTGACCTGAGAAATCTGATCGATATCCAGGGTCAGAGGGCCCACCGATTCTGTCTGAAAGCCCGGCGCTGTTGCATTGATCGTGTAGGAGCCGATGGGCATGAATTGGAAGTTGTAGAAGCCGCTCGCATCCGACGTTGTCGTAGTCTTCACACCCGTGGCCGCGTTGCTCGCAGTCACTGAAGCCTTAACGACGGCGGCCCCGCTGGGATCGGTAACGGACCCGCGGATCGATCCTGTAATGGTTTGCGCTGCCGCATAGCCGGTTGCGATTGCCAGCCCGATACAGCTCACCAGGGCGAGAACGCACTTTGCAAATCTGTTCGACATCCTGCCGCCTCCCTCAAATTCGACTTGTGACCATTTGGTAATGTCATCTAGATGACTGGATGACACGTTATAACGCGCAGGGAACGCTGTCAACCCAAAAAGTCGCCTCCCGGGAGGATTTTTTGGGGTTGCCTTGGGTTCGGCGAGGGTGTACGAGGCGTCTGGACGGGATTTCAGGGGCAGCGCGGTCGGGTCCGTTAACGTTTGCGGGCGAGGCGGCGGAGCGCAGTTTTGCGTTGTAGACCCAGGTCTCAAAGTCGAGACCTGGGGCACCCGCAGTTGATACAAAAACAAAAGGGTCAGAGACCTGTCCGGATCGGCAGCGGGCGCAGAATGGAGATGCTCGCGGGAGAAAGTCTAGTAGTATAGATGACTTGGAATTTCGCGGGACTGAAATACTAAAATGCCCACACTTTTGCTTGACTATGCTTTCAGCGTGGTGTATCAGAGAGGCTGATGAAGCAACGAGAAATACCATCTCCGTCGCCGCTGTATCGCAGGAACGGCATACCGCTTTACCACCAGATTCAGCAACGTCTGCTGGAACAGATCCAGTCTGGAGCCTTCAAGCAGGGTGAGCCGCTGCCGTCGATTCAGAAGATCGCCGCCCAGATGGGGGTGAGCCAGATGACCGTCCGGCAGGCAGTGAAGGCGCTGTGCGAGCTGGGGGTGATTTACAGCAGGCAGGGGAAGGGAACCTTCATATCGAGGATCAAACTGGAGAGGGATTTTCGCCAGGTGCTATCGTTCAGCGAGGAGACAAGGGCGCGGGGCGCGACACCTCATTCCAGGCTGCTTTCATTCCGAATCCAGATGCCCAACCGGGAGACAAAGGAGGCATTGGCGCTGAACCATAAGGAGAAGATCTTCCGCCTTCGCCGGGTTCGTTATGCAGATTCGGTGCCCATGGGGATTGAGTGCAGTTGCCTGCCGGTGCATCTCTGCCCGGACTTGCTGGAGAGCTTCGATCCGGAGACCTCTCTCTACCAGAAACTGGCAGAGCAGTACGGGATTCACCTGATGGTTACAAATGAAGTGATCGAAGTGGGCAAGGCAACCGACGAAGAGGCCCGGCTGATGCAGATTGCCCCGCAAAGCCCGGTATTCCTGTTTACCCGGCTCTCTTTTCTGGAAAGCGGGAAAGCGGTGGAGCACGTAAAGTCAATCTACCGGGGAGATCGCTACAAGATTGTCAACCGGCTGGTGCGCAACAAGCGCGAACTGCTCGGTTCGCCGTTAGTCAAATGAAGGCGTCTTGAACGCGCCGTCCATTTTCCTGTTTGATTGCTATCATTGCCGCCTGGGCAGAAATGTCCAGATTTCGGGGTCTTCTTCGCCGAGAACCCAGGAACAGAAACCCTGCAGCTTGTTCTGCTGGGCGAGTTCGTAGCGGTCCTTGAAGGTGCGCAGATCGGTGAAGAAGATCCATTCGCGCATCTGGTCGCGGTAAAAATAAAAGTAGGCACTGTGGTCATCGGTGTCCCACTGGACTTTGCCGTTGTAGGCCTGGGCAAGCTGCAGGGCGTTGGGCGCGCTGATGGACTCGGCGGTGGGGTTTGGCTTGTCTTTGCCGGTGGCGGGATCCTTGGCCGGAGCGCCGGTGTACCAGTGGTAGCCGTAGAGCGGAATGCCGAGCGACAGCTTCTCGCCGGGGACGGTTTTGAGGGCGTAGTTGAGATTTTCCACGGTCCAGTCCCAACCGGCGACGGGGCCGGGAACGGTCCAGCGGGTGTGTTGATCGTAGGTCATGAGGCAGATGAGGTCAGCGTACTTCGCCAGGGCGGCAATGTCGTATGCGCCGCGCCAGTCGGTGTACATCCATTTGGAAAACCCACCCTGGCCTGGGTAGCCGGGCGCATTGGGCACAGTGGCAATGGTCAACTGGAGGCCGGCCCCGTGCATGGCCTCCGCGGACAGTTTTACCAGCGCCGTCAACAGATCGCGATCGGTCCAGTCGATGTCTTCGAAGTCGATCTGGAAGCCGGTGTAGCCGTGCAGCTTGCACTCGCGGATCATGGCCTCGTTCATGCGCGCCTGGGCGGCGGGACTGGCGGCCAGGGTATGGAAGTCCTTCTTGTCGCCGAGCGCCACAATCGGCATCACCGGCAGCTTCTCCTGCTGAGCGCGCTTGAGCACCGTCGAGTCCGGGGCGCCGGTGACCAGGCCGTTCTCGTCGACCTGGTACCAGGTGGGCACGAGCAGGTCAATTTGCGAGGAGTGGGCCAGAAAAGAGCGGACGGACTCCGGCGATCTGGTCATGTAGAAGAGCGCCACCGGCGCTGCCTGCATAGAGGGAACTGCCGCAAGAACAACGCAGAGCAGAGGAAGGATTCGTTTCATCGTCAATCTCCGATGGCAACCTGCCAGGATCGGTTGCCGTAGCTGAATGAGGTCAATATGATCTTCACAGGTTCGAGTGTGTCCACTATATCTCATCCCTGGCGCTTTCCGCCGATTACGCGCACGGTTGCGCGACGCCGATTCCGGTCTCGGGGAGTTCAAGGATTCCACGCACCCGGTACTTTATGATTTCCGAATGCAGCTTGAGTTTGTTCGCGTTCGCCAGGTGATTCGATGACTTCTTCCGCGCCCAGCCAGCTCGATTCCAAATTGCATTTGCGGAAGACGATGGGCTTCTGGGATGTGCTGCTGTTCAACATCGCTACGGTGCTCGGACCTCGCTGGATTGCGGCCGCGGGGCACAACGGCACCTCGTCGATCAGCTTATGGGTTCTTGCGGCGGTGTTCTTTTTCGTTCCCGGAGCGCTGGTGATCAACGAGCTCTCCTCGCGCTTTCCTGAAGAGGGCGGTCTGTACGCGTGGTCGAAGGAGGCCTTCGGGCCGTTTCACGGCTTTGTGGCCGGCTGGACCTACTGGATTTACACGTTTTTCTATTTTCCCGGCTTGCTGCTGGCCAGCGCCTCAATGGCTGCCTACATTATTGGCGGGCGCGGCTCAGTACTGGCGCAGGACAGGACATTTCAACTGGTGGTTTCTCTGGGCATTCTTCTGGTTGCCGTGGTGCTGAACATCATCGGCCTGAACATCGGCAAGTGGCTGCAGAATGCGGGCGGCGTGGGAACCTATGTACCCCTGCTGATGCTGGTAGGGATTGCGGCGATGGTCTGCCGGCGATACGGATCCGCGACCCATTTCACGGTCTCAAACATGTTGCCCACGTGGAACTGGGACACGGTCAACTTCTGGTCGCAGATCGCATTTGCCTTTACGGGCCTGGAACTTGTCTCTGCCATGAGCGAAGAGGTGCGCGATCCGCGCCGGACGCTGCCGCGAGCGGTGTTCGGGGCCGGGGCGCTGATTGCCCTGATGTACATTGTGGGAACGTTTGCCATTCTCTCGCTGGCGCCGGCCGCCGAAATCGATCCCCAGAGCGGCGTATTTCATGCCATCACCATTGGATCGGTGGCGTTGAAGGCCGGCTTCCTCGGAATCCTTGCCGCCATTCTGGTTACAGCGGGCAACGCCGGCGGAGTAGGCAGCACGGTGGCCGGAATCGCCCGCGTGCCCTTCGTTGTCGGAGTCGACCGTTACCTGCCCGCCGCGTTCGGCAGGATTCATCCTCGTTGGAAGACCCCTTATGTCTCCATTCTGGTCCAGGCCTCGATCTCCGCCGCGATCCTGCTGGGGAGCCAGATCAACGAAACGACTCAAGGCGCCTATCAAAAACTGATCGACGCCGGCATCATCCTCTACTTCATTCCATTTCTCTACATGTTCGCGGCGGTCATCAAACTGGCGCGGCGCAAAGACCGCAAAGAGAATCCACAGGCGGTGCTGGTGCCGGGAGGCATTGCCGGCGTCTGGATTTGCGGCGGCCTGGGATTCATTGTGGTTCTTGCCGGCATCCTGCTTTCGCTGGTGCCGCCCGGCGACACCTCAGACAAGCTGGGATTTGAACTCACGCTGGTTGTGGGCACGGTTGCCTCGGTTCTGCTGGGCCTCATCCTGTATTGGCGAGGCGCCCGGGCCAAGCAGGCTGGGTTGTGACGCGGAGATGAAGCCGGCTGTCGAAAAAGATCGGATTTCGTGCGAAGAGCCCGAAAAGCACACCTCCGGGGCTATTGGTTCCTGCATAAATAATGTTCTTGCGCCGTCCCTACGGGACTCCGTAACGAACTTGTGGAATCCCTTTTTTCCCCACGCTGAAGCGCGGGGCTAACCAACTCTGCGCCTCCGGCGCGCTTGGCCGGACATTACTTATGCAGTCCTCAATAAAGCCCTTTTTCATTTTCAGCCACCTGCGGCACGCGACCCGGCCCGGCCCAAGGGGCTCCCCGGCTCCCCGGTCGTGCCCTGACACTTCTTGCAGCTCAGGATGAGTTTTTCCGCAGCCTGCAAGACCCGGCCTACCAGTGATGGCCTATCGCCCCAGTGGGTTTCTCCGCAGCCTGTGAGTCTGGAGCTACACTGAGGTTTACACCGGCTCAAGAGATCGGGCGCAAGGTTCAGCCCTCTCCGAATGCGATTCACCGGTCGAGGCAAGAGATGGACGGTTTGGCACACGATCGACGCGAAGAAGAGAGGAAGCAAGCGCACTTTGCCATGCGCGTCTCTCTTGCCTTTGGCGTGGCAATGCTGCTGGGGAAGACGACGGCGTATCTGATGACGCACTCGGCCGCCATCTTCTCCGATGCCGCCGAATCGGTCATCCATGTCATCGCGGTCGGCTTTGCATCTTTCAGCCTTCGCCTCAGCGGGCGTCCCGCGTCTCACCACTTTCTCTACGGCTACGAGCGAATCACTTTCTTCTCGGCGGGATTTGAAGGCGCCCTGATCGTGGTAGCGGCCATCGCGATTCTCTTCGAGTCGATTCATGAATGGATGGCCGGGCTGCAACTGCAGCGGCTGGGATCGGGGGTGGTGCTGATCCTGATCGCCGGGATCCTGAACGCAGGCCTGGGCTACTATCTCATCCGCACCGGCCGGCGCATGAATTCGCTGATCCTCGAGGCCGACGGGAAACATGTGCTGACCGACAGTTGGACCAGCTTTGGCGTTGTGGGAGGGTTGGCTCTGGTGCTGCTGACGCATTGGAAGCCATTCGATCCACTAGTGGCCATTGCCGTGGCTGTAAACATTCTGTGGTCAGGCGGACGCCTGGTGTGGCGATCCGCGGTGGGACTGCTGGATTACTCCGATCCGGAGGCGGGCAAAAAAATCCGGGAGCGGCTGGATGTAATCTGCTCCGATCTGGGCATTCAATACCACGGAGTACGCTTCAGGACCACGGGATATCGCCAGATCATCGAGGTACACCTGTTATTTCCGTGCCTGACATCGGTGAGCGAGGCCCACAGCCTTGCCACGGCTCTTGAAGAACGCCTGCCGCTTGAACTGGGAATGCCGGCCGAGGTCATCACGCACTTGGAGTCGCTTGAAGACCACGCCGCCGTGCACCACAGCGAGCACTACACGGGAAAGCCCGAGTAAGCAGTCACCGGAATCCTTACTTCTTGGCGGCCATGTCCTTGTTCGGGCTCCAATTGATTACGTGGTAGGTTGCCGGCGTGGCGCCGACGTTGCGGAAGCCGTGCAGGCTGTTGGAAGCGTTGAAGACCACCGAACCCGGCGTAATCTTTACCCACTTACCGTCCGACAGCGTCTCGCACTCGCCATCGCGAAGGATGATGAGCTCCTCATTCACGTGGCGGTGCGGGGGATGCGACATCAGTCCAGGGTTGAGCGTGGATATGTGCATCTCAAGTTGGTCCAGCGTTGCGGTCGGAGTCTTGCAAAGCGAACGCACCTCGCCCACATTCGTCTTCACCGGCTTCATATCTTCCCAGTGGAAAACGGTTGGGCCCAGAATGGGCTGCTGATCCGGCGCGGCGGCAAAAGCACCGATAGCGGCCGGCATGGCCAGCAGTCCCACTAAAGCATCGCGTCTAGTAATCATGATCTCCTCTTTCTACGACAGCATATAAGGGGCGCGTTGCGGGCGGCGCAGCATGCTGTTTGCCTGGTCGTCGTTTTTGAAGTGCTCCTTCACAGGATCCCAGTAGAGCTTGCGCTTGAGCACCATCGCCAGGTCGTGAATGAGGCAGGTGGAACAGGCGCGGTGGCCCATCTCCACGGGCGAAATCGGCTCATTGCGGCTGATGATGCAGTCCAGCCAGTTGCCGTGCTGCTCCTTGCTCTCATAGAGGTGAATCTCGTCCGGCCCGATTACCGACTTGATAATCTTCGGGTCGCTCGACGCCAGCGCGGTCGCATCGTTGAGCTTGGCCACCGGGTCGCTCTTGGTTACCTGCTCATTGCCGCGCGAGACAAAGATCCATCCCTTGCTTCCGTAGAACTTGATGCCGTTAGTGTACTCGCCGCTCACGCTCATTTGGACGCCGTTGGCATACAGCGCCTCAGTCTTGAACGGCCCATGCACATCCCAGAGCCCGTGATCCGGGAAATCGGCGTGGCCCCATACCTCAACCGGGCCGGTGTACTCCGTGTTCATGCCCCAGTGGGCGCTGTCGATGTGGTGCGCACCCCAGCCGGTGATCATTCCCGCACCAAACTGCCGGCAGCGCAGCCATCCCGGACGATCGTAACCCTTTTGCGGATGCACCCGATCAACGGTGTAGTAGACATACGGCGTCTCGCCCAGCCACATCTCGTAGTTGAACCCGTCGGGAACGGGCATGGGCGTCTTGTCGCCACCGGCTGGGTCGCCGGGCAAACCTACCTCGACCCGCTGCAGGTCGCCGATGCGGCCGTTACGCACCAGCTCCGCCGCGTAGCGAAACTGCACCGTCGAACGCTGCTGGCTGCCGATCTGCAGTATTTGTCCCGAGGCCTGCACCGCATTGCTCAGCGCGCGGCCCTCCGCAATAGTGAGCGAGGCCGGCTTTTGCAGGTATACATCCTTGCCGGCCCGCACGGCGTCAACGCCGACGAGCGCGTGCCAGTGGTCGGGCGTGCTCACTACGACCGCGTCGATATCCTTGTTGGCCAGCAATTCGTGGTAGTTTGCATATCCGGTTACGCCATCGTAGGGTTTGCCGGTCTTGTTCGCGTAGTAGTCGTTGACAAACTTCTTGCCGTCCTCGACACGATGCGCATCCAGGTCGCAGACCGCAATGATCCGGGCCCGGCCGTACTGCAGGATTGAGGGCATGTCGTGCACGCGCGAGATGCGCCCGACGCCGATGGCTCCGATGTTGATTCGCCTGCTTGGCGCATACTGCCCGAATACCGTGGCCGGCACGATGGCGGGAAATCCAACCACAGCCGCGGCGCCGAGTCCCGTCTTCAAGAACCTGCGCCGCGAAACTCCGCTTTTCTGCATACCGCTCATAGTTCTCTCTCCAAGAGGATTCTATGCTTTGAAAGTGCGTGGCCGGCAAGTCAGAGCTTCAGCCCATCCGATTATCTCCGATGCAGGCTTTTTCGGATTTTGTTTGCATTGCCCCTTTTTGCGGCGCAGGCAGAAGTCGAATCCGATCCTTGAAAAAACAAGCCCGGCTTAATCCGCCTGTTTGGGCTGTACTTTTATCGTTCGGACCACGTATAAATGGCCTGAACGCGATCCACTTCCCGGGCAGGTTGCCTGGTCGCGGAGATTTCAAATCAAAATGCGCGCCGAGCAAGCTGACGCAGGATTAACCGGCAGAAAACCTCATTCATGAGCAAGGCGCTGTTCGACTTGAAGGGAAAAGTCGCGGTAGTGATCGGCGGGACCACTGGACTTGGCCGCGCGATCGCGCTAGGCCTGGCCGACGCCGGAGCCGATGTGGTGGCCAGCTCGCGGCGTCTGGACCAGGTGGAGCAAGTGGCCGCGGAGATCGAGGCGCTGGGCCGGCGTTCGCTGCGCGTCACCAGCGATGTGCTCCGCCGCGCCTCGCTCCAGGCCTTGCACGACGCGGCCTTCAAGGAGTTTGGCAAGATTGACATCCTGGTGAACGCGGCCGGTATCACCTCCATGGCGCCCGCACTCGATGCCGATGAGACCATTTGGTCGCGCGTGATGGAGACCAACCTTATGGGCACCCTGCGCGCCTGCCAGATCTTCGCACCCACGATGGTCCGCGCCGGCTATGGGCGCATCGTCAATCTCGCTTCGCTGAGTTCGTTTGTGGGCTTTTCAGGGGTTGCGGCCTACTCCGCCAGCAAGGCCGCGGTCGCCTCGCTCACTAAAGTCCTGGCCATCGAACTGGCGGAGAGCGGGGTCAACGTCAATGCCATCGCGCCGGGCATCTTCCCCACGCCGCTGAATGCATCGCTGGTCCAGGGCACGCCGCGCGGCGAGGAACTGCTGCTGCGCACGCCCATGCGCCGCTTCGGCGAAGCGCATGAGCTGGCCGGAGCAGCCATTTTTCTGGCTTCAGAGGCGGCGTCGTTTGTTACCGGTGAAGTTATTGCCGTGGATGGCGGCTTTCTGGCCAGCGGCGTGAACCAGTAGCGGCGCGCGGCTCAGCGGCGGTGCACGCGATTGGATTCAATAAGGATGCGTTGCTTCAGGACCATTCAACCGGCAAGATTCTGACCTTACGCGCCTCGGCACACGAGGTGTAGATGCTGCGCACCAGTTCGAGCGCGCGGTATCCCTCGACGCCCGAGCACGAAGGCGCCCGGCCCGCCATGCAGGCATCTCCGAATTCGGAGAGTTGGCGCTCGAAAGGGGTGATCGAAATGGCCATCGGATCGGACGCGCCGGACTTGGCCAGCTGCGCGACCGGAGCCGCCTCTCCGGTGTCGTCCCGCACATCCCACGCGGTGAGTTGATCCCCGGTGACAATCGCGGTTCCTTTGGCGCCGTGAATCTCAACGCGCTCGGGATAACCGGGCCACAGCGCGGTGGCCGCCTGAATCACGCCGGTTGCTCCAGACGTGTAACGCAGCACCGCGCACACGCAGTCTTCCGACTCGATCTTGTGCGCGGCGCCAAGCTGCCAGTAACCAAAGACCTCTTCGACCGCGCCAATCAGATGCAGCAGCACATCCACCTGGTGGATGGCCTGGCCGATCAGTGCGCCACCGCCCTCGCCGGCCCAACTGCCCTTCACCGGCCGCGCATAATACTCATCGGAGCGATACCACTTGACGTATGCGTCCGCCTGCAGGATCCGGCCCAGCCGCCCCGCTGTGAGAGCCCGTTTCAAAAACAGCACGGAGTCGTCGAAGCGATGCTGGCTTACCACGCCCAACTGAATCCCGGCCTGGCGCGCGGTTACGATCATCTTCCCGGCAGTCTCGAGATCGACGGCCATCGGCTTTTGAACCAGCACATGCTTTCCATGCTTCGCGCAAAGCTCCACAGCAGCCAGCCGGTAGGCAGGAAACGTGCACACATCCGCATAGTCCACGAGCGGGTGCGCGCAGAGCTGCTCGGGCGTGGCCACAAACTCGGCGCCCGTTGCCTGGGCAAACTTTCGCCCGCGCTCCGGCGTGCGATCGGTGCAAACGGTAATCGGGTAGCCGATGTTCTTGTAGGCTTGCGCGTGCTTCCAGGCAATCGCGCCCGTACCAATGATTCCAACTCTCATGGATTGAAAGGCTCCTGACGAATCTTTTCTTCGTCAACCTAATCATACAAACAATCTTCGCGGCCCCATCCACGCGCCGGTTGCCCCCGCCAGCCCTTCTCCTAAAGCCGTACCCGGTGCGTAGCGGTACAATTCCAGCGAATCGGATATGGGGAAATTCCTTGCCGCGGAACCTGCCGTCATCTGCAAACCCTGCATCCAAAGGACGATGCCATGAGCATGAATCGCCGCCAGGCCATCCAGTTGATCGCAGCAGTGGTGCCCGCCGCAGCTGCTGCCCCCGCCGCCTTCAGCCTCGCCGGGCAATCCACCCGCCCGCAGACCGCAGGCCCAGCACCAGGCTCATTCGGCGCACGGAAATTCACCTTTGACGGCGTCTATTCCGAGCTGCGCATTTCAATCAAGGAGCTCGGTCTCGATTCGCCCGCGGACCTGTCGGCCTATTCCCATCTGGTGATGGAGATGCGCACGAGTTCGCCCCAGCGCATGTCGCTGTGGGTGAATACCACCCATGGCCCGCGATCCATGGGGATGATTACCTTCGGACAAAACGCGTGGCTGCGGGCCTCGGTTCCTCTGCATTTTTTTGTAGGGCAGGATTCGAACGGGTTTGACCTCGCTTCAGCGTCAAACCGGCGCACCAATTCCTGCTGGTTCTCGGTGTGGGGGCCTTATGGCGATCTCCAATCGGTTGAGTCCATCGCCATTGCCATGGAGTACGCGCTCAACAAGCCGTCGATTGAATTGCGCAACGTGCATCTGTCGAAAAGCGATGAAGGATCGGAGTTTCTTGAGCCCGGCCCGGTGCTCGATTCCTTCGGCCAGTGGGCGCTCGCGGACTGGCCGCGCAAGCTCCACAACCAGGAACAGTTGACGCGCGAGCTGGCCGAGGAGGAGAAGACCTTTTCGAGCTCCGGCAACGCCCGATACGGCGGCTACAAAAACACGCAGGCCAGGGCCACGGGGTTCTTCCGCGTTGAGCAGATCGGCGATCAGAATGGAGATCGGTGGTGGTTTGTCGATCCTGAGGGCCATTTGTTCCTGTCCTCGGGCATCAACGGCACGCCCGGCGGAGGCGCGGGCTTCGGCGGCAGCGCAGGTTCCGATCGAACCAATCGCCGCCTCGATTCCTGGGGCTTTACCACCGGCGGACAGCAGCGTCCGGCGACAATCATGCTTCGCTGGCCGCGGGGCATCAACATTCTTGGCCTTCCCGACGTCTATTCGCCCCAGTTCGCCGCGGATATCGACGCTGCCGCCAACTCCCAGTGCGCGCCGCACAGAGAAGATCCCATGTTGCTCGGCTATTTTGTCGGCAATGAACCGCCATGGAACGGGCGCGAGAGCGAACTGTGCGGCCTGATTCTCGCCGGACCGGATACCGCGACAAAATCCGCGCTGAAGGATTATCTTTCTCGCGGCGACACGCCCGTGCTGCGCCGCGAGTTTGTCCTTGCCAGCTTCAGGAAATACCTTGAGATCGTCTGCGCCGCCGTGCGCAAATACGATCCCAACCATCTGCTGCTGGGAATTCGTTTCGGCGGCCGCGTGGCCGATGAGGTATTGATCGCCGCGCAAATCTTCGATGTCTGCAGCATCAACGTATATGAGTACGAGCCGACCAAACAACTGATTCGCGCCGCTCGTCTCTCCGGCCGTCCCATTCTGATCGGCGAGTTCCACATTGGCGTCCCCGCGGACGGTCTGGCCGCCGGCCTGGTGCAGGCCAAGGACCAAACCGAGCGCGGAATCGCCTACCGCTATTACGTGGAGCAGGCTGCATCGCTGCCGTGGTTTGTGGGAGCCTACTGGTTTGCATGGCGCGACGAGCCCGTGCTCGGGCGGATGGACGGCGAAAATTACAACATCGGCTTTGTGGATGTCACCGACCGTCCTTACGTGGAGCTGATTGAAGCGGCCAAAGCAACCCACCAGCGCCTGCAGGACGTGCACTCGGGCAAGCTGGTGCCGTTCGCCCGCCACCCGATGGCCTCCGACGCCGGTGCGCCATCGTCACCGTGGCCGGTGTGATGAACTTGAGATGCGCCCGGTGCCCATTCCGGCACCTTGTTGCTTGCCATTGCGCCCTCCGCCGTGACATGCGGCTTGGATTCGCGGTACCCTCATAGGTACGCGCGCGGACGCGTTTCAAGGAGCATTTCGACCCCACCATGCCTATCCAAACGACATCGAAAATCTGGCACAACGGCAATTTGATTCCCTGGGAGCAGGCCACCCTCCACGTGATGAGCCACGTGATCCACTACGGGTCCAGCGTTTTTGAGGGCATTCGCTGCTACCGCCAACCGCAGGGCTCGGCCGTCTTCCGGCTTCCCGAGCACATGCAGCGCATGCTCGACTCGGCCAAGATCTACCGCATGGAGCTGCCGTTTACGCTGGAGGAACTTTGCGCGGGGGTGGTGGACCTGATTGAGGCCAACGGCGTAACGCCGTGCTACATCCGGCCCATCGCGCTGCGCGGCTACGGCGAAATCGGCGTCAGCCCCAAGGGTTCGCCGATCGAGGTCTACATCGCCAACTTTCCCTGGGGCAAGTACATCGCCGGGCACGAGGGGCGGACGTGTGCATCTCGAGCTGGAACCGGCTGGCGCCGAACACCATGCCGCGCTGGCCAAGGCCGGCGCCAACTATATGAATTCGCAGCTGATCCACATGGAGGCCGAGATCAACGGCTACCAGGAGGGCATCGGGCTGGACGTGAACGGGCTGGTGAGCGAGGGCTCGGGCGAGAACATCTTCGTGGTGCGCAACGGGGTACTGTACACGCCGCCGCTGGCCAACTCGGCGCTCGAGCGGCATCACCCGCGACAGCGTGCTGACCATCGCGCGGCACCTGGGCCTGCCGGTTACCGAACAGGCACTGCCCCGCGAACTGCTCTACATTGCCGACGAGGTGTTCTTTACCGGCACGGCCGCGGAGGTTTCGCCGATCCGGTCGATTGACCGGATTGTGGTGGGCGACGGCAAGCCGGGGGAGATCACCAAGACGATTGCCGAGGAGTTCTTCGGCATTGCGAACGGGCTGAAGCCGGACCGCTTCGGCTGGCTGACGCCGGTGAAGGTGAATGCCACCGAGGCGGTTACGGCGTGAGGGGCTGCGGGAAAGGCGCTGAAATGAGCGATTTGCTCGAAAAGCACTCCGCAGGGGCTAAAGCCCTCGTTGATTTTGCTGTACTTGTGGCACGACTGAAGTCGTGCCCTGATACAAAGCTTCCGGGAATCTCCGCTGGATCGAGTTTTTCCGCAGCCTTTAAGGCCCGCGTTAATTCTGTTGGCTTTATGCGGGGATTGAAACTCCGCCTCTTTCGGGAGCGAGTTCTTCCGCAGCCTGATAAGCTTGCGTGCAGAAGAGAAACAGAAGCTCGCGAAAGAGCATGGAAGGGGATCTGGATCGAATGGCAAGGGACTCCTTCGACGGCGGAACGGCGCTTTCCGGCGACTCGAATCCGGCAGTCGCAAGGTTCATGGACCGCGACACCGGGCCGGATACCGACCCCCATTCCGATTTCTGGGCCGGCGCTTCGTCTGTCATTGCCCGAAATGACAATCTCGGCGATCCTGTGCCCGGACATGAAACCGAAGTTCTTCTCCAGTGGACGCTCAAGAATCTGTACCTCCTCTTCGTTTGCCCTTATCAGGAACTCAACCTGAAGCCCGACCCGGATCTCACAGCCGAGACATACGAGTTGTGGAACTGGGATGTAGCGGAAGTTTTTGTCGGCTCAGACTTCAAGAACATCCGCAGATACAAGGAGTTCGAGGTTTCTCCGCAGGGCGAATGGGTGGATCTGGATGTCAACCTGGACAATCCTCCCCACGAAGTTGGCTGGGTATGGAAATCGGGCTGCGAGGTGGCGGCGCGGATCGATGCGCCCCGGAAGACCTGGTACGGCTTCATGCGGATTCCATGGCCGGCCATCGACAGCCGCCCCACCGCAGCAGGCAACGAGCTGCGGATCAACTTCTATCGCGGCCAGGGCCGGGCGCCGAATCTAAAGCTGATCGCCTGGCAGCCGACCCACAAGCCCACGTTTCACGTCCCTGAATCTTTCGGCGTCCTGAGATTAGCTGCCCGCAAGTAACGGGCCGCGCATTAGAATTGCTTCGTTGTTCCATCGACCTCAAGAGGAAATGCAAATGAATGTCTTCATGAAGATCGTCGCTCTGGGCCTGCTGTTGCCGGCCGGAGCTGCTACGCTGTCGGCCCAACAGGATTACTTCAGCAATTGGCCCGCGGGAAGTTCTCCGCAGGAGGTAGGCAAGCGCGTTGCAGAGCACTTTGTCACCAGTCCCCATCAGGGCAGGGGCACTATCTTTTACGGCGAAGTTGCTACCTGGTACGGGGCACTGACCTTCGCTCAACTAACCAAAGACACCGATCTGCGCGACCGGCTGATCAAGAAATTCGAGCCGCTGATGCCGGGCGGCGCCGAGGCGGACAAGATTCCCACGCGCCATCACGTGGACGACAACATCTTCGGCGTCATTCCGCTGGAAATCGGGTTGGAGATGAAGGATCCGAAGTACCTGACCTGGGGGCAATCGTGGGCCGACAAGCAATGGGAAAGCCCGCAGCCGGATGGGCTCTCGGACGAGACGCGGTATTGGGTAGACGACATGTATATGTTGACGATCCTGCAGCTGGAGGCTTACCGGGCTACCGGCGACAAGAAGTATCTCGACCGGGACGCAACCGAGATGGTGGCCTATCTGGATAAGCTGCAGCAGCCGAACGGACTCTTCTTCCACGCTCCGGATGTGCCGTTCTTCTGGGCACGGGGAAATGGCTGGTTTGCCGCGGGGATGGCGGAGACGCTGCGTGATTTGCCCGCGGACCATCCGCAGCGGGCGCGGATCATGAAGGGCTACAAGCTAATGATGGCCGGGCTGCTGCAATACCAGGGCAAGGACGGCATGTGGCGGCAGCTCATCGACCACGACGAAGCCTGGCCGGAGACTTCAGGCTCGGCCATGTACACCTTTGCCATGATTACCGGGGTCAAGAACGGCTGGCTCGATGCCGGCACTTACGGTCCCGCGGCGCGCAGGGCATGGATCGCGGTTACCGGATACATCGACCAGAACAGCGATACCGTCGAGGTGTGCGCAGGGACTAACAAGCTGAACAGCCTGGACTATTACCTGACGCGGCCGCGCAGGACCGGCGATTTTCACGGCCAGGCCCCGATTCTTTGGGGGGCTTCGGCGCTGTTGCGGTAGGGCTTGCGGGAGTTGAGACTCGCGCGGCTGGCCGAAGGCCTCAGTCCAGGCGGGTGAGGTAGGCTTCGCCTTCGCTGGGGCGGAGGTGCTGGGCTATGTACTCAGCCATCTGGCGATCGTCGCCCTCGGGACGAATTCGCACCCAGTAGCTGTTCTCGCCGGGGAACTCGATCACGTTGGCATCGGTGTATCGGCGCAGAAGCTCCTGCTTGAGCTTGATGGCCTCGCGTTCGCTGTGGAATGCCCCAATTTGCACGCACCATCGCCCGCCGGTGTTGATGGGTTTGGGCGTCTCGTACACGTCCAGCCGGACGAGCGCCAGACCGGTGCGGTAGATGCCGGTGGCCTTGGCGGCGGCAATGGTCAGATCGAGCATCCTGCCCTCGACGAAGGGGCCGCGGTCAGTGATGCGCATGGCCCCCGATTGACCGGTCTTAAGGTTGGTAACGACTACCAGTGAGCCCATGGGCAGAGTGCGATGCGCGGCGGTCATGGCGTAGTCATCGAAGACCTGGCCGTTGGCGGCTCTGCGGCCGGCGTAGGGCGCCGTATACCAGGTGGCCAGACCCTGCTCGGTGAGGATAGGCCTGTGGGTGGCCACGTACTGAAGGTCTTCGGCGCTCACCCCGCCCGGAGGCGCCGGGGTTATGGGAATGCGCGCGGGCGGCGGCGGATTTGGCACAGGGGCATAAGCCGGTTGTGTATAAGGCGCAAGCTCATCCGGCGGGGGAGCCTGCGCCACTTGTTTGCGATGCCCGCAGCCGGCGATTGCCAGCAGCGTCAGCGCAAGACCGGCCAGGCGGCAGGCGTTCCGCTGATGAGAGGTTGCAATCATCAGGGGCGCGGGTCCTTGGATTGATTGGGGGATTGGTTGGGAGGCCGGTTGGGGGCCTGGTCGATACGGTCGGCGAGATTGCGGAGCGTATCGGCCACGGTGCGCATGGCGGAGACCGACTCCGTGCGCACCTGCGGAATCACTGCGTCGTTTACATAGGCAATGGTATGGCGCAGCTCCATCTCGATCAGTTCGATGGCCTCTTCGATGCGCCGACCTACGCCGCCAACCCCGGGACCTGGAGGGGGATATGTGCTCATGACAAGTGACCTTTGCCGGTGACCGAAAACAGGTAACCTATCCCCAGTCTGCGGGACGCTCGCTGGCGCGTCAATGCCGTTATCCGCAAAGGTGCCGTGAGGATCAATATTGGGACAGTCCTGGGCAAAGTGGGCAAAGCGCCTCCCGGCGCGTCAGTACCTGGTTGTCGGAGTTCGCCACGAGTGACTTTTTGCCGCAAGCCTGCGTCAGACGGTTAAGGCAACAGGGAGGCAGTTGGCCCGGCGCCGACTGCGACCGAAACTTCCGGCCGGTTTTGCATCGAATAAGTAAGAGTGCAACCTGAACTTCAGCCAGCGAGGGTTCGGTCCTTGGAAAGCGGTTCAGCTCATCACGGCAAAACCGGATGCGCCCCCGGCAAGCGGGGATGCTCGCGGGCGGTAGAGCTTGCAGCCCTGGCTCTGTGTTCGACGCTGTTCCTGCTTTCTGTCTTCCCGGCCTGGGCCGGCCAGGCTGGGAGCTCCCAACCTCAGCCGACGCTGCCAGAAGCACCGCAACCACAGGCCGGGGCTCAGGTCCAGGCCCACCCTCCGGCTCACATCAAAATCCCGGCGGAAGAGCATTGCCTGGTGAAGATGGACGCAACTGCCATGGCGCAGGCAGGGGCAGCGGGAGCAATGGCTTCGAATCCCGCGAGTCCGGTGCTGAGCGCCAGCTTGAAACCGGAGCCCTGCCTGCCCCTCGCGCCTCTGATCGACTGGTATGCCCGCTTCCTCAGCGGCCCACAGGTGAAACGGCTCACTCCCAAACAAAAGGCGTGGCTGGCCACGCGGAATCTTATCGATCCATTTAATGGGATTACGATTCTGGGCGAGGCCGGCATATCGGTGGCCGCGAATTCCCACTCTCCCTACGGTCCCGGAATGCCCGGGTACGGGCGCTACGTCGGGGTCAGCTTTACTCAGGACCTGACCGGGGAGTTCTTCGGCACCTTTCTGATCCCCTCAATCGCCCACCAGGACCCCCACTACCACCGGTTGCCCGATGCCGGCCTGAAGCGCAGGATCGCCCATGCCATTTACCAGGTGGTGTGGACACAGGGCGACGACGGCAAGGGGATGGTGAATTATGCCGACCTGGTGGGCTTTGCCATCGACGATGCAATCAGCAACCTTTATGTTCCCGGCCAGAAGACCGACCTTCCGGCCAGCGCGGAACGCTATGCCACCGGCCTGGCTACCGCCCCCATCGACAACTTCATTACCGAGTTCGTGCCCGACGTGGCCAGACGCATTCATGTCCATGACGTGCTGGTTCAGCGGATCATCAACCAGGTGGCGAAAACGGGAAGCGCGGGGCAATAACGGGCGAAGCTGTTCCTCAAACAACTCATTTGCCGAGCCTTACACCCCTGCACCGTTCGCTGCGTCCTAATCGCCATTCAGCCTGCAATTCCGCCATTCACTGCACCTTCGTTGGGTTGACTGAGGTTCCCTATTACCCTAGTAATGAATTTTCAGCTTCCGGGTTCCCCCCCTCCGGAAACGGGAAGCGGAGCCGGGCGCGGGACGCCGCCGGCTACTTCAATTGAGGAGACTGCAATTCTCATGTCCAAAGCAATTAAGTACACCGAAAAGGCGGTCACCTACGTCGCCAAGGGAGCCTGGGTGGTATTCGAGCGGATGAACCGCATCAGCCCCAACCCCGCCTTCACCCCCAAATGGAGCGACAAGCCCCTGCAGAAGAGCTGGCAGAAGGAGAAGCCGCCGCTGGGCTGGCCGCGCACGACCGATTCGCTGTGTCCGAAATGCGTACCCGAGATTCGCAAGCAGATTCTGGACGGCAAGCTGCCCCACGAAGTTCTGCTGAACGAGAAGGTGGGCGAGATCAAGGCCCAGATCATCGAGCGCGACGGCCAGATCCTGATGGTCAAGGACTGCCCCAAGCACGGCCACTTTGAAGACGTGATGTCAATCGACACAAAGTTCTTCAAGCACCTGGAAGAAAGCTTCCCGGGCCGCGATATGCGGGCCCACGGCAAGGGTGACGAGGCTCTGCACCACCACGGCACGTCGACCGTGACTCATGGACGCGGCTCGGTGCTCACCATCGACCTGACCAACCGCTGCAACATGATGTGCGATCCCTGCTTCATGGACGCCAACCAGGTCGGCTTCGTCCACGAGCTCACCTGGGACGAGATCAAGACCATGCTCGACAACGCCATCACGATCAAGCCGAAGCGGCAGATGAGCGTGCAGTTCAGCGGCGGCGAGCCAACGCTTTCGCCCTACTTCCTGGATGCCGTGGCCTACTCGCGCAAGGTGGGCTACAACAGCGTGCAGGCAGCGTCCAACGGAATCGAGTTCGCCAAGAGCAAGGAGTTGTGCCGGGCGGCGGCCGAGGCCGGGCTGAGGTACGTCTACCTGCAGTTCGACGGGATCGGCAACGCAGCAAATTCGCACCGCAAAGTGGGCAACCTCTTCGACGTCAAGCTCCAGGCCATCAATAATCTGCACGAGGCCGGCGTGGAAATCGTTCCGGTGACCACCATCATCAACGGCATCAACAACGAGCAGGTCGGACACATCATCCAGTTTGCCCTCGACAATCCCAAGAAGATCAGCTTCCTCAGCTTCCAGCCGGTCAGCTTTACGGGCCGCGACGAGGACATTACCGACGAGCGCCGATTCGCCCAGCGCTACACGCTCTCGCACATGGCTCACGACGTCAAGAGCCAGTGCGGCATCGGCGAGCCGGAGCGCGACTGGTTCCCAATCAGCTTTATGAGCACTTTCTCAGACTGGGCCGACCTGATTCACGGGCCCGCCGCCGAGTGGGGCCAACTGAGCTGCGGCTGCCATCCGAATTGCGGCATCGGAATGGCGTTGATGATCGACAAGGAAACCAAGGAATCAGCGCCGGTAACGGCTTTCCTGGACATGGACCAAGTGGCCAAGGACCTGGCCAAGGTGAATGACGCGGCTCGCGGCAAGTGGCTCTCGGTCATCGGCCTCGGCCTCTCGCTGCTGCGCAATTACGATCCCTTCCAGTCGCCCACCCACTTCAAGATCACCGACATGATGAAGAAGATGGACAAGACCTTCAACGCCACCGGGAAGAATTACGGCAGCGTGAAGGGCGACCGGACTCTGGAAGACATCAAGAAGCGCCGCCAGGACCGCTGGAACTTCCTGTTCATCGCCGGGATGTGGTTCCAGGACCTGTTCAACTACGACTTCCGGCGCACCGAGCAGTGCATTATCCCCTACGCGACGCAGGAAGGCGAGATCAGCTTCTGCGCCTACAACACGGGGATCGGCTGGCGCAACATCATCGAGAAGATGCACATGACGGCGACGCTGACCAAGTGGTACGAGGAGCACGGCCGCCATGAGATCTTCGCGGGCGGCAAGAAGGTGGGCATGACCCACGTGGGCCACGAGCTGGTGCTCAACATGGAGCACGTCAACTCCGAAGCCAACCACACGCTGGACAACCTGGGCATCGCCAAGAACGCGCGCGAAGAGAAGCTCCGCGCCCGCGAAGAAAAGCTGAAGGCGGAAGCCGAGAACGCGCGCATGGCCAAGCTCTACCGCGAGCACGTACTGGGCGAAAAGCCGGTCGAGGGCCTGGTCAGGCTGGATGCGATTGCGCCGGCAAAGCCCGCGGCGAAACAGCAGGAAGGCGAACTAGTCGCCGGCGATTGATTCTTTTACTTTGGTTCTCTCGAAATGCAAAGGCCGCTCCGAAATGGAGCGGCCTTTGTGCAATGAAATCCGGTGAAGGGCTCCTGCGCATTTTGACCAAGCCGGTCAAGTCGGAAGGAATCGAGCTTCGTCCCGCACATCACCCCGCAAGGAAAAGCGAGGCGGTCACCGAGAGAACAAGCCGAGCGCCCCAGGTCCGGGTTATGGGGCATGGAACAGCGCGAATTACCAGACTTCCAGCTTGAAATCCCGATAATCGCGAATCAACTCGAAATCCACGCGGTTGGAGGTGATCAGGCGCGCGCCGCAGGTGCGGGCGGTCAACGCAATCAGCACATCGAAGTGCAAGTCGCGCAGTTTACGCCCCTCAAAGGCGTGATCGCGCTGCACCCTGCCGAGAATCTGTCCCGACTCCAGCCAGTTCTGTTCAGTAGGAGTAAAGATGGGATAGTTTCGCTCCAGAGCGCGAACGATGGCCTTCTCTGCCTGGGTTGTAGCGCCACGCCAGAGCTCCGCGAGGACGACGGCGGAAGTGCGCACCAGTTCATCGAGAGATTCGATGCGCTCGCGGAAGCAATCGGTGCGAAACTGATCGATGAAAACCGAACTGTCGAAGATGACCATCTTACCGGCCGTAGTTCTCGAACTTCAGCTTGCCCCCGTACTCCTTCATCAGCCTTTTGAAATCCTTCAGCCTGACGATCTCCTTGAGCGCCACATGCACGGCCTCTGTCCTTGACTTGACTCCCAGGGCGCGCACGGCTTCGTCCGCCAGTTTAGTGTCCAGCCGAATCGATGTGGGAGTGGTAGGCATGCTTCTCCTTCTGTATATATGAATATCACTCTCTGTATATACAAATGTCAAGGGCGTTAATGGATGCCGACGGCCCTTCCGTCCTCCAGTCTCTGCACTGTAGTTCCCGGCAGGGGAGCTCTGGCAACGCAACTCTCCCACTGCCTCCGTGTCTACACATCCACTGGCCCATAGCACTATCAAGGCCAAAGGGAGAATCCAACGTATGTACACGACAAAAGCAACCATCGTTTTGGGCGCACTGCTTTCCGCGGGCACGTTGCTTGCACAGGCGCCTGACCCCAACCAGGCTCCGCCTGCGAATTCACCGCAAGTGGCGCAGACGCAACCGGGCAACCCCCACCGCAACTTCGACCCCGCAACACAGGCAGCGCATCTGGCCAAGAGGCTTGGGTTAAGCAGCGATCAGGTGGCGCAGATCCAGCCCATCCTCGCGAATCGCCAGCAACAGATGCAGGGATTGCGCGCCGACACCTCGCTCAGTGAACAAGATCGCCGGGCGAAGTTTCGGGCTCTCGCGCAGGACACCAACAGCAAGATCGAAGCGGTTATGAACGACACGCAGAAGCAGCAGTTCGAGCAGATGCTCGCCGAGCGCCGCTCACACCGCAACCGCCAACCTCAGGCGTAGGTATGCTCGAGCGCCCAGGTCCGTGGGTTTGCGGCTTGCAGGTCTTTTCTGTGAGATCGAGATCCGGATTTTCGGACCTGGGAAAGCGGTTTGGCATTAGCCCAACTGACTGACCTTCACCGCCAGCGCGGCAAAGTCTACCGTTCCCAGCCCTCTTGCAGCGGCCATCTGTAAATAAGGCAGGTGCTCGGGGTCCAGGTTCCAATATGCCTTAGCCACGTAGGCATCGATAGCCACTGGATCGGTGCCGGCTACCAGAGTCTTCTTCACGGCCACGTCTTCGAGGTTGCCGCCGGTGGGGCCATTGCGCAGCAGAACCCGGTAGCAGTCCATGAGGGTGACCGTGGGCAGCATGAAGTTAGCCAGGTCAACAAGACTCTGATGAATCTGTTGGTGGAGGCGATTGCGCTCTCCGCCCAGAATTCCGTACCAGTTCTTCATGCCCAGCGTTACGCCGACCAGCTCGTGATGCTTGGCGATGGGCAGGTTGAAGACCTTGTCGGCTTCAAGGAAAGGCTTGAAGACAGGCCAGCTCTTCAGCACTACGCCGTCCATGTCCACCTCGCGGAAGAGCTCGGGATTGGGAAGAATCACCTCGGCTCCCTCGGCGCGCGCGGCAGCCTGAATGCCGGAGCGGTGAAAGCAGCGTTGCGGCTCGTTGCAACTGACGTCGGTAACAATGACCCGCTTTGCGCCGGCCTGCCAACACTGCCGCACCACTTCCGCGACCAGTTCAGGATTGGTATTGGCGGCCTGTTCGGGAATGCGATCCCAGGCGATGTTGGGCTTGAGCACCACCACGTCCTGGCGGCTGACGAAACGGCGAATGCCGCCCAGGTTCTCGAGAGCTTGTTGAACCAGCGCGCGCGGCTCCCCACCCTGAACAACTGTGATTTGCGGCAGTTGAGGATCGGCAGCGGCACGATGATCCCGACGTGCCTGTTCAGCCTGGGCCGGAACCGGGCGGGAGCTGTGCTCGCTGAGCCAGAGGCCCGCGCCGGCAGCCCCCGCCGCCACGCCGCCCAACCGCAGCAGTGCGAGCATCGCGTCGCGCCGCGTCATTTGCGTCGCCGCGCTCTTATCGGTCGCCGGTTCGGTGTTGCTGCCCATGTCTATTCTCCCGGTTACACTTCAATCAACTTGATGCGCTTCGGATCGTTGACGCCCAGATTGTGCGCGGCGTCGGCGGCGGTGTCAATGTAGGTCGGCGCGCGTCCCGCGGCCTCGAGCGTAGGAAGGCCCATTTCAACGCGCTTGCGATCGAGCATCTGTAGCGCGGTGTGATCCACGGCCACGCGATCTTCACCCACGATGATCGCGTTAGGGTACCAGAGGTGCTCGGGACGAAATACCGGCCCGCCCTGATAGATGGACGAGATGGCGTCGCCGATGGTGATGCTGACCTGGTTGCGGATGGCGCGAATGCAATTCAAGTCCGCCACGCCGGGATTGCAATTGTTGGCGTGAAGGGAATCCGGCCGGTCGACCGCGCCGAACATGTTCTTCATGCAGAACGTCATGCCGGCCATGTTGTGGTCCTTGAGAATGGGCAGATTAATCACGATCGCGCATTCACGAGTAAGGATTTTGGAGAGCCGGACGCGCGCCACGCCCCACGATTCCTGCTGATCCTCGAATCCGGCCATATCGTTGCCGTAACAGCGGACCTTGCCGTGGTCGGTATTGATGGTCAGCCCACAAGCTTCGAGATCGCGGGCGTTTCGATCCCACACTACGATGTTGCCCGCGGAAACACCGGCCTGCTGCAACCGCTCGCAGACGGCCTGCACCAGCACCGCGTGGGTCGAAATTCCCCTGCCGCCGAGCCCGTTCACCTTTAGGCCGATCACCCGGTTCTTGACAATGTTAGGGAAGCCGATGCTCTTCCATGCTTCCATGGGCTTTTCGCGCCCGAAATAGGCAGTCAGCGCGCGGTCAAGCAGGTCGAGCACGCGTTTCTCATCCGGCTGCGAGCCTGCGCCGTGCAGCGCCGCATCCCTGGCCACCACAACTCGCGACTTGGCAATCCCGGTTTGCTGGGCAAGCATGCCCGCCAGCCCCAACCTGTTCCGCGAACTCAGCAGCACCGCTCCCGTGGCTGCACTCTTCAAGAACTCCCGGCGATCCTTCATCGAAATCTCCCTCCATTAATGCAGGAGGCTCAACTCTCAGCCCAGCCTGCGTTGGCCCAATACGTGATCTTCAAATCCCAGCAGATACCACATTCCACGGCCTGAAAACCTGCCGGTGAAGGCTTTCATCAAGAGCCTCTTCAGCAGTTTGAAACCATCGGCGAGCGTGGTGAAGAAGCCCTCCCTCGAGCGTCCCGCGTGCAGCACCTTCACGCCGTTCGCGAGCAGAATGTTGGCAACCTCGCGAACGCAAGGAAGGTAAACATGGGTTGGGTCGTCGCAGAATTGCAGGGTCTCATCGTGAGACGAAGGCAATCCCAGGCTGCGCAGCGAAGGAAATGCAATCCAGATATACCCGCCGGGCTTCAGCTTGGAGCAGAGCGCAGCCAGAACCGGCGCGGGCTGGGCCATGTGCTCCAGCACGTGATTCAGGATTACGAGATCGAAGCTGCCGTCCGGAATTGCATCGTACCCTGAGCCGTCCGCGCCGAGGAGGTAGAAGGCGTCCATGGCCGCAACATCCTGGTCGCTATTGTTATAGCGCTGAATATCCGCGCCCGTGTAATGGCAGCCAGGGAACCAGCGCCTGGTCAGCGATGGTGAATTGTTGCCGCAGCCGATGTCCAGAATCCGAATGGAGGGCGAGGAAAATCTGCGCCTCACATACTGGAACTTCATCGGACAATGCGGCATGGCAATCCTTGTGTTTGTTCACGCGGCCTTGCTTTCGGCCGCACAGTTCACAGTTTTGCTTCCACTCCGTGGGCCAGCGCCAGGAGCGCCTGCGGCCCGTCAGGAGTAGATTCATAGGCCACGATGCGCACCAGGTACGGACCCTTGCGGAAGGTCACGCTCTGCTCGTATGCCACGCCGGCATCGCCCAGTTGCACGCTCTTGGCGTCCTTGGTCTGTCCGGTCTCCAGGATCTTCCTGGCGCCCGCCGAATCACCCATAGTGTAAACGTCCACTATCGCTTCCAACTGGCCCTGGTACTTGTAATCGGAGGTTGAAGTGGAGACCACGCCGGCTGATATGTATTGCTCGGCATCGCCGTCGATGTACTGCCACAGGTCCTTGGCCGCAAAGATGCGCGTATCGCCGGTCTTTTCCCAGCCCGCCACCGCTCCGGATGCCGGAAACGGGTCGACCTTGCTCTTTTTGCATCCGGTGCCTACGACTGCGGCTGCAATTGCGAGCGCCACTGTTGCCAATATCCATCTTCTAGAGCACAACATCCTTTTTGGGTCTCCTTTACTTTCGATTCAGCAGGATCTGGCTGCTGGGGGAGCGGCTTTCGCCAATGCTCGTAACATAAACGGCGGGGCGTTCCTGCAGCGGGCAGGCGAACTCGCAGGCGCCGCAGCCTACGCAGCGGCTGGGATCGACACGGGGCTGCTTCAGCGTTTTGGTGTTGCCCGCAGAGTCGATGACCTGAGCTTCCTGAACGTAGATAGCCTTGGGTGAAACCGGGCACCACTCCTCGCAGACGATGCAATCGATCGCCACGGCCCAGGGCAGGCAGCGGCCCCGGTCATAAAATGCCGTGCCCAGCCGCACCGGCTGGCTCTGCTGGCCCACGCCCACTACCCAACCCTTTTCCCGGGGTGTAATCTGCCAGATTGCGCCGGTGGGGCACACCTCGGAGCAGAGTACGCAACTGGGCTCGCAGTAACCGATGCGCGGCACCAACGTGGGCGTCCACAGCCCTTCAAGGCCCGCCTCGCCGAGCGTGGGATGCAGCGAGTTGTTCGGACAAACCTTCATGCACTCGCCGCAACGAATGCAGCGGGAGAGAAACTCCGGCTCGTCGAGCGCGCCCGGCGGCCTCAGGAGCCGTTCGTTCCGGCTCTTGCCCATGCCGGTGTTGGCACGCATCAGCGGAACTGCAACCGCGCCGGCGGCGAGACCTGTAATCGTCCGACGCCGGCCCAGGTCGGGCGAGGCAACTTCCTTCTCCTTGCGGAAAAAGCGGAAGACCAGGCTGCCGTGCGGGCAACTGCCCACGCAGTTCATGCACATCAGGCACTCGGCCTTGCGCCACGGCGCGCCGCCGATGGGATCGTCGCCGCCCTGGCAGTGCATCAGGCAGCGGTTGCACTTGTCGCAGCTATCGGCGTCCTTGTGCAGGCCCAGCACGCTCCATCGCGAGACCGCGCCGAGCAGCGCGCCCAGCGGGCAGATCGAGCGGCACCACAGCCGCGTGACGCGCAGGCTGGCCGCCAGGATGAGGAGAAACAGAATACCCAGCACCAACCCCTGGGCAAAATGCGCCTGGCGAAAGTCCAGTACAAGAAACTGCAGCACGGCATGAGTGAATTCGCCGGCCGCCTTGATGGCGGCAACGTGGCTTTTTTCTAAGGGCGCCAAAACGGCGCGCACGGCGAAGTTGAACGCCGGCAGAATCGCCAGACCGATAGAACGGACCAGCAGGCTGAACGGATCGAGCCAGCCGATGGCCATGGAACCGAAGCAGGCGGCAACAAGGCCGGCGATCAGCACTACATATTTAATGGTCTGCCAGCGCTTATATCGGTTTGCTTCGATGCGCTGCTTGCCGCGCTTGGATTCCGAAGGCATATTGCCGACAAAGTGTTGCAGCGTGCCCATGGGGCAAATCCAGCCACAGAAGAAGCGCCCCAGAAACAGCGTGGGCAGAAGGATGACCAGGCTCCAAAGCAAACCGCGATAGAGGGCGTGCGTAGCCAGCGCGTTCGCCACAGCAACCAGCGGGTCCCACTCAAAAAACAGCCGCACCGGCCCGCGCAGGTGAATGTCGCTGGTGGTACCGGGCATAGAGTGCAGAGACGTAAAGACCAGCAGCGCAAGAAAGAGCAGCAGAAAGAAAATCTGCGAGATTTTGCGCCACTGCGGCAACCTGGACCCAGCCACAAAGCCCTCCCCACGCCGCGTGCGCGTGCGATCCGTATATAGGAAGATGATTGGCGCTCAGGCTGGCGCCGGACAGTGATCCACATCACGGATTGGCGGTTTTGAGCGGCTGGGTTTGCAGAATGAAGCGGCCCCTACAGAATCGCCTCAAGCCCTTTGCGGCGAATGACATTGAGCAAGGCGAGCGCCGGGCCTTTTGGTTGCTTGGCTCCGCGCTCCAACTGCGAGATATAGCCCACGGTGAGATTGAGATAGCGCGCTAGCGCGGCTTGGCTCAGGTTTGCGCGCTTGCGCAGCTTGCGGATCTCTTCGGCGCTGATCGGCTTGGCCGTGGGGAGGGGCTTTGAACCGAGCAGGCGAATGGTGATCTTTTCGTACGCGGCCTTGTCCATGAGGCCGGTGCGGTACTGATCGCCGGCCATCTCAAGAAGGGCCTCGGACAAATTGCTAAGTTTCTTCGCCATCATCAATCTCCTGCAGATTGCCTGCATCTATTTCTTCTCGAATCCCCGCGGCGTCAGCAGCAAGCCAGTTCTCCGCGAGTCCCCGTAGGAATACCAATTCGTGCGGTTCGATGTTCTCCCATTCGTTCTTGGCGAACCCGAAAAGAAAAACAGCCCGGCTCTTTGCCCGATAGGCAACAATCATGCGATAACCGCCGGATCGTCCCTTACCTTGGCGGGCGACGCGTTGCTTGATGAGGCCGCCGCCCAGATCGGCGTCGATCAGGCCTTGTTCTGCCCGTTCGATGGCTTCACTCAATCTCTGGTCAGCTATCCCCTCTCGGCGGGCAAACCGCGCAAACCATTTCGTCTTGAAAGTCCGCACGAACCTGTCCTAACAATATGAACTATAGCACATAGAATTATATTTGCAAGCAACTCTGAGCAGGTTGGAGCGCGTGGCGGCCTCTTGCGACGACCCTACTTCGGCTCGCTACTCACAGGTGATTGATGAGCGAAGCGATGCAAGCAGCACCGAAGCCGTTGTCGATGTTGACCACGGAGACATTGGGCGAGCAGGTGTTCAACATGCCCAGAAGCGCTGCCACGCCGCCCAAGGAAGCTCCATAGCCCACGCTGGTGGGAACGGCAATCACCGGCGCGTTGACGAGGCCGCCGACGACGGTAGGCAGCGCACCCTCCATGCCCGCGCACACAATGAGCACGCGCGCGGAAGTCAGGGTATGTTTCTGCGCGAGCAGGCGATGAATGCCGGCCACGCCCACATCCGCGACCAGCTCCACGGTGTTGCCCATCAGCCGGGCAGTGACCGCGGCTTCTTCAGCCACGGGCAGATCGCTGGTTCCGGCACAGACCACGCCGATGGTTCCCTTGCCGGCAGCCGCGGCCGACTGGGTGAGCGTGATGGCGCGCCCGAGCTCGTGAAACTCCGCTCGCGGTTTCAGATCGCGTGGTTCCGCTGCCCGCACTGCATCATAATGCTCGCGGGAGGCGCGCGTTGCCAGCACGTTGCCACCCGCCATTGCCATGCGGGCAAAGATCGCGGCCACCTGGGCGGGCGTTTTCCCCTGGGCGAAGATTACCTCGGGCATGCCGGTGCGCAGGGCGCGATGGTGGTCAAGCTTGGCGAAGCCAAGGTCTTCAAAGGGGAGATGGCGCAACCGTTCCAGCGCTTGTGAAACGCCGGTGCGGCCCTCGCGCACTTCGTTAAGCAACGACTCGATCGCAGCGGGATCCATCAGAGCCCCTCCTTGCTTGCAGCCGCACCAATGCCCGCGGCAAAAGCCTGCATGGCCTCCTGCATGACTTTCTTCAGCGGCACAGAGTGCAGCGTGGCCAGCTTGCGGCAATCCTCGTACTCCGGCGACGCATTGGCGATCTTGCCGGAGGGCCAGCGCGCCAGCTTGATGCGCACGTCGCCCCAGGTGGTGGACACTTCAACAAACTCGCGCTTGAGCGAGCGCTTGTTTTCGATCCTCCAGTGCAAACCGATGGTCGAAGTCTCGCGGAACAACAGTTCCTGGAGGGCGGGCACAAGGTCGGGACGGCAGAGGACGGTGAACTGCATGCCGGTTCGCCCTTTCTTCATCTGCACCGCGATGCGATACACATCCCACGCGCCCGCCTCCAGCAGCAACTCGCTCACGTAGGCCAGGACCTGCGGATTCGAGTCATCGATCACGGTCTCGATCACCGCAATGGGTTCCACCGCAGCGGGATCGGCGGCGGATTCGGTTACCTCACCCACCAGCAGGCGCAGCAGGTTGGGTTCGCCCGGGGTGTCGCGCCCGCCCGCGCCGTAGCCGGAGGCTTTCACGCGCATGGGCGGAAGCGGCTCGTAGCGAACGTCGAGCATTCGCAGCACGGCAGCGCCGGTGGGCGTCACCCGCTCCATGGGCGGCCCGGCAGCATACACCGGGGCATCGCCGAGCAGAGCCAGCGTGGCCGGGGCCGGCACGGGAAGCGTTCCGTGCTGGCACTTCACCGTTCCGCTGCCCACGTTCAGGGGTGACGCCAGCCAGCGGGCAACGCCGAGCAGCTCCGCGCCGGCCGCCGCACAGACAATATCGACAATCGTGTCCACGGCGCCGACTTCGTGGAAGTGCACCTTCTCGATGGGAATGGTATGGATGGCAGCCTCGGCTTCGCCAAGCAGTTGAAAGGCGCGGATGGAACGCTCTTTCACAGCTTCAGACAGTGGCGCCGAGCGAATGATTCCGAGAATCGCCGACAAATGCCGATGGGGCATGTGGCTGTGGGCGGGATGAACGGACTCCGGTTGAGACTCGTGGTCTCCCGGCGGTTGGTGAGGATGAGCATGTGAATGCGCATCATGCGCAGGTTCTTCATGCGCGTGCGCCGTCTCGCTCGCAGGCCGGTCGGGTGTCAGGACGTCCACCTTGGTAGCCGCCAGGCCGCCCCGGCTCACCTTGCGCATCTCCAGGCGCGCACCCACGTTCAACGCGACAGCGGTTTCCGAGAGGGATTCAAACGGAACGCCCGCGTCAACGAGGGCGCCCAGCAGCATGTCGCCGCTAATGCCGGAAAAACACTCCAGATATGCAATACGCATCGCGTTCAAGATTTTAAACTGTTTGCTATGCACCGCGCCGCGCCAATATTTCAGCGGGCAGAATTGCATTCAGGGACCCAGAGCGAAAGCCAGTACAATCCAGCGTGACATATTGGAAGCCGGCCTGCCTGAGCGCGGCGGTAATCGCGTCCAGCATCTCCATGGAGAGGGCGCGGGGCAGCTCGTTGCGGGCAATCTCAACGCGCGCCAGCTCGCCGTGATGGCGAACCCGCAGCTCGCGAAAGCCCAACTGCCGCATGCTCTCCTCAGCCCTTTCCACCTGTTCCAGCACCTCGCGGGTCACGGTGCGTCCGTACTCCACGCGCGAGGAGAGGCAGGGCGCCGCAGGGCGGTCCCACAGCGAGTAGCCGGCCGCTTTGGCCAGCGCCCGCACTTCGAGCTTGGTCAGCCCGGCCTCAGCCAGCGGCGCCAGCACGGCGTGCTCCTCGGCCGCGCGCTGCCCAGGACGAAAATCCCTGGTGTCGTCGGCGTTCATGCCGTAAGCAATGGAGCTGAAGCCCAGCTTGCCGCCCAAGGCTTTCATGGTGGCGAACAGCTCGTCCTTGCAGTGGAAGCAGCGGTTGGCATCGTTGCGCGCATACTCGGGTTTGTCCAGCTCTTCGGTCGCCACAACCTGGAGCGGCATTTCGAGCGAGCGCGCAAAGGCGCAGGCCTGCTCCATGTCCCGGCGCGCCAGGCTCGGCGAGTCAGCCAGAACGGCGAGCATCTTTTCGCCCAGCACGCGATGCGCGGTGGCGGCCAGAAACGCGGAATCCACGCCGCCGGAGTAAGCCACCATCAGCCTTCCCAACTGCTTCAACCGCGACTCCAGGGCGTGCAGCTTTGCAGCCGTACTTTGCGCAGTCTCAGCTTCAGTTTGATTCGTTTGTGGGGTCGCCGCCATGAGACCGATTATACCCTCCGCCCAATTCAGGCCGGCCCTGCCGCGGCCTCGGATTCCCCGTGAAGAAAATCAGGCCCGCATTCACAACTGTTATGCCGGCCAGCAGATACAGCCCCGCGCGTTGCGAATGAGAATACTGATCGGCCCAGACCTTTACGTTGGGAGCCAGAAATCCGCCAAGATTTCCGGACCCGATCAAGGCAATGCCGCCGGCCTTGGCGCGATCGGCCATGTACGCGGTAGGGAAGGTCCAGAAAAGGGGTTGCACGGCGATGAAGCCGGATACGGCAATCGACAGGGCCGCCAGCCCCATGCGCGGTCCCGCGGTTGGAAATGCAAAGCCGGCACAGCCTGCAATCAGCAGAGTCAGGGCCGCCAGTTGCCGGTGCCCATTCCACTTGTCCGCAGCCTTGGGCAGCCAATACACGGCGCACAGCGCGCATATCCAGGGAATCGCGGTCACCAGGCCGACTTCAAGTCCCGCCGGCTTGTGCATGAGCGCGGATACCTCGGCGGGCAAATAAAAGATGGCTCCATATACGCTCATCTGAATCAACGCGTAGATGAGCACAAACCCGAGCACACGGGGATCGCGGAGCATGGGAAGAAGATTAGCGGGCCCGGTAGAGCGCCTCTGCATCTCTTCGCTCGCCAGCGCTTCAGTGAGTGCCTGTTTTTCGCTGGGAGGAATCCATTTTGCGTTTGCAGGCCGGCTATCCAGAAACCAGAAGGCCGCGAATCCCATCGCAACGGCCATGAAGCCTTCTGCCAGAAACATCCACTGCCAGTTCCGCAACCCGCCCAGCGGATGCATCTGAAGCAGCAAGCCGGAAAGAGGGCCGCCGATAACCAAGGCAAGCGGCACGCCCAGATAGAACAGGCCCAGAATCCGCCCTCGCACGCGATTCGGAAACCAATAGGTCAGATAGAGAATTGCGCCCGGGAAAAAGCCCGCCTCCAATACGCCAAGCAGGAGGCGCAGCAGGTAGAACGAGGTGCTGCCGCTCACGAACATGGTCCCCATCGACGCCAGTCCCCAACCCACCATCAGGAACGACATCCAGAACTTTGCGCCGACCTTGTGGAGGATCAGGTTGCTGGGAAAGCCGAGCAGCGAATAACTGATAAAAAACAAGCCCGCGCCCAAAGCATAGGTGCTTTCCGAGATTCCCACGGAGGTTTGCAATGCCTGTTTTGCAAAACCTATATTTGCCCGATCAAGAAACGAGACCACGTACATGGCCATCAAAAAAGGCGCCAGCCGCTTGACTGCCCGCGCAATGGCACAGTCGAGTTTGTTGAGGGGAGCGTCGGCGGCAGCAGTGTGGGATGAAGAGATCTGGTGCAACTGCGTTACCTCAATTTGAAAGGAACAGGGCAGGGTTAGAAGTCGTCGCCGGAAAGGAAACAAGACCCCAATCCTTCGGCAACTCGAACAATCCAAACATTAGGGCAGCGGGTAGTCTTTGAGCAAATACAGCGAGTTAGCTCCCGCTCAGGCGGGGACGAGCGAGTTAGCAAGTTAGCGGCGGCAACGATCGACCTGAAAAGCGATGACTTGCCGATAGGGTCCCCGGATTCTTAATCATCGAACTGAAATGCAGTTACAGGTCAAAGAACGGGCTGATTCGACCTTCTGCGCTCCCATCTGTAGGCGGCAATCGAATTCTTCCAGAAAAACTTTTCCCGCGCCACGGCATCTTTCCGCGCAACATATCCGCGCACGATAGCGAAGGTCTGCGCGTACGAGGCCACATGGTCGCTGTTCGGCCAGTCACTGCCATATAAAAGATGGTCTTCGCCGAAAATATCCCATATCGCGTCCAGGCTCGGCTGGTAAAAATGCGGGTCGGTCATCAGCTTTCCATTCACGCGCACCGGAATCTCCGAGAGCTTGACAAACACGCGCGGACTCCCAGCCAGCAAGCGCAGATTGTCCCAATACTCTTTTTGGGGGTCGGGTTCCGAGGGGACAGGCGCATGAGGGAGATGATCGATCACGATTCTGAGGTCGAGAACTCGTTCCGCGGCTTCAACGATGGCGCCGATCAGTCGCGGATCGGGGTTGGCGGTCTCCAGCACCAGGCCGGCTGCGGCGAGCGCCTTGAGCCCGTCCACAAAGCCGGGGTTCTCAAGATCCGCCGCCAGGTCGCGGTTCCAGAGATTCCCGTAGCGAATTCCCAGAAACAGCTGATTGCCGTGCAGCCTTTCAAGACCGTTCAGAAAAGCGGGCGAGCCGGGCACAAGATCTCCCACCACGCCCACAATGATGGGATGGTCTCTGGCCACATTCAGCAGCCATTGATTGTCGCTGGCGAGCGGACTGGCTTCAACGGCAATTGCGCCTACAATCCCGAGCGCCGCGGTCTCGCCCACATACCGATCCGGCAGCGCAGGCTTGTAAATTGCGGTGTCGGTCTTCTCCGGCCAGGGAACGCCGCCGGGACGCAAGGGATCGAACAGATGGATGTGCGCGTCGATGATGGGAATGGGGCCGGGAGCAGGACTCGAAACTGAAAGCGGCAGGGCCGCGACGGACCGGCGCAAGGCGGCTGCTGCTGCGCTCAATGCCGCGAGTTTGAGGATGTCGCGCCGCCGCATGGGGATCTCCGAGGCCGAGCACGGGCGCTGCCAACGCCTGCGCACCACCCAATATACACAGCGCAACGCGGCTCTGGCCCGGACAGGCTGCGGCGGTCGGCGCAACCGGCCGCCGCTGCTCGCGCTTCAATACCTCCTTACTCGATTGGAGGCGCCAGAAAAAGCGCGTAGACCAGCAGGGCCACGCCGATGAGTCCAGGGATCAGTCCACAAAGGTATACAGGTTCGTTGCCCACCAACGCCCGCAGAAAAATCATCAGCCCCACGCCGACGCCCAGGTTGACCAAGCCCCCGATCTTCATGCCTTCGCGCTTCCTGGTCTGCTCCAACCGGTTCTGTTCCCGGAGCAGCTCCATAGCCGCCTTGGCGCCTTCGCCCGAGGCCTCGGCCAGCCGCCGAATGGTCTCCGCCTTGTAAAACGCCTCGCGCTCCCTGCGCTGGCTATCGATCCAGGAGGTGAGGGGAATGAAGACCACGAACAGCGCCACCGCGCCGATGGATAGAAACATCCACAGGCCAAAACCCTCCATATTCGGAGCGCCAAACAGATGCATTGCCAGATTCGTCATAAAATCCTCCTATTCCAGTTGCCGGGGTTTTTCCACCTTGCAACTGGTGGGACTTGCGACCGCCGAACCCGGTTGCATTTTCCTGGAGAGTTTTCTCGAGCAAGAAAATGCAACCCCGCGTCCGGGCCGCCTGTCTGACCCTACGGAGAGCGCCTGACTTGAGGGCAACAACCAGCAGCGCGAAAGAAGACCTGGCCGACGTTGCCCGGGTGCTGGGCGGCGACGTAGACGCCTTCGAAGGCATCGTCCGCCGCTGGCAGGGACCGCTCGTGAACATGGCCTGGCGCTACAGCCGCGACCGCGGCCGCGCCGAAGAGATGGCCCAGGAGGCCTTTTTGAGGGCCTGGCGCGGGCTTGCCCACTGGCGGCGCGAGGGCAGCTTCTCCACCTGGCTCTTCGCCCTGGCGGCCAACGTCTTTCGCTCCGAGCTCAGGCGGTTCCCAACGGTCAACCTGCCGCTGGACGAGGTTCCCGAGCCAACCGGTCCCTCGACTCAGTACGAAAGCCTGTCAAAAAAACAAAACCACGAAGTGGTTCGGCGCGCCGTATTCGCACTGCCCCTCCGCTATCGCGAGCCGGTCGTACTGTTCTACTTTCACGAGATGGATGTGTCGGCGGCGGCGCGCACCATGGGCTTGCCGGAAGGCACCCTGAAAGCACGCCTTTCTCGCGCGCGGGCGCTGCTGCGAAGGCGTTTTCCGCATCTGAATGAGGAGAGCACAGACACGGAAATCGCCGCACTCAACACCGGAAAGGAGGCTTGAAGATGAACCGGACACAGATCGACAATTCGAAGATGGACCCGAGCTCGATAGACCGCATTCTGGCGGCCGAGGAGGAGCTGATTCCTTCTTCCGGCTTCCTGGCCACGGTGATGGAGAGCGTCCGTGAAGAGGCCCGGATGCCGGCGCCCATTCTTTTCCCGTGGAAGCGCGCCATCCCTGGTATCCTGCTCGCCGCAGGCGTATTCGGCTGGGGCGGGTTCGAGCTTGCGCGGCTGGCCATTCCAGCGGCCAGGGAGCTTGCGCTGACCGAGCCGCATTTGTCCCTTGCAATCGAACGCCCCCTCGAGCAGGCCGGCTGGGTTGCCCTGGCGCTGGCTGCCTCGCTGGCCTCCTGGATGCTGTCACGGCGGCTGGCCGGGCGGTCGGGGCTGCTTTAGTCTTTGGCCGTACGGGCTCTCTGCAGAAAGCACACGCAATGGAAGATCCATTCGATCTCGACCGTTTTCTGAACGCCCAGGCCGGCGTCTTTCCGCAGGTGCTGGCCGAGCTCGGCGCCGGCCAGAAGCGCAGCCACTGGATGTGGTTCATCTTTCCGCAGATGAAGGGACTCGGCTCGAGTTCTCACTCCCACTTCTACGGCATCGGCTCAATCGAGGAAGCCACGGCCTACTGGCGCCATCCGGTTCTCGGGCCCCGGCTGGAGGAGTGCACGCGGCTGGTCAACCTGGTTGAGGGGCGGCCCATCGAGCAGATCCTCGGGTATCCCGACGACTTGAAGTTCCGTTCCTCGATGACCCTGTTCTCCAGAGCAGCCAGCGACACATCTGTCTTCAATGACGCGCTGGGGAAGTACTTTGGCAGCCAGCCCGATCCGCTGACGCTGGAGCTGCTGCGCTAAGAGCGCGCGTACTTTGCCCCGAACCGGCGAAGCTTTTCGAGGACAGCAGCAGCCTGGCCGGAGTCAATGGCCTCGACGCCCATTTGAACGCCCTGCTTCAAGTCCCCGGCCAATCCGGCCGCCACCAGCCCGGCCGCGGCGTTGAGCAGCACAATGTCGCGCCGTGCGCCGGGCACTCCGGTGAGCACGTCGTAGAGGAGGGCAGTGTTGGTTCGCACGTCGCCACCGATGAACTGATCCAGCGTGGCGCGCGGCAACCCCGCCATCTCCGGCGTCACCCGGGCCGCCTTCAATTTCGACTCGCCCGTCTCAGACTCCTCGACTCGCGCCACAACCGACTCCCCGGAGGTGGTCAGTTCGTCGATTCCATCCGTTCCGTGCACGACAAAGGCCCTTTTCGCTCCCAGTGCGGCCAGGGTCCGCCCCACCAGCAGCACCTTGCTGGGCGCGAGCACGCCGATCACCTGCGTCCGCGCGCCGGCCGGGTTGGTGAGAGGCCCGCAGAGGTTGAAGATGGTCCGAAACCCCAGCGCTCGCCGCAGCGGCCCAACTGCCTTCATAGCGGGGTGATAGAGGGGCGCAAACAGGAACATGAATCCGGTCTCTCGCAGGCACGCGACGGCCAACTCCGGGGTCAGATCAATGGGCACGCCCAGGGTCTCAAGCACGTCGGCCGCGCCACAGCGCGAGGTGATGGCGCGATTGCCGTGCTTGGCTACGCTGGCTCCCGCCGCAGCCGCTACCAGCGCCGCACCCGAGGAGATGTTGAAGGTAAGCGGGCCTCCGCCGCCGGTGCCGACCACGTCCACCAATACGCTCCGCTCCTCGTCGGTCAGCGGAACCGGCGTCACGCGCGCGCGCATCACATCCACAAAGCCGGCCAGTTCCGGCGCCTGTTCGCCACGCGTGGCCAAAACGGCCAGCAGCGCCGCAGTCTCCACCTCCGGCACATCGCCGGAAAGGATCTCTTCGAGCACGGCGGCTGCCTGCTCGCGGGTCAGCGCCGCGCCGTCCTCGGCCAGCGGCTTCAGCAACTCCTTCAGGACACCCATATGCTCCAATGGTAATGGCGCAGCCCTCGAAATCAGCCGGTTTTCGCGACCGGTTTGCCGCTCCATTGCCGGGCAAGATAAGATTTCAATACCGCTGCCACGGTTTCGCTGGCCCGGATTTCTCCGGGACCGGCCTCGAATCACCTGCCACAGCGGACTGGGCGGTACCAACCCGAATGAAGATTCACGAGTATCAGGCAAAGGAAATCCTGGCGAAATACGGCGTTGCCGTGCCCAGGGGCGAAGTGGCCAACACGCCGGAAGAAGCTTCCGCGGTGGCCCGCAAACTGTTTGCCGAAGGCGCATCGGGCGTGGTGGTGAAGGCGCAGATTCACGCCGGAGGGCGCGGCAAGGGAGGCGGCGTGAAAGTGGCCCGCACCCGCGAAGACGCCGAACGGCACGTGAAAAACATTCTCGGCATGCAGTTGGTCACTCACCAGACCGGTCCGCAAGGGCAGAAGGTGCAGCGGCTGCTGATTGAAGAAACCGCGGCCATCGACCGTGAGTTGTATCTCGGCATCGTGCTCGATCGCGCCACCGGGAGGCTGGTCTTTATGGCCTCCCAGGCCGGCGGCATGGAGATTGAAGAAGTGGCCGCAAAGACCCCCGAGGCCATCTTCAAGGAGACCATCGATCCGGCCGTGGGTTTCGGCGCATGGCAGGCACGCAAGCTGGCGTTTGCCCTGGGCTTGAAGACCACGCAGATCAATGCCGCTGTTACCTTCTTTCAGAGCCTGTACAAGGCATTCATTGACACCGATGCCTCGCTGGTGGAGATCAATCCGTTTATCACGACAAAGGACGACAAGCTCTTCGCTCTCGATGCCAAGATTACCTTCGACGACAACGCCCTCTTTCGCCACGCGGACATCAAGGCCCTGCGCGATGTTGCAGAAGAAGACCCGCTTGAAGTGGAGGCCAGCAAATACGCGCTGAATTACATCAAGCTGGACGGCTCGATTGCCTGCATGGTCAATGGGGCCGGCCTGGCCATGGCGACGATGGATATTATTCAGTATGCCGGCGGCAGCCCGGCGAATTTTCTTGACGTGGGCGGCGGCGCATCCCAGGAACAGATCGAGCACGCCTTCGAAATCCTGCTCTCCGACTCCCATGTGAAAGCCATCCTCATCAATATTTTCGGCGGCATTCTGCGCGTGGACCGCCTGGCTACCGGTGTAGTCGCCGCCACGCGCAACCTCCATGTGCAAGTGCCCATTGTGCTTCGGCTCGAAGGCACGAATGTAGAAGAAGGACGCAAGATCCTCAAGGAGTCAGGCTTGAACTTCCAGGTGGGGGCAACGATGAAAGAAGCGGCGGAACTGGTTGTAAAAGCAGCTTCTAGCTACTAGCCTCTAGCTTCTAGCTAGATTTGCCCCGGGAATGGAGACGTGAATTGGCACAGGCATTCCAGGATCTGACGGTTTGGCAGCGCGCCATGGAAATGACGGTATGTATCTATGAGCTTACGAGGGCGTTTCCAAAAGATGAAATGTACGGGTTGACCTCGCAATTGCGTCGCGCCAGCGTTTCGGTAGCCAGTAACATCGCTGAAGGCAGAGGAAGAATGACGGAAGGTGAATTCCGGCAGTTTTTAGGAGTCGCACAAGGTTCTACTTACGAACTACAAACACAACTTCTACTGGCTCGGCGGTTGAAGATTGGCGATGAAGCAATGCTGACTAAGGCAGAAGCTCTCTGTATCGAGACTTCAAAAATGCTCGGCGCGTTCATCCAGTCTTTAGGGGCTAGAGGCTAGAAGCTAGGAGCTAGGAGCTGTTTTTCATGTCTGTGTTAGTCGATAAAAACACGCGTTTGATTGTTCAGGGTTTGACGGGCAAAGAAGGTACCTTCCACGCCAAAGGCTGCGCGGAATACGGCACTAACGTTGTTGGCGGGGTGACGCCGGGCAAGGGTGGAACGACTCACGAAGGCTGGCCGGTGTTCAACACCGTCGCCGACTCCGTGGCGGCCACCGGCGCCAACGCCACCATGATCTTCGTCCCGCCGCCGTTTGCCGCCGACGCCATCCTCGAAGCCGAAGACGCGGGCATTCCGCTGATCGTCTGCATCACTGAGGGCATTCCCACCCTCGACATGGTCAAGGTCTGGGCGAAGCTGAAGAACTCGCGCTCGCGGCTCGTGGGTCCTAACTGCCCCGGCGTCATCTCGCCCGGCAAGGCCAAGATCGGCATCATGCCAGGGCGCATCCACATGGAAGGGTCGATCGGGATTGTGTCGCGTTCCGGCACGCTCACGTACGAGGCCGTGCATCAACTGACCCAGCGCGGCATCGGCCAGTCAACAGCCATTGGAATAGGCGGCGATCCGATCATCGGCACCTCCCACATCGACGCGCTCCGGCTGTTCAACGACGATCCCGAAACCACAGCCATCGTGATGATCGGCGAGATTGGCGGATCGGCCGAAGAGGCCGCGGCCGAGTTCGTCAAGCAACACGTGAAGAAGCCGGTCGTCGGCTTCATCGCCGGGCAGACCGCGCCTCCCGGCCGGCGCATGGGCCACGCCGGGGCCATCATCAGTGGAGGCCAGGGTACCGCCGCGGACAAGATGAAGGCCATGAGCGCAGCGGGAATTCATGTTGTCGTGTCGCCGGCGGAGATCGGGGCGACACTCGCGAAGGTGATCGGGAAAAGCTAGCTTTTAGCTGCTAGTGCGGTGAATCGGAAGTACATCGCTTGAGTTTGCTGAGGTTTTTTGATAACGACAGCAAGTTAGCCCCCGCTCAAGCGGGGATAGCGAGTTAGCAAGTTAGCGGAATTGTGCAATGGGGTGAGGCCTTAGCCACCATTCACTCTTTGGCGAGGCGGGCTACCTGCTGACTTATTGAGCGAGCAGGCGAGGCGCAGGCCGTCGACGAAGCGGCTACTCAGTCCAGTTCATACCGAGCAAGCCGGCATAGCGCGGCAATTACAATGGAACGCAGAAATAATTCCTCACAGGAGCGAGCATCCGTGCCGCAACGCACATTCAGCATCATCAAGCCAGACGCGGTCCGCCAGGGATTTACCGGAGCCATTCTGGCCGCAATCGACAAGGGCGGGTTCGGCATCGTGGCCATAAAGGAGCAGTCCATCTCCAAGCGGCAGGCCGAGGGCTTCTATGCCGTCCACAAAGGCAAGCCATTCTTCGAGGCGCTTTGCGCGTTCATGTCCTCGGGCCCGCTGATTCTGATGGTTCTTGAAAAGGACAACGCCATCGCCGACCTGCGCAAGCTGATGGGGGCCACCAATCCCGCCAACGCAGAAGAAGGGACAATCCGCCAGCAGTTTGCCGGCTCCATTCAGGAGAACGCCATCCACGGTTCCGATGCTGAAGACACGGCAGCCTTCGAAATCGGGTACTGGTTTGCGGGCTACGAACTGATCTAGCGGTTTGGATGAAGAATCAGGTTTTACGCCAGGGAGGCTCGCTTTCAGATGACGACACCCGATACCGAATTGGCTGCTCTATTTCTTGAGTTTTCGCGCAAGAAGCTTCTCGTCCAATACTGGCCTCGCCTCAAAGCATGCGTGGAAGCGATGACGGTCGAGCAGCTCTGGTGGCGGCCCAACGAAGCCTCAAACAGCATCGGCAATCTCATCCTGCACCTCAACGGCAACGTGATGCAGTGGCTGGTGGCATCGTTCAACCGTGACCAAGACAAGCGCGACCGTCCGGCGGAATTCGCGGCTGTCGGAGGTCTTACCGCAACCGAACTCCTCGCCCGGCTTAGCGCTACCCTGGACGAGGCAGCGAAGGTGCTGGATCGGCTCACGGTAGACGAGTTACTGGCTCCCTACGAGATTCAGGGCTACCACGTTCGTGGACTCGACGCCGTTTACCAGGTCGTGGAACACTTCGGCCTGCATTATGGACAAATCGCGTACATCGCGAAAAGCCTGTCCGGCAGGGACCTGGAATTTTATAAGGAGCTAAACAAAACCGGCCGAGCGTAGTAGGAGCGATGCGCTATTGCAATGGCCGCCGGGCTGAAGCCACGCGGGGAATGCCCTGAAGGTCGGCGGTGAATTCGATCTGCTCGAAGCCTGAGCCGGCGAGCAATCCGGCGACGGCGGAGTCCTGGCCGCAGCCGATTTCGAGCGCCAGAAAGCCGCCGGGAACGAGCACGGCGCGAGCGCAGGGAATCAAGCGGCGATAGAAGTCGAGACCGCTGCCGGCAAACAACGCCAGCGCAGGCTCGAATTCGCGCACCTCGACGGCCAGTGAGCCGCGGTCGCTCTCGGATACATAGGGCGGGTTGGAGACGACGATCTCAAACTGCTCGGCAGCGACCGGCGCAAGCAGATCGCCCTCGATAAAGCGAATTCGGTCCGCGACCCCGTTGAGCAGGGCGTTGCCGCGCGCAACGGCCAATGCCGGGGCGGAGATTTCAATAGCCGTGATCCGGGCCGCGATCTGGGCGGCGAAAAGCTTGTGAGCCAGCGCAACGGCAATTGCGCCGGAGCCGGTGCCGACGTCCACGATGCGCGGCTGGGCAAAATTCGTCGCGAGATTCGCCGCGAGCGAAAGAACCTTCTCCACCAGGTGCTCGGTTTCGGGCCGGGGAATGAGCACGTTGCGATTCACGTGAAAGGGCAGCCCGTAGAACTCGGTCTCTCCGGTGATGTACTGAATAGGCTCGCCGGCCAGGCGGCGTTCAATGAGCGCGTAGTAACGGACGGCCCCTTCGGCAGTCAGCGAATCCAGCGGGTGCGCAACCAGGAAGACGCGATCGCGGTGAATGAGATGCAGCAACAGCAGCTCGGCATCGCGTCGCGCGCGCTCGGGATGCGGCCCGGAGCGCAGGCGCGCTTCGCCGTTCAGGAGCCAGTTCTGGAGAGTCACGGCGTCACGCGGCCTGGCTGCCGGCCTTCAACTGCTCGGCCTGGTAGTGCGCAATCAGCGCATCGACGATCGGCTGCAGGCGGCCCTCCATTACCAGGTCGAGCTGGTGCAGCGTAAGCCCGATGCGGTGGTCGGTGAGCCGGTTCTGAGGAAAGTTGTAAGTGCGAATTTTCTCGCTGCGGTCGCCGGTGCCCACCTGCTGCTTGCGTTCTTTGGCAAGCTCGGCCTGCTGGCGCTCCATCTCCATCTCATACAATCGCGAGCGCAGCACGCGCATGCCCTTCTCGCGGTTCTTGATCTGCGATTTCTCGTCCTGGCAACTGACCACCGTATTGGTCGGCAGGTGGGTAATGCGCACGGCTGAGTAAGTCGTGTTCACCGATTGTCCACCGGGGCCCGACGAGCAGAAAGTGTCGATGCGAAGATCCTTGGCTTCAATCTTGATGTCAACCTCCTCGGCTTCAGGCAGCACGGCCACGGTCACCGCCGATGTGTGCACGCGGCCCTGCGTCTCAGTAGCGGGAACGCGCTGCACGCGGTGGACGCCGCTTTCCCACTTCATCTGCGAGTAGACGCGCTCGCCCTCGATGATCGCAATCACTTCCTTGTAGCCGCCTACGCCGGACTCGGAGAGCGACATCACCTCAACTTTCCAGCGATGCTGTTCGGCGAAGCGCGTGTACATGCGGAAGATTTCGGCGGCAAACAGCGAAGCCTCGTCGCCGCCCGTGCCGGCGCGGATTTCGAGGATTACGTTCTTCTCGTCGTTGGGGTCCCTGGGCAGCAACATCACCTTCAACTCTTCTTCGAGGGCCGACTCGCGAGGCTCGAGCACGGCTATCTCTTCCTGTGCCATGGCGCGGATTTCAGGGTCGCTCTCGGCCAGCATGGCCCGCGCCTCGGCCAGACCCTGGCGCACCTGCTTCAGCTCGCGGTACTTTTCGACTGGAGTTTCAATCTCGCGCAGCGACTTGGCGGTCTTCTGATATTTCTCGTGGTCGTTGATGACCTCGGGCAGCGAGAACTGCGATTGCAGTTCGTTGTAGCGCTGCTCCATTTGTTCTAAACGATCGATCATCTCCCCTCCGGGGTTTCAGGTTTTGGAGTCGTGAATTGGAAAGGGGAAAATGGGCGGAGAACAGGTGTACGCGGCGGACGCCGCTAGAGCAGGGCCGTAATGGGCTGATGGAGGGTCACTTCGTCTTCTATTCTACCGCGAAACGAGATGTCTAAAGAAATGGATTGACGATTCGGACTCCGTCGACTACCTGGCCGTGCTGCATGTCTTCGGTAAGAAGAACGCGGCAGCCGGATTGTTTCGCACAGCGAAGGATGAGAGTATCCCAAAGAGAGATGCTATGGAGCCGATGTAAGTCGATGGCCGCGAGAATATCGCCGACGGTGGGCTCGGCCACGTGGAACCTGGCGAAAAATTCGACCCTTCCCTTTGCCAATTCCGAATCGAGTTTGAGTTTTCCTGTGGCGGAGACGAAGTACTCCTGAAGCACCTGAAGCGATACCACTCCGGTCCGCCGACGGAGGTGATCTGTGATCAGGTCGAGAGCCTTCGCTTGTTTGGCGGGGTCTCTGGGATCGTCAGAATAGACAAGGATATTGGTATCGAGGAACGAACGCGAGGGCCTCGCCCTCAGACTCATTTCCGAGGCCATTTGATCCGGTCCTCGTAAAGCTCATCCCGGTTCCACTTCCAACCCGCCTCGGCCTTTCCCTTTCCAGAGGTTTTCAGGAAAAACTCGATGGCGCTTTCCAGGTCGTCGTCACCGACGATATGCTCAAGGTGCTCGCGAATCTCCTGATTGACGGTCTTGCCGGTGGCGCGGAGTTTTTCCCGGGCGCGCTCGACAATTTGCTCGTCAATGGAGAGAGTGATGTTCATATACACAGTATACGTGCGCACATAACCTGTGTCAAATCGCGAATCTCAGGCTCAAAAACACTCGCCTGGCCTCAGGGCTTCATCACCGGCAACTGCAAGCTAGACTCATGACCTGGGCCGGAGTAGATGGTGATGGTGGCCGGTTGGTAGTCCCCCGGCTTCGCCTTCATGATGTTGGGTACAAAGGTCTGCGGGTTGCGGTCGTAGAGCGGGAACCAGGTGCTCTGAATCTCCACCATTACGGTGTGCCCGGCCTTGAAGACGTGGTCCACGTCGTGCAGCGAGAACCTGTATTCACGAATCGAGCCGGAGCGCAGCGGCGCAGGCTTTTCAAAGCTGTCAAGATAGCGGCCGCGGAAGATCTCAGCGTTGGTCATCAGTTGGTAGCCGCGCATTTTGGCGTCCGCGCCGTCGTCCGGATACTGGTCGATCAGCTTCACCACGATGTCGTTGTCGGTTCCTGTCGTGGCGGCGTAGATGTCGGCAACGACTTCGCCGGTGATGGCCAGATCCTTGTTGAGCACCGGCAGCTTCCACACGGCCAGATCCTTGCGATCGGTGACAAAGCGCTGATCTTCGGTGAGCCAGTTGTACCATTGTGAGCCCTGGCTGTAGGTGGGCTGGATGGGCCGATGGCGATAGGGAATCGGGTTGGCGGGATCGCTCACGTAGCTGGTTGTGGACTGGGCGGTCGAGCTGGTCCAACTCAATAATCCCGAACCCTGGAGGTAGAGGCTGGTGGGCCGTGATTGCGGCGGCGGAAATGGCTAAAGTACTTCCAGGTGTTGGAGCCGGTCTCAAAACTGGCCGTGTCATCGAGGTCGAAGCCGGAAGTATTGGCGCCGGGCGCGTCCTTCAGATAGTGCGCGAAGAATTTTGCCTCGATGCGCGCGCGAAACTCCTTGCCGATGGGCTCGCCGAAGTCCAGGTTGCCTAGTTGACGCGACGAAGTACTCCAATACCCATGCCGCCAGGGCCCGAGAACGAGAAAGTTCTCATGGTGCACGTCCTGCGGTTCCAGTTTGGCGTATTCCTCCTGCGGGCCATACATATCTTCCTGGTCGTAGTAGCCGCCGACGGAGAGGGTAGGCACGGTGACCGCGGCGAGCGAATGCTCGACGCCGCGCGAACTCCAGTAGCGGTCATAGGCGGGGTGATCGAGGAAGAGCTTCCAGGTAGGCAGGACACTCGAACCCGATTCTTTCACATCCTCGGCGAATGAGCCGCGCTGGAGAAAGTAATCGAACCCGTCGATATTAGCGCTGCGCGGATTGTCGCCATCCGGAGATTTTCCGTAACTCACTGCCGACTCTTCCTTGCTGGATTCCATGGAGAGCACGTAATCGTAGCCATAGCTCTGGCGGAAGGCGCCGTTGTGAAAGAAATCGTCGCCCATCCAGACGTCGATCATGGGCGCCTGCGGGGAAATGGCCTTCACGGCCGGGTGGGGATCGATGCCCGCCATCATGGCCAGGAAGCCGGGATAGCTGGTGCCCACAAAACCCGCACGGCCGTTGTTGCCCTGCACGTTGACAAGCAACCAGGCTACGGTGTCGTACGCGTCGGTGCTTTCGTCAATCGCTTTGGGGTCGTGGCGATCGGCCAGCGGCCGGCTCATTACGAATTTTCCCTCGCTTTTGAAGCGTCCGCGAATGTCCTCGCAGACATAGATGTATCCGTCGCGGGCCAGCTCCGGGCGACTGGCGAAGAACGAGGCGCGATTGGTTCCATCTACGCCGTAAGGAGTGCGCTGGATGAGGAAAGGCAGCGGAGTTGCAATGTCGGCGGGCTTGAGGATGACGGCGTGCAGCTTGACGCCGTCGCGCATGGGAATCATGGCTTCAGTCCGCTGGTAGTCGTGAAAGACGTGATGGACGGGCGGACCGGTGCGGCGGTAAACGTCGCCGGGATCAGTGGATTGAGCGACGCTGTCACCGTGGCCGGAAGCGTCGAGGGTAAAGCGGAGGGTCTTTTTCGAGTTGGGAAAACCGAATTCAAGCGCCGATAAGGTCTTGAATTCATCAGGAACATTGCGGTCGGACTCGACAAAGAGCTTGCCGTCCTGAACGTAGAAGCTCAGGGGCGTATCGGGGTCCGCGGCGCCGGTGTACTCACCGGAGAGAGCTTCGAGCTGGGCGGGGGAGACAGCCTGGGCGGCAGTGGCCGCGTCTGTCTGAGCGGCTTGCGGGTGAGGCGCGGCAGCAGCGAGCGGAGGAGAAAGCAGCACTGCGCACAGAACGGCTGGAGCGAAGTGAAGGTGAAGACAGGATCGGGACATGCGAAAGACCTCCCGAGGCTCGCCTAATGCGCGTGCCCGTGACGATGTTGGCTGCCGGTCATCTCTTCAGGAGGTACGACGCAGCCCTGCAGCTCTTCACAGCCGATGTGCTCGAACTGGATGGTTGTGTGGCTGATGTGGAAGTGGTCCTTGAGCAGGTGATTGAGCTTGACCAGGATGCAGGCGCTCTCAGAAGGGGGAATGTCAGCGATGGTCACGTGGCAGGCCAGCGCGCGCGACTGCGAACCGAGGCTCCATATGTGAAGGTCGTGAACGTTGAGGACGCCTTCAACCTCTTCCATGCCGGAACGAATGGTTGCGAGCGAGATGCCGCGCGGTGTGCCTTCGAGAAGAATGTTGAGCGACTCGCGGACGATGCCGATGCTGGACCAGAGAATGACAGCGGCGATGAGCAGCGACAGGACCGGGTCAATCCAGTTGCGGCCGGTCAGTAGAATGCCCGCGCCTCCGGCAATCACGGCGGCGGTGGAGAGCGTGTCGCCGGCCATGTGGAGGAAGGCCGAGCGCAGGTTAACGTCGCGGGCCACGCCCCACAGCAGGGCGGCGATCACGCCATTCATCACCACGCCGGCGGCGGCCACAATCATCATCAGCCTGGGTTGCACTGCCACCGGGCTTGAGAGCCGGTGAACGGCTTCGACGGCAATCCACAGGGAGATGAGAATCAGCGTGGCTGCGTTGATGAAAGCGGCCAGCACCCCGGCTCTCTGGTAACCGAAGGTCCTGGAGTCATCGGCGGGGCGAGACTGAAAGTAAACAGCGGCAAAGCTGAGCAGCAGCGCCAGGAAGTCTGACACGTTGTGGCCGGACTCGGACAGCAGCGCCAGCGAGTGGGCGCGCAGTCCGGCGATAAACGTGACCACGACGTAGACGAGCGTAGCCGCCAGCGAGAATCGCAGTACCGACGTCGTTCTTTTTGTGCCTGGACTCGCGGGCGCCGCGTGGACATGCATAAAGCCAGTGTAACCGGGGGGGGGTATGGCCCGCCAACTCCAGGGTTCAGCCGCGGCCGGGGCGCAGATGGCTTAGATCGAGGGGGTCGGGATCGTCGAAGGCGGGCAGCACAGGAAGTCCGGCGCGCAGGCCGGTCCACTCCTCAGCCACCACGATGCTGTTTTGCGGATGACCGGGCTGGTAACGCACCGTGCAGGGAAACCCGGCCCGCACATGGGCCGCATCCACCACCCCGGGCATATCGGTAATGTCCTGGGAGCACTCGTAATCCACTCCGGCAATGCGATAGCTGAACATGAGCATGGTCAGCGTGCGCCCGAGCTCGCCTTTGGCTTCGGGTGGGGCCTCGACCTCAAAGATGTCGAGCAACATGCCGTCCACCAGGCGCCCCGATTGGACAAGGAAGCGGCGCCGCGCGCGCTCCAGCTCCTCGGCAGTGGGGCGCTTGCGCAGCACCAGCCAGAGGGCAACAGAGCTCAGCCCGGCAATCACGGCCAGGGCGGCTACAGATTCCCATTCGCTTGCGGTGAGGAGGGTCATTTGAGGCGGAACCCACCCCAGGGGTCCCAATTAGAGCATAACGCAGGAGGAGCGGCGGGTGCGCCGGCGAGTAGGGAGCGGTGGTGCATGCGGATGGCTCAAAGCCCTCAATCCGAGGGCAAATGACCTATACTCTAGGTTGCATCAGGCATGCTATCCGGTCCTGCCGGAGGCCTGTTTGCGGAGGTTCTTTCCTTGGTTTCGGACGAGAGTATTACCGCGACGCAATCCGCCGGAATTCGCTCCACCACCGTGATTTGCGTACGCCGCAACGGCCAGGTGGTGATGGCCGCCGACGGCCAGGTCACGCTGGGCGACCACGTGCTCAAACATTCGGCAAAGAAGATCCGGCGGCTCTATCAGGACAAGATTCTGGCCGGATTCGCCGGTTCCACGGCCGACGCCTTCTCACTGTTTTCGCGCTTTGAGTCCAAGCTGGAGCAGTACGCCGGGAACCTGAACCGCGCCGCGGTGGAGCTGGCCAAGGACTGGCGCACGGACAAGATGCTGCGCAACCTTGAGGCCCTGCTGCTGGTGGCCGACACAGGGCAGACCTTCCTGATCTCCGGCTCGGGCGACGTGATCGACCCCGACGAGCCGTTGGCCGCCATCGGCTCCGGCGGCAGCTACGCCACGGCCGCGGCCCGCGCGCTGATGGAAAACACTGAACTGACCGCCCGCGAAATTGCCGAAAAAGCCATGAAGATCGCCGGCGAAATCTGCATCTACACCAACGACCACGTCACCATCGAGGAGTTGAAGGGTTAGCGGAAATCTTCCGCCTGCCCCTTGCATTCATGGCCATTTATCTTCCCGCTTCCGCCGAAGAACAAGACCTCTCGCTGGACGAGCTGACGCCGCGCGAGATCGTCACCGAACTCGACAAGCACGTCGTCGGCCAGAAGGCCGCCAAGCGCGCCGTTGCCATTGCGCTGAGGAATCGCCAGCGCCGCCAGAAGCTTCCGCCCGACATGGCCGACGACATCATGCCCAAGAACATCATCATGATCGGGCCCACGGGCGTGGGCAAAACCGAGATCGCGCGCCGGCTGGCCAAGCTCACCAACTCACCGTTCCTGAAGGTGGAGGCTTCGAAGTTTACCGAGGTGGGCTACGTGGGCCGCGATGTCGAGTCAATGATTCGCGACCTGGTTGAGATCGCCATCGACATGGTGCGCGAAGAGCGCCTTGAAGAGGTGGAAGATCGCGCGGAGATGAACGCCGAGGAGCGCCTGCTGGACGTGCTGCTGCCGCCTCCGCCGCCCGCGCCGCCGGCCCAGGAGGGCCAGCTTATCTTGCCCGGCACTGAAAGCTACCAGCGCTCACGCGAAAAGCTGCGCCAGCAGTTCCGCGAAGGCAAGCTGGACGACCGCATGGTGGAGCTGGACGTGCGCGAGCGCGGGACGCCGCAGTTCGGCATCATCAGCAACCAGAGCCTTGAGGACATGGAGATGAACCTCAAGGACATGCTGCCCAACATCTTCGGCGGCGGCTCAAAGAAGCGCAAGATGAAGGTTGGCGATGCGTTCGACTACCTGGTGCAAGAGGAAGAGGGCCGGCTGATCGACATGGACGCGGTGAACCGCGCCGCGGTGGAGCGCGTCGAGTCCAACGGCATCATCTTTTTGGACGAGATCGACAAGATTGCCGGCCGGGAGAGCGGCCACGGGCCCGACGTTTCGCGCGAGGGCGTGCAGCGCGACATTCTGCCCATTGTGGAGGGAACCACGGTAAACACGCGCTACGGCATGGTGCGCACCGACCACATTCTGTTCATCGCCGCCGGCGCATTCCATGTGTCGAAGCCCAGCGACCTGATCCCCGAGTTGCAGGGGCGTTTTCCCATTCGCGTCGAGTTACAATCGCTCACCGTGGATGATTTTCTGCGCATTCTCACCGAGCCCAAGGCATCGCTCACCAAGCAATACTCGGCGCTGCTGGAGACCGAGGGAGTGCGCCTGGAATTTGCCCCCGAGGCGCTGCGCGAGATGGCGGAGTTTGCATTCAAGGTGAACGAGCAGACTGAAAACATCGGCGCGCGCCGTTTGCACACGATCATGGAGCGCGTGCTTGAGGATGTCAGCTTCCTGGCCCCCGACGTGGCCCGCCGCGCGCCCAATGACGAAGCCGCCGCGGCGCTTAGCGAGGCAATCAAGAACGAATCCACCGCGCCGCTGCCCTACGAGGAACGCATGACCGCTTCCGGCCCGGAGAAAGTTTTTCTCATTGACGACGCGTACGTTAAACAGATGGTCGCATCCATCGTGCGCGACCAGGATTTGTCGCGCTACATCCTGTAAGTCCAGGGTTCTTCCCCAATCTGGTTAGAGGGTGTTTCATAAATGATCGCTGTGTCCTGTTGGCAGTCCCTCAGGGGTTAAAACCCCTTGTATTACCGGTCCTATTTGGCACGACTAAAGTCGTGCCCTGATACAAAGCGGGTTCGAGAAACACGCTTCAGTGAGTTTTTCAGTCTTCCCTTATGCCTCTCATGATTCATAAGCAGTTCCCCTGGAACACGGGCTGTCTGTTTATGGCGGCCTGCCTGCAATCGGTTCATGGCCAGAACGCCTCCGCAGGGCAATCCACAGCCATTCCCGCGCGCACTGAAACCATGGTGGTGCTGGGCTCGGCCGCGCCGGTGCCGCTGGCTGAGTCGCCGCGTTCGGTGGTGGTGCTGTCTTTGCAAGGAAAGAAGCTTGCCGCCGAGACTCCGCTGGATTTTCTGCGCGAGGATTCGTCCATCTTTCTGGAACAGCGCGGAGCAGGCGGCGCGCAATCCGATCTGGTGTTGCGGGGCGGCAGCTTTGAGCAAACGCTGGTGCTGCTGAATGGATTCCGCATCAACGACAGCCAGACTTCACACCATAACCTGGACCTTCCGGTTCCGCTTGCGGCCATGGATTCGATCCAGATTCTGGAGGGCGCCGGCTCCACGTTGCACGGCGTGGATGCGCTGAGCGGCGTGGTCGATTTTCTTACCGCCGCACCGGACCACGGCTCGCTGCTGCTCGGCGCCGGCGAAGGCAGCTTCGAATCGAACGAAGAGTCGTTGCTGGGCGGGGCAACGCGCGGGCGGTGGAGCGGACGCCTGACCGCCAGCCGCAACTTTTCCACGGGATTCATGGCCGATCGCGACTACCGCAACGAGGACGCCTCGGCAGAGAGCTGGAGCGCTTCGCACCTTGGCCTCTCGGACTTACTCATTGCCGGAAGTGACCGCTGGTTCGGAGCAAACCAGTTTTACGGACCATATAACTCGTGGGAGCGAACCAAGGGATGGTTCGCCTCAATGCGCCAGGAGCTGGGCAGCCGGACCGTCGCGGCCTTCGGCTACCGGCGCCACAGCGACGAGTTCATTCTGCTGCGCAACGATCCTTCAGTCTACGAGAACAACCACATTGACGCTTCCTGGCAGGCGTCGTTGCGCCGCACGGTTCCAATAGCCAACCCATCACTGCTGCTCTTCGGACTGGAGGCCGACGGCGACAGCATCCATAGCAACAATCTCGGCATTCATGCGCGTAACCGCGGCACGGGCTACGCGGATCTGGATCTGCGCCCGGCAAAGAAGCGATGGAGCCTATCGGTGGGGGCGCGGGAGGAGATCTTCTCGGGGGGCGCACAGGCTGTGTTCGCTCCGCAACTCTCCGGCAGCCTGCGCGTAGCAGATGGATTGAAGCTGCGAGCCAGCGGAGGCTATGGCTTCAGGATTCCCACTTACACCGACCTCTATTATTCCGACCCCACCACCGTGGGCGATCCAAACCTCAAGCCGGAGTCGGCGTGGTCCGGCGATTTCGGCGCGGACTGGGCGCCGTCCAGCCGTGTGTCGCTCTCCGTCACCGGTTTCTACTCGCGCCAGCACGATGCCATCGATTATGTGCGCGCCAACTCGAGCGCGCAATGGCAGGCCGCCAATCTCAGCGGCCTGCAATTTGCGGGAGTTGAAACGGCTTTCACCTGGGTTCCGGCAAAGCGGCAGACGGTGCGCATTTCCTGGACCGGACTCCACGGCGCGCAGAACGCACTGCACGGCCTGCAGTCCGAATATGTCTTCAACTATCCGGTCGAGAACATTCATGCCACCTGGACAGCCGCGCTGGGGCGTGCTTTCGCAATAAGTAACTCGGTGCAGATTGCCGAGCGCTACCAGCAGACCGTCTACCCGGTCTGGAACGCCGAGTTGACGCATGACTCGGGAAAGATCCGGCCTTATCTCCGCCTCAGCAATCTCAGTAACACCGGCTACCAGGAAATCACGGGCGTCACCATGCCCGGCCGCTCGATCATGGGCGGCTTTGCCTTCCAGCTCGGCCGCTGATCGAAACTGTTCGTTGATGGGCTCGAAAATCCGGTGCGTACCGCAAGAGACTCTGCTAACCTGTTCCCGTACCTCGCGAGTCCGCGCGCTGAAGTCAATCAGCGGGCTCTACCCGCACTCTCCGGCTTCTGAGGGATTGCGGATGGGGGCGCAACAAAGCGGTTCTATTTAGAGAACCGCTGAAGCACGCCTGGGAAGGTGTGCCTGCGCCTCGAATGTCGCAGCCCTTTCCTTAAACTCCATGCAGCAATACAGACAGCACAGGAGAAGAGCCATGAGCAATCCGGAACTGCACCACAAAATCACCTACATCGAATTCACGACAACCGACATCGAGCGAAGCAAGAAGTTTTACTCGACGATCTTTGGCTGGAGCTTCAAGGATTGGGGCCCGGACTACATCGACTGCAACGTGGACAGCGCCGGGATCGCTATCGGGTTCGCGAAGGGCGCGCCGCAACAGGAGCAGCCCAAATCCGCTCCGTTAGTCGTGCTGTACTCGGCGAATCTGAAGGCCACAGAAGAGGCAATCGTGGCGGCAGGCGGCAGCATCGTCGTACCCACCTTCGATTTTCCCGGCGGACGGCGCTTCCACTTCTCAGATGGAGCCGGCAACGTTCTGGCTGTCTGGTCGGAGTAGCGCTGCCGGCAAGCCATGCATAAGGAATCGCCGATCAAGCCAGCGCTTTGGAGCGTACGGGCGTTTACTGACCGCGAAAAAGCGCCGGCTTTCTTTCAGGGCAGGAGTTCGAAGCCCTGCCCTAAAAAGAAACATGACTGCGATTGTGCTGGAAACCTTGCAATCCTTATAGGAAGAAAGAAAGGCGTCTTCGAACAAGTGCAGCGAGTTATTGAAAACTGCATAAGAAATGTCCTGGCGGTGCGGCCGATGGAGCATTCACTTGACGACCATTTGAGACAGTTCACCAATGTGCCCTGAATTCCCTCAGGGGCTAAAGCCCGCACTCATTTTGCTGCAGTTGCGGCGCGACTAAAGCCGCGCCCTTTCAAAGCACAGACTTGATCAGCGGTTCCCTAAAACTTGACCGAGGCAGCCCGCGGGGAAATCCCGCTCAGCTCGGCGGCGCGCGCCTCGGCATAGGCCGCGGCCCCCAGCAGTGCGGTGCGGCTCTCCAGAATCACCCGCACCGGCATGTTCACCAGCAACTGGCCCATCCGCCCCTTGTCGGTAAAGGCCTTCATGAAGGCGCCGTCCTTCAGCTTTTCCAGAATGCGAGGCGCAATGCCGCCGCCCACGTAGAGCCCGCCCACGGAGAGAATCTTCAAGGCAAGATTGCCGGCTTCGGCCCCATAGGCGGAGACGAACATATCCATGGTCTTTTCGCAGATTTCGCTCTTGGCCGCCAATGCCAGCTCGGTAATCACGGCGTTCGGATCCTCGGTTGCAATGCGCTCCGCCAGCCAGGCCGGCTCTTCCAGCCCGCGCACCTCGCGCAGGAACTCGTAGACATTGGTGAGGCCCTGGCCGCTGACCACGCGCTCAAAGCTGATGCGGCCGTTGTACTTCTGCTTCAGGAAGCGCAACAGGTCGATCTCGTCCTCATTGCGGGGTGCAAAGTCGGCGTGGCCGCCTTCGGAAGGATAGGGAACGTAGTCGCGGCCATCCCAGATCATGAAGGCCTCGCCCAAACCGGTTCCGGCGGAGATCAGGGCGCGGTTCCCGATTTGGCGTGCATCGCCCTCGCTCAGCGTGAAGATCTGATCGGCGCCCAGCTCGGCGATCCCGTATCCGTTTGCCTGCAGGTCATTGATAAGAAATACGTAATCGATCTTGAGATGAACTGCGAGCTCACGGCTGTCCAGAGTCCACGGCAGGTTAGTCAGGCGCAGACGCCCTTCGCGCACCGGTCCCGGAACGCCGAAACACGCCGCAGTCACCTTCTCCGCGACGATGAACTCTTTTACGATCTCTTCGAGGCCCGAGTACTCCTTGGCCGGATACTGCTTATCGCGGGCGTACTTGAGGTTGCCATCGATAAAGTCGTACAGCGCCAAATCGACTTTGGTGCCGCCTACGTCGCCGGCCAGAATCATTCTTCCCTCTCCAAGAACCCGCAGCCTTCCCCATCGGTCCCGGGCAGCAATGCGGCTGCGCTTTTGTCCAGGAACAATGTGAGTATACCGCTCACGGGCCAAATCAACTGGCTGGGCAGCCGCTGCACGTCCCGTGGTCCGGTCAGCACTTCCTTTAGAATCTGCGCCTTATCCGAGCCGCTCACGAGGAAAAAGACGGAGTCGGCGCGATTGATAACCGGCCAGGTGAGGGTGATGCGCCAGGCGTTTTTCAGGGCAACGCGGTTGGCCGTGACCAGGCGGCTCATCTCGTGCAGGGCCTCGGTGTGGGGAAAAAGAGATGCTGTGTGGCCGTCTGGACCCATCCCGAGCGCGATCAGGTCGAAGCGCGGAAGCTCGGCGCCCTCCAGCCTGAAGCTGTTCTGCAACTCCGTCTCGTAGCGCGCCGCGGCCTGTTCCGGGTCCAATTCCCCCTCCATACGGTGGATTTGCTCGGGGCGGAGCGGCACCCGGTCCAGCAGCGCTTCGCGGGTCATGCGGTAGTTGCTTTCCTGGTCATCGGGAGGAACGCAGCGCTCGTCCACCCAATAGATTTCCAGCTTGTCCCACTGCATGCGCCCGCGCCATGGCTGGCCGGGGTCGCCCAGCAGCTCGAAGGCCGCTTTGGGCGTCGAACCTCCGCTGATGGCGATCCTAGCCCGGCCGCGCGCGCCCACCGCCTCGTCGGCCATCTCCACAAAATACTGAGCCGCTCGCCGGGCCAGCGCCGGCGCGTCAGGCTCCACGTAATAGATGATCCTCAGCTCTCCGGCCATCCCGGTGGTCCCTCTGATCTCTACTCTACTTGGGAAATGCGGAACTGCACTTGCGAAACACAAAACTGCGCCCGTTATTCATGAAGCGGGCGCAAATCGTATACCTTGAATCGAACCCGGACGATGGAATTGCACGGACCGGAGCAAGAACGCGCGAAAAGCCCGACACAGGACCAAGCTCTTCAGCGTCCCAGGTAAACCCTGTACTGCGTTTCCAGCACTCCGGCGGCGCGCGCCAGGGCCAGCTTGGACAGGTTGTACTGGTAGAGGCTTTCCACCTGGTTGTTTTCAGCGGAGGCCAGCGCGGCCTGTGCGGTCACCAAAGGCAGATTGTCGTCAACGCCGGCGTTGACGCGGTCGGTCTCGTCGCTGAGGGCGCGGGTGGCCAGCTCGACGTTTGAACGGGCCACTTCAACAAGCTTCGCGTTCGCGCCAACGTCAAGCAGCGCCGTGCGCACCTGCTGGTCGATGTGGCCGCGGAGGTCGGCAAGCTGGGCATTCACGGCCTGCAACTGGGCCGCGGACGCATCCTCGTCGCCGCGCAGCCGAGCCTCGCGGAACAGCGGCACGATCAGCGTGCCCACGGCGGCGAAGTTGCCGTGAGTTCCGGCGTCATTGACCGTGCTGGTGCCGTAGTAGCTGTTGAATACCAGAGTAGGCAGCCGCTGGGCGCGATAGATGGCATGGACAGCCCGGTAGGTAACCACCTGGTTTTGCAGGTTCTGGTAGTCCTGGCGATTCTTGTAGGCAACGGCGCGCACCTCTTCCGGCGTCTGCTCGGCGAGATCGCTATAGGGCGCCGGGTCAGTGAGCGCGATCTTCTGTCCGGGATCGATGCCGGTTTCTCGCTTGAGCAGGATGAGGTCCTTTTCGAGCGCATTCTGCGCGTAAAGCAGCGCCTGCTGCTGGGCCTGCAACTGGACCCGCGCGCGCAGCTCGTCCAGATTGGATGCCACCCCAGCCTGGTGCGCGGCCTGGGCATGATCGAGCAGCACCTGGCTCTGGGCCACCAGAGCCTGGGCATTATCCACCTCGCTGGAGGCGGCAATGGCGTGCAGATAGGCTGTAGCCACCTGCTGCACCACTTCGCCCCGAGCCGACATTTTGGCGAAATGGGCCACCTTCTCCCCCGAGGTTGCCGCTTTCCATCCCGCAATCACCGGGCCGGAAAAAAGCACCTCGCTGAAATGGACCTGCCCCTCGGTGAGGTCGTCGCGGGTGATGAGCGAGAGACCCGCGGGCATCTTCCCGCCGGGAAACAGCCCGCTGAACTTGGAGATGACGCCTGGCCCGAAGCCCAGCGCCGCAAGATCGTGCTGGTAGACGCCGGTGTCTCCGGTGAGCGTAATGGTGGGCAGAAACTCCTGCAGCGCTTCGTTCTTGTCCCCCTGGACGGTCTTTTCAAAGCCCTCGGCTTCTTTCAGGCCGAGGTTGTCCCGGAGGCCTCGCTGGACCGCATCATCGAGCGAGAGCTTCAAAGTCTCATCGCTAAGCGGCTGCGCGGTTACGCTGCCGAAAAACGGGTTGGCGGCAGAGGTGGGATTCGGCGCCTGCGCGCCGGCAGCCGCGCCGGCCAGGAACACGACGGCGCAAAAAACCAGCCCCACGCTCCGGCGAAGCACAAAATGTTGCCCTAGGTTCACTACCATCATTATTTCAGATGAAGCGGAGGACGCCGGGATTCAGCGACAAGCGCCTCCGGGTTCACGGTTTACCCACTGGATGAATCCAGATGGCGTTGCCGCCCCCGGAGACCATGTGGACATTCAACACTGTGGTGCGGTTCACGGGCTGCCTGGACAGTGTGGTATGGGTGGCTTCAACGGCCGCATCGGGCGCGTCGCCGTAAATTTCAGCGATGTACGGGCCCTCGCCGAGAAAGCTGAGAGGGAGTTTCACGTCGCGCTCATCCCAGTTGGTGAGCGAGCCTACGTACCAGTCGTTGCCGCTGCGCCGGGCCAGGGAAATCCATTCCATCGGCCTGCCGCCGATGACGTGCACCTCGTCCCAGGTGGCCGGAACCCGCTTGATGAAGTCGAATTCTTTCTGCCCGGCGTAGTGTTCGGGATAATCCGAAACCATCTGGAACTCGCCCTCGAAGACTACATAGAGGGCTAACTCCTGGGCCCGCGTTCCCAGCCCCATGGGCATGAAATTCCGGGCCACAAAGTTCTCGCGGTTGCTGTTGCCGAAGGCTCCGGGGGTGTAATCCATGGGTCCGGCCAACATGCGCGTAAAGGGCAGCGTGGCGTTGTGCTGCGGGCTGGTGCGGGCGCTCCACTTCAGATACTCCTTGCCCATCACGCCTTCCCGCGTTATCAGGTTCGGATAGGTCCGGCGCAGGCCGTCGGGCTTGTAGGCGCCGTGAAAATCGATCATGAGATGATGGGCTGCCGCGGCTTCGACCACGCGATGGTAGAAACCCACCATCCACTGGTCGTCGCGGTTCATGAAGTCGATCTTGACGCCGGCGATGCCCCACTGCTCGAAGAGCGGAAAGGCCTGGTCCATGTATTTTTCCACTGAAGTCCAGTGCGCCCACAGCCACAGCCTGACATGCTTCTGCTGGGCGTAGCGCAGCAGCTCCGGCATGTCGATCTCCGGCGTGACACGCGTGATGTCGGCCAGCCGCGAGTAGTCGTCCGGACCTTTGCGATCCGGCGCCATTGCCCATCCCGCGTCAATCAGCATGTAGGGAAACCCCGATGCGGAGGCAAAGTCGATGTAGTGCTTCATGGTCGCGGTGTTCATGCCGGTCTTGAAGCTCACGCTCGGCGCGGCCTCACCCGACCACCAGTCCCACGCCGACTTGCCTGCCTGAATCCAGGATGTATCGGCAATCTTCGAGGGTGGATTCAGATTGAGGACGATGTTGGACTCGATGAGGCGACCCGGCTCATCGCCGATCATGAACACGCGCCATGGGCTGGCAAAGGGCGTTGATGTCTCCACGGCCAAACCGGGCACAGACACGTCCGCCGCATTGACGTGTGGGGACAGATCAGCTCTCAGATTGAATGAACCGAACTTGCTGTCCTTGCGCAGGTACATTCCGGCGTAGTTGTCGATGTCGGCCTCGGTAATCGCCACCCAGCCGATTCCCGGCTCCTCGGCCAAGTAGGGCAACCCGATCAGCCAGTCCGGATGCAGTCCGCTCACCTGCCGTTTCTGGTACTCGTCTTCCCACGAAGATTGGTATCCGTCCAGAATCAGCGGATACGTGGTTGCGTCTTTGGCATAGGAGAACTCAGTCAACTCGTTTGCAATGCGAACTTGCCGCAACGACGGCTGCTCCGGCACCAGATAGCGAAAGGCCACGCCGTCGTCGAAGGCGCGCACTTCGACAGTCAGCTTGCGCCCGGCGGGGTCCTCGAAATCCGCGCGCACCCCGTTGTAATGGTCGCGCACGGTGCGGGTTTTGCCGACCGGGATGGTGTAGGTCTCATCGACAGTTTCCGGCTGCGCGGCGACAAGGCGCATGCCCGGACCGAGGGCCGGCTGTGCTACCAAATCCAGACCCAGGCGCGCGGTTTCCATCAACCGCCGGCCATGGAACTCGACTGCGTAGCGCAAGTCAGTCTGGAGGCGGTGTTTCGACCGCGGCTTGATCGGCGCTGCTCTTTGCCGTGCCGGCATCGAGGAGCAGGAGAGTGATCTGGCCATTGGGCGAGGTGACTTTCACTGGAGCTGCATTGCCGGTTTGGGCAGTTAAGGTTCCAGCGGCATAAAGCGCCAGCAGGCACAGCAGAGTTACGCGTCGAGTTGACATGGTTTCTCCATACGGGCCGGATTCAATGCAGGCATTGGCCTTTGCATTCCGGGGACGCACCAGTATACTGCCGGGCGGATTGGCGCAGGCTGGAGCTTGTTATTAACAAGCTCTGGTCAGGCCGGGGGCGGAGTGGGCGCGAGGGTGTCTTTGCGCAGGCGCTGGTCGTGGTAGAGCACGGCCATAGCGGTGGTAAAGGCCGAATACGCAATCAAAACGCAGGCCACAATTACCAGCAAATAAGCGAGCACGCCCAGGCCGACAAGGATGAAGAATACGGGAGAGCCAACGGTTACATGCGCCGACATGGCGGCGAAGGCCGCAACAGCGGCCAATGCGACGACGACGAGGATGCACACCAGTTCCACCGCGTAGACGATGGCATAGACGACCAGAAACACCAGGAAGATGCGTCCCATTGCGTTCCGGGTAAGTTTGAGGCTGCGCCGGAGCGCGGCCCATGCGGACAACCCTTCCTCGACGCAGGCCGGGTAGGCCACCGCGAGCCGCAGCATGATCAGGATGGAATAGACGAGGATTCCGATATAGAGCAGGACCAAAAGAGGGATGAGGAAGAACGCGCAGGCGGGACCTGAACCCACCCCGGTTGCATGGTGTATGAGAAGAGCTCCCGCGGCAATCAGTGCCCCGATCAAGGCAATCGGGACGATCACGCAAAGAACGGTGAGAATCATGAGCCAGAGGTAACGGCCGAAACGGCTCCAGGCGACGTTGTATGCCTGGCGAAAGCTGACTTTGACACCGAGGTCGGCTTGCGTGGCGGCAAAGCTCGCCGCGGGCATATAGAGCGCATAAATGAGGAGAATGACCGGATAGACGAGGAAAAGAATCAACGGGAACCAGGGCGGGAGTATGGGCGGCGTGACGGGATTCCCGGTGATGTGGGGCCGAAGGGTCGTGACCATGAAGCCCGCTATTGCCGCGACAAACACGAAGATGGTGGCTGCGGGAACGGCCGCAATGCCAAAAAAGAGCCTGAAATGGGCGCGCACGAGCCGGTATACCCGGTCGAGAATTTGCCCGAAGGTCATGGGAGCAGGGGGCGTTGCGCCAGAGGACGGCGGGATAAGGGATTGAGCATCGGTCGATTCGTTCATCAGGTCTCCTCCGATGGCGTTCGTGAAGGCTCCGGCGAAGGCTCCAGATTGCGGGGCTGCAGCGGCTGTGAGCCAGGTACGGGCCCGGTTCCGAAGGGCAGCGCGGTCCATGCGGCGATCTGCATCGTCTACTCGACGGCGAGAGAGCGAAGGCTGGTTACTGAGAAGCCGGCTTTGAACGCTTGCGGGGATATTAGCACAGGGTGACGCTCGAGCGCCGTGAGCAGGCAGCTCCTTAGGCGAAGTGGAGGGCGGACTCAGCCGCCCATAAACATTCCGCCGTTCACGTCGAGCACGTGTCCGGTGATGTATGCGGCCGCATCCGAGGCCAGAAACGCAACCGGCTGTGCAATCTCAGCGTCGGCGCCGGCACGTCCCAGGGGGATGGCGGCGATCATCGCCGCGCGCTGCTTTTCGTCGAGCACCGCGGTCATGGGCGTCTCAATGTAGCCTGGAGCCACGGCGTTCACCGTAATTCCCCGCGACGCCAGCTCGCGCGCCAGGGAGCGCGTGAACCCGATCAGCGCCGCCTTGCTGGCCGCATAGTTTACCTGGCCGGCCTGGCCGGTGCGGCCCACCACGCTGGATATGTTGATGATCCGCCCCCAGCGGTTCTTCAACATCGGGCGCAGCAGCGCCTGGGTCAGCAGAAAAGCTCCGGTCAGATTGGTTGCCAGCACGTCGTCCCAATCGGCGCGCTTCATGGCCATCATCAGGCCGTCGCGGGTGATGCCGGCGTTGTTCACGAGGATCTCGACCTTGCCGAATTGCTCCAGCACCGCCCTGGCACCGGCCTTGATCGAGTCTTCACTTGACACATCAAGGGCAAACGCCGCAGCCTGCCCGCCGGCAGCCTCAATCTCCGCCACTGCCTCGGCCAGTTTTGCCTGGTTCCGCGCCGCCAGCGCCACTGTGGCTCCGGCTCGCGCCAGCTCCAGCGCACAGGCCCGCCCGATGCCCTGCGAAGCGCCGGTCACCAGCGCAATTCTTCCCTGCAAGTTCGCCATAGATTGCTCATTACCCGCGCGGACATCTCCGCGCCCTTCCGTCCCTCATTATAGGTGGGCAAGAGTGAAGACTTGGAACGGAGCTTCTAGCTTCTAGCTCTTAGCTCCTAGCTTTCAGCCCAAAAACAGGCGTCCCCTCTTAACGGGCCCGTTAGAGACCGGAAGCCAGAGGCTAGGCCGTAGCGACATATAGGGCAAGCTGAAGCGGCTAAGAAACTTCCCGAAGCCGGTTAACCATAGCCGGCGGAGCGAAGCAACCGCAGATCCTTCGACTCCCTTCGCTCCCCCACCCCACGGACGAAGACCTGTCCGCGGGGACCCCGGTCCGCTACGGTCGCTCAGGATGACAGCTCGTTTATTCATCAACTACGTCCCGGCACGGTATATGTCGATGCGGCCTAGGAACTTGAAGCTGCCTTTTTTACCCGGACGGCGTGATAGCCACCGTGACCGGCCGTGCCGCCAGCGCGGGGCGCACCAGTTCTCTGGGCCAGATATAGACCGCGAGACGGCGCGAATAGTGCAGGACCGGTTCCAGTTTGGGCAGGTTGAGTCCGATTGCGGTGGCCAGATCGTTACGCTCAATCTCCGCCTCCGCCTCTTCCAGCGGCCAGGGAACGTAGTGAAGATTGGCGCGGATCGGCTGTCCAGCGCGGTTGGAGCTGTAAAGGCAGGAGCGCTCGGTCAGGAAGTATTCGAGCGACCCGCTACGATGCTCCGCCAGTCTGCTGTTGGGGCCCAGTCCCCGGTAGCGCGCTTTGAAGATCACCTGGCGGCTGGAGAACCGCCGCCTGCTATAAAACGCAAACTCCCTCTCAGAGCGCTGCTCCAGCCGCATCTCGGACCAGTAGTAGGGCAGATGGTAGTAGGAGCGCGCCACAGCCACGGCCAGCAGATTGCTGGCGTCCAGCGAAAAGCAATACACGCCGGGCGTGCCGTTGAACTGGTCACGGACATAGGTGCGCAGATTCAGGTCAGGAAAGCTGCGCGCCCCGGGAATGGGAGGCACACCGCGGATCTTGATGCGGTCCAGCCAGAAAGGCACCGCGCCCAACCAGGCCGACCCCTGAAACGTGTCCACCTCAAGCCAGTCGGGCAATAACGCGGCCATTTGCGCTACGGGAATCGGCCAGTGCGCAAACAACAGATCGTTCCAGCGCTGGGTCATGGCCCAGCGGCCTGAGGGCAAGGGCCGAGGCCTGTGCGACGTACGTAGCTGAAACTCCTGCATAGTTCACTCCAGCGTATCCGGTTGGCCCTGCTGCGCTGGTGCTCCACCGATCGAAGGGTTACTGAATCTCGAAATCCTGAACAGGCACCCTAATGCCGTATTCTGTTCGCGAGACCACAGCAATGTCCAGCGAAACTTTCTCTGCCCCCGGCGCCAGCAACCAAACCAACGTATTTGCCGTTCACGGGGCCGACCCCGAGGTGCTGGCCTTCGCGATGGCCAAGTATTCCCGGTCCGCGCTTTCGATGCGGGAGTCGCTCACTGAAATCAGCGCCCAGCGCGCCGAGCAGTTTCTGAATACATTCTACTTTCAATACGGTCACCGCTCGATTGCCGACCTGGCCCATATCGCATTTGCCGTCGAGCGCCTGAGCCTGCTGGCCGCTATCGTGCTGGTGGACGAGCAGAGGTGGGACGGCCAGGAGCGATCGACAAGGTACCAGAATTTCCTTAAATCCGGCTGGTACTTTCCTGATTTTGAAGAGGATACGGGCGCGGCCCAGCTTTACTCCGGTACAGTGGGGAATCTTTTCGCCGCTTACCAGCGCACCACAGCGGCGGTTCTTGATCTGCTGCGCCGGAGCATCGCCTGTCCTGAATCGCTGAAGCCGGAAGCCTATGAAAGAACGCTCAAGGCCCGCGCCTTCGACGTGGCCCGGTACCTGCTCCCACTGGCTACCAATACGTCGCTTGGCCAGATCGTGAGTGCCCGCACCCTGGAAACCCAGGTGTCGCGCCTGCTCTCACACCCGGCCGCCGAGGTCCGCGACCTGGGAATCAAGCTTCGCGAAGCGGCCACCGGCCCTGCCTGGAACGTGAACGCCCAATTCGCCGCGGTTTTTGCCGAAAAGGTCGCCGCAGCCGACCCGGCCCTGGCCGGCGAAGCTGCTCAGTTCCTCACCCGCGAGGTCCGCACCGCCCCCACCCTGGTCAAATATGCCCAGCCGTGCAACTACCAGATCCAGACCCGCGCCGAGCTAACGCAAGCGGCGGCTGAGGTTTTGAAAGGTCTACCCATCGCAGGGGCGCCATTGGTGGACCTGGTCGAGCGCACCGAAACCCTCGAAGTGGAGCTGGCCGCGACGTTGCTCTACTCTGCCAGCCATCACCCCTACCGCCAGATCCGCGATCTGGTGGCCGGCCTTCCAGGCTCTCAAGTTTTGGAGATTATCGAGGTTGGTTTAAGGCACCGCGGCAAGCACGACGAAGCACTCCGTGCCTTCCATGCCGGAGCGGCGCTCCGGTTCGACATCCTCATGGACATCGGCGGCTTCCGCGACATGCACCGCCATCGCCGCTGCACGCAGATTATCCAGCCTTTCACCATGCTCCACGGCTACGAGAGCCCCGGCTGCGGCGACCTCGCGGGCAACACCGATATTCTCGCCGAAGCAGGCATTCTGGCCGACTATCAATCCTCGATCGAAGCGGCCCACCGGGCCAGCGCGCAGATTGCGGCCGGCCAGGGCCCGGAAGCCGCGCAATCCGCTCTTTACCTGCTGCCGCTGGCCACCCGCATTCGCAGCTTGTTCAAGATGGACTTTGCCGAGGCCCAATACATCTCCGAGCTGCGCTCCGGTCCCGCCGGCCACTTCAGCTACCGCCGCGTGGCCTGGGAGATGTTTCTGGCCGTGAAGCGCCAACACCCATCGCTGGCCGCGCACATCCGGGTCACGGATTTCACGAAACCCATCGACCTGCTGCAGAGGTGAATGCGGCTTAAGCCGACAGTTGTATTTGCTTCTTGCCGTGGAGGATGGGCAAGGGTCCGGGCCTGAAGGCTGTGTCAATGGGCGCTCTTTCCGGGGGTTGAAACCTCCGGCTCCCTCCGGAATCTGGGATCTGCAACTTTGGTGTTTGGCAAGGCTGAACGACCAAGACGCGCTGCCAATCACATGCTGAGTCGAGTTCGTCCCAACTGCACTTGTGCGAAAATCAAAGCTTGCACACGCAATCAAAGTTCCGCCTCCTTGTGGTCCGGCTGGGCGCCATGGGCGACATTCTGCACGCGCTACCGGCGGTGACGGCGCTGCGCCTGGCGCATCCCGCCTGGGAGATCGACTGGGTGGTTGAGCCGCGCTGGCGGGCGCTGCTGGCCGCGCAAGGCAGCGCCGGCCGCGGCCCGGCACAGCCGGTCGTCGATCGACTCTACTTTGCGCCTACCAAAGCGTGGCGGCAAAGCGCCATTGAGCTGCAAGACACTCAATGAGATCAAGATCCTGCGCAGCCAGCTCCGGACCGTTGCCTATAACGCGGTGATCGATCTGCAGGGCGCGATGCGCTCGGCTGTGGTGGGCCGGCTGACCGGCTGTCCGCGGCTGATTGGCGAGGCCGCGCCGCGAGAAGCCGCGGCAGGCTGGCTGTTTTCCGAGCGCATCGCCACCCACGGCGCGCACGTGATCGAGCAGGATGTGGAGCTGGCCTCGGCCGTGGCCGGCGATGCCCTGATCGCCGGTTCCGGCCCTGGCTGCCGGTTGACCCCGCCGCCGAAGCCTGGTGCGACGCATTGCTTGCATCCAGCGGAACCCGGCCGGTCGTCCTGATCAATCCCGGCGCGGGATGGGGCGCCAAGCGCTGGCCGGTGGAGCGCTATGCCGCGGTTGCGCGCGGACTAATCGAGCGGGGCTTTCGCGTTCTGGTCAACGCCGGACCTGGCGAAGAGCCGATGGCGGACGTCATTGTGAAGGGAACCAGTGGCGCGGCCATTCCGCTCGCCACTTCGCTCGACCAACTGATCGCCCTCACCCGCCGCATTGCCTTGTGCGTTGCCGGCGACACCGGCCCGCTCCACCTGGCCTGCGCGCTGGGACGGCCGGTGGTGGGCATCTATGGCCCCACCGACCCCAGCCGCAACGGGCCCTTCGGGACCAGATTCAAAGTGCTGCGCAGCCCGCTCGAGCCGCCGCGACCACACCCGCCATGCGGAGCCGGAGGCCGGATTGCTGACCATTGCGCCGGAAGACGTGCTGCAGCGCCGCCGATGAGCTGCTTGCAGAGGAGGACGCCTGATGGCCGAGCCAGAACATTCCTCCAAAACCCCGCCCTACGCAGCAGGACTGGATCGCCCGCTGGCAGCGCGTAGCCCGCCGCATCCGCGTGCCGTTGGGCTTTCTCGACCGCGGCGCTCTATCTCTTCGAGCTTTGGCGGCGCGCGCCCCATCCGGCTGCCGTAGCCTGGAGCCTGGCGCTGGTGCTGCCCGGCCTGTGGCTGCGCGCCTACGCATCCGGCTATGTGAAGAAGAACCGCGAGCTCACCGTGACCGGCCCCTACGCGCACACCCGCAACCCGCTTTACCTGGGTTCCATGCTGATCGCCGCCGGCTTTGCGCTGGCGCTGCTCAGTTGGCCGGTGGCGCTGGTGCTGGCCGTTGGCTTCGCGCGTCATTTACGTCCCCGTCATCGCCTCGGAAGAACGTTTTCTGCGCGCCACGTTTCCCGGCTTCGACGCCTATTGCCGCCGCGTGCCGCGCCTGATTCCGCGCCTGACCCCGCCAAACCACCATCCGCGAGGGCTTACCTTGGTGACGAAGCAGTTACCGGCGCAGCACCGGCAGCTTCTCCTTTGCGCTTTACCTGCAGCACCGCGAGTACAATGCTGCTATAGGGGCCGCACTGCTGTACCTCAGCCTGCTCTTTCTGCGGCCGGCTGATGGAAGCGATCCTGCACTGGGCCGCGGTGAGCGTTTTCCGCGATCAAACAGGTCAAACTCACAAGGAGCCATGCCCGACGTTGAAGACGCGCACACGCCGTCAGCCATTCTTTGCGCCTTTGCCCTGGCCGCCGCTGGCTCACGGCCAGCAGAGCCTCCGCTCGCGCCGCCGCGCGCCGGCTTCAGCTTTCCGCAAAAGCAGACCCTCACCTATTCCGTGGACTGGCGCGTCTTTCCCGCCGGAACGGCCGTGCTTCACTTTGAGGCGACGGGCGATCGCGAGCGCATCACCGCCAGTGCCGACACCAGCGGCGCCATCAACCTGCTCTTCCATGTCGGCGACCGCTTCCAGTCCACCTTTGACCGGCAGCAGGGCTGCACCTACGAATTCGACAAGCAGACCGTGGAGGGCCGCCGCCAGATCAACTCCACGCTCCGGCTGGACTACGCGCCAGGGCAAATCGATTCTGGACGAGAAGAACCTGGTCACCGGGCAGACCAAGCACGTGGAAACGGCCATCCCCGGCTGCCTCACCGACCTGCTGACCGGCGTCTTTTACGCCTCATCGCAGCCCATGGAGCTGGGCACAACTTCGTCATTCCGGTGGTGGACGCCCAGCGCACCGTGCCGGTGACCATGAAGGTTGAAGGCCGCGAAGAGATCAAGACCACGCTGGGCACCTTCAAGACCCTGCGCGTGCAGCCCACAGCCGACGCCGGCGTGGTGAAGAATCGCGGCAACATCTGGATCTGGTACACCGACGACGAGCGCCACTTGCCCGTGCAGATGCGCGCCCGCCTCTTCTGGGGCACCATCACCTTCCGCCTCACCGGCAACGAGAACAAGTAGCCCGGGAAAGCAACCGCCTGACAGGTGTACACTTTTTCTTCGCGCGCGAGCCGTTGTTTCCCGCGCGCTCGAGGAATATCGATGCATTCCAGGCGCAAAACCGGGTTCGCTCTCTTGCTTGTGATCGCTTTCTTCGTTACGCCGTTCTGCAGTGCCCAGACCGCGCAACCAAAGCGACCCATGACTTTTGAGGACATGATGAAGATGAAGCGGCTGGGGGAGACAGCCGTTTCGCCGGACGGCAAGTGGCTGGCCTACTCCGTGACCACCGTTGATCTAGACCAAAACACCAAAACAGCGGAGCTCTGGTTGCAGGCGATTGCGGGCGGCGAGCCGGTCCCGCTGAGCTGTTGGCCAGCCCGGCGATGGCGGGCCGCAGTTTGCTCCGGACGGGCACTCCGTGCTTTTCCTTTCTGGTCGAGAGGGCGGCCAACAGATATGGCTGGCGGATTTCGATCCGGCGACAGGCGCGGCGAGCAATGCGAAGAAGCTGACGTCGATTTCGACGGAGGCAGACAATGCTCGTGGTCGCCGGACGGCAAGTCTATTGTTTTCACTTCGGCTGTTTATCCGGACTGTCCGGCAATTACGGCGGCGGATTTTGCTACGGGCGACAAATGCAATGCGGATCGCGATGCGGCACTGGCTGCCAGCAAGGTGAAGGCGCAGATTCTTACTCATCTGCTCTATCGCCACTGGGACCACTTCACCGGCGACAAGCGTTCGCATCTCTTTTTTGTTTCGGTTGAGAGCGGTGGAATGCGGGACTTGACGCCTAACGATCCGCATGACGTTCCGCCGTTTTCGCTCGAAGGCGGCGGCGCGGTTGCGCCTTTGCGCCGGATTCGAAGGAACTGGCGTTTACTGAGAATCTCGATCCCGAGCCGGCCATCTCGACCAACGCCGACATCTTTACGCTCGATCTGACCAATCCGGCGGCCAAGCCGGTGAAGGTGTCACTTCGCTCGGCGGCGACTTCAAGCCCGCTTACTCGCCGGATGGGAAGTACCTGGCGTGGCGGTCGCAGGCGCGGGCGGGATATGAGGGTGATAAGTTTCGGCTGGTGCTCTACGACCGGGCGGCGAAGACGATCAAGGATTTGCTAAAGGATGCGAAGCTTCCGAATGGTGCCCCCGCAAATTTCGATCGTTGGGTGGATGAGTTCGTCTGGGACAAAGAATCGAGGCGGGTTTATTTCGTCTCAGGCGACGCTGGTGAAGCTCCGATCTACAGCGTGGACATTTCTACAGGAGAGCTGCGCCGTTTCGGCAGAGCCGCTGGAGAGTGGAGCGAGATTCACACCATGGTGAGGAACGGGCAGAATGTTGTTGTGGGCGACCTCGTGCGGGTGGACCGTCCGACCGAGGTTGTGATGGCCGACCTCCTGACGGGATTGGACGACGGTTTCCACGTTATCCGGGTCTTTTCGTCCGATCTCAACAAACGAAGCGAAGACATTACGCCCGTCAACGTTCCTCAGCAAGTCACCCATCTCAACGATGCGCTTTTGGCACAGCTCGATCTTCCCAAACAAGAATCTTTCTGGTTCACGGCTGCGGACAGGACCAAGCTGCAGGGCTTTCTCATTCGGCCGCCGGGGTTCGATGCTGCGAAGAAGTATCCGGTGAAGTTTCTGATTCACGGCGGGCCGCAGGGGGCTTGGGGCGATTCCTGGAGCTATCGCTGGAACCCGGAGCTTTTTGCCGCCAACGGCTACGTGGTGGTGATGATCAATCCGCGCGGGTCGACGGGGTATGGGCAGGCAATTGTGGACGGCGTGAACGGCGACTGGGGCGGCAAGCCCTTTACCGACCTGATGGAGGGGCTGGACTACGCCGAGCAGCACTATCCTTTCATTGATAAGAACCGCGAGTGCGCGCTGGGCGCGAGCTATGGCGGATACATGGCCAACTGGGTGCTGGGGCATACGGACCGCTTCAAGTGCATCGTCTCCCACGACGGCATGTTCAATCCCGAATCGGCCTACGGGTCGACGGAGGAGATGTGGTTCAACGAGTGGGAGTTCCAGGGGCGCCCGTGGGACTACTACGGCAAGCCGGACGCGGAGAATCCCTACCGCAAGTGGTCGCCGATGCTGGCGGCGAAGAACTTCAAGACGCCGACGCTGGTGATCCACGGGCAACTCGACTACCGGCTGGATGTGAGCGAGGGCTTCCAGCTTTTCGATACTCTGCAACGGCTGAAGGTGCCGAGCAAGATGCTCTACTTTCCCGACGAGGGCCACTGGGTGCTGAAGCCGCAGAACTCGCAACTCTGGTATAAGACGGTGAACGACTGGGTGGATGAATGGACGGGAAAGGCAGCTTCTAGCCATTAGCTTTTAGCTGTTAGCTTGTTTGTACCAGTCTGATGTCTCAGAAGTTCATTCCATTTTTCTTGAGGCTTGGTGTCATGCCAGAAGTGCCCTAAACGCAGATCCCCTTCGGCAGGCTCAGGGCAGGCTTTCGACTCCCTGCGCTTCGCTACGGTGGCTCAGGATGACAGCATTTATGAAGATGAACTTTAGAGACAGAACACCAGGAGCGATCTAATGATGTCGAAACCCAAAAAGCGGAATTCCGGCATTGTGCAGCGAGGGGCTTCGACAGCGAATGCCGGTCCACGCGGCCCTGATCGCGCTAAGAAGCTGATTGGCATGGGAACGTTCGATTCGGGCATTCCGGACCTCGGTTCGAACAAGAAGTACATGGAAGGATTCGGGCAGAAAAGCATGGGCCGCAAGGAACGATGGGCTAGAGGCTAAAAGCCAGGAGCTAAAAGCTGCCCTTTCAACGCAAATCCGGCAAGCCGCGCTCGTTCCTGAACGAAGCGGGGCTCTACGAGTACGCCACCAGAACGCTGGGGCGGCAGATGCGCTCCGAAGCTGAGCTGCGGCGGCTGATGCACTCCCGTGTCGAGCCGGGCGAGCGCGGAGAAGCGGCTATTGCAGCGGTTCTCGTCCGGCTGCGCGAGTACGGCTACCTGGACGATGCCGCCTTTGCCGAAACCTACGCGCGGCTGCGCCAGGAGAACGAGAAGCTGGGCGTCCGGCGCGTGCGGCAGGACCTGCAACAAAAGGGCGTCAAGCCGGAGCTGATCGCCGAGACCCTGGAGGCCCGGTACGGCCAGACCAACGAGGAGGCCCTGGCCCGCCAGCATCTGGAGCGCAAGCGCATCCGCAAGCCGGAAAACGAGAAAGAAACTGCGCGGGTGATGCGACGGCTGGTTGCGGCGGGATTTTCGACCGGGGTGATCTACAAGATTCTTCGCCAGTGGAACGTGCCAGATGAGGCGCTGGCCGCGCTCGACAATCTGGATGAGGAGCGGCACGAAGAGTAATCGCTAAGGCAACGGGATTAACGTCAATCCCGGAATCTGAAAATGCTTTTGATTGTCGGTAGCGAGGGCGCAGCCATATTCAATCGCCGTCGCCGCGATCATCATGTCGGTAATGTTGTGGGTGCGCCCTTGACGGCTTAAGCCGGCTTTGATCAAGCCTGCCTGCTCGGCAATAGGGGCTGAAACAGGCAGCCACTCCAGATTTGCCAGGTGCATTCTGGTGGCCGCTTCTTCGCCGGGGCGAAGACCGCTGTAGACCTCGGCGATGCTGATTGCAGAAGTGGCGAGCACTTTTCCCGACAATACCAATTGCTCCAGCCATGCACGCCGCTGGTTGCGATTTCGGAGCACGTCGATAAGCACCGTGCTATCGAGCAAGAGCAGTGAACCCGAAAAAGTTGGCGTCATAGCGGATCAAGATGCTCGTCCCGCCCCTGAAGCCGGGTGCTCGGTTCGTTGCGGAGAGATTCCACCCACGCAGCGGTGCCCATTTTGGCTAGATCGGGATGATCCTCATCCTTCCACACGGGCTCGGAGCTACGCAAGAACTCCAGCAACCTCCGCTTCTTGACCTCCGCGGATGCTACTTCGGCTATGAATGCGCTTCGCTGCCGAGGACCGACCAGGGCGTCGATCTCTTTGAGCAGCCCTGCGGGGAGTGCGACATGTGCTCTTTCTGTAGCCATGGTAAGGGCCCACTTCGTATGGGCTTTATAAGAGTATACCGCTCCACCCACTATCGGCGCAATATGCGCAACTCCTATCTGCCAATTACACTATTTACGAGATGAAATACCGCTCCGGGAACGAGATACGCGAAGCTTTTCTGCGCTATTTTGAGTTGAAGGGACACCGCCGGGTGCACTCTTCCTCGCTGGTGCCTGCCAACGATCCGACGCTGCTGTTTACCAACGCCGGGATGAACCAATTCAAGGATTTGTTTCTGGGGGCGGAGCGGCGGGACTACACACGCGCGACCACTTCGCAGAAATGCGTCCGCGCGGGCGGCAAGCACAATGACCTTGAAAACGTTGGCTTTACGCGCCGCCACCACACGTTCTTTGAGATGCTGGGCAACTTCTCGTTCGGCGACTACTTCAAGCGCGAGGCGATTCTGTATGCGTGGGAGCTGGTGACCAGCGAGGAGTGGTTCGGGATTCCGAAGGACCGGCTTTATGTGACGATTTTCGAAGGGGCAGAGGGTGTGCCCCGCGACGACGAGGCCGAGGGCTACTGGATCGAGGCCGGAGTGCCGAAGGAGCGCATTCACCAGAACGGCCTCAAGGACAACTTCTGGCAGATGGGGGAAACCGGGCCCTGCGGCCCCTGCTCGGAGATTTTTTACGACATGGGGCTGGAGGCGGCAGAGACTCCGGGGGTCGATAAGCCTTTCGGCCACGATGACGCCCGCTACGTCGAAATCTGGAATCTGGTCTTCATGCAGTTCGAGCGCTCCGCGCTTCCAGGTTCTGGAGGGGGGACTGTGAGCTACCAACTCAGGCCGCTGCCCAAGCCCTCGATCGATACCGGCATGGGGCTGGAGCGCGTGGCGGCCGTGCTGCAAAGGAAGGTCAGCAATTTTGAGACGGATCTGTTTACGCCGCTGATTGTAAGGGCAGCGGAGTTAGCGGGGTTAGCGGAGCGTGCGGAGTTAGGAAATCACAAGGGCAGCGAGTTAGCGAGTCAGCAAGTCAGCGAGTCAGCGGGGTTGGTTGGCAATGCCAGCCTCCGTATCATTGCGGACCACGCTCGCGCGGCTACGTTCCTCATCAATGACGGCGTGCTGCCGTCGAACGAGGGGCGCGGGTATGTGCTGCGGAAGATTTTGCGGCGCGGTATTCGACACGGGCGGTTGCTCGGACAGGAGCAGCCGTTTCTGTTCGAGATGGTGTATGCGGTGCGGGATTTGATGCAGGGGGCTTATCCGGAACTTGCGGATTCCGCTGCGCGTGTGGCCAAGGTTGTCGAGGCGGAAGAGAAGCAGTTTGACCGGGTGTTGAAAATCGGCGTGACTCGTCTGAACGAGGAGCTGCAAGGCAGCTTTACGGGCGAAAAGGCCTTCCACCTCTACGAGACATTCGGGCTTCCGCTCGATTTCATGGTCGACGCCGCGCGCGACGCTGGGGTGAAGTTCGATGACGAAGGTTTCGAGCGAGCCCGCGCTGAGGAGCAGGCTCGGGCGCGCGCTTCGTGGAAGGGCGGGAGTCAGAAATCCGCGAGCCCGGCATTTCGCAATTTGCCGAAGACCGCATTCGAAGGCTACCGGCAGTTCAACTCGACCAACTGCGAAGTTCTGGCCATCGTGAAGGATGGCGCGGGCGTTCCGGCGGCCGCCACGGGAGACGAGGTCGAGGTGGTGCTGGATCATACGAGTTTCTACGGCGACTCCGGCGGGCAGGTGGGCGATACAGGCTTTTTCCTGGCTTTGGACGGGAATTCCACGATAGCGGAAATTACCGGCTGCGTTCTGCCTGTTCAAGGAGTGCGCGCGCACCATGCGCTGCTGAAACAGCCGCTAGCCGTGGGCGACCGCGTGAACACCGTGGTCGATGGCGAGCGGCGCGATTCCATCCGCCGCAACCATACCGGGACTCACCTGCTGCACGCGGCGCTGCGCCAGGTTCTGGGCACGCATGTGAAGCAGGCGGGGTCGGCGGTCCATCCTGATCGGCTGCGCTTTGACTTCTCTCACTTTGCCCAGGTGGCAGATGAGGAATTGGAAGAGATCGAGTCGATTGTGAACCGCGAGGTGCTGGCCAATGCGCGCGTTGAAACGCTGGAGGACGTGCCTATCGACGTGGCCGTGAACGAGTTCCACGCCATGGCGCTGTTCGGCGAAAAGTATGGCGACAAGGTGCGCGTGGTGAAGCTGTCGGATGGATTTTCGACTGAGCTGTGCGGCGGCACGCACACGGGCGCAACGGGCGAGATCGGCCTGGTCAAGATTGTGAGCGAGGGATCGGTTTCGTCCGGCGTTCGGCGTCTTGAGGCGATCAGCGGATTTGGCTCGCTGAACACTTTCCGCGAGGACTTCGCGGTGGCCCAGCTTGCGGCGCAAGTGTCCCCCCCTGCGGGGGGCGGCCTTTTGGAGGCGTTTCGTGGAAGGTTGGCCAGCCAGGAAGACGAGTTGAAGCGTCTGCGCCGGGAACTGGAAGAGGCGCGGATGAAGTCGGCCTCGGGCGCGCTGGACGAGGCGCTCAGCCGCGGCGTGGAGGTGAAGGGAGTGCGGCTGGTTACGCTTCGCGCCGACTCGCTGGAGCGCGGGCAGTTGCGCACACTGGTGGATAACCTGAAGCAGAAACTCGGCGAGGGCGTGGTGGTGCTGGCTTCCGCTCAGCCTGAGGGCAAGGTGGCACTTATCGCGGGAGTTACGCCGGGGCTGATCAAGCGCATTCAGGCCGGCAAGCTGGTGGGCGCCGTGGCCAAACTGGTGGGCGGCTCGGGCGGCGGAAAACCGGAGATCGCCGAGGCGGGCGGAAAAGATCAGGCACAGATCGATGCGGCGCTCAAGGCTGCGGCGGAGATTGTTGGGGAGTTGCTGGGGTAGGAGTTCGCAGTCCTGCTTTCCTGGGTCTCAAAAGCGAGATCTCCACCCCACAGAAAAAGACCTTTCTGTGGGGACCCCGGACCCTGGGGCACCCGGCGAACCTCAGGTTCTTCGACTCCCTTCGCAATGATCGCTCGGGATGACAGGTGAAATATAGAGTGGGCACGGGTGCCGCGTCGAAGAAAATGGGCCGCTCTCCGAATGGGAGCGGCCCTTTTACGCGTTGCTGGGAGACTTAGCGGAGGTTGAAGTTATAGCCGACGCCGAAGGAGACGATGGGATAGTACTTGAACGGGTTCAGGTCGCTCTTGTACTTGGCGATCTGGGCCTGAAGGTTGGCCTGGACGTTGGGGTCGGTGGCGACGTTGACGCAGTTCTGACCCTGGGCATTGCAGGCGAGGCCGCTGGTGAGAGCGACGTTGACCGAGGGAACGCCGATAAAGGCCGCGCCCAGCTCGAAGGGAAAGGACCAGCGTCCGCCCCTGCGGGAGATCATGTTGCCCCAGCCGGTGGTCATGGTGAACGCCGGATTCGAGGTGTTCAGGCCCAGGCTGCCGTTGCCTGTGATGGGATTCGTGCTCGAAGCGTAGTAGCTAACACTGTTGAGCGTGAACTTGGTCCCGCCGGCAACAGTCACATTGGCACCGACGGTGTTCTGGTTGTAGAACAATGCTCCGGGGCTTAGACGAAATCCGTGATTTGGAAACGGATAGAAGTCCACGGAAGCTCCGGCAGCGGCAAAGTTCAGCTTGCCATTCAGATTCAGTCCGTTCGATGAGATGTTGCTGATGGTGTAATTGAAATAGTTGCCGGTACCGCGCAGGTTGATGTAGCGGTTCGCGTTGACCGCTGCCTGCATGTTGATGCCCATGGCCGAGATGCCGCCGCCGAAAGCTAGCCGCGAAAACGGCTTGGGAGCCGTTCCGTACTTGTTTACGGTGGAGGTGACCTGCGACGCGCCGCCGGAAACCGCGTAATAACGGGGGATTTGCAAGTCCTGAGGAGCAGAGGTGGTTTGAGCAATCAGTGCCGGCGATGCAGCCAGCATGGCAAGGGTCAGGTAAACGGCAATACGTTTCAAGCGGAAACCTCCAGAAACTTGAGATCGGATAACTGCAATTCGTTTCCCCTGTCCTTGAACCCAGCCGGGACTACTGTGAAATCCAGCCATGCGCCCGCACGTCCAGCGCCACGCGGAGTTGGGGGACTGATTCCAAACTAGCTTTGGAGGTTGTACGGCGCAATCACCAATTCGTGCCATGGAATGCCGTCGGCATCCCGATAGTCAATAATCGGGAAAAGCACCATTTTGGTAAATGCCTTAATCTGAGCGAATGGCCAGGCAGGACCAGGATCGGGCAAAGATCGCCAGGCTGCGGCGCCGCCTGATCGAATGGTATGAGCGCAACCGCCGCGACCTGCCCTGGCGCAACAGCAATTATCCCTACGCCATCTGGGTTTCCGAGATCATGCTCCAGCAGACCCGCGTGGCCGTGGTTGTTGAACGCTACCAGGCGTTCATGGCCCGCTTTCCCTCGCTCCTCTCGCTGGCCCTGGCGCCGGAGCAGGAGGTGCTGGCGCAGTGGAGCGGGCTGGGCTACTATCGGCGCGCGCGCATGCTGCACAAAGCCGCGCGGTATGTGGCCGACCACTACCAGGGCAATCTACCTGAAACCTCAGAGGAGCTGCGTGCCTTGCCCGGCATTGGCTCTTACACGGCCGCAGCCATTGCCAGCATCGCTCACGGCGAACCGGTGGCGGTGGTGGACGGCAACGTGGAGCGGGTGCTGTGCCGCCTGGCCGGCTGGGAGAGCGCCAGCCGCGCCGGAGCGGCTGCTCTCAGACGAAAAATTGAGGAACTGGCGGCGCGGCTTGTTGACCCCGACCGTCCCGGCGACTTCAACCAGGCGCTCATGGAACTGGGAGCGACCGTTTGCCTGCCCCGCAATCCAAAGTGTTTGATGTGCCCGATCTCAGCCGACTGCAAGACCCGCGGCGAACACAAGACGTTGCCGCGGTCGCGCATGTTGAGCCGCGAGGTTGCACACGCGCTCTCGGTTCGGATCGGCCGGAATGCCGAGAAGGCTCGCGGTTCCGGCGGCAGGGAGGTGCTGCTGGAACAGCGTTCTGCCGCGCAAACCGTGATGCCGGGCCTGTGGGAACTGCCCGCTTTGCGCGACTCCGCTGTCCCCGAGAGAGATCTGCGCATGACCGTCCGCCACGCCATCATGCAGGTGAACTACTACGTGCGCATCCGAATAGTGTTTGAAGACGATATTGAAACGATGACGGTGCCCGGTGGCGAGCGCCGCTGGGTTCCGCTGGGCGAGGCTGCCGGCATGGCGCTTACCGGCCTGACGCGCAAGGTGCTCTCCCGCGCCCACCTGCTGCCCACCAAAGCGCTGGATGCCATTGCCCCACAACGGGACACGGACGTACTCTGAAGGGGCCGATTCGATTCTTCTTTTAGGCGAATTTGCCGCAACAGCCTTTCAATCAACGGAGATTCCATGCGCCGCATTCTGGTTTTATTCGTTCTGTCAGCAGCCGTTATGGCCGTACCTCTGGCCAACGCGCAGCAGCCCGCCGCTGCTTCGGTTCCCGAAATTGCCGGATTACCCGCGGAAGCACGCGCGGCCGCCGCCTCGATCGATCCTGAGAAGATCCGCGCTCACGTGCGTTTCCTGTCGCTCGACTTGCTCGAAGGCCGCGGTCCGGGCACCCGCGGAGCCGAGCTTGCCGCCGAGTACATCGCCACCCAGTTTGCCCTGGAGGGCGTAGAACCCGCCGGAGACAACGGCACCTACTTTCAACGCGTTCCATTGGTGGCCGTGCACACTATCGAGGACAAAACGAAGTTCTCCTTGGTGCCGGCCAGCGGCGAGCCGGTCGACCTGGCCTACGGTTCCGAGATCGTATCCAAGGACCAGACCGGCCAGACGAGCGCCGACATCGACGCGCCGATTGTCTTTGTCGGCTACGGCATCGATGCGCCAGAGTACCACTGGAACGACTACGCCGGCGTTGACCTGAAAGGGAAGATCGCCCTGATCATCGTGAATGAACCGCCTTCAAACGATGACAAGTTCTTCAAGGGCAAGGCGCTGACCTATTACGGCCGCTGGACTTATAAATACGAGGAAGCCGCGCGCCGCGGAGCCGTAGGCGTGCTCATCATCCACCGGACCGACCTCGCCAGCTACCCATGGGATGTGGTCCGAAACTCGCAGGCCGTGGAGAAGAGCTATCTCCAGGGCGACCCTTCAGCCACGCTGCGCGCCGCAGCCTGGATTCAACACGGCGTGGCGCAGCGGCTGCTCACAATGGCCGGCCTCGGCGACCTCGATCGGGCCATCGAATCAGCGGGGAAGCCCGGGGCGTTTCACGCTATTGAACTTCCGGTGAGGCTCCGGGCCCATGTAGAGAGCCGCGTCCGCCGCTACGTGAGTTCAAACGTCGTAGGCCGCGTGGCAGGCGTGAGCTCTGCGGACCAGGCTGTCCTCTACACCGCCCACTACGACCATCTCGGCATCGACCCCGATGCCAAGGGCGACAACATCTACAACGGCGCCGCCGACAACGGTACGGGCTGCGGCATCCTGCTTGAAATGGCTCGCGCCTTTTCGCAGTCCCGTGTGCGCCCGCCCCACGCCGTCTACTTTGCGTCTGTCACCGCCGAGGAGCAGGGCCTGCTTGGCTCGCAATACCTGAGCATGCACCCGCCCGTTCCCGCGGGCCACATCACGCTCGACCTCAACTACGATATGTTGCTGCCCATCGGGACTCCACGCTCTGTGAACCTGGGCGGAGCCGAGCGCATCGACTTCTGGACCACTGTCCAGACCGTCGCCAAAGCCTTTGACCTGGCGCTGCTGCCCGATCCCAACCCCATGGCGGGCCACTACTACCGCTCCGACCATTTTTCGCTGGCGCGCGTCGGCATTCCGGCATTTTCCGTCGACCAGGGCGATCTGTTCGAAGGCCACACGCCGGAGTGGGGCCGCGAGCAGATGGCGGACTACACCGCGCACCACTACCACCAGCCTTCCGACGAGTACCACGCGGACTGGGACTTTCGCGGCAACGCCAAACTGGCGCGCTTCGGCTTTGTGCTGGGCTGGCTGGCCAGCGAACAGCCCAAACCCGTGGAATGGTTTCCCGGAGACGATTTCGAAGCCGCGCGGAAGGCGAGCCGGGCTCAGTAGCGGTGGATGAATCTGGGGGGGAAAGAGTTGCCGCAAGGGCTAAACAGGCTGCGGGGAAAAGGCTGATTCAGATCCAGGCCTACGAGCTGCAAATCTCAAGGGCAGAAGCCCTCATCTATTTTGGTGAGTCTGCTGCACAATTAAGGTCGTGCTCTCTCAAAGCTGGGAGCTTTATCTTTAGCTTGTATCCGCCCGGAAGGAGACTCCGCTATGCCCGCAGTCGACTGGAAAGCTGCAATTCGATATGCCCAACTCGTGAACATCGCCTACAGCGTGGGCCCGGCCGCCCCATACACGCCAGGTGCAATCGCAGCGATTGCCCAGGCAGGTTACACATATGTCGAGGCCCTCTATGGCAACGAACTGGCTACGGACGTCTCACCCCACTCAGGGGAGACTGTAACTTATGGATTTCTGGCAACGTCGGCCGCCGGAGAGCTGGTTGCGGCGATTCGTGGAACAGAAACCATCGAGGAATGGCTCCATGATTTTGCATTCCTGTTTGTTCCCAACCCGATCCACGCGGGCGGCGGACTGACCGAGGATGGCTTTACCGCAATCTACAGGTCGTTGCGGGCAGGCGCGGACCCCAATTCGCCCACTGCCATTGACGCGATTACGAATCTGGTAAGCACGAGCGGAGTATCGAGCATTACCGTTACCGGACACAGCCTGGGAGCGGCGCTTGCGACTCTGCTGGCATTGGATGCCGGCCTCAATAGCGGCGTCGGCTCGAGCGGAACCACAGTCTATACCTTTGCCAGCCCCCGAGTGGGCGAACTCATGTTTCAGCACACCTACGATTCGGTTGTGCCGGATACCTATCGCATCTACAACCGGCCGGACATCGTTCCGCAGGCGCCTCCATTTCCTTATGAACATGTGGGGAACGACCTGGAGTTGAATCCCCCGTTCAACTCGGTCAATTCCACGCTGGCATGCTGGCACAGTCTCGACACGTACTTATGGCTGATGGATAAGGAGGCGGGTGGGAACACCCTGAAAGTCGATGCGGCTTGCCGCGGATCGGGCTACCCGGGTCCCGTTTAAGCCGGTGTCAATCGATCACGCGCCGCGCAACTCAGTAGTAATCCGCGCAGCTCAGGTAATAGCCGCATTGCGTGCAGACCAGCTTGCAGTGGTGGCCGGTGAGCCGGTAACCGCAGGTGGGGCATACCTGGCAATAGTGCTCGACCGGCTGTGCGCCGGGGCCGGCCGGCTCACCAGGTGAGAAAACATCCGGAAAATCGGGATTGAGGGCCGACGGCCGCTGCGGCAACATGCCCGACAGATTACCATGGAAAAGCAGGCCCAGCTGCCGCGAATGGTTCCGGCAGTCGCCTCGCGCATCAACTCCCCAGCGGCGCACCACGCTTCCCCATGCGGCGCATCGGACGACAACAACAGGATTTCAAATCCCCCAAGGAGGGACTATGGCAAGCAAAGCAAGTGCGGTTTGGACAGGTTCACTGAAGGAAGGCAAGGGCACGATATCGACGGCGACGGGCGTGCTAAAGAACGCAAACTACTCCTTCGCCACGCGTTTTGAAGGCGCCGACACCGGCACCACCCCCGAGGAACTGATCGCGGCGGCCCACGCCAGCTGCTTCTCAATGGCTCTTGGCGCGCAGTTGGGCGGCGCGGGCCTGACCCCAACGAAGATCGAAACTCACGCGGCGGTTACCCTGGCCAAGACCGATGGGGGCTTCGCCGTTACCAGGATCGCCCTCACGACGACCGCAAGCGTTCCCGGCGCCAGCAAGGAGGTCTTTGACAAGGCCGCTGCCGATGCCAAGGGCGGCTGCCCTATCTCCAAGCTCTTTGCCAACAACACTGAAGTCACGCTGGACGCGAAGCTGGTGTAAGAGAGTGCCGGCAGCAGAGGCCGGGGCGCAAAGCCCCGGCCCTCGCTCATGGCGCGGAATTTGACACCAGATGCGGCATTTGCGAGACTCAGAGTTGCTGGCTGCTCAGCAGAGAGCGCTGAGCATGTGTACTGTGCCGAAGTGGCGGAATTGGCAGACGCGCGTGGTTCAGGTCCACGTACTCGCAAGGGTGTGGGGGTTCGAGTCCCTTCTTCGGCACCAAGATTCTTATTCAATCCTATAAAATCAATTAAGTTAATTTGAATCATCTGTTTGACCTTGCCCTCAGAATGCGTATCTCTTAACCGGCCGGGTTTGGGGGAAGTTTAATCATCCCCGTCGTAGTCGTGGCGGTGGAAATGTGGGAATCGGCTTCATCGATTTCCAAGGTTTGTGGGAAGGGCGGGAAACAGCACCATCGTTTTCCGGGCTTTCCACAAACCGTCATTTCCACGGCCTGTCTCGATCACCTCGAACTCTCAGGCGGCGATCTTCACCGTAGCATCCATCCAGTCTTGCTCGAATTGCATCGGGCTAATGTAGTTCAGCGTCGAGTGCATTCGTGTTCGGTTATACCAGAGCAGCCAAGCGATGGTTTCATCCTTGGCCTCGCGGATGGTTTCAAAACGCTGGCCATGCAGTCGTTCCACCTTCAGCGAACCAAACAACGTCTCCGAACAGGCGTTGTCCCAGCAGTTGCTCTTGCGGCTCATCGATGGCCTAATGCCATGTTCTTTGAGTACCTCACTGAAGTCCTCGCTGGCGTATTGGCTGCCGCGATCGCTATGAAAGATCAGTTCTGCATTCTTGCCTGGATTGCGCTTGAACCAGGCCATCTCCAGAGCATCGATCACCAGGTTGCGCTGCATGTCGGGCCGCATCGACCAGCCCACCACTTTGCGGCTGAACAGATCGATCACTACAGCCAGAAACAGCCAGCCTTCCTCGGTCGCGATATAGGTCAGATCACCGACCCAAGCCTGGTTGGGCGCGGCTACAGTGAACTTGCGATCAAGCAGGTTGGGCGCAATCGGAAGACCGTGCTTGCTGTCGGTGGTGGCCACGCGGAAACGCCGCTTGCCACGGGCCTGGATGCCGTGTTTCTGCATCAGTCGTTGTACCCGCAGCTTGCCCACGCGAATGCCTTGCGCCCGCAGTTGCCGCCAGATGCGCGGCCACCCATACGCACCCCGATTTTCCGCATAGACGGCGCTGATGTGAACCAAAAGTGCTTCATCGCTCAGATGGCGGCGCTGGGCAATATCCACGCGACGTGCCAAGTGTTCATGGTAGCCAGAGACGCTCACCAGCAGAACCCGGCACTGCACACAGATCGGCCAGACCAGCTTGTGGCGTTGAATAAAGGCGTACTTCATTTCTGGCACTTCGCAAAGTACGCCGTCGCTTTTCCCAGGATGTCGCGCTCCATCGTCACACGCGCCAGTTCCGCACGCAGACGGCTGTTCTCCATCTGCTCAGCGCTAACCAACGGCTTGCTGCTGGCACCCTTCAAGGTTCCAGCTCGATGCTCCCTGACCCAGTTGCCCAAAGTTTGTTCAACCACTCCCAAGCTGCGTGCTGCCGCTGCTTGGCTCTGGCCCGACTCAACAAGCCGCGCCGCCTCTTGCTTGAATTCAAGCGTGTACCTGCCCCGCTTCCCATTCCTCATCTTCGCTACCCTTTCGCATTAGAACAGCTTGCTAAGGAGTACGTTTTGCGGGGGCAAGGTCAGTTTAAGGTGTTCGGTTTCTGCTTCTTGCTTTCCCTTCGCCGCGAATCAAGGTTTCCGCAGAAGCGCCGGCAAGATCATCTACGCCTTCATGTTGATGGACATGCCAATGGCGAGCACGAGTGAGTGCTCCAGCAGCCAGCGATACTTCCGGAGCATATCCAGAAATGCTGAACTCACTTGATTTCCTACAGGCTAGCCGATCATTACGCGCGAACCTACGCTTCAGGTGTTCCGGCTCCGGTTGAGGACGGAGATATCCCATCCTTGCGCCGGCAAAAAGGCGCAAGGATGGGCACGAAGCTCTGAGGTATAGCAATCGTGGAGCGACGATGAAACTACCGTTTCAGAGTGCGCACGTAGGCAATCACGGCATCCACGTCTTGTGGTGGGAGACGATGCCGGAAACCAGACTCGTCGATCTCGACAGGCGGCATCTTGCTGCTGCCCAAGCTGATTTGCCTTCTCAACTCATCGTCTGTCTTGTTTTGCACCTCTGGCGAGGTGAGGCTCGGAATCGTAGTGTTGAAGAATTTGCTAGCGTCCTTATTGCCGTTGCCGTCCGCGCCATGACATTTGGCGCAGGTCAGATCGAAGGCCTCTTTTCCGGAGACGGCGCGGGTCGGGTTCAGGCCGAGACTGGAACCCATCAACACATCGCGTTCGTGGTTTTTCGGGATACTGTGGAGAAGCAGGCCATTGGCGCCGGGCATCCATACTTCGGAAAGGACGCGGCCTCCATTCGCCTTGTCAAATACGAGAGAGCCGTCGCGAAGAAGTTCGCCAGGCCCACTGATCCATGTGATGATGTGCGAGCTAAACCGTGTGCCGGTTTCCGATTGCACGTCGAGCCCAAAACTGTTCACTGAGAAGGTATACGTTCCCGGCGGCAGCACCTTGGAACCGAGGCTAAACTGATACGGGATTTCGAACCTCAAGGATCCCGTCTGCCCGAATGCCACGCCAACCGCAACGAATGTGACGAGAATCAAAGCCATGAGACTTCTCGCCATCGCACTACGACCTTTCACTTGCTGCATACTTGATACCCTCTTTCCTTTTCTCATTCACTTTCGTTAGCAATACCAGTCACCTGAGGCAGCTAGGCGACCCCGTTTGTTTTGCAAACTGATTCCGGAACTCCCGCTTTCGCTTCCAACAGGCCCAAACGCAGGTTGAGTTGTTCTTTTGCCTTAACCGCACGAAGTCATTTTTGGTTTCGCGCCCGACCTGAACGGCAGGTTCGATGGCGCCAGGCTGGGGTACTCATCCAGCCGCACAGCGATTGGATGCACATTTACAGCACGAAAAACGAACTGCCCGTAGGGGCCCTAGGATGCCGGAAGGTATGTGTAGGCTAGTTTTTGTTAAAAAAGGGAAGAGTTGAATGCCGCAGTCTTTTGACTGACGACTGTCTCTGAAACTTTCATGTCCGGCGGAACATGTCAAGAGCTATTTCGCGGTGGATGAAAGGTAGCGGGTTCCTATTCGCCGAATTCGGGATTGGATGGCTCGGCAACCTCGCCCAATAGCCTGCTCGACTCTGCATGGGGCGCCATAGATACCCATCTCAACCTTAAACAACCAGGCCGCCAGCGCGATTTCCGCTTCACTCTGTGAGCGGCGACGGTTCCAGTAGCCCGGCGTCATTATTCCGCACATTTCCGACACGTTGGCTCACCGGCCAGGCGCGCATTCGTTCGGCCGCGTAGGGCCGCAGCAGGTCAACGGGAGGCCGCTCGGTAGTCTCCGGATCGAGCCAGCGATCGTAATCCCCGGGATCGAGAATCACCGGCATCCGGTTGTGAACCGGCTCCATCAGCTCATTGGGATCGGTGGTGAGGATGGTGAATGTCTCAAGTGCTGCATTATCTTTGCCTTGCCATCTGTCCCACAGTCCGGCGAAGGCGTAGGGGTCGCCGCTCTTGAGGGCAAAGGCAAAGGGCCGCTTTACCTTGGGATCCAGGCGTTGCCACTCGTAAAAGGCGTCGGCGGGCACCAGGCAACGCCGTTTCTTCAAAGCATCCCGGAAGGCAGGTTTGGCAGCAGCTTCCTCAGCCCGGGCGTTGATGGTGGAGTAGCCGAATTTGGCATCCTTCGCCCAGAAAGGCACCAGTCCCCAGCGCATCAGGGCAAACTCGCGGCTACCGGTGTCCCAGTCTGGCCGCACCACGGGCTGCACGCTCTGCGGAGCGGCGTTGTAGCTGGGGGCAAACCAGGGCATGTCTTCGAGCTCCACGCCAAACCATTCAGCCAAAAGGTCTTGCGTCGATTTTCGGGCGAAGCGGCCACACATGGCGCCCTCAGAATACCGCAGCGCAGGCGAGAATTTACAGGAAAGACTGTTGACAAGAGGGCGATGGCCGGTTGAATCTATAGCGAACAAAAGGCGAATATGTCAATCCGCTCTGCCACTGCCCTCCGTCTCGAAATCGAGCACGCCCTGGAACGAAGCTTTCCGGCAGCGCTGACTCCAGCGCCGCGCACCGTGCGTGAGACTGCTTCCACGGGGATTGCCGAGGTGGACGCTTTGCTCGACGGCGGGTTGCCGGTGGGGGCAATCAGCGAAGTCAACGGGCCGGAGTCTTCCGGGCGCACGAGCCTGGTGCTCTCCTTTCTTGCGCAGAGGACCGCTGGGGGGCAGGTGTGCGCATGGGTAGATGCGGACGACGCATTCGATCCCGAATCGGCGGCAGCCAACGGAGTGAATTTGCGGCAACTGCTGTGGGTGCGTTGCCTGAAGGTTGGCGTGCCGGTTCGGGGCAAGCAAGCGGCGAAACCATGGACACGGCTCGAACAGGCGTTGCGAACGACTGACCTGCTGCTGCAGGCGGGCGGATTCGGGGCCATTGTGCTTGACCTGGGCGATACCGCGGCCGAGCACGCCTGCCGAATTCCGTTGGCGACGTGGTTTCGTTTTCGCCAGGCGGCTGACCGGGCGCGCACCTGCCTGGTGGTGGTGGCGCAGGGGAACTGTGCGCAATCGAGCGCAGCCGTGGCCCTGGAGTGCGCGGCATTGAACCCTCAGATTGCGGGTGGAACGGTGCTGCGCGGCTTCTGCTATGAGGTGCGGAGTGAGCGGCAGAGATTAACGCCGTTTGCAATGGGGCAAAGGAAGCCGCCTGCCTCAGCATGGCCTGCCGCCGGCGCCTGGGATGCCGCCGGAGCATCGGATTTGGAGCAGAGCGCATGAGCCAGGGACTGTATGCATGCGTTCATGCCGCCGAGTTTCCATCGCAGGCCTTGCTGCGCCTGCGGCCGGATTTGCAGGCGCTGCCGGTTGCGGTGCTCGAGGGAAGAGCGCCGCTCGAGCAGGTCTGTTCAATGAACAGGCTGGCGCGACGGCAGGGAGCGGCAACGGGCATGACCAGGCTGGAGGCCGAGGCGCTTGCCGGGCAAAATCACGGGCTGCGCCTGCTGCCTCGCTCGCTTGAGAGTGAGGCTGCGGCGCGCGCGGTGATGTTGGAGTGCGCGGCCAGCTTTTCGCCGCGCATCGAGGAGGCGAGCCAGGGAACGGCGTGCGCATTGGTGCTGGATATTGCCGGCACGGAGCGGTTGTTTGGACCACCCCGGGCGCTGGCCGAGCGGCTGCGCAACGGGCTAATCGCTGCCGGCTTTCGAACTTCAATCGCGGTCAGCGCCAACTTAAGTGCGGCACGAATGCTGGCCGCGGCGTCGCGTGGAATTACCGTGATCCGCGCGGGCGAAGAAGCGCAAGCATTGGCCAGCCTGCCGATTGCGCTGTTGAATTTTTCACAGGATCACGCAGAGACACTTGCCGTGTGGGGCATTCGTACGCTGGGCGAGTTGGCGGCACTGCCTGAAGCGGAGTTGATTGCACGGCTCGGGCAGAGCGCATCGATCGGTCGCAATCTTGCGCTGGGCACGCACATGCATACCTTTCAGCCGATCGAGGCCGCGTTTTCGCTCCGGGAGTTCTGCGAGTTTGAAACTCCCGTGGAGCAGATGGGCTCGTTGCTGTTTGTAGGCGCGCGGATGCTTGACAGCCTGGTGCAGCGCGCCGCTGCGCGAGCCATGTCGATTGCTTCGGTGGTTGCCGATCTGGAGCTTGAAGGAAGCAGCGCACATCGGCTCATGATTCGCCCGGCGTTGCCCTCCGTCGATCGCAAATTTTTGCTCAAGCTGATGCAACTGGAGATTGCAGCCAGCCCGCCGCCGGCGGCAGTGCTGTCGCTCACGCTCAGCGCGGAGGCCGGGCAGTCAGCGAAGGTGCAACTGGGACTGTTTGCGCCGCAGACGCCTGAGCCCTCAAGGCTGGATGTAACCATCGCGCGATTGAAGGCGATCGCGGGTGAAGATCGCGTGGGCTCGCCGGTACTGGAGGACACGCACCGCGCGAACAGCTTCCGCATGTCTGCTTTCGTCGCGGAAAATCCGCCTGCTGAAGAGAAGGCTAGCCGGCCGCGCCTGGCTCTGCGGCGATTGCGGCCTCCGCTTGCGATTCGCATGGCCTTGCGCGGGGGACAGCCGGCTATCTTCAACGATGGCCGGCAAAGTTACAAGGTCACCACATCCTTTGGTCCATGGCGAAGCAGCGGATGCTGGTGGTCGATGGACGGCTGGCATAGCGACGAGTGGGATGTGCTGGCAGAGTTGCATGGATGCGCGCAGGTAGCCTGCCTGCTGGTGATGGATCGCGACAAGAACGAGTGGCGGCTTGAGGCTTTCTATGACTGAAAGCGATGAATATGTCGAGCTTCATGCCGCCAGCGCCTTCAGCTTTCTTGATGGCGGATCGCAGCCGGAAGCGCTGATTGAGCGCGCGGCCGAGCTCGGAATGCGCGCCCTGGCTCTTGCCGATCGCAACGGGCTCTACGGCGCGGCACGCTTTCACACCGCCGGTGTACGGTGCGGCGTGAAGGCGCATATCGGCGCGGAGATTGCGGTGCGTTCGTTTGGAAACATGCTCACACCGCCGGCCTGGCTGCCGCACCAGCATCCTGAGCAGCCGCCGCGGCTGCTGTTGCTGTGCGCTTCGCAGGCGGGCTATCAGAATCTCTGCCAGCTCATCACGCGCCTCAAGATGCGAGAAGCAACCAAGGCCGAAGGCGCGGCCACGCTAGAAGATGTTGAAGAATTTTCCGCGGGGTTGATCTGTCTTACCGGGGGCGAGGAGGGACCGCTAGCCGCGGCGTTGGCGCTGGGTGGCAGCGATGCCGCACGCAAAATCATCGCCCGGCTCACGGCGATCTTCGGCCCCGCCCACCTTTATCTCGAAGTGCAGCGCCACGCGCAGCGCGACCAGGAGTGCCGAAACCAGGCGTTGTTGGCGCTCGCTTCATCGTTGCGGCTGCCGGTGATTGCCGGCAACGGCGTTCGCTATGCGACGGAAGCCGACCGTGAACTGCTCGACGTGCTCACGGCCATTCGTCATCACACGACACTGGATAAGGCAGGCCGCCTGCTGGCTGCTAACGCGCAGCGGCTGTTGCGCTCAGGCCGCGAGATGACGGCACTCTTTCGCGACATTCCCGAGGCCGTTGCCAACACTCGCATCGTGAGCCAGCGGCTCGATTTTGCGCTCAACAATCTCGGCTACGAGTTTCCTCATTATCCGGTGCCTGAAGGCGAGACGATGGACAGCTTTCTGGCCAAACGCGTGGACGAAGGAGTGCGCAAACGCTATGGCTCCGCGCTCAAAAAGCATCTGCTCGAAAAGGCTCAGGCGCAGGTGCAACACGAACTCAAGCTCATTGCCAAACTGGGATTTGCCGGGTACTTCCTGATCGTGTGGGACCTGATCCGCTACTGCCAACAGCAAGGAATCCTGGTGCAGGGGCGGGGCTCAGCGGCGAACTCCGCTGTTTGTTATGCGCTTGAAATCACCGCTGTCGATCCGGTCGGGATGGAGCTACTATTCGAGCGATTCCTGAGCGAGAGCCGCGGCGAATGGCCGGACATCGATCTCGACCTTCCCTCGGGCGACGAGCGCGAACAGGTGATTCAGTATTGCTACGAGCGTTACGGCGCACTGGGCGCGGCCATGACCGCCAATGTCATCACCTATCGCGGCCGCTCCGCCGCGCGCGAGGTGGGCAAGGCGCTCGGCTTTGAAGAAGAGACGGTCGCGCGGCTCTCCAGCCTGGTGAGCCGCTGGGAGTGGAATGGCGTAAACGACACCATGGCCCGCCACTTCGATCAGGCAGGCTTCGATATTCGGCATCCACGGATTGCGCGCTATCTCGACCTATGCCTGCGCATGAAGGATATGCCGCGGCATCTCGGCCAGCACTCCGGCGGCATGGTGATCTGCGCGGGCATGTTGAATCGCGTGGTGCCCATCGAGCGGGCGTCGATGCCGGGCCGCACGGTGGTGCAGTGGGACAAGGAAGACTGCGCCGACCTGGGCATCATCAAGGTCGATCTGCTGGGGCTGGGCATGATGGCGGTGCTCAAGGATTCGATCGAGCTGATTCCGCGCTACTACAAAAAGGAAGTAGACCTTGCCACGCTGCCTGAAGATCCGCTGGTCTACGAAACGCTGTGCAAGGCTGACACGGTGGGCATGTTTCAGGTGGAAAGCCGCGCCCAGATGGCGTCGATTCCGCACAATGCGCCCACGCGATTTTACGATCTCGTGGTGCAGGTGGCCATCATCCGGCCGGGGCCGATCGTGGGCAAGATGATGCACCCTTACATGCGCCGGCGCCAGGGCAGGGAGGAGGTCAGCTATCCGCATCCATCGCTTGAACCGGTGCTCAAGCGCACCCTCGGCGTGCCGCTCTTTCAGGAGCAGTTGCTGCGCATGGCCATGACCGTAGCCAGCTTCAGCGGCGCCGAGGCAGAGGAGTTGCGGCGCGCAGTAGGAATGCGCAGGTCGATGCAGCGAATGCGTAATCTGGAAGGACGCCTGCGCGATGGAATGACGCGCAACGGCATCGACGCCGCGGCCCAGGACAACATTGTGCAGGGTATTTCTTCGTTCGCGATGTACGGCTTTCCTGAGTCGCACGCAGCCAGCTTTGCGCTGATCGCTTATGCGTCGGCCTATCTAAAGGTTCATTACCTCGCGGCTTTCACGTGCGCCATTCTCAACAATCAGCCGATGGGTTTTTACACACCCGCCGTGCTCATCAAGGATGCGCAGCGCCACGGCCTGCGGGTGCGGCCTATCGACGTGCAACGCTCGCACTGGCTTTGCACCCTCGAAGCTGAATCCGGCTCGGCACTCTCGCTGCGCCTCGGCTTCAACTATGCACGGGGCCTGCAGCACGCGGCGGCGGATGCGCTGGTTCAGGCGCGCACTCTTGGCGGCGAGTTTCGCTCCATCGACGACCTGGCCCTGCGCGTTCCCGAACTCAACCGCAAGGATCTGGTTTCCCTGGCGCGGATCGGAGCGCTCAACTCGATAGACGATGTGGAGCATCGGCGCGACGCGCTCTGGCAGGTGGAGGAGGCAGCTAACGCAGTGGGCCCGTTGCTGCGCGATGCGGGGAGCGCACGCGGCGAAGCGCGCGGGAAGTCGCCTCTGAAACGGATGAACGACGAAGAGCGCCTGGCAGCGGACTACGCCGGAACCGGCCTCACCACCGGCCCGCACCCGATGGCCTACCACCGTGCAGCTCTCCGCAACGACGGCATTCGATCGGCGGAGGAACTTGCGCACTGCATGAATCGGCAACCGGTCAGCATCGCCGGATGCGTAATCGCACGCCAGCGTCCCGGCACCGCCAAGGGCTTCGTGTTTCTCTCGCTTGAAGACGAGACCGGCATTGCCAACGTGGTCATCGCGCCGGATATCTTTGAAGCCAATCGCCTGGCCGTTACGCGCAGCCGCATCCTGCGCGTCGACGGACAATTGCAGCTTCAGGATGGAGTCATTCACGTCAAAGCGCGGGAAATAATTGCTCTCGACATCTCCAGCGCCGAAGTGCGCTCACATGACTTCTACTGACGGCTCCGCGCGCACTTTACCTGCCGGGTACGAGCCTGGTCCAGGCGTGTGACCGCGATGATAGGATGTGTAAGCATCCTCCCGGGAGGGCAGCAACCATGAGTGAAACTTCTCCATCTAACACTCTGACATCCGAGCAAATCTCCACCATCACGCGGCAAACCAACTACGGCACCTGGCGATTCCAGAAGGGCTGGAAGCCGCTGCACGTTACAGACGCCGAAGGCTGCTGGTTTACCGACGGGGCAGGCCGCCGCTACCTCGACTTCAGCTCACAACTGATGTGCGTGAACCTTGGCCACAAGAATGCGCGCGTGGTGGAGGCGATTGCGGAACAGGCCAGGGAACTGGCCTACGTGACCCCGGGCTATGCTACCGCGGCGCGCGCGCGGCTGAGCGAGAAACTGCTGGAAGTTCTGCCCGAAGGCATCAACAAGTTCTTCTTCGCTACCAGCGGCACCGAGGCCAATGAAGCGGCCTTCAAGATCGCGCGCATGTTCACCGGCAAGACCAAGATCATCTCCCGCTACCGCTCTTATCATGGCTCGACAATGGGCTCGATCGCGGCCACGGGCGATCCGCGCCGCTGGGCCATGGAACCGGCAGGCAAAGGCGCGGGCGTTGTGTTTGCGCCGGAGACCAACTGCTACGACTGCCCGATTCGACACAGCTATCCCGAGCTGCAACATCGCCTGCGCCGACTACATCGAGCACATGATTCGCAACGAGAGCGACGTGGCGGCCATTATCGTCGAGCCGGTAGTGGGAACCAATGGCGTTCTGGTTCCACCGCCCGAGTACTTTCCGCGTCTGCGCGAGATCTGCGACCGGCATGGCGTGCTGCTGATTGCCGACGAAGTGATGACGGGATGGGGCCGCACCGGGAAGTGGTTTGCCATGAACCACTGGAACGTGAAGCCCGACATTCTGGTTACCGCCAAGGGCATTACGTCTGCGTATGTGCCGCTGGGCCTGTGCGCTACCACGACTAAAATTGCGGACTACTTTGAGGATCACTATTTTTCGCACGGCCACACCTACGAGGCGCATCCGCTCACGCTGGGGCCGGCGGTGGCCACCATAGAGGAGATGCAGCGGCTGAAGCTGGTGGAACGCGCGGCGGAGTTGGAGCCCTATGTGCGCGCCAAGCTTGAAGCGGTGAAGGCGAAGCATCCTTCAGTGGGCGATGTACGCGGCCTCGGCCTCTTCTTTGCCGTGGAGATCGTGAAGAACCGCACCACCAAGCAGCTCTTCAACACCATGCGCGACAAGGTGAAAGGCAAGCCGCTGGTGGTGGACCAGATTGCGGCGAAGATGATGGCGCAGGGAGTTTCAATTCAGGCGTTCGTGAGCCACTTCGTCATCGCGCCTCCGTTGATTGTGACAAGGGAAGAGCTGGACCTGGGGATCGCGGCGCTGGATGAGAATTTGGCGATTGCGGATGCGATGGTGGAATAGTCAAACGTGGATCCCAGGTCTCAAAGGCGAGACCTGGGGCACCCGCCTATCATGAACGGATTTCCGTACTGCGATCAAGCAGCCTCTTCAGCGCCCTCGGGATAACTGGCCGGCGCGGCCAGCTTCATCAGCGCGACATAGACAATGCCCACGGTAAAGAAGCCTACGAACCACGCGTAATCATAGAGGAAATGCAGCGGCTCGACGAATAGGCCAATCAGCGCGATAGTCACGCCCAGCACCAGCGCCGCGATGGCGCGCGGATTAATGCTCTTGGCGATGAGCGAGGAAGCAAGCTGGTAGGTGGTGATCTCCATACATATGGAGAACCAGAGCGCGGTGTAGTTGTAGAAACCCCAGGTGCGCTGGGCCGGCGTGGTCGGCGCCAGGTCGCGATTCGATAGAGACGGATCGGTTACGCTCACGGGACCTCCTCCGCGGCCGTGGTTCTGCGATCAGGATCGGAATTGCTCTACTGCGAAAAGCTTACTTCCATGCGCCGCCGCGTGCTTCGCGGCGCAGATAGTTGCCCCGGCCCGGCTTGCCGATGAACTTACCGCCGGAGACGATCAACTCGCCGCGGGAATAAACATCGCGGGCGTTGCCGCGCACGTGAAAGCCCTCAAACATGGAATAGTCGACGCGCATGTGATGGGTGGCGGCGGAGATGGTGTACTCTTCGGCTGGATCCCAGAGCACCAGGTCGGCGTCGCTGCCCACGGCCAGTACGCCCTTCTTTGGATACATGCCGAAGATGCGCGCCGGGGCGGTTGAAACCAGCTCCACAAAGCGGTTGAGCGAGAAGTTGCCCTTGCCGACGCCGTGATGATGCAGCAGTTGGAGGCGGTTTTCAATGCCCGGCCCGCCGTTGGGGATTTTGGTGAAGTCGTCCTTGCCCAGCGCCTTCTGATCCGCGAAACAGAACGGACAATGGTCGGTTGAGACCACCTGCAGATGATCGGTGCGCAAACCCTCCCAAAGCTTGGGCTGGTTGCGGCGTTCGCGCAGGGGCGGAGTGAAAACGTACTTTGCGCCCTCCCAGCCTTTGTCGGCAACGTCTTCAAGCGAGAGCAGAAGATACTGCGGGCAGGTCTCGGCAAAGGTGGGCAGGCCGCGGTCGCGCGCCTCGCGCACCTGGTTGAGAGCGTCCTCACAGGAGAGATGCACAATGTAGACCGGCACGCCGGCGATCTCGGCCATGGCGATGGAGCGATGCACGGCTTCGGCCTCGGCGAGAGTGGGCCGGGTGAGCGCGTGATAGATGGGCGCGGTCTTGCCCTCGGCCAAAGCCTGCTGCACGATGACGTCGATCACTGAGCCGTTCTCGGCGTGCATGCAGACAAGCGCGCCGTTCTTCGCCGTCTGGCGCAGAGCCTTGAAGATGGTGGCGTCGTCGACCATGAGCACGTTGGGATAGGCCATGAAGAGCTTGAAGCTGGCCACGCCTTCGTTCACCATATCGTCCATGTCTTCAAGACCGGCGTCGGGCAGGTCGGTGACGATCATGTGCAGGCCATAGTCGATGCAGGCCTTGCCCTCGGCCTTCTTCCACCAGGTATCGAGCGCGTCGCGCATCTTGGTTCCGCGCGCCTGAATGGCAAAATCGACGATGGTTGTGGTTCCGCCGATGGCCGCGGCCCGCGTTCCGGTCTCGAAATCGTCGGCGGATTTCGAACCGCCAAAGGGCATATCGAGATGCGTGTGAGCATCGATGCCGCCGGGGAGCAGCAACAGGCCGCGCGCATCGACGACCTTGTCAGCGGAGGCGACGGGAATGCCGGCGCGAATCTCTTTGATGGCCGTGCCTTCAATGAGCAGGTCGGCTTTGACAGTGGAATCGGCGTTGACGATGGTTCCGTTCTGAATCAGTACAGTGGACATGGTCGATATCCTCTTTGATCAGTCTAAGAGCCCGGGGCGGTCCCGCAGATGCCAAAACGCCGGCAGTTCAAGGACCATAATGATGAACCCCGGAAGACCCCATTTTTCAACGTGCATGAGGAGTACTATCCAAGCGACCAGATGCACGATCAGAAGGATCGATGTCAACTTCCAAAACCTGGAAACTCGGAAATATCGACGACTATCATGCAGAAAGTACCCAAAAATGGCTGCGGTATCGAGAGTCATGCCGCCCCACTTTACGTACGCCTCATGCCCCAAGATCGAGTAGGCAAAACAAATTACCAAAAACCCAGCACCGATAATCACCGCCTCACGCGCCGTGAGCGCGTCAGGATCGAAATGGCAGCCGCTCCTGGTCTTTGCTTGCAAGGTGATTGGGAATCATTGTATCCCACTCTTTTGTCCGAAAAGCAACCGCAGGTCCTTCGACTTCCTTCGCTTCGCTACGGTCGCTCAGGATGACAGAGAGGAGGAAGTACGGGCCATTCGGATCACGATGACTGCGGTTGAGAAGCGCATGCTGTGCTACGAGTGCGTTCATCCCAGGTCTCGGGCGGCAGGCCGGTATCGACACGGACCATGGTAATGCACTGGTCTACCGGGCAAACCAGGGAACACAGGTTGCAGCCGACGCACTCAGTTTCGTCCACGCGGGGAATGCGCTCGAGCGGGGTGAGATACGGGCCGTGCGCCGTGACGGCTTCACGCTCCTTGCGCGAGACCGGCGTTTCCGCGATGGACGCGCGGCTCTCGGCCTCGCGCAGCGCCGGAATCGGATGCATTTCAACGTGGCCGTTCACCGGGCCGGAGACGCGGTCGAGATGAATGCACTGGTGCGCGCCGTCCCAGCAGGCAATGTGACAAAGGTCGCAGCCAATGCACTTCTGCTCGTCGATGCGGGCGACGATCTTGTAGTTCAGGTTGAGGTGCTTCCAATCCGTGACGCGGTTCAACGAAAGGCCGCGGAAGTCTTCAATGGTTGCGAACCCCTTCGACCGCATCCAATTTTCGAGACCCTCCGCCATATCCTCGACGATGCGATATCCGTAGTGCATGACAGCCGTGCACACCTGCACAGTGCCGCAGCCGAGCAGGATGAACTCCGCCGCGTCGCGCCAGTTGCCGATGCCGCCGATGCCGGAGAGAGGAAGCGCGGCTTCAGGGTCGGACATGATCTGCTGAACCATGTTGAGAGCGATGGGTTTGACGGCGGGCCCGCAGTAGCCGCCGTGCGAACTCTTGCCGTCTACGTTGGGCCGGGGCACGAGCGTGTCAAGATCGATGCCGGTAATGGAGTTGATGGTGTTGATGGCGGAGAGACCGTCTGCCCCGCCGCGTTTGGCCGCGCGCGCCACGGTGCGGATATCGCTGATGTTGGGCGTGAGTTTGACCAGCACCGGAGTGCGCGCCTTTTCCTTTACCCATTCGGTAATCATTTGCGCGTATTCGGGCACCTGGCCTACTGCCGAGCCCATACCGCGCTCGCTCATGCCGTGGGGACAGCCGAAGTTGAGCTCGAGCCCGTCTGCACCCGCTTCCTCGACGCGTACAACGATTTCATGCCAGGTTTCGCGGTTCGACGCGACCATGAGCGAGGCAATCACGGCATGATCGGGATAGCGCTTCTTTACCTCGGCCATCTCGCGCAGATTGTCTTCAACGGTGCGGTCGCTGATGAGCTCGATATTGTTGAATCCCATGATGCGCTGGCCGTTCCAGTCCGTGGCCGAATAGCGCGAACTGACGTTGGTGATCGGTTCGCCGATGGTCTTCCACACGGCTCCGCCCCAGCCGGCGTCGAATGCGCGCATGATCATCTCGCCCGTGTTGGTGGGCGGCGCCGAGGCCAGCCAGAAGGGGTTGGGCGAGTTGATGCTGCCGGCAAATCCTCTAACCCGAATATCCGTGGCGCGAATGTCAGGCATGGGCCACCTCCGCATTCTTGAGCATCGCGATGGCGGCACGCTTGCCGCCGGCCACCGCGTCCACCACTTCCCGTCCGCCATTCACGCAATCGCCGGCGGCAAAATAGCGGGGATTGCCGGTATGTCCGGTGGCCAGATCGGCGACGATTCGCCCGTCGCGCACATTTACACCGCGCAACTCCTGAATGAGCTGGGCAAGCGGGGACTGGCCAATGGCCGGCACCACCAGGTCGCAGTCGATGGTGAACTGCGAATCGGGAATGGGCAGCAGGGATTTGTCCACCTGCTGCACTTGAACCGTATCCAGCAACAAGCGGCCGTGCTCATCAGAGCGGATGGCGAGCGGCTGCCTGCGCCAGAGAAACTGCACGCCCTCCTGCTTGGCGTGTTCGTACTCGAAGTCGAATGCAGACATGTCGTTCTCGCCGCGGCGATAGAGCAGATAGACGGTCTCCGCGCCCAGGCGACGGGCGGCATTGGCGGCGTCGATGGCAGTGTTTCCGGCGCCGACCACGACGACCGTCCCGTGCATCTCGCGGATGTGGCCGATCTTGTATGCGGCGATAAGCTCGAGAGCATTCATCACGCCGTCGCTGTCCTCGCCGGGAATACCGAGCTGCTGCATTGCGCCCAGGCCAAGGCCGAGGAAGATATAGTCGAACTCCGATTCGAGCGCATCCAGCGCGACGGCGGAGTCGATGGTTACGCCAAAGCGAAAGTCGACGCCCAGGCGGCGAATCATCTCGACTTCGCGCAAGCTGTCGGTGGCGCGCAATTTGTACTCGGCTACGCCGTAGGTGTTCAGGCCTCCCGGCAACGGGCGGCGTTCGATTACGGTGGCATGCGCGCCCTGGCGGCAAAGCTCCGCAGCGCATGCCAGCGATGCGGGACCACCGCCGATGCAGGCCACGCGCAGATTGCGCGTTCCGGGCGGCGATGCGGACAGAGCTTCACCCGAAGCATGGAAGGCGTCCATGGCGTGACGCTGCAAGAGCGCAATCTGGATCGGCTTGCGGTTCTGGCGATGCAGTACGCAAGCGCCCTCGCAGAGCACGTCCACCGGGCAGACGCGCGCGCAACTTGAACCGAGTATGTTGGCGTCGAGAATGCGCAGGGCAGAGCCGCGCAGGTTGCCTGAAGCGATGCGCTTGATGAAGCCGGGCACATCGATGTGGGTGGGACAAGCGGCGGTGCAGGGCGCGTCAAAGCAGTTGAGGCAGCGGTCGGCCTCAATTACGGCGGCCTGGGGCGCAAGCGGCGGCTTGAGCTCACTGAAGCGCTCGCGCAGTTGCGGATCGTCGGGTAAAATCGCGATGCTCATGGAGACCTCAAGGAAACCCAGCTTAATCTCTCAAATTGATAAACTCAACGATGAAAAGACTCCCGTTGGGGATCGGTGGTTTCCCATCCTTTCCACCAGAAGACCAACCGCAGATCCTTCGACTTCGCTGCGCTTCGCTCAGGATGACAGAAAGGATGGGGCACGGAGTTCATGCCGTGGCAAGCAGCCGTACTAAGAAGCGACCAGTTGCCCGTACAGATCGGGCCGGCGATCGCGATAGAACTGCCAGGTTCGCCGCACCTCGGCAATTTCGTCCAGATTCAGGTCCGCGGTCAACACTTCGTCCTTGTCGCGAGCGGCCTGGGCAAAAATCTGCCCGCGCGGGTTGGCAAAGTAGCTCGACCCGTAAAATTCGCCGATGTTCCAAGGCGGCTCAGTGCCGACGCGGTTGATGGCGGCGATGAAGTAGCCGTTGGCGGCAGCGTGGGCCGGTTGCTCCAGCTTCCACAGGTACTCGCTCAAGCCGGCCACGGTTGCCGAGGGGTTAAAGACGATCTCGGCGCCATTCAAGCCCAGGCAGCGCGCTCCCTCGGGGAAGTGCCGGTCATAACAAATGTAGACGCCTATTTTGGCGAAACCGAGATCGAAGACCGGATAGCCCAGGTTGCCGGGACGGAAATAGAACTTTTCCCAGAAGCCGGGCGCGACGTGGGGGATGTGAGTCTTGCGGTACTTGCCCAGATACGCGCCGTCGTTGTGAATCACCGCGGCAGTGTTGTAGAAGATGCCTTCCTGCTCCACTTCGTAGACAGGGACGACCATGGCGATGCGCAACTCTTTCGCAAGCGACTGCATCAGGCTTACGGTCGGGCCCGAGGGAACTGGCTCGGTGGCCTCATACCACTTGACCGATTGCTCGGCGCAGAAGTAGGGACCATTGAAGATCTCCTGCATGCAGACGATCTGGGCGCCGTCAGCGGCCGCCTTGCGGATCAGGGCTACGTGCTTGTCGACCATAGCTTGCTTCTGGACCGCCAACGGTTCCGTGGCCGGTACTGCATTAGAAGCCTGAATGATGGAACATCGAACACTACGGGGCATTTGCGCCGCCTCCATGGACAAAAGTCGATAGTAATTGACGTTAATTCAAACGCGCGCGTTGGGCAATGGGTTTGTTGCAATCTTCAGGGTATGAAAGCGGATACATCAGGCATTGCGGGTCATGGCAGGCTCTAAGATGACTGCATGGGCGTTCTGCTCGAAATCCGCGATTTGCAGATTCGCTTTGGGGCTTTGGAGGCGGTGCGCGGCATCAGCCTGCAAGTGGACGAGGGCGAGGTGCTGGGGCTGGTGGGCGAGTCGGGGTCAGGCAAGAGCGTTACGGCGTTGGCGATTCTGGGGCTGCTGGGGCCGGCGGCGCAGGTAACGGGACAGATTCTGTGGCAGCGGTGACGGCAGCTCGGTAGCTAGCGGAGAAAGCGCACGGCGCGGCAGACTCTGCGGCAGCCGCTCTGCGCGGTCGCGCGGAGATCGCCATGATCTTCCAGGAGCCGATGACGGCGCTGAATCCGGTGATGCCGATTGGCCGCCAGGTGTCCGAAGGAGCTCAGGCGCACGCTCCCTCCTGGACCGGACGCGAGGCGAAACGAAAAGCGATCGCCGCACTGGAGGCGGTCGACCTTCCCGAGGCGGCGCGGCGTTACGGCGACTATCCGCACCAGTTCTCGGGTGGGCAAAGGCAGCGGATTCTGATTGCCATGGCGCTCATCAACCGGCCGCGGCTGCTGATTGCCGACGAGCCGACGACGGCGCTCGACGTGACCGTGCAGGCGCAGGTGCTGGAGCTGCTGCGCGGCCTGCAACAACAGTATGGGCTGGCCATGCTGTTCATCTCGCACGATCTGGCGGTGGTGGGGCAGGTGGCCAGCCGGGTCGCGGTGATGCGGGAGGGACAGGTGGTGGAAACGGGGCCCTGCGCCCGGTTGCTGACTGCGCCGGAGCACGATTACACGCGCAGTTTGCTGGCGGCGGTGCCTACGCTCCGCACCGACAGGAGCCGGCCGCTGGCAATGGTGGGTGGTTCCCCGGCGGCAACTGGGTTATACTCTCCGCACGCAGATTGAATTCGCCGCCGCTATGGCACCGGGCCGCGATGGGATTGATTCAAGGAAACGCGAGATTTCCGGCACGCATTAGCCGGGCCGGAGTGAAGCAAAGAAGAACAAGGAGAAGGCAACTCATGAGGCAACTGGCACGCATCTCGGCCGCGGTACTCATCGCAATTCTGCCCGCGTGCTGCGCGCAAACCGCGAACCACAAGAAAAGGCCCGAACCCAAGCCGGATGCGACCGCGCCGGAGTTATTTGAATACATTCGCAGCGCGCTTCTGTTGCTCAGTCCCGATGACGGGGTCGATGACAACCAGGAGGTCACGTTCGATCCGGCCACCGGTGTTCTTGCCGTCAAGCAGCCTACCGGCCATTGCGATCAGTTTCTGAATGCGCTTAACGTCAACAACGTTGTCTGGGACGAGTACGATCCGAGCGACAATTCCCACACGCGCGATAAGCTTTTGCGCCTCACCCTGGTTTCAGTGAGCGGCAAGACGGCGAGAACCTGCTACGACAAAGCCAACCAGGTCGATGCAAGCATTCCCGCCAACCGCATCCGGCTGCTCTTCAATGAGACCAAGGCAGATCAATGGCCCGACTTCCAAAAGAAGATGACCAAGGCTGTTAAGAGACTGATCGTGCTGAGTGGGGGCGCTGCGGAGAAAGACATCTTTTAGGGACCGTCATCAGGCCTGAGAGCGTCCGCCAGCGTACCCCAAGGCGAAGACCCACCAAGCAGCCAGCCAGAAACATTCGCCGCCCCTCGGCGAACCGGGAGGCGGTGCGGTCAGAACAGTTGAAGGCTACTCGGCCGGGGCTTCATCCGCGGCGGGCTCGGCGGTCGTCTCGGCAACTTCCCCGGCAACCTCTCCCTCAGCGGCTTCGGCCAGAACCTTCACCTTCACATGCGCGGTTACTTCGCGGTGCAGCTTGATGGCTACAGTGAATTCGCCCACGGTCTTGAGAGGCTCGGCAGTTGGATCTTGCGGCGATCGACCTCAAAGCCCTTGGCTTCCAGCTCGGCGGCGATGTCGGCCGAGGTGACGGAGCCGAAGAGATGGCCGGCTTCGCCCGACTTGCGGGTAAAGCTGAGCACGACAGGCTCCAGCTTGGCGACCAGCTCCTCGGCCTGCGCCTTCTCAGTGGCGGAGCGGCGGGCAGCGGCAGCCTTCATCTGCTCGATGACGGCCTTGTTGGCCTGGGTGGCCTGCATGCGCCAGCTTGCGGGGCAGCAGAAAGTTGCGGCCGTAGCCGTCGGCGACTTTCACGACATCGCCGCGGTGGCCCAGATTGGCTACGTCTTCCTTCAGAATGACTTCCATGTGAAACTCTCCAATCTCTGGCGGTCCCGCCGGCGGCGGGTGCCGCGTGCATCTTAAATCTGGCTGCGAGCAATCCCGCAAGGGCTCAAGCCCACGCATGTTCTGCCGCCTTTACGGCATGACTGAAGTCATTCCCTGATACAAGACAGCGTTGTTCCGCAACCAGTAAAGCCCGTACCCCGCAAAACCGCGGCCAATCGGCTCTGTTGCTGAACATCGACAACCGGCGCAGTACCATGCCGCGAGCGGAACAGGCGGTTCAGTGCCGCGTGGCAAACGGCAGCAGGGCGATGTTCCGGGCCTGCTTGATGGCGCGGGTCAGGCGGCGCTGGTGCGTGGTGCAAACGCCGGTGAGCCGCCGGGGCACGATCTTGCCGCGCTCGGCCACAAACCCCTGCAGCAGCCGTACGTCGCGGTAAGGGATCGCGTCGATCTTCTCGGTGCAGAACTTGCAGACCTTCTTGCGGCGGAAGAACTTGCCGCGTCCGCCGGGTCCGCCGGAGGGCCGGCCGCCAGGTCCGCCGCGGCCGTCCGCCGGAGCGGGGACCTGGGCCTGAACCCGAACTCGGACCGGAATCCGGACCAGGGCCGGATCCGGCTGGTCTGGGGTGCTGCTGCGCCCGCTTCGGGCGCCTTTGCTTGAGTCTCTTCAGACATGGTGTTTCCTCTTCACTCTCTTGTGGTTCCGGCGGACGCCCGTTGGGTGCCGCGGAACGCTGGATCGGCCGTAGCCGGTCGCCCAACATGAGAATGGGCCGGCAACGGCGATTGGTCACAAACCCTGCTAAGCGGCGGCCTGAACCGGCTCGGCAACTTCCGCCGCGGCAGGAGCGTCGACGGGCGCGGCTGCGGCGGCGGCACTGGATTCCGCGCTCACCTTGCGGCGACGTCCCGCGCAGGGCCTTGACCTTGGCCAGGCGCTTCTCTTCCTCGTCGATGCGCACGGTGATGAACTTGATCACCGGCTCGGTAACGCGCAGGCGGCGCTCCAGCTCCAGCACTACCGCGCCGTTGGCCTCGATGGTGAGCAGAACGTAGTTGCCGTCGTTGAACTTGCGCACCATGTAGGCGAGCTTGCGCCGGCCCATCTTCTCCACAGACTTGACCACCCCGCCGCCGCCGGTGACGGTGGCGGAGAAGCCGGCAATCAGCTTGTCGGCATCCTCTTCGGCCACATCGGGCCGAACAATAAACATAACCTCATACACACGGGACATCAGCATTCCTTTTCCGCTGGAGCTCATGGCTCCAGCTAACAGTTCAGCAGTTCCCATTCCATGGCTCACCGATCCCTGTTCCCTGCCTTCTCACTCCTCCGCCGGCGCTGTTTCGTTCGCGGCGGTTGAACTCGTTCATCGCGGCTGCCGGCCCCAGTTCGAGGATGCGCCGCGTGGCCGTTGCCACCCGGTCCAGCACCTCGTCCAGCACCGTCAAATCCGCCTTGCGCATGGGCGAGAGCAGATAATCCCTGCCCGGCCGCCTGCCGCCGCCGGCCGCAATGGCCTCCGGCGGTAGATCCGGTCCCACGCCGATGCGGAGGCGCAACCACTCCTGACTGCCCAGGGCGCCGGTCACGCTGCGGGCTCCGTTGTGCCCCGCCGGCGAACCGCGCTCCCTGATCTTGAAGGTTCCCAGCGTCAGGTCCAGCTCGTCGTGGATGACGAGCAGGTCCCGGGCCGGGTCCGCCTCAAACTCCCGAACCAGCGCGGCCACAGCCAGCCCGCTCAGGTTCATAAACGTCTCCGGCTTGGCCAGGACCACCTCGCGCCCCGCCATGCGGCAGGTTGCGGTAACGGCCCGGCAGCGCCGGTTCTGAACCACAACGCCTTCTTGCTGGGCGATGCGGTCGATGGCCATGAACCCCGCGTTATGCGGGGTCCACAGATACTCCAGGCCGGGATTGCCCAGCCCCACCACCAGAAAGGGGCCGCGCCGGCCGCCGGACTCGGGTTGCCCTCGCGGCGAGCGATTTCTGCTCGCTGGGGTGACGAACTCACTTTCCTCGGCCAAGGGTTACTTCTTCGCTCCGGCCGCGTCGGGCTTCTTGGCTCCGCCGCTTCCTGGCTCAGCTTCGGGCTTGCCCTTCTTGGCAACTTCGGGCTCGGCGCGCAGCCGCAGCGGCAGCTGCTGCGGCTGCTGCTGCTGCCTCGACTTCGGCGGCGGTCGGCGCTTCTTCGCGGATCGAGACCACGTGGGCCACGGTCGCATCCTCGGCGATTGAGATACTTGATGTTATCCGAGTGCGGCAGGTCGCTGACGCGCAAGACCCGTGCATCTCCAGGTCGCTCACGTCCACATCGATGTGGCTGGGAATGTCCGCGGGCAGGCACTCGATCTCCACCTCGCGCATCACCTGGTCCAGGATGCCGCCGGCGGTCTTGACGCCCACCGGAATGCCCAGCAGCTTGACGCGCACTTTGACGCGCAGAGCCTTGTCCAGGGCGATGCGCTTCAGGTCGATGTGGATCAACTGGTCCTTGATCGGCTCGCGCTGCCAGTCGACGATCATGGCCTTGGCCGCGGGCTGGCCGGCGACTCTCAACATCGAAGATGGTGTTGTGGCCGGTCTCGGAAAAGAGAATCCGGGAAATCTGCTTGGGGTCCACTTCGATGGCCACCGGGTCGTGCCCGGGACCATACAGCACGGCAGGAATCTTGCCCGCGGCGCGCACGCGGCGCGCGGCGTTCTTGTTGAACTTGCCCTCACGGGGCTTGGCTACGACTACTTCTGGCATTCGGTCTCTCGTTTCCTGAAACAGCTTCGGGCACTAGCTTTTAGTGTTCGCTGCCTGTTGCTGGCATTTGCTAGAGATCGGCATCAGCTGTCAGATTCAGTATACCGATCTTTCCGGCTCCTAATTCAACGCCGATGAGCCGGTTCTTGCCATTGAACTAGCTAAAAGCTAGATGGCTAAAAGCTGAAAGCTGCTTCTAGTTAAACAGCGAACTCACGCTGGTCTCCATGTGAATGCTCTCGATGGCCGCGCCCAGCAGGCCGGCGATGGAGAGCACTTTGATCTTGGGCAACTTCTGCGCCGCCTCGCGCAGCGGAATGGTGTTGGTGACCACCACCTGTTCCAGGCGCGAGTTGGCGATGCGGTCGATGGCCGGGCCGGAAAGCACGGCGTGGCTGGCGCAGGCATAAACCGCGGCCGCGCCGGCGGCGTAAAGGGCGTCCACGGTCTTTACCAGCGTGCCGGCGGTGTCGATGATGTCGTCGATGATGAGGCAGGTCTTGCCGTTCACGTCGCCGACCACGTTCATCACCTCGGCCACGTTGATGTCGGTGCGGCGCTTGTCCACGATGGCCAGCGGCGCGCCCATCTTCTGCGCGAAGAAGCGCGCCCGCTCCACGCCGCCGGCGTCGGGCGAAACCACCGTCAGGTTGGGCAGGTTGAGCTCGCGGAAGTAGCTCACCAGCACCGGGCTGGCGAAGAGATGATCGACGGGAATGTTGAAGAAGCCCTGAATCTGGGCGGCGTGCAGGTCGACGAAAAGGGCGCGATTGGCGCCCGCGGTGGTGAGCAGATCGGCGATCAGCTTGGCGCTGATGGCCACGCGGGGACGGTCCTTGCGATCCTGGCGGGCGTAGCCGTAGTAGGGCACCACCACCGTGATCCTGGCCGCCGAGGCCCGCTTGAGCGCGTCAATCATCACCAACAGCTCCACCAGGTGCTGGTCCACCGGATAGCAGGTGGGCTGCACCACAAACACATCCACGCCGCGCACATTCTCGAGCAGTTGGAAGTAGACCTCGCCGTCGGCAAAGCGCTGAATCTTGGCCTCGCCCACCGGAACCCCGATGTGGCGGCCAATCTCCTCGGCCAGCGGCCGGTTGGCCGTGCCGCTGAAGAGCTTGAAGCGCTTGTCCTCGCTCAGGTTGCGGGTCCGCTTGCGCTCGGCGGCCGGTTTGGCCTCCTTTGCCTTGGCGGCGGCATCCTGGGCAGCGCCCTGCTGGGCTCCTTGGGCGCGGACTCCTTGCCCGCGCCGTCTCGCTGGGCGTTTGGTCCGCTTTCAGGCTGTTTGTCTTCCGCTGTCACCGTCAATGTTCCCGCTTCCATTTCCGACTACCTCCAAGCTGGTTGGCTTTGGCTGTTCTTCGGGCTCCGCATCGAAAACTTGGCTGGGCGACCAGGATTCGAACCTGGACAAGTGCCTCCAAAGGGCACTGTCCTACCATTAGACGATCGCCCAACCATCGATCAGCCGTTGCGCGAGTTTCTCCCGCAGAACGGACGGCTGTCAACCTGCTTACAAAGCATTTCGCGCCAGTAGGCCGGGCGCGGCAGGGTGCGGGTCAAGGTACTTCGCACCTCCACCCCTTGGAACTGCTCCGTTCAACCGGACCTGGGCCGCTTCCGCATCTCCGCGGGTCAGGTACAACCCGAAGAGCGCCGAACCGGACCCGGACAGCGAGGCATGGAGGGCTGCCTCCGGAGTGCCCGAAGCCGCAAAAGAATACGCTTGATCTCTGCAAGGGAAGGATGCTGGGGGAAGACGACGCGTTCAAAGTCGTTCTGGATCCAGCTACTGATCCCGGTGCGGACAAGCGCGGACTCTGCGGGTCCGGCCAGGTCTCTCTCCATCTGAGAAGAACACCGGAGGAGCCTGCTCCCTGCCGACCTCTTCGGGATTGCTTCCCGCAAAGGCGCTGGCATAGGCACGGCTCAACTCTTCAAGTTTAACTGTACTGGCCTCGGCGGTCAAACCCTCGGCTGCGCAGAGCGCATCCCAGTCGCGAAAGGCCTGCGGCGTGGAGACGCCGATCTCGGGCGCGGCCACCACGCACCAGACAGGCTCGATGTCCGGCAGGGGAGAGACCTCCTGGCCGCGGTCCAGGCCGAGAACCGTGCCGCCGATGAGAAACAGGGGCACATCGGAGCCCACCTGGGCGGCTATCTCGGCAGTCGCGCTGGTCATGCGAGCCCAGCAGTGGGAATCACCCAGTTCCGCTTCCAGACCCACCAGCGCCGCCACCGCGTTGGCCGAGCCGGCGCCCAGTCCGCCCTGCACCGGCAGCCGCTTCTCGATGTGGATTTCAACCTCGGCCGAATGCCCAGCGCCTTCAGCGCCAGCTCTACCATCTTCCAGGCGGTGTTGCGGCTGTCGGTGGGCACGCGGCTGTCGTTCGAAGTCAGGCGTATCGCAGTTGCACTCGCCGGGCGAGCCGTGACCGTTACAACGTCGTACAACTCAAGCGTCTGGTAGACGGTGGCCAGCCCATGGAAACCATCGGGGCGCGGCGCTCCGATGCCGAGGCCAAGGTTGATCTTTGCGTGCGAACGGACGGCTGTGGGCATACGCAACGATTGTAAAGGTGCTGCTTCGATGGGATCCGGCAATCGTCCAACCCCTTCAGCTGCCGATTCTCAAAAAGCCTGCTAAAAAGGGGAACCGCTGGAGTAGACTCTGCGTAGAACTTTCCGAGCAAAGTGGGAGTCTTTATGCATTTTTTGTTGGTTGCAATCGCTCTTTATTTCCTTCCGGCGATCATCGCGGCGGCTCGGCACACCCACAACGCAACCGCCATCCTACTGCTGAACATCTTTCTCGGCTGGACGCTTATCGGATGGTTCGTCGCGCTGGTGATGGCGATCTGCTCCGCCCCCTGGTACGTTTACCATCGCGAATGGTGAGGGCAAAGGCCAGGAATTGCGGACCGGATGCCGCGCATGCTCCCGCCCTTCGCGATCGGATCGTCGAGAATGGAACACCGTCCAGACAGAGTTGGAGCCGGCGCGATTCGTTCGCCGCTGCCGGGTTGTTCACGGCCACGGCGGCGGTGATTCTGTGGCAGAATGCGCACCTGGCGGTTCTGTGGGATCTGAGCTACGTGCTGGACAGCGCGGCGCGCATTGCAATTGGGCAATTGCCTTATCGCGATTTCCCGTTGGCCCATGCGCCGCTCACATTTCTGATTCAGGCAGCTATTATTCGGCTCACCGGGCGGGTCTTCTTCCACCACGTGCTCTATGCGGCGGCGGTGGGCGGGCTGAGCACGGTGCTGGCCTGGCGGATTGCTTTGCATACGCTGCGGGAGCGGGTGGCGGCGGCGTGGGCCGTTGCCTTGCTGCTGGCCGCGCCGCTCACGGTGCTGGGAATCTACTGCATTCTGCCGCTTCCCTCCTACGACTGCGATTGCGCCTTCTCGATTCTTGTGGCCATTCGGCTGTTGCAGCGCCTTACGCCGGACGCTGGAGACGCTTTTTCACCGGGCAAGGCCGGAGAATTGCTACGCAGCTTTGCGGCCGGAGCAGCTCTTTGCGCGCCGCTCTTCTTCAAGCAGAACATCGGCCTCCCGTTTCTGGCTGTCTCCCTCGCTGCCATTTTGGTGTTGCTTGGTACGAGGTTCATTCGCCGCGGCGAGGCGACATCTCCCACTCCCGAAGCGCCTATCCCGATTGCCGTTCTTGCAGGCGCGGTCACGGCTCTTCTGGTAGCTGCGCTACTGCTTCATTTCACCGTGGGCCTCGGCAACTACTTTCACTGGACCATCCGGTTCGCAGCCCAGCGCCGCCTCCCGGGTTTCCATGAAATGCTCGGCGTCTACCTCGATCCGAGCCTGCTGTGGAAGCTGCCTTCGGTCGTGGCTGGCCTATTTCTGTTGCGCAGCCCGCTCAGGAAGATGCGATGGGGGCAAGTGACAGGCCTCGTTCTTCTGGCCGCACCCTTTCTATTCACGCTTTGCTCATTGCTACTCTATGACGACGCCGACGAACGCGGCGACAGTCTTCTGGCTCTGTGGCCTTTGCTGCTTATCCTGGCGGCTGTACTGGCTCTCTTCAATTTGTTCAGGCTTCGCCGCGATTTAAGCCTTCGTCCGCTGCTGCCTATCGTCCTGCTGGTCGCCATCAACGGAACCCTGATGTCGCAACAGCTTTGGGGGTCGACTTACGCCATCTGGCCGCTGCTTATCCTGCTTATCGTGGAGATGATCGGCTTTCTGGCGTGGCTTACATCGTCTGGTGCTTCGCCCGGCGGGACGCCTTTGCGGACTGCGAAAGAGGGCGAAAAGCGTTCCTCCGTGGCTAAAGCCTGCGTTGATTTTGCCGGCTTTATGCGGGGGTTGAAACCCCCGCCTCCCTCCGTATTGGGTCTTTCCGCAGCCTGTTTAGGCATGGCGCCGGTGATGGCTGCGGTGATTTCGGCAACGCTGCTGGTCTGCGGCGGTTTCTATACGGCCAGCGAAGAGCGGCTGTCGTATGTGCAGTTGCCGGAGGGCCCGGTGGAGCATTCGACATTTCCGCAGTTGGCGGGAATGGCTGTGCCGGGTGAGTACCTGCCGGATTTTGACGAGCTGCTGCGGTTTGCCGAGGCGAATATTCCCTTTTCCGACGGCCTGATTCTTATGCCCGGCGAAGACCCTTTCTACTTCGTTACCGGGCGCGTCCCCGAGTTTCCCGTGCTGCTTTTCGATCCTACTACCGACCCATATTCGCCTGCTCAAGTAGTGGAAGAGGCGCGGCTGCATCGGATTCGCTGGCTGATCGTGAAACGCGAACTGCAGATTAAGGAAGATCCGGCCCCGCAGCGCGAGGCTACGCTGAAGGCGCTGCTCCAGGATTTCACCCTGTCGGCGCGGCTGCATGGGTACGATGTGTACCGGCGCCGATAGGTTCAAGGTTTCTTCCCGGCCTTTAGCGACCGGCGCAACTCTTCCCAATCCTTCTCTGTCTGGTCGGCGTAGAGGGAGCCGAACTTGGCCAACGCTTCGGCAAATCCACCGCCGGAGCCAAGGTAGCCGGCGATCACCAGCGGATCACCAGAGCGGGCGTGGCCGCGGGCCAGCAACTCGCCGCAGACTTCCGCGTAGGCTCCCAGGCCGGTGCCTTCGAGGTCAGCGAGCTCGATGGAACCCTTGTGATCGTTGAGCTGGCGCACCAAATATTGACGCCCGCCGATGTGCGTCCAGCCGAGGAACGGGTCGGATTGCATCTGCATGGCCCGCTGCCCGTCTGCGACGCGCTGGCCATTGTGGTGGGCCATGTGGGCATCGGGCAGATAGGGCGTGTAGGCCGAGGCTGGCTCCTCCTTGATCTGCAAAAAAAGCGGGTCGCCGGGGCCATTGCCTTCGAAGTAGATGCAATAGTCGCGCAGGCCGACCGAGCCCATGCCCACCACTTTGAAGGCCACGTCCACGGGGCGGTAGAACGACAGCAGATGTTGCCGCTGCGGCTCCAGCATCTCCCGGTAAGGCCCCAGCGAGGCCAGGACGGCCCTAGCCAGGGCGCCAGTGACGCGGGTCAGAGTGGGTTTTATTTCCTTGAAGCGGCGGGGCGCCCCGTGCTTGGCGGACGCTGAACCTTTCGCCGGCTCAGTGAGGAGTTCCAAGGAGTGTTGAGGCGTGGCCCTCTCAGCCTTCACAAGAGCCGCGTGAACCGGCTCAACCCCGCCCAGCCGGTGCACCTGAAATCGGTTTACTTCGAGGCCGGGCATTCTGGCAAAGGCGCGAATCTGGGCGCAGTAGCGTTCGATGCACTGGACGGCCGCTTGTTGCGCGGCGGAGGCCTTGTGGCCCGACCCCCGCCCCGCCAGCACCAGCGAAGCAGCCATGCGCTTCAGGTCCCATTCAAAAGGCCCGCGGATGGTCTCGTCGAAGTCGTTGATGTCGAAGACCAGGCGGCCGTCGGGGGCGGCAAAGGCGCCCAGGTTGCGCACGTGAGCGTCGCCGCAGAGTTGCGAGACAATGCCGGTGGAGGGCAGCACGGCCAAATCCGCGGCCATGACGTGCACCGCGCCGCGAAAGTAGCCGAAGGGCGACTGCGCCATCAACTCGTACTTCAGCTTGATGAGCGCAGGCAGGCGGCCGTGCATCGACCGGGCAATAAGCACGAGCGCAGGCGATGACCTCGCCTTGGGCTTCAGTTCATCGTGTTGCTGGCGGCCCACCTGCTTGCGCCGCGCCTGGCCCAGAGAGCGCCGTTGTTCGGGAGTTGTCCATTGCATAGCCGGAACATACACTCTGAGGTCGCGGCGCGCAATACGGCAGAGCGTGTGATTTACACTTTTTGCTGGAAGCCTCGCTGCTAGCCGTCGCCATCCTAAAAAATCAAGCCGGGCTCCGCTTCGGGAGGAATGCCCCTTGTCCCATGCCGCTACTCGCCTGGTTTTAGCCGTTGTTGCTGTCCCGCTCGCCGCTCTTTCAGTTGCCGCCCAGGCGCCTCAGAAGCCTCTGACCGTGGAGACGATTTTTGCGCATGGACCGCTGATCGGGAACCCGCCCGAAGAGCTGACGTGGTCGCCGGACGGAATGCACCTGACGTATATGGATGGGGGTGAGCTGATCGATTTGGACCCCGGCAGCGGTAAGCCGCATGTGTTGGTGAGCCGCGCCAAGATGGCTATGCTCACCGGGGAGAGCGCATCGGAGAAGGACCGCGACCATCGCGAACGCTACAAGATGGCCAGCTACATCTGGGCGCCGGACTCGACGCACATGATGTTCGATTCCAATGGCCGGCTGTGGATCTACGATCTTCGCAACGGCACAGGGATCGAGATTGGGTTTACGGGAGCCGGCTCCGGCGACGACCCGCGGTTTTCGCCCGACGCCAAAGCGATCTCCTTCATACGAGACCATGCACTCTGCGTGATCCGGCCGCAAGAGCCGGGCACGCCCACCACCGTTTTGGCTCCCTCGCCCAACGCGGCGATATTGAACGGCGAGGTGGACTGGGTTTACGAAGAGGAGTTGGAGACGCGCAGCAATTACTTCTGGTCGCCGGACTCCAGCCGCCTGGCGTATCTGCAGATGAATGAGTCCGAGGTGCCGCAATACCCGATCGAGGATTGGATTCCCACCCATGCCAGGGTGGACATGCAGCGCTATCCGCAGCCCGGCGACCCCAACCCCGATGTGCACGTGGGCGTAGTGAGCGCGAGAGGCGGCAAGACGGTGTGGGTCAAGCTTCCCATTCAGGACGGCCAGGACTATATTCCGCGCTTTGGCTGGGCCGACCACCATACATTGTGGATCGAGACGGTGACCCGCGATCACAAACATCGGGACCTCTATCTTGCCGATCCTGAAACCGGCCAGTCGCATCCGGTGTTGCAATTGAGCGACGACAAGTTCGTCGACGACAATTACGACGTTTGGGTGGCCGACGGCACGATCGTGCTGACCAACTGGAGCGACGGCCACAACCATCTCTATCTCTACAGCTATGACCAGGCTCATCCCAGCGCCACTACGACCAAGCTGGTGCGGCAATTGACGAGCGGCGATTTTGACGTGGGCGAGGTTTATCACGTCGATTTTCAAGGCAAGCACATTGAATACGCCTCGAACGAGGGCAACCCGCTGGAGCAGCAACTGTGGCGCGCCGGATTCGATGGCGAGCGCAAGCAGTTGAGCTCCGACGCAGGGTTTCATACCGGCAACTTCGCTCCCACCGGCGGCGCGTATGTCGACCGCCAATCGACGCGTCTCCATCCGCCCACTCTTCGCCTTTGCCAGGCTACGGGCAAGTGCAATGTCTTCTGGCAGACCAGAGCGCTGGAAGCCTACCATCTGCGCGCACCGGAGCAGCTTGAGGTGAAGGCTCACGACGGGACGACTCTTTACGCAACACTGCTGCTGCCGGAGGGCGCCACGAATCCGGCCAGCGTGCCGCTGATCGTGAACCCCTACGGAGGGCCCGGCTTGCAGACCGTCGCCAACCGCTGGGGAGATGCAATGCTCTTCGACGAACTGCTGGCGCAGCATGGCTTTGCCGTGCTCCATGCCGACAATCGCGGCATGGCGGGCCGTGGACGCGCTTTTGAGCAGGCCGCTTATCACAACTTTGGCCCCGTGCAGCTTGAAGACCAGTTGTCCGTGTTGGATGCGGCACTCGAGAAGTATCCGCAACTGGACCCCAAGCGCCTGGGCTGGTGGGGCTGGAGCTGGGGCGGCACCTTCACGCTCTATGCAATGACCCACTCCGACCGATTCCGCGCCGGGGTTTCGGTGGCGCCGGTTACCGACTGGCACAACTACGACTCGATCTACACCGAGCGCTATATGAGCGAGCCTGCCGGCTTTCCCTTGGGTTACAAGGACTTTTCCTTGGTGAACTCGGCGGCCAATCTGAAGGGACGCCTGCTGCTGGCGATTGGAACCGGCGACGACAACGTGCACATCGAAAACACGGTCCAATTGGTGCAGGAACTAATCGAAGCCGGCATTCCATATGACCTTCAGATTTATCCGGGCAAGACACATTCCATTGCGGGACCCGATGTGCGGACACATCTGTACAACCGCATCCATGATCAGTTTGAGCAGTATCTGAAACCGCCGGTGGGGCAGTGAGCGGGCGGTTGTGAATCCGCGCGTGCCGCATGAAGCGCCTTCAAGACACATTGTCGGGGATGGGACTCCCAATCCAGTGATTGGAGCAGGAAAAGCATAAAGAGGGATGGACCATCCACCATGGATACTCTCGGCGCTTTGAGCGCTGGATCCTTACAGTTCGTTGCGGCGGAAGAGGTCGTCTTTCTCACGGCTGGAGCAGTGGGAACACTCCAGGCAGCAGATGAGAAGCACGGCAACTCCCACCGTGACCAGGACGGCAAGGACGCTCGCGTTGATCTCAAACCAGTGCACCAGACTATTCATACCGATTGCCCCATATCGAAACAATGCCCGGATTTGTGTATTGACCTGAACATTGCAGCACCGATTCCGAGCTATTGGTTTGACGTAAATCAGGAGCAATGGGTTGATTATCGCTCATTTCCCCGAGTTTCCGATTGTGTTTTGGAGAAGAAAAGGCGAAAATAGGTACACTATGGTCACCGGTCAAAACCCGGAGACGGCCCTCCCAGCGGAGGAGTGGCCGGAGGAGTTCCAGAACCTGGAGCCCGCGCCGGTTTTTCAGGAACCGGTCAGGGGGCCGTTCGTGAACTGGCTTTTTGTTGATTTGAATTCATATTTTGCTTCGGTGGAACAGGAGGTCCGACCGGAGCTGCGGGGGCGGCCGGTGGGCGTGGTTCCCATGATGGCCGATACGACCTGCTGCATTGCGGCCAGCTATGAGGCCAAGGCATTTGGTGTGAGGACGGGAACCCTTGTTGCGGATGCCAAACGGATGTGCCCGGAGCTGGTTCTGGTGGAGGGGCGGCACGAGCTTTATACCGAGTACCATCACCGCATTGTGGAGGCGGTGGAGAGCTGCCTGCCGGTGACGGCGGTGCTTTCGATCGATGAGATGGCGTGCCGGCTGATGGGCCGCGAGCGGCCGCTGCTTGCGGCGATGGAACTGGGGCGCAAAGTTAAGGCGCGCATTCTGGAACGGGTTGGTCCGATGCTGCGCAGTTCGGTGGGGCTGGCTACGAACCGCTATCTGGCCAAGGTGGCCAGCGACATGGAAAAGCCCAACGGACTGGTGGCGCTGCCGCTGGATATTTTGCCCGAGGCGCTGGGTCAACTGACGCTGCGCGACCTGCCCGGCATCGGCGCGAAGACAGAGAAGCGGCTGAACGAAAAGGGCATTCACACGATGAGCGAATTACTGGCGCTGAGTTGCGAGCAGGCCGGCGAGCTTTGGGGCTCAGTGTGGGGAGAGCGGCTCTGGCATTGGCTAAAAGGCGAGGACTTCGACATGGCGGAGACCGAACACCTGAAGTCCATCAGCCACTCGCACGTGCTGGCGCCGGAGATGCGGAGCGCGGAAAAAGCCTGGGCGGTGGCTCACAAGCTGCTGCACAAGGCGGCCATGCGGCTGCGCGCGGGAGGCCTGTGGGCGAGCAGCATCGGGCTGGTGGTGGGCTTCGCGGTACCGCGCGGGGAGAAGGCGCCGGTGAGCAGGTTTGGAGTTCCGACGCGCGGATGGCACGACGAGGTGCGGCTGAGCGAGTGCCGCGACAATCCGACTCTGATTGCGGCGCTGAGCCGATTGTGGGCGAGCCGGCCCGCGGGAGCGGAGTACGACCAGCCTTACTTCATCGGCGTGCAACTGAACGGGCTGGTGCCCGACCGGCTGCACTCGCTGAACCTGTTCGACACGTTGGACGGCGAGCAGAGCCGGACGCGGCTGCTGAAGGCCATGGACGAGCTGAACAACAAGTACGGGATGAGCACGCTGGCTCCGGCCACCATGCTGACCGCGTACAAGGCCGCGCCTACGCGGATTGCGTTCCACAGCATTCCGGACCTGTTTTGAAGACAGAGATCAGGGGTCAGAGATCAGAGATCAGTGTGTGCTGCAATGGGGTGAAATGGCCGCTTTTGAGCGGCGACGTAAACGTTAACGGATTGCTTATAGGGTTGCGAAACAGGGCCAAAGGTTCGCCCAGGTGGTTGTGCTTTTTTGAGGACTTAACTCTACAGGGTTGCGAAATACGCCGTTTGGCTGCCGAGAATTTTCCATTCCGGAGGAAAGGGTTGCTGAGAACTCACCTGAAAACCTCGAAAAGGGGGGTTTATTGAGGTTAATTGGGGGTTTTCGGTAGGTTTACGGAGGTTTTCGGGAGGTTTTCGCGACAGTGGACGAGGGAAAAGTGCACAGGGGACGGTGCATTGTCGTCAGGGGTCAGAGATCAGGGGTCAGGGAACAGTGGTCAGTGCCTGAGTACGTGTTGAATAACAGCAGGTTGGGCTGGATAGGAGAGGTCGGCGATCAGAGACGTGCGTTGGCCGGGGCGGAGGCAGCGGGTAGGAGTTACAATGCTGGTGGCTTCAGGCCATGTTCAAGACTGCGCGCTTCAAGGTGCACAACCCGTCGCGACACAAGAGCGTCATGCTCTGGTATGCCATGACTCGCTACCACCAGACCCTAAAGGCAGTACTCGAAGAAGCCCTTGCTCTTCCCGACCTTCTGGAGCGGGTATCCCAACCCGACAAGAAGGGAAAGCTCAGGCCAAACAAGTTCCGGCTCAGCAAGCTGCTCTACACCATCGCGCCTCAGAACTGGGAGCTCGCCCCGCTGCGTGACTACCTGATCGGCGATGCCGCAGCGATGATCATGAGCCACCTGAGCAAGGTATACAAGGGAGAGAACGAGTCCAACCCGCCGGCAATGCCCAGCCTGGATGCAATGACGGAGGAGGAGTTCCGCCAAGCATACAGCGAGTTTGCAGACCCTCAAGCGGAACTTGCCGTCAAGCCGCAGCACCAGGAAAAGATCGACAAGGCGACGGCGAGGGGAGAGACCCGCGTCGCCAAGCGATTGACCAAGATCTATTCCAACTGGGCCGTCTCCCGTGCCGCCGGACAAGTGCTGCGCAAGCTGGAAGGTGCTCTTCCCAGGCCCATCGAATTCACGCGCAACGAGCTCGGGCGCGGGTGTCTGCTCGCCTACTGCGACGGGAAGTATTACCTGCTCGTTCGCCTATTCGCGAATGGGCACCGGTACTGCGACAAGAGGGTTCTCAAGGACGGATTCATCGACTGCAAGGGCGAACGGCCGATTGGTGGCAAGACATACCCGGGCCTGATCCTGCCCCTTGAGTTGGGCCGCGACTTTCACGAGCGGGAGTACCTGACGCATGGATCGATTCAAAGCGCCAAGCTTGTAGTCAAGCACGCCGAGTTGGCGCAGGGGGATTCCGGCCGATTGCCGGAGCGCCTGGAGAAGAAGAGCTCCAACGCGGCTGAGTTCGATTTCTATGTTCATGCGGCATTCGAGTTTCAACCGCCGCCGGTCGAGACCGAGACCTTCCTGGGGATTGACCGCGGTGCAGCCCGGATAGGGGCTGCGTCACTCATTGACCGGCAGGGAGGGCTTATCGAATCGGGCTTCGATCTGGACGGTTCCGCGTTTGCGGTGGAGATGCGTCGCTTTGAGGCTCAGACGAGGCGGCTCCAGCAACGCGGGATTCAGCGCTCGCGCAGGTTCTCGCTGCGAGGCAGACGAGCCGACGCCATCCTGGGCGAGTATGCCAACCGTATCGTTGCCATTGCCGAGCAGCACCGTTCGCAGATCGTTATCGAGGCTATCCGCGGAACGGTGATGGGCCGCTTCCTCAGGCAAAGTCAGTTCGCCAAACTCCAGCAGATGCTCACTTACAAAGCGGAGCGCCTGGGCCTCCCTGCTCCTATCGAGGTTCCGGCTGCCTACACGTCGCAGACCTGCCCACTCTGCGGCCACAAAGACGCTGCCAACCGCCCCAAGAAGGATGAGGCGGGAAGGGCCGTACAGGATGTGTTCAAGTGCGTGGCCTGCGGCCACGCCGCGAACGCCGACTCCAACGCCAGCAGGATTATCGCCTTGCGCGGTCTCCATCAGCTGGAGAGTGGTGGTAAATTCAAGAAGTTCGATCTCTTTCAGCAGTGGTTGAAAGAAGCTATCGGCCGGGACGGCTCAGTTGCCTCCGGGCAACCGAGCCAGTAGTTTCGCGGCCGAGGTTCTGGGCGGATAGGCGAATGACGGCAGCCGCAAGGTTGCCGCGTAACCGACCATCCCCTGGTCCGAACAGCCGAGGTGCGTCACCGGAGGGTCAGTCCCACCGGTTGGGCTTCGCCCTTGCACCGTATTCACAGAATGGACGAAGAAGGGGGTTTTCAGGGCTCGCGTGTTGTGTTTTCTAAAGCCTCCAATGCAGCGATTCTGTTTCCGGTCAGCGGGTTAGGGCCCGTCAGGCTGTAGAGGGGCGTCCATTCACGGCTGACCGAAACGCAGCACTGGACATAGTAGTGGGCAGGAATGCTGTAGAGGGGCGTCCATTCACGGCTGACCGAAACCCTAGCACTTCACCCCTAACCGCCCGCCGCGGCTGTAGAGGGGCGTCCATTCACGGCTGACCGAAACCGGGAGTGACGGTGAACCCCTGAAGGCCGGGCTGTAGAGGGGCGTCCATTCACGGCTGACCGAAACTGTGCTTGTCATTGTCCGCGAAAATTCCATGCTGTAGAGGGGCGTCCATTCACGGCTGACCGAAACCGTTTCCCGAGTGAAGAGCACGCCCATGAGGCTGTAGAGGGGCGTCCATTCACGGCTGACCGAAACGCGTCCGTGTCCACTGTGGCGAAGAACGTGCTGTAGAGGGGCGTCCATTCACGGCTGACCGAAACTTGTCCCATCCCCTCTCTGTGCTGGTTAGCGCTGTAGAGGGGCGTCCATTCACGGCTGACCGAAACTTAACCCACGGTGTAGCTGTTAGCCCAATGGCTGTAGAGGGGCGTCCATTCACGGCTGACCGAAACCGAGGATGGGTGTAAGGGCGAGAGAAGCCCGCTGTAGAGGGGCGTCCATTCACGGCTGACCGAAACGGACCACAATCAGGCCCCCGAAGGACAACTGCTGTAGAGGGGCGTCCATTCACGGCTGACCGAAACGCTCGAAAGTCTAGGTAGGAGAGAATTGATGCTGTAGAGGGGCGTCCATTTACGGCTGACCGAAACACGACCTTTCAGATCGAGCTGGAGCTGCTCGCTGTAGAGGGGCGTCCATTCACGGCTGACCGAAACCGGGCCGCGCCGATGCAAGCTCCACAAGAGGTCGCGGCGGGGTTCAAACCGGCCAGCCGAACGCGGGTGGCGGAAATCCTGGAGACCCTAACAGCGCTGGGACAGACGCGGCAGGTGGAAGACAGGTATTCGTTATAGGTGGGGATTGACTCGCCGCTTCGCCGCGATGGTTGATTTCTAAAGACGGGTCGATGGGATTTGCGGGGGTTGAAACTCAGGGCTGCCGGAGCCGGTTTTGCCGGGGCGTGGGCTGGTTGCGGTTGTGGTTTCCCAGCCTGGCGTGGTGAATCTGAAGTTCATTGCATGACTTTGTTTAAGTCTTTTGATACCGGCGGCAAGTTAGCCCCCGCTTGGCGGGGATAGCAAGTCAGCAGGTTAGCGGAATTGTGCGATGGGAAGGGGCTTCAGTCTCCATTCATTCCCGCGGCAACGCGGCACCGGCTTTCTATTCCCTGTGCCGGTTTAATAAGCCGGGAGGGGCGTGCCTCAGGGGCTAAAGCCCGCGATTATTTTTGCGGCATTTGCGGCACGCGACCCGGCCCGGCCCGGCCCAAGGGGCTCCCCGGCTCCCCGGTACCGCGGTCATGCCCTGACACAGGGCCTTTGGGTTTTATTGCTTTGACGACGGGCGGCGGGTTGGGCGGTTGCCTCTTTCGAGAGGCGGGGGCTGGATGGGCGAAAAGCAACCGCAGATCTTTCGGCTGCGCTATGCTTCGCTCAAGATGACAGTAGAAACAGGCCCTGCTTCCCACCCATGCGATAGAAAGAATGGCAAGGATGGGGCACCTGGCCGATTGGGTCGACGGGGAATCGCCGGTGAGCGGCGCTTGATTCTTTTGAGGCGGGGGCGGGTGTTCGAAGTGCGATCCCGAAAAGCGGACCTCAGGGGCTAAAGCCCGCGGTTTTATTGCTCGATTTGACGTACGGGCTAAAGCCCGTACCCTTCACCTAAAGCCGGATTATGTGTCGGGGTTAAACCCCCGGCCTGCCAGCCCGTACCCTTCAAGCCAGCGACAGATTCATGAGCCCTGCCGGGCGGGCCCGGAGTATCGATACGGACATTACTCTTGCAGAGATCAATAGCCCCCGCTCTGGCGGGGGCAGCAAGTTAGCGGGTTAGCGACGCCGGTGACCGGCTCAGGTTTCATCCCCGGACCGGCCATGCCGGCGAGAGAGGGGAAACCTGCGCATTTTGGGCTCCCGGAATTGGTTTTTCATCCAGCCAACGAAGGCCGGGTACTGTGACGCCCGTCCTATTTTCCGCATTTTTGGGGTGGTACTTTGTGAGCCTCAAGGAGGGCCTGACCCATGAGCGAGATATGTTCGAAGTGCGGAGCGCAGCTCTCATCGCCGTGGCACTTCTGCCCGAATTGCGGGGCCGCAATCTCACCTGAAACCGAGCAGCCGGCATCCCCGGCCGAGCGAGAAAAGGCGCCCGTGAAAGCCGCGTTCAGCGGGTTGCTGTTCGGGATGATCGTGGCGCCGATGTGCATTATTGTCGGGACCATGCTTTGCCTGACCGGGCTGGGCGCATTTCTGGGAGTTCCGATGATTATTGGGGGCGTGCTTGCGCCGCTTCTGGGTCCGATGATTGGAATCGGCGAACTCAAAGGCAAATGTCCCTGGTGCGGGGCCGCGGTGAGCAATATCGTGAACGCACCCGGCTTTGACTGTCATGCATGCGGCAAGAGGATTGAGGTACAGGATCGAAGGTTCATCAGGGCCGCCTGATTGGGGCCGACACACCCTAGTGTGGTGGATCTGAAGTTCATCACATAAATTCGTTGAAGTCTTTGGATAACGGCAGCAAGTTATTGGTTCCTGCATAAATAATGTCCTTGCGCCGTCCCTACGGGACTGCGTAACGAACTTGTGGAATCCCTTTTCCCCACGCTGAAACGCGTGGCTAACCAACTCTGCGCCTCCGGCGCGTTTGTCCGGACATTGCTTATGCAGTCCTCAATAGCCCCCGCTTCGCGGGGATAGCGAGTCAGCAAGTCAACGGAATAGTGCGGTGGGGTGAGGCCTGAGCCTCCGTTCACTTCTTTGGCGGCGCGGCGCCGCAAGTCTTGCTGATTCGATTTGTGAAGCGAACTTGTGACTCAGGACGCTAGAAGCTGGAAGCTCGCCCAAACCTTTCCCGCACCAGCTTTAACGCCTCATCCGGCGTGGCGATCGTCCCCTCCAACTGCGCATCCTCGACGGCCCGCAGCATCTGCTTGAAGCCCGGTCCCGGCCGATAGCCCGCAGCGATCAGCTCCCGCCCGGTGATCAGCGGCTTGGGCCTCACAGTCTCCTCCGGCATAGCCAGCCACCGCTCACGCACAAACTCCCAGTGGTCCAGGTTGCCGCTCCCCGCGAGACAATCCATGCGGTGCAGCGCCAGGTGCTCCTCAAACCCCGGGAGGCGGAAGAAGCGCTTGAGAGTGGAAGCTTTCATGCGCCCGGCATCCATGAAGCGCATGTGATTCTCGACCAGCGCCAGAATCTGCCGCGTCTCGTCGTTGGAAAAGCGGAACCCCCGGCAGATTGCCGCAGCCATGGCAACACCCATTTCCCCGTGGCCGTCGAATCGGATGCGGTCTGGCGCGCGCCGGAAGGTTGGCGGCTTGCCCACATCGTGGAGCAGCGCTCCCCAGGCCAGGGTGAGCGAGCAGCCCGGCTGCAACTGCTCAAGCAACATGAGCGTGTGCACCCACACGTCCCCCTCGGGATGAAACTGCGGGGGTTGCTCGACGCCTTTCATCCGCGCCACGCAAGGCAACACCTCTGCCAGCAATCCTGTTTCATCAAGCAGCTCGAAGGCCCGCCGCGCCCGCCCTTCGGTGAGCATCTTTGTCAACTCGTCGCGCACGCGCTCCCGGCTCACCGCACGGATTTGGCGAGCGAGCGAGCGAGTGGCTAGCTTAGTGGCTTCTTCAAGCTGGAAGCCGAAGCGCGCCGCGAACCGCACCCCGCGCAGCATACGCAAGCGATCTTCCTCAAAGCGCAGTTGGGCGCGGCCGATTGCCCGCACCACGCCCGCATCCAGATCGGCCAGGCCACCTACATGATCGATCACGGCAGCACGTAATTCCTGGCCGACCGCACGGAGTGGATCAAGCAGCAAGCCATTGATGGTGAAGTCGCGCCGCCGGACATCCTCCTGAGCGCTCAGCGTATACCGAACCACATCCGGATGACGGCCGTCAGAATAAGCTCCATCCGATCGGAAGGTCGCCACTTCGGTTACGACGTAGCCGTCGCCATCGCCATCGGCCACCAGGACCACGCCAAAGTGCGCTCCCACCGCAAAGGTGCGCTCGAATAGCCCCAGAACCACATCGGGAGTTGCGCTGGTGGCAACGTCGTAGTCTTTGGGCTCGCGGCCCAGCAGCAGGTCTCGCACGCAGCCGCCGGCGAGATAAGCGTCATAGCCCGCCGCGCGCAGCTTTTCCACGATCCGCAAAGCCGCTTCGAATTGGCGTGTAACCGGCAACATATCTGGTTAGAGAGTAATCCTCCTCGCCGGCAACATTCGAGCCCGATAAACTAGACGAATGAGCAACGGCCTGATCCTCGGCATCGAGTCCTCCTGCGACGAGACCGCTGCCGCGGTGGTGGAGCGCGGAGCCCGCACTCTCTCCTCGGTTGTGGCCTCGCAGATCTCGACCCACGCGCGCTACGGCGGGGTTGTCCCGGAGCTGGCCAGCCGCGAGCATCTTCGCGCCATCGTGCCGGTTGTGCGCGCCGCGCTCGCCCAGGCCGGCATTGCGCTTGGCGATCTGGACGCCATCGCAGTGACCTCCGGCCCGGGACTCGCCGGAGCGCTGCTGGTGGGCATTACCTACGCCAAGGCCATGGCGTACGCGCAGAATATCCCTGTCATCGCCGTTAACCACCTCGAAGGGCACATCCACGCGGTTTTATTGAATGAACGCGAATCGCCGGGCGAGCGGTCGTCTCCGGATGAAGAGCCGGCTTTAGCCCTGGTTGTATCCGGCGGACATACTCACCTCTATCTCGCCCGACCTGCCCACGATTCCTGGACCTACTCTCTGGTCGGCCGCACCGTCGATGACGCAGCCGGCGAAGCCTACGACAAGGTCGCGAAGCTGCTTGGTCTCGGCTACCCTGGAGGGCCCTGGATCGATGCTCTCGCGCAATACGGCAACCCGCACGCCGTGCCGTTTTCATTTGCGCAGATCAAGACCAAACTCCACCTGGGCGGCAAGCCACCGCGGACCAAGGCCGCTAAAACCGCGCCTATCGCCCACCTCGACCCACGATTTCTCTTTTCATTTTCGGGAATAAAAACTGCCGTTCTGCGCTACGTCGAGCTGCACAATCTCCGGCCTGAAGCTGAAGCTCGCCGGGAAGCGCTTTTTACCGGACCCGATGCGCCGGCAAACCCCACCGTCGAAGCCGCGCTCGCAACCTGCGACGCTCAGACGCTCGACCTGATCGCCAGCTTCCAGCGCGCCGTGATCGGGGACCTGATGAAGAAGACCTTCGCCGCCCAGGAATCTCTCGGAGCGATACGGATTCTGGTGACCGGAGGAGTGGCCGCGAACCGCGAACTTCGGGCCCGCTTCACAGCCGAGGCTGCGCGACGCAACCTCCGCTTAGCGTTTCCTACGCTGGCTCTCTCCACTGACAATGCCGCCATGATTGCTGCTGCGGCCTGGCCCCGCCTCCAGGCCGGAGAGTTTGCCCCATCCAGCCTCTCCGCCGACCCTTCGCTGGCGCTGGGGCGATAAGGCCGATGCGTCAAACCGATTCGATCGCGTGGATGCTGTTGGTAACTTCGGTGACCAGAGTTTCAAGATCGGGACAGAAGAGCCTTCGTTCCCTGGCTGGCACCTCGTCAAGCAGTTCGGGATATGGGGTCGCCTCGCAGCCCGGAAAAGCGGCGAAACCGGCGGTGTCGGCCATCCTGCAACTTATCTTGATCAGTTCGGCCATACCCCATGCGCCATCAGTTCGCTTGGCGCAATGATGCTCACAGACGATGGCGTCGAAATCCGAGGGCAGCTTCCAATTCGCGATGAGCTGCTGCCCGGTTTCACAATGGTCCCAGCCGAATAACTGGCGCTCGCCCTCGAGAATGCTGCTTGGGGTTCCGCGATGGGTTGCCAAAAGACTGGCGTACTCTTTGGGCTGAATCACGGCCAGCGCAATCCGCCCGATATCGTGCAGGATGCCGGCGGTGTACGCGGTGTCCTTGTCAAGGAAGCCCACGGAAGCGAGCCGTTCGGCGATGATGGCGCAGGCCAGGTTGTGACGCCACAGGCCGCGCATGGACGGATGGCTCATCGACTTTCCGAGGTAGGCCCTGGCTCCCACCGTGATGCACATGCCCTGCAGCGTGTTGGCGCCGAGTACGGCGATGGCCTGCATAATGCTGTTCGAGGGATAGCGGGGGGCATACAGGATTGAGTTCGCCACGGTGAGCACTTCGCTGGCGAATGCTGGATCGGAAGAGATCAATTCGCACAGTTGGTGCAACTGTACATTATCGTTGTTCGCCAGTTGCAATACCCGGATGGCAACCTGTGGGAACGGCGGCAGACGCAGATGCGCCCAGGGCAGATTGACCACTTTCTTGCTTTTCCCCTCAATTTGCACCGTCAGAGTCCCCCTTCATTTAGGCGATCTTGAAAAGAACGCGGCGAGTTAGCCGCTCTTACGCAAGCTGGATCAGTCCATACGCCGTCAATCGCGCACACATCCCGGTGAGTACCATGTCGGCAAACATGCCTGTTCTCTGCAGTTGGAATTGCTGGCGGTGAAGGCAGTTGCCGATTCGATCGCGGGGAGACTCGAATGCTTGACTTTATTGATTAGAGATTTCTAAATGGTGTCTCAAAAGTTCATTGCATTTCTTTGAGGCTTGGTGCCATGCCAGGAGCGTCCTAAACGCAGATCCTTCGACTCCCTACCACTTCGCTTCGCTCAGTGTACGGTCGCTCAGGATGACAGCATTTATGGGGTGAACTTTAGAGACGGGACACTAGATGACACTCATTCGGGAGGAGGAATGCGGAAGCGACTCGGTCTTTATTTTGCTTTCCAGATTCTTCCGTCCGTGCTTATCCAGATCTGACCTTGGTCATTCACAATTTCAAAGACCGCGGGCGGCGGGGGCGTAGCGCTATCGTTTACGCCTGGCGCAGGCTGGACACGGACTGCAACCGCGCGCCCGGTCCATTGCTTCGCGACGCTTTCCCAGCGGCTTTCTGAGTCTTCGCTCAGAAACACCGAGCCCGATCCATCGAGAGCCAGAGTTCGATTCCGCGCGGTCACGGTGGACACAGCCGGCAGGCCGCTGGGCAACGCAGGCTGCTTTGCCTTGTAAACAGCAAAAGCTCCTCCCGCACCGTGGAGTTCGCCAGCGTTGTAGCCACGGGATGACGCGGAGTTCGCATCGAACTGCGGCGGGGGCGCGGCAGCCGTAAGTACTCCGGCGGCCGGCTCGCGCTTTGCCGCCTTCTTCGCACTTGCGGGCGACATTTCCTTTTCAGCCATGGTGCGGCTCTGAGACGCGGCGACTGCGCGCATTCTTTCCTCTTGCAAGGTTGCAACAGGCGCCGCCGACTTGGATTCAGCGACTGCATCCAGCGACGGATGCGCGCTCCCGGAAGTCCCCGGCGGGACCGCAGGTTCATTTGCGGCGGCAAGCAGCGGCTGGTCAGCCTCAGCCGCGGAGGGCATCGAGGCCGGAGCAGAAAGGGCAACCTGCCGGGGCTCCATACCAGGAGGCGCAGCTTTCATCTTCTTTGGTACAGGCCGCGCGGGAGCTGCCGGCGCCGGAACCGTCTTCTCGGAAGCCGGCGTCACCTGAACGCGCGGCGGCTGCTCAACGGGCTCGGAATTGCCCGCTTCATTTTGCGGGGCAGATTGAGGCACAACCTTGGCCATCTCGGGGCCCATCTGCTGGCGTCGAACCTGAACAAAGAACACCAGCGCAATGACGGCAGCCAATGCCGCCGCCGGGGTCAAGACAAGCCACCAACTCCTGAACCACGATTGATGTCGAAGGGCAGGAGGGGCGGCTGGAGCGGCTGCCGCGGGCTCCATCACCGCGGCTGCTTCCTGCGCCAAGTAGACCACCTGACGGCAACGGCTGCATCCGGCAAGATGGGCCAGAATCTCCCCGCGTTCCCGCTCCGCAAGCGCCTGCTCCGCAAAGGCGTTCAGGCTCTCGGCATCGGGATGTGAATCGAATTGGACATTTGAATTCATCTTGCAGCCTTCTCTTGGAACGCGTCCGATTGAGAATATTGCAGTAGTTTTTTCAAATTCAGATCCAGATCGCGCGGGTCGGCCCCTAGCGCCTCGCCGGCGGCCCGCCTGCTGAGGCCAAAGCCCTGAAGATTCCTGAGGACTTGCTTGCGCAACTGTTGGCACACGCGCCGCAGCTTGCGGCTCACCGTGGCTTCATGAACGTTGAGCACCTTGGCGATCTGCAGCAGAGTTCGCTCATCCAGATAGTAGGCGGCGAGCAGGAAGCGATCTTCCGCGCCGCAGCGTTCGAAGGCGGCTTCCAGCGCCTTCTCCAGTTCGGTGAGTTCAGCGGCTGGATTTTCAAGCACGGGGGCCGGCGCGGGAGCGTCGAGTTCGGCGAGCGGCTGCTCGCGATGGCTGCGGCGATGATGATCCACGTGGCGCTGGGCGAGCGTGGTCCTGAGCCAGCCGATCAACGAACCCCTGCCGCGGTAAGACTGCAACGGGCAGCGTCTTTCGCCATCCCGCTCCGTCAGGCCAAAGAGCTCAGCGTAAAGCTGATCGGCCAGTTCGCGGCCCAGCGTGGAGTTGCCGGTGATTGCAATGGCGGCGCGCACCAGGGGCTGCCGGTAGATGGCGACAAAGCGCTCCCAAGCGCGTTCGTTCCCGGCCGCGCAGGCACGCGCGAGCACAAGGTCGCCGAGCCTGAGTGCGCGGAAGTACGCAGCCTGTTGCTGGCGCGAAGCGGCAGTGCCCGCTGCCAGGCCGTAGTTCTGGGCCGTTCCCACGTCAAGCAGGATCTGGTTGAACTCGCCCCGCTCGAGGCCGCAGCTTGCTCCATCGCACTCCTGCCACAGTTCTTCAAGCAGGAGGCCGTCGATGGCCTCCGGCAGGCGTGGAATTCCCTCGCCTGCCGTGCCCTCAACGGATTGGGCCGGAGTTATCCCCACGCCCTCACGATACGCGAAAACGATACCCCGGAACCACAGGCAAAAATATCCTGCAAGAACTCAGCCGCCCGGCGTTCCTGAGTCAAAGGCCGGCGACGCTTTGGCCGGCGGAGGAGAGCAATGAAGAATCTGGGCAAGTTCGGGCTGGCGGCAGCAATGCTGTTTGCGCTGGCGGCATATGAGCAGGGAAATCAAGTACAGGCGGCCGGCGGACCGTCTGAAGCGGCCAATGGTCCATTCAAAGTGCTCGCCCCCATCGAGAGCGGCAATCTGCTGCTGTTTCCGGTGGTGCGGGCTACAGCCAAGTTTCCCACGGAAACACCGTTTATCACTCTCGACGAGGGAATCAAGAGCGGAGAGGTTGAAGTGACCGAGGCAGGCCGGGTACAGGGCCTGGTGCGGCCGAGGGGGACTGTCCCGAACAGCAATGTCCCACCGCAATACCACGATGACCGGTTCCGCGGATATCCGGAAAATTATTCTCGCGGAGACGAGGTGAACACTTTGGTGCTGGTCAATCACTCCAAACAGCCGCTTCTGCTGCTGGCCGGCGAAATCGTCACTGGCGGCAAGCAGGACCGGGTGATCGCCAAGGACCGCATCGTACCGGCGGGCGCCGATCCCATCGACCTGTCGGTCTTCTGCATCGAGCCGGGGCGCTGGACGGAGAGTTCGGCCACCTTCGGCGCGGCGGGAAAGAAGCCTACGCAGGGCTTCATGGTCCAGCCCACGGTACGCGAGCGAGCCATGGTGGAGAAGGACCAGCAACAAGTATGGGATTCGGTTCACGGAGCCATCTCGACCATGGAGATGGCGGCTGCGCCCTCCGCGTCTGCCCCCATGCGTGGCTCGGTGAACAGTGGAAGCCAGTATGACGTGGCCTCTCCGCGCGCGCTGGGTACCTCAAGCTATGCCAAAGTGATGCAGGATAGCGCAGTCAGCGAAAAGGTGGATGAGGCCGCCGCGCCGGTGATGAAGTCGCGAGACCAGGTCCTGGCCCAGCTTCGCGAAGAACATGCTGTCGGCGTAGTGGTGGCGGTGCGCGGCGAGATTGTGTGGGCCGACCTTTTTGCCGACACCGAACTTCTCTCCCGTTATTGGACCAAGCTGGTGCGCTCCTATGCGGCCGAAAGCCTGACCGAGGGCGACAGGCACGCCGCTGCCTCGGTGACCGATGCGCAACATTTTCTCGATGCGCCCTCGGGAGGCACTGAAACCAGCGAAGGCGATGTGGGAGTTTACCGCTATCGCGAACTCAAGTCCGGGAGTACCGAGACCTTTGTTCTAGAATCTCTGCTGCCGGGAACGGGCTACGACGTTCACATCAGCAAAATGAAGCTGATTACTTCGGAATATCGCATCAAGCATCCGCAGATGTACCGCTGATGGACTTTGGGTATCCCCGGTCTCTATGTCGAAACCGGGGATACCCGCGAACCTCATGCCTTTTGCCCGGTGCGCGCCACGCGGGGAACCACGATCAGAGTGATCGCAAAAAGGAAGATCGAGGCGGCGATGAATGCGAGGTGGCCCTGACGCAGATCTTCCAATACCAGCTTCACCGCAAGAAGCGCCAGGGTGGCGTAGCCGATCCAGGTCAGTTCCATCCGGCGCCAGTGGGAGCCGCTGAAGGCCAGCGCGATGGCCGCCGCGCACACAGTAAAGGTACGAATGAAGGCCAGATGATGGGCGCTCCGGAATCACCTTGAGCGCAATGAGCCCGACCAGTCCATGCACCAGGAGCGCCGCGGCAGCGCCAATTGCCAGCGCTGCAAAGGCGATGGAAAGAACTTGCTGCTTCGGCGACTCGCCTGGGCAGGGCTTGATGGCTGCATAGCAGAGAACTGTGCAAGTTGCGACCAGATAAATACTCCAACCTGGTGCGCCGGGTAGCGTTCCAGCCAGGGCGCTGAAGACGTTATTGAGCAATCCGGATATGGCCGCGGCTGCCAGGAGAAACACCAGGCCGTGGAGTTCCAGAGCCAGCCGGCGCAACCGCGCGCCCGCAAAGGTGGCCGCGACGGCAGCCGCACTCAGCCACGGCGTTTGCCAATGCGGCGACAGGCACAACAAGCTACCGAACAAGAACAGCGCGGCGCTCCAGGTGGCAAATACGAGGTAATTGCGCTGTTGTTGAGCGCGGTCGAAATGGACAAATGCCGCGGTATAACCAGCGCCCGACAATACTATGCAAAAAATCCCCAGAGCAGTTGCAGCGGCCGGCGGCCCGAAATAGACCACGCTGCAGGCTGCCAGCAGGAATGCAATCATGGTCTCGATGGTCTCAAAGACCGTGATCTTATTCCTCTTTAATACTGTCCTGTAGATCAGGCTCACACCGAGAATCAGGAACAGGGCAAGCCCCGGGGCAAGCAATGTGGCCGCGCCCAGCCGCGGGTAATCGGCCCGAGCGGTTTGGGGACTGGAATAGATATAGATCAAAGCCCAGATGGCCAGGTCGGCAGCCAGCGCCACCAGGATGCGCACGCCGGTTTCCCGATCGCGTGCCGCGGCGTACTCGCAGATGAGAACCATGAGCAGAAGCACGGCGATGAAAGGCGCCAACTGGTGCGAGGCGATGGATAGAGCCAGAGCGATCAGGACCGCGGTGACATTTGCCACCCACAAGACGGGGGCGAAATCGCGCTTCCATGCCAGCACTGAAGCTGCAATCACAAAGCCGCATACTACCCCGGCAGTCGCCGGCGCAGGCAACACCTTGAAGCGCAGGGTAAGCTCCCAGAGCATGGGAGCCAGGATCAAGGCCGAGGTGCAGGCGTAGGTGGTGCCTGCCAGCCAGTCACCTGCCTTGGCTCGCGAAGCCCATACGAGCCATGCGAGCGCATACACGATGGCAACCGCCGCGACCGCCAACCTGGGGAGCGAGCTCGATTCCGCCACCGCCCGAGCAGGTAAGCTCCCGCAATGCCGAGCATGGCCTTGCCCAGCACCGAGAATGCACCGCCGGCGGCTGAGATTGACGATTTTGGCTGGTCTGCACCAGAAGCGATGGACCTGGTTCCTGCGCGGAAAGCGGGCTGGGCGCCCCGGATGGATGTTCAAGGGCATGGACCCGCCGCTCCAGTGTTTCCAGGCGTTTGCTAAGCCGAATCTATTGCGTCGGGAAGTTCGTCCATAAGTTCCACCCGATCCCGTACAACTGCTGCTGTACTCAGTCCGCGGCCGCGGCCTGGTGCGCGCTCTTTTCAGGCCATGGAGGCAGCAACTTTACCAGCACCCACAGGAAGATCAGTGGCAGTATGGTGAGGGCAATCGACACCAGCAGCCCCTCGCGCGTGACCAGGGCTATCTTGTAGGTGGTGTAGCCGAGAAAACTCTTGGAGAACAACTGCCCGCCGATCACCACGTTCCAGCGCATGGCAAAGACGCCAATCAAGGCCAGGCATCCGGAGAGGGCGTAGATGCGCTTGCGCGCAATCTCCGGCAGCTTGACCACCTGGGTGACGAACAAGAGCACAAGCGGGGTCAGGGTGCCCACGAGATCTGGATGCACAATCTGCGAGAAGAAGAGCTTGGTGTGGGCCATGAAATTCAGGCTGCGAAACGATTCGTCGGCCTCGTAGATGCGATGAATCAGGTCGAGCATTTCAAGGCTGAAGTCGATGATGAAGATATAGAACATGTACATCGCGATCGAATCCACGCAGCGCATGTCGATCTGCTGCTTGCGCAGTTTGGTAATGCGCCATGTAGAGCAGCATGACACCGGCAATTCCCGAGACCATGGCCGAAAAGATGAACACCACCGGCATGAGCGGCGACGACCACCAGGGATTGGCCTTGATGGAGCCGAAGATGAAGCCGACATATCCGTGCAACAGAAAGGCGGAGGGAATGCCGACCAGGGTGACGATCCAGCCCACCCGCTCATCGATGGCCAGCGCCTGCTCGCTGATGTTGCTGGACCCCAGCGTCATGACTTTGTAGATGAAGCGCAGCAGGCCCTTGCTGGACTGCGACAGGAGCACGATCTCGCGGCGGTAGTCGAGCCATATTTCGAAGACCAGCACGGCCATGAGGTACCACATGTACACATAGCCGAACATGGCCATGGCCGAGGTGTCGTGGGGGGTAAAGTACATCTCCGGGGAGCGGAACGGATGGCCCAGATGCAAGACCAGCGGCAGCGGAGCAACCAGCAGGAAGGCCAGGGCCGTTAGAAGCGCCAGCCGGTATGTGGGCTTGACCGCCTCAACCCGGAATACGCGCTCCAGCGACGCCAGAATGAATGCGCCCGCAACCAAACCCGTAATGAAAGGGTACAAAACGATGAGTACGCTCCAGTAGAGCGTGACCTCGTTGGGATACATGTAGCCTTCAACACCACTCATAAATCAGCTCCTAGCTTCCAGCCTCCAGCTTCCAGCTTGTCTCGCCTGTTCTCGCCACTCTGGCCTCCTGCTGTACCGGCCAGCTAGCAGCTAGAAGCTAGAAGCTATTCTTACCGCACCGAACCGTCCAAACCGTTGTAAAAGGCTTTGGCGCCGGTGGCCATTTGCGGCTTCAACACCTGTACGCTGTGGGTCTTCAGAAACTCGTGGATCGGGTCGTTGGGATTCTTCAAGTCGACTAGTTGACGGGCCCCGGTCGGACAGGCTTCGCAGCACGCGGTGGTCAGCCCTTTGGTTATCCGGTGATAACAAAGTGTGCACTTGTCCGCGACCTCCTTTTGCGGATGAATGTACCGGCAGCCATACGGACAGGCCTGCACACAATAAGCGCAGCCCAGGCAATAGGACTGGTCAATCAGGACAACGCCATCCGGACTGATGAAGGTGGCGCCCACCGGGCATACCTGGGTGCATGGCGAATCCGCGCAGTGGTTGCACATCTTGGGAACGAAGAAATACTTCTCGCCATCTTCCTGGGCAACTGGAAACCCTTCCTTGCCTCCATCAGGCGAAATCACGGTCGGGTTGGTCATGTTCTCGTCCGCAACGTTATAGCGCTCCACCCAGGTGCGGAAGAAGCCGTCGGGCACGTCGTTCTCGGTTTGGCAGGCGCGGACGCAATTGCCGCAGCCGATGCACTTGGGAATGTCAATCAACATTCCCCACCAGTGATCGGACATAGCGTAGTTCGGCGAGTCCTCAGGAGTACCGGCAAGCACGGCCTTCCAGGCAACGGCGGCCGCCGGCAATAAGATCAGCATTTGACGCCGGGAAATATTCACTTCGCACCTCCTGCTGTTTCCATGGCCGGACTGTGGGGATTGTGGCAGGTCTCGCAGGGAACTCCGCCCGAGTGGTCCGCCGGCACAACCTGCGGAAAGTCTTTAGGCTTGGCAGCGCTGGCGGTGTGGCATCGCGCGCAGAGCACGGCCGTGTCGGGCAGCACAGGCTTGATGGTCGGATCGTCCGCATGATTCGCCAGGGCCCCGTGGCAGGCTTCGCAGTTCACGTGCGCGTGTTTGCCTTTCGACTTTACGTCCAGAATGTCGGTATGGCAGCCCTCGCAGGTCTGGTGACCGGCAAACTTCACCGGACGGTTGGCAATCTCACCGATGGCTGCCCCGCGATAGTGTCCATACTCTCCAAAGCTTTTCGGGACAACGTAGTGGCGCACCACCAGAAAGACCAGAAATGCGAGGACAAAGAGCCCCGCAAACCGGAAAAGATGTCCTGCTTGCTTAAAAGCGCTCATGAAAGCCAATCTCCGTAACAACCCTGTCACGAGGTTCCGCAACGCTGATTTATGTGATCTGGAACACTCACCGTATCCTGAAAGTACAGGACCGCATGGTGGGGCTGTATGTGAGATAAATCACATGCGGGTGTGATGCTGGTCGCTTGCCGGGGTGCAAACCAGCAAATGATCGCAGCCGTCTCCGCGCAGGTCGATTCAAGGCTCGGATCGCCATTTGCCTGGAAGCGATACGATGGATTCTGGGAGGTAGAATGCCAAGAATCCTCGACGGCGCTGCGATTGCCGCGGCCATCAAGCAGGAAGTCAACGACGAAGTCCGCGCGTTAGCCGCCCACGGCATTCGTCCGGGACTCGCGGCGGTGCTGGTGGGCAACGTGGCGGCCTCAGAGATCTACGTTCGCAGCAAGGTTCAGGCCTGCGCCGAACTCGGCATCTACAGCGACTTGATCACGCCGCCGGAAGACATCACAACTGAAGCCATGCTCGACCTGGTTGCCGTGTTGAATCGCCGTGACGAAATCGACGGCATCCTCATCCAGTTGCCGTTGCCCGCGCAGGTGGACGCGAAGACGCTGCTGGATGCGGTCGCACCGGAGAAGGACGTGGACGGCTTTAACCCCGTGAATGCGGGCCGCCTGCAGGCCGGGCGGCCGGCGCTGGCGCCTTGCACGCCCGCCGGGATTATCGAGATCCTGAAACGCAGCGGCATTCCCATGGCCGGAGAACACGCCGTAGTCGTGGGCCGCAGCGACCTGGTGGGAAAGCCGGCGGCCATGCTGCTGCTTCACCAGAATGCAACCGTGACAATCTGCCATTCCAAGACACGAAACCTCGGAGAGATCACCCGCCAGGCCGACATCCTGGTAGCCGCCATCGGACGCCCCGGCTTCATCTCCGCAGAGATGGTCAAGCCCGGGGCAACCATCATTGACGTGGGCATCAATCGCCTGAACACGCGCGAGGAGTTTGACCGGTTCTTCCGGGGCGACGCCAGGCGGGAGGCCACGTTTGCCAAGCGGGGCTCGACGATTGTGGGCGACGTGCATCCAAAGGCTTTTGAACTAGCGGGCGCGTATACGCCTGTGCCTGGGGGGGTGGGCCTGCTCACGGTGGCCATGCTGATGGCCAACACCGTGCACGCCGCCAAGATGCGGCGAGGAATGTAGAAAGCGCTGTACCACCTGCTGCGAGGAGGTAACCTGTGCCTGCTTCCAACCGAATTCGGGCTCTTGGATGGGTCGCCGCGCTTCTCCTTGCCGCTCTCCCTTGCCGTTCCCAAACGACGCTGCGAGAACAGTTGCAGTCCCGTGGAATCCCCGAGAATTCGTTCAGCGAGACAGAGCTGAATGAGGTCGTCGATGGAGTTAACGCCAGTAGGGAGCCCTACGTCTTTGTTGCGTACGTGCGGACCAAAGGCGAGGTGCTGACCGGCTATCCTCGTCTAGTCCGGTACGACCAAACTACCGGCACAATCCTTCGCTCGGATTTGAAGCTCGACGAAAGGGACGAATGTTGCGGCGCTCCGGACGGAATCGAATTCGTAGACGAATACATTCTCTTATCCTTTCATTACAACCCATCTGCCTCTTCCGTTGTGGTTCTGGATCGTCAACTCAAAATGGTGGAGTTATTTTACGGATTCGATATTCTCCGGGTTGCACCGAACCAAATCGTCGTTACCGAGGATATGATGCATTTCGCTCCCGTACACCCCGAGCGGTTGCAGTTCATCGACCTAAGTAGCGGAGCATCTTTGGAAATCTATCCGCTGAAGAACGATGTATTGCGCAATCAATTCGTCGATGATTATTCGAAGCGGATGCCGGAGGTATGTAATCGCACCCCGGAACTGTGCGGTTATGGAGACTTCGACGAAGGCTGCACATATCTCGGAGGAAATGGCCAAGGCGGATTTGCCTTTCAATGCGGCCGGTCCGCGAGCTATCAGGCGAAAAAAGGGGAAGAATCTATGAATTATGCATCCGATTCTGCCATCTACATTTTCGCCCACCGTCCAAACGGATGGGTTCATTGTGAACAAGCGGTATCGGAGGATGAGGCGACTGCACTGGACAAACTACAAGGCCGAAGTTACGACAAGGTCAAAACCCGCTGCATTCCCGATCGGCCAGTCGTCCCCGATATTTCGACTTCTGAATTCAGCCCTTTCCCCAGCCCGTCGCGGCGCGTGAATTGAGGCCTGCCCACCATGCTTAGAGTTGGACTCACCGGCGGACTTGGTAGCGGCAAAAGCACCGTCGCGGGGTTTCTGCGCGAACTGGGCGCCCAGGTGGTTGAGGCCGATGCGCTGGGCCGGCAGATGATGGAACCCGGTGAGCGTGTCTATGGCGAGATTGTGCGCGCATTCGGCTCGGAAGTGGTTGGTTCCGATGGCCGCCTCAACCGCGCCCGGTTGGCTCAGCTCGCCTTCCAGGGGGGAAGGCTCAACGAGTTGAATGCGATTGTGCATCCGGCCGTGATCGCAGCCCAGCAGCGGTGGATGGATGAGGTTTTTGCTCGCGATCCCGCCGCCGTCGCAGTGGTCGAGTCGGCGCTGATCTTTGAGGTGGTGCGCGATGCCCGCGCCCGCGGCGAAAAGGAAAGCGTGCTTGCCGATTGGCGGCGGCGCATTGACCGCGTGGTCGTGGTTATCGCACCCGATGAGTACAAGATCGCTCGCTATGCGGCACGCATCAGTCCACCTGGACCGGCCCGCGAAGCTGCCGAAGCCGATGCGCGGCTTCGGCTCACCCACCAGATTGCGGATGCAGAAAAAGCCACAATGTCTGACTATGTGATTGACAATAAAGGTGATATGGGGGCGCTGCGAGCCCAGGTTGTGGCCCTCTGGCAGCGGCTCAAGGCGGAGAGCAACAATTCTCCGCCCAACTTGTCTTTAAAATAGGAAGTGGCAGCCGCGCTTTCCCTTTGGAACTGCGGCGCTTAACCGCCGTATCTGTGTAAGGAAGGTTTTTGGGGACTACGAGCATGAAACTGCGCCGGGTCATCTTGGTTGTTCTGCTGGTGGGCGGATTCTGGTTCCTCACTACGCATCTCTACAATCATCTGGGTCATTTTTCTCTCATTAACGCGAGTGGCTCCAGCTCCCCACTCGAACTTACCGAGGCTCAGGCAGCGCCCGCCTACGACGCCGACGAACAGAACAATATCGCCGTCTATAAAAGGGTACTGCCCTCAGTGGTCAACATCACCTCGACCACGCTGGTCTTCAACTTCTTTTATGGAACGGTGCCCCAGCAGGGCCAGGGCTCGGGATTCGTTCTCGACAAGGCCGGCCACGTCCTCACCAACTATCACGTTGTTGAAGGGGCCAACCGCGGCATCGAGGTGATGCTCAGCAACAAGAGCCGCTACCAGGCCAAGGTGGTGGGCGCTGACAAGGTTCACGACCTTGCTCTTTTGCAGATCAGCGCGCCCAACTTGCAGCCGGTTACGCTGGCTGACTCCTCCGATCTTGCGGTTGGCCAGAAGGTGTACGCGATCGGCAACCCATTTGGCCTGACCGGCACCATGACAACCGGAATTATCAGCGCCATCCGGCCTATCAGGAACGCCGACGGCGCGCCCATTGAAGACGCTATCCAGACCGACGCCGCCATCAACCCCGGCAACTCCGGGGGACCGCTGCTGAACTCGAGCGGCGAAGTCATCGGGATCAACACCATGATCGCTTCAAATGGCGCGGACCAGAGCTCCGGCATCGGCTTTGCGATTCCCATCAACACGGCAAAGGCGGTCCTCGCCGACCTCACCCGCTATGGACGCGTCCGCCGGCCCTCGCTGGGCATCGTCTCCTATGCCATCGGTCCCGATCTGGCCTCGCAGATGGGCCTTAACGCTGACTATGGCGTCCTGATTCAGCGCGTGATCCCAGGCGGAGCGGCCGAGCGCGCCGGCCTCCGTGGCGGCAACCAGCAGGCCTATGTGGGCAACACTCCCATCATGCTTGGCGGCGACCTCATCGTGGCCGTCGACGGCCAGGAGGTTACCGATCCACAGGACATCAGCGCCTTGATGGACAAACACCAGGCCGGCGACACCATTAGCGTCACCATCCTCCGCGGCAAAAAGCAAATCACTCTCAAGTTGATTTTGGGAGAGGCACACGACGAGAATACGTAGGCAGGGAATCGAGTCTATTGATTTGATCTAAGAATCCAGAGGGCCACTCCATTACCGGAGCGGCCCGTTCTGTTTGCGCTCTTCAGAAGCCTGCCAGCGCCTCATTCTGCTCCGCCAGTGCCACCTGTAACCGCGCCAGCGCAACCGGTTCGCCATAGTGGCCGGCGACAATTTCAGCCGCCTGCGTTTCGTTCATGTACGGCCGCACCGCGGCCACCTTGATGGTTGCACGTGCCGCCATCTGCGCCACTGCGGCCTTGCTTGAAACCGATTCGACCAGCGCCAGAATTGCGCTTACAACCGTTCCAACTGCCTGAATTGCCGCGAGCGCATGTTGCTGGCTTGCGGGGTTCACGATCCTTCCCGCCTGGAGCAATGCGGCGTTCACCTGCTGCTGAAAGGTCACAATCTGAATCTGCATCTGCGCCAGCGTGCTCGCGGTGGGGTTGGCCAGGTACGCCTTAGCCTGTGCCGCCATCAGATTCGAGGCCGCGTCGAATCCAACCGTCGCGGCAGCAAACACCGGCGCATCCGCCGGCGCAAGCAGCGCGACCGCCGAATCCACAGTTACCACCGCGCTCTGCAGGGCGGGAGTCCAATTCACAATGTCCTGCGCTACGGTTGTTCCCGAGCAGCCGCCCATAAAAGGCAACGGCAGCAGCAGGGCGATCAGCGCCCACGCGCCCAGCTTGGCTTGCCGGCTTGCCGGCCCGCTGAGCGGCTGGCTGACTGGCGCGCCCGGATCCTTGGCCAGCAGCCCCAGGAGAGCGGTGGCAAGTGCGCCTACCAGCGTGACCACCGTGCCGGTACCCGCCGTGCCCAGGGTCAAGCCTTGCTGCGAAAGGACTCCGGCAATGCTGACCACCGCAATCAGCAGCCCGGCCGCCGATGTCTTCGGATGATTCCAGATGTTCGAGATAGTGTTCATTCAGGTAGCTCCTTCAATTCGCAAATTGCTGTTAGAACTTCACGCCCAGGCTGCCCAGGAATGTTTTGACCTCAGGCCACGCGGCCTTCAGATCGGCAGCCGTCTCAATGTCCAGAGGAATGTTGAGAGGGTTGGCGACCGCACCCGCGAGTTCTGAAAGCGGCCTCTCCATCGCGCCCACCAGTGTGGCAAGAGCCGCGATCACCGCGGGCGTCGCGGACAGAACCTTCCTGGGGCCCGTGAGCCACTTCAGGGCTTCCTCCGCACCGATTTCAATCCCCTTCTCGACGCTCACCACGATGTTCGCCATTGCATTGGTTCCTCTTCATGTCCTGTATCCATTTCTTCATTCCATTGGCCGGTCCGCCACGAACCGGCCAATGGAATCGGAGCAGGGAGAAGCTCTCGGAATCTAGATGCCGCCGTGGTTCCGGTCCGGCACCCAGTGGAAAGCCTCTTCCAAACAGACAGCAACGGCCTCGCGCCCCGGCGCCATCCGTTCCAGGGGTTCTCCAATTGCTGTTTCTGCCGAACCCAATACTCCAGGGCGCCTGTCTCCTCCGCAGAGGAAGCAAGGCCACCCCGCCTAGCATGGGCAACGGCCAGTGAATTGGAAAACCACCTTGTTGGGGGAGGGCGTACTCATTCGCCCGGCGCGATACTTCCGTCGTCTGTCCGGTTACTTTTAAGGGTAGGCAATTGGAGGGATATCTTCGGCAAAGCAATCTTGAAGAGTAAAAATCCTGGAATCAAATATTTATGCAGCTTTCTCTCAATCAGTTTCTTGACAGTGAAGGACCGGCTGCGGGGACCGTCCGCCGTCAGTCTCGGCAGACCCCAACAACCGGTGTCTCAATGAGACTATTCAGAGTTCCGCTTTACAAAACGCCGGCCGCGTATTTCATACTCGCCGCTCGCGACGCGGCGAATGGCCTCGGTATAGGCAATATGTTCCTCGGCCAGAATCCGCGCTGCAAGCGAGTGCGGGTCGTCGCTCTCCAGCACCGGAATGGCCCGCTGCACTACGATCGGCCCATGATCCAGATCATCATCGACAAAGTGCACAGTGCAGCCTGTCACCTTGACGCCGTACTCAAATGCCTGCTGCTGCGCTTCAAGCCCCGGAAAGGCCGGAAGCAGCGAGGGATGAATGTTGAGAATGCGATTGGGAAACGCAGCCACAAACTCCGGCGACAACAGCCGCATATAACCGGCCAGGCAAACCAGGTCAACGCCGTGCGCCCTCAAGCAGGCAATCACGCCGGCGTCGTGTTCGGCGCGGCTGCGCCCCTTTGAAATCAGAACCTGGTGCGGCAACCCCAGTTCCCGCGCAGCCTTCAGGCCCTCGGCCTCGGCCAGGTTCGAAACCACGACGGCAATCTCCACGCCCTTGAGCCTTCCGGCGCGAATCGACTCGGCGATGGCCACAAAGTTCGATCCCCGGCCTGAAAGCAGAATTCCCAGGCGGCTCAGCGCTTTTGCGTTCGGGACTCTCGCGGCAAGACTGAAAGCTGAAGGCTCCGCGTCGCCGGCGCTCATGTGTACTGCACCCGGCGCTCGCCCTTCACGACGCGCCCGATCACATGGAACTTTTCTTCCGCCCGGTCGAGCAGATTCTTGGCGCGAGTGAACTTGGCCCCCGGAATCGCCGCAATCAGTCCCACGCCCATGTTGAAGGTGCGCATCATCTCTTCTTCCGAAACCTGGCCCAGCTCTCGCAGGTGCACGAAGATGGGCGGCACCGGCCACGAACCAATCTCGATCTGCGCGCCGGTGTTCTTGGGCAGGATACGGGGCAGATTCTCGGTGATGCCGCCGCCGGTGATGTGCGCCATGCCGGTCGTCAGTCCTGCCGTCACCAGTTTCTGAATCACATGCAGATAGCTGCGATGTGTCTTCATCAGCGCCGTTCCGGCCTTCTCCTTGATCGCCGTGACGTATTGCGTCGCCTTGTACCCACCCACTTCAAACAGCAGCTTCCGCGCCAGCGAGTAACCGTTGGTGTGCAACCCCGTGGAGGGCAGCCCGATCAATACGTCGCCCGGCTTGATGCCCGCGCCGGTAATCAACTTGTCGCGATCTACCGCGCCCACAATGAATCCCGCCAGATCGTATTCGCCATCGGGATAGAATCCCGGCATCTGCGCCGTCTCGCCACCGATGAGCGCGCACCCGTTGGCCTTGCAGGCCTCAGCCAGTCCACCCACCACGCTCTCCGTTACGTCCGGATCCAGCCGGCCCATGGCCAGATAGTCAAGAAAGAACAGCGGCGTGGCGCCCTGCACCGCAATATCGTTCACGCAATGGTTCACCAGGTCAGCGCCTACGGTGCGGTGCTGCCCCAGTTCGAACGCTACCTTGAGTTTTGTGCCCACCCCATCCGCCGAACTCACCAGGATGGGGTTCTTCCAGCGCTGCAAATCCAGCCGGTACAACGCACCGAAGCCTCCGATGCCCCCCAGCACATTGCGGTTGAAGGTCTTCTGCGCCAGAAACTTGATGCGCTCCTTGGCGCGGTCGCCATGGCTGATGTCAACGCCCGCGTCTGCGTAGGTCACGGATTTGGATTTGGGTTCGTCTGGCAAGGTGCGGACTTTCTGCTTTTGGGATCCAAGCCGGCGCTGATGGCCGGAAAGGTCGATTCTAGCAGGAATCAGGGGTGACGAATTCGTCTTTTACGAATCCGATTGCGGTCCCTGGTCAACTGCCCGCGGCAAAAAAGCGCAAAGGGCTATAGAAACCGCGCTCGCTCTTCGGCTGTTGGCACCGGGCAGCTCTCGAGCCGTCCCCAGATTCGATATCGCCAGCGTGCGACCAGCCGGTAGCCCAGGTCGCGCACCGGCCGCGGAATCCACTTGAGCGCCACGCCAATCCAGGGCCACGGCCGCGGCAACTCGCGCAACAGCGCCACCACCGCATCCGACCGCACCAGCACCGTCTCCGCGGGGCCGCCGGCATCGCGCACAACCAGGATCGTCCCCGGGCCATTCGCCGCGACAGGCGCGTTCAGCCCATGCCGAGCCAGCATTTCAGCCGCCTTCGCCGACTCAGAAGCCACAAATCGCAGCCGGTCCCGCCGGTCGCGAGCCAGCAGCCAGCGCACCGCACGGTTGCAGAAGCCGCAGTAGCCGTCGAAGACCACCAAAATACGGCCGCCGATATTGACTGCTTCTTCCACGCGCCCTCGTGCGTCTAGGATGACAGAAACGCATCCGCCGGCGCGCCTCCGCAGTCAGGTCACTTGTCATGCCAAGTCATACTGAGTCATACTAGGTACTATGCGAACCACAAAAGTCGTCTCCATCACCCTCCCTCCACCACTCTTCGAGCAAGCCCGGGCCCTCGCCAAACAGGAGAACCGCACGATGAGCGAGCTTATGCGCGAAGCCCTCCGCAGCTACCAGCGCGAGCGGATGTTCGCGAAAGCACGAGCTCACATGGAGGCCGTTGCAGATGAGACCGGAGTCCACACAGAAGAAGATGTGGTGCGTGTGATTCGTGAGTTCCGTCGCGAAAACGAACTTGCTGAACAGCTAGCTTCGCAAACGCGGACAGGAACCAGATAGTGACCATCTCCGAAAGACCAGCACTGCCATGGCGCGTGGTGTTGGATACGAACATTCTTATCTCTGCTTACCGGTTCGGTGGCAAGCCAAAGGTGATTCTGGAGTTGGCGCTCGACAAAGCCCTTCTGACACTGACTTCGGAGCCTCTCAAGGACGAGCTGGTCAATGTTCTCGCCCGCAAATTCTTTATGAAGCCTGATTTGATCGAAGAGACCTGCGCGCCTCTTTGGGAGGCCTCAGAATGGATTTATCCGAAGGCCCACGTCAATATTTGTCCAGACGAGCCCGACAATCGCGTTCTTGAGTGCGCTCTTGAAGGACACGCCTCTTACATTGTCACCGGCGACGGGCATCTGCTCAATCTACCGTCTATCCGGGACCTTGCCATCCTTATGCCCAATGATTTCCTATTGCGGCTCCGCGCCACCGGCGCAATGCTCTGAAGAGCAGTTCTGCCGCATACCGCCCTCTATACTGAACCCACTATGAGTTCCCAAAATACAGCCCCCGCACGCACCCGTTCCCAGGCCCTTCAGCAGCGCGCCGAGCGCTTCTTTCCCGGAGGCGTCAACTCCCCGGTGCGGGCTTTTCGCGCCGTGGGCGGTGCGCCACCGTTCATCGAGTCCGCCGCAGGCGCCTACCTCACCGACGCCGACGGCAACCGCTACATCGACTATTTCGGATCCTGGGGGCCCATGATTCTGGGCCACGCATTTCCTCCGGTCGTGGAAGCCATCCAGCGCGCCGCGCGCAAATCCGCGAGCTTCGGCGCCACCACGGCTGCCGAGGCCGACCTCGCCGAACGCGTCATCGCCTGTTATCCGGCCATCGAGAAGATGCGCTTCGTGAGCTCCGGCACTGAGGCTACCATGTCGGCTATTCGCCTGGCCCGGGCCGCGACCGGCCGCAAGATTATCGTGAAGTTCGAAGGCTGCTACCACGGCCACGCCGATGGCCTGCTGGTGAAAGCCGGCTCTGGCGTAGCGACATTCGGCATTCCCGGCTCGGCCGGCGTTCCCGAAGAGATTGCGCATCTCACGTTTGCATTGCCCTACAACGACATCGCCGCTGTCGAAGCCGCCTTCGACGCTCATCCCGACGTCATCGCCGCGGTGATCATCGAGCCCATCGTCGGCAACGCCGGCTGCATTCCTCCCGCTCCCGGCTATCTGGCCGCGTTGCGCGCCCTCACCATCCGCGAAGGCGCTCTGCTCATCGCCGATGAAGTCATGACCGGCTTTCGTGTAGCTCTCGGCGGAGCCCTCTCGCTCTACGGCATCGATGCGGATTTGGTCACGCTGGGCAAGATCGTCGGCGGAGGCCTGCCGGTAGGCGTCTTCGGCGGCAAACGAGCTTTGATGGACCAGCTCGCTCCTCTCGGCCCGGTCTACCAGGCCGGAACGCTCAGCGGCAATCCGCTCGCCATGGCCGCAGGCCTGGCCACAATCGCCTACTTGCAGGAAAACGCTGTAGAGGTTTATCCGCGGCTCGAAGCCACCGCCAAAGCCGTGGCCGAAGGAGTAGCCGCCGAGGCCGCCAGCGCCGTGGTTCCCCTCACCACAAACCGCGTAGGCGCCATGTGGACGTGGTTCTTCACCTCCGGCCCAGTCACCAACTACGAAGAAGCCGCAAAGTCCGACACGGCCGCGTTCGGCCGCTTCCATCGCGCCATGCTCGACGCGGGCGTCTGGCTTCCACCGTCGCAATTTGAAGCCGCCTTCCTGAGCACCGCACACGGAGACGAGGAGGTATCCGCTACCATTGCAGCCGCGCGTCAGGCATTCAAATCAGTAAAAGGCCGATAAGCCGGGCGTTCCACCTTCTGCGTGTTTTTGTTTTTTTGCGCCTAAGGCGGAATGAGAATACCTAGAGTTCTTTGGCTTTTGATTGCATTCCACGCATCCAGCGTCACAAACCGGTGCGTCTGCTTGTACCGCGCGGCCAGCATACCGGCGGTGGTCACTGAAGGTTCGCGATTAGCCTCCCGCTGCAGATGCCCCCCGTCGTGAAGCACGATGTTGGCCGCGCGCCCGCGCCGCCCGAGCCGGTCGATCTTAGCCGTTAATCGCTCTGTAATCCTGTCCGCCGATCCCTCGCTCCAGTCAGACGTCATCGCGTTCCAGAGCACAATTCTCAATCCCAGCGAACGGGCAATGCGAAACACCGCCGGCCGCCGCGCTCCAAACGGCGGCCGGAAGTACCGCACCCGCTGGCCCGTGATCTGCTCCAGCGTATCGCTGGTTCGCGCCAACTCGATACGCACTCGGCTTGCCGCCGTGAGCGCCAAGTTCGGATGGCTCCAGGAGTGATTTCCGATCAGGTGCCCCTCCGCTGCGATCCGCCGCACCAGTTCCGGCGCTGCCTGTGCGCGGCTTCCCAGCAGAAAGAAGGTCGCCCTCACATCGTGACTGGCCAGTACATCCAGCAGCCGCGGGGTCCAGGCCGAGTTGGGCCCGTCGTCAAAGGTCAGCGCCAGTTCGCCCGGCCGCCGGGGCGCGGTCAGCGCATCCCCGAAGATTTTCGAACCAGGCCACTGGGCTGCGTAAGCATAGCCGCCCGCCGCCAGTCCCACGGCGCCAGCCGCGCCCAGCCCGGCCGAAATCCCGATGGCCAATGAAGAGTGCATCCTGCTTCTCAGTGTGCAGGGCCAAACGCGCGAACGCAAGCCAATGCACCCCGCCAGCCAACACATGGGCCTGGCGGAAATGGGACGCCGCTGTTGGCTCCGGTCCCGCCATCGGGCGTATACTCGACTTGTTCGGGCCGCATCCTGAGTTTTCGGAGCGGCACTGGAGAGAACCATGAGCCTAACCCACTTCCCCGGCGACGTTAGCTCCTTGCTCGTCGTCAATTCCCTCACAAAAGTCACCATGCCCGCGCTCAGCGAGATGAAGCGCCAGGGCAAGCCCATCTCTGCGCTCACCGCCTACGATTACTCCAGCGCTCGGCTTGTGGATGAGGCCGGCATTGACCTTCTGCTGGTCGGCGACTCGCTGGCCATGGTGGTTCTGGGCCATGAAGACACCCTCGCCGTCACCATGGAGGAGATGCTTCACCACGCCCGCGCCGTCCGCCGCGCCGTCCGCCGTGCCCTCGTAGTCGCCGACATGCCCTATGGCAGCTATCACGCCACGGTGGCTGAAGCGCTCAGCAACGCCATCCGCTTCATCAAGGAAGCCGGCGCCGAAGCAGTCAAGATCGAAGGGCCGCGCATCGAACTGGTCCGGGCACTCACGGGCGCCGAAATCCCCGTTGTCGGCCACCTCGGCCTGACCCCGCAAAGCCTTCACCGCATGGGCGGCTACCGCGTGCAGGCGCGCACCGCCGAGTCAGTGCGGCAACTCAGGACGGACGCACTTGCCCTGGCCCGCGCCGGCGTTGGCGCGCTTGTGCTCGAAGGCGTACCCCGCGAAGTGGCCGCAGAGATTACATCCGAGTTGCCCATTCCTACCATTGGGATAGGCGCGGGTCCCGGTTGCGACGGCCAGATTCTGGTTTTCCACGACCTGCTGAACCTGACATTCGCGCCTGCGGCCAAGTTCGTCCGCCGCTACGGTGACGCCGGTGCGCTCATCCGCTCCGCCATCGAGCACTACCGTGAGGATGTCGAGCATCGCGCCTTCCCCTCGGACGCCGAAAGCTATCACCTCCCCAAGAAGGCACGAAAGTCTCTTGAGACCGATCGAGACTCAGTACCCAGGGTGAGCGCGTTGCGCCAAGCCTGATGGAAATCCTCTCCACAGTTGCCGAACTTCGCCACTGGTCTCGCGCGCTCAGAAACGCCAGCAGTGACACTGTCGGTCTGGTGCCCACCATGGGTGCTCTCCACGCCGGCCACGCTTCGCTGATCAGGGCCGCCTGTGCCTCTTGCGGCCACGTGGCCGTAAGCATCTTCGTCAACCCTACGCAATTCGGCCCCAACGAGGACTACGCGCGCTATCCCCGCAGCTTCGACGCCGACTGCGCTCTGGCCAAAGCTGAAGGCGCCGGCGTTATCTTCGCTCCGGCTGTCGAAGAGCTTTATCCGGCAGATGCATCCACATTCGTCGAAGTCGAAGGACTCGGCCAACGCCTCGACGGCGCATCCCGCCCCGGCCACTTTCGCGGCGTAGCCACAGTCGTAGCCAAGCTGCTTATCGCCGCCGAACCCGACCGAGCCTTTTTCGGCCAGAAAGATGCAGCACAGGTTGCCGTGATTCGCCGGATGGTTGCCGACCTGCGCCTGGCCACTGAGATCGTCGTCTGCCCGATCGTCCGCGACCCCGACGGACTCGCTCTCAGTTCCCGAAACTTCTATCTGAGTCCCGCCGAGCGCGCCCAGGCCCTCACCCTCAGCCGCGCAATCCGCCAGGTGGAAGCCCTCGCAGCCGCGGGTGAGCGCCGATCGAGTGCGCTGCTTGAAGCTGCTCGCAAAATCTTCGCAGCCGAACCGGATATTCGCGTCGATTACATTGAGCTGGTAAATTGGACCACGTTGCGGCCCATTGAAACGGCAGTCCCCGGCTCACTTTTCGCTGTTGCGGGCTGGATTGGCGCAACGCGCCTCATCGACAACACCATCCTCACCTGAACACGCGCAAAGAACGCCATTGCACAACGCCCCGCTCCGGTTGCACTCTGTAAGCAATGCCGGAACTCCCCGATATCGCCGCCTACATAACGGCCCTCGAAGCTCGCATCCTCGGTCAGTCGCTGGAGCGAGTCCGCCTGGCCAGCGTCTTCCTGCTGCGCACCGTCGACCCTCCGCTCTCCAGCGTGGAGGGCCGCGCCGTCCGCGCTATGCGCCGCATCGGCAAACGTATTGCAATCGGCGTCGAGGGCGATCTGTGGCTCGTGCTTCACCTGATGATCGCCGGCCGCCTCCACTGGCGCCCTGCGCAGGCCAAACTGGCAGGCCGGCAAGCCCTCGCGGGCTTTGACTTTTCAGGTGGAACTCTCGTACTTACAGAGGCAGGCAGTAAGCGCCGCGCTTCGCTCCACGTCCTGCGCGGCGAAGAGGCCCTCGATGCGATCGATCCCGGTGGCGTCGAAATCTTCTCCGACAGATCTCGAGGGCTTTCGCTCCGCGCTCACTCTTGAAAACCGAACCCTGAAGCGTGCCCTCACCGATCCGCGCCTGGTCAGCGGCATCGGCAACGCCTACTCCGACGAGATTCTGCACGCGGCCCAGCTCTCACCCATCGCCCTCACCCACAAACTCAAGCCCGACGAGTGGGACCGCCTCTTCTCTGCCACACGCTCCACTCTCACCCTCTGGATGGATCGCCTGCGAGCCGAGGCCGAAAAGAGCTTCCCTGAAAAGGTAACCGCTTTTCGTCCCGAAATGGCCGTGCATGGACGCTTCAACCAGCCCTGTCCACGCTGCGGCCAGAAGGTCCAGCGCATTCGCTATGCCGATAACGAAACCAACTACTGCGCCCGCTGCCAGACAGGCGGCAAGGTGCTGGCCGACAGGAGCCTGTCGCGCCTGCTCGGCTCTGACTGGCCGCGGACACTGGAGGAATTGGAATCGCTTAGACGGCGCTGAGCGCGAATCAGGCTCCCCAGTGCCCTATTCCCTTGTTATCAATTCTGAGCCTGCCGCATTGCAATTACCTTGACTTTATCTTTCCGCTGCAGCAGAGTGGTGGCGCGACTCCTTGAGCCTATCCAGTGATTTAAGCATTTCATTGGATTTACAGGCGCCGGGAGCCGGACATCAATCCAACGCGGAGGATTCTCGATGCATTTTCTTCAGGTCAACTTTGCGGCCGTGTTGACTGCGGCCGTAATTCAGTGGGTACTGGGGTGGCTCTGGTACGGCGTGTTGTTCAAAAAGGCCTGGCTGGAGCCTGGTGGGGCAGAAAGATGGGGGAGCGTCTAACGCGGCTGGCGTAATGGCTTTGACCTTCATTGCCAACCTCATCCTTTGTTTTGCGCTGGTGAAGATCGTGATCTTGACCGGTTGGATGACCTTTGCACGCGGGTCTCTTGTGGGTGCAGTGACTGGGCTCGGCTTCGTGGTCCCGCCCATGTTTGCACAGCACATCACCGAGAAGCAGCCGTTCAAGCTTTTCGGCATCAATGCCCTCTACTGGCTGATTGCCATGTATTTCGCCGGCGGCGTTCTGGCGATCTGGCGCTAGCGCATCATTCGCAGTTGCTGCAGGCGACGTCGATGGACTGAAGTGGTGTTTTCGTGAACCGGGATCCCCAGCGGCGGGCCTTCGTCGCTGGGGGTGGAAGTAAGCGCCACCAGTCACCGCACTTCATACGCCTACCGGCAACTGAGAAAATGTCCTAAAGTGCGGACATGGGCCTGTCGGAACTACCAGAGCCGTGGCTCCGGAAGCTTAAACACGCCCTGCCGCCATGCCGCTAAAATAAAAGCTATGAGTAAAGAAATAATTGCGACCGACGGAGCGCCTGCGGCTATAGGGCCTTATTCGCAGGGCATTCGCGCGGGAAATCTCATTTTTACCGCCGGACAGATTGCGCTCGACCCGGCGACGCAGCAGGTTGTCGCCAGCGGCATCACGGAGCAGACGACCCGCGTGCTCGAAAATCTGAAGGCCGTTCTTGAGGCCGGCGGAAGCGGCATGAGCGGGTGGTGAAAGCTACCGTTTTCCTCAAGGATTTCAACGACTTTGCGGCCATGAACGAGGTCTACGGCGCGTATCTTGGCAAGGATGGCGCTGCCCCGGCCCGGACCACCGTCGAAGTCTCCCGACTGCCCAGGAATGTGCTCATCGAGATCGAGCTGATTGCGGAGGTCTGACAGCCTGTCTTCGCGTCCGAACATCCAATCAGAATCGGCCGAGCGGGGCGACTTGTTCCCTGAAGGCATCCCCCCGAATCAGTTGCAGGAGGTCATCCATGAGCGAGACGCCCGAAAGAATCGTGCGCAGCGAGGCGGAGTGGCGCGCGCTGCTGACGCCGGAGCAGTATCGGATTCTGCGCGAGAAAGCCACCGAGCGGGCCTTCACCGGTGCGCTGACTCAGAACCACGAGACCGGCAACTACCACTGCGCCGGATGCGGGGCGCTGCTGTTCATGAGCGGCGCCAAATTCGACTCCGGGTGCGGCTGGCCGAGCTTCATGATTCCCACTGATTCCAAGGCAGTTGAGGAGCACGAGGATACGAGCTTCGGAATGCGCCGCGTGGAGGTTACATGCGCCCGTTGCGGAGGACATCTGGGGCACGTTTTCCCGGACGGGCCGCGGCCGACGGGGCTGCGCTACTGCATCAATTCAGCCTCGCTGACCTTTACCAGGCAGGAGCCGTAACCCTACCGCAATCATGTGGGCACAACAAAACCCCGTCCGGCAAGGACGGGGTTTATGCCAACTTGGAACTCCGCGTGGAAGCCTGCCGATGTGACTGATTACGTCGTTTTTAAAGCAGCAGCCGGGCCGGCTTTGGTGATCTTTCCGCTCTTGATGCAACTGGCGCAGACGCGGAGGCGCTTGGGAGCGCCGTTGACCAGGGCCTTGACGACCTGCAGATTCACGTTCCAGCGCCGCCGCGTCACGTTGTGCGCGTGCGAGATGTTGTTACCAAACTGCGGGCCTTTTCCGCAAATGTCGCATATCTGTGCCATCGTTCAACTCCAAATTCTTGAATAGCTTACGGCTGCCTTAACCCGCCGGGACCGAGTACACACCAGTCGCCCGCGGGCGCGCCGAATCTCCAGTATACAGCGAATGTCAGGGCAGCGCCATGGAGAGGAGGCAGGGATCCAGGTGCAGGGGCCGCTAGTGAAGGTCGATTCTGCCGTTGAGGCCCTGGAAGATGGCGTCAAATTTGCCGTTTTCGGTGGCGAAGCGGAGGGCCTTTACATTCTCAACGCAGATTTCGGGCGGGGTGGGCTGGGTCTTCAGAATCTCCATGACCTCGGCGATGAATTGGCCGAGAGGCATGGCGCGGGGATTCGAGGCCCCGTCCATAAGGTTGGTGGCTACATAGGGAGGAATGATTTCGAGGACTTCAGTGGTTGTGGAGCGGAGCTGGTAGCGGAGCGAAAGGCTGTATGAGTGGATGGCGGCCTTGGTGGCGCAGTAGGTGGGCGTGAGGGCGAGAGGCAAGAAGGCCAGGCCGGAGGAGACATTGACGATGGTGGAACGGGGCTGCTTTTGGAGCAGCGGCAACAAGGCCGCAGTGAGACGGATGGGACCGAGCAGGTTGGTGGCGACGATGGCCTCGGCGTCGGCCAGATCGGGCTGCTGAGCGAGAAGATTCTCCCGGCGCATGATGCCGGCGTTGTTCACCAGTACGTTGAGCGAGGGGAACTCGGCGGCGACCTGGGCGGCAAGGGCGCGGATGGCGGACGGATTCTCGATGTCCAGGGTGATGGACTTCATGCCGGGGTTGGCGGCGGTGGTTTCGTCGAGGGCATGCTTGCGGCGGCCGGCGATGACGACCTGGTTGCCGAGAGCGTGGAAAGATTCAGCCAGGCCGCGGCCGATTCCGGAGCCTCCGCCGGTGATAAGGATGGTGTTTCCTGACAGGTTCATTCTGTTTGGTTCCTCTAAGGAAGATTCTAAGGGCGCGGAGTGAAGGGAATCATCAAGGGGGCGAGACATGGGATGGCGACAGGGGGCGCTGGAGGTTCACATCCGGCAGATTGTGCTTTAGTTGTAGCCGTTTCGGCTCTCTGGTCTGCGAAGATAGGGGGATGGCCTGAAAGGCCTCGCCGGCTTCGGGCAACGCTACTTCTGTTTGAGATACGCCATGCGACGTGTTGCGCTGATCTACAACCCGGTTTCAGGACAATACTCGGCGCGGCGCGCGGGGGCTATTCAGGATGCCCTGGGGGTGCTCCGCGATGCAGGCATCGAGGCCGAGGCGTTTGAAACCGGTGCGCCGGGAAGCGCGACGGCTCATGCGCATGAGGCTGTTCGCAAGGGCTGCGACACGATTCTGGCCTGCGGCGGCGATGGCACAGTCCACGAGATTTTGCAGAGCCTGGTAGGGACAGAGGTTGCTCTGGGCGTGATTCCACTGGGCACCGCGAATGCGCTGGCCGCCGATCTGGGTCTGAATGCGTCTCCGGCGAAGGTGGTGCGCATCCTGCTGGACGCGGTTCCGGTGCGAGTTTCAGTGGGGCGCATCCATTTCCACGACAGCGCCGGAACCCCCGGCTCGCGTTATTTCACCGTCGCGGCGGGAGTGGGAGCGGACGCGCTGCTGATGTCGCGGCTGGACGCGCGGCTGAAGCGGCGGCTGGGCTATGTGCTCTACCTGATTGAGGGCTTTCGCATCTGGGCTACGCACGCGTTTCCGATGTTTGAGGCGGTTCTTCCGGCCAACGGGAACGGCAGCGCGCGCGTGGTGGACGTGTCGCAGTTGCTGGCGGTGCGGGTGCGCTCGTTTGGAGGGGTGCTGCGCAATCTGGCTCCGGGCGCCAGCCTGCGCAACGGCAGCCTGAACCTGCTAGCCTTCAGGACGCGCAGCCGCTTGCGCTACATGATGTTTCTGCTGGCGGTGGTCGCCGGGAAGCACACCTTTGCCCGCGAGGTTGAGCTGTGGGAGACCGCGTCAGTGGAGTGCCGTGCCCGCAAGGGGTCGGATGAGTTGTTCTTCGTGGAGGCGGATGGAGAGGTTCTGGGCTTGCTGCCGGTAAAGATCGAGGTCGTGCCTCACTCGCTGAATCTGCTGGTGCCGCCCGGCGCCCAGCCGTGAGGGGCGGGGCTGCCCCGGCATATCCACAAAAGGACTTCAGGCGATCAGATGGAGCGCCTTTGATCCGCCGATCACCGCATCGGTTACCAGACGGCGGTCGAACGTGGCTAATTGTCCCCCATAGGCCGCGGCCAAAGCTAGCAGGTAAGTGTCGGTCACCTGGCGGGACTCCAATAGAAGATCAGTCTTGATGTGTTCACCGTCAAACAGAGAAATAGCAATGCTCCAGAACTCATGTCCGGGTAGAGCGCGCAAGGCCACCAGCAACTCTGCAACTGCTGCCGGAGTTCCGGGCGAGTTCGGGTACCGCGCATGGCCGACGATGCGGAGGACGCCGTTTTCCGTGAGCGGACAGGTGGCCCAAGCCTGCTTGCCCTGGGCGGCGAACCAATCGTGCGCCCGGTCATGCTGCACGTGCGCCGGATCGATGAGGGCGACAAGGACATTCACATCCAGCAGGTAACGGGTCACGGCAACTCTTCCTGAAGTTGACGAACCAGTTCCGAGGTCACGCGCGGTGCGCCCGGACGCACCGGGAGCAGCGGCACGCCGTTGCGCGTCGCCCGGCTGGAAGGGGTCGGACGCATCGCATTCCGGGCCAGGGCGGAGATCACTTCGCCGACGCTTTTACGCTCAGTGGCCGCAATTTCCTTCGCGGCTGCCAGAACATCATCGTCGATGGCGAGAGTAGTTCGCATTTTGGGCTCCTCCACGCGTAGCATGACGCATCAATCATCATACATCAGATTAGATGGTCGAATAAACTTTACAATCCAGTTGTGGCGTTGACGAGGAGATTTGGGGAGACGGTGCAGGCGCGGGTGCGGAGCGACCGGGAGTTTCGCCGCGGCTTGCTGAGCGATGCAATTGGAGCTCTGCCGGCAGGCGAAAGCGCGCTGGGCCGCGAGATTCTGGTCGACTTCACCAATGCGACGCTGGGCTTTCCCGCGCCGGCGGAGAAGACCGGGATTCACGTGAAGACATTGCACCAAATGTTCGGGCCAAAGGGGAATCCGACGGCGGCGAATCTGTTCAATATCATTGCCTGTTTGCAGGAGCATGAAGGGGTGCGGTTGCAGGTGGTGGCGTAGAGGCGTTTGGCCCCCTCAGCCGGATTTTTCCCGATAGGTGGTTTTCCATTGCTATTTGCCGTACCCTATGAGCAGGAGACGGCACGATGGCAGTCGAGCTTACGTCCGATCAACGGGCATTCGCCCGCCGCGCGGTGGAAACGGGGCGGCTTGCGAGCGAGGACGACGCGGTGCGGGAAGCTCTTGCCTTGTGGGAAGAGCGCGAGCGGCGGCGATTGGAATTTCGCTCGACTATCGATGAAGCCCGCGCATCGCTCGAGCGCGGCGAGGGCCGCCCGATCACGCAGGAGTCCATGCGGGAGCTGTCCGAGGAAGTACGAGAGCGCGGACGGGCCCGGCTGATCGCGGAATTGGCCCGAGCCAGCTGATGGCTCACCGTGTAGCACCACGGGCCGCAGCCGACCTTGACGACATCTGGCTTCAAGTTGCGAAGCAAAGCGGCAGCATGGAAATTGCCTCGCGGCTGATCGACTCCATCACCGAGCGTTTCCTTTTTTTGGCTGACTTCCCTTATGCAGGGCGCGCCCGCGATCGGGAATTCGGGATCGGGACGCGGAGTTTTCCCGTGGGCGAGTACGTGATTGTGTATTGGGTCGAAGGCGATGACGTGTTCATTCTCAGGGTGGTACACGGCAGGCGAGACCTGGAGGCGCTGTTCGAGTTGTGATGCGGCGCCGGCGGAGAAGACCGGCATTCACGTGAAGACGCTGCACCAGATGTTCGGGCCAAAGGGGAATCCGACGGCGGCGAATCTGTTCAATATCATTGCCTGCCTGCAGGAACATGAAGGGGTGCGGTTGCAGGTGGTGGCGTAGAGTGGTGCGGAATCCCAGGTCTCAGAATCGAGACCTGGGGCACCCAGGTTTTTGGATTTGTGGAGATGAAGCTTTCCGCTGGCGCTTACTTCTTCAGCGGCTTCCTAGCGAAGTAATAGAGCGAAAACGCCAGCGCGGCGAAGGCCAGGACTGAAACCCAGTCGTGGTAGACGAAGGTGTGGGGCAGGCCGATGGGATTGTCCTTGTTCCAGGTGGTTTCGTAGAACTTGAAGGCCACTCCGAGCAGGCCCATGATGCCGCCCGCGGCGATCAGCCCGGATGCGAACAGCGAGCCCGGCGATACGTCGCCTTCGGCCCCGCCGCCGGCCTTCTTCACGGCCGAGTCCACCAGCCAGCGCACAACGCCGCCAGTGAATATGGCCAGAGTGGTGCCGATGGACAGATACGCGCCCACGGCAAAGGAGAGCGAGCGGACGCCGAGCAGCTCGACACCGATGACCAGGAAGACGCCCAGCATTACCAGTCCCCAGGGCAGCTTGCGGGTGAGGATGCCATTGATGACCGTGGCCATGAGGCGGGCCTGGGGCGCGGCGGCCTTTTCGCTGCCGATGCCGGGAATCCACTGCACTTCAATGCGGCCGGTGGACGGTGAGTAGAGGTATTTGCCGTCGGCCAGTTCAGAGGAACCAAGCGCGTTGAGCACCAGGTACTCGCTCTTGCGATGGAGAGCCGAGCTATTGTTCGGCCCTTTGACGGTGAATTGATCCATCAGCCCACGCGGGTTCTGCTGGACGGCTACTCCCGGATGCGGCGCAGTCAGGTTCCAGGGCCGCGGCGCTTGCTTGAACTCCTGCAAACCCTGGTTCATCAGGTTCAGCGTGACGCCAATGGCGATGGTGGAGACGGTGATCCCAATAAGGAACGCAAACCGCTGCTTGATGGGGGTGGCGCCAATCAGGAAACCTGTCTTGAGGTCCTGCGAGGTGTCGCCCGCTTCAGCCGAGGCGATGCAGACCACGCCGCCGATGGTGATGGCCAATGCGCCGAAGGCCGGCGCGGTCCACCCGTTGACCAAAAAGATGGCCGAGGTGGCCATCAGGGTGGCAATGGTCATGCCGGAGATGGGGTTGGCGGAGGAGCCGATGAGGCCGACGATGCGGGAACTGACGGTGACGAAGAGGAATCCGAAGACGACCACGAGCAGCGCCGCGCCGAGGTTGGCCAGCAGGCCCACCTGCGCTCCGGGCACCGGCTTGAAGTAGAGGAACAGGAACATGAGAACGATAAGCGCGATGGAGCCGATGACAGCAAACCCCATGGACAGGTCGTGTTCCGTGCGCAAGGGCGCGGCGCTTTCAGCGGAGCCTGTCCCGCGCATGTTCCTGAATCCGGAACGCAGCGCGCCGATAATCGTCGGCAGCGTTTTGAACAGGGTGATGAGCCCGGCGGCGGCTACGGCTCCGGCGCCCATGGGCCGGATATAGGTGGACCACAGATCGCTGGGGTCCATCTGCGCGATGGGCACGGTGCCGGGATAGATGGGGGTGGGCAGGTTCTTGCCGAAGAAATAGAGGAGCGGCATGAGCACCAGCCAGGAGAAGACGCCGCCGGCAAAGATGATGCCCGCGGTCTTGGGACCGATGATGTAGCCCACGCCCAGATACTCGCTGGTGGCGTCGGCCTTGATTGAAGCGCCCTTGAGCACGTGGTCGGGGCCGAAGTCGGGCCGATACTCCGGCGTGCCGGGCCAGGCGCCGAAGAGATTCTCGTTCTGGAAAGCCGCATAGAGCGCGCCCAGGCCGAGGCCGAAAAAGACGCGGCTGGCCGTCGAGCCTCCGCTGGCGCCCGCCTTGATCACGTCGGCGCAGGCCGTTCCCTCGGGGTATAGCAGGGTGCCGTGCTCCTCGACGATCAGCGGACGCCGCAGCGGCACCATGAACAGCACGCCCAGGTAGCCGCCGATCAGCGCCAGCATGAAGATCCTGAAGTATTCGAGATCGAAACCGAGGAAGATCAGCGCCGGCAGGGTGAAGATGACGCCCGCGGCGATCGATTGGCCGGCGTTGCCGCGGTCTGCACAATGATGGTTTCAAGCACCGACGGGCGGCCCTTATAGCGCAGCAGGCTGATGGAGATGACCGCGATTGGAATGGATGCGGCCACGGTGAGGCCGGCCTTGAGGCCGACATAGACGGTGACTCCGCCGAAGATGATGCCGAAGACTGCGCCCAGCAGTACGGCGCGGAGCGTGAACTCCGGACGGTTTTCGCCGGCGGAAACAAAGGGTTGAAATTCGGGCACAGGCAGCCTCCGGATAATTGCCGATGAAATTTAAGAGAATTCCCTGAAGGGCGAGTGTAGCAGCGGAAGGGGCAGGGCGTCACAGTGGGGCCATGTTGCGGCCCTGCACGATCGGCAGATGGAATGCGGGGCAGACGACAAATGCAGTATTTAGGCCGTGAAGCAAACTCATTTCAGGGGGTTACCCGGCCGGGCGCCTGGCACATGGCGGTCAAACTGAGGTAACCACTTGTCTACCACTAAAGTTACGGGCGCAGAGCCCTCAGAATTGATGATTTCTGTGGACACCCGCACTTTCGCTGCCAGAGAATTCTAAGGATCAGAGGTCAACTGCTGTCCCTCCGGGGACATTTCTGCTGTATTGCCTATCGTCCGGAAAGAGGAGAGATCATGATTCAAAAACTGGGAAAAATTGTGCTCCCGGTCGTCGCGGTCCTGGCGGTTGCTGCCGCTGTTTGCCAGGCTCAGGCTGTAATGACGCATCATGTGCGCCAGGCAACGCAAGACGGTAGTGCGCGGTCTGTCGGCAGGCTTCCCGCAACCCAGACCATGAGCCTGGTGCTCACGTTGCCGCTTCGCAATCAAGATGAGCTGGATCAGTTTCTGCAGGATGTCTACGATCCCAGCAGCCCGTCGTACAGGCAGTTTCTGACGGTGGAAGAATTTACGGCGAAGTTTGGACCCACCCAGGAAGACTATGACGCCGTGATCAATTTCGCGCGAGAGAACGGCCTGACCGTGGTTGGGACCTCCCCGAATCGCCTGAACGTGCAAGTGTCGGGGCCGGTGGCGAGCGTTGAGAGAGCGCTCAATGTGACCATGGGCGTCTATCAGCACCCCACCGAATCACGCACGTTCTACGCGCCGGACCGGGAGCCCACTCCAAGCCTGACGGTTTCTCTCTGGCACATTTCGGGACTGGACAACTATTCGATTCCGCATCCCGCCGGCCTGGACAAAAGGCCTGCAAGTTCCGGCGCGAAGTCCAACGCAACGACCGGCTCCGGGCCTTCGGCCTCGTTCCTGGGCAGCGACATGAGGGCGGCCTATTACGGCGCAACGACACTGACCGGCAGCGGCCAGTCGCTGGGCTTGCTGGAGTATTACGGCACCGATCTGGCGGATTTGAGCACGTACTTCACCAACACCAAGCAGACGAATAGCGTTCCCATCACCCTAGTCTCGACGGACGGAACCAGCACCAGTTGCGTTTATTCGAGCTGCGACGACACCGAGCAGACCCTGGACATGACACAGGCGCTGGGCATGGCGCCGGGTTTGTCGAGCCTGGTGATGTACGTGGGCTCGACCGACGCCGCGATCTTCAACGCGATGGCCACGGCCAAGCCGCTGAATGCGCAGTTGAGCTCCTCGTGGACCTGGAGCCCGGCGGACCCGAAAACGGACAACCCCTACTTTGAGGAGTTTGCGGCGCAGGGGCAGAATCTTTTTCAAGCGGCCGGCGACAACAAGAAGTGGACTACGTCGGGGACGGCTTCAGAGATCTTCCCGGCGGACGACGTGTACGTGACGTCTGTCGGCGGAACCGACCTGAACACCAGCTCCGCGGGCGGACCCTGGGCTTCGGAGACTGCCTGGGCCGATAGCGGAGGCGGCATTTCGCCGGACAAGTTTACGATTCCTTCCTGGCAAACGACCGCGGCGGCCAGCTGCTCCAGTTGTTCCAAGACCTATCGCAACGGCCCGGACGTTTCAGCGAACGCGAATTTCACTTTCTACGTCTGCGCCGACCAGACTACCTGCACGGCCAACGAGTATGGCGGAACCAGCTTTGCCGCGCCCATGTGGGCGGGCTACCTGGCTCTTATCAATCAGCAAGCCGTAGCCAACAGCGGCAAGACGCTGGGATTCATCAACCCAAGCCTGTACTCGATCGGCGTGGGATCGAGCTACGATACGGACTTTCACGACATTACCAGCGGCAGCAACGGCTATTCGGCCGCGACCGGCTACGATCTGGCGACCGGCTGGGGCAGCCCGAACGGGAGCGCCCTGATCAGCGCGCTGGCCGGTTCGTCCTCGACTCCGGGCTATAGCCTCTCTGCCTCGCCTGGCTCAGTTTCAGTGGTGCAGGGCGGCTCGGGAAGCTCCACCATCACCAGCACGGTCTTCGACGGGTTCGACTCGGCCGTGACACTATCGGCTTCGGGTCAGCCCGGGGGCGTGACGATCGGCTTTAGCCCGACGTCGATCACGGGAACCGGCAGCTCAACGATGTCCATCACGGTCGCCTCTAGCGTGGCTACCGGAAACTACACGATCACGGTTTCGGGAGTTTCCGGCGGGACGACGGAAACCACGACGGTCTCACTGACGGTGACCGCTCCGGTGGCGGCTAACTTCACCATCTCCGTTTCGCCCACATCCGGATCCCTGGATCAGGGCCAGAGCGGGTATGCCGTCGTGACCACTACGGTCGTCGGCGGGTTCAGCTCGGCGATTGCGCTTTCCGCAACGGGCGTGCCGTCCGGCGTGACCGCGAGCTTCAGCCCGGCCTCAATCGCCGCGCCTGGTTCCGGCACCTCGGATTTCAACCTTACCGTGACCAGAACTGCCAAGACCGGCACGTATCCGATCACAATTTCGGGCAAGGGCGGAGGCATTACACACACGACAACCCTCAGTTTCACGATCCTGAGGTAGTTCAACGCACCATCGCTCGCGTTCAGTGCGCCGGCGGCTTCATGACAAAAGGCCCGGACATCAAAAGTCCGGGCCTTTTTCTGCGTGCCGGAATGCGGATCTGCCGGGCTTGCCGCCGTTCCGTGAGCAAACCAGGTGAAGGGATGGATTCAGACTTGGCGAGAAAGGCCCCGGGAGCGTAGGGTAGGGCAATCAACGCATTTGGTTGAACGGAGAATCCTGTTTTTATGACCAATCCGGCACTTGCTCCCACACCTGTCCAGCGGCTGCTGTCGCTGGACATTCTGCGCGGCATGACCATCGCTTTCATGATCATGGTGAACAACAACGGAGGCCGTGCAGCGTGGGCCCAGATGCACCACGCCGAATGGAACGGGCTGACGGCCACCGACCTGGTGTTTCCTACGTTCCTGTTTGTGGTGGGAGCGTCGATCGTGTTTGCCTTTGAGGCCCGGCTGGCCAAGGGAGCTACGCGAGCCCAGTTGGCCTGGCACACGGCGCGTCGAGCCGGCATTCTGTTTCTGCTGGGGATCGTGGTCAACGGGTTTCCGTTCTTCGAACTGGCGCACCTGCGGATTTACGGAGTCTTGCAGCGGATCGCCATCTGCTACCTGCTGGTGGGGCTCTACTACCTTTGGGACCAGCGGGTGTGGACCAAGGTTGCGGTGCTGGCGGCGGCGCTGCTGGGCTACTGGGTGCTGGTACGGTGGGTTCCGGTGCCGGGAGCGGGGATGCCGGTGCGCGATATTCCCTTCCTCGACAAGGACCTGAACATTGTGGCCTGGCTTGACCGGCACCTGATGCCCTGGCACCTGTACGAAGACTTTACGACCCACAACCTGCGCGACCCCGAGGGACTGCTGAGCGACATTCCCGCGCTGGGTACGACGCTGCTGGGGCTGCTTACGAGTCTGTGGCTTCGCTCGCAGCGGGAGGTGAAGACCAAGGCGCTGGGGCTGGCGGCCGGCGCCGCGGCTTGCCTGGCTTCCGGCTACCTGTGGTCGATATGGTTCCCGCTGAACAAGAAGATGTGGACCAGTTCCTATGTTCTGGTGGCGGCGGGGTGGTCGCTGGTTGCGTTTACGCTGGCGTTCTGGGCCGTGGAATTGAAAGGCTGGAACAAGGTCCAGGGCAAGGGCGGGGCTTTGACCAGAGCGGTCGTGTGGCCATGGCTGGTCTTCGGATCGAACGCCATTGCGGCCTACATGGTGAGCGAACTGCTGCCCGGGATTGCGGGTATCTTTCGGTTCACGTCAGACGGGCGCAAGATGACTGTATTCTGGTGGGCGCGCCTCCACATCTTTGGTCAGATTCCGAACCCAGGGTGGGCCGCGTTTGCCTACTCGGTTTCGTTCACGGCGATTTGCTTTATTCCGGTGTGGATGCTCTACCGGAAGAAGATCTTTTTAAAAGTGTAAGTGGTGCGCGTCAAGCTAACCCCCAGGGGGACACTTATGAAGTTATTGGGATTGGTATTCGGTTTGGCATTGGTTGCAGGCGCGGGAAGCGCGCAGACATTGAACTGCAACACGCGGGAGTACAAGAGCGTCGACGGCGTGAAGGTGACGGCGAGCGGCAGCGGGGTCGAGTTAGTGTGGCCGGGAGAGAAAGGCCAGCAGTTAAGGGCGCGGTTCACACTGCGCGACGGCCAGCCACTGATTGAGGAGCTTGCCGCGCAAAAGCCCGGTAGCGCGTGGATCGTGCTGGGCAAGGACCTGACGCCGGATTTTGAAGTTACTGCCGGCAAGCGCCGCATCTCCACGACCGAGCGGACGATCCTGAAGAACCTCCATGTGGACACGCCGGAGAACGAGAATACTTACAAGTGGAATGTATTCTGGGACGCGCCGCTGGTGATTCCGGGGCACAGCCACCTGGTGGATCCGGCTCGTTCGGCGAGCGAGATTACGCGCGCGAAGGTGAGTTACAAGTCAGATAGCTGTAAGTTAGAGAGCGATGGCGACCGGGTGAGCATAGTATTCAACGGACTTAGCCTCGGTATCTTCGCTGGCGATCTGCAGTTTACGGTCTACAAGGGTTCGAGCCTGTTGCGGCAGGAGGCGCTGGCCAGCACCGATGCGCCCGACGTGGCTTATATCTACAAGGCCGGCCTGAAGGGTTTCGCCATCAAGGATGACACGAAACTGGTTTGGCGCGACACGTCGCAGGTTTGGCAGGAGTATGACTTCGGCGGCGATGTCAACGAGCAGCGCGTCGACCTGAAAGCGCGCAACCGGCTGGAGATTCTGGATGCCGGCGCCGGCTCGCTGGCGATATTTCCACCGCCGCACAAATTTTTCTTCGCGCGCGAGAACGAGGTGAACCTGGGTTACGTGTACTACCGGAAGGACAGCGAAAAATCGTTTTCGCTGGGCGTGATGCAGCCGGAACACGGCGAGGGGTACGCGCCCTGGGGAGTATCGGACGAGGTGTGGAACCGTCGAGTGCGCGTGGCGCGCGAACAGCTTGAAAACTACGCGCTCTACAACGCGCCTCCGGGGACCGTGCAGCGCATGGCAGTGTATTACTATCTGAGCCCGAGCGGCGATCATGCCACGCAACAGGACGTGATGGCTTACACGCACGACGATGTGTATAAGCCCATACCTGGATTCAAAACCGTGACCGGCCACTTTCATCTAGAGCTCAACGAGATGATCCGCGACCGGGAAAGCTCGGATATCGAGCCTACATGGATACCCGTATTTCGCGGACTGGGGATTAACATCGTCTATCTCGGAGACTTTCACGACGACTCGGACATAAGCGATCCCGGCCCGAAGCGATTCATGGAACAAAAACTCTACTTCGAAGGCGCGCGCAAGCTCAGCGACAAGAACTTTCTGGTAATTCCAGCTGAAGAGGTAAATGCGTATATCGCCGGCCACTGGTACCTGATGATGCCGAAACCGGTTTACTTCTCCCATGCAACGCCGCGCCCGGCGGGCCAGTCGTTTGAGGAGAATAACCCGGTGTACGGCCATGTCTATCACCTGGGTTCCATCGACGATGTTATGAAGATGATCAATCGCGAGCAGAGCATTTTATGGGTGGCTCACCCGCGGACCAAGAGCTCGGCGATGTATCCCGATATGTACAAGGACCAAGATTACTTTTTCAGCGACCGCTTCATCGGCGGGTCTTGGGAGTCACTGCCCGTGGATCTGTCGCAGAAGAGGCTGTGCGAGGAGCGCTGTTTCGGGGTAAACGACGACATGAGTAACTGGGCGCCCAAGCCTAAATTCATGCTGGCCGAGGGCGATACTTACATGAAGATCCCCGGCGATGAGACTTATCCCACGATTGCCGTCAATTACCTGAAGCTCGACAAGGTTCCCGCCTACAACGAGAGCTGGGCTCCAGTGGTGGAAGGAATTCGCGCCGGTAACTTCTTCGGCACCACGGGCGAGATACTGTTTCATAAGTGGGGCATCGAGGGCTCCGGCGCGAAGAGTATCTACACGGCCAGCATTGAATACACATTTCCGCTGGATTTCGCCGAGTTAGTGTGGAGCGACGGGACGAAGGTCGATCGCAAGATCATACCTTTGACCAATACCGAAGCATTCGGGACAAAGAGCTTCAGAATTCCGTTTGACGCGACGGGAAAGAAGTGGGTTCGATTTGCGGTGTGGGATTCGGCCGGCGACGGCGCGTGGTTACAGCCGGTTGCGGTGAAGTGATGAAGCAAAGCAGTTTGTAATTGAAGTTATGAGTTGCGCGTTGGCAAGTTTGCGAGCTGGTCCGCGAGCCAGTTGATCGCGGCGGGTTCATCGTCAATTTCGATTCGCAATCGAGCGGTCCTGAGCGGAAGGGAATCGGATACGGCTGCAGCGAGTTCTCCCAGGCGCACGCGGTCCTTCTCGGTAGTCACGAATGCCGTGGCAGCGGTGCTGCGCGCAGCGTCCTGAATGCAGTCAAGATCGTGGTCTTTGTATTGGTGGTGGTCGGGGAAGGCGATGCGGGAGGCGAGATGCAAGCCGGCCGCCTGAAGTCCCGCAAAAAACTGCTCGCTGCGGGCGATGCCGCAGAAAGCCACGACAGGGCCTTCGATGGGCGGGACGTCCATGCGGCGGTGCAGGCGCCAGATGGCGCCTTGCCAGCCTGAGGCCTTTAGCTTTGTCTCCAATTCAGGGTCGTCCGCGGGGATCGCAATACACTCTGCCCGGCGCATGGCCCCGAGCGGCTCGCGCAGGTTTCCAGCGGGCAGCAGGCGATCCTGCAAGTCCTGGCGGTCCAATAGCAGAATTTCCACGTCGCGGTGGAGCTGGCGGTGCTGGAAGCCATCGTCCAGAAGGTGCAAACCAAAAGGTGAAAGCGCGGCGCGCTCGGCCAGCAGGCCGGCCTCGTAGCGCTGGGCGGCGACGTAGACCGGGACGCCTGCTTCGCGCGCAATCAGGAGCGGCTCGTCGCCGAACTCTTCGGCGGTGCCGTTCGGGTCAACGCGGGCGGGGAGTTGGCTGTGGCGGCCGTAGCCGCGGGAGAGCACATCCACGCGCAGCCCGCGGCGGGTGAGGGCCTTGGCCAGCGCGATGGTGAGCGGCGTTTTGCCTGAGCCGCCGGCGGAGAGGTTGCCGATGCTGACCACGGGAAGGCGCAGCCGGCGGACGGGCTCGAGTCCGGCGCCGAGACGCAGTTCGCGGAATGCGAGCGCCAGCCGATAGAGCGGAACCAGCGGCAGCAGCAAATCGGCGCGCGGAAGAGGGCTGACTCATGGCGTGCGCTCCAAGGCGGCGGGCTCGGGCAAGCAGCTCCCTGATCGCCTCCACGCAGCGGTCTGTGGCTCCGGCCTGCTCTCGAAAGACCTGTTTGGCGCGCTCGCCCATGGCTTCTGCGGCGTCGGAGTTTTGGAGCAATACGATCAGGGTTGCGGCGAGGTCTTCTTTTGTCGCGATGCGGAGGGCGTGGTGCGCCAGCAGGTCTTCGGTGATGGCGCGGAAGTTGGCGTAGTGGGGGCCCATGACGATGGGGACGCCGAACTGTGCCGGCTCAAGCGGATTGTGTCCTCCGGCGGGGATCAGGCTGCCGCCCACAAAGGCCACCGCGGCGAGCGAGTAGACCGAGGCCAACTCGCCGATGGTGTCGAGCAGAACGATCTGGCCTGGACTTGAGCGGCTCGATCGTCCTCGGAGGGTTGAGAACGCCAGTCAGACCGCTTGACCCAGCGAATGCCGGATTGCTCCAGCAGTGCGGCGACGGCGGCGAACCGCTCAGGATGGCGGGGAGCGAGGACCAGGGCGAGATGCGGATCGGCTGCGAGCAGGCGCGGCCAGGCTTCGAGAAGGGCGGCTTCTTCGCCTTCGAGCGTGCTGCCGGCTACGACGAGGCGCAGGCCGGGGGCCAGAGCTTTCAGCAGGCGGGTGGCCTCGGCTTCCTCGGCGGCGCGCACATCGAATTTCAGGTTGCCGGCGACCGAAACCCGCTCCGGCAGGCAGCCGATGGCCTCGAGCCGCTCGGCGTCGGTCTGGCTCTGCGCCAGCACCGCGGCTGATCCGGCTGAGGAATGGCTGCCACAGCCGTCGCAGACGCCGGTAGCGCGGCCAGGAGCGGTCGGAGATGCGGGCATTGACCACGGCCACGGGAATTCCGCGGCGGAAGCAGCCGCTGAGCAGGTTGGGCCAGAACTCGGTTTCCGCCAGGACGAGCAGGCGCGGCTGGAGGGCGTTGAGATAAGCGCGAACGGCCCAGGGCAGGTCGAGCGGGCAATAGAAGACGCGGTCGGCGCCGAAGCGCTCGCGGGCCAGCTCCTGGCCGGTGCGGGTGGTGGTGGAGATGAGCAGGTGAAACTCAGGGAAGGCGCGGTCCAGCTCGCCAACCAGGCGGCTGACGGCCAGCACCTCGCCCACGGAGACGGCATGGAGCCAGATGACGGGCGCTGGCCATTCCGGTCGCGGAATGGCGGGAACCCGGCCCAGGCGTTCGGCCAGCCCCTCGCGGTACTTGTGCGTGGTGGCCATCCGCCACAGCCACCAGGGGGCGCCGGCCACCAGGGCCGCAAGCAGGGCGAGGTTGTAGAAAAAGAGAATCATGCGTGACGGACGCGCCTTTCCGCAGTCCAACCTAGAATGATACAGTCGAGCACGATGAGGGTCTTGCGGGCAATTCCGCTGTTGCTGCTCTGGCTGGCGCTGCCGGCCCTGGCCAGCGACCACACACCGCCTCCCGTGCAGCCGGCCACGTCGTTATGCCGCGGTCGAGGTGCATCCCGACGAGAAGGTGGCCATCGCCGCCGAACCCTACGACACCAAGGAAAAGGAGTCCATCTTCCGCGTCGATTATCTCAGCCACGGGGTGATGCCGGTGCGGCTGATCGTGACCAACAACTGGGCGACAGGCCGATCTCGCTGCGCGACGCGCGGATTCTGTTTCAGACCGCGGCCGGGCGACAGGATTCAGGCTGCCGAGCCGGAGGATGTGGAGCGGCTGATGACTCGCAAAGAGCGCGAGGGGACGAAGATTCCGATGCCCGGACCGCTGCCCAACATCAAGCTGAAACCCAAGGCCAGCAACAAGGAGATCGAGCAGGACTTCGACAACTTCGAGTACCAGGCCCTGGTGGTCGAGCCGCACACCACGCGGGCCGGGTTCCTGTTCTACGATGTGTCGGATCTGAGCCACCCGCTGCGGGGCGCCAAGCTGCACCTGCACGCGCTGCGCGACGCCGACGGCAACGAGCTGTTCTACTTCGAGATTCCCTTCGACAAGTATCTGAAGTCCAAATCCGGCCAGATGAACTGAGAGGGCGAGCGGACTACTCGTAGTAAGTGGCCGTGGTGGTGTCGGTCTCCCAGATAGTGCAGTCCTTGATGCGCACCCGGCCGGCGGTCATTCCGGCGAGCTGCTCGCTGGTCTGCTCGTAAAAGTACCTGGCGATATTTTCGGCCGAGGGGTTGAGCACCGTGAAGGGCTCCAGATCGTTGAGCATCCTGTGGTCGATGCGGTCGATGACCGGGCGCAGCACCTGCTTGAGCAGCTTGAAGTCAAGCAGCAGGCCGGCCTCGTCGAGCGTGGCCCCGGCCAGGGTGACACGGACTTTGTAGTTGTGCCCGTGCGGGTTCTCGCACTTGCCCCGGTAGTTGCGAAGGTAGTGGCCGGAGGAGAAACCTGCCTCCACGGTGACTTCATACATCGGCGTCTGCTCGATCCTGTGCGGGAAAGTGTCCCACGTCCTATTTTAACGGGGAGAGGCGTGCATTTACCGATTGTGGCCGTCACGGTGTTTACGCCGCGCCGCCTGGCGGGCCTGTTCGCTGCGCCGGTCTACCTGTTCGAAAAGGTTGCTCATCACGCCGATGAGCGCCGCAAGCAGCCCGAAGAGCAGCAGAAACATGGCCACGGTGCGCCATAGAGAAGCGTTGGCCGGCAGCCCGGGCTGAAAGCTCGACGGCACCAGCGCCATTCCCGCCGAGACGAGCGCGAAAAGCAGCAGCGAAGCAGCCAGAATGTAGAAGTTGCGGGACATAGCTGTGGGCACGAAGGCGATCCGCAGAGCCTGCTGCGATTTTACGCGGAGCGGGCAGTTTGCGGCATTTCCTATCTGAGATCGGCAGCCGTAAGTTTACGCCTGGCGCCGTGGCGAATGTGAAGCACTTCAACGTGCTTCTGCTTCTCCAGAACCCGATAGATCACGCGATAGACGCCGGGCTTGCGCCCGTAGAGGAGGTGCCGGAGCTGTCCTTTCTCACGGGTCACCGGGCAGCGGTAAGGCAGCTTCTCAAGGCTAAGGATGGCTTCTTTGAGCCCCCTGTACCACTTCAACGCAGCGAGGGAATGCGGGGCGTTGATTTCTTCATACAGATAAGCAAGGTCACGCCCGGCGCGGGCAGTCATGTTAACCAGATATGCCATGATTAGCTTCGAACTCGTCGAAGAACTGCCTTGCCAGCCGGATCCTTCCCTTTTTCGCGTCTTCCAGCCCCTGACGAATGCCTTCCCCGGCATCGGCGCGCGCGGCGATATCGAGCAGCCGCTGGTAGGCTTCGGCGTCCTGCACGACCGCAGCTGCCTTGCCATTTACGGTGAGCACCAGAGGCCGCTTGGTCTTCCTGAGCGTTTTCATGAAGTTGCTGGAGGCCCGGCGAAAGGCGGTCAGCGATTGGATGTCGGTTGTTATGTCAAGCATGAACGCCTCCGCAGCGAGCACCTTATTCGGTGCTTTGAGAATACCTCATTACCGCAGGTTTGAACAGAGGTTCCGATTGCCGCCGAATTTTTCGCGATTAAATGGGATCGCGCCGCATTCAGCCGGAAAGCGTAGCGCATTCGATGACCGCGACGCCGGCTCTCGCGAACTCGGTTTCGATCTTTGCGACTGATCCGTTCAGGTCGATGGCGCGGCAGGCATCGCGGAGGATGAATGCAGGCAGGCCGATACGGCGGGCGTCGAGAGCGGAATAGCCGACGCAGAAGTCATAGGCGAGTCCGGCGAAGAATACGCGGGTGAGGTTGCGTTCATCCAGATAGCCGGCCAGTCCGGTGGGCGTAACGCGGTCGTTCTCAAAAAAGGCGGAATAGGAGTCGATCCGAGGGTCGAAGCCCTTGCGCAGGACGAGCTCAGCCTGGGGCAGGTGGAGGGCGGGATGAAACTCCGCGCCTTTGCTGCCTTGAATGCAGTGCGGCGGCCAGAGGGTCTGCAGGCCGTAGCTCAGTTCAACCTGCTCGAAGGGTTTTTTGCCGGGATGGGCAGTTGCGAAGGAAGTGTGGTCGGGCGGATGCCAATCCTGGATGAGGACGATGTGCTCGAACCGCGGCGCAATGCGATGGATGGCGTCGATCACGGCGTCTCCATCGGCTACGGCAAGCGCTCCGCCGGGGCAGAAGTCGTTTTGCACGTCGGTGACGATGAGAACGTCGTGGTTGTCGATCCGCATGGAGTCTCCTGTGCCGAAAACTATTTCGGTACATTCATTCTCTCAAACCGGAATCGGCGAGGATGGAACCGGGGGGCGGCTGAGATTATGCGAGGAACACTTCAATACCATTGGTGAGGAGCAGGTCAACATAATCGGGACCAAGCTCTCTATCGGAGATGACGATATTGGCGGCGCTGAGCGGGGCAACGGGAATCATGCCGCCGCGGCCGAACTTGGTGTGGTCGGCAACGATGATAATCCTGGCCGCGATCTCGATCATCTTCTGTTCCGAACCGACGACGAGGGTGTTGTTGTTGCTGAATCCCGATTCGGTGATGCTGCCGATGCCCATGATGAGGGCGTCGGCGTGAATGGCGCCCAGCATCTGCTCGCAAAAAGGTCCCAGCATGACGCGGAGGCGCGGATCGAGATAGCCACCGGTGAGGGTGAGCTCGATGTTGCGCAGCGATTCAAGACTCTCGGCGATGGGCAGGGAGTTGGTAATGATGTGCAGCGACTTGGAGGATAGCTCACGGGCGACGGCGGCCACGGTGGACCCGCCATCGAGGATCACGGTCTGGCCATTCTCGATGAGTCCGGCGGCCACCCGCCCAATGCGGTCTTTTTCGCTGCTCAGGCGCACGCTCTCGACGGCATAGTCGAAGGCGCGGGCCGGCGGCTGCTGCAGGGAGACGGCGCCTCCATAAACGCGGCGCAGCAACTTTTCTTCTTCCAGAATGTCGAGATCGCGGCGAACGCTGGACTCGGAGGCATCCAGTTCGCGGCAGAGAGTTTCCAGGTCAACAAAGTCCCGGGACTCGAACATCTGGCGGATTCTAAGTTGCCGTTCAGCAGCTTTCATCGTTTGTCAGCGCAACACCCGGGAATTCCAGGCGCATCGGCATGCAACAGGCTGTGCCATTGGCTGTTGAATCAGACTTGATTACTTAACGCCGATCGCTTCCATCACCGCATCGGTGACGGATCGGACCAGCGAGTCGAGATCCGCATTGGTAACCGCATTCGCGTCGGCGGATTTGCCGGTGTCGCCATCGCACGGAGTTGGAGTGAGGGCGATCGAGCTCGGCATTTCGAGATCGGCGAGCTGGCACTCCTTCATTCTGGAAGTATCGAAGCGGATGTCGGGCAGACCCATCTTCTTCTTGATGGCCAGCAGGTCCTCGCCTTGCTGGTCAGAGATGCGGGAGATGGGAACACCCAGTTGCGAGGCCAGCATCAGGGTCCAGCAGTAGGTTTCGAGAACCTCGGCGTACCACTCGGCATGGGTGACGGTATCACCCCAGCAGATAATGCCGTGATTCGCCAGGAGCACCGTGTTGTGGTCCTTCACGAAGGGGATGACGGTCTGCGCAAACTCGGCTGTTCCCGGAGTCTTGTAGGGCGAGATGGCAACCTTGCCGACGAAGACTTCGAACTCGGGAATAACAAGATTGGGAGGTACTTTTCCGGTGATGGCATAAGCAGTGGCATGCGGCGGATGGCAGTGGACACAGGACTTCGCCTGCGGCACCGCCTTGTAGATTTCAAGATGCAGGAGGAGTTCGCTGGTGCGGGGCTTGGTGCCGGCAATCTGATTTCCTTCGAGATCGACAAGGCAGATATCCTCGGGCGTCAGGTCGAATTTGCTGACCAACGTTGGAGTGCAGAGGATCTCGTTGGGGCCGATGCGATAGGAGATGTTGCCGCCGTTGCCGTCGACAAACTGGCGCATCCAGAGCTTGCGGCCGACTGCGCAAATCTCTTTCTTGATGGCTTCGGCCTCAGGCGTGGAGAAGAGCCGCGGATTGGCGGCGGCGCGGATTGGGGACGAACTGCCGGAAGCAATGGACGTAGCGGACGGGGCAGACGGTTTTGCGGCCGCCCCGTTTTCATTTCCACCTGTCACCAGAGCGATATTGTTCTGCTGCAGGAAGTCGCGGGCCGAAGGCGTGACGACGCAGTTTTCGGCGATAAGCAGGCGGGTTGCGCCCGCGGCGACAGCATCCTGCACGTCGCGCATCGCCACTACCTTGCGGCTGGAAATATCGATGCTCTTCTCTTCGTTGTTCACTTCCGCACCTCAGATCCTTTAGGAAAACTGCCTGTTGCCGTTATGAAAAACGCTTACTGACTCACGTCGATCGAATCCACAATCAGGGAACAATACGCATCCACGGGCACAACTCTCGGCCAGAATGGATTGGCCGCTTCACGGCCTTCGGTGAACGCGACCATCTGCCCTTTGGCTGCGCCGAGCTCATCGATGGCGATGAGGGCCTTGCCTCCGCCCTATCCGTTCTTCGCGCGCAGGTTCTCCATCGTAACCGGCTCCAGGACAACCAGCGTCCTGCCGCGATAGGACTCGACAGCAGGAGTGAGCGTGAGATGTCCGCGAACTATGCCGATCCTCATGCGGTCCCTGCTCCCGCGTTACCGGGTGTCTGCACCGAATCCACAATGCCCACAACCACCATGCGCGCCGGCGTGGTGTTGCCCAGCTTCTCCCGCGCGATGTCTCCGTCGGTGGAGACCATGACCGTGGCGCCGCGGGCCGCGCCCAGCCAGTCCACCACTGCAATCGGCTCGGCCGCCGCGCTGCCGTCGGCTTCGAGCCGTTGCGCGACGAGGAACCGGCAGCCGTCCAGTGTCGGATGCTTGGCTGCCGCAACTACCGTGCCTTCGATGCGCGCAAGAAACATAATCAGATAATCCGCAATGCATTGCCGACGACCATCTGGCGCTCACGCGTGAACGTCATTGGAGTGGTGACTCCCTCGCCGGTGGGAGTGGCAACGGTGTGGCTGAAATATCCCGGACCGCCGACGCCAAGAGCTGCCGATGACGGGGCGTTCTGGATGAAAAGAGTGGTGTTCATGGCGCGCGCCATGCGGGTTGCTGTTTCAACATTCCGCGTATGAATAATGGCCGTGTGCCGGTAGCCGTGTTCGGCTTTGACCGCGGCAGCGATGGCCGCATTGACACAGTTGACGCGCACCACAGGAATGAACGGCATCATCTGCTCTTCGACGACGAAGGCGTGATTTTCGTCGGTCTCGCCGAAGAGCAGGTCGGTGCCGGGAGGCACGCGGACACCGGCCGCCGCGCCCAGGACGGCGGGATCCTTGCCGACAAATTCCTTCTTTAGGTGGGCGCGGGCGCAGCCTCCTCCTCCGCCTTCAAAGGTGAAGGCCTCCTTGGTGAGCCGCTCGATGGCCTCGCGGTCCAACTGGAACGCGCCGGCGCGACGCATGGCGGCGATGAAGGCGTCGGCGACCGAGGCTACGACGAAGATTTCCTTTTCGGCAATGCAGAGCAGATTGTTATCGAATGCGCCACCCTCGATAATGCATTTCGCCGCGTGGTCGAGATCGGCGGTTTCGTCGACGACGACGGGGGGATTGCCGGGTCCGCCCGCAATGACGCGCTTGCCCGACATGGCGGCGGCCTTGGCGACGGCTGCGCCTCCGGTGACGCACAGCAGAGCGACCTTGGGATGATGGAAGATCTGCCCGGCGGCTTCGATACTGGCCTCGGCGGTGGTGGTGACAACGTTGGCGACGCCCAGTTCGCGCTCGATTTCGCGGTTCCAGAGTTGCAGCGCATAGCGCGCCACTTTTGCACCCGAGGGGTGAGGCCCGAAGACCGCGGTGTTGCCGGCGGCCAGAATGTTGATGGCATTGGAGGCCATGGTGGGCACCGAATGGGTGACGGGCAGCATCATGCCGATAACGCCCCAGGGCGCGCGCTCGATGATGCAAAGGCCAGTGGGATCGCTGCGGGCGCCGCTGCGCATGTCTTCGACGCCAAGCACAAAACGCATGTTTGTGAGCTTGAGAATCTTATGGTCGAGACGGCCGACCTTGGTCTCCTCGAGCTCCATGCGGCCCAACTCCTCGCGGCGATCGTTGCAGATGCGGATGATGATGCCGGTCATCCGCTTGCGCTCGTCGAAGCTCATGGCAGCGACTTTCTTCTGCGCTTCGAAGGCCGCGTTGACGGCTTCGTCTACGGTCGCAAAGACGCCGTCGCGCGAAGCGGCGGCAGGCGTGGCCGGAACGGAGGAGGGGACTTGCGACTGCAACTGGACACGAAGCCGGGCCACAACTTCCTTGGCGATCTCCGCGACTAACTGTTCCTGTATAGGCATTATGGCTTCTCCAAAAGCGCGCCCTGGACCTCGACGGTATCGACGATGCCGACGATCACTGCGTCGACGGGCGCATCCTTCGTTGTGGGCGTGAGGCGGGCGGAACTACCCTGCGTGAACAACACACACTCGCCGACGCCGGCTCCCACGCTGTCGACCGCGACCACGGAGCTGCCGGAAATCTGCAGCTTGCCGTCTTTGCTGATGTAGGGCTGAACCAGCAGCAGCTTCATGCCGCGAAACTTCGCGCTCTTCTGCGTAGAGACAACATTGCCGATTACTTTTGCTATGAACATGCCGAACCTCGAGAGGGCAGGCGAAACAAGCTGGGCGAGAAGGGAATTCGGATATTTTGCGATTTCTTCACCATCATTCCCTCAGGGGCTAAAGCCCGGTTTGTTTTGTTGCGCTCACGGCGCGGCTAAAGCCGCGCCCTTTCAAAGCCTCATGCAGCACCGAAACACGCGTTGCGGCCCAGAATGCAGGCGAAAGACGTGTTGCGGCTACTTAGGCAATACGGTGCCGAGGGTGTCGTGCGGGCGCGCGATCACGTGCACGCTCTGTACCTCGCCGGCAGCGCGAGCCGCGCTGGCTCCGGCATCCACCGCGGCGCGGACCGAGCCCACGTCCCCGGTAACATAGACCGAGCACAGACCGCTGCCGACCTTGTTCCAGCCCACGAATTTGACGCTGGCTGCCTTCAGCATTGCGTCCGTCGCCTGGACAAGCGCCACCAGGCCCTTGGTCTCGATCATTCCAATCGCTTCATTCGCCATGTGCGTTCTCCAGATTCCCCAGTTACTTCAACATGTTGTCGACAAGCGCATCGTGAGGACGCGCAATGACGTGCGACGACACCAGCTCGCCTACTACTTTGGCAGCCGCTGAACCGGCGTCTACCGCGGCGCGCACGCTGCCTACATCGCCGCGCACGATGGCGGTTACGTAGCCGCCGCCGATCTGCACAGTCTTCACAAGCTCTACGCTGGCGGCTTTCACCATCGCGTCACATGCCTCGACGAGTCCGACGAGGCCACGGGTTTCGATCAATCCGATTGCTTCACTCATATACTCTCCTCTGCCTACTGCGCAGTCTTGCGAGGCGCCGTCTTGTTGTTCTGTTGCACGAAAGACGGCAGTTCATCGTGGGGGCGGGAGATCACCTGAACGCTGACCACCTCGCCGATCCGTCCTGCCGCTTCCGCGCCTGCGTCGGTGGCAGCTTTTACGGCGGCCACGTCCCCTTCCACAAAGGCGGTCACCAGTCCGGAACCTACGGTCTGCCAGCCGGCGAAGGTTACGTTTGCGGACTTGAGCATGGCGTCGGTTGCCTCGAACAGCGCAACCAACCCCTTTGTCTCAATCATTCCCAGCGCTTGTTTCATCGCTTCCTCTCTTTTCAGTAGCGTTACTTCAACTTCCTAATTGCGTTACTTGCACTTCTGCTTCACTTGAATAATTCGATGTCTTTGGTCAGGTGCAGACCGCAGGCGTTGGCTTCGTCGGTGTCCATGTGGACGTTGAGTTTGGATGTGGGATCGATGCGGACGTGGACGTTGTTGAAGGTGAGGCCTGCCTGGCCGCCGATGCGGAGCTTCATGCGGTCGCCCCTGGTAACGCCGAAGTAAGCCGCCTCGGCGGGATTCATGTGCACGTGAATCGCGGCGCGAATGACGCCTTCCTTGAGCTCTACCACGCCCTTGGGTCCGATGATGATGGCGCCGGGCGTGTTCGCGATGTCGCCGGAGAGGCGGACGGGAATATCGTTGAAGCCGAGCATGATGGCGTCAGTAAATGCGAGCTCGACCTGCGACTGCTTGCGCATGGGGCCGAGGATGCGGAGGTTGGAGATGAGGCGGCTGCGCGGGCCGACGATGGTGACTGTCTCCTTGGCCGCGAAGTTGCCTTCCTGAAAGAGCGGGCGATCGAAGGTGAGCTCCGAGCCCGGCCCGAAGAGCACGTCCATGTCTTCGCGGCAGACGTGCATGTGGCGCGAGGAGGATTGCACGGTGAGGGACGGAGCTTTGCCGTCCTTCTCCTGTCCCAGGTATTCGAGAGCGACCTGGCGTACGATCCGCTCGACTGTGGATCTATCGATGGATCCAACCGAGTTAGCGAGTGCTGTGCTTGCCATAGAGAATCCCTGTACCGCGTTGCCTTGCTTTACGTTGCCTGCCCTGCCATTGCATGCGCCGCGGCGTTGGCGCGGCCGACTACGGCTACCGTCTCGCGCGCGACAACAATCTCTTCGTTGGCCGGAACCACCAGAACCTTGACCGCGGAGCGATCGGTTGAGATTGCGCCTTCGCCCTTGATGGAGTTGTTCTTGCTTTCGTCGAGTTCAATGCCGAATCCGGACAGATCTCTTCAACACCGCGGCGCGAATCCCGGCGCTGTTTTCGCCGATGCCGCCGGAGAAAGTGATTACGTCGACGCCGCCCAGCTCAAGCAGGAACGCGCCGAGATAGTGGCGGATGGCGCGGACAAATACGTCGAGCGCGAGCTGCGAACGCGCGTGGCCCGCCGCGGCGGCCTCGTCCAGGTCGCGAAGATCGCCGCTGGCGCCGCTGATGCCGGCCAGTCCCGAGCGGCTGCCCAGCAGGGCTGCCATCTGGTCCGGGTCGAGCGAAAGCTTCTTCATCATGTACAGCACGGCGAAGACGTCGATGTCGCCGACGCGATTGTTCTGGGGCAGGCCGGACTGCGGGGATGCGCCCATGCTCACGTCTACGGCTATGCCATTGCGAAATGCGGCCAGACTCGAACTGCCCCCAAGATGGCAGGAGATGTGGCGCAAATTGTTGCGTCCCAGCAGCGCCTGGGCGCGTTCGCTGGCCGAGCGATGGCTGGCGCCGTGAAAACCATAGCGGCGAATGCCGTACCTGGTGCGCCACTCATAGGGCACCGCATAGGTGGTCGACGCCTCGTCCATGAAACGGTAGGGGAACGGCTCCATGACGGCGACCAGCGGAACGCCGGGAAGCTCCTGGCGAAAGGCCTTTATAGCTGCAATGTAAGGAGGGTTGTGGGCCGGAGCGAGGAAGGAGAATTCTTCCATGGCGGCCAGAAACTCGTCGCCGATGAGCTGCGGCTCATTGAGCGGGCCGGCATGGACAGCCTTGAAACCCACGGCGCCGATCTCGGAGAGGCTCTTGAGGGCCTTGCCTGGGCCGGCAATCTCGGCAAGGCATTTGCGGATGGCGGCCGGGTAATCGGCGCACTCGCCGCCGGGCTGGCCGATCCGCTCCACGCGGCCCTGGGCCAGAACGGTCTCCGCGGGCATGTCAAGGACGCGGAACTTGAATGAGGTGCTACCGATATTTGGGATTAGACATTTCATTCTTGACTGATCTTGATTGAAGATGAATGATACTATACAGTTATTAGCAGAGTCAATCGCAATTTTGACAGATTTTGAGGTTAAACCCAAAAATGACGGCAAGAGCAATCAATTCGCGAGTTGAGCCGGGGGGCGGGGTGCATACCTCAACGCTCGATCGCGTGGAAGAACTCGGGATCGTAGGCGCGGGCGGCGGCGGTTTTCCCACGGCCGTGAAGCTGAAGACCAAGGCTTCGCTGCTGATTGCCAACGCCGCCGAGTGCGAGCCCCTGCTGCACAAGGACAAGGAGCTGCTGCACCACCACGCCGAGCCTTTCCTGCGCGGGATGCGGATGGCGATGGAGATGGTGGGCGCGCGCGAGGGTGTGATCGGCATCAAGGAGAAGTACCACGAGATCATCGCCGCGCTGGAGAGCCAGGCCGGAGCCGGAATCAGGGTGGTGCCGCTGCCAGACTGCTACCCGGCGGGCGACGAGTTCATCCTGGTTCACATGGTCACGGGGCGCGTAATTCCACCGGGCAGGCTGCCGAAGGATGTGGACACCGCGGTCGCGAATGTGGAAACGCTGATGAACATTGGACTCGACCGGCCGGTGACGCACAAATATCTCACCGTGGCCGGAGCGGTGGAAACGCCGGTTACGCTGCGGGTTCCGGTGGGCATCACAATCGGCGAAGTGATTGAAGCGGCGGGCGGGACGACGGTCGCTGATTTCGGCGTGCTGCTGGGCGGCGTGATGATGGCGAAGCCGGCGGCGAGCCTGGACGTTCCGGTGACCAAGACCACGGGCGGCATCGTGGTGCTGCCCACTGAGCATAGCCTTATCCGGCGGCACAATGCGCCCTGGATTCATGTGGCGAAGGTCGGACGCTCGGCCTGCGACCAGTGCCGGTTCTGCACCGAGTTCTGCCCGCGATATTTGCTTGGGCATCCGATTGAGCCGCATGCGGCGATGCGGTCGCTGGGCTTCGCGACGGGAGCGGACACAATGGTGGCCACGCTCTATTGCTGCGAGTGCAATCTGTGCACCATGTACGCGTGCCCCGAGGACCTGGATCCGAAAACGGTGTGCGTGCAATCGAAGCCTCTGGCGCGGGAGCGAGGCTTGACGTTCAAGGGAACGCCCGAATCGATCACCCCGAATCCCATGGCCGAGTTTCGCCGCGTGCCGATGCGGCGGCTGATTGCAAAGCTGGGGCTGGGCGAGTTCAACAATACGGGGCCGCTTACGGAGCATGCTTTTGCGCCGCGCAAGGTGAACGTGCTTCTGAAGCAGCACGCCGGCGCGCCGGCGGTTCCGGTGGTCAAGAGCGGCGACCGGGTACGCATGGGCGATCTGCTGGCGGTGCCGGAGCAGGGCAAGCTCGGCGCCCGGATTCATGCCAGCATCGACGGCGTGGCGACGGTGAAGAGCGACGCGGTGTGGATTGAGGCGTAATGATCAGGCCTCTCTTAAGCGCGACGTCGAATCCCACCCTTGGCGCAAATACAAAGACGCGCCAAGGGTGGGGCACCCAGTTTTTGTTCAGCGGAAGGAGCCAAAGAGGTGTCTGAAATCAACTCAATCGGACTGATCGAGCTTTCCAGCGTGGCCACCGGATACGGGGTCGAAGATACGATGCTGAAGGCCGGCAATATTCAACTGCTGATGGCTCGCAGCATCTGCTCGGGCAAGTTTCTTATCGTTGTCTCTGGCGACGTGACCAGTGTGCAGGCCGCGCTGCTGGCCGGCGCGGCGGCGGCGGGTGCATCGCTCATCGAGCGGCGGCAGATCACACGCGTTCACCCCTCGGTGCTGGAAGCGATCTCGAACTCCGTGGATATCGATACGAAAGGACTGCGTTCGATCGGCGTGGTCGAGACGTTCTCCGCGGCCAGCATCATCGAAGTGGCCGACGCGGCCGTCAAATCGGCAAATGTGACGCTGTTGCGGATTCACCTGGCCATGGCGCTGGGCGGCAAGGGATTCGTGCTGATGGCCGGCGACGTATCGAGTGTGCAGGCCGCGGTTGCGGCGGGATCGAAGGTGGCCGGTGAGGATGGAATGCTGGTGGGCCGGTGCGTGATCCCCGCGCCGTCGCCGGAGTTGTTTCGGGACTATATATAGTTCGGGGAACAGCGTCACTGCATTCGAGCAGAGCCTCGTAGATTCAGCGCTGGGGCCCTCCATCAGGAGAAACGATGAAATGCGCAGCGTCTTGTTCGCATCTCAGCCTAGCCCTCCTTGTTGCGGTCATCTGCTGTTCATGCTCTTTATCCGCGCAAAGCAAGTGGGTTTATTTCGGCCCTGAGGGCAAGCTGGTCTACGCACACTCTGCGAAGGGCGACCGGATTGCCGATTTCTCCGATGCCGGATATGAAGGCGGCGGCGCAGCTCTGCCAGTAGTGCCCCCGAAACAGACGGTCGCGCCTTCCGGCGCGGACGACACAGCCGCCATTCAACACGCCATCGATGAAGTTTCCGCACTCCCACTGGCCGGTGGATTCCGCGGAGCTGTTGAACTCCTGCCGGGCACGTTTCATTGCTCGGGTACGATTTCGATCTCCGTTTCGGGCGTGGTTCTACGTGGAGCCGGAAACGGAGATCAGGGAACGACCATCCTGATGACAGGCGAGCCGCATCTCGCGATTCGCATCGCAGGCCAGTTGGTGAAGAAAGCTGCCGGTGCGGAGACGACCATCGTTGACGCCTACGTTCCATCGGGCACGTCGACCATCCATGTCGCCGATGCCGCCAAGCTTCATCCCGGCGACACGCTCGTGATCCTGAAGCCGGTGACGCAGGCATGGGTTCACTTCATGGGCATGGACGATTTGCGCCGCAACGGCAAGGCGGAGCATTGGGTAGGCGCGGACCATCTGGACGTGCTGCGGCGGATTGTCGCCGTCTCTGGCAACACCCTCACGCTTGAGGTCCCGCTGATGGACTCCTACGACGCGAACTTCTTCGATGGCGGCCATGCGGTGGTCAGGAGGGTCGAGCTTAGCGGGCAAATCTCCCAGGTGGGCGTGGAGGACCTGCGCATCGTCGCACCGAAACGCCGCATCGCGCTGGGCGAACCGGAGTTCGACGGGCTCACCATGGATGATGCCGTCGATAGCTGGGTGCAGTCGGTTGCGCTGGAAGAGACTACGAACGGAGTTCACATCAATCTGGGCACCGAGCGGATTACCGTGCTGAAGTGCGAAGTGGTGCAGCATGTGGCTGTGACTAGCAGCGCCAAGCCCTTCGACTTCTCGAGCAATGGATCGCAGATTCTCTTTGACCGCTGCACCGGCAGCGGCGATAACACCTTCTACTTTGCGACCCAGGCACGGCAGCAGGGCCCGGTGGTAGTGCTGCACTGCCGCTTTTTGGGCGACGGGCATATTCAGCCGCACCAGCGCTGGTCAACGGGGCTGCTGATTGACAACTGCGATGTGCCCGGTGGCGGCATCGACCTGATGAATCGCGGCGAGATGGGCACTGGCCACGGTTGGGCCATCGGCTGGGCCGTGGCGTGGAACAACACTGCGAAGTCCTTGGAGATGAATCAGCCGCCGGAGATCGCCAACTGGTCCATCGGCAATATCGGCGAGGAATTGAATCCGCCGTTTCCTGTCTTCGATGGATCGAAGCGCACGCCGCTCGACTCGGCCATCATCGAGTCGAAGGGGAAGCCGGTTAAGCCACAGAGTCTGTACCTGGAACAACTCAGGGACCGACTTGGACCTGATGCGGTGAAAAACATTGGCTACTGATGAATTCCTGAGAGAGCTGGTCTCGGGTCACGCACGAAAGAACTCTTCCACATCCGTAATGGTCGCCGTCATGCGATAGGGCGGGAGGCTGGCCAGGAAGGTCTGGCCGTAGCGCTGCCTCGTGATGCGCGGGTCGAGGAGCACCAGGACGCCGCGGTCTTCGAGGGAGCGGATGAGGCGGCCGAAGCCCTGCTTCAGGGTGAGGACGGCGGCGGGAACCTGGTAGTCGTTGAAGGGCTTGCCGCCGGCTTCTTCAATGGCCTTCATGCGGGCCTGGACGACCGGGTCGCTGGGCACGGCGAAGGGCAGGCGGTCGATGATGACGCAACTGAGCGCTTCGCCCTGCACGTCCACGCCCTGCCAGAAACTTGCGGTGCCGAAGAGGACGGCGTTGGGCGTCGCGCGGAACTCCTCCAGGAGAGCTTTGCGCGGAGCGGTGCCGTGCAGCAGGATGGGGAAGTCGAGCACCGGCAGCAGGCGCTCGTAGAGGTCGCGCATCTGGCTGTAGCTGGTGAAGAGGCAGAAGGCGCGGCCGCGGGAGATGTCGAGAGCACGCGCCGGATGCAGCGTGCCGCGGCCTCGGGAAACTCCGGGTCGCGGGGGTCGGGCATCTCCGGCGGCAGATAGAGCAGGGCCTGTTCGCCGTAGCGGAAGTGCGAGGGCACCACCAGCTCGCGCGCTTCGGTGAGGCCGAGCCGCCGGCGGATGTGCTCAAAGCCGCCCTGCACGGTGAGCGTGGCCGAGGTGAGCACGACGGTGGGAATCTGATCGAAGACCAGCTCGTGGAGCAGCTCGGAGACGTCGATGGGCGTGGCCTGGAGGAAGGTAGTCCGGGCACTGCGCGGTGCCTCGTCCTGCCTTTGGACGAGACTTCCACCGCCGAGCGCGCCGCTCCATCCAATAGACCATGTTGCTGGCGTTCGATTCGAGCAGGAATTCGAGCTCGGTGCGGAGGCGGGCGACGCGCTTCTTCAGCCCCGGCGCCTCGTCGATGCCCGTGAGGCGCTCCATCTCCGCTTCAATCAGCTTGAGCGTGGTGCGCACGGCCATGTAGAGGTCGCCGGAGGATTCGAGGAACTGCTCGCGCTCGGTGAAGGGCTGGCGGCCATCGCCGGTCATGGGCAAGCCGGCAAAGAACATGCGGGCGCGCTCGCGGAGTTGCTGGGTTGCGGCGGGAAGGTTTTCCGCGCCCTGCTTGCCGCGCAGCAGCACATCGGTGTCGCGCGCCAGCTCTTCAAAGCGGATGTTGCTGACCGAAAGGCCGAAGTAGCTGGAGGCGACCTCTTCCAGCTCATGCGCCTCGTCGAAGACCACGGCCGCGGCCTCGGGAAGAACGCCGGCGTCGGGCGCGCCCGCGGCCTCCTGCTTGACGGACAGGTCGGCAAAGAACAGGTGGTGATTGACGATGATGATGTCGGATTCGAGGGCCTTGCGCCGCATCTCGGTGATAAAGCAGCGGCGATAATCCGGACAGGTTGCGCCCAGGCAGGCCTCAGAACGCGCATCGAGCTTTTGCCAGAGGGCGCTGGACTCGGGCATGCCGGAAAGCTCGGCGCGGTCGCCGGTTTCGGTGGTCTGCTCCCACTCGGCGATCTGCCGGTACTGGTCGATCTCCTCGAGGCCGGACAGAATCGGCTGGTTGCGCAGGGCGACAAGCTTGTGGCGGCAGAGATAGTTGGCGCGGCCCTTCATGTAGCAGACGCGCAGATCGCCCACCAGCGTTTCGAGGAAGGGAACGTCGCGGAAGTAGAGCTGGTCCTGCAGGGCCTTGGTGCCAGTGGAGACGATGATGCGCTGGCCGGTGCGCAGGGCGGGGAGCAGGTAGGCCAGGGTCTTGCCGGTTCCGGTGCCGGCCTCGACGATCAGGTGGCGGTGCTCGGCGAGGGCGCGCTCGACGGCCTTGGCCATCTCGAGCTGGCCGGGGCGGTACTCGTAAGGCAGCGGCGAACGCGCCAGAATGCCGCCCGGAGAGAAGAACTCATGCAGGGAGGGCAGGGCGCGGGTTGAGGTGTCGCTGGGGGGCATCGGGGCCGGTTACTCACTCCATCATAGTGATGCGGCCCTTCGCCGCGGCGGCGCGCCGGACTTAGCGGGAAGCGTGGGGCCGGCGTATCAGCCGAAGTCGGGGTCGCGGCCGGAGGCGGCGGTGTGGTATTCGGCGTCACTCTCGACCTGACTTTGGCGCGAGTCCAGCCACCGGCCGACCATCGCAGTCTCCTCGGGAGTTGCTGTTTCATTGACGCTTGCCGCGCTTTTCAACAGTCGTTTGCGGACCTCGGCGGCAGCAGACCTTTCGCCGTTGCCGACAGAGTAAAAGTTCGCCGCGTTGACATTCATGGAGTTCCCGTGGATGTGCATCGTTTCCTCCTTTGTGGAGTCGGGGCAATTGGCGCGCCGGGAAGGTGGCGGGGAGATGAAAGAGGGCTCATGATTGAGTTGGCGCCGTGCGGCCCGGTTTGTTTGACTTCGCCAGGTGGACTAAGCATACTTAGTCCATGGCTTATACAGTCCATCAAGCGAAAACCCACCTCTCCCGACTGCTGAAAGAGGCCGAAGCGGGCAAGGAAGTCGTGGTCATGCGCGGCAAGAAGCCGGTTGCGAGGATTGTGCCGATCGACCAGCCTTCCGAGGAAAAACCGCCGTTCCGTCTGATTGGCGCCTATGCAGGCAGGATTAGCTGGGACGAAGACGCCTTCGATCCGATGACGGACGAAGAACTGGTGGAGTGCGGTTGGGGCTACATGCTGGATGCGCCCTTGGTTCCTCCTCCAGTTGAGCCGCCCGACAAATGACTTATCTACTCGATACTCACACTTTCCTTTGGATTCTCCGCACTCCGGCGGCGCTTCCCATTCGGGTTCAGGAAATTGTCAAGGATCGCACAGCCTCCCTGCTGATTTCGATCGTGACTCCGTGGGAGATGGCGATCAAGAGCGCTCTCGGGAAGCTGGACGCGGCGCATATTCTCGATGATTTTGAAACGGTTGCGGCAGAAGGGAATTATACCGTTCTGGAGACCACGGTGGGGCAGGTCATTCGCGGAGGCCGGCTGGCATTTCATCACCGCGACCCTTTCGACCGGCTGCTGGCCGCGCAGGCGCTGGACTTGCGGATTCCGCTGGTAAGTCGTGACCGTGTCTTCGATTTGTACGGAGTGAAAAGGATCTGGGATTAGGAAGTGCCGTTTCGTCCCGGGGACGAGCGCCGAATGGAGACAGGTTTTGCCGAAGTATCGCAGATCGGTTATGCCCAGGGAGTCGGGCGCGGGCGCGCTGCCGCTGGTGGCCATTGTGGGCCGGCCCAACGTGGGCAAATCCACGCTCTTCAACCGGCTCACGCAGCAGCCGCCGCTCGATTGTGGGCGACGAGCCGGGCATTACGCGCGACCGCATCTATGGCGAATATGAGTGGGCAGGCCGGCAGTTTCGGCTGGTGGACACCGGCGGCATGGTGCCCGACGATCCCGGAGCTGATTCCCACCGAGATTTATACCCAGGCCAAGGTGGCGCTGGAAGAGGCCGACGCGCTGGTGCTGGTGGTGGATGCGCGCACCGAGCTGGCCAGTCCCGACTACGACCTGGTGCGGATGCTGATTCGCGGCGGCAAGCCGGTGTTTCTGGCGGTGAACAAGGTCGAGGGCGAGGCGATGTCCGCGGATGGCGGAGAACTTCCGCCAGTTGGGCATTCGCAACGTGTTTCCCATCAGCTCGGAGCATGGATTGGGCATTGGCGACCTGCTGGAAGCGATTGCGGAGGCGATTCCGGCGCCGACCGAGGCTGTGACTGACTCAAGGAAGAGATCCTGGCCGACGAGGCTGAAGCTAGTGGCCGGCGAAGATCAGTTGGCCGAAGAAGATTCGCCGGGCGGGCAGTCAGCTCCACCGGACCCACGGCGAGTTTGAACAGCACGAGACTTCGGTGGCGATCATCGGGCGGCCGAACGTGGGCAAGTCTACTCTGCTGAACGCGCTCACCGGGACATCCGGGCGATTGTTTCGCCGATTGCCGGGCACGACGCGCGACGCGGTGGACGAGGTGGTGGAGTTCGAGGGCAGCCAACTGCGGTTTGTGGATACGGCGGGCATCCGGCGCAAGGGCAAGACGCACCTGATGGCGGAGAAGATGAGCGTGGTGATGGCGCGGCGGCACCTGGAGGCCGCGGACGTGGCGCTGCTGGTGCTGGACGCGACCGAGGGCGTGACGGGGGCCGACGCCACCATCGGCGGCTACGCGCACGAGAGCGGGCGCAGCGTGATCATCGTGGTGAACAAGTGGGACGCGAGTGACGACGGGCGCACGGACGGCAAGCCGCCGGCGGATCGGGAGGTTTTCGAAAAGCAATTGCGCTCGGTGCTCAAGTATTTGAACTACGCGCCGGTGATTTTTCTCTCCGCGCTGGAAGGCACGGGACCGGAAGCAAAAGGAATGGCTGCGGGTGCTGAACGAGGTTGTGGCCGTGGCCGCGGAGCGGCGCAAGCGCGTTTCGACGGGGCAGATGAACCGCTTTCTGGAAAAGATCGACTTCCAGCGCGCGCCGGTGCCGATGGCTAAGCGAATTCGGATCTTCTACATGACGCAGGCCGCCGTGGCGCCGCCGACGTTTGTGCTGTTCACCGACCGCGAGATCAAGCTGCACTTCGCTTTCGAGCGCTTTCTGGAGAATCAGATTCGCGAGGCATTCGGCTTCAAGGGGACGCCGATCTGGTTCAAGGTGAAGGCGCGGAATGAGAAGAAGGACGGGTAGATCGATCCAGTATCTCCGGACAAAGGGCGCCGGTAGATATGGGGTATCCGGCCGATCTGAATATCGGCAATGCAGGAATATTGTCACTCCTGATCGGGCCCGCGCATCTCAACTGGCATGAGCATTGAAAAGGCGACATTCGGAGCGGGGTGTTTCTGGGGGGTGGAGGCGGCGTTTGCGGGCATCCCGGCGTGACGGCAACTGCCGTGGGCTATGAGGGCGGCAAAATGGAACGGCCCAGCTACAAGGACGTGTGCACTGACCAGACCGGGCACGCCGAGGTGGTGGAACTGGACTTCGACCCCGGGCAGGTGAGCTACGAGCAGTTGCTCGACGCGTTCTTTGCGCTCCACGATCCCACCACACTCAACCGCCAGGGGCCGGACTGGGGCACGCAGTACCGCTCGGCCATCTTCTTCCACTCGCCCGAGCAGCAGGCGCAGGCGCTGGCCAAGATCGAGCAGCTTGCCGCCGAAGGGCGCTTCAAGCCGAAGCGCATCGTGACCAAGGTTGAGCCCGCGCAGACCTTCTGGCGCGCCGAGGAATATCACCAGCGGTATCTGGAAAAGCGAGGACAGGCGAGCTGCCACATCTAGCTGACAGTGAACAGTTCACAGAGATCAGAGATCAAAGTTCAGAGATCAGAGATAAGAGCAACAGCGATTCATTGCGGAACAGCCTACTTCTCCTCGCCTGGCGGGATTTCATTCGCATCTGCCGGAGATGCCTCAGCCTGTGCGGCGGCCGGAATCTCAGAGCCTGGTTCGTCGATCCAGAGGCAGACAATCCACCACACCAGCACAGCCAAAAAGATAACGCTGTTGGCGTTGAGGAGCTTACTCTGCAGGCCGAGGATCTGCTGGTACTCCGCTTCGGAGTGGGGTGCAGCGTGGAGCGCGATTTCCTGCCAGATACCGCGCACCGCCATTTGCGCGATAGCCGCGGTGGAGAGGCCGATGACGATCTGCTGGGTATGGCTGCGCCAGCCTGCGTTGAAGCGGCGCCCAAGCAGAACCACCAGCAAGCCCAGCCCGACGGTGAGCACGTCGGCCAGGAGGCTCGGTCTTCTGCGCCGCCAGTTGCATGAGGCGCAGCACCGCGAGCGTTGAATCCGCGGTGAGCGTTTTCCAGGCCGGCCAGGGTCCCCACGTGGCCAGGACCGTCGCGCCCACTGCCAGCAGAACCAGCGTGGCGATGATCCAGCCGCGGCGGCTAGCGCCCGAAAAAGCGCGCCGCGCCATTTCCACCACGACAAGCAGGCGGACCAGCGCCTCTACAACGGCGAGGGTGAGGAAGATGGAGCTCATGGCGAGGGGCGCCATGCGGCCGTAGAGCATCCGGCTGGCGAGCAGGCGCAGTGCCGTTAGAACCATGCTGACGGTGAACCATGGAAAGCGGCGCGCGCGGTCCCGGCCCAGCAAAACCACGAGCAGAACCAGCAGCCCCGCAAAGGTCAGCGTCCAAAGAACCTGGACGGTGGTAAAACCGAGATTGAAGTGCATTTGAACCTTGTCCGGGCCGCGTATAGCGTGCTGCGCCAGCCCCTTTTCAGTCTAACCGCCTCAGCCTGGGGCTCCCTGCCATAATTCCAATATGCTGGTTCTGGCCTCAGCCTCGCCCCGCCGCCGCGAACTGCTTGCGCAAGCCGGCTTCTCGTTTGAGGTGCACCCCGCACACATTCCCGAAGAGCCGCTGGCGGGCGAAGACCCAATCGCGTACGTGACGCGGTTGGCTCGCGAAAAGGCCGAGGCCGTGTTTCGCGAGCTGACCACAGCAAGCCGGCCGGCCGGAGAAGCACGCCTGTACGGCAAGTCGTCCCTTGCGGTGCTGGGCGCCGATACTACGGTTACGCTCGACAATCACATCCTGGGCAAGCCCGAAGACGCTGCCGACGCCGCGCGCATGTTGCGCCTGCTCTCGGGGCGCACGCATCGCGTGATCACCGGCCTGGCGCTGGTGAGGGCCGAAGGCGCCGAAGTTGCCGCCGAAGCCACCGCGGTTCGCTTCCTTACTCTGTCTGAAGAGGAGATCGCGGCCTACGTCGCGACCGGCGAGCCCATGGACAAGGCCGGCGCCTATGCCATTCAGGGGCGCGCGGCACGCTGGATTCCGCGCATCGAGGGCTGCTACTTCAACGTGGTGGGGCTGCCGCTGGCGCTGGTTTCAGCGTTGCTGGAAAACGACAACGTATAGACGTATATGTTTCCGCCGTCACACCTGGGTGTGATATCGGGGTGATTGTTCGCGTTCATCCCCTGACTCAGGGGTAAACTTATCGCTGTTCACAAACAAAGGAAGAATTCATGCGGACTCGTAAATCTCTTTATGCTGCACTCCTGTTTCTGGTTTCGGCATCTCCGGTTGTGCTGCGGGCGCAGTTCCAGGCGCCCACGGATGAAGAACTGAAGATGACCGCCGATGCGAAGGCTCCGGGGGCGGATGCCGTTTACTTCAATATCGAAGAGATCGCCAACGATCCCATGCACTTCCAGAGCTTCTATGCGCGGATCAAGGTGCTGACGGAGAAGGGCAAGGAGCTGGCCACCCAGGAAGTTCCCTACCTGAAAGGCAACTTCAAGATTTCAGATATCAAGGGGCGAACCATCCATGCGGACGGAACCGTAATTCCGTTGACGGTGAAGCCGGAAGATCTCCTGGTTTCAAAGAGCGGCGAGCGGCAGGTGGAGAAGAAGGTCTTCACTTTGCCCAGCGTGGAAGTGGGCAGCATTCTGGAATATCGATACGAGCTGCGCTACGACGACAATGTTTATTCCTCGCCGACCTGGGAGATTCAGCAGAAGTACTTCGTTCACAAGGCGCACTACGAATTCACGCCCTTCAAAGCGTTTCTTCCCGGCTCGCAGAACCAGACATCCAGGTACCTGGTGGACGAGCATGGGGATACGCTGAATACGCTGATCTGGTGGGTAAGGCTGCCGAACGGCGTGACCTTGCAGCAGACCCCCGCTTCGGGACGATTCAGCGTGGACGTAACCGACGTTCCGCCCATCCCGGACGAAGAGTGGATGCCGCCGATTCGCAGCCTGCTCTACAAGGTGGAGTTCTATTACAAAGGCTCAAGCAACCCGACCGAATTCTGGATAACCGCGGCCAAGCGCTGGTCGAAGGATGTGGACAAGTTTGCCGAGCCTTCAAAGACCATCCAGGAGGCGGTGTCGGGGCTGATAGCGCCCACTGACAGCGAGGAGGACAAGGCGAAAAAGCTGTACGCGGCGGTGCAGGCTCTCGACAACACCGATTATTCCCGCAAGAAAAGTGAAACCGAGCTGAAGCAACTCAAGCTGAAAGAAGCCAAACACGCCGAAGACACCTGGAAGCAGAAGAGCGGCGACAGCGAGGATATCGCGCTCCTGTACCTGGCTATGGTGCGCGCAGCAGGCCTCCAGGCCTTCGCGATCAAAGTGGTCGATCGCGATCAAGGGGTCTTCGACCCCAGTTACATGAATATCAACCAGCTCGACGATACCGTTGTCCTGGTCGGCATCGGCGGCAAGGGGGTGGTGGTGGATCCCGGCGAAAAGATGTGCCCGTTCGCGACCGTGAACTGGAGGCACTCGAGCGCCGGCGGTCTCCGCCAGAGCCCCGACGGCCCGGGATACCAGGCCACGCCGCTGCAACCCTACAGTGCCAACGCGACCGTGCGCACCGGCGACATCACGCTGGACGCACACGGGGCCATAACCGGCCAGCTCCAGATCATCATGTTTGGGCAGGAAGCTCTCCGCTGGCGGCAGGCAGGGCTTGAGAACGACGAAACCGAGGTGAAGAAACGGTTCGACCGGGAGTTGGAGTCGCTGGTCCCGGACGGCGTCGAGGCGCGCGTCGATCACTTCCTGGGTCTTGCCGATCCTGAGTCCGGGCTGATGGCCGTCATCAATGTGAAGGGAACGCTGGGGACGGCGACCACCAAGCGTCTTTTACTGCCGGGCTTTTTCTTTGAGGCGCGGGGGCACGCACCGTTTGTGAGCCAGGAAAAGCGGCTGGTAGCCGTGGACATGCACTATGGGAATCGTGTGAGCGAGGAGATCAAGTACCATCTGCCTGCCGGGATGGTGGTGGAAGGCGCGCCGCCTGACACGAATATTCCGTGGACGGGGCACGCAGCTTACGTGACCAAGACACAGCAAACGCCGGGAGAGGTCAGTATCTCGCGAACACTTGCCCGCGCATTCACCGAGGCCAAGCCGGAGGAATACCAGGATTTGCGCGGTTTCTATCAGAAGGTGTCCGCCGCCGATCAGCAGCAACTGGTTCTGACTACATCCGCGCCGGCAGGAAAAGGCAACTGATGAAGCGCGCGGTTTCATCACCATGGTCTCTCGAAGCGGGTGTGCTGGCAGCCGTTGTTCTCGCCTTCGCATGCGCGCCAGGTTACGCCGGCTGGCTCGACAAGTCGCAGCCCGTGCCGCAGTGGGGCCTGGATGCGGCCAAGACCCCCACTCCGGCTTACGCCAAGGGTGCCGGCGAAATCATTCTCTACGACGAATACCTGGAGACCGTAGACGGCCAGGGCCGCGCCGTGGAGCGCGAGCGCGGAGGCTATCCGCGTTCTACAAGCTACAGGGCCGGCACACTGCCTGTGAGACCACGTACGACGTGGATGAGAAGATCAACTACTTCAGAGTGTGGACGATTACCGCCGACGGAAGGCAGTTTGAGGCCAAGGATACGGACTTCAGCGAAGAAGGCGACCCCAACATTCCGATTTTGCTTTTCACTGAAAAACACCGGGTCGCGCATCCTCCCGCCACCGATGTGGGCGCGACCGTGATCTGCGAGTCGGAGGAACTGCTCGCACCTTATCAGCAGGAGAAGGTCTGGCAGATTCAAAGCGGGATTCCGGTGGCCTTTGAAGCGCTTGAGGTCGACCTGCCGGCGGGCCGCACTTTCGCCGAGTCCTGGCACCGGTACCAACCCGTCAAGCCGATCGAGGTGGCTCCCAACCACTGGCGCTGGGAGATCAAGGACATGCAAAAGCTCGATCTTCGGGGTCTAAAGGCCAGTCCGGAATGGGCGGCGATGGCTGCGCGCATGTCAGTCAACTGGGGCGATGGCGCAGTAGACGGAAAAGACAACCAGTGGAAGGCCCTGGGCTTATGGTGCGCCAAGCTTGAGGCAAACCGCCCCGATCCATCGCCTGAGATTACTGCCGAGGCCCAGGAACTGGTGGCCGGAGCGCCGGACTTTTACACCAAGATCAGGAATATTACCGAGTACATCCAGAAGAACATCCGTTATTTCATCGTTGTGCGCGGGATTGGAGGCTGGCAGGCCCACTATGCGGCCGACATCTTCCGCAACCGTTACGGCGATTGCAAGGACAAGACCACGCTGCTGATCTCGATGCTGCAAGCGGTCGGCATCCAGGCCTACTACGTTCCCGTGGACGACCGGCGTGGGGTTGTCGATCCCGATGCTCCATCGTTCTACGGCAACCACATGATCACCGCGATCGCGATACCGGCAGACGTACAGGATCCGCGGCTCCTGGCGATTGCCAAGGCAAAAGACGGCAAGCGATACCTGATCTTCGACCCGACCAACGAAAGAACGGCGGCGGGGAATCTGCCGTCCTATCTGCAGGGCAGTTACGGCATTCTCTCTGCCGGCGAGGCGAGCCAGATCATCGCGCTGCCGGTGCTCGCCCCGGATGCGAACGGCACGGAACGGAAGGGGACCTTTACGCTTTCTCCCGATGGGGCACTCACCGGCACCGTGGACACTTCGCACGCCGGCCCGGAGGGAGCCGATTTTAGATTGATGCTGAAGTACACCGACGACAAGGAGAGGCGCGAATACTGGGAGAAGTACATCGCGCGCGACCTGCAGGGCGTGGTGCTGGATTCGTTCCAGTTTGTGCAGCCGTCCTCACTGGACAAGCCTCTGGAGTTCCACTACAAGGTGACGGTGCCGCAATACGCGCATTTGGCCGGACCGCTTTTGCTGGTGCGGCCGCGCGTGGTGGGCGACGATGCTGTGCCTTTCGATGACGAACCGCGTAAGCTGCCCATCGACCTTTCGGCAACGGGCCGTTGGCGCGATAGCTTTGACATTTCCATTCCTGCAGGGTACGTGGTGGATGAGACGCCCGATCCGGTGAATATGGATGTGGATTTTGCGAGCTACCGCTCCTCGGTTTCGGTAAAGGGGAATCTGCTCCATTACGAGCGCGAATACGTGGTGCGGCAGGTGGAGATTCCTGCCGGCAAGGCTGACGATTTCCGTAAGCTCGAGAGCGCCATCCTCTCCGATGAAAAGGGTACGGCGGTCCTGAAAAAGCAGTAAGCCAGGCTGCGCCGCGGAGATTTGTCCCACGCACCTCGGCGGCTCGCCAGAACGAAGCCAGGGATGCACTGGCGGGAAGCGATATAGCCTGTTTCGCCTGACATTTGCTCACAAAGATGGTGCCAGGCCCGGATTTTGCTTCACAAATAGTGCAATTTGTGGCCTATACTTCCCTTAGAGCGAGACTTCCGCCCTGGTCGCGGTGTTCCGCTCTCTATCACCATGGCTACGCAACTCAACCGGAAGCGCGCCGTCGAATCGCCCTCGATCCCCGACCGTCTCTACTTCAAGATTGGAGATGTTGCGCGGATTTGCGGGGTGGAAACCTATGTCCTGCGCTTTTGGGAGTCGCAGTTCCCGCAGCTCAAGCCCAACAAGAGCGGCACTGGACAAAGGCTTTACCGGCGCCGCGATGTGGAACTGGCCCTGGAGATCAAGCGGTTGGTTCATGCCGAGGGATACACACTCGCGGGCGCGCGCCAGGCCCTCGAACAGGAACACCGCCGCGCCGACCTGGAGCCCAGCCTGCCGCCGGCGCCAGACGACTCCGGCAAACACCGGGATGCGATAGCCGCGGCCATCGGTCACGCCCGCGCCGAATTGCGGGAGATTGCCGGATTGCTGGCCTCCAAGACTCCGCAGACGCCGCGCCGCCGCACCCGGCTGGCTACATTCTCAATTCCGACCGATTCCCTCTTCCCTTCCTAGGTCACTGAAAGAAACACAAGCGGCACTGCCGGAAATCGACGGCGACTGAGATGCCTGGAAGAGTCAGGGCACGATAGAAACGCCGCCGGGCGGCGCGGTCCCCTTCCTGCCTTTGCGGAGTAGATGGTCGGGACCCGCAGATTTGAACTGCCGACCCCTCGCACCACAAATGGGGATGACTCCTGGTTTTCCATTTGTAGCCTGAAAACTGCGGCACCGCAGTCCTCGGATACCCAATTCTGAGCGGGGTCAGGTCACATTTTCGTCACAGTCCGGCGCGCGGCGATTGCAGCTTCGCTGCGTCCGCCGGTTGCCTTTTGGAGGTTACCTTGCGAGTCGCCTAGTATGCCCGAGTCAGCACCTTGGCCAGCACCCCGAGATGCAATTGAGTGAACTCCGTGAGTATGCCGACCGGCGTGGCTGGGTCATCACGGCGGGTACGTCGATGAGGGTGTGTCCCGTGCCGAGGAGTCGCGGCCGGCCTTGAACCGTCTCATGGTTGATGCCCATCGCCGGATCCTGAGCCCTCGGGGAAACTTGCCACAAGCCGACTTCGGGAGTAATTCGACATGGGCCTGATAGATGGTGCTCTGGCTTTATCACCGAACTGTCGAACGGAAGTAGTCGCGTGGGGCGGAGTCATACCCGCGTTGCCCGTGGACCGCAACTCGAACGATTGAAGTCGCTCCATCCACAGAGCCCAAAGAGGCTCAGTTCATGGTAAGGGGATTTACCAATACTTCACCGCGTCAGGATGCGCGCCAACATCCCGATTGTCGACAATAAACCCCGAAAACTCTTATGTCAGCTTCCAGCGGCCAGGTCCGTTGGCCCATGCGGGGCTACTGGCCGGCGGGGAATCCAGGCAGATGCATGCTGATCGCTCAAGCCCCGGTCGGCATCATTGTTCTTTTGGGCTTCCATTGCCGCAACAGGGCGCAATTGTGATCCCATGTCCTTCCGATATGGTGTAGATTCGATCAACCGCTGGGAGCTTGATGGTTTCTCTTGCGCCGGAAGGCCAATGGATTTCGGCGGTCCCTGCATCATCCGCATCACCCAGGCCAAAGTGAACGCGCATGTCGTTGGAGGACAGGTAGCTACCGCCGCTGAGGACATCGCCGCGCTGACGGATACCGGCTGCGTTGAGATAGACAGTCGTCCCAACAGCGTCACGTGGGCTATTGGGACCACCGATGAACTTTATGTCGACCCAATGGTGATGGTCCGGATTCACATTCCGGAGAAGGATCGGCGCGCCATCCATATTATTGATGACCACGTCGATCTTGCCATCGTTGAAAATATCGCCAAATGCCGCGCCGCGACTGACACTCAGCACAGCCAGGCCGGTTCCTTCAACCGCCGGCACCAACTCGAACTTGCCCTTCTTGACGTTGTGATAGAGCAACGGGCGCTGAGCATAACTTGTGCCCCAATTCGGATGCCGGTCGACTTCGGGATATACGTGGCCGTTGACGATCAGCAGGTCTTTCCACCCGTCGTTGTCGTAATCGAGAAACCCATCGCCAAAACCGACGAACGGGATTGACGGAATTGCGATTCCGGCCTGATAGCTGACTTCGGTAAAAAAGCCGGTCCCATCGTTCTGAAAGAGCACGTCGTAATCATCGGAGAAAGTTGTGTTTACGATGCTGAGATGGCCGTTGTTTTCATAATCTCCTGCCGCGATGCCCATGTTAGCCACTTCCCGGCCTTCATCGTTCAAGGCATAGCCGCTGGTATAACTGGCATCTTCGAAGGTCCCGTTGCCCTTGTTTATGTAGAGATAGTTCGGCGTGGAGTCGTTGGCCACCAGGAGATCCATCTTGCCGTCTCCATTAACGTCGGCAAACAGGGCACCGAGGCCGTAGTACCCTGCCGGATCGCCCACTCCCAGCTTTTTGCTCACATCCGTAAAGGTGCCATCCCCGTTGTTGTGGAAGAGATGATCCTGCTCACCGCGGAGACCGCGCGGACCGCACATGACCTGTTCGCCACGGTATTGGCAAAAGCCGAAACCCACTGCCTTGGAGCCCGAATAAGGCGGGTCTGACAAGTCGAGTTTGACGTAGCCGTCCACGAAGAGGTCAAGGCGCCCATCGCCGTCGTAGTCGCCGAAAGTGGCGCCTGCGGACCACGTTCCGATCGACACGCCGGCGCTTTCCGCCAGGTCGGTAAACGTGCCATCGTGATTATTGTGATAGAGGCGGTTTTTCCCATAGTTGGTCACGTACAAATCGGGCCAACCATCGTTGTCGTAATCTCCCACTGCGCAGCCATATCCCCAGCGGTCGTTGGACACTCCGGCTTTGGCCGTCACCTCGGTGAACGTTCCGTCGTGATTGTTGTGAAAGAGCGCCGCATGCGGCGGTTCGGCTTTACCGGCGAGTGCGTCGTAAGTCGAGCCGTTCACGAGATAGATGTCGAGCCAGCCGTCATTGTCGTAATCCAGGAGACATACACCCGGCCCTTTCGCCTCCAGAATGAGCCGCTTTTCTGGAGTACCGGCCTTGTGATGCCAGCTTGTCAACCGGGCCTTTTCGGCCACGTCCTGAAAGATGATGGGGCCATCCTTTACGAAACCTCCAGCAGTAATTGGGCGATGCAGGCTATCAAACTCTGCCTTCTGCGGCCCGGCAGTGGCCATTCCTCCGCCAGTCTGAGGGGGCGCTGCTTTGCCGACTAGATGCGCTGGGAACCGCATTCCCTGCCGGCTGAGGCTGCTGCGAGCGCATCGGAACTCCAACGAGCGCCAGAACCAAAAGGAAAACTGCACATCCGGATCGTTCAACAAAAACGTACGCAGGATTCCGCTGCCGCGGGATGTGCAGCGGACCACATTGGAATACGCTGCATTCCAGAATTCGGTCTCCATGATCGATTGGGCCCGAGCCCCAGATCAGCATCTTTCACCACCGTATGAGCCTGATTCCCTGCCCAATTGTAGTTGGACGGGCCGGGCCAGACAATGATGCTTTCGGCATCAGACGCGCCGTCCGAGTCAAGCCTAGGAATCTCTTTCATCCGGCCAATCGAGAAAACGTTTTTTCTTGCCAGATCACGAAACCCAAGTCTATTATGCCGGCCATGCGCAAACTTATCTTCACCTTGATCGCCTGTCTTGCGCTTTCAGCCGGTTTGATTGCTCAAGCGCCTTCCTTGCTCATTCAGTTTGACCGTCCCACTGCCAAGGTGAGTCCGATTCTCTATGGCCTGATGACGGAAGAGATCAACTTCTCCTACGATGGCGGGCTCTATGCGGAATTGGTGCGCGACCGCACCGTTGGACCCGGCCGGCGCCCGCTCTTTCATTGGACCCACATTGCCAAGGGTAGTTCCATGGTAAGCCTCTCGGTGGACGACAAGACGGGACCGAGCGAGGCGTTGCCGCGGAGCATCAAGATGTCGGTCACTGCCGCCAACGAGGCCTCGCCGGCGGGCATGCAGAATGACGGCTACTGGGGCATGGCTGTGCGTCCAAATTCCGTCTACACCGGATCGTTTTATGCGAAAACAGATGGTGCCGGGACGCCCGTAACCGCGTCGCTAGTGAATGACCAGACCGGACTTTCTGCAGCAAGCGCGAGAATCACCGGTTTGACCGGCGATTGGAAGGAGTTCACGTTCACTCTCAAGACCGGTCAGGTAGCGGCCACCGCAAACAACCACCTCGAGCTTACGGTCACCTCTCCGGCAACGGTTTGGTTCGAACTTGTATCGCTCTTTCCGCCCACATTTCATGATCGGCCCCAAGGAAACCGGATCGACATCATGGAGAAGTTGTCCGCACTTCATCCGGCGTTTTTGCGCTTCCCCGGCGGCAACTACCTGGAAGGCGATCACATTCCGGAGCGATTCGATTGGAAAAAGACCATCGGCCCTCTGGTCGACCGTCCTACGCACCCGAGCCCCTGGCGGTACCGCTCTTCTGACGGCATGGGCCTGCTCGAGTTTCTCCTCTGGTGCGAGGACCTCAAGATGCAGCCCTTACTGGCTGTCTATGCCGGCTACTCGATGGCACAGGAGCATGTGGATCCCGGACCAGCGCTCGAGCCTTACATCCAGGACGCGCTGGACGAAATTGAATACGTCACCGGCAGCGCCGACACAAAATGGGGTGCGGAACGCGTGAAGGACGGCCATCCCGCTCCGTTTCCTCTCCACTATGTTGAGATCGGTAACGAGGACTGGTTTGACCGCTCCGGGTCCTACGACCGCCGCTATGCCCAGTACTACAAGGAGATCAAACAGCATTATCCCGATCTGCAACTCATCGCAACCGCACCGGTCAAGAGCGTAAAGCCGGATGTGCTGGACGAGCACTTCTATATGTCCGCCGAGAAATCGTTCTCTGACGCCGGCCACTACGACAGAACCGACCGCAATGGGCCCAAAATCTTTGTCGGCGAATGGGCGACGCGCGAGGGCGAACCCACACCCAATCTCGAGGCTGCGCTCGGCGATGCTGCCTGGATGACGGGGATGGAGCGCAACAGCGACATCGTCATCATGGCGAGCTATGCGCCCCTGTTCGTCAACGTAAACCCCGGCGGAATGCAGTGGGAATCGGATCTTATCGGCTACGATGCGCTCACAAGTTACGGCTCGCCGAGTTACTGGGCGCAAGTAATGTTCAACACTCACCTCGGCACTGAGGTGGTCGCCTCAACGCTCCAGGGTGTCGGCCCGCGTGTCTATGCATCCACCACGCGCAACGACAAATTGCGCAAGCTTTATGTGAAGCTTGTAAATGGAACTTCTGACCCGCAGCGCATCGCGTTCACGCTCAGCGGCGCCGCCAGCGTCAAACCCGATGCCTTGTTGGTTACCATGAGCGGAAAATCGCCAAGCGCCACCAACACCATCCAGCATCCCGATGCCATCAAACCGGTCGACAAGCACATCCGGATTGAAGGCGTGAAGTTTGAGCGGAGCTTTGAACCCTACTCGATTAACGTGCTCGAGATAAGTTACTAACTCGTGGACTAAGTCTACTTATCGACCGGCGGTACGCTCGTCGGTTCCGCCGGCTTTCCCTTTTCCTGGGCAGCTTTCAATTTGGTAAATATCGAATCGTTCTCGGCTTTATGGAGGCTGCTGGTCTTCTCGAACTCGATCTTCGCCTCCTCCGTTCTTCCCATGGATTGATAAAGGCGCGCCAGCCTCCAATGGACATTAGCATCCGCGGGAGTCAGCTTGACTGCGGTCTTGAATTCCCGAAGCGCGTCCTCCTGCCGTCCGCTGCCCGCATAGAGAATGCCCAGATCCATGTGCGCTCTTGCAATACTTGAGTCGAGTTGAATCGCCTTCTCGATGAATGGAAGGGCATCGGCCGAATCGCCGAGTTGTATATCGCAGTCCGCCAGAAACGTGAGGGCCTGCGCGTTGTCTGGAACATTGACAAGCTCAGCCCGGAATTCCTGAGCGGCCTCATCGAATTGGTTCTGCGTCCACAACAAGTAGCCCAATCCAAAATGCACGTTTGGCTCCCTGGGATTGGCTTTCACCGCGGCGCGAAACTGTTCGATCGCGCCGGTCGGATTCTTCATTTCGTCGAGAGCTTCTCCGGCGAGCATGTCGGCCTCTGCCGATTCGGGATTCAGATTGAGGATTTCGCGGTAAACGTCGAGGACGCACTGGTATTGCTTTGCTTGAAGGCAACTTTGTGCCAACGCCAGCCTGAACCCCAGATTCGTCGGGTCGCTGTTCGCGGCCTTTCTTAAATAGGGAACCGCTGCCGCATATTCGCCTAATCCAAAGTGGGCCATGCCGATCAGGCTTGCCAGGCGCAGCTCCTCCTGAGAACCTGGCGGCTCGCTCTTCAACAACGGTGTGAATGTCTGAATGGCCTCCTTCAGTTCACCACTCTTGAATTGGGCGAGGCCAAGATCCAACCGCAGTCCCGGCATGGCTGGATTGATTGCCAATGCCTTTCGATAGAGGGATATGGCTTCCTTATAGTGCTCCTGGCGAGCTTCGAGCAGGCCCAGATGGGCGTAAGCTTCTGCGTCCGACTGGTGAATACTCAACACATCCCGCCATGCGGTCTCGGCCTCGGCAAGCCTGCCTTGTTGTTCAAGCGCTATTGCAGCGTCGCGCTTCTCCTGCAGCAGAGCCGCCGTCTGACTGACGCCGCAAGCGGCCGCCAGGAACAGCATCATGGCCAACGGCAGCTTCAATCGTACAAGTCGTAGCACAATACTCACCCTTGGAATCTTCGCTCACCAAGACGCAACACGCAACCCGGACGGATTGCGCGTGGCAAAGAAAACGCGGCGGGCAAATGCCCGCCGCGCTGGTTGATGGTTTGGATTGCCGGTCAGAAGTGCAACTTTCCGCCCAGTTCCAGAATACGATTGCTGTAAACAGAGGTGATCTGACCGAAGTTGCCGTCGTGGGAGCTCGCATCCATGCCGGAGAATTGAGTATGGTTGAAGGTGTTGAACGACTCAAACCGCAGCTCGATGTTCGGTCCTTCGTGGCCCGTGAGCTGGATGGTTTTGACCAGGCTGAGGTTGAAGTTGACCAGGCCAGGCTGGCGCACGTCATCCTTGCCGGCGTTGCCGAATCCCTGACCGGCGCCGCCATTCCACGGCGCCGTTGGATCAGCATAGGAACTGGTGCTGAACCATGCCGTTTGCGTATGCGGATAGGTGACTGGCGACACCAGGTTCGGACGGTTGCTGGTGCCGCCGCCCAGACCAAGTGTGTCGGTGCCGTTGTACGAGATGTTCTGCGGGAGCCCGGTCTGGAAAACCGTTATGCCTGAGATGCCCCAGTTGCCGAGGATCTCCCTGGCTGGGAGATTCGAGCTGTGCAGGAAGAACGGAAGCGTGTAGACGTAGCTCGCGTTGAAGATTTGCCTACGGTCATAAGCGCCAGATCCACGGGCATAGCGAGTGTTGAAGGGATTGGGAATAGAGTTGAGATCGGCGCCCACATCGTCAATCTGGTGAGACCAGGTGTACGCCAGTTGGCTTGTCAGGCCCCACTTATTTTCGAAGCGTATGCCGGCCTGCAGCGAGTGGTAGGTTTGGTTCGTTTCGTTCTCTTCCTGGGTGATGCCGGCAAATCCGGGGAACTGCCTGTACTTGTTGGTGAGGTAAGTACCTGACGATACGTTTTGCCGATCACAGTAAAGAGGATAGGTGGGGTTGGTGGTGCAGTTTGCATCGTTATTGGTCAAAGGCAGTGTGTTGATCGCGCGATCGTCGTTCTGATCCCAACTTAGCGAGCCAACATACTGCAACACCGCTACCACTGACGGCATTACCTGACGCTGGACTCCAAGGCTCCAGTTTCCCGTGCCTTCAGGCGGATAGTGGTACTTGATGTTGGTCAGGGACGACGGGAAGGTCTGGCTGGACGTTTGCCCGGTCAAAACACTGGTGTGGGGGTTCGAGAAGAATACGCTCGTGGCGGAAGGCTGGTAGGCGAAGGGCGGGTTCAAAGCAGCATTGTAGACATCGTTGCCCTGAACGCGCTCATAGAACACGCCAGTCCCACCGCGAAGAACGGTCTTTCCGTCCCCGAAGATGTCCCAGGCAAAGCCTATGCGAGGCTGCCAGGTGTAGTAAAAGTTCTGAACGTTGCCACGCGGGAAGCCGTTCACTCCCGCTTCCTCGATTCCGTTGAGATAAAACTGCTCGCTGCCGGTGGCAGAGAACGTGGAAAGTTGTGAGGGGGCGAGGGTGCCGTCCGACTGCACGGGGTTGGGCAACGACGCGTTGTAATCCCCGATCACGAAATTGGCGAACTTGTTGTAGCGCTCGAATGCGTGCGGCATTCCGTCGTAACGGAGTCCAAGGTTCAGCGTCAGCCGTGGAGTGATGTGCCAATTGTCGATTCCGTAGCCGCTGTAGTTGTTGTTCACCCAGTGCTTGCCTGCAAGATACTCAAGTTGCGTGAAGCTTGTGGCCATGCCCAATATGAAGTTGACAATGCCATCCTTGGCGAAGCCATTATTGTCGAAATTGGCGCCGCCATTGGTGTTTGCCTGCAGTTGCTGATCCTTGTAGTCGTGCAGCCAGCTTACGCCGAACTTGAACAGGTGCCGGCCCTTGGTCCATGAGAGATCATCCTTGTACTGAAAGCCCTCATAGCCGTTCCTCCACGGGAAATAGGAAGCATCCCATTGGACGCTGAGCGGCGAGCCCCCAAGCGTAACTCGGGGCAAGCGGGCCATCAGGTTGTTTGCAGTCGGGAAAAAGCTGGTAGCTGTCCACCCGCTCGGCTGGGTAAACGAATACCCCGAGGCGGCAGTCGGCGTGAGGGTGATCTTGTTCCCGCCATAGAAGACACCGGTTTCGTTGAGCAGCGAAGCCGAGTAGGTTTGCGTGAGCTTGATCGCCGCGGTATACGAGGGGTTGGCCATGAGAGTACCCACGGTCGCGTAGCTAGTGCCCCACAGGGGCGGGAAGAACGTCTTGTTCATCGCGTCGTGGAGGTAGTGCCCCATCAACTGGAACTTGCTGTTGATGGTATGGTCAATGCGCACCGCATCTTCCCGGATGTTCTCCGGCTGCTTGACCGAAATAATGTACTGGGTGAAGGCGCCGCCGGGGCCGTTGGCATTGTAATTCGGTTTCGGGAAGGTACCCGCATTCAAGAACGCAACCGAATTCTGGTCGATCAGGTTCAGCGGGATCAGCCAAGTTCCGTCGGCATTCTTTGTGAACGACCCCCCGGGGGTCAAACCGTCACCCGCAAGAAGGGCATTGAACGCCGCGTTGTTGGGCAGATTGGGGACGATGGGAGTGATACTTGCCGACTGTTCAGTATAGTTGAAGGCCTTTCCAGCCGCTGGGAAGTTTGACGCATAAAGCGCGTTGCTGACCGAGGGAGAGCTACCCTGGATCATTTTGCGCCATTCTTCATTCCAGAAAAAGAAGGTCCGGTTGCGGGCGTCGTTATAAACATGCGGAATCCACAACGGACCGCCGATGTTGCCGCCGGGCACGTTTAGTTGGAAGATAGGCCGCGCCTTGCCGCCTCTCTTCAGGAAGTAGTCGTTGGCATTGTAGTCGGTGTTGCGGTTGAACTCGTAGAGTTCTCCGTGGTACTTGCGCGTGCCGGACTTGAGCACCATCACGATGGTCCCGCCCGAGCCGATACCGTAATCGGCCTGGTAATTGCTGTCGAGCGACTGGAACTCGCCAATCGCATCCTGCGAAGGAAGATTCATGAAGCAGCCGCCGCAGCCGCGGTCGTTCTGCTCAGCACCATCGATCAGATAGATGTTGTGTACAGCACGTTGTCCGTTGAAGCTGATGCCGACCGAGGCTGTAAGTGCATCAATGCCGGCAAACGTGGGCAGGGTGTTTGAAACTCCAAGCCCAAGAGCCGCAAGCTGAACCACGTTGCGGCCATTCGTCGCAAGTTGGGTGACCTGTTCGCCGTTGATAAGGGTGCTGACTTCACTGCTCTCCGTCTGAACCTGCAAGGCGTCTGCCTGGACAGTTACGGTCTGTGCCTGGCTTCCGACCGCGAGGGAGATGTTTTCTTCCAGGGTTTGGGCAACGTTCACTTCGATGCCGGTCCTGGTGAATTTCTGAAAGCCTGAGGCTGTAGCAGTGAGCGTGTAAGTGCCATAACCGACGTTCGCAAAACGATAAGCGCCCACGGAGTTCGCCGTGGTCTCTCTCATCTGGCTGGTCGCGGTGTTGGTGAGAGAAATTGCCGCATTGGCCACCATAGCTCCGCTGGTATCCGCGACGGTCCCGGTAATGGTGGCGTTGTCCTGTGCACCCGCGCGTGGCGTGAGAATCAGGACGAGAGCGATGAATGCAACGCATAGCGCTCCCAATCCCTTGAACCGCGGACTGGCCAGGCGTATCTGTGCTGCGGAGAAAGTTTGCATCAACGAACGATTCATAGTTTGTCTCCTAAGCAAGTGTTTATTCGACTCGCCGTCCTCTACCCGATTCGCCTTTGTCGGCTCTTCGTTACGTAGTGGAATAGTTGGTACGGCCAGTTCGATCCGGTTGGCTATTTCGCCAGGACGAAAACTATCACAATGAATTCGAGCCTGCACGCCGGGATCCAGGCAGGAATCAACTGCGGGGCTCCAGGCATTCAGATCTCTCCTTCGCAATGACTTGCGATCAAGCATCGATCGAGGAAATTGCATGCGTGTTTGAAGACCTGCAAACTCCATTTTGTTTTGGTCGACAACAAATTGACCTAACAAATCCCAAAGATGCATGCGCTTGTAGCGCCAGTGTCCTGACAGCGTCCGCTGAAGAAATCCAAGATTCGGAGTTCCTTATCTCCGTTCCGCATTACCAGCCTTGGATGTCTCGCGGCAGAACTCGGCAGCCCGTGCTGCCCAGTGATTCGGGCTACTGCCCCCCCAGGGGGAGAAACTTCGCGGTTTTTTCGGCCCGTGCGAAGCTCCTGGTTCAAAACCTGCGAGCATACGTTTTCATCAGCGGCAGTAATTCTGAATCCATCGCTCTGCATTGTCAACAAAAATCTGAAAGGAATTCTTCAGATTCTTGCCTCTCGATGCAAAAGTAAATCCTTTTATCGTGCTGCTCCCAATCTACTAGCTCCGGACAGCCAGGCGGCGCCAAGGCGAGGGGGCGGCTCTAGGTAAACGTTTTCGACGACTTTCCCGGATTGAGCAACATTGGGGCCCCATAGGGGAAACAAGACTCCATCCCAATCGCGAGTCTCGACCGCAACTTCCTACGTTGCTTCATTTAAGGTTGGCCTGAGGTATAGGTTATCGGGCTTCGAAAGGCCTGATGGCAGAAAGCCAAGTCCGTTCTCCAGTCAAAAGGGGAACGACCCGCATTGGCGCTACTCAAAAAGTGGCTGTTAGATCCTGTTTGGTCTAAAAAGCCATGCACCTTGAAAGACAATATGAACGATATCCATTGTGATCTGCCTCACACCGCGCTCAGTCGAACACAGACGGTTCGCGTAAGCTGCAAGCCGAAAGGCGGACGTGTGCATGCTAGAGAAGTCGGACTGTACCGTTGTTTGCGGCGAAGAGCCGGTCCTCGACTTCGCTCTGCATCGTCGAGGTACTCCGGTTCGTATGAACAGGCCCAAGAAAACGGGGCGCTTTCACCTTTTGAAAGCGCCCCCTTGCTTGGTTACTCGCCCCGAGTTACTCCTGCAGCTTCAGGGTACCCTTCACGTTGAAGCTGCCCGTCACAACCTGCGCACCTGTGCCCGGCTGTCCCCCACCCACGGAAACGGCGTACGCGCCCTCGGCCACAATCGGCTCTCCGGCTTCGGTCACGATGCTCATGTCGCGGGGGTTCAACTCAAACTTCACTTTTTGTGACGCGCCCGCTGCCAGATGAATGCGCTTGAAGCCCCGCAACGCCTTGAGTGGAGCGCCCGGAACACTTGGGAAGCTCAGATAAAGCTGCGCCACTTCGTCACCCGCTTTGCTGCCGGTATTAGTCACCGAAACTTCCGCTACCAGCGGGCTTCCCGCCGCCACAGATGTGGGAATACTAAGTCCGCTGTAACTGAACGTCGTGTAACTCAGCCCGTACCCGAACGGATAAAGCGGCGTCCCTTCAAAGTAACGGTAAGTCCGTCCTTTCATAGAGTAATCTTCGAAGGGCGGCAATTGGTCCACGCCGGTATAGAAAGTCACCGGCAAGCGGCCTGCGGGGTTGTTAGTGCCTGAGAGCGTTTGCGCCACTGCCGTTCCGCCCTCCTCGCCGGGATAAAAAGCTTCGAGGATGGCATTGGCGTGATCCTTGGCCCAGTTCACTGCCAGGGCGCTGCCGTTGGCCAGCACAACCACCATGGGCTTGCCTGCCGCAGCCACCGATTCCAGGAGATCCTGCTCGGGCTTGGGCAGGTCGATGCTGGTGCGGTCGCCGCCTTTGAATCCCGGCTCGCTCACCGGCATCTCCTCGCCTTCAAGCTCACTGGTAATGCCCACCACAGCCAGCACAACATTGGCGTTCTTTGCCGCCGCTATGGCTCCCGGATCCACATTGCGATCGATCTTGGCCCACATCAGGCGCAGATGCGGAGCGCCGTTGCCAGTCTTTCCGTACTCCACCACAAGGCTGTAAGGCTTGCCGGCCTCGAGTTGAACACGGCCTGTCAGGGTCTCGAGTCCGTGCGGATAGTTCGCGCGGGTCACGCGCTTGCCGTCGAGCGACAAGCGGAAGTAGCCGTCGGTTTCAACGCCCAGATTGTACTCCCCTGTTTCCTTCGGAGTGAGGGTCGTTTCCCACTTCACGGTCAGTGGCTGTACCGCTGCAACCTGGGCTGGCAACGGCTGCAATGCGATATCAACGTTAGGCTCGATGCGCGTGGCAAGCGGGCCAGCGCCTGCCTTCTGCTGATTCGCATTCGCAATTTCCTCAGACACGATGTCCTGCTTCAGATAAGTGACCTTGGCGCCTTGCTTGCCTTCGGTGCTTAGCAACTCAGCCGGCATGGGCCAGGCTTGCTTGCTCAAAAATCCGGTGCCGGGCACATAGTTGATGGTTGCACCGGGGAACTCCTTCTTCAACCCCTCGAGGATCGAGACGGTGTGCGTCGGGATTCCGGTGTAGTTGCCGAGCAGAACGCGGGTCTGATCGGCCAGCGGGCCTACGACGGCAATTTTGACGTTTTTGGTTTTCAAGGGCAGCACGCCGTCGTTCTTCAACAGCACCATCGACTCGTTGGCCAGCTTCAAGGCCAGAGCCCGATGCTGCGCGCTATCCAGAAGCTTCTCATCGATCTTCGTGTACGGCACCATCTCCGGCGGATCGAACATCCCCAGCTTCATCCGCGCCGTAAACTGCCGCACCAGCGCCGTATCGATCTCGCTCTCCTTTAGGTAGCCCTGCTTCACGGCGTCGATATACGGCCTGTAGTCGTGATCGTCGTGCACCTTGGCGCGGAAGTCGATGCACTCGTTGTCCATCCCGCGTTGTACGCTGACGGCCGATCCCTCAGGCTGCGTCGGCTTGTAGTGATGGCCGCTGACGATGTCGCGGACAGCTCCGCAGTCGGAAACGACATAGCCCTGGAAGCCCCACTTGCCGCGCAACTGGTCTTCCAGCAGGAATTCGTTGGCGCAGGCCGGCTGTCCATTGATGCTGTTGTACGCGCACATCACGGAATCGGCTTTGGCGTCGACCACCGTGGCGCGAAACGCCGGTAGATAAGTATCCATCTCGTCGTGTTTGCTCACCGGCACATCGACCGAGTGGCGCGTGGTTTCCGGTCCGCTGTGAACGGCAAAGTGCTTCGGAGTTGAAATCACGCGGTAGTAATGCGGATCGTCACCCTGCATACCGGTCACAAAGGCGACGCCCATCCGCGCCGTCAGGAAGGGGTCTTCGCCGTAGGTCTCCTGGCCGCGGCCCCAGCGCGGATCGCGGAAGATGTTGACGTTCGGCGCCCAGAAATCCAGCCCCTCAAAGATATCGCTATGCCCGGCGCGCACATCCTGTGCGTGCTTGATGCGTCCCTCGGTGCCGATGGCGACAGCCATGGTGTGAATCGTGGGAACGTCGAAGGTGGCCGCCAACCCCACGGGCTCGGGGAACTCTGTCGTCCCATTCACCGCTACGCCATGCAGCGACTCGCTCCACCAGTCGTACGCAGGCACACCAAGCCGCGGAATGGCCCGCGCCTGGTTTACAAGTTGTGTGGCCTTCTCTTCGAGGGTCATCCTGTGCACCAGGTCCGCTGCCCGTTGTTCCGCGGGCAGGCTAGAGTTCAGGTAGGCGGGCTTCGGGGCGTCCTGCGCCCCTGCCAGCCAAGATAATCCGCAGCACAACAATCCCGCCGCGACCCGCAATTCAAAGCTTTTCATCGTACTCCCTCGCGGGCGGCCGGGCTTGCTCCGGGGCAACTCCTTGCGCAATATTGCAGCCCGCCCGTCGCGCCCAACTTTAGTGCGCTCGGGAATACGTGTCAAGTGCGGCACTCAGTGAAAAAATCGCTTTATATAAGCATTTATTTTCTCATCACCGCGCTCTTGCAGGTCGCGGGCCGGCTGTCGCGCCGTGCTGCGATGGTTTACGTGTAACCCTTCTACGTTCTCTCTCGTAAGGCAAGATTGAAAGGGCAAGCGGATGCGCAACGGGCCGAGTGGCGTACAGGTTCAGACATCCAATCATTGGACTGCCCGGTAATCTGTACCGACGAACTGATCGCTTCCGGCTTGCCGTCAGGAATTCGGCCTCGGATTACGAAACGACCTGTTTTCTCCAAGTGATGCGGGTCTGAACGTCCTCGCCTGTTCCTCCGAATCGCACGCAAACTGAACGGATTGAGGGGGTCAGGTCACACGGAGCGGCATTAGCGGCAATTCATAGCTCCTCAAATTCATCGCACCTGACAACTGCCGGGCGTAGAATCGTCTGTCGGCAGCCTAGAGCATTTTCACTTCACGTGCTGGCATCGCATTGGCATGTAAGGTGGCTCTTCTTAAGAAAAGGCCAGTCGACCGCACGGTTTCAGTAGAGAGCAGAAGTGAAAATGCCGTAGCGGCGCTAAACGTGGGAGAACGCCCATGCCCAACGTCCTCGTCCCTACCCCCCTCGGCCAGATGCCCGCCTGGCTCGCCGTCCCGTCCAATCCGGCGCCAGTTCCCGGCGTGGTAGTCCTTCACGATGTCGGCGGCATGAGCCAGGACCACCGCAACCAGGCCGACTGGCTCGCCGAAGCCGGCTTTCTTGCCCTCGCCATCGATCTCTACTACCGGGGCGGCTTTCCGCTCTGTCTTCGCGCCATCATGCGCGACTTTACAGCCCGCGCCGGACCCACCTTCGACGATGTTGAAGCCGCCCGCAGGTGGCTCCTTGCCCAACCCAACTGCAACGGCAAGGTCGGCGTCATTGGCTTCTGCATGGGCGGTGGATTCGCACTTTTGCTCGCTTCAGGTCACGGCTTCTCCGTCGCCAGCATCAATTATGGTGGCAAGCTCCCGCCAGATGTGGAAACCTTCCTCCAGGTCGCCTGCCCCGTCGTCGGCAGCTACGGGGGCAAGAGCCACTGGGAACAAGGCGTCGCCGATCAGCTTGAGCAAGCTCTCCAGCGCGCTCTCGTCCCTCACGACGTCAAGGAATATCCCGACGCCGGCCACTCTTTCATGAACAACAAGCAGAGCTTCTGGTTCAAGATGCTTCGCTATCGAAACATCGGCTTCAACGAGCCCGCCGCGATGGACGCCCGCCGCCGCATCGTCGCCTTTTTTCACACGCATCTCGGAGGCTGACAAGACATGAACTCAGGGGATGAACACGATCAAGTCATCGTCGACGTGTGCAGCAATTGGAGTGCCTAGCGCCAGATGGGCGGAATCGCAGCGCTGCTCTTGATTGTCTACTCGCTGGGGATGATGGTGCAGATGGTTGTACTGGCCGGCCACCCGGAACGTCGATCAGACCATGAATCCCAGCCAAGGATGTCGCCCTTGGGCGTTTCGCCTGCCTTCCTGGAAAGTTGAATCGGTAGGTCAGGGAGATGCTGGAGCACTACTCGCACATCCGGCAGGAAGCCAAGCGTAAGGCCGTGGCCGCTTTGGGTAACGTCACAATTACGTCACAGTTGTCAAAATGGAAAGCGGGGCGGGGCAGATAACTCACCGCCAAGCTATACGAAAGACTGGGGATGCAATGGTCGGGACGGGCAGATTTTGAACTGCCGACCCCTCGCACCCCAAGCGAGTTCCGCACAATTTATGCGCTCTGCTATGGAGTGCTTGACATTACTATTGTCGATCGCTTAAATGCCGTTATAGAACGAGCTGGATTGATGCTGATTTATGCCATTTTCTATCCAGGGTCCCCACAAAAGTCCCCACAGTCTTCACGGTCTAGAATCGTGCTAGTAATGGATGAATGCTGCCACTCATCCCAAGGTTATGCGGCCTACTTGGTTCCTGCCGGCGTGATGCCAGTCTGCCGCCCAGTAGAGAGCGCCTTCTGCCGGTTCGGACCTGTCGACTGATGAGTAATGTCCGAGTTGACGACAAACCTCTCCTTAAGGCTTCTGCACCTACAGAATTTGGACGGAATCACGGCGTTGCGGCCTTTTGTTTCTCCGCCTCTGCAATCAGCTTTCTGAACACGTCAACCGCAGGAACACTTGGGGATCGAAGCGCGTCTTTCGCGATGTAGCGCCAGACAGCGGGATAGTCGAGCGTATCGTCAATTTTGCCGCGATAAACCACAAACATGTCCTGCGCCGGGCCAGCCTCTACCTGTGGACGGGGACCTTGGGGCTGAGAATTCGTTGGATCGCCAACTTGCGATGGGTTTCCGTTGTGGCCTCCAACCCGCCCCCCTGAATCTGTGGGTTCAAAGATGACTGTGCGATTGTTGATGGGGACTCCAGCAACGGTCGGCTGAGCGATCTTTCCGTTCCCTTTGCGAACCGCAATAATCAGGTCGGCATCTGACACTTCCGTTGCCAGCGTGAAACGGCCCCAGTTCATGAGGGCTTTCTCCACGTCCTCCTGGGCTGTGCGGTTTGCGGTTGGATTATCAAGAGCCACTCCAGATCCGGGATCGACAACGACCAGCACTGTCCTCGCATCAAGAACGTCATCTGGCAGCAGGACCTTCTTCTTGCCCTTGCCGGCTGCAACCAAACAACACAACATCAATAAGGAAAATGCCAGGCCCTTGCGATAGTTCATGACGTGCCCCCCAAGATGGAAACCAGTCTAATCCTTTGGAGTCTTTTTGGGCTGATTCTCTGCGCGAGCGCGCAGAACCTGTATGACCGGCAACTCGGAAGTGACGTGATCCAAATCACCCCATGGAATGTTGGGCGACCATCCTCTCGGAACCCGAAAGGCGGAGCAAATCACGACTTTTCGGCCCAGCAAAGACCGTGCCTGGCACGCCCGAGTCTTTGGGATGGAAACGGATGTAAAAAACGGACCTGGCCGGGGCAACTGGATGCATATTGCCTCGCAGCCCGGAAAGCAAAATGGAAATTCCGGTTAAGATTTCCGCGAGCGGGACAGCAGGGCCGCGCACCTCAAGAGTGTCACGTCCCGAGGCGCGCAAGCCCTACCCGATGGGAGTTCTCGCGGGTGGCGCGGCCTTACCGATGATGCTCTTGCTGCTGCCCGCCGTGACTTTGATTCTGCGTGGGCTTCACGTTGCGGTCCGCCGGAATGGGCCGGCTGATGGCCGGTTTGGCGGGCTGGCCGTGATTTGTGTTGGCAAATTGCCCCCGATTCGACTGGAACCTCTGCTCGTGTTCTACCTGCGTGTTCATGCGCGGAGCAGTTGGCTCGTGCCATGCCGCCGCATCGGATGCCTGCGGCCGGACCTGTACGCCGCCCTGCCCGCCACGGAAGCTGGGGCGAGCGTTGTTGTTATTTTCGCGATTGTCGAATCCTTGATTGTTTGATCCGCGATTGTAGGATCCTTGATTGTTCGATCCGCGATTGTCAAACCCGCGACTGCCTGCGTTATAGCTGTACACGTTGTGCACTTTGCGCTCGTTCAGGTTGTTGTAGACGCGGTTGTAGTTGAAGTGGCCGCCCCTCCAATAGCCGCCTTCGTACCCGATGCCGAAGTAGCCAAAGCCATAGTTGATGCCACCGTAGTAGCCGATGTGCAGGCCCCAATGGCCGGGATGGAACCAATAGCGGTCGGAGTAGAAGCCCCAATAGCCCGGCGTCCACAGCGCCCCCTCATACGGGGCCTCGACCCACGCGCCGGGCACCCAGTAATAGCCGGACGGGGACCAGGCCCAGTAACCGGGCACCCAGATGTAGCCATCGCCGGGCGGCGGAGGCTGATTGTATTCGGGGAGTGGCGGCGGGGGCTCCGGAGCGTTGGCCACGGGTTGATCGGCGTAATTTGAATCTTCGGGCTCAGCGGCGGAACCGCTTGGCTGGTAAGGAGGCGGCGGAGCTTCAGTTGTGTAGGACGGCCCACTGGGCGCCAGGTTGACTGCAGCGGGGTCGGGCCCTTGGTCCGGGGGGGCCTGGTCCTGCGCGGCTGCGACGGCGGCGCTGACGGTGGGAATGGTGGGGATCAGACGCTGGTGACAGACTGCCACGGAGAGGGCAGCTGCAAGGGCGAACAAGACCCACGGCGCAATCCGAGGAAGACGGCTCATAGCACTCTCCAAGTCTTCGGATATTGTCCGAGGTCCCTAAGTTTAGCGCGGCCGGGTGGAAATGGCTATTGAAGAAAGAAGCTCGTTGATGTTCATGCGGAGTAGTGTACTTACCGGCCTTGTCAATATAGCCCCATTTGCCCGTTAGAATATCGCCGAGGCATCACTGGCGGAGTCGGCATAGCGACCCGAATCCATGGCCCGTCTTGGGGTGAGAATCGCAGTTGCAAACCCCGTTTTTCAGGACTGCAGCAGATTCAGAGTTGCTGTAAGGGGAGTTGAAGCGGCTGCGTGGCTTTTTTCTTAAGAAAAAGCCACCCGCCACGATCTTCCCTACAGCATGGAAACTCTGAATCTGCTTTAGAGCCCACACCGCGCTGGGGAGTGAAGTTGTGTCGAGCGGTTCAGTTAAGGACGCGGGCGCCGTAACCATCTGCAGCTTGCAACGCGGGCCAGAGGAAACAAGCGAGCAGCGCCACGAGGGCCTGGCGGATCTCCTCCTCTACGATGGACCGTTTCTCCTCTGCGGCCTTTTTTACCACTTGGCAGACATAAGAATCGCAAAAGACCATTGACCATTCGGCGGGGATCAACGCAGCTTGCCCGTGACCGTCGATGCGCACGCCGCAAGGCACCGCAAGATTGTCCGCGAAGCGGATCTGCCCGGCAATTTGGGCGCACTTCAACTGCCCGGGCAATGGGAATTCAATCTGCTCCAGAAGCTTCTGGGCCGCCACTCGAAAACCCTCGGGGACCGTTTCCAAAAGGATGATATCGGCGCTGTCTACGCCGATCTGCCGCCCGACAAGGGGGTCCTGAGAGTTTCTCGCCTGCGCGTAAGCGATGCTTGCGGCGCGCGCCAGATCGCGATCCACGTCATCCAGGCGTGGCCGGCTGGGAGCCATGCGGGCGTAGTATCGATATCTCGCCAGATACGACAGCTCCGCCTCCGATCCTTGAAAATGTTCATACTGATAGAGAAGATCTTCCTCGAGCGCCGACAGTCCTCGCGCCCGTGCCAGCGCGGCATACCACTTGAATGCTTTGTGCAGGTACCAGCCGCGCGTCTTATACAAGCGGTCTTCGCCTGTATTCTCACCGAAGATGTTGAAGCTCAGCTGGTTGAACGTTTCGATGTAGTTTTCTCGCAGCTGCGCGATCAGCTCAGACCACAGCAGTTTGGCCGATTCCAGGTGTTCATCCAGCGAGCCCTCGGGAAAATAGGCGAAGTGGGGAGAGTAGCCACCATCGTGATGAATATTTCCCCGTACAAACTCGGGCTTCATCGCCAGGAGAAAGAAGTGAAACCCGTGCACGATTCCAGTCAGGTTGTCGCGCAGTTGTACCTGCGGTCGTCCTTCCACGTCGTTTCCAAACAACAGCGGATAGAGCTTGTATTCGTGAAGTTTTTCCGTCAGGATCTGCTGCAGGTCTGACTTGAAGCCGGAACGATGGCCGATCTCAGCAGGCAAAAAGATTCGCCAATCCAGGTCGCGTATGTAGTCCCAGTCCACCTGCCCCCAGCGGCTGACGCTCAGGCCCATGCTTCCGTAAGAGGAGATCGGCGTCTTCCCCACGTATTCCAAAAGATGTGGGCTCGTATAAGCGTAAGCACGAAGAGTCTCATCGACAACATCGCGGACCAAAGGAACCAGCGCAACGTCCTGGGAGCCTCCGAATCGTTCCTGAGGCAACAGAAAAGGTTCCGCGCTCACAAGGTTGCGATGCTCGGCAACGAAAGGTGGAATCCGCAAACTCTGAATGGACAAGCCCTCGGCTGGGTTTGGGAAAAGGAATTCCAGTGCTCCGGCAAGATTGGGATTTCGGGAGAGAAACGCCCGCAGAGTTTCCTCGACGATCGATCCCTGGCTCTCCGTGGAAGGCTGGCGTGTATCCATGACTTTCTTGTCGAGCGGCTATTCAATCTTAGCCTTCGCAGGCGCACTTGTTCTCGCAGGCTTGCCCCATCCTTCGGACTTCCTTTGCTCAATCCCCATTGCGCTATAGATCATCCCATTGAACCAGACAGGGCTTCAGGCATTTCAGGATTGGCGGGCGCGGAGGTCGGATGTAGCACCCAGCGACTTCATCTTCCCCAGCGAAGAGCTTAGGTTCAAGGGCGAAGGCTCGGTGGAACGCGGCACTATGACGCCCTATGATTCAGACCTGAACAGGCCACCGGGTTCGTGGAAGGAGGCGTGGCGCACCGCAAAGAAGGAGGCGCGGGTCGAATGCCGCATTCACGATTTGCGCCACCGCTTCATCTCAGCGCTCGCGCAGACACAGACTCCGGATGCCACCATTCAAGCCATTAACGGCCATCTAAGCCGGAAGATGCTGGAGCATTACAGCCACGTCCGGCTGGATGCGAAGCGGCGTGCGGTGGAGTCGTTAGACGCAATCAAGGTGGAGACTGTCCTGTAGACGGTTGGGGTACCCACAGAATGCACAAGATTGCATGAGGGTACCCACAAACTCCCCCACAATTCCAGATCGATTATTGAGGGAAGTTCCACAAGTGATTGATTTTAATGGTCGGGACGGGCAGATTTGAACTGCCGACCCCTCGCACCCCAAGCGAGTGCTCTACCAGGCTGAGCCACGTCCCGACACAATCGAGCCGGCTCGGGTCAGCCGGCTTCAGGGTCCTGATCAGTTTACACCAGCACGGCCCAGTACGCCTGACATGGAACCCTGCCGATTGCGCCAGAGAAGGGTGCCCATTGCTGTCAGTGCGACGGCGGGACGAACTCCGAGGGCAAGGCAGATCCCGCGCCGAAGAAGAACTCTTCCATCTGCTCGACGAGGAATTGCTGCGCCTGCGGGGTCCAGGGCTGGAGACGGTACTCGTTGAGCAGCATCTTCTGTCGGTCGACCCACTCGGCCCAGGCCGCCTTGGAGACGTTTTTGAAGATCTTCTGACCGAACTCCGAGTCGAAGGGAGGCTCGTCCAGGCCCTCCATCTCTTTCTTGTTGCGAACGCAAAATACGGTATGTGCCATCCTTTATGCTCCCATTGCCATTGTATTGGATCGAGGAGACCGGCCACCCAGCGATGGCTTTCCTCAAGCCGGAACGATCAGTCTCGATCGGCTGCGGAAATTCTGCTTGACAATTGCGCATTTTGCGGATGTTCTTATGTCATTCAAACTTCACGCCCTTGCGCGTATCAGCGGCGGGAACCTTCTCCCCTTTTTGTTTACCCGGCCTTGAGCGTGGAGCACCTGGTCCCTAATCGAGTTCCCAACCTCAAAGGAGCTAGCATGCCCGAAGAAACTTCCCAAACTGGTCTAAGCGACAATGCCGCCGCCGGCCTTGCCTACCTCACCTTCATTCCGGCGATCATCTTCCTGGTGGTCGCGCCTTACAACCAAAACAAATTCGTGCGCTTTCACGCCTGGCAATCGATCTTCCTGGCGGTTGCCTGGTTCGCGGTCTGGGTTATTCTCGTGATCCTGGGAATGATCCCCTTCGTCAATTTCATCGATGTGATCCTGTTCCCATTGGTGGGGATCGGATTCCTCATCCTATGGATCATTTGCCTGGTCAATGCGTTCCAGGGTAAGCTCTTCAAGCTGCCGATCCTCGGCGCTCTTGCTGAGAAGCAGGCTGGAAGCTAGGGCCTGTTGCGTCTCATTGCCAGCGGCGCTGTGGTCTGGGGCCTTACGGCGGTTCTCCAATTCCTGTGGAGTTTTTAGATCGAGCAATGTGGCGTTTTCTTAAGGAAAACGCCACTTGACCGCATCGGCTTCGCTCTACACCAATTGGAGAACCGCGTTAGCGCCGCTTGGCTTTCCTGGCGAATTTCTTCCTGCCCTTTACAGAGGGCGTTCCCTCGCCCTTGCGCTTGCTCTTTTTCGCTTTGGCAGAAGGTTTTAGAGCCTGCTTGCCGGTGAGCGGAATGCCTTCCTCGACAATGGAGAACTGCAGCCTGCGTTCCTGGGCCAGGATGCGGTCGAGAATTACCTGCACGCGGTCTCCGGCGCGGAAGCGGCGGCCTGTGCGCTCGCCGACGATCTCGTGCGTGTTCTCGCGCCAGGTGTAGCGGTCGTCGCGCAGCGAATCGATGGGGACCAGGCCCTCGACGAAGAGGTCGGTCAGCTCGACGAAGAGGCCGAATTTGGCGGGGTTCAGCACCAGCGCCGCAAACTCCTCGCCGACCCGGTCCTGCATGAAGCGAACCTTCTTCCACTCGACCAACTCGCGCTCGGCCTCGGCGGCGCGGCGCTCGGTCTGGCTGGTCTCCTCGGCGATCTGCGCCAGCTCGGATTCGGGGATGGGAGGCTCGCCCTGGAATTTCGACCCCACCCTAGCGGCAAAAACAGAGACGCCGCGAGGGTGGGGCACCCGGCTTTCGTTTGGATGGGGCACCCGATTTTCCTTTGGGTGGGGCATCCGAAGCTCGCTGGAGTGGGGCACCCGTGATCCGTCGTGCGGATGCGTCCAGGGGGAGCTGTGGCGGCCTTCTGCTATAGTCCCCTCGCCGAGCACGCCATCGCGGAGCAGCGCCTTTGCAATGCGATGGACGATCAGGTCGGGATAGCGGCGGATGGGCGAGGTGAAGTGGGTGTAGGTGGGCGCGGCCAGCGCAAAGTGGCCTTCGTTGATCTCGGAGTAGCGGGCCTGCCGGAGCGAGCGCAGCATCAGGTAACTCAGAATCCGCTCTTCCGGCTTGCCTTCGATGCGCGCGGCCAGTTTTTGATACATGCGCGGCGTGACGGGAATATCTTCCGGGACCTCGTGCATCCTGGGATTGCGGCCGCGGCCGTGAGCGTCTCGCCGCTCGCCGCGAGTCTGAATGCGCTTGACCGGCAAAGCGCCGAGGCCGAGCGAGTAACCGAAGCTGGCGGCCAGCTCCTCGAACTGGACCACGCGGCGCGGCTCGGGCTTCTCATGAATGCGATAGAGCGAGGGCACGCCCAGGTCTTCAAGCCAGGTGGCCACGCACTCGTTGGCCGCCAGCATGAACTCCTCGATGAGGCGATTGGCCCAGGTGCGCTCGGACTTGGTGACGCCGCGCATCTGGCCCTGCTCGTCAAACTCGATCACCGGCTCGGGCAGGTCGAAGTCGATGCTGCCGCGCTCCTCGCGCCGCTTGTTCATCAGCCCGGCCAGACTGCGCATCCGCTCGAATCCAGGGACGAGGGCGGCGTAACGGCGCGCGTACCTCGGCGTCGCCTTCCAGAATCGCGTGAACCTCGGTGTAGGTCATGCGCGCGGCGGAGCGGATGACGCCTTCGACAATCTCGTAGCTCTCGATGCGGCCTGCCGGGTCGAGCTGCATGATGCAACTCAGCACCAGCCGGTCTTCGCCGGGGCGCAGGCTGCAGATGTCGGTGGAAAGCTCCTGCGGCAGCATGGGAATGGCGCGATCGGGGAAGTAGACGCTGGTTCCGCGCAGCCGCGCCTCCAGATCGAGGTCCGTTCCTGCGCGCACATACTCGGCCACGTCGGCGATGTGCACCTGCAACTCGTAGCCGCCGTCGGCGCGTTCTGTCACCAGCACCGCGTCGTCAAAGTCGCGCGCCGTCTCGCCGTCGATGGTGACGATGGGAAGCCCGCGAAAATCGGCCCTGCCGGCGGCGGCGTCCTGGCGGCAAATGCGCCACCCTGCGCGCCTCGGCCAGCACATTTTCCGGGAAGACCCGCGGCAACTGGTGCTTGCGGATCATCATCTCCACGTCCACGCCGAAGTCGTCCGGCTCGCCCAGCACCTCGATCACGCGGCCCACCGGCGGACGGGTGGGCGTGGGCCAACTGGTGATCTCCACATCGACCACCAGGCCTTCCAGGTTGTCGTGCGCCGCGGCGGCCGTGGCCTCAGCGCCCAGCACCCGGTGCGGCGTGGCGGTCTCACTGGCTGCGGGCAGCTCCTGGCCGGCGGGAATCAGAATGGGCTGCGTCATGCGCTCGTCGAAGGGAACCACAGAATGCCCTTGCGCCCGGTCTGAACGCGCATAATGCCACCCCAGCGACGAAGTGGGCGCCCTCTGGGCATCGCTGGGGACCCCGTAGTGAAAGACGCCGACCACGGTGGGGTTGCGCCGCTCCAGCACGCGGACGATGCGGCCCATGCGGCGGCCATCGGCCTTGGGCGGCTCGACTTCCACCAGCACCTGGTCGCCCTGCATGGCGCCGTTGATCTCGTTGGGAGGAATGAAGATGTCTTCACTGCCCGAACACGCCTGGCGGGCATTGGGGCGGCACAAATCCGTAGCCGTCGCGATGCAGATCGAGCCGGCCGGCGGCCAGATTGTCGCGCGTGCCCAGCAGGCCGGGGAATGCTCCAGTGCTCGCTGATCCAGCTTGGCCAGCTCGCCGCGCGCGGTCAGCCGAGCCAGTTGTTCCAGCAGCAGACGCCGCTCCCGTCCGCCGCCCAGGCCCAGCTCGCGGACCAGTTGCTTGTATCCGGCCTTTCCGCCGGCGGAGCGGGCAATCCGCGCCACCAGTTCACGATCGGTCATACGCTTAGAGTAGGCTATTGTCAGGCCATGGTGAAGGTCCGGCGAGCAGTTCCGTTTTGGCACTGGGGCAGGGAATGAAGTGCAATTCTGCCGTGCGCAGGCCGAACGAGTGTTGTAACAAATGGCTACCGGAGCGGATTAGACAGGCGTGCACTCGTACATTTGACGGGTGTCGTCTTAAAATAACGGCAACGCAACCTTTTCGAGCGGACCGCAAAGGGAGTAACATCTTCGCTTGTGGCCGCAAGTGGCCGCCGAAGACCGGATTGACCGGCTGTCCGCACCTTCAGATTTTTGGGCACACGCAATGGCCCTGCCTTGGAAGCCCCCGTCCTTTCAGGACAGAAAAGGAACTATCTTGAGCGCAATGTGGAAACCCAGCCAGACCGGATCGATCAACCCCAACCCCACCCCGGAACCCTCCCGCCCCGCGGCGCCCGCTCCGGCGTTTGAGCCCGCCGCAGGCCGCGCCCCGGCTGCAACGGCCGGCGACCAGGCCACCATCGGCAAAGGCCTGTTCATCAAGGGCGAAATCACCGGCTCCGAGTCGCTGTTTATCGACGGCAAAGTCGAGGGCAGCATCAACCTTCCCGGCAACCGCGTCACCGTGGGCCGCAACGGCCAGGTGGCGGCCAGCATCACTGCCCGCGAAATCGTGATTCTGGGCAAGGTGCGCGGCAATATGGCGGCCACGGACCGCGTGGACATCCGCGCCGAGGGAGCGCTGACCGGCGACGTGGCCGCGGCGCGCATCAGCATCGAGGATGGCGCGTTCTTCAAGGGTGGCATCGACATCCGCAAGGCCGAAGCCAAGCCGGTCGCGGTTGCCAGCGCCCCGGCGATGCCCGAGGCGGCCAGGCCGGTTCAGCTAGTAGCGGCGATTCAAGCTTCGCTTCATCACAAGCGCCTCTGCAGCGGCAGGGGCATTTGTGTTTTCCGGAGTGTGTGAGGTCTGCCCGGAATTGCAAGAGCGCACGTTTGGCCGGCGCAAGTACCGGGAAACGAACGCGCCAGAGTGAATTGGAAAAGAGTTGACGGTATCCTAATCTGGTAAATCGAAAGAAATCAATATAGATAGACAAATAGTCAACTGCGAAACGATACTGAGAATTGCCTTATCCTAGCCCCAGCCGCTTCATGGCCACCCTGGGCAGGGCCGATCCGGATTTTTCCAGAACCCATTTAGTGATCGCCAGCCAGACGGCGGTTCCGGCCACCAGCACGGCAAGGTCGTCCAGCGGGTCTGCGTGGAGCAGAGGAGCACCGGGCAGATGGCCGACCAGGCTGGCCAGCGGCCCAGACGACCATCCAGACCCCCGCGCCGCTCGCCAGCGCGGCCAGCAGGCAGCGGCCCATCTCGGCATAGTCCAGGCTGGCCAGCGAGACCATGTGCCGCTGGTGCAGCAGCACGGCGATAGTGACGGTTTGCAGCGCGATGCCGATATCGGAGGCGATAGGCCAGCCCCATGGCTCCTTGCCAGTGGTAAAGCGCGGCATAGATGGGCAGCGAGACCAGCGTCACCACCGTTCCCGCCGCCATGGGCACAATGGTGTTTCCGGCGGCGTAAAAGGCGCGCGCATAGATGGCCTGCGCCGACCACAGAAACATGGAGACGGAGAAGACGGCGAAATAGGCCGCGCACTCCCGCGCATCGGCAGAGGAAAAACGTCCGCCGGTAAAGAGCAGGTCGATCATGGGCTGGCCCAGCGCCACCATGCCGGAGGCGGCCAGCAGCCCCAGCGCGGCCACGCGCGAGACGGAGTCCGCCACGCCGATGGCAAAATCGTAGCGGCGTTCTGCTGCGTCCACAGGCTGGCGAAAAAGGGCATGGAGGCCGCGCCCGCGGCCTGCGCCAGCATGGCCATGGGCGCGGTGAAGAGCTGCTTGGCATAGCTCATCAGCGAGACCGCGCCGCCGGTGGTGGAGGCAAAGTGGGCGATGATCCAGCTATCGGCGGTCACCAGCGAAACGCCGACCATGAGCGGAAGCGACAGCCGCACCCACTCGCGCAGGCCCTGGTCGCGCCAGTCGAGAATCGGGCCGGTAGCGCGTGCCCGCCCGCCGGGCAAAGACGCATTCAGCAGAAACGGCCCGAAAAACGCTCCCGCCACCGTGCCGATGGCCAGCGAAGAGACGCCGATGCGCTGCACCAGCAGCAGGCCGCCCACGATGGTGCCCAGGCCGTAGATCAGCGGCGCCACCGCCTGCACGCTGAACTGCTTGCGCACCAGCAGCACCGCGCCAAAGACGCCGCCGGCAAAGAAGCACAACTGCGCGGGCAGCAGAATGCGCGTCAGGCGCACGCAAAGCGCCGCTTTCTGCGCGTCAAAGCCGTTGAACCACCAGTGGACGTAAACCAGGGGGCAAAGATCTCGGCCAGCACAATGGCCGCGCCCAGCACCAGGTACATGGTGGTCAGAATCACCGACAGCGAGCGCTCGCCCTCCGCTTCGCGGCCCGTTTCGCGATAGCGGGTGAGGATGGTGACAAAGGTGATGGAGGCCGCGCCGCCGACCAGAAAATACGAAATCATGTCGGGCAGCACAAAGGCGGCGTTGAAGGCGTCGGCCTCCATGCCGCTGCCGAAGAGCCAGACGATGTACTTGACCCGCACCAGCCCGATGATGCGCGACAGAAAGGTGGACGCCATCAGCACGACGGTGGCCGTGAAGACAGAATGCGCGTGCGACGGGCGCAGCAAACGCAGGCCGCGCGCCCACCACGGACGAGGCGAAGGCTGGGTTGGGTAGGTTTCTGCCACTGGAGTTGATTCTACTGGGACTGCTCTCCCTTGCCGCGCAGAAGGAACCTGCAAGTGCAATCCTCCCGAGTATTCTGTCCAGAGGGGGCGTTGTATGCAGCGGACTTTTGGACTGGGGATTGCGCTATTTGCATGCCTGGGGGTGAGTTTGATTGGCCAGACGATTCACGGGCGCGATGGGATTTCGTTGCCGGCGCCGCCCGAGGTGGAGGCTATTCCGGTGGCCGACGACTATTTCGGAACAAAGATAGTCGACAACTATCGCTGGCTTGAAGACTCCAGGAGCGCGGAGACGCGGGCGTTCATCGATGCGGAGAATGCTTACACCGGGCGCTACATGAAGCAGGCGCGCATCCGGCCGCAGGCGGTAGACGATCTGGATGACCTGGAAAACGTGTCCGCGGCCAGTTCGCCCTTGCAGCGCGGAGACAGCTACTTCTTCAGGAAGCGGCTGGCCGGCGAACAGCAGTACTCGATCTATGTGCGTCAGGGTTGGACGGGTAAAGACAAGCGCCTGGTTGACCCGGCCGTACTGAGTACAGACCCGAACCTCTCGGTTCACATCGGGGATGTTTCGCGCGACGGAAAGCTGCTGGCTTATTCAGTTCAGCATGGCGGTGCGGACGAGGCCGGCGTGCGGGTGTTGAATGTGGCCACGGGCAAGACGCTGGAAGATGAGCTGCCGGCGGCGCGTTACTTCAGCGTGGCGTTTGCGCCGGACGGAGCGAGCCTCTATTACGCGCGCAACAACAAGGAGGGGACGCTCTTGTACCAGCACGTGCTGGGGACGCGCAATTCGCGGGACACGCTGATCTTCGGGCGCGAGTTTCGCGGGGAGCTGCTCACCGGCGACGACCTTTTCGATGTCGAGGTGACCGACGACGGCCGTTACCTGGTGGTCCAGATCGACCGCGGCGTGCCCGCCAGGCGCGTGGACATTGTGTTTCGCGACCTGAGCAAGCCGGGTTCGCCCTTCGAGGTGCTGATATGGGGGCTGGATTCGCGGTTCTCGGCGATCTAGGCCAAGGGAGCCTGGTATGTGAAGACCGACTACCATGCGCCGAACGGATGCATTTTGAAGGCCGATCCCGGGATTATGCCCGAAGCGTGGCAGACCGATCGTGCCCGAGGGGCCGAACGTGATCGACGAATGGTCGATCGTGGGTGGAAAGATCTACGTGAAGCGGCTGAAGGATGTGAAGACGGAGATATCGGTTTACACGCTGGACGGCAAGGCGGCAGGCACGGTGGATTACGACGGCATCGGCTCCGCTTCTGTGATCGACGGGCGGACCATGGACCGCTACGGATACTTCCGCTTCGAGTCGTTCATCAGTGCCGCCTACGCTCTACCGGCTGGATACGCAAACCGGCAAGCGCGATGTCTTCTTTCAGGCCGAAGATTCCCTTCGATTCCAGCCAATATGAGATCAGGCAGGTCTTCTTCAAGTCGAAGGACGGCACCAGTGTTCCCATGTTTATCGCCGGAAAGAAGGGGCTGAAGCAGGACGGGACGTGAACGGCTGCTGATGACCGGCTACGGCGGCTTCAACTTGAGCATACTGCCGGAATGGAGCCCGCAATATGCGTGGTGGCTGGAGCAGGGCGGCTGGTTCGCGCTGCCCAACCTGCGCGGCGGCGGGGAGTATGGCGAGCACTGGCACGAACAGGCCATGTTTGAAAAGAAGCAGAATGTCTTCGACGACTTTTTCGCGGCGGCCGAGTACCTGATCGCCAATAAGTACACATCGCCACAGCACTTTGCCATTACCGGCCGGTCGAACGGCGGCCTGCTGATGGGCGCGGCGATTACGCAGCGGCCGGATCTGTTTTCAGCCGTGCTCTGCGGCTATCCGCTGCTGGACATGCTGCGCTACCAGAAGTTCCTGGTGGGATCCTACTGGGTGACGGAGTACGGCTCGGCCGAGCAACGAAAAGCAGTTCCCCTATCTGCTCAAGTACTCGCCCTACCAGAACGTGAAGCCGGACACGGCGTATCCGGCGGTGATGTTCTTTACCGGGGACAGCGATACGCGTGTGGATCCGCTGCATGCGCGCAAGATGACGGCGCTGCTGCAGTCGGCCTCGTCCAGCGGCCGGCCGGTGCTGCTCCACTACAGTCTGGCAGGCGGGCACTCGGCCGGCGTGAGCGTGGACCAGCAGATTCAGGACGATGCGGACCAAGTGACCTTTCTCTGGACGGAAACGGGACAGCCGAGCGCTAAGAAATAAGGACTAGTCTGACCGCGGACAGGTACTCTGGCGGACTGTTCTTGCGTACCCTCATGCCCAATCGACTCCCTTCCGATAAGAGAGGTACGGAACCTGTGCAACAGGTTTGATGGATGTCCTTTTGTTGACCACCCGCGCAATCACTCATCGCGGGGAGGCCGGTACGGTTGTCCATGGCCGTCTGGACTCAGGCAGCCGGGGACGCAGCGGAGCCCAGGGAAGATGCCAGCAGCGGAATTGCAAACCAGCAGGATCGATTGGCCGCAAGAGGATGCGCGGCTGCACGCGCTGGCTGCGACGGAGATTCTGGATACGGAGCCGGAACCGAGCTTCGACGCGATCACCCGGCTGAGCGCGGAGTACTTCAGGGCCGACACGGTGCTGCTGGGCTTTGCGGACACCAGCCGCGTCTGGATCAAGTCGTACTGGGGCGAGGCGGTTCGCGAACTGCCGCGGAAACGGTCGATCTTTGAGATGGTGCTAGCCGAAGATGGCCCGGTGGTTGTTCCGGATATCTCAAAACATCCGCATTTCGAAGGCGGGCGAATGACTCTGCGGCGATTGGACGTGATCTCCTTCGCCAGCGCTCCGGTACGTTCTTTCGATGGCAAAATTCTGGGAGCGTTGACAATCTTCGGGTGTGAGCCGCGGCGCAACATGGCTCTGGACGAACTGCGGATGCTGGAGAGCCTGGCCGATATGGCGGCCAGCCATCTGGAACTCCGCAGGCTGCGCAAGAGCTTCGGGGTGCAAGGGTTGCGGCTGCCCCGCACGGCCAGGGCCATCTCTGGAAAATGGCCGCGCAGGGCGGACCTTCGGCGCGCACTTAGAGCGGCACGAGTTTGTGCTCTACTACCAGCCGGAAGTCGAGCTTGCGACGCGCAGGATTATCGGCCTTGAGGCGCTGATCCGCTGGGCTCATCCCGAGCGCGGGCTGGTGCCGCCCATGGACTTTATTCCGCTGGCCGAGGAGAGCGGATTGATTCTTCCTATCGGCGACTGGGGACTGTCGGAGGCATGCAGCCAGATTCAGAAATGGTGCCTCGACGATCCTGCCCACCACTCCCTGCGCGTGTGCGTCAATCTTTCTGCCCGCCAGTTCTCCCGCGAGGGTCTGGCCGACCACGTTGAAGCGTTGCTGCGCCAATCCGGGGTTTCCAGCCGGCAACTCGGCCTGGAGATGACCGAGTCCAGCCTGATTCCCGACATGCGCACGGCCCTGGAGGTGCTGGGCAGCCTGCGCCGGCTAGGGGTTTCACTGCTGATGGACGACTTCGGCACCGGCTACAGCTCGCTCAGCTACCTGCATTCGTTTCCTATCGACGTACTCAAGATCGACCGATCGTTTGTAGGCCGGATGACGGAGGGCGAACAGCCGCTGCAGATCGTTCGCACCATCATCGAACTGGCCCGGGTGCTGGGCATGGATGTGGTAGCCGAGGGCATCGAGACCTGCGAGCAGTACCAACTGCTCCGTGAGCTGGGCTGCCGCTTCGGCCAGGGGTTTCTTTTCGCACGTCCCATGTCTGCCGGGGACGTCACCCGGCTTTTGAGGTTACCAGGACGGGTGCTTCCCGATCCCGAAGCCTCCAAAGCACTCTCAGATTGAGGGCTTAGCCAACGCTGGGAATTCTTGATTGCCGGTTTCATTTCGAGAACGAAGATTGCGTTTCCTCTTCCGGGATTCACCGAGGGTCTTGCATGGGAATTCCCTCATGGTCACGACAGCGGGGCGCAGTATGCTCCATCCCATGCAGGAAACAGCAGAAAGATCCGGGGTCCCCGGAGACGGGTCTTTGTCGCGCGGGTGGGAAACCGCGCCATCCCCAACCCCTTCCAGCTTTGCCGGGCTGCTGGCCGCGCTTACCGCGCCGGCACCGAAACCGATGCCCGCCTGGAATGACGACGATCTTGCTGACGACGTGGCAACCCTGAGCTATGAGCGCGCCCTGCGTACCCACGCCCGCTATAAACAAGCCGATCCCGGCGACTGGGCGTTGACGCAGATTGCCGATTCCGGACCTTTCAATGCCGATGAAGCGCTTCAGGCCGACTCGGCACCCGCCGCTCCGACGGCCACCCTGCCGGCGGAGCCGGACTGGAGCAAGGACGCTGAACCCAGACTCGCCCATGGCCTTTCAGCGATGCTTGACCCGAATCGTAAGTGCGCCAGCATCACAATCCGGCTCAGCAAAGCGGAGAGCGAGCAACTGCGGAGGCGCTCGGCCGAAGCCGGGCTTACCGTGTCAGCCTATCTGCGCTCCTGCACCTTTGAGGCCGAGGCTCTGCGGGCGCAGGTAAAGGAGACCCTGGCCGAGTTACGGAGGGCGACTTCAAATGGGAAGGAGGGCGCGCATAAGGAAGCCGCACATAGCGTGGTTCGCCGCTCGTGGTTTGAGTGGCTGTTGCGGCTCATGCCGCACTGGCACACAGGTCAGCGCGCGGCTCGGGCCTGACTATTCCACTTCCAGCACCAGGCATTTAAGGTATTCGGTTTCAGGCAGGTTCAGGATCACCGGATGGTCGGGAGCGGCGCCGCGGCGTTCGAGCAGGCGCACGCGCCGCGATGCATCGGCCGCGGCCGAGGCCACCGCGGCTTCCAGGTCAGCCCAGCCTACGTGATGCGAGCAGGAGAAGGTGACGAGCAGGCCGCCGGGGCTGAGCATTTTGAGGGCGCGCAGGTTCAGCTCCTTGTAGCCGCGCAGGGCGCCTTCGACGGCCCGCCTGGTTTTGGCGAAGGCGGGCGGATCGAGAACGATGGCGTCAAATCGCTGGCCTGCGTCCGACCAGTCGCGCAGGATCTGGAAGGCGTCGGCCTCTACCCAATCCACCTGGCCGGCTAGGCGGGAGCGATTGGCCTCGAAGTTCCGCTCTGCCACTTCGAGCGAGGCGCGGGAGGCGTCAATGCCAGTGACCTGGCGGGAGACCTGGGCCAGGTGAAGCGCAAATCCGCCCTGGTAGCAGCAAACGTCGAGCGCGCGGCCGGCAGCACCGAGCCGTTGCGCCCACTCCCGAGTGGCGGCGTAGTTGGTTCTCTGGTCGAGAAAAGCGCCCGTCTTCTGGCCGGAGTTGGCGTCGTAGTGGAAGAGGAGACCGTTGAGCCGAAACTGCGTGGCGGCAACTGGAGTTGAAGCATCTTCTACGAAGAGTGGCTCAAGCGGCGGCGCCGCCATGCCCTCAAGTTCACGCATGCGCGGGTCGGGCCGTTCAAAAATGGCAATAGGGGATGCGGCCGGCGCGAGTTCCTCGCGCAGCACGCGCACACAGGTCTCCCGCACGCCCGCGGCGAGCAGCCCTTTGGTCAAGAGCTGAAGAATAACGAGCCCGCCGTACTTATCCACGACCACGCCGGGCAACTCGTCGGCCTCGCTGAAGCAAAGCCGGCAGGCGTCGTTCTCCTCGTTCAGCAGCGGTTTGCGCCGTGCGATTGCCTGCCGCAGCCTTGCGGCCAGCAGGCGAAGCCATTCGGCCTCATCGATGGCCTCGCGCGACACCATCCGCAGCGCGATCTGCGACGAAGGGCTGTAGAGCGCCGTGCCCATTAACAGGCCGCGATGGTCGGCCACAGGCAAGAGTGCGGGAGGAACATCGGTGGCGAGCCCGGGCAGTGCGATCGCCTCTATATCGGAGGCATAGACCCATAGGTATCCGCTGCGCAGGCGATCGGCAGCACGCCGATTGACCTGTGCTCCGAGACTGCCCAGAGCTCCGATCTTGTCCTGGGCCCCGGGAGCGTCGCGCTCGGCTCCTTTGAGTTTGGGATGCGCCTTCCGGTTCGCGTCGGGCCGTGGCTTTTGCAGCTTCACCATAAGCTCCCTCGGGCCTTCGAGGCCTTAAGCCGGGAGCATTCCGGGCTGCCGGCCCTTACCTGGCCTGAATCGTCTCCAGGTAGCGGCTCAAATTGCTGATTCTGAGCAGCCTTTCCTGGGAGTTGGCCTGGTCCATCTTACCAAGGACCGGTCCCCACACCGGCATTTCGGTGGTGCCGTGCGACGGAATCTGCACACCGTACTGAAGAACGGTGGCGATGTGGGCGCACGGAAACTTGCCTCCGTTGTTTTTGCTCAACATGGTCAGGTCGGCCGGCTACGTTCTCAGCGTCGCGGCGACGGACCCATTGCCCTTGCCGTTTACGCCGTGGCATGGCGCGCAGTAGCTTACATACATTTGCTTGCCGCTGACGGGCGTGGTCTTCTGTGCGGGGATGGTCAGTTTCGAATTGGATTGATCGGCGCGTCCTGCGGCCCCTGCGCATGCACCGTCAGCGATTATCGCGGCCGCAATGGTTAGGAAGAGGTTTTTCAGCATAAGATTCTCCATTCTGGACCTCTACGCCATTCGGACAGGATAGCCCCATTTTGCGATCGGCAGAATGCGATCATGAGCACAATGGACAGGGCCGTTCAGCACCGACAAACATGTAAGCGAAAAGATAAGATTCAATGGGGTTATCCGCGTCCAATACGCTCGATCGAATCGGCGTTTATCCGAATTCGCCGGGCACAGCAATAACGCGCGTGGCGCGGAAGCGGCCTATAATGAAGCATGGCGACTGTCCGGCAGACCATACCGGAAGAGGTTCCCAGCGCGTCCCCGACCCCTGAGGCGGACTTGCTGGACGCGGTGCGCGTCGCGATCCCGGATCTGATCGCCCCCCGCCTGATTGACCCGCACTCGGTGGACCAGCGTTTTGAGGCGCTGCTGCGTCGCGTCCAGGCGAACCGTCCCAATGAAGATGTTTCTCTGATCCGCAAGGCATGGGAGTTCTGCGTCAAGCATCATGCCGGGCAGATGCGTGCCTCCGGCGAGCCGTACATCATTCATCCGCTTGAAGTTGCCGAAGTGCTGGCGGAGATGAAGATGGACGCGACGTCGATTGCCGCGGGGCTGTTGCACGACTCGGTGGAGGACACGCCGGCGACCAATGAGGAGATTGCGGCCGAGTTTGGCGACCAGGTGGCTCACATCGTCGAGGGTGTGACCAAGATCGACAAGATCCAGTTTGCCAACCGCGAGGACCGGCAGGCTGAGAACGTGCGCAAGATGCTGCTGGCGATGGTGTCTGACGTGAGGGTGGTGCTGATCAAGCTGGCCGACCGGCTGCACAACATGCGCACCCTGGAGCACCTGCAGCCGGACCGGCAGGAGGCGATCGCCCGCGAGACCCAGGACATCTATGCACCGCTGGCGCACCGGCTGGGCATGGGCAAGGTGCGCGGCGAACTCGAGGACCTGGCCTTCCGCTACACCGACCCGGTGAGCTACGAGAAGGTGTCGGCGGCGGTGGAAGCGCGGCGGGTTGAGGGCGAGCAGTTTTTGCGCGGCGTGGAAGAAACGCTGGTGGAACAGTTGCGCGAAAACGGCATCGAGGCGCGCGTGGAGTGGCGCATCAAGCGGCTTTATTCGATCTTCCAGAAGATCGAGCGCTCCAAAGTTTCCTTCGACCAGGTATACGATCTGCTGGCGGTGCGCGTGATCACCCAGGATGTGGCTGCGTGTTACGCCGTTTTTGGGCTTATTCACACGCTGTGGCGGCCGGTTCCGGGACGCATCAAGGACTTTATCGCCATTCCGCGCGCCAACCGCTACCAATCGCTGCACACCACGGTGATGGGTGAAGGCGGCCACCAGTTCGAGGTGCAGATCCGCACCGAAGAAATGCACCGCATCGCCGAGGAAGGCATTGCCGCGCACTGGAAATACAAGGCCGGCGACAGCGTGGTGACGGCCCGCGATGAGGAGCGCCTGAACTGGATTCGCCAACTGGTCGAATGGCAGAAGGAGATGACCGACCCCAACGAGTTCCTCTCCAGCCTGAAGATGGACCTGTATCCGGACGAGGTGTACACCTTCACGCCAAAGGGGAAGGTGGTGGTGGTTCCGGCCGACGGCACGCCTATCGACTTTGCCTACACGATTCATACCGAGGTGGGCCACACCTGCGTGGGCGCAAAGGTAAACAGCCGCATGGTGCCGCTGCGCACCAAGCTGCGGACCGGCGACATTGTGGAGATCGTCACCCAGAAGGATCACAAGCCGAGTCGCGACTGGCTCACATTCGTCAAGAGCCCGCGGGCGCGCAACAAGATCAAGCACTGGCTGAACGAGGACCAGCGGCGCCGGGCCGTAGAAATCGGGCGCAAGCTGCTGGAGCGCGAAGCGCGCAAGTTCAAGGTGCCGATGAACCAGATCGACGACCAGGACCTGGGCCGCATCGCCAACGAGTATGGCGTGGCCACGGCCGCCGACCTGCTGGCCACGCTGGGCCAGGGCAAGCACTCGGCGCACCAGATACTGAACAAGCTGGCGCCGGGGTACGCAAACCTGAGCGAGGCCGAGCCCGGCCCCGAGGTCAAGCCTGGGGCGGGTGGCGAAGCCGGCATGTCAGATGCGGTGCGCAAGCTGCACCTCACCGGCTCCGACTCGCTGCAGGTGGAGGGCCAGAACGATTTGCTGGTCTATCGCGCGCGATGTTGCAACCCCATTCGCGGCGAGGAGATTGTGGGCTACGTGACGCGCGGCAAGGGCGTGGCCGTTCATGCGCGCAGTTGTCCCAACGTGCAGAACCTGCTCTACGAGAGCGACCGCCGCATCGCCGTGGAATGGTCGCGCGTGGGCGACGAGACAACAGGGCGGCCGCAACGCTACCCGGTCAGAATAACCATCTATTGCGACGACCGCGCCGGCATGTTGAAGGAACTGACCGCCGTCATCTCCGACGACAACACCAACATCCGCGGCGTGGAGATGCGACACGACGACGACGGCGAAGCGATCATCGAGTTTGTGGTTGAAGCCGAGGATGTGCGCCACCTGAACCGCATGGTTCTGGGCCTGCGCCGCGTCGCCGGCGTGCGGGCGGTGCAGAGGACGCAAAAGCTGTAAAGGCAGCTACTAGCCTCTAGCTTCTAGCTCCTGGGACGCGTTTCAATTATTGGCTTTGTATCAGGGCGCGCGTTTAGTCGTGCCGAATCAACAGCAAGATCAACGCGGGCCCTGGCTCCCCACGAAAAGACCTTATTCCGAAGCGGATTCCCCGCAGATACCCCGAATCAAATCAATGCGCCGGTTGGTCTGAACTGCTCAGACTATTGCCGCTTGCGGTGCAAGGCTGTCTTAGTGTGCGAGATTGTGCGCTGAAAAGCGGAATCGTTTCCCGTCTCCGCGGCACGTGGTGCGGAGAAGGCACATTGGCAGCCGGACCGCATGCAGCAGGAGGCCGCTTCAATGAATCACGCAAGCAGCAGCCATTTTGACCCCAGAACTTTTCTCGCGACCGAAGGGCCGGGAAGAAGCATCCTTCGTCACAAGGCCAGTCAGGCTTTCTTTTGTCAGGGAGGCCCAGCCGATGCCGTGTTCTATCTCCAGAATGGCCGGGCAAAGCTCACCGTCGTTTCCAAGAGAGGAAAGGAAGCGACGGTTACGCTGCTTGCCTCGGGGGACTTCTTTGGCGAAGAGTCGATGGCGGGAGCGGGAACGCTTCGCACGGCCTCGGCGTCGGCCGTTTCCGCCTGCCTGGTGCTCAGGATCGAGAGAGACCGGATGCTCCGCGTCCTGCATGAGGAACATGCGTTCTCCGACTTTTTCATGCAGTTCATTCTGACCAGGGGCATCCGAACCCAGGCGGATCTCGTCGATCAGTTATTCAACTCCAGCGAAAGACGCCTGGCGCGGACGTTGCTGTTGATGGCGGAATTTGGGAAAGCGGGCGAGCCGGAGCCGCTCATCCCCTATGTATCGCAGGGGACGCTTGCGGAGATGATCGGGACAACCCGCTCCCGGGTGAGCTTCTTCATGAATCGCTTCAGAAAGCTCGGCTACATCGAATACAACGGCCACATTCGGGTTCACAGGTCGCTGCTCAACATGGTTCTGCACGATTCGCTGCCCGAGGAGAACGCACAAAGGCCCGTACTTCTCGACCCTCCGCCCAGCCCGGCACGTACAGCGAGACGAGCCAGGCTGGTGTGAGTTGCCGGCTCCCTCATCTCGTCCGCAAAACCGGACTTGAAACCTGCACGATAGCTGCTTAAGGAGATCTCATGTCGTTCGGACTTTATTCTGCCGGGTTCGCAATCGTAATCGCTGGACTGGCATACGCCGCGCACCTGGTACACATGCCAATGCACTGGATTGTGGTGGGCGCGGTTGTAATGATCGGCATCGGGATTCTGTCGGGCGTAAAGGCCACGCGCCAGAGGGATTCAGCCCGCTAGTTGCATTGGGAGTGGCGATTTGTTTGGCCTGTTTTCGCCTCTCGCAACACAAGTGCGACACTTCTATCGAGAAAGTGTGTTTGCCCGATCTGCAGGAGAATGAAAGTTGCCGCCCAGGCAAGCCGGTTCAGATTCGCAGCGTCGGCGGTAACATTTCCTCATGGCAGAAAGAGCTGACAATCGGAGCGCCCTTTTGCGCGGCATTCACGTCATCGACGGGGGCCTGGCATCGGAGCTTGAATACATTGGCGCGCGTATTGGCGGGCCGCTGTGGTCCGCCCACGTCCTCGAAGACGAGCCTGACAAGGTTGCAGCCGTGCATCGCGCTTTTATTGATGCAGGTTCCCAGTGCATCGCCACTTGCAGCTACCAGGTCTCGCGCATGGGTTATGCCGAGGCCGGCCTGCCTCCCGAGCGCGCCGATGCCGCACTGCTCAATTCCGTCGCGCTGGCCCGCACGGTCGCCGCCGAGTTTCCCGGCCGCCGCGTGCTCGTCGCCGCCTCGCTCGGCCCCTACGGAGCGGCGCTCCACAACGGCGCCGAGTACACCGGCAACTACGACTGCTCGTATGCCGATCTGGTGCGCTTTCATCGCGAGCGCATCGAGGTACTCGCCCGCGCTACCGGCCCGCAGGCCCCCGATCTCCACCCCAACGTGCAAAGATCGCCCGTTGGGGGCCCGGATCTGTTTGCGTTTGAAACCTTCCCTTCGCTCGAAGAGGTCCGCGCCGTCGGGGAAGCGCTGGCTCCCTGGCCCGGGTTGCAGGCATGGTTCAGCTTCTCCTGCCGCGATGATAAGCACGTTTCTCACGGCGAGGCCCTTGCCGATTGCGCCTCAATGGTTGCCGCGCTGCCCCAGACCGTGGCCATCGGCGTGAATTGCGTTCCGCCCCGCTGGATTCCATCGCTCATCAACGAGCTGCGCTCAGGCTCCGACAAGCCGGTGCTGGTTTATCCCAACTCCGGCGAAGGATGGGATGCGGCCGCGCGCTGTTGGACGGGCACAAGCGATCCGGCTGAATTTGGCGCGATGGCAGCGGAATGGTTTGCCGCAGGAGCGCAGTTGGTGGGCGGTTGCTGCCGGACCCGGCCCGCGCATATTCGTGAGGTGGCGCGAGCGGCGGAGCAGATCGCTTGAGCGGAGTCGAACGCCCTACACGACCAGCGCGAGCGCGGCAGTTCCCTTGCGGGGCGGGACAAAGTGGTCGGCGCGCGAGGCGATGGAGAGCTTTTCGCGGCTGAGGAGCTTGCGAATCTGGGAACGGGCGTGATCGGCCCAGGGGCCGCGGTTATCCAGCCGCACATAGGACTGCCAGTGGCGCAGTGCGGGGCGGGGCAGGCCTTTGCGCTCATAGGCCAGGGCCAGGTTGTAGTGGGCGTCAGCATAGCGAGGCGCGAGGGCAACCGCCTGGCGGTAGGCGGCGATGGACTCATCCAGGCGCTCGAGCTCGTCCAGCACGTTGCCAAGATCGAAGTAAGCCAGTACGTAACCGGGGTCGGCCTCGGTGGCGCGGCGGTAGAACTCTTCGGCGCGGCCATACTGGCGGAGATGAAAATGCAGCGTACCCAGGTTGATGCTGGCCGGGGCATAGCCCGGATCGAGGTCCAGAATCTCCTCGTAGAGAGCGATGGCGCGGTGCTTCTCGCCGGCCTCCTCGGCCTGTACCGCGGCCAGAAAGCGATCCTGGATGCCTCGGGGTCCGGCGGGGACGGGGCTGCGGAGCGGAGACGGGCCGGAGGCGGCGGACGACAGGTCAGACCTGTCAAGACGTTCGAAGTCGAAGAGCAACTGGCGGCGGATGGGGTCCATTATGGCGCCGTGGTGACGAAAAGCGAGGCGCGTTCCGGTTCGCACCAGGCAAGCCTCGAGCAACGGGTTGGCCATGCCGGCCACCGCCTTCATGGCCAGGATTGAATCGCGAATAGAGGCCGCGGGTACATCGTCTTCGCGCAGAACGCGCAGAATTCTCAACTGCCCCAGATCCTGGAATGTGAAGGTCTGCTGCTGCGAAATGAGTCCGGCTCTCTCCCACCCCTGCAACTGGTGGGAACTGATTTGCAAGATGCGCAAAACGTCCTGACGGCTATAGCTGGTCACTCTTGAGCACTCCCACAGGTCGTACTCCACCCCAGCGGCGAAGACCTGTCGCTGGGGACCCCGGCACGCACTGCCCGGGGTCTTAAATTTCCGTTCTGAACACGATCCCTGAACTGGACTTCCCGACTTAGGACGCGGAGCTAGCTCCTGGAACAGTTACGGAGAAACCGCTCTTGCTGCGATTATGCCAAGAGTGGACGTGGATAAGCAGAGCGGAAATACAGCGGCAAGAAAAAACCCGTGGATAACGGGTGCTTGACTTGGTTCGCGCCGAGCTAATGTGGGGTTCAGTGCCAACGGGCAGGAGCCCAATCCGAACATCTTTTGGAAAACCGGGTCTCTTTTCTGCATCTGAAGAATTGCCTTCCTGGTTTTTCAGCCGATAGATTAGTATCGGCGTGTGCGGGATCGGAATATGGAAGTTGGAAGGGAATGACTGGGGCCCCGGTTGAAGCAAAACTCCGGCTCGCGCTCGACGAACACCTAAAGGTGCTGTCGGTCAGCGATGGCATTGAGGCCCTGCTTGGCTTCAGCGCTGAGGATTTTCTTGCCTTCAGGGTGAGCGTCAAGGACCGCATTCACAAGGACGATGCCGCCATCGCCGGCATGTTGTTTTCTTCCCCAATCGAGAACAAATCGGGCACATTCAATATCCGGCTCAGGCACGCCGACGGACGGATACGGTGCATCAAGGGGCAATACAGCAAGGAGCCCGCGAATGAGGGGGAGCGGTTCTCGATCTGCTGCTGCAGGACGCGAAGAGTCTGTATGAGAGTCGGGGCGAGCCAACCAGCCTGACCACCATCGGACCGCTGATGGATATCGTAGACGAGGCCCTCTATTTCAAGGACCGGAATTATGTGTTTACGGGAGGCAACCGGCAGAGCATCCTGGCCTTTGCCGGTCCCGGCGGAGATGGCGCCGGATTTCTGGGCAAGACCGATTACGACCTGTTTCCGGAGGAATATGCCGATATCTACTACCGGCTGGAAAGGGAGGTCTTCGAGAAGAATGCAGTAGCGAGTGAATTACAGGTCACCCTGACCCCGGACGGCGGGAAGAGGTGGGTCGACAACCGGAAGTACCCGATCAGGAACAAGAACGGAGAGATCATAGGCCTGTTCGGTGTGGCCCAGGACATCACGGTGAGGATGGACGCGCTTGAAAGGCTGCGAGAGAGCGAGGACTCTCTGCGGGAAGCGCAGAGCATCGCGGGCCTGGGCAGCTATGTTCTGGAGACCGCCACTGGGGTGTGGACAAGTTCGGACGTTCTGGACCAAGTGTTCGGAATAGGCAAGGAGTTTGAGCGCACGGTTGAGGGATGGGCTGCCATTCTCCATCCCGAGGATCGCGCGCCGATGGTTACCTATCTCGAGGGCGACGTGCTTGGCCAAGGCAAGCCTTTTGACAAAGAGTACCGCATCGTTCGCCATTCAGACGGGGTAGTGCGCTGGGTTCATGGCCTGGGAAGGTTGGATTTCGATGGCCAGGGGCGGCCCGTGAAGATGCACGGCACCATCCGGGACATTACCGAACGCAAGCAGGCCGAGATAGAGGTGCGCGAGAGCAAGGAACTGCTGCAACTGTTCATCGAACACGCACCGGCAGGTCTGGCCATGTTCGACCGCGAGATGCGCTACCTGGCCGCAAGCCGCCGCTGGCTGGAGATGAATTCGCTCCTGGACCAGGAGGTGATCGGACGCTCCCAATACGAGATTTTTCCCGAGATTCCGGAAAGCTGGAAAGAAGAGCATCGACGTGTCCTCGGGGGAGAGCCTCTGCCCCCCGACGAAAGGTGCTTTGAACGAGCGAGTGGCGCGGTGCAATGGTTAAGGCGGGAGATTATTCCCTGGCGGGCTGGGCGATGGCGCCATTGGCGGCGTCATCATCTTTTCAGAGGACATCACGCAGCAGCGGGAAACCGAGAAGAGGCTGCGCCTGGCGGCCAGCGTCTTTACTCAAGCCTGCGAAGGCATCATAATCACCGATCCAGACGGCGTCATTCTCGAGGTCAACGACACCTTCACGCGCATCACCGGCTACACACGCGACGAAGTGCTGGGACGCAACCCGCGCCTGCTGAATTCGGGCATGCAGAGCAGGGAGTTCTACGAGGAGATGTGGCGCAAACTGCTCCAGGAGGGCCAATGGTCCGGTGAGATATGGAACCGCTCAAAGAACGGCGATTTATTTGCCGAGATGCTGACGATCAATGCGGTGCGCGATGCGGGCGGAAAACTGCTGCAATACGTGGCGCTGTTCTCCGACATGACCCAACTCAAGGAGCACGAGCGGCAACTTGAACATGTGGCCCACTACGATGTGCTGACGAGCTTGCCCAATCGGGCTCTGCTTGCCGATCGCCTTCACCAGGCCATGGCCCAGGCGAACCGGCGGAAACAAATGCTTGCGGTCGCGTATCTGGATCTGGACGGCTTCAAGACCATCAATGACCGGCATGGACATGACGCGGGCGACCGGCTGCTGACCTCGCTGGCCTTTAACATGAAGTGCGCCCTTCGCGAGGGCGATACGTTGGCCCGGCTGGGTGGGGACGAGTTCGTCGCCGTGATGCTCGATCTGGACAATGCCGAGGCCAGCGCGCCGGTGCTGGGTCAACTGCTAGAGGCCGCTGCTGAACCGGTGCAAGTGGGCGACTCTCAGCCTGCGCGTTTCGGCAAGCATCGGCGTCACGTTCTACCCGCAGCCGGAAGAGGCAGATGCGGATCTGCTGCTGCGCCAGGCCGACCAGGCCATGTATCAGGCCAAACTGGCGGGCGGGAACCGTTACCACATCTTCGATCCCGATCATGACCAGACTGTCCGCGGCCGGCATGAGAACCTGGAGCACATTCGCCATGCACTGGCAGCGCGCGAGTTTGTCCTCTATTACCAGCCCAAGGTGAACATGCGCACCGGCAAGGTGGTGGGGGCCGAGGCTCTCATCCGATGGCAACATCCGGAGCGGGGGCTGCTGCCGCCGGGTATGTTTCTGCCGGTCATCGAAGATCATGCGCTGGCCATCGAGGTTGGCGAGTGGGTGATCGACAGCGCCCTTGCCCAGATGGAGTCCTGGCATGCCGCCGGGCTGGAGATTCCGGTCAGCGTGAATGTGGGCGCCCTGCAGTTGCAGCAGGCGGATTTTGTCGATCGCCTGAGCAACCTGCTTGCGGCGCATCCCCGGGTGAAGCCGTTCAGCCTGGAGATTGAAGTGCTGGAGACAAGCGCACTGCAGGACGTGGTGAAGATCTCGCAGGTGCTGAATGCCTGTCGCGGCATCGGAGTGTCGTTTGCCCTCGACGATTTTGGCACCGGATACTCCTCCCTGACTTATTTGAAGCGACTGCCCGCGAGCGTGCTGAAGATCGATCAGAGTTTCGTCAGCGATATGCTCGAGGACCCGGAAAACCTGAGCATTCTGGAGGGCATCCTGGGACTGGCGTCGGCATTCCACCGCCAGGTGATCGCGGAAGGCGTAGAGACCGTGGAGCACGGATTGATGCTGCTGCAACTGGGCTGCGAATTAGCCCAGGGCTACGGCATCGCGCGGCCGATGCCTGCTCGCGAATTGCCCGGCTGGTTATCCGGCTGGCGGCCCGATCCGCGCTGGGCCGAGGTGCCCTCAGTTCACTCCGGCAACCGGGCGCTGCTCTATGCCCGCGTGGAACACCGGGCCTGGATCGCAGCCTTTGAAGCCTTTCTCCAGGGCAAGCGCCACGCCCCTCCGCCGCTTGATCAGCACCAATGCCGTTTCGGCATGTGGCTTGACGCCGAGGGGCAGGCCGGCGGTGACAGGGAGCCGGCCTACCGGTCAGTAGAAGCCCTGCATCGCCAGTTCCACGATCTAGGCGCGGAGATCTTCGCTGCGCAGGCCCAGGGCAGGAACTTTGAGGGGCTTGGACGTCTGGACGAACTGCATGGGCTGAGCGACGATCTTCTTGAGCAGTTGGAGATGTTAAGGCAAGAACGCTAGAGCGAAGCAAGAACCGGCCTTCGCGCTTCATGCCTTAAATGTTCCCGCCCCTCAACTCTCAAGCCAGAACACGAAAATGGCCTCCATCGGGAGGAAGCCACTCTGCGCATAAGTCTCTGTTCTTGAGAGGAGGCAAAACTGGAGCCGAAGATCGGACTTGAACCGATGACCTGCTGATTACGAATCAGTTTACCTATCAATAAACAGTGACAGCCAAATCAGCAACTTGTACATAAACTACTCTATTTACAATACTTACTGAATGTAGTACACTGACACTAGTGGTCACTGAATGACACTAAATGACACCTGTACAGTGACAGGGCAGTGACAGAAAGGTGTGAAATGGCGCTTATTACACAGCAGTCAGTGAAGAAGCTAGTGACAGGAAAACCCTCAGCAAAGATCATCTGGGACAATGAACCGCGCGGTTTCGGCGTGCGACTGACCGAGGCTGGCACCATCACCTTTGTTCTGGACTACTACTTCAGGGGCAAGAAGCGCCGCTACTGCATCGGCAGGCATCCTGAGTTCACAGCCGACGCCGCGCGCAAAGAGGCGATGGCGCTGAAGGTCGATATTGCAAACGGCCATGACCCGCTCGAAGATCGTCAGTCGTGGAAGAGCGAACCGACATTCAAGGCGTTGGCGGAGGCCTACATCAAGGATGCGAAGCCGCGAAAGCGTCAGAGTAGCTTGCGCAACGACTGCCAAATGCTGGGCATGACTGAAGACGGTGAGTTAAAGACTGAGACAGACGAGGCGCAGCGGAAGAGGCGCATTCTCACAGTGCTGGGCGAGAAGCGACTCGCCGAGATCAAGCAGAGCGACATCGCCCGGTTCCACGAATCACTCAGGCCGACGCCGTATCGGGCCAATCGGGTGCTGGCTTTGTTGTCGTCGATCTTCAACTACGGCATCGAGCACAAGTTGATCGATGCGAACCCAGCCAGGGGCATCAAGAAATTCGAGGAGGCCAAACGCGAGCGATGGCTCACCGTCGAAGAGCTTCAGAAATTCCGTGAGGCGCTCGACAAATTCAAAGATCAGTCAGCCGCGAACGTGTTGCGCCTGCTGCTGCTCACCGGCAGTCGCGCGAGCGAAGCGCTCAAGGCACGCTGGGAAGAGTTCGATCTTCAGCGCGGCGTGTGGACAAAGCCAAGCCACCACACGAAGCAGAAGAAAGTTGAACACGTGCCACTGAGCGCACCAGCGTTGAAGCTGCTTGAGGGTATGGCCCCTGAGAATCCAACCGGGCCGCTGTTCCCCGGCAGAGAGCGCAAGGGCACCCGCCGTGTTGCACGTGTCTCGCTCAAGCGCCCTTGGATCGCCGCGTGTCGCGCCGCCGGGCTGGTGGAGGAGTATTCCATCGACGGCAAGCGCAAGGGCAAGGATGGGAAACCTAAGAAGCTCAAGCGCTATCGGCCCACTGTGCGCGTACACGATCTGCGCCACAACTTTGCATCGCATCTGGCCTCAAACGGAGTCTCGCTTCAGGTTGTCGGCAAGCTGCTAGGACACACGCAGGCCTCCACCACCATGCGCTATGCGCACCTTCAAGACGCCCCGCTGCGCGATGCGGCCAATCAGTTCGGGCGCATCTTCGAGCAAGCGCCGAAGGCCAAGAAGCGCAGCGCGTAGCGTGTGGAATGGAGGGGTGGACAATGGCGAACGACGAGGAACGTGCAGACGCGTTCGGCGTTCCTGACGATGAGGATGACGCCGTGAGTGAGGATCAGCTTGAGCTTGAGGCTGCGCTGGCCAGCGGCGCGTACAACGCGGCCGATCTTGGAGACGATGAACACAACAGAGAAGAGGGCGAGCGAGCGCCGAAGACCGCAGGCTAGAAGACGGGCACATCACACTAGTTCGCGTTATCATTTGGTCCAAGATGCTAATGCAAGTCGTGCTACTCATTGCGCTGTCAGTTGTCGCGTCGGCACCTGAATCAGTAACAATCAACAATATCGCGCCCTTGTCCGTAAGCCGCGACTGGCTGGATTACGCGACATGGGGCGGCAGTGTTTTGCTGCTGCTCGTCGGGGTTGTCGGCGTTGTTTTGGCAAACAGAACGCTAAGAGCTATTGAGATTCAGGCGAAAGAAATGTCTCGCCAAAATCAGAACCAGATCAGCAAGGAAAGAGCAAAACTGCGTGTTGAACTTGAACGATTCAGCGGCGAACCCTATGACCCAATCGGATTTGTCGTTAACGCTAAGGTGTCAATATTCGGCGTGACCGAAGCCATCATTGAAAAGACAGCATTCGTCGCTCAGATCGTCAAGGCCGATCAGAGCAAATGGGGGGCAGATTGGTTTCCCGAGATGCCCGGTGTTCCTAAGGTGATTCCACCTGGGAGCAACCCCATCAACACGCACACATTCCTGCAAAGACCTGTCTCAGTTTTGGCAGGTGATGAAGGTATAGGCGATGTCCTCAGTGGTGCATCGATCGTTTATTGCACTGGGGAGATTCACTACACCGATGTGTTCAATGGGAGATGGGTGTTTCGCTTCAGCAAACGACACAAATTCCATTTTCGCTCCGATGGTGAAATCCTCGTTGGATACTGGGAAGACTGCGGCCAACAAGAAGAAAACGGAGAGTACCCGGTGAAGACAACCTCGCCCGAAAACTGTGCTCGACACTCTTCTTAAGATCAAAAGAGTGCCTCCAAAAGCAGACTCACTGATACTTAATCAGTGGCTGATCATGTGGAGTCACCTTTATTTATAGGGGTTTTAGATCTCAAGCGTCTCCATCTGTCACTATCCTGTCACTACAAGAGGCGGCCTGCATTGGTGCGTAGATATGGTCGGAGAGTCTGCAATTGCTTAATTGCAAAGAGGTTAGCTTGCATTAAGTGTCGATTTATGTCACCCTATCAATGCGGCCTGTGAAAAGGCTGAGTAGACCAAACACAGCCCCACCTCAGATATTGTTTGGACATCGCGCAATGCGGTGGCCGCTAAACGGTAAACCCGACGCCGTGATCTAGCAAGACGGGAATCTCCAGACCCTTTAAACCCCAACAACAACCGCCGCTGCGCGTGTATGCGCCCGGCAAGGAGATTCCATGATTGCCGCAAAGACCCCCACTACTGTTGAAGCAGTCGCGCCGAAGAGACGGTGGACCGCGCCCAACCGCGATGACCTGATCGGGCCGCCTCAGCTTGCACGAGAGCTAGGGATGAGCCTGCGCACCCTCCAGCGTCATTTCGAAAACAAAACCGGCCCGGCCCGTATCACCCTTGGCAAGCATGTTTTATATCGCCGCAGCACGGTAGATGCATGGCTCCAGGCACATGAAGGTTTCACAAGAGAGCCTGTGAGCCAGCGCCGTCGCAAGGCCGTCTCGGCTGTTGCGCACAGCACTCGCCGTGCGCGTGCAGCTTAAGACATGGTTGACGCTGAACGAAGTCACAGCACTTGAGTCGGGAGCAAGACAGCATCATCGAGCGGCCTGTAGAGCGCAATTCAAATCAAACGGTGACCAGAGATGAGCAAGCAATCGAACGCGATTAAGCAGCGACTCTCAGCGTTGAGATCGCTGGCCCCACGCACGAACTCCAGCAAGGCAAAGCTGAAACTCGTTCCGCCACCACGCAAAACGAAACCCACAGAAAAGCCTTGGTCAACCCAATACCTTGAAGACCGGGCAATCACCGTTGAGTTTGCCAAAGCAAACAACGTTGAAACACACGACGAGCGCATCGTCTTTGTGAAGCACCACCCGTTGTCGCACGAGCGCATGAAGTCGGGACGAACCCGGTTCAAGGTTCCGATAGTCGGCAAAGACTGCAAGCCGCAGAAGTTCAGCCAACCATCAGGAGAAGCATTTCCGTACTTCCCGGCGCACTGGGATTGGTCGCGCGTCTTCACTGACCCTGCCGTTGACATCTTCATTGTGGAGAGTGAGGCGAGCGCCCTGGCCGGTGCACAGCGCGGCCTTGTGGTCATCGCTGTCGGCGGGTGCGATGGAGCTTTCATGACCGGCACGCGCCGTCAGAAGCTCCATCCGATTTTCTCTGAAATGGTGCTCAAAGGCCGAAAGGTCTACATCGTTTTTGATGCTGACTCCACATTGAGCAAGAACGTTCACGATGCAGAGCAGGCTACCGCGAAGCTCTTTGCGGAGGCCGTGCGATGAAGAAGACCGGAGCCGTGTATCTTATCTCGCTCGCTGATGCTCCCGTGGGGAATGGCACAGCATCGCCGTGCGATGTGTGGGCGCAACCATGGGGGAAGGAGTATATCGAGGCCAAGCTGGACACCGCGAAACCATGGACAGCGACGCGAAACAAAGGGACGGAGCCCATCGTGCGCTCACTGCACGACGTTGAATCCAAGCTGCCGGACTATATCTGGGACGGGCGCATCGCGCGTGGCGAATTGACAATGATCTCCGGCGACCCCGGAGCCGCGAAGACTTTCTCAGTTCTTGCAGTGTGTGCTGACCTATCGCGCGGGCGTTTGCCTATGACAGGCGAAAGGTGCAAGCCTCAGAACATTCTCATTTGCACTACAGAGAACAGCCCTGAGCACGCCACAGCGCCGCGCGTTCGTGCAATGGGTGGCAATGACCTAAATTTCTTCCTGCTTGAGAGCGCGTGGACTCTTGCCGACGTGACACCGTTAGAGCAGGCGGTGGTGAAACACAAAATCGACGTGGCGGTGCTTGATCCACTACAGAGCTTTTTCGGGGAAGGCGCTGACAGCCACAAGGCCACCGAAGTTCGCCCGCGCATGGATGCGCTCATGCGCCTCGCCACACGGCACAACATCGCCGTCATCATCATTCGCCACCTATCGAAGTCCTCAAGTGGCCGCGCCATTCATCGTGGCATGGGGTCTATTGACTTCTCCGCCGCAGTGCGCATCGAGTTGATGGTCGGCCATCGCGCTGACAATCCGAACGACCGCGCGATCATCACCGTTAAGAACAATCTAGGTCAATATGCACAAGCACTAGGTTTCTTGATTGAAGGTGACGGCCTCAAAGCCAAACTGCGCTGGACCGGTAAGACCGATATGAAGCTCGCCGATCTGACCGCGCCAGAAGCGGTGGAAAAACAAGCGAAGACCAAAGTTGCGCAGTGCGAAGGTTACCTGAGTGCGCGGCTCATGCAAGGCCCCGTGAAGGTTGCGGACATTGTAGCCGAGGGCGTGTACGACAACCAAACAGTGCAGCGCGCAGCGCGTCGGCTCGGAGTGGCGCGCCATGGGTCGAAGCAAAAATCCGACGTGGTAATGACTCTACCAAAGTTCGCGCGGGGCCATGCGGTGAGCGGCGGGGATTTAGCCAGGCACACGGAGGGAAGGTGAATATCCCTCTTAGGCACTGTTGTGATTTTTTGACGTTTAGACGTTTTGATCATTACTTCAAAACGTCAAAAGATCACACTTTGTGTGCCATCCCCCGTGACGTTTTGCCCGCTTTGCCCATACGGGGTTTTCGCAAGATTCGGAGCGGTGGCGTCTGGTCACCTCATCGCTCCGAAGGCTGGTGGTTAGTGCGGAGCCGCCAGCACCACGAGCGCAGGGCAGAAGCTCTTCCCTTCGCGTCCCTGCGCTCGATTTTCAGGATTGAAAGGAGTATGTGAGATGAAAGCCCTAAGCGAGATCAATGCCGCGAACAAAACATTCTGGTCCGCTGTGATCTACGACAGCTCTGGCCATCCGACAGCGCCAACACCTGCGCCGCTCAAAGTACGCAAGCCCGGCGCGGGCTGGTGGGTCAACGCCATTCCAACCACAACCAACCTACAGGAGAAAACACGATGAACACACCCTTTGCAGTCGCACAGGCGCGTGAACTGGTCGCGCAGGCCGAAGCCGCGCAGGCCAAGGAGCGCCGCGTCCAGTTAATTGATCAGTTGAAAACAACCCGCGCCGAGTTGCGCACGCAGCAAAAGGCGCTTGAGAAGATCAGGGGCCAGGTATTCAATGGCCAGGCGGATTTGGATAACGTTCGCCGGGAGATCGGTGTAGTCGCGGAGGCTCTCAGCATGTTCGAGGGACAGCGGCCTTCCGTGGCTGGCTATCTGCCCGAAGACCCAGAGGTTCTTGCGTGGCGCGACAAGTGCGCAACACTGGAGGCAGAACTGGAGCGGCTTCGTGCGAAGCGCGTCGCCCTCCCGAACATCGAGCTGCTCCGCGCAGAAGGAGTAAATCTCGCACAGCGGGTCCAGGCGCTTCAGTTTTCAGAAAGCAACATCCTGAATGCGCTCGACGGTACGTTAGCGCAATCGCCAGTGGGTGGAGTTTTTGCTCCGTCGTAATTGTGAGCTTGGGCGGCGCTACTCTTCCCGCCGCCCAACACCGGGGGTGCTGTTTCTCCTACCCCGGAGAATCGGCCCGTCTTCCCATGGGGCGGGCCGATTCCAGCCTTTCTCAACCATTGAATTGAGGTGAATCATGAAAACCGAAAGCAGGCAACAGGCGAAGGCCGAACAGCAGGCCCTCGCCATGATTGAATTCGAGCGCTTGCTCAATCAACGCGTACCCTACTACAAGTGGTACGACGGTGCTGGCCCCGAGCCGCCTGAGTACAAAATGTGGCGCATGTACGCAAGCCTGCTTTATAGGTTGGAGTTGTATTTGGACGCAGGCATGCCCACGTGGCCGGAGATGATGAATCTAATCTCCGAGACCCGCTCCCTCGAACGCGAAGCACACAAAACGTGGATCAAACTCAAGCGCAAAATATCTGCCGAGTATGTTGATGGTCGCCGCAAGACCAGACCGCCGTGGGGAGTTGTGCGATGAAGAAGCCCAAGAGCAAAACCAAGCCTAAGCCGAAGATCGGCGATCTGCCCATCGAGACCCGTGTGCGCAAGAAGAACCTGCCGCGTACAGTTTTCCAGAAAGGCAACGCTGTGGGATTCAAGCCCGGACAGTCCGGCTCGCCGGGCGGAAAGCCAAAGTCAGGGGAGAAGAGGCTGCTCTCCAAAGCACTAAACATTTTCTTGAACGACCGCGCACCGGATGAAGCGGGCAAGACGGTGGGCCTGCCGGTCAATCCACCCGGCTCCAGCAGCTACCACTATTCGTGGGCGCAGATTTTGGCCAAGCGGATTTTGAACCTTGCCGTGCAGGGCGAAGCGTGGGCGGTGAGCGAGATCAGCAGATTGACTGAGCCGGTACATTCGCGGCTGGGCGTGCTTGGTTTTGACAGTGAGGATGGGGAGCAGAGCAGCGCGGTGATCCAACTGGAGTTCGTTACCAGCGACGGCGACGGCAGACCATGCGCTGAGTTTCTCGAAGCCCATCCCGATCATGTTATCGACGGGAAAGCGAGAGGGTCGCCCGCATTGCCTGCCTCGACAGATTGAGCGTTACAATCCTGACATGCAAGCGATGACGCCGGAACTTCTTGCAATGATCAGGGCGCGCAAGCGTCTTGACGTAGACCCACCCCATCTGGCTCCCTTTGGCGCTCTAGTCCGAACCGCTGAGGGGCATTTGTCCGAGTTGGTTGGTTGGCTCGCTCCGAACCCGGACGAAGATTCGCCTTTTGCATGTGAACATGTCGCGCTGCTTTCGATCGTAGACGGCCCGCTCATAGCGGGCACTGAAGAATTCGCTCTCGCTCCAGAGAGCGAAGTAACTTTGGTGAAAGTGCAGAATGAGCCTCGCTTTGCACGTAGCAAGCCGCTCTGAAGCGCAGACCTACCACAGACAACTTTTCTATATGCCGTGGGGCAAGTGGCAGCTACTTGACAGTTGGCGGATCGGTTTCCTGTACCGGAGCTGGACTCGGCCCTTGAGGAGCCTGGGCGGGTTCTGAAGAGGAACCATTTATCTCTCCGGGCGCTAAGTTGGCGCGATTGGCTCTGTCGGCCAACTCGACAGCTTCGCAACGAGTCCAAAGATACATTCGCGCATCGTCCAAGTCCTTGAAGTTGTGGTAACGCTCAAGGTCACTTTGATTCATTGCCTTGCCAACTGGATCTTCCACAACGTAAGCCGCTTCCCGAAAGCTGTCTGGGTCTGCCTCTTGGTAGAAGACATGGCCGCAGTATTCATTGTCGGAAAGATACACGCTGTAATCGCCATCATCTGCATTTAGCTGCCAATGAACCAGACTGGTGTCTGAGTAAGTTGCGGGGTTGGGAGGATGCCCTGCGAGCACAGCCTTTTCTCTTTCTGCTTCCTTCGCGGCCTTGCGATCTGCGCTATTAATGAATGCAATTACACCAACAATGACGACAGCGCCTATCAGCAGCTTCCCAGTTGCTATCGCTTTCAATTGATTTGCCTCCTTTCATTTTTTCTTTCATCCTATGCAGGCGGGCTGGAAGTAGAGAAGAGCCATGAGGTTAACCTAAATTCTTGGTTTGCCCTACATCCTAAGCCCGTCGTTGGCAAAGTGTGCTTAATACTCCACTCCCAATGTAAGCCATAGCTTACGCGTAAGCGACAGCATACAGCGATGCTGAAGGCATGGCAACGGACATTTGCGTGCGGATCGGAAGGCGGATTCGTGTCCTGCGGGCGGAGCGCGGATGGACTCAAGCCATGTTAGCGGATCACGCTGATCTAACACGCGAGCATCTATCAGAACTAGAAAATGGGCATAAGGAAATCGGAGTCAGAGCGCTCGAAAAGATCACTCAGGCGCTAGCCGTGTCGTTGCAACATTTCTTTGAAGAGTTGTAATCGCGGCCATAGAGGACTGCGTGGTTGGCCCTGCTGCAAGTCGGCAGACCGCAGCAAACTGACACGGGCTCAACAGGCAATCCAAGTAGATCTATGCGGGGCAGGTCAAGGTCCTCTGCCAGCCTCACTGTAGCCTTCAGGCAGGCTCAGAGTGTCACAGTCCAGCCCTCAGCCCTCAGCCCCCAGCCCAAGAGGCCCACAAGGCAGGCTCAGAGGCTCACAGTGACAGCTTGGTGACAGTTTATGCAGCACATCAAGCACTAAATTAAGTAATGAGCGTATCTCTTTTATTTTCTTTTGTTTATATGGAGCCGAAGGCCGGACTTGAACCGATGACCTGCTGATTACGAATCAGCTGCTCTACCAACTGAGCTACTTCGGCTTGCTCTTCAGATTGTATCGTTGCGCCGGTGGAAGGTAAAGTTGAGCGGTACAGCGAAACCGGAGTTGACCTATCGTGAAGGCAGGGTCGGCGAGGGGCTTTTTCAACAGGGGAAAGGCGCCTGGGAGATATTCAATAACGGCACCTAAACTCCAGTTCCGCTCCGGCTGCTGCGCGCACGGCAGCAGTTGAATGTAGGCTTATCAATTTCAGGCGAGGTGAAGCATGACCATTCTGGCACAGACTGTTCAGCTTGCATTCAAGATCGCAATCGTATGGACCACGGGGTTTCTGCTGGCGGTTGCGGTCCAGGCCCTGCTGCCCGACAAAGTGGGGCTTACGCTCTACGGCAAAGAAACCGCCCTGCTGGTGCCTTTCAATCGCATTGGATTCTGGACCTGTCTGCTGGCGGCGGTGACGGTGACCGCGCTGGTGGTTCTCCGGGCCATGGCTGCCGACATAGGCTGGAGTTCGCTCCACTAGGGCGCGGAAAAAGCCGTCTTGAATCAGGGCAAGACCTTACAGGGCGGTTATACTTCTCCCCATGCAGAACGACCCGCTCGTGGAATGGCAGAGGCTCACGGAGACCTATAGCAAGATGTACGACGATGAGCTGCTTGAACTGGCAGCCGACTCCGCCGACCTGACCGAAGCGGCGCGGCAGGTACTCGGCGACGAGATGAGGAAGCGCGGTCTGGAAGATCCGCGCACAGCGAGCCAGGCTCGGAAAGAAGCAGGCCTTCCCTGGGCACCGCAACAGGATCCCGGCGTCAATACATCGGACATCGACCTGTTGGGCAGCGGCGCGGCGGTGCAGGATGGCGATGTTCCCCACGAATACACATGGAAGACGGTGCTTTGCGAGTGTGAGGATCGTGAGGAGGCATGGCAAATCTGCGAGGTGTTGAGGCGAGCCGGCATCGAGAGCTGGATCGAGGGGCCGGGGGGATCGTATTCTCCGTATTCTCAATTGGACCAGAGAAGTCCCCGCATACTGGTCGCCGCCGATCGATTTGACGAAGCGCGCGAGATTGCCGCGCGGCCGATTCCAAAGGAGATCGTCGAGCTATCCAAAATGCAGTCGCCGGAGTTCGAGACGCCTGTCTGTCCAAACTGCGGCGCCGGAGACCCTGTGCTTGAAAGCGTGGACCCGTTCAACTCGTGGAAATGCGAAGCATGCGGGAACGAGTGGACTGAATCGGCGGACTTGAAGGAGGGCCCGGAAAGCGCCGAATCATAAACCGCTAAAAACGGAAAGAGCCGCCCGGCAACAGGGCAGCTCTCTCCTCAGGGAGAATAGTTCCAACGGAGGCAAAACCATCAGAACTTTCTGGCTGCATAGTAGGAGAGGGGGAAGGGAGTGTCAAGGAGAAATCTCTGCTGGAATAAGTATTTCTATTTCATATAGTTAGCGAAGGCTGTCCAGCAGGTGAGCGGCAAAACTCTTCGGCGTATGTTCGCCTTTCTTCACCCGTCAATTCCCGTCTTTTAGGGGTGTTTCTTCGGGTTTATGTCCTGTTTTCCACAAGCCTATACCGCAGTTAACCCTTCGGATGCGGACCTTTGATCGACTGAGGCGTTTCGTCCCATTCTTCCCGCAAATCGATACGGATAAATTCTTCGTCGAAGACCGAGGAGGCAGGCTTTCCTCGCATAATGCGGTACAGCGCCCTGCCGCCGCCGAGGAAGAATCCCAGCAAAAGCGCGGCGCTGCCCCCGATGATCACGATAGCGGCAATGCCCATGAGCAGCTTGGTGGTTTTTGTGACCTCAGATTCCGATGACTGAGGAAGCGCGGTGAGATCGGCTTCATAGTGGACCATCTCGAGCAGCTTGTGGCTTTCGTCGGGAATGGCGTCGCCGCTGACCAGCACAACGAGAGGGCCGCTGCGCCGGACTTCAAGCGAAGCCAGGTCGGAATCCTGGAGCGGCTTGGGCCAGGGCGGCTGGGCCTTGCTTCCCGCTTTGATGTAGTCGCGAATCCTCGGCTCCTGCGCCTGGGCCATCTGCGGCGTGGGGTAGTCGATGATGGTGAGCGTGGCGGGTCCGGAGTTGAGCGCGTAATTTGCGGTTACGGCCTCGGCGCCACGGTCAAAGCCCACCAGGTCCGGCGGCAACACGCCGCCCGCTCCCGCGTAGCCGGCCGGTCCTACCGCGTAGTGCGTAGTCTGGGGATCGAGCGAAGCGCTGGGGCAGATTCGCCAGAATGGGCGGCATCATCGCCTTGGTTCCCGGCGGGTTGGGCACAACGGCTAGCCAGTTCGCGCATTTCAGCGGCGGACATGGGCCCGATGTGCGAAAAGGTTGCATCCACCACCGTGTCGCCCTTCCAGAAAAGCACCCGGTTGTGGTCGGAGGTCGCGCCGGCGCCTATGTCTTCCTTCATCCATCCATTCTGGCGGTAGAAGGAGTAAGCGCCGTAAGCGCCGCTGGCGTCCTGGAAGCGCAGCGCGCGCACGCTGAGGGTCTCGCCCTCGCGCTTGTAGGTGACGGAGGCGCCGCCGGTATAGTCGTATTCCTTGAGGGCGGCTGCATTGGCCGGATCGGCCTGCGCAGGATCGGCGAGGGATTTGGGAGGCTCTGTTTCCACCCACCCATCAAGGGCGTCGGGCAGCAGCGCTCGGGGCGACGGCGGAAGCATCAGAGTCGTCACCGCCTCTTTGGCGGTGGGCTTGCTGTTTGCATTGCCCGGCGCGGCTGCTCTTGCCGGCGCGGTCTGCGCCGCGGCAGAGCCTGCGCTCCCGGCCAGCAGGGCCGAGCAAACCAGAATTGGAATCCAACGCATGAATGTGCTCCGTCTTCAGGGTACACGCCAACACCCCACGGACATGGACCCGTCCCCCCACCCCAGCGAGCAGAGATCGCTCGCCGGGGACCCCGAGCCGTGGGGACCCCGCCACGTCCGCCGAGGCGCAAATGCGGAAATGTCACCCTCTCATCTTTGACACTGCGGGAGCGGGAAAGGTTCCTGAAGTCAGCCTTGGTCGCCGTTCCAGGGCGTAAAGCGCGGCAGCCAGCGAGGGACATTGCTCTTGTAGCGCAAATACTCCTCAGGGTGGCGGCGGGTGAGCGAGGGCTCCTCGTGCAGGCGGACGAAGAGATTGAAACCAACACAGGCCAGCACAGCTTCGATCACGATGCCGCGGTTCCAGAAGAGGATTGCCTCACCGGCAAGCGCGACCAGGACGCCAACGTACATGGGGTTGCGCACATAGCGATAGAAGCCGCTCACCACCAGGCGCTCCGGAGGCGCGACGGGTATGAGCGTTCCCCGGCCCACATAGATGAAGCGGCGAATGGATTCAAGACCCGGCGTGAGCCCGGCAAAGATGAGCGCGGCGGCGATGAGCGTCTGCCACAGCGGTTCGCCGGCGGGAATGCGGAAGCGCGTGATCCACAGCGGCAGATAGATGAGCAAGATCCCCGGGCCGCCGAAGACGGCGAACAGGATTGAGAACACAATGTTGCGGCGATGGGTGGGCATGGTCAAGCAAACTTGGGTGCACCGGTTTCAGGCGGCGCTGGCGGAAGCGGCGGGTAGAGTATGTCGCCCAGCTCCTTATATCGGCCGCCGTAGAATATCAGCGCATATTCCCGTATCCCCGTGCTCAAAGGCCCCCCAAGGCAGATACTGGCCAACAGCGCGAAGCCGAATGCAAGCACGCCAAAGAAGACTTCGAGAAGAATGCCGACAACCGCGGATGCGCCCGTGGAATCCGCGAAGGCGGAGTGCAGACCGAATTCAACCGCCGCAAGTGAACCGGCCAGCATGAGCCCCGGAATAATCAGCACGATGAACAAGCCGATCGTCGCAATAAAAGGCAGCACCACTCGCAGCAGCGCGTAAACGAGAAACTGCCTCTTCTCGGCCCTGATGCGAGCCCACACCTGGATCCAGGCCTCGCCGGCCGTTGCGTCATCGAGCGCGAAATGCGGCAGCATCAAATCGCGCAAAATCAAGTCGGTCACAATTGCAGCGAGCGCCAGCAGAAGGAAGATGGGAATAAGGGGCAAAACAAGAGACAGCAACAATCCGAGGTCGAGATGGCCTCCGTTTTGAGTCTCTTGAAACAGATGCCAGAACCCAGCGGCAAACGGAATCGCGACCAACACCACCAGCAGCACAAAGCAAAATCCCACCACCAGGTTCAGCCAGAAAAAGCGCATTGCCTGGGTTCGATAGATCCACCAACCCGGCCGAATCTCCTTTGTGTTGTGGATCAGGCAATGAAAGTAAGCAAACCGAAGCCGCGTGATCAAGTAGAACACCACAATGGACAAGATAATCGCCACCAGCACGGCCGCCACAATCGCGGCGATCCACACCGGCGCAAGGTGGAACGGCGGAGTGACCATCGGTCCATGTCCCGACGATGTACCACTACCGTGCGTCGAGGACTGGAAATTGCTCCCGAGTCCTTCCGTGATGATCGCGACCAGGCCAAGCTTCAGATAGGTTCCCCAGCTGAATGGCCTGAAGAGGAACTCCCTGGTGCGTTGAATGGCAGGCGAAACGGCATCGGCGGCAGAGATGGTGCGCATATGAGACCTTTCCGAAACAGGCATAGCGTAGCACGGAACTACGCAAAATCTAGGTGCGAAGTTCCGCGGCCGGGTGCGGAATCTCACACAACCACGCATCGAACGCAGCCAGCGCACGCTCGCACTGGATGCGATGCCACTCTTTCTTGTCGCGGACTTTCTTGCGCAGCTCTTCTTCGAGAGGTTCGAGGAGGTCGAACGTGATGTTGGCGGGTTGAAAGTCCTTGGGGTCGGCGTGGGTGATGTAGTGGACCAGCGAGCCGAGAGCGGTCGCGCGCGGAACGGGCACCGGCTCTTCGCCGCGCGCGATTGCGGCGGCGTAAATTCCAGCTAACATTCCTGTTGCGATGGACTCGGTATAGCCTTCTACGCCTGAAAGTTGGCCGGCGAAGAAAATGCCCGGCTCCTTCTTGAGGCGCAGGTTTTCGTCGAGCAGCAGCGGCGCGCAGATGTAGGTATTGCGGTGAATCTGGCCGTAGCGGAGAAAGCGGGCCTTTTCAAGGCCGGGAATAAGGCGCAGAACGCGGGCCTGCTCGCCGAACTTCAAATGGTTCTGGAAGCCGACCAGGTTGTAACTGTCGGCGCGTAGATTTTCCTTGCGCAGTTGCACCACGGCCCAGGGCGTCTTGCCGGTGCGCGGGTCGCGCAGGCCTACCGGCTTCATGGGACCGAAGCGCAGCGTGTCGCGGCCGCGGCGGGCCAGAACTTCGATGGGCAGGCAGCCTTCAAAGTAATCCAGCTTCTCCCACTCTCTGGCTTCGGCGGCCTCGGCGGCCAGCAGCGCATCGAGAAAGCGGTCGAACTCCTCGCGGTTCATGGGGCAGTTGATGTAGTCGGCGGTGCCCTTGTCCCAGCGCGCGGCCATGTAGACGCGATTCATGTCGATGGATTCGGCGTCGACGATGGGGGAGATGGAGTCGTAGAAGGCCAGGTGGCCGGAGCCGGTGAGGCGCTCGATCTCGCGGCTGAGGGCGTCGGAGGTGAGCGGGCCGGTGGCTAAGATCGTGCACTTCGTGCCGTCCTGGTTTTGGACGAGTGAAGTGCTTAGACTAGTGACCTCTTCGCGAATCACGCGAATGGAGGGTTCGGCGGCGATGGCCGCGGCGATGAGCCGGGAGAACTCGACGCGATCCACGGCCAGGGCGTGACCGGCGGGGACTGCGGTCTGATCTGCAATGCGCAGCAGGGCGGAGCCGGCGCGGCGCATCTCCTGCTTGAGCAGCCAGGGCGCCGTATTGGGCGACTCGCTCTTGAGCGAGTTGGAGCAGACCAGCTCTCCGAAGTCGGTGGTTAGGTGGGCCGGGGTCAGGCGGGTTTTCCGTCCACCACGGCGCGCATCTCGTAAAGATCCACTTCGCAGCCGAGCCGTGCGGCGGTGAGCGCGGCTTCAGGGCCGGCCAGTCCGCCGCCGATGACACGAATCTTCATTTTGCGGGCTCCGCCTGCTCTGCTTCGGCGGCCGCTACCCCAGCCAGGCGTTCAAGTGCGTCGCCGCTGACGCGCACGTTGCGCCATTCGTCAAGGAACTCAGCGCCCATGGCGCGATAGAAGTCGATGGCCGGGGTATTCCAGTCCAGGACCTCCCATTGCAGCCGCGGGCAGCCCTTCTGGACGGCGATGGCGGCTACCTGCTGGAGCAGCGCCTTGCCGATGCCCCGACCCCGGAACTCCGGCTGAACAAAGATGTCTTCGAGATAGATGCCTGGCCGCCCCAACCAGGTGGAGTAGTTGAAGAAGTACAGGGCAAAGCCTGCCGGCTGGCCGTCGTGGTCGGCGATAAGGCAGTAGTAGACAGGGTTGGGCCCAAATCCGTCGCGCAGCAGGCCTGCCTCGGATGCGGACACGGCGTCCGGCGCGCGCTCGTAGGCGGCCAGCGCGCGAATGAAAGCCAGAATCTGCGGGACATCCGCAGCCGTTGCGGTCCGGATCATTGTCGCCATGCTTCTATTTTAGAGTGTGATACAGGCCACACGCATGGGCCATTCGGACGCACTAACATGGTAGGTTGAGTTTGTTTGGCGGAATGCACCCGGAGGGCCATGGCTGCGGGACGGTGCAACTCGAGGCCGGGTTCAAGCGTCCCTGGATACAGCATGAGCGCAGCTTCAGGCACGGTCAGGCGAATACTTCCTGCCGCGCCCCCCTTGTGCCGGGTGCGCGATTGGATTTAACTTTGGTTTTGCCATGAAATGCAATCTGCGCGCCGGGCTTTCAAGCCGCAGTGGCTGCCCGGCCGCAGAGGAAGCTGGATTCCGGGTCTTTGCGGCGATCTGCCGCAGGGCAATGGTTCGCAAAGGCACGCTTGCTGGAGATGAACCTCTGGCCCTCTCCGGCGGGTCCGACGAGTATTGAAACATACGATTTTTTAGAGCGCGCTGCCAACATGGTTCGCGCCGCTCCCAAGGAGAAGAAGATGAAACGCAACCTCTCACTTTGGCTGGGCCTGCTGGCCTTTGCCCTGTTGCCCGCATTTGCACAAGCACCTACTGGACCCACGGGTAAAATTCACGGCCATGTGACCAATCCCACCGGCGAGCCCCAGGGTAGCGGCACGGTGAGCCTGTCGACAGACGGCGGCGCGACCTTGAAGTTCACCTTTCCGGTGGGTCCGGATGGCAACTATTCCGGCGAGGCGACTCCCGGCGCCTATTCGGCTGTTTACCGCGCGGCCGATACGCCCGTCGGCAAGATGGTCGACATGTACAGGGGCGTGAAGATTGTGGAAGGCCAGGATGTGACTCAGGACATCGACATGTCGCGCCAGGATTTCATCGACAAGATGCCTGCAGAACAGAAGAAGGCTCTGGAAGACCTGAAGAAGCAGAATGCGGAGGCCATCAAGGCCAACCAGGTCATCAACAGCCTCAACGCCGACCTGAAGCTTGTGAACCAGGACATCAAGGACGCCGAGAACGCGCGCGCCCAGGCCACGCAGGATTTGGGAGCGACAGCTACGCGGGATGCGGTGGAAGCCAAGGCGACCGATATCAGGAATGCGAAGTACAACGAGATCGAAACCCTGATGACGAAGGACACCACGCTCATGCCGGACCAGTCCATCCTGTGGACGAACCTGGCGCGCGCGGATCTTGGCCTGAAGAAGTATGACGATGCGGAAACCAACTACAAGAAGTCTCTTGCGCTGGAGACCGCATCCAAGAAGCCGAAGCCGGAGGTAATCGGCGTAGCCGACGCCGGCTTGGGTGAGGTTTACGCGCGGCAGGGCAAGGTTCCAGAAGCGAACGCTGCCTTTGACGCAGCAGCCAAGGCCGATCCCACGCGGGCTTCGTTCCACCTGCGCAATGAAGCAGTCATCTTCTTCCAGGAGAGGAACGCAGATGCCCAGGTGAAGGCGGCCGACGAAGCCCTCGCCGTCGATCCCAACCAGGCCATCCTCTACTACATCAAGGGCCAGGGGCTTATTCAGCAAGCCACCATCGACCCCAAGACGAATCGGATCATTCTGCCTCCCGCCTGCACCGAGGCTTACCAGAGGTACCTGGCGCTGGCTCCCACGGGCCCATATGCCGTAGAGGTCAAGGGAATCCTGGATCAGGCGGGAGAGAAGATCAACTCCAACTACAAGGCTCCCGCCAAATCGAAGTAGCAAGCTGCATCGCTTGATGTTCTCTTGAGGGACGCGTCCGATTGCCGGATGCGTCCCTCAGTGTTTCTGGGCTTTCTCGAGTGCTGTTCAAAAACACTCTCGCCTTCCTGAACCTCTACAATCCATTGCATGAGCTCTGTATTGCCCAGCTATGAGGAAGCCGCGGCGCAGGTTGCCGCATACGCCGGCCGACTGGGCCAGTTCCGGCCTTCGGTCGAACGGGTAGAGCTTGGCCGGGCGCCGGGGCGCGTGCTTGCGCGGCCTCTGCCCGCAGACCGCGATCAGCCGCCCTTTGCCCGCTCAACCCGCGATGGCTTTGCCTGCCGGGCTCAAGAGGCCTCCGCGCATGTACCTCTCGCCATCGCCGGCGCCACACGCGCGGGCGAGGCGCCGGCCGGCAAGTTGCCGCCAGGCGCTGCCTGGGAGATCATGACCGGCGCCCCGGTTCCACCTGGCGCCGATGCCGTGATGATGCTGGAGCATGTGGAGACAGCCAATGGACAGGTGAGGCTGGCTCCGAAGCGCGCCATTGCGGCAGGCGAGAACATCGTCGCCCAAGGCGTACAGGCGCGCCAGGGAGATGAACTGCTCCCTGCCGGAACTGCAATCGCGTCCGCGCAAGTGGCCCTGGCAGCGGCTTGCGGCCACGCCGCTCTCGAGGTCTTCGTCCGGCCGCGCGTGGCCATCCTTACCACCGGCGACGAGATTGTGCCGGTCAAGTCCTTGCCTGCCCCCGGCCAGATTCGCAACTCGAATGGCCCCATGCTGGCGGCGATGGTGGTGGCGGCGGGCGGCGAGCCATGGGTTCTGCCTACTGCGTCAGACAATGCGCGGGCTTTGGACACAGCACTTGCCCAGGCCGGGGAGGCCGACCTACTGCTGATCACGGGGGGTGTCTCGGCGGGCAAATTCGATCTTGTCGAGCCGGCTCTGGCTCGCGCCGGCGCCCGTTTCTTCTTTAACGGCGTGCGCATCCAGCCCGGCAAGCCGCTGGTCTTCGGGGAGATACCCAGGCACCGCAACACGGCCGGCAATCCGGCCGGCAGTGCAGCCAGCAAGACGGCCGGCAACGCAGGGGCGCGCTCGCCCATCCTGCCGCGCACTTTGCCGTTCTTCGGGTTGCCGGGAAACCCGGTCTCTTCGGCGGTTACGTTCTTGCTGTTTGCGGCGCCGGTGCTGGCTGCGCTTGCCGGGAGTCTTGAATTCGGTCCGCGCTTTGCGCTGGCGCGGCTGGCCCCGGCAACCGGTAAGCATGGAAAGGCGGATCTGACGCGCTTTCTGCCTGCAAAATGCACGTTCGGAGCCGTCCGCCAGTTGCCGGAGGTGGCGCTTGTTCCCTGGCAAGGCTCCGGCGATCTGGCCGCCATGGCCTGTTCCAACTGCTTTCTGGTTTTGCCGGAAGTCCCCCATCATCCAGAGCCAGGCGCGATCGTCCGCATATTGCTTTATTGAGGAACACAATGGCGAAATCCTCGCAACTTTCGCACTTCAACGAAGTCGGCCAGGCTTCCATGGTGGATTTAAGCGCCAAGCAGCCAACCCGCCGCACGGCGACCGCCTCGGCCTTTATCGAACTGTCAGCCGCCGTGCTTGCGGCATTGCCTGCCAACCCCAAAGGGAATCCGCTGGAGGTGGCGCGCATCGCCGGCATCCAGGCAGCCAAGCGTACTTCCGATCTGATTCCCATGTGCCATCCACTCACCCTCACGCATGTTGACGTGCAGGCGGAGATTGCGGCTGGAGGAGTACGCATTACGGCAACAGCAGCCAGCACCGGCCCCACCGGCGTGGAGATGGAGGCCCTCACCGCCGCGGCCGTCGCCGCTCTCACCGTCTACGACATGACCAAGGCTCTGGACAAGTCGATCGTCATCCGCAATGTGCAGCTTGAGGCGAAAACGGGCGGCAAGAGCGGAGATTATTCAAGGAAGGCGGGCTGAAGGGGAACGAGTGAATGGCCTTCCCGCAGCCTCAGGAAATGAACTACGATTTTCCTTTCGCCTGAAGGAGGCATCGTGCCGCGCTGCGCGATTCTTGCTGCTTGCATTGCTTTGGCCGCTGTTACCTCCGCCGGCGCCCAGTCCATCTCCGTTTACCAGACCACTCCAGACCTGCTCGAAGCTCTCTCGCAGCTCCATACGCTGCACTTCTCCACAAAAGCCGACCCCGGCCAGACCGCCCCACTCATTACCGTGGACGAGGGGCAGAGCTTCCAGGAGATCGATGGCTTTGGGGCGTCGCTGACCGACTCGGCTGCGTGGTTGTTCGCCAAAAAAATCACGCAGGCGCAGACCGATGCGGCTTTCAAAATGTTATTTAGCCGCAAAGACGGCATCACCGTGAGCTTTCTACGCCAGCCCATCGGTTCCTCCGATCTGGCGGTGACATTTTATTCCTACGACGACTTGTGCCAGCAGACAGACCAGGCCTGCACCACCCCGGCCGGTGCGTCCGACCCCGATCTGGCCCACTACTCGCTTGCTCACGACCAGGAGTACATCCTTCCGCTGCTCAGGAAGGCGCTTGCGCTCAATCCCGCCATCCACGTAATGCTCACACCGTGGAGTCCGCCGGGATGGATGAAGACTTCAGGTTCGATGCTGGGATCAACACCGGGCTCGGGGCAGGGCTCGGGTCCGGACGCGAAGCAGCCCTCGAGCCTGCGCCCGGAGTTCTACCCGGCCCTCGCCAACTACCTGGTGAAGACGGTTGAAGGCTACCAGGCTGCCGGCGTGCCGGTGTACGCGCTGAGCGTGCAGAACGAGCCGCTCTACGCGCCGCCAACGTACAGCGGAATGCAGATGCCGGCAGTGGACCAGGCGGCCTTCTTCGCCAATGCACTTGGCCCGGCAATGGCCGCCGCGGGGCTGAAGACCAAAGTGATGGCCTACGACCACAACTGGGACCGGCCCGATTACCCGGAGACCGTTCTGAAGGATCCGAAAGCCGGCGCCCTGGTTGCGGGAACCGCCTGGCACCACTACGGGGGCGATCCGGCGGTGATGACGAAGTTCCACGAGGAATTTCCGCAAAAGGACCAGTGGGTGACCGAATCGAGCGGCGGCACCTGGCAGAAGGGCAACGTGCTGGCCGAAGAAGCGGCCGAACTGATCGCCGTGATGCGCAACTGGGCCAAGAGCTACGTGCTGTGGGCGCTGGCTACCGACCAGGACCACGGTCCGCATGTGGACGGCTGCGGCACTTGCCGGGGACTGGTCACTATCGATCTGGATAAGCCGGGAAATCCGGTCAAGCCGGAACCCGACTACTACGTGCTGGGACAAGCCAGCAAGTTTCTGCTGCCCGGCGCGGTGCGCATCGCCTCAGACGAGCCTGCGGGAACGCAGTTGAAAGACGTTGCTTTCCGCAACCCCGACGGCACCATCGTTCTCTACACCTTGAATGCGGCAACTACGAGTCAGACGTTCCGGATTGGTTTCCACGGAGCAAAGGTGGCTACGATTCTGCCGGCAGGATCGGTGGCCACCTTTGTCTGGAAGCCGTAAAGGCCTCAGTTCTGGTGCTGCATGGGCGGCATTCCCGCGGCGGGCGGCGGGCCTCCCGGTCCGCGTGGGCCTTCTTCGGGCGGGATGACGAACGCTTCGGGATCCAAATGGCCGCGATGGCAGGTGCCACAGGTCAAAGGCGCGGCGGGTGACCCCATCTTGTCCATCTCCGCGACCTTGGCCACATAGTTCTTCTTCATGTCCTCGGTCATGGTGTACATGATCCGGGCCATCTGCTTTTCCGGCTTGGAGTCGTCCTCAAACTTGAGGCGCGGGCGGCCGTTGGGCCCGGGGTTGTTGGGGTCGGCTTGATGGCAGGTATCGCAGTGCACGCCCAGCGAGCCGGCCCACCCTTCCATGATCTCGTGAACCTGTTGCCCGGTCAGATCCTTGGGCAGCACCTTCAAATTGGTGGGCGCGGGATAGCTGCGCGGCGGCCGGCCGCCTCCAGTTGGTGGGCCTTGCTGTGGGGCTTGCGGGGCCTGGGCCAGTGTGGTGATAGCGAAGACGGCCGCGGTCAACAAGACAATCGCGGCGGCGGGCGGAGACAGGGAAGTAGTTTTCAAGCGAAGTTTCCTCGCGGGTTGGGATAGCTTCTATCCGATGGACGGAATTCTAACCAAGAAAGATGCGCCTGCCTACTGAACCTTTCGTCATCTTCCTGGGTCCGGAGTTCGGCCGGGACTTCGGTCCAGACACGCAATCGTGGTCAGGCAGCGCAAAACGCAGGGGCCAATCCACTGCGTGCCGAATGCCGATGCGGGGCGTTACCAGCACTTCGCTGACAACAAAGCCATCGTCGCGCAACTGCAGCGGAGAGGCCGGATCGAGCAGGTCCAATCCATTATGGCGCAGGCGCGTGAGCCCCAGCGCCTGGCAGAGACGGCTGGGGCCGGAGGTGAGCTGACGGGCGGGAGCACCGGGCGCAAGGCCACGATTCCGCGTCATTTGCGTCAGACTCAAGTCGCCGGGTCCGGCAACCGGATCAGGCACAGGTTCAAGCGCGCGCAGCAGGACGCATCCGGCCCGGCCCTCGGCTTCGCAGGATATATTCATGCAAAAGTAGCGGCCGTAGATTGCATAGACATACGCATGCCCCGCGGGACCAAAGAGAACGGAGTTCCGCGGAGTGGGGCCGCGGTGGGAGTGGGAGGCCGGGTCAGGCGGGCGGTTGTGCGGGCCCAGGTAGGCCTCCGCCTCAACGATCCTCCCGGCAAGCAGCCCCGCGCCCGTCTTGTGGACCAGCACTTTGCCCAGCAGCCGCGGAGCAACCCACTTGGGCGATGCCTCAAAGAAGGCGCGTGGCAGCAGCGTGCCCCATCCTTCGGGCGCCTTATGCTCGAAGGGTGGAACGGCAGCAACTGTGCCGCCCCTCCGCTTTACTTGTGCGCCTTGTTCCATTCCTTTATCAGGGCCAGCACCTCTTCGGCGTGGCCTTCGGGCGTAACCTTGGGAAAGATGTGCAGCAGCGTGCGGTCCGGGCCAATCACGAAGGTGGTCCGCTCGATGCCCCACACTTTCTTCCCATACATGTTCTTTTCCTTCATCACGCCAAACTGATTGCAAACTTTCTCGTCTACATCAGCAAGGAGTGTGTAGGGCAGGTCGAACTTGGCGCGGAATTTGGCCTGGTCGCTGGGCGTGTCGCGGGAGATGCCCAGCACCACCGCCCCGGCCGCCTGGAGCTTCTTGAAGGTGTCGCGGAAGCCGCAGGCCTCAATGGTGCAGCCAGGAGTATCCGCTCTGGGGTAAAAGAAGAGTATGACGGGCTTGCCGGCATAGTCGGAGAGACTGACGGTCTTGTCCTCGTCGGTTTGCAGGGTGAAGTCGGCGACTTTCTCGTTGAGTTCCATGGGGAATGTCCTCGCAGGTTGGTAATGGAGGGCCTAAAGTGGCCATCAAGTTCGATTATTTACGAGGTGGGCGGCAGGTGTCATTGCTCAGGAGAAGACTTTTCCTGAATCGGCCAATTTTGACACGGCCAATGTTGATCGGGTCAACGGTGCTGGCAGGCGCAGCGCTTCTGGCCGGGCTGCCGGCCAGCGCACAATACCCCGGCCAGGTGACCAAGGCGAGCCCGGACGTTCCCGAGGTACGTTCAGTCGCAGTATTGGAGTGGACGGGCGACGAGCAGCATCCCAAGGCCAGCCGGATCGTGCCCGTCAGCGTGTTCGACGGCCAGGAATTGCAGGACGGCGGCATCTACCTGGCCCGGCCCCAGCCACTTGCCCTGAGCGGCGAGGTGGAGTACGAACTCAAGGACAATGGCAAGACCGTGGGCCTGTTCGACATTAACGGCGCAGGCCAGGAGCAGGGTTCCTGGGTTGGATTCGGTGTGTGGAAGCCGCTGCCCAGGGCCAAACCCGCAGTTCAGGTGGCCCACGCCAGCAGGGAAATCTGGGGCGAGGACGCCCAGAGCGATCGCCCGACCCTGCACCGCAAGCATCCCGCCGGCGACACGCCAGCCTCGGGAACCGGCACGAATGGCGGCAGCTCCGGATCAGACTCAGCCGGACAGGCCCAAGACCCCGACCGGCCAACGCTTCACAAGAAAAACACAAGCGACAGCGGCGGCGATACAAGCACGGCAAACACGACGCCGAGTTCCACTTCCGGTTCTGACCAGCCCACGCTGCACAGAAAGGACACAAGCGACAGCAGCGGCGACACAAGTACTTCGAGCACGGGTTCCAGCACTACGCAGGACCCCGATCGGCCTACGCTGCACAAGAAGACCTCCGATGACGATTCGTCGAGCAGCGCAGGGACAAGCGATCCCGACCGGCCTACATTGAAGAAAAAGAACAGCAAGAAGCCAGAAGATGTGGGCTATGTGGATTCGGTGCCGGACAGCACCGATCCTGACCGGCCGCGGCTGCAGCGGGGCAAGGTAACAGGAGAGGGCCTCAGCGTGCTTCCCACCCTGATGGGTCTGCCTGCTGACATGCACCAGGCCGTGGCCGTTTCCGATGCAAAGAGCCGCCCGGAGCATCTGTGGAGCTACAGCTGGGCCAACCCCGACGACGAGGCCAAAATGAAGGCAGACATGGAGGATATTGCCCGCAAGGCGTTGGGGCTGACTCCGCCCGGGAACCCTCCGGGTGCGCCAGCCACGTCCGCGCCCAAACGAACGGCGGCGACGGCACACAGAAAGGCAACGCCGGCTCCTTTGCCTCCCGCGCCGCTTTTGGATGAACAGTTCCGGGTCTTCGAGCTAGCCTACGGTTCGGGAGCGACCATGGTGCTGTCAGCGCACAGCGACGGTCAGGGCGTTCAGGAGAGATTTGTCACGCTGGTGGCCCAGCCGGATCTCTACGGCAATGTGGTGGTGCTGCTGAAGAATGTGACCGATGCCGCCCACCTGGACGATACGCCGCGGATGCGGCTGGTGGACGCCGTGGACGCAATGGCCGACAACCGCGGTGAACTGCTTTTCGAGTTGCGCGGCGCCACCCAGCGCCAGTTCGCGCTTTACCGAGTGCTGCGCGGCCAGGCGGATAAGCTGTTTGTAAGCGGACCCGGAGAGATCGCGACCCAGATCAGCGAGTAAGACACTGCTCCACCTACAGCGGAACCAGGGATGCTGTATCTCGAAGCCACAGCACTCAAGTTGACGCGACCATCAGGGAGCGGCGACCTTGTACAAATCTCATCGGGACACGGTTACCCTGGTTCCGCTCTGGCAGCTTAGAATGATCCATTCCGGCGTGGGGTTCTTGCCATGAAAGCTCTCTCTTTATTCCAAAGCAGATCCGCGCGAACAGCGTCCCTGTTGGTGCTGCTTATTCCTGGGGCGGGCGCTTCGGCGCAGACGGCACTGCACCTTACGCACGAATATGCAAATGTCGACGCGCAAAGCCTGATTGGCCTGCCCATGGGAGATCACAAGACGATCGTCGACCGCGACGGCAATCTGAAGTGGTCGCAATGGAGCCTGGCGCGCAAGGGCAAGGATGTGCCCATCGGATTCAGCGCGCAGATGGACGCGGATCTGGGCATCGTGCTGACCGCGGAAGTTGGAGCGCGCCACGAGGTATTCAAAGTCACCGGGCAGAGCCTGTATCAGGGCCGCTATCCCTTTGTTGTCACCCATCTCGCACTGTTCGAGCTCACCGCTGAAGAGACCGCCTTTGCTGTCGTGGACCACGGAACGCCCATGGATGTGGTCTGGATCGAAGTAAAGAACCCCGCAGGGAGCGTCGCGCGCATAAATCTGCAGTTGACCGGCAAGCAGCGCAACTTACCTGCCTACGCAGACGGCAATCATCTGGCAGCCCACGATGGTCTCCTGCTTGCGAGCCTGGCGCCCGCTGCAAATGTTGGAGAGGGAGCAACCCAGGCGAAGGGCTTCGAGCTGGTTTCACGGCGTAGCCTGGGCGCGGGCAGGTCTGTTTCGTTCCTGGTGCGGGTGCCGTATGACTATCCGGCCGCAAAGGAACCGGAATTGACGCCAACCAGTGGGCCGGAGCTGCTTGGGGAAGCGCGCCGGTCCTGGGATGAGCTCTGGTCGAAGGGCACGCGCCTCGGGTTGCCTGCGCGGCTCAGGGAACTCGAAGATTTCTACTGGTCGTCGCTGGCCTATACGCTCATCCTGACGGAGCGCGACGCCAACGGCGAACTTTGGACGCTGGATGGCCCAGCTGTCTACCGCGAGTTCTGGGGCCGTGGCGAATACTTCCAGGGGCGCGCCATTGAAGCCGCGGGTTATCTCGACATCGGAAAGGAAACGGTGCGCCACGCGCTGAGTCTCGAGAAGGACGATGGCGAATGGGACTGGCCGGTGACCAGCGGGTGGCCGGCGTGGGACAACATCGGCGGCAACGCTGCCTCAGTCTGGGACTACTATCTTTATTCGCGCGACCGGCAATGGCTCGCCTCGACCTATCCTTACCTGGCGCGCGCCGCGGATTGGATTCGGCTGCACCGTGAAGAGTCGATGGTTCCCGACGATGCGCCGCCGGCCGTCGAACCCATCCATCGGCAGATTCCCTGGAAGTGTTCCGACGAATTGGAACCTGCGCTCGCACCCGGCGAGAAGCATTACTGGTACGGCCTGCTTCCCTGGAGCTACGGCGACAGCGGGCTGCCGGAGGGGCACCCGTTTCCCCATAACGTGTGGGCTCTCTATGCCGTAGAGCTGGCGGCAAAGGCGGCGGACGAGCTGGGCAAACAGGAGGATGCGGCACGGTACCACGCCGAGTACGCGGCCTACAAGGACGCGATCATGGTGTCGATGAAGCGCGCCATCGCGCTTGAGAAGGAAGATGCGCCCTATCTGCCGGCGATGCCGACGTTGCCTGACGGAGCCGTTTCGCAGAGCTTTGTGGCCGTCTATCCTACCAATTTGTTGGCCGCCGACGATCCCTGGGTAACAAACCTGCTGAGCCACACGCGCCGCACCGAGTTACAGGGACTACCGACGAACATGGCATGGATGGGCCAGGGAGGGGTGTGGCCGGGCGAATCGCTGAATGTGGCCGAAACTTATCTGCGCCGCGGCGATATTGAAAAGACGATCTCTCTGTTGACATCCGCGCTCAACCACGGTTATTCGACCAACGTTTTCAAGGAAGAGATCAAGGTAGACAAACGGCTTCCAGTCGCCTGCAAATCGGGCAATGCCGCAAAGGTCGAAAACGGCCATGGCACCGGCGACATGCCGGAGGCCTGGGGCAATGCCAACCTTGTCCTGCTGGTGCGCGATATGCTGCTGCGTGAAGACGGCGACACGCTGCGGCTGCTTACCGGAATCCCAGCGCGCTGGATCGGCGCCGGAGAAGAAATCGGCGTAGAGTCGGCACCGACGACCTTTGGCGCTTCCGTTTCATTCCAATTGCGCGAGGCCGATGATAGGCATTTCAATGTCCGCATCGAAACCACACCCGCATCCGTTCCCGCGATCTCAGTGCATCTGCCGCTTGCGCCCGGCCAGCAAATCGAGTCAGCGCGCGTCAACGGCGCGCCCGCCCAAATGGTCGATGGCGTCGTCACGTTGCGCAACCCACCGGCCACTACCGAGATCGAACGTCGCTCTTCATTGAGTAAACCTGCGATAAGTGATCAATACTGCTCACTTATTACGAAAGTTGTATGGATTTCAAAGACATCCAGTCAACTCCGGGTGCAGACTATGCATGGCCTCCTATACAATTGGGCGTGAGAGCGGCGAAATGCCACTCCGTGAGGTTCTTCCCTAAACATGGCATCCGCAGCAACCGTATCATCCCCTGAAACCACAACTGTCGTTTCATCGAATCCGATTCCAGCAGCGCACGAAGCTGCAGCCTCCACCGCGGTCCACGCCGTTCCCGCGCGGCAGCAGATTCGCATGGGCCGCGCCGCCACCGAAAGCTACGGCCTTAACTGGTTCACCGTGGCGATCATGGTTCTGTTTCACGTCGGCGCACTGGCGGCGCTGTTTCTGTTCAGCTGGCAGCGCCTGCTGGCGATGGCGGTGCTCTATGTGCTGGCCATCAATGTGGGCATCGGCATGTGCTATCACCGGCTGCTCACGCATCGCGGGTACCACGTGCCCAAGTGGCTGGAATACGTGATGTCGGTGTTCGCCACGATGTCGCTCGAGGGCGGACCGATCTTCTGGGTTTCGACGCATCGCGTCCATCACCAGCTCAGCGACCAGGAAGGCGACCCGCACACGCCCCGCGAAGGCGGGTGGTGGGCGCACGCCGGCTGGATCCTGTTCGGCGCCGCGCTGCACGCGCAGACCGAGACGCTGTTCCGCTACTCGCCCGACCTGAGGCGCGACCGCTTTTACGTCTGGCTTAGCAAGTACCACTGGGTTCCCATAACGCTGAGCGCCTTGCTGCTGTTCGCGGGCGGATGGCTTTGGGGCGGACCGGTGAACGGGATTGCCATGGTGCTGTGGGGCGTTCTGCTGCGGGTGACCCTGGGCCTGCACGCCACATGGCTGGTGAACTCGGCAACCCACCTGTGGGGCAGCCGCCGCTTTGAAACCCGCGACGACTCGCGCAACAACTGGTGGGTGGCGCTGCTGACCGGCGGCGAGGGCTGGCACAACAACCACCACGCCCACCCCGTCTCCGCGCGCCACGGCCTGGCCTGGTACGAGATCGACCCCAACTTCTGGGGCATCTGGCTGCTGGCAAAGATCGGACTTGCGCGCGGGATTCAGGTGGCCAAGTTCGACCGCGCAAACCCCAAGCCGGCCGGGCAATAGAGCGGCGCGCTAAGATCGGCAGACAAAGGGCGACAACGGATAGAAGCAACAAATGCGGCCTTCCCGGCGGGGATCAGGCCGCATTTTTGTCTGCGGGAAATCGTGACTCGGGCTTGGAGCGGAACTTACTTGCGCAGCTTGGCCCGCACCCATAGCGTACCGAAGAAGGGCAGCGCCACTATCAGGACCAGAACTCCGGCGGGAAATCCGACATACAGGTAAGTATCGGCGAAGTTGATCTTTTGGCCGGCGAATGCGTTCCATACCAGCAGTGCGAAAATCGCAATGCAGGTGGTTGCGAAAAAGGTGAAAAAGGCCGCCGCAAATGATAGGAGAAGGCTGGTGAAGAGCCCAAAGCCCTCTAGCGGGAAGCCCAGGATCCTTGCGCCACCTTGCCCGTGTTCCATCGATCGCGCCATTTTTCCCGACCCCTCTCGACTAGAATAAATGCTGATGGCCAGCACCGCCCAAATCGACCTTTGGCCCGCGGAAAAGGTTGCGACGCAGGTCAGCGTCGTCCAGGCCGCGAACGGGATTCACTACGCCACCTGGGGCGAGACGCGCGTCTCCGAGCCGGATCTCGAGCGGCTGGTCGGCGCCGTGCCCGCCACGCTCTCCGCCGCGCTTGAGCATCGCGCCTATTACTTTGTTCCCCTGGCCATCGCCGACACCGGCGACATCATGATCGCTCCGGCCTACAGCGTGGATCTGGGCGACCGCGCCATCTGCCATCGCAACGCGGTCTTCGGCTCGACGGAGGCGGTGTTTCTTTCCACCCGCCTGGTCGAGGATCGCTTCGGCCTGGCTTTCGAGTTCTTCATCAACGTGGCCCACAATTTTGTCGAAGCCGCCGGTGTCCCCGATAGCTTTGCATCGCTGGCCTGGTCGCAGGCCGAGGCCCAGGTGCGCGGCGAAACCAGCCAGGACGCATGGGAGACCCGCCGCCGTGCCCTTGACGGCGGGTCTCCTGCCAGCCAGGTGAGCCAGAAAGGCATCGACGAACGCGCCCGGAACAGCTTCTTTGAGTCGTCCTTCTCCGACGCCCTGGCTGTTTACATGCTTTCTTTGGCCGTGGACTTCGACTACCACGATCTGCGCGAGCGCGAATACCCGCTGCTGGCCGCCCCGGCGCTGGCCGAGCGCCTTCGCCACGTCGCCAGCCTCTTCCCCGTCAACCCCGGCTACGAGTTCCAGATCCTCTACCGACGCAAAGGGTAGAGACCAACCTGGCTTTGTCGGGCGATATCGCATAGGATCATGGCAATTCGCAGCGCATTGGCGGGGCGCCGATCCACTCTCTGTCTTCGGGCGACTGAAGTTATAGAAACTACGCGCCGTAGACCACCCGCCCTTCGCTGATGGTCCAGCGGACTTTGCCTTGCATCGTCCAGCCGTCAAAGGGCGTGTTCTTGGCCTTGGATTTCGATTCCGTGGCGTGATAGGTCCATTCGGCCCTGGGATCGAAGATGACCACATCGGCGAAACTTCCCACGGTGAGCGTGCCGCGGCCCTTGAGGTTCAAAAGCGCCGCGGGCTGAGCGCTCAGCAGGCTCAAGACTCGGCCGAGGGGCATCTTCCACTCCTTGTGCAGCCAGCGCAAGCGAGAGACCCAGAGCGGTTTCAAGTCCGGTGATGCCGTTGGGCGCATTCTCAAACTCGACTTCCTTTTCGTGGGTGGCGTGGGGCGCGTGGTCGGTGGCGATGGCGTCTACCACGCCGTCGAGAATGCCCTCGATCATGGCGTCGCGGTCGGCGGCCGAGCGTAGCGGCGGATTCATCTTGGCGTGAGTGTTGTAGAAGCCAACGTGCTCCTCGGTGAGCAGGAAGTGATGCGGCGCTACCTCGCAGGTGACGCGCAGTCCGCTGCGCCTGGCCTGGCGGACGGCAGCCAGACGCGGCGGCCGTGGAGATGTGGGCCACGTGCAGATGGGCGCGAGCCTCGCGCAGCTCAGCGACCAGGCGAATGTCGCGCTCGACGATTGCCGATTCGGCTTCAGGCGGCATCCCGCGCAGACCCAGTTTGAACGACACCGGGCCCAGGTTCATGCTGGCGCCTTGCGTGAGCCGGGTGTCTTCGGCGTGCTGGATGACGCCCAGGCCAACGCGAGCGGCAGCGGCCAGAACCTCGCGCATCACGCTGTCTTTCAGGATGGGATGGCCGTCGTCGGTGACGGCCACGGCGCCCGCGGACTTTGAGGGCGGCGTAGTCGTTGAGCGCCTCGCCCTTCGATCCCCGGGTAGCTGCCGCGATGGGAAAGACGCGAACTGAGGCGCCGCGCTCCGGCGCCTGCATCCAGCGGGTAATTTCGGGCGAGTCGTTCACCGGGGTTGTGTTGGGCATGGCGGCCACGGCGGTAAAGCCCCCAGCGGCTGCCGCGGCGGTGCCGGTCGAGATGGTCTCCTTGTATCCCTGGCCGGGCTCGCGCAGGTGCACGTGGATGTCAACCAGGCCCGGCGCAAGGGTGAGTCCTGTGGCGTCAAGCAATTCGGCGCCCTCGGCCTGTTTCAGCTTGCCGGGAGCGGCAACCTCGGCCACGCGGCCGTCCTTGAGCAGAATGTCCTTGAGGGCGTCGACGCCTCCGGCAGGATCGACCAGGTGGCCGCCTCGAATCACGAGAGCTGTCATGCGCGACCTCCTTTTTGATCCGCCGTGAGCGCCCGCTCGACCACCGCCATGCGGATGGCTACGCCATTGGTGACCTGTTCGAGGATGGCCGACTGCACACCGTCGGCCACGCCGGCCGTGATCTCCATGCCGCGGATGATCGGTCCCGGATGCAACACCACGGCCGATGGAGCAAGCGCGGCCAGCCTCTGGCCGGTGAGCTGGTAGCTGGCCTTGTACTCATCCAGATCCAGTTGCAGCCCGGCCAGCCGCTCGGCCTGAATGCGCAGCATCATGATCGTCTGAGACTGGCGCATCGCGGCTTCGAAGTCGCGTTCAATCTCGATGCCTGGACCGGCCTGGGCCGCCAACTCCGGCAGCAGTTCCTTGGGACCGCAGAGCAAAACGCGCGCACCCAGCCGGGGTAGCAGCAGCATGTTGGAACGGGCCACGCGGCTGTGCAGGATATCGCCGGCGATGGTCACAGTGACACCGGCCAGGGTCTCGGCATCGACCGTGGCATTACCGGGCCGCAGATGAGTCAGGATGGTGCGCAGATCGAGCAGCGCCTGGGTGGGATGTTCGTGCATGCCGTCGCCGGCGTTAACCACCGGCAGACGAGTCGATTCCTCCAGCAGCCATGCCGCGCCGGATGAGTTGTGGCGCAGAATGATGGCTTCAGCGCCCAGCGCCCGCAGGGTCAGGCCGGTGTCTTTCAGCGACTCGCCCTTCTCGATGCTCGAGCTGAGGCTGGAAACAAGCGTGGTGTCGGCGCCCAGCGACTTTGCGGCCAGTTCGAAGCTGGTGCGGGTGCGCGTGGAGGACTCGTAGAAGAGCAACGCGATGCGGCGCTTGGCAAGGATGCGGTCCCGCAGCAGCGGGTCTTCGTTTTCCAGGGCCGTGGCGCGGGCGAGAATACGGCTGACTCCTTCCACGCTCAGGTCCATGACCGAAAGCAGCGAACCGGGGTGGTAAGGAAACGGAGAAGCGGGTGCTGGAGGTGGGTGAAGCTGGCGGCGAACGGAAGTTGTGGCTGGATTCATACGTTTCAGCTTCTGGCCTTTAGCTCCTAGCTTCTCGATTCTGCTTCCGGGCTTTTAGCTAAAAGCTAGAAACTAGAAGCTGCCTCATTTAACCCACACGCTCGACCAGCAGCACCTGATCGCTTTCGTCGACCTCGTGAAACTTGACTTCGATAATCTCGCGGCTGCTGGTGGGCACACGTTTGCCGATGTAGGTGGCCTCGATGGGCAGTTCACGATGGCCGCGGTCGATGAGTACGGCGAGTTGGACACGGCGCGGCCTGCCATGGTCAAACAGTGCATCGAGCGCGGCCCGGACGGTACGGCCCGTATAGATCACATCGTCGCAGAGGACTATGTCGCGGCCCTCGATATCGAAGCCTATGGCCCCTGGAGTGACCAGCGGACGTACACCCGCCGTGGAAAGGTCGTCTCGATAGAACTGGATATCGAGCATACCGGTATCGACGGCACGCTTTTCGATTCCGGCAATCAGCTTTCCCAGCCGCTCGGCGAGAGGAATGCCGCGGCGCTTGATGCCGACCAGCGCGAGGTCTTCGCTGCCATTGCTCTTTTCAACAATCTCGTGGGCCAGGCGCACCAGAGTACGCTCGATCTCAGAGGCGGACATCAACCGGCCCTTCATGCGCAGACCAGGGTTGTCTTTGGATTCGCTCATGTGTGCTCTCTCGTGGCCTATCTATCGAGGCTTGTTTCTCGTGGCTTTTCTGTCGACGCTTATCTCTCGTGGGATGATACGAGGGGCCACCGCTCCTGAGCAAGTTGTGGAGAAGTGGAACGTGATTCCGCCACTTGCGCTGGGCCTCAAAAGCGGATTGCCGCCAGGTTTCGACCAGCCGGCTGATGAAAGGCCGCCTAGACCTCGGGCCGACGGCTGCGGGCCAGCAATCGGGCACCCAGAGCTCCACCGGCTACGGCAAAAAGGAGGAGTGCCATGGTCAGAAGCACAAGGGCGGCCAACAGCCAGCCGGCGCGTCCTTCCGGGGGCAGTAGCCATGCTTTCATCAGCGCGATGGTCTGCGCATCCACTCCCATGGATGCCCATTGCTGGCTCATCTGCTGATTGACGAGGTTTTGCCAGAGATCGTCGTAAAAGCTGCCCTGGTGGAACCAGAACCGCATGACAAACAAGGTGATGCCCGTGGTGGCGGCAGCCGTCCAGCCGCCCAACACCCCGGTGACCAGGCCGATGCGGGCGCCCGCGCCGATAGTGATCCAGGCCGGCCGCTGGCTGCGCATGTAAAGCACCACCACCCAGGCACCGGTTGCGGCCATCAAAGGCAGCCCAAAGATGCTTAACGGAGAGAGCATGGAGCACAGCAGTCCTGCCGGAACCGCCAGCATCAGGGCAGACCGCAAGGCCGGCTTCCAGTCCACGGTGCCCGCATCCCGCACTGCGTCGTTCCAGCGCTCAGGCTGACCCGGCCCCGCGGCGCCATCCGCCGTGTAGACAAGTTGTGGCAGACCGCAGACCGGGCAATAGCAGTTTTCCACCTGGACGGTCTGGTGGCAGCGAGTGCAGGTAATCTCCATACACTTCAAAGCCTATCTCATTTGGCCGCAGGATGGGCAGACTGGATTCTACGGTTGCGGCGGCGCATGGCTCACCGGCCGCCCTCATCTCGGTACACTGTTGGCTTTATTGAGCTTGCAAAGGAGCATGCCGCAGGATTTGCTTTTATTCCGCGAGCTTGTCCAGGGGCTGTTCCAGGGATCTGCCCAGCTTTGCCAGAACGATGGCCTCCGCTGCCTGGACGGCCTCTTCGAGCGTCATGTGTGTCGAATCCAGAACTACGGCATCCGGAGCCGGCTTAAGCGGCGAATCGGCGCGGTTGCGGTCCCGCAGGTCGCGGGCGCGCAGGTCGCGGATCACTTCTTCGGGTTGCACCTGGGGTGTGCAGCCGCTCTGGCCAAGCTGATCGTACCGGCGCATTCCCCGCACCTCGGGAGCTGCGTCAAGGAAGATCTTGACATCGGCATGAGGAAAGACGACTGTGCCGATGTCGCGGCCCTCCATCACCACCTCGCCCTTTGCGCCGAGTTGCTGTTGCAGGCGAACCATCCAGGCGCGAATGGCGGGAAAGATGCTCACCCGAGAGGCTGCGTCGGTGACGATTTGATTGCGGAGCAGGCCGGTGACGTCTTCACCGTCGAGCAGGACGCGGTTTTCCGCTCCGCCCGGCTCCGTGCTGCCAGGTTCGAGGCGAATGATGGTTTCCGCGGCTAGCCTTTCCAAGCTGCTGCTCTCGTCCAGAGGCAGCTCTGCGCGCAGCGCCTTCAGGGCGAAGGCACGGTACATGGCGCCGGTTTCAAGGTTGAGCAGACCAAAATGCCGGGCCAGATGCCGGGCGATGGTGCTCTTTCCAGCTCCGGCCGGTCCGTCAATAGCCACGATCATTTTCCGGTCCGGTTCGTTGGAGCCAAGGAAGCTTTCTCCCGCGTTCATCCGCGCTTCTTCGTGCTTCGCCCGGCGCTCTGTCTGGATGGAGCGGTAAAGCCAAAACGCTTCGCGTTTCCAGCTTTGGCGCCGGCAGCCAAAGCAGGCTTGCGGCTGCTGCCTGACGAGCGCGCATCGGGCCTCGCATCTTTCCTCGCGGCACTGCCACCGCGGAGAAGGCTGCCGCTACGCACGGTTGTGCCCGGCCTTTCCTGCCATCTGGCCGCCCTTGCCGTGCCCGTTGTTGCCATGCCCGATTCCCGCGGCCGAGGGTTTGCTGTTCCGTATCCCTGGAAACCTTGGCCGAATGGTTGCGGGCGCTGCCGTTTCGATTACTCCGGGATCCGTTGCTTGCACCAGGAACGGCATGTGTGCCCGCACGCTTGCCGTTGTTGTTCTTGGCGGCATTCGGAGTCCAGCGCGCCGCGGAGGCCGAGCGAGACCCGTTGGTTGCGCGCGCCCCTGCAGTTCGCGCTCCAGCGCTGCGGGCTTCGGGTCCTGTACGGCGGGCGGTGCGGTTGCCTGAGGAGGTTTGTGCCTGCTTGCGGTCGCGTGAGTGAGCGGCCGGGCGGCTGAAGCGGGGCCGCGCAGCCGGGGACTTTCCGGCCGCTGCGGGCTTGTGTGCGGCGGGAATCCGGGGCGTGTGGACTTCTGACGCCTTGAGCGGCACGGCCGAACTCTGATCCGGAGCTTGCGAGGCAGCGGCGGCCTGCAAGTGCACCGCGCGATCATGCGTCTCCTCTTCGTGCTCATGGGAGTGCAGGAAGTAGACGAAGCCGGCATCGAGGAGCTGGCATAAGCGGTAGGCGGGACGGCAAACTCGGGCAGCGTTCCGGCAACGTAGAAGTGCGGCGCGTGTCCCATCGAAATGGTATGCACCTGGCGGGTAGCCACCAGACCGCGAAGCACTTCGCGCACCTTGCTGCGCGCGGTCAGAGGGGCCAGGAACATCTCGACCTCTTCCATGCTGGCCGCGATCACGGCCTGCAGGTAGATGGAGGCGAGCACGGAAATGGCGGTCACTTGAGAGGTGGACGCGCCTTCGGCAATGGCTTTCTGGAAGCGAGTTCGCAGAAGCTGCCATTTGGCAGTGCTGGCCGGGGGCGGAGATAACCGGAATGATGCGAAGCTGCTGCCAGAGCTCAGTGATGGCGCGCAGAACAGCGGATTCAGTGACTTCGCGGCCCAGGGCATGCTTGAGAGCCGGGATAGTGGCGTCGCCCGCCTCGAGGAGCTTGTAAGCCTGTACAGCCAGCGGCGAAACCTGGCGGGAGCCGGTAAGTTGCGGGCTGCGACGCCAGTCGCGGTCGCCCCGGAGCGCATACACGTATGGCAGAACCCATGCCGCTACAACGAAATCGGGGTGCTCGCCCGGCTGTCCCAGCAGGTTCAAACGCACTGCCACGCCGTCTGTCTCCAGGCGTACCAGCAACTCCTCGGCAAGCGCAATATGTTTGGGATCGGGGGTCGCATTCCGATGACCCGCTACGGCCTCAACAAATGAAGGCGCGATGGAAGAGGAAAACTGCCTCCTGGGCAGGAAGAGACACAAGACCGGTCTCTTCAATCCACGTCCGGGCGTCTTCCAGTGTGAGTGTCCCGTGTCCGTTCAGGCGCATCCTTTCGGCGCGCGATGCTTCTAATTGCTCTGCTGTCAAAGAAAAACCTCACTTCCAGGCTGGCGACCGGGCATTCTTCACGGATACCGCAGGATCACCTGAGTTTTTGTATCGTCTTGGCTTCCTGATGGTTGCGTCGACTCGGCTCTTCGGCCTCACCACAATCGGTTCATGAAAAATGCTGCGCGCCGGGCTACCCTACACTCCTGAGAGTGGGGCGAGCCACCTACCCGTTCATTCTAAATGCGAATTAGATTCGATGGAAGGCCCGCTGGATCTCCTTCCAGGAATACAGCAAAGCTATTGGACGTCCATGCGGGCAACTTGTTGGGTGCTCAGTCTTTGCAAGTTCCAAAAGTAACCACTCCATGCGAACCGGGTCAAGAGCAGTGTTGACCTTGATGGCGGAATGGCAGGCGATGGAGGCGGCAATCCTCGTCCGGAGCGCCGTAAGATCTTCATTCTGCTTAACTTCTTCTGGTCCGGCCGAGGATTGCTCGATCACTTCGCCCAACATCCGTTCCAGGGCCGCCCCCTCCAGGCCAACCGGGGCAGCTTTGACCGCAAGTGTTTGAGGGCCAAAGGGTTCCACCTCAAATCCGTTGCGCTCCAGTTCCTCGGCGATACCGGCAAATACAACCATCTGCTCGGGCTTGAGTTCCACCAGGAGGGGCATTAGTAACCTCTGACGCTGTACTCTCTCAACCTGGCGGTCCCGCAAAATTTTTTCAAAAAGGACTCTCTCGTGAGCCACATGCTGGTCGATAATCCATAGTCCGTCGTCGCCGGCGGCCAGAATGAACGACTCGCGCAATTGCGCCAAGGGCTTGAGAGAGCCCAGTTGGTTCAGGTTGGCGGCCGCCTGTTCGGCCTCGACAAGCACTGTCGCGGCCGCCGGACCTGCCTCGTCCAAAACTGCCCCGCTGGCCGATAAGCGGCCCTGACCGGGGCTGCAACTGTCCAGGCCGGGGGGGGCGGCCGGCTGGAAGAGGGCCCCCGCAGCCTCGCCCCAGGCCTCCCGGTCGAAGCTGCCTGATTCAAAGCTGCTTGGCCCGAAACTGCCTGCACCGAAGGGCAAGCTGCCGGGCATCGGTGAAGGCTGGCGTTGAGTCAACTGGAACGGCTCGGCGTCAGTCCGGGCAGTCTGAAGCGCTTCCGGCTCGGAGTCCGGTTGCGGCGGAACGGGCGCCGAGTCAGGTGACCCCGGCAGAGGCGACGCGGCAGGAGGCATCAGGGAGGGGCTGGCGTTGGGCTGCGAGTCAAGCGCGGCCAGAAAACCGGCGGCGGGCCGAGCTTTGACCAGCGCCATGCGCAGGCTGTCGCGGACAAAATCGTGGACCAGGGATTGCTGACGGAAGCGGACTTCGGTTTTCGCGGGGTGTACGTTGACGTCCACTTCTTCGGGAGGCAATTCCAGGAAGAGCAGAACGACCGGGAAGCTGGTGGGGGGAATCACGTTGCGATAAGCCTCGGTGATGGCGTGCATCATGAGGCGGTCGCGGATGAGGCGCTTGTTGACGAAGATGTAGATGGAGTTGCGGTTCAGCTTCTGCAACTCGGGCTTGGAGAAGAAACCGGTCAGGCGCAGGGCTCCGGGATCGCGCTTCGGCTGGTTGGGATCTCTCTTCCAGGGAGGAGGCTCGGGCAGGCCGGCGCGTTCCAGAGCCGTCTCGGCGGCCACGGGGAGCAGCAGGCCCAGCGTTTCTTTGCCGAAGATCTGATAAATGCGCTCGGCGGTGCGGGCGACGGGCGGCGCGGAGACGATGGTGTGGGAGGCGGAGATGAGCTCGAAGTGCTTTTCAGGGTGAGCCAGTGCGTAGTGGGTGACGAGTGCCGTGACGTGGGCCAGTTCTGTGGATTCGGCGCGAAGAAATTTGCGCCGGGCCGGGGTGTTGAAGAACAAATCGGCGACGGCAATGGTGGTTCCGCGGGGCAACGCGGCATCGTCCACGCGCAGGATCTTGCCGCCAGCGATTTCGATGCGAGTTCCAATGGACTCTTCGCCAGCGGCCGTGCCCAAAGACGTTTCGAGGGTCACGCGGGCTACGGAGGCAATGGATGGGAGCGCTTCGCCGCGAAAGCCGAGAGTGGCAATCGAGAGCAGATCGTCGGCGGTGCGAAGCTTGGAGGTAGCGTGGCGCTCGAAGGCGAGCAGCGCGTCGTCGCGGTTCATGCCGTAACCGTCGTCGGCAACGCGGATCAGGCGCCGCCCGCCGGCCTCGACCTCGACCCGGATGCGGCTGGCCCCGGCGTCCAAAGCGTTTTCCAGGAGTTCTTTAACGACCGAGGCCGGGCGGTCCACAACCTCGCCAGCGGCGATCTGGTTGGCAACCTGGTCGGGAAGAATGCGGATGCGGCCCATCAGGATTCAGGTTAAACCAGAGATCATGGGTTAGATATCTTGGACAAAACAAAGAATGCGATGCTCGAGTCTGCGGCCGACTTGCTGTAAGATGGTTGGTTCACCCGGCTGCTGCTGTCAGTGCCGTGTGCTTCTCCTTAGATAACCTGAGATTGACAACTTGGCAGCGAGAGAGGGTCGAAGAAGGAGTTCTGTGGTCGCCCCAGCCTTCCGTTCTTTCCGCACTCGTCTTTGCCTGGTCTTGTTTGCAGCCGTCGCCGCCAGCCTTGCAGTTGCTCAAACCCTGTCCGGATCTCGCATTACGCAGGCCATCGACGACCAGCAGCGCGTCACACTCAAGGGCAACGTGCATCCGCTCGCACAGGCGCGCTTCGATCAGGGCGTTGTTGCCGACTCGTTCCCGGCCGAGCGGATGCTCATGTTGCTGCAGCGATCACCGGAGCAGGAAGCGGCCCTCCGCCAATTCCTTCAGGACGTTCACACGCCCGGCAATCCCAGCTATCACAAGTGGCTCGCGCCAGAGGAATTTGGCAAGGCTTACGGCCCCAGCGATGCAGATGTTGCGGGAGTGAGCGCATGGCTCGAGTCGCATGGTTTCTCTGTCGCGGCCGCCGGTAAGGGCAAAACAGCCATCGAATTCTCAGGCAATGCCGGACAGGTTCGTGAGGCCTTCCATACGGAGATTCACACTTACCGGATCAAGGGCGTGGAGCACCATGCCAACGACCGTGACCCGCAGATTCCGGCGGCACTGGCGGCGGTGGTGGCCGGCATCACGCCGATGAACGATTTTCGTCCCAAATCCAACGCCGAAGTGCTTGGCCAGGCCGTATACGATGTGCGCACCCACCAGGTGACGCCGGAGTGGACGACCTACGGCTTGCCTACGCCATCGCTTGCGGTTGCTCCGGGAGACTTCGCGGTCCAGTACGACCTGAATCCCGTCTACAGCGCGGGAACCAACGGCGCCGGAGTCACCATCGGCATTATTGGCGACTCGAACGTGAATCCCACGATGGTGGCCGCGTACCGCACCTTGTTCGGCCTGCCCGCCGGCACCCTCAAGGTGATCGTAGACGGCAACGATCCCGGCATAAACGGCGCGGTTATTGAGTCTTACCTGGACGTTGAACTCTCCGGCGCGGTTGCTCCCGGCGCGACCATCAACCTTTACACCTCGGCAGGCACGAATGTGCAGGATGGTCTTTATCTGGAGGCGATGCGCGCGGTGGGCGACAACCAGGCCGCGGTGCTCAGCACCAGCTACGGCGAATGCGAACAGGATCTGGGCGCGGCCGGAAATCAATTCTGGGCCGCAATATGGGAACAGGCCGCCGCGCAAGGACAGACGGCGATGGTTTCCTCAGGCGACGGCGGTTCCGCGGGCTGCGATGACTTCGACGATTCGGCGCCGGCGCAATACGGCCTTGCCGTAAGCGGCTTTGCCTCGACTCCATGGAACATTGCTGTTGGCGGTACCGACTTCTATTACAGCAACTACGGCGGCACGTCTGCCGTGCAGAATGCCCAGCTTGCGAACTACTGGAACCTGACCTCGTCCAGCCAGCCGGTTACCTCTCTGCTGAGTCCCATTCCCGAGCAACCCTGGAACAATGCCTTCGGGCTGAACCTCTACACCGCCGGAGTGTATAACCCGTCGAAGTTTGGCGTCACGATTGTGGGTGGCAGTGGAGGCGCAAGCAGCTGCTCTAGCGGCACCAGCGCCGCCGACGGGACTTATTCATCCTGCGGCGGGGGCTACGCCAAGCCTGCATGGCAAAGCGGCACGGGCGTGCCCACTGACGGCGTGCGCGACATTCCCAACGTCTCGCTATACGCCGCCAACGGGATGAACGACAGCTTCTATCCCATCTGCGCGGCGGTAGACGCGACCTCAGATGTGTGCACCGCCGACAACAGCGGTCTTGTGAATATTTATGGCGTGGGCGGTACATCCGCCTCCTCGCCCGCCATGGCCGGAATTCTGGCCCTCGTCAACCAGAAGTACGGCCGCCAGGGCCAGGCCAACTTCACTCTCTATCCCCTTGCCGCCCAGCACCCCGCCGTATTTCACAACGTCACCGTCGGCAGCAACAATGTGCCATGTGTGCAGGGTTCGCCCAACTGCGCGCTCAGCACCCTCAAGGACAATACGAATGGCTTTTACACGCTGGGCAAATATTATGCCGGCGTTGGATACGATGAGGCCACCGGCCTGGGCAGCGTGGACGCCAGCCTGCTTCTTCAGTATTGGAATTCGCTCAGCTTTGCGGCCACCAGCACCACGCTCAGCCTGGACCAGACGACCTTTACTCACGGAACTCCGGTCAATGTGAGTGTGGGCGTGAGCGGCAACGGAGGCACGCCTACGGGCGACGTTGCCCTAATCTCCACGGCAACCCCAACGGTGAATACCGGAGTAGGTGAACTGACGCTCCAGAACGGCGCGGCAACAAGCAGCATCGACAGCCTGCCGGGAGGACAGTACAAGCTCACCGCCCGTTATGCCGGCGACAGCACCTTCGCGTCCAGCACTTCTCCCGCGGTCGCGCTCGATGTGACTCCAGAGGCCAGCGTGACATCGATCTCCGGACTCGATTACAACTACAGCACCCAGGTACTTGGCACGATCTCGAGCGGAGGAACTTATCCCTACGGACTCTACATGGCCTTCGACGCGCAGGCTACCGGCGCACATGCTCCCGCAGGGTCCACAGACGGCATCGCAACCGGAACCATGGTCATTACGGACTCCGCGAGCACGGGCACGATCGGTTCAGGCACCATGAATCTGGGCAGCAACAGCGTGGTCCACTGGTGGCCCTCCTCGGGACTGCCGGCAGGCAACCACAGCGTGGTGGCCAGCTACTCGGGCGACTCGAGTTTCAATCCGTCCAGCAGCGCGCCGTTCACGTTCACCATTACCAAGGTTTCGCCGTACAGCATGGCCCGGGCGAATCCGCCCGTGATCGCGATAAACGGGACCGCCTCATTGACCGTGGCATTCGGCGTTCCCACCTATGCTCCGCCTCCCACGGGGGCGGTCACATTCACCTCCGGAACCACGGTGCTGGGGACCGCACAGCTTGTTTCCTGCATGTCCTCCACGGCCGAGGAGGATTCCTATCCTTGCGATATCGTGGGCGGGGGCTACTCCGGCGCAAGCGTCAACGTATCCGGCTTGCCGATGGGTACCACCACGGTCACGGCCGCATATGGCGGAGATGCCAACTTCAATCCTGTTACCTCTTCCACCTTCACCGTCACGGTCGAGAATCCAGCCGGGCTGACCGCGACGGCAAATCCGACTTCGATCAACCAGCTTCAATGGACCGCTGTGACCGCTACTGTGACGGGCGTTAGCGGCGTGGCGGCTCCGACGGGGTTCGTTTTCTACGATGCCGTCGGACCCTACGGGACGTGGACCGGCGGGGAAAATCTGGTCAATGGCTCGGCCGTCATGAACTTTGCCGGGAACGGGTTCCAGCCCGGCACTGTCTCCGTCCAGGTTACCTACGAGGGAGACGCGAATTATGCTCCCACCGAAGTGACTGTCCCATTCGTCATTACGGTTCCATTTACCGTGGCCGGAGCTCCGTTTGAGATCGCCACGCCTGGCGCAACCACGGGAAACACCTCGACCGTTACGATTACGCCGGTCAATGGGTTTACCGGATCAGTCAGTCTCTCCTGCGTCCTCACCACTTCTCCAGCCGGCGCGCAGCATCTGCCCAGTTGCGGCATTACGCCCACTGTTGCCATCACAGGCACAACCGCCGCCACAGCCACCATGACCATCACCTCGACGGGCGCTACCACGTCAGGCGCGCTGAGTCTTCCCCCGATAAATCGGATGCGCTGGCTGGGCGTGAACGGGGCAGTGACTCTGGCCGGCCTGATTCTGTTGGGGATCCCCGCACGAGGGCGCAGGCGGCGTTTCCTGCTGGGCCTCGTTTTTGTTCTGGTTGTCGGGGGCTGTTTCTCCGGTTGCGGCGGGGGCGGCGGCAGTGTAATCACGATCCCCGGCACCACTGCCGGCGATTACACATTCACAGTGACCGGCACCAGCCAGGGTATCTCCATCAACGGCACGGTCATCGTCACAATACAGTAACAGGCTCAGCTCCAAGCGGTTCAAACGCCGAAGAAGCCGTTGTGGCTGGCCTCTTCGAGACGGGCGGCAAGATAATCCCAGAGCGCGGGGCAGCCGGCCTTGATCTCCGGAGCGACGCGGCGCACCACGCGCTTGTAGCTGATGCCATTTTCGCGCCAGCTTTGCCCCTGGTTGGATAGGTTGAGCAGCACCGGCATGGCTCGATCGACAGAATGGGCAAAATGGGACTCGGGTGTGTCGCCATTCTCGAACTCCTGCCACAGGGCCAGAAAAGCTGCGCCCTGCGGCTCCGGCAAAAGGCCGAAGATGCGCGTAACTGCGGCGAGTTCCGCGACCCTGCGTTGTTCCCAGCCGCCTTCAACAAAGACCATCGTGTCGCCGGCATCGATTTCGCCGATGTCGTGGACCAGAAGCATGGCAATGACCCGGTCGATATCGACCGGGGATGCGGCATAGGTGGCCAGGGAGGCAGCCATGAGGGCAATCTGCCAACTGTGCTCGGCTGAATTCTCATAGCGGTCGAGACCCACGGGACGAACCTTGCGCGTGACGGCTTTGAGCTTGTCCAGTTCCAGGATGAAGTCGACAATCTGTTGCATCGATGGACCTTTCGGGTTAGTCCGGTTTGTGTGAAAGAGGGCTCGCGAGAGCTGAGTATGATGTGGGGGGTTCGCATAAAGCAGAAAATGCCGCGCGATGGCGGCATTTCTGTGGTCGGAGCGGGCCGGGGCGCTTAGATGCCTACGCCAAATTCGCTGGCCTGCTGCTCGCCGGCGTTCGCGTAGAAGTCGTAGGGAGTGCGCTTCTTGAATTTGGAGCGGCTGCGCAGTTCGGCTCCCAGGTAGATGCTGAGCGCGGCGACGGCCATGCCAATCGAAAACCAGCCGATGACCTGCAGGACTTTCGACTCCCTTTTTTCTTCGATCTGGACTTCTTCGGCGAGCACAAGGGTTTCGGGTTCGTTGAACATGGCGGCGACAACCTCCTGCACTTCTATGATACCCCAGTTTTAAATCGGCCGGCCCACATGGTGGACTGTGCGGATTGTGGATTTGTTTACCTCGTGGAGTCGATCCGGGAGATCCATGCGGCCTTTTCTACATCGGGAAGAAAGCTGGCGCGAATCGAATTCGAGGCCAGCCGGCGCAGTTCGTCGCGACTGAAGCCCTGCTCGGTGTGGGCGAGCAGGTACTCGTTGGCCAGGTCGGAGCCGAAGAAGGCGGGGTCGTCGGAGTTGAGCGTGACCAGCAGGCCGGCATCGAAGTAGCGCCGCAGCGGGTGCGAGGCAAAGGACGCGCAGACCCCGGTGCGGACATTCGAACTCGGATTCAGTTCCAACGGCGTGCCACGCTCTTTCAAGTCCTGGAGCAGGTAAAAGTCCCGGATTGCCGAAAGAGCGTGGCCGATGCGTTCCGAGCCAATCGAGAGCGCTTCGCGGATGGCCTCGGGGCCGGTGGTTTCGCCGGCATGGTTGGTGAGGCGCAGGCCGGCTTCGCGCGCCTGCGCATAGAGGGCTCGGAAGGGCTCGGAACCGGTCCGGCGCTCATCGCCGCCCAGGCCGATGCCGATGATGGAGGGGTAACTTGCACGCATTTCGGCGGCCTTGCGGAAGACGCGCTCTGCCTCCTCAACGGCGAAGTGGCGCACGGCGTCGAAGATCCAGTAAATCGAGATGCCAAGTTCGCGCGCGGCACGTTCCCGGGCGCGCTCCAGGCCGGCAAAGATGGGCTCGAAGGCGCGGGGATTGAAGTTGCGCCACATGTAGATGACGCCCACGGAGATATAGACCTCGGCGTGAACAATGCCCTGTTCGGCCAGCCGCTCCATCATGCGCCAGGCGACGAGTTCGTAATCGTCGGGATCGATCAACCGCCGGGTAACGGCCTTGAAGGATTCAATGAAGCCGGTGAAATCGTTGAAGCGGTAAAAGGCTTCGGCCTCGGCCAGCGTCATGGGCTGCGCATCGTGGCGGGCGCTCAGATCCTTGAGAGTGGCGGGCATGATGGTGCCTTCGAGGTGCAGATGCAGCTCGGCCTTGGGAAGGCGGCGGATGAAGGCTTCAATTTCCATCATGATTCAAGTTTACCGGGGTGGCGCAAACTCCGAACGGTGGCGGCTGTAGAAGAAGTAGATCAGCAGGCCGGCGAAGAGCCAGGCGAAGAAGGCCATCCAGGTCATGACTTCAAGGCCCATCATGAGCACGATGCAGAAGACGATGCTGAGCACCGGAAACAGCGGGCCCAGCGGGGCGCGGAAGCCGCGACGGCGCTCCGGCTCGCGATAGCGCAGGATGAGCACGGCGATGGAGACCAGCACGAAGGCGAACAGAGTGCCGATGTTGGAGAGGTTGGAGACGGTGCCGATGTCGAGCAAGCCGGCGGGGATGCCGACCACGAATCCCGCCACCCAGGTGGAGACGGCCGGGGTGCGGAACTGGGGGTGGATGCGGCTGAAGACGGTGGGCAGCAGGCCGTCGCGGGACATGGCGAACCAGACGCGCGCCTGGCCAAGCTGAAAGACCAGGATGGAGGAGATCATGCCCAGCAGCGCGCCGATGAGGACAAAGAGCCGTACCCAGTGCAGGCCGCCGCCGCCGGGCAGCAGCGAGAGCCTCTTGAGCGCGTTGACCACCGGGGCCGCGTCGCCCATGACCGATTGCCAGGGCACGATGCCGCTGAGCACGATGGCCACGCCGCCGTAGAGCACGCGTGCAGGCGACCAGCGTGGCCAGGATGCCGATGGGCAGGTCGCGCTGCGGATTCTTGCACTCTTCGGCCGCCGTGGAGACCGAATCGAAGCCGATGTAGGTGAAGAAGATGATGGAGCCGCCGGTCAGCACGCCGGTCCAGCCGTTGGGCATGAAGGGATGCCAGTAGTGGGGCTTGATGAAGCTGGCGCCGGCAAAGACGAAGACCAGGATGGCGGCGATCTTGACCAGCACCATGACGTTGTTGGCGCGGGCCGACTCGCGGATGCCGCGCACCAGGATCACGGTGAGGATCATGACCACGAGGAAGGCGGGAATGTTGAAGCCGAAGTGCCAGCCGGATTTGTAGAGGTCGTTGCCGGCCAGGTCCTGCAGGCCGGTGGGCAGATAGGCGGGCGAGATCCACATCAGCGGGCGGATGGAGGCCGAACCAGTCCAGCAGGTCGACGATGTGGGCGGCAAAGCCCACGCTGACGCTCATGTTGCTGAAGGCGTACTCAAGAATCAGATCCCAGCCGATGATCCACGCGGTCAGCTCGCCAAGGGTGGCGTAGGTGTAGGTGTAGGCCGAGCCGGCGATGGGAATCATGGACGACGAGCTCGGCGTAACAGAGGCCGGTGAAGGCGCAGACGATGGCGACCAGCACCAGCGAGAGCGCCAGCGCCGGACCAGCGCCGGGCCGGCCTGCCATGGCGGTGTGGTGAAGGAGGCAGTGGAGCAGCGGCGTGGCGCCGATCGAGGGCTGATCGAACTTTTGCCCGGCCATGGCCGTGCCGATGACCGTGAAGATGCCCGAGCCGATGACCGCGCCGATGCCCAGCGCGGTCAGCGACCATGGCCCGAGGGTCTTCTTGAGCGAGTGCTCGGGCTCTTCCGATTCCCGGATGAGCTTATCGATCGATTTGCGGGCAAGCAGTTGGCTGGGCAGGACAGTTCTCCTCACACTCTCGGGCGCGGATCTTGCCTGCGGGCTTCTGTCACAGAATACAGTCCCTCCGGAAGGGGAGGAGCGGGGTTAAGACAGCCTCTAGCTTCTAGCCGCTAGCCTCTAGCTCTTCTCGATCCCGTCTGGGCAGTTGCCTCAGCAGAGAAAAGCTGAGCAGAGCTAGAGGCTAGGAGCTGCTGTTTAGCGCTTCGACTGGCCGCGCGCCATCTTCTTGACCTTCTTCTTCTTTGAGCCGCGCGGTTCGGTGCGCTTGGCCTTGGGGGCGGCCTTTTTGCGGGCTGCGCGCTTCAGCTTCTTCCGTTCCAGCTTGTCTTCTACTCTTGGTGGTGTCTGCCACGTGTAACCTCTTTCGCTCGAATCTCTTCAGTGTTTCCCGTATCTCGGGCTGTGCGACCTTTATGGTAACAGGGAATCTGTGCACGGCGAAAGCGGGACGCGTGAGCTCCATCCGCGTTTCGGACTGCATTCCGACCGCCGCTTCCGGAGTTTCCAGCGTACAATAAAGACAGACCAGAAACTGACCAGCCTCGCTCGGCTCCGGCCGTCTTATCGCTTCTGACGAGCTCAGTACCTCCACGCAACAATCACCTTGTTCGCCGGAGTTCGTCATGCGTTCCAACCAGATCCATCGCGCCCTTGCGCAGGGAATGAACCGCTTTGAAGTCTGCCAGCTTGTCTCCAAGGGCGTAAAGGCCACCCACAAAACCGGTTCGCGCTTTGAAGATTCGATCAACGATGTGCTGCAATACCTGGGCACCCACGAAAAGCCCAAGGGCGGTATTCACCCGGCCATTCCCCAGGTGAGCGTGAAGAGCCTCAAGCCGGCGGCGTGACGGCAGTTGTGAGTCGTCAGTGATCAGTTGTGAGTTGCCGGTTGCCCGCATTCGGCCTCAACCCGCAAGACCCAAAATTCGACCAAACGCAAGAAGAGGGACGGCAGATTTGCCGTCCCTCTTCTTTTGTTCTCGAACCGGTCGCTTGGGGTTATCCCTTAGACAACCTGAACGTTTTCAGCCTGCCAGCCCTTGGGGCCCTTGGTCACGTTGAACTGAACGCGCTGGCCTTCCTGCAGCGAACGGAAACCGTTCGACTGGATGGCGGTGTGATGAACGAAGACGTCCTCACCGTTTTCACGGCTCAGAAATCCAAAACCCTTGGCATCATTGAACCACTTGACTGTGCCTTGTTCCATTGTTGTTGCTCCTCTTTACTGATTTACCGCGAACGCAATGTGGAAGTGTTGCGTGTAGGCGGTAACCGGAACAGGCAAGAACTTCAGATCGAATTCTACGATTACATAGAGTGTAGCACGGATCTGGCAATCGGCCCTAACTCATTTGAGTTCAAAGAGAAAAAGGCCGGGTTGCGGGATTGCGTTGGAACCGTGACCGGCGAGCCTGCACATCGGGCCGGAGACGAGGTAAACTCGATGGCGCTGTGAGGTGAGTTTTGACGCACGAGACTAGGCAGGAGGCTGGGCTAAAGACTGAGATTGCCATAGGCAACGCCTGGCGAGGGACAGATCCGCGCAGCCAGGTTCTGGCCATCAACCCCGGATCCACATCGACGAAGTTCGGCCTGTACACGCGGCAGGGCGCGGAGTGGGTGCGGACCATCCGCCACGGAGATGAGGAACTGGCGCGCTTCGGGGGAAGGCCGATGCTGGCGCGCCTCGAGTACCGCGTGGCGATGATCGCGCAGGCTCTCGAAGAGTTCGACTACAAGGCCAGCGGGGTGGCCGCGGTTGCCGGGCGGGGTGGGCTGCTGCCGCCCATGGCGTGCGGCACCTACCTGGTAGACGAGGCGATGGTGGAAGAGCTAAGGCTGGCGCGGCGCGGCGAGCATGCGTCGAACCTGGGCGCTTTGCTGGCGCTCAGGTTTGCTCAGGCGGCGGGGGTGAACGCCTACATTGTCGACCCGGTGACGGCGGACGAGTGGCAGGACTGCGCGCGGCCTTCGGGCTCGCCGCTCATCGAGCGCTCCCCGATCGGCCACGTGCTGAACACCAGGGCAGTGGCGCGGCGCTTTGCGCGGGAGAAAGGTCGGCCGTATGAAGCGCTGCGGCTAGTCGTTGCGCACATGGGCAGCGGCATTACCGTCTCGGCGCATCGCGAAGGCCGCATGATTGACAGCAACACCATCGAGGAGGGACCGTTTGGCCCCGACCGTACCGGAGGACTGCCGGTGCGCGCGCTCATCAAGCTCTGCTTCAGCGGCAGGTTTGCACAGAAAGAGATCGACCACAAGGTGTTTGGCGACGGTGGACTATTCGCGTACCTCGGGACCCGGGACTTGCAGGAGGTGGAGCGGCGCATCGATGCGGGAGATCGGGAAGCAGCCCTGGTTTTCGACGCGATGGTCTACCAGATCGCCAAAGAGGCCGGGGCGATGGCTGCGGTCCTGGAGGGCAAGGTGGACGCGGTGCTGCTGACTGGTGGAATGGCGCATTCCGAGCGGATCGTGAAGCGGCTGCGCGCGTATCTCGACTGGATCGCGCCCATCAGGGTCTATCCCGGCGAGGACGAATTGCAGGCACTCGCAGAGGGCGTCTTCCGGGTGCTGGACGGCGAAGAGAAGGCAAAGCGGATATGGGAAGAGGGCCGCAACCCGGCACAGCCCAGCGTGCCCCGGGAGGCCCTGGTTCTCGGCATTGAGTGAGGGCTTGCTCGCGCCTGGAAGTTTTGTAGATTGGCGAATTCCGCCATCAGTGCAACCGTGATCTATCGGAGGATAGTGAAGGATTGACGACGCCTCGGACCGAAGCGGTACACGGCAAAGTCGTCATCCAGAGATGCGGCGCGATCGATGCCAAGACGGTTCATGACCGCGAAGCTGGTGCGATCGACGATAGAGAAATCCTGGTCGCGCCAGGAAATCCCCATCTGCCATGCGGTCTCCAAATCGGCCAGGCAAACAGGCTCGATCATCGCCACCCCGCTTCGTAAGCCTTGCCAGAATCGCTCGGCCGCGCCGCGCTGGATTCTGTGGCGGAGCAGCGTCCAAGTTTCAATAAGGACGTGATCCGTGGTGACCAGCGCATCGCCAGAGCTGAGGATGGCCTTTGCGCGCGCATTACTTCGGTCGGACGCATCCGCAGCGGCGTACCAGATCGATGTATCGACGAACAGGCTCATGGTGGCCAAGACTCCTCAGTTGCGCCGCGGCTTGCTGCGTCCGGTAGCAAAGGCCTCGGCGATCATGGAATCCTTCTCCGTGGCAATGTCGGAAGCGCCGGAAACTCCAAGGTCGAAGACGCAAGTCAGGTCGGCGGTGGGCTCGGGACGGACCAGATCGCGCGCTACCAGACGGCGGACATATTCGGCAAACGACACGCCGATTTCGCTGGCGCGCCTGCGGGCCTGCTTTTGCAACTCGTTCTCAAGCGTGATTTGAGTCCGCACCATCATAATGTCACCATCATACCATCATTTCGAATGTTCCGCCATAGGGCTCATTTTGAGGCCTGGGACCCGCAGCCTTAACTTCGGAAAACGAAGCGACCCGTGGCAAGAAATGATTCAACAAATGAACGAGCGTTTACCATCGATCCATGCCGCTGGTTGAGGTCAATTCGGTTTGGAAGAGCTATCTGCGCCGCGCCGGCCTGCGCAGCGAACTGCAAACCGTTATCCAGGATGTTTCCCTTTCCATCGAGAGCGGCGAAACGCTGGGTCTGGTCGGTGAATCCGGCTCCGGCAAGACGACGCTGGCGCGGATGATCCTGGGCCTGGTCAAGCCCAGCCGCGGCACGGTGCGTATTGACGGGATCGACATTGCCCGAGCCTCAACTGTCGAACTGCACCGTTTGCGCCGCCAGATGCAGCCCGTCTTCCAGGACCCCTACGCAGCCCTGAATCCGCGCATGAACGTGCTTGAGATTGTCTCCGAGCCGCTGGTGATCCACAGCCGCGATGCCGGGCTCGAAATCCCGACAGGAGGGCGGAAACGCCGCGCCGCTTTGCGCTCGAAAGCCGTTGAGCTGCTGGCCGAAGTGGGCATGGATGAGTCGGCGCTTGCGCGTCATCCTCATGAATTCTCCGGCGGTCAGCGCCAGCGCATCAACATTGCCCGCGCGCTGGTTCTTCGGCCCCGGCTTCTTATTCTGGACGAGCCCGTGTCGTCTCTCGATGTGAGCGTGGGAGCGCAGATTGTGAACCTGCTCCGCCGCCTTCAGCGCGAGCACTCGCTGACCTACCTCTTCATCTCCCACTCCATGCCGCTGGTGCGCTATTTAAGCACCCGCATCGCGGTCATGGAGCGCGGAAGGCTGGTTGAAACCGGCGAAGCTGAGGCGCTCTGCGCCAGTCCTCAGGAAGCTTACACACGCCAGTTGATCCGAGCCACGCCGGAGTTGCCCGCAGGCGTGGCCTGATCGTCTCCCGGTCAATTCCCGCTCTACTTTGGTTGCGCGGGAGTTGCGGGCTGTGCCGGCGTAGCTGGGGCAGCCGGACTTGCAGGCGTTGCCGGAGCCGCAGGCGCCACAGGGGTTGCTGGAGCGCGATTGGGCTGAGCTGGGGTTGCCGGATGCGGCGTGTTGCCGCCGGGAGTTACGTGCATTCCGCTCGCGCCGGGACGATTCGGCGGCTTTGGCACATCGGTGACATCCTCGAGTTCCACATCGAAGATCAGATCGGCCCGGGGAGGAATTCCCTGATGCGCCGCGTCCGGTCCCGGACGTCCGAGCGCGCCGTAGGCCATTTGCCAGGGGATGAAAAGACGCCGCTTGCCGCCAACCCTCATGCCCGCAAAGCCCTGGTCAAAACCTGGAATCGCGCGACCCGTGCCCTGGATAAAAGTGATGGGCTGCGGATCGCCGTGTATGACTTTGCCGTTGGTATCTCTCACCATCTTGTCGTCTTTACCGACAATCGGCGGGCCCGGGTGGTCGTAGCTGGAGTCGAACTTGCGCCCGTCTCCCGCCAGCCAACCCGTGTAGTGGACCTTGTAAATCTTGTTCGGCTCAGCCTCGGCGCCGGCGCCGATCTTGATGTCCTGGTAGCGCAGCGAGAAAGCTGTAATCACCTTACCCTCGCCCGGCGGCACTCCAGGCGGCAACTTAACCGTGCAATGGCCGAAGAAGTTACAGTGGGTGTCAGCCGGCTTGGCCGCGGTTTGGCCGCTCGCGGCGGCTGCGCTTGCCGCTAACAATAAGATCACGACATTACGCTTCATGGTTCGGATCGTCTCCAGGTTGGTTTTTCTTGGGAGAGTAATAACCGCTCCCGCACGCATCATTTCGTCAGCAATCCGGCCAGCAGAGCTGTTCTCGGCGCCAGGTGCTCTACCACGACTGACTCGTGCCGAGCATGCGCGCCCTCGCCTACCGCGCCCAGGCCGTCCAGCGTAGGCACTCCCAGCGCCGCCGTGAAGTTCCCGTCCGAGGCTCCGCCGGTCGAGGCTTCCTCCAGCGTAAAGCCCAGTTTCGCGGCCAGCGCCCTGGCCTTCTGGTAGAGACGCACCGTCCCGCGCCGGCGCTCCATTGGAGGCCGGTTGATGCCTCTTGTCACGGTCAGCGTGCAGCGCTTGTCCATCGCCTTCAGGCCGGCAAACCTTCGCTCGATGCGCGGCCCGTCAGACTTCCGCGCAATCCGCACGTCGATCTCCGCCCAGGCCTCTGCGGGAACTACATTGCTCTTCGTCCCGCCGCCCACCACGCCCACGCTCACTGTCAGGCCCCGCTTCAGATCGGTCCAGCCGCTTACCGTCTCCACCACGCGCGCCAGCTCCAGAACAGCATTTGCTCCCTTTTCAAAATCCACGCCAGCGTGCGCGGCACGTCCCTTCACGTCGATTCTCCAGTTGCCCGTCCCTTTGCGCGCCGTCTTGCAGGCCAGCCCCTGCGCCGGTTCCAGCACGTAGACCGCGGCACACTCGCTCGCCAGCCGCTCGGTGATCGGCCGCGAAACCGGGCTGCCCACCTCCTCGTCGCTGGTGAGCAGCAGAATGACTTCCTGCTCCAGCAAACCCGCTTCTGTCAGCATCTCCAGCGCGGTCAGCGCCATTGCAATGCCCGCCTTCATATCCAGCGTGCCCGGGCCCCACAGCCGCCCCTCGCTCAAGCGGCAGGGCATGGTCTTCAGCGTTCCCAGCGGCCAAACCGTATCCAGGTGGCCGAGCAAAAGAACCCGTTGCCTCAAGCCATTTCGCGAGCCGGCTCGGGATCTTGGTCCGAATCGCACCTCGAGCACGTCCCCAAACTCGCGCTGCCGGTGCAGTTTCACGATCCCTCCCAAAGCCCTGGCACTTTCGGCAACCAGCCCGACGCAGACGTCCACGGAGGCTTTCACATCCGAAGGCGATTCCGCCGCCACCAGTTTTCGCGCCAGGCGAAGCAGCGCCTGCTCCTTGCGCCGCGCCCCGGCCAGCAGGGCGCGCATGGGAAAGGCAGGATTGGAGCAGACCGGCATCGATAGACCTTTCTTAGAAATATCCAAGAGCAAAAGCCGCTTCTGGAGGAGCACGGCGCGGATTTCTTGATTCTACGACCCTTAAAAGGGCCTCTCGCAGCCGATTTACCGCCGGTAAGGTGGTCTCATATCCGCAGAGTGTGGCAAAAATACCACAGTACAGGCTTCGGCCCTCCGGTCTAATCTAACGGTTGAACTCGCTCGACCTTGTTGGAGAAAGCATGCTGGCTCATCCCGCCCACCTGGAACAGACCATCGCGGCTCAAATCGAATTTGAGGGCGTGGGGCTCCATTCCGGCGCACCGGTCACCATGCGTCTGTTGCCCGCTCCCGCCGGATCGGGTATTGTCTTCCGCCGCACCGACCTCGACAACTTTGAGATTCCAGCCATCGGCCGCAACGTTGCCAAGGTCAGTTACGCCACCAGCTTAATGCGCCAGGGCGTTCTTATCTCCACCACCGAACACCTGCTCTCGGCCCTCATCGGCATGGGCGTCGACAACGTGATCGTGGAGTTGGACAACCTCGAGCTTCCCATTCTGGACGGCAGCGCACAGCCCTATGTCGAGGCCTTTCTCCGCGTCGGCATCCGCACCCAGCGCCGCCGCCGCGAAACCATTCGTGTCCTGCACCCTGTCGAGGTCCGCGAGGGCGACAAGTTCATCGGCGTTTATCCCGGCTCCGGCTACCGTATCGAATACACCATCGAATTTCCCGCCCCTATCGGCCGGCAGAAAGCCTGTGTCGATCTGGCCGCCGAAACTTACGGCGGCGCCATTGCAGCGGCCCGCACTTTTGGCTACAAGGCCGACGAGAAGCGCCTCCGCGACATGGGTCTGATTCGCGGCGCGGGTCCCGATAATGCCATCATTCTCGGAGCCCGCGGTCCCGAGAACGGCCCCCTGCGCTTTGCAGATGAATATGTGCGCCACAAGGTTCTGGACCTGATTGGCGACCTGGCCCTGGCCGGCCGCCGCATCGAGGGCCACGTGGTGGCCGAGCGCGCCGGACACGCCATGCACACAGCCCTGGTTTCCCGCCTGCTCAAGGACCGTTCGGCCTGGGAGTTGGCGCACGTGCCGGTTGAAGACGCTGCCCAGGCAACTTTGCCGGGCGCCTCCGTTGGCGCTCCAGCGCTGGCAGGCGTCTAGGTAAACAGAATCCGCATCGGCGCCTGGGCGGCAACGCTCTTGCCTTCTTCGGCCAGAATCCCTGTCTCCGGATTGCGCGCAAACACGCTGATCAGATTCGAATCCTGATTCGCCACCAGCATCCACCGCTCCGACGGATCGAGCACGAAGTTCCGCGGCGTCTTGCCCCCGCAGTTGGACCGGCCCACCGGCGTAAGGCTTCCGCCATTAGGATCCGCTCTGAAGGTATAAAGAAAATTGTTGTCGCGATTGGCAAAGTAAACGAAGCGTCCATCCTGCGAAATAACCGTATCGCAGCCGCGTGTGGGCCCGTTGTAGCCTTCCGGCAGCAGGTCGATGCGCTTGATGAGGGTCAGGCTTCCGTCCGCCTTATGCCACTCCAGCACGTCTACCGTCGAAACGATCTCATTCATGCAGTAGGCGGTGTGGCCATTGGGATGGAAGTGCAGAGTGCGCGGACCTGAGCCCGGCGCGCCACGATAAATTCCCGCCGGCGTCATTTCTGCCGTGGCCGTATCCGGCTTGTAGATGTGGATGCAGTCTCCGCCCAGGTCGTTGATGTAGGCAAAGCGGTTGTCGGGCGAGAATGAAGCAGAAGTGGGCGTGCGCGGTCTTTTGCCGGTCGGCGTTAGGCCCGTGAAATGTATAGTGCTCTGTCCACACGGCCTTGCTCAGCCGGCCGTCAGTCGATCCTGAAGCTGGCAGCGCTGCCGCCCACATAATCGGCAGCGATCAGGATGTGCCCGGTGTGATCGGCGGCTACATGGCAGGTCCCCACTCCCGCCGAATTCTCAGCCGACAGCGGACGCAGCTCCCCATTCTCGACGCGAAAGCTGGCCACTTCGCCGGTGGGCTTGCCGTTGAACATGGCGAGTTCCGACGCGGAGTAAACGTACTGCGTGTTCGTGCGAGAACGCGAGCCAGGCTACGTTGGCTACCTTGGCGGCTACACCGGCAGCAGTTAGTTCGCCACTCACCGGGTCCCAGTCGTAAGCCAGTATCCCGTCTGGCGTACTCGATCCGATGAACACCCGTCTGTGGCGGGTTCCGGCAGCGCCCGGAGCGGCAGTTGCGAATCGTTGCCCGGCGGCTGCAAGCGTGGCGGCAGAGGCGGTAAAGAGAAAGTCGCGGCGATGGAGTCTTTTCATGGCAGGAAGATTGTCGCCGATGACGCGTGGAATGCGCCAGCCTTGCGCAATCTTCCTGGCGCAGAGCTGGGATATCGCGAGTCCGCATCCCGCGCGCCAATCGAACACTCTCTCACTCCTGCAGCTTGAAAACCACATTCACAGTGGTCTCCACCTCCACAGGTTCGCCGCTCAGCAGGTAGGGCCGGTAGCGCCACCTCTTCACGGCGTCCAGCGCCGCCTGCTGCAGCATCGCCGGCCCGCTGACCACACGCAGATTCTCGATGGTTCCATTACGCGAAATGGTCGCCTGCAGCACCACCGTTCCCTGTGTTCCGCTAGCCCTCGCAATGGCCGGATAAACCGGCATCGTCTTCTCGATCAGCATCCCCTCTACCACCAGTCCCGACACGCGCACCGGACCCCTTACCTGCTCGCGCACAACCGGGTGGTTGGCTCTGGGAGCCAAATGGATTGCTGCCGCCGGGTCCGCTGCTGTCCGTGTCCATGGTTGCAACATTGACGTTCGCCAATGTCTCCGGCCTGTCAGCGATGTAGGGGTTGCGTTCGGAATAGCCGGCGGCGCAAAAATCTGGCCGTTGCGAATCTGCGGCTGCACCAGATTGGCGTGTTCGACCCGCGCCACCGGTTTGGGTTCAGGCGCGGGCGGCGCCGGCACTTCCATCAGGAACGCCATCGCCATGCGCGGCAGCGCCTCTGGATAGATCAGTGGAATCAGGACCAGCGCCAGCAGGATGGATCCGTTGAAGGCGCAGGCTGCGATCATCCAGCCGCGGCTGCGGGTGCGGATTCTGCCCGTGGATTCGAACGTGGAGTCTTCAAACATGGCCTGCCTCCCCAATTTCAATTCAGCCGCGCCGCACGGGAGACAGGGAGTCTTCAAGGCGCAACCGCCCAGCCGCACCACGCAACCACTGTGCGTGGAGCGGAGCTCTAAGGCCCGCCGCTCATCCCATTCGGCACCACTGTGCTGGTGTAGACACCGCGCCCCACTAAAGTGTTCCCGGATCGCGCAAAAAATGCATCCGGTGCGTTACACTCCGAGAGATTCATGGCGTTTCCGGCGGAGTTCCAATGAAACTGTTTCGCTCTGTTGTTTTTTGCGCTTACCGCGGCTTTGTTGCAACCGTCCAGGCGCAACAGTCCGCCGCCGCGCCCGATCGCGGACGCCACACTCAGTTACATTCACGCCGCCTGGGACACCCTCACCCGCTCCGTCACCGACTGCAATTCGCTGGCCGACACCAAGATCGACAGCAAGGCCGCAGCCAATCCGGTTCTCTATCTCCCCGCCGATATTCCTGCGCCTCCCGCAGTCACTGCTCTTGGACAAAACTGCCACGTTCGAGTGATCAGGCTGCCGCGCCGCATTGAGAAGCTTGGCGATGTGCGTCCGGAGGAGCTGCACACCCCCGGCCTGCTCTATCTGCCCAATCCCTATATCGTTCCCGGCGGACGCTTCAACGAAATGTACGGCTGGGACAGTTACTTCATCCTTCTTGGACTGGAAGCCGACCATCGCGAGGCTTTGGCCAAGGGCATCGTGGATAACTTTCTCTTCGAGATAGAGCATTACGGCGCCGTTCTCAACGCCAACCGCACTTACTACCTCACGCGTTCGCAGCCGCCCTTTCTCACTTCCATGATCCGCACGGTTTTTGAAGATCCCGCCAGCTTTCCGGCCACGCCTGCCGGGCGCATTCAGGCCCGCGCATGGCTTGAGCATGCCTACACATTGGCGGAAAAGGACTACTCCACATGGGTGCGTCCCGAGCACAAGGCGGGTTCAACCGGCCTGGCCCGCTATTTCGACTATGGATCCGGTCCGGTGCCCGAGATGGCCGACGACAGCACCTACTACGTCGACGTGATCCGCTGGCTGGTCGCGCATCCGCATGAGGGCGGCGATAGCTTTCTGGTGAAAGGCTCAGAGCATCCCGATGCAGCCGAGGCGGCAAGGCTCAAGCCAACCAGTTGCGATGTGCGCGCGAGCGTAGTGTGCGCGCGGGCCTGGTTCGCAGGTTATCGCCTCAGCCGCGACTTTTATGCGGGCGACCGCGCCATGCGCGAGTCCGGCTTCGACAGCTCCAATCGCTTTGCTCCCTTCTCAGGAGACACGCATCACTACGCACCGGTCTGCCTGAACAGCCTGCTCTACCGCTATGAACGCGACATGGAGCATCTGGCGCTGCTGCTGGGCAATGCGAGGGATGCGCACCAATGGGATCGCCGCTCCCAGGCGCGCGCCGCTGCCATCCAGCGTTATCTCTGGCGACCGAAGGAAGGCGTATTCGCCGACTACGATTTTGTCCACGCCCGGGCGTCGAGTTATGCCTTCATCACCTCGCTCTATCCCTTGTGGGCCGGCTTCGCCACGCGCGAACAAGCCACAAAGATGGTAGCCAAACTCAACCTCTTCGAACGACCCGGCGGCTTATCCACCAGCAACATGAACACCGGCCTGCAGTGGGACGAGCCATTCGGCTGGGCTCCCACCAACTGGATCGCCGTCGATGGCCTTGAAGCTTACGGCTTTCGCGGCGATGGCGCGCGCATCGCAAAACACTTTGACGCCACTGTGGATGCGGGCTTTGCCGCGGACGGGACGATTCGCGAAAAATATAACGTCGCTACCGGAAACTCCAACGTCAAGGTAAGCGCCGGTTACAAGAGCAACGAAATCGGATTCGGATGGACGAATGCAGTTTATCTGAAGATGAAAAAAGTTATCCAGAAGCCGGCGATAACTAATGCGAATTAGCTAACTGCCCGCGCGAAACGCGAAATGGGGCGCCATCACAAAATGAAAGCGCCCCCATTACTTTGTTACTCACCTCAAGTTACTCCGGCAGCGTCTGCGTGCCCTTCACATTGAAGCTTCCGGTGACTACCGGCGCCCCGGCGCCCGGCTGTCCGCCGCCGACGGATACGGTGTATGCGCCCTCGGCCACCATAGGCTCTCCGGCTTCGGTGACCATGCTCATATCGCGCGGATTCAACTCAAACCGCACCTTCTGTGACGCGCCCGCCTCCAGATGAATGCGCTTGAAGCCCCGCAGCGCCTTGAGCGGCGCGCCCGGAACACGAGGGAAGCTCAGATAGAGCTGCGCCACCTCGTCGCCCGCTGTGCTGCCGGTATTAGTCACCGTAACTTCGGCAATCAGCGGGCTTCCCGCCGCTACCTCGGAGGGAACATCAAGTCCACCATAACTGAAGGTCGTGTAACTCAATCCATACCCAAACGGATAAAGCGGCTTCCCCTCAAAGTAGCGATAAGTGCGGCCCTTCATCGAGTAATCCTCGAAGGGCGGCAACTGGTCCACGCCGGTATAGAAAGTTACCGGCAAACGGCCCGCTGGATTGTTTCGGCCTGAGAGCGTCTGCGCCACGGCAGTCCCGCCCTCTTCGCCGGGATACCAGGCATCGAGAATTGCGTTGGCGTGATCCCTGGCCCAGTTCACAGCTAGTGCACTGCCGTTGGTGAGCACCACCACCATGGGTTTGCGGGCCGTGGCCAGGGCTTCGAGCAAGTCCTCTTCGGGCTGGGGCAGATCGAGGCTGGTGCGGTCGCCGCCCTTGAAGCCCGGCTCATTCACCTGCATCTCCTCGCCCTCAAGTTCGCTGGTGATGCCAACAACCGCGACCACAACATCGGCGTTTTTGGCTGCAGCCACGGCCGCCGGATCGACGCTGCGATCGATCTTTGCCCAAACCAACCGCAAGTGAGGAGGCGTGTTGGCTGTTCTGCCGTACTCCACCAGCACCTGGTAGGGCCTGCCTTTTTCCAGGTGCACGCGGCCGGTTTGCGTCTCAATCCCGTGCGGATAATTCGCATTCGTAATGCGCTTGCCGTCGAGAGACAAGCGGAAGAAGCCGTCAGTTTCAATGCCCAGCTCGTAGTCGCCGGTCTCCAGCGGCGTAAGAGTCGTCTCCCAACGCACGGTCAACGGCTGCGTTGACGCCGCCTCGGCCGGCAGCGGCTGCGCCGCAATGTCGATTCCCGGCTCGACGCGCGACACCAGCAGAACCGCATTCGTCTTTTCCTCAATAACGGTAACGATGTCCTGCTTGAGATAGATGGCCCTGGCGCCCGGCTGCCCCCCAGTGCTCAACTGCGCCGCAGGCACCGGCCAGGTCTGCTTGCTCAGGAAATGCGTGCCCGGCACAAAGTTGATGGTCGCGCCGGCAAACTCCTTGCGCAATCCTTCCAGGATCGACACGGTGTGGGTTGGAATTCCGTTATAGTTGCCCAGCAGAACCTTTGTCTGATCCGCCAGCGGTCCCACCACGGCAATCTTTGTGCCCTGAGTCTTCAGCGGCAGTACGCCGTCGTTCTTCAGCAGCACCATGGACTCGTTGGCAAGTTTCAATGCCAGCGCGCGGTGCGCCGGGCTGTTCAGCTCGCTCTCGTCGATCTTCATGTACGGGACCATCTGCGGAGGATCGAACATGCCAAGCTTCATCCGGGCAGTAAACAAGCGAACGAGTGCCACATCGATCTCGCTCTCCTTCAGGTAGCCCTGCTTGACCGCATCGAGATAGGGCTTGTAGTCGTGATCATCGGTCACCTTGGTCCTGAAATCGATGCACTCGTTGTCCATGCCGCGTTGCAGGCTGATGGCTGAGCCCTCAGGCTGCGTCGGCTTGTAGTGGTGGCCGTCGACGATGTTGCGGACCGCGCCGCAGTCAGAGACCACGTAGCCCTGAAAGCCCCACTTGCCCCGCAACTGGTCTTCCAGGAGGAATTGATTGGCGCAGGCCGGCTGCCCGTTGATGCTGTTGTAAGCGCACATGACTGAGTCGGCCTTGGCCTCGGTGACCGTGGCGCGAAACGCCGGCAGATAAGTATCAAGCTCGTCGTGCTTGCTCACGGTTACGTCGGCTTCATGGCGCGTGGGCTCCGGCCCGCTGTGAACGGCAAAGTGCTTGGGGGTCGAGATCACGCGGTAATAGTGCGGATCATCGCCCTGCATTCCGGTGACGAAAGCCACGCCCATCCGCGCTGTCAGGAAGGGGTCTTCGCCATAAGTCTCCTGGCCGCGTCCCCAACGCGGATCGCGGAAGATGTTGATGTTTGGCGCCCAGAAGTCCAGCCCCTCGAATATGTCGCTGTGCCCTGCGCGTACATCCTGCGCATGCTTGATGCGTCCCTCGGTGCCGATGGCGATGGCCATGGTGTGGATTGCCGGAGCGTCGAAGGTGGCCGCCAAGCCCACAGGCTCTGGAAACTCCGTCGTTCCGTTCACTGCTACGCCGTGCAGCGCCTCGCTCCACCAGTCGTAAGCAGGCACGCCGAGCCGCGGAATGGCCCGTGCCTGATTCACCAGTTGCGTAGCCTTCTCCGGGAGTGTCATCCTGCGCACCAGGTCCGCCGCCCGCTGCTCCGGGGGCAGGCTGGGGTTCAGGTATGCGGGCTTCCCGGCATCCTGCGCCCCCGCCGGCCACGCGACCGTGCAACACGCCAACCCAACTGCCACCATCCGCAATGCAAAGCTTTTCATCGTCTCCCTCGCAGGCGGTCCGGCTTGCTCTGCGGCTTTCCCACCGCAAAATGCAGCCCGCCCGTCGCGCCCAACTCTAATGCGCCCCGGAAGTCTCTGTCAAGCGGCTGGTTTCATGGAAAATCGCTTTATCTAGGCATTTTCTCGCTCACACCCGCGCGTCAGAAGGACCCAGGCCGGTCATCACGATGCGAAGCGCCTGTTTACGTGTAACCTTTCTACGGCCTCTCTCGTAAGGGTATATAGAAGGGCAAGTGAATGAGCAACGGGTCGAGCGGCGTGCTGGAACTTGAACTTGATCATCTCGATCAGTTCTGCCAGGGCGATCCGGACGCCTTCGAAGCGCTCTTCCGCCTCCATCAGCGCGCTGTCTACGGATGGATACTGCGCATCGTCCGCAACCCGGCGGCAGCCGAAGATCTCACGGTGGAGACCTTCTGGCGCATCTACCAGGCCCGCGCCCGCTTTGAGGCCGCGCGCGGATTCGAGCCCTGGGCGCGGCGCATCGCGACTTATGCCGCGCTGGATTGGCTCCGCGCCAGGCGGCCCGAGAGCGAGCTGACCGCGGAACTGATGGATGCGCAGACTACGGCGGCTCGCACCGATCCCGGCGTCACGGCCGAGATCCGCCTGAAGACCGCGCAGGCCTTCACGCGCCTACCGCAACGTTTGCGGGTTGCGGCCATCCTTGCCGTTGTCGAGGAGCAGCCGCACAAGGATGTGGCCGCTGCGCTCGGCATCTCCGTCGAGGCCGTCAAACTGCGCGTCTTTCGCGCGCTCCGATTGCTTAGGAAGGATCTTGAAAGGCAGGGAATCACACCATGAGTGCACACGATGAGGACCGCATCAAGCATCTCCTGCAACAGGCGCTGCCGCCCATTGAGGCCGAAGCCGAACCCGGCCGCGACTTGTGGCCTGCCGTGCTCCGCCGTCTCGACGCCCATCCTGCCGTCCAGTCACGGTTCAACTGGGCATGGTTTGACGGGGCCTTGCTTGCTGGTCTCGCGGCCGTGACCGTTGCTTTCCCGGCATCGATTCCGCTGCTTCTCTACTACCTGTGAATGAGACAGTTCACCGTTCAGAGTTCGCAGTTCATGGTTTCCCGCCGGCCGAACAGAGAACAGGAAACGAAGAACTGAGAGCTGCGAACCAAGAACTGATCGAAAGGAGAATCCAATGAACACCCACCCTTATCTTCGCGCTTATCTCGCAGGCATCTGTGTGCCCACCCTGGTGCTGCCCCTCATTCTGACCCTATTCATCGTCTTGCGCCTGGTGCTCGTCCTGCCGGTTCCCATTGAGCGCTTCATCATCTTCCCCATGGCAGTCGTGCCTACGCTCTTCGGTCTCTGGAACATGCTCTTTCTCTGGTCCCACCCGCGTACACATGTACCCCTAGGCGTCCATGGGGCTATCCTGCCCTTCCTGGGCGCGCCCACCGGAGCCGTGGTTGCAAGTTGCCTCGGCATGTTGCAGATCGGCGCTCATGGCATAACGTGGTTCCAGGCTTGCCAGATTCCCTACGCCTTCTTAGCATGCGTCTTTCTGGCGGCAGTAGCCGGCTATTACCTGGTCTGGAAGTACATTGTTGGCTTTTTGAATCGCGTACTGGGGATTGCGTAAGGAGCGATGAGCTGGAAGCCGGTAATTCGATCTACGCGCCGGCCTTGAAGAAGTCCTTGAGTCCGGCGCGTTCGGCATGGGCGGCCATCGACGCCTGAATCTCGAGCGCCAGCGCGAGTGCATTGCGGCCCTGGCGAGCGGTCACCCGCGGCTCACGCCGTGCACGCACCGAATCAAGAAACGATTCGATCTCTAGGCGCAGCGGCTCACCCGGCGGCACCGGCGGCTTGCTGAAACTCAGTCCGGGGACCGGTCCGCCAGCCCCTCCCGCAGCGGCTGCAAGCTGTGCCAGTGCAGCCGGATCCACTTTACCTTCTGCAATGGCCGCGGCTATCTCCGCCGGAATGCGTCCATCCACGCCGATCACCAGCACATCCCGCCGTGCATAATCGATGGACACATACTGACGCGGCTCGAAGAAGCGCAGCTTGCGCACCCGCTCGGTGGAAACCCGCGAGGCCGTAAAGTTCGCCACGCAGCCCGACTCGAACTCCACCCGCACATTGGCGATGTCCACCTTCGGCGACAGAATCGGCAGTCCCACCGCCCGTACCTCGCGCACTGGCGAGGCCGCAAACGTAAGCACGATGTCCAGGTCGTGGATCATCAGGTCCAACACCACATCCACATCGAGGGCGCGGGGCGTGAATATGGAGAGCCGGTGAGCCTCGAAGAACATGGGCCGCCGCAGCTTAGGCTCGACCGCCAGCACGGCGGGGTTGAAGCGCTCCAGGTGTCCGGGCTGGACAATGCATTTGCCTTTGTCCGCGCGCTCAATCAGATCGTCGGCTTCTTTCAGGCTGGCCGCCAGCGGTTTTTCCACTAGCAGGTCCAGCCCCGCATCGAGCAGCGCCGAAGCCACCTCATGATGGTGCACGGTGGGCACGGCTACCGTAGCCGCGTCGAGCTTGAGATCGGCCGAAAGCAGTTCATCGACCGATGGAAAGACAGGAATTCCGTATTTCTCCGCGGCGTAGGCGGCACGCGCGGGATCCGGTTCCACGGCCGCCGCAAGAACCACGCTCTGGCCGGCGCCGCCGTTTCCCGCCGCTTCCAGCTCGCGATACACGCGCAGATGATTGCGGCCGAACGCGCCGGCCCCGACCACGGCAACCCGCAAAATGGCTCCGCTTGCTATCTCGTAACCCCTGCTTCCTTCGTAACCCCTGTTTCCGGCCTCTTGCCTTCCACGGCCTTCAGGCAGCGGCTATAGAGCTCCAGCAATTGCGCCACGTGCTCCTCCGGCTTCGGCGCGGCCGTGCCGGTGAACCCCGTCGAAGGAGCGGCAGGCTTGCCCACTCCCGCCGTCGCTGCCACGAACTTCAGCAGATCGAGTGCGATATCTTCATTGCGCCGGGCTCCAAGACCCGCGCTGCTAAGTGCATCCATCCTGAAAAATCTCCAAGAAGGATGCTACCAGAATGCCTTGGGCTGCCGCCCAGTCCAGATCGACACGTGTGAAAAGCTTCGGCGTCAGGAGTCTTTCATGACCTGGAGGATAAACACGTCGGGCCGGTTGTAATGTCCCGAGACATCCAGGTCAAATTTCCCGCGCGCAATGTCGTTGATGTCGATTTCGGCTGTCAGGAGACCTTCCTGCGCGATGGGGCCTGCGATGCATTGACCCTGCGGGGAAACAATCAGGCTTCTTCCATCGATCTCACCGCCCGCCTCGCGCAGATCGTCGGGCCAGTCTTGCTTGGTGAGCGTTTGGCATGCGCTCAGGACAAAGCACCGGCCTTCGTAGGCGATGTGCCGCATGCTCGTCTGCCATATCTCCCTGGAATCGACCGTCGGAGCGCACCAAAGCTGAACGCCTTGATCATAGAGATGCTGGCGGTACAAGGGCATGTAGTTTTCCCAGCAGATGGCCACCCCGATGCGGCCGATCTCCGTATCTACCGCTGCAATGTCGGAGCCGTTGCCCAAACCCCACAACAGCCGCTCGGTCCCGGTAGGCATAAGCTTGCGATGTTTTGCGATCAAGCCCCCTGAGGGAGAGAATACCAAGGACGTGCAGTACAGCGTGCTGCCCCCGCGCTCCACAACGCCAACCACAATGTGCAAATCCAGCTCTCTGGCCCAGCCTGCCAGAATCTCCGTTTCCGCTCCTGGGCACTGAATGGAGGAGTTCCAATAACGAAGGAATAGGTTACGCCCCTCGTCCGTCCGGTTGCCTACGGTTGCGCCGAAGGTCAGGCCCCTGGGATAGCCGCCCACCAATGCCTCAGGCAACACCAGCAGCTTCGCGCCGGCTGCCGCGGCTCTTCGGCACATCCGCTCCACTCTTGAGAGCGTGGCCTCAGTATCGAACAACGCACTTCCAACCTGCCCAACCGCAACTTGCATCATTCCCTAACGATAAATTCCAAGTCGCCTCCATGCCTAGTGGTGCACAATACGAGCAAATGCCCGCGCGAACCATCCGCTCGGATGCCGCTACGGGGCGGGTCGCGCCGTCACTTGGACAAATCGCGTTACTCTGGTAGTTCACGCGCACCGCCTGCATCGGGATGGGCTGCCGATTTCTTCGGAAAGGGATGCACGAAAACGAGCCGGTGCAGATAGGATCAGGACCGGGGGCTGAGAATAAGAAAATGGAGATTCCGGCTCAAGCCAGACTCACGCTGTTGCACCGATTTCGCCTCCGGTTCAGCGACCCGCTCTTCCTTCTGGCTCTTGCCGCGGGTCTTATTGCATTCGTAGTGCAATCCGGAGAGCTGGGGACTGCTGACACCGGGCACCGCCTCAACTCCACTCATGCGCTATGGACTTCGAGCCCGCCGGTGTTTCCCGAGGAGTATCCCGAATTCGGCGTGCATGGGCGCGGAGGCAGATTGCAGAGCTGGTATGGCATCGGCCAATCGTTGCTCATGCTGCCGCAGGACATGCTTGGAACGTGGATCGGAAGCTTCTCCATCTTTGCCGAGTACGATGACCAGGACCCCAGCCCGCGCGACATTGTGGTCAGCTTCCTGACCAACATTCTTGTCGCCGTATTGACCGCGCTGGTCTGCTTCAGGTTTCTGCGACAATTGGGCTTTTCTCTGAACCAAACTGTCGGCGGAGTTCTTGCCTTGCTGCTCTCTACAACGCATCTGCACTACACGCAGAACATGATGGAGAACAACTACATCTTTCTACTTACACTCACCGGATTCTGCTACCAGTACGAGTGGCTGCGCACCGGCAGCCGGCGGGCTCTCATGTATGGCTCGGGAGCGTTCGGGCTCAACCTGCTCACACGCCTGACTACCGGCATGGATCTGCTGGCCGGCATGCTGTTTGTGCTGCTTGTCCTGTGCTTCGAAACGGCGAGTGGTGGCGACCTCTGGAAGAGATTCCGGACCTATCTTGCCACCGCCCTTCCCGTCTATCTCTGCTTCGGGCTGATGGACCGCCTGTATCAGTTCTATCGTTTTGGGTCGTTCTTCAATACTTACATAAGCGTAGTTACAGCGGAGGCCCGGCAACGAGATCCTTCTCTGCCGGCCAGCTATCCCTTCGAGACGCCATTCCACGTGGGCTTTTTCGGGGCACTCTTCACGCCGGAGAAGTCGATCTTTCTCTTCGATCCCTTGCTGATCCTTGCGATTCTGCTCGCCGCCATCGCCTGGAAGCGGTTTAGCCCAGCCGTGCAGGCCTATTCGATCTCAACCTGCGTCATGCTGATTGCCTATATTTGCTTTTATGCCCGATACACGGTGTGGAGCGGTGACTTTGCATGGGGCGATCGCTACGTTTCCACGACAGTGGAACTGGTGGCGCTGCTCGCCGTTCCCCTGCTGCTGCGCTATCGCAGCGAGGTAGGCAAGCTGGTTTTCGCAGCCGGAATCGTGCTTCTGGGAATCAGCACCGCGATTCAGTTTGCCTCGGTCACCTTTTGGCTGCCGCTCGAGATTTACCAGATGAAGACACTGGGCCATCCGACCTTTGTGATCGCCCTGCGCATGAAAAACATTTTCGCCTTCGCATTTGGGCAGATGGAGGCGTGGGGGCTGAACAGGCTGAATAATCGAGCCTTGATCGAGGATCCGTGGGACTATGTACACATCACTGCCTGGAATATTCTGCCCTGCCTGCTGGAACGAGTGGGCGCAGCGCCCGCGTGGGTTGTGCGCGTGGCCTTTGCCGTGTGGTATGCGGGAGTGGCCGCACTGGCCGCCACGCTGGGCCGCATCTGGATCCTGACCAGGAGCTTCAAGCCGTCTTCATCCATCGGGATATCCTGAAGAAGATGCGCACCGCCTACATAGGAATGGGCGCGAACCTGCCCAGCCCTGCCGGCCTGCCCGAGGCCACCCTGGTCGCCGCCGCCGAGCGCCTTGAATCCCTGGGCCGCGTGGTTGCCCGCTCCTCGCTCTACTCCACTGCGCCGGTGGGATTTGCCGACCAACCCCGCTTCATCAACGCCGCGGTTGCACTCGAGACTAAGCTGACCCCATTCGAACTGCTCGGCGCCTTGCTCCTCATCGAGAAGGATTTCGGCCGCAGCCGCGCTTTGAGCCTCGTCAACGGCCCCCGCACCCTCGACCTCGACATTCTGCTCTGCGGCGATTTTGTCATTTGGGGAGCGAGTCTCAAAATCCCCCACCCGCGCCTGGCGGAGCGCGCCTTCGTCCTTGTTCCGCTCCACGAGATCGCGCCCCAGGCCCTCGATCCCAGGAACGGAAACACCGTGTCAAAACTGCTCCAGAAACTCGTCCCCAGCCCGGATGGTGGAATCCATGCGGTGGTCAAAATCCAAAGCGATCTTTGGCATACCGGTGCTCGAATCTAGATCGCCGGTACGGCATCGGCAGAGAATCCTCTGCCGCCCCGCTAAAATCGTCTGGTGACCTCATCCTTCCAGGTGATTGCGGAAACTGAGCCCGGCGGGCGTCGTGCCCAGCTCCATCTTTCCCACCAGACCATCCAGACCCCGGTCTTCATGCCCGTCGGCACTGCCGGTACCGTCAAAGCAGTTCCCCAGGACACGCTCGAATCGCTGGGCGCGGAAATCATCCTCGGCAACACCTACCACCTCTACCTCCGGCCCGGCCACGAAACGATCCACCGTCTCGGCGGCCTGCATCGCTTCATGAGTTGGCCCCACGCCCTGCTTACCGACTCCGGCGGCTTTCAGGTCTTCTCGCTCAGCGGCCTGCGCAAGGTCAGCGATGAAGGAGTCCGCTTCCGTTCGCATTTGGACGGCAGCAGCCACTTTTTTACGCCCGAGCACTCAATGGACGTGCAAATCGCTCTCGGCGCCGATATCGCCATGGCCTTCGATGAGTGCACCGAGTACCCCGCGGACCGTTCTCGTGCGGAAGAGAGCCTTCGCCTGACCATGGCTTGGGCCCGCCGCTCGCTCGATCATTTCCGCGACCACCGCAATCAAGTTGTATGGCGCAACGAATTTGAGGGCCGTACGCAAAGTTTATTTGGAATCGTCCAGGGCGGCATGTACACCGATCTTCGCCGCGAGTGCGCCGCGCGCCTGGTGGAAATGGACTTTGACGGCTACGCCATCGGCGGCTTGAGCGTCGGCGAGCCCCGCGCGCTCACACTCGAAATGATCGCCGAGGTTCTGCCCCTGCTGCCCGCGGGCAAGCCACGTTATGTGATGGGTGTCGGCTACCCCGACGAGATCGAGCAGTATGCCCGCATGGGGGTGGACATGATGGACTGCGTGCTGCCCACACGAGCCGCCCGCCACGGACTGCTCTTCACCAGCGAGGGCCGGCTCAACATCAAAGCCAAAAGATATGCAGAAGACCAGTCCGCGCCCGACCCGGCCTGCAATTGCCCGGTATGCCGCCGCTACACTCGCGCCTATCTCCGCCACCTGATGCAGGCCGGCGAAGCGCTATCGGGAACACTCAACACCATCCACAATCTGGCCTACTATTTCGCAGTCATGCAGCGTGTCCGCCAGAGCCTCAACGCGTAGCGAGCGGCTCCCTGATCCCTGTTACATCGCCCCGCCCAGCAGTTGCTTCAGCGCCTGCACATATTCGCTCAGGGCCGCGCGTCCGGCCCCGGTCATGCGATAGAGCGTCTGCGGCTTGCGCTGCACAAACCGCTTCTCCGCCGTCACGTACCCTGCCTCTTCCAGCTTAAGGAGTTGCGCGCCGAGGTTGCCGTCCGTCGAACCTGTTCTGGCCCGCAGCCACGTAAACTCCGCCTCCTCCACCCCCACCAGCAACGACAGAAGCGCCAGGCGCAGCTTCCCGTGAATCACAGGATTCAGCTCCGGCAGCTCAGGCATGGGCCGCCCCCTGCTGGCGCTGTCTCCGCGATTCGCGGATCATTGCGTAGATCCCGAAGACGATCTGGCAAAAGAAAATCGCCGCCAGAAACACGATCGAACTCTGGTTTTCCGAGCCAAAGCACGCCGCCACAGCAGCAGCCCACCACACTACAGCGCACGCAAACTGCATCTTCCATCTCAGAATCATGGCCGAGGTCGCGTTGGCCATGCCCAGCATGGCGCCAACAATCGCAACAAAGACGTGCTCCTCAAATCTGCGGCTGATGCCCATGGACATGAACAGCAGAAACATCGAAATCCCCATCGCAATCCAGATGGAGCCGATCGCCCGGCCGATCGTCGTCCCCGGCTGGTTGCTTGTCTTGCGCGACGCCAACACGCCCGTAACCAAGGCTGCGGCAATCATCGTTACCGGCCAGGCCAGCGCGGCGCTTCCCCATGTGGACCACGCAATCGCGACGTAGTACGCCACCCCCCAGAGCAGGAACGTCCAGCCCCAGCTTTCCGTTTTCCGCCGCCCCTCGGCAATCATGCTCTCGATCAGGCTCAGCCTGTCTTTCAGTTCCTGCTCTTCAAAGTTTCCCGTCATGTCGTTTCTCCTTGAGTGCCCCGTTTTTGTAGAGAAGTCCTTAATAGAGAGAACTCTATTATATAGAGTTAATGATGTCAAGCTTTTTCCAGGATTATTTTTGGGGCTCGTTCTAGCCTTGTGTCGGAATCAATCCAGTGCGTTCTAACTCTTTATTTATCAGTCTTTCCACAGGGGTCCAAAAACCTTTTATAGCCTCGCAACTCCTCGACGACGCGGTTCACCAGCCCAGCCCAGTCTCCCGGCGCCTTTTGCCGAAGCAGCCTGGCCGTTGGATACCACGGCGTGGTCTCCCGCTCCTGCATCCAGCGCCAGTCTCCGAGGTGCGGAAGCAGAATCCACACCGGCTTGCCCATTGCCCCGGCGAGATGCGCAATGCAGGTGTCGGTCGTAATTACCAGGTCAAGCGTGGCCACCAGCGCCGCTGTCTCGGCCAGATCCCGGTCCCGGCTCGAGCCGTCCCACACAAAAACATCGCCGGGCAAGCCGGCCAGTTGCGGCTCCGTCGCTTCACCCTTTTGGAGTGAGATCCAGGTGAATCCGGGAGTCCGCAGCAGCGGCAACAGGGTTCCCACCCCGATCGACCGCAGCCGGTCAGCCTTGTAGCGCGGATTGCCCGCCCAGGCCAGCCCCACGCGCAACCCGGGCACCACGCCGGGAAACTGCCTCAACTTTTCCACCGCCGCTCCCGGCTCCGCTCCCAGATAAGCGCCCGGCCACGGAACCGTCTCCATCGTCGTCGCAAAGACTGAGGGCAGGCTCATCAGCGGGCACTCGAGATCGAATTCGGGCGCCTCTGCTCCCAGCCGTGCCGTCTCCACCAGCCCCGCCCGCACTGCCGCCAGCGAGCCGATCAGACGTACCACGGGTTCCTGCACCTGCAAGATGGCCGTCCCTCCCCGCGCCGCCACCAGGGTCGCGTAGCGGCAGAACTGGATCGTGTCGCCCAGCCCCTGCTCGGCGTGGAGCAGCACCCGCCTGCCATCGAGGGCTTCGCCTCGCCATCTCGGCTGGCTGAAAACTCTTGGCCACCGGTGCACCTCGCGGAATCGCCAACGGGCCTCGTAATCCAGCCAGCCCCGCTCCCAGTCTCCCAACCGCAGCTTGGTGAGCGCCAGGTTGTACACGGCGCCCGGATGCGAAGGATCGCGCTCCACAGCCTCCTCGTGCGCCTTCAGGGCCTCATTCATCCGGCCCAAATCCAACAGCGAATTCCCCCGGTTCGACGAAGCCGCCTTGCTGCCCAACGCCTCGGCCCGCTTAAACGCCACGACCGCCTCTTCGAAACGCCCCTCGGTATGCAGCAGGATCCCCTGCATGTTCACGGCTTCCGAGTGGTCTGGATTGCGCGCCAGCGCCCATCCGAGCCACGCCCAGGCCCCGGCCAGGTCCTGCTCCGCGGCGCGAAACTGGCTCCATGCCACCAGGGTCTCCACCTGCGCCGGATTCAGCGCAAAGGCCTTGCGCAGGTACGCTTCCGCCTCTATCGGCCGTTCCGCTCCCGCTCCAAAATCGCCAGGTTGATCCAGCCCGCAATCAGATCCGGCCGCAACTCGACTGCGCGCTTGAGCGCGGCCTCGGCGTAGCCTCGCGCCCCTGTTCGCGCAGCAGGCTGCCCAGGCTCACCCAGACGGCGGCAAAATCCGGCCGCAGCGTCAGCGCTCGCCGGTAGCGCGTCTCGGCTTCTTTCGCTCTTCCCAGCCGAGCCAGCGCAAAGCCTGCGGCATACTCCGCTTCAGGCAGCCGCGGCCGCAGCGCCAGGGCCTGCTCGTACCGGGCCAGAGCATCCTCGTTCCGCCCCTCCAGCGCCAGTGCGTTGCCCAGGCCCAGATGCGCAGCTACCAGCGCCGGCTGCCGCCTGAGCGCCAACTCAAACTCCCGCGCCGCTTCCTCCCCATGCCCCGCGGCAATCCGCAACTCTCCCCGCCCCAGCCGCGCCAGAGCATTCATCCCGTCCAGCCCGATCGCCTGTTGGTAAGCGCGCTCCGCCTCCTCGCTGTGCCCATCGGCTTTCAACGCCTGGCCCAGCGCCACCCAGGCCATGCCCCGCATAGTTGTGCCCGGGGGTGCAACGTCTACCGCTGCATTTGCCATCTTCACGGCGGCTGCCGTCTGCCGGCTCGCCAGCGCTACCAGGCTCATGCCTGCCAGCGCCTCAGGATTGCGCGGGTCCGCAGCCAGCACCCGCTGATAGCCCAGCGCAACCTCAGTCAGCCGCCCGGTCAAAGCGTCTGAGAGGTGCTTGTCCTTTTGCTGGATGTTCTGAGGATTCACAATCAAAGGGCGGTCTCGCCACCAGTCTGCTCGAAGGCGCACTGACTCTTCTTGCAAACCAGGCCCCGTTACGCCGTTGGTCAGTCTGAGAATCCTTAAAATGAACGGGCCTTGATGAGAGTTTTCCCATTCTCCCCTGCAGATTCGCATTCGTGAAAGGAGTGCATCTCCCGCGCAACGTCCCCGGCCGCGCCCGGCTATCATCAACGTGTGCCTCCGCATTACGACCTGGGCGACATTCTTGCCAACGCCATTACCCACGGCATCGGCGCCGGGCTGGCCATCGCCGGCGCAGTCTACCTCATCGTCGCGTCCACGCGCGGATCGGCGTGGCACATCGTCAGTTGCTCCATCTTTGCCGGCACCCTGGTGCTGGTCTACATCTGTTCCACGCTCTACCACTCGCTGGTGCGCACCCGCGCCCGGCCTGTCTTCCACATCCTCGACCACTCGTCCATCTACCTGCTTATCGCCGGCACATACACGCCCTTCACGCTGATATCGCTGCGTGGGCCGCTGGGCTGGTCGGTGTTTGGAGTGGAGTGGTCGCTGGCCGTCGCCGGCGTCCTGTTCAAGAGCCTCGCGATGGAGCGGTTCAAGGCGGGCTGGTTAGCCGTCTTGTCGACGATGGTCTACTTGATGCAAGGTTGGTTCATCGTTTTCGTGGCGCGTCCGCTGGTTCATGCCATCGGCTGGCACGGCATGGCCTGGCTGGGCGCCGGCGGTCTGGCCTACACGCTGGGCATCGTCTTCTTCGCCCTCGACAGCCGCCGCTACTTCCATGCAGCCTGGCACATCTTCGTCCTGGCCGGCAGCATCGCCCACTACTTCGCCATCTTGTTCTACGTAGTGCCTCCGGCACACAGCTAACAGCCGTCAGCTTTCGGCTATCGGCTCCCTCCTGTTAGCTGCAATCTGGCAACCGACGGCTGAAAGCTGATGGCTGAGAGCTGACCGCCGTCACCCGTTCTGCCGATTGGTCTGCTGCTGCTTCGCGAACAGTCCATAGATCTGGCTCACGGCGACAACCCAGGGCACGGCGATCGAAAACACGAATCGGGCCAGCACCGCATTGATCCCAAACCGGCGAAGAAATCGCCAGTCCAGGTGGAAGGCAAACCACGACTCCAGCACCAGGACCACAAGCAACGGAACCACACTCCAGCGCAGGCTTGCGAGAGCCAACACCTCCAGCACGCAGCGCGCCGCGTTGCGAAATAGCCGCGCCCACCGCACACGCGCCATCCCGTCGCTCACCGCGTAGCGGGCGAGCTGGTGCGTAGCCGAGCGGAAGGTATTCTGTGGGTGGTAAAGTGCCTTGGCGTTTTCTTGAAAAGCGGGCGCCGTCAGCCGCCGCGCCTCGAAGTCGAAGAGCGTGTCTTCGCCCACCAGCACCGCTTCAGGAAATCCTCCGATCCGCTCCCACAAATCCTTGGTGAACGCCATGGATCGCGCGGTGCAGGATTTCGTTGGCTCCGCCGGCCCCAGCTTGATGCTGAAAAACGGTGCTGAAGCCAGGTCCCAAAGCGTGTGATCCTCCGGGTCAAGGCAAGAGCCGCCCAGCGCGTACTCGGCTGTCCCAGCAACCAGCGGTGCGGTCAGGTTCGCGAGCCAGTCCGGCCGGTAGGTGCAGCCCGCGTCAGCGGTTGCAATCATCGCGGTGTGGGCTGCCGCAATGGCCACATTTCGCCCCCGTGAAACCGGTCCTGGCGAGTGCTTCAGGCTGCAGGTCACGTCGCGAATCGCCACCAGGCAGGGGTCTTTCGCTTGCGTCCTGGCAAGCCACTCCCACGTCCCGTCCGTCGAGCCCCCGTCCACCACAATCACCTCGGCCGCCGGCGGGGTCTGCGCCAACAGGCTGGGGACGACTCTGCCGATGTCCTGGGCCTCATTGAGGACGGTGACCACGATGCTGACAGGCTGCATGGGGCAAGTATAGCGATCCCCGTGGGGCAGGATCGACAGAATGAAGGCCGAGGTCAACAAAGCTCTGGTTGCCAGGCGATGTCGCCTCCGGGTCGCCACCGATTGCATTCAGGCAGAATTATGATTGAGCAAGTCAGCGAAGCATCAATCGGGGGCATCATGAAGACTCTCGAGATAGGCGGTCGTCCCGTACCCCGGCTTGGGCAGGGTACCTGGAACATCGGCGATTCCGACGCTACGCGCGCGGTCGAGATCGCCACTCTCAGGCGCGGGATCGAACTCGGGATGACGCTCATCGATACCGCCGAAATGTACGGCAACGGCCGATCTGAACTGCTGGTTGGAAAAGCGATCGCGCCCCTCCGGAATCGGGTGCAACTGGTCAGCAAGGTGCTCCCCTCGAATGCATCGATCAATGGTACGATCCGGTCGTGCGAGGCCAGCCTCAAGCGTCTCGTGGTGGAGACGATCGACCTCTACCTTCTTCACTGGCGTGGGCGTTATCCGCTTCGGGATACAGTCGAGGCATTCCACAACTTGCTCGAACAGGGCAAGATTCGGGCCTGGGGAGTCTCGAACTTCGATGCAGGCGATATGGAGGAGCTGTTCGAACGTCCCCGGAGGAAACTCCTGCGCCGCCAACCAGGTGCTCTACAACCCCGAACATCGCGGCATCGAATACGATCTGCTGCCATGGTGCCGGAAGAACAAAGTAACCGTCATGGCCTATTCGCCGATCGGGCAGGGCGGCAAACTCCTGGATTCAGCGGCGCTCCGCGGCATTGCACGAAAGCACGGTGTTTCACCCGCACAGGTGGCCATCGCCTGGTGTCTGCGGCAGCCGGTGCTGGCGATTCCCAAGGCCGGCTCGATCGAGCACGTCGAGGAGAATGCCGCGGCTGAGGCTCTGGACCTGGATGCACAGGATCTGGCGGAGATCGACAGGTCTTATCCAGCCCCAAAACGGAAGCAGCCTCTCGACATGCTGTGAAATTGACCCGAACCCCGATTTGACGATAGAATCGTAGTGTTTGGCGATGCACTCTCTTGCGGGGGTGCGGGATTCTGCTGGGTTCACCGCCGAGGACGGCGCGTGTGCGGCCCTTGTCCCGATGCAGTCACTGTCTGTGTCCGCCCCAACCGAGCACACGGATTCGAGTTTTCGCACCTGGCGCAAAAGCCAGCGTGCCGGAGGGTTAGTTATGTATGCAGTGATTCGCACCGGCGGCAAGCAATACCGGGTCGCTCCCGGCGACGTAGTGAAGATCGAGAGTGTCGCTTCAGAAAGCCAGACCGTCGAGTTCAGCGACGTGCTCGCAGTCTCCGGCGAGCCCGGATCCGTAACCAAGCCCTCCACTGCCAAGGTGACTGCCGAAGTGCTGGGCGAGGGGCGTGGCGACAAGATTCTCGTCTTTCACCTGAAGCGGAAAAAGCAGTACAAGAAGCTGCAGGGGCACCGCCAGAACTTTACCGAGGTGCGCATCAAGGCCATCGAGGCCGACGGCGTCACCTATACCGCGGCGAAATAAGCGCGGACCAGAATTCAGAAGGGATTAAGGCAATGGCACATAAGAAGGGTGGAGGCAGCTCCACAAACGGACGGGATTCCAATGCACAACGGCTGGGCGTGAAGGCCTTTGCCGGCCAACTCGTTACCGGCGGCTCGATCATCATGCGCCAGCGCGGCACCAAGATTAAGCCCGGCGTCAACGTGGGTATCGGTTCCGACGATACGCTCTTCGCCAAGGTCACAGGCCGCGTCAAGTTCGCCGATCGCGGCGGCCGCGGGCGCTTTGCCTCCATCGAGCCGGTTGTGGCCGAATAAGAGCACTCAAGCTCGGCAGGGCAGCCAACAAAATCAAGGGCCGCGGCATCGCCGCGGCCCTTGTTGTCACCGGCCCCCGTCTTTACGACTCCGACTCGCGTCCTTTCAGATTCCTGGTCAGCACCTTCTCGACCACTTTCTCCACATCGGTCAGGAAGAAGCTGTTGGCGGGCTGCTGCACCGCAATCTGGGTCCCGGTATGGCCCAGTGCCGACGCAATCTCGTTCCAGCGATAGATGGTTGAGTTCGCCGGCATCATCAGCGGTTTGCGGACTGCCTCCGGCAGGGCGCAGTAGGCTGCCCAGATTCCCAGCGAAACCAGAATGACGGCTTCATAGACAAACTGCAGTGACGCCGTCATCGACGAAGCTCTGGGTATCAATGCGGCAAAGACGAAGTCGTTGGCTGACATTACGCCGAATCCCAGGGCAATCCCGAAGGCCATGTCGCGAACCGAAAGGCGCAATGCGTTCATGCTGAGGCAAAGGAATGCCAGCAGGCAAAGCTCGAGAATGCTTACCGAGCGCATCAGAGCAACCGCGATGTCTGGAATGGCCGCGAGGCCATGATGCACGATCGATATCGAAGAGAAGGTGAGGACCACACAAACCAGAATTGCCCAGCGGAAGATCACGATTCCGATCTTCATCAGCCCGGGCAGAGCCGAGAGCGCGGAGCGAAAAACCTCAATGCACACCAGTAGTAGAAGTACTGCGCTGGCAATATAGACCGCCCAGTAGGGGAAAAAGTACGCCGCGTAATAATTGCGGCCCCACGACCGCGATTGAACATAGAGCGCAGCCAGAAGCATCGGCGTCGATGCCACGCGCAACGCGAGATACGCCCCCATGCTTGGGAAACGGCGATAAAGCTTCCGCTTCCAAAACAGGAAGCCAAGCAGGGCCCATAGGCCGAACTCTGCTACGCTCATTACCGACATTGCGAGTTGCGAAGACATAAGGGCCGGCTCGCCATCCTGAGAACCCTCTCAGAATAGCGCCAAACCCTCACACACTCAACACGCAAAGCGGATTTGCTCTTGCCACTTTCGTGTTACTTGCCGTCTCTAGCGGACGTTTCCGTTCGGGGGATCTGGAGGACAGGGAACCCAGGGTCCGCAAAGAGGAACAGGCAGTGCGGCGGTTGCCGACTGATGGCTGGGCACCGCACGTGTAGTTGCCGACGACAACGAAACAGTGGCTGCGCCGGCGAGGACAACGCAAACAGCAAATGCGCGGATGACGAGTTTCATAGTTGGTAACCCTTTCTGGATTTGAATTGACAGGAGGCTAGACCCCATGTATCAGAAAATCGTAGTGCATAGCAGCCTATAAGTCCAGTTTTTTCATGTAGATACCTATATAGTAATCATGCAGATTACTAACGTCACATTCTTAACCTCCAATTCAACGCGTGGAATACCCCTGGCGGACCCTTTCTTGCTCTCTTTTTCATCCTCTCCGCATGCTAAAATAAGGTCAGACAAAAGGGCCCGAAAACCCTCGTTTTTCAGACGGTTAAACCCCCGTTTTCCAACCGGAATCGCGTTCCGGAAACGCCCCTTCCAGCCGGGGCGCGCAGCAAAAAGCACCGCAAATGGAATTCTATGGCGACTAAGACGATGGCGATCGATTTACCTGATGAGTATCCACTCGCAGGCGATAACGGCGATAACGGCAGCTATACGGGCGAGAATATTAAGATTCTCGAAGGCCTTGAGGCAGTGCGCCTCCGCCCCGCCATGTACATTGGCTCGACCGGCGAGATGGGACTTCACCATCTGGTCTACGAAGTCGTTGACAATTCCGTGGACGAAGCCCTGGCCGGCTATTGCAAGAAAATCGATGTCGTCATCCACGTTGACAACTCCATTACCGTGGTCGATGACGGCCGCGGCATTCCGGTGGATCTTATGCCCGTGGGCAACGGCCAGATGATGCCGGCTGTTCAGGTAGTGCTGACCAAGCTCCACGCCGGCGGCAAGTTCGATGCTTCCACCTACAAAGTCTCAGGCGGCCTGCACGGTGTCGGCGTCAGTTGCGTCAATGCCCTCTCACAGGAGTTCAACGTGGAGATCTGGCGCGACGGCCACACCTGGGAGATGGACTTCAGTTGCGGCCTCCCCACCAGCGAACTGCGCAAGGCGGGGACAAGCAAGAGGCGGGGAACAAAGGTTCATTTTTTGCCCGACAAGAGCATTTTCGCCACCACCGAGTTCAACTACGATACCCTGGCCCAGCGCCTGCGCGAGATGGCCTTCCTCAACAAGGGCCTCGAAATCACGCTTACCGATGAGCGCACTGCCGATTCCAAGACCGGCGAAGCCCGCCGCGCCGAATTCAAGTACGCCGGCGGCATTGCCGAATTCGTGAAGCATCTCAACCGCGGCAAGACCGTGCTCCACGACAAGCCCATCATGATGGAGGCCTCGCGCGACGGCGTTGAGATCGAGATCGCCCTTCAGTACAACGACAGCTACTCTGAAACAGTCTTCAGCTTTGCCAACAACATCAACACCGTGGACGGCGGCTCGCATCTTTCCGGATTTCGTACTTCGCTCACTCGCACCATCAACGCCATCGGTCAGCAGCTCGGGCTCTTCAAGGACATGAAGGAAAACCTGAGCGGCGACGACGTGCGCGAGGGTCTGGTCGCCGTGGTCAGCGTCAAGCTCTCGCAGCCGCAGTTCGAGGGCCAGACCAAGGGCAAGCTCAACTCCGACATCGCCGGGACGGTGCAGGCATTCGTTAACGAGCGGCTGGGCGGATTTCTGGAGCAGAACCCGCCCATCGCCCGGCGCATCATCAACAAGGCTATTGAAGCCGCGCGCGCACGCGAGGCCGCCCGCAAGGCTCGCGACCTTACCCGCCGCAAAGGCGCTCTTGACGGAGGCGGCCTGCCCGGCAAGCTCGCCGACTGCTCGGAGCGCAATCCTGACCGCTGCGAACTCTACCTGGTGGAAGGCGAAAGCGCCGGCGGCACCGCCAAGCAGGGCCGCGACCGCCGCTTCCAGGCTATCCTGCCTCTCAAGGGAAAGATTCTCAACGTCGAAAAGGCTCGCTACGACAAGATGCTTGGCCACGAGGAAATCCGCGCCATGATTACCGCGTTGGGTTGCGGCATCGGCAAGGACGACTTCGACGCCACCAAGATCCGCTACGGCAAAATCATCCTCATGACCGATGCCGACGTGGACGGTTCCCACATACGCACCCTGCTGCTCACCTTCTTCTTCCGCCACATGACGGAGTTGATCAAACGCGACAACATTTACATCGCACAGCCGCCGCTCTACAAAATCAAAAAAGGCCGCTTCGAGCAGTACATCAAGGACGACCGCGAGTTTGTAAAGGTGATGGTGAACCGCGCGTCGGAAGGAATGGTGGTGCGCCACGGCGAGTCGGCCAGCCGCATCGAAGGCGCCGACCTTACCCGCTTCATGGCCACGCTCAACGAGTACCTGGGCTTTGTCGAAAAGGTGGACAAGCGTATCCGCAACGAAAAGCTGACCGAGCTGCTGGCCCGCGCCGAACTCATCCACCGCGCCGATTTCGCATCGAAGTCCGAGAGCGAGGTTCCTGAAAAGCTCGCCCTCCTGCACGCCGAACTCACCGAGCTGGCCGACGAATTCCAGTGCAAGGTCGCCGATCCGGTCGAGGACGAAGAGCACCACACCTGGTCAATCTGCTTCACCGATGCGCAAGGGGCCACGCGCTGCATCGATTGGACCCTCGCCTCCAGCCCCGAGTTTCGCCAGATGATGTCAAAGTACTCCCTCATCAAGGAATTCCTGGAGCCTCCTTTCCTGATCGAATACGCCGCCAAAGCCGTTAAAGCCGGTCCCGCCGACGCATCAGACGAGGAGCAGGAAGAAGCCGGCGACGCCGAAGCCGAGGCTGAAGCCAAGCAGGCCCGCCGCACTGCTCGCATCTCCCGCGAGCCGGTCGAAAAACCAACGGCCCGCGAACTCTTTGCCTATATCGTCGAACAGGGCAAGAAGGACTACCAGGTCCAGCGTTACAAGGGCCTCGGCGAGATGAGCGATACGCAGTCTGTGGGAAACCACAATGGACCCCGACCGCCGCACCCTGCTCCAGGTGAAGCTCGAAGACATCGCCGAAACCGACGCTATCTTCACCACTCTGATGGGCGAAGACGTCGAATCGCGCCGCAAGTTCATCGAAGACAATGCGCTGGACGTGAAGAATCTCGACATCTAGGAAAGCTCCGATCGTGTAGGTTTGCAGAAATATTGTCCAGATTTGCGGAAAAAGTGTCCAGATTTGCGGAAATATTGGACGCCGGAATAAGGTGGAGAGGGGCGGAAATCCCCCTCTCTCCGCCAGCTTACAAAGCAAGCTATTGAAACAACGTATAAAACCAACAATACAGACAACTTGACGGAGATTTAAGATGTACGCTGTGTACGCACAGTGCGCCTCGGTTCGCCCAATACAACCCTTTTACCTTACAAAACGGGAGGCACCTTACAAAGGCTACTCGCCGTCCGCGACATGGGGCGTGATCCTCAGCGTAGAGAGATGGGAGACGCTGGACCAGGCGCTCGAGATCGGAAGGGGCGGGGTGATCCTGAACCTGACGGCGGAGCAGTACGCCAAATTGACGATGAACCGATGAGGTGCCTGCACTCCCTGACATGATTGCTGAGGCGCCAAAAGTGGGGTAGGCCTCGGTTAGTCCATCGCTGCCGCTTTTCCTCGAGATTTGACGTATGTGTTCGTGCGAGGGGATAAGAAAGGCAGAAGACAGGCGGGGCCAGCTTCGATTCAAATGTAGTACATAAAAGGGAGCGGCGCGCCACCCGCTGGCGAGGGGCCGGCAGTAATTACTTCTCCGACTGCGTTTGCAAACTTCAGCGTAATGGGGGAGCCGTCGGCGAACAGGCAGGCGTTGTAGTTTAGCTTCGTCAGCGCCATGATGTCGTTCAGTACTGTGTCAATGGAGGCATCGCCTCTGCAAACTTCGATTGACAACGGGTTCGGCACCTCAAGGCCTGGGTAAGTCGCCAGCCGTGGCGTCCAACCGCGCGTCCAAAGCGCCGCATTGCGCGGATTGCGGATTAAGGCCGTTCCGCGCAGGACTGGAGTGTCTCCGACCCGGAAGAGCTTCATGCTGGAATCGTCCCGAATCCTGACACCTACAATATTCGTTTGCGACGGCGCGGCTTCGCGGAAGCCGGCCCATTCATGGTCGTTGAAGGTGGCCTTTCCGTGAATGAACAGTTCATCTGGTGGCATCTTGTCAGGCCGAGCCAGCCCAGGATTGGTGATCACCGTTGGGAACTGGGCTCGCCCTCGCGATCTTTCCCATTTCGAGGGCTTTTGCCACTACCATGCCACCTTTTATCGTCAGGTGGAAGCTCTCAGTGTGACACCGTATTCTGTTGGCGCAATCGACCGGGCGCTGACGGGGGTCATGGTGAGCGCAATTCGACAAGCCGGTGCAGACTACAACCGAAATGACAGCGCCCACCAGATGCAGCCAATGCATTTGATGGTGCAGGCCGCATTGGCCGCATTACCGGTACGCGCTTCAGAAGCCGGAACTGGTGGCTCCGCACTCCAGAGCTTTGTACAGGCAACACTTCAGCAGAGGATCGACGCTTGGCGTGACCGCGCCGTTCGGATGAGGGGTGGCGCTCGGCTGGGTTACAGCGATGGCCGAGATGGGATTACTGTTGGACTTCTGCAGATGGCGGGAAAGGCACTCTGGACCGAGTTCACAGTCTTGAATTCGTTGCGCGATGTCGAACCAGAAGCCGTGCTCACATTCGACGACAGCGGAATGGATAGCCTGGAGGCAGATCAATGAGCGGGCGCGAAGTCGGAACAGTTAGGCCGACGCAATTGATTTACACCTACGGAGTCGGATCCACGGTCGACTTGCCCCAGTTTTCTGCGATGGTGATGGGGCTTGATGACTGGCCGGCATCGCAGATGGAGGAGATCCGCGAGGAACGTCTGCTGCGCGTTGTCCGCAACGTTTTGGGCACACAAGTGCGACAACTGAAGGCCGCGCCTGTGCGCGATGATTTCTCGGCACCGCTATTCAGTAGGGTTGCAGGTGATGGCGTGCCGGTAGCCGCATTTCCCCGTTGGCTGGTCTGCACGCAGTGCCGTCTGTTGGCGCCGATCAGGTCTGGCTTATTTGAGTTCCGCGCCGACACGACGAGGCCAGAGCGGTCCCGTTTCATCCACAAGAACTGCCCTCGGCTGGCGACGGCTACCGCCGTTCCCGCTCGCTTTCTAGTAGCCTGTGAGAACGGGCACGTTGACGACTTTCCATGGGATGAATATCTGCATGGTTCGGCGGGGATCCGCCCAACAAAGCTTGGCAGATGTTTCTGGGCGTTTACCGCTAAGTATTCGAGAAGCGCAACGTCGTCGTCCTCCGTATTCTCGCGAGCTATGATTCTGAGCAGCGCCCCAAGACTAAAGTTCGGTAGACGGGTCATTCGAAGGACATCTTCTGCGTGGACCCAACCCCGTGCAGATCGATCGCCAGATGAAAGGAGAATCTGCACTCCCGAGGAGAAGGCGAAGTTTGAGAAGGTTAAATCGGCCACTTGAAATCGCACATCATCATCCAAGTGAGCTTTGAATTCTTTGGTGTCGCCATTCGGCTTGGTGAGCGTTCCGTTCCACCAATCAGCTTCGGCACTCAGACCAAGAATCATGCCTTCAAGCACGTCCCCGGTTAAAGTGGCGTGCGCTGTTAGCTCAGTCGTGCCAGGAGATGAAAATGTCGTCGGAACAAAGGATTTGGGCAGCTGCGATTGCTTCCAGTTAACCCACTTTTCGATAGCGGAACCGGTACGCAACACGCTTACCTCAATGTTGTTTGTAGTGCAAAGGGCTTGCCTGGTCGCGTTCGCGCTCCCTGTCATTATGGAGCTGGCGTGTTTACCTCTGAATTCAAACCACTTTGCGTGTATCGAACGTTTCGAATCCAGAGTGTCGGCCCAGACAGCTTGTATGCTCTTTCCCCAGCGTTTTGCATCCTGAAAAGGGAAATTGAACGCCCCTGTATTGGGCGGTATAGCGACCCTGAGCGTATTGCTCATTAGCCGTTCGGCAGTAGTTCGCATTGCGTAGGCATCTTCGTCATAGAAAGGCGACAATACCGTTATCTCATCAACGTCAGAAAGTGCCTGGATGAGTTGGTCAATGATTGGAATTGCGGCCGAGTGAAGCAAGCGAATGCCTGTCGCTTCGTTGACATTTGGCCCGGCGCCTCTCGCGCGGTCCTCAAAGGTCGTTAACCAGGCCTTGTCCGGACATTCGAAATCGTTCCGGGCGCGAAGTGAGGATAGAAACTTTGCGAAATCATTGAATATCCCCGGCGACTGCCTAGATGAGAAGACTTCAAGGACCTCAAGATTACGTCCGAATCCTCCGAAAGTCAGATTCCCGCTACCGACTGCAATCGCATCTTCATCAGGTCCGGCGAGGTAGAGGCATTTCGGGTGGAAAACACCCTTACGAAGTCGCACAGGAATCAAACGGTAGTCGTGACCTACAGCGTGGGAACGCCTCTCTATGAGGGAAGCCTTGTAGCCCTGAAGGTCTGAGATTACCCAGATTTCCTGACAGCCCACTTGGCGAAGTGCCCTGAGCAGAATTGACTCGAAGAAGCTGAGACTCAAGGCATATGTTGTGAAGAGCGCCTTGGTCCACTTCCCGCCTTCCACAACATCAAGTATTGTTTTCACTGGCTCTAGCCTTTGAGTTGATTGCAATCAGGATATAGGATCGATCGGCCCGGCATTTTCAGTTCAGGTGAAATCCTAAATTTCAGCAGAACCAGGGAGGGACGCTTCCTTGGTGGCGAGGATGCAATTTTGTGTAGACCAGACCGACGGCCACTTCCAAGCGATTTGCGGCATCCAGTAACCGACTTCAATCCAATCTCTTGTTCTTCACAAACTGGTCCGTCCCCGAAGTGCGTCTCCAATCCTGTCAGGCTACCCGTAAATGGGTACCACGCTTCACTTGAGCGCCAGAGACCTCTTCCGAGCGGCTGAACGCTTCTTTGATCGCATCATTGTTCGGTCTGTTGTCTCGGATGCAGCTTGCCAGGAACTTGGACATATCCTCTGGAAGTGTAGCGAGGACCGCCTGCCAGAAACGACCTGGAACGCGCAGCTCCAGCTCACGGCAGGCCATTGGAACCTGGGCCGCATCCATGATCTCGACGGAATCTTGGCTGTTCTTTTGCAGGCGCAGCGTGAACTCCTTGCCTTCGATCTTCTTGAGTCCCCGTGCGGCCAGGAAATACAGCACCATATTCTTCGTGCCCACAATCTTCGCATCCGCCGAACGCGCGCGTTTCTGGAAGTGTTCTGCTTGCTGGCGGCAGTATTTCAGCCGGCTGTCCATCAACGTGAGAAAGCGCCCGATCCGGTCCACCTTGTCGCTCTCGGCCTGACAGAACTGCTGGAATCGTTCCAGCAATTCCGGTGACGCGGTGCCGCTCTCTTCGGCTTCCTCTTCAATCAGATCGAGAAGCGAATCGAGTTCCCGGTCGATCTCGAACAGCGTGTTGGCCTTGCTCATTACGGTCTCTCCTAATGATTGACTGGCTGGCAGCACGGCCTGAGCGCCGTGCCGGCGAGTTGCGTTATGCGGCCATTTGAAGGCCGCACGCTTTGGTGCGCGCGGCCCTGTAGGCCAGAGCGTCCGCGCGGGTCTGGAAAAGATGCCGGCAGTGGCCTCTGATCCATTCCCACCGAATGTTCAGCCGATCGTTCATTGCAAGCAATTCTCTCCACAGATCCTGGTGCTGCAAAGGAGCGCCGCGGCTGTTGCGCCATTCGTTAGCCTGCCAATGCCGAATGTGGAAGAGCATTCCACTGATCAGCAATTCGGAGTCAGAGCAAAGCTGGACAGAGGACCCGACAGGAATTGATCGCAATGCCTCGACGGCTGCCGTTACCCACCATGCTGCGCGAGTACGACAAGCTGCGCGCACCTGCGCCCAGCAGAAGTCCACCTTCCCGCAGTATCTGCTGCGGCTGACTGAACTGGAGTTACTGGATCGCGACCGCCGCGCTACGGAGCGCCGTATTCGACAGGCAAAGTTCCCAGTCGTAAAGAGCCTCGACAGCTTCGACTTCCTCGCCATCCCGTCGCTGAACAAGACCCTGGTGCTGGAACTGGCTCGATGCGAGTTCCTCACCCGTCGCGAGAACGTGCTGCTGCTCGGCAACAGCGGCACGGGGAAGACGCACATCGCCTTGGCCCTGGGACTGGCTGCATGCCAACGCGGGCATCGTGTGCGCTTCACTACCACTGCTGCCCTGGTCAGCGAGCTGATCGAGGCTCGTGACGAGAAGAAGCTGCTTCGATTCCAGAAGCAGATCGCCAGCTACGAACTGCTGATCGTCGATTAATGTGAAGTTGCCAGTAATGTGGAGTTGAGCCGCTCGAAACCCCATAAATATGGACCCTCTCGCTTCAGAACTCCACATTTTCCGGACTTACAGTGACTCCAGCCAATCAAGGAGCGTGCGATCTTTGTTCCAAGGGATGGAGGACCTGCGCGGGACTGGTTTGACCTTTGCAATGGCCTGTCGCTTCATTTCAAGATCAACTCTTGCGTACCGGTTTGTAGTCGTCGGACTGTCATGACCCAGCAGATGGCTAATAGTCGACAGATCGACTCCCGATTTTAGAAGCGCTACGGCTGTGCTGTGCCGGAGGCTGTGAGGATGCAGCCGCTTCTTTTTGAGATTCGGCGCCTCGCTCCCGGCCAAGTCAAGACATCGGGCAAGGATATGGCGGATTCCGAACCGAGTCAACGGCTGACCGCGATGGTTCAGAAAGACGTGAGACTCCGAGCGCAGATCCTGATTTCGCTGCTGACAGAACGCTCGCAGTACTGCGGCGGTCTGCGGCCACAGCGGACAGTAGCGTTCCTTTCTTCCCTTACCAAACAGCCTCACTTGGAAAGGCCGAGTCAGTTGCAAATCGCGGATGCGCAAGTCCGCGATTTCCTGAACGCGACCGCCGGTGTTGAACATCATCGAGAGCAGCGCGTAGTCTCGGCTCCCTTGTGGTGTGGATCTCTTGATGGCCTTGAGAACCGCGTCGATCTCATCGTATTCGAAGTAATCAATCGCCCGCTGTACCGCGCGCTTGAATGGAATCCCCAAAATACGCTGTGCGAGCTCGAGATGCTCGGGGTTTCGTGCCGCTACAAAACGAAAAAACGCATGGATGGCCGAGAGCCGCACGTTGCGCGTGGCCACGCCATTTTTGCGCTCCCGTTCGAGGTACGACAAGAAGGCAAGAATCGCAGGTGGGGCCAAGTCGGCCAAGTCGAGCGCAGTAACCGGTTTACTCAGATGTTGCGAGAGGAATCGCAGTAGCAGAACCATACTGTCGCGATAGCTGTGGATCGTGTGTGGGCTGGTTCCCCGAAGGCGCGGGAGATGGTCGGTAAGGTAGTCACTGAGAGCAGCGCTAAGCTGGTTTCGCACACCCGTCCTCATCTGCGCCTCCTCGCCGGGCTCTGCGGCGGCGAAACCAGTTCTCCGTACTGATTTGCAAACCGCTGGCTGGCGGCGCTCCGGAGCGGTTCGATGAAGTGGAGGTAGTAGTGCGTGAACAACGCCGAGCCATGCCCCAGGTAGGTCGCAAGCAGCGGCAGCTTGTTTCCGACATCATGGCCAGCCCGGTACCAGCGCAGCAATGCGTTCACGGCGAAGCTGTGCCGAAAATCATGAATCCGCGGCAGCTTTCCTTTTGCGGTGACGATGCCGCATTTCTTGAACAGAGGCCGAAGTGCTCCTTGCAAACTCGTAGCGCTATAAGCTCCTCCGCCCCAGGCGGCGTTCCAGATGAGCGCCGAATCAGACGAAAGAGGAAGCTTCCGGCGAAGTCGGACGTGAAGGTACTGCTCCAGCTCTTCGACGATGGAGTTGTTGATGGGCAGCAAACGCGATTTGTAGAACTTAGTCTCTCGAATATGAAGCGTGAACTCCCTCCGATTGTAGTCACCGAGCTTCAGCCCCAGCAGTTCGCCGCGGCGGATTCCGGTGGTGTACAACAGAACGATTGCGAGGCGAATTACTTCAGGACGCAGCGGCGAGGCCGGATTCCGCTTCAGGCCCGAGGTCGCGCAAAGGAGCTTTGCGATCTCAGCGTCAGAAAAGATGTGCGGCGTGACGCGTTGATGATAGGCGGGGAAGGATCGAAGATCGGGAACATAGCACCGTGAGTCGGTGCGGCTACGGTATAAGCAGAAGCTGCGAACCTCCAGCATGCGAACACGCCGAACCCCAGAAGAAATGTGTTCATAACGGCGGCACCATGCCGCAAACGCAGCGGCAGTCAGATCGGAGTACTGCGCGCTGTTAACGATGAGAAATCGATCAAGGCACTGGAGTGTACGAGATGGCATTTCGAAACGGCGGCCCAAGGCCCGCTTCAAATCCACATACTCAGAGAAAAGCGGCGCCAGCTGCGATGTGAACACGGGGGTGAAAAGCGATCTACCTCGCATCATCGGTGCCCTCCTTTCGCATCGCTCTCTGCGGAACATGGAGAGCCACCTCGCGCAAATCGCTGGTTGCCAACCGCAGATACATGGATGTGCTCTCGGCACTACGATGCCCGAGAATGTCGCCGATGGTCTTGAGAGGTGTTCCGATTTTCAGAAGATGGACAGCGTAGGAATGTCTAAGGCAGTGCGGACCGTGAAACGGGATGTTGAGTCCACTTTTGCGAACCAAAGCCTGGAAGGCTTCTGTGACAGTCGGTAGGCTTCAATAGACCTTGTGGAGCCCGCATGCGCAGAAAAACTCTTCGGTATGGCGCCGCTGGCGGAGTTCGCTTCAGATGCTTCACCAGCGCGGCCGCGACTTCGCTGGTGAGCGGCAATTCCAAAGGCGAAGATGTCTTCCGTTGATGGATGTGCAGAATGCGTTGTCGCCAGCCGATGTCCTCAAGGCAGATGGCGACGATCTCACTGGCCCGCAACCCATAAGTAGCAATCAGCAAGAACATGGCGTAGTCGCGTAAACCCAGCGGCGACGCCGTGTCGATGGACTTCAGAAGTGCACCGACGGTGTCCCATGGTAAAGCGCGGGGAAGCTGTTCCAGGCGGTAGACGCGAGGTGTGGCAATCTGGCGATCCAGACCTGGCCGGGTTCTCCCTTCTGTCGCAAGGAAACGCAGGAGGCCACGCAAGGCAGCGATCTCGTGCTGTAGGCTGGCTCGGCTAAGACGCTTCCCCGCCTGCTTGACGTAGGTCTCGACGTTCCTCGGTTGGATCGAACCAACGGAGACCCTCCTTGCCGTCAGGTGATCCAGAAAACACTGTGCTGTATACCGGTGACTCGAAATCGTAGAATAGGCAAATCCACGGACTTCACGTAGATGATTTGCATACTCGCAGCTCAGAACCTTCGAAGCATCTGTATTCGACGTTTCGATTCCTTGAGGTGTGATCCTGCCAACGGTCACCAGATATCTCTCCAGTGAGCGAACAGAGCCGGCCTGGGTTGGGAAAACCTTGATAAGCCTACGCCAACAGGCATGGAGCATAACACCGGTGAGATCCGAAAGATCGCGAACGTGGCGTTGCCGGAGGTCCGCGTCCACACACGGCAACATGCGAATGATGTGCTTGCGCGAACCGGCCGCATAACTGTTCGCGGCCAACCAATCGTGAAAGCCGTCGGCGATCGACCCCAATAGAGGCAGGCACAAGAATCTCTTGTAGGCTTTTGGAAGAAGTGAACGTAGCATCGGTACCTCGGAGAAGAGTGGGCTCGCCGGTGATCGGCGGCAGCCACGATGCTACTGCTCAAATGTGAAGTTGATGGCGCGAAGAGTGGCCTTTTTCGACTCTTGAGCGGCTCAACTCCACATTACTGGCAACTTCACATTAGTCAACAAATGTTCAGCTGAACATTTATCGACGAACTGGGCTTCGTGCCTCTCTCCAAGACCGGTGCCGAGTTGCTCTTCGAGATGCTCAGCCAACGCTACGAACGCGGGTCAACGATGGTCACTTCCAACCTGCCGTTCCAGGAGTGGACCGAAATTCTCGGCTCGGAGCGCCTAACCGGCGCCCTGCTCGATCGGCTCACCCATCACGTACATATCCTGGAGATGAACGCCGACAGCTACCGCCTCAAGCAAAGCCGTCGCAAACGGACCCCATCCTCCGAACGCTGAATCCAACCCACTCCGAACGCACCTCGGGGTAGAAGGGCCTCTTCCGCTACGCTCCAGAGGCCCTTCTACCCCGCATACCTACAACAAACGAACTGCCATCTACTGGCCTACTTAATGGGATGGTCCGCCGCCTTTACCCAGCCACCAGCTGGCGTATAAGGAACGTACGGAGGAGGCGTCCCATGGAACTACACACACTCGGCATCGATCTCGGTAAAACGGTATTTCACGCAGTAGGCCTCAACGAGCACGGCGAAGTGGTGTTGCGCAAGAAGTTTTCTCGGGCCCAATTGCTTCGCTTTACAGTGAACCTGAGGGTCGCGCTGATCGGGATGGAGTCCTGCGGCGGTGCACATTTTCTCGGTCGTGCATTGCGGGAACAGGGCCACGAGGTTCGATTGATTCCAGCCCAATACGTGTAGCCCTTTGTGAAGACCAACAAGAACGACTACATCGATGCCGAGGCGATTGCCGAGGCAGTTGGACGGCCGACCATGCGCTTTGTGCCGATCAAGAGCGACGATCAACTCGACTTGCAGTCCCTACACCGCGTCCGCGAGCGCTGGGTCGTGCGGCGAACAGCGGCAGTAAACCAGATCCGCAGCCTGCTGCTCGAACGTGGTGTGACCATGCGAAAAGGGAGAAGATATGTCGATCAGCAACTCCCAAGAATCCTGGAGGATGCTGGCCTGAAGCTTACGGGCGCATTGCGCTCATTGCTGGCGCAACTGAAGCTCGAACTGGACCAGCTCGCCGAACGGATCGCAGAAATGGATCGAGTCATCCAGCAAACTGCCGGCAAACATGAAGGCTGCCAACGAATGCAGGCCATCCCCGGGGTCGGGCCGGTGACAGCAACGGCCATTGTTGCCGCCATCGGAAATGGCTGCACCTTCACCAAAGGTCGGGATTTTGCAGCCTGGATCGGCCTGACGCCCGGTGAATACTCCACCGGTGGTAAGCAGAGGTTACTCGGCATCAGCAAACGCGGCAATCCCTATTTGCGAAGACTCTTCGTCCAGGGTGCACGCGCTGTCCTGCAAATGCGCAACAAGCAGACGCCCGGTCTGAGTTGCTGGCTGGAGCGGTTGTACTCGCGAAAGCACACCCACGTGGCGGCTATCGCGCTAGCCAACAAATTGGCGCGTATATCCTGGGCAGTGCTGGCCAAGGGTGAAGCATACCGACCACCGATGCCGGCCAACACTCCCGCAGTCGAATGCCGCTGGTCTGCAAATGCCGCCTGGCAAAAAACGCCAGGCTTGGAAATCGCTCCGCGATTCCCACATTTGCAGACCAGCGGCTACGGCGGGCTGATATGAGTTTAACGATTTTGAAGAACCTGCCAGGTCTGCTGGCGAACCATGAGATGGCAAAACGGTCGATCCCGGCGCTCTGGAAACCTGTGGAGTAAAACAGTCGCCTGAGGCTGTCCCCTTAGATAGGAACAGAGCGCAGCGCATTCCATCATGGCCAGGAGCGTACAACACTCCAAAAAAGGCCGAATACATTTGCGCAGACCAACCTGCCGGCCTCACATTTCGCTTGCAGAAAGGCGGCGGACCATACATTTACTCCGCCCTTGACACCAGATCGTCATCGGCCACATGGAGCCCATCGGCGGCGTGGCCATCGCGTCAGAAGGACGGCAAACCCTGGCCATGCTCAGCCGGCGCAAGGACGAACCCTTCAAGCAACTGCTCGGCCGCTCGACACCGCCATCGCCAAAGCCACCATTGACAACGTCTACGTCGATGAGGTCAACACTCCCAAGAGCTGAACTCGACACCAGTTGCGACCGTATGCGTCCACTTCCATCGATCGTGGACACATACGGTCCGATCCCCACACTCCCCAACCCAGCGTCAAGACGGCCAGAATGCAACGCTTACTGAACTCTCCAATGAAATGGAAGATGGGATTCTCAATGATCCGTTTGAGGGCATCGGCTGTCGTAAATGTGGCATCGCCCTCTCAAAAAAGCGATCTCGCTGTTCTACGACTATGAGGCGCGACCGCTGCCCTCATGTGCTTGAACGTGCGGAAGCGAGAGTGCGTCGATATAAGGCATAGCTGATCACGTCCTTAACATCAGCATCTTCGAGCCCGTTAAGGGCGCTCAACAACGACGACAGGTAAGGTGGCTCCCCCGTTTCAGAAAGCAAACCCGACAGAGGAACACCGAAAAAACGCGAAAGTGCAACCAGTTCCGCAATGCTTGGTTTGTAGATCCCCGATTCCCACCGAGAGACCGTGTTTGGGTTGGAGTGAATTTCACGCGCCAACTCAGTCTGGGAGATTCCCTCTCCGCGGTAGGATGTCCTCAGCTCACGGATTGTTTTCGCGAGCGATTCGTATAAACCCTCGCCTGGGTGCCCCCCGTTACTCATTTGATTCCTCCTTGAGGATTTCGTCGTCTTGTTATGCTGTTTTGTCATAATATTTCGCATTATGAGGCTGATTCATCATCGTTCAATGCCTGAACACGAGATCAATTCTGAAATGTCGATGACTGACCTTGACCGGAGATAGACTACCCGGCCTCGGCTAACCCAATGGGTCGTCATGGGTCAGGACCACTCACCCACAGGGTCGTTACGGGTCTGACCCATAACGACCCATTGGGTATACTCCTTTGACCCTAAGGGTAGTTCTTTTGTCTTTTGTCCGCAATCGTATTTCTTAACCTAGGATGCACAAGATGCTATTACAGGACAACTTCCGATTAGTCAGTTTCCCCCACCAGGCGCGAACGGAGCGTCCTCGTAGGCAAAGTCGCCATTGAGAAGACCACTGCCGACGAGTTTTGTCGAGCAGCATCTGCATGAATTCGCTCACGGAGGCAGGCTTGGTTCTGTCGTTGTCATCCTAGGAACCCAGGAGGAAACCAAAAATGAACACGGATAGTATCCATTTGGAAACATTCCAGCTCCTGGGATCGCACTTGCGTGTGAACCGCCACAGAAACAATTGTTTGGCGGAAACATTGAGCAAGTTATCAAGCAGCTCCCCACCGTAGAATCACTTCTCGTCGTGGTTCCGGCGTTTTTGCCAATAACTACATGAAAGGCCATTGCGAGGTTTGGATACCATGTTTTGCCGGCAACAAATGATCTCAGCTTGTGCCGAAACCTCCAGGGAAGAAGACGTAACGGTCGCATACTGCCGCCTTCCGCGGCAGCGACCTGTCAACAAAGAAGCTCCCCGCAATGTTCTTGGGAGGTCGCAATGACGAAGTCAACATTCCGTTACGTTGAATGGAGCAACTCCTACTGCGCTATTCGCTTCAAGACATGTCAGTCGACTGAAGATCCGTTCGACCTCCGGTATATCCTACGTTCGCGCGAGCCCATCACGCGCTCGAAACCCACATTTCGCGGCAAGGTCCCCGATTTCGCACATCATTGCAGCCAGCATGGCGAGTCACGCAACGAAGTCAATGCCAATGTGGTCCTGGTTGCCGTCGCGCATGCCGACGTTCTTAAGATGCAACCGTTTGTCTTGATTTACCACCATGAAGGGAAAAAGCGCCGGTACTTCCCAGATGCCCTTCTTGCTTGGGGAGATGAACTCTGGGCTGTCGAGGTAAAACAAGACGAAAAGGCCAAGGATCCACTGGTGAAAGCGCGGTATCAGGTGATCACCGATCTCCTTGCCACTCATCGAATCAACTTCCTGCTCTGGACGAAATCTGAGATTTGTTCGGAGCCTCGGCTATCCACTGCTCGATCAATCATCCGTTACCAAAAATGCGCCGTTTCACCGATGCAACGAGAGCGGATCCGGACCCTCTTTCTGGCGGACCCCGTCATTGCACTCGGCAATCTCGATGATGACGATATCCGGTCTGTACTCCGCCTCGTCGTAGAGGGAAAGCTCCATATCGATTGGTCAACGAAACTCTCCCGGATGTCATGGGTGAGCGTCTCGCCAATCGGCGACCAGATGTGGCCAGCTGTTCGAAACCCAATTACTTTCACCGCAGCAGTCTGAGGCCAAGATGGGGAATCTCTCGTTCAGCGTCGACCAGACTTTCCTGGAGGACGGCATCGAATACCGCCTTCATCGGCTCTTCCCGGACAGGATCTGGCAGGTTGAAAATGTCCTGACGGGTGAGTTCACGAAACGTCCCGTTGACGAACTGCATGAGCACTACCGGAGGATGAAGCTGACGTTGATTCTCGATCCCACAAAAGCCAATCCGTTAGCCGAACGGATCGGCAGAGTGATTTTGCCTGACCGTTCTCTTCTAAGCCCAAAACAATTGCACCATGCAAGTCGGTTAGAGTCGTATCTAAAGAAACTGGATGAACGCGGCCGCCTCTCTAGCCGCGGCAGAGAGCTTAAGAAAGTCTTGGCCGATATCGCACGCGAACTGGGAGAGGAGAAGCCCCCGTCGGAGAAGACAATACTACGAGCCAGAAAGAAGTGGCTCGAATGCGGGCGTGTATTCCACTGCTTACTGCCTCTGTTTGATTCACGTGGGCGTCGACACCGCTTTTCACCGGCCGTCGAATGGTTGATTCAGAAGTGCCTCAAACTGACGTACCTCAGTTTGCTGCACAAGAAGGTCACTGATGCATGCAAGGTGCTCGATCAATGCGTCGAAGCAATCAACTCCGGCGATCCCGCCCTCATCGGACGCAGATTCACGGAAAAGGAGCGCGAGGAAGCCGCATTCAAGCAGTTGTTGAGTCAGGTTCCGATAGTCGCGCCAAGTAACTTCGCGCTCTATCGCCGCATTCACAAGATGCCGCTCTATGACATTCTCATCGCACAATACGGGAAGCGACATGCTGACAAAGTATTTCGCACCGTCTTCCCGGGGGAAAAGCCGGCACGCCCCTTGGCCAGAGTCGATGGTGATGAAACCTCAACTGACTTGTTCATCATCGATGAAATCCACCATCTTTGGCTGGGACGGCTCTACGCCACAGTTCTGTATGAAGCCTACTGTCGCGCGATTTGCGGATCTTACCTCGGGTTCGAGCCCCACAGCGTTCTCGCCTACATGAGAGCAATCCGTCACAGCATCCTGCCTAAGACCTACATCCAGACGGAATACCCGACAATTAAACACCGCTGGGACATTCACGGTGTAGCCGAACTCTATAACCTCGACAACGCCATGGCGGTCCACTCCGACGATTTCGAGAAAATCGCCGAGGATCTGAACACAATCATTCTGTTCGACCCCCCTAAAACGCCGTGGTTCAAAGGAATGGTCGAACGCTTCTTCAGAACGTTGAATGAAAACCTGCTCCATACCCAGCAAGGCACGAGCTTTAGTCGTATGGCTGATCTCGATGGAGACTATGACCCCTTAAAGAACGCAGTAATTCCTTACGGCCTGCTCATGCTAATGTGGCACGAGTTCATCGTAGATATACATCTCCAAACTCCAAACAGCGAAATATCGGATCTGCCAGCACTGCGCTGGGCTAAGTATTCGCATGAGTTGCCACCGCCTTTGCCACCCACAGCGGCGGAGCTGGACATCATCCTTGGACGAAGGATCGAGAAGCCGATATGGCATTATGGCATTGAAATCGATTCGTTGTTCTATCAAAGCGACAAACTTGGTGCGTTGCGAAAGCGCTTGTCACGATTGGGGATCGCGAACCCCAAAGTTCAAGTCAGCGCGCCTCCCGGAGACATCGAGTACATTTATGTATTCGATCCGGACGCACAGGCGCATATCCAAGTCCCCGCAGCGGAATCGGAGTATGCAAAGGGACTTTCACGTCACGCTCACCTAGTGCATCTTCAGTATTGCAAGAAGTACTTGGACGGAGTAACCGACGTGCATGCACTTGCTCAGGCACAGGTGCAAATCTGGGACTGGGTGGTAGAAGCAGACCGATTGAACAAGACTTTCGGACGCTACCTGGAGAACCATGCTCGCGATAACCCAGCCGGACCACTCATGGCTGTCGACCTTTTCACCAGGATGGTTGATAAGATGGCCGGCAAGCCAGAACTGCCAACAAATCTTCCGAAGCCAAAGCCGCGCGCAAAAAACAACGCTGCTTTCACGGACTTGCCGACGGAGGAGTTGCCATTCTACGAGGCTTCTGACGATCTACCAGATCTTTCGCGTAGTGATAGCCGACGATTAGCCCAAAAGGCAACAGAATGAAGGATTCCATTGCGATGAAGTCTCGAATGCTGGAAATAACGTCATTTGAACTCGAACAGGACCTCTCGGATTTCGCTAGGGGCAACAACCGCGGCAATCCGGTACCTGTGGACAGTCCATCGCTTCGTCTCATCGGAACATTGAACAATCGCGCCCGAATCTGATTCGAAAAGCAGCACTGGAGGAGTACATATGGATGCAGCTCATTTTCCAACCGAGAAGGATCCAACTCAGAGCGTACTGATCACGCACAAGGCGTTTAACGATGCGTATGCGGCAATTCAGGAATGCCATGACTCGTATGGCAATCGTGCTCAACCTCTTTGCAAGATCCTTTCAGGACCGAGCGGAACTGGAAAATCAACGATAATCAAGACTTTCGAGAAAAAGCACCCAACCACGAAAGGCCCACAAGGAAGCGAGTGCACATTCTTGGCCGTAACGGTTCCTCCTCAGGCGACAATCAGGAGCTTTGCTGAAGAGTTTTTGACTGCTTTCAAGGATCCATACCCAACCAGAGGATCGGCTGCCGATCTCGGGCGGAGAATTGATAAAGCTCTTGGACCTGGTGAAGGTGGGCACTCGGTCAGGGTCGTTGTTTTACAAGAAGCTCAGAGACTCGCGGATTCTCCACTGATTGAATTGTGGGATTTAGGAAACTTCCTCCGCGAACGGATCGAAACGTCAGGCAGTTCATTTGTTCTTTCTGGTCTTGAATACACGGACGATGTTGTTGATAGCAATGAACAACTGCAGAGGCTGTTCGGCCCAACCATACTACTCAAAGCATTTGACTGGACGGTGGCCAACGAAAGGACAGAATTCCGCGCCTTCTTGAGTAACCTTAAGACAAAACTCTCTGGCGCATACGATATTCCGGATATCGCTTCTCCTGAATTCGCATTTCGCTTCCATTATGCATCTTATGGGCTCATTGGATACCTGATGGAAATCATTCGAGGAGCTGCGGACCTCGCGAGATCACAGAAGAGCCGAGTGATCACAATGAGTCTGCTCGCAAAGTCCTATGAAGCGCGCATTCGCCAAAAGGGTGCACGGAAGTGCAATCCCTTCACGATACCTGACTTTTGCGCTGACAATGCGCCGCCGCAACTCTCACCCCACGAAGAAGCGGCAGCGAGAAGAGCTGCGATAAAAGGCCGGAAACGGAGGAAGGTGGCCCCTCGTCTTTCGGCAAAGAATAACCACGGAATCTGAAACGTGACAGGCACCGGTACCGCTTATGAGGTAACAGATGAGCCAGTTGACGACACAAATCGAAGAGCAAAGGGTTATCAGAGGCATACCCCCGCGCTCAATGGAAAGCACTAGACAGTATCTCCGTCGCATCGCTGCGTCTTGGGGATATGGCAGTTCATTGCTTCTGCTTCGTCTCACACAAGCAGGCTACAGGGACCTAGACCGCGATGAACTTGTGGGAAAATTTGCACACATGCTGAAGATTACTACGGAAGAGTGGATCAATATCGCCTATTTGTGCGCTCACGACGAAAAAGGACCTGCCACAATTCGACTCGGCGCTCAGTGGATCAAATATAGCCAACTCGCATTTGTTTACCCGCGCATTTGCATTCGTTGTATGAAGGAACACGGGACTGAGAACCGCTTGTGGGAACTCGACCTGTTTACATGCTGCACTGTACACGATTGTGTTCTTATAGATTCTTGCCCGAAATGTCGTGCGCACATTCCGAGATACAGGGGCACGGTGTTTCTTTGCTCCTGCGGTGTCGATCTCAGGACCTCTGAACCAATTCCGGCCCCACCGAGCTCAGTTGCGCTCACCGCATTGATCGAGCGGCTGGTACTTGATGGGGGCGCTCAACGCCCAGACTCTCCCACGAACAGCTTCCCACGAGAGCTGACTGGCTTGGTTCTTGCGGATTTCCTCGATCTGATCGCATTCCTGGGCTGCCAAGACCTTTATGAGAGGCCCAGCTCCCGCAGTATGTCAACCAATCGCTTGGGGCTCAGCAACTCAATCCGAGTAGTAAGGCAGGCGGCCGAAATGCTTTCCGATTGGCCTCGAAATCTTTTCAAGTCTATGAAGCATCGTATTCGCGATTTCTATGATCGGCATCACAGGGTTAGCATGCGATCTGTACTTGGACAATTTCATAACCAAATGGAGAAGGACTTCTGTGCCCCTCAATATTCATTTCTTCTCCAGGCGTTTCAAGAGTTCATTCACGACAACTGGGAGGGTCCACGCTGCGACATGCTGTTTCTTAGCACCCCAGAGACTTTGGAGAGATATGGTTGGATTCCTGCCGAAAGGGCTATGGAAACAGAGCACATTGCCCATCTTGGACGGCTCGTCGGGGAGGGATCTCTTGAAGGCTTCTTCGTCGGTCCTAAGCCTAAGGAGCAAAGTAAGCGTTGGAGCATTAGACGTGGATGTTGGTTGCGGAAGGAGTCGCTTCGGAAATGGCAAATCGAGCACTCGATGTACATTGGTCTGGCTGATTTGCAAAGTGCACTTGGCTTTCCGCGTACAACGATTCACAAATTGGCGAAAGCTGGATTCTTTCAACAATCGACTGGAGCAGAAGGGAAGCGGTTGTATTCGAGAGCAGAGTCGGAAAGGCTTATCGAAGCGTTCGATCGTCATGCCGTTTCTGTGTTGGATTCTTGGAATGAAAGCGTCTTTGTCACGCTTCACGTGGCAATCCATACATTCTTGATGCATTCACTCAAGTTAGTCGCGGTATTGAACGCAGTTTTGTCGGGGAGACTGTGTCCAGTGGGCCGAACTCAGCGTTGTAGTGGACTTTCAGGTTATGTGTTCTCAATTCGCGAGATATTACTGATTGGACATGAATGTGCTGTGGGAATCGGTTCGGAATACCTTAATCTGAATGATATTGCTCGTTTAGGTTTGATGACATATAGCAAGGCGTTGGCGCTCGTCAAGGCTGGAATTCTCAACTCAATACGAAGCACAGTAACCGGTAATCAGGAAACCTTGGTGCGTCTTTCAGACCTGGAGCTCTTTTGCGCTAAATATGTGAGCACCGAATCCCTCGCGCGGAGTTTGGCGGTGTCGCCGAAGTATCTTTCTATTCGATTGCGTGAGCGCAAAACGGAGTTATTGTCGGTCCCAATGGGGCAGGGCAGATTATTTGCGCAATTTGTTCCGGTTTCTGCAGCCGAGGCCTTCACTGCTTCACAATTCGGGCGTGGCGATCACGTGAATCGAACTGCAACCAACTGGAATCTGAGGCTTAACGCTGGAGAAGTGCAATGCGGCTAGAAAAGCCAGTGGTTTGTCAGGTGCGCAAGAGGATAGTGCCAATAGGCCTAGAAAGCCCCCGTGGGTATCTATGTCGCGTTGCCGGCTGTTTTTCTTATAGTTCCCCCCTTTGGCTTACAGAGCTAGCCAAATTCGCTCGCTCGGATGAACTCGAGTCAGCAGAAAACGTGGAAGCGCTTGCTTCTGTGCTTCGGTTGGATCCAGATCAGTGGCGCTCTATGTTGTATCTGAAAGTAGAAAGCGATAATAGATTTTGGAGGCGCCAGTTCTTTGGCCAATTGGTTGCGGCGGATAGGCTCAATTACAGTGCCCCCCGAGTTTGTCCGGCCTGCCTTCTGGAGAATCCGATATGGTGGGGTATTTGGGATCTTGCAATAGTATCCGTGTGTCCAGGCCACCGTTGTGAACTGACTGACACCTGCACATTTTGCGGAGAACAGTTGAGTTGGCGTCGGTCCGGAGTTGAATTCTGTCGCTGTGGGTTTGATCTGCGGAAAATGCAAACCGTAGAGGCGGCCTCTGACCTGGTCGCCATTAACGCTGCCATATATCAGTGCGCAGGCTTTGCTGTTGGGATTGGTTCTTTCGATTTAGGAGGTGCGGGGTTTTCTCCTGAGCTGAGAAACTTGGCAGTCGATGATCTCATTGGTTTAATTCTCGCCACTTCCTCATTGCAGCAGGATCCGTGCCGGCCCCATAAACCTGGACTGACGCTTTTGAGCACGGCCAAGAACGTCGGGCGCGATGCATCTCGTGTGCTCATGAACTGGCCTTCTGGATTTCACCGCCGGCTTGGCGAGTTACTTCCACACTGCATGAGCGAACGCGGCGCCGTCACTTTTCGGGGCGTTTACGGTGACTTCTACCAGTACTTACTCGATGCGGCTCATCACGCGGAGTCTAATTTTCTGATCACCGCCTTTGACGAATTTGTGGTCCAGTACTGGCCGGGCGTGGTTCGTAGTCAGCATCGACGACTCCCGCAATCGACACGCGATGGGACTCGTTGGATCCCGGCTGTGCAAGCGGCGAAGATTGCAGGACTGACTGCTCCGCAGATCACAGAGCTTGTTCGGGAAGGGAAGCTCGTGGGAGTCTTTGTCAATCCTCTGAAGAGCAGGGTCCGCGTGGAGTGCTGGCTCGACCGAGTCGGCTTCATGAAGTGGATTGCCAGTCGCGACTCGGATCTTGCCACCTTTATCAGCCAGGCGGAGGCAATGCTGCTTCTGGGGTTGACTGAAGCGACGCTCAGAAGCCTTGCTAGCAGTGGACTGATTGAGATGTCCAAGGGGCCGGACCGGGGATTCCCGCCCGGAGTGTATGCCAGCCGGCGGGATGTTGAACGCATCCTGGAAGCATTTCCGGTTGGCGCATCCACGGAGACGGCTTCTAACGACAACAACACAATTTTGCTTCGCGAGGCGATGCGCCGCCACTTGGGCCGGAAGGGATTTGGGGAATTCATCCGCGCCGTTCTCTCCGGCTCTTTAACGCCCAAAGCCCGGGTCTCTTCGGTTGCGGGGATTCTTGGATTTCAGTTCCACATCGACGACGTAAAGCGGTGCGCGCTGGCGAAGCCGAAACCCTCTGTGCCCTCGGGTTTTCTGACATATGCGATGGCTGCAGCTGAACTCAAAACCAACTCAGAAGTAGTTAGGAATCTGGTTGCCAAGGGTCAGCTTGAGTGTCATCGGAAAGCCCCTTCAGGAATCCAGTTGCTGCACTCTCGGGATGTCAGGAGATTTGCTTCAAGATATGTGACCATCAAATCGATCGCAGAAGGCCTAGAGGTCGGAAGTCGAACAGTTTCCGAGGCTCTAAAGCAAGAAGGCGCCGAAGTTCTTGTCATTCCGCTACCTGGTAAAGGAAGCAAGCTATTTACTCGGAAGGGGCCGAAGTCGGACCTGGCGATTCGTTATCTCCAGGCAAGGAAACATCAGGAGACCGGGTGAGGGCGCAGTTTTGTGAATGTTGCGTGCGATAAGAACAAGTATCCGCGGGCAAAGAGATGCGATCACACTATATGGGCCCAACACGTTGAGCACTCGGAGACGATGACAAATCAGCTCTCGCTTGCATTACACAAAAGGAGGCACACATGGGACCGCTGAGGAAGGCGCTGATGCATGGTGTTCCAAACAGAGATGAGGTCCCTTCTGAAATGGATCCGAAGGATCAATTCGCCAAGGTGACAGCCGGCGTCTGCTTCTTCTTCACAGACACCGACACCGAGGGCGGGTGGTGAGCGATGAACGAAGACGGACTCTTGGATGAGGATGGACTTCACTGAATATACGAGGAGCTAAGCTTCCTCGAAGAAGGCGACGACTTCACCGTGTTCGCCGACGATCGTCACACCAATCGCTCAAGTTTGGGCAGCATGTTGAAACGCGACGTGAAACTCGCGCACGGGAATCATCCTGGCAAGACAAGCAGAGATTGAGAGTTCGAATCTCGCTGTGGCCCGCCAGATTGTAGGTCCAGCGCGGTTTGCAGCCGTTCTGGCAACACCGTAGTAGTACGCTGTGTAGTTTTGGCCCGAGTCGGCTGAGGACTGCAGATGCTAGGCAGTAGGAAAGGTCGAAATGGCTCCACGTGAGGATCGGAAATCAAAATCAGAACCACGGTCCAAGCAAGGAAAATCGAAACTCGCTGGAGAATGTGCATTTCCCAGCGAGCAAGAACGGCTCCCGCTCCATCTTCCAGGAACCTACCAGGTGGCCATGGGAACTGGCGAGGAGATCTTGGCCTGGATGCGGGAAGTTCCCCGGAATACGCGAGCAATCCTTATCCCGTTCCCGGATGCGGCGAGTTACGGAACTTACGGTCCAGTCTTCTGGCATGTGGCGCACAAACTGCCGGAGATTTCCACGCGGATTCAGCGACGCCGGTTCGAACGGCTCGTTGACTCAGTGACGCAGTTATTGCTGGAACTGCTAAAAGACGCGCATAGGGCTGTCCTGGGCGCCAGCGCAAGACATACGAAAGAAACACTCCAGCCACGGTGGCGGGGTAAGCCGTATGAGCGCAAGGGAGAGTATAGGCATGGGAGTTCTTGATCACGTTCTCTGCAATAACGATCTGTTCGGGGAACACAGAGGTGAGACTCATGGTACGCAGAGTTTGCATCCAGTCTTTCCGGGATCCAGGTACGAGATCACCCCTGCGGGTCGGTTGGAAATATTGGAATGCACCTACGAAGATCGCAGCGAACCGAACGCTCCGCACTGGCGGAGATTCGTAGGGATGATGACGCCGATCTTAAATTGGAAGAGCTCTGACGTAGCCCCGCACGGATGGGTAGAGTTCCCGGGTTTTGGGCGGGCCAAGTTCACTGATGGGACCCTGGTCGCTTTTGAACCGGAGTCGGATCAGTCGCTCGAACGGAATCAGTCTGCGACGACTGGAATCCACAGCAGCTCAGATCCAGCTCTGGCAACCATGATCGACGCGGCAGGCGGCAGGCCCGCGGAATATTTGCGGTGCTTCTTTTCCGAACTAGAGAGGTTGAGGCGCCGGTTAAGCTGCGACCTCTCGCATGCTATCGGTTTTCGAGACGGGAAGCTGCACGTCCTTATGAGCATTGGAGATTTTCGGGAACGGGTGTATGTCCAAGACCTGGATCTGGATCCAATCAGCGCTGCCCAGGACGTATTTCTTCAGTGGCGGTTGACACCCCGGGTTGACGAACTGATCGAGTAGTTCTCCGTTGAAGCGTGCGCAGGATGGAAATCTGTTCCCTGAGAGCTCGTGCAGCAACACAAGTCACTTGCTGCCGGAATCTCAAGGATGCTGTCATGATCAACGCATCGCCAACCCACGAAAGGCGCCCTGAATGAAAGATCAACGTTCGGTTCTGACTGGCTGGCCGGCCATACCCGTCTTCCTAGCGCTGGCAGTCACGCCAGTGGTGACCGCTCTGGTCGTATCGTTACCAGTCGCCTGGCTGGTTAACCACATATTTGCGGTGAACGCCATCCACGCAGTTTTCGGTGTCGAGCACTTAGGCTACTGGCGAGTCGTCGGTCTGTTTGCGATCTGGTTCGCGGCCAGTTTCAAGGTCAAAGTTCACGGTTCATCTGAATGAGACCCGCCGATTCAAGCATCGGCCAAATCAAGTACTTCCGTGACGAACCGAATGGGCGGGCTGCTGCCCGCCAATTCCCCTAAGGCAAAGTATTGATAATATGAAACTTATGATCAGGTGCTCAATCGAAGACAGTTTCTTCGCAAATTTCTAGGATTCTGACCACTTATTCCGCAAAACACTTGATGCTGACAAATCTCTCGGATCTTACTAAGGCATTTAGAATCAGAACGTGTTAGACAGTATTTCCGCAAGTCTTGGACACTTTTTCCGCAAGCCTACAGATCGCGGATTTACAACGCATTCCGGTTGCTGCCCGTCGTCATCTCCCCGTGGTAAAGGGAGTTGCCGTGCTGCCTCGGGCGTCTCCCTGTTGACTTGGCAGTCGCGGAATTGAGCGTATTACCGGCCCGCACTCGGAAAAGGGCGTGCAATTCGCCATTGGAGCACGCGCCACCAGCGTCGGCATCAGGACGATCGGCATTGTCTTGGGGATCTCAAAAACTGCTACCTGATGCACATTCCCAGCATCCCTGAATGTGATGCGCAGAAAGTGATTTCGTTTGCGCCGTTTGACCAGGTCAACAGCAATTGCCGGCGCCACGCCAAGATGCACCGCGACCTCTTGCGAGTGTGCAAAGAACTCAATCCGGTCATAAGGAATCTCCAGCTTCCCACCAGGGTAAACAAACAGCAATTCCGAACCACTGGTCAGGTCGAACTTGCCGATTGCGCCCTGGTTCAACTGTGAAAGCGTTCCGCCCGTGTAGGCAACGTCCGCGCCCTCGGTCGCGATCGCCGGAACAGCGATCGCGAGCGCCAGCGTCACAAGAATGGCTTTCCGCATATATCCTCCTCGAAGAAATCTCTTTACTGTGCACGAGCCTAGCCGGACTCCGAGAGGTGAATATGCCCTCGTGTGACACTTCTTCGAGTGTCACAGCCCCGGGAATCGCCTCCATCCATCCTTCTGTGTTAGTCTCCTTCCAAACGCGCGGCTGCTCAGTAGAATCAGTTCTGCTTCGGCTGCAAAAATGGAGGATGGGGAATGAGAGAATTCACGTCCTGTGCCGCCTTCATTGCATTTGCATGGGCAATCTCCGCGGCGCAAACAACCGCCGAAAATCCACTGGCAACCGCGCGTGTATTCGATTATGACCAGATGACGGTCAGGCATTCGCCGAATGGCTCCGAGGGACGCGTCGTCTTCAATGGCACGCTGGCCACGGGAGAGTCGGTGGGCGCGCATGAGTCGTTGCAGCCTGCGGGTACAGGGCCGCCCCGGTTGCACAAGATCCAACACTCGGAGTTTATTGTCGTCGAGCAGGGAACCTTAGAGTTCGAACACGACGGCAAGGCCGAACGAGCCGGCCCGGGCAGCATCATCTACGTTGCTTTTGGCACCGAGCACGCCATCAAAAATGCGGGCGATGGCCCGGCAAAATATGTAGTCATCCAAATCGGCGGCGATACGAAAAAATAGCTGCTCTGAAAAGTTCAAATCGAAACTGGAGCGATTCCAAGTCCATGAAGAAACAGCCGCTGGTCCTGGTGCTTTCCAATGCCCCCAATCCGCGACTCGATCCGCAACTCGGCATGCTGGAGGGCTTGGCGCACGTGCTTGTGGACTCCCCGTCCGATCTAACGGAAGCGGCCAGGGAAGCTGAGGTAATCCTGCATTGGGCGGGTCCCCGCGACCTGCTGCGCTGGGCATTTCTGGCCAGCCCCCGATTGCGCTGGGTCCACTCGCGCTCGGCGGGCCTCGACAGCATTCTGTTTCCGGAGCTGGTCCAGAGCACGGTCCCGCTGACCAACGGCAGCGGAGTCTTCTCGCCGTCGCTTGGAGAGTTCGCCCTGGCTGCGATTCTCTACTTTGCCAAGGATCTCCGGCGCATGATTCGCAACCAGGAAGCGGGCCGCTGGGAACAGTTCGACGTGGAAGAGATCGCCGGCCAGACTGTCGGAATCGTAGGTTATGGCGACATCGGCCGCGCCGTGGCCAGCCGCGCGCACGCCATGGGGATGCGGATCTTCGCGCTCAAGCGGCACGCGCCCAAGTCCCCCGATCCGCTTGTCAGCCAGGTTTATCAGCCGCACGAACTATCCGCCATGCTTGCCCTTTGCGACTACGTCGTGGCGGCGGCGCCGCTTACCCCTGAGACCCGTCACATGATCGGCGATGCCGCTTTTGCGGCGATGAAGCCCAATGCGGTGGTCATCAACATCGGCCGCGGACCGGTCATCGACCAGGCGGCCCTGGTGCGCGCGCTTGCCGAAGGAAGAATCAGGGGTGCGGGCCTCGATGTCTTCGAGCAGGAGCCGGTTCCGCCCGGTGACCCCATCTACAAACTTGAGAACGTCCTCATCTCGCCCCACTGCGCAGACCACACCAAAGACTGGCTCAATCAGGCCATGCGCTTCTTTCTTCTGCAATATGAGCGCTACTGCAATGGGCTGCCCCTCGAAAACATCGTTGAGAAGCACTTGGGGTACTGACCGCGCGCCGACTTTCCGGTTCCAGCCGGGAGGCCAAGTTCCTGCTTCTACGTCCCCCACACCCGGCCCCGCCCATTGCTCTTTACCATGTACATGCGCACGTCGGCAGCGCCGATGATGGCGTGTACGGCGGCGCCGTCGGCGGGTGCGGTTGACAGCCCCACGCTGGCATGCACGGTCAGTTCGAGTCCGTTCTTCATGCGGAATTGTGTTGCCATCAGCGCGTCAAGCAGCCTGCTGGCCTGAGCCAGCGCGGCTTCAGCCCCGGTCTCCGGCATGAGGATCACAAACTCGTCGCCCCCGTAGCGAAAGCACCAGTCCTGCTTGCGGCACAACTCCTGCAGCCGCCGGCCGACGCTGGCCAGCAGTTCGCTGCCCACCAGGTGGCCGTGCACGTCATTCACCAGCTTGAACTGGTCCAGGTCAAGAAATGCCAGGCTCAGGGGCAGATTCAGCCGGCTGCTGCGGCCCAGCTCCTGGCCCAGCACATTGTAGAGATGGCGCACATTGTAGAGCCCGGTGGTGTCGTCGGTAATGGTTAACTGCTGGATGCGGGCCACATCGTGCGCATTCTCGATTGCGATGGCGGCGTGGTCGGCCAGGATGTGGAGAAATGCGATCGTGTAATCGGTCATCTGGTCGGCGCGCGGGTTGTATATCTCGATGGCGCCGTGCGTGCCCTTCCGTCCCCGCAGCGGCATCGCAATCACCGAGCGCACATTGCGCGGCGTTGCGCTGCTATCTCCCCTTACCCGCGGATCGTCAACAGCCTCGGGAACAATCAACGTCTCGCCGTGCTTCACCACCCAGCCGGCCACGCCCTCGCCCACCTTCACGCGCAGGCCGCTGAGCGCCGCCTGTTCTCCACCCGCGGCTATCGCGTAATAGAGCTCCTGGCTGGCCTCGTCCAGCATCAAAAGCGTCCAGAGCTCCGCCTCCATAATCCGCTCCATGTGTTCGAGGATGGTGCGCAGAATGGTGTCCAGGTCGAAGCTCGAGGTAAGCGAGCGCGCCAGTTGGTGGAAGACAAGCAAATCTGCGAGCGGGATGCGTCCTTCCGTCTCGTTTGTCATAGGCGGACCCAGAGGGAAGTCTTTGGAACATTCTGTCACATAATCCGGTAACCGGGGTGACTACGCGGTCAATCCAGGCGTACTTAAGTTTGCTTGCCGGGCAATCTGCTCTTTGAGCCGGGTTCCCGGTCAGCCCCCGATATGCACCATCGACCGGGAAGGCTTCAGAAACCCCGGCTCTCCGATGTGATGCCGCGCTTCCTTTCCCTCGATGGTACGCAGAATGTACTCGCGCAGTTCCTGGTCGCCAGCCCCGGCCCGCAGTCGGCCATAAAGGTCGTGCTCCACCTGCGAAAACAGGCAGGTCCGAATCTTGCCGTCTGAGGTGAGCCGCACCCTGCTGCAGGCCCCGCAGAAGGCCTGGCTCACCGGAGCAATAATGCCGATCTCGCCGGTTCCATCCTCAAAGGTGTACCGCCGCGCCGTCTCGCTTACGTCCCGCGCCGGCAGTTCCACGAGCGGCAACGTACGCCCGATCCGTTCCACAATCTCCTTCAGCGTCACTACGATCTCCGGCGACCACAGCCGCCCCTCTTCCAGAGGCATGAATTCAATGAACCGCACCACCACGGCCTCTTCGCGCGCAAACCGCGCAAATCCCTCGATCTGGTCGTCGTTGAAACCACGCAGCAGAACGCAGTTGATCTTCAGCGGCATCAGCCCCGCAGTCCGCGCCGCGCGAACGCCTCTGAGCACCGTCGCGAAGCTCCCCGGAATGCGCGTGATCCGTTCGAAGGTCGCGGCGTCCACGGCGTCCATACTCACCGTCACCCGGTGGAGGCCCGCAGCCTTCAGCGGCCCGGCCAGCCCGTCCAGCAGGTGTCCATTGGTGGTCAGCGCCAGGTCAAGCAGCTCGCCCCCGAGCGTACGCAAACCCGCCAGCTCCCTGACCAGTTCCACCAGCCCCCGCCGTAACAGGGGTTCGCCGCCGGTAAGCCTCACCTTGGTAATGCCCAGCCCCACAAACAGCTTGATGAGCCGTAAGTACTCGTCGATTCCCAACTCGGGATACTGGGCACCCATCTCGCCGGTGCGGCAATAGACGCATTTGTAGTTGCAGCGGTCGGTGATGGAGACGCGCAGATCGTGAATGACCCGGCCCAGGCTGTCGGTCAGCCTGGGTTCTGGAGTCTGGGACGCAAAACCGGATAGGGAAGCAACAGCCATCGACATTTACAAGGCTATACCGTTTCAGGCGCTCTTGCTTGCCAATGCGGGGCGAGGACTAGCGGACTTGGGGCGCTCAGCTCAATCGATCCGCGGCGTGCCCTTGCGCAGCACCATGCCCGTGATCCCGAAGACCACAATGAGCGCTATCGCAATAAAGAAGTAATAAGCCATGGGGTGCGCCCACCCAGGCGAATAGGTCAGGTCCTGGCCCACCCATAGCAGAAGCACCGTGGCGATCACGGCAAACTGCCCGGCAATCACCAGAAATGTATGTCCCAAGTCGCGCCGCTTGTCCAGCGCCTCCACCTGGTCGGGGGTCAAGTTGCGCTCTTCGGGGGGAAGAAGGGAATTTGCCATCGTGTCTGTCTCCAGTTCATTAGGCGGACCTCACTTTCTACCTCCAAGCCCGCCTGCTTACTCTCGATTCAATCACATGCCGCCCGGCCCGCGCCAATCCGGCAACTAAAGGCGCAGCGGGCAGTTTCCGGACCGGCGGCGAATGACGCACTCAGTTTCTGAAAGTCGAAATCACCTGGCTTGGGCATCAGGCTTGGCCGGCTCGGAATGTCTCGCCTCTTTCGGCTTGGCTGGGAATTCATCGACGCGCTTCTTGAAGTCGCCCTGGTCTTCGTGTCCCCATCCGCTGTAGTTCGACACGACATGCATCTCACAGCCCGCGTCCTTTGGGATCAGGGTGACGTGGTTGGCTCGCTGCAGGATCACTCCGGTTACGTCGAAATGGACAGAGTGCTTGGGATTGTAGTCGGCTGTCATGTTGGCATCGCCGCTCTTTACGTCGGCTTAGTTATCCGCATTGCCAAGGACGACTTTGACCGCACCCCACACGTCGCTGCAAGAAACAAAGTATTCGTTCCTATAGCCCTTGCCGAACGCCGGTAGTGCAAGAGCAAGCAGACATCGAAATCAAAACCACGAGTTTAGTCCTCATCATGGCGGGTCTCCTCGCACAGGTCTGCTTCCCTGAATGTCAAAGCTAAACAAAGATCCCTATTCTCACGAAAGAAAACCCCTGAGACACTTCGTCAGTGCCCCAAGTTGACATCAGCCCGTGATCAGCCTCAGCTGAAGAGAGATGGTCTTTCTCGGTAAGCAAATTCGGCGCGAAAGGCTCCCGCTTGACGGCCCAACCGGAACCCATCCTCGGCCGCCTGTTTACCCAACTTCAAAAGTCCCCTGCGAAGGCGCGCTACTTGGGCGGATAGCCGACCGACTGCGCGTAGAGCGGCTTCCGCCCTTCAGGCAGTTTCAAGGTCGCAGCGACATCCGGCGTGTGGAGGCCATAAAACCATGCGTTCAGTCCCTCTGACGCTGCAAACAGGTACACATTCTGTCCAATGAAACCCGTATCCACCTGCGCATCGTCCAGCTTGGCGTCCGCGACAAAAACGATCGTCACCGCGGCGTGGGCCGCGGCCGCCGTGCCGATCTTGCCGCGCACATCGCCGGCCACAACCGGACGCAGCCGGTTCTGCTCGGCCTCGTAGACGTAGACCCCGTCCGCCAGCACCACATCGAGTTCGACCTCCTGCCTGTTCATGCCCGAGGGCGCCGTCCGTCCCAGTCCCGGCTTCACGCTCTGCGGGCGGTTGACGCCAAACGCCGCCCAAAGCAGGTTCGAAAGCGTTTGTGCTGGAAGCGCCTTGTCAAGGAAGGCGCGCGTGGTCTGGCGTTGGGCGAGCGCCTGCATCAGCGGCATGCCCGCGGCGATCTGCGGCTTGGGCAACTGGATGGGTGCCTGTTGGCTCATGGCGGGCAAGGCCCAGGACAGGGCCAGCAGAGCCAATAAAGCAGTTGAGCGGCGAACCGGAATAGAGAATGGAATGTGCATAGGTTCTCCTCGAAGACCGCGGCTGTGCACGCCTACCTCCGAGGGTGTGCTGAATGGGGGAAGGAACCGCTTCAATCAGGCTGTCAGAACAACACTCTGTGTGCCCCATCGGGGTACTGGGGCACCCTCTGGGTCCCACGTTTTTGCGGATAGGGTGGCAGACCGGAACACCGGCAGCCAAGCGGACTCCGGTCAGGCCTACAGCGACCGTGCCCAGGTCCGTTATTCAGTCAAAAACGCCAGCGACTGCAACTGAGTAATCTCGAATGGTTTTCTGCAGCGAATGTTGGCGCAAGACAATTTGTCGTCGCGTCTTACCATGTAAGACAGCGCCTTTGCGAACCGCGCCCGATCTCGCTCATCGGCTCCACGCGGCAGTTGCACCCGCTTGCGCCGCACCACCCAGGTCACCTTGTATTCCGCCGCTTGCCCGCACTTGGGACAGGTCAGCGTGTGCGTCCGCTGTTCCGTGGTTTCGTTGAAAAACTCCCGCTCTTCCATCTCTCGTCCGCGAGCCGATCTCTTCCATTTCGGCTCAATCTCTTCCATACTCATCCTTGCCGTGAGGAAACGCAAGCCAACCCGGTTTTCAGCCACCAAGGCCGTCAAGGCCAACGCCCGCGACCGCGTCGGCCAGCCCAAGCCCGCGCGTGTGCTCTCGACCGAGCCCCGCACCGGACGGGCCGCTAAACACAAACCCAAACTCGAAGAAATCATCCGTCAGGAAGATTAGAGCTTCTTAAGAAGCGAAAAACCGCCGCTGGCCTATTCACCCCCAAATCCCGTCCCGCGACCCACGGCTTCTCTACGGAGCAATTCTCGCTTGAGGCAACTTGCCTGTTGATCTCTGTAAGACAGCGTGTAAGACAGTAAGACACTATGCAAGACCACTTCATGCGGGTCAGCAAGCTCTGTCTTACGCCGTATTGCAAATGTAAGACAACGCAAGAATTTCGCCTCCTGAGCCTAGCCCAATGCGCCTACCGCCCGGTATCGCTCTGAGGAGCGCAACCGGCGACCTTGATTTTAGTTGCGGGTTTGTCTTAAGAAGCGGGCAGTGCTTCAAGCCAGGCCGCCAACTCCGCATGACCCCGCTCCCGGGCAAACTCAGACTGGAGTCTTGCCCGATTCGCTTCGATGGCGGGCATCTGCCCCATGGGATATGAGCAGTTCTGCCAGGTCCCTGCGGTTCGACGCTGCCGCGGAAAAGATGGCCGTAAAACCACCGGCCTGTATGGCATTCGCCTGGGCGCCGTGATCGAGCAGCAACCTTACCGTCTCCGGATTTTTTCCCAGCGCAATCGCCGCATGGAGCGGCTGGTTTTTCTGCGCATTGCGGCTCAATGCATCCACGCTCGCGCCGCCGGCCAGCAGCCTGGAAACGGCTCCCGGCGTTCCAAAGGCCGCCGCAAGATGGAGAGGCGTCCACCCATCGCGGGAAAAGGCGTGGGCGGATTCCGGTGCGGTTTTGAGGATTGCCCGCAGCCCGGCCTCGTCTCCAGTGGCCGCCGCCTCAAAAACGTCCAGGGCAACGCCTTCTGCCGCCAGTTTGGCCCGAAGAAGATCCCGCGCCGGTTCCTGGCCGCAATACACAGCCCAGAGCAACGCGGAAACTCCGTCACGGTTGCGGGAGCTGGCCAGTTCGGGCGTGGTCGCAACTGCCTCCGCAATCTCTACCGCAACTCCGCGCCGGATCAATTCGAAGAATTCAGCGTTCATGGTTCGAGCAAGCCGTGCCTCATTGTGGACGCTGCACACTGTATGGCCCCGGCAACGTCGGCGTGGCCGGTTTGTCTGCCGGCTCCGGCAACCCCGTAACCGCCGTCCGCTTGGAGTAAATCCGAAACTCCACCACCAGGTCCAGCAGCACCGGCACCGGCTTGCCGTCCTTTATTGCCGGCTCGAATTTCGCATTCCGAATCGCATTCACGGCGTTCTCGTCCAGGCCGAATCCGATCGGCCGCGCCACCGCGATCTCCCCCGGTTTGCCGTCGGTCCCGATCACCGCGTGATACAGCGCCATCCCCGCCACGCCGTTGGCCTGCGCATACTCGTTCGACGGCGGCTCGAAGGTCGACAGCAGTTTCGCTTTCTGATCCACCGTGTTCTGGCGCAGCACCTCGGGATCCGCGGGCCTGTAATCGGTCTTGGCCGCTGCTGCCTCGTAGTAAAGCTTCCAGAACTTCGGCATCTCTGCCTTCATGCGCTCGTCCAGCCCTGCGGCAAAAACATGGTCCAAGGCTTCCTTGAGTACTTTGGTTGCGTGCGCCGGCGACGTCGTCCAGGTCACGCTCGCCGGATCGGCTGGCCGTTCGGCTTCAGGCGCCGCGGCAATCTCCGCTTTCAACTGATCCGCCTCGCTCATCTCAGCCGGCTCGGCAGTTGCAACCGGTCCCGGCTTGGCTGCCGGAATGCCCGCACCCGGCGCCGGCTTGGCCGCCGCACCCGCGCCCGTCCCCGCCGGCGCCGCTTTCCCCTTTGCCGGTTTGGCCGCCTTCACCTTCTTTGGCTTCACCACCACTTCGCGGTCGATGGTGATCTTCAGCATCTTCTTTTTTGGCGTGATTCTAACCCGGTCCACGGCCTTGGTTGGGTCCTCATACGGCAACGCCCCCAGAAAATGCAGCCCATACCGTGCCCCTTCCAGCTCAACCTTGTGCTTGGTCAGGTGTATTTTGTCGATCTCAACCGCGCATAGCGTGTAAGACCCATACGGCGCGTGCCCGTTCAGCCTGCCATGCTCATTAAAGCTGATGGAATCGCCCAGGTAGCCGCCGCGCAAAAAAAGTTCTTTGCCCACCAGCATTTGCTTCAATTCTTCTTCGGTAATGCCGCCCGACATCTCCGCTGCCGGCGCTACCTCAGGCGGTTGCACTGCCGGATTTACTCGCACTGGCTTCTGTTGTTGCACGGCCGACTGGCTGCCGGTTCCGGGCGCCGGCGGGGCCTGCTCCGGCGTGGCCTGTTCTTGCGTCACCTGCTTCGCGCCCGCATCTTGAGCGGGGTTGCTGGGTGTTTGCTCCGCACTCGGTGTTGTGCCCGGGGCTGCGGGTTGCGGGATCGCGTCAGGCTGAGCGGGAGGAGGAGCCGGGGTCGCCGGCGGTGCCTGTTGTGAGGACGCGGCCAGACCGAGCGCAAAGACCAGTGCAACCGGCAACGCCACGGCAACCAGCCGCGCCCTGGCCACTGCGGCAGACATGGAAAGAAATCGACAGTTGGAGAGAATCATAGTGCAGCCTTTGAGCGCCACTCTAACAGTAATCCATTTCCGAAGTCGAAAGGATTTTCGTTCGCCGTCGCTTGTTTGGCACGTATTCCGCTACAACAAAAGTGGGAGGCGCACTGTCACATTAACGCTCCAACCGCCAGAGAATCCGACGAAACAGCCCCAGAATCCGCCGCGCATCCCGCTCGGTCGGAGCCAGCCTGCGCAGCAGCAGCCGCAGATCGCGGCGGTTGGCCTCGCGCATCGAAGCCGGCGAGTAGTTCGCCGCCACCATCGTCCGCTCCACTACCCCGGCCAGCAGCTCGAGCTTGCTGGAGGCCGCGGCAGGACCCGCGTCCGCCGCTGCTTCCGGCCTGTGTTCTTCGCCCGGACCCTCAGCCATAAATACACGCGAATCAATTTCATAGAGGCAGACCGCTGCTGCCTGACCGAGGTTCATCGAAGGCTGGCGCGAGGCGGTGGGAATCTCTACCAGCAGATGACAATACGACAGGTCCTGGCGCGTGAGGCCGTGCTTCTCCGGTCCGAAGACGAGAGCTACGCGCCCGCCGCGCTCGATTTCGCGGCGCACCAGAGGAGCCAGATCGGGAAGGCGAACTACCTTTTGCCCGGGCTTGCGATGGGTGAGCGTTGCGGTGCCCAGAACCAACGTGCAATCGGCCACGGCCTCGCCTAAGGCCGCATGTTCACTGGCGTTTTGGAGGAGTTCAGGAGCTCCCACGGCTGACCGCGCTTCGCGCCAGTGGGGCGTGTACGGCGCCACTACCGTCATCCGCGCGAAGCCAAAGTTGGCCATGGCGCGCGCTACCGCGCCAATGTTCAGCGGGTTGCGGGGGGAGACGAGAACCACTTCGAGGCAGTCGCGTTGGGCATCGGTCAGCAAGAGATGATTGTAGAGCGGAAGGGGCCAGAAATGGCCGCTCAGATGGCTCGTACGACAACGCTAAAGGGTTGCTTTTAAGCAGCGACGTAAACGTTAAAGGTTCGCTTATAGGGTTACGATTTAGCGCTAAAGGTTCGCTCAAGTGGTTGCACTTCTTTGAGGCCTTAACTCTACAGGGTTGCGAAACAGGCGGTCTGGCTGCTGAGATTTTTCCCTTTCAGAGGAAAGGGTTGCTGAGAACTCACCTGAAAACCTCGAAAAGGGGGGTTTATTGAGGTTAATTGGGGGTTTTCGGGGGGTTTACGGAGGTTTTCGGGAGGTTTTCGCGACAGTGGACGGGGGAAAAGTGCACTGAGGACGGTGCATAGTGGACGGTGGGCAGTGGGCGGTCGTCGGAGATCAGAGATCAGAGATCAGGGGTCAGGGAGCGGGAGCAGGGAATAGCCGGGTGGGGCGCCCGGCCTCACGAGGTTTGTAGCCCCCAACGCTCAATAGAATGCCCAGGTGATGCTCATCACATAATTGGGTAGTGTCCTAATTTGGTTTTTAGAACGGCACTGGGAAATCAGGCGGAAACTCCTCCTCATCGTTCTGGCCATGTGGATCTTCTTCCCAATGCCCATCCTCTACGCGGGAAATATCAGCCTCCCAGCCGTACGTCCATCGATATGCAAAATTCCTTCTCCAGTTGAGCCCCAAGGAGTTGTAATCAATAAACCCGTTCAACTGAAACTGCACCGGATTAGTGGATATGGCTCTCCAGAAGTCAGCTTGGGTTTCTTTTATTTCAGGGGAAGTAAAGACCTCAATATGGCCATGCATCTTCGGTCTTATCCATACGTTGATGCAGTCGAGTTCCTTACGTTCCCCCACAATCCCTATGGGATCGCTTTGGTCAAAAAAGAATCCGCCATTTCCGCCTCTGATTTGAAGAGGAAATTCTCCGCTATTTGTAAGGTTGATTATTCCTACCAGGACAAGCGTCGAATCTGTCGCCGTGTCAAACTCAAGGGGTTCGCAACCTACCTCCAGCACACCCCGGCGCTGGGACCGTTGCAGAGCGACCTGCTGTTCCATCAGCTTTACGGTGGCATTCGTGGCCTTAGCGGCATCTTCGGTGGCCTTGGTTTGCCTCTCAATCTTCCGCAGCGTTACATACGCAGCCAATACACCCAATGCACCTACGATTACGAGCGCCCAATTGGACCATTCAATCCCTGCATGGGGTTCTGGCGCTTTCTCGCCGGTGACCTTGCCCTCAGAATGCGTATCTCTTAACCGGCCGGGTTTGGGGGAAGTTTAATCATCCCCGTCGTAGTCGTGGCGGTGGAAATGTGGGAATCGGCTTCATCGATTTCCAAGGTTTGTGGGAAGGGCGGGAAACAGCACCATCGTTTTCCGGGCTTTCCACAAACCGTCATTTCCACGGCCTGTCTCGATCACCTCGAACTCTCAGGCGGCGATCTTCACCGTAGCATCCATCCAGTCTTGCTCGAATTGCATCGGGCTAATGTAGTTCAGCGTCGAGTGCATTCGTGTTCGGTTATACCAGAGCAGCCAAGCGATGGTTTCATCCTTGGCCTCGCGGATGGTTTCAAAACGCTGGCCATGCAGTCGTTCCACCTTCAGCGAACCAAACAACGTCTCCGAACAGGCGTTGTCCCAGCAGTTGCTCTTGCGGCTCATCGATGGCCTAATGCCATGTTCTTTGAGTACCTCACTGAAGTCCTCGCTGGCGTATTGGCTGCCGCGATCGCTATGAAAGATCAGTTCTGCATTCTTGCCTGGATTGCGCTTGAACCAGGCCATCTCCAGAGCATCGATCACCAGGTTGCGCTGCATGTCGGGCCGCATCGACCAGCCCACCACTTTGCGGCTGAACAGATCGATCACTACAGCCAGAAACAGCCAGCCTTCCTCGGTCGCGATATAGGTCAGATCACCGACCCAAGCCTGGTTGGGCGCGGCTACAGTGAACTTGCGATCAAGCAGGTTGGGCGCAATCGGAAGACCGTGCTTGCTGTCGGTGGTGGCCACGCGGAAACGCCGCTTGCCACGGGCCTGGATGCCGTGTTTCTGCATCAGTCGTTGTACCCGCAGCTTGCCCACGCGAATGCCTTGCGCCCGCAGTTGCCGCCAGATGCGCGGCCACCCATACGCACCCCGATTTTCCGCATAGACGGCGCTGATGTGAACCAAAAGTGCTTCATCGCTCAGATGGCGGCGCTGGGCAATATCCACGCGACGTGCCAAGTGTTCATGGTAGCCAGAGACGCTCACCAGCAGAACCCGGCACTGCACACAGATCGGCCAGACCAGCTTGTGGCGTTGAATAAAGGCGTACTTCATTTCTGGCACTTCGCAAAGTACGCCGTCGCTTTTCCCAGGATGTCGCGCTCCATCGTCACACGCGCCAGTTCCGCACGCAGACGGCTGTTCTCCATCTGCTCAGCGCTAACCAACGGCTTGCTGCTGGCACCCTTCAAGGTTCCAGCTCGATGCTCCCTGACCCAGTTGCCCAAAGTTTGTTCAACCACTCCCAAGCTGCGTGCTGCCGCTGCTTGGCTCTGGCCCGACTCAACAAGCCGCGCCGCCTCTTGCTTGAATTCAAGCGTGTACCTGCCCCGCTTCCCATTCCTCATCTTCGCTACCCTTTCGCATTAGAACAGCTTGCTAAGGAGTACGTTTTGCGGGGGCAAGGTCACGGAGCGATCTGCCTCATTTCGGGGTGCGGAGTTATCGGATATTGTGACGGGCGGCGCTGGCATTTGCTCGGATTTATCCTTTTGCTGGGCGCTGCCTTTATTTGGACAGTTGGCAAGGAACAATGCGAGGGTCAACGCTGCAATTGCCAATCTTTTCAGCATGATTCTGCAATTGTACCCCAAAAATATCTTGACTCCATCTAATTATTGGGGTACATTTATTCCAGTGAGGCTTTATGGCGAACGTTCTCAACACGGATAAGCGAATCGCGGTAATCGCGGCACTTGCCGAAGGTTCCAGCATCCGCGCTATTGAGCGCATGACCGGCATTCACCGCGATACGATCATGCGGCTTGGGGTTCGCGTGGGCGAGGGATGCACTGCTCTGCTAGATGCCAAGATGCGCGACCTGTCCTGCAATCGCCTGGAAATCGACGAGGTTTGGGGATTCGTCGGCAAGAAGGAAAACCGACGCAAGCCGGGGGACGATCCGCAGTTTGGCAACGTCTGGACGTTCTGCGCTATCGATGCCGAAACTAAACTGGTCCCTGCGTTCCGGGTGGACTCTAATCGCAGCCTCGAAACCACAAAGGCATTCATGCAGGACGTGGCGTCGCGGATGCGCAACCGCATTCAGGTGTCCACTGACAGCCTGGGAGCCTACCGCAACGCAGTAGAGGCTGCATGGGGCGCAGATGTGGACTATGCGCAGATCGTCAAGGTCTTTGGGCATGAGGAACGGGACGAGCATCGCTATGCGCCGCCGGAAGTGATCGGCACAGAAAAGACCGTCATTCAGGGAAGTCCCGATTACGACCTGATTTCGACCAGCTACGTTGAGCGGCTGAATGCGACCACTCGGCTGCACATGCGCCGTTTGACTCGGCTCACGCTGGCATTCTCCAAGAGGCTTGAGAACTTCCGCGCGGCTGTCGGACTCCACTTTGCCTATTACAACTTCGTGCGCCGTCACAATACGCTCCGCTGCACTCCGGCAATGGCCGCAGGAGTTGCAAAGACGTTCTGCACCGTGGCCGATTTGCTGGAGGCTGTGAAGTGACCTATCTGGAAGAGTTACAGAATGTCATTCATCGGCTTCACGGCGTCCACTCCACGCATGTGCAGAGCGTCCCTGTGACTGAGAAGTTTGAGGATAGAGTGATTTGGGATGGGATTGTTGAGGTCTTTGAATTGCACGGCCATCCCAAAGCCACTCATGCCTATGCCTGGAGCCATGACACAGATGATCCAAAACAACCCAAACGCAGCGTGACCGTGTTGAAGATTCCCCCGGCTGTATCCCCTGAAACCGCTGTACGTGTTGCCATCATGCAGGAGTTGAAAGATGCCGAAGCAGCCGAAGCCTAAGAAACCCGGAAGGCCACGGCTCCCAAAGGGTAACGCTAAGGGAGAAATGCTCCGTATTCGGGTGACTTCCGAGGAACTGCGCACGATTGAGGCAGCCGCTAAAGCCAGCCGCCAAACCCGGTCAGAGTTTATTCGAGGCAAGTTGCTTGCCACAGAGGGTGCATAAGCCTGTGGATTTCAAATTAGGACACTACCGTCAGCATCACCGATGCGACTCCCGGCGCAGTGATCTACTACACTAGCGACGGCAGCGACCCGACTACGGGTTCAACGCCGTATTCAGGTTCTATTACGGTCTCCTCCACGATCAAGCTAAAGGCGATTGACGTTCCGGTCGGATACACACAATCTACAATCTCCGAAGTTACTTACAATATCGCCAATGCCCCGGTGATATCCTTCGGCACCGGCTCAAATGCCAACCTGGTGACGATTACCGATACCACTCCTGGAGCCGTGGTCTACTACACAACCGATGGCAGCACACCATCCACCAGCTCTGCCCTCTACAGCTCTTCATTTACGCTTACCCGGACAACCACGGTAAATGCCTTCGCAACCGCGGCTACCTACATTGACAGCCCAGTGGCAACGGGAACGTATACAAGCCTGCCCTCCACGCCAACTGTCACGGTGACACCGTCCTCATCCAGCGTTACGACGGCGCAAGCATTGACGGTGACACTAGCGGTCAGCGGAGGCAGCGGCAATCCCACGCCGACCGGCTCGGTCACGCTGACGGGCGGCGGCTACGCCTCCGCGGCGACGAATCTCAGCAGCGGCAGCGCAACGATCAACATTCCCGCCGGATCGCTGGCCACAGGCACCGATACGCTGACGGCCAGCTACTCGGGCGATGGCAACTATAGTGCAGCCACCGGCACTGCCTCGGTCACGGTCACAATTCCCGGCCTAACGATTAGCGGCACGGCGCTTACTATCTTCCCCGGCACAACTACCGGGAACACCTCAACGATTACTGTGACCCCCAGTGGAGGATTCACCGGCAGCGTGGCGTTGATGGCCAGCGTCACCTCCAGCCCTTCGGGCGCCCAATACCCGCCCACTTTCAGCTTCGGTTCCACCAGCCCAGTCAGCATTACCAGCGCCAGCGCAGGTACGGCCACGCTTACCGTTTACACCACAGCGCCATCGAGCGCCTCATTGGTTCTTCCGAAACGCCCTGGAGTTCCCTGGTACGCGGCGGGCGGTGCGGCTCTGGCGTGTTTGTTGCTGCTTGGCATTCCGGCGCGGCGGCGTAGCTGGCGGACAATGCTCGGAATGCTGGTGTTCCTCGTGGCCCTGACGGGCGGCGTGCTCGCATGCGGTGGCGGCGGGGGAGGAGGTGGCGGGGGTGGCACCAGCAACCCCGGTACCACGGCGGGCACTTACACCATTACTGTGACCGGCACGTCAGGCTCAACGACATCCACTGGAACTGTTACCCTCACCGTGCAGTAGCTCCTATACCCTTCCAGCCGTCAAACGGCGCTACAGTTACTCATGGGGGCCTCCGTTTCACCTGTTCTATCACCGAATGGTGATGTTTGAGGTGATTTGGCGGCGGACGGGGAAAACGGAGAGATCAGAAGGCCCCCTCGGTTGGGATCTGTGCTTTCCCAGGTCTCAAAGCGAGACCTGGGGCACCCAATCCTCTGTGTATGTCGGGATTTGCGGGGCGGCTGACGAGAGTTGGGGAGATGCTTTAGCCTCAAGAGGTGATCCTGACCAATCCAGCGGCGGTGGCGTTGAATGAGCTGAGCCAGGCGCCGATTGTGCGTTTCTCGCTGCTGGCGCTGAGCTCCATCTTCTTTTTGGTTGACCCGTTTGCGGCGATCCCTTCGTTTCTGGCCATTACACACCGGGCCGACCCGGTGCGGCGCAGGCGGATGGCGCGGAAGGGTGCGCTTACCTGCTACATCGTGCTGACCAGCTTTGCCATCGCCGGACAGCTGATCTTCAGGCTGTTCGGGATTACGCTGCCGGCGTTTGAGATTGCTGGGGGATTGATTCTATTGCTGATAGGCCTGGATATGCTGGAGGCGAGGCGGTCGCCTACGCAGGAGACCACGGGCGACGCCGAGGAGGCTACGGCCAAGGAAGATGCGGGAATTGTGCCGCTGGGGATACCGATGCTGGCCGGGCCGGGGGCCATCTCGTCAGTTATGGTGCTGGTGGGCCAGGTGCCCTCGCTGTGGCACTGGGAGATGGGCGCCATTCTTGGCTCCATTGGCATTACCGCGCTGGTGAGCTACTGGGTGTTGGCCGGTGCGGGGCGGGTGCGGCAGGTGATGGGCGAGACCGGGATCCGCATCCTGGTGCGCATCATGGGGCTGCTGCTGGTGGCCCTGGCTATGCAGTACTTCGTGAATGGGCTGACGGATTTAGGGCTGATTCCGAGGCACTGACGGCTGTTTTCCCACAGAATCCGGGGCTTTCCACAGGGTTAGGGCTTGCTTTGCGGCTGCCGGGTTGCTATTCTCGTAAGGTTGCAGCAATGCAGGCAGGAGTCGTGTGCGCATGGCTTGCAATAAAGGGTGGCGTGTGCTACTCTTTTGAAGTTGCAGATTGAGCAGTGGAGCCTCCCGGTGGCCGTGTGGCCTGCCCCGTAGAGGGAAGTGGGAAGCTGGTTCGTTGGGTCAGGTGAGGCAAGCGCCCCTGAACCCCTGTAGGGAATCCCGCAGAGAACAAGCCATTGCATGACCCGGGAGTAGATCTCCCGCGAGCCCTAGCGGCTCGAGCATATTTTGCTGGCCGCTCTTTGATATTTTGCGCAGCGTGCGCCTTCCAGGCTCTCAGGTTTCGGATGAGATTTTTGGGAACACCGATTGAGGAACAACCGCCAACAGCAGGTTGGGCGGCCTCAAGTGAGTCAACATTCAGGCTTGACATGGAGAGCAAAGTCCGATATTTTTGAAAGGTTCGCGCAAAAACGCCGGCAAGTGCAAAGATTTGCATAGGTTTAGATGCAATGGGATGCATAAGTTGGTGAGCGCAAACGAGTTCGAGGACACCCTGGCTTAACGGCCCGGGCCTCGATCCAAGCGGGCCCGCCCAGGCGGATACCCTCAAGGATCTTTGACAAATTGGTTGAACGTGCCAGTCGTGAGAAGGGATCAGGTTTGGCTTGATCATTCTCACAAGGTAAGGTGTCAGCGCAGGCCAGTCTTCGGACCGGGCGCGCGGACACGGTCGAACCTCTCCGACCTCCGTCGGAGCGGGGAGACATCAGGTTTCAAACGAGAGTTTGATCCTGGCTCAGAATCAACGCTGGCGGCGTGCCTAACACATGCAAGTCGAACGAGAAAGTGGTAGCAATACCATGAGTAAAGTGGCGCACGGGTGAGTAACACGTGACTAACCTACCCTTGAGTGGGGGATAACTGAGGGAAACCTTAGCTAATACCGCATAATACCTACGGGTCAAAGGAGCAATTCGCTTAAGGAGGGGGTCGCGGCCGATTAGTTAGTTGGCGGGGTAATGGCCCACCAAGACTATGATCGGTATCCGGCCTGAGAGGGCGCACGGACACACTGGAACTGAAACACGGTCCAGACTCCTACGGGAGGCAGCAGTGGGGAATTTTGCGCAATGGGGGAAACCCTGACGCAGCAACGCCGCGTGGAGGATGAAGTCCCTCGGGACGTAAACTCCTTTCGATCGGGACGATAATGACGGTACCGGAAGAAGAAGCCCCGGCTAACTTCGTGCCAGCAGCCGCGGTAATACGAGGGGGGCGAGCGTTGTTCGGAATTATTGGGCGTAAAGGGTGCGTAGGCGGTTTGGTAAGTCTCATGTGAAATCTATGGGCTCAACTCATAGACTGCATGAGAAACTGCCGGGCTTGAGTGTGGGAGAGGTGAGTGGAATTTCCGGTGTAGCGGTGAAATGCGTAGATATCGGAAGGAACACCTGTGGCGAAAGCGGCTCACTGGACCACAACTGACGCTGATGCACGAAAGCTAGGGGAGCAAACAGGATTAGATACCCTGGTAGTCCTAGCCCTAAACGATGACTGCTTGGTGTGACGGGTACCCAATCCCGCCGTGCCGTAGCTAACGCGTTAAGCAGTCCGCCTGGGGAGTACGGTCGCAAGGCTGAAACTCAAAGGAATTGACGGGGGCCCGCACAAGCGGTGGAGCATGTGGTTTAATTCGACGCAACGCGAAGAACCTTACCTGGGCTCGAAATGTTATGGACCGGAGTTGAAAGATTCCTTCCCAGCAATGGGCCGTAATATAGGTGCTGCATGGCTGTCGTCAGCTCGTGTCGTGAGATGTTGGGTTAAGTCCCGCAACGAGCGCAACCCTTATCCCCAGTTGCCATCATTAAGTTGGGCACTCTGGTGAAACCGCCTCGGATAACGGGGAGGAAGGTGGGGATGACGTCAAGTCCTCATGGCCTTTATGTCCAGGGCTACACACGTGCTACAATGGCCGGTACAAACCGTCGCAAACCCGCGAGGGGGAGCTAATCGGAAAAAGCCGGCCTCAGTTCGGATCGCAGTCTGCAACTCGACTGCGTGAAGCTGGAATCGCTAGTAATCGCGGATCAGAATGCCGCGGTGAATACGTTCCCGGGCCTTGTACACACCGCCCGTCACATCACGAAAGTGGGTTGCACTAGAAGCCGGTGAGCCAACCGCAAGGGGGCAGCCGTCCAAGGTGTAATTCATGATTGGGGTGAAGTCGTAACAAGGTAGCCGTAGGAGAACCTGCGGCTGGATCACCTCCTTTCTAAAAGAGAAGTGGTGGCACTTACATTCCTTCCGCGAAGGCGGACCGCTGCGAAGCGGCGAATGTGAGCTGTCATCTAACCCGCAATTGTCGTCCCTGACGGCGAGTCGCGGGAATTCTGATACAAGCCTTCTTTGCTTGATCACCATCGCACGATGGTCACGGGCGGCGTAGCCGCCCAGCACGTTCAACCTTGTCCTCGAAACCCTTTTTGAAATTGAATGAGGTTTTTTGAGAGCCGCTGGGGTTCGCTTCAGCGCGGGAGCCGGCCAGCTTTGAGCAACCCGAGCCTTGGGCCTGTAGCTCAGTTGGTTAGAGCGCACCCCTGATAAGGGTGAGGTCGGTAGTTCGACTCTACCCAGGCCCACCATCTTTGCCGCAGGCGCCCACAAGTGGGGCTGTAGCTCAGCTGGGAGAGCACCTGCTTTGCAAGCAGGGGGTCACCGGTTCGATCCCGGTCAGCTCCACCAAAGCTCATTCACACCACTATTTCCAGATCGCCGCCACCTTTGATTGGTGACGCCGATCTGGAAACAGGCCGTCCGGAGAGTTAGAAATCCGGTTCGGCAGGTTTTTACCGTCCTAGGGCGGGCCATCTTGAAAACAACAGGATGGTTTGGATGTTTGACAACGAAATTGATTGGGTAAAGCGCATTGAAAGCGTTTTTGCCGAGTTAGCCGCCGTGAGGCGCCTGGCTGAGGCGAAGATATCTTTGAGTGACGCTTTAATACAAGGCCGAGCACAAGCAATGAGTTACTAGAAGTTAGTAGCTCAGGCAAGTGTTCAAGTAAGAAGAGTGTCTTTAGGAGTTGTAACTCGGGCGCGCGTGAGCGTAGCGAGTTACTCTCAAGGCGGATAACAATAGGTTATCTCTGAACAGGACCGAAGCGATTCGGCTCCCTGCGCTGGAGTTAATTCTATGGTCAAGCTACTAAGGGCGCACGGTGGATGCCTTGGCAGAGACAGGCGATGAAGGACGTGGCAAGCTGCGATAAGCTTCGGTAAGCCGCACACAGGCGTTATAACCGGAGATCTCCGAATGGGGAAACCCTCCCGGGCAAACCCCGGGAACATCCTGCTGAATACATAGGCAGGCATGAGCGAACTCAGGGAAGTGAACCATCTCAGTACCTGAAGGAAAAGAAAGAAACCTCGATTCCGATAGTAGTGGCGAGCGAACTCGGAAGAGCCCAAACCCGTGGCATTTCGGTGTCTCGGGGGTTGTAGGGTCCGCAACAGTAGAGTTACCAATCTGGTCGTTAGCCGAACCCTCAGGAAAGTGGGTCCAAAGAGCGTGACAGGCGCGTAGGCGAAAATGATCCAGACTCGAAGCGGATACCTGAGTAAGGCGGGGCACGTGAAACCCTGCTTGAATCTACGGGGACCATCCCGTAAGGCTAAATACTAGTCTCTGACCGATAGTGAACCAGTACCGTGAGGGAAAGGCGAAAAGAACCCCGTCGAGGGGAGTGCAAAGTACCTGAAACCGTGTGCCTACAAGCAGTGGGAGGGCTATGCCCCGCAAGGGGAATGCCTGACCGCGTGCCTATTGCATAATGAGCCGGCTAGTTATTCTTGTCAGCAAGGTTAAGCGTAAGCGAGCCGAAGCGAAAGCGAGTCTGAACAGGGCGTTCAGTTGGCAGGAATAGACGCGAAGCGGGATGATCTACCCATGGCCAGGTTGAAGGTGGGGTAACACCCACTGGAGGACCGAACCGGTGTTTGTTGAAAAAAGCTCGGATGAGCTGTGGGTAGGGGTGAAAGGCTAATCAAATTCCGTGATAGCTCGTTCTCTCCGAAATAGCTTTAGGGCTAGCCTCGGATGAATTGCGCTGGTGGTAGAGAGATGGATGGACTAGGGGGCTTTCCGGCTTACTGAATCCAACCAAACTGCGAATGCCAGTGACAACATATCCGGGAGTCAGACGGTGGGGGCTAAGCCTCATCGTCGAGAGGGAAACAGCCCAGACCGCCTGCTAAGGTCCCCAAGTTACAGTTAAGTGGGAAAGGAAGTCGGAACGCTCAGACAGCCAGGAGGTTGGCTTAGAAGCAGCCATCCTTTAAAGAAAGCGTAATAGCTCACTGGTCAAGCGGTCCGGTGCCGACAATACAACGGGGCTAAAACTGTACACCGAAGCAGCGGATGCACACCTTAGGGTGTGCGTGGTAGGAGAGCATTCTCAACAGCATCGAAGCCAGACTGAGAAGACTGGTGGAGCGTTGCGAAGAGACCCTGCCGGCATAAGTAGCGATAACGGAGGTGAGAACCCTCCGCGCCGAAAGTCTAAGGTTTCCTGAGGAAGGTTAATCCGCTCAGGGTTAGGCGGTCCCTAAGGTGAGGCCGAAAGGCGTAGCCGATGGACATCCGGTTAATATTCCGGACCTCCCAATGTTCGTTTGACGATGGGGTGACGCAGAAGGATAGGCAGGCCGTCCGATGGCTATGACGGTCGATGCGCGTAAGCTGGTTCTGGCAGGCAAATCCACCAGGACTTAACAGTGAGGCGCAAAGCAGGCCCGTATGGGATTCAGCTGCTGATTTCACGCTGCCAAGAAAAACCTCTAAGGAGAACAAAGGGAACCGTACCCCAAACCGACACAGGTAGACGAGGAGAATATCCAAAGGCGCTCGAGTGAAAGCTCGTTAAGGAACTCGGCAAATTGGCTCCGTAACTTCGGGAGAAGGAGCGCCCGCGCAAGCGGGCCGCAGTGAAGCGCGTACGGCGACTGTTTAACAAAAACACAGGTCTCTGCTAAGTCGAAAACGACGTATAGGGGCTGACGCCTGCCCGGTGCCGGAAGGTTAAAAGGAGAGGTTAGCGCAAGCGAAGCTTTGAATTGAAGCCCCGGTGAACGGCGGCCGTAACTATAACGGTCCTAAGGTAGCGAAATTCCTTGTCGGGTAAGTTCCGACCTGCACGAATGGCGTAACGATCGTACGACTGTCTTAACGAGTTGCTCGGCGAACTTGTAGTACCGGTGAAGATGCCGGTTACCCGCAGCTAGACGGAAAGACCCCGTGCACCTTTACTACACCTTAACTATGGGTTATGATTCTTGCTGCGCAGGATAGGTGGGAGGCTTTGAGACCAGGTTCTCGGACTTGGTGGAGCCAACGGTGAGATACCACCCTGCGAGTGTTGTGATCCTAACCTCCTCCCGTAATCCGGGAGAGGGACATAGTTAGGCGGGTAGTTTGACTGGGGCGGTCGCCTCCTAAATTGTAACGGAGGCGCGCGAAGCTACTCTCAGACTGTTTGGAAATCAGTCGTCGAGTGTAAAGGCATAAGAGTGGTTAACTGTGAGACCTACAAGTCGAGCAGGTGCGAAAGCAGGCCTTAGTGATCCGGTGGTTCTGTATGGAAGGGCCATCGCTCAACGGATAAAAGGTACGCCGGGGATAACAGGCTGATCAATGCCAAGAGTTCATATCGACGCATTGGTTTGGCACCTCGATGTCGGCTCATCGCATCCTGGAGCTGTAGAAGGTTCCAAGGGTTAGGCTGTTCGCCTATTAAAGCGGTACGTGAGCTGGGTTCAGAACGTCGCGAGACAGTTCGGTCCCTATCTGCTGTGGGCGTAGGAGATTTGCGGGGGGCTGTCCTTAGTACGAGAGGACCGGGATGGACGAACCTCTTGTGTTCCAGTTGTCCTGCCAAGGGCACGGCTGGGTAGCGAAGTTCGGTTGTGATAACCGCTGAATGCATATAAGCGGGAAGCACGCCCCAAGATGAGATCTCCCTGAAGGGCCCAGAAAGACCATCTGGTTGATAGGCTGGGTGTGAAAGCGCAGTAATGCGTGAAGCTTACCAGTACTAATCGCCCGTTCGGCTTGTCCATAGAATTAACTCCGCGCAGTTAGGCGGATGCTCTTCTTAACAAGCCTTGTAA
>CAVRAQ010000018.1:0-108920 GCA_963718985.1 uncultured Acidobacteriaceae bacterium
TGCGGTCGAAAGGCCGGCAAAGGTGAAGGTGTAAAGTCTGGCAGAGGCAGGTCTCTGATAACTCCACGGCTAACTGCGAATGAAAGCAGTCCATCGAGCAGCCGATAGTTAAGAAACCAAGTGTTCGTGATGGCCTTGTCGCCATCGAGAAAAGCTCTGACTGCTTCCTTGGTGACCTGAGAGACATCGATGTCTCCGAGAACTCTACAAAACCTTCGGAACACGCGAGGTTGGGTTGCGAATCTCATCCCAAGAGAACGCTTCAGGGCCACATAGTTGTTGACCAGCGCAACGAGCTTCATCGCAGTCCTCCCAGGTCGAATGCTGCAACTTCCCGAAGGGCTGCAAGGTTAACCTTCGCGTAAATGCGAGTTGCCGAGATACCTCGATGACCAAGGTGATCCCCGATCTCCTTGAGCGATAAGCCTTCGGAGACAAGCCGCCCTGCGCATGCGTGCCGCAGCGAATGGGGGCCAAAACGAGTTGTTTGCGCTCCGACTCGCTTCAAACCTGTCGCAACAATATGTCGTATAGCACCCTGGCTAAGCGGCCCATGCGGAGAGTTGAGTCCAAGAAACAGTTCTCTCCGTTTCGATGCCGGCCTGATCTCTCGCAAATATCTAGCGATCGCCATGCCGACGGATGCAATCAGCGGATAGGCCTGGCACTTGCGGCGCTTTACGCGCCTTACGTTCAAAAGACTTCGCTCCCAGTCGAGGTCCTCTAACCGCAGTTGCATGACCTCTCCGGCACGAAGTCCATAGATGGCAAGAAGCATGAGGATAGCGCGGCCGCGTATATCCCGGGGCCGATCGGTATCGACACTTTTTATCAAACGTTCAACATCGCGCCATGGCGGTCCCATGGGGATGGATTCGTCCGAATATACGCGTGGCCCGGAAATGCCGTCGGCAAGATGCTTGCAGCACCAACCCCGGTCTCCCGCAAAACGTACAAATGACCTCAGGGCCTTAACAAGGTTGCTGATGGTACGACGGCAACAACCTTCGCTTGCCAAATGCGCGACGTAGCGATCGAAGTTGGAGACCTCAAGATCTTGTAAAGGGCGACCGGTGGCGCTGTACCAAACGAGGAATCTCCTGGCACAGCGATCCCAATACGAGATGGTTGAAACGCTAAGCCCGCGATCGGCCCTCATGCAGTTGGAGTACGCCTCTCGTAACTCGGACCATGGGTCAGGCTTAATCGCTTGCTCCCACCAACCCAGAAATCGAAGCCATGGCCTGACGATGTCCTCAAATCGCTGCTGAATCCGTAAGGGATCGCCCCGCTGTCCGGCCGACCGCCGTACTGCAATCGCATGCAGCGACTCCTGGTTGAACGCCGATCTGCGCTCGCCATCAATCAGTGAGCTGCCCAAAGGAGCTCTCTGCACTTCAGACCCACAGTGGAATGCGTCGCTCCGAACTCAATACAGTGCTGGATGTAGCGAGCTCGTTCCTCAGCTAGCGGAGCAGTGCGGTGACGTGTCAGCCCTCGTTCACTCTTGAAAAGCGCTTCAAACATGATGTACCCCCTTGCAAACATGTTGGGGTACTTGGGTGGACTCAAGGTGTATTTATGTTGTCTCAATCTGAGGTCCGACTCAGGTAGAATCCGCGCTCCAGGAAGCTACGCAACATAACTAATCACGCAACATAACCAGAATAGGCATCGGCCTGCAGCGCGCCTTTGAAGTCCTTCAGGTGCCGTCGCGGATGATCGCCCTTGCGATCTTCCGAGTATGCAAACCAGACGGCGGGCGCAGTGTCTTCTCCCGCCGGGCGATCGTCGCGCACATAGGTCCACAGGCGTCCAGTCTTGGTCTTGCCGTTGCCGGGAGCAAGCACCGGAACCGGTGTGTCATCGGCGTGGATCTTCGATCCTGCCAGCACATGCTCGTGGATCGTATCGACCAGCGGAGCAAGCAACTGGCTGGCAGCGCCCACCCAGCCGGCCAGTGTCGAGCGGTCAAGATCGATGCCTTCGCGGGCGTAGATCTCCGACTGGCGATAGAGCGGTTGGTGGTCACTGTACTTCGAGACCAATACGTGAGCCAGAAGACCGGGACCAGGCAGACCCCGCTCAATCGGCCGCGCAGGAGCAGGCGCCTCAACAACACGTTCGCAGCCTACGCAGGCGAACTTCGGCCGCACATGACGAATCACCTTGTAGGTTGCAGGGATGCGCTCCAGTTGTTCGGAGACATCTTCACCGAACTTCCGTAGCGCACCGCCGCAATCGGGGCAGCAGTTATGAGCAGGAAGATGGGTGATCACTTCACGCGGCAGATCTTCGGGTAACGGCTTGCGCGCCGGGCGTGGGCGCGCCTTCGTGGATGCTTGAGCGGCACTCGGTTGTGTGGCTTCCGATACGGCTTGTGTAGCTTCATCGGCGGCTTGCGCAGTCTCCAGCTCTTCGAGCCGGAACTCAAGCTGTTCCAGTTGCGCCGTCTGCTTCTCGCTCTTCTTGCCGAAGATCATCCTGCGGTACTTCTCGATGACCAGCTTCAGATGTTCGATCAGTTCTACGTCCGACCTGTGCTGTTCCATCGACTCGATGTGCTTGGCGATCAGCAGCGCCTTCAGCGCTTCGATGTCGAACTGATCGAGATCTGGAAGAGCAGCCACAACCATGAGCGCAGTATGCCATGAAGCGATGTGGAAAACATCAACAAAAGGCGCATGAATAAAGAGGAATCACAATAATCAATCAGACGGCGATCTGCGGAGCCCAGGTACGTTCGGGTCTTCTCCAGTCAATGCCTTCCAGCAGCATCGAAAGCTGCGCGCGCGTCAGACAAACGGTTCCACTCTCGGCCTTCGGCCAGATGAAGCGTCCACGCTCTAACCGCTTGGCAAACAGGCACAGACCATCGCCATCGAACCACAACAGTTTTACGATGTCGCCACGGCGTCCACGAAACACAAACACGTGACCGGAAAACGGCTGCTGCTCAAGCACCGTCTGTACCTGCGCGCTCAGACCGTCGAAGCCGCGCCGCATGTCCGTCACCCCGGCCGCGAGCCATATCTTCGTTCCAGTGCGAAGTTCGATCACTTGCGCAGGCTCTCCAAGATCGAGCGCAGCAGTGCTGGATCGGCGCCGCTCTCCACGCTGATCATCGCCCGGCCAGGAAACTCGATGTGAATCGCGCCGGATGTCGCTGTCTGTTCCTGTGCGGCAGTCTCATGAGTCGCTGCCGCAAACGAAGCCGATACCGTGACCGGAAGCAATGCAGTGGACCGAACTGCCGGCTCCACCAACTCGCCTCTGGCAAACTCACGCCGCCACTTGAACACCTGGTTCGCGTTCACCCCGTGCGCTCGCGCAACCTCCGCCACGCTCGCGCCAGGCTCCAACGTCAACTCTACAATCCGCCGCTTCTCTGCAACCGACCGAAATCTGCGTACGCAACGTCCCGCTCCCGCTTCCTCTGCATGATCCATGACGCCATCATCGGCCTCACCCCCGAGGCAATGCCAGAGGGGAAGGCTGGACGCTTACGCTCGTCCTGTCTGAGCGGCCGGTTCGGGCAGTTCCGGCTTTTGGAGGCACATTTCCGGCCAACTCGGAACGGAAGGCGAATGTGTGTCTAAATTGTCAGATATGAGCTGCCTACGAGGAAGAGTTGGAGGCGCGGGCCGGGATCGAACCGGCGCATAAAGGTTTTGCAGACCTCTCCCTTACCACTTGGGTACCGCGCCTTGGCAGGGCAGCCTTTGGATTGATTCGCATCGCTCCGAACCGCCGTAGCCAGCCCGGCTGTCGCCGGAGGGCGGTCTGGAGCGGGAGACGAGATTTGAACTCGCGACCCTCGCCTTGGCAAGGCGATGCTCTACCACTGAGCTACTCCCGCTTGATGCAAGTTCGAGTATACCGGGCCGCCGAAATTGGGTCAAACCGCGCCCGGGACGGCGTTTGCCGCCTGCCAGGCCGGGACTCAGGCGGGGAGCGGCGCGGCTGAAACCGGCAACGCATCGCCGGAGCGCGAACCCTTCTCCTCGCGCACAATCTGGCCGTCGCGCATGTAGAGGATGCGGCTGGCTATCGATGCCGCGTCGGGGTTGTGGGTGATCATCAGCGTGGTCTGGCCCAGTTCGCGGTTGGAGCGCAGCAGCATGTGCAGCACCGCATCGGAGTTTTGGGTGTCAAGGTTGCCGGTGGGCTCGTCGGCCAGCACGATGGCCGGCCGCGTTATGAGCGCCCGGGCAATGGCCACCCGCTGCTGCTCACCGCCGCTCAGCTCAGAAGGCCGGTGATTGAGCCGCCCCTGAATCGAAAGCATATCGCTCAGGTGGTCGAGATACTTCAGATCCATCGGTTCCTTGCGCCCGCTGATCGCATATGCGATTTCAATATTGCCCATGGCCGAGAGCGTCGGCAGCAGGTTGAACTTCTGAAACACGAAACCGATGCGGTGTTTGCGCAGGCGGGTCCGCTGGCCGTCGTCGAGGGTGGCAAAGTCTACACCGTCGATGACCACCCGCCCCTGGGTAGCCCGCGTAAGCCCGCCCAGCAGGTAGAAGAGCGTGGACTTGCCTGACCCCGAAGGGCCGACGACGGCCACAAACTCGCCCTTCTCCACTGAGAGCGAAACGCCGCGCACGGCGGTCACCTGGATTTTGCCCGCCGCATAAACCTTGACCAGATTTTCGGCGAGAATGATTTGCGAAGAAGCTTCTGGCTGCACGTTTCGATTGTAAATGCAGCGCCCTTTCAAACCAGGCACATGCGGCGCTCGGGCAAGCTTTTCCGCAACCTCTGATGCCGGTGCCCTTCAAGAGCCGTGGAGCGGTGAGGAGAGCCTGAGCGTAAAATCGACTATTCATGCATGAACTTTCAATCGCGGCGAGCATTGTTGACGCGGTAACCGAGTCGGCGGCCGCTTACCCCGGCGCGCGCGTGAAAGAAGTGCGGCTGCGGGTGGGCGCGCTGGCTTCGGTTATTGAGGATTCGCTGCAGTTCTGCTGGGGGATCACGACGGAAGGGACGCCGCTGGAAGGGTCGAAGCTGGTGGTCAATATTCTGCCCGTGGTGATGCACTGCGAGGCCTGCGGCCAGGATGGGGAGCTCAGGAGCCTGCAGAGCTTCCGCTGTCCGCACTGCGGCGAGCCGGTGACGGACCTGCGGCAGGGGCGCGAGCTGGAGATTGATTCGATTGAGATAGATGAAGTCGAGGAGGCGGTATGACGACCAGGATTGTCGAGCTGCGGCGGGGAATCCTCAAGAAGAACGACGAACTGGCGGCGGGGTTGCGCGGGCGCTTTGGCGCCGCCGGCGTGCTGGTGCTGAACCTGGTTTCGAGCCCGGGGACGGGCAAGACAGCGTTTCTCGAGTTTACCTTGCGCGAGCTCAGGGCGCGGGGAGCAAGGGTGGCCGCGCTGGTCGGCGATCTGGAGACCGACAACGACGCGCGCCGTCTTGCCGCGAGCGGAGCGCCGGTTCGCCAGATCAATACTCACGGCATCTGCCACCTTGACGCGGAGATGATCGATAAGCACCTGGCCGGCTGGGCTGATCTGCCGGGCGAAAATGGTGTGGCGCTGGCCGGCCTCGACTACCTGTTCATTGAGAATGTGGGCAACCTGGTTTGCCCGTCGAGCTACGACCTGGGCGAGAAGATCCGCGTGGCCTTGCTGAGCGTGACCGAGGGCGAAGACAAGCCGCTCAAATATCCAACGCTCTTCAACTCCGCGGATGCGGCGGTGATTACCAAGATGGATATTGCGGAACCGTGCGGGTTCGATCGTGAACTCGCGCTCAAGAACATCAACGAGATTCGGCCGGGGATACGGATCTTCGAGACTTCAGCCAAGACCGGAGCGGGGATGGAGGAGTGGCTAGGGTATCTGGCCGAAGAGCGCATCGAGCGGCAAGCCAAAATCTGAGTTCTCACCTTCCCAGGTCTCAAAGGCGAGACCTGGGGCACCCGGCTTTGTCTCACGCCGCCAGCGTCCGAAACGCAGATCCTTCGACTCCCTTCGCTGCGCTACGGTCACTCAGGATGACAGGGCTTGTGTAATAAAGTTCAGGAACGGGACACTCGCAACTCCCGCATTCCTACATCCCGCCCTTGCCCAGCAGAATACCGATTCCGTAGGTGACAGCGCCTTCAACCGCGCCGACGACCGTCATCTCCAGGCCCGACGACCACCAGGAGCGGACGGTGATGAGCGACTTGGCTGCGCCGACGGCGAAGTGGGCGGCCAGGGAAATCACCGCGGCGGCGATGACGGCCTCAAGGCCAGTCATGAAGAAGAAGGGGATGATGGGGATGGTAGCGCCGATGGCTGTGGAGAGCGCGCCGGAGCTGGCCGATACCAGGGGGTTCGCGAGCGACTCCTCAGAGGAGCCAAGGCGTTCGGTGATCAGGGCGCGCAGCAGTTGATCGGGGTCGTTGGCGATGTGGCTGACCATGTGCAGGGCGTCAGCCTCAGGAAGGCCCTTGACCTGGTAGTAGAGCGAGAGGAGTTCGCGGGCCTCGGGGCCGTTCATTTGGATGGCTTCGCGCTCGCGGGCGACCTCGGCCTCGTAGATTTCGCGCTCGCTCTTGGCGGCGAGATAGGCGCCGGAACCCATGGAAAGGGCGGAGGCGATCATGCCGGAGAGCCCGGCGAGAAGCACATATTTGCTGTCGCCGGCGGTGGCGCCGGAGACGCCGGAAACGATGCCGAAGATGGCGCCCAGGCCGTCGTTGACGCCATAGATGGCGTCGCCAATCCAGGATCCCGGCTGCTTGCGGCCCTGACTGCGCTTGGCCAGCATCTCATTCAGCACCGCTTGGGCCTCGATCTTGGGCGCACCTGCCGGGGCGGTGTAGTGGCCGCGCAACAACGATCCCAACTCGCGGTAGTGATCCTTCTCGTCCTCGATCACGTGGTTGAGAATGGCGATGGAGCCCTCGTCGCCCAGCGCCTTGAGTTGCTCGCCGTAGCGGGCGATGTCGCGGCTTTCTTCGATTTCGAGGCGGCGCAGGGCCATGCGGATGCCGCCGGCGCGGTTGGCCAGCGAGTCGGCCTCGCCGTGGGCGCGGCCGTGGTAGGTGGGCACGGGTTGGCCAAGCTCCTCGATGCGGCCTGCCCACAGAGCGGCGTGCTCCCACTCGGCTCCGGCCAGGTGACGCAGCACCTGGGCGCGCACCGGGTCAGTGTCGCGATCGGCCAGGGCAGTATAAGTGTGATAGCCCTCCATCTCGGCCTGCCAGTTGCCCTCCAGGGCAGCCAGAATCTTCTTCTGCCTGCTGCTCAACGATGCTATGGCCATGCGTTTCTCCTTGCCTTTCTGATGAGCATAACGGAAAATGCCGCTCTTCCGGTAGCGCGGCTGCCGGCGCCGGGGCGGCATCACTTTCCACCAGCCCGGCCTGACGTATAGTGTTGTGTGCAGCAAAAAAGTCGGGAATTCCGTGGCCAGACGGAATTGAGGAAGCGAGAATTTAAATTCTATGACAGCACAATCCAAACCATCGGCGGCGCTCACGTCGCCCGGCTACCTGATGCCGTTCATCACGGTCACCGCGCTGTTCTTCATCTTCGGGTTCATCACTAACCTGAACATGGCGCTGGTGCCTCATTTGCGGAAGATCTTCACTCTTCCGTACGGGCTGGCGATGCTCGCCGAGTCGGCATTCTTTCTGGCCTATTTTGTCTTCTCCTCGCCTAGCTCGAAGCTGATCGAGTTGATAGGCTACAAGCGGACGATGGTGGTTGCGCTGTTTATCCAGGTGGTGGGCTGCCTGTTGTTCGTACCCGCGGCCAAGCTGGTGAGTTTCCCGCTGTTTCTGACCGCTGTCTTCGTGGTGGGAGCGGGCGTGACTGCCTTGCAGACGTCGGTGAACCCCTATGTTTCGATTCTGGGACCCGAGGATACCGCCTCCATCCGCCTGAACCTGTCGCAGGCCTTCAACTCCATCGGCGGCTCCATTGCACCCCTGATCGCCGGCGCTTATATCCTGGCCGATCCCGGCAAATTGGCCACCCAGGCGAGCATTGCCAACACGGTGCGCGGGCCGTACATTGCCATCGCCTGCGGACTGCTGATTCTGGGGATTGCGGTAGCTCTTTCGCACCTGCCGCCCATTGTTCACCCCAGCGACGAAGACCCGTCGCCGGGGACCCCGATTGCCGGGACGCAGTCCTTCCGGCCGGGCAAGGAGGGCGATGCGCTTTTGAACCGCAGCATCTGGAGCTACAAACACACGGTGCTGGGCGCGCTGGGCATCTTCTTCTATGTGGGCGTGGAGGTGGGCCTGGCGTCGATCGCGGTGAACTACTTCAACACCCAGGGGATGAGCACCGCCAAGACCGCCTCTTTCCTGGTATCGCTCTACTGGTTTGGCGCGTTGGTGGGGCGCTTGCTTGGCGCGGGCATCATGACCAGGGTGAAACCCGGAAAGCTGCTGAGCATCTTTGCGTTCACCGCGGCGGCGCTGATCGCCGCTTCCATGTTCACCACAGGCTGGGTGGCCATCGGGACGCTGGTGCTGTGCGGCTTCTTCAACTCGGTCATGTTCCCCAACATCTTTACGCTAGGCATCGCCGGCCTTGGACCGATGACCAGCAAGGGCTCGGGGCTGATTATGACCGCGATCGTGGGCGGAGCCGTGATTCCCTACCTGCTGGGCGCACTGGCAGACAGGGTGGGCATCCAGCATGCATTCATCCTTCCGGTCATCTGCTATCTCTATATTGCTTACTACGGGATGTGGGGTTCGAAGCCGGCGCGGACGGTTGCGTAAGACAGCTCTTAGCTTGACGTAGAGGCCTTTCGGATTGCGCCGGAGGGCCTTTGCATTTCTACAGCGCCGCAAGCGGATCGACGAATCCGGCGTAACATGGAGTTCGTTCTTCCATTGAGCTTCGGCATGACTCGCAAAGCAAGGGCGCTCGAGCGAAAGCAAGGCAAGGCAAAGTCGCGCAAATCGAATCTGCTTCTGGCAGTGATTGTGGCGATTGCCGTGCTGCTGCTCCTGCTGCGGATGATCAACTTTGTCGCAGGCCACGGACACCACCGGCTATAACGGCTTGCTCTGCCCCGCGCGCCACGCCTTGACGAACTTCCAGTGGATGTAAACCGAATGGTTCAGGTGCTGAAGCAGTCCTTCGCGGCCGTCCAGGAAGCCGAGCCGGAAAAAGTAGTTATAAATAAAGGTCGCCAGCGGATTCAGCAGCGCATTCCAAAGCAGAGCGGGCAGCGAACGTGGAGCGCAGCCGGAATCGACGAGCATCAGCGCGCCGGCCGAGCTATAGCGGTTCATGTGCTCGATGTAGTCTTCAAGCGTGGGGTAGCAGTGGTGAATCAGCGGGCCTTTCAACTCGCCCACCGGCCCGGTTGCTTCCATCGTCTCGTGAACCGGCCTCTGCGCGAATCGTGCCGAACCGCGGCGGAAGAGTCGCAACTTGGGGTCGGGCCAGTAGCCGCCGTGGCGCAGCGGCTTGCCAAGAAAGTGATTGAGCCGCGGAATGTGGTAGGCGCTGAATGCCGGCTCGCCTGCCAGCAGGGCTTGAATCTCCTGCGCCAGTTTCGGGCTCACTTCCTCATCGGCATCGAGGGACAGAATCCACTCTCCGGCCGCATGCTCGATGGCGGAGTTTTTCTGCGCTGCAAAGCCTTTCCACGGCTCTGCGAAGACCCGCGCGCCGGCCTTGCGCGCAATCTCAACAGTCGCGTCCGCTGAGCCCGAATCGACGACGACAAGCTCCTGCGCCCAGCTCACGCTCTTGAGCGTGCGCGGCAGGTTGGCCTCCTCGTTCAGCGTAATCAGGACCACGGACAGCGTCTTCGGCATCGAGGCAAGGATAACTCGGCGAACCGCCAGCTGGGATTGCGTAGAAGCTGAAATGCGGCCGTGGGCTCACCGCAGGACGTGTCAGTTGGCGGCGGCAGCTTCCACCTCAGCCCACTCCTCCGCGCTCAGTTTCAGTTCGGCCGCGGCCACGTTTTCTTCAAGATGCGCGACGCTGGAGGTGCCTGGAATCGGCATAAGAACCGGCGAGCGCTGCAAGAGCCAGGCCAGCGAGAGCTGGGCTATCGTGGCCGAGTGCCGCGCAGCAATCCGGCCCAGCGCCTGTGCCGAAGGGTGGTCGGGTTTCAGCAGTTTTCCGCCGGCGTTGGGGTACCAGGGCAGGAATCCGATGCCCTGCTCCTGGCACCAGTTCAGCATTTCCTCATGACGGCGGTCGGCCAGACTGTATCGATTCTGGACAGTGACCACATCCACATACTTGCGGGCGGCCTCAACCTCAGCCGGCGTAACCTCGTCGAGGCCGATGTGGCGAATCTTGCCCTGCTCCTGCATCCGTTTGAGCGCGCCCAGGCTCTCTTCGAGCGGCGTGCGGGGGTCAATGCGGTGCAGTTGGTAGAGATCGATTCGCTCAAGGCGGAGCCGCCGCAGGCTCATTTCGACACATTGAATGAGGTAGCCGGCGCGGCCCACGTACTCGGTTTTGGCGGGGCCCTGGCGGGTGATGCCGCCCTTGGTGGCGATGACCACGCCGGGCGGATAGGGCGCCAGCGCTTCGCCGATCAACCGCTCGGCAATCTCGGGACCATAGGCGTCGGCGGTGTCGATCAGGGTGACGCCCAGCTCGACGGCGCGGCGCAGCACACGGCGGGCCTCGGCGGCATCGGCCGGTTCGCCCCACGCGCCTTCGCCCACCAGGCGCATGGTTCCGTAGCCCAGGCGATGAACGGGCAGATCGCCGCCAATGAGAAAGGTGCCGCTGGAAGCCGCTGAAGGGATTCTTGCACTCATGACAAATCCGATTTTAGAGCGGCGCAGAGATGTGGGACAATCCTTGGAATGAGGGCGGCCGGGAACCGCGCCTGGGCCGGCTGCGTATCCTCAAAGGCACGAGCAAGGAGAATCCCCGATGAGCGGTTACGCGTATCCCAACCCGCAAGCGATCTTCTACCAGCAGTACGAGGCGGTGCGCCGCGATGAGGTTGTGGGCATCCTGCTGGCGCTGTTTCTGGGCAGCTTCGGCCTTCACCACTTCTATCTGCGCCGCACTGGCCTGGGGATTCTCTATCTTTGCTTCTTCTGGACGGGAATTCCGGGATTGCTGGGGTTCATCGAGTGCTTCTTCATGCCCGGCCGGGTGCGCGAATTCAACGCCATCCAGGCGGCGGGGATTGCGGCGGCGCTGGGCATTCCGATTCCGGGTTGGGACCGGCAGCCGGGGAACGTAGCCGGCAATATGCAGCCGGGGGTGTCGCCGGAGATGCAGCCCGCGACGCCTGACGCGGCCCAGACTGGAACGCTGGCCGCCTGCCCGCACTGCCAACAGACCAACCCGGTGGGTGCGCGCTTTTGCTCCGGCTGCGGAGGGGCGCTGTGAAGTGAGAGCTCCGAAGGCGACAATCGGCCAGTTGACCGATTGCCGAGCGGTTACGATGCTTTAAAAGTGACATGGGAGTTGGGGAGATGAGCGTGGCTGCGACGACGGCGCGACAACGTACGCACGAAGAGAAACTGGATAAGCTTGCTGAAGTTGCGGTGCGGGTCGGGCTCGGCCTGCAGGCAGGGCAGGAACTGGTGATGACGGCTTCGCTGGATGCGTTGCCGCTGGCGCGCCGCATTACCGAGCATGCCTACCGCGCGGGCGCTTCGCTGGTGACCACCCTCTACAGCGACGATGAAGCGGCGCTGATGCGCTACCACTTCGCCCCCGACGAAAGCTTTGACCACGCGGCCAAGTGGCTGTACGACGGAATGGGCGCGGCATTCAAAAGCGGCGCGGCGCGGCTGGCAATCGCCGGCGGAAATCCGTCGCTCTGCTTTCGAACGAAGATCCCGGACAAGGTGGGCCGGGCGAATCGCGCCGTCTCGCAGGCCTACCGGCCCGCGCTGGAGTTGATCACGCGCCACGAGATCAACTGGACGATCGTGGCCAGCGCCACTCCGGCGTGGGCCGCGGCGATGTTTCCCGACGATGCGCCGGACGCGGCCATGGCCAAGCTGTGGGAGGCGATCTTCGAGACCACGCGCATCAATGGCGACGATCCGGTTGCCGCGTGGAAGACGCACGATGCCGATTTGCAAAAGCGCGCGGCGTGGTTGAATGAAAAGCGCTACGCGGCGCTCAGGTATCGCGGGCCGGGAACCGATTTTCGGCTCGGGCTGGCCGACGACCATGTTTGGCTGGGCGGCGGGACAACGGCGGGCAACGGCTTCTACTGCATTCCCAACATGCCGACGGAAGAAGTCTTCACCATGCCGCACAAGGACCGCGCCGACGGCACGGTGACGGCCACCAAGCCGCTTTCGCACCAGGGCACGATGATCGAAGGCATCCAGGTGCGGTTTGAGAAGGGGCGCATCGTGGAGGCGCGCGCCACGCAGCGGCCAGGAAGTGCTGCGAAAAGCTGATCGACACCGATGAAGGCGCGCGGCGGCTGGGCGAAGTGGCGCTGGTGCCGCATTCGTCGCCGATTGCCGCCAGCGGGCATGCTCTTCTTCAACACGCTGTTCGATGAGAACGCCGCGTCGCATATTGCGCTGGGTCAGGCGTACATGTCGCTGCCTGCGCGATGGGGACAAGCTGACGCCGGAGCAGCTTGCGGCCAAGGGCGCCAACGACAGCCTGATCCACGTGGACTGGATGATCGGATCGGACAAGCTGGACATCGATGGCATTACTGCGGCAGACGTTGCGGAGCCGCTGATGCGCCAGGGGGAATGGGTCTAGACGACCAAGCTGCGCCAAGCCTGGGGCGCCCGGTTGAATCCACTTGCTGAAGCTACATGTTTGCGTGGCCGGAGCGCATCGACTCGTTGAACTGCGGCTTGGTAAAGTTCAATGCGGCTTCGAGAGCGGCCTGGTACTCGGGCTGCGCGCTCGAGCAGCGCCGGCGTGGCCGCGGCAAACTCGCCATCGAGCACCATCAGCCCCGCACCTGCCTCATCGCCGGCCATGCGCAGCAGGTCCTGTTCAGTGGTGTTCAGGTACTGCGCGTCCCTGGGGTCGGCGATCCATACCGGCTTGCTTTCGCCCAGCACTCCTGAGAGCCAATAAACTTTGCTGAGCAGGTACTTCAGCCGCTCCTTGTCATCGGTATCGGTAAACACAAACTTCTTCTGCCAGCGGCTGTAGTAACGCGTGGTCACCGGCACCGGCTGGCGGTTGCCGGATTTCAGGAACTCCAACTGGCCCAGGTCCACGGTCTTGCGCACCGCGTTGTAGACGAAGGTCTCCGCATAGGGCTGCTCCATGGCCGGCACGATCTCGGCGAAAGTCAGAGTCACCGATGCCGCGACTTTGGCGTGCAGGTTGTGCGTACCGCCGTCGGCGAGGTGCATCTCGCCGTGGACGATGTACGTGTCGGCGCCCGAGGTCGAACGGTGAAAAGGCCACTGGAACTGGCCGAAGGCGACCGGCAGTCCGGCCAGCGTTACGTAGCACTCGGGACGGGGATTGCGCAGGCGTTTGGCCTCGGCAGCCAGGTGCGCCGTCATCGTCGGCAGCAGGTCGGGCTTGTCGAAGTCGAAGGCCTCGCTCAACTCCAGTTTCAACGAGCGTGCGCCGTCCGCGGAGCCGGGGAGTCCAAGCTGGAAGACAGCCGTCGGGCGGCCGTGGAAGTCGGCGCCCTGCGTAACGGACAGGAGCACAAGGCCGGCCTGTGCGGCGGCCGCTTCAAGAGAAGTGACAAGAGACGATTTCAATTCAGCAGTCATTGGCGGGGAATCCTGGATTCAAGTGTCGATGCAGAACCATTTTACGGGAGCAACCGGGCAAATGCCTCATTTTCAAACCAATCCAGCTACCCTTCGTGGGTTCCGCCTAAGGACGAAAAGCCGCGGGACGAACGGCCCAGCCCGCAAAAAATAAAAATCTTCGGACTTCAATTTCTTCGCTATTATTGAATTAATGGCAGACCGAAGCTATCTCGGAGAGTTCGAACTCATGATCCTCCTGGCCGTCATTCATCTCCGCGAGGAAGCCTATGGCGTGCCCATCTCCCGCGAACTCGAAGCGCACCGCGGCCGCGGCGTCTCGGTGGGCAGCGTCTACGCGGCTCTCGAGCGCCTTGAGGGTAAAGGCCTGGTCTCCTCCAGCCTCGGCGATCCCACTCCGGAACGAGGCGGCAAAGCCAAGCGCTACTTCCGAATAACGCGCGCCGGACTTCGCCAGGTTCACGAAACCCGCCGCGTGTTGTCAAAACTTTGGCACGCACTCCCTGAATTGAAGGAGAACGCGTATGAAGTCCACTGACCCTCCATTCATGGCCACATGGATGCTGGAACACTGGGCCTTCGGCGCCCGCAACGACGCTCTGGCCGGCGATCTGCTGGAAGAGTTCCGTTGCGGACGCTCGACCGGCTGGTACTGGCGGCAGGTGCTTGCCGCCATCGTCATCGGTTGTTCCAGGGAGATCCTCAACCATCGAAGCGTGCTGCTCTTTGCGGTTTTGTGGTCGATTCTTAGTCCTTCCTGGGTTGTCCTGAGCTGGAACGCGGAGGTCAATACACGGGCCTATGGGCTGATGTGGCAGATGGACTGGCCGTGGTCGACCCTCTGCTCGATCGCTTTGTCGCTGGCCACGAGTTTGACCTTCATCTGGTCCGGAATGATTCTCTACCTCATTCCGCGGATGGGCGCTACGCGAAGCTTCAGCGCGCTTAGACTCGGTCGCAGCCTGTTGCAAGCGCTGCCGATGTTATTTGCGATTTCAGCAGTCCCGTACGCGTTGAGCTTGATGCTTTCCTCCGGCCATGGTCATGGTATCGACTGGCGTACGGTGACTCCGCTGAATGCGATCGCAGATTTGCGGACCTGGGCCATGCTTGAACGGTTGTTCAACCTCCCGATTCTCCTCTATGGGCTGTGGGGAGTTGCCCCGCCCCACTGGAAGCGCCCTGAAGGGATGTCAGAGTAACCGCATGGCCTCGTCAACACAAGCCGGCGCCTTCGCACTGCAGGCGGGTGAGCGTCCCCTCTCCATGAGGAGATTTACCGGCTACGTGGTCACCGCAGGCCTGGTGAATGCATCGATCGCCGCATTCCTGCTCTTCCGGTTGCCCGCGTCGCAAGAGCCATCGCTCCATTCGCTCGCCATCCGGGCCTTCATCTACGTCGCAGGCGCGGTGCTGGCCGGCATGGCGGGCGCCCGCTTCTATTGGAATCAGTTCTCGATTCCATTCACCACCGACCCGCCGCTCTCCTTCCTCCTTTTTGCGCTTGTGAACGCCAACGCCTGGGTCTGGGTGCCAGCCGTCGTGCTGCTATCGCGCCAGGACTCGCCGGCCTCCGCCGCCTTCTCCGCTCTTGCCGCGGCGCTGCTCGCAAACGGCCTGCGCAGGATGATACCCACGGCTGCCCGCACTCTTCATCGGCAATCGCCCGCCGCGGAATTCGAGAGCAGGGAAATGTTCGCGGCAACCCTCCGCACCGCTCCTCGCGAAGCACATGGATACGTGATCGCGCTTTGCATCTACGCGACCGGCTACTTCCTCATCAACCAGTTCTATCTCAACGCCGGCGCGCCGCTTGCGATCGGCGCTTTCTTGTTTGCGTGGAAACTGACTCTCGAACCAGCTCCCACGCCCATCAGCAACGAGACCAACACGCGCGCCGCCCAGCGGCTGGCGCAAGTGGCCGCGGCGGCCGTTCTGGTCACGCTCTTCGTAATGCTCTACGGCATCGGCCACCGCAATCGCGTTGACGCCGCCAAACTCGCTCTCGCCAATAGCCAGGGCGGCGATGCCAGCCGGACAAACCGACGCCCCGGCACCGTCAACTTCTCCGGAATCTCGGGCTATGAGAGCATCATTCTCTGGCCTGTCCCGGAGAAGAAACAGATCACCGCACCTTTGCCGCAGAAGATTTCGACCTTCGCCGACCGGACCGCCAAACCCCTTGTCATCCGCTTCGATGGGCCCTATTGGTACTTTCAGCCGCCGGGTAAACAGCCTGGCCCCCGCGCCCACCAGGCGCAAGGCAACCCGCTGGCCGTCAATATCGAGGCCAACAACTTTATCCCGCTGGAGATGGAAGCTGTTCAGAACCTTGGCGCGCCAATCCGGCTGGCGCGCTGCCGCGAAATTCAGCTGGACCTCGAAAATCGCGACAACCTTCGCGGCCCCATCGCTCTGGGCATCGTGCTCACTGACTCATCCGCGCGCGGCAAGCCGTCGCTTTCGCTGGGCGAGCAGATCGTCCTATCCAGTGAGGCGGCCCAGTTCTCGGTCAAGCTGTCTCCGGTGGATGAGGTGCTTCGATTCCCGATTCCCAGCCACGCAGCGATTCGCAAATTCGACCGGATTACCGTGCTCTACCTGCCCGGCTTGGAGCATTGGCAAACAGGCGCAAAGATCGCCATCGAGCAGTTTGAGTTGATTCCGCGCTGAGGGGGATTTTGCACCATTATTGGTGCAATTGTCTATTTCTACTTTTTTAATTCTTTTGTAGTTAAGGCGGGCGATTTATTCCCGGTGCTCTTGATCTATATTCCCATATCTAAAGCTATTTATCTGCAATCTCTCAGTCGCCTGTCTGAATATTCACCAGAACCTCGGCGCCTTGTCCGCCGGGCGAGACGGTTCTGGTTTGCGGGGCGCGCCAGTGGTCGATGTAGCTGATCTTGTGGACGCAGCCGATGGTGCAGTTGGGGGCGCAGCTCTTGGCGGTCAGGAACTCGCGCTTCACGTCGGCGGTGGTGTAGTCGGCGAGGGGCACGCCGGGATAGCCGCGCTGCTGCGAGCAGTAGTGAACCAGCCCGTCCTCGCAGATGTAGAGGTAGCGCGAGCCGGCCCGGCAGCGCCAGTCGTTCGGCTGCCCGTCGGCAATCGCCGCCTGAAAATCGTCGAAGCGCGAGTAGTTGATCTTCTTCCAACCGCTCATCTCCTCGTAGACTTTGGCCTCGTCCGGCTTCAGCGGCTTCAGTTGGCCGTCGCCGTCGTGAATGATGCCGATGGTCGAGGTAAAGCCGAGCGCAAGCGCGCGCTTGCCGATCACCAGCGCGTCGTTGGGATCGCGGAATCCGCCGCCCACAACGGAGTTGATGTTCACGTGGAACTCGGCGTACTGGGCCAGCATCTCGAGCTTCTTGTCGAGCACCTTCAGGCTCTTCATCGACACCTCGTCGGGGACCAGGTTGTCGATGGAGATCTGCAAATGATCGAGCCCAGCGCGGTTAAGACGCTCAATGCGCTCCAGGCTGAGCAGGTAGCCGTTGGTGATCATGCCGGCAATCGCGCCGGTGCGCCTCATGCGGCGGATGATGTCGTCGAGTTGCGGATGGGTGAGCGGCTCGCCGCCGGAGATGCCGATCATGGCGGTGCCCAGGCGGCCGAGGTGATCGATGCGGCGGACCATCTCCTCGAGAGGCACGGGCTCCGAGACTTTGTCGTACTCGTTGCAGTAGGCGCAGCAGAGGTTGCAGAAGCGGGCGGGCACAATCTGGGCCAGCACGGGGTGCGCAGGTGGAGGCCAGGGCGCTCGTCACCATCCTGAGCTCGCGCGCCTTGCGCGTGGCCGCCAACCACCGCCCGCGCGCCGTCGATCTCCGGGGAATTGCCATCTCTTCTATTGAAACATAGAGAGACAGGGAACAGTGAACAGTGGCCGGCAGGGCGCGAAATGGCCGCTTATAAGCAGCGCCGTAAACGTTAATGGTTGGCCTGGAGGGTTACGAAACAGCGCTAAAGGTTCGCCTAAGTGGTTGTACTTTTTTGAGGACTTAACTCTAAGGGGTTGCGAAATTGGCGGTTTGGCTGCCGAGAATTACCTTTCAGAGGAAAGGGTTGCTGAGAACTCACCTGAAAACCTCGAAGAGGGGGGTTTATTGAGGTTAATTGGGGGTTTTCGGGAGGTTTACGGTAGGTTTTCGGAGGTTTTTCGCGACAGGGAACAGGGAGCAGGGAATAGGGAACAGGGAACAGCGAGTCAGCGAAGCCGTGGACTTCTGTGGTATCCCACCCTTTCTGCCAAGAGCAGCAGAAAGGATGGCGCACCCAGGATTCATGGAAGAGGAGAATCCTTCCCGGGGACCGAGCGATAGGAATGCGGTTGCGCGAGTGCTGCAGCCGCCGGCAACGGCCTTTCAGCCTATAACGAGGAAGAGATGCAGGTGGAACGCAGACATTGCCAGGCAAAACCCCGCAAGGGAGTTTCATAATACTGTAAGTCGATTTCGTATTGCTTATATTTTCGCTTTTTTATGCATAGGATTCAGCGCATGAAGTTGTTGTTCAGGCAACCGCTCGCCCGCAGCCTCCAAACTCAGGCCGTTTCTAAGCCTAATGTTCTCTGCTGCTCACCGCTCTTGCCACAGGAAGTTGCCCTGCAGCAGCAGATCATCAGGCCCACTGGTAGCTTCCCGCAGGCCCGGCGCGCCCAAAATTGCCGATTGCATGTCGCCAGGGGCGGAGCCATACTTTAGCCGCTTGAATGGGGGTGGCAAATGAACAATTTGCTTCGAATCGCCATAGTCGGCGTGCTTCTCGCCTTCGCGGTCCTCATGATCGGACTGGGAATGGCTCGAAACACCACCGATCTGCTGGCGCCCCTGCACCTGCTTTTGTTCGCGGTTGCAGTGGTGCTCTATATCCTGCCCACGGCGCTGGCCTATTACCGGAATTGCACGTCGGTGATCTGGATCGCCCTCGTGAATGTCTTTCTCGGATGGACCATCCTGGGCTGGTTTGTTGCGATTGGCTGGGCAGCCAGCGGCAAAGTCCTCACTCTGCCTCCCACCATCGGCACGCCGCCCGGCCCGGAAGTTTCAGGGCACCTTCCCGGACACGTTCACTAGGGCGCATTCCCTGACATTGACGAATTCGCGGCCGAGGCTCCGTTCGTTCGCGCCTGGACAATTCCTGTGTCAATTTCCGCGCCGGGGAGGTACCTCCCAAGGCACACGCCTGCCCAAATATAAATCTCCCGCCGATTGACGCCCCGCCCCGGTCGCGCTACTCTCAAGCCCAGATAAAGGATTTGGTCGCCTACGCCAACCCGCGGTTCCTTGAGGCATCTAAGAGCTCATGCTCGCCCCTGCGCCGCATTTCCGCAACTCTTCTTAAACCAACTGCCTCGTCTCTCACCCTCCGCCCTCCTGCACCTCGTGCGTTTATTGCCGATAATCTATTCACAGCTTCGCCGGGCGGGTCCGTTCGCGGCTCCGCCCGGTCTATTTCACGCTCTCAACGCCGCACTGGAGGCCTACGACCCCTTTGAAGATCGCTCTGGAGATCACGCCCAACCTCGAGCCCTTGTTCGGGACTCGCGATGAAAACCTCAGGCTCATGGAAGATTCGCTCGGCGTCCGCATCGATCTGCGTTCCGACGCCGTGCATGTGGAGGGACCCGAAGAGAGCGTCGTCAAAGTCCAGCGCATCTTTCAGGACTTCGAGGCTCTCCGCCGCCAGGGCGTCAATCCCCACAACGGCGAACTGAATGGAATGCTGCGCCTGGTCGTGGCCGATCCCGCCACCACCCTGCGCTCGCTGGCCGACTCCGGCAAGCAGCGCTCCGCGGGAGTGAAGCGCACCGTCCAGCCCCGCTCCATCAACCAGCGCAAGTATGTCGAGGCCATCGAGCAGAACGACATGGTCTTCGGCGTTGGTCCGGCAGGCACCGGTAAAACCTATCTGGCCGTGGCCATGGCCGTGGCCGCCATCAACGCCGAAGCGGGTCAGCCGCATCGTTCTGGTCCGTCCCGCGGTCGAGGCCGGCGAGCGCCTCGGCTTCCTTCCCGGCTCGCTGCAGGAGAAGGTCGATCCCTACCTGCGCCCCCTCTACGACGCCCTCTACGACCTGCTCGACGCCGAAAAGGTCGACAAGATGCTGGAGAAGAACGTGATCGAGGTCGCCCCGCTGGCCTTCATGCGCGGCCGCACCCTCAACGACGCCTTCATCATCATGGACGAGGCCCAGAACACCACCATCGAGCAGATGAAGATGTTCCTCACCCGCATGGGCAACAACTCCAAGGCGGTCATCACCGGCGACATCACCCAGATCGACCTGCCCAACCCGCGCAAGTCCGGCCTGCTTGACGCGATCAACATTCTCGATGGAGTAGAGGGCATCCATTTCTGCCACTTCGAGGACTGCGACGTAGTGCGCCACGCCCTGGTGCAGAGGATTGTCCGGGCCTACGAGTCAGCTCAAGCCCCGGCAGCAGGAACTGCCGCTAGCGCTCGGCGAGTCCATCGAAGTTGGGACGCAAAGAGGCGAAGATCAGCCTGCGGCGCAAACCGTTCATCCGGCCAAACCGCAGTAGCGGCGAACCGTGAATGCGCGTTGCCGCGAGCTTCCTATTGCAGCCGGGAAAACCCCCGGCTCTGCCGGGGCGACAGTCGATGTTTGACATTTACGGGAGTCGTCCCCGGTTTGTGTTTCTGCTTTCTTTTGGCAAAAGAGCCAGAAGGATGCGTACGCGCATAATGTGCCGTCCCTACGGGACTCCGGATGAATTGCTGGTTTCGCCCACCCCACGCTGAAGCGCGGGGCTAACAACCATTGCGCCTACAGCGCGTGCGACGGGCTGCTGCCGGCATGGAGCGCTTCTACACAGGCCCCTTTGAGGGGCCGCCAACCATAAAGCCTCCGGCTCTGCCAGAGGATATTTACTTGGGCAGCAAACTGTGCGCGATCGAATCCAGCATTCCATTGAGGAAATTGATCGACTCCGGCGCCGAGTACTTGCGGGCGACTTCCAACGCTTCGTTGATGACGATGGGAAACGGCGTGCCTTTGAAGCCCAGCATCTCGCCCACGGCCATGCGCAGCACGTTGCGATCGACGGCGGGCATGCGCTCCAGCCGCCAGTGCTTCGAGTTGGCCACCAGCAACGCGTCGATCTCTTCCTGGTGAGCGATGGCCACGCGGAACAGGTCTTCGGCAAACCCGCGCACCTCCGGCTCGACCTCGTCGCCGGCCTTCCAGAAGGTGGCGCGGACCTGGTCCGGCGTTTGCTTGCCGATATCCGCCTGAAACAGCATCTGCATGGCGATTTCGCGGGATTTGCGCCGCCCCGCGCTGTGATGTTGCCCCGAGCTGTGATGTTGCCCTGACGTCAAGCAGCGCCGCCTTGCTTTACTTCGCCCGACTGCAGCTTGCGGCGCAGGCTGACCATCTCAATGGCGGCCGCGGCGGCTTCAAAACCCTTGTTTCCAGCCTTGATGCCGGCGCGGTTGAGGGCCTGTTCAAGCGTCTCGCAGGTCAGCACGCCAAAGCTGTGCGGAATCCCCGTCTCCTGCTGCGACTGGCCGATGCCGCGGGCAACCTCGTTATAGATGGCTTCGTAGTGAGCGGTTTCGCCGCGCAACAGGCATCCAAGCGTGATGATGGCGTCCACCTGGCCTGAGTTGGCCACAGTCCGCGCCGCCGCCGGAATCTCCCACGCGCCCGGCACGCGGACCACCTGAATATCGGCGCGCGCGGCGCCGCTGCGCAGCAGTGCATCGAGCGCGGCCTCAAGCAGGCGCTCGGTAATCACGGCATTCCAGCGCGCAACCACGATGGCGAACTTCATCCCCGCTGCCGAGAGGCCGCCTTCCAGAGCAACAGGCAAGCCTTTGACGGGATCCGTCCAGGCCCAGAAGCTGAAGGCGAATCCTGGCTCGGGCTCGACCGTGAAGATCCGCGACTTCCAGTGCGTCTCCGTGATGGGCGAGAGCCGGGCTACGGCCGCATCGCCGCCGTTTGAGCGCAGCCACGTTTCCGCGGCCTGGTGAACGGCATCGAGCGCGGTCACTTCCACCAATACATCGGCGGTAGAGGGAAACTGCCCGTCGACAAATTCGAGATTGCCGAGCGGAGCGAGAAATGAAGCGCCGCGGCTTCGTTCTTCTTTCCATCCCTTTCCGGGAGCAAACCCCAGCGCGGCAAAGAAGCTGGCCAGGCGGTCATAGGCTGCAGCGCTGCCGACCGAACGAAGAAAGGAGATGCCCTTGATCATGGTTAGATTCTATCGTGCGGAGGAGTGGGTCAGCAGGCCGGCGAGCCAGCGGCCCTGAGCATTCACCAGTGGGTCAGCTTGATGAGCACAGGCCTAGCGGAAGAACCCGTTCCGGAGGGAGGCGGGGGTTTCAACCCATAAGCGCTAAGATAAGAATTGACTCTTTCCGGAACGGCGCGTAGTCTTTCCGCATGACTGGACTCGACGACTGGCAGGTATTGGTGGGACTTCTTCCCTCCGAGTGGCGGCAGTTGGGCAGAAGCAGCGGCGCCGTCCGACGGTTGCGCGGCTTTGCTTCTTTGGACGCTCTGTTGCGCACGTTGCTGTTGCATGTGGGCTGCGGCTGGTCGCTGCGCGAGACTGCAGTGCAAGCTAAGTTAGCGGGGATTGCCGAGGTTTCCGATGTCACCTTGCTCAACCGTCTGCGCGATGCGGAGAGCTGGCTTCGCCAGCTGTGCCAGGAGCTTTGGCAGGACAACGGCGTGCAGTTGGAGCCGAGCTTGGCAGGCCGGACGGTGCGCTTGCTGGACGCTACGGTGGTGCGCGAGCCAGGCAAGACGGGCAGTCAGTGGAGGATCCATTACAGCCTGCGTCTGCCCAAACTGGAGTGCGATCAGTTCGAGCTCACCGCGACCTGCGGCACCGGGACGGCGGAGCGCTTGCGGCGGTTTCGTTTTAACCCCGGAGAGCTGGTGTTGGCGGATGCGGGTTATTGCCATCCGGACGGCATTGCGGCGGTGGTCGCCGCGCAGGCCGATCTGTGCATACGCCTGAGTCCGCACGGGTTGCCGCTGTTCGATGGACACGATAAGCCGATCCGGCTGTTGCGCCGGCTGGCCCGGTTGCGCCACGCTGGCGATGTGGCCGACTGGCCCGTCTGGATCAAGTCCGGCGAGGCCAGGATCGCCAGCCGCGTCTGCGCGATTCGCAAGAGCCAGGACGCCATTGCGCGCGCTCAACGCCGCTTGACGCTCAAGCAGCAGGGCGGCAAAACGGTCGGCCCGGCCACGCGCAAATATGCCGAGTACGTCCTTGTTTTCACCACTTTGCCCGATTCCGAGGCAAGCGTCGAACAAGTCCTCGAAGCCTACCGCCTGCGCTGCCAGGTGGAGTTGACGTTCAAACGCCTCAAATCCATAGCGCAAATCGGGCATGTGCCCAAGCACGACGATCAAAGCAGCCGTGCCTGGCTCTACGGAAAACTGCTCGTGGCCTTGCTCAGTCAGAGGCTAGCCAGAGTGGGAAAGACCATTTCCCCCTGGGGCTACTTGCTGCCGCAAACCTCCTACGCCCAGCCCATGGCGCGAATTTGAATTCGCCTTCCATCAGGTGCTTGCAGCCATCACACCACGTCTGTCCCTCGCATCAGTCATGCAGCGATGGAACGAGATTGCCCAAGCGCTGAGTGAGCCAAGCCGCCACCGAAGACCGCAACTCGAATCCTTATCTTAGCGCTTATGGGGTTTCAACCCCCGCATTAAGCCGGCAAAACCAATGAGGGCATTACAGGCTGCGGAAAAAGGGGAAATGGAAGGCGAATTCCCCAAAAAGCATTCCGCAGGGGCTAATGCCCTCGTTGATCTTGCTGCACTTGCGGCACGACTGAAGTCGTGCCCTGATACAAAGCTTCCGAGAATCTCCGCTGGATCGAGTTTTTCCGCAGCCTGTTTAGCCCCGGAAGCACGCCTTGCGCCGATTTCACCTGCAATCCCGAGCTTTTCCGCAGCCTGCTTTAGCCCCTGCAGAAGAGCCTTTCCAAAACTCACCGGCTACCGGGAGAGACGACAGGCCATGTCATGATGCCTGAACCGCAAAGCAGGAAGGCCGGCGCGAGGCCGACCTTCTGGTCTGCAATCGCTTGATTCCAGCCTATGTGGTGGTGCGAGGCACCACAACGATGGCCGTGGCCGGAACAATCGTTCCTGTCCCCGAGTAGGTGCAGCCGGCGTCGTTACCGCCCGCTGAGACGGGCGTGCAGGCGGGAAGATTGGGGCTGATCTGCTTGCTGTCAGTAGGCGGCGTCGCGGCCGACGGGTTGGCCGGGATGCTGATGTAGTGAATCTGGTTGTCGCCCGCCGTGGAGACAAAAAAGATGGAATCGTCGGCGGTAAAGGCGCCGGCCACGGGCGCGGTGATCACGTTGCCGCCCTTCAGCGAAACGTAGCCCACCGTGCCGGCCGCGCCGCCCGTGCCGGGCAGGTAGTAGGGCAACTGCGCGCCCGCGGAGGAGCCGCTGTAGGTGATAAACGCGAGGTTCGACACCGGCGAAGCCACAATCTGGTTGATGGCGCTCGCGTTCACCGTAAGAGCGGCCTGCGTGTAGGGCGTGGCGGGGTGCTGGACGATGAGCGGGTTGAGCGTTTGCACCTGACTGGAACCCGAGCCCGTGGTTGTACTGGTGCATGCGCCGGTTGGAACGCTCACGGCAATGTCGGAGAGCGTGATTCCTCCGCCCACCATTGCGGCGCCAAGGATATGTTTGCCGTCGGTCGTGGCGGTAAGCACGTCGGACTGCACCGGTTGGGAATCGCCGCCCTGGGTCGCCAGGCTGCCCGGAAATGGACCCGGGTAGAAGCTGGTAATGGTGCTGCCGGCGCCGGTCACCGTACCCGTCGGGCACCAGGCATGGGCGACGGTGGGGATTCCGCGCAGATACGCGCCCTCGCTGGGAATCATGAGCGCCGGCGTCTGCAACGTGCCGGAAACGGCCACATTGGGCGGCAGCGTTCCGGGCGGGATAGAGCCGGGCGGCAGCGGGCTGGGCGGCAGCGGATAGGTGCTCCAGCCGGTGTTCTGGCTGTACACGTACAGCGTGTCGGTGTGTCCGGTGATCTCCGGCGGATTATTCAGCGCCGCGTTATCGGTGATGTACAGGGTTTTGGAGTCCGGAGTCCATGCGGCGGCGTTTCCCATGCCGCCAAAGGTGGTAAAGCCCCCGGCCGTGGCGTTGTAAAGATAGAAGAGCTGGCGCACCTGGTCGTTGATGAGCAACTGCGAGTTATTGGGCGAAACCGCCAGCACCACGCCGGGAGCGCTGACGTCCTGCTTGGAAATGCTGTTGGATAAGGCGCTGAAGATCATCAACTCATGTTCCGAGCCAAAGTAAAGATTGTTGCCTTGGCTGTCCATGACCATGGAATTGGGCACGTAGGGCAACCGGACAGTCGCCCCGATGGTGCCGGTCAGCAATTCGATGGGTACGAAATACTGCGAGGTGCCCGGCGCGGCGAACCAGACGAAGTCGCTGGTGGTGCCCGGGGTGGTGATGTTTACCGGGTTTGAGGAGATGGGAAGGCCGGTGCCATTCAAGCCGATCTCGTTGATGGGCGACGGATTGCAACTGCCGGGCTGGCAGATGGCATAGACCGAGGCCACGCCGGGGAATCGGGAAGAAACGCTTCCGCCGGCGCCCACGGTGATGTCGATGGGGTTGGTCGACTGGTAGTCGAGGGTAAGTCCGGTGATGGGCAGATTGTTGGTGTCAAGCACAGTGGTAGTCAGATTCTGCTGTACGCCCTGGGTGATGGTCCCGGTGGTGGCCCCGTTGGCGAGGGCAATGTTGATCGATTGCGGCGGGCAGGTGGAGAAGTAACCGGCCGAGGATCCGGAGCCGGCGATCGAAGCGTTGATGGCGGTGGTGCCCGGCAAATCGGCGGTGATCACATTGGTGTCGGAATTGATGGTCCCTACGGTCGCGGTGCCCACGGAGTAGTTAAGGTAGCCAATGGCCGCCGAGCAGGTGGGGACTGAGGTAACACCGGCGGGCAGCGGGCAGGCAAACTGCGCGGGGTTGGTAACGCCGGCGGGCTTGCACATGAGTACCTGCTGGCCATTGACGCTGTAGCAAGCCTGGGAGTCGAGAGATGCCACTTGCGTTTGCGAGAGGCATTGCTGGGGCCCGACCAGGGCGACGGAACTCACCTGGGCATGGATGAAGACTTCCACCGGGTTTGAAGTCACCGAGTCAGCCGAGGCGGTAATGTAGGCGATGCCATAGGGCAGGCCGCTGGTCGTGGGCAGAGGATTGGGAAAATTGCAATAGGTATAGTCGGGAATGCCGCCGCCTGTATTCCGGTTCCAGGTTCCGGCGCAGATGTTGCCGGTGGGCGAAATGTCCACCAGCTTGTTGTTGCTGGTGCCGTAGGCGTACTGGCTTCCGCCCACTGAAGCACTGGAGCCCAGGCACGTAAAGGCCTGGGGTTGTTGCGCCTGGATGGTCTGGCCAAAGGCCAGCGAGATGCCGGTGGTCTGGGGCTGAAGCGTGATGGATGCTACCTGGCCGACCTGCAGGCCGTAGCCTGAGGTCGCAGGGCAGTACTTCGCTGCCGGGTTGCGCGTGCAGCCGGAGATCGAAATCCCGGCTGGAATAGCCAGGCACAACATGAAAACAAGCGTCAAAAACCGCCGCATGAATCCTCCCCGCCCCGCCTTGTCGAACCGCGGAACGGTCTGCCAGAATACGTGAGAAGAATTGAGTTATAACGACCCGACGACAAGCCGTAGGCTGGCCTGCGGCGGGTAGAATCCGCCCCAACTACCGGCTCCCGGCGGTATGCGCTTGCATGCTGCCGGCCGGCGAAACGCGCTCTCAAAGACTCCAAGGAAAAAGTGTATCAGGACGAGCCCCCCTCTGGCTTGAAGCAGCCTGTACGGTTGCCCCGCCCGGTTGTCCTGCCCGGTTCTCTCCTCCCATAGACTCGACTGGGAGCGGATGGCGAGCAGGCTCTAGCGGCATGTAACGCGCAAACCACTCCACGGCCCGCTCCATCACGTCGCCGCGGTGGACGGGATCGACAAAACCGTGGCCTTCATTGGGATAGACCACCAGTTCGCGCGGGCACGTGGAGGTCGCGGAGCGCATGCCAGAACTCGAACGACTGGGGCGCGGGACACTCGCCGTCCCGATCCCCACCACCACCAGCGTGGGGGTATGCGCCTGCTTGATGAAGGTGATGGCCGAACTCCTGGCGTAGACCTGCGGGATCGTCGTAGACCGAAGCGCCAAAGTAGGGGATCATCCACTGGTCGATGGAGTTTTCGCCGTAGTAGCTCTGCCAGTCGGAGATGCCGGCGCCGGCCACCGCCGCTTTGAATCGCTGCGTCTGGGTGACGGCAAACATGGTCATGAATCCGCCGTAGCTCCAGCCGGTTATTCCAATGCGGCCGGGGTCGACGGGGTACTGTCTCAGCACCGTATCCACGCCGGCCAGGATGTCGCGCAGGTCGCCGTAGCCGAAGTCCTTGCGGTTGGCCTGGGTAAAGGCCTCGCCCTGGCCGTAGCTGCCGCGGGGATTGGGCATCAGCACAAAGTAGCCCAGCGCCGAAAACGCCGCCGCGCTGAATCCGTCCGCCCCGTCGCCCAGTGCGCCACTACCGCCGAGGCCGGGCCGCCGTGCACCTCCACGATCAGCGGATACTTCTTGCCGGATCGTAGTCTTTGGGCAGCATCAGCCAGCCCTGCACATTGAAGCTGTCGCTGTTCCAGTCAAGGGAGACGGATTTGCCCCACGCCGGTTCCACGCCGTCGTTGAAGTGCGAAAGCTGGGTCACACCCTTCAGTCCAGGAAACTTCAATCCCTCCAGCGTGGCCGCATAGATTTCCGTTGGATGGTCGAAGGTGCTGGCGCGGAAAACGAACAGCGAGTGCAATGCCGCGGCGGAAGAAAGGCTCACCTTCCATCCGCCCGTCGCCCACTACAGCCGGGAATGCTGAACAGGACCGCGCCATGGTTGGTGCTTACGCTGTCACTGTTCCGGTCGCCCAGGAGGCGCAAAAGGACAAGTTGGTAATTACCGCCAGCCAGCTCGCTTACGTACATGTGCTCGTTGCCGTCCCACGCGATCCAGGCCGGCGAGGTGGGCCGCTGCGGGGTCAGGTCATGGGGCTGGCCGCCGGCAGCTGAGACGATCCACACATCGCCGCCCGTCACTCCCTGGTCGCTCATCAGCCCGCCGATGAAGGCGATCGCCTTGCCGTCCGGCGACCAGCGCGGCACGGCGATCTGCAGCCCGTGCAGCGGGCCGGGAACTTCGGCAGGCGCCAAGAATCGCTTTGGGCGCGCCGTTCAAGCGCCTGCGTATAGAGCTTGGCCACCCACCAGTTGTTCTCTCCCGGCGGATCGGCGGCGATGTAAGCCAGGGATTTCGAATCCGGCGACCAGTCGAACTCGTAGACGTGCAGATTGGCGGGCGTGGCCAGCGTCGGCGTCACCGGTTGGGCAACATCCACAGGGGCAACGGCGACGCGCTGAATTTCGACCCCATCCTCGCCGATGACCCCTGACGGTGGCTTCATGGCGGCCAGCGCGCCCGCGGGCCGTGTGGCGCCCTCCACGTAGAGAAAGGCAACGGCATTTCCATCCGGAGAAAAGGCCGGCGCCTCGACGTATCCCTTCAGCTCGGTCAGCCGCCGGGCGGGGCTGCCGTCTGGGGCGGCGGGTTCGACGCGGGCAAGATAGAGATCCGTTTGCCCGCCCGGATCCGCGCAATCGGAGAAGAAGGCCAGGCTCGTGGAATCTGGTGACCAGGTAAGTTCGCCTTCGCTGCAGTGCTCGTCAGCCGTCGCCGCCGCGGTGATGCGCTCGCTCTTGTCCAGATCGCCTAAAGGGGCGACGCGAATCTCCTGCCCTCCGCGCGCACCCTGAATCCAGGCCAGGCGCTTGCCGTCAGGCGAAACAGCGACCTGGCCAAGAAAGTGGCCGCGGTTAATGCTGCTCAGCACCTCGTCAATGTGCTCGTGGCTGACCGTCTGGGAATCCTGCGCACCCACGGCGAAAGCCGAACAGAGCAGGAGCGCGGCAGCGAACGATGCGGTCAGCGACTTGCGGAGGAACAGCAAAAACATAACGAAATGCTATCAGCGTCAGTGATCACGAGGCAGGAGGAGCCACGGGCCTGGCGGGAGGCGTGAGGACGAAGCCCCTGCGGACCAGCGCAAAGCCTTCCTGCGGCAGCTCGGCCTGGAGCAACTGGTTTTCGGGGCCGGAGAAGAGGTCGGTTTTGGTCCCGGCGATGGTGGCCACCAGGTGATGGACCGTGATGGCCTTTCCATCGAGCGTTCCCTGCTCGTCCGCGTAAGTCGCTAACTCGACGGGGGCGACCAATCCCATTTGGGAGCCTGACTGTTTGGGCAGGATAGCCCACAGGTCGCGGCTGTTGCGGCTGACGCCGAGGGCCAGCAGCGTTTCAAGAGCGCCGGGGTCGAAATCCGGAAGAAAGACGGCGGCGGAGTGCGCTTCCAGCCGCGTGGTCGCGCTGTGGCCGTTGGCTGAAACATTCATCAGCAGCTGGGCCGAATCGGGCGCCGCGGTCACGTTCACGGCCGAGCCGTTCACGATGGCGCTCAACTGAACATGCTTGAGTTCGTTGGCGGGGGAAAGGGACTCGGTCTTTGAAAGCGCGTAGTCCAGGCCCTGCATGGCCACGCGAACCAGCGAGGTGGAGTCGTAACCGTCCTGAGTAGCGACAAAGTTGAAGCTGGCTGTGCCCACCGGGTGCCCGAGTTGCGACACCTCAAAGCTGCCCGTCTGGGCCCAGGCGGCCAGCGGAAGAACCAGGGCAAGAAGCGCTGCAAACTGAAAACAGGCGAATGTACGCACGGATCCTTACGTCACTCCTGCCTGGTTAGACACCGAAGCGGGAAAAGGGTTGCAAAAGCAGCTTCTAGCCTTCAGCTTCCAGCCGCTAGCTTGACCGTGGGAGTCGCGATTCCCACGGCCCACTTCGGCCCGGGCTGAAAAGTTGGTTCACCCGATACGAAGCTAGGAGCTAGTGTGGCGAATCTGAAGTTCATCGCATAAATTCGTTGAGGTCTTTGGATAAAGACAGCAAGTCAGCTCCCGCTTCGCGGGAATAGCGAGTCAGCAAGTCAGCGGAATGGTTCTGCGGGATGAGACCTCAGGCGTCCTTGACTGCAATGGCAACGCGGCGCCGCAAGTCTTGCCGGTTCGGTTTGTGAAAGGACTTTTGACTCAGGACACTAGGAGCGAGCAGCTGGAAGCTGTCTTTTCACCCCTTGGCCTTGGCAAACCGCTTGTTCACCTCTTCCCAGTTGACGACGTTCCACCACGCGGCCAGGTAGTCGGGACGGCGGTTCTGGTACTTCAGGTAGTAAGCGTGCTCCCAGACGTTGTTGCCGAGGATGGGGTAGAGCCCCTGGCTGAGCGGCGAGTCCTGGTTGGCGGTGGTAATCACCTTGAGCTTGCCGCCGGTAAACACCAGCCAGCCCCAGCCGGAGCCGAACTGCTTTGCGGTGGTCTCGTTGAAGGTCTTCTTGAAGGCCTCGAAGTCGCCAAAGTCGGCGGAGATCTGCTTGGCGATGGCGCCCGACGGATGGCCGCCGATGCCGGGTGCGCTCACCGGCCCCATCAGGTTCCAGAATGCGCTGTGGTTGGAGTGCCCTCCGCCGTTGTTGCGCACTACGCCGCGGATATCTTCGGGAACCGCAGCCAGGTCGCCGATCAGGTCGTCCACTGATTTGGCGGCCAGCGCGGGGTGATTGGCCAGGGCCGCATTCACGTTGTTGATGTAGGCCTGGTGGTGCTTGTCGTGGTGCAGGTGCATGGTTTCGGCGTCGATGAAAGGCTCGAGCGCGGCGTAGTCGTAGGGAAGCGGTGCCAGTTCGTATGCCATTGGGGAATTTCCTCCGTTCAGATTGTAATGTCCTGGTTTGACCCTGCGCTGAGCGGCAGCAAGCAAGGCGTTGGGGACTTGAGCTTCTGCAACACGATTTTCACATGCGGCAGCGGGGCCTTCATTATGCATTGATGCAGAATCGTGGGGACAGGGTGCAAAAGACAGGGGTACGGGATCACAATGGCCGGCGCAGGCCGATCCAGAGAACGGCTTCAGACAGCACGCTGCGGATTCTCGACGAGCGGCATTTTGAAGTAGTCTGGACCGCGGACGGCCGGCAAACGGCGCAAACCACCCTCAGCCGGGAGCAGTGCGGTGGAATGGACCCTCCATTGGCCGGAGCAGGACGCCTGGCTTGGTTACAATGTGGAAGTGAAGGTTGACGCCGATCGAACCGTTTCCTGGGGGCACGCTGCACTTCATTGAAAGGACAAAATCCAAACCAAAATGACTCCCACCCTTACCGATACCTCGCTCGATACGCTGTCGATCGACACATTGCGCCTGCTTGCCGTTGACACGGTGGAGAAGGCCAAAAGCGGCCATCCCGGCGCGCCCCTGGGCTGCGCCCCCATTGCCTACCTGCTGTTTCACAAGCTGATGAAACACAATCCCGCGCACTCCAAGTGGGCCAACCGGGACCGCTTCGTGCTCTCCAACGGGCACGCTTCCCCGCTGCTCTATTCCACGCTGTTTCTCTCCGGCTACGACCTCACGCTGGACGACCTGAAGAGCTTCAGGCAGTGGGGATCGCGGACGCCGGGGCATCCGGAACTCGGCGTGGCCGACGGCGTTGAAGTCACCACCGGGCCGCTCGGGCAGGGCCTCGGGATGGCCGTGGGCATGGCCATGGCGGAGAAACACCTGGGAGCCATCTACAACCGGCCCGGCTTCGAGATCGTGAACCATCACACCTATGTGCTGGCCGGCGACGGCGACATGATGGAAGGCCTCTCGCACGAGACGGCTTCCCTGGCCGGAACCCTGGGCCTGGGCAAGCTGATCGTTCTCTACGACGACAATCTGATCTCTCTCGACGGCCCCACGGAACTGAGCTTTACCGAGAATGTTTACAAGCGCTTCGAGGCTTACCACTGGCACGTGCAGCGGGTCATGGACGGCAACGACCTGGCCGGGATCGAGGCGGCCATCGAGGCGGCCAGGGCCGAGACCGGCAGGCCTTCGCTGATCGCGGTGCGGACCGTGATCGGCTATGGATCTCCCAAGGCGGGCACCAACAAGGTACACGGCGAGGCCATGGGCGCGGAGAACGCGGCAGCAACCAAAAAGTTCTTTGGATTCCCTCAGGACCAGAGCTTTTATGTCCCGGTGGATGCGCTGGCCAACTGGCGCAAGGCCGTGGATCGCGGCGCCAGGCTTGAGGCGGAGTGGAACAAGCTGTTTGAAGGCTACCGGTCGGCCAATCCGGAGGCGGCCGCGGAGTTTGAGCGCACCCAGAAGGGGGAACTGAAGGCTGGTTGGGAGAAGGCGATTCCGAGCTTCCCGGCGGGCAAGCCGATAGCCACGCGCAACGCCGGATTCGCAGTGATGAACGCGATTGTCGAGGTTGTGCCGGAGCTGTTTGGCGGAGCGGCGGACCTGACAGCGTCAACCAAGACCATCTTCAAGCCGGGGGAGAGCTTTCACGTTGACCCGACCGCCCGCAACGTCTACTTCGGCGTGCGCGAGCTGGCCATGTGCGCGGCGGTCAACGGAATGGCGGCCCACGGCGGCCTGATTCCATTCGGATCGACCTTCTTTGTGTTTTCCGATTATGCCAAGCCGGCATTGCGGATTGCGGCGCTGATGAAGGTCCACTCGCTGTTTGTGTTTACGCACGATTCCATCGGCGTAGGTGAGGACGGGCCGACCCATGAGCCTATCGAACACCTGATGGCGTTGCGCGCGTTGCCGAATATGACCGACTTCCGGCCCGCGGACGCCAACGAGACCGCCGCTGCCTGGCGGCTGGCCCTGGAACGCAAAGGGCCGTGTTTCTTTGCGCTCACCCGCCAGGACCTACCGGTGCTCGACCCGGCCGCGCACGATGCCTACGCCGAAGTCAGCAAGGGCGCGTACGTGCTCGAAGATGCCGCCAAACCCCAGGTGGTGCTGGTCGCCGCCGGCTCTGAGGTGTGGCCGGCTCTGGATGCGGCCAAACTCCTGGCGGCCGATGGAATTCGCGCCCGCGTGGTCAGCTTCCCGAGCTGGAGAATCTTTGAGGAACAGACCGCCGGGTACAAGGCCGGCGTGCTGCCCGCGGGCGTGCCCCGGCTGGCCATTGAGGCCGGCGCCACGCTAGGCTGGTGGAAGTATGTAGGCCTGGAAGGCGACGTGATCGGCCTCGACCGCTTTGGAGCCTCCGCGCCCGGACCGATTGTAATGAAGGAGTTGGGATTCAGCGCTGAGAATGTAGCCGCGCGCGCCAAAAAGCTGGTGAAGTAAACGGAAGCGGAGCTAGTCGCGCGTCGCGCGTGTTAGCGGTGCTGGCGGAGTTAGCAATCAGGCGGCACGGCTAACACCGCTAGCCCCGCCAGCACCGCTAACTCCGCTGAGCCCACGGAAGGGATCACAAGTGAAGCTAGTCATCGGTTCCGACCATGCCGGATTTCCTCTGAAGGAGGAGGTTCGCGCCTATCTGGCCCAGGCCGGCCATGAGGTCATCGACCTGGGAGCCTATCAAGTCGATCCCCTGGACGACTATCCCGACTTTGCCGAGAAGGTGGGTCTGGCAGTGAAGCGTGGCGATGCGCCGCGCGGGATTCTTATTTGCGGTTCAGGCGTTGGGGTGTGCGTGGCGGCCAACAAGATTCCCGGCATTCGCGCCGGCATGTGCCACGATACCTATTCGGCGCACCAGGGCGTGGAACACGACGATATGAACGTAATCGTGCTGGGCGCGCGCATCATTGGACCGGCTTTGGCATTCGAGGTTGTGAACGCCTTTATCGGGGCGCATTTCATTACCGGGGAACCGCGATTTACCCGGCGGTTCAAAAAGGTCCTGGCCATCGAAGCAAAGTATCAGTGCGGAGACGGCTCCGCAAACCCGGCGTAACTGACCTCGAAAAAGACGCATTCCCGGTGAAGGGTACGGGCTTCACAGGTTGCGGAAAAAGGCCTGAAATCGCACGAAGAGCAGGCCTCAGGGGCTAAAGCCCTCGTTGATTTTGCAGCACTTGCGGCACGCGACCCGGCCCAGAGGGCTCCCCGGTGCCCCGGTCGTGCCCTGACACTTCTTGCAGCTCCGAATGAGTTTTTGCGCAGCCTGTTCAGCCCGTATATCATGACCAGCAATATCGGCGTGGGCTTTAGCCCCAGAGGGAAGTTTTTCGGCCCCTTGTGAAGGGAGACGCCTTCCGGTTAAATGCGAAGGCCAACGATTGCCGAAGGTCCCCCCACAGATTTCATCGAGGATTCATCTTGAGCAACGCACACTGAAAGGCGCCGATGTTCCCCTTCGACGTGATCCTCTTCGACGTGGGCGGAGTCCTGCTGACCAACGGCTGGGACACGCGCGAGCGCGCGCTTGCGGTGGAACGCTTCCACCTCGATCCGGTCGGCTTTGAGGCCAGGCACCAGTTGGCATATCCCGCCTGGGAGCGGGGCGCGATTCCGCTGAAGACCTACCTGGACGCGACTGTATTCACCGAGCCGCGCAGTTTCTCCCAGGATGAGTTTTTTGCGTTCATCCTCGCACAGTCCAAAATACTCCCGGACGGGGCGCTGGGAACCCTCGAGGAACTTGCGGCATTCAATAAGTGCATGTTAGGCGCGCTCAACAACGAGGCGCGCGAGACCAATGAATATCGCTTCCAGACCTTCGGCCTGCGCAACTATCTCAAGGTGGCGTTGAGTTCCTGTTATCTGGGCCTGCGCAAGCCGAGCCCGGCCATCTATCAAAGAGCGCTGGACATCCTGGGCCGGCCGCCGCAGCGGATTCTGTTCATCGACGACCGGCCAGAGAATGTGGCCGCGGCGGCGAAGGCAGGAATAACAGCCATCCACTTTGAGGGCGCGGATAAGTTGCGGAGCGAGCTACTAAGTCTTGGCGTTTTATAGCAGATCGATAGTGGAGGATTTATGCAACTTGGATTGATCGGCCTGGGCAAGATGCGCGGTAACATGGCGGAGCGGCTTCGCCTCGGCGGACACCAGGTGGTGGGCTTTGAAAGGGCGCGGCTGAAGCCGCGCCCTTTCAAAGCAGAAACACTCACAACCCGATCGTGTATTTTTGCAGTCAGCAAAGCCCGTATCCTTCATACTCTGCTGCAATTGAGATGTGCCGGGCCTGCCGCGCAGTCCCCAGCATTGCCCAACCCGGCTCTCCCGGCATAGTATTCCCTGAGATCGTTTTCAGAGGTTCATCATGCGCTTTTTCGCTTCACTTTCCTTAGCTGTTCTTGCCTTGGCATCCTATACAACCGCAGCCCAAACCGCAACTGCACCGAAGCCGCAGCACGCTGCGCCGCAGGTGATCGCTCCGACCCCGCCCATGGGCTGGAACAGTTGGAACTTCTTCAACAGAAGTGTCGACGACAAGAAGGTGCGCGCCGCTGCCGACCAGATTGTGGCCACCGGCATGAAAGACGCCGGCTACATCTACGTCAACATCGACGACACCTGGGAAGGCGAGCGCGACGCGAGGGGAGTACTGCACAGCAACGAGAAGTTTCCCGACATGAAAGCGCTGGCCGATTACGTTCACTCGAAGGGCCTGAAGATCGGCATCTACTCGGGACCGGGCTCCAAGACCTGTGCCGGTTTTGCGGCCTCGCTGGACCACGAGGTGCAGGACGCCGAGCTTTATGCTCACTGGGGCATCGACTACCTGAAATACGACCTGTGCAGCTTCAGGCAGGATGTGATGGCCAAGCAGGCTCCCAACGACAAAGCCGAGCAGATGCGGCTGATGATCGATGCCTACGACAAGATGGGCAGGGCGCTGATGTCCACCGGCCGCCCCATCGTCTACTCGCTCTGCCAGTACGGCTGGGATGCGCCGTGGGAGTGGGCGCCGGGGATCGGCGGCAACCTGTGGCGCACCACCGGCGACGTGCAGGCCAACTGGGGCAGCATCTACGACATCATCAATCAGCAGGCGGGTCTGGCCAAATACGCGGGTCCGGGTCACTGGAACGATCCCGACATGCTGGAGGTGGGCAACGGCAAGCTGTCGCCGGCCGAGAACCGCTCCCACTTTTCGATGTGGGCCATGCTGGCCGCGCCGCTGCTGGCCGGCAACGACCTGCCCAATATGACGCCCGAGGTCAAGGCCATCCTGACCAACCGCGACGTGATCGCCATCGACCAGGACAAGCTGGGCCGCGAAGGAACCCGGGCCTACGCCGACGGCGAAGTTGAAGTCTGGACCCGGCACCTCTCCGGCGGGGCAATGGCAGTGGCCGTGCTCAACGTGGGCGCCGACCGCTGGTCCAGCCATCCTTTCCATCTGAGCCTGGCCAAGCTGGGGCTGCATGGCCCGCAAAAGGGCAAGGACCTGTGGACGGGCCAGGACGTGACGCTTACCGAGAACCAGCCCATCGAGCTGGCCAGTCACGACATTTTGCTGGTGAGGATCGCGGCGCCGAGGTAAACGAAGCGGGCGCCCCAGGTCTCGATTCTGAGACCTGGGAACCACAGCTCAACAGGCTGCGAAGAAGCTTCGGATTTCGGGTGAACTTAGCGGAAGGCGTCCGGGGCTGAAGCCCGCGTCAATTCTGTCAGCTTTTTGCGGGGGTTGAAACCCCCGCCTCCCTCCGGAACAAGATTTTCAGAGGCTTGCGAAGTCGCGCACTGGTAGAAGGCCCTTTTGACGAGGCCTGTCTACTCTGCCCGCCCAAGACAGACATTGAACCAGCCTCGGTCGTCCGTCCAGCTTCCCGCCGCGGCGAAGCCGGCTTCGGCCAGCATCGTCTCCGCCTGTCCGGGCAGATACTTGTAGCTGTTTTCGGTATGGATGGTTTCGCCCTCGGCGAAGTCCACTTCCAGATTCAGCGCCGCCAGCCGGACCTTCTGCGCGATCCGGCTCTCGAGATGCATCTCGATGCGCGACTCTCTCTGGTTCCAAATCGCCCGGTGCTCGAAGCTTTCCAGGTAGAAGTCCGCGTCCAGCTCACGGTTCAGCCTCGTCAGCAGGTTCAGGTTGAAGTCGGCCGTCACCCCGGCCACATCGTCGTAGGCCACCAGCAGCGCAGCTTCGTCCTTGACCAGGTCCACGCCCAGCAACAGGCCGTCGCCGGGCTTCAGTCCGGCCCGCACCCGTTTGAGCAGCCGCATCGCCTCCGGGGGATCGAAGTTGCCGATGCTCGATCCGATATAGAGCACCAGCCGGCGTTCGCCTGCATGCGTGGGTTCGAACTTCAGGCCGCGCCGGCTGCCGTGCGTGTAGTCCATCACCCGCGGAGCCACCACGACTCCGGCAATCTCCCGCTCGATGCGTTCCCGGGCTGCGTCGAGCGCGCTGGCTGAGACATCCACCGGCTCGTAGAGCACGTGGCCCTGCCGCTCGACAACCGCCTTGAGCAGCAGCCGCGTTTTGTCAGCCGAACCGGCGCCCAGCTCCGTAATCCGCAGCCGGGGCGGATGGTTCGCGCCGCGCTGGTTCCGGGCCGGGCCGGCCGCCCGCGCGATCATGGCCTGAGCATGCGCCGCCAGAATGCCGCGCTCGGTCCGGGTCAGGTAATATTCCGGCCGGCCGGTAATCTCGTCGAAGAGCCGCGAGCCGGCCTGGTCGTAAAAGAGCCAGGGCGGCAACCGCCGGGGCCGCGAGCTGAGCCCCCGGCGCACCGCCTCGGCAACTCGCTGGTCGATATCGAGCTTGGCATCGAGTCTGCCATCGCGTTTGCCGGTGACGCGCTTGTCCGCGGCGCGTTCTTCGGTTTGTAAAGCAATTGTGGGGAAGACGAAAGTTGTCATGCGGTCAGTTGGATGCTACCTCGCCCTAAAAAGGTTACAAAGATAGCGGCGGAATTCGATTAAAATGCCGACCGATTTCGATTAAAAAGCTAACCGGATTCCGGAAAACTGCCAGCGCGTCTCCGGAGCAAAGAAGTTACGGTAGGTGGCCCGAATGTGCGCCGCCGGCGTAACGCACGAGCCGCCCCGCAGCACCATCTGTCCGCTCATGAACTTGCCGTTGTACTCTCCCAGCGCGCCCGCGAGCGGCTTGAACCCCGGATAGCCCAGGTAAGCGCTGGCCGTCCAACTCCAACACCCCCCGAACCACCACTTCGTGGGGTGCTGGTTTTGGAGGAGATTTGTGGGAGAGGGAATGAGCAGCCCGGAATCGAGCAAATTCCCTTCCACAGGCTGCCCCTCGGCGGCGGCTTCCCACTCAAACTCGGTGGGCAGGCGATGCCCGGCCCAGCGCGCATAGGCGTCGGCCTCGTAAAAACTCACCTGGCTCACGGGCGACATTGCCAGCACTTTCAGAGGCAGTTCGCCGCGTAGGGTAAAGACGCTCCACTCGCCGTCTTCGCTCGCCCAGTAGAGCGGGGCGCGCCAGCCGTTGCGCTTTACCGCGTCCCAGCCCGCCGAAAGCCAGAGCTCCGGCCTCCGGTAGCCGCCATCGGCGATGAAATCCGCAAATTCCGCGCAGGTGACGAGACGCCGGGCCAGCGAAAACGGCTCCAGCCATACCCGGTGCCGCGGCAGCTCATTGTCGAAACAGAAGCCCGTCCCTTGGTGGCCAACCTCCCGCATTCCGCCCTCAAACTGCTTGAAATCGAGGCTGGGTGCCCCAGGTCTCGACTCTGAGACCTGGGATTCCACCTCCGCTCCGCTTTTGTAGACCGGACGCAGCGGATTGGTAAAAAACGCATGCAGGATGTCGGTCAGCAGCAGCTCCTGGTGCTGCTCTTCATGGTTTACGCCCAGTTCGATTCGCCGCAGCGCCTCGGCCTCAGCGCCGTCCCCCGATTCCGCTCCGGCTTCGAGCAATCGCTCTATTCCCCGGTCCACGTGCTCGCGGTAGCGCAAAATCTCGTCGAGCGCAGGCCGCGAAAACGAGGCCCGCAGCCGCTTCTCTGGGAATGCCGAGAAGCCTTCGTAATAGCTGTTGAACAGCCAGTGAAAATCCGCGTTGAACGGCCGGTAGCCGGGCAGGAACTCGCGGAGCACAAACGACTCGAAGAACCAGGCCGTGTGGGCCAGGTGCCACTTGGCCGGGGACGCCTCAGGGCAGGACTGCACCATCATGTCTTCGGCGGTGAGCCCGGAGCACAACTCGAGCGTCCGCCGCCGCGCCGCGCTAAACCGGGCGGCCACCTGCGCATGCGTACTGTCCGCTGCCGTTGTTTTCATGGCTCTTGCCTCCCGCACTGGCAAAAGTGTACCGCGGACCCCTTGCCCTTCGGCTCCGTGAATTTGCGATTGTGCGAAAGGATTATTCGCGCCTCCGCTCGCCCCATTCTGAATTTGGTGGTCTAATACATGGTGTTTTAGTTTCATGGGGCGATAAAGGCTGTTGATAGTCCCTTGAAATCCTGGCGGGCAGGGAATCTGCGGGGAGGTAAGATGTCCGGGTTCGAAGAACTTCGCAGGCTACCGGGCCTTGCTATACTCGCGGGTCTCATGGCGGCGCACTTCGCTTACCCTGCCCAGGCTACGGCCCAGGTTGCACCGCAGCCTCCGGCCCAAACTCCGGCCCAGACCGCAGCCCAGAGCCCAGCCCAAACTCCGGCCCAGACCCCGACGCAGGTTCCTGCCCAGGCTCAAGACCGGACCCCGGCCCCAGCGCCTGGCGCAATTTCCCCGGCTGCTTCCGGACCTGCTGCGCAGGCGGCTCCCGCAGCCCCGGCCCACCAGCCCACTCCCGAGCAGCTCGGCGACTCCCTCTACGTTCACCAGCACTACCAGCAAGCCATCGCCGCCTACTCCAAGGTCACGGAAATGACTCCCTCCCTCTGGAACAAGATGGGCATTGCCTATCAGATGATGTTCAATATGAAGGACGCCACCCGCTGCTATAACGCCTCACTCAAGCTGGACCCCCGCAACGCCGATGTTCTCAACAACCTGGCCACTGTGTACGACTCCCTCAAGGATTACGGGACCGCCGAGCGTTATTACCGCAAGGCGCTCAAAATCGATCCCAAATCCGCCCTGGTTCTCAGAAATCTGGGTTCAAACCAGCTCGCCCAGCACAAGTTCAAGAAGGGATGGGCCGATTACCAGGCGGCGCTGGCCATCGATCCGCAGATCTTCGATTCGAACACCGGTGCGAGCATTCAAAACCCGACTAACGTCCAGGAACGCGGCGCGCTGCACTATTACATGGCCAAGAGCTGCGTCAGCGCCGGACAGCGCGAATGCGCCATCGATAACCTCCGCATGGCCCTCAACGAGGGGTATACCAATGCAAAGAAGATCTCGGAAGACAACAGCTTTGTGAGCCTCCGCGACGTGCCCGCCTTCCAGCAACTGATCGCCGCGCAAAGTACCCACTAAGCTGCTCCCCGTCGTCTCCCCGCGCGTTTCCTGCGTCTATGGGTGTAGGGCATTGCTGCCCGGTTTCAGGAGCTCTCATGAAAACCCGATTCTTATCCGCCATCGTCTTCTCGCTTGCACTGGGCGCCGCCGCGTGGGCTCAGGATGCAAACACGGGTACTGCAACGCCTCAGAACAACGGAGCGGGAAATGGAGCCGGGGGCAACGGCCAGCGCGGCGGCCGGGGCGGCTATGGCGGCATGGGGATGGGCATGGGCGGCGGGCGCGGGCTGATGGGCACGGTGACTGATGCCGGCGCCGATCACTACACGGTGAAAACCGAAACCGGCGAGATCTACACAGTTCACTTCAGCGCCAACACCCGCATCATGAAGATGCCGGCCGGCACGGGCGGCAGCCAGGGCATGGGTGGCGGCCAGGGCAGAGGCGGCGGCCAGGGCAGAGGCGGTGGACAGGGCATGGGCGGCGGCCAAGGCGGCGGCATGGGCCGGGGCGGCAATCCGCCGCAGCAGATCAAAGCCACAGACATCAAGGTCGGCGACGCCATTGGCGCCATGGGCGAGGTGGATGCCACGGCCAAATCCATGGGCGCAACGGTCATTGTCCAGTTTGATCCCGAGCGGGCAAAGCAAATGGAAGAGATGCGGGCCAGCTACGGCAAAACCTGGATTCAGGGCAAGGTTACGGCCATCGACGGCGTGAAAGTCACGGTCATGGGGGCCCTCGACAATGCTCCGCACGCCTTTGTCGCCGACGAAAACACCACCTTCCGCAAGCGCCGCGATCCGGTCACGCTGGCCGATATTCAGGTGGGTGACTCGGTGCGCGCCGAGGGCGCCCTCAAGGATGGAACCTTCACCGCAACCGCAGTCAACGTGATGGTTCAGCCCCAGGGAGGAACGCCCACCGTTCCCCGCAACGGGCCGCCGCAATAAGGGGAGCGGACTCTAACCCTCCAGCGTGAGCAGAGATTAGCGCTTCGGATAGGTCCGGTAGGCCTGGATGGTCACGGTCAAGGGAGTGCCTCGTACTGCCGAAATCTTCAGCAGTACTTCAAAGTACGGGAACCTGCTCACATGGAGCATATTCCTGAAGTTTGACAACTGGTCATCCGATAGAAGAAAGTCCCCGGCGGCTTCAGTGGCCTCGGCGCTTGTGCCCTCCATCAGCAGAACTCCGCCGCCGCTGCTTGGATTGGGCAGGTACGCGACGGTGCAATATCCGACCGAGTCGGTGCGATCGTAGACCGGCTGCTCCCCGGAGTTGGGCGTGCGGTTGGTTATGGATGTGACACTATCCTGGGTTTTCGCGAAGAAGTTCATCCGGCTTTCAAACAATTCGTCCCAGGGGTTGGCGATGCGGGCGCCGATGAGAATCACATTGTCTTTCTTAAGCAGCGCAGGCATGTAATCGCGCGCGTAGTATGCGTGGATTCTCTTGCCTAACGGATCAAGGGCGAGGATGCGTTGGGTCAGCTTGAATCCGCTCGGTGTCCCCAGGTTCCTGGCAGCAATCAAACCCAGGGCAAGGCGCGTGTCAGGGCTGAGGTCCGAAGCCTGAAGCGCGCTGGTGTAGTTGCGGCTCAGATATTCATTGAATGAGAATGTCTTTCCGCTGATGCTCTGAAGCATGGCAAAGGAGGTGTCGGGCATGACCACATCCGTGTCAGGACTGGAGCCCAGGAAGTCAGACCAGAATGCCGCGACGGCGGGTTTGTACTGCCATGCGTAAAGCGAACGATTGACGGCGCGATTCTGGATCCAGAGGGTCAGGCAGCCGGCGGCGAGCAGCAGGGCGATCAGCGCTTCGGCGATGATTGCGGCCTGCATCCAGCGCCGCCGCTTTGAGACCCGTGGAAGCTCCTGAATCTCGCCAGGCAACTCGGGGACGGCGGCGGCCGATTCCGCGTCGAATTGCGACCCCGCCTGACGATGGCGGAAGACGGGAATGTAGCTGCCCCGAGGGATATCCATGACCACGCTCTCGTGCAAACCCTCGGAATTGAAATAAGCCTCAATGCGCTTGCGCAGGTCGCTTACATTGGTGCGCACAATATTATCGACGCTGGTGTCGTAGCTATCCGACCGCCCAAAGACCTTGAACCCGATCTCCTGCTCGTGGACTTGGTCGCAACCCTCCTTGAGGGAACGGTGGCCAATGTAAAAGAGGAGTTCCTTCAGCCTGGTTGCGCGCTTCAGTTGGGCACTCGATGCAACCCGCCCCAGCAGCGCCCAGCAAAGTTCCGGATCGAGCGGATCTTCGATCTGCGGCGTCGGCGGCGCCATAGTCTCTGTCATCGGCGTTTCCTCAACCGTCTTGCCCCGCCTGCAGCGTCCATTGCGCGCCACAGACCGCGGTCCTTCCCTTAATCGATATAAGCTCGCTCTTCTTTACGGTAACGGGCCCGGAATCGATAGGAAAAGATCATCCAGATTCCTGCCGGCGAGCTCCCGAGCGTCCAGGCTCCTCTGTTCGGCAAGACCATTATTCTACTCAATCCGGGCAGAAACTTTCCCCTGCACGCGAAGCCTGCCAGCCCACCCGGCCATGCGGGTACCGCTTGCAACCTGGAAAAACCCCATGCCCCAACCCATCGGCTGGCTTGCCGTGCGCCCGCATCTAATTGATTCTATTAATATTCCACCACGCCAAGCTGAAACTCCCTACGGTGGTGCCCACAGTGGGCACCACTGCGAATTAACTTGCTCGCGCGACCTATTGGGACGATCCTTAGTCGACCTCGGAATGTGCGGTTTCATCGACGCCAATTTCAGCCCGGATTCCAGGGGGGGCCTGGACCGGATTGAGGCCTTGGGGGCCGGGAAAGCCGCTCTTCTGGCGGCTGAAGGACCCTGACCAAGGGGTGAGAATCGACGATTGCTCGATGCGACTTAGATCACCACGAAACACCCACATGACGAATAGCTTGTGGGTGCGGGTGCTTTGCGCTCATCAGGCATTTAAAGAACATGTGCGCTGAACATGGATTTTCAATTCGCACCCGCTCTCTGGACAGGCGCAGTGCAGCCTCAACACTTTCAACCAACGACAACCAGCAATATTCACTCTTGGAGGCAGTATGAACACAGGTAGATATGCGAGGCATATTCTCGCATCGACGGGTATTCGCGTTTTCGCGATGTTCGTTCTCATTCTGGGCGGCAGCCTGATGGCCTGGTCGCAGCAGATCACCGGCTCCATCGCCGGCACCGTGAAAGACGAATCAGGTGCGCTGGTAACCACGGCCACCATCAAGGCGACCAACGTCGATACCGGGTTTTCGCGGGCCACCGCGGCGGGCAGCGACGGCGCCTATCTCATCCAGTACCTTCCCATCGGCAAATACACCGTTGAAGTGAACGCCGCGGGTTTCAAGAAGTTCTTGCAGCAGAACCTCGTCATCGCGGTCGATCAGACCCAGCAGTTGAATGTGGTGCTGACGGTCGGCGGCGCCAGCCAGACCATCACGGTCACCGAGGCTCCGCCCCTGGTGGAGACCACCACAGCGGAATTGGGCAGAACCGTTACGCCTGCCGAAATCGTCAGCCTGCCTCTGGTGAACCGGAATGCGTACGCGGAGCTTTCGCTGACGCCGGGTGTAATGGCCAACAGCTCGAGCGCGCAGAGCAACGCCAACGGAACCCCGAATTTCCAGATCGGCGTACCTTCAACGCAGGTGCAGGTAAATGGCGGCATCGACGCCGGGGTACCGACGGTGAGCTACTACCTGGACGGCGGCATCAATGAGACGGGCCTGCGCAACTACGGCAACCCGCTGCCCAACCCGGACGCGCTGGCGGAGTTCCGCGTGGAGACCAACAACTTTGCCGCGCAATACGGTCGCATGTCGGGAGCGGTGGTGACGGCCGTGACTAAATCGGGCACCAACCAGTTTCATGGCTCGCTGTTTGAGTTCAACCGCAACACGGCGCTGAACGCGATTCCGTGGGGCCAGACCACAGCGCAGCACTATCGCCGCAACATGTTCGGCGGTGCGGTGGGCGGCCCGGTGAAGAAGGACAAGGCCTTCTTCTTCTTTAGCTATGCTGGGCTACGTCAGGTGGTGGGCACGCCGCTGAGCGGCGGTGTCCTGCCCTCGCCTGCCCAGCGTCAGGGTGATTTCACGGCCCTTTCGACCACTCTCTATATGCCCGGCGCCTATCCGGGAAACACCAATGGACTCGCAGTCACCCCCATGGTCGGGAGCAACAGCGCTCCCAACTGCTCGACGCCAAAACAGAACTGTATTCCCTCAAGCCTGCTGGATGTGACCGCGGCAACCGTGTTGTCGAAATACATTCCGCAGCCCACCAACACCACCACCAATGCCTATGCCGGTTACTACATCGGACCGACCGATCAGAACGAGTACCTCGGCAAATTTGACGAAACCCTTTCGGACAAAGACCACGTGGCGGCCAGCTTCTTCTATCTCAACACCACGCAGAACGCGTTCGGTAACGGCTCCATCCCTTGGTTTACCAACCAGTCCTACTCGAAGCAGTACAACACCAACATCAGCGACATCCACACCTTCAGCGCCAAAACGGTGAACCAGGCGTGGGTTACATTTACCCGCGTAGCCGGCGGCCGCATCAATCTGCCCGCCGTCGGTCTTGACAGTCTCGGCTCCGACTATAGGACGCAGGGTCCGCTGACTCTGCCGTCGCTCAACATCACCGGATACTTCAGCACCAGCAATGCTCTGGCCGGGCCGGTCAGCGATACCGACTTCTACTCGCTTCGCGATCTGGTCAGCATCACCAAGGGCAAGCAGCAAATCGATTTCGGTGGCGAACTCTCGCTCGAAAAAGACATGCTGCGCGGCAACCTGTATAACTTCGGCGTGTTTACCTTCAACCCGTCCGGGTTTCCGGGAACCACTGAAAATGCGATGTCCGACTTCCTCACCGGCCAGGTCAACTCGATGGAGCAGGACACGCCCTACAAGGGTTTCCTCAGCAACTGGTACTGGGCGGCCTTCCTGCAGGACAACTACCGCATCCTGCCGCGCCTGACCGTCAACCTGGGCCTGCGCTGGGATGTGCAGACCGCTCCGGTCGAGTCGCAGAATCTGACCGCGAGTTTCATTCCGAACGTCCAGTCCACCTTGGTGCCCGGAGCGCCCAAGGGCATGCTCTTCCCGGGCGACCCCGGTATACCGCGCGGAATCGCGAGCAACCGTTATCACCACATCTCGCCCCGCATCGGCCTCGCCTGGGATCCCTTTGGTGACGGCAAAACCGCTGTCCGCGCCGGCGCCGGCATCTTCTACGGCTCGGTCAGCGGTAACCAGTGGAACCAGCCTGCCAACGCCAACCCGTTCGCCGTGAGGCAGACATTTACCTGCATCTCGTCGTTTACCCACGTCTATTCCAATAAGGTGATTGGCTGCACCCCGTCGTTCCCCAGCGGCACCAGTATCTTCCCGTACGCCTTCAATCCCTCCAGCCCGCGCTTCCTGGCAAATGCGGGCGTTGAGACCATCGACCCCAACTACCAGTGGCCGTATTCCTACCAGCTCAACGCGGCAATCCAACGGCAGTTGCCGAAGAATGTAAGCCTGATGGCAGCCTATGTCGCCACGCTCTCGCACCAGCTGCCTGTGGAACTCGATGCCAACGCTCCGGTTTGGGCCTCCGGCGCCACCACCTCCAACGCCAATGGGCGGCGCCCGTACAACCAAAGCGGCGCCCTGGGCGTTGTCTCTTATCTCCAGGCTCATCAAACAGCCTCTTACCACTCGCTGCAAATCTCGGCAAACCACCCCCTGACCCACAACCTGATGCTCAGCGGCTTCTACGTGTTCGCCAAGTCGTTCCAGAGCATGTCCAACAACGGCGTGGGCACGGGCGGCGGTTACCAGGATTTCTATGCACTCAAGGAAGAACGCAGCCCGATGGACGTCGATCGGCGCCACACTTCCACCATCTCGGGGATCTGGACGCTCGACTACTACCGTGGCAGCAACTTCCTGATGAAGCAGGTGGTGAACGGCTGGATGATCTCGCCGATCATCTCCTTGTATAGCGGCACGCCGGTGAACGTCGTGAGCGGCTCGGCTTACAACGGCGATCCTTCCTCGACGAACCGTCCGAATCGGGTTCCCGGCGTAAGCGCGTTCCTGGATCCGCATCGTCCACGCAGCGTCAGCCGGTACGCATGGTTCAACACCGCGGCATTCGTTGCCAACGGTACTCCCTCCAATGGCACCACCGGCATCGGTCCGGGCGGAGCCGACGGTAACACGCCGCGCGACTACCTGCGGGCTCCCGGCTACAGGGACGTCGACATGGCTATGTCCCGCGATTTCCATCTCGAGCGCGGTATGGTCTTCGAGCTTCGGGGTGAGGCAACGAACGTCTTCAACCTGGTGAGCCTGAGCGGACCTAATGCAAGCGGCGTAGCCAAAACCATAGGCGGTACCCCAACTTCATCGACTTTTGGCTGGATTACCGCTGCGGGAACACAGCGCTTGATGCAAGTGGGTGGACGGTTCACCTTCTAACCAACCGTTTCACGCAGCAAAGAATGGGGCGCCCGCCGGGCGCCCCATTTCTTTTATCGAGGATTCTGCATCTCAGTTCAGATTCTGGATCTCGGTTTCCGGGGGAATATCGAATTGGAACTGATCGTCGGTCAACTGCTGGTTCTGCTTCACGCTCTGGACCGTGATTACGATCTGGAAACCGTCGATAGGGCGCTTGATGGTGATCGTCGATGGGTACTTGTCTTCGCCAAAGTCCTGGTAGTTGGCATAGATGACATGGGTCTCCAGGTTGCCATCGCTGTCATACAGATCCTGTTCGTAAGGAAGAAGATCCTCGCGATGGAAGCTGATCACGCGCACTGGCTTCTCCTCATGGGTTCCGGCCTTGCGGCGCATGATGTTCAAGTTATATTCGGGCGTAAACAGCAGGTGCTTCTTTGACGCGTCCTCGATTGTTTCTGAATCCGCCGCTACTGAGTAATCGTCGTCCCGATCCAGCCCGCGCACCACCATGGCGTCGAAAAAGAAATCCGGCCGGATATTTTCGATGGTGCTGGAAGACTTCTTTGTCAACAAGTTAGACCCTTTTATAGCCTTGTTTTTGGAGGGAATCCAGAGGGTGAAATTCTTTCCGTCGCTCACCATGTCGAAAGCACGCGTGCCGAGCACCGGAACTCGTCCCAGCACGCGCAGCATCTGGGGCTTGCGCATCAGGATGACCCCGCGGATGGTGGTGTAGTCCGTGGCCTCTCCCGCCGCGGTTTTGTACACGCTGAGCTGAATCTCGACGGTAGCGGTCATGCTCTGAAGATCTTCCCAGCGCTTGTCCATCCGCGCCACAAGTTCATCGGGCGTAGCTGTCTGCACCACCGCCGGCGCCTTGGGAACAGGCAGGCTGCGGTGAGTGGAAATGACAAAGCAGCCGGAGAGCAGCAGCGGAAGCGCCAGCGCGGCAATTTGGGCGAGACGGCCGCTTGTCCTGCCGATGATCGTTCTCATTGCCCGCCTGCCTTCTTGAGCGCGTGCCGGTAGCCGGTAACGTTCCGGTTGTGCTCGTCCAGGCTGCTGGAAAACAGGGAATGTCCCTGCGCATCGGCTCCAGCGGCAACAAAATAGAGGTAATCCGTTTGGGCCGGCTGCATGGCGGCGCGCAATGAACGGACCCCGGGGTTTGCCACCGGACCCGGCGGTAAACCATTGTGCAGATAGGTGTTGTATGGAGTATTGCGATCAAGATCGCTGTGGTAGAGCGTGCCCCGCCATCGGCCCTCGAGCTCCAGTCCGTAAATCACTGCGGGATCTGTCATCAACGGCATCTTCTTTCTGAGCCGGTTCTGAAAGACGCTGGCCACCAGCGGCCGGTCAGCGTCGATTGCGGTTTCCCGTTCCACCAGCGAAGCAATGGTCACCACCTGGCGCACATTCTCTTTCAATCCCAGTTGACTGGCCGCCGCGCGGAAGCGCCGCACCAGAGCAGCACAAATCTGCGCCGGAGTCGTCTTGCGCGCAAAACGGTAGGTATCGGGAAACAGGTAACCCTCCAAACTCTTTGCCCCAGGATCCAGGTCGGCCACCAGGCCCGCCTGTCCGATCGCCGCGTCAAGAAATTCCCGGCGCGTGCTGAACCCGGCCTGCTCCACGCGCGCGGCGATGTCGAAAATGTTCGCGCCCTCGGGAACCGTCAGCGTCACTGTGAAAACGTCGCCGCGCGCGATCCGCGCATAAACCTCAGTCACCGGCGCCGGATGGTCGAATTGGTACTCGCCGGCCTTGAGCGTTCCCCGCTTCCAGAAGCGAAGCAGATCGAAAGCAAACCGGCTGCGGACCACCCCGGCGGCCTGCAGTTGCCGGCCGATCAGGGCCGTGGACGAGCCTGGGGCCAGTTCAACAAAGGTCTCTGTTTCCGGTCCGTACGGCGCCAGAATCAGCCAGCCAACCCCGCCGGCGGCAAGAAGGGCAAGCAGAAAGAGGCTCAGCAGTATACCCGCCGCGCCAGACCGTTTCTTCTTTCTGCTCTTCCATTTGCGCCGTACCATCCTGTTTCTGTTGACCCTTCACTCACTTAAGACGCGTAGAATCCCCGAGAGGACTCTCTCTTTACGATTGTATCGGGTGCAACCGGCGGCGCACGGCGCTTCCCCTTCAGCGAGGAGCATTAAGCTGGAAGCGGGAATCAGAAGCAGAAACAGGAGCAGAAACCTGGAATCCGACCCTCATCCTCGCTTTCTGGGCCTCGACGTGGGCAATCGCCGCATCGGGGTGGCCGTCTCTGACGAGCTGGGCCTGACCGCGCAGCCGGTGCTGACGCTGGAGCGGAAACGCAGAGGCAGCGGTGCTTCACGAGACGACCTGCGCTCGCTGGCGCGGCTGGCCAAGCGATTTGACGTGGCCGGCATCGTGGTGGGCAACCCTCTGCACCTGTCTGGCGAGGCCAGCCCGCAAGCCGGCAAAACTGGGGCGTTTGCCGTCGAACTGGGCGAGCTGACCGGCTTGCCCATCCACCTGTGGGATGAGCGGCTGACCAGTCGCGAAGCTCACCGGATTTTGTATGAAACCGGCCACGCCCGCCAGCAGCACCGCCGGGTAGTGGACCAGGTGGCGGCCACGCTGATTTTGCAGTCGTTTCTGGACGATAAAGCAGCTTCTAGCCGCTAGCTTCTAGCCTCCAGCTTTGCACCTGAGGCTCAAATGCACTGAACCAGTGCCAACTGTTCGTTGGGGAACTGACCGCAGGCAGGAAGGCGGAAAGGTTTCGCGGTCTGGCTGAAAGCTGATAGCTGAGAGCTGAAAGCTAGGAGCTGGAAGCTGCCTCTCGCCCCCGCGTATAATGAGAAGTCAGGTTCTTTCATCTTTTGCGGATGGAGCAGCTCCGCTCCCCGCCACGGACCATGGATGCCCGAGCACATTAAGAAGCAGATTCTCGACGAGATCAAGATTCTTGAGCATGAGCTCTCCCACGAGCTTCCCGCAGAGATCAAGAAGGCCGTGGCCATGGGAGACTTGTCGGAGAACGCCGAGTATCACATGGCGAAACAGCGCCAGGATTTTGTGAATGCGCGGCTGGGACAGCTCAAGAAGCGGATGGCCGAGCTTTCCCTGGTGAACCTCGCCAATATTCCCAGGGACAAGGCCGGTTTCGGGTCAACGGTGGTGGTTTACGACTCCACCAAGGACGAGGAGATCGAGTACCGGCTTGTGACCAGCGAGGAATCCGACGTATCCAAGGGGCTGATTTCAACCACCTCGCCGATTGGGCGCGGCCTGGTGGGCAAGCGGGTGGGAGACGTGGCCACCATCGTCACCCCGAACGGCAAGCGCGAGCTTGAGATTCTGAAGCTGACCACCATTCACGATGAAGCTGACGAAGACGACGAGCAGGACGAAGCCGCCGCCGGCGGGAAGTAGCGGCAAGGAAGTAGCGGCAAAGAACTAGAAGCAAGGAAGACAAGCAATGACCACCTGGACCAGCGCCTTTGGCCGCGCCTGCGGCTGGCTACTTGATCGCATCGTGTACGGCCTGGCGCTCACTCGCATCTCTCCCAACGTACTTACCTTTCTCGGCCTGGTCATCAACATCACGGCCGCATTTCTGTTTGGCCACGCCAACGCATCAAACAGCGACCGCATGTTCCTTTACGCGGCCCTGGTGATCTTCTGCGCCGGCATCTTCGACATGATGGACGGCCGCGTGGCCCGGCGCAACAATCAGGTCACTGTCTTCGGCTCCTTCTTTGACTCGGTGATCGACCGCTACTCCGACGTGGTTCTGTTCTTCGGCCTGCTGGTCTACTACGGCCGCATCAACCGCTTCCGCTACGTGGTGCTGGTGGCCTTCGTGATGGTGACTTCGCTGATGGTGAGCTACACGCGCGCCCGCGCCGAGGCTCTCATCGGCCAGTGCAAGGTGGGCTTCCTGGAGCGGCCGGAGCGGATCGTGCTGATCCTCATAGGCGCGCTGTTCAACCACTGGGGGGCGATGGCCCCGGTGCTGTGGATTCTGGCCGTGCTCTCCACCATCACCGTCGTCCACCGCATCATCTACACCTATTCGAAGACCAAGCACCTGGCCCCGGTCAGTTGAGCAGGGATTCGAACCGCGCTATCGCTGCCCCTTTTTCCATTCTTCGTAGGAGATGCGCGGAATGGTGATGAACGCGTCCCTTGTTCTTACATAGTTTCCCAGCCCGTTCATGCGCCCGATGGAGTGCAGTTCCTCGGCCTTCACGTAGGGGCCGTCGGGATCGACAAAGCGGTCTTCGATGTACATGGCGACCACGCGACCGAGGATGATGCGCGAGCGGCCGATCTCCATGGTGGTGTACTCGCGGCACTCCATGGCGGCGTGGGCCTGGGCGATGCGAGGCGCCTTGATCTTCTCCGACGGCGCAGTGGTGAAGCCTGCCATCTCCAGCTCGCTCATCTCCGCTGGAAAATCGGTGGCGCAGATGTTCATCTGGCGGGCGATGTCTTCGGTAACGACGTTCACCACGAATTCGCCGGTGCGCCGGATGTTGCGGGCCGTATCCTTGGGCACGAACGGCTGGCCGGGGCGGTTGGTCACGCCAACGCCGATGATGGGCGGGTCGGTGCAGAGATAGTTGTAGGCGCTGAAGGGAGCCGCATTGAGCCGGCCTTCCTCATCCATGCTGGTGATGAGCGCAATGGGCCGCGGCGCCACCAGGCCTACCAGCAGCTTGTAGGCGTGGCTCGCGGGGAGTCTTTCCAGATCGAATTTCATAAGGACATTGCCTCAACCTGGTCTCAGAGCGCGTGATTTCGCGAGTTGTGATTGAATGCGGTGGCGTCCCAGGTCTCAAAGTCGAGACCTGGGGCACCCGTAGTTGCTACAAGGGCAAACGGTAAGAAAGCTAGCAGTTCACCACCATGACGGAGCAGCCTTGCCGTGCGGGCTTCCATTGCACCAGGAAGCTGGTGACGGCGGAGGACTCCATGCGGCTCATGGCTTCAAATTGGCCGCTTTTCTGGCTGTAGAGCAGCGTTCCCCGCTTCGCTGAGGACGGCCAGCGCGGGCACGCCCTTTTCGAGCGGGACTCTGTACCTTTTGGCCAGGGCAAGATTCGCGTCCATCATGCCGATGTTGACGTGGACCAGCACGAAGTTGGCGTCGAGGATGGGCCGGTTGGCCGGGTCGTGGAAGTAGATGTCCAGCACCTGGCAGTCGCCGCACCAGTTGCCGCCGAAGTCGAGCAGGATGCGCTTGTGGGTCGCCGCGGCGGTTTTGAGGGCGGCGGCCAGGTCGGCCCTGGCCTGCGCCGGATCGGGATAGATGTCGCGGGTGGCGGGGTTGGCCGTGCCGGCGGCGAGCGCCAGCAAAGCGGCAAGCGCGATCAGCTTGAAGGTCTTCACAACAGGAATCCTCCACGGCTGCTCTCAGTCTGCCACAAACCCATGGCGCCCGGCCATTTTCAGAACCCGGCGGAAGTTTCATGACTCGGGCGAAAGTTTCGTGACTGCGGGCGAGATTCGTAACTGCGGCCGGGCGCGGGGCATTTACTCTTGAGGATTGGATGAGAAACTCCACCGATCTGCGCAAACGTCTGGAGTCGGCAAAGTTCCCTGACCTGGGAGCGATGATGGAAGGCTATGCGCAGGCGGCGGCGGAGCTGGGCAGGAGCGAGTTCGGGCAGAAACTGGACTTCACTTCGGAATCGATCGACGGGCTGGACGAGATCCTGGTGCGTGGTGGGCGAGAGCCCGGAGCTGGACCTGGAATTCGAGGTGCGGCTCTGGGGCAGCTACCTGGGCGAGGTGCTGCGGCGGCGCTATGCGGGCGCCTGGGAGATGACACAGTATCCGGAAAGGAAAAAGAGGCGGCGGCGTGGCGGCGGTTCCGGCGGTGGATGTGCGCGGCTCGCGGCTGTTTCCGCTGATGAAGGTCTATCGCCGGCTGACCGAAGGCGAAGAGGAGGACCTGCGCACCTTCTACTCCATGGTGACGGAGCGGCTGGGCAAGCCGGCGCAGGTGAACTAGGGCATTTGGCGGCGTGACTCGATGTCTCCCGATTGAATGCAGTCGAATCCCAGGTCTCAGAGTCGAGACCTGAGGTACCCGGGCTGAGGCTCGCCCTGCGCCGGAATGCGGTTCTGTGCGACAATAAACAGTGAGCATGCGTGCCCGGCAACGGGCGGCACACGGAGGATAAAGCAATGGGCGATCTACTTCAGCCATGGCATCTGATCGTGTTGGCCGTGGTTGCATTTCTGCTGTTTGGCGCCAAGCGGCTGCCGGAGTTGGGCAAGGGACTGGGCGAGGGACTGAAGGGCTTCAGGGAAGGCATTCGGGGCATCTCCGATCCGCCTCCTCCGGCCCAGAACGTTCAGCAGAGTGCGCCTGCGGCTCCTCCAGCGGCACCCACCACGCCGGTCGAGCCCAAGCAAGGCTGACGGAAGAGCGTTGCGCGCCGCAGAGGGCCGGGCGGAGTTTTTCGGGCCGGGCAAGGAATTTGATTCTGCGGCCGTAGATGGCGCGATTTGAGGGCATTTCATGAGACCTGTGCCGAGGCACAGGTCTTCGTGCGTGTGGGGCGATCGGGCAGGTTTTGAGGCAGTTCTCTCAATGGAGTGGAGGAGCTTCGCAAGCGGCTAGACGGAGGGAGCGTGGGGGCTTCAGAGGCTGCGGAAAAAGGGGAAATGGGAGGCGAATTTCCCGAAGAGCCTACCGCAGGGGCTAAAGCCCTCGTTGATTTTGCTGCACTTTCGGCACGACTAAAGTCGTGCCCTGACACTTCTTGCAACTCCGAATGAGTTTTTCCGCAGCCTGTTCAGCCCCACGAAGTTCGGATGCAAAACAGGAGGCATTCAGGCCCGCTGCTAAAGCCCGCTCGATCGTTGCACCCGTTTGAGGGGCCTGAAGGCCTACTCCCTCCGGGAAGAAGCTGCTGCTTCCGGAGTTTTTGATTTACAACTATGGCTCTAGCGGAACGCCTCGGCCGCTGCCGGTCCATTGCCGGCCGGGAACTTCTGCTCGGGTTCGAGTTTGCCGTGGCGCTTGGAGTCGACCTGCAGCGTGAGGGTCTGCTGCTTCTTGTCGCGCAGGATGGTTACCTGCACCGGCTTGCCCTGGTTGGAACGCAGGGCGCGGTCCCATCCGGCAAGGTTGGTCACCGGCTCCGCGCCTACCTTGAGAATGACGTCGAAGGCCTTGCAGTCCGGCGAGCGGCGGCCTCGCTCTTGCGCGCCACCTGCTTGACCATGAGGCCGCTGGGCACGCCCAGGTACTCGGCCATCTGCGAGGTGAGCGGCTCAACCAGGGCGCCCACGTTCAGGCTGCTGCCGAAGAAGGGCAGATGAAATCCCGCGCCCGACACCGGCGCGTCGCCGCTACCGGCAAGGATGCCCATGGTGGCGGCGGCGTAAACACATCGCCGCCGTTGCCGATCTTGTTCCAGACATCGTGTCCCAGCACCTGGCGATCGGCCAGCTCCACGGCCAGGGTCTGGATGTTTCCGTCGCGGCTGATCTCGATGCTCACCTTGCGGCCTGGGGGAATTTCCTTGAGCATGTTGCGCAACTGCTCGGCGCCTTCGACATTCTGCCCGTTCAACTGCAGCACCACGTCGTTGACCTTGAGCCCGATCTGCCCGGCGGGAGCATCATGGTCGATGAGCGTGATGAGAGCGCCGCGCACCTCTTTCAGCTTGAGCGCCTGCGCCTTCTCCGTTGTCCACGTCGGCCAGGTCCACGCCCAGGTAGCCCTGTGAGCTGGCAAGCAGCGGCGGGCTCGGAACCCGCCATGAACCGGCCAAGATCGTTGGCCTGCGCACGTGCCGCGTGGGGCGCGATGGCCAAGACCGCGGCAAGGATCAGGGCAAGAATCAGGACGGGGATTGCTGCAAGACTGAAGACTCCGATACGGCCTCAATAAGTAGTTCATCTTTTCTTCTCCAGCGGTTGCTTCTTTCGTCCGGCTCCGCGCTCTTCTGTCTGACGGCGCGGATGCCGGAAGGTAAGAACAGTGTTACTGAATCTCCGGAACCCGGCTCAGAGACTTGCCGGGAAACATTCCGGATCTGGGGATTATCGTCAGAAGTGGAGACCGAGTACAGCACCTGGCGCACGCTGGTGTCGGCTTCCACCGGCTCCAGGATGTTGATGGACTCAGTGCGAATGCGCGGGTCGTTGTCGTTGAGCAGCGCCTCAAGCACAGCGTTGCGCACCCGCATATCCTCGGCGACGTAAGGCTCCAGGCCCTCCAGCGCTTTTTCGCGGACGCCGGCATTCTTGTCGTAGCGCAGGGCCACCATCAGCGCGTCGCGGATGCCCGCCGCCTGGCAACTGTGGCCGGCGCGGCACTCGGCGGCCAGCAGGCCCACCGAGTCGTCGCGCACTCCCGGCGACGATGGAGTTCTCCGTCGCCAGCATCAGCAACTGGCGGATTGCCGGGTCGTCGAGCGAACCCTGGATGCGCTGCGGGCACCAGCTGGTTGTAGCTGACTTCCACCATCTCGTTGCCCGGCTGGCGCACAATGCTGGAAACACTGGCGACATTGGCGATCTCAGGCTGGGCCGCGGCCGGCTGCGGCTTGTACGCTGGCGGCCGTGACGGCCGGCGCTGCCGCGGCGGCGTGCGCGGCGCGATTCTGCGCAAACTTATAGCCGCCCAGGCTGCCTGCTCCGATCCCCGCCACCAGCAGCAGGCAGGCGGCCACGGGCGCGGCCTGCAAACTGGCCACGTTGTTCATTGATCCTCTGCGCCAGCCATTCATACCAGCGCATCGGCGGCAGCGTGTCCAGCGCTTCATCCAGCCGAAGACGGCTGCGGGCTACAAGGTTCGGTCCCGGCTCGGTCACGGGAAGCGCATCGGCCAGCACCTTGAGCGCCAGCAACTGCTCCCGCTCCTTGCGGCAGTCCGCGCAGTCGCCCAGGTGACGGTCGAGCTCGTGCACCTGGTCGTCGGGCAACTCGCCATAAGCCGCCGTCACAATCCGTTCATGGAAAAGTTCGCAATTCATAATCTACGTCCTTCCAGCCTCAAGAAAAGTGCCACAAAACAGCTTCTAGCTCTTAGCTCCCAGCTTTTAGCTCTTTCCCCCTGTTCCCGCCTTCCAATTCCTATCTTCCAAATCATCCTGCTGAATCAATCTGCTGAATCAATGAACTTCGCATCTCCGGGACAAGCTGGCAGCTAAAAGCCAAGAGCTAAAAGCTACCGTAAATCCGCCAACTGCGCTCTCAACTTCTTGGTAGCCCTGAAGAGCGTGTTCTTGGCGGTTTCTTCCGTGGTGCTGCAGCATCTCTCCGATGGTCCGCAGCCGCAGGCCCTGGTAGTGCTTCAGCTCGAATACCATCCGTTCCCGCGGCGTGAGCTTTCTGAGCGCCGCCTGAATCTTCTCGCCCAGCAGCTTGCGGTCCAGCTCCCTGGCGGGATTTGAAAACGACCGGTTGTCAGAGACCGAAGCCAACACATCGATCTCGTCCCCGGAGTGGTCCACCACCACCGCGTGATCCTCGCGCCGGGTCTTCTTGCGCCGCAACTGGTCGAGGCAGAGGTTGGTGACGATCCGGTAAATCCAGGTATAAAAAGAGCATTCGAAGCGGAAGTTGCCGATGTAGCGGAAGGCTTTAAGAAAGGCCTCCTGGTAGATGTCCTCCGCATCGTGCTCGCTTCCGGTCAGGTGCAGCGCGAGACGCAAAACCTGGTGCTCATACTGGCGCACCAGCGCGTCGAAGGCCACCCGCGAACCCGCCTGGGCCTCGCGGATGAGTTCCATCTCCTCCGCGCGAGCCTGCAAGCGCCCCTGCTCCCGGCTCGTACCGTCGGGGCTTGCACCGTCGCGTCCTGTTCCGCCCATCGCCCTGGTCGCAGCCATACCTGCTGAGGATTGTACCTTCCGCGTGGACGGCCAGGCCAAAGCCGGCGGGATTGCAGCCGGAGAAACCGGGTAGCTTGCGCCATTTGTCGCCATCGAATCTCCGCTCCGGGAAATAGAGACTGTCCGTGTGGAAATAGACGTGGAAACGCCGGATTGGTCATCCATTCCGATGATTACCGGGGAGTTTGGTGAGCCGGCCGGCGGATTGTCGGGGTCCACGCCGGCCGGGGAGGGGGAGGGTAGACTGGAATGCGATGACCGGAAATCTATTTGCAGGCTCCGCGCCCGCCGGATCGGGCGGCGGATGGTTCACAGCCCACTGCGACGGTGGGGCACGCGGCAATCCCGGGCCGGCCGGCTACGGGGCCGTGGTCGAAGACGCCCGAGGGCAGGTTGTGGCCCGTCTCAGCCGCTTTCTGGGGGTGCAGACCAACAACTACGCCGAGTACGCCGGCCTGCTCGCCGTCCTCGCCTGGGCCCTCGAGAACGGTACGAAGTACCTGCGCGTGGTCTCCGACTCCGAGCTGATGGTCAAGCAGATGAAGGGGCTGTACAAGGTGAAAAGTCCCGGGCTGCGTCCGCTGTGGGAAGAGGCCAGGCGGCTGGCCGGCCGTCTGGACGGCTTTGAGATGCGGCATACGCTGCGGGGCGGGAACAAGGAAGCCGACCGGCTGGCGAATGCGGCGATGGACGAGGGGATGGGGAGGGCGGCAGGCGAGCGGAGTTAGCGGGGTTTGCCGCGCTTTGCGCGTGTTAGCGGAGTTGGCTGGCTTTTGTGCCGTCCCACCCTTGCGCCGGAAAAGCAACCGCAGATCCTTCGACTCCGCCTCTCGCGATGAAACTGCGAGAGGCTTCGCTCAGAGGCTGTGACTAAATTCGAAATTCGGCACCGGGAGCAGTCGAAATTGCGCTTTTGCTCGGCGGTGTCGAGGTCGAGTGGTATTTCGATGGTGCGCCGGGTTTCAGTTTCACGTTGATTCGCTTGCCGCGGGCCTGTGCTTTTGCTCCTTCTGGCCGGTTAGCTCAACAGCACGGTAGCGAAGTGCATCAGGTTGTAGGCCAGCGCGCACCACAACGCTACGCACCGGGCCTTCTGCAACCCCCGCACCGTGAACTGGCTCAGGCCACGATAACTTCTGAGGTCGGCGTTGACCGTTTCGCTGGTCGAGGCCCGCTCTTTGTAGATTTGTTTTCCTTCCTCGCTGGACATGCGCTGCTTCCAGGCCAGTACTGCTTCTGTGTCTCCGCGTTTGGGTTCCAGTTCGCGGTCCTGATTCCGAGCCTGCCTGGCGGGTTTGGGCGGCACGAACAGTTCCACTCCATGGGCCTGCGCCTGCTCGATGTCCTGTGTGCGGATGTAACCGCCGTCAATCAACTGCTGCCGGACTTTGCCGCCGGTTCGCTGCTCGACCTGGCGCCGCATCGGCTCGCTCAGCCCGGCGCTGTCGCTGCCTTCGTTACTGACCTCCACGCCCACGATGGCGCGGCTTTCCGTATCGGTTGCCAACTGCACGTTCAGCGCCGGGTTGAAGCCGCCGTTGGGCATCTTCATGACCCGCGCTTCGGCATCGGTGGTGCTGACCCGCGGCTGACGCGCCCGGATCTGCTGGCCGCGCTTGCCCCTGCCCGCACGACGCGCCGCTTCGGCCTGTTTCTGCTTCAGTTCCGGCAACTGCGCAATGGCCTCCTCAAGCCGCCGCTGCCTCTCGGCCGCGGCCCGTTTACGCGCTCCACGCTGCCGCGCCGAAAGCGCCGCATGCTCCGGGGAGTCCACTTGCCGCCGCAACTCGTCCACGTGACGGCGAGCTTCTTCAAGCAGCTTCTCGAGCCGCTCTTCACGGCGAAAACTGCTTGCCCCCGCGCTCACCCGAACCCGCACTCCGTCCTGGCTGACGCGGCTTACCCGCACCACTTCCTTGTCCACCAGAGACGCGATCACCTGCGTGAAAAGCTCGTCCAGAGCCGCGCCGTGATCGGTGCGGAAATCCGACAGCAGGCGGTGATTCACTCCCACCCCACCGCACAACCAGCGAAAAGCCGCACTGTCCTCACATCGCCGCGCAAGCTCCCGCGCCGAGCCGATGCCGCGTATGCACGCGTACAGCCACAATGCCACCAGAAGCTGAGGGTCGGTCGCGTCCCGGCCGACCTGCCCTTGGCGAGCCTTGATGGGCGCGTGGAACCGCTCCAGGTCAAACTTCTCCACCACCGCCATCACCATGCGCACAGGATGGTTCGCACTCACCAGATCGTCTGGGCAATGGATCAACATCGCCACCTGACGACGCTCCGGCCTCCGCAAACGCACTGCTGAATGGGTCTGCTCACCACAGAATTCGCTCATGTCTTGCTTATAAACTGCATCCATCTGGAAAACCTGCTCCATATTCCAGAGAGCATCGAAAAAGTCACAGCCTCTCAGGATGACAGCAAGGACGGGGCGGGGAGAACTGAAAGCTAAAAGCTAGGAGCTGGAAGCTAAAAGCTGCCTTTTCACACTTTCCGCCCCAGGTCGTTCCGCCAGGCATGGCCCCAGCCCTCGAGCAGGTGTTCGGCGCACTCGGGGCCCCAGGAGCCGGCAAAATAGTTGGGGAAGACCTCAGGCTTCTTGGCGGCCCAGGCTTGCAGGATGGGCGTGTACAGGGCCCAGTTGATCTCCACGCCGTCGCGGTGCGAGAACAGGGTCTGGTCGCCCAACATGGCGTCGAGCAGGAGGCGCTCGTAGCCGTTGGCGGAGGACTTGCCGAATGCGGCCTCGTAGTCGAAGTCCATATTTACCGGGCAGACGTCCATGTTGGGCGTGGTGGGCACCTTGGCTCCAAAGCGCAGCGCGATGCCCTCGTCCGGCTGGATGCGGATGGTGAGCAGGTTGGGCAGAATCTTCTGGCACGCCCCGCTGCCGGCCATGCGGTTGAAGATCAACAGCGGCGGCTCCTTGAACTGGATGCCGATCTCAGTGGCCCGCTTCCTGAGGCGCTTGCCGGCGCGCAGGTAAAACGGAACGCCCGCCCAGCGCCAGTTCTCAATCTCCAGGCGCAACGCCGCATAGGTCTCAGTGCCGGAATTGGGATTTACCCGGTCCTCGTCGCGATAGCCCACTACGTGCTGGCCATCCACAATGCCGGGTCCGTACTGGCCGCGCACCGCATTGCGGATGGGCACCGGCGGAATTGCCCGCCACACCTTCACCTTTTCCCGTCGCACGGCCTCGGCATCGAAGCTCGAAGGCGGCTCCATGGCCACAAAGCTGAGCAGCTCCATCACGTGGTTCTGCACCACGTCGCGCAGCGCTCCGGCCTTTTCATAGAACGGCCCGCGGCCCTCAATGCCCAGCGTCTCGGCCGCCGTAATCTGCACCTGGTCAATGTAATTGCGGTTCCACACCGGCTCGAAGATTCCGTTGGCGAAGCGAAAGACCAATATGTTCTGCACCGTCTCCTTGCCCAGGTAGTGGTCGATGCGGAAGACCTGCTCCTCGCGGAAGACCGCGTTGACCTGGTGGTTGAGCTCGCGCGCCGAGTCCAGGTCGTGGCCGAAGGGTTTTTCGATGACCACCGAAGTCACTCCCTGCCGCGGTTGCGCCATGCCCTGCGCGCCCAGATTGTCGATGATCCCGGCAAAGAACTCCGGCGCCGTGGCCAGGTAGAAAATCCGCTTGCCGCCGATGCTCCTTTCCTTGTCGATGCGATCCAGCTCGGCCTTCAATCCCGCATAGTCCGCCAGATCGTCGAAGTTGAGCGGAAAGTAGCTGATGTGCCGCACGAAATCGTCCAGCTTGGGGTCGCTCGAGTCAACGCCGCCAAACTCGACGATGCCCGCTCGCATATCTGCCGCGAACTCGTCGCCCAGGGGCCGCCGCGCCACGCCCACAATTGCAAACTGGCTGGGCAGCAGGTCAGCCTGGCGCAGATGAAACAACGCCGGCAACAGCTTGCGCTTGGTCAGGTCACCCGAGGCCCCAAAGATCACCAGAATCCCCGGATCGGGAATCCGCTCCTGGCCCTTCGGAACCTGGGATAGATCCTCCGGCCGCACGTTTGCCTGTATAGTTGTCATTGCTTTCTCCTAGGCTCTTTTAGCTCTCTGCTTTTAGTTTCTAGCCGTTAGCCAGAAGCTACCGATCCCTGATTCTCAGGAATTCGCATTCCCTCGGCGGCTAAAGCCGCGCTCCATTCTGGCCGTTGCGCGGCGCAACTGAAGCCGCGCCCTTTCAAAGCCGAGAATTCCCCTCGACCTGTTCAGCCGAAGAGGTCGTCGATCTTTTGCCGCAGCGCGGCGACTTCCTGGCGCAACTCATCCACCGCGGCTTCCACACGCTCGATGCGCTCCTGCATTGCGCCGCTTGCTTCACCGGAATCGCGGCCCGCGGCTAGTTCGGCGGACGGAATGTGTATCGACTCGACCGGCCCGGAAAGCAAATGCGCGTAGCGGGCTTCCTTGGTGCCCGGCTGGCGGGGCAGCACGGCGGCCAGCGCCGGCTCGCGCTCCATCAGCTTCTGCATGCCGGCCAGCACGTCGCTTATCTCGTCGAAGCGGTGCAGGCGCTCGGTGCGGCCGCGCAGCTCGCCTGGAGTCTGCGGCCCGCGCAGCAGCAGCATGCACAGCAGCGCCGTCTCCGCCCGGCTGAAGTTGAAGGCCTCGCCCAGCCAGTGCTCGTACTTGGTCACCCGGCCGTCGGCTGAGCGCGCGCGCCCCGCCAGGCGCTTGTCCTCAAGGCCGTGCAGGGCCTGGCGCACGTCGTCCTCGTCCAGGTTCATCACCGGCTCGCGGTTGGAGCGCTGATTGCACGCGTTGATGAGCGCATTAAGCGAGAGCGGATAGTAGTCGGGCGTGGTCACTTCCTTTTCGACCAGCGCGCCCAGAACGCGGGCCTGGGCGGCAGTGAGGAGGATGGGATCAGAAGCGGACATAGATCAATTCTCCCACGCTCTACGCCTGTTCCTCTGACGCAGCTTCGCGATGCCGCGTCAGCAGAAAGTAGACCAGCGGCGTCACCACCAGGCTGAGCACCATGGAGATACAGAGGCCCCCGATAACGGCGATGGCCAGCGGCTGAAGCATCTGCGAGCCGGCGCCGAGCGCAAAGGCCAGGGGCAACATTCCGCAGACTGCGGCAAGAGCAGTCATCACGATGGGACGCAGCCGCCGTTGCGCCGCGTGAATCATCGCATCGTGCGCCGATGCGCCCTCGGCACGGAATTTCTCGTCGGCGTCGAGCAGCAGGATGCCGTTTTTGGCCACAATGCCGATCACCATGATAAGCCCCATGAACGAGGCCACGTTGAAGGTGGTGCGTGTAACCAGCAGCGCCAGGATGACGCCGGAGATGGAGAGCACCGACGAGGTGAGAATGGCGATGGGCGCGGGGAAGTTGCGAAACTCGGTGAGCAGCACGCCGAAGACCAGCGCCAGCGCCAGCAGCAGCACGCGCAGCAGGTCGCGGAAAGATTCCTGCTGCTCTTCATAGGTTCCGCCGTAATCGACGCGAACGGAAGCGGGCAGGTGGAGGCCGGCGACGGTCTGTTGGACTTTTGCCATGGCGCTGCCCAGGTCCGAGCCCTCAAGGCGGCCGGTGACCGTGACCAGCTGTTGCAGATTCTCGCGCAGGATTTCGTTTTGCGGCGGCAACTGCTGGACCTCGGCCAGCGAACCGAGAGACGCGGTGTGGCCTGAGCTGCTGTTGAAGACCGTGTTCTGGATGGTGTCGAGGGAGGTGCGGGTTTCATCGCCGAGCCGCACGCGAATAATGTAGGGGCGGCCATTGGAAATCAGCGGATCGGTGCAGGCTATGCCGTCCAGAATGGCCGTGGCGTCCTCGGAGACTTCGGTCGGAGTGAAGCCGAGACGGGCCGTAACCACCGGGTTGACTTGGAAGTTGGTGGCCGGGCCGCTGATGGTGTTGTCAATGCCGTTTTCCACATCGACCACGCCGGGAATCTTGCCGATGGCGTCGCCCACCCTGGGGCCGAGTTGCGCCAGCAGCGCCTGGTCGTCGGCGAACAGCTTGATCTGGATCGGCTCCGGCGCATTGGACAGGTCGCCGATCATGTCCTGCAGCACCTGCGTGAACTCGATGTCCAGCTCCGGCTCGGTGGCCCTGATCTGCCGGCGAACGTCTTCCATCACGTCGTCGATTCCACGGCTGCGCTTTTCCTTGAGCTTCACGGTGAAGTCGCCGGTGTTGGCCTCAGTCACGGCGGCCAGGCCCATCTGCAAGCCAGTGCGGCGAGAGGTGATTTCAACCTCGGGCGTGGCCCGCAAAATGCGCTCGACGTGCTCCAGAACGCGATTTGTTTCGCTCAGCGAGCTGCCGGCGGGCATGATGTAGTCGAGAATGAAGCCGCCCTCGTCCATCTCCGGCAACAGGTCGGATCCGAGCACCTGGTAACCGGCCCAGGTGCCGAGAACAAGCAGCAGGCAGGCTCCGCCAATCCATAGGGGCTTGGCCAGCGCCCAGTCCAGCGCGCGCCTGTGAAGTTGAAGCACTCGGCTCAACACGCGCCCTGGCTGGTGCTCTTTCCGCTCCTCCCTGCTTTCCCGCTCGGCCAGCAGCACCATGCTCAGGCCCGGCGTCCAGGTCAAGGCCAGCATGAGCGAGGTAAGCAGCGCCGCGGTCATGGTGATGGCCAGCGCGCGGAAGAAGATCCCGGTGACACCGCTGACCGAGACCAGGGGCAGAAAAACCACCACCGGCGTGATGGTGGAACCGATCAGCGGCGGCGTGATTTCTTTCAGCGCCTTGCGCACGGCTTCACTGCGGCGCTCGCCCGCATCGCGGTGCATGACGATGTTTTCGACCACCACGATGGCGTCGTCGATCACCAGCCCAATGGCCGCGGCCAGGCCGCCCAGCGTCATCAGGTTGAAGCTTTCGCCGATGGTCCACAGCGCCAGGATGGTGACCGCAATGGTGACCGGGATGACCAGGCCGGCGATCAACGAAGAGGTCCAGTCGCGCAGAAAGAGGAAGAGGATGATGCAGGCCAGGATGAGCCCGATGAAGATGGCGTCGCGCACGCTGGAGATCGAGTCGCGCACCAGTTGCGACTGGTCGTAGAAGACATCGAGTTTGACGCCCGCCGGCAGCTTGGCGCGAAGCTCGGCAACCTGCGCGGCCACCGCGTCGGCCACGGCTACGGTGTTGCTGGAAGGCTGGCGGGCAATGTTCAGCAGTACCGCATTCCTGCCGTTGGCGGTCACCGTGGTGTAGACCGGCAGAGTGGCCGGCTCGACGGTGGCTACATCGGCCACGCGCACCGGGGCGCCGGCGGGCGTGGTCTTGACTACCAGTTGGCGCAACTCGCCGGCGGCGTGCACCTGCGCACCCACCAGGCTCAGAATCAACTCGTGATTGGCTTCGTACAGCCCCGGCGAATCCACAATGTTCGAAGCCTGGATGGCGTTCACCAGGTCAGGAATCGTGACGCCCGTGGTCTGCATCAGAGCCAGGTTCGGCACCACGTGATACTCCGGCACCTGGCCGCCCTGCACCACCACGGTGCTGACACCCGCCACGCGATTCAACGGCGGCTTCAGATCGTAGGTGGCAATTTCCCAAAGCTGGGTTTGCGGAACGGTGTCGGAAGTAAGGCTGTAGCCGAGAATCGGGAAGGTGGCGAAGGTGAGCCGGTTGGTGGTGATCCTGGCCGTCGCCGGCAGCGTCTGCTCCACCTTGCTGAGCGCCGCATCCACCAACTGGAGGGATTGGTACATGTCCACGTTCCAGTCGAAGAAGAGGCTCACCTCGGCCTGGCCGCGGCTGGTGGTGGAGCGAACCGTAAGCAGGCCCGGCACCGCGTTCACTGCGTCCTCGATGGGCTTGGTGATGGTCACCTGCATCTGCTCGACGGGCATGACGCCGTTGTCGACGCCGATCACCACGCGGGGAAAGTTGGTCTCGGGAAAGACAGAGATGGGCACCTGGAAGGCGAAGTAGATGCCGGCCACGGTAAGAACCGCCGCGAAAAAAAAGATGGTGCGCGTGGATCGGGCCAGCCAGAAGGGTTTCTCGGCTTGGCGAGCGCCGGGTTCTTGGTTCTGCATCAGTCCGCCCCTCCGCCCTTGCCGGCCGCGCTTCGAGTCAGCCGGACCGACCTTGACCTTTGTGCCCTCATCCAGGCCGTAAGCTCCGCCGGTGATGACCAGATCGGTTGCCGCAAGGCCGCCGGTTACCTGCACGTCGTCGGCGTCTTCAATGCCCAGCGTCACGGGCTTGCGGTGCGCCGCGCCGTCGTCGCCCACTACCATCACCGATTTGCTGCCGTCCTGCGCGGTCAGAATCGCGGCAGCAGGAACCTTCCACGCCTCCGCGACGGTCCTGCCGGTGATGGAGACCTTGACCGGCGTGCCCACCTTGAGCCTTCCCGCCTGGTTGTCGATTGTGAGCCAAACCTCGACGGTGGTGCTGCCGGGGTCGAGCGCGGGACTGATGAGCGAGACCTTTGCCGGTACGGGCTCCGTGACTCCCGGCACGCTGACCGACGCCTTGTCGCCCATCTTCATCTGCTGGGCAAGGCTCTGCGCAATGTGGGTCTTGGCAAGCAGCGTGGAGGTATCCATCACCGTGACCAGCGGCGCACCGGCAGCCGCGGTTTCGCCGGCGAACAGTGGCCGGTCCGTGACCACGCCGTCGATGGGGCTGCTGGATCTCAGAGTAGTTCACCGCGGCCTCGGCGCCCTTGTACTTGCCCTGCGGCTGAGGTCAACTGCCCCTGTGCGGACTTGAGCGCGGCCTCCCGGCTCACACTGCGCACCGATTCCAGGTGCTTTTCCGCCGCGTCGTAAGCCGCCTGGGCCTGCACCAGCGCGGCGTTGGCCGTATCCAGGTCGCGGCCCGGAATCGCCCCTTCGGCAAACAGTTGCTTGCGGCTCTTCACGATGCTCAGGTTCAGGTCGAGATTCGCCTTGGCTTGCGTCACATCCGACTCGGCTTTGAGCGTATCTTCCGGTACCTGCGCCTTGGTGGCCGTATCATAGGCTGCCTGTGCCGCCACGTAGGAGCCCTTGTTGTCCATCGCCGCCGCGGCCAGATCGCTGTTTTCAAGAGTGGCCAGCAACTGGCCCGCCTTGACCCGCGATCCGCGCTGCACGTAGAACTTGCGCACCGGCGCGCTGATCTTGGGCGCGATGGCCGCCTGCGCCAGCGGCGCCAGCACCGCATCGGCGGTAATGTGCTCGGCGATCGGCCCCTGCTCAGGATGCTCGGCCTGCACGGTAACCTGCGTCTCCGGCGCGGCCTCCTTCTTGCAGCCCGGCAAAAGCACCAGAGGAAGCGCCACTGCGCTGAGCAGAATCCAGCGCGGCGTCGGAGGCGAGTGCGTCAGCGGTTCGAAACCAGTTTGTCATTCCACTCATGCTCCTGCTCATCTTCATGCTCTTGCCTGCATTACATGGTTCCCGTCAGCGTTTGCAGATCGGCCCGCGCGGCCTCGTAGCGCACTCTTCCGTCCTCGCGGGCATTCTCGGCGCTCACAAAGGCGCTTTGCGCATCCACCACCTCAAGCACCGTCGCCTCCCCGCCGCTGTAGCGCAGTTTGGTCAGTTTCAGGCTTTCCTCGGCAGTAGCCGCGCTGGCGTCGAGCGAGGCCAGCTGATCGCGCGCCGTCTCGGCCTCCGAATAGGCTTCATCGAGCCGCGCAATCAACTGCCTCTGCGTTGCGCTGAGCGCCACCTGCGCGGCATCCCGGCGAATCTCGCTCTGCTTCACCTTGTGCTCGGTCGCAAGCCAGTCCCACACCGGAATGTTCACGGTCACGGCTGGCCGAGTAGCCCAGGTTGCGAACGCCGTCGGGCCCGTTGACGGCAAGCTGTGGAGCATCGATGCCGTAGGTCACGTTCAGCCCCAGATCGGGCAGGTAGGCCGCCCGCGCCGCCAGCACGTCGGCGTTGCTCACGCCCAGCGCCGCCAGCGCGCTCTTCAGCTCTGGATTGTTCCTGGCCGCGGCCTGTTCCACATCCTCGCGCGAGGGCAGCGGCGGCGCCGCGTCCGGCGCCTGCAGCGTGTACGCAGTGCGCGGATCGGGAAACAGCAGCACGCCCAGTTCCAGCCGCGCCTTTTCGGCAGCCAATTTGGCATCTTCCCGGTCGCGCTCCCGCTGCTGCTCAACAAGTTGCGATTTCACCATGTCGGCATGCGCCGCCTCGCGCGCCTGTTCGCGTTCGCTCGTCAGTTTCGTAAAATCCGCGGCTTCCTGGCGGGCTCGCTCGGCCACAGCCAGTTTGTGATCCGCCGCCAGAGAGCCGTAGAACATGCCGGTGACCGCAGCCACCAGGCCGCGCCGCGCCACCTCCAGCTCAGCCGCGGCCATCGCCGCTGCCGCATCGGCCCGGCGCAGGCCGGCAATCCCGCGCCACCCCAGCGTCTCGTTGACGACCGCCTGGCTGAAGTACTCCCGGACCCCGTTGTTGGCGATGAACTTGGGCAGGTCTGCCGTATCCGAGATTTGCCCTACCTGCCCACGCGCGCCGTTGGGTTCTGTATAGAGTCCCTGGTTGTAATAGGCCACGTTCGGCAACAGACCCGCGCGCGCAATCGAGCGGTCGAGCGCTGAAGTCTTGCTCTCCGCCGAGGAAGCGGCGTAGGCAGGCTCGTTGGCCTCGGCGCGGCGGATAGCCTCTTCGAGGGTGATGACCACGGATGGGGCAGCGGCCGATGGGCCGGGATTGGCAGCGTCGCCCGCAGCCTGGCCTTGGGCCGGCGGAATGGCTGCCGCCCCCAGCAGAGAAAGGGCGAATGCGCCGGCCAGGAACCCGAAAACGCCGCCATCTCTCTTCGCGCCGGATCGTGTTCCGCATGTTCACACTCAGAAGCATACAGTCGCCGCCCGGATTTTAGCTGAATTGGCGTTGAAAGAGTGGTTACGGTCGAGACCGCGACGGAATCCCGGATTCCCGTTTTCTTCCAGGTTCCCTGCCCCTCCCCGGCCCGGCTCTGCGATACTGGTTAGTTATGCCTATCGCCGACCTGCAACAAGCCGCCCAGAAGATTGCCGGATTCCTCGCCACCCTGAACAAGCTGGGCGGAATGCGCCTCAAGTACCGCATCACCGGCGGGCGACGGCGCGCGCGACCCCGAGGGCCTGGAGGCCCGCCAGATCTACGTGGAACTGGCCGGGCCCGACGTGCCGCTGGTGACCCAGCACAACGGCGAGCTGCTGCGCGCCCTGGAGACCATCGCCGCGCAGATGCTCCGCCTCGATCAGCGCGAGGGCGACCTGGTCAGCTTCGACGCCGCCAACTTCAAGGCGCTGCGCGCGCAGGAGCTGCGCCTGCCGGCCGAGACCGCCGCGGAAAAGGTGCTCAGGACCGGCATCCCCTACGCCTTTCCGCCCATGAACAGCCGCGAGCGCCGCCTGCTGCACATGGCCTTCCGCGTCCATCGAAGGCGTGGAGACGGCCAGCAGCGGCGAAGGCCAGGAGCGCTTCCTCGCCGTCTATCCCGCGGGCAAGACCAATCTGCCCGTGACGCCGCCCGCCAAGCCGAGAGGCTTCGGGCGCAGGTAGACGCACTCGGCTGACGTCCGGCCTTCGCGTGATATGTCCACGAGATACCGCAACCTGATCGAGAACTGCACTCCGTGGTTATGCTACAATACGCCCTGAGAACTGCTTATTCGTGCTGCTCATGCTCGTCACTCGCGTGCCCGGCGCAAAAGCGCCTGGTGCTCATCGATCAGGACGGCTCCGGCCCCGGCGGCTCCGACCAGATGGCGATGCTGGCGCTGCTTGCAGGCCCCGCAGGTCGAAGTGCTGGGCATCACCATGGTCACCGGCGACGCCTGGCGCGACGAGGAGACGCTGCACACCCTGCGCATGCTGGAGCTGACCGGCCACGCCGATGTCCCGGTGGCGCGCGGCGCGGTCTTTCCGCTCATCCGCACCCAGCAGGAGACGCATCTGGCCGAGGCGCTCGACGGCAAGGCCGACATGGCTGGGCGCATGGCGAGCACAACAGAAGCATCGGCCGGCGGCGTCGCGCCGGACAGCCCCCAGCCGCATGGGCCCTACGAGATTCCGCCCATGCCCGAAGGCCAGCCCACCACTCAAGCCCATCGACGAAGACGCCGCGCACTTTCTCGTCCGCCAGGTGCGCGCGCATCCGCACCAGGTCACCATCTATGCCGCCGGCCCGCTGACCAACATCGCGCTGGCCATCAGCATCGATCCCGAGTTTGCCTCGCTCACAAAAGGGATTGTGCTGATGGGCGGAAGCCTGAATCCCCAGACCAGCGATCCTGAGTTCGCCACCAACCCGCGCCACGAGTTCAACTTCTGGTTCGATCCCGAGGCCGCGCATATCGTGTTGCGCGCCGACTGGCCGCGCATCGACGTCACCACTGTCGATGTGTCGCATCAAGGCGCCGTTCTCGCAGGAGATGCTGGACGCGATCGCGAAATCGCAAGCGCCCGCCGCGCGCTACATTGCCGCATGGAGCCAGAGCCGCTACTACATGTGGGACGAGCTGGCCGCCTGCGCCTGGATCGACCCCGCGCTCATCACCAAAGAAGAGCCGCTCTACATGGACGTGGACCTGAGCCACGGCCCCAGCTACGGCGACACGCTCACCTGGAACGAAACCTTGAAGCCCGCCACCGGCGTGCGCCTGGTGCACGCGCAGATCGACCTCGACCTGCCCCGCTTCCAGAAGATGTTTGTGGACTTGATGACCGCAGCCGATCGCTAGAGGGTGAATTCAAAACCGCTTTTTTCAGGTACGCCATTCCTGGAAACGCTATGTAAAAGGAGGGTTCGCCGATGGGAAAGCTTCTGTTGCTGATTTCGCTGTTCACGCTGGCCTGCGCCTGCTGGCTGGCCTTCATGGAGACACTGCTGCGGCATCCGGGTTACGCCGGGCGCATCGGCGTGGCGCTGGCGATCGCCTTCATCTGCGCGGCCACCATCCTGGCGCGGATGCTGCACGTGGGCTTCCGCGGCGAGCGCTGGCTGTGGGCAGGCGCTGCGGTGCTCATCGGCGTGGGCGGGCAGGCGTTTTTCCGCAACGCGCGCGCGGCTCACTTTGAAGGATTCGTCTTCGTAATCTCGCTGGTGCTGGTGCTCCAGGGCGTGTTGATGCTGGCGACGCTGGGCAGGGCGGGCGGCGCGAGTATGCGGCCTTTGAACTAGAGCGCTTTTGGGCTGATTGTTTCCGGTCGAGATGAATATCTGTCGTCTTCCGCCGCTGGATCGCGCCCCGCATCGTAACCCAGGCCGCATATTGACTGGTCCAGCGTCCCCGCGGGCGGTTAGACTTTCCTGGCACAGAGACCGAGGGGAGTACCGATGCTCAACCGCCGCACCTTCCTTAAAACCAGTGCCGCCGCCATCCCCATGACGGCGGCGCTCAGCGCTCTCGACCCAAATCGAACGCTCTCCGCTGAAGAAGTTTCCGCCGCAAGCGGCCCCGCGCCACAACTCGTTCCGCTGCCTCCGCGCATGGCGTCTGTTGACCCGGCCTCCGAGCCGTGGCAGCAAAAGGTACGCCGCGTGGGACAGAGCAACATGACTGAGCACGATCCCGCGGTGATGAATATTGAAGCCTGGGCCGATTACTGGCACTCTGCCCAGGTGGACGTTCTCTATGTCAGCGTCACCGGCATTCTTGCCTTCTATCCCTCCAAGGTTCCATTCCACCGTCACGGAAAGTTCCTGCACGAGCGCGACTTCTTCGGCGAGTGCGTGGCCGCCACCAGAAAGCGCCACATGCGCGTGGTCGCGCGCATGAGTCCCGACATGAACTGGGAAGATGCGCTGGCGGCTCACCCGGAGTGGGCCATGCGCAACCAGGACGGCTCGGCGCAATTCAACGCCGAGGAACCGCGCCTGTTCAGGACCTGCATGTTCTCAAGCTACATGGATGACTACATGCCGGCCATCATGCGCGAGATCAACTCGCTCTACGACGTGGACTGTTTCTACACCAACGGCTGGCCGCCCATCGGCAGCCTGCCCGAATGCCACTGCGCCATCTGTGCCAAGCTGCCGGCCGCCGGCACCCCGGCATACTGGCGCGCATTCAACGACCGGGTCTTCGAGCTGTGGCAAAGGTACGATGCCATCGCCAAAGAGAAAAAGCCGGACAGTTTCTTCTTCGCCAACCTGGGCGGCAACGTCCGCGGCGGACCCAATCTCGATCGCCTGGGCAAAATCGCCGCCTGGTTCCAGGCCGACAACCAGGGGCGCAGCTACGACGACGCGGCGGTGTGGGGATGCAGTTTGCAGGGCCGCGTCTGTAACGCAATCATGGACGGCAAAACCGCCGCCAACGTCACCGCCGCGTACTCCACCGGCGCCGTGGCCTGGCGCAACGCCTCAAAGAACCCCGCCGAAGCCAGGATGTGGCTGAATGAAACCCTGGCCAGCGGCATGGTTCCCTACTATCACTTCGTCGGCTCCGAGGACGGGCTGGGTGAGGACCGCCGCTGGCAGCAGGTTGGCGCCGACTATTTCCAGTGGACCGCGAAGCATGACGCCCACTTCACCGCCCGCCGCTCCATCGCCAACATCGGAGTGGTGATGGGACAGAGCACTCAGCTTCTCTACCCCGGTCCCGGCGCATCCGGCCTGAGCACGTCGCGCTTGCGCGCAACCATGCACGAGACCACCCAGGGCATCTACGACGCGCTGCTCCGGGGCCGTTTCGCCTTCGACTTCGTACACGAGGACCGTCTCGATCCGGAACGACTGGGTAAATATCGCGCCCTGCTGCTGCCGAATATCGCCATGCTCAGCGACCGGCAGTGCGCGCAGCTCAGCGATTACGTGCGGGCCGGCGGATCGATCATGGCCAGCTTCGAGACCGGGCTCTACGACGAAAACCTTCGCCGGCGCGCGGATTTCGGGCTTGCCGACCTGCTCGGCATTAGCAAGGCCGGAGACGCGATCGGCAGCAATGGAAACTCCTACTACGCGCGCATCGAAGCGCCGGATTCCACCAGCCGGCATCCGATCCTTGAAGGCTTCACCAACACCAACTGGCTTCCCGGCGCGCAGAATCGCATCCCGCTCAAGCCAGTGCGGAATCCCCTGCTCACGGTCGTCCCGGGCTTCGTACGCTATCCGCCGGAACTGGCCTATCCGCCGATTTCGCACACCACTGAGCCGGCAGTTGTGTTGCGCGAAACAGGCTCAAGCCGCCTGGCTTATTTTCCCGGAGATATCGAGCGCACTTACTGGCTCACCGGCCACGGCGATCTGCTGCGGCTGTTGCACAACACCATCCGCTGGCTCACGCGCGACGAGCGCATCGTCCACGTTGCCGGGCAAGGCTTCATCGAGATGTTCTGCTGGGAGACGGTCCCCGGCTATGCGGTGCATCTGCTCAACTACACCAATCCCGACGCCCAGCACGGATGGCTTCAGTCCGCCTATCCTCTCGGCCCGCAGACCGTGACGATGAAGCTGCCGCCCGGCGTGCGGGCCGAATCCGTTGAGTTGCTCAAGGCCGAAGCCGGCGTGCCTTTCAGCATGGACGGTCAATCGCTGCGCTTCACCATCCCGCGCGTCGAAGACTACGAGGTGGCAGCCATTACCGCGAAACCGCAATGAATGCGGGATTTTGCTGAGACCGGGAAAAAGGCCGGCAACTTGAGAGTTGCCGGCCCTATGCGTGGAACCATGGAATGACTGTCTCTCAGGAGCTAACTCTTGCTACCGGCTGCAGCCGCCAGCCACTCTTCCTCCCGACGCTTCAACGCCCTTGAGCAGGTCCGGAATCTTGCTGGTCAGCGTAGGCGGCTCATAGTTGAAGAAGACTCCCGAGCACGCGACATTCCCATTCAGGCGGAACAGCGCGTATGTCCCAACTGCTCCGCCGCTGTAGCTGGTCTTTGTGCCGGTTATGCCGTTTCCTGACTTCAGCAGAGTCCCGCCGGATTCGAGCGCCTTCACTGAGAGCACGTACCAGATGCCGTTGGCCCCGGATCTGGCGTCGGGCGAAGCCGCGTCGAGCTGTTGCGCCAGGCCGTCGGCCCTGAGAACCGCGTTCAGATGAGAGATCACAGGCTCTTGCGGAGCAGGCGGGGCGCCCGGCTGCGACTTGGGCGCTTCGAAGATATCGGGCTCGGTGAGTGATTTCAGGAAGCCGTCGATGGCCAGCGTAATCGCCACCTTGTCGGCTGCTGTATGCGCTTCTGCTTCTCCCGGCGCTGCACCTGGCTCGGGGCCCGGGGCAACGCATGCGCGCGCCTTGATGAGGGCAACGTATTTAGACAGAAACGGCGAGTGAACCACATCGATCGAAGTAAGTGATAGCGGCATGTAGGTATCCGGGATCACGACATCCAGCCCCAGCGCTCTCAAATGCCCTGCCACGTCGTTCACAAGCGTCCGATCCAGAATGTTCCCCTCGAGCGGCGAGGTTTCCGCGCTGGTACTCAGCAGTGACGCAGCAAAATTGGCTGCCTCGCTCTCCGGGAACATGCCCATGAGCGTGGACACAATGCCACTCGTCGCTGCTCTCTCTGCCGGCCCTTGAGTGCAGTAATGACTTGCCCGCACCGTGAGCATGTCCATGGTCGAGATGTCGGTGCGCCAGAGCTGAAACTCAGAAAGCGCGCTCGACTCCGACGAGACCACCACCACGCCCACCGGCGGACCTGTGATGGCCTGCGGATTGCACCCGGCGTCGGCAGCACCCACGTTCCGCCCGATGCCGCAGGCCAGCGCCGTGCTTTCGGAGTCCATCGCCGTGTAGGTCAGCATCTCCGATTCGATCGCGAATCCGGATGGATTCTGCGCGGTTGCGCCACTTGCCGCCGGGGCGCTTGAGCCTGAGCCTGAGCTTGAGCTTGATTTCGATTGGCCCGATCCTTTCTTGGACGCGCCAAGAGCCAGGGCGGCGAACGTGAACGACGCGACAAGTACAAGAACTGGGAATCGCATCGTCCGAAGCAACGTGAACAAGGCTTTCATTGTGTTTCTCCAATCTGATTGAAGGAAGCCCACATAAATGAAGGAAGCCCAGATAAATGAAGGAAGCCCAGAATGATGGATTAGAGGAAGCCGGGTCATTGGATCGCGCCTGAACAAGATGACGAAAGGTTCATCAAAACTGTTCTGCCTGATCCCACCGATAGAAAGCGATGATACCACCATTCCCGAGATAGATCGAGATGATTTTGACCGGTAGCCCGGAGACGTCGGCAATTGAGAGCGAGCAGTCACGATAGGTAGAGACCCCGGATTCACGCCCGAGTTGCGCGCGAGCTTGACATCTCCTGGCGGAGGCATCGCGGAAGACTCATCTCTTACACTGAAACCATGAGCGACGGCCGCGAGGAGCGCGAAGAACGCGAGAAGCGCCGCGAGCAGGAAAAGCGGGAGAATCGCGAGGACCGGCTCGACCGTGAGCCGCAGGATCCGTGGGAGCCGGAGCGGGGCGGCTCCTGAGAACCTGCCGAATGGCTTGAGGGTCCCGGTAAGTCGAATGTCGAGTTGCCCCAACCTTGCGACAAAATCGTCGCAAGCATGGGGCACCCAGTTTCTGCTCGGCCTGTAACGCTGCGGTGAGTTAATCCAGCTTCGGATGCAGCTGCTCAAAGCCGGCGGCCTGCTGATAGGCGCGGGCAAAGGCGGCCGGCGTGTACAGAATGCCGGACAGCAGCGGAGAAGCAATCCCGGCGCGGCTGCAGGCAGCCAGAAATGTTCTCCGGTCAAGAGGCATGGCAAGCATCGCGAGTCCTCTCAAAAGGAAGTTAGCGTGTCTCCGGCAAAAACGCGATCCGCATCTCCGCGACTTCGATGCGATTCACGCCGGCCTTGACGCTGGGATCGGCGGCGGCGAGCGCGCGGGCTTCATCCTCGCTGGCAGCGCGGATGGCCAGCACGCCATACACTCCCCTGGGATCGAGGACCGGACCCCCGAAAACGCAGACACCCTTCGCAAACAGATCCTTCCAGTAGACAAAGTGCTCATCCATGAGCTTCTGCTCGGCTTCGGTCGTGTCCTTGTCGAACGTGGGACGGGGCGGGATGATGCGGATGAACCAGGATCTCATGGCAGGAGTCGCCTCCTTGGCGCCGGATTTTGCGGCGGGGGTTTGGGCAGAGAGCAATGGTACAGCAAGAAGCAGAACGGCGAGGAGAAACCGGGTCGAGTTCTTCATGGGTTGGATGGTACAGCGGCTTCACAATTGTTGCACCCCGAAACCACTGCCGATAAGTGGCTTTTCTTAAGCAAAAGCCACCCTGCAGAGCGCAGACAAGGGCATGTGAATTGTGAAACCGCTCTTGAGCAGCACCGGGAGGGCGTGAGCAAAGGCTGGGCGTCGATTCTCGACCGGATTCGCAAACGCGCCGAATCCAAGTAAAGCCATTCGCCGATTGCGAGAGGGCTTGCCGGCAGATTCCAAAGTCCGGCGATATTCTACTTGCCTGCCTCCATAACCAGCCGCTCGGCGCGGCTGAGGCATTCGAGACGGCGCTGTTTCTGGGCTTCAATCTCCGCGGGAGTCATGCTGCTTGCCGACACGCGGCGCGAGGCGTCGTTGAGCCTCTCCGTAAAGGTCGCGTCGAGAGCTTCGACGGAGACCTGGGCCTCGAACAATGCGCTGTGGAAGTGAGTAATCTCCTCCGCGGCCAGCTCGGGATGGTAGCCGAGCCGGTCGCCGGTCTGCATGGCGTCGATCAGCGCATCGGGCGGCGCGGAGACCGGCCATGTCTGCTGCAGGGCGTCGTATGCGCCGCGCAGGCGGGTCATCTCGCCGGCAAAACCGTCCAGCTCGCCGCGGCGCGCGGTCAGGCCGTCGGCGCGGCTGCACTTCCACCGTGACTTTGGCTGCCACGCTACCGATGGGGATGGGAATGATGGTTGTCAGCGTGTTGCCTTCAAACGACCACCCTCCCTTGCCCTTCGCACCGCCCTGATTCAGCGTTTTGCCGTTGACTGTGACGGTTGCCGGAGGCCAGTCGGCGGGCAGGCGCAACTCGTCGGCGCGGGCTCTCATCATGCCGGGATAGCTGCCCGCGACCGGGCCGATCTCGACTCGCAGCGTGTCGCCGGTTTGGGTGGCCTTGATGGGCGTGCGCGCAAACACGCCTCTTTGATACTCGACCGACACGCCCGAGTCTTCATAGACCTCAGTAGCTGGAGGAGGTGCCTGGCTCGAGCGGCCAGACGTTGACGATGAGCGGATCCACGGGCTTCTGGCCGGTGTAGAGCATGGGCGGCTGCATGGGGACGATGGCCCCGGCGCGGAGATAGACGGGGATCTGGTCGATTGAAAAGCTGCGCTCCACGGCTGCCGGGCCGTTGAAGTGCTTGCCGGTTGGCCATTCGATCCATTCGCCGATGGGAAGCCACACCTTCTCAGTAGCCAGCCCGCTCACCTTGTCAGCGGGCGCGGTCACCGGCGCGGCCAGCATCTGGTCGCCGAAGATGTACTCGCCCTTGCTGGTGTAGGCGGGCGCCTGTTCCGGCCAGTCGTAGTAGAGCGGGCGGAAGAAGGCTACGCCGGTGTCGTAGGTGCGGCGCGCCTCGGTGTAGAGGTAAGGCTCAAGCGCGTAGCGCAGCTGGAACGTCGAGCGCAGGATCGACGAGTACGGCTCAGGATAGGCCCAGACGCGGCGCTCGGCATCGGGATTCTTGGTGGTGTGGGTGCGCAGGATGGGGCTGAAGGCGCCGAACTGGACCCAGCGCGTATACAGCTCCGGATCGACGGCGCCGGGCATGTGGCCGCCGATGTCGTGGCTCCAGTAGGCGTAGCCCACGTTGGCGGCGGTGGCGGTGAACCAGGGCTGGAAGGCGAGCGAATCCCACACCGAAATGGTGTCGCCGGAGAAGCCGATCTGGTAGCGGTGATTGCCGAGGCCGCCCCAGCGGTGGAAGAGCAGCGGCCGCTTGCCCTCGCGCTGCTGATCGGTGAAGTGAACGTAGTTGAGCCACCAGGTGGGCATCACGCCGGGCATCGATGGTGCGCTGCTCCTGCTGCCAGTCGAGCCACCAGAAGTCGATGCCCTGCTTCTCCAGCGGGTGGTGCACCAGGTCCATGTAGTTGGTCGCGAAGTTCTTGTCGGTGATGTCGAACGGTACGTATTTCCTGGTCGCGGGATCGATGCCCATCGCCTTGGCCATGGCCGGATAGGCCTGCTCCCATGGCTGCACGCCGGAGGCCGGATGCAGATTGAGCGTGGCCTTCAGTCCCTCTTCGTGCAGCTTCTTCAGGAAGTCGTCGGGATCGGGAAAGAGCACCTTGTTCCAGGTGTAGCCGGTCCAGCCCAGCCCGTGGCCCGACTGATCGACCTGGCCGGCAGCCTTGAGCTGCTCGTCGCTGATGTGCCAGCCCATGTCGATGACCAGTACATCCAGCGGCACGTCGTTTTCGCGGAAGCCGTTGACCAGCTCATCGAGTTCCTGGTCGCTGTAATCCCAGTAGCGCGACCACCAGGCGCCGAAGGCGAAGCGCGGCGGCAGCGGGATGCGGCCGGCGACGCGGACGAAGTCGCCCAGGGCCTTGCGGTAGTCGTGGCCGTAGCCGAAGAAGTACCAGTCCTAGCCGTTCTCGCCGGCGGGCCGCTCCATGACCCACGGCCAGGGACTCTTTTCGCCCTGCAGAAAGCGGAAGTCGGCGGAGTCGAAGAGCGGACGCGTAGAGTCGTCCACCAGCGCCCATCCGGAGCGCGAGACCAGCCCCGGCTCAATGGGCTCGCGGGTTTTGTCGCCGCGCGCGCCGTCCAGCGTGCGCGTGGTGCCTTCAAGATTCTCCGCGTCGGTTCCAGGCCCGGATGCCAGACCACCGGTTTGCCATCGACGGTGAGCGAGATGGAGAGATTGTCGGGTGTGAAACGGCCGTCGCTCGTGGGCGAATAGGTCAGCGTGAGCGCGCTGGTCTTGATGGTCAGGATTTGATTCTCGCCGCCCTTCGTCGCTGAATTTTCAAACTCCGGCACCGGCAGACGCCGATTGATGAAGACGAATGAGGCATGATCTTCAAACTTGCCGTCCGCAGCCCACTCCATGCGGATCAGTTGCGGCGTCAGCACGGTGAAGCGCGCGTGGCCGAGGACGACTACGGCCTTGGGATCGGCGACGGGATCGTTAACGGTTCCAGATTGCGCCGCCGGGGATGCGGCAGGCGCCGGCTTCTTGGCCTTTGTGGGCGTTTGGGCGATCAATCCAAGGCTGCATCCCGCGAGCAGGCCGATCAGGGCAAAATAGCGCAATGAAATACGCACGCGTCCCTCCTGTTTGTGCTTCATCGGGAAGCCTATCACCATCGGGCGGGCATGATCAGCCGGGGGCTCCATCCTCGCCACGCATTTGTATTTGCGGCAAGGATGCGATCCCAGGCTGAAGCGGACAGGATCAGGAATCCGAATCCTCTCCGTCGTCTGCCTTTTGCGTGATCTGGTCTCCCGCAAGCCGCTCCAACTGGTTGCGCCAGTCGAGCGACTCGATAAAGGTTCTGGATTCGCGCCAGCCGGGCTCGACAATGACGCGCAGTTCGAGATAGACGCGAGTACCGAGCAGAGACTCGATCTGGCGGCGGGCGCGGGTGCCGATCTCTTTCAGCTTGGAGCCGCCTTTGCCGATCAGAATTGCCTTTTGTCCGTCGCGCTCGCAGTAGATGGCGGCGGCAATGCGGGTCAAAGGCAGGCGTACCGGCGGGCCTTTCCTGTGCGGCGGCGCGGGCTGCTCGGCTCTTCGAACTGCTCAATGACCACGGCCGAAGCGTAGGGGACTTCTTCGCCGGTCTCGATGAGAATGCTTTCGCGAATCAACTCGGCGACCATGAAGCGCTGCGGCTGGTCGGTGTACTGGTCTTTGGGGTAGTAGCGCTCGCCGGTGGGCAGCGCCTCGACGATCTTGCGCACCAGGATGTCGAGGCCGTCGCGCTTGCGGGCGCTCACCGGAATGATCTGGGCGAAGTTGAACTGCCGGGTGAGCGAGTCGATCAGCGGCAGAAGCTGGTCCTTGCGCACCAGGTCGATCTTGGTGAGCACCAGGAAGACCGGGCAGTCGAGCTTGCGGATCAGGCCGAAGAGGAACTCGTCCTCGCTGGCCCAGTTGGGCGCGTCCGCGCCTTGGGCCTGTTGAGGCTCCAGGTGTCCCAGAGCCGGGTGCCCCAGGATTCGCTTCCGAGGCCTGGGAATCCACGCTCTCCAGTTGCACCCTGCGCGTGGCATCCATCAGCACCAGCACCAGGTCGCGGGTTTCGAGGGCTTCGTAGATCTCCTGCAACATGCGGCGGTCGAGCTGCGAGCCGGGCTTGTGAACGCCGGGCGTATCGACAAAGACGATCTGCGCCGCCGGATGGACTGCTTTTTGCGCGCCGGAACCTCGACCACCCCGGCGATGCGATTGCGCGTGGTTTGCGGCTTGGCGGAGACGATGGCCACCTTTTCGCCGGTGAGGGCGTTGAGCAGCGTGCTTTTGCCGACGTTGGGCCGGCCGAGGATGGCGACAAATCCGGATTTCAAAGCGTTTTCGAACTCCAGCTTCCTATTATCGCGGATTCACGAGTCGGGCGTTGGTATGATCTCCGCATGATGGTCGAAGGCAGAACCGAGCGGCTGATTCTGCGCCCGCTGGCGCTGGCCGACGCGGCGCAGATTCAGGAGCTGTTTCCGCACTGGGAGATCGTGCGCTACCTCCAGAACCGGGTGCCCTGGCCCTATCCGCCCGACGGCGCGCTTCACTTTTGCCGGGAGATTGCGCTGCCCCAGATGGAGCGCGGCGAAGCGTGGCACTGGACCATCCGCCTGGCCGCCCAGCCGGAGCGCATCATCGGTTCCATCTCGCTGGTCAAGGGCGAGGAAGACAATCGCGGCTTCTGGCTGGGCGCCGAGTGGCAGGGCCGGGGACTGATGAGCGAGGCCTGCGCGTGGGCCAACGATTTTTGGTTCGACGCGCTCGGGTTCAAGGTGCTGCGCGTGGCCAAGGCTGTGGGCAATACGGCTTCGCGGCGAATCTCAGAGAAACAGGGGATGCGGCTGGTGGGCATGACAGAAAAGGACTACGTTTCCGGCCGCCTGCCATCTGAGATTTGGGAGATTACGGCGAACGAGTGGCGGGCGTGGAAGGCCGACGGTCTTTCCTACACGCAGAGTCAGTGAAGAGCACAAACTCAAGTAGGCTCGGTAACAGGTTTCGCCGGCGGCGGAAAGACACGCAGCCGCTCCACGCGCCGGTCGGTGGAGACGACAATCTCCATGCGCAGCCCGATCGGCTCCAGCATCACCACTTCGCCGGCCAGCGGAATGCGGCCTTCGATCTCGCTGACCAGGCCGCCAAGCGTGGTGGCTTCGTACGCATCGCCCAATTCGACCGGTTCGCCGATCAGGTCGGCCAGCTGATCGACGGGAAAGTTGCCGGGAACCAGCCACACGCCGCCGGGTTCGCGCTGCGGTTCTTCGATCGGCGTCTCCGCCTCGTGCTCGTCGCGGATGTTGCCCACAATCTGCTCCAGCAAATCCTCGATCGTCACCAGGCCGGACACGCCGCCGTACTCGTCGATGACGATGCGCATGTGCTGCTTTTCCCGCTGCATCTCGCGCAGCAGCTCGTAGCCGCGCTTGGTCTCGGGAACAAAAACCGCCGGCCGCTGGATGCTGGCCACGGTGCGGGTGCGGGCCTCTTCGTCGGTAATCTGCAGCAGGTCGTGGGCAAAGGCGATGCCGGTGACGTTGTCGATCGAGCCGGAATAAACCGGGACGCGGGAAAAGTTGTGCTCGCGCAGCAGTTCGAGGAACTGCTCCAGCGTGATGGACGCCTGGACGGCGAAGACGGCGGGCCGCGGAGTCATCACTTCGCGCACCAGCTTGTCGCCGAACTCGACCGCGGAGCGCACCAGCTCGCGGTCGCTCTCTTCGAGAATTCCCTCCTCTTCTCCGGCTTCGAGCAGCGCCTCGACATCGACGGCGGTCTCTTCTTCTTCGCTGGCCGGCTCCTCGGCAAGGGATGCGACGGAGAAGAAGAAGCGGACGAAGACCGTGATGGGCGTAACCAGCCAGAGCAGCAGGCGAATGGGCCAGATGATGCGCGCCGCCCAGCGGCCGCGAGTGCGGTTAAAGAGCAGCGAGGGCAAAAGCTGGTTGCAGAAGACGACCACCAGCACCACCGCGAGAACGGCCTGCGCGATCTCGGCGTGAGTGGGCCGGCCCAAATGGGGAGCGCGATCGAAGAGAACAGCGCCAAACATCAGCGCGATGATGCCCAGGGCCAGTTGTTGCAGAACGATTGCGCAGAGGGCGGCGTGTTCGCGGCTCAGCCCCAGCTGCGGCTCGATCAGCTCCTCCCACGCGTCGAGATTTTCCTGGACTTCGCGGGCCAGAATCTTGCCGAACTCGGAATAGACGCGGCTGATGTAAGAGGCCAGGGTCTCTACCGCGGCCAGCAGAACCAGCATGGAAATGATAAGCGGCGTCATAGGCGCTTGGCCTTTGTCTCAACTTTGAAAGGGCGCGGCCGTGTACCCTCTGGGTGCCGCGCCGCGCGCTCGATCAGCCCCAGCGGCAGCCCCAGCCTGCCGCGCAGCAGCCGCTCGCGCCGCTCCATCTCGCCTGCGTCCGCTTCGTGGTCGTAGCCGGCAAGATGCAGCACCCCGTGAAGGATGAGGACCTTGACTTCAGTCGAGAGCGAGTGGCCCTGCTCCGCTGCCTGACGCCGCGCGGTAGGAATACTGATGGCAAGATCGCCGGCAATTTTCTCCGCGCTGGGCTTAGTAAGGTGTTTAGAGCCGGGAATTGCCGTGTCCGCGGGGAACGAAAGCACGTCGGTACTCTTGTTCTTGCCCCTGAAGCGGCGATTGAGGCTGCGCAGGACGGCGTCGCTGGTGAGCAGGACGGTAACCTCTCCGCGCAACCGGACCGCGGCCTGCGCTGCAGCAAGAAAGCGGGCCAGGGTGCGCGCGGTGGGCAGGCGGAAACGCAAGGACTTTGCCGGCGCAGTCACCCGCTTCACCGCCGTTGCGCGCGGCGCTGCGTCTGCGTCCAGGTCTGAGTCGAGGAGGATCATCGTGCGCGGGGCCGCAATCCGCGCGGCTCCGGGTCTAATTTGATGATACGCGAATCCAAGCCCTCAGGCCGCCTTGGCGCCCGCAGGCTGAATCGTATCGCCGTCTACGCCAGTCTCCTGCCCAGTTGCCGCGCCCGCTCCCTCGTCCGTGGCGACAGCTCGTGATGCGGCTCTCCAGCCGCCAGCCCGATCCACATCTTGCCTACCGGCTTGGCGCCAATCATCTTCGCCGCCAATCGCAAGGCTCTAGCCGCGCCGGTCGCCAGCGGAATCAGAAACCCCGGCATTCCCGCAGAAGCCACAAGCACCGCCTTCTTTCCGGCCTTCGTCTTCCGCCCTTTGGGAGCAGCCTGCCCCCACGGCCAGTACGTATACCCCAGCAGCCGCTCCAGAAACCTGCGGAAGATCGCCGTCAAGTTGTAGTAGTTCACCGGCGAGGCCAGCACCACGGCGTCCGCCGCATCAATCTTCTCGAGCATCGGCTCCAGGTCGTCCTGCTGCGCGCACTTGCCGCGCTCCTCGCCCGGCGTCTGCACGCATTGCCGGCAGTTGGTACAGAACTCAAGGTGCTGGTCGGTCAGGTAAAAGGTGACCGTCTCCGCACCCTTCTCCCGCGCGCCTTCCAGAACCTCCTCCACTGCGCTGTCGATCGTTCCGCCCTTCCGGTAGCTGCCCACGATGGCCACGACTTTGGTGATCATTTCAGGCCTCCAGTCTTCCGCGCGCGCAGATTACTACAGAACCCGCGCCCCGTACAGTGACGCGGCTCCTGCTATCCTTATCACTGTGATTGACCGCTCGCGAATTGGTGGATTTCTGGGCATGGGGCTGCTTTTGGCCTTCGCCCTGGTCGCCTGCCACAAGGAAGAGCAGGCCGTCGAAGGCGTGGCTCAGAAAGCCGTCACGGCCGAACACCAGGCCCAGGCCACGGCCACCGAGCTGGACAGCGAACGCGCCCAGCTTGCGCTCATTCCCCTGCCCACCAAGAGCATGTATGTCGATGTCCACGAACCCGCCGCGTGGGCCAATCCCTTCCTTTCCGTCGGCGCAGATACCCTCACCCTCCGCATCATGCTGGCCGACGCCAACCCCAGCCCCGTCGGCGAGGGAACCATGCTCCGCCCCGCGGCCGCCCGCCGCCAGGAGCTCCAGTTGCGCCCCGCCGATCTGGCCAAGGCCGTCGCCGCCATCCCGCCCTCGGCGTGGCGCTATGGCCGCGTCATCGCCGTCGCCGAGTCGCCCTCTGCCGCCCCCAAAGACCGCCCCAAGGTCCGCCGCAACGTCGAAGCCGCCATCCAGCAGCTCAACGACCTGGGCGTCGTCGTCGAGGAGTGGCCGACGCGGTAAGCCTCCGCTAGCTCCGCAAACGCGCTACCATTTCCCCGTGAGCCATTCATCCTTTTCCATCCTCTCCAATCAGCCCCCGCTGGACCACGAGAGCTTTGTCTGCCCATCGCGAGCTCGAGGCCCTGCTCAAGAAGAATCTTCGCGGCGAGGTCCGTTTCGATCTCGGCTCCCGCGCGCTTTATGCTGCCGACTCCTCCAACTACCGCCAGCTTCCCATCGGCGTCATCTTCCCCCGAGACGCCGCCGACGTCGAAGCCGCCCTGGCAGCCTGCTGGGCCACTCGGCGCCGCCGTTCTGCCGCGCGGCGCGGGCACCAGCCTGGCCGGACAGTGCGCCAATGTCGCGGTGGTCTTCGATTACTCCCGCTACATGAACGGCCTGGCCTTTATTGACCCCGCCGCCAAAATCGCCATTGTCGAGCCGGGCATCGTTCTCGACCGCCTCCGCGACGCCGCCGAACTCTACCACCTGACCTACGCGCCCGACCCCGCCACCCACTCCCGCTGCACCCTCGGCGGCATGATCGGCAACAACAGTTGCGGCGTCCACGGCCTGCTGGGCGGCAAAGTGGTTGACAATGTCGAATCCCTCGACATCATCCTCTACGACGGCACGCCGCTCACCGTCGGCGCCACTACTCCGGACCAGCTCGCTCAGAAAATCCAGGCCGGCGGCCGCGAAGGCCAGATCTACGCAGGCCTGGCCCGGATCCGCGACCGCTACGCCGCGCTGGTCCGCGAAAGATTCCCCAACATCCCGCGCCGCGTCTCCGGCTACAACCTCGACCAGTTGCTTCCCGAGAACAACTTCAACGTAGCCCGCGCCCTGGTCGGCTCTGAAGGCACCTGCGCCAGCATCGTCTCCGCAACCCTCAACCTGACCGCCAGCCCGCCCTTCCGCGTCCTCACCGTGCTCGGCTTTGCCGACCCGTTTCTCGCCGCCGACGCCGTCCCCCTCGCCCTTGAGCACCACCCCATCGGTCTCGAAGGCTTTGACCACCTGCTGGTCGACTTCATGCGCCGCAAGGGCCTCAACCTCCGCGATCTCTCCGAGCTCCCACCCGGTTCCAGCTTCCTGCTGGTCGAGATGGGCGCATGGACTGCCGAAGAAGTCCAGGCCAGGTCGAAGATCTCGTCCGCGCCTGTCAGTCCTGGCCCGTCCCGCCGGTCGGCCGCATCTGCACTCCGGATGAAGCAGTCAGCATCTGGAAGGTGCGCGACTCCGCGCTCGGCGCCATGGTCTTCGTCCCCGGCGAACCCGACCGCTACGAAGGTTGGGAAGACGCCGCCGTGCCCCCCGCCCAGCTCGGCAATTACCTACGCGCCATTACCGCGCTCATGGCCGAATACGGCTACCGCAGCCCCCTCTATGGCCATTACGGACAGGGTTGCGTCCACACCCGCATCAACTTCGACTTCCGTTCCCAGGAGGGCCTGCGCCGCTTCAGGGAGTTTATTTCCCGCGCCGCCGACGTTGTGCTCAGCTTCGGCGGCTCGCTCTCAGGCGAACATGGCGACGGCCAGTCCCGCGCCGCTTTGCTGCCCAAGATGTTCGGCCCCGAGCTCATGCAGGCCTTCCGCGAATTCAAGATCCTCTTCGACCCCGACAACCTGATGAACCCCGGCAAGCTCATCGATGCCGTCCGCGTCTACGATCCGCTCGAGAACCTCCGCCACGAAGTCGAAGATCACCAGCCTGCCGCGCCCGCCGCCGGAAAAGAGGCCGGCGAATCCCACATCCGCGCCCTCGAAACCCACTTCGCCTTTACCGCCGACCAGGGCTCTTTCGCCCGCGCCACCGAGCGCTGTGTCGGCGTCGGCGCATGCCGCAATACCACCGGCGGCGTCATGTGTCCCAGCTACCGGGCCACCGGCGACGAGCAGCACTCCACCCGCGGCCGCGCCCGCCTGCTCTGGGAGATGCTCTCCGGCGCACTGCGCAACCAAGGCTTCCAGGAGCGAAGCCGTCCACCAGGCCCTGGACCTCTGCCTGAGCTGCAAGGCCTGCAAATCCGAGTGCCCCGTCCAGGTGGACGTGGCCGCCTGGAAATCCGAGTTCCTGGCCCAGCACTACAAGGGCCGCCTGCATCCGCTCCACCACTACATCTTCGGCTTCGCCGACCAACTCGCCCGCTGGGGATCGCTCACCCCCGCCCTGACAAATGCTTCTCTTAACCGGCCCCCTCACCAGCCCCTTGATCAAGCGCATCGCCGGAGTAGCAAAAGAGCGCCGTCTACCCCGCCTGGCCCCCAAAACCTACCAGCAGAATCGAGAAATCCCGGGCGCCCCATCCTTGGGCCTTTCATCTGGCGCAAGGATGGGAAGCAATGCCGCCTCTGCGCCCGAAGGGTGGCCCGCCCCACCGCAGGTGATTCTGTGGCCTGACACCTGGAACAACTACTACCACCCCCAAACCCTCGCCGCGGCCGAATCGGTACTTGCCGATGCCGGCTTCCGCGTCGAAGTCCCCAAAGGACACATCTGCTGCGGCCGCCCCCTCTACGACTTCGGCCTGCTCGCCGCCGCCCGCTCCTACCTCGTTAAAGTTCTCGACCGCATGGCCCCGCAGATCGATGCCGGCCTTCCCTTCATCTTTCTCGAGCCCAGCTGCGCCAGCGTCTTCAAGGACGAGCTGCTCGAACTCTTCCCGGACAATCCCCGCGCCAAACAGCTGAGCAGTCAGGTCTGGCTGCTGGCCGACTGGCTCGCCGCCAAGGCCCCCGACTGGGCTGCCGGCCGCCTCCAGGGCGCGCAGATTCTTGCTCCACGGCCACTGCCATCACAAGGCCGTTTTCGGCGGCCCGGCGAGCGAAATCGCCCTGCTCCGCCGCGCCGGCGCCACGGTCGAGCCCATCCAGGCCGGCTGCTGCGGCATGGCCGGGCCGTTCGGCTTCGAGGCTGACAAGTTCGAGGTCTCCAAAGCCATCGCCAACGACGGCCTGCTCCCTGCCGTCCAATCCGCCGCCCCCATGACCCTCATCGTCGCCGACGGCTTCAGTTGCCGCGAGCAGATCGCCCAGCTCTCCGACCGCGAAGCCATGCACTTTGCTGAGGTTTTGATCCACACCTGTAGCTGCGGCGGTTGAGGGCCAATAAAGGGAGAAGCCGGCATTTCCGGCTGCGCAGAGGTCTGCGCCGAACCAAAAACAGCAATGCGGAATCCGCTGATGTGTAAAAACGACCAGTAATTCACAGCCGATTTGCTGTATTGTCTTGAATAGGTGCAGGTTACCTTTTTTCGAAACAAGACCCTGCAACTCCACGGGGGCAGCCTGCGTCCAATGCGGTGGATATGCCGCGCAAAGGGCGTTGCTGCCAGGAGTGTGCCGGCTCTTGATTCCGGTTTCTAAATCGGGAGCTGGATTTGCGGCACACCGAACAGTTTTGATACGCTCAGGCATTCTTCAAGCTGAGCAAGAGGGGAGATTTGATCATGACAGAGGAAAGCAGAACATACGGATTGGCTTGGTTCCTGGCTGGATTGGGAGTGGGTGCCTTGGTCGGCATTCTCTACGCCCCCAAGAGCGGCCGTGAAACCCGCGACGACATCGTAAGCGGAGCCAAAGAGGGCACCGAGTATCTGCGCGCCCGCACCCGGCAGGCCGCGGACGAGGTCAGCGCCCTGGTCGACAAGAGCAAGGAACAGGTCAGCGAATACGTCGAACGCGGCCGTGAGGCCGTTGATCGTGGCCGCGCGCAGTGGGAAGAGTTTGTCGAGCGGGGAAAGAACCTTGTCTCCGAACAGGCTGGAAGGGTCACCTCGGCCGTCGATGCCGGACGCCAGGCCTACCACACCACCACCGGCGCCGGCGAAGCCCGGGAGTATTGACACGGGAGTCCCGGGAGTTACGGGAGCATTGCCCAGCCGGTCTTTTCCCTGCCTTCGGGCAGGGCCGGCCTCTAGCTTCCTCTACCGTTCCTGCCCGGGCCGGACGCGCGAGTGGCTGTGCGCGGCTCTCGCGCCGGCTCCGGCGATAGCGTGTTTCAAAAAGGGGGCGTCAAGCCCCCGGATGCCGGTACGAGACGAATTCCATGCAAAATCTCGATAGTCAAACCATCCAGCTCGCCATCGTAGCCGCAGTCGCGCTCACCATGTTGCTGCAGACCATCTTTCTGCTGGCCATCCTGGTCAAGCTGAGCAAAGCTGCCCGCTCCATGCGCGAAGACATTGAGGACCTGCGCTCCTCCGTCGTGCCCGTCATCGACAACGTCAAGGAGCTGCTTGCCAAAACCGCTCCCAAAATCGAGAATGCGGCCGTCGACCTGGCCGCCGTGTCTCACAATCTGCGCAGGCAGACCGCCGACATCCAATCCGCCGCCGAAAAGGTCATCGACCGGGTCCTCAACCAGACAGCCCGCATGGACTCCATGCTCACCAACACCTTCAATGCCGTGGATCGCGCCGCCGGCTTCATGTCCGACACTGTCTCCAAGCCCATGCGTCAGCTCTCCGGCATCCTCGCCTCCGCCAAAGCCGTCGTCGAATCCCTCCGCTCCGGCGTCCCCGAGCCTCTCCCGCCCGGCGACCCGGCCCGCGGCGACAAAGACATGTTCGTATAGAGCAATTTCCGGGCGGTTCTTCAATTTGAAATTGCGTGGCTGGCCGGTTAGGGCTTGGCCCTTTTACTCATACGCCGAAAACGCAACACGGTCAGCTTGACCTCAGCCGCGCCGCATCTTCTTCAAGAAGCGATCGAATCAGTTCCGGGGCCACAAAGAAGCTTGTCTGTTGCAGTCTTGAAAGCGCTTCCGGCAGGCTGAGCAAGTTGGCGCGAGCGCCATTGCGCAATACGCCAAGCGTGCCAATTACTGATAGTTTCCGGCGAATCGCTTCTGTGCGTGCGAGCGTTTCATCCGCGATCAGGCGATCTGCCTGAAGTTCCTCGGCCAGAGTAATTGCCTCGCGTTCGCCTTGATCCAGGAAGCTGAGGGAGAGATCGGGCGCGCCGGTCAAGGGGCGCATTTCCAGCCACTTGGGCGCCTGGGCAACCCAGGTACGCACAATATCCGGTGTTTGGATATCCTGCAACTCCTCCCATACTGACGGCGGGACCAGGATACGGCCATAGAAACGAGGAAGGATTTCAACGTGCCCAATAAGCACTAGATAACTGATCGGTGAGGTATCGGCAACAACGATCATGCGACGTGCGGATTTCCGGCGTTCCCGCTCTCTTCCAGCGCCCGTGAGGTTTCGCGGTCCAGTTCCAGATCTGCCAGCGAATAATGCAGATGGATTCCGCGCGCCTTCAGAAATGCGTGGACCTGCATGCGCGAGGTAAAGCCCAGCATCTGCCGTAACTGTCCGTCGGAAAAGCGCTTCGAGCGGTATCCCTCAACCGCCAGCGCCTCAAGGGCTGCGCGCGGCAAATCCGTGAACTCCGCCGTAAGCAGCCGCGCAGCGTCATCCGGAATGTGCAATTCGAGGTTCATAAGCGCTCCTTCTCTATCTTAAAGCGCTATTCCATTCCATAGCCCGAAATTCGACCGGATCAAAGCCGAAGAGGGGCGCGTCGACATTTGCAATCAAGGGCCTGTTCACACAATCCATCCCCCGCCCACCACCTCGTCCCCGTCATAAAACACGGCCGACTGCCCCGGAGTGACCGCGCGCTGCGGCTCGTCGAACGTCGCCACTGCCTTGTCTGCACCGTCTGGCTCCAGCGTGGCCCACGCCGGCTCATGCCGGTGCCGTATCTTCACCCGCACCCGCATCGGCCCGGTCAGTTTCGCAATGCTGATCCAGTTCAGCCGCCGCGCCCGCAGCGTCCGCGTGGCCAGCTCTTCATCCGCGCCCACCGTCACCCGGTGGCTCGCCGGATCGATCCGCAAAACGTAAAGCGGCGAGGGCGAGCTCACGCCCAGCCCCTTCCGCTGCCCCACGGTAAAGTTCGAGATCCCCTCATGCCGCCCCAGAACCTCGCCGTTCGACGCCACCAGTTCGCCGGCCGTCTCAGGAAACTGCTGGCCCTGCTCTTCGAGATACGCGGTCAGAAACTGCTTGTAATCCCCGCCCGGAATGAAGCATATCTCCTGCGAGTCGGGCTTCTCGGCCAGCTTCAGCCCATGCTGCCGCGCCACTTCACGCACCTCAGGCTTGGTCAGCCGTCCCAGCGGAAACAGGGTGTGCGCCAACTGCTCCTGCGTCAGCCCGAAGAGAAAGTACGTCTGATCCTTGGCCAGGTCTGCGGGCCGCTTCAGGATCCATCGTCCTCTCTTCGCATCCCACTCGTTCACCGCGTAGTGCCCGGTGGCAATCCGGCTTGCGCCAATGCTCCGCGCCGTCTGCAGAAGCTGGTCGAACTTCAGATGGTTGTTGCACAAGGAGCAGGGAATCGGCGTCCGCCCGGCCAGGTACTCATCCACGAAGGGCCGCACCACATCGCGCTCGAACCGCTCCTCCTGGTTCACCACGTAGTACGGAATCCCAAGCTGCTCCGCCACCCGGCGCGCGTCGTACACATCGTCCAGCGAGCAGCAGCGTCCTGCCTTCGGCGCATCGGGAATACCATGCTTACCGGCCAGCCGGGTCTGGTCCCAGAGCTGCAGCGTGAGGCCGACAACTGTTTGGCCCGAGTGAGCAAGCATCGCCGCCGCCGTCGAGGAGTCCACCCCTCCGGACATGGCCACCGCAATGGTATGATTCTGCATCATGCTTGGTGACTTGGCCGACATGTTCGGGGATATATTAGTAGAACCTGTAATGGCTATCCTTGCGGAAATCTTCTCCAACTTTGCTCCCAGAACCCCGTCCATCACAACCCTCAACCTAACGTACCCGCCGCCACCGGCGAAAGCGCCCTCAAATGTTCTACCGCCTCCGGAACCACCTTCAAGACATGGTCGACATCCGCATCGGTGGCCGTCTTCATCAGGCTGAAGCGCAAACTGGCCCGGGCCGCGTTCTTGTCCAATCCCATGGCCATCAGCACGTGGCTGGGCTCGGTTGATCCGGAGTGGCACGCCGACCCGCCGCTCACCGCAACCCCCTTCAAATCCAGCGCAATCACCAGCGCCTCGCCCTCCACCTGTTCAAATCGAATATTCGTGGTGTTCGCCGTGCGCGGCGTCCGGGTGCCGTTCAAGCCGGTGCCTCCAATCTCCAGAACTCCCGCCTCAAGCCGGTCGCGCAGCCCCTCCAGCCGCTCGATGGTCCCATCCTCCAGCGACTCCATTGCCAGCTCCGCTGCCTTGCCCAGCCCCACAATGCCGGGCACATTCTCGGTGCCCGCGCGCTGCCGCCGTTCGTGGCTGCCGCCCACCAGCATCGGCTCGATCGGCGTCCCGCGCCGCACATACATTGCGCCCACGCCCTTGGGTCCGTGCATCTTGTGTCCGCTGATCGACAACAGGTGGCAGCCAAACCGCCGCACATCGAACTCCGCCTTGCCCGCGCCCTGCACCGCATCGATATGGAAGAACGCTCCGGCCCCGGCGGCAATCCTGCCGATCTCTGCCACCGGCTGCAGCACCCCGGTCTCGTTGTTGGCCAGCATCACGCTGATCAGCCTCGTCTGGGGCTTCAAGGCGCGCAGAATATCCGCCGGATCGATCAGTCCGCTCGGCTGCGGCGCAATAAACGTCACCTCGACGCCCTGCTGGGCAACGCGGTCCGCCGCCCGCAGCACCGCGGAATGCTCGATCGAAGTAGTAATGAAATGGTCGCCGGGATGCAGCAACCCGAAGACCGCGGTATTGTCGCCCTCGGTGCCGCCGGAGTTGAACACCACCTCGGCCTCGCGGCAGTTGAAAAATCGCGCCAGGGTCTCCCGCGCATGGTCCACGGCCCGGTGCGCCACCTGCCCGTGCATGTGGATCGACGACGCATTCCCGAACTGCTCCATCCAGTACGGACGCATCGCCTCCATCACCTCCGGCAGCAGAGGCGTAGTGGCATTCGCATCGCAGTAAACCCGGCGCATCGCGTCCATCTCCCTATTTGAATTGTACGGGGAATCAGCCTTTTTCGCCCGCCGCGCCACAGAGGTGAGGATGAGCGAAGATGCAGGCCGTCCCTCGAACCTTTCCGATCTCTGATCACGGTCCACTGTTCCGGTGGTGGATCAGTTTGAAGGAGCATTCCCTCAGGGGCTAAAGCCCGCGTTTATATTGCCAGGTTTACGTACGGGCTGAAGCCCGTACCCTTCAAACTGACCCATTACCACTGTTCCCTGTTCCTTGACCCCGCCCCCCATGCTTTCGTATGCTTCCAGCGTTTACGCTCGGTGGATGGTTCCCCACTCCAACCCGCGCAGGGAGAGCCCGCATGAGCACCATCCCCTCGGTCGAAACTCCCCATCAGGCAGCGGACGCCAGGCCCTTGTTGATTCGCCGCGCCGCCGTTCTGGGCGCAGGAACCATGGGCTCCCGCATCGCCGCCCACCTGGCCAACGCCGGAATCCCAACGCTGCTGCTCGACCTTCCTCCAAAGAGTGAAACCGAGCGCCCGCTGGCAAACGCAGCACTCGAAGCCCTCGCCAAATCCAAACCGGCGGCTTTTTACGATCTGGCCAGCGGCTCCCTCATCACCCCAGGCAACTTCGACAACGACCTCCCGAAGCTGGCTAACTGCGATTGGGTCATTGAAGCCGTCGCCGAAAACCTCGAAATCAAGACCGCGCTTCTGGCCCGCGTCCTGCCCCATCTGGCTCCCCACGCGCTGCTCACCACCAACACCTCCGGCCTGCCCGTCGGCCGCATCGCCCAGGTCCTCCCCAGCCGCCGCGAGCGTTTCTTCGGCGCACATTTCTTCAATCCGCCCCGCTACATGCGGCTTCTCGAGATTATTCCCACCCCCGATACCGATCCCGCCCTGCTGGCCGCCTTTGCCGCCTTTGCCGACCGCATCCTCGGCAAGCAGGTCGTCTTGGCCAACGACACTCCCAACTTCATCGCCAACCGCATCGGCATCGTCGTCATGTTCACCGCCGCCAACCTGATGCTGCAGCAGGGTTTGACCATCGAAGAGGTTGACGCCCTCACCGGCCCCGCACTGGGCTGGCCACGCACCGGAACCTTTCGCCTCGCCGACTTGGTCGGCATCGACATCCTCGCCCATATCGCCGCCAACTTCCCCCAGGGCGTCACCGGAGGCAAGTTTTCATGGGTCCTCGATGAGCTAATGAAGCGCAAATGGCTGGGCGACAAATCCGGCCAGGGTTTCTACAAAAAGACCCGTGGAGCCGACGGCAAAGATCTTCGCCAAGTCCTCGACCTCTCCACATTCGAATACCGACCCGTCGCCAAGCCCGCCCTACCTTCGCTCGAAATGGCCAAAAACGCCGCCACCCTCCCCGAGCGTCTCCGCCTGCTGCTGGCCAATGATCCCGCCAAAGACAAGGCGGCAGCATTCCTTTGGCCTTTCCTCGGCTCGTTGTGGAACTTTGCCGCCGACCGCATCGGCGAAGTGGCCGCCGACATTCCCTCCATCGACGGCGCCATGCGCGCCGGCTTCAACTGGGAGCTGGGCCCCTTCGAAATGTGGGATGCAGCCGGCGTAGCTTCTACCGTCGCCCGCATGAAGGCCCTCGGCCTGCCGCCAGGCCCACGCGTCGAATCCCTGCTCGCCGCCGGCCAGCCTTCCTGGTATTCCGATGCCGGCCGCGCCTGTTTTCAGCCCGCCACGGGCAAGCTGGAACCCGTTCCCGCCGTCCCCGGACACGCCCGCATCGCCGATTTCCGCCGTACCCACAAGGTGATTCGCGCCAACGCCGGCGCATCGCTGGTCGATCTGGGCGACGGCATCGCCTGCATCGAGCTTCACTCGCTCAAGAACGCCATTGGCGGCGACGTGCTTGCCCTCATCTCCGCGGTCCTCAACCCCGCCTCCGATGCGGTCCGCGACTTCTCGGGCTTCGTCATCTCCGGCGACCGGGACAATTTTTCAGTTGGGGCAAATTTGATGCAACTCCTGCTGCTCGCCCAGGAGGGCGAGTGGGAAGACGTAGATGCCGTCGTCCACACCTTCCAGCAGATGACCGCGGCCATCAAGTTCTGTCCCCGCCCGGTAGTGGTTGCGCCCTTTGGCCTCACGCTCGGCGCAGGCGCGGAGATCTGCCTGCACGCCGTCCGCCGCCAGCCCCACGCCGAGACCTACATCGGCCTGGTCGAAGCCGGAGTCGGCCTCATTCCAGCCGGAGGCGGAACAAAGGAAATGCTGCTCCGCGCCGTGGATTCCGCCGCCGCCCTGGCCCCTGCCGATCCACGAGATCCGCCCTCGCGCTTTGCCCAATCGGCAGAGATGGCCGCCGCTCTTCGCCGCGTCTTTGAAGCTATCGCCATGGCCAAGGTCTCCACTTCGGCCGCCGAAGCCCGCGCCCTCGGCCTTCTCGCTCCCGCCGACCGCATCACCTTCAACCGCGAACGCCTGCTTCTCGACGCCAAAGCGCAGGCCGCCACGCTGGCCAGCGCAGGCTACTCCGCTCCCCAGCCGCGCACCGCCATTCCGGCTCCCGGCGCATCCGCTCTCGCCGCCCTCGAAACCGGCGTCTTCCTCATGGGCGAGGCCGGTTACGCCTCCGAGCACGACCAGAAAGTTGCCCGTTGGGCCGCCTACATCCTCGCCGGCGGCCGTGTTACGGCGGGCACGCCGGTCACGGAGCAGTACATCCTCGACCTCGAACGCGAAGCCTTCCTCTCCCTCTGCGGCGAGCGCAAAACCCAGGAGCGCATCGCCTTCACCCTCAAGACCGGCAAACCGCTGCGGAATTAGCCATGATGCCAGCTACACAGCTCCTGTTCACCGCAGCGATCCTAGCCTCTGCAAGCATTTCCGCGGTTGGACAGACCGCCTTGTCGGTCGAAGGACGCTCTCCCGCCCAGCTCGTCGAGTCCGGCCAGATCCTCTTCGACGGCCGCTCAACCCCCTTTATCATTCGCCATCTGCCCGCCAGCTCGTTTCCCGATCTGCCGGCCGCAATTCAGGATCAGCTCAATCTCCGCGGCTGTCTCATTCCGCAAACCTACGAGGCTCACCGCCCTGAAAACGTGGTCCACGCCAGCCTTGAGCGCCAGGGCTCCTCAGACTGGGCCGTGCTCTGCTCCGTGCAGGGAACCGTCTCGCTGCTGGTCTTTTTCGACAACAGCTTTGCACGGCCGGCAGTATTGGCCTCGGCCCCCGAGACCGAGCGCCTGCAGGCCCACGATCCCAGCGGCGTTCTCGGCTTCAACTGGGGCATCGATCCCGCGTCGCCGGAACAGGTCCGCGAGGCCCAGGCCGGCATGGAGCATCGTCCCCCGCTCCTTGACCACGACGCCCTCGCCGATACCCTTGTCGACCACCACACCGTTTACCACTTTTATATGAGGAGCGCGTGGATTGTGCTCGCAGTGCAGGATTGACGCACTACGTCCATGGATCGTATAGATCAGGCAGAACCGGGCGCCCCATCCTTGACGCAGTTTCATCGCGTCAAGGGTGAGTGGGATTCACAGCCCATAAAATCGCTAAGGAGCAATCCCCATGCCGAAAGCCGTCCTAGTCAGCGCCGTTCGCACTCCCGTTGGCCGCGCACCTAAAGGCGCTTTCTCCACCACCCGCCCCGAAGACCTTGCCGCAACTGCGTTGCGCGGAGCTTTGGACAAGATTCCGGGCTTAGACAGGGCCGAAATCGAGGACGTAATCCTGGGCTGCGCCCAGCCCGAGGGCGAGCAGGGTTGGAACATCGCCCGCTGGGCCATCCTGCGCGCCGGCCTTCCCGTCGAAATCCCCGGCGTCACCGTCAACCGCCTCTGCTCCTCCGGCCTTGAGGCCATCGCCCTGGCCGACGAGCGTATCCGCGCCTGCGGCAGCCGCGTCGTCGTCGCCGGCGGCGTGGAATCCATGAGCCTGCTCCCCTTAGGCGGCCTCAAGCCCAGCCCCAATCCGTGGATGTCCGAGCACTACCCTGCCTCCCTGCTCACCATGGGCCTCACCGCCGAGCGCGTCGCCCGCCACTACCAGGTTTCCCGCGAAGATCAGGACGCCTTCGCCCATGAGAGCCATCAAAAAGCCCTGGCCGCGCAGGCGGCCGGCCGCTTTGCCGATGAGCTGATCCCGGTAACGGTCACTACTGCCGTTCCCGGTGCAAAAGCCGGCAAACCATCCGTCAAGGAAACCACCTTCTCCGCCGACGAAGGCCCCCGCGCCGACACCTCCCTTGAAGCCCTCGCCAGACTCAGGCCCGCCTTTCACGCCCAGGGCACCGTCACCGCAGGCAACTCCTCGCAAACCTCCGACGGCGCTGCCGCAGTCGTCCTCATGGAAGACGAACGGGCAAAGGAGCTGGGCATTCGTCCCCTCGCCCGCCTGCTCTCCTACGCGGTTACCGGCTGCCTGCCAGAGGAGATGGGCATCGGCCCCGTCATCGCCATTCCCAAGGCCCTCCACCGCGCCGGCCTCACCCTCGACGACATCGGCCTCATCGAGCTCAACGAGGCCTTCGCCGCCCAGGTCCTCGCCGTCATCCGCGCCCTCTTGCTCGACCCCGCCCGCATCAACGTCAACGGCGGCGCTATCGCCCTCGGCCACCCCCTCGGCTGCACCGGCGCCAAGCTCACCGCAACCCTCCTCGCCGAGATGCACCGCCGGCAAATTCGCTACGGCATGGTCACCATGTGCATAGGCGGCGGCATGGGCGCCGCAGGCATCTTCGAGCGGCTGGACTGATGGAGTGATTCGGGAATCTTTTCGCGCACAAATAAAAACAACCGGGATCGCTCCCGGCTGTTCCTCGTTGCTCAATCTCTCTTCGCGCCGCGCCCGCTACGCCTTGGCAGTCGCCACAGCCTTCAGCCGCGCATTTAGCCGGCTCTTGTAGCGGGATACGGTATTGTCGTGCAGAATCCCCTTCTGCACACTCTTGTCCAGCGTTGAAACGGTCTCGCGGTACTGCGCCTGCGCGGCCTTCACGTCGCCCTTGGTCAGCGCCTCGCGCAACGCCCGCAGGCTGGTGCGCACGCGGCTGCGGTTGGCGCGGTTCACTTCGCTGCGGGTCTCGGTCTGACGGGCGCGCTTCAGCGCCGATACATGGTTTGCCATTGCTCTTCCTTAATCTTGAGCCCTGTTTCCAGGGAAAATGATGCGGTTAAGAATGCAACTCGAGCCGCATCCCTCGCAGTCTTTTAGTTTACGGGAATCCCGCCCCCCGGTCAATCCGCACCGCTGCAGATCAGAAAAGCTTTCGTTCCACATGATAGACTTCGTGTGCATTTGAACCACACTGGATACGGAGGGTTTTTCGGCACATGTTGAAGCAATGGCTCAGTCTTGTCTCCATCGCGGTTTTTCTGCTCGCTGTGAGCGCAACAGGCAACGCCCAATCCGCAATGCGCCAACAAGGGACAGGCGCAAGGGAGTGGGTGGGCACATGGGCTGCATCGCCGATGCTGGCTGAAGGCAGCGTGCGGATGCGGCCGTTTGCCGCGGTCACGCTGCGCGAGATTGTGCATGTCTCGAATGGCGGCCAGCAGCTTCGCGTGCGGTTTACGAATGAGTTTGGCATGGATGGGCTGACGATCACGGATGCGCACGTGGCGCTGAGCGCGGGCGGGTCTGATATCAAGGAGGGCACGGACCATGCGCTCACTTTTGGCGGCGCGGCCAGTGTGCGGATTCCGCCGGGCGCGGCGATGTATTCCGACCCGGTAGCCCTGGCGGTGACGCCGCTCTCGGATGTGGCGGTGAGCTTCTTTCTTCCCTCGCAGGTGATGCGCGCTGAAACTTACCATTCCTTTGCGGATCAGGACAACTTTGCCGCCGACGGAGACCAGGCGGCGGCGATTACGCTGGGCCAGGTTCCGGCGCGAGATCCCGCGGCGCCGCCGACCCTGACGCCGCAGACCACATCGGCCGGGGCGGCCATCCTGCAGTCGTGGTACTTTCTCGACGGCATCGACGTGAACGCGGTGGAGGGGGCGCGGGCCGTTGTGGCGCTGGGCGACTCGATCACCGACGGGGCGCATTCGACGCTGAATGCGAATCTCCGCTGGCCCGATGTGCTGGCCGCGCGGCTGAAGCAGGATGGCAGCCTCGCGCAGGTGGCGGTGCTGAATGAAGGCATCGGCGGCAACCGCGTGTTGAACGATCAGGCCGGGCCCAGCGCACTGGCGCGGCTGGACCGCGACGTGCTGGCGCAGAACGGCGTGCGCTATTTGATTGTGCTGGAGAGCATCAACGACATTGGGCGGCTGGCGCACGTTATGGTTCCCGAGGACGACGTGACCGCGCAGCAACTGGAGCAGGGACTGAAGCAGATTGCCGATGCCGCGCACGAGCACGGCATCAAGGCATTCGGCGCCACGCTCACTCCTTATGGCGGAGCCGGATACCGTTCCGACCGGGGCGAGCAGGTGAGGGAAGACGTGAACAACTGGATTCGGACCAGCGGGACGTTCGACGGCGTGATCGATTTCGACCAGATCACGCGCGACCCGCAAACGCCGAACCGGTTCAATCCGCTCTACGACTCGGGCGACCACCTGCACCCGAACGATGCCGGATACAAAGCCATGGGCGAAGGGATCGACCTGAAGCTGTTTGGCCAGTAGCGTACCGGAATCACCGGGGAGCGGCGGCGTTATTATATTTTTGAAATGCCGTTTCCGATCAAAGTATGCGTGGTTTGTTCTGAGGAGTTCGAGCTGAGGCCGGGCAAGCCCGGCTTCGCCAACCGCTGCCCGGCGTGCAGCGAGCCGGAGCAAACGGAGCCGGCTGCTGCGTGCGGCGTGGACCCCGGCGACCGCAAGACCGCAAGCGAGATGAACGAGGCGCGGAGGCGGGCCATCCGCGACATGCTTTACCGCAAGGAGAGCTGAGGGCTTTGGTCGGGCTGTTTGCGGTCGAGCGCGAAAACGCTCCAGGGCTGCAGTCTGTGTTCCCTTCAAGTCCTGGAAAAGCTGCAAAGGCCCGGGCCTGAAGGCCCTCGAAAACTCGCTGTCTTTCAGGGGGCTGAACAGGTTGCGGAAAAAGGCCTGAAATCGCACGAAGAGCCCGAAAAAGCAGGCCTCAGGGGCTAAAGCCCGCGTTGATTTTGCAGCACTTTCGGCACGACTGAAGTCATGCCCTGACACTTCTTGCAGCTCCGAATGAGTTTTTCCGCAACCTGTGAAGCCCCCTGTACCCTCCGCCTGAAGGCCTCTGCTCCCTCCGTTTGTTTGCCCCCCGTTGCGCCTAGAGGCGAGCCGCTAAATGCTGAGCAGCATTACCGCGCCCAGCGCCAGGGCCATGCCGGCCATCTGGCGGCGGGTGGGCCGCTCATGCAGCACCAGCGCGGCCAGCAGGATGGTACCAGCGGGATAGAGCGAGCAGACCACCGCGGCCACGTCCAGGCGGCCCAGTTGAGCGGCCCGGATATAAAAGAGATTGCCGATCGTATCCAGGATTCCGGCCAAGATGCCGGTCTGCCAGAATCCCTTCCACGGTCGCTTGGGCGGCTTCACAAGAATTACCAGAACCATGGCCACGCTGCCGGCGGCGCGAGCTGAGGTCATGGTCCACAGCAGGCCGCCTCCGCCCGCCAACTTGAAGAGGATCAACTGCGCGCCAAATCCGGTACCGGCGAGCGCGCCCAGCAGCAGCGCGGCCGGCGGCGTGGCCGGGCTGTCTTTAGCCGGCGCGTGGGTGATGAGCCAGATGGCGGTCAGGCCCGCGGCCAATCCCACCGCGGTGAGCGGACCGGGCAGGCCGTCAGAAAAGAGAGAAAAGACGACCGGAACCAGTGCCGTGAGCAGGCCGGTGAGGGCCGCAGTGAGCCCCATGGCGCCCATGGCCAGGGCGCGATAAAAGATGGCCAGCGCCAGCGAGCCTTCAAAGCCGCCCAGCAGGGCAAAGAGGAGGTAGTGCCCGCCGGGCACGGCCAGGCGGATTCCCAGGCAGAAGGCCAGCAATATGAGGAAGGAGACGATGTGGCCGGATGCGACCACCAGCAGGGCGGGAGCGCGGCGCGCGCCCAGGCCGCCCACAAAGTCGGAGCCGCCCCAGGTGGCGGCCGAAATTAACCCGAGACCGGCCGCGGCTCCCGAAGGATTCATCAGACCCTGTTCACGCTATTTACTATCCTGCCCCGAGGGGTAATAGCCGTTCTTGGCGATCACATCGAGGCCGGGCCGGTCCACGCGCACATCGATCTTGCGGAATTTGCTGTCGATGAATCGGCTGGTGGCTGAGGTAGCCCAGCGTGTACTGGGTGCGCGCCTCGTCGGCGATCTTGGCGTAGCTCTTCTCGATGCCATTCACGCCGCGTTCGGAGTCCGGGTCGCCGCCGGTGGCATAGGTGTACTTGAAGAGGATGTTGTCGTACATGGTGAAGGGCAGATGGAAGCGGCTGACGATAGCCCTCGCCCCAGCGGCGGAGTCGCCCACCAGCGTGCCGTAGACGGCGATCTTGTTGGTCTGCAGGTAGCGCAGACCTCGCTTGAAGGTGGCCTTGCTGCCGTACTCCTTGCCGTCGGAGATGACGTAGATAATGCGGCGGCGTTCCTTGGGACGGGTGGAGAGCTCCTTGGCCGCGGCCAGGATGGCGTCGTTGAGGGTGTGAATCTCCTTGGGGATGGTTGATGAAGGTGCTGCCGCCGGCCGAGCGTCCCGGGCTGCAGGTTCGGGTCGACGCAGCTTGCCATTCTTGCTGATGTTGCAGCCGGCCAGGGGACCGCCGTTGACCGGCACCAGCTCATCGCTGCCGGTCGCCTTGGTCAGGGCCAGCACCGCGGGCAAGCGGTTGCTCTGCGCGCCGGTAAAGCCGGTCCACTCCTGTGCCCCGTTGTTGTAGGAAAAGACGGCAATTTCGTCGTAGGGAGTGAGCGCGCCCTGGATGGCGCCCAGGGAGTCGTTCACCTTGGCCATGACATCGGAGGTCAGGCTCTGATCGATGACAAAGGCGATGGACAGCGGGACGTGGATCCACGGTGAACAACGCGAGCGGCCACGCGTGTATTGTTCTCAAAGACCTTGAAATCGCGGTAGGTGAGGCCGGCCACCAGATTTCCCTTGGAGTCCTTGACGGTGACCGGGACCTCAACGAAGTTCACGTTCACGATGATATTCGTAAGTGCCGCCACGCCTTCCTCGGCAGGAGTGGTCTGGAAATCGTCCCTGGCCTGGCTCGGCCGCGGCAGGCTCGACGGCGGCTGGACGCCGGGAGCGGACTGTTGCTGGTTCGGAGTTGCGGATGGCGCCGCGGGGCTGGTCGCCGGCGCGGCGGGAGCGGCCGGAGGTCCGGAGCGAAGTGCCCGGCGTGCCTTGCGGCGCCCTGGCCGGGGGTAATCGGGCCGTTCACGCCGGTCAGCGGCGGAGGCGCCTGGGGCGCAGGGGCATCCGGCACCGCGGCGGTTGGCTGCTGTTGGTGGGCTGCGGCGCCAGAGCCGTCTGGCTCAGCAGGTACAGGCTGGAACTCAGGAGCGCCGCCAGCGCCATTGCTGTAAAACCAAGCTTCACAGGTATTCTCGTCCTCCCAGACCGCCGCACTCTGCCGCTCTAAACGGCCCGCGGGACGCATTCCGCGACTGGCCACGGCCAAGCCAGCAGGGCTGCACCTGTCAGAGTATCAGACGCGCCGGAGCCGCGCAGGTTGCCGGCCGGCACAGAAAGAGTTCGAGTATGCTTTCTTAGGAGTCCAATTTCGTCTAATATGACCAGCATGCGCATTCGTTTTGGAGTTGCCGCTTCTATTTCTCGGCCTGCCGGGCTTGTCCACGGCGGGATGGGCTCAGCTTGCTCCCTCGCCGGACGCGCCCCCGGTGAGCACCGCGCCGGCCCCGACACCCGATGAGACAGCGGTGGCAACCCTCAAGGTGAATGTCAACCTGGTGGACCTGTTCTTTACCGTCAAGGACAAGAGCGGGCAACCTGGTTCCGCACCTGACCAGGGACGACTGCACGGTCTCGGAAGACAAGGTGCCGCAGACGCTGAAGAGCTTTGTGGCGGAAACCAACCAGCCGCTGACGCTGGGGATTCTGCTGGACACCTCGGGCAGCCAGCAGCGCGTGCTGCCGCTGGAGCAGGATGCGGGAAGCCAGTTTCTGGACCGCGTGCTGAGAGCCAAGGACGAGGCTTTTCTGCTCTCCTTCGACGTGGACGTGGACCTGCTGCAGGACTTCACCAACAGTCCGCGACTGCTGGCGCGGGCCATGAACAAGGCGGAGATCAACACCGCGGGCGGCAATGGAGCGGCGGGGATTCCCGGAGCCGGCGGCGGAACCGTTCCCACCATCGGAGACGCCCAAGGGGACGCTGCTCTACGATGCGGTCTACCTGGCCGCCAACGAGAAGCTGAACCAGGAGACGGGCCGCAAGGCGATGATCATGCTGACCGACGGCGAGGATGAGGGCAGCCGCACCAAGATCGGCGAGGCCATTGCCGCGGCGCAAAAATCCAACGTCATTATCTACGTGATTCTGATCGCCGACCGGGAGCTTTTACGGGGGATTCAACTTCGGCTACTAGCGGCTATTCGGCGACGAAGAAGATGACCGAGGAGACCGGCGGGCGGCTGATCGACGTGGGCAACAACGGCAAGAAGCTGGAAGCGGCCTTCCAGCAGATCGAAGACGAACTGCGCACCCAGTACGTGGCCAGCTATACGCCCAGCAACACCAAGCTGGACGGCAGCTTCCGGCGGCTTGCGGTGGAGTGCCGCGGGGATGGGATGAAGGTGCAGGTCCGCAAGGGCTATTACGCATTGGCGCCGCAGAATAATTATAGCTCCGGAGTTTTCTTGGGCGATGGGCCGGCAAACAGGCTGAAGCGCAGAAATATATACACGGCAGGGGAAGAAACTCCGATTGAGGCAGGGTGCGCCGATGCTGCTCCGAGGCCGGAAATGCGGCCGGGGCGGCAATCAACCTGGATCTTGTCTTGTTTTCGGACACTCAATTACCTAAGTTCTGTATCTTGGTAATCTGGCGCCTCTTATTTATGTTCGTTAATATCGGCGGCAGTAGGAAAAACTTGAGGCCGTTCCTGAAAAAACTTTCTGCCTCAGGGATTCATCGCCGAGGAGCCTGCCATGATCACCAATTGCGCCGCCAATGAAGGCTTTGAGATCAGCCCCCGGTTTCGCCGCACTATCGAGGAGCGGATCGCGCGGCTGGAGAAGGACGCCGCCACGACGAGGCGCTCGCCGGGCAGCTCGAGAATGGCGACCATGTTCGCAGGCAGATGCGGCTGGTGGCCGTGGAGCGCGCCGAGGCGCTGCGCATGAGGTTGTTTCTCGATCGCGCCCGGACGCGCCTGCCCCGGCCGCTGATTGAGATTTAAGCGCCGCCACATAAATTACATGAAAATGAATATATAAAACGGCAAAGGCCGCGCTCCCGCAAGGGAATGACGCGGCCTTTGACATTTGGAGCACCGGGCGGGGATTGAACCCGCGCATACAGGTTTTGCAGACCTGCGCGTTAGCCACTTCGCCACCGGTGCCGGTGAAACAGAAACAGGGAATTGGACACGAACCTTCGTGGAATGGAAGCCTGCACTGTCTAGGATATTGCGGAGAATGGTAGGCACGACTGGACTCGAACCAGCGACCTCTTCCGTGTCAAGAAATGCCACGAATCGCATGTTGTTGACGGTACAGTAGTTATAAACCGGCACAACCGGCAAAAACGGCCCTCTGGGCGGTATTTGCGACAAAAATGCGACAAACTTTTCTACGGGCTTTCGGGCTGGCTGTGTGGGACCAGCTCGAAGAATATCGGTCAATTTGCACTCTCAGAAGGAGCCTTCCAAAGTACTTGGAGGTTTGCCTGAATCTGGATAGAATAGTCGGAGAACATATGCAATCTCCGAGGAATATATCCGACGCCGCACAAACGCCCGAGCCGGGCGCGATGGGCCGTGCCATCGGCGTCTTCAAGAAAAGCGGCGGCATCCTCAATACAAAACGCGCGGTCGAACTGGGTGTGCACCCTCGGGAACTCTATGCGCTTCGAGACGCGGGGAAACTGGAGCGGCTCGAACGAGGGCTTTACCGACTTGCCAGACGCGAAGCCACTGGGCAACCCGGATCTGGTGACGGTCTCGCACAAGGTGCCGAAGGGGGTTGTTTGTCTGATCTCGGCGCTGGCGTTCCACCGGCTAACAACTCAGATTCCGCACTCCGTTTATCTTGCGATTCCGGCCAACGACCAGGCCCCTGCGATGCAATATCCGCCGCTACGCATCTTCTGGTATTCCAAGCCGGTTTATGAAAGCGGCATCGAGGAAGTGACGCTGGACAGCACTCAGGTGCGCGTCTATTCTGCCGGAGAAGACGCTGGCCGATTGCTTCAAGTACCGCAATAAGCTCGGCATCGATGTATGCACGGAGGCGCTGAATCTCTACCGGCAGCGTGGACGCATGAAGCTCGATCAGATTGAGCAGTTCGCAAAAGTTTGCCGCGTTGAACGTGTCATGCGGCCTTACCTGGAGGCGATTCTTTGACGGTATCCGTGGTCAAAAACATGGGCGCTTCGGTTCGGCAGCGTCTGCTGAATTATGCGAAGGCGAACAACCGGCCCTTTGCGGAGGTGCTTCAGTATTACGCGATGGAGCGCTTTCTCTACCGCCTATCGGTATCGCCACACGCCGAGCAAATTCCTGTTGAAAGGTGCTCTGCTGCTGACAGCGTGGCGTGCTCCCATGTCCAGGCCGACAATGGACATTGACCTGCTGGGCAGGACCAGCAATGAAGTTGACGATATTGTGAACCTGATCGAAGGAAGTTGCCCAAGTCGAGGTGCCCGATGATGGCATCACCTTCGATCTTGATTCGTTTGCCGGCTCGGTGATTCGGGAGGATGCCGATTACTCGGGAGTTCGCACGGTGTTCACGGGCCATCTCGACGCGGCCCGTGTGACCATGCAGATCGATATTGGATTCGGCGATGTGGTGACGCCAGAACCGGAGCGGCTTGCCTATCCCACATTTCTGATTTTCCCGCGCCTGCGCTGCTTGGCTACACCCGCGAGACGGTTATCGCCGAAAAGCTGGAGCACTTGTGCAGCTTCGTATGCTGAACAGCCGCATGAAAGACTACTTCGATATCTGGATTCTTCTACGCCATCCAGAACTTGACCAGACCGTGCTTCGCGCGGCTATCGAACGAACCTTCAAGAATCGGAAGATGGAAATCGATGCCACGCCGATTGGTCTCTCGCCGCAATTCGGCACCGATCCAGCAAAGCAAACTCAGTGGCGGGCATTTCTGAAACGCTCCCATTGAAAGATGCGCCAGAGCAGCTTTCCGTCGTGGTCGAAGAACTGCGCGCGTTTTTCGAGCCAATCCTCACCAGCCTTGCCTAAAATACTCGATATAGCGCGCGATCGAACTGAGCGTCCGAGTATTTATCCAGCAGATGGAAGCTCACACGGCAACGTCAATACTTGACTCGCTGTGCAGACCTGTTGAAAAGAACAAGTCCGACAACAGAGGAATTCCAAATCGCGCGATCTCGCAAAACACATCGCCCTTCCTGCCACTGCGGGTGCCGCACCTTTGTACGTTCTCTTCTGAGATGATTATGTGCTTTGCGGCATCCACATCTTCGTGGCAGCAGTGGTGTTGCTGCGTGTTTGTGAAATATGCCCGCGGAGTCTCGATCGATCTGTTGATAATCGGCAAATCTCCGACCTGGAATGAAGTGCCGCAGATCTTCCAAAATCATGGTGCGGGCAGTTTGGTACTGTCGGATCGGCAAGAAGGAAATGCGTAAATTTACCTGTTACGATCCTGAAATGATCTTTCAGGCGCGGAATGTGCTCGACTGCGAGCAGGTCCTCAAATGATTTATCGTCAGCATAGTGCTCTTCAAGAGATGTCGGAGCGATGTGGTGAATAAGCGCCCGATTCACCCGTGCAAGCAAATCTTCAGCCGCAGCATTGACTTCCTCCAGATGCGCTTGGAGATTACGATAATCGTATGGGAAGAAATCACCCTCGCCTCTATGCGCTACTCTTACCCATGAGCCAGTGTGTGATCGCAAGAATATCAGCGGCATAACGCTAATTGTTGGAATTAAATTCCCTACCGTGTTAGTAGTCGCATAACATAAAAGCAGCCCATGAAGGATTTGGACAACTTGGTTCGGATCAATCGTGCCAGCGATCGCTCCAGGCGCAATTTCGACGACAGACCGAGAGACCGAACGCTGGTCAAGTAATCGGAATACCAAATCGTATCGTTCATCCACCTCATGGTAATCCATGAACACATGGATGAATCGAGTATCGCGGCTACCGCCTTCTCCAAAAGCATCTTGCGGGTTTTCGAAATCACTAACCAGTTCCCGTCAGTAATAACAGCGCGCGCGGGATACGCAGTTGTGCGCACGAAGACAGAGACGACATAGTCTCGCAGTGATGGAATCCATTTATTCCATTCACCGGGCGCTCCATCCGGCTGCTGAAGCCAGCATGACACTATTGCAGAGGCGGGCTCCGTAGAACCACCGGGTTGACGGGGAAACTCAGAAGGGCGTTTAGCTTCGACAATGAGTAGTGGCTGGTCCACTTCGCGTTCGTACCCGAAGTAGTCCATGAAACGTCGAACACCTGTTGCAGAATCGACCTGTGCCTCAGGAATCATGTTTGCATTTTCCACCGGTGTTGATTGCACGATTACCCAGCGAAGCGCTTTCAAGATTCCATCTATAAGGTAGGCGCGAACATGTGCTTCGAGCGCTTCTTCCAAATACGGGTCCTTGCGCTTCGGGTCAGCCAGAACGGCGCGAATCTCCGAAACTTTTGGCCCATAGAGCCTGTCATAATCCGCTTGGAGCGCGCGATATGCCAGCAGGAAATCGTAAGCCGAACGCACTATACCGTTGTTCACCGGAAGATTTCCTCCATCCGGTAGAGTTTAGCGCAGTGCCGATGGCCAGCCTGCGCTGACAAATGTTTCGAGTATGTCAATGAGTTCTTCACGGCACCCCCTTGAGGTCTTCCTGCAGGAGGTTACGCTGTTCGGCAAGATACCGTTCGATCACTTTAACCAAGAGGTCGACTGCCATGGATTCATATTGGTATCCCCAGCTCTTGGCAGAGACGGATGACATTTGAGATCGCATGGAATACATCAGTCGGGAGAAAGGGACAAAACTCTGAAGCGTCTCGATCAGATGGTGTGCCACCGATGGGATTGCAACTCCTGATAAGCGGGTAATGGCATCCCGTGATTCTTTCCAAGAGATGGCGCGCCGTGCATCGTCATCTAGCGCCCTGTTGGAGTTCGTGCCGTCATATGCACCGGATGAAGTATATTTGATTCCCAATGAAATCAATTAAGCGGGCGAGTTCATGAAAATTCTCCTGCCATTGTTCAGTTCCTTTTTCCACGGAAACACTATGGAGCAGCTCCTCCATTTGGGCCGAAGCTGAGATGATGATTGTCTCAATCAAGCCAAACGATCGTCTCCTGATCGCGGCATCGCCTTCTTTCGGCACCTCTGAAGAGAAGGTCAGGGCCTCTCGAATGTCACTGAGGCATTCTGCCGACCGGTGCGGCTGGAATGTATTGCCTTGAAGCACAGGTTGAATCAATGCGTATGCAGAGGCATCATCCTGCCAGAGATAGAGTCCAGTTGCGATACGATAACACCATTTGACCGCATCGCCTCCGTCCTGTGGGAGATCATCGCGAATCATAATAGTATTAAGTAGGCCGACTACTTCGCTCTTGTAGCGGCCTGACATTGGGTTGATCACTGCAGCAAGCGCACTGGATAATACTCCTGTGCTTTTCTCAGTCTGTGCTAGACCACGCAGGATAGACCACAGAGCAGGGAGATCGCTGTCGTGAAGAGGCAACAACCGGATTACAATTTGATACCGCACCGCAGGCACAGGATCGCGCAAAACGCGACGAGCGTTCTCCAGCACTTCTTGAAGGGGACACGACTTGTTTATAAAAGTGTACCAGTACCTGCTGCCGCTTCAATCCGCTGAAGGGGCGATCCCATGATCGCCCGCGGTCAAATTGTGCATCATCTTCAGGATGATATTCCGGAACCGGGCTGTCCATGCCGAAGAACAAAATGGACTTTACCATGAGGCCAAGATGCGTAGAACAATCAAGATTTTTCCATTTCGATGCAGCTCCGCACGCTGCTATCAATTGTGCTTCCGCAGAAGTTCGGTACCTCTGCATGGACTGCGGGATCATTTCTGTCCAGTGCATCCTTGACAAGCGTCAGAGCTGGCAAAATGGCTTCCACATCCTCGCGATTCGGAACACTGTTAACGAATCGCGATGCGAATTCCCATAGCGTATCTCCATCTTCACGCAGCTTAACATTTGGTTCAGCATCAACTGGTACTCCGCGATCCCGCATTCGATCCAACTTTGAATATGGAGAAACACTAACGCCATGGGAAACATACGGAGGGCGATTTTCCGGAACTCCACCGGCTAGAGCAAATTCCTCCATCCTGGAACGTGACTCAGGAAGAACGAGGAATTGTTTTGGTATGCAGCCGAGCAGACGATCGCGATAGTGCGCCTTTGTTTCAGCAATATCACCACTCGCGCCGTCAGGGAGATGATGAAGCACGACTTCAATTTCTCTGCGTTGGGCCTCATCCAGTCCTTCAAAGCTGGTTCCAGGACCTCGCCGATGGAGGAAGACAGATCATAGAGAGAGACAAAACGCAGATTCACTGATAAGTAATGGATATACAGCGTTTACCATCAGTATGCCCGATGTTTTAGCAACTTCGAGGATCTTACGCGGGAAATATGTGTACTTCGCCTCTCTCAGAAAACGCGCGGCAATTTCCGTAGCGTGCGGAGCGGTCTCAAGTGACTTTGCAAGCTCTTCGAGCTTGCGGAAGTAAGCACTCGTTATTTCAGCACGTCGTCACGAACAGTGGAACCATCCCAGATTGCAGAATAATCGACCAGAACAGTGTGTCATGCTTCCCAATTCGGTAGCTGATAACGTTCTCTTCCCCGCTCGGCTTTTGTTCTCGCTCGATGTAGTCGTTCACAGCCGCAAGGACAATATCCCCGCACCGATCAAAGTTCCTATCCAAGAAAACTGGGGAACACTTGGGCAAGCTGCCAATGAGTTTGTTGATAGTCCTGACGCCTATTGGAAGTTAAGGCCATAATCCGGCCTCCGCCCATCGATGTTTGCTCTTCCGATTTCTCTTCGTAGCTAAAGAACGCAATATAAATGTCGGTGGCAAGCTGGGGGTCGAGATCGAAAAGAGACGCGACCTTATACGAAATCCAGTGTCCCTGTTCAGCTCCCTTATTGCGGACCTCTTCCGGCGTAATGAGCTTGCGCATAGCTTGGGCAGACTCTTCGCGATTTACCTCAAACAGATCCATAACACTGTTAATCGCCCTGCTGATAAGCCAACCGTCCCGAGGCTCCGCTACGCGGAATCGTTCAAGCAAAAGAACTGCGGTATGGCTAAGGGCGAGCTTGCCTTCGTAGGAGTTTGCCTCTCCAGCCTTCATTCGTTCCAAAATGTGATCGACCAATGACTGACATATAGCGGCGACTCGCATTGAACACTGTGACAAAGCAAGAAGGTGTGAAAATCGGGACCACAAGCTCAAACTGGAGGTCTGTACTCCTGCAAGCACCGCACCGACCATGCGCGAATGATCCATTGTTCAGCCAAGGCAACTTCGTCGGCGTCTGTCGACGCAAGAACTTCAATCAAAGGCGACAAATCCTGTTCGTTCTTCGCCAGTTCAGGAATTACAGCAGGACCAATGATCTTCGCAATTGCAGGAACAGACTGATGGGCAGAGAAACTCCGCAAAAGACTCCAGAACGTCTGTCGGTCCTTTAACCACGCCTCTTTGAATAGCAGATCGATGCTTGGCCGAAGGAACAACGACAAGTCTCTCTCTGCTGCCAGAGCCTCAAGAAAGCGGTCGAAGTCAGCCCCAAGAATGAGAACGGAAGCCGCATAGTCAAACAACAAGTGATGAGAAAACCCAATGATGTAGCGACCGTGAAGGTTTGCAACCTGTTCGACAAGTACACTGTCGGAGCAGAGTGATGAAAATTCTCTTGTTGCAGCCGCATCGTGTAACTTTAGCTTTGAAACGGTGAGGCGCCGTTCCTGGACCAGAGCCTGTAGCACATCCACCAGAACGAGTTCGCGTGCTGTGCCTTCGCTGGCGGATTTCACAACGCGATGCATCCAATACTGACGGAGTAGTCCAACTTGTGTCTCAATGGCACTGAGTTCCGAACTGCTCAGGTCGCTCGAAAGCATCTCCGCCACCAAGCGTAGATTGAATGGAATATCCAAGAGTTCAAGCAGCGCAGGCGTCGCAGAGTCGAATACAGGGTCCAATTCCGGCGCGCGCGCGCGGATTTCCCTTATCTCTC
>CAVRAQ010000019.1:0-110442 GCA_963718985.1 uncultured Acidobacteriaceae bacterium
TAATACTGTTCACTTAATAATCCTGATGGCCCTTCGGATGTCGATTGGCGGAAGAGGCTTGATGTGCCGCGGGCGAAGCGGGAAGTTGCTCATCTTGCGCTTGACGCCGCGGGGATTGCGCCGGTTACGGCTGGAGACGACGCGTTCCTGAAGGATCTCATCGAGAACCGCTTTATGAAAGGCCCTCCTCTGCCGAGGGGGGAATAGCGCTGTAGGACGCTATTTTGCGACGGATCACGCGCACGGCGTGAAGGAACGAGAGCCGGTCAGGGTCTTCGTCAGCCTTGAGAGCGGCTTCGTGCATCAGACCGCGGATAGCGAAGTGGGCCATCAGCAGACCGTAGAACTCCTGGCGCACCAGATCCGGTGTCTTCGAGCGCAGTACGATCTGCGCGCCGCGAAGATGAGTCTTGAGTTCATCGAAGGCAGTTTCGATCTCCCAGCGCTCATGATAGAGAGCTGCCAACTCGCCAGCTGGGGCCTTTGCTGGATCAAGGATGGTCGTCGCCAGTCGATAGATCGGTTCGCAACCCTCGATTCCCTCCAGGCGATAATCGATTACCCGCAAGGCTTGCCCATTGGTCTTGTGCCGCCAGTCTCGCTCGGAGGGATACACGTGGCTCAAATAGGATCCGTCGGGCAGACGCTTCTCGCAAGACATACGCATGTTCTTTTTCATCCGCCAGAGCAGATCGGCGCCGGTTCCCCGTGCCAATTGCCATAATTCGAAGCCGAAGAAGTTTCGATCAGCCAAACAAAGCATGCCGTTTCTCAGGCGTGGAAGCACCGCTTTAGCCAGCGTGATCTCGCCCGTCTGGTAACCACCCATCTGGCTGCCGAACAGCACGTGTGTGCCGTTCTCCACCAGGGATACGAAACGGATTTGCGGATAAGCGCTTGAACCGCGGCCGGCTCCAGGGCGAGAGAATGCATCTTCGTTGGCCTTCTCGTCGGCCACATCAAGGGTGCTGCCATCCAGGCTCACCAGCCGCCAACTCCGATACCACGTGCCCCGCGTGTTGCGCACTGCGATCGGCTTGACCAACTCATCGTGCAACTGCCGCAGTGGCTCCCAGCCCAGCCGCGTACGGGCCTGCGAGATCCCCGATTTCCCCGCCACCCGCACACCGGCCGAGGGATCGCGCAGCCACTGGACTGCTTCCAGAAGACAACGCAATACCTCGCGATAGGACGATTGCATGTACAGCGCCAGAGCGATGACGTAGTAGACAACCACCTGCGCCGGCAGATCGCGCTGACGTATGCTGGACTTCCCTGTGTTTGAAAGCACAGGCTCGATGCTGGAGAGAGGAAACGTTTTGGTTATTACGCCAAGGCTGATGTAGTCCGTGATCCGGGCACCCGGAGGGAGTTCCGCAACCGTACGCGCCACCTGTGGCCTCCTGTCTTTGCCTCATACAGAATGCCACAGATTTCGTTAAGTGAACAGTATTAGGATTAGCCCACATTTCCATTTTGAGTCGTAATTCTGAATCCTCAGATTATCGCAATCGTCAATGTTTATAAGGGTGGTAACGCGATGAAGATGTTCTGGAGGTGAATACCCAATGGGCGAGAAACAAAACCGGCCTTGTCAGCTTTCCTTCAATGCCTCTCTAAAGGTCGGCTTCCAAGGTTCTCGCGTCACTTCCGACGGCGGCCTGATCCTGGTGCGCGAACTCGACGAGCGACTCGGGTTCGGAGAATTGATCGAACAATATCTGACAGACTCGCGTGGGAAGAACGCGCAGTTCTGCTTCGCCGACCTGCTGCGGCAATCAGTCTATAGTCGCTTGGCTGACTACGAAGACCTCAACGACGCCGAGAGGCTTTCCCAGGATCCGACCTTCCGGCTCATCAGTTCGGAAAAGATCTGGGATCGAGGCGTCGCTCTCACCTCGCGGTTGCAGAGTTTCGAGACCGAGATACTGGCCGAGGCCGCGAATTTCGCCGGGCTGGCGAGCCCGGGCATTGATCGCGAAAGCGGAGGCGCTGGATTCAGGGTACGCACGGTCCTGGACATGGATTCGACGGAGATTCCGGTGTACGGTGCGCAAGAACAGAGCGCCTACAACGGGCATTTCGAGTCAACCTGCTACCATCCCTTGTCCACTCCGGGGATCGAGAGGATGTCCCACCCATAGTTGAAAGTTGAGCGGCGGTTCAGCCTGATTCTGAAAGAATCGGGTTGCCAAACCTTGAAGGGAGAACCGCCGTGAAGAAAAGCTACCACACCATAGGCAAGCAAGGAAAAGAGAACGAGCAGGAGCTGGCCGGGTATCTGGCCAGGAGCGGGCAGATCCTTCTGCCCATGGTGGATCTGATCGAGCAGTGCCGTCTTGCCTGCGACGAACTGATCGACGTAACCGGCCGCGCCGCCATCGAGGCGGTACTGCAGCTTTCGGCCAACCATGCGGCCGGGGGGCCTGCGCAACAGGGCAAGCGCCGCCCCGGAGAGGTTGTTTTCCATGGCCGGCAAGCGGGCCAGGTGATGCTCAGCGACCGCAAGCTGGAAGTCGAGCGGCCGCGCTTGCGAACCCGCGGGCGCACGGGCCGGGAGGTCGAAATCCCCGCCTATGCCGCCATGCGGAACGGCGAGCAAATGGGGGCACGCATGCTGGAGATCCTGATGCGTGGCGTCTCCACGCGCAACTACAAGGAAGTCATTCCCACCATGGCCGAGACCGTGGGAGTTTCCCGGTCAGCGGTGAGCCGGAGGGTGGTCGAGGCCTCCGAGGCCGAGGTCGAGGCGCTGCTCAACCGGCGATTCGATGAACTGAAGTTGCTGGTGATCTACATCGACGGACTCATCTTCGGCGACTACACCGGGGCGCCCTCTGGGCCCGGCGCGGTGGGCGTGGATGTGGAAGGCAACAAACACGTGCTGGGCATCCGCGAAGAGGCCACGGAGAACTCCACGGTAATCACAGCGCTGCTGGAAGACATCGTGGCGCGGGGCGTCGATCCCAAACGCAAGATGCTCTTCGTCATCGATGGCTCTAAGGCGCTGCGGGCCGCCGTCAACGCCGTCTTCGGCGCCCACCAGCCGGTGCAACGCTGCCGCGCCCACAAGCTGCGCAACGTGCTCGACTACCTGTCCAAGGAAGATCGGCCGCAAGTCAAAAGCGTGCTCCGCGCGGCCTGGAAACTGCCGCCCAAGGAAGGCATGGCGCGCATCAAGAAACTGGCCGCCTGGCTGGATCAGAAGTACCCTTCCGCGGCCTCCAGTCTGGTCGAAGGTCTGGAAGAGTGCTTCACCATCAACCGCCTGGATGTACCGCCTTCGCTGTGTCGTTGCCTGGCCACCACCAACATCATCGAAAGCCCGCATGCCGGTGTGCGCATCCAGACCCGTCGCGTTACTCACTGGCAAAACGGCAACATGGTCTTGCGCTGGATGGCCTCGGCTTTCCTCCGCACCGAGAAGCGCTTCAACAAGATCATGGGATACCGCGATCTGTGGACCTTGGAAGCCGCCCTCAACCCTGCGCAGCCTGCCTCCGCCGAGATCGCTGCGTAGTAACATCAACCTAACCGCCGCCCGCCACTTTCAACTACGCGCGGGACATGCTCTCTAATCGAGCAATACCCCAATGAACCCCAACTCCATTACCTTTATGCGTGCTTTCTTCTGAAGGATCATCCCGACGAGGCTTTGTCGCAGCTGCATGCCGAGCTTGCAATTTCGAGACACATGTGCCGGCAATGACGCTGATTGCACTTGAGTACCTCCGCAGAGGGCAGGCTGCCGAGGCACTTTCGTATGCAGAGCGCGCGGTTGCGATCGCCAATCGGAGTGCTCAGGCGCAATTTGCATTGGGCAAATGCTTGATCGATCTTCACCGAATGCAAGACGGTGTAGCACATCTCTCCGAAGCAGCTCGATTAGCGCCGAACGACAGACAAATCCTTTGGTCGCTCGCAGCAGCCTACACTCAGCTAGATGATCAAGTTGCCGCACAACGTGTGCGGCAACAGTTGGCGAAGTTAGACCAGGCGGGTGAAAAGAATTGAAGACATTGAACCGCATTTCCTTTTTGAATGATGATTCTTAATTCTCGGACCGACTGAGTCATCAATGTTTGTGAGATGTCGCCGCGATCTCAAATCAGGACAGCCGCGTCCTACCGATGCCGCTGAAATTTCTCGGACCAGGCGAATGGAAGATGACTATATGGGAAGATGCGCCCGACAGCGATCAGCAGCCTGAGCACCTAATCAAGGAGGAAAAAACTGCTCGCTCATCTGACGTCGTGCAATTAAAGCTAGCAAATTCGGGTGGGGCGGTGGCGATATTCTCATCTGCAAGATGATTTGATCAACGTTCGTCGGGTTGAGATCGGAAATGGTTGCTTTGGGACACTCAGCAGTCTGAGAGCTGTCAGGGAAATGCTCATAAGTCTCCCTTGGTTCTCACTTTCGTGATCGCGAGTGCTCTCTAAAAGTGGCCATTTGTGCTCTCAGCTCCGAGTGACCCACCTGCCTACAGCCTGTTATTTGTTTTTGAGAGGTTCTACGTGCATTCATAGTTTCGGAAGCAAACCGCTTGTATCAGGGAATGTCAATTCCCTGATACTTGAGTGATAATTCCCTGTTCGGTGCGGCTCAAAAATCAGGATGGCGTGGTGGAAACTCGCGTGTATTCAGCATCATAGAGAACTCTGTCGGCAGACTTCTGGGGCAAGATTCACGGATTTCCCTGTATTTTTCCCTGTTAGCAGGGAACTGGGCCCGGAGAACGGTTCGCTCAGGACTCCATCCTCCGCCAGCATACAAAGTAAGTTATTGATTCTACTTACATCATCAACAAAACAAAAAGATTAATGCTGAGGATGGCGTGTGCGCTGTGTGAGTCCTATGCGGCCTGGTACGCCCAATACGACCGATTTACCTTATAAAACGGGATGCACCTTACAAAGGACAGGGTCTGCTTACGCACTGCCAGAGTGCGGACTGCTGCCGCCAGGCTCTGACGGGCTCGTTGTCTCAACTCGGTTGCTGTGCGATCAGGGTCTTTCAGCGTGGGCAATGCCTTCTCCCACGAACAGTGCTCCGCAAAGCGCCGCCACAATGCCCGGCAGCGCGCCAGCAAACTGAAATGCGTGTAAGGAAGAGAGAGCAGCGGAAGGAAGGTAAAGGTCGTCCCGCAATCGGCACAGCGACCGCGATGGATCCAATTCCAGTCGTGATACTCGTCGTGAGCCTGCTTGCGGTGACGGCCATGACCGACGATCGAATCGTGTTCACAAACCGAACATCGGCGTATGATGATCTCGCCGCAGGCCTCTGCCCAGTCGGTCGCAAGCTTGTCCGGCCCGGCGGAAACTGAGACAAGGAGGATCGTACCTCACAGGGGTTCCGCCTCCGCCTTAGACCCGCCAAGATCATCGACGGAAGCGGAGCCCCGCCTCCTGAAGAAAACTCAACTGAAAGAAAATATAGCTTCTTAGAAACTATCCATTTGAATTCTGCACAATTTGCGCAGAAAATTTTCTGCGCTATGTGTAATCGCTAGTGTTTATGGGCCTCCGGAGGCACTTCAGAGAGGGGTGAAACTTTTTGAAGTTACCCCTCTTTGGTTCCAGCTAGGCCGGGTTAGGTACAGTCTCCAAGGAAGGGGTGGGGATATTGGCCGTTAACAGGCCAACCTGTGATTCCAGCCCACCGTCGACCTGGAAACGTGCTCAGGAGATTTCTCATAAAGTGACGACGGCCACCGCGGACCGACGCTATCCCTTGCATTTGGCAATCCGGTTGCCGCATTCCCTGAATCGCCGAATGGATGTCCTATTCATCCCGTAGCGTCGTCGCAGGGTCGATCCGTGCAATCCTCAGCACCGGAAGGGATGCGGCCAGTAGCGTGACGCACGCTAGCGTCGCCACCACCGCCAGAATCGTAGGCACATCGTACACGCCCACCCCATAGAGCACGCTGCGCATGGCGCGCAGCACCTCGATGCACAGGATCAGACCAAGAACGAGTCCGGACAACGAGGCCCGGACACCGGTCCCCGCAACGCGGACCATGGCCTGACGGACGCTTGACCCCAGGGCGATGCGGATGCCGATTTCGCGCGTCCTTTGCGCTACGATGTTGGCCACCAGCGCAAAGATTCCCACCGTGCTTAACAGCAGCGCCAGCCCCGCCATCGCGCTCAACAGGGCGACATCGATGCGTTGCGTCGACAGCGTCTCCGCCTCAAGGTCGTTCATCCGGTAGAAGCCTGAGAACGGCAATCCAGGATCTGCGTTTCCGAGTGCCCGCTGCATCTGCTGCGTCAGCCCCACCACCGGTCCGGTCCTGCGCACGATCCAACTCGGCTGAAACCAGATGTGGATCAGTTGCAGCATCTGGGCATTCACCTGCGCGGCAGGAATGTAGATGGTCTCTTCGCTCGTCAGCGGCGCCACCGGGTTCATTCCCGACGAAAGTTGAACGTCGCCCACCACGCCCACAATCACTAGGCCTTTGTTCAGCACGTGCCCCACGGGACTGGTCCCTGGGAAGAACTTGTTCGCGAAGGTCCGGTTGACGATTGCTACAGGCTGCGTATTCGGGCCGTCCGAGTCGGCGAAATCGCGCCCCTGCAGAAGCGGAATCTGGAGCGTGTCGAAGTAGCCGGGCGTTACATATACCTCATCGGTCCCGACCTGACGCCCGGCGTTCCAGCCATCGTGGAGAGTGACGCCGTCGTTCAAGGCGCGCTGGTAGGGGAGGGTCAACCCGACCGCGGCATTGGCGATGCCGGGAATCCGTTTCATCGCGAAGACGGTCGAGTCCAGAAGTTTGTTGAAGGCTGCCGGGGCATGGTAACGTGCGTCGTCGAGAGATGCCCTGGCAGTCATGACCCCGGCCCCATTGAAACCCGGTGGCAGCGTCTCCAGGTGGATCAGGGTGCGGATCAGCAATCCCGACGCGGCAAGCAGCACCACTGTTAGGGCCACTTCGCCGGCAATCATCGCCTGGCGCAGGCGCAGCCGGTCGCCGCCGGCGATGGCGTGGCTGGCCATGGAGGAACGCAGATCGACCTTGCTCGCCACAAGCGCTGGCAGCATCCCGAACAGGACACTTGTGAAAACGGAGACGGCGAGCGTAAAGGCCAAAACGCTGCCTTCGAGGGGCACGTTGGCGACCGGCAGAAAGCCCTTGGGCAACAGCGAAAGCAGCCCATACAAAGCGGCAAAGCCCGCTCCCAGCCCCGCCAGTCCGCCCGCCAGGGCCAGCAGCAGGTTTTCCACCCAGAGTTGTTTTTGGATTTGCCAGCGCGAGGCGCCCAGTGCCAGCCGCGTCGCCAGCTCGGGAGTGCGCCGCGCGACGCGTACAAGCGTCAGCCCGGCAAGGTTGGCGCAGGCAATGAGCAAAATGAATCCCGCCGCCAGCATCAGCGTCAGCGCCTTGGGCCGCAACTCAGACGTTTGCCCCTGCTTCAGCGAAACGGAGTAGAACGTCTCCTGCGAGCCTGGGCGCTGCAAGGCGCGCTGCGCCGCCCACGATGCCCACGCGCGATTGATCTGGGCATCCGCCTCCTGCCAGTTGGCGCCATCCCGCAGCCGCGTAATCACCGCATAGTTGGTGCCGGCGCCCTCTCCCTGGCGGCTGGGTTGAAGCGGGGTGTAGACATCGGCATTCGAAGGAGTGGTTGCGCCCTCGGGCAGTATCCCAACCACCGTGTACGGCTCGCCTTTCAACAGGATCGTCTTTCCCAACAGATTGCGGTCGGCGCCAAGGGTGTTGCGCCACAAACTGTAGCTCAGAATCGCGCTCTTCGGTCCCCGCGGAAGGTCCTCGGTCTCGCTGAAGTTTCGTCCTAGCGCAGGATGCAGGCCCAGCACGTCGAGGTAATGCGCCGAAATCCGTGCCGCGTGTAGGTATTGCACCCGTTCGCCGGCCTGGAGATTCACGCCGGAGATCAGTTCGCCTGAGACTGCGGAGATCAGTGCAGGCACATTGTCCCGCAATTGTTCCCACTGCTCCCCGTCGATCGAGGTGCGCCCGTCGTATGGCTCCTTACCCCCGATGTGCGCAAAAATGGCGCCCATCCGCTCTGGGTGCGGGTACGGCAGGCTCTTTAGCATGAGCGCGTCCACAATCGAAAAGATCGCTGTATTCGCGCCAATCGAAAGCGCCAGCGTGAAGATCACCGCTGCCGTGAATCCTGGATTGCGCAGCAACTGCCGTATGGCAAACTTGAGATTCTGCCCGAGCATGCCCATCGAAGCACCTCATTTCAAATGCGGGGCTCTGACCATTGGTGACAGCCATCAACCGCGACCGGAGATCATCTTCCAGAACGACAGCTCTCCATCGATCTCACCTGCATTTCGCCTGCCAAAACCCGGCATCCGTAAACCCAGCAAACTGCAGCGCTGGAACCGTCGAGGACTTGCTTCACCTGAATACTTAATGTTCACTTGTGAACACCCGTGTGCGCGAACGGACAGGTCCGCCCATCAACTGCCTGGTTTCTCCGGGTGATATGGCGGAGGAGCGCCGGAAGTTCCGACGCAGACTCAGGGGAGAGGAAATGAATTCAGCCTGGATAATTGATGTCATGTGCTCTTGATAGTTGTCTTCGAGGTCGAATGACGGTTAACAGCTCCTCGCATGCACTGAGCTGCTCGTTCGTTGCCTAGCGGTCGCTGATTCGGCCAACACCTGGTTTGTCGCCGATCCTTCCCTTACCCCGAAAAACCGGGTTGGGGACGAGTTGCCGGTCAGAACAAAGCCGCAGGCGCCGCGGACGCTCGATTGTGCCATATTTGAAGTGTATGGGCTTGGAGAGTGCGCTTCATCGGCAATCGCGGTTTCTAACTAAATAGCTGATTACAGGCGTGTTCTGATTGAATCTCCATAGACTCACCGCATCCGCGGCAAACGCCTGCGGCTTCCTTCTCACCTCCTAATCGAAACCGCCCCGCATCTGACTCAGCGGCTGGCCTATCTGATTGGGGGCACGGCAGTTCTGCTGCCGGTGCCGGGAATTACCACTTCCACCGAAGCCAAGAAGGTACTGCTCAAAAAGGCCTATGTACAGGCGGCGATGGACCTTTTCGACCGAATGGACATGGTTCTGGTGGGTATCGGCGCGGTTGAGCCGTCTCGCCTGCTGGCCAGCAGCGGCAACGTATTCTCGTCGCAGGAACTGAATCAATTGCCCAAGCAGGGAGCGGTGGGCGATATCTGCCTGCAGTTTTTCGATGTGGCGGGAACGCCGGTGCGCACCGAACTGGCGGAACGCGTGATCGGAATATCGCTGCAGCAGATCAAGAAAGCCAAGCGCGTGATCGCGCTGGCCGGCGGAAAGCGCAAGGTGCACGCTATCCTTGGGGCGCTGAACGGGCGGTGGATCGACGTACTGATTACCGACCGGTGGACCGCCAAAGCTGTTCTGGAGACCTCCGCGGGATGAGCATCCGGCCCAGACTATCCCGTGAACTCCTTTCTGTGCATATTTATGCTTGATTGCATTTTCTCCTACACAATCACCGCGGCCTCGTGTAAAAAGTAGATTCGTAAATTCAGTCATTCTTGAGGAGTAGGAAGATCCCGATGAATCCAATTCAGGTGGAAGATGCGCCGAGCCTTCAGGAGCGATTGCGAAGGACCGCTCGTACCGTGCGTATTCATGCATTGCAGATGGTCCACCACTCAAAGCTCGGCCATCCCGGTGGAGATTTGTCTTCCGCTGACATCCTGGTAACGCTGTATTTAGCCATCATGAAGATCGATCCACGGGATCCCGCCTGGCCGGACAGGGACCGCTTCATCATGAGCAAGGGGCACTGCTCCGCCGCGCTTTATGCCACCCTCGCGGCCGCCGGCATTCTGGAAGAGCAGGCGCTGCAAACCTTCATGGATCCGCTCTCCATGCTCAATGGACATCCGGATCGCAATAAGGTGCCGGGAGTTGAGGCCAACACCGGTCCACTCGGCCATGGCCTTCCAATCGCAGTGGGGTGCGCGCTGGCTGCCAGGATGCGAAAGGCCTCCTGGCGCACCTTCGTTCTTACCGGGGACGGTGAACTCCAGGAGGGCAGCAACTGGGAGGCGGCTTTGTGCGCGGCACAGTACGGCCTCGACAACCTTGTGCTCATCATCGACCGCAACCGGATTCAGCAGGGAGATTTTACCGAAGCCATCATCAAACTGAATCCGCTGGCGGAGAAGTGGCGCGCGTTCGGATGGCAGGTGGTGGAAGTGGACGGCCACGACTACGACGATCTGCAGCGAGTGCTTCGCTCCGCTCCGCAGGTATTGGGCAAGCCGACCTGCATCATCGCAAACACCGTAAAGGGGCGCGGGGTCTCGTTTATGGAAAACAGTCCCAAATGGCATCATCGCGTCCCCTCGGATGCAGAGCTGGCGGCGGCGGTGGATGAGCTGATGAAGGATGAGCTATGAATGACGGGGCAGTGAATTCGGCCGAAACCTTCGATTGCCGGGTAGCGTTCGCTTCTACGCTGGACGAGATGGCCGAGGGGGACGAGCGCGTATGCGCGGTGGTAAACGACTCAGTGGGCTCGACCAAGCTGAAGGGATTTCGCGACCGGTTTCCGGATCGCTTTGTCAACGTTGGCATCGCCGAGCAGAACATGGTGGGCGCCAGTGCCGGACTCGCCAACGGGGGCATGATTCCCTTCTGCTGCGGTGCGTCGTGTTTTCTGACGGCACGCTCGATGGAGCAGGTCAAGGTCGATCTCGGGTACGCGAAGAACAACGTGAAGCTGTGCGGCATGTCGAGCGGAATGGCCTACGGGGAACTGGGACCGACCCATCACTCGATTGAAGATCTGGCCTGGACGCGCGTCATTCCGAACCTGACGGTGATTGTGCCGGCCGACCCAGTGGAAACGCGCGCGGCGATGCTGTGGGCAAAGGATCACGTGGGCCCCGTGTTTCTGCGCATCAGCCGTATGCCGGTGCCCAGGCTGTTTGCGGACGGCTATGTTTTCGAGCCGGGCAAGGCGGCGGTGCTGCGCCAGGGGAACAACGTCGCTCTGCTTGCCAACGGCGTGATGGTGGTTCGCGCGCTCGAGGCCGCGGCCAGGCTGCACGAGCGCGGAATCGAAGCGCGGGTCCTGAACATGTCGAGCATGAGTCCCATCGATCGCGAGGCCGTGATTCGAGCTGCCAAAGAGACTCGAGGCATTGTCACCGCCGAAGAGGCGTCGGTGTATGGCGGGCTTGGCGGAGCGGTTGCCGAGATTGTGGCCGATGAGCATCCGGTACGCGTGAAGCGGCTCGGCGTTCCAGGCGTGTTTGCGCCAACTGGCAACGCGGAGTTTCTGCTTGCGCACTTCGGCTTGACGGCTGAGGGCATCGAAAAAGCGGCGGTGGACCTGCTGCATTTGGGAACAGGACAATGAAGAGCGCCTGCGTCCTCGCCGTTGACCAGGGCACCACAAACACCAAAGCCCTGCTGTTCGATCGCGAGGGCAAGGCGCTGTTTCGCACCTCGGCGCCTTTGGCTTTGTTGCAGCCCCGGCTCGGATACGTAGAGCAGGATCCGCTCGATCTTTGGCGGTCGGTTCGCCGGGCGATGACTGAAGCAGCCCGCCAGGCGAGCGAAATGGGCGCGGCCATCGCCGGCATTGCAATCACCAATCAGCGCGAGACCGCCCTGGCATGGAAGAAAAATGGCAAAAGCGGGGAGGCCGCAGGCGAGGCGGTGGGAAACGCCATCTCCTGGCAATGCCGCCGCTCAGCGCCGGTATGCGACCAGGTTCGCGGCCAGGCGGCTTTGATCCAGGACCTCACCGGGCTGCCGCTTGATCCCCTGCTGAGCGCAACAAAATGGGCGTGGATGCTTCAACAGCAGGGGGATTTGCGCGCGCGCGCCGAGGCCGGAGAACTCTATCTCGGCACCGTGGACTCCTGGCTACTTTACAACCTGACCGGGGGCACAGTTCACGCCACCGATCATACGAACGCCTCCCGCACCGCCCTCCTCGGCCTGGAATCTCTTGCCTGGAACGAGGATCTTCTTCGCCTGTTTGGCATACCGCGCCCCGCGCTGGCCAAGGTGCAACGGTCGTGCGGTTTCTTCGGCGACTGCACCGCGATTCCCGAACTTGAAGGCGTTCCGATCGTTTCCATGATCGGCGATTCACACGCGGCGCTGGTTGGACATGGATGCCATGAGGCGGGAATGGTGAAGGCAACCTACGGCACGGGTTCTTCGCTGATGATGCTGACGCCGAGCCTTGCCGGCAAGACGGAATTACTGGCCCGGACGGTAGCCTGGTCGGATGCTCAGGGCACGCGATTCGCGCTTGAAGGCAATATTGCCATGAGCGGCGCGGCCGTGCAGTGGGTTGGAGAGTTCCTCGGGCTTGCCAATCCGGTCGAGGACGCAGCAAAGCTAGCCGGCACCGTGCCCGACGCAGGCGGCGTCGTGCTGGTGCCCGCGAGGTGGGTCTGGGCGCGCCACACTGGGATGCGGCGGCGCGCGGCATTATAGCCAACCTCGAACGCTCGCACACCGCAGCTCATCTGGCCCGTGCCGCTGTTGACGCAATCGCATTTCAGGTGGCCGACGTGCTTGAAGCCATGGAGCAGACCGCCGGGATTCGACTGCCTGTTCTGCTGGCCGATGGCGGCGCAACACGAAATGACACATTGATGCAGATGCAGGCCGACCTTATCGACCGTCCCGTGCATCGTTCCGCTGAGGAGGATCTTTCCGCCCGAGGCGCGGCCCTGCTCGCCGCTGTGGCGCTGGGATGGTTTGAGTCTGCTGATGCATTACCCGCGCCGGCCAGCGAGGCACATACCTTTGAGCCGCGCATGAATCCGGTGAAGCGGGACGAGCTTCGCGCGGCCTGGCGCCTTGCGGTTCGCCGCGCTCGCCTGAGAGATGGGACGCCGGCATGAAGGAATCAAGTCAGCTTGGCTCGAAAACGGATCATTTTTCGCCACGCTACCGCACGGAGTGCTCCACAGGCCCCGAATGCAATGTAAGCGAGCATCAGGAGCTGTCGGCTTTGAAAGGAAGACCGAAATGGCGACCATCAACAGCTATCCGATGGCTGTTCTACTCTGCGTGCTAACCATGATCTGTTGGGGATCGTGGGCCAACACGCAGAAACTGGCGGCGCGTTCGTGGCGATTTGAGCTGTTTTACTGGGACTTCGTCGCGGGATTGCTTCTGACCTCGACGCTCGCAGCGTTCACGTTGGGATCGCTGGGGCAGACCGGTCGCTCATTCGTCGCCGACCTCGCGCAGGCGGATCGGGCCAGCATTGGCTGGGCGCTCTTGGGGGGCGCCGTGTGGAACCTCGGCAATCTGCTTCTTGTGGCCGCCATCGCGGTAGCCGGCATGGCCATCGGCTTTCCCATTGGCGGCGGCATCGCCTGGGTTCTGGGCATCGTGCTCAGCTTTGTGCTGGTGATCGTGGAAGGGCGCGTCAATCCGGGAAACTCGCTGATGCTGTTTGGCGGGGTCGCGGTCATCGTGCTGGCCATCGCGCTCAGCATGAAGGCTTATGGGCAACTGGTAAGCGCGGTCAAGAAGCCCAGCGCGAAAGGGATCCTGCTGTCGGTCTCGGCGGGCGTTCTCATCGCATTCTTTTACAGCCTGGTGGTCAAGTCGATCGATCCCGCTTTCGTCTCCGGCGGATCGGGCAAGCTCATGCCGCTCACCGGCGCATTCTTCTTCACTCTGGGCGCGTTTCTCACCACGTTTCTCTTCAATCCGTTTTTCATGCTCAATCCGGTTGAGGGAAGCCCGGTACGGATTGCCGATTATTGGCGCGGAGACGCGGCCACGCATCTAACCGGAATTCTCGGGGGCGCCATCTGGAGCATCGGAATCACGTCGAGCTTCATCGCCGTTGGCGCGGCCGGACCGGCCGTTTCCTACGCACTCTCGAATGCCGCGCCGGTGGTAGCCATACTCTGGGGAGTCCTGGCATGGAAGGAGTTCGCCGCTGCGCCCAAGGGAACGAACCGGGTGCTGGCTACCATGTTCATTTGCTATCTGGCGGGCCTGGCGCTGATTACGTATTCGCGCCTGTAACAGCATTGCGAACAGAGGATTCAAACCATCAACGAATCAGGTGAATCGAGGTATTGACCATGACAACACTGGGTGTAATCGTAGGCAACCGCGACTTCTTTCCGGATGTGCTGATTGCGGAGGCGCGCCGCGACCTGACCAAGCTCTTTGCCGAGCTTTCCATCGAGCCAGTTTGGCTGTCTACGGAAGACAGCAAGCTGGGCGCTGTTGAAATCTGGGAGGATGCGCGCAAATGCGGCGACCTGCTGCGCCGCCATCGCGACAGGCTGGAGGGCATCCTGGTATGCCTGCCCAACTTTGGCGATGAAAAGGGCGTTGCTGACTCGATTCGGATTGGCGATGTGCACGTACCTATTCTTGTCCAGGCTTATCCAGACGACCTCGATCAATTCGGCCTGGACCGCCGCCGCGATGCTTTCTGCGGCAAGATTTCGGTCTGCAACAACCTTCGGCAATATGGATTCCGCTACACGCTGACCCGCGATCATACCGTGGCTGTTTCCGATCCGCGCTTCCACGAGGACCTGACCCGGTTTATCAGCACCTGCAGGGTGGTGCGCGGGCTGAGCGGCGCGCGCATTGGCGCAGTGGGCGCCCGCCCCAACGCATTCAACACAACGCGATTCAGCGAAAAGCTGCTTGAGGCCGCGGGCATCTCGGTGAATACCATCGACCTGTCAGAGGTATTCGGCAATGCGGCAAAAGTAGCCGACAGCGATGCGCGCGTGAAGGAGCGCGTCGATCGGATTCGCGCCTACGGAGATGCATCGGCCGTTCCCGGCGATGCCATTCTCCGCATGGCCAAGCTGGCTCTTGTCGTCGATGACTGGATGCAGTCGCTGGGGCTGACCGCGACCGCGCTGCAATGCTGGAGTTCGCTGCAGAAGAACTACGGGGTCAACGTCTGCACCATCATGTCAATGATGAGCGAACAGATGCTGCCCTCAGCCTGCGAAGTGGACATTGCGGGGGTGGTAGGGATGTATGCCCTGCAACTGGCCAGCGGCCGGCCCAGCGCACTGGTCGACTGGAACAATAACTACGGCGGCGATGAGGACAAATGCGTGTTCTTCCACTGCGGAAACTGGGCTAAGGACTTTCTCCCCGACATCCGCATTGCAACCGCGCCGATTCTGGGCACAACGCTGGGCGAGGAGAACACCTTCGGAGCTCTGGAAGGCCGCACCGATCCCGGCCCGATGACCTTTGGCAGGGTGAGCACCGGCGACCAGGGCGGGAAGATGTGCGCGTATGTGGGGGAGGGCGAGTTTACAGCCGATCCGCTCAACACTTTTGGCTCGCGCGCCGTGGTGAAGGTACGCGATCTGCCGCGGCTCATGCACGTGATTTGTCAAAACGGATTTGAGCATCATGCGGCCATGAATCGGAGCCACAGTGCCGCGGCGGTAGCCGAGGCGCTGGGCCGCTATATGGGGTGGGACACCTATCACCATAACCGGCCAGCGGATCTGCCGCCGATTCCGGGAAGATTCTGAGCCGGCTTGGCTGCCGGATGCGGAGTGCACACAAATATTGACAACGCGAACGGGCGAGAAACGAGAGCAGGTGAGGGACCATGGATCGTAGAGAACTGATCAAATTGGGAGCCGGAGCGCTGGGAGCCGGAGCGGTGACCTCGGGATTTGCCGCATCGGCCGCGGGGACTGCAGTTGCAACTTCCGGTTCGGTGGAGCAGTGGGGCGTGTTTGAGTTCACCGCAAACGGACCCACAAGCGGGAATCCATTCGTCGATGTGAGCTTCGGCGCCCAGTTTACCCAGGAGCATCGCACTGTGGAGGTAACCGGCTTCTACAACGGCAACGGCTCCTATAAGGTGCGCTTCTCGCCGGACTCGGCGGGCCGCTGGAGCTTTCTCACTACGAGCAGCGCAAAGCAATTGGCCGGGCTCACCGGAGCCTTCAATTGCACGGCCGCGAGTTCCGGCAACCGCGGTCCGGTGGGCACGGCGCACCAGTTTCATTTTCAGTATGCCGACGGAACCCCGTACTTCCCTTTCGGCACCACCTGCTATTCCTACGGGTTTATCGGCGAGCCGCTGGACCGCATGACGCTCGAAGATTTGAAGTCGGCGGGCTTCAACAAGGTGCGCATGTGCCTGCTGCCGAAATCAATTGCGCGCAGACAGCCGCTGGCCATGCCGTTCGAAAGGATTGGTTCCGCTGCGGCCGCGGCCAGTCAGGAGGGTGGAGAGAGCGTTCCGGTCGGGGATCGCTTCGATCTGGCGCGGCTGAATCCAGCTTACTTTCAACACGTGGAGCGGCGCATACAGGATTTGATGGATGCCGGCGTTGAGGCGGACGTGATTCTGTTCCATCCCTACGACGCGCGAGGTTTCTCCGCAATGGGCGATGAAGCAGACGACCGCTATCTTCGTTACGCGGTGGCGCGGCTTGCCGCTTACCACAATGTCTGGTGGTCGATTGCGAATGAATACGACTTGGTGAAGTCGAAGTCGATGAAGGACTGGGACCGGTTCTTCCGCATCGTGCAGGAAAGCGATCCTTACAGCCGCTTGCGCTCCATCCATCACAGCCGGGTGGTCTACGACCACTCCAAGCCATGGTGCACCCACGCGAGTTTGCAGGAGTACGATTTTGAGAAGTCCCCGGAGCGATTGAAGGCGTGGAACAAGCCGATCGTCTATGACGAGATTCAATACGAGGGCAACATCTCAAGTCGCTGGGGAAATCTCTCCCCCGAGGAGATGACGCACCGCTTTTGGCGGACGATCGTGAATGGCGTGTACGCGACGCACGGAGAGACGTACATGGAGACGGATGGAAATCCGGTGTGGTCCGATGCGGGAAAGCTGCATGGGAGCAGTGCGCCGCGGATCACCTTCCTGCGCAAACTTCTGGAGAGCACCGGGACGCCCGGCTTGATTGCAGCCGAAGAGCCATATTATCCGAACGCAGGCAACCCTGGTGAGTGCATTCTCTACTACTTCGACTATCACTGTGTGGGCGAATACGAGTTTCCGCTGCCGGAACAGGTGCGTTTCAAGGCGACCGTGATCGATCCGTGGGCGATGACGAAGGAGCCGATGGCGGGGACCTTCAGCGGCAAAAGCAAAATCACGTTGAGCGGCAAGCCCTATATGGCCATGCTTTTTGAACGCGACAAGGGGCTGTGAGCGCCGGCGTGGCAAGTGAAGATGCCTGCGGGGAGAAAGCCAAATGAGCCGGATCACCAGGCGCGCATTCCTCGGCTCGGCGGCAGACTGCGAGTATTTTACCGGCTGCCGTGTCGGCTGGTGGACTTCCGATCGAAGCGCGCGGCAAGAGTCCCTCCACGAAGCTGCTCGATTATTTCGCTGCAATAGCCAATGAGTTGCTGCGGCCGGCGGAAGGCTATCTCAAGCATCCAAGCATCTCGCCGACCTTGCCCGGCAAGGAATACTCCACTGAGTTATGGGACTGGGATACCTATTGGACAGCCCGGGGGCTCTTTCGGCTTTCGCAGTTGCTTTCACTCGCAGTTGCGGGCACGCATCGCAGAGCATGCCCAGGGGAGTCTCCAGAACTTCCTCGACTATCAGGCGCCGGACGGGCGCGTGCCGATCATGGTCTCCGTTAAGAACAACGACCTGTTCGGGAGTGCGAAGTCTTCGAGTCCAGGCACGCATAACCAGGCCAAACCTGTGCTGGGATAACTTGCGTTGCTGATCGCAGATCAGGTTCAGGATGTCGACTGGCTGCAATCGAGCTTCGACCGGCTCATCCATTTCTGGCAAGCCTGGGCCGCAGGAAATCGGAGTTCGATCGGGCTTCTTGTCGGGAGCAATGACGTGGCCATCGGCGACGACAATGACCCGACTACGTTTGGACGCCCTCCATTCTCTTCAGCGAATCTGCTGTTGAATTGCCTCTATTATCGCGATTTGCAAGCGGGTGCCGAGCTGGCAAGGCGTTTGAAGCGGCCCGTAGAGCAGGAGAGACTGACCACAATGTCAAATCAGCTTGGGGCGGCGATTCAAAAACATTGCTGGGATCCTCGCGACAGCTTCTACTACACCGTTGACGTCCAGTGCGTAGACCGGCGAGCAGAGCTGATTCCCACAGTCAAGAGAGGCATGGACATGAGCTGGCGGGCCCTGCCGCTTCGGATTCAAATGTTCACTGGCTTCCTTCCGCTCTGGTGCGGCCTGGCCTCGCAATCGCAGGCAAGTGCAGTTGTGAACCATAATTACCCGGCCGACGACAGGTTCCGGGCGGAATGGGGAGTTCGTTCGCTGTCTTCAAGAGAAACGATGTATTCGCTGGAGTTCAGTTCGAATCCCAGCAATTGGCTCGGCTCGATTTGGATTGTTGTGAACTATCTCATTTGGAAGGGGTTAATAGGATACGGTTTCACACACGAGGCGGCAGAACTGGCGTCGAAGACGGCAAGACTGCTGGTAGACGATCTTGACCGCAATAGATCTTTGAATGAGTACTACAATCCCGATACCGGCGCTCCGCTGAGTCATCCTGGTTTTGTCGATTGGAACCTGCTTGTCCTTGAGATGCTTCGAACGAAGGTTGGAACTGACGGACGGGGATGGTGAAAGTCCATTCAGATGGGTTTGGGCTGGGTGTGGAGGAAGAGCACCTTCTACGCGTGGGTTGAACCTAAGCTGGGAACAGACTTCCGGTTGTCTGCCAATAACCTGTTCAGGCTGAGTTTTCAACGTCTCCGGTCTAGGGCGGAACCAGGGATGCTGTATCTCGAAGCCACAGCACTCAAGTTGACGCGACCATCAGGGAGCGGCGACCTTGTACAAATCTCATCGGGACACGGTTATCCTGGTTCCGCTCTAGGGCACCAAAGTCGGCGACATGTACGCCAAAGGTGAGCCGTCTGATCATGGTCTGGTGGCACGGAGGCCACAGACCATGAAGCAGAACCCGCGCTTCCGGGTCAATCGCGAGAGGGCTAAGACGAGCCGGCGTGTTGCCGTTGACTTGCTCTGCCCCAGTGTGATATAGATACCCCGACTTTTCCCCACAAAATTCGACAGGGCCCTTAACATCGGGACACGACTGAACGAAAGGAGCTTCCACTGTGCGTACTTCATGGAATGTTGCGGCAGTATCGTGCGCTCTTCTTCTTCTTTCCGGCTGCGCGGGTGTGCCGACCACAAGCACAATCGCAACCAGCTCTGTTCAAGGCACAGCTGTGCAGGGCAAGGTCCACGGCGGCCGGCAGCCCATTTCGGGCGCCAGCGTGTATCTGTACGCAGCCGGCACCGGCGGCTACGGCACCGCGTCGGTTTTGCTGATCGGCCCCGTGACCACCGCCTCGGACGGCACTTTCACAATCCCCAGCACCTACAGCTGCCCCAGCTCGACTTCGCAGGCGTACATCTACGCGCTGGGAGGCAATCCGGGCTCGGGAACCAACACGGCCGCCGGGTTGCTGGCGGGTTTGGGTGCGTGCAGTGCGCTCTCGTCTTCCACGTACGTCACGGTGAATGAGGTCTCGACCATCGCGACTTCATATGCCCTCGCCGGCTACGCCACCGACCCGACCCATGTGTCGAGCTCGGGAAGCGCGCTGGCGCAGATCGGCATGGTCAACGCCTTTGCAACCGTGACGAATCTGGAGACGCTGAGCACGGGCGTGGCCCTGGCCACCACGCCGGCGGCCAACGGGACGGTGCCGCAGAGCGAGATCAACACGCTGGCGGATATTCTGGCGGGATGCATTAACTCGAGCGGGCCTTCGTCAACTCCGTGCAGCACATTGTTCGGCAACGCCAAGAACGGGAGCACCGCGCCCACCGACACGGCGACGGCGGCAATCAACATCGCGCACAATCCGGGTGCGAACGTTTCCACACTCTGGAGTCTGGTGGCGGGGAGTGGTACGCCTTTCCTGCCCTATCTGGGCGGCGCGCCCAACGACTTTACCATCGCCATCAGCTACACGGGCGGCGGGTTGAATTACTCCTGGGGCATCGCCGTCGACGGTTCCGGAAATGTATGGGTCGCGAATCCAGGAGACAACAACGATGGCGACAGCATTAGCGAGTTTAGTCCCGTGGGCAAGCCGCTCTCCGGCTCTTCGGGTTACGCCGGCGGCGGGCTGAATGGGCCCGAGGGCATCGCTGTCGACCCCTCCGGCAATATATGGGTGACGAACAGTAACAGCGGCACGACTGGCACCATCAGCGAGTTCAAGCCTTCCACGAGCACATGGGGCTCCGCGTCCGGCTTTAGCGGCGGCGGGCTCAATTCGCCTGTCCTCTTGGCGATCGACGCCTCCAGCAACGTATGGGTCACAAACGGGAACAACAGCATCAGCGAGTTCAGCTCCGTCGGTTCGCCGCTTTCAGGATCGGGTTTCACAGGCAATGGCCAACTGGTTGAACCTGGGGGCATCGCCATCGATACCTCTGGTAATGTCTGGGTGGCAAACAGCGCCTGGGACACTCCCAGCGAAAGCAGCCTCAGCGAGTTCAACTCCCTCGGCGTGGCAAACGTCAGCTCTCCCTTCACCGGCAGCGGCCTGTATCAGCCGGAGTACGTCGCCATCGACGCTTCAGGAAACGTCTGGACTGCCGACAACGATTACTCCGGAAGTCCACCCGTACATGGCGGCCTCAGCGTGTTCAATTCGAGTGGCTCTGCCGTATCCGGCACCTCCGGCTACAGCGGCGGAGGTTTGTATAGTCCGATTGGTCTCGCCATTGACGGCGCCGGAAATGCATGGGTGGCGAACGCTGACGGAAACTCGGTGAGCGAGTTCAGTTCCACCGGTACGCCCATCACCGGCACGAACGGATATGGATATGACAGCGGCGCCTTCGCTGGCGTCGCTGTGCTTGCCATTGACGGCTCCGGAAATATCTGGTTGACAAATCCTGAGGCGGCCGGGACTTCCGCCAACACTCTCACCGAGCTCGTCGGCACAGCGGCTCCGGTGGCCACGCCCATGGTTGCCAACCTCCTCAGCCCTTACGGCACTAAAGCCGTCAACAAGCCGTGATTTGGAGATCCTGGCCTGGGATGGCTGGGCGCAGTTTTGCCCGGTCATCCCACCAACGCACGATTTTCGAGGACAACGCGAACAAGAATTCGAGGACACCATGAACATGAAAAAGATGTATCTCCTCATCGGCTTCGCCCTGATGCTCGCGATTACTCTTCCCTTGCGCGCGCAGAAGGGATGTGTCGACTCCCCTGAAGATCCGACCATCGTACTGGCCCTGGTGGCAGGCGCGGGTGCGTTCGCAGCCGGCGTGTGGCGAGCTCGCAGCCGCAAGCAGTAGTATTTTGGCAGGTAATTGCGCGGTGTCAGGAAAGTTGCTGAAGTGCGGTTGGGGCTGAAAAGACACCGCGAACTCTGGAACGGAGACGGGTGGGGGTTGAAGAACCGAAGAACCCCGATGGGGACACGATCATGCCATTGCACATCGGCCTCCCCGTGCTTTCGAGGGGCAGAGGGCCTGGTTCAGAGAGTCCGGCGTCGGGCTGAACTGCTCCCGCTCATTTGTCCAGTTGGGAGTACGAAGATGATGGTCCCGCGTATTCTTCTCTCCCTATCGGCTCTGGTTTCGTTGGCCGCAGTGGCGGGTTGCGGCGCGATTCGAAACACATCCACCGGAAGCAACCCGCCTGCAAGTAGTTGCACGGCTGTCTCCGCCTCCAGCTCACCTGCTTCGTGCCCGGCCAGAACACCTGTTGCAGGCGTTCCATTCACTGGGAAAGTGAACGCCGGCTTGCAGCCTGTCAGCGGAGCCTCTGTGCAGCTTTTTGCCGCGGGCATCGCGGGGAACGGCTCCGCGCCTACTGCGCTGCTTGCAACTGCAGTTTCCACCGGCTCCGGCGGAGGGTTCACGGTTCCCGGCGGATACACCTGCCCATCGGCCCAGACCCCTGTCTATCTGCTCGCCAAGGGCGGCCAGGCCGGCTCCGGTTCCGCGGCCAATCCATCTCTTTGGCTCATGACCGCTCTAGGCGCCTGCGGCGGCATCAACGCCGGAAGCACGTTCGTCCTCAACGAGGTCACAACGGCAGCATCCGTCTGGGCGCTGGCTTCGTTTATGTCCAGCGGCGGAAGTGTGGGCGCCAGTTGCACCAATGTCACGGGTTTGGACAATGCATTCCTGACGGCGAACAGCCTGGTGAATGCAAGCGCCGGCACGTCGCCGGGAGCCGGAATTCCATCCACGCTCACTGTGTCCACCAGCAAGCTGAACACGCTGGCCAATGCCCTGGCCTCGTGCACTCGCTCCAGCGGCGGCAACTCCTGCTCGGGGCTTTTCACCGCCGCTGCATCCGGCAGCACCGTTCCCGGCAACACACTCGACGCCGCGCTCAACATCGCGCATTCTCCCGGCAATAATGTTGCGGCGATCTATGCCCTGGCCTCGGGCAGCGCCGTATTCTCTCCGGCTCTTTCCGCGGCGCCACCTGATTGGATGCTCCATAACACGATTAGCGGCGGAGGCATGGCCGCGCCCGCCTCGGTCAGCGTGGCCGCATCGGGAGATGTCTGGGTCTCAAGCTACTTCTACACGGTATCGGAGTTTTCGCCCGATGGGGCCACGGCATTCCCTGCCGGCATTGGCGGCAACGGCATCAACCAATCCTATGGCATGGCACTCGATATCCAAGGCAATGTGTGGATCGCAAACGAGCAAACCGGCCCCAACAGCGGGCTGGGCAACGTTACGGAGCTGAACTCTTCAGGCTCGGCGCTGGCTACGGGATTAACCGGCGGAGGAATCGACTTTCCCGTAGCAGCCGCTGCGGATAACAACGGCAATATGTGGTTTGCCGATTACGGTGACTCGAAGGTAACGCTGTTGAACAGCTCGGGCTCGCCGATCTCCGGGGCCAGCGGCTGGGGCGGGACATCGCTCGCGTTTCCCGTTGCGCTGGCCATCGATTCCAGCCACAATGCCTGGGTGGCAGACCAGGCCGGCAATCTCTCCATTACCAGAATCTCAGCGGATGGCTCCGAGGTTACCAACTTTAACTGCAATTGTGATGGGGCATCCGGAATTGCTACCGACCAGAACTCCAATGTCTGGGTCGCCAATTATTACGGCAACAGCATAAGCGAAGTGAATAGCTGCGGCACGCTGGTGCTCGGCGCCGTTACCGGCGGCGGCGTGTACCGTCCCCAGGGGATTGCGGTCGATGGCGCGGGCACGGTCTGGGTGGCCAACTTCCTGGGCAACTCCGTCTCGGAGGTTGGTGGTCCCTCCAGCGCCACGCCGGGGACCTTCGTTTCGCCGTCAAGCGGCTTCGGAGCCGACGCCGCAATGCTTCAGCCCTATGGGCTCGCCATCGATCCAAGTGGAAACATCTGGATCTCGAACTTCGGAAATAACACACTCACCCAGTTCGTCGGAGTCGCGGCACCGGTAAAAACACCGTTGGCCGGCCCGCCGCAACTGCCGTGACGGGGCAGTCTTCCGCTCTCGGCGCAGCGATGAATTGATGTCAAGAACCATGCAGCAAGTTGTTGTAGGCTCCAAGCAGCACAGAGAACCTCTCAGAACGAAGCAAGTTGCGTTTCCTGCAATAGGGATTGAGTGAGATCCAACAAAGGACTGGCGGCGCCCATGACGGAAAACCTGGAACTCTTGTCATCGGCTCCCGCAGAAACAGCGCCAGAGTTGGAACCGCCCTGGCCACTGAAAGCCAGTCTTCTATTGTGGTTCGGCATCGCCGTTCTCACGGCGGCCGGCTGCCTGGGCTTTTATCGAGAGATTTCCATTCTTTGGACAATCTGGACTTCCGATCCGCTGCGGTCCATCGGAATGTTAATCCCGCCCGCCAGCATTGTGCTTACCCTCCGTGTGTGGCGGCAGTATGGCTGGCAGATGCGCGGGTCGTGGTGGGGTCTGCTGGTGATCGGGCTCTCCTTTTTCCTGAGTGCGCTGCGCCAGAGAATCCTGCTCTTCGCAGTCTTCGAATCAACGAAGGTTCCCTTCATCCCGGCTACCCTGCCCGTTTATGTCTATGCAAGCGGAGTTGTTCTGCTGTTCGCCGGCACGCGAGTATGGCGCAAGGCATGGTTTCCACTGGGTCTGCTCCTGCTTTCCCAACCGGTACCCGGCCTGGCAAACGGACTCATCGATATCCCTATGCAAAATATCTCGGCCCGTGTGGCGCGCTCTTTTGCATCGTTGATTCACTTTGCGCCCACAACCCCGCAACTGCGTCTGATGTTTTCGCCGGACTTCGGCATGTTCATTGCGCCGGGCTGCGACGGGATTCGCGGCGCGGTCACCATGGGGTATGTGGCGCTAATTCTCGGTTATCTGAAACGTGTTTCCTGGCGCCGCTGGGTAGCGTATGTTGCCGGCGCGGTCCTTCTCGGCTACCTCTTCAATTTCATAAGGCTCTGCATACTGGTCCTTTACTATCGGGTCGCCCTGGGTCACCCGGTTCTGGAGGACCTGGCCAGGCAGGCAGATTATGGAATCGGGTCCTGTCTGTTTCTGGTTGCGATGTTTCTCTTTCTTTGGCTCGCACGCCACAACCAACAGAAACCGGCTCCGGCAGAGACCGTGCCTTACAGCGCAGGGCGCAGGCCTCGCATCCGAACTGTTTGGCTCAAGTGCGCGGCATTTGCTGCCACGCTGGTCATTGCGCTTTCGCTCCCTTCCTCCGCGCTCAAATACAGCCGGAACACCACGGCCACGCCCACATCCCTCGCCGCGCTCATGCCAAAACAAATCGGTGACTTTACCCTGACCCGCACGTGGTACGAAGAAGAGAGCGGCGCTCCTGTTGAGGAAAATGGCGCCTACTCGATGCCGGGATCGGATGAGATTATTCTCGGTGTCTGGGTTCAGCCTGTTTTTTACTTCCATAACGTGTCCGACTGTTGGCTGGCGCGCGGTCTGCAGCCGGACATTCTTACCACCAGGCAGTTTCAGACCGCGGGCGGAGAATCCCTCGCGCTGAACACGGGGTTCTACAACGACGGAATCACCGACAGCATCGTGATCAACGCCGTATGTACTCCTGCGTCGTGCTCGCAGTTTCAGCATGCCGCATCGAGCGAGCGATTCGGATTCCTCTTCCTGGAACCTCAGATAGGTGAACTTGCCGGGTCAGGACACCCGGTTTCAATCATGATTCGGATCGATAAACTCCACTCGAGTGCACCGAAAGCAGTGAATTACGATCTTCTTGCCACTGAGGCGCAAAGATTTCTCGCTGGCCTCGACCCAGTCAGCCTGAGCAGAGCATTTCAATAGACACTTCCCTGGCGGGCTGAGCTGCTTGTGGATCGGTAAGAACGGAAAGTGGAAGACCAGCACTTTTAAAATCCTCTCCTTCCGTGCAGTTCAGTAGCCATGGAACTGAGCGGCTGTTTCTTGTCCTTCGGGGGCGCTCCCGGCAAGCCGCCCACGAAAATATGTGACTCGGCCTGGTCGTCCTCGCTGACGCGGCCCTTGGGCATGGGCCATGAGGACGCTTCTGTTGCCTTTTTTAGAACCTATCCGTTTGAATTCTGCACAATTTGCGTAGAGAATTCTCTGCGCTATGTGTAATCGCTAGTGTTTATGGGCCTCCGGAGGCACTTTAGAGAGGGATCAAACTTTTTGAAGTTACCCCTCTTGGGTTCCGGCTATGCCGGGTTAGGTATATAAGTCCCAGTTTTTGCTTGATTTCCGTTTGGAGTTGATATAACATCGCGAGCAAAGTTTTCCAGGGCCTGTTTCGTGGGAGACAAGTCCTCTCCCCTCCTTTTTTGTACATTTCGTGCATTCAGGATTCCCGTGCAACTCCCGGCGCAGCTCTGTCGCCGGAAGTCGGGGATGCGGTTTATTCGGTTGGCGGTTCTAACACGCCCGTGCCACGAATTCTCGCTTCAACAGGAGTCAGAGATGATCTGGAACAAAGCTTTTCTCTCCCGTCCATGCCATATCCTCACCGCTGCCCTGGTTGCAGCGCTCGGACTCGGCCTGAGCCAAATCGCCTGGGGACAAACCGCCGCCACGGTTCCCCCGCACAGTAATATGTCGGCCGCAGGCACGCCTGTCCCAGGGGGAGTCGCGGCCACTGCGACGGCACACGATCCCGCCGCTTTGGCTTCCGCGAATTGGCCTAAGATGGCCGGCAGCGAGAATGGAAACAATGCCACGCATCAGGGCGTCAAGATGCATGGCCGCTGGGTCATCGACGTCAGGAATCCCGACGGAACCCTCACGGCGCACCGTGAATTTGAGAATACTCTTGAGAGTTCCGCTCAGGGCTTTCTGATCGGGCTGATGTCGGGCTATATGATTCCCGGCGATTTCATGCTTGTCATAGGCGCGCAGAGCGGCACTTCAGCCTGCACCGCGACCTACCAGTTCTGCGGCATCGTTCACAACCTCAACACCTATCCCGCGCTGGGCTATTGCAGTGTCTACTACTGCACCGGGAGTTCGCTCACCTACACCTACAATTTTGGAACGGGCTTTGCCGGCCCCTTCTCCCTGGTGCTCTCCGGCTCGATCACGGCCAACCAGACCGGGACCATCGGGACTGTGTTCTCGCTGATGAGCACATGCGCGAATATTGGCTTCAGCACCACTGCCAACCCGAGCAGCCTTGAGACCAACAGCCCGGCCTTTTGCGTGACCCAGACCACTCCGGAGCCCTGGTACGGCCCGCTGAGTGACGCCAACGTGACTCCCGTCGCGGTGACCAACGGCCAGATCATCCAGGTCACGGTGACCATCACCTTCTCCTAAGGTCAATCGGGACCGATTGCAGCCTGCTGTTCCCGGCGAGGAAAGGGGGAAGCGATGAGAGTTCCGCGGAGAGTGTGGCGAGGCGTCGGTCTCCTGGTGCTCGTGCTTTCTCTTCTGGATCAAGCCGCTGTACAGGCATTTGCCCAGGTCGCAGGCTCCGGCCAAAGCCCTCTGCCGCGAGCCGCAAAGACTGACCCGTTCGAGAGCAAACCGCTCGCCTTTGCCCAGAGTTCGTTCCCGGATGCGATGATCGGTGTGCCTTTTCAATCCTCCGTGCAGGCCATTGGCGGATCGGGTTTTTTCAGCCTGACCGTGACCGGCGATGTGCCTCCGGGGCTGATTGTCGAAGCCGGGGCTAATACTGTTGCCGTCGGAGGAGTGCCTACCGCAACCGGCGAGTTTCAGTTGAAGATCAATGTAGCGGATGTGAACGGAAACACCCTCACGCGCGAATTCACGATCCACGTGTACCCGCAGGTGCCGGGCGCCAAGGCGCTGGTGCCTATCGACCCGACAGACACAGAGGCCTTCAGCTTTTCGGATGCAGAGCGCGTCTTCTTTCCGGCCAAGGTCATAGACAACGAGAACTTTACCTTCACCGATACAGAGAAGGGGTTAGACGCTGCCGTCGTCGTCGACAACGAGCATTTTTCTTTCAGCGATTCAGAGAAGGGGTTAGACGCTGCCGTCATCGTCGACACGGAGAAATTCAGCTTCACTGACACAGAGAGCGTGCAAGTCAACAACGCTGTTACGCCCGTAATCACCTGGGCTACGCCCGCGCCCATTACCTACGGCATAGCATTGAGCGCGACGCAGTTGGATGCCAGTTCGACGGTAGCAGGGACATTCGAGTATTCGCCTCCTCTGGGCGCGGTGCTGGGCGCCGGATCGCAAATCCTGTCGGTGGACTTTGCGCCGACCGACACGGCCGACTACACGACAGCCTCCAAGACGGTGACGCTGGGCGTGAATCAGGCGACGCTGACGGTGACCGCATCCAGCCCGACAGTGGCATACGGCTCCCCGGTTCCGTCGATCACTCCAGGCTACAGCGGATTCCAGAACGGAGATACGGCTTCAATGGTGACGGCGGCGCCGACGTGCACCACGACGTACACCACAACCACTCCAGTGAATGCGCCTTCGCCCTTGACGAGTTGCTCAGGCGGCGTGGTCACCTCCAACTACAGCCTCAGCTATGTGAGCGGGACGGTGACCATCACCCAGGCAGCATCTCCAATCACCTGGAATCCGCCATCGGCGATTACCTATGGCACGGCGCTTTCGGCGACGCAGTTGAACGCCACCTCGACGGTGCCGGGCAGCTTTATGTACACGCCGGCCCTGGGCACAGTTCTGGGCGCAGGCACGCAGACGCTTTCGGTTAAATTCACGCCAACCGACGCGATCGACTACACGACAGTCACCCAGACGGTCTCGCTGCTTGTGAACCAGGCCACGCCGACCATCACCTGGGCGACGCCCGCAGCGATCAACTACGGAACGGCTCTGAGTAGTACGCAATTGAATGCCTCGACCACCCCGGCAGGCAGCTTCGTTTACACGCCCGCAGCCGGAGCCGTGCTGACTGCCGGCACGCAGACGCTCTCGGTGACATTCACCCCAACCGACGCGATCGACTACACGACAGCCACCCAGACGGTCTCGCTGGTTGTGAATCAGGCCACGCCGGCCATCACCTGGGCGACGCCGGCGCCGATCACTTACGGCACGGCGCTGAGCGCGACGCAACTGGATGCGACTGCGGGGATAGCCGGAAACTTCGTCTATTTGCCTGCTTCGGGCACGGTGCTTTCCGCTGGATTACAGACGCTTTCGGTCACCTTTACTCCCACCGACCAGGCCGATTACTCGACGGCGACAGATACGACCCAACTGACAGTCAATCAGGCATCGCAATCCATCACCTTTACGCCGCTCACATCGCCTGTAACTTATGGCGTTTCGCCAATCACGCTGAGTGCGACAGGCGGAGCCTCGGGCAACCCCGTGGTTTTCAGCTTGATCTCCGGTCCGGGCTCGCTGAGCGGCTCCAACAACAGCATCCTGACTGTGAACGGCGCTGGCACCATCGTGGTGGCTGCGAATCAGGCCGGCAATACCAATTACGCCGCCGCAGCGCCCGTCAACCAGAGCCTCCAGGTGACGCAAGCTAAAGCAACAGTGACGCTGGGCAACCTGAACCAGACATACACCGGCTCGCCGCTCCTGGCGACGGCTACAACCACACCCGCCGGACTGACCGTGACCTTCACGTACAACGGCAGCGCGACGCCTCCCACCGCCGCGGGCAGCTACACGGTGGTGGGGACGGTCAGCAATCCAAACTACCAAGGCACGGCGACGGGCACGATGACGATCAATCAGGCTACGCCCTCCATCACCTGGCCAACGCCGACGCCGATCGCTTACGGCACGGCGCTGAGCGGAGCGCAGCTTGATGCCAGTTCGACAGTGGCCGGTACCTTTGCCTATACCCCGCCAGCCGGCACTGTGCTGAACGTGGGTTCGCAAATGCTCTCGGTTACCCTCACTCCAACCGATACCACCGACTACACCACCGCAACTACCAGCGTCACGTTGACCGTAAACCAGGGCTCGCAAACCATCACCCTGTCGGCCGGCACTCTGGCGTACGCATCCGGGGTAACCTTCGGAGTAGCTCCGCTTACGCTCAGTGCGACGGCGACTTCCGGGCTGCCCGTTACCTTCAGCCTTGTCTCCGGCCCGGCCATCCTCAGCAGCAACACGCTCACTATTGACGGCGCAGGCACAGTGGTCATCGCCGCCAACCAGCCCGGCAACGGCAGCTACTCCGCCGCGCCGCAGATCACCGAGACCATCCCGGTCAATAAGGCTCAGCCCATTGCCGCCATTGCCAGCAGCGTCAATCCCGTTCTCGTGCAGAATGGAATCACGTTGACGGCGACCGTGACCTCGGGCGCGGGCACGCCCACGGGAACCGTGACATTCCTCGACGGCGCAACACCGCTGGGCACGGGCACGTTGTCTGGCGGCGTGGCCACGTTTACCACGTCGAGCCTGGCCGTGGGCTCGCACTCCATCACGGCGGCCTATGGCGGCGACGCAAACTTCCTCGCCGCCACCAGCACCCCGGTGACGCAACTGGTCGAGGACTTCGGCTTTACCATCTCCTCGCAAACGGTCACGGTGTTGCCGGGAGGGTCGGCGGTGTTTACCTTCACTGTTAGCCCGATCGGCGCGACCACTTTCCCAGCGGCCATAACACTCACGGCCAGTGGATTGCCCGCTGGAGCGACTTACACCTTCTCGCCGAAAGGGCTTACAGCGGGCGAGGGCGCCACCACGGTGACTTTGACGGTTGACGTGCCGCAGACGCTGGCCGGCATAAACCCCGCCAAACTGCACCCTAACGTACAACTTGCCAGGAGTAGCGCGGGCAGCAAAACCGGTCCACGCGGAAGCTTACCCGTCGGTGTAGTGAGCCGCCTCGCGCCCTTCGCTTTGGCGTTTATCCTGCTGCCATTCGCCGGCAGACTGCGGCGTGCCGGCAAGCGTTTGGGCCGAGTGCTGTCCGTGCTGGTGTTGCTGTGCGCGGGCCTGGCTGCCATAGCTGGGATCAGCGGATGCGGATCCACCAGCGGTTTCTTTGCCCAGCAACAAGAGACTTACACAGTCATCGTGACCGGAACGTCGGGTGCCTTGTCGCACTCCGCCACAGTTACCCTCACGGTTGAGTAACAAGGAGAAGGATGAAGATGCGCAGATCGATGCGCGACAGCGTGTTCCATGCCGGCCTGTGCATACTGGCTTGCGCCGTTGGCTGGGCGCAAGTCAAGAGCGCTGGAACACAATCGAAGGCCTACTCCGACCTGGCGGTCACCTATGGCGCGGAACGTGGAGAACTGGCGCCTGGCAACTGCGGCTGTTTCTGGTTGCAGGGCGGCGGCGCGGACGCAGCCGTGACCCTCTGGAAAGGTTTCGGCATCACCGCCGCACTCACCGGAGAGAATGCCTCCTCGAACGTCGCACCGGGCGTGGACATCAATAAGATCCAACTCATGGCCGGCCCACGCTATACCTATACAGCTTGGAGCAGCGCCCGGGAAGGGCCCCGCTTCCAAATCTTCGGCCAGGGGCTCTTCGGCGGCGTATTTGCCTTCAACGGCGTCTTTCCCGCCACCTCTGGGGCAGTGTCTTCTGCCAGCTCGCAGGCCGTCCAGGCCGGCGGCGGCATCAACATTTTCCTCACCCCGCACATCGGTGTACGCGTGGCGGAGGCGGACTATGTAAGAAACGAGCTGCCCAACAACGGCAACAATACCCAGAACGACCTGCGTCTGAGCGCCGGCCTAGTGTTCCACCTGGGCCCTGGCGAGCAGCATGCGCGAGTGACGCTGGGATGCTCGCCGAGTTCGGTTTTAATCTATCAAGGCGACCCGCTTACATTAACCGCGAGGGTCGGCGATCTGGAACCAAATGCCAATGCGATCCTTTCCTGGTCGGGAGTTCCGGGCCTGGAGGGCAGCGCAGCGACGGTCAACCTGCCGACCGGCTCCCTGGCGCCGGGCACCTACACAGCGGCGGGCACAATAAAGGAAGGCAAGCCCGGCAAAGAAGGCCTCAAGCCCTGGGAGACGGCAAACTGCTCGGCTGTCTTCACGGTGCAGGCGATCGAGCCGCCGACGATCAGTCTGCTTGTCCAGCCCCAGCACGATCAAGCCAGGCGACAAGAGCACAATAACGGCTACGGGCGTGAGTCCTCAGAACCGACCGCTGACTTACAATTATTCGGCTGCAACAGGCACCATCAGCGCTGCCGGCACTTCAGCCATCTTCGATTCGACGGGAGCTCCCACCGGCGCGGCGGGAATCACCTGCAAAGTGTCGGATGACAAGGGCCAGACGGCATTCTCCAATATTTCAGTAATGATTACGGCGCCGTATGTGTCCCCGGCTCCGAAGACCCAGGCGTTGTGCTCGATCTCGTTCGATATGGACCAGACGCGTTCGACTCGTGTAGACAACGTAGCCAAGGCCTGCCTGGACGAGGTCGCGCTCGAGCTGCAGAACCATGCAGACGCGAAGGCCGTGTTGGTGGGCGAAGCGACCGCGGAGGAGAAGTCCCAAGAGAAGGGCGGGCGCGCCAAGGTTGAAGACTTTGCCGCGCAGCGCGCCGTGAACGCCAAGGACTACCTGGTGACGGAAAAGGGCATCGATGCCTCCCGCATCAGCGTGGCGACCGGAAACACGGATGGGCAGACGGTGGAAGACTACTTGGTATCCGCGGGAGCGACGTTCAGCAACGATGTGCAAGGCACAACGCCCGTGGATGAGAGCACGGTGAAGCCGCAGGAGCGCTAGCCCCTGGGCGCGCAGGCGCATCAAAAAAAGCCGGCCGCGGCGCCGGACAGGTGTTTGCAGCCAGCTTCCGCGGAGACTCGATTACTGAGCTGGCTGGCTCGACCGCTGCCAGTCTCCAGTACGTGATCGATGGTGGCCAAGCCTGGCGAGCCAGAGAACTGCTCGTTTGTGTTGTTGGTCGCCTGCTGCACCAGCACATCGGACTGCAGCAGCTTCCCTTTGATGACGTTGTTGACGTAGATGTCCCCACCTTCATTATGCTTCCGTTCGGCTCGTCATGTGCTTGTGGAGCGCCCGGCACTTTTTGTACCAGGTGAGATGAGAGAAACTGGCACACAAGATCGGGCAGACCACGAGCCTTCTGGGTATTGCGGTCCCTGGATTATTCTTGATTCATTTTGGTCCGAAGGGACCTGCAAGGTCGTAGGCGATAGCTACGGTGGAGGGCTCAACGCCTTCTGTTCCTGTTTCCCATTCGAGCCAGCATCCGCGTGTTGGAGGCGCGAAACCGATTTCGTAGGAGGGTGGAAAGGCTGCCAGGAGTCGCCCGTCGCGATAGATCTGAACACAAGTATCGTCGCGCACGGCCATGCGATATGTGCCGGAGGCGGCGGGCGCGAATGAATCTTCCAGCAGTCTGCCAGTTGCCTCCATACCAGTAGGATGTACCCAGATGGGTCACTCTCAACCAATAACGGTTGCACATGGTGCATCCACTACGCACGAAGGCACGAAGAATGAATTGATCTGTGTTCGAATTCCCCAGCGAGATTCTGGCCTCTACGGTGAAGCCCTTCTCGATGTCGAGCGCTTCCATGGCGCCGGTGCGCTCATTTGACCAGAGTGTCCGTGCAACGTGATAGCGCTTCATCTGCTGCGCTGTGAGCACGACCGGGAGCACGGACTTTGACGCGAGTTCCCTCGTTGATGGCATAGGGCTGGGATGTGCCGGGGCAGCCTTGATCCATGCGAGATTGAAAGCATAGTGGTTCATGCTGCTGATGACATGGATGACGCCGTTCCGAGCCTGGATGACTGAGACGTATCCAGTTGGTTCTGCCGTCCCGGAGCCCATGTAGATGCGCCCGTTGCTTATACCGGTGACTCCGTGGTCGTCATTGCCATCGGTGAGCAGGCGACGCACTGGCCAGGTCTTGCCGTCGTCATAGGAGATGGCGACGATGAGCTTGGCGAGTTCACGATCGGTTTTCTTTCCGGGTTGCAGTTCGGAGACATCCGGCACGAAGGTTGCCAGCAGGAGTGGGCCCTCTGCAAGACGCGTCATCGAGAAGCGCTGTGTATAGGTGATGGGAGGAAACACTGAAGCCCGTGCCTTCCAGGTCTTTCCGTAGTCGTCGGAAATGGCCATCGGCATGTGGTTGTCAACGTTGCCGCCGCGACCAAAGGCCATCAGGCGACCATCGCTCAGCTCAACAATTGCAGCGTGAATGCCGTTGATCAGGCCTCCTGTGTCCTCCCAGGTCTTGCCTTCGTCTTGGCTTAGCCACATCGCCGTGCCTTCGGGGTGTGCATCCGCGCCGAAGATCCAATAGCCGTTGCGCAGGCGCACTATGGGCTGGCACACCATGTTCCGCAGGCCAAAGTCAGGTGCAATGTAGCGTGCAGCAGACCAGGTGGCGCCGCTGTCTTTCGAGGTGCGCAGGATGATTTGCAGTGGCTCCCAGAGATGCGAGAGCGAAGTGCCGTTGAGATGATAAAGCGTCTCATCGCCGTCGAACCAGAGAGCCGGACAGTGATCGTTGCGGTCGGGTGTATCCCAAAAGAGATATGACTCTTCCCACTCGTCGGCTCCGAAAGGGAGGCGGCCGGCGGCAATGGACAGCTCTCGCCCTTGCTCACGTGCGCAAGAATACCATATGGCGAGCAGATCGCCGTTGGGGCACTCGGCGATGGAGGTGTCGTGATTGTGATAGTGGAAGAGTGGGCCACGTGCATTCTTTGGAATCTTGACGAACTGGCGCGGCCCGGCGAAGTAGGGCTGCGATGGGTCTGGTCCTCGCTTCACTTCTGCCAATGTGCGCTGTTTTACCCTCATGCGCGTGATCTCTGCTGGAAGAGCAGCTTGCATGCGGGTTGGTTGCATCTCCCCGCAGGCAACGCGAAAGCCGATGGTGAAGCCGCGAGTCACGGGCAGCGCAGCTGAGCGGTTCGCCGAACGCAGATAATAGGCGAAGGTTCCGTGGCTGCCCCCGCGGGTCACTTTGAATTGGCCACCGCCGGGACCACCGTCAGAGCGGCCGGTTGCTGCGGGATAGGGGGCATACCAGTCCCCTACCCACTCCTCAACGTTTCCGTGCATTTCGTAAAGGCCCCACGGATTTGGCGGCGTCTGACCCACGCGCAGGCTCACCTTGTCTTCCGCGGATTGGAAATCCGTGACCCGGGCGTTTTTCACATAAAGGTCCGGCAGCCTGTCGCCTGTCGAAAACAGAGAGCGTGTGCCGGCGCGTGCAGCGTATTCCCATTCCGCCTCACTAGGTAAACGGAAGGGCTTTCCTTCGCGCTCGGCGAGCCACTTGCAGTATGCCTCGGCCTCATGCCAGCTGACATAGATTACGGCCTCGTCGTCTCCTTTTGAAAAGCCGAACTTGCCGCGCAGCTTCCGGTGTTCCGGGTCGAATACTTCGTACTGCTGGTTCGTCACCTGCGTTACGCCAAGATAGAACGGCGCATGGATCCTGGTGAGGACTGAGGGATGCTCGTCGGGGTCGCCATCCTCAAACAGGACATCGGAGAGCACAAAATGGGCCGGATCACCGTGTGGAAACATCGCCTGCAGCTCGGCGCGTGTCATGTAGGCGAGTGGTTCGCACATCGTGAGGGGAATCTTGTTCTGCTCGCCCATCAGGAACGTGCCTGGCTCAATACGAACGTACTCTGCGCCGGTGTGGTCCAGGAGCGAGGGTGCGCCGAGCAGCGGCGAGCCAAGAAGGCTGTGCATGGCGACGAGCTGCGAGGTAGCAACGCTGGTTTTCACGAAACGACGGCGTGTCCAAAGCGGCTTGTTCATCACAATCTCCTCTTTGATCGTGTAAATCTGCACCGGCAGCCTGCCTTGTTCGGGCATAAAGATAGCTCACCGAGGCACAACAGAAGGCTTCAAGATCATCCTGCTCGTAGGGAAAGAAATAGGGCATGGGGAGCAGCAAATCTGTTGCACCCTCCTCCTGAGCGATGCGCGCCAGCTCAAGTGTTTTCGCTGTACCCTCAGCACCCACGCCGCAAAGATCGGAGGCGCGGTCTCCAACCACTGCCCATACCAAGGAGAAGATTGTGCGAAGCTGCTCTGCGGTGGTCAGGCAATATTCCTCAGTGGCGCCATTGGTGGCGAAAGAAGATATGCCATGCTGCATCAAAAACTGAAAGAGGCGGTCCAAGGCCGGTGCGTCCAAGGAGTCGTCCTCTTGTCGAGGGGTGAGCATCGCGGCATAGACCCCCTGAACCCGCAATTCCGTCATTGAAGCCCCTTCCTGACCCAGATCTTCGACACAACTATACATTAATGTCGTCTAGATGTCGACAATTGAGAGAAACGAGCATAAATACATCATTTAAGAGGTCTTCAGGCATTGCACCATGTGCACTTTTCCCCTATCAGAAGAAATTGGAAATTCAACCGTCGACATGAGTTTGACAGTACCATTCTGATGTATGCTTACCACATGGGCAGAAGGCCGAAGACAAACGGAAAGCAGACCCTTTCAGTCCGCGAAAGGGCGTACCGGCATATTCAGCAGATTATCGCGAACGGGACCCTGGAGGCGGGCGCGGGTATATCGGAGCTATCGCTGGCAAAGGAGCTGGGCAGCAGCCGGACGCCGATCCGGGAAGCAATGAACCAGCTTGCCGCCGAGGGCATGTTGGAACAGGGTGCGAACGGCGGCATGGTCGTGGCGCAGTTGAAGCGCGAGGACATCATCGAGCTCTACGAGCTGCGCGAGGCACTGGAAGTCTATGCGGTGGGCAAGGTGGCGAGCATTCCTTTCCGCCCCGCCGACAGGGATCGCCTGCAGTTCATGGTGGACGAGTTCCTGGTGCTGAAAAAGGAACTGGAGACCAGCGGAGCCAAGGAATTGGACAAGATGCAATCAAAACGATTCTTTGCATCCGACCTGGGCTTTCACGCTCTCCTGGTTAGCATGGCGCATAATTCACGCATACAGAAACTGATCAACGAAACCAGGCTTCTGATTCGCATCTTTTCCATTCAGCCGGGTGAAAAAGATGCAGCACAGCTTCAGAGCATATACGAATATCACCAGCGGATTCTCGATGCCGTCGCACAGCAGGACCGTGCCCGGGCGATGCAGGTAATGGCAGAGCATATCCAGATCAGCCAGCGTGAGCGCCTGAACGATTATGATCACTGGCGGCGTGAGAATACGCTGATGCAGATTATGCCGGCCATCTTCGACATCCACGACCTGGAACCTAAGTCATGAAGTTGTCGGGAGTGCAAACTGCCAAGCCTGGTTACAAGTGGCTGGTAGTGGGCATCCTCTGGCTGGTTTGTACACTCAACTATGCTGACCGCCAGCTCATCTTCACTGTATTTCCGCTGTTGGGCAAAGAGTTCAATCTGAACGACAGCTCGCTTTGGGTGCTGAGCGGTTCATTCATGTGGATGTACGCGCTGGTTGGCCCGTTCGCAGGTTCCATCTGCGACCGCCTGCGCCGCCGGACCGTGATTCTCTGCGCTCTTCTCTTCTGGTCGATGACCGTGGCGGCGACGGCGTGGGCTCACCACTATTGGCAACTCGTGGCCGGAGTCGCATTGGGTGGTTTGGGTGAGGCATTCTACTTCCCTGCCGCAATGTCGCTGATCGGCGACTACCACGCCGTGGACACGCGTTCCCGGGCCATGGCTGTGCATCAATCCGGCGTTTATGTGGGCAGTATCGCAGGTGGGGCGGTTGCCGGATTTGTGGGCCAATACTACGGCTGGAGACTGGGTTTTCGTCTCTTCGGAGCCGCTGGCGCCGTGGTTGGCTGCCTGTTGTTGATGCTCCTCCGCGAACCTGAGCGAGGCATGTCCGACGAGCGCGCAGGTCCCCTGCGTGCTGGCGGCCGGTTGATTGAGGGACTGCGAGAGATCGCCGGCAATCCCCTGGCGTGGCTGCTGATTGTCGTTTTCATCGGCGCGAACTTCGTGGCCATGATCTTTACCGTGTGGATGCCGACCTTTCTCTTCCGCAAGTTTCACATGAGCCTGTCGATGTCTGGACTGAATGGCACTGCATATCTGCAGATCGCGTCCGTGCTCGGCGTAGTGATCGGAGGAGTTCTGGCGGATGGCATGGTGCGGAGACACAGAGAAAGAAAAGGCGCGCGCATGCTGGTCCAATCGCTGGGACTACTATGCGGCGTGCCGTTTCTCTTTCTGAGCGGATGGTCCACGGCCGTCACATTAGTGCTCGCGGCGATGATCGGCTACGGTGTCTTCAAGGGCGTGTACGACTCGAATCTCTGGGCGGCCTTGTATGATGTGGTGCCGATTGAGCGGCGCGGAGCTGCCGTAGGTTTGATGAATTCGCTGGGCTGGCTGGGCGGAGCCGCGGCGCAATTGAGTATCGGCTTCGCATCCGGGCGATTCGGCATGAGCGCCTGTCTCAGTGCAACGGCCGCGATCTATCTTTGCATTGGAACGGCACTGTTCTGGGTTTCGCGACGGCTGATGCGAAGAAGCGCGGGCTTGAAGATGATTCCCGTTTAAGGCCGGGATCCGCGGGCGAATCATCGCGGTATCAGCCAGACTTCGGCCACCTGGTGTCCCCGTCCGCCGCCGCCAATCCCATCGGGACGGGTCCATTTCAGATCGAGATTCCCATCGCGCGTGGCCTCTGCGGGAATAGCGAATTCCAGCGTCTCCGGGTTGCTGGCCCGTAGCAACGGCGGGTGGATTTCGATGGTATCGTTGGCGACCAGCCGGATAGGGAGCGTGTAACTCTCGCCGGCATACGTGATGCGGACCTTGTAGGGCCGATGCGGATCCAGTCCGTGATAAACCATCTCGATTGGCTGCTCGTAGAGCGTCTCTGCATAGGTGACCCAGGAATAACGCCAGCCTGCATCGGGCATGATGTCGGCGACGCCATCGATAACCGATCGATATAACTCGGGATCTGCATCAAAGCCGGCGCCACGCACAAGGTGCGGCTCATGCGTGGGATCGCCGAGATCGTCATAAATGCTGCCCGGGGCCGGATCTGTCCAGTGGACAATCTCATTGAGCCGCGCCAGCCGTTCCTCCTCTTTAGGCAGCTTCTCGATCTCGGCAAACTGTTGACGGAGCCAGACGCGATCGTTCAGAGAAACATCGACGCGGTCGAGATTCGCACCACGCTCAATACTGGATGCGCCATATTTTTCCACGCTCAGCTGAATGCGAACGTGCTGAAAGAGGCGATCGGCGAGGTCGAATATATGGGCTCGCAAATCTGCGTCACGCGCCGGCGCGGGAATCTGCAACTCCCTGCTGGCTGCCTGCATGGCGGCGAAGCTGCCGACGCTTGGAGCGGTGCTCAGCGACTTCACCGCTTCCTTCTCCTGCGCAGTTTCCGCAATCAGTCGCGCGCGGATATACGCGTCGTAGTAAGCGCGATAGAGTGCGGACTCAAAACGCCAGTTGTTCTTTTGTTCTGGCGATGCGGCCGCTTCGAGCAATTGAAAGCTGCGCAGGGTCGCATCGATGCCGGCGTTGTTCAAGACCGGGCCGCGCCAATTCCATTCCAGCGCTATCAGGCCGTCGGCAAAGGCGTCGCTCGAAAGACTCCCGATCTTTGCTCCTAGAAAATAGCGGCTGTAATCCTGAAGTGTCTCCACGGTGTCGGCCTGAGCCGACCAGCCAAGCTGTAGCCAGAGAAACTTGTTCACGTCGTCATTGACGCCTTCAGAGTATGTGATAAAGCCGGTGTGGAGCGCGGCGAAATGCCGGTAGATGTGCGTTTCATCCACTGGCCTCGGGTCAATCGGCTCACGCCCCTCGCTCAATGCGAATGCGGAATCCCAGTCGGGCACGGGAAATTGCGAGTGCATCGTATGAGCAATATCGGGATAGAACTGCATCTGAAATTGGGAAGGAATGCGCGCACGCTGCTTTTCAAAGCTGTCGCGCGATTGCGGGCCGAAAAAAATGCCGGTCAGCCATGTTGGCCGCTGATCGAGCAGTGCATACAACTCCTCATACGACGCGCGATCGAAGCCCTGCGACGAAATCCACACATTTGCGTGAGGATAGTACCTGTGCAAAATGGCGGCTTCCTTTTCGACCAGCGCAAAAAGGTACTTCGGTGGTGTACGGCCGGGATCGCCGCCGGGAACATAGAGCGCATCGATGCGCGGAAACCGGCGCACAAGATCGTCGAAGTCCTGTAATTCCGCCGCCACGGTGGCGGGGTCGCTGTAGTCCTTGCGCAGAGCGGGATAATAGAGGTCGCAATCGAGTCCGTATTTCGCGAGGATACCGGAGATCCCCACTAGCGTATCGAGCGCCGGAGCAGGAAAGAGCGGACTGGTGGCGACATCGTCGCTATGCGGTGCGATGAGCTGAATGCTGTTGTTGCCGAAGATGGCCAGATCGCGGATATGCTGCTCGAACATCGGTAGCGTCCACGCATCATAGGTATTGTTAATAAAGCGGTAGCCAATCTGGTGGCCCCGTACGGGGTACTGCGGCGCGGTGGTTATGTTGATGTGCCGTGGCAACAGTGCGTGACCGGGAGTCATTTCAAGCTTGCGCAAGAAGTATCCGATGCCGAAGAGCAGGCCGCGGCTGTCATTACCGGCAATCAGCAGAATGGTTGCTCCGTCCGCCGATAGCGTACGGATCGTGAATCCTTCGGGCCGGAGAGAATCCGGGGATGGAACAGTCGTGCGCCAGACCTTGTCCAGTTGCGCCGGGAGCAGGGAGGATATCTGTTCCCGGCGCGCGGCCAGAATATAAACGGTGCCAGGAGAGATTGGAGATGGAGTCGATGCTTCGATGGCCGGCCATCGAATCGAGGTTCGATGTTCGCTCTCTTCAATAAGAATCTGAAGGTCGGCTCGCTCCACCGCGTTTGCATGGCTGGAATAGACGACTCTTGCATGGGTAAAATCCTGTGCGCGGCAATGAGACGGCAAAGTGAAGAGACAGATCATTGCGACAGCAGTCGCAAAGCTGATGTTTGCGAGCCAATGGCAACTTGGCGTTTTGTCGAAGACCGGCATCCGATTCTCCATTCCAGTTTCTCAGCTGGCAAAGAATATTGCGAGAAAACCCGCAGTAGATGGACGATGAAAAAACATCGGAGCAGGGCGGAGTTGATTCCCTGCCCTGCTCCGAATGATTCCAAAAAGCCAAACGCTATTGCGGCCAATGCGTCTTCCGCGATTTCGATGTGGCGGGCAAGCGCCTGCCCGATATCACAATAGATGACGCCTAGAACTTGTACTTCAATTCGAGTTCGATCTGGCGAGGCTCGGAGCGCGTGCTTTGCACATAACCCCAAGAGCTGCCGCCCCCGGTGGTGCGGCCCTCGTTGTTGTAGCTGGTGATGTTGCCCACGTTGTAGGCGTTGGCCTGGAACATCAACTCGTGAGACTCATGCAGCTTCCAGTTCTTTTGCAGTGAGCTGTCCACCTGGCGAAAGCCCTGCGCGCGCTCCGATCCGACGCTGGCCGTGCCGAAGATGGGCGCACTGCCCGAAGCGGCGACAGCAGGCTGGCCATAGGCGCAGACGCCGTCATCCGTACCGGAGAGACCGCAGCCGGCGCCTACCTGGCCTGAGTTATTCGCCGAAGGATCGGTACCCCATGCGGAATCGAGCAGGCTATTGGGCGAGGTTGCAGAGCCATTGAGTCCAGGGTTCGGCGCATAGGAGCCGCCACCCGTGGTTTCAAACCAGCCGTCGAGCCGGCGGCCAGTGATCTTCATGGGGCGATAGTGGTTGGCGCGCCGCGTGCCTGCGCCGGTGGCGCCGCTGCTGCCGTTTGCCGTGATCGTATTTGGCTGACCGGAGAATAGAACCGCGCTGCCGGAGACGGTCCATCCGCCAATGACTTCATCAAGCCAGGTGGGAGCGTTGCCGCCAAACTGCTTGCCGCGGCCGAACGGCATTTGATAGACCCAGCTGCTGCTGAGCATATGCCGGCTGTCGCTGCCCGATGGGCCGTATTCGCATTTCAGACAGAAATTGTTTTGCGGATTGCCACCGGCGACGTTGTTGTCGTTGATGGCGATGGGGCCGGACGTGTTGCCGAGAGCCTTCGAGAGAGTGTAGTTGGCCTGCAGTTCAAATCCGTACGAGGGACGCAACCGGTAAACGGCCTCGCCGGCGTTGAAGTTGGAGGAGGCTTCCGACTCGTAGAGCTGAACGGAGCTTGTGCCAATCGTGACGTTGCCTGTGGGAGTGCTGACCGTCGTGGAATTGAAGGCAGCACTGGAAGGTGTGGCAACCAGTGTCTCCTGGTTAATGTTGCGGACATCGCCGAGATGCTGCGCGACATTCCCCACATAGGCCAGGGTTACGCTCTGCCGGCTGTTGATAGCGTACTCGGTGACCAGCGAGTATTGCGGCTCAAACATTGGCTTCAGCTTGTTCCACACATTGAACGAGACTCCAGTCGTTGTTGCGCCCGAAGTTCCGAAGCCGTTGGTGACAGCGAAGGGCGAACCCGAGGTAGTGGAAGTTGGCGCGTTGGCGGTGGCGGCAATCCCGATGTGGTATGGCGCGTTGCCGACGTGGTTATGGATGAGGTTGTAGTCCATGTAGCTGGTAACGCCGAATCCACCGCGTACAACCAGCTTCTTGTTGAGGAAGTCGGGGTTCCAGGCAAAACCGAGGCGGGGATCGAGGTCGGCATAAGTGGGCGTGTAAAGGGAGCGGCTATTGCCGTTCGCGTCCGCGATCATAAGCGCGCCGGTGGAGGGGTTGATGTTGGAGAGCTTGTTGTTGACCTCGTATATAGGCTGGTCGTATTCCCAGCGCAGTCCGTAGTTGACCGTTAAGTTCGGCGTGAGTTTGTAGTCATCCTGTGCAAAGACACCTAGGCGGTACTGGCGCAGGCCCACATCGCCGGTCTGCAGCGAGACCGAATAGCCGGAGGAGTAGTCGAGCAGGAAGTCGGCGAAGTCGTAGCCAACGGAGTGACCGAGGGCGGGATCGCCGGTAAACGCACCGCTGTAGTTGAAGCCGCCGAGCAGACCGCCAGCGTTGTTCTGGTAGAAGTTGTTCTGCGTGCGGAACAACTGCGCGCCGAACTTGCTGATGTGACGGCCGTGGGACCAGGTGAGGTTGTCACCATAGCTGAACTGGTTGTCGAGTGCGCGGTTGGCGCTGCCCGCGGTACCGAACGAGGATACGCCGGTGCTGTTGGTGTTCTCCGTAAAGTTCTGCGCGCTGAAGCCGGCGAGAACGTTGGGCCAGGGAATGCCGACCGCCGCTTCACCGGAGGTGAATTTGCCGGAGAGATCGAGCGCATAGGAGTTGTAGCCCATGCGCGTGAAGCCTACGCGCCCTTCATTCACGATGCTGGGAGAGATCGTCCTCGTGTAGAAAATAGCAATCTGCTTGAAGGGGAAATCGTTGATTGTCGGGAAGGACACCGGAGAGATGGCGATGGTAGTGCCGTCGTCGGCTTCGCCCTCTGACCAGCGCGCAGTGATGCGATCCTTGTCGGTCGGCGTCCAGTCTACCTTTCCGTCGCCCTGATCGTTGCGGGTGAGCGACTTGCTCACTCCCTGATAGTTGGCGGTCACGGGCGCAACCGACGGCGTGACGTTGGGCAGCGGCAGCAAGCCCTGGCTGGCGAAGAGGAACTTGGCGACTGGGTTCCGGATGGGCACAAGGTTCTGATAGAGGGTGCCGTTAATGGTCTGATTGAACGGAGTAAAGCCGTTCTGCGAATCGTAGAGCTGGGGAACGGCGGAGCCGAAGTAGGCATAACCTGCCAGAGGCGACACGCTGGTGTCGGGCGAGTTGCTGGCGGCCGTGGTGTAGCCGCGCCAGGCATTCAAAGGCACATTGGTTCTGCTGAAGCTGGCCGTAGGCTTGCGGTAGGCCTCGTAGTCGGCAAAGAAGAAGAGCTTCTTGTGCATGAAGGGCGCTGGTCCGCCGGCGGTTGCGCTGTAGATTGCCTGCGTGTAATCCGTTCTTGGAGTAAAGGCGTTGCCGGGGAGGACGCGCTTGTTCTGGAAGAGGTTCGCGTCCATCAGGTAGTTCTGCAGATACGCTTCAGCACTGCCGTGGTATTTATCGCCACCGCTCTTGGTCACGGTCACCATCTGCGCCGAGCCGTCGCCATATTCCGCCGGAGGCACATTGGAAACGATGGTGACTTCCTGCACCATCTCCGGCGCAATGTTGTAGGCGGGGGCGCCGAAGCCGTTGTTGAGGTTGGCGCCGGTGTCCACGATGCTGATGCCGTCAAGGGAGAAGTTGGTGGTGTAGGTGCGATTGCCGTTGATGTTGGGAAGGGTAGCAAAGCTCTGCACGCGCTCGCCGGAGTTGTTGGGGCTGCTCTGCCCGGCACCGTTCCACTGGTTGCCGTCGGCCACGGTGGTGCCGGGCATCATCTGTGTCAACTCCGCAAAGTTGTGGCCGTTAACAGGCAGATCGTTGACCAGGGTCTCGGAGATCGTGGACTGGATGGTGCCGTCTTCGGTGTTCAGAATCGGCGCCGTGCCGGCGTCTACGCTTACCGAGGTGGACGTTGATCCGACCTTGAGCGACATGTCCACCTTGGCATCCTGCGCAACTTCGAGAGTGATGGGTGGCGTAATTGCCGTGGTAAAGCCCGGCGCCTGAAAGCTGACCGCGTATTGTCCCACCGGAAGGAAGCGGATGCTGTAGATGCCGTCCTTGTTCGTGGTCGTCGAGGTGCCGACCCCGGTGGCCACATTGGTTGCCGTTACTTTGGCGCCAACCACCATGGCTCCGCTTTGATCGACGACAACACCACCGATGTCGGCAGTGACTGTTTGGCTGATGGCTGGCACGGAACAGAGGACAAGCAGAATCGCTGTCCACATCCAGAGCGTGACTGACCGTTTGCACATACTTCCTCCTCAAGACCAAAGAGACTGACCAAGCAAGACTTATCTCGTGTTTGTCCGGCGCAACCAACATCACAGATAATGTCGACATTGATCCAAGAAACGATGAGGTTGGTGTCAACTGCGCATTTAACGTGAAATCCTATACCCGCCAAAAAGCAATTGCAAGAGAATTCTCGCTAAGATCAAAGATTTTTTGTGGATCAATATACAATATGTCGGCCTATTGTGTTTGCTTTGTCCACGTCGCCGTTTTCATTCATTTCGCACGAGTTTTTCTGTTATTACTTATGTATAGCATTTATTTACAACATTTTAGTTAACTTGCACAGTTCTGATCTAGGGATTGAACAGAAGCCCGATCTCCCGGTTTGCACAGCAAGATTATAAAGAAAGTTGAATTATGTCGACATATTATGGAAAGATGTCGTATGCTTGATGGACTTGAATCTAAAGAGTAGACACTCCAGCCAGAACGGGACCAAGCGTTCCCATGCGCTTCTCTTTGCACTTTGGTTTGAGATGAGGATAGGGGGCAGAACTCGGAGAAGTAGGCCAGCTAGACATTGATCGGCCCCCGCAATTCAGGGCCAGACGAAATGTTGATCTTCGGCAAGAGCCGCGCCAGAGGAGGGCGGGCGGTTTTAATGATGAAGACTAAGGGGATTTCAGTGGAACAGATTTTTTTGGTTTTGAAGCGGGCAAAAGAGCGTGCCGGTGGTAGAGCTGATTCGGAAAGTGGCCATCAGCGAGCCATCGTTCTCCTGGTCTTCCGAGTCTTCGACATGGGCGTTTTTCAATGAAAGGACCAATCATGACGCAACGAAAGGCATTTCTTCAAGGCATTGTGACTGCGATGGTCACGCCGCTCAAAGATCAGCACACGCTCGATCGCGCCGGTCTCGAGCTGCTCATCGAGCACCTGATTGCAGGCGGGGTTCACGGCCTTTTTCCGCTTGGCACCACGGGAGAGGCCCCTGGATTGTCCATGGAGCTTCGCTATGAGTTTGCGGAACTGACATGCCGCCAGGCTGCGGGCCGAGTGCCCGTAGTCGTCTGCGTCACGGATACTTCGCTGGTCGAGGCCACGCGTCTGGCGCACAAGGCCAGGGAGTGCGGAGCAGCGGCGATTGCGGCCGCCCCGCCCTACTACTATTCCATCACCCAGGATGAGATGCTGCGCTACTTTGAAAAGCTGGCGGGCGACGTGGGAATGCCGATGCTTCTTTACAACGCGCCCGGCAATACTCACCACACAATTGATCCTGACACGGTGCGGCGCGCCGCGGAGATCGAAAACATCGTCGGCATCAAGGATAGCGGAATGGACATGAGCTACTTCCACGAGGTGCAAGCCTGCCTGTCCGGACGCGACGACTTTACTCTGCTGGTCGGTCCCGAGGAACTGTTGGCTGAATTTGTTCTACTCGGTGGCCATGGCGGCATGGCCGGGGGATCCAACATCTATCCCCGGCTCTACGTGGACCTCTACAACGCGGCGGTCGCAAGGGACATGGCGCGCGTCATATCCCTGCACAAGGACGTGATGGCCTTTGCCAAGGCCGTCTACCACGGCAACAATCCATTGCGCGGCCTGAAGTGCGGGTTGGGGATTCTGGGCATTTGCAGCTCCACGCTAACCGAGCCCCTGGCGAACTACACTCCAGAGGAGAGTGCTGCCGTGGCGAAGTATATCGGCCTCAACCGGTCAAAGATCCTGCAATAAATCGAGCGATGAAATGAGATGGCGACCAGACGGAGCCTGTTAAACCAGCGAGCTGAAATGGCCGCTTATAAGCAGCGACGTAAACGTTAATGGTTCGCTTACAGGGTTACGAAACAGGGCCAAAGGTTCGCTCAAGTGGTTGCGCTTTTTTGAGGACTTAGCTCTACAGGGTTGCGAAAGAGGCGGTTTGGCTGCTGAGAATTTTCCATTCCAGAGGAAAGGGTTGCTGAGAACTAGCCTGAAAACCTCGAAAAGGGGGGTTTATTGAGGTTAATTGGGGGTTTTCGGGAGGTTTACGGTAGGTTTTCGGAGGTTTTCGCGACAGTGGACGGGGAAAAGGTGCACAGGAAACGGTGCATTGTCGTCAGAGATCAGAAAAGCCCCTCGGTTGATGGTCGGGAACTCCCAGGTCTCAAAGGCGAGACCTGGGACACCCGGCCTTCGAAGACAACTGGGAGTGGAACCTCGAAGCCCAGCGCTGCTATGAGCAGATCGTGGAGCAGGGCGGCCGCGTGGCCGACCGAGTTGGTAATCCAACCCGCTCGCTTGTCTGTGGACGAGATCGTCGAGATGTGGTGTACTTGAATCGCAAACCAAGGCGGAATGCAAGGTGAAGAGAGAGACCACCCTCAAGCTTGTTTTCGACGCGGAAACGACGGCGCAGAAGCCCGTCGAGGCGCCCGATGCATCGGGCCCCGGCCTCCTTGGCAAGATTCTTGACGATGGGGTCGTGCTTGGAGACGCAGGTGAACTGATGGCGAGGTTGCCGCGCGGCAGCGTCGATCTCTTTTTTACCAGCCCCCCCTACGCAGATGCGCGAGCGTATAGCCGAGTCCACCCGGATCGCTATGTTGACTGGTTTCTCCCTTTTGCACGCGCGATGTATAACGCCGTAAAACCCACCGGCAGCCTGATCCTGAACATCAAGAACCGTGTTGCAAACCGCGGCCCTCTCCGCGGACAGCGCCACCCTTACGTTTACCAATTAGTGCTGGCTTTGCAGCATATGGGTTGGCGATGGGTTGAGACCTATATTTGGTCGAAGCCAAACGCCGTGCCCGGAAGGTTCGGCCCGAGGACGAAGGACAGCTTTGAGTACGTCTATCATTTCGCGCGGACCGCCAAGCCATACTTCGACCTGAACGCGTTGAGGGTGCCATATAAGGCGGATGCCGCCGAAATAGCACGGCGCAGGCTTGACACCAACGGACGGCGCAATACCGGGGCGGGGTTCGGTCGCGATCGAACTAAAACTTACTTGCTTGGCGGCGCTGACCCGGGCAACGTTGTGAGCGTACCTCAAACCTACAATCAGCACTATGGGGTAGACCACACGGCGGCGATGCCCGAAGGGCTGGCCGAGTTCTTCATCAAGGCTGCAAGCCCAATAAACGGGGTCGTTCTCGACCCATTCGCAGGTTCAGCAACTACGGTCGTTGTTGCGCGGCGGCTGGGGCGAAAGGCAGGCGGCATCGATATTCACGAGCGATTTGTAATTGAAGGCAGGCGGCGGATCGCTGAGAATTTCGCACTCGACAAACGCGGCATGCTCTTCAAAGCAGCCGCTGTGTGACCTATGCCCGCCGCGAACGAGACAATTGAGCGCATCGTTGAAGCGCCCGGCTGGAACCAGCGAGTCGCGCAAATTCGGTTGGTGCCGCAACATCACGGCACCGGCGAACACGCGCACATATTTGCCGAAGTTGCGCGTTTACTTTATCTGCCGCACCTGGCACCGGACTTCGCGTACATCCATGAAGCGAGGTTCTATGAACAAGGGTATTTCATCGAAGCGTACGACGCCGCCTATCGGGCCACAGAAGGATTCACCGGAGTATCCGAAGACGATCTGGCGAAAGCCCTCCAGAATGACCCGAGAACACTGTTGGTCTTCCGGACCATTCTTGGTTTGACGCGAGATGAGTTTGCACAGGCTACCACTTTGGCTGCACAGCCCGTAGGACTACCGCCGCTGACGCCCGCCAAGGTCGATTCAATGGAACGACACGGATCGGCGACGAATGTGAACCAAGCGAGAGCTGCGGCCAGGACCCTCCGCCAGGTGGTGGACGGGTCTCTCTTTGGTGAGCCACCGGCGGGATTTGTAAGCAAGCAGGCAAAGCCGGACACTCGGCACGGATGGCACAGCGTCAAAGAATTTGCAGCTAGCGGTGTTCCGTTTGCCATCTACCTCCACCAGAGACACTACGGGGGTGCGTTCCGGCAAGTCCTCGACGCCACATCGACGCAGCGTGGAAACCTCATTGAAGACGCGGTGGAGGCCCTGTTCAATGAGCACCGTATCCCGTTTCTTCGCACTGGAAGCAACAACCAGGCAGAGATTGCGGCGCGGTCCGAGGTCCACGTGACGCCCGCACCCGACTTTGTCGTGTTCGATGCAGCGGGCGTCCTCAAGGCGATCCTTGAGTGCAAAGGAACGAATAACGGAGGAACCGCCAGGGACAAAGCACTAAGGTTCGAGCGCCTGCGCGATGAGTCGATTCGGCTTGGAGGGATTCCTTTGATTGCAGTGCTCGGCGGTATGGGGTGGACCAGGGTCAACGACGCTCTGGGCCCGGTCGTCCGGGATACGGAAGGTAGAGTTTTCACCCTCTCGACACTGTCCTCCATGTTGGAGGTTACCCCGTTTCCTGCGCTGATCAATGTGGCAGCGGCGAACTAACGCTCCTCTGCTTCGGGATTCGACCAGACAAATGCTCCGCGAGGCCGCCGAAGCCGGGTTCTACAAATCCACCGACGGCACCACCTACCCGAAGCTGCAAATCCTGACCATCCAGCAGATTCTGGACGGCAAACAGCCGGAGTACCCGCTGCACCGGCGCGACGCGACCTTCAAGAAGGCTCCGCGGAGCCGTCCGGCGGCGGCGGAAAACCTGACTCTGCCGCTGCTTCCGCCGGAGTAGGGCGGCGATCTGGTTGGGCGGGGATTATTTGCCGCCATTCCTCAGGGGCTATTGGTTCCTGCATAAATAATGTCCTTGCGCCGTCCCTACGGGACTCCGTAACGAACTTGTGGAATCCCTTTTCCCCACGCTGAAGCGCGGGGCTAACCAACTCTGCGCCTCCAGCGCGTTTGTCCGGACATTACTTATGCAGTCCTCAATAAAGGCCACGATTATTTTTAGCCGCCTTCGGCACCCTTCGGCGGAATCCCAGGTCTCAGATGCGAGACCTGGGGCACCCGGCTTTGAAGTCATGCCCTTTCAAGGCACGCTGAGTTGGGGTTTGTGGAATCCCAGGTCTCAGAAGCGAGACCTGGGGCACCCGGCATCAGTCATTTGCGGCAGGCTGCCAAAGCTCGACACGATTTCCTTCCGGATCGGTGATCCAGCCAAACTTTCCGAAGTCATAGCTTTCGCGTTTTGGATCGACGGTGACACCTTCGTCTATCAAACGGTCCAGCACACCATCCAGGTCGTCCACCTGGAGATTGATCATTGCTTTCTGTGCCGGAGGGAAGTATGCATTGTCTTGTTTGAAAAGGGCGAAGACGACCTGAGGGTGCTGCGTGGGGGCAGGAAACGCGAAAGATCCGCCGGACTTCACCAGACCGAGATGCCGCTCGTACCATTGATACAGAGCTTTTGGATCATCCGCTCGCAAAAACACACCGCCAAAGCCAGTAATTGAAGCCATGCAGCCCCCTGTGAGGAACGTTTGACCAGAGCTTACGCCTGGAGAATCACAGTGTACCAACAGTTCGAACAGCACCCAATGGATTAGTAACGGAAAGCGCCGCAGTGTCCGGCTTTCCTGACCCGACCAGGTGATGAGATTCAGGTACGCGGGTTATCCCGCCATTCGCCAGGAAAGCAAGCGCAGATCCCCCCTTTCGGCAGGCTCAGGGCAGGCTTTCGGCAGGCTCAAGGCAGGCTTTCGGCAGGCTCAGGGCAGGCTCTGGGGCACCCGCGAGCCGCACAGGATTTCCTGCAACGCGACGCCATTGCAAGCGGCCCGAGACGTGACTCTCCCATCGGGATGCGAGGCCAGACCTAGGGAAGATGGATCTTCAGCTTATAGCAGATGAAGAGAATCAGGATCGCGCCCAGGGTTGAGAAAATCAGGCCAGCGGGATGATATCGATCGTTTCTGGAGCGAAAAACCATGTGGGTAACGCCGCCGCCGAGGACCGACCCGATGATGCCCAGCACGATTGTCCATAAGAGGGTCATGTGCACGTGCATCACCGATTTCGAGATAAGCCCTGCGAGTAGCCCGATAATCAAGTACCAGAGTAAGTGGAACATATCTTTTCCTCCGTGTTTTGTTTTCAGCCGGAATCGCCATCTTTTGCAGATCAGGCCGAATTTTACCGCTGCTTAGGGGAATTGCAAGGTCAATACGATACATGTCATCGAACAATTGGGCGATTCCGCGCCGTCCTCGGCTCAGCTGGCAATTCGAGAGGGCTGCTCCTCGATCTCCTCCTTTATTGAACACTGCATAAGAAATGTCCTAACGGTGAGGCCGATGGAGCATTTACCGGGCGACTATCTGAGACAGGTCATCATTGTGGGCAGAATTCCCTCAGGGGCTAAATACTACAGTTGTACTTGCTTCATTTCGCGGAAAAAGGCGCAGAGGCCCGGGCCTGAAGGCCTCGCAAATCAGCACTCTTTCAGGGGGCTGAAGCCCTGCTCCCTCCGGAACCTTCGATTTACAACTGTAGTATTAGGCAACTGTGGTAGCAGCGAGGCGTTTATTCAGCGCGATGGCTGCCATGGTCATGCCGAGGATGACTGCGGCGAAGAGCAGCAACCAGCCCCAATACTGGTCAGGATGGCGCAGGGCGCGGATGAAATGGCGGCCATAGCGATCGGCGACGATGGCGATGAGCGTGTAACGCGCGCCCCGGCAGATAGTGACTACCGTCAGGAATCTCGGGACGCTGTAATTGGAAACGCCGGCGGCCGCGAATAACATGCTGGTGGGAAATGGAAACGGCACCGCCGCAGAGACGGCCAGAGCGCCGGCGCCCCATTTTTTGAAGAAAGCCAGGATCGCATCCAGCTTGCGATTTCCGAACTTGCTGTGCAGGTAAGCCGATCCGGCGCGGCGCGCGATTCTGAAGACGAGGTAGGCTCCGACGACCGAACCTGCCGTGGCAACCGCGGCATATTCGTACCAGGGATTGGTTTGCCTGGCGGCGAGAATTGCGGTGAGGATGTCAGGACCTGCAAAGGTGGGCAGCGGAGTGCTATCGAGAATGGCGAGAGAGAACAGTCCCAGTGCTCCCAAGTGACCGAAGATCGCTGTAACGCTATGTCCCCGAGGGCGTGCGGCACTCTGGATAAAGTTGTATAGCATGAGCGCAATATATCAACTTTGGCGGCAATTCCGGGAGATCTTTTCCTGATAGCGGTGATCGTTCGCCGGGCGGTGGGGCGCTGGGATTGGGCATAGAATAGCGAAGAGACGAGGCTCGCAGGTCTCCGACCGCGTAATTTCGTGTGTTGAATTCGTTTGATCCCAGGTCTCAAAATCGAGACCCTTCGGCAAGCTCAGGGCAGGCTCTGGGGCACCCATGTTTGTGAATGAACACGCGGTCAGAGATGCAACTGCAAGTAGTGAAAGCAAAGAGATGATTAACGGCGAGGAAGTGAAGCATCCGGCGACACAAGCGCATGGGGCAGCAAGCCGCGAGCGGCTCATTGCAACTCTGAATCACAAGCAGCCCGATCGCATTCCGATCGACTTTGGGGGAACTTCAGTGACCGGCATCCACGCCAGTTGCGTGGCGGCGCTGCGCGATTATTACGGGCTGGAGAAGCGGCCGGTGCGGATTCACGAGCCATCGCAGATGCTGGGGCAGGTGGATGACGATCTGAAGGAAGCGATGGGCGTGGATGTGGTTTGCGTCTTCCGGCGAGGCACGAAGTGGGGTGTTCCGGCGGAGGGATGGAAGCCGTGGCTGTTCAACGGACTCGAGGTGCTGGTGCCGGGGGAGTTCAACACCACGGTGGACAGCAACGGCGACACGCTGGTTTATCCCGAGGGCGACACGACGGTGGCGGCCAGTGGACGGATGCCGAAGGGCGGCTACTTCTTCGATTGCATCGTTCGTCAGGAGCCGATTGACGAAGAACACCTGAATCCGGAAGACAACATGGAGGAGTTCGGGCCCATCTCAGAGGCGGATCTCGACTACCTGGCGCAAGCGGCGAAAGAGGCGGCTGCGACCGGGCGCGGCGCGATTGCGGGCTTTGGCGGAACCGCGTTCGGCGACATCGCGCTGGTTCCGGGACCGGCACTCAAAAATCCTAAAGGCATAAGAGACATTACGGAATGGTATGTGTCGACGCGGAGCCGCCAGGAGTACATTCATAAAGTCTTTGAGCGGCAATGCGAGATCGCGCTCGCGAACCTGGAGCGCATCCATGCGGTAGTAGGCGACCAGGTGCAGGCGGTGTACATTTGCGGCACGGACTTCGGCACGCAGACCTCGGCATTCTGTTCGGTAAAGACCTTCCGCGACCTGTACTTTCCCTATTACAAGCAGGTGAACGACTGGATTCACGCGCACACGCCATGGAAGACCTTCAAACATTCCTGCGGCGCGGTTGCGAAGTTCATCCCTTCATTTATCGAGGCCGGTTTCGACATTCTCAACCCGGTGCAGTGTTCGGCCACGGGCATGGAGCCGGAACAACTGAAGGCGAACTACGGAGAGCAACTGGTTTTCTGGGGCGGCGGCGTGGACACGCAGAAGACGCTGCCTTTTGAAACGCCGGCGGAGGTGCGGGAGCAGGTTCTGCGCAGATGCGAGATCTTTGCGCCGGGCGGAGGGTTTGTCTTCAACTCGATTCACAACGTGCAGGCGCAGACGCCGGTGGAAAATATCGTCGCCATGATCGACGCGGTACACGAATTCAACGGAAGAAAGTGAACAGGCTTGGCAGGTAACGCTGCTCTTCAAGTACCGAACGAGGATATGCTGAAGGCGTGTCTCTTGAATGGAATTGCGGAGCGCTTGCGGAGGGACTTGGCTGCTACAGGCGAGGAGAATTCTTCCTGGCCCATGAGCATTGGGAGAGCGTCTGGCTGACATTGGCAGAGCCGGAGAAGAGTTTTCTGCAGGCATTGATTCAGATCGCGGCGGCATTCCATCATTTTGAGGCCGGTAACTTTGCGGGAGCGGCCTCGCTGTTGCGGAGAGCGTTGCGGAGACTCTCGCTTTCTCCCGCATGTTTTGGAGGGATCGACGTTGCATCTCTACGCGCGGAAGTTTCCGGATGGCTGGGAACGATGGAGAGCGGGACGCCGGGAGCTTATCCGCAGATCAGGCCTGTCGATCAGGCAGCGGGATAGGTGCCTGGCAGGTTAGAGCTGGTCTCATAGATGATTCGAAATCAGGAAAGCGCTTGCGCCGTCCCTACGGGACTCCGTAACGAACATGTGGAATCCCTTTTCCCCACGCTGAAGCGCGGGGCTAACCAACTCTGCGCCTCCGGCGCGTTTGTCCGGACATTACTTATGCAGTCCTCAATAAAGCCCATCCATTTTATTGGGTTTTACGGCACGCGACCCGGCCCCAACCCATGGGGTACCCCGGCTCCCCGGTGCCCCGGTCGTGCCCTGACACTTCTTGCAGCTCCGAATGAGCTTTTCCGCGGCCGGCGAGGTCGTGCCGTGACAAGGCGCTCTGGCCTTGAGTTTTTGCTTCCCACCCTTGCGTATCGACATATGGAACTCCAACGGCTGGTCAAATCATCATTGAAAGTTGGGCAGAAATGGCTGGGGGAATGAGCTAAACGCAGATCCTTCGACTGCGCCCCTCGCGATAAGGCCGCGAGGGTCTGCGCTCAGGATGACAGTTCTTTTGTTTATCAGGCATTTGTAACTAGTCTACCGTCTCCGAAATGACTATACAGGCAGTGTCTGTTTCGCTCGCTGGATTTTGCGCAGGATGTCCTCGCCTTTGGCGTTCCAGGTGTAGCGTGTCGGGTTGGCGTTGCGTTCGGCCAGATAAGCCAGAATCTGATCGCATAGATCCTTCACGTGCCGGAAGCTGCCTTCGCGCACCACATCCTCGGTAATGTCGCGAAAGAACCGTTCCACGAGATTCATCCACGAGGCCGACGTGGGTGTGAAGTGCAGATGGAAGCGCGGATGCTTGGCCAGCCATGCCCGCACCTCCGGGTGCTTGTGGGTGGCGTAATTGTCCACGATCAGATGCAGATCCAGGCCCTTGGGGGTCTGGCGGTCGATCCTCTTCAAGAAGCGCAGCCACTCTTGATGCCGGTGCTGACCGGCCAACATGGAAACTATCTTTCCTTCCAGATAGTTTAGGGCGGCGAACAGCGTCACTGTCCCATGACGAATGTAGTCGTGGGTGGCGGTGCGGATATGGCCTATGCCCAGCGGCAGTGCAGGCTGGGTCCGCTCCAGAGCCTGGCATTGGCTCTTCTCGTCGCAACACAACACCAGCGCCTTGTCAGGAGGATTCAGGTACAGGCCGATAACATCCCAGAATTTCTCCTCGAACCTGGCATCGTTGGAGATTTTGAATGTCCGCGTCAAGTGCGGCTGGATGTCGTTGCTGGACCAAATCCGCTGTACCGTGCTCGGAGATACCTTTTGCGCCCTGGCCATCGACCGGCAACTCCAGCGCGTCCGGTTGGCTGGCGGCTGCACAGCCCCCGTTAGGATGGCTTCTTTTACCTTGCTCTCCAGAATCGGCTTGCGTCCCCGTCCCGGCGCGTCCTCCAGCCCCGCCAGGCCCCGCTCGCGAAAACGTTGGCGCCACAAGCGCACCGTGTGACGATTCACCCCCAATTGCCGCGCCACGGCCAAATCCGGCTCACCGGCCGCCGACATAAGCACAATCCGGGCTCGCAAAACATTCCGTTGTTCCGAGGTCTTCATGCGAACCGTACGTTCCAACGCCTTCCGATCCGGCTCGCTCAGCACAATTTCGGGAAAGGTGGGCTCCATGCCCTACAATCTATCATATCGTCCCTTATTAGTCTAGACATTTAAGAGACACAACACTAGCTCATATGTCGATACGGCCTAGTCTTTCATCCGGCGGAAACAGCTTCTATTGGGTTGGGGCACGGGGCTTGATCAGATCGTCGAGATAGTCTGGCTGGTCGCTGACGCGGACCAGGTGAGGGTATTGCTCGCCGCCGTGGTAGTTGACGGTGCAGGTGCGGATGTAATCATCGGAGACGACGAGGAGGGAGATGGGCTGGGAGCTATCCTTGGCGGCCTTGATCGCGTCCTCGAGCACATCCGGCGTGAAGACGCGGCCATTGACGCCAATGACTTTCATTCCCGAAGAGATGCCCGCCTGGAAGGCGGGACTGCCGACAATGGCATCGCTCACCGTGCCATCGCCGCCGACCTGGAGGCCGATGGAGAAGATATCGCCAGGGCTGCCGCGGCGCTCCTGCGACTTTGGAGGCTGGCTGTTGAACTCGAGCTTCCAGCCGCCGTTCTCGATGCCGCCGACGGGCGATTCGGCTGCAGTGGAATCCAGCCTGGCGTGGAAGAATGCGGCCCAATCAAAAGGCGCCACGGCATTCAGCGCACTCACCAATTCGTCGAAGGTGTAGGTCTTGACCTCCGGGCCGTTATTTGCGCCGCCATGGAAGGCCTGGCAGAAATCATCGATCGATTTCTGGCCGTGGGTCTGGCGATGAATGATGGTGGCCACTTCAAGCCACATGAGGTCGCCTTCGTCGTAGTAGTCGGTGCCGCGACGCCAGTTGAGCCATCCGCCGTCACGTCCGGATCTCATTCCGGGCTCTCCGCCGGCGGTATCGAGCAGCGGACGCCAGGTACGCCCCGGACGCCCCGGCCCGAGCGTGGCCGCGATGTTGGCGAGATGATCGCGGTATTGCTCGGCGGTCAACAAGCCGCTGCGCGCGGCGAGCATGGGCCCAAGGTAATCGGTGAGCCCCTCGTAACCCCAGAGCAGATCCGTCTCCATGGGGTGTTCGTAATAAGGGACGGTGAGATCGGCGGGGCGGCGAAATTTGCCGTTCCAGGAGTGCACGAATTCATGGGCCAACAAGCCGCCCAATGCGATGCCGGAACTGGGCATGAGCAGGGCGCGCTCGGGCAGGCGGCTGTCGTTGGACTGGTGGTGTTCGAGGCCGAAGTGGGCCACATGATCGCTGAGGGCGAGCAGGAAACGATACTCGCGATAATGGCGCGCGCCAAAGAGCTTGCCCGACTCGGCGACCAGATTGACCATCTGCTTTTGATTTTCAGGGCTCATGTTCAGCGCGGCCTGGCTGTCGGCGGCCATGTCGAGTTCATGGTGGATGGGTTCGCCCGGCGGGGTGATGTCGATGGCGCGATAATACTCGCCGGCAATGATGGGCGAGTCGACCAGCATATCGAGCGAGATGGGCTTGAATGAGATTTGATTGCCGGATTGATTTTCGACGGCAAGGGGAGTGCCGAATTTCCAGCCATCGGGCAGCAGGAGTTTGGCTTCATAGGTAAGTTGCTGGGCTGGAGTGCCGGCCGGATAGAGGACGACCTGATTCCATTCAAGGACCATCAGCTTGTCAGTGGCGGAGTAGCCTTCCGGTTCAATGAAGGTGAAGCCGGCGTCGAGATGGCTGACGCCGGCGGGGATATCGAGGTGAAATGTAAAGACATCGAGCAGATCGCGCCGCCAGGGAATGGTCTGGCCATCGGCCTCGAATCTGAGGCCGGTGAGGCTGCTGATGGGACCATCGGGACCATGTTCGCCGGGAATCCACTTTGGATAGTAGAGAGTGAGGGGCCCGGGGGCGACCGGGATTATTTCGTGGACGCGCAGGAGCTTCTGCCGGGTTCCGGTGGCATCGACGGTGAGCGGAATTGCTTCGCCGGCCAGCAGGGCGGGCGCGGCCAGAACCAGGATTGCGGCGAGACACCAGAACGAGACAGGGCGGCAGCGTGGCATGAGGATTCTCCGTTTCAAGGGCAGGTGAAACTCCAAAAGAGCATCATACATTCCTGGCTGTGGGCCAGGGTGATTGGGTAGTGGGTCAGTTTGAGGGAGCGTTCCCTCAGGGGCTAAAGCCCAAACCTCTTTAGCGGGCTTTTCGGCACGACTGAAGTCGTGCCCTGACACTTCTTGCAGCTCCGAATGAGTTTTTCCGCAGCCTGTAAAGCCCGACCCTTCAAACTGACCCGTTACCGGTGATTGCGAGGGCTATACGGGGTGGATGACCTCGACCGGGTCAGGGCTTGGCGGGCGGATTGGGAGGAGCGCCCGGATAAGCCTTCTCGACTTCCTCCTTGAACTGCTTGAAGAGAAGCAAATGGGGAGCGTCAAGGCCGGCCGGCATGGAATGAATCCAAAGAGGACCGGTCAGCTTTCCGTATTGATTGAGTTGGCAGACCTCGAGAAGGTCGTCTGCAGGGCCGGTCTCGCCGCCAACGCCCAAACCTGCCCCCTGCGGGCGCTGCTGTGCGGCCCGCGGACTGGTTAGCGGACCGGGACCCTCGCCGATGTCGCCGCCCGCGTCCGCGCTGGCCGGGCGTCCCTTGCGAACCACGAAGATGAGATCGGCCTTCTCGCGTTCCGCGGTAAAGGTGTAGCGGCCCCAAGCCTTGATGGCGTCTCTCACGTCGGCAATGGCCAGACGGTCGGCCGGATACAGGTTGGGGTTGAACTGCTCTCCGCCGACGGCTTCAACGTACACATAGCGCGCGTGGTCGAAGATCGCGGGGAGGCTGGGCTTTTTCTCCTTTTTTTGCGCCACGGCGAGGGCCGGAAGCAACAGGAGGAGGAGAACCATCACCTTGAGAGATTTCATGCGCGCACCTCGATTTTGGAAGCGGCGGTTGCCGCGAGAATCCGGCCGTAGAGAAAAGATTACGCCGATTGAGTTTTTCCGCAAGCTGGGAAGTCCTGCCCTTAGGCCGTATCGACATTTAGGGAAGCTGAGGCGGCTGAGAAACTTTCCGAAACCGGTCAACGATAGCCGGCGGAGCGAAGCAACCGCAGATCCTTCGACTCCCTTCGCTACGCTGCAGTCGCTCAGGATGACAGCTCGTTTATTTATCAACTACATCCACGCACGGTATATGTCGATACGGCCTAGTGTGGTGAATCTGAAGTTCGTTGCAGAAATTCGTTGAAGTCGTTGGATAACGACAGCAAGTCAGCTCCCGCTTCGCGGGAATAGCGAGTCAGCAAGTCAGCGGAATGGTGCGGTGGGATGAGACCTCAGGCGTCGTTCACTGCAATGGCAAGGCGGCGCCGCAAGTCTTGCCGCTTCGATTCAAGAAGCGAACTTTAGACTCAGGAAAGCAGCAATAAACAGAACTTCGATTTAATGGGAATTGAACGATGCAATTGGGCGGGGTGCGAGGGAGATTGGAACAAAGGCAGCGAGTCAGCTCCCGCTCACGCGGGAATAGCGGGTTGGCGAGTCAGCCTTGAATCGAAAGGCTTGCTGACCCCGCGCGGCGAATTCACCGACGCGCCAGGATTAGCATGAGGCCGAAGATGAGAATCGGGACCAGGACCAGGCCCGCGTAGAGCAGCAATTTGCGGCCGCCGGGAAAGATGCGGCGGCGCAAGGACGGCCGGCGCGCGCCTTCTTCGACGCCCACCTGTTCCTGGTGCTCCAGGTCCCAGGCCATCTCGTTGGCGGTGGCGTAGCGATGGCGCGGATCCCGCTCCAGCGCGCGATAGAGAATCTCCTGCAACTGGGGGGTGATTTCAGGGTTCAGCTTGCGGGCCGGCCGGGGATCGGTGAGGACGCGCTCGTTCATGACCGCCAGCGGATTGGGCCCGCTGAAGGGCGGTTGCCCGGTGAGCATCTCGTAGAGCATAGCGCCGAGCGCGTAGATGTCGCTGCGCTGGTCGCCGCGCTGGCCCTTGACCTGCTCGGGCGAGATGTAGTCCGGCGTGCCCAGCAAGGGCGAGGGACCGGCAAAGGTGAGACGGCGCGCGTCTTCCTTCATGGCGATGCCGAAGTCGATGAGCTTGATGCGATTCCACTCGTCCACCATCACGTTTTCCGGTTTCAGGTCGCGGTGCACAACGCCGTGCTTGTGCATGTAATCGAGAGCATCGCAGATACCCAGCGCGATGATGACCGCCCGGTCGACGGGTAGCCTGCCCTTCTCATTCAGGAGCGTCCGCAGCAGCTTTCCATCCACCCACTCGATGACCATGTACAGGCGGCTGCGCTGTTCGCCGTCGAAGGTCTTCACGATGCCGGGATGGTCCAGCTCCTGGCCGATCTCCTGCTCGCGCTTGAACCGCTCGAGCAGAATCGGGTCGGACTCCATCTCCGCGTGGGGAATCTTGACGGCCACCTGCCTGCCGTCGCGCATGTCGGTCGCCCGGTACAGCGTCGACATCCCGCTATGGGCAACCGTCGCCTCAAGGAGGTAGTGGTCCAGCATCTCTCCGGCTTTCATCGTGGTCATCAGTGCATACAGCATAACAACTGAAGTGTTTCATGCGAATCGTAAGAAAACTGCAAGGGAAACGCATGGAAATCGTGGTTTCGGGCGGGGAGTTCCGGGCTGAACCGGATGGGGCCTGACCGCCGATGCCTGCCCTCAAGCCGCTGCGCCGGATATAGTTGTGGTTGGAATCCGACATGTTCCGTACTCAGCGATTGCTTTCGGTCTGCGTTGCGGCTTGCCTTGCCTGGGCGCCGGCGCCGGGGGTGGCGCGCGCCTCCGCAGCCAAGGGCCACGTGGAGCCGCCGCAGGAGACGGGCTTTCTGAATCGCAGCATCGAATTACACGGCGTCTCCTACCGCTTTCAGGTGTACCTGCCTGAAGAGTGGCGCCGCGACGACGGCCGGATTTGGCCGATCATCCTGTTCCTGCATGGGCGCGGCGAGCGGGGTTCCGAGGGGATGTGGCAGACCCAGATCGGCCTACCGGAGGCGGTGCGCGACCACCCCGAGCGCTGGCCCTTTGTCGTGGTGATGCCGCAGTGCCCGCAGGGCCATTTCTGGACCGATCCCGAGATGCTGGAAATGGCCATGGCCACGCTTGACTGGGAGACGGCCGAGTTCCGCGGCGACCCGGAGCGCAGCTATCTGACCGGACTCTCGATGGGCGGATACGGGGCCTGGGAGCTGGCGCGGCTTCATCCCCATCGCTGGGCGGCGGTGGCCATTGCGGCCGGCGGCATCTTCTGGAGCTATGCCCCGGAACGCTGGGAGAAGGTGAACACGCTGCCTGCCGAGTACGCTCGCGCCCTGGGCCGGACGCCAGTGTGGCTCTTCCACGGGACCGACGACCACCTGGTTGTGCCGCGCCAGAGCGAACTGATGTACGAGGCTTTCAAGGCGGACGGCGGACACATCCGGCTATGGCTCTACCAGGGCCTGAAACACGACTGCTGGACCCGCGCCTACGGCGAGCCGGAGCTGCCGCGCTGGCTGCTGGAACACCGGGTTGAAGCGCCGCCGGCCGCAAAGTCCGGACACGGCGCGGAAAACAAGCCGGAGCCGCCCGCGGTGGCCGAGCGGCTTGTGATTCCGCTTCACCCGCCCGCCATCCGGTTAACGCCGGCGCAGGTGGAAAGCCTGGTTGGAGAGTACGCCGAAGCAAACGGCCTGCTCGCGTTGACGGTGTTCTGGCAGGGCGAACGACTCTACGGCAGGGACCGGTACGGCGAGATCGCGGAGCTGGACGCCGCGTCACCTGTTGAGCTGTTTTATCCTGACGGCTCCAGCACCACCCGGCTGATCGCGGAACGCGACGCCGAGGGACGCATAACCGCCATGGTCCTGCGCGACGACCGCCATGAAGAACGATGGGAGAAGCGGAGGGCAGCTTCTAGCTTCTAGCTTCTAGCTTTTAGCTTTTAGCTTCTAGCTCTTCCCCGGATGTAGAACGGAAGTATCCCAGGTCTCAAAAGCGAGACATGGGGCGCCCGCAGTTTATGCGAGAACTAGCTGCCAGGAGCCAGGAGTTAGAGGCCAGGCTGTATCGGCATAAAAGGTGGGGCAGATCCGCCAGAATATAGGCCCAAACAAGGCGAAGATGGTTGGCGCAGCGAGAAAACCGCAGATCCTTCGACTACGCCTCTCGCGATGAGACTGCGAGAGTCTCCTCTCAGGATGACAGCTCACATGAATATCAAGCATTTGCATGGGCACTAAATGTAGATACCGCCCGGGAGCTAGAAGCTGACTGGAACTCCCGGCGGGGCGATTGCGTAGTAATCTTCTTGGTATTCGCGGAACGTACTCGCGGAGGAGGCAGTATGTTTTGCAGTGGATGTGGTCAGGCTATAGAGCCCGGGCAGGCAGTTTGCCCCAAGTGCGGCCGCCCGCTGGCACCGGCGGTTCCACCCGTTCCCGGCTTGGAGTTCCTGGTGGAAAGCTACGGGGCCAAGGTGAAAGCTCTCAGCATCTTCTGGTTCGTATACGCAGGCCTGTCGCTGCTGCTGGGATTCGCGGGGCTGAGCTTTGCGAAAGCGTTCATGTCAGGAGGCTTCGGCCCGTGGATGCGCGGTCCGTTGCCGCCGGATTGGATGGGTCCAGTATTTCTGCATTTCATCTGGGTGATGCTGGCGCTGAGGGCGGCGCTGGCCCTGGCCGCCGGCTGGGGCCTGCTGGAGCACACGCAGTGGGGCCGCATGGTGGCTATTGTGGCGGCCATCCTGAGCCTGCTCAAGTTCCCGTTTGGAACCGCTTTGGGCATCTGGACCCTGGTGGTGCTGCTGGGCTATCGGAATTCGACGCTGTATGACCAGCTGTAGAGGCGGCTGTTAGTTTCTAGCTTCTAGCTTCTAGCTTCTAGCTTTTAGCTTTTAGCTTTTAGCTTTTAGCTCTTAGCTTTCAGTTTTCAGCTCCACTTCGAGGACAGAACGGAAGAATCCCAGGCCTCAAAAGCGAGATCTTCACCCCACGGACAAAAGCCCGTCCGCGGGGACCCCGGACCCTGGGGCACCCGCAGTTGATGGGAGAACGAGCTGCCAGGAGCTAGAAGCTAAAAGCTAGAAGCTAGAGGCTAGAGGCTGTTTCATCTACAATTTGAGGCATGAGTTTCCCTCAAATGCGGATGCGCCGGCTCAGGCGCAGCGATTCAATGCGGGCCTTGGTGCGCGAAACGAATCTTGAGCCCGGCGACCTGATCTACCCGCTGTTTATCTGCCCCGGAGAAGGCGTGCGCCGCGAGGTCGGCTCCATGCCCGGGGTCTTCAACCTCTCAGTAGATGAAGCCGTGCGCGAGGCCGAGGAAGCCGCGGGGCTGGGCCTGGGCGGGCTGCTGCTGTTCGGGCTGCCGGAGACCAAGGACGAACGAGGCACCGGCGCATGGGAAGAAGGCGGCATTGTGCAACAGGCCCTGCGCGCGCTGCGCCGCTCGGCGGCGGCTAAAAAGCTGGTGTTGATCGCCGACGTCTGCCTGTGCGAGTACACCAACCACGGCCACTGCGGGGTGATTATCGAGGGCCGCGAGGGCTTCGAGGTGGATAACGATCCGACTCTGGAGCTGCTGGCGCGCACCGCCGTGAGCCAGGCCAAGGCGGGCGCGGATGTGGTGGCTCCGAGCGACATGATGGACGGCCGGGTGGCGGCAATCCGCCGCGCACTGGACAGCGAAGGCTGCTCGCAGACGCCCATTCTGAGCTACGCGTCAAAATTTGCGTCTGCTTTCTACGGGCCGTTCCGCGAGGCAGCCGACTCCGCGCCGCAGTTCGGCGACCGCAAGAGCTACCAGATGGATGGAGCGAACCTGCGCGAGGCGATGCGCGAGATCTCGCTGGACCTGGAAGAAGGCGCGGACATGATCCTGATGAAGCCGGCCATGCCGTACCTGGACGTGGTGCGCGCGGCGCGGGAGCGGTTTGGCGTGCCTATGGGCGCCTACCAGGTGTCGGGCGAATACTCGATGCTCCAGGCCGCGTTCGCGAAAGGCTGGCTGGATCGCGATCGCGCCATTCTCGAATCGCTGGTGGGGATACGCCGCGCCGGGGCAGATTTCGCGGTGACTTATTTCGCCAAGGATGCGGCCAAGTTGTTGGGTTGAGCGCGATTCGGTTCCGGTCAGGCTCGTCCCTCAGAGGCTATTGGTTCCTGCATAAATAATGTCCTTGCGCCGTCCCTACGGGACTCCGTAACGAACTTGTGGGATCCCTTTTCCCCACGCTGAAGCGCGGGGCTAACCAACTCTGCGCCTCCGGCGCGTTTGTCCGGACATTACTTATGCAGTCCTCAATAACGCCCACGTTCATTTTGCGGCTATTTGCGGCACGCGACCCGGCCCAGAGAACGCCCCGGTACCCCGGCTCCCCGGTGCCCCGGTCGTACCCTTTCAAAACACAGGCTTGTTCAGAGGTTTTCTAGAGCCTTTTCCGCAGGTATTCAAACACTACGTACCCGATCAGCGCCGAGATCATGGCGATGACAAAATTCGTGGTTGTAAATATGTCGTGTAGAGCGTACGCGAGGCTCTTTCCGCGCCCATTGGCATGGGTGAATTCTCCCATCAGCAGGTTGGAATAGAAGAGAAAGACGATAAACGCAACTTCGATGATGGCCCGAAGGACCGAGAGCACGCGGCGACGATCTCTAGGAATCAGGTACATGGATTTCCCATGGTACCAAGGCTGGAGCGGCAAACAAAGAGAAACCGGAATTCCGAGGGGCTGAAGCCCTACGCTCCCTCCGTACAACCGGTTCCAAGGCCTCCTCTATACCATTGAGAAAACTGCCAAGGAAGCTCTGTTAACATTTTGCTCGGCAAAGGGAGAGGAGCGATCATGCACTGGTACTACTATCTGGCTTATTTCTTCGGCGGCGCATTCCTGGCCAACACCCTGCCCCATCTCATCAACGGGATATCGGGACGGGCCTTCCAGAGCCCGTTCGCAAAACCGCCGGGGAAAGGCTTGTCGTCCTCGACGGTGAATGTTCTGTGGGGGTTTTTCAACCTGCTTGTCGCCTGGCTGCTCATCTTTCGCGTGGGCAGTTTCAGCCCGCGCGACCTGGCGCAGATGCTCGCGTTCGGCGCAGGCATACTGATCATGTCGCTGAATCTTGCCCGTGTATTCGGACGCTTTCACGGTGGATTGTGAGCCTGGCCTCGGCACCGCCGTTGCCGGGTTGAGCGCGTTCCCGCCGGATGGGGGAAAAAAGTCGTAAACTCTACTCATCCCTTCGCTGTAGTATGAGTGGGAGGTTTGTGCCACTCTCGAAGATGGGCGCCATGAGGACGAACTGGAACCGGTGGATGGAGAAAGAGCGGCAGTTGACTCTGCCCGGGCTGGCCATGGCGGCTTTAGTCTCGCTGGGGCTGGCGTTCACGCTGACGGCCTGCGAAAACGTGGCCACTTACGTGCAGCCCAGCCTGGTTCGGGTGATCGACGCCTCCTACATTGCTCCGGCGGTCGACGTGGTGGTGGAAGGCACAGAGCTTGCCATCAACATCGGCCAGGGAACCATTACCCCCTATGGCACGCTGCCGGCCAACAACGCGGCCCTGATCAGCGTTACGGCCGCTACCGGCGGCGCGTCGCTGGTAACCTCCAACGGCACCCTGCTCCCCGGCCATCAGCACTCGGTCTTCCTCACCGACAACGGAGTCGCGCCCACCAGCTATACGGTCACCGTGCTTGAGGATCAACAGATTTCGGCGGCGGGCGGCCACTCCGCCTTCCGGTTCCTCAACCAGGCGCCCAAGACTGGGGCCGTGGATGTCTACATGATCCCGGCCGGCACCACCATGGCCAATACCATCCCGATCGTCGTCGGCCTGCCCGTCGGCTCGACTGCCGGCTACATCAGCTTTACCTCGCAGACCGTGACCATGGTGATTACGCCGACCGGCGAAACCACACCCAAGTACACTTCTCAAGGCCTGGCACTGACCGGCGGCGAAGTGCGCACCGTGCTGATCGTCGACACCCAGTTGACCTCTGACCCTCCGGTCGAAGTGTTCATGGCCAACGACGTGGATTAGGCTTTCCCTCCTCAAGATGAAAATCTCATTGCCGCGGCGTGCGCTTCTGGTCCTGTCGCTTGGGATTGCCGCGAGCGGGTGCTCGTGACCGGCAAGCTGTGGCCAAAGCTGTTCGAGATCAGAATCGTTCCTGAAGGGGCGAAAGCCGTTCCGGTGAGGGGCGGCCGGTAGCCGGCGGGCGAACTGCGCGGGGCGATCACAGTGCCGCGGCTACCTGCACGCGTATACTCTTGTCCAAGGCCGGCCATGGACCCATCATCGATCATTCTTCCGAGTTCTCTGCAAAACGCTGCGGTGCTAACGATCGTGCTGGCCTTTGCCGGCTATCTAATGACGTTTTGGAGCACGCGCATGATGGCGCGGCGGAGCGACCGCCTGCGCCTGGTGAACCAGCGCCTGAACGAGTTCTATGGGCCGCTCTACGTGGCTACGGTAGCGGGCAATATCGCTTATCAATCGCTGCTCAAGAAGCAGGGCAAGACGCAGTGCCATCCCATCCGCGACGAGGATTTGAAGGAGTGGATGCTGTGGATGACCACCATCTTCATGCCGCTGAACGATGTTCGCGAGAAGATCATCATTGAGAATGCCCACCTGATCATCGAGGAGCAGATGCCGCAGAGCCTGCTGGACTTTGTGACCCACGTGGTGGGCTACAAGGCAGTGCTGGCCAAGTGGGCGGAGGGCGATTTTACCGAGCGCCGCTCGACCATCGGCTGGCCGCCGGAGTTCGACAGCTACGTGGAGCGCTCCTACAAGGCGCTCAAGGCGGAACAGACCCGCCTGCTGCACAACTTTTTATGGAGCCTCTATCACCGGGTGAACGGGCGCAAGGCCCGATAGGCCCGGGCCCTCCCTGGTCAGGCGGTCAAGGTTGGATTGAGCGACGTAACCTTGGCCACGGCCTTGGTGAGCCGCGCCTCCTGCGGACGGCTGCCCCTGCGGTCGACGCTGGTGTAGAAATGCTCGACCGACTCCACCAGGTAGGCGCCGGGAAGAAACTTCTTGGACTCGCCGACGCCGTCGCAGGGCAGCAGGATGACGTCGCCCGGCCCTGGGCAGGGAGTGCAGCGTCTCCAGCGGGACCAGGTTGATGCAGTCTCCGTCCCCGGCCACAAACTCCAGGCAGTCCTGGCTGTGCAGCCTTCCCTCGCGCTCCCGGCGCGCCTCCTGGCGGGTTTTGAACGATTCATAGTAGGTGCCAACCACCGCCGGCAGGCCGATCGTGAAGCCAACCAATTCCACATAGGAAGAAATCCTGCTCATCAAGCTGACCATCATTTGAGTCTTCTCCAGGGTGATTTCTACAGGGCAGATTCGTCGAGGATGAGTCTACAAGGGCGCGGACAAGGCTGAGGTTCTTCCACAGGCGCAGGGTGGGACCGGCCTGGTTGATGGTGTAGAAGTGGAGTCCGGGCGCGCCGTTGCGGAGCAGGGTCTGGCAAAGGCGGGTGACCACGTCCGCGCCGAAGTCGAGCAGCGCGGGCTTGTCGTCCTCGAGCTCTTCAAGGCGCAGGCGCACCCAGCGCGGCAGATCGGCGCCGCATCCGGCGCAGAAGCGCACGGTGTTGGCGAAGCCGGTGATGGGCATGATGCCGGGCACGATGGGGATTTTGATGCCGACCCTGGCGCAGCGATCCATGAAGTCGAAGTAGGCGTCGGCGTTGTAGAAAAGCTGGGTGAGGGCCGCGTCGGCGCCGGCCTCCACCTTGCGGCGGAAGTGCTCGAAGTCCTCGCCGGGGCTGTTTGCCTGGGGATGCATCTCAGGGTAGGCGGCCACTTCGATGAGGAAATGGTCTCCGTGGGTCTTGCGGATGAAGCTGACCAGCTCATTGGCGAAGTGGAAGTCGCCCGGCGCAGCGGGGCTCATGGCCGTGGCCGGCAGGTCGCCGCGCAGGGCCACGATGCGCTTGACGCCCATCTCCCGGTAGCGATCGAGCAGGGCGGCGACGTGGGAGCGAGTCGAGCCCACGCAGGTGAGGTGCGGCACGGCCTCAACGCCGGCATGTTCGACCACCGTGACCAGGGTTTCGTAGGTGCCGTCCTGGTCAGAACCGCCCGCGCCGTAGGTTACGGAAAAATAGTTCGGCCGCACCGCGGCGAGCTGGGCGACGACAGCCGGCAGCCTGGCCACGCCTTCCGGGGTGCGCGGCGGGAACAGCTCGAAGGAAAAACTAAGCGGCGAAGCCATAAACGTGTACTCGAAGTGAGGCATGAGCAGGGGGTGTCCCAGGTCTCGATTCTGAGACCTGGGTTACCACAGAACTTCTCACGCCGGCACAAAACAACTGTGAACCAAGAATTACGAACTGTCCTCAGTACCTGTAATTCTCCGCCTTGTAGGGGCCGGTTACCGGCACGCCCAGATAGTCGGCCTGCCTGGGAGTGAGCGTGGTCAGCCTTACGCCGATCTTTTCAAGATGGAGCCGGGCCACTTCTTCGTCAAGCCGCTTGGGCAGGACGTACACGCCAACTTTGTAGGTATCCTTGTTGGCCCAGAGATCGAGCTGCGCGAGGATCTGGTTGGCAAAGCTGTTGCTCATGACGAAGCTGGGATGGCCGGTGGCGCAGCCCAGGTTTACCAGACGCCCCTCGGCGAGGACGAAAATGCTGTGGGCGGCCTGATTCGGAGCTGCAGGGAATGTGTACTTGTCCACCTGCGGCTTGATGTTGAGCTTCTCGACGCCCTTTTCCGCGTTAAGCCGGTCCATTTGGATTTCGTTGTCGAAGTGGCCGATGTTGCAGACGATGGCCTGGTCCTTCATCTTCTTCATGTGTTCGAGGGTGATGATGTCGACGTTGCCGGTGCAGGTGACGTAGATGTCGCCGCGGCCGAGCGTGTCCTCAACGGTTGCCACCTCGAAGCCCTCCATGGCGGCCTGCAGCGCGTTGATCGGGTCGACCTCGGTGACAATGCAGCGCGCGCCCATGCCGCGCAGCGAGTGCGCGCAGCCCTTGCCCACGTCGCCGTAGCCGCAGATGACGGCCACCTTGCCCGCCACCATCACGTCGGTGGCGCGCTTGATGCCGTCGGCCAGCGACTCGCGGCAGCCGTAGAGATTGTCGAATTTGGACTTGGTGACGGAGTCGTTGACGTTGATGGCCGGCACCAGCAGTTTGCCCTGCTCCATCATCTTGTAGAGGCGATGCACACCGGTGGTGGTCTCTTCCGAGACGCCTCGCCATTCCTTCACTACCTTGTGCCAGTGCCGCGGGTCCTCGGCATGCACCTTCTTCAGCAGGTCCTTGATGACCTGCTCTTCGTGGTTGCCGGAGGGCTCGTGCACCCAGCCGTGGCCGTCTTCCAGCTCATAGCCCTTGTGGATGAGCAGCGTCGCGTCGCCGCCGTCGTCCACCACCAGTTGCGGCCCCTTGCCGCCCTTGTGCGCCAGGGCCTGGTAGGTACACCACCAGTACTCCTCAAGCGACTCGCCCTTCCACGCGAACACCGGAACACCGGTGGCCGCAATCGCCGCGGCCGCATGGTCCTGCGTGGAGAAGATGTTGCAGCTCGCCCAACGAACGTCCGCGCCCAGGCTCACCAGCGTCTCAATCAGGACAGCCGTCTGAATGGTCATGTGCAAGGAGCCCGTCACACGGACCCCGGCCAGGGGCTTGCCGGCCGCATACTTGTTGCGGATCGACATCAGTCCCGGCATTTCCTGCTCGGCGATGGTGATTTCCTTGCGGCCCCAATCGGCCAGCGCCATGTCGGCCACCTTGTACTTCAATTCGGTCACTTCCACGGTCGAACTCGCCATTTGGAATCTCCTTATATCGTGATATCGTGATATGTTGATATGTATCAGAAGCTCTGGTACGTAGTCAATCGAAAACTATGCCGTCGATCGTAAAAATCCTGCGCGTGGTGGCTGACCCAAATCGGCTCCGCATTCTGCTGCTGCTGAAGGGCGAGGAGCTTTCGGTGGCCGAGTTGCAGGAAATCCTGGTTATGGGCCAGAGCACCATCTCCACGCACCTTTCGCAACTGAAGCAGGCGGGACTGGTGGAGGACCGGCGGACGGGCAAGAGCAATCTCTACCGCCTCTCCGCCCCTGCGGGGGGCAGCGCTTTGGAGCAGATTCTCGATCGGGCGGGGAATGAGATCCCGGAAGCTGCTGCGGACCAGGCTGCCATGCGGCGCGTGCTCCGCAAACGGCAGGACAAGATGCGCAGCTTTTTTGACTCGGTGGCCGGGCGGCTGGGCAAGGACTACGTGCCGGGGCAATCGTGGAAGGGCGTGGCCGAGGCGCTGCTGCGCCTGATGCCGCCGATGGTGATTGCCGACCTGGGCGCGGGCGAGGGAGGGTTCGCGCTTCTGCTGGCGCAGCAAGCAAAAAAAGTGATTGCCGTAGACAGTTCCGCAAAGATGATCGAGGTGGGCCGCGACCAGGCCCTCCGCCACGGCGTGGAGAATGTCGAGTTCCGGCTGGGCGATATGGAGGAGATTCCCATTGGCGATGGGGAAGTGGACCTGGTCTTCTTCTCGCAATCGCTGCATCACGCATTGCACCCCGAGCGCGCCGTGGAAGAGGCCGCGAGGATTCTGACGCCCGGCGGACGCATCGTGCTGCTCGACCTGATGAAGCACCGCTTTGAAGAGGCTCGCGAACTGTACGCCGACGAGTGGCTGGGATTCAGCGAGGTGGAAGTGGAGGCGATGCTGGAAAAAGCCGGCTTCATCGAAGTGCAGACTTCCGTGGTCCACAAGGAAGCGGAGACGCCGCAGTTTCAGACTTTGCTGGCGGTGGGCAGCAAGGCGAATTAACCTCCGAGATTCATAGTTCATTCCAAATATGTCTGTCATCCAGCGCGTTTGTTGAATGCGAGTTCACCACCGCGGCTCAGGGCAATGGCAAGGATAACCGCGTCAGGTGCGTTCCGCTTCGAGCAGTTGGCGCTTGCGGTCGATTCCCCAGCGGTAGCCGGTGAGCGAGCCGGAGACGCCGACTACGCGATGGCAGGGGACCACCAAAGCCACGCGGTTGGTGGCGCAGGCGCGGGCTACGGCGCGGGTTGCCTTCGGATCGCCTAACTCCCGAGCCAACTGGCTGTAGCTGCGCGTCTGGCCGCGAGGAATGGCTCTGAGCGCCTGCCATACGCGCAACTGAAACGCCGTCCCCCTCAAGTCCAACGCCTCCGGCGGGGTCTGGTTTTGGAAGGCATTTGCGCCGGTGCTGACGACTGCTAGCGCAGCGTCTACCAATTTGGAGAGGGATGGATCGCGGCGCAGCTCGGCGGCGGGAAACTCCGCGCGCAGGCTGGCTTCGGCTTCGGCTTTTGCGCCCGCGAGCGATAGCCAGCAGAGGCCGCGCTGGGTCGCGCCGACTACCAGCCAGCCGAACGGCGAACGGGCTGTGGTATAGCGGATTTGCTCGCCTTTGCCGCCCTGGGCAAAGCGGGCGGGGGTCATGCCCAGTTGAGCACCCTCGTAGGCCCGGCTCGAGGAGCCGAATCCGGCTTGATAAATTGCGTTGGTCACGGTGTCTCCCTGTTTGAGCGCGTTGCGCAGCGAGGCTGCCCGGAGCGCGCGCTGGTAGGCGAGCGGGCTGACGCCCATCTGGCGCTTGAAGAGCCGCTGCACGGTGAAGGGGCTGAGTCCGGTTACGCGTCCCAGTTCCTTGAGCCGCACTGGGCGGTCTAGGTGGGCTTCGATGTAAGTACGAATCTGCTCCAAAGGATTGCCGCGCGCAGCGCTGCAGCGCTTGCAGGGGCGGAAGCCGGCGGCCTGCGCCTCGGCTGCGGTGCGGAAGAAGCGCACGTTGGACTTGAGCGGACGGCGGCTTGTGCAGCCCGGGCGGCAGAATACGCCGGTGGTGATGACCGCGTAGAAAAAACCCGCGGCGGGATCGCGACTGAGAACCTGACGCCAGGCGGCCTCGGGATCGATTGCCACGACAGGATCGGTTCCGCGAACGAATTGGAGCTTGCTTCTCATGGGAACCATGGTCGCTCATCGGCGCGCGGGGCGCTATCCGGTTCTTGCGCGCAATTCGGATTTTTTCAAGAGCTCGCGCAGTTGTGCTACGCAATCCCCCTGAGCATGGCTTCGGCGCGGAGCAGATCTTCTTCGGTGTCGACGCCGATGGTGTCGCGGGGGGCGGCGGCTACGTAGAGCGCGATTCCGTTTTCGAGCAGGCGCAGTTGCTCGAGGCGCTCCAGGCGTTCCAGAGGCGAGGGCGGCAGCGCGGCAAAGCGCTCCAGCGCGGCTTTCCGGTAGGCATAGATGCCCAGATGCTTGCGGTAGCCAGTAAATCCGGTGGCGTCGCGGTCGAAGGGAATGGTGGCTCGCGAAAAGTAGAGGGCGCGGCCATCGAGCGCAGTGACCACTTTGACGGCGTTGGGATTGAGGAATTCCTCCGCCGGGCAGGGGACGGCCAGGGTGGAGACCTCGACCTCCGGCCGCTGGAAGAGCGCGAGCATGGGCGGGAAAAAATCGGCGGTCAGGGTTGGCTCGTCGCCCTGAATGTTGACGTAGATATCGGCGTCGATCTGGCGGGCCACTTCCCTCACCCGGTCTGACCCGCTGGGGCACTGGGGCGAAGTCATGGCCACGGGAATTTGGTGCTGGCGGCAAACGGAGGCCACTTCGTCGGAATCGGTGGCCACCACCACCGGATCCATCAGGCCGCTGGCCGCGGCCGCGCGCCACACCCACTCGACCATGGGCCGGCCGGCAAGATTGCGCAGGACCTTGCGGCTGAGCCGCGTGGAACTCAGCCGCGCCGGAATTACCGCGGCGATACGGAACGAACTCATGCAGGCGAGTTTACAGGAGTGGGCGGGCTGGGTTCAGCAGTTATCAACGGCGGTGGCGAGGTTTGGAACAAATACGGCGAGTTAGCCCCCGCTCACGCGGGGATAGCGAGTTAGCGAGTTAGCGGCGGCAGTGAGTGACTCGGGCTTCATGCATCCGGGGACCGGCGGCAGACTGACAGGTTTGTCCAGGTTTGACCTGACATTCGGGCGCCCGTATCATCAAGATAGGGAACAGTCGGCCGAATGCGGTCCGCACCTCCCTGGCGGGCCTGCGAGGCCTGTGCGCTTCAGCTTCGGCGGAGTAGCTCAGATGGTGAGAGCGACGGATTCATAACCCGTAGGTCGGCAGTTCGATCCTGCCCTCCGCCACCAAACAAATCAATGGCTTAGCTGCCGTTTAGTACTGCAGCCGCACTTGCTTCTTTTCGCGGAAGAAGGCGCAGAGGCCCGGGCCTGAAGGCCTCGCATATTGGCACTCTTTCAGGAGGCTGAAGCCTCCTGCTCCCTCCGGGGTGTTCGATTTACATCTGTTGTATTACCCGAAGAGCAGAGACAGACGGTAGATGCCGACCTTTTGCCAGCCCTGCTCCCTCCTGCTCCCTCCGGGGTGTTCGATTTACATCTGTCGTATTACCCGAAGGGCAGAGATAGACGATATATGCTGACCTTTTGCCAGCCCGAACGTGAAGGGGTTGGCGCGGAGTCTACAGTATCCCGGATGCCATGAAGTACACCGATGCCTGAACCTGGTTGCCGGTGCTGTCCTGGGCCGAAATCTGCCATGTGTACTGTGCCCCATCGGTCAAGATGGTTCCAGGCGCGAGATCGTTGCCGGCGTTGGTCGGATCCACTCCCCAGTTGAGAGAAGTAATCGAGCTTGAGAAGCCGTTCGACCTGGAGTTGCTGACGGGTACCTGCCAGACGGTGTTGCCGTTGCTGTCAGCAAGATAGAACGAGAAGGTATCGCTGCTGTCGACCGGGGGATCGATCCAACTAAAGTTTGGCCGCAGGGGTCCGATAAAGCCGGGCTGAAGGTCAGTGGGAACATCGTTCGGTCCCACCAACGAGGCTGTGCCGTTCCATCCGGTGACCGAGCCGGTGATGGTCTCGGTGCTGCCATCGCTGTAGGTGACCTTGAAGCTGTAGGCGTCGCCGATGTTGGGCGTATCGCTGTTGACAGCGACGAAGTATTGGAACTGCACGCTGCCGCAACCCTGGCAATAGTTGCCGATGTCAACGGGGTTGATGACATTGGAGCCCGCCATGAGCGTAACCGCGACTGGCAGCTTGTTGCCCTCGCGAATATCGAAGCTGAGGTTGTAACCGGGCACGGTGACCGGCGTGTCGTTGATATTGAACGTGTATTGATAGTACTGAGTTGACACCGTGGCCGTGCTGTTGACGGTAGAGAGCGTCAGGTTCTGGCCGGTGAGCGGTGCGGCGATCGAAATTCCGTTGGGGTTGTTGTTATTGGTGTTGGTAACGTCGCCCGCGTCGATCAGGCCGTCGTTGTTCTGATCGAGGATCTCAAAGAAGACGTAATCGTTATTGGTATCGGTAGGCACATAGACGGTGAAGGGGTTCGAAGTTCCGGGGCTGGCAATGCGCGCGCCATAGGCGATGTTGGTGCTCTGGTTGTAGTAGCCGACATACAACGGCCCGGTGGGTGTAATGGAGGCGGGAATGGTGACGGCGCCCTGCACCTCATTGCCGGTGGTTGACGCGCCGACAATGACGCCGGTGGGAGTGGTGCTGCCGCCATAGATGGTCCAACCGGCGGCGGGTCCAGCCGCATTCCGGGCACGGGCTTCAAAGTAGTAAGTCTGGCCGTTGGTAAACGGAGTTCCGCTGATGCTGGAGATTCCGTTGTTCAGGATCCAGACATTGGAACCGGTCCCGACTGCCTTGAAGTTGTAAATCACGGGGGAAGCGCTGAAGTCAGGAGCGGTGCTCCATTGGACGTCGTAGGAAGTGGCCGCTTCAACGCCGTTGCTGGTGATGGCCTTGAAGCTGACGATCACACCCTGGTCGGTTGGGGTTATTCCATTGATGGCGGGATTGGCGCCGGGCACACCTGACGGCGTGTTATCGGCCAGGGTGACGCCGGCGCCGGTCACGTTGGCGTTGGAAACCGTGACAGGCGCGTTGCCCGATGGGTCAAACGTGTTCTGAGCGCCATTGCCCAGTGCGGTGAGATCCATCCATGCCCGCAACGTGTACGTGCCCGGCGGCACGCCGCGAATGGTGAATGCTCCGGGAGCGGAGATGCTGGTTCCGGTGCCGCCGGTGCCGCAGTTGCCTGGGGGAACGAGCGCAAGGTAGATCTGCCCGGTGTTCGATCCGCCGTAGCTGACCGTGCCGGATACCGTGTAACCCAGAGCCACATTGAAGTTTTCGCCACTTACGTCGCTGTTATTCACGGTGACGATCTGGGTTGCCGGATAGAACACGGAGCTCGGCCCGGCGATTGAGGGAGCGATGGTGTAAGTCCCGTTGAGAATGTTGGTGAAGGTGTAGTTCCCGCTGTCGTCGGTGGTCACGGTCTGGACGACAGTGCCGCCCGGACTGGTGAGCAGGTTGAGGGTGACGGTTGGAACGGTCGAGCTGCCGGAGCCGCACGTGGAGTTGAGAGCGATCTGGCCGGTCACCTGAAAAGTGCCGTTGATCGCGATAGTGTACGTGTTGGTCTGGGAAGAGTTCACACTGTCAGTCACCGTCACGTTGGTCAGATCTACGGTTTCAACCGCAGTGGGTGTGCCGCCGACGGAAAGGGTAGTCCCTCCGTTGCTGGAGACGGAGAGGCCGTTGGAAACGAGAACAGCCGCGCCGGTATTGGGGATGGGGACGCCGTCTATCGACCAGGTATACGGAGAAACGCCTCCCGATGCGACGATCGATCCGGCGTAAAGCTGGTTAACTGTTCCCGATGGCAATGAGGCCGGGTTTGGCGCAGGCAGAACCACCGGGGGCGGGATGCTGATGGCGACGCTGTAACCGTTCTGTGTAATCGAGGCGTTGGTCGCGGCGTCGGTCAACCTAACGTTGAAGGTCACAGTGGCGGGCGTTGCCCCTGGCGTTCCGCCGATGGTAAGGGTTGCGCCGTTCGAGCTTGGACTCAGATTGTCCGACAGGCCAGTCACCGTCCAGGAATAGGCGCCGCTGCCTCCCGAGCCGTTGATGGTTCCGGAGTAGGCGACGCCCGTGTATCCGGTAGAGGGGAGCGTGACGGGATCGGGCGCGGGCAGTGCCAGCGCGCTGTACACCGTGATGGCATAGGTGTACGGGCCCACGGTTGTATTTGTCGTTGTGTCTTTCACCGTGACGTTGAACGAAACAGTGGCTGCAGCCGTCGGCGTTCCGCTGACGGTGATTGTGCCTCCGCTAGCGGAGTAGCTGAGACTATCGGCGGGCAGGCCGGTTACGGTCCAGGCGTAGTTTCCACTGCCGCCCGCTGCAATGATCGTCCCGCTGTAGATGGAGTTTGCGTCAGCCCCGCCCAGGGATGCGGGATTAGGCGCGGGCAGCGTGAGCGTGTTGTAAGGAGTAATCGTGTAGGTGAGCGGTCCGGCGGTGAGGCCCGCGCTATCTTTCACCGTGACGGCAAAGGAAACCGGGGTGGTGGTCGCCGGCGTTCCGCTGATGGTGAGCACGCTGCCGCTGGATGAATAACTCAAGCCGTTGGCGGGCAGCCCGGTGACCGTAAAGGTGTACCCGGACCCGCTGCCGCCCGAGGCGGCGATGGTTCCGCTGTAGGCCAGATTGACGGTGGCAATCGACGGGAGCGAAACCGGATTCGGCGTGGGCAGCGTTAATGGGTTGTAGACATTGACGCTGTAGGTGAACGGACCCACGGTGGCATTGGCGGTGTTGTCCTTGACCGAGACGCCGAAGGAAACCGTGCCTGTGGTTGGCGGCGTTCCGCTGATGATGAGCGTGCTACCGCTAGCGGAGTAGCTGAGGCTGTCGGAAGGCAGGCCGGTTACGGTCCAGGTGTAGTTTCCGCTGCCGCCCACCGCGGTGATGTTTCCGGTGTAAGGCGTGCTCACGACCGCAGATCCGAGCGTGGCCGGGTTGGGCGCGGGCAATGTCACCGATGCGTAAGGCGTGATGGTGTAGGTTACCGGTCCCGCCTTGTAGCCCAAGCTGTCTTTCACCGAGACGGCGAAGGAGATCGCGGTGGTAGTCGCCGGTGTTCCACTGACGATGAGCTCTCCGCCGCTCGATGAGTAACTCAAACCGTTGGCGGGCAACCCGGTAACGGTATAGGTGTAGCCGGAGCCGCTGCCGCCGACAGCGACGATGGTTCCGGTGTAAGTGAGATTCACAGTGGCCGTGGCCGGCAGCGAAGCGGGATTGGGCGTGGGCAGCGTCAATGGGTTGTAGACATTGACGCTGTAGGTGTACGGACCGATCGTGAAGTTGGTTGAGGTGTCCTTGACCGAGACACCGAATGAAACCGTGCCTGTGGTCCCCGGCGTTCCGCTGATGGTGAGCGTGCCGCCAGTGGCGGAGAAGCTGAGGCTGTCGGCGGGCAATCCAGTTACCGTCCAGGAGTAGTTTCCGCTGCCGCCAGTGGCCACGATGGTTCCCGTGTAAGGTGTGCTCACGATGGTCGGTCCCAGCGTTGACGGGTTGGGCGCGGGCAGGGTGACCGAGCTGTAAGGCGTGACAGTGTAGGTCAGCGGTCCGGCCTTGAAGCCCAGGCTGTCTTTGACCGAGACGGCGAAGGAAACCGCGGTGGCATTCGCCGGCGTTCCGCTGATGGACAGCGTTCCGCCGCTGGACAAATAACCCAAGCCGTTGGCGGGCAGCCCGGTGACCGTATAGGTATAGCCTGACCCACTGCCGCCCGAGGCTGCGATCGATCCGCTATAGGCCGTATTCACGGTCGCCGTGGATGGCAGCGAAACCGGATTCGGCGTGGGCAGCGTTAACGGGTTATAGACCGTGACGCCGTAGGTGTACGGACCCTCAGTGAAGTTCGTTGTGGTGTCCTTGACCGACACAGCGAAGGAAACAGTGCCTGTGGATCCCGGCGTTCCGCTGATGGTCATGGTGCCGCCGCTGGTGGAGTAATTCAGGCTGTCGGAGGGCAGGCCAGTGACCGACCAGGAGTAGTTTCCGCTGCCGCCCACCGCCAGAATGGTTCCGGAATAGGGTGTACCCATGACTGCCGGACCCAGCGTGGCCGGGTTGGGGTCAGGCAGCGTCACCGTGTTAGGGACAGTTATGGTGTAGGTGTACGGTCCCGCAGAGAGGCCGGTGATGGTGTCCTTGACCGAGACATTCAACGAAATGGTTCCCGGCGATGACGGGGTTCCGCTCACGGCGAGCGTAAACCCGCTTGACGATGTGGTGAGGCCGTCGGTCTGGCCGGTTACGGTCCAGTTATCGTCTCCGCTGCCGCCGCTGGCCACAACGGTTCCGCTGTAGACCCAATTCAGATACGCCGTGGAAGCCAGCGTGGCCGGAATGGTGGACGGCAGAGTTACCGGGCTGTAGATCTGGATGGTGTAAGCAACCGGGCTTGAGCTGTCGCCCGCGCCATCCGTGACCATGGCGGTGAAGTTGACCGTGCCGGTCGTGGTGGCCGGGCCGCTGATGGTCAAGGTTGCGCCATTGGCCGAGGAGGTGAGGCCGTTGGACAAACCGGAGACGGTCCACACATACCCCGCGCCGCTGCCGCCGCTTGCTGTCAGCGTCTGCGAATAGGCCTGGCCGGTAATCGCAAGAGGGAGATTTCCCGCCCCCTGGGCGATGGTCACCGCTGTATAACCGACCACGATCTGATAGGCCTGAGTCGCCGAGTCCCCAAAGGCGTCGGCAGCCTTGATGGTGAAGTTATAGGTCCCCGAGACCGTGGTTGTTCCGGCAACCGCGCCGGTGGCTGGGTTCAGGGTGAGCCCTGCCGGCAACGCGCCGCTGTTGAGGGAGTAAGTGAGAGTGCCTGTGCCGCCGCCGGCAGCCGCACTGCCCGCATAGGCCGCGTTAATGTTCACCGTGGCCGGCATGATGCCGGAGAACGCGATGGCCGGAGCCGCGGCAATAGTAATGCCAAGGGTTTGGGTCTGGGAGAGCGGGTTGGGCGTACCGGAGTCCTTCATCACGAAGGCCACGTTGGTGGTTCCCGCGCCCGCAGCCATGGGCATGCCCGAAAGCACGCCCGCCGTGGAGAGGCTGAGCCCTGCCGGCAGGGTGTTGCCGGAGGCCACGGTCCATGTCAAGGGAGAGATGCCGCCACTGCCGGTGAGTTGAACCGAGTAGGCGGTTCCCACATTGCCCGCAAGAGCGCTGCTGACAGTGGTAATCGCCGGCGCGGCAGGCACTGTAATCGTCGCGGTTGCAGACGCGGTGGTGTCCTTGACTGACTTGGCCGTCACCGTGACTGACTGCGCGGATGCGGTTGCCTCAGGCGCGGTGTAGGTGGCCGAGGCCGCGGTGGTGTTCGAGAGGGTTCCCGCACCGCTTACGGACCAGGTGACTCCCTGGGACTGAGAATCGTTTGCGACGCTCGCAGTGAGCGTAACTGAATCCGTCCCATCCACGGTTGACGCGGAGGATGCTACCGAAACGCTCACCGGCGCGGAACCGCCGGAACCGCCGAAACTGCTGGAACCGCCGGAGCCGCCCCCGCAACCCGAGATGGCGAACGCAGCAGTAAGGGAGATTCCGATGAGGACGAGACATTTCCGGAACATGAGATACCCCAGGAGGAGGTCGTTGCAGGTATCACTCCCCCGATCCGCCGCGATGATTCCAGCACCTCAATTATCAGCCGGATAAAGGTTATCCAAATACCACAAAAACATGCACGTTAGTACCGATGTGCTATGGACTTACCACAAAAGTGTTATCGCGCAGAAAGAGGGGAGCGAACGTTGAAAGCCCAGGAAAATGCTGGGATTCGCGCTTGAATAGAGGATTTTCTTCGGGGTGGCGTGATGGACAAGCGCGATAGCAATCTCTACAAGCCCGATCGAAGGTACCTTGCGCTGGAGCAACTGGTACCTAAGTAGTCATTACCGGATGGGGAGTGTGGTTGTTTGCCGATGAACCAAATGAGCAATCCCCGCTTTAGGAGGGCTAATGAACACATACGCGTTACACTCATGGGGAGACGATCCATTCCGCATGTCAGCTTCAAGCCAAATCCCGGAGCCCCTTGGCGCAGAGCCGCTATCCATTGCGGTGATCAGTCCCGACGACCAGCGCCGCGAAGCGGCAATCGGCGCGCTGGACAAGTTTCCCAATGGGCGCATCCGGGAGTTCATCTCCTATCCTCCCGATGTCGACGCAGTGACGCGCATGCTCAAGCAGAATTTCGACGTGGTCGTGGTTGACCTGGACAGCGACGCGGAGTACGCACTGCACCTGGTGGAAAACATCTGCGCGGATGGCGCGACAAACGTAATTGTGTATTCGGCCAGGGTCGATCCCGGCCTGATGGTGCGCTGCCTGCGCGCGGGCGCGCGCGAGTTTCTGCACATGCCCCTGACCCCCAGCGCCATGACCGAGGCCCTGATGCGCGTGTGGTCGCGACGCCTGGAGACGCCGGCGCCGGTAGTTGAGGAGGTTGAGGAGGAGAGCTTGCCGGAAGTGGAACTCGGCAAGCTGTTTGCGTTCGTGAGCGCCAAGGGCGGTTCGGGAGTGACCACACTGGCCTGCAGTTTTGCGGTATCGCTGGCCGAGGTGTCAAAGCAACGCACTCTGCTGATCGATCTGAATCTGCCGCTGGGAGACGCGGCGCTGAACCTGGGACTCAAGAGCATGTACTCGACGGTGAACGCGTTCGAGAATGCCGGGCGGCTGGATGCGCATTTTCTCTCGTCGCTGCTGGTGCAGCATGGCTCAGGATTGTGGGTTCTGTCCGCGCCCAGCGAAATGACCCCGATCCAGCTCGCCGATGACGCTGTGGGCACGCTGCTGAGAGTTGCCCGTGAGGATTTCGAGAATGTGGTGGTGGACGCGGGCTCGAGACTGGATCTGCAGCGCACATTCCCCTTCGATGACTCAGCTACTCTTTACCTGGTGACGCAACTCGGGATTCCCGAACTGCGCAACGCTAATCGCATGATCAAAGGGTTCCCGGTTGAAGGCGGTCCCAAACTCGAAGTCATAGTAAACCGGTTCGACGCCGGCTCGCACGGAATTGAGGAAGCGCATGTGACCAAGGCTCTGAGCCGGTCGGTTCGCTGGAAGATTCCCAATGACTACGCCGCGGTGCGCCGGATGCAGAACTCGGCTACCCCGCTGACCCAGGAAGACTCGCAGATATCGCGGGCCATCCAGCAGATGACGCGATCGGTCTGCGGCCTGCCCGCGATCCCGGAAAAGAAGAAGGGATTCAGCTTCTTCTAGGGCCTGCTGACAGGCCCTAACTCGGATTCGAGCCAGGGTCGATGATCAACGTGTCCGGGATACCGCTTCAAAATGGAAAAAATCCTGCTTTTCGGCTCCCGCAGAGGCAGTCCCAAAAGGGTACGTTACTTTGGTCCTGTTACCAATGCGAATTGGCTCCGCACGGAGATAACCAGTGATATAGTTGGTTGCAACTAGCGGGAAAATGGAGCCCCCAGCTCAGGCAGGGCGGGGCGGATTTGATTTTAGCGGCCTGGCAGAACTCCAAGCGGGACCCCGAGGTCAATGAACGGAACCAAGATCGGAGAAATCGAGCCATGCTGAGTGCAAATCCCTCCTGCTCCAAGTTGTCGATCGTCACTTTGGCCCTGGGGATGATTGCCGTTTTCGGGCTACCGCTTCGGGCACAGGAGGCGCCGGCGGTCCACGTCGGCAACACTCTCATTACCGGCCTGCCTGACGATTGGAGTCACCATCACCAGGTTTTCTCCAATCCCGGTACAGAGCAGGACGCGATCAAGAACGGCACCCATGACCGTTGGCTCAAGACCGTCAACGATCCCCGCTACGTGATTCACCAGCTGAAGCGGGGCCTCCCCGTGCAGGGGCCTGCGGCCCAGGATGTGGAGATGTGGCGAAGAATAGCCGCGCAGGACGCCGCGATGAGGGATTCGTGGGACGGCCGGAAACACAAAAATCCAACGCCGAACCCTAACAATCCATCGCTAGACAAAGACTGGAGCATGAGCCTGGGTAGTGGCGGATTTCTGAAGGCGGGTCAATACCCCGCCAAATACAACTTCGGCATCAGCACGGCGCCTTGCAGCGATTTCGTCGTCTATCCGACCGGGCTTGCCGGCGGCGCCGCTCAGGCTACTGTGGTCGCTTACAACAACATTTACAACAACAGCACATGCACGGGCCTCGGCGCCGTACCCCTCATTAACTGGGCTTATAACACTGGCGGAACCGCCAATCTTTCGCCAATCATTTCCAGTAACGGCACCCAGGTCGCGTACATCCAGACCGCTAGCAGTGTTGCGAGCCTGGTGCTGCTGAAACCGGGTCCGAACACGACCGGGCGTACCGTCACTGGAACCCTCGCCGCGAGCAGTCCTGAGGTTACCCTTTCGTCGGGAACATTTACCGCGGCCGATGTGGGTGTCCAGATCACAGGGACCGGAATAACTGCCGGGGATACGATCGCGACTGTGCTCAGAGGCTGTGACTAAATTCGAAATTCGGCACCGGGAGCAGTCGAAATTGCGCTTTTGCTCGGCGGTGTCGAGGTCGAGTGGTATTTCGATGGTGCGCCGGGTTTCAGTTTCACGTTGATTCGCTTGCCGCGGGCCTGTGCTTTTGCTCCTTCTGGCCGGTTAGCTCAACAGCACGGTAGCGAAGTGCATCAGGTTGTAGGCCAGCGCGCACCACAACGCTACGCACCGGGCCTTCTGCAACCCCCGCACCGTGAACTGGCTCAGGCCACGATAACTTCTGAGGTCGGCGTTGACCGTTTCGCTGGTCGAGGCCCGCTCTTTGTAGATTTGTTTTCCTTCCTCGCTGGACATGCGCTGCTTCCAGGCCAGTACTGCTTCTGTGTCTCCGCGTTTGGGTTCCAGTTCGCGGTCCTGATTCCGAGCCTGCCTGGCGGGTTTGGGCGGCACGAACAGTTCCACTCCATGGGCCTGCGCCTGCTCGATGTCCTGTGTGCGGATGTAACCGCCGTCAATCAACTGCTGCCGGACTTTGCCGCCGGTTCGCTGCTCGACCTGGCGCCGCATCGGCTCGCTCAGCCCGGCGCTGTCGCTGCCTTCGTTACTGACCTCCACGCCCACGATGGCGCGGCTTTCCGTATCGGTTGCCAACTGCACGTTCAGCGCCGGGTTGAAGCCGCCGTTGGGCATCTTCATGACCCGCGCTTCGGCATCGGTGGTGCTGACCCGCGGCTGACGCGCCCGGATCTGCTGGCCGCGCTTGCCCCTGCCCGCACGACGCGCCGCTTCGGCCTGTTTCTGCTTCAGTTCCGGCAACTGCGCAATGGCCTCCTCAAGCCGCCGCTGCCTCTCGGCCGCGGCCCGTTTACGCGCTCCACGCTGCCGCGCCGAAAGCGCCGCATGCTCCGGGGAGTCCACTTGCCGCCGCAACTCGTCTACGTGACGGCGAGCTTCTTCAAGCAGCTTCTCGAGCCGCTCTTCACGGCGAAAACTGCTTGCCCCCGCGCTCACCCGAACCCGCACTCCGTCCTGGCTGACGCGGCTTACCCGCACCACTTCCTTGTCCACCAGAGACGCGATCACCTGCGTGAAAAGCTCGTCCAGAGCCGCGCCGTGATCGGTGCGGAAATCCGACAGCAGGCGGTGATTCACTCCCACCCCACCGCACAACCAGCGAAAAGCCGCACTGTCCTCACATCGCCGCGCAAGCTCCCGCGCCGAGCCGATGCCGCGTATGCACGCGTACAGCCACAATGCCACCAGAAGCTGAGGGTCGGTCGCGTCCCGGCCGGCCTGCCCTTGGCGAGCCTTGATGGGCGCGTGGAACCGCTCCAGGTCAAACTTCTCCACCACCGCCATCACCATGCGCACAGGATGGTTCGCACTCACCAGATCGTCTGGGCAATGGATCAACATCGCCACCTGACGACGCTCCGGCCTCCGCAAACGCACTGCTGAATGGGTCTGCTCACCACAGAATTCGCTCATGTCTTGCTTATAAACTGCATCCATCTGGAAAACCTGCTCCATATTCCAGAGAGCATCGAAAAAGTCACAGCCTCTCAGCACTACCACGGCGAACCTGGCGGCGGCCCCGAGCGCCCACGCTGCGGAGACGCTCACCATTGTCGCCGAGACGGCGGCTGCTCCCGGAGTTCCAACGCTGGCAGGCAGCCCCTCCGCCTACCGATCCTGCACCGCGCCCTGCTACTTCACGATCACCTTGCACAACAGCCCTAACGACACCAACTCCGCGCCCTATGTTGTCTACGACGGCGACTTCATTTACGTAGGGGACGACAGCGGCAACCTGCACAAATTCACTGGCGTATTCAGTGGAAATCCCGCCGAAGTCGTCAGCGGAACCGCACCTATTTGGCCGGTCAGCGTTACGAGCACCGCCGGGAAGCTGATCCTAACCAGCCCCGTATTCGATCCCGTGTCAGGGAACATATTTGTGGCCGACGAAGGCGGCTTTCTTTACTCCTACAGCGCCTCTGCCGCCACTCGAGTGATGAAAAGCAGCCAGCTTACCTATGCATCTGGAACCGTTGGCATTGTCGACAGTCCTCTGGTCGACTCTTCCGCCGCAGAGGTCTACGTGTTTGTGGGGGATGATGCCAACACCGGCACCTCGGTTCATGGCACTTGCGATAGCAGCGGTGGGTGCAGTGGTGTCTTCCAGTTCGGCACCGGTAATTCATCGCCGACAGGCTCCGCCTGCGTTGCGGCCAATTCGGGCTCCTACGCGGCATGGCCGTCGGGATCAAACTGCGGCGAAGAAGCCGTGTTCGGGGTAGGTACGACCACAACCCCAACCATATACGACGGGGCGTTCGACCAGATTTACTATAACGGCTCGGGGGCGAGCGGCAACCTCTGGGTCTGTTCCGCCCAGGCCAGCGCTGAGCCGAGGTTATCGTACGTGCCCTTGCAATCCGGCGGTGGCATCGTGGTCAGCGGGGATGGGGTGAACGTGACCGGCACCAGCGCCATCCTTAGCCTGGCCTCCAGCACTGCGACCTGCTCGCCGGTCACCGAGGTTTATGGCAGCAATGGCGGCACCAACGACTATATATTCCTGAGCGTCAGCGGCAGCAGCAGCCTCTCCGCCACCGAACCGCTGCGGGACGGGCAACGCTTGCGCTTACAACTTCCTAGTTGGCAACGGTGTTACCGAATCCACTCCGTCGAACGCGACTGCGGGGATTATCGAGGCGGGAGGCACGAGCGGGATCATCATCGATAACAACTTAGCCACAGCAAGCGGCGAGTCGCAGATTTACTTCACTTCGCTCGCGAACGGGTCCTCGGCTTGCGCGGGCAATGGGACCACAGGGAATAGCATCTGGCGGATGCGCGGTGCAGGCGTCGCAAACGGCGCCTTGAGCGGCAATGTTGTGGCGGCTATGGGCCGGGAACCGGCTAAGCTGCCGCTGATTCCGGACCAAAATCGGAATTCCGCACCCTTGGCGGCGGCCCAAAATACTTCCTGGGCACCGGTTGGGTTATGATTGCGTCTAATGGGTATGCGGCCTGCTTCCCCTTGAGGCCCGCCCTGGTGGTGTGTGTGTCGCGACTCTTTCAGCGTTCAGTGTTTGTGCTCTCCGTTGCCATCTTTGCCGCCCTGGGGCTGGGGTTTGCCCTGGGCGAATTCGGGCTGTTCGGCGTACACGCCGGCAGCGACCAGGATGGCGCCTATCACCAGATGCGGGTCTATGCCGAGGTGCTGCAGAAGATCCAGACCGACTACGTGACCGAGCCGAACATGGGCGACGTGACGGCCGGCGCGCTGCACGGGCTGCTGGAGTCGCTGGATGCGGACTCGAGCTACCTGACCCCGACGGAGTACAAGATCTACAAGGATCAGCCCGCCTCGGGTAACGCCCAGGTGGGGATCACGGTGTCAAAGCGGTACGGTTATGCGACCGTCGTCAACGTTATGCCGGGTTCGCCGGCCGACCAGCAGCATCTGGCCGATGGCTACGTGATCGAGTCCATCGGCAGCCAGTCAACGCGGGAGCTTTCGCTGGCCGTCATCCGGCTGATGCTGGAGGGCAAACCGGGAAGCTCGGTTACGCTCTCGGTGGTGCGACCGGTGAGCGCCGACCCGGAGCAAGTGACGCTGACGCGCGCCGCCGCCGCCCCGCCGGCACTGGCAACGCAGGAGTACGACAACGCCTCCATTCTCTACCTCAAGCCGGGCGCGCTGACGACGGAGCGGGTGGACGAAATCGCCGCGAAGATCAAGGCCGCGCCCAAGGGCAGCAAGATTCTGCTCGACCTGCGCGATACCAGCGGCGATGCTCCGCGAGGGACTGCGGCTGGCCAACTTCTTCATCAAGCAGGGAACCCTGGCCACGCTTCAGGGCCAGCAGTTCCCCACCCAGACCTTCACCGCCGACCCGGCAAAGTTCCTGACCGGCGCGCCGCTGGCGGTGCTGGTGAACCGCGGCACCTACGGCGGCCCCGAACTGACGGCCGCGGCGATTCAGGACCTGAAGCGCGGCGATGTGGTGGGCGAGCGCACCTTCGGCGAGGGGTCGTTCCAGAAATCCATCGAGATGCCCGACGGCGCGGACCTGCTGCTGACGGTGGCCAAGTTCCAGAGCCCCTCCGGCAACAAGATTCAGGACAATGCGGTGACGCCCAACGTGGTGGTGGCCTCGCCGCATGGATGAAGAAGACGAAGGCGCTCCCGCGCCCAAGGGCGACGAGGTGCTGGACAAGGCGCTGAATTTGCTCAAGGCCAAAAGCGCCTGAGGGCGAGGGCCGGCTTCAAAGGCATTGCGGCTAACAGCCGCACAGCCCGCCGCGTGCAGCTTTCGTTTTCCCGTCTTCCACATTCGTTGTACGGCATTCACGTCCCGCACACCTCTCGGTTCCGATAAAATGCTAGCCTTAGACTGAGGCATCTTCTCTCCGGGACCTGGAGAAATGCCCACGAGGCCTGAATCGCTTGGCTACCACCCCCCATCAGCCGGTGAAGGCGCGCGGCCTGGGCCGGAGCCATCGGCTCCCTGGACCTCCGGGCCCTGTGCAGCGCCACCGCAAGCTCGCCGGCCGTTTCACGCTGGCTGTGCTGCTGGCGCTGGCGGTGGTTACCGGCTCGCTGGCCGGACTGACGCTGGTCTACTCCGTGGACCTGCCCCAGATCAGCGAACTGGAACGCTACCGGCCCTCGACCACCACCGACCTGTACGACCGCAAGGGGCGCGTCATCGGCTCGTTTGCCCTGGAACGGCGCGAGGTGGTGGGCTACGACGGCTTTGCCCCCGTCCTGCGCGAGGCCGTGATCTCAATTGAAGACAAGAGCTTCGAGTCGCACTGGGGCGTTAACGTGCTGCGCATCGCCGGCGCGCTGTGGCACGACCTGCGCACCCACGGGCGGTCCCAGGGTGCGTCAACTTTAACCATGCAACTGGCGCGCAACCTGTTTCTCTCCTCCGACCGGACCATTCCGCGCAAAGTCCAGGAAGCCTATCTCGCCATCCAGATTGAACGGACTTTTACCAAGCAGCAGATTTTTACGCTCTACGGCAACCAGATCTACCTGGGCAGCGGCATGTACGGGTTCGAGGCGGCCTCACAGTTTTATTTCTCAAAGCACGCCAAGGACCTGACGCTGACCGAGGCTGCCCTGCTGGCGGGCCTGCCCAAGGGACCGTTCGCTTACTCGCCGGTGCTGAATCCCGACAAGGCGCTGCGGCGGCGCAACCTGGTGCTTTCAGAGATGGAGTCGGACGGCGTGATCACGCACGTGCAGGCCGAGGAGGCGCGCAGCGCGCCGCTGGGTCTGAAGGTGGCCGAACCGCAGAGCTCGGTGGCGCCCTGGTTCCAGGAAGAGGTGCGGCGCGAACTCGACAAGCGCTTTGGCTCCGAGCAGGTTCACGAAGCCGGCCTGCGCGTGGACACCACGCTGGACCTGGACCTGCAGCAAACCGCCAACCGCGCTTTGGACGATGGCCTGGCGGCTTACGAGCGCCGCCACGGATGGAAGGGACAGCTGGAAAATGTTCTGGCCGCCGGCCAAACCCTCAAGGACTATCGTCATCCCGACTGGGCCGTGGAATCCGGGCCCGGCGACTACGTGCACGCGCTGGTCACGCGCGTTCTGCCTTTGGAAATCCACGCCAGCATCGGCGCGCCAGGGCAGGCGAACACTGAAATCGTGCTGCTGCCGGCGGACTGGGCGTGGACCGGCCAGCGGAACGGCGATGCCCTGGCCAAACCCGGCGACATCATCTATGTTCATCTCGACGCGGCCATGGAAGGCAGCGCCCGCCGCGCCACTCTCGAAGAGGACTCCGGGGCCGAAGGTTCGCTGATGGCCATCGACAACACCAGCGGCGACGTGCTGGCCATGGTGGGGGGGCGCGACTTTGCGCTCTCAGAGTTCAACCGCGCGACCCAGGCGGAGCGCCAGACCGGCTCCAGCTTCAAGCCCTATGTGTACACCGCCGCCATCGAAGACGGCGTCAAACCCGACGACACGATCGTCGATGCGCCGGTGAGCTTCGGCGGCTATGTTCCGCACAACTACGAGAACGACTACAAGGGCGCCATGACCATCACCAACGCCTTTGCGGAGTCGCGCAACATTCCCGCGCTCAAGCTGGCCGCGCGGGTCGGTATCCACAAAGTGATCGACATGGCCCACCGCTTCGGCGTGACGACGAACATTCCCGCCTATCTGCCGGTGGCGATCGGCGCGGTCGAGATCACGCTCGAAGAGCAGGTGGCGTCCTACTCCGTGTTTCCCAACGACGGGCTGCGGGTGACGCCGCGGCTGGTCCGCAAGGTTTCAAACGCCGACGGAATCACGCTTTGGGAGGATCGCCCCGTTGTCAACAAGGTGATCGACCAGCAGACGGCGCGCACCATGATGATGCTTCTTCAAGCGGTAACTCAACACGGAACCGGGGCCGCGGCCGCGCAGTTGAACCATCCCCTAGGCGGCAAGACCGGAACCACCAGCGACTACACCGACGCCTGGTTTCTGGGCTTTTCGCCCTCGGTTACGTGCGGGGTGTGGGTTGGTTTCGACAGCCGCGAAACTCTGGGCGAAAAGGAAACCGGCGCTCGCGCCGCCCTGCCGATCTGGATGACCTTCATGCGCGCCGCTATCGCCGGCAAGCCAGACGAGCAGTTTCCCGCCGGCGAAATTGACGGCCAGATGCTGAAAGCGGCGGCGGCGCCGGCCGCGAATCCAAGGCGCGTGGCGACGGCACCCGGTTCGTTAGCCAGAGGGCTGAAGCCCGGTGCGGCGGTCAAACCCGTTTTGAGCCCGCGGCCAATCGCACCCAGCGCCATGCCGCCTGCAAAATCGCCCACGCAGCCCGGCAACAAACCGGTGGTCAGATTGGCGGTAGACGTTCCCGGGGCCGATTCGCAAGTGAGGCCGGCTTTGCCTCCGGAACCAGCTCCCGCCAAGCCACGCGGCACCGTGAAGCCGGCGCTGGATAACCCGCGGCGCTGACGGGCGAGCGACGAGAGTACTTGACTTCAATCAAATGGTATATACAATAAACTTATGGGAATCGCGTACGATCCCGCCAAGAATGAGCGCAACATCCGGGAGCGCGGACTTTCATTCGAGCGGGCGGCGGATTTCGATTTCTCTTCGGCGGTAATCAACACAGAGGTGCGCAAGGGCGAGGTTCGGCGCATTGCCGTCGGGTATCTTGACGGGCGCTTGCATCTGCTCTGCTATATCCCCAGGGCGGACGGAATCCGCGTCATCAGTTTTCGAAAGGCGAACAAGAGGGAGGCGAAGCGCTATGGCAAACCGCAAAAGCTTGACAAACAGTGAGGGCGAAGTCCGGGAGCTGACAGCCAAGGACGCTGCTGAAGCCGTGCCCTTCTCCGCGCTGCCCGATGAGGAGCAGAGAATGCTGCTGAAGCTGCGCAGGCGTGGTCCGCAGAAAGCTCCCAGGAAAGTTCCCATCTCGATTCGGCTTTCTCCCGATGTGGCGGAAGGTCTGCGCGCTACCGGCAACGGGTGGCAGGTCCGCGCGGATGAAGCGCTCAGGTCCTGGCTGGCGGAGACGGGAAAAGTTGAGACTCCGAGGCGCGTGGCGAACCGACAATAAAAGACTACAAGGCAGTAGATATTTGTATCCGGCCTTAGAACTACAGATGTACTTGCATCTTTTCGCGGGAAAGGCGCAGAGGCCCGGGCCTGGAGGCTCCCCGGTACCCCGGTGTGGCACCCAGCTTATCTATGTTTCTTTTTCGCGGGCTTTGCGGCTTTGGACTTCTTGTCGCCCTGGTGTTCGTGGGTCATGGGGATGGGGGCCAGGTCGGGGCCGATGCGCTGCACGCGGGTGTCGATCATCTGGTAGTGGATGGTGCGCAGAGCGAGAGGGCGGGTGATGCCGGTGGCGGGATCGGTCTTGACGTTCAGGGCTGGCGGCAATCTGGAAGCTGAAGGTGGGAACGCCGGCGCCCGGTTTTGACTGGCCGGAAGCCTGGCTTGCAACCCTGACCGGGAGGTAGCCCTGGATAGGATGCAGCATGAAGGCGGTCTCATAGCGGTGATGGCGGACGCTCCAGGTGAAGACGCGCACCTGGTCGAAGTCGAAGGGCAGTCCGGAACTTGCGGGGGCCATGACCGTGAGGTACTCGGGGACCTGGTGCGAGGGTGTGCCGGGCTGAGGGTCATTGACTTTGGTGAGCACCCAGGAGCCTATGAAACGCTGGCCCTCGCCATAAGACTCAATTTCTTCCGGGACATCAACCTCCATGCGGCTGCCGAGCAGCCAGCCGCAGCGGCCCTGGCTATCGCGCGCCAGCCACCAGTCCTCCATAGCGGGAGGCGCGGCTTGAGGCTGGCCGGGAGCGGCAGCCGGACGCGCCGAGGGCTTTGAACCGGGTGCTGGAGCTTTGCCCGTTTGCGGCTTGGGCGCGACAGGCTGAGCGGGCGGCTGAGTTCCCTGGTTGGACACCTTGGGCACCGAGGCCTTGACCAGAAGCTGGACCTTGGTATTGCCCGGGAGCAGGTAGAAATGCTCGGTATCGCGGCCGGGGAAGAGATGCATGTAGAGATCGTCTTTGAGGCTGGCGATTGCGGCCTCGGGGTCCTGTTTGTGCTCGTCGGCGAGCTGGATAAACGCCGCGTAGGTTTTGCTGTCGATGACGGCCCGCTCTTCAATCCAGCCGACTTCGTTTTTCCCGGTCTTCACCTTGAGGAAGCGGCGTCCGTGCTCGAGAACCTGGAGCGGCTGGCCGTTGACCACCTCGGCCACGCGGTCGGAGACAGCGGCTACGCGATCGTGAAGGTAGGTATGGGGCACGGAAACGTAGACGGTGTCGAATTGCTGATGGCGGAAGCGAGCGCATCCCGAGAGAAGCTCAACAAGACAGACGGCAACCAGCAGGAACAGCGCCCGCAGCGGGGGCACAGAAGCTCGAAGGCGCCGGGGAAAACCAACGAATGGGATTGGAAGTCGCGTGAACACAGCCTGTGGCGTTCCTCTTGAGGATAGCACCTTCACAGAGATCAGGGGTCAGAGATCAGTTTTCATTGCTGGTAGAGCCAGCGTCTTTGCCGTAATGGATAGCTGAAGGGCCAAATCCCGGTTGACAGGCCGGTCGTTGATCTCTGATCTCTGATCTCTGACAACTGTCCTTATGGCGCTGCGGCGATGGCGATGGCTCCGACGGGGTCGGTTCCGGTGGTGGAGGTGAGCAAGGAGGTGAGTGTGCCCGAATTTCTGGTGTAGGCCTGGAGGTCGGGATTTCCGGCAAAGTCCACCGCAAGCAGGTAACTGCCGGTCGAGTCCTGGGCCAGGCCTAACTGTCCGCTGGGCCCTGCCGCAATGGCGCCGAGGGAGGTGAGCGAGGTGGCTGAGACCGAGAAGCCGGCAATGTTGGCGGTGGAACTGCCGCTGACCGACCGGTTGGCGACATAGACGTAGTTGCCGTCCGATGAGGGCAGAATGGCGGAGGGTCCGGTTCCTCCGATTGCGTACGGAGATCCAGCGGTGGTGAGCTCGGTGACTCCACCGGCGGCGATGGTGAAGACGCGCAGCCCGCCGGATTGGATAGCGGAGGGAAGGGCGTCAGACTCGGCGACGTAGAGCAAGCGGTTGGTGGGGTCAACGGCCACCGCATTAGCGCCGCCCGCGGAATTGACCAGCTTGATGGTGCCGGAATTTCCGAAGGGATTGGCGTTGCCGGGATTAAAGAGAACGATCTCGGTTCCGCCTGAGCTCATTCCGGCAAAGACATAACAATCGCCGCAGGAACTGGAATCGTTGGGAGAGATGGCCAACTGGGTGGCGGTGGCAACGGGAAGAGCGAAAGGAACCTCAATCTCACTGGCGGTGGCGAGTTTGCCCGAACTGGAGTTGATGGCAATGGCGAAGAGCTGGGCCTGATTCCCGCCTGGAACGGCATCGACCAGCCAGGAGTTGGTGGCGTCAACCTGCATGGTAACGGCCTCATCCCCGGAGATGGAGAGACCGCCGTTTCCGAGGGAGAGCGCGCCGTTTGAGCCGATGTTATAGAGGAAGATGCCGCTGAGCGTACTTACATACAAAAACTGTCCGTTGGGAGCGACCGCAATGGCCAATGGACTTGGCTCAGCCAGCGTCAAGGCGCCGACCGGTGTCAGCTTGCCGGAGACGATACTCAAGGCGACGATCTGGTCCGTGGTCTGGTTAAGGACGTAGAAGACGCCGCTGCTGCCGGCTGTGGTGCTGCAAGTGGCTGAGGATGAGCTCACCTCGGCGCAGACCACGGTGGTTTGCGCAACGCTGCCGGAAGCGCCGGTGACGGTAATATCGTAAGCTCCGGTGGTCGTCGAGGAGGTGGTGGTTGCGGTGAGCGTGGAGGTTTGCGCCGTGGTGCTGCTGATGGTAACCGATGTTGGGGAAAGGCTGCAGGTGGCGGGACTGGTTGCGCTGGTGGGCGTGGTGGTAAGCGCGCAAGAAAGCGTGACCGTCCCGGTAAAGGAGTTCGCCGGCGTGACGGTAATGGTGGAGGTGTTGCCGGAGGTCGCACCCGGGGCCACGCTGATGTTGCCGCTATTGGTGAGCGTAAAGCTGGTGGTGCTGCTGCCGCCGGGGGCCTGCCAGAAATCTCCACAACCGGCCATAAAACCCACCAGGAGCGGGGCTGCCAACAGCGTAAGCCATGCCCAGTTTCGCGTCTTCATTGCCGCTCCTTCTTTATCGCGCTGCGTGTTTCAAGCTCAAGGTTATCGCTTCAATGTTATCGCTTCGAGATTACCGCTTCGGCGGCCGTCGTGTCTCTTCACCTATTTGGATGCGCGCGGGAGTTCAGCGGCCTAGGGCGACTCGCCAATTGGTGTAGAGGGCTGCAATGAGCGGAGGGGGCAGGAGCCTTCAGGCCCCTTAATGCAGCGGCTCAAATGTGGGGCCTTTAGGCCTGGGCCTTTCTGTCTGCAACCCGCCCAGCCCTGACGAAGAGCCCGTGGCTAAAGCCAGTTACATTTCCTGCCTGCCTTCAGGGGCCTGAAGGCTCCTGCTCCCTCCGCCTAACCGCTTGCGAAGCCCCTATACACCATCGAGAGAACTGCTCTGAACTACGAGACGCGCGGAGCGGGAAATCGCTCAGTTGGGACGGCTGCTGGAACCTCCGGAACCGCTGGAACCGCTGGAACCACCGGAAGTGGAGCGGCGGCGGAAGCGGTCGTCGACGGGCTGGCGGCCCTGAAAGCCGGATTCGACGGTGTGCCAGTGCTCGATGGAAGGTTCGCCCATGCGCCAGCAAAGCAGCACCACCTGGTCGTCGAGGCGGCAGGGAAAATCGAGCAGGCCGGTTTCCAGGTCCTTAACCTGGACGCCGATGGCATCGATTTCGGCGATGCTCTCGCGGGCCAGTTTCAGGTGGGCTTCCATCTCGGCACGTTGCTTTACCACGCTGCCGGCATTCACCTTCATGCCGCCTGAAAGATAGATGCGGCGCGCCAGCTCGGAGAGCCCGGACTCGACCTGCTCCGCGGCCTGCTTGCCTTCGATGGCCCGCTTGAGCAGCGATTCGAGCACCGGGAGCAAGGATTGCGCTTCGTCGATGGTGAAAGTCCTCATGGGGGGAATACCTTGAATACAGGATACGACAGAACAGCTTCCAGCCTCCAGCTGCTAGCTTCCAGCTTCCAGTTTCGGATCGTGGCCGATTTCGAGAGCAGGTTACTCAACTCGATGCGAGACCTGCGCTCCAGACGAAAAGCCGGTCGTTAGAGGCGAACTGGCTAGAGGCTAGGAGCTAGAGGCTAGAAGCTTGCTTTTACCCACTTCCAGCATTCGGTCGAGGGCCACCCCGGCCCAGTGCTTGACGGTGTCGCGGACCTGGATGCGGTTGACGACGCGGCCTTCGACCAGATTTTCAAGAGCCCAGGCCAGGTGCTGGGGGCTGATGCGGTACATGGTGGTGCACAGGCAGCCTGTGTCATCGAGGGTGATGATTTTCTTCCCTTCAGGGGCAAAGCGGCGGGCCAGGCGGTTGACCAGGTGAATCTCGGTGCCGATGGCGAAGATGGAGCCGGCGGGGGCCTGCTCGACCATGGCGATGAGCTGCTCGGTGGAACCCAGTGCATCCGCCTTTTGGCAGACCTCCCAGCGGCACTCGGGATGAACGATGACCTGGATGCCGGGATATTTGGCGCGCACCTGATCGACGTGGCCGGGGAGAAAGCGCTGATGGACGGCGCAGTGGCCCTTCCATAAAATCACGCGGCTAGAGGCGAGAGTTTCCCTGGTTTGCCCGCCCTGACTGGGGCCGATCTGGATGGCCCACGGATCCCAGACGGCCATCTCGTCGAGCGGAATGCCCATGGAATAGCCGGTGTTGCGGCCCAGGTGCTGGTCGGGCAGGAAGAGGATGCGCTTGCCGCGGGCAAAGGCCCATTCGAATGCGGCGCGGGCGTTGGAAGAGGTGCAGACCAGGCCGCCATGCTCTCCACAGAAGGCCTTGATGGCGGCGGCGGAGTTCATGTAGGTGAGCGGAATCGTCTCGCCAGCAAGGCCCAGGCGCTCGAGAGCTTCCCAGCAGGCTTCGACCTGGGAGATTTCGGCCATATCGGCCATCGAGCATCCGGCGTTGAGGTCGGGCAGAATTACCTGCTGGCCGTCAGCTCCAAGCACATCGGCGCTTTCGGCCATGAAGTGCACGCCGCAGAAGACGATGTACTTTGCCTCGGTCTCGGCGGCGATTTTTGAGAGCTTGTAGCTGTCGCCGGTGAAGTCGGCAAAGCGGATGACTTCGTCGCGCTGGTAGTGGTGGCCGAGCAGGATGGTGGTCGAGCCGAGTTTGGCGCGCGCGGCCCGGATGCGGGCGTCCATTGAGTGGTCGGGGAGCGCGAGGTAATTATCAAGGCTGCAGGAGCTACCAGCCTGCGGCGAGGCCGCTGTATCTTCGTCAAGTTCCAGATTCACTTTATTCCGCCTTCAGCCCTGCACGCCCTTTTTGGGGCGGCGAGCGGGGATGTTGAAAGCTAACCGGTCTGCAGTGGATGCACTGAGCCGCTTGAGGTGATGGGCGCTGCCGCCGGATGCCTCAAAGGGATCCCCATCCACGGGGTTGTTGCAGGCCTTTCACACGAATGGACGCAGCCAGAAGCCGGAGGATAGCTGAAAGCCGCACCGGGAGCAAGCCGCCCCATTTGGTCTCCATTTTATCCGATCTGCCTTTGGGTCCTGCGAGAGCGCGGCTCTTTCGAGAGGGAGATGGAGCCTAGGCACAAGGGCCATTATTCGGATGAAGGCGATCCGGCGATGGCATTAGTTGCCATTCCTTGCCAAATCGACTATTCTTGGCGAGAAAAAGTGTTGGAGGACCTGCCATGCCCACTATGAACATCTCTCTGCCGGAGAACCTGAAGGAGTTTGTCGAGTCGCAGGTGCAGTCGGGCGATTACTCCAGCGTCTCGGAGTTCATCCGCACACTGGTGCGGCGAGAGCAGAGGGATCGGGAGCGGGAACAACTGGAGATGCGGATTCTGGAGGGGCTCAGTTCCGGCGATGTGGTGGAAGCTTCACCCGAGGTTTGGAGCGAACTGCTGCAACGGCTGCGCGAACGCAAGGGATAGAGCTTGTTATTAGCTATGGGGCGTTTGTGAGCGCCGCGCGCGGGCAGGTATCATTGTCCTTCATGGGAGTTCCTCCGACAATTGAGGTCGCGAATCTGGGTATGGCGGATTCGCTGATCCTGATGGTGATGGCGCTGGTGGTCTTCGGTCCGCGGCGGCTGCCCCAGATCGGGCGCCAGATCGGCAAGCTGATGTACGAGTTCCGCAAGGCCTCAAACGACTTCAAATTCCAGATGGAAGAGGAGTTACGCAACGCCGAGGAGGCTGACCGGCGGAAGAAGGAAGAAGAGGAGCGGCAGCGGCAGTTGGCGGCTGCGCCGCCCGCGCAACTTGAAGCGGGCGAGACTGCCGCACCCGAAACATCTTCCGCGACGGAAAGCTCCTACCCGTATGGCAGCACCTACGGTGAAATCGCCGAGGCCACCAAGGCGCAGACCGAAGCAGCGTATCCCAGCATTCAGCCGCCTTCGACGGGCGAGCCGGTTCCCGCAGCCTGGCCGGCAAGCGAGACCGCGGAGGCACAGGAGGCAAGCGCGGCGGCGAACCTGGAAGCGAATTCCGAAACCAATGCGCAGTCCAACTCCGAGCCGGCCGCGATTGAGGAAGCGATTCCCGTGGAGAAAGAGAACGCAGTGATAGAAGCCGCCGTGGAAAAGGCGAACAGAGCGACGGAGCCGGCCCATAATGGTTGATCCGGCGGAAGCAATCGGCAAGGCGCGGCAGGCGGTGACGCAGCGCGCGGACCTGCCCGGCATGAGCCTGATGGAGCACCTGGACGAGTTGCGCAAGCGCATCGTCCGCTCCGCTATCTACCTGTTCTGTCGGCTTCATCGTGGCCTACGTCTTCCACGAGCGGCTCTATGGCTTTGTGCAGGCGCCGCTGGATCACCTGCACATCAAGCTGAATTACACCCACCCCATGGACCCGCTGAACCTTTACCTGCAGGTGGCGCTGATCGGGGGCGCGATTCTGGCCTCGCCCTTCATCCTCTACCAGGTGTGGCTGTTCATAGCGCCGGGACTCTACCAGAAAGAGCGGCGCTTTGTGGTTCCCTTCATGGCGGCCACGGTGGGATTGTTTCTGGCGGGCGCCAGCTTCGGCTACTTCTTTGTGCTGCCCGGCGCACTGAAGATCCTGATCGTGGGGTTCGGCAGCAAGTTCAATCCCATGGTCACCATTGAGGAGTACACGGGCTTCTTTTTGTCGATGATTCTGGGCCTGGGCATCAGCTTTGAGATGCCGATCCTGATCTTCTTCCTGGCCTTGTTCGGCATCGTGAGCCCGCGCTTTCTCTGGAAGAACATCCGCTACGCAATTCTGGCGGTGTTTCTGGTGGCGGCCATCATTACGCCCAGCCCCGATCCGTGGACGATGTGCATCTACGCCATTCCGATGCTGGCGCTTTACATTCTGGGCATCGGCGTGGCGTGGTGGGTGCATCCCTCGCGGCGAAAAGCCAAAGAGGCCAAGGAGGGCGCGTAGTGAACTTCTTTTCGTTTTGGAAGAGGGTTGCGGCGGGGCTGATTCTGCTTGCGCCGCTGGCCGCTCCCCCGGCCGGCTTTGCCCAGCAGCACTTCGACGGCGCCAAGGCGCTTGAGTATGCGCGCGAGTTCGCGGCGATTGGCCCGCGCTGGCCTACCGGCCCGGGACATGTGAAGGCCGAAGAGTTTCTGCGCAGCCATTTCCAGCGTGAGCACGACCAGTTTGAAGAAGATACCTTTACGGCCGACACGCCGATCGGCCCGGTGCCGATGTGCAACTTCATCGTGCGCTATCCCGGCAAGAAGAATGGCGCCATCGTGCTGGGCACGCACTACGAGACCAACTATCCGCTGAGGAACATCAACTTTGTGGGCGCCAACGACGGCGCTTCAACCACCGGGCTGCTGATGGCCATCGGCGACCGGCTGCACGAGGATACCGCCGGTGGAAAGAAGCTGGATGGCTACTCGGTGTGGCTGGTCTTTTTCGACGGCGAAGAGGCGATCAATAGCTGGTCGCGCTCCGACTCGACCTACGGCAGCCGCCACCTGGCCGCGCGCTGGGGACGGGATGGAACGCTTAACCAGATCAAGGCGTTCATGCTGGCCGACATGATCGGCGACAAGGACCTGGACATTCAGCGCGAATCGAACTCGACGGAATGGCTGGTGGGGCTGGTGGGACAGGCGGCGAAGAAGTTCGGCTACGAGCGCTATTTTTTCCAGCGCGACATGGCGGTGGAAGACGATCACCTGCCGTTTGTGGAGCGCGGCGTGCCTTCGATCGACGTGATCGACCTGGACTACGGACCGAACAACAGCTACCACCATACGGCGCAGGACACGATGGACAAGATCAGCGCGCACAGTTTGACGATCGATGGGGATGTATTCATGGAGACGATCCGGCTGGTGGATCAGAGATGAGGACGAGCTTTTAGCTTTTAGCTGCTAGTCTGGTGTCTCGGAAGTTCCTTACATTTTTTTGAGGCTTGGTACCATGCCGGAAGCGTCCTAAACGCAGATCCTTCGACTCCCTGCGCTTCGCTAAGGTCGCTCAGGATGACAGCATTTATGAGATGAACTTTAGAGACGGGACACTAGCTGATAACTGTTTGTCATTGAATTTGTCACCAAGGTGCGGCAGGCGCGAAAGAGCTAGAAGCTAAAAGCTAGGAAAAGAGGAACGTACATTGGCTGAAGCGGAGATTGGAATTATTGGAGGCAGCGGGCTGTATTCGATGCCCGGATTTACGAATGTGCATGAAGAGCGCGTGGAGACGCCGTTCGGGGAGCCGTCGGAGGCGTTTGTGCTGGGCGAGCTGGAGGGGCGCAAGGTGGCGTTTCTGGCGCGGCATGGGCGCGGACACCGCATTCTGCCTTCGGAGCTGAACTTTCGCGCCAACATTTATGCGTTCAAGAAACTTGGCGTGGAGAGGATTGTGTCGGTTTCAGCGGTGGGCTCGCTGAAGGAAGAGCACAAGCCCACCGACTTTGTGATGCCGGACCAGTTCATCGACCGGACGTTTCATCGCATCGCGACATTTTTCGGCGAGGGGATTGTGGGCCACGTGGCCTTTGGCGATCCGGTGTGCGCGACGGTGGCGAAGGCCGCGGCCGAGGCTTGCGCGACGGTGGGCGTGGTGGGCAAGCTGGGCGGGACTTATGTGTGCATGGAAGGGCCGCAGTTCTCCACCAAGGCCGAGTCGAATCTGTATCGCAGCTGGGGCGCGGACGTGATCGGCATGACGAATCTGCAGGAGGCCAAGCTGGCGCGCGAGGCGGAGATCTGCTACGCGACGGTGGCCATGGTGACCGACTACGACTGCTGGCGCGAGGGACACGACGCGGTGACGATCGAGGAGATTGTGGCCGTACTGCACAAGAATGCGGACAACGCGGCGAAGGTGGTGAAGGCGGCGGTGGCGGCGATGCCGCGGGAACGAGCCTGCGCCTGCGCTTCGGCGGCGCGCTTCGCGGTGCTGACCCAGCCGGATGCGATTCCGGCGGCGGCGAAGGAAAGACTGAAGCTGCTGTTTGGGAAATACCTGGGTTGGTAGGAAACTAGCGGAGTTAGCGGGGCTCGCGGAGTTAGCGGGGCTCGCGGAGTTAGCGGAGTTAGCGCGGCTTGCGGAGTTGGCGGGGTTAGCGCGGCTTTGCCGGTGGCGGGTTAGCTAGTTAGTTCGATTGTGCAAGAGAGGATGTTGAATGGCAATTACGGTTGTGGGCAGCGTCGCGTACGATTCCATCGAAACTCCGGCGGGGCGGCGGGAGCGTTGCCTGGGCGGCGCGGCGACTCACTTTTCGTTGGCAGCCAGTTTTTTTACCGATGTGCGCGTGATTGCGGTGGTGGGCGAGGACTTTGGCAAGGAGCAGGAAGCTGTTTTCCATGCGCGCAAGATCGATACGCGCGGCATCGAACGGGCGGCGGGCAAGAGCTTTTTCTGGAAGGGCTCGTATCTCGACAATCTGAACGAGGCCAAAACCCACCAGACGGATTTGAATGTGTTTGCTTCGTTTGAGCCGAAGATTCCCGAGGTTTACCGGGATTCGAAGTTTCTGTTTCTGGCCAACATCGATCCGGTGCTGCAGCGGCGGGTGCGGGAGGCGATGCCGGATGTGAAGCTGGTGGCCGGGGACACCATGAATTACTGGATCAAGGATCATCGCGCGGCGCTGCTGGAAGTGCTGAAGGGTTTGGATATTCTGCTCATCAACGATACCGAGACGCGGATGCTGGCCGGCAACAACAATATTGTGCAGGCGGCGCGCGCGGTGATGGCGATGGGTCCGAGTTCACTGGTGGTGAAGCACGGGGAGTATGGGGCTACGCTGTTCCACCGCTCTACTCCGAGGGATAGAGGAGCGGAGCTCAAGGTGCCGGCGTTGCCTCTCGAAGAAGTGGTGGACCCGACCGGCGCCGGCGACAGCTTTGCGGGCGGGTTCTTCGGCTACCTGGCTTCGCAGCCCGAACAAACGCCGGACGTTTACCGGCGCGCCATGTTCTACGGCAGCGTGATGGGCTCGTTCGCGGTGGAGCGGTTTGGCACGGAGCGGATCGCGCAGCTCTCGCGGAAGGAGATCGACGACCGCTTCGTGCAGTTCCGTGAGTTGACTCACCTTGACTGACAAAGCAATTTCTCGCGCGGCTGCATCACGCGGCGGCATGGCCCGCGTTGAAATGGCGGGAGTGCTCATTTGTTGCGCGGTGGCTTCATTGACCGCGGTGGCGTGGAGTTGGCGCAACGGGGCGCTGCTGAACTACGGCGATGCGGTTGCACACTTGCACATTGCGCGGCGGGTCTTCGATTGCCATCAGCCGCGGCTTTCGCAACTGGGCTCTGTGTGGCTGCCGCTGCCGCACGTGCTGCTGATTCCATTTGTCCAGATTTATAGCTGGTGGGCGAATGGGATTGCGGGCATTATTCCATCGGCGCTGGCCTACCTGGCCGGGTGCGCAGGCATCTACCGGCTGGCGCGGCGCTGGCTGGAGCCGCCTGCCGCCGCCCTGGCGCTGGCTTTCTTGGCCATCAATCCCAACCTGCTCTATCTGCAAACGACGGCGATGACCGAACCGCTGTTTGTGTGCGAAATGATCTGGATCGCTGTGTGGCTGGTGGAATGGCGGTCGAACATTGACGAAAATGCGCGCCGGGCCGACCGGCTGCTGGGCTGGATAGCGGCGGTGCTGGTGGCGGCGATCTTCACGCGCTACGACGGCTGGGTCATTGCGCTGCTGGCGTGGACTGCAATCGGCCTGGTACTGCTCAAGCGCGGCCGGCTGCGCTCGCGCACCTTCTGGCTGGCAAGCGCAGTGGTGGCGGCTGCGCCGATTGTGTGGTTTGTTTACAACGCCGCGGCGTTCGGCGACTGGCTGGAATTTGCGCGCGGTCCTTACTCGGCCAAGGCCATCGAGCTGCGCACGGCCTCGCATGGCGCCGGTCCGCCCCATCCGGGCTGGCACAACCCATGGGTTGCGCTGCTGTTCTTTTTGAAAGTCTCGGAGCTGGACGCGACTGCCGCGGCCTGGGGAAATGCGCTTTTGGCACTGAGCGCGTTGGGAACGGCATGGGCGTGGATCGTTGCGCGCCGCCGCGCATTCACTTGGGCACTGCTGTTGTGGCTGCCGGTTCCCTTCTATGCGTACTCGGTGGCTTACGGGTCGGTGCCGATTTTTCTGCCGCAGTGGTGGCCGCATTCCTGGTACAACACACGCTACGGAATGGAGCTGCTGCCGGCGCTGGCGCTGGGCGTGGGATTTGCCGCGCAGTTTGCGATTGCCGCGGCGCGGGAGTTCAAGCCGCGGTGGGCAAGGTATGCGGCGGGCATACTGTTCGCGATGGTGGGTCTGAATGCGTGGCAGGTGGTGCGCGAGCGGCCACTGGTTTATGTGGAAGGCACAAAGAACATCGCCGCGCACCGGCCCTACCAGGTGGAGATACCACCGGTGTTGCGCGCACTGCTGGCCGAGCGGCCGGGCGCCGCAATCTTGATGGAAACCTCGGTGGATCCGGAGATTGTGGCGCTCACCGGGATTCCGCTGCGGCAGACGATCAATGAGGCGGACCAGGAGGTATGGGACGCCGCGCTGAAGGCTCCGGCTGAGCATGCGGCGATTGTGCTGGCGTTCGACGGCGACGCCGTGGACCGCGCGGTGAAGGCGCATCCGGAGGGGCTGCGGGCGGTGGGCCACTTCGCGGCCAAGGGACAGCCGCCGGGAACGATTTACGTCTCCGATAGTGCAGCTTCTTCAGGCCTCAGCAACCGGGACGCGACAGTGATAGCATCGGGCAAGGCAATCCGCAGCCTGGAGGAAGAATGATTTCGTTTACCAAAGCCCACGCCTGCGGCAATGACTTTCTGATTGTGACGGAAGAGGCGGCGTACGGCTTTAACCGGGCGGACCTGGCGCGGCGGCTATGCGCGCGCAACTCCGGCGTGGGCGCTGACGGCATCGAATTCTTTGAGTGGACGGGGCCCAGGTCGGGCCGCATTCACCTGCACAATGCCGACGGCTCCGTCGCCGAGATCAGCGGCAACGGCACGCGCTGCGTGGCGGCGTGGATGGCGTTCGAACGCGGTTTTCAGCCGGGCGACGACGGTGGAGATTGCGACCGATGCCGGCCTGCGCGTATGCCACTTGAACAGCGTGAACAGGGACGATGGATTCACCGCGGAGGTGAGGGCCGGAATGGGCATTCCAACCTTCGCGCCACGCACGGTGACGCTGAGGAGCGGCATGGAAGTCGCGGGCGTCGAGGTCTCGACCGGCAATCCGCATTTCGTGGTGGTGCTGGATATCGCGGAGTTCGAGGCTGAGGACACGTCGTGGCACGAGATAGGCGCAGAGATCTGCGCGCACCAGGATTTTCCCGCATCAGACCAACGTGGAATTCGTCCGCATCGTGAGCGAGCGGGAGATTGAGATCCGCATCTTCGAGCGCGGGGTGGGGCCGACCAGTTCGTCGGGCACGGGGAGTTCGGCTTCGGCCACGGCGGCTGTGGCGTTCAACGGCTGCCTTTCGCCACTCACCGTAACGGCTCCCGGCGGCTCGCAGACCGTTGCATGGAGCGGGCCTGGGACCGAGCTGTACCTGACTGGCCCGGCGGCTCTGATTGCCCACGGCGAGGCCTGGTAGACATGTGTGCGCCGATGCCACTTCTTCTGAAACCCGCGGCGGTTCGATCCGGCGCGGGGGTGAGCGTGATTGCTCCGGCTTCATCCGCGCAGCCGGAGCGTGTAGAGCGCGGGTTGGAAGCGCTGCGCGGGCTGGGATTTGTGCCTCGGGTGGGCGAATACGCCCTCAAACGCGGGCCGCTCTACTTTGCCGGAACGCCTGAGCAGCGGCTGGCCGATCTGCACGCGGCCTTTGCCGATGAGACGACCAGCGCCATCCTGTGCCTGCGCGGCGGCTACGGCTCCAATTACCTGCTCGGCAAGCTGGATATGGACCTGATCCGCGCGCATCCCAAGCCATTTTTCGCGTACAGCGACATGACCGGCGTGCAACTGCGGATGCTGGACGAGATTGGCCTGCCGGCGTTTCACGGGCCAATGGCGGCCGCGGATTTTTATCTTGAAGACGGCGTGCATCTGGAGAGCTTCAACGCGGCGATTGAAGGAGAGCCATACAGCGTGGGCGCGGCGGAGGGGCTGCGGGTGTTGAAGCCGGGCATGGCAAAGGGAGTTCTGTTTGGCGGCTGCCTGAGCATTCTGGTTTCGCTGCTGGGCACGGAGTGGGAGCCGCAGACGGAGGGCAAGCTGCTGTTTCTCGAGGACACCGGAGTGAAGCCCTACCAGGTGGATCGCATGTTGTGGCAACTGCGCGAGGCGGGCAAGCTGGAAGGCGTGAGGGGCATCGTTTTCGGCGAGATGGTGGACTGCGTTTCGCCGGGCGCGCCGCCGGAACTGCTGGACGAGGCGATTTTGCGCGTGTTCGAGGACTTCAACGGGCCCATCGCCATGGGACTGCGCAGCGGGCACGTGTCGCGGCAGAATGTGACGCTGACATTTGGCGTGGAGGCGGAGTTGAATCTGGCGGTGGAGGCGAAATTGCATTTGCTGGAACCGGCGGTGGAAGGATAGGGACTAAGGGACTAGAGACTAGCTTCTAGCTTCTAGCTTCCAGCTTCTAGCTTTTAGCTTCTAGCTGCTTGCTTCCTGCTGTTCGGAGCTGCGTTTTTTGTTGAGCTGCCGATTGGAGTGGAAGAGCTGGAGGCTCGAGGCTGGGAGCTGGAAGGTTTGGAAAAGGGAATGCGGCATATTCATCTGAGCGGGATTTGCGGCACGGCGATGGCGTCGCTGGCTGGGCTGTTGCAGTTGCAGGGGCACCGCATTACCGGCTCCGACAAGGCGGCTTATCCGCCCATGAGTGATCTGCTGCGGGGGCTGGGGATTCCGGTGATGGAGCCTTACGCCGAAGCGAATCTTGAGCCGAAGCCGGACCTGGTGGTGATCGGCAATGCGCTCTCGCGCGGCAATCCGGAAGTGGAGCGGGTGCTGGACGAGCGGATTCCCTTCACCTCAATGGCCGCGCTGTTGCGCGAAGAGTTTCTTGCGGGCCGCGAGTCGCTGGTGGTGGCGGGGACGCACGGCAAGACTACTACGACGAGCATGCTGGCATGGATCTACGAGGTTGCCTCACGCGAGCAAGTGGCCTCACGCTATCAGGTTGCCTCACGCCGGCAAGTGGCTTCACGCGGGCAAGCAGCCGCGCGCGAGACGCCGGCGCTGGAGCCTTCGTTTCTGATCGGCGGCGTGGCGGAGAACTTTGGAACCAGCTTTCAGTTGCGGCCCACGCGCACCTTCATCGTGGAAGGCGACGAGTACGATACGGCGTTCTTCGACAAGGGGCCGAAGTTCCTGCACTACTTTCCCGACGCGCTGATTCTGACTCACGTCGAATTCGATCACGCAGATATTTACGCGGACCTGGAAGCGGTGAAGACGGCCTTCAAGCGGCTGGTGAACCTGGTCCCGCGCCGCGGCCTGATTGTGGCCTTCGACGGAAGCATGAACGTGACGGAGTGCGTGGGGCATGCGCTGTGCCGCGTGGAGCGTTATGGATTCAGCGGCGAGGCCGACTGGCGGCTGAAGAACCTGCGCCACGAGAATGGGCGCACACGCTGGGAGTTATGGCGCGGCGGCGCACCGTGGGCCGAGCTGGAGATGCAGATGGCCGGCGAACACAATGCGCTGAACGCAACCGCCGCGGCGGCGCTGGCCGCGGGACAAGGCTTGAGCAAAGAGGCGATTCAGGAGGCGCTGAAAACTTTCAAAAGCGTAAAGAGGCGGCTGGAGGTGCGCGCGGAGATCGCGGGCATCACGGTGATCGAGGATTTTGCGCACCATCCCACCGCCATTCGCGAGACGCTGCGGGCACTGCGCGCGGTTTACCCCGGGGCGAGGTTGTGGGCAGTTTTAGAGCCGCGCTCGAACACGCTGCGGCGCAAGGTGCTCGAATCCGAACTGGTGGCGAGCCTGCGGCTGGCCGATCAGGTGGTGCTGGCCGGCGTCTATCAGCAGCAACGCATTCCCGATGCCGAGCGGCTGCACCCGGAGGATGTGGTGGCGGCGCTGAATGCCGGAGGGGCAAAGATGGGGGCTGAAGGCTCAAGCGCCGAGTTGCTGCCCGATGCGGATGCAATCGTGAACGGAATCGCGCCGCGGCTCAAGGCGGGCGACGTGGTGGCCATTCTCTCCAATGGCGGATTCGACGGCATCTATGAGAAACTTCCAGCGCGGCTCAGGGAGCTTCATTCCTGATCGCTCAGAAAGATAGGTATGCTCTCTTCACTCATCTTCATTACCACGATGGTCGTGCGGGGATTCCCACGGCAATTCTGTTCATTCCCTGGTGCTGGATGTACGGGCAACGTGCTGCCGCTCTACAAGGGCACACGCTTCATGCTGGCGAGCAGTTGCCGCATGGCCGGAGTGCGCTTCAAAACCGAAGGACGGGAACGCGTGCCCAGGGACCGGGCCTGCATCTTCATGTCGAACCACGTGTCGAATCTGGACCCGCCGGCGCTGATCTCGCTGATACCCGGTCGCACCTCGGCCTTCATGAAACGCTCGCTGATGAACCTGCCAGTGCTGGGCACCGGCTTCAGGCAGGGCGAGTTCATCGCCGTGGACCGCAGCGGCAACGCGGCAGCCGCGAAGGAGAGCGTGGCCGCGGCCCAACAGGTGTTGGCCAAGGGGGTTCACATCACCACTTTTGTTGAAGGCACGCGCTCGCCGGACGGCCGCATGCTGCCCTTCAAGAAAGGTCCATTCTTTTTGGCCATGGCCTCCGGCGCGCCGGTTGTTCCGGTCTCAATTCATGGCACGGAAAAGATTCTGCGCAAGGGCAGCCTGCGCATGCATCCGGGGATCGCGATACGTGGTTTTTCATCCGCCCATCGACCCGGCCGGCTTTGCCACTCGCGAGGAACTGATGGAGGCGGTTCGCGCGGCCATCGCTTCAGGGCTGCCGGAGTGGATGCGGGGATAAAGGATTCTGCTCCGGTCCGCGGCGAGTTGAGAGTGGAAGGGTTGGGGCTCGTACTCTCCCAGGTCTCAAAAGCGAGACCTGGGGCACCCGGCACCCGGAGAACAGTTTTGGGCAGCTTGACGGAATCATCATGATCGGATCTCTTCTGGTAATTGTCGTTATTCTGGTACTGAGCATTCCCTCGGCGATAATCTTCATTCCGCTGGGCGCAATTACCGGCAACGTGGGACCGCTTTACAGGGTGGTGTGCCTGATTGTCCGCGCCGGCTTCAGGGTCGCGGGCATTCGAGTGCGTGTTGAGGGACGGGAGAATGTTCCCGCCGGCCGGGCGTGCATCTTCATGTCAAACCACGTGTCGAACCTGGATGCGCCGGGCCTGATTCCGCGGATTCCGGGACGCACGGCCGCCTTCACCAAGCGCTCGGTGTTCAAGCTTCCGCTGTTCGGCTACTGCCTGAAGCTGGGCGAATTCATCCCCGTGGACCGAACCGGCAACGCGGCCAGCGCAAAGGAGAGCGTAGCCGCGGCCAGAAAGATCCTGGAGAAGGGCGTTCACATTACGACCTTTGTGGAGGGCACACGTTCGAAAGACGGGCGGCTGCAGCACTTCAAGAAAGGCACGTTCTTCCTGGCCATGCAGACCGGCGCGCCGTGCATTCCGGTGTCGATCTACGGGACGGAGACGCTGATGGCGAAAGGCAGCTTCGCCATCAAGCCGGGAACCGTGCATTTCATCTTCCATGCGCCGATTTATCCGCGCGATTTTGAGACTCGCGAGCAGTTGATGGCGGCGGTGCGGGCGGCGATTGCCTCGGGATTGCCGGAGTGGATGCGGGGGTAGTGAGGGGGGTCGGCGGGTTGCGGTTCGTGCTTTCCCAGGTCTCAGAATCGAGACCCTTCGACTTTGCTCAGGGCAGGCTCTGGGCCACCCAGCATTTCAACGGAGAAGCTGCGAAAGAGCGGCGGAAGCAACCGCAGATTCTTCGACTCCGCTGCGCTCCGCTCAGAATGACAGCCTTTCCAATCCAAAATTCCTTGAGTCCAAATCGACAGGGACTGAACTACGGCTGGATCATGGCGTTGTAGCCGTCGTCGATCAGCTTGAGACGCCAGCGTTCGGCTTCGTCGCGGTCGTTGAAGGGGCCGATGCGGACGTGGATGAGATTGTCGGCGGGATCGCGGCGGGCGGAGACTTGATAGCCGCGCTTGCGCAGTGCGCCGACCAGCACATCGGCGTCCTCCTGGTGGGAGATGGCGGCAATCTGGACCATGAGCGGAGCGGCCGGAGGAAACGCCGGATGCACATTGGGCGCCGCGGCAGCCTGGGGCGCGTTTGCCTCGGGAGCAAGGGCGGGACGAACCTGAGGCTGGGGTGAAGATGAGGCGGCCGGGGCCGATGCCTGCGAAGACGCGACCGGGATTGCGGCCTTGGATTGCGGCGGATCGGTGGAGGCGCTCTGCGGAGTTTGCGGCGCAGCGCCCTGGGCGGGCGGCGGAACACCGGCCTGCGCAATGGCCGAAGGCTTGGGCAGCGAACCGTTGGGCTGCACTGGTGATTGCGCGCCGGAGGCCGGCGGTTGGCCGGCTGCCGAGTCCGGCTGGACGCCGCGCCGACCTACGGCGTACCCCAGGCCAAAGCAGAGACCGCAGACCAGGACCAGGCCAAAGAAGATGAGCAGCAGCGCGCCCGCGCCCAACGTGAGTTCAGTGTCGCGCCGGGGCTTATCCTGCTCAGGCTCTTGGCCGTCAAACACTCCCCTCATGCACCGTCCTCTGATTTATTGCTTGTCGGCAGCCGTCTTGGCCGAGGCTCCAACCTTGTTCAGCAGTTGCATCATTTCAATGGGCAGCGGGAAGACGATGGTGGTGTTCTTCTCGACGCCGATCTCGGTGAGGGTTTGCAGGTAGCGCAACTGAATGGTCATGGGCTCGGTGGCCAGCAGGGCGGCGGCGTCCACCAGCTTTTGCGCGGCGTTGAACTCGCCCTCGGCGTGAATGATCTTGGAGCGTTTTTCGCGCTCGGCCTCGGCCTGCTTGGCCATGGCGCGCAGCATCTGCTCGGGCAGATCCACCTGTTTGACTTCGACCGAGGTGACCTTGACGCCAAAGGGTTCGGTGCGCTGGTCGATGATGGTCTGAATCTTCAGGTTGAGCTTGTCGCGATGGCTGAGCAGCTCATCGAGCTCGACCTCGCCCAGCACCGAGCGCAGGGTGGTCTGCGCGAACTGGGAGGTCTGGTAGACGTAGTTGGCCACCTTGATGGCGGCGTCGTTGGGGTTGACGACGTAGAGGGTGACCACGGCATTCACCTTGAGGGTGACGTTGTCGCGGGTAATCACGTCCTGGGGCGGAACCTCGAGCACCTCCTGGCGCAGGGAAATGCGGACCATCTGGTCGATGGGACGGAAGACCAGGATGATGCCCGGCCCCTTGGGGGTTCCCAGGACTCGGCCCAGGCGGAAGATGACCCCGCGCTCGTACTCACGGAGAATCTTGATGGAGTTGAGCAGATAGAGGACGAGGATGGCGGCGACGATCAGGACAGGCATCATGGATGGGTTACCTCACTCAGCACGGATTGTACTCCAGTGCGAGTCTATGCGGGGGTTTCCGGGGGCCGGGAGGGGGAATCGGGGGCCACGTGGAGGAGCATCTGCTCATGGCTCACGACGCGGAGGTTAGCTCCCTTGGGGACCGGGTCGCCGGCTACGGCGCGCCAGATTTCGCCCTCGACCAGCACGTGCCCCTCGGGAGCCAGCGGCTCCATGGCGATGGCCTTGCAGCCGACCATGGCATCGGCGCCGATGAGAGCCTTGCGGCGGCGGGCGCACACGACAAGGCGGACCAGAAAGATGGTGATTCCTCCAAAACCCGCGCTGACGGCGAAGGCTACCCACGGAGTAACGCCCATCTCCGGCACCGGAGCGGCAACCAGGGTGAGGGTTCCAAAGGTGAGGCAGAGGATGCCCGCGATGGCCAGCACGCCGTGGCCGCCGAACTTGGCCTCAAGCAGAAGCAGAACCAGCGCCGCCGCCAGCAGCAAGACGGCGGTGTAGCGGATGGGCAGCAGGTTGAGGGCGAAGATGGCGAGCAGGACCATCAGGGTGCCCAGAGCGCCGGGAACGATGGTTCCGGGCGAGTTGAATTCGAGGTAGATGAGCAGCGCCCCGCCGACCAGGAAGAGCAGCGCGATGTTGGGATCGACGAGCCAGCCCAGGAGCTGGTCGCGCAACGAAGGCCGGAGCACTTCAATGCGCGCGCCGGTCAGATGGAGGGTTAGTTTGCTCCCGTCCAGGCGGGTAATCTGGCGGCCATCGAGCGCCATCATCAGTTGCGCGTCGTTGCTTTCAATCACTTCGATGAGGTGCTGGTTGAGCGCCTCCTCGGCGGTGTAGGAGTGGGAGGATTGCAGGGCCGCAGCGGCGGCTTCGGCGTTGCGGCCGCGGCGGGTGACGTAGGACCGCAGAAAGGCCTCGGCGTCGTTTTCAACCTTCTGCATCTCGGTCTCGTCGGGTTTGCCGATCTCGAAGACGACGTGGGCAGCGCCCGCCTCAGTTCCGGGAGCCATGGCGGCCACGTCAGCCGACTCAAGGATGAAGAAGCCGGCCGATCCGGCGCGGGCTCCTGAAGGGGCCACAAACACAATAACCGGAACGCGCGAACCCAGGACGGCGGCAACCATGCCGCGCATCGACTCGACCATGCCGCCCGGCGTGTCCATTTCCACCAGCAGCGCCTGGGCGCCATCGCTGTTGGCGCGGTCAATGGCGCGGGTGAGTTCGCCCTGGCTTACGGGCTGGATGGTGTCGGCGAGGACAAATTTGTCGACCAGCGGATTCTGGGGCTGGGGATGCTGGGCGAAGGCCAAAGATCCGAATCCAAATCCCGCGAAGAAACCCATGAGTGCTGCAAACCCTTGTACTCGCTGAAGCATGGCGCGCTCCTCCAGACTAATGTCCTGCCCTGGCCTGCACCTGCCGGGACAGCTCGTGGGCCGCCTGACTGGCGGGCTCCAGCTTGAGGGCCGCGGCGGCATCGTTGTTGGCATCGCTGATATGGTTGGCTTCAAGATCGAGGCGTCCCAGGACCAGGTACGCATCGGCGCTGGGTCTCAGTTCCAGGGCCTGATGAGCCTCAATGCGGGCGTCGCCGGCGTCGCCGGCGCGCTCGCGGACCTGGGCCAGGCCGGCATGGGCTTCGGCGCAGTTGCCGTCGGCGGCCACGGCCGCCTGATAAAGCCGCTCGGCTTCCAGCAGCAATCCGCGATCGAGAAAGCCCCTGGCCTGGGCGGCAAGCTTCTGCGCCCGCTCAAGAGGGGTAAGCGCCGCGAGCCGCGCGTCATCCACCTGGTCAAGCATGAGCGCCGCCTGACGAAAGGCGGCGGCATCGAAGCTGCGCACAATGCGTTCAAGCGGATCGGGAGCCGGCTCGGCGTCAGGACCGGCATTGGAGGCCGAGGCCGGCGGCACCGAGGGCCTGGCCTCCGGCTGCTTCCACGCAGCCTGGAGCGCCAGCGCCTCGCTGTCGCTGGGCCGAAGTTTGAGACACTGGACCAACTCGTTCAGAGCTCCGGGGGTCTGCCCGTGGCGCTTGAGGCTGACTGCCAGGTTGAAGTGGTAGTCGGCGGAGTTGGGATCGTCGGCTGCCGCCTGCACAAACAGGCCAGTTCCGTCGTGGCCCTGACGGCTGACCGCGACTCCTTCGTTGTTCACAACCTCGGCGAGGGGCAGGATGCGGGCCACGGCGGCAAAGGCCTGCTCGGCCTTTGCATAATCACCCGAGAACAGCAGCGACAAGCCGCGGTAGTAGCCGGCCTCGAGGGCGTCGGGATCGTTCTTGTCCACCTTGGCGAAGGCGTCGGCGGCCTGCTCGTACTGCTGGCCGCTATAGTCTTCGCGGCCCAGCGCCATCCATGCGGGGCCGAACCCCGGGCTCAGCTTGACGGCCTGCTGGAGGTGGCGCAGGCGCTCCGCCTGGTCGGGCTCGGTGATGCCGCGAATGTACTGCTCAAAGGCGTCAAGGCGCAGGCCCGCTCCGGCGGCAATGAAAGTGTCCTCGGCGACGCTGATTCCGGGATCGAGCTGGCGGGTCAGCTTCCAGGCCAGGGAGTCGAAGACGGCGATCAGGTCCTTCATCTGGCCGCGGGCGGTGACCGCCTCGCTCATGCGCAAACGGGGCACGTCTACCAGCCGCGCCTCGGCCACAATGCCGGGGCCGTCGGTGATGTAGCTGCCCACCACGATCGAATCCGCGTCCAGGGTCAGGGCCAGCTTGAGCGAACTGGCGCG
>CAVRAQ010000020.1:0-12024 GCA_963718985.1 uncultured Acidobacteriaceae bacterium
GCGGGGCCGGCGGCGGTCCCGTGCGTGCATGGCCAGGAGGCGTTGCGATGAAGCGGTCCTGTAAAGTTGGAGCTGGGAATATCCAGGGACGCGAGCTGCTTTTCCGGCTTTGGAAATGGGGCAAGTTTGGCGACGGACGCGGAATCCGAAAACTTGAATGAGCTGTTGCGGCGCAGTGTTCGGGTTTGCCGGATTCAGGGCGGGCCAGGAAGCGGTGTGCCGCGCGGCGATCGAGGGGCGGGACCTGCTGCTGGTGATGCCGACGGGGGCGGGGAAGAGTCTTGTGCTACCAGTTGCCGGCGATTGCGCGGGGCGGGACGGCGCTGGTGATTTCGCCGCTGATTGCGCTGATGGAGGACCAGGCGGCGAAGCTGGCGGCGCTGGGGCTCAGGGTGGCGCGGATTCACTCGGGACTGGATCGCGGCGTGGCGCGGCAGGCTTGCGTGGATTATCTGAAGGGGACGCTTGCAGTTTCTCTTTATTGCGCCGGAACGGCTGCGGGTGCCGGGGTTTGCCCAGATGCTGGCCAAGACGCGGCTGGCGCTCATCGCGATCGATGAGGCGCATTGCATCTCGCAATGGGGCCACGACTTCAGGCCCGACTACCGGATGCTGGGCGAGCACCTGCCGGGGCTGCGGGGCGGGGAGATGCTGCGCCGGTGCATCGCACTGACGGCTACGGCGACGCCCTCAGTGCAGGCCGACATCCTGGCGCAATTGGGGATGGTGAAGCCGCTCAAGTTCATTCATGGATTCCGGCGCGAGAACCTGGCTATTGAAGTCGTGGAGCTCCCGGTGCCGCAGCGGGCGGGAACGATTGCGGGTTTGCTGGCCGATCCCGCGCGGCGGCCGGCGATTGTTTATGCGGTTTCGCGCAAGCAGTCGGAGGCAGCGGCTGGCCGATGAGTTGTCGGCGGCAGGTTCCTGCTGCGGCGTATCATGCGGGGCTCGATGCGGAGACGCGGGAGCGGGTGCAGACCGCCTTCCAGGCCGGCGAGCTGGAGGTGGTGGTGGCGACCATCGCCTTCGGAATGGGGATCGACAAGGCGGATATTCGTACCGTGATTCATGCCGGGCTGCCGGCTACGCTGGAGGGCTACTACCAGGAGATTGGGCGCGCGGGACGCGATGGGGCGCAGAGCCGGACTTACCTGATGCACACCTATGCCGACCAGCGCACGCACGATTTTTTCCTGAATCGCGACTATCCGCCGGTAGAGCATCTGAACCAGGTGTTTCGGGCGCTGGGCGAGGAGCCGCAGCTGGTGGAGGAATTGCGCGCGGCCTCGAAACTGGGTGAAGAGGAGTTCGATAAGGCACTGGAAAAGCTGGAGATTCATGGCGGGGCGCGGGTGGACTTCGGCGGCAGTGTAACCAGGGGCGGGCCGGGCTGGAAGAAGACTTATACAATTCAGGCGCAGTATCGCGCGGAGCAGTTTGAAAAGGTGCTGCGATTCACCACTTCGGCCGAGTGCCGGATGGCGGCGCTGGTGCGGCACTTTGGCGATGTGGAGGACGCAAGCCGGCCGTGCGGAAGGTGCGATGTGTGCGATCCGGCGGGAGCGGAGCTGCGGCAGTTCCGGCGTGCCACTGCGGCAGAGCGCGAAATGGCGCAGGCGATTATCGACGAGCTTGCGCGCAGTGGACTATAAGGCAACTGGGACGCTGCAACGGAGCCTGGACCTGGTGGGCAGAATAAGCCGGGACGAATTCGAGCGGCTGCTCGACGCGATGGTGCGGGCGGGACTGATCGAGATTGAAGAAGCCGAGTTTGAAAAAGAAGGAGAAGTCATTCGGTTTCGCAAGGTGCGGCTGACGGATGCGGGGCTGGAGGTGCGGCCGATGACTCCGTTGGCGCTTGTGATCAGCGACGGGATCGTGGAGGGGTTCAGCGGGCCGGTTGAGGCTTCGACGCGAACAAGGAAGACGAAGGCCGCGGCGGGTAAATCGGGGAAAAACGTGGAGGGTCACCCGGTGCAGTTGTCGGCGGAGGTCGAGGCTTTGGCGGCGCGGCTGAGGGAGTGGCGGGCGGCGGAGGCGAAACGGCTGCGGGTTCCGGCGTATTGGTGCTGCACGACCGGACGCTGACTGCGCTGGCCCAGGCGCGGCCGGCGAATCCGAGGCAGTTGCTGGAAGATTGATGGGATGGGCCCGGCCAAAGTGGAGAAATTCGGCGCGGCGATTCTGGGGTTGTGCGGGAACGGATGAGCGGCCGCAAATGTAGCGCGAAGAGAAAGACCCGGAGCGATCGGCATTCGTTCCGGGTCAATTTTCGTTGACGGTTACGGCTGGTACTTGAAGGACTTGTCGGGATAAGGCGGATGCGGCGGAACCGGACGCGGGTCTTCCTTGATCTGCTTTTTCAGCAGATCGATGGCGGCCTGCAGTTGAGCGTCCGATCCGGCAAAGGTGGCGTGGGGAAGATTGTCGACCACAACGTCCGGATCAACCCCATGGCCTTCGATGAGCCAGATGCCGTCGGGGCTGTATACGCCGGTTTCGCCGGCCGTGGCTATGCCGTTATCGGCCTGGACATTGCTGCCGGAGAGCCAGATTTCCCCGCCCCACGTGCGCGTGCCGATGACCGTGCCCATGTGGAAGCGCTTGAAGCCTTCGGTGAAGGCTTCGCCGTCGGAGGCGGTTTGCTGATCGCAAAGGACGACGATGTGGCCGCGGAAAGCGTACTGCATGTTCCACTCCGGGTTGCCGACGCGCGGCTGCCAGTAGAACCAGGCCTTGCGCAGCAAGTCGCCCAGCAGCCACGAGTCGATGTTGCCGCCGTGGTTTTGGCGCACGTCGATGATGAGGCCCTGGCGATTGAACACCGGGTAGTAGTCGCGCGCCCACTGGTCGATGTCGTTGGGGCCCATGGCCTGCAGATGGACGTAGCCGATGGAACTGCCGGACGCGGTATCCACCTGCAGGCGGCGCGTGTACTCCCACTCCGCGTAGCGCATGCGGGCGTCATCCTGTTCGCTGATGGGCTTGACAAGAACGTCGCGGGCGTCGCCGGAAGCGGGTTTGACGCGCAGCATCACCTGCTGGCCGGCCTTGCCGCGCAGCAACTCGCGCTCGTCGCGGAACGCTGAGCAGGTTCTGGCCATCGATGCTGACGATGGTTTCGCCTTCCTTCACGAGCGAATCGGGGCGGGCGAGCGGCGGAGCCTGATCGGGCAGATCGGGATCGTGGAGGTAGATGTGTTCCACCACGTAGCCGCCTGCCTTTTCATCGCGGCGAAGAACCGCGCCCAGCGTCGGCGATCTCAACCTGGTCCGACGGTCTGCGGGCGTCGCCGCCCATCACGAATGTGTGCAGCGCTGACAGCTCGCTGACCATCTGCGCGATGACCGCGTTCAGCTCGTCGCGGTTGGCTACGCGATCCACGAGCGGCAGATAGCGGTCGCGCATGGCCGCCCAATCCACGCCCTGCATGTTGCGGTCGTAGAAGTAGTCGCGCTCCAGCCTCCATGCATCCAGAAAGATGCCGCGATACTCTTCACGGGGGTTGGTCGAGAAGGTCCAGTGCGATAGATCGATCTTCGCCTTGGGCAGAACCTTGGGATCGTTGAGCGCGGTGCCTTTCACGTCAGAATCGAGAACGAAAAAGTCGTCGTCTCTGGCTACCAGCAGCTTCTTGCGGTCCAGAGAGATCTCATAGCCCTTCACCTTGGCAAGCACGGTGTCCGACTTCGTCGCCCTTGTTGGCAATGTCCAGGCATTGCAGCGCGCGGGTGCGCTCCGGGTCGTCACCGGCGTTGAGCCAGCACAGCCGCTTGTCGGTTGCTTGCAGAGAATGGTAGTTGCCGGCGGGACGGGAACTTCGTCGAGGCGCGTGCCAAGGTCGGTGAAGTCGATCTTCACTTCGACGGGCTTTTTCTTGTCCTTGGCCTCATCCTTCTTTTCGGCGCCCTTGTCGTCTTTCTTTTCGGCGGTCTTGTCCGCGTCGGCGGCCTTGTTGTCTGCGGCTTTAGTGTCTGCTGCCACGGGCTTTGCACCCTTATCCTTGTCGTCGGCGGGTTTTTCCTCATCCTTCTTTTCAGAAGTATCGGGATGAAGCTCGTCGGGCGGCAGGAAGGGCGAACGCAGGCCGGCGGTGAGGGCCAGTTCGTAAATCTTCACAGTGCGATCGAAGTGCGGCGCAGGCTGGCGAGGTCCCCAGGGCGATGGGATGGTGGTCTTAAGATTTCGATCGGAGAGGAAGTAGAGCCACTTGCCATCGGTGCTCCAGATTGGATTTCCGCTGTTATAGCGATCGGATGTGATGGTCTGTATCGCTCCCGAATCCACGTTGAGCAGCTTGATCTGCTGAAACGAGTTGTCGGCGTTCTTCCGAATACGCGAGCCAATGGCTGTCGGGCGACCAGCTCAGGTCGTCGAAGTCGCCATTCATCGATTGCGCGATGCGCTTGTCCTGTTTGGTCTTGATGTCGTAGATCCAGAGCTGATGGTCCTTGTCGTGATGGGCCAGCCAATGGCCGTCGGGTGAGGGAACGCCATCCCAGCGCAGCACCTTGGCGTCGTGGGTCCATTGTTCCGGCGCGGATTCGCCGTTGGCGGCGAATTTCCAGAATTCCGTCTCCCCGGCTTGCGGTTGAGAGCGCCACGATGCTCTTGCCGTCGGGCAGGAAGCGCGCCTCGCGATAGCGGACATCCCGAGTCGCCGGCCACTTTCACAATGCGTCCGGTTTTGGCCGGAAGCAGGAAGATTGCGCCGCGCGCGGTGAAGACGGCGCTCGATGCCATCCGGCGAAATGTGCGCGGCGGTCAGATAATCGAGCGGCTTCTTGACCCAGTGCTCGCGCATCTGGTCGAAGTCAGAGACCAGGGTGATGGGAATGAACTCTTCGTGCCCGGTCTTCAGATCGAGCAGCCAGAGATCGGAGCCGCAAGCGTACACGATGCGGCCGTCGAAAAGCGATGCCGACTGCACGTCGAAGATGTGCTGATGGCTCTCCTGCTTTACGCCGCTGCCGTGCGAATCCATTGAGTAGACGTTCATCACGCCGTCGCGGTCAGAGATGAAATAAACGCGGCCGTTCCAGAACATTGGACGAGCGGAAGTGCCGGTCCAGTCCGCGGTTAGTGGAACCGCTTCGTTCTTGCCGTCGAAGCTCCAAATGTTCTCAGCCCAGCCGCCCTTGTAGCGCTTGGTTCTACTCGATTGAGGGAACCACCGGGTGAAGAATAGGGTGCGGCCGTCGGATGAGTAAACGCCCTCTGCGGCCTGGGCAAGGGGCACGATCTCCCGTCCGCCGCGATCGTCAATCAGAACCAGCTGCGAGGCGGGAAATGTGGAGTAGCGCTGGGTGGCTACCAGCAGGCGGCCATCGGGCGCCCAGCCCTCGGGCGCGGAGTCGCCGTCCCAGGTGCGGCGCTGGGGCAAGCCGCCATCAATGGGCATGGTGTAGACCTCGGACGGCCCTTCGTAGTTGCCTCGGAAGGCAACTGTCGTTCCGTCCGGCGAGATCGTGGCCTGGTTCTCGGTGCCCGTACCGGAGGTAAGCCGGTGCGCGGCCCCGCCATGAATGCTAACCGACCACAGGTCGCCTTCCGTCGTGAAGACGATGGTGTCGCCATGGAGTGCCGGGTCAGAGTAGTAGCCGCGATGGAGCGGTGCGGATTCGCCTGCGAGCAGTGACGGCGCAAGCATGACGGGAACGAAGAGTGCCGAGAGAATTGCAAGACGCAACCAGGAAGACGAGAACATTTGCAGGAACTCCTATTGTGCTGAAGAGCCTGGTGCTCAGGGGTCCGGCAAATTTTGCGAGCCGGCACGTAGAAAATCCGATGAGGGCAGGCTGTTCCGATGAGGAATGATACAGCATGGGGTGAAGACGGCAAACCCCCAATGTGAATTGGGGGTTCGGCGTTTACAGGCATTCAGCGTGGCTCAGGCGACGCGTTCGATGACCACCGATTCGAGAACCACGGGCTTGTGCGGCTTGTCCTGCGAGTTGCGGGGGACGAGGGAGATTTTGGTCACGATCTCCTGGCCTTCGACCACTTCGCCGAAGATGGTGTGGTTGCCGGTGAGCCAGGGCGTGGCGGCCACGGTGATGAAGAACTGGCAGCCGTTGGTTCCGGGGCCGGAGTTGGCCATGGCCAGCTTGCCCGCCTTGTCGAACTTGTGCGGGGAGCCCTTGGTCTCGTCCTGGAAACGGTAGCCGGGGCCGCCCATGCCGGTGCCGGTGGGGTCGCCGCCCTGGATCATGAAGTCGGGAATGACGCGGTGGAAGATGGTGCCGTCGAAGAGCTTGTCCTTCGACTTGGCGCGGGTGGTGGGGTGGGTCCACTCTTTGGCGCCTTCGGCCAACTCGATGAAGTTCTTGACGGTGATGGGCGCGTCGCTCTCGAAGAGACGGACGGTGATCTTGCCTTCGGTGGTTGTGAAGACGGCGTAGGTTCCTGCTGCAGGTGACATTTGAACTCCTGGGTTTGAGCGATTCTCAGGTCTCAAAAGCGAGACCTGGAGCGGCTGGGTTAGGGTTAGGGCGCGGGTTGAGGTGCAGGCGGTGGAGACGGCAGCGGCTGGCCTTCGGGGACGATCGTTACCTTCTCCAGCATCACCGGCGTAAGGGGCTTGTCGTCGCTGTCGCGGGGGACGCGGGCAATGGCCTTGACCACCTGAACGCTGGCGTCGTCGCACTGGCCAAAGAGAGTGTAGTGGCCGTTGAGCGTGTCGTAAGCCTGCTCGGTGATGAAGAACTGGCTGCCGTTGGTATTGGGACCGGAGTTGGCCATGGCCAGGCGGCCAGGCCGGTCAAAAGTCAGGTTAGGATCGATCTCGTCGTTGAAGGCGTAGCCGGGGTCGCCCATGCCCGTACCCACCGGGTCGCCGCCCTGGATCATGAACTCGGGAATGACGCGATGGAAGGTGGTTCCGTTGTACAGCGGCTTGTGACGCTGCACTTTTCTGGTGTTGGGGTCGGTCCAATCCTTCGTGCCCTGGGCAAGGGCGATGAAGTTGGCTACCGCCATGGGCGCCTGCTTCTGGTAGAACTGGCAGGTGATGCGGCCCATGGAGGTGTCCATGACCACGGTGGGGCCGTTGGGAACGATGGTGACAGCGACATTGGCAGTGGGTGCGTCAGGCAGGTCCTGCGCGGGCGGGGTTGCCGCCGGCGTCTGCTGGGCGAACGCAGTGTAGGGCGCGGAGGCCATAAATGCCGCCGCCAGAGCAGGAATGAGAAGCGGTATCTTGAGTTTCATGCCGAATTTGAGGGTAAATCAAGCGCCTGGGGGACTGCCAGTACCTTGTCGGGCCTTGTATCTTTATCCAATGAGCATTCTTCGTTTGCAACCTGTCCTTATGCGCGCCGCGGTTCTTGCCTGCACCCTGATTTGTCTAGCGGCTCCGGCAGCGCGCGTTGCAGCGCAGACCGACAGACCGGCGCCCGCCGCGGACATGGTCGCGGCCGACAAATCCGCGCCCGGCGATAAAGCTGCTGCGGCGGACAAATCGTCGCTGCCTCCCCTGCCCGCCGAGGCGCATGTGCAGCAATCCATGCAACTGGATGGAAAGACGCTCAAATATACCGTGACGGTGGGTGCGCTGCCGGTGCGCGACAAGGATGGCAAGACCGCCGGCGAGGTGGTGGTGACCGCGTACACCGTGGATGGCGACAATCGGCCTGTCACCTTTGCCGTGAACGGTGGACCCGGAGCTTCTTCCGTGTACTTGAACTTCGGCGCCATCGGGCCAAAACATCTGAATGTAGGTAATGAAGGCGACAGCCCTTCCGATCCGCCGGTCCTGACGGACAATCCCGGCACCTGGCTGGACTTCAGTGACCTGGTATTTGTCGATCCCGTGGGCACCGGATTCAGCCGCGCCGAAGTTCCCGAAGATCAGGCCAAGAAGCTCTTCTACAGCACCACGCCGGACATCGAGTATATCTCCCGTGTGATCTACGACTGGCTGGTCAAGAACGACCGGCTTGGCTCCAGAAAGTACCTGGTGGGCGAGAGCTATGGAGGCTTTCGCGGGCCGCGGATTACCTACTATCTGCAGTCGCAACTGGGCGTGGCCATGAATGGAGTGGTGCTGGTGTCGCCCTATCTGAACCCGACCATCGGGAATAACGGCGACCTGTCGCCGATCCCGTGGATGATGACCCTGCCGCCCATCACGGCAGCCCACCTGGAGCGCGAAAAGAAGCTGACGCCGGAGGCAATGGCGGACGTGATCGCCTATACCGAAGGCGAATATGCCACCACGCTGCTCAAGGGCCGCGCCGATCCCGGCGCCACCGCGAAGATGATCGCGCACGTGACCGAGCTGACCGGTCTGGACCCGGAGTTTGTGAAGTACTCCGGAGGGCGGCTGGAAACAGGAGCCTATCTCCGCGAGGTCTTCCGCGAGCAGGGCAAACTGGGCTCGGTGTACGACTCGAACGTGACCTCGTTCGATCCCTTTCCGTTTGCGCCGGAGCAGCGGGCTAACGATCCGATTTTGGCCAGCATTATTGCTCCCGTAACCACGGCGATGGTGGACTTTATCACCCGCACCGTGGGCTGGAAGGTGGATGAGCGCTACAATGCGCTGTCCTATGACGTGAACCGGCTCTGGGATCGCGGCGGGGAAGATCTGCGCACCGGCTCGGTTCCGCAGTTGCGCCAGGCGGTAGCAGCCGACCCCAAGCTGCGCGTGTTGATCGTGCACGGCTGGAACGATCTTTCCTGCCCCTTCATGGGATCGATTCTCACCGTGGACCAGATGCCGGTGATGGGCGACCCGGCGCGCGTTGCGGTGCGAGAGTATCCGGGCGGGCACATGTTCTATACGCGCGAGTCAAGCCGGTTGGAACTGCGCAACGACGTGAAGGATATGTACAGCAAACACTAGACCAGCCGCAGGAAGCGGTTGGGGGTCAAGCTGGCGCCGGGGAAGACCATTTCAAGATTGTTGGCGCCGAGAGTCCGAGTCACCACTTCGCCCAGCACCTGGCGGAAGTCGGTGGTAAGCACCAGGTCGCGGCCTTCGTTGAGCTGGTCGTTATCCAGACCGGGCCAGCGGCCGTACACCTTGCCGCCTTTCACGTCGCCGCCCAGCACAAACATGGCGTTGGCGTGACCGTGGTCCGTGCCTCCGGTGCCGTTTTCACGGGCGGTGCGGCCAAATTCCGACATCGTGACCAGGGTGACGTCTCCTGCATCGTCGCCCAGATCGCGCCAGAAGGCGGCGATGCTCGCGGAAAAGTCGCTGAGCCGGTTGGCGAGCTGGCCGTTCACGCTGCCCTGGTTCTGATGCGTGTCCCATCCGCTCACATCGGTGAAGGCAGCCTCGACGCCCAGGTTGGCTTTGAGCAGTTGGGCGATCTGCTTCATGTTGTTGCCGAACTCCGTTGCCGGGTAATCGGCGCCGGGGCCGGGCGTGTACTGCGCGGGGTTTGCGGCCCGCAGCATCTTCACGGCATCGAAGGTCTCGTCGCCGGCGGCATGGAAGATGCGGTCGCCGCTGCCCGCATACATGGCTTCAAAGGCGCTTGCGGCCGGAGAGTCGGTGGGACCGCGGCCGGCTACGGTAAACCCGTTGACGTTCGAGAGAGCGATGGCCGGAATTTTGCCGGCCAGCGTGCGAGGCACTTCGACCCCCAGGGCCAGGGCGCGAAAGGCGGTGTGCTGCTCACACGTGCCGGTGCAGCGATGGCGCAGATCTTCCGCCTGCAGGGCGCGGTTCAGCCAGCCATCCTCTGTGCTTTTCACGCCGGGAGTGCCGGATTCCATGTAGTCCTGCGCGTCGAAGTGGGAGCGGGTGGTGTCAGGCGAGCCGGCTGCGTGCACGATGGCGAGATGTCCCTGGTCGTAGAGCGGTTTGAACGCGGCCAGCGATGGATGGAGTCCGAAGAAGCCATCGAGATCGAGAACCTGGTTTTGTGGAATCGCGATGCTGGGACGCATAGCGTAGTAGTTCTTCTCGCGGTAGGGCACCACGATGTTGAGTCCGTCGGCGGCGCCGCGCTGGAAGACCACCACGAGCCGGCGGCCGGGATTGGCGGCAGCTTCAGCCATCACTGAGCGGACGAGAAAGCTGGGAATGGCCGCGGTGCCCGCGATGGCGAGAGTGCCCTTGTGGAGAAAAAAACGCCGGTTGATCTGCATAGTTGACTCCTTGGGCCGTGCTGCTTTCTAGCGGCGCTGGAACTCCGGAGAGCCGAGCAACAACCCGGCCAGCAGTTGATCTTGCCTTTCCAAAACACCGGCATTGGGGGCGCGATTCAGGCGTCTTCCAGCCGACACTGGCCGGACCGATGTTGAGTCCTGAGCGGTTTGCGCAGCGAATTGCTGCAAGGCCGCGGACCGGGTTGACACGCTGACCCCGCCGGCCACAAGAAGCGGCTCAAGGCGCGCCTCTTCTGATTCCGGAGTGGGTGGCGTCGGAGCGGGCGATTCCGTGCTTGTTGTCGTGCCCGAGGCCGAACTGGTCAAGTCCGGTTGCCGGCTCCAACCTACGGTGATGCCGGGCAGGCGATTGCCGGCCAGGGCAAGCGCAAAATTCATGCGGTCGACCAGCGCGCCGGTGCTCACCCATGTTGACGCCTTCCATTCGTACCCGGTGGGGGGAATTGCGCCGTAGACCGGCATTCCCATCTGGCGAAGGTTATTCATGAGTGGCAGAAAACTGTCGATGTTCGCGTTGCTCGCGCGCACCGCTGAAACCACAAACTCCAGAGGCGTCTTGACCTTGGCGCGATAGGCGGCTGTGGACCAGAACTCGGGTGAGTGAAAGAGCGTCTTGAGCACCAACGCAATGTCGCCGCCGCTGGACAGGTACGATTTTGCCATGCGATCCACGAGACTCTGCGGGGGATCGTCGGAGACGAAGCGCATGGCCAGCTTGCGGCTGATGAACTGCGCCGTGGCCGGGCGTGTGGCCAGCATGTGCAGCAACTCGCGGCCCTCCATCTCGCCGTTCTCCTTGATCTTCGAGCCCAGCACCTTCTTGGTGCCTGGCTCATGGCGGTTGGGGTTGAAGGTGAACTCGCCGCCGACCAGCGGACGATCGACGGTCCAGCCGGTCAGCACGCGCGCCACCTGGGTTACGTCGGCCTGGGTGTAGCCGCCGTTCACGCCCAGCGTGTGCAGCTCCATCAACTCGCGGGCATAGTTTTCGTTCAGGCCTTCATGCACCTTCCCCTGCGGGCCGGGACGGCGCCCCGATGCTACTTCGGCGCGCACCGCGGCCAGCGAATCAGGCCCGATGCTTTCGGCGTTGTCGAGGTAAACAAGCATTGCCGGACTGTGCGCCACCGCTTCAAGCAGGTCTTCAAACTTGCCCAGCGACCGGGGGCGAATCGTGTCCCTCTCATAGCTGACCAGGTAGTAGGGCATCTGCTCGTTCTTGCGCAGGTACACATTGAAGTGGTTGAGCCAGAAATCGGTCATCACCTCCTGAAGCTGCGCGCTCGAGTAGATGTCGCGCGTGAGTCGCTGGGCGATGAGCTCTTCGCCAACCTGCTGCTCGGGGTTTTCCAGAGCGCCCAGGGTCAGTATCAGTTCTGGGGTCAGGCCGGCATTGAGTGCGACGCGCTGCCCGGGCCTCAGAGCCTTGATGAAGCCGTCGAACTCCTGCGGCCCCATGGCTGCCAGTTGTGCTACGCGCTGTTGTGGGGGGAGGGCCAGAATATTCGCGATGGAAGACGGGTCGAAGGCGGGTTGGGCGTTGGTCGGCTCCGCGCCGCTCATGTCCATCTGAGGGAATGAAGTCATCGCCGACGGGGAAGTATCCGAACCCATGCTTCCAGTGCCTGCGGCCATTCCGGCGTTTTGATCCGTCGCCATTCCTTTGGGAGCTTCGACGTTCATCATGCTGCCGTCGGACGCCAGTTGCTGTTTCCCCTGGCCGGTTGCCTTTTTCTGGTTCTGCTCCGCCTGCTTCGCCTGAATCCTGTAAATCTGATTCTCATAAATCGCGTGCAAGGTGCCGCTTTCAGGGACAGCGACCTTCCCGGCAATTACCTGGCGGATGACGGCGTTGCTGGGCAGGCGGAAGAGAAGATCCCGGGTGTTCCATTGCATGGCAA
>CAVRAQ010000021.1:0-114264 GCA_963718985.1 uncultured Acidobacteriaceae bacterium
GGTGGAGCGGCGTGGACATCAAGACCGACCACGCCATCAGCGGGTAGGATTCGGCAAGAGTAGCATCATCTCGCTCTTTGCCGATGTACCGGCATCACAACAGGCACATTTTGGTTGCTCAGACGGTGGAGAGCGTCATAGTCATAGACCTTCCACCGTAGGCCTAATCCCAGGTCTCAGAAGCGAGACCTAAGACACCCGGAAAACGATGGCCCATCCGATTCAATACGGGTGGGCATCGTCTCACCTGTAAATCTCAATGCTTCGCCGCATCGGTTCCCATCGCAACCGCCGAGGTAATCCTGACGCGTACCGGCCCCAACAACCCCGATGCCATTAATGGCGAATTCGCCTTGAACTTGGTGATGTTGGTGTGCGTGAAACGCTGCGCCTCCGGCAGGCTCTGGTCTCCGATGATCCGGTTGGGCCACAGATTCGTCACCTGGATCTTCAACGCATTCTTCCCCGACACCGCCGCCGAAGTGACATCGACAACGAAAGGCCTCTTCCACGCCACGCCCATCTCTTTGCCATTCACGGTCACGCGGGCCGTTTCGCGCACCTCGCCCAGGTCGAGCACCACGCGAGCATTACCCGGCATTTGCGGCGGAATCTCGAACTCCGTCGTGTAAGCCGCCGTCCCCGAATAATGGCGCACGCCCTCGTCGCTCGACTCGGTCCACGAGCTCAGCTTGTCCATGCGAATCTCGGCCGGCGCTCCCCATCCCGGAGTAAAAGCAAGCGTCCACAGCTTCTCAAGCGGCAACACCACCGGTTCCGCCACGGTAGCCACATGCTGCCGTCCAGCGGCATCCACCGCAACATAATGTCCGCCCTGGCCGGCTCGCAGCATCATGCGCCCGCTGCGCATGTCCACATCAAACGGCGCCGTATCGGCGTTCAGCTTAGGAAAGACTTCCTGTTCGTCGCGTTCCAGTCGCACCAGGTGCGCAGCGGTCGCCCTGCGGAACACGACGATCGTCGTTCCATAAGGCCCCAGCCACACGGGCAGATTGGTGCGCTCGTTTTTTGTTTGTTCGTAAACGCCAAGCGAAGTAACAGCACCCGTCTCCGGATTCCACATCTCCGGCGCAAGCCCGCGCGCGCGAAAACTTAACACCGTCGCCACGGCGCTCGGCTTCTTGTTGCGGATAAAGTAGATTTCCGCCCCGTGACCACGGCGATGCACAAAGTCGAAGTCCTCGTCCGGCGAAGGTCCGGCGCTGGTCAGGTCCGGCGCAACCCCGGCATCTAGGAGCGCCTGGCGCGCCGACTCTCCGCAGACAATCTTCCCCGCACCAACCTTGCTCACGCCCTTTCCATCGCTTGGGCAACCGGCCCAGAGCCGGTCCGCAATCTTCTGAACATCCGCGTCCGTCTCATGCGCCGTTGGCAGTCCCGTCAGCCGCGTTGGCTTGCTGCCCACCACCGTCGCACCAGCATTCACCAGCCGGTCAAGCGCCTGAAGAGCAGGCAGCGAGATGTTGGTGAGCGGCGGCAACACCAGCTCCCGGTACTCGGTTCCATTCTTGAGCCGGATGCGATGGTTGGCGACGCTTAGCCCCTTCGTCAACACGTCCTCGTCCACGACATCGTAGTCGTAGCCCGGCATCACATGCGCCGGATCGGTCGCCTTGTACTGCACAAAGTTCGGCACCTGGTCGCCGTAGTAATACAGAACATCCGACACCGGCACGCCCTGCTGCATGAGAAACTGCACCCGCCCGATGTAATCGAAGAACGCCTTGCCGTCGTTGAACCAGGTGACCTTGGGATTGAAGTGCGTTCCCGCAAAGTACTCCTGCCCCGGAAATCCCGTTGCCGCCGGCGACGAGGTGAATGTGTGCCACACCAACAGGTTAAGCCCCTCGCACACTGCCTGATCGAAGGTCGGCTTCAGGTCCATCCCCGGCGACTCTTCCCACTGCGGCCCGAGACTCGTCAAGCCTTCTCCCGCCACGAGCGTCTTTTCGTAAATGTGCGCGGCGCTGGACGCCTCTTTCACAAAGAAACGATCAAGATCTGTGCTGCGGTGAGGCGACGGCGCCCAGAATTCAGTCTGCGGAAAAGTGCCCGCGCCCAGCATGCGCAGCGAGTCCACAGGCGCGCCGTGCGGGCCGCCCGACTCGGGATGAAATCCGAGCCCGTTCTTCGCAGCCAGTTGTCCGAAGGTTTGATAGTGGTCGGTCAGAACCAGGTCTCCGATAGTTCTGCGAAGATCGTTCAAAAAACGGTCGCTGGTGTCGCAACTGTTGACGATGCGCCCTGTAACCACGGGCAGATACGGCACCGGGTCGTAACCGCGCCCGGCGATAAAGGCTTGGCGGAAGCGGCCCGTCCAGTTCACCCCGCCCACTTCCCAACTGTCGGTGTATACATAGCGCAAAGAATCGCCAAGGTAGGGTTTCGCCGCCGTCAGCGTTGGCTGGACGTTGGTATTCCAATAGCTGGTCAGCGCGTCGCGGTCCAGGTAGTCGATCACCAGTCCCTGGAACTTCCCGCTGCTGGTGGAGACCCGCGCATCGGAACTGGTGTAGCCGATGCGAAGAATCTCCCAGTCGCCCGGCGGCACGTCCCACTCCAATTTTCCCTGGTAGGACATTTTCTTCGTGGTCAGGTCAACTTCCCGGCTGACGTCAAAGTCCTGCTCACCGAGAACGGAAGGAAAATCGCCCAGCAGCGGCTTCGAGTCCGGAACCGAAAAGCCCGCCTCGACAAAGACAGCTTTCACCTTGAGTGCGCGAATCGGCTTGCGCGTATCACCGCTTTTCACATCGCCCGGCAGCGGAGCCCCGTGTTTGAGCGGATACGCCATCACCGCGATGTCACGATAGAACCCGTTTTTGCTGGGTGGCAAATCAACCTGAAGAGGACCCGCCAGGGGACCGTGAACCACTTTACGCGACCAAGTCAGCAGCTTTGCCGATTGCTCTCCCGTCACCGTGGGCCCGCCCACATTCCAGCCACTCTGAATGGTCAGGCTGATGCGCAAATTCAGCCGCTTCGCTTCTTTCAGCGTATGCAGAAAAAGCTCCTGCCAGGCTGGGCTCCCGAACATCGGTCCCGCGGGCACATCGATATTCCCTCCCTGGTCCGACCCGTTCGCGTCCATCAAAATGGCCCCCCCGTAGCCTTGCCTGCGCATCGCTTCCAGGTCGCTGGTAATGGTTGCCTTGTCGGTATGACCGTTCAGCCACCACCAGTAGGCCAGCGGCTTGGCCGAATCCGGCGGCGCCTGAAATCCGGACACAAGCGGATCCGAATGCCTGGGCGGCGCAATCTGGGCCACGCCCCGCATTATGCTCAATCCCAGCGCGGCCACGATAATCAGTCGCCCCCATTCCGTTCTTTCTCCAGTGGTGCGGATCGATCTGATTATGGCTTGCATGCGCGACACTCTGCTTTCTTGATTCGGCCCGAATTATATAGTGGCGTGCGGCCACCACAGCAAATCGTCCGCACCGGTCGGTGCGATCTCCGCAATTTGCAGGCGAGCCGGCGCAAATCAACCCAAATCAGCGCCAGCTTCTGCCCCGAGGCAAACCCAGTTAAAGTAATAGAAGCCAACCGCCAGACCGTGCCTCAAAAAAACCGCGCACAAGGAAGCCAACTTTTGAGCCCCGCCGAAGAAACAACACGCGCAAGAACGGCCGAGGTTCCCGCCGCGGCGAAACCAGGCAAACTCGAGGGCGCTTCGCATGCCTGGCGCGCCCTGCGTCATCGGAACTTCCGGCTGTTCTTCGGCGGCCAGAGCATCTCGCTCATCGGCACCTGGATGACCCGCATTGCGACCTCATGGCTGGTCTACCGGCTGACGGGATCGGCGCTGCTGCTGGGTACGGTGAGTTTTTCGGGCCAGATCCCCACCTTTCTATTCGCGCCCTTCGCCGGTGTATGGGTCGACCGGCTCAATCGCAGGCGGGTGCTGGTGTGGACGCAGACGCTCTCAATGCTGCAATCGCTGGCCCTGGCTGCCCTCACTCTCTCAGGACACATCACCATCCACTGGATACTGGTTCTGGCTGTGTCGCAGGGCATTATCAACGCTTTCGATATGCCGGGCCGCCAGGCATTCATGGTGCAGATGGTCGAGGATCGCGCCGACCTGGGCAACGCCATCGCCATAAACTCGTCCATGGTCAATGTGGCGCGGCTGATTGGCCCTTCGCTGGCGGGCATGTTAATCGCGGCTACCAGCGAGGGTTGGTGCTTCCTCATTGACGGCATCAGTTACCTGGCAGTGATCGGCTCGCTGCTGGCGATGCGCCTTCCGGCTCCCACTGTCAAGCGCGAAACCACCTCCATGTGGCACGAGTTGAAAGAGGGTTGGACCTATGTCTCCGGGTTCCTGCCCGTCCGCACCATCCTCACGCTGTTTGCCGTTGTGAGCCTGATGGGCATGCCGTTCGTGGTGCTGATGCCGATTTTTGCGGCCCGCGTACTGCACGGGGGCCCACACACACTAGGCTTCCTGATGGGCGCAATGGGAATAGGGGCGCTGGTATCCGCGCTCTCGCTGGCGGCCCGCAAAAGCGTGCGCGGATTGATCCGCATGATTCCAATCGCCGCCGCGGTCTTCGGCCTGGGCCTGATCGGCTTCGGCCTGTCGCGCGTATTCTGGCTTTCGATGGTTATGGTGCTGGTGGCGGGCATGGGCATGATGCAGGGCATGGCCGCCAGCAACACGATCATCCAGACCCTGGTGAGCGAAGACAAGCGCGGCCGCGTGATGAGCTACTACACTATGGCCTTCATGGGCATGGCGCCCTTCGGCAGCCTGCTCGCCGGAACCATGGCCCATGGTGTTGGCGCGCCCTTTACGGTGATCGCCAGCGGATCAGTTGTTCTGCTGGGCGCAGCATGGTTCTTCACCCGCCTGCCATCGATAAGGAAAGTGATACGTCCCATCTATCGGGAGATGGGAATCCTGCCGGCAGCGGGCGAGTTGCAGTCCTGACTGCTTGTACTCACCAAGGCGACTTGTTGCCGCAATGAAACCGGGCGGCGTGCGCCCAGGTCTGGCTTTCGAGGCCTGGAAAACCACGACCACAAACCCGTCGACAAACCGGATCAACGGCCGTCCTGCGTAACCCCGCACAGATGCACGCTCACGCCGAGCTCGGCAAGCATAGCGGCCTTGGTCGCCAGCGCCTTGTCGGCCATCTCCGCGGTAGGCGCATAGGCCACATTCACGTGGTTGGCCTTGTGCCGCGCCATCAGTTGATTCTGGCTCACCCCGTGCAGAACCGCGTGTACAATCGGCCATTGCGTGGTGGTTTCCTTCCAACGGCGCTCGGTTTCTGGCGCCGGCAGACTCACCACAGTACCTCTGCCCAAGTCCGCATGAAGCGCGCCGCCCTCAACAAACACGCGGCTCCAGACGATCTCGCCCGGCTTGCCGATTCCCTTCAGCGACCCGCCGCCCAGGGGAAAATACATCGCCGGCTGCCGTTCGCTGGTCGCGCCTGCATAGCCGTCGACAAGATGGTTTGCGGGCGCAGCGCCTGAAATCTGAAGGAGCCACACAAACGCGTCAAGACCTTTGCCCTTGTAGTGTTCGCCCCAGCGAATGTCGTGCAGCGTCGTCGACGGGTCAAGCCCCAGCGCCTTCCAGCAGCGGTTGGTAATCAGCGCGTCGGTCCCGGCGCATTCGTCCACCTCGTTGAAGTGCACCAGCGGCCCGCCCGCATACAGCTCTTCTCTCGTGCCCTCCGCAAACACCGGAGGCCGTTCCGCATTGTTCAGCATTCCTTCGGCCAGGTCCGACGCGGGCACCATGTCCTTCAATCCCTGCTGATACTGGATGCCGATCACGTCGCAACCGTAGTCCTTCGCAATGCGCACCGCGGCGATATACATCTTGCACTGTTCGAGCACCTGGTCGAGAGTCAACTCGGTCGCCGCATCTTTGCCGAAATCGAACTTCACGCCTTTCTGAACCAGCCAATCGTAAACGCCGCGCGCCTCGGCGTCTGAAACCGTCCGCATCTTCGCCACCAGCGCGGACTGGCTCAACCGCTCCTTGTAGATGCCCGCGGGATTCAGCAACTCGTCATCGACGATGGCGTTATACATGCCCATGCAGCCTTCGTCGAAGATCCCCATGATCGCCTTGCGATATTTCAAATCGTTGGCCAACTGGCCGCCAAGCGCAGCGCTCTGGGCAGGCAGTTTGCTCCTGTCGAGCTCATGCACATGCGTCAAGTCATGGCTGATCCTGCCGTCGCGCAGCCACTCATCCAGCGCGTTGAGGAAGAATTCATCCGTAAAGTCCTTGCTCCATATCGACGAATATTCTCTGCCGGCCTTGGTAAGCGATCCGTTCAGATTGAGCAGTCCCACCAGTCCCGGCCATTGTCCCGACCAGTTGGCCACGGTCAGGATGGGCCCCTTGTGGCTGCGCAGTCCCGGCAACACATGATGGCTGTACTGCCAAGCCGCCGTGGCAAACACCAGCTTCGCTTGGGGATGAATCCTCATGAACACATCCATCCCCTGGCGCTGCGACGAGATGAAGCCGTGCTTTCCTGCCTGGTTGTAAGCGTGGGCGCGGACCAGCTTGAAGCCTTTCTGCGCAAAAGCCGCCGTCAGCTTTTCTTCCATGTCTTTCTGCGCCAGCCAGCATACCTGGTTGGCGGAAAGCCGCAAATCGCCGCTGGTAATCAGCAGAACTTCATTCGCTGCCGGCTTCGCTACGCCGCTCTCTTCGACTGTCATACCCATTTCCCCCTGGTTTACGTTAACGTTTTCGTTCAAGAAGAATATACACCCTTGGCGCTGCCCCTGTACCACTGGGCGTCGGTCGCCGCTTGTCGCTTAAGAATGACCAACTGTGAGCGCCCGCGGCCAGCGCATTTAGCATGAATCTAAGCCGTTGTATCCGGCTCCAGGCGAAAGACCACGTCCATGTCGCGCAACAAGCTCCAACCCAAACCCGCATTACGCCCACCGCAAAATGCTCCCGTGCATGGCGTTGCGCGCCCGCATTCCGCGCCGACGCCGACAGTTTCAGGCCGCTGGCTGCTCACCGCGGTCGCCATCGCGCTCCCTGCCGCGGGATTCTGCGCCTGGGCCGTGCTGTGCCTGCTCTTCTGGCAGGGAAGCTGGCAGTTGCTCTATCACCCCGCGGCAACAGTCGCGCGCACGCCCGCCGGCATCGGCCTGGCCTTCGATCCGGTCGGATTCGCCACCACGGATACCGGCGCGCCCCAGCTGCAGGGCTGGTGGATTCCCGCACAACCCTCGGCTCGCTACACCGTGCTTTATCTGCACGGCAAGGACGGCAACCTGGGCGACACGCTTGACGATCTGGCTGGCCTGCACGGCGCGGGCGTCAACGTGCTGGCCTTCGATTATCGCGGCTACGGCCAGAGCCAGTTCGTCCATCCCAGCGAAGCCCGCTGGCGCCAGGATGCGGAGTGGGCGCTTGAGTACCTCGCCGCAACCCGCCACATCGATCCGCGCTCGATTGTCCTCGATGGCAGCGGCCTGGGCGCCAACCTCGCGCTCGAAATTGCGGCGGCCCACCCCGAACTGGCTGGAGTCGTTCTGGAGTCGCCGCTCGACGCCCCGGTCAGCGCCATCTTCGGCGATCCGCGCGCGCGCCTGGTTCCCGCTCATCTGCTGGTCAGCGACCGCTTTGACCTCGACGCGCCCGCTGCCGCCCTGCGCATTCCATCGCTGTGGTTTTTTCAGAATCCGCCGCCAGGACAGAGCGGATCGCCCCAAAGCTCTGATGCATTCCAGAGAGTGACAGCTACAAAAACGAGGGTTTGGCTTACGCCTTCTTCGAACACGGGAAATGACTTTGTGAACGCTCTTTCGCGCTGGATTGACAGCTTGCATCCATAAGAATCCGGCCCGTCAGGTTGCCGGTTCGGCAATGGCTTCGCCTACTGACTCGCTGACCCACTGGCCCGCTTACCGCACCATGTCACGATGCAGCGCCTTTACCTGGTAGCCGGCTTTCTTCAGCCGCTTGCTCATCTCCTCGGCCATCATCACGCTGCGGTGCTGGCCGCCGGTACAGCCGAAGGCCACGGTCAGGTAGCTCTTCCCCTCCTTCACGTAGTGCGGCAGCAGGTAGAGCATCAGCTTGGTCACCTTGTCCAGAAACTCCCCTGTCTGCGGAAATCCGCGCACATAGGCGGCCACCTTGGGGTCCAGGCCCGTCTTCTTGCGAAACTCCGGCACAAAGTGGGGATTGGGCAGGAAACGCACATCGAAGACCATATCCGCGTCCAGCGGCACGCCGTTCTTGAAGCCGAAGCTCAGGCACGACACCAGCAGGCGATTGGCCTTTTCTCCCCGGCCAAACCGGGCCTGAATGTGCGCGCGCAACTCGTGCACGTTGAAGTTCGAGGTGTCGATCAGCGTGTCTGCCACATTGCGGATCGGGATCCAGCAGTTGACGCTCTTCCACGATCGAGCGCCACACCGTCTCCGAGCGGCCCAGCGGATGCGGCCGCCGCGTCTCAGAGTAGCGCTGCACCAGCGACGCGTCCTGTGCGTCCAGAAATACCACCCGCGTGTGCAGCAGCGTCTTTACGTTTTTCAGAATCTCCGGCAGGCGGTCCAGCGTGGCGCCCTCGCGGACGTCCACCACAATCGCGGCCTTCTCCACTTCATTGGATTTGCTCACCAGAGCGGCAAAATCAGGCAGAAGTTCCAGCGGCAGGTTATCTACGCAATGAAATCCCAGGTCCTCAAAGGCCTTCAACGCCGAGGCCTTGCCCGCGCCCGAAATGCCGGTCACAATCACCAGTTCCTTGGCTGGCTTGCTTAGCTCGCTTGGCGTGTTTGACAGCCGCCCGCGGTGAGGCCGCGCGGGGCGCCGGCTTGAGTGATTTCATGCGCACATGCTACACCGAAGAGCCGCACTTCCACTGGCTGCATCTGATCCGCCGGCCCATGATGAGTGCCTTTTTGCCGTTATACGGCTTGATTGACTAGAACCGCTACGCCTGCCCTCAGGTCTCCCCGGCGCGATGGTCAGGTAGCCCAGTTCCGCAAGCTTCACCGCTTGCCCCGCTTCCAGCGCAGGCGACAACAGCGGACCCTGGCCCAAGTCGCAGCCCATGCGACCCAGCGCTCTGAGTTGCTCGGGAGTCTCGATCCCCTGCGCCACCACCAGTACGCCCAGCGTGCGGCCCAGGCGAAGAAGCGACTCGAGCACCGCCTGATGCCGACCTGTGGAAGTCGCGGCTGCAGTCAGCTTGGGGTCCAGCTTCACCATATCGATGGGCAGGCGCACCAGGTGGTTCAGCGGCGCAAGGCTGGAGCCAAAGTCGTCCAACGCCACGCGCACATTGCAATCCACCATGCGCTGCAGAATTGCCACCGCCGCATCAGGGTTTTCGTTCAGGGTGCTCTCCGGCACTTCAAACAACAGCCGCGAAGGATCGGCGCCGCTGGCCGAAAGCGTCCTTTGCAACTGCGCAACCAGATCGACGTTGTAGAACTGCCGGTGGGTCAAATTAATGGTCAGGGAGATGTCCACCGACGGCAGATTATTGCGCCAGCTCCGCAACTGCCAACAGACGGCCTCCATCGTCTCCCGGCCCAGGGTAATGGAAAGGCCGGTCTCCTCGGCCACGGCCAACAGATCGGCGAAGCTGTCAATGGTTCCGTCGGCACGGCGCCATCGCAACGAACACTCGAAAGCCTCCAGCTTACCGTCCTGTAGCCGGCAAATCGGCTGATAGCGGAACTCGAGCAGCCGCTTGTCCAGCCTGTAACGCAGCTCGCGTTCGCGTTCCTGCTGGCTGGTGAGGGTGACCTCCAGGTGCTTGTCGAAGATTTCGTAGCGCCCCCCGCCCGACTGCTTGGCGCGATACATGGCAAAGTCCGCGTCCCGGATGAGCAGATCGGCAGAGGTATGCTCCGGTCCGGCCATGGCGGCGCCAATGCTGGCGCCGGCCTGAATAAAGTGCCCAAAAATATCGAAGGGCCGGGCCATCTCAGACAAAACGCGCCTCGATACCGTCTCCAGATCGCCGGCGCTCAAAATATTTTCGACCAGGATGGCGAACTCGTCGCCGCCCAGCCGTGCCGCCGAGTCGTGCGGGCGCAGCGCAGTGCGCAGCCGTTCCGACGCCGCCACCAGCACCACATCCCCCGCGGCATGGCCCAGCACGTCATTGATTTCCTTGAAGCGATCAAGATCCAGGAACAGCACCCCGCAGCTCTGGTCGGAACGGCGCAAGCGGCGGGCCAGCGACAGGTTAAGCCGGTCCATAAACAGCGCCCGGTTCGGCAATCCGGTCAGCACGTCGTGCATGGCATCGTGCTGCAGCTTGTCCTCAGTCTGCCTGCGCTCGCCAATGTCGCGAAAGGTATAAACGTAACCCACCTTCGCTCCGTCGACCAGCAGCGGCGCGCAATGCAGGCTCACATCCACGAATTCGCCAGCCTTGTTGGCGCGCACCGTCTCCACCGTGGCGCGCCCTTGCTCGTCCACGGCCTTTTCCAGCGTTGCATGCTCGTTCAGGCGCGTCTCCGGCACAATCAGCTCGCGCAGACTTCCGCCGCTCGCCTCCTCGGCAGTAAATCCAAACATGCGCGTAAACGCCGGATTGGTATACAAGACGTGATTGCCATGCTCGATGGCCACGGCTTCGGGAATGCTGGCCAAAACGTCTTCCATCAGCCGCGATCTCGGCGCCTGCTCCCGGCCGCCGGGATGGGCCACGATGACCGCCTCCCGCAGTTGCGCGTCAAGTATGCTGTAGGTGCCTTCCACGGGCAGCAGCTTTCCGTTCCTGGCCGGCATGGTGGCGTGGAACGGGCTGCCTTTCCTGGTCGACTTCAACAACGTCTGCGGTTCAGCGGTGCCCGGAAACAGCCCCCACAACACGTCCTCCACGGGACGCTGAACCCACTCGCCTTCCGTGAGCCCCAGCATCTGGCGCGCCTCGGCATTGGCAAAAACGATCTTGCCCGCCCGCTCCAGGAAGACCAGAACCGGCAATGCGTCCAGAATCTCCCGCTGCTTGCTGGAGTCCGCGTTTTCCGGAAGATTCAACCCCGTGGCCTCCCTGAGAACCTTCGCAGTTCCCACTCGCGCTCGCTTGGATTCCGGCTCCTTTGTCTTCTTCGAAGCTGTCGCCGCCATACCTCAAGATCGTAGGCCGCGCACAACCCGGCTTCCATCCCCTAAAGCGGTTACGGGATGCAACCAAAGTCCACAACATGTCCCACTTGCACGCAGTCGCCCAAGCGCTCTCGCCCCGCGATTATCGAGTTCGAAAGGGATAAGCTGGGCTGGCGAGACACCCTACCGCGCAGCATCGCAGGGATTGTGCCGGCAAGGCGCCGTCGTCGAACTTGAGAGGGCTTTAGGGAATCTCCACCAGCTCCATCTGCCCGTCGCGACGGCGATGAAGCACAAACATATCTCCTGAATTAGTGCGAAAGATGAGCAGATCGCGGTCGCGAAACTCCGCTTCTTTCACGGCCTCTTCAATGGTCAAAGGCTTGAGGGCAATCGCCTCGCCGTTTTTCAGGATGTGGGGCTCCACAACCGTCGCGCGCGCGGGAAAGGAGTGAACCGCGATGGACGCGCGGGCCTTGGTTGCGGCACGGCCTGTTTTCTGTTCCCCGCCATCGCCCGGCGGTTGAGTGGCGCGCGACTTGGGACGGGCTACCGGGGGCGCTGTCAGCACCTTCTCTTCCTTGGGAAGCCGCTTGCTCCCCATGCGCCGGTCCCGGTGACGGCGCGCCTGGTTCTCGGCGTGTTCCATGGCTTCCCGCAGCGCCGCATCCAGCGTAGAGGCCTTGCCCGCGGCCGCAATCTTCTGCGCCCGTCCCTGGACCGTCAACTCGACAATCTGCACATGCCTCTGAGCGCTGAACGTGATGCTGGCGTTCGCGCTCTTGCCCAGTATCCGGCTTATCCGTTCCATGCCCTGTTCGGCCTGCGCCCGCAGCGCCTTTGAAATCTTGACTTGCCTGGCGGTGAACTCCACTTCCATGGTCAGCCTCCGCTCCTCGCTCCCCCTGCGGGAGTTCGAGATTCCGCATCGCTGTTCATTCTTCATTGACCTGGCTTGGAGCTGCCCGTCAATCCGTCTCCGCGCCCCCGAATGCCGGATCAATTCGCCGGCGGTGAGTCTCCGGGTTAGAGGAGCACAGTATAAGCCCTCACCTGATTCTAATGAAGATAACCAACTCGTTACTACTTGCCGTTACTATTTTCAGGCGCGAAACGCGGAAATCGCCAACTTCTCGGTATTTGAAAAAAGGAGAAGACGAGCATGGCGAATCGTGGAAACCATACCGGGAAACTATACATCAGGTCCAAGACAGGATACCGTAAGCCCCCCAAGAGGCTGATAAACCTCTCCGAGGGCGAGAATTACCAACTGTTCTGGTACGAAGGCAAGTTGAAGAAGTCCAAGGCTGTTGGCCGCTACGCTGACGCTGCACAGGTTGCTCTCATCAACAAGGAAGCCGAACTTCGCAAGGCATCCGTCACGGGTACAGTAACTACGTCCGTAGTAGTCAAGTCCGAGCCTACAGTAATCTGTTTGCGCGCCTGCTTTGAATACGACGAAGGCAAGAACAAAAAGAAAGGAGAGAACCGGTTTTTTGTTTTCACCCTGCTTCATCAATTGCTCCCGATAACTCGATGATCGAAAAGCACATTTCCCGGAAATTGCGACAACTCTATTCCACGAGGTCCGCCTGATATGGCCCGAGCTTCATTTCGCCCTGGTATGACTTGTTTGATAGAACTCCATGGACATTCATTCCGACTGCGATGGCCTTCTCTTCCGCGGTGGTATTCACGTATAACGTGCGGCCATCCACCACCCTTGCGTAGACTCCCTCTGGAGTTGCCGGCCCCGGCTTGATTCCCAGCGCTCCATAGAGGCTCTCAACAATAGGCGCGATCAGCGTCGGCTGGGCTGGCGCGGCCAGGTAGATTGCCTGTCCTTTGCCGTAATTGTTCACAGTGACCGCGGGTGGATTGCCGGGCAGGTTTGAGAATCTTGCCAGGGTACGCGCGGTTGTCGGCTCCAGAACTTCATAAAAGCGAATACTCGCTTTCGCTGTTTTGCCTTCCAGCTCAAATACAGGCAGGTTAGCCGGCTCGTAGAACTCGTTCGTACGAAGCCCGAAAACGTCACTCAATCTTCCCGGCAGCGGTGTATCGAACCATTGTCCGTGTTCATCGACTTTTGCTGAGTATGCGGTCATTAAAACCGCACCGCCGGCATCCACATACTCGCGAATGGCCTTTGCGCTTGCCGCATCCATCACGTAATCAGCGGGCACAACGACCAGTTTGTAGCGGGACAGGGTGTCGGCGCCGACGTTGATCACCGCTGCATCGATGTTTGCGTTAAAGAACGGAGCGAAGGCGCCACGCACTTGTTCGGTATACGGCGTCTTGAAGTACTGCAGTGTCGTACTCGACGGACCGTTCGGGTGCGAGACGATAAATGAGTCGAACGAATACGCGATGGCAACCTGCGGGTGCGGATAGCGCGGGAATCCGTACTTCGATAGCAATTTGAAGTCCGAAGCGATGTGAGCAAACTCGTCCACCTTCCACGAGGGAGTGTTGTCGTGATTAAGCAACCCGAAGAGAGCTTGCTCTTCTCCGCCCTGGTGACTGTTGAATGTCCACGCAAGAAAGCCCTGTGCGCCCGTCATGAGACCTACATATGCATACATGCGGCTGCGGCCCGGCTCGCCGTACCAGCCTCCGCCTCCTGCGGTGAATTCATTAAACCAGTGGGGCATGGGCAAATCGCCTTTTGTCATCAATGCTTCGAAAGCGCCACTTACCGGATCGCCGGGATAGAATCCTTCCGCGCCGTAAGATACATAAGACTTGTAGGTCCTCAGATAGTCGAAGCCGCGTCTCGGCGCTGTATCCCAGAGATTGGATATCGAAGGGGTGTCAGGCATGTTGCGGCGACGAATGCTATCGAGTTCCTGCAGCCTATCAACCGTAACGTCAGACCAGAAGCGGTGGAGATCCAGATAGCGTTCGGAAGGGCCAGGACCATTTGCGAGTGGCAGGTCAACATCTTCAAAGCTGTTCAGCCGGCGGGACCACCGCTGCGTCGCCCAGGCCTTGTTGAGTTCATCGATGGTTCTGTACTTCTTCTTGAGCCAGGCGATGAATCGCTCTTTGTCGGCCACCGAGTACGACATGTAGCCGTTGCCAATTTCATTGTTGTAGCCGATGGCTATGATTGCGGGATTATGTGCGAAATGCAACGTCATCGCTTCGCCGAGGATCTTCAATTCGCGCGCGTAATTCGGATCGCTGATGTCATCCATATAGCGCTCCGCAGGTGGAAGACGCGTCCCGTCCTGCGCAACAATATCCACGCCTGGGTACGTGCGGTGCAGCCAGATTGGCGCCGGCGAACCCGGTATATCCAGAATCACCCTGATTCCGTTTTCGCGCATTTTGGAGACAATCTTGTCCCACCACCCAAAATCGAACTTGCCTTGGGACGGCTCAAACGAATCCCAGGAAAGATCTCCTATGCGCACGACATTGAATCCCGCCCGCTTCATGATCGCGATATCGTTGTCGATCTCCTCGGGAGCGCGGTCGATTGGCTGATAACAAGTCCCCACGAAGAGCTGTCCGGGACCTGGCCAGTTTGGATGCGCTGGAGAATCCTGTGCTACAGACGCAGAGACCAACCTGCCTATGAGGATGAAAGGCAGTACAAACTTCCTAAGTGACATACGCCAACATTTCTTGCGACTCGCTGGATGGGTTCTTTTACGCATAGGCGCTTACGCTCGCAACGGACCGGCTCCTCTATCTCTCAATTGCTCTGCCGACTGCTCGTCAACTTCACGAGCACAATGTCATTGCTGTTAATCGGAATTGTAAACTCGACCGTGCCCGTGGGCCCGCTTTGCACAGTCTTGTCTGTCTCCGGCAGATCGCGCGTGAGCTCGTTCAGGTAAGCAATTTGTGGAGCGTTCAGTTCCTTGGGAGAGCCCATCTCGATGTATGAGGAATAGGCGTCGTTCGCGTGAAACCCGGTGCGATGCACCAAGAGGTGGTAAGCGGCATTCGGCACGAGGTGCGTCACCTCGAACTGCACGGGCGCCGCCGTATGCGCGGGAATCAGCCTGGTGTAAAAGGATCGATTGCTCGCTTTCTGATCCGGATACTCGAAGTCCCAAATCACACCTGAGAAGTTCCCATTCTTCGTAGCCAGCATCGCCTGGGGATCGCTGGTTACGACCCTGTCTCCCTGGAGCGCGTGAAGGTACTTATAAGCGAAGAACGCCGGCTTGCGAATTCCTTCTGGATTCAGGAGCCCGAAACCACCCTGAAACGGCGCTGTCGGAGGACCAGGCTCCTCGAATAGATCGGTGTATGCCCAGTAACTCATGCCCTGCGCCAGTCCCTCACAGGCTTTGAGCTTGGTCAAGATGTAGGGGGCGCTGATATAAGAGTCATGTACAGAATCGCGCGGCGTGTAGCTGGTGCTCCATTCCGTAAAGTACAGCGGCAGGTCAGGAAAAGCCGACGCGGAGATCTGCTCACGCGTCCGCTTGACATCACCGACGATTGCATCCGGAGAAGGATCAAGTTTGGTATCATTCTTTCCCTCCTCGTCGAGGAATCCTCCCTGGACCCCATAGGTGTGCGTCGATATGAAATCAACACCGGCTCCACTCTGCTTTACGTGGGCAAGGAATTCGGGAACCCAGGCAGCTCCGGCTGTGGCGGGACCTCCGACTCGTAATTCCGGATCAATTGATTTGATCGTCTTCGCGGTCAGATCATAGAGTTCGAAATACGCTTTCTGATCAGCGCCCTCCCAAAAGCCCGAGAGGTTCGGTTCGTTCCATACCTCAAAGTACCACGTGCGCACTTCGTCTTTCCCAAAGCGCTGTTCAAGATGGCGGATAAAAGCGCCCACAAGGTTGTGCCAACCTACCGAATCGGGGTGTGAGGTATTGCCATTCCAATAGAAGATGCTGTTCCGTGAGGTGGCAAGCGCTTCCGGGGTGAAGCCGAGTTCAACAAACGGCTTGATATGCTTGGCCAATAAGTCGTCGTAAAGTTGATCGATTTTTGACCAGTCATAGACAGTCTCTCCGTTCTCGGCCCGCACTGTTCCCAGAACGTCGTGAAAAATCGCGTGGAACCTTATATAGCGAAAGCCAAGCTCGTCGACGGCCACCTTGAGTTGCGCCTGGCTGTCGTTGCGAATCAGCGTGCCTGGATAATCGGACCCGACCGATAAATCATAGAATCGATCGATTGGACCGGAAGTATTGTCGATATCGACGACCATGTGTCGAGTTGGAAGCGGGCTCGATTGTGCGGCCAGCACTGAAGCTACAGCAACGGAGCAAAGGACGAAGGTCGAAAGCCGTCGTAAAACCGAGCCGAGCATAGATGTAGCACTTCCCTTGCAATGATCCGACCGAGCCATGTGCCTTTCCTTTTAGTTAGCGGTTTCAGTGAAGGTCACCGAAGCTCCGCCGAGTGCAAACTGGTCCTGCGCGGTGACGGTCACAGCTCCCTTCGACGAAGGCAGCATTAGAGTGACCGAAGCGATCCCCGATGCGTTGGTTTGTGCAATCACGCTGGTTCCGCTGGTCGTGCCGGTGGAGAGCGTGCCTGCCGAAGTGGTGAATAGAATGCCCGCGCCACCAGCCGTGAAGCCGGACGGGACGGAGGACAGCGTAACGGCGAGTGACTGCGCAAGAGCCGCTCCAGCGCTGCCCGATTGGTTGTTGCCCGACTGAACGGCGAGTGAGGCGGCGGGTTTGCCGACGACGATCCAGCCGCCCTCTGTCTGCGTGGACGTGCCGTCGTTGCCCGTCACGGTGTAGTGGCAGAAGCCGGTGGTGCTGCCGCTGTTGACGGTAATAGTTGCCGGCGTGGTGGGGGTGATGGCCGGGTTGGTCAACGTGAGCGAACCAGCGCACGCCGCGGCGCCCTCAAATGCATCGAAGACGGCCGAGGTCAGGGTAACGGGGGCCGTGCCGCTCACGATCTTCGGATTCAGAATCCCTGTGCCCGAGGCCGGAATCATCAGATCGTCGGGATTCAAATACCACTCCGAGGCGGGCTTGGAGGGCTGTTTCCCGCTGACCACCAGCAGCGTGATGCTGTTGGCCGCAAAGCTCTGCGTCGCGCTCCAGGCGGTCGAGGCCGCAGTGGCAATCGAGCTGGGGTCGGTGGAGACGAGCGTGTACGCCGTATAGGTGGAAGCGTTGAAGCCGTTCAGGTTGAAGGTCACATTTGCCGTGTTGCCCGGGTCCTTGTTCAGGACCATGATCGTCATCTTCGTGCCGGTTGCATCCAGCGCGGCGTAGCTGGTAAACAGGTCCGGATTGCTACTGCTCTGGTCCGAGACCGAGAGCGTCCCAAAGCCGTGCCTGGCCCCGTCGTAATTGGTATACAGCTTGAAGGACTGGTAGTTGGGGTGGGGCTGATTGGTGGTGCCGTCGGTCGTCGATGGTCCGCCCCAGCGCGTGGAGAAGCTCAGTCCCTCACGGCCCATGACGCCAAAGGCATCCGCGTCGGAGAGAGCCGTGGAGAAGTCCCACTCGGATTGAGGGGCCATCCACGACTCCCACTCAGAGAAGGAGAGCGGCGTTCCCGGATAGATGGCATTCACCAAAGCCTTAAGACGCGGAATGAGAAAGGCGACGCCGCGATTGGGCTGAGTTGTGGTGATCCAGTCCGCTTCGGACCCCGAGTTTTCGTACAGCGGATCCCAATAGGTGCGATAGACCTTGCCCGCAGCGGCTCGAAGTTGCGAGTTGGTGAAGCCAGTTGTGTCAACGTTGTCGCCGACATAGGAATGAACATCGAAGACATCGAGGGTACGGGCGCCATTGATCTGGTCGAGCCAATAGATCTGATTCAGCCACCAGGGCACATAGTCGATGCCGGCGTGGGCGTTTTTGTCGTCTCCCGAGGGACCCGCTGACCAAAGGAAACTCCAGCAGCAGGTGATAGGGCCGAAACGAACCGCACTCGGGTCCCAGGTTTTCAGCGCGGTTCCTTCCTTCTCAAAGAGATTCGACAACTCGGTGTACCCAGGGTGGTTGGGGTGAATATCTCTGTGCGAACCATCCCAGATCTCGGGCTCGTTGTCCATGTCGTAGAAGTGGCAACTGGTGATCTGCGTATAGGGAACATTGCAGGTATCGTTACCAAAAGCTGTGGCGAGCGCCGCGGCCCACTCGTTGCGGTACAGGCAGTTGCCTGTGGCACAATCGCCGGCGGTGTCGACCAGCGGATAGTAAGCATTCGTCGACGCAATGGTGGTCACGGGCGTCTGGCAGTCCGGTTTCTGGCCGTTGCCCGCGTCCGGATTGCCGGGATCGGTCTCGCACTGGGCGCCGTAGGTCGCAACGGAGAAGCTCCAGTTGTGGTTCGAGCCGTTTTCCGGTTCCTTGGCGACCCAACCGAGCATGGGCATGGTGGTGAGCATCTGACTGCCGGCGTTCACGGCGTACCGCGTCATTGCAACTGAGTCGACGGAGATGCCGTTTGAATTCCCGAGATTGAAGTCTTCGAAGAACCAATCGCCGCCCGTGTTGTAAGTGAAGAGCTTCCAGTTGTAGTCGGAGGTCTCATTACCTCCAAAGCGCGTGAGCCCCGGTGACAAGCTGGTGATGTCGTTCGAGTTCAGCGTATTAATCCCGTAGATGTACGGGCTGATCTGGTGGCGATTGGCCAATGTGTTGATCGTGACGGTAATGTTGGTGCTGCCGGGCGAGGTCATGGTGATGTTAGCCGTGCCCGTGCAAGAGGCGTAAGTCGATGAACTGCTGGAGTCGGGCGTGTAGGTAACGGTGACTGTATCAGCACCGATTGCCAGCGAGCCGGGCTGCACGTAGAAGGTCGCGGCGCCGGAGTTCAGCGTCACGGCCGAGGAGGTGAAGCTTCCGCTGGAGAGCATCACGCTGCCGGTTGGAGTTCCGCTGCCACCGGCTACGGAGGCGGTAACAATCAGGTTTTCCGCGTAGGGATGTGTGGTCTCTTCAGGTGTGACGGTCACCGTGGGCGCGGTCGCAGGCTGTGTAACGGTCACCGAGGCCGTTCCGCTGCCGCTCAAGTACGCCGCGAAACTGGCGCTGTCCGGAGTGTACTTGGCGGTCAAGGTGTCGGAGCCTGCGGCCAGCGATCCTGCCGGAATCGTGATCGTCGCCGAACCGGAGCTGAGCGTGGTAGCGGACGAGGCGTAACTGCCGCTGGAGAGGGTCACCGATCCGGTCGGCGCGCCGCTGGAGCCGGAGACGATAATGGTGACGGCAAGAGTCTGCGCCGCCTTGATGCTGGAAGCTGCTGGCGTGACGGTCACCGTAGGTGTGGTGAGTGTACTTCCCACTCCGCTTCCGCCGCTGTTGCTGCCTCCACCGCAAGCCTCGATTGAAAAAACAATCGCGAAAAGGGGAAAAAAGAGGACTTGGCTTGCTAACTGATTCATACAGACACTCTTTGAAGCCTTCTTGGTGAATTGATGATCCGGAACAGGCAAAAAAGAACACCGTCTCAGGTCATTTCTCACGAAGTTGCAATTGACAAAGGCGCAGCTCTCTCAGCTGTGGTCCGACGCTTGAATGGCTCAGATTTGCTTCCTGTGCTACCAAAGCCCCCTCGTATGCACGGTTGATGATCATTCCCTTCTTGCTGCCCCTCGCTAGTACTTTTCGTGCAGTACCAATCCAGTAAAAATGAACCATCACGAATCCTCCATCGAGAAGGTGCGGCAGTGAAGTTCTATCTTGTACGGGCCTTGAAAGTCCTGTACGTTGTTGAAAACAGGCGGCGTACGCACTACATAGTACTTGTTACATGAAGCCGCGATCGAGGTGGCGTTTAATCTCATGGTCCCGGTCCTCACAAATGGCAGCGCACTCAGCATGATCGAAGAATCGAAGCTGGCGAAAGTAGTTCCGGGCACCTTCAATCCGAATGTGACCGGACTCGGTCAGGGAGACGCTGCAGTGACGCGGTAACCTCCGAGACAACAGCAAGTGGAAGGCTCATGGAACTCTCCATGTTCTGCAGCTTCTCCGGCTGAGCCGGGGAACTCCCAGTTTGAATGAGTTGTTGCTGCTGGAGACTGCCCATCTCCGAAGAACCGTCACTTTCATTGGCCGGCTACTGTGCCGCACGTTCCCCGAAAGAATACTTCCGCTTCGGCAAAGACAGATCCGGGCGCTTCTGATCTCTTGTACGAAAACATGGCCAGCTGTTCAAAGCTTACTTACAATTGCACTGTGATACGCCTAGCGAAAATCCATCTGGATCGCATGGGGAGACTTGCATGCTTGATCGCGTCGGTTCTTTCGCCCCTACTTTCGGCTCAAGGCGCTCCGCACTCGATCACGCCGGCGCAGGCTTCATCCGGTCAGGCGTCCTCGGCGGCACGATTGCCAGTGTCTTCTGCGCCACCGATGAGCTTTCGCGAGGTGAGCGTCCAGGCTGGATTGAATACTGTTCCCCACTCAATTTCCGAACGGCGATACATCGTTGAGACAATGGGAGGGGGCGGAATCGCACTCTTCGATTGCGACAACGACGGACGGCTTGACATTGCGGTTGTGAACGATTCCACCATCGACCGCTTTCTGGCAGGCGGCGACACGATGATCACGCTGTACCACCAGGATGGAAGTGGCGGCAATCTCCATTTCACCGACATCACCAAGGCTGCGGGACTCACCACCCGCGGATGGGGAATGGGGATCGCGGTTGGCGACTATGACAACGATGGCCTGCCGGACCTCTACGTGACCGGCTATGGGCACAACGTCCTGTACCACAACCTGGGAGGATGCAAGTTCGAGGATGTCACTCAACGAGCAGGCGTCAAAGCGGGCGGCTTCAGCACCGGAGCTGCCTGGGCCGATTACGACCGCGACGGCCACCTCGATCTGTTTGTTGCCCGCTACGTGGATACGGACCTTCATCACCTTCCTCCTCCCGATCCTCATGTGGACGGTTACCGGTCGGTCATACTCCAAATGCCCGATGAAATGGAAGGCGAAAGCGACCTTCTCTTCCGCAATCGCGGCGACGGAACCTTCGAAGATGTCTCGGAAAAGGCTGCGGTGAGCAATCCTCGCAAGCTGCATGGCATGGGAGTCGTCTGGGGAGACTACGATAACGACGGCTGGCCCGATCTCTATGTCACCAACGATGGCGGCCCCAACTATCTCTACCACAACAACGGGGACGGCACTTTTACTGAGAATGGAATCCTCTCCGGCACCGCCACCGGAGCGCACGGGGAGATCTATGGCAACATGGCCGCCGACTTCGGCGATTTCAATCGCGACGGCAGGCTCGACCTGGTAACAACCCGGTATAGCCGCCAGCCAGTGAGCCTATATCGCAACGACGAGACCGTTTTTACCGATGTCGCCGCCGAATCTGGCCTGGTGCAACCAACGCTGGCGCCCGTGAAGTGGGGTGTGGGCTTCGGCGACTTCGATAACAGCGGCTGGCCCGACATCCTGATCGCCAACGGTAATTTTTCTTCGCTGATGGACAAACTCGAAACCGAAGTCAAGTACCGCGAGCCTCTCCAGCTCTTCCGCAATATCGACGGCCGGAAATTCGAAGACATCGCCAACCAGGCCGGCCTCAACAACGGGCCGCCCGAATCGCGGCGGGGAACGGCCTTTGGCGACATCAACAACGATGGCAATCTGGACTTCGTGGTGTTTAATGCCGGCGGTCCGCCCTCTCTCTTCATCAACGAGACGCATAACTCGAACCATCGCGTGCTGTTTCGCCTTGTGGGAACGAAAAGCAACCGAATGGGCATCGGTGCGCGCGTCACAGTCTTTGCGGGAGCGATGGAGAAGGTAGACGAGGTCCACGGCGGGGGCGGGTACAACTCAAGCAACGACACACGGCTGCACTTCGGCCTGTCCCAGGAAGCAACGATGAACAAGATCGAGGTGCGCTGGCCGAGCGGACTGAAGCAGGAATTTCTCAATGTCCCGGCAGACGCCATCTACGAGATCAATGAAGAGCAAGGATTGCGGAAGCTGATGCCTCTGCCACCTCCCTCGAAGTAACCAGTCGCAGGCGGAAGCACAAGACAATGCTCATCTATAATTGGGATTCGAAATGCAAGTCACACAACAAAGTCGTGCGCTGATCGCGATGGCGGCAATTGCGGTCGCATTCCTCGGCCTCGTGCACCTCAACTGTCAGGAAGAATCGCCCCAGGCTCTCTATGACCAGGCAGGCCAAGCGCTCGACGCGGGGAACACGGCGCAGGCCATCAAGCTCTATGAGGAGTTGCTGCAAAAGACTCCCGATTCCATCGCTGCCCACATCAATATGGGCGCGGCTCTGGCGCAGCAAGGGCGCTACCACGAAGCCATGCAGCAGTATCGCAAAGTGCTTTCGAGCGACCCACGGAACGAGACCGCACTTCTGAATCTTGGGCTTGCGTTGTACAAGCAGGGTGATTTCAGTAAGGCGCGCGAGGAATTCGATGAGCTGCTCAAACTCCAGCCGGCCAATCAGCAGGCATTCTACTTGCTGGCGGATTGCGATTTGCGGCTGGGGAGATTGAAGGATGCGATCGCACTGGTGGAACCCGCCTACGAAGCTCATCCGGATGAGCCCGCGCTCGAATACATCCTGGGCACCGCGCTGATTCAGGATGGGCAAACGCAGAAAGGCGCGGTCGTGATCGACCGCATCATGCGGAATGGGAATCCCGCGGTGGCCAACGTGTTGGTGGGCGCAGCGCAGTTCGCCGCGGGAAACTACAAAACGGCGGCGGCGACGCTCAAGAAGGCTTTGGACATGAATCCTGACCTTCCCGGAGCGTGGACCCTGTATGGGCGAGCCCTGATTGGCGATGGAGCGAACGAAGAAGCCAAGGCCGCACTTCGGCACGCGCTCGAAGCCGACCCCAATGACTTCAATGCCTGCCTGCGTCTGGGAGGGGTGCTGCGGCACGACGGCGACTTGGCGGGCGCGGAACCGTATCTGAAACATGCGCTCACGCTGCGCCCCGACTCGGCCGCGGCGCAGTTTCAGATCTTCGCACTGGACGCGGCTACCGGACATCTGGAGGAAGCCAAGGCCGGTCTTGAGAAGCTCGTAAAGCAATGGCCCGATTTCGTGGAGGCGCACCTGCAACTTGCCCTGGTCTATGCGCGCCTCCATCAAACCCAGGACAGCGAGCGGGAGCGGCAGATCGTGGTGGAACTGAACGAAAAAGCACGGACCAAGGGGCCGCAACCCGAAGTTGGTCCGTGAATCAATCGGGCGCACAATCATCTTGAAGTGCGGCTAACAATCAGTGCGCCTCTGCGCCCTTCTGCTGGTTCGGCGGCAATGGCAAGCGCACCTCCATCGATCCAATCCGTCCGCTGTGTACGTCCCGAACCACGAAGCGGAGAACTGCCGTATCCACCGGCACAAAAAACGTCTGCGCCGCCTGAAAACCATCCTTGCGAAGGTTGTCGATCTTCGCAGGCGGAATGTCATCTTTGAGCCGCGTTTCTGTGCCCCACAAAGTCTCGCCGTCTTCATTGAAAGCCAACGCCGCCATCGAAAGATCCGAATGGTAATCGCCGTTTGCAGACCTGGGAAGATCCAGTTGCTTGGCCAGCAACCCATACTGAATCACGTACTGCTGCATTGAAACCGGGGTTGCCGGCGGATCGAACTTCCTGTGTTCGGCCTTGGCCGCTTGTTCCTGATAGGGAGCAAGCGCAGCCATCTGCGCCGCAGTTGCCGGCGCAGGCGACCCGATTGCATCCACCTGAGCCGCGAAGACGAGCTGATGGGAAAGCGGCGCAGCAAACTGACTTGCAGTTGCCAATGATTCAGCAGGAGCCTTCTCTTCATCCGCCGCGGCCTGCCGGTTACCCGCATCCACATCTCCGGCAAAATAGCTCCTTCGATAGGCAAGATTGTAGTGTCCTTGCCCGAGGTGCACCGAGATGTGCCGCAACGATCCATCGAATTTCATGTTGGTCGGCGCATAGACAAGCGAATAGTAAGAACTGCCCTCGTCCGCTGCCTTTTCCAAGGCCTCCTTCAGCCCGTTGGTGTTATAGAAAGCCCGTCCGCCTGTCTGTTCGCCGATCAAGTTCATGGTCGCGAATTCGAGAGACTTTTGTTCGAAAGGGTAGTCCGTCAGCAGCCCGCGCGCATCGATGGGATAGATCGAAACCTCGGCCGCATTCAGCAAATTGGTGGCGTCCTTCATGCGCTCGGTGTAGCTGTGGGCCGAGTCGTCGCGCGCCAGACTGCGACTGCCGGGCTGGGATGATAGGTATGCCTTGGCCGGGTCGGGCATGATACCGGCGGGAAACGAGCCCGAATACCAAATCAGATTCTTGCGGCCGGGGAGACCTGACAAAAAGCGGCCGATTTCCACCAAGGCGTCAAGCGTCGTCTCGAACGTCTTCCTTCAGCAACCGGCTCGCAAAGGCCAGCCTTGCGTTCTCTTCCACCTCTTCCATGCGCTGCTCCGCAGGCAGTTTTCTATCTGAAGGCCCAAGGCTGGCTGGTGGGGTCGCCGGGTAGCCTGCTAATTCAGCCTGATAGCCCCTCAATGAAGCCGTGCCGGTACGAGTCGCCGCGCTTGCCAGCAAATCCGTATCCGAAGTGAAGCCTTGCAGAATACGAAGCCGGTCGCCGAGATAAAAGATGGCGATGCGCCGCCCGCTGCTCTTCTTCAGAAACTCCAGCATCTGCGCGCGCGCATTGAGTTGGTCTTCCAGGGGAGTGTTGAGAGCGTCGAAGAGCAGAACCATCAGTGGGCCGTGTTCCGGCGCCGTCGGCAGGTTCATGAACGTATGCGGAGGCAGCGGCGGACGCTTCGGAAGCGCAGGCTGCGCGTTCTCCTCGCTGTGCCACTCGAACTGGCGAATCGACTGCGGCTTGCCATCTTCTACAACATGAAAATCGGAGGCCGGCAAACCCGCAACCAACTGTCCCTTCGCATCGGTAACGACCACATCCACCCGCACGCGCCGCACCGTCTGCCGAAGGACAATTCCGGAATCCTGCACGGTGCTCCGCCTCGGCTGCGGCTCTTGAGCAGCCAGAACACCTGCCGAGGCAAGAGCACTTAGAAGAGCGCTCATGATGAGCCAAGTGCAGAGCCTTGAGCATTGCCATTGCACAGTCTCTTTCTTTTCGCGAAGATTGAGGTGATTGCTGATCGGGAGTTTCTGCATCGAGCACGTATGAAAATAGAGCGCCATCATGGAATCTTGCTCCTGTAGGCATTCCAGTGAGATTACGTATTGGACTTCTTCCCGCATAGTTCGGTTATTGCGTGTGTGCATCCTATTGCTTGTCGAGCTATGACTGGTTGCGCATTCAAAACCGTCGCAGCCCTAATGAGGCTCTTTCACCTGCAATACCTGATCGGCGGCTACGTTCTTGAGCGTCTGCACTGTTCCCGAGGGCCAGCGAATCTCGATTTCGTCGGCAACACGCGCTTCCCCCAGGCCGAAGTGAACCGGCACAGCGCTCGAGGATGCATACCCGCTGGAAGTCGTCATGTGATTGAATTGCACATTGCCCCCCGCCGTCAGCTTGATGCGGGCGCCAATGCCATCCCGATTGCTTTTGGTTCCCTGAAGCGCAAGCTCAAGCCAGTGATGATTGCCAGGGCTGTCGTTGATCCAGATCTCGGCCGGAGCGCTGAGCGCAGTAACAACAAGATCGAGCTTGCCATCGCCATTGAAGTCCGCCACAGCGGCGCCGCGATGCCTGCGCGGGGGCAGCGCGGTGAAGCCGGCTTCCTCGGTGAGGGCGGCCCATTTCCCCTGCAGGTTGCGAAACACGGTATTGGGCTGGTCCACGTGCATGGCGGTCCGCCATGTTGGGAGAAGCTACGTCTCCGCGGCTGACGAAGATGTCCTTCCAACCGCCATTGTCAAAATCGGCAATGTTCACGCTGTATCCCGCCATGGGGTTGCTGAGTAAAGTCATGCCGCTGCGCGCCGTGACCTCCTCAAACGAAGTCCCCGAGACGTTCTGATAAATGGGGAAGGTTTCGTTTTGAAGCGCCGCCATGGCGATATCCGGATAGCCGTCGTTGTTCAAATCGCGGAAGTCGCACCCCATCCCGGATATCAGGTTTCCGTGTTCGGGCAAAGCGACTCCGAGTTCGAAGCCAACCTCCTCGAATTTGTTATGGCCTTTGTTGTGATAAAGGAAGTTGAAGAGTTTGTCGTTGGTGACAAAGATATCGGGCAGGCCGTCGTTGTCGTAATCGGCGATCGCGACCGACATGCCCTTGCCAGGATGTGCGCGGATCCCGGCTTGCTCCGAGATGTCGGTAAACGTGCCGTTGCCGTTGTTCAGGAAGAGCTGGCTGGGCAGTCGCCTTATAGAACTTCGGATGGCAATACTCGGGCTTCCCGTTGTATTCGCAATCGGGCTCCTTCGTGCCATCCCAAGAGATATAATTGACGACGAACAAATCGAGCAGCCCATCGTTATTGATGTCGACCCATGCGGCGGCCACCGACCAGAGCGGCCCATATTGTTTGTCGGGGTGCGCGAGGCCTGCCTTTTCAGTCACGTCGGTGAACGTGCCATCGCCGTTGTTGTGGTATAGCGTGTTCCGGTAGACGCCGGCCACGAAGATGTCGCCGTAACCGTCGTTGTCGTAGTCGCCGATGGCCACACCTACATCGAACCCGGTACCCTTGAGACCCGCTCTTTCTGTAACGTCGGTGAATGTTCCGTCGCCATTGTTATGAAAGAGGCGATTCCAGTACTTCGGCGAATCCTTCTTGAGGGTGTTGATGTCAGCGCCGTTGGTGAAGAAGATGTCCGGTTTGCCGTCGCGGTCGTAGTCGAAGACAGCCACACCGCCGGCCATGGTCTCCGGCGCGTGCCGCTGCGGGGTCTCGCGGACTGTCGAGCGTGAAAGCGATGGGACGCGGCGAAAAATGGATGGGCGACGAGGGGCGCTCCTGGGAAAACGCTCCTGTAAGACCGAGTAGGAAGCCACTGTACGCGCCCGAGCATAAATAAACAAAATCGCGCCGCGTGACCATCGACGAAGCCACAGACGCAATCCTCGCCGTACCTTTAGACATCTGTTGCAAGAAACTCTCCCTTGGTGGCTAAGCCCAACTCGATTTTTTTGTAGATCTTCGGTTTCGCAACCGGAGCTTCACCGGCGGCCTTTATGGCGCGGATTGATCGTGCGGATTGTCTCCCGCATCGCTCGGACGGCCCTGCGAATTGCGGTCACTCAGTTTTTCAATCGCCTTCTTCTCCCGATCCGCATCTTCTTTCCGCCCCGCCGCGATATAGGCGCGAAGCAAATCCCAATGCGCCCTGACGACTGTGGAATCGATGTCGCGCGCGGATTCCAGCTCCTTGATGCCGTCGCCGGCGTTGCCCTTGGCCAGCAATGCCTCTCCGGCAATCATATGAGCCGAGGCGCGTTTGGGGTCAAGCTTGATCGCTTGCTGGGCGAGCGTCAAAGCGCGATCGAAATCGCGCTGCGCGATCAGTTGCTCCGCAAGACGAACCCGGGCGAGCACATGGGAGGGCGAGATCTCCATCTCGCGCTCGAACTCGGCCACGCTTTCATTCGGATGCAATTGCATGAGATAGGCGCCATAGAGGTAATGAACGCCAGGCTCGTTCGAATAGTTTGTTACGAGCTGCTTGAATTCCGATTCGGCGTCTTCGTAATGCTGCGTTTGCATGTCCAGCACGGCCCGGCCTGCAAGATGCACCAGTTCGCGGCGGTCCGGCGGTACCTCTGAAGGCAGAAGAGGCAAGCGCAAACCGGCAAGCCCGGCAGGCTCCGCAAGCGCAGGGTTCGCCGCGCCGTTCGCGAGCATCCTCTGGAGCATATCGATGCTCTCGTCGTACCGCTCGAAGCGGGTGAGCAAGACCACGACGTTGTAGAAGACCGACTGGATCAACTCTTTGCGGTCTCCCATGCCCTGCGCCATGGCGCGCTGCAGGTGGTCCAGGGCGCGCGGGTACGCCCGCAATTGAAACTCGCAGAGCCCGAGCAGAGCCCATGCCGGACCCGCATCGGGACGAAGCGTCACGAATTGCCGCAGCACATCGCGCGCTTCGGCATATTGCTGCTTTTCGTAGAGTAACGTCCCGAGATACCACAATCCCTGTTCCGACTCGGGCTGTTCCGCCACTGCACGCCGGTACAAGCCGGATGGCCTCGTCATCGCGGTTCTCGTCGCGCGCCTTCCCGGCGGCCTGGAGCAATTGATCGAAGTTCGGCTTGGACGCCGCGGGAGCTGCTTGGGCTGCGACGATTGGGGCGCGAAAGGCACATGCGGCAAGAAAAGCGAAAAGGAGCAGCTTGCGAATCAATGGGCCTTCTCCAGCGTTACACCGAGTTTCTCTTCAGGCGACGCCATCACCTCTTCCTTGCTCTTCAAAGCGAGAAAGGCGGCGGCCTCGACCTTGGCTTCCTGCGTTCGGCCCAGTTTCGTGTAGACCATCGCCAAATGCGATCGGACGAGGGGGCTGTCCGGGGCAAGTTGTTTCGCAGTCTCCAGCTCGCTCACGCTCGCGCGCAGATCCCCAGTCTCAAGCAAAACACGCCCGAGCAGATGATGGGCCTCTGCGTTGTTGGAATCAGCGGCGACCGCCCGCCGCGCCAACGCGCCGGCCTCGGCGAGATCGCTCTTCTCCAAATCGAACCCAGCCAGCGCAACCAAAGAAGGCGCATGCTCCGGCGAGATCTTGAGTTCTTCGCGGTATTCGCGCCCGGCTTCCGCATCTTTCCCCTCGAAGCCGTAAAGCGTGCCGCGAAAGTAATGTATCTCGGGCTGCGTCCCGTAGCGCGATTCCAGCCTTTCAGCGAACTCATCCGCGCGCTCGAAGTCCTTGGGAGATTGCGCCGCATAGAGTGCGGCCGTCCCTGCGAGCCAGATGCGCTCGCGCAGTTCGGGAGGGTAGTTCTCGGGAAGATAGGTCATGCGCAACGACGCCAATCCCATCGCCTCAACGAGTTCCGGATTATCGCCGAGACGCTGCGCCAGCGGAGCAATCAGGTAGAGCGACTCGACAAACTTGCCGTCGCGTGTCAGCAGGAGCGCAAAATGGTACATGGCGACATCGCGAAGCTCGCGAGTCCCCGCCCAGCCCGCGCCGGCCCACGCGCGAAATTGTGCCAGCGCGTCGTCGTACTTGCCGGTTTCGTAGTCGCAGAGGCCGAGAAAGGCATGTGCCGGGCCGCGGTGGGAGGTATTGACGAAAAGGTGCTGGAAAGCGGCAGTGGCTTCGGGAAAGCGATCCTGGTCGTAGAGCAGGCTGCCCAGATACCACCATCCGTCTGCCCACGACGGCCGCAGCTTCGTCCCCTCGCGGTACAGGCGTATCGCCTCCGGCACGCGTTCCTGGGAGCGGGCGGTTTCGGCTTGCTTGGCAATTGTCTCGAAGTGGTCTGGAACCGTCGCAGCGGAAGCGGCCAGAGAGAAGCTGATTGCAAGAACGGAAAATAGAGGCCGCATAAAATAATCATAGCTGGGGCGGCCTGATAGACCGCCCCAGCCAATTAGTTGAGGGTTAGAATTCGTACTTGGCCGACAGCTCCAGAATGCGATGGCCGAAGTTGGTAGTCGCATAGCCGAACACATCGCAAGATGGGCCGGGGCAAGGTGCGCCGTTCTGGCTCGTAGCGTTGGTCAGCGTATGCGAAGCTGTGGTATCGAAACTCAGCGTGAGGTTGGGATCTCCCGAATTGAACGACAGCAGATCGTGGTTCAGGAAGTCTTTCGCGGTAAAGCGGAGCTTCAGATTCTGGTGCTCGGTAATCGCGAAGCTCTTTTCCGCCGCCAGATCGCTGTTCCAGTACATGGGACCGTGGAGGCCAGGGATACGTGTATTGCCAATCCCCGTGCCTTGCTGCGGGTAAGCGAAGCATTTTGGGTTGGCAAACTGGTGTTTCTGCAATCCTGCGGCCGGATCGCAAGTGATGACCGGAGCCACCGTGACATCCGGCGTACCGACACTATAGACACCGTTCGGGCCGTTCTGGAGGTTGTAGTAATAGTTGTTAGCCGCCGCGGACAACTGCGCGCCGGACTGGAGCTGGGTGATTCCGGAGAGTTGGTAGCCGTTGACGGCGCCGCTCAGTAGCCGGTTGCCGAGGTGCCACTTCGGCGTTGAAAAGACGTAAGACGCGTTGAAGACATGCTTTCGGTTGATGTTGAGAATCGTCCAGTACTCGCTCTCGCCCCAGTCCTTGAAGCCGCCCGAGGTTGTCGGGTTTCCAAGGTTCTTGGACCACGCGTAGTTGAAGTTGAGCGTGGCCCAGGTGGAGCTGTGCGTCAGCTTGGCCTGAAGAGAATCATACTGGGAAATCTGGTCGCTCTCGTTCACGTTGATGCCCTGGTAATAGGGGTAAGGACGGAACCGCTGCTGGCACTGTGAATCGTTGAGGCGCGTGTTTTCCGGATTCACGATGCCCGTATCAAGATCCGAACATTTCGCATCCACCGTGGCAGCGGTCATGGCTCCGATCGGTACCGAATTCATGTTGATGCCACCTTGGCCCTTGGCGGAGTAGTTGCCGACGTACGAGAATTCGGCCATGAACTTGCCCGGAAACTCCTGGTCGATGTTGAGGCTGTAGGTAACGGTGTACGGCTGATCATGGTCCCTCGCGTCCAGGTAGCCGTTGCTGCTGTTGGCCATGTTCGTCACGACGCCAAAAACGACGGCGGGCGCGCAGTCTCCTGTCTTCCCCGCGTCGATTCCGCCAGTTAGAGCGGCCGCGCACGTGGGGCTGGATGCAGTGCCGGTATTTTTGAACAGATCAACGTCTTCCCAGGTTGTGGCAGTGCCCGGAGCGTTCCAGCCGACCGACCCGAGCGCGGTGTTGGCTCCGCCCAAATGGTCGTCCTGCAGGTTGACCGCGTAGCGGTACATTCCCCAGCCGCCACGCACGACGGTCTTGCCGTCGCCGTAGACGTCGATGGAGGCGCCGATGCGAGGCGAGTAATCCAGGAAGCTTTCGGTTGCGCCGGAGATGGGAGTGCCGGAGTTGATGCTGTGCCACGAAACACCCGGGTTCTGGGTGCCGGCCGAGGCCTGCGCACCATACTTCGACGGGTCAAAGACAGCGATTCCATATTGGTTGTCGACGAACGGCGAGCCAAAGTGCTCGAAACGCAGGCCGTAATCGAGGGTCACGCGACTGGTCAGTTTGAAGTGATCGGTGGCATAGAAGGACGTTGACTTCTGCGCCATGTGCGCGACCGGCGGAAGCGCCTGCTCGTAATAGCCCTGGCTGGCGCCCATCAGGATGTCGGCATAGTTGTTTTGCGTGTACGTCCGGCTCCAGAAGCCGTATCCGAAGACGCCCTGGTACTGGCTCCAGGCGTCCTGCGCGTTGTAGATGGTCTCCCAGAGGAATCCGAACTTCATGGTATGGGTTCTGTAGACCTTGGTAAGGTCGGCTCCTGTGCTTGGGATTCCCTTCTCGGCGTAGAAGGTCGGGTGATAGTCGTGTCCGATATCGCCGATATTCGGAATCGAGCCGCTCCAACTGGTGGCAATCGGCGCATTCGGGTTGCCGTAGACGCCCTTCAACGGGAAGTTCATCTGGTTGCGGAGAACCTTGTTGGGAGACTGAGGCGCGCCCGGCATATCCATGTGGGAGTAGCCGACGCGGCCTTCCACCGTCAAAGACGGCGAAAAGATGTGCAGGAAGTTGAGCGTGTAGAGATCGGAAGTGTTGGCGCTGAGGTCCTGGCTAGGGGCGGGGATCACCCAATTTCCCGAACCCTGCCACAAGCCCAGGGGCTCGATGGCCGATTCCCGCTGCCGGCTCCAGCTTATGTAGGCCTTGGTGTTTTCGCTGAAGTTCATGTCAAGTTTCGCCATGTTTTGCGTGGAGTTCTGAGACTCCTGCACCGGCGTGACGTAGTTCCACCCGGACGAATTCGGAACGGAGAGGTTCGCCGCCGGGAGGCTGTCCTGCAGCCACAACTGCGCATTTTTATCGATGCAAGCTGCGTTCATGGTGCCGTTGGTAATGGTGCATCCAGGGCGCTCGGCGAGCAGTGCGGTATCGGTCGGCTGCTGCGGAACGCTCGTGACTCCGTACCGTCCGGCAATTGTGTAATCCGGTTGAGTGGCCCCGCCCCAGGCAGGACTGCCCCAGTTGTTCATAGGACTGAAGTCGCCGGTTTTGATCATATTCGCGGTCGGCACAAAAGCGTCGTTGATACCGCCGTCGATCAACTGCCGGTAGTCCTCGAAGGCCTCGTGGAAGAAGAACTTGGTCTTGCTGCTGGAGTTGAAACGGGTGTGCGGGATGATCACCGGGCCGCCCACGGTAAATCCGGGGTAGTAGAAATGGTTCGGAATCGCGAGATAGCCCTTGTTGAAGCCGTTCAGAACCTCTTGCAGCTTGTTGTTGGATTCCTCCGCGTTCAGAGCCGCGTTGCGGGCAAAGAAGTGGCCATCGCCGTGGAACGACGAACCGCCCGATTTGCTGAGGGTGTTGATCACCACCGGGCCCTTGGCGTTGTCGGCCCCGTAGTTCGAGGTCATAATCTGGATCTCGGAGATCATATCAGGGTTGGGATTGACCGGCGTGGCGGAGCCAGGCGCGCCCGGATCCTCGACGTTCTGACCGTCCTGGTTGATCGAGAGTCCCGTGCCAGACTGTCCATTGATGCTCACGGCCGCCATGCCGCCGGCGCTGCCGTTCACCGTGAAACCGTTAATACCAATAATCTGGCCGTCGGAAGCCGGCCGGTTGGTGCCGCCTTGTGTGATCTGAGCGGCGCCGGGGATGATCCGGAGGATCTCGGTGGCGTTGCGGCCGATCAGGGGCTGTTTCTCCAGGTCTTCGGCGGTGATGGTTTCGTTCTTCGCCCCGGAGTCCATGATGTCGATCTGGCCGGCGCTGGCGCTGACCTCGACCGTGATGGATTCGGCGCCGACCTTGAGGGAAATGGTGAGGGTCCTGACGTCCGAGGCGTTCAGGACGATTCCCGCACCATCCCATCTCTCGAAGCCATTGGCCTCGACCGAGACGTTGTAGGTCCCAATCGGCAACTGGGTCGCCGAGAAGTAACCAACGTTGTTGGTGACCAATTGCTGGGTGATCTTGGTGGCATCGTTTTGCACTTGAACCTTGGCGCCGGGGATCACGGCTCCGTTGGAGTCCGTTACGGTGCCGGATAGACTTGCGAAGATTGATTGTGCGAATGCTGCTGAAGACCCTAGCAGCATTAGCCCAAACGCGGCGGCAATCAGACAGGCCCGGTAACCCGCCAGAAAGCCTCTGGCCATCCTTGAGTGACAAACAGGAATCATCGTTTTCTCCATTGTTCACAAGCTCCCATGAATCCCTTGGTGTAGTGTGCCTGGCGCTTCTTCTCCGGAGGGGGGTGGATCCAACCGCTGCATTAACGTTTACGCAGTCTGCCCTTGTCTCTTTATCCCCGCCGTAGCTCTTCGTGCCGCAGCATTTCAGTGTGATGAATTGACGCCAATGCTGCGCGGCGCAAAAGACGCAAGTCAAGTTAAATCTTGTACGGAATCGTTTAATGGTTGTACGTCATTGAAAACAGGTGATGTACGAGACTGAAAGTACTTGTTACATAGAGTTCGATTGGCCCGGAATGGCAAGGAGATGGATACGTCCGAAAGTTCTACTCCGATCTCCACCAATCGGTGGAGAGGAGCATTTCGATAGTTGTCTGGATCGGTTGCTGCCGGAGTAGCCGGCTAGCGAATCCATCATGCCGGCTCATCTGTTGCTCGTCTGGGTCAGCGGGGGCCTTCGAGTTCCGTCTGCGGGCAATGCACGACACTCGGGCGCACCGAAACGACTAGCGGGAAAGGAGGGGGCGCCTCACTGGGCTTCGTCCAGAACTTCGATTCCGGAAACGGTCGCATTGTTCGCGATGGGTTCAAAGGTAAGATTCAGCTTCCCTTGCGCTGTGGGCTTCAGATGATGGAAGGTTTTCGTGATTTCATGCAGGCTCCCAGCTTCCCTGAAGATATCGAAGTTGTCCAGTAGCGTTTGCCCGTTGCAGATGACCTTGAATACCCGGCTGCCTGCTCCTCCGTTTCCCGACGCTCCGGGGCCGAAGTAGAGCTCGGCAAAATAGAGGACAAGTGTGTATGTGCCGCGCGAATCCGCAGGAATCGCGTAGGTGAAATGCCCAAATCGCTCTCCGGCAAAGAGGTCTGGATCAGGAGTATCCAGGAGCAGACGCGTCTGATTGGCTAACTGCCCGTTCATGAAGTAGTTGTCCGGACTCCAGAACCGTCCCTCGCTGTCAGTCAGCGGGGTGGAATGCATAATCAAACGAATGGGAAGTTGAGTACGGGGCGCGGAAGGAAGAATCTCAATGGCATTCAGTGAAGGTGGCGCCATGGCGCCGGAAAATTGAATTCGAAGAAATCCATCCTGCCCTGGAGAGATATCGCGGAAGACACGCTCGTCGGCGATGTTTGCCCCCATCGCGTCCGTGTTAATGTCGAATTCCTGCAGCACGTATTCGCCATTTACGGTCACGTTGAACGTGGAGACATTTTCGGTGGGCGTCGAAAAGAACAGATGCAATTCGTAAGAACCTGGCCTGAGAGGGATGGCGTAAGAGAAGTCGCCCGTGCGCGAATGTTCAAAAATAAACGGATCACAGGTTCTGGCGATGGGTCCGGGCGAGCGCTGCCAGCTGCCCCCGCCAAAGGAGTATTGATCGGGATTCCAAATTCTACCGGCGCTATCCGTTCTGGGCGGACCGCTGTATCCCGCCAGTAGCCGAATCGGGGCAGACGACTCTTCGGACGGGCGAGGCACCGATCCCCCCACCGGTGCCGGGCTGCTACCGGGCGTGGACCGCATGCGGGACGCTCCCACATGAAAATACAGATAAGCTCCCAACGACGCCAGTACAAGGCAAGCTCCGCCTATTGAGTATTTCCAGTGGCGGGTAAGCCAGAGAAACGGTCGCTCGGCCCGGTTTTGACGCGTGGGTCCAAATGCGGTAGCGGGAGTTGCCGATGCGTGCTCCGGCGAAGCAGGCAAGGGTATTCGTTCAGGCTTGGGGACGAAAACCGGAACATAGCTTCCCGCCGGAAGAGTGATCTGGATCGGATGATCTTTCCCCTCCGTCTCGTAGAACGTCGCCAGGCGCTTTCGGAGCCGGTGAGTTTCGACCCTCGCGATCGCGTCTTCCGCCGCGTTGAATACGGTCTTGGAGCGCCCTAGGACCTCGGTTGCGATGTTGTATTCGTTGATCTGGTCGAGTTCGCCAGAAAAAAGCCTCTCTCCCATGTACTGGAGCAGGTGCGACAATCGTGGCCACCTGGCCAGCGCTTCAACTGCGCTCTCCAATTCGGCGCGTTCCGCCTCAGTGTGTTGGGCCGCGGGATCCAGAAGCATGACCACCGATCAAATGGAGATTTTCCATCAAACTCGTTTCGTGGCTAGATCATACAACCGCCTTTCATGGCTGGCAATATTCACTTGGAGCAGCGATGGTGACCGGAAGCAAAGCTGTGGATCCTGTCGCGGAATCAAACAACTAACCGCTTTCGAAAGCTCGCCGCCACTTGAACACCTGGTTCGCGGCCAGCCCATGAGCACGAGCCACCAGCGCAACGCTCGCACCGGGCTCGAATGTCAGCTTTGCGATCCGCCGCTTCTCCGACAAAGTCCGCCAACGGCGAACCGGCCGTTAAGTTCCCGCTTCCTGCTCATCACCCATCACGACATCGTCGACGTCAAAATGAGCGTAGACCAGACGAGAACTCGGGACGCTTGCAGAGAAAGAATGGTCGGGGAGAAAGGATTCGAACCTCCGCCCCCTTGGTCCCGAACTGACGATATCATGTAGAATCAACAGCTTATAAATCTTGAGTGTGGTGCTTCAGTCGCACAAACCATTCGGATTCTTATGGGTAGCTTCCAGTCGTTTTCATTTGTGAACCCAAGTGTGGGAACCCCTCCAATGTCCAAGGCTGGCCTGTATAGGAGGTAAGCGCCTTTTTGGTGTCCGGCAATCAGTTTGGTTCTACCGGCGGGAGGTGTCGCGTCGCGAGCCTCACCTCTTCCGGGGGAACTGTCAAAGGCAGTGGCAGTTCCAGCGTTCCCAGGTGCCCACTCAACACATCCACTATTCCGAGTCGCAGGAATGTCGCCGCTGCCGGCACTTCAAATTCCTGATGCGTGCGTAGGCCGCCGATCTGCGTGTCCTTGTAGGCGGCGGCGTTCAAAGTTGTTGCCGCCTCCGAGGCATATTGGCTCAGCACGGCGCCTTTCTCCCCGAATGCCACCGCCATCAAGACCAGATCCGTGGTATGGTTCGCGCCCTTGGCCCCGAATCGCAGTTCGGGAGCTGCAATCGCATAGTCGACGGAATACCGTTGCAATTCAATGAGGGGTTCTTTCGCTTTCGGTCTACCTGCTGAAGCAGGGTTCGCAGTTTTGCGTGGCTTGCCCACGGGGACAACCCGAGCGGCGAAAATCATCTGTCGTGCGTGCGGTAGTCCCTGCTCCATCGCGGCCGAACTCATTGCATTTTTCAAGTCCGACTTAGCAGACGCCGTTTGCTGGTCGACGGCATAGTAACCACGCCGGTGCGCCACGTGGTATCCCTTCTTGTCGAGCAATACTTTGATGCTCCTGAAAGCGCCGTCGTGCGTCTGCTTTTTGGGCGAATACGAGAGCAGGTAGTAGTGCAAGCTCAGTTCCGCCGCCATTTGCATCGCTTGCGTCAGGTCGTTTGTGTTTTGGAATGCTTTCCCGCCGGTCTCGCTCGCGATCTGAACCATGGCCGCATTTGCCGTGAGACGGTCCTTTCTCTGTTCATCCAATCTCTGGTCCAGGGCGCTCGGCGCCGCAATGGAGCTCGCCTGATTCGTACCCCCTGCCGATACGTGCGCAATCGCCGGAGCCCCGGATCCAGGCATCCCTGGCGCGGAGGGATTCGGATTCTCGTCCATGCCAGGAAGAACATCCACCATCAACCCGCGCGCGTTCACCGGATACACTGCGATGTGCGACTCCGCCAATAGATTGGTGGTCTTCCGAACAAGGTCGGAATACGTGTTCTGGACCGGCGTCAGGTTCGCGGTATCGACGTTTTGATTCTCATTGGCGACAAACGAAAGGGGAAAGGATCCCGACAGCCAGATCAGGCTCTTTCTTCCCGGGGTCGCGTTGAGATAGCGCGCCAGCGCGGCGAAGCCGTCGGTGGTGATGATTGCGCGCCGGTGCAGTTGCATCGCACTGAGGTCCGCCTGTTCATTTGTGAAGTTTTGTACATCGTGCTCCAGGTCGGGATTGAATTGGGCCTGCTCCTTGTAGCCCTCGAGAATGCTTCCTAGATCCATCTTCTGGAGCTCGGAAGAAATCCTTGGCCGCGCGCTCTTGCTCCCAAGAGTAGCGAGAAGAAGATTCTCATCCGCCGTGAAGCCTTGCAGCATTTCCAGGCGTTCGGTCAGGAGAAAGAGAGCGAATTTCGTTCCTTCCGGCTTGGTTCGCATAAACTTCGCGAGGTGTTGAATGGCGTCCTGCTGATCCGCCACTTCGGTGTTGAGGAAGTCCAGCAGAATAACAACCATGGGTTGATCTGCCGTTGTATTGTCGTTGTTGTTGAAGACGTTCGGTGGTAGCGGAGCGCTTGTCACGGGGCTTGAAGGCTCGACGGCGCTATTGCCGTATTCGCGGAAAGAAGCAAGTTGCTGCGGCATTCCGTTTTCTTCTAGCTGGAAATCGTCTTTCGACAGGCCTTTAACCGGGTGTTCCTTGGAGTCCGTTACCACGGCATCGACGGTCACCTCTTCCACCCGGGCCGAGAACGTAGTCAGATTTTGAGTCTGACCCGCGTCATGCGCCTTCGAGCTCGGCGATTCCGAGCCTCCCGGTTTCGCGTCCTGGTTGGATACATTCGGGAGCTCCATTGGGGCGCGGTTTTCAGTTCGAACCGGGGCCGCGAGACCGCTTACTGGCTCTTTTTCAGCGGTTTCGGAGTTTTGCTCCGGAGAATCGTCAGCGGTTTCGTCTGCTGAGGACGCGGTTGGTGCATTCAGATCCGGCGCATCCGCATTCATGGCCACGTATCTTGCCCGCTCCTCGGTGGTCATCTGCGGCAGATCGTAGAGATAGAGCTTGGTTCCGTCGACTACTGCAAACCGACGCCCGTCCGGCGACAGGGAATAATTCTCATTCTTCAGAAACGCGGTCTTCGCTTCTGTCTCCAGAACCTCCTTTCCAGTCGCCGCTTCCAATACCCGGATGTCCTGCTCCACATCCGGCCAGCCTGCCTTGTCGTCGCTCGGTGTAGACTCCTGCTCATTGCGATTGGGGGTGACCGTACCGGCTACAATTCGGCTCCCATCGTCACTGCTGAGAACCGCGGGATCAAACTGGTGTTGACTCCATCGCTGCCGCCAAAGCGGGTGCCCGCCGAGAGTGAAGAGGCTAACGCTGTAAGCATCGTCGTTCGGTGAGCACCGCCCAACCAACAAGGTTTTGTCGGTCGGAAACAGCAGATCCGGCTTGCAAGGAGATCGCACCTGCATCAGATCCCTGCGTTGGCTCTCACTGTCTCCAAATCGAACCAGCCACGTCTGGCGCACGGGATTATGGATGGAATCGGCATAGCCCGAACTTAGCGGCGCCATTTCGAAGACTGCGGGTGCCATAGAGGTTTTCTGTACCGCGAGCGAATCTACATCGCGGAACTCAATCTTTACCCTATTTGGATTTTGTTCATGTTGTTCATTGTTTGTGTTCGCCTGAACCCGTGACTCGAGAATAAGTTGCTTCCGATCCACAGTGATTCCGCTCCAAAGCAAGTCGTCCGGGGACGAATACAAAAGCTTCTCCTGAAGGTCAGAATCGACCAGGAAGATACTGTTCGACCGGCGCACGAGAAAACGCCCATTCCCCAGAGACCACAAGTATCTTCGATAGTCGTATAGGTACCAGTCTGCTTCTGCAGTCACCTCGTTGTTGCGAAGATCGATCACAATAGCACGAATCTGGTGGCAGGAGTTCGTGGGCGCGCAGTCCGGACGGCGCTCTAGCAGCCCCTGCGCACTGTGTGCATTGAAGGTGAACAACAGGTGATCGGAATCAACAAAGTTCAGGCTCAGATTGAATCTCTCCGTGAACCGGTTGAGCGGAGACAGGCCTGAATAGCCAAAGGTCGAGAGATCAACTTGCGAGTTGGGCGGAGCTGGCTTCATCTGCCCGGCTGCCACTCTTGACTCAGCCAGACAAACCATCACAAAAAGACCCATAAAGGCGAAGTATTGCCGAATCTTTGTCATGATTTGCAGAGTGCTCCGTAAGGCGCGTTGAAAGCTGCCGCGAATGATATCACAGTGTGAAGTTGACGACCGGCTCTATCCGCGCTCCCGCGCGCAAAACTCGGCACAATAGAGCTGTGCCGCGAATCAATGCTGTCCAAGATGGGCCGATAGCTCTCCCAGCTTGAGGAGTGCGGTTGACCGGAAGCAATGCAGTGGACCGAACTGCCGGCTCCACCAACTCGCCTCCGGCAAACTCACGCCGCCACTTGAACACCTGGTTCGCGTTCACCCCGCGCGCTCGCGCCACCTCCGCCACGCTCGCGCCAGGCTCCAACGTCAACTCTACAATCCGCCGCTTCTCTGCAACCGACCGAAATCTGCGAGGACGACGCTCTGTTCCTTCTGTATGAACCATGACGCTATCGTCAGGCTCCCACCCCAGCCAATGCTAGAGGGGAAGGCAGGACGCTTACTCTTCAAATCCTCCTCCACGATCCCAATACTCTGTCTCTTGCGAGCCATCGCCGTATCCTCCTCTGGAATGTCGTTCCACAAACAACATCCTAAGGGGAACCCACAGGTGGCTCGCTGCCGCTCGCCACCTGGACTGCTTCTACAGAACTTTAAGGACTCAATCGCTCAGTGCTTCACTCGTTCCAATTGTCGGAGTTTTCCAAGGCCGGTGAACTTCACCTTGCGCCTCACGGGCAAATCGCGGATTTCCCCACTGAGCTTTGGCTACGTCACTATAAGCCGGTTTTGTTACTATTCCCGTTACTATTTCGAGCTAAAATGGCTGTCATCGAGAGTTCGCGGTTGTTAGCCTGAGTTTGCGAAACGAAGAGTAACGGCTGAGCTTAGCGTCAATATCATCTTTAGAATCATGGGCATATCTGTAAGAGCACAGTATATGCCAAACCCACAAAGCTGTTAAACCCCACGCATAATGCGGCCGGATTCTGTTCTCTGGGCGATAAAACAGAGCTGGCATCCAGAGGATATGGCTAGAAGCCAGGAGCCAAAAAAGTGGAGGCTGGCGTTTAAATCTCCCACCTGAGCAGCGTTGCCCCAACCGTAAATCCCGCTCCGACCGCGGCCAGCAGCACCAGGTCGCCCTTCTTCAGCTTGCCCTGCTCAATGGCAGTTTCCATGGCCAAGGGAATCGTCCCCGACGACGTATTGCCGTATTTTTCGATGTTGATAATCACCCGCTCCGGGTCCATCCCCAGCCGGTCGGCCGTCGCGGTAATAATCCGTTTGTTGGCCTGGTGGGGAATAAAGCACCCCAGGTCAGCACCGGTGACTCCATTTCGCTCCAACACCTTCGACGTGGCCTCGGCCATCTTCCGAACCGCGAATTTGTACACCGCCGGACCGTCCTGGTAGATGTAGTGCATCTTCTTGTCCACGGTCTCGTGGCTTGACGGATTCAGGCTGCCGCCGCCCTTCAGATTCAGGCTCACGCCCCCTGACCCGTCGATCTCGTTCACATAGTCGATGAACCCGATCTCGCCCTTTTCCGCGGGCTCAATCAGCACCGCCCCGGCGCCGTCGCCGAAAAGCACGCAGGTGGTCCGGTCAGTGTAGTCGGTCATGCGCGTATTCGCATCCGCCCCGCACACCATCACCTTGCTGTGCGCCCCGCTCTCCACCATCTTCGCGCCTACCTGCAGCGCGTAGACAAACCCCGAACAGCCCCCGGAAACGTCGAACCCCCACGCTCCTTTGGCCCCGATTTTGTCCTGCACCAGGCACGCCGTGGACGGAAACATCATGTCCGGCGTCACCGTGCCCACAATAATGAGCTCGACCTCGCCGGCCTCGATGCCCCGAGCCGCCAGACACTTCTTAGCAGCCTCTGTACACATATCGCTCACGCCCAGCCCCTTGGCCAGCACGTGCCGCTCGCGGATGCCAGTCCGTTCCATAATCCACTGGTCGTTGGTATCCACCATCTTTTCAAGGTCTTTATTTGTAATCACATCGGGAGGGACGTAGGTTCCGAGCGCAGTAATCTTTGCACGCCGGCCTACCACAGGACGAACGATAAGACTCAATGGAATTCTCCTTGCGGGTCTGCCAGGGCGTCACCCCGGGCTCGCCACTCTGAATCGTAGAAAACTACAACAGCGCAAAAAAGTACCGGGTGACCTACTGCGCCCGTACTAGCCCGTTACCGTTGCTTCCTTCCGGACCTGGCGGGATTGGCGGGATTACGTCGCGTAGGACCCGGCACTGATTGATTTTACCACTACATAGACCCCAGAATCGGATCGGCTGGAAGCCCCACGCTGCGCAAAACGCCGATCGCTAACTGTGGCCGGTCCTGTCCCGCATCTTGCCGGCGATGGCTTGGCGCAATGAACAGGCGTATACTGCCTCGAAAATGCCATGATCGATCCGGGACTCAAGGAAAAAGTCGTTCTGATCACCGGCGCCAACAATCCATATGGCATTGGCGCAAGTGCAGCGCGGGCCTTTGCCGCACAGGGGTCCAGATTGTTTCTGCATTACTTTCGCCAACCGGATGCCAATCCGCTCGGCGAAGAATCAGAACCGGACAATGTACCCGGCCAACGGTTCTACCGCTCTCAATTGACGAAATCTGCCGATGAAGTCCTTGCGGAAATCCACAAGGCTGGCGCAGAGGCGCACGCGTGGGAATGCAACCTTTCCGACGCAAGCACGGTTCCGCAATTGTTCGAGCAGGCAGAGCGCCAGCTTGGGCCGGTTGAGGTCCTCGTGAACAACGCAGCCTGGTGGGAAGCGGACACTTTTGTTCCACGGGAAGCTGAACTCACCAACGAGCTCGTCGAACTGTGGGCGGATCGCCCTGAACCCATCACCACCGCAGCCATTGATCGGATCTTCTCAGTCAATACGCGTGCGCCGGCCCTGGCGATGGCAGAGTTTGCTCGCAGGCATATCGCGCGGGGAGCGCGATGGGGCCGTATCGTAAACGTGAGCACGGCAGGGGCTGAGCGTTTCCCATCCGAAGCCACCTATGGCGCCAGCAAGTTTGCGCTTGAGAGCTACACCAGAAGCGCCGCGAGCGAGCTTGGCAAGTTCGGAATCAACGTCAACGTAGTCTCGCTCGGGCCAGTCCAAACTGGCTGGATCACCCCCGAACTTGAGCGCAAAATACTTTCTACAATCCCGCTGGGCAGGGTTGGCAAACCCGACGATGTCGCAGGCGTGATTGTATTCCTGGCTTCGGAGCAAGCCCGTTGGGTGACCGGGCAAAGAATCTACGTTGGCGGCGGACATGGAATGTGAGGTGTTGAGCTCCTGTCCGTAAATTGAATCCCCGGTACAATAGGACCTGTGACCAAACCATCCCCACCCACGGCCCCTTCCGTGGGCTTTATCTCGTTAGGCTGCCCGAAAAACCTCGTCGACTCCGAGGTGATGATGGGGCTGCTCGACCGCGCCGGCGCGCGCCTCACCGCTCATCCCGAAGAGGCTGAAATCCTGGTCGTCAACACCTGCAGCTTTATCGACACAGCCAAGCAGGAGTCGGTCGACACCATCCTTGAAATGGCGCGCTACAAGACCTCCGGCTCGGCCCGCAAACTGATCGTCGCCGGCTGCCTGGTGGAGCGCTACCGTGACGAAATACGAAAAAGCATTCCCGAAGTCGACGCCGTAGTCGGCACCGGCGAACTGGAGTCTATTCTCGAAGCCGCCGGCTTCGTGATGCCCGCCGCGCCCGCATCCGCATCGCCATTCACGATCATTACCGGCAACGCCGGCGAAACCCGCCCCGGACAGGAATCGCTTTCCGGTTCCCACAAGCACCAGTCAAGAGCGTCAAGGCCCGAAGGGCGCCATCGCGAGCAACAGGGCCGCTTCAGCCGCGACGATTGGCAAGGCGCAACCCACCTGCTGCCCACCTACCTCTACGACGAATCGACCCCGCGCTTCCTGACCACCCCCAAATCCTCGGCCTACATCAAGATCGCCGAAGGCTGCGACCATCCCTGCACGTTTTGCGTGATACCGAACCTGCGCGGCAGATTCCGGTCGCGGAGATTTGAATCCGTGGTTGCGGAAGCCCAGAAGCTGGTTGCCCGCGGCGTCAAGGAGATCACGCTCATCGGCCAGGACACCACCTGCTATGGCGAAGATCTTGGGCTCAAAGACGGCCTCGCCACACTGCTCGACGCCCTTGCCGGCATCGACGGCTTGCGTTGGCTCCGTTTCCTCTACGCCTATCCCAACCGCATCACCGGCAAGCTACTGGACTCCATCGCCCGCCACGACAATATCTGCAAATACCTCGACGTCCCGCTTCAGCACGCCTCGCCCGCGGTGCTGAAAACCATGAAGCGCGGCGCCGGCGCGGAGGTTTTCCTGAAGACTTTGGAAAAGGTTCGCGCAACGGTGCCGGGAATCGCTCTCCGCACCAGCTTCATCGTCGGTTTCCCCGGCGAATCGCTCCTCGACCTCGAGATCCTGGAGGAGTTCATCAAAGAAGCAAGATTCGACTGGCTGGGCGTCTTCAGCTACTCCGACGAGGAAGGCTCCGCCGCGTTCCCGCTCGACGGAAAGCTTCCCCGCCGCACCATCGAGTCTCGCCGCCGCCGCCTGATGAAATTGCAGCAGTCCATCTCGAAGCGCGCCAAGCAGCAGTGGATCGGCCGCGAGCTAGTCCTGCTCGCTGAAGGAGAGAGTGACGAGACACCGTTGCTCTGGGAAGGCCGCACACAGTACCACGCTCCTGAAATCGACGGCAAAGTCTACATCAACGACTTCGGCGAACTCGAAAACCCGGAACCCGGCCGCTTTTACAAAGCCGAGATCACCGAAGCCCACGACTACGATGTCGTCGCCCGCATTCTCTCCGGCCCGCTGTAGACTGAACGCAATGCTCGATAAGCCCTTCATCAACCCGCCTTACGAGTTGGCCTCGATCGAGGCCCGCACAGCCGAGCTGAACTTCACAATGGGCTCCGAGTTCCGCACCGGCGCACTGCTCCAGGCCCTGGCGGCCTCAAAACCCGGCGGACGCCTGCTCGAGCTCGGCACCGGAACCGGCATCGCCACTTCCTGGCTGCTCTCCGGTATGGATGCCACATCCACCCTCACCAGCGTCGACACCGACCCACGCGTCCAGGCTGTGGCTCGCGAGTTCCTGGGCCACGATCCGCGTCTCACCCTGGTAGTGGAAGACGGTGCAACATTTCTACGCCGCCAACTCGCGCTCAGCCCTGCTGTGAGATTTGACCTGATTTTTGCCGACGCCATGCCCGGCAAATACGAGTCCCTCGACGAAGCCCTCGCCCTGGTCGCGCCGGGCGGCTTCTACGTGATCGACGACATGCTCCCCCAACCCAACTGGCCCGAGGGTCACGCTGAAAAGGTGCCTACCCTGCTCTACCGGCTGTCAGCAAACCCGCAATTCCACATGGCCCCCTTAGTCTGGTCCAGCGGAGTCGCCCTGCTGGTGAGAAGGCCGCCGGCCGCGTAAGTAAGAGGATCTTCTTTCCTGTGGATTTCGACCCGAAAAATACCCTGGTGTGGCACCGGCAGCACTCTGATAAACTGCGCGCATGAAGAAGCGGCTTCTCCCCAACTCCCTGAACGTCAGCGTGCCTCATCGCCCTTTGCGCTGTGCTGGCCTTCGCCATGCCTTCCGCCACTGCCCAGGATTGGGCAAAGCAGATGCTGGAGAAATCGCCGCGCCATCAAGAATGGGTCAAGGTAACCTATGGCAGCCGCACGGTTGAGGCTTTTGTGGTCTATCCCGAGGTGAGCCACAACGCAACCGTGGTCCTGCTCATCCACGAAATCTTCGGGCTCTCCGACTGGGCGCGGAGCATGGCCGATGACCTGGCGGCAGCCGGATACATTGTTATCGCGCCGGACCTGCTCTCCGGTTTCGGTCCCAATGGCGGCGGCTCCAGCGCCTTCCCCGACACGCAAGCGACCACGAAAGCGGTATCCGGACTGGCCGCGGAGACGGTAACCGCCGATCTGAATGCGGTGGCCGATTACGCGAAGAAACTGCCCGCGGCCAACGGCAAGCTGGCCGTCGTGGGCTTTTGCTGGGGCGGAGGAAAGAGCTTTCAATTTGCCACCGAGCGGAAGGACCTAAGCGCCGCGTTCGTCTTCTACGGCCCTCCGCCGGCGACGGACGCCCTGGCTCGCATCACGGCGCCGGTGTACGGCTTCTACGGCGGAAACGACGCGCGCATTACCGCAACGGTTTCGGCCACGAAAGACGCGATGCAAGCTGCCGGCAAGAAATACGATCCGGTCGTCTACGACGGCGCCGGGCATGGATTCATGCGCGCCGGCGAAGACCCGGGCAACACGAATCCGGCCAATGTGACGGCGCGTCAGGAGGGTTTGAAGCAGCTAGAGGCGCTGCTGAAGGGCCTGTAGGAAGCAGCCCTAAGACGGCCTTCACCAGTCCCAGCAGCACGATCCGAACCCGCGCATAACTCGTCACATTCCGCACGTTGCTCTGTCTTGCATCGAACACTGCCGTACCCTCGCGGTGAAGCCTGAACGGCCAACATCAGTCTCCTTCGTCCTGGCAATTCCTCCTTGATTTCTCCTCATGGATCTGCGATGGCCCGGCGCGGATTCGCGTCCACAAGTTTTCTCGCAGTTCCCTCGCCAAGCCCCAGCTTCTGCGTCAAATTTCTGAAGCTCTCTGCCATGGTGATCGTCGAGCCCACCAGGTGCGAGCCGTCTGGCGAACGGGCGATGCCATCCTCCCCAATGTTCAGATCCCCTCGTCCGAATCGATAACTTCCCGGCCCCAACCCGGCGGCGGAGATGGCATCTGTAACTACAATCGACTTATCCGCTCCAACTATGTCCAGGTAGTTTTTCAGCGCAAAGAATGGAATATGCGCCCCATCCGCGATGAAACTGACCCATAGCTGCTCGCGAAGGCTCAAAACCCGATTCAGTATATTGTCGTGCCGGGGCAAATTCGGCGGACATCCATTGCCCAGATGAGTAAACATCGTAACTCCCGCATCGATCGCCGCACGTAACTCATCCATCGAGGCATTAGTGTGGCCGGCGGATACGACGATGTTACTTTCCGCGAGCATCCGTGTAACTTCCAGGCCCGGGTCCTGCTCCGGAGCCAGCGTAACCAGCCGCGTCAATCCATCGGCAGCATCCAGCAATCGCCGCATTGCGGATTTGTCGGCCTTGAAGACGGCATCCGCAGGGTGCGCTCCCCGGTAACCCTCCGCCGGGTTGATGAATGGTCCTTCGATGTGAAACCCGCGCATGATCTGCCGAAACGAAGAGATACTCGCGTGCAGTCGAACCAGGCTCTTGAGCCGGGCTTCCATCGCAGGCAGAGAATCCGTGATGATGGTTACCAGCATCCCGTCAACGCCCTCACTGGCAAGCCGCGCGCACACGGCGTCAACACGCGCCGGGTCAAGATCGTCTCCATTGAAGTCGACCCCAGCGTACCCGTTCACCTGCAAATCGAAGAATCCCATCAAGCCTTCCTTATCCATTTGCGCTTTTCAACCTCTTACCTTCAAGAAAACCTCTCTTGTTCAGAGGCCATCCAACGTCCCATCGATTGTAGTGAACTGGCCCCTGAAAACCCGCATCACGCAGGCGATTCCATGAGCGGATAACAATCACCCACCTCCGCGCGCTACCATAATCCTTGATTGCTGCCCCGAGGCAGCCAAAACCGCGATGCCCGCAAAGAAGAAATCCGCAAAGCTCCTGCGCTGCCCCACCTGCGGCATGTTGGTCCGCATGACGGACGAAGACTTTCCTTTCTGCTCGGATCGCTGCCGCAAAATCGATCTCGGCAAGTGGGCCATGGGCGTATACAAGATCAGCTCGCCCATTCTCGACCCCGAAGTCCTGGAAGATCTGGGTGAACTGGGCGGCAGCGGCGGAGACTCCAATGACGACTGAGGGCTCTCCCCAGACGCTCGTCCAAAACCGGCACGGCACGAAGTGCTGGTGGGCCTGGGCGGTCGCAACATTCTTTGGCGCCGGCTACGGCAAACCCGGCCCCGGCACCTGGGGCTCAGTCGCCGCTTTGCTGCTTTGGGCAGCCTGCGCCTGGGGCCTGCATCCCTCAGCGCGCGCGCTGTTCTTCATTCTCCTGGCCGCCATCGCTGTCTCAATCCTGCTGGGCGTGCCCGCCGCTACCATCGTGGCCCGCGAATCGGGCCGCGAGGACCCAGGCTTCGTGGTCGTCGACGAGGTCGCCGGGCAGTGGATCGCGCTGCTCGGCTGCCCTGCCGATTGGCGCCACGCTCTCATCGCTCTCGTCCTCTTCCGGCTCTTCGACATCACCAAGCCTTTCCCCGCGCGCCAGCTTGAAAGCCTGCCCGGCGGCTGGGGCATCGTCTTCGATGATGTGGCCGCCGGGCTGTATGCTTGGGGTATAGCAGCATTGCTGCGCATCTGGTTCTGACACTGACATGGCGCGTTCCCCTGCCCAATCCGCTCCCGCAGCTCTCCTCGAACCCCGCATCGACTACATCGTCCCCGCCGCAGCGCTACCCCTCGGCGAAGTTGAAATACTCGGCATCCGGCTTGGCCCAGACGGCTTCAGCGCCCCTGCCGTGATGGTGGACGGCGTGCCGGCACAGGTGCTGATGAGCCGGCCCACGCGCCTCGCATTTGCTGTCCCTGCCGAGGCAACCACCGGCCTGATCGAAGTCCGCAACCCCTCCGGCGCCAGCAACACCGCGCCACTGCGCATCGCCCGCCAGCTATCTGACGGTCTGCATCCCGTGACCAGCCCGGCCGTCAGCCGCTCCGGCATGATCTATGCCACCATCTCCGGCCCTCGCGGCAAACAGACCCCGGTCTCGGTCGTTCGAGTGAGCCCGGGCGGCCACGGCACTCCTTTTGTCACCGGCATTCTCAACGCCACCGGCTTGGCCTTCTCACCCGAAGGCGACCTCTTTGTCACCTCCCGCGCCGAGGGCAACGTCTACCGTGTTGACGCCGCCGGAGAGTCCACCATCTACGCTGAAGGCATGGGCGTGGCTACCGGCGCAGCCTTCGACGCCGAGGGCAACCTGTTTGTGGGCGACCGCAGCGGAACGATCTTCAAGATCAATCCACAGCGCCAGATCTTCGTCCACGCCACACTCGAACCCAGCCCCGCGGCGTATCACCTCGCCGTCAACGCCGCCGGAACCGTCTTCGTTACCGCACCCTCGCTCTCCTCCAACGATGCGATCTGGGCCATCGAGCCCAACGGCGACATCCGCGCCTGGTATCGCGGTCTGGGGCGTCCGCAGGGTCTCGCGCTCTCAAAAGACGGTGACGTCTATCTGGCTGCCTGCCTGCACGGCAACCGCGGCCTGGTTCGCGTGACGCCCCAGGGCGATGCTTCGCTGGTTGTGGCCGGAGTGAACCTTGTGGGCGTCGCCTTCTCCCCCCTCGGCTCTACCATTCTCACCACCAACGAGGCCGTTTATGATGTGGATTTGGGAGTCGAGGGCCTGAATCTTTCTTAGCTGCCAGCTTCTAGTCTCTAGCTTTTTAGCTTGTTTCGCGGTGAAAGCTGCGAAGCGGTCAAACCCAGCAGACTCGAAGCAATGACCCCCGCCCCTGCACGACCCGAGCTAGAAGCTAGAAGCCAGGAGCTGGAAGCTGCACTTATGAAATCCGAAATCATCGCCGTCGGTTCCGAGATGCTCACGCCCTGGCGCCAGGACACCAACTCCCTCTATCTCACCGAAAGACTCAACGAGATCGGCGTCGCCGTCTCCTTCAAGACCATTGTCGGCGACCGCCTCGAGGACCTGGTCAGCGCCATCCGCACCGCACTCGGCCGCATCGATATTCTGATCATCATGGGTGGTCTGGGCCCCACCGAGGATGACCTTACGCGCGAAGCTGTCGCCGAAGCGCTCTCACTCACCCTGCGCCGCGACGCCGCGCAGGTGGCCGCTCTGCACGCCCGCGCCGCGACCTGGCGGATATCCATGCCGCAGAACAACCTGAAGCAGGCCGACGTTCTTCAGGGCGCGACGCTGCTGCCCAACCCCAACGGCAGTGCTCCGGGGCAGTGGCTCGATGTCACCTTCGAGGGCTATCGCAAGCTTGTGCTGCTGGTCCCCGGCCCGCCCAACGAATGCCGTCCATTATTCGATGAGGCCTGTCTGCCGCGCCTGCGCGCCGAAGTGCCCTTGCGCCATATCGCCAGGCGCACACTGCGCGCCGCTATGATTCCCGAGTCGCAGGCGGACAAGCTGCTGGCCCCCATCTACACTACGTATCCGGATGTTGAAACCACTATACTGGCGCACGCGGGCGACATCCAGGTCACGCTGCTCTGCTCCAAGTCCTCGGCTGAGCTGGCTCACCAACGTGTCGACGAGCTGGCCACGCGCCTTGAAGAAGCTCTCGAAGACTGGCTCTATTCCTCTGACGGCGAATCACTGGAGCAAATCGTTCTGTATTATCTGGGCCTGCGGCAATCCACTCTGGCCGTCGCGGAGAGCTGCACCGGGGGGATGATCGCGCAGCGCATCACGTCAGTGCCGGGAAGTTCGCGCTCATTTCTTGGCGGAGCCATCGTGTACGCAGACTCGCTCAAGGCCGTATTTACAGGGGTTCCCGAGAATCTGATCGCCGAGAAGGGCGCGGTCTCGGCTGAGGTCGCCGAAGCTCTGGCCATCGGCATCCGCCTCAGCACCGGGGCTACTCTGGGACTGGGAATCACCGGCATCGCCGGCCCTACCGGCGGCACTGAGACCAAGCCCGTCGGGCTGGTTTACATCGCGCTCTCCGATCCTCTGCGCACCGAAGTGATGGACCGGACCTTCCGCGGCGACCGCAACCGGGTAAGAGAATTCGCCACCCAGCAAGCTCTGGATCTGATCCGCCGGCGGCTCATGTAAGCGAAAATTCAATGGGCCGGCGTGGCCTGAAATGGCCGCTTATAAGCAGCGACGTAAACGTTAATGGTTCGCTTACAGGGTTACGAAACAGGGCCAAAGGTTCGCTCAAGTGGTTGTGCTTTTTTGAGGACTTAACTCTACAGGGTTGCGAAAAAGGCGTTTTTGCTGCCGAGAATTTTCCATTTCAGAAGAAAGGGTTGCTGAGAACTCACCTGAAAACCTCGAAAAGGGGGGTTTATTGAGGTTAATTGGGGGTTTTCGGTAGGTTTACGGGAGGTTTTCGGAGGTTTTTCTGCACAGTGGACAGTGGACAGCCACCCCAGCGACTCTTTAGACAAACGCAGCGAGTCAGCCCCCGCTGACGCGGGGTTGGCAGGTTAGCGAGTCAGCGAGCCAGGTATCCGTGGTCAGAAGAGCCTCTTGATTCAGGGCCGTGATCTCCCAGGTCTCAAAGGCGAATCCTCGCCCCAGCGACGAGGACTTGTCCCTTCACCCCGGGGATTCTGATCGGTCTCTAAGAGATCGAATTGCCGATGGGTAAGCAGGTAAAAGCATGCCTCGGGGGCTATTGGTTCCTGCACAAACTATGTCCTTGCGCCGTCCCTACGGGACTCCGTAACGAACTTGTGGAATCCCTTTCCCCCACGCTGAAGCGCGGGGCTAACCAACTCTGCGCCTCCGGCGCGTTTGTCCGGACATTACTTATGCAGTCCTCAATAAAGCCCCGCAGTTTATGTGCCCCTTGCGGCGCGCGACCCGGCCTCGACCCGGCCCCGACCCAGGGGTACCCCGGCTCCCCGGTGCCCCGGTCGTGCCCTTTCAAAGCAATCTGGCCTTGGGGTTTTGGCTTCCCACCCAGCTTTTTCCTGGTCGCTGCCGGGGGCGCCGACGGACGGCCTTCGTTCACCGGGGTGGCTATTCCCTGTTCCCTATTCCCTGTTGTTTACGCTCCGGGGTACAATTGGCCAGGTTTGTTGGGATTGAAGCCGAAATTGCTCTTCCCCGATTCTTCAAAACTGTTCCGCCGATCCCGAGAGGTTGACCTGACCATGAAGATGATTTGTTCCCGCAGAGAGTTTCTCGGCGCCATGGGAATGGCTGCCGGCGCGTATATTGCCAAGCCCTCGCTGCTCAAGGCGCAGCATGCCCCGGCCAGCCCGGTCGCCATCGGGATGTGCCGCGAATACGACCGCCAGGTGGTGGATGTGCTTTCAACCATGTTCGACCAACTGGGCGGGCTGCCATCGCTGGTCCGGGGCAAAACCGTGGCCATCAAGCTGAACCTGACCAGCACGCCGACCGACCGGCTGAACGGCATGCCCAACGAGATGACGCATTGGGTACACCCGCAGGTGATCGGCGCACTGGTTTCTTTGCTGGGCCAGGCCGGAGCGACGCGGGTGAGACTGCTGGAGAGCGCTCCCTTCGGCACTAGGCCGCTGGAAGAGTTCATGATGGCCGCGGGCTGGCAGCCAAAGGACTTTGCGAGCGCCGCCACGCGCGTGGAGTTTGAGAACACCAACTTCCTGGGCAGCGGCAAGAGCTACGCCCGGTTCATGGTTCCCGGCGGCGGCCTGATGTACGCGGGCTACGATCTGAACCATTCCTACCGGGACACGGATGTGTTTGTCTCCCTGGCCAAGCTCAAGGAGCACCGCGCCGCCGGCGTGACGCTCTCCATGAAGAACTGCTTCGGCATCACTCCCAGCACGATTTACAGCAACACCGCTCCGGTGGATGAGCCGGGCATCGTTCCGAGCGGATTTCGGGGGCCGATGCACGATGGTTCGCGCCTGCCGGCGAAGAGCGCGCCGCCGCTGGTGGACACCACGAATTCGAAGGACCAGGGCTATCGCGTGCCCAGAATCGTCGCCGACCTGGTTTCGGCCAGGCCGGTGCACCTGGCGGTGATCGACGGCATCTACAGCATGACCGGCGGCGAATTGCCGAACCAGGGCCACGGGTGGGTGCACCAGGCGGTACATCCCGGAGTGCTGATTGCGGGGATGAACTGCGTCTCCACCGATGCCGTAGCCACGGCCGTGATGGGATTCGATCCGATGGCCGATCGAGGGACGCCTCCGTTTGAGACCGCCGACAGCACACTGCGCCTGGCCGAACATCTGGGCGTGGGCAGCCGCGACCTTAGCCGGATCGAAGTTCTGGGGACGCCGATCGCGAAGGCACGGTTCCGGTATCCACCGCTGTCGGAACTGATGGGTGCGTAGGGACTTAGGGACCAGGGACTGGGGACCAAGAAACAGCGGTCAGTGAGAAGCGAACTGAGAGTTGTGAAGCTCTCAACTTCGGCCGAATCCCATTCACCCGTTTTGAGAGAGATCAATCCATGCGGCGAAGCCGCACGCCAGCCTCCGGTCCCTCTACGGGCACGGCGTCAGAGGGCAGATCGATGCGCACGCCGAGCGAGTCTTCCATCAGCCTGAGATTCTCATCGCGAGTCCCGAACAAGGGCTCATGGTTGGGAGTGATCTGCAGAGCGATCTTCAATGGTCACCCTGCCACCTGCGATATTCTGTTTGAGACAGCCACATTCGCTCGGCCTAACGCACCGCGCATCTCAGACAATCGGAGCATACCGCTTCGTTTTTGAAATGTGAACTGTACTTCGATGAGGGTGCTTGCGCCGGCAGCCGATCTGCAAAGGGGAGATTAATGCCGTCTGCATCCAGTTCGTCGATCCGGTGGCCGGCCCGGGCCGAGGCTGCGGAATCACCGCTCCCCGGCCGATCTCTCACCCGTGCCGCTGTCTACGCATGGCTGAGTGGCGCCATTTTTTTGTTTCTTCTGCAGGCGCTCCCCTATCTTTCCCATCGCTGGGTTACAGATGAAAGCTGGTATGCCGGACCGGCCTATTCGATCGCTCAAGGCGACGGGATCAAGGATCCGGCTATCGGCCCGAACGACCTGGAAAACCAGTTCGATGCGCGGCCCCCCGGAACGGCGATGATCATCGCCGCGGCCTTCCGGCTCTTGGGAACGGGTCAGATACCCGCCCGCCTGGGATCGATTCTCGCCGGGCTTGCAATCATCCTTCTAACTTATCGCCTGGCGCGCGGCGTAATTGGGGAGAAAGGGGCCCTGGTCTCGACGTTTCTGGTTGCAACCGACAACCTGATTGTGCTCACCTCACGCACTGCCCGGCCCGAGGCGTTAGCGACCATGGCGATCCTGGCCTCGCTGCTGGCACTTGCGCGGTATGCCCGTCGCGATCAGATCGTCTGGGCCTTCCTGAGTGGCCTCACCATCGCCGCGGGAACGATGTTTCATATCACGGTGTTGGGCTACATTGTTTCCTTCGGCATTCTGGCCATGGTTCTCGATCGCAGGCGCGGCAGATTTCCGCTGCGGGGCGCAGGCGCCTATGCATTCGGGTATGCCCTCGGCCTTGTGCCGTTCGCCGTCTGGATACTTACCGCTCCCATGGGGCGCGCCGGCTTCCGCCAGGAGTATCTGAGCCGCGCCGCGGGCACTCCGCTCTGGTCGAAGTTCCTTCAGGAGGGCCATCGCTACTCCGACCTGCTCGGCTTCAACATGCTGCACGGGCATGGGCTGGAGTCGATTCCCGTCAGGATTCCCATTCCGCTCTTTTTCCTGGCTGCCAGCTTTCTGCTCTGGAAGCTGCGCCGGCAGTGGTTTTATCTTGAATTGCTCTTGCTGACCCCCACAGTGCTTTGGCTCATTTATACGGCGAACAAGTCATCGCGATATCTGGCGCTGGTTGCGCCGCTTTTTGCCCTGACCATTGGCGCCGCGGTTGCCGCCAGCAGCTCCAACCGGAGGCTGCATCGCGCCGTCCTGGCTCTCTCCTGCCTGGTCATCGCCGCGCAGGTATCCGCGAACGTATTTCTGCTGCGCGCCGCGCGCAGCGCGGATTACAACAAGGTGGGGGTGGAGTTGCGCAGCGTGATTCCCCCGGGCCAGACCGCTTATGGGACCATTACCTTCTGGCTCGCCCTCCACGATCACCCGTTTATCTCCTACGAACGCACCGACCCCTGGATGGCTGCCAACCAGTTCCACGCCCGATACTTCATTACCGGCGACCGTGTGATGACCGGCGGCTTGCAAACCGATGAAGCCTTCATTGCCGATCTCAATCGTCATTTAGCCGAGGTGATCGCCCAAAGCAAGCTGGTCGGGCACTTTCCCGACCCCTACTACGGCGATCTGAAGATCTACGAACTTCAAGCGCCCTGAGCTTTCACTGGGCGAAACTGTTTTTCTTTGGCGCCTCGCGGCGCGAGGTCAGGACTCTCCGCCGGAAAGGGTTGCATGAATCGTTTCGCAACACCTGTTGAGATCAAGACGTTATTTGCTTTGGTGCTGGCCTCGCTGCTGATCAGCTCCCTGGCGCAGCGATATCTGGGCCATCCTGGATCGGGGGCGAATGTCGACTTCTACGTCTACTACTTCGCCGCGCAGGCCGTTCATGAGAATCCTCATGCTGACCTCTATACCGGGGCAACAACAGAGAACCCGGAGTTCAGTCTTGAGGCCCCTGCGGGCAGCGCCGTAGCAGCTCATGCCAAGGCCGCCGGTTTCAACGACGTTTCGTTTTACGTTTACCCCCCTCTGCTTGCCGACCTGCTCTCACCTTTCTCCCATCTTCCGCCTCGTTTGGCCGCCGCCCTCTGGCGAGCCTTCAACCTTTCGCTGGTGCTGGCGTCGGTTCTCCTGCTTGCCCGCATGTTGCGTTTGCCGGTACTCAGTTTTGAGTTTGTCGCGCTGGCCGTGGCGGCGTACAGCTTCTGGCCGGTCAACGAGGCTGTTGCGGATGGACAGATCACAATCGTCCTCTTCGCGCTGTGGACGGTCGGCGTGGTCGCCTACTCCGACGGCCGGGTAGTTCTATCGGCCGCGGCCTTCGCTCTTGCGACGGCGCTCAAGGTTACTCCCATTCTGGTTCTCCCCCTCTTCCTTGTCTGGAAGGACCGTAGATGGCTTCTTTCTTACCTGGGAGTCTCTCTCGGACTCGTTTCGGCAATGGCGGCTGTGAATGGACTGCATACCGTAGCCATCTATCCCACGGTCATGTCGACCATGGGCGGCGGCATTCCGGCCATGTCGAACAAAAGCATCGGCTCGCTGCTGACCTGGATCTACTGCGGAAGGATCTTCACCATCGACGCAGCGCAAGGGGTGATGCCAAGCCTGCCCCGCGCTCTGGCGATTGCCGCCAAGGCGATCAGCGGCGTCTTCTATCTCGTCTGCCTCTTTCTCGCCTGGCGCAACCGCCATGGCCTCGATCGCGTATCGAAGACGATTGCGATTGCAGTCTTTGGCCTGGTGATTGCCTGCGTCTCTCCCGTCTCGTGGCGGAACGGCTACAGCGCTGCCTTCATCGTGCTGGCAATTCTCTGGGTAAAGGCTCTGCGAACTCCGCCCAGAATCCTGCCTGCCGCGCTGCTTGCTTTGACGACCTTTACGCTTGGCTCGCTCTTCTTCGACCTGGCGGCCCAGGGCCCCTTGCCGCAACTCTGCAAGATACTTCTGGCCGCCACGTGGATCGTGTTCAGCGTTCTGTTCTGCCTGGACACGCTCTTTCACGCTGACGCCGGCGGGCGTGCCGATATCGCGACAGACCGGAGCGCCGCTGCGGCCGGCGCCCTTTGAGCGCCACGCTTGCTCGCGCTCGGGACTCCTATGCGCGCGCGGAGGCGCAGCTTGAGCCGAGTCTTTTCACGCAAGTTACCGCTTCAGGCGGATTTCGCCTTTGCAGGCTGGGCGAGCCGCTTTAGCCGGAGGAAGGGCTTTTCGACAAGGTAATAGGAAGCAACTGCCAGGGCGAATGCAAGGAAGAGATTCGTTGGGAGCCTGGCCGGCCATGCGTCCCAGTCGGGGTTGAGAAAGGCGTTTTGCCATAGATAGAGCGAATAGCTCAGCACGCCGATGTAGACGATTGGGCCCCAGTTCAGAACTTGGCCCACCGTGCTGCCAAAGTTGCGGATGGACCAATCGATACAGAGCGCAGTGCCGAGGTTGGCGACCGATTGCCCGACAATATAAAAGCTCGCCGGGTTGAAGGCGAAGAGACCGTTTCCGCCCAGGACCAGTCCCAGGGCGACGATCCAGAAAAACCTCGATGATTGAAAGCGCCGGTACCACTGGACCGCGCCGATCCGGTTGAAGTTCATGCTGAGCAGGCAGCCGGTCGCAAGCGTGTCGGCGACGGCCTCAAAGTGCTTGGTCATGGCGGGCTCGCCGGCATGGAAGACGAGCCACATGATCGCTCGTATGACCGGACCTGCGATGATGACGCCCCATGCGGCCTTCGCTCCCCGCCGGGTGCCTGCCATCCAGAGCACGCCCGGCCAGAGCAGGTAGAACTGCTCCTCGACCGAAAGCGACCAGAGATGACGGAACCAATGCGCGGGATCGTCGCGATAGTTGATGGTGTAGGTAAGGGCGTTAGCCAGGTCGCCGTGCTTGAGCGTGAGCCAGCCCAGGGCGCAACAGATCGCGATGACGCCAATGTAGGTCAGCGAGGGCGGGAAGATCCGCAGTGCCCGGCGGATGTAGAAGCCCTTCATCGATATGCGGCCAGTCTTCTCCCGTTCCTTCAGCAGAAGCGTCGTAATCAGAAATCCCGAGATGATGAAGAAGCAGCGAACCCCAAAGTTGCCGAGATGCATGAAGTAATTGAGAAAGTGCGGGGCGTTGAGTGAATCCGCCGAGTGGCCGACGATGACTAGTCCAATGGAGAGGGCTCGCAGACCATCGAGCGATGGGATGCGGCTCGGCAGCCTGGGCGCCTGGAATTCAGTGGGGAATGGCTGACTTTCAGCGTGCATCCGACTGCTCCAGCGCCCGGTCAACGGCACCCATGTTACTCTCCCTTGAAGGCAATACCGTGTTCCATTCTGCGCTTCCGATATGCCGCCCCAGCTTGCTCATCTCCCTCCGATGCTATCAGGCCATGTCCGGTGCGACAATCGCAAGCAGGCCGGTTCGGACGGGGAGCCTAAGATTGGCGGCGGTTGTGGCGCTTGCCCTTCCAGGATTGAGGAAGGATCGGAATCCAGCCGCTCGAGCTCGGGAATGGCCTGAAGCTTCCTTGCGCACCTTATCGTCCCAAGAGGATCGGGATTGGAAGCTCCCGATCTTGCCGCATTCCCAAGGCACCCTATTCATGCGATTGTCTGTGTTCGGCCCGATTCACGCGACGGCTCCGCATTTTGCTACAATGGACGATGGAGACACTAACGTTGGCTGCAGGCTCCCTCCCCTAGAAACCGTCCCAGTGAGGTGTACAGGATCGGTGTGGATTATTCTGCTTCCACCAGCCGCAATTGATCTGAACATTCGCTATGGGCCTTGTTCTAAGCATCCTCTATTTCGTTACGAACTACCTGACGCCTGCTACTCTATTCGGGCCGCTTGCGGCTATACATATCGAGATAGTTCTTGGAGTACTGATCGTCTTCGTATCGCTGCATAAGCTGCGGGGGTCGATCATCCTGAAGACACCGCAGTCGCTGGCCTTGATCGGGTTGGTAGTCGCGGTCTTCTTTTCAGTGCTTTTCTGGCTGCGTTGGCCGGGGCGAGCGGTGCAGACATCTCTGGGATTCCTTCCGCAAGGAGGCATCGCCTATTTCCTCGTGGTCCTGCATTGCAACTCGAAAAAGAAGTTGCAGATTCTCGTCCTCATGCTGCTGTTTGTTTGCCTGTTTGTAATTGCGAACGGGTGCATTGCTCTTCGCGGAGCCCCGAACGTTCCCTCCTTCAACACGAATTCTCATGGGATCGGGGATCTCCCGCAAGAGCCCCAGGAGATTCCTTATCTTTATCCGACGAGGAACGATGCGGGGGAGGCCTTCTACCGGATTAGGGGACTTGGACAGATCAATGACCCGAACGACCTTGCCCAGTTGATCGTCTCCGTGATTCCACTGGCGTTCATCTTCTGGCAACCGAAAAAGGTGTTTCGGAACATCGTCTTAGTGTTGCTGCCGGTGTGCGTACTGTTGTTCGGAGCGTACCTGACGCACTCGCGAGGCGCGTTGCTGGCCTTGGTGGTGGTGGCGATCGTGGCGTTCCGCCAGCGTATTGGCACGGTACCCTCGCTGCTAATTGCGACGGGATTGTTCGCTGCGGCAATGGCCCTGCACTTCACGGGCGGGCGGGAGATTTCGGTCGATTCGGGCATGAGCCGCTCCGATCTTTGGGCCGAGGGGATGGGAGCTTTCAAGACTCATCCATTATTTGGGGTGGGCGCGGGCGCCATAGGAGACTATACCGAAGACGGTCTGACCGCGCACAACTCGCTGGTAGTCTGCGCGGCAGAGCTGGGCTTCTTCGGATTGTACTTCTGGTCGCTGTTCCTGTTCTCCACGATAAGAGACGCTTTGGATGTTGCATCGCCGGACAAGGTGAGCGAGGGGGAACCGATCGTGCATGAGGATGGTCCTTTTCCACAGGCGGTGAGGAGAGTGGAGGCACTCGACAAAGAGGAAGTCAACCGTTTGGCAAGGGTGCTGATCCTGTCGTTAACCGGCTTTCTGATTACGTGTTGGTTTTTGTCTCGGGCTTTTGCTATAACGCTCTTCATACTGGGCGGCATGGTGGAAGTGGTCTACGAAATGGCCCTGCAGCGAGGGATGATCGGTCCGCGCCTGCGGCTGGCGCGTGTGCTGCCCTACACAGGTATTCTGGCGATCTCGCTCCTGCTCGCGATGTACATCTTGCTGCGGACTATGAACCTGATGCGCTGATTCAAGTGATCAAACACCTTGCGCGAGGAGATCCAGGAACAGAGGCTCGAGAAGTACCGCGCTGTCGGAGATTCAGGCAAGCTTTATGAGGATTGCGCACGTAATAGACAGCATGGATATGGGCGGCGCCGAGACACTCGTTTCGCAGATGTGCCGCCGGCAGCGAGAGCAGGGGCACGCCCCGTGCGTCTATGCGGTGGCAGCGCTTGGCGCACTCGGCGAGCGGATGCGGGAGGAAGGCTTTACCGTCGAGGCGAATGTCGGACGGAGCCTGCCGGACGCGACGCGGAACTTCTTTCGGATATTCAGGGAGGCGCGGCCCGTCGCCGTGCATCTTCATAACCCTACGCCGACGATCTACGCGGCCATGGCGGCAAGAATGACGGGCGCGGCAAGCGTCGTATCGACCCGGCACAGCCTGGTCGGCCCGCCGCGCAAGGTGGCCGAGGAGTTGAAATACGCCTTAGCGGCCTGCTTCTGCGACTGGGTCGTCGGCATCTGCGATGCAACGGTGGAGAATGTGAAGAGCATGCACAGCGTTCCGGCGCGGAAGGTCGTGCGCGTCTACAATGGCGCGGTCCCGCTGGAGAGGGCGGCGAGTGAGCGGTGGCCGCCCAAAACCGGATTTACATTGCTATACGTCGGCCGGCTTGCGCCTGTGAAGAACCACGCCCTGCTGTTGAATGCCTTTCATGCCGCGCTTTCTTCCTTGCCGGGGCTGCGGCTCTGGATGGTGGGCGATGGCAGCGAACGCCAGGCGCTGGAGAGACAGGCCGCGGAGTTGGGCATTGACGCGCAGGTAAGGTTCTGGGGGCAGCAACTCGACGTAGCGCCATTCTTTTCCGCCGCCGACGCCTTCATTATGTCTTCAAGGTCGGAGGGGTTGCCCATCTCGCTCTTGCAAGCCTTCTCTCTGGGAGTGCCGGCAATTGTGACCGACGTAGGCGGAATGGCGGAAGTGGTGCGGCTGGCGAAGGCGGGATTAACTACGCCTGCTGAAAACGCCACGCAAATGACCGCGGCGATTGTTCGTCTGGCAAGCAGCGATGCAGAGCGGGAGCAGTTCTCGCGGAACGCGGAAGCGGCGTACCGCGCTCGCTTTACTTTTGAAGCCATGACTGACGCTTACATGGATCTTTATCGGAATACTACTCGATCCGGGCGTTCGGCGATGCTTATTGATCCGGCCCGAAAGGACAGCGTTTAAGCGGCATATCTTAGTGTGGTGAATCTGAAGTTCATTGCATAACTTCGTTTAAGTCTTTTGATAACGGCGGCGGGTTAGCCCCCGCTTCGCGGGGATAGCAAGTTAGTCCCCCACCGGCTCCGCCGACCCGCAAGGGGATGAAACCTACGTTCGTGGATATTATTTATTTTGTTGAACTTACACTTTTGTTTCTTTTTAGCAGGTTAGCGGAATTGTGCGAAGGGAAGAGGCCTGAGTCTCCATTAACTCCCGCGGCAACGCGGCAACGCAAGTCTTGCTGCTTCGATTTAAGAATCGAACTTTAGACTCAGGACATTAGTACTACAGTTGTACTTGCTACTTTTCGCGGAAAGAGGCGCAGAGGCCCGGGCCTGAAGGCCCCGCAAATTAGCACTCTCTCAGGGGGCTGAAGCTCCCTGCTCCCTCCGGAGTTTTCGATTCACAACTGTAGTATTAGTGGTGTCCGCCGCCGCTGTGCGAGCCGCCGCCACCACCGCCACCACCACCGCCACCGCTGCTGTGGCTGGCGCCGCCACCGCCGCCGGAGTAACCACCTCCGCCCGAGGGCCGGCTGGCCGACCCTCCACCCCCTGAATATCCGCCTCCACTCGGCGGCTTGCCAACCCTGCCTCCGCCCTGGGGAGGGCTCGAACTGGGAGGAGTAGCGTTCCGGCTGGGCGGAGTAGCATTCTGGCTGGGAGGAGGCGTATAAACGCGGACCGGCGAGTAAACGGTGGGGGGAGCAGGCACATAACTGGGACGGTTGCCGATAACCGGCCGGGTGTTAGTTGTGTATCCGCCCGGCGTTTGCGTTCCCTGATAGGCGCCCGCGGGATGATAGACAAAGCCCGACGCCGAGTGGACATAACTTTGCTGGGAAGGCAGCGGACGGAGCGGCTGCACGGTGTATCCGGCAATCTGCGCGGGCGCATTCAGGCTGCGCGCCGGCAGTCCGCCGTTGGCTACAGGAGAAGGCCGGTGCACGGGAATCACCGGGCTGGTAGTGCGGCCGATCGGCCCGCGCAAAATGGGGTGAGGGATGGGACGATAACCCCTGGGAACTATGCCGATGTTGATACCGCCATAACCGCCCATCCTCCACCAGGGACGGCACTGGCCCATACCCATGGGCATGCCAATTCCCATTCCCATGCCCGGTCCCATGCCCATGCCCGGCGCCCAGCCCCAGCCGAAGCCGTCGTAGAAGTTCCACATCCCGCACTGGTAGGGCCAGTAGCCCCAGGGATAGGCCGATGCCCAGATGTAGCCATAGCCGGGCGTCGCCATCCAGCTTCCGTATCCGTAGGGATCGAAGCCGGCATTGGCGGCCTCATAGGGGGACCAGACATATCCCTGGCCCGGGACGTTGTACCAGTTGCCGTTGGCGTCCAGATCGTTCCAAGCGGGATTGGTGCTGCTGGTAAAGTTATTTGCCGCGCCGGTCTGGACGGCAGCCTCGCTGTTCAAAGCCTGGTCGCGGTCAGAGTTCCACGCGTCCCAGGAGTCAGGCTCGATGGTTTCTGCCAGGTTGTAGCGGCTGGGATCGACACCGTTGAGGGTCACGCTCTCGCCACCGTGCAGGTCCACGGCCATGGAGTTGCCGCGCTCGAGGTGGGCATTGCCGGAGAACACGGCAAGCTCACCGGGAGGGTTGTCCAGCCTGATGCGCATGACGGTGAATCCGGTGGCGGTGGCCACGCTGTCGCCGAAGCGCACACTCATCTGGCCGCCCTGGCCGCCTTGCAGCTCGAAGTAGCCCAGGCCGCCATCAAGCACGACGTTCGTACCAGGGCCGCCAAGGGCGGTGAGCATCAGGCCGCTGCCGGGAGCCAGGCGGACCACGCTGCCGTCCTCAAACTGAATCTCAGCCTTGCCGTCGTCTCCGGTTTCAACTTCGGCGCCGGCAAAGAGGGGCGCATTCAACAGGGCCGGATCGGCGATCACCTGTCCGCCCTGCATGATCCTCACCTTGCCGTCGACGCTGCTCAAGCGCGCCGCCGAAGGGCCTGCGGGGCCAGCCGCGTCGTCGGCCCGGGCTCGGACGACGCTCGACAGCGTTCCGATAAGCGCCAAGGCCACTAACCCCAGACACGCGACGCTCAGACGACGCAAAAACAGCCTTTTGCCGTTCCCAACACGATTCTGCATCCGCTTCATGGAATTCCACCTTCCTGACTGCCCATACCGAGACGCCAATTGATGATCGGACTCCGACTTCTATACGACACCCTCAGACACCGAAATGTCGCGTTAAATCGCAACTTATTGAAGATTTATGTTAAGGCCCTCAGTTCGTTGCAAGCCTTCCCTCCGGGGCTAAAGCCCAAACTCATTTGGCGGCCTTTGCGGCACGGCTGAAGCCGTGCCCTGATACAAAGCTTCCGGGAATCTCCGCTGGATCGAGTTTTTTCGCGGCCCGCAAAGCCGCGCCGTTTCAAGGCAACGGCAAATCAGGGCAGTGCCCGGATTCGTATTCCCGCCCGCGCCAACTTCATGTTCCTGCCTGCTTTAACAGAAAACGTGCGCGCTTGCGCACCCGGTCTAGAACTTCCTGATCGTCGGCCAGCCGCTCCAGTATCTCCCGGATTGCGCCGACCTGCTGCACACGGCCATCCTTGGCGGCCTGGGTCAGGTACTCCATTTCCTGGTCCAGGCCCAGAGGATCGTGCTGCAACAGCATCTGAAGCCGCGCACCTTCGCGGAGGGTTTCAGCCACCCCCACCAGCGAGTCTCCCAGGGCCTGAATTTCCTTGTCTTTCGAATAGTTGAAGGTGCAGGCTCCGTGCCCCTCGGGTCCCAAATAACTGAGCTTCTTCCATCCCTGAAAGGCGACCTTGAGGTGGCTTTCGCAATCCTGGTTGAACCAATTGTGATTCTGCGCCGCAAGAAAGACGCGCTCGGCAAAGTCCGCGCTCAACTGAATCTCCCGATCCAGGTCGGGCGGGTCAATCTCCTCCATTTCGTCGGCCGGGGGCTTGCCGCGCTCGGAGTGGAAGCGACCGCTGCCGTCGCGGTGCAGGGTGAGCGTCCAGTGCGATGGGGAGATTCCGGGATTGGAGAAGTCAACCACGACGACTGCGTTGGACACGGGTCCGGCCTGGGCGCGGGCGGCGGGGGCTTGAGCGGCCGCGAACAACGCCAGGATGGGGAGCCATGCGGGCCTCATCGCGCCACTCCCTGAGCGGGCGCCTGGATGGCCAGCGTCTGCGCGGTGTGGATATGGCAGATGGCGATGGCCAGGGCATCGGCGGCGTCGGCCGGCTCAGGCAACCGGGCAAGCCCGAGCAGCCGCGCCACCATGAACTGGACTTGCTCTTTGCCGGCCAGCCCGTATCCCACCACGCTGGACTTGATTTTGAGCGGGGCATACTCGGCCACCGGCAGGCCCTGGCAGGCAGCCGCCAGCAGCGCCACGCCGCGCACCTGTCCCAGCTTGAGGGCCGATTTGGCATTCACTGAGTAAAAGACCTCCTCGATGGCCACTGTATCGGGCCGCCAGCGCTCCAGCTCCGCGGTCAGCTCGTGAAAGACCTGCTCCAGCCGCTGCGGGGTGGTTTTCGTTTTCTTGAGGCGGATGGCGCCCATGGCCATGCAGACCAGGCGCGGCTCGCGAGCGCTCAAGTCCGGCTCGACGACGCCAAAACCCGTGACCTCGGTTCCGCAATCGATTCCAAACACCCGCATCGGGTGTAAGTGTATCGCAGTCGAGGGTGAATTTTGATAGCAAGACGCGTAGCGGAACCATCCAAGTGGGGAGGCAGCAAGGCGTATTGGAACGAGTGCAGCAAGTTAGCCCCCGCTCCCGCGGGGTTAGCGGGTTAGCGGCGACACCGACTTGCTGGTGCGGGGTTTGGTTCGTTCACAGAAGTTTCACTGAGATCCCACAAAAGTTTGATCCAAAATCCGATTTCCGCATCCTATGGTAATAGACAGTTAGGCAAGAAACTGCGATTGTGAGAGTAACGATGCCAACCTCCCCCGGCTCGATCAAGCGCAACGTGGCCATCTGGCTTCGGCAGGGCATCTCGCCCCGCCGCCTGGCACTCACGCTTGCCCTCGGCTTCGCAATCGGGTGCATTCCGGTGATCGGCATCCCTACCGTTCTGTGTGCCGGGCTGGCGCTGGCGCTGCGGCTTAACCTGCCCGCCATCCAGGCGGCAAACTATGCAGCCATGCCCCTGCAACTGATGCTCATCGTGCCCTTTGTCCGCTTCGGCGGATGGCTGTCCTCGTCCGGCCCGCGGCAAGGGCTGGCGGCAGGCAATTTGCTGCACCTTTCGCCGCTGAACCTGATGACCCAGCTGGGGGGCCTTACCGGTTACGCGATGCTGGCCTGGCTGCTGGTGGCCACCCCCGCAGTGGCGCTGATGACGTTGACGCTAACCGGGATGCTGCGCAGGATTCCGGCCCTGGCCGAGGCGGAAAACGGGGACTGAGACTCGGGGATGATCTGAAAACTTCCTTGCGCCGTCCCTACGGGACTCCGTAACGAACTTGTGGAATCCCTTTTCCCCACGCTGAAGCGCGGGGCTAACCAACTCTGCGCCTCCGGCGCGGTTGTCCGGACATTACTTATGCAGTCCTCAATAAAGCCGGCCCTTCAGGGCGATTGGTTCCTGCATAAATAAAGCGCCGTCCCTACGGGACTCCGTAACGAACTTGTGGAATCCCTTTTCCCCACGCTGAAGCGCGGGGCTAACCGACTCTGCGCCTCCGGCGCGGTTGTCCGGACATTACTTATGCAGTCCTCAATACTTATGCAGTCCTCAATAAAGCCCGCACTTCCTTCCTCCCACTATTGGCGTGGCACCCGACCCGACCCCGACCCGGCCCAGAGGGCACCCCGATACCCCGGCTCCCCGGTACCCGGCTCCCCGGTTCCCCGGTACCCGGCCGCGCCCTTTCAAAGCGAGGTTATGAAACAGCTTCTAACTACTTGCCTGCGTATGGATCGGGGACCGGGTTGGCGCTGTCGAGCCAGGCGGTGTAGATCATGTCTCGCAACATGCTGGCTCCGGCAGCCAGGCGCTCGGCGGTAAACTGCCGCGACTCGGGCGTTCCCGAGCCCTGAAACCCGCCCACCTTGTCCAGTTGGTATACCTTCTCGACAAAACTTCTGGTTTGGCGCAGATAGGCCACATAGGCATCGAAGATGTCGCCGTCGATGGCCTTGACCGGGGTCATTTTGGCTTCAACCTCGGGCGCGTGGATATTCGCGGCTACAAACGGACCCTCGAACTGGTAGTGAATCTGGTGCGCGGTGGTGTAGCCGTTGGGATTGGGCCCGGTCCATCCGTTGTACTGGACGGTGGTGTGCAGGGGCTGCGAACCGTCGCCAACATAGTGGCCCAGCCAGCCGACATAGAAGAGGATGGCCTGTTCCACCGGAGCGGTGTCCTCGTGGTTTGCGGTCATGGCGCGATACTGGCGCATGGCGGCCTTCAACCGCTCCCAGACTTCGGTGGTCTGCCAGGGCTGCAGGCCGATTTTTTCCGGGCGCTGGCCGGCGGCAAAGACCCTGGCCTCGAAGTCGAAGCGCTTGTGCGGCAAGGGGCCCAGCGCGTCGGCCAGTTCGAGGTCAATAAAGTGCTCCGGGGCCTGGGCCGCAACCAGTTCCGGCTCGGCAGGCGAGCGCCAGCGATCGGGCTCCGGACCCAGGTACTCGATCTCGTCGAGAGCCGGCTGGGAACGGAGAAAGGCCGGTACATCGGCGGGCAGCGTGGCTGCAGCCAGCCGGTTAATGATGCGATGGCCTTCATTACCCCAGGCGTGAGCGGCGGGAGGATGAACAGCGAGGGAAACCAGCCCGGCCGCGGCCAGGGCAGCGCGAAGAGAGCTTGAGAATGCGGATTTTGAAAACATGCAGCCAGTATACGGCGGGTTCGGCGGGTGCTCTATTGCTGCCGCCCGATCTCTTTCAGTCAAGCGGAGCGTTGCACCGGGTGGAACACTCCACCGATTTACGTAGAGGAACTGCAATCTATTGCATATACTTCTTGGAAACAGTGCTTGGGGGCCGCGGCCATGCGTCTGATGGACTGGCACGCACTGTTTGAGCACTGGGGGAGCCATGGGGGACCCACCGGAACGGATCGCAGAAGCCGGTAATTCGAACCCTGCACCAGTGGTCGCGAATGGAGCTTTCATTCTCTGGTCGGCCCTGGCGATTCTGGCTTTGATACTGGCTTTGGGGGCGGTGGTGGTGCGCCTCGCGGCTGGTCCTCGCTTTGACGGGCTGCTGATGCTGGCGGCCTGCGGGGCGGCGGTGCTGCTGGCTCTGCGCATGCCCAGGCGGAGCGCCGCCGCTGCCCAGCCGGCGCCCGCGATGACGCCCGCCGCCGAACCTTTTCAACAGATTCTCGACTCGGCCGGCCCGGCGGTGTTCGCCGTCGGCCTGGATCGCCGCCTCACCTTTGTGAACCCCTCCGCGGAGCGGTTGCTGGGCGCCGATGCCGCCGAGCTGATGAGCCAGTGGACTCTCTCCGACATCCTGGCACCCGGAGAAGGAGCGCGACTGGTTGCGGAGATGGAAAAACTCTGCGGCGCGCAACTGGCGGCGGAGGTCACGCCGGAAGGGCGGATGGCCGCATATGTGAATTGCGTTCAGGCGCTGCCGCCCAGCATGGTGCCCAGCTTCGACGCGCAGTTGCGGCGCAAGGATGGCGAGGTCTTTCCCGCCACCGTCCACATGTCGGGACTTCGCAATGCCTCGGGCGCCATCACCGGGCTGGTGGCCGTTGCCGTGGACCAGAGCGCCACGGTGCGCCAGGAGCAGGACCTGCGCGAGTCACAGGAGCGTTACCGCGACCTTTTTGAGAACTCCAGCGAGATGATCGCCACGCTGAGCCCGGCGGGACGATTTCTGTACGCCAATCCCGCCTGGAAGCGGTGTTTTGGCCTGGACAATGCCGCGCTGCCGGCACTGGACAGGTTTGAGGATCTGTTCGGCCCCAGTTGCCGTGCCGATGTGGCTGCGCTGTTTCGCCGCGCCCTGGACGGCGAAACGGTTGACCGCGCCCCGCTACGCCAGCACACATCCGACGGGCGCGTACTGGAACTGGAGCTGAACCTGAGCCAGCGGCAGAAGGCCGGCAATCCGCTCGCCGTCCGCTGCCTGCTGCGCGACGTGACCCAGCAGAAGCAGCGCGAACACCGCCTGGCGCTGCAACTGGTGGTGAGCCAGATTGTGGGCGAGGGCGCTACACCGGAAGCGGCCTCGATGCGCATCCTGGAGGCGCTGTGCGTCTCCCAGGGATGGGACGTGGCCATCAAATGGGGGGTAAACGCCAGGGATAACCAGCTCGAATTCTCCACCGCCTGGGGCGCTCCGGGACGGGGCGCGGAGACGCTCATCCAGGAGAGCATGGGTCTGACCATGGCCAGCGGGGTCGAACTGCCGGGACGGGCCTGGAAAGAGGGGCGCGCGGTGTGGATCGCCGACCTGAGCTCGGCAGCCACCAGCCCCCGCCTGCAGTCCGCCCTGCGCCATGAGATGGTCTCCGGCTGGGCGGTGCCGGTGCGGGTGGGCAACAGCGTTCTTGCGGTGCTGGAGTTCTACTGCCACTTCAGCCACCGGGAAGACAAGGAAGCCATGGCGGCCATTGAAACGGCAGCCGCCTCGCTGGGGCAGATACTGGCCAGCTCCCAGGAACGGGGCCGGGCCGAGGAGCTCTACCGCCAGCAGGAGATCCTGCTGGACTCGGTTGCCGACGGCATTTGCGGCGTGGACCGCAACGGGCTGGTCAGCTTTGCCAATCCGGCCGCCGGGCGCCTGCTGGGGGCGACCGCATCCTCGCTTACCGGGCGGCCGGTGCACGAGCTGCTGCACGGCGCCGCGCCGCCCAACCACCGTTGCGCCGAGGATTGCCCGCTGCGCCGCGCCACCAGCCGCCAGGCGGCCGCCGCGGGAGAAGACAACATATTCCGCGCCGACGGCAGCTCTTTCCCGGCTGAATACGCGCTGACCCCCATCCTGGAACAGGGCCGTTTTTCCGGCTCGGTGCTGAGCTTCCGCGACATCAGCCCGCGCAACGCCCTGGACCGCCTGAAGGACGAATTCATCTCCACCGTGAGCCACGAGTTGCGCACCCCGCTGACTTCGATCCGCGGGGCACTCGGGCTGCTTTCTTCCGGCATGCTCGGCGAGGTGAACGAGAAGGCCGCAAACCTGCTTCGCATTGCGCTGACCAACTCCGACCGCCTGGTGCGGCTGATCAACGACATCCTGGACCTGGAACGCATCCAGAGCGGTCGCGAACCGCTCGCCTTCAGGCCCGTGCAGCTATCGGGCATCGTGACCCAGGCGATCGGCGACATGCAGCCGGTGGCCGACGCAGCCGGGGTGCAACTGATACACGACACCACCAAGGCGGAGATTGACGCCGACCCCGATCGCCTGCTCCAGGTGCTCACGAACCTGCTCTCCAACGCCGTCAAGTTCTCTCCGCCGAATTCCACGGTTTCAATCATGATTCGCCCCGGCGTCACGGGCGTCACGCTTTCCGTGATCGACCACGGGCGCGGCATTCCCGCCGACAAGCTGGAGGCCGTCTTTGGGCGGTTCCAGCAGGTGGACGCCTCCGACTCGCGCCAGAAAGGCGGCAGCGGGCTGGGTCTGGCCATCTGCCGCACCATCGTGCTGCAACACTCCGGCCGTATCTGGGCGGAGCGCAATCCCATCCGCGGTTCCACCTTCCGCGTGTTCCTGCCCTACCACCCGGTTCCACTGGAGACGCCAGCCGGCCTGCCCGAGAACGAACCCGGGCACGGCACTGTGCTGCTGGCCGGCGCCAACGCGGATGCGCGCCTGAGCATTTCAGCCCAGTTGACCCGCCACGGCTACCGGGTGATCGAGACGGCAAACGTGGATCAGACAGTGACCGCGGCCCACAAGGGCGTCGAAGCCATCCTGCTGGACACCTCACTGGATGGGATGAACGGCTGGGAGATCCTGCCGCTGCTGCGCCGCCTGGACCCCGAAGCACGGACGCCGATCGTGCTGCTGAGCGTTGACAATTCCCCAAGCAAAGGCGAACTGGGTAACGCCTCACCGCTGGCCCCACCCAATGAGGTGGACGGCTGGGTGACTAGACCGGTCCACGAAGACGCCCTGCTGAGCGAACTGGCCCGCGTGCTGTGCGGACCCGGCGAAAAGGCCCGCATCCTGATCGTCGAGGACGATCAGGACCTGGCGGGAGTGATTGGCGGGGTCTTCTCGCGGGACAGCATCTCAGTGCAACTGGCCCACACGCTGGATCAGGCCTTGGACGCGTGTTTCAGCTTCAAGCCGCACCTGCTGGTGCTGGACATCGGCCTGCCGGACGGGGACGGCTTCAACGTGGTGGATTGGCTGCGCCAGCACGAATCGCTGGCGCGGCTGCCGCTGGTGGTGTACTCCGGCCGCGATCTAACGCCCGCCGAGCGCCGCCATCTTACCCTTGGCCCCACTCACTTTCTGGCCAAGGCGCGGGTGCATCCGCAACAGCTTGAGGCGCTGGTGCTGACCATGCTGCGCAGTTCGCGGCAGATGGAAGAAGCTCCCACGCAGCAATAGAGCATTTTCACTGTTCCTGTAATGAGGAACTTGTGCCTTCCCACGCTAGTGTGGTGAATCTGAAGTTCATCGCATAAATTCGTTGAGGTCTTTGGATAAAGGCAGCAAGTCAGCTCCCGCTTCGCGGGAATAGCAAGTCAGCAAGTCAGCGGAATGGTGCGGTGGGATGAGACCTCAGTCGTCGTTCACTGCAATGGCAAGGCGGCGCCGCAAGTCTTGCCGGTTCGATTTGTGATAGGAACTTTTGACTCATGACCCTAGCCGCAAGAACAAAGACGCGGGACCCAGAGGGTACCCCGGTGGGGCACCCCAGCCTTACGCTATCTCTGAAAATGATCTAGAGCCCGATTTCCGCATCGATTCCGTTGCGGATGGCCGGGTTTCCGGCCCGTCCCTCCGTTGCTCAACTCGCTACCCACCTCTCCGGGCAGCGCTGTTAGCCATCGACAACCGCGCTCCGACATTCCAAAATAATTGAGGAGGAGTTACCCGGTGGCGCGCAAGGTGCTCATCATCGACGACGAAGACGACATCCGCGAAGTGGCTGCCCTGAGCCTGGAGAGCGTGGCCGGCTGGGAAGTGATTGTTGCCAGCTCCGGCGCGCAGGGCCTGGCTCGCGCCATCGAGCATCGGCCCGACGCCATCCTGCTGGACGTGATGATGCCGGGGATGGACGGGCCAAGCACCTTCCGCGAGCTGCGCAAGAATCCCGCCACCGCGAAGATCCCGGTGCTGCTGCTGACCGCCAAGGTACAAAGCTCAGACCAGCGGCGGTTCGCGGACCTGGGCGTTGAAGCCGTGCTCTTCAAGCCCTTTGACCCTCTCACGCTCTCCGACCAGATCGCAGGTGCTCTGGGCTGGAGCTGAGGGCTCCGATCACCATGAAACCCATCACGAAGCCCGGCCTCGACGCAAATCCCAATTCTGCCGCGGCTCCCGATCTAGCCCAGGCTATCGACCTGCTCTGGGCACGGTTTCTGCCCGAGATTCGCAGTCGCGTCGAGGTGCTCAAAGCCGCAGCCGCGGCCTGTGCCGTCAAGCGGCTCACGAGCGCACAGCGCGAGGCAGCCCACGCGGCCGCCCACAAGCTTGCCGGCACACTTGGCACCTTTAACCTGACGCGCGGGACGGTTCTGGCACGGGAGTTCGAGCTCACCTGCGACCGTGAAGACGCTCCCGACGCCACGGTGGCGGGCCGCCTTGCCGCGATCGCAGCCGAACTGCGCACTATTGTCGATGGGCGGAAGTAAGCCTTAGCCGGCGAGATCGCGGCCGCGGCGTTCCGGGCCGAATGCGCAGATGAGAAACAGGGCGGTAATCGTACACAGTTCAAACGCCGTGAGCGCCCATGGGTAGCCGAGACTCTTGCGCAGCGCGAACTCGATGCCGACCGAGGGAGCACCGAACAACATGCCGAGCTGGTAGACAACGCCGGGAAAGAGGCTGCGCACGCCGGCCGGCGAAAGCTCATTGAGGTGCGCGGGAATCACTCCGAAGACGCCCTGCACGCCGAATTGCATGGTGAAGGATCCCAGCGCAAGCACGAGCAGCGATGAACCGAAGGCCCAGGCGGGAATGGAAATCACCGAGATGGTCAAGGCCAGCATGATGGAGTAACGCCTGCCCAGCCGTTCGGAGAAATGCCCGATGACCAGGCAGCCAAGAATAGCTCCGATGTTATAGAGGACGGTAAGATTCGAGATAACATCAGTCGATAAGTTGTGCACGGATTTGAGAAAGTCAGGGTATAAGTCCTGAGTGCCGTGCGACAGGCAGGTGACGACCGTCATTAACAGGACAAGATAGGCAAAATCCTTCTTGTAATGAAAAGGGGTGCGGAGAATTTCGGCGAAGCTGGGGGCGCGATTCTTTTTCCACGCGGACGGTTCCGGCGAGAGCAGGGTGAGCAGCGCAACCAGGCCGGCGATGAAAAGGCTCAAGAGGAACATCCATTGCCATCCGAAGCGCGGCTGGATGGTGCGGATGGCAACCGCGGCCAGCAGGTATCCCAGCGAATAGCCGGCCTGCATGATTCCGGAGAACAGACCGCGCCATCGCGAAGGCGAACTCTCCATGACCAGCGATGCGCCGATCCCCCAGTACCCTCCCATGCCGATTCCGTAGAGGGCGCGATAGAGGATGAAGACGGTGTAGTTTGGCGCAAAGGGCGTAAGGGCCGTGAAGATGGAGAAGAACAGGACGCAGGCGATGAGCGGACGGCGGCGGCCGAATCGATCTGCCATGGAGCCAAGAATCAGCGCGCCGACGGGCCGCGTGGCGAGGGTGATGGTAATGCTCCAGACAATGGCGGCCTTGGCTACATGGAACCTGGCGGCCAGCGCGTCCACGACAAAGATGAGGATGAAAAATGTGAATGCATCGAGAATCCATCCCAGGATTCCCGAAGAAACCGCAAACCCCCATCGCGATTGCAAGGAACCATTCGCCGCGGCCGGCTTGCCGATAGAGGCTGCGCCGGTCTGCTCCACCATCCGCGGTGACTTTTCCATGGGTTCCTTCCGGAGGGTTGGTGTTGCGCTACATTCTCTGCAAGGTGAGTCCGCCGTCGACGACGAGGACAGAGCCGGTGGCATAAGGCAGCTCGCCGCTGGCGAGGAGACATACGGCGCTGCCCACATCCGCGGGAGTTCCCCAGCGCTTTTCAAGCAGCAGGCCGCCTTGAATCAGCTCGTCGTACTTGTCGTGGACGGGTGCCGTCATGTCGGTCTCGATAATGCCGGGGCGAACCTCGTACACGCCGATGCCGTAGTCCGCAAGACGAACCGCCCACAGTTTGGTGGCCATGGCGATGCCTGCTTTGGAGATGCAATACTCGCCCCGGTTTACGCTGGCCACGACGGCGGACACGGAACTAATGTTGATGATGGCGCGATGGACTTGAGCGTCGCTCGCGTGCTGGCGAATCATCCATGCCGCAACAGCCTGGGTGAGAAAATAGGGTCCCTTGAGATTGGTCGCGATTAATTCGTCGAAGCTCTCTTCGCGGGCTTCGAGAATATCGGCGCGCACGCGGGGCGCGATTCCCGCGTTGTTGACGAGAACGTCGAGCCTGCCAAAATTCTCTTCCACCGCAAGCACCAGGCGAGCCCGGTCGGCGCCGTCGGATACGTCGGCCTGAATATAGATGGAGGCGCCGCTGCGGCTTTTGATCCGGTCGAGAGCCGGCTGGACTTGATCGTGCGGGCGCCTGCCGGAAATGGCAAGCGTGAAACCGGCATCGGCCAACTTGAGCGCGATGCCCAGGCCAACGCCGCGTGCGCCGCCGGTGACCAGAGCTACTTTTCCTTGATGCAGCATCGTCGCCGTCCTCCAGCTTTGTGACATCGCGAGTTAGAAGAAAGTGTAGTAACTTGAATCGGCCAGCCTGGCCACCAAAAGTAGAGCTTCGAGCAGATGATAATCTCCCCACATGCTTGACTCGCCGCACGGAATCTTCGCGCCGGAAGGAACGGAGTCCCAGCCGTTGGGGCGATGGTAGACGCTGTGCAACAGAATTCCTTCGTGATGGGGATCGATTGAGAGATAGGGTTCCTGAATCAGGCACTGAACGACTGTGAGGCCGGCTTGCATGTAGCTTGCATCGCCAAGCAGATGCCCGAGACGGATGAGGCCCTGGGCGGCGATGGCGCTTGCCGAGGAGTCGACCGGTTCATGAGCGTTGTAGGGATCGGCGACTTTAGCCTTCCAATCGCCGAGCAGATGCAACCGCGGCGCGCCTGTGTCCCAATAGCAGAGGCCGTCGAGAGCGCTTGCCTGGTGGATGTAAAAGCCGCAGGTGGCGCGAGCGGCCCGGTCGAGCATGGCAATCGATTCGGCTTTGGCGGGAAGGCCCTCGGCGCTGAACCGGCTTTCGGGCAGCGATTGGATGAATTCAAGCTGTTCGGCAAAACCGAGCATGGCCCACGCGAGGCCGCGCGTCCAGGTGGTGAAGGGCGAATAGCCCTGCTGCGAAGATGGACAGCGAAACTCGCCGCTGGCCGGATTGAAGATGGCTTCGTGCGCGGTGCGGCCGCGCAGTTCCGGCACATCGTAGTAGTCGCGTCCCTCTCCGTAATAAATGTTGTACTGGGCAGAGGTCTTTGCGTGGGCCAGCAGACGGCCGAGCAGATTCACGCGCCGGTCCTGCTCGCCAACCAGGGCGTGGCCGAGAAGATGCGCGACGCCGCAGACGCGAAGGGTGCGGATGGTATCGATGAACAGGGAGTGGCTGCCGTTGAAGGAATAAATGTAGCCGCGGCCATCGGGAAGGCTGGTCCAGCGGGCGGCTTGCACGGCTCCGCTCACCTTCAATGCAAGCTCATAAAAATGCAGCTCCCATTCATTCGTCTCGATGCGGCCGGCAAGCATGAGGCGGCGCAGATGGCCGTAGGTGGAGATGTTGTTGAAGCCGTGGTCGTGAACGCCGGTGTGGGTCAGATGTTCGGCCATGTCGGCCACGACATGGCGGCGGGCCGTGGTCAATAAATCCCTGTCGCCGGTCAGATCGAAGCAAAGCAGCGCGTTGCCATACTGAAAACCCTGCGTCCACTGCGTCCAACCGCGCGCCGTGTATTTTCCGCCGACAGTGAAGACAGGCGCGCCGTCAGTTCCCTTCCAGCGCCGCTCCAGCAGCAGCGTCTTTGCGGATGCTAGCTCCACGGCGCGATTGACTGCGGGCCTGAGAGCTTGCGGAGTTAATGCGGCGATCGATTCCACTTGCGTTCTCTCCTGCTAGACAAACTTTTCAAATCGTTCGATGACCTGCTTCAAAACATCATCGGGATCGGAATCCCAAAGCGCGCGATTGAAGATTTCCACCTCGATGGGTCCCATGTAGCCAGCCTGTTCGACGAGGAGGCGCAGCTTCCGATTATCGATCACGCCGTCGCCCATCAAGCCGCGGCCGAGCAGGATATCGGGCAGCGGCACCAGCCAGTCAGAGACGTGAAAGCCGTAGATGCGGCCTTCCGATTGCGCGATCAGCTGGGCAACCCGCGGATCCCACCAGATATGAAAGGTGTCGAGAATTACTCCCACATCGCGCGGACTGTAGTCCGATGCCAGCTCAAGCGCCTGACCGATTGTGACCAGCACGGAACGCTCCGCCGCATACATGGGATGAAGCGGCTCAAGGCCAATGCGGACGCCGCGCTGGCGAGCATAAGGCAGCAGCGCCGCAATGCCGTCGGCCACCATCTTGCGAGCTTCTTCGAGGCCGACCTCAGCGCAGCCTCCGACGACCATTACCAGTGAATCCGCGTCGAGCGCGGCAGCCTCATCGGCGGCGCGGAAGTTGTCTTCCAAATTCTTTTTTCGCTCAGGCGCGGTCGACGCCGGGAACATTCCGCCGCGGCACACACTGGAGACGTGCAGCCCCGCGTCTTTTACAAGGCGCACGGACGCTGCCAGGCCTGCCTCCTGAATCTTGTGTCTCCATAATGCGATTGACCCGACGCCGTGGCGCGCGCAGCCCTCCACGGCCTGGGCGATACTCCAGTTAGCCGTGGTGATCTGATTCAGCGAGAGCCTTGACCTGTCTGCCATGCGTATCGATCCCCGGTAAGGTCTGCGTGGAAAAATGATGGCTAAGCGCCGAGGGAGATTTCGGGAACATCGACCCAACGGCGCTCCCGCCACGAAGTGTGCGCCAGTTCGGCCAATTGCACGCCGCGTGCGCCGTCGACGAACGTATGGGGAAACGGCGCACTAGAAAAAACGTGACGAAGAAACATCTCCCACTGCACCTTGAATGCATTGTCGAACTCAGTGTTGTCGGGAACTTCGGCCCATTGATCGCGAAATTTGAAGGGATTGGGCAGGTCAGGATTCCATACCGGACGCGGCGCGTTGACGCGATGCTGAATCCTGCAGTCACGCAGTCCGGCGACGGCGCTGCCTTCGGTCCCATCCACCTGAAGGTTGAAGAGCTCGTCGCGATAGACGCGCGTAACCCAGGATGAGTTGATCTGCGCGAAGATGCCGCCCTGCAACTCAAACATGCCGTAGGCGGCGTCATCGGCAGTACACTTGTAGGTTTTGCCCGCCTCATCGACACGTTGTGGAATATGGGTTGCGCCGGTACATGAAACCGCCTGCACCGCGCCAAAGGTGTGGTCGAGAACATAGCGCCAGTGGCAATACATGTCCAGAATGATTCCGCCGTCGTCTTCCTTCCTGTAATTCCACGAGGGACGCTGCGCAGGCTGCCAGTCTCCCTCGAAGACCCAGTAACCGAACTCTCCGCGCACCGTGAGGATGCGCCCGAAGAAGCCGGAATCGATGAGCCGCCGCAGCTTGCGAATGCCGGGCAGGAAGAGCTTGTCCTGGACGACGCCATGCTTCACGCCCGCCTGGTGCGCGGCTTTGGCCAGCTTGATTGCGCTTTGCAGCGTAGTCGAAAGCGGCTTTTCGCAGTAGATGTGCTTGCCTGCCGCGATCGCCTGCAGCACATTCTGTTCCCGTATCCCGGTAGATCCGGAATCGAAATAGATGGTGTCTTCCTGGTTGTCGAGACAGCGGGCCAGGTCGGTGCTCCAGCGAGAGAGGCCGTGGGCGGCGGCGATGGCCTTCAGCTTGTCTTCATTCCTGCCCACCAGGATGGGATCCGGCATGAGCACGCTGCCATCGCCGAGAGCCACGCCGCCCTGGCCACGGATGGCGAGGATGGACCGGATCAGATGCTGATTGAGCCCCATGCGCCCGGTGACGCCGTTCATGATGATTCCGACCCTGCGCTCCTGCATTCCCGCTCCTGAATAAACGACAGGCGTATCGACGGAATGCTATCACATTGCTCGCATGGGCATGAATGCCGCGCGGAGGACCGACAGCGAGCCGGCTGGCGTTAAACCGGCGTGACCAAGAGCAGCGGCCGGCGCGGCATTACTGTACGATTCCATACCCGGCGATCGACTCGCCTTTTGCGCAGGAATCACGATCATCCAAGAGCCGCATCTCAGAACAAACCGCCGCCTGAAAGGCGGCGGTTTGGGGCGACTGAGAGTCAGCCGGATTGCGGTTACAAAGAATCTACATGCCGAGCGTGGCTAATGAACCACGACCGTAACCTGCTGTGTGGAAGCTCCATACTGGTTAGTTGCGGTCAGTGTATAGGTGGTGGTAGCGGTGGGCGTAGTAGTTATGCTTCCCCCGCGAACACCGCCTAACTTGTCGATGAAGTCGTACGAATCGTTGCTGGTATTCCAGGTCAGCGTGATGGGCGTTCCAGCAGCAACGGTTGTTGCCGACGCGGCGAAGCTGTTGATGGTTGGCGTCGCGCCGGTAGGAGCTGTGTTGGCGTCCCAACCCGGATAGGTTGGCGCCATCTGCACGACTTCAAAGTCGGACGACGGAATGGAATCAAGGTTTCCCAAATCGTCGTCGTTCCATCGTGGGTCCGGGACCCCCTGAAAGAAGAAATAGCCGCCATTATCGGCGAGAATCATGCCGTATTTCTTCATTGCGGTGAGGATCACCTGATTGGCGGCGGAGAAGCTGGAGATGTCGACATTAGCCTTGAGCCGAATGCGCATTCCCATCACGTTAACCGCCCCCCAGAGAGTTCCTGCGGCATGGGTGGCCGGTTCAACCCAATATCCGTCGTTGGCGTCGTCTTTAGTCTGGTCCATGGTGAAGCGGATGGCATGATTGATGGCGCCGGAAGCGACTTCGTCATAGCGCACAAGCCCGGGAAAGATGGGCAACCCCGCGGCATCCGCCGAACCCCAGCCCCAAGGGTGTTGCTCATAATCTTGCAAGTCCCAAAGCGCCTCTGAGTCGGCGGCCCAAGTTCCATTGCAACGAACCGTATTGTAGGTTTCGTACAGGAAGCAGGCCTTACGGTCCAACACCAGGACGTGCTGGTCACCAATATAGTTATTCGGTCCGCCTGTGCAATCTGCCGGCGCCCCCTCGATGGGAGCAGTGATGGGGAACGGGGCATTCGTAAGATCGCTATCGCTGGCGTAGGTGACCACGTTAATAGGAACCATGGGTTGAGTGCTGGAGTCGACCACGACGTACGGGATCCCGTAGTCTCCACCGGCTACCGAGGAGAAGTCGTGATGCAGATGCAGACCGGCAAATCCGGAGGCGGTCGTAATCAAAGTGTTATTCGGATCGAGGGGGGCCGCGGAGATATCGGTGTTCCAGGCAGCCGTGGATGGGAAGGGGACGAATCCATTGAGACTGGCCTCATCTCCCAAACTCATACCGCCGCATGTGGGCCCGGCGCCTGCCACGGTCACCGTCACGGTCACCGCGTCATACTTGGTGGAGTCCTCAGTTGAGGTAGCGGTAATGGTCGCTGTTTCCGCGCCGGTAGTCGCAGGTGTAAAGGTGACCGGGGTCCCGGAGGCCACGCTCGTTGTAGCGCTCAGGGTTCCGTCCGCTGCAGGGCTCACCGAAATATTCACCGTGTTTGAGTACGCTCCGGTTCCGGTGACTGTGGGCGTGCAGATGGAAGTTTGAGCGGTAGTGATGGATGAGGGGATGCAGGCGAGCGTGACGCTGGTGATTACAGGCGGCGCAGTGGTGACCGTGATGGCGGCATAGCCGGAAATGTTGGTGTATCCGGCCGCGGCGGAGTTGGCGGTGCAGGTTGCATTTCCGGCGCCGGAGGGGGTGAAAACTCCGCCCGAGGTGATGGTTCCACCGGTAGCCGTCCAAGTAACCGCGGAGCTGTAGGCGCCGGTGCCCGAAACGGTGGCGGCGCAGTTCGCAGTTTGCGCCGTGGTGATGGAGGAGGGTGTTGCCGCAACGGTGATGGAAGTGATGGTGAAGGGAGCGGAGGTGATGGTGATAGGCGCGGAACCGGAGACGTTGGTGTAACCAGCCTGGGCGGAGTTGGCGATGCAGCTGCCGGTTCCCGTGCCGGAGGGGGTGAAGATTCCGCCGGAGGTAATGGTTCCACCGGTTGCTGTCCAGGTGACGGCGGAGCTGTAGGCGCCAGTGCCGGACACGGTGGCGACGCAGGTTGCAGTCTGTGCGGTGGTGATGGAGGAGGGCGTTGCGACAACGGCGATATTGGTCACGGTGGGCGGAGGGGCGGTGATCGTGATCGGCGCCGAACCTGAAACGTTGGTGTATCCAGCCTGGGCGGAGTTGGCGATGCAGCTGCCGGATCCCGTGCCGGAGGGGGTGAACACCCCACCGGAAGTGATGGTTCCACCGGTTGCTGTCCAGGTGACGGCGGAGCTGTAGGCGCCAGTGCCGGACACGGTGGCGACGCAGGTTGCGGTCTGCGCTGTGGTGATGGAGGAGGGCGTTGCGACTACGGTGACCTTAGTGACGGTGGGCGCAGCGGCCGTGATCGTGATCGGCGCCGAACCGGAGACGTTGGTGTATCCGGCCTGGGCGGAGTTGGCGATGCAGCTACCGGTTCCCGTGCCGGATGGGGTGAAGACTCCGCCAGCCGTGATTGTACCTCCGGTTGCTGTCCAAGTTACGGCGGAGCTGTAGGCGCCAGTGCCGGTCACGGTGGCGACGCAGGTTGCGGTCTGCGCGGTGGTAATAGAGGAGGGCGTTGCGACAACGGTGACCTTAGTGACCGTGGGCGGAGGGGCGGTGACGGTGATCGGCGCCGAACCGGAGACGTTGGTGTATCCGGCCTGGGCGGAGTTGGCGATGCAGCTACCGGATCCCGTGCCGGATGGGGTGAAGACTCCGCCAGCGGTGATCGTACCTCCGGTTGCTGTCCAGGTTACGGCGGAGCTGTAGGCTCCAGTGCCGGTCACAGTGGCGACGCAGGTTGCGGTCTGCGCGGTGGTGATGGAGGAGGGCGTTGCGACAACATTGATATTGGTAACAGTTGGCGGAGGAGCGGTGATCGTAATCGGCGCCGAACCGGAAACGTTCGTATATCCCGCCTGGGCGGAGTTGGCGATGCAGCTGCCGGTTCCCGTGCCGGAGGGGGTGAAGACTCCGCCGGAGGTAATGGTTCCACCGGTTGCTGACCAGGTGACGGCGGAGCTGTAGGCGCCGGTGCCGGACACGGTGGCGACGCAGGTTGCGGTCTGCGCGGTGGTGATGGAGGAGGGCGTTGCGACAACAGTGACTTTAGTGACGGTGGGCTGGGCGATCGCGGTGGTGATGGCGACGATCGTCTTTCCGAGCTTGGTCTGGTCCTGGGTTGAAGTAGCAGTAATGGTGTCGGATCCGGAAGCGGTGGCGGTTGAGGGAGCCGAGTAGAGGCCGGAGCTCGAGATCGTCCCCGAGACCGCAGTCCAGGATACGCCGGAGCTATAGGTGCCAGTTCCGGAGACCACGGCCGAGCACTGGCTGGTCTGGCCCGTCTGTACGCTGGCAGGAGTGCAGGAGACGCTGACGGACGTTATGGCTGGGGATGTGGGTAAAATGAAGCTGCCACCGATACAGCCGGTGAGACACAGTACACCAGTAAAAAAGAGGTAAAATGCTGCTTTCCGTCCCATAGTATTCACGCCCTTTCATGCATCCGAAAGTCCGCAGGGTCTTCGACAAAGATTAGTTTTCTCTTAACTTGATACCCGATGCGGATTCGGTCATTCCAAGGCGTTTTCAGTACGTAAGGTATTGAATGAGTGCAAATGAAGTGGCGCAAGGCACCACGAGTTCTTCATGGAGTATATCTTGCTTTTTGCCTGCACTCGGTTATTAGAGTCACAGTTTTTAAGCGTTCATCGTTACCAAGGTAATAAATAGACACAGGTGACAAAGGCCAATCGGCCGTCAGAGATAGTTTTTAGATGTGCAGCTCATTGTTGGACGCGCCGTGGTGGAAATGTCACTCTTCACGAAGCAGGGGTTGACAGAAATCTCACGGATGCGGACCAGTCAGGCGGCGTTCAGGCGCCGAAAGCGGGAGCCGCGTGAACGTTCTTGTTGACTACAGTTGAACTCGAAGGTTTCGGTGAGCCCATCCCGGGGCCAGTTCAGATCGAAGTCCCGGTGCGTGAGCGAAGCGTGATTTTCTAAAGCCTGTGCCCTTCAAGCTGAGCCATTACCAGCTTTGCGCAAGGAAGAACAACCGCAGATCCTTCGACTCCCTACCGCTTCGCTTTGCTCAGCGTGCGGTCGCTCAGGATGACAGCGAGGATGACAGCGAGGATGGAGGCGAGGATGACAGCGAGGATGAAGGAGAGAGAGGGCGGACGACAGAGTGGATGGACGACAGAGATGATGCGGCGCGGGACTTTCAGGGACGTTCGGGCTGGTTTCTGACCAGCGTCGGCTTCAGGTCATCTTGATTGATGGCGATTCGATGAGGCGGCCTTGCGGCGTACACTCCTTGCGTACTTAAAAACGGCGCCCCGACAGCGTGTAATGCGGGCGCGGAAGAGATGAGGATTGAAGACGATGAAGAACTTCGTCATCGCAGTCAGTCTGGCGGCATCGTTTGCCGGGTTGGCAGCGCAGGCGCAGGTGAAGGAGCATCCCGTTCCCCGCCTGGCCGAGAAAGATGGGCGCTACGCACTGATGGTGGACGGCGCGCCTTTTCTGATGCTGAGCGCGCAATCGAATAACTCCAGCGACTGGGCGGCGACGCTGCCGAAGGTGTGGCCAGCTATCGAATACCTGCACGCCAATACCCTGGAGACGCCGATTTACTGGGAACAGTTCGAGCCGAAACCGGGGCAGTTCGATTACACGGCGGTAGATACGATCCTGGCCCAGGCGCGCCAACATCACGTTCACCTGGTGCTGCTCTGGTTCGGTACCTGGAAGAACGGCAGCCAGCACTATATGCCCGAATGGATGAAGCTGGAGCCGGAACGCTACTTCCACGTGACCAACAAGAACGGCGAGCCGGTGGATTCGCCGTCTCCGTTTGCCACAGCATCGATGGATGCGGACATCCATGCATTCACGGCGTTCATGCGGCACCTGAAAGAGGTAGATCAAGAGCGAACGGTGCTTATGGTGCAGGTGGAGAACGAAACCGGGACGTGGGGAACGGTCCGCGATTACGGACAGGCCGCGGAAAAGGCCTTTGCAGCTCCGGTTCCCGCCGAGGTGCTGAAGGCGATGAACAAGACGGCTGGAACGCCGGCAAACTGGCAGGATGCGTTTGGAGCCGAGGCCGAGGTGTACTTCCATGCCTGGGCGGTGGCGCGCTACGTGGGACAGATTGCCGCGGCGGGCAAGGCTGTTTATCCGCTGCCGCTGTATGTGAATGCGGCGCTGCGCGATCCGCTCAAGCCGGAGGTACCGGTGAACTACGAGAGCGGCGGCCCTACGGACAACGTGCTTCCCATCTGGAAGGCGGCTGCGCCGGCGATCGACGTGCTGGCGCCCGATATCTACCTTCTTGACACGGCGAGGTATCAGAAGGTGATGGAGCTTTATCATCGGCCGGACAACGCGTTGTTCATTCCGGAGACCGGAGGAGGGACACCGAATGCCGCCCGCTTCCTGTTCTCGGCGCTGGGGCTTCAGACAATCGGCTACTCGCCGTTCGGCCTGGATTACACGCGGACACGTCCGGCGCAGAACGGCGGAGGGGATGCGAAGGACGCATTTTTGGAGCCGACGGCGCAGAACTACCGGTTGATCGGTCCGATGATGCGCGATGTGGCCCGGCTTAATTTCGAGGGCAAGCTGCAGGCGGTGGCGGAAGAAGAAGGCAAGCCCACGCAGACGCTTCATTTTGGAGATTGGGACGCGGTGGTTTCCTTTGGAAGCACCGGAAGAGCCCCCTCTAAAGGCAATCCCGAGCCGATCGGGCGGGCCCTGGTTGCTCAACTGAAGGACAACCAGTTTCTGGTGGCGGGATACTATTGCCGCGTCGATTTGAGGCCGGCCGGGACCGAGCAGCAACGGAAGTCGCAGCAGATTGTGAATGGAAGCGGACAGACGCCATCGGCGCAGATCGGCGGCAAGTGGCAGCACCGGCAATTCCTGCGCGTGGAAGAAGGCACTTATGAAAACGGCGCATTCAAGTTCATGCGCATTCTGAATGGCGATCAAACGGACTGGGGACTCGGCTTCAGTTCAGAACCCGAGGTGCTGCGGGTGTCGGTTGCGACCTACTGACGCGGGGAAATGGGGAGGCGAAGACGGGCCTCAGATTTGAAAGGAGAACGGCACCATGAGTCGCGAACTGACGCGAAGAGCCTTTCTGGGCGATGCGGCGCTGCTTGGCGTTGGATCGGCGATGGGGTTGGACAATGCACTGGCAGGCGAGGCGGCGGCTGAAGCGAAACCAATAGACGGGCGCGAGGGGATGGTACGCAAATCGAGCTTCGACGACGGGTGGAGCTTTTCACGAGGGGATATTCCCAATGGGCAGTCGCCGGACGCGACCGGCGGGAACTGGACAGCCGTGGATCTGCCGCACGACTGGAGCATTGCCGGACCCTTCAGCGAAACCGAACCGTGCGGCAGCGAGGGAGGTTACCTGCCCACCGGCATTGGCTGGTACCGCAAATCGTTCCGGCTTGCGCAGAGTGATGCGGGGCGGCGCATGCTGCTGCAGTTTGACGGTGTGTACCAGTGCAGCGATGTGTGGATCAACGGCCAGCACCTGGGCACGCGGCCCTATGGCTTCATTCCATTTTTCTACGATCTGAGCAAGCATCTTCATTTCGGCAATGAGCCAAACGTGGTCGCGGTGCGCGTGGATAATTTACATCAGCCAAATCTGCGCTGGTACTCGGGCTCGGGGATCTATCGCCACACCTGGCTTATCAACACCGGGCCGGTGTACATCGATCAATGGGGCACGGGGGTGACCACGCCGGAGATTACCAAGGAAAATGCCGCTGTCGAGATTTCAACGCGGGTGCGGAACGAGCTGGGGCGGAGTGCGCGCTGCAGGCTGACGACAACGATCCTGGACCAGAAGGGCGCGGTTGTGCAGGCGGCGGAAACAGATGCGGAGATTCCAGCCGGCGGAGATCATGTTTTTGTGCAGCGCATCGGCGTGCCCCGGCCCATGCTCTGGTCAAACACCACTCCGTATATGTATTCCGCACGGCAGGTGCTGCATGAGGAAAACAAGGAGGCCGATTCAACGCGGACTGCTTTCGGCATCCGCTCCATCAAGTTCGATGCGGACAAGGGATTTCTGCTGAATGGCGAACGGGTGAAGCTGAATGGAGTTTGCCTGCACGACGATGGGGGCGCGGTCGGGGTCGCGGTTCCGAAACGGATCTGGGAGCGGCGATTTGCGGTGCTGAAAGAGATGGGCTGTAACGCGATCCGCGCCAGCCACAATCCGCACACTGAGGAGTTCCTCGATCTTTGCGACACGATGGGATTTCTGGTGATGGCGGAGGCGTTCGACGAATGGCGGGAGCCCAAGGGACAGACGCCGCTCTATGGTTATCACCGGTATTTTGACGAGTGGTCGGCACGCGATATGGCGGACATGATCTCCCGCGACCGCAATCATCCGTCCATTGTGATCTGGAGCGCGGGGAATGAGGTTCCGGACCAGGATGTGCCCCGAGGCGTGGAAACTCTGCGCGGACTGAACAAGATCCTGCACACGAGCGATCCGACGCGGCTGGTTACGGTGGCCTGCGACCAGATTGTCGCGGAACCTCACCATGCGCTGCCGGAGTTTCTCGCCGAGCTGGACGTGGTGGGATACAACTATGTTGGCCGCTGGCGGGACCGGCGCGAAAAGTTCTACAGCATCGATCGACACGATTTTCCGCAGCGGCGTTTTGTGGGAACTGAAAACGGCGGGATGCCGAGCTTCTATCCCGGCGAAAGCCCGGCCAGTTACGGCGCGGGCCCGGCATCGAACCAGCGCATCGAGGTAGAGCAATTGCAGCGGTTCACCCAGGTCTACGATTACGTGAGCGGCGACTTCATGTGGACCGGGATCGACTACCTGGGCGAAGCTAGATGGCCGGCGAAGGCGTCGCGCTCCGGGGTGATCGACAGACTGCGGCTTTCAAAAGGACGGCTATTACTTTTACAAGAGCCTGTGGACGAAGGCACCGGTGCTGCACCTTTCTCCGCATTGGAACTGGGCGGGAAAGGAAGGCGAGATTATCCCGGTGATCTGCTTTACGAACTGCGACACCGTGGAATTATTTTTGAACGGCAAGAGCCTGGGCGCGCAGGGCTTCATGTTCCCCGAGACCGGTATGGAGAACAAGTATGCCAACTTTCCGGCGCGAGACAGGGTACCGCAGACCACCGGCGATCTTCATCTGGCATGGAATGTGCCCTACCAGCCCGGCACGCTGAGGGCGGTTGGAACAAAGGACGGGCAAGTCGTGCTGACGGTGGATCGAGTTACGACAGGGAGTCCGGCGGCGGTTCGCCTGAGCGCGGACAGGACACGGATCGGCACCGAATGGGACGACCTTTGCCACGTCGCGGTTGAGATTGTGGACCAGGAGGGCCGGGTTGTGCCTGAAGCAGACAACGAATTGGAGTTTGAGCTGAGCGGCCCGGGACGCATACTCGGGCTGGATAACGGCCGGGCGGACAGCCACGAAAGCTACCAAGGGAATCGGCGCAAGGCTTTCGGCGGCCGGGCGCTGGCGCTGGTGCAATCGAACGGGCGGCCGGGCGAGATGCGGCTGACTGCGTCGGCCTTGTCGCTGGCCGGCGCATCGGTCACCATCACGGCGGACCGGAGCTGATGGGGCGACTAAAACCGGCTGCATAATTGGAATCGGGGGCGGCAAAGAGATTCCCTCAGGGGCTAAAGCCCTCGTTGATTTTGCTGTGCTTGCGGCACGCGACCCAGAGGGTGCCCCGGTCGTGCCCTGATACAAAGCTTCTGAGAATCTTCGCTGGAGCGAGCTTTTCCGCAACCTGTAAAGCCCCAGATTCCATGCGGCTCTTGCGGCGCGGTTGAAACCGCGCCCTTCCAAAACGCGATTTTTGCAGGCAGTTCCAAGGAACGACAATGCGACCTGAATTCCGCACTCTTAGAGATCATCCTGAAGTTTCTGTTCTGATTGTTGGCGGAGGCATCAACGGAATCGGCTTGTTCTACGAGCTGGCACTGCAGGGAATCGATGTACTGCTGGTGGAGAAGTCCGATTTTTGCGCCGGAACCAGCGCCGCGATGACGCGGGTGATTCACGGCGGCCTTCGCTACCTGGAGAATGCGGAATTCCGGCTGGTGCGCGAGTCGCTGAGGGAACGAAACCGGCTGATCAGAAACGCGCCTCACTACGTGAAGCCGCTGCCTACAACGATTCCGATCTTCAGTTGGACATCGGGGATGGTTGCGGGGGTTCGCAATCTGCTGAACTGGCCGACCAAGCCGGGCAATCGAGGGGCGGTGCTGATAAAGACCGGGCTGACGCTTTACGACTTTCTCGCCGGCCGCAAGTCTCCGCTGCCGAGACACCGGTTCCGCTCAAGGCGGGCGGCGCTCGAGCTGCGGCCGGCACTGAATCCCGAAGTGATCTGTACCGCAACTTACTACGATGCGAAGATCACTTATCCGGAGCGGCTATGCCTGGAACTGGTCGAGGACGCTGAAGCCGCGTGTTCCGAGGCGCAGGCGATGAATTACGTTCGGTTGCAGAGCGCGGCGGGCGGCGCGGTGGTGCTGCATGACGAGGTTTCAGGCGAGAGCTGCGAGGTGAGGCCGAAGGTGGTGGTGAACGCCACGGGCGCGTGGATCGACGCTACCAATCGCGAGTTCGGGCGCAAGAGCCAGTTCATCGGCGGCACCAAGGGCTCCCACATCGTGCTGGACCACCCTGAACTGGTGAAAGCGACCGGGGACGACATGATCTACTTTGTCAACCGGGACGGGCGCATCTGCATCTTCTATGCGGTCCAGGGCAAGGTGATCGCCGGCGCAACGGATATTCCAACGGAGGATCCGGATGCGGTGTGCGACGAAGGCGAGGTGGACTACCTTCTGGAGTCAATGCGGCAGGCGTTCCCGGGGATCAAAGTGGACCGGTCGCATGTTGTATTCAGGTTCTGCGGGGTGCGGCCTTTGCCGCGCAGCAATGCTCTGACGCCGGGCCAGATCAGCCGGGACCACAGCTTCCCGGTGCTGCCCGCAGGCAACGGAATCGACTTTCCGATCTACTCGCTGGTGGGCGGAAAGTGGACCACCTTCCGCGCGCTTGCCGAGCAGGTTGCCGACGAGATTCTGAAAGTGCTGGGCCGCAAGCGGGTGCGCAGCTCGGCGGATGTTCCGATCGGAGGCGGCAAGGGTTATCCGCGGATGCCGGAGGGCACCGGACTGCCACAGGAGCGGCTGCCGGCCCTGGAGGAACGCTATGGCACCGGCGCGGACAGCGTGGTTGCCTATATGCAGGCTGGGCTGGATGCGCCGCTCAACTGCCACCCCGGCTACTCACGCCGGGAGATCGAATATATTGCGCTCAACGAGCGAGTCGTACACCTCGACGACCTAATCATGAGACGAACATTGATGGGCATTCTGGGAGAGGTGAACCGGCCGCTGCTGGAAGAGCTGGCCGGCGTGGTTTCGCCGGTTCTGGGGTGGCCGGAGGAGAAGGCCGCGGCGGAGATCGAACGAACCGCCCAATTACTCAGGAAGGTTCACGGGGCGATGGCGGCGGCGTGATCGAAGTCGCTCTTCAAGTGCTCATAGATGTCAAGAAACACGCGGTAGACCTGCGTGTACTTTTCGTGATTGGCCGGGTTGGGTTCGAAGCGCCTGTCAAGATGCACCATCTCCGAAAGTGATTTGCGAACATCGGGAAAGGCTCCCGTCCCCATTCCGGCAAGGATGGCGGCGCCGAACGGAGAGCCGACCGCGGCGCGCGGCAGCAGCAGCGGCATGCCCAGAACGTCGGCCTTGATCTGATTCCATAGATCGCTGCGGCTGCACCCGCCCACGCTTCTCATCTCCCGTACTTCAGCGCCGGCGCGGGCCGCGACCTCAACGTTGTGACGAAGGGCAAAGGCTGCGCCCTCAAGAATGGCGCGCACCAGCGCGGCTTTGGGCGTGGCCAGCGAGAGACCGAAGAACACGCCGCGGGCATTGGTATGCCAAAGCGGCGACCGCTCCCCCATCATGTAGGGGAGGAAGATGACCCCGCCACTGGCCGGCTCGATGCCGGCTGCCTGCCGCGTGAGCTGATCGTATGCGTCGGGACTGGGCTCGGGGCCGCCTTCGTGCACGGACCGGTCCGCGGACTGTGAGAACTGATCGCGAAACCAGCGCAGGCAACCACCCGAAGAGACCATGGCGCCGAGCAACAGGTGAATGTGCGGCAACGCGTGGGGGATGGCGATCAACGCCGGCTCGGTGACGCCACGGTCGTTGGGGATGATGACGACGGTGGAGGTCCCGGTCATTTCGACGGCGATTCCGGGCTCGGTGACGCCGGCCTCCAACGCCGCAACCGGGCTGTCGATGTTCCCGGCCATTACCGGGGTGCCGGGCTTGAGGCCGGTAGCTTCGGCGGCTTCCGCAGCGACTTCGCCCTGAACGCGGTGGCCTTCCATGACCTCGGGGAACTGCGCCGGATCCACTCCACAAGCGGAACAAAGCGCTTGAGACCACTCGCCGGTGGCGTAGTCGCGCAGTTGCAAGAGAACAGCGTGCGCGGGGTCCATGGTGAGACGCCCGGTAAGCCGGTAGTTTATGTAGCCGTTCACCTGAGCGAACTTCCAGGTCTGCTTGAGGATTTCGGGTTCGTGATTGCGCAGCCAGAGCAAACGCGCGGCCACGTAGAAAGCGTCGGGGCGGTTGCCGGTGATGCGATAGATTTGCTGCGCGCCGAGCATTTCAGTGAGGCTTACCGCTTCGGCTTCGGCGCGGCGGTCCATCCAGATCATGGCGGGACGCAGCGGCCGGCCTGAGCTGTCAAGCGGCAACAAGGTGGGCGCCTGGGAACTGACGGCCAGACCCAGAAGCCTTTCCCGCCCATGCTCGACTTTTTCGAGGGTCTCGCGAACGGCGCGGCAAGTTGCCTGCCACCAATCTTCGGGGTTCTGCTCAACCCACGCGGGCCGAAGGTGATGGAGGGGATAGTCTGCCTGGGAGACGGCACAGACGTTTCCGCGCAGGTCGAGAAGGACGGCCTTTACGGAACTGGTACCGACATCGACGCCGAGGAGTAGAGGTTCCACGTTGTCCTCCGCGTCAGCGAGCCGCATAGAGCGGCGCGATTGAAACCACTCCAAGGCCGGTGACAAAGAGAATGAACATGAGCACGAGGAGCCGGTTGACGCGCGGCCCGCCTCCCGCGAATTCCCGCCATACCAGGACACCCCAGAGCGCGCCGACCATGGTGGAGCCCTGGCCGATGGCGTAGCTGATCGCGGGACCCACCTGCAACTCCCGCGGAGCGCTGGCGGCCACGAAGTTGAACAGCGAACCGGCTATCCAGACCACGCCGCCGACGATGCCGAGAAAATGTACCCACGAATTTCCGCGAAGGTAATCTGAGAATCTCAGCCGCGGACCTTCGATCGGGAATCTCATGAAGTAGAGGTTGTACACGAAAACCGAGGCCAGCACGCCGAGGCTAAAGACGAATCCGACCGCGTAGGGGCCAAGGCCTTTCTCACCCGACTTGCCGATCTCGACGAGCGGGTAAAACGTTCCCATCAAAATGCCGCCGACGATGCTGAGCCTGATGCCTTTCCAGGTGGCTGCACGTTTGGCGGCGGCATCCGCTTCGTCCCCGGCGGTGCTTTTGCTGACGGCGTGGGCGCGGTAGGCGATGGCGTCAACGACGATGGCGCCGACAATCAGAGCGACACCGGCACACAACAGATAGGGATTCCCCTGGGGGTTGACAAGGTAGTTCCAAACCACGCCGACGATGAGCGCCAAGCCCACGCCGATGGGAAACGCTACGCCCATTCCGGCTACAGAAATGGCGCCAACCAAAAGGATGTTGGAGAGGTTATAGATGACGCCGCCCAAGAATCCGCAGAGGATATTGATGCGGCCCGCGTGGGCGAGATCGGCGGCGAAGCCGAGGCCGTCAGATCCCCAGGTGCCAAAGGTGAGGCCAGCGATGGCAGCGCCCAGCGCCACTCCGATGGAGTAGTCGTAGTAGAGGAGCTCAAATCGCCAGCCTTTGGCGATCTTGAGCACGTTGGCCCATGAGCCCCAACAGAGCATGGTGAGAATGGTGAGCACCAGTGCGGCTATGTACGTGTGCGGCAGAGTCATGAGGTTTCCTTTCACCCGCTGACAATGGTTTGCGCAACTTCAGGGCCTCATGTCGGTGAGCGCCCTCATGGCGGCATAATGATCGGGACTGGCTTTGAGGGCCAGGGAAAATTCCTGGCGGGCCTGATCCCGATGGTCCAGGCCGAGTTGGCCAAGGCCAGCAATAAAGTGGGCATCGGCGAGCTGGGCGTTTTGAGTCGAAGCGGCGTTGGGCTGCATCGGAGCGCCCGGATTGGACGCCGTGCCCAGCGCCTTTGCGCCTGCATCGATCAACTGCGAGAAGATTTTTCTGGCGCGATCCGGCTGGCCAAGTTTCTGGAAAGCCATGGCCTGGTAGTAGAGCGCGGCTTGCTCAACGTGGACACCGGCGGCGAGTCCGCCGACGCTGCCGCGACGGAATTGCGGGCCGGGCGAGTTTTCCGAATTGCGGGGAGTTGGGGGCGAACCGGCAGACGCCTCGCTCCAGAAGCGCCGGGCTTTGTCCCGATCGCCCATCGCCTCATACGCATTGCCGATCCAATAGGAGATTTCGGCTTTGCGGCCGCTCACATCGCCGCTCGCTCCCTGAAGGCTGACGGGGATCTCGAGAGCCGCCTGATAGTCGGTCAACGCCTGCGCGTACTGGCCGGCGACCATCTGCCGATGACCGCGCGCCAGACGGGCGTTGATCCATGAGTCGCCCAGAGAAAAGCTTCCGCCGCCCTCCCAGGCGCGGAAGAATCGCGACTGCAGCAATTGGATGGCGTCGTCAAACTTTCCGGCATAGATTTTGAGGTTGACCTCGCGCGCGATCACTTCGTCGCGGTTGATGACTGCCTGATGGGCTTCCATGAGGGCCAAGCGCTTCTCTGGGGAAACGCCGTTCTCTTCATAGAGTTTGTCGAGGTCATTGACGACCATGGCGTTGCCGCCGACCTGGACGGCCTTTTCAAGAGCGGCCAGCGCCTTGTCACTCTGATTGCCCTGGCGCGTGTAGACCATGGCCAGGTTGCGGTAGACGACGGGAAAATCCGCGCCGAGGGAGGCAGACTTTTCCCAGAGAGCCTGGGCCTCAAGCGGCTGCCAGTCATACAACAGGTTGCCAAGATAGTAGGGGGCGCGCGAATCGGATGGATCGACCCGCATGGCATCGCCGAGCACGGCGATCATTTCCATCTGGAACGGGAAGACATAATCCGCTGGGGCCTTTTCAGCCAGGCGATCGTAGTCGCGGGCCTTGCCGGGCTGGTGCAATTGCCCGGCAAAATAGCCCAGGTAGTAGTAGACCAGCGGAGAGAGTTTGGATTTGTCAGGAGCCGCGTTGACGATGTGCGTGAGCAGCGCGGTGCCATCCTGCCATAGTCCGGCATCCATATAGGCCGCGGCAACCTCGAGGGCGGTTGCGGGATGCGCGTTCATGGTGGTGAGCAGCGGCGCGTCGCTCGCGGGCGATTTCGCCGCCATCCAGCGCTCGGCGATTCCCTGCACGTCGAGAGGATCGAGCTTCGAAATGACGGAGACGGCGGCGAGCGCTTCATTGGTGCGCCCGGCGTGACGCAGCAACGCGGCCTTCAACGCCAAGGCGCGGGTATTCAGGGCATTGGCTTCGAGAGCATCTTCGTCTTTGGTGAGGGCCGCATCGAAGTCGCCTCGCGCCGATGCAATCTCAGCCAACTCAAAATAGCCTGGAGAGCGCCATGCGGCGCTCCAGGTGGATTTATAAAACTGGGCGTATGCATCGTCGAGCTTGCCTTGCGCTTTCAGGGCCAGGCCGAGGTAGTAGAAGGCTTCACCGTCTTTAGGCGATGTGTAACTCGCGGTGGAGCGCTGGAGCGCCTTGCGCAAGAACTTTTCCGCATCGGCATAACGGCCGGCCTTGATGGCGTCAATGCCGAGCACGGTGTTTACGCGGATGTCGCCGGGGTCGCGCCGCAGCGCCTCCTGCCAATACGCATTGGGATCGCCGCTGGGGGAATGAAACTGCTCCATCCTCAAGCCGGTCAGGTACAACTCTTCGTTGGTCCTGATGGCAGCGGGCGGCGGCGGGTCAACCACCGGCGAGGGGATTTTTTCGGTTTCAAGCCTGACCGGAGAATAGGCGACGCATTCCTTGCCGTCGGCCTGCATGGAGGCGCGCAGATCGTGCTCATCCGCGCCGCTGGGCAAGTTGACTTCCTTCACATAAGGATGGGCGGGGCCGATCGCGATTTTTTCGTTTAACAAGACCTGGTCCTTGAGTTTGAGCGTGACGGTGGCCGAGGGCCGCTCCTGGGTTGAATAGAATCCGACCGTAGCTTTGCCGTCCTTGACTTCAAGATTGACGGCGCCTTCGAGGTTGGCGTTCTTGACGCCGTCGATGCCGCGAAAGGGATACCAGTATTGCGTCCACAGACGGGATTCATAGGGCTGGAGCCAGGTGTAATCGGGTTGATTGTCGGAATATGCGCCCACCATCAGTTCGATGTACGGGCCGTCGGAATCGGTGAGCTCATCTTCAGCCGCCAGGCCGCGGGGACCGTTGCCCCAGGTCCAGAATTTCTTGCCGGGAACGACATTGTGGTCGGCGATGCTGAGGATGCCGGCGTTTTTGCCATGGTCGTAGCCGGCCAGAAAATCGTCCTGGTAATTCCAGGCAAACATGGAAGTCGCGCTGTAATGGTTCTTGTACCAGCTCACGTCAACGCCCTTAGTGAAGTCCGATCCGGCGTACTTGGTGGTCGCGATGGGCCAGGTAGTGAAGTCGCGCTTGGCGTGAAAGGTGACGAATTGCGTGCTGGGCGGGAAGATGATCTGGTAGTTGTCGTTGACGTGAACCGCAACGTTGGAGAAGCTCAACATCGAGGTCGGGACCGGGGTCCTGTTGATCATGCGGAAGGAAGCCTGGATGTAGGATTTTCCGGGGTGCAGCGTCAGTCCGACGGCCCAGCCCATGCGATCCCGCAGTTCCAGCTCACCTACCCAGACGGTCTTCGATCCGTCGGCGTTTTCTTCGATCTTGTATTGCACGGGGAGGAAACTGGTGGCGCGGTGGTGGTGCGGGATGTCCCATTCGATTCCACCGGAGATCCATGCGCCGAGAAGACTGATGAGCGCAGGCTTGATGACGTGCTGGTGGTAGATGAAATCGTAGCCATTGGTCTTGTCCAGGGCCTCGAATACCTTGCCGCCGAGTTCGGGGAGAATGCCGATTTTTACATATTCGTTTTCGAGAAAGACCATGTTGTAGGTCTTGTCTTTTTTCTCGGTGGTGAGGTTGTCGTAGGCGGGGTAGGGATAGATGCGATGCTGCGCGCCCTGGGAAGCGCCTCCGAAATAGAACTGCGGATTGGGGTCCGGCGGCCCGATGAGGTAGGTGGGGATGGTGACTTTTTCTTCCCAGACCTTGACGGGGGTTGGGGCGGCAAGGAGCGGCAAAACGATGGCCAGGGTTAACAGACAGACGGCAAAAGACCGGTAGGTTCCTGGTTGCATGGGCATTCTCCGAAAGAGCCTGAGATCGATGGCCGCGAATTGAGGGTCCCCGGCGGGTTCCGCTGGAAGGAAATTCGACTTTTCCGGCTCGCTGGAATTGTATCGCTATTCGCGGATGCACCCGGGCTAAATTGGCCGCATGGCAGAAGGGTGGCCGGGGGCAATCGTGGGGCGGATTGAGGGGGCATTCCTTCGGGGGCTGAAGCCCGCATTCATTTTGCGAGGGTAATGTTCGGGCTATTGGTTCCTGCATGAATAATGTCCTTGCGCCGTCCCTACGGGACTCCGTAACAAACTTGTGGAATCCCTTTTCCCCACGCTGAAGCGCGGGGCTAACCAACTTTGCGCCTCCGGCGCGTTTGTGCGGACATTACTTATGCAGTCCTCAATAAAGCCCGTACCCTTCAGACTTACCCATTGCCGATAGGTCGGATCGCAGTAGCGGACGGGCAGGGGTTCGCGCGGAAGCGTGGGCGGCGAAAGGGGCGCGGATTGGGCTTATTCAGGGTTCATTCGCCGTAGGGGACCCAGATGTTCTTGACCTGCGTGGCGTGTTGCAGGAACCAGCGGCCTTCGGCCTGGGCGGGATTGAACCAATCGTACTCGTGGCCGTCGTTGGTCCACTCCTGCTTCATATTGCCGATGGAGGCGGCCCGCACCATCGCGGCTTCCTCGTCGCTACGGAAGCACCAGATGGCCTCGATGCCGTCATGCTCGGCGAGGGTCTTGCCCAATTCTGCCGGCTTGCCCGCGACAAGGTTCACCACGCCGCCGGGCAGATCGCTGGTGTCGAGCACCTGGTACAGGTCACCGAGAATGAGCGGGTAGCGATCCGAAGGCACGGCAACCACGGTGTTGCCCACCGCAATGGCGGGCAGAAGCAGCGAGAGCAAGCCGAGCAGCGGCGCTTCAGCAGGGGCAAGAATGCCGATGGCCCCTACCGGCTCAGGCATGGCGATGGCGATGTTGCGGCCGGGCGGATGATGCACTTGTCCGTCGTACTTGTCGGCCCACGCGGCATAGGTGAAGATGCGCTGGATGGAGAGATCGGTTTCCAGGGCCGCCTGCTCCTCTCCGACGGCCGCGGCCAACCGGTGCGCGATCTCGTCGCGGCGCTGGATCATGTTTTCGGCGATGTAATAGATGACCTGGGCGCGGTTATGAGCGCTCGATCTGGCCCAGCCGGAGGCGGCGCGCGCGGCTTCTACCGCGTTGCGGATGTCTTTGCGGTTGCCGAGCGGAGCTTCGCCGAGCAGTTGGCCCTGCGCACCGTAGACGGGGAAGGAGTAGCCGGAATCAGGACGGGCCTGCTTTCCGCCGATGTACTGCTTGACGGTGCGGTCGATGAGGGTTTCGGCCGAGGTTTCAGCCGACGCAGAGCTTTCCTGGTCGTCCGGAGTGGCGGCGCGATTCGCAGTGGCACGAGCGGGGGGCAGCGTGTGCAGCCATTTGGGAGTCAGATACTCGAGCATGCCCTCGCGTCCGCCTTCGCGGCCATAGCCGGATTCGCGATAGCCGCCGAATCCACAGGCGGCGTCGAACTGGTTGGTGCAATTGACCCAGACCACGCCGGCCTTGACCTGAGCGGCGAGGTCCAGCGCTACGTTGATGTTTTCGCTCCAGATGCTTGCGGCAAGCCCGTAGACAGTATTGTTGGCCAGCTCGGCGGCCTCGGCCGGGGTGCGGAAGGTCATGGCGGCCAGCACCGGACCGAAGATCTCTTCCTGAGCTACCGTGGCCGACGGATGGACATCGGTGAGCAGAGTGGGCGGGAAGTAACAGCCCTTGTCAGGAAGCGGGTTGTGCGGTTGCCAGCAATGCGCGCCCTCGGCTACGCCCGCGTCCACCATCTTGCGAATGGTTTCAAGCTGCACCGGCGAGACAATCGCGCCGATGTCGATCGACTTGTCAAGCGGATGACCGACGCGCAGCGTTTCCATGCGGGCGCGGAGGCGGGCATAGAGGGTTTCAGCGACGCGTTCCTGGACCAGCAGGCGCGAACCCGCGCAGCATACCTGGCCCTGGTTGAACCAGATGGCGTCAACCAGGCCCTCGACCGCGGAGTCGAGATCGGCATCGTCGAAGACGACGAAGGGCGATTTGCCGCCCAGTTCGAGAGAGAGCTTCTTGTGGGATTGCGCAGTGGCCTTGCGGATGATGCGGCCGACTTCAGTGGAGCCGGTGAAGGCAATCTTGTCGATGCCGGGATGTTCGATAAGCGCCTGGCCGGTGCGCGCGTCGCAGGTGAGCACGTTGAGCACGCCGGGAGGCAGGCCCACTTCCATGGCCAGCTCGGCGAAGGCGAGAGCGGTGAGGGGCGTGTATTTCGCCGGCTTGATGACTACCGTGTTGCCCGCGGCCAGCGCCGGAGCCACCTTCCAGGCAAACATCAGCAGGGGGAAATTCCAGGGAATGACCTGGCCGACAACGCCGCAGGCCGTGTAGTTGGGAAACTCCGACTCGAGCAGTTGCGCCCAGCCGGCATGATGGTAAAAGTGGCGAGCCACCAGGGGAATATCGATGTCGCGGCTCTCGCGGATGGGTTTGCCGTTGTCCATAGACTCCAGCACCGCCAGGCGGCGCGAGTGCTTCTGCACCTGGCGGGCGAGAGCATAAAGATACCGCGCCCGCTCGTGCCCGCTGAGCGCCTGCCAGGCGGGGAAAGCCTTGCGCGCGGCGGCAATGGCGGCTTCAACGTCATCGAGATTGCCCTTGGCGACCTCGGCAAGGGTGTCGCCGCAGGAGGGATCGCTGGTGGTTTGATACTCGCCGCCGGCCGGCTTAACCCATGCCCCGCCGATGAACTCCTCAAAGCGGCGATGATGCCGCTCCAGCCATTGGACCGCTTCCTTGGGATCCTCCGGCGCGGCTCCGTATTCCATGGTGTAGAACTTCTCGGCAATGCTCACAGCGTCTCCTTCCAATGCTCGAAAACCGTTTATGCGATGGGGTGACGGTAGGCCGCCGAATAACGGCCAGTGAGATGATGCTCCAATTGGCGCTCGATGTCGCCCAACATGCCGCTGGCGCCGAAGCGGAAGAGCGACGGCTCAAGCCATGGACGCCCCAGCTCGTCCTTCATCATGGCCAGCCAGTCCAGCGACTGCTTGGCGGTGCGAATGCCGCCGGCCGCCTTGAATCCGACGGCCATGCCGGTGCACTCCGCGTAGTCGCGGATGGCGCGGACCATGGTGAGGGTGACGGGGAGGGTGGCGTTCACAGCTTCCTTGCCCGTCGAGGTCTTGATGAAATCCGCGCCGGCCATCATGGCCACCCAACTGGCGCGGGCCACATTGCGCAGCGTCATCAGGTCTCCCGTAGCCAGGATCGCCTTCATGTGCGCCGGCCCGCAGGCTTGCCTGAAGGCCGTAATCTCGTCGTAGAGCGCCTGCCAATCGCCGTTGAAGACGTGGGCGCGGGTAATTACGATGTCGATCTCTTGCGCGCCTGCCTCCACCGAGCGATGAATCTCCTCAACCCGCTCCGCCAGCGGCGACAATCCGGCGGGAAATCCGGCCGAGACCGCGGCCACCGGGATGCCCGATCCCTCCAGCGCCTTGACCGCGGTTTCAACAAAGGCGTGATAGACGCAGACAGCGGCGACGGTCAGATGGAGATCCTCGATACCGAGCCCCTCAACGAGGTGCCGCTGCAGCGGGTTGCGGGCCTTGGCGCAGAGCCGGCGGACGCGATCGGCCGTGTCGTCGCCGCTGAGCGTGGTGAGGTCCATGCAGGCGATGGCGCGGAGCAGCCAGGCTGCCTGGTTCTCCTTTTTGACGGTGCGGCGGGTAACGAGAGTCGCCGCCCGGCGCTCCACCGCGCTGGTGTTGACGCGCACCCTCTCCACCCAGTCCAGATTGAGGGGAATGCCCCGGTTGGCTTCGAGCGAACGCCCGTTGAGGACCACCGGTATGGGTTGAACCGCGCCTGCCGCGCCGCGCGCGGATGTTGCCGATTGGAGGGCCATGTGCCTGTCTCCGCATAGAACAGAGAAGTGGATTCAAGAAAAATACCGGCTAAGAATACCGCCTCCCCGGCTCTCAAAGAGGAGCCAGGATTACGAGGTCGGAGCAAGAAGGATAAATCTCCCGCCGTCCCAAATCAACCGCGGAATCGAGGGGTCCGCTGTCAGGCAGGATACGCCGATGAAGCCATGCCCGGCATCAGGAGCGGTGGTGCAGCGCCCGGAAATGAAGCGCATGCTCGACTGCGATTGTGACTGGATTGCTGTTGTTATCGGCTCAGAAGCCACGTCCGCGCCATAGGGCCGGTTGCATAAATGCAGTTCTGAAAAAGGGAGCCTCCCTCAGGGGCTAAACAGGCTGCGGAAAAAGGGGAAATAGGAGACGAATTTTCCGAAGAGCATACCGCAGGGGCTAAAGCCCTCGTTGATTTTGCTGCACTTTCGGCACGCGACCCAGAGGGTGCCCCGGTCGTGCCCTGACACTTCTTGCAACTCCGAATGAGTTTTTCCGCAGCCTGTAAAGCCCTCGTTTTATGCGGCTCTTACGGCACGGCTGAAGCCGTGCCCTTTCAAAGCCCGACTTTCACCACGGGCTGATAGGGCGCCGGCCCGGTCAGGCATTCCGGATATTGCGGTTTCTCTGATGCAACGCTAACACCAGCGCGACCAGTGCAGTGAGGAACGAAACCCCGGCAAGGCTGAGAAATGCGCTGCGCCAGCCGAAGGCAACGGCGATCCGCGCCACCGTGTCGCCAGAGAGCCAGCCCGCCATATAGCCAAATCCATCGATGATTCCCGCCGCTGTGGCGCTCCCGCGCTGCCCGCCGAAGTCAAGCGACATGGCGCCAGCCAGATAGGAGTATGGGCCCAGCAACATGAAGCCGACGAGCCCTACAAGGACGGTCGGCGCCCATTCTCCAGCGTGGTCGGGCACGCGGCCCATCAGCAGCAGACACACCGTGCACGCCGTCATCCCGGCCACGATCAGGATGTTGCGCCCGTTGGGGCCGAGTTTGTCGCTCAGGAAGCCGCCCAGCAACACGGAGATGCCGCCGCAGAGAGGGAAAAGCGCGCTGCGGCTGGCTGCCGCGCTCGCCGTAAGGCCTGCGAACTGGACAAAATAGGTTGGCATCCACAGGTTGAACGTCTCCCGTAGCATGGTCGTTCCAAACGCCAGCACACAGACCATCCAGAAAGGAAAGCTCGTCAGCAATGGACGTAAGATCGTCCCTACTCGCGCCCGTTCGCCGTCGCCGGCTGGTTCTTCGTCCGCGTAGACATTTTTCGGATTGACTTCCGGCGCGGGCAACCCGCGCTCCTCGGGCGCCTCGCGAAGCAGCAGCAGATTGATCAACATCAAGACCACGAGCGCCCCCGCCGCGAAGAAGAACACGCCGCGCCAGCCCACGCCGTGAGCCAGCAGCAGGCTCATCATCCATCGGCAGCCCGCGTCTCCAAACAGAAAACTCAAGCTCACGACGGCCATCACGGAGCCGTAGGTGGAGTAGGAGAACCATCGCGACGAAACCCGCACCAGGCCTGCCCACCCTTGCGACTGGAACAGCCGGTTCCCGATCCATGCCAGCGTGAAGATGGGAAATCCGCCGCTCATGGCAAAAACGATGGTGAAAACGACGGAGCCGGCCATTCCGCCCAGGAAACTGCGGCGGCCTGTGCCCAGGTCGGCCAGCGCGCCGGAGACGAACTTGCCCAATGCATACGCCACAGTTCCCACCGAGGCAATGAAACCGAGGCGAATCTCTGCGCTGCTCGGTGTCATGCCGTGGCGCGCCATATCGTGAATCAGATCGGGCAACACCACGGAGAGATCGGAGCGGCAGAAATAGTAGCCGGAATAACCCAGGGCCAGGAGCGCGGCCGTGGCGGCGTGCCAAGACGTAAACCGCCGCTTTGAACCCGGCTGCGCAGGCTCAGTTTGGCCGGTGGCTAGCGTGTTGGTGGTGGACACACAAGAAAGCTACCACACGCACCGACGGAGGGGATTCAGGTGTACGAGGCGAGCGGGCGGGCGATCGAGATTTTGAATGCGCTGGAGCCGGGGTCGAACTTCGGGCGCGAGAGGAAAAGCTCGTAAGCTCGCCGTTTAGCCCCCCTAAGCGCAAAAACCGAAAGCCCCGGCCACGACAACGAGAGCCGCAGAATACAGTGAAATATATGAAAACATTATTGTTGTATTGGTGCCCGGAGGGGGACTTGAACCCCCACGGAGTGGTAAGCTCCTGCGGATTTTAAGTCCGCTGCGTCTGCCAATTTCGCCATCCAGGCCTGGCTCTATTCTGCTGCTTCTATTTATTCTATTGAAAGACTCGACCCCGCTCCGCAATTTAGTTTGCGCCGGCATGTTGCCGGATTAAAGACCCATGGCTACGCAGATGGCAGCCACATCACCGATTCGCTCTCCCAATGCGGCCGGGACGATTTGGCAGATTTTTGCCGAGGCGGGTAGCGCCTCGCGCTGCATGACAACCCGCGCCGGGGCCAGAAGGCTTTCGCCCATGCGCATGGCCAGCCCTCCGATTACAATCCGCTCGGGATTGAAGAGATCGACCAGAATCGCCAACGCCTCGCCCAGGCGGCTTCCAGTGTCATGGATGATTCGCAGGGCCAGTTCGTCGCCGCGCTGCGCGGCGTCGGCAACGTCCCTGGCGGTCAGAACTCCATTGGCTTGTAGCCTGGCGGCGAGTGCTGTGACCTGCCCGTCGCCGATCGCGGCCTCAACTTGCCGAGCAGCTACCTGCGCCATTCCGCCGCCACTTACCCATCCCTCGACCGAGCCTGCCTTGTTGTATCCCACCGGCCCGGAGGCAGTGAGCCGGACGTGGCCGATCTCGCCGGCCTGGCCCGATGCTCCGCTGAGCAGACGGCCATCGGCGATTACGCCCGCGCCGAAACCGGTTCCCATGGTCAGAAAGATCATGTGGCGCGTGCCCTGGCCCGCTCCGAACCGGTGCTCGGCAACCGCTCCGGCGTTGGCGTCGTTTTCGATTCTGCAAGCGAGCCCGAACTCCCGGCGGAGAATGGAGGTAATGGGCACATCGACCCATGTGGCCAGGTTGGGCGGCGCCTGAATTACGCCCGCTACCTGATCCAACGGGCCGCCGCAACTTACGCCGATGCCGCCCAGGCTGGATTTGGCCAGGCCCGGTGAGCCGATGAGCCGGTGAATGGATTGCTCGATCAGTTCGATGGCCCGCTGCGGGCCCCGATCCGGCAAGGTGGGAAATTCAATGCGCTCCTGCATAGCCGGCGGATGGGATGAAAGGACAACAGCGGTTTTGGTGCCGCCAATGTCAACGCCGATCCAGGTCTTGTGCTCTCTTCTTTCCTTCTCATCCATCTATCGCTCTCCAGGAAAGGGAAGGTACGTGTCGAGTTGCTCTGAACAAGTCGTTGGCGTGGAACCGACATTCCCTCAGGGGCTAAAGCCCACGGTTTCATTGCTTGATTTGGCGTACGGGCTGAAGCCCGTACCCTTCACCTTAAAAGTTGTCCCTAACCAACTCTGCGCCTCCGGCGCGTTTGTCCGGACATTACTTATGCAGTCCTCAATAAAGCCCGTACCCTTCGGGGCGATTGGTTCCTGCATAAATAATGTCCTTGCGCCGTCCCTACCGGACTCCGTAACGAACTTGTGGAATCCCTTTTCCCCACGCTGAAGCGCGGGGCTAACCAACTCTGCGCCTCCGGCGCGTTTGTCCGGACATCACTTATGCAGTCCTCAATAAAGCCCGCGGTTCTATTGGGGGCATTTACGGCGCGGTTAAAACCGCGCCTTTTCAAAGCACAGGCACGCTCTGATTGGGCGGCGCGGCTAAAGCCGCGCCCTCCAGTCCCCACGAATGCCCATCTCGCTGATTTCATTGGCAATCAATTGAAAATAGGAAGCTTAGGCGATTTCCGCCGCATCCAAATTCTCCGCCTTTTCCGCCCAATTCGCTCCTGTAGGGCCGTTTTGCATGACAACGGAGAAAGCGTATGACAACGACGGACCACGGCGCTAAGCCGCTTGCAGCGCCACACCGACTACAGTTTATTCTAGACTCCCGTTCGGCGGCGAATGCGTGGAGCCGCTTCACCCTCCATTTCTATCGGCGAAGCGCTCGTAACCCCGACGGCGATAGGAAGACCATGGCTGTCTGCGATTGCCATGATCTTGCTCCCTTTGCCGCAGCGCGTTGGGCCAATGCGATCGCCCCCCTTTTTGCCCTGCTAAACGAGGCGTCGATGAAAGCCTCCTCCAGTCCCAACTGCCCGCGTGCCAGAAGATCTTCGCACAGCGCCCATAGCAAGCCGTCCAGCACCCTGAGCGCTGCCACTGCTGGAAACGCCGGTGACAGGTCTGATAGGAACCGTAGCGTGACGGAAGATCCTGCCACGGTGCGCCCGTGCAAAGAATCCACAACACCCCATTCAGCACCTGGCGGGCGTCGCTCCAGCGGCCACCGCGTCCATCGGCTCGTTGCCGTTGCCGTTGATCCCACTCGATGACCCCCCGGATATACTCCCATTGCACATCGTTCAGATCAGCCATACCTCTGATTTGCTTCAAACTCAACAACAAAGCAAGGGTTTATTCTCATGGTGCGTTGGCGAGATAGGTTCTAGGCCTAATACTGTTCACTTAATAATCCTGATGGCCCTTCGGATGTCGATTGGCGGAAGAGGCTTGATGTGCCGCGGGCGAAGCGGGAAGTTGCTCATCTTGCGCTTGACGCCGCGGGGATTGCGCCGGTTACGGCTGGAGACGACGCGTTCCTGAAGGATCTCATCGAGAACCGCTTTATGAAAGGCCCTCCTCTGCCGAGGGGGGAATAGCGCTGTAGGACGCTATTTTGCGACGGATCACGCGCACGGCGTGAAGGAACGAGAGCCGGTCAGGGTCTTCGTCAGCCTTGAGAGCGGCTTCGTGCATCAGACCGCGGATAGCGAAGTGGGCCATCAGCAGACCGTAGAACTCCTGGCGCACCAGATCCGGTGTCTTCGAGCGCAGTACGATCTGCGCGCCGCGAAGATGAGTCTTGAGTTCATCGAAGGCAGTTTCGATCTCCCAGCGCTCATGATAGAGAGCTGCCAACTCGCCAGCTGGGGCCTTTGCTGGATCAAGGATGGTCGTCGCCAGTCGATAGATCGGTTCGCAACCCTCGATTCCCTCCAGGCGATAATCGATTACCCGCAAGGCTTGCCCATTGGTCTTGTGCCGCCAGTCTCGCTCGGAGGGATACACGTGGCTCAAATAGGATCCGTCGGGCAGACGCTTCTCGCAAGACATACGCATGTTCTTTTTCATCCGCCAGAGCAGATCGGCGCCGGTTCCCCGTGCCAATTGCCATAATTCGAAGCCGAAGAAGTTTCGATCAGCCAAACAAAGCATGCCGTTTCTCAGGCGTGGAAGCACCGCTTTAGCCAGCGTGATCTCGCCCGTCTGGTAACCACCCATCTGGCTGCCGAACAGCACGTGTGTGCCGTTCTCCACCAGGGATACGAAACGGATTTGCGGATAAGCGCTTGAACCGCGGCCGGCTCCAGGGCGAGAGAATGCATCTTCGTTGGCCTTCTCGTCGGCCACATCAAGGGTGCTGCCATCCAGGCTCACCAGCCGCCAACTCCGATACCACGTGCCCCGCGTGTTGCGCACTGCGATCGGCTTGACCAACTCATCGTGCAACTGCCGCAGTGGCTCCCAGCCCAGCCGCGTACGGGCCTGCGAGATCCCCGATTTCCCCGCCACCCGCACACCGGCCGAGGGATCGCGCAGCCACTGGACTGCTTCCAGAAGACAACGCAATACCTCGCGATAGGACGATTGCATGTACAGCGCCAGAGCGATGACGTAGTAGACAACCACCTGCGCCGGCAGATCGCGCTGACGAATGCTGGACTTCCCTGTGTTTGAAAGCACAGGCTCGATGCTGGAGAGAGGAAACGTTTTGGTTATTACGCCAAGGCTGATGTAGTCCGTGATCCGGGCACCCGGAGGGAGTTCCGCAACCGTACGCGCCACCTGTGGCCTCCTGTCTTTGCCTCATACAGAATGCCACAGATTTCGTTAAGTGAACAGTATTAGTTCTAGGCCAGAGTTTCCCAGTGCGGGCTAGGTTCTGACCAAAAACTAGCATTTACCGTGGTCCAGAATTGTCGGGGCCGATCAGGGGGAACCATCGAGCGGCTCACACTGTAAAGCCATGGGCTCTGCTCGGGGATAATCGCTAATTCGAAATGTATATAAGCTCAATCCCTTTGCCATTCTTTGGGTCCTTATTGCGAGAGTACTGACGGCTGCTGTCGTTATCCCAATGCTCGAAGACACCAAGGCTGGCTACTGGCCTGCCATTTTGCCTGTACGCTGTGCCGGATGGCGGATGGTCTGCCTGCGCCTCTTCCTGCAGGTAGTCGTCGGCATTCTCGCGAATCATGATTCTTGGGTGATGATTCTCGTCAAGATTGTTCTTCGTCTGGGAGTAGAGAATATCCAAACCAACCGAATCGAGGGCTACTCCATCCATTGAAGCTAGAACGCTCGCCGGCCAGTCTGGATTTTCATATGGCGTAATCCGGTTGTTGAAGGGTAAATTCGGAAAGTGCAGAGGATAGGATTGATGTCTTCTTGCGCAGTACAACCCATCCAGCACGTAAAGAATTGTCTTCGCACCGAGATTTGGCGATGCAGCAAGATCCACGATCGGGGAATATGCATGCGGAGTGCCGTGCTGATTTGTGTTGATCGCATCGTGCAATTCGGGCGTTCCCTTGATCGAGCCGAAGTGGTTTTTCCCGGTCATCGTTACGCCAGTCTGGCCCTCGTCACCACCCTCTGCGCTGGCGTAGGGATAAGAGTGCGCTTTGAGCAACGCCACATTCACCAGGTAAGTTGCATCGAATATCTGCCTGGGAATCAGTTTGGCGTCGTGATATTGGTCTTGGTGCAGGGAGTAACTTACGCCTTCCACCCATTGTGCTTGTTCTAGTCCGTGGTAATCGCCGTAACCTGGATTCATGGGCTGCGGACTCCCGGGTGTATCCCATTGCACAAAACGAACGTCCCGGAACTCTCGCCAGATCTTCGTAAGCATCGCTGGATAGATGCCGCGGCGCGCATCATAGACAATAATGTCCCCTGGCCGAACATGAGCATGATTCACCAGTTGGCGCACCATTGCCAATGCCACCTGAGGGGAGACATTGACGATGTTGCCAGGCCCGGCAACGCTGCTGTTATTCAGGTTTACCTTGACGGCGATCGCTTCGCCCGGCTGGTAGCCACGGTGCTGCAGTCCCTTCGCGCGCTGATTGTAGTAGGCGAATATCTTCAGCCAGGCATTCTCATCGCTCGCGGAGTCTGTGAGATTTTTGAGTGTAGTTGAGAGTAGAGCGTCCACCCGCTGCTGGTCGGTGTTCGCGTCCATCCACCATTGGTCGGTCGCGGAATCAATGCGCCCACTCCATCCTGCAGCCTTTGGATCGCGTGCCCACACCACCCTCCCTGGCTTGATTCCACGAGCAACGCCCATCGGCACGTTCCGAAGCTTTGGTGAGTAATCATAACGAGTTGCAATCTCAGGCGCAGAGACGGCGTGCAGGTGCATGACTGGGACAATCTGGCTTATGGCAACGCTAGCGCCAATTCCCATCTTCATGAACTCTCGTCGGTCAACGTCGGGAGATCGCACGGGAAGTTTGCCTTCCTTCAAGTCTTGCTCCGTTGGTTTCATATTCCCCTCTTCCTGAGATTCAAATAACGTAGTCAATGAATGTGATGGCACCGGCAGAGTCCTCGGCGTTTCTTGCTGAGGAGTCGCAAAGGTCCTCGCGCCACAAGCATTAAAATGCGTTGTGGTCCACGTAAGATGACTCCTGATCTCGAACATACGGGCTTCCGAAAACTCGAAAGTTGCGAACCTGAGACAGATGGAACGCGTTTGACGCGGATCGACAAGGAATCTTCACACGGAAGAAATCTGCGCCATCGACATCGAGGAGAGTAAAGGCTGGTCGCTGGTCAGTTCTCTCAACGGCGATTTCGATATTGCTCATCTCGAGATTCCTGATGTGGCGAAGGAAGAAACCAGTCGCCGGAAGAGCGCCAAACATGTCCGGCTCCGGATATTCCTTTTCGGCTTCAGATACTTGGATATTCGTCTTAGAATCGTCTGTTCCACCGATCTGATGGAGATAGACGTTGCTGATTTTGACGTCCTCGATCGGGTGGCCAGGTACGCCACTGAGTATTGAGGGAAGTTGGCCGGCGCCGTAACTTGTGACATTGCTGATTAGAATCCTCTTCAATGTTCCTACACTCGCGTTTGCAGGACCCCGCATTCGCTTTCCGAGTCGGAAAAACATTGGTGAGTTCACTGTCCCACGCATTGCAACGCCGACGAAGGTAATGTCTTCGCAGAGCGCGCCGTCTACGGTCTCCAAGGCAAATCCGCGAGAGTACTCGAAGACGCAGTTGGAGATAGTGATATTGCGGAAACCGCCGTTCGATTCAGTACCGCACTTGATACGGCCCGTGCCTTGTGTGAAATGGCCGGGGACACGCTTCCACGTCCCGTTCAGAACAGAACCCAGCTCATAGCTGCCGGTGACAAAGCAGTTGGAGATGGTCAGGTTCTCCGTCGGTCTTGCGTAGCCGAGGGCGTACGAACTCTTGGGGCAGATACCGTCGTCCCACGGAGAATTTACAGTGCAGTTGGAGACGCGCACGTTCCGGCAGCAGTCGATGTCCATACCATCGCGGTTGGTGTCGATCTTGAGGTTGTCAATCGTCAGGTTGTCCACGCCCGTGGCGAGAATGCCGAACCAGCCGGCCTCCAGGATCGAAAAGTCACGCAGGGTTACGTTGTAGCAATTCTTGAGTGCGATGGCTTTATTGCCTACACCTGGTTTTCTTGAGTCCGGTAGATTCTTATCGCTGGGATAGTCCCGGCTCAGTCCTTTTCCCCAGATCAGGCCGGAGCCAACAATCGATAAATCGTGAATATTCTCACCCCAAATGAGGCTATTGTGCCAGTGATTATGACCGTAATCCTGGTACTGCTCCCAATCTCCTTGTGCTTCGGCCGGGTCATAGCCTCCAATGGTTGTGCCTTCGAGCGGCGTCGATGCCGCGAGTATCGTTGCACCCTGGTCAAGAAACAAAGAGATGTAACTCTTGAGGCGAATTGAGTAGGTGGCGTAGATCCCGGCAGGAAAGTACACAGTGCCACCACCGGCGGTTGCTGCGGCTTCGATTGCGCGGTTGATCGCCGGACCATCACTAGCGCGGCCGTCTCCCAGTGCACCAAACGACCTGACATTCAGAATTCCGAGACTCGCGAGGTCTGTATGTTGGCGATTGACGCTCGGCTTATCCGCCATCGCCGGTAATCCGGCAAGGGCGGCGCCTTGTACAGCAGTGGAAAGCAACTGTCTTCGATCGAACAAGGTTCAATCCCCTTACCGTCCGGAAATAGGTACTGACGGCAGATCCTCCGCCGCTGTTCGCATGCCCTATCTGCCATATCAAAAGCGCCCGTCATGACGAATGCCCGTCGTGCAAAATCGCATTACGAAGGTACTTCGTGCTTTACAGAACTATTCAACAATCGTTTCAGAGGCCACGCAAGTTCTGTGCAAGTCGTCACACTGTTCGAAACACGTTCCGAACCTCACAAAACGGGATTTGCAGAGAGCAGATGATCGGCCCCTGGTATTCTGAACCACGGTAAATGTTATTCTTCGGTCATAACCGCGCCCGAGAGGGCGGAGGGATTGGGCCGATGAAGACACATGGAATGCTGACGAAACTTGGCCGCGTCGACTGGACTTGGGATGGAAAATCGATGCTGGTGAAGATACAGGGCAAGCGCGCTCCGGTCCGTTTAGGTTCCGGCTTTCCCGTGGATTCTAAGGTGGACGTACGATCGATGGCGTCCGATGAACGCAGGGGGCATACAGAATGATTCCTCACCAAATCACCAGGCGCCGCCTGCTGGCCATGTGCGCGGGACCTGCGCTCGCCCCGTTAATTCCAAGTCTAGCTCCGGCAATGATGTGGGGTTCCACGGATGAAATCACCCTCGCATCGCTTCTGCGGCAAATGGTGCAGCGTGATGCGCTGGCCCGCTTCCCAGATCCGCCCTGCACGTGTCGCCAGGCCAGCAGCTATGATCGGCTCTCGGTGGCCCCAGATCAGCCCGGCTGGTTCGCCAACAACGACTGGTCGCAATTCCTGGGTTCCGAACAGCGGAATGGACGCACTGAGTGGATCATGATGGACGCCGAGGGGCCAGGCGCCATCGTCCGTTTCTGGATGGGATCCCCCTTTCCCGATCGTGGCCCGAAGGGGACTCTGCGATTCTATTTTGACGGGTCGAACCATCCAGCCATAGAGGAAGAAGCAGACAAGCTGATGAGCGGCGATTCCTTCGTGGGCGAACCCCTATCTGCAGAGCGTGGCCGCGGTCGAAACTTGTATCTGCCGCTTCCATATGCACGCCGGTGCAGGGTCACATATGACAGGCCGAATTATTGGGAATCGAAGAACCCCGAGGACAAGGCATGGTACAACATCAACTACCGCACGTATCCATCCGGTATCGGGGTGGAGACATTCACACACGAGGCCCTTACAGCCATTCACGCGCTGGTAGACGAGACCGGGAAAACGCTGTTGAGCGAAGATCAGGTTCCGAAAGGGGATTTCCGGACTTCAGTCGCGGTCTCACGTTCGCTGAAGCCCGGGCACTCTCTCACCCGAAACTTCGCGGGGCAGGGCGCGGTAAGGCAATTCTCCATCCGGATCGCAGCCGACAATTTGCCACAGGCGCTGCGCTCCGCCGTGGTTGTGATGGAATTCGATCACGAGCAAACGGTGTGGTCACCGGTGGGTGATTTCTTTGGTTCAGGCGTGGGTCTCAACCCCTTTCGCGACTGGTGGCGACGCGTTGATAAAGATGGGACGCTGACTTGTTGGTGGGTGATGCCCTTCCGCATCTCATGTTCCATCCGGATTGAAAATGTCGGCATGGAACCGATTAACGCGACACTCGGACCAATTGTGACCGGTCCGTGGACGTGGGATGACGGTTCAATGCACTTCCACGCAAACTGGCGGCAGCAGAATCCCATACAGACCAAAGCGCAGCAAGGCATGGACTGGAATTACATCGAAATCGCTGGGAAGGGTGTCTATGTCGGAGACACTCTGACGATCCATAACGGCTCCGACAAATGGTGGGGCGAAGGCGACGAAAAGATCTTCGTGGACGGTGAGGCTTTTCCGTCGCACTTCGGTACCGGTACAGAAGACTACTACGGCTACTCCTGGGGGGACCGCGGCGAATTCTTTGAAGCTCCTTTCATCGCAGAGCCGCGAGCGCAGGGGAACAAGTCACCCGGTTATACGGTCAACACCCGAACACGCAGCCTGGACGCGATCCAATTTCGGAAGTCCCTGAAGTTCGATATGGAGATATGGCATTGGGCAACTACCAGCATGTCGTATGCCGTGACGACCTATTGGTATGCCCAACCAGGCGGTAAATGCAACCGGTCGCCCTACCCTGAAGAGCCGAGGCTTCCGATTCTGGCTGAACACTAACATTTATCGTGGATCAAAAACCCCGGGGCCGATCAGTTCGCATTCATCACATCTTTCATCGAGGCTATTTCTGCTCCAATTCGTCCTTACTGGGCAACGGCGGAAAGGGTGCGTGTGGCTCGGTTTGGTACCAGAATGCAGTGGAGGAAATGTCATCCTGCAATGGAAGATAACGTCCTCCCGCATGCCAGCCGATCGCTTGAATAGTAACTTTGAGGTCCCGATCGAAATGGACAGGATCCATGATGTGCCAGCGGTACAGGCTGAATCGCGGCTGCGTATGCTCGGCAATATGAACGTCCAAAGTTTCGGGATATTTCACCAGATGCATGCCTGAGTAAGGGCCGCTGAACTCAACATACTGGCGTGTATTCTGATTCACGAAAGCACGATTGCCGTTGAAATAGTCCTCGGTTCCTGTGCTGGCAATGGTGGGAAACTTGCCACCGCCATCAATGAAGAACTTGACCTCGCCCTCGCCCCACCAGCCATCGTTATGACTTCCCCACGCGATGTAGGTGCCGACGTATTGCCCCCAGCCCTTCACTCCATCAAGTATCACATGATCCGTTTTGTAAGGCAGCGGATTCGATCGCCGAAACTGGGCGTGAAAATAACCGGTATTCCCCGGAACATCAGTCAACGTGTAGTCGATCTGATAGAACATCACAACCGGTACGTCATCAAGATTTTCAATGGTGATCCGGGCGGATTTGCGGAACGGCATCAGCCAATAAGAGTTCAACGCACTGTCGGGGTTCACGCAGACGGCGAGCGAGATTATTGGTACCTCCATGCCCCAACCACTGGCAAAGAAATCTCCAAGCGGAACCTCTACGGATGGCGTGCTTTCACCATCCCAGTACATGCGGAGGATCGCGAAGCGGCCATTTCCGTGATAGCTGATCCAGATATGCTGGATGGCGCCCGAACTGCTAATGTCGGCCAGGGTGAACACCTGCTTCGGCTTGATCTCGATCGAGGGCGAGATCTTCCACCCCTGGCCAAGATCCCGAGCAGCCAGTGCCCCCCGACCTTTCGTGGCCATGCCGCCTTTTCCCTTTCGCCAGTAAAGTTCTCCGCGCTGATCGACCGTGACTGGGCATGCGAGAGATCCGCCAAGGATCCCAGCCCCATGTTGAGTCCATTGTTCGTCACAATGCTTTGGCCGGCTGCAACCGCAGTCAGCAATGCACATGCAATCAAGACCGAAAGTCCATCCAAAAACCTCTGCATCTCAGTCTCCTGGAACTTGAATCCGAATTGTGTTTTTAGTTGATACGCTACCTTACTCAAGATTCAGCGTATCGGCTCTGACAATAAAGGGTATGGCAGTTTCACTTGACTCAACGGTACTCCCAGCGCCGCCCGTGCGATGGTATCCAATTGCTCGACTGGCTTACCCATCACGTTCACATCCTGGATAAGAAGTAAGCGTCCAGCCTTCCCCTCTGGCATTGCCTCGGGGGTGAGGCCGATGATGGCGTCATGGATCATGCAGAGGAAGCGGGAGCGGGACGTCGCGTACGCAGATTTCGGTCGGTTGCAGAGAAGCGGCGGATTGTAGAGTTGACGTTGGAGCCTGGCGCGAGCGTGGCGGAGGTTGCGCGAGCGCACGGGGTGAACGCGAACCAGGTGTTCAAGTGGCGGCGTGAGTTTGCCAGAGGCGAGTTGGTGGAGCCGGCAGTTCGGTCCACTGCATTGCTTCCGGTCACGGTATCGGCTTCGTTTGCGGCAGCGACTCATGAGACTGCCGCACAGGAACAGACAGCGACATCCGGCGCGATTCACATCGAGTTTCCTGGCCGGGCGATGATCAGCGTGGAGAGCGGCGCCGATCCAGCACTGCTGCGCTCGATCTTGGAGAGCCTGCGCAAGTGATCGAACTTCGCACTGGAACGAAGATATGGCTCGCGGCCGGGGTGACGGACATGCGGCGCGGCTTCGACGGTCTGAGCGCGCAGGTACAGACGGTGCTTGAGCAGCAGCCGTTTTCCGGTCACGTGTTTGTGTTTCGTGGACGCCGTGGCGACATCGTAAAACTGTTGTGGTTCGATGGCGATGGTCTGTGCCTGTTTGCCAAGCGGTTAGAGCGTGGACGCTTCATCTGGCCGAAGGCCGAGAGTGGAACCGTTTGTCTGACGCGCGCGCAGCTTTCGATGCTGCTGGAAGGCATTGACTGGAGAAGACCCGAACGTACCTGGGCTCCGCAGATCGCCGTCTGATTGATTATTGTGATTCCTCTTTATTCATGCGCCTTTTGTTGATGTTTTCCACATCGCTTCATGGCATACTGCGCTCATGGTTGTGGCTGCTCTTCCAGATCTCGATCAGTTCGACATCGAAGCGCTGAAGGCGCTGCTGATCGCCAAGCACATCGAGTCGATGGAACAGCACAGGTCGGACGTAGAACTGATCGAACATCTGAAGCTGGTCATCGAGAAGTACCGCAGGATGATCTTCGGCAAGAAGAGCGAGAAGCAGACGGCGCAACTGGAACAGCTTGAGTTCCGGCTCGAAGAGCTGGAGACTGCGCAAGCCGCCGATGAAGCTACACAAGCCGTATCGGAAGCCACACAACCGAGTGCCGCTCAAGCATCCACGAAGGCGCGCCCACGCCCGGCGCGCAAGCCGTTACCCGAAGATCTGCCGCGTGAAGTGATCACCCATCTTCCTGCTCATAACTGCTGCCCCGATTGCGGCGGTGCGCTACGGAAGTTCGGTGAAGATGTCTCCGAACAACTGGAGCGCATCCCTGCAACCTACAAGGTGATTCGTCATGTGCGGCCGAAGTTCGCCTGCGTAGGCTGCGAACGTGTTGTTGAGGCGCCTGCTCCTGCGCGGCCGATTGAGCGGGGTCTGCCTGGTCCCGGTCTTCTGGCTCACGTATTGGTCTCGAAGTACAGTGACCACCAACCGCTCTATCGCCAGTCGGAGATCTACGCCCGCGAAGGCATCGATCTTGACCGCTCGACACTGGCCGGCTGGGTGGGCGCTGCCAGCCAGTTGCTTGCTCCGCTGGTCGATACGATCCACGAGCATGTGCTGGCAGGATCGAAGATCCACGCCGATGACACACCGGTTCCGGTGCTTGCTCCCGGCAACGGCAAGACCAAGACTGGACGCCTGTGGACCTATGTGCGCGACGATCGCCCGGCGGGAGAAGACACTGCGCCCGCCGTCTGGTTTGCATACTCGGAAGATCGCAAGGGCGATCATCCGCGACGGCACCTGAAGGACTTCAAAGGCGCGCTGCAGGCCGATGCCTATTCTGGTTATGTTGCGTGATTAGTTATGTTGCGTAGCCTAGGATTGCCAGACTGCGATGGGGTGTGGGACATCGAATGGAGCACATAACTAGGCACCTCCTTGGTCTCAGAGCGCCTTCAAGAACGCCATCAGCGTTGGGTTGTTGCGCCATGTTTTGGTTGGGCCTTTTGTAGCGATCTCACAGTGGGCCAGTGCCTTTGCCTTCATCTCCAAATCGACCTCTGCATAGATGTTCGTGGTATCGATCGAGACGTGGCCGAGCCAAGCCCGGATCGTGTTGATGTCGACGCCGGCTCTGAGTAGATGTACCGCAGTTGTGTGACGAATAATGTGAGGACTGATCTGCCTCGATCTGAGAGCCGGGTTGGGAGATGATGCATTCAGTCCAGCTTTTCTGACTAGGCGGTAGATCCCGAATCGGGTCAATGGTGCTCCTCTCGAATTTCGAAAGAGAGAATCATCATCGGAGCGCCCAGTTATCAGTGGTTTTAAGATGCCGGCTGTGTGCTCCCACAGGGGGCATATTCGAATCTTGTCTCCTTTTCCGTGGATCCGAACCGCTGGGGATCTGTGGAGGGCAAGATCAGTTACGTGTACATGTGCGGCTTCGTCTGCACGGGCTCCAGTGTTGTAGAGAAACAAGAGAAGCGCGTAGTTCCTGTATCCCATAGAGGTGTGTCGGTTGAAGCACTTCAGGATCGCATCCATGTCCGCCTTATCCAGATATCCGACAGTTGGTTCAGCGGTCTTTTTGAAGGAAATGGCGCAAATTTCCGTACTCCACGCAAGATGTTCAGGGTTATGACGCCCGATGAACCTGGCTATGGAGCGGATGGCAGCAAGTCGCTGGTTACGAGTTGCAACTCTGCAGGATCGAACGGACTCAAGGTCGGCGAGAAACGTGCTCACAATCTGAGCTGAAACGTCCTCGATGAGTAGGTTCTCAAGAGGTTTTTTGCAACGAGAGTGCAAGAACTGGAGGAGGAGAACCAGGGTATCGCGATAGCTTGCCTGGGTGTTGTGGGACAGATTTCGTTCGGCAATCAGATGCTCGAGCAAGAAGCGACGGATCCATGGACCGAGCAGCAGTCGATTATGCATGCCGTTCCTCCGGACCTGCATACTTCCGGAAGCGATGACTGGCCTGTTCCAAGAGCTCCGGTGTCATGCTCAAGTAGTGTTGCGTACCGCGCAAATCCTTATGCCCGAGGTAGGTTGCGAGCTGTGGCAGAAGCCGTTGCACGTCGGAACCGTCCCGATACCAACTGATGATCCTGTGAACCGCTGCAGTGTGGCGAAGATCATGCAGTCGCGGCGGATAGCTGGATCCCTCATCTCGCTGGAGACCTGCAGCAATGCGGACGCGTTGGAATAGCGTGATGATGTGCTGATACGGTATCGGCCGACCTGTACTTGATGCAAAGAACGCAGAATCCTCCAACTGCGGTGTCGGCAGAGCGGTGCGACGTTTTCGAAAAGCAATGAGTTCGCTGGTGAGTCGCGGGCCGAGAGGAACCAGGCGGGACTTGAAAAACTTGGTATCTCTAATCGTAAGCACGCGGCTGTGCAGGTCTGCATCCCGCAATGACAAATGAAGTGCTTCCCCCACGTCGCATCCCCGTACCGTAGAGGAGGAGAAGTAGAACCCGAAATGTGTGCGGCTGCATCGGATTACGAGATGACTTCAGAACACTAGTTGGTGTGACAGACCTGTGAGTTCGTCGTTGAAATAAATGTGCGGTCGAAAGGCCGGCAAAGGTGAAGGTGTAAAGTCTGGCAGAGGCAGGTCTCTGATAACTCCACGGCTAACTGCGAATCAAAGCAGTCCATCGAGCAGCCGATAGTTAAGAAACCAAGTGTTCGTGATGGCCTTGTCGCCATCAGAAAAGCTCTGACTGCTTCCTTGGTGACCTGAGAGACATCGATGTCTCCGAGAACTCTACAAAACCTTTGAACACGCGAGGTTGGGTTGCGAATCTCATCCAAGAGAACGCTTCAGGGCCACATAGCTGTTGACAGCGCAACGAGCTTCATCGCAGTCCTCCCAGGTCGATGCTGCAACTTCCCGAAGGGCTGCAAGGTTAACCTTCGCGTAAATGCGAGTTGCCGAGTACCTCGATGACCAAGGTGATCCCCGATCCTTGAGCGATAAGCCTTCGGAGACAAGCCGCCCTGCGCATGCGTGCCGCAGCGAATGGGGGCCAAAACGAGTTGTTTGCGCTCCGACTCGCTTAAAACCTGTCGCAACAATATGTCGTATAGCACCCTGGCTAAGCGGCCATGCGGAGAGTTGAGTCCAAGAA
>CAVRAQ010000022.1:0-141430 GCA_963718985.1 uncultured Acidobacteriaceae bacterium
GCTGCAGCTGACGATCGCCGTGACGCCGTTGGCCCGGGCGATCTTGTCCAGTTCGAAGGGATCTTCCGGGAAAAAGGCGATATCGACGGCATTCTTGCCGGCTTCCAGGACCGTCCGCAATGTCCGGAATCCCAGGAATCCGGGAACCGCGCTAAGGACAAGATCGAAATCCTGGACGAGATCATGGACGCTTCGCGGGTCCGAGAGATCCCGCCGCACGGTTCGGATGCGCGGATGGGGGGCGACGGCGGCCAGGGCGTCCGCGCCGATGTCGGCGGCCGTGACTTCGAAATCCGGATCGGTAGCTAAATCGACGGCAATCGGTCCTCCGACGAGACCGGCCCCGAGTACGACGATTTTCATGCTCGACCTCCACGAACGTTGAGATCAGGGGAAATAAGCGCGAAGGCTTGGGGGGGCGTGCGCGACGATTTCAGTTGGGAAAAGGGCAGGCACAGCTTCACATTTGGCGGCACCTTCAAGTGGGAAACGCCCAATGAATTCGCCGACGAAAATTACAACTTCCCAGGCATCGGCGATACCGGGAACACTTATTTGCAGGGCTTAACGCCTGACCAGCGTCCGGCGGACATCACAGCAACGCTACCACGATCTATGACAACCTCTTCACCACCGCACTTGGAGTGGTAGCCGACGTCAGCAGCAATTTCAATTACAACAACAAGGGTGTGTGCAGCCGCAGGGTACCGGCCTCGACCTGAACTACCGCTACTACGAAACCGAGGTTTACTTTGGGGATACATGGAGGGTAACTCCTGACCTCGACATCTCCTATGGGGTGCGATATCAGAATTACACGGTGCCCTATGAGACCCATGGAGAAGAGGCGATCAGCAACCTGAACAACAACGGAATCATCTCCCCGTTCTCCTGGGACACCTATTGGAAAGATCGCGAGGTGCAGAGCGCTACCGGGAATTCGGCCACCAACTCGCTCCCCTTCCTGCAGTTCATCTACGGCGGAAAGGTGAACAACCAACCCAGCTACTTCCAGCCAAGCAACAAGAACTTTGCGCCGCGCGTAGCCTTCGCTTACAGCCCGAGCGGCGACAAGAAATCCGTCTTCAGCGCCGGGGCCGGGATCATCTACTATCACTCCCTCATCAATGCCCTGCAGTTCCAGCAACTGCAACGTTCGTATGTCTTTGAGGCAAGCAATATCAACCTTTTTGGAGATCCCAGATCCGCAACCGCTACGCTCCAGACGGCGCCCAGATTCGCTGGGCTCACCAGCCCTCCGCCAGCGCCGGCCGCTCCCGCCATCGTCACGCCGTATATACCGTTTGTGTATCTGGGCTACCCCTACGGTCTGAATTATGGGCAGGTAAACCTGATGATGGATACCAACCTCAAGACCCCTTATTCGATCCAGTTCGAGGCTGGATTCCAGCATGAATTTCCGCAGGGATACCTTCTGAAGGTCAACTATGTTGGACGCCTCGGCAGGCGCCTGCTTGCAACAGCAGACGCAAGCCAGTTGCTCGATTTTCCGGATAATATGGGCAACTCCACGCAGACCATGGCCGGCGCCATGGCAGCTATGACCACCCAGCTGCGCCAGAACGCGAACCTTGGACCCTATGGCGCTATTCTGAGCCTTACCCCGCAGCCTTGGTTTGAAGATATGGCGCCCGGATACGCAGCCTTTGTGAACTCTCAAAACGGTACCAGCTTCACCAGCAACACCCAGGCGCTTGCTTACGGCGCTTATCCGCTGCCCCAACGCGGAGACTTCGCCGACACGATCCAGTCGCTTGCAGCCAGCGGATACCTGGCCTCAAATGTGGGCATGGCTTCTCAATTCGGCAGCAACAGCGTTTGGACCAACAAGGGATTCTCAAACTACGACGGCATGCTGGTGACGCTGCACAAGAACGTAGGCTATGGTTTACGCTTCGATCTCAACTACACCTGGTCGCACTCGATTGACAATGTCTCCCTGATTGCCGACAGCATTGCCGTCAGCAACGGCTTCGGCTTTATCTGCGACGTGCAGAGGCCGCGGGAGTGCCGAGGCAACTCCGACTTCGACGTGACCAACTACTTCAACGGCAACTTCATCTATGAACTGCCATTCGGCCGTAACCGGGCCATTGCCGCTACCGCGCCTCTGTGGGCAAACGAGGTGATCGGCGGCTGGGAGCTGAGCGGACTTCCCAATTGGCACAGCGGCAATGCCTACAATGCGCAGTCGAATGCGTATATCACCAGCTTCGCAAACGATGCGCCTGCTACCTTGACTGGACCTATCAGCTCACTGAAAGCAAGGGTCAATGGCGGCGAGGGCAATCCCGTGCTTGCCTACGCCAACCCAACCACCGCCCTTGCCGCCTTTACCGGACCCACGGGCTTCAACGTCGGCAGCCGCAACAACCTGCGCGGCCCAGGGTACTTCGATATCGATATGGGCCTCGGCAAGACCTTCCCCATCTATGAGGACAAGGTCCACCTGAAGTTCCGGTGCGATGCCTTCAACGCCCTGAATCATCCCAGCTTCAATCCTCCGCCGGGAGCCGGCGTCGACATCACGCAAGCGGAGGGCGTCCAATTCGGAACCATCACCAGCACGGCCAGCGCGGCACGGGTTCTGCAAGGCGCGTTGCGGCTGGAGTTTTGAAGCCTTCAAACACCCGCACAAGCAAAAGCCCCGGACGAAGGACGAAAGCCGGGGCTTTTTTCTTGTGTTCTTTTATTTCTCAAAGAGAAGCACCTGGTTTATGTCTTGAGGAACTCCAGCGCGCGGATCAGGTAGGTCTTCAGATCGCGGCGATGCACGACCGCGTCGAGGAAGCCTTTTTCCAGCAGGAACTCCGAGCGCTGAAAGCCTTCGGGCAGCTTCTGGCGGATGGTCTGCTCGATGACGCGCGGGCCCGGCAAAGCCGATCAGCGCGCCGGGTTCGGCGATGTTCAGGTCGCCGAGCATGGCAAAGCTGGCGGTGACGCCTCCGGTGGTGGGATCGGTGAGCACGCAGATGTACGGCACCTTCGCTTCGTCCAACTGCGCCAGCGCGGTGGAGATCTTGGCCATCTGCATCAGGCTCACCACGCCCTCCATCATGCGCGCTCCGCCGGAGGCGGCGACGATGATGAGCGGCTTGCGGCCGAGCCGGGCGCGGTCAACGGCGCGAGCGATGGTTTCGCCCACCACGGCGCCCATCGAGCCGCCGATGAAGCCGTACTCCATGGCGCTGAGCACCACTGCATGCGGCCCGAGCCGGCCCACGGCGTTCAGGATGGCGTCGTCCAGGCCGGTAGCCTCCTGCGCCTTGCGCAGCCGCTGCTTGTAGGGCTTCACATCGGTAAAGTTCAGCGGGTCGGTGGAGCGCAGGCCGCCAGTCCACCAGCTCATAGCCGGGCTCGAGCAGCAGATCGATGCGCTGCCGCGCGCCCGAGCTTGAAGTGATGCTGGCACTTGGGGCAGACGTTCAGGTTGGCTGCGAGATCCGGCCTTCCAGATGGGCTGGCGGCAGCCCAGGCACTTGATCCACAAGCCCTCGGTGCGCACGGTTTTTCCGGCCGCATCCGTCGCCGCTTTCTCGGGGCCAGGGCCGGACTCGTATTCGCCGTCTTCTCGCTTGAACCAGGACATACCGAACCCAATTGTAAATGGACTGCCCCCTCAACAGGCTGGCCGGCACGCAAGTGGGAAGCGAAGCCTCAGTATTCTATGCCGCGCTGCGCCAGGATGCCTTTCTGATAAGCATGCTTCACTTCCCGCATCTCGGTAACCGTATCGGCCAGGTCTACCAGCAGCGGGTGGGCGTTGCGGCCGGTCAGGATCACATGCACCATCTCCGGCCGTCCACGCAGAGCCTCGGCCACCACCGCCGCGTCAAGCATCTCGTAGCTGATCGCGTAGTTGATCTCGTCAAGAATCACCATATCCCACTCGCCGGAGTAGATAGCCTCGCGCGCCTCGGCCCAGGCCGCCTCCACCAGGCGAATATCCTCGGGGTCGGTCTCAGCGCCGCCCACCTTCACAAAGCCGCGTCCCATCTGCTTCAGCACGAAGTTCCCGCCGAAGGCCTCCACGGCATCCAGCTCGCCGTAGTGCCACGACCCCTTGAGAAACTGCAGCATCAGGACCCGCATGCCGTTGCCCACGGCGCGCAGGGCCGTGCCCAGGGCGGCAGTGGTCTTGCCCTTGCCGGGACCGGTGTTGATCAGAATCAGTCCTCGCCGTGAGTCGGTCATGAACAGTTCACAATTCCTAGTTCACAGTTACTGGAACCCCGTAATTTGCAGCCTGAGTTCGGAGTTGTTCTGAGAACTGTCTTCAGTGTCCCGCATGGTACGGATGGCCAGTGAGAATTGTAAATGCCCGGTAGAGTTGTTCGGCCATGACCAGGCGCGCCAGTGCGTGGGCCAGGGTCATGGGCCCCAGCGAAAGCAGCAGTTGCGAACGCTTGCGGGCCGCCTCTGACCAGCCGCTGGCAGGACCCACGGCGAAAACGATGTGCTGACTCCCCTGGTCACGGCGCGCGCCCAACCACCCCGCAAATTCCTCCGATGTCATCTGCCGTCCGCGGCTGTCGAGCAGCACCGCCAGAACCGGCGTTCGGCCCTGCTGCCGGTCCAGCCACTGAAGCAGGGCCTCCTCGGCGAGGAAACTTTCTGTTTGACAGCGCGCAAACCCCGAGCAGCGTTCAAGATAGGTTTGAATGAGCGGGTCGAGCACGTCCTTCGAGCCGGGTCGGACGCCGATGTGGGCCAGCGTAATCAGCATGGAAAGGAGGATATCGCAAGCCCTGCAACTTGTGCCGCCATCGTCGGCTCGGAGATTCCCAAAACAGGAGCGCCTTTGCCCAAATTTGGAATATTGCGGAAGATTCCTACAGTTTTTCATATTCATACAGTTCTTACTATATCGGCGCATTATAGGTAAGCATTTTATTTTCAATAAGAAACAGATTATCTCCGGGATGCCCACGGATTGGCATCTGTCGTGCATCTGTTCTGGACAGCTATCCGTGTAATTTGTCGGAACGCCACTCAGTGATCACGCGATCACCTGCGTGGGGTTTTTGCATTGCGTGTTCACGGCATTGTTGCGTGTTCTGTCCACTTGGGTATTACCGGCAAGCCGGGTATAGCCCGCCGCGCCGGGGCAACAAAATTCGCGGATTGAGAAGTTTCCCACAAGGGCCTTCCGGTCCCAAATCATTTCGGAGGAGTTCAATGCGATTTTTCCGGCTTCAGTCTTTTGTTTTGGCCCTCGGCCTTCTGGCCACAGTTGGTCTTGTTCTCAATCTCGCGACCCCCCCGGCGTACGCACAGGCCGATCTCGGATCAGTTACAGGCGTCGTTACCGACGCAAGCGGCGCGGTAATCCCAAGCGCCAAGGTTGCCATAACCAACCCCGACACCGGCGCTGTTCGCGTCGCGCAGACCAATGGCCAAGGCGAATTTGCCATCACCCAGCTCCTGCCGGCCACCTATACGCTTACCGTTACGGCGCAGGGCTTCGCCCCGGCCAAGAAGACTGTCTCGGTCACGGTGGGTTCAGAGAACTCCACCACCGTCAAGATGGCCGTTGCCGGCGGCGTGACCCAGGTGATCGTAGCCGCCGATGACTTTGCGGGCGTGCAACTGGAGAAGCCCGAGGTCTCCGCGGTCATTGAGACCAACCGGATTCTCGCCCTGCCCACGCTGGACCGCGACCCCTACAACCTGGTCGCCGGCGCCGGGAACCTCACGGCCGACCCGACCGCCGCAGCTCGCGGCGTTGGATTCGATATTTCCGGCTCGCGCAACACCTCTGTCGACATTCTTCTGGATGGCGCGGAAAACACCGACCTGTACGCCGTTGGAGTCGGCCAGTCGGTGCCCTTGGACGCGACCTCCGAAATCCGCATTGTGACCTCGAACCCGGGCGCGGAATACGGCCGCGGCTCAGGCGCCGTGAACGTCTCCACCAAGTCGGGCAGCAATGGCCTGCACGGTTCGGTCTACGAGTACAACCGCATCTCGACCCTGGCCTCGGATGGCTTCAACAACAACTACATTCACGCCCTGGAGCCGGGCATTACCGCCAAGCCGCGGTATACGCACAACCAGTTCGGCTACTCCGTGGGCGGCCCGGTGAAGAAGGACAAGATCTTCTTCTTCTCTTCGACCGAGTGGACCAAGATCCGCAGCGCCCAGAACGTCGTCTCGGTGGTTCCGACCCAGGGCCTGATCAACCTGTCCAGCTCGAATATGCAGAGCTTCTTCAGCACCTATGGAAAGCTGGCCACTCCCATCAACGGCACCACCTACACGGGCGCATCCACGGCGGTCTCGAATGTGTTCAAGGCCGATGTGGTGTCGATTGCGGACACGGAGAAGGGTGTTACACCGGGGCTTCCGACCTCGCCCACCAGTTGCGCGGATCCGCAGATCTCCAGTGCCCCCATCTGCACCACCGCGCTGTTCGGCCAGTCCATCTACTCGGTTGCGGCCGATTCGGGCGGCGGCGCCCCTGTGAACGAGTGGATCAGCTTCAACCGCGGCGACATCACCTTCAGCCAGACCACCTCGATGTTTGTCCGCTACATCCAGGAGAGCGCGGTCAATCCTGCCGGCTACGTGAATAACAGCCCCTATGCCGGATATAACACCCCGCAGACGCAGTACAACCACAACCTTGAGGTGTCGTTCAACCACTCCTTCAGCTCGACGCTGGCCTCAGCCACCAAGCTGCTTGGCTCGCGCTACAACAACGCCCAGCCGCTGGGAACGGTCCCGGTGAGCCCCACCCTGTACATCAACGCCGGTGGGCCCGTGACCCTGGGCGGCGGCTATATCAACTTCCCCGGTTACTCGGCCACCTCTCCCGGCAACGCTATCCCCTTCGGCGGCCCGCAGAACTTCATCGAGGCCGGCGAAGACCTGGCCTGGAGCAAAGGCAAACACCAGCTCACCATTGGCGGATCCTTCCTGTACGTCAAGGACAACCGCGTCTTTGGCGCTTATGAGGAGGCTATCGACGCACTCGTACAGACCGGTCAGAAGAATGCGCTTGTCAACTTCCTGTCCGGCGGTATGCAGGAGGTTGAGTTTGCCATCAACCCGCAGGGCGCTTATCCTTGCTACCGGAATTCGAGCGGCGTCTACCAACAGACCTCCGCCTGCACCATCACCCTGCCCGCCACCTCGCCCAACTTCTCGCGTTCCAACCGCTACGACGATGGATCGGTCTACGGCAACGACTCCTGGAAGGTTTCGCCGAAGTTGACTTTGAACCTGGGCCTGCGCTGGGAGGTTTACGGTCCTCAGCACTCGCAGAAGCCCGGCTATGACGCCAACTTCTTCCCGGGCACCGGAAGCAACATCTGGGACCGGATCCGCAACGGCCAGGTCCTTACCCGTGACAAGGCGCCCAACGGCCGGCTGTGGAACCTGAACCTGAAGCAGTACGGGCCCAGGATCGGCTTTGCATGGGATCCGCTGGGCAACGGCAAGACCAGCATCCGCGGCGGCTACGGCATCAGCTACGAGCGCAACTTCAACAACGTGACCTTCAACGTGATTCAGAACCCGCCCAACTATGCCGTGGTCGCCTTTACCACCACGCAAGCCGGACCATTGTATCCCCTGAACAACGCCAACCTGGGTGTGTTTGGCACCGGAACCGGCTCGCTGGCGCTGCCCAACGTAACCCTGCGCGCCGTCGATCCCAACATCAAGCCGGCTTACGCAAGCAACTGGAGCCTGTCGGTGGAGCGCCAGATTGCCACCACCACGGCCAGCGTCTCGTATGTGGGCACGCGCGGAATCCACAATTACTCGATTGCCAACCTCAACCGCACCTTTGACGGCTCGACCTACGAGGGCGACACGCTGCGCATCGCCAACCGCACCAACTACCAGTACTCGAACATCAACTGGCGCGGCGCGGACGGCGACAGCTACTACAACAGCCTCACCGGCGAGCTGCGCAGCGCCAATCTGGCCCATACCGGCCTGAATGTGAGCGGCGCTTACACGTGGTCGCACTCCATCGACAACAACAGTTCCACATTCGGCGACAGCGGCAACGTGGCCGGCGGCGGCCTGGTTCTCGGCTACATCGATCCCTTCAACCATCGGCTGGATCGCGGTAATTCGGACTTCGACCAGAAGCATCGCATTACGGCTGCCGTGGTTTGGGCAGTCCCCTTCGGCAAGAACCTCGCCGGCGCTGCTAAGACGATAGCCGACAACTGGACGCTCTCAGACACGTTTGACGCCCAGACCGGCACTCCGTACACCGAGTTCGATTGCTCCTATGCCTATACCGTGTGCCCGCGCGCAGCCTTCGTGAGCGACCCGCCACGGCGCAAGACTCGGGGCATGGTCGACCTGAGCCAATCCCTCGGCCCGAACACCTTCTCCTACGAGACGTTGCCGGCGTTCTGGGATCCCAACGGAGACGCTGTTGACTACCCGCTTGGCGTTCTGACCACCAACTACAACGAACAGGTCAACCCCAACACCGGCACCAGCGACACGCCGATCTGCACCGGCATCCACGGCGTGGGCTGCTCGCTGGTCCCAGGGATGGACGGCCGCAATTTGTTCCGCGGGCCTGGCTCATGGCACGAAAACCTGGGCATCGTGAAGGACTTCAAGATCCACGAACGCTACGATGTGCAGTTCAAGGGCGAGTTCATCAACGTCCTCAACCACGCCAACACCTACCTGAACCTTGACGAAGCGAACAACGTCTCCAGCTACACCGACGTGCTGGGCTACAAGAACGGTAACCGCAACACGGAACTCTCTCTTCACATCGAGTTCTAAATTAAAGCAAGGCTAGAACAGAAAAGGCCGCGGCTCAAAGCCGCGGCCTTTTTGTATGCGTGCCGGACCATCGTTTCCTGACAGCCGGTCAGGTTCTGTTGCCGCTCTTCTTCTTCGCGGCAGGCTTCCGGGGCACAGGTTTGCCGGCCGTAGACTTCTTTGCGGGAACTTTCTTAACTGCAATCCGCTTTACAGCGGCCTTTTTCGCGGCAGGCTTGGCAACTTTCTTCGGCTTTGGCGCGGCTTTGGCGGCTACAGCCTTGCCGGATGCCTTCCCGCGGGCGGCGAGGGTCTTTGCGGCCAGCGCTGCCTTCAGCTCGGCGTCGAACTCGGCGGGAGTCACGGGTCGCGCCGACTTGCGCAGCCGCTCAATGTCATAAAAGGCGCGCCGCTCGGCGAGGAACACGTGGACCACAAAGTCCACGTAGTCGAGCAGAATCCAGTCGCCCTTGCGCCGGCCCTCGACGGAGTGCGCGTAGACGCCAAAGTCGCGCTTTAAGCGCAGCTCAATTTCGTCGGCAATGGCGATTGCCTGGCGGTCGTTGCTGGCGGATGTGACCAGGAAAAAGTCGGACAATCCCGAGTCGATGGGATCGAGTTCAAGAATGCGTGTGTCCTGGCCCTTCTTGTCTTCACAGACCGCGGCCGCGGCCTGAACCAGAATACGTGATTGGATGCGCGTTTGATGGTGCGCTTCTGATTGCGTCATTCGGTAGAAAAGCTCTCCAAATCAATCGTATCTCTTCGCCCGGGCGCAACGGCAAAATCGAGCGGTCCCTAGCGATAGAGACCGCGAGACCGGATGTATTCGGATACCGCGTCCGGCAGCAGCTCGTCGCCCGGCGCCCGGCTCCCCGGTTCAGCCCGAACCTGCTGCTCACGAATCCGGGATGCGCTGATCTCGACATCCAGCCCCGGCATCAGGTAGAAGGGCGTACGCATTCCGGCCTGGTTGGAGAGGCGAAAAGCACCGGAGTTCAATATTTGATTTGTCGACATTCCAATCGACCAGATTGGCGGCGGCTGCCGGCTCCATCGTCAATCCCGGCGGGAGCAGAGCTTTCAGGCCGTCGAGAGGTTGCCCAGGCCGGGAGGCAACAATCAGAGGCGCGACAAAAGGAATCTCCGCGGCGCGATGCCAGCGGTGCAGATTGACAAACGAGTCGGCGCCCATCAGGCAATAGAGCGTGCAGCCCGGCGGCAACTCCTTGCGCAGGCTTTGCAGTGTCTCAAGCGTGTAGTTGGGAGCGCCGGAGGGCTTTGGCGCATCGGCAAGCGAGATCGCGAAGTCCGGGTCGCCGGCGATGGCCAGCCGGGTCATGGCCACGCGGTCTTCAAAGACGAGCAGTCTGATCCAGCCGGCTTCAGCGGCTGCACACCCACCGGGGCAAACAGCACGGCATCCAGCCCAAGCGCCGCGCGGGCAGCACGCGCAACAGCCAGATGGCCCAGATGCGGGCGGGTCAAAGCTGCCGCCGAAAAAAGCAATGCGGCGCGCTGCTGGGTGGCTGGCTCATGGGTTCATCCTACCCTGCCCGGCGCAGGTCAATCGGCTAAAATCAATTCTGCTGCCATGCGCTACCTGATTATGTTCCTCGCCTTCGCCGGCGTAGTGGTTTCGTCGCTGGCACTTCGAGTTCACTACTCCACCGGCACTGAGCCATGTTCCATCAACGAAAGGTGGGACTGCGGCATCGTGAACCACAGCTCCTACTCCGAAATTGAACACATTCCGGTGGCGGCCGTCGGCATTGCCGGTTACCTGGCCCTGGCGCTGCTGGCCCTGGCGCGGCGGCGCGGCCTACTCTTCGTTGCCGCGGTTCTCGGGTTGGGATTCGCCCTCTATCTGAGCCATGTTGAAAGAGACATTTTGCAGGTCTGGTGTCTCTATTGCGTCATCTCCCAGGGAATTATTGTGCTCCTCACGCTGCTGAGCCTGGGCTGGCTGATCGCAATGGAGATGTCGAAGCTGCGCGGGAAGAAGCCTGCCTGAATCGCGGTTTGCCGCACTCCGTCTCTCGCCCGTCCCGCGCTGATAAAATTGAACTATATCGATGATCAAAGAATGGTACGCGCGCTGGATGTACAAGTGGGAGACGCGTCTGACCACGCGCGACGAAAACCGCGTGGTGCGCCCTCTGGAGTGGGGCTTCGAGTGGATCGCGCCCTTTCTTGAAAGCCATGGCCTGGCAGCCGCCTTGCCCGGCCCGGAGGTACTGGGCGACAAAGCCGCCGCCGAAGCGGCCATGGTGCGCATCAATCAGCTCCTCATCCGTCACAGCGATGTTTTCTTCGGCTACCATCGGCCCACCGACTTCCGGCTCGAAGAACGGCACCCACAATTATTTCCGACCAATGTCCGCCCTGAAACCCTGGCCCAGGAGGCCGCGATCCGCCGCCAGGCAGAAGAGGGAAAAGTGCCGCCGGCCCAGTTCTTGCGCTTTACCTCGCCGGAGCGCACGCCCTACCCCGAAAACGACCTGGTAAACGCCCGCTGGTACCCGGCCCCGGCCCACAAAGACCCGGCGCGCCCCAAACAGGCCATTGTGGTGCTGCCGCAATGGAACTCCGATGGCTTCAGTCACAATTCTCTCTGCGCCATCTTCAATCGCATGGGGGTTTCGGCGCTGCGGCTTTCCATGCCCTACCACGACATTCGCCGTCCCGCGGAAATCGAGCGCTCAGACTACTCCGTGAGCGCCAATATCGGACGCACGCTCATGGCCTGCCGCCAGGCGGTAATTGAAATCCGCTGCTGCCTCGACTGGCTTGAGGAGCAGGGCTACGAGCACTTCGGCGTTCTCGGAACCAGCCTCGGCTCCTGCTATGCCTACCTTGCCAGCGCCCATGATGCGCGCGTCCGCGTCAACGCGTTCAACCACGCGTCAACGGCGTTTGGGGATGTGACCTGGGCCGGGCAGAGCACCCGCCACGTCAAGGAGGCGCTTGAAGAGGCCGGCCTCACACAGGACCGAGTGCGCGACTTGTGGGCCGCCGTCAGCCCCTGCTACTACTACCCCAAAATTGTCAGCGCCGAAGCCGGCGGTCCGCTCAAGAAGGTGTTGCTGGTCTACGCCAACTACGACCTGACCTTCCCGAAAGAGTACTCGCTCCAGGTGGTCGATGCCTTCCGCCGCTACGGCCTCAACTTCGAGGCGCGCGTGCTGCCCTGCGGTCACTACACGACCGGCGAAACCCCTTTCAAGTTCATTGACGGATGGTATATGGGCTGGTTTGTCTACCGGGCATTCAAGGCTCTGCGGGAGGAGAAGGCAGCGGGCCTGAACGCACCGGCCGCGCCTCCACGCGAGGTGGAAGAGGAAATGCTGTCACGGTAGCGCGCCGGCTCCTTGATGAGGCATCGTGTGGCGCGTTTTCAAATGCCGGTTGACAATTACTTCACGCCTGGCGTTTTCGCAACTATCGAGCAGTGGCTGCTCCCGCCGGGGGCTTTCTTGCACCTATCCATGGCCTCACTATCGGCCAGCGATTGATCGAAGGCCGCCGCGGAAAGCGATAATTGACCGCGTTCATTGGCGACCAGCGTCTTGTAGGGAGGGGCCAGCAGAAAGCGTCTCCACATGCCTTTATCCGCGTCTCCCATGGTGGCCGGCATGGGGAGGTTGGGCGGCTCTGGCGCGGGCAGCACCGTATCGCCGAGAGGCAACAGATTTTGCGCCTTCAGAAACGCGGTCACCGTATCGGACCACGCCGCGACATGCATATACAGATGGTGTCCATCCTCTCCATCCGGCGGGGCCATCACAAACTGGTTCAAGCCGCCGCCCTTCTTATAGGCCTCATCGAACTGTTGCGCCATCGCCGGAGTAAACCAATGGTCGTTCTGCGCATAGATCCAAAGCATGGGCAGATCGCCATGCTTATGCGCACCCTTGCCAAAGTCATGGAAGGCATCGATCACTCCACCCAAATTGCAGTTATGCTCATGCCCGTCGCCACCGTTTCCGCCCGCGAAGCTGATTGCAGCCTTCAGCCCCCTGGGTGGATTAGCCGAAAGCGCCACCTGCGCAAAGCCCCCGGTGGAGACGCCGACGCTCAGCATCGTGTCAGGATCCACCTCTGGCAGGCCCGCGGCAAACGTCATTACCGCGCGCAGATCCTCCGCGCTTGCCTCGCCGGTTTCCTCAAAGCTTCCATGGCTACCGCATCCACCGTTGGTCGAATCCCGCTTCCCGCCTGAGCGCCCGTATCCTTGGCGTACAGCCACGATGGCGACATATCCACGTCTCGCGAACCACTGCGCCTGATTAACTTGCGCCCATGGAGTGACGTGCGCGCGATCCTCCGGCTTGTCTGCGGTGCCATGCGTGAGCACTACAAGAGGATGCCGCCCCGGCCGGTCGATATAAACTTCAATCGAATCCAGACCGTTGGGGAAGGCCCCAGGCGCATGCACCCACATCTCCTTTTGAATAAAGCGCATCGGCAATTGCGCGGGCTCCTGCGCGGAGACCGGCCCGGCAACATTGGACCCGGACTCCTGCGCCCTCGTACACGCGCTGAGAACCGCAATCAGCACAACAAAACGCAGCAATGTTTGCATGCGCAACAGTACAGCCGATCATGGACTTGATGTCAAGGCGGGCCAGCAGAACAGAGTATTCATCCGGGAGCTCGATTTCGCCTCAGGAATCCGGCACGGAGTGTTTTGACTTTGCCGGATGTGGCCGTCTGCAGATTGCCGATCCTTTTAGCCTTGGTGCACTATCGAACCGCATTCAGATTCAGCCGCAGCAGTTTTGCGGGGTCAAGATAAGCCCCCTGCCAGAGGACTGCCCAGTGCAGATGCGGACCTGTTACGCGGCCAGTGGCGCCGCTCAGCCCCAGCCGTTGACCCTTCGCCACGTGCTGGCCCTCGCGCACCTCAATTCGGCTCAAATGCATCGAGAGTGTGAACAGTCCCAGACCGTGGTCGATAATCACGCAGTTGCCCTCGTAATAGAACCCACGCGCCAGCACCACCACCCCGCCATTGCCCGCCCGCACCGGCGTCCCTATCCGGGCGCGAAAATCCATCCCCCTGTGAATACTGGCCAGCTCACCGTTGAACATGCGCCGGGTGCCAAAGCTGTCGGTTCGCGGCGCGTTGACCGGCGCGCGAAAGTTCCCGTCCCACAGCGGCTGGTGAGCGCTCGCTGCAAACACCCTGTCCTTGAGCTGATTCTCCGACTCGATCCGTTTCAGCTCATCCGGATCGGGCTCCACAAACTTCGGCGCTACCGAGAGCGGCTCGATGCGGTAGTGGGCGGCATGAATCTGAACCGTGCGGCTCAGGTCGCGCGCTCCACCCTGCGTCTTTTGGACATTGATTCGTAACGATGAAGGCCCAACGGGACTCTCGACATCTGCTCCTGCCAGCGCGAACCACCCTTGCCCGTTACGCCCTGGGAAGAACTCCAGTTTGCGGCCCATCCACTCCCCATCGACTTTTGCCGAAGCGGGTGCATCCAAGTGAATCAGCAGCGGCGAGCCGGCCTCCACTACCGCCGGCGTAAATGTGACAGCGGACGGCTGTGCGCCAGCATGTGCTGCGAAGATTCCGCTAGCAAGCAGGAACAAGAGGACGACAGGGGCCTGCCGCGGACACCGGAATCGAGTGAGTCGCATGGTCTCAAGCATAGCGGCGATTGGCGCCCTGAATTGGCTGCTTTGGCTACTGGTCAGCATTCGGCCGCGGATGAGCGGCCTTCCACGTGGCTTCCCGGTCCTGAATCTCGGCCAGTTCATCCGCTGTAATGTGGGTTCCGATCATCTGCCGGTTGGCAGCGTAGAGTTCCTGCTTGGGTCCCTTCACCGCTGCCGCAAGATCCAGCCAGTAGTAGGCCTCCACGTAGCTCTGCTCAACGCCCTGGCCCATTGAGTAGAGCGTGCCCAGCGTGCCCTGCGCGCCCGCGTCACCCTGTTCCGCGGCTTTGCGATACCACTCCGCCGCCTGCGCCATATCGCGGGGAAAGCCCTTGCCCCCGTCGCGATAGAGCGCGGCCAGGTGGATTTCCCCGCCTATGTCGCCCTTGACCGCTGCTTTCCGGTACCACTCCGCCGCCAGCGTGTAATCCCGCGCCACGCCCTTGCCCGCCTCGTAGCTCTCTCCGACAGCTACCTGTGCGGCGACATCACCGGCGCTGGCTTTGGCCAGCAAAGCGGGGTCAATACCCGCTTGCTGTGGGCCTGCCTGCTGTGAGCCCGCAGCCTGGCCAACCGCCAGCAGCGCAGACGCAACCATCGTCATGGCAGCCAGTACAATCCATCGTGTTCTCATAAACTTCTCGACCATTTATCCGCAACCATAGCAGATTCCACCGCCCAAGAAGCAGATCGTGCGACCGCTCAACCCACGATCCTGGCCCACATACGCAATATTCAACCCCTTTCCGCATAGTCGCGTTTGGAACCCGGATCATGTCGCTACTCTGTTCTCAACGCCGCGCATCGGCTTAGTAGAATGCGCAATGCGTCCATCGCAGCCTCCTAATTCGACGGCGCCAGAAACCGTTCCATGGTTGACGCAATCCGTTCCCAGTTCTCGGTTTCTCTTCCGATCTGCTTGCGGCCGGCGCGGCTCAGCGAATAGAACCTGGCGCGGCGATTGCTCTCTGACGTGCCCCACTCCGCCTTGATCCATCCGCGCTGCTCCAGCCGCAGCAGAGCGGGGTAAATGGTGCCCTGGTTCAGGCTCAGTGCGTCGTGGCTCACCTGCTCAATCCGGCGCGCAATACCGTAGCCGTGCAACGGCCCCATCGATTCCAGCGTCTTGAGCACCATCAGGTCCAGAGTCCCTTGCAGCACATCGGTTTTATCGTTGCCCATGGCCACTCCTGTTGCCATTCAACAGGTAGAAAGCGCCGGTATAGGTAGAATGTCAACAGGGGAGAAATCACCATCTGGCGGATTCGCGGAACGAGCATGAGGATTCAAAACCCTCCTGCCCCCATTGACTGCGCAAAGGGCAGGGGCCTTACAGTCTGCGGAAAAAGCTCAATCGGGTGAGGGGCATGGACCGGCGGATCGGGCTAAACCCTGGCACATAAACTCAGTTCTATCAACGTGGGATGAAAGGACTGGGCTAAAACGCGTTCATTCATTCCCTCAGAGAATGTTGGTGAGACAGCCGCATTTATTCAGAAATTCGTAAACCCGGAAATTGCCGTAGAATTCTCGTATGACCGACCGCATGTCTCTCTCCCTCGCCCAGGCCGACCCCGAAGTCGCCGCTGCTCTTGACCACGAAACCCTCCGCCAGCACGAGGGGCTGGAGATGATTGCCAGCGAAAACTTCGTCTCCGAGGCGGTGCTGGAGGCGGCCGGCTCAATCTTTACCAACAAATACGCCGAGGGTTATCCAGGACGCCGCTACTACGGCGGCTGCGAGTACGCCGACGTGGTGGAAAACCTGGCCCGCGACCGCGCCAAACAGATCTTCGGCGGCGAACACATCAACGTGCAGCCGCACTCCGGCTCCCAGGCCAACGCCTCGGCCTATGCGGCGGTCCTGCAGGCGGGCGACACCATTCTCGGGCTGGACCTGGCTCACGGCGGCCACCTCACCCACGGACACCGGCTCAGCTTCAGCGGCAAGCTCTACCGGCCCACGTTCTATCAGGTTCGGCGCGACACCGAGCTGATCGACTACGACGAGCTTGAGGCCATTGCCGAGCGCGAAAAGCCGAAAGCCATCATCGGCGGCGGCAGCGCCTATCCAAGACTCTGGGACTTCGTGCGCATGCGCCAGATCGCCGACAAGGTGGGCGCGGTTTACATCTTCGACATGGCCCACATCGCCGGCCTGGTGGCAGGTGGCGTGCATCCATCGCCGGTACCGCACGCGCACATCACCACCACCACCACCCACAAAACGCTTCGCGGACCGCGCGCCGGCCTCATAATCTGCGGACAGAACCTGGCCGCGGCCGTTGACAAGGCCGTCTTCCCCGGCCAGCAGGGCGGTCCGCTCATGCACATTGTGGCCGCCAAGGCGGTGGCTTTCGCGGAAGCGTTGCGACCGGAGTTTCGCACCTACGCCGCGCAGATCGTGGCCAACGCCCAGGTGCTGGCCGAGGGCCTGCAGCAGGCCGGCTTCCGCATCGTCTCAGGAGGCACTGACAACCACCTCATGTTGGTCGATGTCTTCCAGAAGGGCATTCTGGGCTCCGAAGCCGAGTTCGCGCTGGGCAAGTCCGGCATCACAGTGAACAAGAACTCCATTCCCTATGACACCAATCCGCCGCTCAAGCCCTCGGGCATTCGCGTGGGCACACCCGCGCTGACCACTCGCGGCATGAAGGAACCGGAGATGCGCGTCATCGCAGCCTGGATTGCAAAGGCCCTCGAAGTGCGCAACGACGATGCGGCCCTGGAGCGCATCCGCGGCGAAGTGGCTGAGCTGGCTAATCAGTTTCCGCTCTATGCCTGGCGGCGCGCGCCGGTAGCCGTGGCAAGTTAGCGCCTTCCCGCTCGAGGCTCGCTCAAGCCGGTTAAGTGCCCGGACTGTCGTCCTGAGAATTATTTACTCCGCAACTTGCGTTTGCATGACGGGTTGCATGTAAAGTAATTGGTGACGATTTGCCGGCGGGAGATGAGTAGCAGGCAATTCTCTCTGAGGCCATCGGGAGGTAGCAATGAAAGCTCTTCAGTTAGCTTTGGCCACTTTGCTCGTTGTTTCTGTTCCAGCGTTTGCCCAGCAGCACGGCGGGGGAAACCAACCCCGCTCCACAGGCAGTGGAACCCATCAGGCGATTCCCAAGAGCGGACCCAAGGCGTACACAGGCACGCCCCATGCGGCCGATCCGCAACGTAACTACAGCGACCAGGCAGGCCATCCCAATGTCCCCCACGTGGACGGGAATAAGTGGGTTGGTCACGACACCGGCCGCGGCGACGCGAACTACCATCTGGACCAGCCCTTTGCGCACGGCCAGTTTACCGGCGGTTTCGGCCGGGGCCACGTGTGGCATCTCGGCGGCGGTGGTCCGAGCCGCTTCTGGTTCAACGGCTGGTATTGGGATGTAGCGGCGGCCGATATTGCTTTCTGCGACGGCTGGCTCTGGGATTCCGACCAGATCGTAATCTATCCGGACCCTGACCATCCCGGCTGGTATCTGGCCTACAACGTACGCCTCGGCACTTATGTGCACGTCGAGTATCTGGGAATGTAGGTAAGCTACAATCGATCGAAGATACAGAGGGGACGGTCCGCCCGGGCTGTCCCCTCTGTCTTTGTAAGCTCGACTTATCCGGCAAACGGGATCCTATCGATTCCGCAAAGCTGTGCAAAAGAAGAATTCTAAGTTATCCTTTACCTATGGCTATTGACTCAATTCTCGCCCAAATTGACGCGGAAATCGCACGCCTCACTCAAGCCCGGTCACTGCTGGCCAGCCTTGGCACAGTTGCCGTTGCAGTAGCTGCAACTGAATCAAAGAAGTCGCCTGCCAAGGCCAAAAGAAGGAAGAAGAGGGTGTTGAGCCCCGAGGCGCGCAAGCGGATCGCCGATGCGCAGCGCAAGCGCTGGGCTGCTCAGAAGGCCAAGGCCAAGGGCAAGTAACAAGTTATAAGTGAACTGCTAACTCTTCTTCCCCGCGTTCACGCCGTCCGCCGCTACCCCAGGCGCGGCGAGAATCCAGCATCCGTCTATCATGGCAGCGGCGCGGGAATGCTCCACTCGGCGAACTCCCGCTAACATCGACGTCCATCGCCGATGCGCTCGCTCTGCCTATCTCCGGCATCGTGAAAAAGTAACTTGCTTCGATCGATTCGCAGGTCTAATGTCTTCGCATCGGTGCATGCATCTCCCATGCCAGCGGGGCCATTTCTAGCCTATCCCAGTCATCACCAGCATGCGCGGTTCCGTCATCTCTTCCATGGCGAAGCGAATGCCTTCTCGGCCCAGTCCCGACTCCTTTACACCGCCGTAGGGCATGGGGTCGAGGCGCCAGTTGGGACTGTCACCCACGATCAGCGCGCCCACTTCGAGTTCACGATAGGCGGTGAGAATGCGGCCGGCGTCGCGGGTGAGCAGCCCGGCCTGCAGGCCGTACTTGGAGTGATTCACTTCAGCCAATGCTTCCTCGAAGTCGTCGTAGGGTTCGATCGCCACAACCGGGCCGAAGACCTCCTCATCGCGCACCTTCATGCCGGGCCTGGTTCCGGTCAGGATGGCCGGTGTCATCATGGAACCGTGGCGCTCGCCGCCGGCTATCAGTTTGGCTCCGCCTTCCACGGCTTCCTTTACCCACGCTTCAACGCGCTCCGCTTCGCTCAGCCGGATCAGCGGACCAACTTCGGTTGCTTCATCTGAAGGATTGCCGGACACCAGCTTGGCCGTATTCTCCACCACCTTCCAAAGAAAAGACTGGAAGACTTTGCGCTCCACAAAGACGCGCTGGACGCTGATGCACGACTGGCCCGCAAATCCGAACGCCCCATGCGTGGTTCTTATGGCCGCTTCTTCGAGGTCCGGCCAGTCCCCGTGGACGATCAGCGCGGCATTGCCGCCCAGTTCCAGCAGCACGCGTTTGCGTCCGGAGTGCGCTTTCAGCTCCCAGCCCACCTTGGCCGATCCGGTAAAGCTCACCAGCTTCACGCGATCTTCCTTCTCGGCGAGCCATGCAGTGTCTGCATTGTCCAGCGTCAACACCGCTAGCGCCTCTTCGGGCCATCCCGCCTTCAGGATCACCTCTCCCAGCGCCAGCGCGGTAAACGGCGTCTGCGGCGCCGGCTTGAGGATTACCGGGCAGCCGGCAGCCAGGGCGGGCGCCACTTTGTGCGCCACCAGGTTCAACGGGAAATTGAACGCGGTAATGGCCAGAACCGGCCCCACCGGAAAACGCTGCACCAGTCCCCAACGGCCCTCGTTGCCTTCGGTCAGGTCCAGTGGAAGGCTCTCGCCGCCCAGCCGCGCAGCCTCTTCCGCTGCGGTCTTGAAGGTAACCACGGCGCGATCGACCTCGACCCGCGCCTGCCGAACCGGCTTGCCCGCCTCAGCAACGATCAGTTGCGCGAACCGCTCCTTCTGCTCGATCAGCGCGGCCGCCACGTCTTCAAGAATCTCGCGGCGTTTCCAGCGCGGCAGGGCGCGCGTACGGCGCAGGCTGGCCGCGGCGTGGTTCACGGCCTGGCGCGCGTCGGCCCTGGTAGCCACGGTAACCCGCCCCACCAGTCCCTGGTCCCACGGCGACCGTACCTCCAGCGCTTCGCCGTCGATCCATTCTTTGCCGCACAGCAGAAATCCCGTTTGTGTTCCCGGCCGCATCTTCATGGTCTTCGAGCTCCTGTTCCGCCTCTTCACTTAATGGTACAAGCGCGGGGCGTGCCGGGACATAATGGCAAAAAGTCTATCCGAAGGCAGGTCCACGATGGAACTCCTGGGAGTTTTTTCCGATTTTCCGCGATAAGAAACATGCAGACCTGCGATTCCCGATATGTCACGCCTTCAATACAAATCGAGCGCACACATCCTCTCCGTACCACATGATGTAGTTGGTGCCCCACGCGTTGTTGTAGAGGCAGGAGTGGATGCCTTTGCTCAGGTCGGGCTGGTCGTTGGAGAAGCGCAGCGGCGTTCTATCGCCCAGCGCAACCACAGGCGCGTCCAATGTCTCTACCGCGAAACGATCTCCGCTCTGCTGGTACTCAAATCCCTTTTGCAGGCAGTGCATTTGCCGGTTCCCTGAAGGCACCACATCGAAGGGCGAGATCGCTTCGCCGGATTTGTCCAGCGTCCAACCTTTCCGGTCTCCGGCGATGGGGTTGAAGGTAAGCCATAGAGCCTCCGGCATCCGTGTGGCGGGCTTCCCGAACCAGGATAGGTTCAGGTGAATTGCCGGTTCGGCGTTGGGCAGCAGCAACTCGATGAAGACCTTGCGCGGGAAGGCCGCGCGGCCGGATTGAAATGCTTCGTCGTCCTTGAACTGGAGGCGGATGACGATGCGGTGCGCGTCGTCAGTCCCCTCCACGTAAATATCGGCCAGTTCCGGCTGCCAATCCTGGTTTTTTGCTCCGAACCTTTCGATGTTCGGTTTTCCAAAGTCTTTCTGCGCCCAATCCGCCTTGGTGGTCAGATAGCTGGCCATGAAGCGCTGATAATCCTGCTGCGAAAGCGTCTGGTAGGTGAAGAGCGCGAGGGGATTGCCGGGGCTTGCCCATTCGCGGCCGGTGGCCTTGTTGCGGAGCCGCGTAATTGCCCCTGTCTTCGCATCGATTCCAAGGATGAAGTGTGCGGTCTCGATGGGCTTTTCCGGTGGATGCGCAACAGCCCGCGCAGACAACATTGGTTCGACCGGCTTGATGCTCCCGAGCACGCGCTGAGCCTCTTCGCGCAATTGCGGCGGCAGCACTGCCAGGCCGTCCAGCAGATCCTGGCGCTTCTCCTGCCAACTGAATTCGACGACCTTGTAGTTTTTTGTATCCAGCATGCGCGCCAGGTCGGCGGGCTCATAGTTGTCAAAGTCGAGCCAGGTCTTGGTGTCGGTGCCCCAGGTGTGTTCGGCCTCCAACAGCGCGTGGCGCAGCAACTGGAGATCGGTGGCGTCGCCGGCCTGAAAGGCGCCTCTCGCAATCCAGCCTTCGCGCAGCCGCGCTACTTCACGATATCGCGCTACCTTCAGCGGGTCGCTCGCACATCCGTAGATCCACGTGTCGCCGATCTCCTGGGTTACAACCGGCAGCTTGTCGCGATAAGGAGCGATGGCATCGGCCATGTCGGACAAATTGCATGCCGTAATCCCGGCATTGGGGAATCGCGCCGCCAGATCGGCGTGTATGCGCGCAATCTCATCGGCTGTATGCGGGCCGCTGTTGTCACCCCGCACTCTGGTGACCACCGCGAGATCGGAGCCGGGCACAACGGCGATCCCGCTGTAGTCCCAGTGGTACATCATCGCCAGGCCGGCGCCGGAGGGATCCTGCCAAAGAAAGAGCGGCGGCAACTGCGCAGCGGTGCTTCCGCCGTTCACGCCAATTTCAAGAAACGTGACGCCGTGCTTTGCCAGGGGCGGAATAATGCCGCGTGTGTGGCCCGGCACGTCGGTCATCTTGGCGCCCGTCGTCACTTTGCCGAACCGCTGGTCGAGCGATTTCGACAGTGCCATGCTGCCCTCGATCATCGATTGGTCGAGCATCTCCGTCTGCCAGGTGAAAGGCAGCGCGTGCCACGCGATGTCACCGCGCGCAATCGCCTCCTCCATGGTCTTGCGATCCGCCGCCGAGGCCTGTTCCAGATATTCGAACAGCAGCCACGAACCGGTAGTCCACACATAGCGGCGCTTGCCGCCGGCATTTGCCGCCCGCGCAATCTCGATCGCATGAGGAAAGTACTGGTTGAAGTATTTGTGAACCACGTTCGACTGCGTGTCGATGAATCCCGCATCGAAGTGACACTTGAACATAACCAACACACGCTTGACTTCAGGGTCGTGCTGCGCCGGCACGGCCTGAGCGCGCAGGACAAACGGAGAGCCCGACTGTAGCCACAGGCCGGTTCCCACTGCGGTCACACTCTTCACAAAATCGCGGCGTTTCATTCAGATTCTTCTCCTCGCATCGAATCGCCCGAAGTGTACCACCGTCCGGTCAGGACAGGAATGACGCCGCATTGGGAATCGGCCGGATCCCGGTTTACCGGCCATGCGGCATGAAGGGGCGGACGCCGTCGCCGGCTGCTGCGCAACTGCCATAGCCGATGCCATCAGCAGAGTTCCGGCAAGGAGAGAGCAACGACGCAGATTGAGCGATTGAAAGCCGGGTTTCGTCGCGGAATGATTCGGCATACAGTTTTTCCCGCTAAGCGGATAACAGGAATCAATCAAGTCAGGCTGGGCTGATCGTCGGCGCGTTTGGTCCACTTATAAACGCGCGCCGAATTCTTCCAGAAATATTTCTCCGCGGCTTCTCTCGACCTGGTGGAGAAGAAGCGCTTCATAAGCCCGGCCTCCTCGGGAATGGTGGCCACGCCATAGCTGTTCGGATAATCGGTTCCGAACATCACGCGATCTTCGCCGAAGGCATCGTACAGATATTCGAGCCTGGCGCGCAGCGGCTCATAATCCTTCACAATCACGCCGTCCGCCAGCCGCGGGTGATACACCTCGGTGAGTTTGACGAAGATGTTGGGTTGAGCGGCCATTTCCTTCACCACCGACTCATATGCCTGCTGGTTGTCGGGCGTCGGATCGAAGGAAGGCAGATGATCCATGATGATGCGAAGATCGGGGATGGCATCGGCCAGCATCACGTTGGCCTGCATGAGATTCATGCTGGGATTGGCGGTATCCAGCGCCAGATCAGCTTGTGCCAGCAGCTTCAAATTGGCCACCTGGACGGGATCGAGCACAACCTTGCCGCTGTCCGCGCTGTAGAAGCGGCTGGAGCGGATAGCCCGATAGAGCGGGTCCTTGTGAAAGCGGGTCACGTATTGGCCGAAATCCGGGCGACTGGGATTCAGGTTTCCCGAGACGCCGACCATGATCGAATTGGCCCTGCAGGTTTCGAGGTACCAGAGATTGTCGTCGATCCAGGGACTCGATTCCACCACAATTGCGCCGACAATGCCCGCCGGTCTCGCCAGAGGAACATACATCGAGGGAAGCGATGTTTTAGAGATTGCGCGATAGGCAGGAGAACCCATGTACCCGGCGCCCAGGGGAAGGGTACCGTCGAAGAGATGAATGTGCGCATCGATGATGGGAATGTTATCCACGCTCGCCGACTGGGCTTGCGCACCGTCAAATGCCACGACAGTGGCTGCCGCCGCGGCACCCGCCAGAAATGTACGGCGGCTCAGACCTTTTTGCAGGTTATCGAGTTTGCTTAATGCCGACATTGCAATCCCCCAGGCAACTCTGGGCGATGATATACCAGCCTGGCTGAGGAGATAAAGCAGAATTGGCATGCCGAATTTCTCCGGATCCTAGGCACCTCAGTGAGTAACCCGCGATCGCTCATCGTATCGACCCATTCGCTTCCTGCGATAAACTCCTTGCATGATTCACGACGGCCGCAGCCGCAAACTCCCCTTTGACCCCGCCGAAGCGGTGGCCCATTTGAAGGCCGCCGACGCCAAACTGGGCGCACTCATTGACCGCGCCGGCCCCTTTACTCTGCGTCTCGACCCCGCGCCCTCGCCTTTCGAATCACTGCTCGAATCCATTCTCTACCAGCAATTGCACGGCAAGGCCGCAGCCACCATCCATCGACGCGTTCGCGAGTATTTCGGAGGCGATCCCACGCCGCAGCTTCTGCTCGACACGGGGGATGAACCGCTCCGTGCCGCCGGCGTTTCAGGCAACAAGATCAAGGCGCTGCGCGACCTGGCCGCCCGCACACTGGACGGCACCGTCCCCTCACACGCGGCGATTCGCAAAATGACAGACAGCGAAATAATTCAGCGGCTTACCGAAGTACGCGGCATAGGCCCCTGGACCGTCGAAATGCTTCTTATCTTCCGCATGGGGCGCCCCGACGTGCTGCCGGTGACCGACTACGGCGTCCGCAAGGGCTTTGCGCTCACCTTCCAGCGTGTGCCGAAAACCCGCGCCTTGGCCGCCGAAGACCTGCCCAAACCCGAAGTGCTGGTCAAAAGGGGAAAGCGCTGGGCGCCGTTCCGCTCCGTGGCCAGCTGGTACCTGTGGCGGGCCTGCGATCTGGCCAGGGGCACCGCATCCTCCGGCCGGTCGAGCCTACAATAACCAAGACGGCCGGTTGGTCCTGCAATGCCGGTCCGCAATGGGACACTTCATGGCCGCAACCAAGCGTTTTGTCTGCATTCATGGTCACTTTTACCAGCCGCCTCGTGAGAATCCATGGCTGGAAACGGTTGAGACCCAGGACACAGCCGCGCCCTACCACGATTGGAATGAGCGTATCTGTTCGGAGTGCTACGCCCCCAACGGCGCAGCCCGCGTCGTCAACATCAAGAACCAGATCACGCGCATCGTGAACAACTACGCGCGCATCAGCTTCAACTTCGGCCCCACGCTGCTGAGCTGGCTCAGGGAGAATGCGCCCCGCACCTACCGCATGGTCCTGGATGGCGAGCGGCGCAGCCGCAAGAGCTACCGCGGTCACAGCTCGGCCATGGCGCAGGTTTACAACCACATGATTATGCCGCTGGCCAGCCGCCGCGACCGGATCACGCAGATCCGCTGGGGCATCGCCGACTACGAGAACAACTATGGCGCAGCGCCGGAGGGCATGTGGCTGGCAGAGACGGCGGCCGATACCGATTCGCTTGAGCTGATGGCCCAGCACGGCATCAAATTCACGCTGCTTGCGCCTCACCAGTGCAAACGGATTCGTCCGCTCAAAGACGACGCGGGAAAAGACGACACAGCCTGGACGGACACGCCCGACGCTTCAGTCGATACCACCCACCCCTACCTGGTGCGCTTCGAATCCGGTGTCTCGATTGCCGTGTTTTTTTACAATGGCCCCGTTTCCCGGGCCATCGCGTTTGAAGGGCTGCTGAACTCCGGTGAAAACTTTGCCGCGCGCCTCAAATCCGGTTTCAAAGACGGGTCCCAGCCGCAGTTGGTCCACGTCGCCACCGACGGCGAGTCCTACGGTCATCATCACAGGCACGGCGAAATGGCGCTGGCCTACGCGCTGCGGCTGCTGGAAGACGACAAGACTGTCAAGCTGACCAACTACGGCAGCTTCCTGGAGCAGTTTCCCCCCGAGTACGAGTGCGAGATTGTGGACAACACCTCGTGGAGCTGCGTTCACGGCGTGGAACGCTGGCGCTCCAACTGCGGATGCAACGGCGGCAAGCCGGGCTTCAATCAGGAGTGGCGCGCGCCGCTGCGCCAGGCTCTCGACGAGTTGCGCGACGCCCTGGCTCCGCTCACCGAGCAGGAGGGCGGCAAGCTCTTCAGCGATGTGTGGGCCGCGCGCGACGCCTACATCCAGGTGCTGCTCGACCGCAGCGAGGAGTCGATTGCGCGCTTCTTCGGCGCCCATCAGAGCCACATTCTGTCAGAGACTGAGCGCGTCAGCGCCCTGGAGCTGATGGAGATGCAGCGCCACGCGCAGCTCATGTACACCAGTTGCGGCTGGTTCTTCGACGACATTTCCGGCATCGAGACGGTGCAGATCATCGCCTACGCAGCGCGCGTGCTGCAACTGGCGCTGCAGGTCTTCGGCCAGCAGGCCGCTCCGCTCGAACCCTCGTTTCTGGCCCGCCTGGCGGAGGCCCGCTCCAACGTGCCCAGTGCCGGCGACGGCGCGCAGAATCTACAAGGAGTGCGTGGCCACGATGGAGCTGCGCCTGGAACAGGTGGCGGCCCACTACGCCATCAGCTCCGTCTTTTCTTCCTTTGCCGAGGAGACTGACCTTTTCTGCTTCCACGTACGCCGCATCTCCTACGACATTTCATACCTCCGGACGCGGACGGCTGGCGGTGGGCCGGGCGCACGTTGCCAGCGCCATCACCGGCCACAACCAGAGCTTTTCCTTTGCGGTTCTGCACTTCGGCGACCAGAACATCACCGCCGCCGTCAAGCTCTACGACGATGCCGAGGCCGAGGGCTTTGAAGCCTTTGCCGCGCAGGCCGCCGAGGAGGTGCAGCGCGCCGACTTTCCCGAGGTCATTCGGCTGCTCGATCGTTACTACGGCCGCGTGGACTATTCGCTCACCTCGCTCTTTACCGACGAGCAGCGCCGCATCATTCAACTCATCCTCAACTCCACGCTCTGGGATATTGAAAACTCCCTCACCACCATCTACCAGGATCACGCCAGCCTGCTCCACTATCTTTCCCAGGCCGGACTGCCCAAGCCGCCCGCGCTCACCCTGGCGGCGGGTTTTGCCGTCAACGCGGGACTCCGCCGCGCGCTGGAGAGCGACCCCATCGACCAGGCCCAGTTGCGCTCTTTCCTGTCCCTGGCCAAGGCCGACCAGGTGCCGCTGGAGACGGCTACGCTCTCCTACATCGCCGACCAGCGCATGAAGCGCGCCATGGTTGAGCTGCAAATGTCCTCCGGGTCGCTGGAGATGCTGGAGCGTGCTCTGGCGCTGGCCCGCATCCTCATCGAGTTGCCCTTCGAGCCGAATCTCTGGCAGGCGCAGAACATCTGGTACGAGATTCTGCGCACCTCCAACTACGCGCTCACCACACTGTCCAGCGACGACCGTCCGCGCTGGGAAAAGAACTTCAACGAGCTGGGCTGCTGCCTCTCCATCGACACCGAAGCCATCCGCGCCGACGAAAAAGTAGTGACAACCAGTGGCGATTAAGACATCTTGACTTTAACCGTAGTGTGCGTGCCCACTCTGCATTCCAACCAGGCTCGATCAATAACCCGCTGACCTGCCGGCTCGCTAACACGACAGCTTTCCATCCTTCAACACGAACCGCTCTCCGCGCCAGACAATGGTATTGCCGGCAAACCCCGCCACCCAAACGCCCATGGCCACCAGGTCGCGCAGCGGCAACAGCCACAGGCTGGGCAGCACCTGGTGGTCGCCCAGCACCTCGGCGCCCACCGTCATGGCCAGCGCCAGGCGCAGGAAGAAGCTCAGCCCCAGCAGCCACAGGCTCAAGGGGCTCAGCCCGCTGGCCAGCAATTGAGCAGCGCCCAGCCAGGCCCTGCGTGAAGATCAGGCCCGCATAGCCTCCCGGGCGCGCATCGCGGACGGTTCGCGCCCAGCGCAACTGGTGATCGAGAAAGCCGCGCCAGCCGTAGGCCGGAACGGCGGTCTCGCACCACCTCGGCGCTCAGGCCACGCGGTAGCCGGCCTGGGCGACCCGCGCGCCCAGTTCGTAGTCGTCGGCCAGGTGATCGACCAGCGGCAGCAGGCCGCCGATTTTTTCGAGCGCCTCGCGGCTCATGGCCAGCGTGGAGCCGAGGCCGTAGCGCAGCCCGCCCTCAATCATCCTTGAGAGCAACACGCCCGCCATAAAATCCGTGGCGATGCCCAGCGCCTCAAGCCGCGAGCCCAGGGTGCCGTGCGCGCGTCCGCGATAGAGTGCGGTCACCATTCCAATCGGAGGCTGGGCTTTGCCTGCGTTTTCGTTTGGCGGCGCAAAACGGCCCATCACCCGCTCCAGGTAGCGCGGCCCAACGGTAATATCGGAGTCGTTGATGAGCAGAAAGTCGTGGCGTGCGTGCGCAGCCAATTGCACCAGCGTGCTCACCTTGCCGTTTGCCCCCAGCCGCTCCGGGCACTCGATAAGCCGGATGGCCAGCGCGGGAAACTCGGCCTTCAATTGCTCCACGGCTGCCGCGGCCGGGTCGTCCAGCGAGGAAACTCCGAACAGCAGTTCAAACTCGCCCGCATAACTCTGCCGGCAGTGGCTGCGGAAGGCATCCATCATGCCGGGATCGATTCCCTTCAGGGATTTGAGGATGCTGACGCCGGGCGCAAACGCGGCCAGAGGCACGCGCCGCTGGCGAAGATAAATCCGCGCGGCCACCATCGCCGCCAGAAAGTAGCCCATCCCGGCCACGGCCAGCACCGTAGTCGCTATCTCAACAGCGAGAGCCAAACCATGCGGCATCACAGGGGCAAGAATACAGCTTCCAGCTCTTAGCTTCTAGCTCGCAGCCTTGATTTGGAGACATCGCCCGCGTCATCGCAATCGCAGGCCTCGCCCAAGGTAAGAGCCGAAAGCTAGAAGCTTGGAGCTGCTTTACTCGTAACGCAGCGCCTCAATCGGGTCCAGATTCGCCGCCTTCCACGCCGGATAGATGCCGAACAGCAACCCGATCGCGCAGGAGACGCAAAAGCCGATCGTCACCCACATGGCAGACAGCGTTGCCGGCAATCCGATGGGCAGGAAATAGACGATCCAGGTGATCACCGCGCCCACGAGCATGCCCGACCAGGCCGCCCACGGCGCACAGCGTAACCGCCTCGGTGGTGAACTGGGTCAGGATGGTTCTCTTGGTGGCGCCGATCGCCTTGCGAATGCCGATCTCGCGGGTGCGCTCGGTCACGCTGACCAGCATGATGTTCATCACGCCCACGCCGCCCACCATCAGGCCCACGCTGGAAACGGCGATCATGAAGCCACCAGGCCGCCGGTGAGCTGACCCCAGAGCTCGGTGAGCGAGTCCGGCCCGAAGATATCGAAGTTGTCGTCTGCCTGCGTCTTTACATGGCGGCGAATGCGCAGCAACTCGCGAATCTCTTCCTCGACAAGAGATTTGTTCTTGGGGTCGTCGTACTTCGCGTTGATCCATTATGTCCAAGACCTCGGGATGAATGTCATGGAACGTGTTCAGCGGGAAAAGGATCGCGTTGTCGTTGGGGTTCTTGCCGGTGCCGAAGGGCTGCTTGCGCTTGTCGAGCACGCCGATGACGGTATAGAGGCCCGTCTCCACATTCACTTCCTTGCCGATCGGATCCTCTCCTGGGGAAAAAAGGTCATCCGCGGTGTCGTGTCCGAGCACGCACACTTTCGCGTGGCGCTGGTCCTCCCCGTCGGTAAAGAACCGCCCTTCCTGGAGAGTCGCATTGGTCACATCCGCCACCTGCGCCGTGTGGCCCTCCAGGATGGAGCCGGCGACCTTGCGCCCCTGGTACTTTATGCTCACGCCGCCAACGTAGAAACCCTTCACGTAGCCCACTCTCGCATCCGCGGCCACCACATGAGGAAGAGTTCGAACCGCCAGGGTGTCGTCAATGGTCAGCTTCCTGCGGGTTAGCTGCTCGCTGGTGAGCTTCTGCATGGCGAACGGCAGATGGTAGATCCAGAAAACATTGGTTCCCAGCGAATCGGCAAACTCAGCCACCCGGTTATTGAGTCCGTTGATGATTGACGAGATCGTAATCACCGTGGTCACGCCGATCACGATGCCCAGGATCGTCAAGCCCGAGCGCAGCTTATTGGCCCTCAGAGTGTCGAGGGCCATCTTCATCGATTCACCTGCTTGTCCTTGCGCCATAAAGGCAGCTCCCGGCTGCTAGTTTCTAGCCTCGAGATAAATGCTCTTTATCCTAATCTGATAGGGCCTGCTCGCCACAGCATCACCGCTCCGACCGACCTCAACCAGCAGCCTTAAAAGCCAGGAGCTGCTCTTAAAGTTCCGCTCTGAGCGCCACCACCGGGTCCAGCTTGGCGGCCTTGCTGGCCGGATACACGCCGAAAAAGACTCCCGTGGCCCCGGCCACAAACAATCCCAGCAGCGCGCTCCACAACTGCACATTAGTGGGAAAGCCGACGACGAGCGTAATCAGTTTGGCCACGATCACCCCACAGAGTACGCCGATGGCTCCGCCCAGCAGCGCCAAGGCCCCGCTTTCAATGAGAAACTGCAGCAGCACGTCCTGCTGCCGTGCGCCCAGCGCCTTCCGCACACCGATCTCGCGCGTGCGCTCCGTCACGCTCACCAGCATGATGTTCATAATCACGACTCCGCCCACCACCAGCGAGATGGATGCGATGCCCACCACCACGGAGAAGAAGATTGCCGTGAACTGCTTCCATATATCCATGAAGGTGTCGTTGGTTTCCAACTCGAAATCATCGGGTGTGCCGGGAGCATCGTGGCGGCGGGCACGCATGAGCACTCTCACCTCGTCCTCGGCCCGCTCCATTGACGCGGCGTCTCCGCCGGCGCGGGCATAAATGTCCAGCGAGTCGTTGTAGCCGTAGGTCTGCTGAAACGTGGTGATCGGTACGGCCACCCAGTTGTCCTGGGTCTGGCCGAACACCTTGCCCAGGCGGGCGCCTACACCCACGATGGTGTAGGAAATGCCGTCCACGCGAAGCTCCTTGCCGATGGGATCGCTCTCGCCCAACAGGTTATCCACAATGTCATATCCGACGATGACGTTATGCGTCCCGTGATCGTCGTCCGCGGGTGTAAAGCCGCGGCCCAGCGCAATTTCGGTGTTGTTGAGCGCAAGCATCGTCCAGGTTAATCCGTGCATGGTGGTCCCGGTGGTGGATTTACCGTTGAAGACCACGCCGACCGAGCGGTCGAGCGTGGCGCCCACTTCGCTGCACTCGGTGCAACTGTCCCGCACCGCCTCGTAATCCTCGATTCGGATGATCTTGCGCTTCTGAAACCGGAAGTAGTCCTGGCCGGACAGGATCACGTTGGCCATCCGCGAGATCGTGAACACATCTGCGCCATGGTCTGAGAGCTTGGTGGCAACGTACGTGTTCGCGCCGTTCACCATAGTGATAACCACGATTACCGAGGCCACGCTTATCACCATGCCGAGCAGCGTCAGGATGGAGCGCATCTTGTTGCCCCACAGCGATTGCAGCGCGAGTTTGATTGCCTCAGTGAATTGCATGATTCTGCTTTCCTTGCCCGTTCCTGTATCGCTCCACCGCACTGAAAACGGTTGCGCAAGGCAATTCCAGGCAGGCGGCCAGGCTTTGCCCCGGTACCCCCAGTGTACGTAATCTTCGCCAGCCGCAACGCCCGCGATGAAAATGCGCGGAAATCGATGGATATTCCTCTAAACAGAATACTCGCCGATCCGGCCGCATTTCATTCTGGAGGCGAGCCGAAACCTGGATGCTATGTTCCATTGGATACGCAGCACCAAGGCCGCAGGTTCCGGAACACAGACCAGGCGCCCCAGAACCTGCCCTGAACATCGTCGAAGGGTCTCGATTCCGCGACCTGGGATACCGCAGCTCTCAATCCGCTCAACAGGAGTGAATAGCTGAAAGCCAGCAGCTAGAAGCTGCCTCACCGCCCCGAACTTCCAAACCCCTTCCCCGCGCGCGCCGAGCCTTCCAGGCTTTCGACTTCCTGGACGGGGCCTGTGAGTACCGGGACGGGAATCATCTGGGCGATCTTTTCGCCGGCCTTCAGCTCCACGGCTGCCTCGCCCAGGTTGGTCATCAGCACCAGAATCTCACCGCGGTAGCCGGCATCGATTACCCCACCCGTGGTCGCAATCCCCCTGGCCGCCATCGACGAGCGGTCCCGCACCAGCAGTCCCAGCGGCGCGCCCGTCGCCGGGTTCCGGGCCTCGACGGCGATGCCCGTCCGCACCCTGCTCGTCTCTCGGGGAGCCAGCACCGTGACTTCCAACGCAAACAGGTCGTACCCCAGGTCCTCGCCCGGATGCGCTACAACCGGTGCCCGCGCGCCCTCTTCCAACCGCTTCACAAGCAGCATGATCTGATGGTAGCGGATGGGCGGGGTTGGCGGTGCTAGCGGGGTTAGCCGCCCGCCATGGCGGGCGTGTTAGCAAAGCTAACTCCGCCGCCCCGAAAATGGTGAGCCCCGGCCGGGACTTCTCCCAACCGGGGCTCGTGTTTGTCACCCAAACGACGAAGACCTGTCGTTACCACCCCAAGAAGCCGCATTCACTTCTTGGGGGCCACGGTCGTCGGGGACACCGAATTCGGCAAAAGGACCTGTAAGCCGAATTCTGTCGTGTGCGGTCATTCCTCTAGGCGCCGCGTTGCCGCGGACGCTCATCAGCGACCTACCCGGAGGTTTCGGCAGTTGCTCGAGCCGCCTTGCCGCATCGGGCCGATGCAGAGCGCCGCCTGGCTCTTTGGCGGGCGCTTCCCTCCCTATTTGGTCTTGCTCCGTGTGGGGTTTACCCTGCCTCCGACTTTACAGCCGGAGCGGTGCGCTCTTACCGCACCATTTCACCCTTACCCCGGGGACTGGCCTTCAAGGCGAACCTTTCCGGCCCTTCCCAAGCTGCCCGCGGCCCAAAGGCCCCGCGCAGCCGAGGCGGTATGTTTTCTGTGGCACTGGCCGTCCGTGAGCCTTCAAGCTCACGTCCCGGACGTTATCCGGCACACTGCCCTGCGGAGTTCGGACTTTCCTCCCCCGGCAGCTCGCTTGCGCGAACCCCCGGCAGCGACCGCCCGGTCCTCCTGCCAGCATTAAGTTTAGCGCAATTCCTGTGTTACCAGTTGCGGTAGGGGATTTCAGAGGGGACGACCTCAACGCCTTGGATTCCCATCTTTGCGATTGCGATCTTAAGCCACCTGACAGCCTGTTCCTTGTTCGGTGAAGGGCCGACCACGATCCTCTCGCGATTCCGAAAGGTCATTCAGAAAGCGGATATGTGTCGCCCAGATGCTTCCGCTTTCGAGAATCCCGAGCAGACCCCTCAGGTCTGTGTAGTGATAGAGTAGCCCTGCAGGCTTCGGCGGGTTTACCGCTTGTTGGCGCTCTCGCTCTTCCATCTTCATCCCTCTCAGGCAGACACAGACCTAAAGCAATCGGCGTCCTTCGAGTCAGTCTTCCCCTTGCAATTCCCCGAGCACGGTCACAATCTGCTGGCGCAGTTCGGGCACATCCACTTGCACGGAATCCCAAACCATGGCCGTGCTTACGGAAAAATAACCGTGCGCGACGCGGTTCCTCATTCCGTAGATCTGGGCGAAGGGAATCGACGGATAGCGGGCAGCAAACTCGGGGCTGACCTCAAGCAGGTTGTTGGCGGCTTCGCCGATAATCTCTATGTTGCGGATCACTGCATCCCGCACCATCGGGTTGGCAGAGAATTCTTCCCTATTCATGTTTGCCGTGTACTGAAAGACCCGGTCCGCAGCCTCCAGCATGTGGAGCAGATAGTCCCTGGCGCGGAATTCGTGCTTATTCACAGAGAAGCAGCCTCGGCGAGGACCTTCTCGCGGAAACGGGGATGAATCTCGTCGGGGGTGCGAAGATCGATCTTGACCCCGGTGGCTTCTTCCAGTTGGGACTGAAGCCTGACCATAGTCAGCAGGCTTGCGCGCGGCGCGGGGTCCACCAGGATATCCAGGTCGCTGTCTTCGCTGTCTTCGCCGCGCACGACGCTTCCGAAGACGCGAGGGTTCGCCATCCCCGCCTGCAACACAAGCTGGCGTATCGTCTCCCGGTGCCGCGGCAATACCTCGGACGGCCTCATTTCGCCCTTTCCTCAAGCTGCTCTCAGTTTACTGCGAACTTCAAGAACCGGAAGGCCAATCGTTTGAATCCGCTCGCCTTCTTCGGCCATCCAGTCTGTACAGTAAGAGATTTTCAGGCTCTCCACCTCAATCTGGGTCGGCTCTCAGGGGCTGCTCCCTCGCATCTATCTCAATTGAAGGAGACTTCCATGAAGATTGTCGCAATCGTCGCCCGCATTTTGCTGGGACTGGCGTTCCTGGTCTTCGGTATGAATAAATACCTGCATTTCATTCCGATGGGGCCGATGCCTACGGGAGCTGCCGGGCAGTTTATCGGAGTACTTTTCTCCACACGCTATATCAACGTCGTCGGCCTCTTCGAGGTTGTCTCAGCAATCCTGCTGCTCTTCAACCGGTTTGTGCCGCTCGCGCTGGCTTTGCTGGCTCCGGTCCTGTTCAACATCCTCCTTTTCCATACACTGATGCTACCGAGCGGCCTGCCAATCCCTGCTTTCCTGGCCCTGCTCTGGCTGCTGGTCGCATATCAAGTGCGTTCTGCATTTGCAGGCCTCTTTCAGCGGCTCAATTAGGATTCAGATGGGCGAGAGGCAGGCGGCGCCCTGATCGTTAAAGGCAAGATCATTACAATCAAGAGGACGATGATTGAGTACCTCTATCTCGGGCGCGTGGGCTACGAAGAGGGCCTGCGCCTGCAGGCGGAACTAGTGGAGCTTCGGCTCCAGGGCCGCGTGGAGAATGTGCTGCTGCTTCTGGAGCATCCGCCAGTGCTTACTCTGGGGCGCAACGCTAACCGTTCCAATATCTTAGCCTCGGATGAGCTGTTGGTCAGCCGGGGCGTCACGCTGCACGAGATCAACCGTGGCGGCGACGTGACCTATCACGGGCCCGGCCAACTGGTGGGCTACCCCATCTTCGATCTGCGCAGCCTGCGCAACCCCAACGGCGGCCGGCTTGGCCCGGTAGACTTTGTCCGCTTAATGGAAGAAGCACTCATCCGCCTCTGCGGAGTCTTCGGCGTCTCTGCCGGGCGCATCTGCGGCCTCACCGGCGTCTGGTGTGCTGCGCACGGCAGCCCTTTGGAGGAGAGTTGCACCACGCCCAACCAAAACCGGTCCCGGCCGGAGGCCAAAATCGGCGCCATAGGCATTCACGTCTCGCGCGGCATCACCTCACACGGCTTCGCCTTCAACGTAACCACTGACCTGCGCGACTTCGCGCTTATCAATCCTTGCGGCATCACGGACCGGCCGGTCACCAGTCTCGAACGTGAGATCCCGAGGCCCGAGGAGTTGCCCAGCCTCGAAGCTCTCGCCCACCAGGCAGCACGCCAGTTCGGTCTGGTCTTCGGCGAGCCGATGCTGGCGATCGAGAGTCTGGCAGCACTCCGCGCCCAGGCCAAGGTTGCCCCAATTACCGCGCCAAGTTATCCGGCAACCGACTTTCCGGCACAGGACACGCCACTCCAGATTCCCCCCGAGGTCGAACGTCTGCTGCACAGGAAGGATCGCCCCGTCCAGGCCTGAGCGCCGGGCACATGATAAAGTTCGTTGTTTCCCAGGTCGCAGAATCGGGACCCTTCGACATCGCTTTGGGCAGGCTCCCGGGCAGCCGGTCTGTTTCGGGTTCGACCGCCGCTTTCAGGTCCAACTTTGTGTGTGCCGCGATTTATAATCCGGCAGGAACCGGCCGTAAACGCATTCCGAAGCGCGGAGAGAAGGATTCATGCCAACCGACGTAATCATGCCCCAGATGGGCGAGTCGATCGTTGAGGGCACCATTACCAAATGGCTAAAGAAGGCAGGCGACCGGGTGGAGAAGGACGAGCCGCTCTTCGAGATCTCCACCGACAAGGTGGACGCGGAGATTCCATCTCCCGCGGCAGGCATGCTCAAAGAGATCAAGGTTCCCGAGGGAGCCACGGTCGGCATCAATACGGTGGTCGCGGTGATTGATGGTAAAGAGCCGGCCTCTGCCCCACCGCAGGCCGCGCCAAAGGCGCAGTTGGCCACACCTCAGGCGACGTCGCAGGCGGCAGGCGGCGTAAATGTTGTGATGCCGCAGATGGGCGAGTCCATTGTCGAAGGCACCATCACAAAATGGCTCAAGAAGGTTGGCGACAAGGTGGAGAAGGACGAACCGCTTTTTGAAATCTCCACCGACAAGGTAGATGCGGAGATTCCTTCGCCCGCGGCCGGCCTGATCACCGAGATCAGGGTTTCCGAAGGCGCTACTGTCGACATCAATACAGTGGTCGCGGTGATCGGCGGCGCTGCGGCGGAAGCGGCTCCGGTTGCCGGGACGAAGGCGGTCGCGACTGCACCAGAAAAACGAGCAGGGGAGAAATCGGCTTCGGTCTCCGCTGCGCCGGCTCCGGTGAACAGTGGCCGGCCCATCCGTTCCTCGCCTTTGGTGCGGCGCATCGCCAAAGAAAACGACCTCGATCTCAGCCGAGTGGCCGGCAGCGGCTCCGACGGCCGCATCACCAAGGAAGATGTACTCCGCCACCTGGGTCAGCACGGCCCCGGCAGCACAGCTCCGCAGGTCCAGCCTGAAGGCTCCGCCCCACCGCAGGTGGTGCCCATGACGAAGATGCGCGCAATCATTGCCCAGCGCATGGTGGAGAGCCTGCAGATCAGCCCACACGTCCACACCGTCTACAAGGTCGACATGACCCGCATTGCCCGCCTTCGCGAGCGCGAGAAGGCCGGCTTCGAGCAGAACCACGGCCTGAAGCTCACCTACATGCCTTTCATCGCCGCCGCTGCCGTCGAAGCGCTGCGCCGGTTCCCAATCGTCAATGCGTCGCTCGAAGGCGGCTCAATCCGCTACCACCAGAACATCAACCTCGGCATCGCCGTATCACTCGAGTGGGGATTGATTGTGCCGGTCATCCGCCAGGCAGAGGAGCGCAGCTTTGTCGACCTGGCCCGCGCCATCGCCGACCTGGCGGGCCGCGCACGCAGCAAGAAGCTGATGCCCGACGAGACCTCGGGGTCCACCTTCACGCTGACCAACTCCGGCGTCTTCGGCGGCGAGTTCGGCACTCCTATCATCAACCAGCCCGAGTCGGCGATCCTCGCCATCGGCGGCCTTCGCAAGGAGCCGGTTGTGCTGACCGACGCCGAGGGAAACGACACGATTGCGATTCGCTCGGTGCAGTACTACTGCCTGGGCTTCGATCACCGCCTCATCGACGGCGCCGACTCAGGCAAGTTCATGCTGGAGTTCAAGAAGGTGCTGGAGGGCTGGGACCGGAAGATCGGCTGAGACATTCTATTCAGCGTTCTCGCCGAATTACTTCCACACATGCGGCAAAGCCCCGGCGGGCTTGTGCTGGGTAATCTCGTTATAAGTGGCCTCTACGAAGCCGGAAAGGTCCTTCACAACCCAGTTACTGTCGCGCTCAGGAAGCTGGATGTGGATTTCGGCAAGGGTTTTTCCATCCTGCACCTGCTCTTTGACGGCACTGTACAAGTCGATCAGAAACTGGCGCTGCCCCTCGAGAATCTCAACTCCGCCTGCATCGCCGTGCCCGGGGAGCACATAGACCGGCTGCAGCTCGATCGCTTTCGCCAGTACGCGCGGCCAGTTGGCGATATTCGCATCCCATAGCTTGTTGCGCGGTCCATTTACGGCGGCATCGCCAGTGCAGAGGATGCGCTCCTTTGGCAGCCAGACATAGCCGTCGGCGGGCGTGTGTCCCCAGCCCAAGTAGAGAAAATCCACCTCGCGGGTTGCATCCTTTACAACGAAGGGACTTTTGCGGAAGGTCTTCAGTGGCCGCTGGACATTGTCCTGGTGTAGGTCGCGCACATCCTCGCGTTTGGCCTCGGCGGCCTGCCAGCGCGTGGGCTCGTATCGATCCATCTCGGCAAGGATCTTGTAATAGGCGAGCGTAGTCGCGCCGGACGCCGTCCATAGCGAGTTGCCGTAGGTATGGTCGCCGTGGGCATGGGTATCGAAGACATAGCGCACCGGCTTGGGAGAAAGTTGTTTGACTTCCGCAATCAGCTCTCGTGCGCGCGCCGGGTAGTTGGCGTCCACCACGATGAGATAGTCCTGCATCTCGATGACGGCGGTGTTGCTGTAGCCCTTCGGCGCATCGCCGAGCAGAAACCAGACTCCGGGCGCGATGAGACGCGGCGCTGCCGACTGGCCGCGCAAGGCAGGAGCGCCGAGCGCAGCAAGAAGAGCGAAAAAAACAACGGCAGACCGCATCAGAGGCATCCCTGCAGACACATTCCCGCCAAGCTGCATAGCTTCACCGCGCTATCAATGCCCCGCTGCCCAGCCAAGTCCATCCGAACCCTTGCCGGTGGCGATGGACCGAGTCACCTTCCAGGTTGCCAGGTCGATCTCGGCCACCTGGTTACTGCCCATGCAGGAGACGTAAGCCACTTTGCCGCCGGGGCTCGCCAACACCTCCTGCGGATCGGCGCCCACCGCAACTGTGTGCGCCACCTTCATGGCCGTCAGGTCGACAACGTCCACCAGGTTCTTATCGGGAATCGGCATCAGCAGCCAACGCCCGTCCGTGGTAAGCGCGGCGCCGTAACCCAGGCCGCTGAGCGGGACCCAGGTCTTCACCTTATTGGTCGCGGTGTCAATCACCGCCATCCGCGGCTTGGTCTGGTCGGCGGTGAACACCCAGCGGTCATCGTTGGAGATGGCGATCCTCTGCGTGTTGCCGGAGACGGGGATGACGGCAAGAGTTTTACGCGCCTTCATGTCAAGTACCGAGACCGTTCCCGGTCCCACGTTGGCGGTATAGCCGCGCTGCCCGTCGTGCGAAATGGTGAACATGTGGCTCTCGGCCGAGCCGGTTGGGATCGATCCCACAATCTTCAGCGTCTTCGGATCGATGATGGTCACCGTTTGGTCAAGCTCGGTGGTCACATAGAGCAGTCCATCCTTCGGTCCAAAAATCGCGCAGTGAGGCCGCACTCCATGGTCGAATTCGAAGTTGCCGACAACCTTTTGCGAGGCAATATCGATGACTACGATGTTGCGGCCGTCGGTCCCCGGCTTACCCACGCCGGAGTTTCCATAGATGGGCACAAAGGCCAGCCGGCCGTCGGGCGATGCGGCGACTTCGTGACCGGTGATTCCACCTTCGGCGACGGAGGCAATCACCGATCCGGTTGCGGGATCGACAATTGCCAGGCTCATGTCACCCTTTTGGGCAACCAACAAACGGCCGTGTTGGGCGAAGGCAACGGGGACAGCGGCGGACAACAGCACGAGGGGAAGCAGCAATTGAATTGACCTCAAAGGGGACCTCACTGGAGCTACGCAACGACTATATCGCATGAGCGATCCAACAAGGAACGTTTTTGGCCCCATGAATGGAATGAACCGGTCAAATTCTGGACTTGGCTTGAAAGACTACCCCCGGGTCGCCCATGGATCGTAGGTGCCTGCGATCCAGGTGTGTCCTTCGGGGTCTTTCACGCCAAACTCGCGGCTGCCATACGGCGTGTTCTGAAGCGGGCGGATGATTTGAGCTCCGGCGGCCACGGCGCGAGCGTGCGCCGCGTCGGCGTCCGGAACCACAATGTAGAGGCTGCGGGTCTCGACGCCGCCCAGCTCGTCCGGCGACTTGAAGCCGCGGCCAAACTCGTCGTCCTTGCCGGAGCCGAGCATAATCATGCCGTTGCCAAGGGTCAACTCGGCGTGACCAATGGTTCCGTTTTCGCCCTCATAAACGGCGTGGCGCTCGAAGCCGAATACCTTGGAGAGCCACTCGATGGCGGCCGGTGCGTTGCGGTAGCGATGACCGGGGATGACGGTGCTGCGGGATTCAGACATGGGAACCTCCGTGCACAGAGTATCGGTGAATCGGACCCAAAGGCAATCTCGGCGTGATTGCAATCAAATCCGCTATCCTTGGCGGCATGGACCTGCCGGTGGGCGATCGAGAACTGGTGCAGATTGTAGATGCGGCGTTGGCCGATGCGGCGCGGCGTGCGGGCGCGTGGCTGGTCTGCAGTCTAGGGTGCACGCAGTGTTGCTACGGGGCGTTTGCTATCAGCGAGCTTGACGCCCTTCGCCTTGGCGCCGGGATGGCCGCGCTGCATGACTCGAAACCGGCCTTGGCGGCTGCGATCAAGCGGCGGGCAAAGGCGTGGATCGACGAGCATGGCGCGGGTTTTCCCGGCGATCGGGAGACAGGGCGGCTCGGCGACAGCGAAGCGGACCGGGAGCGTTTCGAGGAATACGCCAACCAAGCGGCCTGCCCCGCGCTCGACCCCGCCACTGGACGCTGCGATGTGTATGAATGGCGGCCCATGACCTGCCGCGTCTTCGGTCCGCCCATTCGCATGGACGACGGCGCAGGCGCCGAAGCGCTCGCCCATTGCGAACTGTGCTTCGCGGGCGCAACCGCGGCCCAGGTCGCCGCCTGCGAGATGCCGGTTCCGCATGAGTTCGAAGAAAAGCTGCTCAACGGAATTCCAGTCAAGGGCGAAACCGTGGTTGCCTTCGCGCTGCTGCGGTGAAGTTCGCAAGGCGGCAAACTTCCGGGTCGCCGACCATCCGAGTCACCATCTGTTGTGATGGTCTCGATGGCTTGCTCTCACGCGTCAAAAGCGGCTACGCCTGAGGCGGAGCCGGCGTGAGCCCGTGGCGGCGCATGATCTCCACCATCTTTGCCTTGTCCGGCGGACCACCTGCCGCCGCTTTGAGCACCTCGGCAGCCTCACGGAAATACTGCGGACCAATCGCGGCCGGGGTGATGACGCATAGCACCTTCGCATCCCGGCTCGTGTTGTTATCGAAGCGGTGAACGGCGCCGCGCGGAATGCAGAGTGCTTGGCCTGGCCCGAGGTCAATCTGTTTTCCGTCCACGGTCAAGGTCAATACGCCGTCGATACCGTAAATCGTCTCCTCGTAGTGGTCGTGGCTATGGGTTGGCGCCGGCAGGCACTGCTCGCCGGGAACAACCATCTCAAAGGCAGCGATGCTGCCGGTCGAGTTGTCGCCGGTAAGCAGGAAGCGTACTGCGAGCCCGCCCACGCTGATGGTTTCGTCCGCAGGATTGACCTGAAGGCCGGTGGACTGTTGAATCATCAGACCCTCCTTTGGTAAATTCCATTTACCATGCTATAGTAGTAAACGTAGTTTACTGGAATTGTCAATGCCTTTTTCGCCAAAGAAATCAGCGGTCAAGACGAAGGATATGCTCATCGGCGCGATGCTGCGGGTTCCGTCCCAGGCCATCCACCGCCGTATCATCAGGGAGCTGAACGCGGCCGGTTTTGACGAGCTACGCCTGCCGCATATTGCAGTGCTGCAATTTCCAGGTCCGGACGGGGTTCGCCCGGGTACGCTGGCCGAGCGCGCCGGCATCAGCAAGCAGGCCATGAACCAGCTACTTTGCAGCCTCGAACGTCTCGGCTATATCGTCCGCTCCGACGCACCCGGCCAGGGCCGCACACGGATTATCCACTTTACCAAACGCGGGTTCGCCGCATACTCGAAAATCTACGACATACTCCGCGGCATCGAGCGCGAATGGAGCGCCGAGCTTGGGCTCAAGCGTTTCGCCCAACTCAAAAAGCTGCTAGCCCAGGTGTGGGAAAGCCCGCTAACCCGCTAAGTCGCTAAGCAGTTGTCCGCCGCCGCAGAATCGGAGTGCGGCATCGCGCCTGCATGAATGCCGTAAACTGGCCCATAGGACATCCCGATGCATACGCGCCCCTGCTGGGTTGAGATTCGTACCCGCTCCCTTGAAGACAACTATCGCTTTCTTGAGAGCCTGGCCCCGCCCGATGCGGAGCTCTGGCCATTCTCAAGTCAAATGCCTACGGCCACTCGCTGGCCCAGTGTGCTCCGGCGGTAGTGCGCGCGGGGGCCCGGTGGCTGGGTGTTACCAGCGTGGAAGAGGGCGTTGCGGCGCGCGCGCTTTGCCCCGAGACGCGGGTGATGGTGATCGGCGGCGTCGTTTCCCGGCCAGGGAGCGGCGATAGTCGAGCACGGGCTGACGGCCGTGGTCTGGGAGCCCGAGGCAACTGGACGATCTTGAAGCGGCTGCGCACGCGGCGAGACTGAGAGCGGGATCGTTGCCGGTTCATCTTGAGATGGATACCGGCATGAGCCGCCAGGGCGCCGAGTCTTGAGGGGCTTGCTTCGCTTCTGGCGCGGTTTGTGCCAGGGTCGCCGCTCAGGCTCGAGGGCGTAATGACCCACTTGTTTGCCGCCGACGAGGCGGACGGCCAGGGTGACTCAGGCTCAACTGGCCCGGTTGGAGGAGGCGCTGGCGAAGGTCGAGGCCGCGGGACTCTATCCGGAGTGGCTCAGTGTGGGCAACTCCGCCGCGTTACTTGGAGACCTGGGCGGCGCGATTGTCTGCTCTGGCCGCTCGCCATGGGATGAAAGCGATGCTGCGCCCGGGCCTTGCGCTCTATGGCGTGATTACCGCGATTCGATCCGCAGTTTGAGGCTGAAGGACCGGCGCCACTGACCTCTGCGCGCTCTCGACTGCAGCCGGTGCTCACCTGGAAAACCGCGGTCATGGGCGTGCGCAACATTGCTGCCGGCGCTGTGGTGGGCTACAACGGAACCTTTGTGGCCACCGAGCCGATGCGTCTGGCGCTGGTGGCGGCGGGCTACGCCGACGGCCTCGACCGGTGTCTCGGCAATCGCTTCAGCCTGCTGGTTCGCGGCCAGCGCGCGCCGCTGGTGGGCCGCGTCAGCATGGACCACGCGGTGCTGGACGTGACGGAGATTCCTGGCGTCGAATCCGGCGACGAGGTAGTGATTCTGGGCGCGCAAGGGAACGAAACGATTACGGCTTACGACCACGCCGACGCCTCGGGAACCATTCCGTGGGAGGTCTTCACGCGGATTGGCGCGCGGGTTAGGCGGGTTGCGGTTTAGGGAACAGGGAACAGAGGGACTCCTCGATGGAGGGTTGCGCTGTCCCACGCTTTCGCCAGAAAGGATGGGGCACTGGGCTGAGAAAACCCCACCCCGCCACGGACTCCTCCAGACATGCGGCCAACCCTCCCGAGCCGGTTTTGACTACTCTCGATCTGCGGCCGTTCTTACTGCGTAACCGGCTGCGGGGGCAATGCCTTAGGCGCCTTCAGGTGGCGCGCGTTAGGTGGCGCGGGGGTGCTGGGCGCTGCCTGCACGTTTGGCACCACGGGCGCAGGCGGGAAGGCCGGACCTTTCTTGATGCGTACGTCGCCGTTGTCGGTGCTGAGGGCGATTCTCGAGCCGCCGGAGCCGACAGTAAATGTAGCCACCTTGTTCTCGCCATCGCCGCTGCTGGGCACTGGATAATCCGAGACGATTTCGCCGTTGTGGGTGCGGACGTTGACTGAAGCCGAAGCGTTGGGCGGCAGCGTCAGCTCCACGTCGCCTTTGCTGTTCTTCGCCTCCACGCTGTAGGGCCAGCCGGCTCCACTGAGATGCGGCCGTCGCGGTCTTCGACGTAACTGTCGCCGTAGATCTGGCTCAGATCGATGTCCTTGGCGTGCGTAACCACGTGCACCAGGCCTTTGGATTCGTTGATTCGCAGATTGTCGGAGTCGAAGGTCAGGTCGCCGGGCAGTTCTGCTATCTGCACGTCGGTGATTGAGGTATGCACGCTAACCGGACCGGAGATGTTCTTCCACATGCACCTCTCCGAAGATCTGTCCGTTCATCGAGACCCGGCCCTTGATCTCGGAGAGAGTCAGGTCATTGCAGTCTCCATTTGCCGTCAGGTCGCCGTCGATCTGGTGAGCAGAGAAATCGTGCCGGCCGTTGGAGAAGTGTACTTGTACCGAACCTATAATCGCGTTCAGGTGGGTGTCCCCATGCGCCGCAGTCACGCTGATGCCGGCGCCCAGTCCAGCCGCAGTCACGTCTCCCTTGCCCGCGTTCACTGTTACCCTCGCGTTTTTGGGCACGGTCACGGTCAGGTTTACCCGCCCGCTGTTGTTGCTCTGTGACTTGATCATCACCGTGTTGCCGGCAGGGAGCACGCGAGGCTGTTCGGCCTCAAAGATCTTTTTGGCATCCGCATCCGAGTCCGCAAAGGCCACTTCGTGGGCCTGCACCTCGACATTCGGCCCATCGCCCGCCGTAATGCTCACGTCTCCGCGAGGATTCTCGATATTGATGATGGCGTTCGCCGGGAACCTGATGCGTTCAGCGGCTGCTGATCGTTATCGTGCTCGGGCAGGCCAAAGACATTGAAGAAGTCGTCGTTATTGTTGTTCCATTGATTGAACCAGGGTCCCATGTGGTGCCATCCAGCCGCCGCAAAGCCCAGCAAAGCCAGCAGGATGATGATTCCGACGAAGCTGCCGCTGCGGCGCACCGGGGTCTCCCGGCGCAGATCGAGCGCCCACTCGCCCAGCAGGCCCAGGCCCGCGCGCGATCAGCAGCAGCGGCCACCAGCGCCCATACCAGGCCCAGAACTCGCCGGCTGCAATGTGGCCGGTGAGCAGCAGCAAGGCCACCACGCCGACAGCATATCAGGATGACGGGGCCGACGATCGACGGAACCCGCGGACCGTAGGCGCCTACATAGCCGGCCTTCCAGGCGTAACGCTGCGCCTTCCAGGCATCGCGCTGGGCGCGCCAGGCAGCCTTTTGCTGCTCGCGGTAGACCCGCCACTGGGTCTTGGGATCGTAAGGTGGAAACGGGGGCGGCGCTCCGCCGCCCGGAGGCGTATTAGGAGGTACGCTGCTCATGATTGTCCTCCATCGGGATCTTTCCCGAAGTCGTGCTCGGAATCAGGGATGATGGCCGTCGGCTGCCCTGGGTACGGGGGAACGCCCGTTGCCGCCCTGGGATCGACCCCGCCGGGGTTAGGAGCGCCGGGATACAGCGAACGGCGGATAGCCGCCTTCAGCGGCCAGAGCCGCGCGCTCGGCCAGCAACAGCACACCGATCAGAATCAGCAGCAAGGGCCAAAACCAGCGCCAGAAGCTCTCGACTACGCCCGTCGGAATGGAGCAGGGCGACGAACGCCGATCAGCAAAAGAAGCGCGGGGCCGCGCAGGCGGCGAATCAGGATGTAACGGCTCATTTGGAACCTCCTTGCGAATCTTCGAGACGGCGAACGATCAGCCATACGCCCAATGCGATCAGCAGCACCGGCCAGGAGAACTCAAATACGCGGCTGGAGAACATGTCCAACTGTCCCAGCAGAAACAACAGCCCTAGGGCAATCAGCACGATGGCGCCGATAGGCTCCTTGCGCCGCCATCCTATCGGCGGTACCGGAGGAATAGGAGGAATGGGCGGCGGATACGGGCCCTGATACGGCGTCTGGTACGAAGGATTTTGATCGGGTGGCTGATAGCTCCCCGCCGCCGGATTCTGCCCCGTCTGGCCACCTGTCTGGCTTGCATCTGCCGCGCCTGGCCCGGTGCCGGTCTGCCCCGGGTATTGCGGCCGCCCGCCCAGGTTTAGCCAATTGCCCACTTCATTCAGCCCCAGTGGATCGGGCAGGGGCAGGCCGTCGCGGCGCGCCTTGGCGGTGTGATAGGCCTCGAACGACTGGTAGAAAATCCATGCGGCAATGAAGATGCCGAAGATCCCGTAGAGATGGGCGGCGCTGACCAGCACCGCGAAGATCACCACATGGACCAGACCCTTGATGAACTGGCCGTTGTACATCGCGCCCACGCCCGGAATCAGTCCCAGCACCGCGGCTGTCGCAGGGCTGGGCGTGCCCGCATGCGGGGCATAATGGCTGTTGATAGCTGTGCCATGCCGTCCAGCACGGTTCGCAGAGAACCTGCCCGCCAGGCGCGTTGCGCACGCAACCGGCACAGAGCGGCTTGCCGCAGCTCTGGCAATACGCGGTTGCGTTAACACCGGTGTGATTTACGCAGTCCATACTGTGCTCCTTTCCCGTACTTCCATTCCCGTAGTGCCATTTAGGAGCCGCCGGAATGCGCGGGATGTCCCGTGAAACGTCAGGGAAGTTTCAAAAAAGTCATTGGATTCGTTTTTGCTCGGCCCGGCCGCCGGCTTGCCCGACTGTTCCGGTGGAAGGTCCATGCGGGAGCCCCCCTCCTTCTGGCCGGGACGCTGTTTCGACTCGCCCGGCGCGGCCGGTGTTGCATTGTTCGGCGTGGGCTGTGCGTTGTCGCCGCCCTGGCCTTCGCCTTCGTTGCTGCGGCGCAGCTCCCGCATCCTCGACTCAACCTCGTAGACAAAGCGGAGGTGGTCGTAGTAGCGGATGATGGGAACCGAGGCCGTGGTCAGACGCCGTTCCATGAACGAGCGCACTGCCGTGGGACGAAGGTCGGAGAGGCGCAGGGTGCCCAGCCGGACGCCGGTCAGGTTGAGCGTGAGAGCGATGGAAAAGAACGCCATCGCGGCCGTCATCAGCAGTCGAGGCTCGGCAAAACGGCGAATCTGGCCGGCAAACCCGGGACGCTGCCAAGCGGGCGGCATCGGCAACACGTTTGAGCTGCCGACGATGAGACCGATACCCCGCTACCTGTCCCGGACCGGTCTGGGCCAGGATCTTATCCAGCAGCCCGGCCGGGACCTCTGGTTCCGGGGAGAGAAACTCCAGCCACTCGCGGCCACGGCGGGCCTCATCGAACAGTGCCGTGCAGGCCGGGCAACCGGCCATGTGCTCGGCAAATGTGGTCTCGTCCTCGGGCTTCAGCAGCCCGTCCAGCGCGTCCGCCAAAAGTGTCTCCCACTGCCCGCAGGCCGGAGAGCTCGGAATGTGTGCGCGGTCTGCCATGGTTACATCACCTCCCGTTTATTACGTTCCAGCAGGCGCGCAAGTTCCGCGCGACCTCTGCTGATGCGGGACTTCACGGTCCCCTCGGGAATTCCCAGCACCTGGGCTATCTCCTTGTAGTCCATATCCTGCAAGTCTCTTAGAATGACGGCTTCGCGCAGCTCGACCGAAACGCGCGCCAGGGCGTTCTGCACCATGGCTGCGAGCTCTTTCTGTGCCGCCAGTTCGTGGGGCGAGGCGCCGCCCGCCGTAAGCCGGTCCAGCGGCTTGAGTTCTTCGGTCGACTCCCAACCGTCGTCCAATGAAGAGGTTGCGCGTTGGTTGCGGGTGCGGCGGAAGTTGTCAACCAGCAGGTTGCGGGTCATGGTGGTGATCCACACCTGCAGGCTGCCTCGGGCAGTGTCGAAAGCTGGCCAGGTTTGAGTAGATTTTCAGGAAAACGTCCTGGGTCAGGTCCTCGGCGTCGGCTGGGTTGCCGGTAAAGCGGTAGCAAAGCCCGTAGACACGCTTGTGGTGCGTACGGACCATCTCGGCCCATGCGCCGGAATCTCCGTCCATGCAGCGGCGGACGATTTGGGACCAATCAACTTCCAGCTGTCTCACCTCTGTGCGTGGCTGACAGGTGGCCGGGGGAACTCCCGCGGGGTGGCCAGCCTTGCCGCTCTGGGAAGGGCCGGCAGCGGGCGTCCCTGGGGCGCCAATCTCCAGCGCCTCCATACTACGCCGCGAAGGCTTAGCCAGCGGCGCCAGCCCCATCACGCTCCAGCTTAATGTACCCACGCATTGCATGGATGGCTTATACGCAGGATTTGTATGGTTGGTTCCGTGGGCAGATTGGCGAATGGCCGGCGGAAGCCCGCGTCTCAGTCTTCGAGCAAGAGCCGGGCGCCCCAAGTCTCGGGTTTGAGACCTGGAAGTTCATTCAACCGCTCCAGGCAGGTCGTCCGGGCACGACTCGGAGCCAGACCCTCAGTACCGCTGCAAGAACTCCGGATCGACAGGGTTCTCAAACAGCGAGGCATCGCGGGTGACGATGGTCAGCCCCGACGGGGTGACAAAGTAGCGCCGCTTGTCCTCGACCGGATCGTAGCCGATGACCGTGCCTTCGGGAATATGCACATCGCGGTCGATGATGGCGCGGCGGATGCGGCAGTGGCGGCCGATGTTCACGTGCGAGAAGATGATGCTGGCGTCCACGTCGGAGTAGGAGTTGACGCGCACATCCTGCGACAGCACGGAGTTGGACACCGAAGCGCCGGAGATGATGACGCCGGCGGTAATCACCGAGTTGACGGCCATGCCCGAGCGGCCGGGCTCGCCGAAGACGAACTTGGCCGGCGGATACTGGCGCACGCGGGTGCGGATGGGCCAGGTCTTGTCGTAGAGGTTGAAGATCGGCGAAACCGAGCAGAGGTCCATGTTGGCGTCGTAATAGGCGTCCAGCGTGCCCACGTCGCGCCAGTAGAGCGCCTGCTTCTTGTTCTCGTCCACAAAGCTGTAGGCCATCATCTTTTTCTTGCCCAGCATGTTGGGCAGAATGTTGTGGCCGAAGTCGTGCTTCGAGTCGGGGTCCTCGGCGTCGGCAATCAGCGCCTTCAGCAGCGTCTCGGTATTGAAGATGTAAATGCCCATCGAGGCATCCACGGCGTTGGGATTGAAGGGCGAGCGGAAGCTGGTTGAGGCCGGCTTCTCCTGGAAGCCGAGGACCTCGCCAGTGTGGCCCACCTCGACCACGCCGAAGCGCGAAACTTCGTCGGGGGAAACCGGCAGCGTGGCCAGGGTGACTTCGGCGTTGGTCTCCTTGTGGTGGGCCAGCATGCGGCTGTAGTCCATCTTGTAGATGTGGTCGCCGGAGAGGATGATCACGTGCTTCGGCTGTTCGCTGCCGATCGAGTAGATGTTCTGGTAAACAGCATCGGCGGTGCCCATATACCAGTTGGCGCCGGTGCGCTGCATGGGCGGCATCAGCTCAAAAAACTCGCCCAACTCCTGGGCCACAATCCCCGTCCACCCTTCGCGGATGTGCCGGTTCAGCGACAGCGCCTTGTACTGGGTGAGGACATAGACCCTGCGCAGGCCGGAGTTGATGCAGTTGGAAAGGGTGATGTCGATGATGCGGTAATGCCCGCCAAAGGGCACAGCCGGCTTGGCCCGATCGCGGGTGAGTGGAAAGAGCCGTTCGCCTGCCCCGCCGGCAAGCAATACTCCAAGTGTGTCTCTCATAGCCCTCGGAACCTGCCTTCCTTTGTCGTCCTCTTCCAGATGCTCCCGCCCCAACCAGGAAGTGCCGCTATCCGGAACAGAATATTTTGCTGCGGTACTTTTTCACAATCGCCACCGAACGGTGGAGAATACCACACAAAGATGAACTTGGCAGCCCATCATTTGTGTCCACGACGTTGTATCGAGGATAGTTGGTCCTGTCAAAGGAGCCGGAGCCTCCGGCCGGCGGAGTCTTGCCGGGAGTGCAGCTCCGGCATCGGACCGGACTTCTGACCGCGTCGCCCGCCCCATGACTCGCCAGCCAGCAAGAATAGGCGCGCTCTCTACCGCTTCTTCTTGAACTTGTATTCCAACCCTACGGAAATAGCGAAGTTGACATCGGTCTGGGTGATCTTATTCCCGTAATTGATGCTGTAGCGGGTGACAACCGCGTCTGGAGTGACGCGGAAAACCCAGCGCGCCGATCGGTTCAGATCGAAATGGCCGCCGATAATGGCCGCCGGAGCGATCTGGTCATTGTAGAAACCCACAATCGAGGGGGACTGTCCGAGCAGGTCCTGCTGAAATCTCCCATAGACTCCGCCCACCAGAGCATGGGCCAGGATGGCGCCGTGCTTGTTGTGCGGTCCCAGCCATTCCGGGCCGGCGGTGAAGAACCACTCGCTCACAAACGGTCCCTTAATGTTGAACGGGGCGTTGGGTGCTGCGCCGCTGGTGCCCACGTAGCCTCGGCCCGAGCCTTGCACACCCCAGTGCTTGCTGAGCCACATTGAGCCGGTCAGATCCAGCCCGCCTAGGTTGGATCCTTGCAGCAGGTTGGGCCCGGCCTTCATGTGGTCGTAGGCCATGCCCAGCGAAGCGTCGAAGCGGTTGTCGTAGCGAACATTCGCCAGCGGATCGATGGAAATGTAGGTCCCATTGCCGGCGGTCTGATCGGGCGTGCTCTGACCAGACGCGGGCTGATTCGACGAGCTCTGGCCGGACGTGCCCTGGGCCTGGATAAGGGTCCGGGCACAAAGAGCCAGAACGGCGGCGGCGACAATAGAAGCAGAGAATCTTACTGGGAGGCGCATCACTCATCAGCTTACAGGACCATGCCGACAGGGGACAACGCGAACCGCCCGGGATTTTCTCCAATTCGATGGCAAACTCTATGGTCCGCAGTTCTCCATCTTGCGGGTCCACGCCAGGTAGCGTACCGTCTTCAGGGTTTCAAGCGCAGCAGCGGCGCTCGAACGTACCTCTGACTGGGGCTCGAGCGGAGGGGCAGCGTGTAGGCGCCACTCCAGCGGCATCCGGCCAAAAATAAGGCCCGCGCGGGGCAGGTGGCTGGCGCTGGAAACCACCTCAGCCGAGTGCCAGCCGTGGCTGCGCATGATGCGCACGGAAAAGCAGGCGTTCTGGATGGTATCCCTGGCTTCCCCCTCTTCCACAATGGCGGACTCTGGAATGCCCTGGGCCTTGGCGGTGCGGGCCATGACGAGCGCTTCAACCGGGCGATTGCGATCAGCTCCTCCGGTGAGAATGAGCCTTGGAGCCACGCCCCGCTCGTACTCGTGTACGGCTTCAGTTACGCGGGCCAATTGCGTTGGAGTCGGATTGCCGTCCTTGTCTGCCGGAGCGCCAAGCACGATGATGGCGTCGAATCGGGTGAGCGAAGTGTTGGATGCAGGAGCCAGGTGGCGCGCGATGGCTGCCCAGGTGAACAGGCCCAGAATCAGCACAACGGAGGCCGCTATCAGCCAGCCTTTCCAGCCCAGGCGCCTGCGCCGGGTCCGGCCTGTCCAAGTAGCCCGATTCACCCGGTGGGTCCGCCTGCGTGCTGCCGCAGAGCGGCTATTGGGCCGTGAGGGAGTCAAAGGAGATAACCTCCTGAGTCCACTTTAACGCGCTTTTGGGTAAGAATCGTTTTGGGCGGGGTCAGACCAGCTTGGCGGGCTCGCCCCAGGCGGAGAAGACCAACTCGTTCAATGGCTTCCGTTCACGAGGCGCGGTTTCCCGGGCGATCAGTTGCTCATTGGCCAACGCTATGGGTTCGTCCTGGTAGCCCAGCGCAATGACCGTGCCGAGGGCGTAACTCTCTGGAATTTCAAGCGCCTGTCGGGCGGCGTCGTGGTCGAAACCGGCCATCTGGTGGCTGGCGAGGCCCAGGGCGGCGGCTTGCAGCGTGAGGTAGGAGCTGGCAGCTCCCAGGTCATAAAGTGCATAGGCGTTGGGAGAGCCGTTACCGGAGTTCCGGGCGCTGGCCGTACCCAGGATCAGCACCGGCGCTCTGGGAGCCCATTCCTTGTTGAAGCCGGCTAGGGTTGAGGCAATCTTATTGTGGGTAATTGAGTTACGCATGCCAACCAGAAATCGCCAAGGCTGCTGGTTGGCCGAGGAAGCGGCCCAGCGCGCAGCTTCGAAGACCCGAACCAGGTCGGCGAGGGATACATCGCGCCCGGAAAACGAGCGGGGGCTCCAGCGCCGATGGAGGATGGGCAGGACGCCCTCGACTGCCGGCGCAGATTTCAACTTGTTCACTTCGATTGCGGACAGGGTCATGGGCCTGGACCTCCTTAAATGCGCCTGTTTGATTCCCCAGACAGAGCGAAGGATTCCGGGCCTGAAATGGCCGCCTATAAGCCGCGCCGAAAACAAAAACGCCGGACCCAGAGGGTTCCCCGAAGGGGCGCCCGGCCATGACCCGATGGACCCAATGCCGCCGCATTTGCGGAACTGTACAGACTGCAAGGAAAAGGCCCCCGCTCCCTCCGTCTGAGAACTGAAAGCTGAAAACTGAAAGCTGGAAGCTAGCAGCTAGAGGCTAGAAACTAGTGTCATGAGTCAAAAGTTCCCATCACAAATCGAACCGGCAAGACTTGCGGCGCCGCGTTGCCATTGCAGTGAACGACGACTGAGGTCTCATCCCACCGCACCATTCCGCTGACTTGCTGCCGTTATCCAAAGACTTAAACAAATTCATGCGACGAACTTCAGATTCACCACACTAGGGTGGGATCGAACCTCCCTGAATGAACATGAGCGGGAAACCTCGGTTTCCATCCCCCCTACTGCGGCTCGCCCGGCCGCTGCGCCGAACTCCCCTTCATCTTGTCGAAATCAATTCCGAACTGCGGATTCTCTCGCGTTCCATCGATGCGAATCGGAACTTCCGTCCCCGCTCCGTCCTTCTGAAAGTAGCGGTCCATCGGCTTCAGCAGCAACCCCTTCCATCCGCCCACCATCGCTGACACCGTGGCCTGCATCTTTGCGGTCCCCGCGAAATTCAGTGCCCCGCTCTCCACGCCGTAACTTCCCTTCAGGTCGATCACCGCTCCCGGCACCGTGTACTCGAGCGCCGGCAGCGTCACCACCCCGTTCGCCATCTGGTAAGTTCCCTTCATCGTCGAGCGCACTCCAGCCTCGCCGCCGGTCTTCGCTTCCTTCGGCCGCCCTGACCCGCGCGCGCTCAGCTCCCCGATGCGCTCCTGAATCTTCGCGCTCGTGAACTGCGCATCGTCCAGCGCAAACGTGCCTGCAAGCCTTAGACGCTCCTGCACCGGAACCGCTCCCGGCGGAATCTCGAGCCCAGCCTTGGTCGTCAACTCCCCGGTCAGCAGCGGCGTTCCCGAGTGGCTCGCAAGCCGCAGAAAATCCTCAATCCGTCCACGATCTACATTCACCGTCAGCGCAATATCGTGTCCGCCCGCGGATATTCCGTCCTTCCCGTCTCCACCGGTAACCACGCGCACTATTTGTCCCTGCGCCCAGAAGTGCGAGTGCTCCAGAGTCGCCTCCACCGGGTCCAGCCAGGTGTCACCGGTGGTTCCGTCCACTTTCGCGTGAAACTTCGTGCGCAAGGGTAACGCTGTACCGAAATGGCTCAGCCGAAAATCCGGCGTATCCGTCTCCCCATCCACCGCCAGGTCGCGCAATGTGCCCTGGTAGTGCCCGGTCGAGCTCAGAATTCCAGCGATCCCTTTGAATCCGCTCAGGTCCGCGTGTTCAAATCGGTAATTGCCCGCGACCAGGCTCTCGCCCGGATCATCCACCAGCCACGGTCCCAGGCTCCCCTTCGTATGAATCGTCCCCACTGGCCTGGGATTGGTCAACTCCGCCTCAAAGCCCATCGCGCCGCCGCCGCCGATCCCGGTCAGCTTCAGGTGCGCAATCGCAAATTCCATCGGCAGCTTGCCCGGCTTGCTGGTCTCCAACGTCAGGTGCGCCCCGCTGCACTCCAGGCTTTCCACCTCAAACCGCAACAGTCCCCCGCCCGTCTTCGCCCAACTCGAAGCTCCCGCAGCCGTACCCTTTGCCCCTTCCGCCCCGTGCTCAAAGTGCGACTTGGGCGGCAAATCCACATCCAGCCCCTTCAGGTCCACCACTGAAATCCGAATCGTCTGCCCTGCCGCGTAGCGCAGCGGCGCATGAAAGCGAAACTCCTCAAGCCGAATCAGCGGAGCAGCCGGGGCTGCCGGCCCTGCCGATCCCTGGCCGGTCGAACTGGGCACCGTAACCCCCGCAACCTGCGCCGGCGGCCAGATGCGCAGCCCCTTCCCTTCCGCCCACAACCCATCCCGCAGCGTTACATGAAAGTTGTCCAGCTCCACCCGCGCATGAAAGTGCTCCTCTAATTCCTGCACGATGCGAGCTCGCAACATCGGCTCTGCCCGGTGCGCCACCACCAGCACCGCGCCGGCCAGCGCTGCCAGTACCGCCAGCAACCCGCCGACGACCCACTTCAGCCACCGGTGCCTGCGCCGGAACCCTGTTCGCCTCGCACTCAATCCCGCCCTCCGTTTGCCTCCAATTGTCGCAGCCCCATTCTCACAGAATCGGTCCCGGCCGTTTTCATTACACACCTCGGGTGCCCCAGATCTCGCTTTTGAGACCTGGGAATCCACAAACCTCAGCCTCCCACCCTTACCGTCGCAACCACCCCCGTTTTCTTTACACACGCCCAATGCCGTATCCTTCTTGGCACCGATGCAAGAGCTGATTGAAAACCTCGTAAAGCTGCAAGCCGTCGAATTGGAACGAGCCCTGCTCACCCAGGAGACGCGCGCCCTGCCCGCGGAGCTCGCCCAGGCCCAGGCCGCCCTCGCCGCCGCCCAGCGTCAGGCTGCCGATGCCTCCGCCGTCCTCAGCCGCGAGGAACTGCTCCGTGCCCGCCTCGAACGCGAAATTGCAGACCACCGCCGCAAAGCCGCCCGCTTCCGCACCCAGCTTGACTCAGTTAAAACCCCTGCCCAGGCCGAGGCCATCGAGCACGAAATTCACTTCGCCTCCGCCGAGGCCGACCGCCTCGAAAACGAAGAATTCCTGAGCCTCGAGCGCACTGAAGCACAGGAACCCGTCCTCGCCCAGGCGCGCGCCCAGGTCGAGACCCTCTCCACTTTATTAGAAAAGACCCGCGACCGCGTCGCCCTCCGCCAGCAGGAGCTCAACAGCCAGCTTATACAGAAAAAAAGCGAATGTGACGGCATCCGGATGCTCCTCATGCTCGATGATTCCCATGCCGAGTGGCTCACCCGCTTTGATCGCCTGGCCGCTGCCCGTGGCACCGGCTTGGCCCGCGCTGAAAATCAGCAATGCACCGGCTGCCGAATGGGCGTCCGCCCCCAGACCTGGAACCAGCTCCGCGAGGGACAACTGCTTACTTGCGACAGTTGCAGCCGCATCCTTTACTGGGACCCAGCCATGGCGCCCCCACCCAAAGCTCCGCAGCCCGAGCTGATTCCCGGCGCCGGCCGCGCTCCCCGCAAATCCCACCCCGCCGGCGCATAGGCGTCGGCCCCCTGCCCTTCGCCCGGCCTGCTCACTTCGGATGCGTCTGTGCCCAGCTCTTGTAATGCTCCAGCACCGCCACGCCCTCGCTGTTGTACCAGGAGTATCCGTTGCGGCGCTCCAGGCTCAGATCGTTTACGTCGTCGTGAATCGTCTTGTCGCGGTCGCCGAAGATGGGCTTGTCTGTGCCGATCTGGTAGTAGCGCGCCCAGATGGGACCGGCTCCCGCCGCGGCCGCCAGCTTCCGTCCGCCCGGGCTGCTGCGGTCGGCGCGGAAGTCGCCGCTACCCCATCGGTATCCGTAGATCTCCACCTTCGTAATCCAGGCCGCTGCCGCATGAACCGCTTCCACTTCCGCAGGCGTGGGGTTGGGCAAGCTCATCAGGAACTCCACCACCGGGAAGCTCTCATCGCTGGTCAGCGAGGCCATCTCGTAATTGCGCGCAGAAGTGGGTTCCAGCGTCAGCGCGTCGTACTGCTGCGCCCATGCGGTCTTTACCCCGTGCACTACAATCTGCAGTTTCAGCAGGCACTCGATGCCGCGCTCCGCTGCCGGCTCCGCCCGCCGCACCATCGCAGGCGGCAGAAACCTGTAGTCGGCGGCGCCACTCGCCACGTCGTGCAGTATCTCCACGGCATGAGTCATGGCGTCGTCGTTGATGGTGATGGCGTCATGGTAGCCGCCCTCCAGAGGCCACACCTGCGGCCAGCCACCGTTGGGATACTCCGAGTCGAGCAGGTATTCCACGCCTCGCTCTACCGAAGCTCGAAGCGGCGCGGCGTCCACGTCGCGGTGAGCCGCCATCAGCGCCGTGGTCACATGCGCCAGAAAGCGGATCTGCATCCAGGTCGAATCGTTGTCCAGCGTCGCAATGTAGTGCCAGTTCTCATCCACCGGCTTGTCGAAGTCCGCGAGGTCCGGGAACCGGTTCAGGTTGTCGGCGTCGTACAGGTCGCCGGGCGCGCGCGGTTTGCTCACCATGTCGATGTTCTTGCTCCAGCCGCCATCCGCCGCTTGGAAGGTGACGATGTTCTGCGCGGCCTTGAGTGCCTCGGTGCTGGTGTACCACTCCGCCGGATGCTCTGCCCGCAGCGCAAACATGCCGCGCCCCATCCCCGCATGCTTGGGATGGGCATTACCCGCGGTTTGCTGCTCGTCCTTCAGCGTCTGCTTGTCGATCGCCAGCTGTTTTTCCGAGCGATCCAGATAGGCCAGCCAGGCTTTGCGCTCTTTCTTCGGCAGCTTAGCAATCCGCTCGCGGGTAACCGGCTTGGCGATTATGTTTGTGCCAATCACATTGGCTGATGCGGTTACTTGCAGCCCCAGCGCAGCCATCGAGACCAGCAGCAATGCGGAGAAGCATGAACGGATCGGGCGCATGGCTCGCTTTCTACGCCAGCCCGGCTCTCACTGTCAATCACTGCTCCGGCCACTCGGCCCATCCGCAATTCCACCCTGACCGGCGTCACTGGAGCAACCCGGCCCCCTCCTGCTAACCTTTTTCTGAGTGAGGCCCGCATTGCGCCGGCCTCCATTTACCAATGTCTTTCAGCGTCCGGAATCGGAACTGACAACTGTCCACTGTCCACTGACCACCGAGGAGCCCCGTGCAGCGCATCTGCGTCGATATGGACGAGGTCATGGCAGACACCCTGGCCGAGCACCTGCGCCGCTATAACCAGACCTTTGACGAAGACGTAACCCCTGAAGACCTGGTCGGCAAGGGTCTCTGGGAAGTCACGCCCGCCGACCGCCAGTTGCAACTCCGCGCCTTCCTCGATGCCCAGGACTTTTTTGAAGACCTGGCCCTCATGCCCGGCGCTCAGGAAGTCCTCAAGGATCTCTCAGTCCGCTTCGAAATCTTCATCGCCACCCAGGCCATGGCCGTCCCCAACTCCCTCGGCCCCAAGTATCGCTGGCTGCAGCGCCACTTCCCCTTCATCCCGCCCACCCACTACGTCTTTTGCGGCGACAAACGCATCCTGCGCGCCGACTTCCTCATCGACGACCAGCCCAGGAACCTGCTCCGCTTTGAAGGCCGGGGCCTGCTCTACACCGCCCCGCACAACCTCACCGCAACCGGCTTCACGCGCGTCGATAACTGGCAGCAGGTTGCCGAATATTTCGACTCGATCAAGGATTGAAAGCCGGGTTGAACCATAAACTGCACTTTTTCATCTCTGCCGCTCTCGGCTAACATGAATAATCAATGAGCTTCTCCCGCCTGCGAACAATTCTCGCGTTCCTTCTTCTTCTGCTGCTGCCCTGGCACCGGCACGCGGATGCCTATTCCCTGCTGACTCACGAGCAGCTCATCGATCTCACCTGGCAGGACTCCATCGTTCCCCTGCTGCTCAGCCACTATCCCAACCTGACCCCTGCCCGGCTTGAAGAAGCCCGCGCCTACGCCTACGGCGGCTGCGTCATTCAGGACATCGGCTATTACCCCTTCGGCGACCCTTCTTTCTCCAACCTCACCCACTACGTCCGCACCGGCGACTTCATCGTCAGCCTCTTCCGCAACGCCGGCAACGCCGATGAGCTTGCCTTCGCCGTTGGCGCGCTCTCCCACTACATCGGCGACTCCATCGGCCACGCCCAGGCCACAAACCGCGCTGTCCCCATCCAGTTCCCAAAGCTCGGCGCAAAATACGGTAGGATCGTCAACTACGCCCAGGGAGAGCACCAGCATGTGCAAATTGAGTTTGCCTTCGATATCGATGAGATCGCTCATCACCGCGTAGCCCCACTCAAGTTTCTCCGCCATATCGGGATTCGGGTCCCCGTGCGCCAGCTTGCCCTGGCCTATTACCAGACCTATGGCCTCACTGAGGACTTCACAGCCACGCGCGGCCACCGTTTCAACATGAGCGGATATTCCTTCGCGACTCGAAACTTCATTCCCCACGTCGCCTATGCCCTCACTTATCTCCATCGCGGTGATGAGCCCCCCGAGCCGCCTACCCCGGAGCGCCTTCTCATGGACAAGGAAGTGGCCAGGATCGCTGCGGAAAACAACTGGCAGGCCTACCGCGGAAAGGCGGGATTCGAAACCCACTTCCTGGCCGGACTCATCGTCATAGCGCCCAAGTTCGGTCCGCTTGCCATGGTCGCCATTAAGGACCCCACTCAGGCCACTGAAGCCGATTATCTGCACAGCGTCGTGCTCTCCACGGCCGCTCTTCGCCAAAGGCTCGCCCGCTTTACGCCCTCTGCCAACACCGGTTCCACAACCGCCAATGCCGTCTCCCCCGGCACATCCTCCCAGCCTCCGCCTGCGCAGCCGCCGCGCCCTTCGCAAAACTCCAGGCATCCATTGCCCAATCGCGATCTCGACACTGGGCAGGTGGTGCAACCCGGGGGTTATCCGCTCACCGACGCTACCTATGCCGATCTGCTCCACCGACTCACGCGGACGCCCGCCCAGCCCATCCCTCCCGGCGTCAAAGAAGATATTCAGGCCTATTACGCCAATCTTGACTTGCCCATCACCACCAAAAAGAATCCAGCCGCGTGGGCCCAGGTGCAGGCCGATCTGGTCACACTCGCCGCCATGCCCACCAGCACCGAGCCCGAACCCTATCCCACCTACGGCGAGGATCCTGACAGTCCCCAATAGACCCACTCAACCTTGCGCCATCGGCAACTGCGTCGATCCTCCCCACGCCGGCAATGAAGTTAACATGGATATGACAGACCATGGCCCTTTCCTTACCCTCTTCCACCCAGCTCTTCAGCCGGCGCAGTTTCCTCACGGCAGGCCTGTGCGGCGCTGCCGGCCTGGTGCTCTATTCCGGCGAGATCGAGCGTCACTGGATCGAAGTCACACAGCGGGATATCTATCTGCGCGCTCTCCCTGCCGCTTTTGACGGCATGCGCCTTGCGCAAATCAGCGACATTCACATGGACGAATTCACTGAGCCCTTCTTCCTCCGCCAGGTGATCGACCGCGTCAACCAACTCAAGCCCGACGCCGTATTTCTGACCGGCGACTTCGTCACTGCAAAGTTCACCCCCACGCCCCGTTCCAATAAATTCGCTCGTGGCGCAGCCTGGCAATGCGCCAACATCCTCACCGGGCTTGAGTGCAGGCTGCTCTATGCCGTGCTCGGCAATCACGACTTCGGAGTCGGCGCAAGTCAGGTCTCTGCCGCGCTTGAAGCCAATGGCATCACTGTGCTCAGAAATGCCTGCCTGCCGATTGAACGCGTCGGCGGCAGAATCTGGCTGGCAGGGATTGACGATCCGCTCACTGGCCATCCGGACCTCGAGTCGGCTATCCCCGAGCCGATACGCAATCAACCCGATGAACCCATCGTCCTGTTGTGTCATGCCCCGGACTACGCCGACCATTTGCTGGCTTATCCGGCCGGCCAGGCCGTTGATCTGATGATGAGCGGTCACAGCCATGGCGGTCAGATTCGCGTGCCCCTGCTCGGCGCTCTGGTTCTGCCCCCGATGGGCAGAAAGTATGTCCATGGATGGTTCAAGTTTGGCCGCCTGCAACTCTATGTCAATCGCGGCATCGGCACCATCGGTATGCCCTTCCGCTTCGATTGCCCGCCGGAGATCACCCTGATCACCCTGCGCGCAGGCCAATGATCCGGCCCCTCCTTGCGAAACGGTGGGAAACCAGCGTCCCTGTCCGCTTTCGTGCAAGTTTGGGCAACCAGTCAGTTTGAAAGGCTCACGCTTCACAGTCTGCGGAAAAATCTAATCAGGTGAAGGGCACGGGCTTCAGCCCGTACGTCAAATCGAGCAATAAAACCGCGGGCTTTAGCCCTTGAGGGAATGCTCCTTCAATCCGGACCACGACTCCTCTCCATCCCCGTTTGACAACCCCGTCCCTGCAACCTATATTTTGCTCGCCGAGCGAACGGGAGATTCCCACGTCCCCTTGTTCCGCGCCGCCTTTCCTTCGGAGGCTTTTCGAATGTCCCTGCGATTCAACCGCTCTCTGCTTGCGCTCTTCCTATTCGCCCTTTGCCTCCATCCCCGGCCCCTCGCCGCGCAATCCGCCGCTTCCCTCGGCATCTTTGAGGGCCAGTCCGACGTGGGCAGCGTCGTCCCGCCCGGCACGCTCACTTACTCACACGCCGGCAGCTCCTACACCATCACCGCGGCGGGCATCAATCTCTGGTCCAACAACGACGGCTTCCATTTCGTCTGGAAGAAACTCTCCGGCGATCTGTCGCTCTCCGCCGACATCGACTTCCCCATCAAGACCGGCGACCATAGCCCGCATCGCAAGGCCGTCTTGATGGTTCGCCAGACTCTCGATGCCGATGGCGCGTATGCCGACGTCGCGCAGCACGGCTCCGGACTCACTGCCCTGCAATACCGCCGCGCCAAAGGAGAAAACACCTTGAGCGCCGAGTTGAATATCGATCCGCCCCGGCGCGTCCGGCTGGAAAAACGCGGAGACACCTTCACCATGTTTGTCTCCAGCCACGGCGAACCGCTTCACCAGGTTGGCGCTTCCATCAAGCTCCATCTCGACGGTCCTTTCTATGTCGGCATCGGACTTTCTTCCCACAATCCCGCTGTAACTGAGAAAGTTAATTTTTCGAACGTAGAACTCAAGCAACTGACTCCGCCTGCCACGCCCGCCAGGCTGACTCTCTACAGCACTCTCCAGGCCATCGAGATCGCCGATAACTCCCGCCGCGCCACGATCCTATACTCGCAGCCCGCCCACTTCCAGGCTCCTAACTGGTCCCGCGACGGTAAGTCGCTCGTCTTCAACCAGGATGGCCGCATCTATCAGATCCCCGTAACTGGCGGAACTCCGCAGCTTATCTCGACCGGCGCGGCCACTAACTGCTCCGGTAGTCACGGCTTTTCTCCCGACGGCAAGTGGCTTGCCATCACCTGTTCCATGCCCGACCATCCGGAGCGGCGCGTCTACATCGTTCCCCTCGCTGGTGGCACGCCCCGCCTTTTAACTGAAAATACCGGCTATTTTCACAGTTGGTCGCCCGACGGCAGAACCATCGTCTTCACGCGCGGAAGCCGCGGCTCCGGCAACATCTATTCCATCTCCGTCGAAGGTGGGCCCGAGACTGCTCTTACCACCGGTTCAGGAATCAGCGACGACCCCGATTACTCTCCCGACGGAAAATATATCTACTTCAACACCGACCGCTGGGGCGGCATGCAGATTGCTCGCATGCGTCCCGACGGAAGCCAGCCCGAGCAAATTACCTTCGACGCTTTCAAGAACTGGACGCCGCACCCTTCGCCGGACGGTAAGTCGATCGTATTCATCTCCTACGATCCTAGCGTAACCACTCACGCCGCCAACCAGGACATCGCACTGCGCATTTTTTCGACAGGTGATAACAGGATTCACACCCTCGTCAACCTGGTCGGCGGTGACGGCTCCATGAACGTTCCCAACTGGTCTCCCGACTCTAAGAGCCTGGCGTTTGTGAGTTATCAGATGCTCCCCGTCGAAGATACCGGCTCAACCAAATAACGTCCGCCCAGGAACCAGGCAAACAATCATGACGAGAACCAGCAGGACCTGTCTTGTCGCGTGGCCACAGAAGCGAATGGTGGCTGAGGCCTCAACCCATCGCACATTTCCGCTAACTTGCTAACTCGCTATCCCCGCGCGAGCGGGGGCTAACTCGCTGTTGTTATCCAAAAGACTTCAGCAAACTCATGCGATGAACTTCGGATTCACTACACCAGGGTGGGGTAAAGCGATTTCCAAATTACAGGAACAGCAAGAACGCTGTAAAAACTCCGCCTAGAGCGAACCCCCCGCCTTCTCCTCAACCCCGGCCGGCTTCATCGTACCCGGCGCGGTTCTGGCCGTCATCGCCGCGTTCACCGCCCGCATCGGAACCGCCGCAGGCGCCTGGTGCATCGTCACGATGATCACCCGCGCCGCCCTCTTCCCCGCGCACTGATACGAGTGCGGCGTCCCGGCGTCGAAATACACTGCGTCGCCCCCATCCAGCGTGCACGCCTGGTCCCCGTGGCGAAGCTCAAGCTCTCCGTCCAGTACATAAAGAAACTCGAATCCGGGATGCATGTGCGCCTTGGGCTCCGCCGTCCTGGCCATCGGAATGAACTCGGCAAAATACGGGTCCATGTGCCGGTCCGCCACCATGTATCCCAGGCTCTCAAAAAAATATGTCGGCGGCTCTACACCGGTCTGCGGCAGCCGCACCCGGTCCTTCTGCCTGTGGATCCGGAACATCGCGGTCGGCTCGCTCTCAAAGAAGTACGACAGGTCTTTTGAAAACACCATCGCGATCCGCGCCAGGTTGCGCAACGTAGGCACCACCCTTCCCGTCTCAAGCTGCGAAAGAAAGCTCGCCGAAAGCCCGGTATGCTTGCCCAGTTCCACCAGCCCCATTGACTTCTTCAGCCGCAGCCGCCGGATGCGCTCCCCGATCTTCTTCTCCGCAATGAACCGCTCGGCGGTCTCCGGGTCCGCTTGCGTCTTTTGCGTCTCTTCGCTCGTTACCTCGACCGGGTTGCTCATCCTTCCCTCCTGCCCGCTTAAAAATAGGATGCGCCCCGTATCAAATTATTGTCCAGATCAAAATAAATTTATGCCCTGCTAAACCAATCTACCAATTCGACGCTATTGTATTCATCAGGAGGAAAGCAACATCAGTCCCGTCAATACACCTTCCCCAGTGCCCCGGTTCCTCCTTTCCGGCGCCTCCGGCATGCTCGGCACGGCGCTTCATCACGCCCTCGCCGAAAGAGACTTCTCTGTCCTCCAGCTCATTCGGCGCGCCCCAGCCTTGCCCAACCAGCTCCAATGGGATCCAGCCTCCACCCCCGCCATCTCTCACTCCGAGGGTCTTGAAGACCTTACCGCCGCCATCCACCTCTCCGGCGCAGACCTCGCCGCCCATCGCTGGACCCCCGAATACAAGCACGAAATCACCAATAGCCGCGTCGGATCCACTCGCGCCCTAGCCACAATCCTTGCCGGTCTCCGCCATCCCCCCCAGATGTTCCTCATCGCCTCTGCCATCGGCATCTATGGCAATCGCGGTGACGAGCTCCTCGACGAAACCTCCCGCCTCGGCTCCGGCTTTCTCGCCGATATCTGTCAGCAATGGGAAGCCGCCGCTCAGCCTGCCGTCGAGGCCGGCATCCGCGTCCTCCATCTTCGCTTCGGCGTCATTCTCAGCCCCGTCCTCGCCACCGGCCCCAGCGGAGCCCTGTCGCGCCTCCTCCCCATCTTTCGTCTCGGCCTCGGCGGCAGGCTCGGAAGCGGCAGTCAATTCATCAGCTGGATCTCCCTCCCCGACGCTCTCGCCGCCATCTTCTTCCTCCTCGAATCCCCCTCCCTCGCCGGCCCCGTCAACTTCACCGCCCCCAACCCGGTCACCAACGCTCAATTCACCCGCATCCTTGCCGCCCACCTCCATCGCCCCGCCGTTCTTCCCGTCCCCGCCTTCGCCCTCCGACTCGCCCTCGGCGAAATGGCCGATGAAACCCTCCTCTCCAGCACCCGCGCCTACCCCGCCAAACTCGCCGCCGCCGGATTCCAGTTTTCCCACGCCAGCCTCGTCCACGCCCTTCTCGCCGTCCTTCATTAGTCCTGTGCCGCCGTTAACTCGCTAACTCGCCCGCCTCGCGCAGGCTGGCGCTAACCCGCTAATTCATACCCCGGGCACCCCGCGCTATCCTAGAGAGTCCCATCACTTCAGCCGCCAGGAAGGCGCAATCACCCATGTCCGACGAATCCGCCCCCGCAACTCCAGCCGCTCCCGTTGCCACCATCGCCACTCTCGGCCGGCACGAAGGCCAATCCGTCACCCTCCGCGGCTGGCTCTACAACCTCCGCGAAAGCGGCAAGCTCCTGTTCCCCATCTTTCGCGACGGCACCGGAACCATCCAGGGCGTAGCCCACGTCAAGAGCGTTCCTCCCGCCGTCTTTGAGGCGCTCAAGGGACTCACTCAGGAATCCTCGGTCATCGTCACCGGCAAGGTGCGCGCCGACAAGCGCGCCCCCGGCGGCTTCGAGCTCGACGTTGAAGACCTTCAGGTCATCCAGCGCGTTCCCGAGTCCGACCCCTATCCCATCACCCTCAAGGAGCATGGCGTCGACTTCCTCATGGAGCACCGCCATCTCTGGGTCCGTTCGCCGCGCCAGTCCGCCATCCTCCGCATCCGCGCCGAAATCATGCGCGCCGCAGCCGAGTACTTCGACTCCAACGGCTACATCCGCACCGACCCGCCCATCCTCACGCCCGCCGCCTGCGAAGGCACCTCGACCCTCTTCCCGGTGGACTACTTCGGCGATCCCGCCTACCTCACCCAGTCCGGCCAGCTCTACGTCGAGGCCACTGCGCTCGCCCTGGGCAAGGTCTACAGCTTCGGCCCCACGTTCCGCGCCGAAAAATCCAAAACCCGCCGTCATCTCACCGAGTTCTGGATGATCGAGCCTGAAGTCGCCTACATGGACCTCGATGGCCTGCTCGAACTCGCCGAGAACTTCTCTCCCACATTGTTCAATCCGTCCTCAAGAACCGCGCCCCCGAGTTGGAGCTAATCGGCCGCGATCGCGCCAGGCTCGAAGCCATCGCCCCGCCCTTCCCCCGCCTGCGCTACGACCAGGCCGTCGAAATGCTTAACCAGGCCCACAAGGACGGCCAACTCGAGGCGCCCTTTGAATACGGAAACGACTTCGGCTCCCCGGACGAAACCTGGCTCAGCTCGCAATACGACCGTCCCGTCATGGTTCATCGCTACCCCGCCGACGTAAAGGCCTTCTACATGGAGCCCGACCCGCAAGACGCCCGCTACGCCCTCTGCGTCGACGTGCTGGCGCCCGAGGGTTACGGCGAAATCATCGGCGGCTCGCAGCGCGTTTCAAGCTTCGAGCTGTTGAACGCCCGCATCGAGCACCACAACCTGCCCAAGGAAGCCTTCCAGTGGTATCTCGACCTGCGCCGCTACGGCAGCGTCCCCCACTCCGGCTTCGGCATGGGCATCGAGCGAGTCGTTACCTGGATCTGCGGCCTCGACCACGTCCGCGAAACCATCCCCTTCGCCCGCACCCTCCACCGGATGTATCCGTGAGAAGGCAGCTTTTAGCTTCTAGCCTTCAGCTCTCAGTTCTCAGACGGAGGGAGCAGGCCTTCAGGCCCCGGAAGGAAGGGCTGCAAGAAGATTGGCTTTAGCCACAGGCATTTCAGTTAGGCTTCCGATGTGCGGTTTGCGCCACAAGAGACTCGGACCTATCCGGTAACCGCTGTCACGGCGCAACGCCGCCGCCTTTTTCAGGTCACTTCCACGGCGGAATTGCTGGAGCGAACCATCTTCGACTATCGCGGTCAGGGGAAATTCGTCTTGCACGCATTTGTCATCATGCCTGACCATTTCCACGCTCTGATTACGCAGGCTCCGGATGTTTCGCTGGAAAAGGCTATGCAGTTTATCAAGGGAGGCTTTTCCTTCCGCCTGAAAAGCAAGCTGGATGTGTGGATGCGCAGTTTCAACGAGAGCCAAATCATGACCAAGGAGAAGTTCATGAGCTGTGTGCGATATATCGAGGAGAATCCCGTTCGCCGGGGACTTTTGTCGACGCCGCAGGACCATCCCTTCAGCTCCGCCGCCCATGGCCCGAAAGACCCGATGCCGCAGCATCTGCGGAACTGAACAGGCTGCATGGAAAAGGCCCGCGCCTGAAGGCCCCACATTTGAGCCGCTGCTTTTCAGGGGTCTGAAGGCGCTGTTCTGACCGCTGATTTCTGGCTCCGGTTTCATCAATCCGGGCGCATGACTACCTTGATGGCTTCGCCGGACTGGAGCAATTTCATCGCCTGATTGAATTCACTTAGCTTGAGGCGGTGGGTGATGGCGGGCTCCAGGTTGAGCTTGCCGGTGGAGAGCAGGGCCTCCATCTGAAACCAGGTCTCGAACATCTTGCGGCCGTTGATGCCCTGCACGATGGCGCCTTTGAAGATGATGTCCTTGGCAAAGTCCAGCTCGAAGGGGCGGGAGGGAATGCCGAGCAGCGAGGCGCGTCCGCCGGTGCGCAAAATGGCGAAGCCCAGGCGCATGGCCTCAGGATGGCCTGACATTTCAAGCAGAACATCGACGCCGGTGCCGCCGGTGGCTTCAAGAATGAGCCTTTCGACGTGGTCGGTGAGGGGATCGAGGGCGAGATCGGCGCCCATTTCGGCGGCCACCTGCCTGCGGTGCGCGTTTACTTCGATGGCAAAGACGCGGGAAGCTCCGCAGGCCTTGGCGACGGCGATTGAGAACAGGCCGATGGCGCCGCAACCGGTGACGGCGACGGTGGTGGCAGCGATGGGACCGGCCAGCACGGTGTGGACCGCGTTGCCCAGAGGGTCGAGCAGCGAGGCGTAGTCGTGGGGGATGGAGGGCGAAAGCTTCCAGATGTTGGTTTCGGGGATGATGGCGTAGCCGGCGAAGGCGCCGTCGGCATCGACGCCGAGAATGCGAACGTGCTGGCAGATGTGAGCCTGGCCGGTGCGGCATTGCAGGCACTTTCCGCAGGCTACGTGCATTTCGGCGCTGACCAGGTCGCCTTCCTTCACCGTGGAAACGCCGCGGCCCACGCCGGCCACCGCTCCTGAAAACTCGTGGCCGGGAATCAGCGGCGGATGAATGCGGCCCTTGGCCCAGTGATCCCAGTTGAAGATGTGCAGGTCGGTTCCACAAACGCTGGCGGCCTGCACGCGGACCAGCACTTCACCGGGGCCGGGCGTGGGAACCGGTACTTCGCGCAGCTCGATGCCGGGCGCGGCCTTGGCCTTGACGACGGCCTGCATGGTGGTTGGCATAGCGAAGAGCCTCCCCCTGAAACATCAAACAATCAAGCATATCAACCGCGGCGAAGTGGTAGAACGTTGTAGAGGTTGAAAACATGGAAAACCGGAGCGGTGCGGGGCGGCGAAAAATCGGTTTTGCTGGGCCGTTTGTGTGCGCCGCTCTGCTGGCGGCGGGATTGGCGGCGAGCGGCCAGACGGCGGACCAGGCGTGGCTGCGCGGGCCAAACCGCCTGATCCTGTTCGGAAAGGTGATTGCGCTGGGCAGCAGCCCGATAGAGCAATCCGCCGTCCAGGAACTGAGCCGCAGCATAAGTCACCCCGCGTCAGTAAAAGGTGGTGTCTTCTCCAAGCGCGAGTGGCGCGAGAACAGCCTGACCGTTGTTGGGACCGCGGAGGAGATTCGAAAGGCATACCCGGATGTTCCCGTCCCCGGCGATCTGAAGCCCGATGAATACTGGATCTGGGGGAGGGGTTCCGAGGGACCCAGCTTTTCCGTCGTCGTGGGCGGCGACGAACACGGAGCTCTCTATGGAGTATTTGCAATTCGCCGCCTGCCGGCGACTGCCGAGATGGGCAAACTCAAGATCGATAACCCATTGCGCGGCCGCCCCGCCATGCCCATCCGCTGGGTGGACGAGTGGGACAACCCGGACGGCTCCGTTGAGCGCGGCTACGGGGGCCGGTCGATTTTTTTTGAGGGCGGCAAGGTGCGCGAGGACCTGGCCCCGGTGGCCGAATACGCGCGGCTGCTGGCTTCGGTGGGCATCAACGGCTGCAACCTGAATAACGTGAATGCTGCGCCGCAGTTGCTCGACTCCGATCACCTGAAGCAACTGGCCAGGGTCGCCGATGCCATGCGGCCTTGGGGCGTTCATCTGGCCATGAGCGTGGCCCTCGCCAGCCCGGAAAAGATTGGCGGACTGAAGACCTCTGACCCGCTGGACCCCGCGGTGAAGGCGTGGTGGGCGGCGAAGGTGGATGAGATTTACGCGCTCATTCCCGACTTTGCGGGATTTACCGTGAAGGCCGACTCGGAGGGACAGGCAGGGCCGGCAAGTTACGGCCGTAGCCCCGCGGATGCCGCCAATCTGCTGGCCGGCGCGCTGGAGCCGCATGGCGGCGTGGTGCTGTATCGGGCGTTTGTCTATAACAATCATCTCGACTGGAACGACATGAAGGCCGACCGCGCCCGCGCCGCTTACGACATCTTTCATCCGCTCGACGGCAGCTTTGCGCCCAACGTGATTGTGCAGACCAAGGAGGGGCCGATCGACTTTCAGGCGCGCGAGCCGGTGTCGCCGCTCTTTGCCGGGCTGCGCCAGACCAGCCAAGCGATGGAAGTGCAGATCACGCAGGAGTACACCGGGCAGCAGCGCCACCTCGTTTATCTCGCGCCCATGTGGAAGCAGGTGCTGGACTTCGATCTGCGTGCCGACAACCGGGCAACGCCGGTGAAGGAGATCCTCGAGGGCAAGAGCTTTCATCGTCCGCTGGGCGGCATGGTGGGCGTGGCCGGCGTGGGACGCAATGCATGGCTCGGCTCACCGCTGGCGCTGGCCAACCTGTACGCCTTCGGACGGCTGGCGTGGAACCCCGATCTCACCCCGGAGCAGATTGCCGACGAGTGGATAAGGCAGACCATCAACATCGATCCGGTGGTGGTGAGCACGGTTGAAAAGGTGTTGATGCAGTCCTGGCCGGCGTATGAGCACTACACTGGCTTTCTAGGCTCGCAGACGCTCACCGATATTACCGGCAGCCACTATGGGCCCAACATCGAATCCAGCGAACGCAATGGCTGGGGCCAGTGGCACCGCGACGACGCAGAAGGCATCGGCATGGACCGCACCGTTGCCACGGGCACCGGCTTTGTGGGGCAGTATCCGCCGCAGGTGGCGCGGGTGTATGAGTCGCTGGCTACGTGCCCGGACAATCTGCTGCTGTTCTTTCACCACGTGCGCTACACCCACAAACTGCACTCAGGCCAGACGGTGATCCAGTACATCTACGACAGCCACTACCAAGGCGCGGCAGAGGCGGCGCAGTTGGTGAAGGAGTGGGAGACGCTGAAGGGGCGCGTGAACCCGGCACTCTATGACGACGTGCATGCGCGGTTGGAATACCAGGCCGGCCACGCGATTGTGTGGCGCGACGCGATTGTGCAGTACTTCCTGAAGCAGAGCGGGATTGCGGACCACAAGGGCCGCGCGGGGCATTATCCGGGGCGCATGGAAGCCGAAAACGCGCGGCTGACCGGCTACAAGGTGATCGATGTGATGCCGTGGGAGGACGCATCGGGCGGGAAGGCTGTTACATGCGCCGACGCGAAGAGTTGCTCGGCCGAGTGGAGGCGGCAGGGCAAGCCGGGACGGTTCGACATTGCGGTCGAGTACTTCGATCTGCAAGGCGGCGCGGCCAGGTTTGCTCTCGACGTAAATGGGCAGCCGGTTGCTTCCTGGACAGCCGATCGAACGCTGCCCTCGCGGCGGCCCGACGGCGACAACTCCACGCGCTCGACCGTGCGCGGCGTCGAATTGAAACCCGGCGACGTGCTGCGCGTGGAGGGAACGCCCGACGGCAACGATCCGGCTGCGCTCGATTATGTTGAGGTGACGCCGACGCCTATGGCTGCTGTACGTGCACCGCAATGAACAGGCTGCGGAAAAAGGCTTGAATTCGCGCGAAGAGCCCGAAAAGCATGCCTCAGGGGCTGAACAGGCTGCGGAAAGTGACCCTACGTGGCTAAAGCCAGCGTTGATTTTGTTGGCTCTATGCGGGGGTTGAAACCCCCTTCTTCCACCCCACGGACGAAGACCTGTCCGTGGGGACCCCGGCCTCCCTCCGCTCCATGAACGAAAGGCTGTCCGTGGGAGCCGTCTTTATCGAGGCGAATTTTCGGCGGCGGTTACTTGCCGGCCACGATGCGCGCTGCGCGGGCATAGGAGCCGAGGTTGAAGGCGTTGGGACAGCCGAGGGCGATCAGCTTCTTCTTTGCCACGCCGCTGCGCGCGCCGCTCTGACAGTGGAGCAGGAGCACCTGATTCTTGTCCTTGATGCGGCGGGACCAACTGGTCTCAATCTCGTTGACGGGAAGATTGACGGCGATGGGCAGATGGCCGGCAACGAATTCGCCGGCGGTGCGCACGTCGATCACCAGAGCTCCATGCTTCAGGCATTGCCGAGCCTCATTTACCGAGATGAGCCCGGAGCGCCGGTAAAGGAAATAGGCGACGAAAATTGCAACGAGTACGAGAAGGGCCGTCCAATTCATGGCAGATAGCTTACTGCGATGGGGCCACTTCTGGCAGTGCGGGCCTAGATTTTGGCAACCTCGGCAATCTTGGCTACTTCCACCAGGGTGGAGTAGAAGGTGGCTCCGGCGCCGATGTCGGTGAGCCGCTCGCTGGTGAGGGCGTTCACGTTGGCGCCGCCGGGGTGGAGCTTGGCCCAGTCCAGACGCGCGGCCACCACGCCTGCCGGCAGGCTGGGATTGATCATTGCGGTCAAGCTGATGGAACCGCGATCGTTGAACAGGCAGACCGGGTCGCCGTCGGCGAGGCCGCGGGCCCTGGCGTCGGCGGGGTGGATTTCAAGGCGCTGATTGATGCGGGACTCCATTTTGCGGTGGCCGTCGAGGTTGGCGAAGGTCGTGTTCATGTAGTTGTCGGCCTTGCGGGCCAGCAGTTCCAGCGGATAGCGCTTTGCGGCTTCGCCCCAGCGCGACTCGGTGGGAGGCGTAAAGCCCGGAAGGGGATCGAGACCCGCCGCGGCCAGGGACTCGGAGTAAAACTCGATCTTGCCGGAAGGCGTAGGAACCGGACCGACAGTAAAGGGCTGGAAGGGATGCGTCTCCGGCGCGCTGTGGAAGCTGAGCGGGATGTGGCCCTGCTCTTCGAGCGCTTCAAAGGTGATGCGCTCCATGCCGGGGTTGGTAGAGCGGCCGTCGGGGCCGACCGTCAAGGCCTGGCGGATGATGTCTTCGGCCGTGTCGCGGAAGCAGGGCTCGGGGAAGCCCATGCGCTGCGCGAGCCGGCCGAAGAGCCAGACGTTGGAGCGCGCCTCGCCGGGCGGCTCGATGGCCTGCTGCGAAAGCTGCACGAAGTAGTGGCCGTAGGCGCCCTGAATGTCAGTGTGCTCCAGGAACGTGGCCGCGGGCAGGATGTAGTCGGCGTAGTCGGTGGTGTCGGTGAAAAAGAGATCGTGGACCACGGTGAAGAGGTCGGGACGCGCCAGGCCGCGGCGCACCGCGTTCTGATTGGGAGCAACCGCGCCGGGGTTGGAGTTGTAGACGAAGAGCGCGTGAACGGGAGGGCCGTCGCCACCAACCTGGGCTTGGGGCGCGCAGCCGAGTTCGGTGAGTGCCTGGCCGAGGGCAGACATGTTGACCAGGCGGGCGATACGGCCGAGCGGCGAGGAAAGCTGGAGGTCGGGGCGCTCGACGGCCTGCTTGTTCCACTCGAAGGCGCCGGAGGTGGAGAGCACTGCGCCGCCGCCGCGATACTTCCACGCGCCGGTGAGGGCGGGCAGCATGGCGATGGCGCGCACCGTTGCGCCGCCGTACTCCGCGCGCTGCACGCCGTAGTTCATGCGCGAAACGGCGGGACGAGTAGTCGCGTATTCGCGGGCCAGTTGCTCGACTTCGGCCGCGGTCATGCCGGTCGAATGAGGCTACGCGTTCGGGCGTGTATTCGCGTGCACGCTCGGCGAGGCGGTCGAAGCCGTGAGCCATGGCGTCGATGTAGGCGCGATCTTCAAGGCCTTCGTTGAGGATGACGTGCATCATGCCCAGGGCCAGCGCGGCGTCGGTGCCGGGGCGGATGGCGATGTGCCAGTCGGCGAGCGCGGCGGTACGGGTGCGATAGGGATCGATGACGATGAGGCGCGCGCCCGAGCGGCGGGCCTGCTCGATCATGGGCCACAGGTGCACGTTGTTGCCGTGGATGTTCGCGCCCCAGGCGAGGATGAGTTTGGCGAGGCGGAAATCCTCGGTGGGCGTGCCCAGCTTCTTTCCGTAGACCAGGTTCCAGGCCTGGCCGCCGGCTTCAGAACAGATGGTGCGGTCAAGGCGGCTGGCGCCCAGGCGGTGAAAGAAGCGGCGGTCCATGGACCCGTAGCCGAGCACGGCGATGGTGCCTCGCGTAGCTATACGGCAGAATCGACTCGGGACCGTGTTCGTTGCTGATCTGCTGGAGGCGCGCGGCGATGGCGGCCAGGGCTTCGTCCCAACTGACGCGCTCGAAGGCTTCGTGCTCGCGCCCGCGGTGCCGTGGGCCCTTTTGCGCTCCGGATTTTCGTCTCAAGGGGTGAAGAATGCGGTCGGGAGCGTAGACGCGGTCGAGGTATTTGGCGACCTTGCCGCAGAGGAAGCCCTGCGTGACCGGCTGCGAGGGATCACCCTCGACTTTGACGGCGCGGCCTTGCTCGTTCACCGTGACCAGAACCGCGCAGGAGTCGGGGCAGTCGTGGGAGCAGACGGTGTGAACGATGCGGAAGGGGGCAGCGGCGCTCATGGCGCCATTTTAGCCGAGCGCAGAGGGACGCAGGGCTGGAAGATCATTCTCGACCATACCCGCCAAGGCGGACGGCCCCGCCGCACCCTGCTAGGAACCTGCTCTCGGCCTGAAGCCTTCGTAGGTCAGATAGATGCCGATCAGGAAGGACGGAGTGAAGCACACGTAGAAGAGCACGGGATCGCGGAGCCAGCTAAGCATCATCTCGGTGTCCATCCCGGAGGGCATCAGCAGGAACAGCATGCCCTTGATAAACGTCAGCCAGCTCACCAGGGTAACCACTACGGGCAGCGCGCCGCCGGACCAGAGGTTGTGGGCCAGAATCATGGCGAGGCCCATAATAACCGTGAAGATGCCCAGGATCAGCATCATCGAGGGGTTGTGCCACAGCGCAGCGGCCGAGTCCACGGTGGCTTGCTTGTGAATCGCCAGGGACGGCGAGATGAGAATGCAGTACAGACCGATGAGCCTGCTCAGGTAGATTGTGCGTGGCTGCATGATGCCCTCCGTGCGAGTCGGGGGCTCATCAGTCCGGAGAGGTTTGGGTCCCGGGCGCGCTAGCTCCGCTTCTGTTGGCTCGCGGAGATATTTATACACCTCGAAGACCCTCGCCGCCTGAAGGGAGCGCTGCCAGAGAGCGAATCTTCCTTAACGCCCATCGCGGGACTGGGGCTGCGGTACACTGGTGTCGCTATGAGTTGCCTGTTCTGCAAGATCATTGAAGGAAGCATCCCCTCGACCCCGGTTTACCAGGATGAGCATAGCTACGCCTTTGCCGACATCAATCCCAAGGCGCCGGTACACGTGCTGATTGTGCCGCGAGAACACATCGGCTCGCTTGACGATGCCGGCGAGGACAAGCGCGAGCTGCTGGGCCACCTGCTGTGGGCGGCGGCGGAGATTGCGCGCAATAAGAAACTCGACAGCGGCTATCGCATCGTTGTGAATACCGGCGAAGACGGCGGACAGACGGTGGACCATCTGCACCTGCATTTGTTGGGCGGGCGGATGATGACATGGCCGCCGGGATAGAAAGACAGGGACTAAGGACTAGAAAAACTCCTCGGATGAGCTTCGCCATTCCCCAGATCTCAAAACCGAGAGGTGGAGCACGCGGCGCTGACGGGTCAGGCAGCCAGTTCCTCGCGGACGGCCTCGCGCTCACTCCACCGGACGGGTTTGAACGTCATAGCTCAGGAAGGCTTCGGTCACGTCGGGTTTAACTACCTGATCTGTGTCGTTCAATAGCGCATAAGCGCGGGCCTCGGGAGGCCTGGTCTCCCGAGTATCGAGCCAAGCGAATACCATTTCCATTGCGGACCCCTTGTCGGGCCTGTTGATCGGCTTTACGATTCGCTCCGGGTTTTTCCTGGATCGCGGGATCACAAACTCAAACATATGATCGTATCCTGTCTTGCCAGTGAACCGCGCTTGCTCGACAAAGCGGATTTCGTTAGCGGTCATCCATGAAACAACGTCTTCATAGAAAAGACTGGCAGTATGCGGAGATGCGAGGTAAAAGAGGTCATTCACACCAAGCATGGCCTGCAAAAGGCTGTGCTTTTTGAGAGGAAAATTCTCTTCGGTCGCGCGTACCTCTAGTGAGGCGTCGTGTTGCTGGACCCCAAACCCATTGAGAGTAACGCGCAGAAGCTCCTGGCGCTTAGGACTGTCCAGCTTACACCCGGATTGTTCCAGATCCTGCAGGGTATAGCCGTCGTCCGTGAGAATGAAATGGCCGTTCTCGCGCTGCACATATATTTGAAGATGGTCGTTATGGCGGTCTAGCATCGGAGTTGTAATTTCGACCCACTCCCCTATTTCTCGCAGGCTCGTTCTCTCCCTAAGCCAGGAGACGTATCCGTCCAACATCTTCTGAATCTCATCGATCATACGAAAAGTCCATATTCGATTACTGGTGGTCTGGTTACGTTACAAAATCGAAGAAAATCTCCAAACAGCGCCCGAGAATCGTCAGGATTGGTGAAATGTTCTGCGGGTAATGGCTCAGCCCATTTATCTGCGAATCCTTCTCGGAAAATGTGTAAGTGAGGGCAGGAGATCTCCTGCCCGTCCGGGTTGCGGTGCGGCTGTCCACCGAAGTCAAGCCTTGCGAGAATCACAGTCTGTTTCGCCCGCGTCTGGAAGGTCACCTTCAAAAGGTTGATTCTCCCACGTCCGATATCCAAGAGGAAGTGCTCGCGATGATCCGCAGAAAGGAGTGGGATTTCGAGACGTATCGCGTCAAATCTGTGGAAATCATCACTTGTGCGATGCTTTTCCATTGCCAAGAGCTGATCCGCCTCGACCTGGGTCAAATCGATCATCAAACAGCCCCCCAACATGAGGATTCGACGTTGGAATGTCAAGCTCGCTGAGATTCGCCCGTGGGAAACGCGTGTCATTCAAAGATACGAGCGTTTCGAGAAATATAGCACCTGTCGGGTCGTGCCGTCGGCCCTGGGGTCGAGTTGAAAAGGGCGCCCCCAATCCGGCAGCGCCCTTTTTCCTTTCTCACATCTGCGGCCCGCCTTACATTGGTTGCTGGGCGTACTCTTCTTCCTCTTCCACGCCGTAGCGGCGCAGCAGGTTGGGCAGGCTCTGCGAAAAAGCGGAGCGCGGCATCACCGTGTCGCAGCCGGCCTCGATGGCCTTCATCTTCAGGTCGCCCTGCAGATGATTGAGGAAGCCGACGATCGAGGTGGCCTTCTTGAGCTTGGTCTTGAACCTGGGAATCAGGGCCATGGGCTTGGCGTTCAGGTTGTTGAGGTCGAAGACCAGCAGGGTGGGCCGCTCGGTATCGGGCAGGTCGAGCAGCCGAGCCACGGAGTCCTTGTCGCCCTTGACGAACTCAACCTTGATGCCCAGCTTGCGCGAGGTCTCCTGAATCTTGGCCTGGAAGAAGAGGTCGTCGATGAAGCAGAAGATGCGCGTGGGAGCATCTTCGCGGACCGGAACGGGCGGCGGCGGAGGGTAAGCGTCAGGATAAAAGCTTCCGTGGTTGCTGCTCATGATCTGGATGGTGGAGGGCGGGCCGTCGGCTACATTGCCGTTGACGGCGCGGTAGCTGTGATCCATGGGACCGACAAACTCCCGCGGACCGCGCTGTTTGCCCTTGCGCTTGCCCTGCGAAGGCCCGGAGATACTGTTGCCGGGCTGGGCGGGCGGGGATGAGCCCTTCTGGAAGAACTTCTTCTTCTTCCGCGGCTGGTTCTGGTGCGCCTGAGCCGGCCTCTGTTGCGGCGCTTGCGGCGGCGCCTGCGGCTGAGGTTGCGTCGGTGATTGCATTTGGGCCTGCTGGGCCTGAGGCGCGTTCTGCTGGCTGGATTTGTTCTTGCGGCGGCGGCGGCGGCGGCGATGCCCCTGCGACGGCGCCTGACCGTTGTCAGGCGCGGGCCCCATTTCAGGTTGGGGCTGGGTTGATTCTGTCGTCATGCGTATACTTCCTGGAACTTTCCTATCTGGTGCATTGGGTTTTTACGTTCAGCTACTTTCCTACCTGCACACCGGCTTCCCTTGCCTGCTCCCGGTGAAGGAAGACGTGGCGGTTGTCGGCTAAACAAATGCAGGGCACGGAGCAGACGGCCTGGAGCGAGGCCCGCGACGTACCTTGCCGCACATATTGCGGCGAATCACGGCGCCTCGAGCATTTTTGAACAGTTACCGTCCAGCATGCGGCGAACTTCTTGAGGCCGCCGCCCTCACCACCCATGAACCGAACCCTATTTTGAGGGGCCTGCGATCAAACAGGCCGCGCCGGCTCAGCTACCTTGGCCCTACATTTCAAACACTGTGAAAATGCTGTAGCCGCCCTATGCGCAGGAGCCTTGCAGGGACTCCATCCAGTGGTCAGGATCGATACGGAGCGGCCTGTGCTTTTCTCAGGTGATGCCCTTCCTATGTGAGCTTTCGCCGCGTGCAGCCTGGTAAGAATTGAACTGGGCGGCTAAGTTTCCTCGCTCGGCGGCGAGCTTGCTCTACCCGAATCCGGGTGGCCCGCGTCAGCCGCTTGATAGGCAACTCCGATACTACAGCGAAGCGTTCCGGCTGGCAAGTAACTTTAGGGGGACCCGGTGAGGGAGGGATCGCCAAAATGGGGCGTTTCCCACACTGGCCGGAAAAACGAAATGCAGGTTCCGCTCGACTCCGCCCCACCCCAGCGGCGAGGATGGGGCATGGCCGGCAAAACGCGGCCAAACGCACGAAACGCCGCTCCCATCGGAGCGGCGTTTCGAGATACCTCACCTGCCACTGGCCTCCCGGAAGTTTGTGGCCGGTGGGATTTTCCACCGTACCTACCGCAGACTCTCCCGGCCGGTTTACCCCTTTTCAGGGCCGCTTCATTGGCGGTTGCTCTTGCCGGGCGTCTGCTGTTCTTGGCTGGCCGAGAACCTGCGGCAGCCGGTACATCACTGGCGCCTGTTTAATAGCAATTAGCGGGCCGTTCAATGCAATCTTTGTTTTCAGTCACTTGCCTCAAGTCTCCGGCCTGAATTGTCTGGATTCTGGAAGCTAGAACAGGGATTAATTCAAAAAACCATAGAGGCAGATTTTTACCGCTGGCAGTTTGGGCAATAGTGGGTTCCGCGCCCGGCCAGCAGAATGCGCCGGATGGGAGTCTGGCAGCGGAGGCAGGGCAGGCCGGTACGCAGGTAGACGCAGTGTTCAAACTGGAAGAAGCCTCTTTGACCGTCGGCATCCACGTAGTCGGAGACGGAGGAACCGCCCAGCCGGATGGCCTGCTCGAGGACCTGGCAAAGGGCCAGCCTGAGCCGTTCTAGTTCGGCCCTGGTGAGGCGGCCGGAACTGCGGCGCGGCCGGATGCCGGCGTGAAAGAGGCTTTCGTCGGCATAGATGTTGCCCACGCCGGAGAGCAGTGTCTGATTGAGCAGGGCGGCTTTGATCGACAGGCGGCGGCCGCGGAATAGAGCGGCAAACTGCCGCGGCGCAATCGTGAGCGGCTCCGCGCCTGGTGCGGTGAAGGCCGCGCCTCGGCCCCGAGAGCGAGAGCCCGGATCAGGGAAGCCAAGATCGCGAAATTCAAGATTGCGAAATTCGAGGCGGCCAAAGCGGCGTGGATCCACAAAGCGCAACTCCCGTCCGCTTGCCAGGCTGAGACGAGCGTGGGTATGGGCGGCTACCGGGGCTTCTGGGGGAGTGACGAGCAGGCGGCCGGTCATGCCGAGATGGACAATCCACTGAGCGTCGGGCCGCCCGGCTTGCGGCTCGGTTGAGGGCTGCGTGTTTCCTTTGCTTCCGCGCGTAACCGGGGAAGTTTCCCGGGAAGAATGCGGGGCCGGCCCCAGCTCGCAAACGATGTGCTTTCCCGTGCGATGCACTCCCAGCAGCACTCGTCCTTCGAGGCCGCGGGCCTGCCGTGCTGGAGGAGTCTTGAACGGTTCCCGATGCCCGCCAAACCATGCGTGAACGATGCGGTCGCCGCGCACCCGCTCGTTGACGCCACGGGCGATGGTTTCCACTTCAGGCAATTCAGGCATTTTTCTATTGTAGGGGAGTGGTTTTGCCGGGAGATGGCGCTTTGCGGAGCAGGGGCGGCCCGCCGGGCTCTACAGGCCGCGGGAAACTGGAGGTATCGAGCGAAATCGGCGAAAAACATCCCTCCGGGGCTAAAGCCCGTGATAATTCTGCTGGTTCTATGCGGGGGTTGAAACCCCATAAGCGCTAAGATAAGGATTCGAGTTGCGGTCTTCGGTGGCGGCTTGGCTCACTCAGCGCTTGGGCAATCTCGTTCCATCGCTGCATGACTGATGCGAGGGACAGACGTGGTGTGATGGCTGCAAGCACCTGATGGAAGGCGAATTCAAATTCGCGCCATGGGCTGGGCGTAGGAGGTTTGCGGCAGCAAGTAGCCCCAGGGGGAAATGGTCTTTCCCACTCTGGCTAGCCTCTGACTGAGCAAGGCCACGAGCAGTTTTCCGTAGAGCCAGGCACGGCTGCTTTGATCGTCGTGCTTGGGCACATGCCCGATTTGCGCTATGGATTTGAGGCGTTTGAACGTCAACTCCACCTGGCAGCGCAGGCGGTAGGCTTCGAGGACTTGTTCGACGCTTGCCTCGGAATCGGGCAAAGTGGTGAAAACAAGGACGTACTCGGCATATTTGCGCGTGGCCGGGCCGACCGTTTTGCCGCCCTGCTGCTTGAGCGTCAAGCGGCGTTGAGCGCGCGCAATGGCGTCCTGGCTCTTGCGAATCGCGCAGACGCGGCTGGCGATCCTGGCCTCGCCGGACTTGATCCAGACGGGCCAGTCGGCCACATCGCCAGCGTGGCGCAACCGGGCCAGCCGGCGCAACAGCCGGATCGGCTTATCGTGTCCATCGAACAGCGGCAACCCGTGCGGACTCAGGCGTATGCACAGATCGGCCTGCGCGGCGACCACCGCCGCAATGCCGTCCGGATGGCAATAACCCGCATCCGCCAACACCAGCTCTCCGGGGTTAAAACGAAACCGCCGCAAGCGCTCCGCCGTCCCGGTGCCGCAGGTCGCGGTGAGCTCGAACTGATCGCACTCCAGTTTGGGCAGACGCAGGCTGTAATGGATCCTCCACTGACTGCCCGTCTTGCCTGGCTCGCGCACCACCGTAGCGTCCAGCAAGCGCACCGTCCGGCCTGCCAAGCTCGGCTCCAACTGCACGCCGTTGTCCTGCCAAAGCTCCTGGCACAGCTGGCGAAGCCAGCTCTCCGCATCGCGCAGACGGTTGAGCAAGGTGACATCGGAAACCTCGGCAATCCCCGCTAACTTAGCTTGCACTGCAGTCTCGCGCAGCGACCAGCCGCAGCCCACATGCAACAGCAACGTGCGCAACAGAGCGTCCAAAGAAGCAAAGCCGCGCAACCGTCGGACGGCGCCGCTGCTTCTGCCCAACTGCCGCCACTCGGAGGGAAGAAGTCCCACCAATACCTGCCAGTCGTCGAGTCCAGTCATGCGGAAAGACTACGCGCCGTTCCGGAAAGAGTCAATTCTTATCTTAGCGCTTATGGGTTGAAACCCCCGCCTCCCTCCGGAACGGGTTCTTCCGCAGCCTGTTTAGCCTCGATCTTCCGCGTACTCGCTCTCTTCTTCACTTTCACTGGCGCGCGTCTGCAAGGCGCCCCACTGCTCAAGATAGACCAGGCCCAGTCCGAGGCCGATCACAAATACTCCTACGGAGGAGTACTCAATCAGGTTGAGCCTCTGGTTTTCTTCCGGGGTCTGGTAGATGACGATGCCATGAATTTCGCGCGGGACGACGCGGCCCTCTGTCAGCACCGGCCCCCTTGGCATGACGTTGAGATAGTGCGTCGAGATCATGGCGGAGACGATCAATCCCCCCAGACCGGGCAGGATGAACAAAAGCGCGAAGAATCTGAGGGCTGCCAACTGTGCGGTTTTCATTCGATAGACCCCAGTTCCGATCTACCCACTCACATTCTCACTTGACCGGCTCAAGTAGTCCCACCGGCTGATCCAGCGCGCTCATGATCGAGGAAGGCGACCCATCAAGGCAGCGGCCGGGTCAGAGGGTCCCGGGATACTTTCCACTTGCAGCGGTCAACGCTTGCCGAGTGGCTCATTCATATCTTCAGACTGAACCAAGAACGATCTGAAGATATCCTTACTGCGGATTCTATACCATTGTCAAAAGGATGTGGATAAAACCAATTGGCCAGTGGGCCGAACATTGGTAACCACCCATCAGGCAACATTGGTCATTCCAGCCGCGACTGCATCATGTTCGCCAGCCTGTCCAGCTACCGGTGCTCACCTGGCTGGCGAATGCGGCTGGCCTCGAAGCTGACAATCTTCCAATGGCCCTGCGCATCGCGGACGTAGACGCGGGTGTAGCGAAAGCTTCCGGAGACGTCACCGTCGACAGTCGTACCCTGTACTTCGGCCAGCGAAGTGACCAGCGCCGTATTTTCGTAGAAGCGCACCTTGCGGTCGGAGATATTGAGGGCGGCAAGGTGGACCCGGCGGGTACGAAGGTTGGCCAGGACCTGTTCCTTGGTTTGCAGGGTTCCGGAGGCGGTGATGGCTATGTAATCGTCGGCCAGCAGCGCGCTCATGGCGGTGGTGTCTGACTTGAGCATGGCGTTGCGCCAGGCTTCCTCGAGCAGGTCGATCTCGTGACGTTCCTCGTGCCTGCGAGGCTTGGCTTGTCCGGCATAGAGAAGGTTGCCGCATAGCACCACCAGGAGCGCGGCGGCGGCGATGCGGGCGGCGATGCGCAAAATCGCCAGCCGGCGTCTGATCGGAACGGAGAGTCTGGTGGTATCAGCCGACATAAACGTACGAAATAAACGTACCGGATAGTAGTCCCGAAAAGGTCTGCAGGTCAATGCTACTCAGGTAATGGCGTTTTGTTACTTCAGTTGCAATCACCGCCAGACACTGCTGCCATCCGAAACGGACCTTTCGCCGGTTGGACTGAAGAGGACCCTCAAACGAGAGCAATCAGATTTTCACGGTTGCGGTCCTTCATCTTCTGGAAGAGTCCCTCGACGGCGTACTTCTTGAAGTGCCCTGACTTCCGGTGGGCTTCAAGGGCCTTCTCATCCCGGTATTGCTCGTAGATCACGATGGTGTCGGGATCGCCCTCAATATGGTGCGGGATGTAGCTGACGCAGCCCGGTTCGAGGCGGGATGCGGCGGCCAGCAGGCGGAGTGCTTCTGCCATCTCCGCGCGATCTTCGGGGTTGAACGTGAAGCGAACAACAAAGCTGACCATAGAAGCGGTTTCCTCATCGCCTGAGCGGCTGAGCCCAAGGGCGTTTCTCAATTATGAATACTGTCGAGCGCGGCGGCAAAGCCTGGCAGCACCATTGTCTGGTCGCGGTCAGGCCCGGTGGAGACCATGCCGATGCAGGCGCCGCTCTCGCGCTCCTGAAAGCGAAGGTATTCCTGGGCGGCCCGGGGCAGCTTGTCGAATTCGGTGATCCCCTCGGTAGACTGGCGCCAGCCCTTGAGCGTGGTGTAGACCGGCTTGATCTGCTCCAGACCCAGTACGTCGGCGGGAATCTCGTCAGTGACCTTGCCGCCGGTCTCGTAGCCGATGCAGACGGGAATCTCGGCCAGCTCGTCGAGCACGTCGAGCTTGGTCACCACCAGCCACTCGGCGCCGTTTACCTGGTTGGAGTAGCGGAGCAGGGGAATATCGAGCCAGCCGCAGCGGCGCGGGCGTCCGGTCACGGCCCCGTACTCATTGCCGCGGGCGCGCAGCTGGTCGCCGACGGGGTCGTGAATCTCGGTGGGGAAGGGTCCTCCTCCTACGCGGGTCACATAAGCTTTGCTCACCGAGATCACCGTGCCGATAGCGGTTGGTCCCACGCCGGTTCCGGTGACCGCGCCGCCGGCCGTCGCTGAGGACGACGTCACATAGGGATAGGTGCCGTGGTCGATGTCGAGCATGGTTCCCTGCGCTCCCTCAAACATGATGCTGCTGCCCTGCGCCAGAATGGCGTTGAGCATGCGCCCGGTGTCGGCCACAAAGGGGCGTAGCTGCTCGGCCGCCGCTGCGTACTCCTCGTACATTTTGGCCGGATCCAGAGGGTCGGTACCGAACAGGGCGTGGGCGATGGCGTTCTTTTCCTGGCAGGCCGCCTCAATGTGGGTCTTGAGCAGCGACGGATGCAGCAAGTCCACGATGCGCAGCCCGCTGCGGGCCATCTTGTCCTCGTAAGCCGGACCGATGCCGCGGCTGGTTGTGCCGATCTTCTTGCGGCCAGGCGCGCTTTCAGCGGCCAACTCGATCATGCGGTGATAGGGCAGGATAACCTGGGCGCGGTTGGAGACAAACAACTGCCCATCGACGCCCACGCTCAGCTCGCGAAGACGCGCCACCTCCTTGAGAAAGGCCAACGGGTCAAGGACGACGCCATTGCCGATGATGGCCTTGCATCCGGGGCGGAGCACGCCGCAGGGAATGAGTTGCAGCACGAACTTCTGGCCGCCGATGATCACCGTGTGGCCGGCGTTATGGCCGCCCGCGTAGCGCGCCACCGCGGAAAACCGCTCGCTGAGCACGTCCACGATCTTGCCCTTACCCTCGTCGCCCCACTGGGCGCCCAGCACCACAGCCGTCTTTGCTCGCATTTCCTTCCGATCCTCAAATCCTTTGATGCAGCCCGTGTTTTTTGAGAGAGATACCACCGTCTGTTTGCAGCGCCTGAAAAACGCCTGCGCAGAGGGCGCGCGGGCTACAAAACGAAGGCGGAGACGACCTCTGTCCGCACCATTTTCGATCATAAACCCCGAGGTGGGCCTGCAGGGTGGTGGAAGCAGGCTGCCGGTCGTCCGGCTTTCCCGCGCAACTAACCCCGGATTGCCGGGTCTACCTTAACATCCGCTCTTCGGAGGGGACGACAGGCTACGCCTTGGTGTGGCCTGCAGGGGCCATTGGGAGGAAACATGAAACCCCAGATTTGCGTGTATGCGGCGCGCATTGCCCGGTATTCCCCTTTTCCCGCCAAATCTTCTCCAAATAGCGGCTTCAACGGCGGTTGGTCACGGGCGTTTCAGCGCCTGGTTGCACTGGCCATGGCGCTGGTCCTGTTGCCGCTGGCGCAGGTAGAAGTGTTCGCGCAGCAGGCGCCGTGGCCGGGATCGCCGCAATACGGCCAGTACCCACAGAACGGGCCGTACAACGGGCAGTACGCGCCGAATCAGCAACCTGGCTACGCGCAGCCTGGATACGCTCAACCCGCTTACCCGCAGCAGCAACCCTACCCCCAGCAGCCCTCCCCACAACAGCCGTACGCCAATCAGCCTTATGCGGACGCCGGCCCCGAATATCCGCAGCCGGGGTATGAACAGGCACCACCGGCCGCGCAGCCCTTCACCGCGGAGCAACTGGAGGAGATGCTGGCGCCGATCGCGCTTTATCCTGACGCGTTGCTGGCGCAGGTGCTGGCAGCTTCGACCTATCCGGCGCAGGTGGCGTCGGCCGACCAATGGCTGCGCTCGCAGGGCTATGCCTCTCCCGACCAGGTTGCCGCCGGAGCGGACGCGCAAAGCTGGGACCCCAGCGTGAAGGCGCTCACGGCGTTTCCGCAGGTGCTGGCGCAGATGAACCATGACCTGGCGTGGACCACCGACCTGGGCAACGCCTACTACAACCAGCCCCAGGACGTGCTCCAGACGGTGCAGGTATTGCGCCAGCGCGCGCAGGCTGCCGGAACCCTCCAGAACACTCCGCAGGAACAAATGACCTACGACCAGGGCAACATCGAACTAGCCCCGGCAGATCCGCAAGTGGTGTACGTGCCGATGTATAACCCGTGGGATGTCTACGGAGCGCCGGTCGCGCCCTATCCCGGCTTTTCGCTGTTCGGGGCTTTGGAGTCGTTTGCCGGGTCGGGGCCGGTGCGGTTTGGGTTGGGGATCGCAATGGCAGCCTTCATGCACACCCCCTTTGGCTGGATGAGCTGGGCGCTGGACTGGCTGGGGAATTCCATTCTCTTTAATCACTCCAACTACTATTCGCAGAGCACGACCGTGTCCCATTGGGGTTCAACCCGCGGAGGCGGGACTTGGGCTGGAAGGACAACTCCGGCGCAGGGTTATAACCGGGCTCAGCCCAACCAGCCCCGGGGCGGTTATGGCCGGTCCGGCAATGAATACAACGGGTACAACGGCCGAGGCGGACAAGGATTTGCGCCGCAGCCGGATAACTACGCGGGCAGCCGGGCGTATATGGGCAGCGGACCTGCTGAAGGCTCAAGCCGCGGCTATCCGGCTCGACCTGCATACGGGACCGGCTACGGAAATGGCTATGGGAACTACGTTCGCCCTGCGCCCGAGAACTACGCCTATAGCCGGCCGCCAGCTCGGCCGCAGCAAACTTACGCGCCGCGGGCGTACACATCGGGAGCCGGCGCAGCACAGTCCTACGCGCGGCCCGGCTATGGCTCCAGCTACTACGGACAGGCCTATGGCAGCAGACCGGGCAGCGTTCACGGCAGTCCGCAACCAGGCTGGCGCGCACCGGCCGCCGCTCCGCGCAGCGATTTTGCGCAACGCGGAGAATTCAGTCAGCGAGCTTATTCGGCTCCCCGCTCCGCTCCCATGAGGAGAGGCTTTGAGGGATATTCCGCCAAATCGGAACATTCCGGCGGCTTCCACCTGTTTGGCGGAGGCCACGGCGCAGAGCATTCCTACGGCGGCGGCAAAGCTCCCAAAAGCTTTGGCGGCGGAAAGCACTCCGGCGGGGGCGGCCACTCCAGCAGCCACGGCGGCTGGGGACATCATCACTAGGAACGGGCCTGCATTCCCGCCGGCCGTTCAAGCAGCCGACGATGCGGGGTTGTCTTTTCTGGCCGACGCCGTTTCGCGGCCAACTGCTTCCCCGGCCAGAATCATCAGAATTCCGACGATCCACAGCACATGGCCCACCAGCGGAACCAGAGGTACAAGTACAAAGTAGATCCAGGTGGCAACCAGGAACGCGAGCACGGCTCCGACCGCAATCCGGCGCGGCCACACCAGTTTGGGCCAGATGAGAAACAGCAGGTAGAGCAGAACCAGGGGATTGATCCAGCCGCTGAGAACGGCCAGGAAGTCCTTTGACAGCCAGACTTCGCCGCTGAAGGTGTTGGTCAGCGTCACAAAGGCGCAGAACCATCCCTTATAGGTATCCGGGGTGCTCACTCCGGTCGTGATCGGCTCCCTGCATGCGGGCAGAAAGAAGGCTGCAACATAAATGCAGAATCCCAATACCCGTCCCGCCCGGATGGAGCGTGAAGAGGCTGCGGAAGTTGCGCTCAGACCCATAGCCGGCTCCTTTCCCGGCTGGCTCGCCGACCTCGCGTGCGATAAAGCCGGAACGAGCCATCATAACCGAGTCATCTTGAGATTCGCGCGAATTTGCCGCCCTGTTAACCAATCGCTCCCCTGGTTCGTTGTATGTGCAGAAGAGGCTCCTGAGGCTTCATTGAGCGAGTTTGAACGAGGGGGAAACTGAAATGCACAAGCGTAACCGGATTCCGAGCTGGGTTCTATGCTGGGTTGCAGCGCCCGCACTGTTGATTGCAGGGCAAGGAGCGGTTCTTGCCGCCGCGCAGACCGCGCCCGCGGCAAAGGCGCAGGCGGCGGCGACAGCAGCGCCGCTCACCGACCAGGAATTGGCTGCCACGCAGGATCAGCTCATCCGACTGCTGCGTATGAGCCCGACGCTGACCACGGTGGTGGCGCGCGATCCATCGCTGCTGGCCGATCAGGAGTACGTGAGCCGCAACAATCCGCAACTGGCGCAGTTTCTTTTCCAGCACCCGGAGATTGCGCGCAATCCCGAGTATTACCTGTTCACGCACCTCGAATCGCGAGGCGGCCGGCGCGACCAGGCCCTGGAGCGCGCGGTCTGGCCGGATTTATCCCCAGCGCAGAACGTGCCCTACAACCCGAACTTGCATGACGTTGTGGGGGACATTGCGGGCGTCACGGCTTTCGCTTGCTTTCTTGGCGCCTTGCTGTGGCTGATCCACCAAATCACCGAGAACCGCCGCTGGTCGCGCATCTTCAAACTGCAAAGCGAGGTGCACGGCAGGCTGATTGAAAAGTTCAACTCCAGCCAGGACCTGGCTACTTACATGGGCACTGAGGCGGGCAAGCGCTTCCTTGAGGCGGCGCCGATTCCAGTGGGCTTTGAACCGGAACAGCGCATGCCGAACGCGGTGGCGCGGGTGCTCTGGCCGATGCAGATCGGCGTGGTGCTGGTGCTGCTGGGCAGCGGATTGCTCTTCCTGCGCAATGCCGGTCCCGACTTGAACATTCCCATGTTGATTTTGGGAACGGTGGTGCTGATGCCCGGAGTTGGATTTATCATCTCCGCAGGGATTACCTGGGTTCTGGCCGGGCGTCTGGGTCTGATGCCCGAGAACCCATCGGCGGCAAACCGGGTGGAACCGCCCTCCGGCTCGCAGGACAGGCCGTGAGCCGGAGAGGATCCAGCTGTGGCCAAGAGGCGTGTATCACGTATGCCCTGGGAATCTGTCATTCCGGACGTGCTCGCCGGCGGCGCGAATATCGCCGCGTCGCAGGCGGCTAGTCCGCCCATGGATAACGATGCGTTCGCCGGCTTCTACGAGCGATCGGCTCGATCCCTGTGGGCATACCTGGCACGGACATCGGGCGACCCGGCGCTGGCCGATGACCTGATGCAGGAAAGCTTCGTGCGCTTCCTGTGCGCGCCCCGTCCTCCTTCCCAACTTGCCGAAGGCGAGGTCGCATGCCGGCGTTACCTGTTCAGGATTGCGACCAACCTTTTGCGCGATCATTGGCGGCATCCGAGGCCCTCGTCGATCGAAGGAACTCCTGAAGAGTTTTTTGCGCGGAATGGCGGTTCAGCACAGGCGGACTCCGAGATGATGCTGTTGCCGGCCCTCAGGCAGATGCGTCCCCGGGAGCGCCAACTGCTTTGGCTGGCTCATGCTGAGGGCTATTCTCACCGCAAGATTGCCGAGGTCACGGGCCTGGGAAGCGCCAGCATCCGCCTGCTGCTTTTCAGGGCGCGGCGGAAGATTGCGCGGCTGCTCGGAGATGGGGAACGCGGGGGGGAAATATGATGCTGCTTACGTGCCCGCGCGAGAAGGAAGTGAAGGAGCTGGTGGAGCGTGGCCAGTGGCCGCAGGCCTGCGCGCCGGAGTTGCGCGAGCATGTGGACGGCTGCCGCTGCTGCGCTGACCTGGCGCTGGTGACCAGTGCATTTCAGCGCGCGCGCGCCGAGGCTGCCGGCGCGGCCAATCCGGGTTCTCCCGGCGTGCTGTGGTGGCGGGCGCAACTGCGCCGGCGCAATGCGGCTCTAGAGCGCATCGGCAGGCCGATTCTGGGCGCGCAGATCTTTGCGCTGGCGGTGAATCTGCTGCTGGCGGTGGCATTCGTGGTGTGGCAGGCGCGCCATGGCCTTGCCTGGCTCACCTGGCTGGAGCAGCTTCCGCAGACCGCCGCGCTCCGCCTGGATTCCCTGTGGCCATCCGATCTGTTCGGCTCCGGCCTGAGTTCAGTTTTGACTCCGATGGTGATGATTCCCGCCCTTGCAACCCTGGCGCTGCTGGGCGGAGTGGTTGTGTATCTGGCCTCGGAAAAGCAGTAATATTGAGCCCGTTCATGAAGGGCATGGTCTCGACGATGGTCAGGCGTACGTTCTCTCACTTTTAGGCGATTCAGGAGCAGCTAGGGCTGAAACTGGAACCGGCCAAAGGCCCGGTGGACACGTTCGTTGTTGATTATGTCGAGAAACCCACAGAAAATTAATCGCAACCTGCTTGAGGACGGCGGAAGTGATTGTGTGCCGGGCCTCGGAAAGGCAATAATGGGCGCGATCCCTGAATCTCCTGTAACGGACGGCCGAGCCCATGTCCAGGAGCGCATCATCCCTGCTGAAGTATCGCGGAAGGATTCTGCTGCCGGCAGCGGCCTGCGCCTTTGCCGTGCCGGTGCTGTTGGGCCTGGTGTTTCCGCCACAGGATCCCGGCCCGCCTCAGGCTGCACAAGCCACGATCACGCTCCCGGAGTTCGCGGTTGTGTCGGTAAAGCCCTCGAATCTAAAGGTCAAAGAGCCTGTCGCGGGAATTTTCAAATATCCAGGCGGCGTGGTGAGAGCCAGGTACCTTACGTTGGGGGTACTCTTGAAGATTGCGTTTGACGTGCAGCCGTACCAGATCGTGGGTGGTCCGGCGTGGATGCATGACGACCTGTTCGACATCGACGCCCAGGCTCCAGCCTCCTCGAGTTCGAACCGGCTCAATGCGCTGTCGCTGAATTCCCCTCTCAGCGAGGGACAGCGGCTGATGTTGCAGGCGCTGTTGATAAGCCGGTTTCAATTGGCATTCCATCGCGAGAACAAGACCGGCCCGGTTTACCTTCTGGAGAAAGTCAGCAAGAGGCCGAAGTTGCATTCTCCCAGGAAGACCGACGCTGTTCCCTGGGTTGGAAGCAATATTGGAGGCCCAGTCAATGGGGATGGTATTGCAGGGCAGAATGTCTCCATGCCGCTGCTAGCCATTCGCCTGAGCCGATATCTACAATGCCCTGTCCTGGATAAAACCGAGCTGAATGGGGAATACGACTTCAAATACGTATACGCCAATAACAATCCAAACTCGGAAAGGGAATTTGTCGATTCGATCCTGACTTCAGTCCAGGCGCTGGGGCTCAGGCTGCGGCCATCCACGGCCCCGGTGGATACGATTGTTATCGACAACGCCGAGAAACCGTCGCCGAACTAGCCAGAGAACCTGGTTGCGCGCGCCGGGCAGAATCACGCCTTGGGCCGTGTCTGCTATAGTGGCTGGTCATCATTTCGGCGGTTTTTCGTAAACGTTAACGAAAAATTGGGCCGGCTGCCTGTTCAACAGGGAAAACAAGGAGGAATCATGGATTGGAATGAGAGCACGAGACGGTCGTTCCTGAAGCAGTTTGGCGCCGCCGGAGCGATGGCGCTGGCAGCCGCGAATGCAGAGGGATTGGGATTGCAGAGTCCCGCGGCGCCGGCCCCGAGTACGCCCGCCGACCTGAAGCAGGCAGCCACGCGCGAGGAGCGGATGAAATGGTGGCATGAGGCCAAGTTCGGCATGTTCATCCACTGGGGGCTTTACAGCGTGATCGGCCAGCACGAGTGGGCCAAGGAGACCGAGGGGGTTCCGATTCCGCAGTACGAGTTGCTGGCGAAGCACTTCCATCCCAAGCCGAATGCGGCCCGCGACTGGGCCAGGCTGGCGAAGAAGGCCGGACAGAAGTACATGGTGATGACCACCAAGCACCACGAGGGCTTTTGCCACTGGGACTCGAAGCTGACCGACTACAACGCAATGAAGCAGGGGCCGGGGCGCGACCTGGTGCGCGAGTTTGTCGAGGCTGCGCGCGCCGAGGGCCTGCGCGTGGGCTTCTACTATTCGCTGATGGACTGGCACCATCCCGACGGAGCCATCTGCAAGACCGACGAGGCGGCGCGCAGGCGGTTTGTGGATTACACGCATGGGCTGATCCGCGAGCTGATGTCCAACTACGACAAGATCGACGTGCTTTGGTACGACGTTTCCTGGCCGCTGACTGCGGAGGGATGGGAGTCGGAGCGGATGAACGAGATGGTCTTCGAGTTGCAGCCGGAGATCATCGTGAACAATCGCAACGGCCTCGCGGGCGACTTCACCACGCCCGAACAGCACATCCAGGCCGCGGAGGTGGGACGAGCCTGGGAGACATGCATGACGCTCAACGACAGTTGGGGCTTCAATCGCTTCGACGATGCCTGGAAGACACCCAAGACCATCGTCGACAACCTGGCCACCTGCGCGCGCGGCGGCGGCAATTATCTGCTCAACATCGGCCCGGAGCCGGACGGATCGATTCCGCCGGAGACGGTGACCTGCCTTGAGGCCGTGGGCAAGTGGCTGGAGACTAACGGCAAGGCTTTCTACGGCACTGAGCGCGCACAGGCCGGCGGCAACGTGAGCGCGAATTACACTCGCCGCGGCAATACGCTCTATATCCATCAGCACTACTGGCCGGGACACACGCCGGCGGCGGAGTGGCTGAGCTTCTATCAGCCCGAGGCGGTGATTGCAATCGGCGGCCTCAAGCCCAAGGTGCTGTCAGCGCGGCTGCTCAAGACCGGGCAGAAGATCGAGTTCACGCAGGATGAATTTAACCTGCGCCTGACCGGGCTGCCGCTGGTTGCGCCGGATCAGCCGGCCACGGTCATCGAGGTGGAGTGCGACGGAGAGCCGACGGTGGATCACGGCTCGATGCGTCCGCTATGGCCGCGGTACAAGGCGGGGATCAGCGTTTAGCGCGAGGATGAGCACGTTCCCAGGTCTCAGAGTCGAGACCTGGGGCACCCAAATTTCAGTATGCGAATTTATGCGTACGCGGGCACCGCGCGGGCAAAGGTGTACGGGCCGTCGGGCACCAGGACCACGCGCGCGCCCGCAGGAAGCCCTTGCAACACGACGGCAATGGCCTGATTCAGGTCGCTGAAGGTCCGTGCGCCCAGGCAGCCGAGTTGTGCCTTCGAGACTCCCGGCGTGTAGAAGTAGAGCTCGTGCTTTACGCCAGTCAGCGCCAGTTTTTCGAGCTGCCATTGATCCACCTCGACGGGAGACTCGCGAATCTTATCGAGAAAATCCTGAAATCCCGTGAGCTTGCACATGCGCTGAGCAAATTCAGGAGAGCCCATCCCCTCCGCGCATTCTCCGGCGACAAGAATTCTTCCCCCCGGCTTCACGATGTGCTGCGCCGCTGTAATGCCTTTGACAATCTGGTAAAAGGTCAGGTCCAGCGGATAGCCGGCTGCGCTTGTGATCACCGCATCCGCGGGCTCGCCGAGAGTTTCCAGGCAGGTGGTTTCGACAAACTCCACTCCCGCTGCGTGGGCCTTCACCGGATCGCCGGCAAAGACCCCTGAGATCTGCCGGCCCTGGGTCAGAGTCACATCGAGGATGAAGTCGTGGCGGGCCATGGCTGCAATCTCCAGTAACTCGGCGTGCAGCGGATTGCCGGCGATGGAACCCTCGGTGGCCAGCGGCTCGCGCATGAAGCGCGGCGAGTGAATCACCTTGATGGTCTCCTGTGCGGCCAGCCCCGGAGCCACCAGCTTGCGCCCGCCGGAGAATCCCAGCATCAGGTGCTGCTCGATGAAGCCAAGCGTGATGTGCAGGTCGGCGGCTATGAAGCGCTCGTCGATGTAGACCGGCGTTCCGCGCCTGGTTGTCCCCAGCGGCCGATGACCGGCCAGGTTGCGCGCGTCGTGGCTGACGACGCGATACTTGCCCGCTATCTCCGCTCCAACAATGATTTCGATCTCTTCTCTGGTTGCTCCGCGGTGCAGTCCGGTTGCAATCAGGATGGTGATGGCTTCGGGGGGGATTCCGGCGGCGTGAAGGCGGGCGACGAGTGGCGGCAGCGTCACCGCATTCGGCGCCGGGCGCGTGATGTCGCACACGGAAATTGCGGCGGATCGCTTGCCTGCGGCCAGCTTCACCAGCGGTTCGCAGCCGATGGGGAAATCGAGCGCGGCGGCCAGCGCAGCCTCGACATCATCGACCGCGGCGGCGGTGTGGCTGCGCACCACCTGGCACGCAAGCCCGTCCGGGACTGAAACCTCGATGCCGCTCTTGCCGAATGAGAATTGTGTTTTCATCTGTGCTGCGTTTCCATTTTTGTGGGACCGGCCGCGCATCTTCCGGTCGGCTTTACCCTCGATGCCCATTCTAATTTGTTTGCTGAGCCATCCCCCTGCTACGGCTGAGATGCGGCGAGAATCGCGTCGGCGATGCGCGCTGCTTCCACGGCCTGACGAACCGCATGAACGCGGACGATGGATGCTCCATTGAGAATGGCAGCGGTCATTGCGGCCAGGCTTGCGGTTTCGCGGGCCTCAACTGAAGCGTCGCCGCTCAGTGGCGCGAGCGTGTGGCCGAGAAATGACTTGCGGCTCACACCGGCCAGCAGCGGGCGGCCCAGCGCCAGCAACTCCGCCTGGCGGGCGAGCAGTGTGTAGTTCTCGTCCAGGCGCTTGCCGAATCCGTAACCGGGGTCGAGCACTATTGCTTCGAGCGGGATTCCAGCCGCCGTTGCCGCAGCCAGACTCGCCGCCAGGCCCGCGCGCACCTCGGCCAGCAGTGCATCGGGAGCCAATTTCGGCAGCGTGCGCCACTCCCGGGGCCGGCCGCGGGTGTGCATCAGCACCATGCCCGCCCCTGACTCCGCGCAAACCGCCGCCATCTCCGCATCCCACGCAAAGCCGCTCACGTCGTTGATGATTTCAGCACCGCATTCGAGGGCCGCGCGGGCCGTAGCGGCCTTGTAAGTATCCACGGAGATAATCGCGTTAGGGCGAACGCTCAAGATTCCTTCCAGAACCGGCAGCAGACGGGCCTGCTCCTCTTCGGCGCTGACGGCCGGGGCCCCCAACGACAGATCTTTGTCGTTGGGGTGGTCGACTGGTGGGTTCGAAGAATCAGGTGCGCCGCCGGCGCGCGAGCCGGGACGCGTGCTCTCAGCGCCCAGGTCAAGCAGGTCCGCGCCTTCCTCGATGAGCTCGAGTGCGTGGACCACGGCCGCTTCAGGATCGAGAAAAAGGCCGCCGTCGCTGAAGGAGTCGGGCGTGATGTTGACCACGCCCATGACCAGCGTGCGCGCGCCGAGCTGGAGCGTGCGGGTGCGCAGGCGCCATAGGTCCGCGTTTCTTCCCGGTGCGTTCATCCTGGTTTGCCCGCCCTTGTCCGGCAGTTAGAAAAACATCCAACCGCGCGATGCCCCGAGCCTGCCGGCGAAACTCACCCTTCAATGTTACTTCCGGGATACGTCTGAAGGTGCGTCGACGGGATGTGCCGCAGCCTGCTCGCCTCCTGCTACACTCCGGGCATGACGATTTTGCGGCGCATCGTTCCAGTTGTCCTGGCGGGGTTTCTGGCGGGTTCTACCGGGCTGCCTGCGCAGACGCGGCAAGCGCCTGCAACACAAAGGGCCGGCTCGCGCCCTGCCGCGGCAAAGGGGCCGCTCGGCGACCGCATTGACGCGATTCTGGCCGATCCGGCGCTGAGCCATGCCGAGTTCGGGATCAGCGTAACCACGCTGGACGGTCAGCCGGTTTATGGGCTGAACCAGGGGCGGCTGTTTACTCCAGCCTCCAACGCCAAGCTCACAACCACGGCCGCGGCCTACGCGCTGCTGCCGGTGGAGACGCTCTCCTGGACCACCAGCGTGGTGGCCGGGGGCGACGTGGACGTCTCAGGCACGCTTCACGGCGATCTGATCCTGCTCGGGGTGGGCGACCCCACGATCAGCGCACGGGTTTATCCCTACCAGCCACCGGGAACGGCCGCGCCCAGTCCCGCCGCTGCAAATCCGGCCGATGCCTCTGCCGCTGCGCCTGCGCTGCCGCCCAACCCCATGACCCCGCTTGACCTGCTCGCCGAGCAGGTGGAACAGTCCGGCGTGCGCACCGTGGAAGGCGACGTGGTGGGCGACGACAGCTTCTTTCTCGACCAGCCTTACGGCGAGAACTGGGGCTGGGACGATCTGCAGTGGGACTACGGAGCGCCGGTCTCCGCGCTCACCTTCAACGACAACATGGCGAAGCTGTCCTTCAGGGCCGACGAATCCGTGCCCGGAGCAACCCTGGCAGAGTGGACGCCGGATGTGGAGTACTACACGGTGGACAACACCATGACCCCCGCGCCCACCGGCGAGACGGCGCATCCGGGCATCGAACGCCGGCCCGGCGCCATGCTGGTGCGTGCCTGGGGAACGGTTGGAAGCAGCGGGCTGCACCTGGGGATGGCGATCGAGGACCCGGCTTTGTATATGGCGGATGCCTTCAAGGAAGCGCTGCGCGGCCGCGGAATCAATGTGACCGGCTCGACGGTCTCGCGCCACAAGTTCGACAACGGAAACGGCGATTTTGCCGGCGAGCGGGCACAGCCGCTGCAGTTGACCCGCACCGATCTGGCCCGGGTGATAGCGCCGACAGGGGCCCGCAAGGTGCTGGCCATGCACTTCTCAGTGCCGGTGGCCGAAGACATCACGGTTACCAACAAGGTCAGCCAGAATCTGCACGCGGAGCTGCTGCTGCGGCTGCTGGGCAAGGTCTTTGGCTCCGACGGCAGCTTTGAGGAGGGAACGCGCGTGGTAAGGCAGTTTCTGGTGAATGCGGGCGTGGACGACGGCGACTTCTTTCTCTACGACGGCTCGGGGATGAGCTCCGACGACCGGATCGCTCCGCGCGCTTTTACCAGGCTGCTGGCCTACGCATCCACGCAGCCATGGGGCGAGGCGTGGCGCGGCTCGCTGCCGGTGGCGGGCGTAGACGGCACCCTGGCCGGCCGGTTCACGAACTCGCCGCTGAAGGGGAAGATGTGGGCCAAGACGGGAACGCTGAACGAGACCAACGCGCTCTCCGGCTACCTGACCGCGGCCAGCGGCAAGACGCTGGCGTTTTCGATTCTGGTAAATGGGCACCGGCCGGATAGCGACGCCGAGGCCCAGGCCGTCGACCGCATCGCGGAGGCGATTGCGGCGGCGGAATAAGGCTGTATCATCTTATGCAAATGCACGCCTATTCTTTTTCTGCTTCTTATGCTCTTATGATCTGTGCGGCGGGGCTTGCCCTGGGGCTGACGGGGTGCCGTTCGCTGCCGCCGTCGATGCCGGAGTCGCAGTGGAACGCGCAACAGGCGCGCGGGGCGCGGGTGTATCAAATGAAGTGCGCACGGTGCCACTACCCCACCACCACGCATCCGTTGAACGGGCCCGGACTGCAGGCGCTGACCAAAATCAAAGCCATGCCTTCCGGCGCGCCGCCCACCGATGAGCGGCTCACGCAGGTTATTCTGAACGGAAGGCAGATGATGCCGGCCACGCAACTGACCGACGACCAGCTCCAGGATCTGCTGGCCTATTTGCACACTCTATGAGCGACAAACCAGAATGGACGGGAGCATGACTGAAGAAGCCATCACAGCGAATGGGAGCAGCGCGGAACCCGGCGGCGCATCTGCCCAGCCGCGGCGGCGGGAGCCGTTTCCGCTGCCCGGACTGGCGGCCATCGGTCTTTACCTTTCGGCGCTGGCCGGGATCATCATCATGGGCGTGGTGAGGGGCAATTACCCGCCCCTGTTTCTCGTCTTTCCAGTGGTCTTTCTTGCCGCCAGCGGTGGGCTGATGCTGCTGTTTCGCTGGGCCTGGGCGCTGGTCCTGGCCGCGGTTTTCCTCATGGCTACCTTCAACATGTGGATCTTCGCAAGCCTGCATGAGCCGCCGGCCCTGGTGCAGGGGCTGCTCAACTGGGTGTTCTTCCTCTACCTCATCCGGACCGAGGTGCGGAGCAAGCTGCGCTAGGTAATCACCAAATCACTGTGCAGGCATTGGCCGCGTGAATTCTGCTGTCGGCGCTAATCAGCGTGCACTTTTCAACGATCGCCGTGGCGGCAATTATGCGGTCGATTGCGTCGCCTTGAAATGGCTCGACCAGTTCGGCGGCGTGCATTGCGATCGCTTCAGAGACGGGAATCACCCTGAATCTGCCCTTCAAGCGGTCAAGAAATACCCGGTGCGGCGTTACCGTCTTGATTCGGCCGCGGCGAATCGCATCGGAAATCTCATAAAGCGTCAAAACGGATATCCCGGGAATCTCCCCCGTCGATGCAGCTTGCCGGATGGCCGCGGCTGCCGCGGGAGAGATGCGCTCTGGAGAGAGCGCGAGCCAGATGACGACATGGGTGTCCAGCAGGATCATCTTGACGATCCCCGCTCGAATCGGGACCACCTCTCGTCTTCCATCCGTGTCCAATCTTCATCGCTGAATTCCGAGGGGACGATCTCCCCGGCGACGATCCCCATTCCTTGCATAAAACCGAAGATCGAATCGGGATCCTCATCCGGCGCCTGCTGCTGCGAGGGCAGAAGCCGGGCCACGGGCTTGCCCCGCTTGGTGATGACCACAGCTTCGCCGGTGGAATTCACCTCGTCCATCACGGCCAGGCACCTGGCCTTGAATTCCCCTGCTCCCATGGTCCGCATCGCAGCTTTCCTTGCAACCAAAGGATATTCATATCTATGGTCATCTAGTCAAATGACCATGGTCATAATGCAGTTTTGGAAGGAATCTGTTCGCAGCCCGCGCCGGCGGGCCTGGAAGATTCTATCTCGTTTACCATGAGCTCGGTACGGCTCCAGATGAGTCCCGCAAAGCCTAATCGGGAGGCTTTTCCGAAGGCGCAATCTTTTCCGGCTCCCTGGATTTGCTGGTCAGCAGGCTTATTTGTCCCACAATGGCTGCCAGCACGGCCCAGATGAGCAGCAGCAGGCCGGCCCCGGTCAGCGCGACTCCACCCAGGGCCCCCGGCCCGGTGGTGGTGGTATCGAGCTGAAGTGAGCAGCCTGAAAGAGGAACAGCGGCGCTGAAACCTGCCGTCCCATGACAATAACCGAAGATCAAACTCAGGCCGGCGGACAGAAATAGGGCAGAAGCTATCAATGGACGGTCGGATCTCAAGGTTATCTCCTTTCCTGTGTAGTGTAGCGCTGGGCTGATCGTCCATGTACCTGGGAGCAGCCTGCTTTCCTGCCGCTACAATTAACTGGTGATGGAATTGGTGCAGATTTTACCGGCGCAGAGGGTTCCGGCGCCCAAGCCGGAGTGGCTGAAGGCGCGCGCCCCGGTGGGCGAGAATTACCACGACCTGAAGCGGCTGGCGCGCTCGCTGGGGCTCAACACCGTGTGCGAGAGCGCGCAGTGCCCCAACATCGGCGAGTGCTGGCACCACAAGACCGCGACCTTCATGATGCTGGGCAACCTGTGCACGCGGCGCTGCGGATTCTGCGCCGTGCCGAAGGGCCGCCCCGAGCCCATCGACCTGGACGAGCCGCGCCGCGTGGCCGAAGCCGTAGCCGCGCTGGGACTGGAGCACGCCGTGATTACCAGCGTGAATCGCGACGACGATCTGGTGGGCGGGGCGCGCATCTTTTCCATGGTCATCGCCGAGATTCGCCGCCAGGCTCCCGGCTGCCGCGTCGAGGTGCTCATCCCTGACTTCCAGGGCAACCAGGAGGCCATCCGGATCGTGGTCGAGGCTGAGCCTGAAGTGCTGAACCACAACATTGAGACGGCGCCGCGGCTCTATCGCGTGGTCCGCTCCGGCGCCCGCTACGAGCGTTCTGTCGAGTTGCTGCGCTACTCCAAAGCGCTAAAGCCCAGAGGGCTTACCAAGTCCGGCGTGATGGTGGGCCTCGGCGAGCAGACGGCGGAACTGCTTGAAGTCTTCCGCGATCTGGCGGCGGCCGGATGCGACATTCTCACCATCGGCCAGTATCTGCGCCCCTCCCGCGACCATTTGCCCATGGCACGCCTATACACGCCGCGCGAGTTCGCCGAGCTCAAGACCGAAGCGCTCAGCATGGGCTTCCGGCACGTCGAGTCAGGGCCACTGGTGCGGTCAAGCTATCATGCGCACCAGCAGGCGGTGTCTACGGGGATGGCGGTGGTGGCGTAGAGATGCGCTCGATCTGAGGCTGTGAAGGATACGGACATGTCTTCTGGCGGGGCCACCGGGTTCACTTATTGAGATAGCCCGCCTCTCGCCCATGTCGGAGGGCTTGAATCACGACCCGGCCTTCAGCATACCGATACAAGACAAGATAGCCGCTGCTCCCGAACGGAATAAACCACTCGCGATATCCCTCGGGCAGCCAGGGAATTGGTTTGCCGGCTTCCGGAGCGATCTTGAGGGTGTTCAGGCCGGTGCGAATGGTGTGCACCGCGCGTGCGGCTGCCGGAACGCTTTGGCCGGCGAGAAAATCGCGCAACCTCAGCAGATCGGAGCGAGCATTCCCGGACCAGACGATGTTGGCCATCGCTAAATGTGCAGGGCAGGCGGATCGGCGTTCTCACCGCATTCGAGCTGAGCAAGCCATCCATCGACCTCGTCCTCATCCAGATGGAGGCCCGTTGCGCGGTAGTGTTCCCAATCGTCGGCAAGCGTGCCCCGCAGGCGCTCGCGATCTCTATCCCGGCCCGCGGAGGCGGCCGCGAGTTTGTCGAGCAACCGCTCGACGTAGACATCGGGCGGCAGACCGCTCGACTTTGCCTTGGAAGCCAGCACTTCGGGGATGGTGATGGTGATTTCCATAATGAAACTGTAGCACGGCCTTGACTTTAGTAGAATAGCCGTTGGCAGTTTGCCGGTACGGAGGAAGAAACCGATGGCATTCTCGTTTATGGCCGGAATTCCGGCTCTCAAAGATCTCGGCGCCGACCTGAGGCGGCGGATGGACCAGGCCGTGGCCACCTTCCAGGCCAGCCTGGCCTCCACGCGCACCGGCCGCGCCAGCGTACACATGCTCGACCAGGTCAAGGTGGACTACTACGGCACCCACACGCCCATCAACCAACTGGCGCAGGTGTCGGCGCCCGAGCCGCAACTGATCCTGATCGCGCCCTGGGACCCCACCATCCTGAAGGAGATCGAGAAGGCCATCCAGGTCGCCGATCTGGGCTTCAACCCCATCTCCGACGGCAAAGTACTGCGCGTGCCCGTCCCGCCCATGACCGAGGAGCGGCGCCGCGAGGTCTGCAAGCACATCAACAAGGTGCTCGAGGAACACCGCACCGCGGTGAGGAATGTTCGCCGCGACGGCAACGAGGCCCTGAAGAAGCTGGCCAAGGACAAGAAGATCGGCGAGGACGAGGAGAAACGCGCCCTGGAAGAAGTGCAGAAGATGACCGACGAAGAGATTCGCCGCATGGAAGAGCTTTCGCACAAGAAGGAAGCGGAAGTTATGCAGGTGTGAGCGGCTTCGCCGTCTGCTGATTCTCTACATAATGGGTGCCCGACCCATTCTTACGAAAGGCTGTGAGACCGGAATTAAGGCCTCAGGCGCAGCGCTTTTGCGTGTCGACATAGGCGCGAAGGACTGCATTCATGCGGGTAAGGTGCCCTTTGCCGTGCGATTTGAACCACTCGACAACGTCGCTGTCCAGACGCAGATGTACCGAGGTCTTTCCGGGCGGCAAGACCACGCGCGCTGACTTCCAGAACTCCTCGCCGAGGGACTCCGCACTGGGGGCATCGGAGCGGGTTTTGTCGAGGCCGCGCTCACGCATGGACTGAATCTCGCCAAGAGAACGCTTCACGATAGTAGATTTCCTGCTCATCTTTTCCCGCTTTCTGGGCGCTGACGATGCGGATAAGATTCTCGCTGCGCCAGGTGAAGACAACGCGGTAGACCTCGATGCCAACCCGGCCCAGCGCAATCCAGCGAAGTTCGCCGTAATCTTCGCGGTCGTCTACGCGCTCCAATCTCTCGTTCGAAAAGATCGCTGCGGCGGTCAGGAACGAGACCCCGTGCTTCTCCAGGTTGCTTTTGGCCTTGGCCTCGTCCCATTCAAACTCGCGCTCAACTTCTTTCATCGAGCACATCCCATTATGAACACAAACGTGTACACAATTCAACAGAATTCATGATTCTTGGCGCCCGACGCCCCAGGTTCCCGCGATCTCATCGCGGAAAGGTGGAAAGAGCTGCACTACTTCTTCGCGCGCTTGTAGAACGGCAACGGCACCTGCTTTGCCCGCACTGGATTGGCGCGGCACTGGACCAGCACATCTGCGCCACTGGCGGCTGCGGCTGTGGGGACGAGGGCCAGGGCGATGTTGGTTTTGAGAAACGGCGCGGGCGAGCCGGAGGTGACCACGCCGATCTGTTCTCCGTCCAAAGAAAGTACGGAGTACCCGTCGCGCCCAATGCCGCGGTCGACCATTTCCAGACCGACGATCTTGCGCTTCGGGCCGCCCGCAGCCTGCACAGCCAGCAGCGCCTCGCGTCCGATAAACTCGCCCTTGTCCAGCTTGAGCCAGCGGTCGAGGCCGGCTTCAAAGACGTTGATCTCTTCGGAGATCTCGTGGCCGTAGAGACTCATGCCGGCTTCAAGGCGCAGGGTGTTGCGCGCGCCCAGCCCGCAGGGACGAATGCCGAACTCGCTGCCCGCTTCCATCAGCGCATTCCACATCTTCACGGTGGTGGGCTCGTCGGCGGGGACGTAGACTTCAAATCCGTCTTCGCCGGAGTAGCCGGTGCGCGCGATCAGCACGTTGGGAATTCCGGCCACCGTGCCCCAGGTAAACCAGTAATTCCTGATCGCGGCCAGATCGACTTTGGTCAGCTTTTTGCAGCGTCTCCAGCGCGCGCGGGCCCTGCAGCGCCAGTTGCGAGTAGTAAGCCGAATAGTCGCTGATGTGGATGCCGGCCACGCGCCCACCTGGCGGCGAATCCAGGCGTAATCCTTGTCCTTGGTGCCGGCGTTGACCACCAGCAGGTAGTCGTTCTCGCTGAGCCGATGGACGAGGATGTCGTCGACGAATGTGCCCGCGGGGGTGAGCAGTGCGGAGTAGTGGGCCTGGCCGTCCTTCAGACGCGAGGCGTCGTTCATGGTGATGTGCTGGATGGCGGCCAGCGCGCCCGGTCCGCGAAACTGAATCTCGCCCATGTGGCTCACGTCGAACAGGCCCACGCCGGTGCGCACCGCGATGTGCTCCGCGATCAGGCCGCCTCCCGGGCCGGGGTATTCGACCGGCATGTCCCAGCCGCCGAAGTCCACCATCTTCGCCTTGAGGGCGCGGTGGGTAGCGTTGAGGGCGGTCTTTTTCAGTGGGGCGGCAGCGGGTGACTCGGAATCAGACATGAAGGCGTTCCTTTCAGAATCCGGCATACCCTTTTCACGATAGGGAGGCGGTGGCAGCGGGGTCAAACCCGGCTGCGATCGCGGTAGGATGAGATGGGCCGCCGGAGCCGACGCAATTGGTGGAAGAATCCGGGCAGGAAGACCGGAAAGGACGAGCGCATGAACCGGTTTCGAGGGGTCCTGATGCTGCTGGCCGCCGGCGTGGCGCTTTGGCGCGGCTGGAAGATTCACACCGGGCACACCGCTCTGCTGGCGTACGGATTGGCGGTGATGGCGGTGGGCCTGGCGATCTGGCACCTGACCCGCAAGCCGGACCGGCCGCGCGTGTGAACGGAGTGATTCGGCGCGGCGCTGTGCGTCATCAAGACCTGGGTCAGCATTGCGGCTATCGTGCTGGTGCAATTGAACTACGCCCTCGAACCGCACCTTTGGCGGCATGGCAAATAACCCGTATTGGTTACTGCCAAAACAGCCGGCCGGTGGTAGGCTGGCCGAGATGGAATTCAGCTACACTGTCACTTTGGCGGAGTATCGAAAGGCCTGGAGGCTGGAGCGCAAGGCGTCTTCCCGCTCCTCCCTGAAGACAGCCTGCATTCTGGATCTTCGTCATGGCTTGCCTCATGGTGCTCTACGTTGTTGTTCAGCCCGTCGAGGATCAATTGGTCGTCCATCATCCGCCTGTCCAGCAAGCATCGATCTCGGAACCTGCGAACCGTGGCGCCGAGCTATCCGATTCCCTGGTGTACGTTGGGCCGTTTCTGGTGCTTGCCGGAGTCTGGATTCTCATCGTCACAGGGCTTGTTCCGATGCGGCTGCGCTACCTTTACCGGAAAGATCCGCGCATGAAGGGGCGGTTCACGGTCAACATTACCCAAGATTCCATTTCTACGGAAAACACAGCGGGAACCTCATCGAAGAGCGCTTGGAATATCTACGATTACTGGTGCGAGGAGAGAGGCGTCATCGTCCTGATGTTTCATTCCGGCGCTTATTCGGTTCTGTCCCTCGCCGGGCTCTCCGAGGCGCAACGGGCCGAACTGCGCGGCATTCTGAATACTACGCTGCCCAAGAGATAGCCTGCGGAACCCCTTCCTAACCCACAGCGACTTGGCGCGGAATACCGTGTTCCCCCTTTTACAGCGGTTGCGACCTGCGCCCTGCCTGTGGAGGGATCCTATGTTGACCACAGCCTTGAATACACTGGTGTTGATGAGGATCGGCGGCTTCCGCCTGGCGCATGGCGGTGGATGGGACGGCTTTGGTCCGCTGTTCATCGGGTTAGCGATTATCGGAGTGCTGATCGGGGCACTTTCGCGGCTGAGCGGGCGCGCGGCCTAAGTTATTTTGGAGTAAACTGGCGTCATGGCGGTCCTGAGCAAAGCCGAAATCGCCGCGCTCTCCACCCAGGAGCGGCTGGCGCTCATCGATGACTTGTGGGAGAGCTTGGAGGCGCCCAGGCTGGAACCCCCGATCGAGGCAGAGCATCGTCGGATTATAGAGGAGCGCCTTGCCGATTACGATCCCTCGATGGAAGAGTTGCTCCCGCAGGATGAGGTCTTTGACCGGCTGCGCGCACGGTGAAAAGGCGCAAAGTCCTCTACCGGAAAGCCAAAGTAGGGCGTTAGCGCCTTACCTGCGCCGCGCACGCCAGAACGAAGTGACCCCAAGGTAGAGAAAAACCACGACGACCAGCGCCGTGACCAGGAAGCTCCTGTGGTCGGGGCCGTGAGCCCAACTGGCCCTCATCCGCCAGAGGTTGGGAGCAAACACGATTACCGGCAAAAGGAAGAAGACTCCAGTGACTTCGAGCCACAGGATGCCGCCCACGCGGCGAAAAGGGCGCAAAAAGCCGCCCAGGCCCCGGGCGACGCCTCCGCCCACCTTGACCGTGGTTTGCCTGGCCGCCTTCGCTGACGCCTGGACCCGAACTGCTGTGTCAGCAACTGGTTGGGCCTGGGGTGCGGCGGCGGATTGCGCCGTCGCCGCCAGCCGCTGTCCCACCATGCGGCCGGCGACGCGCAGTCCCGTGCCAAAGACGCGGCCGATCTTCTCCGGTTTCATTCCGTTTATGATGGTAGCAGCGACGCGGGGTGAGCCGCTGCTTCCAGTGTGCCGCTGTTTTTAGGGTTGCTCCGGGGCAGCGATGGAAGTAAGGTAGATGAATCTCACGCCGTAACCCGCGCCTTATGCTCGCGCAGGCCGCCGCTCATGGAGGTATCTGTGACATCCCGTCTGCGCGAACTGATTCAGCAACTGGGCGAGGCCATCCACGAGTCGGTCATCGAGAGCGAGCAGATCGCCGGCGTGGTGCAGGACATCCGCAAGCACGGCTTCGACGTGCTGCTGATGCTGGAAGCTACAATCGGCCTGAATGAAGTTGCCGCCAGAAAGGCCGAGGCTGCCGCTGCCCGCGCTGCGGCAGGCGAGCCGGTGGGCCCCTTCACGCCCAACGACCTGCACTTTCTCCGCTCCCTGCGCATCTCCGTCGAAGGCGAAGAGGAAGGCGCTTCAGAGTCGGACACCGATTAAGCCAGGCCGGGCAAAAGGGATTCGGATGGTGGGGCGGTTGGTTTGGGACGATAATCAGCCTATGGCGACGTTGCCCAATTCGGAAGAACTCTGGACCGTGCGCGAATACCTCCGCACGAGTTGGAGCCCGGACCGCGAATTTGTGGATGGGCGGATCGAGGAGCGCAACTTGGGCGAGAAAGAGCACTCCATCATTCAGCGGTATCTCACGGTGCTTTTCGCAATAAAGCGCGCGGAATGGGGAGTCGAAGTTTTTCCCGAGCTGCGCACACAAACCGAGTCGAGGCGCTTTCGCGTTCCTGATATTCTCGTCATCCGGAACGAGGAGAAATTCGAGCGCTACATCACGCGCCCGCCGCTGATCGCTGTCGAGGTTCTTTCGCCCGAGGATACGTTGACGGCTATGCGAGCGAAGGCCGCAGAATATCGTCTCTTCGGGATTGAACATATCTGGATCATTGACCCGGAGGCGCGCATTGTGTGGCGCTACAGCGAAGGCGGACTCAATGAGGTGCGGACCGGCGAACTCACCGTGGCGGGGACACCGATCCGCGTGGTGCTCGGCGAGCTGTTTGCGGAGTTGGACCGGGCGTAAGAATACCGAGGATTTATCGAGCCTTCAGCTCTTCAGCTCCACCCGAATGTGCAGTTCCCTCAACTGCTGCTCGGTGAAATGGCTTTAGCGGCCACCATCAAGCGGCGGTTTGTCCAGAGGAACGATGGCCGCCTCCAGCTCCTTGCGCAGGGCCGGAATATCGCGTTCGATCACCTTCCACACAACGTCCAGATCGATGGCAAAATACCCGTGCGAAAGCTGGTTGCGCATTCCGTAGATAGCCGCAAATGGAATGGCGGGAAACTTCGAGGCTGCGTCAGGAACCGATTCGAGGATATTTCTGGACGCCTCGCCGAGAATCTCGAAGTTGCGGACGACACCGTCCTGAAGAAGCCGGTCAACGAGAAAATTCTCAGCGCTCTTGCCGCCGACGTATTCCTGAATCCGGCCAACCGCATCGAGCATGTGGCCCAGATATTCTCGCGCTCTTGACGGGTGGCCGCTCATACAGGCACGGCTTCAGCCAGCACTTTTTCGCGGAAAGTCTCGGGAAGAAACTTGGGCGTGCGGAGGTCTACTTTGACTCCCACCGCGGCCTCAATCTCAAGTTGTAATTTGGCGATGTCAAGCAGGCTCGTCTGCGGCGATGGATCGACGAGGAGGTCCAGATCGCTGTCTTCGGCATCGTCTCCATGCACCACCGAGCCGAACAGGCGTGGGTTTGCCATGCCGGAATTCAGCACCAGCCGGCGGATGGCATCGCGATGTCCTAACAGAACCTCAGACGGCCTCATGGGTAGGATTCTACCCCAACTGCTAGCTCTTCAGCGCCACCCGAATGTGCAGTTCCTTCAACTGCTGCTCGGTGACCGTCGTTGGCGCGTCCGCCATCAGGTCGATGGCTTTGGCGGTCTTGGGGAAGGCGATGACTTCGCGCAGGCTGGGCGCGCCGGCCAGCAGCATCACGATGCGGTCCAGGCCCAGCGCGATGCCGCCGTGGGGCGGGGTGCCGTACTCCAGCGCGTCGAGGAAGAAGCCGAAACGGGCGCGCGCCTCCTCGTCGGAGATGCCCAGCGACTGGAAGATCTGCTGCTGCACATCCTTGCGATGGATGCGGATGGAGCCCGAGCCCAGTTCCAGGCCATTCATCGCCAGGTCGTAGCAGTTGGCGCGCACACTGGCCGGATCGCTGACCAGGTTGGTCATGTCGGCTTCGTACGGCGCGGTGAAGGGGTGGTGCGCCGGCATCCACTTGGCCGTTGCCAGGTCGTACTCGAACATGGGAAAGTCGGTGATCCAGATGGGATGGAAGGCCGCGGCGCCGTCCACAGTGCTTCAGCCGCTCTGCGGATCCGCGTCTTGGACTGCCTTCTCCGTGACTGCGAAAGGCTCCGTGCCGGTCGGCGTACTTCTTTGCCAGCTCGGTGCGGAAGTTGCCGGCGGCGGAGTAGACGTTGATCTCGCGCTCGCTGAGCCGGCCTGCAAATTTGGTGTCGCTGGCCTTGACGGGGTGGGCCGGGTCGCCGGCCACGATGATGACGAAGTCGGCCTCCGCCGCGCCGGCCAGCTCGCGCACCTTGACCGCCGCTTCGGGAAAGCTCTTGGCCAGCCGCTTGAAGTCGTCGATGAACTTGGCGCCCTTCTTCTGGTCGAAGAGCGGATGGTTGTCCTCGCGCTCCTTGCGGCTCAACTCGCCCACGTTGGGAATGCGCAGCGCCACCACCGGCAGCGCCGGATCGATTTGCAGCGTCGCCAGGGCTTCGTCCGTGAATGCCGGGCGCACATCGGTCAGGCCGGGCAGGCGCAGGTCGGGCTTGTCGGTGCCGAACCGGCGCATGGAGTCGTCGTAGGTGATGCGCGGGAAGGGCGTGGGCAGCGTGACGCCGGCCGCGGCAAAGGCCGCCGCCAGAAACTGCTCCACCACGCGCGAAGACCGTCTCCTGGCGCGGAAAGCTCATCTCCAGATCCACCTGCGTGAACTCAAGCTGGCGGTCGGCGCGCAGGTCCTCGTCGCGGAAGCAGCGGGCGATCTGGAAGTAGCGGTCGAAGCCGGAGATCATCAGGATCTGCTTGAAGATCTGCGGCGACTGCGGCAGCGCGTAGAACTCGCCCGGATGCACGCGGCTGGGCACCAGAAAATCGCGCGCGCCCTCGGGGGTGCGACTTGGTGAGGATCGGCGTTTCGATCTCCAGAAAGCCCTGCTGGCTGAGGCTCTCGCGAATGGCCAGCGTGATCTCGTGGCGCAGCCGGAAGTTGCGCTGCATCTCCGGGCGGCGCAGGTCCACGTAGCGGTATTTGAGCCGGACTTCTTCGTTCTGGATGGCCTCTTCCGAAGGCGAAAACGGCGCCAGGCGCGTGTCGTTCAGAACCAGCAGTTGAGTCGCCTCGATCTCGATCTCGCCGGTCGGCATCTTGGGGTTGATGGCGTCAGCATCGCGCAGGCGCACCTTGCCCACGGCGGCCACCACGTACTCCGGGCGGACCTGTTCGCCCTTGGCGTGGCCGTCGGGCGTCAGCTCCTTGTCCAGCACGATCTGGGCAATGCCGGAGCGGTCGCGCAGGTCGAGGAAGATGAGGTTGCCGTGGTCGCGGCGCCGGTTCACCCAGCCCATCAGAACCACTTGCTGGCCCGGCGTTGGCGGCGCGCAGGTCGCCGCAGAGATGCGTCCGTTCGAGATTGCCTAAAAAATCGAGCACTACCTGTGTCCTTTACTCGCCTGCGGGATCTGAGAGGAAGGCAGCCAGCTCCGCGCGAGGAACCTTTGTCTGTATGCCGGTGGCGAAGGTCTTCACTGTCAGGATACCGGATTGAAGCTCGTCTTCGCCCAGGATGACGATTGCGCGCGCCGTCTTGTCGGCGGCCTCAAAGGATTTCTTGAGGCGAAAACTGCCTTCGCCCAGCTCGATCCAGAGCCCGGTGCGGCGCAGTTCGCGCGCCAGAACCAGCGCCGCGGGGTTCAGATTCTCGCCCAGCGGCGCAATAAATGCATCCGCCACCTGCGCCCACTGCGTAGGGGCGGACTTTGGGTCGATCTGGCCCTGAAGCGTGAGAACCAGCCGGTCCTCGCCCATGGCGAAGCCGATGCCCGGAGCTTTGGGCCCGCCGATGGCCTCGCTCAGCCCGTCGTAGCGGCCTCCGCCGAGCAGGGCATTCTGCGCGCCCAGTCCGCCGTGGGTGAACTCGAAGGTGGTGCGGGTGTAGTAGTCAAGGCCGCGCACCAGCCGGTGGTTGAGCGTATACGGCACGCCGACTGCATCCAGGGCCGCAGTAACCGCGGCAAAGTGCGCCCGCGAGGCTTCGTCCAGCGAATCTGCAATCACCGGCAGCGTTTCGATGATGGGCTGATCGGCAGGGACCTTGCAGTCCAGCACCCGCAGCGGGTTGGTGACAGCGCGACGCCGGCAATCCTCGCACATCTGGCCGACCACCGGGATGAGCGCCTCGCGAAGCGTTCGGTTGTATCGTTCGCGGTCCGCGGAGGAACCCACGGAGTTCAGCTCCAGCGTCCAGCCGGTGATGCCCAGCTCATCCAGCAAAGTGGCCAGCATCTCCAGCACTTCCGCGTCGCGCAGCGGGCTTTCGCTGCCCGCCGACGGCGGCCCGATCACCTCCGCGCCGATCTGCGAGAACTGCCGGTAGCGCCCCTTCTGCGGCCGCTCGCGCCGGAACTGCGGACCGATGTAGTAGAGCTTCTGCAACTGGCCGCTCTCGCCCAGCTGGTGCTCGATGTAAGCGCGCACCACCCCGGCGGTGTTTTCAGGGCGCAGGGTGAGGGACTGCGAAGACTTGAAAACGGGTATCACTCTGCTCTGGAACTGCTCGATCTCGACATCGTGCCTTTCTATCGACGATGAGGCTCCCCCAATGCCAGCCGGAATGACGAGCCGCAGCTTGATTCCGTACCGTCTGAGGTAATCCGACTCTTGGGGGAACTGCTGGCGCACAAGCTCACTCAGAGCAACTCGCCGTGCCTGCAGCAGCAGGTCGATAGCCTCAGAAGTCACCTTGGCCCGGAAGCAAACAAATTCAGGCTGCCCGGTTGACGGTTGGCCCATCCAAAAGACCCCTGCCTCGCGGAGGACCGGGCTGTAAGGATTGGCCGATTCCTCGTAGAAGCGCTTTTCAGCTGAAACTGCGTCCAACCAGGCGCGGGCTAATGCCGATTGGTCAAAGCGCTCTCCGTCCTCCCAGGTGTACATCTCCTTCGAAACGATGTCGGTTTCCTCGCCCACACTGCGGGAAAACAGACCGGTGTCTTCGAAGATGGGCGTACGAATCTCGCCGAAGTTGTAGCGGGCAAAGACGGCGCGAGCGGTAGCCTCGATGTGGTTCCAGAGCGCCGTCTCCGGCGGCAACAGGTCGCGCGTTCCGCGCACGGCTTTCAGGGTTTGGCTCATAGGTGCTAACCTTTGGGGCAACTTCTAAGGATACAAGGCTTGGTCGGGAGGATGTCGATGATTGACAGTCGCGCAATCTGTCATGAGGCCGGACATGCCATCATTGCAATGAATTTTGGACTTGCTGTAACCGGAATCTGCGTTAAAGAGTCAATTCCGACTGCCAGCCTCGATGTAACGGAAGCGACAACACAACAAGCATGCGTTGTGTATGCAGGTGGGGCTGCCGCAGAAAAGGTCGTACTCGGCTGTTTCGATGAGGCGTCGGATTTCGATAGGCGGATGATTTCAGATGCTGGAGGCGGTAAGCTAGAGGATCATCTCGACTATGCAATGAAAATCATCCGCGCAAATCCCACGTGTCATAAAGAAATGTGCAACGAAATGGCGAACAATTGGGTAAGTGAGGAAAGCGCATCTATCTGGCCCGGTTCCAGCTCAGACAAGCTGAACTTTGAGCTATTGACTGGAACACGAATTAAAGAAATTTGGCAGTTGTACCACCCATAAGGGCTGCTCAAGCCCTCTTCTTGATCGACTCCAGCAAGGCCCCATCGATGCGCGTCTGCCAGCCTCGCCCGGTGGATTTGAAGTGGTCGATGACTTCGGGGGACAGACGCAACGAGACCAGCTTTTTGGTGGGAGTCTTTTGCGGGCCGCGCTTGCCTCGGCGAACCACCTTGCCCTTGCGGATCAGATCGGCCTGAGCGAACCAGGCACGCGCAGCCCCGGCATCGTTCGGATCGTAGGGACCGTCCGCGGGCTCGTAAGGGATGGGGTCGCCTTCCTTGTAAGCCAGGACGCGCTTCCAGTCGGTTTCAGTTTTTGTCTTGTTCATACTGTTCGCGCTCCTCTCGTGAGGCGGGCCGGAATGAGATCAATCGGACATCGTCGCCGCGTTCGGTGTAGATCAGCGTCAAGAGCCTACTGTGGATCACCGCTGTGGCAAGGTCCATCAAACGGCGTTCGCCCCGTTGGCTGGCTTCATAGGTGCACTTGTCCGGGTTTTCATAAACGAGATGAGCGTCCTTGAAGTCAAGTCCGTGCTTCTTCAGATTGGACTGCCGTTTTGCCTCATCCCATACGAACACAATTTAATTGTAGCTACAATAAACTAGAAATGCAAGCAATTTCGAGCCAGAATCAGATCCCGGCGTGCCACGAGTGGCCGGGTTCGGGCGAGATGGAGCCCAATCCCTTTCAAATGTTCTTCGCCGTATCGGCGACGGTGATGTGGGATAGGAATTTCACGCTCTTGCAGCCCAACCGGCATGCTAGCCCAGAATTGCGTGGGCAATCCGCAGCCACCAGGCGGAACTGCTCATCCATGTGTAGGTCACAAAGGCCTGGACGACCATAAGCACCGGCAGCGCGGTTAGATATACCTTGTGGATGCGCCTATCCACGTATAGATCGCGCAGGACGCCCAGAAGGATCACCCCGTCAAGGCAGGGAAAGAAGAGGCCATGAGAGTAGATATAGTCAACGCGGCCAAAGGCTGCGTCGAGCAGGCAGCAGGTGGCAATGAAGAGGAGCCGGCGGTGCAGTTCGGGCTTCCGGCGCCAGGAAATGGCAAGGGCGAGCAACGTGGCGAAGGCGGCCATGTCGTAGAACGGGACGATCAAAAATGCGTCCGAGCCGGGCTCGTGGAGCGTATAGGTGTCAAAGCGGCCCATGATGATGGACGTGGTAATGCCCAGCGGGACCATCACCGTGCCCAGCCCGGCGCCAAACCAGCCGAAGAAACGATGCCACTTCACGTTGTGCGTGCGCACCAGCGTGGACTGAAAGATGAAGAAGGCCACCCACGTGGAGAATGCGGCGGCATGAAACCAGAGAATAAGCGGCCGCGGCACGGCGGGATGGAAGAGATTGTCGTTGATGGTATGACTGAATCCCCACACTACAATTGCGGCAATCAGCAGCGACATGGAGAGATAGAAATACCTGTTCACCAGCCCTTTGAGCGGCGTCATCGTTGTCGTTTCTTTGCGGGAGCCCGAGGCTGTCCCGACTCGTCCTGCGTTGACAATGGGGGATTGAACGGCCATGGCGCATTCCTCCTTAGCGAGCCTGCGGCCTTAAAGAGCGCACGGCCAGGCATTAAGAACAAAAGGGCAGAAGATGATCCTGGCGCCGGGAGCGGGGAAGCCCTTGGAATGGACCACCAGAGTGCAGAAAGTCTAGCACGCGCGCGTTCGGGGGCTCAACAGCAAAACGCAAGACAGTTTCCAGCATCCGTGCCCTTTCAAAGCAGATGAGTTTTTCACATGAGCGAGTTTTTATACAGGTTCTGAGGGCGGAATAAGCGCGAAGCGCACAGCCCCTGCATCCCAGCACCCCGCTGCGCATCCAAGCAGGCATGGAATATCGTCTTCTTGGAGGCTCCGGCCTCAAGGTTCCCGTACTCAGTTTCGGCGCCGGTACGTTTGGCGGCGGCAGTGCTCTTTTCGATGCGTGGGGCGCGACAAGCAACATCGCCGAGGCGCGGCGGATCGTGGATATCTGTCTCGAGGCAGGCGTGAGCCTCTTCGATACCGCCGATGGCTACTCCGACGGCCGGTCAGAAGAGGTGCTGGGAAAGGCGCTGGAGGGAAAGCGGGACAAGGCGCTGATCTCAACCAAGTCCGGTTTCCGGACGGGCGAAGGGCCGAACGATCTGGGGTCGTCACGCTACCATCTGCGCCAGGCGTTGGAAGGAAGCTTGCGGCGGCTTGGCACCGATTACGTTGACATCTACCACCTGCACGGCTTTGACGCGCTGACCCCCATCGACGAGGTGCAGGACACGTTGAACACCTTCGTCCGCGAAGGCAAGGTGCGCTACATTGCGTGCTCGAATTTTTCCGGCTGGCACCTGATGAAGTCGCTGGCCGTGGCCGATCGCTACGGCTGGACGCGATTTGTAGCCCACCAGGTGTACTACTCGCTGATTGGCCGGGATTACGAGTGGGAGCTGATGCCGCTGGGGCTGGACCAGAAAGTGGGCGCGCTGGTGTGGAGTCCGCTGGGCTGGGGACGGCTGACCGGGAAGATCCGCTGCGGGCAGCCGCTGCCGCAAGTGAGCCGCCTGCACCAGACCACCGCCGATGGACCGCCGGTGGAGGACGAGCATGTGTACAAAGTGGTGGACGCGCTGGACAAGGTAGCCGCGGAGACCGGGAAGACGGTTGCGCAGGTGGCATTGAACTGGCTTCTGCAAAGGCCCACGGTCTCGTCGTTGATTGTTGGGGCGCGGAACGCAGAACAACTGCGGCAGAACCTGGGCGCGGTGGGCTGGAATCTGACTGCGGACCAGGTGGCCGCGCTCGACAAGGCCAGCGCGACAATCCCCGCCTATCCTTACTGGCACCAGCGGAAGTTCTTTGCTGAGCAGAATCCTGCGCCGGTGTAGAAAAACAGTGAACACTGGACAGGGGACAGGGGAAAGCGCGGGCCAATTAGACTGCTCGATTCGGGACCAGATCAATGCCAGGCCTTCCCCTCCTGTGGTGGCGTGCGACCTATGCGATATGTTGCGCTTAGAGGATGGAAGGTTGCGGAGCGATGCTGCAGACGGGTCCAGTTCAGGTGCAATAGGCAGACTCGGAACTTGCATGCAATGCGATGCGGAGTTTATTAATCTCCGGTTAGGCGGTCATCCGTTCACGATGCGCCTCCTGTGCTGGGAGCAAAGGAATGACCAATTGAGGGGGCGTATGATGATCATCGTCACTATAGAGGCTTTATGCGCATTTACGCCTGTGCCCTGCTCCTCATTGCGGGCTCACTTTCGGGTGTTGCCCAAACGGCTCCTCCATTCATCTCAAGCTATGCAAATCAGATTCTGACCGAACTCGAGGAGACTTCCCCGGTCAGTGTTGAAGACTGGACCCGCCAGCACACTGGCGACTCTCTCGAAACACGGTTTGACGCGGGCTCGGAGCAATCCCTGTACGAACTGGAAGGGCGCTGGTGCGTGCGTTCCACCGCGAACATCGACCTTGAGGGAGGCGTCACAGTTCGCCGCATCGCACTTTTCTATCCGCCGCTTGTCGAGAATCTCACAAACATAGACCTACCGCCGCTTCCAAGCGAGAAGGGACAGACCCTGATTCGCAACGGATGCCATCTTCACAAAGTTCTTTATGAAATTCAGGGGATCGGCAGCGCCCGAATCGCCGGCGAGGCCATAGCGTCGCAGATGAAGCAGTTGATGTACGAGGTTTCCGGTCCGGATGGCATCAATTTTCCTCCTAACCTGACGCCGCTTCATTCCTACATTCACTCGGGGCCAAGTTTCGATTTCGCCGTGGCTGTCGGCAATTCGGGTCGCCCCGATAACCAGCCGTATGTTCTTCTGATTTGGCAACCTCTCGACTTGGAACATGGCGAGTCTTCATTGGGAATTGATCCCCTGGCCGGACAGCCCTGGCTCGCGGTACGAGCCGCCAGGCTTGCCGCGCTGCCTCTGGCTCCCACGCTCGCCATGCTCTCGTTGTTAGCTCCCCGGACCGGCGACCCCGGCGAACAACCCCGTCTTCATTGCAGCACCGATCTTGTGCCGGCATTGCGCAAATGGATGGCCATTGCCCGGAGCGCCAGCCCACCACAGCACGCGGCTGCCCTGGTGTTGGCAAACGAGGTTGCTACACGTCTCAGGGAGTGCGACGAGTACACGTCGGGCATCCCCTATCGACCTCCGAGCCCAGGCGATGCTGAATGGAAGGCTTACGATTCCCTCACGCGCTCTCTGGCAGAGTTGGGGATTTCCATGATAGACACGCGTGAAGGTCCGCAATACGCGGGAAACCTGCTTGACAAGGCGACGGTGCTTGCCGCCAAGGGTCCTGTGAACGAACTCGAGCGCATTGCCGCGATCGACTCGCCCTGCACCTGGGCCAAATCTTCAGAGTGGCCTGACCGCGAGATTTCTCTTGGCGAGAGCATTCTGTCGGACTTTGCACCCGACGAATGGACCGCAAGCGTTCATCTCATTCTTGCCGAAGCCTACATTCATTCGATGGATAACGCTGCGAGCGACGGAGGGACTGTACCCAGGCCAGGGACCGATTCGCGCGAGAAGGCAATCGAACATTACCGGAAGTACTACGCCCTCAGCACGAATCCCCGGGACCGCGCTCTGGTCTGGCAGGAAATCTGGAACCTGCAAGCAGGACTGGAGCCGCGGTTTAGATTGCCCTTCTGCCTGGGAATGTGGTAGCGCCTGGATGGTCGCCGCCTCTTCCCTAACCCATGTTCGGGCCTGCGGGAAGTCCTGCGAGGAAGCCAGCTCTGTGTGGGGATGGGCGCGAGAATGACGATTCCGCCGATCGCCACGGCGACCTGCTGAAACTTCGATTCAGCGTTCACCGGAATGCAACCGCCTGCCGCAAGCTTTCCGGTATACAATGATTTGCAAAAAGCAACCAGGGCACACCGGCAATGCGTGCGAAACGCATTGCGCGGAGTCGCAGCGGTTCATCGAAAGAGGAGTGACCATGCGCATGGATTGGGCAATAGTTGTTGCAGCGAGCCTGGCGCCCGCGGCCTTCGGGCAAATCGGGAACATAGCGGGCACCGGATATACCGGCGTACCGTATTCCGCCGTAGAGACCATGGTTACCGGATCGGATACGCGCATGGCTTTGTTATCGCGCGATGCCGAAGGCCGCACCCGCCAGGAGTACATCGTGCACCGGGAGGATGGCTCGGAAACTCATACCGTGAGAATTATCGATCCCACGGCGGGCGTGTCTCTCACCTGGGTGGTGGGTGGCGATGTTGCAAGCCATGTGGCTTCCCTGGAGCCGCTTCCCATGGGGCAAAGACGTACGGGGCCGGTGCCTGACGATGCTGACCTATCGCCCGGGAGCAGGTCTTGCGGCAGCGGCTGCAGCGAAGAGATTTTTCCTCCCCAGCAGATCAACGGTTTCCAATGCCGGGGCTTTCGCATCAAGCGCATTATTCGAGATCCGGCTACGAAGAGCAGTTCGATTCAAACCACGGAGAATTGGAGTTCGCCCGAACTGGGAGTTATCCTGCGGCACATCGAGGTCGATGTGCTTGCGGGCCGCAGCACATCCGAGGTCACCAATATTGTGCGGGGCGACCCTGATCCCTCGCTGTTCCAACTGCCGCAAGGCTACACGGTGCAGCCGAACTCTCCGGCCCGTTAACGCGATTTCGCATTCCGGACGTTCCGCGGCACGCTGGAGCAGAAGCTTTACAGCGCCGGTACAGGGCGCTTTTCCCGCGCGCGCAAGAGCGTTTTCGAAGGTTATGGTCGTGTGGTCGGCAATCCGGAAACGACTAAACGCTTAGACAAAAACCTGGGTCCAACCTGGGTCCAATTGCTGCCGAAAACCATGCATCCAGGTCCAATAAGCAGGCCCGGATTTGCCTGCAATGCGATGCGAAGTTTTTTGTAATTTCCGGTTAGGCGGTGATGCAGGAGTAATGGGCCGGAAGCGCACAGATCGTTGCTTCGAGCCGCGGCGGCCACATGCCGCAGGCTCAGTTCAGGGTAAAGAGATTTGCACCAATATCTCATCGAAGGTGCAGGCTGTGGACCTTCGTTTCTTCTCATTGCGCTACGGACGGCACAGCATTCGGCATGGCGATTCGCAGGCGGAGATTGCGCTGGTCGATGGTAAGAACGAGCAGATTCGACACGCGCGCCAGATCGATGAAGCCGAGCCAGTCGGAGACAAGCACCGTGGGATTGTGCAGCACGACCTCGCCCAATATCATGTCGCCGGTGAGTCTAGCTGTGCGCGAGGGGAATTTGTTTCCCACTGCGTCCGACAGGACAATGGTCGATTCCGTTGGACCAAGCGGAAGTGTTGCCGCTACCCTCGTAGGCACAATCAGGTCTGCATTAAGCTTGCGTGCGCCGGTGTCCAGTAGGGCGGGCAGGGTTTCGCCGGCTAACTGAATCATGACGGTTGGAGTGACGCGAAGTGGTCGTAAGGTCGCATTAGGGTCCGTTGTGTAGGCGATGACATCGTGGCCGTTCGGAGGCGGCAGTGCACCATCAGCAATGCTCAGGAGGTCGTGCGGATAGTCCAGCGTCAGTAGAACATCGCGAAAGAGTGCGATGCCGAGCGTGCCGTCGCGATGCGTATCCTGTAGCGTCACGCCCTCTGGCTCGGTGAAAGTGCGGCCTGCCACGGTGAGCGTCGCGGCTCGAACGAAGTCTGTCGCCTTCCCTGGTACTTCCTGCCTGTCGGAGGTATGGATAGTGTGATGGTCGGTAACCGGCAAGCCAAGCTTCTGAGCATTTTCCGGATTGATACTGAAGCCAACGGAAAGCCCTGTATCCAGGCCAAAATGCATGAGCGCGCTTCCGTTGATGCTGACGTTGATGCCATGAAGAAACGGTATGCCAGGTAGCGGAGGGGCTGTTTGTCCTGCCACGCTTCGAGTCAAAGCCAACAGAAATCCGGCGGCAAGGACTGCGTAGGGAGCATATCGTACATGCATAACAGAATTGTAGTCGCTTCCAAATGCCTACGGGTAACCGGAAGTCCAGGCGTCCGGCGGTCGAATGTTGGTAACAGCTTCTCGCATGCAGTGAGCTGCTCGTTCGTTGCCTGGCGGTCGCTGATTCGGCCAACTCCTGGTATGTCGTCAATCCGGAAACAACTAAACGCTTAGACAAAAGCCTGGGTCCAACCTGGGTTGAATTGCTGCCGGGAACCATGCATTCGGGTGCAACTAGTCTGGTGTCTCAGAAGTTTCTTACATTTCTTTGAGGCTTGGTGCCATGCCAGAAGCGTCCTAAACGCAGATCCTTCGACTCCCTACCACTTCGCTGCGCTCAGTGTACGGTCGCTCAGGATGACAGCATTTATGAGATGAACTTTTGAGACGGGACACCTGACGCACTACCAACCTAAACGAATCGACAAGTCAGCGCATCGTTTGCCGATTCACTTCAAGCGTCTCAGGCGGGCGCGGCAGCTATTCCATCCAGATTTTGTGATGCTTGCGATAGACGTAGTGGCCAATGAGCCAGCCGGCTGCGCCGCTTACCAGCACGTCGGCGGGGAAATGCTGCTGGCCCAGGACGCGGGTAAGGCTGACGCCGGTGGCCGCGGTGTAGAGGAGAAACTGGGTCCGGTGCGATGGGTACTCGCCGGCCAGCTCCGCCGCGGCCGACCATGCTATAACGCTGTGCGATGAGGGAAACGCGGAGTCGATGCCCGCGCTCGACTGAAAAAACCGCCCCCTCGCGTTGTCCACGCCCGGCCGCTCCTGCCAGAAGATCAGCTTCATGCCCTGTTCGACGACGACACCGTCGAGCATCGCCTCCGCGCTCAGGATGCCGGCCTCGCGCGCCTGGTCATCCTGGCGCAGATGGCCGAGCGAAAACAACGCGACTGGAGCGGCTATAAATCCGCCAAGCAGCGCATTGGATGCGTCGACGTTGTCCTGGTTAAAAACGGGGTTCTTTGAGACCACATGCGTCATTGCGCTCTGGTCGGTGTCGAAGGCAAGACCGGTAGCTGCGCCAAGAGGGACAAGCCACTCCAAATCGCCCACTCGCAGATGCCTGGGGCTGGTCCAGATGGCGGCTTGATCGTGAAGAAAGTTGCGGGGAATATTGCGGACGGTTGCCTCGACATTGGGGTTAGCCGGGAGCGGGTTCACGGATTGCGGCTGAGGCGCGTCGGGCAAGGCGCTTTGCGCGTATGCGCTGCAGCCGGCGGCCAACGCCAGCAGAGACACAATTGCAATGAACCAGGGGCGGAAAGGCGGATTCTTTCTCGAGCTTCTCACGGGACTCTACGATGTTACATGATGCAACGGATGGACTTGGATGAAGAATACGTCATGTAGACGCCGCTGACGGACTCATTGAAGCATTCCCCGAATTCGAGCCAGAGACCATTTGGCCTCGACGCCTCTTGTTGGTTTCTGCATAAATAATGTCCTTGCGCCGTCCCTACGGGACTCCGTAACGAACTTGTGGAATCCATTTTCCCCACGCTGAAGCGCGGGGCTAACCAACTCTGCGCCTCCGGCGCGTTTGTCAGGACATTACTTATGCATGCCTCTTAGCCGGTCATTTGCCGGCTTCGGAGAGGTAAATCTCGACGTAATCGAGGTAGTTCTGCGCGTATTCGCGGATCAGGGCGCGGTCCTTGTCGCCCAGTTCGCGGCGCAGTTTGGCGGGGACGCCGGCCCACAGCGTGCGGGGCGGGACGACGGTGTGCTCCGGGACCACGGAGCCGGCGGCGATGATGGAGCCCTCGCCGATGCGGCAGTCGTTGAGGACCCGGGCGCCCATGCCGATGACGACCATGTCCTCGACCACGCAGCCGTGCACGGTGGCGTTGTGGCCGATGGTGACCCAGTCGCCCACGATGACCGGGTAGAGGTTGCGCTGGCCGTGGAGCACGGCGCAGTCCTGAACGTTGGAGCAGGCGCCCACGCGGATGGAGTTCACGTCGCCGCGCAGGACGGCGTTCATCCACACCGAGGAGCGCTCGCCGAGGATGACGTCGCCGATGAGCTGGGCGGAGAGGTCGATGTAGCAACTGGCGGGAAACTGGGGCAGCCGGCCCTGGTAGCTGCGGATCATGGTTGTCGCAACCTCCCTGGGGTGCGAAGTCCCCCCATTGCGAGTGTAAAAGAGAACGCCCGTAGACTCCGCCGGGACCCGGTTATTCCGATCGCATTTGACGGGATTGGCGCGAACAGATTCGCGCGTCTTTATCCATGATACGAACACAATCTGGTGCAAAACCCCATGGATAGTCGCCGCGCCTGTACCATAATTCGTTTCTTTCCAGTATCATAGAGATGCCCCTTGGCAGGTTTGGAGGTGGGATTTTTTGGCAGAGGTTCGCGTTCAGGAAGGCGAGCCGCTGGAAAATGCGCTGCGCCGGTTCAAGCGGAAGGTACAGCAGGAGGACATCATCAAGGAAGTCAAGCGTCACTCCTACTACCTGAAGCCCGGTGAGAAGAACCGCGTAAAGGCGGCTTTGGCGCGCAAGCGGAATCGCAAGAAGGCTCGCAAAGAGCAGGACTAGTTTCTTAACCAGTCGCGACATGCGCCGTCCCAATGATTCCCGGGATAGACAGCGGGCAGTTACCGACAGACCGAGACAGGCTCGGGGCGGCCTGTCGCGACTCTTTGATTCGGAGTAATCGCTTACACGCAGGTCAGCGTGGTAGTGTTCTTCAAGTCTCCCGGTTTACCGGGCAGAAATTTATTTCGCCGCTCTATTTAATGCGGCCCGGGCCCTTGTATGTGAACCACGAACGGAAACAGGGAACCGGGACCGGCAAGCTCTTCAGGTCATGGCCGATTTCGATGTGTGTCCCTGCTTCAGGGAAGCCGGCCATGGAATTCACGGATCGAGTACTGAAGTGCATCGACTGCGGCGCCGAGTTTGTTTTCACGGCGGGCGAGCAGGTTTTCTTCCACGATAAACAGTTCAAGAACGACCCCAAGCACTGCAAGCAGTGCAAGGCGAAGCGCGTTCGCGGCAGTCAAGGGTTCGCCCGGAGACCCGGACCACGTGTTCGGAGTGCGGCGCGGAGACCACCGTTCCCTTCAAGCCCACCCAGGGCAGGCCGGTGCTGTGCCGCTCCTGCTTTCAGAAGCACGGCAAGCTCGTCGAGACCCCGCGCGCAGAGCCTAGCGCAGCGCCTGAGCTGAACAGCAGGTCGCCCTTAAATCCTGAGGGGAATCCGGCCGCGCGGACCAGTGTTGCCAATTGCGCCCAGTGGCGCTGGCTGTGGAAGAGCGCGTGGACCGCGACCTTGCGCCGGGAGACAGCTCCGCTCTTCCGGCGGCAGTCCAGTCCATATCCAGAACGTAACGGCTCGTCCCAGCTTTCCTCCGGAGCGGCCAGCAGGCCGCTGAAGATCGCCACGGCCTTGGCGTGCAGATCGAACAGCGCATCCAGCGGTCCTGAGGGCATCTCTTCCCTGGTCGTTACAGGCAGGCCGGCCAGCCGCTGGCTCCAGCGCAGCTCCACTCCCCAGATGTGGCGGACAAACTCCTGCACGTTGGCGGTTCCGCCAATGCCGCAGGGCAGTTCGAGCAGATGCCGGGTTGGCGTCGAGATGGCTCTTCCAGAAGCTGGACGACTCCTGGTTCCAGGCCAGCAGTTCTGCAGCGTGATTCCAGCATGCTCATAGCGTTTTCTCTTCAGGGCGCGATGGCCGATGTCGCGCCGGTAGTACATTCCTTCAAAGTGAATCTCCGCCATGGCCTGGTAGGCGCGGGCCAGCGCCTCTTCAGCGACTCGCCGGCGGCGGTCACGCCCAGCACGCGGCCGCCGGCGGTGAGCAACTGGCCGCCCACCTGCGCAGTGCCGGAGTGGAAGACCTGCACGCCCGGAACCTGCGCGGCGGCGCCCAGGCCGGTGATGGGCAAGCCGGTCTTGTAGCTGCCGGGATAGCCGGCCGAACTGGCCACCACGCAGGCTGAGGCGCCCGCGGCTCCAGCGCAACTCGGTCTCGGCCAGGCGGCCGTCGACGCAGGCTTCCAGCGCCTCCACCAGGTCGCTCTCCAGGCGCAGCAGGATGGCCTGGGTCTCGGGATCGCCGAAGCGGGCGTTGAACTCCAGCACCTGCGGGCCGCGCGCGGTCATCATCAGCCCGCAGTAGAGCACGCCGGCGAAGGGCGTCTCCTTCCTCGGCCATGCCGCGAACCGTGGGCTCGGCAATGTGGTGCAGAATCCACTCCGTCATGCCGGCATCGAGCATCTCGTCGGTCGAGTAGACGCCCATGCCGCCGGTGTTGGGGCCGGTGTCGCCCTCGCCGATGCGCTTGTGGTCCTGGGCCGGAACCAGCGGCACCACATGCTTGCCGTCGCTCAGGCAGAGGAAGCTGATCTCGTCGCCCTCGAGGAACTCCTCGATCACCACCTGCTGCTCCGCCTCGCCCAGCAGCGCGCCGGTGAACAGTCCCTGGGCGGCTTCGATGGCGGTGTGCCGCGAGGTGCAGATGATCACGCCCTTGCCGGCGGCCAGCCCGTCGGCCTTGACCACGATGGGCGGATGAAAGAAGTCGATCGGCCTTTTCCAGCTCGGCCGCGGTGGAGCAGACCGCGTAATTGCCGGTGGGAATGTTGTGGCGCTGCAGAAACTGCTTGGCGAAACCCTTGCTGGTTTCCAGCATGGCCGCGGCGCGCGTGGGTCCAAAGACGCGCAGGCCGCGCTCCTGCAGGGCGTCCACGATGCCCAGCGAGAGCGGCAGCTCCGGCCCCACGATGGTCAGGCCGGGCTGCTCTGCCTCGGCCAGGCGGACCATGGCGTCCAGGTCCTTCAGGTTGACCGGAACGCAGCGCGGCAATCTGCGCCATGCCGCCATTGCCCGGCGCGCAAACCACCTCCGTGACCCGCTCACTGCGCTTTACCGCCCAGGCCAGCGCATGTTCGCGGCCCCCGGAACCAAGGATCAGGACTTTCATCGGTGCTACCTTCCCTCCTGCCAGTCCGAAGCCAGAAGAATAATGGTCGGCAATGCGGGTGCGGGAAGTCAAACCAGGAGGGTGGAAACGGGCAAAGCTGCCGTTCCCCTATCCCCCGTTTTGCTACCCTCGGTTCCCCTATACTGAGGCGTGGTAAGCCGGCCTGTCCGCGCAGAGGCCAGCCAGAGAGACCCGCCATGGTTGAAACCCGCATCAAGCCGTATCGCGAACAGGTGGCCGAGGAGGCGCGGCGGCCGAACAGACGCGGCAGCTACCGGCGCAACCAGGTCTTCGGGCTGTTGCTGGTGGCCGCGGCGATTCTCATCTGGTGGCTCTTCCACACCAATCCCAAATGGATCTTTCCTCCGGGCTGGTGGCGGCCATGAGTCCTGCGCGGACGGTGAATGTGTCAGGGCACGACTTCAGTCGTGCCGCAGTCCAACAAACCCATCGAGGGCTTTAGCCCCTGAGCGAAACCTCCCGAACAACGAACCGCTGGCCGTTCTTCTGCTGGGCCCCACCGGCAGCGGCAAGACGGCGCTTTCGCTGGCGCTGGGCGAGCGCTTCGGCGGCGAGATCGTCAGTTGCGACTCGGTAGCCGTCTATCGCGGCATGGACCTGGGCACGGCCAAACCAACCAGACGAAGAGCGGGCGCGGCTGCCGCATCACCTCATCGACGTGGCCGACCCGGACCAGCCCTTTACCGCTGGCGAGTACAGCCGGCAGGCGCGGGCGGCGTTGCGCGAGATTGCCGCGCGGAGCCGTCTGCCCATCGTCACCGGCGGAACCGGGCTTTACCTGCGCGCGCTGACCGAGGGGCTGTTTGCCGGGCCGGCGCGCCAGGAGGAGCTGCGGCCCGCCTCGCACAAGCCGAACCGAAACGCAGGGAGAAGCCTGGCTGCACCGGCTGCTCGGCGGCTCGACCCGGCTTCGGCCGCGCGCATTCACGCCAACGACACGCCCAAGCTGATTCGCGCCATCGAGGTCTGCCTGGCGGCGCGCAAGCCGCTTTCTGAAGTCATTGGCTCGCGATCCGCTCACCGGCTTCCGTCTGCTGCGCATCGGCCTCAACCCGCCGCGGCAGGAGCTTTACGAGCGGCTCAACCGCCGCGCTGGCGGCAATGTTTGCCGCCGGGCTTGTCGAAGAGACGCGCGGCCTGCTGGAACGCTACGGCCCGGTGAAGGCGCTCGACTCCCTCGGCTACCGTCAGGCACTTGCGCGTGCTGGCGGGAGACTTGAGGCGAGGAGGCAATAGCCGCCGCCCAGCAGGGCCATCGCAACTACGCCAAGCGGCAGTTGACCTGGTTCCGCCGCGAGCCGGAGGTGCAGTGGATTGCGGGCTTCGGCGACGAGCCGGAGACGGTACGCGCGGCCGCGGAGCTGGTGCAGGTCCGGCTTTCCCCTGGTTTTACGGAGTAGGACGGCCTGTCGCTGCCCTGCCACGCTCCACGGGCGCGCCGGGAGGCGGCGTCATATCCACGATCTTATAGCCCTCGGGAACCTCAAAAAAACTCTGCGGCGGCTCCTCGCGCTTGATGTCGGAGAGCGCGATCGTCTGGAGGCCCGTGCGGGGATCGTTGTGGCGCAGCAGCACGTTCACGTGCAGATCCTCCGAGTACCAGTATTCGTCGACCACCGTGATCGGCGCGCCAGTCCCGTTTGCCTGGGCCGGAATCGTCACCGTGCGACGGGTCCCTTTGACATCGACGTTATCGATCGTGGTTGGGCCCAGATCCTCGATTGCCACCTGAGGGCCGGGGCGATTGACGAAGTTGGTGGTCACCGGCTCGGGCTGCAACCACCGGCTCGCAATGTGCGTTGCGGGGTAATAGATGGTGACCAGGTGCGTCTGCGGATCGTAGATGTGCACCTCAGCGAGGGGCGGCATATCCCGCGAGGATTCCGGCACCCGTGAGCGCATTTCCCCATGTGTGCGCCCCCGGGAATCCCGGCCGATCAGATTGATGTTCCGCGAGGTTGCCACCGAACCATCCGGCATCATTTGCTGATTTTCAATGAGCGCCGTAGCTGAGAAGGGCACGCCGGTGATCGGCGGGACAGTGATCGTACTTAGCCGGATGGACGTGGGACGGTACAGAGGATTGGCGTCGTTGCTTACCTGCTGCGCGTGCAGCACAAACATGCCTGCTGAACCCAAAGCAGCCGCCAATAGGAGGGTGCGCTTCATCAGAAGCCTCCTGGCATTGTCGGATAAATGATAGCGCAATTTCGACTCACCTACAGTCAAAATGCCGCGCCCATTTAAACTAACCCTGTTGAGGCGGCGTTCACGCACCTGCGGAGCGCCCCGGAATGGAGTTCCCCTTGCCAGAAACGACCCCAAATGCAATCTACGACGTGGCCATCATCGGCGGCGGCCCGGCCGGCTACACGGCGGCCATTCGCGGCGCGGAGTACGGCCTGAAGGTGGCGCTCATCGACAACGCTCCCCGGCTGGGCGGCACCTGCCTGCACGTGGGCTGCATTCCCACCAAGGCGCTGCTCTTCAACGCCGAGATCTGGGACCATCTGAAGCACGCGGCTGAGTTCGGGATCGCGGGCATCGGCACGCCCACGCTCGACTGGGCCGCGGTGCTCAAGCGCAAGGACGCCATCATCGCCAGGCACGTCAAGGGCCTGGAATTCCTGATGAAGAAGCACAAGATCGCCGTCATCGCCGGCTACGGGCGGCTCACCGGCGCGGCGCAGCAAGGCGTGCATACCGTCGAAGTGACCGCGGCGGGCGGTGGCGTGAGCCAGGTGAAGGCGAAGAACGTGATTCTCGCCACCGGCTCGGCGGCCAAGATGCTGCCCGGCCTCCAGGCCGACAGCACCGTGCTTACCAACATCGAGATTCTCTCCATGGACCAGGTGCCCAAGTCGCTGATCGTCATCGGCGCGGGCGCGGTGGGCGTGGAGTTCAGCTCCATCTTCCGCAGCTTCGGCACTGAGGTGACGATCCTCGAGTTTCTGCCCCGCGTGGTTCCCGTGGAGGACGAGGAGATTTCAAAGGAGCTGACGCGGCTGTTCAAAAAGCGCGGCATCGACGTGAATACCGGCGCCAAGGTCGAGAAGGTCGAAAAGACCAGGAGCGGCGTGAAGGTGACCTATACCGATGCGAACGGCAAGACCCAAGCGAAAGAAGCCGAAAAGGTGCTGGTGGCCGTGGGCCGCGCGGGGCGGACGAACAACATCGGCATCGAGAAGACGAAGGTCGAGCTGGAGCGCGGGCTGGTGAAAGTGAACGAGGCGCAGGAGACGCGCCGAGCCCGGCGTTTTTGCCATCGGCGACATTGTCGCCGGCCTGCCGCAACTGGCGCACGTGGGCTCGATGAGCGGGATGGTCGCCGTGGCGAAGATTGCCGGCGCCAGGTTCAGGCCGCTGCGCCGCGACCGCATTCCCGGCTGCACCTACACCGAACCGCAGATCGGATCGGTGGGGCTGACCGAAGCGCAGGCCAGGGAAAAAGGCTACGAAGTGAAGGTGGGCAAGTTTCCCTTTGCGGGCAACTCGAAGGCCACTATCGTCGGCAGCCACGACGGCTTTGTGAAGATCGTCTCCGACGCGAAGTACGGCGAGATTCTGGGCGTCCACATCATCGGCCCGCAGGCCACGGAGCTGATTGCCGAAGCAGTTGCCGTGCTGGAGCTGGAAGGCACCGTGGAGGAGCTGATGTTCACCATCCACGCTCACCCCACGCTGGCCGAGTCGATGCTGGATGCGTACGGAGCCGTCGAAGGAATGGCGATCAATGCGTGAGGCGGCGGAGTTAGCAGGTTAGCCGTGCTTCGCACGAGTTAGCGGTGTTAGCAACTCTCATCGCTGGCGGCTTCTTCCTCCAACAGCGGGTTGATGTCGCGCTTGCCGTGGAGAACACGCACGACGCGCAACGTATCTTCAGATTGAATGTAGTAAATGCGGATTGCCGCAAAGCCACGAACCGGCCACGATCGCAGCCCCTCCAGTCTTGGATTCTCCAAAACCCTGGGTGCGCCTGCGCCAGGCACCCGGCAAAGCATCTCTATGGACGATTGCACGCTTTCGAGGAATCGCTCCGCGGCAGAAGCTGCGTCTTTTTCGAGAAGGTAGTAGAAATATTGCCGGAGGATATCTTCTCGCGCGGCGGTTCGGATGTAGACGATCAAGGTTCGAAGGCCATCCTTGCAGGCTACTTTCGCCTGGCAAGAATCTTAGCCGCATCCTGCTTGAGTTCGCTCCAGAATTCCGGCGAAAGCGGAAGATCTTCTCCGGTAGTCAGCCCTTCGATCAGCAACGCCTCCAACCGAACGTCCGCCTCCCTGGACTGCGCCTCGCGGAGCAGTCCGCGAACATACTCGCTCACGTTTCCGTAACCCTTGGTCTGGACTTCGCGGTCGATGAACTCCTTCAGGGATTCAGGCAGAGAAATGGTCAGAGTGGTCATGGCTTTCCTCGGTAACAGTATAGCAATAGTTCTTATCTATTAAGAAGTCTGGCGAAGGCATATGGACCTCTGGACAACTCAATGCTGGATGCCTACGGGGCCGTCATGGGGATGGTGATCAATGCTTGAGGCGCCGGAGTTAGCAGGTTAGCCGTGCTTCGCACGAGTTAGCGGTGTCAGCAACGCTGCGCGTAAGCCGGCGAGTTGGCTGCGTTACAGCTCCGTCGATTGCCCCGCCACCAGCGCTTCAGCCTTGGCGATAAAATCCGCCAGCGGCATCGAGCCCTGGTCGCCTTTGCCGCGGGTGCGAACGCTGACTGCGCCGCCCGCTTCTTCCTTGTCGCCGAAGACCAGGATGTAGGGCGTCTTCTGGTTGGCGAAGTCGCGGATCTTGGCGTTCATCTTCTCGTTGCGGTCGTCCACTTCTACCCTCAGGCCCGCTTCCTTCAGCGCTTTCTCGACCTTTTCGGAATAGGCCTTGTGGCGCTCGCTGATGGGGACCAGGCCCACCTGCACCGGCGCCAGCCACAGCGGAAAGGCTCCGGCGTAGTGCTCGATGAGCACGCCGAAGAAGCGCTCGACGGAGCCGAACAGGGCGCGGTGAACCATCACCGGCTGATGGCGCGCGCCATCTTCGCCCACGTATTCAAGCTCGAAGCGCGCCGGCAGATTGAAGTCGAACTGCACCGTGGAAAGCTGCCACAGACGGCCCAGCACATCGACGAGCTTGATGTCGATCTTGGGGCCGTAGAATGCGGCTTCGCCAGGGATGGTCTTGTAACTGATCCCCTTGCGGTCAAGCGCGCGCTCCAGGGAGCCGGTTGCGAGGTTCCAGTTCTCATCGGAGCCGGCGTAGTGTGCGCGGTCGTTGGGGTCCCATGTCGACAACTCGACCTTGAACTCATTGAAGCCAAAGGTCTTCAGCACCGCTTCGGCAAAGTCGATGCAGGCTACGACTTCATCTTCGATCTGTCCGGGCGTGCAGAAGATGTGAGCGTCGTCCTGCGTAAAGCCGCGCACCCGCAGCAGGCCGTGCATGGTTCCCGAGCGCTCGTAGCGGTAAACGTTGCCTAACTCGGCATAGCGCACGGGCAGGTCGCGATAACTCTTCGGCGAGTTTTTGTAGATGAGAATGTGGAACGGACAGTTCATCGGCTTCATGCGATAGCTCGCATCGTCCAGTTCCATGGGCGTAAACATGTTGGCCGCGTAGAAGCCCTCGTGGCCGGAGGTCTGCCACAGGTTCACGCGGGCCACGTGCGGCGTGTAGACAAGCTGGTAGCCGCGGCGCAGGCACTCCTCGCGCATCCAGTCTTCCATGATCTTGCGGATCATCGCGCCCTTGGGATGCCAGAAGATGAGCCCCGCGCCGGCCAGTTCCTGAATGCTGAAGAGATCCAGTTGCTTGCCCAGCAGGCGATGGTCGCGCTTGGCCGCTTCTTCAAGGCGGGCAAAGTGCTCGTCGAGATCCTTCTTCGAGAAGAAGGCGGTGCCGTAGATGCGCTGCAGCTGCGGATTCTTTTCGTCGCCGAGCCAGTAAGCGCCGGCCAGGCTGGTCACTTTCACCGCCTTCACGCGGCCGGTCGAGGGCACGTGCGGCCCGCGGCAGAAGTCCACGAACTTGCCGTTGCGATAGAAGCTCACCTCGGAGCCGGGCGCGGTGAACTTGGTCACGAAGTGCGTCTTCATGAAGTCGCCGTCGCGCTCAAAGCCTTCCAGGCTCTTATCTCTTGGAGCAAATTCGTGCACGAATTTCTCGTCCCGCGCCACCACTTCGGCCATCTTCGCCTCAATCCGCGCCAGGTCTTCGGGCGTAAACGGCTTTTCGCGATAGAAGTCGTAGAAGAAGCCGGAGTCGGTCGCGGGACCGTGCCCGAGCTTGGTTTCAGGGAAGAGTTCGAGCACCGCCGTGGCCAGCACGTGCGCCGCGGAGTGGCGCACCACTTTGAGCGCGTCAGGATCTTTTTCCGTGACCAGCTCAAGGCGCGTGTCGGCGGTGAGCGGCGTTGACAGGTCGACCAGGCGCGGGGCCGCGGCGTCCTCGGCGGCGTACATGGCGGCTTCCGACGGCTCTTCGCCGGCCGCCGCCTGCTGCTTTGCGCCGCTCAGCGGGGTCAGGCGCGCAACCACGGCGGCCGCGGCCAGGCGCGGCGAAATCGAGTTGGCAATCTCAAGAGGCGTGGTGCCGGCCGGCACTTCGCGAATGGCCCCGTCGGGCAGGTGTACGGCAATTGTCTGCGTGCTCATGATATTTTTAGGTCCTGAGTTTTCCGGCCACCGCAATTGAATGCAACTGTGGCAACCCTTCAGGATATACCGGCAGAAGGGGAGGAACTAACCGGCGCCGGGGCGCGTAACAGCTTTCGGCAGGTCATCCACTCTTGTGATTCCGTTCAGTGGCCATCCGTTTGCGAGAGGGCGCGGAAAATCCTGTTTTGGGAAGAGGTTACTTTATGCAATGGCGTTTGCGGAGCATCGCGCTCCTGGTTCTGTTTGCGACTTTCGGTTTCGGTTCTGTCCATGCACAAGCCGCTATCCAGCCAACTGTGGACATCACGAAAGTGCCTGCCGCGGCCCAGCCCTCGGCGCACTTCAACGCCGACGCGGCCACTGAGGCCTACATGGCGATGATTCCGCCGGCGGCGACGGCCCGCTCCAACGCCTACTTTGAAGGCGGCTATTGGCTGCTTCTGTGGGATTTTCTCTATGCCTCCGCCGTTTGCCTGCTGCTGTTGAATCTGCGCTGGTCGGCGCGCATGCGCGACCTGGCTGAGCGCATCACGCGCTTCAGGTGGCTGCAGACTTTTCTGTATTGGGTCCAGTACCTACTGCTGACCACGGTGCTGGGTTTCCCACTCGAGTTCTACGAGAACTTTGTCCGGGAGCACAAATATGGCCTGGCCACGCAGACTTTCGGTCCCTGGATGGGCGATGAGGGCAAGGCTTTTCTGGTGAACCTGGTCTTGGGAGGCATTGTCGTTATGGTGCTGTTTGCCATCGTGCGCAAGCTGCGCAACACCTGGTGGATCTGGGGCTCGATCGCCACCATGGCGCTCCAGGTGGTGATTGTCGCCATCGGTCCCGTCTATCTGCAGCCGATCTTCAACAAGGTGACGCGGCTGAACGATCCCAAGATTACAGCTCCAATCCTCAGCATGGCGCACGCCAACGGAATTCCAGCCAACGACGTTTACCAGATCGATGCCAGCCGCCAGACCACGCGCATGAGCGCCAATGTGAGCGGCTTTGGCAACACCATGCGCATCACGCTGAACGACAACCTGCTTCGGCGCGGTTCGCCGGAGGAGATTCAGGCCGTGATGGGCCACGAGATGGGCCACTACGTAATGAACCACATTCCCAAGACGCTGATTTTCCTGCTGATTGTGGTGGTTGCATCGTTTGCCTACCTGCGCTGGGGACTGGCCTGGACCCTGGCGCACTGGGGAGCGCGCTGGCAGATTCGCGAAATCGGCGATCCGGCGGTGCTGCCGCTGGTTGTCCTGCTGGTTGGAATCCTGCTCTTTGTGCTCACCCCGGTCATGAATACCCAGACTCGCGCGCAGGAGAAAGAGGCGGATATGTTCGGCCTGAATGCCGCCCGCCAGCCGGACGGGTTCGCCCAGGCCGCGATCCACCTGGCCGAATACCGCAAGATGCGGCCCGGCCCTATCGAGGAGTTCATCTTCTTTGACCTTCCCAGCGGTTACGATCGCATCCACTCCTCCATGGTGTGGAAAGGCGAGAATCTCGAACTGTTTGAGCAGACGCCCTGTCAGACCGCGGCCCATTGAGCGGGTGGCGGACTCGACGATGATCGGGAACCGCATGAGAAGAGGGTGAGGCCGGCGAGCTTCACCCTCTTTGCTTTTGGGCATCTGCATCGTTTGCGCAAGTGAGTTGCCGCAAGCGCCCCGCGCCGCCCCGGCGCACACGCAGAGCCCGGCGCCGCCCTCCCACGAAATGGGGATGGAATTCTGCCCCCAAAGACTGATGATCCTGCCGCCATGGTGGAATGTTCATCCATGGCATCGGCGACCTATCGTCACCTTCGTGGCGGGAATCGGCCCGGCACAAACGAGGTCGCGATGCAGGTACTCTGCAAGCGCACAAATGGGAACGCCGAGACCCATTGCTGTGTGTGTGGACAAGGTTTCGTGATGTTCTGGGATCGGCAATCTCGCACCGAGCGCATGGCGGCTCTGCCCGAGATTCAGGAGACGCTTCGCCGCCATCACCGCAACGCGCCAGGGCCGGAGGCGCATCCGAACGACAGCTTTCCGGTTCCGGAGTGGAGTGGCGCCGGCGCATTTCCCGGTGCGGCTATTCCCGGCACCGCACCCAGCTGGGATCTTTAAGGTTCTGCCCAACTGAGACAGTTCCTTTTGCGTCGTCCATAAATTCGGGCCAGGCAGGAAAACAGCGCCCGATGCAGTGAGATTTCGATTTGCCCCCGCAGTCTGCGCGGTTGTCATGTCTTTGAGAAAGAAGGGGCGGCCGAAATGCAGTGGATTGCCTTATTGCTCTGGTTTGGAGTCTGCTTTGCCGTGGCTGGAATTGGCGGTTGGTGGACAGCGGGCGAGTTGACGGGATGGTATCGCAGCCTGGAGAGGCCCGCGATCACTCCGCCGAACTGGGTGTTTGGCCCGGTTTGGACCCTGCTTTACGCGCTGATGGCCATCGCCGCATGGCAGGTGTGGCTGACCGCCCCTTCGCCTGTGCGCTCCAGGGCTCTGGTGCTGTTTCTGGTGCAACTGGGGTTGAACCTTGTCTGGGCATGGATGTTCTTCCACGAACATGAGATCGGGGTCGCACTGGCGAACGTGGCTGTGTTGTGGATTGCGGTTGGACTTACGACCCTGGCATTTGGCCGGATTGCACCGGTGGCGGCGTGGCTGATGGCGCCCTACTGGGCCTGGGTGACCTTTGCCACTTTATTGAATGCCGGATTTTGCCTGCTGAATAAGAGATCCGGCATTTGAACCAGGCCATTCTGCGGCTCCAGAAAAGACAAACGAGGGCTGGGATCGCTCCCAGCCCTCGTTTGTGTTTGCTAGATTCTGCCGGAATCCGGCCAACAGGGCTTAGAGCGGCTGCACGTCGGCAGCCTGCCATCCCTTGGGCCCCTTCACAACGTTGAATTGCACGGCTTGACCTTCCTGCAAACTCTTGAAACCACTTGAGTTGATCGCAGAGTAGTGCACGAACACATCTTCGCCGTTCTGGCGCGAAATAAAGCCGAAGCCCTTCGCGTCATTGAACCACTTCACAGTACCTTGTTCCATCTTGTTCGTATTTCCTGGATTGAATTGCGCTGGATGAATCGGAGCGACCACTGGCAGAATCTTGCTTGGTTGGGCGAGTACTGCTCACGCCCGGTTCGGTCTAACGCTGACAACAGTGTACCATCCCTGTCAAAAATGAGCGCACGAATTCTAGCGTTCCGCCTCACATCGCGATTTCCGCTTTCTGAGTCGCTGCGCAACTTGTTGATCCGGTATAGGCCTTAACGTCGTCACATCTCAGTTGTGTTACTGTGAGAGGTCGCCATGCCCCACGATCCCGTACCCGGCCTGTTATCTCGCGCCACCGAGCTGCTGGAGGAGGAGTTCGCGGCCTTGCCGGCCTTCTGAGCCGACGGCTGACCCGGCGGCGATGGCCGGGTTCTGGAGGCTGTGGCGCACCGGCTGGGCGACAACTATCCCTACTTCCATCCTCTCTATGCCGGGCAGATGCTCAAGCCGCCGCATCCGGTGGCGCGGGCCGCCTACGCGCTGGCCATGACAATCAACCCCAACAACCATGCCGCGACGGCGGCCGGGCCAGCTCGGAGATGGAGATTGAGGCCGTCGGCGAGATCGCCGGAATGTTCGGCTGGACGGAGTTCCTGGGCCACCTGACCTCCAGCGGCACCTGGCCAACCTGGAGGCGCTGTGGGTGGCCGGGCAGCTGGCGCCGGGCAAGCGGCATCGTGGGCTCCGAGCAGGCGCACTACACCCACCGCCGCATCTCCGCCGTGCTCAAGCTGGAGTATGCGGCGATTGCCAGCCGACAACCGCGGACGCATGAACATGGAGGCGCTGGAAGCCGAACTGCGCAAGGGCGATGTGGGCACGGTGGTGGCGACGCTGGGCACCACGGCCATGGGCGCGGTGGACCCGCTGGACGAGATCCTGGCGCTGCGGCAGCGGTACGGCTTCCGGGTCCACGTGGACGCGGCCTACGGCGGCTACTTCCGGCTCATCTCCGATGCTCTCGACGAGCCGGCGCGCCGGGCCTTCGCGGCCATCGGCCAGGCCGACTCCATCGTGATCGACCCGCACAAGCACGGCTTGCAGCCCTACGGCTGCGGGTGCGTGCTCTTCCGCGACCCGGCGGTGGGGCGCTTCTACAAGCACGATTCGCCCTACACCTACTTCACCTCAAAGCAGTTGCACCTGGGCGAGATCAGCCTGGAGTGTTCGCGCGCCGGAGCCGCGGCGGTGGCCTTGTGGGCCACGCAGCAGCTTTTGCCGCTTGTGCCGGGAGGCGAGTTTGCCCGCGGCCTGGCAGGGGCGGAGCGGCGGCCCTGGAACTGGACCGGCGGCTGCGTCGGACGACGCGCGCTTCCAGCCGCTCGGCAGCCGGCGCGCCGGAACTGGATATTGTGGTGTGGAAGCTGAACGCCGAGACCCCGGAACTGGCCTCGGAACTGGCGCAGGATGTCTTTGCTGCCTGCGCCGCGCGGGATTTGCACCTGGCTCTTGTACAATTGCCGCTGTCCTGGTTTGCGCCGGCCGCTGCCGACGCAAGTCGGAGCTGAGGCCGCGTTGGTGACATGCCTGCGCTCGGTGCTGATGAAGCCGGAGCACGAGGCGTGGCTCGACCGCATCTGGGAGAGATTGACCGCGGCCTGCGCGGACACAATGGGAGATAAGGTGAGAGCAGATGGCCGGAGAAACGCGTGAATGGAGGTGAAACAAGAAAACGTTCTCATTTTCGCGGAAAACCATCTTCCGATTCTCGTTTTCCGGCGTCTGAGAGACAGTTGCAGCTCCATTTGCAACCGGCATCGCCAGATTTATTAATTCAATTGAAAGGTTCTGACTGAAATGCACGATCCCGCCGTCCTTCGTTCCATGCACGTTGCCCGCTTCAACGCGCGAGCCTGCCATCTTTGTCGCGCCCGGCCGCGTGAACCTGATCGGTGAGCATACCGATTATGCCGAGGGCTTTGTGATGCCCGTGGCCATCAACTTTGCCACCCTGGCCGGCATCTCGCCGCGCACCGACGGCAAGATCGTCATCTACTCCGAGAACTTCGGAGAAGAGAAGACCTTTGACGCAGCGGCGCAGCCCAAGGCCGGCAAGCACTGGAGCGACTACCCCATGGGCGTGGTTGCCATTCTCACCGGCGAGGGCCACAAGATTCCCGGCTTCAGCCTCAGCCTGTGGGGCGACGTGCCGCTGGGTTCCGGGCTATCGAGCTCGGCCGCCCTTGAGGTGGTCACGGCGCTGGCGGTGCTGTCGCTCATCGGCGCCAGTTATCCGGGTCCGGTGCTGGCCCGGCTCTGCCAGCGCGTCGAGAACGAGTTTGTCGGCGCCAATTGCGGCATCATGGACCAGTTCATCTCCGCCAACGGCAAGGAGAACCACGCGCTGCTGCTCGATTGCCGCGACCTGAGCTTCCGGCTGGCGCCGATTCCCGCCAACGTGGCGTTGGTTATCGCCAACACCATGGTCAAGCACTCGATTGCCGGCGGCGACTACCCGACCCGCCGCCGCGAATCGGAAGCCGCCTGCGCCGTCATTGCCAGCCACCGGCCGGGAGTTCCCTTCCTGCGCGACGCCACGCTCGAAGATCTGGACAAATGGGGCCACGAGATGGCGCCCAAGTCGCTGATGCGCGCCCGCCACGTGATCAGCGAAAACCTGCGCACCGTGGCTGCATACGAGGCTTTGCTGCGCGGCGACATGAAGGAGTTGGGCCGGCTGATGGCCGAAGCCCACGCCAGCTACAGCAAGGACTTCGAGGGCAGTTGCGTAGAGGCCGACGCCATGGTGGCGCTGGCGCAGGATTTGCCGGGCCTGATCGGCGCGCGGCTTACCGGCGGCGGCTTTGGCGGCTGCACGATCAACCTGGTGGAACAGAGCCATGCCCCGGCCTTTGCCGAAGCGCTGGGAGCCCGTTATGCGGCCCAGACCGGCATCGTGCCTGAGATCCACATCTGCCACGCGTCCGAGGGCGCGCACCGGCTGAGTTAAGAACGGCTCACGATGATTGAGCGGCCGGTTCATGCCGAACCCGCGGGCGGGCGCCCGTGACCGGAAAGTGTGCGTCGTAACCCGTTCGTGGGACAGGGCTTTCGATACTTTAAGCGCCTTTTAAGCCGTTCCTTGATAAAATCGGATGGTGCTGTGCCCAATGAAGATCAGGTGGATAGTCAGAGCCTGTCGGCTTGTGTTGGATTTCTATCCCCAGATGGCCGCATTCAAGGGTGAACGCGGCGCGGAGAACATAGAGCCATGCAAGCGACAATATTAAAGCCATTTTCCTACGAGAACTTTCCCAGCTCGGGACATGTTGCGTACTTCTCCATGGAGATCGCAATCCATCCCAGCATGCCCACATACTCCGGCGGCCTTGGCGTTTTGGCCGGAGATACGCTGCGTTCCGCGGCCGACCTCGGGATTCCACTCGTAGCCTTCACCTTGCTGCATCGCAAGGGATACTTCCGGCAGCAGCTTGACCACACCGGCATGCAGAGCGAAGAAGTTCAGCCCTGGGACCCGGCGGCCTTCTGCACCGAGGAGGCGGCGCGGGTCACGGTCTCAGTCGAAGACCGGATTGTGAACGTGCGCGCCTGGCGCTATGACATGCAGGGCCGTGGCGGGCACGTGGTCCCGATCTACCTGATGGATACCGATGTGGACGGCAACTCCGGATGGGACCGCGGCCTGACCGATCATCTCTACGGCGGAGACACTAACTACCGCTTGCAGCAGGAGATTGTGCTGGGCATGGGCGGCTCGCGCATGGCGCACGCGCTGGGCTACCGGGTAAACGTCTACCACATGAACGAGGGCCATGCGGCGCTGCTGACGCTGGCGCTGCTTGAGCGGCAGTTGGGCGGCGGACCGCTGGGCGCGGCCACTGAAGCCGACATCGATCAGGTGCGCCGCAAGTGCGTGTTTACCACCCACACCCCGGTTCCCGCTGGCCACGACCGCTTCTCCACCGAGCAGGCCATTCGCATCCTGGGCGGCGACCGCACCGCGCGCCTTGAGAAACATGGCTGTTTTCGCGACGGCCTGTTGAACATGACGCTGCTGGCGCTGCGCTTCTCGCGCTATGCCAACGGCGTGGCCATGCAGCACGGCAAGGTCTCGCGCGAAATGTTTCCGGAGTTTAAAATCGACACCATCACCAACGGCGTCCACGCGCCCACCTGGGTATCGGAACCGATCCAGCAGATGCTGGATGAGCAAATTCCCGCGTGGCGGCGAGACAACCTCTACCTGCGCAACGCCATCGATCTGCCGGAGACCAAGATCCTTGCGGCGCACGACCGCGCCAAGCAGGCGTTGCTCACCGAGGTTGCCACGCGTACCGGCCTGGTGCTGAATCCCAAGGTGCTCACGCTGGGCTTTGCACGCCGCGCAGCCACCTACAAACGCGCCAACCTGTTGTTTGCCGATCTGGAGCGGCTGCTCAAGATCGCCACCGCTGCCGGCGGGTTGCAGATTCTCTACGCCGGCAAGGCTCACCCCCAGGACGAGCCCGGCAAGAAGATGATCCAGGAGGTCTTCGAAGACGCCGCCAAATTCTCAAACGACGTGCTGCGGATTGTCTATCTCGAAAACTACGCCTGGGATCTGGGCGCATTGCTCACCGCCGGCGTGGATGTCTGGGTGAACACGCCCAAGCGGCCTTATGAAGCCTCGGGAACCAGCGGCATGAAGGCGGCCCTGAACGGCGTTCCCAGCCTGTCGATCCTTGACGGCTGGTGGATCGAAGGCTGTATCGAGGGCTTTACCGGCTGGGCCATCGAGGACGGCGAAGACGATGCAGGAGGAAGCCAACTCGCTCTACACCAAGCTGGAAACCGCCGTGGTTCCGCTCTACACTGGAGCACCGGAAAAGTGGGCGCGCCTGATGCGCAACACCCTGGCCTTCAACGGCTCCTACTTCAACACCAACCGCATGGTCAAGCAGTACACGCGCAACGCCTACTATCCGGTGAGACTGATCGAGCGCGCCAAGGTCCAGGAAGAAGTCTTCGCCGACTGAGCTGCTACTTCATCGGCTGGCGGATGATCGTCTTCAGCTTCTCCGGCGCGGTCCGGCGCGGATCGCTCAGGTAGATCTCGTGATGCTTGCCGCTGAGCTCTTTGCCGGCGGCGTGGATGAAGTCGTGAATCCGCTGAATCGTCGGTCCCTCGTCTGAAAACGCCCCCACGTAGAGAATCTGCGCGGCGGCGCCTTCCTCGAGCGTCTCCAGGCGTACCCGGTCGAGCGCCGCGGGATTCTTCTTCCTGCGTACTTCGTCGAAGGCGGCGTCCACCTGTTTGCGTCCGATGAAATCCGGCTGCAGGATCATTGCGGTCCACTTCCACGCAGACTTGTCCTGTTGATGAAACGGGCCCGGATCGTCGGCCCACCACAGCCCTTCCAGCGGCATCACGCCGTAGTCAACCGGGCGGGGGCTCTTCTTGAGCGAGAACTTCAGCGTGTAGGAGAGCGAGTAGAGCGCCTCGATGGCCTGTTGAAAGGCCGGGGAATTGTTGGGGTCGCCGGCGCCGTCCACCATGAGATAGGTGAGCGGGGGCACGTCAACCGCCGTAATCACAGTAGCGGGCGGCTGGTAAAGATGCTTCCACTGCTTTTTCAGGTCGAGCTTTTCCATAACGACTCTCCGCAACGGCGGAATGCCGCTGAGAGTATAGCTCCGGTTCTTAGTTGTCGGCAGTGATGTGCTGAGCGAGCTGCGGAAAAACCTGGATTTGATTCTTCCCAATTTGTTCGGGCTCACAAGGGCTGCCGAAATGTAGCTAATGGGATGGTCCGCCGCTTTTGACACCCGTCGACTTGAGGGTATAAGGCGGTAGCGAGGAGGCGTCCCATTGAGATACACGTAATCGGTATCGGGTTGCCCACCATGCGGCCGGGTTTATAATCGGCGCGATACTTTGGAGTTATAGGAGTATGACCGGAATTCGAATTCTGACACTCCTTCTGTTGGCCGGTTGTTTGCCCGTAGCAGCGCAACAGTATCCTCCCCTGGCCCCACCGCCAAAACCGCCGGCGCCACCACCCTCACCACCGCCGCCGCCCGCTCCGATTCCCGCTGTGGCAAGGACCATGCCCGACGGATTTCACTGGGTAGATATCGAGTCCGAATTGACGGTGATGGCCCAAGTTCGCGCGGCGCTTCGCGGGCGGAAAGTGAGTGCTTATCGAGAAGTCGGCGTCAAGGATGGTTACGCGCTGGTCTTCGTCAGCGAGCGCAAGGAGGAGGCGGGCACTCCAGCCGACGATTTTTGGTCGGCCTACAGCATCGCGCTGGACACCGGCAAAGTGGATCTTCTGCTCAGCGGGTACGAATTCAACTTTCATCCCTGGATTGGACACGCAACCGGCGAACTGCCCATAGACTATGCCTATTGCAGAGAGGATTGTGAAGGCGGATCCTTGTTCACCACTTTTTACCTGCTGCCCAAAGTGGGATGGCGGGCTCGCTGGAACCCGGGATATGAGTATGAGAAGGGCCATCCCATTCCCGGCGTCCGTACGGATTGCGGGGAACCTACCGGAGGTGTCGACGTGTCCCCGTCTGTTTTTGCCGTTTTCAATCAGGAGGAGGGCGGTTATCAGGTTGGCCGCTGGTGCCGTACCTCTGAAGTGGTCTTAGACCACAAGGAGGGCGACCAGGATATCTATAAAATCGACCCCGCAACAGGCAAACCTCTTCTGGCTATTACCGACGAGGTGCTCCGCTATTCGGTCGATCCGGCTACCGGTAAGGACAAAGAGGAAAAGCTCACCGGCGCGGCGGCCAGGGAGTGGGAGAGCCGTCTCTGCCTGGTCATTCCGGTCGCTGCCGAGCTTTCCTGGGGACGAGATACCGAACTCTGCCGAACCTTTCGCAAGGCCGTTCCCGATAAGATGATTCAGTGATTCCGGTTGTACCGCCAACGCGGAAGTTACCAGCCGATCAACCTACGGATGCGCCTTCGGCCTGTAAAAAATCTGCTCGCGATGATGTCAACAGACCCGAACAAATGGAATGCTCATGCCCCACTATTGAGATACCTCCAGCCTGCTCACGAATACAGCCTGATCTCGCTCGAGGTCCCGCCGGCGGCTGGAATGTAGCCCTTCAGCGTGTAATCCATCACCATGCGATCGGCATTGAAGCGCCAGCCCAGGGTGCGGATGGTGCGCGTCATGCGTTTGATCCATCCCCTCGGCAATCCGTCGCGGTCGCGCTGATAAAACAGCGGGATTACCTCGTCGCGGAGAGCGCTGTAAAGGTCTTCGCCGTCGCGGCTGTCGTGGACATTCATGTCGGAGTGGGTTCTCCCGGTGCCGATCGCAAAGCCGTTCAGGACGTAGTGGATGCTGATTCAGGAGCGGCCTATGCCTCGGGCGGGGCGAGGCTGCGCCGGTTCAAAACGAGATCTGCGGCTTCCTACCCTTGCGATAGAGAGAATCGCAAGGATGGGGCACCCGGATTTGTGGATGGGGGCGGAGGCTGAAGCCGCGCACGGTCAAAGCACAGACTTGTTCTGAGATTGCCGAGGGCTTCAGCTCTCGAGGTACTCCCAGAAGGAGTCGGCGAGCTCGGCGCCCAGCTCATTCAACATGCGGCGGGCGGTTCGCTCGACCTCATCGACGAGGCCATGCAGGTAATCGCGGGAGCGGGAGATAGCTACCACGCCGAGGGTGGCCGACTGCCAGGTGACCGCCTCGTCCAGCTCCGCCACTGAGACGTTGAAGCCCTGCTTCAACTGGTCCTTGAGCGAGCGCACCACCTGACGCCGATCCTTGAGCGACTGGGCGTGCTCGATGCGAATTTCGAGAGTCAACTGGGCGACAGGCATGGCCTTCAGGGGATTTACACGGACAGTTTAAGCCTGTTTGCGGAGGTCGGGCAGGATTTTTTTGAGAAACAAGAGCCCTGTTGAATCGGGCTTCGGCCGGTGGCGATGCGGGCTTTTAACTCGCCAGACCCGGCGGCCCTATATAATCGTGCGTTGCTTCCTCGCGAAGCAGCGGAGGACTCGAATGGACATATTCTTCATAGTTCTGCTGGCGATTGTCGCCATCATCGTTCTGTCTTTGATTCTGGGGAGCTTCTTCACGGTGAACACGGCGCAGGTGGCGGTGATCACGCGGTTCGGCAAGTTTCTTCGGGTGGCCGAGCCGGGCCTGAACTGGAAAGTGCCGTACTTCGATTCGGTGGCCGGCATGGTGAGCCTGCGCGTGAATCAGATCACGCTGACCATGGAGACCAAGACCAAGGACAACGTGTTCGTCACGATTCCCATCTCGGTGCAGAATCGGGTGCGGCCGGAAAAGGTGTATGACGCCTACTACAAGCTCTCCGACCCGGTGGCGCAGATCAAGAGTTACGTGGAGCAGGTGATTCTGGGCCACGTTCCGGGCATGACGCTGGACGAGGTGTTTGCCACCCAATCGTCGATTGCCGCGGCGGTAAAGCAGGAGCTGGATGCGGACATGGCTACCTTCGGCTACGAGATCGTCAACGTGCTGGTGACCGACATCGTTCCCGACGCCAAGGTGAAGTCGGCCATGAACGACATCAACGCCGCGCAGCGCGAGCAGGTGGCAGCCAACGCCCGGGGCGAGGCGGAGAAGATCCTGGTGGTGAAAAAGGCCGAGGCCGAGGCGGAGAGCAAGGCGCTGCAGGGGCAGGGAATCGCCAATCAGAGGAAGGCGATCATCGAAGGGCTGCAGGTGTCCATCGAGCAGTTCCAGAAGGTGGTGGACGGAGCGTCGTCACGAGACGTGATGCAACTGGTGCTGGTGACGCAGTATTTCGACACGCTGAAGTCCATTGGCGAGAGCGACAGGACCAACACGCTGTTTCTGTCGCATTCACCGGCGTCTGTGAAGGAAGTTTCGGACCAGATAATGGAATCGATGCTGGTGGCGCAGCGGGCCAACGCGTAATTGAGTGCTTGGGCTTCCCACCCTTTCGCCAGACAGACGGCGAAAGGATGGGGCGCCCGACATTCTCGCTGGGACCGGCGGGCTGCTCAGTGGCCCTTTGACCAGCAGGCGCTCTGGCTGGCCGGCGGCGGGCCGCCTGAAGCCGGGCCCGGATAGAATGTACCGCTGCAGTCGCTATACCAGTTGGCGATGCCGGCATCGACGGTCTGGCAGCGGCCGAGGTCGTCGCACACCGTCTTTGTCTTCAGCTGGGCGTTGTAGTCGTGCCCATTGGTGTTGGCGCTGAACGCGGAGGACGTGGACCCGGCGATGGCGCTGGAAACGGCGGCGGCGTTCTGACGTGAGGCCTGGATGGACTGGAGCATGGCGGCATTCATCGCCTGCTCCCGCTGGATGGTGGTCTGGGTAATGGCGTTGGACTCGCGGATCACGTTGCCGGCGATATCGTTGTTCTGCTTTGCGTAATTCTGCAGCCAGGCCTGGTTCATCTGGAATGTGCCCAGCATCTGGTTGACGGCAGCGGCCGCGGACGCGCTGTCAGCGGGAGTGGAAAGATATCCGGCGATGCGATAGACCGCCCATATGGATACCGCACCGCCGGGCTGCCAGGCCTGCACAGTGATGGCATAGACATAACCAACGCGGGCGCCACACCTGAACGACACCTCGCCGACATCGGCGTGCATGGTCTTGCCTTCCGCCTGCGCAATGGGGCCGTACTCGGCATTCAGGGCCTGCGTCTGGTCAGCGATGGGGCCGCCGTGCAACATGTCCGCCGACGGGCAGAGAGTCTGCTGAACATATTCGGCCGCAAACTGGTCTCCGGGACGATAGGGCTCCAGAACCAGGCTGGCGCCCGAGCCGGTGGGCATCACCTGCCCGACTCCTGTGCCCATCATTTGCGTCCCCTGGTTGGGAACTTCACGCATCATGATTTTTGGATCGTCCATGAACAGTCTCGCGCCGCCATCGGGCGACTGCGCCCTGACCACGTAATGGACATCGGTCTGGGTAGTGCGGACGGTGCGGCCGGAGATCCGCCAGCCCATGGGCAGGGAGACGGAAAATGCGCCTTCGGCTGGATCCTGCCACAACAGATATTGGTTCGCGGGCACGGTCGCCGCGGTTGGCTGCGCTGCCACGCCGGGAGGGGACGCTGGCGGGGCGTAACCGGGCGCGGTATAAGTCCCAGCGGGCTGCCCCGGGCCGGTCGCCGGGATCGCCTCGGGCGGAGAGGAGTGTACATTTCCGTTCGCGTCAACCCAGACGGTGGGAGCCTGAAACCCATGGGCCGGCGTTGCGAAGGCCAACATGATTAACAAGGAAATGAGAGAAGTAGCCGTAACTATAATCCTTCGCATAACGCCTCCCAGGTGCGATTTAGCCGGGATTTCTATGACGCCTTGCGGCTAGCCCACACTATACCGCCGGTTAACTCGGCTTGCGATGTCTTTTTTGCATGGCGTGCAAAGACCGGCGACTGGACGGATTTTCAAACCAATTGTAGAGGTGCGCCGCTGCAGCCTAATCGGAGAACTGCGCCAACTGCTCGGGCTCCGGTGCGCGGGTGAACAGGCTCACTACCACCATGGCGGCCACGGCCACAAACAGCGCCGGGAAGATGGCGTCGCGCTGGGCGAGGATGGGAGGGAACAGCGGCCTGACTCCGGGCACATCCCAGACCAGCGTAATCACCGTGCCGGCAGCGATGGCGGCCACCGCGCCCCAGGCCGTGACCCGTTTCGAGTAGAAGGCCGCCAGAACTACCGGCGTGAGCGCGGCGGAATAAATGGTGTAGGCCCACAGCATCTTCTCAAGAATGCTGGGAGCGTAGATGGCCTGGTAGAGCGCCCAGCAGCCCAGCAGCACCACCGCCAGGCGGGAGACAATCAGGATCCGCTTGTTCGACGCCCCCGGCGCGATATAGCGGACGAAAACATCCTCGATGAGGTTGGTGGCCGGGGAGAACAGGTAGTTCGATGCCGTGGAAATGACTTTGGCGAAGACCGCGCCCAGCAGCAGCGCGCCCATCAGCGCCGGCAGCCCATGGCGCGCCGTATAAGGGATGATCTCGTAAGGTTGGCGAGCCACCTCGCCGGTGGAATAGAGCGCGGAGCCGATAACGGCGATGGCTACGATCAAAGTTTCGAGAACCACGGTGCCCAGAATCCAGCCGATGACAGAGATGCGCGCGTCCCGCTCAGTTCGGGCGGAAAAGAACTTCTGGTACATCACCTGGTTGCCCAGCATGAGCAGCATGGTGGGAACCAGGAACTCGAGTGCGCGCACCAGGGTCAGGTTGCCCAGCACCTGAAAGTGCGACTCCGGGAGCGCGGCGTGCAGACCCGCCCATCCGCCCGCTTTGAGCAGGAGCATGGGCGCGGCGATGATGCAGATCACTGTGACCAGCGAGCCGATGGCCACGTCCATGTAAGCCACCGAAGACATGCCCGCCAGCGCGGTGGTGAGGATGACGAAGGCGGCGATGATGTATGCGCCCAGCTCGGGGGTGACCTGGTCAGGAAAGATGAGGTGCAGTACGTTTCCGCCGCCCTTGAACTGGTAGCTGGTGATGCCCACGTAGGCGAAGAGAATGGCAAAGGTGCCCAGCACCCGCGCGGTCTGGTTGTAGCGGACTTCAAGCAGGTCAGGCAGGGTAAACTGGGCGAACTTGCGGGCGCGCGGAGCGATGAAGTAGATGAGCAGCAGTCCCAGCCAGCCGCCGGCCGGTTGCCATAGCGCGGCGAAACCGTTCTTGTAAGCGTTCTCAGCCCCCGCAAAGAGCGAGCCGGCGCCGATCCACGAGGTGAGCAGCGTGAGTACCAGCACCACCGCCGGCAGCGACCGGCCCGCCACCAGGTAATCGGCCTTGGTCTTTACCTGGGAGGTGCGATAGAGCGCCACCGCCAGCAACGTAACCACAATGACGGCCAGGACAGCAACATAGAGATGCGATGCGACATCCGAGGGGTTCCTCGCTCAGGTTTCCGGGGTCCTCAGCAGTGTACCGGATACAAGACATGCCTTGCGCAGTCAGTAATTTGACCCGCGCAAGTGGTGTTGGTAAACTGTATATGCGGGGTGGAGCAGCCCGGTAGCTCGTTGGGCTCATAACCCAAAGGTCGCTGGTTCAAATCCAGCCCCCGCAACC
>CAVRAQ010000023.1:0-215449 GCA_963718985.1 uncultured Acidobacteriaceae bacterium
GCTTCAAGGAGGTGACCCTTGAATGTTTATTGGCTAGGGTCCTGTCCACGCACCCGCGCTTACGGAGCGCCGCATGGAATCGGTAGAAGTCCTCTTTGCGGACCTCGTCGACAAACGTCTTCTTCGTGAGGGCGAAGAACTCCTTGGTCGCCGACCGGGCCATCCTTGCCGCAGCCATCGCTCCCCGCCCCTCAGCATCAGCGATATAGGCGGCAGCCGTGGCCTTGAGCGTCTTGCGTTCCTCCTCGGTCACGATCTGGAGACCGGCGTCTTCGGCGACCACCTTCGCGGTGCTTTCCTTCTCCAGCCGGACGCGCTGGGCGTCAGCGTCCGCCGCGTTCTTTCCGGCGGGGGTGTACACCACCATAGGCGCTAAGTTAAGGCTTCGTGGCGACTTTTTGTCTAGCTTGACACGCAACCGGTGGGGTAACCAAGGTGATAACCGCACAATGAGTAGCGTTACTGATTAGTTATCTTAGCGCTTATGGTGTACACCACCCGCCTGTTCTCGTAGTGCCGCAGTTCGTAGGCCCCGTCCGCCACCGGTACGGCCTTGTCCTTTATCCGCGCGTGATCGGGCTTGACCCGCCCGTTTGCGCCCCTTGCAGCCGGGCTCCGCCTCCACTTGCCATCAGCGCCCCGATGCCGGATCATTAGCGTTACGGTTCTGGTTTCCATGCCCTAATTGTACTTCGCATGACAATGGTAGTACAACGAAAATGCAGACATTGAAAACAAAACGTTTATGGCGGTGTCATGTAGAGCCGCGCCCTTTCAAAACATCGACTTGTTCCGAGGATTGCCGGTCCCAGCCGCCCTTTCAAAACATCTGCTTGTTCCGAGGGTTGCTGGTCCCAGTCGCGCCCTTTCAAGACACCAACTTGTTGGGTTCCGGTCCCGGCCGCGCGCTTTCAAAACTTCGAGTTGATCGGAGGTTCCCTAACGCTTCTTTGCCGGTTTGGGGGCGGGCTTCTTTGCAGCCGGCTTGGATGGCTTTGGCTTCTGCGGCGCGATGCCTTTGGCCGGAGCCTTGGCGGGAGCTTTGGACTTGACCGGAGCTTTGGCCGGGGCTTTGGCTGAGGGTTTCGGCTGCACTTTGGCTGCACTCATGGCCGGAGTCTTCGACGCAGGCTTTGCCGGGGCTTTGGCCGGCGGCTTGGCTGCAGGCTTCACGGCTACAGGCTTGGGAGCCTTTCCTGCTTTGGCAGCGGGCGCGGGTTTGTTGACGGGTGGCGCTGCCTTGGTTTCCGGCGCCGGCTTGGCTCTTTGCGGAACAGGAGCAGGCTTTGCCTTGGCGGGGGGCGCGGGCGGCATGGCGGCAGACTTCGGCGCAGGCAAAGGCTTCGTCTTAGACGGCGGCCGCGGCTTGGCTTCAGGCTTGGGCGCAGACGGCGGCTGCGGCTCTTCCGGTTTCACAGGCTTTTCCGCAATCGGCCTGGCAGCCGGCTTTTCAGCCTTCACGGGGACGGCCGCGGGTTTCGCAGCCTTCTTTGGCGGCTCAGCGGGGGCGGGCTTCTTGCCACGGGATTTCATGGCGGCGGGAGCCGGTTCCTCCTCCTCACCTTCCAGCTCATCCTCGCCGACTTCCGATTCGTCGAGTGTCTCCAGGTCCAGATCGGCCTTGGGAATGCTGAGGCCCAGATCGATCTCATCCTCGTCGCCGCCGATGTCGTCGAGGTCGTCGTCCACAACCAGGCTCTCCTCAGCGTCCTCGTCTTCATCGAAAGGCTGTTCCTTGAGCTTTTCGGCACGCTTGACGCGTGGCCGCTTGATGGTGACCTGGGGCGGCGGGGCTGGCGGAGAATGGGGCTCAAGCCAGGCACGCATCTCCTCCGGCGCGGCCAAGCGGCCATCGATCAGCTCCAGGAACACCGCGTGCACGATCTCGCCGTATTTGGCCAGCTCGGGGGTAATGCGCATCTCCTGCATGAGCGCGTGGGGAATTCGCTGACGGGCCTCCGGCCACACCTTCAGGAACTGGTTGAAGCGCTCCTGAACGGCCGCGTTCTTGCTCGTGAATCCAAGCCAGAGCACGGCTTCAGGGTCATAGCTGGTGAACAGCTTGTAGGCGGCTGAGGGTTTGGCCTTGTCCTTTGACAACAACACCTTCTGAAAGCCCGCAGCCAGCGCGTCAAGACTGTTCCACTCCTGAACGAAGCCGGGACGCAGCAACGATTTCTTCAGTGCCTTGAGATCCCTGGAGGGGAGCTTTGCGGTGAGCAACTGCATCTGCGCCGCCGACATGTCGGCATGGACGCCCTGCAGGAGCAGTTCGACGGCCAGCTCGTGCAGAGCCCTGAGCTTTTCCTCGTCGGCCTTGGCGGAAGTCCAGGCCGGGAACAGAACCTTCATCCAGCCCTCGGCCTCCAACGCCCGCAACACGTTCAGGCCGTCTTCCTCGTGGCCGATCTGTTCCAGTTCCTGGCTGCGGGCATGGGGGGAGAGAAACTCGATCACCCCCTCGCTCTTGGCGTTGTCGTAGCGGCTCCGGGTCTTCAGATCCAGTTCCCATCCCAGGCGGGCACGATACCGGGTGGCCCGAATCAGCAACGACGGGTCCTCGATAAAGCCGTAATTGGAGACCAGCCGCAGGATCCGCGCCTCGATATCCGCGGCCCCGTTGAGGGGGTCCATGAGCAGGCCGAACGATCCTTCATTGAGCGAGATCGCCATGGCGTTGACGGTAAAGTCGCGACGCCGCAGGTCATCCTGGATGGAGGCGGGACGATAAACGGGCTTGCCCGGCTTGGGATAGCTGACGCTGTGGGTGCTGATCAGGTCGACGCGGACGGTTCCGGGAAAGCACAGGTAAAGACTTTGCGAGGGCTCGTGCTCGCCCCAGATTTTTCCGCCAAGTTTTTCTATTGTTTTCTTTAGTTTAAGTGCATTTCCATGGACTGAGATTTCGAGATCGCGGACAGCGTGGCCACTGGTCAGGTCACGTACCGCATCGCCAGTCAAAAACAGGATGGTACCAGCCTCGCGGGCCACCTCGCGCAACTGGGTCAGCGCGTGCCTTTGATCCGCCGAAAGGCGGTTTTCCAAAAGGTAGATGTAGTCGGGCATTCCAGTACCTGCTTCCGCCCTCTCAAACCGCTGCCAAGTCCCTGATGTTGTTACTGTTAGGAAGAAAGCCGGCAGAGACGGCAAAGCAGTACATTAACACAACTGCAACCGCTTGGCTAGAGCTTGGTGAAACGCTTTCGCAAGCTTACAAGGTTCGCGGCGCCCGACTCGAACATGCGACAATCCAGAGCAATGGCCTCCAATCGCAAGCCTGTGATCGTGCGCAAGTTCTCGAGGGACTGGTGCGCCGGTTACGCAGGGGCCAGTTTCGGCCAGGATGCCGCCGAGCTGGAGATCCTGGACCTGACCGGCAAGGTGCTGCGCATGGGGTGGGACCAGGTGAAGTGGGTCTGCTATGTGCGCGACTTCCCTTCCCAGACAGGCGACCAGTCGAATCCGGAACGGCTGCTTCACAAGCGGTTCTCGATCCGGCCCCGGACCGCGGGAGTGTGGCTGCGCATGACGCTGGCCGACGGCGAAGAGCTGGAGGGCCTGGCAGCCAATGACCTTTCGCTGGTGGAGGGGGCCGGGCTGCTGCTCACGCCGCCCGACACGCGCTCCAATACGCAGCGCATTTACGTACCCCGGCAGGCCATTCAGTCATTGGAAGTGGTCAGCCTGATTGGCGTTTCCGCCCGCAGGCGGGCCGATGCGGCGAGCCGGGCAAAAGAACAGCCGGAGCTGTTTCCCGGTGAGCCGGAAGCTCAGTAGGGTGTTTTGGCTTTATCGACAGATCTCTTATCTATCAGGCATTCGCAGGCAGCTTATCTGTCGATACGACCTGGTGTGGTGAATCCGAAGTTCAGCGCATGAATTCGTTGGAGTCTTTCGGATAACGGCAGCAAGTTAGAGCGGAACCAGGGTAACCGTGTCCCGTTGAGATTTGTACAAGGTCGCCGCTCCCTGATGGTCGCGTCAACTTGAGTGCTGTGGCTTCGAGATACAGCATCCCTGGTTCCGCTGTAGCTCCCGCTTCGCGGGAATGGCGAGTCAGCAAGTCAGCGGAATGGTGCGGTGGGATGAGACCTCAGTCGTCGTTCACTGCGATGGCAAGGCGGCGCCGCAATTCTTGCCGGTTCGATTTGTGAAGCGAACTTATGACTCAGGACACTAGACCGTTGTGGGGCCGGTTCTATACCACTCGACGGTGCGGCGGAGACCCTCGCGAAAATCGACTTTCGGCTGATAGCCGAGCAGTTTTCCGGCCAGGCCGATATCGGCCAGGGAGTCGCGGATATCGCCGGCGCGCGAGGCTGCATAGAGCGGCTCGCCTTTGTAGCCGGTCAGTTCGCGGAGAATGGAAAAGGTCTGGTTCAGGGTAGCGTTTGAGCCGGTGGCCAGGTTCATCATCTGCCCGGAAACCTTCTCGGCGGGCGCCGCGGCTGCCAGCAGGTTGCCCTCGACGACGTTTTCGATATAGGTAAAGTCGCGGCTTTGGTCGCCGTCGCCATAGATCGTAATCTGCTCGCCGGCCAGCATCTTGCGGCAGAAGATGGCCAGCACGCCGGAGTAGTGCGAGGTGGGGTCCTGGTAGGGGCCAAAGACGTTGAAGTAGCGCAGCACCACCGTCTCAAGCCCATATACCCGGGCGAAGGCGCGCATGTAATGTTCTCCGGCCAGCTTGGCCACGGCATAGGGACTGATCGGATTGGGCACCATTTCTTCATGTTTGGGCAGGGTGGGCGCGTCGCCGTAGGCCGCGGAAGACCCTGCGTACACCAGGCGGCGAACCCCGGCGGCACGGGCTGCCACCAGCAGATTGAGCGTGGCGTCAACGCAACAGACGTTGGTAGCCAGCGGATCGGCCACGGAACGCGGAACCGAAGCCAGCGCCGCCTCGTGAAACACGATCTCGACGCCCTGACAGGCCTCCGCGCAGACGGCGGGATCGGCCAGGTCGCCCGCAAGGAACTCCATGGCCTCAAGGCCAATCAGGTTTTCGCGTTTGCCGGTAATGAAGCTGTCGATGCCGCGCACAGTTTCGCCGCGCTCTAAAAGCGCCGCAGCAATTGAGCGGCCGATGAAGCCGGCGGCTCCGGTGACTAGAAATCTTGACATTCTTTCACTCCAGGGGTTGGGTCACACGCAGCCGAAACCATTGACTGCTCTGGTTAGCATACTATTGCGCGGCGAGACGGATGCGGCCACCTTCAGAGCATGGTTCTTTATAATCGGCACCATGACGACCGCGAACGTGAATTGTTTGTCTCAGCTCATGCAAAAGATTGAAACCCGCGAAGCCCGCATTGGAATTGTCGGGATGGGCTACGTCGGATTGCCGCTGGCGTTGCTCTTCAGCGGCGAGCGCTTCCAGGTAACGGGCTTTGACATTGCGCCGGACAAGGTGGCGAAGCTGAACGCGGGCGGATCCTACATCGTGCGCATTCTCCCCGCCGACATTCAGAAGGCGCAAAAGGCGGGCTTCCGCGCCACGGCGGACTACTCCGAGGTCGCGGGCATGGACGCGGTGATTATCTGCGTGCCCACGCCGCTGGACCAACATCACGAGCCGGACCTGAGCTTTGTCACCCTCACGGTGACTGCCATCGCGCCATATATTCATCAGGACCAGTTGATCGTGCTGGAGAGCACCACGTATCCCGGCACCACCGAAGAAATCGTGGCCCCGATGCTGGAGGCCGGCAACCCGCACGGGCTGAAGGTCGCGCGCACTCTGGACCAGGCCGGCGTCCACGTGGTCTTCTCCCCGGAGCGCGAAGACCCGGGCAACGACACGGTGGCCCGCCATGACATTCCCAAGGTGGTGGGCGGCTGCGGCCCGGCCGGCGCGGAGTTGGCCTCGGCCCTCTACGGAACCATCTTTCGCCGGGTTGTGACGGTCAGCAGCCCCGCGGTGGCGGAGATGTCAAAGCTGCTCGAAAACATCTACCGCTGCGTGAATATCGCGCTGGTCAACGAGCTCAAGCAGTTGTGCATGAGGATGGGCATCGACATCCACGAAGTGATCGAAGCGGCCAAGACCAAGCCCTTTGGATTCCAGGCGTTTTATCCAGGTCCCGGGCTGGGCGGCCACTGCATCCCGATCGATCCCTTCTATCTTTCGTGGAAGGCCCGCGAGTTTGACTTTCGCACCCGCTTCATCGAGCTTGCCGGCGAGATCAACACGGCTATGCCCTACTTCGTCCTGGATCAGATCGCGGCGGCGCTGAACGAACGCTCGAAATCGATCAGAGGATCGAAGGTGCTGGTGCTGGGCCTCGCCTACAAGCGCGACATCGACGACCTGCGCGAGTCGCCCTCGCTCACCATCATCGAACTGCTGCGCGAGAGCGGCGCCCTCGTCTCCTACAACGACCCCTACTTTCCCACGGTAGGCCGCGGCCGCCATTACGACCTGAACATGACCAGCGCACCGCTCGACGACTTGGGCCAATACGACGCCGTGGTGATCGTAACGGACCACTCCAGCTACGATTACCTCGCCCTGGTCAAGCAGTCGAAGTTGGTGGTCGACACGCGCAACGCCACCAAAGGGATCGACGCACCGAATATCGTGCGCTGCTAGTACTCCAGTTGTACTTGCTTTTTTCGCGAAAAACGGCGCAGAGGCCCGGGCCTGAAGGCCCCTCAAATTCGCACTCTTTCAGGAGGCTGAAGCCCCCTGCTCCCTCCGGAATCTTCCATTTACAGTCTGCGGTACTCATACCACGACCGCGTAGATATGTGGTTTCCCAGGCCCCGCGCCACGACGCCCCCCAACCCTTTCGTGTATCGTGAGTGGGTTCGGTTATGCTGCTTTCTCTCCCAACCCTGGCTGAGCCTCTGCACTTCTCTTTTGCAGAAAGACTGCTCTTCGCTGCGCTGGCCGTAGCCTCGGCATGCGCCTTCTGGCTGCGCTTCGGCGTGGTCCTGGACAAAATCCTCAAATCGAAAAAGGACGCGAGCTTTCACCTCTTTCCCATCGGCAAGCGCGTCCGCGACTTCGTCTGGGAGGTGCTTTTTCAAGCCAAAGTCATCCGCCAAAGGCCCGCGGCCGGCCTGGCCCACGCCTTCGTCTTCTGGGCCTTCTGCGCCTTTGTGCTGGTTACGCTGAACCATTGCGCTGGAGCGCTTGGATTCGGCTTTCTCGATCCCGCGGGAACGATCGGCCGATTCTATTTCTGGTTTGCCGCAGTCTTTGCCCTGGCCTGCGCCGGCGGCATTCTCGGTTTGTTCGTCCGCCGCTTCCTCGTCCGGCCCAAATGGCTGGGCGAGAAGCTCTCCTGGGAATCCGGCTTCATCGCCCTGCTGATCTTCGTGCTGATGGTCACCTACCTGGCCTCGTTTTTTGTCACCGGCGCCGGGACTGCGGTTTTGATTCTGTGGTGGGTTCACACCCTGGCGCTGCTCATCTTTCTGCCCATCATTCCCCACACCAAGCACCTGCACCTGCTGCTGAGCCCGTTCACCGTCTTTCTTTCGCGCGGCAGCTTCAGCCAGATTCCTCCACTCGTCGGCGATGAGGACTTCGGCCTCGTCGCCGGCACCGACCTCACTCGACTGGTCAGCCTGCAGGCCTACTCCTGCGTGGAGTGCGGCCGCTGCACCGAGCACTGCCCCGCCGCGAACACCGGCAAGCTGCTCAACCCCAAAGAGATCATCCTCGGCCTGCGCGCCTACCTGAACGATCTCGGCCCGGCGTCGGAGGAACCGCTGCTCGGCAAATACAACTCCCAGCAAGCCGCCTTCCAGTGCACCACCTGCGGCGCCTGCGAGTTCCAGTGTCCGGTCGGCATCGAGCACGTGCCCATCCTCGTCGGCCTGCGCCGCGGCGCGGTCAACACCGGCGCATGGGAAGACGACTACGGCGCCAAACTTTTTCTGGCCCTGGAACGCGGCTCCAACGCACTCGGGCTTAACCCCGCCGAGCGCGACAAGTTTATCGAGAAGCAAGAACTGCCCCTCTTCGACGGGACGCAAGAGTATTGTCTATGGCTGGGCTGCATGGGCGGCTACGACCCCAAAGGGCCGCGAGATCGTCGCCGACTTCGCCCGCATCATGAACTTCCTCGGCACCAGCTACGGCGTTCTGCGCAAGGAAAAATGCACCGGCGACCCGGTCCGCCGCCTGGGCAACGATCTGCTCTTCCAGCAACTGGCCGAAGCCAACCTCGAAGCCCTGGCCCAAAACAAAGTCAAAAAGATCGTCTCCATCTGCCCCCACTGCGTGCGCACCATCCAGGAAGACTGGAAGGAGTACGGCACGCCGCCCGAGATCGAGCACCACAGCGAGTTCCTGGCTCGATATGCCGACCGTCTGCCGCGAGTCCAAAACCAGGAGAAGATCGTCTTCCACGATCCCTGCTACCTGGGCCGCTATCGCAACGTCTACGAGCAACCGCGCAGGGTAGCGGCCCTGGCCGGCGAAGTGGTCGAAGCTCCACGCAACCACGAGCGCAGCTTCTGCTGCGGGGCCGGCGGCGGCCTCACCTTTCTCGGCGAAGAGACCGGCGAGCGCGTCAGCCAGGTGCGCGCCGCAGAGCTCGCCGCGACAGGAGCACAGACCATCGCCGCCGCCTGTCCCTTCTGCAACAGCATGTTCAGGGATGCCCTGGCGGCCAGGGGCGAAGGCGCGCCGCAGCTACTCGACATTGCCCAGTTGGCGGCGCGCGGATTGCCGCAACGAGGCTCCAGCTGAGAAGAAACAAGATTCCGACACTGCCGCAATTTGAGCATTCCGAAATAATGGGTTTAGCGAAAACTCTTCGAGCAAATGCAGCGAGTTAGCCCCCGCTGGAGCGGGGATAGCAAGTTAGCGAGTTAGCCCCGCTCACGCGGGGATGGCGGTTGGCGAGTTGGCTCCCGCTCAAGCGGGGATGGCGGTTGGCGAAGGTTTCATCGCCCTGCGGGCCGGCTATGAAGGTGCGTGGGCTAAGATGAATTGGAGCCATTCATCATGAAAATCATCGTCGCCATCAAACAAGTTCCCGACCGCGATGCCCCGGTCCGCATCGACGCCGCCGGCAAATGGATTGAAGAATCCGATCTGCAGTACGCGATGAACGAGTCCGACGCCTACGCCCTTGAAGAAGCGCTGCAACTCAAGGAGAAGCACGGCGGCGAAGTCGATTGTCGTGAGCGCCGGCCCGGAGCGCGTGGGCACCACCATCCGCGAAGCTCTGGCCAAGGGCGCGGACCGGGCCATTCACATCGTCTGCGACGATCTCGGCGCGCGCGATGCGCTGGGCGTGGCGCGGCTGCTGGCCGCCGCGGCAAAGCAAGAGAATCCCGACCTCATCCTCACCGGCTTGCAGTCAGAAGATCTGGGCCTGGGCCAGACCGGCGTCATCGTCGCCGAACTGCTCGGCCTGCCCCACGCCACGCTCATCCTGCACGTGGAGAAGACCGAGACCGGCCTCGAAGTCAAAGCGCGAGCTGGAGGAAGGCTGGTTCCAGAACATCGAACTGCCCACCCCCGCGGTCCTCACCATCCAGTCCGGCGGCAACAAGCTGCGCTACGCCACGCTGATGGGCATCAAGCGCGCCAAAACCAAGGAAGTGCGCGCAGGTTGCCGCAGCCGAACTCGGCGCCGACTCTGCTCCGGTCGTAGTGCTGGAACGAGATCGCCTGCCCAAAAGACAGAAATCCACGCAGATGCTCACCGGCACGGCCAAAGAAGCCGCGGCGGCGCTGGTAGAAAAACTCAAGTTCGAGGTGCGCGTCCTATGAGCGGCGTCCTGGTAGTCATGGAACAGCGAGCGGGCCGTCATCGCCCGCATCAGTTGGGAGGCGCTCGCCGCCGCGCATCGCCTTGGCGCGCCAGGCCGCCGTGACCGCGGCGATCCTCGGCGCACAGACCGAAGCCCTGGCCGCCGAAGATCGCCGCCAAAGGCCCCGGCAAGGTGCTGCGCGTGGAGCACCCGCTGCTTGCCGCATACACGGCCGACGGCTTTATCCATCGCCCTGGAGCAGTTCATTCGCGCGGAGCAGCCGGAGCTACGTGGTCTTTCCCCACACCTACCAGGTGCGCGACTACGCTCCCGCGCTGGCCGCGCGCTTTGGCCAGGTGCTGATCGGCGACGTGGTGGCCATCGGCGACGGCCCGGTCTTCACGCGCCAACTGATGCAAGGGCCGCCTCAACGGCAACTATCGCCACTCCGGCAGCGGCCCCTGCTTCGTCTCCGTGCAGGCCGGAGCCTTTCCGCGCCGACGCTGTCCAGCAGCGGCCGCAGCCGAGGTCGCCACCTTCACGCCCGCCCTCGATGCCGCGCAGATTCGCACCCGCCCCGGCGAGCCATTCCGCGGCTCCGCGCAGGCCGTCGATCTGGCGATCGGCGCAAATGATCGTCGGCGTAGGCCGCGGCATCAAGGACGCAGGCAAACATCCGCACTCGTCCAGGAGCTGGCCGCGGCGCTGGGCGCGGAGCTGGCCGCCTCGCGCCCCATCTGCGACAACGGCTGGCTGCCCATGGAGCGCCAGGTGGGCAGCTCCGGCCAGACCGTCGCGCCCAAGCTCTACCTGGCCGTCGGCATCTCCGGAGCCATCCAGCACCTGGTGGGCATGAAGGGCTCGCAGTGCATCGTGGCCATCAACAAGGACCCCGACGCGCCCATCTTCGAAGTCGCCGACTACGGCATCGTCGGCGACCTGATGGAAGTGGTTCCGGCACTGACCGAGGCGGTGAAGGCGGCCAAGCAGTAAGAATCCGGGCGTACCAGAGCCTGCTTCCGAGGTCTCGGATTGGCGGCATTTGTGCCCGCTCGGCCTGAGGCGTTATGGTTCCTTGTTCGCAGAGCAAAGGCATGAACGGAGGCGCCCGGGATGATTCTTCCTGAAACCTACGAAGCCGCACTTTTTCTGATGATTCTGAGTATGTTGTGCTGGGGTTCATGGGCCAACACGCTCAAGATGTGCCCGCGCTACCGCTTCCAGCTCTTTTATTGGGACTACGCCACCGGCATGGCGATTGGCGCCGTTTTCCCGGGCCATGAGGCTTGAATCATGAACGATCTCCGCAAACCGATGGTCGTGGCAGGCAGCATCAACATGGACCTGGTGGCGCACGCCCGCCAGATTCCTGTTCCCGGCCAGACCGTGATCGGCACGGGGTTTGACACCACTCCGGGCGGGAAGGGAGCGAACCAGGCAGTAGCCGCGGCCCGGCTCGGCTATCCGGTGAAGATGGCCGGCATGGTAGGCGATGACGTGTTCGGCCAGGCGCTGCTCGACAACCTGGCCCACGCAGGCGTTGGAACGGAAGCCGTGGCGCGGGTCTCCGGGCCTTCCGGGGTAGCCTCGATTCTGATGGCCGAGAACGGCGAAAATTCGATCGTGGTGGTTCCCGGCGCCAACGGTAAGATGGATTGCGCAGCCGTCGACCGGCAGGCCGCGTTGATTCGCTCGGCCGGCATGGTGCTTTGCCAGTTGGAACTACCGCTTGAAACCGTCAGCCACGTGCTGGAGCTCTGCGCCAAAGCGGGCGTGCCGGCGATGCTCGATCCGGCTCCCGCGGCGCCGCTCCCGGACGCGGTCTTCCGCCAGGCTGCGTGGTTCACTCCCAACGAGACCGAGGCTGCGTTCTATCTCGACAGATCGGCTGCACCGGAAGAAGCCGCGCGGCAGTTATTGGACAAAGGACTCAAGGGTGTAGTTCTCAAGCGCGGCGCAGAGGGCGCCTATGTGGCTGTGGCCGGCGGCAAGGCGGCGTGGGTAAAACCGTTTCCGGCGAAGGCCGTCGATACGGTGGGCGCGGGCGACTGCTTCAACGGCGCCTTTGCCGTGGCGCTGCTGGAAGGCAACGATCCATGGGCAGCAGCACGGTTCGCCTCGGCGGCCGCGGCAATCTCAGTAACCCGCCGCGGCGCGCAAGCCTCAATGCCCTCCAGGGCCGACGTGGACGCATTTCTGGCCGCGCGCGGATAGAGGATTCCGGGCAATTGCTCTAATGTAGTGAATCCGAAGTTCATGGCATGAGTTTGCTGGAGTCTTTGGACAACGACAGCAAGTTAGCCCCCGCTTCGCGGGGATAGTTGACAGGGTCACTCCATATCAGCGAGTTAGCAAGTTAGCGGAATGGTGCGATGGGGTGAGGCCTCGGTCACCATCCACTTCAGTGGCGACGCGGCAAGACAAGTCTTGCTGGTTCGATTTGTGAAGCGAAGTTTAGACTCAGGACACGAGGAGATGTATTCATTTGAATGAGAGGACGTTGGCGAAAATGCTTCGCAGCTTGAGCCTTGGCATCGTGACAGCCGCAATCGCCCTGACTGCAACAGCACAGGACACGCAATACGCGCCCCGAGGACAGCAGATTCCGCCGCCCGACTGCATGAACCTGCACTTCGCCTGGCAGAATGTGCTCCACCCGGTTTGCTCGCCCATCACGCACGAGCGCTGGCTCATGGACCTCGAGCACTGGCGCTCTGAGCGGCGCATTCGCGTCGACCTACGACCCGTCGCGTTACGAGATGGCCGCGCTGCCGCTGGACCCAATCCAGCTTCATGCAGCCGCAGATGATGGTCCAGGATCGCTACTTCTACGATCCAGTGGCCGGCCGCTACACCGTGGACCGCTATCTGGACGATCTGGAAAAGCGCTACGGCGGGATCGATGCCGTGCTGGTGTGGTCGACCTATCCGAACATGGGGATCGACGACCGCAACCAACTGCAGATGGTGGAGTCCATGCCGGGCGGCGTCGACGGCGTGCGGCAGATGGTGGCCGACTTTCATCGCCGCGGCGTGCGCGTGCTTTTCCCCATGATGATGTGGGACGAGGGAACGCAGCAGCCTGACCAGCCCTGGCCGCAGGCCATCGCCGCGCTCATGAAAGAGATTGGCGCCGACGGCATCAACGGCGATACGCAGGATGGCGTGCCGCTGGGCTTTTCGCTGGCCGCCGAGGCCATCGGCCATCCGCTGGCCTTCGAGCCGGAGGGCAGCCCCAGCGACGAGGATCTGAGCTGGGACGTGATGAACTGGGGCCAGTACAACTTTCCCTTCATCCCCATGGTGGACCGGTACAAGTGGCTGGAGACCCGGCACATGGTCAACATCAGCGACCGCTGGGCCCAGGACAAGACCGACGATCTGCAATACGCGTTCTTCAACGGCGTGGGCTGGGAGAGTTGGGAGAACGTGTGGGGCATCTGGAACGGAATCAATCCGCGCGATGCCGAGGCTACGCGCCGCGTAGCGACCATTGAACGCGGTGTCGCGCCGTTCCTGACGAGCCCGGACTGGGAGCCGCTGTATCCCACGCACAACTACGGCGTCTACGCCAGCCGCTGGCCGCTGGGCACGAAGACGGTGTGGACCATCGTCAACCGCACCGGCTACGACATTGCCGGGCGGCAGATGGATGTGCCGGTTACGCCCGGCATGCGCTACTTCGACCTCTATCACGGCACGGAACTGAAGGCCGAGATCGACGGCCAATCCACTGTCGCGTCTGGGGCGCTGAGCTTCGAGCTTGAAGCCAACGGCTATGGCGCGGTTCTGGCCACACCCGGCGAGCCCGGCGACGACCTGAAGGCCCTGATGCAGCGCATGGCAGCGATGACCAAGAAGCCGCTGGCCAGCTTCTCGCGCGAACACGCGATTCTGCCACAGAGCATGGTTCGAATTGAGCCAACCACTCCGGCTGCCGAGGCGCCCGCAGGCATGATCCGCATTCCCGGCGGCGAATTTGTCTTCAAGGTGGAAGGTACCGAGATCGAAGGCGGCGGAAACCCCGGCGTCGATGTGCAGTATCCGTGGGAAGACTCGCCGCGCCGCTTCCACGAGCAGAAAATGCAGGTGGCGCCGTTCTTCATCGACAAGTTTCCGGTGACCAATGCGGAGTTCAAGCAGTTCCTCGACGCGACTCACTACGCGCCCGCGGATAAGCGATCGACTTCCTGCGCGATTGGAAGAACGGCAGCTTTCCCGAGGGCTGGGACAACCGGCCCGTGACCTGGGTTTCGCTGGAGGATGCGCGAGCTTACGCAAAGTGGGCGGGCAAGCGGCTGCCCCACGAATGGGAGTGGCAGACTGGCGGCGCAGGGCACGGATGGCCGGCTCTATCCCTGGGGAGACCACGTGGCAGGCTGCCAACGTTCCTACGCCCGGCGACGGGCCGCACCATGCCCGGGCCGGACCCGGTGGACGCGCATCCGCAGGGCGCAAGCCCTTACGGCGTGATGGACATGGTGGGCAACGTCTGGCAGTGGACCGACGAATTCGCCGACGAACACACCCGCGCGGCCATTGTGCGCGGCGGCGAATACTACCGGCCGCAAGGCTCGATCTGGTATTTCCCGCAGGCCTTCAACAACAACGAGCACAGCAAGCTGCTGCTGATGGCGCCGGGGTATGACCGCTCCGGCGGGGTAGGTTTCCGCTGCGTGCGGGACGCAAAGTAAACAGCCGTGCTCAGGAAACGCAAAAGAGCGAGAATGACATTGGAATGATCGAGCGAAAACTCAATTCGCGGCTGACCGATTCCAGGGTCGATTCATTTCCCAGCCGCCGCAAGTTTCTTTACGGCGCATCGCTTGCGGCGGCGTCTTTGGCCTTGTCCCGGGATGAATCCGCATTTGCGTGGACGGCCGCCAGCCAATCCGCTCCTGCCCAGGAGCCCGTTCCCGACTACCGCATTGAAATCGCCGAGATCGAGTGGGAGCTTGCGCCCAAGAAGAAGATTCGCACCGCCGCATACAACGGCCAGATTCCCGGCCCGCTGCTGCGCGTCACCGAAGGCAAGCCGGTGACCATCGAGATCGTGAACCGGCTCGGATCGCGCGGAGATCGTGCACTGGCACGGGCAATGGATTCCCGTGGATGCGGACGGCGCGATGGAAGAAGGCTCGCCGATGATCCCTGCGGGAGGCCGAGACCTTGATCCAGTTTTCTCCAAGGCCGGCAGGCCTGCACTGGTACCACACCCACGCCATGGCGCATCGCGACCTCAAGCGCGGCCTCTACAGCGGGCAGTTTGGAGTGTTGCATGGTTGACCCGGCGGCGGCGATCCCGGCCGCTACGATCAGGAGCAGTTCATCGTCCTGCACGATTGGGAGCCTTACTATCCGCCAGCGACGACGGCTCGCTGATGGTGAGCTACGTGTGCGGATCGATCAATGGCCGCATGCTGGGCCACGACGCTCCGATCGAGGTGCGCGAAGGCGAGCGCGTGCTCTTTCAGATTCTGAATGCCAGCGCCACTGAGCCGCACTGGCTTGCGCTTCCGGGGCACGATTCAAGTGCTGGCGCTGGATGGCAGCGCCGGTGGCCACCCAGGCACAGTCGAAACTCTGCGGCTGGGGCCGGCGGAGCGGATCACGGCGCTGGTCACCATGGATGCGCCCGGCGTTTGGGTGCTGGGCGAGGCGCGCAAAGAATTTCGCAACGCCGGCATGGGCACGGTGATCGAGTACGCGGGCCGCACAGGAAACCCAGGAGCCGCGCAGCGGCAAAACTTGCATGGGATTATCGCGTCTTTGCCGATGCCGATGCCGTTGGTCCGCACGCCGGACGTGACGATTCCCCTGGTCTTCACCTCGCGCTTCAAGGGCCATGGCGCCCTGGATGAGTGGATGATCAACGGCAAGTCCTGGCCGAATACCGATCCCATCATGCTGCGCGAAGGTTTGCGCCACCGGCTGGTCTTCGACAATCGCAGCACGGACGACCACCCGGTTCATCTGCACCGGCACAACTTCGAACTGGTTTCGATTCGCGGCGCAGCCACTGAGCGGCGTCCACAAGGATGTGGTGATCGTGGAAGCGGGGACGAAGGTGGAGGCCGATCTGGTGGCGAACGAACCGCGGCAACACGCTCTTCCACTGCCACCAGCAGGACCACATGGACTCGGGCTTCATGGCCCTGTTTCGCTACGCGTGATAAGGCATGAACGCGCTTGCCGGATGATTCGAGGAGCTTCCTTGAAGCATTCTCATTCTCCTCATGGTTCGCAGCTCTATGCGCTGTCGCGGCGCGCGCCCAGGGCAACTACGAGATTCAGGTCTACGGCGCGGACACGGTGGCTCCCCGCAACACCATGGTCGAGCTGCACTCGAACTTCACCGCCGACGGCCAGCGCAACTCGTCGACGGCGTGGCAGCCCACCAATCACGCCGAGCACGAGACCATCGAAATCACCCAGGGCATCAACGACTGGTCCGAGGTGGGCTTCTACATCTTCACCAGCGAGCCGAGCGGCCAGGGCGTGCAGTGGGTGGGCGACCACATCCGGCCCCGCGTGCGCGTGCCGGAAAAGTGGCGCTGGCCGGTGGGCGTGAGCCTCTCCACCGAAGTCGGCTACCAGCGCGCGCGCTATTCGCCCGACACCTGGAACTGGGAGATTCGCCCGATCATCGATAAGACCATCGGGCCGCTGGTACTGGGCCGTGAATCCGGCCCTGGAGCGCGCCTGGCACGGGCCCGATGTGAAGCTCGGCATCGACTTTTCGCCGGCAGTGAAAATCAGCTACGACTTTACGAAGCAGATCACCGGCGGCCTCGAATACTACGCCGACTACGGCAGCATCACGAACATCGCCAGCCTTGCACGATCAGCAGCAGCAGATTCTTCCCCGCCATCGACCTGAACGTCTCGCCCGAACTGGGAGATCAACTTCGGCGTAGGCGTCGGCCCCACCGCGGCCACCGACCATTGGATCGTGAAATGCATTGTCGGGCCGCAGGTTCGACTGGAGCCGGAAACAAAAAGGGCAATGAAGCCGTTATCGTGTCCCACCCCTTCCGCAAAAGGATGCGGAAAGGATGGGACACCCGGCAATTTAGCTATGAATAAAGTGTGGGCGCCTCATTGAAAGGCGGCGAGGGGTCTTGGAACGAGTAAGCGAGTTATTGGTTCCTGCATAAACAATGTCCTTGCGCCGTCCCTACGGGACTCCGTAACGAACTTGTGGAATCCCTTTTCCCCACGCTGAAGCGCGGGGCTAACCAACTCTGCGCTTCCGGCGCGTTTGTCCGGACATTACTTATGCAGAGATCAATGGCCCCCGCTCAGCGGGGTTAGCGAGTTAGTCAGCAGGTTAGCGGGGGACGGTGATCGGCGCAGGTTTCATCCCTGCGTGGGTCGACAGCGCCGGTGAGGACTATTAAAGATATTCAAGCCGTGTTCTACCCCACCAACTCGAACGCGCGGATCGTCTCCTTGCGCACCGTGAGCTGCTCCACCAGATCCGTGCGTACTTCGTAGCCGCGGCCCGGCGTGTCGGGAACTGCAATCTCGCCCTGCGCGGAGACACGTACCTCGGGCTCGACGATGTCCTCAGCCCAATAGCGCGCCGACGCGGAAACATCGCCGGGCAGCGTGAAGTTTTCCAGCGTCGACAGCGCAATGTTGTGCGAACGCCCGATGCCCGACTCCAGCATCCCGCCGCACCACACCGGAATCCCGCGCTCCTGCGCCGCGTTGTGCACGGCGATGGCCTCAGAGAATCCGCCCACGCGGCCCAGCTTGATGTTGATGATCTTGCAGGATTCCATCTCAATGGCGGCCAGCGCATCGCGCCGGTTGCGAATGGATTCGTCAAGGCAGATGGGCGTTTCGAGCCGCTTCTGCAGCATGGAGTGGTAATAGAAATCGTCGTGCCACAGCGGCTGCTCGATCATCAGCAGGTCGAAGGCGTCGAACGTCCACCAGGTGGTCCGCGTCGCGGAGCCTGTAGGCCGAGTTGGCGTCGCAACTGAGCGTGATCCCCGGCCAGCGATGGCGCACCCGCTCCAGAACTTCCACGTCCCAGCCCGGCTTGCACCTTGAGCTTGATGCGCTGATATCCGGCCGCCAGTTCCCGCTCAACGATCGCAAGCAGCTCGGGAATCGAGGACTGAATGCCCAGCGATACGCCGCAGGGAATCGTCTCGCGCACCCCGCCGATCAGCTGGGAGAGCGAAATGCCTTCGCGCTGCGCCTCCAGGTCCCAGATGGCGTTTTCAAGCGCCGCCTTGGCCATGCGGTTGCCGCGCACCTGGCGAAAGATGCGCGGGCACTCGCCGCCATGCTCGGGCGCCTCAGCCGCCAGCATCGGCCCCAGTTCCTGGGTGATCGCAGCCCAAGCGCTGTCGGTCGACTCCTCGGAGAAAAACGGGTGCTCGCCGGCGGTGCATTCGCCCCAGCCGATCAGCCCCTCGGACTGGATCTCGGCCAGCAGGATTCTGCGGTTGCGGGTTACGCCAAAACTGGTTTCAAAGGGACGCACCAGGGGAAGGTGCAGTTCGCGCAGGATAATCGCATCGATTCTCATAAATTTTCGCTTCCTTGGGAAAATACGTCCAATGAAAGATCAGTCGAGTTCCAGTTGCACATCGGGACCCAGTTCGAAGACGCCATTTCCTTCCGCATCCCGGGCGAAGCCAAGTACGGCCAAACCCCGGGAGAATGCCTGTTGAAACTTTCTTCTGTTCTCCAACTGAACGGCCAGGGCTCGTTCCCGGCCGGTTTCCGAAGCCTTCCACTCGTAGATGGAAGCCGGAACATGAATTCGTTCTTCTATGACCTGCATGGCGCCTGCCGGCTTCCCGCAAGGACTGCCTGCACCCTTGGGCGAATCGAGCCGCCACTCCGCCAACAAACGGTCCGTGGGCAGCCCGGCCTGCAGTCGAGATGAGGATACACCATAGAAATCCACACGGTAGCTGCGAACAATCGCTCCCAGCCTGTGGATATTGAGAAAAGCGTTTTTGATTTCCAGCGGATCGAAGGTCCATTCCATGTGCCGGATACCGCGCGAAAGCGCCTCAAGCCGTTGTTCCAGCTTGAGTTGCGTGCCCAGGCCGCGGTTGCGGTAGCGCTTCCGTGACCGCCAGCATGTGGGAGTGCAGATAGGCGTACGGGTGGTTCTTTCCGGTTTTCACGCCAGGCAAAGAAAAGACAAAACCAACCAGCGAATCCGCCGTGCCCGGGCTTCTGGCGGGGGCAATCTCGGTGTCGAAGGCGCCGATCACCTGCCCGCCGATGGTCTGCGCCACCAGAAACGTCTTGCGGGGAATGACGTCGCTCTCGTCGTAGCCCCAGGTCTCGATCTGGAGCTGGACGCAGGCCTCCAGCTCGTCAAAGCCCTGGCAGGAGCGAATCTCGATCATGGCTGCGCCTTCAAGCGCCAGCTTTCGCTTGGCCTGAGCCCAAAGCGCCTCAAGTTCATCGGCGGAAAGCTCTTCCAGCGGGCGCTCCGAGGCCAGCTCCATCTCCCTGAAGCGCTCGCGAAAGCGCCGGTTGCAGCCGCGCAAGCGCCATCTCCGCATCCACGCCCAGGTGCCGTCCCAGGTTGACCACGGTAAACAGCAGGTCGCCCAGCTCCGCCTCGACCGCAGGTTTGCGGGCCGGATCGCCAGAGGCGGCTTCCGCCTCCAGCTCCGCGGTCTCCTCGGCCAGCTTGGGCAGCAGATCGCGCCAACTGGGCCAGTCGAATCCGGACTTCTGCGCCTTGGCGCCCAGCTTGGCAGCCTCGGCCAGCGCCGGCAGCGCCCGCTGCACGCCGTCCAGGCGCGATGCGGGCGGCTTGCCTGCGCTGGTCGCGGCCTGTTTCTCGGCCAGCTTGATCTCCTCCCAGTTGCGCAGCACCGCAGCCGAGGAACCCTCGACAGCCGCGTCGACATCTGCCCGGTTTCCGGCCGCCTTCGAAGCCTCTTCGCCAAAGACGTGGGGATGACGCCGCACCAGCTTGCGGTTCAGGTGATCGAGCACCTCGGCAATGGTGAAATGGCCCTCGTTGGCCGCCATCTCCGCATAAAACAGCACCTGCAGCAGCAGATCGCCAAGCTCTTCGGCCAGGTGGGGAAAATCCCGTCGCTCAATGGCGTCGAAGACCTCGTAGGTCTCTTCCAGCGTGTATTTGCGAATGGAATCGAAGGACTGTTCGCGGTCCCAGGGGCAGCCGCCGGGCGCGCGCAGCCGCGCCATGATGCCGGCCGACTGCTCAAACAGCGCCGCCGCCCGCGCCGGATCGGTTGCGGCGGCCGATGCGGGAGGCTGTGCGGCAGAGCTTTCAGGCGGGAGGTCCATGCCCCTCCAGTCTACCTTGCCTGTCTACCTTGCTTGAGGAGCGCCGGGATGAGCCCGAGCGTCTTTGGACCGTATACTCAACTCGCGCATGATTCGCATTCTGGGAACCATCTTCGCTGGGCTTCTGGGGCTGGCCTTCGGCAGCTTTCTGAACGTGTGCCTGAGCCGCTGGCCGGCGGGCGAGAGCGTGATCAAGCCGCGGTCCCACTGTCGAAACTGCGATCACACGCTGGCATGGTGGGAAAATGTGCCGCTGGTGAGCTGGCTGGTTCTGCGCGGCCGCTGCCGGAATTGCCGCGGCTGGATCGGGTGGCGGTATCCGGTGGTGGAAGCTGGCGGTGGGAGGGCTGTGGGCCGTTGCGGTATGGAGTTCTTCGGCATGGGCATTCGCTCCCGATGAGCCGGGCGCCAATCTGTTTTGCGAAATCGCAGGCATCATCGGGAAGATGGTCTTCTATTGGCTGCTGGTAGCTTTGGCCCTGCTCGATGCCGAGCACCTCTGGCTTCCCAACTTCCTGACCCTGCCAGGAACCGCGCTGGGGTTCATCATGTTCGTTCTCCAATTCGAATTGGCCTCAGGTCCCACACTTAGCAAATACGGCGCCACGGCCCTGAAACAACGCTTTCTCTTTCACATGGGATTCAAATGGCTGCTCGGCATCCTCGCCGCCGCGGCCCTGATTCTGCTCATCCGCTGGATTTATTGGTTAGTGCGTCGCCGTGAAGGCCTCGGGCTGGGCGACGCCAAGCTCATGGCCCTGCTGGCTGCATGGCTCGGCCTGCCCGGCGCTCTGCTCGCCTTTGCCCTGGGAGCGGTGCTGGGCGCGGGCGTCGCGCTTGTTTTGCTCGCGGTTCCGTCTGCCCGCACAAACGCAAAAAGCTGGGCCACGAGCAAGCTGCCGCTGGGCACATTTCTTTGCATGGGTGGAATCGTGAGCAGCCTTTGGGGGCAGCCAATTATCGCTGCGTATCTAAGATGGGCCGGCTTTTAGCGCCTGCCCCTTTTGCAGTTTCTCCGGGGCTAAAGCCCGCGTTGATTTTGTAGGCCTTTTGCGAGGGTTGAAACCCCCTTCTTCCACCCCACGGACGAGGACCTGTCCGTGGGGACCCCGGCCTCCCTCCGGGTTGCGTTTTTCTGCAGGATGTTCAGCTGTGCCGCAAAAGGGAACGTGGGCTTTATCGAAAACTGCATTAGGAATGTCCTGACGGTGTAGCCGATGGGGCATGTACTTGGCGACCATTTGAGGAAGATTACCTTTGCACCCGGAATTCCCTCAGGGGCTAAAGCCCGCGGTCTTATTGCTCGATTTGATGTACGGGCTGAAGCCCGTACCCTTCACCTGAAGCCCGTGCCCTTCGCCTGAAGCATTTTTTGAAAAGGTGTGTCGTGCCATAGCCCTCAAGCCGGCGCCACCCCAAGGAGCGGCGGCCCCGCACGAAAGCTGGCCGGATACAGTATTTCGAAAAATGCCGTAAAGCCCGTACCCTTCAAAACAGCGACAGATTCGAGAGCCCTGCCGGGCCCACTCGGAGTATCGATATGGACATTCGTTATATAGAGATCAATAGCTGACGAGGGAATGCAGCCTACTTCGTCGTCTCCGTCGAGGGACTGGCCGGAGCTGCTCTCGCGTTCTCTATCTCCGGATCCTTCAGGGCCTTGCGCGCATCTTTGCCGTGGCGGCTGTCAGGGTCGTATTCGATTACCTTCAGGTAGTCGGCCTTCGGGCCTCGGCAAAATTACCCAGATGGCGCTCGCTCTCGGCCAATCCCCAATAGACCTCGGGCTCGTCGGGAGCCAGCACCAGCGCCGACTGGAAGCGCGACAGCGCCGCCTTCCAATTCTTGTTGTCGAGGTAATACTTGCCGACGGTGATATCTTCCTGCGAGGTTTCTTTGGGCAGCCCCTCGACGGCATCGTCCTTCTTCTTCCTCTTTCCCGCCTGATCGTCGCCCGGCCCTGGGAGCAGACTGTCAAGGCCCTTCACGTCGGAGGTGGACTCCATCTCCTGCACGCTGCTACCCGCCGCGCCGGTGTCGTCGGGACTGCGGACAGGGTCCAGGTCCTCTCCGGGCAGCGAGATTCGATCGCTATCCGCGTCGCCGAAGGTTCCGGGCGGGAGATCCGGCGCCAGCTTTGAAGGCATCACCGGAACCGTGCTGGTGTCCTCGGGAAACGGATTGGAGCTGGACTGTGGAACTGACTGCGGACCGGCTTGCGGATTTGACGGCGGGCTTGACTTGGGCGGGGTGGGTGCGGGCTTTTGCTGGTTCGCGGCAGGCTTGCTCTGCCCCGCTCCATCAGCTCCCGGGTTCTGCGCAAAGAGCAGCGGCGCCGCTACCAGGCAGCTCGCCAGAACCAGCGCAATCCCCAAGTCCCGTCTCATTTCGATCTCCCCAACTCCTTCAATGTCCCCTGCTGATGTTAGGATGCGGCCATAGGGCGTTTCCAGGTTTTTCGCACTCCCGACGCCAACTGCTCAACGCAGAATCTGCCTGACAGCGGACGCCCGCCAGACAAGCGGGAGTGCGGCTGAGCCCGATCCTGGATGCGCTTCAGTCGAAACTACGCCAAAGGAAAGCATCGCATACTTCGATGGGACTTATCATCCGCTCCTCCGCCATTCACGCCGCCGGCTGTTACACCACGACCGCGATTCGGAAAGGCGTGAGAGTGGCGGAGTACGCCGGCCAACGCCTGAGCAAAGAGCAGGCCGACGCACGCTACCCAGACTCGGACATTACCTACCTGTTTGGACTGGGCGACGGCGAGATGGTGATCGACGGCCACTCCATGGCCATGTTCATCAACCACAGTTGCGATCCCAACTGCGAAACCGAGGAAGAGGATGGACGGGTGTGGATCAAGGCCATCCGCAACATCGCGCCGGCCGAAGAGATCACCTACGACTACTGCCTGTATGACGGCGGAAAGGACGACGCGGTCTGCAACTGCGGCGCGGTGAATTGCCGCGGCACCATGTACTCGAAGAAAGAGATACGCCGGCGGAAAGAGGCCGCTGCCCCAAAAGCCGGCAAGAAGCCCGCCAACAAGAAAGGGTGAAAGCGGTATTCAATCCCGATCGGAAGCTCGGCTAATGTGGTGAATCCGAGGCTCATCGCATGAGTTTGCTGAAGTCTTTGGATAACGACAGCAAGTTAAAGCGGAACCAGGGTAACCGTGTCCCGGTGGGATTCGTACAAGGTCGCCGCTCCCTGATGGTCGCGTCAACTTGAGTGCTGTGGCTTCGAGATACAGCATCCCTGGTTCCGCTGTAGCCCCCGCTTCGCGGGGATAGCAAGTCAGCAGGTTAGCGGAATTGTGCGATGGGGTGAGGCCTCAGCCCCCATTCACTTTCGTGGCGACGCGGCGCCGCAAGTCATGCTGATTCGATTTGTGAAGCGAACTTATGACCCAGGGCACCAGCTCCGCTCTTCCTGTCTTCACATCAAGCGCAGCGCGTCCACATCGACCACCAGGTTGCGGCGCGGGACTCCGGCTCCGTCAGCATGCGCCAACATGCCGCGCAGCGCCTCATTGAGCGCCTTACGCGAGCTAGACTTCAGAATCAGATGAAAGCGGTAGACGCCCTTGATGCGGGCAATGGGCGCGGTGCAGGGGCCGAGCACGCGCACGCCTCCGGCGTTCTGGTTCTGGAGGAGATGCTTGCCGATGACGGACGACCACGCCACTGCCTCTTCCAGCTTGGCCGACTGCACCAGCACATTGGCCAGGACTCCGAAGGGCGGATAGTGCATCCAGCGGCGGTATTTCAGCTCCCGCTCCGCAAAACTCACATAGTCGTGAGTGGTGGCGGCCACAATTGCGTAGTGGTCAGGATAATAAGTCTGCACCACCACGCGGCCGGGGAGATCGCCGCGTCCGGCCCGCCCTGAAACCTGGGTCATCAACTGGAATACGCGCTCCGCGGCGCGGAAGTCGGGCATGGAGAGCGCGTAGTCGCAACCCACCACGCCCACCAGCGTTACGCCGTGAATATCGTGGCCCTTGGCGATCATCTGCGTACCCACCAGCAGGTTGATCTCGCCGGAGTGCAGGCGGGAGAGCAGCCGTTCAAGATCGTAGCGCCCGCGGACTGTGTCGCGATCCATGCGCCCGATGCGCGCGCCGGGAAAGATCTCCCCCAGGCGTTCTTCTCCCTGCTGCGAGCCGGCGCCCAGGTAGTAAAGGTGCTCGCTGTCGCACTTGGGGCAGCGCGCGGGCACGGTGCGCCTGAAGCCGCAATAATGGCATTCCAGGCGCTGCCCCGCGCGGGCCAGGTCAACTTCTTCACCGGCCGGCTTGTGATGAGTGAGGGCAATGGCGCAGTTCCGGCACTCGAGCTTTTCGCCGCAGGCCCGGCAGATGACGGCAAAGGAATAGCCCCGCCGGTTAAGCAGAATAAGCGCCTGCTCGCCGCGCTCAAGGGCCGCGCTGGTCTGCTCAATGAGCGACCGCGAAAAGAGCTGCTCCTTACCGGTCTGCTGAAACTCGCGGCGCATGTCGATCAGTTCCACCTCGGGCAGGGGGCGGTTCATTACCCGGTCGCGAATCTCGATGCGCTCGTATTTGCCCTGCGCGGAGTTCTGCCAGCTTTCGAGAGACGGCGTGGCCGAGCCCATGACCACCACCGCTCCGGCCAGCTTGGCCCTCATCACGGCCACGTCGCGGGCGTTGTAGCGCGGGGTCTCCTCCTGCTTGTAGCTCTGGTCATGCTCCTCGTCCACCAGAATCAATCCCAGATCGGGCGCGGGGGCAAAGATGGCCGAGCGCGTGCCCACCACGATGCGCGCTTCGCCGCGGCGGATGCGCCGCCACTGCTCGCTGCGCTCCTCAGGGGTGAGCGCGGAATGGAGCAGCGCCACATTCGACCCGAAGGCCGCATCCAGCAGTCCCACCATTTGCGGCGTCAGCCCAATCTCAGGAACCAGCAGGATCGACGAAAGACCGCGGTCAAGCGCCCGCTGCATGGCCGCCAGGTAGACCGCGGTCTTGCCTGAGCCCGTTACTCCAAAGAGCAAAAAGGGATGGAAGGCCCCCAGCGCCGCCACCACGCCGGCCAGCGCATCAAGCTGCGGCGGATTGAGCTTGAATGGCTCAGCGGTGGTTGGACGGAGCCCGCCCATGTGAAACGCTGCCGCCCGCTCATCGATCCTGACCAGGCCGCGCCGCACCAGCGTTTGCAGCGTGGAGGAGGGAAGGTCCTTGCGGCGGAGCTCGGCGAGCGGCAACTCTCCGCCGCAAGCAGCCAGCTCGGCCAGAATCGCCTGCTGTTTCCGGGTCAGAGCCGGCAGCCGCGCTTCGGGAATGAGCACCGCAAAGCGCTCCGTGCGGCGCGCATCGCGCTCCACGGCCGCCGTCTCGCGAGCAATCCACTTTCTGCGCAGCAGGCCGGCCAGCACCGGCAGCGTGGCCGCGGTCGCCGTGCGCAGGGTGGACACCTTCACCGGTTCGCCATCGGCCAACCGGGTGAGCACGCGATGTTCCATGTCCAATGCTTCGGGCGAAAGTTTTCCGCGACGTTTCGGGCCGGATGCCCCAAGTGCGGGTTTTCGGAGCTGGGATTTTGAGGGCTGGGAGTCCGCCGACTCCCCCTCCAGCCGATTCGCCAGCACATCACGCCCCAAGTCTGTGATGCGGTAATAAACCGTGCGCCGCACCTCGGCCATGAGCGGAAGCATGCCGCGCAGCACCTCGCCGAGCGGAGCGAGGTAGTACTGCGCCATCCACTCGGCCAGCGCCAGCAACTGCTCGCTCAGCAGGGGCTCTTCGTCCAGCACCGCCTCCAGGTACCGGACCTCGACTTCCGCCGGAGCCTTGGCATTCAACGCGGTCACCACACCGATCAGCTTCTCGTTACGGAACGGCGCAATGACCCGCGCCCCCCGTTGGGGACACTGCCCCTCGCGCACCGCGTAGGTGAAGGTTTGATCCAGCGGTACAGGCAACGCGATTTCGCAGTAGGCGGGCATGGGAGGCAAGATTCAGTGTAGGGGATGCGGCGACCCGATGGCGCGGCACGAACCAGCGTGTCCCATGCTTAAGCGTTTTTCCCGGGGTCCCCACGGACAGGTCTTCGTCCATGGGGTGGTTCCCGGCGCAAGGGTGGAATACACCCCAGTTTTCCGCCTGTTACATCTCCACCCGCGCACAGTACAATTCATTCCTGATGAAACCCAAATCCGCAATCTCCGCCGCCCTCAAGTCCAGCGCCAAAACGAGCGCCCGCAAATCCACTGCCGGTCCCATCACGCTGTCGATCGACATTGGCGGCTCGGGGCTGAAGGCCATGCTGCTCGATCCGGCAGGCAAGCCGGTAAGCGAACGCCAGCGCGTGCCCACCCCGGTCATACCGACGCCCCTGGCGGTGCTCAGGGGTCTGGACAAGCTGCGCGCGCAGTTCACCGGCTTCGATCGCGTCTCGGTAGGCTTTCCCGGCGTGATCAAGCGCGGCATCATCTATACAGCCGCGAACATGCACCCCAAATGGGTGGAATTCCCCTTGCAGAAAGAACTCGAAAAGCGCTGGAGGAAGCCGGTGCGGGTGGCCAACGACGCCGCCGTGCAGGGCTATGGAGCGGTCCGCGGCAAAGGCGTCGAGCTAACGCTTACCCTGGGCACCGGCATGGGCTCAGCGCTGTTCACCGACGGCCGTCTCTGCCCCGGCCTCGAACTCGGCCACCATCCCTGGAAGACCAAGACCTACGAGGACTACCTGGGCCGGCGGGGACTGGACAAGTTCGGCAAGAAGGCCTGGAACAAGTTTCTCAAGCAGGCCATTGCGCAGACCGCGGCTACGTTCAACTGGGACTACCTGTACATCGGCGGCGGGAACACGAAGAGAATCACATTCGAGCCGGGACCGAACGTAAAGATTGTCTCCAACGAATCGGGCATCTACGGCGGCGTGGCGCTTTGGCGGGAGTGGAAGTAGGGCCTGAACTGGGAATCGCCTATAAACAGGATTGCCCCGGGCACGTGCTTCACTTGCGTGAAGTAGGGGCGACACCGGGGCTTACATATTGAATATGCCAGAACTGCGCCAAGAATGCACGAGGCTGGATCAGCCGGGACACGGAGCGGTGGATTCGGCAGACCAACTGCTTCCATGAGAGATTCGGCACGAGCAGAAGTCAGACCCCGTGAAGTTCTCCGACACTGAAGGCCGGCGCGCACATCATCAGTGGTGGTAGCCGGAGCCATCGAGGGTGGGACTGAAGCCGGGCTGGGTGGCGAACCAATTCAAGTGGCGGCGAATGTCGCGGAGCAGCATCCCGGCAAGGTCGTGGGTGAATCCATTGCGGACCACGATGCGCTGCAGGATGAGGTCCTGGCGGTTGGCGGGCATCCTGTAGGTTGGCACCTGCCAGCCGCGGTCGCGCAGCCGGTCAGACAAGTCATAAAGCGACCAGTTCAAGGTTGGATCTTTCAGGGTCCAGGCGATGACGGGGAGATCGTGGCCGGTGGAGAGCATCTGAAAGGGGCCGAGCGCGGCGATCTCTGCGCCGAGTTCGACGGCCACTTCCTGACAAGCCTCGTGAATGGCGCGATAGCCCGACTTGCCGAGCCGGATGAGGTTGTAATACTGGGCGACGATCTGGCTGGCGGGGCGGGAGAAGTTGATGGCCAGGGTGGGCATTGCGCCGCCGAGGTAATCGACGTTGAAGATGAGGCCGGGGTCGAGGTCAGACAATTCGCGCCAGACGACCCAGCCCACGCCGGGATAGACCAGGCCGTACTTGTGGCCGGAGGTGTTGATGGACTTGACGCGCGGCAGGCGGAAATCCCAAAGCAGGTCAGGCTGCAGGAAAGGGGCGACAAAGCCGCCGCTGGCGCCATCGACGTGAATCGGAATGTCGAGGCCGGTATCCGCCTGAAGGCGGTCGAGAGCGGCGCTGAGCGCCAGCACGTTTTCATAGTGGCCGGTAAAGGTGCTGCCCAGCACGGAGACCACGCCAATGGTGTTTTCGTCGCAAGCGGCAGCGGCGCGTTCGGGGTCGGTGATCACCTCGTTTCCGTTGAGAGGCACTTCCCTGGGCTCGACATCCCAATAGCGGGCGAACTTGTGCCAGCAGACCTGGGTGTTGGTGCCGATGACGAGGTTTGGCTTGTCAGCCGGCTTGCCCAGCGCGCGCATTTTTTTGCGCCAGCGCCATTTGAGGGCCAGGCCACCCAACATGCAGGCTTCACTGGAGCCGATGGTCGAGGTGCCGATGGTGTTCTCAGGGTCGGGCGAGTTCCAGAGCTCAGCCAGCATGCGCACGCAGCGCATCTCCAGCTCCGCCGTCTGCGGGTACTCGTCCTTGTCGATCATGTTCTTGTCGAAGGTCTCGGACATGAGGCGATGAGCCTCGGGCTCCATCCACGTGCCGCAGAAGGTGGCGAGGTTGAAGCGCGAGCTGCCGTCGAGGATCAACTCGTCGTGGATCAGGTTGTAGGCAGTCATGGGCGCCATGCCGTCATTGGGGATGGAGTGGCGCGGAGTTGGTCCCAGCAGTTGCCGGCGCGCATACATGGGGCGCACCAGGTCAGCATTGTGCTGCTTTCGCGCGAGACGTTGAATTCGAGCGTCCTCTTCCATTTGGGTTTGCAACCTCCGGAGTCCTGATGATAGCCGCCACAGCCAGGATTCGCGCGTCAATTGTGGGGAAAATGCGGTAGTGGGACAGTTTGAAGAAGCATTCCCTCAGGGGCTGAAGCCCGCGTTCATGTTGCCAGGTTCATGTACGGGCTGAAGCCCGTACCCTTAACCTGAAGCCCGTACCCTTCAAACTGACCCATTACCGAAATCATCGGGGAGACTGCGAGGTGGCTACTGTAGAGAGCCACGTGGCCCATGTCTCGATAATGAGAGATGGAAATCGAGCTTTGCTCATCCCCGGCCTGGCGGCTTGAGGCCGAGTTCGCGCATGGCGATTTGCAGGTCGGCCCAGGCCTCTTTTTTCTGGCGCGGATCGCGGAGCAGGAAGGCGGGATGGTAAGTGACGATGAGCTGCATGCCGCGGAACGCATGAACGCGCCCACGCAGGCCGGCGAGCGGCTGGCGATGGCCGAGGAGATAGGTTGCCGCCGTGGCGCCGAGCGCCACCAGCACCCGCGGACGCACAACGTCGATCTGGCGAAAAAGAAAGGGGGAGCAGGTATTCGCCTCCTCCGGCTCGGGGGTGCGATTGCCGGGCGGCCGGCACTTGACCACGTTGGCGATGTAGACCTGCTCGCGCCTGAGCCCCATGGCCGCAATCATGTTGTTGAGCAGTTGCCCGGCGCGGCCGACGAAGGGCAATCCTTGCGCGTCTTCGTCCGCGCCCGGGCCTTCACCCACAAACATGAGGCGCGCGTTGGGATCGCCGTCGGCAAAGACCAGGTGATTGCGGCCCTTGTGCAGCGCGCAGCGCGTGCAGTCGCCGATCTCTTCGCGAATGATGCGGAGCGCGGCGGCGCGATCGGCCGCGGGCACGGCGGCGGCGGTTTGTGGCGGGGCGGGAGACGGCTTGCGAGGTGGAATGGCGGGTTCCTCCGCGTAGAAGTTTGGTTGGGGAACCGGGAGCGGGAGTTCCGATTGAACCGGCGTCAATTCTGTTTCCTGGTCTCCCACCCTTTCCGCGGAAAAAAGCGGAAAGGATGGGGCACCCGGAATTTGTGACTCATTGGGATCGGCGGTGAGAAGAGCAGGATCGACGGGGCGGCGATAAAACTCGGTGAGGCCCAGGTCGCGATAAAAGCGAACGCGCTCGAGCAGAGCGTCGCGGGTTGCCGGATCGAGCATTCTCGCCAATTCTCTTACTCCACAATGATTTGCCGCCGCGCCGCCGCGGGCGGAACGGCCTCGCTGAGCACGCGATCCTGGCGCGACTTCGGATCCTCGTCCTGATCCAGTTCCAGAACCACAGAGCGGGGCCGGCGCAGGGCCAGGATTTCGTCGAGAATGCGGTCGGCGAGCTGGCGCTTGGGCATCTCGTGCAGTTCGATGGACGTGCTCGCGGTGAGGAACGTGGCTGCGTTGGTATCGGCCTCGATGCCCACGCCGTCAACAGTAACGTTGTTCACAACAATGGCATCGGCTCCTTTGGCGGCGAGCTTGGCGCGGCCGTTTTCCATGCGGTTCTGAGTCTCCGCCGCAAAGCCCACAATCAACTGCCCGGGACGACGGCGGCGCACGACCTCGGCGAGTATGTCCTCGGTGGGCGCGAGTTCGAGGGTGAGCGGGCCGGCGCGCTTCAGCTTCTGTTCGGAGACTCTAACCGGCCGGTAGTCGGCCACCGCGGCGGCCTTGACCACCATCGTGGCCTCGGTCATGCGTGCAAGTACGGTCTCGCGCATCTCCTCCGCCGTAACCACATTGACCAGTTCGCAATGTGGCGGCGGATGCAAGGCCGACGGCCCGCTGACGAGAATCACCTTGGCGCCGCGGCTCTGCGCGGCCTCGGCCAGCGCGTAGCCCATCTTGCCGCTGGATCGGTTGCCGAGAAAACGGACCGGGTCGAGAGCCTCTCGCGTTCCGCCCGCGGTGACCAGCACAACTTCGCCGGCCAGGTCGTGACGCCTGCCCAGAGCTCCCAACACTGCATCGGCAATTGCATCCGGCTCAGCCATTCGCCCCACGCCCACCATGCCGCAGGCCAGGTCGCCCATGCCCGGTTCCACGACGCGCACGCCCCGCTGGCGCAGGGTTTCAAGGTTGGCCTGGGTGGCCGGATGGTTCCACATATTCACATTCATCGCCGGCGCAACCAGAACCGGCGCGGTGGTGGCCAGGTACATGGTGGTAAGGAAATCGTCGGCGATGCCATGGGCAAATTTGGCCAGGATGTTGGCCGTGGCGGGAGCCACTACCAGCGCATCGGCCCACTGGGCCTCGCCGATGTGCTCGATCCCGTTCTGCTCGGGAGCTTCGCCGGAGCCGTCGGTCAGATCGTCCCACAGGCTGGTAATAACTTTGTGCCCGGTGAGGGAGGCGAAGGTGAGCGGCTGCACAAATTTGCAGGCCGCCGCGGTCATCACGACATGGACTTCAAGGGCCTGGCGTTGCAGCGCGCGCACCAGTTCCGCCGCCTTATACGCGGCAATTCCGCCCGACACGCCCACGGTAATTCTCATGGCTCGATTGTAGAACAGATGTCAGTGGACAGTGGACAGTGGTCAGCGGTCGGCGCTTAGCGGTCAGCAAGAACGACCTCTCAATAGTTGTACTTGTCTCTTTTCGCGGAAAAAGGCGCAGAGGCCCGGGCCTGAAGGCCCCGCAAATTCGCACTCTTTCAGGGGCTGAAGCCCCCTGCTCCCTCCGGAATCTTCGATCTGCAACTGCTCGCTCCGGGATCTTCGATTTACAACTGTGGTGTTAATGAGGCAAGGATTGTTTCAGTCCACGTCGCGCGCGAGGAGATTGCGGCGAATGCGGATGCGTCGCATCCCAGGTCTCAAAATCGAGATCTCCAACCCAGCGAGCCGCCCAGAGGGCCCCCGGCGCTCGCCGGGGACCCCGGACCTGGGGCACCCGCTCTTACGTTACACAGATGTTCTCCGCTCGCGCGTGGGGCGGCGAGAATGAGACGAACTAGCTGAGCAGAATCGGAATCGCCGGACCTTCCACCAGCGGCTTGACCACCTCAACTTCGGCTTTGACATAGGCAATCTTGCCGGCCTCAATCTCATCCTGAGCGATGCGGCAAGCCTTGGTGGACTGGCTGCGGACGAGAGCGTGGGAGCCGCTTTGCAATTGGCGAGCGCGACGCGCCGCGACAAGAACCTTGCGATAGTTCGAATCGAAGCTGGTCTCAATCGTCATCGGATTCCTCCTCGAAGTTCAGTTCCTGCTGGCGGGAGTCGCCCAGAATGCCAAAGGCCTCCAGCACAGGTTTAAGCCGCTCCTGCGAGTTGTTTTGCAGGCAGGCCGCGGCGACCTCCAACACCCGGCGCGAGCGGTAGGCAATGGCTTCGCCATTGCGATAAAACCGCTCGGCCAAGACAATGGCCTCAAGTTGCGCCACCGCCCGGTCAAGAATGTCGTTGACCAGAATATAACCGTACTGGCGAAAATTCTCAATCTCCTTGCTGGCCTCGCTGAGGCGGCGGTAGAGTTCCGCCTCGTTCACCACGCCCTCAGCGCGGCTGCGATTGCGCAGGCGGGTGCGCAGGACTTTGGGATTGGGGGGGAGAACAAAAATGCTCACGGCCTCAGGCATTTTGGCTCTTACCTGCGCCGCTCCCTGTACGTCGATGTCGAGGAGCAGATCGTGTCCGGCGGTGCGAGACTCATCAAGGGATGCGCGTGAAGTGCCGTAAAGATGGCCGAAGACCTCGGCGTACTCCAGAAACATCCCCTCACCGGCCATGCGCTCGAACTCTTCGCGGGTGGTGAAGTGGTACTCGCGTCCATCTTCCTCAGAGCCGCGGGGAGCGCGGGTGGTCCAGGAGATGGCGAAATCCACGCCACTGAGTTGCTTGCGCAATTCGCTCACCAGCGTACTCTTGCCCGAACCCGAGGGCGCCGAAATGATAAAAAGAATTCCTGCCACGTTCCGATTTTCCTTCAGGCCGCTTTTTTTAGACCGCTGCGCCGGGTGTTTCATTCCAGATTCTGAATCTGCTCGCGGGCCTTTTCAATCTCCGCCTTCATGGCCAGCCCGAGTTCGGTAATGCGAGTGCCTTTCCCGCCCACGCCACTGGTTTTAGAGAGCAGCGTATTGGCCTCGCGGTTCATTTCCTGGAGCAGGAAATCAAGCTTCTTGCCCACTTCGCCACCGCCCACCAGCAACTCGCGAAAATGCCCGATGTGGGTAGTCAAGCGGGTGAGCTCCTCGGCAATATCGCTACGCTCCACGAGCACGGCCACTTCCTCAAGCAGCCTCTGGCGGTTGAACTCCGTGCCGGTAGCCACCAAGAGGCGCTGGGTCAGTCTCTCCTGGTAGCGCTGCTCGATTTCGGGACGCAGCAGAGCTACACTGTCAGTTGCCTCCGCCAGCCGGTCGAGGGTGCCGTGGAGGATGGCCTCAAGGGCGTCGCCCTCGCGCGCCCGCATGACCTTCAGTTCTTCGAGCAGCTGCCCCATCTGCTGTTGCACGCTTTCCGCCAGGATCGCCAGGTCGTCTTCACCGCGATTCTCGGCCTGCAAAGCGCCGGGCAGGCGGAGCACCGCATTCAGGTCCGGCTCCGCCTTGAGCTGGTGTTCCTCCCGCGCCGCGTCAAAGGCAGCAAGATAGCCCGACACCAACTCGCGATTGTAGCCGGCCTTCTGCTGGCCGGCGCGATCGACGGAGAGCGACAACTCCACGTGGCCGCGCACCAGGTTGTCTTTCAGCACCTTGCGAAGCTCCATCTCCAGGACGTCCAGGCCCGGCGGAAGGCGCAATTGCAAATCGAGAAAGCGATGATTGACGCTCTTCAAGGTAAGCGTGTAGCTGAGCTGATCCTGATCATGGAGCGGCACGCGCACCTGAACCCGCGCAAACCCGGTCATCGAATAAATCGGCATGCTTACTTACTCCTGTGACCGGCGACGAGCGCGGGCTCGAAGCCAGGCAAGTAATGCGTCAACGGTGGTTCCGGTTCGGGTTCGGCCTCGGGCTGCTGATCGATGAATTGCAACTGATAGAGCCGCTGGTAGGTGGGAGAGGCATTCAAGAGATCGTCGTGGGAGCCGATGGCGGTGATGCGCCCATCCTCGAGGACCGCGATACGGTTGGCGCGGCGAATGGTGGAGAGCCGGTGGGCGATGACCATGACGGTGCGTCCCTGCATCAGGTTGGCCAGCGCGGCCTGGACCAGCGACTCGCTCTCGGAGTCCAGGGAGGAGGTAGCCTCATCGAGAATGAGAATGGGCGCGTTTTTCAGAATGGCTCGGGCGATGGCCAGGCGCTGGCGTTCGCCGCCGGAAAGGCGAAACCCCTTTTCGCCGATCACCGTATCGTAGCCCTGCGGCATGCGCAGGATGAAGTCGTGAGCCAGGGCGTTGCGGGCCGCCTGCTCAACCACCGCGACCTTCACGTCGGGTTGGCCGTATGCGATGTTGTTGCGCACCGTGTCGTTGAAGAGGATCGTTTCCTGCGTCACCTGGGCAACCTGACGGCGCAGCGAGGCCAGGGTGAGATAGCGAATGTCCTGCCCGTCGATGAGAATGGAACCCATGCTGACGTCGAAGAAGCGCGGAATCAGGTTGACCAGCGTGGACTTGCCCGCCCCGCTGGGACCTACGAGCGCCAGCACCTCGCCGGCCCGCACCTCAAGATCGACGTTGTGCAGGATCTGGTGCTCGCCTTCTTCAGTGGAATAGGAAAAGCCCACGTTCTGAAACTGGATGGAGCGCTGAAACCGCTTCAAGCGTGACCGCGTGCGGCCGCTCCTTCACGTCGTCCTCGGCGTCGAAGAAGGCGAAGATGGATGACGACGCGCCCATCGCCTGCTGGAAGCTGTTGTAGAAGTAGGCGAACTTGCGCACCGGATCGTAGAGCTTGAAGAGCAGGATGATGAACGCGCCAAAGAGCCCCATGGTCATGCGGCCGTGCATGATCTCATTGCGCCCGATGAACAGAAACATGGCAATCGCCACCGCGCCGATCGTATCCATCAAGGGCGAGCTGATGGACTGAATGCGCACGTTGCGCAGATTGGCGCGGAACAGCCGTCGAGCGGCCGTCTTGAAGCGCAGAACCTCCCACATCTCAGTGTTGAAGGCCTTGACGATGCGGTTGCCGGTGACGGTTTCATGCAGGATGTTCTGAATCTCCGCCAGCTTGTCCTGGCCGGTGCGGGTGCGCGTCCGCACTTCGCTGCCGATCCTGCGCGCGGAGGTGACCACAACCGGAATGAACAGCACCAGCGCCCAGCTAAGCTCTCCGCCCAGGCGGATGACGAACGCCAGCCCGACGATGAAGGTGAAGAACTGCTGCAGGAACTCGCCGATGACGGAGCTGACCGCGGTTTGCACCTTGTCAACGTCGTTGATGAGCGTGGAAAGAATGGTTCCCGTGGGGTGCTTGTGAAAGAAGCTCGAGGAACGGCGCAGCGTGGCTTCATAGAGATCGTTGCGCAGATCGGTAATGGTGCCGAAGCCGGCATAGTTGACCAGGTAGGTGCCCAGATAATCGCAAAGTCCCTTGGCCAGCGTGGAGATCACAAGTGCAAAGGCCACCACATTCCAGGCATTGTGCATGTGCACGAAATGGGGAACCAGGAGCCGGAGGTCAAAGTGCCATGGGCTTTTGGAGAGGCCAAGAGTGATGGGGCCCTCGGGGGCGTCGGGCCTTAAAACCTGATCGAAGATGGGCTGCAAGAGGAGGATGCGGAAGGTGTCAAGCACACCGACGGCCGCCAGCAGGAACACGCCGGGCAGCCACTCCAACGTGTAGGGAAGCCCATAGCGCATCATGCGCAGAAAGTTCTTCATGCCGACCGGCCCGTCTGCCAGATCTTAGATTCCCGGATGCATCCCAGGTGGTTACAAAACTCCATTCAAGTATTGTATCCGGGGGCACATGATCCGGGTCTACTCCCGCCGGCTTTCGCATGGGCCGAGGAAGGCAAACACGCGCCGATTGCTATGATTACGGCGTGACCAACTGCGCACGCAGAGAGCTCCCTCGCGATCTCACCACCGTCTTCCTTGACCGCGACGGAGTTCTGAACGAAAAGATGCCGGAAGGCCGCTATGTTACGTCCTGGGAAGAGTTTCACGTGCTGCCCGGCGTTGCGGAGGCGGTTGCCCGGCTCAATCGGGCGGGGCTGCGGGTGGTGGTGGTTTCCAACCAGCGCGGCATCGCCCTCGGGCTCTGCACGGCGCGGATTTGGAGGCAATGCACGCGGCCTTTCAGCGCATGTTAAACAGCCACGGCGCGCATATCGACGCCTTCTTCGTTTGCCCGCACGACCTGGGCCAATGCAACTGCCGCAAGCCGCTGCCGGGACTTTTCGAGCAGGCTGCGGCCCGGTTTCCCGACATCTCAGCCGCGGCCAGCGCGATGATCGGCGACTCAATTGTGGACGTTGAATTTGGCCGCCGCCTGGGAATGACGACCATTCTCATCGATGGCGATGCGGAAGGCGGGAAGCTGGGCGAGGAATCCGCGCGAGAGTCGGCCGACCTGCGGTTCGCATCACTGCGAGAAGCTGTGGATGCGCTGCTGGAAGGACGCTAGTACCACGACCGCGTAGTTATGTGGTTTCCCAGGTCTCAAAAACGAGACCTGGGGCACCCAGGTTCATGGGTACAATTACAAAATCACCCGGTCATGGTGCTGGTGTGGCGAATCCGGAGTTTATCGCGTTTGTTTGCTGAAGTCTTTGGATAACGGCGGCAAGTTAGCCCCCGCTTCGCGGGGATAGCAAGTTAGCAGGTTAGCGGAATTGTGCGAAGAGAAGAGGCATCAGACTCCAATAATTCCTGCGGCAACGCGGCACCGCAAGTCTTGCTGCTTCGATTTATGAAGCGAACTTTAGACTCAGGGCACTAATACGCGTTCAAGCCCACAATGGCCTTTAGAATCGTGTCCGGTTGGGGAAGAATTGCATCCTCGAGCAGGGGCTGGTAAGCGACAAAGGTATCCATGGATCCTATGCGCTTGACGGGCGCATCGAGATCCTCAAAGAGTTCGTCGGCGATGCGGGCGGCGATCTCAGCGCCGTAGCCCCAGCTGATCATATCTTCGTGAGCCACGATCACGCGGCTGGTCTTGCGGACCGAGGTTGCGATGGCCTCCCAGTCGTAGGGATTGAGGGTGCGCAGGTCGAGGATCTCGACCTCGATGCCGTGCTCGCGCTGTGCCCGCTCCGCAGCCTGCAAGGCCCGCGGAACCACCGCGCCGTAGGTGACCAGGGTCAGGTGCGAACCAGGCCGGACAATCTTCGCCTTCCCAAACGGGATGGCGAATTCCGGCCCCGGATAGGGGGCGCGGCCATACGTTTCGCGGTAGAGCCGCTTATGTTCCAGAAAGAGGACCGGATCGTCGCAGCGGATAGCGGTGCGGAGCAATCCGTTAGCGTCAAGCGCGTTGGAGGGAAAGACCACGCGCAGACCGGGAATGTGAGTGAAGATGCTCTCGCCGCATTGGGAGTGGTAGATGGACCCGCCGGTGAGGTAGCCGCCAATGGGCGCGCGAATCACGGCCGGAGAAGCCCAGGCGCCATGGGAGCGCCAGCGCATCAGCGCCAGTTCATTGTGAATCTGGTGCATGGCCGGCCAGATGTAGTCGAAAAACTGAATCTCGACCACCGGCTTCATGCCCCGCACGGCGTAGCCGACCGCGCGGCCCACGATATTGGCCTCGGCGAGCGGTGAGTTGAATACCCGCTCCGAGCCGAATTCCGTTTGCAGGCCGGAGGTGAGCTTGAAGACGCCGCCTTTGCCCTTGACCTCAGCCAGCGCCTGCTCGCGGCTGGCATCGGCCACATCTTCGCCATAAACCACAATGCGCGGGTCGCGGCGCATTTCATCGTGCAGGCAGGCATTGATGAGGTCGGCCATGGTTCGCGGATCGCTGCCCTTGGCGCTCCCGGCCTTGCCTCCGCCGGCCCCACCGGGGGCCTGGGGCTGCTCGCGATCGAAGAGCGGGCCGGTGGGGTCGAGGTCCTCGGAGTAGACATGCGCGGTGATTCCCTGGACCTCGGGCAAGGGCGCTTCCATGGCGCGCTCGGCAGCCTGGGCAGCGAGAAGGATTTGCGACTGCTCCAGATCGTTGATCTGGGCTTCGGTGAGAATTCCCTCGCGCAGCAGGCGCATCTGCATCTTGGCGATGGGATCGCGCATTGCGTCGGCCTCGCGCTCGACGGCCGAGCGGTAAAGCCTATCGTCGTCGGAGAGGGAGTGGGAATAGGCGCGCACGCAATGGCCATGTACAAACGCCGGCCCCAGGCCAGCCCGGCAGTGCGCGGCTGCCGCCTCGAAAGCCCGCAAACAGACCTCAGGATCGGTGCCGTCGATTTCAGCAAAGTGGAAGTTTGGAAAGTTGGCGACGAGCCTGGAGATGTTGCCGCCCGGCGTGTTCACCTCCACCGGCACGCTAATGGCGTAGCCGTTGTCCTCGACGCAGAAGATGACGGGCAGCTTCTGGTTTGAAGCGGTGTTCATGGCCTCCCAGAACTCGCCCTGCGAGGTTGAGCCCTCGCCCAGGCAGGTGAGGACGACTTCATCGCCGTGGAAGGTGACGTCGCGGAAGGCGCGGTAGTCGGCGGTTCCCTCGGGTTTCGCCGCCGCTTCGGGATGGCGGCTGAAGTAACGGCCGGCCTCAGCGCAGCCCACGGCATGCAGAAGTTGGGTGGTGGTGGAAGAAGAGGTGCTGACAATGTGCAGCAAAGGGCTGCTCCAGTGGGTGGGCATCTGACGTCCGCCGCTGGCCAGATCGGTGGCCGCGCCAACGGCCTGCAACATCATCTCATCGGGCGTCAAGCCCAGCGCCAGGCAGAGTGCGCGGTCACGATAGTAAGGGAAAAACCAGTCGTAGCCAGGGCGCAAGGCCAGGCCCGCCCCGACCTGCAAGGCTTCGTGACCGGCCGCCGAAATCTGGAAATAGATCTTCTGCTGGCGCTTGAGCATGATCTCGCGATCATCCACATGGCGGGAGAGATACATCAACCTGTAGATTTCGACCAACTGCTGCGCGCTCAGAGCGCCAGGAGGGGCAGCCGAATCGTGCCTGCGAGCGCCGGAAACTGTCAATCCCATTCCTGTCACTCCCAAATATCGTTTTTCTCTAGAACTGGTTGCAAAAATGCACTTCGCACGGCCAGAGAAATTCCCTCGGGGGCTATTGGTCCCTGCATAAATAATGTCCTTGCGCCGTCCCTACGGGACTCAGTTTTCCCCACGCTGAAGCGCGGGGCTAACCAACTCTGCGCCTCCGGCGCGTTTGTCCGGACATTACTTATGCAGTCCTCAATAAAGCCCCAGGTTTTATGCGTCTCTTGCGGCGCGGCACCCGACCCAGAGGGTGCCCCGGCTCCCGGCCGTGCCCTTTCAAAGCGCGATTTGTGCAGCCAGTTCCAGAAGACCTCGCCTGATTGTAACAACCCGGCAGGCTCAAGAACCCGCTAACAGAGTCCATCCGCGAACAGTATGCGACCTACCCCCGGTCTGATTCGAAAACAGAGAATCTGCAACGATCAGCGCTGGGTAATGGGAGGAAGAGGCGAGGGGATCTGAAAACCCGGCACTCCCTGCACCGACATTCTCATCTTGTCCTTCACGCTATGCGCGAGCTTTTCAATCTCGGCAACTTTGCGAAGCTGCTCTGGAGTGAGCAAACCGGGATTCGTTCTACCGATCTCCGCATTCAGTTCATTGGCCAACTTGACCAGCTTGTCGGTGTCGGCCACCATCGCCTTGTGCTGCGCCAAGTTGAGCTGGCGCAAACGTCTCTCAGCATAGAGCGGATCGTCCGCTGCACCTGGGGCCATGTCATCCACATCCTGGACAGGATGAAACCCGTGGGTAGATGACTGCGCGCCGTTGGTTGGAGTCGTATTCTGCGCGGCGCACGGTAAGGCCAGTATCAGAGCCAGTAACAGCGCCAGGAACAGCAGCGGGAGCAGAGCATGACTCGACCTGCCGACTGGGCGGCGGTCAAATCCCGGCGGCAGCTCATCCATTGCGAATTTCCTCACCGCGGGATTCATTGCCCCCTCATCTTGTGAGCGAGTTGCTCAATCTCACCGGCCTTGCGAACCACCGTCACCGACAGCTCGTCCTTGGTAGTCTTGTCCACTTCGGCCTTCAGGCTGTTGGCCAGCTTGAAGAGGTTGGCGCAATCGTCGGCAATCTGCTTTTTCTGTTGGGCAGCGGCATCCAGCTTGATTTCCTGTTTTGGCTGCTGTTCCGGCGGCGACGCCTGGGGGCTGGTTGCGGACGAGGAATTGGCAGCAGGCGGCGATGGCGGCGAATCCTGCGCGAGAGTTCGATGTTGTCCGGGCCAGGCCACGACTGCGATGACAAACATGCCGGCGAGCGCGCAGAGCCATTGAGCCCTGGCCGGCAACGGGCGGGCTTTCCTTGTTGTGCCGATGCAATGAACTCTCATGGACGACCTCCACATCGCGCCAGGAGTGTGCCGGGGACGGCTGCGGGGCATACCGGCCATCCCTGCGCACAGTCTAGTCTAGATAGAGGAGTTTTGGCATGCTTCCTTTTTTGATTGCGGCAAGATGGGGTTTGTTCAGGGAAGGCCGGTTTCTGGGCAAGGTGCTGGACGAGTGGAGCTACGACACCCAGGAGTTCATTCGCACGAAGCTGCCCCACCTGGTGGTGGTTGCGGCTATCGCCTTTATTCTCATTCGGTTACTGCGGCTGATCACGCTGCACATGACGCGCGTGGCGGAGCAGCATGCGGCCGGGCCGGGGCGGATCGCGCAGGTCAAAACGCTCTCCGGGGTCATCCGCACCACCGGCCTGGCCATCATCGGCCTGATCGCCGGAATGCAATTCCTGGACGCTGTCGGCGTCAACTTCGGCCCCCTGCTGGCCTCAGCGGGGATCGCCGGAATCGCCATCGGCCTGGCCGCGCAGAACATTGTCAAGGACATGCTGAACGGCATCCTGATCATCATCGAGGACCAGTTCAACGTGGGAGACACGGTTCGCATTGCCGGGCTGGCGGGAACCGTAGAAGCCATGACGTTGCGCAAGACCACCGTTCGCGATGCCGACGGAACCCTCTACGTGATTCCGAACTCGCAGATCACCACGGTCGCCAACCTGAGCGTGGGCTACTCGGTGGCCACGGTGAACGTGAGCGTGGACTTCTCGGCCAACCCGGACGAAGTTCTGAAGCTGTTGACGGCGATCGCCATGGAGGTACGCAACAGCGAGGAGTTCCGCCAGTTGTTCGTTGCCGACCCGCAGATCCTGGGAGTGGATGCCATCAAGGGGTCCGAGCTGATTTTCCCGGTGGTCTTCAAGACCCTGGCCACCAAGCAATACGGCCCCATCCGGGAGTTCCGCCGCCGTGTGAGGCTGGCTTTGGAGGAGCACCACCTGTTGCCCGGAAACCCCTACAGGGTCTTCAACAACTTTGCAGAACAGGGCGAAGCCGGGCGCGGCCAACAGACCCTGGAAGAAGCGCCGGGGCGCGATCCGACGCTTATCAAGCCTGAGGATGGCAGCCCCTTTGGTGGGAATTAGATCCTAATGCAGGGTGCTAAACCGCGGATTCCATGGCTTCGAGCAGCGCCTCGGCATCGGTAATCGGCGGGCGGCAGGTACGGCCGTGACACACCATTACCCAGGCTTCGGCTCCCTTTGGGGCTGGAAGCTGGAGCAGGGTTTCAGCCAGCGCCTCGGGAATCCCATCTCGAACCAGACGGAATGGGGCGATGCGCACCACGGTCTTGTTGACGGCGAAGCGGGCCACGGCGGTTGCTTCAAGGCGCGCAGCCTCAGGACCGGAACCCACCACAACCACTTGCAGCGGGTCCAGCAGCAGACGTTCCAGCGCCAGCCCGTAGCTGCCTGCATAAAGTCCGAAGTGCTCGACGATGCCGGCAAAGCAGTCCAATGTATCTTCGGCGATATCGCGATACTCCTGACGCCCGCTGAGAGCTTCGAGGCGCAGCAGGGCCGAGGCCGCGGTTGGGTTACCGGCGGGGTGCGGCGAATCCTGGAGCGGTTTGCGCCGCGCGCCCAGCGCGCCCAGAGGCGTAGTCCCCTCCTGGGGGGCTGCCGCATCGAAGAACGCGCCCCCGGTGCTGTCATAGAAGAGGGCAATCATGGCGTCGGCCACCTTGACGGCGGCACGGTAGAAGTTCATGTTGCCGTTGACGATCCAGGCGTCGATGCAGGCGTGAATGGTAAAGGCGTAATCGTCCAGCGTGCCGGGAGCCTTCTCTGCCAGGGCAAGGCCGTCAGGATAGGCGATGACGTGGTGGAGCGTCGCGGCTCCGTCCCAAGCCTCGTTGAGCAGGCGGTCCAGCGTGCGCAGCGCAAACTCCCGCGCCGAATCCATGCGCAGCACGCGCGCCGTCTCCAGGTAGGCTGTCACCGCCATCGCGTTCCAGCCGGTATAGAGCGTGCGGTCGATGAACGGCGCAGGCCGCAGGCTCCGGGCCGCCAGCAATTTGCGGCGGACCCTGTCCCGCAGCCCGCGCAACCGGGCCAAATCGCCTCCCATCGCGGCATCCACGCCCGGCGCGACTCCTTCTTCCAAGGTGGAATTCACATGGAGCACGTTCTTGGCCGGGTTGTGGTGCATGTCGCCGAGTTCGCCGATGTCCCAATAGCCGGCCGCGAACTCGAGCTCCGCCGGATCGAGCACGGCTCTTGCCTCCTCCAGCGTCCAGGTAAAGTAGTCGCCGTCGTCATCCAGACCCACATCGGCGTCCTGCGAGGCATAAAAGCCGCCGCGCTCGCGGTCGGTCATGGTGGAGTCCATCCAGGCCACGATCTCCCGAGCGGTCTCAAGAAAGTCTTCGCGCACAAAACTCTGGAAGCCGTGCACGTAGTTGCGGAGCAGCTCGGTGTTGTCGTAAAGCATCTTCTCGAAGTGCGGAACCACCCAGCGCTCATCCACACTGTAGCGATGAAAGCCTCCGGCAAGCTGGTCGTAGACGCCGCCGCGCGCCATTCTTTCAAGCGTGGTGGTAAAGGCGTCCCGCGCCTGAACCGTTTCAGGCAGTTCAGGGTCGCGGTTCATGGCCAGTTCAAGCAGCAGGTCAAGCGCCGCGGGGTGGGGAAACTTGGGCTGCGAACCGAAGCCGCCGTGGCGGGGATCGAACTTGGCTAAAATCGATGCGGCGATCTTGTCGACAAGGGCCAGGTTCAGGGCCTGCTCGTGGTCTGGACCCCGGCCTGAGAAGGTCTCGTTGTGTTCGATGGCCGCCATCACGCTGCCGGCCGTTTCCAGCGCTTCATCACGGCGTTCGCGCCACACCTGGGACATCGCCAGCAGGACCCGGCCGATTCCGGGCCGCCCATAGCGATCCTCGCGCGGAATATACGTGCCGCCAAAGTAAGGCCGCCCATCGGGAGTCAAGAACGCGGTCAGCGGCCAGCCGCCCTGCCCGGTTATCGCCGAAACCGCGGCCTGATAACGCGCGTCCACATCCGGCCGCTCGTCGCGATCCACTTTTACCGCGACAAAATTCTCGTTGATGACTTTGGCAACCTCCGCGTCCTCGTAGGACTCTCGGTCCATCACGTGGCACCAGTGGCACCAGACGGCGCCAATGTCGAGCAGGATGGGTTTGTCCTCGGCCTGGGCGCGGGCAAACGCCGCCTCGCCCCAGGGAAGCCAATTGACCGGCTGATGCCGCGCCGAGCGCAGGTAAGAAGACGCTGCCGATTCGAGCAGATTTGCGCCACCGGAGGTTGGGGAGGAATCCTCGTGCATGGGGTGAGGATAAATGGATTGGGCGGCCCAGGTCTTGTTTTCGGGATCAGGAATTCCACCGATCGGGAAAGTCTGGGCCGCATCGACATATAGAGCAAGCTGAAGTGGCTAAGAAGCGCCGGAAAACTGGTTGACGATAGCCGGCGGAGCGAAGCAACCGCAGATCCCCTTCGGCAGGCTCAGGGCAGGCTTTCGACTCCGCCTCTCGCGATGGAACTGCGAGCGGCTTCGCTCAGGATGGCAGCTCGTTTATTTATCAAGTACATCCATGCACGGTATATGTCGATACGGGCTAGCAGAAGTTCATTGCATTTCTTTGAGGCTTGGTGTCATGCCAGAAGCGTCCGAAACGCAGATCCTTCGACTCCCTGCGCTCCCCCACCCCACGGACGAAGACCTTACCTTCACCCCAACGAGCAAAGATCGCTCGCTGGGGACCCCGAGTCCGCGTGGACCCCGGTTCGCTACGGTTGCTCAGGATGACAGCATTTATGAGATGAACTTCAGAGACAGGACACTAGCGTGTAGATCTGAAGTTCATCGCACAAATTCGTTGAAATCTTTGGATAACGGCAGCAAGTCAGCTCCCGCTTCGCGGGAATAGCGAGTCAGCAAGTCAGCAGAATGGTGCGGTGGGATGAGACCTCAGTCGTCGTTCATTGCAATGGCAAGGCGGCGCCGCAAGTCTCGCCGGATCGATTTGCGATGGGAACTTTTGACTGATGACATTAGGCGGGAATTTCGCAGATTTGGGCGCTCATGATGGAGTTTCTCTCTGAAGCATTTCCAAGATTCATGACCCTAGCTCAATAGCTGCTTCGCCACTTTGATGTATAACTCGATCGCCTCCAGCAATTCCTTCTTGGCCAGCTTTTCAAACGGCGTGTGGGCCACGTGAATCGACCCCGGCCCCAGCAGCAGCGGCTCGCCCCAGTGGCTCAACTGGGGAATGTCGGTAGTGAACTTGGCGATCATGGTGGGCAGTCCCTCGACGGCGCGCAGGCGGACGAAGGGAATTTCGAGGGTGAAATCCACCTCGGCGAGTCCGGCACAGGCTTCAACGAGCGCGGCGCGAACGGGGGCCGAGTCGCCGACCAGCCGGACGAGCACCTGCGCCTCGGCCTTGTCGGCGATCACGTTGGGCGCGTGGCCGCCCTGAATCTGGCCGATGTTGAGGGTGCTCGGGCCAACGTCTTCAAGGGTTGGAAGGGGCAGGGCCAAGAGCCTGGCGAGCACCTCAACCAGCTTGTGCACGGCGCTCGAGCCAAGTTCGGGATAGGCCGAGTGCGCCATCTTGCCGGAGGCCCTGAAGACTGCGCGGAGAGCGCCCTTGGAAGCCAGGGCGAGGCGATTGTCAGTGGGTTCGCCGTTGATGAGGAAGCGGCTGCCCTTGGGCGCAAGGTTGGCAGCCTTTGCGCCGGCCGAGTCGCGCTCCTCGCCGGAGACAAATAACAATCCAATCCGGAATCCCGCCGCACGCAGCGCCTCGGCTGCAGCCACCTGGGCGGCGATAATTCCTTTCGCATCCGACACGCCGCGGCCGTACATCGTCTGCGCATCCTCGCTGAAGGGGATGTACGGCGGAACAGTGTCAATGTGCGTGGAAAACACCAGTTCGGGCTTCTGACCGGCCACGCCGGCATAGACGTTCCAGCGTTCGCCGCCGGCGGCGCTCTCGGGCGGCTGGGCCACGGGGGTCTTCTCAACCGACCATCCGCGGAGCCCAAGAAAATCCGCCAGGAAGTTACCTGCGGCGCCCTCGTGGTAGGTGGTGGACTCGATCTGACATAACTGGCGGGTAAGCCCAATAGGATCGATGGAGGCAGCCGGCGAATGATCTGACATGATGCTGCCAGAATACTCTAGAGCCTTCGAATCTGCTGGACTTCACCTTCTGGAAACGCTGAAGAAGGCCAATGCCCAAAAAACCGGCACGTGGACGCCGGGCATGAATCAGGCCGCCGGTTGCGCGTAGAATGAAGAGTGGAATGAGCGCCTCCATCGCACCCGCCCAACCTGACCTGCCCGCGGAGAAATCAACGCTTCGCAGCGTGAATTTGACCGGCCCGGCAGGCCGTTTGGAAGCCGTGGTGAATGAAGGCGCTCCCGATGCGCCGTTTGCGGCGCTGGTCTGCCATCCCCATCCCCTGGGCGGCGGCAATCTGCACAACAAGGTTGTTTACCACGCCATGAAGGCCCTCAACGATCCCGAGTGGGGACTTGGGCTTCCGGTGCTGCGCTTCAACTTTCGCGGCACCGGCCTGAGCCAGGGAACGCATGACGGCGCGGCGGAGGCAGGCGATGTGCTGGCCGCCCTGGGCTGGCTTGAAAACGAATACAGGCGCCCCCTGATTGCCGCCGGCTTCAGCTTTGGCGCAGCCATGACGCTGCTCGCCTGTTGCGGCCAGGGACAAGCCCGCTCCGATCTCCGGGCCCTGATCGCTCTTGGACTGCCTACGGGAGCAGACGGGCACAACTACCATTACCGTTGCCTGCAAAACTGCGCCGCTGCAAAGCTCTTTCTGAGCGGAGACCACGACCAGTTCGCGCCGGCCGCGCAGTTGGCGCAGGTGGCCGCCTCCGCAGCCGAACCAAAACGACTGGTGCTCCTTTCCGGCGCCGATCACTTTTTTACCGGTCATCTGGCGGCAATGCAGAAATCGCTCGCCGGTTGGCTGAAGGAGCAACTCCGATGACCCCGGCCAGCGATAGCGCTCTTGACGCGCTGCACTCCACGGCTACCGAGATCTTTACCGGCGCCCTCAAAGCCTGCAACATCGCATCGGCCTTCGACCGGCGCTTGCGCTTCGAGGGCAACACGCTGCACCGTCTATTGCCCGACGGCAGCGGTCCGGCAACGATCGATCTCTCCTGTTTCAAGCGCATCTTTGTGATCGCGCTGGGCAAGGCCGCGGCGCCGATGCTGGATACGCTGCTGGACCGCATGAAGCGCCGCAAGGGACTGCGCGGCATCTGCTGCACCAACCAGTTGCCCAGGCACCGCAACTGGCGGTTTCGTTACTTTGAAGCCGGCCACCCGCTGCCCAACGAAGATACGTTCGCAGCGGCCCGCGCCGCGCTGGCCATGCTCAAGAAGGCCAGGAAAGACACGCTGATCTTCTTCCTCATCTCGGGCGGCGGGTCGGCCATGTTCGACCTGCCCCTGGACCCGCAAATCACGCTGGAAGAAACGCGCGAATTCCACCAGTTGCTGCTGGCCTCGGGCGCGCCCATCAACGAGATCAACACCCTGCGCAAGCACTTTTCCGCGGTGAAAGGCGGACGCCTGGCCATGGCCGCTCCGGAGGCCGCGAAGGTGAGCCTGCTGCTGCCCGATGTGCCGCTGCGCTCGCTGGACGCGCTCTCCTCCGGCCCCACGTCCCCCGATCACTCGACCGTCGCCGACGTTCGCGAGCTTCTTGTCAGATACCAACTGAGCCCCAAGCTGCCGGCTTCAATTCGCGCCTTCTTCGAAGGCAAGGATCTGCCCGAGTCGCCGGGAAACAAGGGCTGGCGTGCCCCGTTCCTTCCCAAGCTGCCTTGGGGCGAGGCCCCGCCTACCCGGCGCGTGACAGCCGCAGCTTCAATGAGCGACGAGGACGAAGCCTTTCGCGATTCCGTCTTCGAGATTCTGCTTTCCAGCCACGACCTGGTGGAGAATGCGCGCGCCCTGGCGCAGCAAGCCGGTTACGACGCCGTGGTCGACAACAGTTGCGACGACTGGGACTACGCTGACGCGGCTCACTATCTGCTGGAGCGCTTCAACGCATTGCGCGCGACCCATCGCAGGCTGTGCCTTATTTCAGTTGGCGAGGTGACCGTGACCATGGACCGGACCCCAGGCGCCGGCGGCCGCAACCAGCAATTCGCCATGGCCTGCGCACTGGAACTGGAGAAATATCAGGGTGAGCGGTTGACCGTGCTGAGCGCCGGGTCGGACGGGATCGACGGCAACACCCAGGTGGCCGGCGCCATTGCCGACCCTACCACCGTGGCCCGCGCCCATGCCTTCGGATTCCATCTCAAGGCTTCGCTGGCGGCTTTCAACGCCTGTCCGATGTTCACCGCGCTCGGCGACGCCGTGGTAACCGGCCCCACCGGCCACAACCTCCGCGATCTGCGGCTGCTGATTGCGGAAAGAGACTAGTTCTCTGACCGCGTGAATTGGTATCTTGAGCTCGCGCTTTCCCAGGTCTCAGAATCGAGACCTGGGGCACCCAGGCTCACGGGTACGATTACAAAATCACCAGGTCACGGTACTAGGGCGCGGCACGACACACACAGGAAAAAATTCTCTCGCACCCGCAACCCCTGGCCAAATGCAATAACATTGTTTTTCACACTTGAATTGTCTGGAATAGGATTGGTTCGTGCCTCGAAGAGCATCCCGCAAGCCTGCTGCCAGGACACCCGACATTCGCACGGTCGCGGCCACGGCCAAGGTCTCAATAGCTACCGTCTCCAGAACCATCAACGGTTCTCCGCTGGTGAGCGACCGGCTTTCCAAGCGGGTCTGGCAGGCCATCAAGCAATTGAATTACTTCCCCAACTCCCACGCGCGCACCCTGGTTTCGGGCCGCAGCCGCCTTTTCGGGATCATCGTTGAAAACATCACCAACCCTTTCTTTCCTGAGCTGATCCGGAGCTTTGAAGAGATCGCCGTGGCGCATGGATATGAGATTCTGGTGAGCTCTTCCAACAGTGACCCCACGGTTCTGACCACCTGCGTCCGGCGCATGCTGGAGCGCAAGGTCGAAGGCGTGGCGGTGATGACCTTCGGCGAGGAAGAGCCGGTCCTGGATCAACTGGTTCACCGCAACGTGCCCATCGTGCTGGCCGAGTTCAAACTCGATGACCCCAAAGCCAGCACCATCCTGATGGACTACTCGACCGGAATCTGCGCGGCCGTCAATCACCTGGCCAAACTGGGCCACAGCAGAATCGCGTTTCTGGCCGGACCACATAAGCTCCACTCCGCGATCACCCGCGAAAACGATTTCCGCGCGGCGATGAAGGCAGCCGGGCTGGCGATCCAGAAGAAATGGGTCATCGAGTGCGACCACACGCTGAAGGGTGGCGTGGCAGGCTACGGACAGTTGCAGGCACTTGTCCCGCGCCCCACCGCCATCGTCTGCTCCAACGACATGACGGCCATCGGCGTGCTCCGCGCAGCTTACATGGAAGGTCTGCGCGTGCCCCAGGATCTGTCAGTCATCGGCCTCGACGATATCGACTTTGCCGAGTTCACGCTGCCGCCGCTGACCACGATCTGCCTCTCCCGCGCGGAGCTGGCGCGTGCCGCCTTTGAGGCCCTTCGCCAGCAGGCCGAAGACCCCGGGAATCCCAAGATGCAGCGCGAGTTTCTGGTCTCCACCAGCCTGGTGGTTCGCGGATCGACGGCGAAGCCGAAAGCAGGCGCGTATGACAAGACCATCTCCACTTTGTAGGATTCAGTCCGGAAGGTTCATGGGGGAAACGATGAGCAAGGCTCCAATCCGCTTTAGATTCGTATGCATCTTGCTGGCTGCAATTGGCGCAGCATGGTGCGCGCGCGCGCAATCGGCGCCCCTTGTCGCCGACAAAGATGCGACAGCGCGCATTGCATGGTGGCGAGACGCCAAGTTCGGTTTATTCATGCATTGGGGCGTCTATTCCATCCCCGGCCGCGGTGAGTGGGTTCAATGGACCGAGCAGATCCCGGTGGACGAATACGCCAAACTGGCAGGGCAATTCAACCCGGATAAGTTCGACCCGGACGCATGGGCCGCCCTGGCCAAGGCGGCGGGCATGAAGTACACGGTACTCACCGCCCGCCACCATGACGGATTTGCGCTGTTCGACGATCCTGGGAGCAATTTCACTTCAATGAAATCCGCCGCTCATCGGGACTTTGTGGCCGATTATGTGAAGGCGGTGCGCAAAGCCGGACTTCGCGTGGGCCTGTATTACTCGCCGCTCGACTGGCGCTATCCGGGGTTCTTCTTTCCCGGTATTTATCGCCCCAACGCCGAGGAACTGCGCGCGCAGTATCATCGCCAACTGAACGAACTTGGCTCCAACTACGGCAAGCTCGATATTCTCTGGTTCGACGGCGGGGGCGGCGACTGGCTGGGGTTCGGCGGGGTGAGCTTTACAGGTGGATGGCACGGCCGGCCCAAGGGAGAACGCTACACCGGTTCTTTCTCCTGGCAGGACGATGAAGCAGTCGGCAATCTGAGGAAGCTGCAACCCTCGATTATTGTGAACGACCGCACCGACGCCGCAGCGGATTTTCGATCCCGTGAAGGCGACCGGGCGCTCGGCGATTTTGAAAGCCGATACCCATGGGAGCTATGCACAACCATCACCGAAGGTCCCTGGGGATACGATCCGAGGGCCAAAATCAAGTCACTGGACCACCTGATTCGCCTGTTTGTTTCAGCCGTCGGGCGCGACGGCAATTTCATACTCAACGTGGGTCCCCGGCCGGATGGACAGATCGACCCGGCACAGGCGCAGCGTTTGCGGGAGATTGGCGCGTGGCTCGATCGCTACGGCGAGAGCATCTACGCAACGCGGGGCGGCCCTTACCTTCCCGGCGATTTTGGCGTTTCAACGTATCGCGGCAAGACAATCTATCTGCATATTCTCAATCCAGCGGGCGCGACTCTTGCGCTGCCTTCACTGCCGGCGAAGATCCTGGGCTGCTCGGCGCTGACCGGCGGGGAGGCTGGGTGCAAGCAGAGCGAGACGGGCGTGATCGTGACGCTGAGTGGAAATCCCGCCGCGATCGACACCATCGTCGCAATAACCCTGGCATCGCCCGCGGCGGAGATTGGAACGATTGCAACGCCCGCTGCCGCAAAGGAAGACACGCGCTAGTACCACGACCGCGTTGATATGTGGTTTCCCAGGTCTCAAAAACGAGACCTGGGGCACCCAGTTTTATGGGCACGATTACAAAACCACCAGATCACGGTACCAGGTTCAGGAGTGGATTTTAGCGAAATGAAACTGCGAAATCCGCGATAGATCTAAATCAGCTACAGGAGAAATACGATGCAAAAATCCAGCTTAGGTCTCCGCGCCGTGGTCCTGTTGTTGGCCTCGCTCGCGCTTGCCACAGGTGTTCACGCTCAGCAGCCCGTTCTTTACGGCAGCCCGATCCCGCTGGAAAAGGCAAAGCTGGTGGCTGCCGCTGCCGTTGCCGAGGCGCAGAAGAATGGCTGGCTGATGGCAGTGACGGTGGTCGACCCCTCAGGCGAGCTGATCTTCTTTGAAAAGATGGACGGCACGCAGTTCGGCAGCATCGACGTGTCCATCGCCAAGGCTCGCTCGGCAGCACTGTTCAAGCGCCCCACCAAGGCTTTCGAGGATGCTGTTGCAGGCGGCGGCGCCGGATTGCGCACTCTGAAAGTCCCGGGCGCGATGCCGGTGGAGGGTGGTGTGCCGCTGGTTGAGAACGGCAAGATTATCGGCGCCGTGGGCGTCTCCGGCGGCCAGCCCCCGCAGGACGGCCAATGCGCAAATGCCGGAGCCGCTGTGGTTCACTAGAGTGATGAATTCGAAGTTCATCGCATGAGTTTGCTGAAGTCTTTTAGATAAAGACAGCAAGTCAGTCCCCGCTTGCGCGGGGATAGCGAGTCAGCAAGTTAGCGGAATTGTGCGATGGGGTGAGGCCTCAGCCACCATTCACTTCTATGGCGACGCGGCCTCTGTTTATTTCTCTTGCTGGTGAGTGCTCACTGAAGCACCAGCGCGCTAGCCTCGCGCATGGCCGCGATTTCAGCGCGGGTCTGGTCGGCGGCGATGCGGCGGTCGGTATACACGCGCGGCTCGCCGAAGCGCAAATCGGCTTCGAATCCGGCCACGCCGAGCACCTTCCACAAGTGGTTCGTAAAAGTCTCGTCGCCGTACCAGCACAGCTCCCGCTCCTCAACGCCGCCTTCAAGCACGTAGCGGACGGCCGCAGTGGTGATGGGCACGCCCAGCGAGGTGGCAGGATCGATCAGCCGGGAGTGGAAACGGATCACCTGGCTGCCATCGGTGCTGGTGCCCTCGGGAAACAGCAGCACCGGAACCGGAATGGGAAGTTTGAGACGCTCGGTCATCTGCTCGGCTACCGACTGGGCGCTGGCCAGGCTCGACCGGTCGACAAAGATGGTTCCCCCAATCCTCGCCGCCTTTCCGAAGTACGGCCAGCCGCCAATCTCCATCTTGGCGACAAAAAAGCACGGCATCGCCGCTGACAGGACCAGTATGTCGATATAGCTGAGGTGGTTTGCGACCACCAGGCCGTGTGTCGGCGGCTGACCCTCGACCCGGTATTCGATGCCCAGGCTGGTGAGTACCCCGCGAGCTGTCTGCTGAATCCACTTGGCGCGGCGCTCCAGCGTAAGAGGACCGCGGAGGCGCATAAGCCAGAAGCGGACAATGCTCAGGCAGATCGCGAATCCCAGCGCCACAGCGCGCCGGAACCTGCGCAGGCTCATTGGGTGAGCGGAGCCAGGAAGCGATTGCGCGCGGCCGGCGAGACCATTCTGAGATCGAGCAGAGTCAGGAAATCGATGGTGCCGAACTCGCGGTCCCAGGCCGGCGGCGCGGCAATGCGCGCACCAATGGCCAGGTAGGTTTTGAGAAGCCTGGGGACCTTAACCGCAGTTTGATTCAGAGTTCGCAACGAATGACTTTCTTGCCAGGCCGGCGACTGTGCGCAGCGGCCTTCTTGCTCGCTGGGACAGGCGTAACTCGGAGCCGGCATGGTCTCAAACTCCGCTGAGACCCTGTATTGCTCAAGCTGGCGATACATCTGCCAGCCCTCCGCCGGATCTCTGGAGTTCAATGAAGAGCAGCCGATCAAGTAACGCAGCCCCATGGAGGTAGCATACTGCGCGATCCCCCTCCATAACAAGGTGAGCACCTCAGGAGAGCGATGATCGCGGTCGATCGACGCGCGGCCCAACTCCAGAATCCCGGCCCGGAGGGGCTCGTAGGGAGCAAGGTTGAACTCCTGTTCGGAGTAGTAGCCCAGATTCCGCGCCGCCGAATTGCCGGACTGCATCCGGTACGTGCCCACGATGCGCCGGCTGATCTTGTCCTCCACCAGCAGGTGTTCGCAGAAAAGATCGAACTGGTCGCTGTCCAATCCTGTTTGATAGGAGCTCTCCAGCCCTTCGCCCAACTCGACATTGAAGACCTTGAAACGCAAACGGCAGGCGGCATCGCGATCTTCCACGGTCTCCGCCAGCCGCAACCCGTAGCGGCCGGCCTGCGCGTGAATTCGCGGCCTGGCAAGAACCTGGGGGAGGGATGAAGCAAGTGTGGAAAGTGAGACTTCCACCTGAGCGGCGGAAGCAAGGGCCAGGTTCAGCGGTACTTTCTCCAAGACCCGTGGATTCACGGGAATAGTATCCGCCGGGCTTTGTAAAAGGACGGTCAACCTGGCGAGAATGCCGTGCAAATATCTTCTTCGTGCTTTGACGCGCCGGCAATCGATCAGACGGATTTGACTCGAAATGGCTCTTGCCGCCGGAATTTTTTCCCGATATAAGGTGATCTATGAAGACGATCAAGCCGACCATCGCCGCCGCCGAAGTGGTGCTGATCTTCCCAGCCGTTCTGTTCATGACCTCGCTGTTCGTGCGCGAGCTGCAACCGATTCAGTACGAACCGGCACACACCGCGCAACGAATCGTCGACTGGTATGCGGCGCGAGTACACCTGGGCCTTTGGGTGCTGCTGATTGCTCTGCCATTGACCGTAACGGCGACAGGCTGCGCCACGCTGCTGCGTGCGTGGAGAGAAAACGCTGAGTTGCGGCAGACTGCGCGGCAGACAATTGCCGCGATTCGCGCCCATCTTGCAACTCTTTTCGTGGCGGCGGCGACCCTGGCCGCCGGAGGCATCCTGGCCATTGTCGCCCTGCACATGCTGACAGATTGAACAGCGGCGACTGGTTAAATAATCATCGAAAAACGAGATGAGTCGATACGGCCTAAACACTTTCTTAGCAGACGCCGTGCGTGTTCAGCCAGGCGGTATAGGATAGGTCGTCATTCTGGAGGTGGTCGTTGAACCAATAGTGAAGGAAGTTCAGCGATTGATCGTTCAGGATCAAACCATCCTGCTCGAAGCGGGCAGCAAGCTCTTCAACCTCCGCTAACAGGGACTGGTGCTTGAGGCTGTGCTCCGCCAACTCAGGATAGTTTGCGGCCGCGAGCATCGCTTCTTCCGATGAGAAGTGCCGGCGCGTACAGCCCAGCACGCGGCGAAGAAGCACGCCCGTTTGCTCCCGCCCATGCTCAGACAACACCGCGACATAAAGCGCATTGATGACCTCGAACAACTCCAGGTGCTCCTCGTCCAAGGCTTGGACACCTACACTGTTCTCGCTGCCCCAGGTCAACAAGGTCATGGCCGCACTCCTATGGAGAATCTTCTGTCAGTGGGAATTCTGAAAGCGAATATAGCAGTTTCTTTGGAAAAACATCAGTTACTTTGGTGATGAGGCTTCAAGGCTAGAACCGATTGCATAAATGCTGTCTAGCCAGCGATGGAACCCCCTCGGGGGCTATTGGTTCCTGCATAAATAATGTCCTTGCGCCGTCCCTACGGGACTTCGTAACGAACTTGTGGAATCCCTTTTCCCCACGCTGAAGCGCGGGGCTAACCAACTCTGCGCCTCCGGCGCGTTTGTCCGGACATCACTTATGCAGTCCTCAATAAAGCCCTGGGTTTTACAGGCCTGTTGCGGCGCGGCTAAAAGCCGCGCCCTTTCAAAACCCAATTTGCGCAACGAGTTCTAGTGTGGTGAATCTGAAGTTCGTTGCATAAACTCGTTGAAGTCTTTGGATAACGGCAGCAAGTCAGCTCCCGCTTCGCGGGAATAGCGAGTCAGCAAGTCAGCGGAATAGTGCGGTGGGATGAGACCTCAGTTGCCGTTCACCGCAATGGCAAGGCGGCGCCGCAAGTCTTGTCGGTTCGATTTGTGATGGGAACTTTTGACTCATGACACTAACGACAGGATTTTGAAGGTGCGGCGCACATACCCATTACCTGGCCGGTTGCCAAGATCCGGATTCTGAGATCTGTGAAACTGGAATCAGCGAACTAGAGCGGAACCAGGGTAACCGTGTCCCGATGAGATTTGTACAGGGTCGCCGCTCCCTGATGGTCGCGTCAACTTCCACCCCAGCGACAAAGACCCGTCGTTGGGGCCCCGGACTTGAGTGCCGTGGCTTCGAGATGCAGCATCCCTGGTTCCGCTGTAATTGGTGAACATCCGCATAAAGTCCACCAGCGCGGCCTGGGAGCCGATAGCTGAGGAAAAATAAACGGCCGGGAGTGTTGCTTCCCAGAATCAATTCCGCCCCGGCCGTTCGAGGAGGCCACTCATGTTCTCTTGGTCGTCTTGATTCCACTGTTGCACAGAAGGGGATAATTCTACGCAATTCTCCAGCGGCGCGGTTCAAGTGCGCTCACAAATGGAACCGGAGCGCGCCGCGGAACTCTTCCGGGAAGGCTTCCACCAAAATTGTTCGACCTGTGGATTGCGAACCGCGATCGCGTTGGCGCAGCGAGCCGGTGCGGGCTATTCCGCGGGATCGTAGTTGAGGTATTGCCCCAGCCATCGCTCCACCTCAGCCACGCTCATGCGCTTGCGTTGGGCATAATCGGCGACCTGGTCGCGGTCGATTTTGCCGAGCGAGAAGTAGCGCGATTTGGGGTGGGCGAAGTAGAGCCCGCTCACGCTCGATCCGGGCCACATGGCGAACGACTCGGTGATCAGCATTCCCGTCTTCGCGTGCACATCGAGCAAACGCCACAGCGTGCCCTTCTCAGTGTGATCGGGACATGCGGGGTAACCGGCGGCCGGCCTGATGCCGCGATACTTCTCGTGGATAAGGTCGTCGATGCCCAGGCTTTCGTCACGGCCGTAACCCCACTCATCGCGCACCCGCTTGTGCAGGCATTCGGCAAATGCTTCAGCCAGGCGATCGGCAATGGCCTCCGCCATGATCGCGTTGTAGTCGTCGTGATCGGCACGGAACCGGTCGCACAGCTCCTTCAATCCGATGCCGCTGGTCACCGCGAATGCGCCGATGTGATCGCGCAATCCGGTTTCCCTGGGCGCGATAAAATCGGCCAGCGAGCGGCAAACATCCGTGCCTTCCTTATTCGATTGCTGACGGAGGAAGTGGAATCGCTCGAGCAGCTTTACGCGTGCCTGATCCGAGTAGAGCTCGACATCGTCGCCGACGGCGTTTGCCGGGAAGAAGCCGTATACGCCGCGCGCCACGATCAGGTTTTTCTCGATGATGCGATCGAGCAGCGCATTGGCTTCAGCAAAGAGCTGACGCGCCTGCGCACCCTGTCTCTCATCATCGAGAATGCGGGGGTAAACGCCTTTCAGTTCCCAGGTGTGGAACAAAGGCGTCCAGTCAATGAACTCGCGCAGCGTGGCCAGAGGAAAGTTGTCAAGCACGCGCACGCCGGTAAATTCGGGGACGGGCAGATCCTCGGCGCGCCACTCGATTGGAGTTCGCCTGGCGCGGGCGACTTGAATGGAGACGGACTTCAGGCGGGGCGAGGCATGGGCCTTGCGCAGCGCCTCGTATTCGGCTCGATGCTGGGCCACAAACGCCGCCTTGCCTTCCTCACTGAGCAGGCTGGTGGTGACGGGCACGGCCCGGCTGGCATCGAGCACGTGGACCACCGGCTCACTGTAGTGGGGCGCAATCTTGACGGCCGTGTGCGCGCGGCTGGTGGTTGCGCCGCCGATGAGCAGCGGCAACTTGAAACCCTGGCGCTCCATCTCGCGCGCCACATGGACCATTTCGTCGAGAGACGGCGTGATCAGGCCGCTGAGGCCGATCAGGTCAGCTTTCTCGGCCCGGGCGCGTTCGAGGATCTTCTCGCAGGGGACCATCACCCCCAGGTCGATGACCTCGTAGTTGTTGCAGGCGAGAACCACGCCGACGATGTTCTTGCCGATATCGTGAACGTCACCCTTCACTGTGGCCAGCACGATTTTTCCCTGCGCGCTCACCGCCTGGCCGGCCGCGGCCAGCAACGCCCTCTCCGCCTCCATGAACGGGGTCAGGTGAGCCACCGCCTTCTTCATGACCCGGGCAGACTTCACCACCTGGGGCAGGAACATCTTGCCGGCTCCGAACAGGTCGCCCACCACGCTCATGCCGGCCATCAGCGGCCCTTCAATCACCAGCAGCGGCCGGCCGAGCTTGACGCGAGCCTCCTCGGCGTCGGCCTCGATGTAGGTGTCAATTCCCTTCACGAGGGCATGAGAAATGCGCTCCTCGACGCTGCCGTTGCGCCATTCTTCAGCCTTCTTTTCTTCCACCACCGCACCGGGGCCGGCAGCTTTCAACTTCTCTCCGTGCTCCACCAGGCGCTCGGTCGCGTCGGCGCGGCGGTTCAGCAGCACGTCCTCGACCAGTTGCTTGAGTTCCGGCTCAATCTCCTCGTACACCTCGAGCATGCCGGGATTCACGATGCCCATGTCCATGCCCGCCGCCAGCGCGTGATAAAGAAACGCGGAGTGCATGGCCTCGCGGACCTTGTTGTTGCCTCGAAAGCTGAAGGAGATGTTGGAGACGCCGCCACTGACCTTTGCGTGGGGCAGGTTGGCCTTGATCCAGCGGGTCGCATCGATGAAGTCGAGCGCGTAGTTGTTGTGCTCCTCCATGCCGGTGGCAACGGTGAGAATATTGGGGTCGAAGATGATGTCTTCCGGCGGAAACCCGACCTCGTTCACGAGTATTCTGTAAGCCCGCTCGCAGATGCGGATTCTGTCCTCGTAAGTGGCGGCCTGGCCCTTTTCATCGAAGGCCATAACCACCGCCGCCGCTCCATACTTCAACACCGTTGCCGCGTTGCGGCGAAACCGGTCTTCGCCTTCTTTCAGCGAGATCGAGTTCACAATGCCTTTGCCCTGCAGACACTTCAGCCCCGCCTCAATCACCTTCCAATTCGACGAGTCCACCATGAAGGGAACCTTGGCCACCTCGGGCTCACTGGCCAGCAACTGCAGGTAGCGCGTCATTGCCGCCATGCCGTCGATCATGCCCTCGTCCATGCAAATGTCGATGACGTTGGCCCCATTCTCGACCTGTTGCCGGGCCACGCTTACGGCCTCTTCGAATTTGCCTTCCTTGACCAATTTCGCGAACTTCGGCGAACCAGCAACATTGGTCCGCTCGCCGATCATGATGAAGACGCCCGGCTGCTGGGTGAACGGCTGTGAACCGGATAAACGCAGGGGCCTCGATTCTTTATCCGTCTCCGCGGCCTCGGCATCGGCTTCGCTCGCACCCTGGCCGGAGACAGATACAGATTTAGAGTCCGTCCTCCACTCCCGCGGAGGCTGACCGTCGAGCGCTTTGGCGATGGCGGCGATGTGCTCCGGCGTGTTGCCGCAGCAGCCGCCGGCAATATTGATCAGCCCTGCCCGCGCAAACTCGCCCAGGTAGCGGGCCATGTCCTGGGGCCCCAAATCGAACCCGGTCGCCGAAAGCGGATTGGGCAAACCGGCATTCGGGTAGCAGGAGATGGCCACGTTCGACTTCTCAGCAAGCTCGCTGAGGAATGGATACATGAGGTCGGGACCAAGCGAGCAATTCAGCCCCACCGAGATCGGCTTCACGTGCTCCACCGCGTTCCAGAAGGCCTCAATGGTCTGCGCGGAGATCATGGTCTCGCCACCACGCCCCACGGCCGCCGAGATCATCACCGGGAGTTCCTTGTTATTGGCAGCCAGGCCGTCCTCATCGAAGACCTCGCGGATGGCAACCAGCGCTGCCCTGGCGTTGAGCGAGTCGAAGATGGTCTCCACCAGGAGCAGGTCTGCCCCGCCGGCGATGAGGGCGCGCACCTGCTGCGTGTACGCAGCCTTCACCTGATCGAAGGTGACCACCCTGAAACCCGCATCGTCGTGATCGGGCGAGTTTGAGAGAGACACCGTCAGCGGACCGATTGCCCCGGCCACAAACCGCCTGCGCCCGGTCGAATTTGCCACTCGATCGGCCCATTCCCTGCACTGCCGCGCCGAAGTCTCATTGATCTCCCACGCCAGGCTGCCGAGGAATTCGTCGTCGATAATCTTCTGATAGAACGCGGGATCCTTTCTGCCTCCCTGCTCACGAGGATCGTCCACGAAGAATTCACTCTGGGCAATGCTCGTGGCGCCAAAGGTGTTGGTCTCAATGATGTCGGCCCCGGCCTCGAGAAAGCGCCGGTGGATGTCGCAGATCATCGCCGGCTGAGTCAGGGAGAAGAGATCGCCATTGTTGAGCAGGCCCTTTCTCGAGTTCTTGAAGCGCTCCCCGCGCATGTCCGCTTCGTTCATCCCGTAGGTGCGGATCGTGGTCCCCATCGCCCCATCGAGGATGGCGATTCGACTCTCGAGGAGCCTCTGGAGCGCGTGTTTTGTGGCTGTCGTCATGTCTCCTCGATGGACCCGGTCGCAGCGGTCGCCGGCCGCACCGGCAAGCAAGGGAAAAGGGCCTGCTATCAAGAATATCGGAGCCGGCGCCCGCACCAGACCGATTCGCGGTAAACGGACTCCCAAGCGCACTGGAATGCGGCAAGAGCCGCCCCAGCGGAGCTGGAAGGCCCCCTTATCTGATGCTCTAGACTGAAAGCTGGACACCGGATGATGAAGTTCTTTGGCGGCAAGGGCGAGAAGGGCGAGAAGAACAAGCCGACTGCGCCCCCGGAGATGGAGAGCGCAGACGGCCAAGACGACAACCTGGCCGAGGAGACGCCGACTGCGGGCCTCCCACCCCAGCGACAAGAACCCGTCGCTGGGGGCCCCGGTCTTTTCGCGCGGATGAAGCAGGCGGTCTGGCGCACCCGCGAGTCGCTTTCATCGAAAATCGAGGGAATCGCCGCGCTGACCCGCACGGTGGATGAGCAGGCTCTGGAAGAGCTGGAAACGGCGCTGCTTACCAGCGACCTTGGAGTGCAGACCACCAGCACGATTCTCGACGCCCTGCGCGACCGGGCGCGACGCCAGGCCATCGAAGGCGGCGAGGAGTTGCGCGACCTGCTCAAGGCCCAGTTGCAGGCCATTCTCGAAGCCCCGCGGCGCGAGGTTATTACACCCGAAACTCCTCCTAAAGTCACTTTTCTGGTGGGGGTAAACGGAACCGGCAAAACCACCACCAGCGGCAAGCTGGCCGCGTGGAGCCGGGCACAGGGGCACTCCGTGCTGTTGTGCGCGGCCGATACTTTTCGCGCCGCCGCCATTGAGCAGCTTGAAATCTGGGCCGCGCGCTCCGGCGTGGAGATGATCAAGACCCGCCACGGAGGCGATCCGGCGGCTGTGCTCTACGACTCCATCACCGCGGCCAAGGCGCGCAGCATTCACGACCTCTACGTCGACACTGCCGGCCGCCTGCACACTAAAACGGGGCTCATGGACGAGTTGGACAAGATGCGGCGCACCGCGGCGCGGCTGATTCCCGGCGCGCCTCACGAGGTGCTGCTGGTGATGGACGCTACGACCGGGCAGAATGGATTGCAGCAGGCGCGGCTGTTCACGCAGTCCGCCGGAGTCACCGGGATCGTCCTGACCAAGCTGGACGGCACGGCCAAGGGCGGCATCGCCGTAGCCATCGCCCGCGAACTCAACCTGCCGGTCCGCTTTGCCGGCGTGGGCGAGCAGATGACCGACCTGCTGGAGTTTTCGCCTGCCGCATTCGTAGATTCGCTGCTGGAATAAGATGAACGCACTCACGCAGAATTCGGAACAAGATAGCTATTGGATGGAGCGCGCCCTGGAGCTGGCCCGGCGCGGCATCGCGGTCAGTTCGCCCAACCCGGCCGTGGGCTGCGTGATTCTGGACTGCTCCGGCCAGGTAGCCGGCGAGGGCTGGCACGAGTACGACCTGGTGGACCACGCCGAAGTGGTGGCGTTGCGCGAAGCCGCCCAGCACGCGGGCGAACGGCTCAAAGGCGGCACAGCCTACGTGACCCTGGAACCCTGCAACCACACCGGCCGCACCCCTCCCTGCACCGAGGCGCTCATTGCCGCCCACCTGGGCCGCGTGGTGGCAGCCACCATCGACCCCAATCCCGCCGTCGCCGGCCACGGCCTGGGCGCGCTGCGCGCGGCGGGGATTCGGACGAGTGTTGGGAGTTGCGAGAAGGAAGCCCGCCGCCTCAACGAGGGCTTTGCGCGCTGGAGCCAGCACAAACGTCCGCTGGTGCTGATGAAGGTGGCCATGACGCTGGACGGGCGCATTGCCCCGCCCGCCGGCCAGCACCAGGTGCGCGAGCCCTACTGGATTACAAGCGAGGCGGCGCGCGCAGCCGTGCAGCCGCTGCGCTGGCAGGCCGACGCGGTGATGGTGGGCGTAGACACGGTGGTGGCCGACGACCCCATGCTGACCGACCGCAGCGGCCTGCGCCGGCGCCGTCCCTTGCAGCGGCTGGTACTCGACTCAGCCCTGCGCATGCCGCTGGATTCGAAGATCGTGGCCACGGCGCAGAACGATGTGGTGATCTTTACCGTCTCGAATAACGAAGCCCGCATCAGCGAACTCCGCAGCCGCGGCGTGCGCGTGGAAGTTCTGCCCGCCGAAGCCGGGCGCGTCCCGCTAGGCAAAGTGTTGGACCAACTCGGCGAAGAAGGCATTCTCACCCTCCTGACCGAAACCGGCACGCGGCTGAATACAGCCCTGCTTGCCGGCGACCTGGTGGACCGCATTCACCTTTTTGTTTCTCCGCAGATCATGGGCTCCGACGCGGTGCCCGCGTTCCGCGGCATGGCTAATACCATCCACATGGCGGAGGTTGAAGTGGAGCGCTACGGCAACGATCTGGGGCTTTGTTCGCTGCTCAAAGATCCATGGAAGGAAATAGAGGATAGGGGAGAGGGAGGGTTTTCGGTTGAGGTTGGTTGAATCCCAGGTCTCAAAAGCGAGACGTGGGGCACCCAGCACCCCTGCTGGAGCGCACAGCGCAAATGGGCGCCTGTTCACTGTCCGCTATCCCCTATTGCCTATTCTCTGTTTCCTGTTCCCTTAGAATAGAACCATGTTCACCGGCATCATCGAGCAGACGGGCACGCTGATCAGCCTGAAGGACACAGGCGGCGTTCGCCGACTTACGGTCGAGGCTCCCGGCCTTGCAGAGCGGCTGCGCGAGGGAGACTCGCTGGGCGTATCGGGGGTGTGTCTCACCGCACTCGATGTGGACCCGAAGCTCTTCCACGCCGACCTGGCGCAGGAGACGCTGGACCGGACCTCTCTGGGAGCGTTGCGGCCCGGAGCCAAAGTGAATCTGGAGCTGCCCACGGCAGCCGGAAGCCCGTTGGGCGGGCACATTGTGCAGGGGCACGTGGACGGTTGCGGCGTGATGACGGCGCTGGATCCGGTGATTCCAGAGTCGAGTCCGCAGTTCGACAGGCAGACCACCGACTGGACCCTGAAGGTGCGGGTTCCGGAGAACGTGCGGCAGTGGATGGTGCACAAGGGTTCGGTAGCGGTGGAAGGCATCAGCCTGACCATCGCGGAGTTCGACGGCGAGACCATCACGATTGCGATTCTGCCTTTGACCTACTGGCGAACAAATCTGCACGCGCTGAGCGTGGGTGCGCCGATGAACGTGGAAGCGGATGTGCTGGTGAAGCTGGCACATGCCCAAATGCTGGCCGGGAAGAAGCCGGAACTCGAGCTGACCGAGGCGTGGCTTGTAGCCAACGGTTACTGAGACGCGCGCCTTATGGTTTTGCGGGCAGCTTGGGCGGATCGATTACATATTCGTCGCCGGTGCGGGCGAGGAGTTGCTGACGCCGGTCATCGAGGAGCTTTAGCTGATTCGTCACCTCGATGAACTCCTTTTTTTGATCGGCGGTCAGCGCCGGAGCGGACGGGTTCGACTTGTTCAGCTCGGCGATTTTGTTCAACTCGTCGAGGCGGGCTTGCAGGCGGGGCATCTCGCGGTCAATCAGAATGGGCCGAATTACGGCGCTCTTCGCCCGCCCGCTGGCCAGGTCGTTGCGGTTGTTCTCACCCCATACCGGCAAAATCCCGACGTGTCCCAGTTCCACGCGCACGCCGCCAGGACCATAATCCTTGCGGACGGCGGAAAACAGCCCAATCATCGAGTCGCGGGGGTCGCCGTCCTTGTCCGGCATGAGGCCGTCGACGTAGGTGCGGGACTGGTTGGAAAGAAAGTTGCCCAGCGAATAGAAGATGACGGTATTGCGCCCGTCGGCAGTGGTGTAGGTTTCTACCGGCTGAAGCACGTGCGGATGGTGGCCGACGACGACCGATGCGCCGGCGTCGAGCATCTTGTGCGCGACCTCGACATCTTCAGGGCGGGGCGCGGGCGCGTACTCGATGCCCCAGTGAATGGAAATGACGAGCAGATCGCACTGGGCGCGGGCGGCTTTGACGGCTTCAATCACGCCGGCTTCATCCATTCCGGGGGCACCGCCGGATTCGCCGGGATATGGGAAGAAATTGACGTGCGGCTGATCATCCTTGTCGGGGTTGCGGTTGCCGTTGAGCCAGCGGGTCATGCCGAGCCAGCCGACCTTGATGCCGTTGGCCTGAGTGATGACCGGTTGCCAGGCCTGCTGCGCGGTGTCGCCGGTGCCGGAAAAGAGCAGCCCCTGGTCGCGCAGGTGTTCGCGGGTCTCGGCAAAGCCGGGCCAGCCCTGGTCCATGACGTGGTTGTTGGCGAAGGAGACGATTTTAATGTTGCTGGCCTTGAGCCCGTCGAGGAGGACGACGGGCGCGTCGAACATGAAGGGCTTGGAGCCGTGGGAGTGGGCGGGGGCGACCGGCGTCTCCAGGTTGACGAAGGCGAAGTCCACGCCGTGGAAGACGTCGCTGACATCACCGAAGAGCGCGGCCCAACCGTCGGCGCCGGTTCCGGCCGCGGCCGAGGCTTCACGCACCGCCTGGTGGGGAATCACGTCGCCGGCCACGGCAAAAGTGACCTGGCCAAGATCGTGAGGATAGGGGACCACAACCGCCGCGACGGGAATGGAGCGGTAGCCGGCCAGCAGGATGACGCCGATTGCGGCTACGGCGAGCAGGTCAGCGATCTGACGCCAGCGTCCGCGCAGACCTCCGCGCAATGCCAACCCGAGCCGATTTGCCTGCATCCTCGAATCCATGGTCCGCGCCAATCCGCCGCCCTTCATAGCCAATCACAAAACGGAACGCAATCAGGATACAGGTTCGGCTGACAGGCGCAGAGCAGATTCCGGAGCGCGCTGGATTTTGGGGGTGTGGATTTGCGAGCCTCGGAAGCGAGACCCGGAAACGCCCGGCGGATCGATCGAGGGGCCTGAAACACGATGCAGATGGAGATCACGCCGGGCGTAGCGATGGCCGGTAGCCTACTTCCACTCCCAGATTTTGGAAACGGTGTTGCCAGCGGGGTCTACTTCGTATTCGAAGGCTCCGCACGCGTGGTTGAGACGGGCAAGCTTCTTCGAGTTGGTTTTGAAGAACAACATGCCGCGGTAGCTGACGGAGCCGCCGGGGCCGAATTTGCCCGAACCGGTTGCCGTCCAGACGACGGCCTCGCCATCATCCGTGGTGTTCATCCCCTGGCCCTGGCCAAAGATAGAGCCATCCGGACTGACGACCGATGTATAGCTGCCCATGCCCGTGGTGTGAATACCCAGCATCTGGCCGCTGTCTTCAAAAGACACTTCCGCGGTTGGGGGGTCGACGGAAATGACCCGTCTGACGGTTCTCCTGCCTTTGGTTTCGCCGATCTGTTCTCCGATCATGAACTTACCTCCTCTTTCGCCGGGTTTTGAATTGGGGATCCCGGAGTTTGCATCGTACACCCAGAGCGGCATGTGGAAGTGGATTTTGTTTCAGGTGACCGGCGATACAGGCCGGGGCGGTTGCTCTTCTTTGCGATTTCTCCGGCGACCGAGGCGGCTGGCTGACTTTGAGCGCTGCTAGTTCCTTTCGCGTCTATCCATTACGAGAACAGGAAGCAAAAGCTGGTACCCTGAAAGCTGAGAAATACCCCAGGAAAGGCCGGCAATCCCAGGCCGGCAAGCGGAGCTATGGCAGAGTTCGTCATCAAGTTGGCCGATGAGCGTGGGCGGGTGCAGGAGCAGGTGCAGACTGCGGCCAGCGCCGACGAACTGCGCAACCGGTTTACCCATGCCGGCTACCACGTTTTTTCGGTGCGCGCCCGGGGCGGCTTTGGCGGCCGCACGCGGCGCAAGGTGAAGCTGGAGCCGTTTCTCATCTTCAACCAGCAGTTCCTCACCCTGATCCGGGCTGGATTGCCTATTCTGGGCTCGCTGAAGATGTTGGGCAAGATCCAGAAGAACGCCACTTTCGCCGCGCAGTTGGAGGACGTGACCAACCGAGTGAAGACCGGCGAGGCATTGTCGGCGGCCTTCGAGGCGCAGAGCGGTTTTCCGGTGATGTACACCACCACCCTGCTGGCCGGGGAACGTTCCGGCAACCTGCAGGAGGTGCTGGAGCGTTACGTGAGCTTCCAGAAGGTCTCGCTCGCGTTCCGCAAGAAGCTGACGACGTCGCTCATCTATCCCTGCCTGCTGATGGCGCTGGTGACCGGGCTGATGATCTTTCTTCTTACCGTGGTGGTGCCGCAGTTTGCGTTGTTGTATGACCAGATGGGCTCCAAGCTGCCGGCCATGACCATGGACTTGCTCAGCTTGGGCAAGTGGCTGCACCACAACTTTCTCTGGCTGGTTCTTATGGTGGCGGCGATTGCCGCCGCGGTTTACCGGTTTTCGATCACCGATCGGGGCCGGGACTTTATGGACGGGTTCCGCATCGGGCTTCCGATTTTCGGCAAAATCTGGCTGAAGTACCAGGTAGCGCTGTTCTCGCGCACACTTTCCACGTTGCTGACCGGGGGATTGCCGCTGGTTCCGTCGCTGGAAACGGCGGCCCGCGCCATCTCGTCGCGCCGGGTTTCAAAAGCGGTTCACTCCTCGATCGTGACCGTGCGCGAAGGCAAGAGCCTGGCCGAGTCGCTGGCAAACACCGGCGTATTTCCCGACCTGGCGTCGGAAATGATCGAGGTGGGCGAGCAGACGGGCGCCTTGCCGCAGATGCTGAACTCGGTTGCCGAATTCTTTGAAGAGGACGTGTCGACCGCGCTGGCCGCGGCCCTGGCGCTGATCGAACCGGCCATTCTCATCGTCATGGGAGTGGTCGTGGTCTTCATTCTCATCTCGCTGTACCTGCCCATTTTTTCACTGGGCCAGGCCAGCGGGGGATAGGGGTATTCCAGCATGGCGGATACGAATGTGATTACGCTACCAACGCCCAACGGGCTGGATGAGCGCGCCCAGGCAGAAGCCCTGGCGCACCGCTATCACGCCGAATTCGTGGACTTGAAGAACTTCAAGATCCAGCACGACCTGCTGCGCACCGTGCCCGTGGAGCTGATGTTCCGCTACAACTTTGTGCCCATCGAGCAGCAGCAGGAGGTGCTGGTGATCGCGGTGAGCGACCCCTCGCGGCTGATGGTGCTGGACGAGATCGCGGGCCTGCTTGGGCACCGCATTCTGGCCCGCGTGGCTACGCTTTCGCAGATTACCGATCTGCTGAAAAAGACCGAGCAGTCGCAGCGGGTTCTGGATGAAGCCAGCGAGGGGCTCACCTTCGACGTGCTGACGGGCGACGACAACCAGGACGAGAACATCTCCATTGAGAAGTTGACCAGCGAAGAGGACATCAGCCCGATTATTCGCCTCGTCGACACCACCATATTTACGGCGCTCGAGCGCCGCGCCTCCGACATCCACATCGAGACAAACGACGATTCAGTGGTGGTGAAGTACCGCATCGACGGGGTGCTGCAGGCGGCCATGGCGCCCATCGCCCGCGAACATCACACCACCATTCTTTCGCGCATCAAGATCATGAGCGAGCTGGACATTGCCGAGCGCCGGGTGCCCCAGGACGGGCGATTCAGGGTCCGGTACAAGAACCGGCTGATCGACTTCCGGGTATCGATCATGCCTACAATTCATGGCGAAAACGCGGTGCTGCGGGTGCTGGACAAGGAGTCAATGAGCGAGAAGTTCAAGCACCTGACGCTGGATGTGGTGGGCTTTGCCGAGGAGGATCTGCGCCGCTTTCGCCGCTACATTCGCGAACCTTACGGCATGGTGCTGGTGACCGGTCCGACCGGCTCCGGCAAGACCACCACGCTCTACGCGGCCTTGAACGAGATCAAGAGCGACGAGGACAAGATCATCACCATCGAGGACCCGGTGGAGTACCAGATCCGCGGCATCACCCAGATTCCGGTGAATGAGAAGAAGGGCCTGACTTTTGCGAGAGGGCTGCGGTCGATTTTGCGGCATGACCCGGACAAGATACTGGTGGGCGAGATTCGCGACCAGGAGACGGCGCAGATCGCGATCAACTCCGCGCTGACCGGGCACCTGGTGTTCACCACCGTCCACGCCAACAACGTGGTGGACGTGCTGGGGCGCTTCCTGAATATGGGGGTGGAGGCCTACAACTTTGTCTCGGCGCTGAACTGCATCCTGGCCCAGCGGCTGGTGCGGACGATCTGCGAATACTGCGCGCGCACGGTCTACTACGGCGACGATGTGCTGGCAGCCAGCGGCCTTGACCCGGCCGAGTGGCATGGGTTCGGCTTCCGGGAGGGCGCGGGCTGCATGGAGTGCGGAGGAACGGGCTACCGCGGGCGGACGGCGATCCATGAGCTGCTGGATTTGACCGACCCGATCCGGGAGCTGATTCTGGATAAGAAACCCACCTCCGAAGTGCGCAAGCTGGCTCAGAAAGAGGGTATGAGCTTTCTGCGCGAATCGGCGCTGGAGCGGGTACGGCGGGGCCTGACGACGCTGAAGGAGATCAACAAGGTAACGTTTATCGAGGCATCGAGGTGAGGCAGCTTCCAGCTTCTAGCTTCTAGCTTCTAGCTTCTAGCTTCTAGCTTTTAGCTTTCAGCTTTCAGCTATTGGCTATTAGCTGTTTGGACTTGGATTGGCATTTCTGGCTTATTGCCGAAGTTCACGTTGGGATGGAAGAGCTGGAGGCTAGAAGCTAGCGGCTAGGGGCTTGGGGTTTTGGTAGTGAAAGGGCAGTAGTGAGATCGATTCTGAACAAGGCGAAGATCGGACTTCAGCCGGGTGGTCGCCCGCCGGCGGCGGTGGAGCTTTCTCCGGAGGGGGTGCTGGCAGCCGCGTTGCCGGGATCGGGAGGTGCGCCCATTTACGCCTTCGTTCCTTTGCCGGCGGGTGCGCTGGTCCCCGGCATCGGCGAGCCTAACATTCGCGCCGCGGAGACGGTCTCCGCGGCAATTCGCTCCGCCCTCAACCAGGTTTCGCCGCGCACCCGCGCGGTGACGCTGGTGATGCCGGATACAGCCGTCCGGGTGTTCATGCTGGACTTCGATTCCCTGCCCGGCCGGGCCGCGGAAGCTGTGCCGGTGCTGCGTTTTCGCCTGCGCAAGATGGTCCCATTCGATGTGGAGCACGCGGGAGTGAGCTACCAGGTGCTGGCGCAGGACAAGAACGAGTGGAAGGTGTTGACGGCGGTTCTGCCCGGTCCCATCCTGGCCGAATACGAGGCCGCGGTTCGCGCCGCCGGATACGAGCCAGGCGCGGTTCTGCCATCCAGCCTGGCGGCACTTGAGGCCATCGACTCCATGGAAGCGGTGTTGGCCGCCAACCTGAGCCCCCTGGCGCTGACCACCTCGATCACCAACGGCTCAGACCTGTTGCTGCATCGCACCCTCGACCTGCCTGAAGAACCCGCGCTTCGGCTATCGGAAATTCAGCGCGGCATTGCGGTGGCAGCAGCATACTTTGAAGACAAGCTCCAAGCGCCCGCTCGCCAACTGCATTACGCAGGCTGGTACGAAGCCCGCGAGTTCGCCGGCTGGATCGACAACCCGGAGCTGAGCGTCGTCGATCTGGTTCCGCGGCCTGAAACCGGAGCGATGACCTCGCTCGGAGCTGCAAACATTGCCGGCGCCGCCGGCGCGCTGGCGGGGGCCAGTTAGCTGATGCGCGTCACGATCAATCTCGCCACCCGCCCCTTCGCCGATCTCACGCCGGCCCTCAAGCGGCTGCGCATCGGCATGGGTATTCTGGCCCTGCTGGCGATCGCTCTCGGGCTCGGCCTGCGCGCCCTGCACGAGAAGGCCGAGGAAGCTCGCGCCCGCGACCACTCCCTCGATGACCAAATCGCCCGCATCGCCCGGGAGCGGCAGAACTACCAGGCCCTGATGCAACGGCCCGACAATGCCCAGTTGCTGACCCAGGCCGATGCGCTCAACCGGCTGTTCGACGAGAAGGCCTTCTCCTGGACGCTGGCGATGGAGAATCTGGAAACGGTTCTGCCCGGCGGCGTGCAGGTGGCGACCCTGGAGCCCGCCCGCGCCAAGGACGGGCACATTACGCTGCACCTGCGCGTGGTTGGTCCGCGCGACCGCTCGGTTGAACTGGTGCGGAATCTGGAACACTCCAGGCGCTTTCTTCTGCCCCGCATTGTAGGTGAAAACTCGGAGAGCAGCAGCGGCCCCAACCAGCGGCTCGAAGTGGTAAGCGCGACGAACCGCTTCACCTTCGATTTGCAGGCCGAATACAATCCGCCCTCGCCGGAAGAGGCTAAGCGTGGCGGAAGCTCGAAGAAGACTAGCGCGGCTACCGGCAAAGACAGCGACAAGGTCTCGTCACGTCCTCAGCGGGGTTCCGGGTTCACTCAACGGTCTGACCGGCCACCGTATACCGGACCGTCGCTCAAGCCCAATCCAACGCCCGGAGGCCCGCGATGAGCAATGGCCGGCAAGCCTTTCTTTGGCGCGAGCGTCTGACCTCGCCGCTCACCTGGCACTATGCCGGGTTTGCGGTTCTGCTTCTGCTGGTGATTGTTTTTTCGGTCCGCCTGGGCATGGACTGGGCGGCCACCAACAGCCGCTCCACCGATGCCCTGGCCGGCAAGCAGGTTGAATTGAAGGCGCTGGATCTTCAAACCGCACCGCTGCGCGGCCTTGACAAGCGCGTGGAAGAAACGCGCTCAGAGATGCGGGCTTTCTATGAGAGGCGAATCCCGCCCAACTATTCTTCAATCTCAGCGCGCATCGGGGACCTGGAAGTAGCCTCAGGGGTGCGGCTCACACGCGTCCAGTACACGCAGGGCCTGCCCGGACCGGATCTGACGGAGATCACGATGGAAGCAGGCATCAGCGGCGAATATCCGCAGATCATGCGCTTCGTCAACAGCCTGGAACGCGACCGGACTTTCTTTGTGATCCGGGCCATGACCCTGACCGGACAGCAGGGCGGGCAGGTGAATCTGCGACTGACCGTATCCACCTGGCTGCGCCGCGCCGATGCGGAGGCCAGCGGATTGCCCCTGACTCCGCAAGCGGACACAAAAACTGCTCCCGAGCCTACCACTGCGGGAAGGGAGGACAGGTAGCCATGGCCATGCAACTGGGAACGGAAAACAAGCGCCAGGTCTACCTGGTCATCGTGCTGTTCGCCTTCATACTCGGCTACGGCGGCTGGCAGATCTACAAGGCGCTTGCCGGCCCCTCCACAACGGCGCGTCCTGTTCCGACACCGGCCGTCGTTCGTCCAGCGGGAGTTGCGACCGCGACTGCTGGTGCCGGCGCACAACCCAGTCAAGAGGCGCAAAAGCTCTCGAACGCCGGCATCGATCCCACCCTGCACTTCGAAAAGCTTGCCCAGAGCGAAGATGTGGAATATGCCGGGGCGGGCAGGAACATCTTTTCGGCGGATTCCGCGCCGGTGGCCATTGAAACGCCGCTCAAGAGCGCCCGCGCCGGTGGGCCGACAGTGACGGTACCGATAGCAGCACCGGGTACACCCAGGCCACCGGTCATCGACCTCAAGTACTTCGGCTACACCCAGGCTCCGGACAAGTCGCTGCAGGCTTTTTTCACGCGTGGAGAGGATATCTTCATGGCCAGGGCGGGGGAGATTGTCGATCATCGCTACAAGGTGGGGGCCATCAAGCCGGGCAGCGTTCAGGTGACCGACATGGCGTACAACAACACTCAAACCCTGGCTTTGGCGTCGTTCTGAGAGGTTTGCAAAAGTGACAAAGTCCAACCCAATCCTCCGCCGGCATCGGTCCTCAGAAGAGGGCTACATCCTGATCTGGGTCATCTTCCTGCTGGCGATTTTCACGCTTTCGCTGTCGATCGCCGTGCCTAGAATGGCCAAGGAAATCCAGCGCGACCGCGAGCGGGAGACCATGGAGCGGGGCAAGCAGTACATCCGCGCCGTCCAGCTCTACTACAGGAAGTTCCACGCGTATCCGCCCAACGCGGATGCGCTGGTCAAGACCAACGAAATCCGCTTCCTGCGCAAGAAGTACATTGACCCGACCACCGGCAAGGACGACTGGAAGCCGGTTCTGTTTGGCCAGAACAAGACGCCGACAGCCATGGGCTTCTTCGGGCAGCCGCTGGCCGGCTCCGCCTCCACGGTAGCCGGGATCGGCCCAAGCGGAGGAGGCGGAATCAGCGGTGGATCGATGATCGGCGGGCCCGGTTCCTCATTCGGCAGCAGTTCGATGTTCGGCTCAAGCAGTTTCGGCACCAGCTCCGGCACGCCCGCAGCCACGGCCGGCAGTCCCGCGGATTCCTCTGCCGGGTCCTCGACAGGCCCAAGCGGCACGGGCGGCCCAGGCGGCGCCGGAGGCGCGGGCACGAGCGGGAGTTCAAGCTCCGGTACGGGGCTGAGCGGACAGACCTTCGGCGGCGCCGGGATCATCGGCTTCTCACCGGCCGGCACAAAGGAGTCCATCCTGGTTTACAAGAAGAAGAACCACTACAACGAGTGGGAGTTTGTGTATGACCCGCTCAACGACATGAAGACGCAGTCTGGCAACACCGGAACGATCGGACAGCCTGCCAGCAGCACGACCACCCCGATCGGCGGATCCAGCATAGGTCCAGGAGCAGGCAGCAACGTTGGTCCGAGCAATAGCCCGGGGTTCGGTTCCAGCCCGTCGGCACCAACGACGCCAACCCCTCCGCAACAGTAGCCAAGCAAGCAGTCCACGGCCAACCAGGTTCAAGATGCAAAAAGGCCCGTCCCCCGGAAGGGGCGGGCCTTTTGCGCGAGAAAACCAAGCTGGGACGCGGTCGTTACACGCTGAAGGAGGAGCCGCAGCCGCAGGTCGACTTCACCTGGGGGTTGTCGAACTTGAAGCCGGCTGCTTCCAGCGTTTCGACGTAGTCCACCGTACATCCGTTCAGATACATCAGCGACGTGGCATCTACAAATACCTTGAGGTCCTCGAATGTGAAGATCTTGTCCATCATGCCGCTCTGGTTCTCGAAGGCCATCGAATACTGGAATCCTGAGCATCCGCCTCCGACTACGCCGATGCGCAGCCCGGCGGGAAGCGGATCCTGGGTGGCCATGATCTCGCGCACCTTGGCGATGGCTTGCGGAGTCAGGTAGAGGGGGGCTTTCTTTTCTGTTTCCTGTGCGGGTGCTGCGGTTACGGTGGCCATGATCTCTCCCGGGATGGTGGATTGCTTGCCGTTATCTTCAAATGTACCGTTCAACAGGCTTGGATACAAGCCCGATTCACGGCATACGTTTCATTGGATGCACCCGGGGGCGCACAAGTCGCAGAATTACCTGGGTTTGGCAGCCCGGCTCACGATCCGCCCAAGGCGCCGATCGGGGCTGGAAAGGCCACTAAAAAATTAATCGACACACAGATGCCCTTTCCGGGCTATGATGGTCAACCGTGAGGCCCCTCTACTCACGAGGCCCGCGATTCCTTCACGGACCCGCCGGTATCTGGGACCGGAATGCCTTTTGGAGGTGGAATTATGACATTCGTTCTGATCATGTGGACGGTATGGGGCGTGCTCGTCGTTCTGATGCTCTCATTACATCTTTATCGCTCGAGCCTGGAGAAGAACGAAGATGACCAGATATTTCTGGACGACTCATTCGAGCACGAAAAGGCCGAGCAGATTGCCATCGTGGCAAAGGTCCACAAGATTGAACCCGTGTTGCGCGTGGCGAAGTTGCTGGTTCTGGCCATGACGGTCGTGGTCCTGATCTATTACATCCGCGACATTCTTCTACAACTCAATATCATCCACTAGTGTAGTGAATCCGAAGTTCATCGCATGAGTTTGCTGAAGTCTTTTGGATAACAACAGCAAGTTAGCGGAATTGTGGGATGGGGTGAGGCCTCAGCCACCATCCACTTCTGTGGCGACGCGGCAAGACAAGTCTTGCTGGTTCGATTTGTGAAGGGAAGTTTAGATTCAGGACACTAGAACCATGACCGCGTAAATATGTGGTTTCCCAGGTCTCAAAAACGAGACCTGGGGCACCCAGGTTCATGGGCACGATTACAAAATCACCAGGTCACGGCGGCAATAGCCTCCCGCCGGGGTTGCCGGGACGACCGACAATCGAGATTGCGGCCTATTCAAACTGCCTACTTAAACTGTTTGAAGATGTCGAGCACGTAGTAACCAAGAACGACCAGGGTCATGGCGCCTACCAGCCAAATAGCCAGCCGCTTGTAGGGCTGAATCTTGTTGACTTTTTCTACGATGGCAGCTTGCGCGGACTTCTCGTGATCGAAGGATTCGCCAAGAAAGATCTGGTCTTCTTCGTCGCGCGTGAGCCTAGATACATACAAACTAATGGCTGCGAGCAAAACAACCAATACACCCCAAACGGACCACATTACCGGGACAAAACCCGTCATTTTCCCACCTCTGATGAGCATTCCGATCACGGCTGCCGGCGGGCCCGTGAAGGAAACGCGGGCTCGGGAGCAGAGAGACCTTACGGTTAACCATCTTAGTGTCGAGGTGGGTGACGGCATGGTGACATGAGTCACAGGCATGCTTGAGGGGCTCACCAATTTCCGCAAGGTGAAACCGGAGCCGACGGGCGAGCGAGCCACAAATAAGCGCCCTCAATGGGAGGAATTCTGAAGATGGTGGAGCTGGAGGGGCTGGAAGCCGGTGTGGCCGTCAGCTCCTTTTCTTGTATTGGCCGCGCCTGGAGGGCAGGATCTGTACATCGTCGTAGGCGTCGCGGCGATCGTTTCGGGCAGTTGAGGCGGTTTCCTGACCTTGCTCCCTGTCCTTCAAAGGAATGAATTCCCTGGGGGGAAGGAACTCAGGCTCCGCCGTTACCTGTTTTGCGGGAGCAATTTCCGCGTCGGCACTGGCTGGAGCAGCCGAAGCCGGAAGGGGTTCAGCGAACGGTGTAAAGGTGCGGGCCAGGACCGTGCGTTCCTGCTCGCTCTCCAGTGGCAGCAAGGAGTTCTCGCCGTGGGGCGCGGATTCTCCGGTCTTACCCAGATTCTTGAGCCCCAGGGAAAAGAGCAGGCCCCGGAGACCGTTCAGCCGCGATTCGGCTTCAAACGGATTGTCTTCCTGTTCAAGTTGCAGGACCTTTTCCGGAGCGGTCTCACGGGCGAAATCATCCCGCCCGCTGGAAGCAGGTTCCCAAAGCGGAACCGGAGGCGTCTGCGGTTGGAAATCCGGTGTGGAGGCGGCGGGCCGCAGAGGCTCGCGCGGCTTGAGGGGCTCCCAGAAAGCCGCAGCGGGTCTGGGTTGCGCATCCAAGAGCCACCATGGAACTTCCGCATCCTTGGATTGTAGAGGGGGTTGCAGAGGGGGTTGCTGATGGGGTTCGAGAGGTTGCGGCAGCGACGGCTGTGCCGGCGCAGGCACGGACCATTGAGGATCCACTGGAAAGGTGCGGCGGGGAGCGGGTTCGGAAACAGGCTCCGGAACTGCAGGAGCTGAATGCGCCCCGACGGCAGACTCGCTTGGAAGTTCCTTAGGGTCGGGCATGGGCTCGTCTACGAAGGTACCACTTCTTACCGACCGCCTTGGAGTGGATAAACTCTGGGCGCGAAGATGCTTTTCGATGTCGTGCACGGAGTGGCGGAAGGCGGGGTCGGCTTTTGCCAATCCCACGCGGTTCAAGACAAATCCCACGGCCGCCACCTCGAGCCGTTGCAAGGTATTCGCGGCGGCGAGGAGTTGAGCGCGGGTGGTGACGCCGGACTCAATGACGACGATAGCGGAGTCGACAAAGCGCGCCAGATATTCAGTCTCCGCGGAGATATTCAGCGGCGCGGTATCCGTGAGCACGAGGCTCTCCTGGGACATCTCGGTTTCCGCGGCCACCTGCTGCAACAAAGCAGTCGAGCGGCTGCCTCGCTGGGAGGCGGGCTGGTCCGATGCACCGTTGAGCCCGCTTGCGCGAGGAGCCGGAGGCGGAGTTCCCGAGGCATCCAGGAGCACCGTCTGCCTACCCATGGCCTCCAGAATATCTCTCACGCGGGTGGCTACTGTGGTTACCCCGGCGCCGGCGGCGGTGCCGGTGAAGATGCAGCTTTTCAGGTTGCCCAGCTTGCGGGCATGCTCGATGGACGCGGAGAGGCGCAGCAGGTGCTCGGCGGCCACCTCGTCTGAGACCTCATCGAAATCCGGCAGCACGGCCATGGGCGCAAAGCCGAGTACCTGTTCGACATCGGCCGCGATGTAGACCCTGGAGTCCAGATGATTGGCGATGGAGGCGGCCAGCAGCCCGAGGAGTAACCCACCCAGCGCCAGTGGCAATGCCTTCTTGTAGATCCCTGAAAGGGTAGGGTGAAGCGGGGGCACCGCGGCCACGGACAGATGCACAGCGCCGGGAACGCTATCTTCAAGCATCAGATTGTGCAACTGCTCATCGACGGTGGTGTAACGGGTGCGCAGGCGAACAATGTCAGTAGCCAGATCATTCACCCGCTGCAGCCTGGGCGTGGCACTGGCCGCAGTCCGAGCCAGTTCGCGCAGTTGCCCGTTCAACTGCGTTTCAACCCCGGCGGTCCGTTCCAGATCGGTGCGCAACTTCTCCTGGATACGCATGGCGGCATTGGCACGCAGGTCCTTCATCATGGAATCGAGATTGCCGTTGATCTTGGCCAGTTCCGCCGCGTCCTGCTTGTACTCGGGATTATTGGGAGTCAGGTTGGCCATCTGGGTAATGAGCACGGCGCGACGCTGATTGAGCGATGTCTTCATGCTGGTCAGGCCGGCATCGGCGGCGATCATGTCGTCGGCCTCAGCGTCGATGGCCGTGGAGGAGCTTCCCTTCCCGGCTTCCATGGCCGTAAACCGCGCTTCGGCCTGGTCGCGATCGGTCCGAGCCTTGATCAGTTCCTCGCGTGTCTTGCCAATGTCGTCGTCGATGAGGTCGGGCGCCGCGGTGCCGACTGCGGCCATCCCCAATTGCTTGTTCAGGCCGTCCTGCTCGGCGTAATCGGCGTTGAGTTCATTCTGAATTCGATCCCGTTCCTCTTTGAGCACGGCAATTCGCTGCACATTGCCTGCATTTCCCTCGCCCGACGCTCTTTCAACAACGCTTGCGGCCACGGCGTTGGCGATCTGCGCCGCCAAGTTCGGGTTCGCGGCCCGGGCGGTAATCGCGACTTCATAGCTGGTGCCTACCCGCGCCACTTCGATAGATCGGCCAAGCCGCTCGGCCGCGGCTTGTTCGCTCTCGCCGCTCCGCTGCCAGGCGCCGGGCCCCAGCTTGTGGAGCGCGTTCACCAACACTTCGGGGTTGGAGGCACTTTGCACCTGTTGCTGGATATAGGAGTCGTAAGCAGTGGAATTGTTGAGCCAGCCCTGATCGTCGCCCTGCGCCATGACCCTGGACTGCACTGGCTGAACATAAACCTGGCTCTGGGCGGTGTAGACCGGCCAGGTCATCACCACGTAGGCCAAGGCCAGCACCAGACCTGCCAGGGCAATTCCCAGCGCCAGCCGGCGATGCAACTGCAAAGCGCGCAACAGATTGAGGCGGAAGAACGGCCGGTCTTCACTGCCATTGGCGAGAGAGCTGCCCACGGGGAGCGGCGCGCCGGAAACGCCGTCGCCAGAATGGACTTGCGCCAGGGGAACGGATTGACCGCGCAGCGAGCTCATAATGCCCCCGCGAAAAATGCCATGGAGGCCACGGTGACCAGGGGGCTGAGCCGCTCCAGAACATAGGTGCCGCGATAGAGGCCGCTCTTGGGCACAAAGATGATCTCGCCGGGGCGCAGGGTTACTTCCAGCGACTTGGCCGGGTCAAGCACATCCTTAAGCGAAAGCACACGCGAGCTTCCGCTGGCCGGGTCCACGACCTGGATGTGCGGATTGTTGCCGGCGTGGTCAGTGAGGCCCCCTGACTGAGCCAGAATGCTGGCCAGCGTGGAGTTGTAGGCCAGGGGAATGGCGCCCGGATGCTGGACCTCGCCGAGGACAGAGACAAAGCGCTCGGAGATGCTGGGAACGTAGACAACGTCGTCGCGGCGCAGGCGCAGGTCGGCCAGGGCATTGCCGGACTGCATCATCGCCCTCAGTTCCACCCACACCACCTGGTCGCTGCCGCGATAGATGGCGCAACGCTCGGGAACCTGATTGACATCGGGAGTTTGTCCGGATTTGTTGGGCCCAGCCTCCACTCCGCCGCGGGCGAGGACTTCAAGCAAGGTGGGAGTGCCATCAAAGGCGATCATGCCGGGATGATCGACGGCGCCCAACAGCAGAACCCGGTTGGCGGTGTACTTGGTGACGGTGACCTGAACCGAGAGATTGGTATAGTAATTCGCCAGCGCAGATTCGATGGCCGTGGCCGCCTCAGGACGCGTGAGCCCAGCCAGGGTAACGTCGCCGGCCAGCGGAAGGGTGATGCGCCCGTCAGGACCCACGATCAATTTGGCCTGCATATCGGGCCGCCCGGCAAAGTCGACCGTGATTTCGTCGCCTTTGCCAAGCCGGTATTCTTCATCCGGTCCAGGCTCGAAATTGCGCAGAGTTTCAAGCGGGTTGGGCTTTAAAGTCGGTCCCGGCGTTTGCTGAGATGCTTCCTGGGCCCGAATCCGGGCCTCTATCTGAGCTCTATCCTGGGCCTGAACCTGTGCAGGGTCCTGAGCCGCCAGCCTGCAGGCTCCAGACAGAACGAGAAGCATGCAGGTATAACCGATTTGCTGCTTCATGCCATTGCCTCTCTGCTACAGTAAATCCAAAATCCAGGAAGGATCATCCCGCGTCCCTTTTGCCACTCAGCTTCCGCTTTCCCACCAACGGTTCATGGCCGCTGCCCTTCGCTCGCTATGAGCATTAGGCAGTTCCAATATAAAATGCGCCCGCTCAAAGCAGCGACTGCTGCAAGGAGTGGCTGGGGCAGCCCACGCCCCGGCAAGTCGCAATTCCTGCATATGTCAGGATATGCAAGTGGCCGGCAAGACTAAATCCCACAAACAGGGGGGGGAAGAGTGTCACTCATTGGTAACCTCGGACCCTACCAAACGGACAGAATTGGGGTTACCCGCCGACCGGTACCGCCAGAAAGACGGGGCCAGACAGACCTCGGCCAGGTCGCGGATGCCCCCCCAGAACGGTAGCCGCCAGGCAAAAGACAGCTGACCGGGGAGGCGAACCAGGCAATGCTTGCGCGGGGAGCAACGGCAACTGAAACCTACGATCAGGGTGCAGGTGACGACGCCGGCAAAACAGCCGTTTCCAACTTCTCAATGGCGGTGAGGAACTCCCGCATGATTTCGGGGCTGGCTGTAACGTTGTCGGCATGCAGCAACATGACTACGTTCCTTTCCGCAGCTTCACTCAGGAGCCATTCGATTGGAAATTTCTTAGTGTCCCGCCAGTGCGGCTCCAGCCAAAAAGCCGAAGGATAGTACAACAGTTCACCATCCTGAAGCGGTTTGAGGTTCGGATCCTCGAGATTGCCTAAGAAAAACCTCATCCCGGCCTGCTTGCCCCAGGGAAGATATCTTTCGGGTTCATAGGGAGCATAGTGATGCCAGCCCAGGTGAAGACGGCCCGATCCGTGCTTTGAGAACGCCACCACCCGGCGGCCTAGTTGCTTCTCAAGAGAGCGCAGCTCTTCGAGGAACGTCTCAGCGGACCGCGAGTTTTCCAGATGAAGGCCAATCTGATGTCCACCGGACTCCATCAGCTCGCGCACCTCCGGTGTGGGGTACGTACACTTCCTGAAAAACACGTGGGCGGATTTGCCATTTGCATTGAGGATGCGAAGAATCGCCTTCAACTCATCGAGGTAACCGAGCCAGGTGGTGCGGGGCAGGAAGTAATCCGAGCTGAGGCGGCTGGCAACGTGGCGTACGATTCCCTGCTTTCCGTAGGGGCGATCCACGTCAATGCGGACAATGAGCGCCATGCACCGATCCTATCGAATTCCAGCTCGCGGCACATCCCGGCTTGCGGCACAGAGTCGCGGAGGCGCCTGATCCCGCATTCTACGCGGCCTCGGGTGTCTGAGTGGGCCCGTCATCGACGACTTTGTACAACTCTTCTTTGAGGGTATCCCAACTGAACTTTTTCGCGAACTCGGCGCCCTTCCGCGCCAGTTCCCCCCTCTTCTCAGGGTCTGCATAGAGGCGGCAGATGCACTCGGCCAATTCGTCGACATCTCCCGGTTGGTAATATGCCACCTGGTCTTCACTGAAGTAATACTGGATGGCCAGCAGGCGCGGAGCAATTACGGGAATGCCGAGGTGCACATATTCCAGCAGTTTCACCGGCAGCATGTAGTCGGTGGCAACATCGCGCCGATTGGGTATAAGCCCTACGGATGCGCCCTGAATCATCTGCGCGATAGATTCCACGCGGAACATCTTCTTGCTGAAATCAATTCTGTCTTCCACGCCGGAGGCTTTGATCTGCGCCTCAAGTTCGTCGCCGGCGTCGCCATCACCGAAGATTTCAAACCGTGCGCCGGGACAGGAGCCCGCGGCCTTGGCGAAAGCGCGCACCGCCAAATCCAATCCGAGACGCCTGGCAATGGTCCCGTGATAGACGATGCGGAAAGCGCTATCCATCCGCGGGGCGGGGCTGTGGCCGCGAAAGACCAGCGGGTCGGGAACATTGGGCAGCACCGTGATCTTCGCCCTGGAAGCTCCGCGCTTGCAAAGCACATCCCGGTGCGGATCATGAACGCAAATGACTTTGTCCGCCAGCCGGATGCTGAACTGTTCCTGAAATGCCAGAAGCCGGATCAATGGATGCTTCCCGGAGATTCCGAACTTCGACATGTAAAGTTCCGGCATCATATCGTGGATGTTCAGCACGATCCTGGCCCCGAACAGTTTAGGGATCAGCCCCACCAGTACAAGCAGATCCGGCATGGTATGAACGTAGACGATATCGTACCGTTCTCTGCGGAAGAGACGCAGCAGTTTCACGGTGGCTGCGCATAGAAATCTCAAGTACCCGAGACCATAGCTCAGGATGCCGCCCCCGCGATAACGCCGTTGCCTCACGCGAAACAGTCTTACGCCCTGAACAGTCTCGATGGCCGGCCGACCTTCTTCAGCCAAGGAGATGAAATCGACACGATCGCCCCTGCGCGCCAATGTCTCCGCCTCACGCCGCGGGCGGGCGTCGGAGAGGTAGTTCGTGTAGGCGACCATGCAGATTCTTTTCATCAGAGCCGTAAACCGATTCTGTCCCTGGAGAACCTAAGTCCAATACCGTTTCAGCAAACAGCTCTGCTGCGCAGGTCAGGCGAGGGCCAGCGGTTTCAGCCGTTCCCCTGGACGCTGCTGCTGCGTGGCCAATTCCGTTTTCCGCGCTTCATTCGATCTCTTCACCATCTCGAGGAATTCGGATTGGAAGCGCTGCTGCAGCAGACCTATATTGGGCATCACGCAGTGCCCTCCGATGTAACCGGGCTGGAACAAAACGCTGGGAAGATAGGCGATCTCACGAAAGAACTTCCCAACCTCAAGATAATCCGCGTTCACCGACTCGGCAAAGCGGTTCATCTCCTGGGCCCAGGCGATCAGCAAACCAAAATAAGTAGTCTCCAGCAACTTGGCCAGTTCCAGAGCCTCTGGCGTGGACATTATTTCTGACTTCATGCCGGCAGCCCTGAAGTGCTCTTGCACTCGCTCGGTCGCTTGAGCGTCAGTGCCGGCTACAAACTTGACGTAGGTCACGAGTTCATCGACCATCTTGGTGTGCTTGCCGCGAATAGGACTGTAGACGCATGGGATTCCGGCTTCGTTTTCGATGGAGCGGGTGGTGCCGGGCACGGCGGTACTGTTGATAACGATCAGTTGCGGAGCGTACTTGCGGGCATAGCCAACGACGGCGCTCTGGAATTGAGCCGCATCAGTGAATGGAAAGCAGATATGCATAATGCCGACAGGCTTGTCCACGGACGCCGGCTCTATGTCGATGCCAATGGTCCCCGGCTCCCGACTTTTCAGGATGGTGTACAGCGGCTTTCCTACTTCGCCCAGCCCAACTACCAGCGTGGCTGCTTCTTCACTAATACTCATTGAGTCTCTCCACTCGACACGTGTCGATCGACAAACCCGGGCGCGACTACAACCGCGTCAGTCCTATTGCCCGGTGAAACGCCCGCAGCCGAAACATCCTTTCCATAGCATCTGCCGGGATTAAAAAGGAGCGGCCCTCCGGCCCCTCCATCCGAGCCTCCCATCACATGAAGATAGCATGCCTGCGCAGGATTTCCGTAGCTGTGCCCTCCGGGCCCCGTTCCTCCAGTTACGTCCGGCCCAGTCGCCGGGAAAGGCATCGAGCCCCACCACGCCGGCTTCCTGGATAGGTACAACGATGCCGGCAATTGACGGGTAACTCCGGATGCCCAGGCAATCGATCCTTCAATATTGTTATAGTTTCCATGAAAGAAATCCGTGGAGGAGGTTCCAGAAAGATGGCAGGGAGGAATGCCACCTCCACACCCTGTCCCAGTACCATCGTCACCGGTTCCGCCATAACCGAAAGACCAGGCATAGGCAACCGCGTCGTAGCTTCGCGGGGACGGATATTCAATCGACCCTCGCTGGGCCAACGGGCCGTTGTACCCTTTCAAGGATTGCATCTGTACCGAGCCCACGACGTTCCCAACAAAGTTGTTGGACGTTCCCAGATAGGACAGCTCGATGGCGCGAGCCGCCTGAAATCCATAGTGGCCATTCGTTCCCGAGCAATTCACAGTACCCCGTCCGCTCATTGGACTGCAAATCCTGTTGGTGCCGACGACCCAGTTACGAAAGGCGGTGGTTTGGCTGGAAGTACCCCAGACAGAATCTTCGGATATCTCAGTGACAACGTTCCCTTCAAGTAAATTAGACTGCGGATGCGCCCCGTGAAAGTCTATTCCTCCAATATCAAGATTGATTGCCTCGCTGTCAAACTCTCCCATCGTGTAGTTATAAGAAACCACGTTACCGGCGGCTCCCCACTCCAACATGACGGATGCGTGAGTACGTTCGATGATGTTGTTTTCGACCAAGCTGGCGCTGGTCTTGAATGCGATCTGAATGTCGGAATCATGCGTCCCGGGACGGTGCAAAAACGCATTCGAGAAATAGCTGTCGCGAATTTCGTCGTGGAAGCCCCAATAAACCTCGACGTGATCGCCGTCGGCGTAGTTCGATTCCACTCCCTTGATCCAGCAGTATGCGCATTCTGACATGGCAAAGTTTGCGGCGTACCCGGTATTGTTGGCATATACCTGAAGATCCTCCACCCCCGCATAACTCTCTGACATGCTGAAAGGAACGGCGATTTGCGTATTTGTGTATGCGCTGTACAGTCCGGGTGAGACTGCGATCATCCTTCCACTTATCCCTGTTACCGCGACGATTTGCCCACGAGCAAAACTTCCGCTTTTCGTCCAATCCCCGTCGCACCAGTTGCAGTTCCCGCCGCTGCCGGCGGTTGACACATAACTCAAGTTATTGATTTCGGAGATAGCGAGATACATACCAACCCGAATGCCGGATGCGTTGCCAACCTCAATGCTTTTGGAACCGGCGGTCGCTCCATTCGTGATCGTAACCGGCTTGAAAGAGACCGATCCCGAACCCAGGCTAATTACAGTTCCGCCACCTTTCCCGGTGGCATTGAGAACTGTCAGCCCGGCACCCGCTCCTCGCAAGGTCACGTTCGAAGGGATACTTACGGTTCCCGTGATGAAATAAGTGCCAGCCGCCAGGTAGACTGTTTCTCCGCCGGGACAGGATGCAAGCGCTGAGTTAATCTCCGCAAGCGTGGCGGATGGTGTCAGGCTGGCACATCTGCTCATACGAGCAGGTATGGCACCCACACCCACATTCGACCAATCAATAGCCCGGTTGGAACCTGGAATCGGCGCCCATGTCTGTGCGTGACTGGACAAAGTCAACGCAAAACACATCAAGGGAAGGATTAGTATCTTCCAACCTCTGCTTTCAGCGCGAGTGGCAGTTGAAGGCCGGCTGACATGAGCGACGGCAGTCATCTCGCGAAGTAGACCAACCAGCCTTTGCAGTGGCCCAAAGCCGCGGTAAAGCGAGACAATGGCAATAAGATAAAGGCCCACAAATAACAAGGAGACGAATACAACCCGGAGCATTGCTCCACTTGCACCGGCTGTTCCCCGCAGAGTTACTAACCTAAACAAGATCAGGATGCTCGCCACTCCCGCCAGCAGCGAGGCAACTATATATCTCCAGACAACGGCAAATATGGGGCCGACTCCAAGCCCGATCGGCCTACCCGCATACCACATCGCAGGAATGATCAACGTCCAGAAGGATACGCACCACGCTACCGCAATTCCCTGAGGCCCCCAGTGAAGCGCAGCGATAAACAGCAGGATCGTTACAGTCCACTCCACAATTCCCCAGCGAAACCAACGATCCGCTCGCCCAATTGAGAGGTGTATCCATCCGTGGGTACCATAGAGGATCATGATTCCAATTCCCGGCGCGAAAAAGGTAAAAATCTGTCCGGCCGACTCCCAACCGGGACCAAGCAGTACGCGAATCAGATCCTTGCCAATCAAAGTGAGATCGCCCGCTATCCCCATGCCCAGAAATGCCATGACCGCCATGGCGCCCAGCAGATAGCGGCGATATCGGACGCTATCTCCCCTTACCCGGCTCAATGCAGAGACTGCAACCACCGAGGTAGAAGCAACAAGCTGCGTAGCAGAAAGAGAAAACAGGTCGTAAGCCTTCTTGTAGAATCCGAGCGCGGGCGCACCAAAGCGCCAACCGACGAGAAGGTTGTCGGTATTGCGCGCAAAGTAGTTAACGCTGAATCGCCCATAAGTGTACATAGCGAACTTCAACATCGCACCCGTGCCGGGCGCGTGCCGGGGACGTCCGGGAGCCCATCGGCACAGGATCCACGCGCCGATGGCTGTACTTAACGGCAGCGCGCAAACGCCTAACACCAGCGCCCAGTAACCCCATCCGGCCCAGCCAAAAGCAATCGACACAATCACCGACGCGGCCCTGGCAATGATGTCGTTTTTGGCCACCGCCGAGAAGAGCATTGCCCGCTTCAGCAGTGCCAGATGTATAACCGAGGTACTGGTTAGAACGATCGATATTGACACTCCAGCCGCGATGGGTGCAACCAATGCCTCGCCATAAAACTTCGCCAATATGGATCCCGCCGCAGCAAATCCGCCTGTAAGTAACGAGCCTCCGCCCAGATTGATCCAGAAGAGATTGCTTGTCAGGGTGTGATCGATTTGTTCCCGCTGCACCAGAGCTTCAGTAATTCCATTTATCCCACAGTTAGACAAGAGCAGGCTGAATGTTGTCACCATCGCAACCAGACCAAAGTCGCGCGGAGTAAGAAGACGCGCCAAAACAACAGTTGCAACCACCTGGATCGCTAACCCCAAACCACCTGAGAAGACGGTCATTCCCGCGCCTCTTACCGCGAGACGCCTGAGCGTGTCTCCGCCTCTGGGAACAGAGGGCGCAAAAACGCCATTTGCATCAAAGGGCTTCAAACAAACTCCGATCCTGAGCAACAATCTCTGCTTTTCCTTCGAAATACCATGAGTAAAACGGTAGAATGACATCTCATTCCGTCGCAACGTAAGTGACGGGCCGACTTACTGAAGAATCCTGACTTGTTTTGACTGCGCGGCTCGAGTCCAGGACAATAAGCGCGTTGCTTTGCGCCCGCTAGGCAGCACGCCCGTTGAATTACCGGCAACGGCCAAAAGAAACGCAAACCAGATGGGTCCCAGCATCCGAAAACCTGCTTCAGTCAGACTGAAAATCAAAGCCGCAGCAAGATATGCCAGCCGCAATCTGCCATCTTGTGGATCCCGGCGAAAGGCGGCGATGGCGTGGCGATATCCAGTAACAATCAACACGCCGAGTAAGAACAAACCCACTAGCCCAAGATTCAAGTAAAGTTCGATGTATCCATTGTGGGCCTCCTGGATGCCTTTTACGCTCATATTCCATACGCTCTCAAGACGACTACCGAGCCAAAAACTCTCAAAGCCGGTGCCGAACAAAGGATTAGTGTGCAAGGATAGCACTGCCTTCCAGATTGCAGTCCGGCCAGTCAGGTTTGTACTTCTTCCCAGGGAATGAACCAGCGTGCCAACCGTGTCAATAAACAGCGCAAACAGAGGAATGGCCACGGCAGTCCAAATGATTATGTGCACGCTGCCGGGCCAACGAGTAACCCAGCGCTGCGAGATCAAGACCATGACCGATGCCGCCAAAACAAAGCAAGATAGCGAGGTCATGGAATCAGCAGTTACGATGAGCCAGACTGCGATCCCAATCATCACTCCATGGGCAATCAGATGCCTCGACCGATGTAGAATGTCGCGGTCTTCATACGCGCCTATGAAAGACCATACCGACGCCAGCCCAAACACCATAGAGATCATTCCGAGCAAATTCTTGAAGGTAGTCACGCCAAAATACATTATCGTCATATCTTCCGGACTATAGGCACTGCCCAGGTCCGGGTAACACTTGATAAAGAGAACAGACAGCGGCAATAACACAAAGGCGGCGCGCGTAAACAAGCGTTTTATTGCAGCCAGCGGGTACGGATCGGTGAGCACAACAATGACCATCACTAAGTCCCCAACTGACTTGCTCCATCGCTTAAACGCAATAAAGGAATGATCCGACCAAACGATGCTGAGGGCGCAGTAAGAAAAGAACAGAAGCAGCGGCAGGTTGTCCCGCAAAAACTGCCTAACTTGGCGCGACCTGAAATTGAGAACTAACGCACCCGCGACAATCAGGACCCCGTATATGACGGCGTCGATCGGACTTCCCTCTGTGTACTGCTGCGCCAGAGAGACTGCGGGCGTCATATGAAGCCACGTGGAAACGGCACGAGACCCATTGATAAGCAACCACGCCGTGGGGATCCAAAGCGCCTTTGAGGGCCGCGCTCCAGCATCGCGGTCCATAAAGAACAGCCAGGCGATGCTTGCGACGCAGACGATAGTGCCGATCAGTTGAGTCATATGGAATCAATAAACAGCCGGTGCATATGCTCCAGCGTCAAGACCTTGTGAATTGCCGTGGTGTAGTTGCGATTCCCTTTGAGGTGTTCTTTGACAACGCCTTCGAGAATGCCCCGCTGCAAATATGGCCGGGAAAGGGTTCGTGAGTCGAGCAACATCTCACGGACGTAGCCGGCAAGAGCATCCCGGTACCATACGCGGTAATGATAGAACTTATGCCGGCCGAGAAACAATCGCTCCAGATGGAGGCGCGCCAGCGCATGGTCGACGCGCGCCAATGCTTGCGGCATCCCGTAGTCGTAAGCGTACTCAGCCCTGAAGGTGAAGGCGAAATACCTACGCTGCATGGCTGTGGACCAAACTGGAAAGCTTCCCCTTAACCCGCGATCGGTCCGTATCCGGCGTAACTCCGGATTGCCGTCCGCAATCAGACGCAACGATAAGTCATCGCTTGTCAGAGACGATTGTGGCGAGCGGTAGACGGTTCTTACAAAATCATTGTCAAGAAACGGGGAGCGAAGCGAGAGCTGGCTTTGTTCCAGACAAAGGAGGCCATAGTGGTGCCACGGCGCCTGGGAAAACACGGCAAAAGAAAGCGGGTGTCCCTGCAGTAATCCAAGGTAGGTTTCTTGGGCGCGTTGGATATAGCTAGAGAAATCCGGATTGAACAGCCCGGGCACGGGATCAACCGGCTTGAACGCCCGAACTCGCCGAAGCACTTCGCCACCGTAATTTCCGGTCATTCGCACTGGTGCGATCTCAGCCGCGCGCTGGTTCACATACAAATCGGGTGCGTGCTTGACATCGACGCATCCATCCGTAAGGAAGACCGTGCGCTGGGAATAGTAAGGGAATTGCGCAAGGAACTCGTTGCCGACCGATATCACCTCATGTTCCTGCGCACATACGCGGGCAACTTTTCGCGCGATCACAACGTCCTGAGACTCGCGAAACATTCCCCCAAACGAGTAACACGGGAGCGAGCCAGGCGCGGCCTTGCACCATGACATGATCATTCTCGAGTCCAGGCCGCCAGTGAGCGAGATACCGATCCGTTCCGGCCCATCGAAGTATCGAGGCAGGTTTTCCGAAAAGACCTCTCGCAGTTGACGATAGTAAGGCTCCGGTTCAAGCAGCGACTGCTCTTCCCACTCCTTCCGATCGAAATAAGTACCCTTGCGTTCGATAGCTGCCTGCTGAAAAGTCCATGCAGAGGCCGGAGGCAAGACGCAAATGTTTTTGAAAAGCGTGCGGTTCTTCAACGTACATCCGCAAGATACGAATTCCGCCAGACCGTCGGGATCAATCGATCTTAGTTCCGGGCGAATGGCCAGGATGGCCTTGGCCTCGGCCGCAAAACAAAAGGCCTCCTTTGCCTGGTGATAATAGATCCGATGCATCCCGTACCGGTCGTTAAAAAGCGTAACTGCTGCTTTGTTGCGATCAACCAGCAATCCATGAAACCGTCCGTTCAGACTTTTGGGAAAGTCTGGATCCTCCTCGGCAAGATGGACAAGATACGAGGGACCTCCAGCGTCGATCGCATGGCCACGCTCTTTCAGGCGCGGCGCGATTCCCCGCTCCGGAAACTCCTCGCCGGAAAACGCCAGCACAAGATCGCGCTTCTCGTTGTGCAGTGGCATGCAATCCGCATGAGGTCCTTTGCGCGCTATCCAGCCCACGTATATTCCGAGCGACTCGTCAACCCATGTCCCGCTCGCATACAACGTCTCATGACGAAGAGCCTTGACCATGCGAAGCAATTCTGCTTCAGCGTGTTCGCGCGGCATTCTGGTGATAAGACCAACAAGCCCGGGCATATTCTCTCGTCGCTTTCTAGGAAGCTCCCTCAGGGGACTGCGCATAACGACCATACCAGTGTTTACGAAGCCCGCGCAGCATTGTTGCGATGAACTCCGGGCAATGGTCGGCCAACCTGTGATGAAAGCCCATGCGAAGCGCCAAACCGCCAAAACGCGTCAACGAGACGTAGTAGCGCGGAACATTGATCCGCTGAAATCCATTCCGCTCCTTGAAATCGCTCAGGCCGTCCTGCTGTTTATTCCCATAGGCATAATTGCCGTAGACCAGGAATGAGATGCCCCGGTCGGCGCAGGACTTTACTGCTTGTACAAGCAGCGCGTTGGTTGGGGCTTTATCTCTGTTCTGCATCCTCGACAGGATATTCATCAACCCGGCCTGCATACCTGTCTGGTCAACTACCATCTTAGTGAAGCCAATTAATTCCTCACCTTGAAAAGCACCGATGAAGATACTGTAGTCAAGATAGGTGGCCGTTTCTTTATACACCGTATCCAGATCTTTTCCGTAGTGCGGGAACCGACGTCCCTGGCGCACCGGGCATTCGTTGTAAATGGCCCAGATTCCGCGAACGAGGCGCTCATCGAATCGGACTTCGCGAACCACAACACCCTTATTTTCCGCCTGTTTTGCTTTATTCCTTGCCGTGGAGCGAATTTGCTTGTTCCACCAGTGCGCGAAGGTTGAGATCGACAGCACCGCCAGGTTATCCCACTCCATCCGGTACCCGTACTTCGGCTTCGTCTCAGTTAGATTCTGCATAAAAGTAAAAATGTCGATCCGCTCATGGGAGCTACGCAAGTATTCGATCATGGGCCCTGGATCGGGCAGAAAATGATAGGTTTCCGCATCCAAGCGCGCAATACGAAGCACGCGTCCCTCAATTCGAATTTCTTTGTTCGAGTTATCCATGGACTTGTTAGCGCCACTTTCGAGATCAAACATTCATAACATTCCAGTCTTTCTTTTTTAGGCTTACTCGCTTACATACTCCTCGCGGATTGGATTAAAGCCCATGCGCATGAGAAGTTTTCCAGCGTGGTCGAATATCTTGACCAGCAATGCCATAAAGTGGTGGTGCCCGACCAGCAACGCAAACGGCAAAATGACCACATAGAGCGGTACGGCGATTACTGACTTAGCGATACTAACGGCGCCACAGTTCGGTTGCAGGGCCGCGGTAGCTCCTTGCAGCATGGCCTTACGTAGAATGTACGCGCGTTTCCAGCGAGCAGGAGGAATGGTTTCAAACACAACAGCATCGGCAGACCAGATAAAGACGTATCCCTGCTCAGTCTTTCGTCTAAAGAAATCCTGGTCCTCTCCAGCTCTAAACTGGGGTCGAAACGGGGCGGTTTCGCCAGCAAGAATACTGCTCTTCAGCAGAACGTTTCCGGTTCGCGCCTCTTTCCACTTAACCAACTCCCCGGTTGGGTTCACGTTACGATCATAGATCGTGCTTTTTTGGAACCACGCCGGCGGAGTTTCTTCGAAGTGACGCTTCACGGGGCCAAGCACGCCGTCCACTTTGAAATCGTTGCAGGTCTTGAACAATGTAAGCAACCACGCGGGCGGCGGGAACTCGTCATCATCGATCAGGGCGATATACGTCCCCTCGACATTCTCTACAACTTTGTTTCGCGCCAGGGCTATGTTGCGTGTTGGTTCGACACAGTATTCTATGGGAGCCGCACAGGCCTGGCGCATTTCCGCGACCGCGGCCTGGGCAGATCTTGCTTGATCGTTGTCGGCCACCACGATCGAATATGTGAATAATCCGCCGGTTTGCTGGCGGTCCAACTCCGCCAGGAGACGCTTGAGCATTAGCGGCCGCTTATATGTGCAAACGCAGACGGAGATGTGCGCAACGTCATTCGCCGGAGCTGAATTGACTGAATCTATGTCTCCCGCGATCTTCACTCGCCTCACCCCCATGCCTGCCGGGTTCATGCAGTGTTCCCCACGCCAGCGCCGGGATTACAGGAACGCAGGACATAGCCCCGAGCCACAGTTACCTCGCCTGCACGGCGATCAAACTTTCTGTCAACCAGAAACCTGTATTCCCGGTCGCGGATGGGATGGGTCTCGACTTCAACGTCGAAACGAATGGCAAGATCAAAGATCGCCTCCAGCCGGTGGCGGGGCTCAAGCGGCTGCAAGTCGAAAAAGAAATCTGTCATCCGATGGCGGCGAGCCAAGCGCAGGTCCTGCCGGCGGCGATAGGAGCGATTGAAGTAACCCTTTTCTCCCGGCGCGAAGGAGAGGTTTCTGCGAACGATCATACCGCCCGGAAGAAGCTCCTGCAAAACCACGTTCGCGCAAAGGTGCATGTGATGGTGGCCATCCAGGCGATTTGGCGGAGCGCCATACAGCCGCTCATACTCCTCCTGCTGTGCTTTGACAACATATTCAAACGAGGAAGCAAGAAAGGGATGGTATAGCACCGGCGCCAGCCGGTGCGAATTCAAGAAGCGAGAGAGCTTCTGCTGGTGCTCTAAAAGGCGGAAAGGACATTGGGGCGCGGAATACGGCAAGGTGAAGTTCAGATGGAGACCGGCATCGACGCCATGCTCCAGCGCGAGACAGGCCGCCCGCTCAGAATCCTCCATGAACACCATCGCGCTTACGGAAGAGAGCACTCCATGAAGGAAACAATCGAGCGAACGGTCGGTTGTAGAAATATCCCGTCCCCAGTCGTCTGCATTCACGATAACTGCGGCGCGAGGCCGTTCCACGGCGTCGCACACGCATGACCCGCCGCTCAAAGATAGGGTGCTGCCATGAGCGTCATTTATTATCGAGTTTTCCCGCCAATCAGGATTCATAAGTCGACAGTGGGATACGGCCTCTTGCAGTTACATCACCCGGCTGAATTACGGCGTCCGCCTGCACGCAGTCTATCGGGATTGGCGCGCCTCAGCTCGCGGAAGCACCGAGTTATCGCCGGTTAGCGGTTTGCCGGTAAACCTGTTTCTCAGCCGTTGCATCTGCTCGCGCCGGTGAAACTGAATAAACTCGCGCGATACCGGCCTCTCCGCGTGTCGAAGGAAAGCCCAAAGATAGCCCGTCCCAAGCGCCAGGCCCCGAAGCGCGAACGGCTTCCTGGTCATTTGATATACGGCTCGGAACAACTGCCACAGGGGGTGGTTTCCCATGGCGTAGTCCATTACGCCCGCATTGAAGTTAGCCTTTGCCGGCCCGCTCTGCGCAGTCCCTACCTTGCGATGGTGCAGACACACCTTGCCGGTGAAGGTGCGGGTCTTCCAGCCTTTCATCCTGGCGGTGATTACAGCGATACAGTCGACGGTACCGAGTTTCACGGGGACATAACCGCCGATGGCCTCATAACATTCACGCCTGAATACCTGACAGGCGCCGGATACATGGTCGAGGCTGGTGAACTTGTAATCGAAAGTTTCTCCCGTTGTTTCCCGGTATGGTGTTCCCACCACTCCCAGCATTGGGTCGGCAGCGAGTTTTTCGAGCAGAAATGAGAAGTAGTCTCTCTCAAAGGTAATGTCGGCATCCAGGCTGGCGATCACATCGTAGGGCAACCCGTCGACCCTCGCTTTACCTGCTCTGAACGCATACACTTTTCCGGCAAAGTGGCGCTCTTTACGTTCCGGCATGCGGAGCAACTCGATCCACTCGTGCTCAGACGTATATCTTTCGACAATTTCGTCAGTCCCGTCCGTTGAACCGTCGCTGACGATGACCCACTTGAGAGGGCGCACGGTCTGCGCCACAACCGACACTATCGCCGATTCAATAAAGTGCGCTTCGTTGCGGGCCGGGGTGACCAGCACATAGGGCGGAAGTTTCAGCACAGCAGCTCCTCATTCGGTATTCGGCGTCACAAATCCGATCATTGCGATGCCGACCAGGCCAGGGGCTTGAACCCCACACCGGAAGCCCGGTGAAAACTCCGCTATCAATAACATCGCAAGGCAGACAGCTTAACCGCGGGTTACTCGAGACTCAGCGGTCGGTTCCGGTGAAAAGAAACGATCTCGACGATCATCGACCTCCCTTCACTGACCTGCCGCTTGCAACGCCGTGGAAGCAAAGGCCAGCACCTCATCGGCCACCCGGGATTGCTGTCTGGCGGAAAGCTGCGGGAACATCGGCAAGGAAATGATCTCCGCGGCAACACGTTCCGCTACCGGAAATGCTCCCTGGCCGTAATTCAATGAGGCATAGGCTTTCTGCAAATGCAAGGGAATCGGATAATGAATGCCGGCGCCAATGCCCGCCATTTTCAGGTGATTCATCATGCCCTCGCGGTCATTGGTGCGAATCACATAGAGGTGATACACGGCGCGCGACCAGGAAGGCTCATAGGGAAGGCTTACGGACTCGTTGCCCTGCCAGAAGACGGTTATACTCGACCGCGCGTTCGCGGCGCTGCGAGTTCCACTCCGCCAGATGCGGCAGTTTGGCGTGCAGAAGTCCGGCCTGGATCGCATCCATCCGCCCGTTGTAGCCTTCCACGTCGTGGTAATACTTTTTCACCTGGCCATGGTCGCGCAACATCCTGACGGCGCCGGCCAGCGCGGCATCGTTGGTGGTTACTGCTCCGCCTTCGCCACATGCTCCGAGGTTTTTCCCGGGATAGAAGCTGAAGGCAGCCGCCCTGCCCATGGACCCGGCTTTCATCCAGCGGTTGAGCTCCCTGTGAGAAGTATTCGGCGCCGTGCGCCTGGCATGCATCCTCAACAACGATGAGCCCATACCGGCTGGCCAGCCTCAGGATGGATCCATATCGGCCATTTGACCGTAGAGGTGCACCGGCACCACCGCGGTGACCTTCCGCCCGCTGCGCAGGCTGATCAGCGTTCCCGAAGTGTCTGGCGCGCACTGCCTTTCCAGGAACTGTTGCAACATCTCAACCGACATGTTCGAGGTGCGCTCGTCGATGTCGACGAATTCCGGCATGGCGCCGGCCTGGGAGATGGCCTCAGTGGTGGCGATAAACGTATTGGGAACGGTTACCACAACGTCCCCGGGCTCTACTCCGGAGGCCATCAAGGCAAAGCGCAAGGCATCCGTTCCGCTGCTCACGGCCACGCAATGGCCGGCATCACAGAAGGTTGCGAAGGCCCTCTCGAATTCCTCGACCATGGACCCGCCAACGAAGCCGGCGGTATGCAGGCCGCGGCGAAACACAGCGACGAGTTCGCGCTCCAGCTCCAGGTGGGGAGTCACAAGGTCGAGGAAAGGAACGGCGTCAGGTTCTGCTGTCTTCTCCGGCCGGTTCGATGAAGCGCAGAACCCTGGCCGGATTTCCGGCCACAATTGCGTTGCGGGGAACATCCCTGGTGACGACGCTGCCGGCGCCCACGATGGCGTTCTCGCCGATGCTGGTATTGGGAAGAATGGTGGCGCCGGAGCCGATCGACGCGCCATTCTTGACGACCGTCCGTTCGACTTTCCAGTCGGCTTCGGTTTGCAGGCTGCCTTGCGCAGTCGTGGCCCGGGGATAGCTGTCGTTGATGAACATTACTCCGTGCCCGATGAACACATTGTCCTCGATGTGGACGCCTTCACAAATGAAGCTGTGACTGGATATCTTGCAGTCGTTTTCCGACACTGGCGTTTTTCTGGATCTCGACGAATGCGCCGATCTTTGTTTCGTCTCCCAATCTCGCATCCGTACAGATTGATGAACTTCGAGAGCTGTACATTTTCCCCCAGTTTGACGTCGCTCGAGATGCAATTAAGGAGTTCATAGATAGACCAGGGATCCTCTCTTCTGCAACGATTCGCTGGCTGCCTCCAGCATCTTGACGACCCGCAGCCCCGAGCATCCGTCGTTGAACGGGTCCTGGCCGCTGGAAATGCAATCCACGAAATAGGACAAGTTCCCTGCGCAGGGCCTCGCCCTGCTCCACTTGCGGGGCCCACATATCGCCGGAGCGATAGTGAACCAGCAGATCGTACACGCCTTCCTGGCTGGTGATATTGACTCCCCGGTCGTATATCCTCAGCTTTTCGTCGGCTGCGAGATCGTTCCAGACCAGCATCTTCTTCTCACCGCCAATGAGCGTGCATCCTGATCTTCACCGGAGAAAGCCAGTTGACATTGATGTGGGCTATGGTCTTCCCGGGAAAATAGACGGTCATGAAGGCCACATCTTCGTGGCCGTTCAAATGCTTCTGTCCGGTGGCGACGACCGCCTCGGGAGTTACCTTGATAAGGTAATCCATAATGGCGAGGTCATGCGGCGCGAGGTCCCAAAGAACGTTGACATCGTGCTGGAAAAGGCCCAGGTTGACGCGCGTGGAATCGTAGTAATAGAGCTTGCCCAGAGCTTGTTCGTCGAGCAGTTGGCTGATCTTTTTTACCGCGCCGGTAAACAGGAAGGTGTGGTCAACCATGATTCTGAGATTCTTTTTCAGAGCCAGGTCGATCAGTTCCTGTGCCTGCGCGGCAGTGCTGGTGAACGGCTTCTCAACGAATACATGCTTGCCGTTTTGGAGCGCGGATTTTGCCAGCTCGAAGTGCGTCCAGACCGGAGAAACTACAGCAACGGCGTCGATGTCGACCGACAGGATCACGTCCATCGGGTCCGCAGTCACAACGATCCCCGGATGGGCTTTCTGGGCGCGTTCCCGGGCAGCTCGAGCTGAGATCGGCGATTGCCAGCACCGTGGAACCCTCTAACGTGGTGAGGTTCCTGACGATGTTTGGTCCCCAGTACCCGTAGCCGATTACACCGAAATTCATGATCTTACCGCCGTTCTGACTGACTGCCGACAATGCCGAGGATGAATGGCGGCAAGGCCGATTCCCGCAGCGCACGCAGCAGGTGCAGGGCCGATGGAAGCCGAATGCCGGACAGAAACGCAGCTCTCAATACGCACCTGAGCCTCTGATCACCGCGAGCGGCGTGCGCAAAAGGATCTTCAAGTCCAGCCAGGGAGACCAGGACATGGCATAGCGCAGATCCATGCGGACCATATCGTCGAACCTGACGCGGCTTCGGCCTGTAACTTGCCACACCCCGGTAATTCCAGGTTTGGTTTCCAATACGCGGCGCCGGTGCCAGGTTTGATACGCCGCCAGCTCGTATGGAATTGCAGGGCGAGGCCCGACCAGCGACATCTCTCCTTTGAAAACGTTAAGTAACTGCGGCAGTTCATCCAGACTGGTTCTGCGCAAAAACTTTCCAACTCGAGTAATTCTCTTGTCGTTCTTGATCTTGAATACGTCCCCGCCATTATTGCTTGACGGCTCGCGTTTCTCGTCGCTGGAGATCAATTCCGTTACAAACTTCTGGTGCACGAGATGATCGTTGTTGACGTACATGGAGCGGAATTTCAGAAATGTGAAGCACTGGCCGTACTGTCCAACCCGTTGCTGCCGGAAAAGCACGGGGCCTTTGGATGACATCTTGATGGCCAGGGCGATGGCCAGAAACAAGGGCGAGCAAAGGACCAGCGCCAGCGCGCCCACGGTAATATCGATTGCCCGCTTGACGATCAGCAGGGACTTTTTGCGATTTCCAGGAGAGATCAGGTCGGGATAGAGAGCCGGATTGCTTGGAGACCCTGAGCTGGCATGATCCCAGTCGTCGGGGAAGAAGTGAAATGAGATGCCGATCTGATTGAACTGGTTGAAAATCAACTCGTCCCGGAGCATGGATTTCACCCTGCCCAGGATGGTGCTCAGGGTTGAGTTCTTGTCATTGACCACGAGCCCGGTAAACATCACGCCGACCGTGGTCCGGTCTTTGTACCAGCCGACGATATCGGTTTCCCTGCTGGATGCCAGCAGGGCAGAAGCCATATTGTCGAGAGGAGATCCGCTGTTATCGGAGGCTTGCTGATTCCCCGCCTCCAACAGCATCAGCAGGAAGGGTTCCTTGGAGCGCTCCGTCCTCTTGCGCTCGATGGTGATCATTCGCCTGAAGGTCGCCTGGTCGAGGACCTCGCGGTCTGCCGCCGATAACGCCTCGAACGGCGAGCCGCTCGTGTCTGAAGCACTGTTCACGCGCAGGGGCGTCACAATTTATTCCTCTCTCGACAGGTAATCCGCGCCCACGTAAGGCGAGTGGACCGGTGGGCCAGTTCTATCGTCGTCAGGCGAGCAAAGTGTTTCAATCCAACGTTCGGGCCAGTTCCATGGCGCGTAGGTAACTAACCCGGCATTACTGAACGCCGGCCGCATCCTCTGGGTAGAAGCTGGAATGAGAATGCCTGAGCGAATTCGCACCTAACCGTCCGCAAGTCGTGCGTTGAGTGCAGTTTGCAGTTCGGCTTGTCGGCTTGGCTGCACAAACGGTCAACAGACTGTTAGCGTGCGATGAAGAATCAATCGACGGGAAGCCCGTTGATTTACACACGAAAGAATTTTGGCCAAGGCCTACAGGATAGCCGGAACCCCAAGTTGTGTCTGCCATTGGCGCACAAATCACCCGTTGAGGTCCCGGGATGGGAACAGGAAAGATGAGTTCATACCATAAAGCGCGGCCGGACTTCCGCCTGGCCCGCGCGATCTCGTTGAAGGCCGATCGAGCTTATGCCTGATGCACTGGCGCCGGTCACGGAATCGAGACCGATTCCTTGCTCATGGTGGAGCAACCCAACACCCAGGCAGTGTGACCGCAACCACATTCCTGTTCTCTCTCCCGGGCATATTCTTGCTGGGAAGCGGAAACTCGCACGCGAGCGCCGGTGCGAGGAGGTGTAGATTGACCATTGCCGTATACCTGGCGATCTATGCCGGCGCAGCGATGTTTCTGGCAGGCTGTCTTCGCCGCATCCTTATCTATGCCCGCGCCCCGCTGCACCTGCGCTGGGAACTTTACCCCGTTCCACATGAAGACCCCGCTCGCGCGGAACACGGTGGTTCCTACTTTGAATCGGCAGGATGGTGGCACAAGCCACAGGTATTTCATCGCTGCCGGGAATGGATGGCGATGTTTCAGGAGATTGCGTTCCTGAAGAGCCTTCGAGAATTCAACCCCCGGCTTTGGATTCCATCATTCCTGTTTCACGGCGGCCTGTACCTCTGGATCGCATCACTCATCCTGATGATGGCGGCAACCCTGCCCGGCGCGCTGACGCCTGAACTACAGATTGCCCGGCTCTCAGTTGCGCTGCTGCCGGCCGCCGCGTGGGCCGGCTTTGCCGGAGAGATTCTGGTAATTGCCGGCGCGCTTCTGCTCCTGCTTCGGCGCATGACAGATGTGTCGCTGAAGAATTACACCAAGGCAGGAGACATCTTCAATCTTCTATTCTTTATCGTCGCGTTCGCTTTTCTGGCCGCGGGCTTTGTCATTCATGGCTCGAATGCGGCTTCGATGGGAGAGATCGCGCGCGGCATCCTTCGCTTCGATCGCGGCACCGATATCGGCGTAGTGCTGGGGACGGGACTGATGCTGACATCGGCACTGGCTGCCTGGATCCCCTTCACTCACATGTCGCACTTCATCGCCAAGTACTTCACCTGGCACTCCGTGCGCTGGGACGACCGGCGCATGGAGCGCGGCAGCGCCATGGAGAGCAAAGTCGCGGGATATATGAACTACCATCCCACCTGGGCCGCACTTCACTTAGCCGCCAATGGAGAGAAGAGCTGGGCAGAGATCGCAGCCTCCGCTCCCGCACAGGAGGCGAAGAAATGAATCGTCCCACGACCCCACAGGACGCCTCTCGCCGCGGCCGCGAAGCGCTGATCCATCTTGAGAACGAAGACCTGATGCCGCTTCCTGAGCCGCTGGCCAGCCCGGCATTGGATCATTCATGGCCATTGCTTTCCGACTCGTGCAAGGCCGCGTACGAATGCGGACTGGACAATACCTGCGCGGTCAATATCCCCCAGCCGAAGAGCAGAGAAGAGGAAGAGAAGCTGGTTGCACAGTTTCTGTCGGGCCTGCAGAAGCTCTTCAGCCGGGAAAACAACTGGACCTTTCTGCAGCCGCTGCTGCTGACCATGGAGCACTGCACCGGATGCCAGACTTGCGCCGAGGCTTGCCACATTTTTGAAGCCGGCGGGCGCAAAGAGCTCTACCGGCCGACATTCCGGACTGAGATTCTGCGCCGGCTCTACTTCAAGCACGTAAAGCACGGCGGATTGCTGTCCGCCTGGCAGCACGGAGACCTCACTCTCAACTGGCCGCTGGTGGCCCGGCTCATCGAGCTCGCGTACCGTTGCAATCTCTGCCGGCGTTGTGCCCAGGCCTGTCCGATCGGCTGCGACAACGGCCTGGTTGCACGCGAGCTGCGCAAGCTGTTCAGCCAGGAAATGGGGATCGCGCCGCGTGAGATTCACGAAAACGGGTCGATGCTGCAGCTCAAAACCGGGTCGTCGACGGGCATGAACGCAGAAGTCGTGAAGGACAACATCGCCTTCATCGACGAGGACATCAGCGAAAGAACCGGCATCGAGTTTCATACGCCGTGGGACGTGGAAGGAGCAGACGTACTGCTCATCCATAACGCCGGAGAGATCATGGCCTGGCCGGAGAACCCGGGCGCCTTCGGGCTGATTCTCACGCTGGCCGGTGTGAACTGGACCATGTCGTCAGAGTTGGCCGCGTACGATTCGATCAACTATGGGCTGTGGTACGACGACGCTCAATTCGCGCGCGTGGCGCTGAAGCATGTTGAAGCCGCGCGAAATCTCGGCGTGAAACGAATCGTTCTGGGCGAGTGCGGTCATGCTCACAAGGCGCTATGCGTGGTTGCCGACCGCATGCTGACCGGCGAGATGAATATTCCCCGGGAGAGTTCGCTGCCGCTGCTGCGGGATATTGTTCTCAGCGGCAAAATCAAATTCGATCCCTCGCGCAACGAATTTCCCGTGACCTTGCACGATCCCTGCAATATGGTGCGGCTGATGGGCGTGGTGGAGCCGCAGCGTGAGATTCTGCGCGAGCTTTGCCCGCAGTTCCGCGAGATGGAACCTCACGGCGTGAACAACTACTGCTGCGGCGGCGGAAGCGGCTTCGCCATCATGGGCGGCAACAACTTTCCGGACTGGCGCTTTCATGTTTCCGGACGCAAGAAGCTGGAGCAGATTCTGAACGCATTCTCGGATTGTCTGGATGCCGCAATTCCGAAGTATGTGTGCGCGCCCTGCAGCAACTGCAAGGGACAGTTCCGCGATATGTTTGCGTATTACAACCTATGGAAAGAGAACCGGCTCATGTACGGAGGACTTGCGGAGTTGATCGTGAATGCAATGGCGGACGTGAAGCCCGGCTTCATCGAATGGGAGTGGCATTAAACCAAACTGACGGCAATGTACTTCTTTGGCGGGCGCCTGGCCTGTGCCTATCTTGGAACTGAACGTTCCAGTTTGCCCGGAAACGCGCCGGCAGGGCCATATTCCCGGCAGGCAATGAATTCCGAGCCCGGATGACGAAGTTTGGGCGGTGAAGGCTGCGGCTATGATGGCCGTCACAGCGCAACTCAAGGCTGCCCGTCCAGAATCTTTTGTAATCGATTGATGGCATCGAAAGCATCTCCCTGGGACTCCGGGGGGAATGGAGAGAGGTTATGGCTGAAGCGATCAACGGCAAGCCGGGCACCGAGGGCAAGCCGGCAACCAGGCTGCTGGACGAGCTGGAGAAGGGTCCCTGGCCGAGTTTCGTAACCGAAATCAAGTCGGCATCCAGGACCAGCGACAGCGCCAAGGACTTGCTTGGACAACTGGAGCTTTCATACGAAGACCGGCTGAGCCACTGGAAGCATGGCGGGCTGGTGGGGGTGCTTGGCTACGGTTCAGGCGTGATTGGGCGCTACAGCGATGTGGGCGAGCAGTTCCCCAACGTAGCCAGCTTTCATACCCTGCGCGTGAATCAGCCTGCCGCCTGGTTCTATTCGAGCGAAGCGCTGCGCACCATCTGCGATATCTGGGAGGAGCACGGCTCCGGGTTGACCAATATGCACGGCTCGACCGGCGACATGATTCTATTGGGCACGACCACCGATCAACTGGAGCCGGCATTTCAGAAGTTGACCCACGCCGGGTTCGACCTGGGCGGGTCGGGATCGGCGGTGCGCACGCCCTCCTGCTGCGTAGGCATGGCGCGCTGCGAATGGGCCTGCTTCGACGCCATGAAACTGTGTTACGACCTGACCATGGCGTACCAGGATGAGATGCACCGTCCCGCGCTTCCGTACAAGTTCAAGATCAAGTGCGCCGCTTGCCCCAACGACTGCGTCGCCGCCATCGCGCGCGCCGATCTGTCGGTGATCGGAACCTGGAAGGACGATCTGCAGGTGGATCACGAGGAAGTGGCGAAATACGCCGCCGCGGGGATGGATATCCGCAAGGACGTTTGCGATCACTGCCCCACGAAGTGCATGGAGTGGGACGGCCAGAAGCTCAGCATCCAGGCCCGCGACTGCGTGCGCTGCATGCACTGCATCAACGTGATGCCGAAGGCGCTGGGTCCCGGCAAAGAGAAAGGCGCAGTGATCCTGATCGGCGCCAAGGCGCCCATCCTTCAGGGCGCGCTGCTGTCTTCGGTGCTGATTCCATTTGTTCCCGCCGACGAAATTTTCGACACGCTGAAAGAACTGATTCAGCGCATCTGGGACTTCTGGGATGAGTACGGCACCAACCGCGAACGGATCGGGGAGATGATCCAACGGGTGGGGATGGCCGCATTCCTCGACGGCATCGGTCTGGACCCGGCGCCGGAGATGGTCTCGGCTCCCAGGGACAATCCATACATCTACTACCAGGCCGAAAAGGAGGACGAGTCATGACGACATCCGCGACCCAGCCCCGCATTACCGACGTTGGTCCGCCCAGTTATGACAAGTACCTTCCGCCAATGGTCCGCAAGAACTACGGCGCGTGGAAGTACCACGAAACACTGGCGCCGGGAGTGCTGTGCCACGTTGCGGAATCGGGCGACCGCCTTTACACCGTGCGCGCGGCCACGCCGCGGCTGCTGAGCATTCAGACGCTGCGCGTGTATGCCGACCTGGCAGACAAGTATTGCGGAGGGTATCTGCGCTTTACCAGCCGGAACAATATCGAATTCATGCTGGAAGATGCCGACAAGATCGAGCCGCTGAAGCAGGAACTGGCGGGGTTGGGAATTCCGGTGGGGGGCACCAACAACTCGATCAGCAATATTGTGCACACGCAGGGCTGGGTGCACTGTCACTCCGCGGCCACGGATGCCTCGGGGCTGGTGAAAGCCATCATGGACGCGGTGTGCACGCATTTTACGCATGAAGACCTGCCCGCCAAGCTGCGCATTGCGGTGGCCTGCTGCCTGAACATGTGCGGAGCGGTGCACTGCTCCGACATTGCCATTCTGGGCGTTCATCGCCGACCGCCAAAGATCAAGCACGACGTGCTGGCCAGGGTTTGCGAGCTGCCGACGCTGATTGCGTCCTGCCCGACGGGCGCCATTCGGCCGGCCACGGTGGACGGCAAGCAGTCTGTGCAGGTGGTCGAGGAGCAATGCATGTACTGCGGCAACTGCTTCAGCGTGTGCCCGGCGATGCCGATGAGCGATGCGGAGAACGACGGATTATCGATCTGGGTGGGCGGCAAGGTAAGCAATGCGCGCAGCGCTCCACGGTTCTCAAGGCTGGTGATTCCGTTCCTGCCCAACCATACGCCGCGTTGGCCCGAGGTAGTGGAAGCGGTGCTGAAAATCGTGAACGTGTACAAGGACGATGCGCGCAAATACGAACGCGTCGGCGAGTGGATCGACCGTATCGGCTGGCCGAGGTTCTTCGAGCTGACCGGGTTTGAGTTTACGCGATATCACATCGACGACTTCAAACACGCCGGTCTGTCGTTTGCGCGTTCGGCCCATGTAAGGTACTGAGGCGAGCCAGACAACGGATCGCAAGGAGAGGCCGAGTAAGGGATCGTTCAAAAAAAGTGACTGCGAGGTTAATGTGCCAGTTTTCGAAGTAAGTGGAAGAAAGTACGAAGTGGATGAAGACGGATTTCTCCAGGAGCCCGAATGCTGGAGTGAAGATGTGGCCAGGGATTTCGCCGGCAGCGAGGCCGTGAATGAACTGACCGAGGGCCACTGGAAGGTGATTCGCTACATTCGTAACTACTATATGCAGTTTGGAATTGCGCCGATGGTGCGCAAGGTCTGCAAGGAGACCGGCTACAAGCTGAGCGAGATTTACGAGCTGTTCCCTTCAGGCCCCGCCAAGGGCGCGTGCAAGCTCGCGGGCCTGCCCAAGCCGACAGGGTGCGTGTAGGTTGCGATGAACACGAGCCAGGCCATACTGGAGCGGTGGGTGGCGCGGACCATGGAGTCATACCCCGCGCAGACGCTTGCTTTTCTGAGCAATGAGAAGGACCCATTTCGCAATCCCGTAGGCCATGTTCTGCGCGAAAACCTGGGGACGCTGGTGCGCGAGTTACTGGGGACGATGGACGAAGGCGCCATAGCTCCCGCGCTCGACGCTCTCATCCGTTTGCGGGCGGTGCAGGACTTTAGCGCGTCCGAAGCGGTGCGGTTTATCTTCGATCTGCGAGCCGTGATTTGTGAAGTATCCGGCCAGGTGGACGAGGTGCTGCAAAACCGAATAGACTGGCTGGCTCTGACAGCCTTCGACCAATACACGATCTGCCGCGAGCAGATCTCAACGCTGCGCATGAAGGAGAATCGCTTCCGCGCAGAGTGCGCCGCGCAATGAGGTTGACACGATGAATGCCCTCTACTCTCTGGTCGCGGTGCTGGCCCTGGTGCTTGCGGGCGCGGTGGGAGCGGAGACCGGCGCCGGGCGTACCTTGCTCACGCTGATTCTTCCTTATATGGCATTCGCGGTCTTTCTGGCCGGCTTCTGCTGGCGCGTCTTGCGATGGGCATGGACTCCAGTTCCCTTCCGCATTCCGGTCACCTGCGGGCAGCAGAAATCGCTTCCCTGGATCAAAACGGCATGGGTCGATAATCCTTCCACAGGCTGGGGCGCGGTGGTCCGGATGGCCGGCGAAATTCTGTTGTTTCGATCGCTGTTTCGGAACAACAGCGCGCGTCTCAGGGGTGAGCGGCTTCAGTTTGGCGAGGACAAATACATGTGGCTCGCCGCGTTGGCCTTTCACTGGGCGCTGCTGATGATTCTGCTGCGGCACCTGCGCTTGCTGGTGGAACACGTGCCTGCGTTCGTCAATGGTCTGGAGCGGCTGGACGGCTTCTTCCAGATCGGCGCGCCGCAGGTTTATCTCTCCGATGCGGTTCTGCTCGGCGCGCTGGCGTATTTGATCGCCAGACGCTTTCGCGATCCGCTGGTTCGCTATATCTCCCTGTTCACGGATTACTTCGCCCTGCTGCTGCTGCTGGGGATCGCAGTCTCCGGCGTGCTGATGCGCTATTTTGTCCGTGCGGACATCAGCGGTGTAAAGCAGTTCGTGCTGGGCGTGGCCGCCTTCCGGCCGATTGTGTCGAATACTCTGGGTCCGGTCTTTCTGGTGCATCTACTCCTGGTGTGCTCGCTGGCGGCGTATTTTCCTTTCAGCAAGTTGATGCACGCGGGCGGAGTATTCCTCAGTCCCGCCAGGAACCTAGTAAACAACAGCCGCAGCAAGCGGCATGTGAATCCCTGGAATTATCCGGTAAAGACGCACAGCTACGCGGAGTGGGAAGAGGAATTCCGCGACAAGATGCAGGCAGCGGGAATTCCGCTCGAGGCAGACGATGCGAGAACCACTGGTGCAGATTGAACCGAAGCCCCCACGGGGGGACTGGAGAGATCCCAGGGTCGAGTTCCGCAAAGGAACGATCTGCTACAGCGCCGCGCCCAAAAACCTGATCTCTCTCGGCCTTCCCAATCCGCGCGCCTGGCAGCCGCTCGACAGCGACTGGAAGCTGCCTCCCAACTGGAAACAGATCATTCTGGATGGCATGAAGGAGAGGCTCGAGAAATATCGCTCCTTCCGCCTGTTCATGGATATCTGCGTGCGCTGCGGCGCCTGTGCCGACAAGTGTCATTTCTATCTCGGCTCGGCGGACCCGAAGAACATGCCGGTGCTGCGCGCGGAGTTGATGCGTTCGGTGTACCGGCGTTATTTCACCCTGACCGGGCGCGTCTTTGGCGCCCTCGCCGGAGGGAGGGAGCTCACCGAGGAAGTTATCAAGGAGTGGTTCTATTACTTCTATCAGTGCACCGAATGCCGGCGCTGCTCGGTGTTCTGCCCTTACGGCATCGACACCGCGGAGATCACGATGATGGGCCGCGAGCTGCTGAACCTGATCGGCTGCAACACCAACTGGGTGCTTGAGCCGGCGGCCAACTGCTTCCGGGTTGGCAATCACCTGGGAATTCAGCCGCACGGGCTCAAGGACAGCATCGATTTCGCGGCGGACGAGGTCGCGGAGATCACGGGTCTCCACGTGGATGTGCCCATCAATCGCAAGGGCGCGGAGATTCTGTTCGTAATGCCTTCCGCCGATTATTTTGCAACGCCGCACTACTACACTCTGCTTGGCTACCTGATGTTGTTTCGTGAAATCGGCCTCGACTATACGATCAGCGCCTACGCATCGGAGGGCGGAAACTTCGGCCTCTTCTCTTCACACGAGATGACCAAGCGCCTCAACGCGAAAATCTACGAGGAGGCCAAACGCCTGGGCGTGAAGTGGATCCTGGGAGGCGAATGCGGCCACATGTGGCGCGTCATCCACCAGTACATGGACACCATGAACGGACCCGCCGATTTTCTCGAGGCTCCGGTCTCTCCGATCACCGGAACGGTTTTTGAAAATGCGCGATCCACCAAGATGGTGCACATCTGCGAGTTCACGGCCGATCTGATTCATCACGGCAAGCTGCGGCTCGACTCCCGCCGCAACGACAGGTGGAATGTAACGTATCACGACTCCTGTAACCCCTCGCGCGGGATGGGTCTGCTGGAAGAGCCGCGATCCATCCTGAAAGACGTGTGCCGGAACTTTCATGAAATGCCGGAGAACACGATTCGGGAACAGACATTCTGCTGCGGCAGCGGCGCCGGTTTGGGCACCGACGAAAACCTGGAGATGCGCCTGCGCGGAGGCTTTCCGCGCGCCAATGCGGTGAAGTACGTGAAGCAGAAATACGGAGTCAACCTGCTGGCCTGCATTTGCGCCATCGACAAAGCGACGCTGCCGACTCTGCTCGAATACTGGGTTCCGGGCGTGGAAGTGGCCGGCGTGCACGAACTCCTGGGCAACGCACTGGTCATGACGGGCGAAAAGGAGCGGACCACCGACCTGCGCGGCGAGCCGTTGGTTTTCTATCAACCACCGGCAGGCGGCGACCGCGAGGTGCTCCATGCGTGACCGGCTCCTGATCTCGGTGGGCCTGGCCCTTTTTGCGGCGCTGGTTGCGACGCCTTTCTGGTACCGGGATTCCGCTGTAAAGGATTTGTCGAAAGTCCCCAATCTCCAGCTCCCCGTGAACGAGAAGGAGTGTGTCGCCCCAACCGAGTTCATGCGCACATCGCACATGAAGCTGCTGGTGGACTGGCGGGAAGATGTCGTGCGGCGGGGCGAGCGCAAATATGTAGCCTTCAACGGCAAAGTCTACGATAAGAGCCTTACCCGCACCTGCATGGGATGCCACAACAAACAGGAATTCTGCGATCGTTGCCACACATACGCGGGCGTCTCCGGTCCATATTGCTGGAACTGTCACAGCGAGCCCCAATCGGCGATTGCTTTCAGGAGCGCACCATGAAGATCACCAGAAAGGATTTTCTGCGGCTCACCGGCCTGTCGCTGCTGGCAGGGGGAGGCATGAAAGCCGTACGCGGGATCGCGGAGTACGCCGGCGAAGCGCCTCGCGGATCGGCAGCCAAACCGGTTCGCTGGGGAATGGTGATCGACCTCAAGAAGTGCCAATCCGGCTGTGATCTCTGCATCAAGGCTTGCAATCAAGCACACAACATTCCACAATTTGCCGATCGGGCGCACGAGGTGAAGTGGATCTGGAATGAGACCTTCAAAGCGGTGTTCCCCTTCGCGGAAACGGCCTACACACAGCAGAGCTACGCGGCCGCGCAAGTCCCGCTGATGTGCAATCACTGCGACAACCCTCCCTGCACGCGGGTGTGCCCCACGCAGGCAACCTGGAAGAGAGACGATGGAATTGTGATGATGGACTGGCATCGCTGCATCGGCTGCCGCTACTGCATCGCCGCCTGCCCGTATGGTTCGCGCAGCTTCAACTGGCAGGATCCAAGGCCCGCAATCGCCAGCGTCAATCCCGATTTTCCCACGCGCACCAAGGGCGTCGTGGAGAAGTGCAACTTCTGCGAAGAGCGCCTGGCGCGCGGGCTCGGTCCGGCCTGCGCCGCGGCCTGCCCTGAAAAAGCATTCATCTTCGGCAATCTGGCGGATCCGGATTCCGAGCCCCGGCAACTGCTGCGCTCGCGCTTCGCCGTCGAGCGTGAGCCCGAACTCGGAACCGGCCCATCCGTGTATTACCTGGTCTGACATCATGTTCATGTTTGAAAAAGCGATGGTTGGGAGCCGCAGATACTGGACATGGCTGCTCTGCCTGTTTTGCGTGATCGCGGTTGGCGTTTTTTTTTATATGCGTCAACTGGACCAGGGACTGGGAATCACAGGGCTGAGCCGCGATGTAACCTGGGGGCTTTATATCGCCCAGTTCACATTCTTCGTGGGAATAGCGGCATCGGCCGTCATGGTGGTGCTGCCTTACTATCTGCACGATTACAGACAATTCGGACGGATCGCGATTCTCGGGGAGTTCCTGGCCATTGCCGCGGTCATCGTGTGCATCCTGTTCATCTTTGTCGACCTTGGACAACCAGCACGGGTACTCAACATCATCCTCTATCCCTCGCCGCGGTCGCTGATGTTCTGGGACATGATTTCTCTGGGCGGCTATTTGCTGCTCAACGCGACCATTGCGCTGGTGACGCTGAGTGCCGAGCGCGAAGAGGCGCCCGCCCCGGCATGGATCAGGCCTCTGGTCCTGATTTCCATCCCGTGGGCGATCAGCATTCACACGGTCACGGCGTTTCTTTACAGCGGACTGCCGGGGCGATCCTACTGGATGACCGCGATTCTGGCGCCGCGCTTTCTGGTTTCCGCCTTTGCCTCGGGCCCGGCGCTGCTGATCCTTCTCTGCCTGATTTTGCGCAGGTTGACGGGTTATGACGCAGGCGAGCAAGCCATCCGCAAGCTTGCAGTCATTGTGACGTACGCCTTGACGATCAATGTATTTTTCGTTCTGGTGGAGACGTTCACGGTCTTCTACAGCCGCATTCCGGAACACATGGAGCACTTCGAGTATCTCTTCATGGGGCTGGGTGGAAACCACAGCCTGGTGCTCTGGATGTGGCTCTCGGCAATTTTTTCAATCGCGGCTTTGGCACTTCTGCTGACGCCTGCATGGCGAACAAACGCGGCCCTGCTTCCTGTGGCCTGCGTCCTCGTAGTCGTCTCGCTGTGGCTTGAAAAGGGATTGGGATTGATGGTGGGCGGATTTGTGCCGGCCCCGCTGGGCTCCGTCACAAAGTACACTCCCACGCTGCCGGAGTGGAGCATCGTGTTCGGCGTGTGGGCCATTGGAGCCTTGCTGATCACGGTGTTTTACAAGATCACTCTCTCGGTTCGCGCGGAAGTGAGCAACGGGTGAAGGGTTGCGTGGAGCGCAGCGCGAAGGGAACCATGATGCCAAGCATGGGAAAGGTCGTTCTGGTGGGCGCCGGTCCTGGCGATCCGGAGTTGCTGACCGTCCGCGCCGTGCTGCGGATCGGCAGCGGCGACGTGATCGTCTACGATCGCCTGGTTCAGCGGCAGGTGCTCGCGCTCGCAAAACCCACTGCGGAAAAGATCTACATGGGCAAGCCTGAGGGCCATCACGTGCTCCAGGATGAGATCCATAGGCTTCTGGTGCAGAAGGCGCGGGAAGGAAAGACCGTGATCCGGCTGAAGGGCGGCGATCCCTTTCTTTTCGGGCGCGGCGGAGAAGAAGTCGAATATCTGGCCGAGCACGGGATTCCGTTTGAGGTGGTTCCGGGCGTTTCGTCCTGTCTATCCGCACCCCTCAGCGCGGGCATAGCGGTCACGCACCGGGAGGCTTCATCCTCAGTGGCCATCGTTACGGGGTACAACGCAGAGGGAAACAACGATCGTGTCGACTGGCAGGCCGTGGCCAGGATCGATACGTCCGTCTTCCTGATGGGCGTACACAATGTGGATACGATTGCGCAAAAGCTTATGGCAGCGGGCCGTTCTCCAACAACTCCGGCGGCCATGATCCAGATGGCGTATTGGGACGGCGAGCACGTCGTCGTTGGTACTCTGGGAACCATCGCTGCCGAAGTGCGGCGGGCCGGGGTGGAACCGCCGGCAACTTTGGTGGTCGGCGAAGTGGTGCTGCTGCGGGAAAAGCTGCAACAATTGATTGCTGCGAACATACAGCGGAAAGAGACATGCAAATGACCGAAACCAACTCCATCCCGATCGAGACGCTGGCGGAAGAGATGTATCAGCTGGTGGCCGAGTGCGCGGGAAAAAAGAATCTGAAGGCCGGCGATCTGATCAAGGAGATGAGCGCGAAGCATGGCGAGCAGGCCAGCAAGGATGATTGCAAGAAGGCAATCCGCTCGCTCATAGATTCCGGCCGCTGCATTTACAGCTATCTCGGCGGCTCCTACATTCAGCTCCCTCCGAAAGAAGGGATTGACCAAGCGCTGTAGATAGCAGCCGTTCTCACCATGAGCGCGAAACATCCAAGGCCTCGTGTTCTCGTTGCCGGCATCTCCGGCGGCTCCGGCAAAACCGTTGTCTCGATCGGATTGCTGCTGCTGCTCCGGCGCGCGGGCGTGGAGGTGCGCGCTTTCAAGAAAGGCCCGGACTACATCGATGCCGCGTGGCTGAGTTGGGCCTCGGGCCATCCCGCGCGCAATCTCGACACTCTGCTGATGGGCGCAGCGGGCGTGGTTTCTTCTTTCGCACGCAACAGCGTCCCCAACGGAGTGAATCTGATCGAGGGCAACCGCGGGCTTTTCGACGGTTTCGATGCCGCCGGCACGCACTCGAGCGCGGTCCTTGCCGAAACGCTCTCCACTCCCGTGGTGCTGGTGTTGGATGCGACGAAGATGACGCGCACCGCCGCCGCTCTAGTGCTGGGATGCCAGAAACTCGATCCTCGCGATTCCATTCGAGGCGTGGTGCTAAACCACGTGAACGGGCCAAGACACGAACAGATCCTGCGCGCGGCTATCGAATCCGCTTGCTCGATTCCGGTGCTCGGCGCTCTGCCGAGAAGCGCGACGAATCCGCTACCCGAGCGGCATCTCGGCCTGGTTCCACCGCAGGAACACGGTGGAATGGAGCGGATTGAACAGGCTCTACTCAAAATTGTAGAGGGCAATCTGGATGTGGACGCGCTGCTCGCGATTGCCCGTGCTGCGCCTCCGCTCGAAGCACCTTCGGAGCTGCAGTCGCTGCTTCCAGATGGCGGAGGCCTGAAAATCGGTTATCTGATAGACTCCGCATTCAGTTTTTACTATCCGGAGAACCTTGAGGAACTCGAGCGTGCCGGCGCCGGGCTTGTTCCGGTTTCAGCGCTGCACGAGAGCGCCTTGCCGCAAGGTTTGCATGCCCTCTATATCGGAGGCGGGTTTCCTGAAACCCACGCTCAGGAGCTTTCCAGGAATGCTGGCTTGCTGGAATCGCTGCGCAACGCGGCCGAGACCGGACCTCCCATTTACGCTGAGTGCGGCGGCCTGATGCTTCTGGCGCGGAGCCTCATCTGGAAGGGACAGCGCTATCCGATGGCGAATGTATTTCCCTTCGACGTGGAAGTCCGCGATGCACCGCAAGGCCATGGATACAGCGAACTGCATGTCGACTCTCCCAATCCGTTCTTCGCGGCTGGAACGGTTCTGCACGGACATGAATTCCATTACTCGCGGGTAGCGGGCATGGATGAGCCCCTGCAAACAGCGTGTGCTGTGGCGCGCGGCGCCGGATGTTTCTCCGGCCGCGATTCTGTTGTCTTCCGGAATGTAATGGCGAGTTATACGCATCTCCATGCGCTGGCAACGCCAGAGTGGGCCACAGGTATCCTGACGGCTGCGCGCAGCTTTGCGCATTCACAGCCGCTTTGAGTCTTCCTAGATTCTTTGCGTATCAACGTCCTGCTGAGCCTCAATCACCACCAACTTGGCGCCGAGCGCGGAGTGAGTCGCCTTGACGACGATCCGTCCCGCGCTTCCCGGACGGGCCTTGATCCAAACGGCGCCGGCTCCTCCGCTCTCGGTGAGCGAAAAGGGATTGTCGCCGACCAGAATGCCGGGGCCGTCTAGCTCAAAGGTGACGTCGCCGCCAGCAAAGAGCCGGGGCGCGCCGAATCTATCCGCGATCCGGAATACCAGGCGGGTTGCGTCAACTCCATCACCCACGATGGCGAAATCATCAGCGTCAAGCAGGAACTGATCCTTGCCGGCGTCCGAGGAGAAGGATCGAGAGAGGGCGAGATGGTCGGCGACGTAGCCGTCGATACGTAGCTCGGGGCGCAGCACGGGGTGCAGGTCAGGGTGCGTGGCTGCGTCGAAATCGAGAGCGGCGAAGAAGGGAGCGTAGTTGAGGTTGGGATAGTTTTTGCGGTCCGGCTCAAGCGTGGAGTGATGCTTTCCGTCGACGAAAAGCTCAAGGCGGTCGCAGTTGGAGAAGATGGCGGCATCCTGGCCGGGACCGCGAGGAGTGGCTGCGCCGAAGTCCCAATAAAAGTTGGGGACGATGACGGGATGCACGGCGGGACTGACCTGAGACTGGTAGAAGGATGCGCCGAGCTTGGGAATGCGGAAGACATCGGCGACACCGGGATTCTTGACGCCTTTGTACGAGTTCTGCGGGCTGGCGTACTCGAAGGCGCACCAGGCGATGACACCGCAAAAGCGAGGATAGGCGCCGGCCCTGTCATGCGCCTGGGCATGATAGATGGCCTGTGTGCACTGCAGCTTGACATCGCCGGCGCGGCGGTAGAGGTTGCCGAATCCTGGTTCGGTGTAGGTGCGCTGGCCCACGGTTTCAGCAAGCATGTAGGACACGCCCGGCAAGGGCGGATAGATCTGAACGCTGCCGTCGGGCGACTGGTGATAGTCGTCCATGGCGAAGACGTCTTCATGCCACTCCTGTTGCCAATTATTAAAACTGGTCATTGAACCGGAGTCGGGCCGTGAGTCATCGAGCGACTTGGCGAGCGCAGTGGTGCGACGGTAGAGAGGCTGGTCGTTGCCTGACTCGTTGACGCGGACACCCCAGATGACGATGGAGGCATGGTTGCGGTCGCGCCGGATCATGTCTCCGACGTTCTGGACAACGAGGTCTTCGAATGCCGCGTCGCCAACGTACTGCCAGCCGGGGGTTTCTTCCCAAACCATCAGGCCCAGCTCGTCGCAGGCCTCAAGGAAGGCCTCAGATTGCGGGTAGTGGGAGCAGCGAACGATGTTGCAGTGAAATTCGTTGCGGATAATCTCGGCGTCGCGGCGCATGACGCGCGGCGGCATGGCGTAGCCGACGTAAGGGTAGATTTCGTGGCGATTGAGACCAAAGAGACGCAAACGGCGGCCATTGAGGAAGAAGCCGTCCACGGAGAATTTCGCATCCCGAAAGCCAATCCGGACACGATAGTCATGTATCGGTTCGCCGTCGAGAATGAGCGTGGCGACGAGGCTATAGAGGTGTGGCGCATCTACATCCCAGAGCTCGACGCCACCGAGACCCGACAGTGTCAATGCCACGTCGATTTTGCCGGGTTGAACGATGGTGGCGCTTTTGAGCACGCTCGAGACGACATGGGTCCCGTCCATCAACTTGACTTCGAGATGGACCGGGCTGGTTGGCGCAACGACCGCGTCGATTTGACAGGCGATCTGGACGCGGCGCGTGGATTGGAGCACATCGACGGGCTTTGCGAACACGTCGCTGATGAAGACCTGGGGCACGGCGTAAAGGCTGACGCCGCGTACGATGCCGCCGGGCAGATAATAATCGACGGCGTGAGCGCCGCGCGGCGAACCTTCCGGCGGCACATTCTGGAAGCGGGAGTCCACCTTCAGTTCCAGAACGTTGCCGCTGTTTTTGAGCAACGAAGTGAGCTCATAGGTGAAGGGCAGATAACCGCCTTTGTGCGTGGGCAGCGCGGCGCCGTTGATGGAGGCATCGGCAGCGACCATGACGCCTTCGAAGCTGAGAAAGACCCTTCGATTTGCGAACTCCCGCGGCGTAGGAAAGCGGCGGCGATAGAGAAAGACGTCCTCCCATGCGGCCGGATCCCAGTTCTGCCAGGAGAGTGGAGTGACGCAGTGCGGCAGCGTGATCCGTGAAAATGCCGCGTCGTCTAAACCGGATTCGAGCGCGGCCGGGTTCAGTTTTCCGCCGAAAAGCCAGTCGCGATCGAGCGAGAAGACGCGCTGCGCCGGGCCGCTCTTTTGAGCCGCCGACTGTGTCTTCGCGCCCCAGCTATCCAGCACCGGCGCGGAGACCAGAACCGCGGCCCCGCAACCCGAAAGGAACTTCCGCCGGGAAATGCCGCTCGTGCCCAATGTTCTCTCAGTCAACGGGTCTCGACCCCTTCGCAAGTTTTTATTGCATGAGAATTGCTATCTGCCTCTGGATCGGTATCGCGCTGGAGTTGCGCATGAAAGCCGCGATATGAGGCGGGAGAATCCGCGACGAAATTCGTCTTATTCCACCCATTTGGGAACGAACTTCCCCTGGCGCGCATCGGCCTCGATCATGCGGCCCGCCTCCGCGACATGGAGTTTCGACAGCCGCTCCGCCTCATCGGGAAGGTCGTGCTCGATGGCATCCACAATGCGCAGGTGCTCTTCATGAATGACCTGCGGCATGCGGGAAGCGCGAACCGTCATGCCCAGTGCGCGATAAGTTTCCGCCAGCCGCATCAGGATACTGTTGCGGGATAACATGATGATCCGGATATGGAAATCGCGGTCGAGCTTTCCCATTTCTACTTCTTTGCCTTTTTTTGCAAGCTCATAAATATCGTCCGCAATAGCGCGCAGGGCGACAATATCGGAGCGTCCCGCATTGCCGCAACAGAGCCGAGCCGCCAGGCCCTCCAGCACTTCACGAACCTGGTATGCCTGGCAGATACGGGTTGCGTCCAGATTTCCGACAAACACCCCAAGATGGTCGATTGACTCGACCAGCCCCAGCCAGTGCAGTTCCATCAACGATTCCCTGACCGTCCCCTGGGCAACCCCCAGTTCCCGGGCCAGGCTCTGCTGGCTCAGGCGCTCTCCGGCCTTGCTTTCGCCGGATAAGATTCGCCGTTTAATCTCATCGCGAACTTGATGACGTGCTACACGGTCTCGCATTGGTCTTTCCTCTCTGCATCGGATTTCGGGAAAATGCGTGGTGGTTCCGATTTCGGCTCCGATGCTGAGTCTAAACTATCGCAATCGATAATCGAAAGACCGCCAATCGTAAATGTCAAATTCTCCTTTTCCTGGAGCGGCTACTCCGGCGCGAAAACAGGTGACTCCGGCAGCAAGCGGCACCGCTGCCGGAAAGCCGCTCGATCTGGCCCGCCAGAACCAGTCCTCTTCGGGATTCCAACCGAAAAACCGGACGCGGTGTATGCCGGCAGCGCTGCGCGTCGCGCTGCCGGCTCACCTGGCAGCCTTGGGAGCGTAATTGGCGAGGCCCTGATCCTTGAGCCTGGCGACGATCGCCAATGGACTCCCCTCAATCCGGTAGCCCAGAAAATGGCGCACCCCGATGGTCGCGTCAACTTGAGTGCTGTGGCTTTGAAATACAGCATCCCTGGTTCCGCTGCATCGATTGAGCTGCGAGGCGCTTATGTCCATCGACCCGCGAATCCGCGAAAACGGCGCCTACGCCTCTCGACAGAAAATCCCGTCGATTGATGCTGCCTCAAGCCCCTGCTTTTTTACATTTCTGTTGATTGCCGGCTATCGACCCTCAAAGCCGGGAGTGGCCGACAACTTCGCCTTGACTGCCGCGGGCGCCTTCGCCTTTGGAATGCCGTGCTGGTGGCAATCGGTGCATTTGACCCAATGGATGTTGTGCGCGCTGGTCGCGCCGGCGTAGGTCGTGTCCATTTTCTCGACGTCGATTCCGCAGTGGGACATCTGCGGGTGGCAAGTCTTGCACGATGCCCGCGTATTCTCGTTATGCCCATCGTGGCAGGATATGCAGCTTATGCCCTCGTGCACGCCCATGGGGGTGCGATCGTCGCCCGAGCCTACCTGCGGTCCCCAGGCGTTGGTCGCGGCAATCGAGCCCGTCTCCGGCTCCCGCGGCGCATGGCATTGGTAACAGAGCGCCTGCCTTGGGTCCTCGTTCATCCTCACCGCGTGAGCTCCATCATACAGTTGCGGAATGGAAAGCGCCGCGGCGGCAAAGTGGAGGGTTTCGCGGCGATCATAGAAGGCCAGCGAAGCGGGCACGGCCGCACCTGCGACGGAAATGCGCGAGGCGGGCCTGGTTTCCTGCGCGCCTTCGCGGTGAACCTGATGGCAGGTCATGCAGGGCATCGCCGGCTGATCGGCAAATCCAGAACGAATGATGCGCCATGGCCCCTTCGTGTTCAGAGGCCGCACCAGGTCACGAACAGAACCGCTGAAGTACATGCCGTGACAGCGAAAGCAGTCGTCCATCAGCATGCGTTTGGAGTTGTGAACGGGATCGGCAAATATCTGGCTATACGTAACGCTGTGCGGGCCCGCGCGCCAGCTTGCATATTCGTGCTGGTGGCACGTCCGGCAGCTCGCCGTCATGGCCGGCACATCCACGTCGCGCAGACGGATGTTCTCAGGAACGGAACCGAAGATATGAATCCGCATGTGGCGCAACTTGGTAGCCAGGCTTGCCTCGTGGCAATCCATGCAGCCCTCTGTCCGGTGGGGCGCCGAATGCACCACGCTGACATAGGCGGCCATCTCGTGGCAACTCGCGCAGCCCTGGCCGTATTGCGACGTGTAGTAATACGACGCGCCATAGGCGCCGCCCACCGCAAGCAGGGCCGCGACCCCGACGGCGATTGCCGCAAACTTGAAGAATCGCTTCATGACCGGAATCCCGTACCCTTCCAGTTGCGGACCAATGAATCAGAGGCGAAGTAGGCGATGGCCATGATGGTGAGCGCCGGATTGAAGCCTCCGTTGGTTACGTGCACGCTCCCATCAATCACGAAGACGTTGTCCACATCGTGAACCTGGCAGTTGCGATTCACCACCGAGCCATGTGGATCGTTGCCCATGCGGCAGGTGCCGGCCTGGTGCTGGCCCGCAGATACGGTCGTCGGCCTGCCCGCGTTGACGAGTGTGCTCAGCGCTCCGGCCTCTTTGAGCCACGCCTCCGAACGTTGGGCCTGCACAAAGCCGATCTCAAAGGTGTGTGGATGGACGTTGCCGGAGATGCGCGCGACCGGCATTCCCCACTTGTCTCGAACCGTTGGATCGAGTGTGACCCTGGCATCGGCACTTGGAATCGGCTGAGTGGGTCCCATGACGGCGATGTTGCGCTTGTAGAAATTGCGCATGGCCTTTTTGTGCGCGAGCCCCCAGCGCGGGGTGTTCCCGGGCATCCGATCGATCATTTGAATCGGCAGGCGGATGAACTCATTGGCAAGCATGCCCCCTCCACAAAGGCCCGGAGTGCCGTGGTTGTAATCTGCAACGGCGATACTGGCGCCGGGTCCTAGATCGTCGTAGGTATCGAAATCGAAGAATCCGACGGCGCCGGTGTAGTGGTGGCCTTGCAGATTCCGGCCGACCTGGTCGTAGCGATTGCCAAGTCCATTGGGAAAGAGACGGCTTTTGGAATTCAGGAACAGGCGGGCCGATTCAATCGCGCAAGCAGAAACGATGACAATGTCGGAAAGCTGCTCCTGCAAATGCCCATGGGCGTCGTAGTAGGCTACGCCGCGCGCGCGGCCGCGGTCATCGGTGAGAATCTCTTTGGCCATGCACTCGGTTCGCAATTCGCAATTTCCCGTCGCCAGCGCGGTGGGAATCACCGTGTTCTGCGAACCGTTCTTGGCATCCACTTCGCAGGCAAATCCGACGCACCAGCGGCAACGCATGCACGGTCCGCGCCCGTTGTATGGCACGCTGTTGCGGGCCATGGGAATGTGAAAAGGATGCAGACCAAGGCGTTTCGCCGCCGGCTCCAGAATCTGAAACTCGCGGTTGGGCGGAAGCGGCGGCATGGGCAGAGAACGCCGGCGCGGGCCGAAAAAGGGACTGCCCGAGTAGTCTCCCGAGATGCCGATCTCATATTCGGCCTTCTCATACCAGGGCTCCAGATCGTTGTAGGTGATGGGCCAGTCCTCGAGCGAGCTTCCGGCGGGCGCCCCGTAGATGGAACGCATGCGGAAATCCTGGGGCATGTAGCGCCAGGCCATGGCTCCATAGCTCAACGTTCCACCACCCACGCACGCGGCGTTGTTCTGGTAGCCGCCTTCACTGGGCAGCAGGATGCGAGGCCCGGTCTTGGGATCCCACAAGACGCGCGGATTGCCTTCATCGTCAGGCCCGAAGGCGTTGCCCAGCACCGTGGTGCGCTGGTTGCGCAGGTCATCCTTGCGGCAGTCGTTGGCTGTGTACCACTTGCCCCGCTCCAGCAGGACGACGCTCAGGCCTGCTGTCGACAGCTCCTTGGCAACGATGCCTCCGGCCGCTCCGGCGCCCACAACAACCGCATTCACTCGCTTCATGAGGCCGGGCCCTTTCTCAGGTCGAACTGCGCGCGTCCGAGAAGGGGCGGCTCATCCATGCCGAGCATGCGCCAGCTCACAGCTTCGCGATTCCCGCCGTGACGCGGCGCGCCATAGTAGCCTTCAAGGGTGTGGCTGCGCACCAGGTTGAAGAATCCTGGATTCTGCTGCGAGAGGTCGCTTACCAGCTCGAACTGCTGCTGCGTGGGCAGCTCCGCAAGGTCACGGCCAAAGCGTTTTCTGCTTATCGCATCCGCCTGCTCAAGCCCATCGCGGTAATTATTCCGATAGCGCCTGTAGTGCCGCGCGAGTTGACGATCGATGTAGGTGAGCACGCCGGCTTGCGATGCGCCGGGAAAATCATCCGCGGGAACAATCTGATCGCAGATCGCGGCCAGGGTCCGGGCCTGGACATCGTTGAGGAAATCCCAACTCCCGTGGTTGTGGGCCGTGCAGCCGACGGCGAGGGCCACGCCGCCCATGGTCCCGGCTGCCACAAACTGCCGCCGCGTAAGACAAACACCGCCTCTGCTCGATTGCATTGGCTCCTACCCTGAAATGAACTCAGCCCAGAACAGAGCGCATCGACAACACAGCCTGGACATTCCGTCGAATTCCTAGCTAGGTAATACTCGGCATGCCCGGTCAGCTCAGTCTGTGCCGCGAATCACACTCGAGATTGGTGTATTGCAGTTCTACGCACTATCGGAGCGGAGTCGCAAGGGAATGCCTCGCGCAATTGCCGGACAATCCACGCGCTCGTTGGCTGCCTGGTCACATTGCAGTGGAGGATGCGCCGCCGGTCATGAGCGATGGCGAAAGAGCAGTAGAACACAAAGCCAGAGCGGAACCAGGGTGACCGTGTCCCGATAAGATTTGTACAAGGCCGCCGCTCGCTCCACCCCACGGACGAAGGCCTATCCCTTCACCCCAACGATCAAAAATCGCTCGTTGGGGACCCCGGATGAGTGCTGTGGCTTCGAGATGCAGCATCCCTGGTTCCGCTCTAACCTCCGGCTTGCGGTCGTTGCGGGTACTACCCGATTGCCGCAGGCTGCGGCGTTGCCGGGCGCCGATTCAGGTCTCGGCCGGAGCACGCAGCACGGCGGCGATAGGCTCTTATCCGACTATGCCCATCAGAGTTGCGGTTTGGACACTCTCCTTTGCGGATTTGGCGCAGCAGGACTGAAGCAATCGAGGCGCACAACACGCGATCTTCCCTCCAGCTTCCGGCATTGCTCTTCAACTAACTTTCGCACCATTGCGGGTTCGCCTTTGGCGCGGAGATTGACTAGCATTTCATGCATCCCTGCCGGCGATGCATCGAGAATCCCCTCGACTCTTGGCTCCTCGCCATTGGCGCATAGGGCCGCCTTCACCCAGCCGCTGGCTGATTGATCGAAGATCTTCAAGTGCACAATAGGAACTCCTGCTGCCGTCAGCGCCTCATCCAACCCTTCCAAAAACAGACCAACAGCATGGGCAGGCGACATGGGAGTGGGCTGCTCCAGAACCAAGCTCAGATTGAGCCAGGCAAGCGCTGCTTCCGCGCGCGCATAGCGTTGGTAGTCGATCTCCAGGGTCACACTTCCCGCTTCGGTGGATCCAAACAGAATCTCATCCAGCCACTCCTGAACGCCTTGACCTGTCATTGCGCTCAAGCGCCGCGCCTCGACGCCGGGAATGGGCGCAGTGTCCGGATAAAGATCGGCCTTGCTCAGGCACACCAGGTCGGCCTCCTGCAACTGTTTCTGGAAGAGAAAGGCCAGATCGGGATCGGCATCCTCGCGCAACAGGGCCGCAGCGCGTGCCGGATCGGCCAGCACAGTGAACGGCGCCAGCCTGTAATAGTCGAACTGCTCCCGGAGAGGGCCTAACACCGTGGCCGAGATATCTGTGCAACTGCCCACAGGTTCGGCAAAAATCACTTGCGGAGACCACTCCAGCAGTTGCTCGATTACCGACATCAATTGCGAGAACCGGCAGCAGAAGCATCCACCGGTGACTTCGCGCGCGAGCACTCCGTTCATGACGCTCTGGCGGGTATCGACCAGTTCCTCACCTTGATCGTTCAGAATAACGGCGCAGCGCAATCCGCGCCGTTCCAGAAAGCGCGCTGCAGCCAGAATCAGACTCGTCTTGCCCGACCCCAAAAAGCCGCCCACAATGACAATCCATGGCCTTTGCCGGCTTGGAGCAAAGCTCACGCGCGCACCTCGATCCTGATCTCGCCGTTGGCGGTCAGGCGCAGGATGTCGTTGAAAGTTACTACCATCCTATCTTCGTGCCGATGCGCACGACTCTCCACTTCCCTGCCTTCTATGAGGACCGAAGCCGCAGCGCCAGCGGCGGCAATTTCGCAGGAGCGGCAGTTGAGTGAGCCCTCCAGCACTTTCATTGTGAAGACCGTAACGCCACTCCGGCTGCGCAGCCCAAAGACGCCCCATCCAGTGCCTGTCGACCAGAAGCTTTGAAAACTGGGTTGTAGAAGAAGTGGCGCTGCCACTACCGATGCCCTGGCGCCGTCGTAACTGAATCCGCTGAGCGCGAGGATGGCCGACCATGCCGCCATGGCGCGCGCATAGTGGTGCCCGCATTCTGCCTCATCCCACGGATTCCTTTTCTCGCCGTCGTAGCGCAGTCGCGTATTACGCACGCACTCCAAACCCTCTTCCACCATGCCCCAGTTCATCATCAGGACTGCCGCGGTGTATTCAAAGCCGGTCATGGTCTCGGCGAAGTAGGGAAAAGGAATGTGCGGGCGCGCGGCCTTGCCATACTCGCAGATGACCAAAGACGCTTCGTCGTTCAAGGCGAATGTACGCTGCACGTTGTCATGCCTGGCCAGGCTTCGTTTGTAGTTGTAGCGGTAGATGGATCGCAGCGTGGTGCGTATCTTGTCCGGCGAAACCAGCGCTCCGAGGCCGCTGAACGTCGGCCAGGTATTGCCCAACAAGTTGGTCCACAAGGCAGCCGCTGCCGAGTTGGTATTCGGGCGTCTCCGTGTTGTCCGAACCCATGTCGCTGCGCAGGTTGCGGGCAATCTCATCTTGGCGGAATCCACGCACCTTCTGAATGTAATGTTCGCCGTTGAAGAGATTGGCGTCGATCCACTGGCTCCCCTGGTCGAAAAGCTTCCTGTAGGTCAGCGCGGAGGAAGTGTCGCCGGCGGCGCGCGCCATCTCCTCGCCGGCCCGCAACGCGCCGAGATAGTAAATTCCACACATCGGGTTCGGACCGTAGAACTCGACATCGTACGTGTTGTGCTGCACGCCCTCCATGACGCCGTCGCGGTTAGCGTCCCATCCGCCCGGCACCCAGGCAAACTCCAGAGCCTTCCTGGCGCGCGGCCAGGTACTGCGCAGCAGAGCGTCGTCTCCCGATATCTTCCAATCCAGCCAGGCGTGGATGATCTGGCCCATCTGGCCATCTGCGGCCGCAAAGCCGGAACGCGCTTTGCCGTCGGGCAGCAACTGCCGGAAATGAATCGCGCCTGCATCATCCATCGAATAGCCAAAGGCATTGCGTCGCAGCGACCGGGCAAAAGAGGGGAAGAGGAACGCTGTCGCCGTCTCGTAATTCCATACATGCGTGCAATTGCCAAAGCAGCATCCCCGCGTGTCGTCGCTGCCCTCAAAGCCGTGAAACTCCCCGTCGGCAGTGCGGAAGCAGGTGGTTGTGGCCAACGTGGAAAGATTGGCGCTGGCCGCTTCCTTTACGACGGCCGGCAGCGTGCTTTCGCGCAGGGCACTGGTAAACATGCGAGTGCGCGCTTCCAAGGTCTCCAGATTTGCCGCTGCATACCTGACGGCCGTCCATGCGTCCTTAAAGCGGACTGAATAGAAGTTTCCGATGATGGTTTTGGCCTCGCCCGGTGGCGCCGACCAGCCGCACCATTCCGGAGTTCGATTGGGAAATCGCCAGCCAAGCAAAAACTGGAAGCCGGCGGCCCGGCCCGGAGGAATTGTCCGCTTTAGGCAGAGAACGCCTACCGTGTTGTGCGCCTCCGGTTGAGTGCCAAGATCGCCAGACTTTGAAAACCGGTCCCAGAACTGGAGCGGAGAATTCCACCAGCGGCCCAGCGGCCATCCATCCCAGTGCGAAACATCGGTATCCGAATCCGGTGTTGCGGCCAGCACAAACTCCCCTGCCATCGGGTCGTCCCCCGCCAGACTTGGGTTGCTCATTACGTACCCCGCAACACCGGCTTCTGAGCGATACTCGTTCCGCCGTCCCTGATTTTCCTTTTGTTGTGCGGCTCCGTCACTGCCTTCTTTCGTGGTCACCGGGTTATCGATGGAGAACGCGATGCTTACCTGAGCGGTTGCGGGGCCAGGATTGGTGACGCGATAGCGCAGAATTGCAACCGGCAATCCCGAGTCGTCCGGCTGGTGAGGAATAAACGGCGAGAAAGCATCCAGTTCAACGTTCACCGGCAGTGAGCGGTCCTGAAAATCGATGTGTGCCAGCGGATACTCGCCTGTGAACGTCGCCGACTCAAGCCTGCTTAGGCCTGGCGCATTGTTCGACCCCAGGCCATCCTGTCCCTCATACGGCGCCAATATCCGCGACTCAAGCACGCGCGCGACCGGGCTCTTGCCTTCAGCCTGCGCCCAGATTGACGGAAACGCATAAGGCGGCCGGTATCCCTTATTTGGCCTATTGAATATCTCCCAATTCACCAGTTGCCCGCGCCCGCCCAGCCCAAGGCTGCCCGCAGCTACTCCACCCAGCGGAAACGAAATCATCCGCAGGTGCCGCCCTTGGAACCGCCGTGGATAACCTACATCCTCGACCGCCGCAATCCGCTCTTCGCCGACTTGCCGTTTCTGCTCCGCTGCCAGCGTGACGCCATGCTCATGCAGCGTTGCCGCGCCCACTGCCCCAGCCGCTTGCTTCAGAAAGTCCCGGCGATCCCTTCGAATCTTCTCTACCATTGCCGATTCGCCTTTCAACACAGATTCGCCCGAATTATAGCGGCCACTGGCCACACTTCAAGCATTTGCCTTGTCGATTGAGACGGCACATTCCATCATCAGGCTACGATCTGTGCCGCAATCCATCTGTAAACATCCTCCGGAGCCACCGAACGCTCCGCACTCCACCCCGGACTCCTTCCCGCAGGCGCGATCAAATAGGCGGTATTCCGGAGTTCCGAAACGCAGAGGCAGATCGTCTGTTCATGCTCCGGATACCTGGAAGCGGAAAGCCAGACATAGCGGGCGAGAATGAGCGCATCGACGGCACTGTTCTCAGGATCCGCCACATCGGGAAGCGAGCTGATTCGCTGTTGATTTTCAAAGATGGCAATGCTGGTGAAAGCCTTGGGCTTGTTGCGCATGCCGAAGCTGGCAACGATCGCCCGGGGACGAGCGCGACGAAGCGCCTCAGAGGCCGCCCACTCAACGAAAGCGTTGGAGAAGATGAGAGCGCCGTTGCCGCTGAGAAAAAGGTCTATCACAAACTGCCGCATCCTTGGCTGACCGATAAGTTCCGCGGGCCAGAGGTTCCAGCCGTCCCAGGATTCGCGGCGAAGGTTGGCGACGACTTCATCGGTGACTTGAATGCTCTTGGGAGCCTTGTTCAACTCGGCGAGAAACCTGTCGCGGAACGGCTTGAGTGCCGCATAACTCAAGGAAGAGGCGGCCGGCGGGGAGCCGAGAGAAGAGAGCATATCATTCAGCCTTCCCTCCGCGTCGATAAGCCACAGATCGGAGCTTTCGGGAGTGGTTTGCCCCGCCAGCAAGGTCGCGATCCCTGCAAGGCCCGGCTGGCCTTGCAGCGCCAATTCGCAAATCCTTCCCGCGTCCCCGGAGATTTTGATCTCTTGCCCGCGAGGATCCCATTGCTGCCAGACAGTCTGTGGGTCAACGGGCAGGCTGGCGGGAAGAAAGAGGAGGATGACTCGCGTGGAGCCGGTTTGAATTGGAGTGGAGTCGCGCGCCGTGGCGTTGACGGCCTCAAAAACCCTTTCTACCTCCCGGCGCCACTCGACGTAGTATGCTGACCGCGCCAGCAGGGACGCATTTTCGATGGTGTCGGCGTCTTCTGAGAAGCTCCAGTGCCCGACACCCATCTTCAATTCCAGGGCGCGCAACGGCGCAGTGAGCGCATCCAGGGCAGAAGGTCCCAACGCCTCGACACCATTCATGAAAGTAGCTACGCGATTCCGCTCGAACGGGAAGAGCATCCCCCACTGACTCAACTGCTGATTCAATGAGGGCCGGAGCGTGACTGGCAGCCGCTCGATGAGAACGTCGGTACGTATCGGGAGCGGGCGCATCTGCCTGTGCTCTGCTATTGTTCATCGCGACACCATCGTATTCACAGTCCGGGCAATGACTTGCCCGGAAGATCCAGCTCCTTGATACCAAACAGGCCGGCAATCGTGGGACAGATGTCGATGTGCTGGACCGGGCGCTCCACCACATCGGAGGACCTGGCGGCCTCTCCGAGGCACATCATCCATGTCAGGCAGGTGGAATCGTCAATCGCCCTATGATTGAAGAAACCATTGGTGCTTGACCCGTCGAAATCGCGCCCGAATTCGGGAAGAACAAAGAGCGTTGTCCTTCCACTGTAGGAGGGAAGAGACTGCACCAGATTCCAGAGTTCGTAAACCAGGCGATCCATTGTGCGTATGCCGGCCAGGTGCATGGAATAGGAGCCGAAATGCGCAACCTCGACATCGGAGAAGGTCATCACCAGCAAAGAGGGAGCAAAGCGCCGCATCACTTCAGAACTAACCAGGAAAGTGAATTCATCTCCCGTGACCGGCGCATTGGTGCGCACCAAGTCCTCGATAGCCTTCTGCATGGAGCTTTGCATCGAAAGGTCGAGGACCGGCTCATTTCCGGAAACAGACCAACCGAGCCCGTCATAGTTGTCGGCATGCTGCAGTATGGCCTCGAGTTCGAGCTGCATGGCGGCCCGATCCGCGCTATGTTCGGGGTGACCTTGCGAAGCCGCGCGAATCACAGCGTTGATGAGCAACTGCTTGGGGAAGATAACATTTGCGCCGTAGCGGGGGCCGAAGTCGCGCATGGAGCTGGCGCCTATCCGGCTGGTAAGGGCTTTATTGCTGGAGATCAGCCAGGCGTTGTCCTGGGAAAGCCTCATGCGCTTGCGCAGATACTCAAACAGAGTCGGGTTGACCGGCGATGTCTCTCCCCAGTCGTCCAACCGTTGCCAATTCCCGGTAAGAATGCTGGAGATGGTGTTGTAGTGGGAGGTTGCGCCTGCATTGCGGATGAAGGGATAAAACACGCTCCGAGGCAGCAGTTCGCGGTATAGATGGGGAATATTCGAAAGCCCGGTATTGTGAAAGGTCTCGGCACGGCGTATTCCGCCGCAAGCCACGACGATGACTTTCCGGTCGTCCTTCCCCGAGTTAGTGAACTCGTTTGCAAAGGCGCATCGATGCAAATCAGCCCACTGGTCTACCAGCAGGATTGCGGCCGCTTTCAGGAGATTCCGCCGAGAGGCATCCATGGCACACCGTAGCTTACTCTTAGAATCCGCGCGCGGGGTAGGAATCCGTTCGTAGACAGATGCTACCCCGCAATTACTGCAAAAACCAAATCTCCCGCAGGCGCTCCAACGCCTGCGGGAGACTTACCTTCCAAACTGCAGGCCCAATCACGCCTGCAGGCTATCAGCCGTTCTAGAACACGTACTTTGCGGAAAGTTGGAAGAACCGCGAGTCGGGCGTGTTGTTTTGGAACGACTGAGGGCTAGAGATCTGGCCGGTGGACGGCGCAAGATCGGTCTCGCTTGGCTGTCCCCAGGACTCGGTATTGAAGAGGTTGAAGGCGTCCGCGCGGAACTGAACGTACTGCTCGCGAAAAGTCTTGAAGTTCTTGAACCCGGACATGTTGACACGCTCCCATCCCGGCCCATGAATCTGATTCGCCTTTCCGCCGCCGTATTCAATGGCGCTGGCCGTATCGGTCAAATACTGATTAACACCGATGTTAGTGCCAGGTTTTGGATCGATAAATGCGCAAGGGTTAAACCAGTTCGTCTTGGTTTTGACCTTGGCTGGGCATGTGGTGCCAGTGTCGAGGTTAGCCGCCGGCACGGTGCCACCGCCCTTGAACGGATCACCAACGCGGATTGCATTCGGCCCATTGTCAAAGCCGTTAGCCGCCACGAAATTGCCGCCGCCAGTATAAACGGTAAATGGAATGCCCGTTTGCGCAGTCCAGGTTGCGCTCGCCGACCAGCCGCCGACGAGATAATCCATCACTCCGCTGTTTGCCAGGTATTTGCGCCCCTTGCCGAAGGGCAATTGATAGAGACCATTAAACGTGACCCGATGACGGGTGTCGAAATTGGAGTTGGTCATCTCGTCCCGGAGTGGGATGATGTTTGTGTTGCGATAAGCCGGTCCTGCCGAGATTCCGGGGTTTCCAGCGTTATCTTCAGCATGCGACCAGGTATACGTGCCAAGGAAGCTGAAACCGTTGGCGAAGCGTTGCTGAACCTTCGCCTGCAACCCGTTATACATGGATGCGCCGATCCACTGCTCGGCATTCCCGGAAGACAAACTTAAACCTATCGGAAATGCACTGGTGCCCATGGGATTATTACTGCTGGTAATGGCTAGAGGCCCGAGGGGGTTGGTACCCGCAAAGGTGTGCTTGCCTACATTCCCGACATAGGAGAGGGTTGCAACGATGTCTTTGGTTATCTCGCGCTCAACAGTCAAGTTGTAGGATTCAGTATAGGTGGTCTTGATTTGGCTATCGGCCATGGCAATGCCGCTTGAGCCGGCATAAGCACCTATGCCGCCATGCGAGAGATACTGCGACATTCCCGTTTCCAGAGTTGAACCGTATGGAAATGGAGAATTCGCTGCTGTTACACCCAATGCCGTCAAAGTGGCAGGGCTGTCAGCAAGAGCGGAAGACGGGCAGGCAGTATTTGCGTTGCTGTACCCAGACTGGCTGGATGGGAAGCAACTACCGGTACCAAGATACTGGTTGTAAAGAACCACTTGATATGCGAACGGATAGTTCGTCTGCAGTTCGGCGCCTCCAGGCGCTTCAATTGACCCATAAAAGAGGCCATAGCCGGTGCGCACGACCGTTTTGGCATCGATCTGATAGGAAACGCCGATGCGCGGAGCAAAGTTAAATTGCTGAACGCCTATCAAGGAGTTGGGGTTGGCAGTGGTGTACCGAACATTGATGTTGTTTTCGCTCATCGACTCCTGGAAGCTATTCGAAAGCGGGTAGGCGCTCGCATCCTGAGAAGGCAATACATAGTTGGCTGCTCCCGAAGCTGCTGACCCCGCCGTACCCGTACCCGGGGCGACGAGACTTTGCGACTGGATAACGAGGTTGGCTACCTCATACCCCTTGCTGCTGGGAGGTTGAATAAAGTCATACCGCAGGCCCAAATTCGCGGTCAGCTTGGAGCTCACCCTCCAGTCGTCTTGAGCATAAGCGGCGCGATAATCGCGGTAGTACTCGGTATTCCACCCCGGAGAGAGACCCACGTTCGACAAATTGTCGGTCAGCGCGTCGGCGCCGCTCATTCCGGTACCCGTTGTTCCACTGCCTCCAGTATTGCGTTTGGAGGTGTATACGCCGTTGAACGAGTATCTGCCACGCGGGAACACGGACTGAGCGAAGGCGGTGCGGATACTCTCAAACTGCACACCGAACTTAAGGGAGTGGCTCCCGAGAGTCTTGGTCACGTTATCGAGAACCTGATAAATGTTTTGGCGCTCGACAGACGGGATGTCATGCTCGCCGCCCCTTGTATACCTATCTGTCCCACCCCAGTTTATGTATGGGATGCCGCCATTCGGCCCGGCATATCCGGTAAAAGGCACGCCGTCCATACCAGGAATCAATTGGTCTGCCGGAATATTGGCATCCGACTGGGTCACCGAGAAAACGCCCCAGTTATATCCAAAGCGGAATTCGTTGATGAGAGTGGGAGAGACAATGTGGGTTTCGCTGATCATAAAGTTCTCTGCCAGATCGCTATTGACTGCGCCTGCACCTGTAATACCGCCCGTAATGCCCGGGTCGTTGCCGTCAATAATCGGCCCCAGTAGAGGTACATGGCCCACTTGCTCATGCATATAGCTAAAGCGCGCATAGGCCTGATCCGCAGCGCTCGGGTTCCAGTCCACGCGCTGATCCCACTTCCAGGTATCGTCATGGGTGGGCGAATTGACGCTGTAGTTGCTATACACATCTCCGCTATCCGGCGTGTTGACATTGCTTGAGGTCCAACCACCGGAATTCGGAAGGGGATAAGCAGAAAGAAGTGCCTTTCCTACAGGATCGACCTGGGACGGATCGGCGGGGTTAAGAACGTTCGTGGTAGCCGGACCGACCCCGGAACCATAGACGCCAGGCACCGAGTTATTCCAGGCGCATGTCTGGGAGTAGTTGATGCACGTCGGATCCGGGTTCGTAACCGCGCCGCCGGCCGTGGTTAAGGGTAGCTGACCGGCAGAATTCGGCGCGAAGATGCCCCAAGGCGTGGACAGCCCAGTTTTGCGCTTGTCAAAAAGCTCCGAAAAGTCCCCTTTGCGCATGCTGGCCGTAGGAACGTTCAGACCCGAGTACGGTTTGGCATAGGCGATGCGAATATCTTCCACGTCTCCAAAGTAGAAGAGCTTGTTCTTGAAGATGGGCAGACCCAGCGTGGCTCCGAACTGATTCTGATGATATGCGGGAACGAGAAGACTCTTTCCCGTCGGATCATTGGGGTTAGGTTCAGCGTTCCAGTCTGTGCCATCAAGCTTGTTGTTGCGGACATATTCCCACAAATCTCCATGGAGCTGGTTGGTGCCCGACTTGATGCTGGCGTTGACCACGGCTCCGGCAGAATGCCCGAACTCAGCGCTGTAATTTGAAGTGTCGACTTTGAATTCCGCCAGCGCGTCCGGCGGCGGCTGAACGTTGTAGCTGGCGCCGTTCTGAAAGTCGTCGACATTCACGTTGTTGTCGACACCATCGAGGATGAAGTTGTTCTGAGTGGTGCGCTGGCCGTTGGCTGAGAAGTCACCCGTTCCGCCGCCACGCGCGCCGCCCGCCGTCAGCCCCGGATCCACGCCCGCCGACAATTGCGCCATATACACCCAGTTGCGTCCATTGAGCGGCGTATTATTGATGGTCTCCGTGTCCATAACCTGGCCCACTGAAGCCGACTCCTCCTGAAGCATGGGCGGGGCGCCGGTGACGGTTACGGTCTCCTTTACGCCCCCAGGTTTCAGCGCGATATCAATATTCAGATGGTCCTGAATGTTGACGCGCACATTTTCCTGGGTCGTAGTCTCAAATCCGGGAGCTGTCGCGCTCAACATATAGTTGCCAATCTTGATTGGAGAAAAACTGTATTGTCCTCTCGCGTCTGTCGTGTCTTTCAACACAAAGTTCGTGTCGGTGTTTGTCAGGGTTACCTGGGCACGCGGGATGACTGCGCCAGTAGGGTCTTTCACTACGCCGTTGATGGCTCCCTGGTCAAGCTGGGCCATTGCCATGCGTCCCGAAAAAACGCACCAAAGGCCCAACAGGAACAAAGTAGCGCACACGATGCTCCGCGCCGTCTGCCTCGATTCAATGCTTCCCATCTTCCCCGTCCTCTCGTTTCCGCGGTTCATCGCCGCATGTTCGACTACAAAACGGGACCCGCTTACAAACTTGGGCCCCCCTCTCGCTGTTGGACATCGGTTTTCTCAGTGATCGAAAGGTCGCCGAGAATCATAACTCCGCGAGAGATCAAAAGCAAGCTAAAAGCTGCAAAAAACAACAAAAAAATAAGCGGCCGTCTGCGGATTGTGCAAATGATTGATAAAAAATGGTTTGCTTCTTCGCGCTCCTGTTTTTGATTTCTCGCATGCCCACTCCTGGGCCAGACTTCTCCACAAAATGCGCGGAATGTCGGGGGTTAAGAAATAAAGAAGAATCAAAAGTGCTCACCAAAGGAAAGTCAAGCAGCTAAAGGCCGCTAAGCGGGGGATGGGTGGCACCATACTCGATGGCGTGAGGCGCTAAGCCGAACCGCGGAAGAGTCCCTGGAGGCGATGGCACATGAGCTTATGGCTTCGCAGCGTTCGCAGGCGCACGGACCAGGAGAAGGACCGAGGCGGTCGCGAACAGCGGCATCAGTCCCGCGGCCAGAAACGCAGGCCCGTAGGAATAGCGATCGACCAGTATCCCCACCGCAAAGGTGAACGCCGCGCCGGCCAGGCCCGCGGCCAGACCGCTGAGTCCCGTAACGGTGGCCACAACGTCATGGGGAAACAGGTCGGAGGGCAGAGTGAGACCCATTGTGGACCAACTCGCGTATCCCCATAGGGCGAAGCAGATCAGCGCCAGGGCGGTATAGGCACTGTGCGCGCCGGCGGCGGGAATGCCGGCAAGAATCGGCAGGCAACTGAAGGCGCATACCCATGTGCGGGCGCGAACCACGGAGACGCCTCGGCGAATGCAATAGCCGGAGACCAGGCCGCCCGTGAAGTTACCAATATCGGCAGCGACAAATGGCATCCAGGCAAAGAGGGCAATGCGCTTCAGGCTGAATCCGCGCGCATCGCTCAGGTACTGGGGCAGCCAGAATACGTAGAACCACCAAATGGGATCGGTGAGTGCGCGGCCAAGGACGACGCCCCAGACATTTCGATTGCGGGCCAGATGGAGCCAGCGCTGGAAGCCGCGTTCCGTGGAGACAACACGTACATCCCGGTCTGAGCGAATAAACGAAACCTCCTCCGGCGTCACCTTTGGATGACGGTCCAGCGGATGGTAGACGCGCAGCCAAACCAGCAGCCAGACAAAGCCCAGCGCCCCTGAAAAGACGAAAGCGGACCGCCAGCCAAAGGCCAATGCGATCCAGGGAATAACCAGCGCCGTCACGGCTCCTCCGACACTGGAGCCGCTGTCGAAGATCGCCACCGCGAGGCTGCGTTCCTGGCTGGGAAACCACTCTGCAACCGTCTTGCTGGCTCCGGGCCAGTTAAAGCCTTCCCCAATGCCGAGGAGGAATCGAAAGGATGCGAAGCCGAAAACAGATGAGGCGAATCCGGTGAAGATATTGACGAGGGACCAGAAGGCGACGGCCAGGGCCAGCCCAATCCGCGTACCTACGGCGTCAAGAATGATGCCGCCGAGAAGCCATGTGAGGGCATAGGAAATCTGGAACGCCCCGAATATCCAGGCGAGGTCCGCGTGACTCAGATGATACTGAGCCGCGATCAACGGCGAGAGAACGGAAAAGGTCTGGCGGCTGATGTAATTGATGGTCGTGGAAAGGAAAAGCGTCCAGACGATCCACCACCGCACCCGGCCAATCTTCGCAGGGTTGGGCAAGGCCTCCGTCTGCTCCGCGGCAATTCCTGGATCCCTATTCATCTCGATATTCCAATTCCATCCCTACGGGAGTTCCCCGGCAGATGCTACATTCCGGAGGGTCGTCGGCGCCGCGATCGCCGTGATTGAGTCGATATCAAAGTACTTGTAGAGATCGAGACAGAACAGATCGGGCGCGGAGCGAAATGCCACCGGCTTGTCCAGGAGATAGCTCAGGCTTTTCATCGCGTGGCGGCTGGTGATCACGGAGAATGCACCCGGATCGATGGCCGCCGCCACCGCGGCAATCACCGCGGAACGGATACCGTCTGTCTCCACCTCAATGGGTTTGTGTGCATTGTTGGCGCTCAGCCAATGCGCGACCGCCAGCAACTGCGCCGTCTCCAGGCCAAGCGGACGATCGCCGGTGCTCGCAACCAGCGTTTCCCAATCCGTCGAATCCGGAATCTGGGGTCGAGTGGCTCCATTGAAGAGCAGATCGAGAGCCAGGACTTGCTCGCCGTGATTCACGCGCCTGGATACGATCTCGCCGGACGCTTGATACCCGTTATCGTTCAAGACGATAGTCGCTGGAGCATCTTCGCCCGCGTCGTCCGCTTTCAACCAGATGCCGGTGGCGCTCAGACCATTCGTGAGGTCGAACCGGTAGGACAGCGATCGAATCGCCATGCGCCTGCTGTTGCTCATTCTCCAGGCATTCTCCACGGAGACGGGCGCATAGCGGGTGACTTCCTTGAGCTTCTCCCGCTGGACGGCAGCCCATGTGCCGCGAACATTGGCATCGGACGGGACTGAAGGCCTGACGATGGTCCCAGCTAGCTTTTTGGCTAAACCGATGATGGTCAAATCGCCGGCTGGAATGCCAACGGCGAGTTCCTCTGGAGTCCTGACCTCGATGGAACTGGGAATTTCATCGTTAACGGCGGGCATGTGAAAGTGTTCGGTGAAGAAACTGTATGCGCGCACGCGGTTCACGATTTGATAGTTATGCGTGCCCGGATCGGTGTTCTCGTACCAGGCGAGAGCGTCGGGCTTGCCGTATAGCTCAAAGAAAGGCCGCACCTCATCGTAGATATAGGGCTTGACCAGGGCTGCGCGGAAGCAGCAGGTATCTTCGGCATTATGGATGAGCAAGGTGGGCCGGGGCGCGCGCATAGCGACAAAGAGCGGGTAGTCCTCTCCCTGGTTCAGATCGGTGGCGTTCTCTTCGATCTCATCGGTATCGATGGGGTGGGTGATGTTGGATTGGAGCGCTCCAATGCCGGCGACTTCCACGCTGACCGCGACGCGGTCGTCGGTTGCGCTCAGCATGACCGTTTGCCATCCGCCCCCTGATAAGCCGGTAACTCCCAGCCGGGCGGCATCGACCTGCGGCAATTGCGCCAGATAATCCAGGCCACGGCGCATGCTGAGGTAAAACAGGCCGAGGGCATTGGATCCAATCAGGTCGAGGGCGGCAGCATCATCGTGATCGTTGCCCTTCAATGCCAGTTCGCCAAAGCCTACCCATCCCAGGCTGAGAGCGACGATGCCCCGCTTGGCAAAGTTGATGCACCGCTTCTGTTCTTCTTCCGCCGCCTCCCCCATGGGGTGATGGCCGATAAGATTCAGAATTGCGGGCACAGGCCCACTCGCCTTTTCCGGCTCATACAGAAGGGCAGTTGCGTCGAAGCCGGGCACGATCTCGTAGCGAAATCTGCTGACCCGGTAACCGTTGCGCGATTCAGTCGCTCCCACCTGCTGAAAACTCGGGGCGGATTGCACCCATTCACGGGGCCATCCGTGAAAGGCGATGTCATTCAGGATGTGCCGGCGCAATTGCTGCTGCCGTTCTGTCCACTCGTTGGCGCTTTTGGGAGACGCCAGGAGCGGGATGCGGCGACTTAGATATTGCTGTAACTGAAAAGCGGTCACATCCGGCGATTGCACTGGCTGCGCAAGCACGCCGGCCAGAGTCTCGGGCCTGGTCTGGCCATGAATGGCGGTTGCGGCCAGAGCGGCAATCGCAATTAGAAGAATCTGTCCGGAATGTCTCATGCACGGTCCTCGCATCATGGAAAGCCGCAGCCTCGCTCGGGAGCGGCGCAGGCTCAAAGCGGATGATCGACGATTTGCTCGATGCGAGGATCCCAATACAGCTTCTTGCCGCTCCAGTACGACTGCGCCGCCATGATGCACACGATCGCATGCGAGAAACCATGGTCGACGGTGGCGTTCGGCTGGGTGCGCGTTTGCATGGCCCTGAGCCAGTTCAGCAGATGGTCGGCATCGTCATCGTTCGGACCTTCTGAGTTGGGCGGCGGAGCGCCGGGAACCTGCACAATCTCTTCCTGGTTCTTTGCGGACCCGGCGATGGGAACCCCTGTGTAGATGGGCGGCTCAGGTTCATGCCTTCCTCCTTCGCGAGTGACCAGGAACAGGGATGCGCCCTCGCCGCCATAATTCTCGATAGTGCCGTCCCGCCCTTGAATCCTGGAAAAGCTCCGATAGCTGTTTCCAAACGTTGTCTTATAGGTGTAGAGAAAACCCTTGGGATAAGTGAGTGCCGCGACGCACGTATCCGGATTTTCGCGTTCATCTTTCCAGGTGAAGATTCCTCCGCTAGCCACCACGCTTTCCGGATACGCCTCGATCTGTCCAAAGGTGCACCAGGTCGCAGCCATGGCTCAACCACTGATCGAAGATTCCCGCCGAATAGTCTTTATACAAGCGGAATTCGAGATACACATGAGGATCGAACGGGCGGTATGGTTTTCCCAGCAGCCACCGATTCCAGTCTGTGTCTTCCTCTCGCAGCTTCGATGCCCGGCCATGAAGCCATTGCTTCCACTCCGTCCTGGCGTCGATCCGCATTTCCGTGTGGATGCCGGTGTCCATGGGCGTGAATCTCCATCGCTCCTGATTCACATTCCATTCCTGTTCGATATGGACAATGTCGCCGATTCGCCCGGAGCGAATGATGTCTCGCACCGCGAGGGGATAGGGTTGGCTGCGATGTTGCGTGCCCATCTGGACAACTTGCCTGGATTGCTTGACCAGGTCGCGCGTCTCAATGGCCTCGGCGAGCACGTTGGCAAACGGCTTCTCCACATAGCAGTCTTTTCCCGCTTTCACGACCTCCGCACACAACTTGGCGTGCTGAAAATCGCCGGTGGCGATCATTACGCCGTCGATATCCTTGCGCGCCAGCATTTCTTCGGAATACTTATAGATCTGCGGCTCCAGGTTGAAGGCTCGCCTCACCTGCGCGGCCCGCTGCTCCCTTGCCAAGCTCCATAAATCGCAGACAGCGACTGTCTCGACCGGCATCTGCTTGGCCGCAAGTTCAGCCATATGCACATGTCCGTGACTGCGCTGGCCGCAGCCAAGTTGACCTAAGCGGATGCGGTCATTCGCTCCCAGAACGCGCGAGTAGGATTTCGCGGTCATTCCCGCCACCAGCATCGCTCCTCCGGCCTGCTTGACAAAGGTCCGGCGGCCTGTTCCTTGCTTAGTCTCTTCGATCATCGCATTCTCCTTCTCGCGGGCAGCCTTCGATTTTCGGCATCAAGTCCAGCGCGGTCAAGTCTACCGCGGTATTGACATATCGATCAATTGCGCTACTGTGCCTCGTCGATCTCCAGGCGTTTGTCTGGACCGGCGCCCGCCCAGCTCATGATGTAGTAGAGGGCGACGCCTACGATGATCCACGCCGTACCCAGCAATTGCGCCTTGTGATTGAGATTGAGCCAGATGAACGCGCTTACTGTGAAGCCCAGCAAGGGCATGGCGGCGGGCAGAAACACCTTTTCTTTGGAGCGGAATTTGTAGTGAACCAGCGCCGCGGCATTCACCCCCATAAAGGCGATGAACGCGCCAAAGTTGAGCAACTCCGCCCCGCTTTGGTAAGTCAACATGAAGACGCCCAGCAGCGTAACGACGCCGACGACGAGGACATTGTTGCGGGGAATTCCGGTGCGGGCATCGATGGCCGCAAAGATGCGGCTGGGCAAGGCATTGGCGCGGCCCATCCCGTAGAGCAGGCGGGCGGCGCCAAACTGCGCGGCCATTCCGGAGCCGAAGTTGGCAATCAGCAGTGTGCCGTTGAGCAGATGGAACAGGAAGGTCCCGCCCACCCGCCGGGCGACGAAGACGTAGGCGGTATCGACCATCGACTCGGGAAAGGGCGTGCGCCCCGGCCACACCAACTGAGCGGCGTAAACCTCGACGGCCGAAAGAACTCCAATCACCAGGCAGGTGGCGACGGTGGCAATCAGGATATTGCGGCGCGGGTTTTCCACCTCTTCCGACATGGTGGAGATGCCGTCGAAGCCGATGTAGGTGAGCACCGCGATCGACGTTCCGCGAAGCACGCGCGATGGAGTAAAGGTGGCGGGATCGTAGAAGGGCTGCAGCCACTGGCCCGCCAACGGATGCACAACCAGCGCAATATAGCGGATTGCCTCGGCGAGGAATACAACCACCACGATGCTCATGCCAAGAGCGAGCAGCGCATTCACGCGGCCGGAAGTCTTTACGCCGCGCAGATTGAGCATGGTAAACAGGACGACAAAAGAGACAGCCCACGCCGCGTAGGGCACGCTGGGCAAAACATTCTGCGCGGCCGCGCTGCACCAGATGGCGCAAATGATGGGGTTGAGAAGATAGTCCATGAGCATGGACCAGCCCACCACATAGCCCAGGAGCGGGTTCAACTCCTTGCCGACGTAAGTGTAGGCGGAACCGGCGCTGGGATAGACGCGGGCCATGCGCCCGTAACTGAAGGCGGTGAACAGCATGGCGACCATGGCGATGAGGATGGTGGTGACCACGTGGCCGCCCGCGACATTGCTGACCACGCCGTAGATGCCCATGGGCGCCGTTGGCTGAATGATGACGATGCCATACACCACCAGATGCCATAGCTTGAGCGACCGGCGCAGGCCCGGTTGGCTATCGGGAGTCATGGAAGCCAGGCCTTGCTTGCCCGGCGTATGTGGCATTGATCCGGAATTTCCATTTTTGTCTTTTGGGCTACCGCCCAATATACTCCCCTGGCAATCCTCGTCGCATTCGTTTCAAGGCGACAGGACAGAACGCGCACGGCAGGGCATTTGCTGGATTCAGGAATCCATCATTTGCCCGAATTCGAAGCGATTTCACGGACCGGCCTACTTTCCGGCAGAAAGCTCTGTCAGCGCCTCTCGGGCAAGATGATGAAACATCTGAGGATCCGGCAGAGCCAAGGCCTGTTCGAATGAATGTCTTGCTTGCTCTTTGCGATGGAGGGCCGCCTGCAGCAGGCCGATGTTATACCACCACGATGCTGGATGGCTGCCAGCCGCCGGATGGTTCTCCGCCGCGATCAACGAATTCGCAACCTGCTCTTCAGCCTGCCGCAAATCGTATGAGCCTAACGACTCCTTCGCGTGGATTGCCCACACCAAATCCGCGGGTTCCACACTTGCGGCGGCCCTATGCAGGAACTCCTCGGACTCCCTGGCCTGCGCGCAGCTTTGCGCAATCCCGGCCAGCTTTACATAGTCTCGCGCCGACCTTCCTTCCAGACCCATCGCCGGTTGCTTGCCTGCAATGAAATCTTCAGCCTGCGCGCAGTTGCCCGCCCTGGCCCACGCTTCAGCCTGCATCAACTTGATCTCGAACAGCACTTGTCCCGAGGTGATCCCTCCCTCCTCGCTGGGAAAGAATCGATTCTTGAAGAGTGCCAGCGCGCGCTCATACTGCCTGGCTTCAGCGCGCGCCAACGCAAGTTGATAGACGAGGTCCGCCGGCATCTTCGAATCCGGAGCATCGGCCGAGGGATATTGAGAGAGGAGGTCCGCACGCTCTTCGGCTGAAGCTCCCGTCAGGCTCATTGCCTCATCGAGACCAACGTATGCCATGGCGTTTTCCGGATCGTTCTTCATGGCCTCGCGGAAAGATATCAGCGCGCGTTGCGGATCGCCCTTCAACTTCAGGAGGTAATTCCCCATATCGACGTCGACTACCGGCAGATGCGGTGCAAGCTGCTTTGCCTTCGTCCATTGAGCCATGCCGGCGTCGGTCAATCCTTTTGAGAAGAGCAGCGTGCCGAGAAGGTAATGAGCAGTCGCATCACTCCGGTTGACCGCGAGCGCGGCCTCCAATACAACCCTGTCCGTCTCCGACGATGGAAAAACGAGGCTCGGGGAAAGCTCCGACGCCGACTGCCAATCCCGCTGCGCGTCTTGGCCGAGCTTCTCTTTGCAGAATGCGGAATAGTACCGCACTAACGGATTCTTCTGTGGCGGCACCGAGCCAGGCTCGCTCTGATCCGCAGGCAGTTGCGGATAGGTTCGATCGAGAACTTGCAATGCTTTCCGATAGAGACCAAGCTGCATGTACCCGGTTGCCACCCGGAGAACGCGGTAAGGATCTGCCGCCAGGTGTTCGGTGTCCGATTTCCCGGTGTCTTCCTTCAAAAAGTCGCTCATCGGATCCGCTGCGAGGCCGAGATTCGCCAACCGGTCTGCTTCTGAAATATCTCCCTTTGCGCGCAAGACAGCCTCCAACTGCTCCTGGGCACGAAAGTTATCCGGCTCCGCGGCCACTGCTGCATGCAAGAAAGATGCCGCGTCCTGCAGGTCGCCTTCTTTCGCCCGCAGTTCCCCCAGCCTTATCGCGGCCGGCCCGCGCAGACTCGCTTGACGGTAGGCGATCGCATAGGACGTTTCCGCTTCGCGCGTGCGTCCCAGGCCTTCTTCGGCAATTCCCCGGTAATAGGCAATCTCGGAGTTGGGCGTATCGCGCCCTTGCGCAACGCGAAGCAAGCGTTCTGCCTCTTCAAACTGCTGAAGCGACGCAGCCAGCCTTCCCGCGGCGACCATGAGCGACTGGCTCAGCGGGAATTTCTCCAGCGCAGTCCTGTAGGTAGCAAGCGCGAGAACAACTTCGCCGTTCATCTCCTGATCCTGTCCCACTTGCAGCCAGTCGTCTTCCGAACGGTTCGCGGGATCTGGAATTCGCGGCGCGGTTTGGTGTCCTGTCTTGATCGTCGCTTCCGGATCCCAATCGTACTCGCCATCCGTCTGCTTCAACAGCGAGCGGCCCGCGCGGTCCTTCAACTCGAAGGTTATCTTCCCGGCCTGTGTGGGCGGAGCGACCGAATGGGACCATGTCTTAGCCGGCGTCAGATCGGCGCTTCCACTCCAGAGGATTGCTCCATTCTGCGTCAATGAAAGCTGCGCGCCTTGAAGACGCTCATTCACATTCAAACTGACCGAGACATTGGGGCCATGCGCATCGAAATGAACCACGCCGGCCTTGTTCGCCCGCGAGATTCCACCCGTTCCCCGTACCGGCATCCAATATTCGCTGAAGCGAATGGTTTGCCCGGGCTCCAGAAACGAATACGTCTCCTGGTTGCGGAAGAGCCCCGCCTGCACTTCAACATAGGCGCTGTTGTTGTCAGACAGCGCGGTGCGCCAGTCAAGGCCCGCCGCATCGACGCCCCACGTCCAGATTTTCTTGGCCGGCAGGTCCCGATACTCGGCAAAATGAGCTGTTCCCGTCTGCGTATGCGGATTCCAGATGGCCATGAATGGTTCATGGCTCCCATGCACAAAGAAAGACACCGGCCCATCGGTCTGATTTTTGAGCAAGCTCAGGTCTTTCCCTTCCGGGTCGACCGGCCAGCGATAGACATCCGTGAATCCATGCGAAGCGACAAACCGCATCGGGTAGTCGATCCGCGAATCGTCCCACACCTGCACTGCCGCGTTGTTCCACCAATAGTAGCGGTGACGCACATCGCTGCGGTTATAAAGCGTTACCCGCTCTTCCAGGAGAGTGGAGCCCGGCTTCAAAACCAGTTCTACTCCCCATTGCATGCCGTATGCCCGATCGATATTGCCCACCCAAACCGCCGCGCTGCCGTCCGGATGGGCCGCATACGCAAAGTCCACCGGCGACATCGAGACCCAGTTATGCGAGACGGGGAAGTTGAATTCCACGCCGAAGGCCGCCCATGCTCCGCGGTACCCAATCTTCGCCTTCTTGATGGAAGGGTTGGCATAGAACATCGGCTGGCCGCTGATCTTGTCGATGCATGTATACAGGTGACCGCCAATATCCGGCAGCACCGTACACTTCAGATATTCGTTCTCGAGGAAGACCGCGCGCCAGGCATGATTGGCCTTCACGCCGGTCAAATCCGTTCTCAGCGTGTAGGGATAGTTGAAGCGGTTGGTTTCATAGATATCGAAAGGCGGATTCGGATCGGGCTGGCCCTCTTCATAGGTCGGCAGCGTAAGCGTGCCTTGCCAGACCTTCACCTGAGCTGCAAGAGGCCAACAAATCACCGCGAATGTTCCCGCCAGCAACAGCGCATAGAAAGAGCTCTTCTTCACCGATCTCATGTTTTCGCCTTTCGCAGGTTCCATCTTGCAGCCCTCGGGTTCGCCCACACCAAATATGGTCGCACCGTACAACCTGAGGCGCTCCTTAATAGAATGATTTCGTTTTGTTATCATACATGATCTTTAATCTTCGTTTATAATTCTTTTTGCAGTTCAGGCAGACTCAGGTGTGCCCATCCATCGGGAGGCCAGGAAACGGAAACAGGTGAAATATGGCTTGCGACTCAAGCTTCGGAACCGATCGTCGAACCTTTGTGAAGCTGGCGGCGGGCACAATGCTGGCAACAGGAATGGGCGCGCGTGCTTATGCGCGAGTGGGCATGGACGGGCTGAACCAGAAGAAGATCTACCCCGACCGTTGGGTCTACGTCAGCCGCTCCTTCAATACCGACGAGCACGTGGCGGAAGTGCGTGAAATTGCCCAAACGGCATCGGAACATGGCCTCACGGCCATTGTCCTGTCGGGCATGGACCGCATTAGCCTCGGCTCCCTTGAGTATCTGGAGCGCTTGCGCAAGGTCAAAGCGATAGCCGATCAATATCATCTGGAGATCATCCCGTCTGGATTCAACACCGGATACGGCGGAGCCATCCTGGATCACAATAACAACCTGGCTGAAGGCATGCTGGTGAAGGATGCTCTATTCGTCGCACGGGATGGAGAGGCCCGCTTTGTTGCGGATTCGCCCGCAAAGCTCCAGAACGGCGGCTTTGAACAATTCCAGGGCGACCGATTCACCGCATTAGAAAAACAGGACGAGCCGGGAAGAAAGACCTTCGTTGACACGAAAGTCTTCCATTCCGGCAAAGCCTCGCTGCGGATGGAGAACTTCGGCGACACGAAGGCAGGCATCGCGCGAGTGGCGCAGGAGGTTCGGGTCACGCCCTACCGGTGCTATCGCGTGAGCGCATGGGTAAAAACGGAAGACGCCGAGCCCGCTTCGCTGTTCAGCATCAAGGCGTTGACGCCCGATGGACGCGACTTGAGCCCGTTTGAACCGCCTGCCCCGGCTCCCACCTCCGGCTGGCGACAGGTAACCACCGCCTTCAACAGTTGGTATGCCGACCGCATCGAACTGAATCTGGGCGTCTTCGAAGGGGTAAAGGGGACGGTGTGGGTGGACGACGTGGTAATCGAAGAGGTGGGACTAATGAACGTTGTCCGCCGCAAGGGCACGCCGCTCACCGTGCGCGACGAGGCCACAGGGAACGTCTACGAGGAGGGCCGCGACTTTGCGGCGGTGGCCGATCCGAATCTCGACTTCCAATGGACCCACGAGATGCCGTCAATTCACCTGCTTCCAGCAGGCCGGATTCGAAATGGCTCACGGTTGCGGGTGAGCTACTATCACGGCACAACCATCTACAACGATCAGGTCTCCGCATGTCCGTCGGAGGCGCAGACGTACGAAATATGGAAGGAACAGTTCCCGCTGATCGAGAAGTACCTGTCTCCGAAACGTTACTTCCTGAGCGTGGATGAGGTTCGCCTGTTTAACCGTTGCGAGGCGTGCCGAAGCAGGCAGATGTCGGCGGCGGCGATTCTGGGCCAGATGACGCAGTGGCTCTATGAACAGGTGCGCGCAGTCAACCCCAAAGCCGAGGTCTTTGTATGGTCTGACATGTTCGACCCCAACCACAACTCAAGCCGCCAATACTTCCTTGTGGACGGGTCGCTGGAGAACACCTGGGAGTATCTGCCCAAGGATATGGGCATCGTCCTGTGGTATTTCGATAAGCGGCGGGAGAGCCTGAGTTTCTTCTCATCGCGCGGCTTCAGGACGATTGCGGGAGCCTATTACGATGGCGACGACCTCCACGATCCGGAAGGATGGCTGGAGGCAATGGATAACTGGCCAAACGCCACCGGGATCATGTACACAACGTGGTCCAGTAAGTACAAGCTTCTGGCGCCATTCGGAGATCTGGTTTCGAAACGTCCGTAGCGGCCGAGTGATCAGGCCAGGATCTGGGCATCGGGGCACACATTCTACCCGAAGCCATGAAAGTGAGAGGGATGACAATGCTGCCGAACATGAGTATCAGGGGAAACCTGGGATGCGCGATCCTGCTCGTCCTCACCGCGCTTGCCTGCGCCGCGCAAAAGCCGGGCACGAACAGTTGGAAAGTCATCGGCCCCGGCGGCGGCGGCACCACGATCGGCCCAACCATCAGCCCTCACGATTCCCGGCTTGTGGTTGAGCACTGCGACATGACCGGCGGTTACATTACGCGCGACAATGGCCAGTCGTGGCGAATGTTCAATCTGCGCGGCGGCATCACTGTATTCGCCTTCGATCCTTCAGACCCCCGGGTCATCTATGCCGGGAATGCCGGCCTTTGGCGGAGCAGCGACTCCGGCCGGACCTGGAAGATGCTCTTCCCCAGCCCCGCCCGCAACACTATCGAGCATCAACTCGGCGACCACTCCGACTATGTGCTTACCTCCAGCGATCCCGCCTACCCTGGCGGAGATATCTCCGCCATTGCCATCGCTCCCCGAAGCGGCCAGAACGGCCAGGGAAGCCCGGAACATCTTTATCTCTCCTTTGAGCAGAGAGGCCAGCCTGCTGTCATCGTCTCATCGTCAGATGGAGGCGCCTCGTGGAGCCGCCTCGCTACCTTGCCTCAACACGTTCTTCTCCTCACTCCGCAGGGCTCCGGCCTGATCGCCGTCTCCGGCTCCGCAGCCTATCGCATCGCTCCCGATGGAAGCATCACCGAACTAGGGCAGCATCCCAACCGGCATAAGAGCAGCCAGCGCGGCGCGGTCCGGCGACTCGGTCTGGATCTACGCAACCGGCCAGGACGGAAAGATATATCTCTCCGAGGACTCCGGCCTGCACTGGAGTCCGATTACGCCCTCGCTCCAACAGACCTCCGGCAGTTTTGAAGCCATCGCCGCCAGCGATCGCCACCCGGAGGTCGCCTATGCCGGTTTCCGAGGCCTTCAAATCGGCGAGGGCAAGGAGAACCTGTTCAACGGCATCGCCAAGACAACGGACGGCGGCCAGACCTGGAAGATTGTCTTCAAGGAATCGAACCAGCCAGCCGCCAACCTGAGCGGAAGCTGGATCGAGCAGCGCGCCAGGCAGGATAGCCGCGACATCTGGTTCGACACGCCGGACAGCCTGGGTGTTGCGCCCACCAATCCCGACGTAGTCTACGCGACCGACCTCTTCCGCACCTATCGCACCCTCGACGGCGGCGCAACCTGGCAGGAGATGAACTCCAGGCAACTCGCCGACGGCAGTTGGATCTCCCGCGGCCTGGATGTAACCACCAACTACGGCGTGCAGTTCGATCCCTTCGATTCGCGGCACATCTATATGGACAACACCGATATGGGTCTCTTCCAGAGCACGGACGGCGGCCAATCCTGGCGAAGCAGCAGCGAAGGCGTTCCCGAAGACTGGCGCAATACCACTTACTGGCTGGCCTTCGATCCCACCCAGCGCGGCCTGATCTGGGGCGCCTTCAGCGGCACCCACGATCTCCCTCGTCCCAAGATGTGGCGAGGCCGCGGCCCTCGCAGCTTCACCGGCGGCGTCGCTGTCTCCACCGATGGCGGCAACCACTGGCAGCCGAGCAATGCCGGCATTCCATCGGACTCCATCACCCACATCCTTCTCGATCCCTCCAGCCCCGCCGGCAGCCGCACCCTGTACGCCTGCGCTTTTGGCCGCGGCGTCTACAAGTCAACCGACAACGGCCAAAGCTGGACGCAAAAGAACAACGGCATCGCCGGCGACGAACCGTTTGCCTGGCGCATCACTGCCTCGCAGGACGGCTCTTTATACCTGGTCGTCTCTCGCCGCAGCGAGGGACAAGGACCATTCCCCGTCCGGCGCCGGAGCCCTCTATCGCTCGACGGACAAGGCGGAACACTGGCAGCGTATCGACCTTCCCTCAGGCGTCACCGGCCCAACCGGCCTGGAGATCGACCCGCGCAATCCGCAGCGCCTCTACCTCACGGCATGGGGACAGGAGGGCGAGGACGCCGACCGGAATGGCGGTGTCTTTGCCTCTGACGACGGCGGCAAGACGTGGCGGGCCCTCTTCACGGAATCGCAGCACGTCTACGACCTGACCATCGATCCCCGCCATCCCGACACGCTCTATATCTGCGGCTTTGACGCCGCGGCCTACCGCTCCACCGACCGCGGCGCCCATTGGGCACGCATCAGGGGCTACGACTTCAAGTGGGGCCATCGCATCATTCTCGACCCCAACGACCCGACCCAGATCTACATCACCACATACGGCGGCGGAGTCTGGCATGGCCCCGCCACAGGCGCGGCTGACCCGCCGGAGGCCGACCAAAGCCGCGTTCCCATCGCGCACTGAGACTCGAACGGTTTTAAGACGGGAACCGATTTTCGATCGGCATGCGGCGAATGAACGGGTGCGTATCCGATCCTCATCGGGAGTTGGCGTGCAGCAGTTTCAGCGCATTGCCGCGGTACACCTTCTCGAGCACATCCGTGGGCAGGAAAAGCCCCGTAGATATTCCATCGGCCTTGGCGCGAGGCATGCGAAGGGTACTCGAAATACTCGTCGGCTGTCTCCAGGAAGCGATCGTGGAGATGATACATTGCGACATCGGGCGCCAGGTCAGTTCCAAACAGAATTCGGTCCGCAAATAAAATCCATAGCTGTTGCCTTTACAATTGTAATATTTCGTTTTATTTCGTATAAGTGTAGAATTGGCTGATTATGGGACTCCTCCGAAGACTGCGCAGGGGCGGGAGTGAAGCTGAATCGCTGTTCAGCCCTGTTCGAATTGGGAGAGCCGCGGCTCTGCCCGGATACCCACGTCTGGGAAATGGTGAGAGGCAATGTCGAATGTATTGCGGCACTTAGCTGAGGCGCGACGCCAGGGCGCGTCCAAGGGAATCTATTCCGTCTGCTCCGCGCACCCCTGGGTGCTTGATGCAGCAATTGACCAGGCACTTGAAGATGAGTCGGACGTCTTAATCGAGGCCACTTCCAACCAGGTGAATCACCTTGGAGGCTACACGGGCATGTTGCCCGAGGACTTTCAGCGGCGCGTCATCGGTATCGCGGTCAGCAAGGGACTCAGCGAGTCAAGGGTAATCCTCGGCGGAGATCATCTGGGCCCAAATCCCTGGCAGAGGCAACCGGCGGCTGGGGCAATGCGCGAAGCGGAGCGCACCGTACAAGCCTATGTGCGGGCGGGGTTTCAGAAGATTCACCTCGATGCCAGCATGGCGTGTGCGGATGACAAGGGTCCGCTTAGCGGGGAGACAATCGCCCGCCGTGCAGCAGTCCTTTGTGCGGCTGCGGAACAGGCGAGTGGCGATCAGAAGCCTGTTTATGTGATTGGCACCGAAGTGCCCGTCCCCGGCGGGGCGACGGAAAGCCTGACCGAGCTCCCTGTAACCAGCCGTGAAGCCGCGGCCGAGACTCTGGCCACGCACCGGCGCGTCTTCAAAGAGGCGGGACTTGGACACGTATGGCCGCGGGTGATCGCCCTGGTGGTACAACCGGGAGTTGAATTCAACCATGACAGTGTCGTCGATTATGACCCGGCGCGTGCCGTGCATCTCACCGAACTGCTCAAGGAAGAAGAGGGTCTGGTCTATGAGGCACACTCCACGGACTACCAACGGCCCGAGGCATATCGCATATTGGTGCGCGATGGATTCGCAATCTTAAAGGTTGGACCGGCGCTCACCTTCGCCATGCGAGAGGCTCTGGCCGCACTATCGTCGATTGAGACAGAGCTGGTGGCGCAGGGGCAATGTTCACAACTGATGGATGTGCTGGAGCGCGTGATGCGCAAAGATCCCCGCCACTGGGAGCTTCATTACACAGGGGATGAGCGCTCCCTGCGTCTGCAACGGCGCTACAGTTACAGCGACCGGGTGCGCTACTACTGGAACCAGCCGGAAGTGAAGGAATCGGTGAAAACGCTCATGTCGAACCTGCGCCAGACGGCAATTCCTGAAACGATGCTCAGTCTATTCCTGCCCGAGCAGTATCGTGCAGTCCGCGCCGGAACGCTACAGCCTGACGCACATGACCTGATTATTCACCGCATCCGGCAGGTGCTGCGGATCTATGCCGGTGCTTGTTTCGCGCAGAAAGCCTGAGGCAATCAATCCGCCCGAGCGGCATCTTTTGCATCCGAGATGAGCCAACCGTGTTTTCCCCGCGGAAGTGCGCTTGCTCTAGGAGTCTCAGAAGTTCATTGCATTTCTTTGAGGCTTGGTGTCATGCCAGAAGCGTCCGAAACGCAGATCCTTCGACTCCCTGCGCTTCGCTACGGTTGCTCAGGATGACAGCATTTATGAGATGAACCTTAGAGACAGGACACTAGACGCGAATCACCTCAATACCTGCCGAGGTCAGCTCTTCCATATCCTTATCGCCCAGTTGGTCGTCGGTGATGACAGTGTGGATGGCCTTGGTTGGCACGATCAGCGCCAGGCTGTGGCGCATGAATTTGGTGGAGTCGCAGACGGCTACTACGCGCGTGGCTGCCTTGATCATGGCACGGTTCACGCGCGACTCGAGGACGTTCGGCGTCATAGGACCGATCTTTGTATCGAATCCATCCACGCCGAGAAAGAGGATGTCGGCATGCATCTCGCTCAGCACTTCCTCGGCCAGAGGTCCCACTAAGGAAAACGAGTTCTTGCGCAGCGTTCCGCCGGTCAGAATGACTTCAAAATCCGTCCCCGCCAACTCGGTGGCAATGTTTACGGCATTGGTGATGACCGTAAGGCGCGAGAAGCGGCGCAGTTCGCGAGCGATGGCCGTGGTTGTCGTTCCGGAGTCGAGCAGAATGCAGTGGCCCTCTTCTACGAGAGAAGCGGCTGCCTTGGCTATATGCTGTTTCTCCTTGAGCTGCTTCTGCTCCTTCTCCTGCAGAGAGGGATCGAGCAGTGTGCTCTCCTGGGGAGAGAGTGCTCCGCCATGGGTGCGTTGCACCAATCCCATGGACTCCAGATAGTCGAGGTCCTTGCGGATGGTAATGCGGGAAATACCCAGCTCGTCGGATATCTCCGAGACCAGAACGCGCCCATCGCGCTGGATCAGGTTGAGCAGGTGGTTGCGCCGCTCCTGGATGAGCATGTCGCTTCCGCTCTTTGTGTTGGCCTTCATATTCTCTATCCTAAACCTTGCGAATTGTTCCCTATCTTACCTGTTTGCGCTGGCGGTGGTGCGCAAAATTGCAACTCACGAGGACTGCCCGAATGAACTAAGCCACTAGGCTGTCGCAGACTCCCTGCGCGGCATCCGCGCATCTGGCGCGTTCCGTAGGTTGGGCTAGAGAGGCTGCGCATGCAGGCGTATGGGTGTAAATGCATCAATCTATTTGAGATGCCGGCAGCGAGCCGTGGGATCGGAGTCGAACAGCCCTCTTTGTAGCGCATAGACTGCCTTCTCCGTTTCAGACGACCCGGGAAAGAAAGTCTCCCACCAATGCAGGATCGCGGAAAGACTCCGTGCCTCCCGGGCGCAGGGTAGAGAGAGCGGCGGTACGGTTTCCGAAGGCCGCGCAGGATTCCGGCGCCTCGCCGCGCAGGTATGCAGCCAGAAATCCGGCATCGAAACTGTCGCCGGCGCCGATCGTATCCAGGGGCGTGACAGATTCGGCGGGGACCAGCCAACGCCGGCTTGCTGCCTGTACGAGCGCACCGCGCTTGCCGCACTTGACGGCCACCAGCGGGACGCGCTGTGCCAGAGCTTCGATGGCGCTCTCGGCATCGGCCTTGCCGCTGATGCGGCAGGCCTCGTGCTCATTGGGCAGGAAGATATCGACGATGCCCAGAAGTTCGTCGAGCACGCCGTCCCAGAGATCTTCGGGATCGTCATTGGTATCGAGCGAGAGCGTAAGGCCCTCGGCCTTTAGTTGTCTGAATATCGAGGGCAGGTCCGGCTGAAGCGCCTTGAGAAGAAAGAGCGAGGAGAGATGAAAGTGCCGGCCCGAGGCAAGATACGGCATATCGAGGTCCCGGGCAGTCATTTCGAACATGGCTCCCGGATAAGTGAGAATATGACGCTTGCCGTCGTGGTTCAACAGGATGGTAACGCCCGTTGATGTTCCGCCGGAGACGCGCTTGACGCGAGTGAGGTCGACCCCTTTCTCCGCCAGCCGTTGCAGGGCTATGCTGCCCAGTGCGTCATCCCCAAGGCGGGTGATGAAACCGACTGAGACACCGAGCGCAGCGAGGTTGTGCGCGAGAATTGCCGAGGAACTGCCCAGAGTCAACCGAAAGTCGTTGGCGAGCAGCTCGCGCTCCAGCGGCATGACTTCAGGGAGTCCATAGAGAATGAGGTCCAGATTGATCTCACCCGCAATCGTCACATCAAAACGCTTCTTCATATTGCCTTAATCCACGAGCGTGACAACACGGGTAAGATGACGAGGGGAGTCAGGATTGAGACCCTTTCGCAATCCAAGACAACTGCCGAGCAACTGCCCCCACACGACGTAGACGACCAGGCGGGCAAGTTCAGGCACAGCCAGTGCGAGTTCAATGGCCAGGTCGGCAGAGTCCAGAACTTCGGGCGAGAGCCGATTTCCAATGGCCAGGGTGCATCCCCCAAAACTCTTCATCTCCAGCAATACCGCGCTCTCTTCCGCGTAACCCGTTTCGGAGAGCAACGCCCCCACCAGAACCTTCTCCGACACAATGGACATGGGTCCATGGCGAAATTCAAGCGTGTGAAAGAACTGGGCGTAGCTCGACGAAGACTCCATGACCTTGAGCGCGGTTTCAGACGCAATGGGGTACAGCGCGCCATGTCCGAGAAAGGCCACGTCATCAAACGATCGTTGCGCTAATTCTTCGATGCGTGGAGCGTAGACTGGGAGCAGCCCGGCAAGGGCCGCAGGCAGGGAGTGCAGCGCCTCCACAAACTCATCTTGCCTGGCAAAGCGCGCCGCGATATATTGGAGCGCCATAAGCATGGAGGTGAACGAAGAAGTCATCACTGTGCTCTCCTCCGTGACCGGCAATCTTAGCATTCGGGTGCTGCGTTCGGTCAGTTCGTTGCCATCGCAGGTGACTGCCAGGAACTCGACGCCTCGCAGCCTGAGGAATTCGGCCACCTGCAATACCTCGGAGGTGTGGCCTGAACGGGAGATCAGAACCGGGAAGAAGACGGCCTCATCACCCGGAAACACCAACTTGGGAAAGAGGAGTATTTCAGAGGCCGGCACAGCCCGAGCGGGCGCACCCGTCAAGCCCGTGAACGTAGCCGAGGCAGCCTGTGCCAGATAGTAGCTCGTGCCGCAGCCAACGAAGAGCCACTCGTGAGTAAATGGGCCCTTGTCACCAACCAGACGCTCCAAATCGAGTTTGTCTAATGTGTCCAGGCACCGGCCCCAAACTTCGGGCTGGCTATGAATCTCGCGCAATGTTGCTGCTCCGCTCTCCATCTTGCTTGTCTCCATCGATCAGCATCGTTCCTGGGCGGACACAGAGAAAATCACTGCCTCCGGATTCTGCGATCTTCCGCATTGGCATTCATTCTCTCAACCCAAGGACTGGTGAACAAATGAAATATTAGCATAGAAATCGAAATCAAGCGCAACATAAAGTGAGTCCAGCGTGCTAAAATGTTTCCAAATCGAAATCCGCCTGCTAGAGGGGCTTATGGAGCCAATCGGCCCTCTTACAGGCAATTTGTGTTCTGAGAGGCGTATATCGCGCTTGATTGTCCTGAATTTGGCCCCCAAAGCCTCAAACGCATAGGCGCGTAGGTGGAGAATTGAGCTCTGTACTTTCCGGGAGTTCAGCTGCCAGGGGACGGAGCAGGAGGAATCCCGCAGAGGTTCCAGGCGTTAAACCTCAGGGACTGAACGCCGGAAATCCAGTCCAGGCAGGCTTCATTGCCGGGCTTGATCACATCGTTTCTTTAGACTGACAGGTTTGCAGGGGGCCTGCGGCCAAATTGCTTCGATAGGAGGATATCTGGGATGAAATGGGCGCGTTTGATCTTCCCATGGATGCTTTTGCTCGGTTTGCAAGTATTCTGGCCCGCAAGTGGAGCGCGCGGACAGTCCGTGCCCTCTCTGCCGGGCTTGATTCACGGCGGCAATCTCGCCATCGAGGCATACGACGACGGCTTCTACGCTTTACGGTCAACGGCGATTCCCGGAGATGTCCTGCGCTCAGAGGTGGAGGCCGATACTGCGGGTGGAACGCTTCGTTCCTCGCTTTATCCCCGCCATCTGAAAGCGATTGTCCCGTTTGACGATGAATTGGGATCCGGCCATCTTTTGACGGTGACCCATACCGGGTTGGCCGGCAAACCCGACCTTGTCTGCGAGTTTCGCGTATATGAGAACCAGCCCTGGGGAGAGATCCGGGTAAGCGTGAACAACTCGACTGGGGAACCCATCGAAGTCCATGCCATTCGCATGGTGAAGATCCAGCACTGGCGCCGTCTTGCAACTGAAGGGGCCTGCCTCGGCGGACCGCATTCTCTCCGACAGCTACGAGGAGAATACTCCGCAGATGAGGTTGATGGATCTCTCAGAGGCGGACCATGGCCTCCACCGGGGGTTTGGAAGCCAGCTCGATTTACAACCGGCAGAGCGGGCAGAGTCTCTTTCTGGGAGCGCTGTCCGCCGACAGGTTTGTCACCGTCTTCCTTCTGCAAAGCTCTGAGCTGCCCGATCCGCATTTTCTTTCCTACGACGTAGCGGATACCGGAACCACCGAGGCGTTGCAGGATCGGAATCAGGAGTACGGACCGGCTAACGCTGTTGCACTCCGTCTCCGGATCCCTGCTGGTGAGAGCATCGGCTCGGAGCGGCTGATGTTCTCCATCGGCTCCGATTATCATGAACAGCTCGAGAACTATGGGCGCGCCGTTCGCATTCTCCACAAGCCGCACGTTGCCATGCCCGCCCCCATGGGCTGGTGGAGCTGGACGGCTTACTACTATCACGTAACCGAGAATACGGTGCTCACCAATGCCGCGTGGCTCAAGCAGAATCTTGCCTCGCTGGGGTATCGATACTTCTTTGTGGATGAGGGGTACCAGTACGCGCGGGGGGAGTACGCCACTGCAGACGGCAAGGCGTTTCCCAGGGGGATGGCATATGTGGGCCATCAGGTAGAGAATCAGGGACTCACATTCGGGCTGTGGGTGGCGCCGTTCCAGGTGTCGGAGCGTTCGTGGGTATATGAGCATCATCGTGACTGGCTGGTGCGCAACCTGGCTGGGGAGCCGATTCATATCGGCAAGGTCGGCGGGGGCAGTACGTTCGACGAGCTATATGCGCTGGATACCACCAATCCCGGGGCCCAGGAGTATCTGCGCTCAACCTATCGCACGCTGGTGAACGACTGGGGCGTGCGTCTTCATCAAATTGGATTTTATGGATTCCTCGGCGGTGGAGGGGGTGTACTACCGCCCCAACACGACAGCGCTTGAGGCACTGCGCATCGGGCTGGAGATCATTCGGGAGACGGTTGGGGACGACGTGGTTCTCGACAAGGATGGCAGTCCCATGCTCACGCCGGTGGGGATTGTGAATACAGGCCGCATCTCGCAGGACACCGGGCACACCTTTGAATCCACATACGACGCCGCGATGGGCGTGGCGGCGCGGTACTATATGCACCGCAACTTCTACATCTCCGACCCGGATGCTTTTACCGTCTCCAAGCAGGTCATCCCGGACCGCGTTTGGCATGGCAACAAGCGGCCGCTGACGCTGGATGAGGCGGAGGCTTCGATCGCGCTTTCGGCTGTCTCAGGAGGCATGTTTGAGATAGGCGATGACTTGCCCGCCTTGGGCGCTTCCCCGGAGCGCGTTGCCCTGGTCAGGAATGCGGACCTGCTCGACATGGTTCGGCTGAGCCGCGCTGCCGTGCCCCTGGACTTGATGACATACAGCCAGCAAGACAGGCAGCCGAGTGTTTTCCTGCTCAAGGAAGACCCGCGGCAACAGATTCTTGCTGTCTTCAACTGGACCGTGGAGACGCGCAGCCGCACAATTGGGCTGGATGTTTTGGGGCTGAGGGCCAATGCCTCATATACGGCGACCGATGTGCTGCGGGGCGGCGCCGTGCCCATCGAAAACGGTAAGCTCGTGATCGCTCAACCGCCGACCTCCGTGCGCATGATCAAGCTGATCGACACCTCTGTCCCCGAAACACCTCCTGCCTTCAATGTGCATGCGCTGTCTGCCGGGCAGGCCGGCGTTCTCGTCGAGTTTCATGCTCTTGCGGCCAGTGCCGATGCGCCGGTTCTGGGGTACCATTGGGAGTTTGGCGACGGCGTGAGTGCGGATGGTGTCGAACGTCTCCCACGCGTACACGCAGCCTGGGCAATATACGGTGAAGGTAGCTTCCACGGGGCTGAACGGGCGCAGGACACAGAAGACGCTCGGCATATCTGTTACCGGTATGGTGCCGACGGTTTACAACCCCGCCGAAAAGGAGCGATATGGCGGAGCGAAGTAGGACTTCGTGCTGATGTGAAGGGCCCAGCTAGTCAGAACTGGACCAAATGGAAGGTCAGTATTTCGGCAAGAACCGCCCCCACATAACGGGCGGCTGCTACTACGCAGGGATCATCCAGCAGCAAATCCTGAAACCTGCCGGTGAGAAGATTGGCCTTACGATGCGTGCCGCCTGTCATTGCAGGTGATTGAGGTCGTAGCTGGTGACCTCGCGCATCTGCTCCGAGGGATAGTTCGGATTCTGTCCCGTGAAGTTGATGTAATCGTAGGGCGCGCCTTCGAGGCGTTGCTGGGTTTGCGTATCCTCGGTTCCCCAGGGGTCGGTGGCATACACTTTTCCCCCCTCAACGTCGGAGATCCAGTAACTGTTGCCAAGCATGTAGTCGCTGAACGCATCGACCGATCGCTCGCGGCTGTCGGAACGGGCTTCGGCGGCGCGTCGGCTGTCGTCGATGGCGGAGTAGAGGCCATTGATTGCCTGCTGTGTTTGGGCCTGCAAAGCACGAAGATTCTGCATCCCCTCCTGGATGTATTCCTGGGCATACTGGTCGTTGATGGAAAAGGATCGAGCGACTTGATCGAGGACAGGCAGGTATTGATCCATGTTGTTGGAGGGGCCCCATATGCCGGCCACGATGCTGAACCACTCTCCGGTGACGCTGGGCACGCCATTGAGGACCTTGAAGCTGCCGGTGCAGGCCACGCCCTTGGGAGAAACCCAGCTCAGTTGCACGTCGGCGGCTTCGCAGCGCTTGCGGAGCTGAACGGTGCAGTAGCCGGCAGTCTGTGGATCGGCCTTGCTGGCAATGATGTGGATTTGTCGATTGTTGAACTTCTGCCAGATCACTCCAATGCTCTGCTGCGGAGGCTGGTAAGCAGAGACGATCGCTTGCGGCGGCAACTGAATCCCCATGTATCGAGGCGGAAAGATCGTAAACGAGGTGAAAAGGAAGCCGGAACCACCGTCGGGTGACCCAGCCAGCACTTTTCCCTGTGCACCGGTCACTGCCCAGTCGGACGGCAGGCTTAGGCGCCAGGAACCGTCCGACGCCGAGCGCTGAGTGAATTGGACATTCAGAGGTGGTTTTGCCGCGGCAGCCTGCGCGCCCGCTGGGACCAGATGGATGTTGGTGAGGACGTCGAGAAGAAGCGGACGTTTGCCATCGAACTGAGCGGCGGGCGCCTGGTAGCCGCGGACCACGGCTTGCACGTTGTCGGCGTGAAAGAAGTAGCGCCCTTTCATGGGTACGCCGCTGGCAGCGTAGGCAATCGTGGTTACCGCGCAGGAGATTGCCGGATCTTTGCAGGCCATGGTCTCGCTCAGGTTCAGGTCAGGATGATTCTGCTTCATCTGCCGGGTGAAGGAGGCGAGCAAGGTCAGGGAATTGAGATTCATTTTTCGATTGTCGGCAAAATCGGCTTCGACGCGTGACGCGCCTCCGGGCTCTGAGACCACAATATGCAGATCAGTCGCCGTGTGCTGCGGAGTGACGGTCCAGTCGGCGGGCTTGTAGAGGATGAGACCGGGGTCCTGCATCTGGTAAGGGACAAGCCCGCCGGCGCCGCTTGCCGGTGGTTGGTTCTTTGCTGTCTGTGGTTGCTGAACTGCTGTCTGTGTATGACAGGAGCAAGCCAGGAGCGCGAAGAAGACAGCAAAGCGAAGATTGAAAGACATAGCCTACCCTCCAACGGACGGCGATTTTTGCACTCGCGAGGGAATAAGGGCTGTGATAACAGTCACTTAAGGATGTGTCAGGGAAGCAAGGCCGCAGCGGCGGAGATTTTGCTCCTCAGGTAGGTGTTGCCTCAACATACTCGGGCAAGTCTCCCTGTCGTTGGCGCTCCGGCCACAGGCGAGTCATCGTTTTCCGTTACATTGGGGCCGCATCATGTTCTATCCGCGAATCAGAGACTTTGAGGCACGCTCCGTTGGTTCTGGCCGCGTGCTCGAGAACCTGCTGAATATGCACGTCCACTTGTCTGAGCACCGCAGGTGACACAGCGCAGCCGTCGGTTTCGTAGCTGAGAAGAGGCATGCTGTGTTGAATGCTGAGAGGCTTGAGAATCGCCTCGGAGATTCTAAAGGGAAGACAGTTGAATGGCCCGATTACGATAATCCCGTCATAGCCCTCGTATTCGGCGATCAAACCTTTGCCCACCGTCGTGGTGGCCTCGCCGAAGATCTGCGGCGAGATATGTTTCGAACTCTTCTCAAGCACAGTAACAACGTCGTTGGGCCTGGAGATCAGGAGTCCGGTCTTCAAGAATATTTCGCGGTAGTATTGCTCGGCTTTTCTTCCGGACTGATATCCCCACCATTGCTGCAGATACTGTTGCCCATCGGGCTCCAACATCCTTGTACAGGCTTTCGCAAGTGCGAAACCTCCCGGCTTCAGGCCCCAGTTATTGGCCATTTCTCTCATCCCATCATAGGTGACATAGAGGAAGAGCTCAGTCAGATCGACGGGCTTGAGGATGATTCCGCGCGCAGCATACAGGTCGCGGACTCCATCCATGAAGAATGGACTGAAGCGGGCGAAGAAGTCGCCCGTGACGACCACCTTGGGGCAGGTAATGGGATCTCGGATGCGCGGCAGCGCAGCTAAGCGCTCCACAAATGTCGGCAGTTCGGAAGTGAACTCGTCGAGTGTTTCAGACCTGGCCCTGATTCGTTTCCATTCCTTTTGGAATTGCTCGATGCTGCCAGGAGCCCCCACTACGCGAAGAACATTATCGATCTCTACGAGGATGTCCGCCAGCAGAATAGCCGGCGACAAATTGTTCATGAGAATAGAGGGCCCAAATCCGAGATAGCCGTCTTCCGGTCCGGGGCTGACCATGAATACATCGGTCAACTGATGCTCGACGATGAACCGCTCGAAATACTCCATATAAGCCTCGGCTGCGCAAGGAGCTCCACCCCGCATCATGAAGTAGCCGACGATCTCTCCGGGCTTGCGATCACGGAGGATTTTGAGGAGCTGTCCGATAGCGAGGGGCAGCGGAAGGCACTCACGGCCGGAAGTGGACTGGAGGCCCAGATCGAGCTGACCACGATCGATGGGAACCTCCTGGCCGGCATGCAAACCAAGCCAACCGAGGGCCATGGCCGCGGACTCGGCGTGATACTGCGAGAAGTTAAGAAGATGCAGTTTAACCCGCGGGTCGGTGAGCGGCACTCGCTCGCCGCTGGAAGCAAGAACGACTCCGTCAGTGAGCAGCGTGCAAGGTGCAAACGGCCTGACGGGTCCGGTTTGAGACGCGCGGTAGTTCTGTACGACATCGAGAAAAGCTTCGAGGCGCGTTTGCACGCCGGCGTCGGCGGTGTGAGCGTCGATTTCCAAAATCAGATACGGCTTGGACCCCAATTGGGAGGCGAGGACCGAGTGCGTGAATGCGTCGATAGTGCAACTGAAATTGCTGACACTGAGGAGAAAGAGGTTGGAATGCTGTTTTGCGAGCAATGCCGCATTCAATATCTGATTTGCGAAATGCCAGGCCGTTGGCCCTGCCCCGACCGGCTCAAGGCAGTCGGCGGGAATCACGAGCACTCCCATGCTGGAGAGCTTTTTGCCCACCGATTGCGAAGCCTCAGGCGTGTAGGCGTTGTAACTGTGGCCGGCCAATAAAATCGCCGGCCTACCGGCTGCCAATGCCTGAGCGAGATTTTGCCGGCCCATCTCCAGCAGGGCGTGCTCGGCGCCAGTCTGATCGCGCACGGCCACTCGCCAGGCCTCGTTGGCCGACTCCCGCGAGACACCCAACTCGCGCACGGCCATCTCCGTCATCGCCGTGTTGTTTGCGTACCCGTCGGAGAAATCCAGAATGGGCGCGAGGAAGCGGGTATCGGGAAATGCCTTGGCCAGGAAATAGGGGCCGGCTTGTGAGATGGGGCAGAGGTAGGAGTCCTTGGAAGAGTCGTTTTGAGGCATGCGCGCCAACTGCGGAAAGAAGACCAGGCGCACATCCTTTTGCGCCAGATCGAAGACTGCGCCGTGTGCGATCTGCGCCGGAAGACAAAAGCCGGAATTCGACTTGAGATCGCCGCGCAGGTCAACGGCGGATAACACAACCTCCATCCCCAGCGCGGAGAAGAACGAAGAATAGAGGGGGAACAAGGAGTGCGTAGTGAGCGCGCGAGGAATGCCGATGCGCGTCTCCCTGATCGGCGGCTTGGCGCCGGGCTGACCGAAGGACTCCTCAAAGAACGACCGCGCGGCCTCAAGCGCGGGGCCAACGTCCCAATAATCGCGCTTCTTGGGTTCCTGATTTAGCTCTTCCTGTTTTGGCTCTGCGGCGGCAAGTTTGGTAACACCGTAGACGATCGCGGCGCGCTGTTCGACCAGGTCCGGAGCCGGCGCGATGCGGGATTTTCTCTTCCACACATTCTCGTACAGGCTGCAGCGGCCACCGAAAGGAAACTTCCGGCCGGCCACCTCGAAGCGCTCGATGCTGCAATACATCTTGCAGGCCTGGCAGGTGAATCGGCCTACGAGTTTCATCTCCGCCGAGGCGAGAGTCTCAAGATCGATGGCCGCGTCCAGCGCGCAGCCCGAGCGTTCGAGAGCCAGCAGCGCCACGCCCAGAGCACCGAGCAGCTCGGGATTGGCCGGGATCACAATCGGACGCCCTACACGCTGAGCGAACGCGTAGCCGACCGCCCGGTTCAGAGCCACTCCTCCTTGCAGAAGCACCTTATTCCCGACCGGGCGCTGGCCTTTGACTTTGGTGAGGTAGTTGTCGGCGATGGCATAGACCAACCCGGCAAGAATGTTGTCGCGCTCCTGGCCCTGTTGCTGGGCGATGCGGATGTCGGAGTTGATGAACGCCGCGCAGGTGGCTTTGAATTTAACCGGAGAGGGGGCGGCGATGGCGATGTCCGCGATTTCGGAGACGCCGACCCCCAGATCGCTCAGCGCGCTCTCCTCGAGAAAAGAGCCGGTGCCCGCGGAGCAGGCGTTGTTCATGGCATAGCCAATGGGCACGCCATTGCGCAGGTAGATGTACTTGGCGTCCTGCCCGCCGATCTCAAAGATGGTGTCTACGTCGGCGGCAAAGTGGGTTGCGCCGGCGGCGTGGGCTGAGATCTCGTTGTACACACGCTCCGTTCCCAGGCATGCGCCAACCAGTTCCCGGGCCGAGCCGGTTGCGCCTACCAGACCCACGGGGCGATTACCGAGCCGGCCGATGAGAGCCCCGAGGCACTCGCGAACCGCGGCCACGGGATCGTCGCGCGTGCGCGTGTAATGGGAGGCCACAATGGTTCGCGTGGCGGGATCGAGCAGGACCACCTTGGTGGTTGTCGAGCCCGCATCCACGCCCAGGACCATGGGACCGTCAGGCGGCCTCTGCATGGGTGGGGCGGCCATAACCCGCACCTGGTCTTCGAATCGATAAAGGGGCGGGAGCGTATCGAAGACTGGCGGAAGGGAAAGGTGCGGGGACTTGTAGAGAGGATTCTCGCGAGTGAGCAATGCGCTGCCCCACGCTTCGAACCACTCGCTCTCCGGCAGCACTACCAGCTGAGTTGCTGGAAGTTTGTCGCGCAGCGCCTCAAGAAATGCCGGGTTGCGCGTCACGCCCCCAATCAGCAACACGCGCCGCAACGAGGTTTGCCCCTTTTCGAGGAGCGAGACGACCTTGCCGGCCATGCTTTCGTGCAGCGTCTTCAATATGTCAGCGGGAGTGGCCTCGCGACGATTGAGCTTGTGGGTCACGTCGGACTTGCAATGCACGGTGCAGCGCGAAGCCAGCGGAACGACCTTGCCGGAGGACGAGAGGCCGATCGCTGTGTCGATGTCCAATCCCATCCGGCCGATCAGTTGCACAAAGAACTCACCGCTGCCTGCCGCACACTTGTTATGCGACAAGACGTTGGTTACTCTTCCATCCGCGAGTGTGTAGACCAGAAACGATTCGCCGCCCAAGGATGCCACCGCGTCGAACTCGCCCTCCGCACGTTCGCGCACCTCGCGGAGAGCGCGTTGGATGGCGGCAAACTCAGAGATATGGCCCAGATGACCAGATACGCCAAAATATCTGGCGCCGGCGAACTCCGGTGCGGCCAACAACTGCTCAAGAACCTCCAGGGGGCGTCCCTGATGGGCTATCACTTTGGCGTTTCTGGCGCCGGCCCGGACCGCGACCACCTTCACCGTCAGTGCGCCGATATTGATGCCTACGCAGGACATGGCGTCTCAGTACAGCGGAAACCCGGTGAAAAGGTGTCGCGTACAGCCGGCGATTAAAAACCGGAACCACTCAAGCCGGCATGCATATGAACTGTACGCTCAAATAGATGCTTAAGATAGGCTGTTTAGTACGCCGAAGAATAACTGTAGCCAGAGCGGTCCTGGAGACCTCCCACGCCGTTGCGCGGTTGACCAGTTCCCTCACCTTGCCTGTATTCAACGTCCGCTTGCGTCCCTTGAACTTGCCCTCTGCCTTCGCCGGGGCGATTGGCGTGCAGTAAAAGCAGATGCGGCACAGTAACGTTGCAACGACCATGAGCGTGTACGGGAATAGCACCCTAAAAGTAATACTGTTCACTTAATAATCCTGATGGCCCTTCGGATGTCGATTGGCGGAAGAGGCTTGATGTGCCGCGGGCGAAGCGGGAAGTTGCTCATCTTGCGCTTGACGCCGCGGGGATTGCGCCGGTTACGGCTGGAGACGACGCGTTCCTGAAGGATCTCATCGAGAACCGCTTTATGAAAGGCCCTCCTCTGCCGAGGGGGGAATAGCGCTGTAGGACGCTATTTTGCGACGGATCACGCGCACGGCGTGAAGGAACGAGAGCCGGTCAGGGTCTTCGTCAGCCTTGAGAGCGGCTTCGTGCATCAGACCGCGGATAGCGAAGTGGGCCATCAGCAGACCGTAGAACTCCTGGCGCACCAGATCCGGTGTCTTCGAGCGCAGTACGATCTGCGCGCCGCGAAGATGAGTCTTGAGTTCATCGAAGGCAGTTTCGATCTCCCAGCGCTCATGATAGAGAGCTGCCAACTCGCCAGCTGGGGCCTTTGCTGGATCAAGGATGGTCGTCGCCAGTCGATAGATCGGTTCGCAACCCTCGATTCCCTCCAGGCGATAATCGATTACCCGCAAGGCTTGCCCATTGGTCTTGTGCCGCCAGTCTCGCTCGGAGGGATACACGTGGCTCAAATAGGATCCGTCGGGCAGACGCTTCTCGCAAGACATACGCATGTTCTTTTTCATCCGCCAGAGCAGATCGGCGCCGGTTCCCCGTGCCAATTGCCATAATTCGAAGCCGAAGAAGTTTCGATCAGCCAAACAAAGCATGCCGTTTCTCAGGCGTGGAAGCACCGCTTTAGCCAGCGTGATCTCGCCCGTCTGGTAACCACCCATCTGGCTGCCGAACAGCACGTGTGTGCCGTTCTCCACCAGGGATACGAAACGGATTTGCGGATAAGCGCTTGAACCGCGGCCGGCTCCAGGGCGAGAGAATGCATCTTCGTTGGCCTTCTCGTCGGCCACATCAAGGGTGCTGCCATCCAGGCTCACCAGCCGCCAACTCCGATACCACGTGCCCCGCGTGTTGCGCACTGCGATCGGCTTGACCAACTCATCGTGCAACTGCCGCAGTGGCTCCCAGCCCAGCCGCGTACGGGCCTGCGAGATCCCCGATTTCCCCGCCACCCGCACACCGGCCGAGGGATCGCGCAGCCACTGGACTGCTTCCAGAAGACAACGCAATACCTCGCGATAGGACGATTGCATGTACAGCGCCAGAGCGATGACGTAGTAGACAACCACCTGCGCCGGCAGATCGCGCTGACGTATGCTGGACTTCCCTGTGTTTGAAAGCACAGGCTCGATGCTGGAGAGAGGAAACGTTTTGGTTATTACGCCAAGGCTGATGTAGTCCGTGATCCGGGCACCCGGAGGGAGTTCCGCAACCGTACGCGCCACCTGTGGCCTCCTGTCTTTGCCTCATACAGAATGCCACAGATTTCGTTAAGTGAACAGTATTAGGACTAAACCGGTAAGCAAGGTCGGTGACGTTTTCTGCATCTCCCGTCGCCGCCGCGGTTCTCTTGATACCGGCGGCTGAAAGCTGGTGGTTCAAATAGTGGACTGTATCGCTGAACTGACTGAATACCAGGACCTTCTCCGTCTTGTGCTTCTGACTGACCAATTTTAGTAGAGCCTGGAGTTTGGAGTCCTTTTGGGGATTCCACACCTCGCACCGGTCAAAGATCTGCATCAGGGCTTTGGCGTCGGCCAGAAGATCACTCTGGAGTCTTGGCTTAAAGAAGCCTGGGCGAATCCACTGGAATCGCGATCGGTAGCTGTTCACATACAGTGCATAGACCTCGGCGGCTCGGTTTCGAAATGCGCTGATGGAGCGAAGGTGGCTCTGGGTGTTGCTGATCTCGTCGAATGTTTCTTGTGCCACGGTGTCCTCGTCAGACGTAGATGTATCCAACAGGCCGGAGTCCTGGGTGCCTATCGGAATCTCCAAGCCGTTTTCGATGGCGTGGAGGAAGATAAAGTTGCGGAGGATGTGCCGCTCTACTGAGAGCAAGAAACTGTGGCCGCTGCTCTCCAGCCGCTTAAACAGGTTACTCCGGCAAAACCCCATAAGCCGAGTACCCGCGGCTGAGAGGTTTGCCAGAATTGCTTCGTCAGCTTTAGAGGCGGTAATTGCCGGTTTTTCCAACAGCGAGTTGCCTAGCCCGTAGCGGGGTAGAGTCAGACCGTTCACAATATCGACGACGGGCGAGGAGTATAGCTTGGCGTATTGATCTGACGGATCATTCTCGTCGACAACAAAGGGGAGCTTCTTGGGAAGGCGGTCGGGGAAGTATGAGCGAGTTCCATCTTTGAACTCAAGATATTTCCGCCCGTTATCCAGGTCGGTCTTGGCATAGTTCGCTTTGATGAACCCGCGTGTTCGGCGAACCATATAAAGGCGCATCAGATCACGCCAATCGTCGGGGTACTGGCTCTTTTCAAATGCCGCCAACGTATTTGCTCCGCATTGGAATTTGCCAATAAACTGTGCGCGGTCGACTTCCTTAAATAGCCGCTCAGGGCCAATCCCAAGCTCCTTGTCAGGCGGCACGAAAAGACGCAACTGGCTGGCGAGGTCGAGATAGTCCTTGTTGTAGGGCGTCGCTGAGAGCAGGATGCATTTGCTGTCGTTCTTCTGGATATATTCCAGGATTACCCTATATGTCTTGCCCTCACGGTTTCGGAGGTTATGGCTTTCGTCGAGGATGATGAGCCGATAGCGGCGAAGATCCGGAAGCTGCTGCAAAACCTTGGAGTAGGACATCACCTTGCAGGATGGAAGTCGGTAGGAATGGCAGTAATCCTCCCACATCTTCACGAGATTCAACGGGCAGAGAATAAGTGTTTCGAGCATTAGCTCGTCCGCCAAAACTCTGGCGAGAGCAGTTGCCATCAATGTCTTGCCGAGACCGACCACGTCGGCGAGCAAAACTCCGCCGCGCTTTTGGACGTGATGGGCGGCAATCTTGACAGCCTTCTCCTGGAACTCAAAAAGTTGGTCCCCGAAGTCTTTCGGAATGCCGTATCGAACAATCCCTTCTCGCGCCTCTTGAGAAAGGTGATAAGCCATCTTGACGTATATGTGGTGTGGCGGGATCGGCTCGGGACGCGCCCAGCTTTGGTCGATGATGTCCGCAATCTCCTGCGAAATATCGAGGCACCAACGGTCGTTCCACCGGTCATTAAACCACTTCGCCAGCTTCGCGCAGGCGTCGTGGTCCGTCACGTCAATATTCAACTCGCCCTGTTTCGACAGTCCTGCAAAAGTCAGATTGCTACTCCCCAAAAAGCCGTTAACAGGGCTCACAGGATCATGCCGAAAAAGCAAGTACAGCTTCGCGTGTAGAGGATGACGGAGATGAAGTTTAACAATTACCTTTTTGCTGCGAATTTGTCCGGCAAGTCTGCGGAGACCCGCTTCATCAGCGTCGGTTGGGGCACCAAGGGTGAGTTGAGTCCGGAACTGCTCCGCCAACGCTTTCTTCAAGCGAATAGCTGTCTGGTTGTCTAGCTCAGAATCTTGCTTGATGATTCCGTATGCGCCGGCGATCTCCTGTTGGGGGAGAGTTTGCATCCCAACCAAGAGGCGGCAACACTCGCCGTCGCCACCCGCCCATTTCTCAATCTGCTCGTCGAGTTGTCTCCACCCGCGCAAGTTGAAGTATCCGACGCAGAAGTCAGATCGGTGAGAGACTGACAACGTTGTTCTCAACGCAGGCAATAGCTGTTGGTCGATATTGTCGAATATCTGCGGCACTGGTTGCTTTCCTCCGCTGTTTTGTGTGTTGCGCGTATCCTATTTGCTTCTTGCCGAAAAAATGTACGGCGTGCTAGTGAAGGGACTGAGAGCGAACAGGTCGGTCATTTCGTAGTGATCTACCTCAACGGCTCAGTCCCTTCGTTGAGAATGTCCAGGTATCGACGATAGACAAAGAGACGGTGCCGCTCGCGGCCGGTGGTCTCTTCGAGAATGTCGAGGTTGATCATGTGGCCCAGTGATTTGGCGACGGTCGGAGCAGAAATGCCAATCCGCTTTGCCGCCGAGGGGATGGCAATGATCGGATTGCGCTGCATGTGTTGAAAGACTCGCAGTACCGAGGCAGCAGGTCTCCCGAGCGTTTCGATCTTCTTCCGGTCCTGGTTGAAAAGGCCCAAGATTTCGCGTGAGGCATTGGCCGCCTGTTCCGCGGTGTCGCGCACACCAACAAGAAAGAAATCAAGCCAGGCTTCCCAATCACCCTTTGTTCGTACGCGGTCAAGTAATTCGTAATAAGCTGCGCGGTTTGTTTTGAAGTAGAGGCTGAGGTAAAGAATCGGCTCTCTCAGTGCGCCCTGGGCGCAGAGCAAAAAGGTAATGAGAAGCCGTCCAAGCCTGCCGTTGCCGTCAAGGAACGGGTGAATGGTCTCAAACTGGACATGGACGAGGCCGGCGCGGATGAGCAGCGGCAATCCCGTCTGCTCGTCGTGCAGGAAAAGCTCAAACTGGTTCAGGCATTCATTCAGAAGTTCTGGCGGCGGGGGCACGAAGACAGCATTGCCGGGGCGGCTGCCGCCGATCCAATTCTGGCTGCGGCGGAACTCGCCGGGCTGCTTACCGCTGCCGCGTCCTTGGGAGAGCAGGATCTCGTGAATCTCTCGGATCAGACGCAGGCTCAACGGAAAGCCGGAGCGCATACGCTCCAGACCGTGGTTCATGGCCGCGACGTAGTTCGAGACCTCCTGCACGTCCTCGATGGGCGCGCCCGGCGCCTCATCGTTCTCGTAAAGCAAGAGATCGGAGAGCGACGACTGCGTGCCTTCGATCTGCGAAGAGAGCACGGCCTCTTTGCGAACGTAGGTGTAGAGGAGAAGCGAAAGGTCGGGCAAGAGCGATGCCAGTCCATCGAGCCTGCCAATGGCCTGGTTGGCTTGTTCCAGTAAAATTTGGAAGCGTGCTAGATTGATCGGCGGATCGGGCGGCAACGGCGGAGGCACGAAGGCTCGAACAGTTTCGCCCTGAAACTGCTTGAGGACATAGCGCCCTTGCCGGGCGGTGTGATCGGTGTCTGGCACGATATCCTTTCGTTGATTTTTCTGTAACGAAAGGATAGATGATTATCGTTTAGTTGGCAATTCAATTACTTCATCTCCCTATAATCTCGACCATAAACACCTATATTTGGCACATGGAGGGAGTCATTCTGAGATCGAGAAGGCTGATTCGAAGCGGAGAGTAGCAGTGGAAAAATGTTGGCCTTTCTGTTGGCCTTATAGGTCAAGCTACTTTTTAAGTGATTGGAAATAAATAACTTATAAAATATTCTGGCTCCTCAGGTAGGACTCGAACCTACAACCCTTCGGTTAACAGCCATCGAATTTGCCGACCCTCCTGCTGCCATCGGTTGCTATAAGCCACTATATAACATACGTTTACGCCCTGGGCAAAAAATTGCGGACTGCTGTCCATACCGCCTGGATTGAGACTAATTTTGAATGAGCGTGGGCACAAAAATAGGCACAGTCCGATATCACTTCCATTTGGCGGGGAACACGACCTATTCCAACCCGCGACCCCTGCCGTGACAGTCCTCCGTTTTGAGGCTTTTCAACGACTTACAAACCCGTGGGGAACGCCTAAGACCACCGAAGTCGTGGAATACCGTTCATTTTGTGGATCGGATTGTGGATCGGGAATCGAACTATGTGTCAGATCGCTCAGTTTCCCCTCGTTTACTGGAAGAGAATAGTGACCGACGGTGTTAGCCGAGATTATGATGTCCATGGCATGAGAGTCTCCTGACAGCCGAGGTGACCCATGCCCCCTTCTTCTCCGGAACCACGAGCTGCTGGTTCGTCTTCTGAGAACTGCACACACATTAAGAAGCTCGGCTATATCGTGGGGAAGCACGTTGATCTGTATGGCGAACACATGGTATTGGTTTCAGACCCCTTTGACGACGGTGACTGCGTAGCCGTCCAAGCTACGAGCGCAATTGATCCTACAGTTCGCAAATTCGAGCTTCCCTTAACTATTCTTGCCGGCTGGGAGGACCTGTTTCTGGAACCGGCAGATCCCACAGCCTCGGAGCCTGCTGCAGCTAGCGGTAGGCCGACCTACCCTGCTGCTGAACATGGCTCCGAAAAATCAGGACAGGAGGAGTCAAAATGACCAAGCTTACGTATGAGGAACGCAAGGAACTTCCCACAGGGGATTTTGTCTTTCCGAAGACGCGGCGCTACCCGATTGAGGATGCTGCGCATGCGCGGGATGCTCTGGCCCGGTCCAGCGGAAAGCCGGAACACGCGAAGGTCGTGGCAGCGGTCAAGCGCAGGTATCCCGAGATCGATGCAGAGCGATAGCAGGCGGGCTGGCAGGTGCTGCGGCACTGACAATGTGAGTTCGCTATGAACTAAAACATGAGAGCTGGGTCGGAATGCCGGTGACAGGACCGGAAGCCGGCAACTTGTCTGCCAGACTCTTGAAATCCTGCGTGGAGGCTCTTAGAGGCACACAACAGATTTAAAAGCACCCCCTGAGCATTTTTTCAACCTCGATCGGTCGTTGCCCCTTGTAATCGGAGAAATGGACGACATTGTGGCATGCGTCTTTGATCAGACCCTGGAGGGGAATCACGCTTCCGTTGACACGCTATTCGTCCAATAGATCGAGCTCGAACGTCGGCGACGATGATCTGTTCTTGGTTGTTGGCGCTTTCGGCTGCGATTCCGTCCCTGGCAAAGAAATAATCCGAGGGGGTGAGAATGGCGGCCTGGCCGCAGTCAATTGCCATGTATGGAACGAACCGTAGTTGCCGACGGTACCAGCCATTGCAACTTACACCTGGTTCTCAATCACACGGCCTGGCACCTTGAAACGGTGAGTGAAGAGGAACCAATGTTCCTGCCCTCTTCACTCATATTGCCTGTCCATGGGCTAGCATTGCCTTCGCTTCAACATCCAGCGGATCACCGCTCCAGCCGCTACGCCTGCTGCAAATACTGCCACAACTGTTTCAATAGGATGCCGCTGTACTCGCTTTCTTGTTTCAGCAAGAAGCTCTGCTGCTGCATGGCTGCCCTGTTTTGTAACACGCCGTGCTGCTCCACCGCCATCCTCAAGCGCATCCGCAAGGACGGACGCCGCTCGCGAAGCTTTACGCGCTGTCTCGTCAATCTGTACGCCCACCTGTTCCAACACTGATTGCGCCATGCTCTCTTGACCTTTCTCGTCTCTGAGTTCAATGGTGATGCGCTTACTCTCCAACAGCCTTTTCAATCTTGCCGACGACGTGTTGAACTTTTCCGGCGTTCTTTTCAGCAATGCCATCAGCTTCCAGGTTGGGGTTCTTCGTGATCTCGCCGGCCTTCTGCTTGATTGCGCCTTTGACTTCGTGAAGCGTGCCGGTTGTTTTATCTTCTGTGCTCGGTTTCATCATGATTCTCTCCTCTGTTCGGTGGTTGTTGTCGATTCGTTAAGGTGCATAGAAGGGTATTCGCATCGTGACTGCCCGCGACTAGGTAAGGCCCTCTTTGGGAAAGCTTCCTTGCCGGACAGAGCCTTGTATCGACCACTATCCATCAATGGGCTTGCTGATGGCTGGTCGTAATTGCTCACAGGCAGTGCACAGCAGGGTGGCTTGGCCTTGGCTGGACGTGGGGAACGTCTGTCTGAACCGCACCAGCCTAAGGTATAGAAGCGCGGCCGACCTGATTGATAGGCGGATACCGGCGACCCATTTGGCGTCTCAATCACCAGATCATGAGCAGGCTCTTGCAGCGGGGGTCTTCCATCTTAACCGTCGTTCGCTTGCACCGAGGGTCTTCCATCTCAAGCGCCACGCGATAGAGCAGGCTCTTGCACCGAGGATCTTCCACCTCAATCACCACTCCACTGAGCAGGTTTTTGCACCGAGGGTCTTCTACTTCAATCGCCGCAATCTTGCATCGAGGGTCTTCCATCTCAATCATCCCGTCATTGGGCAAGCTCTTGCGCCCGATCGCTCCGTTCAGCGAACGGAGATAAGGTTGACGCGGTCTGCGGGACGCATACTGGTCAATATTGCACACTTCGTTCTGGAGCAAATTTGTATCCGGGTACTCCAAGTTCACACAGAATATTCCGATCGCTCTGCGCGGTTCGTAAACATAGGCCAGGGTCGTCCCACCCGGACTTGTCCGGCAGGAAACTTACGGCAGCTAGGAGAGGTCGAAGCAGCGAAGATTCAAGCCCGGCAATGGGGGGATCAAGCAGTAAGCGGACTCCCGAGCCTGCGCCAACGGGATTGCCGATCCGGAAGCGGTTCCGGCGTAGGTACCAAAAGCTGATGCCGATGTGAGGCTGCGGGCGGTAGTCCACACTCACCGCAGACGGCTGGCCGCCTTTGTGGGCCTCTGTGGAGCGGGCGAACCTATAGGTCTTTCGGGGTTACGCTCGGGCAATTGATCAAGCAGGACCACATTCAGCAGCGACTTGTGAACCTTGATGCGCCCGTTGTATTCGATAAAACCGAGCCTGCGAAATCGATTCATGAAGAAACTTACACGGGAACGCGTGGTGCCAATCATCTCCGCCAGGGTCTCTTGCGAGATCTTGGGAATGTATTGCTCCGGTTCGCCCGGCTTGCCAAATTCCGCCATCAACAGCAGAATCCTCGCCAGGCGCTTTTCACTCGAGTTGAAAAGCTGATCGACCAGGTCGGCCTGAACGCGCATGCTGCGCTCCAGCAGGAACTTCAAAAAGAAGTCTGAGAGACTATGCTCCTCGTGCATCACATGGATCATCTCTCCCCGGCTGATTCTGAGAGCGGTGCAGGCGGTAATGGCAGTGGCCGTAGCCAAACGCAACCCAGGCACCGCCGCGAGCGCCTCTTCTCCCACAAAGTCGCCTGCGGAGACCAGCGCGATGGTGGCTTCCTTCCCGACTGGTGGAAACAACTGTGACTTTTGCGCGGCCATTCTGAAGATAAAAAACGGAGTCCGCGGGATCTCCCTGCGAAAAGAAGGCTTCCTTCGGCGCGAATTGGATGACTCTTCTCCCCAGGCCGGCGTTCGCCAGAAAGGCGGCGGCATCGAATCGGGGCTTTTCAAGTTCAACCATCGGAGGGCCTCCTTACGGTTGCGGCCGTTGAAGGATGACCGCTGGAAGGGTGCGCGACCAAATTGCCACCTGATGACCAAAGCAGGTGCGCGATAGGTTAAGAATCATCGGCTGCACACTAAAACCCCGGCTCTCGCCTCCAACTATACGCCGGCTGGAAAAGTGCTGTTCACTTTTGCTCACCATTTTGGGAAATATTTCAGGTATCTTGGCTTTCGTGACGTCAAAATGGAGTCTGATGAATCCCGTCGGGAATCACACCACAGAAGCAATCGCCATGATGGTGTTAAGGCGCTAAATGCTTTAAACTCAAGGCGAAGGCGTAGAGGTAAGGAGAAAACAGAACCGATGCTTCCTCCACATAAGACACGTGAATTGGCCCGCAGCCTCGTTGCTTCCGAAGCCGACGCAGCTACGCCTCTCCTTCATACCGAACCTGCAACTGTGCGGGTGTATGAGAGGCTGCGCCGGCAACTCGGCGCACCCGTGGGTATTGATGGCTTTCAGGCGCTCGCTTCCCGTGCCTTGGCTCTGGCCAAGTCGCAATCACCGCGGCTCAGCGCCGTGCAGGTTACGGCGAATGGAGGCTTGCGCGGTCTCGGCGAAGTCGAATCCCAGACGAACACGGATGAGGACGGCGAGGCCGGAATCATTCTGATTACGCAGTTGCTCGGGCTGTTTCTTACCTTCCTTGGCGAGGCAACAACGCTGCGATTGATAGAAGATTTACGCCTTCAGGTTGACGTCGGTAGAGAGTCGCCCACGACCTCAGTGGACACGACAGCCTCGGCGGCCGATGGACCTGCAATGGCTGCGGCTTTCGAGGATCTTCTGCTGGAAATTGATCGGCTGAGGAGTGTGAGCGAACGCATTGAAACCCTGGCGGACAAACATCCCGGCATGGAAGATGGACTCGTGAGTGTTGCGGGAAACATTCGTAGTATTGCCACGGTTTTGGACGTTTTCACACTGATCCGAAGCAAGGCTGGGGGTCCACAAGAAGAGGCACCTGACTTACAAACGAATCGCTATATGAATTGAGTTTCGCCAGCGCTCGATCCAGAGCGGCTCTGGATGTCGAACACTCAACCGTGGGTCGCTTGCGGGAGGACAGAATCGCCGGCCTGATCCTCTTACGAACCGTATTACGGCAATCGCAACTTGCTACCTTGAACGATGCAGGGTTGAAAATGACGGCTGCCCCGGGAATGCGAGATTTGGCCAGCAGACTTCTTGCTTACGAAGCCGTTGCGGCCAAGAGCTCCGAGCCAATGGAGTCCCCGACCCTTCGCGTCTATGAGAAGGTACGCACGAATCTCACTGCATTTGCGGGAGTATCGGCTTTTGAGTCCCTCGCTTTTCGCGCTTTGATGCAAGCCAAGTCGGAAGCTCCCGAGCTTTGGGCGGTGCAGGTCGCAGCGGGTGGATCTTTACAGGGCCTGGGCGAGTTTGAACCTCAAATCGAAATGGACAAGGATCTGGCTGGCGAGTTTCCGGGTGACGATGGAGGAATCATTCTCATCGCCCGCTTGCTCGGACTGCTTCGTCTCTTCCTGGGCGAGGCCTTGACACTAAGCCTGCTGCGCAACACTTGGCCAGGGGAAGTTTTTGACGATCGCAATTCGGTACACGGGAGAAAAGCGTGAGCACCCAAGACAAAGTGAAGATCAACAAACTACCCACAGGAGTTCCGGGCCTCGACGAAATCGTCGGCGGCGGTCTCCCCGAATTCTCGTTCAACATCATCGCGGGCGCCCCCGGAAGCGGCAAGACGACGCTGGCTCACCAGTTCGTGTTTGCCAATGCGAGCTCGGAACGTCCGGCTCTCTACTTCACTGTCCTCGGCGAATCCGCCATAAAAATGCTGCGATACCAGCAGCAGTACACATTCTTCGATCCGGCCAAGCTGCCGGACTCCATCCGCTTTATCAACCTGAGCCAGGTTGTTCTGGAGAAGGACCTGGGCGCGGTCTTGGAGGAAATCACCAAAGAAGTTGAAAAGGCCAACCCCGCCGTCGTCGTTGTAGACTCCTTCCGCACCATGGTGCGCAAGCCGCAAAGTGACATGGACCTGCAATCGTTCATTCAGCGGTTGGCCCTGTTTCTGGCTAGTTGGCAGGCTACAACTTTCCTGATCGGTGAATATGCAGAGGACGAGTTACGCGACAATCCCATCTTTACCGTCGCCGATGGCCTGTTCTGGCTGCGCCAAACAGCAGAGCGAAATTCCATCGTCCGGAAGTTGCAGGTCATAAAACTGCGCGGTCAGGATTCCGTGCCGGGGCTGCACACTTTCCGCATAACCGATGCCGGCGTGCAAGCCTTCTCGCGTACGTTTGGGTTGACTGCGCGCAAGAGAAATCCGCCCAGCAATCGGCGCCTTTCCTTCGGCGTTCCGGAGTTGGACAAGATGCTGGATGGTGGCGTGCGCGAAGGCGATAGCGTGCTCATGGCAGGGTCTTCGGGAACCGGGAAATCTGTCCTGGCAACCCAATTCATTGCGGAAGGCATACGCCAAGGGGAACCGGGAATCGTGGCTGTCTTTGAAGAACGCCCGGAAGCCTATGCGGAGCGGGCCACCAGTTTAGGTTTGGATCTGGAAACGCCGCAGAAAGACGGGAAACTTACAATCCTCTATCTCCGTCCCCTGGATCTGTCGGTGGATGAAACCATGCAGTCGATTCTCGACGCCGTGCAGAAGATCGGCGCCAAGCGGCTGGTGATCGATTCCCTGGCGGGCTTTGAGATGGCTCTGTCGCCCGGCTTCCGCGCCGACTTTCGCGAATCCCTCTATCGCATGATCTTCGCTCTGACGGGAATCGGGGTAACGATTCTAAGCACCGTTGAGGTGGATGAGTCTTTCACTGAATTTCCCGTTCAGCACCTACTCAATTTCTTTCCTCACCGATGACATCATCCGGCTGCGGTACGTATCCATCGATGGCCAGCTTCGCAAGATCATGGTGGTGATCAAGATGCGGGGCGGAAATCATGCCAAGGATATTCGCGAGTATGAAATCACGTCCAAGGGAGTGGTGATTCTCGGCAAACGCCTCACTGAATATCAGGGCCTTATCAGTGGAATTCCCGTTCGATCGGACCGACCCGACTCGACGGAGGAGCCTTCGCTGGATACAGGAATCGAGCACAAAACCTAACGGAGCATCTACGAACTAGAAGCCGTGTCCAGTTACGGCCTCGATTCGCTGCGTGCCGTGTCGGGACCTGGTCCTCTCCATCCCCCGGGGTACCCTGCCCCCTTTGCGATGAGCAGCGCAGATACTTGCCCTCAGAGGCCTTCCTGGGAAAGCCAAATGACCTGGTAGGCACACAGCCATCGAAGAGCGCGCGCTGGCCTTTGAGCCCACCCTCCCTGGTCGGCCCCTGAGTCCCAAAGCTCAACTGGGCCTTTACGCTGTCGATCACTCAAACCTACCCCCTCCGCGATCTGCCTTGTCTTCGCGGTGGTCCAAATTGGACAGACGGTCGTCTGCTGCGATCCTAGGATGATCGGCATTGAAGACGCGTGACGCTATCCCAGTTCTATCGACAGTGAGTAACCAGGATGCCCTTTCTTTCACTTGCAGGGTGGAGGAACTGGCGCAGACGCTCCATTCCGGACGTCCCAATGCCCTCGCCTGCAAAGGAGATCCTCTGTGTCCAAGTCCAAACAAATCCACGAAAAAGAATCGCAAGCCGCCAGGCTTCTCGTTCCCGACGGTTATTCACCCGAAGATGTGAAGGATCTCTCAAGCGTGCTGAATGCGCTTGTTGCCGACGCCTTTGCCCTCTACCTCAAGACCAAGAACTTTCACTGGCACATGAGCGGCCAACATTTCCGCGACTACCACCTTCTCCTCGACGAACATGCGACCCAGATATTCGGCATTACCGACGCCATAGCCGAGCGTGTTCGCAAGGTCGGCGGCATAACCATCCACTCCATAGGACACATTGCCCGGCTGCAACGGATTGCGGACAACGACGAGGAGTTTGTGGGCCCAACCGAGATGCTTAGGGAGCTTCACGCCGACAACAAGGCCTTTGTGGAAAGCTTGCGCGCGGCGCATGTGATTACGAGCAAAGCCAATGAATACGCAACCACCAGCCTGATCGAAATCTGGATCGACGAGGCCGAGCGGCGTGCGTGGTTCCTGTTCGAAGCTACGCGGTAATGAATCTTCAACCTGACGGCGCCACCGCCGTTCTCTCTGTGCCCGACCCGAGTGGCCGCCTAAGATTCGAGCGGCCAAAGTTCGAGCAGAGGGTTGGCGTGGCGCGTCGTCAGAGCCATCTCACTCATCTCAAAAGCGCTCTCAATCGTCTTGGGAGCGTTCGCAGACAGCGACACGCAGCCGAACAGTGCCGGCAGCAATCAATAGGTTCACAAGCACGCTGGCCTCAAGAGAGGTCGATTTTGACCGTTTCAGAGAACGTAATGTGCAATAGGATGTGTACCTTGCGCGGCAGCTACACCCAGCACGAGACTTGATGTTGAGAGGATGCCGTCGTTCGCCCCCAGAACCGCCGCGCGCATCCAGCCAATGCGCCCGGTGTGATGATGTTCCCTATTGTTCGCGAGCATGTTGATTCCTTTTCGATCGAGGAAGCTCCGGAGACTGGAAATCATTATCCTCTTCCAGCTCTTGCCCCCGATCTATAGCCAACTTGTTAAAGCCAGGAACATCGAATGCCCGTTCAAATCCATTTCTTCCACAGCAACCAGACCTTGATCCCTTGCGTAAGGCACGAGTAGGCAAGCAGCGTAGCGAGCAGAATCGGCCAATAAAGCCCCGGCAGGTGTACGAGGCCCAGCGAAGAGGCCAGTGGGGAATAGGGCAGCCAGGCGCCGAAGGCCATGATGGCCATTGTTGTCAGAGTCAGAGACCAGCTTGCTCGGCTCTGGAAGAAGGGGATTTTATTGGTGCGGATGATGTGGATAATGAGCGTCTGCGTCATGATGGACTCGACGAACCAGCCAGTTTGAAATAACGGAGCACGGGATGGATCCCAGCACTTGAAGAGATAGAGCATGACAAAGAAGGTTGTGTAGTCGAAGATCGAGCTGATGGGTCCAATGCAGAGAATGAACCGCTTGATCTCTCCAACGTCCCAGGGCCGCGGCCGCGCTACCAGTTCTTCGTCCACCGCGTCGGTCGGAATCGGCACCTGGGAGAAGTCGTACAGCATGTTGTTCGTCAATATCTGGATCGGCGCCATTGGGATGAATGGCAGAAAGGCGCTCGCTCCCAGAACGCTGAACATATTTCCAAAGTTGGAACTCGCTCCCATCCGGATGTACTTGAGAATGTTCGCGAAAACCTTTCTCCCCTCAATGACGCCCCCTTCGAGGACCATGAGGTCTTTCTCCAACAGAATCAGATCCGCCGACTCCTTGGCGATGTCCACGGCTGTATCCACCGAGATGCCGATGTCCGCGGCGTGCAAGGCGGGAGCATCGTTGATTCCGTCTCCCATGAAGCCGACCACATGTCCCTTGCTGCGGAGAAGGCGAACGATCCGCTGCTTGTGAGCAGGAGTAAGACGTGCAAAGAGCGTCGTCTTCTCCGCCGCATCCGCCAATTCCGCGTCGGACATCTTCTCCACTGCTTCGCCCAGGAGCATTGGATCGGGCTCAAGTCCCACGTCCCGGCACACTTTGCGGCTGATCAGATCGTTGTCGCCGGTGAGTATCTTCACTCCTACGCCGTGCTTGTGCAGCGCCTGGATTGCAATTGCCGCAGTACCCTTGGGCGGGTCGAGAAAGGCAACGTACCCTTTCAGTACGAGGTCGCGCTCGTCCTCCTTTGAGCAGGACTGCTTCCCCGGCAGTTCCTTGACGGCTACCGCCAGCACCCGGAAGCCGTCGCTGCTGAGGCTCGCATATTCATCCCGCAACCCTTTCATCAGCCCGGGATCCATGGGCGACAGCTTCCCGTCCAACTCGAATTGAGAGCACTGGTGGAAGATCTCTTCCGGAGCACCTTTGGTCAGCAGGATTGCTTTACCTTCAGGAGTTTCCACCATGACAGACATCATGCGCCGCGTGAAGTCGAAGGGGATTTCATCGAGTTTCTTGTACTTTTCGACCAGCACTTTCCCATGAAAGTCCGAACTGTCCAGAATCGCGGCGTCCAGCAGATTCTTGAGGCCGGTCTGGAAGTGACTGATGAGGTAACTGTCCAACAGCACCTCGTCGGTTTCTCGTCCCGCCACGTTGCAGTGCCGCATGAGGACGACACGGTCTTCAGTGAGCGTGCCGGTCTTGTCCGTGCACAGTACATCCATCCCGCCAAAGTTCTGAATGGCATTGAGGCGCTTGACGATCACTTTCTTGCGGCTCATCGCGATGGCGCCCTTTGAGAGGCACACGGAGACGATCATGGGCAGCATTTCGGGGGTCAGGCCCACGGCCACGGCCATCGCGAAGAAAAACGCGCTCTTCCAATCGTGCTTGGTAAAGCCGTTGATGAGGAAGACCAGAGGCACCATGACTGCCATAAGCTGGATCATCAGCCATGTGAAGCGGCTCAGGCCGCGGTCGAAACTGGTCGGCGGCGCTTCTTCCGTGATCGAGCCGGCCATGGTGCCCAGATAAGTGTTTACTCCGGTGACGACCACAACCGCGGTTGCCGTGCCGCTTTCAACGCTCGTCCCCATGAAGCAAATGTTCTTCAGGTCGATCGGCGAATTGGAGGGCTTCGTGTCCGGATCGTGGAACTTCTCGACAGGATAGGACTCTCCGGTAAGCGTACCCTGGCTCACGAACAGGTCTTTCGCAGAGAGAACCCGCACATCGCCGGGGATCATATCGCCGGCGTTCAGATTGATGATGTCCCCAGGAACCAGATCGCGCAGCGGCATCTCCAGCGCCTTGCCATCCCTGAAGACATTGGCGGTCACGTGGATCATCGCTTTGAGCTTGGCCGCGGCCGAGTCCGCCCGGGCTTCTTGCACGAAGCGCAGTGTGGCGCTCAGCACCACCATGCATGCCATCACGGTACCTGCGCGCGCGTCGCCCGTGGCAAAGGAGATCGACGAGAGAGCTGCCAGCAGAATCACCAGCGGGTTGCGGAGGATGATCAGCAGCCGTATGAACCAGCCGCGCCGCCGTTCCTGCGCTACCTCATTCGGGCCTGCGCTACGCGCTCGCGCTTCGGCCTCGGCTTGCGTCAGGCCTGCGGGAGTCGTGTGCAGCGACTGAAGCAGCGCATCGCCGTCCTTCGCCGCCGCATCGAGGACGGCAGACGAAATACGGATGTTGTGGTTCTTAGCCTTTGCAACAGGCGAAGACTTGTCCGGAGGTGCCGGAGTTCCCGCCGAGCTAACGCCCGCCGGGCCGTCTTTCTCGACTGATTCTTCTAGTGCAGAATTCGTATCGGGTGCTGTCATCGCTCTCTCGACCGCACTTCTACTCCGTTATCTCGAGTCTCTTCATGGTTGCGTGGTGCATAGATAGCAGCAGATTCGCAAGACTGAAAGGTCTTCGGGAACCACGTCAATTCAGCGATGGATTCCGGCACACTGAGAGTATCCGGTCACGGGGATACAAAGACTGTTCTGTTCTGCTCAAACGCAAGCACAAACGTAGTCGGGGCGCTACACTGACAATCTGCTGGTTCAAAAGATCGGGCAGTCCAGGTTCCGCCTCAATCTATTCTTCGAATACCTCTTCGATCTACCCGACCTTTTTCTCGGCTTTGCCGAGGTGGTATTCGGCATCGTCCTCAGACTCTAAATCGGGATCGCACATGACTCGGCCGGCTTTCTCTTTGACTTTGCCCTTCACCTCATACATGCTTTCCCTAATCTCATCTCGCATACGTGGATTCATCTGTTTTCCTCTTGGCGTTGAACAACACAAGTCCGCTGAGCTCATATTGAGGTCTCCTCCCTGCATCCGAAAGCCAATTCACCCTTATAGGTTCAGCAGCCTGTCAAAAAAGGAACGATAGCGCTGCAGGGCGATACGCAGGTCCTCAGTGGACACGTTGTCTCCGCGATCCCACTGTTTTTCCAAGCCTGATCGTTCAGTGGCAAATCTGTCAGCGAGTCGCTGCATAACCGCAGCGACCAGCTTGTCTGCGTCTTCGACCGTCAAGCGAGGCTCGTCGACGAAAGCAGTCTGTATCTTGCTCCATTGGGTTCGGAACTCTTCCATCTCCGGTTCGGAAAACAAGGCCGTAGGCTCCAGAACTGGAAGAGCTCTTTGAGGATCGTCCGGCTCTTGGACTTTCTCCAGCTTGGGTCCGCCGGGTTGACTTTGCACATTGCCGTCGGTCGCGAACACGGTCGGCGTAAGCTCCTCTTCTTTCTCCTTCAATTCAGCCATTACGCCACCGCTTTCCTTTTGACAATTGTCGGTACCTGGACGAGTTCCTCAAACAGAGACCGGTAGTGAATCATCGCCGCTCTCAGATCTTCCGTGGTTGCCTGATCTTTCCCAACGCGGAGCGCAATCTCATGTGCGGAGCGGTAGTTCTCCACCACCCGGGGATGATCGACAGAAACGTCGGCGGCACGTTGATCGAATTCGGATACGGGATAGCCACGAGCGATCATTACGGTAGACACGAGATCATCGGCACCTGCGACCGCCCCCTTGGGGGAGTCCCCAAAGTTGGCCTGCACGGCCAACCACTGTTTCGAAAAGCGCTCGTATTCCGTCTGATCGAGTTCGCGGACGTGGAACTTTTCAACCCGCTTTTCGCGATCTCCTAGTATCGCCTCAGCTTTTCTTTCCGACCCATGAGTTAGCACCGCCCGGTCGTACTCGGGCCCAAACCTTTGCCGCAAGTCTGCGGTGGTACTCCTGCGCTTTCGTACATTCAGAAAAACTATCCCAGCGACGATCAGAATCACCACCACGGCGATCGCGATCAGCATTGGGACCTGCAGATTGGGGTTCATTGATATCTCCACATTGCCAAGGTTGTTGACGAGGCACCCGTTCTCGTAGGCACCCTGTGAATGGCCAGTATCGACCGCCATGCTTCGCAATTCTGGTTAGAATTGACCGTCCCTTGTTAGCATTGCCTTCGCTTCAACATCCAGCGGATCACCGCACCAGCTGCAATGCCTGCTGCAAATACTGCCGCAACTGTTTCAAAAGGATGCCGCTGTACTCGCTTTCTTGTTTCAGCAAGAAGCTCTGCTGCTGCATGGCTGCCCTGTTTTGTAACACGCCGTGCTGCTCCACCGCCATCCTCAAGCGCATCCGCAAGGACGGACGCCGCTCGCGAAGCTTTACGCGCTGTCTCGTCAATCTGTACGCCCACTTGTTCCAACACTGATTGCGCCATGCTCTCTTGACCTTTCTCGTCTCTGATTTCAATGGTGATGCACTTACTCTCCAACAGCCTTTTCAATCTTGCCGACAACTTTTTGGACTTTTCCGTCATTCTTTTCAGCCCTGCCGTCAGCTTCCAGGTTAGGGTTTTCGGTAAGCTCACCCGCCTTCTGCTTGATTGCGCCTTTGACTTCGTGGAGATTGCCTGCGGTCTTATCGTCCGTGCTCGGTTTCGTCATGATTATCTCCTTTGTTCGGGGGTGGGTTTCATTTCGTTGAATTCATCGAGAGGCCCTGACGCATTGAATGTCTGCGACCCAGTAAAGTCCTCGTTTGTGAGGTTTCCTTGCCGATATTGAGCCTTCTATGGCGCAGTATCAAGCAATCAGGTTGCTGAAAGCTGGTCGCAATTGCTCATCGAGCTGTGCGCAAGCGGGCGGCCAGCTCTAGCCTGGGCTGGGAAGCATCGGCTTGGACCGCGCCAGCTTGTGGCATTGGGGGCGCGACTGACTGGCTTAATGTGCGGATACCGGTGGCCCATTTGAGGTGTCAATCGCCAGGTCATGAGTAGGCACCTGCGGCGCGGGTTGCCTACGCCCATGGCATACGCCAGTGTCACGGAAATATCAACTACGACGGCCGCATCCAAGCGCACAAGTCGCTTCTCAATATGGTCCTGCTCGACCAATTGTCCGAGCAGAGTTCCGAAAAGCGGCGCATCGCGTCCGTTGCATAAGATCCCCTTCTGCAATTCCCAGGAGTCCGCCAAAGACCCATTTGGAATCTCGCTGCTTCCCAATAGCAGCCTCTACTCCCGGATGAATGCCAACAGGTCTGTGTTTACCTGTTTTTTGTGAGTCGAGCACAACCCATGCGAAGCGCCAGAATAGACCTTCAGCGCAGCACCTTGGACAAGCTTGGCCGACAACAGAGCTGAGTTTGAAATCGGCACAATCTGGTCGTCATCGCCATGAAGAATGAGCGTCGGTACGTCAAATTTCTTCAGATCCGCAGTAAAATCAGTTTCGGAGAATGCCTTGATGCACTCCAAGACGCCTATGAGTCCTGATTGCATAGCTTGTAGCCAGAATGAGTCACGCAGACCCTGCGAGACGGATGCACCAGATCGGTTAGCCCCGTAAAAGGTCACTGTGAGGTCGCGGAACAACTGTGAACGGTCAGCGAGGACGCCCATGCGGATTCCGTCGAAGACCTCCATTGGCAGACCACCGGGATTGGCTTCTGTCTTCAGCATCAACGGTGGTACCGCTGCAATCAGCACAGCCTTGGCAACTCTTTTCGTGCCATGTCGGCCAATATAGCGCGCCACTTCTCCGCCGCCGGCTGAATGGCCAACGTGGACTGCTTCCTTCAAGTCCAGCGTCTCAGTCAGCGTTGCAAGGTCGTCGGCGTAGGAGTCCATATTGTTGCCATTCGAGGGCTGGCTCGACCGGCCGTGACCACGGCGGTCATGAGCAATGGCGCGATAACCATGAGAAGCCAGGAAGACCATCTGATCTTCCCAGGCATCTGCGCTTAGCGGCCAACCATGACTGAAGACCACGGGTTGTCCCGTGCCCCAATCCTTGTAGTAGATTTTGCTGCCGTCTTTGGTCGTAATCGCGGGCATCGAGAACCTCCATGTTGCTGCTTATGAATGCTGCTTGTGCGTGAATGCGCTGAGATTTAGAATTTGCTCTGGTTTACTTGTCTACCGGTCCTTCTGGGATTCGCTTCTGACGCTCTGTCCAGCCTGTCTCGATCTTTTCGTATGTGGCTTGCATCTCATCCAGTTCCAGGTCGCTTAATCTCTCGATGTCGATCATTTGGTTTCGAGCTTTATCCATGGCCCGATCAACTCATTGAGCTTCAGGTTGATCGCGCGTGCATCGCGGTTTTGCGTATTCTGGATCAGGAATACCATCAAGAACGTAGCCACGCCTGTTCCGGTAGCGATGACCTGTGCCCATGTTTGCGAAAAGTGAAGAATGGGGCCACTTGCGCCCCAGACGACGACCACAAGGCCTGCCCCCAAAAACGCCCAGGTAGATCCCAACCACGCGCAGGCTTCAGCAGCGAATCGGCCAAAGTGGCCGTGAACGGTTCGATTCTTTGCCTCGGTCGGATTCGTATTCTTGCCTCCAAATTCATCGTTGCCACTGACAACTACAGCCCTATCTGAAAAGCCCCAGCAGATAGCAAATCAGCAGGATCACCAGCACCGTGCCTAGCCCGATGCCTGCGCCTCCGCCCGTGCCCCACCGGCTGTAGCCGAAGTATCCTCCCCCAAAGCCGAAAACCAACACAAGAACAATGATGAGTATGAGCATTTCAGATCTCCTTTGATCTGGGGTTACTACCCCATGGTTATGCCGCCGATTTGATTGGGACGAAGATTTCTCCTCGCGACGATGTTATCGAAGAGCGCTTTGCTCAAACCTCCGCATAGGCACTTGAACGTCGGCTCGTAGCGTTCTTCTCGCTAGTTTGTATAGAAAAAGCCAAGTGAGCAGGATGCACGTGATTGGCGCGGGCTCGTATGAAGGAGCGCATATAAGACTGCGCTACCCGATTCCAGACCATCTTGCGTGCGTAAAGGTAAGCGCGTTTGCGCATAGCCTGGCGTTTTGCATCGTTGTCCAGAAGTTCAATTGCAGAAGCCGCGATGGCATCTGGATTCTTGAAGGGGATCAGCGCTCCGCGTCCATCATCGAGAAGTTCTGCGGCGTGCCAGTATGGAGTCGAGATGATTGCCTTGCCTGCGCCCATGGCATACGCCAGTGTCCCAGATACAGCCTGTGCCTCGTGGCAGTAAGGCGTGATGTAAATGTCGGCCGAACCCACCAGCGCAGCCATCTCCCTGGGACTGAAGAACCGGTTGTGGAAGATCACCTCCCGCTCCACTCCCACTTCTCTGGCCAGGGCCTGCAACTCATGCCGGTATCTATCCCCTTCGCGAGCCTTGACGTGCGGGTGAGTGGCTCCTGCAATCACGTACACAACTTTCTTGTGCCGCGACAAGATGCGCGGCATCGCCTGGATCACGCTCTCGAATCCCTTGTTGGGTGACAGCAACCCAAACGTGAGCAATACAGACTTCCCTCCGAGGGAGAGTGATTCTTTGTAAACATCCGGGTCCACGAAGGCCAGGTCGGGGATGCCATGAGGAATCAGGTCGATCTTTTCCCCTGGAACTCCAAATACATCTTGTAGAACCCGGGAAGAGTACTCGCTCATGACAATAAGGCGATCTGAGTATGCGGCGACCTGTTGCATAGCGATTCTTTGGTGGATGTCCGGTTGGCGAAGAACGGTATGCAGAGTCGTGATCACGGGCATGTTCAGGTGCTCCAGCAACTCAAGAACATAGCTGCCTGCATTTCCCCCGAAGATTCCGTACTCGTGCTGCAAACTCACCATGTCCACATGACTCGCATTCAGAAATCCTGCGGCTCTTCGATAGGAGGAGATGTCGCCCTCATCGATCTCGCATTGCACCCGTGCAGGGTAGGCGTACGACGATTGCCGGTCGTTGATGGCGACCACCGTCGTTCCGCCGCCTCCGTACTCGTCACCCATCGCATCGCACAAATCTGTTGTGAAGGTCGCAATTCCACATTGCCGGGGCAGATGGTTCCCAACCACCGCTACCCTGGCTGGAAGCGACCGGCTGGGCACCAGTTGCAACGCGGATGCCGGCTCTTTGCCGAGTGCCGGAGGCCGCACTGCGCGCTGCATCAGGGTGTGCGATTGCGAATTCAATGAAATGTTGGGTGCGGCCATTGCAGGTTCCTCACGTTATGTCCGGATGGAATGCAACTCAATCCAGCAGGAAGACTCAGACACAAGACACCGATCGGGCAGCCACCCATATCGCTTCCGGCCGCGATCGGTCTACAACTCGATCCGCGAAAGGCCAAGCTCACCCTTGCCGCTGAGAAATTGCGCCCTTCCTGCCCGGCCTGATCAAAACTTTCTTATCGGCGCTACGCACGGGGCACGCCGCTGGACCATTCAGGCCCTCAGGCGTTCTGGCGTTCGCCTCGAAATCTCTTCCGTTTTCTCGGCGGCTTCCGTGGAGTATTCTTGAGCCCTCGCGCTCAGTTCTCCCGCAGCCTCGTCATCGCCCCTATGGTGCGCGGCGGCGGCGGCCGTGTGGGCGTGAGCGGCGTAGATGTGCAGGTCTGCAGCATAGTCTTGGTTGCTTTGGGGCATTGTGTCCTCCATATTCTGGCAAACGTTTTGCCGTTGTATCTGGAGTCTCCTACCTGACAATTTGCAGACGCTGGTCAATCGAATACATTATGGGTTGTTGTTCTACATCCATAGTGGCCGGGCCAACGGCGCGAATTGAAGCGCCAGTCTCCGATCCTTCCTTTTCCATTGCAAACGAGCGGAAGCCGCTGGTGAATACGAAGCACCCGACGGAGGAAGCACAGAGATCCCACATAAGCGGTCCAAGGTTAAGAATGCGGCGTACTGAGCAATTCATCATCGCCCGACTGTACTCCAGTTAGGCTGAGATGGATGTGCATTGTTGCACATTGTCAGAGGACCCGTCTGGGCCGCGCAATGAGCGAAAGATATTGGGCGGCGGCGGCGTAGCCAGGGGCCTGCCGTCAGAGCGATGCAGCCGCGTGACACTACCGACTTCAGCGGTTTATCGTCTCTTCAGAAACCCAGGACCTCATCCGGCAGTTCTGAGAAAGGTTTGCGATTGTGAGCAAAACTGCTCAATATGTGGAGCGGATGCTGCTGTATCTTCTGCCAAAGAGGCATCTTCAATCACCCCTGCGCTGTAACCAACTTGCCGCAACCCCCAATCCTCCGCGCAATCTCCGCCCTCTCAGCTTTGTCCTTCCAAAATGCCTCCTGAGCGGGTTCGCTGGAAAGCGAACCCATTTCTCTACGTGCCAGCTCCAATGGCTTCGTAGTCAACAGACAAGAGCACAATGATTACGTCGATTTCTGAGTTCACCGCATTTTGCTCAAAACAAATGTGGTCCATTTTGCTCAGACGGTGACGATCCGGGTCACTACGTTGGATAGCCGAGGGCTTTCATTGAAGGCCCCAGAATGGCGAGGAGAGCTTATGACCGGATTTAAGCTTGTTCTACTAGCGGCTGTAGCTGGATGTTTTATGATGGCAACCGCTCCAAAAGCGGCGGCTCAGGTTGCAGTGGAGATTGGAGTTGCACCAGATTGTCCCTACGGCTACTATGACGTCGCTCCATATGATTGTGCTCCCTACGGCTACTACGGCCCGGAATGGTTTACAGGCGGCGTTTTCATTGGCGCTGGCCAGTGGTTTCATGGCCCGGACAACTTCCGGGGGCATGTAAACAATCGTCTTCATCCCGAACACGGCTATACCGGCCCAAAGCCGCAACGTGGTGAGAAACCCGAGCCGACGAAACATCTCGATAAGATTGACCACTTCAAAGGAAATGAAGTTCGGGACGGGCGCGGCCACGTAAGCGGAAGCAAGAAATAAAAACGGCCATGTGAACGGTCCAAATAACTGGTGGGAACCTGTTCCGGGCGGCTCGTCGGCAATTCATAAGTTGCTGCCATCTCTTTGTTTCCGCCCGGAACGTCTGCGCGATTGGCCATTCCTCGCTAGGGGCGCACGAACTTTTGCCTGATCGCTCCCCACCTTCGATGCAGGTAAGCTGAGGGCCAACGTACGGCTGAGCAAAGGCGAGGAACAACAAATGGTCCTCACCGCGCAAGCGGGCCCTGGCAGGTATCCAAACCGCCGCGAATATGCTAAGTATGAGCGTGAACCAGATGTTGCAGACTCAATCCGCAAAACCGAGCAGGGGAAGTCACAGACGGCGCGACAATAGGCTGCAGAATTCCGCCCTCGCGAAATTCTGCAGCCTATCGATGCTCTTGCGTGCACCCTTTAAGCGGAACGACTCTAATGGCATGTTGAACTGCATTCACACGGCCGCGAGTTCATCGACCCAGTATCCTTCACGATTGTAGTGCCCATACAAGCCTGTTTCGTAATCCCGGGTGAGCAAAGACTCGTCGGTGTATTCCGGTGCAGCCTTGATGGTCTCGCGAGATAAGCCGATTGCGACTTCCCGTTCTTCCCAACTCACATTCTCGATCCACTTTGGTGAAATCAGAACCTTTTTCCCAGGCCACCAGTTCCTTGTCGCCACAACAAGGTAACGAATTGCCCAGGTCTCGTCATCGATGATGAAGTCATCGACATGGCCGATCTCGCCGTCAAGCGCGACGAAATGGTAGCCCGCTACCTCGTCGGTGCTGCGCAGATGGGGGTTCCATTCGATTGTTTCCGAGACGGGCCGGATCTGTCTGGTGCGATCGAGCTTAAGATGCGCATAGCTTCCCCACATGTATGGCCCACCCCAATAGTTCGGAAGGTCATAGTATCCGTTGTAGGAGGTCTCATATTGACGGGACACCGGCTCATCCGTATCAATGGAGGGGCCTCCCTCGATCTGCTTCCTGCTTAATAGAACGAACACTTTCTCTTCAGCAGTATTGACGCCGTCCAGTGAGTAAGGCGAGATCAGTACTTTCCTGCCGACAAGCCAGCTTGCTGTATTTGCGACAAGGTAACGAATTGCCCAAAACCGGTCGTCGAAGTAGAACTCGCTGGCCGACCCTATGTCTCCATCGAGACTCTTGAGTGAGTAACCCTTCAGAGCCTTTGCTTTGATTAACATCGCATCTCCTTCGTATTTACTCTTTCATTGAGTCGTTAACGCCGGCCCGCACATAGCGCGCCGCGAAAGAGCAGGTTCCACAACATCCCTTTGGAGTCCACCAAAATCGCAGCGCAGTCAGACCGCTTCTTAGACGAGTACAGCCTGGCCATAAACCGCGTAATGGCTTTGTTCCGTGCCGGCAATGATGTCTTTGGCCTTTTCTACCGCTTCGGGTGTTCCGTGGACGACAAGCACGTACTTGTCGGTCTTCAAGGCGACATCGTACTTCAGTACGCTGTCCTTCGGAATGCCGAGGCTGACTAGACCCGCACCAATTGCGCTTACTCCTCCAAGGATAACTGCGCCTTCGAGACCAGCAACAATCCAGGCTACGATTGGACCGGCTGCAAGAATCGGTCCGAGTCCCGGTATGAAAAACAGGCCCGATCCGAACAGCAACCCCCAAAACCCGCCCCAGAATGCTCCAACCTTGCCCCAATACATCATGCGATCGCCGGCAGTGTAATACCCGACGACATGTTCCTCCGTGTGCGTATCTCGTCCTACAATCGAAAGGCTCTTCATATCGACGCCGGCCTCCTGGAGTTCCCTGACAGCATGCTCGGCTTGCTCGTGAGTGTCATAGATTGCCGCTACAGAGTTTTTGGGGTCCATTTCGTTCTCCTTTTCCATGATTAACTTGACCTAGGTTTGTGCGGTTGCTCTTGCGGACGATAAATTCCAAGGCGCTAATGCGACCGCAAAGACCTTTATTGAGGCAGACCGAAAAGGTCTCAGGCTGCTCGCATGACCATCCGCAGCAAGTCGCGGATCGTTTACCCAGTGAGTGTTTCAGTTTTGAAGGCCGCGGGACTGAGCAATTGCGTACACGGATCAGCGCGCTGCCCGTTCCAGACTCAGGAAACTTCTGCCTTGAGCACCCCGCTCTTGGATGCAATGCAATCCAATAGATCGTTCCATGATTTGGCGAACGATGCGACTCCTTCCCCGAGCAACTGGACAGCGACGGCATCCGTATCAATACCAGCTATTGCAAATTCAGTGAGGGTCTTGTCGTTATTCTCGGGTAGAGCTTCGCCGAATTCCTGATGAGCGGCAAGCGCGTTCAAGGTTGCCTCAGGCATCGTGTTAATGGTGGAGGGCAAGGCGAGAGCCTGGACGTACAGGATGTTCGAGGCTTTGGGGTCCTTGGTTCCTGTGCTCGCCCAAAGAAGGCGCTGAGGGCGAGCTCCTGCGTTCTGGATGCACTGCCACCGCGGCGAATCCAGCAGCGTGCGATACATCTCATAAGCCTTTTTGGCGATGGCGATTCCAAGCTGGTTGCGCAGGACCTCCGGCACCTTCTGTGCTACAGCTACGTCCCAACGGCTGACGAAGAGTGAGGCCACCGAGCCGACATCGGGATTGAGTCCAGCGGCTATGCGCCGCTCGACGCCGCGCATGTAAGCTCCGGCTGCGGCGACATATTGTTCGCCCGAGAACAGCAGGGTTACATTCACCGGAATGCCAGCGAAGATTGCCTCCTCAATGGCCGTAAGCCCCTCGCTGGTACCGGGAATCTTGATGAAGAGATTGGGCCGCGCCGCGCGGTTGTGGAGAGCCTTGGCTGCGGCGAGAGTACCGGTCGTGGCATGCGCCAGCAGGGGCGATACCTCCAGGGAGACCCAGCCATCCACTCCGTCGGTTCGGTCGTATATAGGCCGGAAGAGATCGGCCGCCTGCCTCAGATCCTCGATCGCCAATTCAAAGAAGAGAGCCTCCCCGATTTGCCATCTTTCATTTTCTGGCTGATGGCGTCGTCATAGTCGTGACTGTTTTTGATGGCATGATCGAAGATCGTGGGGTTCGAGGTGAGACCGGTGATCGATAGCTCCTGGATATAGTGTTGAAGGGCGCCGCTGGCCAGCAAGCCGCGCGTGATGTTATCGAGCCAGAGGCTCTGGCCGATCTCATGAAGTTTCAGCGTCGTTCGATTCATTTCGTTCCTCTTCCAAGACTTTTAAGAAATACGGCTGCTTGCGCCCTTCCCTGATCAACTGGCTGCGATGATCCAGGCATGTGCCTGCGCGGCCTCCGAAGGAGGAAACAACTTCACCGGGCAGGGCATTAGGAAGCTAAATATCCTCATCATTTGCACGATCCATTCCACGTCCGTGACCACCGCGACGCGCTCCCAGCGGGTGGGATGTTCGATCCCAATCTTCAGGTCCTCCCAGATAGCACCTGGGTCGTAGCCGGTAAAATTCGCGGAAGTCTTGTAGAGAAGGCGGATCTTATCGTGCCGCTTGAGCGCCTTGAGAATTGCCGGAACAAGAGTCCCGTCATAATCCTCTTTTGTGACCTGCCCCTCGCAGGAGAGCGCGATAACATTGTCGGGAAAGTCGTTCAGAATCTCGATCAAGGAACATCCTTTTTCACGTGCCTACTTAAGTACACAATCCTTGCCAATACCGGACACATTCTGCCCTCACATTTGCGGCTCGCGCATTTCAAGCGCCTTCACTTTGTCGACTCTGCGCTGGTGGCGAATCGCGCCGCTGAAGCGAGCCTTTAGAAACGTCTCGATCAACTCCCAGGCCAGTGCCGGCCCGATCACTTGACCGCCAAGGGAAAACACATTCATGTCGTCGTCTTCAACGCCCTGGTGAGCGGAGAACACATCGTGGATGAGCCCGGCGCGCACGCCGGCAATTTTGTTGGCGCAGATGGATGCTCCCACTCCACTGCCGCAGAGCGCTATTCCGCGATCCACCTTGCCAGCGGCAACGGCTCTGGCCAGTGGGATCACGTAATCCGGATAATCGTCTCCGGGGCTCGGATGAAGCGCACCGAAGTCGACGACCTCATGGGCAGCACCGCGCAGCAAATCCGCGATCTGCTCTTTCAGAACGAACCCTCCATGGTCTGAGGCGATTCCTACGCGCATGAGGCTTTTTCCTTGAGCTGATCGAGCAGGTGATGAGCCTGTCTGCAGACGTTCTCCGCAGTGAAGCCGTAGTGCTGCATGACCACCGGTCCGGGAGCCGATGAGCCGAAGGTGTCAATCCCAATTACGGCGATCCGGGGGCCGACAAAGGACTGCCATCCTATCGGGGAACCAGCTTCAATGACCAGGATTGGCACACCCGTGGGTAGAATCCTTTCCCGGTAATCGTCCGATTGCGTTGCGAACAGGTTTGTGCTTGGCATGCTCACCACACTCGCGTGAACACCTCCTGCCGCGAGCCGTTCGCGGCCTTCCAGCGCCAGATGGACCTCTGATCCTGTAGCGATGAGAACAATGTCTGGCCGCCCACTTGTCGGCGAATCCGCCAGGATATAGCCGCCTAGCGGAACTCCGGTCGGAATAGCGGGATAGAGATTCAGGTCAAGCACGGGAATACCCTGTCGGGTGAGTACCAGGGCAACGGGCCCCTGCCTCCTGCCAATCGCAACCCGCCATGCGGCTACTGTCTCGTTGGCATCCGCGGGGCGAAGGACAACCATACCTGGGATAGATCGCAATCCCACGAGTTGTTCCACAGGTTGATGAGTCGGGCCGTCCTCGCCCATGCCAATGCTGTCGTGAGTGAAGATATAGATCACCGGCAGTGCATTCATGGCCGCAAGGCGCATGGGAGGACGCATGTAATCACAGAAGACAAAGAAGGTGCCGCCATATGGAATGAGGCCGCGGTGCAAGGCCATTCCATTGAGGATGGCGCCCATCGCATTCTCGCGAATACCGAAGTGCATATTGCGTCCGGCCCAGTTCGCCGGTTCGAAGTTGCCGGCCCCGTCAATGTTTGTATGGGTACTTGGAGCAAGGTCTGCCGAGCCACCCATCATCTCCGGCAGACGAGTGCCGAGGATCTCGATCACTTTTCCCGAAGCGACGCGGGTAGCCATCGGTCCATCCGCTGGAGTAAATGCCGGCAGATCGGTGTCCCAATCTTTAGGTAGATCCCTGTCAATGATCCTCTGGAACTCAGCACCAAGGGCCGGGTGTTCTTGCGCGAAGGCATTGAATCGCGCCTCCCATTCCAATTGTGCGGCGTTTCCGCGAGCGACTGCTCGTCGGAAATGTTCCAGCGCCTCCTCGGGAATGTGAAAGGACGGCGAAATAGGCCAGTCCATTGCCTCCTTGGTAAGCTGGACCTCCTCGACACCGAGAGCTTCGCCGTGAGCAGCGGCGGTGTCCTGCTTGTGCGGGCTGCCAAAGCCGATGTGCGTGCGTACGGCGATCAACGACGGGCGGTCTGTTTCCTTTTGGGCGTTCTCCAGTGCTAGCGCCACTGTTTCCACATCATTGCTCTGTTCTACTCGTTGCACGTGCCAGCCGAACGCAGCGAACCGAGCCATGCGATCCTCGGTGAACGTCAGCTCTGTGCTTCCCTCGATCGTTATGTGGTTGTCGGCATAGAGGACGATGAGCTTTCCGAGATGCTGGTGGCCGGCGATCGATCCAGACTCCGATGAGATGCCTTCCTCAAGATCGCCATCGCTGACAAGCACATAAGTGTAGTGGTCCACGATTTTGTGACCGGGTCGATTGAAGCGCGCCGCCAGCGCTGCTTCGGCAATGGCCATGCCCACGCCGTTCGCAAGGCCCTGGCCCAAAGGTCCAGTGGTAGCTTCCACGCCTGGAGTCTTTCCATACTCCGGATGCCCCGGAGTATGACTACCCCATTGCCGAAACCTCTTCAGTTCATCAAGAGGCAGATCGAACCCGGTAACGTGGAGAAGTGCATAGAGCAAAGCGCACCCGTGACCAGCCGACAAGATGAAACGGTCGCGGTCAGGCCAGTGTGGATCGCGCGGGTTGTACTTGAGCGATCTGTCCCATAAGGTATACGCCATGGCCGCCGACCCCATCGGCAGGCCAGGATGACCCGAGTTGGCCTTCTGCACCATGTCCACCGCCAGGAAGCGGAGCGTGTTGATGCACAACTCATCCAATGCGGGTGGAGCGATCGTTGTTGCGAGTGTTGCAGAAGGTACCATGACGCGTTTTGCCTTTCATTGTTGCAATGGGTGAATATCGCACATTCCTACCTGCTGCTTGTTGCACAAGCAGCATTCGTATTCACGGCAGCGCATTCATTACTTGCTGGGGGCCGTACGAACGATAGCCACGGAGCATCCGGCTCGACGAGCTACCGACTCCGCCACGCTGCCCAGCAAGAAGTTGTGAATGCTCTTTTGTCCGTGCGAACCGACAGTGATGAGGTCGGCATGCCATTCCGCTGCTCTTTCGAGAACGGTCTCTGTTACGTCACCAATCCTTACTTCGGTTTTTGCCGTAAACCCAGCCCTGCTCAGTTCGGTCGCAATTCGTTCAACCAATGCTCGAGCGGGCTGCCTCTCATCTTCCAGCTCAGGAGCATAACCCTGGGCCATCTCAGGTGGGGGCACAGTGTCAACCGGTTGCAGCACGTGTAAGACCAGGACCTCCGTATTCTCATGCCGGATCCCGGCCACTACAGCACGTAGCAGATCTTCTGCAAAACCCGAATCGTCAACTGCGACCAGCACTCTCATAACTCCTCTTCCTCCGGCCGCAATGGGCTGGACGACCCTGCGTCAGCAAACGACATTCGCAGTATTTTTTGCAAAATCGCCTGTCGATGGGACGCACTTTCAGACCAAGGCAAATGTTCTCCCGTGGCGTCGCAAGTATCGAACAGCCCGGATCAGGAATGCAGGTCACAATTGCTCAGCAGAGCGGTCCGTCCCCTCAGTTCCAGGATTTAGGATGCCTACCAGCGAGAAGCATCTGAGCCATTCGGCAAACACTGTGCAAGAAAGCACAGTGTTTGCCCTAATTAAAGAGAACAATAAGTATTTAAGGTGATGAGCTCAGTGTTCCGCTGCAAACGATTTGCCAGCCTGATGTTTTCGTTCCGATGGGCATTCAATCGTCGATCTTTCGGAAGATCCTCCCAACTTCCCCCTTTCTCATCGAACAAAGTGTTCCTACTTGTGTTGCATGTCTTGAATTGAGGCTACCGTGGCAGTCGGGTTTCAGAATCAGGCGGATTCTCAGAATCTTGGATCGGTAGTCTCGGTGCGCGGCGGCGTTGTCGATGTGAGATTTGATCGCCGCCTGCCTCCGATCTTCTCCGTCTTACATGCTGGTGCAGAAGGCAAGATCATCGTCGAAGTCATGGCCCAGCTCGACGCTACCCGGGTCCGAGGCATCGCGTTAACGCCAACGGAAGGCCTTGCCAGAGGAATGCAGGTTGAAGATTCAGGCAGGCCGCTCGAGGTACCGGTAGGCCATGAGATCATGTCGCGGATGTTCGATGTATTCGGCTCCGCCATCGACCGCAAGGCAGCGCCGCAGAATGTCCAATGGCGGACCATCCATCGGACTCCACCGCCCTTGTCGGAGCGTTCGACAAAATCCGAAATCTTCGAGACGGGTATCAAGGCGATCGACGTGCTTGTGCCACTGGAGCGCGGAGGCAAGGCTGGATTGTTCGGTGGCGCGGGTGTGGGCAAGACGGTGCTTCTCACCGAGATGATCCACAACATGATCGGCCATCAGCAGGGTATGAGCATTTTCTGCGGAATCGGCGAGCGTTGCCGTGAAGGAGAAGAACTCTATCGCGGCATGAAAGACGCCGGCGTTTTGAACAATATGGTGATGGTATACGGCCAGATGAACGAACCGCCGGGCAGCCGGTTTCGTGTCGGCGCCGCGGCCCTGACGATGGCCGAGTATTTTCGTGACGATGAGCATCGCGACGTTCTGCTATTGGTCGACAACATCTTCCGCTTTATTCAAGCGGGCATGGAAGTCTCCGGCCTTCTGGGCGAAATGCCTTCAAGACTCGGCTACCAGTCAACCATGGGTACCGATCTATCGGGCCTTGAGGAGCGCATTGCCAATACTCATGCCGGAGCCATCACTTCGATCCAGGCTGTCTACGTGCCGGCTGATGATCTGACCGACCCTGCCGCGGTACATGTCTTCTCTCACCTTTCCGCATCCATTGTTCTGTCGCGCAAACGGGCGAGCGAAGGACTCTATCCCGCGATCGATCTGCTCCAGTCCAGCTCGAAGATGGCCACGCCTGGCATAGTAGGCGACCGGCATTATAACCTCGCGCAGGAGATTCGCCGCACTCTGGCGCAGTACGAATCTCTCAAGGACATTGTGGCCATGCTTGGCATGGAGCAGCTTTCCCTGGAAGATCGGAACGCCGTTGCACGGGCTCGCCGGTTGGAGCGCTTCCTGACGCAGCCGTTCTTCACTACTGAACAATTCAGCGGGATGAAGGGCAAACTCGTCAGCCTGAAGGACTCGCTGGATGGCTGCGAACGCATTCTCCGCGACGAGTTCAAGGACTACCCGGAGAGCGCGCTTTATATGATTGGCGCGATTGAGGAGGCCAAGAAACCCGAGGCAAAACAGCCAGACGTGAAGAAGCCAGGCGCGAAGCAGCCCGAGGCTAAGCAGCCTGAGACAAAGAAGCCGAACGAGGAAAAGCCGGAAGACAAGAAGACCGACCCACAACCAAAGGCTGCGAATGCGAGTACCCATGAATCTTAGAATCCTGCTCCCCTTTGGAGTCTTCGCCGAGAAAGTCGATGTGTTACGCGTCATCGCCGAAACGACCGATGGATCTTACGGTCTGCTGCCAAACCGGCTCGACTGCGTTGCCGCCCTTGTTCCCGGAATTCTCGCTTACGAAGCGAAAGACAGTGGGACGGTTTATGTCGGGATTGATCAAGGTGTGCTGGTGAAGGCGGGCGCTCAGGTGACCGTATCCGTGCGTCGCGCCATTGGCGGATCGGATTTGGGACAGCTCAAAGACGCAGTCGAGCGCGACTTCCTGAAACTGGACGAGCAGGAGCGCAACGTTCGCACCGCTGTCGCGAAGATGGAGAGTGGTTTGATGGGACGTCTGGCGGAGTTTGAAAATGACCGATGAGAGTGCGGATCGAACCTCTCCTGCAGACAAGGACTTTGTCCGGCAAGTTAGTGCAAAGGCTGCCCGCAAGCTCCGCGTCCAGAAGGATGGGCAACAGATTGTCTGGTTCGGCCTGGGAATGTCAGGACTGATCGGTTGGTCGGTTGCAGTGCCAACCGTTGTTGGCGCAATGATCGGCCTGTGGTGGGACAACCATCATCCAGGAGCCCATTCATGGACACTCATATTGCTCACCATTGGCCTTTGCGTGGGTTGCGCAAATGCCTGGCATTGGGTGGTCCAGGAGAACAAAGCAATGCAAGACGGACAGGAGGACAAGCATGAATGAGGCGTTGATGCTGGCTGGAGATCTGCTCGCCGGTGTTCTGATTGGGGCATTCTTCTTCGGCGGACTCTGGTGGACCATTCAGATGCGTTCCCCATCGGAATGGTCCGGTGTCTTGTTCGCCGGAAGTCTTCTACTCCGAATGGCCGTCGCTGTCACCGGGTTCTACCTCGTGTCTCATGGCGACTGGCGGAAGTTGGTGGCTTGCCTGGCCGGCTTCTTACTTGCGCGCATTGCCGTAACGCGCCTCATAGGTCTTCCGCCCGCCAAAAGCAGGCGGATCCTGCAAGAAGGTGGACAATGATCATTCCCAGTGTGCATATCACGTCCGACCAGCAGATCTTGTGGCAAAATGGCTTTGTCAAGCTCAACGGAACCATCGTGACGACCTGGGCCATGATGATCGCGATGACATTGGGCTCCATGCTGATCACCCGAAAGCTTGCGACCGAGCGAACCATCTCACGCTGGCAAAGCGCGCTTGAAATGATCGTGACCGGCATCGAGGGACAAATCAAAGAAGTTGGTCTCAGCGAGCCAAGAAAGTATCTTGCATTTCTAGGCACGCTCTTTCTGTTCATCGGAACCTGCAGCGTGTGCATTGTTATTCCAGGTTTCACGCCGCCGACAGGTTCACTCTCAACCACGGCAGCCCTCGCGCTGTGCGTGTTCATTGCTGTTCCGCTCTTCGGCATTCGGGAGCAAGGGATTGCCGGCTATCTCAAGACCTACATCAAGCCGACCCCGATCATGCTGCCGTTTAACCTCATCAGTGAGCTCTCGCGGACACTGGCCTTGGCCATTCGTCTCTTCGGCAACATGATGAGTGGAGTCATGATCGTCGGGATTCTTCTTACCATCACACCCTTTATCTTCCCCATCGTTATGACCCTTCTCGGTCTACTCACCGGTTCGGTGCAGGCCTATATCTTCAGCATTCTTGCTTCCGTCTATATTGCCGCTGCCACACAAGTAACCAAACCCAAGCCTGAAGTTGAGGCTCAGCCGGAGCCCAGTCCTGCGTAATGGCTCCCACAACAAGAAGGACTTCCAATGGATAGTGCCACCATCGTTGCAGTAGTTTCCATAGCCACCGCCGGCATCACCACAGGCTTCGGCTGCATGGGGCCGGCGCTTGGAGAAGGCCGTTCCGTGGCCTCCGCCATGACCTCCCTGGCGCAACAACCGGACGCAGCACCGACCATCACCCGCACACTGTTCGTGGGCCTCGCAATGATCGAGTCCACGGCGATCTACACCTTCGTCGTCTCCATGATTCTCATCTTCGCTAATCCGTTCTGGAATCATTTTCTATCGCAGGCCGGAGGGAAGTAAGCGATGCTTATCGACTGGTTCACTGTCGGGGCTCAGATTGTCAACTTCCTCATCCTGGTGTGGTTGTTGCAACACTTTCTCTACAAACCCATCCTCAATGCCATTGATGCACGGGAGAAGCGAATCGCCGCTGAACTTGCAGACGCAGATGCCAAGAAGGCCGAGGCGGAGAAGGAACGTACCGATTTTGAAGATAAAAACCAAGCATTCGATCAACAGCGGAGCGCCCTGCTCGGCAAAGCCACGGACGAAGCGAAAGCCGAACGCGAGCGCCTCATCGATCAAGCCCAAAAGGATGCAGAAAGCTTGCGGACTAACCAGGCGGATGCACTGCGCGGAGATCAAATTCGGCTGGGTAGTGAAATCACCCTTCTGGCCGAAAAAGAGGTCTTTGCAATTGCGCGAAAGGCACTCACGGATCTCGCCACCGTCAGCCTTGAAGAGCGGGTTGGGGAGGTATTCACACGCCGCTTGCGGGAATTGGATCCGAAGGCAAAAGAACTGCTAGGCGCCGCTCTCAGGAACTCGTCACAACCGGCTCTCGTGCGCAGCGCATTCGATCTGCCCGCCGACCAGAAGGCTGCGATTCAAAACGCTTTCAACGAGACATTCTCAGCAGTGGTGCGGATCAAATTCGAAGATTCGCAGGACGCAATCTGCGGCATCGAATTAACTGCCAATGGCCAGAAGGTTGCATGGAGCATCGCGAGCTATCTCAGTGAGTTGAGCAAGAAAGTCAGTGACCTCGTAGACGCACAATCCCTCGCGGCCGTCAAATCCGCACCAAAGCCGGAGACTGCGAAAGCGCCTAAGCCGGAGGCTGCGAAAGCGCCCGAGCCGGAAGTTGCGAAAGCGTCCGAGCCGGAAGCTGCGAAGGCGTCCGAGCCGGAGACCGCGAAAGCGTCCGAGCCGGAAGCTGCGAAGGCGTCCGAGCCGGAAGCTGCGAAAGCGCCCGAGCCCAAATCCGTTGCTCTCGTCGGGGCCAAATGACTACATCAGCCGGAATCTTGCAACCCGCAATCGAGCAGGCCTTCTCGATGCTGCATCAAGGTCGCGAGGACTTCACGGTAAAGCTGACTCCCCATGAAGTGGGCATTGTCACGAAAGTCTCCACCGGGATCGCGACGTTCTCAGGTTTTCCTAACGTTGGTTATGAGGAAATCGTGACGTTCCCCGGTGGTCTGCTTGGCATTGCATTCAACCTGGATGAAGGAGAGGTCGGCGTCATCCTGCTCGGGGACTACCAGAACCTGCACGCAGGCGACGAGGTGCAGCGGACCGGCCGCGTGATGGACGTGCCAGTGGGCGAAGGTCTGCTGGGACGCGTGATCGACCCGTTGGGCAATCCGCTGGATGGCAAGGGCTCGATAGCTGCGGAGAACCGTCTCCCCGTTGAACGTCCTGCTGCCCCCATCATGGATCGCACAGCGGTGAGGGTGCCTTTGCAGACCGGTCTGAAGGCGGTCGACGCACTCGTCCCTATCGGTCGTGGACAGCGCGAATTGATTCTCGGCGATCGGCAGACCGGCAAGACTGCCATTGCCATCGACACCATCCTCAACCAGCGCGGACAGAATGTGGTGTGCGTCTACTGTGCGATTGGCCAACGCGCGGCCGCTGTGGCTAAAGTCGTGGCTAACCTCGACAAGCAGGGTGCGATGGACTACACCGTTGCGGTTGTCGTTGAAGACAATAATGCGCCCGGCCTCGTTTACATCACGCCCTATGCGGCGACCAGCATTGCAGAATACTTCATGGAAAAGGGACGCGATGTCCTGATTGTCTACGACGATCTCACTCATCATGCTCGCGCCTATCGCGAACTCTCACTTCTGCTCCGCCGTCCTCCGGGACGCGAAGCCTTCCCCGGCGACATCTTCTATATTCATTCGCGGATGCTGGAACGCTCGACCCATCTCAGCAAGGAACGGGGAGGCGGATCTCTCACGGCCCTGCCCATCATCGAAACTGAAGCGCAGGACATATCCGCTTACATCCCTACGAACCTCATCTCCATCACCGACGGGCAGGTCTACCTTTCTCCCACTTTGTTTCAACTCGGAATCCTCCCGGCAGTCGACGTTGGCAAGTCGGTTTCGCGCGTCGGCGGGGCGGCGCAGAGGGCGGCATATCGAGCAGTCGCAGGCAGCCTCAAACTTGCTTACTCGCAGTTTGAAGAACTGGAAGCCTTCGCGAAGTTCGGAACCCGTCTCGACGACTCAACGCAAAAGACGATTGACCACGGGCAGCGTATTCGCGCCTGTCTCAAACAATCCGAGTCTCACCCCGTTTCCATGGTCGAACAGATCATTGTGCTTTTGGCTTTGACCGCTGGACTCTTCGATCCCCTGCCGCTCGACAAAGTGAATGACGCCGAACAGGCCCTTCAGAAGGCCGTGACTGAGATTCCGGCGGATGTGGCGGGGCGGCTGTCCTCGGCTGACAAGTTCAGCGATGACGATCGGAAGGCGATCCTGGAAATCGCTAAACGTGCTTTGGCTCCGCTGCAGCCAGGTCCGGCGGCCAAACCCGCCACGAAGCCTGCGCCATGAGTGGAACAATCGAAAGCCTTACGCGGAAGATCTCCGGAGCGGCCGATCTGGAGGCCGTGGTTCGTTCAATGAAGGCGCTTGCCGCGTCGAGCATTGGACAGTATCAGAAAGCAGTCCACTCGCTTGATGAATACGCAAGCACTGTGGAACTCGCCTTGACCGCGTGCCTTCGTCAAGCCGGACCAGGCTACGACACTACAGAAACAGGCTCACGGAAGAAGCACGGCATCGGAGCAATTGTCTTTGGTTCGGACCAGGGTCTCGTTGGAAGGTTCAATGAAGTGGTCGTGGAATATTCCGTCAACACACTCAAAGCTCTGCCCGGCACAATCACGAAGATATGGCCCCTCGGAGAGCGCATCCACGCCCTTCTGGCCGATACCGGAATGCCGACCGCCGGGATCTTGCCCGTGCCAGGTTCGGTCAATGCCATTACCGGGCTCGTTGGACAGATTCTGATCGATGTCGAAGCAGCGCGGGAGCGCGGAGATGTGGTGGAGGTGTATCTATTCCACAACCACCCCAAATCGGGATCGGTCTACGAACCCATCGGCAAGCGGTTGCTGCCTTTGGATCTCGCCTGGCAGAAACAGCTTGCAGCTGCCCCTTGGCCAAGCAAACTGCCTCCTGAAGTCATCCAGGGGACCACGTCGCCACTTCGCACGTTCATACGCGAGTACCTGTTTGTCCTGCTGTTTCAAGCATGCGCCGAGTCGCTTGCCAGCGAAAATGCCAGCCGCCTGGCTGCGATGCAGCGGGCTGAGAAGAACATTGACGGGATCCTGGAAGACTTGAACCTCAAGTTGCATCGCATTCGCCAGGAGTCGATTGACGAGGAACTCTTTGATGTCATATCGGGTTACGAGGCTCTGACCGCTGTCCGACGGCCACGCTGATGCAGGGGCGATGCGACTCGAAACTTTTTTATTCGCGCTTCCCGGCTGAGACCTTGTGAGCTAATCCACCAAGGAGAACAATGACCAATATCTGTTTGCCGATGCCAACCGCCGAGGAGGCGCGAGTCGTTTTCGGACGCGATTTCAATTCTGACAAGATGCTCAATGGAGCAATCGCACTGGCAGCAGCGGGCGATCTCGCAGGCCCGGCTATTGCGCTAATGACGGCGGTCTTCGCCTGCCCCGCTGCCGGCGCCAGGTTGCGGGAAGCAATGATTCTGCGAACCGCCGTGCGTTTGAACTGTATGTATGCTGTGCATGCTTCTACTCGTATAGCGCTCAATAGCGGGCTTTCACAAACTGAGGTGGAGGCGCTCACCGCTGACGGCCCAGTCACCGGAATAGATCCGGACATCGTTTTGATTGCGCGGATGGCGGACGACATCGCGGACCGCGCAACCCTCGGAGAGGGCTTGCTGGAAGCAGCCATCGAGCGCTGGGGTCTCGATAACACGCGGAAACTGATTCTGATGCTGAGTTGGTTCAATCTCGTGAACCGCTATGAAAGCGCATGCCGCGTTCCTATCGACTCCGACGAGAAGCTGGCAAGATCGTCCGGACCAACATAGTATTTCGCTGCGTAAGTTCGCGTATGGCGCATTCACGCGTTTTGCCGGGGAAATACGGGTTCTACAGCAGACGGCTATTATTCCAGCGAATACTAGAACAATTCCATCAAGGGCCTTCCTTCAGCCTGTCTTGAGCACAACTGCTCAGATTTCTGATCAATCCGAGTCGATACTGATTCGGAGAGTTTCAACCACTGGTGGGACTCGTTGCCCTGCCGCCAGGCCGTGGGGTGCAGTGTCTGCAGCCAACCAGATCTGCTAGGGCAGGTGAACACCATGACGATCGATTCGAGGACCTACACTTGCCGCCAGGCAAAAAGGAACCCCCCAGGACATTCGAAGGCTGTGTGAACTTCTTCGTAAACGTCCAAAGTGACCGGCCGTCGTTCGCGGCTGAAAGATCAAGGCCTTGGCTGGCAATAAAACCATGGGCTGGGACCGAGTCATCAAGGCGACCTGAGAGGAAGGAATATGCTGTACGAACTGAAGGACTTAATCGGATCTCCTGTTGTTGCGACCGATGGCGAAATGGGGAGTGTCCGCACATTTCTCTTCGATGACCAGTCCTGGAAGGTTCGCTACCTGGTGGTAGACGTAGGGAACTGGCTGAAACGTCGCGATGTGGTTCTTCCCATTGCCGCGCTCGAGAAACCCAACTGGGCAAACAAGACTTGTAGCGCCCATTTGACCAAGGATCAAGTAAGCAACAGTCCCGATGTTGATACGGAAAAGCCGGTCTCGCGTCAGCAGGAAATTGCCATGCATGATTACTTTGGCCCGCTGGCAAGCTGGGCCGACAGCGAACTCGGCATGCCGGCCGCGCCGACTGGAATGAAATATCCGCTCCATACCCCCGAGGTGCTCCATCTGCGGAGCGCCTCACATATGTTGGGCTATCTCGTGTGGGCAACAGACGGCGACTTTGGAATCCTTGAGGGCTTTGTTATGGATGAGGCTAGCTGGCACCTCGGTTACCTCGATGTGAAAAGCGGAGACTGGCTTCAAAATCGATCGGTACTCGTCCCAACCGGTTGGGTGCAGTCCGTATCCTGGGCTGATTTCGTTATCCAATTGCACCACCCGATGGCATGAGCACAAGACGGTTTGGCGCATAGGCAACTGAGGGGACGACATGACGATCGATTCAAAGGCCTACCATGTACCGCCAGGCAAGAAGCTTGACCTGAGCGATTGGCCGACGGCCGCACCGTCACTAACTAAATCGAGGAAGCAGTATAAAAAGTTGCTTGAAGAACATGTGAAGGAACTCAGCACATTGCAGCAACTTCACTACGCATCGAACCGCCATGCGCTTCTACTCATCTTTCAGGGCATGGACGCCGCCGGTAAAGATGGCGCCATAAGGCACGTCATGTCCGGAATCAATCCGCAAGGATGCGAGGTCTTCAGCTTCAAGCAGCCCAGCACCGAAGAATTGGAACATGATTTTCTCTGGCGCACCGCGTGTCGCCTTCCCGAACGCGGCCGCATCGGCATCTTCAATCGCTCTTACTACGAAGAAGTACTCGTCGTCCGCGTCCATCCGGAAGAGCTTCGTAACGAAGGGCTCTCAAAACAGCTTGAGGATGATAAGTCGAAATGGGACGACCGGTTTCGTTCTATTGTGGACTTCGAGAAGCACCTTGACCGAAACAGCACGCGCGTCGTCAAAGTTTTCCTGCATCTTTCGAAGGATGAGCAGCGAAGGCGGTTTTTGGCGCGCATCGACGATCCGGGAAAGAACTGGAAGTTGAGTCTCGCAGACATTCAAGAGAGAAAGTTCTGGAAGGAATACATAAAGGCTTACGAAGAGTGCCTGAGCGCGACCAGCACGCATCGTGCCCCCTGGTATGTAGTTCCCGCAGACGATAAGGACGACGCTCGCCTGATCGTCTCTCAGATCGTTCTTGATGCGCTCCGGGAACTCAAACCGTCCTATCCCGCAACAACCCAGAAGCATCGAGCCGATTTGAAATCAATCCGCAAAATGCTTGCCAAGTAAAGCCGTGCCGTATCACGGGCGAAGCAGCACGATCTGATGTCTAAAAGCCGCTGCCAGGATGTGAGCAGTTGCGGAGAACGAGAAAGGATACGCTACGATGGCCACCACTGAACTCCCCATGACGGTTGAAAAGGACGACACGCCTCAGCCCTTCAGCAAGAACTTTGATCAGTTCGGCAATTCGTCCGGGTTCATCTTCGACGTGAGCCTGTCGACTGCGGTTGCGGCAAATGGCAAGAACGAAGAGAGGGCACCAAAGCTCAAGGGACCGCTCTCGCCCGAGACGCTGGACAAGATGAATCGCTACTGGCGCGCCGCGAACTATCTTTGCATCGGCCAAATCTACCTCTTTGACAATCCTCTGCTTCGTTCACCGCTCAAGGCAGAGCAGATCAAGCCGAGGCTGCTCGGCCACTGGGGAACTTCGCCTGGTCAGAACTTCATCTATATTCATCTGAATCGGCTGATCAAAGAGCATGATGCGGACATCATCTACATTTCTGGTCCGGGGCACGGAGGTCCTTCGCTCAATGCCTGCTCCTATCTTGAAGGCTCCTATACCGAGGTTCACCCAGAGATCACTCATGATGAAGACGGCCTGCGGCTTATGTTCCGCAAGTTCTCGACGCCGGGCGGTGTGCCCAGCCACTGCGGGCCGCACGTCCCGAATTCGATGCACGAAGGCGGGGAGCTTGGCTACTCTCTGGTTCACGCATTCGGCGCGGCCTTCGATAATCCGGACCTGATTGTCGCCTGTGTTGTCGGCGATGGCGAGTCCGAAACCTGTCCCCTCGAAGGGAGCTGGAAATCTGTCAACTTCGTCAATCCGGTACGAGACGGCGCTGTTCTACCGATCCTTCATCTCAATGGCTACAAAATCTCCGGGCCAACGGCTCAGGGACGAACGAGTGATGCAGACTTGACGGCCCTTTATGTAGGAAGGGGCTACAAGCCCTACTTTGTTGAGGGCGACGACCCTGAGGTCGTGCATCAGCTCCTTGCGCAAACGCTTGAGGATTGTTACGCCGAGATTCGGGGAATTCAGCAGGAGGCTCGCAAGAACGGCTTCAAAAAGCAGCCCGTCTGGCCCATGATCATCTTTCGCACGCCGAAGGGATGGACTTGCCCCAAGGAAGTGGATGGAATACCCATCGAAGGCACATTCCGCGCCCACCAGGTTCCGCTCGCGTCGGTCAAGGACAATCCTGAACACCTGAAGATTCTGGAAGCCTGGATGAAGAGTTACAAGGCCGAGGAACTGTTCGACGAAAACGGCAAGTTCATCGACGAGTTAGCGGCTCTATCGCCCGCAGGCAACCGGCGCATGGGCGGCAATCCCCATGTGAATGGCGGACGCGAGTTGATCACCCTGGCGCTGCCCGACTTCACGGATTACGCGCTCGAAGTCCCCGGGCCAGGTCAGGTTCTAGCCGAGGCTCCTCGCAAGCTTGGAGATTTCTTCCGCGACATCTTCAGAACGAATCTGACAAACTTCCGCATGTTCTGTCCCGATGAATCGAATTCCAATCGCTTGAACTCCATTTTTGAGGCAACGAAACGGTGCTCGATGGCCGAGATTGTTTCGATCGACGATGAGCTTGGTCCGGACGGCCGCGTCATGGAAGTGTTGAGCGAGCATCTCTGCCAGGGATGGCTTGAAGGTTACCTGCTTACAGGGCGCCATGGCATGTGGTCTTCTTACGAGGCTTTCGCGCAGGTGGTTGATTCGATGACCACCCAACACGCCAAATGGCTTGAGCAATGCCGCGACTATCCCTGGCGCAGACCACTCGCGTCTCTCAATGTTCTGCTCACAAGTCATGCATGGCGCAACGACCACAATGGTTTCAGTCACCAGGCGACCGGGTACGTGGACAATGCGTTGGCGCGTAGGAGTGAAGTGATCCGCGTGTACTATCCACCGGACTCCAACTGCCTCCTCAGCGTCTTCGACCATTGCCTGCGCAGCCGCAATTACGTGAATATTGTCACCTGTGGCAAACAGCCGCAGCTTCAGTGGTTGAACATGGATGAGGCTCTCGAGCATTGCTCGCGCGGCGCATCCACATGGAAGTTTGCAACCAACGATGGAGGCGGGGAGCCAGATGTAGTGCTGGCCTGCGCCGGCGATGTACCGACGATCGAGACCTGCGCGGCCTCGTGGCTGCTTCAGAAACATGTGCCGGGCATCAAGGTGCGGGTGGTCAACGTTGTCGACTTGATGACTCTGATGTTTCCCGACAAGCATACGCACGGGATGGACGAAATGTCGTTCAACGCGCTCTTTACCGAGACGGCCCCGGTGATTTTCGCCTTCCACAACAATCGCTGGCTCATTCATACTCTTGTTCACGGGCGCTCCAATGAAGGACGCTTCCATGTGCACGGCTATATGGATCGAGGAACGACCACTACGCCCTTCGATATGGTTGTTCTAAACGAAATGAGCCGCTTCCACCTTGCATTGGATGCGCTGAAGCACATACCCCGTCTTCGTCTGCAAGCGGAGAATGCGTTCAACTTCTTTAACCAGGAATTGCAACGCCACCACGACTATATCCGAGAGCATCTTGAGGATATGCCGGAGATCAGGAACTGGCAGTGGACGAAAGACTTCAGCGATGCCGCCGCGCCGGCTCCACTGGCCAAGGGCCATCCACAGAAGGCAATGTTCACCGACAGTTAAGCTCTATCCAGATGAAACCAAAACGGAGACCGTCTATCGCAAGACATTTGCGATACTGGCCTCCGCTTCCTGAACTCTGGCACTTGGGGGGATATTGAACGATCCGAAGGCACCATCCGATTGGTTCAAGGTTGATGGAGTTGATGCGCTGGTTGAGTTAGCGCTCAATCTCCACTGGTCCTGGAACCACGCTGCGGACGAGTTGTGGGAAGCGCTTGACAAGTACCTCTGGACAACAACTCAAAACCCATGGGTCATTCTGCGCACGGTCTCTCACGAAAAGATCAAGGCTGCATTAGGCACGCCAGAGTTCCGCCGGAGGCTCGACAGTCTGCTTCGGCAGAATCGGGACTCCTATCAGGCCGACGCATGGTTCCAGCATAAGCATCCAGACACGGCGCTCACCAAAGTCGCCTACTTCAGCATGGAGTTCATGCTGAGCGAAGCGTTGCCTATCTACTCAGGCGGACTTGGCAACGTGGCCGGCGACCAGATGAAGGCCGCCAGCGATCTGGGTGTTCCAGTTGTCGGAGTCGGCTTGCTCTACGGCCAAGGATATTTCCGTCAGGACTTCGATTCGGAGGGCTGCCAGCAGGCGCTCTATCCGGTCAATGATCCGGGGCAGTTGCCCATCCGGCCTTTGCGGGAACTGAATGGCGAATGGTTACGGTTGCAAATTCAACTTCCCGGCTCAAAAATTTGGCTGCGCTGCTGGGAGGTATCCGTGGGAAGAGCAAAGCTATATCTTCTCGACACCAACGATTTTGCCAATACCGCGGCGCACCGCGGAATCACTAGTGAGCTTTATGGTGGAGACGCCGAGATGCGTCTGAAGCAGGAGATCGTTCTCGGCATAGGTGGATGGCGCTTGTTGCGAGCTTTGGGCCTCACGCCTGAGGTCTGTCACCTCAACGAAGGTCACGCAGCATTCGCGGTGCTTGAACGCGCCCGGTCCTATATGGAAGATCACAAGAAGCCATTCGATCTTGCCATGCTTATCACGCGAGCCGGGAATGTATTCACCACGCATACCGCCGTGAGTGCCGGCTTTGACCGCTTCGATCCCAAGCTCATTCGCACGTATCTGAACCACTATGCAGTCGATGAACTCGCTATCTCAGTGGATGATCTGCTCGCCATGGGAAGACAGAATCCTGAAGACAATTCGGAACCCTTCAACATGGCTTATCTTGCGGTCCGTGGCAGCGGGCAGATCAATGGCGTCAGCAAACTCCATGGGCAAGTGAGCAGAGAGATTTTCCAGCCATTGTTTCCCCGCTGGCCGCAGGAGGAAGTTCCGATAGGGTCAATAACCAACGGCATTCATGTGCCGACTTGGGATTCGGCAGCAGCCGATGCGCTATGGACTTCCGCCTGCGGCGCGAAGCGTTGGCGTGGGGATCGTCCAGCCGAAGAGGACATTCGCCAAATCCCAAATCAGGAGCTATGGCAATTGCGAACGGCAGGACGAAAGGGCCTGATCGAGCAAATGCGCAAGCGTTACCTGTGCCAACTCGCCGCTGAAGGCGCCAATCCGTCGAATGCCGCCGGCATTTTTGATGAAAAGGTGCTGACCCTGGGATTTGCGCGCCGCTTTGCCACCTATAAGCGGACAAATCTTCTTTTGCACGATACCGAGCGGCTGGTACGGCTGCTCTCCAATCCACGATGCCCGGTTCAACTAATCCTTGCGGGAAAAGCTCATCCTCAGGATCTTCCTGGGCAAGAGCTTATTAAGCAGTGGAAAGATTTCATTAAGCGCCCCGAAGTGCAGGGTCGAGTGGTCTTCCTCAACGACTACGACATGATGCTGGCCCAGGAGCTGGTCCAGGGGATCGATCTTTGGATCAACACGCCTCGGCGTCCCTGGGAAGCCTGCGGAACAAGTGGTATGAAGGTCCTCGTCAATGGCGGGCTCAATCTCTCGGAGTTGGACGGCTGGTGGGCAGAGGCCTATTCGCCTGAAGTTGGTTGGGCCATTGGGGACGGCCAGGAACATGACGAAGACCCTGGGTGGGATGCCAGGGAGGCGGACACCCTGTATGGCCTGCTGGAAACCGAGGTGATTCCGGAGTTCTACGAGCGCGATATATCCGGCATACCAGACAAGTGGCTGGGACGCATCCGCGAGAGCATGGCGCGGCTCACTCCGGAGTTCTCTGCAACGCGCGCCATCCGAGAGTACACCGAGAGTCATTACCTGCCTGCGGCGTCGCGCTATCGTGATCGTGCAGCGGACGATGGTGCGATCGGCTCAGGTCTGCTCCGCTGGAAGCAGGATCATGAGCGGCATTGGAGCACGGTGCGTTTCGTCAGCATTCGAATCAACAGCCACGACGGGCAGCACTTCTTCCAAGCGGACGTTGTACCTGGTTCCCTCACCCCGGATCACCTGGGAGTGGAGCTATACGCAGATCCCGCTCAAGGGGAGTGCGCTTCGCTAGAAGTGATGAGCACATCCGGACCCTGCGTAGATACGCCAGGCGCGTTCACTTATTCAGCTCAAGTCTTGGCAACGCGCCCCGCAAGCGACTATACCGCTCGCATCATCCCCTATCATCTCAATGCTCTCGTGCCGCTCGAATCAGTCCAGATTGTTTGGCAGCGCTAGTGATTTATACCTTTGCTTCCGGCGCGTCTGCGACTGCCCCCGCCAGTATCTGTTCCGGCAAGTCAAGGCGTGCCACGCCAATACGCCTGTCCGCCATGCCGTAGTAGACGTCGAGGCGATCTGGAGTGCCAAGATCGTCGCGCCTGTCAATGCCCGTAGGAAAAACAACATTCGCAACGGTCCCATCGAGCTCCTGTGGAAGCATCGGCGTCAGCACCGGATGAACCGAGCGATAGCGGATCAATCGCGGATGCTGCTTTGAGAGCACCATCACTCCGGCCGAGTAGCACAGAGGATGACCACTACCAGCAACCGGCAATTCGCTCACGCCGTGGTAAACAATCAGCCAGCCATGTTTCGTCAGGATAGGTGGAGTCCCGGCGCCGATCTTGAGCCGCTCCCAGGGCGACACGGGAGTTGCCAATCGGTGATGAGAAGTAAACTGGCCCAGACGATCCGGGGCGCGGCTCTTCAACGCCGCCGGGCAGTATTAAATCCAAATGCTCTCCCGGTCGAGATCTACCTCACGCGTTCCAGGTTGGCGCGCGGTCTCCTTCGGCCGCGTGCCTGCAAAAAGCGGACGATGGAGCATACCAAGTTCCAGTTTTCCGGTCGAGTCAGGTATCGCGACAGGAAAGAGGCTTGCATCCTTATCGTCCACGCCCGCCAATTCGATGCCGTGCCATAGGGCGAAAGCTGCCAGTCCCAGGCGCTTCCAGTGGAAGAGATCCTCCGATTCCGCCATCGCAATTCTTGGTCCGTGTCGTGAGAATGCCGCGTACGTCATGATGTAGCGTTTGAGAGGTTCGACGAACGTGACACGAGGGTCCTCACACCCACCCCCCCTCGACCGCAACTCATACTCTGCTTCCGGCTGCAGTGCGATGCCAAGGCGCTCCACACCCGTCGGATCGCCGGCTTCATTGAACCGCACGCGCGCAATCCCGATCCGCGAATAATTTCCCTTCGCGACCAACCGCGGGAAGAGGTAGAGTTCGCCGTCAGGACCACGAACGGCAGCCGGATTCAGAACCCCTTCCACTTCTTGGGGATTGCCGGGCTCCGGCTCCATCAAGATCCCCAGACGGTGCAGAGTGAATTCGCTCATCTATACTCCTCAAAGAGTCGCACTTGCCACCTCAAAGGGTTGCACCTGTTGACCGTCGTCCAAACAAGCGATGATCGCTTCGACAACTCGCTTGGTCTCTCTGGGGCCTCGAACTGGAATGGAGATCACACCCGCCTGTTCAGCCGGGTAGTCGTTCCCTCCCACAAACAAGGCATCTCCAACGTAAATCATTTCTTTCAAAGAAATGCCGAGCGTTTCTTGCAGCTTTTTGATCCCGTATGCTTTGTCGATGCCTGGTTTGGTGACATCAATGGATGTCGCACCACCGAGCCGCACCGAAAACTCGGGAATCAGAGTGTCAAGAATCGTTTTGATTTTCTTCCGCTTGGCGAAATCCGAATCCCATTTCTCCTTCTCCTCCAAGGGAGCCTGCTGGCCTAGTGCGGAATACGTTACCTGGCTTCCACGATCTTCAATGGTCTCTCCCCACGTCTTTTCGACAGAGAAGCCTGCGTCTTCGGTGGCTTCTTTAAGTGAGCCGACGATCTTCTGTTTTTCTGCCGCAGTGAGATCTTCTGAATAGAGCTTCTTCCACTCCCCGGTGTATTGAAAGAATTCTGTTCCACATGTGGGTAGAATCGATAGCTTTGTAAGGCGTTCATCCTGGGGAAGATTGGAGAGCACCTGTTTTTCAAACTGCAGCCATGCGCCTCCGGAGATGATCGCAACCTTGACGATACCGAGCAGGTCATGGAGGAGAGACGACATCTCGGCATCGAGCGATGATTTGCTTGCGGCGAGCGTTCCGTCGAGATCAAAGACAATCAGCTTTTTCACCATTCATCGCCTCTCACTTCAAGCAGTATCTTTTGGAGTTTCCGGCTACGCTAACTCTCTCGTTATTGACCGGTCTTGTATGATTCGGGCAGCGCGATCTCCAACAAGGTCACTGCGTTGTTGGGGTGAAATTCACACTCGCCGACCACCGCTGGCAAGAGCCATACTTCGCCCTTCTCGATGCCATAAGCGGAGCCCTCGCTTTCGAGCCACCCCGAGCCTTCAATGCAAACGAGCACGCGCGGCATTTCCACAGCGCCGACGTTAAACGGTGATTTTCCGCGCAGGCGCCACAGCAGGAAATGTTCACAATCAAAGAGTCTTTCGCGCTCCACGGGCGCGGTGGTAACCACAAAGGGAGTCACGAGGCCACTATTGCTGTCTGCAAAATCTATACTGGCAAGCGCCTGATCGACTTGGAGTGGCCGCGGCTGACCAGTCTTTGCGTCAATGTGACCCCAATCGTAAAGGCGAAATGTTACATCGCTGTTCTGCTGGACCTCGAAGACAACAACATCATCGCCCAAAGTGTGAACCGTTCCCGCAGGGATGAAGACGGCATCGCCGGCCTTCGGGGCAATACACACGAGATGGTCCGCAATGGTGCCGTCGTCAAGAGACTGCCGCAGACTGCCGGAGGTTGTGCCCGATTTCAGGCCAGCATAGATATGGCTCCCTTTCTCAGCATCGATTACGACCCACGCTTCGGTCTTTGCGGTATCGCCCGCGGGAATCAGCTCTGGGTGCGCATCGCTGGGATGTACCTGCACGGAGAGCAATTCGTGTGCATCGAGAAACTTGAGGAGCAGCGGAAAGCGGGTGAAGCGCGAAGACAGCTTGCCCATCAGTTGCCCACGGAATTCTTCCATCAATTCACCGATGATTTGTCCTTTCAGCGGTCCGTTGGCGACCAGGCTTTGGTGGTCGTCGCGGTCGCTGAGCACCCATGCTTCACCGATGGGTCCGTCACCTGGAAGCGGTGCGGAGAGCAAGCTAGCCAAGCGGCGGCCGCCCCACAGACGATACTGATAGATAGGCTCGAAGCGCAAGGGATACAAAGGCATTTGACCCACTGTTCGTTACCCGGCTTTCATCATCGAAAGCTTCCATTCGATGAGGTCCTGCGGTAATTGCAACGACGGTCAACACCAGCGTCCTGGCTGGGAGAGGCCAGTCGCTGAGGTAGTTGAAAGTGCGGATTCAATTCGCCGCACTCGCAGGCATCGCAGGTTGCCGATGGCCACTTGGGACCCAGGCCAGGTCGCCACTAAGCACGTAGACGGACAGGGCCGCCGCCATGAGAATCGCTCCTACCCAGAAGCGCCAGTCACGATGCATGCGTCGCCAATATGGACCCGGATCGGGTTCGCCGGCGCTGTTGCTGTTTCCCTCCATGTTGTGCTTGTTTCCAGTCATTTCGCCTCCATAACCGGGGAGTATTCGCCCCTGCGCGCAGCCCGGTTGCAGCGTGCGCGGTGAACCAAAGCCTGCTGAGCTGCCACTACATTGGCCTCCTGGCCCTTCCAAAGCTCCAAGGCAGGCTGCTGGATGGCGCGGGCAAACGAAAATGCCAATGCCCAGGGCAGCCGTGACTTGAATCTGACGTTCATCGCATTCAACCGGGCCGTAGCCAATTCCGCAGGTTGGCCGCCGGACAGGAACGCAATCGCCGGCACAGCAGCGGGGACAGCTCGCAAGAAGCAATGAACGGTGGCATCGGCTACCTCGTCCAATGCCGGTTGACTGGTGCAGGCCGTTCCGGGGAGCACCATATTTGGCTTCAGGACCATTCCTTCCAGCATGACTCGTTGCGCGAACAACTCGCTGAACACCGTTCGCAGGACTTCGTCAGTAACCTCGCGACACTGTTCCAACGTATGCTCTCCATCCATGATGACCTCAGGTTCGACTACAGGGACGAGGCCTTCCTCCTGGCACAGCGCCGCATAGCGAGCCAGAGCATGGGCATTGGCTTCAATGCAGCCCCAACTCGGAAGCCCGCGGCCGATGGCAATCACAGCGCGCCACTTGGCAAAGCGCGCGCCCAGTTGAAAATATTCTTGAAGGCGATCGCGCAATCCGTCCAGGCCTTCTGTGACCTTTTCACCCGGATGGCCAGCCAGTTCCTTGGCGCCTGTGTCCACTTTGATCCCAGGAATGATTTCTGCTTCGATCAGGACTTTGATGAAGGGAGTGCCATCGCTCTTCTGCTGCCGGATCGTTTCGTCGTAGAGGATTGCGCCGCCTATCGACTCACCGAGCCCAGGGGTGGTCACAATCAACTCGCGGTAAGCTCTGCGAGCTTCGACAGTCTGCGGAATTCCAAGCTTTTCGAAGCGCCTGTTACAGGTCCCATTGCTCTCATCCATCGCAAGCAGACCCTTGTGATCGGCGAAGAGCAACTTCGCCGTGTCTTTCAGCAATTGCGCATTCATTTGGGCCTGCTCGCTTCCTGTTCCCGTTCCGAATAGCTGAGTCTGTACCCTCAAGGGCATTTCAGCTTGTTAGGCTATTGAGCCGGATTTGCCAGCAACAGCTTGAGCGCGTTGATTTGCACGCCCAAAGCCGGCCGGTTATCGCGGGGCCGACATAGGTACTATCCAAGAGAACGCTACTGGGAGTCCGGTCAATTCTGAGCAGGCCACATGCTGCACATTGTTTTGAAGCGGGGTGATCCTCTTCGCATGGCTAAGACCTCCCGAGTCCCATCATTCGACAGTGGATTACCACGACCCGGCGTGCCACAGAATTGAGAATCCAAATCGATTTTTAGTGGGCTACGTCGCCTTCCAAGCCCGGTAGGGACCAGTACCTATTGCGGCGTTCCGCAGGGTAGTTTCTGAAAGCCTCGGTGGCGTTGGGCTCAAGAGGTCACGCACTGAGGCGGCGTCCGCCACCTGCTCTCTGAGAATCTTGTGCGATGCAAGTTAGTGGCGGGCAGGCAGCGATGGTAAGGTGCATGTGAGAATCGCGCCATATACGTTCAAATCGCGTCACATTTATGGCGCGATCCCCTATTATATGGCGCGATCCCCTTGTAATTGGCGCGATTCTATGCTTTAATTGGCGCAATGTTTGCAATCTCTCAATTAAAGGGGACGGATAATGGCAAATCGCCGCGTGGGCGACATAGCAGAAGACCTGGCAGCGGTCGTGGACTTCGTGCGGCAAAGTGCAAACGGCGCACGGAGTGGTGAAATTGCTGAGGCTCTGAAGGAGATCCCGCAGCGAACCCTCCAACGTTGGCTGAAAAGCCTTGTGGAGAGTGGGCGGCTCGTGCAAGTAGGCAAGGGGCCGGCGGCGCGATATCGTCTTCCGGTCATAGTGGAAGAGCAGAAACAAACGGCTGCACAACAAGCCGGGCCAGAAGAGGAAAAGCCGGAAGAGGTAGTGGCGCCTCTCTCCGCCGAAAGCGCGCAGATACGCGCGTATCTGCGGCAGCCATTCGGGGCAAGAAAAGCCGTTGGCTACAACCGCCAGTTTCTCGACGGCTATCGACCCAACACGAATTTCTACCTCTCGCCGAAAGAGCGGGCGCACCTGGCGGAAGTGGGCAAGACGAAGACCGGGGTTGAAGCGGCCGGAACCTATGCGAAGCAGATTCTCAACCGCCTGCTCATCGACCTGTCCTGGAACTCCAGCCGGCTCGAAGGCAATACCTACTCGTTGCTTGATACCCGTCGCCTGATTGAATTCGGCGAAGAGGCGCAGGGCGGGAACAGGCTGGAAGCCCAGATGATTCTCAATCACAAGGACGCCATCGCGTTTCTTGTGAGCGCCGCGGATGAGATCGGCTTCAACCGGTATACGGTTTTGAACCTTCACGGAATTCTGGCGCAGAACCTCCTGCCGGATGAAGCGGCGGCCGGACGCTTGCGGCGCATTGCTGTCGGCATTGAAAGCTCCGCCTTCCATCCTCTCGAAGTCCCGCAGTTGATCGAGGAGTGCTTCAATCAGGTGCTGGCAACGGCGCAGGCAATCCATGACCCGTTCGAGCAATCGTTCTTCGCCATGGTGCATCTGCCGTACCTTCAACCCTTCGACGATGTGAACAAGCGGGTATCGCGTCTGGCGGCGAACATTCCTTTCATCAAGGCAAACCTGTCGCCGCTGTCGTTTACGAGCGTTCCGCGTTCGACCTACACGGACGCCATTCTGGGCGTCTATGAGTTGAACCAGGTTGACTTGCTCAAGGATGTTTACATCTGGGCCTATGAGCGGTCGGCCGAGCGTTACGCGGCCGTGAGGCAATCCCTCGGCGATCCCGATCCATTCAAACAGCTGCATCGGGAGGCGCTGCGTCAGCTCGTGGGGGACGTGGTGCGGCGGCGCATGGATAGGAAAGAGGCAAGCGCGCATATCGCCGAGTGGGTGAAGAGCAACATTGCAGCAAATGAGCAAGGGAGATTCAGGGAAATGGCCGAGTCCGATCTTCTCAGCCTGCATGAGGGAAATTTCGCGCGTCTGCAAGTTCGGCCGAGCGAATTCGCGGCGTGGCAGATAGCGTGGGAAAACAAGGAATTGATCTTCCCTGCTCCGGAAGAACGGCATGAGGCCAGTCGTGACGTGATCGTGTTCTGGGGTCAGGACAGGGCGCAGCGGATACAATGCGCCATCAGCGGAGAGGCGCTCGATGACCATTTTCACGGCGACAACAGAAACAAGCTCGAAGTGTTCCGCGAAAATCGCCCGGCCATTGAAGAGATCGCGCGAAGCAAATACCTCTCCGGCCGTGTCGAACCGGACGGAACCGTCCTGATACGCACGGCAGATATTTCTCATTGAGGAGACATAGCGCTGCTGGAGTTGATGATGATCATGTTAACTGCGGTGGAGTGCGTAGATCGTAGAGTTCCTCCACATCCAGAGCACTCCGTCATTCGGCGAGAAGATCGCTTGGGTGATTGATCGGAACTGCAATCTTTATCCAGCACCGTTCGGGTTCCTGGCCATCGAGTAAGCTTTGGGATCAATCGTCTTATGAATGAACTTCATTCCTTACCAGAATCGATAAGCCATCCTCACAAAATAGTTCGCCAGACTTGTCGCGAAAAAAGCATCGTCTTGCCACTATTTGTATGGGGCGCTTGAAGATTCACCCAACCAATTATGGATTGGGGCTGTAGCGTCATTCGGCACTTGTCGGAAGGATAGCGCATTAGCGAAGTCGGTCATCTCCGAGACCGAGGGCGGTTTTTCGAGGGAATAATTGCGGAACGAGCGCGCGATGCCGGCCATCTCCCGATGGAACTTCTCGTCTGCATCGGGTGTGCGGCTGGCGATGATCTCCGCCTCGCGCGCTGGCGTCGGATGCTCCACGCGCACTTACAGGCTGCGCCGGCGGATCGGATTGCCCAACCTGCGTTCCTCGTTGATGATCAGCACGACGAAAGGAATACTCTTCGCCTCGACCGTGCCGAATTCAGGAATCGACAACTGCCAGGCCGAAAGGATTTCGAGCAGCATCGCCTACAACCCTTCGGTTAACAGGCGAGTACTAAACGGTGGAGTAGTAATGTTTTCAACGGAGTAGAGAGGAGCCAAAGGAGTAATCGGAGCCTTTTCGGCACGCAATTGGACCAAATTCTGGACCAAGTTTTTCAACCAAGTCCCGGTTCTCACTACCTGATCGTGGAGGAATCGGCATCAGCCCCTAAGAAACTCAGAAGCCTCGATTCGAGACTGAAAATGGAACTTCCCTGCAAAGCCGAAATAATTGATCTGGCGCGTCAGATGGATTATCATATTGGAAGGTGGAGGCGCCCCATGGATGCCCGGATGGAACATCTGACAACAACGGAAGCGGCCATAGCGGCCGGAGTCTCGATCCCGCAGATCAACCGGATGATCGACGAAAAAATCCTGCCCGAGGATCTCTACGACACCACGCCTATCCGGACCTTCCGGTCGGATGCTTGTCTCCTCATTGCCTTCTATTTCGAGACGGCAAATTGGCTGACCGCGAACGCCCGCCTGGAAACGATCCGCAACGCCAGGATCCGCTGCTCGACCTGGAACGAGTGGAAAGACTGCACGGTGGGCGATCACAATCTGACGATCCGTTTCTCTGATCTCTGGAAGGAGGTCGACGGCCGTCTGCGCAGTCTCACAGAAGCGCGCCAGATGGTCGTCGAAGATCCCGAAATTCTGAGCGGAACGCCGGTGATTCGGGGTACACGCGTTCCCGTGCACGATGTCGCCGCTCAGGTGGATGCGGGAATTCCGATGGAGCGAATTCTCAGATCCTATCCGAGCCTCAACGCTTCGCAGGTCGAGCTCGCCTCGATTTACGCCAAGGCCGCTCCGCAGCGTGGCCGGCCACGGCGGCTTTCCATTCCCGGCGCGACCAGAATTTCAGTCACAAAGATGCGGCTTCGCAACTCCTCGTGCTGGAGCGTGAGGAGTGCTGAAATTCCTGATTGACGAATGCCTGAGCCCGGACCTTGCACAGTTGGCGCGCGATCGGGGTTTCCACGCCAGCTCCCATGTGACCTGGCTGGGCAAGGCAGGCTGGAAGGACTGGCAACTCAGAGACCTGATCGTTGAGCAGGACTGGACGTTTGTCACGAGAAACAGCGTCGATTTTCGCGGACCGGTCGACCAGCCAGGTTCCAGCGGGCAGTACGCGAATGTTCCGATTCACGCTGGTCTGATCTGCATCAACGGTACGGGCAAAATAACTGGCGAGGTCGAAATCGAGCTTTTCACGGCAGTTCTCGATCAAATCGGAACAGTGGATCACCTCGTCAATGAGGTGATTGAGGTTTATCTCGGCGCGGAAGAGAGCGGTGAATTTGAGATCGTCCGGTATTTACTTCCGATTCCAGATGAAACGGAGTCAGGTTGACGATGCTCACGGAGATGGATCGTGTGCCGTTGCTTGAGCGGAGCCTGCAGATCCGAGGAATTGTAAGGCCAACGGAGCATTTGCCGAGGGGAAACCGGACGATTCCGTGCTGTCCTGGACTCGCCCGCGTAATGGGGAGCCCATTTCTTCGATTTCTCCGACGACGGATCGGCGAACGCTTGCCGACTGAGGACCTATCCTCTTTCGGGATTGATCTTTCTGTCAGGGCAGAGATGTCGGTCCAAAAGGCGGAGGGCACACGACTCGCCTGTCAGCGCAAGACCTTTCCTCACCAATCGACTCGGAAAGCCGCATCTCCAGCGTCGCTAGAGCTTTGGCATGAACTCTGTGCCAACAAGGGAATCTTCTGTGCGAAATCTGAATCGAATAGACTGGTCGGTCTATCGAATGTCAGAATTGACGAAGAGGGAGAAAATGGAAGTTCGGAACACGCGGGAGCATCTTCTTCAAGTTGGACTTCGGCGCATTCATGCCATGGGCTACGCGGCCACGGGCGTGAAAGAAATTCTCGACGAGGCTGGCGTGCCAAAGGGATCGTTCTATCATCACTTTGCCAGCAAAGAGGCTTTCGCAAAAGAGGTGCTCAATCTCTACGTTCGGGGAGAAAACGAACGCGCAGAAAAGATCCTACGCGACGGCAAGGCCGCGCCGCTCAAGCGCCTGCGGCGGTACTTCGAGGAACTCATGGCTATTTATGGGCCCGCGGCTACTGTTAGCGGCTGCATGCTGGCAAACCTCAGCCTGGAGATGGCAGACCACAGCGATTCGATCCAATCTCTGCTCCACGTGTCCTTCTCGAATTGGCAAACGGCGATCGCCGACATCCTCCAGGAGGCAATCGACCGCGGAGAGCTAGCCAAATCGAGCAAACCCCAGCAACTGGCGTCTTTCCTCCTCAATAGCTACGAAGGCGCTCTCCTTCGGTCAAAGGCGGACCGCTCCAGCAAGCCACTGGAGAACTTTCTGCACTTCGCTTTCAACGTGCTTTTGAAGCGCTAGGAAAATATTCTTCGCATTTGCATAAATTCTGAATCGCTAGACCGACCGGTCTACTCTACTGTAATGAGTCCGATTGATGGACACATTTCAGCAACTCAGAGGAGACCAGTTATGTCGAAACCTTCGAAGCCGGGTACCGCACTCATCACCGGAGCATCCACAGGCATCGGCTCCGTCTATGCCCACCGTCTTGCCCAGCGAGGCTACAACCTCATCCTGGTTGCCCGCGACCGGGAGCGGTTGACCAACTTGGCAAACGATATTGCTGCAAAGACCGATCGTAATGCCGAAGTTCTACCCGCTGACCTCACCGTCAAGGCTGATCTCAAGCGCGTCGAAGATCGCCTGCGCTCGGACCGCGAAATCACAGCCCTGGTCAATAATGCGGGTTTCGGTGGCGTTGCCAAGTTGATCGACTCCAATGTCGACGACATGGACAACATGATCCAACTCAACGTTACCGCTTTGACGCGCCTCACATCCGCGGCCCTGCCGGGTTTCCTGAAGCGCTCCAAAGGGCTCATCATCAACATCGCTTCCGTCGTCGCCCTCAGCCCCGAATTGCTCAACGGCGTCTACAGCGGCACCAAAGCATTCGTGGTCAATCTCACGCAGTCTCTCTATAACGAGGTCAAGGACAAGGGTATCCAGGTGCAGGCTGTTTTGCCCGGGGCCACCAGCACTGAGTTTTGGGACCGCGCCAAGTTGCCCGTCCATAATCTTCCCGCAGAGATCGTCATGTCGGCTGAGGAGATGGTCGATGCTTCCCTCGCAGGTCTGGACCAGGGCGAGTTGATCACCATCCCTTCGTTGCCCAACCTGGGCGATTGGAAAAAGTTCGATGAAGCTCGCAAGGCGCTCGGCCCCAATTTGTCTCGAATGCATGCAGCGGCTCGTTACGCCATCAACGTTTGACGAGCTGAGCGGAGGATGACGATAAGCCGGATCTGTCACGGATGTGGTCTGCCGGTGTCGATTGGCAGAACCATTTCCTGATCGGAGAGAGACTATGCCCAACGAAATCAACCTAGATCGTCGCCACATTCTTCGCGCCGCGGCAATGTCGATTGCCGCTGCTCAATTAGGAATTGTCGGTTCAGCGGCAGCGCAGTTCGCAATCGATGGCGAGTCGCCTTCCTTCGCGGGCGCGTCCGCATGGCTCAATTCACAGCCGTTGCAAATGAGGGAGCTACGCGGAAAGGTCGTACTCGTCAATTTCTGGACCTATACCTGCATCAACTCCCTGCGCGTACTCCCATACGTTCGTGCATGGGCCGAAAAGTACAAGGCCCAAGGATTGGTGGTAATTGGTGTGCAGGCTCCGGAGTTCTCTTTCGAGAAGAACATCGATAACGTCCGCTGGGCGATCAATGCCATGAAGATCGACTATCCGGTTGCGGTCGACAACGATCATGCGGTATGGCGCGCTTTCAACAATGCGGTTTGGCCGGCTCTTTACTTCGTCGATGCACGGGGGCGTATTCGACACCATCAATTCGGCGAGGGCGATTACGAACAGTCGGAACGGGCCATCCAACAATTGCTCGTCGAGGCCGGTGCCGGAGAGATTTCCCATCGACTTGTTTCGATCGATGCCCAAGGTGCGGAAGCCCCTGCCGATTGGGGCAGCTTGAAGTCTCCTGAAACCTATGCCGGATTTGAACTCACCGAGAATTTTTCATCCCCTGGCGGCGCACGATTGAACAACAGCCATGTCTATGGATACCCCGCGAAGTTAGGGCTCAACCATTGGGCACTGCAGAGTGATTGGACAGTCGGCAGAGAAGCGGTTGCACTGAACACGGCCAACGGGCGAATCGCATACCGCTTTCACGCCCGCGATCTTCATCTCGTCATGGGACCTGCGGTGCGAGGAACCTCCGTTCCATTTGGCGTTCTCATTGATGGACATCTGCCGGGCGCATCTCATGGTAGCGACACTGACGATCAAGGCAATGGCAAAGTGACCGAGCAGCGGCTGTATCAGCTTATCCGGCAGCCGGAACCCGTCGCGGATCACCTGTTCGAGGTCGAGTTTCTCGGCTCTGGTGTGGAAGCTTTTGACTTCACGTTCGGCTGATCCCATGCGACGGATCTCTTGAAGTCCATCCCGATCGGAACCTCGGAACTATTTTGGCGGAGAACTGAATTGGCTACCACAACTGTCACAACACGACAGGCACCCAAGGTGCGTCTAGCGATCAATCCATGGGTCATTGCACTAACCGTGACCTTGGCGACGTTTATGGAGTTGCTTGATACTTCCATTGCGAACGTGGCACTGCCGTACATCGGCGGAGGCTTGGGAAGAAGCTATGACGAGGTGACCTGGATCCTCACAACCTACCTGGTCGCAAACGCGGTCATATTGCCTATGAGCGCCTGGTTGAGCCGTGCCCTTGGACGAAAGACCTACTACCTGATCTGTGTCGCACTGTTTACGGCGATGTCGCTCTTCTGCGGTCTCGCGCCGTCGTTGGAATTGATGTTGGTGGGACGCGTATTGCAGGGAGTCGCGGGCGGAGGCCTAGCGCCAGTGGCACAGGCCATCTTGATCGATACCTTCCCGCCTGAGAGACGTGCTTCCGCGTTCGCTCTCTATACCGTGGTCCTGGTTACGGCCCCGGCAGTCGGTCCGGTCCTGGGTGGGTGGATTACCGACAACTATAGTTGGCGCTGGATTTTCTTCATCAACGTCCCTATCGGCCTGATTGCCCTGCTTCTGTCGAGGAAGTTGTTGCATGATCCTCCTTCATTTGTCGCAGAGCGAGCCAGTGTGCGTATGGGTGGGAGATTATCGGTCGATGGAATTGGAATCACACTCATCGTCCTC
>CAVRAQ010000024.1:0-5835 GCA_963718985.1 uncultured Acidobacteriaceae bacterium
AAGGCGCCTCCGGCTGATCCATCTGGGCGTCTTCCGGCGGCGATCTCGGCCTCACCCGTCTCGACGTCTTCCTTGCCCTCGACCCCGGCCTCAACCCCGTCTCCCGCCGTCTCCGGCTTCGTCTGGGCCCTGTCGGCGACGTCCGCCTCTTCTCGCGCCACATCCGCCTCCGGTTGCGCCTCGTGTACCGTCTCCGGCTCCTGGTGCCCGGCGACATCAGGTCGCCATAGCCACCTCGTAGCGGGAAACTTGCTGGCCTTTCCGGCTCGTCAATTTGAGGTTGGTCTGGACAATTCGGAGGCTGGGGTTCAGCTAACACAGATCGAGGCACCGTCACTTCTCAACCGTAGTGGCTGTAACGTGCGCGGCCACAGTGAGACTTCGCGGCCTGAAAGGGCGCTCCACAACGTCTCTGGCCGGTGTGTTGCCCCGACCTGCAATTGTACCCCTCGGCACCATTCGTTATCGGAAGGAAGGAATGCTCTGTAGCGCACGGCGGGGGTGTCCTTCCTGCAAGGAGACTTGTTAATCTCGCGCTATTCCGTTGCTGTTGGATAATTGACGTCGCGCAAGCTGAATTCCTATTTGGAGTTTTCTGGCGAAGCGTTTCTGAAGTTTAGGCTGCGATTCCCTTCCTCACAGCCTGCATGCCCTGGCTGCGCATTGCCACCTTCGCCCGCTTGTCCTGAATCCGAGGCGACGGGCCCGTGCCGTTTCAACTGCACTATGGCGTCAAGGAAAACCGCCTTGGGAGGCTCGCAAAAGGGCTATGGCTCCCCAAGTGCGACGCAGGCACGGAATGTCGAATGGAGAAATCAGCCAAACGTTTTTCTCCGCTGTGCTAACCCGGCGGGGGAATCCGCAGATCCCTTTTGATTTCATGTCGAACCCGGGAGTAGATCCTGGCTTCCGACCAAGCGTATTTCCAGGCAGTTTACTCATTGATTTGTCACCTCTACAGGCTGACAGTGCCGGCGTCAACAGGTCCGACATGGACCGGGGAAGTGAGGCTGGATTAGTGCCGTGCCGGGGCGAACCGTTCAGGAGCCCGGGCTTGTCAGCTTCTCATCCTCGCGAAGCGTGGCGATCCGGCTCTGCAGCGTGCGCAGGCTGATCCCTAACATCTTGGCGGCGAGTTTGCGATTGCCGTGCACGTGCTCGAGGGTGAGTTTGATGTAAGACTCCTCAATGCTCATGAGCGGCTGGCCAGGCTGAAGCACACTCGGACCCTCGTGGCCAAACGATGGCCGGGGATACGGTCCGGGGTTTAAGCCGAGCGCAGGAAACGAAAGGTCCTTCAGCCGGATCGGACCCTCGCCTTCCAGGATGGCCGCCCGCTCCAGAAGATTGCGCAGCTCCCGCACATTACCGGGCCAATCGTACCGCTGAAGCACTTCCAGCGCTTCGGCATCGAGTCCTGTGACGCGCGTGCCATGCTTCTGGTTCAGATTCTGCAGCATGACGTCGGCGATCAGCGGGATATCCTCTTTATGTTCACGCAGCGGGGGAGCCACGATTTGAAACACGCTCAACCGGTAGTAGAGTTCTTCCCTCAGATGCGATCCCGCGGCTTGGCTGGTGGCGGCGAGCACGCGCACATCGACCGGAATCTCGCTCTTTCCGCCGATTCTTCGCACCCGCAACTCTTCGATCACTCGCAGCAGCTTGGGCTGCGTCGATAGCGGCATCTCGCCGATCTCATCAAGAAACAGCGTGCCGCCATGGGCCTGCTCAAAGACGCCGGCCGAACGCTCCATGGCCCCGGTGAACTATAAAGGGCGGAGCAATAATAGACCACGAAACGCCGCGTGAGCGGCGGATTGTGGCGGTCGAAAAGTAGACCACCTTTGGGCCGGGTGAGCCGGCCCGCAATCCAAGCGCAGTGTGTTTTGCGACACCTGGGAGGTGCACAGGGTGGAAGTGTATGCGCGGGTCCGCCGGGCGGTGCAGGTGGACGGGATGAGTGAGCGGCGGGCGGCCCGCGAGTTTGGGCTGTCGCGCAAGACGATCCGCAAGATGCTGGCTTACGCGGCGCCGCCGGGGTATCGGCGCAAGCAGCCGGTGGCGCGGCCGAAGCTGGGGCCGTGGCTGGGCGTGGTGGACCAGATTCTGGAAGACGACGAGTCGCAGCACAAGAAGCAGCGGCACACGGCGCGGCGGATTTATGACCGGCTGAAGGCGGAGCACGGCTTCACGGGTGGCTACACAATCGTGAAGGACTATGTGCGGGAGGCGCGGCTGCGGCACCGGGAGGTGTTCGTGCCGCTGGCGCACCCGCCGGGCGACGCGCAGGCCGACTTTGGAGAGGCGCTGGTGGAGGTCGAAGGGACAGAGCAGAAGGCGCACTTTCTGTGTGTCGACCTACCGCATTCCGACGATGCCTTCGTGGTGGCGTTTCCGGCCGAGAATACGGAGTCGTTCTGCGAGGGGCACAACCAGGCGTTTGCCTATTTCGGCGGCGTGCCGCGGACGATCTTGTACGACAACACGAAGATCGCCGTGAAGGAGATCGCGGGCAATGGCGAGCGTAAGCCGACCGAGGAGTTCAGCCGGCTGCAGTCGCACTATCTGTTTGGGACTAAATTCGGACGGCCGGCCAAGGGCAATGACAAGGGCAACGTGGAAGGGCTGGTGGGCTACGCGCGGCGCAACTTCATGGTGCCGGTGCCGCGCGCGGCGAGTTGGGAGGAACTGAATCGGCAACTGGCTGAAGACTGCCGCCAGCGGCGTGCGCGCAAGCTGTGGGGCCACGCCGAAACGATCGGCGAGCGCTTCGAGCGGGACCGCGAGAGACTGCTGCCGCTGCCGGCCGTGCCGTACGAAGCCTGCGCCAAGCGTGCGGCGCGTGCCAGCTCGCAGGCGCTGGTGCGGTTTGCCACCAACGACTACTCGGTGCCGGTGCAGTATGGGCACCGGCGGGTGCTGTTGAAGGCCTTTGTCTGGGAGGTGGTGATCGCAAGCGGTAGTGAGGTTATCGCGCGGCACCCGCGCAGCTACGCGCGCGAGGAGATGATCTTCAATCCGCTGCACTACCTGGCGCTGCTGGAGCAGAAGACGCGGGCGCTGGACCAGGCGGCGCCGCTGCAGGGCTGGGTGCTGCCGCCGGAGTTTGGTGAATTGCGGCGGCAGATGGAAGCGCGCTTGGGCAACCCAGGCCGGCGTGAGTACGTGCAGGTGCTGCGGCTGCTGGAGACCTTTGCGATAGCGGAAGTGGGCGCGGCCATCCAGCATGCCCAGCGGCTCCAGACGATCTCCTTTGACGCGGTGAAGCATCTGGTGCTGTGCGCCATCGAGCGGCGGCCACCCAAGCTGGATCTGGATAACTACCCTTATCTGCCGGTGGCCGAAGTGGCGCTGACGCGGGCCGCCGATTATGCGGCGCTGTTGTCGGCGGGCGGTCTGTGATGGACACGCCTCAGGTGTTGCTGGAGCACTACCTGAAGCAGCTGAAGCTGCCGACCATGCTGCGCGAGTACGCCAAGCTCGCCGAGCAGTGCGCCAAGGAGGGCGTGGACTTCCAGCGCTTTCTGCTGCGACTGGTGGAAGCCGAGATGCTGGACCGCGACCGGCGCGCGACAGAGCGGCGGATCAAGGCGGCACGGTTTGCGGTGGTGAAGAGCCTGGAGACTTTCGACTACCTGGCCATCCCAACGCTCAACAAGAAGCTGGTGCTGGAACTGGCGCGCTGTGAGTGGATCGCGCGGCGTGAGAACGTGCTGTGCCTGGGCAACTCCGGAACGGGCAAGACGCACATCGCACTCGCGCTGGGCCTGGCCGCCTGCCAGCGCGGCTTGCGGGTGCGCTTCACCACGGCCGCGGCGCTGGTCAATGAGCTGATGGAGGCGCGCGACGAAAAACGGCTGCTGCGTTACCAGAGGCACCTCCAGCGGCAGGAGCTGCTGATCGTCGACGAACTGGGATTCGTGCCGCTCACCAAAGCCGGGGCGGAAATGCTGTTTGAGGTCTTCAGCCAACGCTACGAGCGCGGCTCGACCCTGGTAACCAGCAACCTGCCGTTTGCCGAATGGACTGAGGTGCTGGGCTCGGAACGGCTCACCGGCGCACTGTTAGACCGCCTGACCCACCACGTCCACATCCTCGAGATGAACGGCGACAGTTACCGGCTCAAGACCAGCAAACAACGCCGCGCGGCCGAACGAGCGAAATAGCCCCGGCGAGTCCGCCCGGATGGCGCCCGCGTTTGGGGGCGGCTTCCGCTACGCCGCTGCTCGGCCTCCGGCCTCGCAGGGCTCCGCTCCAGCCGCCCCCAAACGCATAACTGACCGCTCAAACACACGCTGAAAGTGGTTCCCTTTTGCTCCGCCCGAGTGGTTCCCTTTTACTCCGCCCTTGACACCAACTTATTCTGCATGCCAGGGTCATCGATGGCACCCCGACCGAGGCTGAATTAGTAGCCTATCATCAGTGGTAGCAGAACGCGTCTTCTGAGTTGAGCGTTGGCCACTGCCCAAGATTCTGTTGGATACCGCAGTGACCTGACCGATGTTTTTTAACCGTTTGATAGAGAGAATAATACGAGAATGAAGGGCCCAGTGTTTTTGGACCAGCCGCCTGGAGGTCCTGACCTGCTCCCCATGAACTCCACCAGGGATAATTGAGAAGCTCCGGATGTGACCACACGGATCGCGGTTCGATATTCACAATGGCGCGGCGACCTGAAGAGAGCTAAGACGATTGGCGCGAGGCAGATCGCGTGTCCTCCTGGCGCAAACCCAGAGGGCTTATCTGCGCGGCCGCCGTGAATTGCGCCCTGTTTTCGAAGGTCTGCGGACGCACTGCCCGGTGTCAACGGGGTTCTGTAGATAATTATGCGTGCGTCGAACCCACAGGGTTCAACAAGGTGGTTTGCAAATCCGTTGAATCTAAAGAACTTCCCTTGGGCCAACCCTCTGGTCCCGAACCTGATCTGGGTGTTTCTAGAAAGCCCTTAAGAATCCTGCGTTTCCAAGTGCTTTGATATCTAACAGTTGCGTGCTCCTTGTGGAAATGAATTGCGACGTGTGGAGCCTTGGTGCTCTCGCGACCACAGAATCATCTACAGTGCGCCCGATTCCTTTGGGGCACCAATCCAGTTTCCTATCAGGAATCCCGGTGGATTTCCGCACTGTGAATCCGCCGAGTACGCGGAATAAGGTGAGGCTCGACCATCAGTTTCCCTGAGAGCTTGGCCAATTCCAACCGAGTCGTCGGCTTCGACTGGGTGCCGCGTTTTCACATCCGGAACCCCGGGCGCTCGCTGGTGCAATGAGGAACTGCCTCCCCCTGTGGAGACGCTTCTTAGCGTTGCGGAGTGTTCTGGCGGCTCAGCAAAGGTCTGCACGAAACCAGTGCAGATATCGACTGCTGCTGGAGCACGAATCCCGAATGCCGGGTGAGGGGGCGCCTGAGTCGCCATCCGACCGCCAAATCGTCCCTCGGCCTCCAAGGTCGTTGGCCGGCTGTTAAGCATGGGGTGTTAACCACTCAATTGCGATCAATCCGTGTGCGGTCTCGACCACCGACGAGAGGCGGCCGAGCAGTTCCGTGCTCAGTGAATCGGTGAAGCGCTCCGGAGGGCGGATCACGATCCCGAGAACGGTGATGCGCCGCGGGATGGCCATACCCATCCGCCGCCCGAGTACCAGGGCATCGAGGAGCCCCGCAGTGTGCAGATTCAATCCGCTTGCCCCTGCTCCCGGCAGGCTTTCAACCCGCAAGACTGTCCCCACGGGCAGTGCGTTGTCTTCCACCGCATCCACCAGAATCGCCGTCGAATACCCTTCGATCGCTTCGACTACCCCGAACCCGGAGGCCGAACTCTCAATGAGATCCATC
>CAVRAQ010000025.1:0-7149 GCA_963718985.1 uncultured Acidobacteriaceae bacterium
AGGATACGAGGGAAGCTACAGACAGTTCTGGCGGATGGGCGTGCGATTGACAGGGACATTAGCTTACAAGCCTCAAAAGGCCAAGAACCTCCCGCCCCCTGTGGTGGGGAAAGAGATTCAGCATCCGACGGTCCAAGCGAGTGGCGTGAGCACAGAGAACCAGGGAAGACCGGAATGGCAAATACGGAGAGAAGAGCAGATGGCGCGGCTGGATCGCGAGGCGGAACTGAATCGCCAGCGTGAGGCGCGGTTGCATGTGAAGAAGGTATTCACTCCGAGCGTGTTTGTGGGGCGGAGCGAGGATTGAGTGCGGCCTACTTCGCCGCCCTTACTGATCTGCTAACGCGGACCCCGACAATGAAAGCGGAAGAGCTTGGTTTTGGCTTTTGCTTTTGTCTTTCCATGCTCATGCCCGGATAGTTGGAAATTCGGCCTGGGTTGAAGCTCCGGGTCAAGGCCGCGTAGCGCCGCGTTCTACGCGGTTTAGCCTTGACGCTGAGCTGGCCAGGCCGATACTCGCTGAGCCGGGATGGCATTCGGGGTGCATTTTCGCAAGAACGCTTTGATTTGTAGAATGCCTACTGTGGCGTGAAGCTCCGATGGGCGCGAAGCTCAAGCTTCAGCTCTTCCCGGAGCGCCTTGCTCTTCTTGAGGCGCTTGAAGAACTCTTCGAGGACGCTGACGACTATCGCGTTGATACTGACGCCCTCGGATTCTGCCCATTCCTTTAGCGCCGTCCTGGCCTCTGCGCCGACATGAAGAAGTTGCGGATTGGAAAGCCCCAGACCCGCCTTACGTGTCTGCTGAATCTCCACTTTTTCCCGATCAATGTGACTGAGGGCGAAGAGCACGATCCGCGCCAGATCGCCCTTCACGCGTGATTCCTCGGTGATTGCCTCCCGCAAATCAATCGGCAGCCGGAGCGTCATTCCTGGCCTGTCGTTAGCCGCCTCTTGCGCTTTTTTGATCGCAGTCCGGGTTTTCTTCATCACTGCCACAAATGGACCTCGGCTGTCATTATGTGCTTTCCCTGAGCCTTCAAATGGGTGTGGTTCTGTCCGCTCCTGCATTCACAAGGCGCGCTCAAAGCCCATCACACAGACGACCCTCATCTATCATGACACGCCACAACTGCCATGCACGTCGCGGTAGTCGGTTCTCTTCTCGCGATTTTACCCGATTGCCAATTGTTTGCCGCAGACGAATATGGCACACTATAAGCGATGTACATTGCAGTAGTAAGAGATCGGCGACTTGCGGACCTGGAGGTAAGAGGATGCCCGAAAAGATTCTGAGATTGCCAAACGTGTTGGATCGCACCGGCCTGTCACGCAGTACCGTCTATCTGCGCGTGACTGAAGGAAGGTTCCCAAGGCCAGTGTCGTTGGGGGCAAGGGCCGTCGGCTGGATCGAAACAGAAGTAGGGGAGTGGATTGCCCGCCAGATAGAGGTCAGCCGGGAAATCAGGCGGCAACGCACTGGCGTGAATCCGTTGTCGTCAAGATGAGGCCGGGAGTGGATTCCTCCTTGGCATCCGTCTGGGATTGGATTGCAGGGCATGGCCTGATTCTCTGCCGGCCGAGTTGACCGAATGGCTATGCCGCTGTTCCTCGGAAGGGCAACACTTTGCCTCCGCGCTGGGTGCGCTCCAGAAAATCGGCCCAGTCCTGCATCAACTTGGCGCGTGGCTCCAGGTAGAGAGCGTGGTTGTACGCCGCGCTCACCGCGTTCCGGGGAGCGTGAGCAAGCTGCAACTCGATTTGATCATGCGCGTAACCCTGTTCATGCAGAATCGTAGATGCCAAACCGCGGAAGCCATGCCCGGTCATTTTCCCTTTGAAACCCATGCGCGCCAAAGCTGCCAAAATAGTATTGTTGCTCATCGGCTGAGCAGCGTTGATGTCGCCGGGGAAGAGCCACTCGGTGTTCCCTGCCAACTCGCGCAACAGCTCCAGCACTTCCAGCGCCTGCCTAGCCAGCGGCACAACGTGAGGGGTACGCATTTTCATGCGCGCTGCCGGAATGTCCCAGCGGGCATTCTCTAGGTCAAATTCCGTCCACTTGGCTTCGATCAATTCAGTGGTACGCACGAACGTCATAGCCATCAACTTCATCGCCAGCCGTGTGACCTGTTTTCCCTGATAGACCTCGATGTGTCTGAGCAGAGATGGCAACTCTTTGGCATCGACGCGGGCATAGTTGGCTTTTGGTGTGGATTTCAGAATGTCGCTGGGCCGAATCTCTGTGGCCGGGTTGCGTTTGGCATATCCGTGAGCGATACCAAAGCGAAAAACCTGGCCCACCGTCTCCAGAGCACGTTTGGCAATATCCCGCGCGCCGCGATCCTGAATCGCATTGGCCATCGCCACTAGTTCCGGCGCTTCAATCTCTGCAATCGGGCGCGAACCGAGGCAGGGCAAAATATCAGCCGCCATGCGTCGCCGGACCGAATCCACATGGCGCGGGCTTTTCCCCTCCTGCCAATGCTCCAGCCACCGGGTAGCGATGCTCTGGAATGAGTTCTCGACTGCCACTTTCACAGCGGTCTTCTCGGCCTTCCGTTGGGCCATTGGGTCAACGCCTGTAGCCAGCAGCTTGCGTGCCTCGGCGTGGCGCTCTCGGGCCAGCGTTAGAGGCACATCCGGGTATTTGCCAAAGGACATGAGCTTCTCTTTGCCCTCATGCTTGTATGCCCAGCGCCACAGTTTTCCGCCAGCCGGGGTAACCCAGAGGTATAGGCTCCCACCGTCGCTTAAGCGGTATGCCTCGTCCTGAGCTTTGGCCTTCCGAACTTCCGTATCCGTAAGCGGCATTTCTCCCTCCCCCAAAAACCCCCTACCTGGGAAAGTACCCCCCGATCGCGAACAAAATACCCCCCGAAGTACCCCCCGCAGAGCTTGGCTTTCATAGTACGTCACAGGACGTAGAAATACAATAACCCCAGCATTTACTGGGGTTATGACTGATTTCTGGAATGTCTTGGGATATCTCGGGATGTCTTAGAACTAGTATATGGCGGAGAGAGGGGGATTCGAACCCCCGATAGAGCTTTTGACCCTATAACGGTTTAGCAAACCGCCGCCTTCAGCCACTCGGCCATCTCTCCGGGTCTGCCATGCATTATAGCGGATGTTGCACTTGCTTTGCGCAAGGGCTCCAAGTTGACCGCAACCGTCGGTGGGGGCACGCTATGCCTCCTTTTCGCAATTGATTTTTTTCTTTTTTCTGTAAAGGGCTGGTGTTGTTAGATTCACTTGTAATGTTTGTTGCTCTCAAGCCGGCGCAGAGGAAGATGCGGCTTCTGCCCCTGATTGCCGCCACTTACTTTATGGTGTCGGGCGGCCCGTACGGAATTGAGGACATTCTGGGCGGAGCCGGCTACGGCTGGGCCATCGCGATTCTGCTGATCCTGCCCATTCTCTGGTGCCTGCCCACCGCGCTGATGATCGGCGAACTGGCCAGCGCCATTCCCGCCGAGGGCGGCTTTTACATTTGGGTGCGGCGCGCGCTGGGGCCGTTCTGGGGCTACCAGGAGAGCTGGCTCTCGCTCTCGGCCAGCATCTTCGACATGGCCCTTTATCCGGCCATCTTCGTTCTTTATCTGGGCAAGTTCTCGCCCGCGCTCACCGCCGGCTGGAAAGGCTACGCCTGGTCGCTGGCGGTGGTGGCGCTGTGCTGCCTATGGAACCTGCGCGGCGCGCCGGCCGTGGGCGAGGATTCGGTCTGGCTGTTCGTGCTGCTGCTCGCGCCGTTCGCGATCTTTGTGGCTCTCGGCTTCTGGCGCGGTTCACTGCTGCATCCCGCCGTGCAATGGGGCAACTTGGCTTCGGCGCCGGCAGCGGGATTCGGCGCCGGGTCCGGCTTCTCAACCGCGGTCCTGGTGGCCATGTGGAACTACATGGGCTGGGACAACGCCTCCACCGTGGCGCAGGAGGTGGAGAATCCGCAGCGGAACTATCCACGCGCCATGATCGCGGCCGCCCTCCTCACGGCCATCACCTACATTCTGCCGCTGGCGGCCATGGCGCTCGCCGGCCTCTCCGCGGACAGCTTTTCGACCGGCGACTGGGCAGACGCTGCCCGAGCGCTGGGCGGAACGGGACTCGCCGGAGCGGGGCTGGGAATGGCCGTCGTCGCCGGCGGCTGCATCACCGGCATCGGCATGTTCAACGCGCTGGCGATGAGCTACACGCGCCTGCCCATGGCCATGGCCGAGGACGGCATGTTGCCGCGCGTACTGGCCCGGCGCAACCGCCGCGGAGTTCCCTGGGTGAGCGTGCTGTTCTGCGGGCTGGCCTGGGCGCTGGCGCTCAAGCTGCCCTTCGAGCGCCTCATCTCCATCGACCTCATCCTTTACGGATCGAGCCTGCTGCTGGAGTTTGTGGCTCTGGCCGTTCTCCGCATCCGCGAGCCGCAACTGGAGCGGCCATTCAAAGCCGGCAACCTGGCTCTTCGCCTGCCTGCTGGGCGTGGGGCCGGCAGCGCTCATCGCGTATGCGCTTTATGTATCGCGCGACGAAAAAATCATCGGCACGACCTCGGCGTTGCTGTTCGCGGCCGCTGTGGGTCTGCTGGGCCCGGTGCTCTACTGGCTTACAGCTGCGCTCCGCCAAGCGCGCGTCGGCGCGCGGATAGAGTCCGACGAGGCTTCGGCCAGCCTGACGTGATCGTCCCGCTTACACCGCGGCCTTCTTTTTTGCGCCCGATGCGTGTTTCGCCTTGCCGTCCTGAAACTGCTTGGCGGCAATCACCACGCGGTCGCGCGCATAGGCGGCGTCGCGCCAGCCCTTCATCTCTACCCGCTTGCCTTCCAGATCCTTGTAGATCGAGAAGAAGTGCGTGATCTCCTTCAGCATGTGCGGATAGATATCGGTGTAGTTCCAGATATTGGTGAAGCGCGGGTTGTTCTTTCCCACCGCCAGCACCTTTTCGTCCAGAACGCCCTGGTCCAGCATCTCCAGCAGGCCGATGGGGCGCACCTCCTGCACGCAGCCGGGAAAGCTCGGGCCCGGCACCAGCACCAGCACGTCCAGCGGGTCGCCGTCGTCGCTCAGCGTGGAGGGAATGAAGCCGTAGTCGCCCGGATAGTGCACCGGCGAATGCAGGTTGCGGTCCAGCTTGAAGACGTGCAACTGCTTGTCGTATTCAAATTTCTGGGTTCCGTCCAGGGGAATTTCGATCACCGCGCGAAAGACCTCGGGGGAGCGATCGCCGATGGGCAGTTCAAGATAGTTAACCATCTCGCTTTATTTCTCCTTCGGGTTGGGGAGGCTGGGTTCGGGGCCGGACGAATCCAAGCCGGGAATCAGCCGGCGACACTGAGCCGGCTCGACAGCCGCCGGAACTACTATAATCACGGATAATGAAGGCACATGTCTATGTCACGTTGAAGACATCGGTCCTGGACCCGCAGGGCCAAACCATCCAGAACGCCCTGCGCAAGATCGGATTCGCAGAGGTAACGGCGGTCCGCCAGGGCAAGTATTTCGCGCTTTCGCTGGCCGACGGGCTCAGCGCCGAGGCCGCGCGCGCGCAGGTGGAGCGCATCGCCCGCGAGGTGCTCACCAACCCGGTGATCGAAGAGTACACGTACCGGATAGAGGAATAGATGCCGGGACGGTTTGAACGGTATTCCCCTGGGCGGGGTGAGCCTTTGCCCCGGTGCGAAGGCGTGCGTTCTGCGATTTGTTTTTCCTGCTGAGCGAAGTCGACGGCACGGCCCGAGGCAGGCAAAAGGGCTTCAAAGGTTCGCTTAAGTGGTTGTTAGGAAACGTTTAAGGTCCGCTTATGAGCGGTGTCGAAAACGCTAACGGCCGGCTTATAGGGTGTGTCGAAAACGTTAATGGTCCGCTTAAAGAGTTACGAAACAGGGCCAAAGGTTCGCCCAGGTGGTTCGACTTCTTTGAGGCCTTAACTCTACAGGGTTGCGAAATAGGCGCGTTGGCTGCCGAGAATTTTCCATTCCGGAGGAAAGGGTTGCTGAGAACTAGCCTGAAAACCTCAAAAAGGGGGGTTTATCGAGGTTAATTGGAATACCGTTCTCATTAATAATCCTGATGGCCCTTCGGATGTCGATTGAGCGGAAGAGTCCTCCATGTCCGCGGGCGAAGCGGGAAGTTGCTACATGTTGCGACTTCGGACGCCGCGGGGATCGCGCGACGGTTACGCTGAGACGACGAGTGCCGTGAAGGAGCTCATCGAGAACCGCTTTATGAAAGGCCCTCCTCCACCAGGGGGAGATCAGCGGGAGGACGCGATTTTGCGACGGATCGACGCGTACGGGGCGTGAAGGAACGAGAGCCGGTCAGGGTCTTCGTCAGCCTTGAGAGCGGCTTCGTGCATCAGACCGCGGATAGCGAAGTGGGCCATCAGCCACTGTTCATCACCAGTTGCGAATGCCCGCCGCCAGGCGCCACGATTACGCCCATCCCGGTGGTTTTGTCTTTGGGCGGCAGAAACACGTACATCCACGGGTAGTGGACCACGGTGAAGTTGCTGGGCAGCTGGGCGTTGCCTTGGTATTCTTCCCGGCGCCGTCTCGCCTTCCGACCGCGGCGCGCCGTTGGGCCAGAGCCGGATTTCCTCTCCCCGCTCGGCCGCCAGCGAGGCGGCCGCGACGAACAAGGTCAACATCCAATGCCTTCGCATCTTCCCTCCCGGATCTCTACCACGCTAGCAACGCACGGCCCGCGGGCCGGCGCGGAAGAAGCCGACCCAAAACAAGGGGCCTGTTCTTTGTTTTGGCTGGACAGGGGCGATTTCGCACCCGGCGGCGGTGGGTTCGCATCGAATCGGCGTAGCGGTAGTCGTGGCCGGGACGGTCGGGCACGTACTCGATTGAGTCCCCATCCAGTCCCATCTGTCCGACCACCATTCTCGCCACCTCGATGTTGCGCCGTTCCGACTCGCCGCCGATGTTGTAGGCCTCGCCCGGCCGGCCGCGTTCGAGCACGAGTTCGATTGCCCGGCAGCAGTCGTTAACGTGCAGCCAGTCGCGGACGTTCTCTCCCCGGCCATAGACCGGCACCTTCCGGCCCTCGACGAGATTCGTGGCCATCACCGGTATGAACTTTTCCGGGAACTGGTACGGGCCGTAGTTGTTGGATGGTCGGACAGCAATACGAACCGTCACGCCGAAGAGACGAACAT
>CAVRAQ010000026.1:0-18304 GCA_963718985.1 uncultured Acidobacteriaceae bacterium
GGCCGTGGCCAGCAGCGGGTCAACACCGTCGGATCTGCCGGGCAAGAATGCGCGAGTTCATCCATGCTCAGGGTTATGTCAGAAACGGCTTCAATAGCTGGCCCCATCGAAAGGACATTGCTCCGATTCAGGCGAATTTGCGCAGAAAGCCAATCGACAGTGACTATCCAGCGTAGCCCGGAGACTCCAGCCAAGGTGGTGAGCGCCAGGTCCAAATCCGCGACAAGCTAATATCAGACTGCTCGCGCTTGGCATTACCCCTGTTGATTAGGGCACCTACGAGATCGAGCACCAGCTCTGGCTTGCTTGGCACAAACATCTCTCCAAGCATCCGAACCGCTTCGTCAAGATCGGCAAGCGCTCGTGCGAAGTCCCTCAATTCCGTTCGGAGCCCGCCCCGAAGTGACAACAGGCGGGCTTTCTCCGAGTTCACCGACAAGTCAATTAGCCGGCTAAGAAGATCGATTCCTGTCACGTGATGGCCGGAGCCGGCAAGCCAATCCAGGAACGAAATCCCCTGATTGAACTCATTGAACAGCAGCGATTCCGCTGCAAGGCCGTTCCCGGCATGGGAGTGATGGATGATGGCGAGGATCCGAGTTCGGACGTCCGCCAGGCTGGATGGAGCAACTCCAGGATCCTCACGGGCATAGAACTCGGCGAAAGCTGAGTGCAGCGCTTTTCGCTCACCAGGGCTGAAAAGCGATCCGAAGTACTCCCGGACCAATGGGTGGATTGCCGCTGAGTCGGTCTTGCCATCCCAATCCAGAAGCTGCCATTCGGCAAGAGAGATCACATTGTCCACTAACCGATCCTTTGAGATGGACTTATCCGGGAGCAGTGTTTGTAGGCCGACCGCAATCAACCTGATGGTCGGATTCTCCTCCACCAATGAAGCTGCCATCATGATCTGGTCGCTCAACGCGGAGTCGGGAAGGTGGCGGCGCGTTTCATCGAGCAGCGAGTTCAAGGGGAGCCGCGGATCCAGAACATTCAGGGTAGGCATACGCTCGACATTACCGCCGTAGCGCTTCAGAACTAATCCAGAAAACACTGCGAGTGCGAGGGGATGCCAATTCCAGCGCGCCCCGATTGCGGCCAGTTGGCTATCTGTCCCGTTCACTCTCTGACGCCGCATGAACTCCACGGCATCCTCCGGTTCCATACCCCGAAGCCTGGATTCCTGCTCCTCGGGATAAACAGGCACGAGCTTTACAGATACGCGGTCGAGTGCGCTTGGCATTGCGCGAGTAGTCAAAATCAAGTGCGTCCCATTGGTAAAGCCAGAGACCTGGCGCAAGAAGTCATCGAGGCCGTCTTGGCCTGAAGCGCGCTGGTCGGCGTTCGCAGTCATTGCGGATATTGCGTCTCCCTGCATCCAGCCCAAAAGCCACCGCTCTATGCCATCTACGATCAGCAATACACGGCGCGATTGGAGCAGTTCGATTAGGGCATGAATCCGGGCAGGCGTGCCCTGACAGTTCTGCTTAACGAAAGCCCCACGAGAAAGGTAGCGGAGGGCCTCATCCAGAAACATGTCGAATGTAAACGAAGTGCGGTAAGCGGTGCACCAGAATCCGGCGCCAAAGCGCAATCCGGGACGAGTACGGAGGAATTCGGAAACCAGTGTCGTCTTGCCCTGTCCTCCCATCCCAGTCACAACGAGAATGCTGGGACTCGAACTGCGCAGCCCTGCATCGAGCTGCTCAAATTCAAATCGGCGGCCGACGAAGAATGCAGGCCGTTCCGGCGGATGCAGGTAGTGAATTGGTTGGACGACGAGGTCGAGAAGAGTAGGAACGAGTTGAGACACCTGAAGGCGGAGGTCATCGACGCTGTTGAACCACTCGCACTTGTGTGCGTCCAGCAAGCGCCTGCGCTGATCCCTCTGGGATGTTTTCCACTCCTCCGGTTCGTCAATTTGGCTCGCTGCAAGGAAACTGTCATGAGTGAGAAAGATGAAGGCTGGCTTGCCCAGCTCCCGGGCGGTGAAATACTCCAGTTGCGTGTAAGATTGCGCCGGACCGGACTGATCAGTTGGCTTTGCCCCAAATACCTTTCCTACCAGACAAATCACCGCATCGCAGGATGCGATGGTGCGGATGAGTACATCTTTGAGTTCATCGCAGCTGGCTGGCAACTCCTCCTGGATGACGGGAAATATCTGGGACTTTCGCAAAACGGCTGCAGCAGCCTCACGGCAGGCGCCAAGATCTGACGTGGTTGCACTGACAAAGACTCGTAAAGTGTCGGGCATATCGCTTTGCCTTGTTGTTTGCTTACGCGTGGAGGCAGTTTGTGGATAATCACTTGCTGTCCAATGTCCTTGCCTCAAATCGAGTGTTGGAAAAGGGAGTATTGTTCCAACGCTCCCTTACCGGCCTGTGCTCATGAGCCTCCACTCCGGCGTGTCACGATTTTGAATTTGGCAATCCGTGTGTACTTTGGGTAATTCCTGATCGTACGTCGGTCCTTATCCTTTTCCGCTTCGGGCAAATCGGAGTATGCACAGAGGAGCGGGTGGGTTCTCTTCTCGTTGTCCTTGGGCGGAGGGCCGTAAGTCCAGCCCTCCATGCGCTTCTGCTCGTCCCACCCCTGGTGCTCGGCTTCAGCAAGGAATTCGATGTTCGATTCAAGGACTGCCTTGACTGCTTCTTCCTTTTCGCCCGAAGCTGTCCCCTCCTCCAGGACAAAGCCAACCAGGGCCAGGACCTCGGGAATGCGGCTGGCAGCAGCTATGTTAGCCGCCTTGCCTTCCTGATCGAGGTCATCGTATGGCTTGACGTACGGTCCTCCTTTCGCCTTCTCTTCTGCTGTTAGATTAGCGAGCCAGTCTTCATGCAGCGCCGGAGCCAGCCTTTCCGCCTGGGCCAGGAATGCATTGGAACGTTGGGTCAGCTTGTGGAAGTCCTCGACACTATCCACATACAACGCCAGCAGGTTGTCTGGAGGAAGGTGGGCGCGGCGCAGCGGCAGGCCGCCGCGGTCGCGAATGGAACCGATCAGCTTCTCCATCGACCGCGCCCCGTTGCGGTAGTGACTGATCTCCAGCAGCGCCGTCAGCAGTCCACGATCGATTTGGAGTACCTCGTTCTCCTTTTCCTTTACTAACCCCAGCAGGGACCGGAGCAAGATGGCGCGCCGGACTGGAAAGCCCACATCTGTTGAGTCGTCCACCCACGGGTCAAGTTTCTTCTGGGCAGATTCGATGTCGTAGTTTTGACCGGGGTTGGGGCCGAGCACATCGAAGAATCCGGCCAGGCGGCTCTTGAAGTCCGGTCCCTTCTTCATCACGAAATCATGACGAGCGTCTCGCTGTTCGTCGGACTCGCCAGGTTCTGGCTTCTCGGGCGGACCGAAATGAGCGAAGTCGCGACTGGTGCCGCCGGCAAAGACAAAGACACTCTTGCCGATGGAGTGGGAGAGTTGACCATCCTGAAAGGCGCCGTCCTGCATGGGCGCCAACAAGAACTGCAACCACTTGTATTCAGCGGAGTCGAACTCGTCCCAGAAGACGACCGGCGTGTATCCCGCAAGGGCCTGGTCGCGCACCAGGTGATAGGCGCCGATCAGGTCCTCTGGTCCTTTGAACTGCGACAGGTTGAATTCCAGGATGGGGTTGTCTTTTCCCGAATACGCCGCCAGCAATCTGTTTCAGGCCGAATGATTTGCCCGATCCCGGCGCCCCGAAGACCGCGAGCGACAAGGGCTGCTTTTGCTTGCCGCCGTCGCTATAGCTCAACATCAATCGCCGCATGGATCGCAGCGCCTCGATCTCTCGCCGATCCATGGTCAGCAACTTCTCAAACCGTGCGCAGGGAACATTCTCGAGCGCGACCGGCCCAAGCAGAGCCAATCGCCGGGCCGGGCCGTATAGTGGGCCTGGAAAGGCGTCGGCGTGAGCCGCCCGGCTTAGCATCGTCCAATTGGCCGCACGCTGGGCATTCTCCTTCTTGCAGCAGGCGCCGGAGCAACGCACTTCGGAGGTGGCGTACTTCTGCGTTGGAGCCAGAAGTTGAGCGGCGGCCTCCTTAAAGGGGAATCCGGGCTCACCGCCCTTGACGGGCCCGTGACCGTGTTCGCGGAGGAAGCGCGTCGTGGAAAGGCCCGCTTTGAGAGCGGGAACAAGGTTGACTTCATCCGCGGTCTTCGCCTCTTTCAGATTCCACGCCAGCGCAGCAGTCATCGCCGAGAGGAATCCAAAGGCGTTGCCGTCCTTATGGGAATCCTCCCATTCGCCTTCACCACGCTCAGGATCGAAGACAAGCCGGCAGGGGCCGTGCTTATTTTACCTGGCCCATCGAGCCACAGCGCAGCATCGCCGCGCAGCGCGACCACCAGATGACGGCACGATTTGAGCTCACTGATGGAGGGGTTCGACTTGATCTCCGCCACCAGATCGTCCACAGTGCTCTCCCACGACAATCCGCGGCTGACGCGAACATCCTCGCTGCGCAGGTTGTCGGCGCTCACCAGCGACAATCAGCCGCTCGCGCCATTTCTCAGCCAACACTCTCCAAAGATCTCCGCGAGCCAGCGGGCGCGACATCTTGAGAATGATCCACTGTAGTTCCGGAGCCGTGGCGGCAGACTTCAAGAACGGTGGCCAGCACTGTCCGCCGTCTTCAGGCGGAAGCCTAGACCTCCGTCATCGATGACCACCACCTGCGGCTTGGCCTCGGCCAACCCGGGCGCGGCCGTGGCAGGGTATGGTGAGAAGCTCCGTTTGCCGTATCCCAGGGTCTTGGAAACCCGCCACTGCAACTGGTCCTTCTTGAGGCCCTCATATGCATCCCAAACAGCGCCCACTTGAAAGTCGCTTGGCCAGGTTTTGAGAGACTCGACCGTCATTTCCTTGAGCCCGAAGAGCAAGTTCTTTGAAGGTTTGCCGGCTTCGGATCCTGAAGCGCCAACGTTCTCCATGGCTTCAAGGAGGCCATATGTTAAGGTGGCTCCCCCAGGCTGTTTTCGGTGTTGCATTCCCAAAGAAGCTTCTGAATCGGGTGTGGATCGGCTCCCCGCGTAGATGTTATGGTCCAGAACCACATCGCCTGTAACTAGGATCATGTTCCTCTCCCCTCTCCTCTTGCCCCAGCGCCGGACAAGGGTCTGAGAAATCGATGACCCAGTCTAATGCAACTAGGAGACTTTTGATCAAGATGCAGCCCTGAGCGCGCGCCTGGGGACATTGCTAGGAGCAAAGGAAGGCCCTTTTCGCCGTCGCGCACCCGGCGCTGAGGCCGTTTTGGGGTTCAGGCCCCCTCCCGCGAGCGAGACTGACCTGTCGCTTGTCATGCGCGCCTTGGGCCATACAAACGCGCAGACGGCCATGATCTACCAGCATCCAAGTCTGGAACGGGTGCGCGCTGTGGTGAATGAAAATCCATTGGCCGCAAGCCAGAAAGCGCAACCGTTTCTGGTACGTCACAATCGCGTCACATGCACCAAAACCGAGGCATTGCCTCAAGCCGTAAATTGTTGATTCTCTGGTGGGCCCGGAGGGATTCGAACCCCCAACCAAGGGATTATGAGTCCCCTGCTCTAACCGTTGAGCTACAGGCCCTTCAATGACTTACGGCTGCCGTTCCCGTGAGTGTAGCGGATACTGTAGCGGGTGGCAGTCGTTTCGGCTCGATTACGGCAAAATCGCCGGACAGTTGCAGCCGCTCGAAAGCCCGCTCCACTGCCTCCGGGGTTGGATGGATATACCGCTGCGAAACCACGATGCTGCTGTGACCGGCAATCCGCATGATGGTGAAAGCATCCACTCCCGATTCCCCAAGCCTAGTAAGCATTGTATGGCGTAGGGAGTGGATCACGAAATCAGCCGGGAAGATCGCCCGCCGCTTCCCTTCGATCTTGGGAGCGCAAGCGTCCCGGTGCAGGTGATTGATGGACGTTCCCAGGTACGGGCTTGCCGTCCCGGTTGGCAAAGACGAACTCGCTTGCCTTGGACTCCTGCCCGCTCCCGGAGCATGGCAGCCGCCCGGTCTGTGAGCGGGATAACCCGGCGGGCATTCTTGCTCTTGCCTTCCCTCACTCGCAGGAATCCGAATCGAGCGCCATTGACCGGCGCAAGCGTAATGTCCGCCCATTCCAGATGCAGCGCCTCTCCGATGCGCAACCCGGATTCCAGCATCAGGAGTGCAATATTGCACAACGGTTGCGGGCAAGCCGCAAGGTAGATTTCCTCTTGCTTCCGGGAGAGAACGAAATCCCGGACCCGCTCCCCAGTGAGCAACCGGATATTCGGGACGCGCTGAATCTCTCTCCACTCATGGGCAAGCCTGAGCATCCGGCGAAGGGTAGCAAGCTCCCGGTTGACCGTTGCAGGGCCTACAGCGGCCCGGCGGGCCACCACGTAGCCCTCTATGATCCCCTCGTCTATCCGGTCAAGCCTTGCCCCGGCAATGGGCGGATATTCGAGCAGCCGATTCAGCTTCGCCGCGTAGAACTGGACTGTCTGAGGCTTGTTCTCATGGCGGGCTTCCACATGGGCGATGAACCGCTTGTGCCATGGCTGCAAACATCGGCGCGGCCTTGCCGCTCTTCGATTCCCACTTCGCCCTTTGCCAGCGCGGTACGGTGTGCCGCTTCGATCTGGCGGGCCGTGCGCGGGTTCCCCTGTTTCGTGCTCTGCTTGGATGTGCTCCCCGTTGAACAGGAAGTGATACCAGTACACGTTGCCACGCTTGAAAATGCTCATTTGCTTTTCCCCCTTGCCAATCGCAATGATCGTGCGTTCCGTTCCGGTTCTTCGCTCCGATATTTCCTCATGTACATGCGGCGCTTTTCTTTGAACGATTCGCCCTGGGCCGCGTCCCGCTTCCGGCACCTATCCCCGCAATACTTCTGGTGATCTGTCACCGCGAAAAACCACTTCCGGCATTCCGCATGGCGACAGCGGCGAATCCGATGTACCGCGTGTATGTGGTCCATGAGCCATGCAATCGCCACGCACTCAGGTTTCGCGCCTTCGCTCGCCGCAAGAAACTCGAAACTAACGTCAAAGCAAGTATCAGGTTCCGCGACATACCGGACGCGGGGAACGCATCTGTATTTGGACACGCGCGCGTAGAGTTCCTCCATGATTTCGTTTAACTCTGCATCCAACGCTTTCCAGTCGGGGCCGAGACCCGATGCGAGCTTAATAGCCTGATCCAACTGAATCACCCGTTGACAGGCTTCAACTACCCACGTGACGCGCTCTGTAACGCTGCTAGGCTTCCCGTTCAATAGCCGGATGAGATTCTGATCGGCCCACCTGGACATTGCACTTGGACTCAGGCCGGATTGCACTATGGTGCGCTTGGCAGTCTCGGCCGCGCTGAGTGTCTTGGATGTCTGTAACGGACGCGATGTGATTCCCATACGCATATCACAATAACACTAGCCTCCCTTTGGATGCAATGCAATTCTTTTGGAGTGGTTTGGAGGATTTCCCATGAAACGAGTGCTCTTGAGTGTCGAAGAGGCAGCACAAAGGCTGGGCGGCGTCTCCCGGTGGACGGTTTACTCGTGGATGAGCCAGGGACGGCTACGCAGGACGAAAGTTGGCAGCCGGGTGATGGTTGCCGAAACCGACTTAGAAGGGTTCATCGCTTCATGCAACCCGGAGCCTGCCGCGAATGCAACAGTTCCCGGCTTGGAGCGGCAGTGACAACCGCTCCCGATATAGTGACAGCGGCGCTGGAGTACGCGGCGCTTGGCTGGCCTGTGATCCCGCTCCATTCGCCTACGGCGGGCGGTTGCTCTTGTAGGCGAACTGATTGCAAGGGTCCGGCAAGCATCCCCGGACGGCCCACGGGCTGAAAGACGCGAGCCGTGCTCCCGCTACGATCCGCGAATGGTGGCAGAACTGGCCGGATGCCAACATCGGCATCGTGACGGGGCGGAGAGCAGCATCTTCGTTCTGGACGTGGACGGCGAAAAGGGCCGGGCTTCATCGGCCGCGCTGGAACGGAACAGGGCCACTGCCGATAACGCTCACGTCGATTACTGGACGGGAAGACGGCGGTGAACACCGATGGTTCAAGTACCCTGATGGCCGCGAAGTGCGCGGGAACACGGGCAAACTTGGGTTTGGCTTAGACGTTCGCGGCGCAGGCGGATTCGTAGTTGTGCCGCCTTCCATCCATCGCACGGGCCGCGCCTATGAGTGGCTCAATAAAGCGCCCATCGCCGTTGCACCGCCCTGGTTCTTGATGATTCTGCTTGCGTCCCAGTCACTTCCGAACGGCCAAACACGAAAGGACGGCATTATTCGCGCAGGCGAGCGGCGCAGTACTTTCTTCCGGCGCGGGTGCGCGCTGCGCGGACGGGGCCTGGATCGGGGACAACATACTGGCCACGCTCATGCAGGAGCATCCCAGATGCGAGCAACCACCGGAAGCCGACCACGCATTTGCCGAAGCGGACGTAATCGAACTGGTTGACAATATCTGCCATAGCTTCCCGCCCGGTCCAGTGCGGCCAGATGCGCACCAGCCATTTCGTGAATTCCTTCTCGCGGCCCGCTACAAAAACAATCTCGATTTCATCACTCGCACCAAATACCGGACGGCTCTATTCGATTTCGTTCGGCTGCTCAAGTCGCGTGCGGAGTTTGCCGAGATGGATGGGATTCAGGCAGCCGAGCGAATAGAGCTTGAGCTAGGCGGCATGTGGCAGGAGTGGTTTGCGGATGTGTGCGACGATCCGCGCGCCCAGTTCGTCGCGGACTGGAATTCAGCACGCAGCGCCGCAGGCGACGACGACACGCTGGATGCAGCTTGGCGCGAAGCGCAACGCTATCCTGTAACTCCGGCGCACAACATCTCTGAGATGTACTGCCGATTCCTGGCGCTCTGCGCACGCTTGCAGCTTAAGGCCGGCTCTAGGAATCCGTTTATAGGCGCACAGAAACGGTTTGGCAAGTTGCTCGGATGCGACTACACCACAATCGGCAGCTACATCAAATGCGCGATAAAGGACGGCCTACTAGTCAGAGTCAAGCCCTGTGTGCCGCATTCCCGAGCGGCAGAGTATGTCTATTTGGGCGGGACTCTCACCAGAAGAATTCTCACCAGAAGAATTCTCACCAGAGCGACCAATCTCACACAGGTACATTCTCACAGAACGGAAAAACATTCTTACCAGAGGAACAGAATATCAAGATGGTATTGGTGAGAGTGCTTCTGGTAAGAATGCTCACGATAGCGCGATTCCGAGACGAGAGCATGACTCTGGGCTACATCGAAGGCAGGCTATGAGTCAGCTGAGCTAATCGACGCCATCAAAGCCAACGGCGGTGTTCTGGCTGTGGACGGTGACGATATTGTGTATCAACTTCTCAAGGACACGGCTCATCTGCTCGACGTGCTACGCGAGCGAAAGTCCGAAGTGATGGGCATCGTGAAAGCACACGGCGGACGGATCGCCAACTTCCCGCACTGCTCGCGCTGTGCCGGGTATGCACTCTACGTGAGCACAACGAGGTGATTACGAGTGTCAGACGGGCGGAATGCAGGGCATCGAAGAGAGCACGGCGCGGCGCGTTCAGTGAACGAGGCGGCCCCGTACCCGGCGCACAGCTCGCAACCGTCCAACGCTGTCAGCGCCTGTGCGGCAGGGAATCGCAGCACACGGCCTTTGGAGGGCCATTGCAATGGACGCTAAGACAGAGTACGACGCCAGCGCCTTGTCAGACACAGAGCGAGAGGAGTTAATCGCCCAAGCTCTCCGCTCCGGCAATTTACCGCGCCGTGGCAGGCCGAGGAAAGGCGGAAGTCAACTCCGCTGGGCAGACTTGGGCTTGGACCGGCGGCGGGTTTTTGAATGGAAGCGGATGAGCAAAATCCCACAGGCCGACTTCGACGCCTTTTTTGACACACAAAGACGGGCTGGGGGAAAACTCAGCCGCCGCGCCATACTGGTTCACTTCCACCTGATAAATGTCCGCAGTGCGGACGTTTTCGAGGGAACGAAAATAGGCGAACTAGCCGAGGCACTCTTGCGCCCCGTCGAACGCTTCTTTGAGGAGCAGCGCGAAATTACCCGGCAAGGCCGGTATGCCGTGCTTCACGCCTTGCGCTACCGGCTACGGGCCATTGCGGACAAAGCCGCGCTCGACGGCGAGCCTTGAAAGAATTGCAACCCCAAGACGTTTCCGCTATGCAACACCCTTACGGTGAGCCGGGGACCGTGGTGCGGATCGAACGAAACCGCGCCGTGGTGCTGTGGCTCGAATTGGACTATCTGGCGCGTCACAGCCTTGCCAGCCTCACGGAAACGGCGAATCAGTCGATGATCGGCAGACAAGGCGCGGATGTGGCGCAATCATCGGGCGACAATGGCCGAAACAGAGAGCATCATGCCGCACGATGCCTAGCCTTTGCTTCGGAATCGGCGGCGCACGAACCATCGCGCATAGTTCAGACCTGACAGTCGGATCAGATATGAAAAGCCCCGCAGGTGGCAAGAAACCACAACATTCCCCAACAATTGAAATCCGTGCCGACTGCCGCCCAGATTATGTGTTAAAGATGGGATGAGGAACAGATGACAGACCAAGAGAAACGACAGTCGCGCGGGGAGCTTTTAGTCAATCTCGAAGAAGCTCAAAAGAATCTCGCACATCTGCAAGAAAAGGCAGAGCAGTTTAGCGATGCGATGGAAGGGGCTGCAACGAAGTTGCGGCGCAACGCCAATCGTAAGCCATCTGCGGAGGAATGCGCGGCGGGGGTGGATAGCGAGGATCGCCTTGGCCCTGAGTGCCAATCTCTTCCGAGTTACGCCGAGGCGCTGAGGCTGATTGACGAGCTAAACGTGGCAAGGCGGAAGGTTTGGAACCTTGAATCGAGAAAAGCAAGAACTAGCGGCGTTCCGATTCCCCGTTGGGAACAGCGATGAAGTGTTTTATGCAAGAAAAACGTCTGCGCGAGAGCGGCGAATCGTTGTACTCGCATTGGCGATTAATGAGTTGATGCGCAAACACAAGGACCGCAATGAGGCTCTCGATGCCATCGAGACTGCCCGAATTCTGTTTCGTCTGCCCGGCAACAATGACTGAATGAGCTGCTATTTCGGCTATGGTCTTTTCCTGCCCGGTGGTGGCTTACGTGCAGGTTCGCGATTAGGTGGTCTTTCTTCACGCGAGGGCACTCGTTTCTTTCCCTGCCTCAGCATACGTTTTGACAATGGTTTAGGTTTGGTTGGTTTTATGCTCATTCAGAGCCTCACTGTGAAGATTGCGCAATGATAGGGGAATGCGACGGACTGGTATTTCTAGCGAGAGCTACCTTGCGCTTGCAACGAAACCGGCTCCCACCCATCCGATTGCGCGAACTACGCCCCACGGGATGAAGAATCCAAGGATGGGAAAAAGCGCAACCAAGAGATACAGCCATGCGGACGGGCACGGGTGTTGGATAGAGGGTCTGGCCGTCTTGAGTCTCGATGGACGTGATTCCGTAATCCGTTCCCGTGGTCCAATGGATCGTCTTAACCTCTCCAACATTTACTTCGGAGTCAGGCGGGCCGATTCCGTGCCGCCGGTAGTAGCGTTCGATCTGTGCGTCGTTAGTGCCCGGAGGGAAGTTGTACGTTTTCCCATCTGGCCCTTGCCGCACCACAGGTCCGCCCTGTGGAACATTCTTCCAGTCATTCGGTTGCTCTGCCGGGCCGGGGGCGGGACGGAGCTGGGGACGCGGCTTTCGGCGCGGCAATCGGATTCCCGTTGTCGTCGAGGTATTGCTTCGCCGGAGCCGCCTGGAGGGTTCTGCGTTCCTGCTTTACAACATCCGAATTCGCCAGTTGCTCGAATCTGTTGTGGCGTGCCCTCTGCTCAAGAGCAGGTTGCAGGACAAGATACGAAGCAAACCCGCCGAGAATCGCCCCCACCACTCCCAAGAGCAGCGCCAGCCGTCGCGTTCCTTCTTTGAGGTTCATTGCTGCCTTTCCGGTTCGACAGACTTGCCCCTTATCGTTCCCCGCCCGTCTGATAGCAAGTGAATGAGTTTCCGTCACCGAACCATGGCTGTTCTCTTCTCGCAGCGCCAGCTTATTGATTCATATTCAGGTTGCACCTTTCGTCCGTAGAACGTGACCTTCATTTTATGTTCTGGCCCATCGTCGCAGGAAACGGAGTACAGGGCATAGCCAGCTTCCTTGCCTAAAAGGGCCGCACCGTCCTTATTGAGAACGGGTGACGCGCACTCTTTGCTCTCGCCCACCAGCCAATCGCTTCGGGCGGTGATCGTTGTGTCTTCCCGGCGCGCAATCCAGCCAATCGAATCGAGCCATCCATATCCGCCGTAGATCGCATACCCGACTAAGCAGAGAAGGACCAAGCAACCCCAACCGATCGCTGTCTCTTTGGCGTCACTCAGAGGCATTCGATCCGTCCCATCTTTCCCGCTCTTCTCCTCCAGCGCCTTCTCAGCGGACGCCGTAATGCGGCTGATCGTTTGCTCGTCCAGTTGCCTTCGCTGGAATTCTTCACTGGCGACGCTGAGGGCTTGAAGCGAGTAATCCTGTGAGTGAACACGCAAGAGGAGGTAAAGTTCCTCGTCCGTCTTGCTTCGCATCGTTTCCTGCAAATTATCCGATGAGGTTTCCACGTCGTCCTACTCCTAGCGCCGATCGCTGTCCCGCTGCATTGCATCCATTTTGTCCTCAATAGCAGTGAGCCTCTCAAGCAATTCCGCGTGGCTTTCCTTTGAGGTATTCACGGCTATTTCAATCGCAGACACCTTGCCGTAAGTCTCTTTTGTGCGGAATCGGAATTCATAGTAGAACGGCACAATCAACCAAGACACAAATCCGATCCCGACTAGCCATGCGAGGTTCTTTCCGTAGGACGCGAGACTCTCGCCTCTGAACCAAGTAAATGCTCCGTCGATTGCTGCAATGAGCACCAGTATTATCAGCAGTCCGCCGGTTTCCCTCTCTTCCTTTGCGGCCCGGTCACAATCGTCCTTTTCTTGAAACCGCAGAGCCACACCACACCCCCAGTCCTAAAGTTGCCGTTGCCTCGAACTCTTCCCAAAGAGTGTATGCGCTAAATATAGCGCAAAGGCTAATCCGATCATGGACGGATGGCAAGGGACATCTGTGCGGCGACCGGCGAGCGGATCAGGAAGCTGCGCCGCGCCCGGAACTGGCGGCAGATCGACCTTGCCGAGCAGTCCGGCGTCCATGAAGTTCATATCTCAGACCTGGAGCGCGGCACACGCGAGCCGGGTTTGCGAACCCTCAGCAAGATCGCCTCTGCACTGGGCACAACGCTCTCAGAACTGCTCAAGGGATTGTAACGCCGACAGGCCACATCGAAAATATCGCCAAGGGCCTGAAAACGAGTCTGCCGGGTCTCTTTGAGCGCGTTTGAAGGTCGCGGAACTGCCAGCCCCTGGTGGGGCATTATAGGGGACTTTGTTGTGGAATTGTCTCCGACAGAGCAGCTTGCTTATAGGGGGCTTTGTTTGGGAAATCCGTTTTCCGGCGTGGCCGGTCCCAATACGGACTCTTACATTTCCCGCAGCGCAACGGCCTGCCTTCGCCCCGATAACACCACGGCTCACCACAGCGTAAGCAGTGTTTGATCTCCATGTGAAGAGTATGCACCGAAAGTGAGCACCGAGGCAGCGAGTTCCAGTCTTTTTACGGAAGATGCTCCTGGGACGCCATAGCCGCCACAGGCCGCAGGGCTGGACAAGTTAAGCGATCTCCCGCAGTCCCGGCTTTACCAGTGCGGCCAAACCCATGATCGTCCCAGTAGCTCGGCCAGGATGAGAACCGTTGAGCTAGGCTCACGCTTGCCCGCCAGCCAGTGCCCCACAGCCACATGGGACACGCCCAGGCTCGCTCCAATCGCCGTCAAGCTGTGCCCTGCATCGCGTCTCGCTTGCAGGTAGTCACGAAATTGCACCGTGGTCAGCATCGCTGTGAAAAGGATACCCTAGCCCCGGAAGGGTTGTAACGTGGTTGCAGCATGGGATTCGCGGTTCGGTGCGATATTACACTAGCCCGTGGATACCGCCGCGCCCTCACTGCCGGAAGTGGATCGCGCTCTTTAGTGGGACGGCTTGTGTCTTTCGCCTGATGTTCTTTGCTGCGCAACGGCCAACTACGGCGTGCCGCTGGGTCACGTTGTGGCAGGGCCAAGGGGCATCCGTATGTGCGCAACGTTCACGCTTACCCTTTACTGCGATGCCATCCAAACCCCACGGGGCCAGGAGTGCAAACTATTGCACTTCACTCCAGAGCCTTCACCGCGCCCGCTATAGCTCACGGCAGGGCAGGGGGCTTGCAAACGCTCACGGGGGCTTTCTGTGCGTTCGCGCCCCATCCTGTACGGGTTTCCCGCTACCCTGAAATGCGGCCAGCGCAGGCCATGACCATAGAAGAGCACGGAACGGTTCCAATCCGCGATGCGGGCGACTGTAGCGGATACTGTAGCGGGTGCCGGTTTAGATGGGGTTGTGCCGGTTTGGACCGCAACCCCCTAAGTCTCTGAAATTACAACGGAAAGCAAACCGCAACAAATCTAGCTAAACGCGGGGTCCGAGATTATGAGTCCCCTGCTCTAACCGTTGAGCTACAGGCCCTTCAAGAGCATTGTAGGATGCCATGCGTGCAGGGTGAAAATGGAGCAGGCATTTCCGGGATTGATTCGCTCTTCATGCGGGACTGTCTTCGAAACCTGCGAGGCGAATGCGCCTGAATGCGATTCGCCTCGCAGCCTTCACGCCGTTGCTAGCCTTTCAGCGTTACCAGCTTTGCTTTGTTCTGCGCCTCGATCACCAGTTGCGCCGCCAGCAGGCATTCATCTTCGTTCTGAGCCAGATGGGTGCGGTTCACGATGTCCGCCACAAACTGCGGGCCGAACGGCAGCGGCATCTGGTTGCAGTCGATGTACCGGGCCTGCTTGTTGTCCACAATAAACAGATTGTTCCCCTGGCGCTTCACCCCCACGTCGGCATACTTGCGGATTTCGATGTAACCGTCGGTGCCCAGGATGAACAGCCGTCCATCGCCCCAGGTTCCCAGCCCGTCGGGTGTGAACCAGTCCAGGCGCACGTAGCCCAGGCCGCGGTCGCCGCGCAACACCATATCGCCGAAGTCCTGAAAGCGCGGGCGATCGGGATGGCGCACATTGGCAATCTGCGACTCCACAACTTCCGCCTGCTTCGATCCTGTGTAATAGAGGAACTGATCCACTTGGTGCGAGCCGATGTCGCAGAGAATTCCGCCGAACTGGTCCGGGTTCCAGAACCATTCGGGGCGCTGCGCTCCGCCGCCGGCGTCGCCGCCACGCTGAATAATCTGGTGGGGCGCGATGTTGATGGTCTGAATCACCTTGCCGATAGCCCCCTGCCGAACCAGCTCCCCCGCGTACACGGCCGCTTTTACCTCCAGCAGTTCGCTGTAGAGGATGGCGTAGATCCGCTTGGTCTCGGCGATGGTCTTGCGCACCTCGGCCAGTTGCCCGAGCGTCGTCATGCCCGGCTTGTCCGAGAGAAAATCCTTGCCGTGCTTCATGGCGCGCACCGCCAGCGGCGCCCGCTCGTTGGCTATCTGCGAGCTGAGTACCAGTTGCACCGACGGGTCGTTCAGAATCTCATCTTGCGTCGCGGCCATCTTTACGTTTGGAAACCGCTTTTTGAAACCGGCAATCTTGTCGTCCTCGCCGGCCCAGGCCGCCACCAGCTCGCCGCCGCCGCGCTGGACGGCGCCGATCATGCCGTAAATATGGTCGTGGCTCATGCCGCACACGGCAAATTTGATGTGATACTTGGGCGCCTCTTCAGCCTGCGCGGCCGGCAGCACCGCATCTTCGACAACCCGGCCGCGTCCGCCCCCGAAAGCCATCGCGCCTTCCGGCATGCCGGCCATCATGGCTACCGGCGCAATCAATCCGGCTTGCTTCAAAAAGTCACGCCGGCCCGTAGAAATCCTGTTCATCTCTCCTCCGTCTCTGCAACAGCATGGTTGAATCAAGCCGCAACCGCGACCTTCCGGATGGAACACAACCCGCCGCGCCGAATCTCCGGACCGATCGCTTCCCAACTTCGGTCCGAATCGATGATAACCGCGTTTGCCGGGTGAGGCGAGTCGTCCAGTGTGAATTGCCGGGGACTGGGACAAATGGGGCCGATGCGCGATGATGGTTAAATAAGTGGAAGCAGCGCGCAGGCCCGATTCGTGGCGCGCTGCGGATGCGCCGCCGTGTTTCTTCAAGGAGATAAGATGATTCGCTACGGAATGGTGCTTGGCCTCAAGCCCGAGGCCGAGGAAAAGTATAAGCAACACCACGCCGCCGTGTGGCCGGGCGTGCTCGAAATGATTCGCAAGTGCAACATCCGCAATTATTCGATCTACCTGAAAGACCACACTCTATTCGCCTACTTCGAATACCATGGAACCGATTATGCCGCCGACATGGCAAAGATGGCGGCCGATAAGACGACGCGGGAGTGGTGGGCCATCATGGAGCCTATGCAAAGCCCGTTGCCTACGCGCAAGGAGGGCGAGTGGTGGGCAGGCATGGAAGAGGTCTTCCACGTGGATTGAGAGCTCCGGCGAAGGAGTAGAATCCCCTCGGCGGTATTCCGGCGAGTGCGAGGAGAGCATGAAATTCTGCCAACGCAAGGGAGGCGCGGCGGGTTGGATCGTTTGCACAGGCCTTTGCCTTTCTCTTTGCACCATCGCCCGGCTTCTGCCTGCTCAACAGCCAGCGCCTGCGCAGAAGGCCGACTCGATTCTGATCTTGAAGAAGGACCACACGCTGGAACTGTTGACCAAGGGCAAGGTTATTCGCACTTATAAGGTGGCGCTTGGACGGGGCGGACTGGCACCAAAGGAGCGAGAGGGGGACGCACGCACGCCGGAAGGCCATTACATCATCGACTCGCGGAACGCATCCAGCGCCTACCACCGTGCTTTCCACATCTCATATCCGAATGCTGAAGATCGCAACCGAGCAGCCAAGCTGGGCGTCCCGCCAGGCGGGGGCATCATGATTCACGGCCTGCCCAACGGCATGGGCTGGATAGGATCGGCTCATCGGCTCTACGACTGGACCTTGGGGTGCGTTGCCGTAACCAACCCGGAAATCGAAGAAATCTGGAATCTGGTTCCGGTGGGAACGCCGGTCGAGATTCGTCCATAAGGCTCTTCAATCCCTCAGCGCGCATCGCTCTGCGAAGGCAAGCGTAGATGCTTCGCAGATGCGGTTGTGCCCTCTTCAATGCCGCACCCTGCTGGAGCATTGATCGGGTTGCAACGCGCCGCCACGTTGCCGGGAAGTTCCACGGAGAAGTGCCCGGGCCAGCGGGCGGGTTCGCTCGCCGGATAATCGGTGCTCAGGATCTGAGCGCCGCTGGTCATCATGGCGTCGCGCTTTGACGTATCGTCGGCGCGGGCCTCCCTGGTGTCGGAGTCGGTTCTTGCGCGGACAAGATAGCCCTGGCGTACGAGATCGGAGATTTCGCTCGCGGGGCCGTCGTTGCACTCCGTAAACGCGGCGTCCGGCTGCCCCGGCGTAGCATTCGTGAACAGCACGCGGCCGCGCAGCGATGGATGGCCGTCCAGGTACACCGGGCCAACCGGGCGTTGATCCATGAGAAAGATTACCTTGCCGCGCGCGCTCGCCAGTGTCGGCCAGTTGCCCGCCAGCACCGCCTGGTTGAGCGTATCGTAGCGGCCCCGGACGTCGTCGGGAGTAATGATTTCTTCAGGCAGAAACACTGAGCGAATCTCGGCGTCGAGAGCGTCGAAGGTGCTCGCTGTGAACGGCTCTGCTTCCGTCAGGCGCATCGGGCCATGCGTCGATTCCTGCTTGGTCTCCACGAGAATGAAGATAGGAATATGGTTCGGATGCGCATGCGACCATTGCCGGACTTCGTTGAGGCACGCGGTAAAAGGCTGGCACACGCTGCGATAGTCGATGTCCTGCACGTGCATCACCTTGAAGCCGGGCTTCATCATCACCCCGTCCGGGTCGAACTCAGGGTCGGGTGGAAGATGCGCCGCGGCCACCATCTGCGGCCCCGCGGGATGCGCGTAACGGCCCCCTTTGCTGTCGGCAAAGATATCCAGCTCGATCTGGCGAACGCCGCTGTCGAGCTGTTGCGTAAGCGGGCGATGCTGGTAGTCAAGGCCTATGAAGTCTTCAGCATCCTTGCTTTGCCAAAGCTTGCTTTCGCTTGGCGCAATGCCGGCATGATAGCTGTTGTGGGTCCCGATCACCTGAATCTGATTCAACTTCAGCGCGCCACCACTGCCCGGCGTCTGGCACTCGATGGCCGCAACCGATCCGGCCAGC
>CAVRAQ010000027.1:0-5562 GCA_963718985.1 uncultured Acidobacteriaceae bacterium
ACCTGAGGAGCCAATTAGAATCAACAACTTAGAGCAACAAAAAGCATCCAGAAAAACCTCGAAAAACAGCGATTGTGCCCATTTTTGTGCCCATGCTGTTTCAAAATGGATGCTGTATCGATAGCAATCCTGCTCAATGTTGTGGCTCCCGCCTCAAACCTCTCTTCCCTCTTCCCGTTCAACAGAATCGCGACTTGCCGATTTGCACGAATCCACCTCCTGCTTGACTCTCCACTTGCGCCGATCGCATCTGCGACGGCGCCTCACGCAGAAACAGGAGGCTAGGATGGCTGTCTTCAAACGAGGGGATGTCTGGTGGTACAAGTTCTATTTCGCTGGACGCCTGATCCGGGAGTCCACAAAGTCAACATCAAAGACGGTAGCCAAGGAAGCGGAGAAGCAACGAAGACGGGATTTGGAGGCTGGATTTAACAACATCACAGAGACCCGCCAGCAACGAATTCGAGCCCTGAGAGAGATCATTGACGAGTATCTGGATGGCTATGAACTCCGGTACCGGTCTGCCACATTTGCCCAATACGCTCTTGGACATGTTTCGCGCCTGCTCGGCGCCAAACTGATTGTGGACATCGACGAATCTTCGGTCCTCCATTATCAGGAGAGCCGGCTACGAGAGAGCGCTGCGCCGAAATCTATCAATGAAGAGGTCCGTTTTCTCTTGAAGATGCTCGGCGACTCCGGGGAGATCATCCGGGCGCGACTCAGGAAGAGCAAGCAACTCAAGTTGCCTGTCCAGAATGGGATCGGCAAGGCCTTCAACGACACTGAGACGGAAAGACTTCGCACTCAGGCCATGAAGTCGAAGAGTCCGCACATCTTTGCAGCATTTTTGCTGGCTCGAAACGCTGCCCTGCGAGACTCCGAAATCAAGACTCTCACCTGGGCGCAAATCGACATCGAGGCCAAATTCCTCTGCGTAGGAAGGGCAAAAACTGAAGCGGGGGAGGGCCGTACGATTCCTCTGAACTCGGAACTCTACGACGCGCTTGTTCAGTATCGTGCCTGGTATGAGGAGCGGTTTGGAAAAATTCAGGATCAATGGTATCTGTTCGCGTTTGGCCGGCCCATGCCCTCGGATCCAACACGCCATGTGACATCTCTCAAGACTGCCTGGAAAAGCATCCGAAAAAACGCCAAAGTGAAAGGCCGTTGGCACGACAACCGACACACACTCATCACCGAATTGGCGGAAAGCGGCGCGGGGGACGAAACCATCATGCAGATTGCCGGACACGTTTCGCGGCAGATGCTGCGGCACTACAGCCACATTCGAATGAATGCCAAACGCGATGCACTCGATGCGGCCCTCGCTCAGCGCGGCAAACACCCGGAAAACGGTTAGTCCATGAATCAATGAATTGTGAGGTGTTCGATTTGACCGAGATATTGACGTCGATTAGAGTCTCGGTCACATCGCTCGATCGGTCCCACGCATAAAGGAGAGTATATGAATGCACTTCTTACGGAAGTTCAGGTTTCTGAAACGCTCCAGGTAAGCCTTGCGTGCCTAAGACGCTGGAGACTACGCGGAGAGGGTCCGCAGTACCTCAAGGTTGGCCCTCTTGTCCGATATCGCACGGAAGACATTGAGGGCTGGATCGCGGAACTCCCTACAGGCGGAAATGGGCGCAGATTCACGGTGCGAAGCGCTATGCGGAGCAAGTTTGCAATCTCTGCGTAGCCGATACGGGTGATTTCAATCGCCCGTATCGCGTCTAAATCAACCCTCGGTCTAAAGCAATCCTGGGATTTGACCGAGTTGGCAACCTGAGCGAGCCTGTCACCGACGAATAGGGGGCAGGATGTTTGATTCGTTCGACGAACTGACGGAGCGGCTCAAGGCAACCGGGTACTTCATTGATCCGGTGATGACCCGGATCGTCTTCCTGGCTGCCAAGTTGCAAAAGCCGCTGCTGCTCGAAGGGCCTGCGGGGAGTGGCAAGACTGGTACATGCTCTCCTTTGAGGGCTGTGAGGACCGGTTCACCTCTGACCTGTTCGACCGGGTCTTCTCCGAATACAAGCTGTTCAGCTACGTCGAGCAACCCGGCCTGCTGCTCTCTCAAATGCAGTAGGCCGCCGCCTGACTGCCCCCTGCCGCACACCAACCACCGCACCATATCCCAATCACAACCAGGAGGAATCCCATGCGCCTATCCGCTGGCCGCATTCGCTCGCTCGCGACTCGTTACGCTTTGGCCGAGGCCGCCGCCTTTCCCGGCCTCCGCACGGAACCGAACACCTTCGCCACCAACCGCAAACCCGCGCCGGACTTCAAGCACGGCCGGCTGCGCTTCGCCCACCAGTTCTGAAGAACCCCAACCTCGTCTCTGCTTTGATGGCCCGGTGTACGCTCCGGGCCGTCATATTCTCTCACCCGCAATCAGCTATCAGTTCGGCACGCCGCAGATTTGACCGAGTTCTGGAACCGGGGTACAAACACAGAACTTCAGGAAGGAGCGCGATCCATGTATACGACCTTCTGTGTAAGCCGCGAGACGGCCGACCGGTTCATCAAACTCTTCGTCAACCGGCGCGCCTACGGACTGCAGGCTGCCCGTCCCTTGCCCAATGGCTCGGTTCCGTACTACCTGGCGCGGGATTGGCAGACCAAGAAGCCGAAGCCTCTCGACGCCGACGTGGCGCGCATGCACCTGAACGGCGACATCACCATCAATCTGTACGCCATCAACCCGGAGACACAACGCTCAAAGTGGGTCGCCATTGACGCCGACTTCGACGGCGCCGTTGAGGCGCTCTTCCAGTTGCAGTGGGAACTAAAGCAGGATGGCGTCGAGGCAGCGCTCGAACAATCGCGCCGCGGCGGCCACTTGTGGATCTTTGCGGATACGCCGCTTCTGGCGGCCGAGTGCCGCATCTATATATACAACCTCGCTCTGCGTCTCGGCGTGCCGGTCAAAGGCGGCGGCCTCAATGACGGCATCGAGGTCTTCCCGCGCCAGGACCGTATCGAGGATGGTGAATACGGCAGCGCCATCCGCGCGCCGCTCGGCGTGCATCGCAAAACGAACCAGAGGTACTGGTTCTACGAGGCCACACTCACGCCGGAGGCGCAGCTCGACTACCTCGACAGCCTGAAGAAGGTATCCGTCTGAGCAACGCACTCTGTTCTGTCGCTGCGTTTAGTGGTGCACTGGGTCTATGAGCGAAGCGGGAGTGGTGCGGAGGCGGCGGAGCCGGGCTGAGGTCGAGGCGCTGGTTGCAGAGTTTGAAGCGAGTGGATTGCTGCGGGCGGCGTTTTGCCAGCAGCGGGGCTTGGCTGTAGGAACGCTGGATAAATATCGTCGACGCGTGCAGAGTCGGCCGCAGTCGGGAGTCGGATCTCTGCTTGCTGTTGAAGTGGTCTCATCCCCTTCGCGGGATGCCAGCAGCGACGCCGGACGCGATGGTGTTCTGGTTGTTGAGTTGCGAAGCGGGCGTCGGATCGAAGTGCGTCGGGGATTCGATGCGGGAACGTTGGAGCGCCTGCTGGCCGTATTGGACATGGCGTAGGCGGTGTTCGGGTTTGGACCGGCGACACGGATTTATGTCGCAGCCGGCGCGACGGACATGCGGAAGAGCTTCAACGGGCTCTATGGTCTGGTACGCGATCATCTGGGCTGCGATCCGGAAAGCGGCCATGTGTTTGCTTTCACGAATGCGCGGCGCAATCGCCTGAAGCTACTGGTATATGACGGAAGCGGGCTTTGGGTGTGCGCGAAGAAATTAGACCGGGGCTGTTTTCGGTGGCCGGATGCGAGCAGTGCGGTGAAGAAAATCGTACTGAGCTACGAGGAACTGGCGCTGCTTTTGGGTGGCATTGATCTGGCGCAGACCGAGCGGCGGAAGTGGTATCGCAAACCTCCGGTGGGAGAACCAAGAGAGTCACTGAAAACCGCATAAACACTACACATTTCGCACACTTATCCACAAGAAAGTCTGTTATTCAGAAGGCATCGTGAGTACGCCTTCTGAGCCCACTCTTCCTCCGCACTCGGCATCCTTCATGGCCGCGGTCATCGCGCAGCTGGAGGAGCAAGTTGCGTCGCAGAAGAAAGAGCTCGAGTACGCACGGTTGAAGATTCAGGTTCTCGAAGAGCGTCTTCGTTTGCAGCGGATCGAAAAATATGGACCAAGCAGCGAGAAGCTAAGCAATTTGCAACTGGAACTGCTGGAACAAGAGCCCGGGGTTAACCGGGAAGAAGTCGTAGCCGAAAGCGAGCGCAAAGCCTCGCCGCCGGTTACTGAACAAAAGAAACGCAAGCATCCCGGACGGCAGACGCTCCCTGCCGACCTGCCGCGTGTCGAGCGGGTAATCGCCTGCACGCCGGACCAGTGTGTATGCGGTAACTGCGCCGCTGCGACCACCGTGATCGGCTACGAAGTCAGCGAAGTTTTGGATGTCGAGCCAGCGCGGTATTTCGTGCAGGTGACCAAGCGCGAGAAGCGGGCCTGCAAATCCTGCCCGGAGCACGGCGTGATGGCGGCGCCTCTTCCCACTCGCATCATCGACAAGAGCCTAGTTTCCGATGGTGTAATCATCGATACGGTGGTGAACAAATACTGCGACCACAGTCCTTTATACCGACAAAGCGTTGCTTTACTTCGCGACGCGGGCATCGATATTAGCCGGGCTACGATGTGCGGGTGGGTAATGACCATCGGAGAGATGTTGATGCCTGTGGCCAAAGCGATGCGGCGCCAACTGCTTGCCGGCACCTACATCCAGGCTGATGAAACCCCGGTCGATGTGCAGACGCACGACGGCAGCGGCACGGACCATCAGGCCTACTTGTGGCAGTATGGAACGCCCGGGGGAATGACGGTCTTCGATTTCCGCATGAGCCGCAGACGCGATGGTCCGCTGAACTTCCTGGGGAACTTCCAAGGACTTCTGCAAACCGACGCCTACGCCGCATACGATCGTGTGGGTGGTCCGCAGATGGTGCACGCGGCCTGCTGGAGCCACGCCAGAAGATACTTCGTGGATGCGGTCAAACTAAACAAGCAGGATGCCGCCTCGATCCGCGCGGTGGAACTGATGGACAAGTTGTTCGCCATCGATGCCCAGGCTCGAAACGAAAAGATGGACCATGCCGCACGCCATGCTCTGCGCCATGAAAAGGCGCCGCCGCTGCTAGCCGAGATCCGCACTCACATCATGGAGATGAGCAAGACGGTGCTGCCCAAGAGCGCTGCCGGCCACGCCTGCAGCTACACGCTTGCGCTCTGGAAAAGGCTGACACGCTTCCTCGATTACCCCGAGCTGGAGCTCAGCAACAATCTCGCCGAGAACTCGATGCGCCCCATCGCAGTCGGCCGCCACAACTGGATCCACATCGGCAGCGAACAGGCTGGACCGCGCGTAGCCGCCATCCTCTCTGTCATCGAAAGCTGCCGCCGCCTCAAGATCCCGGTGCGCAATTACCTAGCCCACATCCTGCCTGGCCTCGCAAACGCACCCGTTCAGCGCATCGCAGACATCACCCCTGCCGCTTGGATCGCAAAACATCCGCAAATGTCAACCATGCATTTGGTCTGA
>CAVRAQ010000028.1:0-85360 GCA_963718985.1 uncultured Acidobacteriaceae bacterium
GTTATGTTGCGTGATTAGTTATGTTGCGTAGCTTCCTGGAGCGCGGATTCTACCTGAGTCGGACCTCAGATTGAGACAACATAAATACACCTTGAGTCCACCCAAGTACCCCAACATGTTTGCAAGGGGGTACATCATGTTTGAAGCGCTTTTCAAGAGTGAACGAGGGCTGACACGTCACCGCACTGCTCCGCTAGCTGAGGAACGAGCTCGCTACATCCAGCACTGTATTGAGTTCGGAGCGACGCATTCCACTGTGGGTCTGAAGTGCAGAGAGCTCCTTTGGGCAGCTCAGCTGATCCATGGCGAGCGCAGATCGGCGTTCAACCAGGAGTCGCTGCATGCGATTGCAGTACGGCGGTCGGCCGGACAGCGGGGCGATCCCTTACGGATTCAGCAGCGATTTGAGGACATCGTCAGGCCATGGCTTCGATTTCTGGGTTGGTGGGAGCAAGCGATTAAGCCTGACCCATGGTCCGAGTTACGAGAGGCGTACTCCAACTGCATGAGGGCCGATCGCGGGCTTAGCGTTTCAACCATCTCGTATTGGGATCGCTGTGCCAGGAGATTCCTCGTTTGGTACAGCGCCACCGGTCGCCCTTTACAAGATCTTGAGGTCTCCAACTTCGATCGCTACGTCGCGCATTTGGCAAGCGAAGGTTGTTGCCGTCGTACCATCAGCAACCTTGTTAAGGCCCTGAGGTCATTTGTACGTTTTGCGGGAGACCGGGGTTGGTGCTGCAAGCATCTTGCCGACGGCATTTCCGGGCCACGCGTATATTCGGACGAATCCATCCCCATGGGACCGCCATGGCGCGATGTTGAACGTTTGATAAAGAGTGTCGATACCGATCGGCCCCGGGATATACGCGGCCGCGCTATCCTCATGCTTCTTGCCATCTATGGACTTCGTGCCGGAGAGGTCATGCAACTGCGGTTAGAGGACCTCGACTGGGAGCGAAGTCTTTTGAACGTAAGGCGCGTAAAGCGCCGCAAGGTCCAGGCCTATCCGCTGATTGCATCCGTCGGCATGGCGATCGCTAGATATTTGCGAGAGATCAGGCCGGCATCGAAACGGAGAGAACTGTTTCTTGGACTCAACTCTCCGCATGGGCCGCTTAGCCAGGGTGCTATACGACATATTGTTGCGACAGGTTTGAAGCGAGTCGGAGCGCAAACAACTCGTTTTGGCCCCCATTCGCTGCGGCACGCATGCGCAGGGCGGCTTGTCTCCGAAGGCTTATCGCTCAAGGAGATCGGGGATCACCTTGGTCATCGAGGTATCTCGGCAACTCGCATTTACGCGAAGGTTAACCTTGCAGCCCTTCGGGAAGTTGCAGCATTCGACCTGGGAGGACTGCGATGAAGCTCGTTGCGCTGGTCAACAACTATGTGGCCCTGAAGCGTTCTCTTGGGATGAGATTCGCAACCCAACCTCGCGTGTTCCGAAGGTTTTGTAGAGTTCTCGGAGACATCGATGTCTCTCAGGTCACCAAGGAAGCAGTCAGAGCTTTTCTCGATGGCGACAAGGCCATCACGAACACTTGGTTTCTTAACTATCGGCTGCTCGATGGACTGCTTTCATTCGCAGTTAGCCGTGGAGTTATCAGAGACCTGCCTCTGCCAGACTTTACACCTTCACCTTTGCCGGCCTTTCGACCGCACATTTATTCCAACGACGAACTCACAGGTCTGTTACACGCAACTAGTGTTCTGAAGTCATCTCGTAATCCGATGCAGCCGCACACATTTCGGGTTCTACTTCTCCTCCTCTACGGTACGGGGATGCGCGTGGGGGAAGCACTTCATTTGTCATTGCGGGATGCAGACCTGCACAGCCGCGTGCTTACGATTAGAGATACCAAGTTTTTCAAGTCCCGCCTGGTTCCTCTCGGCCCGCGACTCACCAGCGAACTCATTGCTTTTCGAAAACGTCGCACCGCTCTGCCGACACCGCAGTTGGAGGATTCTGCGTTCTTTGCATCAAGTACAGGTCGGCCGATACCGTATCAGCACATCATCACGCTATTCCAACGCGTCCGCATTGCTGCAGGTCTCCAGCGAGATGAGGGATCCAGCTATCCGCCGCGACTGCATGATCTTCGCCACACTGCAGCGGTTCACAGGATCATCAGTTGGTATCGGGACGGTTCCGACGTGCAACGGCTTCTGCCACAGCTCGCAACCTACCTCGGGCATAAGGATTTGCGCGGTACGCAACACTACTTGAGCATGACACCGGAGCTCTTGGAACAGGCCAGTCATCGCTTCCGGAAGTATGCAGGTCCGGAGGAACGGCATGCATAATCGACTGCTGCTCGGTCCATGGATCCGTCGCTTCTTGCTCGAGCATCTGATTGCCGAACGAAATCTGTCCCACAACACCCAGGCAAGCTATCGCGATACCCTGGTTCTCCTCCTCCAGTTCTTGCACTCTCGTTGCAAAAAACCTCTTGAGAACCTACTCATCGAGGACGTTTCAGCTCAGATTGTGAGCACGTTTCTCGCCGACCTTGAGTCCGTTCGATCCTGCAGAGTTGCAACTCGTAACCAGCGACTTGCTGCCATCCGCTCCATAGCCAGGTTCATCGGGCGTCATAACCCTGAACATCTTGCGTGGAGTACGGAAATTTGCGCCATTTCCTTCAAAAAGACCGCTGAACCAACTGTCGGATATCTGGATAAGGCGGACATGGATGCGATCCTGAAGTGCTTCAACCGACACACCTCTATGGGATACAGGAACTACGCGCTTCTCTTGTTTCTCTACAACACTGGAGCCCGTGCAGACGAAGCCGCACATGTACACGTAACTGATCTTGCCCTCCACAGATCCCCAGCGGTTCGGATCCACGGAAAAGGAGACAAGATTCGAATATGCCCCCTGTGGGAGCACACAGCCGGCATCTTAAAACCACTGATAACTGGGCGCTCCGATGATGATTCTCTCTTTCGAAATTCGAGAGGAGCACCATTGACCCGATTCGGGATCTACCGCCTAGTCAGAAAAGCTGGACTGAATGCATCATCTCCCAACCCGGCTCTCAGATCGAGGCAGATCAGTCCTCACATTATTCGTCACACAACTGCGGTACATCTACTCAGAGCCGGCGTCGACATCAACACGATCCGGGCTTGGCTCGGCCACGTCTCGATCGATACCACGAACATCTATGCAGAGGTCGATTTGGAGATGAAGGCAAAGGCACTGGCCCACTGTGAGATCGCTACAAAAGGCCCAACCAAAACATGGCGCAACAACCCAACGCTGATGGCGTTCTTGAAGGCGCTCTGAGACCAAGGAGGTGCCTAGTTATGTGCTCCATTCGATGTCCCACACCCCATCGCAGTCTGGCAATCCTAGGCTACGCAACATAACTAATCACGCAACATAACCAGAATTATGTGGCGCGCCACATAATTCTGGATTTCATCATCTCTACGGCGACGGCGCCATCTATGAAGTTGCCTGCTGGGCGCATACCAGGCGCAAGTTCCACGATATCCATGTGGCCCACGCCTCGCCGATTACTACCGAAGCCATCGCACGGATCGGAGCCCTTTACGCAATCGAGGAACAGATCCGCGGCAAGCCTGCCGAACTGCGACGATCCATCCGCCAGGGTCGTACCAAGCCGCTTGTCGATGAGCTGCACAACTGGATGGAGAAGGCGCTGCGTTCGCTCTCAACCAAGAGCGAGACGGCGGGCGCCATCCGCTATGCGCTCTCGCACTGGCGCGCACTCACGCGCTACCTGGACAACGGACAGCTGGAGATCGACAACAACGCCGCGGAACGGGCACTGCGTGCCGTCGCGATCGGCCGGAAAAACTACCTCTTTATGGGTGCCGACTCCGGCGGCCATCGAGCTGCATCGCTCTACAGCCTCATCGGAACCGCCAAACTGAATGGCCTCGATCCGGCATTCTACCTGCGCACGGTCCTGGCGACGATCACCAACCATCCGATCAATCGCATCGAGGAACTGTTGCCCTGGAACATCGCTGCCGCACTCCAAACCGAACCATCCCAAGCCGCTTAAACCCACTCAACAGGTGTCCACTTAAAAACAAGTGGACACTTGCGATGTAGACACTCCCAGTCAAGATGGGAACCTCGAACGCTTACGAACGAGCGGCTATTTTAGATCGGGCGCCAATGCGGACGCGGAGTCGGTCTGGGTGGTTTCCGTCTGCTGCAGAAGACTGTATCCATCCCGAGTGCGCAGGCGATACTTTTCCAGGTTCTTCCCTACCAGGCGAACTTTAATGCTGCGCCAGCCGCGATTGGGGTTCGCATGCGGGTAATAGCTCAGCGTATAAAGGTGATTCAGGTCATCCTTGATCGAAGAGAAGGCGTCCTTCTCCTCGCGCCAATTGCTGGCAAAATAGGCCTTGCCGCCGGTAGCTTTGCTCATGCGCTCAAAAGCGGCGGAGGAGACCGGCTCCTTCTCAGCCTGGCGGGTGCTGACGATATAGATGATGGTTCCCGTTGACTGGGCCAGTTCGGCCACATCCTCCGGAGGAACCGAGCTGGCGTTGTCTGGGCCATTGGAGAAGACCACGATCGCCTTTCGTCCCTGCAGGGGCGCCGCATCCTTGACGGTCAACAAGAGCGAGTTATAAAGCGCGGCATCGTCTCCCGCGACGGTCGAACGCACGCCGTTCACTACGCGGAAACGGTCCGAAGTAAGCAGGGCGGCGCGGGAGAGATCGCGGCTGTAGGAATAGAACGCAATCCTGCTGGCATCGGGCATGGTGCGCACGAAATCAGTGATCGCATCCTGGGCGAAGACAAAACTCCTGTACATATAGTTGCTGGTGTCAAAGAGAATAAAGACATTGGCCCCGGTCAACCCTGGAACTGCCACTCCGGCCAGGGTATGGACCGGCTCCGGCGGCTCGGGTTGGGGTGCTTTCGCGGCGTTTGGCGCCTCGTTTGGCGGGACGGACGGGGCGGGCGCGCTGTGTATGCGGTCGGGGCCCTCGCCTCCCTCAAACGTGGCAATCCTCTCCGGAATGTTGTCTTCGGTAATCGCGAAGTCTTCCGGGCGAAGGCCGGTGACATAGTTTCCCCTGCTATCCGTCACGGCAATGTTGAGCTGCACCAGAACGACATTTACGCGGAAACGCGATGTCTCGTCCTGGGCCGCGGGACGCGGCACAGCAGCCGTCAAGAGAAGCAAACCCGCGCATACCTCGAGGCATGCAAAAATTCTTTTTGACCGAATCATCGCGTTGCGCCCTCCCGCCCGTTGCGTCTTCGCGGTATCCCCCGGATCGCTGCGCCCGATTCGGGTTTGTTCAAAGCCGAGGCTCCCGGTTGGCTGCGTCGGCTTGGGATTGCTGCTCCGGGTGATGTCTTCCCGGTGTGTCCGTAGGCCCGCACCCGGGAAAAAGCCACTCATTAGTTGCTGCTTCCAGCCGCGGCAATCGGCAAACTACCGACTTGCCCAGCCGTCGTACCTATCCCTTGCACGGTAACTTTGCCCTGCCGGAATTCATCGCCTGCTTTTTGTATGGCTCGCAACAAAGCCGGCCAATCGTCGGTGTTGGTGGCAAAGATGTTCGCGACCATGCGGCGGGTCAGATTGGGGACCAGAACGTTGAGCATCGCCGGAGCATAGCCCATTTCATCGGCGAGGCGCGCCCAGTAAAGATTGCTGGATTCCCAGGATTCGCCAAAGAGCCGGTCATCAAACGCCCCAGAGGCGGGGAATATCCCCATGTTGAGCAGACTGCAGGCGTTGCTTTGCGCCATGGCCAGGTGGGGTATGCCAAAGTCTTTCGAGAGCCGCTCCGGGTTGGTATTGGAGGGGTCCCGGCGGGCAAGATCTTCCAGTTCCCGGCCGGCATTTCCCCAGCGATGCAACTCCCCGGGAGACTTTCTACGATATTCGGCAGCCAGAAAGAAAGTGTCTGCCGGTGGCATCTGGGGAATAAACGCGGTGGCGCTGTCCGGCTGCCTCAGGGCCTGTTCGGTCTCTTCCAAACGCGCCGGCGACATGTGATCGGAGAGGATCCCCAATACTTCTTCTCTGAGTTGCGGGTCCGATGCCGAAGCGATCAGGAGTTCTTCGCCGACCCGTTGATAGAGCGCCGCGGCATGCATTTCGTCCTGCCGGATGCCCCACCAGCGCGGCAGTACCGCGCCCACCAGGAGCTCGGGGACGGTCTCTTTCCAGATCAATGCCTGGACGTTCGCCGGGGCAATAAAGTCCTGTTCCATCGAAGCCAGCGCATAAGGCAGATCGGCGAGCGATCCCAGCAAATAAGCGCCGCCGCCCGCGGTTACGCCGATTCCGACCAACTCCGGAGCATCCCAGACGTGCTCGATGCCCTGCACCGATGTGGCCGAGAAGTCGTGGGAGCGAACGAAGAGTGGGTTGTTGTGCAGAACCTGGGCGCCGGGAGGCTCATAGTAGGCGTAATTCAAGCCCACCAGCGTATCCCTGAGAAAGGGAGTCAGACGGCCGCGCGCGGCTTCCAGTTGGGCCGGAGAGCTCGGAGAATGAAGAATCTTGGTCAGGTCGGTTCGTACCTGCAACTCCGCGTGACGGCTGGTGTAAACGATCGGAGCCCAGGCCGCCTTTTCACTTCCCGTGAAGATGGGGCGGGGCAGCTCGAATTCCCGCAGGTCTGCCGCAAGCGGAAGCAGGCTGTCGCCGATGGCCGCTCCGTGCGCCATATCCTCCAGGCCATCGAAAAGGCCGAAGAGGGAGTCGAGGGAAACCAGGCGCTGGTCATCCATTACGGTGCGGATTCTCCGCGCCAGTTCCTGGTGCGCGCGCCGGCCGGCCGCACTGTCCTGTGCGGGGCCGGCGAGTAAATCGACGACCTGGTCCTGGGTAAGGTGCAGGCTTCCTGAGGCCGCGCCCAGGATCGACTCTAGCGAGTCGCGGGCTGCGTCAAAAAGCTGGACCGGCGATGAAACTGCGGAAAAGGGCTGAACCGCGTTTTGCCATGATCGATTCAGGCCGGGGGTTGGAATCTGCCCCTGCCGCGCGAAGATCTGCCAGAGTCCGATATCGGCCTGAAAGGCGCCCAGTGCATTTGAGCGAAGTGCGGGGTTCGAGGTCTTGTCGATTCGATCCGCCGTATCCACAAAACGAGTGATCGATGCGTCGTCCAAAGACGGAAATTCGGCGAAAACCGGGTACCAGTTGCTGAATTCCGAGAACCTTTCGGCAAGTAGCCGCACAGTCCCATCAGACAGCTTGTCTCCCTCGGGTCTTCCGCTGTCAATTGCGGTCAGCACGAGATAAATCTGCAACGGGCTGGCGCTGCCTTCAGCAGCCGAAGAGGCTACCAACGCCCCCAGCAACTGCTCCGGGGTATCCACAGCCCGGTTGCTTTTTGTCCAAGTGCGCACGCTGTTTGACTCGTACTTGCGGTTCAGGATCTCCTCCCAGACCTGCAGATTCCCTGGGACCCGAGGCTCGCCGTTGGCCTGCCATTGCAGGCGAGTCAAGAGCACCAGGAGCCCTGCGTTCCTTGGGAAGACACTTGCCGCCGCGGCGGTGTGAGAGTAATTGGCGGCTGAGCGGTAGGCCTCGTAGAGACTCTTGAGGCGAGTACCTTCAACCAGGTGGCTTTGCTGCGTTGAGCCGGCACGCGACACAGCGTCAAAATATGCCGCCAGCCAGCCTTGATCCTTCGCCAGCAGATGGGTGACGAACTCTCCCGGCGACTTCGGACTGGCTCCTACCAGTTCCCTCCAGGCTTGCTCTGCACCCGCTCCGCCGGGCACTTTCACTTCGCCGGAGCGAATGCTGATCCAGCTGCCATAGAAGTCAAGCTCAGCCGCATAGGGAAGCAGTCTGCCCAGCCCGGTTGACCGCATCAGGGCAAGCCTCGTTTGCCCATCGCTTCTGGCCAGGGCCGAATAGAGGCGGCCCACATTCCGGTCGTGCAGCAGGACATCGAGGAGATCTCTTCTATCGCTCCTCTTCAATGTGCTGAGCGAAGTCCATGCTTTTTCAGAGAACAGGACCGGGACCCGTGTAGCGGGAAACGCATAGGTAAACGGAGTGCCTCTCTGGAGGGCCTTTTCAAGCGCCGTCAGCGGGAAGCCCGAGTCGATGGTGAGGAAGGCGCGCTCCGCGTCGGCCGTCATCAGGCTGGCGCCGTCGGGTCCGCACCCCTGCTGAAACTGGTATCCAAGAATCTGAATCAGCCGGTTTACATCGCCGCAACCCCCAACCCGGATAATGCCGTCAGCACCCGCCAGGGAATGAAGCTCCCGGGCCAGTTGCACATACCGTTCGACCAGCAGCAGGAACTCAGTCGGTTTGTCCTGCGTGTAGCCCCACAGTGAAACATTGCGAGCCAGCATCGGCATCACATCGGAGGGGGAGATCTCCTGGCTGATGCCGGTCATGCGCAGGAAGGAGCGCAGCGGGCCCGGAATCACAACCATATCCCCCGATGAGGATGGCGGCGAAGCATCCGCGGTAGCTTCTACGCGCGTGTTGGCGGGTGAAGAGTCCGGTTGCGGCGTTTTGCCCGCGCCTGCGGCGAAACACGCTTCCATGCACAGAAGCCCCGCTGCAAATGCAGCGAGAGAACGAAGAGGAGGGTTCATTGCGAATACCCCTTCCGATCTGCTTTAGTTCAACTTCAATTCATGAACTAGCAAGATACCTGTATCACCGTGCGCACAGCGATGTGCGGTTCCTGGGAGGCCGCGCTGCCGTCTGGCTTGCACCTGTGCCTGTTCCGCGCTATTCCCAATTCCCCGGTTCTCTAATTCCTGGACAAATGAATGCCGTTGGGTGCCGGTCTCATCAGGATCCCGGGAAGTGGTTTGGGAAGCTATAGGGTCTCTGCCTTGCGAGCCCGGTCATGCCAGTCCTTCAGTGGTCAAAGAAGACGGGAATACACGCACACCGGTGAGCCATTCTCGCAAATACGAAATCATTTGGGCAAGTTTATTTTTGATAAAGTTGCTGCTGGTCCGGCTACCGCGAAACATGCATGAACCACGGAAAAGAACGGCTAAGTCCGGCCATTACACCGTCGATATCGGGTGAAAAAGCGGATGCTCCAGGACCGGACATTGGTTCTACCGATGTCTCCTCTGTTCCGCAACCAACGCCTTTGCACCGAAAATGCGACATTTGAGCCCCGGCACGGACCCCAGGCATCTCCTGCCGAATCGAACCACCACTCCGGCGCCGATGCGCACCTTGTTCTGGTGGTTGTTGACGCCGGCGTCGGTTTCGAATTTCGCACTGCGGGTAAACCAGCGCGCATTGAGCTCTCCGCCAATCACATGCAGATCGTCCCCGGCTGGGACCACGTGGACTATATCGCCGCGGCCGCGGAGTGGGAACCATGCCTTGAAGCGAGCGGAAGGGAAATTGTAATCCGGGCTCCGCCGCTCTCGCGATTCGAGGCTGCAACGGTTCCCCCATGGGCGCGCGCGACGGCATCGATAAATGCCAGACCAAGCCCGTGCCCGTTCGAATCCCGCCCCTTCACCCTGCGCTCGAACAAATGGAGAAACACTTCGGGATCGAATCCTGGTCCGTCGTCTTCGAGGATCAACCGCGCGCTATCCTCTTCGCCCCGCAGTTCGATCGTGAGGCTACAGGCGGGCGGCAAGTGCTTCAGCTCATTGTCAAGGAGATTGGCGATCATGCGATGGAGAAGCGCGGCATCGGCGGAGATCTCCACCGGGCCGCGGCTGCGCAGCGTTACCCGCAATCCTCTCTCCGACATGGAAGGTTCATAGAGATCGATCATGACTCTGAGCAACTCGTTCAGATCGATGGCGCTGCGCGTAAGCCGAAGCGCATCCGCTTTGGCCTCGGCAACATCCAGCGACTTGTTGAGAAAGTCGGTGAGTCGATCCAGTTCCTCGATTGCCGAGACAATCGGTTCGGCCTGCTCGCCATCCGTGACTGTCGATAACGACATCTCGAGCTTTCCGCGAATTGCCGTCAGGGGGCTGCGCAAATCGTGAGCCAGCGAATCTGTGATGGTATGCAACTGGTGCATGGAACTCTCGATCCGGTCGAGCATGCGATTGAGAGTCAGGGCCAGGTGGCTGACCTCGTCGTTGCGTTTGGTGGTTGGCACTCTGGCGTCGAGATCGGAATGGCCAATTCTCGAAGCGGCTTCGGTAATCTCCCGGACGTGGCTCAACATGCGCCTGGTGGTGAGGAATACAATGCCGAACCCCAGCAGAACAATCAACAGCCACAACAGCAGAAAGCGCAGGCGCAGGCTCCAGAGCACCCGCCGCTCATCCCGCTCCGACAGGCCCAGAAAGATCTGGCTGCCATCCTCGATGCGGATTGAAGCCACGCGAAAGGGGACTGCGAATCCGGGGACACGCAGGTCGGTTGGCAGGTTCGGAGGGATCCTGCTGGCCTGAATTGCCTTCAGGTGGGCCTCGCCGCTGCCAGCGCCTACCCAAAGCTTGAGAGAGCCGTCCCCACCCGATTGAAGAAAGAAAACCGAATCGTTGGAATCGCTCTCTGAGGCCTGCTTGTCGGGCACCTCTCTGGCCGCCAGCTCCGCCACTTCTCCCACCACGCGGCCATAGAGGGCGTCGTTCGGTGTCCGCTCGGCCACATCGCCCAGCACCTCCACTTCGCCCGAAAGCCATGCATCGCTGCGGCGTTGAATATCGCCGGCGACAAAATCTTGCAGAAAGACGAAGACCACCATGGTTCCGCACGCAAATGCAAGAGTTGCCCACAACGAAATGCGCCAGGCGGCGCTGCGCATGGTCGGCCTATCGGTCTTTGAGGACATAGCCCACACCTCGCATGGTTCGAATCAGCGGTTGCTGTCCTGCGCCGTCGACCTTGCCGCGCAGCCGGTAAATATGCACGTCGACCACGTTGGTGTCCGGTTGAATGCGCATGCCCCACACCTTGTCCAGAATCATCGAACGCGTCACCACGCGTCCTGCATTCCTGCACAGATACTCGAGAAGGACGAATTCCTGCTGGGTCAGTTGCAGAATCTGTCCGCCGCGCGATGCCTCCCGCCGCAATAGATCCAGCTCAAGATCCAGCACCCGCAACCGCGTTGCCTCTCCGGCCGCCGGGCTGTTGCGCTTGAGCAGGTTGCGGAGGCGCGCCAGCAACTCTGCAAGCGCGAACGGCTTGGTCAGATAGTCGTCTCCGCCCTGTTCCAGCCCTCGCACGCGATCGTCGACTGATCGGCGCGCGGACAGAATCAGTACCGGAGCCCTCACGCCCAGTTGACGCAAGCGAAGAATCAAGCTGATTCCGTCCTGATCGGGCAGTCCAAGATCGACGATGAGTATGTCGAATGTGCCCTCGACCGCAAGCCGCTCGGCCGTTTTGCCGTCCGGCGCAGCTTCCACCTGGTACCCCGCTTCCTCAAGTGAACGCCGCAGGAAACTCTGAATATCGATTTCGTCTTCAACGAGCAGAAGGCGCATGAAGCGATATTAGTGCATCTGCATTGCTTTTTTCGAGCGCGCCCCTCTGGTTTCACTCTCTCAGTCCCGGAAGCGGCTGCTATTTTTGCCAAGATGAACGTGATGTCATCTGGGCGTTCACTCTCAGTCATCTCTCTTCACTACCATTAGACGCAGGTTCCATGAAAACCCCACGCGACTATTCCGCGCGAGCGGACGGAGAACCTATGGGAATGGCCGCGGCTTCATCACACTCTGCAGGTTTCCTCTTTCGCCACGCAACGCGTTGTACCGTCCCGTCAAGATGAAGGAAACGTCATGGAAACAAGCTTGATTACGCGCTTTCCAAAGCGTGCCTGAATTCGTCTCACCAGTGAATTGAAACCCGCGGTGCCGTGGTTGTTACGCGACCCGGTTTTCCTGCACAAAGTAACCGCCCTATCCAAACGATATCGAGGATCAAAGTGTATTCGGCGAACGTCATGGATCAATTGGACACGAGTTTTCTTGCGCAAGCTTTCAGCACCTTTCTTTCGCTGCCGGCGGCTCTCGATCCCAACTTCGAAGATCGCGCTTCGTCATGTGCTCGACAACCCCGGAAGCCTGGTTCGCCCAAAGCTGGTTTTTCAAATGGCGACTGCGTACGGACTGGATCCTGCTCAAGCCCAGGAACTCGCCATCGCGCTCGAGTACTTCCACACCGCTTCTCTTCTGTTCGACGACCTGCCCTGCATGGACAATGCGCTGGAACGGCGCGGCGCTCCCTGCACTCATCTCGTATTCGGCGAGGAAGGCGCCATCCTTACCGCGCTTGCTTTGATCAATCGCGCTTACGCGCTCACCTGGCGCGCTGTTGCAGGCTGCCCGCGGGACCAGACAGGCCCGGGCACTCGACTTCATCGAGCATTGTCTTGGCGTGGAAGGGCTGCTCAACGGGCAAAGCTTCGACCTCCATTACTCAACTTTGCCCCGCACGCTGGAGACAACCGAACGCATTGCCCGCGGCAAGACGGTTTCGCTGATCCGGCTTACGCTGGTGTTGCCGGCCATGCTGGGCGGAGCTTCGGCCCGCGAACTCCAGCAGATCGAGCGGATCTCGGTATTCTGGGGCCTCGGTTATCAGATCGTGGATGACCTCAAGGATGTGCTTCAGAGCTCAGCGCAAACCGGAAAGACCCCGGCCCGCGACGTGGTGCTGGACCGCCCGAACATCGCGGCGGTCATCGGAATTCACGGCGCCGTTCAGCGCCTCACGCGGTTGATCGATCTCGGAGACAGAGTGCTGCGCAGCCTTCTCGCTTCACGGCCCGGAACTCGACTTCCTGGAGAGACTGCGCGGCGAACTCCAGGAGAGAGCTTGCCCGGGTTACACGGGATTCCTGCGTGCTGGCGGAGAAAGGCGGGCTGTGATCTTTCTCAAGTTGATTCTGACCAACCTGCGCCGCCATCGCATCCGCTCGCTGATCAGCGTGGCCGGAATCGCCTTCAGCGTAGCGGCAATGCTGACTGTAGTCACGATTCTGCAGGGCGCCGATCGGCATGTTCTCCGGCATTCTCTCCAACGACAGCGAGATCATCGTCTTCGAGCGCGACGTCTCCGACCTTTTCTTCAGCAACGTTCCCGCGGACGCGGCTGCGCAGATTTCCAGCTTGGCCGATCGTGGCTCACGCGAACCCGGTGTTGTTCGGAATCGTCTCCAGCGCCGGTCACCCGATTATCACCTGTTTTGGGGTGACTGCCTACGGACGCGCGCATTCAAAAGGCATCGTGGCTCGAAGGCGATCGCGGCAGTTTTGCGCAACGTGCCGATGACGTGGTGCTGGGCGCGCGCGCAGCCGAGTTTCTCTCCGCAGCTCTCGGCAGCCAGGTTCAGATCGGACATGGAACATTCCACGTCATCGGCGTGCTGAAGACGGCCAACGGCTTTGAGGATGGCGGAGTCTTCATGCCGCTCGCTTCCGCGCAGTCCTTCTTTCACAAGCAGGGAACTTCCTCGGTGATCACGGTCAAACTGCGCAATAAAGACGATGCCGCCGCTTTCAAGAACATGGTCAGAGCGAAGTATCCGAACCTGATCGCACTGGAAGATGCGGAGTTTACACGCTCCTATTCGCAGTTCAGGATTCTCAAGGCCACGGCCTGGGCGGTTGGTGGTTGCGGCCTGCTGCTCGGCGGACTGGGAGTGGCGAACACCATGATCATGTCGGTGTTCACGCGCATCCGCGAGATCGCGATTCTCCGCGTCAACGGATTTTCTCAAATGCAGATTGGAGGAGTGATCTTCGGCGAGTCCGCGGTTGTGTCGGTTTCCGGCGCAGTGACTGGACTGCTGGTTGGAACCTGCTTTCTGTACGCGCTCAAGCTGATTCCCGCTCTTGACGGATACGTCGACCCAACCATTCATCCGCTCCTCATGCTGGTTGTGCTGGTGCTGGCCTTGCTTACCGGAATCGCGGGCGCCCTCTATCCGGCTGTCTACGCCATGCGGATTCGCGCGGTGGAGGCGCTTCGATTCGAATGAGACTCGCGTTTGAAAGCAATGGAAACCGGCGCATCGTTTTGCGCGCGGAGAATTTATGGAAGAGCTACGACGAGGGGACAGTTGCGGTTCTCAAGGGCATGGATTGCGAGGTCTCCGCGGGCCAAACGGTGGCTCTTTGCGGACCTTCGGGCTGCGGCAAGAGCACGCTGCTGCACCTCTTCGGCGGGCTCGATATGCCCGACCGCGGGCGAGTCTCGGTCAACGGCGTTGAAGTCAACCGGCACTCGAACCTGCTGCGCCTTCTGCGCCACGAGGTTGGCTTCGTCTTTCAACTTCACAATCTGATTCCCGACCTGACTCTCGCGGAAAACTGTCTCATCCCCACTGTTGCCGCGGGGATTGACGGCCGCACCGCAAAGGCGCGTTTGGTGGAACTCGCGGAGCGCACCGGGCTCAGCCATCGGCTCGGCCATCGCATCCAGAAACTCTCCGGCGGAGAACGCCAGCGCACGGCGCTCTGCCGCGCTCTGATGAACAGGCCGAAGATCCTGCTGGCCGATGAGCCGACCGGCTCGCTCGATGAGCAGGCCAGCAACGTGGTCTTCGATCTCTTGCTTGACCTGGTGGCCACCGAGGGCGCAACCCTGCTGATGGCCACGCACGATCGCAGTCTTGCCGGGCGCTGCGACCGCCTTGTGGAGATGCACGATGGAAAGATCCATGAGCACGCACACGCTTGACCGGATGGAATCGCCGCGCCAACATCCGCGGGCCGTCGCCTGCGCCGCATGGCACAGCCTTTTTTGGCTTGTCTTTGCCAACTCCGTGGGCGTACTGATCGCGATTCTGCTGCTGGTTCCCGCTCTCAACCGGCAATTGGGCGAGTGGACTTACGGCCGCTGGATGATGGTGCACATGAATCTGGAGCTCTACGGCTGGGCCAGCCTTCCACTGGTGGGATTTCTCTTCAGGGTCTACGGCGCGGACCGCGGACCGGTCGCAGATTGGTGCCGGCCGGTGCTCTGGGTCTGGTCCGCCTCCCTCGGCGTCGCCGTATTCTCCTGGCTCTCCGGACATTCCAGCGGCAGGCTCTTCCTCGACTGGAGCGGATACCCACGCGTGCTGTTTCCCGGTGCGCTTCTGGCGCTTTGGCTGCTTCTGGTCTTCGCCCTGGTCGGAAGCCGGAGCAATTCGGAGCATACAAACGTGACTGCCTGGGCGGCGAAGCTGCTCGGCCTTGTGATTCTGCTCGCTGTCCCATTTCTCATTTACATCGCCTCGGGACCCGGCACCTATCCTCCGGTGAATCCCGATTCAGGTGGCCCGACATGCGCAAGCCAGTTGGAATCCTCGCTGGCCATCGTCGCTGTCCTGCTGATGCTTCCCTTCGGGATTGCACACCGCAAGCCGGCGAAAACCAGAATCGTCTCCATCGCCTGGATCGTCCTGGCCGCGGAATCTATCCTCTGCGTCGCGCTGGGCCGCGCCGACATAAGCCATCACAGCCCGGTGCAGTTTCTCAGCCTAAGCAGCCTTCTCCTGTGGTTGCCGCTTACGCCCGCATACTATGCGGCATTCGCCTGGCACCAAAGCACCCGCCGCTGGCAATTGGCTTTCCTCTGCTGGTGGTCAGCTCTAGTAGCCACTGGCTGGGTCTTCTTTCTTCCCGGAGTCCTCGACCACTTCAAATTCACCGACGGCCTGGTCGGTCACTCCTTCATCGCCATGGCAGGATTCACGTCGAGCCTGATCATCTTCGTCATGGTGCAACTTCTGGGCGAGGGTGGATGGATCTTCAATCGGACGCGATCCTTTTATCTATGGAACGGCAGCGTCATCGCCTATGTCGTGCTGATGACCGTGGCCGGCTGGCGCGAGGGCTTCGACCCAACCTTCACCATCGTGCCGGGCATCGCGCGCAACGTCCTCTATGCTCTCCGCCTCGTTACCGGAATCCTGATGCTCCTTGCCTCATTCGACTGGCTCGTCGATGCGTCAACGCTGCTTCGCGAACCTGTCGCCGCTTCCATTGAAATTCCACAGGAGGAGACAGCATGAACCGTCCCATTCTCATCGGTTATCAGTTGCTGACCGGATTCTCCGATGCCTCAACCGGTGCGTTGCTCCTGCTTGCGCCGGCACTTACGCTGCGCCTGATGCATTTGCAGGCGCCTTCCGACGCGCTGATCTACAACTCGTTCATCGGCGCATTCGTTTTGTCGGTGGGTTTTGCCTGCCTCTACGGCGCCTACCTCGCATTTCACGGCGGCTGCCGCACAAAGCTTGAAATGGTGTGGCTGCTCACAGCCCTCACCCGCGCCAGCGTCGCCATCTTTGTTGTCGGGCAAGTCCTGGTCGGCACGCTTGAAGCCGGCTGGTTGACCGTAGCGGCTGCTGACGGCGCATGTGTTCTGATTCAGGCGATTGGCTTGCGCAAGGAATGGTTGGCCCGTGCCGCGCGCTAACAGCGGCAGTTCCGGCTGGCAAGGCGCGAGCCTTGTCGCGATCGCGTATGTCTATTTCCTCATCTTCGCTCAGTTCGCATTCCTGAAGCGCCTGGCGAGCCTGGGCGTAGCCGACGCGCATCTGAATGCCATGATGGCGGCAATGGCCGGCGGCGGAATCCTCCTCAGCCTGCTGGCGCCGCGGATGAGCCTGTGGCCCTCGGCGAGCCTGCGCCTCCGCATTGCGCTCTTTGCTTCAGGCGCCGCGGCATTCCTCGCGCTTCTTCCGCTCGGCTTCGCCGCTGCCGTGGCCGTATCCTTCCTCATCGGCGCGGGTCTCGGGCTGCTCACCGTCACTCTGGCCACGCACCTGCGCCGATTCGCCGGCACTCGCAACCCGCTCCTCGCCGTCGCCGTGGGGACGGGCACAGGCTATCTTGTCTGCAATCTGCCGCGCTTCTTTACCGCCTCGGCTGAAGTGCAGGCATTTTCGGCGGGCATTCTGTGCCTGGCAGGAATTGGGATCACTCTTCTGCCTCCGCCCTCGCCGTTTGAAGCGCGTAGCATCGGTCCTCAATCGGCGATCTCTTTTTATCGTGTGCTCGCCGGCTTCACCGCTCTTGTGTGGCTGGACTCGGCCGCCTTTTTCATCATCCAGAACACCCCGGCACTGAAGGCCGGAACCTGGCAGGGCACATTTCATCTTTGGGCAAACGGTCTGCTGCATCTTGCCGCGGCCCTCACCGGCGCATGGTTCCTGCGCCGCAGAGGTCTCTCGCCGGTTCTCACCGCCGCCTACCTCGCGCTCGCCATGGCTTGTTTGCTCCTGCTCCATCCTGACCGCGCACTGCAGGCTTCCGTCTTCTATCCCATCGGCGTCTCGCTCTACTCCGTCGCACTGGTCGCGTATCCATCCCTCCTCGCTCCCGCTGCTTCCGCCCGGGAGCGGGGCCGAATGGCAGGATGGATTTACGCGATTGCCGGCTGGACGGGCTCTGCGATGGGCATCGGCATGGGCCGGAATCTAGGCCATGTGCCCCTTGTCTTTGTCGCCGCTGCCGGCGCGGTTGTCCTGCTGCCTCAACTTATTACGGCCTTTCGCCGGCGCTCTCGTGAGCTTGCGCTCACCGCCCTCGTGATTCTCGCGGCCTTCTCTCTCCATCGGTTTCTTCACGCGTTGGATGCGGTTCCGCAACTTACTCAAGTAGAACGCGGACGCAGGGTCTACATCTCCGAGGGATGCATTCACTGCCACTCCCAATATGTGCGGCCCAATTCCCCTGACGTACTCATGTGGGGCCCGGTCGAATCCATCTCGGAGTTGCGCAGTGAACATCCGCCGCTCATTGGCAATCGCCGCCAGGGTCCCGACCTCTCTGAAGTTGGAATGCGCCGCTCGGCCCTGTGGATCAAGGCACACTTCTACAATCCCGCCGAGGTCAGCGGCTCCTCCATTATGCCCTCCTATGAATTCCTATTCCGCGACCAGCGCGGGGACGATCTTGTCGCGTATCTCGAAAGCCTGCGCGGAACAGGCGCAGCGCAACAACTTGCGGAGGAAAGGCTCTGGCAGCCCTCAGCCGCCGCCGTCGCCCAAGCCAATGCAGTCGAAGGAGAACGGCTCTACTTGCGCGACTGCGCCAACTGCCACAGCGCGGATGGCCCTACGCGCCGCGCCTGGCAATCGAGCTACAAGCGCCTCCCTCCGGATCTCGCCAAGGGCCCCTGGCTTTATCTGCCGTCTTCAGATTCCCTTGAGCAGCGCATGGTGCGCCTTGCGCAGATTACCAAGTTCGGCATCCCCGGAACCGACATGCCGGGACACGAATATCTGTCCGACAGTGACCTCGCCTCTATCAGTCTTTGGTTGTCGCAAGACATCGCGCAATCGAATCGATAACCATAACCGCTCATTGCACTCAGGAGAAGAACCATGAAGACGTACGCACAAGCCCTCTTCCTCGCCATCCCGCTCGCGATTGCCCCTGTCGCGCTCGCACAGCATCAGACCTTCCATGTCAATCCGGACGCCAGCCAGGTCGCCTTCGCCTTGGGCGGCAGCGGCCACCACGTGCAGGGAACATTCCATGTGCAGAGCGGATCGATCGACTTTGACCCCGGCGCACAGAAGATCTCCGGCTTCGTGGTCGTCGCGGCCGGCAGCGGCAACAGCGGCGAACCGAGCCGCGACAAGAACATGAACGCCAATGTCCTGGACACCGATCACTTTGCCCAGGTGACCTTCGCGCCCAACAGCTATCAGGGAGCCATTGCGCCCTCGGGTGATTCCACCATCCAGGTTTCCGGCATCTTTACGTTGCACGGTACGCCTCATGACCTTACAGTTCCCATGCAAATTCATATCGATGGCGCGAATTTGACCGCCAGGGGACACTTCACGGTTCCCTACGTCAAGTGGGGTCTCAAAGATCCCAGCATCTTTGTCCTGAAAGTGGCCAAGGACGTTGATATCGACCTGACTCTGAGCGGTCAGCTAACCCGCGGGAACTAGGTCTATGACCGCTTGACTTTGTACGATACTGGGTGCCCCAGGTCTCGATTTTGAGACCTGGGAAAGCGCGAACCCAAGATGCCAATTCACGCGGTCAGAGACAAAGGGCCGAGGCGCTTCATCGCGCCCCGGCCCTTTGTCGGATGGCTTTCAAAAACTCAGAACGAGAATGCAGCCTGGATGAAGATGCGCCGTGCTGCCGAACCGGACGAGAACATTCCGTAGGCCAGGCTGGTCGATTGGCCAAAATTCGGCGAGTTCACGGTTCCGATCGGTTGTCCACGATCAATGTCGTTGAACAGGTTCAACGCCTGGGCGCTGAAGCTGAGCGAGTATTTGTGGCCGGTGCTGGCGCTGCCGCCCATCATTCCCCGGCCGCCTCCACCAAATCCACCGCCAAATCCGCCGCCTCCGAAGCCTCCGCGCCCGCCGCCGCCGCCACCGCCCGGGGGTGGACCACCGCCAGGGCCGCCGGGGCCACCGCCGCTATTCGAGCCGCTCGCCGACTCAAGTTTGGGTCCCAGCCCGAAGGCGCGGCTGACGCGCAGATTCATGGCCACGGCAGCCGGCCCGTGGCCCATGTTTCCCGGAATGATCGTCTCTCCAGGCTGGGGAATGGTATCGAAGCAGCCAAAAGCAGTCTGCACGTACTGCGTTGAAGATGCTGTGCAATCGGAGGCATTAACGATCGATGGACGGTCGTTGAAGAAGTTGTCACCAGTCAAATCGTTGGGAGAAACAAAATTGTAGGGACGGCCCGATTGCGCAATGAGAAAAGGGTTGAATGTGATGCCCAGCGGGCCGGCGTAATTGCCCATCAGAAAGACCATGTTGCGCGAGGCAAAGCCGGCCGGGCGGTAGTCCTGCATCAGGTTGTAGGAGTTTGATGCCGTACCCGTGTCGGAGTTGGCCCAGGTCAGGTTGTAGAAACCTGACAGCCCCAGGTTGGGCGTCAGGCGTGCGTTGATATTCGCGATGAACTGGGTCTGCTTGAAGACTGCCTGGGAGTCGTACTGCTCCACGATGCCCAGCGAGGGATTGGGCCGCACTCCGGTCAATGTGGAACTGCCATACAGGAAAGTCCCGGGCAGATAGGCATTCGAGTCGCGCGTGACCATCTGATGAACGCCATAGCTGCGCAGATAGGTAAAGGAGAGCGACGTTGTTTTAGTCAACTGGCGCTCCAGGCTCGTTGAAAACTGCTCGGTATAGGGGGAGTGATAGGTGGGCGTGACCTGGATGATCGTCTTCGCATTGGCGCTGGCCGGTCCGCACGTAGACAGGTTGATTGCGCTCAGACTCGTGGCGCTGAAGCATGTGGGATTTGTGATCGTGTTCTGCGTCTGGCTGTCGGCGCCGCCGCTGTAGCGCGCTATGTTCAGCAGGTTGCCCAGTCCGAAGCGATCGTAGAAGAAACCATACCCGCCGCGCAGCACGGTCTTGGCTTGTGCGCGGTTCTTGTGGCCATCGAGCGCATAGGCGAAGGCAACCCGCGGACCCCAGTCGTCGTGATCCGCAACGTGATTCTGTGACTCCCAGCGCAGGCCCCCCGATAGAGTCAGGTTTGCGTTGGCCTTCCAGTCGTCCTGCACAAACAGCGCGCCGTCGAACACGCTTCTCACCACGGCCGCGGCGCCGGTAGTGTAGTTGAGCTTGTTGGGCAGGCCGCCGGCTGCGGCAATTTGTGAAAACGTCTCGCCCGCGGCAAGGCCGTTCATCATGATGACGTACGCATTCAGCGAGGGAAAGCTGAAGCTGCCGTTGAAATTGGCGCTTGACGAGTTGGCGTCGCGATTGTAGCGCAGGCGCGTTCCGAACTTGATGGCATGTGCGCCTGCCGACATGGTAGTCAGGTTCTGCAACTCAAGGTGATCCGTGTGATCGTTGGAGCGTTGGCCGGAAGATCCGCCGCTCGTAAAGGATCCCGGTACCGAGATGGTTGGCGTGGTGCTCGCGGGTGTTGAGGAGCTGAGGTCGCGAAGATACTGGAACCTCGTTTCGTTCACCATGTGTTCGTTGATGGTCTGCGAATCGCTAAGTTGAAGGGTGTGCTCGACAAAGTCTGAAGTCGTGGACTGCGATGGCAGTTGCAGTGACCCGATCCCCCCGCTCTGGTTGTAACGCTCATATTGGTAGCGCAGCGTGAGCGTGTTCTTCTGCCCCAGTTGGATATCGACGCGCGGCGAAACTTCGGTATGAGTTGAGGGGTTGAAGAGTCCGCCCGATACGGTTCCCGCGCCGTAGGTATTGGTTGCCGGATTCAAAACCGCCGTGGTCACTGTGTAGATGCTCGCGTTCTGGTTGTCGCGCTCATCCACGCTGATAAAATACGAAGCGGATTTTGAGATGGAACCGCTGATTGAGCCGTTGTACTGGATGCTGTGGTACGCGGGAATGGCAGTAGTGAACGGGTTGCCGGTGTTGAAGGCGTCGTCGTTGCCCTGGGCAAAGAATCTCCCATGCAGTTGGTCGGTTCCGGGTTTGGTCAGAATCTCGATGCGCCCGTAGCCCAGGTGGTCGAACTCGGCCGAGAAGGGGTTCTGGTTGATGCGAATCTCGCGAATCGCCGACTTGGGGGGAAGTTGCCCGCCAGTGAATCCTGAGATGTAAACTTCTCCGCCGTTGGGTCCCGCCGCGGGACCGGCCAGAGCCGTCAGTTCGTTTGACAGTTCGTCGGGATCGTCTGAAAGTGCATCCAGGTCCTTGTCCTTGAGGACCACGGAGCTGGTGTTGCCGCTGGCCTCTACACTCACCATGGGCGCTTCCTCGTCGGAGACCGTCACACTCTGCTGCGCCACCACCATGGCCAGGGAGATGTCGACGTGCTTCACCTGCCCGGCCGCAACCTGGATGGCAGGCGAAGAAGCTGGAGCGAAGCCCGCGAACACCGCCGTTATGACGTAGCCGCCGGGCGCCAGCCCGTTCACTGCATACGCGCCCGTGGAGTCGGAGGTAGTAGTAGTCACGGCCGCTCCCGCCGTAGTGGTCACAGTAATCTTCGCCCCGGGAATCAACGCGCCCGTGGGGTCGGCAATGTGCCCGCGCACAGAAGCTGGCGCTGCGGCCGCCGTTCGTGCGGGAGCCTGAGCGTGCGCAGCGGCCACACTAGCCAGGCCCAGCGCCAAAGCAACCAGAAAGCGAATAAAGCAATGCAATTTTAAGTACACGTGTTCCTCACTTGTTTTCGACGAAAATCTGGAAGCGCATGCTGGATTGTCTCCGGCATGCGCGAGTTCGTGCTCCGGTTGGAGAGCAGCTCCCGGCTGGCGGCTGGAGCCTCGGGCTGCGGCTCAAAAGCTACCAACGATCGGACCGCCGTGATCGTACCCCGTGAATGGGCAAGCGCCTGCGCGGCGGCGAGGGCCGTGGCAACCAGGAACGCCACCGGCAGCGCCAATTGCACAATTGAACCTGGAACGCGATTCTTCATCCTGCGCTTCATAAGATAGTGCTCCACGGGCCGCATGCTGCCGGGAGCAGGTTTTCAATCTGAAAGCTATTTCGATAGACGAACCAGTGAGCCGGAAAGTTGAGAGGACGTTTCACACTATGGTGCCTGGCCAGAATGCCATTTTGGCGCAAAAGGGCTTGTCTGCTCAATCTGGAGACAGCCTGTCTCGCAAAATGAAGCTAAGCTGTGTCTTAGCGCGCCACCAGCCTGACTTGGCCCAGCAAGCCCGATGCCGTATGCGGTGCACTGCCGCGATCTGTTCCGCCCATCGGCGCAGCCGGTGCACCCGAAGCGGCAGCCTGTCCCCGGCGTCCTCCCGCTGCCGCAGGAGGCGGCGGTGGCGCCGTGAATGGACTTGGACGCACGGGCGTGGTATCCACCTCGATCACCAGATCGTTTGCGCCCGCCTTCAGTGCTCCGGTCGCGTCCCAGCGATAAGGCTGCCAAGACCGGGCCCCCAGCTCTTTTCCGTTGAGCGTGACGCGCGCATAGTCGTTTACGTCGGCAATCTCCAGATACACGTGCTTGCCGGCAGGCGCCTTGGCCGCCGTGAACTGCCTGTGGTACGTTGCCGGCCCGGTAAAGGAATTTGCGCCCAACTCCTCCCACGATTTCAGAGATGTGGTCAACTGCTTGCCGTTCAGGTCCAGCGCCCAATCTCCGTCCAACTCCAGGAGAGTGCTGCCGGAAGCAAACGACGGCTCCGCTGCGGCAACCCCTTTGGGCAACGGCCCCACCACAATCACCTTTGCTTCATAGGGTCCGAGCACCAGGGGAATCTGCACCACATCCCCCTCGTACGTCGCGCCCGCCATGGGATGAATCTCGCCCGTGCCCAGGTCCCAGGCTTGCGCCTTGCCGTGTCCCGCGATGGTCGCCACGCGCGACTCAGCCTTGTCGCTCTCATTGAAGAAGTAGTACATGTCGCCATCGCGCCAGGTCCGGTGCGTGTAGGTAAGTCTCGGGAAGGCCGCGTCCAGCTTCACATCCAGGCTGGGAAGCGCTGCAATCACCTGTGCCGTAATATCGCCTGAAGGCTCAATCAGCGTGGCGAAGCTCAGATCGGGCACGTCCTTGGCATCCATGAACGTCCTGTCCAGGATCAACCTCGGGGGCTTGCCGACGAAGATCACCTTGCCGCCCTTTTGCGCAAACTCTTTCAGCCGTTCCAGCCCGGTGCGCGTGATTACTGTCATTGAGGGCAATACGATCGCCTTGTAAACCTGGCCGCTCAGATTTTTGAAGCCGCCGTCCTCCAAGGTGGCCACCGAACTGAGCGACTGCTCATCGAAATAGTCCCAGTCCACCTGGTGTTCAAACAGCTCCCAACCCAGCTTGGTGGTGCTTCGGTCAGATTCCACTGCGTCTTCGCCGCCCAGCCAGATGCTGTTGCCGGGATGGTACAGCCCAACCTGCGCCGCCGGGCGGCCGATGGCCATCAAATAGCCGGCGCGATTGGCATACCAGGCAATCATCGGGGCCTCCGGCGGCACTGGAGGCGGCGGGCCGGTCACTGGCTCGCCGCCAGCGCCGCGCATGATCGGAGTCCGCAGTTGCAGCGCGTTCACCCCCCGCACCGCTTGAAAATCCAATTGGTACTTGCCGTCGATTCCCACGCCGCCGCCCTCTTCGGCCCACACCTTTGGTTTGCCGAACAGATGCGCCGCCGACGAGGCCAGCTTGGGAAAATTGTTGTTGATGTTCCACTTCCCGTCCGGTACGTGCACCGCATCCGGAACCAGCTGGTCAAGATTATCGATTCCCGGCACCTCCACATACCGCTCGTCGCGGAAATAGTCGCCTTCGCTGTGCTCCAGCGCCAGCATGGTCTCTTCGTGATTCAGATGGACCAGGTACTCCACGTTGTGTTCTTTGGCCCACGCAGCCTGTTCTCCGAAAAAGGAGCTGCGGAAGATCCCGCTCCAAACGTCATAGTAGTCGGCCATGGCGCGTTGCGACTGCTCCGTCGGTTGGTGCAAGAACCACTGTGGAATATAAGGCGTCAGATCGTAGCCCTTCTGCTCTTTGAACTTATCCAGCAGCGTGGGAGTCCATGGAATGCCGCTGCTCCAGTCCGGCTCATCGCCGAAAAAGCCCAGCACGATCTTGCCGAACTGGTCGCCGACCGCGGCTCTGTAGGTCTCATGCACGATCTTGAGAAAGGCGTCAGTGGCCTTGGGATCGAGGTAGTCGATCAGCGAGTAGGTCCCGTCTTTCGCGCGCGTCCCGTCTGCCCGATTGAAGTTTCGCGTCGGCGAGCTCAGGTAGACGTGGCGCACAAACTGGACCTGCCAGTTGTAATGAGGCTCGCGGGGCGTCGAGCCCTCGGCCGGCGTCAGCCACTTCAGCTCAAAGTCCGGCGGGACTGGAATCGGAATCACCTGCTTGATCTGCTGGCTCGTATCGGTCTCGATCGCCATGATGGCCAGCGTGTCCTTGGGCACCGGCATTGAAAGCGTCTGCCCGGGCTGAACGCGCACCTGGATATCCGCGACGATATCCTGCATCCCCAGCTGCGGGTAGCGCTCGCTGATGTAACCGCCGGCAAACCCGCTGGGATAATCCGACTCGTCCTGGATCCACAGCCGCATGTTTCGCTTCGCTGCCTCCTGGACCGTGAACTTCACCTGGTCCATGTGCTCCGGCGAAAGATACTTGCCCTCGCCTGGGGCCCTTCGTCCCGGGGAGAGATTCACGATGAAGATGCCGTTGGCCGAGAGCCGGTCGAAGTCACGGACGATCCTCGCTCTTACTTCCTGGGGATCGGCTCCATTCCAGCTCGCAAACGGCTGAATGGCGCCATACTCGTGCGGAGGCGCCTTGAAATTCGCGGCTGCCTCGCCCACCGACGGCACCGTAATCTCCTGCCAGGGGCGCTGCGCCTGCATCGCCGGAGCAAGCAGCGGCAAAAGAAATATCGTAAGGAAGGTTTTCATCGGGAATCTCCGTTTCGGAATTGAGTCGCTCGAATTGTACTGCCCGCGGACCGTCTGCACAAAGACCAGCGCCGGTAACAATCGCACCTGGCAGCGCAACGCTGACCTGCAAAACGAGCGGGGTGCTTGTTCCATCGGGTTGCTCACTATCGCTTCCGGAAACGCCCCAGTGTTCAGGAATAAGGTAGTTATTGGATGGCCGGAAACTCAGGGAGTTGACTGCCCTCTCTGTGATTGGCACGGATCATCACGTTTCACAGCGGCCTCGTGCCGATGCGAATCGGTCTTCTCAAGCAAGCTGGCGTTGGATGGAGCTTCAGGATCAAAGCAGAATCAAAAAAACGCGGCGATCGAAGGGTCAACCGTATGGGTCGGACACCCCGGAAGGATCCCTCTTCGTCGCCGCGCGGAAGCTATCGATGAAAACGGCAAGCGAGAACCTGAATCAATTCCCTCGATCCTGCCATGGCGGCGATACGCTGTCGCCGGATTGCAATGTCCCAAAAAAGTTCTTCCGCCTCGCCCGCGGATTATCGCCACTCTACTGTCCGGAACTCGGTGCGCCTTCCAGTTCAAGGCTGACGTTGCTCAGGTGAATGATATTCAGAACGTCCGCTCCGCCCTGCGTGTTGGTTTCCACCCCGGGGGCGCTCTTTTCGTCGATCACTTTTGCCGAAAACGTGACCACGGCCTTCTGGTTCTGCGTCAGAGTAGCCTGAACATTCGATCCGGAGCCTGTCCAGGTCAGTTTGTAATCACCCGCGGGAACCTTCGTCGATCCTACCTGCACAGTCGTCGGGATGGTCACGGTTGGGGATTTCTTGCTGCTGCCAAAAGCAGGGGCAGCAACCATAGCCAGCATCAATGCGAAACCAAAGAAACGCTTCATTTGTATCTCCTCAATTGCCTCGCGAGTTTTTTCCGTCGCAGCAGGCGTTGAGAGGATTACACTACGGCTCGTCGTTTTTGAACCTTAAGAATTCTTAAGAGGTGGGTTGGCTTTGAACCCAGAGAATTCGGCAATGGGCCAGTTTGAAGAGTACGGGCTTCAGCACGTGAAGGGTACGGGCTTTAGCCCGTACATAAACCCGGCAACACCAACGTGGGCTTTAGCCCCTGAGGGAATGCTCCTTCAAAGTGACCCACTACCGAGAATTCTAAGGACTTGCGAACCGAACGATTGAGACCGACGCTTCGCGTCAATTCAGCGAGGGCGTGGGCGCCGCGCAAAGCGGGATCGTGATTCTTACCCGCAGACCGGGCGATGCGTTTTCTGCGGTGATCGTGCCGTGATGCACTTGCACGGCCTGTTTTGCAATGGACAAGCCCAGCCCCGATCCCCCGCTCATCGCATCGCGCGCCTCATCTACACGGAAGAATGGATCGAAGATCCGTGTAAGTGCGTCCTCGGGAACACCCGGGCCATAATCGCGGATCGCAATGGTCACCAGGCGGGAATCTTCAGCGATGGACACCTCGACAGTGGATTGTTCCGGCGCATAGCGAATCCCATTGCGCAGCACATTCTCCACTGCGCGCCTCAGCAGTTCAGGATTGCCCATCACCTGGCCCTCAAGCCGGCCATTCACCGCGATGCGGCAGCCGCGAATCTCCGCTTCTACCTGGCAATCGCGAATGACTTCATCCATGATGTCTCCGGCTCGCGCAATCTCGGTGCCTTCCACGATAGGGCCGCATTCAATGAAGTTGATTTCCAGAATGTCGGCCACCAGCGAGGAGATTCGGTCCACATCACGCTCGATACGATCGAGCGCCGCTTTGCTGTCCGCGGAGGTTCTGGCCAGCTTGATGGCGAACTTCAGCCGCGCCAGCGGCGATCTAAGTTCGTGCGATATGTCCCCCAGCAGCCTTCGCTCACTCACAATCAATCGTTCCAGGCGTTCGGCCATTTGATTGAACGAGCGCCCCAGTTGTCCAATCTCATCCTGCCGTCTGGTTTGCACGCGAACCGACAGGTTGCCCTGGCCGAAGAGCGCAATCGAGGCCGCGATCCTGCGCACCGGCGACACCACGCCAACCGACGCCAACCAGCAAAGAACCGCCGTGGCGCCGATCACCAGAAAGTAGTAGGGAAGATACGTCCAGATATGCGGTCCTTCGGGCACGCCCACGGCGACAATCCAAAATTGTCCGTCCGCCGATCGGTGAGCTCTGATGTAGTGGCCATTCGCACGGGTGCGCCATTGGGAGCGGGGAGGAGGAGGCAAAAACGCGGCTCTGTCTTCCCCGGTTACCTGGTCTATCCCGCGCGAATCGAGCAAATAATGGGATGATCCCCCAAAGACGCGGTCCAGCCTTGACAGATAATCTTCGAGCGCCTTCGGTCCGCCGCTGCCCAATGCTCCCCGCGCACTCTCCAGTTCCAATACGTCAATGCGATCGAATGCGGGATCGATGGTCTTTTGCTGCAGGCGATTTGAGATGGCGTGAAAAACAAGGAAAGAAAGCGACAGCGTGATCGCCATTGCCAGCAGAACGCCGAGATAGAGAGACTTCATGGGCAGTGTTCTAAGCCGTTCCGGTAAATACATACCCAACTCCCCTGACTGCGCGGATCAGATTCCGGCCGCCTTCCAGCTTCTTGCGCAAATGACTGATGTGCACATCGAGAAAGCGATCGTACGGTGTCGCCTCGCGCTCAAACAGGGCCATCGTGATCTCGTCTCGCGAGACCACACGGCCCGCGGAGCGCATCAGCATCTCCAGCAGGTCAAACTCGATCGCCGTCAGATCCACCGCTGAGCCCGCAACCCACACCTCGCGCGTCCCGGGGTTCACCTGCATGTCGCCGACGGTTACAACCGCGTTGCCTTTCCCGCTCGCCGCATCGGCGCGCCGTAGTACAGCGCGAATCCGAGCCAGTAGTTCATCCGGATTGAAAGGCTTGGGAAGATAGTCATCGGCTCCCGTATTCAGGCCCAGGATCCGGTCGTGCTGTTGCACTCGCGCGGTCAACATGATCACCGGAACGTCTTTTCGCCGCCGCAACTGTTGCAGCAACGTCAGGCCGTCGAAGACCGGCAGCATCACATCGAGAATTACCAGATCGTATGCGCCGTTGAGCGCACTGTTCAAGCCATCCCGGCCATTGTAGGCGCAATCCAGATGATGGCCGGCTTCGGCAAAAAACTCCTTCATCATCCCGCACAGCTCAACGTCGTCATCGACGAGCAGGAGTGATAGTTGTTTTTGCTTTTCCGCACTCTCCATCTCTGCTGCCTCAGGAACCGGCGGTCGCTTCGCAACCCCATCGCTTCCTCAGTCTCGCACAGATTTGAGCGGCGGCAGCTTGCTTAACAAATCTTAAGGAAATGCGCGGCGGCAAAGCGCCGGCGAGCTGTGCCATGAATCAGGCCGAAATCTTGCGCCGCGCTCGAAGGATTGCGACTGAAACACAGTTCCCTAGGGCATCTCTCGTGCGGTACTCATTTGTACGTCATCCTCATGCCGGACGAAACATCGCTTTTGTATCCAGAATGCGACGTTGACCAGCCCAATAAGTGCCGGTACTTCAATGAGCGGGCCAACCACGCCAACGAATGCCTCGCCCGAATTCAGGCCAAACACAGCAACGGCTACCGCAATTGCCAACTCGAAGTTGTTGCCCGCGGCCGTGAACGACAGGGTAGCGGATTGCGCGTAGTTGGCGCCGAGCCGTTTGCCCATCCAGAAGCTGACCAGAAACATGATGAGGAAGTAAATGACCAGGGGGATTGCGACGCGAATCACATCCAGCGGCAGGCGCACAATCAGATCGCCCTTGAGCGAGAACATCACCAGAATGGTAAAGAGCAGGGCAACCAATGTTAGCGGACTAACCCTGGGAATGAAACGCGTCCGGTACCATTCCTCTCCTTTAAGCTGAATGAGAACAAAGCGTGTAACGAACCCCGAGGCGAATGGAATGCCAAGGTAGATTGCGACGCTCTTAGCGATTTGCGCGATACTCACCTGCACGACGCTTCCTTGCAGTCCAAACCACTTTGGAAGCACGGTAATGAAGGCCCATGCGTAAAAGCTGTAGAAGAGCACCTGAAAGACGCTGTTGATTGCGACTAGGCCGGCAACGTAGTCCGTGTCACCGTCGGCCAACTCATTCCATACCAGCACCATCGCGATACAGCGTGCGATACCGATCAGGATGAGTCCGCGCATATAGGCGGGTTCGCCGCGAAGGAACAAGATGGCCAGGAAGAACATCAAGACCGGCCCAACCACCCAGTTCTGGACCAGCGACAGTCCTAGAACTCGTTTATTGCGAAAGACCTCGCCCAGCATCTCGTATCGCACCTTCGCTAGCGGCGGGAACATCATGACAATCAGCCCGATTGCGATCGGGATATTCGTCGTTCCACTCTGAAAGCGGTTGACGAATCCGGCGCAGCCTGGGATGAAGTGGCCGGCCGCAACTCCAATGACCATTGCCAGGAAAATCCAGAGCGTAAGGAAGCGGTCGAGGAAGGAGAGCTTCCTACGTTGCAACGGAGCGCAAATCTGGCCGTGCGTCAGCGGTGTGCTGGGCATTGTTATTTTGCCTCAAGAGCGATTGAAGAATCGACAGCGATGGGTGAAGACTTCATTGCCGGCCGATGTTGTCCAGCTCTCTCTGGATTGCGAATTGTCCCAACGTAGAAAGCGGCAAAGATAGGAAGAGGCTGATTCGCCGATCGAGGATAGAAAACGCATCACGGAAGGCGCGGTCAATCTCTTCAGGCGACCCCTTCACCGCGGCCGGATCGGGAACTCCCCAATGAGCTGTCATCGGCTGCCCCGGCCAGAACGGGCAAACTTCATTGGCTGCGTTGTCGCAAACCGTGAAAACAAAGTTCATCGTTGGCGCACCCTGACCCGCGAACTCTTCCCAGGACTTGCTCCGCAATCCCGCCGTCGATATGCCGGCGAGTTCGAGCTGCCTCAGCGCCTCGGGCCGGACCGCTCCGGACGGATGGCTGCCGGCGCTGTAAGCGGTGAATACACCCTTGCCCTTATGGGTCAGAATGGCCTCGGCCAGAATGGAACGGGCCGAGTTGCCGGTACATAGAAACAACACATTGTAGTGATCGGGCATTCGAGTCATCCTTTTCCTGTTTCGGACGTGGTTGAGCAGCATTCTGAACCGCAGCATGAACCCTCTTGAGGCGCTGCCGGCTTGGTGGCGCGGATGAACGCGCTCATGAATCGGCCCTGTGTCTGCGCCGCGATCGCGTCCACATCCATGCCCGAACCAATCAGAAACTGCCGCGCATCCTCAATGTCATAGACCCGGGTCGGCTCGACATCCACGCCAGAGAAGCCCGCGGCCTCAAGGCGTTTCCGGTAGTCCTGCTCCTCAAGCGCGCCTGCGACGCAACCCACCCAGAGCAGCATGCTCCGCCGCACCTGCTCTGGAACCTCGCCGCGCACCACTACATCGGATACGGCAAACCGCCCGCCCGGCTTCAAAACGCGAAATGCCTCCCGCAGCACCTTGTCCTTGTCCGCCGAGAGGTTGATCACGCAATTCGAAATCACTACATCCACTGAATTGTCCGCCAGCGGAATGTTCTCGATCTCGCCCTTCAGGAACTCGACGTTTCCCTGGCCGGCCTGGCGCTGATTCTCACGGGCCAGGGCCAGCATATCGTCGGTCATGTCGAGGCCGTAGGCCTTGCCGGTGGGCCCAACCCGGCGCGCGGAGAGCAGCACGTCAATTCCGCCGCCTGACCCCAGATCGAGCACCACCTCGCCCGGTTTCAACTCAATCAGCGCGGTGGGATTGCCGCAGCCCAGCGACGCCAGCACAGCCTTCTCCGGAATCTGTCCCTTTTCATCGGAACTGTAGAGATTGGCAGTGATCGGGTCGCAACAGCGGAGCGCCGGGTCGCAGCATGAGGCCAGGCTTCCCGACTTCGCGATCGCGCGCGCGGCGCTGCCGTACTTCTCTTTCACTTCCTCTTTCACTTGAGTTTCGGCGTCCATTTCAGTCTCCTCGTATACGTTAAAGCGAATATATCTCGGTCTGGACATATCTGTCAATGCGTATATTATTGACTCATGAGTTTCCAGGCCAAGTCGTCCGATCTGACACCCCTGTTTGCGGCCCTTGCCGACCGAACGCGCCTACGCCTGCTCAACCTGATTGCGGGCCGCGAAGTGTGCGTCTGCTATCTGGTCGAGATCCTGCGCCAAAGCCAGCCCAAGATCTCCCGGCATCTCGCGTATCTGCGAAAAGCGGGGGTGGTGGCCGCCCGGAGAGAAGGAAAGTGGATGCACTACCGCATCAGGCGCACCGAAATCGAACGCCCCGAGGATGCGGCGGCCGCTTCGATCCTGGATGCTGTGCTCGAATCATTCAAGTGGGATCGTGAAATGCAGTCCGACCTTGCCCGCCTCAGCCGGGCCTGCTGCCAGCCTGACAGATTTGTCTCGCTTCAGGGAGCTCCCATGCCGATTCGCTCTCAGACCACTGTGGCTTGAACTCCCCTCACCTCAACTCTCTTTCAGGGCCTTCGGAGCAAAAACGTTGGAGACCGTTGCCCTTATAGACGCTCGCCTCTTGATCGGTCGATGAAGAATCGCCAACTCGCGCTAAAGTGTTCTACTAGATAATTGACGGTGCGCCGTTGAGCTTCATCCGATCCCGTATTCGCCGGCTAACAGGCCTCGGATGCGGGACGGAATCAGACCACAATCTGACCCAGCCGAATGGGGCTCCTGCTCGATGCGCGCGCCAGTCCGTGGCGAAGGAGTCCTCTTGGCAACAATCAAGCGATGGACAGCAGCGGCCGGTCTTGTGTTCTCGATCTTCGCAATTCTGGGATCGGCCCAGAGCCCGCCGGACCTGGTGCTCACCGGCGATGTCACGGGCGCGCAGAACAAAACCTACTTTGAGATTCCGTTCGTCGTGCCCGCCGGTACGCATCGCATCAGCGTCGATTTCCACTACACGGGCGCCGAGCAGCGCGCAACCCTTGACCTGGGTATCGCCGATCCGGATCGCTTTCGTGGAGAGAGCGGCGGCAACAAGAGCCACTTCACCATCAGCGAGACCGACGCGACCCCTTCCTATCTGCCCGGCGCCATTCCCGCGGGCCAGTGGCGCCTGCTCATCGCGGTGCCGAACATGCGCGCACAAACTGTGTCCCATTACAGGGCCGAGATCCGCTTCAACGCCCGCGATGAAGACTCCAGCTTCGCGGCGCAGCCTCTCGCGAGCGGCACGCGCTGGTACCGCGGCGACCTGCACATGCACACCGCTCACAGTGACGGCCGGTGCCCGAGCCAGAGCGGCCTCATGGTTCCCTGTCCGGTCTTCGTCAGCGCGCAGACGGCGGCCTCGCGCCGCCTCGACTTCATCGCTATCACCGACCACAACGCCGACTCACAATACGATGCAATGCGCGAGTTGCAGCCCTACTTCGATCGCGTGCTGCTGATTCCCGGGCGCGAGATGACGACCTTCCATGGACACTTCAACATCTTCGGCGTAACCCAGTTCATCGATTGGCGGGTGACCGCGGGCGGGCTGGATTTGAACAGCGTGCTGCGCGACGTGGCCTCCAAGGGTGGCATCGCATCCGTCAGTCACGCCGCATCGCCCGGCGGCGAGATCTGCATGGGCTGCCGGTGGGAGCCGCCACAGGACCTCGACATGAGCCTTTTTACCGCCGTCGAGGTCATCAACGGCGGTCCCTTTATGCTCTCCAGCACAAAGTTCTGGGATGTGCAACTCCGCGAGGGCCATCGTCTGGCCGCCATCGGTGGCAGCGACAGCCACAACGCGGCCAACCCGCCGGGGCCGCCGGGATCGATTGGCTGGCCCACGACCGTTATTGAGGCGAATGAACTCTCCGTTCCCGCGATTCTCAACGGCATCCGCACAGGACGCACGTTCGTCGACCTCACTGCTTCGCATGACAAGGTGGTAGATTTCGAGGCCGAGTCCGGCGGCGTCCGTGCCCGCATGGGTGAAACCCTTAGCACCGCCGCAGGAGCGGAAATCCGCGTGCGGATTCATACCGCCGCTTGCGCGGGTTCCGTCGTTCACCTGCTGCTGGATGGCGAGGAGATTGCCGCTGCGCCGCCCAAGCCTGTTGCTAGCGCGAACTCCCCGGTAGAGGCTGCGCTCACCGTCACTGCCGGCCGTCATTGGCTTCGCGTCGAAGTTCGCGACGCCAAGGGCAGCTTGCAGTTGACGAGCAGCCCGCTCTATATCAACTTTCCCGGCCAATAGACAGCTTTGCGCGGCGAACGCTTCTCTTTTTGAGAAGAATCCACCGCGCGCGGTCTGTCGAGTTTTCGAGAACTGCAAGATCCGGCTAGAAAACGACCTTTGCGGCCACCTGCAACTCGCGTGCGGGAAGGGTTGAGGTGATCACGCCGAAGGTGGTGCTGCCGGCGCCGTTGTACACGCTGTTCGGCTCGCCGAAGTTGGTCCGGTTGGTCAGGTTGAAGGCCTCGGCGCGGAACTGAAAGTGGGCTTTTTCGGTGATGGTAAAGTCCTTGGTCAGGCCCGTGTCGAGCTCCCAGAAGGCGTAGCCGCGGACCGCGTTGCGGGGCGAATTGCCAAAGGGCGCATAGGGCTGCGGGGTGGAGAAGTTGGCGGTGTTGAAGTATCCGGTATAGGACTTGTTGCTGGCTATGGCCGGGCCGCTCTGGTTGGGACGGTAGGAGTTGCGTCCATCGATAGTGATGAGCGGCGAGACCTGCGTGTCGCTGTCTGGGCTATAGGCAAAGGTGATGGGGTCGCCGCTGCGGGCCTGGAAGATATCGGTCATCTGCCAGCCGCCCAGCACCGTGTTCCAGAAGCGATCGGCGTTTGTCAGCAGCCATTGCCCCCTGCCGACCGGCAGCGTCCAGACCAGGGAGGTCACGTTAAGCAGCGGACGGTTGTTCGCGGAGATGCCGTGATCCGCCTTGTAGTTGTAGATGTTCTGCACTGAAGGGATGAAGTTGCCGCAGTTATTGCAACCGCCGCTGCCGTCCTCGGCCTGGGGGGCGATGTCAAGGTCTTTGGACCAGGTAAAAGCGTTCAGCAGGTAGAGTCCGGAGGAGAAGCGTTTCTCAACCTTGGCTTGCAAGCCGTTGTAATCGGAGTAGCCCCAGGGCAAAGTGCCAACGACCGAGGTGAAGTTGGGCATAGGGACGCGGCTCTGAAAATTTGTTATGCAGCCGCTGGTGGAACTACTTTCCGTAGCCGTAGTGCACGTACTCGGCTGCATCACGTTTGCCTGGTTGATGTCGTTGATGAGTATTTCGTTAACGCCGTTGTTGCCCACGTAGGCCAGGTCGACCAGCACACTGTGGCCCAGATCGCGCTGCACTGAGAAGAACCAGCTCCGTACCTGTGTGTCGGGCGAGTTACGCGGCATGTACTGCAGGACCACCTCCAGCGGGTTGTAGCTTTTGGCGCTGGTCATATTGGTAGGAAAGCTGCTCTCGGTGTTGAGGTAGTTGGATGTGCCGGGGGCAACGATCCGCACTGCGCTGATGCCATAGGGCGCGTTCTGGGTAAGGTAGTTGGAGCCGACGCGGTTCCAGCGCGAATAGCTGATGCCGAAGCCGCCGCGCAGCACGGTATTGTGGGTGAGACTATAGGCCGCGCCGAAACGCGGGCCGAAGTCCTCCTTATTCGGATTGACCGTATAGCGGTCGCTGGAGCTGGCCAGCGCGATGGGCTGGGTGGTGTTGTAGGTGGTGGGATTGTAGGTGGTGAGATTGAAGTTGGAGAGCTGGTTGGCGGCCTCGTAGAGGGGAGTGCCGTACTCGTAGCGCAGGCCCAGGTTCACCGTCAGCCGATGGGTCACCTTCCAGTCGTCCTGCACGTAGCCGCTGAAACCCCATTCGCGGATATTGGCGATGGGGGAGTTGGAGAGGCCGATCTCGGCGCGGTAGCCCAGCAGGAAGTCGGCATAGTCGTACATCTTTGTCGATTCGAAGTCAGCGGGACTCTTGACAGAAGGAGCGGGATCGCCCGCGACCGCACAGAGGGGTACACCAGGGGCATACATGAGGGTGAAGTAATTGTCGTAGCAGTAGCCGCTGAACTCGTTGGTATAGACATCGCCGCCCATCACCGGGTGCAGGTCCTGCTGCGCCACGTGGAGCATGGTGTACTCCATGCCGGCCTTGAGGGTGTGGCCCGGCAGCAGCCGGGTGTAGTTGACCTTGGGATTCCAGACCGTGGGGTTCTGATACTGGGGGCTGGTCCACAAACGGCCCAGGTCGGATGAAGCCTCCATTGATGAAGTACTCGTAGGTGATGCCGCCGGTGTATTGCGGGTCGGTGGGCAGGCCGGTGATGCCGAACTGCGCAACATGCTGGGGCCGCCGGCCAGCGGGGGAGTCTTGCCCGCCTTCATCCGCGAGAAGCCGAAGCGGGCTTCCAGCAGGGATTTCGGACTGATGGTCCAGGTGGCGCCGCCCACGATTTGAATCGAAGGTGCATAGACGTTGCCGTCACCGCCCAGGCCGGCCGAGCCGTGAATGGTTCCGGGGTCATAGGCATTCCACTGGGCTTGCGAGTAGCGAGTAAAGAGACGCAGATTCTTGCGCACGTCGTAGTCCACCTTCGCGTCGCCCTTGTCGCGGTCGAAAGTGCTGGGGTGCAGAACGATGTAGTTGTTGGTCGAGTTGTTGTTGGTGGTGGGCGGAAGGTACATGTTCCCGTTGCTGTCCTTTCCTTCCATGAGCGTCGCGGCGTAGTTGATGACGGCCGACGCGGGAATCTGGCCATTCGTGTATTCCTGACCGCCGGCTTGGCCCAAGGAGCGCAACAAGCCCGCGCCGAAACCAGTCGAATTGCACGGGTTCGGATTGGCGTTCGGGCCGCCGTTCGGGCCGACGTAGGGGCACGGGTTGTCAACGGGAAGGTAGCCAGACGAATTATTCGGATCGCCGGGGTCGTCAATCAGGTAGTAGCCGAGGGCGGGCGCCGGTGCTGGAGAGGCCGCGCTCGGCCGCGGTGGGCAGGGTGGCCGTGTCGGTGTAGGAGCTGGATTGGCGGAAGCCCTCGTAGTCGACGAAGAAAAAGAGCTTGTCCCTCTTCAGCGGACCGCCCAGGGTAGCGCCGAACTGGTTTTGGTGCAGCGCCGGTTTGCCGCCCTACATCCGGCTTGAAGAAGCCGGTGGCGTCGAAGTCCGTGTTGCGAACGAACTCCCATGCCCGGCCGTGGAGCTGGTTGGTGCCGTAGCGGGTGACCACGTTGATCGTGGCGCCGCCAGAGCGGCCGTACTCCGCGCTCATGTTGTTGGTCACCACCTGAAACTCAGCTACGGCGTCCGGCGACAACTGCACCACCTGGTTCGAGAATCCCTGGTTGGAGGTGCCATACATGTTGTTGTCCAACCCGTCCAACATGTAGTTATTGAAGACGCTGCGCAGGCCGTTGATACTGAACGATCCCTCGCGTTGACTGTAACCTTCGGACTAGCTGGTTTTGGGTGGGAACGACGCCCGCGGTCAGCTCCACCAACTGCGAGTATTCGCGCCCGTTCAGCGGCAGTTCGGCGATTTCGCGCTCATTCACCACCTGCCCGCGTTCGCTCGATTCGGTCTCCAACTGGGCCACCTCGGCCGTGGCGATCACCGAAGTGGCTACCGAAGCCACGTGCAGTTGCACGTCCACGCGCTGGTGCGCGCCGACCGTCAGGTCGAATTTGGCCGCAGCCGGCTGAAAGCCCTGCGCCGTCATTTTCAGCTCATAGGAGCCGACGGGCACATCCACGAACCGGAACTCTCCCCGGTCGTCGGTGGTTGCCGTGGCCAGGGCCGCCGTGGCTGTGTTGTGCAACGTCACCTGGCAGTTCGGAACCACCGCGCCGCTTGGGTCGGTCACTGTTCCAAGTACTGTGGCTGTATCAAATTGCGCCCTGACGCTGGCTGCCAATACCACAAGAAGCGCGAACACTGCTATGCGACGCATGGCGTCTCCTCCCCGAATCATATTGAGAACCTCTTCACAGGGGCTCCGTGCAGGGCGGGAATCCTTGTTTTCACTTGCGCGAACAAAAGCATTGCACCCGCCTTTGCGCCAGCACTCGATCTGAGGGTAATTAGTCTCTGCAAGCACGATACTCGGCAGGGGCCAACAGTCAATGAAATTCTCTGCAAATATCCCATGGAAAGTCATGCTTTTGTGAGTTGCATCACACATAATTGGGTCAAAGCGGTCTCCACCGGCGCCCGGATCGCCATAATCTGGCGCCTCGGGCTTTCTCTGCATTCTGCACAAAATGCGAGGTTTCCAGCAACTGCTGCGCGTACGCCACGATGCCCTCCACCCGGCCCGCCGGTGAAGTTGGCACGGGACTTCCTTCTCACCATCTGGGCTGCTTGAGGCGGAAGAAGGAGGCGGATTTGTATCTGAACTGGAGCCGACGGGCGGGGAGTGAGAATTTGAACCTCTGCCCCCGGGTCCCGAATCAAAAAAGTCATAATCTAAGTGACTCATCTTGTGCCGCTTAGGGACGAATCACGGGACTTTCTCTCACCTTAAAGTGTACCGAATGTACCGAGATGATGAACGGGATGGCCGACCGTCGCTGCCGTGGATATCGGCGTCGAGTACCTCAAGGTGTGGGTGCCGACGTTCCCAATGAACAACAGATGGATTCCCATGCCCAAATCGCTCTCACTGGGTACCCCTTAACGGCGGCGCGGGCTGTCTTTTTGATAAGGAATTCTCCTTTGGGAATCTTCTGGCCCACTTTCCACAAATGACACTGGTTAAAAGGGAAATTCACAAATGCTTTACAAAAGTCGTACTTTTTTCTTGCCCCTCCCCCGCCCGCGTGTTATGGTTTTCAATGACAGTCAAGGCCAAGCGAAGAGAAGAACAGTTCGCTGCTAAGCTCCCAGAAGCTAGACCTCGAACGGCTGGAATGCCGCAGAAAAACACCCTCGCCGCGTGCGCGGGCGGCGTACTTAGTGTTTCTAAAATAATCGATCCCGGGAATGGGACCGACGGGAGCGAAGCTTGTCCTGTGCGGGTCTCCGGCGGCTGGGTTTGGCTCTCGTCGTTCACCTGGTCCAAACCTTCCATCCAACAACCTTCCGTCCAACCCTGATTCCTCAAACAATGACAGTCCTGATACCGCGAACACGCGCCATCAGCGTCCGGCTCTCAGAGGGAGAGTTCTCGGCTTTGGAGAAGTTGTGCGCCACGAGCGGGGCGCGGAGCATCTCCGACCTTGCGCGCAACGCGATGACCGGCCTTTTGGATCGTGCCAATCAGGAGAGTGCATTACTTTCGAACATAAACGAGCATTCCGCGCAAATGAAGGATCTGAAACAACAGATAGAGAATCTTGCAGCGGAGATCGCATCGCTCAAGGCCGATACGCAGTCGGACAGGATCGACGGAACTGGTAACAGCAATCAGGCGCGCGACATTCATGAGCCGCCGGAAGATCAGTCCCTTGATTGAAATAGAGTTTTTCCGTCATGTCGCGCGACGGTTGGGCGACAGCCGGGCGAGACAGCGTCGCAATGATGGCGCAATGGACGAAGATGGGGGTTCGCGCGTGCTCGTGTCTTCTGCGCGCCTTTGCGCAATTGCATTCGCGGGCATGCTGGTAATCGGCGTCAGTCCGCTTTCCGCTCTCCCTCCAGGAGGGAAAACGGCCGCCGACCAGCCTGCCGACGATTCCGGCGGTGCCGTGACCGAGTGCGATCTATCGGTGCCGGGTTCTCCGTACATTTCGCTGGATAGCTGGATTTATCCAGCCGTGCTGCGGCTGTATTCGCTGGGCTTTCTGGATCATGTGTACCTGGGAATGCGTCCATGGACGCGCGCCAGCTTGACCCACATGCTGCAAGACACCGCGGCCAACATCGATAATGCGGAGCCGGGACCGCTTACCAGTGAGGCACGGGAATTATATGATGCGCTGGACCGCGAGTTGCACCTCGACACCAGGGGTCCGTGTCCAGCGCAACCGGGCAATGCGCGAATCGAGTCAACCTACACAGTGGCCCGCGCCATCAGCGGCACGCCGCTGCGCGACAGCTTTCATCTCGGCTCGACAATCGTGAACGACTACGGCCGGCCTTACCAGGGCGGCTTCAATAATTACTCCGGCGCCAGCGGCTACGCTACCGCCGGCCGGTTCACGCTCTATGCGCGCGGCGAGTTCCAGGGCGCGCCCTCGGCCACCGGATACTCAGCCGCATTGGCCCAGGCGCTCGCCACGGTTGACGACACGACCTACCTCAACTCCGCCACCGGGCTGCCGTACAACCAGACCACCATCCCCATGGGACCGATCGCCACCGCCACCCAGGGACGCTTCCTCGAGTTATACGTCTCCGCACAGTACCTCAACCACATAATCTCCTTCGGCAAACAGGACGAGTGGCTGGGGCCGGGCCAGGGCGCCAGCATGGCCTACTCGAATAACGCCGAGAACATCTACGCCTTTCACATCAACCGCATCGAGCCGCTGTATGTTCCCCTGCTCTCCCGGCTCACCGGGCCCTTCCGCTATGAATTTCTGGTGGGCCCGCTGCGGGGCCATACGCTTATGCCCAACCCGTTGTATACGGGACCGGCATCCAGTCAGCCGAACGTCATCAATCCCGGCGACCCCTGGGTGCATGTCGAGAAGATCAGCTTCCGGCCCACGGACAACCTCGAGTTCGGCTTTGAGCGCACCGTGATCTGGGCAGGCGAGGGCCACTCGCCGGTCACCATCCACACCTTCCTGAAGAGTTTCTTCAGCACCTCCTCGCCTTCCCCCCAGGTCAAGGAAGGTCGCGACGATCCCGGCGCGCGCTTCGGCGCCTTCGACTTCTCCTACCGGCTGCCATTCGTCCGCAATTGGCTCACGCTCTACACCGACTCGGAGGTGCACGACGATGTTTCCCCCATCGACGCTCCGCGGCGCGCTGCGTTGCGCCCCGGCCTCTATCTCTCTCATGTGCCTGGCATTCCCAAGCTGGACATTCGCGCTGAAGGCGGTCACCACCGATCCGTCCAACTCGACTGTGTCCGCCGAGGCAGTACGGCCAATTCATGTATTGGGAGCAGATCGAGAAGCAGGGCTACACCAACCAGGGGCAGCTCTTCGGCGACTGGATCGGGCGAGAGGACAAGGGCGGCCAGGGATGGATTACCTATCACTTGAGCGGCAACGAATGGATCCAGGTCAGCGTGCGCAATCAAAAGGCCACCAAGGATTTCATCCCCGGTTCGACCACGCAGACCTACTCGGGCCCAGCCTGCCCCCTAGCTGCCTGCCTGCTCCCCGGCGGCACCACGCTGAACGACATCGGCTTCCAGGCGGTCAAGCGCATCGGCAAGGACTTCGAGATCAACGGCAGCTTTGCTTACGAGCACTGGAAGGCTCCCGTCTATCTTCCCGGACAGCAAACCGTGACCACCACAACCATTCAACTCACATGGTTCCCGAATCGGTCGATTGGTTTCTGAAATGTATCCCCAACCTGAACCTAATCTGTTGATGCCATACTGAAGGCCGCGGGATTCTGACTCGTCCTTTACTTCGACTTACAATTGCATCTGAGTGCCCAATTCGACTATGACTCATAAGCTCTTGATCCTCTTCTTATTGTCCGGATCCTTTTGCGCCGGCCAATCGGCTCCAACTGTTCCGGCAATCGCACCGGCCTGCGTTCCCTCAGAAGGGCATCCTTGTCCTCCCGCTGGCGCGGCTCAAACACCCCCGGGCACGACGCCCTCCTTAGCCGCTCCCACTCCATCCGCTTCCTCTCATCCGCGCCCGCGCCCGAAGCTGAGAATGGCGCAACTCCTTTTGTATTAGCTCCTGCTCAAACTGAGAAGAATCCCCATTCCTACCCGGGTCGTCGGCCCAATTACCACTCGATCGGAATTCGAGTTGTTTGCCGAGGACGCGGCGGGATCTCCGCTTCCGGTGTACGGCAGGCAGTTATTTGACCAGGTTCCCTCCACCTTTGCTCCCATGGATCGGATTCCGGTTCCCGCCGATTATGTGCTGGGGCCGGGAGATGAACTCCTCATACGGGTGTGGGGAAAGGTCGAGCTCGATACCAGCGTGACTGTGGACAGGAATGGGCAAATCTTCCTCCCCAAGTTGGGAACCTTGACCGTGGCTGGGTTGCGCTACGAGCAAGTGGAAAGCTATCTCCGCGCGGCTATCGGCAATCTCTTCAAGGGCTTTGAGCTGAATGTCACGATGGGCCAGCTCCGCTCCATCCAGATCTTCGTTCTGGGCAGCGCGCGGCAGCCGGGAGCGTACACCGTCAGCTCCCTGAGCACGCTGGTGGATGCGCTCTTTGCTTCCGGCGGACCCTCCGCCACGGGCTCGATGCGGCACATTCAATTGCGCCGCGCCAACCGTCTCCTGACCGATTTTGACATTTACGATCTGCTGCGCAGGGGCGACAAATCGCACGATGTCCAGTTGCTTCCCGGAGATGTGATCTATATTCCGCCTGCCGGCCCGCAAGTTGCCATCATGGGGAGTGTTAATGAGCCCGGAATCTATGAATTGAAGGGCGAAACCACGATTGCCTCCGCATTGAAGGACGCCGGCGGCATCACCAATCTGGCGGAAGCGGATCGGGCTCTGTTGGAGCGCATTGAGAACCACAGAAGACGGCGGGTCGATGACTTCCCGCTGGATGCATCGGGATTGCAGCGCGTGCTCAGTGATGGCGATATGTTGCGGGTCTTCCCTATCTCGCCGCGGTTTGAGAACGCGGTGACGCTGCGCGGAAACGTCGCTGAGCCGGGCCGTTTCCCCTGGCACGAGGGGATGCGGATCTCGGACTTGATTCAGTCCCGCGGTTTTCTGATTACCCGCCATCATTGGTACCAGGAAAACCATCTGGCCGGGAACACGCCCGCCAGCGACAACGGGAGCGGGCATAACGTCCTGGCCCTGAACACACAAATTGATATGATGGCCGATTTAGCCCAGAATACCGCGGAAATCAACTGGGACTATGCGGCCATCGAGCGGCTCGACGAACAGGATTTGAGCACCCGCCTGATTGCATTCAATCTGGGCAACGCGATCGACAAGCCTGCATCTCCCGACAACCAGATATTGAAGGCCGGAGATGTCATCACCATCTTTTCGCGTAACGACCTGCCTTTGCCCACCGATAAACACGCAAAGTTTGTCCGGGTGGACGGAGAGGTCAATGCTCCGGGAGTGTACCGCGTAGAGCTCGGCGAGAACCTGCGAGACGTGGTCCAGCGTGCCGGAGGGCTTACTCCGCACTCCTACCTTTACGCTGCGCAATTGACCCGTGTCTCCACCCGCCTGGCCGAAGAAGAGCAGCTCCGGATATCGATCAACCAGATGCAGAGAGAACTCATGTCGCGCTATGCGGCTGCCCCGTCGCTCAACTCTGCCAATACCGCGGATCAACAGGCGCAGATAGGGCAGCAACAGGCCATCATAGCCCAGCTCTCCGCGGTTCGCCCCACGGGCCGAATCGTTCTGGACATGAATCCCACTGCCAGTACGGTCGCCGACATCCCGAATTTTCCTCTCGAAGACGGAGACGGCTTCTATATCCCCCCCAGGGCCAGCACCGTTCAGGTCGCCGGAGCGGTCTACAACGAGAACGCATTCCGGTATCAGCCTCGGAAGCAGGTCTACGCGTATCTCAACGATGCCGGCGGGCCGACCCGGCAGGCGGATGTGAGGCGCATCTTCTTGATCCGGGCGGACGGCACCGTAGTTAGCAGGCAAAACCACGGAGAATTCTGGCATACCGATTTTGAAAGGACAACCCTTTTGCCGGGAGATGCGATTATCGTTCCAACCAAGCTGAAGTCGCCCAATAATTTCATGCAGCAGTTGCCCTTTTACGCCCAGCTTCTTTCGCAAACAGCAATGACCGGAGCGGTCCTCGGGACCGCCTATTAACACTATGCCTTTGATGACTGATCAGGACCCACGCAGCGAAGTTTCAGCGCTCGCCTCTGAAGAGGCGATTCTCCCCGAGGAGCCGCGCCCGGCGACCGGAATGACCTTCCTTGAATTCCTCATAATTCTCGCTCGCCGCAAAAGGCTGGTCGCATTGGTGACAGTGATCGCGACGCTCGCCGGTGTGGTCACCAGTCTGCTCCTGCCGGTGCGCTATTTAGCCACCACGCAACTGTTGACCCCGCAGCAAACCCAGTCGGCCGCAATGATGATGAGCCAGTTGGCAAATACCGCGGCAGGTTCGATGGCCGCCTTGACCGCGGGCGGGCTGGGCTTGAGAAACCCCAACGAGATCTACATTGGCATGCTGAATTCCCGGCCCATTGCTGACTCGATTATCCGGGACTTTAACCTCGCGGAGATCTACCGCGCCAAGGACATGACCGACGCCCGAAAGGAATTGGCGGCCAATACCAATATTGCCGCGCAGAAGAGCGGCTTCATCTCGATTTCCGTCACCGATAAGGACAAAAGACGCGCAGCCGATATCGCCAACGCCTACACCGCGCAACTGCGCAACCTTACACAATCGATAGAGGCAACCGAAGCGTTGCAGCGCCAGATCTTCTACGAAGGGCAGTCTGAAATCCGCGAAAGAAACACTGGTCGCCGCGGAGATCTCATTTCAGCACGTTGAGCAGACCAAAGGCGTACTCCAGCCCCAAGACCAGGCCAGAGTTATGATTGAGAGCCTCGCCGCCCTTCGCGCCCAGGCCGCGGCCAAGAGTGTGGAGCTCCAGGCGCTCCGCTCCTACTCGACCGACCGCAATCCGGAGGTGCAACTGACGGAGAATGAGCTTGCCACGTTACAGGCAGAGGCTGCCCGTATGGGCCAGAAACAGCATACCGCCGGGTTTTCCGATCTTTCATTGGGGGACGTGCCCGGAGCGGGGATCGATTACCTCAGCGCCGAGCACGAGCTGGTCTATCGTCAAACTCTATTCGACCTGTTAATCAAGCAATATGATGCGGCCAAGTTGGATGAATCCAAAGAGGCAACCGTTATTCAGGTGGTGGAACCCGCGATTCCGCCAGACCGCAAGGCATCACCGCATCGAACCTTGATCGTCCTTCTGTTTATGCTATTCGGTCTCTTGGCTGCGTGCTCTTACGTCTACACATACGACTTCATTCAGAAAAATCCCGCCCTGGCTCAATCTATAACTGAGTTCAGATCCGCGCTGGTCGGAAAGTGGTCGTGATGCCAACCTCGCTTCCACGCATTACCCTCGATTCAGCGGACTGCGTCCTGCAATAATGCGCACACGGGATCAGCTCCTGTCCATGGGAACAGCCCAGTTTGTCTCGGCCGGATTCGGGATCGTATACAGCGTGGTCACGGCAAGAGGCCTGGGGCCTGCCTTGCGCGGAGACCTTTTCCTCATCCAGGCTTATTTCAACATCGCCACCGTTCTGGTGGGTCTAAGCACGGCTACGATTATGACCGTGCAGGTGAGCCGCGAGCAGTTCGACCTTGCGGAAATTCACTCCGCCTCTGTATTTCTGAGCCTTTTGCAAGGATTCGGCGGTGGGCTTATTACACTTTTGATTTACCTGCGTACAACCAGGTTGCCGGGGGCATCGCTCGGGATTCTTGCCTTCTTCTTCCTGTCCTTGCCGGCCATGCTTTATAAGACGAATTGGAGCGCAATCTTCCTCGGTCTCGGCCGTGTCGGGTTGATAAGCATCTACTTGGTTTTCGATGTTTTTCTGACTACTGTCGGCGCCGGAATCGTGTTGTTCCTTCTACGCGCGGGCCTCGAGGGAATCTTGATCATGCTGGCCATCGAGTCGGCGATTATGGCGGCGATCGGCTTCTATCTGACTGTGAAGGTCAGTCGATCCAGGTGGCGCTGGTCAAGCAAGTGTATCTCCGATTTGTTGCAGCAAGGGTGGAAGCAGCACGTTGCCGTAACCATTACGCAGTTGTATTTTCGCGCCGATGCGTTCATTCTGGCCCGCTTTCTCTCCCCTGCCGGGCTCGGACAGTATGCTGTGGCCAGGGGGCTAGCCGACCGCATAACTCTGGCGTTCACTCCCTTTGCCCAGGTTATGTTTCCACACATTGCTTCAAATGACCCCGCGCGTTCCAGATGGTTCACGCAAACTACATTTCGCCAACTCGCCGTATTGGCGATTTTGTTATCGGCGGCTTTGATCGTTGTGATGCCGCGCTTTATTCTGATTATGTATGGAAATGCCTATCAGAGTGCCATCAAATTGGCGGAAATCCTCTGTATAGCACTTATCGTCCGTTCGATCACGGTGCCTATAGAGCTGTGGTTCGTGGGGGGCCTCTTGAGGCCGAAACTCAATGCGATAACCAGCGCCTTTATGCTGGTCGTGGTTGTAGTGTCCGGCTATGCTCTTACCATGCGCGCGGGCACGGCAGGTATGGCAATAGCGATGCTTCTTTCATTTGTCCTGAGTCTCGCATTTACCATTTGGCTCGGCAATCGCAACGGCCTGGGAATTCGTGAGCTCATTCCTGGCCCAAGAGATCTTCGCTATGTACTTGCGAAAGCCGGCAGCTTTCGAACCCGCGGCTAGCCAGAGTTCAAATTCCAACCCGCGCACTACCTTGGAGTTCGCGCTGAAACGCAACATCTAGAGTGCTTAACTGATTGCAAGACGTTTATACGCAACCAGCCGCGCCCATCTAACGGCGCACTGCCGCCGACATCCTGTTCTTCAAATCAAAGCGCGGCATTGGCGTGATGAATGGAATCTGCCAGCGACTGCTCGGCGCATAACGCTGGATTAGAGAGGACTTTCGGCCCCTCTGGGGTGCACTCGTCACGGTATTGAATCTCAGCTCGAATCTGAGAACTGGAGCAGGAAAAGACAGTACCTCATGACCTCAACCGCTTCTAGTTCAGTGTCGGCGCGCGCCTCGACGAAGTCGGATGGGAAGAAAGAGGCGAAGCGCGATCACCTGCGCGGAATCACCGTCCTGCTGTTTCTTTTCCTCGCATGCCTGAATGTCTCCTCCATGGCATCGCTACGCCTGGCGCTGGGTGCATTTGCCGGATTGCTCCTGGTCATAGGTCTCCGCGATCTGCGTTTCCTGATGCTGGTCATGATCGCCCTAGTGCCGGTGCAATCGAGCGCTCTCGGCTTTGGCACCGTGTTCGGATATCAGTTGACGTTCAACCGGGTCGCTGTGTTGATCGCGGTGTTATGTTTTCTGTTGCATCGCTCGAAGTATCCGCGGATTCACGGCCGGCGAGAACCGCTGCTTTACATGCTTCTTGCCCTCTTCGCGCTGAGCGTCCTAACCGACCTGCTTGGCGACGGATCATACCTGTCCGGGGTCCAGCGAACACTTTCCGAGAGTGTAGAAGTACTGCTGTTCGCCTACATATGCTACCGTGTCTTCGGTCCCCGCGAACTCGGCTCTGTCACCTCCGCATTCGCCACCGGAGGGATCTTGCTGAGCTCGAGCGTCATTTTGGAACGAGTGACAGGTATGAACCTCCTGTTCAGCTTCCCTGTCGCTGATGAGATCTATGCCGGCCTGCTGAGCGCGGAGCAAACCCTCGATCGAGCCGACACCCTGCGAGTGCGGGGCTCTTTTCAAAATCCTGTTTATCTCTCCGGCTTCCTGCCGCTGCTGCTGTTTGCTGCGGCGTATCTTCTGCTGGTGCAGCGGCGGCGCGTCCTGGGCGGCGCCCTGCTTGTGCTCGTAGTGCTGACTGCCTGCTTTTCAATATCGCGGACCGCGATCTATGCCCTTCTTATCTTCGGGGCTCCCATCTTGATCATGACCCAAATGCGCCGCGGGGTCGGCCGGATCATCAGATTTGCGGCTCTGACGTTGGTCTTGGGGGGGCTTTTGTATGCCATCTTCCCGAGCGATCTGGAGCGTGCGGTCACACTGACAGTAAACCCCTATCAGGCGAGCTTGGGTGGATCAGACACCGCCGACCGCCTGGACTTGATTACCGTTGGCGTACCGTTTGTATTGTCGTTGAACCCATTTGGCAGCGGGTTTGATCGATCACAACAGTTCAGTCTTCTCTTGGGGCCCGATATTGCCGACTTTTTTATAGGCTACTCAATTGCGCGCGGGGTCATCTGGGTTGCGGCCTTCTGCATGCTGCTCGCCTATATGATGTGGCGGACGCTTCGCGGAGGCAACATGGTTTCCTGGATGCTCTTTTGGCTTGTCGTGAGTATATCCGCCACATATCTAAGCTACGCGGAGTACTGGATATCGTTTCCCATGCTCCTGGTCTTTGTATTGGTCCACGGCGGACTTAACTCGACCTCCCCTAAGAGTCAATTGCTGAAAAGGGTGGTATCCGTTGCCGGCACACAATGATGGCCCCGAGCGTCTGGAGACAGCCGCGGGCCAGGTTCTCATCCTTGCCGCCAGCTCTGTCCGTGAATGCGGCGGTTCCGAGCTGTTCAATCATCTGGCGGGGTACTTCCCGCGTCCAACCCTGGCAACCGCGCTTATGTCCACCCAGTGGACCGCGACCACCAACTTCCTGGTCCGGATCTGGCGTAACCGTGTCGTGCGGTATATCAAGAACCGGTCACAGATTGTCGCGGCCGTCTATGTCAGGCTGATCTACGGTTTCCTGAGGTCGCGGCTGGAATGTGAGCTGTTTCGAAAGTATCGCGATTCGGGAATCGTTGGCGTGTGGTGTTTATCCAATGAACTGCTGCCCATACTCGCGAACAATTTGGCCCGGCGGCTCGAGTGCCCGCTCCACGTTTCGGTCTTCGATCTGCCCTATACCTTTGGTTATCAGGAAGCGGAGCGCTCCGTGATCTGGGCCGGCTTCGAGCAATGGGCGCTGGAGGCGAACTCGCTTGATTTTGCTTCACCTGGGATGGAGGCGCATCTCAAACCGTATCGCGGCCGGCGAGCGGAGCGCGACATTGCTATCTGGTCCTCCGCCGGCGTCTCTCTCGGTCCGCGGCGGTTGCCCATCGTGCGGCCCGGCGTCAAGTCCATCGTCTTCTGCGGATCGTTGCGCTTTTTTCGGGAATTCGAGGCTCTGAGTGCCGCGCTGGGGCTATTGGAGCGTAAATACGGTAGACGGATCGTTCTCAGGCTCTTCTCCGGCAAACAGCTCGACCTGCCTGCGGTCGAGTATATGGGTTTCGAGACGGACCGGGTAAAACTGGTCGAAACGTTGCGCGAATCCGATCTGGCATACTCCCCGCTGTCTCTCGATCCACAAGATCGGTTACTTGTGGAGACATCGTTCCCCGGCAAGATCGCGACCTATCTGCAGGCTGATCTGCCCATACTCGCTCATGCGCCGGCATCGGCCACCAATTATCGCTTTGTCCTCGAGAACGATGTGGGCATCGGCATCGACACCCTGGACCCTGAACGGATCGCCGAACAGATTCTCAGCTACGATGCGGCGTCCGAGCTTCGCCGGCGGCATGCCGGCAATTGCTACGACGTGTTACGGAAGAAGTTCGACCCGGCATCGCGCCAGGAGTTCTTTTCAGCGCTTTTTGAAGATAGTCCGGTTTACGCGGACACGAAAGCAGGCGAATGACGCGCGTTTTGATTCTCGGAACCAACGGGATGCTCGGCCACAAGGCCTGGCAGGTGCTCGGCAGGGAATGCCGGGTGTACGGTACGGTCCGGCAATTTGACCCCCGCTTGCGCATGACCGGCATCTTCGACGAAAGCAGGATTGTAACTGATGTCGATGCCTGGGAACTGGGTTCTGTGCGCCGCGCGCTGGCGGAAACAAGGCCTGATTGGGTCCTCAACTGCATCGGGCTTATCAAGCAGAAAGAGATCGCGCATCACGCCAAGCAGGCAGTTTACATCAACGCACTGTTTCCGCACCTGCTGGCCGAGATCTGTGCGGAGAATAGCTGCCGCTTGATTCACGTCAGTACGGACTGCGTCTTCTCGGGACGAACGGGATCGTATCGGGAGACAGATCAGTCCGACGCGGAGGATTACTACGGCCGCACCAAGTTCCTTGGGGAAGTGTCTTCTCCCGGATGCCTGACCCTCAGGACTTCGATCGTGGGCCGGGACTTATTCTCCGACTACTCGCTGATTGACTGGTTTCTCTCCCAGGCCGGCAAGCAAGTCAAAGGATACGTTCGGGCGAAATACTCCGGGTTCTCGACCATCGCGCTTTGCCGGGAGATATGGAGAATCATCTCCCTGTATCCATCGCTCCAGGGCTTATACCAGGTATCGTCGTCTCCTATTTCCAAGTACGACCTTCTGCAAATGGTCAACAATGCCTTTCAGGCGAAGGTCGCTATCGTTCGGGACGAAGACTTCGTCTTGGATCGCAGCATGCTTTCCGAACGCTATTGGCGCCAGACCAATAGCCAGCCGCCGTCCTGGCCGGATATGGTGGCCGAAATAGCTCAAGACCCTACTGGCTACGATGAGTTTCGAAAGCTCTCGCGCTAGAGCCTGTTATTAACTTTGTACGTTTGTTTTGATTGAGATGAGGTTTTGGTAGTTGGGGTATTCATGCTGAGAGCATGGAGAAGCGCGGACGCAGTGGTTACCCCAGCGACGTGACGGACGAGGAATGGGCGTTTGTGTCGCCTTACCTGGCGTTGTGCAAGGAGGATGCCGAGCAACGAGATTACCCTCTGCGCGCGGTGTTCAACGGTCTTCGCTACGTGGTGCGCACGGGTTGCCAGTGGCGCTACATGCCCAACGATCTGCCGCCTTGGAACGTGGTCTATCAGCAGGTGCAACGTTGGATTCGGGCGCACTGTTTCGAGACCATGGTCGAGGATTTGCGCATGTTGCTGCGCGCCTTTGCCGGGCGCAAGGCACAACCGACGGCGATGATCCTTGACAGTCGCACGCTGCAATCGACGCCGGAGTCTGGTGCGCGCGCGGGCTACGATGGGGCCAAGCGGCGCAAGGGCTCGAAGGTGCACGCAGCGGTGGATACGCTGGGTCATTTGTTGGCTCTGCATGTGACTCCGGCCGATGAGCAGGACCGCGCACAGATAGGCGAACTGGCCCAACAGGTGCAACAGATCACGGGGGAACATGTCGAGCTGGCATATGTCGATCAGGGCTACACCGGCGAGGCCGCCGAAGAAGCTGCGGCTGAGCACGGCATTCGTTTGGAAGTAGTTAAGCACACCGAAGCCAAGCGCGGATTTGTTCTGCTGCCACGAAGATGGGTGGTGGAGAGAAGCTTTGCCTGGGCCGCACGCTTCCGCCGTCTGGCACGCGACTACGAACGGCTGGCTGCCACGCTGGGGGCGTTCCACTTCCTGGCTTGCGCTTGCCTCATGCTCGCTAACCTCTTCCGGTTGCTCGCCGGAAGTTAATAACAGGCTCTAGAGGCCCGATATGAACATCGGTGCCTGTCAGCATTAGACTCGCAAAGCAATTCTACCCTTCAAGAAGTTATGAAAACCAGGCAATAGCAGAGTCAATAAGGAGGAAGCTCGCATGATTTTTTCGGATAAGTGTATTCTCATTACCGGCGGCACCGGGTCGCTAGGAAAGACCTTGGTGCGCCGCTTGCTCGCAGGCGAGCTCGGCCGGCCGCGCAAGATTATCGTCTTTTCTAGAGATGAGGCAAAACAGCATTCCATGCGCATGGAATACCAGCAGCGCGCCGTCGCTACGGACGAGATCATCTACCACAATTTCGAAGAGCTGGTCGAGTTTCGCATCGGAGATGTACGGGATTACTTCAGCGTTGCCGCGGCCATCGAGACCGCTGATGTCATCATCAATGCTGCCGCGCTCAAGCAGGTGCCGACTTGCGAATACTTCCCTTATGAAGCCGTTCAGACCAACATCACGGGGCCGGAGAACATTGTTCGGGCAATTCGTCAGAATGGCTTGTCGGTCAAGACCGTTGTCGGGGTTTCTACAGACAAGGCGTGTAAGCCGGTCAACGTCATGGGCATGACCAAATCGCTGCAGGAACGCCTCCTTCTAAGTGCGAATATTGGTTGTCCGGACACCCGGTTTATTTGTGTGCGCTATGGAAACGTGCTGGCCTCGCGAGGTTCTGTAATCCCTCTGTTCCACGAGCAGATACGCGCCGGCGGTCCGGTGACCATCACCACCGAAGACATGACTCGGTTCCTGATAAGCCTGGACGACGCCGTCAACGTCATTTTTGCCGCTGTTTGCGAAGCGCGCCGGGGCCAGACGTATGTGCCTCGAGCTCTCTCCGCGAGGGTCATTGATATCGCCAGGGCCCTGATTGGGGATCGGGATATTCCCATCAGGATTATGGGAATCCGGCCGGGAGAGAAGATCCATGAGATTCTCATCTCCGAGGAGGAAGCATTCAGAACCTTTGATGATGGACGTTTCTATGCCATGGATTCGATCCTTCCCGAGATTGCCGGTGAGCGCTCCGGAGAGCCCTGTTTGCAAGGCGAATACAGCTCCAATGGCAGCGTGATGTCCTTTGAACAGCTTCGCGAATTCCTCGATGAGCACAACCTTCTGCAGCCGGAGTCAATCGACGGGCCCGCGGAGTTGTTGCGATGAAGATTTTGACCGTCCTCGGTACGCGGCCCGAGATCATCCGGCTAAGCCTGATCATCCAGAAACTGGACCGCTACTGCAATCATGTTCTGGTTCACACCGGCCAGAACTACGCGGCCTGCTTGAATGACATATTCTTCGACGACCTCAAGGTCCGCAGGCCGGACTATTGCCTGGGAGTCCGCGGCGACACCTTCGGCGAACAGATCGGCAAGATCCTGATAGAAATCGAGAAGGTTCTTCTGGCTGAACGCCCGGACCGGCTACTGGTGCTGGGCGACACCAATTCCGGCTTGGCAGCGGTCATAGCCAAGCGCATGGGAATTGCTGTATTTCACCTGGAAGCCGGCAACCGGTGCTACGACGATCGCGTCCCGGAAGAGGTGAATCGGCGGATTATCGATCACTCGAGTTCAGTTCTTTTGCCCTACACCCAGCGAAGCGCAGCCAACCTGGTGCGGGAAGGAATCGACCGCCACCGCATCTACGTCACTGGCAACCCTATCTACGAAGTCTTGCAAGCCCATAAGCAGACAATTGCGCAGAGTGACGTCCTGGCCAGGCTCGGCCTGACCGCCAGGCAGTATTTTGCCGTCACCATGCACCGCGCGGAAAACGTCGACGTTGAGGAGCGGCTTCGCAACCTGTTGGAAGCGCTGCGCGCGCTTGCCCAACAGTATTCCCGCCCGGTAGTCTGCAGCCTGCACCCCAGAACCCGAAGCAAGCTGGTGGAGTTCGGCTTCGGAGCGTCGAGCGATGCCGGCATACGGTTTATTGAGCCCTTGGGTTTCGCTGACTTCGTGGCCCTTGAGCAGAACGCCTCGTGCGTGCTCACGGATAGCGGCACTGTGCAGGAAGAGTGTTGCATATTTGGCATCCCCAACCTGACTGTACGGGATGTAACCGAGCGGCCCGAGACGATCGAGGCCGGCTCCAATATGCTCACCGGCGTTGATCCTCAACTCATCGTCGCCAGTGTCCGAACGGTTTTGGAGGAGCCTGCGCAATGGAAGCCGCCGGCTGAGTACCTGGATGCTTACGTGTCTAGTAAAATCGTCAAAATCGTTCTCGGATACGATTGGCGAGAAGAACCCCAATCCTAGCGCTGAAGCTGAAGCTGGAACCTGACCTATCTGTTCCGCGGCTCCCGCCGGGCCGCTCCAATCGAGATGCGTGACCGCCGGCAAATAGGCGCGGCGAGGAGTTCACGGGGGGTGTCCATGAGATCGCATCGAGATGGCGCGGATCATGGACATTGGCCCGGGCCAGGGCCATCCCCGGGGCGCCCGAGTTTCTGTCCCTTGAGCGCATACCAGGCCAGAAAAGCGAAATGGAGAGTTTAGTGAAGAACGCAGCACGCTCGCGCACCTCCTCTCACCGGCTCCTCTCGAAAGTAATCGACGAGTGCATTCGCAGGGCGAGGACGGCACTCAACATAAACACTAAGTATCAATTCAATGGCTTCTCCATAGAACTGCCTGCCGAGCATTTGTTGCCTCGGTACCAGAAACGCCACAAGCTGCATGAGAGGTTCCTGCCGCATTTAGGCAAGTATTTGGCTCCCGGGTCCACTGTCGTCGACGTTGGAGCCAATTGCGGTGACACCTTGGCGGCGATGTTCGCATCCAATAAGAGTCTGGCCTTCATTTGCATTGAGCCTTGCGAAGCGTTCTTCGAGTTTCTGCAGAAGAATGTTTTGCTGTTACGAACCTACGATAAGGCCGCGTCAATCAAGACAGTCAAGGCGTTAGTCGGTCAACACATCACAAGGGCATCGCTTGTTGGGGCGGGGGGGGACGAGACGAGCAGTTGTTGACGATAGTGAAGTTTCGGCGCCATCCAGATCGCTTGACAATATTCTGTCGCAAAGTGGAGCTACACATGTCCGATTGCTCAAATCGGATGTTGACGGTTTTGACTATGACGTGATCGATTCAGCCGATTCAACCCTTGATGCGGAAGCGCCGATCGTCTTCTTTGAGTGTCAGCTTGATTACGCCTCCCAGAAAGCCGGTTATGAGAAGACGATAGCAAATATTGAGACGAAGGGCTACGTAAAATGGGTGATATTTGACAACTACGGCGAGGTGGTGCTGCATACAAGCGATGTTCGGATGATCAATCAGCTTATTGATTATCTGTGGCGCCAGAACATGGGCCGCTCAACTAGGACCATTTACTATTATGATATTCTCGCGGCCACCAAGAGAGATGGCGCACTCATCGATAGAGTCATAGAGGACTATTTGACACACTTTCAGAAACCGCTGGACAACTCCCCAAGCCGCATATGACGCGGGTAATGGGGAAGCAACAGGGGAAGAGCGGAGTGGGACAATTTACCTTCGCGTCACCAGCGAGTTTCGAGTCTTTATTGTCTCTTGCCATTCAGTTCGCGGCGCTGGTCCGGACCTAAGCATGTGTTTCCTCCACGTTCAGGGCCGCATTGGGAACTGGTTAAGCGCGTACGCGCACATCGAGACTTCATAAGTAGGGTATATGCGCATTGAGCGAAGAGTTGCCTTTCTTACCAGCAACATCATCTCGGATAGATACGTTCTCTTTAAGGCATTACAGCCCTTGATTGCGGATTGCGGATATATCTGTCAGGTCGCGCGGAAATGGATGATCCAAGGATGCGCTCCCTGCAAGATTTGCCTGTGTATCGACAAAGGTCGATTCGCGGTGAGGCGCGCAGTCGAACACAGGTGGTTTTGCGGATTATGTTGAAGATAATTTTCCTTTTGACACCCTGTTTCGATTGTTAGCCTATAAACCGCACATTGTCTTATCCGGAGAACTGGGCGTTCGCACTTTGCTGAGCGTTATTTATCGCTGATATTTAAAGGACAACGTTAATCGTGTGGGCTACGTGTTCGGAACGAGCGGAAGCAATTCGGGCCACCTACTCCGAACCGCCATTGCGGCGTTGGATGCTTAGAGCATGTCGATGCAGCATATGTCAATGGGAGCAGCGGCGAACGTTATATTAGAGGCCTCGGATTCAAAGGGCGGATATTTGTGATTCCTTATTCGTTCGAAAGCGGCTTATTCGGTGTGGTTCGCGTGCGGCTTTGGGCGATAACGGAAGAAGTATCTCTTTTGTGCATGTCGATTGGTTGAAGGAAAAGGCCTCTATCCTTTCCTTGTGGTTTTGGCAAAGTGGTGTAGCGATCATCTATCTCAGAGAGTAAATCTTCGAATCGCTGGCTATGGGCCTGAGTTGACGCGGCTGCAGTCGGTCGTAGCCCCGCCAAATCTTGAGATAGAGTATCTCGGCAAGGTGCCGCACGAACAGATTGCCGATAGATATCATGCGGCTTCGATCTTCGTGTTTCCAACTTTCGTAGACGAATGGGGGTTGGTGGCTGTCGAGGCACTTAGCGCCGGGCTGCCGGTTTTGGGAAGTATATTCAGCCAGTCTGTCGAAGAATTGATCGTTGAGGGGGAAAATGGATGGAAGTTTGATCCGCTTGACCCAGGCAGTACATACGACGCTATAGGCCGGGCGCTTTTGGCGGATCGTAAGACTTTGGAAGAGATGTCGCGGAGAGCGGTTTCTTCGGTTGCGATTCTTGCTCCAGATATCCTTGCTCAAAGAATTGTAGATTCAATCCATGCGCTTCACGAGAGTTCGCCGGCGGCATGAAGATTTCAACCGTCGGCTCTAATTGGTCTGGCCTGTGTTTTTAAGCCGGGGCCCGCGCTCACGGTGCAGGTCACCTCGCGGCGGTGTGTTGATTAGGTTACCGCTCGGCTCACGCTTCTGACATTATCATTTCAAGGGAAGATTCGACTGCAATGCAATTATCGGTTCTGGAACCGGAATCAGCTCTCAAGCCATCACCGCTTGGCCGCGTGAATATTCTCGGCGTCGGGATTCACGCCATCAACATGGAGAATGCGCAGCAGGCAATCGAGGAGGCCATCGCTGGTCGGCGCAAGGGCTATATCTGCGTGACAAACGTCCACGTTGTCATGGAAGCGCAGGAGAGCGCGGAATTCAAGCAGTTGCTTAACACCTCTTTCCTGACCGTGCCCGACGGGCGGCCGCTTGTCTGGGTGGGACGTTTGCAGGGCTCACGCGTAATTGAGCAGGTGGGTGGCCCGGAAATGATGGTCAGAATCTGCGAGTTATCCAGCCGGAAGCGTTATACTCATTTCTTCTATGGAGGCGCTCCAGGGGTTGCGGAGGAGCTGAAGAACAAATTCATGGCTCGTTATCCTGGACTGGAAGTGGTTGGCGTGTACTCGCCGCCGTTTCGCCCCCTGACCGCCGGAGAAGAACGCGAATTGCGCGCACTGTTTGACCGCCTTAAGCCGGATATAACTTGGGTGGGCCTCGGGGCGCCAAAACAGGAACAGTTCATGGCCGACTATCTGCCTTCTCTCAATACAACCATAATGATCGGAGTGGGCGCGGCGTTCAACATGCACACCGGTAGAATCACCGACGCACCCCATTGGGCGAAGCGTTGCGGGGTGGCGTGGCTATTCCGCATGGCTCAGGAACCGCGGCGGTTGTCCGGCCGTTATCTGCGAACCAACCCGCGATTTTTATGGAAAGTATTTCTGCAGCTGACGGGGCTTCGGCCATACACCCTGCCGGATACTGCGAGCGATACGACTGTATGAATACTGAAAGAGTCCTTTCCGAGCAGCTCGAGGAGACCACCGTAGTGCTCTCTCCGCACTGGAATAGCGCCGTACAGGTTGGTTTGAAACGCGTACTGGAGACGGTTATTTCCGGAACCGCGTTGCTTGTCTGCCTTCCGCTATTCGCCCTCCTGGCCGTCGCAATAAAGCTATCCTCGCGAGGGCCCATATTCTATCGCTGTGACTGGATCGGCAAGGACGAAGTTCCTTTCTCCGGATATAAGTTCCGCTCCATGGTGATGAATGCCGACGAGCTCAAACCGCACCTTCAAGCGCAGAATGAAATGTCAGGTCCGGTTTTCAAGATCACAGACGATCCCCGAATAACGCGGCTGGGGGGCTGGATGAGACGCCATAGTCTTGACGAGCTCCCGCAACTCTACAGTGTGCTCACGGGAGATTTGAGCCTGGTCGGGCCAAGACCTCCACTCAGGACTGAATACGAGAGGTACGCGACATGGCAAAAACAGAAGTTACTGGTCAAGCCCGGCATCACTTGTTTATGGCAGGTTAACGGCAGAAACAGCATTTACGATTTTCATGAATGGGTTCGGCTCGATTTCGAATATATCCGCACCTGGTCGTTTGGCCTGGATGTAAAAATCCTCTTTAAAACGCTTCGCGAAGTGCTTGCGGGGACAGGCAAATGACTATAGGAATGAGAATGGCATTCATCCCGGAGCGGCCCTGAGAAACGTGAAACTCCTCTACATCTACAATTTATATCAGGAGCAAGGCGGAGAGAATCTCTGGTTTGAGAGCGAGCCGGATTTGTTTCGGGCTAAAGGGCATGAGGTCTTCGTCTACCGGCGCGACAACAGCGACATTCGCCATATGCCCGCGTGGAGACGGGCATCGCTTTTCTGGCAAGCCGCTTGGTCGCAGCAATCATATGAAGGCGTGCGTTCTTTGATTCGCAAGCAGCGGCCCGACGTCGCCCACGTCTATAACACACTTGTTTTGCTTAGCCCTTCGGTCTACTACGCGTGCCGTGACGAGGGTGTCCCTGTCGTACAGAGTGTCTATAATTATCGCCTCCTCTGCCCGGCGGCGACTCTGGTTCGAAATGGAGGCATCTGCGAAGAATGCCCCGAGCACTCCCTGTGGCGCGCGGTCAGGTATGGCTGTTACCGCGGGTCGCGTGTCCAATCCGCGGCTGTCGCATGGATGCTTGCCTCTCACAGACGGCGGGGCACATGGGCCGATGCCGTCGATCTTTACCTGGCTCCCACCCGATTCGTGAGGCTCAAGCTTATCCAGGGAGGCATTCCAGCAGAAAAGATCGTCATAAAACCAAACTGGCACGAGCCCGATCCGGGAATGAGGAAGGATGCGGATGGGTCGGTTCTATTTGTGGGAAAGCTATCCACGGAGAAGGGTCTGCGCACAGTTCTCAGGGCGTGGAGGTTAATGTCCGATCCGCCACTATTGCGCGTTATCGGAGACGGGCCGTTACGCGACGAGGTTCAGCGCGCGGCTGCGGAGAGCACTCAGATTGAATTTCTTGGCCGGCGGCCGCACGCCGAGGTCATCGCATATCTGCACCGAGCAAGCGTATTCCTGATCCCATCCGAGTGGTATGAGGCATTTCCGCATACCATCCTTGAAGGCTATGCATGTGGTGTGCCAATTGTGGCAAGCCGCATCGGCACGCTGGAAGACGTGATTGCGGATGGCAAGACTGGTCTCCTTTTCCCGCCGGGCGACGCCGCTGAGTTGGCAAACAGAGTCAAATGGTTACTTGCCAGACCCAACGATGCAATGCGCATTGCCGCGGCCGGGCGCTTCGAATACGACAGCAGGTACAGAGGGAGTCATATTTACGAGTCACTGCTCAATATCTACTCCCAAGTATGCAAGCCCCGGTGTAGCTCGTCGCAACTGGTTTAGCGCCATCCCAAGCAACAGAAAATCGGCAAAGCAACATGCTATCGCAACGGCGGCGTGACTGCGGCGTTTCCCGGCTAGAATTGGGATGCGCAACTGCAGCATTGCCTGAGGCGCATGCGTGTCGCTGCTGCAATCCAGAGTCGTTCATCCACATCAAAGGAGATTAAGCGCAATGACGGCTGTAAAGCCCACAGTGATGATTACCGGTGTTGCCGGGTTTGTTGGAAGCAACCTTGCAGACCGGTTGGTGAAGGAGGGGTACCGGGTTTTCGGTGTAGATGACCTCTCCGCAGGGATCTTGGAGCAGGTGCCCAAAGAGGTTGACTTCCAACAGGCAGACATACGCTCCAAGCGCATGCCTGCTCTGCTCAAGGGCATTGACGTTGTCTTTCATCTGGCTGCAAAAAACTGCGTATCGGATTGCCAGGAGCACCCTTATGAAACTGCGGACGTGAACATCTTGGGATCGCTCAATATCTTTGATGCAGCGCGCGCGGCGGGAGTCAAACGAGTCATTTACGCCGAATCATCGGCGATTTACGAGGGGACCAGCCAGTTACCTACCCCTGAGTCGGATTTTACGCCGCAGACCTTCTACGCCATCACGAAAGCGTCCGACCACCTCTTCGCCAAAGCCTATCAGCGCTTCATGGGGCTCCCAATGGTCGGTTTGCGGTACCTGAATGTCTATGGACCGCGGCAGGACTACCGGAGGGCGGTGCCTCCGGTCATGAGCTCATTTATCATCAGGCTCCTCTCCAACCAGAAGCCGCGCATTTACGGCGACGGCACCAAGCGACGCGATTTCGTTCACGTAGACGACGTTAACGACTTTCATGTGCTATGCATCCAGAATGCCGATGTCGTTAACCGAGTGTTTAATCTGGGGAGCGGCACAAATCACTCCATCAGAGAGATTTACGATTTGGTATCCGAGATTGTGGGAGTAAGGACCGATCCAGAAATGCTGCCGGATGTCCCGGGCGAGGCACTGGCGAATCTGGGAGATATATCGCAGGCGCGTAGCGTCGGCTGGCAACCGCACACGAACCTGAAGGATGGCCTGGTAGGAATGGTGGAATACATCCGGAGAGAAATAAAAGCCGGCAACATTTCCAATGCTCTCTTAGCCGCCGATACCAAAGCACTCTCAACGTCATCGCAAACATAACCTCGATCAGCTGCGATGCCTGAGAGAAATGGCCGGGCGCAGGCACGACCAATGAATGGTATAATAGGAGCGTCGCAGTTTTTACGGCGCACGCCTTCGTCGAATGCGATGCTGCAAACCTCTCATCAGGGATTGCAAAACACCAAAGCACCTTTATTGACGCGGTACACTGCGCAGTCGTAGCATGCCGCCTTGGCTGAGGATGTGGCGCTCATCCTCTTGCACGTCGATAGCTGCCAGAAGGAAACAATGATCGTTACCAGAACACCATTCCGAATTACGCTCGGCGGCGGTGGAACCGACTTGCCTTCATTCTATCGTGAGCATGGTGGTTTCGTTTTAGCAGTCACGATCAATAAGTACATGTTTCTTAACGTGAACACACCCATTCTCGACGATCTCATTCGCGTACGCTATACCAAAACAGAAATAGTGAAGCACGTTGATGAGGTATCGCACACCCTGGCGCGAGCGGCGCTCGAGTATTTCGGCATCCAAAGCGGGATCGAGATTAACTCCATTGCCGATATTCCCGCGGGAACTGGGCTGGGCTCCTCAAGTTGCTACCTGGTTGGGCTGATGAACGCGTTGCATGCGTTGACCCAAAGCCCAATTGGCCCTCAACAGCTGGCAGAGGAGGCGTGCCAGATTGAGCTCGAGCTTCTAAATAAGCCAATCGGAAAACAGGACCAGTACATGGCCGCTTTCGGCGGTCTGACCACCTTGAATATCGCGAAAAATGGCGTAGTAGAGGTCCAGCCATTGGCGCTCACCGCGGATATCGTCGAGGAACTCGAAGGCAACCTCCTTTTGTTTTATACCGGAAGTGTACGCGATGCCACTGCGATCCTCTGCCAGCAGGACGACGGTGCCAAGCGAAAAGACGCTAATGTGGTGGGCAGCTTGATGGAAATCAAGGATATCGGTATTCAGATTGCCGCGGCCATCAGCTCCGGAAATCTCCGCCGCTTCGGCGAGTTGATGGACTGCCATTGGCAGGCAAAGAAACGCTTGTCAAACGGCGTCTCCAATCCCGCGATCGATGCGTGGTACGAGCTAGCCAGGCGAAACGGAGCGATTGGCGGCAAGATCAGCGGCGCTGGCGGCGGCGGCTTCCTCATGTTGTATTGCGAGGAGGGCAAGGCGCGCGTGCGGGAGGCGTTGCGCCACGCCGGGCTGCGCGAACTAAGCTTCCTTTTCGAGTTCGAAGGCAGCAAGGTGGTCTTCGATATCGTGTCACGCGACGGACGTTTGGCTCACATGCATCGCAGCATGAACGATGGCAGGAACGGCCGCAATGGCCACTACCACACCGTCCCTGGGAACGGCGCGGGGCAATTTCCCGCTGCTGTTTAAAGGCCGCGCGGATCGCGGAGGCTCCCGCGCCGATGAGTTTCCCTATTGGCTCCCGGCCCAGAGCGCTTATCACGCTGCATAAGTAGTTACTGCTTCCCGGCGGGGCCTTGTGGCCATGGCAGGCTCCAGGGATTGCTTTGGCCTTTGGCCCGCTGTTTTTGCGTCCAATGGTCGCAATTGTCGGTCCACGATATTTGATAAATGAAGGTAGGTTCTTTCACGAATGGCGCGCGATGCCGTATTTCTCGATCGTGATGGGGTAATCAACTCCTATGTTTATGACGCCGATTTTGGGACGGTAGATTCGCCCAGCAACCCAGACACTTTCAGGCTATCGCCTGGCGCCGGAGAAGCAATTGCGGAACTTAACCGTCTCGGCATGGTTGTTGTGGTCGTCTCGAACCAGCCTGGGATCGCCAAGGGAAAGTTCACGCAGACATTGCTTGATCAGATCACGGACAAGATGCGCGCCGACATTGGCGATTGTGGCGGCCGGCTGGATGCCGTCTACTACTGCTTGCACCATCCTGAATCAACTTTGCCGGACTATCGGGTCCGCTGCGACTGCCGCAAGCCGCGCCCAGGCATGCTCCTCCAGGCCGCGCGGGAGCTGGACATTGACATCCATCGCGCCTTCATGATCGGCGACGGAATCACCGATATTGAAGCTGGATGCGCCGCCGGCGCAAAGACCATATTTGTTGGTCAGTCAAAGCCCTACATCTTCGAGGCTTTTGAAAGGCACTGTATCAAGCCCGATTTTATGGCCCCCAGCCTCGCCGAAGCGGTCACGATCATCAAGAAACAACTGGCAGTTACGGAAGGCGCGTAATTTGCAGCGGATGCGGAACTACGCATGCGCATGCGGTAACTCCGGCAAAGGTGGAAGCCTATGCGGGCAGCCGGCCGTGACCTTCCGGCATGAGTTTGAAGCTCGCCTTCCCGCGGTCATCGAGTGCGCGTGCGAGTTGAACGTTAACCGAAACCAGGAGCGAATCAAATGACATACACGGAACAATATCTCGACGAAGCGGTTGATATCCTGAAGCGACTTGATGGCGCCGAGATCGAGCGCATGGTGGACTGCCTGATTCGCACCCGCGAACAGAATGGGCGCCTCTTCATACTTGGCGTAGGGGGCGGCGCCGGACACGCTTCCCACGCAGTTTGCGATTTTCGTAAGATTGACGGGATCGAAGCCTACTCGCCCAGCGACAACGTTTCTGAGCTTACCGCGCGAGTGAACGACGATGGGTGGGAGACAACCTACGCCAATTGGTTGCGAGGCAGCCGGATCGCCGCAAAAGACATGGTGCTTGTCTTCTCTGTAGGCGGTGGGGATGCGGAGCGGAACATCAGCGCCAACCTGGTGCGTGCATTGCAGTGCGCCAAGCAGGCGGGAGCAACGATAGGCGGCGTAGTGGGTCGTGATGGCGGATTCACCGCGCAAGTTGCCGATGTGTGCGTGTTGGTGCGCGTACCCAATCCCGCCACTGTAACTCCGCACACTGAAGCGTTTCAGGCCGTGGTCTGGCATTTGCTGGCCTCGCATCCCCGCTTGAGAGTCGCTGAGATGAAGTGGGAGAGCGTGCGGTAATTTCGTGCTTGAGGGGGTCTCAAAATCATTCATCGAGGAAAAACACAAAGACCCATGAGCTGCAAACTGCCATGCGGATAGCAGCGATTGCTATTACGTGTGGCGTTTTCACCTCATGCGAACTGGCGGACTGAGGGGTATTCAATTCTCGGCGACAGAGGGACGGCCTTCCGTTGGGCCAAGACCCGTGGACGTAAACGTCGCCGTGGCAGTAAAATGACGAAAGGAAGGGGGCTACCCTCGTGAACGGAAAGATAGCCCTGGTGACGGCTTTCATTCTTCTTTCTGTCGCGCCGGACGTGGCTCAATCTGGCGCATCAATAACTACGAGTGGGCCGAACATCACGATGCAACAGAATTTGAACGTCACAGGTACTGTCGCGGCGGGGACGACAACTTCCGGGTCGGTCAACGGTGTTCTCAATCCAACGCAGTGTGGTAGTAGCCCTGTCCCATCGTGGTGCTCAGGTTCAGCTCTTGCGGCATGGATCGACGCCGCCGACACCGCGCTTGGCTCAAATCCAGGAGAAATCTGGATCCCGGCCGGAAGCTGGACGGCAACGGATGCGCAGATTTCCATTGGTCCCGGCCATAGTTTGCGCGTGATTGGTAACCTCACCATCGATGCGGTAAACAAAGGTCCGATCCTGCTCGCGCAATACGCCAATCTGGATTGCTCGGCGCTCGGTGGCTCCAATTCGGTAGGCAACATTGTGCAGGTGTCCCCTGGCACTATGACCTCCATGGTCCGGGGCGCAAGCATAACCGGATCGCAAGAGGCGTTCTATGTTGAAAACTGCGATTTATGGGCAAACCAGTCGAACGTCAGCCGGGGGATTGTCGACGTATCGGGCCTGAATGATCGGGGCAGAATCAGCCATGACTATATCGCCGGAAACATCTCCGGGGCCGGCATCTATAGCGACGATAGCGCATCCGGCTTCGTTGGCTCGTCCTACTTCACCATAGAAGATAACTGGCTGCAGCCATACAACAGCGGTACCTGCATTAACTTTCAGCATTCGAGTAACCCATCCAACGGCCCGGTTGCGCTGGGGATCAGGCTCATTAACAATGAGTGTCAACCCTCGAATACATCCTCGGCCACGCAGCCGCTTGTGCGGTTCAACAATGATTCGGCAAATCCGGATTTTATCTACGATCTCGACATCGATGGGATGAAGATTCTCGGCATCCCCGCGGGCGGCGCGGGCGCGGCCGGTACGGGGCTCTGGCTTTCCGGCGTGTACCTTGGATCCTTCAATGACATTACTTGCCAGGGAGGGACATCCGCCAATCCAGGGAAGTGCGTCTACCTGAATTCCGGCGGAGACGACATCTTCAGGAACATCCGCGTGCAATATCCAGGATCGCTTTCTTATCTCACCACACTCTACGACACAACCAACCTGGGCTATTGCGGCGGTGCATGCACGGTGACCGATGCCGTGATTCCGCATTACGAGGTTTCGGCGCGAAATCAATACAGTGCTGGAAGTATATACGCGGCAAACTTCTACGGCGCCCTGAACACACCGAGCGGAACCTTCGCCCCGAGCTTGCAGTTTGGTGGAGCGTCCACTGGAATGACGGGCACATTCAGCGGATTCTATCGCACCGTCGGGTCGTTGGTTTATGTGCAGATTTCGATCCAGTTGACCGCTCTCGGCACGGCCACTGGGGCAGCCACGATCGCCGGGCTTCCTTACACAGCGGGCGGGATCTCTGCGTCAAATCAAGGCTGCGCCATCGGCTATATGGGCGCAATGGCTGGAATCAATGCGCCATTCCTTGCCAACATTCCACAAGGCAGCAATGCGATTGGCTTGTTTCTCATGGGAACTGCATGGGACAGCCCGATGACTAATAGCAATTTCACGTCGTCCTCCAATATCCAGCTTTCCTGCGTGTATTCCGAGTAGTTTCACTCGCAGCGCGCGCACTACCACTCTTATTGCTTCAGCCGGACCGGGCACTGGACGTGCCCTGAAAAAGGGGAGATCTTATGCGCGTGCCTTTGCGCGAGGCTATTATAGGTTGCCGAAACCTTCTGTGGGGGGGGAATGCTGCCTGCCTGCCGAAGCTCCGTCATCCCATGTCTGCCCTGCGCTATGCCGGCGAATGCCTGTTTCTTAATGGGTATTTAGACGGCCGTGGAATCCTGCCACAGCGTCCCGTATGGGAGGTAACCGGCCATGCTGAGCCGCTTAGCGTAGTCATAGATGGCGAAGCGGCGGTTGAGTGGTTTATGAACACAGCGTCGTATACCGCCGACCTCGTCTCGCTGTGCATGTTATGCAAAATCCTGGATCCGAAGATCGTCTTTGAGATCGGAACGCTTCGCGGTTCAGGCGCCCTCCATCTCGCCCTCAATTCGCCGAATGCTCAGATTTTCACCCTCGATCTTCTTCCTGATACGCAGACCCTGCTAACCACGACCGCCGCTGACCTATGGCACATCGACGCGCATAGGGGCACCCGCCGAATGTTCTTTGGCGGAAAAGCCGAAGCCGGCCGGATCGTCCAGTTATATGGTGATAGCGCCCAGTTTGATTTCTCAAGATGGAGCAGATCTGTGGATTTGTTCTTCATTGACGGGGCTCACAGCTATAGCTACGTGCGGAATGATACTGCAAAAGCCCTGGAGTGCTGTCATAAGGGAAGCCTTATTGCATGGCACGACTACGGTCGCTTTGGCGTAAATGGCGTCTCCCGTTGGCTAAATGAATTTGCATCGCAAGGGCGGCAAATCTACCGGGTTCCCGGCGGCTCGCTTGCATACATGATCGTGTAGCATTTTGCAGGCGCGGATTACCGGATCCGAGTCGGTGTTCAAAGTAGAGAACAGCGGCGTTTGTTAAAAACAATAAGAGGTTTTCCAGCGATCGCTCTGGCCTATGAAGTTCCTTGGTGACCCGTTGTCACTGCATCGGGTGCTAGATATTGACCAACCCTATTCGCAAAGCCGTTATTCCTGTGGCAGGCCTTGGTACACGGATGCTTCCGTTCACCAAGACGATGCCCAAGGAAATGCTACCCATCGGCAGCAAACCTCTCATTCAATACGCGGTTGAGGAGGCAGTGGCCAGCGGCATTCAAGAGATCGTTCTGGTCGCTCCGCCAGGCAATACCACCATACAAGAGTATTTTGCCCGCAACCTGTCACTTGAGAGCCTTTTGGAGAAGCGCGGGCGCCACCAGGAAGCCGAGTCGATCCGTTGGTTGTCTCGCCTGGCGGACATTCGTTTTGCTTACCAGGACCAGCCCTTGGGTCTGGGACATGCGGTTGGCTGCGCCCGGCAGGCTGTCGGCGACGAACCATTTGCGCTGATCCTGCCCGATGCTTTGATCGTCAGCTCCCGTCCCTGCGTGCGCCAGCTTATCGACTGTTATGAACTTTTTCCCGGCTCCTATGTTGCCACTCGGGAGGTCGAAGCCGGGGAGCTTGGCCGATTCGGAATTCTTGACCTGTCTCCGCTCCACTACCCCGCGATGAACGGCCGGCTCTATCGAGTTCGGGGAATGGTGGAAAAACCTTCTGTCGAAGCCGCTCCCTCGCGATTTGGCGTCTTTGGAAGATACCTCTTTGAACCGGAGATTTTTGACTACATCGGCCGCGTTCCGCCTGACGCTTCCGGTGAGATCCAAATCACCAATGCCATGGCTATGTATTGCCTGGACTTTCCGCTCTACGGCGCTTGCTTTGAAGGCGATCACTACGACTCAGGTAACAAGCTCGAATTCCTGCAAGCGTCCGTGAGGATCGGGCTCGACGATCCTGAACGAGGCGGCGAGTTCCGGAAGTTCCTCATCTCAGTGCTATCAGCACAGAACTGAGTTCCTCATTGGCCGAAAAACCATCGTGTGATTCTTATCCGCCTGCGGCATTTTCAGGCATCGCATGGCTTGCCATGTCATTTTTGCCAAAACGGAACGCCGCTTTTACCGGGCCGTAGAATTTGTATCCCTTCGATCTCTCCATGCACTATTCTTGATAAATGCAATCGCGGCACAACCACCTTTTTGCGCCTGTGGGAGGCGTTATGAGCCAACTGGAAAGTTTAAAAGTAAAGATCTTCGCTGATGGTGCCAATTTGGCCGACATGCTTGAGCTCTACAAGAACCCTTTGATCAAGGGCTTCACAACTAACCCTACTCTGATGAAGAAGGCGGGCATCACCGACTATATGGAGTTCGCTCGCACCGTTCTTACCGTCATTCCAGACCGCCCGATTTCTTTCGAGGTGTTTGCGGACGATTTCGATGAAATGGAATGGCAGGCGATGGAGATCGCGTCATGGGGCGGCCAGGTGAACGTCAAGATACCCGTAACGAATACGCGGGGCCAGAGTTCAGCCAACGTCGTTCGGCGATTGGCACAGGCCGGCGTTCGGCTCAACGTGACAGCCATGACCACGTTGGAGCAGGTCCGGGATATCGCTGAATGCCTTCGCGATGGGCCAATGTCTTATGTTTCGGTCTTTGCCGGCCGGGTGGCGGATACTGGATGCGATCCCGTCCCGATCATGGCCGATGCTGTGCGATTTTTGAGTAAATATCCTCAGGTTGAACTCATCTGGGCCAGTCCGCGCGAGTTGCTGAACATCTTCCAGGCGGATGCTATCGGCTGCCACGTGATCACTGTTACCAACGATTTGCTGAAGAAACTCCCGCTCGTTGGCCGGGATCTGGATGAATATTCTCTCGACACTGTCAAGATGTTTTTCAACGATGCGCAGAGCGCGGGATTTCGCCTGATTCAATCAAAGCCGCTGCCGGTTGAAAGTGGTAATCAGTATTAGTAGCGCAGACCGGGCACATCGCAACCAGAGGAGAGTCACGACCGCGCATGAGGACGGCCCTAATCACCGGATGCACTGGGCAGGATGGCTCTTACCTGGCCGAGTTTCTGCTCGCAAAAGGATATGAAGTTCACGGCGTCAAGCGGCGTTCTTCCAGTCTGAACACCGACCGGCTGGACCACATTTATGAGGATGTCCACGAGGCCGACGTGCGGTTCTTACTGCACTATGCCGACCTGACCGATGGCAGTTCGCTGGCCGCGCTCCTCTACGAACTGCGCCCCGATGAAATTTATAATCTGGGCGCGCAAAGCCATGTAAAGGTGAGCTTCGAAATCCCGGAATTCACCGCCGATGTAGTTGCCTGTGGAACCTTGCGGCTCCTCGAGGCCATGCGGCGAACGGGCGTGAAAAGCCGATTCTACCAGGCATCGTCGAGCGAGATGTTCGGCAGCGCGCCGCCTCCCCAAAACGAAACTACCATCTTTCATCCCCGCAGCCCGTATGCCTGCGCCAAGGTCTTTGCGCACAACATCACCGTGAACTACCGCGAAAGCTATGGACTCCACGCATCCAGCGGCATTCTCTTTAACCATGAGTCGCCGCGTCGCGGTGAGACCTTTGTGACGCGCAAGATCACCCGTGCTGTGGCGCGCATCAAGTACGGCATTCAGCCCAAATTGTACCTGGGGAACCTGGAGGCGCGCCGCGACTGGGGCTATGCGCCGGATTACGTTCGGGCAATGTGGCTGATGCTTCAGCAGGATACTCCAGACGACTACGCGGTCGGCACCGGTGAGGCGCACACCGTGCGCGAATTCGTCGAACTTGCTTTTGCATCGGCGGACTTGGATTGGCAGAAGTACGTGGAGGTGGACCCAAGGTATTTCCGTCCAGCCGAGGTCGATTATCTTTGCGCGGATGCATCGAAGATCAGCAAGAAATTAGGGTGGAGACCGACGGTGGGCTTCGGGGAGTTGGTTCGCATCATGGTCCAGGCTGACATCGAGGAAATCGAAGCGCTCATGAAAGGCGGTACGAAAGCGCTTCAGCAGGCGAGTGCCGCGGAGCGAAGATAGAAATGCACGATCTTACCCGTAAGCGCATCGTCGTGACCGGCGGCGCCGGTTTTCTTGGAAGTCACCTGGTCCGGCGCCTTAACAACATGGGTTGCCGCGACATTGTTGTTCCAGGCTACCCTGAACACGACCTGACTAGACTCGATGCCATTGAAACCCTGATGAATCAGCACCGGCCGGAGGTGCTTATTCACCTGGCCGCTGTGGTCGGCGGCATCGGGGCGAATCGCGCCAACCCGGGCCGATTCTTTTACGATAACGCGGTGATGGGCATTCAACTCATCGAGGCGGCGCGCCGCTACGGCGTGGAAAAGACCGTCGTCCTGGGTACGATTTGCGCCTATCCAAAGTTCACGCCGGTTCCGTTTCGTGAAGATGAACTGTGGAATGGGTATCCGGAAGAAACCAATGCGCCGTACGGATTGGCCAAGAAAATGCTCCTTGTGCAGTGCCAGGCCTACCGTGAGCAATATGGCATGAACGCGATTTTTCTCTTGCCGGTAAATCTCTATGGACCGGGCGACAACTTCGATTTGCAGTCATCGCACGTGATCCCTGCCCTGATCCGCAAGTGCGTTGAAGCCGTGCAGGAAACTCGCGAGGAGATCGTGTTGTGGGGTGACGGATCGCCCACCCGCGAGTTTCTTTATGTAGAAGACGCGGCCGAGGGCATCGTGCTGGCGACCGAGCGCTACGATGAGCCCGCCCCGGTAAACCTGGGCAGCGGCATGGAGATCTCAATCCGCGACCTGGCGGCAACCATCGCGTCGATGACCGGTTTCCAGGGCAGGATTGTTTGGGATACTCGACAGCCGAATGGACAGCCGCGGCGATGTCTTGACGTAAGCCGGGCGGAACGAGAGTTCGGATTTCGGGCTGGAACACCATTCGAGGCCGGTTTGCGTAAAACGATCGACTGGTATCTGGGTAGTTCGCGATTCCCCGAAACACTTCGTAGTCCTGAAACTCTGTCATTGTGACGGCATCTTGAATCGGTCGGCGGCTTGGCCGCGAAGAGCGTAAGTCTCAGATTCTTGTCGTCTACCAGAATTGCGTCGATGACGCCTTGCCACCGTCGCAGCTTCGGCCGGTGAACCGGCTGCTGACGCTGGTAGCCCGGCGTCATTGAATACTCCAGCATCTTCCGCACCTCCTTCCGCTCCACTCCAAAATCCAGGGTTACCGCCCGCTGGCTCCTGCCCTCAACCCGCACCGCTCGACACACCCGCGCATACAACTCCACCGTGTAGATGCCTCCGGTGTTCCACGGCTAACACCGCTCCTCAAGGGCCACGAATCTTCTTCGTCGCCTCTTGGGAGCCCCTGTTGTTCGTGAAGCCGGAACCTGACGGTGGTCTGCTTTTACTCCGCCACGTCACGTCGCTAACACGGCGTCACGCGGCCTTTTTTTGTTCCGGTGCTCATCCCACGGGGCCACGCGGGATGCGTGATTGGGAGATTGCAAGGGCGTCCATGACCCGATCGAATACGCACCCAGCCCATGCGATCCCATGGAAGATTGCCCGTAATCTTGTACAATCCGATGCCGCTCGGCCAGTGATCTTGGACACCGTCGGCTCCAAGCGTTCTGGTATCCTAACTGCTGGCAGTAATCAACACCTCGCTGACCATGGCCTGCATCATCTTAGTCTGATTCCCGGAAGCAGAGTTTTTTGCAGTATCTCGCATAAGTTTTTGAGCCAGCAATTCCATACCTGAAAGCCAGGAAGATCACACGCGAGTGATCCAGATTACATAACGGCATTGGGGATGGAAAAGCCGAGAATTCCTTTGTGCTCAAGCATCTGGGGGTAAACCATGCACGAGAGTCCGTGGCATGTTCTGCATGTGATTGCGAACCACGAGAAGAGCGTAGCGAAGCATCTATCCGTGCGTTCTTTGGAGCACTACCTGCCGCTCTACACAGAGCGTTCCCTGTGGGCCGACCGATCCGTCATTCTCGAACGCCCGCTCTTCACGGGATATGTGTTTGTCCGTTTCTTGCGCCAAACTTGGCTGTCCGTCATTTCCACCCCCGGCGTGATCCGCCTCCTGGGCGATCACGAGAGCAATACTGTGAGTCCCGAGGAAATCGACAGGATTCGCGATGGATTGGCAAGCGGATGCCAGTTGCGGCCCCATGCTCACGTCTCCGTGGGAACGCCGGTGCGGGTGTGCAGCGGTGTCTTTGAGGGAGTTGAGGGCATTGTGACGGAGCTCCGCCATCGATGCAGAGTAATCATTGCCCTTTCTGCGGTGAAAGAGTGCTTTTCGTTGGAGGCGGAACTCGGAAACATCGAAGTTCTTCGCAAGACGGCTGCCAGGGTCGAGTTCCCTGAGGACCGTAGCTTTGCGGTTACGCGAGCCTAGCGAAACCGTACCTGACGACGATTTCCGCAACTGCACCGGCTACAGCGGAACCAGGGATGCTGTATCTCGAAGCAACAGCACTGAAGTTGACGCGACCATCAGGGAGTCCCAATGGCCCTGCGGGCCGCCAAAAGCGATGAAGACGCCCAACACGTCGAGCCACTTTCGCTGTTCCTTCCCTGCGTCTTCAACGGAGCGGCGGACCTTGTACAAATCTCATTGGGGCACGGTTACCCTGGCTCCGCTCTAGGGGCGCCCGCTGATGCTGTATGCGGAATTGACAACTTCATTTCCGGTAAAAGGGCCAACCTGGTTGGCCTGGAAGAGTTGGGAGTCCGGAAGGCAGTTGAGAGTGTGCAAGGCGCCGGTCTTCCACCCGGCTGGCAAGAACCGCCCGCCCTGCGAAATTGTCCAGGAGTCGTTGAATTCTCCGCCTGTAATAATCGCCAAATTAGATATAGACGATACTTTCAAAAGAAAGTTTACGATTGAGCTCGGTTTTCTGCATAATATGAGAAGGCCAATCTTTACAGCCCGGACTAACGACCAGGCAGATCATTTGCTGCCGGTATGGCAGCTTTACCGTATCGATCATTCATTCGCCGTCATAACCAGGTGGCTGCTCTATGTGTGGAATCCTCGGTTACACGCACGTCTCTCGAAGGCTTCCACCCGGCGTTCTTCAGGCTGGAATCGCCGCTTTGGTTCATCGCGGGCCCGACCAGCAGGGCAGCTTCACCTCGCCGCACATTTCCATTGGCGCCACCCGGCTCCGCATCGTGGACCTGGCGGGCGGCGACCAGCCCATGCGCAGCTCCGGCGGCGACGCCATCATCGCCTTCAACGGAGAGATCTATAACCATCGCGAGCTTCGCTCCGAGCTGGAGGCTCTGGGCGCATCCTTCCGCACCCGCTGCGACACCGAGGTGGTTCTCAACGCCTTCCTGCAGTGGGGTCCGGCCTGTTTCGCCCGCCTGCGCGGCATGTTCGCCGTCGCCATCTGGGTTCAGTCCCAGCGCCGCCTCGTCCTGGCCCGCGACCGCATGGGCATCAAACCCCTCTACTACCACCTCCAGAACGGCGAACTCTCGTTTGGCTCCGAGCTCAAGTGCATCTTCGCCAACCCCAATGTCCCGCGCCGCATTGACCTGGCTGGCCTCAACTGTTTCCTCAGCCTCAACTACGTTCCCGGCCCCTTCACGCTCGTCGAGGGCATCTCCAAGCTCATGCCCGGCTGCCTGCTCGATTGGCGGAACGGCCGCGTCACAACCGGCTCCTTCGTGCCTGCCGCCGCTCAGGTCCCTCCGCCCGGCTCGCTCGATGAGGCCTGCGAAGAGCTCGACGGACTGCTCAGCAAGTCGGTTGCCGAGCAACTCGTCGCCGATGTCCCCCTGGGAATCTGGCTCAGCGGCGGCCTGGATTCGTCCACCGTCCTGCACTACGCCTCGAAGCTATCTCCCCACCGCCTGAAGACCTTTTCCATCACCTTCCAGGGTAAGTCCTTCGACGAGAGCCGCTATATCCGCCAGGTTAGCAACCGCTACGGTACCGACCACACCGAGTTCGATCTGAACGATCACGCCGATCTTGCCCAGGTGATCGGCGAACTTGCTTACTACTCCGACGAGCCCAGCGCCGATGCCGGTGCCGTCCCGGTCTGGTACCTGGCCCGCATGAGCCGCAAGGATGTCACCGTTGTACTTAGCGGCGAAGGCGCGGATGAACTTTTTGGCGGCTATCTCACCTACAAGGCCGACCGCTACAACCGTTACTTCTCCGGCCTGCCCCGCGTTCTTCGCCGGGCCGCGCTCGGTTGTGCGCGCCGCATTCCCGTGTCGGACGAAAAGATCGGCTTCGAGTACAAGATCAAGCGCTTTCTTGAGGGCTCGCTGCTTTCTCCTGAAGCCGCCCACGTGTTTTGGAACGGCTCCTTCAGCGAGGACGAAAAGGGGCGCTTCTTCACCTCCTCAACCGCCGCGCCGCTGGCCGGGATTCTGGCTGAAATGCGCCCCACCCGCTTCCGCGAATCCTCCCTCGAGCGCTTTCTTGACTTCGACCAGCGCTATTCGCTGCCCGACGCCATCCTCTACAAGGTTGACCGGATGAGCATGGCCCACGCGGTCGAGGTGCGCCCGCCGTTTCTCGACGACCGCATCGTCGCCCTGGCCGCGCGCATGCCCCAGCGCTTCAAGTTCGCCGGCCTTCAGACCAAGCTCGCCTTGCGACGCCTGATGCGGGATGAGCTCCCGCCGGCGGTCCTGCGCCGGCCCAAGATCGGCTTCGATATTCCCATTCACGAGTGGTTCCGCGGTGTCCTGCGCCCGCTGCTTCTTGACACGCTGAGCGAACCCGCCGTGACCGGGAGCGGCCTCTTCCACTGGCCCGCCGTTCGCCGCCTCATCGACGAACACCTGGATCGCAAAGCCAACTGGGGCTATCACCTCTGGGGCCTGGTCACTTTGATCCTATGGATGCGGCGCTGGAAAATCGAAGCGCCCGCTGGCCGGCCGCTGGCCTTCGCTGAGCGAGGCGATATCTTCGCCGCCGAGCAGCCGCTTCTCTGGCAGCCCGCCGGCTTCACGCCGCAAACCTCTGAAATTCCCTTCAACTGAGTTACGACATCCGCTCAACCTCTCCCGCTTTTGGCGCGCTCCCACAAAAAAGCCCCAGCCTTGGCCGGGGCTTTTTCTTGGGAGGAAATCGGATTACATCGCGGGTACGAAATCGGGAACCATGTCCCCGCCATTCATCTGGAGCAATTCCGCCGTCCGTGCAGCCATCTCTGTGTACATCGACGCGGCCCGGGACACATTCGCGCAGATGCTCTCATTCACTTGGCTGAATGCATACTTGGCAAGAGCCGTAAGGACGCAAACTCGAATTTGCATGGCATCGCTGCGCAGGGTCGCAAGCAGCTCGCGGTCGACCGAGTCGCTGTTGCGGGCTGCGTAGTCGGCCATCTCCAGCATCACCCTGGCGTTTTCATACATCGTCCAAAGACCGTGAGCGCCGCGAATGAGCTGCCACTTCTCTTCCGGCGTCACGTTCAGATCCCCATTCCAAATGGACTGGTCGCCAAGCCTTTGGGTGCTCGGGTCCAGTCGCAGCCGGGCCACGATCGAATCCCACGACTGCGCATTCCGGCGGCGCATACCGGCTCTAAAACCGCAAAGGCAAATTGCGGCAACGGCAATTGCCGCAATCTGAAGTACAGGCAAAATCATCGTTTCTCCTCAGACCGGAAGGTGAGCGCTTCGAGGGAATCCCGGCCCGTTCCTGCTGTTGGTACTGCGGTTGGCTGTACCTAAGCCTGTAGACCTCTGTAACTTAAAGCAACGCACCAAGAGGGTCAATGACACTTTCGGGTCAAGATTTCCTGGCCCGGAAGCTTACGTCTGTTTCGGCAAAAGCAACCGATTCTGCACGTTATATGATCGAAAAAGGACCATGTGATGACCAATCTTGAACCCAAGGATCTTTTGCAGCAGTTTGCAAGCGACAACTATGCGGGCATTTGTCCCGAGGCATGGCGCGCCGGCGAGGCCGCCAATCAGGGCCACGCAACTTCGTATGGAGACGATCCCTGGACGGCCAGGGCCTCGGATGCTTTTCGCGAGCTCTTCGAAACCGAATGCGAAGTCTACTTCGTCTTTAACGGTACCGCCGCTAACTCGCTTGCGCTGGCCTCGCTTTGCCAGTCTTACCACGGGGTCATCTGTTGTGACCAGGCGCATGTTGAGACCGATGAGTGCGGCGCGCCGGAGTTTTTCTCCAACGGCTCCAAGCTGCTGGTTGCGCCCAGCGCCGATGGCAAACTTACCCCGGCAGCCATTCACGAATTAGCTACCAAGCGCCAGGATATCCATTACCCCAAGCCGCGCGCCGTCACAGTTACGCAATCCACCGAAACCGGGCGCGTCTATAGTCTGGCGGAGTTACAAGCTATCTCCGATGAATGCAAGACTCATGGCCTTTCTCTGCACATGGACGGCGCGCGTTTTGCCAATGCCTGCGCGAGCCTGGGTTGCCGGCCGGCGGAGATGACCTGGAAGAGCGGCGTGGATGTGCTCTGCTTTGGCGGCACCAAGAACGGGATGGCGGTGGGAGAAGCCGTCTTGTTTTTCGATCGTAAGCTGGCCGTCGATTTCGATTACCGCTGCAAGCAGGCCGGTCAACTGGCATCGAAGATGCGCTTCCTCTCCGCGCCATGGGTAGGAATGCTGGAAAGCGGCGCATGGCTTCGCAACGCCACCCACGCCAATCATTGCGCCCGGCATTTCGCCGCACAGATTGCCGACCTTCCCGGCGTGCGGTTGGCTGGACCGGTCGAGGCCAACGCGGCATTTCTTGAAGCGACTGAAGATGTGCTTAACCGGGTTCGCGAGCGCGGATGGAGGTTCTACACCTTCATCGGCGGCGCCGCGCGCATCATGTTTTCGTGGGACACCGACCTCGCGCGCGTCGATGCTTTCTGCCGCGATTTAAAAGAGTGCGCCGCGCAGGGCCAACCGGCATGACGGCAGCTTTCGAACTTTCAGAATGCCATGCAGCGCAGTAACAGCCGCTCATAGCATGCAACATGATTCCCTGCAACTATGGAATAGTGCCATTCTGCAAACGACAGAAGACTATTTCGTTTGCAAAATGACATGCGAGCGTCTATCGTAATCTTCTGGCGGGTAGCTTGTGTTGCGCTGCGAGTTAGCCGCAAAGGTTGGAATCTTTGCCTGGATTAATGGAGGATCTATGGGAGTATCGGAAATTCTGGCAACCGTCGATCGTGAGATCGCCCTGCTGAAACAGGCACGCGCGCTGCTAAGTAGCCTTGCCGCGCCGGCGTCAAAGAAGAAGGTAGGAAGGCCCCAAAAAATAGCAAAGGCAGTTACCCCTGCCGCCCCAAAGCCCGCGAAGAAGATTGCCAAAAAGAAGAAGAGGCATCTCTCGCCCGAAGGCCGGAAGCGCATCGCCGAGGCTGTCAAGCGCCGCTGGGAAGCGCAGAGAAAAGCCGCCGCTCCCGCAAAGTAGAAAATAACAGTAGAAGCTGTTTCATAACCTTGCTTTGAAAGGGCGCGGCTTTAGCCGCGCCGCAGCATGCACAAAAGATCCAGGGCTTTAGCCCCTGAGGGAAAGATCGAAAACGGCGAACATTCGGTTATGAAGCAGCTTCTAAAGAAATCGGGCCGTGTGCCTCCGCACGTGCACGGCCCCTGGAGCTATAGAGATCTGCAATAAGATCTGGACGCTGGACCTTTGTGTATATCATCCCCTGGTTAGCCGATGTCGCCAGGCGCTATCCGTCCCCTCGCCGACAATCCCTCACCGCTGTGGAGTTACCCATTGGCCTGTCCGTGCGGAACTGAAGACGGCTTCAATCACGGCCATGTTCCCGATCGAGTCTTCAAGGGGTACTGGAACTTCAGTGTCTTCCCGCACGGCCTTGGCGAAAGCCTCGCCTTGCAGCGTGTACTGATCGCACACCGGGAAGATCTCTGACGTAATCCCGCTGCCGGTCAGATCGCCGGTACTATCGATGAAGATGCGAGTGGGCCTGTCCGGAGGAGCGTTGAATGGTATCTCCAGTTCGATGCGGCCGCGCGTACCCAAAAAGTGAATGCGCTGGTAGGGAATCAATTGTGTGCTGCACGTGAAGATCGAGTGGCCGCCGGGAAACTCGAGAATCGCCGAGGCCAGCCGGTCGGTGTGCATCTCGGGATCGCGGTCCAGGCAAGCCACCACGCGCGAGGGCTCCTGCCTGAATGCGTAGCGCGAGGCGTGGATCAGATAACATCCAATGTCGTAGATGCCGCCGCCGCCGGTCTCCACCTGGTTGCGGATGTTAGACGGGTTCACGTTGAAGTAGCTGAAGAAGCCCGTCACAGAGCGCAGTTCTCCAATGCGCTTCTCATCGAGCAGTTCGCGCAGTCGGAGCCACTGCGGGAAACTGCGGATCATGAAAGCTTCGCAGATCTTTACCCCGGTCCGGGCGCGAACCTCGAGCAGCGTCTTGGCTTCAGCCACGGTCAGGCCGATCGGTTTCTCGCACAGAACATGCTTGCCGGCTTCGGCCGCTTTGATGGTCCAGGGAACGTGGAGCGGATTGGGCAGAGGATTGTAGATGGCATCGATATTGGGATCGGCGAGAAGATCTTCATACGAGCCGTAGGCAGTGGGAATATCAAGAGCCGCTGCCGCCTGCTGGGCCTTGGCCAGATCGCGGGAAGCAATCGCGGCGATGGTGATGTTTTCTCCCTGCTGCATCGCAGGAAGCACTTTCTTGAGGCCGATATTTGCGGTGCTGAGAACTCCCCAGCGGAGCTTTGCGGACATAGAAGAATCATACAGCCTGAGGTCCAAAATAACGTTAAAGTTTTACCGGTCGGCAGACAGTCTCACCGCTTCAGCCGCACTCGAGACAACCAGCAGCAACTGCCGGTTCTCCGCTTTCAGAAATCCCGCGGCAACTGTGGAATCGAGAAACTTCAGCAGCCCATTCCAATAGCCTGCGGTATTGATCAGGATGCAGGGCTTGGCGTGCATGCCTAACTGCGCCCAGGTAACTGCCTCCATCAATTCGTCGAGCGTCCCATAGCCGCCCGGCAGCACCAGAAACGCATCCGCCAATTCAGCCATGCGGGCCTTGCGCTCGTGCATGGTGGGCACCATTTCGAGAGCGGTCAGCCCGGCGTGGGCAATCTCCTTGCCGGCCAGCACCTCGGGCAACACGCCTATCACTTCAGCGCCTCCGGCCAGCGCCGCATCGGCCACTGCGCCCATCAGCCCGACGTTGGCCCCGCCATAAACCAGCCCCAGTCCAACCGCCGCTATCGCCGTGCCCAGCGTTGTAGCCTCAACACGAAATGCGGGATCGCTTCCGTCGGCTGATCCGCAGTAAACGGCCACCCGGCGCGCGTGCTTGCGCCCCTCGTGTGAAGGCCCGTCGCTGCGAACGCCGGGCTTATTTGAGTTAGTCATTGTTACTTCAGCATAACTCGACAGTGACCAGATTCATTCCGGTTCCAGATACGCCGTCGGCGAAAGAATAGCAATACCGCGAAAAGGATTGAGCGCCAGTAAGTCCAGGTCGCCGGTCACAATCACGTCGGCGCGGCCATCGACGGCAACTTCAAGAAACTTGTCGTCCCGCGGATCGCGGCACGCGTGGATGGATGTGGATACCGAAACGAACGTGGCAATAGACCGGACCTTCTCGAGGTATGGTTCAAGGGTCCCGGGGCGAATATAAGCAGCGAACTTGGTACGCTTGAGAACCATCTGCAACTCTGTCCATGTGGCCTCCGAAAGCAAAGTTGTCGCCTCAAGCCAGGCCTTGTCTACTGCCCTTCCCGGAATCGAGGCGACTCGCAGTGCGCGACTGACATAGACATTGGTGTCGATGACGATCAGCAGGCTCATCCTTTATCGGCTAGGAGCTGCTCAAGCAGTTCATCGGTCATCCCTTTCGACTCCGCATAGCGCCCCATCTCCTCGGACGACCGAATGAGTTCCTCTGCGCGCAGTCTGCGTACGCGCTCATACTCTTCCGCGGACACAAGCACAGCCACTTCCCGATCGTGGCGGCGAATTCTCACCGGTTCGCGCTGCGCGGCATCTAGAATTGCGGCAAAGTTCTGTTTCGCATGGGTTGCAGAGACCGTAGTCATAACACGAGCTTACATCAAAACGTACATTTTGTACAAATTAGACAAATTGTACAAAATGTACGTTTTGTTCCCAATGCTCTTCCACTCCTCCGCACCCTGTCCGTCACCCGAGCCCTACGCCGCCACAGTCCCGAACGATACACTGGATCAAGGACGCTTCCCGCCTGGACCTTCGCCTTGCAGCCGCTCCTCTCCAACCTCAATCCCGAACAACGAGCCGCCGTCGAGGCCACCGAGGGCCCCCTGCTCATTCTTGCCGGGGCGGGTTCCGGCAAAACCCGCGTCATCACCAGCCGCATCGCCTGGCTCATCCAGGAAAAAGGCGTCGCGCCCGACTCAATTCTGGCCGTCACCTTCACCAACAAGGCCGCCGGCGAGATGGGCGAACGCGTCGACCTGCTGCTCGGTCACGCTTCGCTGGCTAAACCACTGATCGCCACATTCCACTCGCTCTGCGTGCGCCTGTTGCGGCGCGACATCGAGGCTCTTAAGGTGGGCAATGAAGGCCTCACCCGCTCCTTTGCCATTTTTGACGAGAACGATCAGCAGGGTATCGTCAAGCAGATCATGCGCCGCATGGGGCTTGACACCAAGCAGCTGACTCCGCGCACCGTTCTCGGCCGCATCTCCTGGGCCAAGAACCATATGGTCGATCCGCAGGAGTATTACCTCGCCTCCAAGGATCCGAACAGCGAGCGCATCGCCCACATCTTCAAGGGCTACCAGGCCGAACTGCGCAAGAACAACGCTCTCGACTTTGACGATCTGCTGCTCGAGGCGGTGCGGCTGCTGAAGGTGTCCAGCGAAGCCCGCGAGCGCTACCAGCGCCGCTATCGCTACCTGCTCGTCGACGAGTATCAAGACACCAACCGTCCGCAGTACGAGCTGATGAAGCTGCTGGCCGGCGAGCAGAAGAACGTCTGCGCGGTTGGCGACGAGGATCAAAGTATCTATTCATGGCGCGGCGCCGACATCCGAAACATTCTGGAGTTTGAAAAGGACTTTCCCAACGCCCGCATTATCAGGCTGGAGCAGAACTACCGGTCGACCCAGGTCATTCTGGAGGCCGCGGGCGCAGTGGTGGCCAACAATATCCGCCGCAAGGGCAAGACGCTCTGGACCGATCGCCAGGGCGGAAGCCCGATCGGCTTTTACGAGGCTCCCGACGGCGAAAACGAAGCCCTCTTCATCGCCGACCGCATTCAGACTTTTCTGCGCCAGGCGGACTCATCCGAAACCCAAAATCCCGGAGCGGCCGGGCACTGTGCCGTTTTGTATCGCACCAACTCGCAGTCGCGTCTGGTTGAAGAGGCGCTGCGCCGCTACAACATCAGCTACACCATGGTCGGCGGCTTCAGCTTTTACGAGCGCGCCGAGATCAAGGACATGCTCGGCTACCTGCGGCTGGTGCGCAATCCGCACGACTCGATGGCGCTGCAGCGCGTTATCAACACCCCGGCCCGCGGCATCGGAAAAACTTCGCTCGAAACCCTTGAGAGGCTGGCTCTCGAAACCGGTCAGTCCACCTGGGACGCCCTCGGCGCCGCCATTTCCAACCACCTCATCTCTACCCGCGCGCTAATGGCCCTCGAGTCTTTCCGGCAGCTCATCCTCGACGCCCAGGCCATGATGGACCCCGACTTCGCCGGAAAACTCTCCGCCGACGCGGCGCAGCAGCAAGACGCCGACACCGGCTTCGAGTATGGGGATGGCAACGCCGAAACAGGCAGTCCAAAGGGGGAAAGCGCGGAAGCGCCCCCAAACTTCGACTTCGGCCGCAATCAGGACCAGATTCCGCTGCTGGACTCCTCAACCTTTTCGCCCTTCGCCGCACAGCCAAAGCGGCCGTTCCTCGTCATGCCGAAAAAGACCTCTGGTTCCGACCCGGACTCTCAACCAAAACCAGAACAAGATTCCGAAGACAAGCCGGCCTTCAGGATTCCAGGGGATTCCGCTACCCTCCCCGAACTGATTAAATTCCTTATCGACCGCACCGGCTACATCAAGGCCTTGGAGGCCGAAGGCTCTCCGGAGGCCTTCAGCCGCATTGAAAATCTGAAGGAACTGGCGAACGCCGCTCACGATGCCGAAGTCCGCGGCGAAACCCTGGCCGAGTTTCTTGACCACGCCGCACTCGCCTCCGACACCGATCAATACGATCCCGAGGCCCGCGTTACGCTCATGACCCTGCACGCCGCCAAGGGCCTGGAGTTTCCATTGGTATTTCTCGCCGGACTTGAGGAAGGCCTCTTTCCCCACTCCCGCACCCTCTCAAGCCCCGAGGAGCTCGAAGAGGAGCGCCGCCTATGCTATGTGGGCATGACCCGCGCCATGAACTCGCTGATCCTGACCCGCGCGCACTATAGGCGCAGGTACGGAAACGACGCTCCTGAGATGAGCGTTCCCTCGCGCTTCCTTGAAGAAGTTCCCGGCCAGCTGATCGAGAACCTGGGCGGTCGCAGCCCCGCATGGTCCACGCCCGCCTACGGCGCAGGGCGTCGCCGAGCTCACTCCCACTCCGGCGACTTCGACGGCCGGCATTTCAACTACGAGGACGAGAGCCAGGAAGCCTACAACCCGGCCGCAGCCGGTAACAAGGAATTTGGATATGGTAGAAGGAGCTCAACCTCCAAGCCCTTTGTGGCTTCGTGGATGACCGCGAAGACCCCCTCTTCGAGCCACGAATCTAGTCCAAAGAGTGAAAGCGCGTCAGCGCCGCAAGCGCCGCCGAACTCGATCGACAACATCGCGCGATTCTTCGGTGGCAAATCGGGCTTCGGCAAGCCCGGAGCATTGGCGCGTCCGGTCAATCGAGGGGCGCCCGGGGTTGAAGCTCAAACCCACGGCGAATCTGAACCAGAACGAGAACCGCCCGAAGCGCCCCGTGGCGCCGCCGGCCTCAAGAAAGGCCAGCGCGTCCGTCACTCGAAGTATGGCGAAGGCACGGTGCTCATGCGCGAAGGCGATGGCGAAGGCGCCAAGCTCACCGTGCTGTTTAATCGCCATGGGATGAAGAAGCTGATGGAAAAATTCGCGAATCTACAAAAGATCTAGTGTTCTGTCTCTAAAGTTCATCTCATAAATGCTGTCATCCTGAGCGACCGTAGCGAAGCGCAGGGAGTCGAAGGATCTGCGTTTAGGGCGCTTCAGGCATGACACCAAGCCTCAAAGAAATGCAATGAACTTCTGAGACACCACGAGCAAAAAATCAATCCCGTCGCGGCAAACGGTGCTTCAACCGCAAGCCGCAAGTGCTCAATGTTCACAGTCCAACTATCTCTGCGCTCCATCACTGCGGCCGGCCGGGCAGTGTAGGTAACGGCGAGTTGTCTTCTCCGCCGTCGAGGCGGGTCACGTGAACGCTGGCCTGGGTTTCGGGAACCGTTCCGTCGTTGACCTGAACTGACGTAGGTTTGCCCAGGATGAGGATTCGCTGCACGGCTTTGCCGCGCCCGGGAACAACCACGCGCTGTGTAACGGAGTTGGTGTCGGAGCGGACGGTGACGGGCACTTCGGCTGAGGCGTAGCCGGAGTTGGAGATGTTGACGGCGACCAGCCAGTTACCGGCCTGCGCGGGGGCGGGAAAGATGCTGTCGATGGTCAGGTCGGGCAGTCCCTTATCGGCATCCACCCAGTCGGCGAAAAACCAGGAGAGATCGCGGCGGACGCTGGCCTGTTCAAGCAGCTTTTCAAAGCTGCTCGGGCCCTGGTCGCGAAGATAGCCGAGGCTTGTGTCGTCAGCGGGATTGTAGGCGCGCAGAGCGGCGGAGAGCGTAGCGTCGCCGGCAATGTCGCGGAGCATCCAGAAGGCATACGTAGCCTTGGTGCGGTAATAGATGGGCGAGATGGCAAGGGCCAGAGGTTGTCCTGAGCTTATGCCGGGACTCGGCGGCTCGGCCAGCGCCAGCGCGGGCCGGGAGGCCTCAAGTTCTTCGAGAGCCCGGGTGCGTCCAAGCTGCTTTTCCACCCACAGAGTTCCCATGAAGTGAGCAACGCCTTCACTGAGCCATGCGCGCGGAGATTGCATCCACGCATGGGTGAGGGCGTGGGCCAGGACGCCGTCCAACTGCTCGGGCGTAGCTTCGCGGATGGAAGTGGCCAGCATTGCGCCGGTCTCGAACGGCGCGTCTTCGGGGTCGGGAAGGTCAAGAACGACAAGCTGGGAGCGCGGGCGCTGGCCCAGCCAGCTCTGCAGAAACGGCGTGACCGTTGCGGCGGCCGCACTCCAGGACTCCACCGCAGCCTCGTCGATGGGCAGGGTCCAGAGGGTAGTGTTGGCAGCGGCGTGCGGCGCGCGCGCGGCAACAAAGAGGCTGGGAGCCTCAAATCCGAGAACCGAGTTGTCGAGCGTGGCCGTGGCGACGCCGTTTATCTCCGGACCGACGCTGTCCACACTGGTCACCGTAAGAGCAGCCGGATGGCCGTTGATAAGAGCTACGTTGGGTGCGTGGCCGCGGGGGAATTCGACGGTTAGGCGCAGGCGGAACTGCGCGCCGGCGATGCGCAGCTTGTGCTCGCCCATCTCGTCGAAAACCCGGGCGCCGTCGCCCAGAATCGCGGGCACGCTGGAGACTGGATACCAAACCACATTTCCGAAGCCGCGCAGACCCGTGAAGGCGACGCTGATTCCGTCCCAGTCCGAGTGGAGGGCCACATCGTTGGGAGTCCCGATGACCAGCAGGCGCTGGGCGGATTTGGCGACGGCGCCGGAATAGGTAACGTCGAGCTGGATGCTCTGGCCGGGGCCGAGCGGGACGTTGAGAGGAACGGCGGCCTCGTGCAACTGCCCCGTGTGGTCGGCGTCGGAGTTGAGCGTGGCCACGGGAAAGGCCACGTCTCGGCCGAGAACGCGGATGCGCTCCCAGTTGAGCGAAGACGAGATTTGCAGCGGGATGTGGGCGAGCGGGGATTTGCCGTCGTTGCGCACCGTTACCAGCGCGCGGACGGCGATTTGCTCCTCGGCGGTGCGCAGGTGAACGTCCATGTCGAAGCCGACAAACGTAACAGCCTGGCGCTCGGCGTCGCTGGCGGTTGGCGCGCTGGCAATTTGGGGCGTGGCCAGGCCAGGCTGCGTAGTGGGCTCGCCGGCTTCATCCGTGGAGCGGGAAAAGATGACCTGGCCGCGCGGTTGTTGTGTCGGCTGGGGCGCTGATTGCGGTGGTGGGGGCCCCAGATCATGGCTCTGCGCCGAAGCGGACAACACTGCGAAGATTAGAGCCGACACGGAGAGAATCACGGTCCGTGCAAAGGAGAACTTCATGAGCCCAAGCCTTTCTGTTTGCGTGGTTTAGACGCGGATGCGGCGACCGGGAGAGCGCTGCCCGCGGCGTTGCGGCGCTGCCGGAAGGCTTCAAAGAGCACCACAGCTCCGGCGGCCGAGACGTTGAGGGAGCTGACGCCGCCGGCCATGGGAATGCGGAGCAGGTGGTCGCAGGTTCGCCGCACCAGGTCGTGGAGCCCTGCGCCTTCGCGGCCAAGCACGAGAACGCAGTCGCCGGTCAAGTCGAACCAATCGTAATCCGTGTCCCGCGTTCGTCGAGTCCGATGATCCAGAGGTTCTGGCGCTTCAGCTCTTCGAGCGCGCGGACCAGGTTGACTACGCGGGCGATGCGCAGGTGTTCGGCTGCGCCGGCGCTGGCTTTCACGGCGGCCGGGCTGAGCGGGGCCGAGCGGCGCTCGGTCAGCAGCACACCGTCCACCCCTGCGCCGTCGGCCACGCGCAGCAGCGCCCGAGATTTTGTGGGTCTTCGACGCCGTCGAGAGCCAGCAGCAGGCGGGCTCCGGCGTTTTCATCCCAGGTCCGGCTCGAACAGGTCTTCGATCGAAAGAAATTCCTGCGGGCGAACCAGGGCCACGACGCCTTGATGCGCGGGCGTCTGGGCCATCTGGGTCAATTGCTCTCGCGGCTCCTGGCGGACGCGGACGCCAGCCTCGCGGCACAGGGCCACAACTGTTCCAGGCGCGCATCGTGCCGCTCGCGGGCCACCAGAACCTGGTCGAACCGCCGCCGGCCGGCTTTGACCGCCTCTTCCACCGCATGCAACCCATACAAGACTTCCATGAGGGATAGTGTAGAAGATCAAAGCAGATGGAGAAGTGTTTGCCTCTTGGCAGTTCATTTCACACATGGATAGAATCCATTTCTATGCGCAACCTCGTAGCAATCGCCGCATTTTTGCTGCTCGCCCCGCTCTCCGCCCTTGCCCTTACCGCTTCCGCCCCCGCAATCGCGAGTGAAAGCCAGATCACCGTCACCGGAGACGGCATTCCGGCAGAAACCTTCAACCTGCCGCGAATCTATGGCGACTGGTTCGCGACGCCCGCGGATGCGCACGCCTCATTGACGCTGCAAACTGCGCCGGCAGGCGCGCATCAGGCCCAGTTGAGCATCGAGTGGGACGGCAAATCCCTGACCCAGACAATTCGAGAGGCCAACAACAGCGGCGTTCGGGGCGACAACCGCTTCGCTTCAGCCTGCATCTGTCCGGGAGCGGCGCAAACAACCAGGATGCGATGCCGCGCGGCGCGGATGCGATCACCGTGACCATCACCAGTATGGACGACCTGACGCTCGATGCGGCCATCTCCGGCAGCGTCACCGGAAGCGGACCGTTGCAAATCGCGGGAACCATCAAGATCCACCGCGATGTTGCTCCTCGGCCTGGTTTCGGGCAGCTTTGGCGACTGCGATCCGCATATCCGCGACAAGCTGGCCGGTGCGGAGTGGAGGTCGCCGTCGGAATGCGAGGTGAAGTTCGACACCTATGTCCGGCAGGGTCTGGCACCGTGATCGCGCCGGTTGAGGCTAATCTCACCCAGGCTGGCTGGGTCGAAAACAAGAAGCCGGATCTGGACCCCATTGATTCCATTCCGCGCCACTCGGAGAAGGCTCCCTACCAGCTTGTGAATCGCGGCGGCGGCGCGTTTGCCATGGCCTTCTCGTTGCGCCAGGATTCGCCTGTGTATCAGCAGTACAACCAGGCCGCCATGGATGCCATGCAGACGGCCATGAAGGCTGGCGGCGCGGGTGGGCGTCCCATGGATGTGGCGCAGAATGCGGCGCGGGCCTTACAGGAGAATACGTCGATCGACATCGCCATCGTCATCAACCAGGCGAGTGCGGGGA
>CAVRAQ010000029.1:0-13073 GCA_963718985.1 uncultured Acidobacteriaceae bacterium
TCCAAATGGAGCAGGCAAGTCAAGTCTTATGCGGATACTGGTAACCCTTATGAAACCTACTTCAGGTGTTGTAATGGTAGACGGAAAGGATATTCAGAAACACAGAAAAGAGATCAGAAGCATGCTTGGATATCTTCCGCAGGATTTCAGGTTTTTTACAGCACTTAAAACCTGGGAGTTTCTTGATTATGCAGGATCGCTGGCAGGGTTAAAAAACAGAAAGGAAAGAATGGCAGAGGTTGACAGATTGCTTGATCAGGTAGGACTTCTTGAAGCGCGCGACAGACGGGCAAACAAATTATCAGGTGGAATGAAACGCCGTTTAGGTATTGCACAGGCTCTTATAGGTAATCCAAAGATCATAATTGTTGATGAACCCACTACCGGACTGGATCCTGATGAGAGAATAAAATTCAGAAATGTACTTTCCCAGTTAAGCCAGCATGATGTAATAATTATTCTTTCAACTCATATTGTCGGGGATATTTCCTCAACCTGCCAGGGAATGGCGCTTCTTAACAGGGGAGAAATGGTTTATTACGGATCTCCTGAGAATCTGGTCAAACATGCTGAAGGTCATGTATTCAAACTTAATCTGACCCCGTTTGAATGGAAGGCGCAGGTCAGCTGGTCTACGGCCTTCTTGGTGGCCTCGCCGATGATCGTGTTCTGGAAGTTGCTGGAGCCGAAATCGACGTTGCCACTGCCAAACCCATTCCAGTTGCCGCCGCCGCCGAGCAGCGAAAGCCCGGAGCGGCTGGACACGCCCTTGCCCTCGGCCGCGGCGAGAATCTCCGCCGTATCGATGTTGATGACCCGGGCGTCAATGGCCACATTGGCCTTGGAGTTGGAGTGGCCGACGCCGCCAACGCCGAAGCCGTGCCAGTTGCCGCCACTGCCGCCGACATTCTGCTTGTTGGTCTCATTGCCGAACTCGGTGATGCTCCCCAGGATGATGTAATCGACGCCCAGGATCTTTCCGATGCGGGCGGCAGTTGTGGGGTCGGCGCGGTTGGAGTTGGAGAAGTTCTGCTCGGCCAGAACCTTATCCAAAGCGGAGCGCTCGATCACGGAGTAGGAACCGCTCTTGACAAGGTCCGTGACGAGGAGGTTGGATATCCCCTTTCCAACGTCGACATCATTTCCGAACATGGCTGCAGAGGTGGACTGCACGGTGGCATAGTCGAAGTCGAGAACGGCCACGCGCGGCTTGTGGCCGGCACTGCTTTGTGCGCCCGATTCGACAGCAACCGCGGCGATTCCAAATGCCGCCAGCATGGCGGCCAGGATGGCAATTCGTTGGTGTTTCATCGTTCCTCCTCGCAGGAGCGGTTGGGTTTTCCGGAAGAAATCGCAAGCCATCAAGGGCCGCGATTGCGTCTCCGGCGATGGCAGCGACTTTAGTCCTGCCCTTCATCGCGCCAAACGGCAACGCGGTACAAGGCCAAATCGGCCGGACGCACGCGTCAGTGCAAGCTGGGTTTCTTACCGTAGCTCGATCCCGAGCCAGAACTCGCCGCGCACCGCTCCTGACAGGTTCTTTCGGCGTTCTGGCAGCCATTCGCGGTGCCGGTCTGTTTTGCGCCGCATTGTTTTGTGCACATACTGTACGCGGCGCCCGGCGAACAATACTTCATGCACTGCCTATACTCCGCATCGGCCTTCTGATGGCATTGCGCACTGCTTGCCGCGCAGCTCTGCTGGCACTCGTTGTTGCTCTCTGCCTTTGCGGGCAAAGCGCACACGCAGATTGCCGCTGCGACCATCCATGTTGAAAAGAAAAAACGTCTTCGAGTTTGCATACACGTTCTCCTTCGAGCTTTGCTTGACGATACGCCGCGCGCCATCCTGGGCGCGTCCCCCTCCGGCTCCCCACTTCAGCGCGAAATCAAGTGTCGACTGGCGAGTAACTTAGACCAAATTGTTCATAAATCTCTCACCCCATTCACCCGCGATTGACCCGTCTTACCGGATTTCGGCGTGTTTATCTGTCACTACATCCCGGATTGCCTCCGTTGCTTATTTCTTACCCTGCCGCATGGGCGGGGGCTCGCGTGGTTCTGGCTTGACGGCGGTTTCGTCCACCGCTGTGCCGATTCGCACGTCGCTGGAGAAGTTTGCGCCCGCTGGCACTAGGTAGTCTTGCGCCGACTGATCGTCTCCGGTTCCGGTCATGACGCTGATGCGCGAGGCATCGATGCCCTGATCGGTCACCAGATAATCCTTGGCGTTGACGGCACGCTGGGCGGCAAAGTCCTCCACCTTCACGTGCTTGTTGCGAGCAGCCCGCTTTTGTTCTTTCGCCTCGGTATCCTTCTCCTTGGCGTTGGAGTCCGCAACGATCACGGCCTTCGCGTCAGCCTGCTGCTTCAGGTCCAGAGCCACCTGGTCGAGGCAGGCCTTGGCTTCGTTGTCGACGCGGGTAGGCCGCTTGGTGTCGGTCGAGAAGTTGATCGAGCACAGCGCCTGGGTTTTCGGCGCCGGCGGCACATATGGCGCCGTAATTGTCAGGCTGGTTGAAGAGTTCTCCGTGTGTCCCTTGTCGTCCGACACATTACAAGTGATTCCCACCACTCCTGTCGGCGCGGCCGCCGAAGAGTACTCCGCCGTTGTCCCGCTTCCCGTGATCGTACCGGCAGAGGCCGTATAGCTGTACGTCAATGGACGGTTTTGCGGGCTTACGCCCACAGCCGTGATGTTCGCCGCGTCACCGGGCTTGATGGTGCCGGGGTTGGCCGTGCAGCTGATGGTTGGCGGCTCATAGGCCTTGACGGTAAAGCTGCCTGAACAAGCGGCGGTTTGGCCGGGCAGCAGGCCTTCCTTGCCGGGCTTGCCTTCCTTCACGGAGGCATTGACCCGGTACGTGCCGGGCGTGAGCGAAGTAGTGGCAACTGTAGCCGTGGTGCCGCTGCCAGTGACGCCGGTGCCGGACCATGAATAAATTGCGTTGAGTTTTTGAAGCAGGTTGCCTGCGGTTACGGTTACGGTGACCGGGTCACCGGGGAAGACCGAGGTTGGGTTCACGGAGCAAGCCAGCGTCACTGCAGGCAGCGGAGGCGCGGCCTGGAAGTGGTACACGGCGCCGAAAGACAAGCGCAGATCATTCTGAATGTTTTGGCCGACGTTGGGGAAGGCCGTGCGCACATAGTCGGCCTCCACGAGGCGCAGACCCCAGTGCTGGGTGAAGTAGTAGTTGAAGCCTCCGCCGGTTTGGATGGCAAAGGAGTTGGCTGAGCTTGCGGCGCCGCCAGAAGCGGGAAAGACGCTGTTAAAGCCGTGCGAATCGCCGAAAAGACCCTGGGCGAAAAACTGCAAACGTCGCGGATCGGGAGGGGCGGTTTTGCCGGCCCAGAGATTGAAGGTGTAGCGCGGGCCGGCCATGTAGGCAATCTTGTTGATGTCCGCGCCCGGCTCGACGTTGGACTTATGATCGCCGGTGACGGTGCCGGCTATGCCCAGGCCCTTCCAAAAAGTTACCGCCGCATCTGCGCCGCCGCCCTTGAACCAGAAGCAGCACACGCTGGGCACGACCTGGGAGCGCTCGAGAGAAAAGGTTACGCCAAGGTCCGTGGAGACCTGCGAAGAAGTGGCGGCCGGTTTTGGGCTCTGCTGGGCCGAGAGGGCTGACCCGAAGAGGATACATGCGCTCGCAAGGGGCAATTTTCCGCGAATTGATATACGCATCTTGAGTTCTCCTTGTTACTCAACCGTCAACGTGACGCTGGTGGAGTGCGACAACGTGCCTGAGGTTCCGGTCACCGTCACCGTGTAAGTCTTCTGAGCTTGGCCAAAGAAGCCGATGCCTGCGCCGCAGCCAGTCAGCCCGGCTAGCGCGGACACTCCAGCAGCCAATAAGAGCAGCAGCGACATCATACGGCCAAAGCGTTTGCCCGCACGTCGCAGCTTGCCCGCAAACGGCAACAGCAGAAGCGCCAGGGTGAACGGTGCAAGGCCGCGGACCACTCCATCGCCGCTCTTCCTTTTTATCTCCGTAATGGCGAATGGAACCTGGATGGCGAGGGTCACGGGGGTTGTGCCCAATCCGGCACCAATGGTTGCGGGCGTCATGGTGTAGGTTGCCCCTGTTGGCAATCCGCTTGCCGTCATGACGATGGCCGCCGGGAAGGTTGTCGCCGGCGAGACGGGGCTTACCGTAACGGTGTAGGTAGCTGTTGTGCCCGGTTCAATCGTCACCGATGCTCCAGTGCTCACCGCAACGGAGAAGTCTTCCACAACCTCCGTCAGCGGGTTGCTTACGGAGGCCAGGTCGTTTGAGTCTCCGTTGTAGCTGGCGGTAATGGAGTGCGAACCAGCAGCCAGGCTGGAGGTAGTGAAGGTGGTCACCCCGGAGGAGTTCAGCGTTCCGGTGCCAATCACAGTGGTTCCGTCGAGGTAGGTCACCGTGCCCGTGGGCGTGATCGTGCCCGAGGTGGGCGTCACCGTTGCCGTCAATGTGACCGCGCTGGACAGAAAGACCGGATTGGCGCTCGGAGAAAGGGTAGTTGTTGTGGGCTGCGAGCTGATGTCATTCACGGTTGCGCATAGCGAAGAGGAGCTGTAATCGAGCGAGTATGTGCTTGATGGCGTCCACTGAACGCAGAGCTGTTCGTTGTTGCCCACCGGCAGTACCGTGCTGCTGGTGGCGACCGTTCCGCCCACCGGGCCGACATAGTAGACGAAGCTACCGTACTCGACCACGTTGGTCGAGCCTGCGGACACCGAGGCGTTGAATTGGGCAAAGCCAAGCGCGGCAGGGTGGATGATGGGCGAGGCAGGCGTCCAGCTGATGGCGGTGGATGCGGCGTTGACCATGATGGGCAGGCACTCGGACGCGGTGGTGTACTGCGACGTGTAGCTCGAAGAAGGCGTCCACTGCACGCAGAGTTGATCGCTCCCGCCGGGCAGGATGGTGCTGGCCGTCGCTGTCGTCCCGCCCACCGAACCGATGGTGTAGGCGAATGTGCCGTTGGCGCTGACGTTCGTGCTTCCGGAAGTCGCTGTCGCGCTAAAGTCGCCCGATCCCAGCGCGGCGCCGTAGGTGATAGGCGTCGCCGGGGTCCAGTTGATGGTGGGCGTTGCGGCTGAGAGTGTGTTGAACGTCAGGTCACTCCCATAGGCAGTCCCTATCGAATTCGTGGCGAATGCCCGGACATGGTAGAGCGTGTTGGGGCTGAGCCCGGTAATGGAAGCGGTGAACGATCCCGTGCCGGCGCCGCTGCTGGCGCACGCGCCGGCCGTGGTCGGATTAACCGACGTGCTCCAGCACGCGCCGCGCCCAGTCACGGTCGCGCCGCCATCCGCGGTGACATTGCCGCCTCCGGTCGCTGTGGTCTGCGTGATCGCGCTGGTCGCAGCAGTGGTAACCGTGGGCATAGCGGGACCTCCTATGCCGGTGCCGCTTGTCGGGATCGTCTGTGTGGCCGGGGCGCCGTTGAATGCGTTGTCCGTCATCACGACCTTCCCGGATTGAGGGCCTGAAGTCAGCGGCGCGAATTCGATCCCGAAGACGCAGGTGGCGTCAACACTCAGAACCTCTTCACCAGGAATGCATGTGGTGTCGGGTCCATTCAGCGTGAAGTCACCGTATGGAATCGTATGGCTGAAAGTCAGTGTTGCGTTGCCGTCGTTCCATACGGTAACGTCCTGGGCGGCGCTCGCCGAGCCGACGTTTGTATTGGGGAAAGAAAGTGATGGCGGATCGGCGATGTCGATTTTTGTGATTGCTACGGAAACTGAATCCGCAACGTAAAAGTTGCCCAGGTCATCGAAGGCGAAATCTGATGGTTCATTTACTCCTCCAGGGATCGCAAGTGTGCCATCCAGGGAATAAGTAATAATGCCATTGCCCATCGCCGTGGTAATGATGCCGCTCGTGTCTACCTTGCGGACTCGGTGGTTGTTACCCTCACCCACATACAGGTTTCCTGCGGCATCCACTGCTATGGATTCGGGATTGATTCCAGCGCCGAGGGCCGGTCCGCCGTCCCCGCTGGAGTTGCAGCTTCCATTGCCAACCACGGTTGTGATTACGCCGTTGTTGTCCACTTTTCGCACGTGGCAGTTGCCATCTGCGATGAACAGATTTCCAGCTTGATCCAGCGCTATGCCGTTTGGATAGTTCAGTTCCGCGCTGGTCGCTTGCTGGCCGTCTCCGCTGTAGCCCTGGGTGCCATTGCCCGCCACCGTGGTGATGATGCCGTTGGTGTCTATCTTGCGAATGCGCTGGTTAGCCTGATCCACTATATAGATGTTTCCGGCGCCATCGAATAGGAGTTTGCGGAGCCCGTCCATTTGCGCCTGGCTTGCAGGAATGTTGTCGCCGTTGTAACCGCCGCCAAGAAATCCGCCTCCGGCAATGGTTGTAATGATGCCGTTGGTGTCGACCTTCCGAATGTTGGCGACGGTGGTGTAGTATGAATCCGCGATATAGAGGTTGCCGGCGCCATCGACTGCCACACTTTTCGGCAGGTACAGGCTGGCGCTGGTGGCCGGCCCGCCATCGCCGCTATACCCCGAGGTTCCATTTCCCGCGACCGTTGTGATGATGCCGTTGCTGTCCACCTTCCGCACGACCCAATTGTTACGGTCAGAGATATACAGGTTGCCTGCGCCATCGAACGCCACGCCATTGGGGTAGTTGATTTCTGCGCTAGTAGCCGGACCGCCGTCGCCGCTGTAACCGTACACATTCCCGTAGTGGGGAATATACAAGCCGGCAACCCTCCAGTTTGTGCCGGGCGGAAAACCGACCATCGGGGCAACTCCGATTCCGTAGATATTGACCGTGATCAGTGGGTTGGCCGGCGTGTTGTTGTCATAGAGCACAATGGCGCCTCTGCGCAGCCCAGGCGCAAGTGGATTGAAGGTTACATTGACCGTGCAGGAATCGCCGTCGCTGCTGTATGACTGCGCCTTACACGTTCCTCCCGAAGCGGTTTGGAAGTCCTTGCCGGAAGCGCCCTGCGTGAGCACCGCGACGCCACCGAGGGTAACGTTCGAATTGAAGGCAAAGGGGAACGTGTACGTCGAACTCGTCGAACCGACTTTGATCTGACCGAAATTCGCTGACGGATACTGGATCTCGTAGACCGCATCGCCAGAGGAATCCGCGACGAAGATATTGCCGCGCGCGCTCAAAGCCACGCCAGCCGGGGCAGTGAACTCGCCCCCCAGTTGGACCATCTTGGAGGCAGGCGAGACTTGGCCGCCGACTGCCACGATCTCCCGTATAGAAGCGTGGATGTTGGCATCGGTAACGAAGAGGTCGCCGGCAGCGTCCAAAGCTAAACCATCGGGGCGACCGAATCCGTTGTTGATCATATTCACGGTCGAAGTGGACGATACCAAGCCGCCCACCGCCACAATCTCAGAGATCGTGCTGAAATCGGTATCGGCCACATAAACGTCGCCGCTAGCGTCTACTGCGACCGCTTCGGGGCCCGTGAATCCACTACCCACAGTCTTGACGGTCGAAGTGCTCGATACCAGGCCACCAACCGCCACGATCTCCTTGACCGCGTGGCCATCATGATCGGCGACAAAGACGTCGCCGCTCGCATCCACGGCGAGGCCATAGGGCGTCGCGAATCCGCTGCCTACCAGGACGACGGAGGAAGACAGAGAAACTTGCCCGGCGACGGCCACAATCTCCTTGACTGCGGCCCCGTCCGTTACGAAGACATCGCCACTTGCGTCCACCGCAACGCCGTTGACGTTGCTGAACCCGCTCTTGATCGTAACCGTGGTCGAGGTAGACGATACCTGGCCATTCACTGCCACGACCTCTTTCACAGATTTGTCGCCGTTGTCGGCGACGAAGACGTCGCCCTTGGCGTCCACTGCCACGCCGTATGGGGATCCGAATCCGCTGCCGACGGTGCTGGCGACTCCGGCAAAACTCACCGACTGTGCAATAGCCGCCAGGGCGAACGAGAAGATCGTGGCCAGAAGCGCGAGCGCCCGAAGCCTTTTCAAGCTCATTGCGGCTACCGGATGAACAGCAGAAAACATCGAAAAGACAGTGCAGGTGCGGAGTTCCATGGCGATTCCTTTCCGATTGCGCCGAATGCGGGCGCGACGAGGGCACACTGAGAGACAGAGCGATGAGCGCTCCAGCCTTCAGAGGTCAGTGACTCGCGCAGGAAGGATGATTCCGGAACCCGCACTCTACCGAGAGGCGGCAGCTGGAAACAGCCACGTTTCCTGCATCAATTCCTGATTGGCCCTACTGTGTCTAAGCGAGAACGGGAGGAAAATCGGGTCAAAAGAAGATTGCGGGAATCCCGATGGCGGGGAGGATTCCTATTTCACCGATGTTTGTTGCACCCTGGCTCTCCAGGCAGTGGCCTTCTCGGGCTGGCCCCAGGCGGTATAAAGCCGCACCAGGCGCTGGCCTGCTTCGGGGAAATTGGCTTCGGCGGAGATCGCGGGACTCAGCTTCCGGAGCCCTTCGTAGCCCGAGATCAGCAAGGGCTCGGCTTCGGCATATTTTCCCTGTCCAAGCAGGCTTGCGCCCAACATGCTCTGTCGGTCGAAGGCGTCCCACATCAGCGTTTTGGGGCTTCCCGCGCCCTTGATTGCTTCGCGCAGCAGAGTCTCGGCCTCGGCGTACCGCTGCTGCGTCAACCGAAGACGAGCGAGCGAGGTCATGCAGGCAACGGTGGTCATGTTCGAGGGCCCGAGAAGCCTGCGGTCCATGGCGAGAGCGTTGGTCAGAGTCTCTTCGACTAGATCGTTCTTCCCTTCATCCACATAGGTGGCTCCCAGGGCGGTCATGGCCGTCGCCAGATTCGTCTGCTCGGCACCCTCGGCGCGGCGTGTCGTTTCGAGAAGTTTGAGAAGGAGGGATTCGGCTTCCCGGTACTTGCCCAGCCCGCGATACGTCGAGGCAACTATGGTTACGGCTGAGACGGTTCCCGGATTTTCCTCGCCATAGACGCGGCGGAACGTCTCCAGGATCTTCGTTCCAAGTGGCTCGGCTTCGGCGAATCTTCCCATGGCGTTCAACACCATCACCATGTTAATACGATTGGCGAGCGTCGAGTAGCCCTCTTCGCCTTTCACGCGCCGGTTCACCTCAATCAGTTGCTGAAGCATTTCGACTGCTTCCTCGTATCGGCCTTCGAGCCGGTAAATCACGGCGATATCGTTCACAGCGACCAGGGTATCGGGGTGCTCCGGGCCCAGCACTCGCCGTGAACGCTCCAACTGCTCCGACAAGAGCTTTTCCGCGTTCTCGTAATCGCCTCTCCAGCGGTAGATTCTGGCCACGTCATGCAGGCCGTTCAATGTGTCGGGATGATCGTCGCCATGCAAGCGCCGCGAAAGTTCCAGACTCTCCAAAGCGATCGGCTCGGCGGCAGCGAGCTTACCTTCTGCGCTGTAAACGCCGGTCAGGGAGTCCAACGAAACCATCAGTTCCTGCAGTTCTCCGGGAAAGAGCCTGCGCCGCTTTTTCACCACGTCAACCAGCATCGATTCCGCATCGGGGTAACGGCCCGTGAAGTAGTAAAGAAACGCGTAATTCATCATGGTGTCAAGCGTCTCGGAGCGGTCTTCCCCGAAGTACTGTCGCCGTGCCTGCAGGACTTGTTTGTAAACCGCTTCGGCCTGTGCATAGTGCGTCTCTCTTACATAGATCAAGGCCAGCGCGTCCATGCTGGCGAGCGTCTCTGCCGCGTGTTCTCCCAGCACTTTGCGGCGCAATGCAACGGCTCGCTCGATCTGCACCTGGGCCTCGGCATACAGTCCCAGGTCGTCGTAGCTCTTGCCGATGGTCTGGCGAATCTCCGCCTCGATGAGCGGTTGCCCTTCGAATCGGCCCTGGATGCGGTTTGCAGCCCGGTCCAGCGCCGTGCGCACCTTCAGATCCTGGTCGGGTTTCGTGTTCTTATCAACCTGTACATTGGGATCGGCCTGGGCCAGCAGATCCTGCTCCAGGAATTCGTTGATGCTGCTCGTCGACTTGGCTGCGATGTCGGCACGCTGGCTTTCGCTGACGGCCCGGTTGCGGTCCTCGGCTGCGGCCTTTTCGGCGGCAATGGCGGATTTCCCGGCAGCAACGGCTCGATCCCGCTGCAACTGTGCCGTCTGTTGCGCGTTCTCGGCGCGATCACGTTGCGCAAGCGCGTCTTGCTCGGCGCGCAGCGCCCTTCGGGCCTCGATCGATGTCACGACAATGCCCGTCACCAGCATCAACACCGCGGTCGCAATCGCCGTGCTCAGCGCTTTGTAGCGGAGCACAAGCTTCGCACTCCGCCGCCACCAGGACGGGCGAACAGCGCTGACCGGCAGGCCATCGAGCCATGCGCGAAGATCGCCGGCGAAGGCGCTCACCGAGGGATAGCGTCCGGCGGGATTCTTGTTAAGCGCCTGCAGAAGGATGGCATCGAGTTCCCCGCGCAACTCGCGGCTCCACTTCTCCGCAACAGCGCTGGGCAGCCGGGGTTCGTTCTCGCAGATGGCGCGCAATGCCTCCATCGGGCTCGCATCCGGAGCCGCAAAAGGATGCCGTCCGGTCAGCAGTTGATAGAGCAACACGCCGAGCGAAAACTGGTCGCTGGCCGTCGACATCAGCTTCCCGCACGCCTGCTCCGGACTGGCGCATTCCGGTGTGAGCAGCTTCGTAGTCGTGCGGTAACTTCCCCCTTCAGGGACGAGCTTTGCGATGCCGAAATCCAGCAGCTTGGGCGTACCGTCGATGCCGACAAGAATATTTGCCGGTTTCAAATCACGATGAATCACCAGTTGGCGGTGTGCGTATTCCACCGCGGAGCAGACCTCGAGACAGAGTTCGATGCGTTGCCGCAGGCTCGGCCGATGAAGCTCGCACCAGCCGTTGAGCGGAAGTCCATCGATGTACTCCATCACCAGGTAAGGCTCCCCGTCTTCGAGCATGCCTCCGTCGAGTAGCCGCGCAATGCCGGGATGATTCAACGAAGCCAGGATCTGGCGCTCTTCACGGAAACGGCGGGCGTCCTGCTCGGAAAACAGGCTGGCGCGCAGCAGTTTCACCGCCGCGCGTTGCTCGTACTGCCGATCGGCGCGCCGTGCTTCCCAAACCACGCCCATGCCGCCCTGGCCGATCTCGCGCACCAACTCCCAGGCCCCGATGCGCCGGCCGGCAAATGGAATCGCACTCTCCCGCGAACGCAGTTCCGCCAGCAGTGTCGGCGTGGCGTTTTCAAGAAATTCGGGAGAATCGCGATAGGCGGCCAGCAGCGAGCGCACCTCGTCAAGGATCTCCGGCTCGTCCTGCTGGGCTTCGAGAAAGGCCTCTCGCTCGGTCTCGGGCAGTCCCAGGGCTTCTGAGAACAGATCCTTTGCGCGCTTCCAGCCTTCCGCGATCATGGTTGTTTCCCGCTCTCCACCAGACGCCTGCGAATCCAGGTCTTGGCAACCAACCACTCCCGTTTGACTGTGCTTTCCGATACTCCCAGCGCCTCGGCGGTCTCCGTAATGCTGAGGCCGCTGAAATAACGCATCTCCACGATTTGGCCTTGCACTGGATCGAGCTTCTCCAGTTCTTCGAGCGCGGCATTCAAATCCAGGATTTCGACATCGGACTGATAGACCAAGGCGTCGGAATCCATCAGGGAGAAGTTTGCTTCTCCCCCGCCCCGCTTCTTGCTCTTGCGGGCACGCGCATAGTCGATCAGGATGGTGCGCATCAGCCGTGCCGAGAAGGCGAAGAAATGCGCACGATCTTTCAGGCTCACCTGCTGCGACTGCGCCAGCTTCAGCCATGCCTCATGAACCACTGCCGTGCATTGTAGTGTTGAGGAGATCCTCTCGCGGCCGCTATATCGCCGGGCGATGCGGTGCAGCTCAGGGTAGACGGCCTCGAACAGTTCATTTAACGCCGCAGGACGGCCAGCCTGCCAGTCGCGCAGCAGCGCAGTGATTCCGCTCGGGGACACGCTGGAATCCTTCGATCCTGGCTGCTCCATCGCTGTTGGCTCCAAGAAGGTTGGCTCATTCTAGCACTCATTCAACCAAGCCGGCGAACTCCACCATGGCGGCTTCGGAACTTGCTATCACCTTGCAGAGGAGTACGCACCCGAATGCCCGCAGCACCAATAGAGGATATTTTGTCGGGGTAGAGGCACGCATCATCGCGTGCTTCTTAGCAAGCATTTTCTGTGCAGCTCTTTCCATCAAAGGATCTCCTCGATGGCAGGATGATTCCGATGACTGGCACAATCCGTAAGCCGAGCAAGAGCCTGCCTCTGTTTGAAACAATTCTTCCCCGTACGCAGCGACCCCAACCGTGGATGAATGCGGTTAATCTACTGTGCAAGTTTCCGCGCAGAATCAGCGACGGATGGTTTACCCGGTGCAAGCGGTGAGCGGAAAACCCTATCCGAAAATGCCCGAGCGAGTGGCGCTTTTAAAGGCTTTCCGCATGTGCTTTGAAGCGAGCGGGAAACTAATGATTTGAGCTCACAGTTGGATCACTCCCTGGCGGTAGGCCAGTGTTGGCAAATCCAATCCACCTGGACGTAAAACCGGCTATTCGGAAATCTTGTTGGGTCCGGATAGGCCCTTATAGACGCTCGAGGGTCCGGGAATGCGCCAATGACGATCGAGCGCCTTCCTCAGACGATTTGCACCGCCCACTGATTGCCAGTACCCGGAAAAATCATGTTCTCAGGGACTGGGAGTAGCAAGATGGCACCGAGACTCACCATCAGTAGCACCCCTCAAAAAGACCAATAAAACTTGATCTCCGCGCACACCTGTGTGCGGTCTATGTGCCCATTTCCTGGCAGGAGGTGTTTCATTGTCAGGAAAGCTGGGCAACTTGATTACACGCGGAACACACACGTGGCTCGTGCGCGTTTCTCTCGACCGCGATCCTGAAATCAAAAGGCGGAAATATCTCAACAAGACCATTCGCGGCTCGTTCCGCGAAGTAAAAACCTATTTGAATGCAAGGCTCCAGGAACGAGACATCGTGCGTCTGCCACTCGCGGCGACAACGCGCAACCTAACACCTTGGAGATGGCCCGCACCGTCCTATTCAACCTCCATGGGGACGCGAGGCCCTAAATAGTAAGCAACGGGCTTGGGTT